>CAXXOY010000001.1:0-159495 GCA_963668455.2 uncultured Desulfosarcina sp.
TGAGCAATCCCCGATTTTTTTCTGTTTCCACGTAACCGGGCTGGGGCATTCCAGAATTACCCATTCGGCCAAACGGAAAGAGGCCTCTGTGGTTAAGCCAAACAAGGTCATAATTTCCTATATCCCCCACGCCAATTGTGAAGTCACATTGATGAAACGGCAACATTACCGTATATTAAATCTTTATATCTCCCCTCGTCAGTTGCACTCACAGCTCGGCGGAAAACTCGACATCGCACCTGTCGAGATTCAAAAAATTATCGAAGGAACCTTTTGCGAGCCATATTTTATAGCATATGACATGAGTCCCCAAACCCGCATGATAATAGAACAGATCCTCAACAGTCCCTATGAGGGCGCATTGAAGGATCTTTTTCTCGAACACAAAAGCATGGAACTGATCCTGCGCCAGTTCTATGAGCTTCACGACGGCGGCGGATGCAACGATTACTCGCGAATCGGATCCGGCGATATCGATCACATTCAAGCGGCCAAAACAATCCTTTTCGAGAACTTGGAAAATCCTCCCTCTTTACTCGATCTGGCGCAGAGGGTGGGCATCAATTCGACCAAGCTCAAAAAAGGGTTCCGTCAGGTTTTCGGGACCACCGCCTATGCCATGGTCCGGCAGGAACGCATCCGCAGGGCCTGCGAACTTCTTGACCAGGGGGCATTGAATATTGCCGAAATCGGCCATCAGCTCGGTTTCAGCGATGCCTCCCATTTTATAAGGGTGTTTACGAAATATCATGGTGTGACTCCCGGAAAATATTCCAAAAGCCTATAGCATCTTCAAATACAATTATTCCTTCCTAACTTTCTATACAAATTCTTTCACAGACATTAAATGCGTATTTTTATCATGTCTAAGCTATGGTGCCAATCCATGGAATAAGGAGGAGGAATTCATGCCGTTATCGAGAAACATCGCCATATTCACTTTTTTTGCCATGCTTGCCGGACAATCACTTTGGGGAATCCCCATGGTGTCTGCCGGAGAGAAACAGACCAATACGTCAACAGAAAAAGAGTACAAACTTGAACCGGTCATCGTCACCGCGGAAAAGCGCGAAATAGATGTGCAGGAGATACCCGGCAGCGTTTCGGTTATCGATACCAAGCAGATCGAGGACTTCAATCTGAAAACCACCATGGATATCGTTTCCATGACGCCCAACCTTTACATTACTCAGTCCGGAAATCCCATGACCGCCTCGTACGCGTCCATGCGCGGCATCACCAGCTCCATGACCGGGACATCGGTTCTGGGGTTTTACGTGGATGGTGTCTACTACTCACCGGGGCTGGATATCAGCCTTTTCGATGTCGAACGGATCGAGGTGTTGCGCGGCCCCCAGGGCACCCTCTATGGCCGCGACTCCGAAGCCGGCATCGTCAATGTCGTTACCAAAAGACCGGGGGACCAGTGGGAGAGCAGTTTGAGCGTGGACATCGGTTCGTTCAAGACCTATGAGGGCAAGGCCATGGTCAGCGGTCCCGTGATCCAGGACCGCTTGGGAGTCAGGGGCGCGATTCGCTATTATGAAACCGACAACTATTTCGAAAACCGCTACGATGGTTCCGATGATATCAACCGGATGGAGAACCTGGACGGCCGGCTATCGCTGGTGGCAACCCCCTCGGATCAATTGGATCTGCAATTGATCTACGATTTTCAACACTACGACAGTCCGTCCTATGCTCCCTTCGCACCGATGGACAGCGATGATTTACGCAAAAGCATTGATATGGATTATCCCGGCGAGTCCGATAAGGACGCCAATGGCCTTTCCCTGCGAGCCGAAGCCAAATGGAGCGATGTCAGCCTGGTTTCCATCACCACGGGCCGCACCGAGGATTATCTCGCCGCCAACGACATCGACCTTATGCCGGTGGATTTGAACAACATGATTATCGATGGCGAAACCGATACGATGTCGCAGGAATTGCGCCTTTTCTCCACCGACGAGCGACCTTTTCAATGGTTGGGCGGACTCTTTTTCCTATGGGAAAAGCGGAGTCGCGATTATGACGTTTGGATGAATTTCATGAACATGGGCATGGGAATGCCCGGTGAGACCCTATACCTGAGAAATGAAACCGAAACCACGGGATTCGCTCTGTTCGGCGAGACCTCCTACCGCTTTTTCGACCGGCTCAAACTCACCCTCGGCCTGCGTTACGATTTGGAGCAAAAGGATTTCGACTACGGCAAAACCCCGGGTGGCCCGGTGCTTGCCATGATGGGCTATGCCAACGAGAGCGGCTCGCGGGACAAGACCTTTGATGCCTGGCTGCCCAAAGCGGCCTTGAGCTACACCCTCAATGAACGGGTCATGCCCTACGCCAGTGTTTCGCGCGGATTCAAAAGCGGCGGCTTTAACGATATCGACAACCTGGGCTCGGAATATGATCCTGAATTCACCTGGAACTATGAGATCGGAGTAAAATCCGATTGGTTCGATAATCGATTGCGGGCCAATATAGCCCTTTTCCATATCGACTGGACCGACATGCAGGTTGAGATTCCAACGGCCGGCGGTACCGCCGTTTATATCGACAATGCCGGTGAGGCCAGCAGCCGGGGCGTCGAGCTGGAAGTAGCGGCCCGCCCTATGCCGGGGCTGGAGATTTTCGCCGGCGGCGGCTATACCGATGCGCAGTATGAGGACTACACCAGCGGCACCAATGTATATGACGACAAGCAAATCATGGATTCGCCTGAGTATACATTGCATCTCGGCGTCACCTACCGCTTTGAGAACGGCTTTTTGATCAACGGCAGGTATATGCATTTTGGTGAGATATACTTCGACCCCGCCAACACCTGCTCCCAGAAGAACTACGGCCTGGCCGACGCCAAGATCGGTTACGAAACCGAGCGTTTCGATGTCTACGTATACGGGAAGAACCTGTTTGATGAGGAGTATGTCACCCGGGCCGTTGAAATGAGTTCCGGATGGTATGGCCGGGCCGGAACGCCCCAGACATTCGGCGTCATGCTGACGGCGAGGTTTTAATCGTGAAAAAGACCCTCGATTCCCTTAACGTCGGCATGCCGGCTAAAATCTTCGATCTTACCGGAAAGCCGGAATCCGTCTCCAGGGCGACCGCCATGGGGTTTTGCCCCGGCGTCGGAATAACCGTGCTGCGCAATGTGAAGGGCTATCCGCTGATCGTTCATTTAAATGACACGCAAATCGTCATTGACAAGGCGGAAGCGAAGAAGGTGATTGTCGATGAGTACATCTGAATGCAGCGTCCGATGCGGCAAAAGCTGTAGCCGCGTAGAGAGTGGACTGACGCATAGAAACGATCGCCGGTTCACCATCGCCCTCCTGGGCCAGCCCAATACCGGCAAGTCAACCATATTCAACAAGCTTACCGGTGCCAATCAGCATGTGGGCAATTGGCCGGGTAAGACCGTGGAGAAGAAGGAAGGACATTTTTCTCACGATGGCCGGCAGTGTTTTGTCTACGATCTTCCGGGAACCTACAGCCTTACCGCCAACTCCCTGGAAGAGCTGATCGCCCGGGATTTTATTCTCAACGAGGCCCCGGACCTGGTGGTGGTGGTGATCGATACCGCCCAACTCAAACGATCCCTGTATATGCTGGCGGAGGCGGTTCTGCTCGGCGCTCCGGTACTGGCGGCACTTAATAAGATGGATTTGGCAGATCCGGCCGTCGCCGCCATGCTGCCTGAAAAAATACAATCCATAACCGGGGTGCCGGTCATCCCGCTGACGGCGGTGGAGAAAAAACATACCGAACCGTTGATCAAGGCCATCTTCAAAACGGCTGATCAAAGAGTAAAAACATACAGCAAACCGGATGCGTCCACGCATTTTGGCCCGATTTTCCAACAGGTGCTGAAAAGCGTCAATGAGTATTGCCCGGACGGTTATTTGCCGGAATGGATAACCCTTAAGCTGCTTGAGGACGATGAATCCGTTCTGGACTTGATGCGCTCGCGGATGGGGGCGTTGCCCTGGGGAAAAGTTGAGAAAATGCTTCTGCCATTGGAAAAGGGCATGATAAAGGGCGGCGTCATGCGCTATGCGTGGATCGAGGATATACTCACCGCCGCCGGCGATGATGGTGGAAACAAAGCCGCCTTGAACCGAATCGATGCCTGGGCAACCCATCCGCTCTGGGGCAACCTGATCGCACTTGGCGCCTTTGTGGTGGGAATTCTTTGTGCCTATCTCATTGCCATTCCAATGATGATTCCAGGCATCGGTCTGTTTTTCGCAAGTTATCCCTTGCGCGGAATCATGGAACCATGGTGTCCCATATGGCTTTCATCTCTCTTGGCCGACGGCCTCCTTTGCGGGGTGGCCATGGGGGCGACCATATTCGGTTTCATCGGCGCGGTGCTTTTTGTCCTGGGGGTTTTCGAAAACACTGGATATCTCGCCAGGGTGGCCTACCTGTTCGATCCCTTCATGAAGCGCATCGGCCTGCATGGCAAATCCATCATGCCTCTTCTCATGGGGATCATCTGCAATATTCTGGGGGTTGCCGGGACCAGGGTGATTGACACCTGGCAGCAGCGCCTTGCGACCCTGGTACTCGTACCCATCGTTCCGTGCAAGGGTCTCTTCATGGTGATCGCCTTTGTTTCCGCGATCTTCTTCGGGCCCAAAGCGCTACTGGTTTTCGCCCTGTTGACGGTTGTAACCCTCCTGTATATTTCTCTTACCTCGTTTGGCCTGCGCAAGTTTTTTATCAAGGGGGATCGAAGCGGAATGATCATGGAACTTCCTCCATATCATAAACCCATATGGCGGGATATCATGTTTTATTCCCTGTCGCGGATGAAGGCTTTTTACCGGCGGGGGTTCTGGTTCATTGTTTTTGTCTCGTTTGTCTGCTGGGCCGGCACGTACTACCCGGGCGGTTCCATAAACTCCAGCTACCTTGCCGCCGTGGGCCGTTTTTTCGAACCCGTCGGGGCAATCATGGGGCTGGATTGGCGTCTCTTTATCTCCTATCTGGTGGCATTTACCTCCAAGGAGGCAACCCTGGGCGCCATGGTTGTCATTTTCGGCGCCGGTGCGGCGGCATCGGGGGCCACAAATGTCAATGCCATGGCAATGGACAAGGCCCTGTGGGGAGCCATCCACGGTAACTTCGACGCCTTTCTGGCCTCCACCGGAATAAGCTCGGCAAGCGCGCTGGCATTTGTCTTTGCCGTTACCTTTTCTCTTCCCTGCCTGGGCACCCTGGCTATGATTTATGCGGAAACCAGATCGCTCAAATGGACAAGCTCGGTGCTTTGCTATTATTTTTTCATCTCAATCATGATGGGCGCCCTTGCTTATCAGGCAGGGCTTCTGATTTTCTGAAACCACAATGAACACCTTATTAAAATTACAAGCGTACATGGACGGCAGGAAAATCCTGCTGCCCGGGGCACTGGCCCTATCTGCCATAAGTTCTCTTCTAAGCATGTTGCCCTTTATTTTTATCTGGCTGATCGTCAGGGAATTGTTCAAATCCCAGGCCGACTCTTCACAATCGTTGACCATAACCTATGCCTGGTGGGCCATGGGAACGGCCATGGCCGGTGTCATGGTCTACTTTCTGGCCCTAGTGCTTTCGCACCTGGCTGCGTTTCGGGCTGAAGTCAATTTGCGCAGGCAGGCCATGCGCAAGATCGTGCGCCTGCCACTCGGCTTTTTTGAAGATAACACCAGTGGGCAAATCCGTAAAATAATTGATGACAACGCCGGGATCACACATTCGTTTCTGGCCCACCAGATGCCGGATCTGGCCGGCAGCATCCTGATGCCCGTCGCCACGCTGGTATTGATCCTTGTTTTTGACTGGCGGCTCGGCTTGGCGTGTCTGGTGCCGCTGAGCGTTGCCATAGTCATTACTGCCATGGTCGGGCGGCAGGGCCGGCATTTCCTGAAAACCTACATGGATGCCCTGGAGGATATGAACACCGAGGCGGTGGAATACGTTCGCGGCATTCCTGTTGTCAAGGTTTTCCAGCAGACGGTTTTCTCGTTCAAGCGATTCCACGACAGTATTGTCCGGTACCGTGACATGGTGATCAAGTATACCATGATGTGGGAAAAGCCCATGTCATTCTATACGGTTATCATTCACGGTATTGTCTATTTTCTCGTGCCCCTGGCCATCCTGCTCATCGGGAATTCGGAAAATCGCGTGGACATCGTGCTCGATTTGATCTTCTACATCCTGATCACTCCCATATTTGCCCAGAGTCTCACAAAAAACACCAATCTGAACCAGGCCCTAGGTCAGGCTGCCGAAGCCGTAACCCGTATTGAGGAGTTGACCGATGTCCAGCCCCTGCCTGTTGCGTCGAACCTACTTCCCGTAACGGGCCATGAGATATCGTTTGAAAATGTGTCGTTCAGTTATCCGGGAAGCATGCAAAAGGCCATAGACGGCATCTCCTTCACTATTCCCGAAGGGCAGACATTTGCTCTGGTCGGCGCCTCGGGTAGCGGTAAAACCACCATCGCGCGCCTTATTCCACGCTTTTGGGATGCCGATTTCGGCACGGTCTCAATCGGCGAAATCGATGTCCGGGATATCGATCCAAAAGTGTTGATGCGGCATGTCTCGTTTGTTTTTCAGAATACCAGGCTGTTCAAAACCACCCTTGATGAGAATATTCGGTACGGCAACCCCCACGCGACGGACGATGCTCTCCAGCGTGCAGTTGATTTGGCCCAGTGCCGGGAGATTATCGACCGGCTGCCTTTGGGATTGCAAACCAAAATCGGAACCCAAGGCACCTATCTTTCCGGCGGAGAACAACAGAGAATCGGCCTGGCAAGGGCGATTTTAAAAGATGCGCCCATTGTGGTGCTGGATGAAGCCACCGCGTTCAGTGACCCCGAGAACGAGCATCTGATCCTGAAAGCCCTGGAAAAACTGACAAAGGGCAAGACCGTGCTAATGATTGCCCACCATTTGACCAGCGTTAAAAACGTCGACGCCATCCTGGTTATCGAAAAAGGGGAAATCGCAGAGCATGGGGGTCATGATGAATTGCTGAACCGGCAAGGGATCTACGCTGGGATGTGGAATGAATATCAGCGGTCGATTAAGTGGACGGTGGAAAGGGAGAGCACTTAACATGATCGCATATCTGGAAAAACGGCTGGCCCTATCAAACAGGGGCGCCAGGGATTTTCTCAAGAGCGCTGGCTCCAACATACTGCTAAATATGGTGCTTTTTTTACCGTCTGTCTTTGCCTTTCTGTTTCTTGCCGACTACATGGGGACCTGGATTGACCCGGTGGATACGGGAATAAAAGGCATCGGGTTTTACATTGTGCTTGGCGTCGTCTTCATGCTGATTACCTGGGCCATCGCCCGGTTGCAGTTTCGCAGCACCTATACCAGTGTTTACCAAGAGAGCGCCGATCGACGTATTGCCTTGGCTGAGAAGTTGCGCAGGCTGCCGCTGGCTTTTTTCGGAGAGAAAAACCTATCTGATCTAACCGCAACCATTATGTCGGACAACGCGGATTTAGAACACACTTTTTCTCATGCGGTCCCCCAGCTGGTTGCTTCGGTGGTCACAATCTGTCTGATGGCGGCGGGACTGTTTTTCTTCAACTGGCAATTGTCCCTGGCCCTGTTCTGGGTGGTTCCGGTGGCGGCCGCGCTGATTGTCTTATCCAAGAAATGGCAACGTAAAAACAATACGCTGGTCTATGACAAAAAACGCATTGTAACTGAGAAGATACAGGAGGGTATAGTCTCCATTCAAGAAATAAAATCCTGTGCCAATGAGCAGCAATACCTCGATGGGTTGGATGAAGCACTTGATGATTATGAAAAACATCTCGCCAGTGGAGAGTTGTTGATCGGTGTGTTGGTGAACAGCGCTCAAAGCGTTCTGAAACTTGGGATGGCAAGCACCATTATTGTTGGCGCCCGCCTGTCGGAAGCCGGCCGGATCGATCTGTTCACTTATCTTGCGTTTCTGATTATTGCCTCACGTATATATGAACCTGTCAGCGCGGTATTCATGAATCTGGCAGCCCTGTTCATCCTGGATGTGCGAATCAACCGTATGAATGAGATGAATCAGCTTGCCGTTCAGACCGGGCTGATCGATTTTAAGCCGGAAGGATTCGACATTGTTTTCGAGCACGTCGATTTTTCCTATGAAACCGGTAAACAGGTCCTGAAAGATGTCTCTTTTACCGCCAAACAAGGAGAAATCACCGCCCTGGTCGGCCCTTCGGGGGGCGGGAAAAGCACGGCAACCAAACTGGCGGCCCGTTTCTGGGACGTGGATTCGGGCAGGATTCTGCTGGGGGACCGAAATATACAAGAAATTGATCCGGAAATTCTACTTCAGCACTACTCGATGGTTTTCCAGGATGTGGTGCTGTTTAACGCAACCATCATGGACAATATCCGTATCGGCAGGCGCGATGCAACGGATGAAGCAGTGGTTCAGGCCGCAAAATTTGCCCAATGTGACGAGTTCATCCGCAAAATGCCCGACGGCTACCAAACCATCATTGGAGAAAATGGCGAGACTCTGTCGGGCGGTGAACGACAGCGAATTTCCATTGCCCGTGCTTTGCTGAAAAACACGCCCATCGTTCTTCTTGATGAAGCAACCGCCTCACTGGACGCGGAAAACGAAACCAAGATTCAATCCGGCATATCGGCACTTATCAAAAATAAAACCGTCATCATCATCGCCCATCGCATGCGCACTGTGGCCAATGCCGATAAAATCGTCGTGCTTGGAAACGGCAGGGTCGTGGAGAGCGGCAATCCCGATGCGTTGAAATGTCAAAACGGAATATTTGCTAAAATGGTGGCGAGGCAGATGCCGATGTAGGGTGGGATCAGGGCAACCGCATTTGGGAACTTGCTCTATTTTGTTCCCCCTCACCCCGGCCCTCTCCCTCAAGGGGCGAGGGAGTGCCACCCGGAAATTTCATATTAGCCATGAACCATGGGAAGCCGCCGGCTACGTCCCCTCTCCCCGGGCGGGGATAAGATGACATCTTGCCTTATCATTAAATCCAAATGCGGTTACCCTGAAAGTGGGATCAAAGGAGGTTGACAACCCTACTGAAGTCCTGCTAATCAAATTAGCTTGTTCTAATAATTATTTCTTAGGACTAATATGCCTCACAAAAATCGGAAGTTCAAAATGGCCGAACGCTATCAATTCAGATATTCACCCCAGGGCGGCATCAGCTCGCCGGCGGCTTTGAATATCAAGCAAGATGCCCCGGAGCATTTCGAATGCCGTTGGCGCGGACACGGTGATTTCGGCGACCTTTTGTTTGCCAGAACCGAGATTCGACCCGGCTTCGATGTCTGGTTGAATGATTGCCGTTTTCGTGAGGATGTCCGTTTTTCCATGACAGGTAGTCCGGCGTCCTTTTCCTTTAACTTCTGCCTCTCCGGCAAATCCATGGCAAAATACGGCAAAAAGCACGAGTTTATTGAAATGTCATCCGGAAAACAGGGTGTTTTTTACTGCCCGGACCCCAATGGAACCGGATGGATGCGAATGGATGTGCCACACCGCCAGGTGGGAATCGTGATCTCGCCGGAGCGGTTGCGGTCCTACTTCGAATCGGATCTGAATGCCTTACACCCCATGCTGCAAAGCATTTTGGAAGAGAAACAGCACAATCTGTTTTGCAAGATCCATTCAATTATACCGGCCATGCATTCGGCATTGACGCAACTGCTGGACTGCCCCTATACCGGCATATCCCGCAAGCTTTTTTTCGAAAGCCGTGCCTTGGAACTGCTCGCTCTGCAACTGAGCCAACTATCCGCGCCAGCACCCAAACGCACTACCGGCGGTTTTCGTCTGCATCTGGTTGACCGCAAACGAACCGAAACCGCCCGGGATCTTCTTGTCAGCAGGCTGGATGATCCTCCCGGATTGGGCCAATTGGCTCGTGAGGCGGGCATGTCGCACCCCAAACTGAACCGCTGCTTTCGTGAGATGTACGGAATGACGGTATTTGAGTATTTGCGTAACGAAAGACTCAATCGGGCAAGAGAAATGCTTGATCAGGGTCTTAATGTCACCGAAACCGCCTACGCCGTAGGCTACGATAGTATCAGCCATTTTTCCAAGGCCTTCAAGAATCGCTTCGGTGCTTTGCCAAGCCGTTGCCTGAGCGCATAATATCGCAATGCCCACAACCTAAATCAGGCCATTCAAATTTTGGTCTCCATGAAAATCGTATAAACCATAATGCCTTGCGCCATGTTGACCTACCAAAACTTGAAACCCTTCGGAAACGATACCGGCTTGATAAGCACCATGATTAAACGCTGATTCGTGAAAATGATTGACATCCCTTTCGAGACTATTTATTAGATAATCTTTATTTAGTTTGTTATATCTAATGAGCCTCGGAAGGCGCCTTGTGGCACGCGGTTGTTGCCGTCTTCAGTGCACGCGCAGAGAAATAAAGGCGCAAGGAAATCCTTTCTGGATGTCCTTTGCGTCTTTTTTAGTTCAACCTGAAGCAGACGTTTTGCTATATCAGAAAACAGAGAAAATCACGATACAATGAAAACCATCCACCTCCCACCTCCCCAGCCAACAAAAACAGCTGACCAATTTAAAACGGATATTGTTGCTTTTTCCTCCGGCCTGCAGTTCGCCGTCCTTGAATCACTGCTTGAGCAACCGGTGATGATCCACAAATATCAGTCTAACACCATCTGTTTCGGGTTTTGCCTGGCAGGTCAGTTCGAGGCAAGAGCTGATTGTTATAAGGCGCCACTTACCATCAAGGCGGGGGAATGCGGTGTTTTTACCATCCCGAAGCCATTAGATATCTTTGAAAACATAGGCAACGGGCGCTTGCATCGGATATATCTAATGCTGAAATGCGATTCTTTACTATCCATGGCGCAGGAGGATGAGGATCGCTTTTATTCGGTGCTGAAAAGCCTGGGAAAAAAAAGTTCTGCCGCATGGCAAATCCCATGACGCCGGTGATAAAGGCCATCCTGCATCAGATGCTGCATTGTCCCTACCATGGGATGACCAGGCGGATTTTTTTGGAAGGCAAGGCCATGGAACTGCTGGCGTATAAGCTGGAACAGATCTACCCCGAAGATCGTTTCAAATCGGTCTCCATAAAAGCCTCGGATGCCGAGCGGGTTTACCATGCAGCACATTTGCTTGCCCGTGATTTGGAAAATCCACCGGACATCATGACCATAGCCCGGTCGGCCGGGTTAAGCAGGGCGAAACTATACCGGTGTTTTCGACAAATCATGGGGGTTTCCCCCTCTGAATTTCTCCGTAATCAACGTTTGCAGACAGCCATGCAATTGCTGCAGGATGGGGAACTCAATGTCACCGAGGCGGCATTGATGGTCGGTTATACCAATCTAAGCTATTTCGCAAAAGCGTTTAAGTTGATGTACGGTATTGCGCCTGGTGAGTTGCGAGCACAAAAAACAGCCCGGATTTCCCCTCCAACCATGATGCCTATTTAAAACGCTGAGACAATGGCGTTCATAATTTATACACCAACGTTAGCCGTTCTCCCCTTTTCCAGCTATTTTCCCTTTTTGGATGAAAAACGGGTTTAGTTACTACACAACGAGGAAAAGGAGAAAACATGAAAAACCGGTTGTTGATGAGTTGGGTTGGCTTTCTGATGATCTGCTTCATCGCCACTTCAGGGCAGGCCGAGGAACAGGAGGATGCGGCTAAGGATCTCACCTTGGAAACGATGACGGTTACAGCCCAGAAAAGGGAAGAAAGTGTACAAGAAGTACCTATCTCTATGACGGTATTTGATGAGATAGAATTAGAAGACATGAAAATAGAATCGATTCAAGATGTTGCTGCGTATACTCCTAATTTTGCTTTAATAGATAAAGGTACAGGCGTTTTTATGCCAGCAATGCGAGGTATTTCTAATTCCGTCTCCACGATATCCCAGCCGACCAGTATAATTATTGACGGCATTCCCGTATCAGCTTCTCAAGGATTTAATGAGGCTCTAATAGATATAGAAAGGATTGAAATTTTAAAAGGGCCCCAAGGGACACTTTACGGTAAAGAGGCAGAAGCGGGAGTTATCAATATTACCACTAAAAAACCTGATAATGAAACTAGAGGAAAACTAGGAGTTGAGCTTGGTGAAGATAATAAAAGACAATATACTGTAAGTGTAAGCGGTCCTGTTGTAGAGGATAAGTTATTTGTAGGAGTTTCTGCAAAACACTATGAAAAAGACGGGTTTATAAAAAATACGCTCCTTGGAGGATATACCAATGACAGGGAAAACGACTATGGGAGGGTAAACCTAAGATACACACCTACGGATAATCTTGAAATATCTCTTATCTCATCTAAGCTTGAACTTGACAATGGAAATATGGATTATGTTGTCCCTTATACTCCAGGTGATATAAGTGTAAGTTCAGATGAGCAAGGTTATGATAAGTCAAGCATAACTTCCCATGCCTTAAAAGTATCCTATGATATAAATAATTATCTTTTAGAATCTATTACAACCTATCGAAATGTAAACTCAGATTCTTTCTTCGACTATACATCTTTTACTGATTATTTTTTTGATCAGGAGAATGAAAAGTATTCACAAGAGATCAGACTCAGTAACAGCAGTGATGTTTTTAAATGGGTAGCAGGGATTTACGCAGATAAAGCGGAAATGAATGATTCATCACATAGTGTAACTGTAACTAAGTCCTCTAATCCAACAACAACAAGTGGTGATTCTATAGGTGTTTTTATCCATACGGACTATGCGATTAATGATAAATTTTCTTTTATTTCGGGAGTTAGATACGATAAAGATAATCAAGAATATGAATCCTCCACTATAAACTTAGATTTATCCAATGATGAGCTATCTCCAAAAATCTCTTTAAAATATCAACACGATAAAAACAGTATGTATTATACAACGGTTTCAAAAGGATATCGTGCAGGAGGGTTTAACGTAGGCGCCCCGGACGGATATCCGGAACAGTATGAAAAAGAGACTCTATGGAACTATGAAATAGGGGCAAAAAACTCATTTTTTGGTAATAGGCTTATAGTAAATAGTTCCATTTTTTATATGCAAATAGATGATATGCAAGTAAAAATTTATCCATTTCCCGATTCAAACAGATGTTATAGAGATAATGCTGCAAAAGCCAGTTCAAAAGGTTTTGAAATCGGACTAAGAGGAAAATTAACCGATAGCTTAGAACTTTTTGGTGCATATGGCTATGCGGATGTTACCTATGATGAGTATAGCGATTCAAAAGGTGACTATAGCGGCAATACAAATACGTATGCACCGGTCTATAACTATAATATCGGTGTTCAATACAGGGGTGAACAAGGACTTTTTGCAAGAGTCGATTTAAACGGGTATGGAAAAACATATTGGAATGTCACAAATACGAATAGCAGAGATGCTTATAATCTTGTAAATGCAAAAATAGGCTATGAAGCTGAGGGGTATGATATCTATTTATATGGTAAAAATATTTTTGATGAAGAGTATTACTCTATCAATCAGTTTAATGGCGGAGGCGTTTTATACTCTCAACCTGGAGAGTTCGGCGTACAGTTGATCTATCGGTTTTAAATCCATTCTCTTCGTCTCGCTCCCACGCTTTGCGTGGGAGCGCCGTGCAAATTCTTGTTGAAATGGGGTTCCCACGCAGAGCGTGGGAACCAGATGCCTTCTGTGGCTGTGGCTATCCAGCCATTTCAATATGTTCGGCATGCCCCTGGATTGAGCCCGGGTAAGGCTTATCAAGTCCGGCATGACGAATCTGCGTCTTTTTACGAGTTCATCAATTTTGATGAGCCGGTAAAAAGTCACTGTTCAGGCGGATTCGTAAAGAGCCCGAGATCATGGCTTACGAATCCGTCGGACTGGCAACTTTTTACGAGTCTGTCATATTTTGTTTTACGTGCGATTGCCCTTTGGTTGATGGAAAAATGTTTGACATCCCTTCCGAGACTCTTTATTAGATAAATTTCGTTTAGTTTGCAATGTCTAATTTGTCTCGAAAGGCGCCTTTTGGAACACGGTTGTTGCCGTCTTCAGCGCGGTGCGCAAAGAAATAAAGGCGCAAGGAAATCCTCACTGGATATCCTTTGCGCCTTTTTTAGTTCAAATCTAAAGCAACTGAAACCGGAAATGCAATGAAAACAACCCGACGCCCCTTCCTCAGCCGACAACATCCAATAGTGCTTTCATACGATGTTGTGGAGAATGCCGGTAGCGAGGACATGCTGGTCTGTGGCGGTTATAGAGGATGTGATGAAAAGCTCGGAACGATTGTGGCAACGGATTTTCGATACGCACTATCATAATGTGTATGGGTTCTTTTTGAAAAGGCTGGGCTCCCATGAAGATGCGGAAGATGCTTCCCAGGAAACATTTATGCGGGTGGTACGTCGTGACGGTGCAATAAGAATGGATTCTCCCGCCGGATATATCTGGCGGACAGCACAAAATCTGGTTAAGGAAATTAAACGTGCCAAGGCGATTTCCTCTAAATGGATGAGTTACGGGACCATGGATTTGGACAAACAGGTTTCAAAAGCCCCAAATCCCGAGGAGGCCTTGAGAATCCGGAAAACAAATGACGATATCCTCAATGTCCTTAACCGGCTGCCGCCCCGCTGCCGGGAGGTTTTTATTCTGCACCGGTTTAAGGGATTGTCTCACAAACAGATTGCCGAGCAACTGAATATTTCGCCTAAAACCGTTGAAAATCACATGGTCAATGCCCTTCTTTTTTTTCACAAACACCTGCAACTTCCTTAAGGCTGCACCTTTTTTTGAAATTTTCTTATAGGGGTTTTTCGCTCTGATGCATTATATATCAGCAGGAGGGCACAACGTTGAGTCTATCACGAGATGATCGCTTGAAACAGGCCGCATGCTGGCTGGTTCAGGCCCAGGACAACGCCTTTACATCCGAAGGCCGGAAAATGCTGGAGATATGGCTGGAGCAGGACCCTGCCAATCGTAAAGCGTTTGAGGAGATGAGTGATGTTTGGGCGCATGTAGGCGTGGTGGAACCTGTGTTTGCACCTGAAGATAAATATAACTCCCGGGAAACGTTATCCCAGCGTGACTCTGAAAAAAAAACCGGCCTGAAAGCCTGGTTCAACCTGTTTTTCAAACCGAATAAAAAATTGGTGGTGGCCTGTATATCCATGGCAATACTGGCCCTTTTCTGTCTGCCGACAATCAAAATGTATTTCGTTAAACCGGTTAAAACCTTTCATCCCTACAGCACCGCGACCGGAGAAAAAAAAACCGTCACATTGAACGATGGGTCCATTCTCAAAATGAATGTCAGCAGTTCCATTTCCGTGTGCATGAGCAAAAAGTACAGACGGGTGGAAATGAATGATGGCGAGGTTTTCTTTACCGTCAAGCCTGATCCCGACCGTCCCTTCGAAGTGTATACCTCCAATGGACTGGTGCGTGTTTTAGGCACTGCTTTCAATGTCAAAGACCGCAAAGGACGGGTGGCTGTGGATGTGGATCATGGAAAAGTACAGGTGCGGGATGCACCAAAAGGGCCGGGAGACATGCGTGTCAGGACGCTTACGCTGTTTACCGGACAGGGAGCGGATATCGATTCGACCGGGCGTTTAGACCCCGTGCGCACCTCCAACATCCAACAGGTTTTGGCCTGGCAGCGACATCAGGTTGTGTTTAAAAACACCCTGCTCAGCAGCGTGCTCCAGGAATTGGCGCTCTACCATAACGTCAACATAAAACTGGCGTTTGAAGACTTGGGGCAAAAAAGAATAACCGGCACCTTTGACATACGTAATCTGGAGCAGACTCTAAAAATTATCGCCACGGCGGCCTCTCTGCAGATGAAAAAGGACACCAGCGGAACTATTACATTATTCGGGGAAGTTGCAGGTTCAACCTTCAATTCGTAAGATTTGATCAATTTACACGTTAAAAATTTTGAACCTAAATTAAATGTCTCGACACCTGCCACTCAGTCTCATAAACACCTGAACCTTCTACCCTCCCCTCTTTTTTTAATTTTCTTTTAGGGGTTTTCTCACCCTGGCGCATTTATAGCTAAAGTAGGCGATTGTCGAGCTTGCCGCAGATACAAGGCGGATGTCCTTTCCGCTATAGCCCTTCTATGCGGGAAGGCATCCAACGCCGTAGATGCGGTAAGATCGGCAAACCCAACCGGTTTCAAATTTTGGGAGGTCACCATGGCGCAAGGCGTTATGATTAATACGATTCTCATGATGACCAAAATTTGAATCGCCTACTTTGGCCTAAAGTAGGCGATTGTCGAGCTTGCCGCAGATACAAGGCGGATGTCCTTTCCGCTATAGCCCTTCTATGCGGGAAGGCATCCAACGCCGTAGATGCGGTAAGATCGGCAAACCCAACCGGTTTCAAATTTTGGGAGGTCACCATGGCGCAAGGCGTTATGATTAATACGATTCTCATGATGACCAAAATTTGAATCGCCTACTTTAGGTATTACCACAACGTCAATATAAAAAGGAGAGTTAAAAGATGAACAGAACCGCCGTCAGGGTAGGCTTTTGCGCCACCATTGTCTCATTGCTTTTATTCGCCATTCCCGTCATGGCCGGCCAGACATCCATTACCATCAAGTCCGGAACCTTGCAGGAAGCATTGGATGAGTATTCCAAGGTCACGGGCATAAAACTCGTCTATTTAAACGAGCTGATAGAAGGCAAAAACAGCCCCGGCGCCCAAAACGCATCCCCCGAAGATGCTCTTGAACAAATTCTACAGGGAACCGCTTTAACCTTTCAAATGGCAGACAGCAACACCGCTGTTTTAAAAGAAAAGAAACCCACCAAAAAACCACCTGTCGTCGAACCGCCGAAAGACAAAACGGAAGAGCCTGAACTTGAGCAAACCAGCATAGAAACGATCACTGTAACCGTCAATAAAATTGAAGAGGATCTTCAGGATGTCCCCCAAAACATCATGGTCATCGATGATGAAATTCTCAAGGAGAAGGGGATCAGGGATATTCCTGATCTCATTAACGAGATTCCTAATATGACTAACAGGTCCGCCATTGATGAGAATGTGAACTTCAGGGGCTTGAATAAAGCGCTTGGTAACGGCAGCAACCCTGTGGTCATCTATATCGACGGGGTTCCGTACAGCCAACCTGCCGGTTTTGAAGCTTCTATGAACAATGTCGAACGGATTGAAGTCCTGCGCGGTCCCCAGGGCACGCTCTACGGCAAGGACGCCATCGGTGGGGTTATCAAGATCGTGACCAAGGAACCGAAAAACCAATGGCATGGAAATATCGGCGCCGAATATGGCAGCTACAATGACATGGAGGGCTCTTTCAATGTCAATGGCCCTCTTGTTCAGGATAAGCTCTATGTCGGTTTGAACGCCCGCTATCAGCAGGATGACGGCTGGATTACAAACGACTACAAAAATGACGACAAAGCCAATAAGAGTGAGAACTACAATCTGGGTGCGTTTCTGCTGTACAAGCCCACCGACAGGTTATCCGCAAAGTTTATTCTATCCAACGATTCTTATGAAGATCACGGGTACAAGGGTTACGCCTTGCCCAGAGGTGCCTACCCCGATGAGTTCGACCGGGATGATGCTGAGCATATCTCCGTAGATATGGACACAATTTACGAGACCGAAACCCTGGCACAGAGTCTTTATCTGAAGTACGAATTCGATTCGATGACCCTGACCTCTACGACGATCCACAGAAACCTTAAAGATGAAAGTATCAGAGATAAGGACTGCCTGGCAGGTACTTCTAATGACGGGCTTGTTTCGTATGTAAATCAGGAGTTTAAAATCTGGGCTGAGGAGCTGAGGCTATCAAGCAATAACACAGAGGGTGTGCGTTGGGTTGCCGGTGCATATTTCGAGGTCGAGGATTATGATACAAGCCCCACTATGATGCAGTTTAATCGCTCTGGAACTTCTTGGGATATGAGTTGGTATGCCAAAAGAGAATCTAAGACCATGGCAGTGTTCGGACAGACAATGATCCCCTTTGGAGATCGCTTTGAGTTGACTCTCGGGACGCGTTATCAATATATCGACAAAAAGGTAGATTCGGATTATACTTATGCCCCGACCGGGGTCAGCAGCGATCCTACCACCACGAAGAACGATAAAGACTGGGACGCCTTTGTGTCCAAGGCTGCGCTTTTATACCGGTTGAGCGACAACTGGAACTCTTACCTTTCAATCGCACAAGGTTATGTGCCCGGTGGTTTGACTGCACAAGCCTCTCGTACGAAAGAAGAAAATACCTTTGATCCGCAGACATCGATCGACTACGAAATCGGTGTCAAGGGAGAGTTGACCCGCGCACGTATAGCCGCAGCCATCTTTTACATGGATATCAGAGATACCCAATTCAATAGGTACGACGCCGATTTGGATAAGACGGTGGCCGATAACGCAGGCAAATCTCATTCCCTGGGCGCGGAACTGGAGTTGACCTATTTCCTCACCGACACCATTGAGTTGACCGCAGCGCTCGGCGTTATCGAGGCGGAATACGACGACTATGATGACGGTAAACTTAATTGGGACGGTGAATCAATCCCGCATACGCCGTCCTATTCGGGACGGATCGGTGCCGCTTACTACCACCCCAACGGGTTTTATGCCCGTGGGGATGTCAGGAGTCAGGGCGAGGTTCCCTATTATGATACTCCGAATGCGGAGTTCAACGAGCTGGATAGCTATATCACCGCTGATGCCAAGATCGGTTACCGCTTCAAGGGCTATGACATCTACGCCTACTGCAACAACCTGACCGATGAAGAATATATGACCGCTTTAAACACGGGTGGTAAGACGCTTGGGATCTACGGTGATCCGCGCACCTTCGGTATCGGGATTCGTTACAGCTTCTGATCTTACTGCCTTATATACCTAATCCAAAGCCTGGCCCCTTGGGGTCAGGCATTTTATTTAATCTTAAGGAGAACATGAATGAAAATCACAGGTAAGATTGTAATAACCGCGGCAGCGTCACTGTTCATGGCAACCACGGTTTATGCCCACAGCTTTTGGGTGAGTACCTTTGAATCATTTTCCCATAAACCGGGCCATGTCCTAGTTGGCCTGGGATGGGGCCATACCCTGCCAATTGACGGCAGCCTCAACTCCGCCTATAAAATTCTCATCGAATCCTTTACCGTAACCGACCCCGGGGGGAAAACCTATCAGTTGAAAACGCCCTCTACCGAAACGGCAATCGCTGATAAAAAGACGCCTAATTTCGATTTGTTCAGTGCCGATATCGCCCTTCAGAAAATTGCCCTGAAAAAAGAGAGTATGCCGGGTGTCTACAAAATAGAGGCCAGGTCCAAACCCACCTTCTACACCCGGTTTATCGACAAAAACGACAAAAGGCGGCTGAAATTGAAATCCAAAGATCAGATCAAGAATATTAAGAAGGTGCTAATGTCCAAGAGATACCAGGCCAATGCCGTATCCTATGTGACATTGGAAAAATGGGAAACGCCTGAGCCCACCAACTATGGTCTGGAAATCATTCCCATGACCGATATTTCCCAGGTCAAGCCCGGGGATCTGGTGAAGTTCAAGGTGCTGTTCATGGGCAAACCGGTTAACAGCAATTACTCCCCCCAGAGCGACTTTATCACCGCCTCAACCCCGGCCTTTGATAAAGGGCAACATATTAAAATTTTCTCAAAGATCTGGAATGGCGATGCCAAGATTATCGTGCAATGTCCGGGCAAGTGGATCGTTAAGTGCTCCCATAAAGGCGAAGTTGAAAAGGACGGGCCTTTAAAAGATCTTTACGGCAAGGCGGATTTTTCCTCTAACGAGGCAACCCTGACTTTTAACGTCAAATAGGAATTATGTGGTGTGTGAATTCGGGACATCTTACTTAATTGGGAGCCATTAAAGTAATGAAAACTTCATCCTTGCCCCTCACCCTGTCCCTCTCCCCACGGGGCGAGGGAACGTTTGGATGCGGTTACGTGCTTGAGAACAGAATGGCTCCAAGTGCAGCACCACCACGCCTGGCTCCCACGCTCCGCGTGGGAGCCCATTGCACCGTTACCAGGAAAACAAAACTGTAGCCGGCTAACGTTCCTTCTCCCCCGGCGGGAGAAGGACAGGATGAGGGGGCAGGATCGATAAACACCTGATTCATTTCGAATAAAACCTGATTCAATCCCCCTCACCCCGGCCCTCAATGTTGTTGACTCAAGAAAAAACGAGGGTGGTCGGGACTTGAACCAATATTTTTGTAAGCTGTGAAGCAACCGGCGCACGTCCCTTCTCCCCCGGAGGGAGAAGGACAGGATGAGGGGGATATGATCGACAATAAACCTAATTTGTAAGGAATAATGCCGTTCTTATCACCCCTCACCCCGGCCCTCTCCCGCAAGGGGCGAGGGAGCGCCAGCCGGCAATTGCGGAAGTAATCACGTAAGCCGGGCGGTAATCGGTGTCAATCCTCGATCCATCCAGAGCCAATGCTGTTGACTCGCTTAAGCCAACAACATTGACCCTGTCCCTCTCCCCACGGGGCGAGGGAACGTTTGGATGCGGTTACGTGCTTGAGAACAGAATGGCTCCAAGTGCAGCACCACCACGCCTGGCTCCCACGCTCCGCGTGGGCGCCCATTGCACCGTTACCAGGAAAACAAGACTGTAGCCGGTTAACGTTCCTTCTCCCCCGGCGGGAGAAGGACAGGATGAGGGGGCAGGATCGATAAACACCTTATTCATTTGGAATAAAACCTGATTCAAGCCCCCTCACCCCGGCCCTCAATGTTGTTGACTCAAGAAAAAACGAGGGTGGTCGGGACTTGAACCAATATTTTTGTAAGCTGTGAAGCAACCGGCGCACGTCCCTTCTCCCCCGGAGGGAGAAGGACAGGATGAGGGGGATATGATCGACAATAAACCTAATTTGTAAGGAATAATGCCGTTCTTATCACCCCTCACCCCGGCCCTCTCCCGCAAGGGGCGAGGGAGCGCCAGCCGGCAATTGCGGAAGTAATCACGTAAGCCGGGCGGTAATCGATGTTAATCCTCGATCCATCCAGAGCCAATGCTGTTGACTCGCTTAAGCCAACAACATTGACCCTGTCCCTCTCCCCACGGGGCGAGGGAACGTTTGGATGCGGTTACGTGCTTGAGAACAGAATGGCTCCAAGTGCAGCACCACCACGCCTGGCGCCCACGCTCCGCGTGGGCGCCCATTGCACCGTTACCAGGAAAACAAAACTGTAGCCGGCTAACGTTCCTTCTCCCCTGGCGGGAGAAGGACAGGATGAGGGGGGAATAATCGATAAAAATATAAAGGCGGTTTATGTCATGCCGCTAATCACGTTGTATACCAAAGCTACATGCGATTGCCCTGTCCGGAATCCGAAGACACCTTAAAATATAAGAATGTATTTCCAATGCCTTAGGCAAGCCAATTATCTGTTTTCAGATCGGGGATACGGGAAAATTCGCGCATATTAGCGCTGATAAGGATAAGGTCAAGCGCCATGGCGTGTGCTGCTATAATCATGTCGTTGGGACCTATCGGTGTGTCGGCCTTTTCAAGGAAGTATCTTAACTTTGAATAATATTCATCAGCCGGAGGCTTCAATGGGAGAATGTCAATATGAGAAAGGATGGCCTCGACCCGGCGGGATAAGCGATCAGAAGCTTTTTTTCGAATACCATATCGCAGTTCTGCAGCAACCACTATACTCGTACAGATTGTCTTTTCTCCAAACTTTTTGATTTGTTCAAAAACAGGTCCGCGCGGATTGCGTACAAGGTCCGAGATAATATTCGTATCAAGAAGGAAGGTAAGCTTGCTCATACCTACAACTCTATTTTTTCAGCAGGCAGAAGATCTTCATCCGTGTCGGGAAACACTTCGTCAAGAGGTTCAAGCGTTTTCAACAAAGACAACAGGGAAGGACGATTAACCGGCTTTATAATCAGACATTCGTTTTCTTTTATGATCACGGCATCTTTTCCCGGCAGTTCAAAGTCTTTTGGAATCCGTACAGCCTGGTTGCGTCCATTTCTAAAAAGGCGAACATGGCGTTCCATCTGCATAATAGTAACCTCCTGGCAATAATTATAGCCTATGCTGAATCATATGCCATGCCGAAGTAAAAAACAAGACGAAACGAAATTGGGGACAGACCACGGTTTTTATGAACTAAAGTAGACGCTTGTCGAACTTGTTAGAAAGACAGAAGATAGGGAATACATGGGTCTGACCATGCAATTAAATGTAATGCGCTGATTTATTATGACCCATTAATAGGTCATTAAACAGGGTTTAAAATATCATTTAAAATGGCCACATTAAAGGTGTCGTTGAACGAAGCCGCTCACGCGGCGGGAAAAAAATCAAATCATGTATACTCTTATTAATCGACCAATTCCGGGCGGTCATAACCAAAAAGGAGTATACCATGAACCAGAAAGAAACTAAACGATTCGACAGACTGTATCAGCGCCATTTGCAAATGCTCAAGCTCCAGGGAATGAGCGAAAAGACCCAGGATGCATATGCAAGAGCTATTCGGCGATTGCGGGATCATTTTGATTGTTGCCCGGACAAACTTACTCCCAAGGATTTGGAATCCTATTTCGCCAAACTGGTGGAAACCCATTCCTGGAGCACGGTAAAAATCGATTGTTGGGGATTCAAATTTTTCTGGCAATTCGTACTCGAAAAAGAGTGGGAATGGGTCAATATCGTCAAGCCCCCCAAGGTCCAATCCCTCCCTGATATCCTGACGCCATCGGAAATCGAACAGCTTATCGCAAAAACACGAAAACTGCGTTACCGGGTTTTTCTCCTGGCCACCTATTCGATGGGTCTCAGGCTGAGCGAAACCCTATCGCTGCAAGTCGGCGACATTGACGGAAAAAGAAAACAGGTTCATATCCGCCGGGGAAAAGGCCACAAAGACCGGTTTGTTCCACTACCGGACCTCACGCTGCTTGGCTTGCGTGAATTATGGTGCAAACACAGGCATCCGACATTATTGTTTCCAAACGCCATCGGGCCACTCGATCGGATCAAACATGCAAAAAGTCACATGGACAGGGGCGGTGCACAAAATGCCATGAAAGTGGTCGTCAACGAATGCGGCATTAAAAAAAAGTCTCCGTCCATTCCCTCCGCCACAGTTTTGCCACTCATCTTCTCGAACGCGGCCTGAGTCTGCGGCATATCCAGAAGATTTTAGGGCACGCCCATCCCAATACCACCGCCCGTTATGCGCATTTGACAAGTTTCACTGAAAAAGAAAGCTTTTCCACCATCAATTCCCTGATCAACTCCATCCATGTGGATTTTAGGAAGGTGTGATCATGGAACTTGCCAAGATTTTACACCAATATCGGGAACCCTTCATGCGTAAATACCAGGGTTCTCTTTCGTCCGAACAGTTCAAGGCCTTCAAAGACATACTGGAATGCAGAACCATTGAATCCGGCGAAGTCGCGGTATCGTGTTCCCGCTGTTCTCACATTGAGTGGAAGCCCTTGTCCTGTGGAAATCGCAACTGTCCAAAATGCCAAAACCATAACACCAGCCGATGGATCGATCGACAGGTCAACAAGCTGCTACCAGTGCGCTACTTCATGGTCACGTTTACCTTGCCGTTCCAGTTGCGGGCATTGGCCAAACGCTTGCCAACACAAATCTACTCATTGTTTTTTCTATGTGTTGCCGGTGTCCTCAAAGATTTCGGGTTGAATCCCAAACACCTGGGAGCTGAAATCGGGATGACCATGGTACTGCATACCAACAGCCGCGAGTTGAACTATCACCCCCATATCCATGTGATCGTGCCCGGTGGCGGCATCATCCGCTCAAGAAAACAGTGGAAAAAGAAAAAGGGGAAATATCTGTTCAGGCAGAAAAACCTCGCCAAGGTCTTTCGCGCCCGCTTCTTGGCGGAGATGAACAAATGCGGCTTGCCCATTCCAAAAGCCCCTTGCGAATGGATCGTCGATTGCCGGCAGGTTGGGAAAGGGCTCTCAGCCATCAAATACCTTTCCAAATACCTGTACAAAGGCGTTATCGGCGAGAAGAACATCGTTGAAAACGAAGATGGCAAGGTTACCTTTCAGTATGTCGATAGTAAAACCAAAGCTATTGAAAACCGCACACTATTAGGTGAGGATTTTATTTACCTGATCCTGCAGCATGTACTGCCCAAAGGCTTCCGAAGGGTGAGAGATTACGGGTTTCTGCATCCCAACTCGAAAAAGCTCCTATCCTTGGTCCAATTGGTTTTGCATGTGAGCATTCCTGAAATTCTGCTTCGGGTTCGTCAGGCCTTCAAGTGTCCCCGTTGCAAATCACCTATGGTGGTCATCGGCTTCAGGTTCGAACCTGGATAACCATAACGCCGGTAAAGGATAGTGGCTCACGATAAATATAGGAGGTTTTGATCGTTTTATGAAAAATATGATTTTTAATTTGCCTGTTCAGGGCCGACGCACGAGTATGCTCAAAAAACGCTGAATATTTCAAAGAACGGTCTCACCCAGATCCCACCTGAAAAGATATTCCCTTTATAATAGATCCGTCTTCAAATCGGGCTTGTTCAACAACCGGATAAGATCGTGGTTCGCTGCGCTCTCACGATCTATCCTTATTCGTTATGTTGACGAAAATTCACTCAAATTTATCGGTCAGTATCAGTCAGTTGAAACGCAACCCCCAGGCGGTTATTGACGAAGCACAGGGCGAAACTATTGCCCTTCTCAACCGAAACAGGCCGACCGCGTACATCGTCCCGGCCGAGACTTACGAACTACTCATGGACATGGCCGAGGATCTTGAGCTTGCCAGGATCATCGAGCAGCGCAAGGGAGAGAAGGTCGGCGCCATTGAGGTTAGCCTTGATGAGCTATAAGCTTAAGTTCCTGCCAAGCGCATTGAAGGAGTGGCGCAAGCTGGCCCCGACCATCCGGGGGCAATTCAAGACGCAATTGGAAAAGCGGCTTGAAAATCCTCACGTTTTTGCTTCAAGGCTCAGGGGCTATACTGATTATTATAAGATCAAGCTGCGCCCGGTCGGCTATCGTCTGGTGTACGAGGTTGAGGGCGCAACGATCACGGTATATGTGATCTGCGTTGGCCGTCGCGATACGATTTACAAAACGTTGAAAAAACGGTTTTTATCGCTGCGAGAGTCGGAGTTGGCAAAACAAGCCAAGGACGACGAAGCCGGTGGCTTCCTGGGGGAAAAGGCAGCCGATATAATTGTGAAGAAAAAACCGATATAATTTAAGGGTATTCATATTTGTAAATTCATTCCTTGAAGAATCAAAGATAACATATCCTGCCCCCGCAATTTCACACGTCCCCGCAATTTTGAAAGGTAATGAGAAAAATGGAAATTATTTGACATCCACTTGTTTATTTGTTAGCCGGTACTAACCCAGCTAGGGAGGTATGATGTTGTGAAATGAGAATAAACAACAGTCATGAGTAAAACAGGCTGATTTGATGGTTTAATATGCGTGATTTTTTTTCCTGCTTGTTCAAGTCCAATTACAACGGCCTGTACCTTTTTTTTCTGGCGAGGCTGGGCTCCGTCCAGGATGCGGAAGATGCCACCCAGGAAACATTCAAGCGCATGATCGCCCACAGCGGCAATATTGCAAGCCTCAAATCTCCGAGATCCTATCTGTTCAGCATTGCCCGTAATTTACTCACAGATACAATGCGCGCCCATAAAGTCCGGTTAAAATATACCACAACGGTTGACGTTGAAACCCAGGCGACGGAATCCCAATCTCCCGCTGCCTTGATTGATCTCAAGGAACGCAGGAAGCTTGCACAGAAAGCATTGGCGGACCTCCCGCCACGGTGCCGGGAGGTCTTTATTTTGCATCGGTTTGAGCAATTGACCTACAAGCAGATTGCCCGACGTCTGGATATCTCCCCCAGAACCGTTGAACACCACATTGCCAAAGCTGTTTTTCACGTAAGAAAATACCTTTCCGATAACAATCTTTAATCCAAATTAGTTTTTTTTATTTTTATATAGGGGATAATCCCTGCCTTCCCGTCTTCATTTCTAAAAGCAGGAGATTTTGTATGTCATCAAACCGGAATCATGAAATTTCAGACCGGATAATGGAACAGGCTGCCCGGTGGTTTGCACGTTCCAGAGCAGAGGATTTTACAAAAGAACAGCAAACATGTCTGGATGAATGGCTCAAGGCCGACCCGGATCATCGTGCGGCTTTTAATGAAACACAGGCTGCCTGGAACGACATTGGACACCTGGCGGCGCCTTCATCCGCCTCCTCGATGTCCGCTGCGGCCCGTCGCAGAGTATTTTTCAGGATACCGCGTTTAGCGATGGCAGGCCTCGCACTCATGGCTGGTTTGTTTTTCTGTGTATTCTATTTCAAATCAGACCTGATCACCTGGCGCAACCTGCATACCGGAAAAGAGATCTCCTACCAAACCGGACAAGGGGAGATGCGGGAAATCACCCTGCCGGATGGTTCCCATGTGGAGATCAACGGCAACACCTTTTTCTCAATCCGGTTCAATCCCTGGCAGCGCAACGTATCATTAAAGACCGGGGAGATTTTTTTTGACGTGCAACATGACGCTGACCGGCCTTTTGAGATCAGGGCCCGTAACGGCTTGATTCGCGTGCTGGGTACCCGGTTTCATGTACGCAATCTGCGGGGGTTGGTTTCCGTCGATGTGGAAGCCGGGCGGGTAAGGGTCTGTTCCGGCCTGGAAAAATCGTCCGGTATTTCCCGGGGCCTGTCACGGAATGAACGGATAATCACTGATGGGCAAGGGTTGGATTACCGCCGGGCAGGCCCCGTGGGCAGTATACGGAAGGCAGAATTAGACCGGCTATCGGCTTGGAGGGAGGGAAAAATCGTATTCCGGTCCGCGCGCCTTGATGCTGTTATCAAGGAGCTTGGGCATCACTATGGTGTGAGAATAATACTGGTGGATAGAAAAATGGGGGAAAAGCATTTTACCGGCACATTTAACGCCCATGACCTGGATGAGATCCTGGAGGCCATCACGATCAGTTTTTCCCTAACCGCTAAAAAAGCTTCCAGCGGGGCGGTCCTTTTGTGGCCTGAAACCTGAAAGAAAACTAAAAAAAAGGCGGCCTGGGTTCCGGCAAGAAAACAAGGCCGCCTTTGAAAAACAGAGTCCGGCGGGCAGTTGTAATGCCAACCGTCCCCTGTCCTTTTGTGTAACAAGGCAGGGGAATATTGTCAATCTGCATTAAACACAAAGGAGAAGAGATGAAATCGTTGAACATGTGCCTGGTCCGAGGGATGACTATTTTAGTGTTGCTTTTTACAGCCGCTACAGCGGCTGCCGCAGGGGAGATGGATGCTTCAACAACGTCCTGGGATATTCCTAGTCAGAGTTTAAAGAGCGCCTTGGAAATTTATCAGCAGGTTTCGGGCCTGAATCTGGCCTATTCGGACAACCTGGTGAAAGGAAAAACAACCCAGGGAGTCCAGGGAAACCATACCCGGGAACAAGCTTTGGAAAAAGTCCTGGAGGGTACTGATTTGACCTATAAAGTAACCTCCAAGGGGACAGTGATTTTAAAGGTGAGAAATTCCGGGGCAGCACTACAAAAAACGGTCCCGGCACAAGAAGAAAACTCGCCGGCATATGAAACAGATAAGGCGGAAGAATCCGAACTCGAGCAAACCAGCATAGAAACGATCACTGTAACCGTCAATAAAATCGAAGAGGATCTTCAAGATGTCCCCCAAAACATCATGGTCATCGACGAGGAGATTATCAAGGAAAAGGGAATCACGGATATCCCGGATGTCATCGACGAAATCCCTAATATGAGTTATATGCCGGGCCTTACCCCTGGCCCCACCAATAGCGTGAACTTCAGAGGGTTGACGCCATCGTTGTTTACCAACAACTTTCCGGTAGTCACCTATATTGACGGGGTAGCCTACAGCAATTCAGGTGGTTTTAACGCTTCACTGGTCAATGTCGAGCGGATTGAAGTCCTGCGCGGTCCCCAGGGCACGCTCTACGGCAAGGACGCCATCGGTGCGGTTATTAAGATCGTGACCAAGGAACCGGACAACGAATGGCATGGAAATATCGGCGCCGAATACGGCAGCTACAATGACATGGAGGGCTCTTTCAATGTCAGTGGCCCTCTTGTTCAGGAGAAGCTTTATATCGGGTTGAACGCCCGCTATCAGCAGGATGACGGCTGGATCACAAACGATTACACCGGTAACGATGAAGAAAATAAGACTGAGAGAAAGAACCTCGGTGCGCTCCTGTTGTACAAACCGACTGACAGATTCTCCGCAAAGTTCATTCTATCGAACGATTCTTATGAATATCACGGGTACTCGGGTTACGCCTTGCCCGGGGGAACCAACGCCAGCGAGTTCAGCCGGGATGATGCCGAGCATGTCTCTGTCGATAAAGACACATTCGGCGAGAACGACAGTCTGTCACAGAGCCTTTATCTGAAGTACGAGTTCGATTCGATGACCCTGACCTCGACGACTACCCACCGAGACTCCGACTCTGAAAGTGTCAGAGATAGCGATTACCAGGCAAATAACGCCAAGGACGGGCTTAATACGTTTACAACGGAAAACACTGAAACCTGGACTGAAGAGCTGAGGGCATCGAGCAATAATACTGAGGGCTTTCGTTGGGTTGCCGGCGCCTATTTCGAGATCGAGGATGTGGAGACAGGGCCCACTGGGATACAGGCTAAGCTCTCCGAAACTATTTACGATTATCTTTGGGACACCGAAACTGAAAGTCAGACCCTGGCCCTGTTCGGGCAGACGATGATTCCCCTTGGCGACAGTTTTGAGTTGACTCTCGGGCTGCGTTATCAGCGGATCGACAAGGAGATGGATCTGGATGAGTACATTCGTCCGGTAGGGGGCAGCAGCGAACCCGTCTTCTCCCTCCATCCGGATGAAAGCTGGACTGCCTTTTTACCCAAGGCTGCACTTTCATATCGGCTAAGCGACAACTGGACCACTTATGCTTCAGTGGCACAGGGCTATATGCCCGGTGGTTTTACAACGCTGGCCTCCTCCGGTTCGGCGGAAGACAACACCTTTGATCCGCAGAAATCGACCAACTACGAAATCGGCGTCAAGGGGAAATCGAACCGCGCACGTTTTGCCGCCGCTATCTTTTACATGGATATCGAAGACATCCATTTCAGTAGACAAGAAAATGATACGTGGGTATGCGATAACGCCGACAGCGCTCACTCCCTGGGCGCGGAACTGGAGTTGACCTATTTCCTGACCGATTCCCTCGAATTGACCGCAGCGTTCGGCATAATTGAGGCGGAATACGACGACTACGATAATGGTCAAGTTGTTTGGGACGGTGAATCAATCTCGGGTACCCCGTCGTATTCGGGGCAGATCGGAGCCGCTTATTACCACCCCAACGGGTTTTATGCTCGTGGGGATGTCAGGCTTCAGGGCGAGGTTCCCTATTATGATAGTGCCGATGCGGAGTTCGCCGAGTTGGATGACTACATCACCGCTGATGTCAAGGTCGGTTATCGCTTCAAGGGCTTTGACGTCTACGCCTACTGCAACAACCTGACCGATGAAGAATATATCACCTATTTTCTCACGGGTGCCAAGGCGCTTGCGATCTACGACGATCCGCGCACCTTCGGTATCGGGATTCGTTACAGCTTCTGATCTTACTGCCTTCTATAATTAACCCAAAGCCTGGCCCTTGGGGTCAGGCTTTTTAC
Source organism: uncultured Desulfosarcina sp. (assembly GCA_963668455.2). GTDB lineage: Bacteria > Desulfobacterota > Desulfobacteria > Desulfobacterales > Desulfosarcinaceae > Desulfosarcina. The sequence continues at coordinate 29,822 of CAXXOY010000001.1, forward strand.
TTACATTTTAAGGAGAACATGAATGAAAATCACAGCTAAGATTGCAATAACCGCGGCAGCGTCACTGTTTATGGCATCCACGGTGTATGCCCACAGCTTTTGGGTGAGTACTTTTGAATCATTTACCCATAAACCGGGCCATGTCCTCGTTGGCCTGGGCTGGGGCCATACCCTTCCCATTGATAATCCCCTAAACTCCTCTAAATTTCAGATTAAATCCTTTACCGTGACCGACCCCGGGGGAAAAACCGTGCAGCTGAAAACTCCCTCCGCCGAATCGCCAACCGCATATGAGCAGACCCCCAATTTCGACTTGTCCAGTGCAGATATCGCCCTTCAGAAAATTGCCCTGAAAAAAGAGAGTATGCCGGGTGTCTACAGAATAGAAGCCAGATCCAAACCCGCCTTCTATACCTATTATAAAGACAATAAAGATAGAATGCGACTGAAAATGAAACCCAAAGACCAGCTCAAAGACATTAAGGAAGTGGTTACCTCCATGCAATACCAGGCCAATGCCGTATCCTATGTGACATTGAAAAAATGGGAAACACCTGAGCCCACAAATCAGGGCCTGGAAATCATTCCCATGACTGATCTTTCACAGGCAAAACCCGGAGACCTTGTGGAGTTTAGGGTGCTGTTCAATGGGAAACCGGTCAATAGCAATAACTCCTTCGAGGGCAATTATTTTATTACTTCCACAACCCCGGCCTTTGACAAAGGGCAACATATTAATATTTTTTCAAAGATTTGGAATGGTCATACCAAGATTATCGTGCAATGTCCGGGCAAGTGGATCGTTAAGTGCTCCCATAAAGGAGAAGTTGACAAGGACGGGCCTTTAAAAGATCTTTACGGCAAGGCGGATTTTTCCTCTAACGAGGCAACCCTGACCTTTAACGTAAAATAGTTACACCCAACGTCATTAGTCAGCAAACAGCGGTCGGGCCAAATAATTAAATGTAATGCACTGATTATATAAATTAATTTTTTCATAAATCCTGTTTTCACCTCTTAGAGACTTACAGTCTGGCCCCTGGGCCATAAATTTTAAGGAGAAGTAACATGAGAAAAAAACTGGTAATTTCCCTATTTCTGATTGTATGCATTTTTTCCAGCGCAGTATTTGCCGCAGATAAGAAAAAGGAGAGTATCACCGACCTCACGCCATGGAAAGGTGATAATGTCTCCATTATTAAGCTGTACGAGAATGAAGCCGGAGAGAAGTTTTATGAAGAAATCCTGGGGAATTTACCCAAGGGCTATACAAAAAAAATGGTAAAAGACGCTATTTATGATTTGTATTACATAAAATTGAAGTCCCTGAACGTTGTTGATGAAAATACGATCACCATAGATAACAAGATTACCGGAGATTATGTCCATGTCTGCAGCATTGGCATGCCCATGGGGAGTCATACGGCCGCCTGGCAGGTTTTTAAAACCGATTCAAAGGAAATGATCCAGGCCGGGTTTAAATATATCCTTTTTTTACCGTACCACCAGCGCAACAAGGACACGCTTAGGCATTGCCATCTCAGGTATGGCAATGAAAATTTTGATTTCCTGATGACGGACCCTTCGGTGAAATCGTGGTGGCCCACCATGTATCAGCCGGCAAAAACCGATGAAGCCAAAGCTACGGCACAAATGACCACACCAAGAATGGTAAGGATGATGGCCGGCATGATGGAAAAAGGCAATAAATAAGTCATTCCCTAAAACTATAATCGATTATGCCCCCTCATCCTGTCCTTCTCCCGCCTGGGGGAGAAGGAACGTTGGCCCGATAGGGTGTGGTTTTCCTGGTAATTTGTGCAACTTCCAGCTGATGACCTTAACACAGGTGTAGTGGTGCGACGCTCGGAACCATTCTGTTTTCAAGCACGTAACTGCATCCAAACGTGCCCTCGCCCCGTGGGGAGAGGGACAGGGTGAGGGGCAAAAATGGCGTTCTCATTAATTCTAAAACCGTCGGTTTCGGATTTTGCCTGGCGGGTCGGTTGCTTTAGGTTCAGATCTGTGTCCGGAAGGGTGATTTGACTCCCCCTGTAAACTACTATTCCCCTCTTCCATTCATCGGCAATCTCCTCTGCGATTTTCACGATGGCACGCCAATCCTTATCCCTTAAGGTTCTCGCACTTGTAAGGTAGTATTATTCGCAGCTGATTTTATAAGTTTTTTATCAAATGTTACGAATGCATCTGCGTCTTTTGATTGAGCCAAATGGAGGGCATCGGCAAAATCCATCCCGCGTTGGTACCATTCAATAGCATTAAAAATTATATAGGGCTCTTCTAATTCTATGTTTGGCAAACCGAATAGGGATTGAAAGGCCGTGGTTATCTCAGGCTGTTTGAAATGATAGGCATATTTCAAAACCCACTCACACTCCAGTATTACGGTGGTCGTGATTAGGATATTTTCTTTTGCAAACAGCAGTTTAGATCTTTCGAACTGCAATTGGTCGTCCATGGTCAGCAAACGGATAATTACGTTTGTATCTACTGAAATCATTATTTCTGCTCCAGAGCACCCTTTTTAATAGCTTCATTCATTTGGTCAATGGAAACTGGTTTTCCTTTATATTTTAATATTCCAGTGACTTGTTCGATTTTTGTGCTTTTAAAAGGGCGCGCAGGTTTTAATAAAATACCATTGCCTGTGTCGGTGACCGTTAATATTTGGCCTATATCCCAATTGTATCGATTTCTCAAAATTTTCGGTATAATAACTTGTCCCTTGCTAGACAGTTTGGTTGTTTGCATTGCAACCTCCGAATTTAACCTAAAGTAGACGATTCAAATTTTGGTCTCGATGGAAATTATATTAATCATAATGCATTGCGCCATAATTACCTTCCAAAATTTGAAACCCGTTGGGTTTGCCGATCTCACCGCATCTACGGCGTTGGATGTCTTCCCGCATAGCCTACTACAGCGGAAAGACATCCGCCTTGTATATGCGGTAAGCTCGACAATCGCCTAATTTAGGTTTAAGTAAGATGTTCGTAAGATCGTAGCCGCTTGTTTGAAAAAGGTCAATAGCAGTTTTTTCCATTATTAGACGTTCTGGGACTGCAGTGTCAAAAAAAGAGACGCTAACGTTAGTCGCGGTTCATATTTTCTGATATTTAATCCGCTTTAGTATTGATGGTCTCGTAAAAAGTCGCGGTTTAGACGGATTCGTAAAAAGGCCGAGATCAAGGCTTGCGAATCCGTAGGAATGAGGCGTACTTAAGGTACGCCGCAGTGACGGAGGATGAAGCGTAACGCCGATATCGGCCTTTTTACGGATTCGTCAGGATTTACTCACCTGATATTACGATAAAGGAGACAATTACGATGAAAAAAACAATTATTCTGTTGGCGCTGATTTTTTCGGCCTCTATGGCCCACGCCCACACCGTCTGGATCAACGCCTTTGAATCGCATGGCCATGGGGGCCATAACGCGATGGTGTGTCTGGGTTGGGGCCACGCCCTGCCCATGGACGATATTCTCAATTCACCGAATGGCCGCATTGCCATTGAGAAATTCGAACTGCTTGACCCGTCGCTGAAAAAAATGGATCTGCTCAAGCCGGAATTCAAGCTCGCCGAGCCAAAACTGTCCAATGAGAACATTGATCTGTTTGCCGCCGATTTGGCAGCCCAGAAAATCGCCTTCAAGAAAAGCAGTGCGCCCGGGGTTTATCAGCTTGGCGCGGCATCAAAGGCCACCTTTTACACTCAGTACGTGGATAAGAAAGGCAAGAAACGCCTGAAGATGAAGGCCATGGATGAAATCAAGGATATCCAAACCGTTCTGATGGCCGTAAAATACCAGGCTTTTGCCAAATCATATCTCACCGTGGGCGAGTGGTCCGCGCCCAAGCCCTTGGGGCATGGATTGGAAATTATCCCCCGCACCGACCTGAGTAATGTGTATTCCGGCGATCTGGTGGAGGTGGATGTTTTGTTTAACGGCGAGCCCCCCAAAGGCATGCAACACATCACTGCTCACAGTGGCAGCTTCGGCCAAAGCGACGGCTTTGCATTGTTCTCAAAGGTAAAAAAAGGCAAGGCCCAGTTTCGCGTTCAAAGCGCAGGGCAATGGATAATAAGCGTCAGCCACAAGGACGACGTTACGAAAGACGGCCCCCTCAAGGATCTGTACGGCAAGGCGAATGTGGCGTCTTGCGCCGCCACGTTGACCTTTAATGTCCAATAACAGACATGGGCTGATCCGGTCTATCAACAGCCGGACTCAGCCCACAACAAATAAAACCAAAATTAGGCGATTCCCATGGAGCCCAAAATTTGAATCGCCTAATTTAGGTTTGATAGAAATCGCCTAGGTTGGCCTCTTTTTCAGCCCCAACCCTATCCGCAAGTCATCATGCTCGAAAGCCGTTCCCATTAATTCAATTTCCCGTTTAGCTAAATTGAGCTTCCGGGCTTCTATATGCCAATCTCTTGTCACCTCGCAGATGCTCTTGACTGTTCTTTTCGCATCATCATGTTTTAGCCCAAAATACTCTGAAACATCATATGCAAGCTCTATGGATGCTGTGCCGTCATCCTCGGTAATATAGGTGCTTAAATAACGCTCTTTGACATTCTCCGGCGTAGACTCCAAATCATATACCGGAGAAAGCTGCCAGCCGGAGTTGCCGTTAAACAAGAAACCATGATTTCTTAAATGATCATCAGTGTTTGACGTTATAATGTTAAAGACCATTCTTTTCCATAATTCGCGTAGATCATGTTCCGGATTTGACCCGTAAGACAAAATACTTTCGGCAATATCAATGTAGCTTCGATGCTCGCCATCAGATGCTTGAAGCATGCTCATGGCCGATAAAAAAGGGATTCTCAACCCTCCTTTTCTATCAAACCTCTCCAATAACAACACATGTTTTCCTTCAACCTTGCCCAGGCGGTGTTTTGGTGTTTGTATGCCGCATTGATCCGCCATCTTCAATGAAAGGTATTCCCAGGCCGGCACATCCCAATCATCATATCGGTTGGGAAATTTTGCCATCAGGAGGGTGGCACCATCCATCACCGCCGCTTTTGGTCTTGCTCCTCCCAGAGAAGATCCGGGAGCGATAAGATCGCGTAAAGCCTTTTCATCATCGCTATTTGCATACAATTTGTCTGAAGCTTTGAGCAATTTGGCTAATTCCACAATCGGGGGGATAGCGCCGGAACCATATGCCGTCAAAAAATCAGATCCATTGACGGCAAATCTTAAGGCCCCCTGACGGGTAAAATCATTGACACGAAGCAGGAAATCGGATGCGTTCAACCTTCTTGCTGCTCGTTTTTCTCGTTTAGCCGTTTTCATTTCCAATCTTTTAATGAGATTGCGTCCCCATCTGTCCGGGGCAGAATCACCAATTGCACCGAACAAAGCCTTGTCTGTGTGGTATTTTCCGGAGCCAAGGTTTAACCCGGGCTCTAAAGCAAAACAATGGGGAGAAGCCAGCCATTCGGAAGAATATTGAAATGAAGCCGTTTCGTTTCTATTCCGGCTATGAATCCATAAGCGACCTGTAAAATAAAGGGTCCCTTTTAATTCGATATAAACCTCAATCTCTTTGTCCACGGTTAGTCTCCCTTTTTATCCCGGACACGTTTGGGGATTTTGGATTCATCTATCCATTGTCCTACAGCATCATTCTCAATGGATGCCAGATTCATCCAATCTGTACCCATCCCTAATCCGAATATCACCCCGGCGTAATGTCCAATAGAGACCCCTGGATGGCCTTTTTGAATTTTTGAAAGGGTTTCCAGACTGATTCCTGCGCGTTGCGCAAGAAGTTCCATTTTTAAACCACGGCGCAATCTGGCCTTTTTGATATCCGCCCCCAGTTTTCTTAAGCCGGATTGGATTGAAACAGGGATCGCTCTTTTCATATTATACCTACTATAATAGTTTTTATTTAATATAAAACCTATTATAGTAGGTTTTGTATTCATAACAACTCTTTTTTAACTTAATAGAGCAATTTTCCAAATGCGGTTGCCCTGCCGGAGAGGCGAACGAACCCCAGAAACGAGGAGAATCCCGTCGCCGACGCCCTGCCCCGGCCCGTTGGAGCTGGCCATGCCGGCGACAAGTTGTATCGCGGTCATGGACCGCTCTTACAAGGCCCGGGGAGGATTTGGCTATCGCAATCGTTTTTTATTGCCTGGCGTCGAAGTTCCAGCCGCCGCCCCGGTTATCTGGTTCCCACGCTCCGCGTGGGAACCTCAACTCCCGGAAAGATGGAAAGCAAAACCGCTCCCACGCGGAGCGTGGGAGCGAGGGGGAAGTAGGCGATTCAAATTTTGGTCTCCACGAAAATCATATTAATCATAATGCCTTGCGCCATGATGACCTCCCAAAATTCGAATCGCCTAAATTAGGATCTTAATAAAAATTGACACGGCAATAGATTTTTTGATAGCTGTTAGCCGGTTCTATTTTTTATAGATTTTGCTTGCGGCTTGCGACCTCTTTGCGGAGCGGGAAAAATAAAGGTGTTTGCGAACTGCCGGCAGGCAGGTGCGTAAGCACCTTTTTGGTTTTGGGGAATGTTTTGTGTGAACAGGGAAAAGCAAGCCGGAAAAGTCTATTTCCCGGCTCTTGATATGGTTGTCACTCATGAAATCTTATGACAAACTGGTCTGGATTGATCTGAAGGATCTGTATGTGAGCCAACACGGCTGGTTGCAGCGCTGGTTTCAAAGAAAACTTGGATGTTTTCAGCGATCGGAAGATCTGACACAGGATGTATTTTTACGTCTCTTGCGCCGCAATGAGAAGGTGGAAAAAATACGTGAACCACGCGCTTTTCTTAGTTCCATTGCAAGGGGGCTTCTGGTCGATCACTGGCGCAGAAAAGCGCTGGAAAAGACCTGGCTCGATAACCTGGCGCAGTTTCCCCCGTCTCCGGCCGATTCGCCTGAAGACCATCTTCAAAGGATTGAGGAACTCGTGGCCATCGACCGGACGCTGCGTGGCCTTAAAAAAAGGGCTCGCACGGCATTTTTGATGGCCCGACTCGAGGGGCTCACCTGCCGGCGGATCGCAGCCCGCCTTGGTGTTTCGCAGGCGACGGTGGAGAGGGACCTGGCAAAGGCCCTGCGGGCCTGTTATCGGTTGCGTTATGAAAGCGAATCCCTGGAGTATGAGATTTCATGAGCGGCAAGAGCACTTCGCGCACGCCCCAAACCGGCATCGAAATACCGGAAGAGCTAATCGAACAAGCCGTTGAGTGGGCCGTCAAAATTCATTTTGGCGATGCGGGGGATGAGGAACGGCAAGATTTCGACCGCTGGCTTCAAAGCAGTCCCCGGCATGAAGAAGCCTGGCGCCGAATGCAGTCCATGCACCAGGATTTTTCGGATGCCCCTCACAAAAAATTGTTCCGAACCCTGACGTCCTTCGACGAACAGCGGCAAAAGAAGCGTCTGCAAAGACGGCAGGCGCTGAAGGTGGTGTCCATCGGTGGCGTATTTGCTTTATCGGCGGCGCTGGGCTATCGTTGGGCACCCTGGCAGCGACTGCTTGCCGACACGACCACCGCCACCGGCGAACAACAGGTTGCCGCTCTCAAAGATCACTCGATCGTCCGGCTGAACACCGACACCGCCATTTCCGAGCATTACGACACATCACAGAGAAGAATAGAACTTCTACGGGGAGAGATCGCTGTCACCACCGGTAAAGATCCCTCCAATAGAGATGTAAAACGGCCGTTTCTCGTTGCCACGCCTTATGGAACCCTGGAAGCCCTGGGCACACGTTTCACCGTTCGTCTGCGCGAGGAGTACGCCCGCGTCGATGTTCAGGAAGGAGCCGTGCGCATGCGGCCTGAAAAAGGAAAGCCGCTGATTGTAAAGGCCGGCGGCGGCGGTCTTCTCTACCGGGAAAACGCCGTCCCGGCTTCGTCTTTGGACTATACCCCGGAAGGCTGGACCGATGGCGTTCTGGCCGTGCGCAAGATGCCCCTGAAAAATTTTCTCAGGGAACTTTCGCGTTACCGGACGGGAGAGATTTCTTGCGCCCCGGAGGTTGCCGATCTGCCGGTTTCCGGGATTTACTATCTTGCAGATACCGATAAGGTTCTGACTTTTTTGCAACAGACCCAGCCGATTAAAGTGGTTTACCGTACACGCTATTGGGTGTCGGTTTCTGCTGCCGGGGATAACGGCTCATAGAGCGAACAACGAAAGGCTTTGATCATTGTTTCGGCCGGGCACCTGGTTCCCACGCTCTGCGTGGGAACCTATTGGCAGGCCATGGCGCTCCCACGCGGAGCGTGGGAGCGAGATGAAACACCATGAAGAACATGAAGAGCACGAAGGGCGGTTGTCACCGCCGGTACGCTTCGCGCCCGCGCACCGTGTCATCTATGGGCTACAGGAGAAGTAATTTAAAATATCCATTCGTTGATGAGGATAGCTGTAATATCCATCTTTTACATCAGGTCTATGCCTTCCAATTAGGGGACTCTTGGCTATAAATTTAAAACGCGCCTCGATAGCTCTTAAGTATGCATTGCGTTGCGTTCTCCCCCACATTTCCAGAGTATATCGTCCAATATTTATTAAACCTAAATTAGGCGATTGTCGAGCTTGCCGCATATACAAGGCGGGTGTCTTTCCGCTATAGTAGGCTATGCGGGAAGACATCCAACGCCGTAGATGCGGTAAGATCGGCAACCCCAACGGGTTTCAAATTTTGGGAGGTCATCATGGCGCAATGCATTATAAATCATACGCTTTTCATGGAGACCAAAATTTGAATCGCCTGATTTAGGTAAATCTTGTTGTGCGCGGGGGGTAACCCTGTAAACGCCGGTCATTGCGCATCTAATTTTTCAATAACTCTGTCCATGGAAAAATCTTCGACAAATTCGCCACGTTCGGACTGCGCTTCTCCTTCCGCCAGATGTAATCTTAAAGCCGTAAGTTTATCCTTTCGTTCTTCCATGTGTCTCAGAGCATCGCGCACGACTTCGCTTGCGGAACCGTAACGTCCACTTTTAATTTCCTTTTTTATAAAGATTTCCCAATGCTCGCCCAAACTTAAACTGGTTGTTGCCATGATTGCACCTCTAAATAATATTCATAAATATTAATTATGAATATATTCGATTTTTTAAAAATGCAAGCCGAAAATAAACAATCACCTCAATCTATAACGATAACGGCTCGCAATACGACTGCGATCCATGGGCGGGCGCGGTCCCTCAACAGCCTTGATCATCGTTTCGGCCAATGGTGCGGGTGCTGGCCCTCGCTCCCATGCTCTGCGTGGGAGCGCAATGTAGGTTCCCACGCAGAGCATGGGAACCAGGTAGCCTCTCGGCCGAAACGATGATCAAGGCCCCCTCAACTCTGAATTCGTCTCACTCCCACGCTCCGCGTGGGAGCGCCTTGGTCATCCTTATTGAAGGTGGAGGTTCCCACGCGGAGCGTGGGAACCAGGTGCACAACGCAAAAACCGTTTCTCGCAAACCATCTCCTCATTCCAATCCTGCCCCTTTCTCACCCGCCGCATGCATGCGGCCGATTGCCCTTTCCATGGGCGGCGTGGCCCCTCAACTCTGAATAATTATAAATATTTTAAAAAATATGAGGGGATTTTTGTTTTCGCTCGGCCTGCAGGTAAAAGCGAAAACACTGACCTGTAAGGAGAGAGAAAATGTTTTTATCCGGATCAAAACCCTGTTCGATCATGCGCGTTGTTCCCCTGATTTTCCTGGCTGTTGATTTATCGGCCGCGCCGCTTCTGGCCGAGACACCCGCGGCAAAAATTTATGACTTTTCCATCCCGGCGGGACCCTTGGAGTCGGTTCTCAATCAATTTGTCCGCATTACCAGCACGAATCTGTCCTATGCCGACGAGTTGCCGGAGACGGCCCAAAGTGCCGGCGTCAACGGCCGTTACCCGGCCGAAGCCGCCTTGCAAACAATCCTCAGTGATACAGGCGTAACGGCCAAACCGCAAAACGGCGGGGGGTTCCTTTTGCTGACAGCGCCGCAAGCCACGGAAACACAACCCACCTCAGAGCAGCAGAAAAGTAAAACGAAAACGGCCGAAATCCAGCAAGACCGCATGGAGATGAGCCTGGAAGCGATGACGGTAACGGCCAATAAAGCCGAAGAAAATATCCAGGATGTCCCTGTAAGCATCACGGCTGTTGATGAACTTATGCTTGAAGACAAGAATATTGATACTGTTCGCGATTTGACCGACTATGTTCCAAATCTAATACTCACTGATCAAGGCCTTTCAAGTTCGGCAAGACCTGCTATGAGGGGGCTTTTGGCTGACGTAGGATCAGGTATTTCAACTGCCATGTTCATTGACGGAATCCCAGTTTTAGGAGGTTCTGGATATGACACCGTCCTACAAGATATTGAACGAGTAGAAGTATTACGCGGTCCTCAGGGAACGTTATACGGCAAAAACGCCGAAGCAGGTGTTATCAATATTGTTACCCGTCAACCCAATAATGATTTGCATGGAAAGGTTTCGGTTGATGTTGGTGAGGATTATAAAAAGGAAGTTGCTTTAAACGTAAGTGGGCCGATAATTCAGGATAAGCTCTTCTTTGGACTGTCCGGCCAGTATTACGACAAAGACGGCTTTATTAAAAATGGGTACACAGGAGGTATGAGAGACGATAAAGAGCATTGGTACGGAAAAGGCCAACTTAGATTGACACCGACAGACGACCTTGATATCAGTTTCATTTTTTCGCAGCTCGAATATGACAATGATGGTTCCACCATAGGATTGAGTGAAATTGGTGCAGCCGCTTTGGGATTGACTGCTTCCGGTGACCGAGAAGTATATTCTGGTTTTGACGAGAAAGAGGAATCAAAAGGCAACGCTCAAGCCTTAAAAGTTAGTTACGATTTTGATGATACATTAAATTTAACCTCAACCACCACTCACCGTTTTTTTAATCTTAAGTATGCTATTGATTATGACTCTAATCCCGCTGAAATAATGCATTCTACGATTGATAGCGAAACCGAAACAATTTCTCAGGAACTAAGATTGGCATCGAATACGGTGAAGATGAGCTGGGTGGCCGGTATCTATTATGAAGAAAGCGATAGTAAAGCAACTAGGGAATCTGAGGGCGAGGCCTACGCTCTTTTTGGCCAGCTTCGTTACGCATTAACGCCCAGTTTGGGCCTGACTGGCGGTCTTCGTTATGAATCGAATGACAAAGACTTACAAGATCCGAGTACTGGCAACTCCTTTGATGGTAGCTGGGATGATATTTCACCTAAATTCAGTGTGGATTATATGCCATAACGGAACAGGTAATGGGATACGCTACGGTTGCTAAAGGTTTCCGGTCTGGTGGTTTCAATGTTAAAGGTTACGGTTCAGAAAATGAAAGCTATGATAGCGAAGAGTTATGGTCCTATGAAATAGGAGCTAAAAGTCAACTTCTTGAAAACAGATTGATCGTAAACGGCGCTCTCTTTTATATGGATATAGATAACATGCAAATGCAAGGGAATAAGGAATTAGCAAATAGATATATAACCAATGCTGGTGCTGTTGTCTCCTATGGTGCTGAACTAGAAGTGCAGGCAAAAATCACACCTCAATTTACCATGACGGGAAACGTTGGTTATGCGAATGTGGAATTTGATGAATATCAGGATACCTCAGGTGACTATGGCGGTAACAAGGCTCCTAATGTACCCGAATATACATTTGCCATTGGTGGCCAATATCGAGCAAGAAACGGCTTTTATGCCGGAGTTAATTTGATTGGTGTTGGAAAAATGTATTTAGAAAAAACAAATACGTATAAAAGAGATGCGTATCAACTGGTCAACGCTAAAGTGGGGTACGAGGCCAATAATTGGGACATCTATCTCTATGGTAAAAATATCTTTGATAAAGAATATAACACAGAATTCTATGGCCCTGGCCCCGGGTATTTTAAACTTTACAGTCAGCCTCGTGAAATAGGCGTAAAGCTTACCTACCGATTTTAAATCACGATTTTGTTGCAGGAACAACTTGGTTGATGAAACCATTTTGGGCCGCGAAACGCTTTATCACTATCGTGAATTATCGCGGTATTGATGTAGTTTTTACGTATTCTTAAGGAGCGTAACATGAGAAGAAAACTATCCATTTACCTATTTCTGATTGTAAGCATTTTTTCCAGCGTAGTATTTGCCGCAGATAAGGAAAAGGAGAGCATCACCGACCTCACGCCATGGAAAGGAAAGAGTGTATCCATGGTTAAGCTATACGACAGTGAAGCCGGAGAAAAGTTTTTTGAAAAGGTGATGGAATATGCACCCAAGGGGTATACAAAAAAAATGGTAAAAGACTTTATTTACCAAAAGGTATCCCTGAAATTTAAATCCCTGAATGTTGTGGATGAAAATACGATCATCATCGACAACAGAATTACCGGGGATTATGTCCATGTCGGCAGCTTTAGTACAAAAATTGGAAAATATAACGCCACCTGGCAGATTTTTAAAACCGATTCAAAAGAAATGATCCAGGCCGGGTTTAAATATTTTCTTTTGTTCCCGTTTCACCAGCATAGCAAGGATTCTTTAAGGCACGCCCATCTCAGGTATGGCAATGAAAATTTTGATTTCCTGGCGACAGACCCTTCAATGAAATCGTGGTGGCCCACCGTTTATCAGCCGGCAAAAACCGATGAGGCCAAAATTATGGCGCAGATGACTAAAAAAGCAAAGTCGCGGGCAAAAAGCCTGCCACCGTTGGAAAAGGCAGTAAACGAGTAATTGCTTAAATAGCCACAAGCCCGTTTTAGGCCACACTTTCAGGCCCAATCCATCAGGGCAATTGCGTGTAGATTTTATGATAATGAAAACTTCATCCTTGCCCCTCACCCTGTCCCTCTCCCCACGGGGCGAGGGAACGTTTGGATGCAGTTACGTGCTTAAGAACAGAATGGTTCCAAGTGCAGCACCACCACGCCTGGCTCCCACGCTCCGCGTGGGAGCCCATTGCACAGTTACCAGGAAAACAAGACTGTAGCCGGATAACGTTCCTTCTCCCCCAGCGAGAGAAGGACAGGATGAGGGGGATATGATCGACAATAAACCTAATTTGTTAGGAATAATGCCGTTTTTATCATCCCTCACCCCGGCCCTCCCCCGCAAGGGGCGAGGGAGCGCCAGCCGGCAATTGCGGAAGTAATCACGGTAGCCGGGCGGTAATCAATGTTAATCCTCGATCCATCCAAAGCCAATGCTGTTGACTCGCTTAAGCCAACAACATTGCCCCTGTCCCTCTCCCCACGGGGCGAGGGAACGTTTGGATGCGGTTACGTGCTTGAGAACAGAATGGTTCCAAGTGCAGCACCACCACGCCTGGCTCCCACGCTCCGCGTGGGAGCCCATTGCACCGTTACCAGGAAAACAAGACTGTAGCCGGCTAACGTTCCTTCTCCCCCAGCGGGAGAAGGACAGGATGAGGGGGCAGGATCGATAAACACCTTATTCATTTGGAATAAAACCTGATTCAATCCCCCTCACCCCGGCCCTCAATGTTGTTGACTCAAGAAAAAACGAGGGTGGTCGGGACTTGAACCAATATTTTTGTAAGCTGTGAAGCAACCGGCGCACGTCCCTTCTCCCCCGGCGGGAGAAGGACAGGATGAGGGGGATATGATCGACAATAAACCTAATTTGTTAGGAATAATGCCGTTTTTATCACCCCTCACCCCGGCCCTCTCCCGCAAGGGGCGAGGGAGCGCCAGCCGGCAATTGCGGAAGTAATCACGGAAGCCGGGCGGTAATCGGTGTCAATCCTCGATCCATCCAGAGCCAATGCTGTTGACTCGCTTAAGTCAACAACATTGAGCCTGCCCCTCTCCCCACGGGGCGAGGGAACGTTTGGATGCGGTTACGTGCTTGAGAACAGAATGGTTCCAAGTGAGCACCACCACGCCTGGCTCCCACGCTCCGCGTGGGAGCCCTTTGCACCGTTACCAGGAAAACAAGACTGTAGCCGGATAACGTTCCTTCTCCCCCGGAGGGAGAAGGACAGGATGAGGGGGCAGGATCGAAAATAACCTTAACCCAAAGTAGGCGATTCAAATTTTGGTCTCGATGGAAATTATATTAATCATAATGCATTGCGCCATGATTACCTTCCAAAAGTTGAAGCCCATTGGGTTTTCTGATCTCACCGCATCTACGGCGTTGGATCTCTTCCCGCATAGAAGGGCTATAGCGGAAAGACATCCGCCTTGCATATGCGGCAAGCTCGATAATCGCCTACTTTAGAAAAATTATAAATTTCTCTTAGGGGTTTTCTCATCCTAAAGCGTCATACTATTTACAAACAATTTGGGACTACAGTATTAAAAAAAGATACGCAAACGTTAGTCGCATTTTGTGTTTTCTGATATCTGATTGTCTTTTAACACTAATTGAGGGACAACAATTGTTCTATTGGCGCTGGTTTTTTCGGCTTTTTTAGCCCACACCCAAACCGTTAATGTCCATTAAAAATTTATGATGCGCTGCGCTCTGACCACTGTTGTATTGATGTCGTTTTTATTTATTTACGGCTGCAATCGTCTGATATCCCCTGACCCCGCGCCCGTGATGCCCGTCGAGATTCCCGATGCCTATGCTCATCAGACCGGTATCGGCGACATGCCCGGCACCGGGGACACCAAGGGCACCGGTAATGAAACCATGACCGATGGATGGTGGCGGCAGTTCGGTGCTGATGAACTGAGCAACCTGATCCGCACAGGCCTTTTGGACAACTACGATCTGAAAGTGCTAAAAGCCAAGGCCGACCGGGCCCTGGCCGATGTAAAAAGTGAGAAATCAGGCCTTGGCCCCTCGCTTGATTACGACCTTGAAGGCAAGCGAACCCATTCCCAATCCAAAACCGAAGGCCGGTCTGCGACCTCGGACCATAATAACACCTACTCCGCCTCCCTGGATGCCGAATATACCCTGGATCTGTGGGGAAAAACCCGTGCCGGTGTAAAGGCAGCGGAACTTGAATATCTGGCGGCCCGCCAGGACTTGGAGGATGGGGCACTGGCCCTGTCCACGGATATTGCCGATACCTGGGTGGATCTTGTGTCCGTGCGGACCCGCATGGAAGTGCTTGAGCGGCAGATAGAAGCCAACCGAATGACGCTTAAGCTTCAGGAATTGCGCTTTGTAAACGGCACGGCCACGGCCCTGGATGTGTCCCAGCAGCGGGAAGCCCTGGCCAAGGTGCTTTCCGCCATTCCTTTGCTTGAAAAAGAGGAAAAGCAATTGGTGAATGCCATGGGTCTGTATCTGGGCCGGACACCGGGGAGACCCGTGGCGGTTGCGGCCACGGACCTTTCCCAAACCTTTCTGGCGCCCCAGCCCGGCATCCCGGTCGACCTGCTTGAAAACCGGGCCGATATCAGGGCTGCCAGAATGCGCCTTGAAGCGGCTACCCTGGACGTGGAAGCTGCCAAGGCCGATCTGTTTCCGGAACTGACCCTGTCCGCCTCGGCTGCATTTTCCAGCGGCACCCTGGACTTGCTGTTTCAAAACTGGGTGCTTTCCCTTGGCGCGGCCCTGGCCGGCCCTCTGCTGGACGGCGGGGAGCGCAAAGCGGAAATCGAACGCACCCGGGCCGTGATGCGTGAAGCACTGAATACCTACGCCAAAACCGTCGCCAATGCCATCTGCGAAGTGGAGGACGCCCTGGTGGCGATTGACCGGCAAAACGCCTATATCGAGCGTTTAACGCAGCAGCTTGCCGCCGTTAAGGTAACCCTGCAGGACGCCCGGATTCAGTACCTGAACGGTCAGAGCAGTTACCTGAACTATCTTACGGCCTGGGCCTCCAAGGAAAGTTTGGAGCGCCAGCTGATCAGCGAACAGGCAACCTATGTCAAGGAACGGATTGCACTTTACAAAGTAACGGGTTGGCGGGGCCTTTTTTTCAAACCTAAAATAGGCGATTCAAATTTAGGTCTATACGAGGATCGTATAATTTATAATGCATTGAGCTATAATCACCTCTCAAAATTTGAACCCTTGCGGGTTGCCGATCTTGCGGCATCTACGGCGTTAGATGCCTTCCCGCATAGGCGACTATAGCGAAAAGACATCTGTCTTGTATATGCGGCAAGCTCGACAATCGCCTATTTTAGGCCAAAGACAACCAGGCATAAGATAAAATACCGGAGCCAAATAATTTATGGACCAGACTGCTTCACAGAAATCTTTAGGCGTAACCCTTTTGAAAATCATCCTGCCTGTATGCCTGATTGCCCTGGGTATTGCCGGATTTTGGCACTATAAATCCAATACCGTGAAATTCAAACGCAAACCTGCCGTGAAAACCGCTCCGGTGGTGGATATCATTAAAGTGAATCCCAACCGGGTTACAGCCTTGATCCGCGCCATGGGCACGGTTCGGCCGGACCGGGAAGTGGTGATCAAATCCCAGGTGGCCGGCACGGTCATCCAGGTGGCTCCGGAATTTGTCCGGGGGGGATTGATCCGCAAGGGACAGACCATGGTTCGGATTGATCCGGCGGACTACAAGCTGGCCGTGAACAAGGCCCAAAACGCATTGGACCAGGCCCGGGCCGATTTTGAAATCGAAAAGGGCCAGCAGCAGATTGCCAGGGAAGAGCTCAAGCTCATGACCACCATGTCGCCTGACAGGGTGAAGGAAACCAACCTGGCCTTGAGAAAACCCCAGTTAGAACAGGCCAGGGCCGTCGTGGCAAGTGCCCAAAGCGATCTTGACGCCGCACGCCTGGACCTGG
Organism: uncultured Desulfosarcina sp.; assembly: GCA_963668455.2. Classification (GTDB taxonomy): domain Bacteria; phylum Desulfobacterota; class Desulfobacteria; order Desulfobacterales; family Desulfosarcinaceae; genus Desulfosarcina. The sequence continues at coordinate 46,617 of CAXXOY010000001.1, forward strand.
AACGGACCCGAATTAAAGCCCCCTTTCACGCCCTGGTGCTCTCCAAAGAGGTGGATGCCGGCGCCATGACCGCCGTCCAGGGCACCCTTGCCACACTGGTGGACGTGACCTGCTATCAGGTGGAAGTCCAGGTGCCCCTGGACCGCCTGGACAAGATCGATGTTAACGAAACCAAGGGCAGTCCCGTGCGAATCCGTTCCCTTTATGCGGGCCGCGAATGGGAGGGGCGGGTGGTGCGAATCACCGGGGCGGTAACCGAACAAAGCCGCATGGCGGGCGTCATTATCCGGGTGGACGACCCCCTGGGGCTCGGGCCTGCCAAGGGCCGTGCCGCCATGCTGCTGGATGATCACGTGGAAGCACTTATTGAAGGCCATTTTTTTGACAATGTGTTTCCCGTGCCCCGGACCGTGGTCCGGGAGGATTCCAACTTATGGGTATACAATGACGGGCGCCTGGAGATCCGCAAGGTGGCGCCCGTGTGGATCGAAAATGACCGGGTGTTCATCCAGTCCGGCCTCTCCCCGGGCGATCTTGTGATCTCTTCCGATCTTTCCGCACCCGTGCCGGGCATGGCCCTGACCCTTGCCTTGGGGGAGAGCCAATAATGTCCGAACAAAACCCGACGCTTCCCGGTTCTGCAGGGCATGGCCCAAGGGGTGCCATCGCCTGGATGGCCGGCAATACCGTGGCTGCCAATCTGCTCATGGTGGTTTTTCTTGTGGGCGGTCTGTTCATGGGGCTTAACATCAAGCAAGAGGTGTACTCCGATTTCACCCTGGAGTCCGTAAAAATTTCAGTGTCCTATCCCGGAGCCAGTCCCGAAGAGGTGGAATCCGGCATTATTCTGGCCGTGGAAGAGGCGGTGCAAGATCTTGAAGGCATTGATGAAATCACATCCACGGCGTCGGAAGGCAGTGCGTCAATCACCATAGATGCCCTGGACGGTGCCGATCTCACCCGGTTGTGGCAGGAGATCAAAAGCGAGGTGGACCGGATCGACACCTTTCCGGATGAAGCGGAAGATCCGGTGATTACCATTGCCTCCGGGCAGCGGGAAGTGGTGCGGCTGGCCCTTTACGGCGATGCCCCGGAAACCACCATGCGCGACCTTGCCGACGATATCAGGGACAGGTTTTTGTCGGACCCCGCCATTACCCAGGTAGAGCTGGAAGGCGTCAGGGATCGGGAGATCCTGGTGGAGATTTCCACCAATACCCTGCGGCGCCATGGCATGACCCTGTCCGATGTGGCGGATGCCGTTTCCAAAGCTTCGGTGGAGATGGGCGGCGGGGCCATCAAGTCCCAGGGGGGAGACATTCTGCTGCGCATCAAATCCCGGAAAGACTATGCCAGGCAATATGCGAAACTTCCCATTCTCACCCGGGAGGACGGATCTCAACTGGTGTTGTCGGACATTGCCACCGTCAAGGAAGGATTCGAGGATTCGGACACCTGGGCCTCATTCAACGGCAAGCGGGCCGTGACCATCGCTGTTTACCGGGTTGGAAAACAGACCCCTGTGGGGGTTGCCGGCGCGACCAAAAAGATTCTGAAAACCATTAACGCGGATCTGCCCGAGGGGATTGAGTTAAACATTGTCCATGATATGTCCAAAATGTTTGCCCAAAGGACGGATCTTCTGTTGAACAACGCCTATATCGGGCTTGCCCTGGTCTTTTTCTTCCTTGCCCTGTTCCTTGAAATCCGCCTGGCCTTCTGGGTCGGCCTGGGTATCCCCATTTCATTTCTAGGGTCTTTTATTTTTTTGTCGGCAGCCAATTTCAGCATCAATATGATCAGCATGTTCGCCTTTATCGTTACCTTGGGTATTGTTGTGGACGATGCCGTGGTGGTGGGGGAAAACATCTATAATTGCCGGCGCCGGGGCATGGGATTTCTGGAGGCTTCCATCCAGGGGACCAAAAGCGTCGCCGTTCCCGTGTTTTTTTCCGTGATCACCAATATCATCACCTTCATGCCCATCATGTTTATTCCGGGCCTCCTGGGAAAGTTGTTTAAATACAACATCCCTCTGGTGGTGATGGCGGTATTGAGTGTCTCTTTGATCGAAAGCCTGTTTATCCTGCCGGCCCATTTAAGCCATGCCGGCCGCCCCCTGTTTTTCCCTTTGAATTATCTCGAAGCCTGGCAGGCAAGGTTCTCTGCAAAATTCGAAACGACCGTCAAATCCGTATATGGCAGGGCTTTGTCCGTGTTGCTTTCCTGGCGGTATACGGCCTTTGCTCTGGGGCTTGCGCTGCTCTTGATCACCTTCGGATATGTGAAGTCAGGGAAAATGGGCTTGATCCTGTTTCCAAGAGTTGAATCCGATTACGCTTTTTGTCAGATTTACCTGCCATACGGCACGCCTGAAACCAAGGTGCGCGAAATGGAAGCCCGCCTGGTGGCATCGGCTCAAAAGATCGTGGATGAAAACGGCAAACAGAAATTGTCCACAGGAATCTCTTCCCAGGTCAGCGAGAATAATATCCAGGCGAGGATCTATTTGACCGATCCCGACGTGCGCCCGCTATCCACCTCAAAGGTGACCCGGATCTGGCGCAAACAAATCGGTTCGATTGCCGGTGTCGAGAGCATTGCCTTTGCGGCCAACCGGGGCGGCCCCGGTTCCGGCAAGGGGCTGACCATTGGCCTGAGTCATCGGGATGCGGATATTTTGAATCGAGCCGGAGAAGACCTTGCACGGCGTTTAGGCGAGTACTCAATGGTTTCGGACATCGATGACGGATCAGCCAAGGGGAAACGGCAGTTCGATATCGCCCTGACCCCTGCCGGCTACCGCATGGGGCTTACCCCGAAAACCATTGCCGCTAAAATCAGGCATGCTTATCAGGGAATCGAGGCCGTGAAAAGTCAGCGAGGAAAAGACGAGATCACGGTAAGAGTGCGGCTGGCGGGGGACGAGCGCCTTTGTGAGACCGCATTTGAAAATTATGTGCTCAATGCTCCGAACGGGGAGATCATGCTCCGGGACGCCATTAAAACCACCAAGGGAAGGGCCTATACCGTGATCAGCCGGAGCAACGGCCGGCGGGAAATCGATGTGGCGGCCAATGTAACGCCCCAGTCCATGGCCGAGAATATAATCCGGGATATGAAGCAGGATATCCTGCCGTCCCTTATGGGCCGGTATCCGGGCCTCTCCTACGAACTCAAGGGGAAACAGGCGCATATCAAGGATAGTTTGACCGCGCTGTTCAATGGACTGGGCCTGGCGTTATTCTGTGTCTTTGCCCTGCTGGCCATTCCCTTTAAGAGTTATTTCCAGCCTCTGATTATTATGATCTGCATCCCGTTCGGCATCATCGGGGCCGTGGGCGGCCATATTCTCATGGGGTATTCCATGTCCCTTCTGAGTCTGTTCGGCATTGTGGCCATGGCAGGCGTGGTGATCAATGACGCCCTGGTGCTCATTGATTTCGCCAACCGGCAGGTGCGCGGTGGCATGCCGGTGAAGGACGCCATCATGGCCGCCGGAATACAGCGGTTCAGGCCCATTCTCTTGACCACCTTAACCACCTGCGGTGGGCTTGCGCCGATCATTCTGGAAACGTCGTGGCAGGCCAAGTTTCTTATCCCCATGGCCATCTCCCTTGGATTCGGAATTTTCTTTGCCACCCTGATCACCCTGGGGCTTGTGCCTTGTCTTTACCTGATGTTGGAGGATATCAAAGGCGCTTTTAAATAGTGCCCATCCAGAAATGCCCAATTGGCTCGGTAACGGCAACCGCTCTTGAAAAGAAGCTCAATAACGATTGACAAAATAATTAATAATTTGATAGTTGATAGCTGACTCAAACTTACTTAGGGTCCGCTATCGGCGTGCGATCGTTCTGAGGAGTGTTTATAAAAGGTGTTCGCGAACTGCCGGAAGGCAGATGCGTGAGCACCTTTTTTGATTTTTGATTCGGTGAATTTCCCGGTTGATGATCACGCCCGAGCCGGGGAAAAATCATCGGATCGATAGTGAGATGAAAACAATCCGGCTTAGCGCAATTTTAGGTATAAAATAATAATGGAAAAAATTCATCCTACCCTCTCGCCCTCTGAAGAAGTTGCCGGCCAATTTTTCTACCACCTTCCCGAACATGTCGGCAGCGGCGGTTTCTACATCAACACCTTTACCTCTGGCCTGCGACTGTTTTACAACAACATGCAGCCCAAAGAAAACATCCGCATTGTCACTGAAGCAAATGATTGGGGGTTTGGGATCGGTTTCTGCCCAAAAGGCCATTGTAGAACGCATAACTCGACGCTTCAACGCACCGTGGACGTTGAAGCCGGGAAAAGCGGCCACCATTTCTTTCCGGGAAACTCGGTCATGACAGTAGACATCAGTCCCGGCCCCCTCGTTAAAATCAATATTGCTTTTGACGCCGAGGTCTTATCGGATTTCGCAAAGGATGATGAAGAGGCTTTTCTTCCCTTTTTACAGGGATTCAAGGACTAGATCCCTTTTAGAGATCACGACACAATCCTGCCCCAGATGCACCAGGCCGTAAATCAAATTTTGGCCTGCCCTTACACCGGGAAAACCCGGGCCTTGTTTCTGGAAAGCAAGGCCCTGGAACTTTTGGTCTACAAGCTGGAACAAATCCGGTCCAGGACCCGTCCTGATATCCGGCAGCAAGAGGTTTCTTCTTATGACATTGAACGGATACGCCATGCTGCCGGGCGTCTGTGCCAGGACCCCATTAATCCGCCGGATATCACAACCCTTGCCGAAGCTGCAGGAATGAGCCGAAGCAAGTTCTACCGGTGTTTTAAAAAGGTATACGGCCATTCCCCCCTGGATCACCTGCGCAACCATCGCCTCCACCTGGCCAAAATTTTTCTGAGCACGGGAAAGCATAACGTCACAGAAGCGGCCTTTGCAGTGGGCTACAGCAATTTGAGCTATTTTGCCAGAATTTTCACTGCCCGGTTCGGCATCTCTCCTCATAAGGTTTTCTGATCCGCACATCCTGATATCAAATTGACATAATAGGATCGAAACTTGAGACAAATGCGATAGCCTCTCTTTCGCGGTTCGTCTAAGTACACCCTAAAGTAGGCGATTCAAATTAGAGACATCAGCCTTGTATATGCGGCAAGCTCGACAATCGCCTAATTTAGTTACACTTTTGCGGTTTGTTTTAAGAACGTATGGGCCTAAAGCACCGCCCTCGCATTAGTTGATTCGGAAAAAATAAAAAGGGGAGTAAAAGATGAACAGTACAACAGGCAGAGCTGTTTTTTGTGTCACCATTATTTCATTGCTTTTGTTTGCCATGCCTGTCATGGCAGACAACAATACCGATGCTTTAAAGGAAAAGAACCCTACGGAAAATCAACCCACCGCAGAACAGCAGGAAAACGCAACGGAAAAGCCTGAACTCCGGCAAACCCGCATGGAAATGAACCTGGAAGGGTTGACGGTAACGGCACAAAAAACAGAAGAAAATGCCCAAGAAGTACCAATTTCTATGACGGTATTTGATGAGATTGCAATAGAAGACAGCAAAATAGAATCGATTCAAGATATTGCTCCATACACTTCAAATTTTGCTTTGATAGATAAAAGTGCAGGAGTTTTTACACCTACAATACGAGGTATTTCCAATTCTTTACCTTTTGGTTCTTCCACTTCACAGCCAAGTAGTGTCATTATTGATGGTATACCTGTATCAACATCACAAGGATTTAATGAAACTTTAATGGATATAAAGAGAATCGAAGTTTTAAAAGGACCACAAGGTACACTTTACGGGAAAGAAGCAGAAGCGGGGGTTATCAATATTATCACTAAACAACCCAATAATGAAAGAAGAGGAAAAATAGGCGTTGAACTTGGCGAGGATAATAAAAGGCAATATACTTTTAGTGCAAGCGGTCCTATTGTCGAAGATAAATTTTATGTAGGAATATCGGCAAAACACTATGAAAAAGACGGATTTATAAAAAATACTCTTAATGGAGGATATACCGATGATAGAGAACATAATTATGGGAGACTTCACTTAAGATATACACCTACAGATGAACTTGAGATATCTTTGATCTCATCTAAACTAAAATACGATGATGGAAATATTAATTATGTTATACCTTATGTTCCAAGAGATCAGGGTATAAGTACAGATGAGCAAGGTTATGATAAATCAAGCACGACTGCCCACGCCTTAAAGGTATCCTATGACATAAATGATTATCTTTTAGAATCTATTACAACCTATCGAAATGTAACATCAGATGGATTACAAGATTATACAACGTATCCAAATTATATTTTTGACAGGGAACATGATAAGTATTCCCAAGAGTTTAAACTAAGTAATGATAGTGATACTTTTAAATGGGTAGCAGGGGTTTATGCAGATAAAGATGAAGTTGATGATGCATCACATTGGGAAATTAGCTCCCCTGTTCAATCAACAATAAATGGTAATTCTCTAGGCGTTTTTATCCATACCGATTATGCAATCAATGATAAATTCTCTTTTATTTCAGGAGCCAGATACGATAAGGACAATAAAGAATATGAAAAATCCACAACGAAATTAGATTATTCCAATGATGAAATCTCGCCAAAAATCTCTTTAAAATACCAACACGATAAAGATAGCATGTATTATACAACAGTCTCAAAAGGGTATCGTCCAGGTGGTTTTCATGCCAATGCTCCTGCTGGTTACTCACAGCAGTATGAAAAGGAGACTCTCTGGAACTATGAAATAGGAGCAAAAAATTCATTTTTTGATAATAGACTTGTAGTAAATAGTTCTATTTTTTATATGGCTGTCGATGATATGCAAGTAAAAATTTACCCAATTGAGGGGTCGGGAAAATCTTATATAGATAATGCAGCAAAAGCGACTTCAAAAGGTTTTGAAATAGGACTAAATGCAAAATTAACAGATACCATAGAACTATTTGGTGCTTACGGATATACAGATGTTACCTTTGATGAGTATAAAGATGCAAATGGTGATTATAGTGGTAATAAAAATACATGGGCACCGGAATATAATTATAATATCGGTATTCAATATAGGGGCGAACAAGGATATTTTGCAAGAGTTGATTTAAACGGGTATGGAAAAACATATTGGGATGTCGCGAATAAATATAGCAGAGATCCTTATAGAGTAGTAAATATGAAAATAGGGTATGAACAAGAGAGTTATGATATCTATTTATATGGTAAAAATATTTTTGATGAAGAGTACCACACTATCAATATGACTAATTCAAATGAAGTTATATACTCTCAACCGGGGGAGTTTGGCGTGCAATTAACTGTAATGGGGCAATAAAAATTCGAACAAAATCCTCAAATCAGGGTAACACGCACTTCTGTTGGTAGCAGTTCAGGAACTGACAAAACAGTTCCAACATTTCTGTTTTTTGATCACTGGTTAGATCGGTCCTTTTGTCTATTAAAATTTCCATTTCCTTTTTTAATGGCCCCAGGTAACGGAATGCTTTTAACAACTCAAGGGTCCATTCTCGTGCCTTTCTAATGGATAGTTCTTTGATAAATCGTACGTTGTAAATCACAGCCTTTGCCAACATCCCGAGGATCGCATCGATCGACGGCGGGGACGATTCTTCCTGTCTTTGCCGCTCCAAATTAAACATCACCTCATGGTTGTAGCGTTGGCGGCAGTAGTCTCTTTTGGCGTCCTCGTCGAGCTTGCGTTGAATGTTTCGTAAAATACCGAAGAAGTAGGCGATGTTTTTACGACTGGGTTTCCGGCGGGTTGCTTTTAAAAACGCATCTTCAGTCTGCCGGATAGCTTCCAAATCATATGCCTTGATGCTCCGCCGGGCATTTTTGAGTGCCTCGGGTGATAGATCAAGGCGGTAATGGCCAATCACCCAATCAAGACGATCAAGCCGTACCTGGTCCGTTTCGTTATGGTTCCTGCTCGCTACATGCACATCCAGCCGTTCACGTTCGGCAGCCCGTTGTTCGGTGGAGACCGAGGCCGCCATGTGCCGGCAGGGCGGCCTCTTTGGGGAATGAACGGGAAGCCGGTTACGCATACCGATATAGAGGGATACCAATGCCGTCAGCACACTGCGGGCCAAGGCTTTCTGCGATGACATATCGATGCGGATCTGGCCAAATGCTTTTTTCATCTGACTGAAAGCGCCTTCGTCGGTTCCGTTGCCTTTGGGATTCCCCGGACCTGCTGGAACCCTCTTGATATCCAACTTTTCCAAATAGTTTAGCACATCGGCGCTTTCATTGGCGCTGCCGCAATCGCCCAGAACGCCTATGGGTACCCCCCAGGCCTGGCGATGGGCTTCAAGAACCTTGATGACCGCATCGGCCGTTTCACTGTCATCGATACTGAAGGCGGTATGCGCGAATGTCGCGACATCCACGGACATCTCCACATTGAAAGGATACGGCTTGTCTCCGAGCCATACGATCACCTGGCTGCCGTCAATGCTCAAAAGACCGTTCGGAATATTTTGGCAAAGACTCTGATAAAAAGCGGGCCGCTTTTTACGAACTCTCGCTTTGAAAAGGTCATTGGCAATCAAAATCCGCTCGATGGTTTTACTTGAAAGATCGATACCCGCTTCACGCAATTCGGCGCCGAAGGCCTTAAGACGGATTTGCCGACCCTCATATCCATCGGCATGTTCGACAATGCGCCGAACCATATCGGCGGTGACTTTGGTTGCCTTACCCCTTTTCTCAGGCATGATCAGCGGCCTCAAATTTTCGTCAAACCCTTGGTTCCAGGTCAATAGTGTGTTCGCGGGAACCACCAGCACCCGGGCGACCCGCCGTTCCGGTCGTCCCGACACACGTAAAAAGCTTACCGCTTTTTCTTTTTGCGGCAGGCCATAGTGCTTTTTTTTTCGGTGATCATCGCGTCCACTTCATGGATCTCCCAGGCAAGTTTGCGGCCTTCGTTTTCCCAACATACATCGTCATAGGCTTGCTTGAGTTTCTCGTGATCAGACTTCAGATTGGCCAGTTCCTTCAGCAATTGTTCGTCCTGGGATGCCTGATCCAATCGCTTTTCCCATTGATAGCCGGTTTTGCGGGATATCCCCACCTCGTTGCAAAGCGCTTTGACGTTGGTATCCAGTGACAAGCCTTTTTCTTTGAGAAGGCGTCTGGCCCGGATGACGATGGCCACTTCTTCAGGAGTTAACGACGTTGACATAATTCACCGCCTGTTAAGGTCAATCGGTTGTCCCAGAAGGTAGAGCGTGAACCGGCCTTCGGGGCTCATCACCAGGTTGATGACACTACGATCAATTAATGACGATAACTCTCCCTGATCGGTGATGTCGAGACCTTTATCGATGGCACGAAGCGCCGCTTTGGCCTGGCCGTGAAAACGTTCGGCCGGCACCAGAAAACCGCCGATCCCCTGATGCGGCCGTTGATAGTTGTAATGGTCTGTCCAAGCCTCGATGGCGTTCCGGGCTTCATGCAAATTGAGAAAATGCTTTTGGGCAATCAGCTCCTGCTTGATCCGCCGATTGCAGGCTTCGACCTTACCCAAGGTCTGCGGGTGATGCGGTTTGGCGTGGGTATGATCGATACGTTCGGTCTCCAGATATTTCTCGAAACGGTTGATCCCACGCCAGGAATAAAATACGAAACCTCGGTCGGTGAGGAGTTCTTCCATTTTTCCATAACGTGCTACCGCGTCGCTGACCACTGCGATCACTTCATCGACAGAGGTTTGTTCCAACAGTCTCCAGCCAAGAATGAAGCGGCTGAAATCATCGATCAGAAGGATCAGATAGACCTTGGCCTTGTTGATAAAAAACTCCAGGATGTCCATCTGGGACAGCTCCAGAGGACGGCTGGCCTCAAAACGCTGAACGCTTGCTTTGCCCGGCCGTTTATCCCGCGGGCGATAACCATTGGCCTGCATAATCTTGCGCACACTGCGGGTTGATATGGTGATCCCGCCGCGCCGCAATTGTCCTCTTACCTGACCCGGTCCGTATCCCTGATTGGCGTTCCAACAATCCAGCACGGCGGTTTCCTGTTCCTTCGAAATGACCTTTTTCCCTCGACCTGGGCGAGGCGGTTGGTAGGCCAGAAAACCATCTTCACCGAGATGCGCCAGTTTGTTGCGCCAGTCATAAACGGTTGTGTAGTGAACACCGGCAATTTTGGCAGCTTCCTTGATTCCTACGGTGCCGGCATGCTTCAGAATAGCAAGCTTCTGTTCTTGGGTAAAAACCTGTGGACTCATTTCACTTTCTCCTTAAGTTTGTCGAAGAGAAAGTGTTACCCTATTTTTTCTGCTTTTGTTCGATTTCTTAGTATCACGAACAATTAACGTATAGATTTTAGCCTAAACCTAATTCAGGATTCTATAACTTCAATTGTTCGCCATTTGCCGGCCCTATACCTGAGGTAAAAAGTAAGGGCAATTACCGGCATTGTGAAAACATAAACAGCCCAGGTTACCTCAGGTGAGAATTTTAAAATTTTAATCATCAGCACAGTCTCAAGAGCGAGTGATAAGTTACACGCTACGGTGATAAGCATTGCCCAGAAGGTATCTCCTGCGCCCCGGAGCGCTCCCAAAAAAACAAGATGAAAACCGTGCGCAAAGACATAAAATGCCACCATGCCTACCATGTATTGAGTTAACGCCAACAAAACTTTATTGTTTTCAGGCTCATGAATAAAAATTGCAGAGAGAGGGGCGGGAAAAACAAAAAGCAAGAAAAACATAAATAATCCATAACAACTGCTCAGCTTCAGGCCGGAAGAGACAGTCCTGCAAACCAGGTCAGGCTGCCGAGCGCCCATAAATCTACCACTTAACGAGGCGACACTGATGTATATGCCAATAAGAGGGATAAATGCGACAATATCCCAGTTAAAGGCTACGGTTACTGCTGCTGCAACATGACTTCCATAGGAGTGAAAAAACAAAATTATAATATCAAAGGCAACCATTTCCAGGAAAAAATCCAATCCTCCGGGATATCCGAATTTCAGCAATTTTTTCATGATGGTTTTGTCCAGCCTGAGACTCTTTGAGAAGTCCGAGAGGCGTCGGGCGGGTTGGAAGTGAAGGAAATAACTGCCGGCAACAACGAGAAGACCGCATGCGTTCCCTGTAATCGTGCCGATCGCCGCCCCTGCTATTCCAAGTGACGGGCAACCGAATTTTCCCAGGATCAACACATAGTTTACAGCCACATTGACTGTCATTGTAACCAGGGACGAAAACATGACGGTCTTTGTCTTTCCAATTCCACTGAAAAAGCAATTCATACTGCTTCTGGAGATGCTTAAAATACTGCCAAACATAATGATATCAAAGTACAGCATCGACAATTGAATTTGCTGTTGGTCCTGGCCGATATGATTGAACAGCCAGTGGCCCAGTGGAATAAAGGCCAGGATTATCGGGTAGCCGATGAGGGTGACGATCATTGCCTGGGTGACGACAATCGGGCATTCTTTTTCATTTCCGGAGCCTAGATACATCGCCACCAGAGGTGAGGCATATTCCGTCAATCCAATGAAAAAGGAGGTAAACATAAAGGCGGTAAAGCCTCCGCTCATACTGGCAGCCATATGGACGGGGCTCAGCTGCGATAAAAAAAGGCGGTCGGTAAACATCATGATTGTATCGCATGCCTGAGATACAATCATTGGCAGCGCAATAATCAGGAGTTGAGTAATGCCGCCCTGACCCTCAAAGTGCTTTTTGAATAATTCAGTCATTGCATGAACCCCGAATCGCCTAATTTAGGTTTTGGTTAATTAGTGCTGAAGTATAGCCTTTAACCTTACCGGGAACTTTTCAATTCATGCTTTTTGATAGTCCAAACGTGCGATTTTTACTACCAAAAGTAGGCGATTCAAATTTTGGCCCTCATGAGAATCGTAATAACCATAATGCCTTGCGGTATGCCTGACCTCTCAACATCAGATTGCCTTGACCGGTATACATATCTCAACATCAACAAGGTCATCGCCATTGACATTTTTCTCTCCATGGCACCGCTCAAACGATTCCCGATTGTCCCATTCATAGCCACTATGAACGAGCCATTCGGAGAGCATCCAGGTCCAGGCATCTGTGACTTCCTTTTTTTTCAAGAGAAAACGACAGACAGCGCACTTCCCCCCGGAAATACGTGTTATCCCAACAGGGCCGGATGGCGCCACTGAATCCATCACCGGAACGGCCACCATGATCCTTAGTTTTTCATCTTCCGTGATTTTAGGATTGTCATGGTAAATATTCCATACGATGGTGTCGTCACGAACCAATTCACGGGCAGCCGCCCAGCGTAAGATCCGGCTGTATGTTTCTCCAAAGAGATTCTCACCGCTAAGGTAGGGGCCTATATTTCGAATGTAGGCAAACTTCATGGGAGGGATATTTTCAATAACAACCTGCAGGATTGAGTCTTTTAAATAATAGGTCCAAACCGGGGATCCCCGGTGAATGGAAAATTCACAACGTTCAATTTGTATCGAGGTTGAACATTTGACGAAATATTTTTTTGCATTATCCCTCCATTCGGTCGGAGTCATTGTAAAATGTTTTTTAAAACTTTTTGTAAATGAGGAAGAATTCTCATAGCCGCACATCAACGCGATGTCTGTGATGGATTTTTTGGCATTTGCCTGCAGCAATTCAGCGGATTTTTCCAATCTTACTCTCTTGATATACTGATATACGGATTCCCCCATATACGCACTAAAGATGCGATTAAAATGGAATTTTGAATAACATGCGATTTGTGATAGTTGTTTAAGCGATAGCGCTTCACTCAGATTTGCCTGAATATAGTCAATAACCCGGTTCACACTTGCTCTATACAATTCGTTCATATTGCCGGAACCCAAATTAGGCGATTCAAATTTTGGTCTCCATGAGAATCGTATGATTTATAATGCATTGTGCCATGATGACCTCCCAAAATTTGAAACCCGTTGATCTTACCGTATCTACGGCGTGGATGTCTTCCCGCATAGAAGGGCTATAGCGGAAAGTCATCCGCCTTGTATATGCGGCAAGCTCGACAATCGCCAAATTTAGGCAAAGTGTTGTCTTGCCGGATTGGCGCGGCCCGGTAACGGTGATGACTGGATATTGTGGCGCAAGCTGAACGGTCTTGCCCGCAACTTCTCGATGGATCATGCGCCGCATCTCCTAAGCCTCTTTTTTCACATTGAAAACTGTAAATTAACTACTGAAAAATGTTCAAGGGCACAATATATTTTTACAGATTTAGGGTTCGATTAACTAAATTGGTGAAAATCAATTTACACCCAAAGTAGAGTGATGCAGGGCAACCGCATTTGGGAAACTGCTCTATTTTATTCCCCCTCACCCCGGCCCTCTCCCTCAAGGGGCGAGGGAGTGCCACCTGGAAATTTCATACTAACTCCAAATGCGGTTACCCTGTGTTAATATTCAATAAAGATTGACAAAATAATAAAAAAACTGATATCCGTTAGCGTTTTCTATTTTATTTAGGACTTGCTTGCGGCGTGTGACCGCTCTGAGGAGCGTACATAAATAATGAAAAAAATCTACCCTACCCTCTCGCCTTCTGCCGAGGTCGCCAACCAATTTGCTTACCGCCTTCCTGAACATGTCGGTAGCGGTGGCGCACGCATCGACGCCTTTGCCTCTGGCCTGGGACTGTTTTACACCGACATGCAGCTTAAAGAAGATATCAGCATTGTCTCTGAAACAACGGGTTGGGGGTTTGGGATCGGTTTCAGCTTGAAAGGCGATTCCAGAGTACATAATCCGACGCTTCAAGGCAACGTTCTCATTAAAGCTGGAGAAAGCGGCCACTCTTGCGGCCCTGGGACCACGGTCCAGACAGAGGACTTCCGTTCCGGGCGGCGGATTAAAATCAATATTGTTTTTGATGCCAAGGCATTATCGGATTTCGCAAAGGATGATGAAGAGGCCTTTCTTCCCTTTTTACAGGGATTCAAAGACCAGGTCCCTTTTTTCGATAACGACACAATCTTGCCGCAGATGTACCAGGCCTTGAATCAGATCCTGGCCTGCCCCTACACCGGAAAAAGCCGGGCCTTGTTCCTGGAGGGCAAAATCCTTGAACTGATGGCCTACAAGCTGGAACAGATACGGTATCAGACCCGATCTGCCATGCGCAAAGACAGGCTTAGTCCCAATAATATCGAACAGATACGCCATGCGGCCGGATGCCTGCGCCAGAATCCGGTGAACCCTCCGGATATCACAGCCCTTGCCGCAACAGCAGGAATGAGCCGAACCAAGTTCTATCGGTGCTTTAAACAGGTTTTCGGACACTCCCCTCTGGATCACCTGCGCACCCACCGCCTCCTACTGGCCAAAAATTTTTTGACCCAAGGAAGCCACAACGTCACCGAGGCATCCTTTGCAGTGGGTTACAACAATGTGAGCCATTTTATTAAAATTTTCACCGCCCAATTCGGCGTCACCCCCCATAAAATGTCCTGATCCATCCTCCCTCCTGGCCCTGATTAAAAAAACGGTACAAAATCGATATTTTTCTGAACAAACAGGTTAGCAGAACTTTCACAGTTCGTTTATGTATACTTCTCCATGGAACATCAACAAAAAGATGTATTTATAAAAAGGAGAGGAGAGATGAACAGTACAACAGTCAAAGCAGTTTTTTGTGTTACCATTATTTCATGGCTTTTGTTTGCCATTCCCGTCATGGCGGAAGATAAGACTGTAACGGAAATGGAAACGATCACTGTAACCGCCAATAAGGTCGAGGAGGACATCACCGATGTTCCTCAGAGTATCACGGTCATCGATGATGAGATCCTCAAGGAGAAGGGGCTTAAGAATATCCCCGAGGTCCTCAACCAAATCCCTAATATGAATGCAAAGTCAAACGGTGCAGTGAACTTCAGGGGCTTGCAACCATCATATTTTACCAACAACAACCCCGTGGTCATCTATATCGACGGGGTCGCTTACAGCAGTTCATCCGGTTTTGATGCTTCGCTGCTCAATGTCGAGCGGATCGAGGTTCTGCGCGGACCCCAGGGTACGCTCTACGGCAAGGACGCCATCGGGGGGGTTATCAAGGTGGTGACAAAGGAACCGGGAAACGAATGGCATGGAAATATTGGTGCCGAATACGGCAGTTACAATGACATAGAGGGCTCTTTCAATGTCAGCGGCCCCCTCATTCAGGATAAACTTTACCTCGGGGTGAACGCGCGCTATCAGCAGGATGACGGCTGGATCACAAATGACTACACCGGAGACGACGAAGCCAATAAGAGTAACAGACAGAACCTCGGTGCATTCCTGCTGTATAAGCCCACCGACAGGTTCACCGCAAAGTTAACTCTATCAGGTGACTTTTATGAACAGGACTGGTTCAGTGGTTGCGGTTTGCCCGGTGGGACTGACGCAAGCGTTTTTGACCGGGACGATGCCGAGAATTGCTCTTTCGATGAAGAGACATCTTCCCAGACCGACAGCCTGGCGCAGAGCCTTCACCTGACGTACGAGTTCGATTCGGTGACTCTCAGTTCGACGACCACTCACAGAGACGTTGAACTTGAAAGTTTCGGAGATCGCGATCGCATGGCAGATACCAGTTGGGACGGACTTATTCAATTTAACTATGAATACACTGAAACATGGACCGAGGAGGTGAGGGTCTCGAGCAATAACACGGAAGGCGTGCGTTGGATTGCCGGCGCATACTTTGACACCGGGGATATGGAGAAGGATCCATACGGGATACAGGCGGTTCGCCAAGGATCTTATTACGAACAGAAATTCTTATCTGAAACTGAAAGTGAGACCATGGCTGTATTCGGGCAGGCGATGATTCCCTTTTTCCATAGCTTTGAATTGACTCTCGGTGGGCGTTACCAGCGAATCGAGAAGGAGATGCGTATGGATTTTTACTATGGCCTGGTAGGGGCCGGCAATATCAATCCTTTTTACTCTCTACATGCGGATGAAACCTGGGATGTCTTTTTGCCAAAGGCTGCGCTCTCATACCGTTTGAACGACAACTGGACCACTTACGCTTCTGTGGCGCAAGGTTATATGCCTGGCGGCTTTAACTATTCTGCCTACGCGGGGTCGGCGGAAGACAACACTTTTGATCCGGAGCGATCGACCAACTACGAAATCGGTGTCAAAGGAAAGTTAAACCGCGCACGACTTGCCGCTAATATTTTTTACTTGGATATCAAAGATATTCACATCTCCAAATATGACAGCGGCTCTGGTTTGTACGTGACAGATAACGCCGGCGGAGCTCACTCTCTGGGGGCGGAGCTGGACCTGACCTATTTTCTGACCGATTCCATCGAATTGACAGTTGCCGTCGGCATCATTGATACGGAATACGACGACTACGATACCGGCACGGTTGTTTACGACGGAGAATCAATCGCGGGCACTCCATTGCATACTGCAAGGATCGGTGCCGCCTACTACCATCCCAACGGGTTTTATGCTCGTGGGGATGTTGCGAGTGTGGGCGAGGTTCCCTACTATGATAGACCCAGCAAGGAGTTCTCCGAACTGGATGGCTACATCACTGCTAATGTCAAAATCGGTTATCGCTTCAAGAAGTATGATATCTATGCCTTTTGCAACAACCTGACCGATGAAGAATATATCACCAATTTTACTTCGAGTGCTGCTAAGTCTGTTGCGACCTACGGCGATCCGCGCACCGTCGGTATCGGGGTCCGTTATAGCTTCTGATCTTACTAACCAAGCATAGCTGGACCGGGTTGGCCGGCCACAGCGAAAAATTTTCACGGTAAAACCGTAATATACGGAGCGTACATAAAAGGTGTTTGCGAACTGCCGGCAGGCAGATGCGTGAACACCTTTTTGATTTTTACGAGACTGTCAACATTGGGGCAAATCGCTGCTTTGCTCAGGCTCAGCGGCGTGTCGCATAGACTCCTCTTTTACGCCACGGGCCCACCCGGGCCAGGATAGCGGTTACTCCTAAAAACAATGCGGTAGCCACATGAATCCAGTCCACAAGCATGACCACCGTAGGGCTGAAACCATGATCCGGCAGATTTTTTACCGTCCGGAGAATCCCGGTGGCCACGATCAGCACCAGGGCAACCAGACGCACCCAGCCCATGGTTGTGGGCCGCCACTGCCTCCGCCGGACCATGAGATATTCCGTAGCCATCCAAAACAACAGAGCCAGGAACACGGCCGCGGCAATGTAGTGGATTTTATGGGTCGTATAATAGGCGGCCAGCCATCCCAGCCCGGGAATATCGGCAATGTAGTAGCGCTTGAAGATGGGCATCTGGGCCATACCGGTCAGCGCAAGAAGCGCCATGACCGCCAGCATGATCCGGTTCAGCCATTTGGGAAACAGACTATTCATCGGTCGCCTCCTTGTCCTCTCTTTTTGACTTGGATAGCTTTGCACCGACTGTCAACACCCCGGCGACCGCTCCGGCGATGGGCGCGGTCAGGGCAACCATGCCGAGCATTTCGTCGCGGCCCATCATGTCCTCGACCGGATTTATGTGGGGCAACCCCGGCCCGGTTTCCACGGCTTGGGCCAGTAGTGCGACCGGCACCGGAGACACATAGATGGTATTGGTGCCGCCGTTCTCATGTTCGCCATAGATAAACTCGTTCTCATCACCGCCATTGGCGAAGGTCCTGGCCAGCTCGTGCGCCCGGGCCACGATATCCGCCTTGGGGCCGATGTACTGAACCTCTTCCGGGCATTCGTCGATACAGGCGGGCACACCTCCTTCTGTGAGAAGATCGAAGCAGCGATCGCATTTGTACATGACCCCGTTGCCGGCAAAAGCGGGCATGAGCTTGAGGTAAAGGCCCACGCCTGTCTGGCGCTGGGGAATGTCCCAGGGACAGACCGACCTGCACTTGGAACCGCCCAGGCAGATGTCCGCATTAATGCGTACCACACCGTTATCCTCACGGGCGCACGCCCCCCAGGGACACAGATTCGCGCAGGGCGGATTCGCGCAGTGCATGCAACGCCTGGGAATGTTGATTTCATAATATTCGTCCTGCCACTCCACCTCCGCGGTCTGAATGGTCAACCAGTTGTAAGGTGTAAGCCGCGCTTCCTCATCCCGCTTGTCGGACCAGTCCGCCACCTTGACTCGGCTGGGATACATTTTGGGAAAGGGTTTTCGCGGCTCGGGATATTTGACCTCGTTCCGCATCGTGCACGCCGAAACGCAATCCCCGCAGCCGATACACTTTGACAGATCGTGCAAGGTGGCTAACTCCTTGCCCTGCCGCGCCGCCTTGACCGTGCCGGGCAAGAGCATACATGCTCCCCCGGCGGCCAATCCTTTCAAAAAAGCCCTGCGGCTTACATTAGGCTTGCCACGTTCCTGCATACCATCTCCTTTACTCGTCGGCGTTCAATTTTTCCGACAGTACCGCGATGTGCTCGGGTCCGATTCCGCAACAACCACCAATCAAGGTCGCTCCATCCCGGGTCCATTGTCGCGCCCAGTCAAGATAGGATAATGGGGTTAAATCGGCACGCAATTCGCTCAGCGCCTCGTTTGCCTTGGCGTCTTTGTCTTGCGGCGGGAAAGCGTTGGCGTAGGCGCCGATCTCAACATCCTCGACCCCCAGGGATGCCAATCGACGTCTGGTTGTTTTAATGGCCCGGCCGATAACTTCCGGTTGGCAACAATTGAATAAAATAGCGTCAACGTTTGCGTCGGCCATTGCCTTGACCGCATCGATCACGGATTCGCCGGAACGCAACACCGGTTCACTTGTTAAATGAAAATCTTCCAGAGTGAAAGAAACCCAGAACGGCTTTTTTTGTATATCCAGATCATCGACCAATGATTTTATGCGTAGAGATTCGTCAATCAAACTCTGGGTTTCACAGAGCCACGTGTCTATATGCTTGCGAAGGCCTTCAATCAAGGGGGTCGCAATTTCAATTACTCGTTCCGGTCGGTAGAGATCGGCACGGTAAGAGCCGAACAATGGAGGAATGGAACCTGCCACACGGACGCGGGCTTGGCTTTCCTCGACTGCCGCGCGTGCTGTCTTGCCGGCACTGCTTGCCAGGGCCTTGCCTTGATTCTTAAATTTTTTCTCACCGATATGAAACGGAACCAGGGCATAACTGTTGGCCGTTATGACAGACGCGCCACTATCGATAAATGCTTTATGAACCTCCTTGACGAGTCCCGGGGCTTCCATCATCGACAGCGCCGACCACTCCGGTTGCCTGAACGGCGCACCACGTCTTTCCAGTTCTCTTCCAATACCACCATCCAGAATGGTGATTTCTCCCGTCGTCATTTCTGGTTCCGTACCTGTTACCTGCAATTAAAAGAGTAATTCCCATTTCCCTGCACGCGATTGTAGCCCCGGGATGAAATGGCGATGACCGCAGTACCAATCTTTCAGGTCAGACGGCGCAGGATCGTTGCCATGCCCCCCCTGTTTCCAGAGACTGGATATGGGGATGGGTTACAAATTTTTGAATCAGGCGATTCAAATTTTGACGAATCCGTAAAAAGTTGCTGTTCGGGCGGATTCGTATCATTCCCGCGGAATCAGACAATCTCCCTCACCGCCGCGATCAGATTCTCCTCGTTGGGAATATAAAACTGTTCAAGCGGTGGGCTTGCCGGAACGGGAATGTCGGGGCCGGTCACTCGCCTGAGCGGCGCTTTCAGGTGGTCAAAGGCCTCTTCCATGACCACGGCGGCCACTTCTCCGGCAAAACCGCCGGTTCGCGTGGCTTCATGCAGCACGACCAGGCGCCCGGTCTTGCCCACCGAATCGAGGATCGTTTTCTTATCCATCGGCACCAGGGTGCGCAGGTCCACGACTTCCATGTCGATTCCGTCCCCGGCGAGCTTCTCGGCCGCCTTCAGCGCCACGCCCACCATCTTGGACCATGTCACCACGGTGACATCCTTGCCCTGGCGCTTGACATCGGCCTGGCCGATGGGAATCAGATAGTCTCCTTCCGGAACCGGGAAGGGCGCGAAATAAAGCATCATATCCTCGATGAACACCACTGGATTGGGATCGCGGATGGCGGATTTAAGCAGACCCTTGGCATCGGCCGGCGAGGCGGGCATGACGACTTTCAGCCCGGGGCAGTGCGCCGCCCATGCCTCCAGATTATGCGCGTGCTGGCACCCGGCACCGAATCCGGCACCGCTTTTGATGCGCACCACCAGCGGGAACGCGGTCTTGCCGCCCGACAGATAGCGCAGCTTTGCGGCATGGTTGACGATCATGTCCGAAGCCAGGGTGAAGAAGGGGTTGAACATGATTTCCACCACCGGCTTCAGCCCGGCCGCCGCCGCGCCCACCGCCAACCCGGCGATGGCCGCCTCCGAGACCGGTGTGTCCTTTACTCTTTCCGGGCCGAATGCCTCCAATAAGCCATGGGTGGGAAGCATGGGACTGCTGTGGATGCCTACGCCTATTCCCTCACCGGCGATAAACACATCCCTGTCCCGCTGCATCTCTTCTCTCAGGGCTTGGTTAATGGCTTGTCCCATTCCAAATGATTGCATGTCGTGATTCCTTTCACCATACAAAGTCTCGGTTAAGCAAAGACATCCTCAAGCGCATCGGCCGGCTCGGGATACGGGCTCTCTTCGGCAAAACGGATCGCTTCCTGAACAATGCCGTCCATCTCTTTTTCCATTTCCCGCAATTCCTCCTCACCGATCGCCCCTTGAGCGAGCATTTCGCGGCGCATTAGCTGGACGGGACACCTTGCCTGCCATGCGGCGATCTCATCCTTGGGCTGGTAGAGCTGGGCATCGGCCTCGCCATGTCCCCGCCAGCGGTAAGTCTTGCATTCGAGCAAGGTGGGTCCGCCGCCGGCAACGGCGCGCTCCCGCGCCTCCATGGCCGCCTCATGGACCGCCAGCGTATCGTTGCCATCGACGATCACCCAGGGCATGTCATACCCGGCCGCACGGTCGGCGATATTGGCGGCTCTGGTATGCGCTTCATACCGCTGGGCGCCGGCATAGCAATTGTTCTCACACACAAAGACCACCGGAAGCGACCAGACGCTGGCAAGGTTCATGGCTTCGTGGACAGACCCCTCGTTGGCGGCCCCATCCCCGATAAAGCAGACAGTCACCGCTTTTTGAGACCGGTACTCCTGAGCAAAAGCCGTACCCACGGCAATGGGCGGGCCGCCACCGACCACGGTAGTCGTACACAGGGCGTTGACCTCGGGAACCGCCAGGTGCAGGGTCCCGCTTTTGCCTTTGTTGCATCCCGTGCCTTTACAGAAAATCTCGGCCATCAAAGCGTTGGGATCAGCCCCCTTGGCCAGCAAATGCCCATGGCTGCGGTGATTGGTGACGATCACATCTTCCGGTTCAAGCGCCGCGCACACGCCGGCACCAACGGCCTCCTGTCCGGTGCAAAGAATCATCATGCCCGGAATCTTACGTTCGATCTTACACAGTTCCGTCAGCGCCTCCTCGAATTTGCGGGTAAGCAGCAACGACCTGAGCATCTCCTTCTTTTTGGTATCGGGTATCTGCATAAGCCCTCCTGAAGGTATGAATTGGAAATGAGATTGCGGGTGGGATCTTTATGAAAGGATTGTATCATTCAACACGTTCGTTTGACAGCCCAATCCGCCCTTGGGTCAAATCAAGTGGTTGCAAGCATTATCAGAATTGTATAAAAAACCGGGTAACGTGTCACAGACCCCGAATCCACGGCGGATCAACCATCTTAAAAGGGAGCCGGCCCATGATTATCGATTTTCACGTGCACACTTTCCCTGCCGAAATCAGGGACCACCGGGAGCGCTTTTTCGAAGGCGAGCCCGAATTCAAACTGCTCTACGAATCGCCAAAATCCAAACTGGTGTCCGCCGAGAACATCATCGCCATGATGGACGAAGAAGGCGTCGATCTGTCGGTGGTGTTCGGCTTTCCCTGGCACAACATCGAAACCTGCCGATTGAACAACGACTACGTGATCGACGTGGTCAGTCGCCATCCGGATCGGCTGCGCGGGATGTGCTGCGTGGACAGCCTCGATCCCGGTGCCGCAGAGGAGGTGGCGCGCTGCCTGGAGGCGGGCCTTTCCGGCGTGGGAGAACTGGCCTTTTACGGTGGCGGCATCGACAAAACCTGCCGGGAAAGCCTGGACCCCATCATGGCCCTTTGCCGGAAACACGACGTCCCCCTGCTACTGCACACCAACGAGGAGGTCGGCCATATCTACCCCGGCAAATCCGCCAACACCCTGATTCAAATTTATGACACCGTCTCCCGTTTTCCGGACAACACCATTGTCCTGGCCCATTGGGGGGGCGGTATCTTTTTCTACCATCTGCTGAAAAAGGCAGTGAAGGAAACCCTGAAAAACGTTTACTACGACACGGCGGCATCGCCGTTTCTTTACGACAACCGCATCTACCCCTACGCCAGGGATCTGGTGGGCATTGACAGGGTGCTGTTCGGCACGGACTATCCCCTGCTCAAGCCGACGCGCTATTTCAAGGAAATGGCGGAGGGCGGGCTGGACGAGGTCGACCGGCGAGCGGTGTGTGGAGAGAATGCCGCGCGTTTGCTTAAGCTGCAATGAACAAAGAACGGAGTAACCAACTCCTGATCACCGGTTGCCCGGATACAAAACGGCCGGTTGCCCGGAACCAGCCGTCAATCCGGCAAACAGCGTCTTCCTATTGTTCTAGTTTACCATTGAACGACCTGCCGTATTTCTCCCACACGGCAAGGGCGGTGCGAAGCGGTTTCATCATGGGAACCGTGTACGTGTGCAATTTCTTCTCGGCCATGTATTCCCGGCAGCGAGCCACATAATCCGAAAATCCCCTGGGTGAAATAATCAGCGGTTTGGTCAACTCCTCTTTCAGTTCCACGAGGCGCTCGGGAAGATATTCCGTCAAAAGCGGCGGTTGCATATAAACGGCCGCGATAATCACATCGGTGTTCGGATCCCGGTCCACGATGCGCAACGCTTCCATGAGCCGTTCGTCATCGCAGTTTCCAAATAGATCGACCGGGTTTGCGCCTACATTGGAAAGGATTTTCTCGTTGACGGCGTCTTGCCCGGGCTTCAGTTTCCTGGACATCAATTCCTGCATCTGTTTTCTCGTTTCGGGGGCAAACGTCGCCAGGGTCATACCCTCTTCGGTAATCTGATCCGCCAGCAAAATACTGGCGCCTCCGCCCACGCTGACCACGCCGATCTTTTTGCCGTTGCTGCTCGGTTTGGGTTGACTGGTCAGAATCGAAAGGACATTGACCAGGATCTTGGGATCCTCCGTGAGATCTTCCATCAGGAAAAAGCCTGCCTGATCACAACACGCCTCGAACGCTTCGTGGCTGCCCGCTATGGACGCCGTATGAGACAGCGCCGCCTGCGCGCCACCGCCCCTACCGCCCTTGATAATCAGCACAGGCTTGTTCTCGGCGACCTTCTTGCCAACCTCCATCAGCTTGAGGCCGTCCGCCGCTCCCTCCAGGTAAATGGTGATGATTTCGATCCTGGGATCATCCCCCATCTGCGAGAGAATTTCGGCAACGCCAACGCAGGAAGCATTGCCAATGGAAACCCATTTTCCAAGGTCCTGGTTGTCGGCACTCAGCATTTCCAAAAATTCCAGGCCAATCCCACCGCTTTGGGAAATCACGCCGACATTATTGGGCGGGCTGGCGGGAACCGAACGTTGAACCGGAATGAAGTTGGTGTTCAGCTTCGAATAATTATCGATTACCCCCATGCAGTTGGGGCCGATAAAAGCGACTTTGTATTTCCGGCTGATTTCGATCAACCGTTCTTCAAGGTCCTTCCTGCCGCTTTCGGCAAACCCGTCGCTGAAGATAATGGCGCCTTTGCCTCCTAATTTGCAATAGGTCTCGAAAAGCGAAACGGTGCGCTCCGGATTGACCGCGAAAACGCAAACCTCCGGGACTTCGGGAAGCTGTTCCAAAGAGGGATAGCAGGTAAGTCCGTGGATGGTTTTCAGCTTGGGATGGATCGGGTAGAGCCTTTCGATGCCCTTGCAGTTTTTCAGGATCACCCCGCCCTGGGTTCCCGGGCGGGACGCGCCGACAATGGCAACGGATCGGGCTTCGAAAATCGCCCGGAGGCTCTCCATCTTCCAATCCGCCACCTGGCTGGGAAGCGGCTTGGCGGCACCGGTATCATGAATAAGGCGCGCATCGACAATCGCGACACCCTTTTCATAAACGATGACAGGGTTCAAATCCAATTCGCAGATATCGGGGTTGTCGGTCATGAGCCTGGAGATCCCGATGACCAGGTCGATCACCCGGGCCTTGTCGTAAATCTGCCCCCGGAATCCGGCCAGCACCTTTCCGGCCCCGGTTTTTGACAGCATGTTCTCGACATCCTGCTCGGACAACTCGCCCACGCCCATGGCCACATCGGCGTAAAGCTCGACATAAATGCCTCCGATGCCGACCATGGTGACCGGACCGAAAGCCGGGTCCTGTTTGGCGCCCACAAGGATCTCGAAGCCCTTGTCGGCCATTTTCTGCAGCAACAGGCCCGCTTTTTTCTCTTTGGAAAAGCCGCCGACCTTTTCTTCGATGGCTTCACAAGCGGCCTTCACCTGTTCACGATTGGCGAGGTTCAGGAACACCGCACCGGCGTCTGATTTATGGATAATGGTTTCCGAAACCGGCTTAGCGACCATGGGGAAACCGATTTCTTTCGAAACCGTCATAGCCTCGCCCATGGAATAGACCTGTCTGCCCTCCGCAGTGATATTGTATTTTGCCAAAAGCTTAGCGCTTTCCTCAAAATCCAATTGTACTTTGCTCATGTTCCACGCTCCCGATATTGTATCGCCGCCAGACAAATAGTTAACTAACTACCTTAATTGGACCATAAATATCTGAATAAAAACACCCTGTCAAATCGACATCATTGAACCTAAACTGAGCGATTCAAATTTTGGTACTTATTTAATTTGGCAGGAATGATAATGCATCAGGTCATTCTTACCTCCCAAAATTTGAACCCTTGCGGGTTGCCGATCTTGCCGCATCTCCGGCGTTAGATGTCTTCCCGCATAGAAGGCTATAGCGGAAAGCCATCTGCCTTGTATATGCGGCAAGCTTGGCAATCGCTCAGTTTAGGTTGAAGTTAACCGCCGGCCGAAAATCTTATTCCGTAGAGCAATGCCATAGCCGAATTCACCAGGGTTTCCTGCGACATGCGGTAGCGCACACCGGCCACGGGTTCCTTTTCCCAACGAAAATAGACCGTCTTCTCATCGGCCGGGGCCAGAAAACCGGCGGGTGGCAAAAAGGAGGCTTCGGCCACGGCCGGCGTTTTCGCCGGGCGGGTGTCAAGTATCGTCGGGCGGCGGGCAAAGGCTCCTGCAGGGAAAAAGGTTGTCGAAATCCCACACGGGGATGCCCTGCCGGTTGAAGCGGTCCAGCTCGGCGATGGTGTGGCGGATGACACGGATGTCCCGGCCGAATCCGTTTTCGTAGTTGGTATCCCCACGAAAAGAGTGATATAAACTGATGTGAAACCCAAAGGCGAGTGACCAAGGGAAACAGATGAACGAAAATGAGCGCTATTGCATTGTCGCCAACCCCGTTTCGGGGCTTGTGGCCGAAGGCAGACGACGCGACCTGCTGGATGCCGCCGGCAAGGTTCTGAAGGCAAAAATTGTCGGGCTGGACACTCGCAGCCCGGCCGAATTGGCCGATGTGGCCCGTGATGCGGCGCGGCACTATGACGTTCTGGTGGTGGCCGGCGGCGACGGCACCTTTTCCCTGGTCCTGAACGCCGTCGAGCTCTCTTGCAGTACGCTGGCCTTTTTGCCTTTCGGTACCGGCAACGCGCTGACCCACGCCCTTGCCTATCGCGGCGATGCGGTGGCCGTTGCCCGGCGCATCCGCGAGGGGTGCATCCACCACTATGATTTGATCGACTGCGGTCGAGACAGAAAAGCCTTCATGGTGTCCCTGGGCGCGGACGGGGCGGTCATACGGCGCTATGAGCAGGCCCGCGCGTTAGGCCAAAAAGGATTTCTCACGTATTTTAAGGTGGGACTGTCGGTTGTTCTGCGGGACTATCACCCGGTGAGTGGATGGATAAATTTGGACGGATCGGTGCGGCGCATAAAGCGCCTGCTCAGCCTCATGGTGGTCAAACAGCCGTTTTTCGGTATGGGATTGATGGCCGTGCCCAACGCCCGTTGGGACGATGGCCGTCTTCACACCCAACTGATCACCTCGGGCGCCGCCGGGGCGGTGACAGGCCTTCTAACCGGATTCACCATCGGCAACCGTGCCGGAACCTATGCCGCCGGGCGAACGCTTTGCGTCCGGCTGGACGCCCCGGTTGACCTACAAGTGGACGGGGAACGGGGCTGGCGGAGCGATCATTTCGTTTTCAAGGCACTGCCCGGCTTGCTTCGTCTCAAACACTGAAAAAATCACACTGCGCTGGCCCCGCCGTCCACCATCAATGTTTGCCCGGTAATGAATCCGGCCCCTTCCGAGCACAAAAACAAGACCGGGTGAACCACATCGACGGTTTCGGCGATGCGCCCCATGGGAATGGCTTTGACGATCTCCTTGAGCAGAAGGTCATTGGACCAGAAGGGTTTTGAGAATTGGGTACGCACCATGTGGGGCGACACCGCATTGACCTGAATATTGAACGGTGCCAGCTCCTGGGCCAGGGTTTTGGTCATCATTTCTATGGCCGCCTTGGCAATGCCGTAAACGCCCATGAAAGGCGTGGCTCGCCGGGCGGCAAAGGAAGTAATGCTGACGATCTTGCCTGATTTACGTGCCCGCATGAGCTGCGCCGCCTTGTGCGAGCAAAGCCAGGTGCCGGTCAGGTTGGACTCGATAATTTTTCTGAAAAGAGAGGGATCGGCGTCCGCCACCCCGGTGATCAGATTCATTCCGACGTTGTTCACCAACACATCGACCTGGCCGAAACGCGCCATCGTCTCATCGAACAACCGTTCCACATCGGCTTCCCTGCCCACATGGGCGACGATGGCCAAGAGGTTTTCCGGGACATCGAGTTGTTCCACCGCGGCGTCCAGGTTTTCCTGCTTACGACCACAGATGACCACCTTGGCACCCTGCTCAAGCAAGGTCTTGGCAATATCCAGCCCAATCCCCCGGCTGCCTCCGGTCACGATGGCCACCTTGCCCTCCAATCCGTATGACATCCCGTGCATATCGCCCTCCCTTTACCGCTTCTATGGTTCTGATCCTGAGGATCTCAAATTCAATACTTCCTATATCCCAAGACCGGCCATGCCCGCAACCCATGGGCCGACAACCGGCAGGGCAATCGCATTTGGAAAATTGCTTTATTTTATTCCCCCTCCCCCCGGCCCACGCCCTCAAGGGGGGAGGAAGTGCCACCCGGAAATTTCATAATGATCTTGAGCCATAGGAAGCCGCCGGCTACGTTCCCCCGCCCCCGACGGCAATGCTGTAGACTTAAGATCTGTTTGCGTTGCTATTCTTGCTAAATTTTATATGTACCAAAATTTGATGAACTCGAAAAAAGTCGCCAAAAAGATATTTTTGAAATTTGCCAACCTATGATTTCAGATGGTTACCAAGTCGTAATTTGAAAAGTTCGACTTTTTACGAGACTGTCAAAATTTGAATCGCTCAGTTTAGGGGGAAAAATGTCTGTTCTATTTTCCGATACCGACTGGCGGCTCGATTTATCCGCCATGGATTTTGACAAATCCACCATTAACAGATAATCGTATCTTTACTTTCAACCCGACAATCGTTTATCTCTTGCGTTCGCTTGGCTAACACCAGGGCCTTGCATAGCTGAATGAGGCCTTAAAAGATGGAGACGAACACTATGACCGCCTTGAAAAGCAATAAACACCTTGTAACCGCAGCCCTGATGATCGCCTCGGCCGCCCTGGCCATTTTGTATCGGGTCTACGTCGATGAAGCCCCAAACGAAACCGCCCAAACCTTTCCCATCGACCGATTTATCTCCGCCGACACCTGTGGCGGTTGCCACACGGATATTTTCACCCAGTGGGAACGGTCGGCCCATCATTTGTCGCACACGGACACGGTTTATCTGGGAGTTTCGGATTTTCTACGCGAAGGGCTGACGGATCCGGATGAAATCAAGGAAGCCGAAGCTTGTGTAAAATGTCATACGCCGGTTGGCGTGATCACCGGCTATCCGACCAAATCCTCAGATGATCGAAGTAAGATCCCGGAACTGGCACAAATGGGCATCCAATGCGATTACTGCCATTCCGCCACCTCGGCCCACAAGATGTTTAACAATGGCCTGATCGTCGAGCCCGGCAATGGTGAGGACGATCCGGGAATCAAACACGGCCCCTTCAAGGACTCGGAATCGGATTTTCACGAGACTGCCTACTCCGAATTCCATACCGGTTCTCAAATTTGCGGAACCTGCCACAACGTAAAGCATGTGGTCTTTGAAACGGACCTGGAAACCACCTACACGGAATGGAAAAACGGACCGTATTACTCGGATGATCCCCAAAAGCGCGTCACCTGTCAGGGTTGCCACATGTATCAACGGCCCGGTGTCGTGGCCACCGGAAGCACGCAGAGGCCGACCAATCCCGGACAGGCCGTGGATGACGGTCCGGAGAGGGAGCATATCTTCACGCACTATTTTGTCGGCGCCAACGCCTACCTGCCCAAACTCAACGGCGATGAGGAAAAATCGCAAATGGCCGTCGCACGGTTGCAAAACACGGCCACGCTTGGCATCGACACAACGAAACTGGATGAGCACAAGCTGATCATCGAAGTCAAAAACACCGGCGCCGGGCACTACCTGCCCACGGGCATGACCGAAATGCGCCAGATGTGGCTTGAGGTTGTCGTTAAAACCAGATGGGGGAGAACCGTTTTCACCTCCGGTGTCAGGGATGATGATGGCTACCTGCCCGAGGACACCCTGCTCTTCAACACCGTTTTCGGTGACGGCAAGGGCAACCCTGTCGAGAACATCGCCAAGGCTCGCGAAATTCTCAAGGACAAGCGAGTTCCCCCCGGGCAGTCCCTGTTCGAGAGCATTGAATTGCCCCCGAAAAAGCTGAAAGGCGCCAAAGTCACGGCAACGCTTTATTACCGCAGCGCCTCCCAAAAGATGCTGGACAAGGCCACGGGCAAAGGCAAACATCCGCTTCCGATCATAAAAATGGCGGAGGTTCAGGCCAAGCTGTAACGCTATGCAAACCGTCGTTGTCTCAGACATCTTTGGAAGAACAAAAGCACTTGAAAGGCTATGCGCCCGGCTTGCCGGTGAGTACGAAATCATCGATCCTTACGCGGGAAAGGAGATGAGATTTGACGATGAAGCCCGGGCGTACGAGTATTTTATGGAAACCATTGGTTTGAATGGTTATGCGGAGCGTCTTCAAGGGTACTTAGCGGGCTGCAAAAAAGAAATCGTCATCATTGGATTTAGTGTCGGCGCCTCCGCAATATGGCGGATTTCCGAATCCCTCGACGAAAAAAGAGTAAAAAAGGTAGTAGGGTTTTACGGTTCTCAAATCAGGCACGGCCTGACTATTGAGCCTTCGGTCGAAGTCGATCTTTACCTGCCGGCATCCGAGCCGACATTCAGTGTTGCCGATCTGGCCGATAGACTTACCGAAAAAAGCAAGGTGCGAATCCATCGGACACCGTACCTGCATGGCTTCATGAATGAACTTTCGGTCAATTTTAACCGGGAAGGCTATCTTGACTATATCGATCTGCTCAAAGTGAGTTGGAATGGGGCCGGACCAAGCTAATACATTGACATGAAACGAAAAAGCATGAAAAAATAGCGCCATATTAATTTTAGCGGCTCAGTTTCGACGCAAAAACTACATTTTGCCCCCAAAACTGAATGGCTAAGACAGTAAATCAATTAAAAATTTATTCGATTACATATTTTTCAGTAAGATAGCTTGGTCCGACCCGCGCTGCAGAGAGTATTGTCTCCGCAAAGAAATTCCAAAATCCCTTTCCTGCTCTTTACGGGTCTTGATAAACAGTTGGATACCGTTAAACTCAAGGAGGCCTACGTTGATTGTGTTGTCAATAAGCCCACATCCTGCGAAGATCTCTTGCATATCATCAGAGACACGGTAGCGCTTTTTGCCTGATGTTAAACCAGATACGATCTGGAAATCAAGAATATGCATAAAATAATAGAACTATCGCAAATTACAATGAAACGGCTTTTACATTACCAACGCGTCGTCGAAAACGAAGCAAGGGCTGTCAACAAGCTGCAGTGGACCCGAATGACATTGGACAACATGCGCCGGGCGGAGTCAGCAGAGAAAAGGACAGCTCACATCGGTGCCATCGGCGCTTACTCAAGTTGTTTGTTCCGCATCCAAAATCAGATGCCTCGCTACAGACTGTTTCATGACGACTATCATTTGCATAATTCAGCTTCCTTTACATCCTTCAATCCGTGTATCCCCGTGATTCCAAGCCCAGGAACATCCGTAAGCGCAAATATTGGGATCTGCTTTTTAAACCCACCGATAACAGGATCTTCGGCAAGAAAAATAGCTGCATCTAAATCTACTCTTGTAATGTTTTTCTTCGCGGCTGCTAAGTGCGCTGCGGCTGTCAAGCTCACCTTGCTCTCGACCATGCTCCCAAGCATGCACTCCACCCCATAGGTTTCCGCAATTGCAACAATCTTGAGAGCATTATAAATTCCTCCGCATTTCATCAACTTTATATTGACAAGGTCTGCAGCTCTCATCTGCAATATTTTAATGGCATCCGCCGGCGAAAACATGCTCTCGTCTGCCATAATAGGTATTGCCACATTGTCAGTAACCATCTTCAATCCTACTATATCGATTGCTTTAACGGGCTGTTCAACCAATTCCACGTTTAGGTCTAAATCTTCTATTGTTTTTATAACATGAATCGCCTCCTCCGGAGACCATCCTTGATTTGCATCCAACCTCAGTTTAACGGTATCGCCGACCGCTCGTCTGACCATTCTTATTCTTTGAATGTCTTTTTCAGTATTCTTTCCGACCTTTAATTTCAAAGTTTTAAATCCCTGTGCAACAGCTGCAATGGAATCTTGTCGCATTTCTTCCGGTTCATTCAAGCTTATGGTCAAATCCGTTTCCACTTGATTTCTATACCCACCTAAAAACTTGTAGAGGGGTATTTTATATCGCTGACAGATTAAATCATAAATCGCCATATCAACTGCAGCTTTAGCACTGAAGTTTCGTTCTGATGATGTTTGTATGATATTGAGAACATTTTCAAGCTTTTCTACATCCCTACCGATAAGTTTTTTTACAATCTTATTTTTAATAACCGCTATTATAGACTCATTGGTATCACCTGTAATTGCGGCAGTTGGTGGCGCCTCGCCAAAGCCAACAAGGCCATCCTCAGTAGTTACCATAATCACCGTGTTTTCAGCCGTTTCAACGGTTCTCAAAGCTGTCTTAAATGGTTTTTTAAGTGGGATGCTAATGTGTTTTAATGCTATGTCTTTTATTATCATATCAGTCAATTTCCCCTATAGTTTTGAGCTGCTACATCTGCAAATCTCTGCCTTCAAGGATAGCCTCATGCTTTTTGCTGAAGATGGTCCATGAAAAATATGCAATCAGCAAAGCATATCCAAGCATTCCGATGTATGGATTATCAGTCCGTGGAATAAATGGTGTCAACCCCACAAAATCTACGCCAAAATAAAGTAATGCGGTTACTGCTACTCCCATCAAAGCATCTCCGGCAATTAATCCCGAAGCATACAATGTACCTTTCTCAAGTTTCTTTGCTTTTATTTCCTCTGTGAATTTTGATTTTTCGACAATTCCTCTGATGACACCACCTGCCATCATCGCTGTACTTAAATGAATGGGCAGATAGAGACCGACGGCAAACGGCAGGACCGCCCCACCAAGAAGCTTTACTGCCACAGAAATAGCCATTCCAATAAATATGAAAGTCCATGGAAGATTACCCGACATGACGCCTTCAGCTATTGCTTTCATCATATTTGCATGGGGAGCAGGCAATTTTTCTGAACCGATAACGTAAACATCATTTAACATGATTATTACGGCTCCCATTATAACGGAAGAACAGAGTATTCCGATCATTTGTCCATACTGTTGCTTTCTGGGTGTAGAACCTAAAAGGAATCCAGTTTTTAAATCCTGGGCCATGTCCCCACTCACACCGATCGCTATACAAATGATGGACCCAACGATAATGATCGCTATAATTCCACTGGTACCTGTAAACCCCATAGTTCTGAAGAGAACGGCGGTAACTAGCAGCCCCCCGATTGTCATGGCAACAATTGGATTCGATGAGCTTCCAACATATCCGACTAGGTGTGCGGATACGGCGACAAAGATAAATCCAAAAATTAATACCAAAACGGCTCCGATGGATCCTGCAAAAACACTCTGGAATACCGGCAAGAATGAAATGATCGCGAGTAAGATGATTATTCCTATAATCAAAACCTTTTTGGGGATATTTAATTCAGTTCTTTTGATTTCTTCATCCTTCAATTTGTATGCCGCGAATGTCCCCTTAAAGGATTTGATAATGATGGGAAACGCACTAAACAGACTGATAAATCCACCCATTGTCACCGCACCGATACCCACGTACTTAAGATAATTTGACCACAACCCCCAAATATCCATATCCGCAACCGGAATCGTGCCAGGCGCGATGATTTCCGGACTATATGTTCCTATCATGTAAATTAAAGGCATAATTACGAACCATCCGATTATTGAACCGGATAAGGACATTGACGAAATCATGGGGCCTACTAAAAATCCTGCACCCAACAAAGAAGGTAAGAAATCCATTCCAAAAGCGCCGCCTTTTAAATATCTGTTAAACGGGATGTCGATGGTATAGGGAAACAAACCGGCTCCATCCGATATAAATTTAAACAGACCGCCCATTCCTAAAGCGCCAAATAAAATTTTTGCGCTGCTTCCACCTTCATGACCTGCAACAACGACTTCAGCACAGGCCGTACCTTCGGGATACGGAAGCTTCCCATGTTCATCCTTTATCAAGAATTTTCTCAAAGGAACCATTAATAAACATCCCAAAAGTCCTCCAATTGCTGCAATCATAAAGACAGTTAAAACTTTGACATTCAAATTGAGCAATAATAATGCGGGCAATGTAAAGGCAACCCCTGCGGCTAAAGCTTCTCCGGAAGAACCGACAGTCTGAGTTATATTATTCTCAAGAATTGTACCATTCTTGAACAGCCCTTTTAGAATTGCCAGCCCAATGACAGAAGCAGGAATGGACGCACAGATTGTCATTCCTATTTTCAATGCCAAATAAGAATTCGCTGCACCAAAAAGAACGGCAAGAACGCATCCAATTGCGACAGCCCTCAATGAAAATTCATTCATATTAGTGGTTGGTGACACATACGGTTCATAATCATGGCCGGTCACCTTTGTGGTAAACATCACTTTTTTTGCTTCAGTTTTCTCGTATTCCATGTTCACCCCTCAATATCCTAAAAGTTTTTGATGTTCACATTGCGTTTAGCATGTATGCGGTGGGATTATTGAAGCTGTCGCCGATCACTATTAACGAAATAATCAAATGTAATTTTAGAAGTTTGCGCCAGAAGCTCTCTGGAAGCATTATTATCTTTGGCCTCCCATACAAAAAAAGTGTATAAATAGTCGATTTTTGGAGTATAGACGATTGCCATCTCATGATTGAGGTTATTAAGTTCTCCGCTCTTTCTAGCTATGCGTATTTCATCAGGCAGATACCTTCTCATCATACATTCATCAGCCTGCTGTTTCATGATACCAAGCATAAGCTCGTCGTAAGGAGGGCCTAAAAGTCGGCCTTTATACATCTTTTTCAATACATTACTTACATCGCATACATTAGTGAAATTCTGCATCCCCTCTTCGGCAGCTTTAAAATCCATCATCTTACGTTGCAATATGGAATTGTTGTATCCAAGTTTTTTTAGACTGGCGTTTATGCCCTTGATTGTCAGAAAGTCAATCAATACATTAGCCGCAGTATTGTCACTATATGTAATCATCAAATTAAGCAGCTCTTTCAATGTATACGCTCTCTGTTCAAGGAACTTTAGGACACTGAAACCAACAACATCTTCTTTTTTAACTGGGATAGTTGTGTTTATATCGAGCGCATTGTATTTCGATCTAAGCATCACTTCTATCATGACAAACACCTTGATCAAACTGGCCGAGGGAACCACCAAACTTGATTGATATTCGGCCGTTGCATTCTCTTTATTTAATGCTTGTACAACAAACGATCCTTTTGCCCCAGTTGCATCCAAGCTTTTCAATAGTCTTTCTTTTAACAATTTATTTACCTCCTGTTTTCAAAAAAAAATCCAGTAATAAAATTAGCCATAGCCAATTTTGTTACTGGATTTTGTTCCTGGTAAGACAGCTTTTTTTATTCAAGCCGCCTCTAAAAAAACAAAGCAGTTTTTAATAGTATTTTTCTTTTATTTTAAAATATTTTTTTTGTGCGTCCTTATATGCGACAATCAATGCCTTTTGAGAACTGCCGAAATATCTCCGATTTATTTTTTCCTCAATATTACTGTGGTGCTTATCAAAAACCTCACCAAGAAATAAATGCCTAACAAATTTATTTGTAATACTGATAGTCCCTGTACATTCTAAGTCTATAATCCGGTCGGTAGCAGTGTCGACAACAATTCCAATAAAGAAGATCTTAAAGTTACTAGTTATGGCATTGTCACTGCTTGTCTTGCCATGACCTACTATATAGACCGTATTGTCTTTGTAAAGCTTATTATTATTCACTAAGATTATATAACTTTCGATTCATATTCTTCCAACAGGATTTCTTCGATTACCATAGTCCTCCAGAAATGTCTAATTGTTTTTTATCTGGATTTGGAGTCATGCCCAAACGCCTCAATACATGGCGGGAGCCAAAGACAATACGCCATGGCACTTGACGCCATACGCCAATCACGGGTAAGTATTCAAATGTTACACAGGGGCGTTTTCAAACCTGTGTTGACTTGCTATAGAAACGATCGTTGGTGAGATGCAACCCGATCAATTGGCTTCCGCGTATGGCAATCGCCAGCCCGTTACCGACTCTCAGTTCCGGTTCGCGGTCCGGGTGGACAAGGCCTTCACCACTCAAGACGCTAGCGTGTTGACCGAACTATCTCGGGCAAGCAACGCTCCAT
Organism: uncultured Desulfosarcina sp.; assembly: GCA_963668455.2. Lineage (GTDB taxonomy): Bacteria > Desulfobacterota > Desulfobacteria > Desulfobacterales > Desulfosarcinaceae > Desulfosarcina. The sequence goes on from CAXXOY010000001.1 coordinate 81,893, forward strand.
TGCCTTGGCTTCCTGCAGCCCTCGTCCGATGGCTGCAGGAATGTCCCACCCCCGCCACCGGACTTGGGCGGCTTGAAGATCTCGCCTTAAAGGAGAATTGCGGAATGGGAATGGGGAATGGGCGACCCGCGCTGGTTTCATCTGCTCAAAGTGTGGGCCGGTTAGGAGTTCGACCAACAAACAATTATTGGTCCTGCCCTGTTGACTACCAAGATGGGGATCCTGCAATCAATAATCTCCTCAATATCTGGCCCCCAATCGTTATCGGCATCAATGATACCGATAACGATTGGGGGCAGAGAAATACCTAAATCAGGCGATTCAAATTTTGGTCTCCATGAAAATCGTATGATTTATAATGCATTGAGCCATGATGACCTCCCAAAATTTGAAACCCGTTGGGTTTGCCGATCTTACCGCATCTACGGCGTTGGATGTCTTCCCGCATAGCCTACTATAACGGAAAGACATCCGCCTTGTATATGCGGCAAGCTCGACAATCGCCTAATTTAGGAAATAAAAAGTTCTTATTTTGACTACAGAAGTTTTTGAATAAATTAGGCACTTGCAGCGGCGGAGGTTCAAGCCAAAATCTGATACAGGCTCCTGAATTTGTTTATGGGGGTGCCGGTGGTCACGCGATTGCGCCCGTTCGCCTTTGAACGGCTAAGCGCGTCATCGGCCTGTTTGAGAAGTTCATCGATCGTCGTATTCTCCTGGCCGAAGGTGCTGGATGTGCCGAGACTGATCGAAACGCTGATCTTCTGATCGGGATCACTGCCGGTAACGACGGGCGCGGCCATAACGGCGCGGCGGATACGTTCGGCCATCTTGGCCAGCCCATCCATATCGCAGGGGTAGAGAACAAACAGGAATTCCTCACCGCCATACCGCCCCAGACTGTCGCATTGCCGCAACTCCGCCGTCATTCGGCGCGACACTTCGCGCAGCACCTCATCCCCGGCCAGGTGCCCGAACTGCTCGTTGATAACTTTAAAAAAGTCAATGTCCGCGAGAACAATGCTTGCCTGCTGACCGGTTCGCATGGAAAGCGCAAGGGTTTTCTCAAAATGGTCAATGATCTCGCCACGGTTATAAAGACCGGTCAACGCATCGCGTGTGGCTCTTCTAATCACAGCGTCGGTTGCCTGGCGGCGTAGAAGGATGTCCGAAACCCGATCGGCAAAGTGGGTACCGAAAATTTTGTTGAACTTGAGGTCCAGTTCACTGAAAGGTTCGTGGCTGGCGGCCACACTCAATAGGGCGATCCAGCGTTCGGCGCGAACGAAAGGAAACACCCGGAGGTCCACAATTCGTTCGTCGGCCAGGTGCTCGGGTGGTAATGGATGGTCCGGTGGCATCTCCCCGGCGTGGCCGCCGCACGGGCGCGCCAACGTATGGTGATAAGCATCCCAGGCGGACAAGATCGATGCCTCGCTTATGTGCGTCTCGCCGTTGGCCCCGTCAATGACGAGAAACCCGTTCTCCATGAAAGCCACCATCCGCCAACCGGCGACACTGGCGAAATATTTCCACTTCCTGGTCACAAGGTCCGATATCTCGGCAATATCCTCAAGGCTCTGAATAGCTTCGAGAAGTTTGAAAAGCGCCTCGTATCTCATCAATTGTTGTACGGTACGTTCTTTCCACATCGATCCGGTGTCCATATTGTATTTTCCCATAGAGGCAGCTGTTGATTTCTCAATATACTAATCGGCCCGAATAGGGAGGCCTTTAGCTGGAATTAAATAATGGCGGACTCGTAAAAAGTCCGATATCGGCGTTACGCTTCATCCTTCGTCATTGCGGAGTACGATTCGTACACTGCCTTCGGCACCCGCGATTGCGGTATTCCTAAGGATTCGCAAGCCTTGATCTCGGGCTTTTTACGAATCCGCCCGAACAGCGACTTTTTACGAGAATGTCAAATAATACGTGGCGAGAAAGAGAGGTTGGGAAAAAACGGTTCCGTCGGTATGGAGAGGATGGCAGGCGCAAGGGAGCAACCAGAGTCGTGGTTTAATCCCGCTTGACGGCCAGCGGCGAGGCATTCACCAGATGGCTGGCAAGGTCGGTGGCCTCTTCCCTTACCGCCCGATCCAGCCGCCTCAGCCATCGCCGGGGGAATTGTTCCATGCCGTAAAAAGCACCGGCAATCATTCCGGCAATGGCGCCGGTGGTATCGGCATCGCCCCCCTGGTTGACCACGCCGATGAGACAATCCGCAAAGCTGTCGGTGGAGAAAAAATAGTGTAAGACGGTCTGCATGGTGTCCACCACATAGGCGGAACTGTTCCCCAGGTAACGAGAAAAACGAAACTTGGGGTGGCTGGCCACCAACTCGTCGGCGATGGCCCTGAGGTTTTCCCTGGAGGCCCCGGTCATGGCCCGCTGGGTCATCCGGCCCACCGCGATGCAGGCCGCATCGGAAAGGGGGTGATTGTGAGTCAGGCGAGCTTGCTGAATACTCCGCACTTGCAGCAAACGGTCATCCCCCAGGGTACCGATGGCCACCGGGACCATGCGCATGACCCCGCCGTTGCCGGCATCCCACTCGTTAAAGGGCACTTCCAGGGTTCCTTTGTGCATGTAATCTCGGATCCCGCGAGCGCAGGTGGCCCCGATATCCACCGGGCGACTTCGCATCCAATCCGCGAATCGCTCGGCAATGGCGGTAAGATCCCACCCTCCGGTCTCGCGCATGGCCCGGGCGATGCAAAGGGACATCTCCGTGTCGTCGGTAACCCTGCCGGGTTTCAGATGGAGCCACCCGCCACCGACGATTTTCTTCAGCGTCCCGTATTTGGCGCGGATCTCCCTGGTGGTCATGAACTCCGTGGCGGCGCCCATGGCATCACCGATGGCCATTCCCAGAAAAGCGGCATTGGCGCGCTTTTCGATCTCCGGCCAGGAAAGTTGTTTTTCTCCAGCTGACTCAGGATCGGTCATCCGACCTCTCAATAAAGACGTAAAAGGACATCGTACTCCCCGCCGACCACCAGCACCTCTTCTTCTCCCTGTAGAATGCCGGCGTGCAGGAACGAACCGTCGAAAAAGATTTTGGGAATCGGTACCCGCGCCTCGATGACCATGGTTCCGAATTCCCATGCCCGTTCGAAATCACGGGTAAAGGAGTTCAAGTTGTTGAGGCGCAAGGTGGCATGGTTTTGATCCGGCCGGTCGACGATCGTATGTTCGGCAAAATCGTAAACCCCCCGGTAAAGGGTCATGTGGGTGCGTTCCGGGTCACCGCGATGAAGCTCGTACTGAACGAATTCATAAAGCAGGTCCAACTGGGACAGGATGGCATTGGTACGGGCCGCCGCGTTAAGCCGGTCATGCATGTAATCCAGATAGGCTTCGCTTTGGCGGTTCTCGATGCGCGTCCGGTGAAAAGTAGGCGCGATGCCCAGCCGACTTTCCACCCAGCCCTTCATCACCGCGCCCTCCACCGAATTGGCGTTGTATAGCCAGCCGCGCAGAAACCGCAAATAGCTGTTTTTGAGGCTCAACTGCCCGGTGGGATCTTTTTCCTGCCGCCACTGGTGAAGGTGAAAAGCCACCTCCATGTAATCCTCGTAGCTGCGCGCCCGCTCGGCCCAGGTATCCAGCCGGTCCAGCATCTTGAAAAAGTGACGATGCGTGGATCGAATCCCCAGGATGGAAATCGGCACGGGGCTTTCGTTATACGCCCGGGAGGCGATTTCCCAGGCGGGCAGATTGCACATGTTGGTGGTAACGGTCATTTACTCGCTATCGCCATCGGTTAAGCGAACAATCGAGTTATCTCATCGACATCGAACCGAGGCCATTGTACAGCGCAGCCATTCTCCACCGCCTCGATCCCCGGCTCGGCATCGGTGACCTCACCGATCTCGGTGACGTCAATGGAAGCGCTTTTCAAATCGTGGACCAACTGCTCGGCATGGTCCGGGCGGACACCGATCAAAAGACTACCCGAGGCAATCAGCCCCAGAGGGTCGATGCCGAGGATATCGGCCATGACTCGGGTCTGGGGGAAAACCGGCACCCGGTCGCGGTGAACACGAATGCCCTGGCCGCCGGCCAGGCTGAGTTCCAGCAGCGCCGTGGCGATCCCACCTTCGGTAACGTCGTGCAACGCGGAGACCCCACCCACTTTCCAGGCGATGCGGGCCTCGGGAAGGATGCTGAGCATTGACTGAAAACGCCGGCAGGCATTGATTGTCTTCTCGTCCATACCCTTTTCCAAAAGGCGCTGCTTGAACTCGGCGGCGATGATGGCCGTGCCTTCCACGGCAATCCCCTTGGTGACCAACACCCGGTCTCCGGGGGCCATGCGCTTTTTCTGGATCAAATCATTACGGGCGATAGTACCGGTCAGCATCCCCACCACCACCGGGCGGGTGACCGCATCGGTGATTTCCGTGTGACCGCCGCAAAGAGAAATGCCCTGGGACCGGCAGGCATCGTGAAGATCAACAAAAATCTGGCGAATCTGGGATCGTGAGAAACCCACCGGCAGAAGAAGGGTGCACAGCATCCAGTGGGCTTCGGCACCGGCCGTGGCCAGATCGTTGGCATTGATCAGAACCGCATAGCGACCGATGGATTCGGTGGCGAAGGTGATGGGATCGGTCTTGAGCACCAGTACCGTTTCGCCGTCGATGGTAACCGCGGCGGTGTCCTCACCCACCGACGGCCCCATGATCACCGACGGGTCGGTAATCCGGTAACGGGCCAGAAGTTCTCCCAGAAAATCGTTGGGCAATTTGCCCGCCGGCAGGGAGACGCCATCGGTCAATATGGGCACAAGCTCGGCCAGGGATTGAATCGTAAAATGGGCCTCGTGCCCACCGGGGTCGGGTTTTCCGTTGGTCAGCAACGCGGTCGAGGCACCGGCCCGGTTGCCCGCCTGGATATCGAAAAGGAAATCGCCGACGACCAGAACATGGGCCGGGTCGACGTTAAGGCGCTCGGCCGCAAGACGCACCCCTTCACCGGAAGGTTTAATTTTTACCGGGTCCTCGCGGGTAATCAGAACGCCGATATCGGCTATCGAAATCCCTTTGAAATTTTCCAGGCTTCTTAACACCGACGCCTTGCTGTTTCGGGTCAGGATACCCACTGGCAGGCCCAGACGCCGGAGGTGAGAAAAGACGTCCTCCACACCGGTGTTGGGCCGGGAAACGGCGGCGGCTTTCATTTCAAAGCGATCAAGTTCCCCGGCCATTTGGGCCAGGCGGGCTTCATCGTTCACCTGGTCCATGAATTCCAGGACGGGCAAATCGTCCGGGCAGCCGATGGTTTTCTTGACCGTTGAGAAATCGAGCGCGCCGGGCGCGGTCAGGGTGCCGTCGAAATCGAACACGACGGCGTCTATACGATATGGACCTGCTATCATTGTGTCAATTACCGGATTCTGGGAAATACTCGGTTGATTTTTCCTGAAGTTTATACTTCTGCACCTTGCCGCTGGCGGTCAGTGGAAAGCTGTCCACGAACGCCACCCACTTGGGGATTTTATAGCGGGCGATCTGGCCCCGGCAGAAATCCTTCACATCTTCGGCGACGATGTCCGCGCCTGGCTTGAGGATAATGAAGGCGCCAACTTCTTCCCCGTACTTCTTGCTGGGGATGCCCACCACCTGGATATCGGAAATCCCCTTCATGTGATGGACAAACTCCTCGATCTCGCGCGGGTAGATATTCTCTCCGCCGCGGATGATCATGTCCTTGTGCCGCCCGGTGATGGCCAGGTAGCCATCCTCATCCATAACCCCCAGGTCTCCGGAGTGCAGCCAGCCATCGGCGTCGATGGCCTTTTGCGTGGCCTCGGGCATCTTGTAGTAGCCCTTCATGACACTGTAGCCCCGGCAGCACACCTCGCCCTGCTCGCCGGTCGGCAACTCCACACGCGTTTCCGGATCGACAATCTTGAGCTCGATCTGGGGCATGGCACGGCCCACGGTTTCGGTGCGTTTCTGGATGTTATCGTCAGCCAGGGTCTGGGTCATGACCGGCGAGTTCTCGGTGAGACCATAGCAGATGGTGATTTCACTCATGTTCATGCGGTCGATGACCTTGCGCATGACCTTAATCGGGCAAGGCGAGCCGGCCATGATACCGGTGCGTAGAGAGGAGTAATCGAACTTATCGAACAGCTTGTGTTCCAAAACGGCGATGAACATGGTGGGCACGCCGTAAAGGGACGTGCACTTCTCCTGCTCGACCGAGGCCATGACCTGCACTGGATCGAATTTCTCCAGAATCACCATGGCCGCGCCATGGTTAACGGCGGCCAGCACCCCCAGCACACAACCGAAGCAGTGAAACAGGGGCACGGGCAGACAAACCCGGTCCTTTTCCGTAAAGCTCTGGTTGTAGCCGATCCAGTACCCGTTGTTGCCGATGTTGTAGTGGGTCAGCATGACGCCCTTGGGAAACCCCGTGGTCCCGGAGGTGTACTGCATGTTGATCACGTCATGGGGATCGAGTTCGTCTTGACGGGCCTTGTAATTTCCGTCGGGGGTCATGGCGGCCAGGGCCATGATCTCAGGCAGGCTGTACAGACCGCGATGCTTCTCCTGCCCCAGAAAGCAGACCCGTTTCAGCTTGGGAAACTTCGCACTTGCCAGCTTGCCGCGCTCCTGCTCCCTGAGTTCGGGAACCAAATCGTAGACGGTCCGGAGGTAATCGGTATCTTGATAGCCGTCGATGATGAATAGCGTCTCGGTGTCGGACTGCTCCAGCAGATAAGCCAGTTCGGCGGTTCTGTGATTGGTGTTGACGGTGAGCAAAATCGCGCCGATCTTGGCCGTGGCGAATTGCAAGGTCACCCAATAGGGGATGTTGGTGGCCCACACGGCCACTTTTTCTCCCTTTTGAATGCCCATGGCCATCAGGCCCTTGGCCAACCGATCCACCACATCCGAGAATTCATTGTAGGTCAGTCTGAAATCCCGGTCGACATAAACCAACGCGTCCTGGTCGCCATGGGCGGCCACGGTGCGGTCCAGAATCTGCCCCAGGGTCAGGGATTGCAAATGCTCGTTTTCCATTACGCCTCCTTAACTGGGAATATACAGAACAGCATAAATGGATGCCGTCTGGGCGCCCTTGCAGCTTACGTAATGGGGCACGATGGAGTTGTAATAAATACTATCGCCGACACCCAGCACGTACACCTCGGTGCCATAGGTCACTTCCAGCTGGCCGGAATGAACCACGATGAATTCCTCGCCTTCGTGGCTGGACAGGTCCTTGGACTTCTCCGACTCGGGCAGCAGTTCCACGTAAAACGGTTCCATGTGACGATCGCTCTTGCCGCTTCCCAGGCTGAAAAATTTCAGGGCCACGGGCTTGTCCTTTCCCCGCAGCATGCTGAGTTCCTCCTGTCGATCCTCGCGCCGAATCACCAGGGGATCGCTGCTTATCTGGTCGTCCAGAAATGTTCCCAAACGGACATCCAGCGCCTTGGCGATCTTGAGCAGCGGCCCGAGGGATGGATAAACATCGTTTTCAATTACATTTTCAAGAAAACCGACATCAAGTCCTGTTTTCTCGGCAAGAGCACTCACCGCCATATCCTGCTTTTCCATGAACGACTTGATACGCTGACCAACTTTTTCTGTTTTCATAAATACACTCTCTCCATCTGTACCGGCTGGGGCGCCCCAAAGCGCCGACCGGCGGTTTTTTGGACCTGGCTTGAAGTGCTCCGCCTTCGTCAACCAAACCGGGCGATTGCATCGCTTGCCGCGAACACAATTAAAATGGTTATACACTGCGGGCAATCATGCGTAAAAACTGCTAACGCCCTGGATGCCTACAAAATTTTCTGAATTCGCTTCACTCTAAAATTTGTAACGTCCAATTCAGGCGAGGTTTTCCTATAACCCAATCAGCTTTGCAGTCAAAGTTTTTTTTATGCGGGAAAGGATTCGTCGATGCGCCTGCCTACCTTAAGGGCATGATCAGCGTGCGGGTTCTCCTTGTCGCTCAACCGGCGGGCAGGCGGGTCAGGGGCGATTTGCAAGGGTATCCATCCGTTTCTGCATGTCGAGCCACGCCTGCATCCGGGCCGTGGTCCGGGAAAGCTGGTAGCGCCCGTTGGCAAAAACACCGTAATCGCCGCCACCGGCCATGGCCGAGGCAAACCGGATCGTGTTGGCATAAAACAGCCAGGCGTCGCTCCACAGCCGCTCGCTGTACTCGTCAAAAGGATTCCCCCCGGTGTCCATGCCCAGGGCGTATCCTTTTGCCCAGCCTTCGAGCATGAGCGCGGTGATGGCGTGGGTGTCGATATTGGTTTGAGCCAGGGTGTTGGTGTAACGCCGCCAATGACCTTCCACCCAGCCGGTGCTGTGACAAGCCTTGCAGGTGGCCTGCATGGTCTGGGTGTGTGCTGCCTGAACGTCGGGGCCGATAAGAAATTCTCCGGCCATGCCGCCTGTAAAATCGGTGGGAAGCTGCAGCCCGTCGGCGTTGCGGATAATGGAAGTATCCGCGGAAATGGGCTGGGGATGGGCGTAGATCAAGCCAAAGATGCGCCAGGTGAGACGATCCTTCATTTCGTGGGTGCGGCGACTGATAACCTGATCGTCCGGGTCGACCACCAGGGAGATGTGGCAGGTGGCGCAGGTGGGCGCCGTAAAATCACGGCCCACGGTCCAGGGAACGGCCTTGAAATCCCACTGTTCTTTTTTCGAATTGTAAATATTACCGTGTTTACTCGATGAGTAAACCTTATAGGAGGGCACATCCGGCCCCACATGACACTCCTTGCAGGTTTCCGGCTTACGTGCCTGGGCGATGGAAAAACCGTGCCGGGTGTGGCAGGCAGAGCAGGCGCCCTTGCTGCCGTCCAGGTTGATGCGCCCCACCCCCTGATTGGGCCAGCCCTCGATCACCGGGAACTCCAGTTCGCCGGCGTCGGTGTCACGCGTTACCGTGCCGCTCACTTTCAGGACCGTGCCATGGCAGTAATAACAAGCCTCGGCCCGGGTGTCGGCGTTGGCCGGCGATGCTATAAGCGTCCCGCTTTCCATCACCCGGGTCGCCGTGATGGCGTGTTCCAATTGGTTATACACCGCATTGTTCGCCAGATTGCCCACCGCGTGAGACATAAGGTTGCGCGTGTACTGCTCGGCTTCCTCCTTGTGGCAGGTTCGGCAATCATCGGGGCTGACCGCCACATGAATCTCCGCGCCGTTGTGCTCGAAAGTATCGGTATGGCTGTCGGCGCGCATGCCGTGGCACTCGGCGCAGCCCACGGCAACGCTCTGCAATCCATCCGTAATCGTTTCGCTGGACACCTTGCGGGCCAGTTCATCGGCCTTGAGGGCCTCTCCCGGCGTGGTCATGGCGTGCCTGCTTGAACGCCAATCGGCGACGATGCCCGGGTGAAAAACGCTGTGACAATCGAGGCATTCCCGGGTGGCGTCGCTGATGGGGATCTCCTGACTGAAAGCGGCCACAGGAAGGCCAAGAAAAAAAAGGATAAACCATAAAAACCGTTTGTGGTGCAAGGCAGACTCCTTTGGCGGCAAAGCGTATTTTTTTTGGGATTCCAACTTTTACAAGCGCTATGATAGCGGCAACTATGGATTTAGTCCAGTTCAGAGTATACACCACTGGTTTGAATTCTAATGCAAATACGAAAAGCATTGGAAACGGATCTGAATGACGTATTGTCAATCGAGAGGAGCATGCGAACGCATGGATGGTCCAGGCGCTTCGGCCGGGTGTGATTGGCGCCGTCAGCGGACAGATCATTTATGCCGAGGCGCTGAACAGACCTGAGCATTGGCTGGAGGGCCAAGAGCCCTGGTGTTCGATCACCGCTGTTTCCGGAGGCAAAAATGGCTTTGGGAGAAATATGCGAATTTGTAAAAAATGATAACACAAAAACAGCATTCATCCTTGCCAGAAGCATCACCTCGAAAGTATTATGATCTAAATTAGGCGATTCAAATTTTGCATTGCGCAATGATTACCTTCCAAAATTTGTGAAACCCGTTGGGTTTGCCGATCTCACATCAAATAGGCACTTAAGAGACACCGAGGAGGTTGAGTATGTCTTCTGAAATTAAAATTTATAAAATGAAGGATTTAATTCGAAAAAACGAGTCAGGAGAAATCGATTTCGAAAGATCTATAAGGTGGACCCCATTGGTCGGACAGCCTGACGGGTGAGATAAGCTATAAGAAAAAAAATTAAAATGAAAAACACGGCCGTCAGCTCGCCTCGGAAAACGGACGGGGTAGACCAAAGTAAACCTCATCCGGGGTTTTGTCGTCAAGAGAAGAATGGCCTCGTATGAAATTATAGTACTGAATCCAATCGGCAAGTCCTCGCCTGAGTGCTTTGCCGCCCTCAAAGGAATGAAGGTAAATAAACTGGTGCTTAAGAGTCCACCATAGCCGTTCCACGAAGATATTATCATGGCAGCGACCTCGGCCATCCATGCTGATGGCAACGTTGTTGTCTTTGAGTAATTGAGTGAATTCCTTACTGGTAAACTGGGCGCCCTGGTCGGTGTTGAAGATTTCGGGGGGACCAAGTCGGCAGAGCGCTTCTTCCAGAGCATCAGCGCAAAAGGTCGAATCCAGGGTATTGGAAATCCGCCAGGATAAAATCTTGCGGCTGTACCAGTCCATAATCGCCACAAGATACATGAACCCCTTATCCATGGGGATATAGGTGATGTCGGTAGCCCAAACCTGGTTGGGCCGGTCGATGGTCAGATTCCGAAGCAGATAGGGATACACCTTATGCTGGGGGTGAGGTCTGCTGGTATTGGGCTTGGGGTATACCGCCTCAATTCCCATCAAGCGCATCAACCGTTGTATCTTTTTTCTGCTGGCATTGACGCCTTGACGCTTCAGTTGGCGACGGATCGTCCTGCTCCCGGAGGATGGGTTTTCAAGATACAATTCATCGATCTTTCGCATCAGGTCCAGATCCTCCTGCTTTATAGGCCTTGGGCGGTAATAGTAAGACGAACGGTTAACGTTCAATATTTTGCACTGCCTGGAAATGCTCAGCCTCCGATTCTTCGGCTCAATCATCGTTTTGCGTTGCCTTGGAGTCAGCTGCCGAGCTTTCGCGATAAAAAATCGTTTTCCACTTTCAATTGCCCTATTTGCTTATAGAGCTCGTCGGTTCGGGCTTCTGTCTGTTTCCTGGTTTTGTGATTTTTATCGAAGATGTCAGCGGCGCCTTCCAGCATTTGCCGCTTCCAGTTGGAAACCATGGTAGGATGGATTCCAAACCGACTGGCTATCTGTGCTGCGGTTTCATCGTTTTGGATAGCGGCCAGAGCCACTTTTGCCTTGAACTGTGGACTGTGTGTTTTGCGCTTATTACCCATTGTCAGATCCTCCTGTTTTTTGGTCTGACTTATAGCTTATCACACTGTCCAGTTTTTGGGGTCCACCGCACGATAGAATGGATCAGCTGATGAAAATTGTTATGGAAATTGTTAATTTCATGCCCTCTTATAAAAATAAAATCGCCAATGTAATTCCTAATAATTCAAACCGCGTTTCTCTTGCGAAACAGTTCGAAGCGTGCATGAACATAAAACACTTTCAGTATAAGTTTTTTGTCGATTTCGAACAGGCCATTGAATGGCTTTCCGAAGCAAGTAGCTGAAGCCTTTATGGAGCTGCCTAGCTATCTGGAAGCATGACAACCTCCCGCCCCCTCTCCTTTCTGTTGGGGAGGGGAAAACAAGAGGAGATGAAAAGAAAAATCATATCCATTCCAGATCCGTATCGGTAAAATCCCCACCCGCATCACCGGTGTTGATCGTCTCCACCGGTTCAATCAGCAGGATCTTGTACTCTTCGGCACAGGATGGCTTGTGTTCTACGCCTTTGGGCATGACGACCATTTCGCCTTCCTTACTCACCGCGCTCCCCCTCTTGATCCAGCCCCAACCATCTGATACCTTTTCAGCCTGCGGGTAACCAAAACCAACAATCGGGAGCAAACAAGATTCAATGCCCTCCAGCGACAACATCGACAACAGTGAAATTTCTCGCTTTTCAGACATGGCCGGGACATGGTGGGACCGAAATGGAGAACTCAAGGCCCTGCACGACATCAATCCGACGCGCTTTGCCTATGTTCGTGACCGCTGCATACTTAAAGGCCAGGCGGTTCTCGATGTGGGGTGCGGCGGCGGACTGCTCTCCGAAGCCCTGGCCGCCAGCGGTGCGACGGTCACCGCGATCGACATGGCCGAGGCGTCCCTGGCCGTCGCCCGGGAGCACGCCGGGTCAAGCGGACTGGCCATTGATTATCGCCAGACCACGGTCGAGGCGTTGGCCGACGAGGCTCCCGGCATGTTCGACGTGGTCACCTGCATGGAACTTCTGGAGCATGTTCCCCGCCCGGCATCCATTATAGAAGCTTGTGCACGCCTGGTAAAACCCGGCGGCAATCTGTTTTTCTCCACGGTCAACCGCACCTGGCTTTCGCGCCTGCTGGTTATCTGGGCGTCCGAATATGTTTTGGGGCTTGTGGGCAAGGGCACCCACGAGTACCGCAAGCTGATTCGGCCCGAGGCATTGAAGCAATGGGGCCTGGATGCCGGCCTTGCGTTTGTCGACCTGTCCGGTTTGCGCTACCTGCCCTTTATCGGCTATACGGCACTTTGCAGGGACACCAGAATGAATTACATGATGCACTTTAAAAAAAAGATATAAGGAAAGACAATGGCCTTCTGGAAAAATCCCCAATGGTTTGACGCGCACCGGCGGCAGGAGCAGGTTGACGAGCACATTCGCACATCCGGCAAGGCCCGGTTCGGCATCCGTGAATTCGAGGAGGAGAAAAAAGCCGATGCGGTTCGCTTGCACTTCGAGCGGGTGGCCCCGCATTACGATTTCATGAATTCGCTGCTCAGCTTCGGCATCCAGCACACCTGGAAACGCGCCGCCGTGCGTATGCTGGGGGTCCGGCCGGGGGACAGGGTATTGGATGTTTGCGGGGGCACCGGCGATCTGGCTATCCTGGCCGGACGGCGTACCGGCCCTGCCGGGCAGGTGGTCATCTACGACATCAACCGGGCCATGATCCAGGCCGGCCGGCACAAAATCGACCCGTTCCCGAAATTGGCCCATATCGGCTATATACAGGGCAATGCCGAGCTTATCAGTTTCCCCGACAACACCTTCGACTGTGCCATGGTGGGATTCGGCATCCGCAACGTGACCCACTTAAAGCAAGGATTTTCCGAAATGATCAGGGTGCTCAAACCGGGCGGCCGGCTGCTTTGCCTGGAATTCTCGCGGCCCACCAACCCTCTGTTTCGAGGGCTTTACGACTTCTATTCATTCAACATCATGCCCGCCCTGGGGCAGCTTTTGGCCGGGTCGGCCGAGTCCTACGCCTGTCTGCCGGAAACAATCCGCATGTTTCCGCTGCCGGACGAATTGGCCGGCATTCTCACCAGGCTTGGTCTTCGCGATGTCAATTGGAAATACATGACCAACGGAATCAGTGTGGCGCATGTGGGGAAGAAGCGGTAAGTTTTTTTGGTTCTGAGTTCGGATCTCCGGGTTCACTGATCACCGACAACCGAATCAATCGATAACCAACCGCGCCAGCACAACAATCAACAAACTCAATGGAAAATAACTGGCCTTATTGAAAAGGTCCATGGCCTTGCGGCGGTCGTTTTTCTTAACCAATTGCAGCGCCGGCACCAGCAGCAGCCAGACCCCCAAGCCGGCCACGGCAAGCAGATAGGCCCCCCCGTAGTAAATCGGCGAAGTCAGAATGAGCACGAAAGCCAGAAGATAGGCCACCACAAGGCAAATCAGGGCCAACAGCGCCGCCCGCCCGAGGCCCAGCTTAACGGGGATGGTCTTGGCATTGAACCGCCGGTCCTCCTCGATATCGGTCCAGTCGTTGGGAATGTTCTGTCCGCCGATTTCCCAGAAGAATATCAGCCCCATCAACAAAAGCAGAAAAAACGGTGACGGGTGAGGATTCACGGCAAAGACCGCGGCCACGGCCCCCAGGGATTTAACGACCCCGTTGATAACGGTTCTTAGCGGCGTCACCCGCCACAAAAGGCAGTAGACAACCTCCAACACGCCGCCGGCGATAAAAATGGCAAGACAAATGGGGTTGAGCACCCAGGCGCCAAGCATGGCCACCACGGCCCATCCGACGGCCCACAAAATGCCTTCGGGCAGAGACAAAACCCCCTTTGCCAACGGATGGCGCACCAGCACCCCGTCCAGAAAGTCCTCACCGTCACTGTATCCGCCGGCCTTCACTTTCTCGCGGTCGCTGCGATAATCCACGATATCGTTCAGGGCATAAACCGCCGTATAGCCGGCGTAAACGGTGACCAACCCTAACAGAACCACCGTGATGGACGGGAAATGGCCAAGGCATAGCAGTGCGCCCAAGGCCGGCGTGGCCAGATCGACGAGCAGATGCGGCGTTCGGGAAAGCGCCAGAAGCAGCTTCAGACGTGGGTTGGTGAATATGGAAGAGTTTGTCATGGATGTCATGCCATTCGTTTAAAAAAGTTGCAAAAAAACAACCCGAAACTCACTCAGGATTCTGCAACTTGCCAGAATGGCGTCAATTTGTCAATTTTGACCATCACTCGCCCACAACCCGCTCCCGGGCTTCCTGACGTGTCTTGCAGGCGATACAATAGCTGGTCACCGGACGGGCTTTCAAGCGTTCGATGCCGATGGGCTCCTCGCACTCTTCGCAGATGCCATAGGTACCATCTTTTATGTTTTCCAGCGCCTGTTTGATTTTGACGATCAACCGGCTTTCCCTGTCGCGCATGCGCATCCGATCGTTTCGCGAGCGCTCTGAAACCGCACGATCAAGGGGGTCCGCCTCGGCGATGTAGATATCGTTGAGCAGCTCATCGACGGCACCTCCCGCTTTATGGAGCAAGACATCCAGTTCGCTTTGCAGCAACTTCTCGAAAAATTCAAGATCACTTTTTTTCACTGCCGTCTCCTGAAAAATATGTTTTTCCTAAAGTAGGCGATTCAAATTTTGGTCCTCATGAGAATCGTATAAACCATGATGCATTGCGCCATGATGACCTCCCAAAATTTGAAACCCGTTGGGTTTGCCGATCTTACCGCATCTACGGCGTTGGATGTCTTCCCGCATAGCCTACTATAGCGGAAAGACATCCGCCTTGTATATGCGGCAAGCTCGACAATCGCCTAATTTATGTTTTTACAAGGGCCGCGGGAAAAAGATTTGCGGCCCACAACTATCCGTGTCGGGCCAACACACAAACAAAAGCAGTGAGAGGGAAATCGCAATAGTGAAGAAAACGTTTGTGTACCGGGAGAAATAATCATCAATCCTCGAAGAATCAATGGATAAAATGATCCGAAATACAAAAAAGACCGTATTTACTGGCTGTGCGAATCCATAAAAAACGCTTCCGCTTGTGAGGATATCTGATTTGAGATACAAAGAAGCAATCTCAAGAGGAGAAAGCGCCGTATGCCCGAATTGCCGGAAGTGCAAACCGTAGTCGATCGCCTGAAGCAGGCCCGTATCGTTGGGCGCACAATCACAGGCGCCAGGGTTTTCTGGCCCAAAACGATAGCCGGCATGGACAGCCGTCTCTTTCGCGACGCAATTCGGGGCCTTGTGATAGAACGGCTCAGCCGCCGAGGGAAATACATTGTTGTGGACCTGTCCAAGGGTTTAACCCTGTTGGTCCATCTGCGCATGACCGGCCGGCTCACCCTGACTGATCATTCGACGGATCGCAATTCCCATGAGCATGTCATTCTCGACCTGGACCAGGCGCAACAGTTGCGTTTCCAGGACACCAGAAAATTCGGCCGCATAACTCTGACAAGTGCCCCTCAAGCCATTCTGGAAAAACTTGGGATAGAGCCGCTCTCCCCGGCGTTCACCGCCAGACACATGCTGGCCATTTTGCAGCGCCATCACCGCCGGCTGAAGCCTCTGTTGCTTGATCAGCATGTCATCGCCGGATTGGGCAATATTTATGTGGACGAAGCGCTGTGGACGGCGGGCCTGCACCCTTTGCGCATCAGCAGCGACCTCGATTCGGATGACGCCGGCCGCCTTCATCGCGCCATTCGGCGGGTTCTACGCAAGGGGATCAAAAACCTGGGGACGTCTCTGGGAACCGGCAAGGGCAATTTCCGCTCGGCGGACAACCGCCTGGGACGCAACGCCGGTCAGCTAAATGTGTTCCGGCGCACCGGCATGGCCTGCCCCCGGTGCAAGACAACCATCGAGCGTCTCATCGTGGGCCAGCGCAGCAGCCATGTCTGCCCCCGGTGCCAGCCCACCGAAAAGGGATCAAGCAACAAAAAAGTAGACCAGGATCGCCAGCACCAGTAGAGCCCCCAAAATGGCCAACCGCTTGAACGTTTCACTATTAGGGGAAGAAGATTTTCTTGCGGCGTCTCTTTCCTTGTAAGCCTTTATTTTTGCTATTTTTTCAAGTTCCTTCTCCCGCTGGCGCCGTTGACGCAGCCTTTCTTCGGCATATCGCCTGTCCACAGGCCCAATTCTACGATCTGTTGCAATGAAAGCATTCTCTTTACGACGATCGGGTGTTTTCCTTCTTTCCATTTCGTCTCCTGTGATCTCAGATATACCCCCTTTTGTTATATACCCCCAAACCGAAAAATTGTCGAGTTTTCCAACGGATAAAGCGCATTGCCCCGAAAGCCCACTTGTTACGACCTTGACTTTGGTCATCCATCAAGGTACCCCTGAAAGAATCGATGAGACGATGACTCAACCCTTTGCTCGTTTATCAAACACAAATCCTTTATCAACACCATGAAACCAAACCGCGTCGTAATCACCGGACGGGGAACCGTCAACGCCATCGCGAAAAACGCCGAAACATTCGTCTCGGCGCTGAAGGCGGGCACCTGCGGCATCGGACCGGTAACCCTGTTCGACACCGACGGGTACAGAAGCCATACCGGCGGCCAGGTCCGGGACTGGGACCCTCGCAAGGCAATTTTGGAAAGCATTTCCCTGAAGCGCATGTCACGCTCGGACGCCATGGCCATGACAGCAACCCTGGAAGCCTTGGACGATGCCGGCCTCGGACGGCTTCCGGAAGAGTTAAAACCCTACACCGGTGTAGTCATCGGCGGTGGCGCGGGAGGCATGCTTGAATGCGAGCCGGTATATGCCCGTTATAAGAAGCAAGGTGCGGGTCATTTGGGGTTATCCCCCTTTGCCTCGTTTTCCTGTGCCTCCTCGGCGGATCACATCTCTTCCCAATTGGAGGCCATGGGGCCTAAAACCACCTTCATGACCGCCTGTTCTTCCGGAGCCACGGCCATCGGCTACGCCCTGGACCTGATCCGCCAGGGCGAGGCGAAGGTGATGATTTGCGGCGGCACCGAATCGCTTTGCCGCATCACCTACGCCTCCTTCAACGCCCTGCAGGCCGTCGACCCCGAGCACTGCAAACCCTTTGACCGTGACCGCCTGGGAATGACCCTGGGCGAAGGCGCCGGCATCCTGATCCTGGAATCCCTGGATCATGCGCTTGAGCGCAAGGCGCATATTTACGCAGAGGCCCTAGGTTACGGCATCAGCTGCGACGCCAATCACATGACGGCCCCCGATCCCAAGGCCCGGGGCGCGGTCAATGCCATGCGCGCGGCCTTGAACGACGCCGGCACCCGCCCCGAGCAGGTGGATTACATCAACGCCCACGGCACGGCCACACCGGCCAACGACACGATGGAAATTCTGGCCATCAAGACGGTGTTCGGCGACCGCGCACCGTCCATTCCGGTCAGTTCCACAAAGTCCATGGTCGGGCATACGCTGGGCGCGGCCGGCGCCATCGAAGCCGTGGCCAGCGTGTTGGCCATCGAAAAGGGGTTTCTTCCGCCCACCGTTCATCACGAGCATCCCGACGAAACCTGCAATTTGGACGTTGTGCCCAACACCGCGCGCGAAGCAAACGTCAACCGGGTGCTTTCCAACTCATTTGCTTTTGGCGGCAACAACACCTGCCTGGTTCTTGGCCGGTACACGGAAACGAAAGGGGAATAAGCATGCAAAGGGTCGTCATTACCGGCATGGGACTGATCTCTCCCCTTGGCATTGGCCGGGAAGCCGTGGCCGAGAACCTGCTGGCGGGCAAAAGCGGCATCGGCCCCATAGAAAGGTTTGATACCACGGACCTCGGCCACCATATGGCAGGAGAAGTGAAGGAATTCAACCCTGGGGATTTTATCAATCCACGGACCTTCAGGCGCATGGACCGTCTTTCTCAATTGGTCACGGCGGCCGCCCGTCTGGCCGTGGAGGATGCGGGGCTCGACCTGACGGTTCAGGACAGATCACGCGTGGGCATCGTCATGGGCACGGCCTACGGCGCCACCGATGTGGCGGCCCAGTTTGGCGGCACCCTTTTCACCGAAGGTCCCCGGCGGGTCAATCCCATTTTGGTGCCCAACACGGTGATGAACGCCCCGGCCGGGCATGCCGCCATCGAACTGGGCCTCAAGGGCATCAACAGCACGGTCAACCATCGGGAGGCCTCGGGAGAAGCGGCCCTGGCCTTTGCCGCCTTGCAGATCCGGCTGGGTCGGGCGGACGCGATCCTGGCCGGCGGCGGAGACACGATTTCACCGTTTTTCATTACCGTTTTGGATCGGTTCGGCGCCTTGTCTACCGACGACACGGTCCGGCCCCTGGACAAACACCGTAACGGATTGGTTCTCGGCGAGGGAGCGGCACTGCTCTGTCTGGAATCCCTGGAATCGGCAACCAAGCGGGGGGCAATCATTTATGGAGAGATCGCCGGATGGGGCCTGGCCGGTTCCCCGTCCCCGGCCAATGACTGGCCGAATGATGCGGCGGGCATGATCCTGGCCATGCAAAAGGCCATGGAAATGGCAAAAGTTCCCCCCGCCGACATACAGGCGGTGTTCTCCGCCGCCGGTGGCGGGGTAAGCGCCGATGCGTTGGAAGCCGGCGCCCTGGAACAAGTTTTCAAATCATCCGACCGGCCGGTGGTCACTGCCGTCAAGGGCGCTTTGGGCGAGACTTTTTCCTCCGGCGGAATGCGAACTGCAGCTTTGGCCATGGCGTTGCAGGAAGGCAGGGTTCCACCTACCCTTGGGCTAAGCGCACCGATCCTCTCTCTCGATGTGGTCACCTCATCGGCACGCGAAATGGTTGTGGATTGCGGGCTGGTCAATGGGTGTGCGTTTGGAGGGACGTTTGCATCGATATTGGTGAAAAAGAGTTAAGGCGGCAACCCCGGCCCCATCATTTCCGCTATAGGTGGGCTGGCATCGCTATCGGACTTTTTAAGGATTCGTCAAGTTCTAACTTTTCACACGAGACATATACTGCCCCGTCCCCGTATTGACACGAATTACTTCTCCGGCGGTCATGTACTCGGGGACCAGCACGGAAACCCCGTTGGACAATTCGGCCGGTTTGTTGCGATTGGTGGCCGTGGCGCCCTTAATGGCCGGGGCCGTATCCACGATTTCCAGATCAATGGTCTGGGGCAGTTCAATGCTCAGCGGGTTTCCTTCCCTCAGCAACACGGTGATACCTTCGAGTCCGTCCACCAGCCATTGAGTCTGGTCTTCCAGGGTTTCCTCAGACAAGGTATACTGTTCGTAATTCTCACTGTCCATGAAGGTGTAAAAATTCTGGTCCTGGTATAAAAAACTCGCCCGGCGCTTGTCCACCTCCATCTCTTCCAAAGTGTCATTGCCCTTGTAGGTCTGCTCCAGTTTCTGGCCGCTGATCAGCGAGGCGTAGCGGACTTTGTACAAGGTATTGGCCCCGCGGGCCGACGGGGTGTGAACATCGATCTGCTTGACCTGATAGGGATGGTCGTCAATATTG
The DNA here is from genome assembly GCA_963668455.2 of uncultured Desulfosarcina sp. Classification (GTDB taxonomy): domain Bacteria; phylum Desulfobacterota; class Desulfobacteria; order Desulfobacterales; family Desulfosarcinaceae; genus Desulfosarcina. The sequence continues at coordinate 101,769 of CAXXOY010000001.1, forward strand.
ATAATATGGCTTTTTTGAAGACTGCTTGCTTTGGGCACGGTGTCTCTCCTGTTGTGCGGTATCGGATCTTATCGGTCCTGAGTTGTCGATGGCATGCTTATAGCTTTTCTTAGGGGGCAAGGCAATATGGTATCGGCAAATGTGTGGTTTGCCCTTGAATATGCGGCAAGCTCGCCAATCATCTTGTCTGGATTTACTTTTTTACCTGGTTCAGCCAATTTCAATGAAAAACATCGCCACATCCGGACTCAACGCCTGACGATTTCGGTATTCCAGCCGGCATTCCTGAACGAAACCCAGCTGGAGATAAAGTTCTTTCAAACGAGGATTGTTGGTGAGTGAGATAAAGCGCGAATAGCCCTTTTCCATCATCAGATCCATGAACGATTTAACCGTGTGAACGCCCACGCGCTGATTGCGAAAGCGGGTGGAAATGGCCAGGGCGCCCAATTCCACTGTCTGCTCGTCGATAAGCTTCTGCTCGATGCAGCCCACCACGATGCCGTCGATGGCGGTAACGAAAAAAAGATTCCGATGCTCGCTCAAATACTCCTTGGAGCGGGGTTTGAGAAACCCCGAGCGCTTGTACAGGGTCAGGATGCGGTGCACGATGGCCACGTCCTCGTCGGTTTGCACCTGCCGGAAAATCTCCTCAAAGTTGTTGGCGATCAGGGTTCCGGAGCCCTCCACGGTGAAAAGTTCATGCTTTATCGTATTCTTGCCCGCCGGCAGGATATGAACGCGATCACATCGGCCGGCCTCGATCTTCTCGCAAATATGGCCCAACGCTCCCTTGAAATTCACATTGGCGATCAGATCGCCAAAGTTCTCAAGGGTTTCACGGGCACGGCTGGTGGTGATGGCGTTGATCTTGTGCCCCTGATCGTCAATGAGATAGCGCCGTTCCAGAAAAATCACCTTGAACATGAACTTGCGGTGGTTCAGCACCGCTTCGTAAAAATCGACCTCCGGGTTGATGCGCTCGATATCCGCGGTGGGCAGGCGATCGGTCAGTTCCCGAATCAACTTCTGATTGGCGAATCGGTTGGGCAGGTTGTGCAGCAAGGTGGGCCGGGCGCCAAAACGTACAAGAAACTTGATATCGGCAATGATCTCCTGGAAATTATCGCGCAGGATGCCCTCCCGGCAGGCGATGAAAACCTGTTTGCCGGCAAGGGCCCGCGCGTAATCCTTGAGGTAGAGTTTGGGCATCAGTCCATCTTGGGGGCGATGCCGGTGTAGGTTTCCGGCGAAAGGGCCAAAAGCTCGGCCTTCACCGGCTCGCTCACATCCAGACCATTGATGAAATCGGCGATGGCCTTTTGATCGATGGCCTTGTTGGTGCGAGTCAGGGCCAGAAGCGCCTCGTAGGGATTGGGATACCCTTCCCGGCGCAGGATGGTCTGGATGCCTTCAGCCACCACGGCCCAATTGGCGTTGAGGTCCGCCTTGAGCGCATCCTCATTGAGGATCAGTTTGTCCAGCCCGCGCAGGATCGAGTTAAAGGCGATCAGGGTGTGCCCCAAAGGTACGCCGATGTTACGGGTAACGGTGGAGTCGGTCAGATCGCGCTGCAAACGGCTGATGGGCAGCTTGGCCGCCAAGTGCTCTAAAAGGGCGTTGGCCATGCCCAGGTTACCCTCGGCGTTCTCGAAATCAATGGGATTGACCTTGTGGGGCATGGTGGAAGAGCCGATCTCGCCCTTTTTGATCTTCTGTTTGAAATACTCCATGGAGATATAGGTCCAAAGATCCCGGCACAGGTCCAACAAAATGGTGTTGATGCGTTTGACTCCGTCGCAGAAGGCGGCCAGGTGGTCGTAATGCTCGATCTGGGTGGTCACCCGTGAGCGTTGAAGACCCAGCACATCGCCCAGCAAGCGGTCGCCAAAGGCATGCCAGTCGATATCAGGATAGGCCACGTGATGAGCGTTGAAGTTACCCGTGGCCGACCCGAATTTGCCGGCAAAGGGAACGCCCTTGAGAAGTTTCATCTGCTCCCGCAAGCGATCCACGAACACGTAGATTTCCTTGCCCAGCCGCGTGGGCGAGGCCGGCTGGCCGTGGGTGTGGGCCAGCATGGGCACGTCCTTCCAGCTCTGGGCCTTGGTTAGAAGCTCGGCCACGACACTTTCCAGTCCGGGCAGCATCACCTTGTTCCAGGACTCCTTGAGGGAAAGAGGCATGGCCGTGTTGTTGATATCCTGGGAGGTAAGGCCGAAATGGATGAACTCCTTGTGGGCGGAAAGGCCCAGGGTATCGAACTTTTCCTTGATGAAATACTCGACGGCCTTCACGTCGTGGTTGGTGGTGCGCTCGATCTCCTTGATCCGCGCCGCATCGTCCATGGTGAAGTTATGGCAAATATCACGCAGCGTTTCGAACAGAGCGGGATCGACATCGGCCAGCGGCGGCAAGGGGATCCGGCACAGAGCAATAAAATATTCGATTTCGACATGCACCCGATATCGGATCAGGGCGCCTTCGCTGAAATAGTCGGACAAGGCGGCGGTGGCGCGATGGTAGCGGCCGTCCACCGGGGATACGGCGGTGAGGGGGGTTAAGGCCATTTTTGCTCCTTGGTTTAAAGCGGATGATATCCGCGCATCAAATCAAAATGGTTAATCAACAACAGCGATAATATCAAACGGCGGCCCTTTCCTCAATCGATCAATTGCCGTTTGCAGCACCTATTTTTATCGTTGACAGATTCAACTAAATAAGATTTTAAGGGAATATCTCCACCAGCGATATTTATCAATGCGTCCGTTTTTCAGAACAAATTACAGAAGATCAAGTTCAAAGCCAAGCAGCGCAGCGGAAATTGAGCCCACAATACGATTTTAGATTCTGGCAATCGATATCTTGACCTCGCGCAGACGATCCTTTTTTGTCTTTCTCAAGTTAATGAGATAAAAAATGATAAACAAAATGTAAGCGTCTATTAAACCCCATCTTCACGAGGCCGTCCAGGCATGGCAAGATGTTTCTCCAGAGAAAGGAGAATTATATCATGCCGGAAGACTACGACTCATTCGATCGCCAGCAAAGGCGAAAATTTTGGCGGACGCATATCGATCAGTGGGAGGCAAGCGGCCTGAGCCAAAGAGCCTATTGCGTACAGCACGATCTGATCCTACACCGTTTTTATAATTGGAGGCGGCGTATCAAATCCGATAAAAACAGCCGCGTATCATTTTTACCGGTATCGCTGGCCGGGAACGCCTCTTTCTGCAAACCATCCGTTCGCATCCATACTCCAAACGGGTACACCATCGAAATAGGAGGTCAGCTCGATTCAACAGAAGTCAATCGACTCATTGCCATGGTGGCCGCCTTATGATGCTGCCACACAACCTCGGGCGGGTGTTTCTGGCCGTGGGGTATACCGACATGCGGAAATCGATCGACGGGCTATCGGTTTTGGTGGAACGGGCCATGGATATGAATCCCTTCGACGGAGATCTTTTCGTTTTCTGCAACCGACGGCGGAACATGATAAAAATTTTGTATTGGGATAGAAACGGATTCGCCCTATGGCACAAACGATTAGAGAAGCACCGTTTCCATTGGCCTGCGACCACAGAACAAGTCATTTCTCTTGAAACGAAAGAACTGGAATGGCTTCTCGCTGGACTGGATTATACGCACGCTCATAAGCATTTACACTACCGTTTTGCAAGCTGAGAAAATAGCATTTTGCAACGCTAAAATATTTACAATTACAACTTGTTATGATATGCAATAAGCATGTCTTTGGAACCGAACAAACTGCCCTCCGATGCTGAATCGCTAAAGCAAATTATCTCCTCCCAGCAGTATGAAATTAACCATCTGAAAGAGATGGTGCGCCTGCTTCAAAACGAGATCTTTGGTCGTAAAAGCGAATCGTTGCCATCTATCCATCCCAACCAGTTGCCATTGTTCGTCTCCGATACGCCGGTCGAGCCCATTCAAGAGGACGAGAAGATTGTAGTCCCGGAGCACACCCGCAAAAAACGTGGGCGCAAACCGTTGCCCGAGGACTTGCCGCGGATAGATGTCGTTCACGATCTGCCCGAAGAGGAAAAGCTTTGCGCCTGTGGGGCGGAGTTAAGCCGCATCGGTGAAGAAATCTGCGAAAAGCTCGATTACATCCCGGCTAAAGTTCAGGTGATCCGCCATATTCGGCCCAAATACGCCTGCAAACATTGTGAAGGGGTTGAAGACGATGGCCCGACCGTCAAAATCGCCCAGCCACCTGTGCAACTGATTCCCAAAAGCAACGCCACTGAGGGGCTGCTGGCCCACATCGCCGTTTCCAAGTTTGCCGATGCCCTGCCATTGTATCGCCAACAAAAGATTTTCGACCGTTTAGGAATCGAATTGTCACGGTCAACCATGGCCAACTGGATGATTCAGGCGGCTGCCCGTTGCGGGCCAATCATTGACCTGATGACGCAAGAGATTCGCAGCGGTCCGATGATCAATATCGACGAAAGTCCATTACAGGTGCTTAACGAACCGGGCCGTCGCAATACCACCAAATCGTATATGTGGGTATTTTGCGGTGGACCACTGGATGCACCGGTCGTTTTGTACCGTTATCACCCCACCCGTAGTGGAGAAATCGCACTGAAAATCGTGGACGACTATCGGGGCTATATCCAGAGTGACGGTTATGTTGGATATGATCATTTGGCCGAAAAGCCAGGCATCACCCTATTGGGGTGCATGGTGCATGCGAGGCGCAAGTTCATGGCCGTGGTCAAGGTCCGTAAGAAGGAGCGAGGCAAAAAGTCGGTAACCAAAGGTCTCGCTGACGAGGCGTTGGAATTTATCAAAGAGCTATACCGCATTGAAAAGTACGCCCGGCAAAATGAATTGACCATTGAACAAATCAGGGAGCTACGGCAAAAAAAGTCCAAACCGATACTGGATCGATTCAAAACCTGGTTGGATACCTATCATTCTCAGGTTCCCCCGAAGAGTCTCATTGGCAAGGCCATTCAATACACGCTGAATCAATGGGATCGGCTGATCGTTTACGTTGAAGCCGGATTTCTGAAACCGGATAACAATGTTGCCGAAAATGCCATCCGCCCATTCGTGCTGGGCCGCAAGAACTGGTTATTTGCCGGCGGACCGAATGGAGCGGAAGCCAGCGCCACATTTTTCAGTTTAATCGAAACAGCCAAGGCTAATTACCTGGAGCCTTATGCCTACCTTCGGTATCTGTTCGAAAACATACCACTTGCTCAAAATGAATCAGACTTTTTTGCATTGCTGCCAAACCGAATTGATAAGGCAATACTGAGCGCTTACGCCAAAGGTGTGGTTTAATAGACGCTTACAACAAAATCGCCAAAGCGTTTCTGTTTGTCTGTCTGATTGCTATGGAACCCACCATCGCGGCTGCCCATGAGCATACCTGGGCCATTTACGGCGGCATACTAACCGAAAACTCATGGGAGAAATCGCTTAAGCCCGATGCTGACATGGCGGAAGCCTATGTTGTGGTGGTGGCGCCATCATGGACTTTCTACTGGCTCTTCGAGAAGAAGATCTCTTTATCAGTGGAAGCGCAATTGGGCAAACACTTCGCCGGACAGGATCATTGGGAAATCAACTTGCCAATCGTTGGGTTCCGTTGGCACCCTTTCCCCTGGAACGCCCATGTAGACACAAGCTTTGCCTGGGGAATCGGCCCCTCTTACGCCTCTCAAATACCGGAAATCGAACTCATAAATAGCGATAAAAGTCACCACTGGCTGATTCATTGGTACGGAGAATTTTCCTTCGGTCCCCCCTCGGCCGACTGGGAGTTCCTTGCCCGCCTGCAACACCGCTCGGACGGATTTGGCGCTTTGCATGGCGGCAGTTCGAATGCACTATGCGCGGGATTACGGTATCGATTTTAGCGTTTTTTCCTCAGCCCCATACCCCGCATCCTTCGAAAGGCTGCTGTCTTCTGAATTGCCTCTTATTCATAAAGAGCCTTGTGATCGATTCATCATCGCGGCGGCCAAACTTCGAGGCATGCCGGTCGTTACCACGGATCGGCGCTTTGCCGAGTACGGCATAAAGGTTTTCAACTGACAAGTTGATTTACCGCAACAAAGCGTCTTCCCCTTCACGCCCCTGAGAATTTCATTTTTTTATCATTGACAGATTTAATAAAATGATATTTTAAAGGATAATCTCCACTAAAAATTCTTTTCGATCCATATTTTCCAGACCCATTTCAAAAAAGCACTGTAGGATGCCAAATATGATGGTGGTGTAGCCAGCAAAATTTCCACGATCGTTGACAAACGGAAATGGATTTTTGAATTAAATGAGCCCCAGGTAAGGGGCTTTTTTTATGCAAAAAAAATGGGGTGACGGTTGTCGGACCGGAGCACCCCAAAAAATTGGGTCGTTTTTACGACCCACTCCAAAGAGACTCCAATGATAGTTCCCGTTTGTGTAAATCTCAAGGAAATTTATAAACTCGGCCGAAATTTCAATTGGCCAAAGCCCGGTGATTGTCCCCGATGTCGTTCGCCCAGAATTTGGGGACATGGGTATGTTCTTGCCTGCTTCGATGGTTTTCCCAACAGTTTATGGTTTCGTCGTTACCGTTGCCCTGACTGCAATTGTATTATTCGCATGAGGCCCGAGGGGTATTTTTTCCGGTTCCAGGCGCCAATCGACACAATTCACGATTGTCTACATCGGCGTCTGACAGGTGGCAAGTGGAACCCGGCGCTGTCCAAGTCACGGCAACGCCATTGGTTGGCCGCTTTGAAACGAAAAACCATGGCCTTTTTTGGTATAGGAAACGATTGGCTGCTTTCCTTTTTCCGATTGATGGACATGGGACAGATTCCCGTCAGTCGGGCCATTTAATCCGACGATCCTTCCGGTCGTCATCGAACCTACCCAACAGTGCGCTACCCCGCCCACGAGAAATTGTTTATGCGGGAGGAAACGCCAAAAAAGGAGGTTTGCATGACGGAAAACAAGGATAAGGATATCGCCGCTTTCAGATTCGGAGTGATTCACGATTTTGTCGGCACCACTCACCTGGCAAAAAACGAGAAACGGCGATTGTTGCGGGAGAAGTGCGAACGAAAGTGGGCGATCCCCCATTCCGGCAGAACACGAATTAGCGAGAATACAATTTATCGCTGGATTCGACGCTTCCGGAAGAGCGGCGGTCGTATCGAGTCGTTGTATCCGGGAAAACGAGGCGACCGGGGCGTGCCCAGAAAACTGGACGACGAAACGATCAATATCGTTCTTGCCGCCAGACGCAGTCAAATGGCGACCCCGGTGCCGATGCTTCTGGAAAGTCTCAAGCGACAGACACTGGTTCCCGCATCAACCGGCCTTTCCACGATCTATCGGCTGTTTCATTTACATGGCCTGATGGATCGATCTCCCAAAGCAGAGGACCGCAGAAAATTTGAAGCCGAGATGGTCAATGACATCTGGCAAAGCGATGTCATGCACGGCCCCAAGGTGACGGTGAACCTGAGGCTACGCAAGACCTATCTGATCGCCTTTATCGATGATCGTTCACGGTTGATTGTGCATGGCCAATTCTACCTGTCGGAAAATCTGGTCTGTTTCATGGAGGCCTTCGAAAATGCTCTGACCAAACGCGGATTGCCAAGAAAATTGTATGTGGACAACGGCTCGGCGTATCGCAGTCATGGACTCGAATTTACCTGTGCGTCGCTATCCATTGCCTTGATCCATGCAAGGCCGTACAAGCCACAGGGAAAAGGAAAAATAGAACGATTTTTCAGAACCGTTCGCGGATCGTTCCTGCCCGAGGCGAAGCTTTCGTCGTTGGAACAATTGAACCGATCCTTCACCCTTTGGCTGGAAACCTATCACCAGCGTACTCACAGTGCCACCGGCATGACGCCATTTGATCGCTTCAGTCAAAACCTTGCCTGCATTCGTAAGGCGCCCAAAAATCTTAAAGACCATTTCCGTACCGCCGTCTACCGAACCGTTGCCAAGGATCGAACCATCACGCTCAACGGCAACCTGTTCGAAGCGCCGGTGGCCTTGATCGGTAAACGGGTGAGAGTTTTATATCACCAATGCGAGCCAAAAGTAGCCGAGGTATTTCTCAACCAAACCTCGCACGGTTTGCTGGTTCCCGTGGATCTGCATGTCAATTGCCGGGTCAAGCGGGACAAGAACGTCAACCCGCAACTCGAGACGGATCAGAAAGCCGACTATCAAGGAGGCGGGTTATGGAAATGACTTACATGCCGTTTTTCGGTTTTACCAAAGAGCCTTTCACGGCGGATATCGCCGTGAAGGATATTATCGAAACAGATCAACTTACAGCGGCCAAAAACCGTTTCGATTACAGCCTGGGATTGGGTGCGATTTATTTGATCACCGGTGAGATCGGCGCCGGCAAATCTACTGCCATCCGCTATCTGCTCAATGGTCTGCATCCGTCCGAGTACAAGCTGATCTACGTTACAGCTACATCCGGTTCAATCTTGGAAATGTACCGGTTAATCATGGTAGAGTTAGGGATGAAACCTGCCGGCACCTCCCGTGCGGCCATGACCGATCGAATCAAACGAGAAGTCTTGGAGATCCACGGCAAAAAACAAAAGACAGTTCTGATCATCGACGAAGCGTCCTTGCTGCGATTAGAAGTATTTGTGGAGTTGCACACCCTTTGCCAGTTTGAGATGGACTCCAAACCCTACCTGCCCATCGTGCTGGCCGGTCAAACCCATTTGATCGATAACTTGAGATACCCGGGATGCTTGCCCCTGGCATCGCGGGTGGTGGCAAAGAGTCATTTCATCGGTGCAAAAAAAGATCAAATGCGAGTGTATCTTCAGCATCATCTTTCCATTACCGGAATAGACCGGATGTTGTTCGAGGACGATGCCATCACGGCCATTCACCAAGGCTCGGGCGGTATCTTCAGAAAAGCCAATCATCTGGCTCGCGGCGCCCTGGTGGCCGCTTCCATGAACCATGACCAAACCGTCAATGCGGAACATGTCCGATTGGCAGCATCTGAAATCTTTTAAAAAGGAGAAAATATGAAAACTCAACCGACCGCCGAAGAGATCAGTCAGAAATTGGAAGCCCTGGTGTTAACCGCTATCTTGAATGTGCTCAACCGAATAAGGGACGAGTTATCCGTGGTCAGTCAGCAAAAAATGAAGTTTTAACCATTCGATCCGATTTGCCCGGCGAAACGGAGGCAGGCTCTGCTGGGGAGCAACCTGCCAAGGGATAGCCGGGTGCAGGAGGCATTGAGTAAAATGTCGGAGGGGAGCAGCAACCAAAACGCTGTTCCCCTCATTTTATTCAAGCCTTCCTGCTCATGCCTTAGAAAACCCAATCTAATCGACGCGCGTAGCGCACCCTTTGGCTATCATCGATTCTGACAAATAGAAATTCGCTTCAATTTAATCAGAAAATTTCGTTCCATTGAATTTGGCGATCAACAAGCACAAAAATTAAGTTCGAAACTGAACGATGCTTCAGAAAGACGAACCGGTTTAAAACCATACAATATGATGGCCACCATCCTTTGGCTATGATTTGGTCGGAATTATAGGAAGTCCGATTAGGCTCGCCATAAGGGAATTACGTTCCATTAGTTCGTACTTATTCCGGCAATATATCAATGCTTTCAAGCGGATAGATTGTCTCTTCCTGAGGTCGGTAGCTATAAGCATTTGTGCCATGATATTGGCATTTTAAAAACTAAGGCAACCAACCGTCATAGAGGAGGCGTAAAACTATTTCGCCAAATCAGACCAGTTTTGAAGGTGGCCTCTTTTTTGTGAAGGGGGTGTATATGTCAAACATTGAAAAGGCAATACTGGGATCTCTTGGAGGCTTATCTGCTGTATTTGTAAAGTTTTTAGGTCAAGATTATGCGAATGTCGTAGCCAACGCAGCTAATTTAACAGCGGATCAGATATTGGCGTATAAAGTCGGCTACGGATTGCTCACACCAATCTTGATGTTTTTAGGAGCTTTTGTTGCATGGCTCTCTGATGAACAAAAGCGTATCAAGGTAGTCGCTCTTGCCGTCGCTGCACCAGCAATGATTACTACTTGGTCTGGTGGTAATAAAACTGATTCGCTTGTATTATACGATCTCTTTATTCCGATTGCTTATGCACAGACAGATTATTTCGCCAACAAAAAAATAAGTCCCGTTGACCCGGATGTAACTTCGAAAAAAGATACTTTACAACAAATTCAATCCGGCATCGGAGCGTTTTTCGGATATGGGAAAGAACCTCAAAAGTACTGGGTTATAGTAGGATCTTATAAGAACAGGTATGCTGCCCAACAATTTGCAGATAAGATAAATACTGAAGACAAAACGCTCAATGCTTGGATCGGGCTAAAGCTTCCTGGAAATGATCACTATCCCGTTATTGTAGGAGATTGCGCTTATTTAAGTGACGCAAAAGAACTGATGCAAAGAGCGTTAGCGACGAAGTCAATTGAAGATGCATATATCTCTACAGGTAAACGTCGCTGAAGCAGGCCATGAGCCACCTTGACCAAGGATAGGTTTATGGTTACCAAACTCAAAATCATAAAAAAGGATAAAGGGCATTTCATCTTGGAATTACATAGCATAACAGAATGGTATTTATCTGGGAAAAGTACATACGATAGGACTTTGTCATTTTCACAGAGAGTTGATGATGACATATATTACGCTACTGTTTATACATGCCCTTAAAATTTAACAATAGGAGTGACGAAATTGAATTCTATAATAAAAACTCAGATTATAGTTTCTATTTTCGTACTTATTAGTGCAACGACTTATGCAGATGGGTTAGATGACGGTGAAAGAATAACAAATACTTATGAAACACAATTTGCAGGAATAAATTTTGGAGTTGGCCTAGCATTATCATTTAAATATGGAGAAGATAGAGTTGATGACGCCAGTGTTGAAGCTGGCGTTGTAAGAGTTAATAAAGAACACAACAGACAAGCAAAAATAATGCTTGAAACTCATTATTTTTTCCCTTTCAAAATTGCTGATCATACAATCGGATTAGGTCCATTTTTAGGAGTTGAGCCTGATAGTTCTGGTGGCAGCCTAATAGGTGCATATGCATTAGGTGGAATGGTTGGTTTTAAACGAAGTGGAGAAACAAAATCATCTTGGAATATAGGCGTTGCATATTGTGTAAATACAAATGTTAAAACTCTTGGTGACGGTATCGAGGAAGGCCAGCCACTTCCAAATGGTGAATCAGAAATCAGATATAAAGAAATAAACCAGCCAGGTTGGCTAATCATGACTTCTTTTTCGTGGTAAATAAAACCAACTATTTATAAATATCAATCAAAACATGTTCACAAGCTATAATCAAAGGAATTATAATGAGTAGCCGAATCATATACAACTGCCATAATCACATATTCACCCATGAGAACATCCCCAATGGATATTTCCCTCTGTTTCTTGTTCCAGTTGCCAGGTTTGGACCATTTCGTTGGATGTTAATGGGGATAATGAAGTTGATTGTGCCTTGGACAAAAAATGATAAAGTTCATCGATATGCAGCATTCATAAAGGCTGCATACCGAAAAAAGCAGGAAGACAACCTAAAAACCTTAATAGGATATTACCCTATTGGGACAAAGTTCATCATATTGCCTATGGATATGGCATATATGGGAGCCGGGAAAATTAAGGAAGATATTGAAAATCAACACAACGAACTCGCAGAAATAGCAAATTCTACTAAGTCCTAAATTAGGCGATTGTCGAGCTTGCCGCATATACAAGGCGGGTGTCTTTCCGCTATAGTAGGCTATGCGGGAAGACATCCAACGCCGTAAATGCGGTGAGATCGGCAAACCCAACGGGTTTCAAATTTTGGGAGGTCATCATGGCGCAATGCATTATAAATCATATGATTTTCATGGAGACCAAAATTTGAATCGCCTGATTTAGGTAAGTACAAGAACGTTGTAATACCTTTCGCGCATATTGATCCCAGAAGACCAGGTTCGTTAGATAGATTAGCAACACTGGTAGAAAAAGATGGCTTCAAAGGTGTAAAAATATATCCAACATTAGGATATGGTCCAGATGACAAAATATTGATGGAAGAGATTTACCCTTATATGGTTCAAAAAAATATTCCTTTGTTAGCCCATTGCTCGCCCGGATCTGTTAATTCTAAGGATATAAGCAAGGAAAAGGCTCATTCACTTGCTGACCCAAACAATTACAGAAAAGTAACGGCTGCACATCCAAATCTAAGGATTTGTTTAGGGCACTTCGGTGGTATTGGAGAATGGAGGCGACATCTTGATGAGGAGCGAAACGTCGATAATCCAACTTGGCTGACTAAAATTATTGATTTAATGCGAAGTGGAATGTATCCGAACTTGTATGCTGATATTTCATACACAATATTCAATTATTGTCAACGGTCGCGAAGAACTGAGCCAATTTGGGTCGTTAAAAATGAGCCACACGCCCCTATCTACTGAATGGCATTTATTGATTCCTCCATATTTTTCCCCTTCAAACGGTAGCTGTTTCCATTGATCGTTATCACTACGCTATGGTGAAGGAGACGATCCAATATCGCAGTGACGATGATTTGATCCTGAAGCAATTCCGCCCAATCGGAGAAGGCCTTGTTAGACGTGATTACGGTACTGGCCTTTTCATAGCGGGTGGCTACAAACTGAAAGAACAGATTGCATTCCTGTCGGTCGATGGGCGTGTACCCAACCTCATCCACGATCACAAGTGAGGATTTATAGTAGCTTCGCCCCTTGCCGGGACGCCCCGCTTCATGGTCCTTCTTCAGTTTGACGATCAGGTCCGCCATGGTTGTGAAATAGATGCTCATACCCGCTTGGCAGGCTTTTAAAGCCAAAGATACAGCCAGGTGCGTCTTGCCAACACCGGGAGGGCCAAGAAAAATGACATTTCCATTTTGGCGAATGAATGTCAGATCAAATAACGACATGACACGCCTACGATCCAGTTTGGGCTGGAAGGTAAAATCGAATTCATCAATACCCTTTGTGAACGGTAATCCTGATATCTTCAGGGCCGTTTCAATCCGGCGTTGTTCCTTCTGCGCCACTTCTTCCTCAAGCAAGTCATCCAAAAAGCTGAGATAGCTTTGGCTGTTTTGCTCGGCGGATTTAACGATACTGTCCAGGATCTCCCGTATCCTGGGCAAACGCAGCCTGGTCAAATTGGCTTCAATGCGATTGGCCACCAATGTGTCCGTCATAATTGTACCTCCTGTGCGAACTGCTCGTAGGTATCAATCGGGCGGATATCCACCGGTATGTCATACAGGGGCTTATTCGGGCTGATGGTGCATTTGGCGCGGCCCTTACCCTGCTTAGGATGAGCGTATTTGCGCCGGTTCATCTCACGGTCCTTTTTCAGTTCCGCATAAAAGCGCTTGTCTTGAACAAGATTACCTTTGGACGAAGGGATTGTATAAATGACGACCAGACGGTTATCGTCAAAGATCCGCAGGGTACATTCCTTAACTCTCAGAACAACGGTTTTCCCCACCAGCTTGTGCGGGACAACAAAGCCATTGCCTTCGAATCTAACCGTACAATCCTTATGGACTTTCCTGAAGATCCTGTAGGAAGTATCGAAAGGCTGTCGTGGTAACTGGCTAAGATGTGGTTGTTCTCTTTCAAAACGGTCAGCGACGACTTCGTGGGTGGTGCCATGTATCCGCTGATCTTTTATTCGTAACCAACGGTTCAGATCTTTGTTGGCTGTTTCGAGGCAAGCGTATCCATAGCCGCGCCAAAAGCCCTCACGGATGAAGGTGTAAGGTCTCTCGACCTTTCCCTTCACCCAAGCCGCATAGGCTGGTGCCACCCGTGGGATGAACCCGTAATGCAGAGCAAAACCGATCAATGTATCGTTGAATTTGTCTCGTCCCGCTATCCGACCAATGTAGACATTTTTCATCCGGTCATACAAAATTTCGGTGGGCACGCCGCCGAAGTAGTCGAAGGCCCGGATATGGCAATCCAGAAAAGTCGTCAGGTCGCAGTGTCTAATCAGCTCTGCATAGATTTTACGAGAGTAGCCCAAAATTATTGAGAAGAGATATAATTTCTCGACGTTTCCATCGGCATGCTCAACCTGAAACTCTGCAAAATCTACCTGTGCCTGGTAGCCGGGCTCTGTTTCAAATCGCATGTAGGCAACCTTTTGGTGTTGCCCCTTTAGTTGGGCTACCCGGCGTTTGACGATTTCGTAGCTTCCGGTAAACCCCATGTTGACCAGTCTGTCGTAAATCCAGGTCGCCGTATAGTCGTCTTCGGAAAGCCAAGCGTCTATATTGTCCTTAAATGGGTCAAGCAGGCTTCTGCGCCGCCTGGGTTCTGCTGGGGCAAGGATCAACTCCGGATCATCAATGTATTTTTTAACGGTGTTACGGCTGACGCCAAGCTTCCTGGCAATTGCTCGCTGGGTCAGTCCCTTGCGGTGCAAAGTGAGAATATCCAAAATGGTCTCCTTTTTTTCAAAGGTTGAACCTCCTGATTAGTTCTTAGTGAAAAATGCTCACATTAAGCATTTTCCACCACGATGGGTGGCTCAATCTTAAACGACCATTTTTGGCTCAGTTTATCACGACCATTAACAATTATCAAGAAAATACTCCATTTCTTAAAGTGTTGTTAGAAGATCAGAGTATATTGCGAAAGGTATTGTTTGGCTCGGATTTTTATATGGTTGAAAGCGAGAAATACTCAGAAAAGCGGTTGTCAATCGACCTTAGGGCAACTCTTGGGGAGACTACGTTCTGGATTATAGCAAATGAGAATCCGATTAAGTATCTTTATGGATAATAAACATCAAAATGATAGCAATCACATGCACCCAGACATTAACACCCTTATCTTTATCCGTTCTTTTTGGATTAATTCTTGATCTACGCAGCAAACCAATTTTGAAACAATAATATTTATAAAGAGGATGAGAAGCACCTCCTGTTTTTTGCGACATAGGATGGGATGGTGAGATAGAACCCATTCATGGCATTATTATCTAATAATTGTTTACAATTCAGCGAATTTTCCGGGCCGAAAATCACCATTTCAAAGAAGCAATTTTGCAGTGCGATTTCTTTTTCCAATCAATATTCATAAACCCGTATACCGTAAGAAAGATCAATTATGATAAACTACAAAGTAACAGCAAAAAATTTGAACATTCGTTCGACACCAAAAGTGACTAAATCAAATCGACTTGCGGTTCTTCCTGAAGGGCAAAATGTTAACAAATTACACGAAAAGCATTCTCCATGGTGGTATATTCATACTATTTTGACCGGATATAAACTTGAAGGGTATGTGCATTCAAAATATCTTGTGAAAGAAGAAGGTTTCATCGAACCGTTAAGGGCAAGTTCAATAACTGCGGTTCACCTTAAAGAAAATAACACATTAGTCACAAGAGATAGAGACGGAGGGAGAGCACACCCTTTAGGAGAACCGAACAGACCAAGAAGAACAGCTAACAGTACTAAAAAAAAGATTGAACAGATAGGAAAGATTATAAATTGGATTAATGTTGATAACAGTATAAGATATTTATGCAAAGGGCAAACAACCTATTGCAATATATACGCCTATGATTTCTGTTATCTTTCTGGAGCATATATACCACGTGTCTGGTGGAAACAAAAATCAATTATAGAGCTGGATAAAGGAAATGAAGTTCCGGTTTTATTTGGGAATACTGTAGTTGAGCTTAGTGCAAACTCCTTACATGATTGGCTATATGATTTCGGAACTGACTTTGGATGGGTGAGAACATTTAGTATTGATAAGGCTCAATCAGCGGCAAACAATGGTAAAATTGTCATCGTATGCGCAAAACGAGTTACCACCAACAGGCCCGGACATATGTAAAGGTCCAATAGACCCCACCTTAACAAGCGTCACCAGATTTGTCATGGTGCGCTCACAGTGTGGGTAAAAATATTTTGAACCGGACGCGGAGTCGGTTAACTTGGAAAAAGAACTTGCGACAGCGTATCGTTGTCGAGATTTTTAGGCAAGAGAGCCTGGTAATCTTCCGGCGTTTCGGCAAAAGGCAATTTGGCAAACAGGTAGCGTAGGTAGGCGTACGGCTCCAGACCATTGGCCTTTGCAGTTTCGATCAGACTGAAAAAGGTGGCACTGGCTTCGGCCCCCCTGGGCGCTCCCGAGAACAGCCAGTTTTTTCGGCCCACCACAAACGGCCGAATGGCATTTTCGGCAACATTGTTGTCGGGTTTCAGGAATCCGGCTTCGGTATAGCCAACAAGTTTGTCCCATTGATTCAGGGTGTATTGGATAGCCTTGCCGAGCAGGCCTTTGGGAGGAACCTGCGGATGATAGGTATCCAGCCAGGTCTTGAATTTATCCAGGATCGGCTCGGACTTCTCCTGCCGCAATTCAAATATTTGCTCATATGAGAGATCGTTTTTCCGAGCATATCGTTCGATGTCGTACAGCGCGCCAATATATTCCAATGCTTCGTCGGCAAGGTTCTTGGATGTTTTTTGCTTGCCACGCTTGCGGCCCTTGTTCACTTCGACGAATTTACGCCGGGCATGCGTCAGACATCCAAGATGAGTAATACCCTCTTTTTGGGAAAGCTGATCGTAGCCGCTGTAACCGTCGCTTTGAACGTAGCCTGTATAGTCGTCCAGCATATCGTGCACCACCTTGCCACTACGGGTTGGATGGTATTGATATAGCACCACGGGGGCGCCCAACGGTCCGCCGCAAAATACCCACATATACGACTTTGTGGTATTGTTGCGTCCCGGTTCCTGGAGAACTTGAAATGGGCTTTCGTCGATATTGATCACAGGCCCGCTTCGAATTTCCTGTTGCAATAGTTCGATGATCGGTTGACTGCAACCGGCGGCTTCGATCATCCAGTTGGCCATGGTGGACTTTGAGATATCGACACCCAGGCGGCCGAATATTTTTTGTTGGCGGTTCAGGGGAATCGCATCGGCAAATTTCGATGTGGCGACGTGCGCCAGCAGACCCTCGGTGGCGTTGCTTTTGGGAATCAGTTGTTTTGCCGGTGGTGCGATTTTGACCGTGGGGCCGTCGTCTTCGACGCCTTCGCAAGCCTTGCAGGCATATTTGGGGCGAACGTGACGAATCACCCGAATCTTGGGCGGAACGTAATCGAGTTTCTCGCAGATCTCTTCGCCGATTCGGCTCAATTCCGCGCCACACGCACAACGTTTCTCGTCTTCAGAGATATCGTGGATAACCTCGACTCGCGGCAGTTCCTCGGGCAATGGCTTGCGGCCACATTTTTTACGGGTATGCTCTGGAACGACGATTTCGTCATCGTTTTGAATCGGTTCAACAGGCTTATCCGGGGCGAACAACTGAAGCTGGTTGGGATTGACAGTAGGGATGACTTCGCTTTTGCGACCGAACAGCTCGTTCTTCAGCAGCCGGTTCATCTCCTCTAAATACTCGATCTGCTGCTTTTGAGAGAAAACGATCTGCTTTAAGGACTGGGCGTCTTCAGGCAAGTTTATCAGTTCCGAAGTCATGCCCGTTAAGTATCATAACTGACTGTAATTGTAAATGCTTAAACGATGTAAAATGCTATTTTTTCAGCTTGCGAAACGGTAGTTTAAACGGCTATGTGCGTGCGTATAATCCAGGCCGGCAAGAAGCCACTCGAGCTCCTTCGTCTCAAGAGAAACGACTTCGTCTGTTGACGTGGGCCAATGGAATCGCTGCTTCTCAAGTCGTTTGTGCCATAAGGCAAAACCGTTTTGATCCCAGTAAAGAATTTTAATCATGTTGCGGCGCCGGTTGCAGAAAACGAACATGTCGCCGGTAAAAGGATTATGTCTCATGGCCTGCTCGACCAAAACTGACAGCCCATTGATCGACTTGCGCATATCCGTATCGCCAACGGCCAGATAGACCTGTTGCGGGTAATCGGGCAGCATCATAAACCTGCCACGAGATTAACCAAACGGGTTAATTGTTCCGAGCCATCCAGCCCTTCTATCTCAATGGAACATCCGTTTGGCATGAGAACGCGAACGGTTTGCGGATGAGGCATTGGATTGGCGGAAAGTCTTATGGGCAAAAACGAAACATTCGTTTGCTTTTTTAAAATCCGTCGTCGCCAGTAATAAAACCGATGAGATTTGAGATGGTGTTGACGGCAATAGGCGAGTTGGCTCAGGCCGCTTTGTTCCCATTGTTCAAGATGGCTCTCCCAAAATTCTCGTCTTCCTTGGTCGCTTTGCTGATCGAAATCTTTTGGCATGTGGCGCCCTCCTTTTTTTGAAGGGTATATTGCCATGACGTGTTGGATCTGTGAAGATGTGGTTTATTGGACCTTTACGGACATATAGCAGCTATTGTACCTGAAACCACCTCATTTAAGGCAAAGTGCTACAAAAATGGGAATATATCAGCCCCTCTTCAAAGCCAGGCAGGAAGCAAAAATTTTAAGTACAAAGCAGCAAAGCAATGGTGGTTTTCAAATAAATTTCAGTCCTTTGGCATTTGGATTCACGAATAAAACAAACATAATAGAGCATATGTGTTGGACGTAGAAAAATTACTGTGCAATTTTTTAGAACGAATCGGATAACTTTAAAAACAAATGAACAAATTTAGTAACACTCAAGAAGTGCTCCTCTATTCTTCAGATTTGAGCCATTTTATGGAATAGACGAATAGATTGCCGTCGCCTTTCACAAACTGAAGTTTCCCGTTTTTTATAGCCACTAGCGCACTGATGAACTTATGACTGAATTCAGAATAATCAATGATATCAATAAGTTACGAATTTTTGGGCGCGCCGTAACCTATTGATATCATTGCAAATATTCTCCAAGACTTCGGGGGAAAACGTAAAAAAGCTAATAAATACGGAATGTTAATGTTGCTTGCGAGGCCAGGTTGTGGTATGTTTCTTCTACCACGAAAAAAACACCAAAACCTGGAGGCCTCGCATGTTTATACTACACGACATTCTCAAAAAACTCAAAAGCCAATTCCCACAATCGGGGAAAGCCCAGGAACGTAGTGTTTGGTTCGTATACACGGTCATTGCCATCATCATTCCGTTTACATCGTCAAAAACATCCAATATCCTCCGATGTCTCAAAACGGTGTTCGGATTTGATTGGATAAAAAGGAAAAAGTTCTACACGTTCATGGCCTCTCCAAAAATTCCTTGGACACGGTTATGGCAAACGCTGTGGAAAACGATACCGGAGCCGTTGACCGATGGCATGTTGTTGATAGCCCTTGACGATTGTATCAATCCAAAAACGGGAAAGAAAATATTTGGCTGCGACAAAATTTTCGATCACGCCGCCAAGCAGAACCAATCCAGATATCCATGGGCACAAAACATCGTTGCCGTGGGGCTGTTAAAAAAGATCAAAGGACGGTGGGCCTGTCTACCTTTGAGCTACCGGTTCTATCTTTTGAAAAAAAGCATTAAACGTATCAACCGCAGCCATGGAGTGACGTTGGCATTCAAAAGCAAGCTTGCCATGGCCGCAGAGATGATCGCGGAAATTGCCGAAACCTTTCACCGTATTAAGGTGGTAATCGTCACGGACTCATGGTTCGGTAATAATGGTCTTTGGAAACCGTTGCACGGCAAACTGGGCATATGGGTTAATATGATATCGAGGCTTAGATCGAACAACAATTTGTTTGAACTGCCGGGTCCACATTCCAGTCGACCGGGACGTCCCCGGAAATATGGAAAAAATATCGGCAACGCTACGTCGCTGGCCGTTCGATTTAAATCCCTGGCAAGAGAATACACCGTCA
The DNA here is from genome assembly GCA_963668455.2 of uncultured Desulfosarcina sp. Taxonomy (GTDB): domain Bacteria; phylum Desulfobacterota; class Desulfobacteria; order Desulfobacterales; family Desulfosarcinaceae; genus Desulfosarcina. The sequence continues at coordinate 121,614 of CAXXOY010000001.1, forward strand.
ATCTATATGGCCGCGACCGGACCATAGTCGCCTATGACCGGGTTCTTATGCTCAAGACAATCCGTTGCGCGATCAAGGTGGTGTGGGTCTACCGCCAAACCCAGTGGGTAGCGCTCTATTCAACCGATTTAACTTTATCGGCGCAGCAAATTGTCGAGTATTACGGCGCCCGATGGAAGATCGAAGCTTTTTTCAAAGAACTGAAGCGTGACATCGGCAGTGCCGACACTCAAACTCGGCACCCGCAGGCCGTCAGCAATCACCTTCACTTTTGCATGTTGGCGACAACCGTGGTCTGGATCTATGCCTGCCGGATGGAGAAGGCGCCAACACGACGGCATGCTGTCGATGGCCGTAATGGTTTTGCCTTCTCCGATGTTCGCCGGGCTGTTGCAAAAGCTGCGCTGGACAGTAATTTCAATAGGGTTTTCCCGTTGCAGCGAAAATCCGTCGTTAATTCTCTCGTGGAAGTACTACTGCGTATTGCAGCTTAGTAAAATTTAGCAAACTTTAGCAGAGGAGGAAATCATGGCAAAAAAGACCGACAAGTTCAGGGCTATAAAATTAGATGCTCTACCTGACGTGCCTGACTACCGTGATCGCTGGTACCAGCCGACCCTGGCGCCGCTCAAACCAGTGCTTGAACCCCCTCCTTGTATTCACATTCTTGATCAGGGCACGGAAGGTGCCTGTACCGGCTTTGGCCTGGCCGCCGTCGTCAATCTCCTGCACCATCAACAGAAACGTGATGGAAAAGTCAGTGCAAAAATGCTGTACGAAATGGCCAAACACTACGATGAATGGGAGGGTGAAGCATACGAAGGATCGAGCTGCCGAGGCGCGATCAAGGGTTGGTATCACATGGGGGTTTGTAGTGAAGCGCTGTGGCCGTACGAAGCAAAAGATACGACCCTGACCATTGAGCGCGCCAAGGATGCCCGTGCACACACCATCGGCGCTTACTATCGCATCCGGAAAAACATCGTCGACATGCATGCGGCCCTCAATGAAACAGGCGCCGTATATGCGTCGGCCGTTGTCCATGCCGGCTGGATGTCCCCCAGAAAGAGTGGCCGGATTCCGTACCGCAAAAAGGAACTGGGCGGTCATGCCTTTGCCATTGTCGGCTATAACGACAATGGCTTCTTCGTGCAGAACTCCTGGGGTACTGATTGGGGGAAAAACGGCATCGGGCTCTGGAGTTACGAAGACTGGATGGATAACGTAAATGATGCATGGGTTGTCCAGATCGCCCTGCCGACGCCTTCCATCTATTCCCGGAGAAGTATTTCCACAGACGCCTCCATGAAAGGAGGGCTGTCGTCTGCCGGCAAACATCCCCGGCGCGACGAAATCGCCGGTCACTTCGTGCATATCGACGATGGACAATTCGATAACAGAGGGAAGTACTGGAGCAATCTGGACGATGTCAAGGAAACGGCGAAACTCGTCGCCCAAAGCGACAAATACCAGCACCTTCTCATCTACGCACACGGTGGTCTGAACAGCATCACCGCCTCCGCCGGCCGTATCGCGGCCATGCGCGACACATTCAAGAACAACGGCATTTATCCCTTTCACTTCATGTATGACACCGGCCTGCTGGAAGAACTCAAGGATGTTATCCTGGGCAAGAAAACCGTCGTGGAAGAGCGTGCCGGAGGATTCAGCGACTGGGTCGACCGATTGATCGAGAAAGCAACACGCAGACCCGGCCGCGCGCTGTGGCGAGAAATGAAATCCGACGCCGCGCTGGCGTTCACCAACAAAAACAGCCCGGGCACGCAAACCCTCATGGCGTTCCTCGAAGCATTCGACGCGCCTGCCGCGAAACCCAAAAAGATCCATCTTGTGGGCCACAGCACCGGCGGCATCCTTCACGCCCATTTGCTCGATGCCCTGGCGCTGCAGAAAGTCAAACTACGCCTTGCTTCGGTCAACCTGCTTGCGCCGGCAGGAACCGTTGACTTATTCAGAAAGTCCTATCTGCCAACACTTGGATCGGGGCAATTCGGTGTGGAGCGGATGCACGTGTACAATCTCAATGAGAAGCTTGAGTTGGATGATCACGTAGGCCACGTTTATCGAAAGTCCCTGCTCTATCTGGTTTCCCGTGCGTTCGAGGAGAAAATCGATCCGCCCGAATCGCTCTTGGGAATGCAGCTTTACAGCAAAAAACTGGAAAAACTGAATCCCGCGCACCTGTTCTTTCACTACAGTGACGGACCCGACAAAAAGAATGCCGACACCATGAGCACTTCACACGGCGGCTTCGATAACGACCCGGCAACCATGAATAGCGTGTTGAAGACGGTTCTCGGCAAGTCAAACATACCGTATCCTTTTACAAAGGGTTCGCTTGGTTACTGAGTTCCACAAAAGCGTTCCCGACAGGCATTCATCTCGCTCCCGCGCTCCGCGTGGGAGCGCCGTGTTTATATTGAAAAGGGGTATGGGTTCCCACGCAGAGCGTGGGAACCAGGTGCAAAAGACACCTGTCATATATAGAAAATCACAGTGCTTGGGGTATCGTCACCACCACTCGCGTTCCCTTCCCCACCGTGCTGGTCAAATCGATCATACCCCCATGGGCATCGACGATGGCCTTGCACAGACTCAGGCCCAGGCCATATCCGCCGGTCTTGCGGCTGCGCGATGTGTCCGGACGATAGAAGGGCTCGAACAGGTGGGGCATGGCCGACTCCGGAATGCCCTCGCCCTGGTCGGCGACGACAATATTCAGCCCATCGGCTTCGGCCTCCATGGACAACATCACCGGCGGACCGCTGTCGGGGGTATGCTTGAGAGCGTTGTCCAAAAGATTGCGCAGGACCATGCGCATCTTCTCAGGGTCGACCATCACCGGGTTTTCCACCAGCGGCCCAAGTTGGACAAATGGCGGGCGATCCCTGAAATCCGTTGCCAGGGAACGGGCCACCTTGGCCAGGTTGATGGCCTTCAGGGTTAGAGCCGTAGCGTTATGCCGCATGCGGGCCGATTCCAGCAAGGTGGCCACCATGCTTTCCATTTCCGCCACATCGCCGCGCAAGGATTCCCGCGCGTCAACATCTTCGAGAAATTCCAGCTGGACCTTCATGCGGGTGATGGGCGTCCGCAATTCGTGACTGACATCCAGCAGCAACTGCTCCTTGCTTTTCATCAGCCGGGAAAGGCGGTCGGCCATGGCATTGAAGGCCCGGGCCAGATCGCGAAGCTCGCTACGACCGTTTTCGGGAATGCGGTGGTCAAGCCGCCCCACACCCACTTCATCCACACCGGCCTTGAGAGTACGCAAGGGGCCGAGAAGTTTACGCAGATAAAAATAGGCCGCCGCCAGAACGCCGGCCATGATCAAAGCCATGACAGCCAGAATACCGATGGCATGCTCACCGTGCTCTGTGCTCATGGACGCGACAAAGAGTAATGTGCCGCCGGCGTGCTCCAACTGGAGAAAATGATACCCTTTGGAACTGCCCATCCGCATCCCCGATGGATGATTGCGGACCCAGGCATGCTTAAGGTTGAAATAGCGTGGCAGCACTCCGGCCTGCCAAGTATTCTCGGGATGCTCGAACCGAATCGCCAGGCCCGTCCGACGGGAAATTTCCCTGGCGCGTGCCTCATCCGGCGGATCGCCCAAATCACTGAGCAGATAATCGGAATAAACCTTAAGGTTACGTTCAAAGGCCGATTCGGTATGGGCACGGATAACGATAAATCCGGCAATCACGATGAAGGTGATGGCCATACCGGCGGCCAGAATGGTTAAAAGCAACCGGGTGAAGACGGAATTATAAAGCCGTTTAATCCGCCGCAGGGTCATCGGTCGACTCCCGGGCCACGAACAGGTATCCGGTGCCCCAAATGGTTTTGATAAATTGTGGGTGTTTGGGATCGTCGCCCAGCTTCTGACGCACACGGCTCATGGTGATGTCCACGACACGGTTGAACTGCTCGCTGTCGATACCGCGCAGAGTCTGCATGATCTCATCCCGGTCCAGCACCCGGCCCGCATTGCGCACCAACAGCTCCAGGGCGTCGAACTCACTGGTGGTCAGATCCACTTCCCGATCGTCCATCAGCGCCAGCCGTCTGTGAAAATCCATGGTCAAGGGTCCGAATCGACGACAGCGATCCGTGCCGCGATTCTGGATCCGACGGAGCACGGCCTGGATGCGCGCCACCAGTTCGCGCGGTTCGAAGGGCTTGGGCAGATAGTCGTCGGCGCCCAGTTCAAGACCAACGACCTTGTCCATGACATCGCCCCTGGCGGTAAGCATGATGATGGGCACACTGCTCGATTCGCGGATACGCTTGCAAATGTCGAAACCGTTCATACCGGGCAACATCACATCCAGGATGATCAAATCCGGCAACACGGTCCTCACTTTTTTCAGGCCTTCATCGGCATCCACGGCCGAAAAGACCTCGTAACCGTAGTCCTTCAGAAACCGTTTGAGAAGCTGGTTGAGCTTTTCGTCATCGTCAACCACCAGTATCGTCCAGGCCATGGTTATTCCCTCCATAGTGTTCTTCGAAAAAGGCGAAACGCTGCTTTAGTTCGTAAACACCATACCACATATTTCAGGCGGTGGCGCCATGATGGCCGCACCACCGCCATAAAGCTTTCCGATTAGCGGAACCCGAACCGGCACCCTTCGTTTGCGTGCGCCTCAATGTGTGTGGCGATCCTTTCCCGCTGCTCGGGTGTCAATTCGCCATGCAACGCAACCAAGCGCTCCACCACAAAATCCACCATTTCCCGCATTTGCACCATTTTTTGATCAATCATCCCGTCGACCACCGCTGTATCGATGCTATCCTGGCGAACCACATCGGCCAGCTCTTTCAGGCGGGCATCCCGATCAGCATGCATTTCCTTGGCTTTCTCCATGATCTCGGCGGCCACCGTGTCCAGCTTCGTTTTCTGGTCCTCGGTCAGGTCCAGCCGGGATTCGATGCGGCCCGTGATCGCATCCAGATCGAACTCATCAAAGCCGCCGGGGTGGCAACCGTGTTTGCAGGCGACGATACCGCCCATCAATAAAATACCAACCAAGCCAATCGTGATGATCCATTTTTTCTTCATTTCCTGTCTCCTTTTTTCATGGTTATGGTTCTGAGTTCCAAGTTCAGGGTTCATTGTCCCTTTGCTCTTCACCCTTTACCCTTCATTTCTGGCTTGTAGTTCAGAGTTTTGGGAACAATTGCCACCAGTGACGCTATCGTTGAGTTTCTATATACGGGAGGGGTAAAAGAAATGCTTTGCGTGGGCGTATCGGATTGTAACAAAATGTAGGCTCGCGCATGGAACAAACAATTTTTCCGAGCATCCACCATTGACAGATCAGGGGAAATCGTATTTCACTGATTAATTAAAATGAGAATTCATGAATCACAAACTAACCTCCATATGGATCGGCATTGGCCTGGCGGTAATCCTGATTCTATCCGTGGTGACCTATAACAGCACCCAGCTGATCACGGAAAAGACCGTCGAAAACCACCAGCAGCGGATCGTCGCAAGCGCGGCGAATACCGTTGACCTATGGCTTTCCCAGCGCATGCGCATTGTCGACGCCACGGCAGCGGCCGTGGTGCAAATCGCCATCGCCGATACGCCGGAGACCCAAAGGCTGCTTAAAATGGCCATGCGTGCGGGGAATTTCTCCGATGTCTATATCGGACTCGCCGACGGCACAATGATTGACGGCGCGGACTGGGTTCCCCCCGAGGGATACGACCCAAGGATTCGTCCCTGGTACCGACGGGCGGTCTCCGCCGGACAAACGGCGTTCACCACACCCTATGTGGACATGACCACTCACAAAATGGTCATCGCAATCTCCAGCCCACTGGCCGCCAACAAGACGTCCGCCGGAGTGATCAGTGCCGACATCATTTTGGACACGCTTCAGGAAAACGTCATGAATGTTAAGATCGGCGCGTCCGGCTACGCTTTTATTATCGACAGCCACGGCACTGTTCTTGTGCACCCGGATCAAAGCCTGCCCATGAAAAGCAAAATCCAGGAGTCCGGTGAAAACCTGCAAAAGCTGCTGAGCTATTTCGAGGCCGCCGGTTCCGGGTCCTATGGATATCGTTTCCAGGGGGAGGAAAAACTGCTCTCATTCCAGCGTCTGGCCCATGCCGACTGGTTCCTGTGCACCACGCTACTCAAGGAAGAGGCCCATACCCTTGCCAAGAACACCGCCATGCTCTTCGCCATGGGGATGGTGTTCAAGATTCTGGGGGTGCTGATCGTTCTGCTGCTTGTGGTGGTTATCGGCAGCATCCTTATTCTGGTGATCTCCAAACGGCGTTTCGAATCCATCGTGCGGCGCCACAAGGAACTGCTCTCCGGGAAGGATAAGGACCTGATCGGCGAAATCAGCCGTCGCAAGGAGATCGAAACGCGCTACCGGACCCTGTTCAACGTGGCCACCAATGCCATTCTCCTGAGCAAGGACTTTCGTTTCATTGAGTGCAACGAAAAGGCGACAACGATGTTTGGCGGCGCCCATGCTTCAATTATCGGCAAGACCATGCTGGATCTCTCATCGGACGTCCAGCAAGACGGCCAGGAGAGCCGCACGAAGTTCGAGCAGATCGGCAGGCAGCTTGCGGCCGGTGAACAAGTCGCCTTTGAATGGGCCTTCGAACGCGCCGACGGCAGCGAATTTCCCGCCGAAGTGAGTCTTAAAAATCTTCAACTGGACAGTGAAACCGTGACCCTTTACAGTGTCTGGGATGTCTCACGGCGTGCCAACGCGGAACACGAACTCCGTCAGGTGCAGAAGATGGCCGCCATGGGCGAAATGCTCAGGGCCATTGCTCATCAATGGCGTCAGCCCCTCAATGCCCTATCCACGTATATCGCAAGTTTGCCAAGCGCGTTCCACAACCGTTTCATCACAAGAGAATTTGTGGACAAACTGGTGAGAGAGTCCAACACTCAGATCCAGTTCATGTCCGCAACGATCAACGATTTCCAGCAATATTTCCGGCCGTCCAAGGCCAAGCAGGCTTTCGATATCGAGGAGGCCATCGAAAGCGCGCTGAAGCTGATAAAACCTCAACTGCGGCAAAACGCCATCTCCATCGAAACCAACGACCTTTCAGCGCTCAGGCGGCAGTTCATCTTCGGATACCGCAATGAGTTCGTCCATGTTCTCGTAAACATCATTTCCAACGCAAAGGACGCCATCAAGGAAAAAGCCCGGGATATTGAGCGCAAAGATCTGCCCCACCGGATCGACCTGGACGCCCGCGTCAAAAACGATACCCTTACTCTCACGATCCGGGATACGGGCTGCGGGATTCCGAACTCCCTGCTGAGTAAAATTTTCACCCCTTACTTCACCACCAAGGGAACGGCCACGGGGACCGGTATCGGGCTTTACATGGCCAAACGGATCGTCGAAGTGGAAATGCTCGGTAAAATTTGGGCGGAAAATATGGACGACGGCGCACAGTTTACGATAGAGTTGCCGCTATCGTCTCTGAAAAGGTGAAGGCATGCACAAATTCTCGGATGTGAACACCCATATCATCCTGGTCGACGACGAACCGGCGGAGCTGGATGCCTATGGGTTTCTGCTTCAGTCCATGGGCTTCAAGCGCATCACCACGGTGAGCGACAGCCGGGAACTGATGCCGGTGATTGAAAACAGCCCGCCAAACGTCGTGTTTCTCGATCTGAATATGCCGCACAAGCCGGGAAAGGTCGTTTTGACGGAGCTCCGCGAAACCCACCCCCAGATACCGGTGGTCATCTGCACGGCCAACGCCGACATCGAAATGGCCGTGCAATGTCTCAAGCTGGGTGCCCACGACTATCTGGTCAAACCCATCACCGCCGAGACCTTCGGCTCCGCTCTGCGCAACGCTCTGGAAATTTCCTCCCTGCGAAACGAGGTCATGTCGCTCAAGGGAATCGCCGTTCACAGATCTCTCAACCACCCCGAGCATTTTGCATCGATCGTCACCGGCAACCCGCGCATGATCGGCCTGTTTCACTATATCCAATCGATCACCGCCAGCACCCAGCCGGTGCTGATTCTCGGAGAAACCGGTACGGGCAAGGAACTTTTCGCCCGCGCCGTCCACGACGCCAGCGCCTGCCGGGGAGCGTTCGTTGCCGTGGATGTATCTGGGCTGGATGATCCACTCTTCTCGGACACGCTGTTCGGTCACCGCAAAGGCGCCTACACCGGTGCGGAAAGGGACCGTACCGGACTGATCGAAAGTGCCGCCGGGGGCACCCTGTTTCTGGACGAAATCGGAGATCTCAACAAGGCATCCCAGGTCAAATTGTTGCGCCTGCTCCAAGAAGGGGTTTATTATACGTTGGGCGATGACCGTCCACGAAAAGCCACGGCCCGCCTCATCGCGGCGACCAACAAACCGTTGGGTAGCCTGGCCGGAATGACCGATACGTTTCGCGTTGATCTGTATTACCGGCTCTCCACGCACCTTATCCAGATACCGCCGCTACGGGATCGGACGGATGACATCGAACGCCTGGTGCATACGTTAGTCGATCAGGCTGCCGCATCCATGGGCAAACGCATCACCATGATCCGTCATAGCCTGATCGACCGCCTCGCAACCCTGCCCTTCCCCGGCAATGTGCGCGAGTTGAAGACCTATGTGTTCGACGCCGTGGCCCAATGCCGGGGCGCCGAGCTCAGCGAGCGGGATATCGCGCATCGCCTTGATCTGGTTGGCCGCCCCCACCCCATCGATGCGCCCATAAGATCGAACTATTCGGCCGGCCTGGAAGACCTTTTCGGCCGGTTTCCAACCCTGGCCGAACTCACCGAATACGCCATCGACAAAGCCTTGGCCGCAGCCAACAACAACCAGAGCGAGGCGGCCCGGACCCTGGGCATTTCAAAACAGGCGTTGAATAAGCGTCTGCAAAAGAGGCGCGTTCGTCAACCTTGATTGACGTTGTCAATCAATATTGACAAAAATGATGACGCTGCATTCAGCACCAACGCACCGTATTTCTCTTCGCATCCCTTCAACCCTCTGATAATTGAGAAATTACCAAACTGCTGCCAGTGGTGGCACAGCCATTGCCACATAAAAAGAGAAAGACGAAAACGTCACGCGTCAGTCGGATGTGACACAATTGTCTTCACCGTGAAGACCCCACCCCAATGAATGAAGGAGGCAATGGCATGAACGGAAGAAGGAGATTATGGACAGCTCGACTCACCCCCCTGGCAGCGGCCCTTTTTCTGGCAGCGGCACTGACCGCTCCGGTCATGGCAGCGGACAATATCGTTAAAATCGGCAACATCATCCCCTTGTCCGGCCCGTCCGCATCCGTTGGGCAGCAGGGTAAAAACGCACGCGAAATGGCGGTGGAAGAAATCAATGCCGCCGGCGGCATAAAGGCCCTTGGCGGTGCGAAGATCGAACTGCTCTACGCCGATTCCGAATCCAAGCCGGAAAAAGGCGTTGCCGAGGCCGAACGCCTGATCAATACCGAGAAGGTCAATGTGCTCACCGGTTGCTGGAACTCCGCCGTCACCTACCCTACCACGGCAGTGGCCGAACGTTACGGCATCCCCTTCATCGTGCCGGTATCCGTGTCCGACAAGATCACCGATCAGGGATTCAAGAATGTGTTCCGCATCGCCGCCAAGGACTCCTGGTGGACACGGGATCAATTCGCTTTTCTCAAGGACATGGAGAAAGAATTCAACACAAAAGTGAAAAAACTGGCCTTTGTCTACGAAAACGGCGACTGGGGCAAGGGCTTTGCCGGGCAGTGGAAAAAACTTGCCCAGGAAGGCGGCTACGAGGTTGTGCTGGACGAGCCCTATCCCTCGACGGCCACCGACCTCAGCCCCGTGGTACAGAAGATCCGGCGCTCGCGGCCCGACGTGCTGATGCTTGTCTCAAATGCCGCCGATGCGATTCTGCTCACCAACACCTTGGCCGAGTATAAAGTCAATCTTAAAGCGATCATTACCAGCGGCGGCGGCCATGCCGACCCCTCTTTTCTCCAGGCGGCCGGAGAGAACGCCCGCTATGTTTTCGATATCGTCGAGTGGGAAACCGACGTCAACAAACCCGGCGCAAAAGAGACCAACGAACGCTACAAGGCCAAATACGGCTCCAATCTCACCGGCGAGGCCGTGGATGCCTACCTTGCCATGCATTTAATCAAGGCGGCCCTTGAAAAAGCCGGCAGCCTCGACCCGGCCAAAATCCGCCAGGCCCTGGCCGATATCAAACTTTCCGATGGCCCCGGAATGATCGTGGGCTACGATGCGGTAGATTTCGACGCCACCGGCCAGAACGCCAATGCGTCCCTGGTCATGGTTCAAATCAATGACATCGGAAACGGTTTGGAGAGAATTTCCTGCTGGCCCGCCAGTGCCAGAAGGGCCGGCTACACTCCGGCATTTCCCAAACCGTAATAAGCTCTTAGCCGTTAGCTATTGGCAGTTAGCATTAAAAACGGTGGTAAACCGCTTCGGCCAATGGCTAACAGTTAACCGCAAACAAGCTTATCGTACACAGATCGCGTTTTCCTCGCTGAAGGTCCTTCCGGGCCTTCAGCATCTGTCGCGCATTCCGGCTGGAGGGCCAAATGATTTATTTTATCGAAGATGCCATTAACGGAATCATGATGGGGTCCATCTACGGGTTGACCGCAATGGGCCTGACCATCATCTTCGGCGTGCTCAAGGTGGTCAACTTCGCCCATGGCTCCATGCTGATGGTGGGCATGTACGTGGCTTACTGGGTCGTGACGCTGACCGGGCTGCATCCTTATCTCTCCCTGGTGCTGGTGATTCCGTTGATGTTTCTTTTCGGCTACGGCCTGCAGAACATCGTAATAAAACCGATTTTCAAGGCCGAGAAGGATGTCCGGGAACCCTTGACGGTCATTATAATCACCACCGGCGTCTGGTACGTCCTGGACAACCTGACCCTTTTGCTTTTCGGCCCCCAGTACCGGTCCATCGCGACCAATCCGCTCAAGGGCAAAATGCTCGAATTAGGACCGATCCTCGTCTCCGTGCCCAAGCTGTGGGGTTGCATCACGGCCATCGTCACGGCCGTCGGGGTTTACTACTTCTTCCAAAGAACCCGGACGGGACGCGCCATCCGCGCCACCAGCCTGGACCGTGACGCGGCCAGCCTGGCCGGCATCAATCAGTACAAGATCTACAATCTGGCCTTCGGCATTGGCAGCGCCGTGTGCGGCATCGCCGGCGTCACCCTGATCGCCTTCTACAACATATTCCCCACCGTGGGTGTCCTTTTCGACATCAAGGGATTCATCATCGTGGTTCTGGGAGGACTGGGCAGCATCCACGGAGCGATTGTCGGCGGCATCATCGTCGGGCTGATCGAGTCCATCGGCCCCCAGTTCATGACGGCGACCTGGACCGAGGGCATTGTGTACGGCCTCTTTCTGCTGGTCCTTTTCGTGAAACCCTCAGGCCTGTTCGGAGTAAAATATGACTGGTAACGAATTCTCCGGGTCCGCGCCATCGCAGCATCCGCCGGCCGGCAACGCGCTGCCCGCTGAAACGGCCAACGCCATGGCCACGGCGGTGATCAAGGACACGATCAACAAAACGCTGCTGGCGCTCACGGCGCTGGTTCTCTTCGGGCTGCCGCTGGTGGTGAACAGCCCGACCTGGCTGCACATCATCGTCCTGATCTTCTTCTACGCTTATCTGACCACCTGCTGGAACATGGTGGGCGGGTTCGCGGGCGTCCTGCCCCTGGGGCACGCGGTATTCATCGGCATCGGCGCCTATACCTCGACGGTGCTCTCCCTGCAGTACGGCATCAGCCCGTGGATCGGCATGCCCATCGGCGGGTTGCTGGCCGCCGGCGTGGGCATCATCATCGGCCTGCCGACCTTTAAAATGCGGGGCGCCTATTTTGCACTGGCCACCATTGCCTTTGCTGAAGGTTTCCGGGTCATGATCGAGAATATCGATTATTTGGGACCTTTGAAAATCAACGGTCCGCGAGGACTTCAGATTCCTCCGCTGGACATCGGCCTGGCCAATTTCATGTTCTCCACCAAGGCGCCGTATTACTACATCATTCTGATCATGCTGATCGGTGTGCTGTCTCTGACCTGGTTCATCTCCCGCTCCAAACTGGGCTACTACCTGGTCGCCGGCGGAGAAGAACCCGAAGCAGCCATGGCGCTTGGGGTGAATGTCTCGCGAGCCAAACTGATCGCCATGGCCATGAGCTCGTTTCTCACCGCCCTGGCCGGAACCTTCTATGCCCAATTCTGCCTGTTCATCCATCCACGCAGCATTATCTCGCTGGATATCTCTTTCGAGATCGCCTTCATCGCTCTTATCGGCGGCCGTGGCACCATTGCCGGCCCGGTGATCGGCGCCCTGTTGTTAAGGCCGGTCAGCGATCTGTCGCGGATTTACTTCGGGGACACCCTGCCGGGACTGCATCTGATTATCTACGGCATCGTTCTCATCCTGGTAATGATCTATCAACCCAGAGGTTTGCAGGAGTCACTGGCCAGGGGTTACGACAGAATCATCGACAAAGTCGCACACATGTTCAAAAAGAGGGTCATCCATGAGAATTCTTGAAGTCAACGACATGACCAAACAATTTGGCGGGCTGACTGCCGTGGACCGGTTGAATCTCTCCATCGAGGAAGGAGAGATTCTCGGGTTGATCGGCCCCAACGGCGCCGGCAAATCCACAGCCTTCAACTGCATCGCCGGTGTTTATACGCCATCTTCGGGACAGGTAAAATTTTGCGGCGAGACCATAAACGGCCGGAAACCGTGGACCCTGTGCAAGAAAGGTCTGGCCCGGACCTTTCAAATCGTCAAACCCTTTGCCACCAAAAGCGTGCTTTACAACGTCATGGTCGGCGCTTTCGCCACCACCGACAGGACCGATGAGGCGCGTGAAAAAGCCATGACCGTTTTGCAGACTCTCAATTTTGCCGACAAGCAGAATACCAAAGCCGGCAATCTCACCATTGCCGACCGAAAACGGCTGGAGATCGCCAGAGCTCTGGCAACCGAGCCTAAATTGCTTTTACTGGACGAGGTCATGGCCGGTTTACGGCCGGCGGAGGTCGATGAAGTAGTGGCCGTCATCCAAAAGCTTCGCGGCCGGGGCATAACCATCTTCGTCATCGAGCATATCATGCGGGCCGTAATGGCCCTGTCCGACCGGATCGCCGTCATTCATTTCGGCAACAAAATCGCCGAAGGCACGCCAAAGGAAGTCGCTTCGAACGAAAACGTGATCAAAGCCTATCTGGGAGCCGAGTATGTCGTTTCTTGAAATCAACAATATCGATGCCTTCTACGGCGACGTGCAGGTAATCTTCGACCTCTCTCTGAAAGTGGAAGAAGGCGAGGTGGTGAGCATCATCGGCGGCAACGGCGCAGGCAAGACCACCTTGTTGCGGACCATCTCGGGGCTGATCCAATCGGCGGCGGGAGAAATCGCCTTCAACGGCAAACCGATTCATCGGCTGCCGCCCGAGGAGATCGTCAACCGCGGCATCGTCCATGTGCCGGAAGGCCGACGGCTTTTCACGCTCATGACCATCAAGGACAACCTGATCGTCGGTGCCTATAACAAACGGGCCGACAAACACAAGGAAGAGACCCTGAAGCAGGTCTACGCCATGCTGCCGCGCCTGGCCGAACGGGAGTGTCAGATCGCCACCACGCTTTCCGGCGGTGAACAGCAGATGGTGGCCATCGGCCGCGGATTGATGGCCATGCCCAAACTTCTCATGCTCGACGAGCCTTCCCTGGGCCTGGCCCCGGTGCTGGTCAATTCGATTTTCGAAACCATCCGCAAAATTGCCGACCAGGGCACCACCGTGCTTCTGGTGGAGCAGGACGTCAACCACTCGCTTTCCCTGAGCGACCGTGGTTATGTGCTGGAACACGGCCGTATCGCCATGGAAGGTGCGGCCACCGATCTTTTAGCCGATCCGCATATCAAGGAGGCGTATCTGGGGATTTGAACCAGCGGCGCCCGGGCACACGGTTGACAAACAGGCATGCCTTGGCTACAAGCCAGCTTTGTAAGACCAAAGCCTTAGAGCCCGGTTTGCCTTATTTCACCCATCACCCGATATCGGATCAGCCAATGCCATTATCCCCGCCCATACCGGATCACTACGACGCCGTAGTCATCGGCACCGGCGCGGGCGGCGGCACGGCCGGCCACAAACTCGCCGCCATGGGCAAGCGGGTGCTTTTTGTGGAGCGCGGCAAGCTATTTAAAGAAGACCAGGCCTTTCAGGACGAGCAGGCCATGCAGATCGAAAAGCGGGCTGCGGACGATCGCGCCTTCAATTTCGACGGGTTAAGGGAGCGACCGTTTATCGGCGGTATTGCCGGCGGAAGCACAAGCCTGTATGGCGCCTGCCTGATGCGTCCCGGGAAAAGCGATTTCACACCGGGCCGGTTTTACGGCAGGCACCTGGATCGCGCCGTTTGGGAATGGCCGATTGCCTATGAGGAACTGGCGCCGTTTTACACCGAGGCCGAAAACCTGTACCGGGTGGCGGGGAAAAGCACTCAGGAGACCCCGCATCTGATGCGACGCACCGCCGCCTACCCTGCCGAGCCATTGCCGCTGCACCCCACCAACACGGCCCTGAAACAAATATTCGAAAAGGCGGGACTGCGGCCGTTCACGCTGCCCCTTGGCATCGACTCGTCCATCTGCGACCAGTGCTCCACCTGCCCGGGGTATATATGCCCCTGCGATGCCCGGGCGTCCAGCCTCAACCGCTGTATCCGCCCGGCCGTGGACAACCACCGTGCCGTGTTGATTACCAATACCGAGGTGACCTCGGTGCGGACCAGAGGTCGCCGCATAACCAACCTTGAATTGAAAAATGATTCGGGCCGCCAATGGGTAACAGCCGATCTTTTCATTCTGGCCGGTGGCGCCATCGGCAGCCCCGCGTTTTTAATGCAGCACCGGCTGGCCGGGGACAACAATGCCATCGGGCGTAATTACATGTTTCACCTCGGCGTGATTTTCACGGCCCTGTGCATCTGTCAGACCGGGGCCGGCCGGGAATTCATCAAACAACTCGGCATTACCGATCTGTACCTTTCAAATGAGCCATCCCCCCAGAAACTGGGCTATATCCAGCAACTGCCCATCCCCGGGATTCTGACCATGCAAGAGCAGTTGCCGGTTCCCCTTCCCGATTGGCTTTTGCGGCAGGCCCTGATGCGCAACATCACCTTTGCCGGTGCCATCGAGGATCTGCCCCTGCCCTCGAATCGGGTAACCCTGCAAAACGGCCAAATCAGCGTCACGCATCGCTACCACTCGTATGATCTTTATCGCGCAAAGCTGATGAAAAAAGCGTTCATGCCCGCCATGCGTCGCATTCCTTCCAGCCTGGCCGTTGCCATGATCGCCAAGGACGAGAAATTGCACGTGGCCCATCAGGTGGGCACCTGCCGTTTCGGCAATGATCCGGCCACCAGTGCCCTGGACAAAAACTGCCGCCTCCATCATATGGACAATCTTTATGTGCTTGACGGCAGCTTCATGCCCACGTCATTGGGCGTGGCCCCGGCCCTGACCATCATTGCCAATGCCCTGAGGGTGGCTTGCCAACTGGCATAACGGGTTGACGAAGGATGAAGCGTAACGCCGATATCGGGCTTTTTTCGAATCCGTCAACTTTAACACGCTTCTAACACAACCCTGGCATTATTCGAGTTTCATCTAAAGCGGTAATCGACGAGTTCAGACAAATACAACAGGCGGGACGAATACAATGAAAAAGGTCATCATCACGGGCATCACGGGCACCCTGGGCAGCGCCCTTGGAGAACTTTATAAAAAGCGTGGATGGGAAGTTTACGGCGTAACGCGGCAATCCATCTCTCAGTATCCTTCCTGCAACCATGTAATCACCAACGGTCAAACCAGCATCGCCGATGCCGTGGCCCTGCTTGCCATCGAGCCTGATCTGGTCTATCTCAACGCCGGCGCCATCGAAAAAGAGATCGGCCCCATGGGCGAGCCGCTCTCCGAGGTGACCCAGTCCATCACGACCATCAACTATACGTTCCCGGCCGTGTTTTCTCTCGAAGCCGCGAAAACCGCCCAAAAGCCTATGGACATCATTGCCATTGGCTCCATCGCCGACGGCAGCCCGTCCGCCTTCGGGCCGGTTTATCACGCCTCCAAGGTGGCGCTGCATTTTTTCGTCCAGGGCACCGGCCCGATCCTGACCCACTCCAATCCCAACATCAAGCTGCGCCTCTATCGCCCGGGCGCCATCCATGGCCCGCTGTCCTGGGCGCCGGTGAATCGACTGAACGAGAAAGGACACAAGGTCCGCGCCAAGCGCTGCGAAAGCGCCCCCCCGGCCGAGAAAGTGGCCCTGCACGTCGAGAAGTTCCAGAAAAGCAGTAAATGGATCGACAACTACGACGAACCCATTTCCTTCAAGCTGCTGAAGTTCTTCCATGCCCTGGCGCCGAACCTGTACTGCCGCATGCAGCATTTTGTCTGGCGCCGCGCGAGTAAATTCAAACGCCCGGGAAAAACTTGATGGCACCTAAATTAGGCGATTGTCGAGCTTGCCGCATATACAAGGCGGATGTCTTTCCGCTATAGCCGTCCTATGCGGGAAGACATCCAACGCCGTAGATGCGGTAAGCTCGGCAAACCCAATGGGTTTCAAATTTTGGAAGGTAATCATGGCGCATTGCATTATGATTAAAGTGATTTCCATCGAGACCAAAATTTGAATCGCCTAATTTAGGTCGCATAAATGGGTTGTAATGTATCGCAACCCATCAGCCGACCATGTAGGTACCGGTTCCCACGGCAATCAAGGTATCCCGGTCGCTGCGCAGTTCCATGCGCACCACGGCCACCTTACGCCCGGTCCGCATGATCCAGGCAGTGGCCGTAAACCGATCTCCGATGCCGGGGCGCAAATAATCCACCCGCAGGTCGATGGTCCCCACCTGCCCGAAAACACGGGCCAGTTCCTCGTCGGAAAGTCCCATGGCCCGATCCACAAGGCTTCCCAAGGCGGTCAGGCCGCCCACCGTATCCAGAACCGCCGAAATCACACCGCCGTGCAGACTCTGGTGGTAAACGTTGCCCAACAGATCTTCCCGCTTCTCGAAAGCCATCGTCGCCTGGTCTTCGCTGACCTTGGTCACGCGCAGCCCCAGTACCCGGTCGAACGGCAGCACCTCCTCGAAGAGCCAGCCGATTTTTTTGAAAAACGCCCGCCGTTCGCTTTCCATTTGATCCGTCTGCATGATGCGCTCCTGAATTTTCGGTGATCCGGCATGGCGCCGGGCGATATCGAAAGAACCAGCTTGGTTATAGCAGATTCGTTGCCTGGAAATAAAGAGGCAGGCAATGGGGTTTGCACTCTTATAGGGGGTATGATATTTTCCTCGTCGATTGTTCCAATTCCACTCATGAATAAAAACAACCGATTGGTTTTGTAACCAGACAGGAAATCCTCATGACCACGCAAACCGCACCGGACAACACCGATCCGTTTTTCTTCGATCATGAAGCCCTTCAGCAAATCACCGACCGGTCCACCATCAATCAGGGGTTGATCTTTTTCAAGGAAAACCGCGTGATCGATCTGGATAGGGACGACACGGTGCTTTACGCCCAGGTGGAGGACGAAGAGCGGTCCGATTGGCCGCTGGACCTCAAGATCGAAACAGACGCCGACGGCAACCTTCATTACCACTGTGATTGCGATGACGCCGCCGATGACGTCTGCGTTCATATGGTTGCCGCGTTGTATGCCTATGCGGACCAGCGCCAAACCGCCGACGGCATTCTCAGTGCCACGGACACCGCCATCAATGACCGTGTCAAAAGAGGAAAATCCGAGGTAACGGTAACGGCCGAAAGCGGCGAGCCCTGGTTCGGCAACTGGACGGCGTCCTCCATTGCCGGCAAAACACCATTTCCGCGCAAGTACCGGGTGACCATTCGCAGCCTTCACAAAAGGGCCAATTTTTGTTCCTGCCCGGATTTCGCCAACAATCAGTTGGGGACCTGCAAGCACATCGAGGCCGCCCTGCACAAAATCAAAAAACATCCGGATTACGAATCGTTCAAGGACCAACCGGCACCGATTCCCTATGTGTACCTGGCCTGGGACCGGCCCGAGGCCCCCATGCTCAGCGTGCATCGCAGCCAGGCCATGGCCGGTGATCTGAGCCGGCTTCTGGATGATTATTTTTCTCAATCGGGAGACTTCTCGGGCCGTATGCCGGAAGACTTTTTCCGCTTCACGGCGCAGGTGGAAGAGCGGGAAGATATTCATATCGGTGAGGACGCCTTGAACTGGGCCCGCCAGTTGGCGGCCGAGGCCAGCCAAACGCTTCGGTCCGCGGAAATCCAGCGCCGGATCGAAAACAGCCGGGGAAATCTTCCGGGCATCAACGCAAGGCTGTATCCGTATCAGATTCAAGGCACCGGTTTTCTGGCCGGCAACGGCCGCGCCCTGCTGGCCGATGACATGGGCCTCGGCAAGACCCTTCAGGCAATTTCGGCGGCCGTCTGGCTTAAAAACCACGAGAACATCCGTACCGTCATGATTGTCTGTCCGGCATCCCTGAAACAGCAATGGGCCAGGGAAATCGCAAAATTCACCGACCTGCAATGCCAGATCATCCAGGGACCTCCTCCCAAACGAGGCGTGCAATACCGCCGGGAAAAGACCTTTTGTGTCATCAATTATGAGTTGATCCTGCGAGATTTGAGCATGATCAACGAGACCCTGCAGCCCGATCTCATTATCCTGGACGAGGCCCAACGCATCAAGAACTGGCGCACCAAAGTCGCGGCGGCCGTCAAACTCATCCCCACCCGCTATGCCTTTGTACTTACCGGCACACCCCTGGAGAATCGCCTGGAGGATTTGTACAGTCTGATGCAGGTGGTGAACCCGAAAATCCTGGGGCCGCTGTGGCGGTACATGGTGGATTTTCATGTGACCGACGAGAGAGGCAAGGTTCTGGGGTATCGCAATCTCTCCCTCCTGCGCAAACGTCTGGCCCCGGTCATGCTGCGCCGGGACCGCGGCATTGTCAGCGATCAATTGCCCGAACGCATCGTTCAAAGGCTCGACGTTCCCATGACGTCCAAGCAACGTGAATTTCATGACGATGCCATGGCCAAGGCCGGCCAGTTGGCAACCATCGCCAAACGCAGGCCGCTGACGCCTACCGAACAGAACCGGCTGATCGCGGCATTGCAGCAGGCCCGCATGTCGTGCAACGCCGCCGGTTCTGGTGGACAAGGAGACCAAGGGCAGCCCCAAAATCGACGAAATGGAGAATCTGCTCGATGAGATCTGCATTCAATCCGGGCTCAAGGCCGTGGTCTTCTCCTGCTGGGAGTTGATGACCCAGATGATTGAGAAACGGCTGAGAAAAATGGGGCTGGGGTATGTGCGGCTGCACGGAGGGGTCCCCACGGCCAAGCGGGGAGAACTGATGGATCGCTTCCGGGACGACGATGCCGTGCAGGTGTTTATCTCCACGGATGCCGGCGGCGTGGGCCTCAATCTACAATCCGGCTCGGCCCTGATCAACATGGACGTGCCGTGGAACCCGGCGGTATTGGAACAGCGCAATGCCAGGATTCATCGGCTGGGCCAGAAGAGAAGTGTTCAGATCATCAACCTTGTGGCGGCCGCCTCCTATGAAGAGCAGGTTCTCTCCCTAGTGAACACCAAACAGCACTTGTTCGACAATGTGGTCAAAGAAGATGCCACGGAAGATGTGGTGGGCGTATCCAAGAAAATGCTGGAGACCCTGCTTGAGGAGTTTGCCCCATCCAGAGAGGGTGATCCGGATGAGAAGGTGGATGAGCAGGAGACCGACGAAGCCAAAGCGGACAACCTGCCAAGGGATTCCAGGAACCGCCCCCTGGACGAGGCCATGCGCGATTGCATCAAGGGCTTACAGGAGGCCTTCGGCCCCCGCATCGAACGGATCTTCGGCGCCCAGGGATCCCTGATCGCCGTAATCGACCGCATTGATGGCGAGGCGGAGCAAACGGCCATCGACCTTTCCCAAAAGGTTCCCGTGGCCCTGATCGACTTGATGACCCTCGGCAGCCTAAACCGGCTGGGCGCGGCATCGCCCCTGGCCCAGGTGCAAACCTATTACGATGCCAAAGTCGATCAGCCGGCGGCCGCAGGCCCTTCCCGCCTAGCGAGCATGGCAGAGGAAAAATTCAATGGCGCCAAACTGTTGATGGGCCAGGGGCTCCACACCTCCGCATTGGAGCTCTTGCTTTCCGCCCAATTGGCGACGGCGGCGCAGCGAGCGGGACTCGACATGCCGAAACCCGCGGCCGAGGCCGCTGTCTGGGTGTACAGCGAAGCCATTCCAAAGGGATTTTTATCCCCGGAGGAAGCCGGCCTGATCATGCAGGCCGTCGGCCTGTCCCAGGCGCCGACCGTGCCCGAAACGCTTGTGGATCAATTGGTGGAGGATACTGCGGCTTTTATTGCTCGGTAGTGGTGTCAGGGATATTCATCGTTGGCTATCATGCATTGGGGATTCTCGGCTAATCGATTTCGAAGCTGCACTTTCGAAGCTGCACTCCAAACCCGAAAGGCATGAGCGTCTTGTGTCCGGACACAAGATTTTTCCCCGGACACAAAAAATAAAGGGGTTGGTTTTGACCAACCCCCTGATATTCTTTGGTGATCCCACCGGGATTCGAACCCGGGTTACCGGCGTGAGAGGCCGGTTTTTGTTCTTTACCCACCGTTACCTTATTTTTTACACACCTACCGCAATGCCTTATTCTATAGGCTTCTACAGAGTTTTCTTTTCTATTGACATAATCCTATTTACCTGTAAATTAGTCTTGTGTGTTGGGAATAGTGTTGGGAATGAAATGCCTGTTTGTACTTAGTTTGCCAAGCCGGAGACATAAAATGCCATCGATGAAACGAACAAAGACCGATTATCCGGGTGTCTATTATATAATAGGTCGGGCCGTGGCGACGGGAAAGCCGGAGCGGATCTATTATATTATGTATCGAAAAAACGGCAAGCTCATCGACGAAAAGGTGGGGCGTCAATACCAGAACAACATGACCCCGGCAAAGGCTGCGCGGATTCGTACCAATAGAATCGAAGGCCGGGAATTATCCAACACCGAACAGCGCGAAGCCGAAAATGCGGCCCAAAAAGCTGAAGAGAGCCGATGGACCATTGACAAACTCTGGAAGGAATACAAGGCCGGCCGGAAACGCGGTAAGGGACTATCCATCGACAAGGGCCGTTACGAAAAATATTTAAAATCAGAATTTGGCGATCATGAACCCAAGGATATCATTGCCCTTGATGTCGAAAGACTCAAGCGCCGGCTGCTGAAGAAAAAATCAACTCAGACCGTTAAACACGTGCTCAATCTATTCACCTGGATTGTCAACTTCGGTGTGAAACAGGGCCTTTGTACTGGTCTATCATTTCATATCAAGAAGCCCGCCGTTGACAATATGAAAACCGAAGATTTAACCACCGATCAGTTAAAAAAGCTTTTGGAAGTCATCGCCAAGGATAATCACCCTCAAGCGGGAAACATAATGCTGCTGGCGCTTTATACAGGTATGAGGCGCGGCGAGATGTTCAAGTTGCAATGGGGTCATGTGGATTTCAACCGAAATTTCATAACCATTGCAGATCCTAAAGGCGGAACAGATCAGCGAATACCGTTGAACGACGCAGCGCGCGCCTTGCTCGATGGCATCCCCAGACATGACGAAAGCCCTTTCGTTTTCCCCGGCAAGGGCGGCGGTGAGCGCAAAAACATCCAAAAATTTATCCGGATCATTGCCGACAAGGCCGAGCTTCCAAAAGGTTTCCGGCCTTTGCACGGCCTACGGCACGTCTACGCTTCTATGTTGGCTTCATCGGGTAAGGTAGACTTGTACACCTTGCAAAAACTCATGACCCATAAAGACCCACGCATGACCCAACGCTACGCGCACCTACGAGACGAAGCATTGAGAAAAGCAAGCAACCTTGCGGGCGACCTCGTCGCAAACATCGCCAAGGAATCCGAAGAAGAATCCGAAACCGGCTCATAATCCGCATATTGTGGACCACCTCACATTTTTTGTGTTTTACTGCCCATTTTTCCCGTCTGTGTACTACGACACAACATAGACATATATTGATATATTAAATAGTTATCCATGCTTTACGTTGTACCTATTTTTCTCTCTCCATTTTTTTAAAAAAAGGCTTGCGTTAGAGGTACTTCAGTGTTTATCAAATATTAGTTGGCTTCAAACACCAATCTGCCGCAATACCCGTTGTGACCCCCATCGTTTTCTCAATGGCACCCGTGCCGAATCCCCTTGTAATTTTTAATAGGAGATCTGTATCATGACCACCACCACCAACAAAACACTTCCACAACTTCTCACCGAAAAGGAATTGGCTACCCGTCTTTGCTTGAGTGTCCAAACTCTTCGAAATCACCGATTTCAAGGCCGTGGAGTGCCTTACATGAAAATTGGTTCAGCCGTTCGGTATAAAGAGGCCGATGTTTACGACTGGCTTGAAAAGCAGAAAATCCAGCCGGAGGGGTAGTCATGGCCGATCAGCCACTACCACACGACATCGAGCTTGAACAGTCAATTATTGCTTCCCTTTTACTTCATGCTGAAACCGGTGGAAGTATTTTTGACAAGCTTTCTACGGGTGACTTTTACAACGTCAAGCACCAATCGATTTTCAAGGCAGCGTTCGGTCTTCTCCTTGACGAAAAGCCTTTCGATGTAGTCCCGATTGTTCATCGACTGCAAGAAACGGGAGAACTTGAAAAAGCCGGTGGCGCTTCATACCTTCACGAATTGATGGACGTTCCTGTGCCTTCCTCGGTTGGGCACTACTGTTCTCTACTCCTCGAACTCTCAGCGCGGCGTGCAATGATCACCTCCGCCAATGAGCTGATAAAATTGGCATCTGATAGAAGCAAAGACATTTCTTCCATCCATGAGACGATTAACTCTCTCGCCTCCCGAATCGACAAAAAACGGCCGAAAACATCGAGCTTCAAGCTTCTACATGTTGGCGGGATCGATATCACACCGCCGGACCACTTGGTTGATAAGATTCTCGAACGGAATATTTTAGCGCAAGTCTTCGGTGACCCTGGATGCGGGAAGTCATTCATCGCCGTAGATTTCGCTTGCTGTATCGCAACGGGGATTGACTTCCATGGCTTTCGAACCAAACAGAAGCCCGTAGTCTATATCGCCGGAGAAGGTCAGAGCGGCATCGGCAGGCGTTTCATGGCCTGGAGTATTCGCAACGGAATTGACATCCATGATGCGCCTCTATGGGTCTCAGTTCAGCCCGCTTGCCTGCTGGATGGGGAAAACGTGAGGGCCATTATAAAGGCCATCGACGCCCTGGACGACAAGCCCGCCCTGATCGTGATCGACACCCTTGCCCGCAACTTTGGACCCGGAGACGAAAACAGCACAAGCGACATGACCCGGTTTATTGCCGAATGTGATCGTCTTCGCGTTGCTTACAACGCCACCATTCTATTGATTCATCATTCTGGGCATGGGGACAAATCAAGAGCACGTGGGGCTATGGCCTTGAAAGGCGCCCTGGACGCCGAGTATCGGTTGGAGAAGGATAGCCATGGCGTTGTCCGCTTTGAAGCCACAAAAATGAAAGACGGGCAAATGCCGGACGCGATGGCGTTTGAGATTCGATCCGTTGACCTGAGCCTTGAAAGCGATGAGGGCGAACGTGTGACTTCTGCGCTCCTGGAACGCATCGATTACATGCCACCGGAAAAAACGACAAGTTTAGGCAAAGGGAGAAATCAGCTTTCAGCACTTGAGCACCTTGAGAAGCTTCGTGTTGAGCGTGGAGACGACAAGGTGCCTATCCATGAATGGAGGGATGCGTGCTGCCAGTGCATGGACAGGCGCGCCTTTTATCGTGTCAAGAAAGCGTTATCCAGTCAGGGGAAAATCATTGAGGACATGATGTATGTTTCGGTTCAACCGTAACAGACCGTACCGTGCCATCCCCTTTTATAGGGGGATGGCTACGTTTGGCTACGGGCAAACGTGGCCGTTTGGCTACGAATGGCTACGAATGGCTACGCCTAAAATGGTCTCCAAAAAACATAGTTTGGCTACGTTTGTAACGATTTGTAACACATGGAGATAACTATGAAGCTTTCCGAGCTGATGGAAAAAAGGTCTGCCGATCTTGCCAACCCCGGCTTGCCAGCAAACTGCCCGTTTAATAGCGGCGGTCATGCTCCGGCCGGATGCCGGTTTTCTCATGATTTGTTGATGAACCTGATCGTCACGGGCGTGATGCCGATGGCGGATGGCGGATGTCCGTTTAAAGGCATCTGTGGTGAGCGTAGATGACACCAATTAATAAAGGGGGGACGAGTACACGAATCTGTGTTCCATATGAAGGCGATCCACTCCAGGCGCTGGACCGTGCTCACAAAATACATGGCGAAGATGTGGCCATCATTTTGATTCCCCAAGAACTTTGGCATCACTTAATGCCGAGGCCGAAAAAAGCAAAACCATGAAATTACTAATTGACTGTATGCGTATTTTGTCATATGATTTATTTAATGCGCTGCGAAAGCGTGCATTTTTATTCTGGTGGTGTGAACAACCCACTGGCCAACACAATCAACCGACCATCCGGCGATGCGAGCAGCTTTCCGGAATGGGGCCGGAGCGGAAAGCCCAGCCTGGTACTTTTTTATGTGCCATAGCTGGGCTTTCTGTTTTTGAAAGGCAATAAATGAAATTGTATCGCAATTTTGAAATCAACCTCGATACCCGAAGCGATGAAGACCGAACGGTTGAGGCGTCCGTGTCCTCGGAGATGCCCTATCAGCGATGGGATGGCACGGAAATATTGAGCCATGACCCGAAGGCTATCGACCTGTCCCGTGCTCCTTTGCCGCTGTTGGTTTCCCATGATGCCAGGCAAACACCCGTTGGTCTTGTGAAAGACCTTCAAATCATCGGCCGAAAGCTTCGGGGGGTTCTGCGTTTTGGTAAAAACGCCAGGGCAACCGAAGCTTGGCAGGATGTCAAAGACGGCATCCTCCGGAATCTATCAATCGGGTATGAAATCATCAAAAAACAAACCGAGAACGACGGCGCCTATCGGGCCACCCGGTGGATGCCTTACGAGGTTTCCCTTGTTGCGGTCCCTGCTGACAACAGCGTGGGTATTGGTCGTTCTTACGAAAGCGAGAAACAAATGACCACTGAAAACAATGAAAGCAATTTGAGACCAAGAGCAGTCAAACGCCAAGCAATGAGAGAGGCCCGCGAAGAGCTGGCCGACATCACCGCCCTGGGTAAAATGCACAACATGAGGGACGAAGCCGATACCGCCATTGCCGAGGGTAAAAGCCTCGACCAGTTCCAGCGGGAAGTCAACGCGATCCTGACGGAACGTGGCATGCAGTCATTTCGCCCGGCAGACCATGAGCTCAACTATTCGCTGGGATTATCAGGCAGAGATCGAGACAACTTTTCGTTGCTGAATCTCGTCAACGGCGTGGCCTCCAAGGATTTTTCAAACTGCGGTCACGAACTGGAGGTTTGCCGCGCATACGCGAAACAGACCGGCCGGAAAATGGACGGTATGCGAATGACCGTTCCTTTTGAAGCCCTGGCGCCAAGTAGGCGCGATTTGACCGTTGGCACAGATACCGCCGGCGGGCACCTAGTGGCCACCGACCTGATAGCCGGATCGTTTATCGATATGTTGAGGAACAAATCAGTCATCATGGCTGCAGGCGCCACCGTGCTGAATGACTTGGTCGGGGATGTTGCCATCCCGAGGCAAACCAGTGGCGCAACCGCCTATTGGGTCGCGGAAGGTGACAGCGGCTCCGAGAGCCAGCCAGCCTTCGACCAAGTGACCATGAGTCCGCATGATGTCACGGCCTACACCGATTTGAGTCGGCGTTTACGACTGCAAAGCACTCCGGCCGCTGAGCAGTTGGTACGCAACGACCTTGCCTCTACCATCGCCACGGCCATCGACCTTGCCTCCCTGCACGGCAGCGGAGCAAGCAACCAGCCCACCGGGGTCGCTTCCACCACCGGTATCGGTTCCGTAGCCGGCGGCACCAATGGCCTGGCCCCGACCTACAACCATGTAGTCGAGTTGGAAACCTCGGTTGCCGTGGACAATGCAGATGTCGGCTCGTTGGCCTATATCACCAACACCAAAATCCGAGGGAAGCTCAAGCAGATCTTCACCAATGCAACCTACGGTGAAACACCGCTTTGGACTGCCGGCAGTGAAAAGGGCGTGGGCCGCCTGAACGGCTACCCGGCCTATGCCACCAACCAAGTTTCCAGCATTTTGGACAAGGGAACCTCCACAGGCGTTTGCTCGGCCATCTTCTTTGGTAATTGGGCGGACCTGCTTATTGGTATGTGGTCCGGTGTGGACATCTTGGTTGATCCGTACAGCCTTGGAACATCCGGTGGTCTCCGCATTGTGATTTTCCAAACCTGCGATATTGCCGTTCGGCATCCTGAATCCTTTGCTGTCATGCTCGATGCCTTGACCGCATAGTCAACCCCGCGTGGGGCTGTGCGCGGTCGCTGGTGTAACAGCCACGGCGTGGTTGCCGCGTTCACCGACACCAGCAAGCCAGGGCCGGGCCGACTTCTCCCGACCCTGGCACCTCTTAAATCCTGGATCAGGCCAGGCGCTCCGTGACGTGGTTCCGTCAGTGACTGCGTTCCGGGGCGAATCCATACATGGGCCTGGCAGGAAATGGGGTTTATCGCCAACCAAGGGGGGGTGGGTGCATGGTGGTGGGTGGCCGCGGGTCCTTCTGAGGGGATCGTATTGCCGGTAACGCGAAGGCAACATATTTCCGTAGCTCCAGGCCGTCCCTAAGTTCCACCACTGGTAGTATAAACCAACCATAAAGGAGAGAAGATGAAAGCATCGTATGCAGACCTAAGCCGCATGACCGGCATCTCCTATAAAACCTTGAAGAAAGCCTTGGACGCGGCCGGGATCGAACCAATAGAGGCCGGTGGTCAGGGGAAGGCTCACCTGTTCGATTGTGCCGGAGCCTTGGAAGCGATTTATAACCCAACCGATGACCGTGCAGCCCTGGACCTGAACACCGAGCGTGCCAGGCTGGCAAAGGAGCAGGCAGACGAGAAGGCGATGAAGAACGCCATCCTGCGCGGCGAGCTCATGCCCATTGACGAGATCCGCGACCAGTGGGCCAGGATTGCCATCGGTATCAGGATAAATTTTCTGGCGTTGCCCAGTCGATTGGCTCAAATGCTGGAAACGGTTTCCACACCGACCGAACGGCGGGCAATGATCGACAACGAAATCAAAACGATTTTGACAGCCTTGGCCGACCATGGCGAAAATGCAGCCGATCACCTGCCCAAATGAACATGCGGCACCACGATTGTTCCCGATATGGTGAATGCTTGACCCGGGCAGCCAGGGCCAACACCACCTTTGATTGCCATGGCTGCCCCGAATACCATCCCACCGTTCCCCATTACCGCATGACAGACCTGGCCGGCTCTCTCCGGCTTTACCTGGCACTCTTCTATCAAGGTGTTCCCGAATTGGGAACCATTCCGTCGGAGACCATCCTTCGGCATTGGTTCGACCTTCGAAGCCCCGAATCCCTGAAAATTGTCTGAAGCCCGTCTTGAACTCGAAAGGATATCGAAGCGGCTGAGAGAGCTTGACGAGCTTGAGAGGGGGCGTGATGGCAATACCTGAAGCATGTGGGGTTTGGATAGAGCAGCGCGTCCAGGAGGAATTGGACCGCAAGAAAGAGTCTGGCGCAAGCCTACGGGAGATAGGCAGGGTGGTGGCTGCCGAGGTTGAGAAATATTTTGAAACTAAGGTCCACCCGAGAACGATTGAAAAGAGGGCCGGGAGAATGAGCGCGACAAATGTCGCACCCCAACAATCCCAAACAAATACGGTGGGTAAGGGTGGGGACAGTGGGGACAAAACAACCACACAAGAAGCTGTCAAGGAGGTGGAAAAGGAAGTGAAAAAAGGAGTCTCAGCAAGATCGGCCGTGAAGAAGGTATCCCATAAAACCGGGAAGAGTGAAGATGCGCTCAGAAAGGCCCACCAACGCCACCAGGCCAAGCAGAAGCCCAAGCCCCAGGAGACCGCGCCCGAGCCCATCCTTTGGACTTGTCGGTAAAATAACTTGATTTCCCAGCCAAACCAGCCGATAATGATTTTGTCGTGGTCAGTCCCACGGCCCGGGGTGACAGCCGGAAATCACAAAGGCGTATGAGCGCCCATTTTTTCTATGGCGCTTTTTGCATTCGTGCCTATGTTTTCATGGGCGGTATGCATGCGGGAGCCTTCGGGCTCGCCGGCTTCCTTTGTGGCCGGTCTGTCAACCGCATACATGCCGCCCTTTTTGTATTGACAGCGATTAGGGCGGTCTTTCAAACCATTCACAAAGGAGAACGCCATGAGCCAGAACACCACCAAACCCACCACATTCATCGACAAAAGAGGCCCAGCTGAATTAACAAAGAGCGCCCGTGAGTTTAACAACCGCATCATAGCAATGTGTGTGCAGCTCGAAAACGTTTTCGCAGGCATGGAGCATTGCGATGCCGATGAGCTGTACGCAATGAACACCCTCTGTTTTGCGGGCATCAAGGAATGTCTGGCGGATGCCCATGGTATTGATGGCGACCTTGAACGGCTTGCCCATGCCCTGGAAGGGGGTGCCGTATGAGCGAAGAAAACACCGTATTACCTGGACTTGATGAAAAAATCCTCGTCGAAGTGAATAAGCTTAGTGCCGTTAAGGAATTGCTCGATGCATCTGTTCAGACCGGTGAGTCTGTGACCCTCTCCATTGCTGCAGTTTATGGAATAAACGCTGTCCTGGAATCCGCCATTGAAATGTTGGGGGATTATTTGGGATAACCAAAATGTGTGTTGGGAATAACGTTGGGAATTAAAAAGGGTTTAGCGCCTACACCCGCTAAACCCTTGATTTTTTTGGTGATCCCACCGGGATTCGAACCCGGGTTACCGGCGTGAGAGGGCATCCACCCCACCCCATCATATCAATAATTTAAGGTGGTTACATTTACACAAGAGGCATCAGAGGCATAAAATACAAGAAATTTTACGTCCACATTTACGTCCACTTTGAAATTCAAAAAACGAATTTAACGTGGCTGGACCAGGTGCCGTAGATGCTTCAGGAACGTTTTTGATGTCCGGCTTTTTTGATCTGGTCTTTTTCCCATTTGTGGATGCAAAACCTTTATTTCCAAGTTCGAGAATCCATAGACGATCATTTAAATCGATCCAGACCTCGCCCCCGCTCAGAATCGTCAGCGAGATGAACAACAAAGCCATCATTCCCACTCCCGCTGGCAACCGATCTCGACCTGACGTTCGACGAGGATCAACCGCCCATCAAGAACACGGCGATGTTCAGCTTGATCCATGTGCTTAAAAACCGTACCGATTCCAATACCAATAACTACGCCAACAATTGCTGCACCGCCAGAGAGAACCATGGCGCCTCCGGCCATCCCGAAACCACCTGCCGATAATGTTCCGCCACGAGCCAAGCCATGGCAGCATTTGTCGCGGCAGCCCCGCTCAAGGAGGAGATGGCTGCGCTGGTACTGGCAACACCAAAGGTCGTAGCGAAAGACATTGCGCCTACGGTGAATGTGGCTCCACCGAGAAGGGCAGCGCCGCCGGTGACCATTTGTCTGTTAGCGGACCGAAGGTCGCTATAACCCAACAAATAGGAACCATAGGCGAGGATTGTGCTGGCAACAAATCCGCTGGCGAGGCCACCAATGGCCCCCGCAGCGTTCCTGTGAATGAAAAACTTGCTCGGTAATAGCTCGGCAATACGGCTTCCAACCTCAGTAGTGACCATGAAGGTGTGAACTTGTATCCCCACGTAGTAACCAACCAAACCGCCCCCCCCCCCCCCCCGATAACGCCGAGTACTGCTGAGCGTGTCCAATCGACCTGGTCGGTAAAAAACCACTGGAAGAATGCATCCATGCCAAAGGTCGCGAGCCCAGCTACCACACCCGTGTACAGCATGTAACGATCAAATCCAGCCCGTAAGTTCCAGTGTGGCTGCCGTCGCATCTTCTGGTAGAACTGTGCGTCGTAACAGGCTCGTTTTGCTATCTCCCGGGCGTCCTTCTGTGACCAACCTAGCGCCTGAAACTGGCGTTCGAAGGTACTGCGCAGTATGCCCTGGATCTCTTTCGGTAGTTTATCGAAGGAGCCCGTGAAAATCTTGCCTGGGGTCAATTTGAGTGTGTCGGGATCGAAGTGCTCGAAGGTAATGCGGTGGTTCTTCCCCACAGTATCAAGCCGAAAGACACGAGAACGATAGGTGATCTTGCCATTGGCCGCTGCATCAAGCACCTGACCGGCTTGCGCCAGTTTGTGTTTGATCTGGTCCGGCGTAACGTTGGAGGCGTCGCTGCGATAGTACACCCGGTCGCCGGAACGCCAAACCTCAGCGACCTTTCCATCCTTCAAAGGAACGCAGATGACTTTCTTTGCCCGGAAACGAGACCAGCTGGAGCCTTCGACAAGCCTCTTACCTTTAACGAAATCCGACATCTGTTGGTAGTCGCGAGCCGTGGCAGCGAGCCGACTAGACGCCCACTGCCGGCCCATCTGCAAGCCATCCCCGGTGTTGCCTAACTTGGAACTGCCGTATTTGGATTCAACCACCATCAGGTCGATGTGCCCGTTGCCCTTTACCCGGAACATCAGACTATCAATACCGCCACGACCTACTTGGTGTGGTGTCCCAGCCACCCACGCACCGGCTTCGTGGAACAAACCGCCAAACAACATCTTGTCAGCGACAACCTCAGTGAACGCCCCCTTCAGGTGTGACATCAGGGTCCTCTCCGCATGACCCAGCACCGACCCTTCATGCAGCAAAGGAACCGAAAGGTGAGCCCCCTGGGTTACCCCCAAATGGCCGACTACCATTTGCACTGGTGCCGGCGTTACAGATGCCTCCACGCTTGATGGGTTTATTAACGGCGCGTGGTAGCTTGCGGCACCCACGCCGGGATAGCTTGGGATGCGTAGAATTGTATGCATGTCACCCCTCATCAGAAGTCCTTGATATCTTTCTTTCGCTTGTCGAACAGATCACTAAGAACCTTGAGCTTGCGTCCTTTGGTCTTAAAGTCTTCCTTGTTCTTAGGCCCCTTGAGGTCCTTGAACAAGTACTCGAAAACCTCGGTGTAGCAGCGTTGCACATCGGAGGTAAGGTAGCGGATATCAATGGAGCCAAAGTACTCTACCATCAACTCACCGAGCTTCTTCTCATCACCGAGAACTCCGATTTTGTCATTGCCCTTCTCAAAGCCATCCCGAATCTGACTCATTGCCCAAACGTTATATATCTTCTGTTGTTCTATAGACGCCTTGACAGCGAGGGACTGAATAGTTTCCATAAGTTTCTCGGCCTTCTTAATGTAGTCCGGATGGGTTAAGCCGTTAAATCCCGCACGGATTTGACGATTGGTGATTTCGAGTCGTTCAAGTTGTTTCTGGCACATCCCGAAAGGTCTGTAATGATTGGGTGGCTTCCAATTCTTGGCCTTAGCGAAGTCTTCATTTGTTGCCCCTTCGATCCCCTCCCAGGTCATTTTTGATGTTTCCATGCGGCTGCGATCAGAGATCTTGTCACTGATTTTACGTAGATTTGCGACTATAGTGGCAGCAGTACCCCGGCGACTATCTTCTATCCGATGTGCAAGCACTACAAGCTCGCGAACGTTGGACTCGCATAGCTGAAGGCAATAAGCAGCGCCGTCCGTGCTCTCCTCCTTTCGGGCAAGGTCCAACAACGCGTCTATCTCTTGTCGTAACAACTCGAACCGCATCGTGTTAGCTATAACCTGAAGGTGTTCATCTATCCTAACCACCGCTTCGTCCATATCCGACATCCCACCGTCGGCTGTGGCGTACTGACGAAGGTCGGTGAGCTTATCTGTTTGCTCACGGAGTGCCTCGATTGTCGTGGGGATGGTGAGCGTCATCTTGCCATCAACAAGTTCCCTGAGTTGACAAGTCAGTTCCTCAACCTCTGGATCGATCTGTACCGTGATGGCCTTTGCCAGTTCGGCACGCCGCTGCTGGACCTTTGTGATTCGTTTTACCAGCGACGGAATGTATTCGCTGGGCACGTGGGCAGTCTGATCTATCAAGAACGCTTCGATCCAATCCAACTGCTGCGTCACCTCGTACCCTCCCCCCGTAGCCGATGCTGCAACTTCGATAGAGTCCATGACCGCTGAAGCGTATGCTTTCACAATCTCAACATCCCCAGGTGCATGAGTCAGAGCATTGGTGAAGTAGTAAACGGCTTCGCGATGTCGGCCATTCGAAGACAGCGTCCTTGCCTGTGTCAAGGCAATCTGTGCCTGTGCACGGATCTTCGTGTCGCCCATAGTTCCTCCTACTGTTATTGATTCTGATAGATAGGAACGTGCTTTTTTTTCGAAATCAATTATGTGACTAATCTTCGACAGTAGCTTTTGCGTAATTATGCGAGATCAGTTTAAAGTACACCGGCTTGTGCTATACACTGGAGCCTGTGTTTATGTGCTGGGTACGCACGTATTCATGTGCTTAAATGTATGATGGCATATTTCTTTTTGACACCTAAAAATCAGAATGGGAAAAAAGCGCCGTTTATTAAGCTGCCGCAGCTTAAATTTTTGGCGATCAGGGTTACCAAATTATGTAACTGTATTTAAACGGGAAAAAAATCGCGACCTTCCTTATTGTTGTTTAAATGGCATGTTTTAGCCCCAAAACAAAGCATTACGGAACTCTCTTTGGGTGATGTGCCTGATATATTCTATACCTAACCTGAGCGATTCGGGTTCAAAACGAAGTAATCCAGACAAAACCCGAGAGAAAATGGAGTGGCAACATACATACCGAATCAAATTTGTCCACAAAACGCCATGTGATCAAATTTTATGTGCATATGTTCGCGAATTGTATGCCTACGGACGCACTTCTCCCACGGATTTTGCTTTGAACTTTTGGCCTTTTACCGGTTATTCAATTGCCGGCGCGTTTTGACATCGACTGAATAACTCTGGAAACCGCAGATTCTCAAAACATGCTTTGGATATTTTCAGGATCGTTTCCCCACTGTGGGAGACAATCTTTCCGGCAATGTCGATCAATCGTCTGCGCACCGTGCTGGCATAGGAACCGACAGCCATGACAGGTGCACTAACATCTTCTTTGAAGGATTCGAGCAGAAAATGACCGACCAGCATCGAATAATACCACGCGGCGTTGGGATTGAACTGTTTGAACGGGAGCTGCTCATGGCCAAAATCCTTCAAGGCTCGATTGGCCAACTCGTCGCTGCCACGTTCATGATAACAGGCAATCAGTCCACTGGTCGTCAAATAATCGGTCGCTCCGATATTTTTAAGAAATCCATCAATGGCCCTACCTTGCCCAATGTTGGTGATGATGACCGTATCCGGTCGACAACCTGGCAGATAAAGCTGATTGTGATCGTCATGCATCAAACGACAATAGATTGCCCGTCTAAATCGTTTCCAGTTTCCTTGCCGGCAACCGAACTCGGCATATTGCCAGGATTGCTTTTTCGTGGATGCAAATTGTTCCCATTGGTTCTCATCCCAGTTGACGGCAACCTGTCTGATGTTTTCATACATCTTGCCACCGCAGATATAGCCGACCTGAAGGGTTTCGCACAGGTTGAATATTTTCTGGTCGAAAAAGCCACTATCCATGCGAATAATGATCGGCACGTTCCAGCGATAGTCCCTTTTGATTTTTATGACCATGTGCTGGATCATATTCAGCACGGTATCGCCGTGATTGGAATGCTTGTCTCCACTGCGAAACACGGCATCCACGATGAAACGGCCCCAGTTCATTTGAAGGGGCTGGAATCCCTTTTTCTTCTTGTAGGTTGGCTTTACACCATGGCGGCAAAGCGCATCGTCGTTGTCCATGACCATCGTATCGATACCCAACTTGATGACATTGGGCTGGGTGATCCGCAAGCGCCACAGGAAAAGCGTTTGCAACAACCGACGGAACAAAAATACCCGTGTCCAGGCAAAAGCTTTGAAAAAACGCTTGATCTGATGAGAAGATGCCATACTCTTCTCATCCGTCTCAATGCTTCCGGCGTATCCGCCATCCTTGGAAATCTGGTCGAAATAGGTCAAACGACGGCTGGTGCCATCCACAAAAAAGCACAGCACCTGTTTGAAAAGCTCTGTAATCACCAAGCCTTTGCGATTCTTGCGGATCGAACCGAACCAGCGATCAAACCAATCGAAAATCTCAATTCCGTGCAAATACGCAACGAACAACGCCAATCCTGCTCTGCCGGTCAATCGATCGGAAGTCGTTTCGATGCGCCGAATTTTAAGTTCATTTTGCCGGTAGTTTTTGCTATGCTTGTTCATAGAGTCCTTTACCTATTGGGTGTGTTTATCCTTGTTGATGACTTGGCGGTTTTTAACAAGCATTATAACACGTTATCCAATTTTAAAGGACTCTTTTCTTTTGAAAACCGCTTATTTTAGGTACAATTAAATCAAAGATTACTGAGGCTGAAGTCACGAATGAAAATTTCGACATCTTTCCCGCAGATCTGGCCGCGCAGAAAATTGCGTTGAAAAAAGATAGCCTCCAGGGTGTTTATCAGGTTGGTGCCGTCTCAGAAGCAACTTGTTACACCCATTATATAGATACTAAAGGCAGATATCGAATGAAACATAAGCCAAAGGACGAAATTGATGATATCAAGGAAGTAAAAGCATCGTTGCGAAATCAGTCCTTTGCAAAAGCATATATCACTTTGGGAAACTGGACAGAGCCTAAACCGTTGGAACATAAGCTGGAAATTATTCCCCTGACAGATCTGAGCAACGTGCACATGGGCGACATGGTAGAGGTTAAGGTGCTGTTTTATGGAGAGCCGCAGAGTACCACGCATAAAAATATGATTTACATAACTGCAGGAAGCAACACCTTTGGCCTGGATGAAGGCTTTAATCTGCAATCGTTTTTAATGGAGGGAAAAGCTCAATTTCGAGTGCAAAGTAAGGGGCAATGGATAATTAATACCATGAAAGGGGAAGGGGTAACTAAAGATGGTAAGTTAAAAAATTGGTATGGGAAAGTAGACACAATCTACCATACAGCCTCGCTAACTTTTAACGTTAAATAATCGCATTTGTCTCAAGCGCAATGAAACATCATTCTTGCGGATGGTGTTTCATTGTTGATAAGGTGCGAGCAAGGATCAAAGCGTCTACACTTCGGGCTTTCACCCGATTGGGTTGCTTGCCGGGAGCCAGCAGGTTATCAACGGATATTTTGAAATGCTCGCTTACCTGCTCGATCATGCGCTTGAACGTATATCCCTTGGCTGATATTAAAAGGGGTCGGGCCGCAGTAACAGAATGTAATATTTTGGAAAAAGTTGAAAACAGGCGCCTAAAATGACCTTAATCGACACTTTTGGGTGCCAAAAACACGAGATAATGGGTTATCGTCGCTGATCCCATAAAATCGTGTTATCGACTTCGTAATAATCAGCCAATCCGTAGGGCGTCAGCGTTTCTCGTAGCTCGAAGGAATCCCCGCCCTGGCGGACTTTTCGTCCTCTCGCTCTGAATCCGAGTGCTTCTTTGATTTTCTTGATGTAAGCTTCACTGCCGACAGCAATGCTTTGCGACCATTTTGGCTCTCTGGCGTTAGCAGCCTCCTGTATAGCGCTGTCTATCCATTTGAGATGGGCATCCTTCAACTGCTCGTAGGTGTCAAAACCCAGCAATCCCGTGAGACGGTCAGAATCGATAATGCCCTTTCTTTTTCGGGGATTCTGGATTTCATTGTATCCACACCATCGCCACTTTTGCGGGTGATCGACGACGCCGGCACGGACGATGTTCATATCGATGTAAGCAATGCATTGGCGTAAATGGCGATTCGTTTCCACAGCGGTAGCATGATAGCGATCCTGCCAGAATGCGCCTTTTCTGTTTTTCCGAATGTTGTATTCCTGTCCGGTTCTGCCGGCGACCAGTTTGATAGCATCCGGAATGACTTTATTCCCGCCATTGTCATATAAAAGCAGATGGATGTGGTTGGAAGTGACTATGTAATCCAATACGCTTAAATGGCGGTAACGCTTTTTTGCCTGATACAGCCATTCGATCCATCTATTGCGATCTTTCGCGAATTTTAAAAGGAAAGTCTTTTTATGGCAACGATGGGTAATATGCCAGACATGACCGGGGATATAATGGCGCTTTGCGCGGGCCATAGAACACCGAGTTTCTTAAACGGATGTTTTTGACGGCAAAAACAGTCGATTACGCTATTTTTAACGCCTTTTTAAAGTTATTAATCGTATAATGTTAATCGGTTAGCGCGGCCCGACCCCGAATCGAAGGAGGTCGGCACCCGAAAGGTGGTGATTTCGGAGCTCAATAGCCCGCCTGTGCTTCCCTCTGCCAACGCTTCAGCCACTGTATTACTACAATCACCGCATGACTCGAGGCTGGTGTAGTTTGCTATACCTTCACCATAAGACTCTTTCATTCTCTATCCTTTACCGGTTTTAATCGGCGCTTTCGGCCCGACCCCGAGTCACCCCCGAGTCACGGGAGCCAAAAGACTGCTATTTTTTTATGGTAATTTTTAATCTAGTATTATACACGTCTTCAAACCAAGCAATTAATTTTTCTGGGATTCTTTCATCGCTAGGCAATCGAAGCTCAAACCCATCAGAAAATGCTAAGTAATATTTGTACTCATTGTTTTCACCACCCATATCAAGAGCATAAATTTTGACAACGTTATTTAGCCCTATATAAGATTGCTTTTGCTTACATAAACCGTTAAAAAATGTTGACTCTATAAAACCTTCTCCTTCAGATGATATTTTGATCTCCTCACCAACTATAGAATAAACTAATCCAATTATGAAAGATATTTCCACAGTAACATTTAATAATGATAACCCATTGCGTAATAAAATAATTAATCCAATTATCACCATTGTCAAAAAAAATAAAACGTATATTTTTTTTTCGCATTTAATTACAATGGTATTATTCATATAGCTCCTTTGTAATTATTATTAAAATTATTAAAAAATATCCATGCTCGTGCTAAACGATCCAATATAAGCAACTCTCAAAGTCATTCCAAGTTTTAGGTCAATATCACCAGATTCTATACAATATTTGCCACCAACATTGCCCCTTATTGTTCCAAACTTGTTAATAAAAACACCAGCTTTGCCACCAAATACAGGGATTCTGGATATCATAAATTGAGATATATTAAAACCGCCAGACAATGTAAAACATGTGTCTGTTTTACAGGGACCACAACTTATCGCTTTTCCGGAGCCATCGACATTTGTTAAGGTGCCAATCTTAATTCTAAGTCCAACCGTTTTTACTTTTTGTCTGTACAGGGATCCTTTACAGCAGCAATCTTTACCCCATCGAACGTTTACTATAGTGGTTATTATAGGTTTGCCTCCGATTAAAGTTTCTGCTAACTGATCTAAGAACCATGTGAAATCAAATCCTTGCCCAAATGACATCCCTTTTGGATCTATATATATAATTGGATTTCCACCAGTATAATTAAAAACATTAAAGTCTCCTCCTGCGAACCCTATTGGATCTTTCTTCAAATACCTTCCAATATCCGAAGAATAATATCGATGGTAG
>CAXXOY010000002.1:0-178099 GCA_963668455.2 uncultured Desulfosarcina sp.
CCTGCCGCGACTGATGCATGGCACGTGGGTGACCATCCAGATTACGGCCCTGTCGGTTAGCATCGGCCTGTGCCTGGCTGTTCCGATCGCCCTGATGCGGGTGGCCCGCAACCGGCTGTTGTCGGTCCCCAGTTATGTCTTCTGTTTTTACTTCCGAGGAACGCCTCTGCTGGTTCAGATTTTTCTCGTCTACTATGGTAGCGGGCAGTTTGTAGATTTGTTGCAGAGCGTTGGGCTGTGGCAGTTTTTCAGACAGGCCTATTTTTGCGCCGTGCTGACGCTGACGCTCAACACTGCCGCGTATACGGCCGAGATCTTGCGCGGTGGCATCGAGGCCGTGCCTTGGGGCGAAGTGGAGGCGGCCAGGGCTTGCGGTATGAATACCCGGGTGATGTATCGCCGGATTATTCTGCCCAAGGCCTTCCGGCTGGCGTGGCCGGCGTACACCAATGAAGTGGTTTTTCTCTTGCAGGCCACCTCGCTGGTGTCGATCATCACCGTCATGGATCTGACCGGCGTGACCCGGGTCATTTCCGCCCGCAGCTTCGCTTTTTATGAAATGTTCATCGCCGCGGCGCTGATCTATCTGGCGCTGGTTTACGGCATGCTGTTTGTTTTCCGTCTGATTGAACGCCGCATTACAAGGCATATGCAGCCCGCTGGTTGAGGAGGAAAATCGAACCAAGCCTCGCAACATCCTATTTTTTCTGGCAGATAAACACCCCCAGGCCCACCAGCAATGCCCCGGCCATCTGGCCCGGGGACAGGGACTCGCCCAACAGGGTCCAGCCCAGGAACACGGCCACAGCCGGCACCAGATTGATGAATACGGACGCCCGGCTGGCCGGAATCCGGCTCATGGACCAGTTGTAAAGGCCAAAAGCCCCTACCGAGGCAAACACTCCCAGCAACACCAGCGTAAAAATCAAGTCAAACTGAAATAAAACCCCAGGTGCCGCGGCAATATGGCGAATGCCGGGTGAAAAAAAGACCAGGCCGGCAAGAACTTGCATCCCGGTCAATGTCCAGGGGTTGTATTTTTGGCTTAATGCTTTGACTATGAGCATATTTCCTGCGGCGCAAACCATGGCTCCAAACTCAAGGCTGTTCCCCAGAATGGGATTGTCGCCGGGCCGTCCGGCATTGCCTTGCAGGGTCAGGGCAACCACCCCCGCCACTGAAACAAAAAGGCCCAGGATGATTTTCCGGTTTATGGTTTCCGGCAAAAATAACCAGGCACCTATAGCCACCAGAATGGGAACCGCAGAGGAGATGACCCCGGCCTGGGAGGAGGTGGTCAATGCCAGTGCATTGGACTCCAGCAAAAAATAGAGACAGGGCTGAAACAGGACCATGGGGATGATCAGCTTTAAATCCCGGCGGTCCCAGGCTTTGGGTTTTAAATGGCGGATAAAAGGCAGCATGGTCAAACAGGCAACAACCATGCGGCAGAACATCACCGCCTGGGGAGGCATCAGGCCTACTGCCACCCGGGCCGCGGGAAACGAGGCGCCCCAGAAAAAGACTGCGGCCAACAGGGCCGCATAGGGAAGCAGGGGAGAGTTTATCGCGGTTTTAAAAACGACGTTTTTTTCAAGTATGGCATTTTCCATCTCAATTTCCTTCAGGCTGTTTACTTTCAGGATGACCGCATCAATATGGAGAGATATATCCTTACCAACCAAAAGAATATTGTAAGAAAATGCTTTGTGCCTAAATCAATGATTATTTTTGTGCCAGATATTGTTTCGGGGTGGCCCCGACATAGCGGCGGAAGGTGTTGGAAAAATGGCTTTGGTCGGTAAAACCGGTTTCAAGGGCCACCTGAACCTGGGGCATGCCGTCCGACAAAAGGGTTTTTGCCGCTTCCACACGCTTCAGAGTCCTGTAATGATGGGGAGAAAGGCCGGTTTCTCTTTTGAATGTCCGCAAAAAATGATAGCGGCTCAAGCCGACTGTTTGGGCGACGTTCTCCAAAGCCAGTTTCCGGTCCAGCTCGCAGGACAATATCTCCCTTGCCCTTGCCACGGGCTGATGCCTGAGCCTGTGGTCCCGGCCCTGCCCGCTTTCAAGGCCGTACCTTGAAAGGATGAAGTGAGATACCGCCACCATCAGGGACTCTTTTTCCAAACTATCCTGGCTTGAGATCATGGTTTTGAAAAAGTGGGTCATCAGTGCAGTGGTTTTTGGGTCGTTCACAAGGGCCTTGGTGAATTCCGGCCTCGGACCGGAGCCGGTTTCCCTGACCAGGCCGGCCATGGCCTCAAGGGAGAGGTGGCAGATGGCGTAGTCCAGGCGGCTGTCGTCCGCGGGCGCGCCGGAATGGATCTGGCCGGGATTGATCAAGGTGACGTTGCCCGCCACTGACGCCTCATCCTGCCGGCCTTTGCCAAGGCAATAGCAGTTTCCCGACATGATCAGGCTGATGATATATAAATCATCGTGAAAATGCTCGGGGAAATGGTGGTCGCTTCGAGCAACCCGGCAAATGTCTATTCCAGGCAGGGATGGGTCTCTGTAATATGTGACGTCTGTTTTGGGCTTCATGAGTCTATCATAATATTTTTTACGAGTTTTACGAGCATGTATTGTAAAAAATTGCGGTTTGGCCGTCAATTCAGCTATGCGGGAAGGCATCCAACGCCGTAGCTGCGGTAAGCAAACCTGTTAACAACCGGCGCATTACGGTGGTGATGGGAACATTTCCAGTCCGCAAAAGAAGATGAAAATAGTTGTTCGATAGCGGCCATGCGTAACGACATTTTTAAGAGGATAGGGGGTGGAGGTAAGGATCAGGCTTTGCGTACGAGTCCTATATATTTTCCCACAATCACCACTAACTTGCGCCGCGGCCCCTTGAACACAAGCGGCGCATGGGCCGGGTTGGCCGGTTCAAGACTGATGGCGCTTTTTGTGCGGCGAACGATCTTGAGCGTGGCTTCCGGCAGCAGATGCTCAATCATCACGGCGGCGATTTCTCCGTTTTCCACCTTGGGTTGAGGCCGGATGATGGCCACGTCGCCATCCAGGATGTGTGCGTCTATCATGGAATCGCCCTTTACTCTCAAGCCAAAGCAGCGTTGGGCGCCAAAGAGGCCCGGTGATATGTTCAACTTCTCTTCGACATGTTCGATTGCCTCTATCGGTTGTCCGGCGGCGATGGTGCCGATCAAAGGAATACCGGAACCAGTCACATCCTTGCTGAAACGCCAGGAGCGTTTCTTGTTTGCCTCGGACAAAAGATAGCCTTTGTCCTTCAACACGTTCAGGATACGGTGTATCCCGGCCGGCCCCTTGAGACCGAAATGGGCGCAGATCTCGCGCACCGTGGGCGCCATGCGGTTTTCCTTTTGAAAGGCGATGATGTATTCCAGCACGCTTTTCTGTCTGGGCGTTAGATCGGAGGTCATGTAAAATCCTTCAGATTATAGTATTTCCTCACGCAAAGGCGCAAAGACGCTAAGTTACCGTTTCTCGTTCCCATGCTCCGCGTGGGAACGCCGTAAGCCGCAAGCTCGTCATACCGGGCTTGATCCGGGGGCATCCAGAGCATATCGAAAATGGGATAAGCATCAATTGATGAACTAGTAAAAAGTGCCCGACTCGTCATGCCGGACTTGATCCGGCATCCAGAACGTATTGAAATGACTGGATAGCGCTAAAGCTTCACTTCGTGCCCGGCATTCGCCGGAATGACGCCATACTGTCATTTTCGACTTTTTACGAAACTGTCATCAATTATTGGGCCTGAAAAAGCATATCGCCAGGGCTTTGCACGCCCTTGCCGCCGCGATTGAGAACATGGGTGTAAATCATGGTGGTGGAAACATCCTTGTGTCCCAGCAACTCCTGAACGGTGCGGATGTCATACCCATTTTCGAGCAAATGCGTGGCGAAACTGTGGCGTAGGGAGTGGCAACTGCCAGCCTTGGTCAACCCACATTTTCGAATGGCATTCCTTATTGCCCGCTGTGGAACGGTTTCGGAAATATGATGGCGCCTTTCGACGCCTGATCTCGGGTCAATAGACCGCCGAGTTGACTGAAAAACATACTGCCACGCCCAACTGCG
This sequence comes from uncultured Desulfosarcina sp., assembly GCA_963668455.2. Lineage (GTDB taxonomy): Bacteria > Desulfobacterota > Desulfobacteria > Desulfobacterales > Desulfosarcinaceae > Desulfosarcina. The sequence continues at coordinate 4,072 of CAXXOY010000002.1, forward strand.
ATTGGCATTTGGGTATTTTCTTTCCAACGCAAAGGGCAGGTATACAGCACCAAAACCGGCAGCCACATCGGTTTCATGAATTTTTCTTACCCCTTCCAAATGCCGCTTCAGATCGACCATGATTATTTCGGGAAGCATGGTCACACGGTCTTTGTGGCCCTTGCCATCCCTGACAACAATTTGGTTGTAACCGAAATCGATGTCCTTGACCCTTAAACGAACGCACTCCATTACCCGCAATCCAGCACCGTATAACAATTGCCCCATGAGCCAGTGGACACCACTCAGCTGAAGCAGTATTTGCCTGACTTCATCACGGGTGAAAACGACCGGTAGCTTGGATGGTTTCTTGGCCCGGATCACATTCTCAAAATCGCCGATATCCATTTTCAACACCTGCCGGTACAAAAAAACGAGAGCGCACAATGCTTGATTTTGGGTAGAGCTGGTGACATTCCGATTAACGGCCAAATAGGTCAAGAATTCGCTGACATGCTTTTCGTTTAAATCTTGGGGATGCCGTTTGTCATGAAACAGGATGTAGCGTTTTATCCATTCTGTATACGTTTGTTCCGTACGAATACTATAATGCTTGCATCTGATGACATCCCGCACCTGATCGAGAAGACGTGGTTTACTATGGTGTTGTTCTTTATCGGCAACGGCTTCCTGTTGTTCGGGGGGTATTGGTGTTTGCGTTGTGGTCATGGTACCTCCTGGATCTGATTAACGTAATACCTAAAGTAGGCGATTCAAATTTTGGTCCTCATGAGAATCGTATTAACCATAATGCCTTGCGCCATGGTGACCTGCCAAAATTTGAAACCCGTTGGGCTTGCCGATCTTACCGCATCTACGGTGTTGGATGTCTTCCCGCATAGGAGGGCTATAGCGGAAAGTCATCCGCCTTGTATATGCGGCAAGCTCGACAATCGCCCAATTTAGGCAATAATCTTATTGTATTACCAGTTAATTTAATATATTTTTATCTCGTTACCATCCTTTTTGTTGACGCTTGCTCAAGGCATCAGTGTTAACATTTGTTCATGTAATAGTGCAATTGGCCCTAATAGTCAAATAATTAGAAGCCTCATCGGGCTTCTAATCCGGCATATGGTGGATTTAGAAGCCCAATTGGGCTTCTAAACCGATTTCGTCTGCAAAAAGGTCGTATTATAAGGCGTCTATTGGGACGTCTAAACTAGGTTGTGCTTTAAAACGAAACGTTGGAACATGAATGATTAATCTTAAATTCAATTTACGGATTGCCAAATTAGCATGAAAATTTTTCATCCACGTTTTCTTTTTACACAATTATCAGGGGTGGTTGTCGGCTTTGGCGGTTGTTTCGTTACAATGAAATTATTGCATACAAAGCTGGAACCATTTTTTGAACAAAGCACAGGAGTGCCCATCTTGGCGATTACAATTTGGTCAGTTTCTCTTGTCTGCTCAATGATTATTGCTATGAAGGTTTGGGGATGGATACTCGTAAAAATGGGACTTCTTTCTAAGAGTGAGGCCAAAGGGTATCCTTATTCGAAACCGTGGGAAAAAGAGGAAGATGATCTTTTGTAACTAATAAAATGATGAGGGGCTATTCACTGAGAGAGGCGAAATATCTATAATTATAACTAAATAATACTGCACAACAAAACGCTGCAGCCGACCCGGGGGGCTAGCGGCTTTTCGAAAGCCTTTGGTTTTCGAAAAAACTTGGCTTCGACAACCTGCTCGGCTGTATGCCCCGGTCGGCTGAGCTCCCCGTTAGGTAATGAATCCAAACAAAGTCGTCAGAAATAAGGTTCAAAAGCTCACAGACTTACCCAATATAGGTAAGGCGATAGAGCAGTATTTACGCAAACTGGGAATCCATGAACCATCACAGTTAAATGGAAAGTCGCCATATGATATGTACAATGAATTATGTATAAAGGATGGATTTATATACGATCCTTGCCTTTTGGATACATTTATTTCAATTACAACTTTTATAGAAGGTGCCGATCCACAACCATGGTGGAAATTTACAGAAGAAAGAAAAAAACAATTAAACGAAACACAAAAAAGGTTATTTCATGAATAAACATGAAAAAATAAATTACGTTGAATACCCTGCGGCTGACTTAGGAAAAACCAAAAAGTTCTTCCAAAAAACGTTCGGGTGGAAATTTCAAGATTTTGGTCCTGAATATACCGCGTTTACCGATCAAGGTATTGACGGCGGTTTTTTCAGAGCTGATATGAACAGTACAACAGAAACAGGTGGAGCCCTAATTGTATTTTTCAGCGATAAGCTTGAAAATACATTAGAAAAAATCGTTAATGCAGGTGGAGTTGTCACAAAGGATATTTTTCCTTTTCCAGGTGGCAGAAGATTCCATTTTAAAGAGCCAAGTGGCAACGAATTTGCTGTTTGGTCAAATAAATAAAATACCTAACCCGGCATTGCACCGGACTCGCTGAAGCTCGCCGGTGAATTTAACGTTATGTGCAAAAAAAACAAAGAGATGAAAATTAAATTCAATGCAGAAGAGGTTAATTATAGTGAAGCAATTGATGGGGATATCATACAAGTTTCATTTGACGAGAAAGAGTCAGATGACTTGATAGAAAATCCATACAAATGCGTCTCAATTTCGATTAACTATGAATTCCCGCCTTACGAACCAACAATTGAATGGTGTGATGGATCAGAATTCAACGGAGGATTGAAAATCAAAAGCTATAATCTGACTGAAGATTCATTCAAACTTTTTCTCGAGGAAAATGTGAGTTTTGATATTTCATTTAAAACGGATCAAAAAACCTTAAAAAATATCGAGACATTCTTTTTAATTGTTTTTGAAAACCTTAATAAATCAACCACATAACACGGCATTGCACCGGACTCGCGGAGCTCGCCGGTGAATTTAACGTTATGTAAAGAAGCATTAAAAGCATTAACTGCATTGAATTGTTCTTGCCGTATCGAAAGTAATAATTGAACTCCGCATCAAAGCGTTCCCTAATTAGCCTGTAAACTGCATGGGGGCAGTTTGAAAGAATGTTGTTGAAATTATAAATTCGAGATATTGCAAAGAATCTTGCTAAAAAACAATAGTTTTGGCAAAGTAAATATGTTGTTTCAGCGTGTTGCTGTGGCAAAAAACAAAGTATTTTCAAAAACATAACAAATCATTACAAGGGACTCGCTGACCTGTGCGGTTTTTTTGAAGGGCAAAAATAATGCAAACAAAATTCAGTAGCGTTGGCTCTTGCTGAGAACCGCTCGCCCCTGAATTCAACGTTATCGCGCCGAGGAAAGCTCGGTGCATCTTGCAGGGTGAGAGTCCCTGTCGGGAGGAGAGCCAGTAATGGCTTTCTGTAAGGGTTAGCCACCCACCCGTATCGAGCCTTGGGTCCATGGCGGAGATACTCACTGATCATTGTAAGTGCTGGACGCTGAAATTTTTTTTTTTCGGCTGGAAACGAGCCGCGACCCGGAGAAGCCGGTGACATTCGCGGATGGTCTCACCCCACTGAACGTCCAATGCAGAAGGAGCATCGAACAAGATGGGCTAAGCGTAGGCAGAGAATTCTGTAGGCCGTAGGGGTGATCGCGCACCCTGAAGTGCTGGTACAGCTTCGAAAGAGCAACTCGCGGACGCCGAGGGTTTTAACGTGCGCCGAAGGCAACACAGAAGCATCCGTTATGGGCGAGGATGTTGAGGTCCGCCGGAGTCATCAGGCCGTGGCATGCAGGAAGAGATGCATCGTAGAACTCGGGAAGCCCCAAAGGTTCCAGGAAAAGACCAATGGTACACTACAGTGCTGAAATGTTGAGTCCCTGGTGGGAGGAGAGTCGACCTCTATATGCCGATGGGGTGTCTTATCAGGCATACTACTCAGAGGTGGGGAAAACCCACTACATGGGGAAGGACCTGACGGAAGTACGTAGCCCGCAAAGGAAACTCGTACCGGACAAAGTAGGGCTGGGGCAATACGAGCAAACCTCACTACGGGGAATAGCAATTAAGTCGAAAGAGAGTGCAAAACACCGATTTCAGAACCTGTACCGGTGTCTGAACCACCGATTTCTGTTAAGCTGCTGGACGGATTTGAACAAGAATGCATCCAGCGGCGTGGATCGGGTGACGTCCCAGGCTTACGAGGAAAATCTCGAAGCCAACGTCAATGCACTGGTAGAGCGACTGAAACGGAAGCGGTACCGCGCCAAACTGGTGCGGCGATGCTACATTCCAAAAGAGAACGGTAAGGAGAGGCCGCTGGGCATTCCGGCGCTTGAGGACAGGCTTTTGCAACTGGCCTGCGCCAAGATCCTATCGTCGATATTCGAAGCGGACTTTGTTGAGACCAGTTACGGATACAGACCAAATCGAAGCGCCCGAGAGGCGATCGAGGATTTACAGTTCAACCTCCAGTTCGGAAAATATGGGTATGTCGTGGAGGCCGACATCAAAGGCTTCTTCGACAATATTGATCATGACTGGCTTCTGCGGATGCTCCGTGAACGAATAGACGATGCCGCCTTTCTGAACCTGATCCGTAAATGGCTGAAGGCCGGTATCCTGGACACGGACGGGAAAATCATCCATCCGGAATCGGGAACGCCACAAGGGGGTATTGTCTCACCCGTGCTGGCAAATATCTACCTTCATTTCGGTCTGGACCTGTGGTTCGAAAAACGAGTCAAAATAAACTGCAAGGGAAGTGCGTTCATCCTCAGGTACGCCGACGATTTTATCTGCGCGTTTCAATATCGAGATGAAGCCCGGCGGTTTTATTGCGAACTCCCCAAGAGGTTGGCCAACTTCAATCTTGCAGTGGCACCGGAAAAGACCGCAATGCTAAGGTTCAGCCGCTTTCATCCGGGCATGGAAAGGCGAATTGTCTTTTTAGGTTTCGAAACCTACTGGATGAAGGACAGCAGCGGTTCCGTTAAGGTCCTACAGCGGACGGCCCGCAAAAAGCTTCAAAGCGCCTGCAAGCGAGTCAAGGAATGGATCAAGGAGAACCGGCATCTGAAAGGACGCGTATTTATAAAAGCGTTGAATCGACGGTTACAGGGGCATTACAACTATTACAACATCCCTGGTAATCTGGAGTCGATATGGCGCTTTTACTCTTGGGCGATGGGATGTGCATTTAAATGGCTGAATCGCCGTGGTGGCAAACGTAAGAGCTTCACCTGGAAGGCATTTGACAAAGCCATTAAAATATTAGGCATAGCCAAACCGAAGCTGCGAATGGTTAACCGCCAACACCGCGTGTTTGCATAAGTCTACGACTTACGCGAAAGCGAGTACAACCGAGGAACCGGATGCGGGAAAACCGCACGTCCGGGTCTGTGCGGGGGGCGCTGGGTAACTGGCGTTCCTACCGCGAGATGTGTAAAGGAATTTATCTACAATGCAGTTAGTTATTGGGAATAGTCCAGATTTAGTTTTAAAGTCTCAAATTATTCGACGCAGCGTCTTTGTTGAAGAACAGAAAATTCCTCAAGAACTTGATCTTGATGGACTTGACGAGTGCTCAAAACATGCTCTTGCAACAGAAAATGGCTCATTAGTGGCCACTGCACGACTATATTCCTCTGATGGACTACACTCTGTATTAGCCAGAGTAGCAGTAATGAAAGAATACAGAAAGAATGGTATCGCCACAAAAGTAATTAATGCCCTTATCTCTCATGCTATGGATTCAGGTTTCTGCACCATAGAAATACATGCTCATGAATACCTGAAAGAATATTATGAAAAATTTGGTTTTCATTTCATTCAAGATGTTGAAATCGTGGGCAAACACCAATTAATTGAAATGAAATTAAAACTAAAAAACACATAACACGGCATTGCACCGGACTCGCGGAGCTCGCCGGTGAATTTAACGTTAACTGTCCTAAAATGAGTTTCATGGAATCGAAAAAGTTGTCTAAAGAGGAACACAAAAAAATAATGGGCCACGATCAAGTGTCGGATACTAATCAGAATCATGTTTCAATACGCCTCTTCGACTTTGATCAAGATCCCAATACAATTTCAGAAATGCTTAAACTTTCTCCTTCCTCAATTGGTTTTAAAGGTGAAAAATATTCAATTGGTCCACCCCACAATCGTATAGAGAAAATATCTGACTATAGTCACTGGCAATATAAATTGAAACTTTCTACCAATGAGTTCATTGGTGACATTATCGAGAGATTTATAAAAGAAATTATCGTGCCGAGAGTTGATAAACTTGTGGAGTTATCCAAAATTGCCGATATGCAATTTCAAGTAGTTCAATACTACTATGATGGCTGTAACCCTGGTGTATGTATTGAAAAAGAAGACATTAAGCTTATAGCAAAAATTGGGGCTTCCATCGATATAGACATTTATTGTTTAGGTGAATAAATACAAACAGCAGTTAACAAACCAATTAACCGGACGCATACAACCGCGCCGGTTATCGCAACGTTCGGTTTCAAAATAGGAACACCTTATGAATAAACAACACACTTGCCCACTTATTATTGAAGGCACTCCATCAAGTCAAAACATTCAGAAACTTGAAAAAATAAATTTAGGCTTAAACCAAACTGTTGACGGAAAGCTTTACGATGAAGATTGGATTCAAAATCTAATACATAACAATCCATCCATATTGCCAGTTGAAGAGTTAGAGTCTGCATTTTTCCCTCTATACCCCGTTTGTAGAGAGCTTGAGACACCAGCCGGTTATTTGGACAATTTGTATGTTTCAGAAAACGGGTCATTGACTTTGGTTGAATGTAAACTTTGGAGAAATCCAGAGGCTCGCCGGGAAGTTGTCGGACAAGCACTAGATTATGCAAAGGAATTCGCTAATTGGAAATACGAGGACTTGTTAGATGCAATCCAAAAAACTACTGGAAAAACAGGCAATATTCTTTTTGACACGGTAGCAAAAGAAGTCGATGAGTTAGATGAATCATTATTTGTTGATTCTGTAAGTAGAAATTTGTCAAAAGGAAGATTCTTAATATTGATTGTTGGCGATGGGATCAGGGAAGGTGTCGAAAATATTTCAAATTTTTTACAGCAACATGCTGGTATTGATTTTACATTTGGGTTAGTCGAGATAGGCTTTTATAAAGTACCTAACGAAGAAAGATATATAGTTCAGCCAAGAATATTAGCACGTACTTTTACTGTAGAAAGAGCTGTATTCCGCGCTGAAGGTTTTAATGTAAAACTGGAAAGCCAGCCTAATAAAGTTGTGTCTCACAAAACTACTGGTAGAAGATCAAACATTTCAGAAGAACAATACTTTGAAGAATTATCTTTATTAGGTAAAAATGTAAGTCATGAACTCAGAAATTTTCTTGACGAACTTTCATTGTTAGAGATTTTTCCTGTTTTTGGTAGTAGTTCATTAAATTTACGTTGGTTACCAGACGAAAATTTAAAAATGAATTTTGGCTCAATTTTCAAAACAGGAGTTGTAGACACTGGTCCATCAAACTGGATTCCAGAAAAAATTGGAAACATTTCAGTTGGTCACAAATATCAACAAAAGATGGCCGCAATTATTCCAGGTGCAAATGTACGAAAACATGAAAATCAGTCATGTTGGGAAGTCCATAAAAACGGAAAAAGAATTTTACTGACAGACTTATTGCAAGTCCAAAGCGAATGGAAAAAAATTATTGGGGAAATTCAGTCTGAAATTTTACAAGCAATAAGTTCATAAAACCGAACGAATAAGGATAGATCGTGAGAGCGCAGCGAACCACGATCTTATCCGGTTGTTGAACAAGCCCGATTTGAAGACGGATCTATTATAAAGGGAATATCTTTTCAGGTGGGATCTGGGTGAGACCGTTCTTTGAAATATTCAGCGTTTTTTGAGCATACTCGTGCGTCGGCCCTGAACAGGCAAATTAAAAATCATATTTTTCATAAAACGATCAAAACCTCCTATATTTATCGTGAGCCACTATCCTTTACCGGCGTTATGGTTATCCAGGTTCGAACCTGAAGCCGATGACCACCATAGGTGATTTGCAACGGGGACACTTGAAGGCCTGACGAACCCGAAGCAGAATTTCAGGAATGCTCACATGCAAAACCAATTGGACCAAGGATAGGAGCTTTTTCGAGTTGGGATGCAGAAACCCGTAATCTCTCACCCTTCGGAAGCCTTTGGGCAGTACATGCTGCAGGATCAGGTAAATAAAATCCTCACCTAATAGTGTGCGGTTTTCAATAGCTTTGGTTTTACTATCGACATACTGAAAGGTAACCTTGCCATCTTCGTTTTCAACGATGTTCTTCTCGCCGATAACGCCTTTGTACAGGTATTTGGAAAGGTATTTGATGGCTGAGAGCCCTTTCCCAACCTGCCGGCAATCGACGATCCATTCGCAAGGGGCTTTTGGAATGGGCAAGCCGCATTTGTTCATCTCCGCCAAGAAGCGGGCGCGAAAGACCTTGGCGAGGTTTTTCTGCCTGAACAGATATTTCCCCTTTTTCTTTTTCCACTGTTTTCTTGAGCGGATGATGCCGCCACCGGGCACGATCACATGGATATGGGGGTGATAGTTCAACTCGCGGCTGTTGGTATGCAGTACCATGGTCATCCCGATTTCAGCTCCCAGGTGTTTGGGATTCAACCCGAAATCTTTGAGGACACCGGCAACACATAGAAAAAACAATGAGTAGATTTGTGTTGGCAAGCGTTTGGCCAATGCCCGCAACTGGAACGGCAAGGTAAACGTGACCATGAAGTAGCGCACTGGTAGCAGCTTGTTGACCTGTCGATCGATCCATCGGCTGGTGTTATGGTTTTGGCATTTTGGACAGTTGCGATTTCCACAGGACAAGGGCTTCCACTCAATGTGAGAACAGCGGGAACACGATACCGCGACTTCGCCGGATTCAATGGTTCTGCATTCCAGTATGTCTTTGAAGGCCTTGAACTGTTCGGACGAAAGAGAACCCTGGTATTTACGCATGAAGGGTTCCCGATATTGGTGTAAAATCTTGGCAAGTTCCATGATCACACCTTCCTAAAATCCACATGGATGGAGTTGATCAGGGAATTGATGGTGGAAAAGCTTTCTTTTTCAGTGAAACTTGTCAAATGCGCATAACGGGCGGTGGTATTGGGATGGGCGTGCCCTAAAATCTTCTGGATATGCCGCAGACTCAGGCCGCGTTCGAGAAGATGAGTGGCAAAACTGTGGCGGAGGGAATGGACGGAGACTTTTTTTTAATGCCGCATTCGTTGACGACCACTTTCATGGCATTTTGTGCACCGCCCCTGTCCATGTGACTTTTTGCATGTTTGATCCGATCGAGTGGCCCGATGGCGTTTGGAAACAATAATGTCGGATGCCTGTGTTTGCACCATAATTCACGCAAGCCAAGCAGCGTGAGGTCCGGTAGTGGAACAAACCGGTCTTTGTGGCCTTTTCCCCGGCGGATATGAACCTGTTTTCTTTTTCCGTCAATGTCGCCGACTTGCAGCGATAGGGTTTCGCTCAGCCTGAGACCCATCGAATAGGTGGCCAGGAGAAAAACCCGGTAACGCAGTTTTCGTGTTTTTGCGATAAGCTGTTCGATTTCCGATGGCGTCAGGATATCAGGGAGGGATTGGACCTTGGGGGGCTTGACGATATTGACCCATTCCCACTCTTTTTCGAGTACGAATTGCCAGAAAAATTTGAATCCCCAACAATCGATTTTTACCGTGCTCCAGGAATGGGTTTCCACCAGTTTGGCGAAATAGGATTCCAAATCCTTGGGAGTAAGTTTGTCCGGGCAACAATCAAAATGATCCCGCAATCGCCGAATAGCTCTTGCATATGCATCCTGGGTCTTTTCGCTCATTCCCTGGAGCTTGAGCATTTGCAAATGGCGCTGATACAGTCTGTCGAATCGTTTAGTTTCTTTCTGGTTCATGGTATACTCCTTTTTGGTTATGACCGCCCGGAATTGGTCGATTAATAAGAGTATACATGATTTGATTTTTTTCCCGCCGCGTGAGCGGCTTCGTTCAACAAAACGCTGGAGAGGGACCAGGCTTACAGAGCGGCCTTTCGGAAGTGCCTGGTTCAGGAAAATTTAAACTTTTATCGGAGCTTTTTGGGTTCAAAAGCCTGGCCCCTCAGCTCCCCGTTAGTTTGCGTAAGGAGATTCTATGGCAAGTGAAAAAGTGAAAATGATTTTACGTTCCAGAGGTGCTCCATTTTCTGATGAAGAAATAGACAATATGCAAGATAAGGATGGTTGGAATTGGATATACTCAAACAAACCAACTCCAAAACCTCATGTAACTGAAATTTGTTTCACTGGGTTCAGAAAAGAGGAAAAAGAAGAACTTGAGCAAAAGGCAAGATCCATTGGGTTTAATATCGCTAAGTCAGTTACCAAAAAATTGGATTTCCTTTGTATTGGAGAGACTGCTGGTCCAAGTAAACTCAAAAAAGCAAAGGACCAGGGTGTACAAATAATTACTCCCGATGAATTCAAAAACATTAATCTAAACAAAAACTAACAAGTTTGTAAACCGGACTGCAAATCGCCCTCGGTAATGCGTTCTCCCAAAGCTTCGAATCAAAGATTTGGGTAAATACACCATTCCTGAAGCAGCCGGTTATAATGGCGTTAGCAAGATGAATTAATATGTGGGTTAGAAAAAACAAACAAGAAATATTGAAAAAAAACATAAAAACCAGGTTCAACCCAATCTTTTCAATAACTATTGCATTTATTGGTAGCCTTGTTCACATGATGGCCGCTAATGATCCATTAGGCGCCTTTTGGGAGCTATTTATAATTATCTTCATAGTTGCATATATTGGGCAACTATTATTTCGTGATGTTTTTTTTATATTAGGGCCTCTTTTAAGCAATACTGCTTCAAACGATAAATATGACATCTGCAATTCATGCAACAAAGTTCAAAATAGAAAAACCGATAGAATGTGTTCATGCGGAGGAGAAAAAGAGCCAATTGAAAACTGGAAGTGGATTGATGAAAAATAGATATAGTTGCTAACCAAGCAGTGCAGTGGACAGCCAGGGATAGGGCGTTTCAAAAAGTCTTGGTAAAGCAGCCGTAATAATCTTTAACAAAGGTCTGTGGAAGCCCTGGCTGTCCACTGACTGCAACGTTATCGCGCCGAGGAAAGCTCGGTGCATCTTGCAGGGTGAGAGTCCCTGTCGGGAGGAGAGCCAGTAATGGCTTTCTGTAAGGGTTAGCCACCCACCCGTATCGAGCCTTGGGTCCATGGCGGAGATACTCACTGATCATTGTAAGTGCTGGACGCTGAAATTTTTTTTTTTTCGGCTGGAAACGAGCCGCGACCCGGAGAAGCCGGTGACATTCGCGGATGGTCTCACCCCACTGAACGTCCAATGCAGAAGGAGCATCGAACAAGATGGGCTAAGCGTAGGCAGAGAATTCTGTAGGCCGTAGGGGTGATCGCGCACCCTGAAGTGCTGGTACAGCTTCGAAAGAGCAACTCGCGGACGCCGAGGGTTTTAACGTGCGCCGAAGGCAACACAGAAGCATCCGTTATGGGCGAGGATGTTGAGGTCCGCCGGAGTCATCAGGCCGTGGCATGCAGGAAGAGATGCATCGTAGAACTCGGGAAGCCCCAAAGGTTCCAGGAAAAGACCAATGGTACACTACAGTGCTGAAATGTTGAGTCCCTGGTGGGAGGAGAGTCGACCTCTATATGCCGATGGGGTGTCTTATCAGGCATACTACTCAGAGGTGGGGAAAACCCACTACATGGGGAAGGACCTGACGGAAGTACGTAGCCCGCAAAGGAAACTCGTACCGGACAAAGTAGGGCTGGGGCAATACGAGCAAACCTCACTACGGGGAATAGCAATTAAGTCGAAAGAGAGTGCAAAACACCGATTTCAGAACCTGTACCGGTGTCTGAACCACCGATTTCTGTTAAGCTGCTGGACGGATTTGAACAAGAATGCATCCAGCGGCGTGGATCGGGTGACGTCCCAGGCTTACGAGGAAAATCTCGAAGCCAACGTCAATGCACTGGTAGAGCGACTGAAACGGAAGCGGTACCGCGCCAAACTGGTGCGGCGATGCTACATTCCAAAAGAGAACGGTAAGGAGAGGCCGCTGGGCATTCCGGCGCTTGAGGACAGGCTTTTGCAACTGGCCTGCGCCAAGATCCTATCGTCGATATTCGAAGCGGACTTTGTTGAGACCAGTTACGGATACAGACCAAATCGAAGCGCCCGAGAGGCGATCGAGGATTTACAGTTCAACCTCCAGTTCGGAAAATATGGGTATGTCGTGGAGGCCGACATCAAAGGCTTCTTCGACAATATTGATCATGACTGGCTTCTGCGGATGCTCCGTGAACGAATAGACGATGCCGCCTTTCTGAACCTGATCCGTAAATGGCTGAAGGCCGGTATCCTGGACACGGACGGGAAAATCATCCATCCGGAATCGGGAACGCCACAAGGGGGTATTGTCTCACCCGTGCTGGCAAATATCTACCTTCATTTCGGTCTGGACCTGTGGTTCGAAAAACGAGTCAAAATAAACTGCAAGGGAAGTGCGTTCATCCTCAGGTACGCCGACGATTTTATCTGCGCGTTTCAATATCGAGATGAAGCCCGGCGGTTTTATTGCGAACTCCCCAAGAGGTTGGCCAACTTCAATCTTGCAGTGGCACCGGAAAAGACCGCAATGCTAAGGTTCAGCCGCTTTCATCCGGGCATGGAAAGGCGAATTGTCTTTTTAGGTTTCGAAACCTACTGGATGAAGGACAGCAGCGGTTCCGTTAAGGTCCTACAGCGGACGGCCCGCAAAAAGCTTCAAAGCGCCTGCAAGCGAGTCAAGGAATGGATCAAGGAGAACCGGCATCTGAAAGGACGCGTATTTATAAAAGCGTTGAATCGACGGTTACAGGGGCATTACAACTATTACAACATCCCTGGTAATCTGGAGTCGATATGGCGCTTTTACTCTTGGGCGATGGGATGTGCATTTAAATGGCTGAATCGCCGTGGTGGCAAACGTAAGAGCTTCACCTGGAAGGCATTTGACAAAGCCATTAAAATATTAGGCATAGCCAAACCGAAGCTGCGAATGGTTAACCGCCAACACCGCGTGTTTGCATAAGTCTACGACTTACGCGAAAGCGAGTACAACCGAGGAACCGGATGCGGGAAAACCGCACGTCCGGGTCTGTGCGGGGGGCGCTGGGTAACTGGCGTTCCTACCGCGAGATGCCCGAGGTATAAAATGAGTTACCTTTCAAGAACATTAAAAAAACAACATCGAATTCTTAAGGCTTTGGAATCCACAACATTGATAACTTTATCTGGATTAGCTATGAAATCCAAAGAAAATTCAGAAAAACGGTTTAATGAAATCCCGCCGATACTGGTGGCTGAGTCCTCACTGACCAGTATCAGGGAGATGGCCAAAGCCGATTTGGGAATGACGTTCACTACCCTGGCACACAGGATTGACCTGTTTCTACTGGGTAAATCATTTCGTCAACTGCGTAAAAATACGGCCACCGGAGTGGACAAGGTAACGGCAGATGAATATGCAGCCAACCTTGACGTAAACCTCTATAATTTATATCTGCGGCTGAAAAGAGGTCAGTACGCAGCATTACCGGTAAAACGTATCTGGATAGAGAAGGAAGACGGAAAACAACGGCCAATAGGCATCACCGCCTTAGAAGATAAAATTGTACAAAAAGCGGTGACCACTATTCTCAGTGAAGTATATGAGCCAATCTTTCATGACTTCTCACACGGCTTTCGTTCAAAGCACAACCAGCACATGGCTGTCGCCGAGATACGTCAAAAGTGTTACGAGCTGAATATAAACTGGATTTTAAGCGCAGATATTACCGGTTTATTCGATAATATTGACCATGGTCTGCTCCGGGAGGCGATACGAATCAGGGTAAATGATGGAGGCATCTTACGGCTGGTCGGCAAGTGGCTGAACGCCGGTGTACTCGAAGGTGACAACATTGGATATCCGGATAAAGGAACGCCCCAGGGCGGTGTAATTTCACCAGTACTCAGTAATATTTTTCTGCACTACGTGCTGGACGACTGGTATGTCAAGACGGTTCAACCACGGATGAAGGGCAAGTGTTTCCTGATTCGATTTGCCGATGATTTTATCATCGGATTTCAATTGGAATCAGATGCCCAAAGACTGATGGAAGTATTGCCAAATCGTTTTAAGCGGTATTCTCTGTCTCTTCATCCACAAAAGACACGTCTGATACCTTTTGGAAAGCCGATGCAAAAGGGTACCCCCCAAGGAACTTTTGATTTTCTTGGGTTCACCTATTACTGAGGCAGAAGCCTGAAAGGCAACTGGGTGATCAAAAAGAAGACCGCGCGTAAAAGGCGCAATCGCTTTATGCGCATGCTATGGAGTTGGTGCAAGGCAAACAGGCACGAGGCCTTACGCGAGCAGCATGAAACACTGTGCAGTAGGCTTAAAGGGTATTATCAATATTTCGGAGTGCGGGGTAACTATAAGGTACTGGAAGTGGTGTACGAATACGCCTTAACAGCCTGGAAACATTGGCTTGGCAGAAGACATCGGAACGGCAAGCTCAGCTTCAGGAAGTTTGATAAACTTCTTGTCCGCTATCCGTTACCGTCGCCACGGATTGTACACAATATCTGAAATGACCTGTAGGGTAGCAAAGTTATGCGCCAATCGGGGTGTCGCCTGGTTGGTTGACGGCTCGGTAAAAAAAAGAGCCTGAATCGAGGAACCGTATGAGGGAAATCTTCACGTACGGATTTGTGGGGAGGGCGTCGGGTAACCGATGCCTTTACCCGGAAGGCCGACCCGGGGGTCTATCGGCTTTTTGAAAGTTCTTGGTTTTCGAAAAACCTTGGTTTTTACAACTTGTTTGGCTGTACGCCCCGGGCGGCTGAACTCTACGTTATCGCGCCGAGGAAAGCTCGGTGCATCTTGCAGGGTGAGAGTCCCTGTCGGGAGGAGAGCCAGTAATGGCTTTCTGTAAGGGTTAGCCACCCACCCGTATCGAGCCTTGGGTCCATGGCGGAGATACTCACTGATCATTGTAAGTGCTGGACGCTGAAATTTTTTTTTTCGGCTGGAAACGAGCCGCGACCCGGAGAAGCCGGTGACATTCGCGGATGGTCTCACCCCACTGAACGTCCAATGCAGAAGGAGCATCGAACAAGATGGGCTAAGCGTAGGCAGAGAATTCTGTAGGCCGTAGGGGTGATCGCGCACCCTGAAGTGCTGGTACAGCTTCGAAAGAGCAACTCGCGGACGCCGAGGGTTTTAACGTGCGCCGAAGGCAACACAGAAGCATCCGTTATGGGCGAGGATGTTGAGGTCCGCCGGAGTCATCAGGCCGTGGCATGCAGGAAGAGATGCATCGTAGAACTCGGGAAGCCCCAAAGGTTCCAGGAAAAGACCAATGGTACACTACAGTGCTGAAATGTTGAGTCCCTGGTGGGAGGAGAGTCGACCTCTATATGCCGATGGGGTGTCTTATCAGGCATACTACTCAGAGGTGGGGAAAACCCACTACATGGGGAAGGACCTGACGGAAGTACGTAGCCCGCAAAGGAAACTCGTACCGGACAAAGTAGGGCTGGGGCAATACGAGCAAACCTCACTACGGGGAATAGCAATTAAGTCGAAAGAGAGTGCAAAACACCGATTTCAGAACCTGTACCGGTGTCTGAACCACCGATTTCTGTTAAGCTGCTGGACGGATTTGAACAAGAATGCATCCAGCGGCGTGGATCGGGTGACGTCCCAGGCTTACGAGGAAAATCTCGAAGCCAACGTCAATGCACTGGTAGAGCGACTGAAACGGAAGCGGTACCGCGCCAAACTGGTGCGGCGATGCTACATTCCAAAAGAGAACGGTAAGGAGAGGCCGCTGGGCATTCCGGCGCTTGAGGACAGGCTTTTGCAACTGGCCTGCGCCAAGATCCTATCGTCGATATTCGAAGCGGACTTTGTTGAGACCAGTTACGGATACAGACCAAATCGAAGCGCCCGAGAGGCGATCGAGGATTTACAGTTCAACCTCCAGTTCGGAAAATATGGGTATGTCGTGGAGGCCGACATCAAAGGCTTCTTCGACAATATTGATCATGACTGGCTTCTGCGGATGCTCCGTGAACGAATAGACGATGCCGCCTTTCTGAACCTGATCCGTAAATGGCTGAAGGCCGGTATCCTGGACACGGACGGGAAAATCATCCATCCGGAATCGGGAACGCCACAAGGGGGTATTGTCTCACCCGTGCTGGCAAATATCTACCTTCATTTCGGTCTGGACCTGTGGTTCGAAAAACGAGTCAAAATAAACTGCAAGGGAAGTGCGTTCATCCTCAGGTACGCCGACGATTTTATCTGCGCGTTTCAATATCGAGATGAAGCCCGGCGGTTTTATTGCGAACTCCCCAAGAGGTTGGCCAACTTCAATCTTGCAGTGGCACCGGAAAAGACCGCAATGCTAAGGTTCAGCCGCTTTCATCCGGGCATGGAAAGGCGAATTGTCTTTTTAGGTTTCGAAACCTACTGGATGAAGGACAGCAGCGGTTCCGTTAAGGTCCTACAGCGGACGGCCCGCAAAAAGCTTCAAAGCGCCTGCAAGCGAGTCAAGGAATGGATCAAGGAGAACCGGCATCTGAAAGGACGCGTATTTATAAAAGCGTTGAATCGACGGTTACAGGGGCATTACAACTATTACAACATCCCTGGTAATCTGGAGTCGATATGGCGCTTTTACTCTTGGGCGATGGGATGTGCATTTAAATGGCTGAATCGCCGTGGTGGCAAACGTAAGAGCTTCACCTGGAAGGCATTTGACAAAGCCATTAAAATATTAGGCATAGCCAAACCGAAGCTGCGAATGGTTAACCGCCAACACCGCGTGTTTGCATAAGTCTACGACTTACGCGAAAGCGAGTACAACCGAGGAACCGGATGCGGGAAAACCGCACGTCCGGGTCTGTGCGGGGGGCGCTGGGTAACTGGCGTTCCTACCGCGAGATCGCGCCGAGGAAAGCTCGGTGCATCTTGCAGGGTGAGAGTCCCTGTCGGGAGGAGAGCCAGTAATGGCTTTCTGTAAGGGTTAGCCACCCACCCGTATCGAGCCTTGGGTCCATGGCGGAGATACTCACTGATCATTGTAAGTGCTGGACGCTGAAATTTTTTTTTTCGGCTGGAAACGAGCCGCGACCCGGAGAAGCCGGTGACATTCGCGGATGGTCTCACCCCACTGAACGTCCAATGCAGAAGGAGCATCGAACAAGATGGGCTAAGCGTAGGCAGAGAATTCTGTAGGCCGTAGGGGTGATCGCGCACCCTGAAGTGCTGGTACAGCTTCGAAAGAGCAACTCGCGGACGCCGAGGGTTTTAACGTGCGCCGAAGGCAACACAGAAGCATCCGTTATGGGCGAGGATGTTGAGGTCCGCCGGAGTCATCAGGCCGTGGCATGCAGGAAGAGATGCATCGTAGAACTCGGGAAGCCCCAAAGGTTCCAGGAAAAGACCAATGGTACACTACAGTGCTGAAATGTTGAGTCCCTGGTGGGAGGAGAGTCGACCTCTATATGCCGATGGGGTGTCTTATCAGGCATACTACTCAGAGGTGGGGAAAACCCACTACATGGGGAAGGACCTGACGGAAGTACGTAGCCCGCAAAGGAAACTCGTACCGGACAAAGTAGGGCTGGGGCAATACGAGCAAACCTCACTACGGGGAATAGCAATTAAGTCGAAAGAGAGTGCAAAACACCGATTTCAGAACCTGTACCGGTGTCTGAACCACCGATTTCTGTTAAGCTGCTGGACGGATTTGAACAAGAATGCATCCAGCGGCGTGGATCGGGTGACGTCCCAGGCTTACGAGGAAAATCTCGAAGCCAACGTCAATGCACTGGTAGAGCGACTGAAACGGAAGCGGTACCGCGCCAAACTGGTGCGGCGATGCTACATTCCAAAAGAGAACGGTAAGGAGAGGCCGCTGGGCATTCCGGCGCTTGAGGACAGGCTTTTGCAACTGGCCTGCGCCAAGATCCTATCGTCGATATTCGAAGCGGACTTTGTTGAGACCAGTTACGGATACAGACCAAATCGAAGCGCCCGAGAGGCGATCGAGGATTTACAGTTCAACCTCCAGTTCGGAAAATATGGGTATGTCGTGGAGGCCGACATCAAAGGCTTCTTCGACAATATTGATCATGACTGGCTTCTGCGGATGCTCCGTGAACGAATAGACGATGCCGCCTTTCTGAACCTGATCCGTAAATGGCTGAAGGCCGGTATCCTGGACACGGACGGGAAAATCATCCATCCGGAATCGGGAACGCCACAAGGGGGTATTGTCTCACCCGTGCTGGCAAATATCTACCTTCATTTCGGTCTGGACCTGTGGTTCGAAAAACGAGTCAAAATAAACTGCAAGGGAAGTGCGTTCATCCTCAGGTACGCCGACGATTTTATCTGCGCGTTTCAATATCGAGATGAAGCCCGGCGGTTTTATTGCGAACTCCCCAAGAGGTTGGCCAACTTCAATCTTGCAGTGGCACCGGAAAAGACCGCAATGCTAAGGTTCAGCCGCTTTCATCCGGGCATGGAAAGGCGAATTGTCTTTTTAGGTTTCGAAACCTACTGGATGAAGGACAGCAGCGGTTCCGTTAAGGTCCTACAGCGGACGGCCCGCAAAAAGCTTCAAAGCGCCTGCAAGCGAGTCAAGGAATGGATCAAGGAGAACCGGCATCTGAAAGGACGCGTATTTATAAAAGCGTTGAATCGACGGTTACAGGGGCATTACAACTATTACAACATCCCTGGTAATCTGGAGTCGATATGGCGCTTTTACTCTTGGGCGATGGGATGTGCATTTAAATGGCTGAATCGCCGTGGTGGCAAACGTAAGAGCTTCACCTGGAAGGCATTTGACAAAGCCATTAAAATATTAGGCATAGCCAAACCGAAGCTGCGAATGGTTAACCGCCAACACCGCGTGTTTGCATAAGTCTACGACTTACGCGAAAGCGAGTACAACCGAGGAACCGGATGCGGGAAAACCGCACGTCCGGGTCTGTGCGGGGGGCGCTGGGTAACTGGCGTTCCTACCGCGAGATGTGTCAATAGATCTGGACATGTAATATGAAAAAGATCTCAAAGGATGATAAAGCGCTGATATATTACATTCGTATATCTTTGATCTCTGGTACGCTATCTGCCATATCAATTTCTTTAATAATTTTTCTGCAAATCAACATTTCGGTCACAGTAGGAATCATTATTTTTGGACTTATAGTTTTATCCGTGCCAGGGTTTTTGATCCTTCCAGGGCTGATTTATGATGATTTTAAGACCGGGATGACATTCACATTTGATCAAATGGCATACTATGCATTTGTATTATTTACACTGGGGATTGGACCTACACTAGTATATTTTATAAAAGTTGAGCCAACAATAAGAACAATGCTGAAGAAGGAAAAGGCGCTCAATAATATATTGTGAGCACACAACCAGGGGCTGTTGGCGGACTCGCACAGCTCGCCGCAAAGCCCTACCGTTAAGCCTCATGGTGCTGCAAAAAAATAGCTACTTAATCTATCTTTTTTTATCAAATTCTTGTCTGCGAAAGGGATAATTCATGAAAATAAGAAAGGGTACAATATTCATAACTGTAGTATTTATTTTTTTAAATTGCCAAATCGCTTTGACTCAGGTTAAAGTCAAAATTGCTACAGGTAATGAAGATGAACCACTTATCCTTTTAACCGAGCCGGTCATTCGAGAAGCCTATAAGCGGATTGGGATGACAGTCTATGTCCAATATTTCCCCTGGTCCAGAGCCATTTATAATTCAAACTCCGGCAATAGTGATTCAGAACTTTTCCGCCTCCCTGTTATTGAAGAGAATTTTAAGAACCTTATTCGAGTCAATGTGCCGATCGTTAATGTCGATCTTGTTGTTTTTGTCAAAGATTTGGATATTCCCATTCAGGGTTGGGAAAGTCTAAAACCATACCGCTTAGGATTTGTTCGGGGACTTAAGGCTGCAGAGGCTAATACCCAAGGAATGGACGTTGTAATGGTATCAGCGTATAAGCAAGTTTTCGAAATGTTGTATAGAGGCAGAATCGATGTCGTAATCGAAGAACGTTTTTCAGGCTTGAAAATCATTAACGAGCTCGGATATTTTGGGAAAATTAAAATGATTGAACCTCCGATACACAGATCACTTGCTTACCATTATGTCCATGTGAGAAATCAAGTTTTGGTACCTCAGCTTGAGCAAGTTTTACAGAAAATGGGAAAGGAAGGACTGATCAAGAAGATTCAGGACAAAGTAATGGAAGAGATGCTTCGCTAAAACAAATAACTTTTTCATTTATTACCTTGATATCGATATAGTACGCTTAATTTGGGGTACACCTTACTTAATTGTTGAGAATTGAGTAAGGTCCCCCGATTTCACATTTTTAAACTACCGGTGTGTTGATATTATTATAAATATATGCAGTCCTAACAATATACAGCCTAAAAAAAATCTCCAATTATAATCTTTATGCATCACGCTTAGTATTAAAAAAGCCATGTTGACGACCGACCCAAATATTATAATAATTGCAGCTGATGTTATATACTTATCGAATTTACAATAATACATGTTTTGTAGTGCATAAGCCACAATGGATCCACCTATAATTTGTAAAGATATTGATAAATAAAAAAATAATTTATACATTTTTTTTACCTATTTCCATTGGGCTGGCTTTATCCGTTAACATTGAAAATAACCGGTTTATCTGGTTCATTTTTTTTATTTTGAAGTCAGTTTGTACCCTTAAAGTGCTGTTTTGCCCAGAAAAAGCGATTATAGGCCCGTTTTAGAGAATGTTTTTTGACCTATATCCTTAATTGACAGCTTTTTTGCGCGGTCTGATAATCATAAAAGGGCCTATAGTGAGCACTGGCACAGAAAACTATATGATATCCTTAGTATTGGTTAAAGATTTAATATGATTGAACTTTGTCCAAAGATTAAAAATTATCTCCCCTTCCACAATCGTAAACATTGTGGAATAGTAAATTATGCAATTCACAAAAAAGGGAGGTAACAATGCAAACATACGCTGGAATTAATCTTCATTCAACAAATAGTTACATAGGCATCATTAATCAAGATGACAAACGGCTACATAGCCAGCGTTACGGCAACAACTTAAAGCAGATTCTTAAAGTTCTAAAAAAAGCACAAAAACCCCTTCAAGGTATTGTGGTGGAATCAACCTATATTTGCCAGGATACCGCACAACAACTTTGGCATTCCAAAAACATAGGCTGACACAAGGCTGGTTAACTTATATCAAATTAATTTTCAAAGGATTTTGCTTTGAATAATCTTTACACGCGTCAACCATAGTGATATGCAATCCAGGTAGATACTAAGATGATAACCGATCTGGTTATCTGTCTATTTTTCATGATATGCGGTTAGATATCAGATTGCTCAAAATAACCGGACAACTACTTGTTCGCGAGGCAAAAGGGATATCTTAATTGGTAATTTTTTTTCCGATAGTTCTATTATTGATTTCAATCGCAATTGCGATCAAAATTGCTGAAAAGAAATACATTAAAACAGAAAAAGGCAGCCAAACAATAATTAATAGTCTTAGAGCGTTGATAAACTTCACCCTGTTCGGATTATTTATTTATGCATTCTACATCCGATTTTATAAATGGATTGATTGCTATAATGAAAACGGTAGATACTATGATCCGATTAGCCAGGAAGTTTATACAGAGAGTGGAATGCTCTGGATAATTCCGGCTTTGTTTTTTTTATTTTTTGGAATGAAGCGTATTTTTAATGTAAGTGGGGTAGTCGGTTAGCTCCTCTTCTCTCGGCTCTGGTTCCAGTTGTAACCGAACGTCACTTCAGTTTCGGTTACCGGCCCGGTAACCATCGCTTGCTCCAGAAGTCGGTGAAAGACAAGACCGCGGCTGCGGGAGTTACGCCTATTGAACCGGAATGTAAACTCCTCCAAGTACGACTGGAGGTGGGCCGGGACAAAAGAACCTTGATGGGTGCCTAATATCCAGCGCTTGAGGAGGCTTGCAACCCGATACCTGGCATCGCAACATGGGCGGGATCGCCTGATGAGGATAACACTGTCCTCTTATGTATGTAATTGTGCTTTGACAGACCGTTGTATCCTTTCCAGCCATCTGTCCGAACGGTTGCGCTCCTGTCCACGACGTCACAGATGAAAGGCTGGAGATTCTCAGAAGAGGCATCTGGAATATGACGCATTCGAACTCGCCCAAAACCTTTAGGCTCTTTGACCTCGATAGCAATCGCAACAATGGATTTACTACTTCCGCGTCCGCGATTTCCTCCTTGCACAACACCACCAACGAGGGTCTCGTCGACTTCGATACCACCCGTCAACCGCTCTCGCTCGCTACGTACCATCGATATGCGGTAACGTTGGAGCATTGCCCACGCCGTCCGGTAGCTGGTGCCCAATGTTCGCTCCAGGGTTTTGGCCGAAAAGCCGTTCTTACCGGTTGTCAGGTGCCAGGCGGCTTCAAACCAAGTGGTCAGCGGGGTTCGCGTTTTTTCCAGAATCGTACCAGCCGCCACGGATGTCTGATGGCGGCAGGCGGAACAGACCAAACGACCACGTGTTTGGCGCCAAGGCTCCCCGCTCGTCTGGCATATGGGGCAGCAGAAGCCATTCGGCCACCGCAACTGCTCCAAATAGGCAGCACATACATTGTCATCGGGAAAGTGTTGCACAAACTCACGGTACGTGTTCGGGAAATCTCCTTCTGTCGTCATGCAAGAAAGTATACCACAGGAGGAGCTAACCGACTACCCCCCTAATGTAATAAGGGGATTTCGCTAACCACTGCGTGGACTCGGACCTGGAAAACGATGCCATTTTACGCTTAGCCGAAGTCATTATGAAACCTGGCATTTGCGTCGACCCAGTTGTTTTCCCGTCCGGTCACGCAGAACGTTAGTGCGCCAAGCGCAGCTTGGTGCTTCTTATAGAGTGCCCTGCCGCAGTTCCCGGGCAGGAAGTCCCCATCGGGCAAAGCCTAACCACCAGCCCGTACCGAGTGTTGCGCCTGTTGCGGAGCTTGAAAGTATACCGGCGAACAATACAGGTGAAGCGTACACAGGGAACACTGCAGGCCGCAGGGGAGCCGTACCTCCCTCAAGCAATTCAGCCTCGTAAGAGCAACAAAGCAGTTGGCGACGGTTTTAACGCACCGGAAGCCTGAACAAAGGATTCGCTATGGTGAGAATCCCGAGGGACTGCCGGGGTCAAAGAGCGTGGCATGTAGTGAGAGAAGCATCAGGAACTTGGGAGGCCCTTCCACCTCCTCATCCGAGGTAGGACATCTCAACCAAACGAAGAGATATCCAATGGGTTAATCAAGCGAAGGGAGTCAGATCATCTCATAGTACTCCGAGACGGTAAGGCCGATCACATGGGGAAGGGGATGACGGTATTGTGTAGCCCGCAAAGGAAACATATGCAGATTAGACAGGCTGACCAACATATGCAAACCTCACTGCGGGGAATAGCAAAGAGGGCAAGTGTAGGATGCCAAATATGATGGTGGTGTAGCCAGCAAAATTTCCACGATCGTTGACAAACGGAAATGGATTTTTGAATTAAATGAGCCCCAGGTAAGGGGCTTTTTTTATGCAAAAAAAATGGGGTGACGGTTGTCGGACCGGAGCACCCCAAAAAATTGGGTCGTTTTTACGACCCACTCCAAAGAGACTCCAATGATAGTTCCCGTTTGTGTAAATCTCAAGGAAATTTATAAACTCGGCCGAAATTTCAATTGGCCAAAGCCCGGTGATTGTCCCCGATGTCGTTCGCCCAGAATTTGGGGACATGGGTATGTTCTTGCCTGCTTCGATGGTTTTCCCAACAGTTTATGGTTTCGTCGTTACCGTTGCCCTGACTGCAATTGTATTATTCGCATGAGGCCCGAGGGGTATTTTTTCCGGTTCCAGGCGCCAATCGACACAATTCACGATTGTCTACATCGGCGTCTGACAGGTGGCAAGTGGAACCCGGCGCTGTCCAAGTCACGGCAACGCCATTGGTTGGCCGCTTTGAAACGAAAAACCATGGCCTTTTTTGGTATAGGAAACGATTGGCTGCTTTCCTTTTTCCGATTGATGGACATGGGACAGATTCCCGTCAGTCGGGCCATTTAATCCGACGATCCTTCCGGTCGTCATCGAACCTACCCAACAGTGCGCTACCCCGCCCACGAGAAATTGTTTATGCGGGAGGAAACGCCAAAAAAGGAGGTTTGCATGACGGAAAACAAGGATAAGGATATCGCCGCTTTCAGATTCGGAGTGATTCACGATTTTGTCGGCACCACTCACCTGGCAAAAAACGAGAAACGGCGATTGTTGCGGGAGAAGTGCGAACGAAAGTGGGCGATCCCCCATTCCGGCAGAACACGAATTAGCGAGAATACAATTTATCGCTGGATTCGACGCTTCCGGAAGAGCGGCGGTCGTATCGAGTCGTTGTATCCGGGAAAACGAGGCGACCGGGGCGTGCCCAGAAAACTGGACGACGAAACGATCAATATCGTTCTTGCCGCCAGACGCAGTCAAATGGCGACCCCGGTGCCGATGCTTCTGGAAAGTCTCAAGCGACAGACACTGGTTCCCGCATCAACCGGCCTTTCCACGATCTATCGGCTGTTTCATTTACATGGCCTGATGGATCGATCTCCCAAAGCAGAGGACCGCAGAAAATTTGAAGCCGAGATGGTCAATGACATCTGGCAAAGCGATGTCATGCACGGCCCCAAGGTGACGGTGAACCTGAGGCTACGCAAGACCTATCTGATCGCCTTTATCGATGATCGTTCACGGTTGATTGTGCATGGCCAATTCTACCTGTCGGAAAATCTGGTCTGTTTCATGGAGGCCTTCGAAAATGCTCTGACCAAACGCGGATTGCCAAGAAAATTGTATGTGGACAACGGCTCGGCGTATCGCAGTCATGGACTCGAATTTACCTGTGCGTCGCTATCCATTGCCTTGATCCATGCAAGGCCGTACAAGCCACAGGGAAAAGGAAAAATAGAACGATTTTTCAGAACCGTTCGCGGATCGTTCCTGCCCGAGGCGAAGCTTTCGTCGTTGGAACAATTGAACCGATCCTTCACCCTTTGGCTGGAAACCTATCACCAGCGTACTCACAGTGCCACCGGCATGACGCCATTTGATCGCTTCAGTCAAAACCTTGCCTGCATTCGTAAGGCGCCCAAAAATCTTAAAGACCATTTCCGTACCGCCGTCTACCGAACCGTTGCCAAGGATCGAACCATCACGCTCAACGGCAACCTGTTCGAAGCGCCGGTGGCCTTGATCGGTAAACGGGTGAGAGTTTTATATCACCAATGCGAGCCAAAAGTAGCCGAGGTATTTCTCAACCAAACCTCGCACGGTTTGCTGGTTCCCGTGGATCTGCATGTCAATTGCCGGGTCAAGCGGGACAAGAACGTCAACCCGCAACTCGAGACGGATCAGAAAGCCGACTATCAAGGAGGCGGGTTATGGAAATGACTTACATGCCGTTTTTCGGTTTTACCAAAGAGCCTTTCACGGCGGATATCGCCGTGAAGGATATTATCGAAACAGATCAACTTACAGCGGCCAAAAACCGTTTCGATTACAGCCTGGGATTGGGTGCGATTTATTTGATCACCGGTGAGATCGGCGCCGGCAAATCTACTGCCATCCGCTATCTGCTCAATGGTCTGCATCCGTCCGAGTACAAGCTGATCTACGTTACAGCTACATCCGGTTCAATCTTGGAAATGTACCGGTTAATCATGGTAGAGTTAGGGATGAAACCTGCCGGCACCTCCCGTGCGGCCATGACCGATCGAATCAAACGAGAAGTCTTGGAGATCCACGGCAAAAAACAAAAGACAGTTCTGATCATCGACGAAGCGTCCTTGCTGCGATTAGAAGTATTTGTGGAGTTGCACACCCTTTGCCAGTTTGAGATGGACTCCAAACCCTACCTGCCCATCGTGCTGGCCGGTCAAACCCATTTGATCGATAACTTGAGATACCCGGGATGCTTGCCCCTGGCATCGCGGGTGGTGGCAAAGAGTCATTTCATCGGTGCAAAAAAAGATCAAATGCGAGTGTATCTTCAGCATCATCTTTCCATTACCGGAATAGACCGGATGTTGTTCGAGGACGATGCCATCACGGCCATTCACCAAGGCTCGGGCGGTATCTTCAGAAAAGCCAATCATCTGGCTCGCGGCGCCCTGGTGGCCGCTTCCATGAACCATGACCAAACCGTCAATGCGGAACATGTCCGATTGGCAGCATCTGAAATCTTTTAAAAAGGAGAAAATATGAAAACTCAACCGACCGCCGAAGAGATCAGTCAGAAATTGGAAGCCCTGGTGTTAACCGCTATCTTGAATGTGCTCAACCGAATAAGGGACGAGTTATCCGTGGTCAGTCAGCAAAAAATGAAGTTTTAACCATTCGATCCGATTTGCCCGGCGAAACGGAGGCAGGCTCTGCTGGGGAGCAACCTGCCAAGGGATAGCCGGGTGCAGGAGGCATTGAGTAAAATGTCGGAGGGGAGCAGCAACCAAAACGCTGTTCCCCTCATTTTATTCAAGCCTTCCTGCTCATGCCTTAGAAAACCCAATCTAATCGACGCGCGTAGCGCACCCTTTGGCTATCATCGATTCTGACAAATAGAAATTCGCTTCAATTTAATCAGAAAATTTCGTTCCATTGAATTTGGCAATCAACAGCAAGTGAAGATCCAAAGCATCGATTCGGTAACCTTTACAGCCTCTTGAACGAGGCCAACTTATGCTCGTGCTTTCCGCTTCTAAATCGGAAAGCCGCACCGGGAGTCGATTGTGTTGATTGGGATGCCTTTGAGGAAAATCTGGATGCGAATATCAGCCGGATAGCGACGGACCTCAAGGAAAAGCGCTATAAGGCTAAACCTGTGCGTCGCACATATATACCCAAACCCGGTGGCAAACAACGCCCATTGGGTATACCGGTAATAGGCGACAAACTGGTGCAAACCGCTGCCGCTTCCATCCTGACAGCCATATTCGAGCAGGACTTTTTGCCCTGCAGCCATGGCTACAGACGCGGAAAAGGCCCACAGCGAGCCGCCCTGGAGTTAAGTCAAAGGCTCCAGCGAGGCAGATACGGGTGGGTTTACGACGCGGACATCAAAGGTTTCTTCGATAATATCGATCATGACTGGCTTCTGAAAATGCTTGAGCAGCGGATAGACGATAAAGCTTTTCTCGGACTAATCCGGAAATGGTTGAAAGCCGGTATCCTCGAGCAGGACGGAAAGGTGATAATACCATCCACCGGCACCCCGCAAGGCGTTGTCGTATCTACGGTACTGGCCAATATCTATCTGCACTATGTGCTTGACCTGTGGTTTGAGAAGGTCGTCAAGCCACGTTGTGACGGAGATGCATTGCTGATGCGATTCGCTGATGACTATGTGTGTTGTTTTCAATACCGACGCGACTTAATGAAGCTTAAGCGGGTTATGGATAAACGACTCGGCAAGTTTAACCTGGAACTGTCGACGGAAAAGACCCGAGCCATCAGATTCACCAGATTCGAGACCAGGAACAGTAACGCCTTCGTATTTCTCGGTTTTGAATTCCGTTGGGGCTTGAGCAGAAAGAACAAGCCGTTGGTGAAAATGCGTACAGCCAAAACGAAGTTCCGCCAATCGCTGGCCTCGATAAAGAAGTGGATTAAGCGTGAGCGGCACATATCCGACATGGTGGACATAATGGAAGCGTTCGGCGCCAAAATGCTTGGACATCTCAATTATTACGGAGTTTCCGGCAATCTTGAGATGCTGAAGGCGTATTACTATCATGCATGCCACATCGTATTCAAATGGCTGAACCGGCGCAGTCAGCGTAAGAGTTACAACTGGCACGGATTTGCTGAATTGCTGAAGCAGTTTAGTATACCGCGTCCTCGAATAATAGGCTATTGGGCCTGACTTGCCTTTGTACGAAGCGAACAATACCGAGGAGCCTTGTGCGGGAAAACCGCACGCAGGGATCTGTGAGGGGGCGGTCGGGTAACTGGCCGTCCTACCTCGATTATCTCTTTGCTAAATTGATTTCGAAAAATGGCTTGACTCAAAGGAGCTTTATTGTTACATTGTAACATAAATACAAATAATAGGAGGTGCCATATGAGTCAAGTTATCAGAATTCCAAGTAATATTTATAAAAAGCTGGAATCTTATGCTGTTGGCTTTGACACTCCTGCTGGTGTTATTGAAAGGCTATTAGATTTTTATGAAAAACACAATAACAGCGAGGATGAGTCAATGGAAACAGTTACATCAAAGAACAGCCACGGAACTAGTTTTATAGAGTCTAGTGAAAAGTCTAGTTCGACTAAAATAGAAACAACCGTATACAACACATATGCGGGTGGACGGTTTACACGTGATTTGGGAAAGGAAACATACACAATTACGAGCCCGCAAGGTGAATCGAAAACCTTTCGGTTACCATCAATCAACGACAAAGAGGGAATAAGAAAGTTGACACATGAAGTTGAAGATTTTGTAGAGAAACAAGGTGGTACAATTGGTCAGATAAAGGCTGCGCGAAAGAAGTTAACGGAATTTGGTTATCATATTACTAAATAAATATACCTATAACGAATAAGGATAGATCGTGAGAGCGCAGCGAACCACGAACTTATCCGGTTGTTGAACAAGCCCGATTTGAAGACGGATCTATTATAAGGGAAATATATTTTCAGGTGGGAACTGAGTGAGACCGTTCTTTGAAATATTCAGCGTTTTTTGAGCGTACTCTTGCGTCGGCCCTGAACAGGCAAATTAAAAATCATATTTTTCATAAAACGATCAAAACCTCCTATATTTATCGTGAACGGCTGTCCTTGCCGGCGTTATGATTATCCAGGTTCGAACCTGAAGCCGATGACCACCATAGGTGATTTGCAACGGGAGCACTTGAAGGCCTGACGAACCCGAAGCGGGATTTCAGGAATGCTCACATGTAAAACCAATTGGACCAAGGATAGGAGCTCTTTCGAGTTCGGATGCAGAAACCCGTAATCTCTCACCCTTCGGAAGCCTTTGGGCAGTACATGCTGCAGGATCAGGTAAATAAAATCCTCACCTAATAGTGTGCGGTTTTCAATAGCTTTGGTTTTGCTATCGACATACTGAAAGGTAACCTTGCCGTCTTCGTTTTCAACGATGTTCTTCTCGCCGATAACGCCTTTGTACAGGTATTTGGAAAGGTATTTGATGGCTGAGAGCCCTTTCCCAACCTGCCGGCAATCGACGATCCATTCGCAAGGGGCTGTTGGAATGGGAAGGCCACCTTTGCTCAGTTGTTCCAAAAAACGCGCACGAAAGACCTTGGCGAGGTTTTTCTGCCTGAACAGATATTTCCCCTTTTTCTTTTTCCACTGTTTTCTTGAGCGGATGATGCCGCCACCGGGCACGATCACATGGATATGGGGGTGATAGTTCAACTCGCGGCTGTTGGTATGCAGTACCATGGTCATCCCGATTTCAGCTCCCAGGTGTTTGGGATTCAACCCGAAATCTTTGAGGACACCGGCAACACATAGAAAAAACAATGAGTAGATTTGTGTTGGCAAGCGCTTGGCCAATGCCCGCAACTGGAACGGCAAGGTAAACGTGACCATGAAGTAGCGCACTGGTAGCAGCTTGTTGACCTGTCGATCGATCCATCGGCTGGTGTTATGGTTTTGGCATTTTGGACAGTTGCGATTTCCACAGGACAAGGGCTTCCACTCAATGTGAGAACAGCGGGAACACGATACCGCGACTTCGCCGGATTCAATGGTTCTGCATTCCAGTATGTCTTTGAAGGCCTTGAACTGTTCGGACGAAAGAGAACCCTGGTATTTACGCATGAAGAGTTCCCGATATTGGTGTAAAATCTTGGCAAGTTCCATGATCACACCTTCCTAAAATCCACATGGATGGAGTTGATCAGGGAATTGATGGTGGAAAAGCTTTCTTTTTCAGTAAAATTTGTCAAATGCGCATAACGGGCGGTGGTATTGGGATGGGCGTGCCCTAAAATCTTCTGGATATGCCGCAGACTCAGGCCGCGTTCGAGAAGATGAGTGGCAAAACTGTGGCGGAGGGAATGGACGGAGACTTTTTTTTAATGCCGCATTCGTTGACGACCACTTTCATGGCATTTTGTGCACCGCCCCTGTCCATGTGACTTTTTGCATGTTTGATCCGATCGAGTGGCCCGATGGCGTTTGGAAACAATAATGTCGGATGCCTGTGTTTGCACCATAATTCACGCAAGCCAAGCAGCGTGAGGTCCGGTAGTGGAACAAACCGGTCTTTGTGGCCTTTTCCCCGGCGGATATGAACCTGTTTTCTTTTTCCGTCAATGTCGCCGACTTGCAGCGATAGGGTTTCGCTCAGCCTGAGACCCATCGAATAGGTGGCCAGGAGAAAAACCCGGTAACGCAGTTTTCGTGTTTTTGCGATAAGCTGTTCGATTTCCGATGGCGTCAGGATATCAGGGAGGGATTGGACCTTGGGGGGCTTGACGATATTGACCCATTCCCACTCTTTTTCGAGTACGAATTGCCAGAAAAATTTGAATCCCCAACAATCGATTTTTACCGTGCTCCAGGAATGGGTTTCCACCAGTTTGGCGAAATAGGATTCCAAATCCTTGGGAGTAAGTTTGTCCGGGCAACAATCAAAATGATCCCGCAATCGCCGAATAGCTCTTGCATATGCATCCTGGGTCTTTTCGCTCATTCCCTGGAGCTTGAGCATTTGCAAATGGCGCTGATACAGTCTGTCGAATCGTTTAGTTTCTTTCTGGTTCATGGTATACTCCTTTTTGGTTATGACCGCCCGGAATTGGTCGATTAATAAGAGTATACATGATTTGATTTTTTTCCCGCCGCGTGAGCGGCTTCGTTCAACCAATCGTTCAACCAATCGTTCGAGAGGGACGCTCCTAACGATGCGCCCCTCAACTCCCCATGTTAACTGTGAAAAGAAAACACCATGCAATTTTCAATAATGAAACCTGGGCAAGAAGAAGCTGTAATCAATATTGTCAAAGAAGCTTTCGATGAAAAAGTTGCTCCTGATTATACTAAAGAAGGGATTGAAGAATTTTACAGATTTGCAAACAAAAACACTTTGGCTGAAAGATCAAAAATCAATACGTTTACCTTAATTGCCTATCAGGAACAAGATGCTGTTGGCATCATAGAAATTAAAGAATATTCTCATATCTCTATGTTTTTTGTAAAACCTGTGCATCAAAAAAAAGGGTTTGGTAAAGCCCTGTTTAATGAAGCACTTTCTATAATCTCTACTAAAAGGAATGGGACAAGTACGCTGACAGTTAATTCATCTCTAAATGCAGTTCCTTCGTATGAACGGCTTGGCTTTAAGATCAAGGCTAAAGAGCAATGTTATAAGGGTATTCGTTTTGTGCCTATGGAACTTGCATTATAAATAATTCAGTGAACCAGTCATTTCACCCGACCTCGTACCTCGGCGGGTGAATTCGTCGTTATGAGATATATGCAGCAATGAGAATATTCAAAATACGTAATTTTGATCAAATTCAAGCATATGAATTAGGTTGGTCATTAATCGGCTCTCCATTGATGACGGTATATTGCTATGTTTTTGGCGATATAATGATAGACGCAGCACAGTCACATATGCAGAAAGAAACTGTTGAAGTTGCTTTCAAACATAGCATTAAACGTATTTTCTTAACCCATTACCATGAAGATCACAGTGGCAATGCCAGTGCAATAAAGCAGGCACTGAACGCAAATGTATATGGGCATGAAATAACTATTGAAAGATTAAAAACCTCATTTAAAATACTACCTTATCAAAAATATATGTGGGGGAACGCTAAACCTCTAAAAATAGAACCATTTCCTGACAAAATAGACACTGTCGTGGGAGAAATGATACCTGTATATACTCCAGGTCATTCGAATGACCACAACTCTTATTTAATAAAAAATGAAGGAATACTTTTTTCTGGAGATCTTTATTTGGGTGATAGAATAAAGTATTTTAGATCTGATGAAGATATTGGAACTCAAATAGCTTCTTTAAAAAATGTTCTATCCTTAGATTTTAATATGCTTTTATGCAGTCACTCTCCAAAAAGAAAAAATGGTAAACAACACATACAAAGAAAATTGGATTTTCTTCAAAATTTTTATGGCAATATTATTTCGCTTTGGGAAAAAGGATTATCTGAAAAACAGATTTTTGCTTCGTTAAAGCTAAAGGAGCATTCTTTTGCTAAAATAATATGTTTTGGAGATGTGAGCCTACTTAACGGGGTTAAATCAGCAATTAAGCATTACAAAATTGAAAAGGGCCGTGAGAGAAAGGGAATGGGGCCGGACCAAGCTAATACATTGACATGAAATGAAAAAGCATGAAAAAATAGCTCTATATTAATCTTAGCGGCTCAGTTTCGACGGCAAAAACCACATTCTAAGTAAATAATGTCATGGCACGAGCCAATCGACATTTTATCCCTGAACATATATGGCATTTAACCCACCGATGCCATAAACGGGAATTTCTGCTTAAATTTTCCAGGGATCGAAATCGGTGGATCGAGCTTCTGTTTAAGGCCAAAAAGCGATGCATTGTTTATGTGGATTTGAACATGGTCAGAGCTGGTGTTGTGGGCCACCCTTCGGAATGGAAATGGAGCGGGTTTCATGAAATCCAGAATCCCAAAACGCGTTACAGGCTGATTGATCATGATTTGTTGAAGCGATTTCTCAATGTTAAAGACCAGGATGAATTGGTTAAAACCCACCAAGGATGGATTGATAGTCAGTTGGCGGATATGTCGCCACGACAGGAGCATTTTAGTAAAAGCTGTTATCAAGTCAGGGAAACCATTTCGGAATATAGCTGCAGTGGTTCCGAAATCTTGAAAACTGGAAATGAACCAACAATCTTTTCCAATTCGATTCCATGGAGGAAAACTTCTTCTTAAAGTTAGCATTTTGCCCCCAAAACTGACATCTCCGCCAACAGCGTCTCCGGCAAGTTCTTTCGTGCCGTGCAGTACGAAGCCGTTGAGGAAGAGGGCAACTTGACGCCCTTGATTGAAGCATACGACTGAAGCTTGCGAACCACCTCCTTGCAACCTCCGTCCGCATCCAAAACCTGGCTGAGAAAAGCCCAGAAGGTATTCTCCTTGGAGAAAACTCTCCTCCGGCTCATGACACCTGATGCTTTGGGTTCCAGAAGCGAACTGGGGATGAATTTTTCAAAGAGCTCACCGATCTGTTTGAATGATTTCTGCTTCAGCAGAGCCAACTTCTCAGCAAATATCTGACGTGCTGAGCGTGGCTTTCGGCGGAGGGTCTAAATATGGAATCCTGGAAACATCGGCGTGGCATTTTTCATGCGCTATTATGCCATTCTTAACCAATATTTTCAGGTGTTTTCCCCTTGATAGAACCCCTTAAACTAGTGCCATTCGGGACATCCACATTTTTTATCTATTGACAGCGTGCTGTCAATTTGACAAAGTGCTGTCATGAAAAGAAAATTAGCAAAAACCCGTGAGGGGGAATGCATTACCCAGTTAATCCTCGAAACCTTTCGGTTGAATGGGCTGCTGCATGTGGTGGGTGACGGGTTGACCAGGGATCTGGGCCTCACCAGTGCACTCTGGCAGGTGATGGGTGCGATCGGGGATGAGCCGCTGCATCTGGCACAAATAGCCAGAAACATGGGCTTAACCCGTCAAAGCGTGCGCCGTTCGGCCCGGGTGCTTGAGCAGCGAGGATTTGCCTGTTTTCTTGAAAATCCGAACCACAAACGGGCCAGGCTATTGGGGCTGACCGGCAAGGGCAGGGAGATATTGAGCCGGGTCAATGATATTCAGACCCATTGGTCCAATGGCCTTGCCGACGGATTGAACTCTGATGAGCTGAGCCGTGCGGTTCAGCTCATGCAAACCATCAGCGAGAGATTAAACCAGCAAGCTTAGCCCGCAGTCCCAACTGCCATAGGGGATGGTTCCCTTTATGAAAAACGGGAACAAAAAAACTTTTGGCTGAAAAGGAGAAAGATCATGACTGTAAATACCAATGAAAAACTGTCTGATTTTCTCGAGATCCTGGGCTTGGATGAAGAGCCAATGGGGCTATTCTTCACCGATCAAAAACCTGATCAGGGCTTTTCACCCAAACCCATTGATCTTCCGACCCGGGAGAAGGAGAAAAAGAATGAAATCGACTGGGAATCTGTTTTCAGTTGCTTCTCATGCGTCATGGGGAACGTTTGGCGGGCACGCAGGAAAAAGACAGCAGCCTTTTTTTCGGCAGAAAATTTCGGCTGCCCGGGCGGGGCTTTCTGGCTGGGCTTTAACAAGCCTCAAACGGAAACCATCATTCATTATGTATCCACCGGTAAGCCTGGATGGATGGAAGGGGAACGATATGCCAGTTCGCCCGATGAATTAAGGCGTTTTTTTGAAACCGTCGATTCTGTTCCGCCCCCGAAAAAATACATCGTGATCAAGCCCATTTCTCAATTTCAAGAGAACCAACAGCCAGAACTGGTTCATTTTTTTGCGCGGCCGGAAGTTTTATGCGGTCTGCACCAGCTGGCTTTTTTCGTCAGCAACGACCCCGAGGCAGTGGCATCCCCCTGGAGTGCCGGCTGCGGAGCACTCGTGGTCTGGCCGCTGCATTACCTTGCCCGGGGTAAAACCCGGGCGGTGATTGGCGGCTGGGACCCTTCGGCACGTAAGTATTTCAAGGGCGACGAGCTCTATTTTACCGTGCCTTACCAGATGTATACTCAAATGCTGGACCAGTACGACCTGTCATTTTTAAAAGGCAAAAGTTGGCCCGTGGTTCAAAAAAAGATCAAGCAGAGTAACAAGGTGTGGGGGGGATGAATTCAGACATCCCAAAAACGTGGGTCGGACCGAAAGCGCCGATTAAAACCGGTAAAGGATAGAGAATGAAAGAGTCTTATGGTGAAGGTATAGCAAACCACACCAGCCTCGAGTCATGCGGTGATTGTAGTAATACAGTGGCTGAAGCGTTGACAGAGGGAAGCACAGGCGGGCTATTGAGCTCCGAAATCACCACCTTTCGGGTGCCGACCTCGTGGTCCGGTAGGGAAGGCAATATGGATCTCAGCGTTATGCGAGTTGGGGACCAGCCCGGCGGAGTCTTAGAACCTGGCATGTGTGGACATTCTTTACGCGGAAATCGGGAGATCCACAGGTTTTCCTTGAACCGAAAGGAAAGAAGGAACGGGCAGTGAAGGGGAAATCCTATACGGCTGCCATGTACGGCCTGTGGAAGTCGGACAACAACATAGTACCGAAGAAACCGGCGAACAACGAGTGTAGAAACTTTTCGGAGTCGGTGGAGGGAAGGGCGTTGACCAAAGGGAACGCCATATGCGCTGCCGCGGTCCGCACACAGGGGCGGGTAGCTGCGTCGACCAGTTTATATGGTGTACGTAGAAAAGCTCAGCAGGATAAAAATGCCAGGTTTATCAATCTTTTTCATCACATCACACCAGGGCTGCTGACAAACAGCTTTTCCGAGCTAAAGAGGAATGCTGCTCCAGGAGTGGATGAAGAGACCTGGCGGTCGTACAAGGAGGACTTGGCTAAGCGAATAATAGAGTTGCATGAGCGCTTGCATGCTGGCAGCTACAGAGCACAACCGGTAAAAAGAACGTATATAGATAAGTCTGACGGTCGCAAAAGGCCACTGGGGATAACGGCTCTTGAGGATAAAATAGTACAGCAGGCAGTGGCAACAATATTAAATCAGATCTATGAGACAGACTTCATGGGTTTTAGCTATGGATTCAGAGAAAAACGTAGTCAGCACAACGCGCTGGATGCTTTATACATGGGAATATCAACATGCAAGATTAACTACATACTTGATGCCGATGTTTCAGCATTTTTCGATAAAATCAATCACGACTGGATGCTAAAGTTCATAGAGCATCGTGTGGCAGATAAAAGAATACTACGGCTGATCAGGAAATGGCTCAAAGTAGGTATTGTCGAAGACGGTAAACGAGTAGCACAAGAAGTTGGAACCCCGCAGGGTTCTGTAATCTCACCGGTATTGGCAAATATATACCTTCACTATGTACAAGACCTTTGGGCGAATCAGTGGAGAGGAAGACATGCAAAGGGTGACGTGATTATGGTGCGTTACGCCGATGATTCGGTAGTAGGTTTCCAATACAAAAATGAAGCAGAGAACTTTCTAAGGGATTTAACCAATCGAATGGGTAAATTCGGTCTTGATCTGCACCCTGACAAGACTCGATTGATAGAGTTCGGACGTTTTGCAGAATCGAATCGCCGGAAGAGAGGCGAAGGAAAACCAGAAACATTTGATTTCTTGGGTTTCACACACTCATGTTCGAAAACACGAACTGGAAGATTTTTCATACGCCGCAAAACTATCAAGAAAAGGTTTGTTCAGAAGCTGAAAGACGTGAAAGCAGAACTGAAAGCTCGTATGCATGACAATGTAAAGGAAACAGGCAAATGGCTAAATTCAGTGATTAGAGGGTTCCAGAACTACTATGCGGTTCCTGGAAACATGAATTTGGTAAAAAGCTTCTACGACCAAACAACCAGGGCATGGCTCCATACACTGAGGCGCAGAAGTAACAAAGGACAGAGTTTTACATGGAAGCGTTTCGAGAAACTAATCAGATGGCTGATACCAAGAGTCAAAACAGTACACCCTTTTCCAAGTCAGAGATTCCGCGTCAACTACCCGAGGTAGGAGCCGTATGAGGTAGTACCTCACGTACGGATCTGTGCGGGGGGTGCCGGGTAACCGGCATTCCTACCGCGACAAGTAAAATGTTTCAACTCTATGTTTTTAAAGGAAAAAATATTAAACCCTCAAAAACTGCTCTTAGCGGCCCCGTTTTGACCCCAAAATGGGGCTTTAATGGGAATTGGTCAAAAGATCAAAAGGAGTCAAGTCTACTTTTGGCCCTTGAAAAGAATATCAACAAGCCAAATGCACCGGATAAACCGGTGATTTTCGCGTTATGTGTGCTATCAAATGTATGAAGTGTCATTTTTTATGAAAAAATCAAAAATAGCAGCCTTTCTATTCTTTTTCCCATTGCTTGCTATCCTGTGTTTGTATGGGTGCAAGAACTGGGAATATGGTGTTGTAAAAAACGGTATTCACTTCGATAAGATACATCAATCAAAGGCGGGGACCTACGTTGGCTATATGACGGAAAATCGGGTTGTTAGTGGGTTTCCCTGCGAAAAAGGTTGGATTCACTTTAAAAAGAGTTGGCAACTGCTTTCATTTCAGCTCAGCGCAAACATTATACATAATAATAATCTTTTTCCAGCTCATACCTGGATTCATTTACCCTATCATGATGAACAATCTGGGTATGTATGTGCTTTTCCCTACAACTATGAAGTCCAGGGGTATACCTGTGGAGGTAGTGGTGGTTTCAAAGGTACCCAAACCGGCTTTTACGATAGTGGTAAACTGAGAAGCTTTTTCCCACCCGACGATATTGTTATAAATGGAGTTTCCTGCAAAGCCAGTTTATTTTCCAATATCAACCTTCATGAAAATGGTAATTTAAAAAGGTGTACACTGGTTGAAGATTACCATACTGCTAAAAAAAAGTATAAAAAAGGTAAATTAATCGAACTGGATATTAACGGAACAGTGAAAGAGGGCACATAACGAATAAGGATAGATCGTGAGAGCGCAGCGAACCACGAACTTATCCGGTTGTTGAACAAGCCCGATTTGAAGACGGATCTATTATAAGGGAAATATATTTTCAGGTGGGAACTGGGTGAGACCGTTCTTTGAAATATTCAGCGTTTTTTGAGCATACTCGAACGAATAAGGATAGATCGTGAGAGCGCAGCGAACCACGAACTTATCCGGTTGTTGAACAAGCCCGATTTGAAGACGGATCTATTATAAGGGAAATATATTTTCAGGTGGGAACTGGGTGAGACCGTTCTTTGAAATATTCAGCGTTTTTTGAGCATACTCGTGCGTCGGCCCTGAACAGGCAAATTAAAAATCATATTTTTCATAAAACGATCAAAACCTCCTATATTTATCGTGAGCCACTATCCTTTACCGGCGTTATGGTTATCCAGGTTCGAACCTGAAGCCGATGACCACCATAGGTGATTTGCAACGGGAACACTTGAAGGCCTGACGAACCCGAAGCAGAATTTCAGGAATGCTCACATGCAAAACCAATTGGACCAAGGATAGGAGCTTTTTCGAGTTGGGATGCAGAAACCCGTAATCTCTCACCCTTCGGAAGCCTTTGGGCAGTACATGCTGCAGGATCAGGTAAATAAAATCCTCACCTAATAGTGTGCGGTTTTCAATAGCTTTGGTTTTACTATCGACATACTGAAAGGTAACCTTGCCATCTTCGTTTTCAACGATGTTCTTCTCGCCGATAACGCCTTTGTACAGGTATTTGGAAAGGTATTTGATGGCTGAAAGCCCTTTCCCAACCTGCCGGCAATCGACGATCCATTCGCAAGGGGCTGTTGGAATGGGAAGGCCACCTTTGCTCAGTTGTTCCAAAAAACGCGCACGAAAGACCTTGGCGAGGTTTTTCTGCCTGAACAGATATTTCCCCTTTTTCTTTTTCCACTGTTTTCTTGAGCGGATGATGCCGCCACCGGGCACGATCACATGGATATGGGGGTGATAGTTCAACTCGCGGCTGTTGGTATGCAGTACCATGGTCATCCCAATTTCAGCTCCCAGGTGTTTGGGATTCAACCCGAAATCTTTGAGGACACCGGCAACACATAGAAAAAACAATGAGTAGATTTGTGTTGGCAAGCGCTTGGCCAATGCCCGCAACTGGAACGGCAAGGTAAACGTGACCATGAAGTAGCGCACTGGTAGCAGCTTGTTGACCTGTCGATCGATCCATCGGCTGGTGTTATGGTTTTGGCATTTTGGACAGTTGCGATTTCCACAGGACAAGGGCTTCCACTCAATGTGAGAACAGCGGGAACACGATACCGCGACTTCGCCGGATTCAATGGTTCTGCATTCCAGTATGTCTTTGAAGGCCTTGAACTGTTCGGACGAAAGAGAACCCTGGTATTTACGCATGAAGGGTTCCCGATATTGGTGTAAAATCTTGGCAAGTTCCATGATCACACCTTCCTAAAATCCACATGGATGGAGTTGATCAGGGAATTGATGGTGGAAAAGCTTTCTTTTTCAGTGAAACTTGTCAAATGCGCATAACGGGCGGTGGTATTGGGATGGGCGTGCCCTAAAATCTTCTGGATATGCCGCAGACTCAGGCCGCGTTCGAGAAGATGAGTGGCAAAACTGTGGCAGTAGGATTCCAAATCCTTGGGAGTAAGTTTGTCCGGGCAACAATCAAAATGATCCCGCAATCGCGAATAGCTCTTGCATATGCATCCTTGGTCTTTTCGCTCATTCCCTGGAGCTTGAGCATTTGCAAATGGCGCTGATACAGTTTGTCGAATCGTTTAGTTTCTTTCTGGTTCATGGTATACTCCTTTTGGTTATGACCGCCCGGAATTGGTCGGTTAATAACCGAGTATACATGATTTGATTTTTTTCCCGCCGCGTGAGCGGCTTCGTTCAACAATCTCTTCCGGCGGAGCGCAAAAAGCCGCGCCCACTGATGAGTGACGTTCGCTTTTGGGAAATTATGAGCAAAAAAAACAAAAAACAAAGAAAACAATTCAAATCCAAAACTCGGAAAAAAGATGCCGTGAAATGGCTATCAAGTTCCGGGCCTCCTGATAATTTAATTGATTCTTATTCAAAACGCTATGGCTGTTCCAAGTTCGATGCTGAAACAGAGCTTATGGAGATTGGATATTATGATGAGATTCAGATTCAATCTTATGAAAATGATGGCGTTGAATGGGAATACCGTGTTGAACCTTTGTCCGGTGAAATGGTAGTCGTCCCGAAAGACGCAAAAGAACATGAAATCTATGAAATTCACGGGTTGTTCTGAAAGGGAAAGCTGAGTTGATATCATGGGTTTTTATCACCCAAAGTAGGCGAT
Source organism: uncultured Desulfosarcina sp. (assembly GCA_963668455.2). Lineage (GTDB taxonomy): Bacteria > Desulfobacterota > Desulfobacteria > Desulfobacterales > Desulfosarcinaceae > Desulfosarcina. The sequence continues at coordinate 44,337 of CAXXOY010000002.1, forward strand.
CCAAATTTTGGTCTCCATGGAAATCGTATAATTTATTAGGTGCCATTCGAAAGGAGGGAGAAGGACAGGATGAGGGGGCTTTATCGAGAAATGCCTTATTTATTTGGGATAGAACCGGTGGTCGAAGATGCCGGAAAAATCATGCTGCGGCTAATGGGCATCGATATCCATAATCAATAGAACCAATTATCCCATCGTTGCAGGTAAAAGATGCAGGACTTGAAGAAATTTAGTGGTCCACCCCGCCATTGTTCTCTTGCATTCTTCTCCGGGTGAGCTATATAAAACCTAAATCAGGCGATTCAAATTTTGGTCTCCATGAAAATCATATGATTTATAATGCATTGCGCCATGATGACCTCCCAAAATTTGAAACCCGTTGGGTTTGCCGATCTCACCGCATTTACGGCGTTGGATGTCTTCCCGCATAGCCTACTATAGCGGAAAGACACCCGCCTTGTATATGCGGCAAGCTCGACAATCGCCTAATTTAGGTAAAATCCATAGCTTGACCGGCGGCATCAAGCGGCTCAGTTCAACAACATTTTATCCACCATCCCTATTTTTCATTCCACCCGTTCCATTGATCCTTTTTGTATCCACGCGGCTTGCCGTCGATTTGTTTTTTTTTGTCGGGACGATGGATAAAACGCTATTCGTTATAGCTGAGGACTTATTGAAATTCAAAATTCAGGATGAGCCGGTTATTTGTGATGTTAACCCTTTAGAGTAGGGAGGAAGAAATGAAAAAAAGTATCAAATTTACGGCAACTTTGACTTGCGCAATTCTATTTTTTTTTCTCCTATTCGGTTGTGCTGCTCAAAAGCCATATGTTGAACAGGGAGATCCGTCCAAAAGTTTTTTTAAAGATCAGGTGGTGTACCCTTTCAAGGTTAGCTATGCCAATGCAAAGGCAGATGACGGGACACAATGGGAAATCGGGTATATGGATATAGTCCCGTTTTTCAGAATAAATGCAAAAGTGCTGGTACTCATTCATGGTCGGGGGCTTACCGGAGCCTACTACGGGCATGCCGCAAAAATCGCTCGGGAAAACGGGATACGGGTGATCGTACCGGATTTGCCTAATTACGGAAAATCCATTCCCGGCAACCTTGACAAGCCGATTACCAGATCCATGCAGCATACCCGGGAAGTAATCCACGACCTTATTGTTAATCAGCTTGGTATTTCCAAGGCTGTATACGGCGGTCATTCCCTTGGCGGGCAGTGGGCATTAGGTTATGCGCTAACCTATCCGGAAGTTGTGGAAAGTATTGTGCTCATTGCGCCAGCTGGTTTAGAAGAACTGCCAGGGAAATTCTTTCCAGACAACTTGAAGCACTCCATAGATCGCAAAGATTTTGAAAAAATCAACTATTATGCATCCAAGTCCCGTTTGGATCACAGCACCAGGGCCAAGTTGCTTGAAGATTTTTACTTTTACCGTCTTAAGATCGAGGGCAAACTGATCCCGTCCGGATTTTTTAAAAAGGAAACCTCAGACACCCGTCTGGCGACTGATATCCGGGTTAAAATGATCACTGGTAATCCTGAAGAGTTCAGTAGGTACAGTATGACCAGCCTTCGGGATGTCTATAATCTGGGAGTTGAGATCCGAAAGGAAGACCCTGATAGCCTGTTTAAACAGTATGACCAAATACAGGCTCCTGTTTTTCTGATTTTTGGTGAGGAGGAACCATTTTATCCAAAAAAAATATCCGGCCTGAAAAATTTGAAAAGAGAGATGATCAAGCCATTCTATCAGTGTTTGAAGGATGCCGGGTGCCCTGTCTGGGTAAAAGTCTATCAAAACAGCGGCCATTTTCCTCACAATGACCAGCCGGAACAGTTTGGCCGCGATTTGGTCAGTTTTGTGTCATCTGGTAAAGTAGACGATCCTGTTGATCCTGACAACTTTTAATAGAAATGGTATTTCAGGAAATTATTAGTGTCCGGTCAAGAATGCCCATGAACGTCATAGATATTTGATATGTTGGCAAATGTTGCTCCTTGTGCGTGGGCAGCCTTTTGGATTCGCCCAATTTGCTCTATATCCCTTCGCAGCACTTATTATCGAATCGTAAAAAAGGGGCGGTGTTGAAAGCGCCGGGATAAACCGGCATAGAGTAGGGGATGAAAGCGCCCTACGTTGAAAGGAGGAACTGCTCCAAAATACGCATGTCTCAGGAATTGCTTGCTGCCAATCCGATACCAGCCCCGATAAATGAGCCACCAATAATTCGTTTGAAATATTTCCTGAAACTTGCCTTAGAAAAAAAGGAAACGATTTTATGACCACTGATGGCGTAAATCATAAAACAACCAAATGCGATAAAAGCACAAATCCCAAGAAGAATGCCCGATTGATATAAATATGCGGAATCCGGATTGATGAATTGCGGAAAAATTGCAGTAAAAAATATAATCGCTTTCGGGTTGCCTGCTGTTACCAGGGCTGCCTGCAGGTACATTTTTATCAATGAGCAGTCTTCTGCTTTTCGGTTCCTGCGATTATTCGATATAGACACCTTAGAGGAACAAAAAATGCTAATGCCAATATAAATCAGGTACGCTGATCCTGCCCACTTTATCAGATGAAAAATGGTTTCCGATGCGATTAAAATGGTTCCTAAACCGGCAATTGAGATGGTTGCTTGTATTAATGTGACTGTCACATTGCCAAGGGCGGATGCCATTGTCCTTTTAGCCCCGTGTTGCATGCCGTGGCTCAGCGCCAACAACATGCTTGGACCTGGAATGATTGAAGCAATAAAGACAGTCATTGAATAGAGCAAAATGAAATGGAAAGACATTTGTTAAAATCCTATTACAAAAAGGCGGTAAATCGCGTGGTCAATTAGTGGCGGCCTCAAGGGCCGCCTCGGCCTTCCAGGCGATCATGGTTTCGACGTCAGGGAAATAACGATCCGCATTTTCTCCCCACACTTCTGGCAGCCTTGAGTTTATTTTGGCTGATCAACTGAGTATATTCACCAATTGTCAGCATATACCATGGACATGAAAAATCCGAAAAGAAAAGAGAAAAAAAGCCTTTCTTTCATGGCCTTGCGGATCACTTTGAAAAAATGTGAACATTTCCATCCGCTGCGAAGTTAAACCTAATTGTGCCATCATTTCGAAGCGTTTTGGCCATCAATGCCGTGTTACCACCGTCCCCACATCCCAGATCAAGAACGCATTCGGAGCCCTCCAGCTTCAATTCCGAAATTAATTTGGCGCCCCACGCTTTCTGATGCGCGGAGGCCTTTTCATATTTTTTACCGTCGAACTCATGTGTCATGACATCTCTTTCTTGAAATCATCGGGGGGACGGGGGCGGGGATGAAATTATGCGATTTTTCAGTTGGGGGCAACGAAATATCCAATTCTCGCAATAGATTTTCTCCTCGCGAAACAGCCCGGCTTATTGTGGATTGCCCCACCCCCATTCGCCTACCCACCACTTTCCCGTCCATACCCAATGGTTTCTCCGCAAGGATTATCGCATCATTCCGACAAATTCCTCCGGCGTCACTGCCGGCGGCAGGTCTTGGAAATGAGTACTCAGGCGAACCATCTGAGGCGGGAAAAGTCCGGCCTGTTTCATGAGGTCCGGTTGGGCGAAAAGACGGCGGGTGCTGCCGTTAAACACCTTTTGGCCTTGGGAAAGGCAGATGATTCGCTGGATATGCTCGGCAACGAAATCCATGTCATGGGTGATGATGACAAGAGTTTTCCTTTGAAAGGATTTCGTATCCAACGCGGTGGGGAAGGTCAAATTGTTATACCTGATACATTTTTAGTTTTGCCATTTGAAAATTCGATCTCTTGTCACAAACCAGAACCGACAAATTTGGATGGCTTTTATTGTCCTTGTTTCAATTTTGTCGTGAAAGAGTATGTCCTGAAATCGACGTAAAGGCCCGTGAGTGCAGGGTTTCAAAGATTGAAACGAGATGGCATATGGTTTGCTAAAAAGTCAATGCCATGCGATTTTGTTTCGCATCGTCAAGATGTTGCCCGGGAAATTTGCGTTGAAAAAACCGAAGGTCTCATGGTAACAGGTTATGCTCATAGCTTCGGGGCTATTCCGCCCGTCCCCCCACCTAACTTGCAGAAAAGAAGGAGGAGTGTCATGCGAAAAGTTTCCATTGGTATCGTGCTATGTTTGTTTGCAGTAACGGTGTTCGCGTTTGCGACTGTGGATGCAGATGCGGCGGACACGATCAAGATCGGTTTCAATATTCCGCTGACGGGCGACAACCCGGACGTCGGCGCATCGTCCAAGAACGCGGCGGAGATGTATCTGAAAAAGAATCCAAAGGTAGATGTGGGCGGCAAATCCTACGCGCTCAAGTTCGTTTACGACGATAACGAATACAAAGCCGAATCAGCCGTCAAAGTCAGCACCAAGCTGATTACCGAGGAAGAGGTGCTGGGCATCATCGGGCCGCAGTCGTCGAGCCAGGCCGTGCCCGCGGGCGGCGTGGCCGACAACAACGCCACCCCCATGATCAGCCCCTGGTCCACCAATCCGAACACTACCCTGGATCGCCCCTATGTTTTTCGAGGATGCTTTCTCGATCCTTTCCAGGGCCCGGTTGCCGCCAATTTCGCCACCGATGAGCTGGGCGCCAAAAAAGCCGCCGTGCTGTACGACATCGCCGCCGACTATCCCAAGGGGCTGGCCGAGTTTTTCAAATCCGCCTTTGAGCACATTCACGGTCCCGGCTCCGTGGTTGCCTTCGAATCCTTCACCACCGGCGACAAAGACTTTTCCGCCCAGATGACCAACATCATGATGTCCGGCGCCGACGTTCTTTTCGTCCCCCAGTACTACAGTGAAGTGCCGCTGGTCGTGCGCGCCGCAAAGGAGATGGGCTGGAACAAACCGATCCTGGGCTCTGACTCATGGGGCAGCGGAGACCTGATGGGCCTTTGCGGAGATGACTGCAAGGGGTATTATTTCTCCACCCATTATGCCGCGGCCGGCGCCAAGGGCGCAACCAAGGCTTTTATCGACGAATACAGCGCCGCTTACGGAAAAACGCCCGACGACGTGGCCGCCCTGACCTGGGACTCTCTGGGACTGATGATCCAGGCCATTAAAAACACCAACGGGCTTTCCGGCAATGTCAAGGCCGACCGCACCAAGGTTAAAGACGCATTGGCCGCCATCAAGGATTTCCCGGGCATCACCGGCGGCATGACCTTCACCCCCGACGGCGATCCCAAAAAATGCGCAGTGGTGGTTCAGATTAACGACGAGGGCAAATTCGCCTTCTTTAAATCCGTATGTCCTAAATAAGTATTCCGCAACAAGTATTCCGTTTGAAGTTATAAGTGTTGGGGGCAAAGGCCTTACGCTTAAACCTTAACACTTTATTCCTGCCGGGGTTCCCAGGCGCCTGCGTGGGTATCCCGGCAAGACCAAAACCATTCATGGCCGTGGGAGCCGCCCGTCATGACCTTTCAGTTTTTCATGCAAAACCTGATCAATGCCCTGCAGTGGGGGAGCTTTTACGCCCTCATCGCCCTTGGCTACTCCATGGTCTACAGCATTTTGATGCTGTTCAATTTCGCCCATGGCGATATTTTCATGGTCGGCGCCTACATCGGCCTGGGCGTTGCGTTGGGCCTTTTGTCCTTGTTCGGTAGCGGCGCAGCAGCCATCCTGCCCGGTTGGCTCCTGCTGGTGCTGACCATTTTGGTTTCCATGTTTCTCACCGCCTTTGTGGGCATTATCGTAGAGCGGGTCGGATACCGGCCCTTGCGTGAGGCGCCGCGGGCATCGGCGGCCATCACCGGGCTGATGATCGGAATCATTCTGGAAACGGCCAATATCCTGTTTCTTGGCGGACAGCGGCTCAAGTTTCCCCAATTGATTGAATCGGTCACCTACAATATCGGCGGTGTATACGTGACCAACAAAAAGATCATGATCGTGTTGGTCTCCATCGGGTTGATGCTGGCTCTGCATCAGCTTATTTCGCGCACCAAATGGGGCATGGCCATGCGCGCCATGGCTTACGATTATGTAGTCGTGCCTCTGGTCGGAGTGCCGCTCAATACGATCGCCGCCATGACCTTTGCCATCGGATCGGCCCTGGCCGCCGCCGCCGGCATCCTTTTCGGACTGGCCTACCCGGTGCTGGATCCATACATGGGGGTCAGTTTCGGCTGGAAGGCCTTCGTGGCCGCGATTTTAGGCGGGCGCGGCTCCATCATGGGGGCCTGCATCGCAGGGTTCATGTTGGGGTTTATCGAAATCATGACCGTGCCGGCCATCATGATCACGAACCGACTGTTCAGCCTTAATATCGGCTCCAATCTGCGCGATTTGATTGCCTATTCCATCGTATTGGTGATTTTGATTTTTCGCCCGCATGGCCTATTCGGTCAGGCGTATAGCGCTAAACTCAGACTCTGATGGTCATTCCCGATTTAAACAGGCCGAAAGAAAGTTTGTTTTATGGATCAACTGGATAATCATAAACCGGCAGGCGGTCTATTTAAACGCATGGCGAGGTATTTCAGACCGGTGCCGCTGCTTGGGTTTCTGCTCGGGTTTCTGGTTTGTGTGCTGTGGGAGCTCTTGATCGGCGATCAATGCGCCGCCCTTTTGCAATTGCCAAAAATGCCGGTTCTGTTCGGCATTCTTGCCATTTTTAAAATCGTTGCCGGTGTGGTTAATTTTCTGATCAAAGGTGACGCTTTTGTCTGGGCGAGTTTGGTCCAGATTCCCGGGGCCTTGATCTATTTTCTCCTCGTCTATTTCCTACCACTGGCGATCGTGGCCCGTGCGCTTACCTCTCCGGCCAACGCTCTGGCCCGCTATCTTCAGCGGTTTCCACTGATCGTTACCGTTGTGGTCCAGTTGGGGCTGATGTATACCGTGCTGCACATCTGGGCCGGCGTGAGCGATTATCGTCTGATTACCCTGAAACTGACCCTGATTGCCGTTTTGTTCACCTTGAGCCTGAACATCATCAACGGCTACATGGGCGAGTTTTCCTGCTCCCATCCGGGGTTCATGGCCATCGGCGCATATATGACCAGTCTGTTCACGGTGGGGCTGTTCACCTCCGACAAAGTGCTGGGAGACGCGATCTTCAATATCGGCGCTGCCTGGCTTTCCTTTCCCCTGGCCTTGGCCTTCGGCGGGATCATGGCTTCGGTAGGCGCCCTGATCATCGCCATCCCGTCCTTTAAAACCCGGGGAGACTACCTGGCCATTATCAGCCTGGCCTTTTTGTTCATCGTGAAAAGCTTTTTCGAGAACATGCAATCCTTGGGCGGCTCCCGGGGGATTTCCGGTCAGCCGGACTGGGCGACCTTGCCGGTGATCTTCATCACTGTGGCTTTTGGTGTCTGGACCATCAACAACTTCGTCACCTCCACTTTGGGCAAGGCCCTCAACGCCGTGCGCGACGACGAGACGGCGGCCGAAGCCATGACCGTCGACACCCGCAAAACCAAGATGTCGGCGTTTTTGTTCGGTGCCTTCTGGGCCGGGGTGGCCGGCGGTCTTCTGGCCCATGTGCTGCGCTACATCAACCCGGCCATGTTCAGCGTGCAGAAGCTGGCCGAGGTTCTGGCCATGGTCTATTTCGGCGGGCTCAATTCCGTTTACGGCTCCATTGTGGGCGCGGTTTCCATCAGTTTGCTGGGGGAGGCCCTGCGGCCCCTTGAAATTTTGAAATGGATCGTTATCCCGCTTCTGCTCATACTGGTGATGATCTACCGGCCCACCGGCCTGATTGCCTTTAAGGAATTCGATGTCCGGCAGATTTTCGGCCCCAGGGAGGTTGACTGACATGCCGCTCTTACACGTCACCGACATGAGTCATAATTTCGGCGGCCTGCAAGCCGTTGCCGACTACAACCTCAGCCTGGAAGCGGGACAAATCACCGGGTTGATCGGTCCCAACGGCGCCGGCAAGACCACCATCTTCAACCTGATCACCGGCATTTACCGGCCGACGATGGGTTCGGTGGTTTTCGACGGCCGGCAGCTGGTGGGCAAGAAGCCCAACCAGACCGCCGCCATGGGATTGGCCCGAACCTTTCAGGAGATGAGGCTCTGGCGCCACATGAGCGTTTTGGATCACATCAAGATGGCCCGCTATTCGAAGTTTTCCTACGGGCTTTGGGGCGCTTTTCTGGATACGCCCGGAAGGCGCCGGGAAGAGCGCGAAGCCACCGAGCTGGCCATGGAGTATCTCCAGATGTTCGCCGTGGATCAATTCGCCGATCAACTGGTGATCAATCTGCCTTACGGGGCCCAGCGCCGGGTCGAGATGGCGCGCGCGCTGGTGACCCAGCCGAAAGTGCTGCTGCTCGACGAGCCCACCGTGGGCATGACCCCGGACGAGATGATGGCCATGATCGAGGTGGTCCGTCAGGCCCATGAGCGGTTCAACCTGGCCATCTTTCTCATCGAACACCGTCTGCGGGTGGTCCACGAATTGTGTCATAACGTCCAGGCCCTGGTCTTCGGGCGGGTGCTCGTGGAAGGGCCGCCGGACGAGGTTCAAAACCATCCCAAGGTCATCGAGGCCTATATCGGCGAACAGGAGGTGGATTTCTGATGCTGCTCAACGTTGAAAACCTCCGGGTCTCCTATGGCAAGATTAAAGCCCTGCACGGGATCGATTTTTCCATTAACGAAGGCGAAATCGTCACCATTATCGGCGCCAACGGTGCCGGCAAAAGCACGACTTTAAGAGCGATTTCGCGCATGGTGCCGGTGGAAGAGGGCACCGTGATGACCTGCATGGGAAAAGATATGATCTCCCTTGCCGCCGACAAGGTCGTCAGCCGACTCGGCATCACCCACGTTCCCGAGGGACGCCGGCTGTTCGGCAATCTCACGGTCATGGAAAACCTTCAATTGGCAACCTTTGCCCGTAAGGATCGTGAGAACGTAAAAAAAGACATTCGACGGGTTTTTGAGATTTTTCCCCGCCTGGAGGAGAGAAAATCCCAGGACTCGGGCACCATGAGCGGCGGCGAGCAGCAGATGCTGGCCATCGGCCGGGCGTTTATGAGCGGCCGGCGATTGATGCTGCTGGACGAGCCCTCCATGGGGCTGTCCCCGCTTTTGATGATGAATGTGTTCCAGGCCTTAAAGGAGATCAATCAACAGGAAGGCACGGCCATCCTGCTGGTGGAGCAAAATGCGCGCCTGGCGCTGAAATTCTCTCAAAAGGGTTATGTGCTGGAAAACGGCAACTTGGTGCTGGAAGGGGAATCGAAGACGTTGATCGATGACCCTGAGGTTAAAAAGGCTTATTTGGGTGGGTGACCGGTTCACTTAACACTTGTAATTTCCTGCAAATACTCGTATCCATAAACCCGTTTTACGATATTTCAAATACCTTACTCTATCCAAGGACAGTTATCATGATTCGCGTTGCAGTTGTCGGGGCCAATGGTTATGCCGGGGCCGAGTTGGTTCGTATTCTGGCCGGTCACCCGGATGTAGAGCTATCGGTGATCACCTCGCGCCAGTATGCCGGGAGTGCCTTCGACACCATTTATCCAGCCCTTAAAACCATGGTCCACCTGGATTTCATGGATAATGACCCGCAACATATTGCCGACAGTGTCGATGCCGTTTTTCTGGCGCTTCCCCACAAGGCGTCCATGGACATGGCGCCGGCGTTCATGGCGGCCGGTAAACGCGTGATCGACCTTTCCGCCGATTTCAGATTCAGCAACCAGGCCGCCTACGAGGCCTATTACCAGCCCCATTCCTGCGCCGACCTGCTTAAGCAGGCAGTCTACGGACTGTGTGAGATCAATGGCGAGCAGGTGAAAAATGCGACGTTGATCGGCAACCCCGGCTGCTATCCCACCAGTGTGTTGTTGCCGCTTTTACCGTTGGTCAAGGAGAAGCTCGTCGATCCGGGCACCATTATCGCCGACTGCAAGTCGGGCGTCAGCGGCGCCGGCCGCGGGGCGAACCAGGCCACTCATTTTTGCCATGTCAACGAGTCTTTCAAGGCTTACAAAGTCGGCGGCCACCGGCACACGCCGGAAATCGAGGAGAAATTGTCCGATGCGGCCGGCCGGTCCGTGGCGATTACCTTTCTTCCTCATCTTCTGCCCATGACCCGCGGCATGGAAAGCTCTATCTACGTACAGCCCACTCCCGGCGTAACCGCCGCTCGGATCGCCAATTGTCTAAACGCCGCCTATGAAGAGAAACCGTTCGTGAGGGTTTTGGGAGAAGGTAAAGCTCCGGATACGCTAAACGTCAAGGGCACCAATTTCTGTGATATCGGTTGGACCCTGGAATCCGGCACCGGGCGTCTCATCCTTCTGTCGGCCATCGACAACCTGGTCAAAGGTGCCGCCGGACAGGCCGTGCAGAACATGAACCTGATGTTCGGCCTGGCTGAAACCGTCGGGCTCGATACGGTTCCGTATCCCCTGTAACCGACCTTTTGTTGACAACCCTTTCAATTTGAACTAAAAAAGAGCATTTTTCATCGTATGCCCGATTGGGACAATATCCAAATCTCAAAACGAATGCACCCGTTTCAACCCGTTGCCACAACGTGAGGCGTGCGCCTTTTGCCGACAATTCTCGAAAAACCATCAATGTGAAAGGAGACAGGAGATGACTGCAACGCTAATTAAGGGTACCGAGATCCGCGAGCAGATCCTTGAGGAAATTACCGCAGAGGTCAACCAGATCAAGGAAAAGCACGGCGTGGTTCCCGGGCTGGTCACCATTCTCGTGGGTGAAAACCCGGCTTCGATTTCCTACGTGACGCTGAAAGTCAAAACCGCCCATCGGGTCGGTTTTAAGGAAGTTCAGGACAACCAGCCGGCGGACATCTCCGAAGAGGATCTGCTGGCATTGATCGACAAATACAACAAAGACGAATCCATTAACGGCATTCTGGTTCAGTTGCCGCTGCCCAAGCACATCGACGACAAGAAAATCCTTAACGCCATCGATCCGGACAAAGACGTCGACGGTTTCCATCCGGTCAACGTGGGTCGTTTGATGATCGGCGGCGATGAAGTCAAATTTCCGCCCTGCACCCCGTTCGGCATCCAGGAGATGATCGTGCGTGCCGGTGTTGAAACCAGCGGCGCCGAAGTGGTTGTCGTGGGACGTTCCAACATCGTCGGCAAACCCATCGCCAACATGATGGTCCAAAAAGGCCCCGGCGCCAATGCCACCGTCACCATCGTGCATACCCGCACCAAGGATCTGGCGGCCCATTGCAAACGCGCCGACATTCTCATCGTGGCCGCCGGCGTGCCCGATCTGGTCAAGCCGGAGTGGATCAAACCGGGTGCCTGCGTGATCGATGTCGGCGTCAACCGGGTCGGCGAGAAGATCAGCGAGAAAACCGGCAAGAAAATCGCCATTCTCAAGGGCGATGTGGATTTCAATGCCGCCAAGGAGATCGCCGGATACATTACCCCGGTTCCCGGTGGCGTTGGCCCCATGACCATTACCATGCTGATGCTCAATACGCTTAAATCCCTCAAATTCAAACTGGGCCTCGCCTAATCGGTAGGAACGGGCGTTTTACCCATTTTTCTTAAGTGCGGCAAGGCTACCGTGATGTTGACACCATTGTCGATATCATAGTAGCCTTTCGCGCTTTGATGGAAGACAAGCTGCGCAAGGCTTTGCAAAAAGGAATATTCGAAGCGTCTTTTAAAAGCCGTCGGAGCTTATATCGATAACTCTTTCTTGGTACCTTTATGAAAGAAATCCGTCGCCGTGAAAATTCAGCGACTAAACAGCATTCCTTCAGTTTTATAAAAAAAAATGGTAAATCGGTTAAAAAGTTCAATGGGTTGTTGTTCTACTCCACGTTGGTTCTGCTGATCGTTTCAATTCTTTCCGGTATAACGCTGTTTGGTTTTTTTATTTACGATTATCACTGCCTCAGAACGTCCATGGCCGATATGGGGCGTATGGCGCAAAGAATTGTTGATCAGCAAAAAACGATCAACCAACAACAGATGCAGATTCATGCCTTTGCCGAAGAGATCGATACGCTCGAAGACAAGCTGGTCGGACTAAATCGATTCGAGAAAAAGGTTCGCCAGCTTGCCAGCCTGGGGCCTTACGAAGAAGGCGCGGACCATACCGGGGTCGGCGGTGCGACACCGGAAAGTCTCGACCCCAAGCTGGGATTGAAACAAGACCATGACCGACTGATAAAAAAGATAGGCCGGCAGATCGACAGGCTGGAGATCGACAGTTCGCATGTCGCGGGAAGCCTTGAAAACCTGATTGGCAAGCTGGAAAAACGCAACAATTTTTTGGCGGCAACCCCGTCAATCCGGCCCGCCGACGGATGGATAAGCTCCCCGTTCGGAAAACGGACCTCACCGTTTACCGGCCTAAGGACATTTCATAGCGGTCTGGATATCGCCAACCAAAAAGGTACCCCCATTGTTGCGCCGGCCGATGGCGTTGTTACCTTTACGGGGAAAAAAGAAAATATGGGCAATGTCGTGGTTATTGACCATGGCCATGGCATCGTTACGCGTTACGCCCATTTGTCCAAAGCATTGAAAAAAAGAGGCGATAAAGTGAAAAGAGGGGGTCTCATCGCCAAAATGGGTAACAGCGGCCGCAGTACCGGGCCGCACCTGCATTATGAAGTCCGCCTCAATGGGGTCCCGGTCAATCCAGAAAAATACATCCTCAACTGATCGTAGGGATTGCCATCCATTTTACTCGACCAGCCGAGAAGCATTATATAATTGCCCTTTAGCGCTTGAGGTCACCAATATAATGGTTTAAAATATCAAGCGATTGAAATCGAAACGATGCATTTTGGCGGAAAATTCAAACTGCGAAATAGTATCGAACCGTTTTTTACATTGTCCATTTTGAGGAAAGTGGGAAAGACCTAAAATGATCGGAAAATTGTTAACCCAAGTATTCGGAAGCCAGAACGAACGCCGCCTGAAAAAGATGCAACCGCTGGTGGAAGCGACCAATGCGTTAGAACATGACATACATAACCTGAGTGACGAGGCCCTGAAAAACCAAACAGCGCTTCTTAAAACCAAACTGGATCAAGGGGCCAGCCTTGAAGATATTTTGCCCGAAGCCTTTGCAACGGTTCGTGAAGCCTCGGTCAGAACCCTTGGTATGCGCCATTACGATGTGCAGCTCATCGGCGGTATCGTTTTGCATCAGGGAACCATCGCCGAAATGAAGACCGGTGAAGGCAAAACCCTGGTGGCGACGCTTCCTGCTTATCTCAATGCGCTAACGGGCAAAGGCGTGCATGTCATTACGGTCAACGATTACCTGGCCCGGCGCGATACCGAATGGATGGGGCAACTCTATACCTTCTTAGGGCTCTCCGTGGGCACCATCCAGCATGGACTGGACGATCGTCAGCGCAAAACCGCTTACGGATCGGACATCACCTACGGCACGAACAACGAATTCGGTTTCGATTATTTGCGGGACAACATGAAGTTCGATAGTGCCTCTCTGGTGCAGCGGCATCTGAATTTCGCCATCGTTGACGAGGTGGACAGTATACTGATCGACGAAGCGCGAACCCCGCTGATTATTTCCGGGCCGGCGGAAAAATCAACACATCTATATTACCAGGTCAACGAGATCATCCCCAAACTGAAGGGTGAAGACGACTATAAGATAGACGAAAAAGCCCGCAGCGCGGCGCTCACCGAGGAAGGTGTGGCCCATGCCGAAAAGCTGTTGGGGGTGGATAACCTGTATGATCCCGGCAACATCGAGCTGCTTCATCACACCAACCAGGCACTGAAAGCCCATACCCTGTTCAAGCGTGATGTGGACTACATCGTCAAAGAGGGCGAGGTCATTATCGTTGACGAATTCACCGGACGGCTCATGCCGGGGCGGCGATATTCCGAGGGGCTGCATCAGGCGCTGGAAGCCAAGGAAGCCGTTAAAATAGAAAACGAGAACCAGACCCTGGCCACCATCACCTTTCAGAATTATTTCCGCATGTACGACAAACTGGCCGGCATGACCGGTACGGCGGACACCGAAGCCGCCGAGTTCAAGAAGATCTACAATTTGGATGTCATGGTCATTCCCACCAACAAGCCCATGGCCCGTACGGATTTTCCCGACGTGATCTACAAAACCCGGAAGGAAAAATTCGATGCCGCCATCGAGGAGATCCGGGAGCTTCATAAAAAGGGGCAACCGGTCCTGGTGGGCACGGTCTCCATTGATATTTCCGAACAGCTTGCAAAAGCGCTGAAGAAAAAAGGCGTCCCCCACGAAGTACTAAACGCCAAGAACCATGAAAAAGAGGCCGAGATTGTTTCCATGGCCGGGCAGAAAGGGGCGGTAACCATCTCCACCAACATGGCCGGGCGTGGTACGGACATCGTTCTGGGGGAGGGGGTCACCGAGTTGGGCGGGCTGCACATTTTGGGCACCGAACGCCACGAGAGCCGGCGGATCGATAATCAGCTGCGGGGCCGTTCGGGCCGCCAGGGCGATCCCGGATCATCGCGGTTTTACCTGGCTCTGGAGGATGACCTGTTGCGCATTTTCGGCGGCGAGCGCATCACCGGCATCATGGAGCGCCTGGGCATGGAAGAGGGCGAGCCCATCGAGCACAACTTGATCAGCCGCGCCATCGAGAACGCCCAGTCCAAGGTGGAAGCCCACAACTTCGATATCCGCAAACACCTCCTCGAATACGACGATGTAATGAACCAGCAGCGCGAGGTGATCTATAAACAGCGTCGGGACCTTTTAACCGGCGTGGACCTTAAAGAAACCATCGAAGACATCATGATGGAGGCGGCCGATGCGGTCGCCGTTCAATTTACCGACGAGCGCGCCCTTCCTGAGGAGTGGGATTGGACGGCCATTTCCGATGCGGTCTTTAAGCAATTTAATTTCAGAATGCAGGATATGGATCAGAATACCCTGGACGGGCTCACCGAGGAAGGTCTCGGTCAGGAAATCTACGAGCAGGCTCATGAAATCTATCAGGAGAAGGTGGATCTTCTGGGGGAGACAGATTTCCGGCAGCTCGAACGCGTGGTCATGCTTCAGACCGTGGACAATTTGTGGAAGGATCATCTTTTGTCCATGGATCACCTGAAGGAGGGCATCGGGCTGCGCGGCTACGCCCAACAGAACCCGCTTTTGGTCTACAAGAAAGAGGGTTTCGAGATGTTTCAGGAGACCATCGACCGTATCAAGCAGGAAACCTTGAGCATTTTATTCCGTATTCAACTGGCCGAGCCCGAGCATATCGAGGACCTGCAAAAACCCAAAGAACAGAAACTGGTTTTTTCCGGCGGCGACGGCAGCCCGGCGGTAAAACAGCCGGTTAAAAGAGATGCTGAAAAAGTCGGGCGCAACGCGCCGTGCCCATGCGGCAGCGGGAAAAAATACAAAAAATGCTGCGGTCGGTAGCTTTAAGCGCCGATAACTTTTTTTTTGGCCGCCTTCAGGAATGAAAGAGTTTTAATGAATTCGGAAAACCCATCTTCCACAGATCCCTCGACCAACGATCCGATCACTATCGGCGTGATTTCTGATACCCACGGGCTGCTTCGCCCACAAATTGTCGACCGATTGAAGGCTTGCAGCCACATTTTGCATGCCGGAGACATAGGCGCCCAGGAGGTGTTGGACCAGTTGAACAGCATCGCTCCCGTCGTGGCCGTGCGCGGCAATATGGATTTCGGATCATGGTCAAACGAATTGCCGGTGGCGGAAATAGTCCGGCTTGGCGGGATTTTCTTTTATGTGCTCCACAATCTGGATTATCTTGATCTTGATCCGGTGGCGGCCGACATTCAAGTGGTGATCAGCGGGCATACGCATCAGTCGCGACTGTTTGAAAAAGAGGGGGTTATCTATCTAAACCCGGGAAGCGCGGGCCATCGGAGGAAGCACTATCCCGTTTCCATGGCCACGATACGCATAGAAGGAGAAAAAGTGACGCCTTGGATTATCGAAATCGATGCATGACGGGCGGTGTCAAGTGCGCTTTGCCGCTTGACGAAATGCACTTTACAATCCGTGGTTGCGATGGTTATATTAGAAAGTATACACGGGTAGACAGACGTGTGTTTTTAGTAAATAACGTTAAAATTTAGTTTGTTAGTCATATTCATCCCAAGCTAAGCGGCAGCGCGACGACCATCATGGAACAACAGAGAACAGAACAGCAGGAGGGGGTGGCGGTCCGAGACGAGACCCGCACCCCTCCCCTGTATCGGGTGCTGCTTCACAACGACGACTACACGACAATGGAGTTTGTTGTTGAAATTTTGATGTATGTGTTTAACAAAACACCGGATGCCGCGACACAGATCATGTTGAACGTTCATCAAAAAGGGATCGGTGTTTGTGGGACCTATACCCGCGAAATTGCTGAAACTAAAGTTAACGCGGTTCATAACCTTGCCAGGGAAAGCGGATTTCCGCTCCGTTGCAGCATGGAACAGGAATAGACAGCTATGATTAGTAAGGAACTCAGTGCAACTTTGGGCTTCGCGGTTCGCGAAGCGAAGAAAAGACGCCACGAATACGTCAGTGTCGAGCATGTGCTGTTCGCGATCCTGCACGATACCTCCGGGCTTGATATCGTAGAAAAGTGCGGCGGCAACGTCGAGAACCTGAAAACCAGCCTGGAGACCTTTTTCAAGGATAATTTGCAGATGATCCCCGAGGAGAGCGAGTACGTTCTCCAGCAGACCATTGGTTTTCAGCGGGTTATCCAGCGGGCCGTCAATCATGTGCGTTCCGCTGAAAAGAAGGAAGTAGCCGTAGGAGACATTCTCGCCTCGATTTTCATGGAAAAGGATTCGCACGCCGTCTATTTTCTGAGTGAGGAGGGCATTTCAAGGCTGGACGTTTTACGGATCATTTCCCATGAACTTCCCGACACGCCATCCGGTAACGAAGTGGAACCGGATGTTCAGCAAGACCAGAAGGGCTCCAAGAAAAAAGCCAACCCGCTCGAAAGTTATACCGTCAATCTTATCGACCGTGCCGCCGAAGGCAAGCTGGATCCGCTTATCGGCAGGGAAACGGAGATGACGCGCACCATGCAGGTGCTTTGCCGCAGGCGTAAAAACAACCCCATCTTTGTCGGTGACCCGGGGGTCGGTAAAACCGCCATGGCCGAGGGGCTGGCGCAGAAGATCTGGGATGGCGATGTTCCCGCGCTTTTAAAAGATGTGCGTATTTACTCCCTGGATCTGGGCGGCATGCTGGCCGGATCGAAATTTCGGGGAGATTTCGAACAGCGTCTTAAAGGCGTGGTCACGGAACTCAAAAAACGCAAAGACGCCATTTTGTTCATCGACGAGATTCACACCATCGTCGGGGCCGGAGCCACCAGCAGTGGTTCCATGGACGCCAGCAACATCCTCAAACCTTTTTTGTCGACGGGAGAATTGCGTTGCATTGGCTCCACGACCTACGAAGAGTATAAAAATCACTTCGAGAAGGACCGTGCGCTGTCGCGGCGCTTCGAAAAAATCGATATCATGGAGCCATCGGTCAAGGACGCCATCCGTATCCTGAAAGGGTTGCGTTCGCGCTACGAAGAACACCACGAAATCGAATACACCGAAGCGGCCTTGAAAACCGCCTGCGAGCTATCGGCCAAATATATCAATGACCGTTATCTGCCGGACAAGGCCATTGATGTTATTGACGAGGCCGGAGCGGCCATTCGCCTTGCGGGGCCTTCGAATCGCAAAAAGATACATCCCACGGACATTGAAAAAATTGTGGCCAAGATCGCTCGGATCCCGGTGGTCAGTGTCTCCACGCCGGACAAAAACAAATTGGGAAGCCTCGATACAAGGCTTCGCCAGGTGGTGTTCGGTCAGGACGATGCCATCGGCGCCCTGGTGACGGCCATCAAGCGCAGCCGTGCAGGTTTGGGCGCGCCGGAGAAACCGGTGGGTTCATTTTTGTTCACCGGTCCCACCGGGGTCGGAAAAACCGAGGTGGCCCGCCAGGTGGCGAGCCTTTTGGACATTGAATTCATGCGCTACGACATGAGCGAGTACATGGAAAAACACGCCGTTGCCAGGCTCATCGGCGCCCCCCCCGGGTATGTGGGGTTCGACCAGGGCGGGCTGTTGACCGACGGTGTCCGCAAGCACCCGTACTGCGTCCTTTTGCTTGACGAAATCGAAAAAGCGCACGAAGATCTGTTCAATATACTGCTTCAGGTCCTGGATCACGCCACGCTGACCGACAACAACGGCAAAAAGGCCGACTTTCGTAACGTGATCGTCATGATGACCTCGAACGCCGGCTCAAGGGAAATGAGCAGTGCGACCATCGGCTTTGGCGACCCCAAAAGCGATTCGGCGGGCAAAGGCAAAAAAGCCATAGAAAGAATCTTCAGCCCCGAGTTTCGCAACCGACTGGATGGAATCATCACCTTTAACTCCCTGGACAGCCGGATCATGGAGATGATCGTCGACAAATTTATGAGCGAATTTGTCGTGCAATTGACGGCCAAGAAGGTTGAGCTGACCTATACCGATGCCGTGCGCACCTGGCTGGCCAAAAAGGGGTATGACGAGAATTACGGGGCGCGCCCCCTGGCACGTGTTATCCAGACCGAAATCAAGGATGTGCTTGCCGATGAGATTCTGTTCGGCAAGCTGGAAAAAGGCGGTACCGTAAGCCTTGATGTGGATGATGAAAAACGGCTGGCGATCGTGTATTCCTGATCGAATCGGATTTTTATCCCCATGCCCGTTTTCACCCTATCCGAGCGGCTTTCCTTCCCCCCCGCACACCTTTCCATCAATGAAGGGCTGTTGGCGGTCGGCGGTGATCTGAGTGTCGAGCGCCTGTTGATCGCTTACAAAAGCGGAATTTTTCCCTGGTATTCCGACGGTGATCCCATCCTCTGGTGGTCACCCGACCCGCGGCTCGTCCTTTTTCCGGAAGAGCTCAGGATTTCAAAATCCCTTGCCCGTTTGATCAAAAAGAAAAGGTTTACCGTTACCTTCGACCAAGCCTTCGACGATGTCATTTACAACTGCGCCCGGATAAAGCGATCCTACGGCGAGGGCACATGGATCACCCCTGAAATGCTGAAGGCCTACTGCCGTTTGCATCAATGCGGCCATGCGCACTCCGTGGAGGCGTGGCATGCGGATAAACTTGTTGGCGGACTTTATGGCGTCAGTATCGGGCGAGCTTTTTTTGGAGAGTCGATGTTCAGTCACGAAAGCAACAGCTCAAAAGTAGCTTTCGTCAAATTGGTCCAAACCTTACGGAGTAAGCGGTTCGAGCTCATCGATTGCCAGGTGAAAACGGATCATCTCATGCGCTTTGGGGCAAGGGAGATACCCCGTAAGGTTTTTTTGGAAAAACTCAAAAAGGCCGTAAAGAAAACCCCCGCTGCCTAACCGTCAAGGTCAATCCGGAGGGTGGCCCAAGCAAGCGTTTTCATTCCAGGATTTCAAGAAGAATACGTTTTTTGGTCTTTCCGGACGCTGCGTTTAAGATGGTTCTTATGGATTGAACATTTTGTCCTTTCCTTCCGATAATTTTCCCAAGATCCTGTTTTGCAACGGAAAGTTCAATAACAATGCTTTGGTGGCTTTCTATTTCGTTAACGGATACTTGTTCTGGAAAATCAACAAGAGCTTTTGCGATCTCCTCGACGAGCTTCTTCATCGTGTTCCTCCCGGAAGTTATTGATGCGCCATGTACGGTCCCAATCGCCTTAAACACCTGAACATTTTTCTATTTTGTACTATTGTTGTTCGAAAATTTTTTCTTGTCAAACGTTTCTGTAAAAAAAGAAGGGTGTTATAGATAAAAAAGTAGGCTCTTTTTTAAGGTGAGCAAAGCTGACGCCGGACGTTCAAGCACCACCGGCGCCAACTTCAGGTTTCGATCAGTTCCCGGCGGCTGCACCAAATCCAAGGTCAAAGGCCTTCAGGTTGACATCCACAAAGGCTGCCTTGGTTTTGGTCCGAATCGCTTCTTCCACATGCTTTCTTGGAATAGGGAGGATTCCGGTTTGGGTCAGAGCGCCCAGCAAAACGATATTCACCGACATGACACTACCGGCCCTTGTGGCGAGATCAACGGCGTCCAGAGCGATCAATCCGTTGGTCTTGGCCTTGATCAGCTTCTGGGCCTGGTCCAGATCCGGATAAGTGCCGCGGCCGATGGCGACGGTAAACGGCGGGAGAGGGGACAGGTTGGTGATGACCGTGGTTGTGGCATTGCACTTATTCAGGGCGCGCAGGGTTTCCGAGGGCTCGAAGCCCAGCAGAACATCGGCTTCGGCATCGGAGATAATGTTGCTTTTCGCCTCCCCGAAAACGATGGAAGATTCCACGACACCGCCGCGTTGAGCCATTCCGTGAATTTCACTCATTCGCACGGGAAGGTCGGACAAAAGGGCCGCCTCCCCCAACACCTTGGACGCCAGCAGATTGCCTTGACCCCCAACGGCAACAATTATCAGTCTCGTTGTTTTCATACCTGTTTCTCCTTCAGGGGACTAATGGCATTTTCCGGACAAATCTGGGCGCACACCGCGCACCCGACGCATGTGTCGGCATTGATGCGGACCCGTTCACCTTCCAAGTAAAACGCCGGACAGCCGATTTCGTTGATACAATCGCGGTGATTTTTACATTTGTCCGTCACGGTGAACGCCCGCTTTTTAAGCTTTTTCAAGCTGCTGGCATAAAGGGCGCACATCTCCTGGGAAATGACCACGGAAACACCATCATAGGCGATGGCTTCCTTCACAGCTTCGATGCTTTTTCTCACTTTGAAGGGTTTGATGACGGAGACATGCTTGACACCGATGGCACGCACCACGGCTTCTATGGAAATCTGGCCGTAACCGGAAAGGTTCAGGTTATCCATATCCACGCCGGGGTGGGGTTGGTGGCCGGTCATGGCGGTCGTGCCGTTATCCAGAATCACCAGGGTGAAATTATGGTTGTTGTGAACGGCGTTGATCAGCCCGGTGATTCCGGAGTGGAAGAAGGTCGAATCGCCTATGAAACCGATGACCGTCTTGTCCGTGGCCTTTGAAAAACCGCAGGCCGTGCTTACCGACGAGCCCATGCAGACCACGAAGTCCCCCATGGACAGCGGCGGCAGAAACCCCAGGGTGTAGCAGCCGATATCCGAGGAATAAATGGTGCTTTTGCCTTCGGCCGCTTTTTTAACGGCGTAATAAGTTGCCCGGTGCGAGCAACCGGCGCACAGGTTTGGCGGCCGCTGGGGAAGTTCCGGCACATCGGATAGATCCAGGGGCTGAGATTGCTTGTCGGGCGTGCCGAAGTATCCGGCGATTGCCCGGCGAACCATGGCCGGGTCGAATTCGTAAAGTCTGGAAAGCAGGTCGGGGGCTTTGCCGGAGATAGTCAGGGTATGGCCTTTTTCCTGGGCCATGGCCTTGATCGTTTCTTCCATGAACGGCTCGCCCTCCTCGACAACCAGCACCTTTTCGCAGCCGATTAAAAAGCGGTCGATCAGCTCCGGCGGCGTGGGGTGCGAAAACCCCAGCCGTAAGATGCGGGCCTTGTCTTCGATACCCAATTCCTTGACCGCATCGGAGACGTAATTGTAGCTGACCCCGTTACAGATGATCCCCCAGGGGCCGTCGCCCTCGATAAAGTTGTATGTGGAGGTCTCCGCCAGAGTGCGCGCCTTGCCCCACTTTTCCAGCAGTTTCACATGCAGCCGGCGAGAGACCGCCGGGACGGTGACCATGTTGAAGGGATCCTTGGTGAAATCGCCTTTGGTCATCGGCGTTTTGACCGAGCCCAATTCGACAAAGGCGGTGGAATGGTTGATGCGCGTCGTGGTTCGCAAAATAACCGGCACGTTCAGGGTCTCGGAAAGATCAAAGGCATCCCGAGCCATTTTGTAGGCCTCTTCAACCGAAGACGGCTCCAGGATAGGCAGGCCGGAAAGTTTTCCGTAATAGCGGTTGTCCTGCTCGTTCTGGCTTGAGAACATGAAGGGATCGTCGGCGGTAAGAATAACCATGCCGGCCTTGACGCCCACATAAGCCAGGGTCATCAAGGGATCGGCCGCCACATTGAGGCCCACATGCTTCATCATGCAGAAGGTCCTGAGGCCGCTGTTGGCCGAGCCTGCCGCGACTTCCATGGCGACTTTCTCATTCGTGCTGTATTCAAAATAAAGGTCGCTCTCATGGGAAATCTGGAAAAGATTGAGTGAAATCTCGGAGGAGGGCGTACCGGGATAGGTGGTGGCAAAGGCGACACCCGCTTCAATGGCCCCCCGGGTAATGGCTTCGTTTCCCAGAAGCAGCATTTTGCCGCCAGAGTTCTCTGTGAGTAATTTATGCATAATGGCTTCCTGTTGGGTGAGTTTTTAACTGAAACAGGAAAGGGGAACCGCCGCAAAAAAACCGGTGATTCCCCCTTTCTTGATTGGAATCTAAAACAAACTATTGATGCTCGGCGGCTGCGTCTTCGGTTTGCGTTTCGGCGTTTTCGTCATCGACTGCCGCACCTTCTTCGGCATCGGCATCGACTTCAGAATCGGCCTGGGCTTCTTCGGCCGCAGCGGCAGCCTCCGCCTCGGCAGCTTCGGCAGCAGCTTTTTCCTCGGCAGCTTTTTCAGCAGCAGCTTTTTCGGCGGCGGCTTTCTCGGCAGCAGCTTTTTCGGCAGCGGCTTTCTCTTCCAGCTCCTGGATCAATACTTTGTGATCGGCTATTTTCTGGGCGATGATCTCTTTTTGCGAATCGTCATCGGTCAGGTTGGAAATCTCTTCCAGAAAACCGATGGCGGCGGTGAGATCTTCGATGGTCCCGCGGGATGCGGCGACTTGCGCCTTATAGGTGAGAACCAGCCGGTCGATATTGTCCAACCGAGCATAGGCGAGATCGCGAAGATCGCTTGTGGAGCCGTATTCGAGCGATGTTTTCAATGTCTTTTTGATGGTGTCGAAGTCCGGCGTGCCGTCAACCTTGAGCATGCCGTCGGCCTGATCAATGTAGTATTGAAAAATGAGCGGGAACACGTCGCCCGAGCGATAGACGGCTTTCATCTTTTCGGGAACCGGAACGCCTGCCAGGGAAATCACCTGTTTTTTGCCCAGGGGGGCGAACTTGCCCTGCCAGACTTCCAGGGCTCCCTTGTTGTCGGTCAGGTAATATTTGGAGGAGTTGGACATGCTGGCGCCAACGACAAGCAAGACCAGAAAGGCCAGAGCGGCGGCAAGGATTTTGATGGTTTTATCAACCGGATCGGCCGGCTCTTTGGGCGAGGTTTCGGCTGGGGCCGATTGATAGGATACCTTGACATCCGATTTTTGCTCGGCGGCTTTGCGAATGGCTTCCGCTTTTTCAGCAGCGGCTTTCTCGGCAGCAGCTTTCTCGGCAGCGGCTTTTTCAGCAGCAGCTTTTTCAGCAGCGGCTTTCTCAGCAGCGGCTTTCTCAGCGGCGGCTTTTTCAGCAGCAGCTTTTTCAGCAGCGGCTTT
Source organism: uncultured Desulfosarcina sp. (assembly GCA_963668455.2). GTDB lineage: Bacteria > Desulfobacterota > Desulfobacteria > Desulfobacterales > Desulfosarcinaceae > Desulfosarcina. The sequence goes on from CAXXOY010000002.1 coordinate 67,830, forward strand.
TTCAGCAGCGGCTTTCTCGGCAGCAGCTTTCTCAGCGGCGGCTTTTTCAGCGGCGGCTTTTTCAGCAGCAGCTTTTTCAGCAGCGGCTTTTTCAGCAGCAGCTTTTTCAGCAGCGGCTTTCTCAGCGGCGGCTTTTTCAGCAGCAGCTTTCTCGGCAGCAGCTTTCTCAGCGGCAGCTTTTTCGGCAGCAGCTTTCTCAGCAGCGGCTTTCAGTTCTTTCTCGTTGTAGGTGTTGGTCATAAGTCCTTTGATTCGTTTGGCGTCCTCGGCGCCATATCCGGTGAGCAATTCCGGTGCGGAGAACGTAGGTGTTTCGGTTTTGTCCGCGGGAACGGAATAAAGCTGTTTGGGAACAACCACGTCAAATTGTTTTTTCAGCAGTTCCTCTTTGGAAATCGGCTTGGCCTTGGGTACGGGCACTTTTGCGACAGCCTTCAACTCTTTTTCGCTGTAAGTGTTCGCCAGAAGACCCTTGATGCGTTTGGAATCCTCGGCGCCATACCCGGCAAGCAGTTCCGGTGCAGAGAAATTCGGTGATTCAGCTTTATCCTTGGGAACGGTGTAAAGCTGTTTGGGGGCAACCACATCAAATTTCTTCATTAAAAGATCTTTCACCGAGATGGGCTTGGCCTTGGCGGCTGCTTTTTTAGCAGTTCTTGCCGCTGGCTTGGCCTTTGCCGCCGCTTTTTTGGCCGGCGCCTTCTTTTTTGGATTCCTTCTTGAGGAGGTGGCTTTTTTCGGTGCAGGCTTCTTTTTGGAAGTAGATTTGATCAAACTCTTTTTCCCCATGAAAAACCCCTTTGAATATGGTATTGGATTGGCCGATTGAAAATCGATTTGACAACCACATTCTATAAAAGATTAGATGTTGAATGTAAATGATTTTTTGGGATTTGTAAGGGGTCTTCCGGTAAGCAAATCGGACGGGAAAAAAAGCACATGCAGACGAAAATCGAGAAAAAAAAATCAGCACTACTCAAGATTTTGTCGAGCTTCGACACCTTGGCCGTCGCGCTTTCCGGCGGCGTGGATTCCGCATTGCTTTTGGCGGAAGCCCGCGATATTCTCGGTGATCGACTGATTGCCATCACTGCCCGCGGACCTATCCACCCTGAATCGGACCTGGCGGATGCCGCCCAGCTTTGCGATGACTTGGGGGTGCGTCATTTAGTAATCGATTCGACCGTGATGGAATTGCCGGAATTTTTGTCCAATTCTTCCCGCCGCTGCTATATTTGCAAAAAGGCCTTTTTCAAGCAACTGATGGAGGCGGCCGAGGCAGTGGGTGTTATGCATCTCGTTCATGGCGCCAATGTCGATGATCTTGACGACTACCGCCCGGGACTTGATGCCGCCCGAGAAATTGGGCTCGACGCGCCTTTGATGGACGCCGGTTTTACCAAAAGTGAGATCAGGGAAATGGCCGGAGAGCGAGGATTGAAAGCCTGGAACAAACCAGCCATGGCCTGTCTGGCAACACGCATTCCCTACGGCACGCCGATTACGATAAAAGCCATCGAGCAAATCAGAAGCGCGGAAGCGCTACTGAGTGGTTCTGGACTGACGGGTTGCCGCGTCAGGCATCACGGCGCCGTCGCTCGACTTGAACTGCCCATTGATCAACTCTCGCTTTTAACTTGCGATCCCATGCGCAGGAAAATCGTCGATGAGATGCGAAACCTCGGGTTTGCGCATGTGTGCCTGGATCTGGAAGGCTATATCCCGGGGAGCATGAACCGAGCTTTGAAAACCGACTAAGTTAAGGAAAAAGATGTTTACCTGGTTCATGAGCAAACGCTATTTAAGGGCCCGCGAGCGGCAGGCCTTTGTTTCGCTGATTAATCTGCTGGCAACCGCCGGTATCGCGCTGGGGGTGATGGCCCTGATTGTCGTTATCGGCGTAATGACCGGATTCGAAGCTGAACTGCAAAATCGCATTCTGGGTATCGAATCCCATGTTCTGGTGATGCGTTACGGGGAGTCCATCAGCGACATCGATGGGGCCAGGAAAAAGATAGAAGCGATTTCCGGCGTCACTTCCGCCAGCCCCTTTATCTACACCCAGGTGATGCTGCGCACCTCCCACGGGGTAACCGGGTCGGTGCTCAAGGCCCTCGATCCCGCTTACGCCGTGCCGCCCATTTCCGTCGGCGGCAGCGGCGTTCTGTCCCAGGCCTTGTCAACCGCCACGTTTGACAAATCCCAGGCAAAAGCCCCCGGGCTGATCATCGGCAAGGTGACGGCGGAAAAGCTGGTGGTTGGCCAGGGCGATCCGATTTTTGTCATCGCTCCCTTGGGAAAGGGAAGCCAGGCCAATCAAATGCCCATGGTCATGCAGTTTCGCGTGGCCGGCATATTCGAAACCGGAATGAACGAATATGACGGGGCCATCGCCTTCATCCGTCTGGACGTGGCCCAGGATCTTCTTCGGATGCCTGGGCAGGCAAGCGGATTCGAGGTGCGTGTCAAGGATATCTACAAAGCCAACACCATCGCCGAGGCCATCGTCACGCAACTGGGGTTTCCGTTCTGGGCGCGGGACTGGATCCAGATGAATCGCAACCTGTTTTCCATGCTCAGGCTGCAAAAGATCGTCATGTTTATCATTTTAACGCTGATTGTGCTCGTGGCCGCCTTCAATATCGCCAGCGCCCTGATCATGATGGTCATGGAAAAAACGCGGGACATCGCCATTTTAAAAACCATGGGTGCCACCAATCGGCAGATCCGGCGGATCTTCATGGTCAAGGGGGTGCTTATCGGCCTGATCGGCACCTTTATCGGCGGCGTGCTCGGATTTGTTTTATGCACAGTTTTAAAGCGCTACCCGTTTATCAAACTCCCCGGCGATGTCTATTTTTTAACCACCTTACCGGTCAAGCTCGATGCCATGGATCTCCTTTTGATCGGCACCTGCAGCGTTCTGATCTGTTTTGTCGCCACCTTATATCCGGCTCGCAGCGCCTCGTCACTGGACCCCGTTGAAGGCATTCGGTATGGGTGAAGCAAGACGATATCCCTTGCTTTTTCCAAATGATCTTCGTATATTGCCTTCAAAGACCGCGTGGAAGCGGCCCAATTCTTCATGAAGACGGCCGGTCACACCCACCCCGCCTTGCAATCGGGCCGACCGGTCATAACAAAAATCCGCGTTTTATGTATCGCCATACACAAACCGAAAACAATCGCAGGTTATCTGAATTTTGATAGGAAAACTGATTAATGCCTTACGGGGAAAGCTCTTCGCCCCTAAAGGCGCCGACCCCCAACACCAAGTAGATTCAAGCCCTGTTTCATCTCCTGTGGGAGAAAAACACCAACAGCCAAAAAACAAAACCGGCCAACGGCAGCCCGCCAAAGCGCCCCAATGGAGCCGGGATGCGTTTGTCGTTCCGGAGGAGGAGGGAAAAACCCGCTTTCACGATCTCCATCTGCCGGACCCCGTATTGCACGCCATCGCCGATGCCGGGTTCTCCTATTGCACGCCGATTCAGGCGGAGATCATGCCCGCCACCCTGAAGGGTCGGGACGCCTTTGGCCGGGCCCAGACCGGTACGGGGAAAACAGCCGCCTTTTTGATCACTGTTTTAACGCGTATGATGAAAGCCCCCCGCAAGGGCAAGCTTCCCAACGGCCGCCCGCGGGTGCTCATCATTGCCCCGACGCGTGAGCTTGTCATGCAGATCGCCGACGAGGCCCGGCTGTTTGCCAAGTACACCCGCTTTTCCATTGTCAGTGTTTTCGGCGGCATGGATTACGAGAAACAGAGGCGACAGCTGACCGACAAAGTCGTCGATATCGTCGTGGCCACACCGGGGCGTCTGCTGGATTTCAAGCGGCGCAAAGACCTGGACTTGAGCAAAGTGGAGATGCTGATTATCGACGAGGCCGACCGCATGCTGGACATGGGCTTTATCCCCGACGTGCGCCAGATCGTCTACAGCACCCCCCACAAGGACAAGCGCCAGACCCTGTTTTTCAGCGCCACGCTCACGCCCGACGTAACCAGGCTTAGCGGCAGTTGGACCCGTGATCCGGTGAGTGTCGAGATCGAGCCTGAACAGGTCGCCGTGGACACGGTCGAACAGGTGGTCTATATCGTCACCAGCGATGAAAAGTTCGCGCTTACCTACAACACCATCGTTCAGAAAAACCTCGAACGGGTGATCGTTTTTTGCAATCGGCGCGACGAGACCCGAAAGCTGGCCGACATGCTGGACCGCTACCGCATTAATTGCGCCGTCCTTTCGGGTGAGGTTCCCCAGAAAAAACGAGTCCGGACCCTGGAACAGTTTAAAGACGGCAAAATAAGGGTGTTGGTGGCCACGGACGTGGCCGGACGTGGCATTCACATCGAAGGCATGGAGTATGTGATCAACTTCACTCTGCCCCATGATCCCGAGGATTACGTGCATCGCATCGGCCGTACGGGGAGGGCCGGCGCCGCCGGGACCTCCATCAGTTTTGCCGACGAGGACGATTCCTTTTACCTGCCGGCCATTGAGGAGTTCATGGGGCGCCCCTTAAGCTGTACCCCGCCCGATGAAAAAATGCTGGAAGTACCTCCGCCGCCGCCCAGACGCCGCAAACCAAAACCGTCCGAGGGCGCTAAAAGCGCCGGTGCCAACAAAGGCCAGCGTCGCCGTCGTCGTCGGCCCAGTGGGGGCCAGAACCGCCCGCCAAGGCGAACGGGCAGTCGCCCGCCGCGTTCCAGAAGAGATAGCCGGCCTAGACCCAAGGGCAAAAGCGCCCCCCCGAAATGAGGCTCGGCTTTTCGATCGTTTTGTAACAATCAATCAGGCTTGACCGAAAATGATCCGAGACCAAAAACCGGGCGATTACTTCGCCCAGATTGCCGATGGGCTGGAGCCTATGGGCGCTGCCGAGTTGTCCCGGCTGGGAGCGTCCAACACCACCATCGTCCGGCGCGGCATCCACTTCAAGGCCGATCTTAAAAGCCTGTACCGCATCAATTATTGCACCCGGCTCTGTACGCGCATTCTTGCCCCCATCCATAGGTTTGCCTGTCCTGACGAAAAAGCCCTTTATCGGGCCGCGCGCAAAATTGACTGGCGCCGTTTCATGGGCGTGGACCAGACATTCGCCGTTTTCGCCAGCACGGCAGGCTCTACGGTTCCCCATTCGCAATTCGCCGGATTGAAGGTAAAAGATGCGGTTGCCGACCAGTTCCGAGACGCCTTTGGCCGGCGTCCCAATGTGGACACACGTACCCCTGATTTATGGATTAATCTTTTCCTGCACAAGGATTCCGGAACCATTAGCATCGACACCTCCGGCGGCAGTCTGCATCGGCGCGGGTATCGAACCCATGGTGTGGACGCACCCATGCAGGAAACCGTTGCCGCGGCGATGGTCGCTTTTTCCGAATGGGATGGGCAGCGCCCGCTTGTGGATCCCATGTGCGGGTCGGGAACCTTGGTCATAGAGGCCGCCATGGCCTGGTGCCGAATACCGGCCGCCTGTAATCGCATCTATTTCGGGTTTCAGAGGCTGCCGGATTTCGATGCCGGGCTGTGGGAAATGGTCAGGCAAGAAGAGGATGCAAAAATCCGTAAGCTTCCCGGCAGGTTGATTTATGCCGGCGATATCGATGCAAAAGCCGTTTCCGCCACACGCGTCAATTGCAAACAGATACCCCAAATGCGCTCGGTGAATGTGCTGCGCAAGGATCTGTTCGAGATCAAGGGGCTTGAAAACCGGATCATTTTGTGCAATCCGCCTTATGGCGTGCGCATGCGAACCGCGGAGGATATCGGAGATTTTTACCGGCGCCTGGGCGATTACCTGAAGCAGTGCTGCAAGGGCTCGACGGCGTTTATCTATTTCGGCGACCGTGAGATGATCAAGCGCATCGGCTTGAAACCCGCCTGGAAAAAGCCCCTGCGCAACGGCGGCCTGGACGGGCGGCTGGCAAAATACGAACTTTATTGAATGAAGATTGACCCATGGCGGCACTGATTACCCTGCGCGATATCTGTATATCTTTTGGCGACGCGGCGATTCTGGACAAGGCCAACCTTTCGGTGACGCCGGGTGAGCGAATCTGCCTTCTGGGGCGCAACGGCGCCGGCAAGTCCACCCTGATGAACATCATGGCCGGACGTAGAGAGGCGGACAGCGGCGAAGTGGTTCATGCCCAGGGACTTGTCACCGGCTTTCTCGGCCAGGAGGTGCCCAAGGACCTTTGCGGAAGCGTTACCGAAGTCATCTACCGCAGCCTTGGAGATAGGGGCTGTCGCCTGGCCGATTACCGGCGGCTGTGTGAACAAGGCGGCGGTGACGAGGCCACCGCCGGGCAAATGGCCACCTTGCAGCAGAGCATCGACGCGGAAAACGGCTGGGAAATCGAACAGCAGGTGGATCGCGTGATCACACAAATGAACGTGGAGCCGGACCGGGAGGTCAGTGAATTTTCCGCCGGCAGAAAACGGCAGGTGCTTCTGGCCGCCGCCGTTTGCGCCCAGCCGGATGTCCTTCTGCTTGATGAGCCCACCAACCACCTGGACATGCCGGCCATCGACCGGCTTGAAGCTTTCCTGCTCAAATGGCGCGGCACCCTGATTCTGATCAGCCATGACCGCATGCTGATTCGCCGCCTGGCAACCCGCATTCTGGAAATCGATCGGGGTGGGCTTTTCTCCTGGGACGGCAATTATGATACTTTCTTAAAGCAAAGTCAGGCGCGGCTCGAGGCCGAGGCCAATCAAAACGCCCGCTTCGACAAAAAGCTGGACGCCGAGGAAAAATGGATACGTCAGGGCATCAAGGCCCGCCGCACCAGAAACGAAGGGCGGGTCAGGGCCCTTATAAAATTGCGTGAACTCCGCCACAGCCGGCGCGACCGCATGGGCCGGGTGAACATGAGCCTGGAAGAGGCCTCGCGCAGCGGTAAAGTCGTCATCGAGGCCACGGGTCTATGTTTTGGCTATGGGGAACGGCAAATCGTAAAGGATTTTTCCTGCACCGTCATGCGTGGAGATCGCGTCGGCATCATCGGACCCAACGGGGCCGGCAAATCGACTCTGATTCGTTTATTGCTTGGCGATCTTAGCCCCCAAAAGGGCCGCATCAAACAAGGCACCAACCTCAATGTGCGCTATTTCGATCAGCTTCGCGATCAGCTTGACGAGACCAAAACCGTGCAACAAAACCTCACCGATGGCGACATGCTGGATGTGGGCGGCAAACAGCGGCATGTCATCGGATACTTAAAGGATTTCCTTTTTTCGCCCCAGCGCTCCCGCACGCCGGTGTGGGTGCTCTCAGGCGGAGAGAAAAACCGCCTTTTGCTGGCCAAACTATTCGCCAAACCCGCCAATGTCCTGGTTCTGGACGAGCCCACCAACGATCTGGACATGGAAACCCTTGAACTACTTGAAGAACTGCTGGCCGATTTTTCCGGAACCGTGCTTATCGTCAGCCACGACCGGGCCTTCATCGACAATGTGGTCACCAGTACCCTGGTTTTTGAAAAAGATGGCGCTATCCAGGGCTATGCCGGTGGCTACGATGACTGGCTGAAGCAGCGGCCGCGGGCCGACGAGACCGAGGCGCCAAAAGCATCCCCTCCCAAACCCGCCGCTACCAAGCCTTCACCCCCAAAATCCAAAAAACTGGGCTACATGGAAAAGCGCGAACTGGAAGCCTTACCCGGCCGCATCGAAACGCTGGAGTCGCGTCAACAGGAGCTTTTCGAGATCATGTCGGCTCCGGATTTTTTCCGTGAAGACAGCGGGCATATCGCCACCATTAAAGAAGAACTGACCCAGTTGGAGAAGGATCTTGAAACTGCTTATGAGCGGTGGGAGATTTTGGAAACCAAAGACGCTCCCTGATTATTCTCTAAATCACCAATGCGCTTGGTCGATCCTCTTCCTTTAAAAGCGTTGACAGGATTTCAAGGCCTTTCAAAACCCGCTTTTGATCCGGTTCATAGCTAAGACTGATCCGGACGGCTCCGGGTGAAAATCGAGTGTCCGGTGTAAACGTATGACCGGAAGTGAGGAGAACTCCCCGGCTAACCGCTTCCCGGCAGAAATCGTCGACCTGCCAGTGATGGGGTAGTGTAAGCCAGAGGTGAAACCCATGGGGATCCGCTCGGTAGCGATAGTTGCCCAGGATTTTTTTTGCCGCGGCCTGCCGATGTGCGGCCTCGGATCGTTGCGCTTTTGTTAAAAGAGAAGCCGTTCCGTCAAATATCCATTGACTGGCCACTTCACTCATCAGCGGAGGCGGCATCCAACAGCTTAGGGACACGGCTTGGCGCAAAGCCCGGATCATGGCGACAGGGGCCCGTAAAAAGGCAACCCTGAGCCCCGGCGCCATGCATTTTGAGCAGGAACTGATGTAAACGGTCTTTTCTTTAGCCAATTCTGCAAGAGGAAGGACGGCCTCCGGCCTGAGCGGCCCATATACATCGTCTTCAATGATAATGAAATCGTGGCGCCGCGCCATCTCGGCAATGGCTTTGCGCCGTTTTTCTCCCATGGTGGCAGTTGTCGGTGTATGTATGGTGGGCGTCAGGTAAACTGTCTTTACCGGATGTTTGGCACAGGCCTTGTCCAAAGCGGTTGGGATCATCCCCTCATCATCCATGTCCACGGTGATCAGCTTCAGGCCCAGGCGCCGGGCCATTAGTCGGATCGGGGAGTAGGTCAACTTTTCCGTTGCAATCGTATCTCCCGGGCAGGTGACGCTCATCAAGGCGGTAAGGATGCCGTGCTGGGCGCCACTGGTAATGATTATCTCATCATTCGAAGCCGTGACGCCGGTTCGACTCAGCCAGTCTCTCCCGGCGTCCAGGTGATGTTTCAGATTGCCGTCACCGGTCTGGTAATCCAGAAGCGCCTGAAGATCGTGTCTTGCACTTAGCCTGGACAGGGTTTGGGAAAAAAAGGCGGAACAGGGGCTGGGGCAGGGCAGGTTTTTTGAAAAATCAATAGGTCCCTGTTGGGGCCGGTCCAGCCCGGTGGCTTGGTCCATATCTTTCTGGGGAATCTTGACAAAGGTGCCTCTTCCCACTTCTCCGTAGAGCAGGCCACGGTTCACACACTCCGCATAAGCCCGACTGGTGGTATTCGGCGAAATTCCCATATCATAGGCAAGGATGCGATGGGGCGGCAGCCTGGTGCCTGGAATTAATGTGCCGGAATCAATAGCCTCTGAAATTGCATCGGCGATCTGCCGATATTTGGGGCCTTTTCTATCTTTGAGATCGGGTTTCCAAATTGCCATCAGTGCAATACCTCTCTTGATCTAAATCAATAATCAGTGCAAAAAGCATATTGAATAGTAGCAATTATATCAAATGATTTTATTTCAGAGAAGGTCTTATGCGTATATCACACCCCAAAACCGGTATCCTGCTCTCTTTTGTCTGTCTTTTCATCCTCGGAACCATGCCTGTGATTGCCAACAGCCGGCCGGTGGGTTCCAATGCCCTGGAATTTGCATTCTTCCTCTCCCTTTGGCAGTTGATTTTTGCATTGCCGCTCTTCATTTATGAACTGTACTCCGGTTCAATGGGGATTTTCCGTCCCGGAACGAGTCCAACGCCACAATTGCGGACTATCGCCGTCTGTATTGCAACCGGGATGATGTTCGGGCTATCAACCTGGTTTTATGTACTTTCAATGGAGCGGGCCGGTGTGGTCAGTGCATCCATTGCCATCCAGTCCTATCCCCTGTTTGCCGTTGTTACGGAGATGGCTTTGCTGCGGCAGACCAAAAGCGCGCAGGAGACTGTCGCTACCCTTGCCCTGGTGCTGACCCTTTATTATCTCGGCACTCACGGTTCCTGGCAGATTCAGATAGTGTCGAGATGGTTTCTTGTCGCCTTATGCGTACCGCTGCTGTGGAGCGTTGCCCACGTTCTTATCCGGCAAGAGTTGCTGCACAGCCCCATCACGCCGGCCCAGGTGACATTTTTCCGGGTGCTGAATTCCGCAGTATTCTTAGGGATGGTTTTTGGCTTTTGCGGCGGTCATTTTGCCCGTTTTTTTGATCCGGGACTGCTGCCCTTTGCCTTGGTTATGGGCTTTTTCTACTATATGGAACTGATCGTCTGGTTCTATGCCATACAGCATATTGACGTCTCACTGGCCAGTGCCGTGACCACGCCCTGGCCGGCCGTCACCATGGCGCTTTCGGTTCTTTTTTTAGGAGAGCATCTTGAAGGGTATCAGGTTGGCTCGTTTTTCGTTGTGGCGATCTGTATTTATGCCTTACTGACCATGGCGGCCAGGAGGGGTTGAAATGTGTGTGTTACAAAATGGGGGCTACAAAAGGCCGACATCCCCCAACCCTTCACGGATGATCTCGGGAATATCGTCTTCCAGAGAGACCACACTGGAGGGCATGCCGGCCACCGGTCCGCCATCGATGACTGCATCCAGGCGTTGATTGAAATGGTCATGGATCAGGGAGGCGTCTTCGAATACCTCTCCGTCAGGCGTAGTGGCGCTGGTGGAGATGATCGGATTGCCTAAGGCCCTCACCAGAGCGATGCAGATATTGTTATCCGGAACACGGATACCAGCGGTCTTCCTTTTGGTGAGCATGATCTTGGGCACCAGCTTGGATCCCGGCAGGATGAAGGTGAACGGGCCGGGCAGCAGCCTGCGCATGGTTTTATAGGCGTAGTTGGACACCTTGGCATATTGGCTGATGTTTTTCAGGTCCGAACAGATAAAGCTGAAGGGCTGCTTTTTATCACGCTGCTTGAGCTGGTAGATACGTTCGATGGCGCGTTTGTTCATGATATCGCAACCGATACCGTAAAACGTATCGGTGGGGTAGGCAATCAGGCCGCCCGCCTTCAATACCTGCGCAACCTGATCGATCAGTCGCTGTTGGGGATTGTCCGGATTGATGGAGAATAGCATGTGTGGATCACGACTCCTCGAAAAAATGATCAAAATGGGTTCGATACGTCCGCACCCCGAACAGGAGAAAAGCCAGAATGTATTATTATGGTCGGAGAAGGGTGTCAAGCGGCCAAATAAAGATTGATAAAGCTGGGTTCATTTGTTAGTTTGCGAGGATAACAGGTCACTCACCGGATAATGCCACGATCCCTCTTTTCGGATTCATCACCGGCATTCCCGAGTCCGATGACTACCCCGTTTCAATAGTTTTTCCAGCAATTATAACAGGCTGGGCGAACTTGACTAACATGTTATCCGAAAACACCATCGCCGATATTCCGGCCAATTTCCATAAGATCGTGGAGGATTTGTCATGAACAACCTGATCGCGGAGGAAGCTTATTCCTTTGATGATGTCTTGTTGATACCTAGCTATTCCGATGTCCTGCCCAAGGATGTCAACACCCGTACGCGAATGACCCGGGAATTGTCGCTCAATATTCCCATTGTCAGTGCGGCCATGGATACCGTTACCGAGGCCCAGACCGCCATCACCATGGCTCGTGAAGGAGGAATCGGCTTCATTCACCGAAACATGAGCGTTCAAAGTCAGGCCATGGAAGTGGATCAGGTCAAAAAATCCGAGAGCGGCATGATTGTCGATCCCTTGACCATCGCGCCGGACCGTCCCATCGAGGAAGTCATGAAGCTGATGGCCCGTTACCGTATCTCCGGCGTGCCGGTTACCCAGGGCAACCAGTTGGTGGGAATCGTGACCAATCGCGATTTACGTTTCGAAACCGATATGACCAAGAAGGTCAGCGATGTCATGACCAGTGAAAAACTGGTTACGGTATCCGAGGGCATCAGCCTGGAGGAGTCGAAGAAACTGCTGCATGCCCACCGTATTGAAAAACTGCTGGTGGTGGACAAGAACGGCCGCCTGACCGGCATGATAACCATTAAAGATATAGAAAAAATCAAGAAATATCCCAATGCCTGCAAGGATTCCATGGGCCGCTTGAGGGCGGGAGCAGCCGTGGGCGTGGGCGAGGACATGATGGAACGGGCCGAGGCCCTGATAAAGGCCGGCGTCGATGTGATCGTCATTGATACATCCCATGGGCATTCGGCCAATGTGATCCGATCGATAAAAATGCTCAAAGGGGAGTTCCCCGATTTGCAACTCATCGCCGGTAATGTGGGGACCGGGGAGGGTGCCCAGGCGCTGGTGGATGCCGGTGTGGACGGTATCAAAATTGGGATCGGGCCCGGATCCATTTGCACAACACGCATCGTGGCCGGCATCGGTATGCCCCAGATCTCAGCCATCTCCAATTGCCGCGAGGTGTCTGAAAAAACCGGAGTGCCCCTGATGGCTGACGGTGGCATTAAATTTTCCGGCGATATCACCAAGGCCATCGGTGCCGGGGCTCACTGTATCATGATCGGCGGTCTGTTCGCCGGTGCCGAGGAGAGCCCGGGCGAAACCATCCTTTTTCAGGGCAGAAGTTACAAGGTCTACCGTGGGATGGGATCCCTGGAGGCCATGAAAAAGGGCAGTAAGGACCGCTATTACCAGGGGGAGCAGGAGTCTGACGACAAGCTGGTCCCGGAAGGTATTGTCGGCCGGGTACCCCACTGCGGGACGCTATCCTCGAATATTCTTCAACTTATCGGTGGACTCAAGGCCGGCATGGGCTATGTGGGTTGCCGCACCATCGAAGAGCTTCGTGAAAAGGCCACATTCGTCAAGATCAGCGCCGCAGGCATGCGCGAAAGTCATGTACATGATGTCATTATTACCAAGGAGGCTCCCAACTACAGGGTGGATAACTAACTGGGTACCCGGTCGGAAAAGGCATCTTTTGGCCCAGGCCGGCGTTCTCGCTCGGCCGAAATCCTCAACGTAGCGCTACTACGCCTGCGGTTTCAACCTCGTTGCGGCCTTGGCCTGAACCAAAATCTACCCTTTCCGACCGGGCACCCTCCGACCGAAGACCATTTTACGTTATTGATTCTAATCATAAAATGTCCTATCCCATATAAATGACAGAAAAAAATAAAGATTTCGTCCATCTGCATGTCCACACGCAATACAGCCTTCTGGATGGCGCCATCCGACTGGGGGATCTGTTCAAAAAAGCCAAGGCCTTGGAGATGTCGGCGGTGGCCCTTACCGATCATGGCACCATGTTTGGGGCTCTTGACTTTTACCAGCAGGCAGTTGCCGCTGAGATCAAACCGATCATCGGCTGCGAGTGTTATGTCGCCCCCCGCGGTCTCACCGACAAAACGCCTTTGGATAAAAAGGGCACCCGCCATTTGGTGCTGCTAGCAGAGAACCAGGTGGGCTACGCCAATCTCTGTAAAATGGCAACCGTGGCCCAGATGGAGGGGTTCTATTATAAACCTCGCATCGATAAAGCGCTTTTGGCCGAGCACGCCGAAGGGATTATCGCTCTCTCCGCCTGCCTCAAGGGAGATATACCGCAGTACATTCTGTCTGGCGATATGGACAAGGCCGAGGATGCGGCCCTGTTTTATCTGAAGACTTTCGGTGAAGGAAACTTCTTTCTGGAACTGCAGCACAACGGTATTCCGGCCCAGGAGAAGGTCAATCAGGGGCTTGTTGCGCTTTCCGAGAAGCTCTCCATCCCCCTGGTGGCCACCAATGACTGCCATTATCTCAATCGGCAGGATGCCAGAGCTCATGAAATCCTGCTTTGCATCCAGACCCAGAAGGTCGTCACCGACGCCGACCGGTTCGTTTTCGATTCCGATGAGCTTTACTTCAAGTCCCAGGAGGATATGCGCCGCACCCTGGGGCAATATCCCGGAGCCATCGAAAACACTGTGGCCATTGCCGACCGTTGCCAGATCGAGTTCGATTTCGACACCTATCATTTTCCCCAGTTCGACGCCGAGTCGGGCAAAAGCGCCGACCAGATTTTTGACGAGATGGTGGAAGAGGGCTACGAGCGTCGCATGGCCGTCATCCGCGAGAAAAATCCGGATCTGGACGAGACGGTCTACCGGGAACGCCTGGAGTACGAGAGCAAGACCATCAAGGACATGGGCTTTCCCGGCTATTTTTTGATTGTCGCCGATTTTATCCGCTATGCCAAGGAAAACGGTATTCCGGTTGGGCCGGGACGAGGATCGGCCGCCGGAAGTCTGGTTTCCTACGCCATGTCCATCACCGATCTGGACCCCATCGAACATGGGCTCATTTTTGAACGTTTTCTGAATCCGTCGCGTATCAGCATGCCCGATATCGACGTTGATTTTTGTATTCGCGGCCGCGAGCGGGTGTACAACTATGTGGTCGAGCGATACGGCGGCGGCGATTATGTAGCCCAGATCATCACCTACGGCAAAATGAAGGCCAAGCTGGTGATTCGCGACGTTGGCCGCGCCCTGGGCCTTCCCTTGGCCGAGGTGGACACCATCGCCAAATTGATTCCCGACAGCCTGAAGATGACTATCGACAAGGCGCTGGTGGAAGAGCCCAAACTGGCCGAGATGGTTAGAAGCGATCCGCGAATCGAAGAGCTGATTGAGATCAGTCGGGGCCTGGAAGGACTTTCCCGGCATGCCGGGACCCATGCGGCCGGTGTGGTCATTGGCGACAAACCGCTGGTGGAATACCTGCCGCTATACAAGGGGAAAAAGGGCGAAGTCGTCACCCAGTTCGACAAGGAGAAGGTCGAGGACATCGGTCTGGTCAAGTTCGATTTTCTGGGGCTGCGCAACCTCACCGTGATCGACGATGCTCTTAAAAGCATCGCCAATCAGGGCAAAACCGTTCCCGATATCGACCATCTTCCCAATGACGACCCCAAAACCTTCGCGCTTTTGCAATCCGGTGACACCACCGGTGTTTTTCAGCTTGAATCATCAGGGATGAAGAACCTCTTGGTGCAAATGCACCCGGAATCCTTCGCGGATCTGACCGCCCTAGTGGCCCTTTATCGCCCCGGTCCCCTGGAAAGCGGCATGGTCAAGGATTTCGTGGATCGCAAGCACGGCCGCAAGGAAGTGGTCTATCCCGTGGAATCCCTGGAACCGATCCTCAAGGAGACCTACGGCGTTATCGTCTATCAGGAGCAGGTCATGCAGGTGGCCGGCGTGCTTGCCAGCTACACCATGGCTGATGCGGACAGCCTGCGAAAGGCCATCGGCAAGAAAAAAGAAGCCTTGATGGCCAAGCACCGCAAAAAGTTTATCAGCGGTTCAGTGGAGAACGGCGTTGACGAAAAAGTCGCCACGGACCTTTTCGACCTGATCGAAAAATTCGGTGGCTATGGTTTCAACAAGTCCCACAGCGCCGCTTACGCCCTGGTTTCCTACCAGACCGCCTATTTAAAGGCGCATTTTCCCGTGGAGTTCATGGCGGCCCTGCTGACCTCTGAAATCGATACCATCGACAACGTGGTCAAATTCATCAACGAATGCCGCAACCAAGGCATCGAAGTGCTGCCGCCTGATGTAAATGAAAGTTCCACCTACTTCACTGCGGCAGGGGAACGTATCCGCTTCGGCATGGCCGCCATTAAAAACGTTGGAGGCGCTGCCGTTGATCTGATCATTCAGGAACGTGAGGAAAACGGTAGTTTTGAATCGCTTTTCGACTTTTGCCAGCGGGTGGACCTAAACAAGGTCAACAAACGTGTGTTGGAAAGCCTGATTCGTTGCGGGGCCTTAGATTCCACCGGCGTCTACCGCTCGCGACTGATGGCCGTTCTGGAGGAAGCCCTCGATTACGGTCAACGCATCCAGCGGGAGAAAAACAGCGCTCAGATGAGCCTTTTCGATATGGGCGAGGGCTCCCAAGCGGCCATAAATCTGCCTGTCGTTCCCAACATAGATGAGTGGGACGACCACGATAAGTTGCAGCAGGAGAAGGAGACCCTGGGGTTTTTCGTTACCGGTCATCCATTGGACCGTTATCGGGAGACAATCGAAAAGTTCAGCAATGTAGATGCCCTGAGTATCAAGGAGGCTGAAGATAAAAGTGCCGTCCGCATCGGCGGTATGATCAGCAGCTTCAAACCCCATCGGACCAAAAAGGGCGATCTCATGGGTTTTGTAACCATTGAGGATCTGAATGGTAATGTCGAGGTCGTGGTCTTCCCCTCAACCTATGCAAAATGCTCGGATCTGCTTGCCGTGGATGAACCGGTTTTGGTACAGGGCAATGCTTCCGTGGAGGAAAAGGGGGTGAAGATTCTGGCCGAGGAGATCATCCCCATGGAAAAGGCTGAGGAGACCTGGACGGTTGAAATCCGGCTGAAAGTGGACTCCGAAAAGACAGACCGGGACACTTTGGAGCGTGTTCAGCAGACCCTAAAGCGTTATCCGGGACCTTGCAAGGGGTTCGTACACATCTGTTTCCAGGATCAGGGCGAAGCCGTAATTTCCATGCCCGAGCAGCTGCGTATCCGGTATTGCGAAGCCATGACCCGGGAGGTGAACGCCATTTTTGGTTACCCCGCCGTTGAATCGCGCTGCAGCGACGCGGCCACCGCCATACGCATGAGCGATCAGAATAACGGCCGGCAAAAGGGGAATGGCCGACGTTTTCCCAGGCAAGGTTGATATACACTCCCTCAATTCCAGTGACCAGCCGTTTTTTCCCATCGCAACCCTATCCGGAATCACCGGCGCATTGGCGATGATGCTTTAAACACCTGTGTGAAAAACTCAAGTTTCCCAAAAAAAAACGGATATATTTGACTGCAGGAACCGTTCTGTCCTTGTAGTGGTATCTAATCCGACAAGCCTGCTCCCAACACCCGCTGATTCCATATTTCCTGCAATACAAAAAACACGTTTGACCCGGGATATCGATCCGGATTTTTTCGTAACAGACCACCAGGTCGGCAACGAAAAGGAAATTATGAGAAACAAACGGTTGTCGATGACGTTTTTATTGTCATTGTTGATATGGCCTTTTGTCGTACTGGCTCAGGATGCACCCGTTAAAATCGGATTTAACTACTCGCGGACCGGGCCCTATGCCAAACAGGGGCTGGATCAGTTGCGCGCCAGTCAACTGGCTCTGGATGAAATCAATGCAAAGGGCGGCATATTGGGCCGTCCCATTGAAATCGTCGCGCGGGATTCGGCATCACAGGTCAATCGCACCATGGACAATATCAACGAGTTGATCGATTCGGAAAAAGTGAAAATGATCTTTGGCGGCTCGTCCAGCGCAGTCGCCATCGCTTCCGGGAAGATCTGCCAGGAAAAGGGCGTTCTGTTTTTCGCGACCTTGACGCACTCAACGGAAACCACCGGTAGTGAAGCCAGACGGCATGTCTTTCGGGAGTGCTACAATTCATGGATGGGCGCCAAGGCGATCGCCTCTTTTTTAAATGAAAAATATTCCGGAAAAAAATATTTTTATCTGACCGCCGATTACACCTGGGGGCGGACAACCGAACAATCCGTACGCCGTTTTACCCATACGGAAGATCGGAAAACCCATAAAGGTGTGCTGACCCCTTTTCCAAACGCCACTGAAAAAGATTTTAAAAAGAATCTCGCTTTCGCCAAGATCGTCAAACCCGATGTCCTGGTGCTTGCGCTTTTCGGGAACGATATGTCCACGGCCATACGCATCGCCACGCAACTCGGACTCAAAAAAAATACTCAGATCGTCGTCCCCAGCATTGCCCTGGGAATGGCCGAGGACGCCGGCCCAAAGGTGATGGAGGGCGTCATCGGTTCGGTACACTGGACCTGGAAAGTCCCGTATATCTACGATTACCCCAGAGGCCGGCAGTTCGTGAAAGCCTTCGCCGAGCGTCACAACCGCTACCCCAGCATATCCGCAGCCTCGGCCTACACGATTTTATGGGAATACAAAGCCGCCGTGGAGCGGGTCGGTACGTTTTATACGCCCGATGTGATCAGAGCCCTCGAAGGGTATGTCTATACCCTGTTAAAGGATCGCCAGTATTGGCGAACATTTGATCACCAGTCCGTGCAGACCGTCTATGCCGTACGCTGTAACCCCCAGGCCGTCGTGCTGCGCGACAAATTCAAGTTGGATTATTTCGAAATCATCGGCAGCTTGCCCGGCGAGGAGGCGGCACGCAGCCGTAATGAATGGGAAGCCGTGCGTCGCGCGGCGGGAAAACCGATCCACCTGGAAAAGCTGCCTTATGAATAAGGGGTATCTAAATGACTATTTTTAGACGTCTGTCTTCCGCCAGGCTTAAATCCAAGCTGATTCTTGGCCTTTTGTTGTCCCTGGTGCCGATGCTGATCATCACCTATCTTACCTACACCTTGGCGCGTTCAAACGTTTTGGAGTACAGCGAGCGCATCATGGGACTGATCAATCACAATGGGGCCAAGGAGGTCAATGCGTTTATCCACTCCCAGGAGAAAACCTTTTTAAGCTGGACCCAGGAAGATGTGTTCGGCATGGCCATTGAGTTCGAGACATTGAATGAGGTGCAGGATTACTTCAAAACCTTGATGGCCGGAAATAAAAGTTTTGCCATGCTGCTGCTGGTGGACACAAAGGGCAAGGTGCTTTCGGCCGTGGACAGTCAGGGCCTTCCCTGTAAGGAGTTGCTGGAAGCCCCTCCGATTGCTTCGGTCGGCATTCTGGACATCGGTCCGGAGCGGGCGGCCACGTATGTCGCCACCCCCGACTTTATTCGATCCGGCCTGCCTTTCCCCTATACTTATCTGTTGAGTTTTAAAACACGCGACTCCCAGGGAAAACGCAACGGCTTTTTTCTGGCCTACGTCAACTGGTCCTTTATTCAGGACAACGTTACCGCGACAATGGGTGAATACCTGGCCAACGGCATCAAGCGGGCCGAGGTTATTGTCTTGGACAGCACCATGAAAACAACCCTGGCCCATTCAAATTCGCAGCAAGTTGGTCAGCCGATCGAGGATTCCCAGACGCTTGAAACCTATCTGTGCTCCGCGACCGGCGGGGAAGTCGGCTCCATTGCTCTGATCGACGGTAATTTCTATGCAACGTTCACCGATCTGATCGGCGCCGAGGAATTGTTTCAATGGACCAATCAGTATTCGGGGCTCAAGCTGGTTTCCATCATTCCGGAGAGCCAGATACTTTCAGGTATTCAGAAAATACTGCTGTATTCGGTCAGCGTCGCCGCTTTTGGTATAATGGTGACCATTTTGATAGCCGCCTTCGTGGTTACCGATGTAAACCGCAAATTCAACAAATTCCTTAAACTTTTCGAGGCGATGAGCCAGGGTGACATCAAGGAAAAACTGGTTATCGAAGGACATGACGAATTTGCCGAGGCAGCCGTATCCTTCAATCGCCTGGTGGGTTATCTTCAGGAAGTGACCACCATTTGCGAAGGCGTCGCGGTTGGTGATCTGAACCAGCGAATTGACAAAAAGGGGCCGTCGGACGTCCTGGGCAGTGCCATTTCGGAAATGATCCGTAAACTGAAGGAAGCGACGGAAAAACAGAATGAGCAGGATTGGTTCAAAACCGGCCAGTCCGAAATCAACAATCTGCTGCACGGAAAAAGGGATATGGCCGAGTTGGCCGAAAACGCCATCACGTTCCTGGCCAGGTATCTGGACGCCCAAGTCGGTGTTCTATACGTGAGTGAAAACGGTCAGGGCCTGAAAAGCATGGGGCGCTATGCCGGCAAGGCGGACAACGAAACAACCGGCCTAATCAAGCCCGGCGAGGGGTTGGTCGGCCAGGCCGCCAAAGAGAAGAAGCGCATAACCGTTGCCGATATTCCAAAGGACTATCTTCCCATTCAATACGGCATGCAGCAATCCCCTGCCGCGGATATCCTGATCGTACCCTTTATGTACGAAGATAAAGTGCAGGGCGTGGTGGAACTTGGCTCCTTTCACCGCTTTCAGAAGCGTGAAATAGAATTTTTGGAAGCGGCCAGCGAGAACATCGCCATTGCCTTTCATAACGCCCAGTCCCATTGGCGGACGAAACGCCTGCTGAACAAAACCCAGAACCAGGCCGAGGAGCTGCAAAAGCAGAAGCTGGAGTTACAGGTTTCCAATAAATACAAATCCGAATTCATGGCCAACATGTCCCACGAAATCCGGACGCCGATGAACGGCGTGATCGGCATGGCAGGCCTTTTGTTGGATACCGAACTTTCCAATCAGCAGCGTCAGTTCGCCGAGGTCATTCGTGACAGCGGCGACAACCTTTTGCGGGTGATCAACGATATTCTTGATTTTTCCAAAGTGGATGCGGGGAAGATCGAGCTGGAAACGATGGATTTCGACCTGCGCATCACCATGGAGGATATCGCCGAATCCCTGGCCGTCATCGCTCATAAAAAAGGGCTTGATATTGTTTTTTACACCGATCCCGAAGTGCCGTCCCTGTTGACGGGCGATCCCGGACGGTTGCGACAGATCCTTGTGAACCTGGTCAACAATGCCGTCAAATTCACGGAAGAGGGGGATATTTTTGTCCGCGCGGATCTGGAGAACGAGGATGACCAAAAAGCCTGTGTCCGCTTTACGGTCAAGGATTCCGGAATCGGCATACCGGGCGAAAAGGTTGACATCCTGTTCGATTCCTTTTCCCAGGTTGACGCTTCCACCACGAGAAAATATGGCGGGACCGGTCTGGGACTGGCCATTTCCAAAAAACTCGCCGAAGCGATGGGCGGGGGGATCGGCGTTGAAAGCCGGCTGGATGAGGGATCAACCTTCTGGTTTACCGTTGTTTTCGACAAACAGGCATCGCCGGCCCCCAAGCCGATTAAGGAGAAACTCAAGGATATCCGCAAAGAACGAATTTTGATCGTGGATGATAACAAAAACAACCGTCTGCTTTTAACGGAACAATTCACCTCCTGGGGGTGCCGATCCGGAGAAGCACCCGGTTCGCGTGAAGCCCTTGAGGCACTGCACCAGGCCGCTGAAGACAAAGACCCCTATACCGTGGCCATGGTTGACATGCAGATGCCCGACATGGATGGGGCAACCCTTGGAAAAAAGATCAAGGCCGATCCCGAAATCAGCAAGACCGTCCTGATCATGCTGACCTCCATGGGCCAACGCGGCGATGCCAACCGCATGGAAGCCATTGGCTTTGCCGCCTACCTCACCAAACCCATCAAGGCGTCCTGCCTTTACAACAGCATTGTCACCGCCCTGACCCCCCCGAAAGAGGATGAAGAACAGCCGAGAAGGCTCATCACCAAACACTCGGTAAAAGAGGCGGTTAAACACAATACGCGTATCCTGGTGACCGATGACAATCTGATCAATCAAAAGGTGGCGACCAAGATGCTGGAAAAACTGGGGTATTCCTCCAGTGTCGCCAACAATGGGAAGGAAGCCGTCGACGCCCTGACAAAGGAATCTTACGGTCTGGTGCTGATGGATATTCAAATGCCGGAAATGGACGGATTCGAAGCCACCAGCGTCATCCGCGCGGAAGGCAGCCAGGTTCTCACCCCCAAAGTACCGATTATCGCGCTGACGGCTCACGCCATGAAGGGATACCGCGAAAAGTGTATTCAAGCCGGTATGGACGATTATCTCACCAAGCCCATCAACCCCGATCAGCTTGCGGAGAAAGTGGCTAAATGGGCCGGCAAGGAGCGGTAAACCCCGTTCGTCGGCCGGACATATGCCTTGATCGGAAATTACTCTCCCCGTAGGCTACCCCCGCTATCGCTATACCACCGATTAGCAGCACTTACATGCGTTAGCCCTGGACATTTTTCAACCTGCTCGTGACAAAAGGAAAGCTCCTATTCACGGTTACCGATGTTTGTGCCAACTATTGCCGCCATTGCTTCCGAAAGGAACTGGTGGTGGATCACGAACTGGAACTCCGTTTCGACGTGGACGAGGGCCTGGAATGGATCCGGGAGCACCCCGAGATCCGAGATGTGCGCATTACCGGTGGCGATCTTTTTTTGCTCTCCAATGACCGAATCGAATATCTGATCACCAAAATCCGCGAGATTCCCCACGTGGAGATGACCCTTTTCGGGACCCGCACGGTCATCGCACTGCCCCAGCGCATGGAATCGGGCCTGTTGAAGGTGCTGAGCGGCATACACAAGGTTCCCATCTGGATTAATACTCAGTGCAACCACCCCCGGGAGTTGACTCCCGAGACAGCGGAAGTGGTGTGCAAACTCATGGGATGCGGCATCAACGTGGGCAACCAGGCGGTGCTGCTCAAAGACATCAATGACGATGTGGCGACATTCAAGGAACTGCATCTGAAGCTGTTGCAGTTCCGTATCCGCCCCTGTTTTTTTACGGAGTTCCCATGGCTTTTGATTTCGATGCCAGCGTGATGCTGGATTCGGTTCCCGTTCTGTTCACCGGCGTTAAGCTTACCATTATCATCACCATCCTGGGACTGCTTTTCGGGTTCATGTTCGGTGCAATCGCGGGGTTGATGAAGATTTTCCGCAAATCCCCAGTCAGAATGCTCGCCGGTTTCTATGTGGAATCCATCCGTGGCACCCCCCTTATGGAGCAGGTCATGTTTTTGTATTTTGGCCTGCCCATGGCGCTGGGGGTGCACATTCCTCCTTTGACCGCGGGCGTCATCACCATTGCTCTCAATTCGGATGCCTATATCGCTGAAATTGTGCGCGGCGCCGTACAATCCATCACCCCCGGGCAGATGGAGGCCGCACGATCCATCGGCCTGACCCGCTTACAAGTCATGCTCTATGTCATCTGGCCCCAGGCGTTCAAGGGCATGATTCCACCATTGGGGTCGTGGTCATTGTCGGGGCTTCGGGCTCCGGAAAGAGCACGCTGTTGCGCTGCATCAACAAGCTTGAGGAACTCACCAGCGGCGAAATCGTGGTGGACGGCTATAGCCTCACGGACAAATCCACCGACATCAATATGATCCGCACCGAAGTCGGGATGGTGTTTCAGCAATTCAACCTTTTTCCCAATATGAATGTTCTGCGCAACGTGACCCTGGGGCCCGTTAAAGTACGCAACATGAAACGTGCCGAGGCTGACAAGTTGGGCCTGGAATTGTTGGAAAAGGTCGGATTGGCCGACAAGGCAACGGCTTTTCCGGATCAACTGTCCGGAGGGCAGAAACAACGGGTGGCCATTGCCCGCTCACTGGCCCTTCACCCCAAGGTCATGCTCTTTGATGAGCCCACCAGCGCCCTGGACCCGGAACTGGTGGGAGAGGTGCTTGAAGTAATGAAACAACTTGCCCGGGAAAGCATGACCATGGTGGTGGTGACTCACGAAATGGGGTTCGCCCGTGAGGTCGCGGACAGAGTTGTCTTCGTTGATGAAGGCATCATCCTGGAGCAGGCGCCGCCGGATGAATTCTTCCGCAATCCCAAATTCGAGCGTACCCGAAGCGTCCTTGGAAAAGTGCAGAACCCCAATGGCTGAAGACGTGAATCAGCCGCTGCCCGTGAACGCCTTGCGGGCCTCCTCTTCAAGGAGTTGTGGGCAAGTCTCATAGCGTGGTGAGTGATGAAAAACATGAAACTGGCGCACGCTGCATTGGCGGGCCAGTTCTCCCGCCTGCCTTGCGGTGAGATGACGCTTTTCAAGGGCAAGGGCATGATCCTTGTGAGAAAAAGCCGCTTCTACAAACAATATATCCACCCCTTTGGCCAATTCGATCATTTTACGCATGTTCTCACGACTGCCCGCTGCATCGGTGATATAGGCCATGCGCTGGCCGGGCTGAATTAGCGCGATGGCGTCCCGTAACTCGCCCATTGATATGCGTGACGGTGAACGGCCGTCGGGTGAGATCGGCAGTTCCACCATGGTTTCGGGGTCGGCATTGTTGTAGATCAAGGTTTTGAGTTGGTTGAGCCAGGGTCCGGGAGAAATTCCCATCCGATCCAGAGCCGATTTGACGATGTTTACGGAGAAGCGCTCCTCAAGGGCAAAAGCCAGCACCGGGGTTCCGTGATCCAGATGAATGGCCCGTACGTTGAATTCCGGTTCGCTTACCAGGGTGCCATCGAAAAGCGTTTCACTGACATGGCCTTGCCTTTTGAATCCTTCATGGCAGGCAAAGGAGGTGCGTAAGGCCCGATGCGGGTACAATTCGATGGCGTGCAAAGTGAAATGGTTTTGATAGTTTTCCACCAGGTTCCAGCAATAACCGGCCAGTTTTCCGGTGAGGTTGTCGATGAATCCCTGCGGGCCGACAACGGTCAGCTCCTTGTCGCGGCCGAGCAAAAGACGAAGCACACGGTCAAAACCGATAAAATGATCCATGTGGGTGTGACTGACAAAAATATGCGACAGTTTGAGAATATCGCGAGAGGAGAGGGCGGCAATATCACCTATGTCGAATAGCAACGCCCGGTTTTGATGGCGAAACGGGACGAACAGGGCGGGATCATCAAAGGGACCGTTCACCAGCCGGGGCAGGAAACGCGATCCCATCCGAAAACCTTTATTGGGGAAGTAGCTTGGCGACCTGGGTGTGGATGCACAGGTAGATATCCGCATCCGATCCGAAAATGTCCACCACCGATTTATGATTGATCAATTTTTCGATGACAAAGGCGGTAAGATACAGGCTGACCACATTGGGTTGTTGAACCAGATTTCTGAAAGGGGCGACCATATAGTCCACATCGAATTCGTCGGCGTGCACCAGGGTCTCCAGGCATTTGAGAATTTCGTCTTCCAAAGCGTTTTTGCTGGTCGTTTCGATCAGCTTTTCTTCCACCAGTTTCATGGCGATGGGATTGGCGAATTTGGCCGGATCTTCCCTGACCGAGTTGATCGCAATCCTGCGGGCGTGCTCTTTTGACGATTCTATTCGGGATAGAATGCTGGATTCACGATTACTGGGTCTGAAAACTTTTGCCATGCGCGGTCACCTGTAGTTGTAGGAATTATCATCAATTTGTTTTGCCTCTTTATAAAAAGATGACCGTGCCTTTGCAAGCAAAAAGAATAAATCCTCAATTAAAAAATAATGAAAAGAAAGCAGCATCCGGCAATGCACCGGGCGCTTGGCCATTTCATGTGAAAACGCGCACGACAAGGTTAGATGCGGGCATCTTCGATTAGCAATTGGAGCTGCCTGTGACCGTTCCAATGGTTCCATTGGGGGCGATAGGCGATCTTTTCGAACCGATTGGGAAATGGAGGGCCGGGACAGCCCGCGTTGAACCAGATCGCCGGAAACGGGCCGCCCTTGCCGGATTCGCTTTTGAGAATCATTTTAAGATGGCTTTGGCCGACGACGTGGCAGCGATTGACGTGGACACCGGTGTCCATGAAGAGCGGCGGCGGGTTGCCCTGGCCAAAAGGCGCCAGGCGGTCCAACGTGTCCATCAGCGGTTTGTCGATGCTGCAAAGGGCGAGCTTGGCATCGATTTTTATCGTGGGGCCGAGAGGAGTGCCGCCGGTCATTTGCCTTACGATGGTTTGCATTCGGGTTCTGAGTGCAACGATATTGGCCGTGGGAAGAGAGAGGCCGGCGGCCAACGGGTGTCCGCCGAACCGGTCCAGTAAATCCTTACACTGGTTAAGAATGTCGGTAAGATCGACACCGGCCACGCTGCGCGCGGACCCCTTGCCGAAACCGTTGTTGGTGCCGATCACCACCGACGGGCAGTTGAACCGGCGCGTCAGCCGAGAGGCGACGATTCCCAGAATGCCTTCATGCCAGGCCTCGCCATCGACCACCAGCACCGTTGGCCGTGTTGGTTCTGAAGATGCCTCGATGCGTTCGATGATGGTTTCCGAAAGGGTGGCTTCCATTGTTTGACGCCGACTGTTCAACCTGCACAACGCCGCCGCCAGTCGCGAGGCCTTTTTTCGATTGCCGGCCAGAAGCAGCTCGCAGGCCATGCGGGCGTGAACCAGGCGGCCGGCCGCATTGATGCGCGGAGCCAGGCGAAAGGCAATGCTTTCCGAATCCACCGGTTGTTGCGAAGCGGCGCTCATTTTGATAAGGGCTTCGATTCCCGGACGACCGCTTCGATTGAGTGCTTCCACCCCGGACAGGGTCAAGGCACGGTTTTCTTTGACCAGCGGTACGACATCGGCCACCGTGCCGATGGCCACCAGGTCGCACAACCGCTTGAGATTCGGTTCCTGTCGGGTTTTCCAGAAGCCGGTTTGCCGCAAATGGGATCTGAGGGCGATGACCAGGTAGAACGCAACGCCCACGCCGGCCAGATGGGAAAGACCGGCCCGGCAATCCAGTCGTGTGGGATTGATGACGGCAAGGGCATCACCGGGTGGGCTGCTTGTCGGATGATGGTCGGTGACGATGGTATCGATTCCGAGCCCCCGCCCCCGGGAAACCGCTTCGGCGTTGCTCGTTCCGCAGTCGACGGTAATGATCAGGCCGATACCGGCGGGTTTTGCGCGGTTGACGATAAACGCCTCGTTAAGTCCATATCCATCAGTTAGCCGATGGGGGATGGCATAGCTTACACAGGCGCCACAGTCTTTCAAAAAATCGACCAGAAGCGCCGTGGCGGTAATGCCGTCGGCATCATAATCGCCGTACACCAGGATTTTTTCCCCTTGCGAAATGGCGTGTTCGATGCGCATGACAGCAGGGCGCATGTCGGTCAATTGAAAAGGGTCTGTCAAATGGCCGAAAGAGGGGGATAGGTATCGCTCGGCGTCGGAGGTGGAACGTATGCCGCGAATGGCCATCAGCCTAGCCATCAGCGGATTGCAGTTCAGCCCGTTGGAAAGGGTGACGACCGTTTGGGGGTCGGGATCAATCATTTGCCATTGTTTTTCCATACAAGGGACATATCATTAATAAATCGATTGGGACAAGATGCAAACCACTAGTGACCAAGCGTTACACCTGAAAACGACAATCGACTATTACCGGATGGATCGACGGCGGATCAGTTTCGTGAAATTCATCCTTGAAGCCTACGACAACATGGCCGTATTGACCACGCTCGACGCCGCGCAGGCCATTGTCAAGGTTACCATCGCTCCGGGCTGCGAAAAAATCGTCCGTGATATTTTATCCGGTTTCAGGCGGGATTTTGATATAGCGCCCATGGACCGACCGGCGTTGCCGGAGAAATAAGGATCCGATACGTTAAAATGAACACCAAAAAACTGCATGTCAGCACTATCGGGTGTCAGATGAATGTTTATGACGCCGGACAAATTCAAGGCGTCCTGGCACCATTGGGATATACGACCACCGAGGACATCGAAACCGCCGACCTGGTGGTCTTGAATACCTGCACCATTCGTGAAAAGGCGGAGCAGAAGGCGTTCAGCTTTCTGGGTCGGCTGGCCAAGATCAAGGCCGCCAATCCCGGGATGATCATCGCCGTTGGCGGCTGCGTGGCCCAACAGGAAGGCGAGGCCATCGTCAAACGCATGCCCTATGTGGACCTGGTGTTCGGTACGCATACCATTTTCCGGCTGCCTGAAATGGTGCGGCGTATCGAAACCAGTCGGTGCCGCATCGTGGATATACGTTTTTCCGATACCATCGAAAACGACAGCGCTTTAGATGTTCCCGTAAAAGCGGATCAGGTGTCGGCATTCGTGACCATCATGCGCGGGTGCGACAACTATTGCACCTATTGTGTCGTGCCTTACGTTCGGGGAAGGGAAGCCAGCCGTCATCCGGACCGCATCATCCAAGAGATAAAGCAGCTCGTGGCCAAGGGTATCCGGGAGGTGACGCTTCTGGGGCAAAACGTCAACAGTTACGGGAACAAGGAAGCCTTGTGCGATTTTGCCGAATTGCTGGCGCGGGTCGACCGCATCGAGGGGCTTGAACGGATTCGATTCACCACCAGCCATCCCAAGGATCTTTCCGAAAACCTGATCCGGGCCTTTGGCAGCCTCGAAAAATTGTGTCACCATATCCACTTGCCGGTGCAATCCGGCGACAATACGATTCTAAAGCGCATGAATCGCCGCTACACCCGTGAAGGCTATCTCGAAAAAGTGGCCCGGCTGAGAGCCGTTTGCCCGGACATCGCCTTCACATCGGATTTCATCGTCGGCTTTCCCGGTGAAACGGACCGACAATTTCAGGCCACCCTGGATCTCATCGAAACCGTTGCATACGATGGCCTGTTTGCCTTCATGTACTCGGACCGGCCGCTCGCCCCGGCAAATGCCTTTGGCGACAAAGTTGACGAGGCCGTTAAGAAGGAACGGTTGCAGAGGCTGCTCAGCCTTCAGGGCCGGATTACCGCCGCCAGACATGAATCCATGATCGGAACGGTCCAACAGGTTCTGGTCGAAGGTCCCGGGCATGGTCTCGAACCGTCTGTGGAGGGCGCCCATGACCAGAAGATCCGCTGGTCGGGGCGCTCCTCGTCAAACCATATCGTTCACTTCAGCCTGCCGGATACGCATTTGCCCGAAAAACAAGTGTTGACAGGCACCCTGGTGGATATCATGATAAAAGGAGCGCATGCCCACTCTCTGTGGGGACAGATGATCGATTCAACCATTGATAAACCACCTGAATAAAGGAGAGAGGATCATTGCTGCATAAGGTAACCATCGCGGGACTGGCCATGGATCAGGCTTCGAATACACCCATCGTTCTTTTAAAGACCGAGCAGGGGGAGCAGACCCTGCCCATCTGGATCGGGCTTCTGGAGGCCACCTCGATCGCCTCGGCCCTTCAAAACATCCAGTTTGACCGACCCATGACCCACGATCTATTCAAAAACCTGACCCAGCTGATGAACATTCAGATCGATCGCATCGATATCTGCGATTTGAAGGACAATACTTTTTTCGCGGAAATCCACTTCACCGGTAAGGATCGCTCCTTTACCATGGATGCCCGGCCCAGTGACGCCATTGCCCTGGCGCTTCGGTTTCAGGCTCCGATTTTTGTCGATGACCAGGTGCTGGAAAAATCAAGCATGGGCAGTGAAGGCGGCGACGTCCACGACGACAGCGAGGAAGGAAAAAAATGGGCCGAATACCTGGAGAAATTATCTCCGGAGGATTTCGGTAAATATAAAGTCTGAAACAATAGCGGATAACCATGCAAACGGCCCGGTTGTGCAAACGACCGGGCCGTTTAGTATTTGGAAAGGCATGCACCGATAACCGCTAATGGTCATGATCCTCTTTTAGAAAATAGCGGTGGTACTCCGGCTCGGAGAGGTGCTTGACCAATAATCCGGAAATCAGATTGAAAAGGGATTCGCGATCTTCGTCGGTCAACCGGTTGCGCAAGAGCTGCATCAGGTGGTCGTCCGAAAACTTCTGGAGATAATAGATAATGGTGTCCTTGTCGCATTCGGTGTCGAGGCCGAATGCGACAAGCCCGTCGAATTCTTCGATGAAGCGATGTGAATGGCCGTCCATAAAGGGCTCCTTGGTAACGGGGGGGACTTGCGACAATGCACTTTTTGCTTTTAATATGCCGACAATAGTGGAATGTAAAGCGAAGGTCAATACGTACGAATCCCTGCAAGGGGGTTGATGTTCAACTGTCTTTTGGTTTATAGAAAATCATACTCACCGAGTATTTACCAATTTCCGAAAAATCGTATGCTTAACTGCTTGCGGAGGCAAGACAATGGATTGGGAAGAACCTGTCAGTGGCGGCAAGTCCGAGCAGGACAATGAGACATTCGGGGATGACGTTTATCCGCCGTTCAGAGCCAATAAATCGAAAAATGGTCTGTTTGCGACCGGTATATCGCTCAATCTCGTTTTTTGGGTGGTAGGCATCGTGGCCGCCATTGCTTTTGTTCTGGTGCTTGGCTCGATGGTCAACGGAAAAGATGAGAGCGCCCACATTGCCGATTTGGAAGCAAAGATCAATGCGCTTGAAGCGAGGCTTGAGAAGATCGATGGCGTTGATGAAAAAGTCACCCGCATCTGGGAGCAGGCCAAGGCTTTCGAGACCTTCAAAACGCGATTCGATCGAACGGAGGCGTCCATGTCATTGCGGATGGATCACCTTGCCATGAGTTTGGATGCGCTGCAAAAAAAATCGAATGAAAACATTCAAAAATTAAAAACGTTGGAACAAGCCGCCAAGAAGACTTCACCCCCTTCCAAAAAACGGAGTGTTACCAAAAAGCGCAAAAGCGCCAAAACCCATGTCGTGGCCAAAGGGGAGACGCTGTACCGCATCAGTCAGAAGTATCGACTCTCTTTGGAAACACTCCGGTCACTCAACAATCTTCAAAAAAACGATGTCATCCAAGTGGGGCAGGTTCTTGTGGTGAAAAAGTAGCGCCAAGCTTTTAAAAACCTTATATTACGACAGCGTTGAGGTGTCGTTCAATACAGGTGAACAAAGACTTTTCGATGTCGGCGGGCATGTTGTTGAAGCAAAAAACCTTTTGTTTCAATAACACGTCTCTCTTTGGTAGATAAGGCTTGACATCGGCAAACGGAAAGACTAACAGCTCTGTATCGAGCATATGCTATAATGGAGGACCAATGGGCAGACCCAGAAAAGACAGACTTGTAGCGTTTAATCCTAAAATCAGTTACTTCAAACCAAGGGGGATTCCCATGGTCGACCTGAGTGAAGTTTGTCTTACGGTGGATGAACGGGAAGCCCTCCGGCTGGCCGATCTGGATGGCCTGTCCCATGAGGATTCCGGGCAGTGCATGGGGGTTTCACGGGCCACGTTCGGGCGTATTCTCCACAAAGCCAGGCAAACGGTCGCCGATGCACTGATCAATGGAAAGGCCATCAAAATCGACGGCGGCAATTTTAAACTGGTCGATGAAAAACGCAATTTTTTATGCCGTAAATGCCAACATCATTGGGACGAAAAGCTGGGTACGGGGCGGCCCGAGGCCTGCCCCAAATGTGGACAAGATGATTTTTTTCGTTTTTTGGACGAATAAAAGCGCCAGGCCACGATCCGGATATCGCTCCGACTTGTTAAAACAGACCGCGGATGCAGCGGACGGGACTCGTTATAAAGGAGTAACAAAAAGATGGTTCAGATTCAAGGCAGCATGGAACAAGCGAAACAGCAAGCCAATCCCCAGGCCGAAAGAGATAAGGCGATGAAAGGGGTTTTAGGACGCATCAAACACAAATTCATTATCATGAGCGGCAAAGGCGGAGTGGGAAAGACCAGTACGTCGGTCAATCTATCGCTGGCGCTGTCCAGTTTAGGGCACAAAGTCGGTATCATGGATGTCGATTTGCACGGACCGGACGTCCCCAGAATGCTTGGGCTTTCTGGCATGCTTGACTTGAACGAAAACCGTAAGCTCCGTCCGCTGCCGTATTCGGATAATTTGAGCGCGGTCTCCATTGAGTCGTTGTCGCCGACCAAGGACGACGCCATTATCTGGCGCGGTCCGGTTAAATATTCCGCCATCCAGCAATTTATCGGCGACGTGGAGTGGGGAGATCTTGATTTTCTGCTGATTGACTCGCCTCCCGGAACCGGCGACGAGCCGTTGACCGTGGCCCAGACCATCAGCGATGCCAAGGCGATCATTGTCACCACCCCCCAGGAGGTCTCCCTGGCGGACGTCAGAAAGTCGATCAATTTCTGCAAAGTCGTTAAAATGGAGATTTTCGGCTTGATCGAAAACATGAGCGGCTTCACTTGTCCGCACTGCCAGACGGTTATCGACCTTTTCGGGTCGGGGGGCGGCGAAAAAACCGCTGCCGCCACAGACATTCCCTTTTTGGGAAAAATTCCTTTCGATCAACAAATGGTGGTGTGCGGCGATGCCGGCGTCTCTTATCAGAAAGAGCATGCCGATTCGGTCGTCAGCCAGGCATTCAAGGCGGTGGCCGGCAAAATGTCCGAGCTGTTATAGATTTATCGCGTTGCCGGCAGGTGATGGGCCACTTCCGCCATGAAGACGATGCCCGATCATTACGGCGCAATCCAAAAAGTGTGATGGCAGCATGGGTGTTGGAAAGAGCGACTCGTCAAAAGAAAAACTGCTCAAACACATTGCAAAGCTTGAGGAGGAAAACCTAAACCTGCTTCAGCTGGCGGAGAAAAGGCAATCGGATTACGAGATGCTCGCCAAAATGACCCGGCGTATCGCCGATAACGCGCCGGACATGATCTGGGCCAAGGATATGGACAACCGGTATCTGTTTGCCAATCAGGCCCTTTGCAGCAAGCTGCTGATGTGCAAAAGCGCCGAAGCGGCAGTCGGTAAAAACGACATCTATTTTGCCGAGGTCGAGCGATCCAACGGCCAGCGGCATACCTTCGGCGAGGTGTGCGTCAACTCCGACGACATTGTCAAAGACAAGAAAAAAGCCATGCGTTTCATTGAGGATGGACTGGTGCGCGGGCAGTACCTGGCACTGGATGTTCATAAGGCGCCGATTCTCGATGAAGACGGTGAAATGATCGGAACCGTCGGTTGCGGGCGGGACATCACCCATGGCCAGGAGATGCAAAAAGAGCTTGCGGAAAGTCGCATTAGCCAGCAAGTGATCATGGAACCCAATTCGGATTTCGCGGTTTTTCGGTTGCAGCTGAAAACCGAAAAACCGCGAAAACTGGATGTGATTTTTATCAGCCCCTCGGCCAAGGCCATTGCCGGCATCGACCATCCCGACGATTTGAAGCGCTGGTTCCGGGTCCATCCGGATGACCGTAAAGCGTTTCGCTATGAAATGGCGGCAGCCTACAAAACTCACAAGATCAACCACCGCTTTCGGATATTGGATACAAGCCGCTCCATGTGGCGCTGGCTGCACATCGTCGCCAGCTTTTTGAAAGAGGACGGGCACACTTATATCAATGGTGTTTTTTTTGATATCACCGACCAGATGCAAAACGACATGGCCATTGCCGCCAAGGGCCGGGAGCTGGAAACCCGATCGGACAACCTGTCGGAAGTCAATACCGCGCTGAAAGTGCTTCTGAAAAAGCGTGATGAAGACCGCAAGGCCCTTGAAGAGAAGGTCCTTTACAACGTCAAGTCCCTGATAAGGCCCTACCTGATAAAAATGAAGCGCCTCGGCATGGATGCCAGGCAACGGGCCTATCTTGAAATTCTCGAGTCAAACCTGGAGGAAATCGTCTCTCCGTTGGCCCGTAAACTCTCTCTGGACTATCTCGGTTTTACACCCACTGAAATAAAAGTCGCCACCATGGTCAAGCAAGGCCAAAAAGCCCATGAAATCGCCCGTCTTCTGGGTATTTCGACACGCACCGTCGAGGGCTACCGCTATTCAATCCGTGAACGGTTGGGGATTAAGGGTAAAAAAATTAATCTGAGAACCTACTTGCTTTCCATTCAGTGAAAATTGATTGACACTACCTGAGCAGATTAAAATACCAAGATAGAAGCGTCTCCCCGAAAAACACATAAAGTATGCCCCCCAGGGCAAGAAACGGCCCGAAGGGAATGGCCATTCGCCCAAGCCCCTGGCCTGGGGATTTGATCGAGGTCAAAATGCCGATAACGGTGCCGATGGCCGATCCGGTGAAAATGGTGAACAAAATTCCTTTCCAGCCGACAACGGCACCCATCATGGCCAGCAATTTGATGTCACCGCCACCCATGCCCTCTCTTCCGGTAATGGCCTGATACCCCCAGGCAATGCTGAAAAGGATGCCACCGCCAACGAGGATACCAATCAGGCTTTGAACCCAGCTGATGGTGGGGATGGCAAAGGCGGCCAGGAAAAAAATCGGTATGCCCGGAAGTGAAATGATATCAGGGATGATGCGATGGTCCAGGTCGATGAAGGTGACCACAATCAACACGGCGATAAAGGCAAAGATCACCGCCGCGTGCAGGGTCGGACCGAAGACCAGAACGCTTGCCAGCGCACTGAGTCCTCCCAGAAGTTCGACGAAAGGATAGCGCGGGGAAATGGCGATTTTGCAGTGCCGGCATCTCCCTCCAAGGAAAAGATAGCTGAAAATGGGAATGTTGTCGTAAAATGAAATATCGGTGTTGCAATTGGGGCAACTGGATGCCGGATGAACAATGGACATGGCGGCAGGGATGCGGTAGATACAAACGTTAAGAAAGCTGCCGATACAAGCGCCAAAGGCAAAAGCCAACAGGGTTGTCAGTAAAGGTAAGGTCATATCAATGATTTAAAGAACCTTTTGGTCATTGTCAAAGAAAAATTCGGTCTTATTATACGAAGGCCCTGCGATAAACGGTTAACGAATAATTTGTACAACCAAGGATAAATTCAGCACCAGGAGTTATAATGGGTGAAACAGACAAGGACGATCTGATCAGCATTATCGAAGAGGAAGATCCGGATGCGATTATACCAACAACGCTTCCCATGATGCCGGTAAGGGATGTCGTCATTTTTACCGACATGCTTTTGCCGCTTTTTGTCGGACGCGAAAAATCGGTCAATGCAATCGAAGAGTCGATTACCAAGGATCGCTATCTTTTCGTTGCCACTCAGATCGACCCGAACATTGAGAATCCGAAAGCGGAAGAGATTTATCGAATCGGAACCGTCAGTCGGATTCTGAGAATGCTCAAACTGCCGGACGGTCGTGTCAAAGCGTTGGTTCAGGGCATCGCCAAGGCGAAGATCGCCCGATATACGCGCAAGCGGTCGGTATTTCGGGTAAAAATCGATATCATCGACGAATTCGAATCGGATGAGATCGATCTGGAAGCCGAGGCCCTGATGCGTAATGTTCGGGACTATTCCGAAAAGATATTGACCTTGAGAGGGGAATATACCAACGAGGTCGGTTCGATCCTGGGAAGCATCGACAGCCCCGGCCGCCTGGCCGACCTGGTGGCTTCCAACCTCCGTTTGAAGATCGATGAGGCCCAGGCCATCATCGAGACCATCGATCCCATTTTAAGGCTTAAGAAGGTCAACGATCTGCTTTTCCGGGAAGTTGAGCTTTCGGCCATGCAGGCCAAGATCCAGTCCGAAGTAAAAGATGAAATTTCAAAAAGCCAGAAAGACTATTTCCTGCGGGAACAGGTTAGAGCCATTCATCGTGAGCTGGGTGAGCTTGATGAACGGACCCAGGAGATCGAAGAGTACAAAGTAAAGATAAAGCGCGCCAGGATGCCGAAAAACGCCAAGACCGAAGCCGACAAGCAGCTTCGCCGACTTGAGCAGATGCACCCGGACTCGGCCGAATCCTCGGTGGTGCGAACCTATCTGGACTGGATGGTGGAATTGCCATGGAAAAAATCCACCACCGGCGCAATCGACATGCTCAAGGCCAAGGCCGTTCTTGATAGCGATCATTACGGGCTGGACAGGATCAAGGATCGTATTCTGGAATTTTTGAGCGTTCGCAAGCTCAATCCCAATACCAAAGGCCCGATCCTCTGTTTTGTCGGCCCTCCGGGGGTTGGTAAAACGTCCCTGGGAAAAGCCATCGCAAGCGCCATGAAACGCAAGTTCGTTCGGATTTCCCTTGGAGGAATACGTGATGAAGCGGAAATCCGCGGCCACCGGCGCACGTATATCGGTGCGCTTCCCGGCAGGATCATTCAGGGGTTGAAACAGGCCGGGACCAACAACCCGGTGTTCATGATGGACGAGATCGATAAATTGGGTGCCGATTTTCGGGGCGATCCCTCCTCGGCGCTTTTAGAAGCGCTAGATCCTGAACAAAATACGGAGTTTAGCGATCATTACCTAAACCTTAGCTTTGATTTATCCAAGGTGATGTTCATCCTTACGGCCAATATATCCGACACGATCCCATCGGCGTTGCTTGATCGTATGGAGGTGATCAACCTTTCCGGGTACACCGAAGAGGAAAAGAAAATCATTGCCCAGACCCATCTATTGCCAAGGCAAATCAAGGAAAACGGGGTCAAACCGCGCCAGATCCATTTCAGCGAGGGTGCGGTGGTTAAAGTGATTCGGGATTATACCTGTGAAGCCGGCCTGCGAAATCTCGAGCGCGAGCTGGGAACCCTTTGCCGAAAGGTGGCCCGCCGTATTGCCGAAGGCGAAAAGGGGCCTTTCCAGATCACCGTCCAGAGCCTGGAAAAGTTTCTGGGGCCTCCCAAATACTATCCTGAAATGGACAAGGAAGAGAGCCAGGTGGGGCTGTCAACGGGCCTTGCCTGGACCCAGGTTGGGGGCGAAGTTCTGTATGTCGAGGCGTCAGTGATCAATGGCAAGGGGGAAATGATCCTTACCGGACAGCTTGGCGAGGTCATGCAGGAATCCGCGCGTGCCGCGCTCAGTTATGCCCGGGCCAATGTTACGAAATTCAAGGTCAAGGACCAGATCTTCGACAACCGGGACATTCATATCCATGTGCCGGCCGGCGCAATACCCAAAGACGGTCCCTCCGCCGGTACCGCCATGGCGACAGCCCTGATTTCAGCGCTGACCGGAAGATGTGTCGACAAAGATGTGGCCATGACCGGAGAAATCACCTTGCGTGGCAGGGTTCTGCCCATCGGCGGCCTAAAGGAAAAAGCATTGGGGGCTTTACGCGCCGGGATCACCACGGTCATCATCCCGGAAAAAAACAAATCAGACCTTGTGGAAATACCTAAAAATGTAAAAAGAAAACTGAAATTCGTGCCGGTCGGCAATATGGATCAGGTGCTTGATATCGCATTGGAACCGGCCCCGTCCAAACCCGCGACCAGGGGTAAAAAAAGGGTCGTGAAAAAGGTCGTTGCCAAAAAAGTGGTGGCTAAAAAGGTGGCGGCCAAAAAACGACCATCATGAAGCTTTTGGCCGTCGATACTTCCACCAATAGCTGCAGTGTCGCCCTTCTTGATGACCGGCGCCTGCTGGCCGAGATTGTTTACACCGATGGGAAAACCCATTCAAGACACCTGATGTCAATGATCGATCAGGTGCTTGGCTGCTGCGGCCATGAACCAGGGGCCATTGAAGGCATCGGTGTGACTGTCGGTCCCGGAACCTTTACCGGGCTTCGCATCGGTATCGGTACGATCAAGGGGCTGTGTGCGGCGATCAAGGCACCTGTGGTCGGAATCAGCAGCCTGGCGGCCCTGGCGGCACCTTTGACTGTCACAGGCCGAGCAGTGGTCAGCGTCATCGATGCAAGGCGCCATGAAGTTTACTGGCAACTGTTCAAGGAAAATGGTAAAGAACCTGAACCGGTTGGCGATCCGTTTGTAGGCCCGCCTGAAACCGTTGCCGAAAGCCTTCCCGAAACCCCGCTTCTGGTAGGCTCGGGCGCGGTTTTATACCGCTCGGTTTTCGAACGCCTGTGTCCTGGATTGCGGGTTGCCGCTGACGCCCACCATGATATTCGTGCATCGGTGGTGGGCCTGCTGGCTTTGCACCGATTCGAGCGTCATAAAACCGATCAAATCGAAACGCTGACACCCAATTATATTCGAAAATCCGATGCTCAGATTCATTCGTCCGGTACTTGTTGACATGGGTTTCGGCTTTGGATATACATAACCCTTTAAAAGGGTTGGGAATGCAAATAAACAGCACGGATTGAAGCTGGAGAGTATGTAGATGACACAAGCAAGTTGGAGCGATCCACCAAGTCAAAGCGCATTTCCCATTGCAAGGGCGGGATACCCTTTTATTTTTGCGGCAGTTTTCGCAACGATGGTTTTTGCACTGCTCGATATGGCGGTGCCGGCACTTTTGGGGCTTTTCGCGGCTGCCTTCATCTGCTGGTTTTTCCGGGATCCGGATCGGCTTATTCCTAACGGCGACGATCTGATCGTATCGCCGGCCGATGGAAAGGTGATAAAAATAGAAGATGTGGATGAAACACCGTACTTCGATGGGCCTTGCAAACGCATCAGCGTTTTTATGTCCGTTTTCAACGTCCACGTCAATCGAGCGCCGCACGAAGGCACGATACGGCGGATCACCTATTATCCCGGAAAATTCTTTTCCGCTAATCTGGACAAGGCCTCTGCCGAAAACGAACACAATGCCCTACTTCTGGAAAGTCCGGCCGGAAAATATGTGGGGTTCGTACAGATTGCCGGATTGGTCGCACGCCGAATTAAATGTGCGGTCCAGGAAGGTGACGCCATAGGCAGAGGACAACGTTTTGGAATGATCTGTTTTGGATCCCGGCTGGATATTTATCTGCCTCGGAGCACAGAGATCAAGGTTGGCATTGGCGAAAAAGTCCAGGCGGGAAGCAGTACTCTGGCGAAGTGGTAGAGCGGCCCATGGAGCCGTAAACAAAAAACACCGAGGTAGCAAACGTCGCTCGTCAAGGGCTTAACGCGTTCCAAAAAGGTACAATCGGAGGCGATCGATTCCCCAATGGCTTTTGCCATGGGGATCTCTTTTTCTGCTACCAGATGAATAATAACCTTAAAAAAAAGAATTGTTTAGGAGTTGTCCAGTGGAAAGAATCCCCATGACTAGACAAGGGTACCAAACGCTAAAAAAAGAATTGGAACATCTTAAGGCCGTTGAACGTCCCCAGGTCATTCGGGCCATTGAGGAGGCGCGTTCCCATGGGGATCTTAGCGAAAACGCCGAATACGATGCCGCCAAGGAGCGTCAGGCGTTCATCGAAGGCAGGGTCAGTGAATTGGGATACAAATTGGGAAACGCTGAAATTATCGATGTGAACGATTTGCCCAAGGATCGCGCCGTTTTCGCCTGCACGGTGGTTTTGGAAAACATAGATACGGGCGATGACGTCGAGTATCAGCTGGTTGGCCCCGAAGAGTCCAATATCGAGGAAGGACGCATTTCCGTCACATCTCCCCTGGGAAAGGCCATTCTCGGGAAAAAACCGGGAGAGGAAATCGTGCTCAACGCACCGGCTGGCAAACGGGTTTATGAATTGGTGGAAATTTTATAGCAAGGAGGATGATCGTGGCGCGAATTACGGTCGAAGATTGCCTGGAAAAAGTACCGAATCGATTTAAACTGGTCCATATGGCGGCAGCGCGGGTACGCCAGATTCGGGAAGGCTCCGAATATCTGGTAAGCTCACCCAAGAATGAGGACATCGTTGTTGCCTTGCGCGAAATTGCAGCCGGAAAGGTCGTTACCAAAGCCGGCTCCGAAGATTAAAGCGCAGGAAACCCAAGAGCACAAGACGATTGCCCCGATATAGTTACGCATACAAGGCGATGAACAGCTTGGTCGGCAAGGCTATCCATCGTTACGGCATGATCCAGGACAAAGACAGGATCGCCGTTGGTGTTTCCGGAGGGATGGACAGTTTCACCTTGCTATGGGCGCTTTCCGAACGTCTTAAACGCGTTCCTGTACATTACAGGCTGTTTCCCGTATATATCGATCCTGGTTTCGATGGTGGATGTGGCGAAGATTTACGGGAATTTTGCCAGGAGATAGGGTGTGCGTTGACCGTTGATCGAACCGATCACGGGATTGTCGCCCATGGTCCGGAAAACAGGGAGAACCCCTGTTTTCTATGTTCCCGGCTGCGACGCAAACGC
The DNA here is from genome assembly GCA_963668455.2 of uncultured Desulfosarcina sp. Lineage (GTDB taxonomy): Bacteria > Desulfobacterota > Desulfobacteria > Desulfobacterales > Desulfosarcinaceae > Desulfosarcina. The sequence continues at coordinate 107,027 of CAXXOY010000002.1, forward strand.
CTTTTCGAAATCACCGATCAGCTGGGATGCACGAAGCTCGCGTTGGGACATAACAAAGACGATATTATCGAAACCTTTTTCCTGAACATCTGTTATGCGGGAGAAATTAGCACCATGGCTCCCCGGCAGGTTTTTTTCAACGGTCGTCTGACAATCATAAGGCCGCTGGCCCTGATCGAGAAAAAAGAGATTCGGCGATTTGCCAAACAACAGGGATTTCCCGCGATCACCAACCCATGCCCATCGGCGGGGCAGACGAAACGCTCGGAAATCAAAGAGATGCTGGATCGGCTCTACCGGACCAATCGAAAAATCAAAGGCAATATTTTTCGTTCCCTGAGCCACGTCAAAAAGGAATATCTATTGTAGCATGTGTTCATTCGGTAGTGGTCTGTAAACGGTTCAAGGATTTCTTTTTCGAAAAGCTGACACTTGATGTATCCAAATCACGCGAAACCACGTTGCCAGGTAGAGAACATGAAAGACGTGCAAAATGAAAGGGATCATCGCAATATCCCGATCGACAAAGTTGGCATTAAAAACCTGCGTTACCCCATTCGAGTGAAAGACCGCCGGGACGGCTCCCAAAGCACGATCGCTTCCATTAATATGTATGTCGATCTTCCCCAGGAATTCAAGGGGACGCATATGAGCCGCTTTGTGGAAATGCTCCACTTGCTCAAGCCCGAAATCTCACTGAAAAAATTTTCCGTATTGCTTGAAATGATGAAGCAGAACCTGGATGCCGCATCCGCGCACATCGAGATGTCATTTCCCTATTTCATTGAAAAGCAAGCCCCTGTGAGCAATGCTCCCGGCTTGATGGATTACGACTGCCGTATTATTGGCTCGAGCAATTCAAAAAACGAAATCGACCTGATCTGTGAGGTCAATGTGCCGATTACCTCCGTATGCCCGTGTTCAAAGGAGATTTCGGACCAGGGGGCCCACAACCAGCGGGGTATCGTGCAATTGAAGACCCGTTTCAAGAAATTCATCTGGCTGGAGGATATGATCGAACTGGTGGAGTCATGTGCTTCCTGCGATGTTTTTTCCGTGCTGAAACGGGTCGACGAGAAAAATGTTACCGAACGCGGATTCGAAAACCCGAAGTTCGTTGAAGATGTGGTTCGCGACGTTGCCGAACGCCTTAACGCCGATGAAAACATCACCTGGTTTGCCGTCAGCGCCGAAAATTTCGAATCCATTCATAATCACAGCGCCTATGCGCAAATTACGCGGGGCAATCCGGTTGCACCGTAATCATTCCTGACCATCTTAAAAATACGTATATGGATTATATCCTCTCGTTACTGCATTTCCAGCCCTTGGCCTCTCCAATTAATCCATATTCGCTCGGCAGCGCCCTTAATCCGATTATAACAGAAATTAATTAAGAAAAATTGAGTTCAGGCGACTAATATAAGTGTAGCGTAAACCTTTGGCAAAGATTACCGAATTCAACGATAACGCTTATAATCCAATTTTTTTTCAAGGAATTGCATTGCGGGGTGATTAAAAATGAGTAACCATGACACTGGCGGCAAAGGCTACCATGGGGGAAGATATATCAACCTTTTGGTGGATGCCGAACGATCGGCACTATTGAAAAAAATTTCCATGGATCTTCCCAGCATCACGCTGGACGAAAGACAACTGTGCGATTTCGAGTTGTTGTCTATCGGCGTTTTTTCACCGCTGAAAGGCTATATGAGCCGCAGCAACTATGAATCCGTTCTCGACAGAATGAAGCTTCAGGACGGCACCCTGTGGCCGGTTCCCGTCTGTCTGGACGTAAGTGAAACGGCGGCAAGGCCACTGGAGGCCGGGCAATCCGTGGTTATTCGCGACCCGGAAGGGTTTCTCCTGGCGATCATGCACGTCGAGGACATCTGGAAGCCAGATAAACAAAGGGAGGCCGAACTTTTTTTCGGAACACGGGATACGTCCCATCCGGGGGTCGCGCACCTCATGAACAACACCGGTGACTATTATATCGGCGGCGGCATAGAGGTATTGAACAATCCCCTTCATTTCGATTTCAAACAACTGCGCATGACACCGCCAGAAGTTCGCGGGCTTTTCAAAAAATTGGGGTGGAATCGCGTTGTAGGGTTCCATACGAACAACATTATTCACCGGCCGGATTTCGAAATGACCATTCGCGCCATGAAAGGCAGCCTGGCGAATTTGCTTTTGCTGCCCGGCGTGGCCATGACCGGTGTGGGCGATTTCGATTATTACACCCGTGTTCGCTGCTACCGCCATGTTGTCTCGTACTATCCTCCTGAATCGGCCGTGATGAGCCTGCTGCCAATTTTCTCGCGCATGGCTGGCCCCAGAGACGCGCTTTTGCAATGCATCATAGGCAAAAATTACGGCTGCACCCATTTTATCATTGGCCACCGGCACGCGGATCCCTGCTCGAAGAACGGCAGCCATGCTTTTTATGACAGCGAGGAGACCCAGGTCTTTGTCAAGGAATTAACAAAAGAGATCGGGATTGAGGTCGTCCCCTTCGATAAATTGGTCTATTTGCCTTTCGAGGATGAATTCTGTCCCAAAGCCGAGGCTCCCGAGGGATCGGAGTGCATATCCCTATCAAGCCTCGATATCCGTCAGCGCATCCGTTCGGGAAGAAGAATTCCCCAATGGGCAAGTTTTACGGAGGTGGTTGGTGAGATCAAGAAGGCTTACCCGCCGCCATCCAAACAGGGATTCACCGTTTTTTTTACCGGGCTTTCGGGAGCCGGAAAATCAACCATCGCCCGGGTGCTTTACTCAAAAATGCTAGAAGTTGGAAAACGGCCGGTCACCTTGCTCGACGGGGATATCGTTCGACAGAACCTTTCCAATGAACTCTCTTTTTCCAAAGAACATCGCGATATCAATGTTCGTCGCATCGGGTTCGTGGCCGGTGAAATCACAAAAAACCGCGGCGTTGCCATCTGTGCGCCCATCGCGCCTTATGCAAACACGCGCGCCGAAATTCGGACCAACATAGAAGCGGTGGGCGGGTTTGTCGAGGTCCATGTGGCAACGCCTCTGGATGTCTGCGAAAAACGGGATCGAAAAGGGATGTACGCCAAGGCCAGGGCGGGGCTGATCAAGGGCTACACTGGCATCGACGATCCGTATGAAATCCCCGAATCTCCAGAGGTCCGGGTGGACACCACAGGCAAGACGCCTGACGAGGCGGCCCAGGAAATTCTTATCTATCTCGGTCAAATGCGATTTATCTAAGAAAGAAGATTGTCGATGCGCATAACAAATCCACGAGTACTCGTTGTTGGCGGTGCCGGGTACATCGGCTCGCACATCGTTCGTCACCTATTAAACGCAAACCATGACGTCATTATTCTTGACGATCTTTCGACGGGGCATTCAAGGCTTGTTCAGGGAGACAATTTCATTGAGGGCAGGCTAGGCGACGCCGCCTTGTTGAACGATCTTTTCAAGAAAGAGCGGATCGATGCGGTAATGCATTTTGCTGCGTTTTCTCAAGTCGGGGAGTCCATGCACCATCCGCTTAAGTATTATCGCAACAATCTGGCGGAAACCGTTAACCTGCTGAAAGCGATGATAGATAATGGCGTGAACCACTTTGTGTTCTCATCGACTGCCGCCGTATACGGCGAACCCCAGGAGATTCCCATCACCGAAACGCATCCCTGCCTGCCTACCAACCCTTATGGCAATACCAAGCTGGCGGTGGAGAGACTTTTGGCCGACTGTGATGCGGCTCACGGCCTGAAATTTATAGCACTTCGCTATTTCAACGCCGCCGGCGCGGATGACTCGGCTGAGATTGGTGAACTGCATGATCCGGAAACGCATCTGATCCCCAATCTTTTCAGGGCCGCGCTTGGTCAGATCGAGCATATTCAGCTCTTTGGCACGGATTATCCGACAAAAGACGGCACGTGTATCCGTGATTATATACATGTCAACGACCTGGCCCAGGCGCATCTTTTGGCCCTGGATGCCTTGCTGGCGGGCGGGAAGAGCAATATTTACAATCTTGGCAACAACAACGGGTTTTCTGTCCGGGAAGTGATCGAGAAAACGCAATCGGTAATCGGCAAACCCATACCCGTCAGGGATTCACCCCGGCGTGCCGGCGATCCTGCTGTGCTTGTGGCCTCTGCTGAAAAAATAAAAAAGGAGCTGGGATGGCGCCCGAGCTACGATAGTCTGGAAACAATAATTGACACCGCCTGGCGATGGCATTTAAAAAACAGTTGAGTAGGTTGGCTTTTTATCCGTCTTCAATCCAAATGACCGAGAATCGATTATGTATCTAGATTTTTATAAACTGTCCCTCAAGCCGTTTCAGATCAGTACAGACCCAAAGTTCTTATGGCTTGGCGAAAAACATCAAGAGGCACTGGCCGTTCTCAAATACGGCATCCTGGACAACAAGGGATTTTTGCTTCTGACCGGCGATGTGGGAACGGGAAAAACCACCCTGCTCAATGCGCTTGTAAACAGTCTTGGCGACGATGTGCTTGTGGCCATGGTTGCTGATCCGGGATTGGCGAAATTGGACTTTTTCAATTTCGTGGCAGATTCCTTTGGGATGGACAGAAGTTTCAAGACCAAGGGCGAATTTCTCATCTACCTTAAGAATTATCTGCTCGGTCTGAATCAACAAGGGCGGCAGGCCCTTCTGATCATAGACGAATGCCAGCAGCTGAACCAGAAGCTGCTGGAGGAAATCCGACTGCTTTCCAATATTGAAAAAGCCAACACCAAATTGATCAACATTTTCTTTGTTGGTCAAAGCGAATTCAACCCGATCATTTTGCGTCCTAAAAACCGTGCGCTCAGGCAGCGGATAACGATCAACTATAATATTACCGCTTTGTCCGAGGCTGAAACCGACGCCTATATCCGTTTCCGGTTGAACGTTGCAGGCAATGACGAGCCGATTTTTACCACGGGTGCCATGAAAGGCATCTATGAGTTTTCCGGCGGGTATCCTCGGTTGATCAATATTATTTGCGACCAGGCCCTGCTTACTGGTTTCGTCAGGGAGCGCAAGCTCGTCGACGAAACGATCGTCGCCGAATGCGCCGAGGAATTAAGGATCGAAGAAGACACATCGATCGAGGTCAGCGATGCGACCCCCGAGGCCAGAACAGCCAAGCGCCGAGGAAATGCCCCCGAAAGCCGGAATGAGGAGAGGCAGACGGCGCTGGAGAGCATTAAAAGCCATTTTGAGATGAAAAGCCCACTGGCTTTGGCACTGGTCGTTCTCATGGTTGTCTGGATAGGGCTCATCACGATTTTTCTCATCAGCCAGCATCGCTCTGGCGCCCCCACCGCCGTGGCAGACGGGCAAGTTGACACCCAACCGGCGACACCCACCAAAAAAAACAATGAGGTGTTCGGTGTCGTAAGAAATAACAACAGGAGTGAGTCTTCAAATGCGGCCCTTCAAAAAGAAGATGAGGCCGTATCAACCAGCGATGGTACAAGTTCTGTAGAAAAAGCGGGAACCGCCAAGCCCGCTGACGGCATGTCACTGGCCGATATCCAGAAAACCTATGGCAAGTACCCCGAAGTCTTTTTTGAAGTCGATTCGAACCGGTTGGATCAAAAGGGCTACGAAGTGCTCAACACCATAACCGGCTTTTATTTGCAGCATCCCGAAACTATCATTATTTTAAGGGGATACACGGATCTTTCCGGCGTGCGCGCCTATAATATGAAACTGGCCGAATTCAGGGCGGACATCGTCAAGACCTATCTGGTCGGCAAAGGAGTCAAGTCCGAATCCGTTACATCCATTGCCATTGGGCCGGGGGACAGCGGGCCGGGGGGGACAAAAGTACCCCTCAATGCCAAGCGACGGAAAGTTATGATCGAGATTGTCACGCCATCCGGCTGACTCATCGGTATTTTCCCACATTGGGGTTTCGTGTGTTCTCCCTTTTCAAAGGTTCACTCATCTCTCACCTCTAATTGAATCCGCGGATTTTAATTTTACAATTGACCGAATTGTAAAATAAATTTACTATCCGTTTTTCTTTACAAAGAAATGGGACTCTGTTTGCTCCAGCGCGATCGCTTGCCGTTCTGCTCTGCCGCTTTCCACCATTTTTTCAAAAATGGCAGCCGAGTCCATAGCGATGACAACCCATAAACAGCTATCGAAAAAATGGGAATTGAGAAAAAACCCATACAAAATCGAATCGTCAACGATGAGGAACTGGTCGTCCGTCTGCAGCGTGGCGATGAATGGGCGTTTCAATTGCTCATCCGACGCTTCCGAGAGAAAATATTCTGTCTTGCTTTCGGGATAACCCTCGATGTCGAAGAGAGCCAGGCCCTTACTCAGGATATTTTTTCCCGGGTGTATGTTTCCGTTTTGGACTACAACGCCAATATCGCTTTGAAAACCTGGCTGTGCCGGGAGGCCGTGAATCGTTGCCTGAGCTGGAAACGGCGGTGGACGAGGCGTTTTTCATGGGGGAAAAAAAGCGGCGGCCAAGGAAAAAGGCATACCCGCCCTGAAGCGATTGGCGATTTGAGCGGCCCGAAAAAATCGAATGTCGACCCGCAAATCCTACGGCAAATCGACATCGTCTTGAGTAATCTTTCCGAACAGGATCGGGCGGTATTCATTCTACGCGAACTTGAAGCGTTTTCCTATGATGACATCGCTTATATAACCGATTCCAAACCGGAATCGATAAAAACCAGAATGTTTCACACTCGAAGCCGATTGGTCTCACATCTGCAGACCTTGGCGATGGAGGTAAAGACGGCGCAATGACCGAGTCATTGGCAAAACAGTGTGATGAGGTTCGCCTCAACCACTATCTGGACGGAGAATTGGGCACCACTGAAATCAAGTGGATGGAAGCCCATCTGAACGATTGCGCCGATTGCCGCAAAAAGGCCAAAACCATTGTCGCCTTCACACAGGCATTTCGCCAGCGGGTTGAAGAGGCCGCCCAAACGGTGGATTTTGTGGCGTTGGAAAAGGGCGTGCTGCAAAAGACGCTTCCCCGCTATATTTCCCGAAGTATTTTTGCCAATGTTCTGGATGCGCTAAAGTTTTTAATTCCAATCGCTCTTATTACCGGTTTTCTGCTTTTCTTCATTTACACCCGATACATTGCCGAACAGAAACCGTCTCCCGGCGCAATCATTGAGTCTTTTTCTGGAAAGGTCGATCCGGTGATTGTTTTCGAGACGGAAAACCGCGACACGGTGATTTGGTATAACGAAAGAACGGATCCGGAAAGCGGGCAAGATGCGCTGTAGACGATTCTGCCAACCAATGGGGGCCTTGTTGCTGATTTTCTGGATCGGCCTTGCCGCCATGCCCGCCTGCGCCGGGGAGCAATGCAGCGTCAATGTGACGACCATCCTTGCCGCCAACGATTATGCGCTGGTCGATGCGAGGCTGAAGCCCGATATCGATGAATTGCAAGCCATCTTCAGGTATACCTCATATCGGTTGCTGTCCAGCGATCCCTTGACCCTTGAAACCGGCCAAAATGGATCGCTTGACCTGCCCGGCAAGCACGAGATCAGCATCACCCTTCAAGAAATAAAAAAGGATCGGGCCGGTCTCGATTTGCACCTGTCACGGCAAAACACATCGGTTTTTCAGACCCGTGTCCTCCTTCTGAACCAGGGCAACCTTTTTATTGGCGGCCCCAAATATCTCAACGGCAATCTGATCTTCAAAATTTCCAGTGCTTTTTAACGGGTTGGAATACATACAGGCACGGGGGGATAAAAGGTATGGCCACAGCGCGGCTTGCCGTCGCCGGAGGAATTTATCGCCTTTATAAAAAAGAGTCTCAACTTTACGAAGAAAACGAGGATAATTTATTTAAAGGGCAGCATTTTGGTATGAAGGGAGCATTTTATGCAGTCGTTTCCGATCAATCAAAAGAATCAAACCATTGAGGTCGTGGCCAAAATCACGGACAGCTTGGTTCAGGAATATGGCTGCCGTGTGAAATTCAATAAGGATTCCGGTTGTGTCGAGCTGCTCGGTGGCAAGCATTGCAAGGATATTGTCACGGAAGTGCTTTCGGGCATGATCGATCATTGACCATCCACTAAACTCTTTATCTTTATCCTCTATCTTTCAGCCTGGCCATTCTTCCGTGGCCCATATACGGGCAAGGAACGCCATGCAAGCGAATCTCTATTTCAGCAACCAGCTTTTGCCGCTGGCATTGCGTCTCGAACGAAATCTTGTCCTGTCCGGAAACGATAACCGGGTACTGGATGCGCCGCTGGTGATTGTGCCCAACATGAACCTCGCCAAATGGATCAAGCTGACCCTGTCCCGGCATCTGGACGTGTTCATGAATGTTTCCTTCGCATACCTGGAAGACGGGTTGTGGCAAATGATCGACAGGCTGTCGGGGACGATGCCATCCGATGCCGAACGGCTTGACCGGCAAAATCTGACTCTGTTGCTGTTTTTCATCCTCCTGTCTCTGGATGCGGAAGACGAGGCGTCGAGACCAATCGCCCGCTATCTTCGACAACCCGACGGCGGACTGCGGGAAGACATAGAACTGCGGTGCTGGCAATTGGGCGGGGAGTTGTCCCGTTTGTTTCTGGAATATGATTATCATCGCGCGGATATGATCCGCGCCTGGCAGGACGGCGTTCCCTGTCAGGACGGGATGGAGGCCTGCCAGCAGGCGCTCTACCGGAAGATGCAGGCACTTAAAACAAGCCTGGCTTTGGATGATGGCGGCAGCTTGTTGACCATGAGCGAATTTGCCCGTCGTCTGCCGCATTCGTCCGATCCTCCGCATGCACCCAAGGGGGACTGTCCCTCCGTCCATTTTTTCGGCCTGTCCCAGATCTCGCCCTTTCACATCGAGCTGTTGGACAGGCTTAAAGCCGGTTACGAGATCCATATCTACAGCCTCAACCCATCCCGGGAATATTGGGAAGATATTAAAACCCCTCTGGAAAAAAAATGGATCGCCCGCAAAAAGGTCAACCAATTGAAGGTCAGCGAAGCGGAGTTGGCCGACGGCGATCTTTTTTCATCCGAGGATCACGACCTTTTGTCCGCCTGGGGAAAACCCGGCCGTGAAAATATCCGCCTGCTCTGCCAGCTGACCGATTACGATTTCGATGCCGGCTTCGCCGACCCGCCGCTATCGAACACCGTGCTCTCCAGGGTTCAGCGTGGAATCCTGACCCTCGGCGCCGCACAAGAGCCGACTGGAAAACCGCCGACCCAGGATACCTCCCTGCAAATCCTGGCCTGCCCGGGAATCCGCCGCGAGGTGGAGACCGTCTACAATAGCATTTTAAACAATCTGGAGAATGATCCCGAGCTCGCCATGACCGATATCGCCGTCATGGTCTCGGATATGGCGCGTTACAAGCCGGTGGTGGACTCGGTTTTTGGTCAGATGCCCGGCCGTATTTCCTACAATCTGGTGGATGCCGGCGCCCGCACGGAAAGCCTGTTTGCCCAGGCCGTGTTGAGCCTGATGGAGCTTTCCAGGGGTGCTTTTTCGCGCAAGGCGGTGTTCGCTTTTCTGCAAAATCCCTGTGTGCAAAAACGCTGGCAATACACGCCTGAAGCCCTTACCGTCTGGGTCCAATGGGCCGATGCCCTGGGTATTTTTCACGGCTACGAGAACCGGGGCAATGCCGATGGCGCCACCCCCGAAGCGGGACTTTTTTCCTGGCGTCAGGGGCTGGAGCGCCTGCGTCTGGCGCGCATCATGACGGTTCCGGAAAGTATCGACAAGATTCACGGCATCCATTTCAACAACATGGTGCCGTTCACCGATCTTCACACGGGCGATCTTCGGCTTTTGGAAAAATTCTGCATGCTGATTCCGGCATTACATACGGCCGTTTCCCGATTCAAGATCGGTACGCAAACCGCGCGCGCGTGGCGGAATACCTTTTTCGAGGTGGTGGATCGCTTCATCCATATCGATTCGGACATGCGTGGGGAGGAGACCGTTTATCGCTCCCTGCTGGATGCATTCGATTCTTTTTTGCTTTATGACAAACTCATGGATGTGGCCCGGGGCGAGATGCTTACCGTCGAGACCCTATGGGCCTTTGTGCGCTCTCATCTGGAAGGTATCTCCGGTGGTCAGGGTGACTACCTGACCGGCGGCGTCACCGTATCGGCCCTGATGCCCATGCGGCCAATCCCTTTTAAAATCGTTTATGTCATGGGCCTGGAAGAGGGGCGTTTTCCCGGACGCGCAACCGACAGCCTGCTTGATCTGAGACTCCGCAAACGTCGCATCGGGGACGTCAGCCTCGCCGAGCGCAACCGCTACCTGTTTCTGGAGATTCTTATTTCCGTAAACAAAAAGCTCTATTTAAGCTATGTGTCGCGAGACCTTCAAAAAGACCGCACGCTTGAGCCCTGTTCAGTCGTTCACCAATTGCGGCGCCATGTCGAGCGGCAGGTGCTGGGGGGCGAGCCGTTCAAGATGCTGGAGATTCCCATCAAGGCCGACAGCCCGCGTTATCTCGCAACCGATGCGATCAACGCATGGTCCGACGCCCTGGTCAACCACAACTGGATGCACCGAATCAGCGCCTGCCGCCTTTGTGGCGATTGGCCGCGCATGGCCGAAAGCCTCGGTCCGTCACTAAAGGAGCGTATCGCGCGCTACGCCCCCGATATTTCTTTGCCGGCGTTGGCTGAACAAAAAGATGGCGGGGCGGCTTTCGGCCTTCACCTGAACCAGTTGAGGCGATTTTTATTGGATCCGGTGGCCGTGGCCGGGCAATATCGATTGGGCGCTTACGAGCGCATGGACGATACCGGCGACCTGGCCCAGGTCGAGGATGAACCGTTGGCCTCCTGTTTTCCCGTGGATTACCAGCTTCGCACCGCGCCGATCGAAACCTGGCTGGGGGCCGGGCTGAATCACGATGGCAAAGCGCTCTCCATTGACGGTCTTGCCGAAGCGTTCGATGCGGTTTACCGGGATCTTGCCCGGCGAAGCAAAGTGCCGGCAAGGGAATTCGCCGCTCTCGACCACGCCCGCCTTCGGGATGACGTGCAAGGCTGTGGCGAGGCTCTGATGCCCGTTGTCGAAACCATGCGCTTTGCTAAAAGGCTGTTTTCGGTTGTACTTGTGGGACCGGGGATTGACGCTCGATACCAGTCGGGCGGGGCCCACCTTGAGCTGAATCCGGTAACGCTCACCCTTGGCGCAAACAGCGGGGCGGGGATGCCGGAAGAAGTAAGCCTGGGAGGCAGTCTGCCCTGGGTCTGGCAGGCCGAGGATCTCAGCTGGCACTGCCTGGTGATCACCGGTTCCGGATCGAAAACCAAACACCCGGATAAATACATCCTGACGCCGTGCCTGACCTTCATGGCTGCCGCGGCAGGGGGTGAAAGCGTTCCCTGGTCAGATGATGGCGCCATCACCGTGCATGTCGCTTATCGGAATTATGTGGCTGAGCATTGTTTCGTTTTTGATTCGAAAAGCAGCACGGATGCTTTGCTGGACTTGATCGAGGATTTTTTTTCTCCCGGTCCCTTGGCATGGCTTCCCTTTGATGCCGTATTTGGTTCAAAATCCCTGTTGAGTCGGCTTACCATACAAGCGCCGAACGATATGGATTACCTGTCCTTTGCTCAGCAGCTGCGCGATCATATGCAGGAAAACCTTGAGCCGGCCGGCGAGCTGTATGGCGCGATGGTTCCGGACGACATCCTTGATCTTGCCCGAAGGCGGTTCGGTGCGTTTTTACCGATTCCCTGATCTCATTTTTACCGAAAGGCTTTTTGTTGAGTACCGCAATCCAGGAAAGCGTGGTTTCCATCGTCGATCCGAAGGATATCGATCTGAATGCCCATGCGTTGATCGAGGCGTCGGCCGGCACGGGAAAGACCTACACCATCGAGAACCTGGTGGTGCGCCTGCTGATGGAAGACCCGGACATCCTGCTCGAAGAAATTCTGTTGGTGACCTTTACCGAAAAAGCCACCAGCGAGCTTAAACAGCGCATCCGCGAGAAGATAGAAGGCACCCTTAACGAGGAAAACCATCTTACGCAAGCGTTGCGCGAAAAACTGCACGGTGCCCTGGACGGGTTCGACAACGCCGCCATTTTCACTATCCACGGGTTTTGCCACAGCTTGCTGCGCGAATTTCCCTTTGAAACCGGGAACCTGTTCGAACAGGAAATGATCGACGACGCGCCGCTTTTCGAAAAACTGCTCCGCGAAGAGATTCGCAAGAACTGGCCCAGGCGCTACGGAGAGCGTCTCAAGGATCTTTTGCGCCTGTCGCCATTTTCGTCGGGACCGGATCGATTCGTGAGCGAAATCGCCGGCCAAGCAAGGCGTTTGAGCGGTGATCCGTCGCGCGAAACCTTCATCCCCGACCCCTATGATCTGGATATCGACGCCCTGTGGGAAAGCGCGCGGGAAACCACAAACACACTGAAGTCCCTGGTGGCCGGGCCGCCGACCTTATCGGAAAGCTATGCCCGGCTGAATATCGGCAAACCCACAAAAGCCAAGATTCTGCGCGATCTGGTCGAGCCCCTTGAACGGGCATTGAGCGAGATCGATGGAGACGCCGCCGATATCTCGCCGGTGATTAGCACGATTCAGGACAGTATTGATCTAACGAAAAAAGGGGCGGAGCCTTTTGATGGGCTGATACCGAAAAAGTGGCTCAAGGCCGGCGAAAATCTTGATGTCTGTCCGCATCTTCCCGAGATCAAGAACCATCTCGATGCGCTGACCCGCATGGTGACCACGGTTTCCCACGCGCTCGCCGCCGAGGCCCTGATCCGGCTTCCAGGTGCGGTGAAGGCCGTGAAGGCGCGCAACGGCTGGATCGGCTTTCAGGACATGCTTTCCCGGGTTGCCGATTTCCTCGCCCGGCCGGATGCGGCGGACGGCCTCGAAAAAATCAGAAAACGCTACCGGGTCGCTTTCGTGGACGAGTTCCAGGATACCGACGATCTGCAGTGGCGCATCTTCAACACCCTGTTCATGCAGACCGGCAGCGTCAACCGGCTGTTTTTGATCGGCGATCCCAAGCAGGCGATCTACGGTTTCCGCGGGGCGGACATTTTTACCTATCTGGACGCCCGCCGAACATTGACGGAACTGGCGTCCCGGAACCAGGCCCATCTTTACCGGCTGGACACCAACTATCGCAGCCTGCCGGCCATGGTTGGCGGCTTCAACCAATTTTTCGGACAGGCGACCTGGTTCGGCAGGGAGGCGGACAAAGGGCCGTTCGACATCGGTTATCCGCCTTCGGGCTCCCCGGACGAACAAACGCTGCCCATGACCCTGGCCGGCGACGAATCCGGCCGTCCGGCGGTCAATATCGTCGACCTTTCGGCAATAGAAAGCCAGAAAAAGGCCCAGCCGGTTCTGGCGGATTTTATCTGCGATGAAATTCAGCGGCTGGTGGAAACCGCCGATATCCGGCTGAGGCAGAAAACCGGCGAGATCCGCCCCCTGGGGTTCAAGGACGTCGCCATTCTGGTGAGGAGCCAGGGCGAATTCCTTACGCTGGAGAAAAGCCTTGCGCAAGCCGGCATCCCCTACACCTATTATCGCCAGCCGGGCCTGTTTCAATCCCGGCAGGCCCACTGGCTGGCCATGGTTCTCAAGGCGGTTGTGCGCCCCATGGACATGCCCACCGTCAGGCTGGCCTTGCTGACGCCTTTTTTCGATCTGGCGCCGCAACGTCTGGCCGACTGGCCTGAGCTGCCGGCCGACCACATCAGTCGGCGTCTTTTGGCACATTGGCAAAACGAGGCCTTCAACAAGCGCTGGGGGCGACTCTTTCAATCCCTGATGGAAGCATCGGGGCTGACGACCCGCCACTGCACGGACCCGGATTGGGATCGCACGCAGACCAATCTGCGGCAGTTGTTCGACTATCTGGAGGCCGTGGCCTACGAACAAAACACGGACATCGACGCCCTGGTGGCCCATCTGGACAATCTGCGATCTTCCGGCAGTGCCGCCGGTACCGACGCCGATATCCACCAGATCGAGGATGAGGGCGACAAGGTTCAGGTGCTGACCATGCATGTGAGCAAGGGGCTGGAGTTTCCGGTGGTTTTCATTGCCGGCGGCCTGACCACGCGCGCTCTCAGCGGCATGCGCACCTATCACCACATCGATCCCGACGATGAAACGGCGCCCGTTAGCAAGATCATCGATCTCACGGGGCGAACCGGCGTGGATCAGGCGGCGAAAGAGGCCGAAGATGAAAACAAACGGCTTTATTACGTGGCCCTGACCCGCGCGCGGATGAAGATCTATGTGCCGTTTTATCCGGACGAACGAAAGTATGGCTGGATTGGCCCCATCTGCAAATTCGTCTCCCAGAGCATTCAGGCGGCCATGGCCTCGGGCGGTGATGGGGAAGGGGATGAGGCGGCGAGCGTGGGGTGGCTGGACCCGCTTTCGTCTGAAGTGCCCAAAGCCGTTCACGCCCCCGGAGAGGCCCCGGGATCTTCCGGGGCCGAAAGCCGTTGTTCGGCGGATGATTTGCTTCCGCCGCAAACCGATTTCCGGCATCGAAAAACCGCGCTGGAATCCTTTTCCAGCATCGGCCACCGCCTGTTCCACCACCAGTCGGCCGGCGGGCCCCAAAATACCTTCCAGCTAATTGATGAAATGGATCGCGACGACGATGAGCCGGTCACCGCACTGACGATTGGCGCAATGGCGGACGATCCTGCCGCCGAATTGCCGGGCGGGGCCAACATGGGCTCCTTGTTCCACCATATTTTCGAAAACATGGATTTTCAAAAAGCCCTCGACGGGCCGCAAAACCTGCTTGACGACCCTGCGCTTTCACGGGTCATCGAATCGGCCGTCACGCGCTATCGGGTGGACGAAAAATGGATGCCGGCCATCGGCGACATCGTTGCCCGAACGCTTAGAACCCCCATCGACCTGCAGGGCCGGGCCTTGCGCATGGGAGCGCTCATCCCGGAAACGAGACGCCATGAAATCGAATTCTTTTTTCCGTTTTTAAACCCCTTTTCCCGGGGGCAGGGGAGAGATACTCCCCAAAAATTGATCATTCGCGGGTTTATCGATCTGGTGTTCAAATGGAACGATCGGTTCTACATTGCCGACTGGAAATCCAACCGCCTTGCCGATGGATACGATCACGCATCCATGGATGCGGAGATGAGGGCGGCGGGCTATGATCTCCAGTATCAGATTTATTGTATCGCCGCGCTGAGGTGGCTGCGTCAGCGCCTGGGCGAGCGGTTCGAACCAAACCACCATTTCGGCGGGGTGTTGTATCTGTTTATCCGCGGCATGAACGACGCGTGTTCCGGCGGGGTGTACCATGTGCCCCCGGAAGCCTTACTCCCGCTCGACGCCCTTGAAACAACGGTCAACGAGCGCATTGCAACCCTCTTTTAACGATCCGCAAAGAAACCCATGACCGCCAATGGACAAGAATAAAACAAATCCCGACATGTTAACCGATATCCCCGAGCTGAACGCATTGTTCGAGCATTTGGGGCTTTCCGACCTGGACAGGCTGACCATCGACGATCTCATGCGATATGCGCCGGACAAGAGTGACATCGGTCTGGCCGCCATTTTGGGATTGTTGTTTGCCGCCCTGAGCGAGGGCAGCCTGTGCCTGTCCTTCAATCGGCAAGATTTGTTGGGTATGCTGGGCAAGGGCGTTTATCCCCATATCGAAAAGCGGATTGTGGAAACCCTCTCCCTCATGGAAAACGGCGTCATGGACGAGCTTGTGGATCGAAACGCCCAGGGCGCCTTCAAGCCGCTGGTGCTGGACGAAACCACCGGACGGCGCCTGCTCTATTTTCAGAAATTTCATTATCACGAAAAGCGCCTGAAAAACCGTTTGAACCTCATGCTGACAGCTCAAACCGAAAACCGCCCGGCGGATGGTGAGGCCATACAGGCGATTGTCGACGGGCTTTACAGCGCATCCCGGGTGATCCGCAAGGGCAAGGACAAGACGCCCATAACCAGGGACAGCGACCAGATCGGCGCCATTCGCGCGGCCCTGACCACACCGTTTCTGGTGGTCTCCGGCGGACCGGGAACCGGCAAGACCTCGCTGCTGGTGAACATATTGCGCGCATTGGTGCAAACCGGTACCGATCCCGAGCGCATCATGCTCGCCGCGCCGACGGGACGGGCGGCCCAACGTATGACCGAGGCCCTGCACGCGAACCTGTCGAGCGTTGCCGAACTGGAACCCGCGGAGCGCGCGCTTTTTCAGCTCAGCGGCACCACCTTGCACAAGCTGCTTGTCTATCGGTCGAGCGCCAACGGCTTTGTCTACGGCGAACGGCTTTTTCTACCGGCCCGGGTGATCGCCCTGGACGAGGTCTCAATGGTCGATGTGGTGATGATGGACCATTTTTTTCAGGCCGTGGACACAAAGCGCACCAAGGTCATTCTGATCGGCGACAAGGATCAGTTGCCCTCGGTGGAGGCCGGGTCAGTGCTGGCCGATATCAGCGGGGCCAAAATCATGACAATGCCCGGCCATCTTGTCCAGCTCCGAAAGGTATACCGCGCTTCGGGAGAGCTTCTCGATCTGGCCAAGGCGATCAATGCCGGTGAACCGGTGAATCTTGATCCTTGCGATTTCGAAGATGCCCTTGAACGGCCGGCCGGCCAGTGGTCCTTCGTGACCGCCGCGGATGAAGCAGGGTTCAACCGACACATCAACCAATGGACCCGTCATTACTACGGGATGCCTCCGGAAGCCGGAGGTTCCAGTTATGTGGACCGGGTCAAGTCAATCACCTCGATGACCATTGATGACACGGAACGGGCCGAGGCGATTCGTCAATTGTTGGTTTTCGCCGGTCGCTCGCGTATTTTAGCGGTGGTTCGCAAGGGGATAACCGGTATGCAACGCATCAACGAGCGTATCGCCGGCGCCCTCAAAACCGTTCTCGATCCCATGGCCGGCGACCAGAACCGGCTGTTTGACGGAGCTCTGATCATGATCACGCGCAACGATTATCAAAAGGGGCTTTTCAATGGGGATGTGGGCGTCATTTTAAGGCAGCCCAATGGGGGGTACCAGGCCTGTTTCCCGCGCACCGAAGATATCGCCGTTTTCCCCGCATCGGGGATCGCCGACTGGGACTATGCCTTTGCCATGACCGTTCACAAAAGCCAGGGATCGGAATTTGACGATACCTGGCTGATCCTTCCCGATGATCCCGATCACCGGCTGTTGACACGCGAAATCCTTTACACGGCGGCTACCCGTGCGGCCCGGCGACTGATCGTTTACGGCAGTGAAGCTGCTTTTAAGACAGCGTTGGGGCGGAAAATTAAACGGCTGTCCGGGTTTTGACAATATTCAAAGGAGGAAGCACAATGCAGGCAGCCACCTGCCGGCAAACGATATCACCCACGACTCCCTGCCGTGAGGTCGCGCTTCGGCCCACAAAAGGCAAGGAGACTCCTCCCGGCCGACATTCCGGTAAACCGTCGACGGAACCGGAAAATGATCCGCAGGCAGAAGACCAAAGCGGTATTTTCTGTCGTCAATGCCGGCATATCGTGACCTTTCCTTCGGAGCGCCGCATGGTGAACGGCGCCCATCTGCACACCTTCGCCAATCCCCACGGGATCATTTTTGAAATCGGTTGTTATCACAACGCAGTGGGATGTGGTTACGTGGGGCCGGCCTCCACGGAGTTCACCTGGTTCAGCGGCTACAGTTGGCGCGTGGCCCTGTGCAACCGCTGTCTTGCGCACCTGGGATGGCGGTTTTTTGGTGCCGACGGGCACACCTTCCACGGGCTGATTACCAGCCGGCTGATTGTGGGAGAGGAGTAAACCTATCTACAAAAGGGAAATGGCGCTCTCTACGCCTTGCTCGCTATTTCAAGATGACGCCTCAGTATTGGAAGGGGTTGAAAGTTGACTATGAGCTGGATCTTGCTCAGGACGCGCTTGCGGCCACCATTAACCTCGAAATCACGCCCTGCGAAAAATGCGACGCATGATATGGCGTGCCTTCGGCCCATAATGAGATAAACTAAACCCCGGACACCTTTTGTTCGTCAATGCAGTTCCTGAAATCAACCGGGGCAGTGATATTGCGTTCATAATTACCTTGAGAAAATGGTAAGCATATGGTTCTTTTATTCCGGTTATATGATCAATACGATTTTCATGGAGACCAACATTTGAATCGCCTAATTTAGGTAATTACAATGCGTTGTGTTTATTTTTGGGGTGAACAATTACATGTTCCGCAATAAAGGAGCGCCCTGGCGAAAATGAAAAAAAACAAACTGGTTACGGTCTTTTTTTTAGCTTTCCTGATGGGTTGTATCATCCATTCCGCGGAAGCCAGGCCTGTATACACCATAAGTTTCATCAATGGTGCCGACAAAGAGGCGGGTGTGCCTGAATTTCAGAACCTGCTTAAAGAAGAGATCAATTCGCTGATGAAAAGCCGGGCGGATATCCGCTACCGGACAAAAACCGTGCCGGTATCCTGCCGCAAGCAAACCGCCGGGGCCATTGAATCTTTGCTAAAGGATACTGCCGCAGACTGTTTCATCGGTGTCGGGGTTGAAATCACGGACCGGCTTGTCCGGCAGAAAAACTATCCTAAACCGGTCATCACCGCGGGGGTTCTTGACGCAAAGCTCCAGGGAATCGCCCAGACCGCCAAGGGTACCAGCGGCGTGCACAACTTTAATTATATCGAATCCCATTTTGACGTGGAAAAAGATTTACGAACATTTAAATCCCTTTACGATTACAAGCACCTGGCGGTTGTTCTGCTCAAGGACGATACTACCATTGTAAACACCCTCGATGTCTACTTTTCCCGGATACTAAAAACCATTGATGCTGAATCGCTAAAGCAAATTATCTCCTCCCAGCAGTATGAAATTAACCATCTGAAAGAGATGGTGCGCCTGCTTCAAAACGAGATCTTTGGTCGTAAAAGCGAATCGTTGCCATCTATCCATCCCAACCAGTTGCCATTGTTCGTCTCCGATACGCCGGTCGAGCCCATTCAAGAGGACGAGAAGATTGTAGTCCCGGAGCACACCCGCAAAAAACGTGGGCGCAAACCGTTGCCCGAGGACTTGCCGCGGATAGATGTCGTTCACGATCTGCCCGAAGAGGAAAAGCTTTGCGCCTGTGGGGCGGAGTTAAGCCGCATCGGTGAAGAAATCTGCGAAAAGCTCGATTACATCCCGGCTAAAGTTCAGGTGATCCGCCATATTCGGCCCAAATACGCCTGCAAACATTGTGAAGGGGTTGAAGACGATGGCCCGACCGTCAAAATCGCCCAGCCACCTGTGCAACTGATTCCCAAAAGCAACGCCACTGAGGGGCTGCTGGCCCACATCGCCGTTTCCAAGTTTGCCGATGCCCTGCCATTGTATCGCCAACAAAAGATTTTCGACCGTTTAGGAATCGAATTGTCACGGTCAACCATGGCCAACTGGATGATTCAGGCGGCTGCCCGTTGCGGGCCAATCATTGACCTGATGACGCAAGAGATTCGCAGCGGTCCGATGATCAATATCGACGAAAGTCCATTACAGGTGCTTAACGAACCGGGCCGTCGCAATACCACCAAATCGTATATGTGGGTATTTTGCGGTGGACCACTGGATGCACCGGTCGTTTTGTACCGTTATCACCCCACCCGTAGTGGAGAAATCGCACTGAAAATCGTGGACGACTATCGGGGCTATATCCAGAGTGACGGTTATGTTGGATATGATCATTTGGCCGAAAAGCCAGGCATCACCCTATTGGGGTGCATGGTGCATGCGAGGCGCAAGTTCATGGCCGTGGTCAAGGTCCGTAAGAAGGAGCGAGGCAAAAAGTCGGCAACCAAAGGTCTCGCTGACGAGGCGTTGGAATTTATCAAAGAGCTATACCGCATTGAAAAGTACGCCCGGCAAAATGAATTGACCATTGAACAAATCAGGGAGCTACGGCAAAAAAAGTCCAAACCGATACTGGATCGATTCAAAACCTGGTTGGATACCTATCATTCTCAGGTTCCCCCGAAGAGTCTCATTGGCAAGGCCATTCAATACACGCTGAATCAATGGGATCGGCTGATCGTTTACGTTGAAGCCGGATTTCTGAAACCGGATAACAATGTTGCCGAAAATGCCATCCGCCCATTCGTGCTGGGCCGCAAGAACTGGTTATTTGCCGGCGGACCGAATGGAGCGGAAGCCAGCGCCACATTTTTCAGTTTAATCGAAACAGCCAAGGCTAATTACCTGGAGCCTTATGCCTACCTTCGGTATCTGTTCGAAAACATACCACTTGCTCAAAATGAATCAGACTTTTTTGCATTGCTGCCAAACCGAATTGATAAGGCAATACTGAGCGCTTACGCCAAAGGTGTGGTTTAATAGACGCTTACCCCCCAACTGCAGCACCTATAATTCCGCAGATATTGGCCCCTGATCCGGCTGCAAAGGCAGCTCCCACAGCCGCACCATATCCTGCTAAAGCGCCTGTTCCGGAAAGATCTATCATTCCTCCGATGAATCCGCCAGCAAAGCCGCCCATAAAGGCATCCATATAACCACCATTGCCGTTAAATGCAGCGCCCAATAATCCACCGACACCACCTACTGCTCCACCAAACACTGCACCCCAAAAGTTTAGATCACCACTTGGATCTATTGAATTAATCGAGTTGTTTATAACGTATGAATAATGATTTGCTGTTGATGGGCTGTTTAAACTAACACTTAAAAGTTGTGTGATTAAAGAAAGCTTTGCAATGGCTTTTTCTATTCCAGAGCCATCAATAATTTGTTTCAAATTATATGGATTGTCTAATTTTTGAATTAAGGTATTTTTCCTGAATTGTAGTATTATTATCAGGTTCGATAAATTCAGGGGGTCGCCTTGAAAATATCTGCCGCTAATTGGATCATAGTATCTATTCCAATTGTAATGCAGCCCACTCTCCCCATCCCAATACTGGCCCGGAAAGCGCAAATTATTGACAACGCTCTCAACCTCAACCGAAGCCTCGCCAAAAGAGCAATATTTTGCCGACCAGACCACAGCCCCGGAGACCGAGGTCATTTTCTGAGGAGTCCCAAGATGATCGTTATGGTAGTAGTAATACTCAGAGTCAACCTTCATGAACAGCGGATCGGTGCTCCAGGTGCTACCAGGTTTCCATCCGTAAGTCTTGATTACGCTGCCGGTTGCATCGTATTCGCCAACCAACCCTTCGTCGCTGTAATGAAAACAGGTGCGGGTGCCGCTGACATCCTTCCACAGACGGCGACCGAACGGGTCGTAATAATAGGAGGCAATCACGTTGCCGGAACCATCCTCTACCCGCTCCAGACGATCCTCTACATTGTAAAAGAACCTGGTAATCACTCCGCCGGCGTTTTTCTCGATCATGTTGCCGTTGAGGTCGTAATCGTAGGTTACATCGTCATGGCCGGTCAGCTCGTTGTTCTCGTTGTAGGTCCACTCGGTGGCAGAATCGCTGGCGGCGGTAAGCCGGTTGCCGACGTTATCGTAGGTGAAGGCTTCGTCGGATTGAACCGGGTTGTCCGCATCGGTCAGCCGGTAAAGATCGTCGTAGGTGTAGCCGTAATCGCCATGTTCGGTTGCTTTGGACGTGATATTGTCCATTCTGTCATAAGCATAGGAATAGTTCAAGACTTCATTCTGCCCGGGATCGGCAACATCGATACCGGTGGTCCGCATCATCGGATCGTAGGTGAACTGTTTTGTAGTCCCGCCGGGCAACATCATCGAGGCCGGCCGGTTCCAGTTGTAACCGCTCACGGTAATGTAGCCTGCATTGGGTATCTGCACGGCGGCAAGCTGGTTGTTGGCGTCGTACAGATAATCGTAGGGAATGGCATCAGGACCTGTATAGGTTTTCTTCAGACCGTTGTCATAATATGTGTAACCGTTTTCCAGGCTGAAGGCGCCGTAATTTACCGTCTCGGAGATTTTGCGGTACAAGGTGTCATAGGTGTAGACCGCAGATGTGGTTCCGTCGTCATAGCCGGTGAGGTTGCCCACCTTGTCGTAAGAAAAGGTTACCGTCTTGATCGGAGCCGTGTCTCCCGCACCGGTAAAATAACGGATTTCTTCCAAACGACCGGCATCGTCGTAAACATAGGCCGTTTTCTGGTTCTTGGCATCGATCTTTTCGGACAAACGGATGTTTTTGAGGGTAAAAACAGTCGATCACGCTAGTTTTAACGCCTTTTTAAAGTTATTAATCGTATAATGTTAATCGGTTAGCGCGGCCCGACCCCGAATCGCCGAATCGATGTTCCTTCCCCTTCGGACCACTGGGTCGGCACCCCGTATAGGTGATTTCGGAGCTCAATAGCCGGCCTGCGCTTCCCCCTGTCAACGCTTCGCGCGCGGCCTCACGACCGCCCGCGCATGACTCGAGGCCATGATGGAGCAGTTCCTCCTTTCAATGTAGGGCTCTTTCATCCCTTACTCTATGCCGGTTTATCCCGGCGCTTTCGGCCCGTCCCCGCAGTTTGTATTTCTATTTGTTACCTTGGCCCGCCCCGGCCCCCGCGTACAGCCGAGTTTCTATCGAACAATATATATCCCAATCAATCCAATAGCTATTGATACGTTTATAAGGATGTACTTTCTATCAAATCCGATGTATTTCGCTGCCATTTTTAGCAACAAAACACAAAAAAGTAGAATAAAAGGCAAGATTGCAAAAATGGTATTAATAAATTCCTGCTTATAAATCTCAGATAAAATCTCTTGAGAATATCCTATTTTCGAACCATAAAAAAAAGACAAATAGTTATCAACTCTGTAATACAAATAAAAAACTATCAAATAAAAGTTGGCCATGAAAAGTATCGGATGTCTTAGCAAAATTCCTATGCCAGAAAAAAGGGCAAGAAATGAGAGGACAAAAATTTTATATAATTCGTTCATGGCCAATGTGGTTCCTGTTTCTTTTTGAATAATACTACATATGATAGAATATCCAACCGTTAAAGCGCCAGAAATCTCTATAATTGATATAAATATTAGAAACCACTTTAAATGGCCGGAGTCATTGTTGCGCATGCGTTTCTTTCATCCTCTGTGACCTGCGTCATATCAATTATCAAATTACCAACATTACCACTTGGCCAATCGATAGAAGGCTGCAATGCCTTCTCTGTATCTGTATCTATGGTATCTGTATCTTTAAACGAAATGCTACTTACTGAGCCAACCCCTGGATAGGATATGTATTTGACGCCACACATTGTCGGACAAGCTTGACAGTCCCGTAAAAAGTCGTTTCTTGAAAAAAAAGTTAGTGGGTATATACCCGATATAAGTTGACCCGGGTCAACAACAAAGCCAAAACGGTGAACACTTTTAGAAGCAGCTCTTTGAAAACGCTAATACCGGCTCCATGGCCGCACCTTGAGGCAGTATTGTCAGGCATTCCGACAAATATTGCCGCCATTACCGCCGCGGCCCTCAATATGTTGAGCCCGAGGGCTTTCAAGGTAGCGCTATAGCGAACAGATTTCATACCCCGAACCCGAAGGTGCTTTACCCCGGTTCGTCGGTCATACTCGCTCATGGTGGCTTCCACTCCAGCTCGCCATCGATAGCAGTCCTTGAACTCGTCGGTTTGAACTTCTTCTCGTCTTAACGCGATACGCAACTGCTTATCGTTGTAGCGCAAGGAAAAAGCTTTCTTGCCGGGCTTTACAGGACAAATCTCACGGTTCGGGCAGTTTTCGCAATGGCTCAGGTCAAAAGCCGCACAGTGTCGATCCTTCTTTTTCTTGGTGTGGATGGGTGCATGGCCTTGGGGGCAACGAATGACCTTGCCGCCTTTTCCCGTTTCAAAATCCCCGAGGTTGAGCGTTCCTTCCTTCTCACTGCCCATGGGAGGAGATATCGCTTCGACGCCTTTGTCCTTGGCGGTTTGGACATTGTCGTCGCTTCCATAAAGCGAATCCGCCAAGAGTTTCCGAGGTCCAAGATCTCTTTTTTGAGTAGACTCGATAGCGGGAATCAAGGCGTTCGCGTCGCTTTCGTGGGCACTTTCGACCTCGACATGGGTAATCAAATTCAAGGTTTTCGCCTTTTCGTCCGCATCGTCGGTATCCGTATAAGTCTCCATCACTTGAACCTGATAACCCTGGCCTTTGTGGCCGCTATAACCGGCTTCCGGGTCCGAAGGGTTTTGCAGGGAATCGGAGGGAATCCGTTTGGCTTCCTTAACCGAGATTTCGACACCGTCATCCGAAAGCGAAACCGTGCATTGCTCATCTAAAATGCGTTGAAGCAACTTGAAGCTATGCATCGACTGGACATCGAAGTTATCCTGGAATTGCTGGACCAAAGCGTACAAATCGGTACTGACCCGATCCAATGTTTTCTGGCTTTTGGACGGTTTTACCATGGCAAAGCACGATAGCGATTTTTCCGTCAGATACCTTTCCATCAATGCATCTTCAATGGTGGAGAGCAAGGATGGGTGTTGCCGTTTCAGGTTTTTTAAAAACTTATGGATTGAGTTCGAGAAGATCGTGATGCGCCCCAGTTTGCGCATATTGGATTGAATATGGACAGAGTCGATGCGCTGCTTGTCAGCATCGACGTTGAACACTTCGGCCAGTTTTTGTGTGCCGGCATTAAACAGGGTCTTTTCCAACCCGTTTTCGGCAACGATCGTGCGCATGTTCCATAAGGTCTTGGGACACATGTATTTGGCCGAATCCGACTCTTCGGTGATATTAAGGGCATAGTGCCACTGAATATTGAAAGCCAGTTGATCGATAGCCTCATAGTCGGTCAGGTCGAGCATTTCCTTGAGGACGAGTACGCCCAGGACCATATAGAGGTCTTTCGTCGGCCGACCAAAGCCGGAGTTGAAAAAAGGGCTAAGTTCGCTAACAGGCAACTCAGGGAGAATAAATTTTTGGAATACCCCCGGCCATGAGTGCTCAAGCATTTGCCTTCTCTTGGGGCTCAGATGGCCCCAGGGATCGAAAAGCTGCTGCTGTTTGTGATCGTTGTGGCGAATCATTATTAATCCTTACAACCAGTTGAATTTATATGCACATACATACCACAACGGTAGCAATTTATCAAGTTAGAAAAACAATTTTATGTATTATTTCAGGCGGTTGTTTTTTCGACTTTTTACGAGTTCATCAAGCTTTAATGCATGTAGAATTTATAATGAAAGAATATTTTGTAGTTTCTGTAACTTCCTTCCTCCATCTACAAATCAACCTTCTGATAATTTCTATCTTGCCAAAAGGAGTACCTTTACCAATAGTAGTAGCCAAAGTCCAAGATCCAGAAAGCTCCCAATCAGTTTCATCAGTAGTAGTCTCGACATTAATGTTTACGCCGGAATAGAAACATCCCAAACTAACACATAGGCCAAAATATCAGTGTACCTACCTGGGTTGTTTATCGCGTAAATATAGACATTGTATCCACCATATAAGCCTATTGGGTCATCTTTAGAATACCTACCTGTCTTAGGATTATAAAACCTGTGCCGGTTATAATGCAATCCAGTCTCCCCATCTTCATACTGGCCCGGGAAGCGGAGAGGATTCACTACTGTCGATGAAGCATCGACAGCGGCCTTACCAAACGAACTATACGTCGCGCTCCAAACCACCGCCCCCGACACCGAAGTCATCTTCTGAGGAGTACCAAGATGGTCATTGTGGTAGTAGTAATACTCAGAGGCAACCTTCATGAACAGCGGATCTGTGCTCCAGGTTGAACCAGGCTTCCATCCATAGGTCTTGATTTCACTCCCTGACGCATCGTATTCGCCAACCAGCCCGTCGTCGCTGTAATGAAAACAGGTGCGGGTGCCGCTGACATCCTTCCATAATCGGCGTCCGAAGGGATCGTAGTAGTAGCTGGCGATAACATTGCCGGAACCGTCCTCAACCCGTTCCAGGCGATCCTCTACATTGTAAAAGAACCTGGTAATCACTCCGCCGGCATTTTTCTCGATCATATTGCCGTTGAGGTCATAATCGTAGGTTACATCGTCATGGCCGGTCAGCTCGTTGTTCTCGTTGTAGGTCCACTCGGTGGCAGAATCGCTGGCGGCGGTAAGTCGGTTGCCGACGTTGTCGTAGGTGAAGGTTTCGTCGGATTGAACCGGGTTGTCCGCATCGGCAAGACGGTAAAGCTCGTCGTAGGTGTAGCCGTAATTGCCGTGTTCGGTATCCTTGGTGACGATATTATCCATTCTGTCATGGGTGTAGGCATAGTTCAAGACTTCATTCTGCCCGGGATCGGCAACATCGATACCCGTGGTCCGCATCATCGAATCATAGGTGAACTGTTTTGTAGTCCCGCCGGGCAACATCATCGAGGCCGGCCGGTTCCAGTTGTAACCGCTCACGGTAATGTAGCCTGCATTGGGTATCTGTACGGCGGCAAGCTGGTTGTTGGCGTCGTACAGATAACCGTAGGAGATGGCATCAGGACCGGTATAGGTTTTCTTCAGGCCATTGGCGTAATAGGTATAACCGTTTTCCAGGCTGAAGGCGCCGTAATTAATCGTCTCGGCGGTCTTGCGGTACAAGGTGTCATAGGTGTAGACCGCCGATGTGGTTCCGTCGTCATGGCCGGTGAGGTTGCCCACCTTGTCGTAAGAAAAGGTTACCGTCTTGATCGGAGCCGTGTCTCCGGCATCGGTAAAATAACGGATTTCTTCCAAACGACCGGCATCGTCGTAAACATAGGCCGTTTCCGGACTGCGGAGACGGGCCAAGATAACTACTTACAATTAAAGTAATAAAATCAAAAACCAGGGCCTATTTTGGGTCTATTTGGCAATTTTCGGGGTCAAAAATCGCATTATAGGCGGATTGCGCTTCCCGCAACTCGAATGCCCCTTTGGTAGATTGTACTGAACGGCCCCCATCTGCACACCTTCGCCAATCCCCACGGTATCATTTTCGAAATCGGTTGTTACCACAACGCAGTGGGATGCGGTTACGTGGGCCGGCCTCCACGGAGTTCACCTGGTTCAGCGGCTGCAGTTGGCGCGTGGCCCTGTGCAACCGCTGTCTTGCGCACCTGGGATGGCGGTTTTTTGGTGCCGACGGGCACACCTTCCACGGGCTGATTACCAGCCGGCTGATTGTGGGAGAGGAGTAAATCTATCTACAAAAGGGAAATGGCGCGCTCTACATTTTTGTGGATGTTGTCTTTCCCCCACACCCTCTTGGTTTTTTGCTATAACAGATAAAATAATAATATCAGGTTGTTGGAATTTCTCCTACCGTTGGCACTCATATTGCGGAGATAAAAAGAAACCGCAAAAAGGAGGCGAATGCATGGAAACCAGGATTTATGACTGGCTGATGGAAAGAAGAAACACCGCTAAAGGCGAGATGGAGGCCCGATTGTTCGCCGGGATGCTGTCGTTCAGATCGACATACGCTTATTGGACGGTCGAAGATATGCTCGGATTGACCCAAACAGAACTCAAATCCCTTATGCTGAGCTATTTTCCTTTGGCCGTGGAGCACTTCGAGGAGAAGCGCTGTTTTAAAATCAATATTCACTCGGCTCTCAACCACACATTTCTGTGCCATTGCTGCGCAAAGGCGGTGACGGCCGGTAGCGGGATCAAAAAGATCGACATCCCCCTGTTGTCGGGCTACCCCACGGCCCGGAACAGGCAGATGGAGGTGGACGATTTGAGGAGATTGCTGCTTTCCCATCGTCTGTCGGATTCCGAAGAGACCACCTGGCTTGCCAAAATGATCTCGGTCGGCGCCCTTGGCGAAAATCACCTGTGGCAGGATTTGGGGCTGTCCGGTCGCAAGGACGTATCCTATATATTGAAAACCTACTTTGCGGAGCTGTTCAACAAAAACACCGGTGACATGAAATGGAAGAAATTCTTTTATAAAAAGCTTTGCGATCTGGATGACATAAAAGTTTGCAAAGCGCCGAGCTGTTCCGTGTGCAGTCATTACTCGGATTGCTTCGGCCCCGAAGAGGCCGAACAATGGGCGGCTTAATTTTCATCTGCACCATAACTTCAGCCGTGGTGATCAGCCTTGAGATAAAATCAGGCAGGCATACGCCCCAATGCCGATTACCCCGTGAAACGGCATGCCGTCACAGCCACCATGGCAAGCGGTGGTGTCGTATCCCGGCCGGTTGTGGAACAAGGGGCTGTAACCCTCCCAGTCGCTGTTGAAACGAACCGTCCACCCACCAAAACGCGGGAAGCCGATGGCATAGCTGTCATAAGAGCGGTTCGCGAAGTTCACCACAACAATCACGTCATCGCTTGAACCGCCGTTTTCCCATCGATGAAAGGCGATCAGCTTGTCGGCAGGGTTGACGTGGAACACGTTTACATGCCGGCCCCGCAAACCGGCCGTGGTGTTGAACCAGTTGCGGCGAAGCCGGATCAGGTCGCGGTACATGCAATGGATTCCGCTGTGGGCCTGCATGCGTTCGTACCAACGGATCGGCCGCTGGTCGTGAAACGCTTCGTAATCGAGGACTTCCTGCCCCTGAAAAACCATTGGGATGCCGGGTGAGGTGAACAGGAGCGCGGCGGCCAGGGTCGCCCGCTTCTGGGCAAAATAGCCTTCGGCATCGCCGGGCATGATGGCGTCCGTCAAACGAGTGCCATGATTGCCTTCCGCCGCTTCATCGTGGGACTCGATGTAAATCACGCGCTGGAACGCGTCATCGTTGTGGCGATGACAGATGGCGTCACGAATGCGATCCATATTCCGCTCGTTGTCCCAGGTGGTGGTTGCCGCGTCACGGAGGGCATGCACAAACACGGAATCCCACTGGCCATTGAAACCCGCGCCTCCTGTAACCGTAGGCTTCGTGATCCAGTCGTTTCCCTGAAGATCCTCCGCGATACGGATCTTCCAGGGTTGCCTGGCTGAAACCTCGTCGTTGATCCATTGCAGCAGGCTCCATCCATCGGGAATATCCGTACCATTTGCCTTGCGGATATTGACCACGGAATCGAGGCGAAGCCCATCCATGCGATACTCCTCAAGCCAGAGAAGGGCATTGTCACGAATATACTGCCTTACCTCGTCGCGGCCGTAGTCGGGCCGGGTTTCTCCCCAGGGCGTGTTGCGCCGCCAGTCGTTGTAAAAGTAAATCCCGCCTTTTTCGAATTTATTCCAGCCGTCGAACTGCCACATGTC
Source organism: uncultured Desulfosarcina sp. (assembly GCA_963668455.2). Lineage (GTDB taxonomy): Bacteria > Desulfobacterota > Desulfobacteria > Desulfobacterales > Desulfosarcinaceae > Desulfosarcina. The sequence goes on from CAXXOY010000002.1 coordinate 136,229, forward strand.
CAGTTGATCCGGGCCGAAATGGTTGAAGACGACATCCAGGATGACGGCCATCCCCAGCTCGTGAGCGTTTTTCACCAGTTTTTTCAGGTCACACGGGTCACCATAGGCGTCCTCGACGGCAAAGGGGTTGGACGGGTTGTATCCCCATGACCAGACGTCATTGAACTCCACCAGGGGCATCAATTGGATGGCGTTGATGCCGAGGTCATGAAGATACGGCAACTCCTCGATGACTTTTCCCAGGTGGCCGGGCATGCCGCCGGGCTGGTCGTTGTAGGTCCCCACATGCAGCTCGTAGATCACCAGTTCATTCCAGTCAGGCATATAAAAAGAATGGTCCCCCCAGTCAAAATCCGGTTCATGGATCACCCCGTTGACGGTCCCGTCAGCCTCTTTTCGAACCACCTCCCGCGCATAAGGGTCCACTCGCCAAAGCGGATTGTCATGGTTTGGATTACGAATCACTATTTTGTAGCGCTGCCCGGGAGCCGCTTCTGAAACGTTGCAGGACCAATAGCCGTTGGATTCGCTTTCAAGGGGATGCGTTTCATCCGACCAGTCGTTGAACTCCCCGGCCACGGCCACACTGGCGGCAAACGGCGCCCAGACACGAAACGTTGTGCCGTTTGCATGGGGCACGGCTCCCATCCCGGGTTGGATTTCATTAGACGTGTTCATGCGGGTCTCCTTCCTTTTAAAAAAGGGGAGGCAAGAGAAATGCACCAACGCTTCGATGGTGGCTGATCGGGCAAGGATTTCAGCGGGTAACAGCTTTTCAATCGTCCAGCGAATCGGTTTCCCTGGGCATGGGGTTCCAATCGAAATAGGCCCTGACCTGGCCATGATCCGAAGCGCCTTCTTCCTCGAATGCCTCGCGGTTCAAGTGATCGTTGTAAACCTCCAGTTCACGGAACGACCAGAGACGTTTGCGGGAATGATCGTAAAACTCTTCCGAGACCAGGATGTGGTCGAGGCTCTCGCGCTTGTGCTTGTAAATGTGCGTGTAATAGATGTGACGGGCGGAACGGTATTGTTGCAGTCTCTCGGCGGAATAAAGGCCTTTGTCCGAGGTACGCCCGGCCGTGCTCTTTTCCACCAAGCGATAGGTGGGTTGGCCGGACAGAAGTTCGTTGGTCACGGACAGGGTGTCGTCGTTCAAATCGCCAAGTACGACCACCGGAGAAATGGCGTCATCGTCCTCGGATTTCATTACTGCGTCGAGCATGGCGCGCATGGCGGCGGCTTCCATAACTCTGCGAATGTGTGCAACCGCTGATTTCGTGATGGCGGTATAATGTTCCAACGCTTCCGGCCTGGGGTCGGCCATGCTCAACCGAGCCGGTCCTTTTGATTTCAGATGGGCAACGTAAACGGAAATCTTTGGTGGCTTGGGGCTGCGTCCCTCGGGTTGTATCACGGCATACAGAATGGGGCGCGAAAACTGGTTGATGGTGACGGTGATTTCTTCTTCCGCGCCATTGCTCTCGCACAGTCTATCGAAGGTGAAATGGTCCGGAAAGGTATCGATCCATTCCCAGCCATCCTGAACCTGGGAATGGCCATGCCGATCTTTTCTGACCGCCAGCGCCACCTGCGGTCTGCCGGTTCCGGGCGCATCACGGGCAATGATGTCATAATCGTCTTTGAGCCCGGCTTCCTCGAAAACATCGATCAGGGCCTTTTTTGCCCACAATTCCTGAAAGGCGATCACTTCGGCATCCAGACGACGGATTTGTGTGGCGGTCCATTTGACTTTTTCCTGGTAGACGCGCCTTCCATCATCATCGTCCGGATATGGTGGCTGACCGGAATAGGTCGTTTTGCCGGGAATCTGCAAATTCAGCAGATTGAAAGTGGCAAAGCTCAGATCTCTCATATTGGTTCGCGGCATGACGAAAACCTCTCCTCGAAAAACACTTATCTATAGAACGGCGCTCTTATTATATTTGAAAGACTTACAAGTAACGGTGGTGGAAAGCGGGAATGGAGATCTTGGCTCTGCGCCAAACAAAACGGCTGTTTTGCTTTTGCCCGGATCATCCTTCAAAAGCAAGGCATGGTCAATAAAAATCACCGCGCAAATCGTTCGCTAACAAAACCATGACAGAAAACAATCCTAATGTCCTTTATTTGCAGACGATGGAGTGCCAAAACGCAATGGATTTACAATACCCTTGTCAGGATTGATTCTCGCCGTCGGATCGATTGCCTTTCTGAAAGTGTTCGATTTCCTCGCCGCCCAGTCGGCCAAACATCTGCTTGAGCTTGCTGCCGCCGGCAGCGATGACGAGGCTCGATAGCAAAACCGATTAACCTTACATGCGCCTATCTAATCCACAATGCGGACGGAAACCGTCGTCCGGGCCGCCCGACCGTGATCGTCCACCACACGCACCTCGAACCTGCCTGGCCTCGGCGTCCACAACATCGGCGCCATGGGCGAGGAAAACCCTTCGTAGCGATCGTCCACGAACCAGTATAGCCGGTCCACATCCCCGTCAGCAACGGCGCTAAAGGGCACCGTCCTGGCGGAAGGATTGCCGCTGCGCATGGCGTATTCCAGATTGGACTGGGGTGATTTGATTGCCGGGGGTCGGCCGGCGGCGGCCTGGGTGTCCAGGCTGCAATCCTCGGCAAAAGGCGGCGGCGTTTTCAAGGCGATGCCCGCCTGGCGGAAAATGGATAGCAGGTCGGAAGGCCAGAAATCAAATACTTCCAGCCGGGTACGGCCCGGTTCGAAGCGGCAGGCCCGTCGGCCGGTCCCGGGATCGATGGGGATCGCCCGGTGCACCGTGCAGACACGAATGGGCGAGACGCCGGGAATGAACCAGCTCTTTTTGGTGTGCGGGCAATCGTGGCCGGGCAGGTTCCCGCTGGCTGCACAAACATCGATGCGCTTTAAATTCAATTGCGAAAAATCCACCAGATCGTCAACCCGCCATTTGGTATCGGGCACCATGGCGTTCAGGATATCGAAGAGCAGCGGCCCGGCAGCTCGCCGGCCGACAAAGGCGCGATTTCCGGACCCGTCGAAATTACCCACCCACACCGCCACCAGCAACTCCCCGCTGATACCGATGGCCCAGGCATCGCGAAACCCGTGAGAGGTCCCGGTTTTCCAGGCCACCTGATTGCCGGTGGTTGCCATGATGAGGAGGGCATGACTGTCGGGCGGCGGATTGTCCTTGAGAATGTCCAGGGTCAGATAGCTGGCTTCGGGGCTGAGCAGTGGCTCACCGGCCGAAAATGGCGGATCGTCCGCCACCATGCGCAACGGCCGCTGTCTGCCGCCATTGGCCAGGGCAGCGTAAAGACCGGACAGTTCCAGCATGGTTGTTTCCGCGCCCCCCAAGGCCAGGGAAAGACCGTAGTGTGTCGCCGGCTTTAAATCGCCGATACCGGCTCGCTTTAAAAAATCGTGAAACCCGGGTTCGCCCAGGCTGACCTGCAAGCGTACCGCCGGCAGATTGCGGCTCAGGATCAATGTGTCGTGAGCCGACACCGGCCCGAGGAAGCGCTGGTCGAAATTTTCCGGCGTGAATCCGCCGAAGCGCCTGGGGGCGTCCTTCATCAGGCTCATGGGATGAATCAGCCCGCGATCCATGGCCATGGCGTAGATAAACGGCTTCAGGGCCGAACCGGGAGAGCGCCTGGCGGCAGTGCCGTTGACCTGGCCCTGGATGGCGTCATCGAAAAAATCGGCTGATCCGCAAAGGGCCGTGACCGCCATGGTTTGGTGGTTCAAAACCAGGGCCGCGGCATTGACGATCCCTTCCGCCGAGCGCCGGGTGACGTATTGTTTCACCAGCGTTTCCAGGGTTCGCTGACGGTTCAGGTCAATCGTGGTGCGAATGGATTGTTTGTCTTGCGGCAATCCTTTACCTATTAAATGATTCACGGCATGGGGGGCCAGAAAGGGGAGCCGGTTCGGACGGCGAACGGCCAGGGGCTGCTGAAAAAATCCGGCCAGCTTCAGGTCCTCGGGATGAACCGCGGTCCACCGTTCGAATAGATTTTTGCGTGCGACCTGAAGATGTCCAAGACCGGTCTCGGCGGCTGGATTACGATGGCTTGGATTCTGGGGCACCACGGCCAGGGTGAGGGCCTCGGGCAGGCTCAGCCGGTCCGGCGGCTTGTCGAAATAGATCCTGCTGGCCGCGGCAATGCCTTCGATGTTGCCGCCGTATGGGGCCAGATTGAAATAGGCCTCCAGGATGCGGGCCTTGGTAAAATGGCGGGTGAGCTGCAGGGCGCGCAGAACCTGGTGCAGTTTGCCGCCGATGGTACTGGTGTGAAGACGCCAGCGCAGTCTGGCCACCTGCATGGTAATCGTGGACGCGCCCACCCGCCGGGAGCGCCGGACGTAAGTGGTCCAGGCGGCCCGCGCCAGAGCCGGCAGGTCCACGCCCGGATGGTCGTAAAAATTTCGGTCCTCATACATCAAGGTGGCCTCGACAAGCTGCGGCGAGATGTCGTTCAGCGCGCAGTGCAGACGGTAGCGTTCGTCGGCGGCCAGGGTGAGGCGCAGCAGGCGATCGTTGGTGTCGAAGAATACTTGCGAATGGGGGCAGAATTCGTCCAGGTCCGGCCGTGGGCAGAAAAGCCAAGCGGCGACCACCGTTGCCAGGGCCGCCGCTAAAATGAGCGAAACACGCTTCACGGCGCCGGGTTGACCTTGATCTCGCCCGTCGTGGTGCGGGCTTTGAGGGTTGGATCGTACATGGATTCGGCCGTGGCCGATGGAGAGATAAAGGTCCCCGCGGCCGTGATCTTGGCTCGATACTTCAGCTCACGGACGCGGCTATCGATACTTCCGTGAAAAACCACCCGATCTTCGCGCACATCTACATAATCGGTTTGCCAGTCGCCGGCCCGCCGGGGCACGGAGTCGCGCACGATCTCGAAACCGCCCGGCAAAAGATCGGTTATGGCAACATTGTCGATCCACCCCTTTCCAAGACTGCGTACTCGCAGACGTATCGTGACCTCCTGGCCCTGGCTGAAAGCGGTCAGCACCGATCCATCCACATCCAGAAAATCGCGATGGATTTCCATACCTTCGCGAAGCGGGGGTTCCGTAAGGGTGCGATTGAATCCCGACTGGACATTCATGTAAAACAGCGGGCCGTTGCCATCGATGGCAACGGCATCGGCGTCACCGACATAGGTGGCGATGGGGAAGGGCGATGGCGTTGCCGTCAGCTCTGTTTCCCGCTTGTCCGCATGGGTCATGGTGAACTTGATGGGGTCCTGTTTGACGGTGTCGGAATCAATGCGGCCGTATTCACTCAGGGCTAAAACCGCGTAACCGGCACCAATGGTGTTGGTCTCGCCGCGAAAAATCGGCTCGACCAGGCGCATGACCGCTTCGCCGCCCGAACGTTTCGCCGCCTCGGGGAAGTGACGGCTGAGCAGGTAAAGCACCTGGGCTTCGCAAGCCAACGGGCCGTCAAAATCGGTAGGCTCGGTTGCATCCTCGCCGGGAGTGAAGTTTTTCACCAGCCGCTGGGCGTCATCGTCCATTTTAAGTAAACCATAGGTGGCGGCCATGTAAATGGCCATGGGATCATTCGGCCACGATACGGTAAACCTTTGTTCCAGTTGCTCCTGGAGGTGGACAAGGAGGTTGGTGGTGGTATCTCCCTGGCAGGTGAGCAAATAAATCGCCCGGGCCACCAGGCCGGCCATTGCCATATCAGATGCGTCGCGGGTGGCGACGCTGCGCAGGAACGCATTGCCCCGTTTCAGCATCGCGGAAGGTACGGCAAATCCGTGGTTGCCGGCCTCAATGAGAAAATGCATGGCGTAGATGCTGGGAAAATCGGCCGACCCATCGCCACCTGGCCAGAAACTGAAACCGCCGTCTGACTGCTGCCGTTCGCGCAGCCGATCCACCAGCGCATGGATTTGCTTTTCAATATCGCCCCGGGCGTCGCCATAGGCGGGATGATCCATGAGACCAACCAGAGGGAAAACCTGACTGACCACCTGCTCGGTGCAGCCATGGGGAAAATGCGCCAGGTAGGCGGTCAGGGCATCCACCAGCACCAATGGACTGCCGGAGGCCGAAACCCGCTGCTCGGCCAGATCATCGAACAGCTTCCGTGTAAGAGTTACACGGGCCTTGCCATCATTGGCATAACCGCCGGCAAAGGTGGTGAGATAGGGCATGGCCGGGCGAATGCTCAGAGTGGCCACGCGTTCGCCGGTCTCATTGCCCAGGGCGGCGGTAAAGGTTATGCCGGCCGCGCCGGGGGCCGGGCCGGCTTTTATCGTGAATGCCAGGCGGGCCTCGCCGCCTTCGTCGATGGTCACGCCTTGGGTTTTCTCGCCGACCACGGACAGGTTGTCCGAGGTCTTCACACTTACCGAAACCGGCGCCTTTTCGCCCGACCCTTCCACCAGATTGGCCACGCCGACCATGGCGGTGAATGTATCGCCCGGGGCACATTGCAAAAGCACACCGGGGCTCAGCACAAAGGGTCCGCGAACGAGGGTACCGGTCCTGGCCACACCCACGGCATCGTCGGATACGGCCACGGCCATGACCACCAGGTTTCCGGAAAAGCTGTCCGGTACGTTGAAATCAATTGTGCGCATTTCCGGACCGCCATCCACAATCCCCGACCAGAATACGGCCGGTTTGTCGAGTTGCCGGGCAAAGGGGTTGATTCCCGCGGCCAGGGCCGCTTTCATCATTCCGCCGCCGCTGGCCATTAATTCGCGGAGAATCTTATACTCCGGTAAAACCAGGTCCAGCATCTGCAGGGTGGTTACCCCCAGGGCGCGTTTGCGCATGAAGTGCCCCAAAGGATCCGGCGTTCGGTAGCGGGCAACCTGCAAAATGCCTTCGTCAACGGCAAAGACGGCGATCCGCGACGGTTTGGAAACCCGGTAACCGATGGGAAGCGTATCCCCCGGCTTCACGAGATCCGGAAGGTCCAGTGCCACGTCCAGCTGCCGCCGGCCGCGGTCGATGGAGATTGGGGCCACGGCGACGCTCAAAGGGCTGGTGAAGATTTCCTTGGAGGCGGCGTCGCGCAGAAAAGCGACACTGACGTAGGCATTGCCTTCCAAACCCTCTGGAAGCCGGATCGATTCCAGGCTGCTCTCGGTGTCTGTTTCGAACCATTTATAGGCGTGCACCCGGTCGCTTTCGATGGTGATCAGGCCCGACCCCGTGTATGGCGCGGTGATACTCAGGTTGATCTTTTCACCGGCCCGGTAATCGCTTTTTTCAAGTTTTAATTCAAGGGTGGCGTCTTTTTCCAGGCTTCCGGTCAGATTGCCGTGGCCGACCACCGCGTATGTTATCCGTGCCAGACGAATGCCTTGGGCATCGTGGATTTCCAGGGCCCAGTCGCCCGGGGTGTCGGTAACCAGAGCGGTGACGCTGCCCTCAGAGGCAATGGCAAAGGGACGGCTGTCGATTTTTTCCTCGCGGTCCACGCTCTGGTAGGCGAAGGTGCCATTGGGCTGTTTGACCAACGTGGAAACGTGCTGGATGTCAATCCGCGTGAGGGTCAGATTATCCAGGGCGATGGGCGTCAGATCCGAGCCGATGGCGATCCAGGATAAATGATGATCGGCCCCGGCGTGGATGAAGCCCAGGTTGCCGTCCGGCTTTACGCCGACAAGGTGGGGCAGGGGAGAAATCAGGGTTCTGTTGGCGGTTTTGACGCTGCGGGCGCCGGCGGCATCGAACCCCTCGGCAACAAAATCAAGCTGATAGGTTCCGCCGCTGAAGCGGTCCAGGGGAATCGTGACTTGCACCTGACCTTGTTCGTCGGTCGTTTCCGGCGCCAGGGCTTCGTCCATGCTTAGGGACGGTTTATCGTCGTCCCGCAACGGATCGGTGAAAATGTAATCGGCATAGTCGCTGAAATAAAAACTGGACGGCCGGATGGTGACCATTGGCTGAACACGATGGCCGACGGCCGACGTGCCGAAAAGATTGGTCAGGGTAACCCGGGCGGTAATCGAATTGGCGGTGGCCCAGCCGCGGGCCGGCGCCTCGATGAGGGTGCTGGCGATCTTCATGGTGTCGGGCACGAATTCCTCCACCGTGAAGGTGGTCGATCCCAGATGACGCCCGCGCCGATTGTCGTCGCGCACCAGATAGAGGGATGCCCGGTAGCGACCGGTGGCGGACGTGGCGTCGGTGTCAAAAGCCAAATCGAAAAACCCTTTTTCAGGCAATTGGATCTTTTCTGATTTGACTGTTTTGTGCCGAGGTCCGCGGATCACCACCTCCAGGGGGATACCACTGATGTTGTCCAGAGGGGCTTTCTTGACGATCATGCCCAAATGGGCTGTTTCGCCGGGGCGATAGATGCCCCGGTCGGAAAAGATGAATCCGGTCAGCGATCCCTGGCTTTTATCGTCGGATATGCCGCCCACGTCGAAACGCGTGGTATCGATTTGCCGCGAAAAGCCCTCGAAGGGAATGAAAGCGGTGTCGTCCCCGGACGTAACCAGGTAGACACTGGGCTGGCGCTCGTTATTGAAATCCGTGGTGGCCGGAATGGCGGCGTGGCCATCGGCATCCGTTGTCCGTTTGAACAACGGGCGGCCGTTCTTCCCCAGCAGCTGAACCGTTGCCCCTGCCACCGGTTTTCCGGTTTGAAAAGACTGAACAAAAATTTCATGGCTTTCATCGGTGTTGTTCTTGACCAGAAGGCCCAGGTCAGTGACCAGGATCAGCCTCCGGTCCAGCGCGTCGAAATCCGGCTGGCTGTTTTCTTTATCCCAACCCTGCACACACACGAAGAACAGACCGTAACCGTTTTCAGCGCCCTTCCGGTAGGCGGACATATCCAGGGATGTGTAAGCGGCCCGCCCGGGATGGACTGGTTTCAGGTCCACGATGGTGTGGGTGATGTCGGCGATATTTTCTTCGGAAAAATTGGGGTTGACGAAAGATGGATCACGGATGTCGCCGTCGGTCTGGGTGATCAAATGGGTGATCTGATCGGGCAAAAGACGCCCGACCGTGGCGCGAATCGACGTCAAGCCACGTACCATGACGCCCAGGTGCTGGCGTCCCGATGCCGTGAGCACGGCACCGTCCCCGGCCAGCGTTACCTGCCTGGGATAGGACGGCGAAAAGAGCAGGGCATCGTAAAAATCGGCATGGATAAAGTCGTTGACCGAGGCGAGCTGCGGATCGATGCGCAGATATAGATATCGCTTTTCCGGAACGTCGATAACGAAATTATAGTCCGTTGAGGCGTCTCGCGGGTTGGGCAGGGGCCGCAGCGTGACGATTTCTGCGGCAGCCAAATCCTGGTCTGTGACATCCCGGACACTGTTCCAGTGCTCTTTTTTACGGTGCGGGTTGATTTTTGGCAAAAGGTAGATCTTTAGTTTGGCGGAAAGATCATCGGCGGCGATGGCGTCGGTAAAGCCAAGATGAATCACCTGTTCGGGCACGTCATGATCATTGTTGACGATGATTGCTTCGGCATCGGTGATTTTAAGAAAACTGTATTGGTCGGGGACCACCACGGTGTCGTCGATCTCCTTCATCGTCGGTTCGCCGCCGACCGCCGCCAGGACCCCCGACGCCACGGTCAAACGCATGATTCTGGACTGAGGCGGCAGTTCCAGCGGGGCGGACTGGACAAAAGCCCGTCTTTTCTGTTCATCATAGGTGATGCTGGTTTTTACGGACGTGGCCGGGGTGTCGAGACCGGCACCAGATGGCCGCATGGCCATGGAAATACTGCTTTCGAGGCTCTTTTCGTCAACCGCATGAGAGAAAAACAGGGTCGCCACCACCCGGCGCACGGCGCTGTCCGTGGGATCCTGATAAAAGGTGAGGTCTTCTATGGAGGCTTCGAAGGCCGGCGTGTCAAAGCCGTATTTTATTTTTTTAAGGCGTGTTTTCGGCTTGAATACACGCGGCGAAAAATCGATGGAAAAATGGGTACCGGCCGGCCACAGGCGCTCCGGCGAGAAAACCAGGGTGCGATCATCCGCCCATTGCCAGCGGCCCGGCATGGGCGGATTGAGCGTAATCCCCTCGACGTCCTTTTCGATCAGATCGATGCGGGCAACGCTTGGCGGAACATCGTCTGGCCCGGAATCCAGATCGAGACTTTGCGGGTCTATATCGAAAACCACCAAAAGGTCATCGGGCTGGGGATCGACTCCATCGGACGGCGGTTCAGGCGCGATCATCCTGGCAATAACCATAACCGGCCCGGGCTGTTGAAGATAATAGCCGGCGCCAACGGCCAGAGAGACAAAAATGAAAATCAAAAACCAGAAAACAAACGGCTTTCGGCGACGAAACAGGTTAATGGCGCTCATCCAGGGCGGCGGCTCGTAGCTCAGACGGCCCACCAGAAAACGAAAAAAAGCGGCAATGGTCTTCATGATACGGTTTCCTGACTTAAACGCGCCTCACGGCGAAGGGGTGGTTGTAATGACGGTGTGATCGGCAATCGCCCGATACCTGTCCAATATTGCACAGCCTTAGGGAATGAAACAAGGAATTTGGCAATGCGTTGATAATCATACCAAAATAAAAGCACAATTAGTATATGAGGTAAGCTTCAACTACTACCCAATGTGTTTTCACGTGAAACAATTATCGAATGATATCATGCTATTATATGTTCGTGATACTAAGAAATCGAACAAAAGCAGAAAAAATAGGGTAACACTTTCTCTTCGACAAACTTAAGGAGAAAGTGAAATGAGTCCACAGGTTTTTACCCAAGAACAGAAGCTTGCTATTATGAAGCATGCCGGCACCGTAGGAATCAAGGAAGCTGCCAAAATTGCCGGTGTTCACTACACAACCGTTTATGACTGGCGCAACAAACTGGCGCATCTCGGTGAAGATGGTTTTCTGGCCTACCAACCGCCTCGCCCAGGTCGAGGGAAAAAGGTCATTTCGAAGGAACAGGAAACCGCCGTGCTGGATTGTTGGAACGCCAATCAGGGATACGGACCGGGTCAGGTAAGAGGACAATTGCGGCGCGGCGGGATCACCATATCAACCCGCAGTGTGCGCAAGATTATGCAGGCCAATGGTTATCGCCCGCGGGATAAACGGCCGGGCAAAGCAAGCGTTCAGCGTTTTGAGGCCAGCCGTCCTCTGGAGCTGTCCCAGATGGACATCCTGGAGTTTTTTATCAACAAGGCCAAGGTCTATCTGATCCTTCTGATCGATGATTTCAGCCGCTTCATTCTTGGCTGGAGACTGTTGGAACAAACCTCTGTCGATGAAGTGATCGCAGTGGTCAGCGACGCGGTAGCACGTTATGGAAAAATGGAAGAACTCCTCACCGACCGAGGTTTCGTATTTTATTCCTGGCGTGGGATCAACCGTTTCGAGAAATATCTGGAGACCGAACGTATCGATCATACCCACGCCAAACCGCATCACCCGCAGACCTTGGGTAAGGTCGAAGCCTGCAATCGGCGGATCAAGCAGGAGCTGATTGCCCAAAAGCATTTTCTCAATTTGCATGAAGCCCGGAACGCCATCGAGGCTTGGACAGACCATTACAACTATCAACGGCCGCATCAGGGGATCGGCGGTTTTCTGGTGCCGGCCGAACGTTTTCACGGCCAGGCCAAAGCGGCGCTTCGTGCCATCGATAAAGGTCTCGACATCACCGATCAGGGAGAGTTATCGTCATTAATTGATCGTAGTGTCATCAACCTGGTGATGAGCCCCGAAGGCCGGTTCACGCTCTACCTTCTGGGACAACCGATTGACCTTAACAGGCGGTGAATTATGTCAACGTCGTTAACTCCTGAAGAAGTGGCCATCGTCATCCGGGCCAGACGCCTTCTCAAAGAAAAAGGCTTGTCACTGGATACCAACGTCAAAGCGCTTTGCAACGAGGTGGGGATATCCCGCAAAACCGGCTATCAATGGGAAAAGCGATTGGATCAGGCATCCCAGGACGAACAATTGCTGAAGGAACTGGCCAATCTGAAGTCTGATCACGAGAAACTCAAGCAAGCCTATGACGATGTATGTTGGGAAAACGAAGGCCGCAAACTTGCCTGGGAGATCCATGAAGTGGACGCGATGATCACCGAAAAAAAAAGCACTATGGCCTGCCGCAAAAAGAAAAAGCGGTAAGCTTTTTACGTGTGTCGGGACGACCGGAACGGCGGGTCGCCCGGGTGCTGGTGGTTCCCGCGAACACACTATTGACCTGGAACCAAGGGTTTGACGAAAATTTGAGGCCGCTGATCATGCCTGAGAAAAGGGGTAAGGCAACCAAAGTCACCGCCGATATGGTTCGGCGCATTGTCGAACATGCCGATGGATATGAGGGTCGGCAAATCCGTCTTAAGGCCTTCGGCGCCGAATTGCGTGAAGCGGGTATCGATCTTTCAAGTAAAACCATCGAGCGGATTTTGATTGCCAATGACCTTTTCAAAGCGAGAGTTCGTAAAAAGCGGCCCGCTTTTTATCAGAGTCTTTGCCAAAATATTCCGAACGGTCTTTTGAGCATTGACGGCAGCCAGGTGATCGTATGGCTCGGAGACAAGCCGTATCCTTTCAATGTGGAGATGTCCGTGGATGTCGCGACATTCGCGCATACCGCCTTCAGTATCGATGACAGTGAAACGGCCGATGCGGTCATCAAGGTTCTTGAAGCCCATCGCCAGGCCTGGGGGGTACCCATAGGCGTTCTGGGCGATTGCGGCAGCGCCAATGAAAGCGCCGATGTGCTAAACTATTTGGAAAAGTTGGATATCAAGAGGGTTCCAGCAGGTCCGGGGAATCCCAAAGGCAACGGAACCGACGAAGGCGCTTTCAGTCAGATGAAAAAAGCATTTGGCCAGATCCGCATCGATATGTCATCGCAGAAAGCCTTGGCCCGCAGTGTGCTGACGGCATTGGTATCCCTCTATATCGGTATGCGTAACCGGCTTCCCGTTCATTCCCCAAAGAGGCCGCCCTGCCGGCACATGGCGGCCTCGGTCTCCACCGAACAACGGGCTGCCGAACGTGAACGGCTGGATGTGCATGTAGCGAGCAGGAACCATAACGAAACGGACCAGGTACGGCTTGATCGTCTTGATTGGGTGATTGGCCATTACCGCCTTGATCTATCACCCGAGGCACTCAAAAATGCCCGGCGGAGCATCAAGGCATATGATTTGGAAGCTATCCGGCAGACTGAAGATGCGTTTTTAAAAGCAACCCGCCGGAAACCCAGTCGTAAAAACATCGCCTACTTCTTCGGTATTTTACGAAACATTCAACGCAAGCTCGACGAGGACGCCAAAAGAGACTACTGCCGCCAACGCTACAACCATGAGGTGATGTTTAATTTGGAGCGGCAAAGACAGGAAGAATCGTCCCCGCCGTCGATCGATGCGATCCTCGGTATGTTGGCAAAGGCTGTGATTTACAACGTACGATTTGTTAAAGAACTATCCATCAGAAAGGCCCGAGAATGGACCCTTGAGTTGTTAAAAGCATTCCGTTACCTGGGGCCATTAAAAAAGGAAATGGAAATTTTAATAGACAAAAGGACCGATCTAACCAGTGATCAAAAAACAGAAATGTTGGAACTGTTTTGTCAGTTCCTGAACTGCTACCAACAGAAGTGCGTGTTACCCTGATTTGAGGATTTTGTTCGAATTTTTATTGCCCCATTACAATTATAACGTTTGCGGCGAGGCGGACGCGATTTGCAGCTTTGGCAAACGGTGCCGGTCTGACATAAATGACGTTCATTCATGAAGAGGCGTGCAAGCCAACATTTTAATCCTCAAGATGTATATAGCAACGCGGTGGACTGGTATTTCAGCAAGGTTTCGGTTCAGGTCACCCGGTTGTTCGGGGTTATCGGGGCTATTTGGAGAACATTGATTCTGGCTTTTTCCCGATAGGGGGTAAAAATCGAATTTATGACTTTGACACGGAGAATCGCTTTGGCGTAATATCCGGACTCGATTGAATTTTATTCGTTCCTAAATTAGGCGATTCAAATTTTGGTCTCGATACTTAGGTCGCTATTTTCGTCATGCCGGATTTGATCCGGCGCCCAGTGATTAACGATTGCGCTCAAAGCCAAATGGAGAAAAAAGATAACCGATGAATATGCTTAAAGCCATCCCTATTCTTCTTGCGGCGTTCTTGCTCGGCAACTGGTTTCTTAAGGAGGTCAGGAAAGCCAAGATTGCCCGCAAGCCGTGGTACGCACCTTATCTCACGCCTCCCGGAATCATAGTTGTCATCGTTTTGCTGATTCCCATTGCCCTGTACTTTATTCAACAATAGGGCTGCGGTCATTGTGCAAAAAAACACTCGTGTAAAAGGTGAGCTTGCCATCACCATCGGTTCCAGCCTTAAGCTCAATCACGTGCCCGAGGGGCTGATGGAGCAGCTTACCGAGCGCTTTAAAATGCTCAATCCCAAATGGCTGGAAAACGAGCGCATGGGCCGCTGGAATCGCGGCACAAAGAAAACCCTGCGGTTTTATCGGCGGTTTGGTAAAAACGGCATTGTCATCCCCCGCGGCTATGCCCGCCAGTTACTGCTTCAGCTCAAACGGGAGCAGGTGCCTTATGCCCTGGATGATACGCGGCGCACCCTGACGGAAATTGATTTTGCCTTTACCGGCACCTTGAAGCCTTTCCAAACCCAGGCCGTGGAGGCCATGCTGAAACGGGATTTCGGAACGCTTTCCGCGCCAACGGGCAGCGGTAAAACCGTCATGGGGCTCTATATGATCGCCAGACGTCGCCAACCCGCCGTGGTGGTTGTTCACACCAAGGATCTTGCCCATCAGTGGATTGACCGAATTGAAACTTTTCTTGGGATTCCCGCCGGCGAGGTGGGGCTTTTGGGAGCCGGCAAAAAAAAGATTGGCGAGAAAATAACCGTAGCCCTGGTGCAAACGCTGTATCGTATGGCCGATGAGATGGCGGCCCGGGTTGGCCATGTCGTCGTTGACGAATGCCACCGTACGCCCAGCCGGACCTTTACTGAAGCGGTTAAAGCATTCGATTCAAAGTATCTTATGGGGCTGTCGGCAACCCCCTGGCGACGGGACAAACTCTCACGCCTGATTTTCTGGTACCTGGGGGATGTGAACCACGAGGTCGACAAGGCCCAATTGGAACAGGCCGGGCACATTCTGAAGGCGGATGTTATTTTTCGCCCCACCGCTTTCGAACCCTACATCGATCCGATCAACGAGTACTCGCGCATGCTCTCGGAACTCACCTGCGATGACATGCGCAACCGGTTGATCGCCGAGGATGTGGTCAAGGAGGCGAGGGAAGGGGAGGGCATCGGCTTGGTGCTTTCCGACCGCAAGAAGCATTGCGAAACGCTCCAGGGTATCCTGCGTTTCAAGCATGGCCTGTATAGCGATCTGTTAACCGGTGATCTGAGCAATGAAGAACGCAAGAAGGTGATGGAAAGGCTGCGCCAGGGCAAGGTCAATGTGCTGATTGCCACCGGGCAGCTCATCGGCGAAGGGTTCGACTGCCCGGATCTCTCCACTTTGTTTTTAGCCACGCCGATCCGCTTTTCCGGGCGGGTCATGCAGTACCTGGGGCGGATTCTGCGCCCTTCGGATCATAAAAAAACCGCCAAGGTCTACGATTATGTGGACGTTAGGGTTGCCCCACTCATGTCGGCGGCCAGGGCCAGGCAACGGGTTTATGGCTCGGACGGAGGTGAGTTGTTTCAGGAGTGATGGGGTGGAAGAATTCTGAATTTTTGATTTAATATGAATCTCTTGAAGAGACAGCCTATCTATTACGTTCACCCAAAAACACCAGATGGCTGATTGAATCCATCGCTCAACTCGAAAACGGCAAAGGAAACGAAAAGGAGCTTGTTGGGTGAAGCTCATTTTCTCAGATCATCCCTGGAACGACTACCTCCATATTGAGATACATCAATTCTTGACAAAAATGATACCGACGCGGATCCGTGCGTAAAAAGCGATCCTGCCGGAATGCGCCTTTTCTGTTTTTCCGAAAGCTGTATTCCTGTCCGGTTCTGCCGGCGACCAGATTGATAGCGTCCGGCATGACGTTATTCCCGCCATTGCAGGATATGCTTAACCCAGTTTTCTCACCTGATCGGTTTCTCTTGTTTTTCATGCTTTTTTTGAGTAAAAAAAGAGTTTCATTGATATTCTATCGAGCTTCAAAAGCGGCAACATTGCTCCTTATGCTATGACACCAGCAGGTTGTCTATTGGGCTGGCCCCTGTTCCCGTTTTTTATATGACAGCGGCGCAACAAACGACTGTCTTTGTATCCTCATAACTTATTGTTTTTCCATTTTTACCATATCGGCCCCATGGAGGATGACTTTGCTCTATTCAGCCCAAATTGAAGGTGACACTCATGTTGACGTTTCCCAAGCTCGAGCGCGTGTTCTGGTTTCATGAAAGGGCAAAAAATAACCGCCATCCCAATGCAACTCATCTGGCGGAACATTTCAACGTTTCCACCAAAACCGCCCAGCGGGACATCGATTGTCTGCGAGATCGTTTCAACGCACCTCTGGAATATAACCCTCCTAAAAGAGGCTATTATTACACCGATGATGTATACGAGCTGCCGTGCCTACCGGCCAGCCAGCATGAGGTGTTGTGCCTGCTCGCTGCCGGCCAGCTGCTGGCGCAGAGCGCGGGCGGTTACATCAGCCGCGAGTTGCCCTACCTCAAGGACAAGATTTTTGCCGCCGAAACGCCCGCTGGTCTATCCTGTGAGTGTACCAAGCAGGCTTTTTCAGCTGTCTGGAATGGTTATTCACCGGCCCAGGAGGAAACCTTCCGCCGCGTTGCCTGGGCTTTGCTCAGACACCGGATGGTCCGTTTCGACTATCGTTCCCCTCAAACCGACACCACAACCCACCGGGAGGTCGAACCCCACCACCTGATGCACTATAACGCTTCATGGGTACTGATAGCCTGGTGCCGTATGCGTAAAGGCTGGCGCAATTTCTATTTGGCTCGCATGATGGACTTGGCCACACTGGATGAGAGCTTCGTACCCAAACCCGAAAGCGCCTGGCGCCCCCTGCTGCAAAATGCTTTCGGCCTTTTCCACGGTGATGACACCACACTGGTCACCCTGCGCTTCACCCCCTTTCGCGCCCGCTGGATACGCGAGCAAAGGTGGCATCCATCTCAAACCCTCAAAGAACTACCCACCGGCGGGGTGGAACTGACCCTGCCCGCCGCCGATTTCCGGGAAATCAAAATGCATATCCTGCAATTCGGCGCCGACTGCGAGGTCATCGCTCCCTTGGAGCTACGGGAGGAAATTCAATCGGAAATCGCCAGAATGAAGGCCGTATATATAGGTAAATAAAATGCCCTATTGGCCTCAATAATTTTTTTTTACCTGGGAACCTGGATGTCCGAGCACCTTTGATATGAAAAAATCCTGTAGGCTCTGGAATTGTCCCTGGATCAAATTTTAACACATGGAATTTTGCTGTGTCGCTATATGAGAATTGAATTTTTTTTCCAAAAAAATCAAATAACAGAGGACTGAGTGACCATGCTTTTTACCGATCTCTTTTATACCGCTACGGGCAACCGGCCCTTTCCGTGGCAAATCGCGCTTTATGAAAAATTCTCGATTGGCCAAATCCCGGCATCCACCAATATTCCCACCGGCCTTGGCAAGACATCAATTGTCACGATCTGGCTTATTTCCCTTGCGCTTTACCCGGACAAGGTGCCACGTCGAATAGCCTATGTCGTCAACCGGCGTACGGTTGTCGACCAGACGACTGCCGAAGTTGAAAAACTGCGTGTGGCCTTGTTGGAAAAGCCGGGGCTCAAAGAAATTGAGGGAAAGCTCCGATCCCTTTGTGCCCTGCCACTGCCAGGACCTGGCTCCCCATCACTCGCCGTCAGCACCTTGCGCGTTTACCTCATTGACATTGCCATTGACAATCCCGAAAATTCCAGTCCTTACACCATTGGTCCACGGTAAATATGTCAAGACCAGTGGACGCATGGGCAAGAGTGCTAACAACTGCCTATTTATGTAAACATATCGGGAAGAGCTTTTGTTGCTTATAGAATGCGAGTGAAAATACGATCGCCGCCACAATCACTACCATCGCATTCTATAAGTGCTTTTGAAAGAAGTCAGAACTGGCTCCCTTACGATCATCCTTGCTGTTTTGCAATAGCTCCTTCTATCATCTTACGTAAACCATCATAGTAGGCCGCAAGTCCCTCTTCGCCGATTACCCAGGGATTTTCACTTCCAGGCTTAAGATTCCTCGCTGCGTCAAGCTTTTCATAGCCGCCGTCAACGAAGAGATGCGCATTGACTTTAACCGTTGCATGGGCAGCCTTCGTTTTTTCCTCAAAAGAGTCAATGGATTTTCGATAGGTCAATTTATCTTTGAGACCCCTTGGAGCGCCAGTACCACCCCACTGCGCTGCTGTATAGGATTTACCATTCTGCTTTACAGGGAAAATCAGAGACATACACCCGGGAGTATGACCTGGAGTATCGACAACTGTCACGGTTGTATCGCCCAATAATATGGTATCACCATCACTCATAGGGGTAACGGTACTGGGTTTTGGCGAACGGGGACCGTTGGCCCCCACACTGACAGCTTTCATAAAGCCGATATCGGTTTTTCCCAGGAGTATTTCTGCACCGGTTTGGTCTTTGATATATTGAGCTCCCCCATAGTGGTCCCCGTGACCGTGGGTTAAGATAATTTTTTTTATGTCCGCGGGATTTAAACCAAGCTCTTTGATGCCATCAATAATCAGTTTTCCATCTCGATTATCCCACATGGAGTCGATTATGATAATTCCCTCGGATGTTGTTAATACCCAGGCAACAACGCTTCGACTGCCGATACAGTAGAGGTTATCAAAAACCTGTGTTGGGATTAGAGCGGTATCATCAAACAACTCTTTGGGAATCCCCGGAGGCGCACCTGCTGGAGCACCTGTAAAAGTGCGGGGCTTATCAAGTGCAGCCAAGGCGTCCTCACTGTATTCAACTGCTGCACTTACGTTACCTATTGAAGCGACCAAACCGGTAGAAGCCACACCCAGCGCAGTGGCAGCACTCAATTTCATAAATTTTCTTCGATCTAAATCAAACGTTTCATTTTCTTTTGAATCCATTTTTGCCTCTCAATATTAAATGTTAGAGTTGCTTCCAGTGTTGAGGAATTGTCTTCTTCCTCAAAAAAGCGCCATTATTTTTTATGAAACGAAGTATGTTAACACAAAAAACCATACAATTCTATACCGTTAGACCAGGTGATAAGTCACCGCTTTTTAAGACCGCCCTAACTTTTACGCAAATTCATCCCCGTCTGCCTTCAACACCAAGCAACCTATCCTTTTCCACCCGTCCTTTCAAGCAATTTTGTGCTTTTCAAGGTACTTCCCAACAGCTTATGGGGAAAATCTGTCTTCTCACCGCTATTTCCGCCAATTTTGGACAAACGCATCCATTAGCGGCCATTGAGTTTTTAAAAATCAAAAACCGGCTCATCATACTCAGGCCAACCGTCATCATAAGGAACGATTTCGGGTATCTCGGTATATTCAGGTGTGGATCTCGGAGGTGCCCTCTGGTTTTTCTTCTCTTCGAAGATATTCAGATGGGTGAGAATCTTTTTTATAACCGTCTTCTTATATATGAAACTGATGATGCGCATTTCACCAGTGCACCTGGGGCAAGTAAGGGGATCAACTTCCCACACCTTTTTGATGCACTCACGCCATATCAGTTGTGGTATTCGCTTTGGCTTGTAGTTACGGACATCGATTATTTTGCTGTCTTCGGTGGCCTCGTTCTCGTCTGCCCTCTTCTTTTTCTCCCTCTCTTCCTGCTTTTTTCTGTCCCCGCGCATTCTATTCGAGTACCAACCATATACACGTGTCAGCTGAAAATAAGGCTCTGGGATATGCTGCGTTATCGCGGCTATAAATTCCAAGGGTGAAAACACATGGAAGTTTTTCTTATTTTTCCCGTGCGTCATCTTTGAGCGATAAATCACCGACGAATCTCCTTCTTCATACTTCAGCTTTTCCAGAGAGAAGGAATTACGGATGATGTATTGGGAGAGGTTTTCTATTCCTTTGTCGTCGTCCGGTTTGATCCGGACCTCATTATGGACGCTGAATCCCGAGGTATGCCGCCATTTCATTATCATTGTTTTGAAGGCGTCATCTATCAGCCCTTCCTTTTTCAACATCTTGAGCACATAAGCACGAAACAGCTCACGTAACGGACGCAGATCAACCTTTGGCATAACAAAAAAATAGCCGCTCTCCAGAAAGAGGCCGTCGGCCACCAGGCCGTGGAGATGGGGATGCCAGCGGGCGTAATCTCCGAACGTCTGAATGGCAACGACGACTCCCGGAATACCGGTTTTCTTGCAAAGGGTAAGCTGGAAGAATTTCGTCAAACTCTTTACAGCACACTGGCTGAGCTTGCCCAGCAGTTTACGGTTGTAGAAAAAGAATCTGCGCAGGATTTTGGGGACAGAAAAGACATATTGACGGTGGGGTACAGGATAAAGAACAGTTTCCTTAAGATGGTGGCCGAACTGGACCACCTTCTTGGCATGGCAGGAGGGGCAAAACCATCTTCCTCGACAGGAAAATGCTAAAATATATTCGTGATGGCAATCCGGGCATTTTATACGCGCGAAGCCTTCGCTGAGATCACCGCATTCGAGGTATTTCTGTACCACATGGGAAATTACCGGCCGATAAAATCCATACTGCTGCTGAAAGAGATCGTCATAGCGCTCCTCGAACTCGAGAAAGTAATGCTCGAGAAGCTTCCACAGGGAGGTTTCCTGTGGTTTCCTTCTCCTGTATATTTTGACCTCGCTGCTGTATTCCATACCGCTCCCCTTTTGCCGGCAAGGGAGCTATCATAACAGCGATATCTAACATTTTTCTTACATTGACAATTAGTTATAGGGACTACGGCGAGACTCCGATCGGGGTTGTCACTATTCTTCAGTCACGATAACAGACAGATTTTCTTGAAAAGAGCTCATCTCTGAGGTTACATTACGATTTTCAGGAGCAAAATTGTAATGTCGAAATTCTCCTGACACTTTTCCCCAACCAGAAAATTCTGCGGACAAGCCGCAGATTTCCGCGTTATCGCGCCGAGGAAAGCTCGGTGCATCTTGCAGGGCGAAAGTCCCTGTCGGGAGGAGAGCCAGTAATGGCTTTCTGTAAGGGTTAGCCACCCACCCGTATCGAGCCTTGGGTCCATGGCGGAGATACTCACTGATCATTGTAAGTGCTGGACGCTGAATCTTTCGGCTGGAAACGAGCCGCGACCCGGAGAAGCCGGTGACATTCGCGGATGGTCTCACCCCACTGAACGTCCAATGCAGAAGGAGCATCGAACAAGATGGGCTAAGCGTAGGCAGAGAATTCTGTAGGCCGTAGGGGTGATCGCGCACCCTGAAGTGCTGGTACAGCTTCGAAAGAGCAACTCGCGGACGCCGAGGGTTTTAACGTGCGCCGAAGGCAACACAGAAGCATCCGTTATGGGCGAGGATGTGGAGGTCCGCCGGAGTCATCAGGCCGTGGCATACAGGAAGAGATGCATCGTAGAACTCGGGAAGCCCCAAAGGTTCCAGGAAAAGACCAATGGTACACTACAGTGCTGAAATGTTGAGTCCCTGGTGGGAGGAGAGTCGACCTCTATATGCCGATGGGGTGTCTTATCAGGCATACTACTCAGAGGTGGGGAAAGCCCACTACATGGGGAAGGACCTGACGGAAGTACGTAGCCCGCAAAGGAAACTCGTACCGGACAAAGTAGGGCTGGAGCAATACGAGCAAACCTCACTGCGGGGAATAGCA
This sequence comes from uncultured Desulfosarcina sp., assembly GCA_963668455.2. Lineage (GTDB taxonomy): Bacteria > Desulfobacterota > Desulfobacteria > Desulfobacterales > Desulfosarcinaceae > Desulfosarcina. The sequence goes on from CAXXOY010000002.1 coordinate 158,073, forward strand.
ATTAAGTCGAAAGAGAGTGCAAAACACCGATTTCAGAACCTGTACCGGTGTCTGAACCATCGATTTCTGCTAAGCTGCTGGACGGATTTGAACAAGAATGCAGCCAGCGGCGTGGATCGAGTGACGGCCCAGGCTTACGAGGAAAATCTCGAAGCCAACGTCAACGCACTGGTAGAGCGCCTGAAACAAAAGCGGTACCGCGCCAAACTGGTGCGGCGATGCTACATTCCAAAAGAGAACGGCAAAGAGAGGCCGCTGGGCATTCCGGCGCTTGAGGACAGGCTTTTGCAACTGGCCTGCGCCAAGATCCTATCGTCGATATTCGAATCGGACTTTGTGGAGACCAGTTACGGATACAGACCCAACCGAAGCGCCCGAGAGGCGATCGAGGATTTACAGTTCAACCTCCAGTTCGGAAAATATGGGCATGTCGTGGAGGCCGACATCAAAGGCTTTTTCGACAATATCAATCATGACTGGTTGATGCGGATGCTCCGTGAACGAATAGACGATGCCGCCTTTCTGAACTTGATCCGTAAATGGCTGAAGGCCGGTATCCTGGACACGGACGGGAAAATCATCCATCCGGAATCGGGAACGCCACAAGGGGGTATTGTCTCACCCGTGCTGGCAAATATCTACCTTCATTTCGGTCTGGACCTGTGGTTCGAAAAACGAGTCAAAATAAACTGCAAGGGAAGTGCGTTCATCCTCAGGTACGCCGACGATTTTATCTGCGCGTTTCAATATCGAGATGAAGCCCGGCGGTTTTATTGCGAACTCCCCAAGAGGTTGGCCAACTTCAATCTTGCAGTGGCACCGGAAAAGACCGCAATGCTAAGGTTCAGCCGCTTTCATCCGGGCATGGAAAGGCGAATTGTCTTTTTAGGTTTCGAAACCTACTGGATGAAGGACAGCAGCGGTTCCGTTAAGGTCCTACAGCGGACGGCCCGCAAAAAGCTTCAAAGCGCCTGCAAGCGAGTCAAGGAATGGATCAAGGAGAACCGGCATCTGAAAGGACGCGTATTTATAAAAGCGTTGAATCGACGGTTACAGGGGCATTACAACTATTACAACATCCCTGGTAATCTGGAGTCGATATGGCGCTTTTACTCTTGGGCGATGGGATGTGCATTTAAATGGCTGAATCGCCGTGGTGGCAAACGTAAGAGCTTCACCTGGAAGGCATTTGACAAAGCCATTAAAATATTAGGCATAGCCAAACCGAAGCTGCGAATGGTTAACCGCCAACACCGCGTGTTTGCATAAGTCTACGACTTACGCGAAAGCGAGTACAACCGAGGAACCGGATGCGGGAAAACCGCACGTCCGGGTCTGTGCGGGGGGCGCTGGGTAACTGGCGTTCCTACCGCGAGATGTAAAGAAGCATTAAAAGCATTAACTGCATTGAATTGTTCTTGCCGTATTGAAAGTAATAATTGAACTCCGCATCAAAGCGTTCCTCAATTAGCCTGTAAACTGCATGGGGGAAGTTTGAAAGAATGTTGTTGAAATTATAAATTCGAGATATTGCAAAGAGTCTTGCTAAAAAACAATAGTTTTGGCAAAGTAAATATGTTGTTTCAGCGTGTTGCTGTGGCAAAAAACAAAGTATTTTCAAAAACATAACAAATCATTACAAGGGACTCGCTGACCTGTGCGGTTTTATTGAAGGGCAAAAATATTACGAACAAAATTCAGTAGCGTTGGTTCTTGCTTTTAGCCGCTCGCCCCTGAATTCAACGTTGGGTGGATGAATTCAATTTACATAAAACAGAGATGCAACCTTTGATAAGGAGTTTTATTATGATTTTTATATCAGATACATCCCGTTACTTTTTACTTTTGCTTATTCTCTGTTTCACTTCTTCCTGTGCTTCACAGCCTGTCCGAACATCGGCGGAAAAGGACATACCACTTATTGAGGTGACAGCAGATATAAGAGAATATGCAGATGGTACAGTGAGACCTATCATCACATCCTATTCGAAAAAAGACAGACTCTCCTTACTCCTCAAAGTTTCCGAAATTTTAAACGATCCCGTGACAGGAATCTCTGCAAATAAGATAGCACCGGGTGATTACATTGTTTATGACATACTGAACAAAATGAAACTCGGTTTTCTGATTACACTGAAACTGTCTTCCGAACAGAAACAGATTCTGAAAGCATGGCATTCCCGATATATGGGGAAAAATCCGGCAGATGTGTTTTTCGCACCGTCCGCCGCCGAGATCATCAGAACAAAAGCCGCTTTCGGCTGCTCCCATTATGCCAGAGCATTCATTGCAGTTGTCAAAGCACTCGGCATGATTGATGATCCGAAAGATATGCGTTATGTCATCTCCAGCAAATCGGATGACTACAACCGGGCTCTTGAAAAATCGGATAAAGAGATGACAATAAACGGCCATCAGTTTGTCATGGTCAGAATCGGTTCAGGGTGGATTGCGATCAACACTTCAAAAAGTGAATATACGGTGATGCCGAAGAATTTTTCTCCTGATGAACTTACACCGCCCGAAAATATCTCCGTCCGATTCGGGGCATATCCCGACGTGACTTTCCTGCTCAGAAAAATCAGCAGAGATTGTAATGAGAATTGCAATGATAATTCATTGTCGGCACTTATGAATATCTCACGTTCGGGTGATTCTCAGTGTCCTGATTTCAGATGGAAAAAATATATAATGTCAGGAGATGCGGATACGCTTTAGCGTTTTCAGTTCGGGAAAAAGACAGAAATAAAGCACCCATCGGGATAGGGAGTGACCTCGCGGTCACCCCCTCCCACACCACCCGGCATACGGATCGCGTACCAAGGCGGTTCGGCTGGCACTAACGAAACCGGCTGTGAGTGATCCCACCGGTTCCACCGGGTTTTCGAAGTGAACACGCTACCTGAATTTCGGCAGCCGCCGCATTATTCCTGTAAGTGAAACACCCTTACTCACCACGACCATTTACCCGTACCATTCGGTCCGGGTACCGTTCGGGCCTTCGTCGGGGTGAGACCTCCGGGTATACTTCTCCCTTATTGGGAGGCCCGGCTCGTTTCCGCCGACTACTATGCCCTCTGCTGACTTCTGCCACGTGATGGCCTCCCCTTGCGGTTCGGTCAGTCCGTCAAAGGACATCGTGGCAGATCTCCCGGGGTGAACACGCATCTTTCCGCACATGGACGCCGAGTATACGTGCTTGGCTTAAGATGGATAGAGGACTTCGCCTTGTGTTGCAGGCTCGTCCCACCAAACCCGCCTGACTCGATTCTTGTTCATCGCCCCATGCGTTCGCGGTACCCTGCCGTGGCAAGGCGGCCTCCTTCCCAGGCACCGTCGCCGGATACCCGGTTGCCATACCGCTATCCCCTTCGCCTCCATTGGGCTGGGGTTGGGACTTGATGAGCCTCGCAACAAAGGGTATGCTTGACTCATCGCACCCTTTAGAATACGTGCCGTGCCCGGCACACAACCCGTCGCTCCACCGGACAGCCTCCGCTGCGCTCCGGCTGCCGGTGAGCTTGTCCGTTATGTGTGCTATCAAAATTATGTGTAATGGGGCAATAAAAATTCGAACAAAATCCTCAAATCAGGGTAACACGCACTTCTGTTGGTAGCAGTTCAGGAACTGACAAAACAGTTCCAACATTTCTGTTTTTTGATCACTGGTTAGATCGGTCCTTTTGTCTATTAAAATTTCCATTTCCTTTTTTAATGGCCCCAGGTAACGGAATGCTTTTAACAACTCAAGGGTCCATTCTCGGGCCTTTCTGATGGATAGTTCTTTAACAAATCGTACGTTGTAAATCACAGCCTTTGCCAACATACCGAGGATCGCATCGATCGACGGCGGGAACGATTCTTCCTGTCTTTGCCGCTCCAAATTAAGCATCACCTCATGGTTGTAGCGTTGGCGGCAGTAGTCTCTTTTGGCGTCCTCGTCGAGCTTGCGTTGAATGTTTCGCAAAATACCGAAGAAGTAGGCGATGTTTTTACGACTGGGTTTCCGGCGGGTTGCTTTTAAAAACGCATCTTCAGTCTGCCGGATAGCTTCCAAATCATATGCCTTGATGCTCCGCCGGGCATTTTTGAGTGCCTCGGGTGATAGATCAAGGCGGTAATGGCCAATCACCCAATCAAGACGATCAAGCCGTACCTGGTCCGTTTCGTTATGGTTCCTGTTCGCTACATGCACATCCAGCCGTTCACGTTCGGCAGCCCGTTGTTCGGTGGAGACCGAGGCCGCCATGTGCCGGCAGGGCGGCATCTTTGGGGAATGAACGGGAAGCCGGTTACGCATACCGATATAGAGGGATACCAATGCCGTCAGCACACTGCGGGCCAAGGCTTTCTGCGATGACATATCGATGCGGATCTGGCCAAATGCTTTTTTCATCTGACTGAAAGCGCCTTCGTCGGTTCCGTTGCCTTTGGGATTCCCCGGACCTGCTGGAACCCTCTTGATATCCAACTTTTCCAAATAGTTTAGCACATCGGCGCTTTCATTGGCGCTGCCGCAATCGCCCAGAACGCCTATGGGTACCCCCCAGGCCTGGCGATGGGCTTCAAGAACCTTGATGACCGCATCGGCCGTTTCACTGTCATCGATACTGAAGGCGGTATGCGCGAATGTCGCGACATCCACGGACATCTCCACATTGAAAGGATACGGCTTGTCTCCGAGCCATACGATCACCTGGCTGCCGTCAATGCTCAAAAGACCGTTCGGAATATTTTGGCAAAGACTCTGATAAAAAGCGGGCCGCTTTTTACGAACTCTCGCTTTGAAAAGGTCATTGGCAATCAAAATCCGCTCGATGGTTTTACTTGAAAGATCGATACCCGCTTCACGCAATTCGGCGCCGAAGGCCTTAAGACGGATTTGCCGACCCTCATATCCATCGGCATGTTCGACAATGCGCCGAACCATATCGGCGGTGACTTTGGTTGCCTTACCCCTTTTCTCAGGCATGATCAGCGGCCTCAAATTTTCGTCAAACCCTTGGTTCCAGGTCAATAGTGTGTTCGCGGGAACCACCAGCACCCGGGCGACCCGCCGTTCCGGTCGTCCCGACACACGTAAAAAGCTTACCGCTTTTTCTTTTTGCGGCAGGCCATAGTGCTTTTTTTTTCGGTGATCATCGCGTCCACTTCATGGATCTCCCAGGCAAGTTTGCGGCCTTCGTTTTCCCAACATACATCGTCATAGGCTTGCTTGAGTTTCTCGTGATCAGACTTCAGATTGGCCAGTTCCTTCAGCAATTGTTCGTCCTGGGATGCCTGATCCAATCGCTTTTCCCATTGATAGCCGGTTTTGCGGGATATCCCCACCTCGTTGCAAAGCGCTTTGACGTTGGTATCCAGTGACAAGCCTTTTTCTTTGAGAAGGCGTCTGGCCCGGATGACGATGGCCACTTCTTCAGGAGTTAACGACGTTGACATAATTCACCGCCTGTTAAGGTCAATCGGTTGTCCCAGAAGGTAGAGCGTGAACCGGCCTTCGGGGCTCATCACCAGGTTGATGACACTACGATCAATTAATGACGATAACTCTCCCTGATCGGTGATGTCGAGACCTTTATCGATGGCACGAAGCGCCGCTTTGGCCTGGCCGTGAAAACGTTCGGCCGGCACCAGAAAACCGCCGATCCCCTGATGCGGCCGTTGATAGTTGTAATGGTCTGTCCAAGCCTCGATGGCGTTCCGGGCTTCATGCAAATTGAGAAAATGCTTTTGGGCAATCAGCTCCTGCTTGATCCGCCGATTGCAGGCTTCGACCTTACCCAAGGTCTGCGGGTGATGCGGTTTGGCGTGGGTATGATCGATACGTTCGGTCTCCAGATATTTCTCGAAACGGTTGATCCCACGCCAGGAATAAAATACGAAACCTCGGTCGGTGAGGAGTTCTTCCATTTTTCCATAACGTGCTACCGCGTCGCTGACCACTGCGATCACTTCATCGACAGAGGTTTGTTCCAACAGTCTCCAGCCAAGAATGAAGCGGCTGAAATCATCGATCAGAAGGATCAGATAGACCTTGGCCTTGTTGATAAAAAACTCCAGGATGTCCATCTGGGACAGCTCCAGAGGACGGCTGGCCTCAAAACGCTGAACGCTTGCTTTGCCCGGCCGTTTATCCCGCGGGCGATAACCATTGGCCTGCATAATCTTGCGCACACTGCGGGTTGATATGGTGATCCCGCCGCGCCGCAATTGTCCTCTTACCTGACCCGGTCCGTATCCCTGATTGGCGTTCCAACAATCCAGCACGGCGGTTTCCTGTTCCTTCGAAATGACCTTTTTCCCTCGACCTGGGCGAGGCGGTTGGTAGGCCAGAAAACCATCTTCACCGAGATGCGCCAGTTTGTTGCGCCAGTCATAAACGGTTGTGTAGTGAACACCGGCAATTTTGGCAGCTTCCTTGATTCCTACGGTGCCGGCATGCTTCATAATAGCAAGCTTCTGTTCTTGGGTAAAAACCTGTGGACTCATTTCACTTTCTCCTTAAGTTTGTCGAAGAGAAAGTGTTACCCTATTTTTTCTGCTTTTGTTCGATTTCTTAGTATCACGAACAATTATGAAGTGTAATTTTTCATGAAAAAATCAAAAATTGCAGCCTTTCTATTCTTTTTTCCATTGCTTGCTAGCCTGTGTTTGTCTGGGTGCAACAACTGGGAATATGGTGTTGTAAAAAACGGTATTCACTTTGATAAGATACATCAATCAAAGGGGGGAACCTACGTTGGCTACATGACTGAAAATCGGGTTTTGGGTGGGTTCCCCTGCGAAAAAGGTTGGATTCACTTTAAAAAGAATTGGCAACTGCTTTCATTTCAGCTCAGTACAAATTATAAACATAATAATAATCTTTTTCCAGCTCATACTTGGATTCATTTACCCTATCATGATGAACAATCTGGGTATGTATGTGCTTTTCCACATAATTATGAAATCCAAGGGTATACCTGTGGCGGTAGTGGCGGTTTCAAAGGTACCCAAACCGGCTTTTACGATAGTGGCAGACTGAGAAGCTTTTTTTCACCCGACGATATTGTTATAAATGGAGTTTCCTGCAAAGCCAGTTTATTTGCCAATATCAACCTTCATGAAAATGGTAATTTAAAAAGGTGTACACTTGCTGAAGATTACCATACTGCTAGAAAAAAGTATAAAAAAGGCAAATCAATTGAATTGGATATTAACGGAACAGTGAAAGAGGACACATAACCAATCGTTCGAGAGGGACGCTCTTGTCGTCGCGCCCCTCAACTCAACGATAGCGCAGAACCGCTAGCGCGCTTCTGCGCTATAGGCGCAGCCGCTGAGCTTCGCTCTTCACGACCTGATGGCCGGCGCGCTTCGCGCTCTGGCTATCAGGCCGCTCGAGCCACTGTGCTTCTCAGCTGTTGCACAAGCAAGCTTGTACAACAGCCTGCGATGCTCGAGGCTCAGCGGCTGCGCCTTTATGTAAAGAAGCATTAAAAGCATTAACTGCATTGAATTGTTCTTGCCGTATCGAAAGTAATAATTGAACTTCGCATCAAAGCGTTCCTCAATTAGCCTGTAAACTGCATGGGGGCAGTTTGAAAGAATGTTGTTGAAATAATAAATTCGAGATATTGCAAAGAATCTTGCTAAAAAATAATAATTTTGGCAAAGTAAACGTGTTGTTTTCAGCGTGTTGCTGTGGCAAAAAACAAAGTATTTTCAAAAACATAACAAATCATTACAAGGGACTCGCTGACCTGTGTGGTTTTATTGAAGGTCGAAAATAATACAAACAAAGTTCAGTAGCGTTGGTTCTTGCTGAGAACCGCTCGCCCCTGAATTCAACGTTCACGGCGGCTACGTTACATCCACGCAATCAATGTCAGCCAGCGCCGCTATTCCAATTTAGTATAGTAATTAACAAAAAGGAATTTTAGATTGGACTCAAACTATAGTGCCAACAAAAAGGCAATAAACTGGACGCAAAAATTTGAATTTGCAATGCCTATAGAGGTCCCCAAAAAAAAAATTAGGTTATAGAAACATCACAATTCCAAATCAGGCTGCGACTAAAAAATCTGGATTTCTTAGGTTGATAAATCGGGCTTTTGAACTGGAAAAACTCTATATGGGAGAGAGCCACGAGCTATTTTGCCTTTATTTCGGCAAATTGATGAGAACTTTTGGCGAGACTGAATTTCATGTAAAGATATAATCGGCGTTGCCGGACATTTTTTTTGCAACGATAGGGTTTACATTAATTTTAATTAGCTGTTATTGAGCTGTGTAATGAATAATTTAATATGGGCCATCCTTTTTTTACTAAAGTTTGCTAAATTTTACTAAGCTGCAATACGCAGTAGTACTTCCACGAGAGAATTAACGACGGATTTTCGCTGCAACGGGAAAACCCTATTGAAATTACTGTCCAGCGCAGCTTTTGCAACAGCCCGGCGAACATCGGAGAAGGCAAAACCATTACGGCCATCGACAGCATGCCGTCGTGTTGGCGCCTTCTCCATCCGGCAGGCATAGATCCAGACCACGGTTGTCGCCAACATGCAAAAGTGAAGGTGATTGCTGACGGCCTGCGGGTGCCGAGTTTGAGTGTCGGCACTGCCGATGTCACGCTTCAGTTCTTTGAAAAAAGCTTCGATCTTCCATCGGGCGCCGTAATACTCGACAATTTGCTGCGCCGATAAAGTTAAATCGGTTGAATAGAGCGCTACCCACTGGGTTTGGCGGTAGACCCACACCACCTTGATCGCGCAACGGATTGTCTTGAGCATAAGAACCCGGTCATAGGCGACTATGGTCCGGTCGCGGCCATATAGATTGACGGTGTATTCTCTTGCCAGGGATTTAAATCGAACGGCCAGCGACGTAGCGTTGCCGATATTTTTTCCATATTTCCGGGGACGTCCCGGTCGACTGGAATGTGGACCCGGCAGTTCAAACAAATTGTTGTTCGATCTAAGCCTCGATATCATATTAACCCATATGCCCAGTTTGCCGTGCAACGGTTTCCAAAGACCATTATTACCGAACCATGAGTCCGTGACGATTACCACCTTAATACGGTGAAAGGTTTCGGCAATTTCCGCGATCATCTCTGCGGCCATGGCAAGCTTGCTTTTGAATGCCAACGTCACTCCATGGCTGCGGTTGATACGTTTAATGCTTTTTTTCAAAAGATAGAACCGGTAGCTCAAAGGTAGACAGGCCCACCGTCCTTTGATCTTTTTTAACAGCCCCACGGCAACGATGTTTTGTGCCCATGGATATCTGGATTGGTTCTGCTTGGCGGCGTGATCGAAAATTTTGTCGCAGCCAAATATTTTCTTTCCCGTTTTTGGATTGATACAATCGTCAAGGGCTATCAACAACATGCCATCGGTCAACGGCTCCGGTATCGTTTTCCACAGCGTTTGCCATAACCGTGTCCAAGGAATTTTTGGAGAGGCCATGAACGTGTAGAACTTTTTCCTTTTTATCCAATCAAATCCGAACACCGTTTTGAGACATCGGAGGATATTGGATGTTTTTGACGATGTAAACGGAATGATGATGGCAATGACCGTGTATACGAACCAAACACTACGTTCCTGGGCTTTCCCCGATTGTGGGAATTGGCTTTTGAGTTTTTTGAGAATGTCGTGTAGTATAAACATGCGAGGCCTCCAGGTTTTGGTGTTTTTTTCGTGGTAGAAGAAACATACCACAACCTGGCCTCGCAAGCAACATTAACATTCCGTATTTATTAGCTTTTTTACGTTTTCCCCCGAAGTCTTGGAGAATATTTGCAATGATATCAATAGGTTACGGCGCGCCCAAAAATTCGTAACTTATTGATATCATTGATTATTCTGAATTCAGTCATAAGTTCATCAGTGCGCTAGTGGCTATAAAAAACGGGAAACTTCAGCTTTTTTTACTATCTGTATTTTATTTGAGCTATATTTTTATTTATGGGCTATGGGCAGGAATAATAAAGAGAAAAATTCGCGATACCCATAATAAATCAATATACCATGTTGACAATAAAGCTGTTCTGGTTGGTATATTATACATGTGTCTGTCGATAATCGGTTTTGTAATAATCATTGCAGCAGCAGGGCATTTTTAATTGAGCTTTGGGCAACAAATCAAACATTGCTTCTTTACCGACGAGAAATGAAGAGCAGGAACCAGAAGAGAATTTACCGGTCTTTGATGGGAATTTCGGAAAAATTTTTTTGGAAGATGAATTTGAGCAGGATTTGCAACAGGAGGTGGTCCTGGGTGAACTGAGTCTGTTGCTGCCCCTTTTTCCCATTACAGACAATGATAGAGACAAACAGGATAAACAATTGGCAAATTATGCATAGGCAATACAATATAAAATTGTCTCGGGTTCTTCACAGGATGGTTCAAAAGTTTTTATAAGCCAGAAGGATATCCGTTCTATTCAGCTTGGCAAGGCTGCATTGATAACTGGAATCGAATTTCTTTTAAAAGAAGCAGGTATTGATAAATCTGTAAAAATTATTATGGGGGCAGGTGGGGACGGGGATGATTTTGCGCGTTTCCAAATTTGAGCCAATGTTATAGGTAAAAAGAATGCCAAGACAAGTCAGAATAGACGCTCCGGGGGCACTGCAACATATCATTTTCCGAGGAATTGAACGGCGCAAGATTTTCCTAAACGATGTAGACCGTAATGATTTCGTGGATTGGCTTTCTCGAATCGTTAGCGATACGGACACGGCATGCCCGGCATTGCACCGGACTCGCGGAGCTCGCCGGTGAATTTAACGTTATGTGAATACAAAAAGTACCCATTTTAAATTATCAATTTGGCTTAGGAATAATTAAAATATTATGTGTACAAGAATTGTGTATCAAGGTCCAAAGAGTACAATTATCACCGCCCGTTCCATGGATTGGAAAACTGAAATTCCAGCAAATTTATGGGTTTTCCCTCGGGGGATGGAAAGAAATAGCCAGATAAAACCATTTTTAAAAGCTTGGAAGTCTAAATATGGTAGTGTGGTCACAAGCTCTTGGGATATTGCATCTTCTGATGGAATGAATGAAGCCGGACTTGCAGGAAACTTATTGTGGCTTGCTGAATCAAAGTACCCAGAAACTGATAAAATGAAATCCAGCTTGGAAATATCATTATGGTTGCAGTATGTTTTAGATAATTTTGCAACCGTTGAAGAAGCTGTAATGGAGCTACAAAAAGAAGAATTTACAGTAGTTTCTTTTGCAATTCCTGGAACTGATAAATTCACTACCATACACATGTCTCTTTCAGATAAAACAGGGGACAATGCTATTTTTGAATATATTGACGGGAATTTAGTAATTCACCATGATATGTCATATGTTACAATGACAAATTCTCCAATTTATGAGGAACAACTTGCGATAAATACATATTGGAAGGACATTCCTGGCACAGTAATGCTTCCTGGCACAAACCGAGCTGCTGATAGATTCGTACGAGCATCATATTATATCAATGCTGTGCCAAAAACTGACGACCCGAAAATCGCAATACCAACGGTATTCAGTGTTATACGAAATGCATCTGTTCCTTATGGTATTTCATCTCCAACTGAACCCAATATTTCTTCTACAAGATGGAGAACACTGTCTGACCATAAACGGTTAACGTATTATTTCGAAAACATACTCAACCCAAATGTTGTCTATTTAAACTTTCAGAATCTTGATTTCAATGAAATGAAACCGGTAAAAAAACTTACTCTTGAAAACAATGAAAATTATTCAGGAGAGGCATCTAAACATTTGAATGATGCTGATCCTTTTAAGTTTGCAACAACCAATTGATGATAGATATCAAAAATCACATTAATAAACCCTAAATTAGGCGTTTCAAATTTTGGTCTCGATGGAAATTACTTTAATCATAATGCAATGCGCCATGATTACCTTCCAAAATTTGAAACCCATTGGGTTTGCAGATCTCACCGCATCTACGGCGTTGGATGTCTTCCCGCATAGCCTACTATAGCGGAAAGACATCCGCCTTGTATATGCGGTAAGCTCGACAATCGCCTAACTTAGGTACAATGCCGTTTCCTTAGCAATTCGTTTTATACTCAAAGAAAAAGCGTTGTAATTTGACTCTGTGCCTCCTCGGAAATTTTCTATTGGGTCTTACAGCTTCTGTAGTTCGGATAAATATTTCACGGAGTTTATCTGTAATTTCTACGACTTTTGGAATGATTTGATGAAAAATATGAACAATCGTATGCTTCATTTTTGCCAAGGCCTGAGTGAAATTTATCTGGTGTAAATATTTCAGCTTTTTGGATTTTGAAATAATTTGTTGTTTTGTTGTGCTGGCCACGGCTGCTGTAAAGTTCTTTGAAAATAGTTTTGCATGGAAATCCTGATAGACTGAACGGTAGGTCTTACCGGAAAAGTTTTCGATTTGGATGCGGTATTTCAAAGTTTTATAATCCTCTTCTACCGGCCAGCGCAGATGGTACAGTTCCGAAAATTGTTCATGCGGATGCGTTTCCATGTTCTTCAATGATGTGATGAGTATTTCTGTCTCTCCAGAATCCAGCTCAACTCGAATAAAGCGTACCTTGATCGGCTTGTTATCAATCCCCATTCTATGGGACTTGCGAAGAGATTGAGGAGTGGGAATGATCTTAGCGATTTGTTCCTTTTTTCCTGAATGGTAGAACTTTTCAACCAATTTCCATTGATTGTACGAGACCCTGGCGCAGAAATTAGCTCCCATTGATAAAATCAGAGCGAACAGCCAATGAGAAGGATATCCACGATCCAAAAGGATAAGATCACTGGGATGGATCTTTTTAAAATGTCTTGCTGCTAGCTCCCTTTCGCCTTTACTTTTGGGGCTGATGATGGCATCGACAGTGATTTTGTTGAGCACATCGAACATTTGAGAGCTCCTGGCTTTTGGGCAAGTTCTATCGCCCCTCGTAGGATTCCAGGCACCAAAATGATTTTCAATGTTTGCTTCGCGCGGTAATCTGAGTGTTGTGCCATCTACGGCAAGGAGGTTGAATCCGAACCACGTTTCCGATCTGAAATGATTGTAAAAGAAATTCACCATGTGATCGTTTAGCTCTATAAAGGCGTTATGCTTCAGTTTTGCACGGGCTTTGGACAAATTTCCTTTATACAAAATACGTTCTGGAACCTCGGCATGGTGAAGGACCTGGAAATATCGATCCAGTTCTTCTTGATATGATTGGTTGTTTATGTTCATTAAAAAGAAAATGAGTTCATGAAACGGCAAAAGCCTATTTCGAGTAAAATCTTTTGGATTTTCTTTGTTTCTATCTCGGAAATTATTAGAATGGATGATATTTTTTATAGATTCAACAAGTTGTGGCACACATGTGGCAAATCAAGCTCCATGCCAATCTTCTCATTTTCAATCATTTTTTCTCCTTTTATGGTGGGATTTGTTCCGCAATAAAGCATGTAGTATTATAGCATAACCCATTGTTTATTTAAAGTTTTTTAACATCTCTCCGCTTAAGGAAACGGCATTGAATTTAGGGTTGACTATCCCCCATTTGGGGGATGCAGACGAGCCGAATTCCTGGTATGGTTTGAACAATGGAAAGGAGTCTCATGGGTTTAAACGACTATTTAAAATGCCCCGGGCTTGACCTTACCTTGTCAACAATTCCCATGGATTTGCAATGTCCCCGATGCGGAGCAACTATCGAGATCTGGTCGGACGAGCATAAAAGACGATGCCATGAATGCCGAACAATGGTTTATAATCCCGACCACTTGGTTCCGATGCCTGGGTCAGATGGCGAAAACCTGAGTCAAGGAACGATTCCGGATTCAATTGACCAGGCCAAGCTCGAGGAGTTGGTTGAACTGGCCATTTCCCTGGGATGCGACGGGGTCGTCATTCTTCCTGCCGAGGAAATCGTGGTCGATTCCACGCTTGCAGCGCTTTGTTTTGAGCCCCGCTGCCAGAATTACGGCAACTCCCCGACGTGTCCGCCCCATGTGGAGGGGCCTGAATGGATCAGTGGCTACCTCAGCGAAATGTCCCATGCACTATTTTTGAAGATCGAGCCCGGAGATGAAATTCTCTATTCCGATCAGCGCCGGGAAGTTGGCAAGCTTCTTCATTTTCTGGTGATCCAAGTTGAAAAAGCGGCACGGGACATGGGCCTGGAAAAATCACGCGGATTTGCAGGGGGATCATGCAAAAATCTCTTTTGCTTTGACCACTATGAGTGCGAACGCCTGAATGGAAGCGGGAAGTGCCGCAATCCCGACAGTGCAAGGCCCTCTGTCTCAGGCTATGGCATCAGTGTCAGGCATCTGATCGATAAGGCCGGCTGGAACACGAAAAACGAAAAAGGAACGCCGGACACGGGCAATGCACGCTATGGGTTGGTCATCCTGGGATGATCGCCATTTGATAGTTCGCTGTTCTGCTTGTCCTACCCCCGAGTGCATTCACCTCCAGGATTGGATTTCGATAATATTTCCCTCCGGATCACGAAAGTAAACGAATTGTAAAATTCCGACATTTTCAATTTTATTTTCAACGATTTTGCCCAACTCACTCGCTCCATTTGCCAGCGCTTTTTCCAATGTGGCGTAAACATCATCGACTTCGAATGCGATATGAGTAATGCCAATTTGATTAGGCATGAGGTCCGGCCCGTCTTGCATTGCCGCGTAGGTGAAGATTTCCAATGTCGGCGGATTTTCACCATGCCCAGGGAGGTATAAATGAATCCCTTCCAATTTTGCATTGGTCAAACCCGTTGCGGTATCCAGCCATTTTCCCGACAGGTTCCTTTGCGGCGGTTTGATCTTGCAGTCGAATACATTGATATAGAAATCAGCCAACGCCTTCCAATTTTTTGATGCGATATTTGTATGGGCGAATCTCATATGGTCTCTCCGTTGTACTTGGTTAACAGCGATAGCTGAGAAAAAAGCTATCAAGCCGTGAATATAAACCAATTGCCTCATTATGATTTGCTATGCGTCCGGTTGCCAACGATATTCCATTTGTTTTGCGGTTTTCATCGCCAAATCCATGGAGGCAAGCTCAGATACTAAAAACAAACTCATGTCTATGCCGGCCGAGATACCGCCTGAAGTAACAAATTTGCCTTCGTTCACCCAACGTTGGTTCTCTACAACCGTGAGCATAGGGTATTGAGATCTTAGCGTTGAGAGGTCCTCCCAATGAGTTGTTACTGATAGACCATTTAGTAAACCGGCTTCAGCCAATAGAAAGCAGCCCGTGCATACCGAAACCACGAATTTGGCTGATTCCGAGATTTTCGCCACCCAATTGATGATTTTTTCTTTTTTTACTTCTTCGTCATGGATGCCGCCCACGACAACCAAAACATCAATGTCCGGATGGTTTGAAATCGAAAAATGTGGCTGAACCAGGAAGTTCCCCCGGGCGGTTATCAAGGAGCCTGTTTCAGAAATTAAAAATATGTTCCAATCGTTTTCCGCCAAGCGCTGTGCCACACTGAAAACTTCGAAAGGGCCTGAAAAATCTAGCACTTCCGCATTATCGTAAATATAAATCCCTATATTCATGTATTGTGCCCTTTTCTCGCTAAGAATCCAAGCCTTGACGGATTCGTAAAAAGTCGGATATCGGCGCCTGCGCTTCATCCTTCGTCACTGCGAAGTACTATAAGTACGCCTCATTGATCAGGATTCGCAAGCCTTGATCTCGAACTTCTTACGAGTCCGTCGGACTGGCGACTTTTACGAGTCTGTATAGCCTTGTTTCATGCCGTTGCAATTACCAACTCAAGCGGCCCTCCCGGAAACAACATAATTTCTGAATCAACCCGTGTAAACCCTGCCTGCCCGAGGCAGGAGGCGATTTCTCCCTTGGCAAATGCGTTGTCCTGACCCTCCAAAGCCATGGAAAGGCGCATCAGGACAATATCCTGTGGTTCCGTTTTCTCGCTGGTCATTCCTTCGTGGAGACAGATAAAGATGCCGTTTTGGGTTAACGCTTTTTTCACACGTTTGAAGAAGGAAACCAAGTCATTAACGAAATAGAGATTATGACTGGCCCAAATCAGATCATAACCGCCGCCCATATCGACCTCATTGTAATCGCCGGCGATATAGGAAACCCTGTCTGCCAGCCCCTCTTTTTCTATCTCTTTTTCGGCCAATTGAACAATGGCGGGCAGGTCAAGGAGAACGCCTTTTGAACCGGGAAAACGGCGCAAAATTTCGGCGCCGATGAGTCCCGGTCCGCCCCCTATGTCTAAAATTTTATTTATTTTTTCCCCTTTGAGGAGATCTTGGACAATATCCGCGCAGATGGCCCCCATGCCGGCACGCTGGTAAATCGCCAAATGTTCGACTGAGCGCTTCCATCTGGATTCGTTTTGTATATTTTCCGTTTGCGGGACCTCCGGTGGGCCGTTTTTAATGATCCCCGTAATGCTGGTCAGGTTTTTGTGTACCATGACTTTCATGCTTTGCAGCATGGTCCCCCCCATGAAAACCGGACTCTTTCTGCGGAGAAAATGTGTTGCAAACTCGGTGTTGCTGTATGCGGAGTTCTCTTTATTTGCCAGCCCGATAGAGACCATCGCGTCCAGAAAATAGGTGAGGGCTGTATAATCATCAGTCTGCCCGCCAATCCGTTGTGCTATTTCAGCGACGTCCGACGTCTCTGCAAGGATGTCGGCCATATCAAGTTCAACAGCCGCCTCTATAACGGCCCATTTTACCGGCGCATTCAAAAGATCGAACAATAGTGCCATGGACGGGTAGGGGGTGTTTGGTGAATCTACGACTTTTTTTGAGACATTCATGATTATTCTCCTTTAGTAATTTATTCCTAAACGAGACGATACACGAAATGCATTACACTTGATTTCAATTGGTGAACTGTTTTTTACTAAAGTTTGCTAAATTTTACTAAGCTGCAATACGCAGTAGTACTTCCACGAGAGAATTAACGACGGATTTTCGCTGCAACGGGAAAACCCTATTGAAATTACTGTCCAGCGCAGCTTTTGCAACAGCCCGGCGAACATCGGAGAAGGCAAAACCATTACGGCCATCGACAGCATGCCGTCGTGTTGGCGCCTTCTCCATCCGGCAGGCATAGATCCAGACCACGGTTGTCGCCAACATGCAAAAGTGAAGGTGATTGCTGACGGCCTGCGGGTGCCGAGTTTGAGTGTCGGCACTGCCGATGTCACGCTTCAGTTCTTTGAAAAAAGCTTCGATCTTCCATCGGGCGCCGTAATACTCGACAATTTGCTGCGCCGATAAAGTTAAATCGGTTGAATAGAGCGCTACCCACTGGGTTTGGCGGTAGACCCACACCACCTTGATCGCGCAACGGATTGTCTTGAGCATAAGAACCCGGTCATAGGCGACTATGGTCCGGTCGCGGCCATATAGATTGACGGTGTATTCTCTTGCCAGGGATTTAAATCGAACGGCCAGCGACGTAGCGTTGCCGATATTTTTTCCATATTTCCGGGGACGTCCCGGTCGACTGGAATGTGGACCCGGCAGTTCAAACAAATTGTTGTTCGATCTAAGCCTCGATATCATATTAACCCATATGCCCAGTTTGCCGTGCAACGGTTTCCAAAGACCATTATTACCGAACCATGAGTCCGTGACGATTACCACCTTAATACGGTGAAAGGTTTCGGCAATTTCCGCGATCATCTCTGCGGCCATGGCAAGCTTGCTTTTGAATGCCAACGTCACTCCATGGCTGCGGTTGATACGTTTAATGCTTTTTTTCAAAAGATAGAACCGGTAGCTCAAAGGTAGACAGGCCCACCGTCCTTTGATCTTTTTTAACAGCCCCACGGCAACGATGTTTTGTGCCCATGGATATCTGGATTGGTTCTGCTTGGCGGCGTGATCGAAAATTTTGTCGCAGCCAAATATTTTCTTTCCCGTTTTTGGATTGATACAATCGTCAAGGGCTATCAACAACATGCCATCGGTCAACGGCTCCGGTATCGTTTTCCACAGCGTTTGCCATAACCGTGTCCAAGGAATTTTTGGAGAGGCCATGAACGTGTAGAACTTTTTCCTTTTTATCCAATCAAATCCGAACACCGTTTTGAGACATCGGAGGATATTGGATGTTTTTGACGATGTAAACGGAATGATGATGGCAATGACCGTGTATACGAACCAAACACTACGTTCCTGGGCTTTCCCCGATTGTGGGAATTGGCTTTTGAGTTTTTTGAGAATGTCGTGTAGTATAAACATGCGAGGCCTCCAGGTTTTGGTGTTTTTTTCGTGGTAGAAGAAACATACCACAACCTGGCCTCGCAAGCAACATTAACATTCCGTATTTATTAGCTTTTTTACGTTTTCCCCCGAAGTCTTGGAGAATATTTGCAATGATATCAATAGGTTACGGCGCACCCAAAAATTCGTAACTTATTGATATCATTGATTATTCTGAATTCAGTCATAAGTTCATCAGTGCGCTAGTGGCTATAAAAAACGGGAAACTTCAGCTGTTTTTTATATTTCATGAAAAATTGACATCCGGGTGGAACCGTCCTAAATTTTATACATAAAACAATTTTCGTTGTACCTTGTTCTGTTGGCTATTGGAATATAGCTGCCATGAACATGCGACAAACGGCCTTGATCATCGTTTCGGCCAATGGTGAGGGTGGTGTCCCTCGCTCCCATGCTCTGCGTGGGAGCGCAATGTAGGTTCCCACGCAGAGCATGGGAACCAGGTGGCCTTTCCGGCCGAAACGATGATCAAGGCCTGACAAACGCTACCGACAATCGCCTGCTTTAGGTGGAAAAATATGAGATTTCAAAGGGATGATGCCAAAATAGTGATGGATGCCGGAGAAGGGCATTGGATTTGTGTTGATTCGCAGATTAACAGCGAAGATACAACCGCAATGACCTGGCAGTTGCCCGGGAATATCGGTACCGGACAATTTGTTACCCATACCATGGGCGGCGGGCTTGCCCTGACCGTCAGTCATGTCAGGCTGACTCGTGCATTGCACGCAAAGCTTGAGGAGCCGGAGAAAAAGGTGCATCTGGTGTTTTCCATCAAAGGAACCTCAACGAATACAACTCCTTATTTCAAAGATGGCTTTCAGATAAAACAGGGCTTTAACAGTTTGTACTGGACCCCGGATCGTAAAATGGTGAGGCAAGCCGCCGAGGGTGAAACGTTGCAGACCGTGGTTGTCTCATTTCCCAAAGGCCGGCTTAAAGGGTTTGAAAGTGGGATGGATGTTTGCCGAAAAGAGGGCGCTTTTTTTCAACATCCCAATTCTCCCCTGATCAACAATGTATTACATCAGATCCTGAATTGTCACTATTCAGATAAGGTCAGGCAGCTGTTCCTTGAAAGCAAGGCCCTGGAACTGATGGCGCTTAAATGGGCGTGCATCGAATCGGCGAGAATGGCGGAATTATCTCCGGAACAGATGCGTGGTGTGGAAAAAGTCAAAACGCTACTTCTCGGAAATATTCAGGACCCACCATCCATTCATGCTCTGTCCAGGTTTGCCGGAATGTCTCATCCTATTTTAAATCGATGCTTCAAGCAGGCTGAAGGCTGCTCCGTTTTTGAATTTTTACGACGGCAACGATTGGAATTGAGCCGTGATATGGTGCAAAACAGCACGATGAGCATGACCGAGATCGCGCATGCCGCCGGTTATGCCAGCTCAAGCCATTTTTCCCGGGCGTTTACATGCTTTTATGGTTTGACACCAACCAATTACCGGAAGATCCAATGACAAAAGAACTGATGATCGGAAGTGTCGACTGGCGCTTTTAGGTCGCTCAGGGGCTTGATCATCGTTTCTGCCACATGTGTCGTCTCGCTCCCACGCTCTGCGTGGGAGCACCTTGGTTATCCTTCTGAAGGTAGAGGTTCCCACGCAGAGCGTGGGAACCAGGGGTCTTTTGGCGATTTCGAAATATTTGCCTGGACGAAACAATGATCAAGTCCTCGCTCCGCTAATAACCAATTGTAGTGGCTCGGA
>CAXXOY010000003.1:0-825597 GCA_963668455.2 uncultured Desulfosarcina sp.
GCTGGGTTCGTCCGGCTGTGGCAAGTCCACCACACTGACATGATAGTCGGTCTGGAGCAGCCCACCAGCGGCGACATCCAGATCGACGGGGCCACCGTGGTCAACACGCCCGCGGGCAGCGAAACGTGGGCCTGGTCTTCCAGGACTACGCGGTCTTCACCCACATGACCGTGCGCAAAAACCTGGCCTTCGGGCTGGAAGTTCGCGGCAAGTACGTTCTCGAGATCAATCGGGCCGTGGAGGGCGTGGCCGAGCTGCTCGGCATGAAGGACAAGCTCGACGTCAGCGTGCGCGAACTGGGCGGCTCGGAGCTCCAGCGTGTGGCCATCGGCCGCACCCTGGTGACCAAGCCGGAGATTCTCCTTCTGGACGAACCTTTGTCCAACCTGGAGGCCGAGGCGAGGCTGGCCATGCGCCGCGAACTTCGTCGGCTCCAGAGCGAGATCGGTCTGACCATCATCTACGTGACCCACGACCAGGTGGAGGCGTTATCTCTGGCCGATCGTATCGCGGTCATGAACGCGGGGCATATCCTGCAGGTGGAAGAGACCTCGACCATCTTTGCCCGGCCGGACCACACCTTTGTCGCAGGCTTCCTGGGCTCGCCACCCATGAACCTGCTGCGCGGCAAGTTCGCGACCGAGGGGCGGGGCCGTTCGGTTCTGCAAGGATGATTTCTGTCTGCCCATGGGGCAGAGCGCCGACGGCGGGGCTCCCGCGGGATTCTATACCATGGGCGTGCGGCCCGAGGCCCTCAGCCTGTCGGATTCGCCCGCTCCGGCCATCACCGGCCGGGTCCACAACGTGGAACCGCGCGGTCCCGAGATGGTCGTCACCGTGGCGGCCGGCAACGAGACGCTGACCCTGGTCACACCGCCCTCGGATTCCCTGCGGACAGGCGATCCCGTGGGCCTTGATATAGACTTCGACTCCCTGGTCTTTTTTCGGCGGGGACAGCAACCGGCGCGAGGAAATCGCCGTGGCCGGGAGGGTTTACTGATGACGACCGCCAACACTGGGGAAAAGACCCCCGTTCTGCATCTGAAGTCCGTGTCCAAGCGGTTTCGGGACAATCAGCCTTGAGCGAAGTGGATACGTCTTCCGGAGAAACCGGTGTAAAAACTGCTGAGGGATATTTCTCGGTATACTCCTTGACCCGCCCGCGGCGCAGGTTTTTAAGCTGCATTATATAATCCAGTTTCTCCCGGTTCACGCCCTCCTCATCGAAGACATACCCCGAGGAGTCTGAGAAGGTTACCGGTTTGGCGTCCAGATCAAGCAGTTTTTCCATGGTGTACTGGGCCACGTTGCCGGAGCCGGAGACCAGGCAGGTTTTGCCTTCCAATGACTCTCCCTTGGTGGCCAGCATCTCGGCGGCGAAGTACACCGAGCCATACCCCGTGGCCTCGGGACGAATCAAACTGCCCCCCCAGTTCAGGCTTTTACCGGTGAGCACGCCGGTGAACTCGTTGCGCAACTTCTTATACATGCCGAAGAGATAACCGATCTCACGCGCGCCCACGCCGATGTCGCCGGCCGGAACATCCGTGTTGGGGCCGATGTGACGGAACAGCTCAGCCATGAAGCTCTGGCAGAAGCGCATGACCTCCATGTCGCTTTTGCCCTTTGGATCGAAGTCGCTGCCGCCTTTCCCGCCGCCCATGGGCAGGGTCGTCAACGCGTTTTTAAACACCTGCTCAAAGGCCAGGAACTTCAAGATCCCCAGGTTTACCGATGGGTGAAAGCGCAAGCCGCCTTTATAAGGCCCGATGGCACTGTTCATTTCGATGCGAAAGCCCCGGTTAACCTGGATATCGCCTTGATCGTCCACCCAGGGCACACGAAAAAGAAGCACTCGTTCGGGTTCCACCAGGCGTTCCAGGATCTTGGCCGCGCGATATTCCGGATTTTGGTCCATTACCGGCTGAATGGAAGCCATCACTTCCATCACCGCCTGATGAAACTCCCGCTCGCCAGGGTCCTTGTCTTTAACCAGTTTCAAAATATCTACCATAAATTTCCTCCCTTTGAGTCGTTCCGCGTTGTGAACGAAACCTGAATCCACCGGCCAAGAATCACTCTACCGACGATGCTTGAAGATGACACAGGTAGACTCGCGACCATCGACTTTTACTGTCAAAGGCTCGTCGAGCCGAACATGCGCGATATAATCGGTTTGAGTAAAACGCGGCCGGGAAATCAGCCAATCCCAGTCAAGCCGCCCCCCACCGGCCGTGGAAACGGTGATATAGTTTATCCCCAGGGTCGTGATGTTGTGAAAAAAGTGAGATCCTTGGGATGGCTCGGCAACCATTTTTTCCGATTCCGTCTCGACCATGGCCCCGACACCCGAGATATCGGCCCAGGAAACGGGGATCCCCAACCACCTGTCCGACGACCCCCAGCGACCGGGACCGATGAGCAAATATTTCCGGTTCTCACCAACCATGATGGTGTTCAGTTTGCCGATTTCCATGGCGATGGCCGTTGTTTTTCCCGGGTCGAAGGACTCCGGCTTGACGAAAACGATATCCGCCATCTCGCGATTAATGGCATTGCCCAGCGCCTTTGTTGAATAACAGATCGCGCTATCAATCTCCTCTTTTGTAATCTGAACCTGTTGCAGTCCTTCTCGCGCGGTCATGGGCCGCAATTGAAGAAGCGCGAACTGGGGAAGCTGCTTCTCGTCGGTCGTCAAATCGATCGAGAACTCCATTTCCACGGGGCAGCCCATGCCCTGCTCACCCAGTTTCAAAAGGTCCTGAAGCAGATTGGCCAGAGGGAATTCCCTGTACTTGAGGACATGGGCAAAGGTAAGCACGCGCTGGCCGGGAATATGGATGGTGTCACGAATGCGGTGCTCGTCGGCGACATAGGTGCTTGAGAGCATTTGCACGGGCATCTCGTTTTCGGCGTCGCTCACATCGCGTTGCCAGAGATGGGCGCCATCGTTGGATGACAGATAATGGC
This sequence comes from uncultured Desulfosarcina sp., assembly GCA_963668455.2. GTDB lineage: Bacteria > Desulfobacterota > Desulfobacteria > Desulfobacterales > Desulfosarcinaceae > Desulfosarcina. Next base: position 2,971 of record CAXXOY010000003.1, read on the forward strand.
AGCAACGCTCCATTTGAAGTGCATAAAAACTGCGCTGTGCGTTCTTGAGGATATCCTCCACCGTGGATCGCTGGGGCAGCACCTGCGGATGGGTGGGAGAAAAGCGCAGTGTTTTTTCTCCTTCGACAACGGTTTTTCCCAGCCCCAGAGCAATCGTGGCAATGCCTTCCTCCGGCTTCATTCGGGCAAAAGGGTAGTAATTATACGACTGGGCAACGCCGGAGATCGCCGGATAAAAGCTGTTTCCGTATCTGGCACCAACCATTTTCTGGATAATCACGGCCATTTGCTCTTCTTCCGTGCGATGGCCCACCCGCTTGGAAAAGGCTTTTGGCCCCTTGTAGTAAGTGCTCGCGTATACCAGCTTGATGGCATGCAGCAGATGATTGAGCCGGGCGTCAAGATCCGGGCAGTCGTTGGAAATCATGTATGTCCGGTACAGACCGGCATAGGCTCTGAACTGGGCGTCTTCCAAAAGGCTGGAAGAGCGAATGGCAAGCGGGTAATTGACCTGTTTGAGATAATCACGCAGTTTTTCCTCGATCCAGGCCGGAAACCTGCCGCTCACGAAAAGCTCACCGACCTGCTCATCCGGCAAATCGGCCTTGGCCAGGTAGCGCAGCCCGTTTTCTTCCACAAAGGCTTCGAATCCGTCTGTGGTGATCACCAGGGTCTGGGGCACCAGGACATCCACCCCTTTGTATTTGGCGGCAAGATCCGGGTTCTGGCGCAAAAGAGAAGAGATGAAGGCCAATCCGCGCGCCTTGCCGCCCAAGGATCCTTTGCCGATCTTAAAAAACTCGGTGTCGAAATCCGCGTCCGCCGCCTCGAAATCGGCAACGATCCCCTTTTGCCGCCGCTTCCTGCTTTCGGAGATCATGTCGACCAGGTGCCGGCGGTGGCTCTGTACATCACTGAAATCATCACTGGAAATGGGGCGCACCGCTTTCGCCAGTCCCATCTCTGTTCTGGCAAACAGCCAGCGCGAGAAATCGTTACGCTGACAATGCAGTTTAAAACAGGCATCTGGAATGGTTTTAAGCCTATCTTCAAGGGATTTCAAATTGGACGCGCGGTCGATCTCTTTTCCGTCCGGCAGACGAAAAATAAAATCGCCGAACCCCAACCGTTCCTTGAAAAAACGGCGAACCTCCTGGTACAGGGTTTCCGAGTTTTTATCCACGAAATCCGCCGGCACCGATGCCGCCTTGGCGCAGTTGTCCGATTCCGAACTGGTTAGAAGCATGGGAACATCGAAGCACTGGGTTTTTAGATACGTCAGGAAATCAACACCCGCCGACTTGTCGGGCACACCGTTTCTGGGAAACCGCACATCGGAAATCACCCCCAGCACATGGTCTTCGTAACGGCGATAAAGGGCCAGCGCATCTTCGTAAGTGCCGGCCACCAGGATTTTGGGCCTTGCCCGCATGGTCATCAGCCGGTGATCTTCGTTGAGCGTTCCCTCCATCACCGCCTGCGTCTGACCGACCAGCTCCCGGTAAAAAATGGGCAGCAGCGTGGAGAGGTAATAGGGCGAGTCTTCCACAAAAAGAATGACGCGCACGCCTGCCGAGGTTGTATCGGCATCGGCGTTCATTCGGTCTTCGGTGCTTTTTATCAGGGCCACCAGAATATCCGTGTTGCCCGACCAGACAAAGGTCCGGTCAATGCCCGGCGCATTACCGGCCTCGACCATATCCGGCGAAGGAATGGCGTCGTGAGAAATCAGGACAACAGGAAGCGTGGGCGCTTTCTGTTTGATTTTATGCCCCAGCGCCGCGGCGCCCATGTCCGCCAGACGCGGCATGGTGAGCACCATGTCAAAGGTTTTTCGATCCAGGGCGGCCAGTGCTTCTTCGGCCGACGAGACCCAGGTAAGCCGGGGCGGTTGACTGAGATTGAGCCCCCGGTATTCATTGACGATGCGTTCGGACAGCCGGCAGTCCTCTTCCATGATCCAGGCGTCATACGGTGTGGAGACCAACAGGATATTGCGCACCTTCCTGGCCATCAGTTCGTGAAAGATCTTGAAACGTGAGTCCGACTCGTTGAGAAAAGGTTTTGTATTTAGTGCCATGCCTGCAATCATAACCAAAAACAACCCAAAAGAAAACCGACGGTTTCCAAAACCACTGAAATGTCAAAGATCGCCCTTGTGATCTTAACAAGTTCCTAAATTAGGCGATTCAAATTTTGGTCTCCATGGGAATCGTATGATTTATAATGCCTTGCGCCATGATGACCTCCCAAAATTTGAAACCCGTTGGGTTTGCCGATCTTACCGCATCTACGGCGTTGGATGCCTTCCCGCATAGGACGGCTATAGCGGAAAGTCATCCGCCTTGTATATGCGGCAAGCTCGACAATCGCCTACTTTAGGAAGTTTATTTTTTGGCCGGCTGCGATACCACGATTCGATCCTTGTTGGCCTCCCAGGTTTTTTTTCCGATTCCTTTCACTTTTATTATGTCTTGCGGTTTCTCAAATTTTCCTTTCTTTTGGCGGTGTTCGATGATTCGATCGGCGTACTTGGGACCAATACGATTCAGTTCCATGAGTTGCGTTTTTGAAGCAGTGTTGATATCGATCTTCTTTCCTTCGCCGGCAAAACAAGTTCCAGCAACAAGAAAAATCAAAACCAACAATAGAGCAACATACCGTTTTTGCAGATTTAAAAACATGATTTTCTCCTTTTTAAAGCAAACGACAGGTTAATGATGCCTAAGGGCTTTACATGGATCGAAAACAATTCTTCGTGCGTTTTTGAAAAACGCATTGCTTTTGAAATGTCTTGAGTGGCCTGTTCAACATAGAGCGGTTACGTACGGAATCGTTTTTCTTCGGTTCGGCCAGAAGCTTTTGAAGCGGGTTCTCGAAGGTAGCGGAGCGAGGAACAGCAGAAGCACTTTGTCATTTCTGCCCGCTTGACTTTTCAGCGGGGTTCATGACATAAATAAGAAATATACATCGATATTCTTTAAAACTAATGTGTTAACCACGATGTGAAGCCATCCGCGAATTATTGGAACAACCTTTAACGCCGAAGAAATTGTTCTTGGTAAAATATGATCGTCCGAACGCGAAATAACTTTATTAAAAACTTCAAGATTCTCTTCATCGACGATGATTTGCAAATTCTTTCCATTGTAGAACAATTCATATCGCGCTGGGGATTTGAAATCAAAATCGTATCCAGCGGCAAAGAAGCCATGGAGGCTATTCAAAGCGACTTCTACGATATTGTTTTCAGCGACTTGATCATGCCGGACATCAGCGGTCTTGATGTTTTGCAGCAGGTTAAGAAACTGTCTCCCGATTCCGAAGTCGTGATCGTTTCGGGCTATGGCACCATAGAATCCGCCATTCAAGCGATGAAGCTAGGCAGCTACGATTTTCTTCAAAAACCGATCAATTTTGACCGATTCAAGCTTTTGATCGAAAGAATTATAGAAAAGCAAAATCTTAAGGAAGAAAATCAGCGTATTCGCCGTCAGCTCAAGGAACGTTTCAAATATGACGAGTTGGTGGGGATGTCTCCGAAAATGCAGGAGATCTACGCGATCATAGATAGAATCGGCGTCAGCAGCCCAACGGTTCTCATAGAAGGCGAAAGCGGTACCGGCAAGGGGCTTACCGCCAATGTCATCCATAATAACAGTGACCGAAGGGATGGACCGTTCATTACGGTAAACTGCGGCGCCATTGCGGAGAGCCTGCTGGAAAGAGAACTCTTCGGCCATGTCAAAGGCGCTTTCACCGGTGCCGAAAAGGACTCCGAGGGGCTGTTCAAAGCGGCCGACGGCGGAACCCTCTTTTTAGATGAAATCGCCGAAATTTCACCGACGCTTCAAGTGAGTTTGCTGCGTGTGTTGCAGGAAAAAAAATTTCGTCCGGTCGGTGATACCAGGGAAATCGATGCCAACGTTCGCGTTATTGCCGCTACCAACAAAAAACTGATAGAAGCGATCAAAAACAGAAGTTTCAGGGAGGATCTCTATTACCGGTTAAACGTCATCTCCATAACCATGCCGCCGTTGCGCGACCTTAGAGAAGACATCCCCCTTCTGGCCAATCATTTTCTCGTTAAACACACATCTCCTAAACGGAAAAACGCACCGGAAATCAGTCCCGAAGCAATGGCCAAACTCCAGGCTTATCATTGGCCCGGCAACGGCCGGCAGCTTGAAAACGTTATTCAAAGGACCCTTGCGCTGAGCGATAAAACAGTTTTTCAGCCTCACGATTTCCCCAAGGAAATCGCCAATCGTTCAAATCGCGCAATTGTGCAAAATGCAGATCTGAACCTGAGAGAAATCGAAAGAAAAGCCATTTTGCAGGCGCTTAAAAAAACAGACGGGAACAAAGCCGAAGCCGCCAGGCTATTGGGGGTCAATACAACGACGGTTTACAGAAAAATGGCCAAATACAACATCATGAATTCCGATTCCTGCTGATCCGTGATATTCTCATTTGAACCGCATGTTGAGCGCGTTAACGCAGTCTTATCATAACACATTGAATTAACAATGAATTACGCCATGCCGTTGGGAGGGCAAGAAAAATGACCGATGGATTGGATGTAATCGTCATTGACGATGAACCGGATGTAAGCGAAGTGATTTCAACAACAATCAATCGCTTTTATACGTGGGGAAACGTACTGTCGTTTACAAAAGCGACCAAGGCCGTCGATTATTGTCTTGGCCGCGATGTGGGGATCGCTATTTTTGTTGTGGATGTTTTCCTGGACGGGTTTAGCGGGTTTTATTTTCTTGATGCCATTGAAAAGAAGTTTCCCACGGCGCACTCGGATTCCATCATCATAACCGGCAACGCCAGTGACGATATCGTGAATATGTGCGTGGCTTCCGATATCAATCATTTACTGGAAAAGCCCATCAAGCCCTATGCGCTTCAAATGGCCGTGCGTGCAATCGCCGAAAAATACATAAAATTCGCCAAGAAGCTGTTACAAGACCCCGAGTTTGCAAAAAATATCGCCAGCTTTTAAATTGCTGGGTCAGGCGTCCGTGTAGTATCCGCTTTTATATCGAGCAAGCTCCATTGACGACAGCGACAGCACCTGGTCCGCGATCGCTTTCAATCCGTCGTCCGTTTCCGTATTCCGGCAAGCCTTTGAAAGCGAATCGCTTTGCCTGTCGATCCGGTCGATGAGAGGCTCGATATCCTTTAGTGTCGCCTCCCCGTTAGAGAGCGCTTCCCGATACGCTTCCAGCGTATTTATCAACGAATCAACCTGACCGGCAACCACATTGTCCGATACTTGGGGCTGCGTTTCGAACCGGGCCGGACGGATTTCGGAAACACTGCTTGTTGATTGGACAGCGTTGTTTTTCGTTTCCACCGAACCGATCGCCTGCTGAAAAACATTTTGAAAATCGTTTTTTTCAGTCGGCTGGTTGCTGCCCGTCTTTTTTGGATCAACACTGGGTTGTATTGTTTTTTCCGGATTGAATTCTATCATATCGATTTCATTCCCTTCGGGTTAACGGGGTTAAGCCGTTTATCTCGGCACGCAAAACCGCATGCGCCTGCGGCGTGCCAAACTAAATTCAATTTACATGCCACATTTCTAAAAACAATATCGGCAAGGGGGCCGCACCCTTTATGCAATCGCAATATCTCTTATATTTACTATTAGTTGTAAAATGATCCAAATGGTAAAGACGATACTATCAGGTGGGGGAGAAAAATCATCTTTGTATCAATCCGCTTTTTTTGCCTCCCAACCATGGGCGTTGCACGGCAAAATTTTCCGGGAAAAGGTGGTTTTTAAGCAAATTTTACTGGGCGTGAAGCACCGGTTTATTTGATGTCGCGTTCGGTTTTGATCTTTTCCCAGGCCTCTTGAATTTCACGAAACTTGTCCTGGGCAAAGCGCGTAAACTCATCGGGAAGACCCTTGGCCGCAATTTTGTCCGGATGATATTCCAGCACTTTCTGGCGGTAACAATGTTTTATCGTTTCGTCCGAATCGTCCGGTTTGCATCCCAGTACCGCATAGGCCGAATCGGTTGTATGAACATATTGCGATTTGAGCTGTTCATAGCGCTGATGACTGAAATCAAAAATTTTCACGGCGGACAGAATCAAGGATTCTTCACCTTTGGTCATCTGGCCATCGGAGACCGCCACTCTGATAAGGATATCGATCATCAGTTCCAAGAGCTGCGGCTGGCGATGGAACTGATTGTAAAACTGACGGGCAAAATCATCGAAAGACCCAGGCGCCTTAAGCGCCGTACGAAAAATATTGACAGCCGCTCTGCGGCCTTGTGTATCGAGGCGCAGATCATTCTCCATGAATCCTTCGATGGAATCGATCTCTTCACGGGTGACACGCCCGTCGGTCTGAGCCAACTTGGCCAGCATGGAAAAAGCGCCGACAAAAAAGGTAAGCTGATCCTGCTCATTCGATGACAGGCGCGCTCGTTTTTGCCCCGTGTCAAGATCAGACTCCGCATCGAAGGCATGCCCGAAAGAGGCCCCCAAAATAGCGCCCAACGGTCCTCCCAGAGCGAAACCGATCGTACCGCCAACCAGTTTTCCCATCCATCCCATGGAGAAAGTCTCCTTTTATCTAAATTTTCTATGCTCTAAAGCCGATATACGGGTTGTCTCAGTAACATAAAAAGAAAAGGTTGCCAAATATGTTGTTCTGGTGGAGCGACATGGAATCCGTAGCGCTGCTCAATACCGTTCTGATAGCGGGGACAGTTTTCCTTGCTGCCCTGGCAGGTATCATGGCCTTTTTATCCCGCACAAAACTAAAAAGCCAGATCGAAGATCTTCAGTCCGATCTGGACACCTCGCGCATACAGATCAAATCCCTGGAAAAAGCCGCTGAAAGCATTCGCAAGGAACTTCTCGAAGCCTTGCAGCATCAAGACATCAACCAGCTCAAACTGAAAACGAGCACCTCTTCGGCCACCGAACTGCGCAATGAACTGTTGGCCGCCAGAAAAAGGCTGGAAGTCGCTGAAGCCGCCGTTAAAGAGCAACAGGAGCAAAATCAAAAAATCCGCGCTAACGTGGCGTCGCCGGCTGCCGATCCAAGGACCAAATCCACGACCGGTCTTTCGAAAAGTCAACGCGATCATTTAATTGGCCTTATCGAACCGGGCCCCAAAGGCAATATCGATATTTTCTGTGTGTTGGGCGATCCAAAAAGCGAGCTGGTCGCCGGTCAATTGGATGAAATTATGTCCAACGACGGGTGGAAAACCAGCGGGGTGACCCAGAGCGCCTTTTCCAGGCCGCCCAAAGGAATCGTGCTTGCAGTGAACAGCAAGGAAACCGCGCCCTCCTATGCCTCGTTCCTGCAACGGGTGTTTTCGACCATCGGCATGACGGTTTCGGCAAAAATAGACAGCAAATTCAGAGAATGGTCGCTGACCGTCATCGTGGGCAGCGGCGGCCTATCATAATCAACCGTTTATCCATCCCCATCCGGGACTACCGAATATGATGACAGATCCTTATACTCAGGAAGATCAATCGGGTGAAAAGGTTTCAGTCAAACCCCTCACCCTTACCCTTGCTTTTGCCTGTGGGGCCCTTCTCCTTGCCCTGTTGTCGATGATCACCGCTCGTCACCTCGCCACCCTGCGGACCGAGGACCTGGCAACCCTTGAAAAAAACAAATCGGTGGAAAGCGAAACGATTGTCGAGATGCAGACCGCTTTGGATAACGCAAAAAACGATCTTAAGCGTGCCAAACAGAAACACCTGGCGGCAATAAAAAAAGCCAAGGAACACAACCGGTGGATAGCAGCCCTTCAAAAGGAGCTGGAGACAGCCAAAACGGAATTGGCCGCGGCCCATACCACCATTGACATGCTTAAAAACGCGCAACAAAAAGAGCCTGCTACCGCGTCAGGCAATCCCGTTGCCAAGTCCGAAAACATCACACCGGCGGCGTTGCCCGAGGAGAATCAACATCGGCAAGTCCTTGAACCGTCGGAACAGCAACCGCCTGTAACGCCATCCTCTCCTTGATCCGGCGTCTCAGCCTGCAAACCCTATTCCCGGAAACGTTTCGGATGTCGAGACGCCGTCCGCTCCGGCGAAGAGCCCCGGACCGCGATGAATATCCCCTCTTCCGCGTCGATCAAAACCAACCAGCTTCAGAACGCGCAGTGGTCCAAATGCGGCCCCCCATCAATCCGGCCGGTCGCCATCCAACCCTACATAGGACGAACCATTAGGACGAACCATTTTGTCCAAGGCCTGTTGAAGCCTGCGGGTAACCGGCCCCGGGCCGGCGCTTCCCACGGGATTGCCGTCAATGGTCACAACCGGTGTGACATCGACGGTGGTACCGGTGATAAAGGCTTCGTCTATGCGCCCCAATTCCTGAGCAAAGATAGCTTCCCGGCGGACCTCGATAGCACAGTCCCGGCAGATTTCCAGAACAGCCTGCCGCGTGATCCCATTGAGGATAGTATTGTTTGCCGGAGCCGTGACCACACAACCGTCCCGGACCACCATGAAATTGGAATGGGACCCCTCCAGCAGCACACCATCGCGAACAAACAAGGCCTCCTTGACGCCCGCATCCATGGCCTGCTGATTGGCAAGCACATTGGCGGTAAGTCCCACGGTTTTCAAATCACAGCGGGCCCAGCGCTGATCCGTCACCGTAATGGTCGAAATCCCGTTCTCCCGGTCCTTTACGCCCTTTTCAGGATCAAAGGCCCTGGCTTCGGCAAAAATCGTTAGAGGTGTTGATAAATCGGGAAAACCATGCTTGCGCGGGGCGGCTCCCCGGGTCACCTGAATATAAACCGTGGCGTCTTTGTTCAGTCGGTTTTTTTCGATCAGGTTACGGGCGACCGTTGCCAGATAGCCGAAGTCCTGCACCGAAAGGCGCAGATAGAAGGCGCCCCGATTGAGGCGGCGGATATGGTCGTCGGTTCTGAAGAGAGTGCCGTCACAGGCTCGGATCACCTCGTACAGCCCATCCGCGAATAAAAATCCCCGGTCATCCGGAGAGATGGCAATGGATGCCTTGGGAAGGTATTCCCCATTAAAAAAAGCAATCATGGATATTGTAACTCCTTTTGGTTTGTGCCCGCCTCGAAGTTGGATAAAAACCCAAGAAAAGCCTCCCCCTTGTCCGAAAGGGTGGTGCCGCCCCGGCCGGGACGCACGCAAAGCAGCCCCTGCTCGTTCATCCTCTCCAAACGCAGGCGCAACTTTTGAACACTAAGGTCGTATCCGTCGCCTTGGATCGTTTCCAGAACTTTCAGCCTGCCCAAAGCCCTGTTTTGTACCTTTGCCGACTGATAAACGGAAAGAATGGCACGATATTCGTCCAGGAAACCATGCCGGCCGATTTTTTCGGCCAGATCCCTGAAATGGTGTTCCCTGCCGGCATCGCGCCCGGCAGGCGATGGCAACGAAGCGGTATCGAGCTGGATCTTCCGGTTGATGTAATAGGGTAAAAAACGCTGGTCAGGGACCTGGTCCCCGGCCATGCAGACCATGTGCTGAATTACATTGAAAAGCTCCTGCACATTGCCTTCCCAGGGATGAGCCTTGAGAATATCCACCGTCTCCCGGGAAAGAACAACATCGGGGCGGTTCAGGTCATGGGCCAGATGGAAAGAGATCAGGTCATCGAAATCCTCCATCCTTTCGGATAATGTTGGCAGCCGACATACGTGGGCGGTCATGGCCAGCAGCAATGCGGGCTCGAAACCGGCCGCCTTGAGTTCCTCTATATCCAGGGACGAGGTGACAACAATCCTGGCCTTGACCGGAACATGACGCTGGCCTCCCGATCTGATGATTTCACCTTCAACGAGTGCCTGCAGCAAGCGGGCCTGAAGATCCGGCGGCAGTTGTCCCACCTCCTCGATGCACAGGGTTCCCTGGTCCGCTTCCTCAAAAAGCCCCTTGAACACCAGGTCCTGCTCCTCCCATCCGAAAAGCTCCTTTTCCAGGCTCTCCCGTGGCCTGGCCGCGCAGTTGATGGCGACAAAGGGTCCTTGATCAAGGGGAGATGCATTGTGCAGGGCTTGGGAAATCCTGGTTTTGCCCGTACCGGCCCGGCCAAACACGAGGACAGGTCGATCCGTGGCCGCCATGCGGTTCACCTCCTGAACCAAAGTTTTCATGGCCAAGCCGTTGGCCGTGAAGTCCTTCAGGGAAAAACCGGCCCTGTTTCCGGTGAGTCTTCCCAGACGGGAAACATAGCGAAAGCGGACTTGTCCCAGCACCGGCCACTTTTCCGAAATCGTCATCATGGTCCGCATGTAATGCCGGGATAGATCGGCGGCTTCGAAGTCCATGCCGAAATGACGAAACAGCCTGAACACCGTGTCAAGGCTGATGAAACGCTGCCCGACATTGATGAGCGGGCGATCCTTCAATGCCCGGGGAACCAACACCCGTTCGCCTGCCGTGACCACGTAGTCGATGTTCTCGGGAAGCGGCTTGTCTGGATAAAAGGGCAGGAAGGTATGCGGTAACCCCATGTCGTTCATTTCACCGGTCATGTCGTCGGTGTTGGTCCTGACGTCGTTGACCACAAGGATACGGCAGTGCCCGGGCAGGTTAAAAAGCCGTCGCATATTGAAAATCAGGGGCTCCCTGCGAGCCAGGATAAAAGGGCAGTCCGCCGGGACCACTTTTTCCACCATCACCCGCAGCCCGCGATTAAAGTACAGAATGGTTTCACCCGGTTCCGGGGGATCGGCTTCAAGCTCGTTCAAGGCCACACTGCGTGCGCGGACCTTGGATCCGAACAGGGCCGCGATCTGATCGTGGACCATCTGCAGAAAGGTCTGCTGGAGGCCGATGGCCAAAAGCTTGGGCGCCGGTCGGCTCATTGCCGCTCCCGGCAGATGTGGACGAAACGCTCGAACAGCGGCAGCATGGCATCGTCCTTTTGCATAAGCAGTTCCGGGTGCCACTGTACCAGGTCAATTGGCAGGGATTCGTGTTCCGCACCTTCGATCACCCCGTCCGGCGCTTTCGCCGTAACCTTGAGCCCCTTTCCGGGACGTTCGATACATTGATGATGGCGGGAGTTGATCCTGATGGATGACCCAAAGAGCTCGAAAAGATGGGATCCCGGTGAGAATGCCACATCGTGATCCGTATCGAAACTCAACGTTTTCTGCATGTGACGCAGGGTCGATTCCGGTACCAGGCAGGGAATATCCTGAATCAGGGTGCCGCCCAGGGCCACGTTGATGACCTGCGCCCCCCGGCAGATGCCCAGCAATGGCGTCTTTTGTTCGGCACACAGGTGCACAAGCGCAAGCTGAAAAGCATCCAGTTCAGAGGCCGCCGGTTTTGTTGACGCATGAGGCTTTTGTCCATACCGGCCGGGGTCGATGTCCATGCCGCCTGGAATAATCAGACCGTCCACCCGGGCCATCATTTTGACAATTCCGGATTGATCCATGGTCAACGGCAAAATCAGGGGAACCCCCCCTGCCCGCTCAACAACCCGGGCATAAGCCAGGGAGGTGTTGACGATGGGTTGGTCGTATTCATTTTTTCCCGTGTTGGCTGCGATACCGACAAAAACGGTCATGTCATGCTCTTATTTGGTCTTGGGGTCCAGGGCGGCCCGAAGGCCGTCTCCGAACAGATTGAAAAAAAGAACGGTCAGGAAAATGGCGATTCCCGGGAAAATGGTCATGTGATCGGCCACGCCGATATAATCCCGGCTTTCGGCGAGCATGGCGCCCCACTCGGGCGTTGGCGGCTGGGCGCCAAGGCCCAGAAAGCTCAGGGCCGCCGCCGTGATGATGGATGTCTATTCAAAATACCCCTTTTTCATAAGCTCGCCGTTTTCCATCATGATCTGTCCCTTGGCCATCACGGCTTCGATGGCAAGGGTTTCAGGGTCCAGCACCAGGAGATCGGCGTGGGCGCATGGGCATATCCGTCCTTTTTGTCCTTCCAGACCGTATGCCTTGGCAGGTGTCAGGGTCAGTGGAAGCAGGGCCGTTGCGAGGTCCATTCCATGGGTTTTCACCAGTCTTCTCAGCTCGAATCCCAGGGAAGCCGGCGTGCCGATCCCCATTCCAAGAATGTGGCTTTTGTCTTCGCTCCATTTGGGCATGGAGCCACCGGCGTCGGAACTGAAACAGACCCGCTCGAAAAGACCCCGCTCCAGGGCGTCCATGGCAAAATCCGCAGCCGAAAGATGATGATCGTCCTCGATGAGTTCGGCCAGGCAGGTGGCATCGATGAAGGCGCCCATTTGGGCAAGGTCAAGGGCCTGGACGGAAATTTCCGAGTTTTTACGGTTAATGTGGGTGGGGATGAAAATATCCGGCCGGATATGATGCTTTTTTACGGTTTCAAAAATCAGATCAAGCTTGTCCGGATTGATTCCAGTGTGCACCGTGATATGCCCGGGCTTGTTGGCCACCAGGGAGGCGACCCGCACATCCGAGGCCAGGGCAGCCAGATCCGCGGCATCGTAATAGGGTCCCCGTTGGTCCGCCATGGCCAGCTTGACCCCGATCACCGGGTCGATAAAAGTGATATCTCGGCCCACTGCCCCGGTCAAGGTGGGGGACGGAAGCCAGTAGGCGCCGGTGAGCATGTAGGCGGTGATGCCTTCAGCGTTGAAGGCCTGGGTCTTTGCATAAAGGCTTTCCACGCTGCGGGTAAAGGAATCGGTGCCCAGGAGGCCCACGGCCGTTGTAACGCCGCCCTCCACATTCATGGAAAGCGTCATCTCCGGTGTGCGGGTCTTGAATCCCCCTTCCCCGCCGCCGCCGGTAAAGTGCTGGTGCCCGTCGATGAATCCAGGCACCACCAGGTGTCCCGACACGTCCAGAACCCGAACCGTTCCGGGAAGCCCTTTGGGATCGATCTCGGATTCGACGGCCAATATTTCGCCGCCGCCTACAAGGATATCGCGGTTTCCCTCATTTTTGGGAGAGAACAGCTTTCCGCCCTTGACGACTATCATGGTGTATCTCCTCCGTGGTTCCATGCCCTTCAAAGCGTTACCATAAAAAAAGGCAAACCATGCTTGCAATTAATTTGGAAGCCAACCCAAAAACAGTGTTGTGTGTTTTTTTGGGTTGTATTGGGTTTTTTATCTGATTCTTCGGAAAAATCAAGATTTAATCACAAAAGCCGATAACACACGTTGTTAAATCCCCCATTCATGAGGAGAATCATGCCATGACCTCAAACAACCTTGTGTTTCTTGAAAACCTGGAATGGTTTGACGAAAGCGGCCGGGAACTGGTCCATCGCCTTCCCGAGGAAGGTTCCGGCGATATCAAATGGGGGGCACAGCTCACCATCCGCGAAAGTCAGATCGGTGTCTTCTTTTACAAAGGGCGGGCCATCGAGGCCTTTGGTCCCGGGCGCCACACCCTGAAAACGGGCAATATCCCGATCCTTACCAAAATCACGAGTCTGCCCTGGGGCATGAACAGCCCGCTGCGGGCCGAGGTTTATTTCGTCAACATGAAGACCTTTACCGATCTCAAGTGGGGTACTCGTGATCCGGTGGCGTTCAAGGATTCGGAACTGGGGTTGATCCGCTTGCGGGCATTCGGGGTTTTCAACCTGCGCATCGTTCAGCCCATCTTGTTCATCAACACCATGGTCGGTACCCAGAAAATGTTCACCACCGAAGCCATCGAAACCTATCTCAACCGGGTGATCGTTTCGCGGTTCAACGATTACATGGGAGAAACCATCGATTCGATCATCAATCTTCCCTCAAAATACGACGAGCTTTCCAAAAACCTGTCAACGCGATTGAAAGACGATTTCAGCCACTTCGGATTGGGACTGACCCATTTGTACATGAATGCCATCACGCCGCCGCCCGAGGTACAGCAGGCCATCGACGACCGCAGTCGCATGGGGGTGATCAAGGACATGAACAAACTGATGCAGATGAAAGCCGCCATGGCCATGGAAAAGGCGGCCGAGGCGGAAGGAGAAGGCGGCGGCGGAATGGGCACCAGCCTGGGGTTGATGATGCCGGCCATGTTTGCCCAGTATTTTGCCGGTATGGGCAAAGGCTCGGCCAACGGCGACTCGCCTGCCCCGGCAGCCAACACAACCTCTTGCCAGGAATGCGGTTCCACCATTCCGGTTTCCGCCAAATTTTGTCCCATGTGCGGACATCAACAGGTGATTTTCGTTCAATGTGCCCACTGTGGAAAAAACCTGACGGCCAATGCCAGGTTCTGTTCACGTTGCGGCAAACCGGTCGAGGACCGGCCCGCGCCTTTCAAGTGCAGCCATTGCGGCGCCGAAAACCTGGCTGGTGCAAAATTCTGCAGCGAGTGTGGAGAGAAACATTAATTTTTCCATTGATCACCAATGCCCACAGTGCGGGGCACCGATCGAACTCAGCGATACGGATCGCCTGTTTCGTTGCGAGTACTGCAAGACAAGTTCCTATTTACAGGCCAATCGCTTTTTCAGGTATATTTTGCCCAACCGTGCTCCGGCGGACAAGGACCTGATCTATTTCCCCTACTGGCGCTTCAAGGGCATGTTGTTTACCTATCTGGCATCGGGCATCGAGGACCGATTCATGGATGTCGGCCAGCAGGCGGTTCCTTCGCCGCTTTTCCCATTATCCATAGGCTTGCGCGCCCAGGCCATGAAACTGCGGTTCGTCGACCCGGACACCGACGGCTGGTTTATCGAGCCGACCCTATCCCTTGACCGGATCATAGAGCAGGCTCTATCCATTTCCAATCTGGACCTCCCCTCTCCGGCCCTCCATCAGGCCCACATCGGCGAATCCATCGGCATGATTTACGCGCCCTTTTACGCGGATCGGCACCTCATGGATGCCGTGCTCAACAGACCGGTCTCGAAGCCTGGAACATCGCCCCCTGATCTTAGTGCATTCAAAGGCGGCCCGGCGCGCACCGGCATCCATTTTATGGCCACCTTGTGCCCCAATTGCGGGTGGGATCTGGAGGGCCGACGCGATGCCCTGGTGATGCACTGCAAAAATTGCCAGTCGTTGTGGAAGGCTTCGAAAAACGGGTTTTCAGCGGTCAACGTGGCCCATGCGCCCTGCCCCTCCCATGAAGATACGGTTTATCTTCCTTTTTGGCGGATTCGTGCCGAGGTCGAGGGGCTGGCCCTGCGATCCTACGCCGATATGGTAAAAGGTGCCAACCTGCCCAAGGCGATTCAGCCCGATTGGCATGAACGCCCTTTTCATTTCTGGTGCCCGGCCTTTAAGCTGCATCCACGAACGTTTCTGCGTCTGGCCCGCCAATTTACCACCTATCAACCGGACAGCCATTTTATCGCCGAGGTACCTCCAGGGGAAATGTACACCGTCAACCTTCCGGTTAGCGAGGCGGCGGAAACCTTGAAGCTGACCATCGCCGGGATTATCCGTCCCAGAAAATTTATCGAAGAATCGATTCAGACCATCGAGGTAAAGCCGCTTAGCTATCTCTTGATTTATATGCCTTTTGAAAAACGGCACCACGATCTGGTTCACCCGACGTTGAACATCGCCGTCAATCGAAGGCAGCTGGCTGTATCGGGAAATCTGTAAGGGTCAGGGACATGGGCACCGGGTTAAGTACCGGGGAGACTTATCTTTTTTCCGGCAATGAATAGCCCCTCTATCGATTCCAGTGCTTTTGGAACGTTCTCGACCGATCCCTTCACGACGATAAAGTCCGCACGCATGCCGGGTAAAATCGCGCCTCTATCCATCAACTGCATCAAGGTGGCACCGGTACGCGTGGCGCACTTAATGGCCGCCTCGATGGAGAAGCCGGCCTGAATAAGCAACCCCAGCTCTTCCCGAACCGCTTTTCCATGATGAACCCCGGTGCTGCCCGCATCGGTTCCCAGGGCAACGTTCACCCCCAATTCATGAGCCGTCCTGATTTGATCCATTTGATGCTCAAGATTGCGGTAAGCGACATCGGCCATGGCGGAATCGTCTTCATTTTTATTTGAGGCAAGCCAGTCACCGTAGGCTTTCATGGTAACGGCCGTCGGCACCCAGACCACGCCGGTATCCGCCATGCGAGATAAATTTTCCCGCCCCATGAAAAAACCGTGTTCGAGGCTTGTGCAGCCGGCCTCGATGGCTGCCTTCACAGGAGCTTTGCCGTTAGCGTGGACCATGGTAGGTTGTCCATGCCGACGAGCCATGCCAATGGCCTTTGCCAGTTCCTGTCGGCTAAATTGGGGGGCTGTCTCTACTCCAAACCGCTTCAGACTATTGAGTCCGGAGTTTACCAATTTCAGATGATCGCGTTCAGGATCGACCTTGAATGCGCTCTGTACCAATCTCGATTCATTCTCGACGGGAAGCCCGATGAGTTTCCCATAGCGCCCCGCCGCATGATAGGCCCTGCCGGCGGACGCGATGCCAACCGACGGCGTTTCGCTTTTTTGCTCTTCGTTTTTATAGCGCAGCACGTGGGCAAAATGGTCGCCGCCATCACGCACGGCCATCACGCCGTGCGCAAAATGTTGGTTCAGGTGGCGCCGAATAATGCCCCGGCGTTCCTCGTAGGTATTTTCCAACTGATGTTGCCTCACCGCCATATCCGTGGTGCCGGACATGACTAAATGCACGTGGCTGTCCACCAAAGTTGGCATGACGGTTAAGTGGCATAGATCGACAACCACCATCCCTGGTGGTGTGGATGCCTTTGCATCCACGATCTGTTGTATGTATCCATCCTTGATGCAAATGATTCTGTTTTTCAGGGCCGGCTCGCCGGTACCGTCAATCAGACAGCCGACATGGTAGCCAATAGGTTTTTCAGACATTTCAGGTAACCCAATAATAATTAGTGGGACTGCTATTCACTATCCAAGGCATCTGTTTTAAGCCTTGTATCAGGCTATATCAATAAAAAAGCGGGACCCGAGGGTCCCGCTTTGCTGTCTCGCTTATTTAAAGATAAAGGCTATTCGTCAACCAGCTCGCCCTTGATGACCTTGAGTTCGGCGGGCGGTTTATCGCCCACCAGATCGGTTTGAGCCTCATCATAGGAAATTGTCGGCGGATCGATGGTTTCGTCGATGACGAGGGATGCAGCCGCGGCCGGGTCGTCGGCCTCGTGCATGACCACGCCAACCTCGATACCCTTGACCACATATTGGTTGCCGGAACCATCGATCAATTCCGTCGCGTCCTTCATGCTGAACATGGGGAGCCATTCATCCAACTCCTCATCGTAGGTCCAGGGCATGCTCAGATCGGTGCCGTCATATTCCAATTTGAAGGTTTTCCCGTCGAATGTGTCGTCACCGTTCAAATCGTTGGCGGTGCTATGCACGTAAGTGAATTGCAGCGGCGCCTCAAAGGAAACGAATTGGTCGTCGGCATCTATTAGTGATGTAAATTGTTCCCACTGGTTGGGCCCCGTGCTCCATGAGTAAAATACGGCAGCGTTGTATGCGTCCCACGGATCTGCCGGGTCTGAAGTCAACAAGGGACTGACCCAACCGCTTGTCGTCGTGTTGACCAGATCTTCGTCATTATAGGATAGCAGCATGCTATCAGCATCGAATTCGAGGACTTTTACCGTTGGATTCATCCAGTAATCATTTTCGTCCTCATCGTCTCCCAACGTGCCATAGTAATAAAGCTGCAAATCCCCAAAAGCGTCATCCGACGGATCGACGGTCTGTTCGAAATGATAGGATATAATCGTATTGTTGGTAACCGTCGCACCATCGGTGTATAAAAGCCCAATTGATATGGAGGCGCGCAAGGCTTCGCACCAGGCTCCGGCCCACATGTTTTCCGTAAAATCGACGGCATCGCCATCTTCATACACCACCTGTCCATTTACCGGATCACGGTGACCAATAATCCTGAATTCCTCGGAAACGTCATTCCAGGCGATCATCAAATCCACTCCGGCGCCGCCACCGGTTTCAACCCACATGGACATTTCCATACCGGCGAGCTCTCCCAGGGGAACCTCTGTCCGGGTGTGCTTGCGCAATTTCCCTGGGACGGAAAAAACCGTGTAGGGATTGTCATTCATGTCGGTCACGGTATCGCCGCTGCCAATCTCTACCCCGTCATTAAACCAAAGCCCCCAATAGCCGATGTATCCATATTGGTCACCATATTTAATCGGAAAACCGGCGTCCAGCTCAATCTCGGCTCCGTCGGCATCGAACAATTTGTAACGGTAAACCTTGCGATGTAAATCATTTTTATCGTAAACCGTCGGTTCGGCGTCTTCATCCATCTGGGCCTTTAAATAGTCCTGGTCATAGGCGATATAGCCCTCATATTCCTCGCTGCCGTTCACACTATCACTTTCAGTCATGTTCACATACGCCTTGCCTTCGCTCATATCGGAAGCCGCTATCAGCCGGAAACGGTTTTCGCTCTCATAGTCGTACGCATCTTCGTTACACGCTTGTACGCACTGCACGACGACCTTTCCTTCCTCATCGGCATCGACACTCATCGCGATAGTCATGACCTGAGCATCTGTTTCGTTTCCATCGTCATCAAGCTGATTACCAAAGAAATCCGCTCTCATCCTGCCGTACGGATATTCATCGCTAACTCCTTCGGTAACGGTGAAATAACCGCGAATCAACATGCCCTTCCCACCAGGTCCATCGTCCTCCAGAACCCATACCTTGATATTCATGGGCGATTCGTTATCTTCCCGCGTGACGTCGACGGTCATTTCCATCAATTTTTCGGTGGTCGTGGATGTGGTTGAACTCCCGCTGCCGCCTTGTTCACTATCGCCAACTTTCTTGACCAGCGCTTTATAGGGACCTTCATTTACCATCTCCTGGTATCCCGAATCCTGCACCGCAGACAGGATATCGTTGATCACGTCTAGCGCGTCGGTATCCTCTACCCAGACATCCTTTTCCTGGTTGGCATAGTCGGTACCCGCATCGTTATAGGTATACGCGCCCATGATGCCATTGGACGACGACCAGAACCGCTTCATGCCGATCGAAATGGATTCGGCCGTGGAACCGCCGGAATCGTCGACCGAGGTTATGGATATTCTATCCGGCATCTTCAACGCGCTGATCGTGGTATCGCCTGCATCGGTTCCGCCGTCGGAGATAGCAGTGCCATCCCCACCCCCACCGCAGGCCAGCAAAAGCCATGTTGCGACGATCAGTGCCCCGACTTGTATGCTTTGCCAATATCTTTTGTTTTCAATACTTCTTGCGTTGACATGGGTCTTTCTTAAAGGATTCCTGTACTCGATCACGCTTTGCCCCCCTATAAAAAAAGTTACTTTGGATAGATGGCCCAAGGGTCTCTCGTCCCATGAACACAACTGAAGGCAGGCATAAACAGGAACGACCGGAAAAAGGAGACGAAGGCAGCACAGCGCGGGATTTGATGACCAGAATTACTATCGGCAGGTCGTTACAAAACTTTACAGATAATTTATGTTTTAAATTGACAACACTTTCTAAATTACGTTCATCCACTCGTCTTTTCGAGGGACAATCCAAAGGCGGATAATTGATCTTCGATGTGATCGAGCGCTTTTTGTTCGACCCCCTCGGTTTCCAGCATGGGCCCCTCTATCTCGCGCAGATGATCGACCAGGGTGGCCTCGATTGCACGGTCAGCCAGATGATCTGCATAGCGCTTTGCATTTTGTTGGTCATGGAAGGAACCGACATACAATCGGACCCGGTTGTTTTCAGGCAACGTGAATACCTTAGTGACCGGTTTTATCTCAGCCATGCGCCGACGCGCGGCCTCGGGGGTATAAACCCCTTCCAACAATCGCGTGAATCTTACCTTTCCGAGTCCGGAGGACTCCTGATACGCGACTCCCAGGCGATCGAGCAGCCCCTTGATCCGGAGGCACTCATCGGTGGTTGCAAAGGGGCCGATTTTTAATCTCAATCGTTTTTCCGCATCCCGGCGCGGCTCGATCGAAGGTGCCACGGGTGTCTGCGGCGCCGCTTCCACCGTTGCCACCGTTTGCGTTTCTGGCAAATCAACCGCTTCGGCATCGGCAGTCCGGCCGACGACCATGGCAGGGGGTAGATGCAGCGCTTTGACGAGCCGGCTCAATTTCGTATTCACGCTTCCGTACATCGCGGGAGCCTGCCCCTGAAGCTTTCCCGTCAGACGAAGAATGCGATAGGCTGCGAGAACTTCATCGACACTTGTATCGATAAGCTGGCCCGCCGATTGAAAGTACTCTCTTTCCGCATTCAACACATCGACAAGACTTCTTTTGGCCACACCGAACTGTTCCAGATAGACATTGAACGTCTTCTCACTAGAGGCCACGGCTTTGGAAATGGCCTGTTTTTGAGCCTTTAGCGCCATGTATGTTGCCCAGGTCGCGGAAATGGTGTCTTGAAGCTCAGTCAACTTACCATCACGCCTGGATCGGCTTTCGTATTTGCGCGCCAGGGCCGCACGGGTCGCCGCCGTGTCCTGACCGCCGTTAAAAAGATTCCAGCGCAAAACCAGCATGGCGTCGTTGGACTGTTGCCATGAAGGATCGCCATCCATCTGGTCGTAATAGCGGCTGTTCACTTCAAAGTTTATTTTGGGTCTGTATTCGGAACGGGCCAGATCCACCTTCATCGCCGCTTCTTCAAAACGGGCATCGAATGCCAAAAGAGCCGGATTTCCTGCCCTCATCCACGCCAGGGCCTCTTCTTCAGAAATGGGCATGCAGGTGGGCACATCGGAAAAATACAATTCCCGGGGCTTGTCCCCCACAAGATGCAAGTAATTTGAAATGGCGCGTTTCAAATCCCCCTTCACAAGAAAAAGGCTGGACTGCGCGCGTACCATCCGAGTTTGTGTCTGGCTAACATCGGCGACATTGCCTGCCCCCGCCTTTTCCATGGTTTCAAGGGAGCGGAAGATATCCTGATGGACGTTGTAATCGTTTTCGGCCAGGGCGACCCGTTCTCGGTAGCGGTAGACATTGAGGTGGGCGCTGATGGCGTTCATGGTGGTTTCCTGAACGGCGTCCACATATTCATGTTCGATGGTCGACAGTTTCGATTTATAGACCGAGATGGACTTTCCGGTTTCACCGCCATCATAGACCGGCTGCGATAGCTGAAGCACCGCATCACCACGGGATGACCATTCCGTATCCGAAGGGTCTGCATCATCTTGCCGGGTGGTTTTATCGCTGTACTGCTCCACGCCATAACCGAGCAAAACATCGATGGAGGGGCCATAGCGCCGCCGCATCCGTGAGAGGTCTTGCTTTACGGCATCTTTCTCGTGGCTTACGGCTCTGAGCCGCGGACTGCATGCAAGCGCCTGCGTCACCGATTCGTGCAACATGACGGATTTAGCATCGGCGCCTTTGAATGGGACCAAAAGTAGCGAACTACTGAAAACAAGATAACACAGTTGTTTCAAAATAATCATGATCCACCTAATAATCTACCGGAATCCCGCGATCCGCGATCGGATAAGCGCATGAGACAAGGCTTGGGTCAGCTTGCCTTCGCAATGGTTTGTTTTTCCAATAAAAGCCCGGCTTCATGGGCAGGAATGGGACGGCTGTAAAAATATCCCTGAAGATACTCGCAGCCCAGTTTTTTCAATAGCTGCACCTGGTGTTGCTCCTCCACACCTTCCGCGACGACGTCGAGCCCAAGCTCATGGGCCATGGATATAATCGAAGCGACAATATTATTGGCGCGTTTATCCTTGTTGATGTCCATGACGAAAGATCGATCAACCTTCAGACAAGACAGCGGTATCTTCCTCAAGTATGAAAATGAGGAATATCCGGTACCGAAATCGTCCATGGTAATGCGGATGCCCAGTTTTTTAATCCGTTCCAGGGCCACAAACGCCTCGTCGCCGGTAGTGATCAGAGAACTTTCGGTCAGTTCGAGTTCCAACAAGCGATGATCCACCTCGTTTTTTTTCAAGGTTTTGACGATCTTATTGATCAGGCTGGGCCGGCGCAATTGAATGCCCGAGACATTGATCGCCACGGGCTGAACCTGAACCCTGCCACGCAGCCAGGCGCCCAGTTGACTGCAGGCGGACTCGATCACCCAATCGCCGATTTGATTAATCAACCCCGACCGCTCCGCGATGGGGATGAAAATTCCGGGCGACACATTGCCCAGTTTTTTGCTTTGCCAGCGCAGCAGGGCTTCGAATCCGCGAATCATTCCGGTCAACGGATCGACCTTGGGCTGGTAGTAAAGCTCGAGTTCGTTGTTATCTATTGCCTGATGGAGGGCGTTCTCGATTTCCATGGCCCTTTCGGCGTTTTTATTGAAATCGGGGCAGGCAAAGGCATACCGGCTCTTGCCTTCTCCATTGCGCCCTCTCGCGTAATGGCAGGCGTTGATCGCACTATTAGTCAAACTTTCCACGGTTTTACCATCGTGGGGAAAAACACTGACACCAAAATACGTGGAGACAAAGACCTCCTGACCACGAATAGTGAAGGGTTTTTCAAAGGCATCCAGAATCCGTTTCATCACCCAGGTAACATTATCCACCTGCTGGATGTCGGAGAGTAAAACCCCGAAATCCGTCTCGGTGAGCATGGACACGGTGGGCCGGGCGGCTTTTTTGCCAAAAACGGCGACCGTATCGACATCTCTGCGGATCGTGTCGTTCAATCGATCCGAACAGGCTTTAATCAGTTGAAGGGCGGTGGCGTTGCCCCATGTTTCGTAAACCCGCTCGATCGTGCCGATGGAGACGAGCAGAACGGAAAAGAGTTGGTCTTGCCTTTCGGCCCGAATAATCTCATTGTCGATACGCTCTTCGAACACCCCTCGGTTGGGCATTCCGGTTTTGTAATCGTAACTCTTGTAATGTTCTATTTCCAGGTCCCGTTTCTTAAGCAGCCCTTCGAGTTCTTTAATCCGCTTACGAAGCTTTGGCGAATCTTCGGCAGCCGGCTCGTGAGAATGCGGGTTTTGCGACGGCATTGCGTTCTCAGTAATTTTTTGGTCTTCAAGAGAGTCTTTGCCCCAGGCAATGACCCGGTTGCGACCACTTTTTTTCGCGGTGTACAGGGCCTTGTCGGCTTGATCGATCAACGCTTCAAATGTATTGGCATTGGATACGAGAGAGGCCACGCCCAAACTTATCGATGTCTTGACCCCGGAACAGTCTTTTTCGGCAACCGTTTTGCGCATCTTCTCGGCCAGGCCGGCCGCCTTCTCCAACGAACAAAGCGGCAGGACGATACAGAATTCCTCACCGCCATAGCGGCCGACATGGCCCACTTTGCGACAGCAATCTCTTAGAATGCTGGAGACGTCTTTCAGGACTTCGTCACCGGCTGCATGCCCATAGTTGTCGTTAACGGATTTAAAAAAATCGATATCCGTCATGATGCAGGAAAGTTCGGCCTTTTTCTGTTTAGCCGCGGCAAACAAACGCTCGATTTTTTCTCCAAAACTGCGCCGGTTCAGACACCGCGTGAGCGGATCACGGGTCGCCAGATCTTCCAACGCCTTGCTTTTGCGCTTTATTACCTCATTGGCCAGTTTTAGTTTGTGAATAACATGGGTCAACTCGAAGTTTTTCTCTTCCAATTGGGTGATGTCGTCAAAGGTCAACAGACAACCGCGAATCGTACTGCCGTTATCCATTAACGGAGTTGCGTTGACGGAGAATTTAACTTCATTTTCTTGGTAATCGATAAGCCTCAAGGAGGCGCTTTCATACTCGCGTCCCTCCCGCAGGATTTTTATCCAGGGCAATTGTTTGAACTGATCGTTTGTCGTTATATTTTTCCAGCCGAGTTCAGAGCCCTTCACCCCAATCATCTCTTGCGGCGTCTTATTAAAAAAGGATGCAAACGAATGATTGGCCATGACAATCTGCTCCTTGTTATCAAGCACAAGGACACCTTCCTGAAGAACGTCGAATGCATTTTGCACCCGACCGGGAATCACCGTTGCCGGATCCAATTCCCGCAAACTTCGCTTCAGCAGCAAAAAATATAGAATCAGGCTTGTGACGGAGATGAACAGAAGGAGATTGAGAAATGTTATTTTCTGCCCCATCAACACCCTGTCGGCAAACAGCGGTGCGAATCTTAATTCCACCGTGGCCCAAAGGTCATCACCACGATAGACGGGCACCTGAATATGCGTGGGTGTGGACCTTCCATCGGAACTCGGATGCCAGTTTGCAAGGTGCTCACCGGCTACGGCGATCAAATCGCCATTGGTGGTGCGGATTGCCGCCGAACGGATATCGTCCGTACGTTCCACCACCATCCGGATCGTATTGCGGATGGTGCTCAAATCTCCCTTATGAGAGGCAGCCGAGAACTGCAAGGCCAGTGCTTCACTGAGTCCTTTACGCAGGGCCAGTACCGATTTGGAGGAATCTGGAATCAAACCGATCTGATTGGCCACAAGCAAAAGACTGGCAAGCACCAAGGCGAGGGTTAGACTAAGTCGGAAAACAGGGTTATTAAACTTCATCTGGTATCACCGTCAAACAGATTCTCGGATTCGGATTCACTTTCAGTTTCTGATGACTTCTCTTTTTTCTCTCCGGCCAGAACTGCGATGGGGTCGAACCCACGCCAAAGCGGCAGCGTTGCCAGCCAATTCGCTATCAATGCGCCAGGACGCAATAGGTAGCTAACAAAACCAACGGTGAAACTCTCCATCAATACCGAGCCGATCATTGATTTGACCGAAACGTTTCGTTGTTCCTCGCTGAAACTAGTATCTATTTCGCTTCTCAACTGATCGTATCTCGTATAACTGATCGAGCTACCAGAATGATTCGATGCAATATCCAGACCGTTTATTTGTTTGAACTTTTCATGTTCTTGAGAAAATGGCTGTGAGGACGAAGCAGCATCGAAGTTGGAAATGAATTCTGAATCGATGTCAATCTCTTCGGGATCTATTGAGTAAAAGCGATAATCTCTGTTGTGTTTGTGCTCTATGGTTCGTTTGGAATTGTTGTTCAGAAAAATGATGTCCGGATCAATCTGATCCGATGCGATGGGGCTCACCGGCGATTGGTCTTCCTGACCGGTATCGATCGGATCGATCAATGACTTATCGCTGGAATCATCGCTGTCGTTATCGTCCGGGCCCACTGGATCAGCCCCATTGTTTTCGCCCGGCAACAAGTCATCATCCGTTTTCGGCGGACTGCTGTCGTTATCGGGCATTTTGGTCCCGCCATTGTCATGATCTGCGCTCACTGTAACGGCAAATGTCTGAATAACCGTCGAGCTACCGTCACTCACCGTCAAAACCACGTTATGATCACCAATCTCGGAATTGGTTGGTGTGCCGGTCAGTGTTGCTGTGCCGTCTCCATTATCAGTCAGGGTCAGCCAGCTTGGCAGTGTTGCAGCGGTTATGGCCACGCCGTCAAGATCCACATCGTCGGTGATAATTGTATAGTTGTAGGCAACGCTTTCCGTCGCCGTAGTAACCGCTGTGGATTCGAAAAGGGGAGCATCGTTGACCGCATTTACCGTGATGATCACCGTGGCCCGGGAAGTACCACCGTTGCCGTCGGTGATTTCATAGGTAACGCTGTCGGTACCGTTAAAATCGGCGTTGGCCGTATAGGAAAATGATCCATCGGCATTCAAGGTAAAGCTGCCATGGGATACATCGTTAATTAGACTGGCCGTCAGGCTGTCTCCATCCACATCGCTGTCGTTGGCTAGAACGTTTCCCGCTAAACTTGTATCTTCATCGACTTGGGCAGTATCGTTCGTTGCGACCGGCGCATCATTCGTATTGCTTACAGTGATTGTAAAACTCTGAGTAGCTGTCGTTGCTCCATCGCTTACCGTCAACACCACGCTATGGTCCCCGACCTCGGAGTTGGTTGGTGTGCCGGTCAGCGTTGCAGTGCCGTCGCCGTTGTCGGTCAGGGTTAGCCAACTCGGTAAAGTAGTGGCTGTGATCGCTAATGAGTCACCATCCACATCGCTCGTCGTAATACTATAGCTGTAAGTGCTATCCTCTGTGGCGCTGGTGATGGCTGTAGAGTCAAACGTCGGTGCATCGTTCGTATTACCAACAGCTATCGTAAAGCTCTGAGTGGTCGTGGTTGTGCCGTCACTTACCGTCAACACGACGCCATGGTTGCCCACTTCGGAGTTGGTTGGTGTTCCGGATAGAGTGGCTGTGCCGTCTCCATTGTCGGTTAGGGTTAGCCAACTCGGAAGGGTTGCCGCAGCTATGGTCAGACCGTCACCGTCTACATCGCTCGTCGTAATATTATAGTTGTACACCGTATCTTCGGTAGCACTGGTGACTGCCGTAGAGTCGAAGGTTGGTGCATCGTTCGTATTGCCAACGGCTATCGTGAAGCTTTGGGTGGTCGTGGTTGTGCCATCGCTTACCGTCAACACAACACTATGGTCACCTATTTCAGAGTTGGTTGGTGTACCGGTCAGAGTGGCTGTGCCGTCGCCGTTGTCGGTTAGGGTTAGCCAACTCGGCAGAGTCGCCGCCGCGATGGTCAGGCCATCGCCGTCAACATCGCTCGTCGTGATCGAATAACTGTATGCCGTATCTTCAGTGGCACTGGTGACTGCCGTAGAGTCAAACGTCGGTGCATCATTCGTATTGCCAACAGCTATCGTGAAGCTTTGAGTGGTCGTTGTTGTTCCATCGCTTACCGTCAACACAACACTATGGTCACCAACCTCGGAATTGGTTGGTGTGCCGGTCAGGGTGGCTGTGCCGTCGCCGTTATCGGTTAAGGTTAACCAGGATGGAAGCGTTGTGGCGCTAATTGTTAAGCTGTCGCCATCAACATCGCTCGTTGTTATGCTATAGCTGTAAGCTGTATCCTCGGTGGCCGATGTCACCGCAGTAGAATTAAACGTCGGCGCATCATTCACATTGCCAACGGCTATCGTGAAGCTCTGAGTGGTCGTGGTTGTTCCATCGTTCACCGTCAATACCACGCTATGATCGCCTACTTCAGAATTGGTTGGTGTACCGGTCAGGGTGGCTGTGCCATCCCCGTTGTCGGTTAAGGTTAACCAGGATGGAAGCGTTGTGGCGCTAATTGTTAAGCTGTCGCCATCAACATCGCTCGTCGTGATCGTATAACTGTATGCCGTATCCTCGGTTGCCGATGTCACCGCCGTGGAATCAAACGTCGGCGCATCGTTCACGTTGCCAACCGCTATCGTGAAACTCTGAGTGGTTGTGGTTGTTCCATCGCTTACCGTCAACACAACACTATGGTCACCTACTTCAGAATTGGTTGGTGTACCGGTCAGGGTGGCTGTGCCATCCCCGTTGTCGGTTAAGGTTAACCAGGATGGAAGGGTTGTGGCGCTAATTGTTAAGCTATCGCCATCAACATCGCTCGTTGTTATGCTATAGCTGTAAGCTGTATCCTCGGTGGCTGATGTTACCGCCGTGGAATCAAACGTCGGCGCGTCGTTCACATTGCCAACGGCTATCGTGAAGCTTTGGGTGGTCGTGGTTGTGCCATCGCTTACCGTCAACACAACACTATGATCACCAACCTCGGAATTGGTTGGTGTACCGGTCAGGGTGGCGGTGCCATCCCCGTTGTCGGTTAGGGTTAGCCAACTCGGAAGGGTTGTCGCAGCTATGGTCAGACCGTCACCGTCTACATCGCTCGTCGTAATATTATAGTTGTACGCCGTATCTTCGGTGGCACTGGTGACTGCCGTAGAGTCGAAAGTTGGTGCATCGTTCGTGTTGCCGACTGCTATTGTGAAGCTCTGAGTGGTTGTGGTTGTTCCATCGTTCACCGTCAATACCACGCTATGGTCACCTACTTCAGTATTGGTTGGTGTGCCGGTCAGGGTGGCTGTGCCATCCCCGTTGTCAGTTAAGGTTAACCAGGCTGGAAGCGTTGTGGCGCTAATTGTTAAGCTGTCGCCATCAACATCGCTCGTTGTTATGCTATAGCTGTAAGCTGTATCCTCGGTTGCCGATGTTACGGCAGTGGAATCGAAGGTCGGCGCGTCGTTCACATTACCAACAGCTATGGTAAAACTCTGAGTAGCTGTCGTTGCTCCATCGCTTACCGTCAACACCACGCCATGGTTACCAACCTCGGAGTTGGTTGGTATGCCGGTCAGCGTTGCAGTGCCGTCGCCGTTGTCGGTCAGGGTCAGCCAACTCGGTAAAGTAGTGGCTGTGATCGCTAATGAGTCACCATCAACATCGCTCGTCGCTATCGTATAACTGTACGCGCTATCCTCTGTGGCGCTGGTGGTGGCTGTAGAGTCAAAGGTCGGTGCATCGTTCGTATTACCAACAGCGATGGTAAAACTTTGAGTGGTAGTTGTTGTGCCGTCGCTTACAGTCAACACCACGCTATGGTCCCCGACCTCGGAGTTGGTCGGTGTACCCGTAAGTGTTGCAGTGCCATCTCCGTTGTCGGTCAGGGTTAGCCAACTCGGTAAAGTAGTGGCTGTGATCGCTAATGAGTCACCATCCACATCGCTCGCCGTAATACTATAGCTGTAAGTGCTATCCTCTGTGGCGCTGGTGATGGCTGTAGAGTCAAACGTCGGTGCATCGTTCATATTACCAACAGCGATGGTAAAACTTTGAGTGGTTGTTGTCGTTCCATCGCTTACCGTCAACACCACGCTATGGTCCCCAACCTCGGAATTGGTCGGTGTACCCGTAAGTGTTGCAGTGCCATCTCCGTTGTCGGTCAGGGTCAGCCAACTCGGCAAAGTCGTCGCCGCGATGGTCAGACCGTCGCCGTCCGCATCGCTGGCCGTTATGTTGTAATTATACGCTGTATCCTCAGTCGCTGATGTCACTGCAGTAGAATCGAAGGTCGGCGCATCATTCGTATTGCTCACGGTGATTGTAAAACTCTGAGTGGTCGTGGTTGTGCCATCACT
Source organism: uncultured Desulfosarcina sp. (assembly GCA_963668455.2). Taxonomy (GTDB): domain Bacteria; phylum Desulfobacterota; class Desulfobacteria; order Desulfobacterales; family Desulfosarcinaceae; genus Desulfosarcina. The sequence continues at coordinate 31,815 of CAXXOY010000003.1, forward strand.
TACCGTCAACACCACGCTATGATTACCGACTTCGGAGTTGGTTGGCGTACCCGTAAGTGTTGCAGTGCCGTCGCTGTTGTCGGTTAAGCTCAACCAGGATGGAAGTGTCGTAGTGCTAATTGTCAATGAGTCGCCATCGACATCGCTGGTCGTGATGCTATAGCTGTAAGCGGAATCTTCTGTTGCGCTGGTTACTGCCGTAGAGTCAAACGTCGGTGCGTCGTTCACATTGCCAACAACTATGGTAAAACTTTGAGTGGTTGTTGTCGTTCCGTCGCTAACCGTCAACACGACACTATGATCCCCAACTTCTGAATTGGTCGGTGTGCCGGTCAGCGTTGCAGTGCCATCTCCGTTGTCAGTCAGGGTCAGCCAACTCGGCAAAGTCGTCGCCGCGATGGTCAGACCGTCGCCGTCCGCATCGCTGGCCGTTATGTTGTAATTATACGCTGTATCCTCAGTCGCTGATGTCACTGCAGTGGTATCGAAGGTCGGCGCGTCGTTTACATTGCCAACAGCTATGGTGAAACTCTGAGTAGTCGTGGTTGTGCCGTCGCTCACTGTCAACACCACGCTATGATTACCTACTTCGGAATTAGTTGGTGTACCCGTAAGCGTTGCGGTGCCGTCTCCATTGTCGATCAGGGTCAGCCAACTCGGTAAAGTTGTGGCCGCGATGGTCAGACCGTCGCCGTCAACATCGCTCGTTGTTATGCTATAACTGTATGCTGTATCTTCGGTGGCTGATGTCACAGCAGTTGAATCGAAGGTTGGTGCGTCATTCACATTACCAACAGCGATGATAAAACTTTGAGTGGTCGTGGTTGTGCCATCGCTAACAGTCAACACCACACTATGGTCGCCAACTTCTGAATTGGTTGGTGTGCCGGTTAGTGTTGCAGTGCCGTCGCCGTTATCAGTTAAACTCAACCAGGATGGAAGTGTTGCGGCGCTAATTGTCAATGAGTCGCCGTCGACATCGCTGGTCGTGATGCTGTAGCTGTAAGCGGAATCTTCTGTTGCGCTGGTTACTGCCGTAGAGTCAAACGTCGGCGCGTCATTCGTATTGCCGACTGCTATCGTGAAGCTCTGAGTGGTCGTGGTTGTTCCGTCGCTTACAGTCAACACCACGCTATGCTCCCCAACCTCGGAATTAGTTGGTGTGCCCGTAAGTGTTGCAGTGCTGTCTCCGTTGTCGGTTAAACTCAACCAGGATGGAAGTGTTGTGGCACTAATTGTCAATGAGTCGCCGTCGACATCGCTGGTCGTGATGCTGTAGCTGTAAGCGGAATCTTCTGTTGCGCTGGTTACTGCCGTAGAGTCAAACGTCGGCGCGTCATTCGTATTGCCGACTGCTATCGTGAAGCTCTGAGTGGTCGTGGTTGTTCCGTCGCTTACAGTCAACACCACGCTATGGTCACCAACCTCGGAATTAGTTGGTGTGCCCGTAAGTGTTGCAGTGCCGTCTCCATTGTCGGTCAGCGTAAGCCAACTCGGCAAAGTTGCAGCCGCGATGGTCAGACCGTCGCCATCAACATCGCTCGTCGTAATATTATAGTTGTACGCCGTATCTTCAGTGGCACTGGTGACTGCTGTAGAGTCGAAAGTCGGTGCATCATTCGTGTTGCCGACTGCTATTGTGAAGCTCTGAGTGGTTGTGGTTGTTCCATCGTTCACCGTCAATACCACGCTATGGTCACCTACTTCAGTATTGGTTGGTGTACCGGTCAGGGTGGCTGTGCCATCCCCGTTGTCGGTTAAGGTTAACCAGGATGGAATGGTTGTGGCGCTAATTGTTAAGCTGTCGCCATCTACATCGCTCGTTGTTATGCTATAGCTGTAAGCTGTATCCTCGGTGGCTGATGTCACCGCAGTAGAATTAAACGTCGGCGCATCGTTCACATTGCCAACGGCTATCGTGAAACTCTGAGTGGCTGTGGTTGTGCCATCGCTTACCGTCAACACAACACTATGATCACCAACCTCGGAATTGGTTGGTGTACCGGTCAGGGTGGCGGTGCCATCTCCATTGTCGGTTAAGGTTAACCAGGATGGAAGGGTTGTGGCGCTAATTGTTAAGCTGTCGCCATCAACATCGCTCGTTGTTATGCTATAGCTGTAAGCTGTATCCTCGGTGGCCGATGTCACCGCAGTAGAATTAAACGTCGGCGCATCATTCACATTGCCAACGGCTATCGTGAAGCTCTGAGTGGTCGTGGTTGTTCCATCGTTCACCGTCAATACCACGCTATGATCGCCTACTTCAGAATTGGTTGGTGTACCGGTCAGGGTGGCTGTGCCATCCCCGTTGTCGGTTAAGGTTAACCAGGATGGAAGCGTTGTGGCGCTAATTGTTAAGCTGTCGCCATCAACATCGCTCGTTGTTATGCTATAGCTGTATGCTGTATCCTCGGTGGCCGATGTCACCGCAGTAGAATTAAACGTCGGCGCATCGTTCACATTGCCAACGGCTATCGTGAAGCTTTGGGTGGTCGTGGTTGTGCCATCGCTTACCGTCAACACAACACTATGGTCACCTACTTCAGAGTTGGTTGGTGTACCGGTCAGGGTGGCGGTGCCATCTCCGTTGTCGGTTAAGGTTAACCAGGATGGAAGCGTTGTGGCGCTAATTGTTAAGCTGTCGCCGTCAACATCGCTCGTTGTTATGCTATAGTTATACGCGGTATCCTCGGTTGCCGATGTCACGGCGGTGGATTCAAACGTGGGTGTATCGTTAACCCCGGTGTAGGTAATACCCGCCGCAACCGTATTTGAATCGGCATCACCATCATTAACCGCGACACTATAGCTTGGCCCACTCTCATCCCCATTGTCTACGAACTGAACCAAACCGCTACTCAAATCTGAACTCGTGAAGCTGGTTATAGCGGTACCGGTATTACTTGAAAACTGGAAGTAACCACCAGTAACGGAGCTGACCGTATAGGTAAAACTGCTGTCATCCGGATCGGTGATTCCGAAATTCGCAGCGTTTAGGGTTACCGTCTCACCTTCGCTTACCGTCAGGTTGGCACTGTTGAGGACCGGGGCATCATTCTCATCCGTATAGGTAATGCTTGCGGCAAGCGTATTGGAGTCGGCGTCACCATCGTTCACGGTGACGCTGAAGCTGGGGGCATTTTCGTCCCCATTGTCTACGAACTGAACCAAACCGTTGCTTAAATCTAAACTGGTGAAGCTGGTTATAGCGGTACCGGTATTACTTGAAAGCTGGAAGTAACCACCAGTAACGGAGCTGACCGTATAGGTAAAACTGCTGTCATCCGGATCGGTGATTCCGAAATTCGCAGCGTTTAGGGTTACCGTCGTGCCTTCGCTTACCGTCAGGTTGGCACTGTTGAGGACCGGGGCATCATTCTCATCCGTATAGGTAATGCTCGCGGCAACCGTATTTGAATCGGCATCGCCATCGTTGACGGTGACGCTGAAGCTGGGGGCATTTTCGTCCCCATTGTCTACGAACTGAACCAAACCGCTACTCAAATCTGAACTGGTGAAGTTGGTTATAGCGGTACCGGTATTACTTGAAAACTGGAAGTAACCACCAGTAACGGAGCTTACCGTATAGGTAAAACTGCTGTCATCCGGATCGGCAATCCCGAAGTTCGTATCACTCAAGGTAACCGTCTCGCCTTCGCTTAGGCTCAGGCTGACACTGCTGATTACCGGAACATCGTTGACGCTATTAACCGTAATGGTAAATGTCTGGCCGGACAGGGTGTTTCCGGTCGGATCGGCAACCGAATAGGTAAAACTATCGCTGGTTGTTTCACTGCCGTCATGTGAGTAAACAACGTTGCCGTCAATAATATCCTGTTGTGTAAATGTATCATTGGTTCCGGAAGCCCATGCACTTCCGTTGATCATCAACGTTCCGTTGCTCACATCACTCACGGTATATATCAATGTTGCATCGTCCGCATCGGTATCGGTGGATGAGAGAAAGGAAGTTGTCAGCACAATATTGGAAGTTCCTTCCGATACTGTCATGCTATGATTTACAGTCGTAGGAGGGGATTCATCAGGGGCTGACGCACCGGATTCATATGCGCCTATATCGGGGTTGGAATCACGCGCAAGCCCCCGTTGATCCAAGGCTTCGGTTGAAGAACCATCGGCGGCATTGTACGCACTGCTGGAGCTGGTTATGACGTGTACATATTGGCCGCTATCCGTATCCAGGGCCAAGTCGGCAAGATCCGGGTCGGTTGACGAATCGGTGCTGTCCAAGGTAAAAGTACTTCCACTGTTCTCAACGATGTTATAACCGCCACTGGCAAGCTCCCCTTCAATGTCCGGACCGCTATATTTTGCCAGATTATCCGCAACAATAGAATTGGATATCGTCCCTTCTGCGCTGCCTGAACTCAAATATATGCCACCTCCATTACCGCCGTTAGAGGCATCATTGTTAGCGATGGTTGAGAATTGAATGGTGGCAGAGCCTCCGGAGATCCGAATGCCAGCCCCATTATAACTACAACTATTACCGCTGACGGTGACGTTAATCAGAGAGAGCGTCCCGTCCGCCTGTTCAATTCCTCCGGCACTAATGGCCGTGCTGTTAATGACGGAGACACGCTCCAAGGTCATCGTGCCCTCGTTTTGTATCGCACCACCGGCGCCGGTCGAGGCGCTGCCGCCACTAAACACAGTATCAGTAGCGGTAAATATCCCAAGATTATAGCATATACCACCGCTACCGGATCCCACTTTGAAATCGTTAACTGTCAGTTTTTTTAAAGTAAGCGCTGCTCCACTTTGAATATGGAAAGCCCGATCGGATAGCGAGCTCCCATTGATGATTGTCGATCCCGAACCATCACCTTGGATGGTAATATTTCCAGATATATCAAGATCCCCGGTCGCGCACGAATCTTCACTGGCACCTGTAAGTGACAGTTCATATGTTTCTGACCCCAGCACGATGGTAACATCACCGCTGGTGCTGTTGGCTTGGATAATGGCTTCACGTAGCGAGGTCAACCCATCGGCATCATTAATCGTGTCAGCGGTGGTCGTCACCGTTATGGTTGTCTCTGAATCCAACACGCCGTCCCACTCATCAATGGCGGAGTACGACAAGAGGTTTTCCGTTTCCCGGCTCCCAATCCCATATTCCAATATCCAATCACCACCAGAATTTGAATTCCCGGTAATATCGTTTGAGGCGCTAACATCGGCGCCGGTCAGTCCGGCAATCTCGCCGAGAAAGTGCTCACCACTTGTGCTTTCGGCAACATTGCAGCCATAAAAGAGAATATCCCCGGTCTCTGCAAGAGAGTCGCCCCAGCCGGAAATCGTTTCACGATACTGTTGTAGGGTTTCCAAATCCAGTCGGGTATTTCCAATATCGATTTGGCCGTCGGTTCCGTGGGTGATGAAGTGCAAGGCGGACAGGTCTTGATATTGGGACAGGATCTCGCTTATTTGCTCGATTCCGTCACGGCTGGAATCGAGAACCACAACTTCGATGGTGCTGTTTTCATCGCGCGTCCGCAAACCGGCGATCAACTCTTCGTAGTCGTCCACGTCGTCATTGACGAGCACCAGCTCGGTACGTGTCTCCTCGCTTGCCGCCACCGAGGTTTCAGAGGATGCTTCGTTTTCCGAGTAAGCCTCGTCACCGACATCCTGGACCACTACCGTCTGGGCCGCCATCGCCCCATCGACCAGCCCGGAAACGGAATCGGCGGAAAACAAAATCCGCTTTTCCAACTCCTCATAGCGCAACACCGTGCGATGCGGTTTTGCCCGATGACTGATATGTTTAAACAATTCGACAAAGTGGAACATTAGTCTTCAATTTCTGCTAAAGGATGCAACACACCAAAACACAAGTTATTAGTAATATTATAAATATTTTTATTTCTCATTTTTTAGCGTTATCAAAAAGAGTCTCGCTTTGCGCTTCGTCACCAGCGTCTGGAGAATCCTCTTTTTCCTTTCCGGAAAGCACTGCAATGGGATCGTATTCACGCCATAACGGCAAAGTCGCCAACCAATCTGCAATTAAGGCGCCTGGACGCAATAGATAACTGACAATGCCAACCGTGAAGCTTTCCATCAATACCGTACCGATAGCCGATTTTATCGTGGCAAGCCGATACTCGGATTTGTATGCGCTGTCTATTTCACTTCTCAACCGATCATATTCCCTTTGATCGGCCTGGTCTTTCAAATGGTTTACCGAGCCATTTGTGCCATCTATTTGTTGGATATTTTCATGAGAAGATGACTGTGTTGCCGAAATGTTATAAAAATTAGAGACAAACTCTGAATCGATTATCATTTCTTCGGGATCTATCGAGTAAAAGCGATACTCTCTACTATGCTTGTGCTCGATGGTGCGCTTGGAGCTGTTGTTCAAAAAAATGATATCCGAGTCATTCTGGTTCGCCGCGGTGGGAATCTCCGCACTTTTTTCTTCCTGGCCAGTTTCGATCTGATCGATCAACGTCTCATCGATGGAATCATCGCTGTTGTCGTCTTCCTGGTCCACGGGATCAGGCCCACTATTATCGTCTGACGCTTCTCCTTCTTGCGGCAAGTCATCATCATTTTGCGTCGGGCTATTTTCGTCATCCGGCATTGTGGTATCATCATTGGAATGCTCGGCGTTTACTGAAACTGTAAATGTCTGAGTAACCGTGGAACTGCCGTCACTCACCATCAAAACCACATTATGATCGCCGACTTCGGAGTTGGTTGGTGTGCCGATCAGTGTTGCTGTGCCGTCTCCGCCGTCGGTCAAGGTCAACCAGGATGGAAGGGTTGTCGCTGTAATTGTCACGCTGTCGCCATCCACATCGTTGGTGGCGCCGGTGTAGCTGTAGGCCACTTCTTCGGTGGCTGTTGTAATCGCGGTTGATTCGATTGTCGTCGCATCGTTGACCGCATTCACCGTGATTGATACCGTTGCCGACGCGCTTCCGCCATTGCCGTCATCTATTGTATAGCTAAAACTGTCACCACCGTTATAATCGCCATCCGGTGTGTACGTGAACGACCCGTCGGCATTGAATGTAAGGCTGCCATGGGACACATCGTTAACCAGGCTGGCCGTCAGGCTGTCTCCATCCTCATCGCCGTCGTTTGTCACAACGGTTCCCGTTACGACTCCATCTTCGTCGACCTCGGTAGTATCGTTCGTAGCAACTGGCGCGTCGTTTACATTGCCAACAGCTATCGTGAAGCATTGGGTTGTTGTGGTTGTGCCGTCACTTACCGTCAAGACAACGCTATGATCGCCTACTTCAGAGTTGGTTGGTGTTCCGGATAGAGTGGCTGTGCCGTCTCCATTGTCGGTTAGGGTTAGCCAACTCGGAAGGGTTGTGGCGGTGATCGCCAATGTATCACCGTCTACATCGCTCGTCGTTATCGCATAACTGTATGCCGTATCCTCTGTGGCGCTGGTGATGGCTGTAGAGTCAAACGTCGGTGCATCGTTCGTATTACCAACAGCTATCGTGAAGCTTTGAGTGGTGGTGGTTGTGCCGTCACTTACCGTTAATACAACGTTATGATTGCCAACCTCGGAATTGGTCGGTGTACCCGTGAGTGTTGCAGTGCCGTCACCGTTGTCGGTTAGCGTCAGCCAACTCGGCAAAGTCGTTGCCGCTATGGTCAGACCGTCACCGTCTACATCGCTCGTCGTAATATTATAGTTGTACGCCGTGTCTTCGGTGGCACTGGTGACTGCCGTAGAGTCGAAAGTCGGTGCATCATTCGTGTTGCCGACTGCTATTGTGAAGCTCTGAGTAGTAGTTGTTGTGCCATCGCTTACCGTCAACACAACACTATGGTCGCCTACCTCGGAATTGGTTGGTGCACCCGTAAGTGTTGCAGTGCCGTCGCCATTGTCGGTCAACGTCAGCCAACTCGGCAACGTCGTCGCCGCTATAGTCAGTCCGTCGCCGTCAACATCGCTGGTCGTAATATTGTAACTATACGCTGTATCCTCAGTCGCTGATGTCACTGCAGTGGTATCGAAGGTCGGCGCATCATTCACATTACCAACAGCGATGGTAAAACTTTGAGTGGTGGTGGTTGTTCCATCACTTACCGTCAACACCACGCTATGGTCCCCAACCTCGGAATTAATTGGTGTGCCGGTCAGCGTTGCAGTGCCATCTCCGTTGTCGGTCAGGGACAGCCAACTTGGAAGGGTCGTCGCCGCGATGGTCAGACCGTCGCCGTCAACATCGCTCGTCGTAATATTGTAACTATACGCTGTATCCTCAGCCGCTGATGTCACTGCAGTGGTATCGAAGGTCGGCGCGTCGTTCACATTGCCAACGGCTATGGTGAAACTTTGAGTGGTCGTGGTTGTTCCGTCGCTTACAGTCAACACCACGCTATGGTTGCCAACCTCGTAATTAGTTGGTGTGCCCGTAAGTGTTGCGGTACCGCCTCCATTGTCGGTCAGGGTCAGCCAACTTGGAAGGGTTGTCGCAGCTATGGTCAGACCGTCACCGTCTACATCGCTCGTCGTGATATTATAGTTGTACGCCGTATCTTCGGTGGCACTGGTGACTGCCGTAGAGTCAAAAGTCGGCGCATCATTCACATTGCCAACGGCTATCGTGAAGCATTGGGTGGTCGTGGTTGTGCCGTCACTTACCGTCAACACGACATTGTGATTGCCCACCTCGGAATTGGTTGGTGTACCAGTCAGGGTTGCAGTTCCATCGCCGTTGTCGGTCAGGGTTAGCCAACTCGGAAGGGTTGTTGCAGCTATGGTCAGACCGTCACCGTCTACATCGCTCGTCGTAATATTATAGTTGTACGCCGTATCTTCGGTGGCACTGGTGACTGCCGTAGAGTCGAAAGTTGGCGCATCATTCACATTGCCAACGGCTATCGTGAAGCTTTGGGTGGTGGTGGTAGTGCCATCGCTTACCGTCAACACCACACTATGGTCGCCTACCTCGGAATTGGTCGGTGTACCCGTAAGTGTTGCAGTGCCGTCACTGTTGTCGGTCAGCGTCAGCCAACTTGGAAGGGTCGTCGCCGCTATGGTCAGGCTGTCGCCGTCAACATCGCTCGTCGTTATGTTATAACTGTATGCAGTATCTTCGGTGGAATTGGTGACTGCCGTAGAGTCAAAGGTCGGCGCGTTATTCACATTACCAACAGCGATGGTGAAACTTTGAATGGTCGTGGTTGCTCCATCACTTACCGTCAACACCACGCTATGATTACCTACTTCGGAGTTGGTTGGCGTACCCGTAAGCGTTGCAGTGCCGTCGCCATTGTCAGTCAGGGTCAGCCAACTCGGCAAAGTCGTCGCCGCGATGGTCAGACCGTCGCCGTCCGCATCGCTGGCCGTTATGTTGTAATTATACGCTGTATCCTCAGTCGCTGATGTCACTGCAGTAGAATCGAAGGTCGGCGCATCATTCGTATTGCTCACGGTGATTGTAAAACTCTGAGTGGTCGTGGTTGTGCCATCACTTACCGTCAACACCACGCTATGATTACCTACTTCGGAGTTGGTTGGCGTACCCGTAAGTGTTGCAGTGCCGTCGCCGTTGTCGGTTAAGCTCAACCAGGATGGAAGTGTCGTAGTGCTAATTGTCAATGAGTCGCCATCGACATCGCTGGTCGTGATGCTATAGCTGTAAGCGGAATCTTCTGTTGCGCTGGTTACTGCCGTAGAGTCAAACGTCGGTGCGTCGTTCACATTGCCAACAACTATGGTAAAACTTTGAGTGGTTGTTGTCGTTCCGTCGCTAACCGTCAAAACCACACTATGATCCCCAACTTCTGAATTGGTCGGTGTACCGGTCAGCGTTGCAGTGCCATCTCCGTTGTCAGTCAGGGTCAGCCAACTCGGCAAAGTCGTCGCCGCGATGGTCAGACCGTCGCCGTCCGCATCGCTGGCCGTTATGTTGTAATTATACGCTGTATCCTCAGTCACTGATGTCACTGCAGTGGTATCGAAGGTCGGCGCGTCGTTTACATTGCCAACAGCTATGGTGAAACTCTGAGTAGTCGTGGTTGTGCCGTCGCTCACTGTCAACACCACGCTATGATTACCTACTTCGGAATTAGTTGGTGTACCCGTAAGCGTTGCGGTGGCCGTCTCCATTGTCGATCAGCGTCAGCCAACTCGGTAAAGTTGTGGCCGCGATGGTCAGACCGTCGCCGTCAACATCGCTCGTTGTTATGCTATAACTGTATGCTGTATCTTCGGTGGCTGATGTCACAGCAGTTGAATCGAAGGTTGGTGCGTCATTCACATTACCAACAGCGATGGTAAAACTTTGAGTGGTCGTGGTTGTGCCATCGCTAACAGTCAACACCACACTATGGTCGCCAACTTCTGAATTGGTTGGTGTGCCGGTTAGTGTTGCAGTGCCGTCGCCGTTATCAGTTAAACTCAACCAGGATGGAAGTGTTGTGGCGCTAATTGTCAATGAGTCCCCGTCGACATCGCTGGTCGTGATGCTGTAGCTGTAAGCGGAATCTTCTGTTGCGCTGGTTACTGCCGTAGAGTCAAACGTCGGCGCGTCGTTCACATCGCCAACGGCTATGGTGAAACTCTGAGTGGTCATGGTTGTTCCGTCGCTTACAGTCAACACCACGCTATGGTCCCCAACCTCGGAATTAGTTGGTGTACCCGTAAGTGTTGCAGTGCCATCTCCGTTGTCGGTTAAACTCAACCAGGATGGAAGTGTTGTGGCACTAATTGTCAATGAGTCGCCGTCGACATCGCTGGTCGTGATGCTGTAGCTGTAAGCGGAATCTTCTGTTGCGCTGGTTACTGCCGTAGAGTCAAACGTCGGCGCGTCATTCGTATTGCCGACTGCTATCGTGAAGCTCTGAGTGGTCGTGGTTGTTCCATCGCTTACCGTCAACACAACGCTATGGTCCCCAACCTCGGAATTGGTTGGTGTACCTGTAAGTATTGCAGTGCCGTCTCCATTGTCGGTTAGGGTTAGCCAACTCGGAAGGGTTGTCGCAGCTATGGTCAGACCGTCACCGTCTACATCGCTCGTCGTAATAGTATAGTTGTACGCCGTATCTTCGGTGGCACTGGTGACTGCCGTAGAGTCGAAAGTCGGTGCATCATTCGTGTTGCCGACTGCTATTGTGAAGCTCTGAGTAGTAGTTGTTGTGCCATCGCTTACCGTCAACACAACACTATGATCACCTACCTCGGAATTGGTTGGTGTACCGGTCAGGGTGGCTGTGCCATCCCCGTTGTCGGTTAAGGTTAACCAGGATGGAATGGTTGTGGCGCTAATTGTTAAGCTATCGCCATCAACATCGCTCGTTGTTATGCTATAGCTGTAAGCTGTATCCTCGGTGGCTGATGTCACCGCCGTGGAATCAAACGTCGGCGCATCATTCGTATTGCCAACAGCTATCGTGAAGCTTTGAGTGGTGGTGGTTGTGCCATCGCTTACCGTCAACACAACACTATGGTCACCTACTTCAGAGTTGGTTGGTGTACCGGTCAGGGTGGCGGTGCCATCCCCGTTGTCGGTTAAGGTTAACCAGGATGGAAGCGTTGTGGCGCTAATTGTTAAGCTGTCGCCATCAACATCGTTCGTTGTTACGCTATAGCTGTATGCTGTATCTTCGGTTGCCGATGTCACGGCAGTAGAATTAAACGTCGGTACATCATTGACCGCGTTTACCGTGATGGTCAGGGTTCCTGTTGCTGTCAGATTTCCATCGGTTACCGTATAATTTACGAAGTCTGTGCCACTGAAATCAGCGGGAGGAGTATACGTATAGCTACCATCGGAAGCGATAGCAAATGTACCGCCCTGATCGCTCATAAAAAAGTCTCCCGCAACAGCACTCAGCGTATCACCGTCAGCGTCGATATCATTATCGAGTACATTGCCGGTGACGCTTCCATCTTCGTCCACTGTAGCCGTGTCATTCGTTGCAACGGGAGCATCGTTAGCCCCGGCAATGGTAATCGTAATCTGCTGAGTCGTACCGTCGGTAGCTGTATAGGTGATCGTGTCCGTTACGGTGTCACCGGCATCCAGGTCCTGCACCGCGCTCTGATCAAGCGTATACGTCCAACTTCCAGAGGTAAGAACAAAACTGCCGTAGCCGTTATCGCCGACTGTAGCGGCCACATCATTGAAGCTCGGGCTATCATCAGCGTCAGCGTCGGTTATGGCTATCGTACCGGAGGCAATTACCGAGGCGTCTCCAACATCTCCTTCAGTGACTGAACCTACGGTGGTTCCACTTACCACTGCGGCATCATCGGTTCCGCTTATGGTAATCGTAATCTGCTGGGTCGTACCGTCGGTCGCTGTATAGGTGATCGTGTCCGTTACGGTGTCACCGGCATCCAGGTCCTGCACCGCGCTCTGATCAAGCGTATACGTCCAACTTCCAGAGGTGAGAACAAAACTGCCGTAGCCGTTATCGCCGGCTGTAGCGGCCACATCATTGAAGCTCGGGCTATCGTCAGCGTCTGGGTCGCTAATACTTATACTTCCCGAGACCGACGCCGAAACGTCACCAACATTCCCCTCCATTATGGAACCAGTGGTGGTGCCGGTAACAATCGCTACTTCATCCACGTCGTTCAAGGTGATGGTCATGGTCTCGCTGTAACTGGTTCCGCCGGAGTTCGTTACCTGAACGGTAATGTCGTATGATGTTGCGGTCTCGTAATCAAGTAGGGAGCTATCGGCAACCGTGATTTCACCGGCATCACTGTCAATAGTGAAACGGCCGCCGGCATCATCGGTCAATTTATAGGAGTAATCAAGCATTCTATAGACACTAACATTTGCAAGATAGGCACCGTACGAGAGGCTGGTTGTATCAGGCTGTGTAAAGGTCAAGGTAGTGTTGGTATCAGTCGCGGTAAATGTCAGTGTACATTTTATGAACGACTCATTCGAGAAAACGGTGTAGTCGTCGGGCTTATCCATAGAAAACGTCTGGGTTGTGTCACCGGCCGAGACCTGTAAACTGGTGGAAGTTACTGTTGCGTCAAAGTAGCCGCTCATATAAAAAGTAATTGAGTATTCCTTCCCTATCTCGGTTTCGAAAATCTGTTCGATAACACCGCCGGTATCGGTTCCATCCGTGCCCTGCATGTCAATGATCCTGCCTCCACCCGGGGAGTTAGCGCTAACAGTAGAATTAAAAACCACGATACTGTTATCCGTAACGGACCAATCGCCAAATGTGTTACCCGAGGAGTAAGTAGTAGTGGTATCATCTGATCCTGTGAACAACCCATCGCTGACCAGGTTGGATGAGCCCGAGCTTGTCGGCACGACATACCCCACACTGGTGCCATCGGGACTATTCTCATCAACATTCAAACCATCAACCGGCGTACTATTGATGAAATTGGTTCCAACCGCGTGACCAACGCTCAAATTGTTGGCGCTGACAATATCAACAATCTCTTTTGATCCATTGAAGCCAGTCATCTGCCAGTCAGCCACAAGACCGTCCGGGAGCGTGTCACTATCGTATTTCCCCTGATAGTTCGCAGAGATTTCCTCAGCACTGCGAACATCATTCCAGATACGAACATCATAGTAGGTACCCGAAAAATATTGATCTGAATCGTAATCTCCGCCTATGGAATCCTGCTCCTGGCCCAAAACGATTTCTCCGGTTCCCGCTGAACCATTAAGAGTAGAACCGCTGGAGAGGCCGGTTCCCGAATCGGTCAATTCACCATCAACATACAATGCCCAATCGCCGGCACTGGAATCCCAACTCAACCCAAGGCTGTGCAAGCCGCCGTCAAGTATGGAACTGTAATCCACGCCGCTAAGGTTTTGAACAGGATTTCCCGCAATACACAAATCAATGGTGCCATCGTCACTGATAATAACGTATAAGTCGTTGCCGTTGCTGGCCCCCCCGGCGTATGAGAAAATGCAGTTTTCGCCGCCATTGGATTCACCGGAAAAGGCAACCTCGATGGTGAATGACGACACCCCGCCCAAGATAGCGCCGCCGTCATCGGCAATCAGATAGGCATCATTGCCACCATCGGCATTCACTTCGACGCCATTGGAAAGATCGGAAATCGTTGGGCCTGATACCGCTGTGGCCCCCACTTCATATGCTCCGATATCAGGACTGGAATCACGCGTATACCCGCGCTGGTCAAGGGTTGTGGTTGATGAACTGTCAGCGGCATTATAAGCGCCGCTGGAACTGGTAATGACATGCACATATTGGCCGGTATCCGAATCCAGCGCCAATTCGGCAAGCCCCGGATCGGCAGACGAGTCAGTACTGTCCAGGGTAAAATCATTGCTGTTCTCAACGATGTTATGACCACCGCTGGTCAGTGCGCCATTGATGTCAGCTCCCCCGGAGGTAGAGGAATTGTTCGCCACAATTGAGTTTGTGATCGATGCACTGCCACCGCCTAAATTTACTCCACCGCCACTGCCGCTGTTATTAATTGTATTGTTAGCGATGGTTGAGAACTCAATGGTGGCGGCACCGCCAGTAATATGAATTCCACCGCCGGCCGCCGTAGTACTGTTTCCACTAACGGTGCTGTTGAGTAGAGAGAGGGTCCCATCTTTTTGTTCTATCCCGCCGCCATTTAATGCTACGTTGTCTATGACCGAAACCTGCTCCAGGGTCATAGTGCCTTCGTTCATTAAGGCACCACCATAGCCATATTCCGTCTCGTTATCTTTAAACACGGTATCCACGGCTGAAAACGTACCTGAATTGTAGACCCCGCCGCCATTGACAGCCGAACCGGCGGTTATCGACACCTGCTCCAGGGTTACCATGCCCTCATTCCATATTGCGCCCCCAACGCCGTTCAAAGTATTGACAGAACCGTTTTTAAACGAAACGCCCGTGGCTAAAAATGTGCCAGAATTATAGACAATACCGCCATATGTGATGGTTCCTGAATCAAAATTGTTAACTGTTAAATTATTGAGCGTAAGTGTTCCACCACTTTGAATATGGAAAGCTCGATCGGAGAGAGAACTTCCGCTGATGATAGTCGAGCCCGAGCCATCGCCTTCAATGGTAATACCTCCCGATATATCAAGATCCCCGGTCGCGCACGAATCTTCACTGGCGCCTGTAAGTGACAGTTCATAGGTTCCTGACCCCAGCACGATGGTCACATCACTGCTGGCGCTGTTGGCTTCGATGATGGCCTCGCGTAGTGAGATGAGCCCGTCGGTACCATCTATTGTGTCAGCGGTTGTCGTTACCGTGATGGTCTTTCCGGAATCCAGCACGCCATCCCACTCGTCAATGGCGGACTGCGACAGAATGTTTTGTGTTTCCCGGGCGCCAATCCCATACTCCAGGGTCCAATCACCCCCCGAATCAGAATTACCGGAAATATCATCCGAAGCACTGACATCGGCGCCGGTCAGTTCGGCAATCTCGCCGAGGAATTGTTCACCATCGGCACTTTCGGCGACATTGCAGCCATAGAAGAGAATATCTCCGGTCTCCGTAAGGGAATCTCCCCAACCGGAAATCATTTCGTTATTCTGTCGCAAGGTTTCCAGATCCAGACGGGTACTGCCGATATCTATTTGACCGTCTGATCCATGGGTAATAAAATGAAGGGCGGATATATCTTGGTACTGGGAGAGAATTTCACTTATTTGTTGGATTCCGTCACGATCGGAATCCAACACAATCACCTCGATGGTGCTGTTTTCATCGTTGGTTCGCAAACCGGCGACCAGCGCTTCGTAATCGCTCACATCGTCATTGACAAACACCAGCTCCGTTCGCGCCTCCTCGCTGACGGATGTCAATGACTCGGAGGCGGCTTCCATTGCCGACGCACCATCGTCGCCAACATCCTGGACCACCACCGTTTGGGTTGCCATGGCCGCATCGGCCAATTCGGAAATGGGATCGGCGGAAAACAAAATCCGTTTCTCCAACTCCTCATAGCGCAGCACCGTGCGATGCGGCTTTGCACGATGCCCAAGGTGTCTGACCCAATCAACAAAATGAAACATTGAAATCAACCTCTATCAACAGCACATGATCAGGCTCGAAATACGGAACAGTCACCTTTAAAAAGTGCTTATTCATGCCCCTCTCCAGAAAGGGGACAAGGGGAAGAAAAAAAAGGGTACCTGTTACTGTTACTCTGGAGCAAAAAAGCCTTTCACGAACGATTATTGTTTAAGCGAAGCGGAAGGCGTTCTGGTTTTTTTGGCTTTCACCGATTCGCCATTCGCAAAATCGAACCGCACCAGACATTTCAATCCGGAAGGGACCTGGTGGTCGGTATTGATCAGTTCCAGACGCACTCCGAAGGTGCTGCTGGCCGAATCGATAACCCTGTCCACGATTATTACCTTGGCGCTCTTCTCTCCGTAGGATTGAAGCTCCGGGACGATGGTGGCGGACATTCCCGGTTGGATGCGCCCGAACATGTGAGCCGGCACGATCACTTCGACCCGCAGCGGATCGATCTGTGCCAGCCGCATCAACGGCTGGTTGCTGACAAATTCTCCCGGAGAAACGAAGCGATCCACCACAACCCCTGAAATAGGGCTTTTAATCGAGCGTCTATCCAAGGCCACCTTTGCTTTTTCCAGGTCTTTCTGGGCGGCAATCCGGTTTTCACGTGCTTTTTGGAGGCGATATTTCGTGAGGATTACATCAGTTGCCGCCTGATCACGATCGTGGGCGGAAATGACTGTCAGATTTTCAAGGCGTTTGTTGACCCGCTTGGCAAAATCGAGCTGGGTTTCCTGGAAATCCACATCTCCCTTGAATGCGGCCATGGATTTGGCTTTCTCGAATTCCGCCTGTTCCACGGAAGCGTTGAGGAATACCAGAACTTGCCCCTTCTTGATATCGCTTCCACGATCCACGCATATCTTCCGAACGATCCCCGGATCAGGCACCCCGATATCGATGACCTCGTACGGCTCGATCAGCCCATCGTATTCGACCATTTCCGCAATTGCGGGCGGCGCTCCACCTAAAACCAACAGGGTCGCCATGAACGCCAAAACGGTTCTGAGTGTAGGTTTGATCATGCGCACAGTCTCCTATTCCATGGTTCCACTAAAAGCGAGCATCCTGCAAATTTGTTTCTCTTGTTTCAGCAATTGTTTACGCACATAAAAATGTTGGCGTTCGACCTTTTGCTGGGCGATTCTGAACACCATCGCTCCTAACCATCCGGGAATTTCCCCATTTTCATTTGCAAACCGGCTCATCAAAAACATCACCCATGCATGACCGTACCGCCGCACCAGGGAGTCCTCCAGGGACAGCATGACACGGTAACTGCCCGGGTCTCCCTGCCGAGCACAACGCCCCATGAGCTGTCGATCAATTCGCCTGGCAATGTTGCGGCACAGGGCGATCACATGCAGACCACCCACCGCGGCGACGCCATCGGCCAGTGGAATATCGGTTCCCCGTCCCGCCATGTTGGTGGCGATGGTCACCTGCCCCCAATGACCGGCCTTGGCCACGATATCCGCTTCGGTTTTATCCTGGCGCGCATTGAGCACTTGATGTGCGATTCCTTGGGTAGCGAAATAGCTGCTCAGGGCCTCGGACTCCTCGACGGATCCAGTGCCGACCAAAACCGGCTGTCCCTTGAAGTTGCGTTTTTTCACGGACAGGGCCAAAGCTGCCCATTTTTGGTCAACCCCGTAAAAAATGCGTGTGGGCAGTTCCATGCGCCGGCTCTGTCGATGCAAAGGAATCCGCCGAACACGCAAATTGTAGACGGACCAGAGCTCGGGACCGACTTCCCGTGCCGTGCCGGTCATGCCTCCCAGGTGCAGATACCGTCTAAAAAAACGTTGAGTGGTCAGCCGCGCCATGGGAACATTGAGAGCGGTTAACGGGCAACGTTCCTTGGCTTCGATCAGTTGCTGCAACCCTTTTTCCCAGGAGCGATCCGGCATAACCCTACCGGTGTTGGAATCGACAATCATCACCTTATTGTCCTTGACCAGATAGTCGTGATCTTTTCGCAGCACATGAAGGGCATAAAGGGCATTGACAATCAGCTGCTCCCAATCTTGCGCGTTCTTTCCGATGGCCTGAAACGGCACCTGCCGATTGCGCAATCGTTCCTGGCAGGGCAACGTCAATTCGACCCGTTTACGACGGGTTTTATCGACCAAAAAATCTTTGTTTTCTTTTAATATCCTTGCGATGTGAAGGGCATGTCGGAAAGCGGCGCCATTTTCATCCGCTTGTTTGGTACGCGATAAAATCAAGGGGGTTCGCGCCTCATCGATCAAAATGCTGTCCGCCTCATCCACGATACCAAAGCAAAGCCCCCGCAAGAGCAATTGCCCAAGCCTGTCGTTTTCGGCGTATGCCGATTCCAACTGCAGGCGCAGCCCATTTCGATCATTGCCCAAAATCAGGCGATCACGCAGGTAATCAAACTGTACCTGCTTGCTGGTCACGTATACAATATCGCAGGCATAACCGGCACGCCGCTGGGCAATGGGCATGTCTTGAGTAACCGTCCCCACGGTGAGACCAAGCGCCCGAAACAGCGGCCGCATGAGCTTTTCATCGCGCCTCACCAGATACTCGTTGACGGTCAACACATGAACCGGGATGCCTGCAAGAGCGGCCGTCCCCGCCGCCAGGGTGGCGGCCAGGGTCTTTCCTTCACCGGTTTCCATTTCCGCCAGCTGTCCCTGCAGCATCACCCAACCGGCCATCAGTTGAACGTCGAAGTGACGTTTGTGAATTGTGCGCGAGGCGATTTCTCGGATCAAGGCAAAGGCGCGTATGCACAAGTGGAACCTCAACCCCTGGGTCCGAAACAAGCGTTTGAAATCAAGCGTTATTCTGCACAATCGACTAAAGGCAAGCGTTTTCAACCGGCTCCCCTGATAATCGATTTCGTCGCTGATGGTTTTCAAAGAGGCTTGCCGGTAATCGCCTAGCGGTTTCAAATACCACGAAAAAGCGGCCGTCATCCGGCTTGCGGATTCATCTTCCTGCTCGTCCTTTTCAGGATAGCGACCTGCGATCAGGCCCGGTCGCATTGTCGATAGTTTTTTTTCAAGCATGTCGCTACCCACTAAATTTTCTAATGAACAATTGGCGCCCATACCGACAAATCTGCAGCAGCAACGGCATTTGGCGGTGTTCGAAACGCACATAAACCCGCTCTCCGAAATGGGGAAGAGCAAGCGGTTCAGGCAATTTGACATCGACCTGAAAAAAGGCTTCCAGGGCCTGCATGCCCCGTTTATCGGATGGATCCACGGCAATTTCCCCTCCCCCAAAGGTTCCCAAGGCAGGCGAAGGCAGTTTGTAATCCGCCGACGGAAGGATACGTTTAACGGTTGCCGGCAGTGTCTTTTCCGGCTGTCCGATCAGGCGCACCTCGACGCCGGAAAGCCGTTCGCGGACCAAACCGATATTGTCCTGACTGACAACCGCCCGGACCGTGGGTGATTGCCTGGTGACAATGTACCCGATCAGTTCTCCCTGCCCGATCATGCGGCCGACGAGGTTACGCTCGTCCAGCAAACAAAGTTGGCCCGGGCTCGGGCTGCACACCACCATTTGCGACCGTTTTTCCATGACGCGTTTCAAATCGTCATCGAGAACGGCGATTTCGTCGAGCAGCATTTTCCTGTCGACCTGCTCATAAAACGGCGTAGCGTGGTATCTTACGTATAACTCTTCCAGCCCTGCCTTCAGGATTTCTATTTGTGCATCGATAAACGGATCGATTCCACGGACTAACGGGGTGTTTTCATCCACTTGCTGTCCATCGGAAGCCAACAGTTCGACCACCTCAAGATCTGTCCCCGCACGCACCGCCGACTTCTCGGGAAGCCAAATCACCCCCTGACTCATTGTCCATAACGGTATGGGGACAAGGGCCACCACAAGCGATACGGCGATGCCCCCCATACCCGATAAAACGACGGCGTTGCGGCGGCCCGTCAGAAAAAACGCTTGGCTGAAACCTTTTTGCAGACTCCGCGCCGCCGGCAAAACGAGTTGACTGTAAATCCCCCAGGTGGCGATCATCACACCAAGGGTTGCGTATTTATGGCTGATCCACATTGCCAGCCCAACAAGAACGACGATTCGGTAGCAAAATGAGACGGGGCCGTAGAAAACAAACCAACCCCGTTCACCTGGTGCGGTAACCGGCGATTGCGAATCATTAATGCCAAACAGGTAGCGCCGCCCAAGATATCCCAGATACGCAGCGGCACGCTGTGCCAGATTGGGGATTTCGATCAGGTCGGATAAGATGTAGTATCCATCGTAACGAAGCAGCGGATTGCCGTTGAACAAGATCGTGGACAAGCCACCGATCATAATAATGTTGTAGGCGACAATGCTTACCCATCCTTTTTGTACATTGGTCCAAACGAAAAGCGCCAAGGCCGCCAGGGCGATTTCCGAAATCATCCCGGCGGCGGCGACACCGATGCGTTTTCGCTTTTCTTCAAAGGCGCTCGAGTCCGAGGCGTCCACATAGGGAATCGGCGTCAAGGCAATCAAGGCGATGCCCATTTCATGCACTTCCCCACCCCACTTTTTCACGGCAAACGCATGCGCCAGTTCATGAACGATTTTTACGATGGGATAGACCAACCACAAAACGATGAGATTGTGGGCAGACAAAATGCGATCAGTCATATCATGGGTAATTTCCGGCCAATTCAAAACACAAACCACAAGGGCCGCCGCAACCGTTAACAGCCAGAGGATTAAAGCGCCCCTGGTAAATAAAGGTTCCACCAAGAAGGACCATCTATCGAGAAAGCGATTCGGATCGACGAGTGGAAACCGGAGATAAAAAGGGTTGGTCTTTTGCGATCTGGAACCGTTTTTTCCAGTACCTGATCCGCTGCGGACGAGGTTTAGGGTACTGGGCAGGATATCGCTCCGGATCAGATCCGCATCGTGCAAGCGCCCTAAAAGCCGTATGAATTCATCCTGGGTCGGGGCGGAGGAGGTGCCGGTTGTGTCGCAGCTTTCCCATATTTCCTGGACCGTGCGCCGGCCATCCATCCGGCCGATCAGTGCATACGAATCGGCATTGAAACGATGGCTATCACCGCTTATGCGATCCCTTAGAATATACCACGGCTGTCCCCGGTAAATGTGCCGGGATAGTGACACGGTTTCACGCAATGCAGGTTTTAAGCTGGCAACACGGTACCAATAGGAGCTAGGTAATATAGCATTCATAGATCAAGTTACGGCGTCAGGGACCAGATGGACAAGTTCAGCCAGGCGCTCAGTCTGCGCGTCCAAATCTTGAGTAAGGTTTCTTTTCCGATTTCAATTTTCGCTACGCCTTCCATCCCCGGACGCATCAGGTCCGAGGGGGTGTGCATAACCGCTTCGACTCTGAAATAATTTCTTCCGTTCTCGCTTGTGGCTACCGGCGTTACACGCTCCACGGCTATGGGAATCACCTGATCGGGAATGCCCGAAAGCTTCAGCCGGGCCGGCTGGCCCAGTTTGACCATTCTCATGTCCCGGTCGTCGACTTTCAAAACCACCCGGTAATCGTCCCGGGGAGCAACTTCGTACAGCACGTCCCCCGGGGTTACCGGTGAGCCCAGGGATTGACTCAGATCGCCTTTGACGATCAGTCCGTCAAAGGGAGCGATCAGCTTCGATCGGGACAGTCGTTGTTCAATCAGTTCCAATTGTGCGGCGGCCTGCTTCAGTTTGGCCTTTAAAATGGCAATTTCCGTGCGGTCGGACACGGCTAACGCCTTTCGATAGGCTTTTAACAACTGGGCCCGTTGGCTCTGCCATTTATTTTTCTCCAGCAAGAGTTCGCGATCATCAAGCGTGGCCAGAAGCTCGCCCTCGTGCACATAATCGCCGGCCCGCACCCGTGCTTCGGCAATGAATCCCTCTTGCGGCGCCACCACCGCTCGACAAGCGGCGGCTTCGAGCACCGCGTCGCAGGAGACATTCAGCATGCCCCTTGCAAAGCATAAGAAGACCAATAAAAAGGCCACCAGAAAAACCATCAGCTTAGCCTTCAGACGCCGGAGCCCGATCAGGTCCGCGAACCACTTGCGCGTCGACTCCACCATCATCGAAAACAAGGAACGCTCGCTTTTTCGGCGTGTTTCCATCACCGGCCCAAGGAGCAGACTCACGCGTTCAAGGTTCGCCAGGGTCTCCACATCGAACGGCTCGTCTATCTCGCGTTCGAGCACCAACGCGCCGATGGCTTTGCCCTTCATGACCATCGGCACGGTGCAGACGGCTTTTCTTTTCTCATCTCGTGCCAAGCGAGCGTTGAAATGCGTCGGTAACGCGAATTCCGGATGATCGCTCAGGGGCGGAAAAACAATGCTTTGCCCCTGGTCCAGCGCTTCGGTCATGGCCTTTTCAATAGCCAGAATCACGTTTGAACGCCGCTCGGTGGAACGCGTATGGGAAAGCGCCACGACCCGCATCTCAAGACCACGCACCAACCCAAGGCTTACCCGGCTGCAATCAAATCGGTTGGCAATCTCCCGGGTCACCTGCCATGCGGCGCTTTCGAATTGCTCGGCATCCAGTGCGGCGGCCATCAATTCAACCAGGGTGACCAGTTGATCCTTGGCCGCGTCCCCCTGCAGAGTCAGCATGCCTTCCAGCCATTGAACGCCTGTTTTCACCTGTTGAACCGCTTCGCGCTGCAACGCCTGGGAACGTTGGGTCATTTCAACCGCCAACACCCCCAACGGCTGACCTCTTATTATTAAAGGATAGGCCAGGACATCCAGCGGCTCGCCGGCTTTCTCGTTTTGTCCGCCACGGGTCTTGACCACTGCGCGCCGATTGGTCAATGCGGTCTTGACGACCGGCACGAGTGCCGTAACCGCTTTCTCCTTACCGGGCCATTTGAGAATTTGCCCGCTCTCCCAGGAGCCGGCGGCCCCCACGAACAGGGCTGCCTGGACAAAACCAGGGATCATCCGGCTTTGGCAGGTAAGGTATAAGCGATACAAATTCTCGTGTTTCATGACATTCTCAGCTTTCTCTCCTTATAATATGGACATATCGACCATTTTTCAGAAAACAAAAGCGGCTGTCACAATTTGAGTATAATCGTCGGTAACAAAAAAAATCGAGCAAACGGCAATTAAAAAAGAGTCAAAATAGTGATGTCAGGCTGGGCGAGAAAGAGAGGAATGGTATTCGGAGCCTGCGCGAAAAAATCGCAACAGGCTCTGTTTTTTTTTAAGGGGGGAGTGGTGGTTGGGAAATAAAGGCAACTATCCCACGGGCTGTTCATGGGTGTCGATACGGATTTCCACCCGGCGATTCATCTGCCGTCCCTCGGGGGTATCGTTGCTGGCCAGGGGTTGGTTCTCACCGTACCCGACAGTGCTTATCCGGTATTGCTGAATGCCGCGTTGCACGAGAATATTTTTCACGTTACTGGCCCGTCGCATGGACAATGCCTGGTTGTATTGAAAAGACCCGGTACTGTCCGTGTAACCGGCCACCAGGATTGACGTTTGCGGGTATTTAACCATGACCTGGGCGATACGGTCCAATTCGCTATAAAGTCCCGGTAGAATCACATCCGAATTGGAATCGAAGGTGAGATCGCCTTTCAGAACAATGGACAAAAGCTCTCCTTCACGCTTCACGGCCGCGGCTTCGGAAGCGGCCAGGGCATTGCGCATCTCGGCTTCCTCCTGATCCATCGCGCTTCCGACACTGGCGCCGGTCATACTGCCGATGGCGGCTCCGGCGATGGCGCCGACCATGGTCCCCCCTGGGTCATGGCCAAGAGCCTGGCCCAGAATGGCGCCGGCCACGGCGCCGCCGGCCGCGCCAATCCCCGCGCCCTTTTCGGCATGAGTTGAATTGGTGGCGCAACCCGTCAAGATCATCGCCGAAGCAAGTAATGCCAAGAATAGCTTTTTCATGGTTATATCTCCTTGTGCGTCATGTTACTCTTTTGAAACCCACCTTGTTACAAAAACACAACAATTACTTGTGGTTATAAAAACAATAGGCACTTGCCGCGCTAATGGCAAGTGCCTATTTGAGTTGGTGCCCGAAGATTGACGAATCCGAAAAAAGCCCGATATCGGCGTTACGCTTCATCCTGCGTCACTGCGGTGTACCTTGAGTACGCATAATTCCAACGGATTCGCAAGCCTTGATCTCGTCCTTTTTTACGAATCCGTCTAAACCGCGACTTTTTACGAGACCATCAAGATTCAGTTCAGCAGCATAGATAACCATCCGGTAATCTTGTCATCATTTTTCCGTAAGGATGCGGTGCTACGTTGCTATCCAAACAACGGATACTCTCTGACCACACTAAGGAACCAGGGAGTCCGAAAATATATAACTCCTCTTTTTCTTTTTACTCTCCTCCTCGCCGGGCTGCCATTTGGTGGCCCGGCATCCTTTAGTAAATTAGGTTTTACCTAATTCAGGATTTCATTTTCGACTTCGGGCAATAAGGCCTTACCAGCCTTGTTGCCGGCGGTGAGTCCCTTTCGAAGAAGGATTTCGATCCGGTCGGGGGGCAACGGTCGGCTGAAGTAGAAACCCTGGGCTTCCCCGCATCTCTTATCGATCAGGAAACGCAATTGGTTACTGCTGTCGACGCCTTCGGCAAGAACCCTGAGTCCCATGCCCTCCGCCATGGCCATGATGGCACTGATAATGGACTTATCGTGCATGTTCTGCTCCAGGCCATAGACAAAAGACCTGTCGATTTTCAGGCAATCTATGGGCATATCCTTCAAGCGACTGAGGCTTGAATAACCGGTTCCAAAGTCATCCACGGCAATCCGGATGGACTTTGATTGCAATTTCCCTAAAAGCTCTGAGACCTCGCCGATATCTTGGGCAAACAGAGATTCAGTAATTTCGATCTCCAGGCAATCGGCAGGCAATTCGGTTTCCCGTAGAACATGCTCCACCGTCCCGACAAAATGGGGGTGAGTAAATTGTTTGAGCGAGACATTCACGGCTATCCGTTTAAGGGGCAACCCCTCATTAATCCATTCAGCCGCCTGGGCACAGGCGGTGCGCAGGACCCATTCGCCAATATTTATGATCAGGCCGCTTTCTTCGGCAATGGGAATGAATTCCACGGGTGAGATACATCCCAGCTCATGATTGTCCCATCTCAGCAAAGCCTCAACGCCGATGAGTTCTCCGGAGGGCAAATCCACCTGGGGCTGGTAGTGCAGGTACAGCTCATTCCTTTCAATAGCCTGCCTTAACTGATTTTCAATGGTTAACCGCTTGAGTGCCAGGTCATTCATCGACTCCTGGAAATACTTGAAATTCCCGGAACCGTTTCTTTTGGCGAAATACATGGCAAGGTCCGCATTCTTCAACAATTCTTCAACGGTATCCCCGTCATCGGGAAAGATGGCGACACCGATACTCGGAGTCACAATAAACTCATTTTGACCGATGACCACGGGCCTTGCCATGCGCTCCACAATACGCCTGGCAACCACGGCGGCGTTATCCGCCCCATTGATTCTGGGCAGGATAACCGTAAATTCGTCACCTCC
The DNA here is from genome assembly GCA_963668455.2 of uncultured Desulfosarcina sp. Lineage (GTDB taxonomy): Bacteria > Desulfobacterota > Desulfobacteria > Desulfobacterales > Desulfosarcinaceae > Desulfosarcina. Next base: position 57,332 of record CAXXOY010000003.1, read on the forward strand.
CAGCCGCGCCGCGATTTTTGCCTCCTTCTCTTCGATAAAGCAGGAAACCGTATCCGTAATACGGTTACACTCCTTGAGCCTTGCGGCCATAATCTTCAGCAGCTCGTCGCCCACACTGTGCCCCAGGGTATCGTTAATCCGTTTGAAATTGTCCAGGTCGATAAACAGCAACGCCCCTTTGTACTGGTGCCGCAAAGCAAATTGAACGGCATACTCCAGCCTGTCCAGAAACAAGACCCTGTTGGGCAGCCCCGTGAGATTGTCGTAAAACGCCAACCTGTTCAGCCGGCCGTCTACTTCCCTGCCCAGGGCCCACTTGCAGGTCAGGGTATGGGCCATCTGGAGTACTTCCATGTTGTCGAAGGGTTTTTTCAGGATCAGCAGGTTGTCGTTTTCTCCCAGAATGTCCCGGATCTCCTGCCACGAATAATCCGAATAGGCCGTACATAGCACCACCTGCAGTTCAGGACAGGCTTTCCAGAGATGACTGATCGTTTCAATGCCGTCCCATCCGGGAGGCATTCGACCGTCAACAAAGGCCAGCGAAAAGGGACGCCCCTCTTCTTTTGCCCGGCAAACCATTTCCAGACCTTCCCTGCCCTGAAATGCATACTCAAGCTCAAACGGTTCATACGCTACTGCAGGAGAAACGTTTTCCGAACCAAACAAGACGGATTCCATATCCGTGAGCAAAGCATCCGTCTCGGATCGTTTGTTGAGAATTTTCCTGAAATCATCGTGGATTGCCGCATTATCGTCAACGATAAGGATTCGGTGTCTGGAGATCGTTTTATGGTCTTTCATTTCTTTTCCTGAATGGATGGACCTTAAAAAGTTTTAATGTATGGGTTTCTCCTCCGGCAATATAAGCGTAAAAACCGCTCCCTTACCATGTCCGTCGCTGTGGACGGAAAGGCTGCCGCCCAGTTCCTGGGCGGCCAGGGCCCCGCTGTGTAGTCCGAATCCGTGGCCGGAATGGCGGGTTGTATAGCCGTGCTGAAAAACCTTGACCAATTTCTCGGGTGCTATGCCGACACCGTTGTCGGCAACTTCCAGGCAAGCCATATTCTCCTGCCCACGGTATGTTCTAAGGGTAATGACGGTGTCGGCCTTATCACTGTCGGAACAGGCATATTTTGCGTTTTTCATAAGGTTCAGCAAAATCTGCAAAACTTTATACTTATCCACGAAGACGGGAGGCATCTTCTCATAGTTTTTGTCAACACGGATGTGGTGCCGGGTCAGTGAACCCTGGGCGATCATCAGAGCATCTTCCATCAGCTGCTCCGGCGTAATGCTGTCGCTGATCCCCGAAACCCGCCCGTAGTGAGTGCGGACACAAAAAATGATGGAAAAATAGCTTGAAATGGACAAGAACAGTGAGGGAAGAATGATGGAGCCCCCTCGCGTTCTTTGGCCAGAGCATCGTAGGGGGCTCCTGCCACAAAAACCATAAATGGCAGGGACAATGATATCACCAGAAATCCTCAATCACAAAGCGCTATTTTCCCTTCTTCACAAGATTGACTTGGAGCTGGCAGAGCGGACACGAATTTGCCGCTGCCCTATTGCGGGGGGCCGTTACACTATGCCAACTATCCTCGAAAGCCTCGTGGTGGTCCTCCTGAAATTGATAAGGCATTTGAACTTCGCTATAGCCTTTGCTGCGGGCGTGACGGTTGCCGCCGCCGTGTCCTGCCGCCATCGGTTCGGTTTTGGCAGCGCCGGGTGTACTGGGCGCCGGTGCTTTTTATCGCCACCGCCCTCCGCCAAGGACGACATCCAGACCGCACCTTGGAGCAACTCAAAGGCCTTTTCGGACCGTGGCGTTCTACCGTCAACCACTGGAAACAGTATTTTCAAGAACTGTTTTCCCAGACAATCAACTACCGGCGTTTGGCCGGGCGCCTGATCCCACCGATTCATTCCAGTCATCTTCCAAGGGCGTTGCTGGTCCGATTTGAAAGCGCTACCGCAGACCCCGAAACGGCACTGGTGAACTGCCTGCGAACCCTTGCCCTGGGACCATGACGGCCTCGGTCGGTGAGGCGCCACCGTTTTGATTCTGCCTCACGCAGAAGATCGGCCGATGTCAAACCCGATCCAATCCGCTACAAGTATCCAACCCTCGATTCGCCCCTGTTTGCCTCCATGGGGGAGGCCAGAGGAAGCGAACAGGAAGGAGAGATCCCATGAGCGATTCCCAATTGCCCATGTGGCAGCGCTGGGCACAATTCCGATTTTCGGTGATCGGTGAACTGTTGTCCTGCCCGCCACCAAAAGGAGAGTTGCAACAGGCCATCGGTCAGTTGGCCCAAAAAAACTACCGGCATCCCATCGATTCCAATCGGCTGATCAGTTTCGGTGTGTCGACCATCGAACGATGGTACTACAAAGCCAGGAGCGCTTCCGACCCGATCGCCGTTTTGGGACGGAAAATCCGTTCGGACGCGGGTGTAAGGTGGTCAATGCCCGAGGCATTATTGCAGGCGTTAAAAGAGCAGTACGAAAATTACCCCCGGTGGAACGTTCAACTGCACTACGACAACCTGAAGGCAATGGCTAAAGAGCAGGCCAGCCTTAAAGACGTGCCCAGTTACAAAACCGTACTGCGTTGCATGCGCGAAAACGGTTGGCTGAAAACGAACGAACCCGCACAACCGACCGATGGCCAATTACAAGCCGCAAAGCGACGACAGCATCGTGAAATACGCGGGTTCGAAGTCTCCCATGTCCATGGCCTCTGGCATCTCGATTTTCACCATGCGAAAATCCGCATTCTCGACAATAAAGGCACGTGGCACCGCCCCGTGGCGCTGGCCATTATCGACGATCACTCACGACTTTGCTGTCATTTGCAATTATATCTGGCCGAAACGGCAGAGTGCCTGATCCATGGTTTATCCCAGGCATTCATGAAACGGGGATTACCGCGGGCACTGATGACCGATAACGGGGCGGCCATGCTGGCCGAAGAAACCCGCCGGGGTTTGGAACGGTTGGGCATCGATCATCAAACGACCTTGGCGTATTCGCCTTATCAAAATGGCAAACAAGAGACGTTTTGGGGACAGTTGGAAAGCCGTTTGATGGAGCTGTTGCGTGGGATCGAAGATCTGCAGTTGGCCTTCGTCAACCAAGCAACCCAAGCCTGGGTCGAGCAGGACTATCACCGAAAATACCACCGCGAAATCAATACGACGCCTTTAAACCGGCTGCTGGGCGGTACCGATGTCTCCAGGCCGGCGCCTGACGGTGACGCGCTTCGCCTGGCCTTTACGCGTCGAATCACAAGACGGCCACGGCGCAGCGATGCCACCGTTGTGGTCGATGGCATCCGTTATGAACTTCCCTTTCGTTTTGCTCATCTGCCATCGGTGATCCTACGGGCGCCCGGATGGGATAGAAGCCAGATGGTGCTGGTCGATCCGGATACCGACGCCCCCCTGGCGCGTCTTTTACCCCAGGACAAAACCAAAAACGCATCCGGAAAACGTCGCCTCATCCAACCTCACGGAAATACGGCGGCGCCGGTTCCATCAACCCATAGACCGCTACCGGCGCTGCTTCGAAAATGGATGGCCGACTACGCGGCAACGGGTCTGCCCCCGGCTTATATCCCCAAGGAGGAGATAGAAAGATGAACGATGCCGATATCCGTAGCTTGTACGGACTCAAATACAACCCGTTCCTGCCAGATTTACCACCGGAAGCCTTGTATGCCATACCCGGCACCGAGTCATTCGGCCTGCGTGCGCGATCCATGGCCGAGAGCGGCGGTTTTGCATTGATCACCGGCGAACCGGGATTGGGAAAAAGCAAGACGCTACAAAAAATCGCCCATCAACTCGAACAAATACCCGATCTGACCGTCGGTGTGATGCAACGCCCCCAAAGCAAACTGGGGGACTTTTACCGGGAAATGGGGGAGTTGTTCAACGTCAACTTGTCCCCCTCCAACCGCTATGGCGGCTTCAAATCCCTGCGGGATCGTTGGCAGCGCCATTGCCAATCGACGTTGTTAAAACCGGTTCTTTTAATTGACGAGGCCCAGCAGGTATCGACCGAGTGTCTGACCGAGTTGCGGATCTTGCAAAGCCATCGGTTCGACTCGCAAAGTCTTTTGTTTACCATTCTGTGTGGGGACAATCGGTTGCCCGACAGGTTCCGAACCGCCGACTTGTTGCCCCTGGGCAGTCGTATTGGTTTGCGACTATTGCTCGAACCGCTTTCTCCCGAACAGCTTCAGGATTATTTGTATTTTGCTCTCGAAACGGCCGGGAACAGCCAACTGATGTCCGACGAATTGATCCTTACGTTATCCGGACACGCGGCAAACAACCTGCGGGTACTCAACCAAATGGCCGCCGAACTGCTCGCCATGGCGGCCCAACAGAACCTGCCGCGCCTTGATGAGTCTTTGTTCTTTACGTTGTTCTCACCGTCAGCGACTAAATCCCAACGCAGGAGAAAAAAATGATCATTGGTTGTTCATAGCCAGTGAGATACCGGTTGCCCGGTGAAACGGAGACAGGCTCTGCTGGGGAGCAACCTGTCGAGGGATAGCCGGGTGCAGGAGGCATTGAATAATGCCACAGAGGGGAGCGGCAGAGCACACTTGCTGTTCCCCTCGCTTTTTTTGGCTTTATTCAAGCCTTCCTGCTCATGCCTTAAAAAACCCAATCAAATCAGATTGCGCGTAGCGCATCCTTATCGAATTAATCCATCACTTTTCGTGACCGCGTTTCCATCAGTTAGCGCGTCCACGCTCAGTAGTTCTGCTGCATTGCAACGATTTCCTTGATGTGTTCAATCCGGCTCCGCAATGATTCCGTTTCCTGAAACAGGGTTTCGCGCTCTTCTTGAAGCGCCGAGCCCAGTGTTGCAAGGTAATCGGGAATTTGCCGTCCTCGGTCGTCTTGGGTTAAAAACCGGGTGAGCGATTCCGGAGAAAGGGCAAGAAGCTCGGCAACCTTTGCGACATTCTCGATCCTGGATTCGCGGAGTTTGTCAATAACCAGGGTACAGGAGACATTCACGCTGTTAAGAACATTGCCGACATTATGCAGCACGCCCGTGGCCACCTCCGCCATCCCGGCGGCCCGAGACATTTCGACCATGACGCTTTGGGCGGCGGCAAGATCCGACATGGCCTTTTCCTTAGCCTCCACCTGATCCTTGAGTTCACGGGTTCGCTGTTCCACCCGAAGCTCAAGCGTGGCTTTGGCATCAAGGAGGGCTTCCTGGAACGTCTGCCTGGCAATGGTGGCCCCAAGCATATCCGCCACGGCCCTTAACCCGTCACTCTCGACGCCGGTCCATTTGCGGTCTGTCCGGCAGTCATCAAAAACCATGTTCCCCCATAGATTTTTCTCCACAAAAACGGGGATTCCAATCACGGCTCGGACACCGTCCCGCTCCAGAAGCCTGCGTTCGGCCTCTTTGCAGTCATTGTAGGACCAGGAGAACATCTGGTTATTCTCAAGTTGCTCGATCCAATGCAGCATATCGCTGCTATCGGAATGGCTGAGCTTGTTCATCTCCGGAATATCCTTGATACTGGGGATTCCGGGGGCGGTCCATTGGTGTTTCAGCGCGAAGCTCGGCCGTCCTGAGCCGTTCCTGGTAATCGTATAAATCCGTGCCCGGTGAGCAGAAACAGCTTTGCCCATACTCTCCAGCACCGCCTCAATGACTTCTTCCCACTGGGATTCCTGCAGAAATTGTTCAGCTGCAAATCGGACACTTTCGAGTTTTCGATTGCGGTGCAAAATGGATTCGGCCATGCTGTTTACGGAGGATGCGAGGCTCCCGAGTTCGTCTTTCCTTTGCATATCGGCCCTGACCGACAAGTTCCCTTCCGCGATCCGCTGCACAAGCGACCGCAGACGTATAATCGGACGAACCATCCGTCGTGCGTAAACAATTGACCCGACCAGGCTGATGAAAATGCAGGCCAGGGCGATGAACAGGGTCTGCTGATACAGCCGCGAAACGGCGTCATTGTAATCTTCAAGAGAAAGCCCCACATGAATCCATCCCCAATGGATCCCCGAATAGTCAAAGGGCTGCGAAAAATGATAAACCTCATCCTCAAAGAGAGTTATGGCTTCGATTTTCCCCGAGGTTTTTCTCTCTCTTCCCAGCCAGTAAGAATCGGTCAGGGTCAGGACCTGCCAGTTTTTCTGTTTTATCACCAGGGAAAACCCGTCGTTTTTCATCACAAGCAGGAAATCGAGGTCCGGATCTCCGTCAAGCAGGGTCTGCGCCGCGCTCACCACACTGGAATAATCCTCGTTGACGGCCGCGCTTGCGGCCACGTCATGCATGGAAAGCGCCAGTCCGTTCGCTCTTGAATACAGATTGTCGACAAGAATCTGCTTCTGTTTGGGAATCATAAGCATCAGAAACACGCACAATGAAAGCAGCGCCATGGTCCAGGCCAGAATGGCAATCCGCATGGCAATGCTCATACCGCGCCGTTCCATGGAAATTGCCGAAAATGGCTTTTCAGCTGTTTTTTTTGTCATGGTATTGCCTTGCCTTCCGGGAGGCCGCCACAACCGGACATCAGGCAATGTTCCTTCAGCTTCCGGAGTATAATTGTTGGTACTTTCTCAGCAGTTCAAGGGTCTTGTCGATGCAGCCGGCGGGTTGCCGGGTTAAGCTGTCCACCTGAAAAATATTGAGAAGCTGTCGTCCGACCGGCGTATTGGGCCAGTTGTCGAATCTTTTTTCCAAGGCCCTCTTGAAGTCGGCATCATAGTCGTTTCTGAACGCGAAAAGCATGGGCACATACGGCTCGGATGTCGCCAGGACCTTAAGCTGTTTCGAGAGTTGGGGATTGAGTTCCGCCATGGTGTCAAATCCGTTGCGGGTCACAAGGCAGGCGTCGGCTTTCTGGAAAAAGACCGGCAAAACCGCCCGGTTCAAATTATTTACACGGGTCAGATTGCTGAAGAAGATATCCGCTTTCGGCAGCCCGGCCCTGCCCAATTCCACATCAAGCCAGATCTTTGTCAAAGAGGTCGTTGCATTTGCCTGGAGTTCAAGAAGGGTATGGCCTGCAAGATCGCCAATGTCCGAGGCCGGGTTTTCCCGGTGAACCAGCAGGATGTACTCTTCGGTATAGCTTTTGTGCCTGGATCCGAGCAAAAAAAAGTCCTGTTTTAAATAGGGCACCACCTTCGCGTATTCGGGAACCGTTATGGCCACACCATCAATGGTCTTGTTCTCCAGCGCAGCTTCAAGGTTCCGGATATCCGAAAAAAGGCGGGGCCGCGGAGCAATGCTGATCCCCTCGATGGCAACAATCTCCGATGTCCATACTTTGATTGCCGCAAGGGCATCATTTTTATTGATCTCGCCAAAAATGGAACGGGTAAGTCCAAAGCCAAAGGACTGCTCGGCAAAGGCTACAGCGGCTCCCCGGCAAACTATTACGGTCAGGATCAGCATGCAAAGCATTACCGGCAGGTATCTTTTCAAAACCATTTTGCTGAATAGGTTTGTGCAACTCATTGGATTGCTTTCAACACTGTGGTTCCCACAACAAGATCCAGCTTTGAAAGCAAGGCGAGATGGCTGTACCGTGCTTTGAAATACTGGGCTGACATCAATGCCTCCATCAGTTGGGCATTGATGACGTCACTGGTTTCAACCAGCTGATTCTGGTAGGCACGCGTATTGAGTTCCCGGTTTTCCATGGCTGCGTCGTAGGCTGCCTTTGCAGCCCGGGCGGACTTCTCCGCAGCCGCGATGGACAGGAAAATCTCCCTGACCTGAAGCCCGATGCCGTCTTTGAGCAACAATTGCTCTTCTTTGATTTTGGCGATTCGTGCTTTTGCCTCAACGATTTTATTTTTGGTGAGCATACCGCTGAAAAGGGGAACATTGACACCAATACCCACGGACCACCCGTCTGAATTTTTCTCGGTCGCGAGCCCTTCATCGGCGCCCGTCCACCATTTAAAAATTTTTCCGGTGAGGGCCAGCTTCGGGAAATAGCCGCTTCTGGCGGTTTTTAATACACCTTCCGATGCTCTTAAACCGGCTTCAACCTTTGCCCAGTCAGGATTGAATCTGTATGCGCGACCGACAAGCTGATCCAATTCAAGATTGAACGGTGAAAAAGGCATTTCATTATCCACGGGAACAATGCTGCAGGACCACGGCAGGCCCATGGTGTTGGCGAGCGCGGCCTGGGCCGCCAGTTTGTTTTTTTCCAGAAGGGCGACCATGGACCTAAGCGTCTCGACCATGACCCTGTTGCTCAGCCAGTCCGTCTTTTTAACCCGTCCGCTGCCCTCCTTGTATAAACTTTCCGTCAGTTTCAGGGTCACTTCCATGCGGGACAGGGAATCCACTCCAGCCTGATGAAGGCGTTGGGCCAGTACGCTTCCCCAGTAAAGCCGTTTGACATCGTCGATAATTTCCAGTTCGGTGCGCCGGGCCTCTTCCTTCATCATGGCAACATGATTTTTTCCCTGCTCATTATAGCCGGCGCGGCTCCCACCATCGTATAAAAGCCAGGTCGCCTTGACGGAGCCTTCGTAAATATCACGTTCCAAGACGGTCACCGTCTGCTCGGCAATATCGATACTCCTCCCGCCCATAAGCGCAGGAAGGCGCAACGAGCGGGCGGGATACAAGAAATCGATTTCATCATCCCGTATAGAATAGCCTGCCGACATGACAATCTGGGGCCAGTACCCGGCAATGGCCTGCCGCTGTCTGGCCTCGGCCATCTGAACGGCGAACCTCGATGCTGGGCTGCGGCGATTGTTCTCAAGAGCTTCCTTCAGGCATTCATCCAGGCCTGCCTTTCGCAAGGTTGTTATGGCTGTGGATTCCTTGCCGTACGCCGGACATAGCGACAACGCCAGGAAAAGGAGCATTAACAGCCCCGCCCGTCCATACCGGAGGATACCGGTAGAAATTACTCTTCTATTTCTTTCTTCTCCAAAGCTGAATTCTCGCATTACAAGCTCGTTTTCTCTTTTTCCTCGCCACTGTAACTTTCGGTTTTCTCCTTTTATCGGCTTATAAATCCATTGCTTGAGTAAATCACAGAGAATCGGCAAGGCGCCCTTGAACGATACATGGCCACAACAGCCATCAGTTGCCCGGCACCAACAAAAAAAGGCACTTGCCAGGATTTGGCAAGTGCCTTTTTTTGTTGGTGCCTAGGGCCGGAATCGAACCGGCACGACCACTAAGGATCGAGGGATTTTAAGTCCCTTGCGTCTACCTATTCCGCCACCCAGGCAAAATCTTTTGTGAACGCGTCATGGTTGCTTTAAAAAACCGCAGAACAGCGTATTTGCAGCTATTAACGAGTATCGTGCCAAAAGTCAAGAAAATCGCGTATAGCTTTTGGGGCAATTTCCCTTAAGAAGCGGTTATGCGCATAAAATCGACCACTCCATGACAACGGCATGCCGTGGCAATCATCAATGGCAGATGCCTGTTATCACGGGCTTCGTTCAAGGCCTGAAAAAGATCCGCTTTGACAATCCCCCCCACGCCAGGCGTGATTTGATGGCTGCGCAGAACAACCGGTTTGACACCCTTGGGACAGATTTGCTTCAGCAACTCGAACATGTCCATGGGCCTGGGCTTGCCGGTATGCGTGCAGATATCCTTAGGTTCCGGGCAATTGTCCGGACATAAAAAGTTCGCATGGCTGACATAGGCCTGGCCTCGGGCTCCCGGCATGGCATTCGGCGCCAGGGCAAGCCAGTCCTCTTGAACGTCAACGGGGGTGATCCGGTGATTTTTTTCTAGTCGGAAAGCCAGCCATTTCGCCGCGACATGCACGGGAATCATCGGCACCAATATGTCCACGAGCGCATTTTCAGTGAGCGTCTCGGACAGCCACGCCATGGCGTTCGCGCGGATAAAGGTCGCATTGCCGGCAGGGATGTCCACCTTACGCTCGTCCACGACGGTAAGCGTCGCTTCGGGAAAACGCCGGGTGATGCGCGAAATGGCAATCCGACCAAAACGTCCAGCGCCCATGATCCAGAACCGGTTGGTATGCCGGTATGTTTCCGCCGAAGGCTTGTTATTGTGCATGGCTTTTGATAAATTGTTTTTTTGGCAGTCGGATTATAGGAAAAAACGCTTTCACCAATTAGCATTTAAGAAAGAAACATCGATGTCATCATCTCCACAACTGATCCTGGCTTCCCAGTCCCCGCGACGGGAGTACCTGCTCAAGCAGGCGGGTCTTCATTTTTCCGTGATTCCGAGCCAGGTTGATGAGGATGCCTTTGAGTTAACAAACCCAGGTGATTATGTCAAAACCCTTGCCCGGGCCAAGGCCGAGGATGTGGCTTGTCAATATCCGGACAGTTGGGTAATCGGCGCGGACACCATCGTGACCATCGGCCAGTCCATTTTGGGCAAACCCGAAAACCTCGAAGATGCCAAGGCCATGCTGAGACGCCTGAGCGGGCAGTCGCATGCCGTTTTCACGGGCTACGCCATCGTCAACCACGGCGCTGCCCAGTGCGTTTGTGAAACCATTGAAACGTCGGTCGAATTCAAGTCCCTGTCAAAAGCGGAGATCGACTGGTACACCCAATCCGACGAGCCTTTTGACAAGGCCGGCGCCTATGCCATCCAGGGACTTGGCACCTTTCTGGTCCGGCGGATCGAGGGGTCTTACACCAATGTCGTCGGCCTGCCGGTTTGCGAAGTCATCGAAACCCTGCTTGGTCTGGGCGCCATTCAGGTGAATCGTGAAGTGGTAAATGGAGTCAAGATGTGAAGGAAATTCTGGATCATATTCATGAGCGAATCACAAAGGCCGCCATCGGATGCGGACGCGATCCTGAGAGTGTACGCTTAGTGGCGGTCAGCAAAACCGTGGATGCCCAAAGGGTGGCGGCCGCCATTGAGGCCGGCGTGACGATTCTGGGAGAGAACTATATTCAGGAAGCGCGCGACAAATTCAACGCCCTGATCGAACGGCCGGTCAGTTGGCATTTCATCGGTCACCTGCAATCCAACAAGGCCAAATACGCGGTTCGCATGTTCGATCTGATTCACTCCGTGGACTCGTTCAAGCTCGCAACCGCACTGGACAAGGCTGCGGCTAAAATCGGCAAGGTGCAGGACATTCTGGTTCAGGTCAATATCAGTGGAGAAAAAAGCAAATCCGGCACCGCCGAGGAGGACGCCCTGAAACTGATCGAAGACACCGGCCGGCTCGAGCATATCCGTATCCGGGGGCTGATGACCATGCCGCCCTTCTACGACGAACCGGACCGGGCGCGCCCTTTTTTCCGCCGCCTGGCGCTGCTTGGCGAGCGTATAAAGGGCCTTCACCTGCCGGGAGTTGCCATCCACGAGTATTCCATGGGCATGACCGGCGACTTCGAAGTGGCCATAGAAGAAGGCGCCACCCTGGTTCGAATCGGCACCGCCATCTTTGGAGCCCGCCAGTGAAACTGCTTCTGCATATCTGCTGTGCGCCGTGCAGTATCCACCCCCTGAAAACCTTGCGTGAAAATGGCCATGCGGTGATGGGCTTTTTCTATCGCCACAACATCCACCCGTTCACGGAATGCCTCAAGCGCGAAGATACGCTGAAGGAATATGCCGAGTCCATCGATCTTAAAGTACTCTACCAGACCGGTTACGAGATCGAGGCATTTTTGCGAAACGTGGCCTTTCGCGAATCCGACCGTTGTACCTATTGCTACCATGACCGCCTGACCGCCACGGCCCATTACGCCAAGAAAGGCAAATTCGAGGCCTTCACGACCACGCTTTTGTACAGCCGGTTTCAAAAACACGACCAAATTCGCGCCATCGGAGAATCCGTGGGGAAAACCGTCGGCGTCCCCTTTTACTACCAGGATTTTCGGGATGGCTGGAAAGCCGGGATAGAAGAATCCAGAAAACTCGGCATGTATCGTCAGCAATACTGCGGCTGCATCTACAGTGAGAAAGACCGGTATTACCATGCACCGCGAAAAGATTAGTTAGCGCTTAAAAGCGATTGCCAATATGTTTGCCAACTTCATCTATTTTATCGTCGCGCTGCTGATTTTCGCCACCTACCAGCCGGCGGAGCAAACCAATTTCGCCCCCGTGGACACGGTTTTTCTTTTCCTGGGACTGATTCTTATCTTTTTTCTCTATTCCAGGCGTCAATTTTTAAAAATCAGGCACATGGTTGACGAGAACCCCGTCCACCTGCTGGACCAGCAGTTCTCATCGGCCCTGACCCGGCAATCCGTGCTGGCCATCGCTTTGTTCGCCGTGGATATTTACGGGCTCAACCTGCCCTCTTTCTGGACCAAGGCCGGTGTTTTCACCACTCTGCCCACCCTGGAGGCATTGCTGTTCCTGGCCCTTTTCACCGGTTATCTGGCCCTGGTCTGGTTCAATTCCCATGACGCCTACCAGGCGATTTACCGTTCCGACCACAGCCGCAAGGCCTACATTGTCTCCAATATATCCCTGAGCCTTCCCGTTTTGCTGCCCTGGTTGATGCTTTCCGGTATCGCTGATCTGATACTGGCCCTGCCTTTCGAATTGCCCCGTCGCATCCTCCAGTCGCCGGAAGGAGAAATCGCCTATTTTCTCGTTTTCCTATTTATCGCGACCCTTGTGGGTCCGCTGATCGTTCAGAAATTCTGGCGCTGCCGGCCCGTGGAAAACGGTTTTTTTCGTCAGCGTATCGAGGCGCTGTGCAAGCGGGCCGGTCTAAAGTATGCGGATATCCTCTACTGGCCCATTTTCGGCGGGCAAATGATCACCGCCGGCGTGATGGGACTGGTGAAGAAGTTCCGTTATATCCTTGTGACCGATGCCCTGCTGCGATTGCTGACGCCCGAGGAAATCGACGCCGTTATCGCCCATGAAATCGGGCATATTAAAAAACGCCACCTTTTTTTCTATCTTTTCTTCATGATCGAATTCACGATCATCGCCTTTTGCACCTACAATCTCACCCTTTACGGGATTGTGTTCTCCGAGGCCATCACCCGACTTGTTTTTTCAACCGGCATCGCCCTGGGATCCTTTGTCACCGGAATGCACAGCCTGACCCTGATTTTATGTTTTCTGATCTATTTTCGGTTTGTCTTCGGTTATTTCATGCGCAATTTCGAACGTCAGGCCGATGCCTTTGTCTATACCCTGTTCGACAGCGCCGGCCCGCTGATCTCCACCTTCCGCAAAATCGCGGCCTTTTCCGGTCACTCGGCGGACAAGCCCAATTGGCACCACTTCAGCATTAAAGAGCGGGTCGATTTTTTAATCAGCTGCGAAGCCGATCGCCAGTGGATTACGCGCCATGACCGTAAAGTTCTCATCAGCATCATCGTCTACCTGGTTGCCATGGTCTGTTTGGGAGGTGTCGGATACCAGCTCAATTTCGGGCAAACCGGCCGGCAATTGAACGAAAAGGTGTTCGAGAAAGTCATCCTGCATGAAATAGAGCACAAAGGAGAGCAGCGAGCAAGTCTGTTCGGCATGCTGGGGGATCTCTATTTCGGTCGCGAGGAATTCGATCAGGCGGTGGCGGCTTACCAAAAAGCGCTGGATCTGGCACCGGACAGTCCCATCGTTCTCAATAACTTCGCCTGGCTGCTGTCCACCTGCAGGGATACCGCCTATCGGAATCCCGAAATGGCTCTATCCCTGGCCCGAAAGGCTGTATCACGCGACCGTTCGCCCCACGCTCTGGATACCCTGGCGGAAAGCCTGTTCGTCAACGGGCAAAGGTCTCAGGCCATTCAGGCCTCCCAAGAGGCCCTTGAACTGGCCACCACCAACCGTGCCTACTACAAAGGGCAGCTGAAAAAATTCCAGGCTGCCCAAGTCGGTAATTAGTGTCTGAACCTTTACTTTAAGTCAAAAAAACAAGGCGCTCAAAGTAGTCGCATGACTGGTAGGGTTAAAATTTATGTGTTAAGTTACGAATTTCTCACATCTGTATCGCTACTTAATACAAACCTTGCGAACCTCAAGCAGATCGCAGTTCCCCTTGAAGATTTTCTCGATGCCGTCCTGCTTCAAGGTGGTCATGCCGTCGCCGATGGCCTGGTTGCGGAGATTTTCCATGGGCGCGTTGGTTTGAATCAGTTTTTTCATCTCGTCGGTGCCCATCAACAGCTCGTGAAGTCCCATGCGCCCTCTATATCCGGTATTGCCGCAGACGTCGCAGCCTTCCGGTTTATATAGTTCCAGGTCGTCATCATAGGGGATATTCACGTTCTTCATGAATTCCTCTTCTCCCCCGTATTCGCGCACCAGCTCGTCGTACTCTTCCCTGTTCGGATGATATTTGCGTTTGCAGGTGCTGCAAAGGGTCCTGACGAGTCGTTGGGCCAGAATGCAAAGAACCGCGTCTGCGAAATTGAAGGGGTCCATGCCCATGTCCAGCAAACGGGTGATACTTTCCGGGGCGCTGTTGGTGTGCAGGGTGGAGAAAACCAGGTGACCGGTGAGCGATGCCTCGATGCCGATGGAGGTGGTCTCCTTATCACGCATTTCACCGACCATGATTACGTCGGGATCGGCCCGCAGGAAGGCGCGCATGGCGGCCGCGAAATCAAACCCGATTTTGGGTTTGACCTGAACCTGACGCAAACCGCGTTGGGTGATTTCCACCGGGTCCTCGGCGGTCCAGATCTTGGTTTCGGTCTTGTTGATGAAACTGAGCGCCGAGTGCAAGGTGGTGGTTTTACCGGAACCGGTGGGACCGCATACGAAAATAATTCCGTACGGTTTGGTGATCACACTGATGAAATTCTTGTAGTTGTTTTTCGAAAACCCCATCTTCTCCAGCGGGATGGGCTCGCCGGCGGCCAGAATACGCATGACCACGTCTTCCAGGCCACCCTGGGTGGGGATGGTGGCCACACGCAGTTCGATATCCTTGCCGCCGTACTTCTTGAATTTGATCTTGCCGTCCTGGGGCAGCCGCCTTTCGGCGATGTCCAGGTCGGACATGATCTTGATACGGGAGACCACCGCGTTTTTATAGGAGAACGGAATGGTCTGGTAAACGGTACACGAACCGTCGACGCGGATTCTCACCTGGGTGTTCTGCTTGCCCGGGTACGGCTCGATATGAATATCCGATGCGTTGCGGTTGTAGGCGTCCATGATGATCTTGTTGACAAGCTGCACCACGGCGCTGTCTTCCTCTCCCACACCGGATTCCGCCTCTTCGACCTCCTCGTCCTCCACCTGAAGCTGGGAAAGGATGTCGTCGATCTCGGCCAGTTCTTTTTCGTCGTGGGTGAAGAGCTTGATGAAATCAAGGATATCCTGCTTGAGACTGACGTAAAAGGTGATTGTCCGCCCCGGAAACAGGGCTTTGATCTCATCGATTTTCTTGAGGTCATGGGGGTCGTCCACGGCAATGACGACTTTGTTGTTTTCGCTTTTTAAAGGCACCCAGATATTGTTTCTCATGAAGGGCACCTTGAGACCCGCGATAAGGTCTCCAGGAATTGGGTAGTTGCCGTTGTATTCGATAAAAGTGGTTTTGTAATATCTTTCCAGAGAACTGCCGACATCCTTTTTCTGAATCTTGAAATCTTTCATCAAGACCGCGGAAACCGGTTCTCTTCGCTTGTTCGCCTCGGTGATGGCTTTGGTCAGCTCCTTCTGGGTAATCAGGTGGTTTTCCAGAAGGTGATCATACTTGTTTTTGCGCCCCCCCTTGGCGGCAATACGCTTTTGCTTATACAGGGCCCCGCCCATGATCTTGGCCAGGTCTTTAATGGCTATTTGTTCGGCGGAACCGAAATCTCCACCGCTTTTGCGGTTGACCAGCTCCAACGCCCCCATCAGATATTTCTGATAGACAATTGGATGGGCCAGAATCTGTTTGGTCTTATAGCCTGTCTGACGGTCCCAACTGGAGTCGAATTGAAGCGCGGGATCAATGGCGGCCAACTCGTTTTCGTCATAGGTATCTTTTATATTGACGAGGCGTTGCTTGAGGGCCGAATACCCGGCAATGCTGTTCTTGGACACGGGAATGCGGATTTCGGCGACCTCATTGCCGGATTTGAAGCGCGACACCAATTCGCGTTTGACGCCATCCACCACATACACGGTGATTCGATCGGCACCGAAAAGCTCACAGATTTCTTCCTTGAGATTGATCAGCGCTTCGCCCAGGTTGCGGGCTTCATTCAGGCGATTGCCAATCGCCTGTATTCTGGCTTTGTATCGGGCCTCGGGCGAAACGCCGTCACCGGCATCGTCAGGAGATAACGTTATTTCTGCTTTGGCCATGATAATACGCTTCCGACTTATGTTAGGGTTATATAACAAAATCTAAAGAACCGGTATTAGCCCAATTATCGGAATAATCACATGAAACATAACGTCTTTTTTCTGACCGTTTGGTAGCTAGCCCACTATCAATCCCAAATCCAAAAATGTGCTCGGTATTCGTTGTCCTCACTGCTTGTAATGGTTCCGATACTCTCTATATAACTTTTTCCCTCCCCCGCCGATAAGGAAAACCCCCATGAAATAAAAACAAAACCGCACAAATACTCCGGCGCTGGCAAAAATGGGAATCTCCATGATCTTGGGCATCACCTGAGGGATGCGGTAAAAGACTCCCAATCCTGCCAATATCAACAAAATTGCCCAGACGACCTGGACTTGATTGACCTGTTTTCCCGGCATCGATCGACCTTGTCTTAAAATTGGCTAAAGCTCATAAAGGTGTTCACCGTCGATGACGGTAACGCCCTTGCTCTTGAACAAGTCGATCGCCTTCTCGTCATTGTCGATGCGGAAAATCATCACCGCGTTGTCGCCCGAGGAGCGAACGAAGGCGTACATGTATTCGACATTCAATCCGGCCACGTGAAGCATCAACAGGATGTCGTGCAATCCACCGGGGTGATCCGGAACCTCGACCGCGACGACATAGTTTTTTCTAACGGTAAATCCGTTGTTTTTAAGGGCCTGCAACGCCTTCTCGGTATCATCGACAAGCAGTCTCAAGACGCCGAAGTCCGATGTGTCGGCAAGCGCCAGTGCCCGGATGTTGACATTCGCTTCGCTTAAAATCGCGGTGACTTCCGAAAGCCGTCCGGCTTTGTTTTCCAAAAAAACGGAGATCTGTTCAACGTGCATGGCTTTCTCCTTTTATCTTCGGTCATTGGTTTACCCTACTTGAGCCGTGCGGATTATTTATAATCCTGTTAGATAGCGCGTTTGTCCACGACACGTACAGCTTTCCCCTCGCTGCGTTGAATGGTCTTGGGCTCAACGAGTTTCACCCTGGCGGAAACCCCCAACAGTTCCTTGATGTTTTTCGTGATGCGCCGCTCCAGGTTCTGCAGTCCCCGGACCTCGCCGCTGAACCCACTCTCGCCCACTTCCACCATCACGTTCAGTACATCCAGATTGCCTTGCCGCTCGACCACCAGCTGGTAGTGGGGTTCGACCTCCTCGATCTCCATGAGCACGCTTTCGATCTGCGAGGGGAATACATTCACGCCGCGAATAATCAACATGTCGTCGCTGCGTCCGGTGACGCGGTTCATGCGGATATGGGTACGGCCGCAGACGCACGGCTCCGGGTTCAGGGAGGTGATATCCCTTGTTCGGTAGCGGATCACGGGGAAGGCTTCCTTGGTCAGCGAGGTGAAGACCAACTCGCCTCTTTCTCCGTGGGGCAAGGATTCGAGGGTGACAGGATCGACGATTTCAGCGATAAAGTGATCCTCGAAAACATGCAACCCTTTTTTGGCCTCATGGCATTCAATGGCCACCCCCGGCCCCATGACCTCGCTGAGACCGTAGATATCCACGGCGTTGATGCCCAGCTTGCGTTCGAGTTCCTCGCGCATTTTCTCGGACCAGGGTTCAGCCCCGAAAATACCGAATTTGAATTTCATGGCGCTCATGGGAATCCCGGCTTCTTCGGCGACCTCGGCCAAGTGAAGCGCATAGGAGGGCGTGGCGGTGATGACGGTGGGACCGAAATCGCGCATGATGACGATCTGCCGTTTGGTATTGCCGCCGGACACGGGGATCACCGAGGCCCCCAACCGCTCGGCACCGTAATGAACGCCCAGCCCGCCGGTAAACAGGCCATAGCCATAGGCATTGTGAATGATATCGCCCCGCCAGGCCCCGCCGGCGGCCAGCGAGCGGGCCATGAGGGTGGACCAGGTCCCGATGTCCCTGGCCGTGTAACCGACAACCGTCGGCTGCCCTGTCGTTCCCGAAGAGGCGTGAATCCGGACCACATTGTCCATGGGAACGGCAAACATGTTGAACGGATAATTGTCCCGCAGATCCTGTTTGGTGGTAAATGGTAGCCTTCTCAGATCGTCCAGCGATTTGATGTCCGCAGGAACGACGCCCGCCTCCTTGAATTTTTCCTGGTAGAAGGGGACGCTGGCATAAACCCGTTCAAGGGTTGATTGCAGTCTCCTTAATTGTATCGCTTCCAATGCCTCACGGGGCATGGTTTCGTATTCGATATCGTAAATCATCTTACGGGCTCCTTCCCGCCACGGTAAATAAATGAATCTAAATACGAGTGCTCTCGCGTCGGCTGCCGTGCCCTATTCTTTGAGCGCACCTTTGAATTCCGGTTTGCGTTTTTCGAGAAAGGCGCCGGTTCCTTCCTTGCTGTCTTCGCTGGCCATGCACAGGGAAAAACTATCGACTTCGATCTGGCAGCCGGTGGCAAGATCCACATTAAGGCCACTGTTGACCGCCTGTTTTGCGGCTCTTAAAGAAACCTTGCCTTTAGCGGCGATCTGGCCGGCCGTCTTCATGGTCTCTTCCATCAGCGCCTCGGGAGCGAGCACCTTATTGACAAGTCCCATTTTTTCAGCTTCATCGGCTTTAACCATTTTACCGGTGAAAATCATCTCCTTGGCCTTATTGGCGCCGATCAGCCGCGGTAGTCGTTGGGTTCCCCCAAACCCCGGGATAATCCCCAGGTTAATTTCCGGCAGGCCGAACATGGCGTTTTCCGATGCGTAGATAAAATCGCAGGCCAGGGCCATTTCGCTGCCGCCTCCCAGTGCAAACCCGTTGACCGCGGCAATCACCGGAATAGACAGGCTCTGCAGGCGCCCGATGATCTGATGGCCTTTTTTGGCGAACACCTTGGCCTGCAAGGCATTGAACGTAGCCAGTTCGGTGATGTCCGCGCCGGCAACAAAGGATTTCTCACCGGCCCCGGTAAGCACCAGCACCCGAATCTCTTCATCCGCATCGACCTTTTCCAGAGCATCGGCCAATTCGTTTAGAAGGTCCCCGTTGAGTGCATTGAGCGCCTTGGGCCGGTTAAAGGTAAGGGTGGCAATGCCTTTTTCCACGTTCAAAATAATGTTCTCGTAGGCCATGGTTTCCTCCTCTTTTTAGGGTATTAGCTTCAATTCAATTCGGGATGCTCACTTAAAAAAGATATCCGCGCGGCCTTATCCCTTGGCACTTGAATCGTTCGGGGCGTTAAAAAAAGCCGCCGGGCCGGTTTCCTTGATATACTTTCTGATACCTTCAATGATGCCGTCGCACAAGGCTTCCTGGTATTTGGGGCTGCCCAGGCGCTTACACTCCCGAGGGTTCGAGATAAACGAGGTTTCCACCAGGATGGACGGCATCTGCGCCCCTAAAAGAACATAAAACGGAGCCTTTTTTACACCTTTGCTGCGAATATGGCTATACTTCTTTTTCAGGCCATGGCAAATCTCGCTTTGCACCATCGCAGCCAACCGGCCGGATTCACTTATTTTCGCGTTTTGCATCAAATCGTTCAGGATCGATTCCAGATCGCTGATGTTTTTTGCCGAGGTCGCATTCTCACGGGCGGCGACGAGCACCGCGTCATCATCGGTGGCCAGGTTCAGAAAATAGGTCTCGATGCCGTATGGCTTGGAACTTCTCACGGCATTGGTATGGATTGAAACGAACAGATCGGCGTTTTGCGTGTTGGCGATGGCCGTACGCTCCTCAAGGGTCAGGTAATGGTCGGTGGTGCGGGTGAGAATGGCATCGTATTTAAGCTCGCTTTCCACTTTTTTGGCCAGCCGTTTGGCGATTTGCAGCACAATGTCTTTTTCGTGAACGCCTTTGTAATAGCCCGGCGCGCCGTAATCCTTACCGCCATGCCCCGGATCGATAACGATGCGGCTGACGCCCAGGGCAAGCTGACGGGCAATGGCGCCCGGTGAAAGTTTACCCGTGGATGGGCTTATGGAGGGGATGGCGGCGGTTCGGGTATCCGAGTCGCCCCACACGTCCAAAACAACCCGGAATGGATTTTTAAGGGAAAAAATTTTGTAGTTTTTAAACGATTTGATATCCACGACGACCCTGACCGTCTCGTTCGTGTACTGGCCGGCCCGGGCATCGCTGAGCAATTTGTCGTTGATGGGAATGATCCGCTGAAGGTTCTTCTTGAGCCTGCTTTTGCGCATGTCTATATAAAGGCGCTGGGGTTTTTTCAAAGAAGGGTCTTTTTTAAGCAGGCGGTGGCTAAAGCCCGTCTCCCGATCGGCATCGATAACGATGCGCGTATAATTGGGGTTGGACCAGAAGCGAAGGCCATGAATGGCGGCCAGGGAGCCGGTTGTGTTTGGTTCGGTGTCTTTCGGGGAGGAGGATTGGCTCGGTTTTGGCTCGGGCCGATTCTCCGCGATCAGCCCCGCCACCGGGTCCTTGGAATCCGTGGTTCTGCCGGCCGCCGGTTGACCGCCGAGCTTATCGGCATAGGGGCTTTGGGGAAAGTCCTGTTTAAGGCGCGCAAAATAGGTCGCGGCCGATATTTTATCTTTATCGAGAAAGGATTTTTTTGAGAGCCCTTCATAAAGGGTTCCGACCATGTACAGGGCTTCGGCCGCCCTCGGTCCCTGGGGATCGGTGTCATAGGCTTTTTCAAAATACTGGATGCACAGGTTCCATTGATCGCGATATTTCTGTTTTTTCTTGCTGGCAAAAAGGCGTTTGCGAACGGCGTACCCTTTTTTCAAAAGCTCGGCGACTTTCGCCTGGGAAGGCGACAGGGCCTTTTTGCCGAGCCGCTTCAGCTGGGTTCGGGATTTTGGGGTGTATCGGCTTTTGGGAAACTCCCGGATCACCTTCCTGAAGGCGTCGACCGCCGACTGACGATCCTTTTCAAGGCCCGAGTGTCTGGCAAGCCCGAGATACAAAACCCCGGATCGATACAAGCCGGCAGCGGCCCAGGGGCCCGCCGGATCAAGGGAATAGACCCGCTGGAATTTTTTGATACAGACCATCCATCGGTCGCGGTACTTCTGAAGCTTGGGGCTTTCCCTCAGTTGGCCATAGGCCTTTTCGGCGGCCAGGTATTGCCCCTTGGGCGTAACGGCAAAGACCGGCTGAACAGTCAGCAGCACGGTCAACAAGAGAACGAATAGAAGGCGACAAACGACATTGCATCGCCCTTGTTTTGCGGTAAATGGCATCATAACATATCAGTATTTCAATAAACGACGTTCCGGGCGCGCTGTTGTAAGTCGTGTAAGGCATTAAGCGCTTCTATCGGCGTCATTCGGCTTAAATCAAGCATTTGCAAAGACTCTACAAGTTTTCGCTCCACGGGGCTGAAAAGCCCCAGTTGCACATGGCCGCCTTTTTTGGGGGCAGCGTCCCGCGCCTGTTTTTTCTTCGTCGCCTTGGGGTGTGACCCGTCTTCGATCTGTGCCAGAATCGTCTTGGCTCTTTTGATGACCGGCTCCGGTATGCCGGCCAGTCGGGCCACCTGGATGCCGTAACTGCGGTTGGTCCCCCCTTCGACCAGTTTGCGCAGAAAGATGATCGTATCGTTCCACTCCTTGACGGCGATGTTATAATTTTTCACCCGCTCGAACTGATTCTCCAGTTCAGTGAGTTCGTGATAATGGGTGGCAAACAGCGTACGCGTGCCTGCCCCGTTCAGGTCGTGCAGGTGTTCGGCCACGGCCCAGGCAATACTCAGCCCGTCGTAGGTGGACGTCCCCCGTCCGATCTCGTCCATGATCACCAAGCTCTTTTCCGTGGCATTGTTCAGGATGTTGGCGGTTTCCTGCATCTCGACCATGAACGTGCTTTGACCGGCGGAAAGGTTGTCCAGCGCACCGACACGGGTGAAAATACGGTCGGTAATGGCGATAGCGGCCTTCCGGGCGGGAACGAAGCAGCCAATCTGAGCCATGACGGTCATCAAGGCCACCTGGCGCAGCACGGTGGATTTTCCGGCCATGTTGGGGCCGGTGATAATGATAACCTGGTTGGCCTGGTTGTCCAGGCGAATGGAATTGGGGACGAATCGTTCGGCGGTGATCAGCTTTTCGACAACCGGGTGACGGCCATCCTCGATATCCAGCACCCCGTCCTGATTCAGTTCCGGCCGGCAGTAGCCATTATTCTGGGCGACATCCGCAAAAGTGGCCAGGCAGTCTATGCGGGCGATGAAGCGGGCGATGGATAAAATTTCGGTGTGCCGGGCCTTGACCTTCTCCACCACGGCGCCAAAAATTTTCAATTCCAGGCCGGCCCGCTGTTCCTGGGCGTTTAAAACGCTGGTTTCAAACTTTTTCAGGTCGTCGGTGATATAGCGTTCGGCATTGACCAGGGTCTGTTTGCGCACATAATGATCCGGAACGGAGTTGCTCTGACTGCGCGGCACTTCGATATAGTATCCGAAAACCTTGTTGAAGCGTACCTTGAGGGTATTGATTCCCGTGGCTTCGCGCTCTTTGGCTTCCAGTTCGGCAAGCCATCCCTTGCCGTCGCGGCCGATACGGATCAATTCGTCGAGTTCGGCATCGAAACCGTCGCGGATCATGCCCCCTTCGCTTATCACGGGCGGCGCGTCCTCGCGAATCGCCTGGTCGATATGTTCGGCCAGTGCCGCCAGCTCGCCGGTATCCTGATCGTACTTGAATAGAGGGGCCGAAAAGTCGATTAAGGCAGCCAATAGCTCAGGCAGGGCCTGGATCGATTGTTTGAGCGCCGTGAGGTCTCGGGCATTGGCCCGTCCCATGGCGATCTTGCTGCCCAGCCGCTCCACGTCACGCACGGATTTCAACGCCTGGCGCAGCTCCTTGCGGCACTGGTTTTGCCCGGCGGCCTCGGCAACGGCGTCGAATCTCTCTTGAAGCAGTGCCTCGTCAAGCAGCGGATAACGCAGCCAATCCCCCAGAAGCCGCCCGCCCATGGCCGTCACCGTTCGGTCGAGAACCGACAGCAAGGTTCCCTGGCGGCCACCCGAGCGGATATTGTTGTCCAGTTCCAAGTTGCGGCGGCTCTGGTCGTCGATCACCAGAAAACGCCCCAGGTGGTAGGTCTGAATGCCGTCCAGATGATCGATCTTCTGGCATTGGGTTTCGCCCACGTAATGAATCAACGCACCGGCGGCACAAATCCCGGCCGGCATGGATTCGCACCCGAACCCTTCGAGGGACAGGGTGTCGAACTGCTCGATCAGACGCTTGCGGCTGCGGGCCGGTTCGAAAACGCGCTCTTCGAGGGTGCTCACCGCAAACCCTTCCAGGCATTCGGTCAGCTTGCCAAATGCGGGATCGGCAGTCGCATTGTCCGGCAGCAGGATCTCCCTTGGACCGACCCGCATGATCTCGTCGATCACCGCGGGCAGATCCGTGGTTTCAGTCAGACGAAACGTGCCCGTGGAAATATCCAGGATGGCGATACCAAACGCATTGCCATGCCGGCAAACGCCAAGGATAAAATTGTTGGCCTTGGCGTCGAGCAATTCGTCCTCGATAATCATCCCGGGGGTGACCACCCGCACGACTTCGCGCTTGACCAGTCCCTTGGCGGCCTTTGGGTCCTCGACCTGGTCGCAGATGGCGACTTTGTAGCCTTTGTCGATTAAACGGGCGATATACCCCTGGGCCGCACGGTAGGGCACGCCGCACATGGGCACCGGCGAGTCGACATTTTTATTTCGCGAGGTCAGGGTGATCTCGAGCGCTTTGGACGCGGTCTTGGCGTCTTCGAAAAACATCTCGTAGAAATCGCCCATCCGGTAAAACAAGAGCACATCAGGATACCGCTCCTTGATGGAGAGGTATTGCTGCAGCATGGGAGTCGTCTTGACAGCGGTCATTGGTCAGGAAATAAACAATAGGCGTTTCAAAGTGATAGGTTGCCGAAAAAACAGGCCAGCCGCCCGGCGAAAAGGCGGCTGATAAATATCCATTGTCGGTCGCCGTGGTCGGCGGTCCAACGCGCGGTATTAATTTTCGGTTGCCGGTTGCAGCGGCTGCGGATCGCCCGTTTCCGTCGGTTCGGCGGGTTCCTCGGCCTTGGGGGTAAGGGCGCCGACCTTTTGTTCAAGGGCGGCAAGCTGCTCCTGAAGCTTGGTTTCCCTGGCCTTTAACCCTTTGATGGTTTTGCCATCCCGAAATTGCTTTACCAGGCTGAAAAAGAATGAAATCAAAATACCGATCAGAAAAAAGGCAATAAAGTAGATCGCATTGGCCAACAATGGCGTTTGATAGTTGAAAAAGCCCAGATTAAGCAGCATCTGGCTTTTCGCCATAAAGAACGCGCTGTTCTGGAAAATGACCAGCCCGATGAAGCCGAAAATAATGACCCAAAAGCCGATTTTCACCTTTTTCATGTGCGTCTGTCTCCCCTGCCCGGTATGCATCTGTGCGATTGACGATTTTTACAAACAAAGCACGGATGCTGGCGAATGAGTTTATTAATGTCCATCCACGAACGACTAATTTGCCCGATCTTGGAAGTACACTGTTTACAATCTGGTGACAACATTCCTAAAACCGTTGATTATATAGCAGGTTTATCCTTTTCCATAGTAAAACTCAACCCTTTTTTCCACCTGTGGGGACCAGCTCCACCTGCCCCCAGGCGCCGATTTCCCGATCCACCACGGCAACGATTCCCATCACTTGAGGGATGGTTTTGCCGAAATCGATGGCCGCTTTTATATCCGTTGCCGATCGAATCCGGTTACCGATGGCGGTGGCGGCGGCATCGGCCAGGGGGCACGAGGAAGAGATCACACAAACGGCATCCGCCGCCCCTTTTGAATAGGAATGCCCGACGGTACCCGAAGAGGTGCACACCCCTGCCCCGTTTTCTGGCGGCTGGATCAAAAGCCCCACCTTCATGCTCAGGGGAGAACTGCCGGCAAACAGGCTGGCCACGATGGGCGTTTCGGTCTTCAAAAAAATATCCCCGCCGTTTTCCACCACCACCTGGCTACAGTGCTCCAAAAGGCTGCGTCCGACATGTTCGGCGACGGCACCGGCCACCGCAGCCATGGGCCCGACACCGGCGGCCCTGCCTGCTTCGACCATCCGGCGCACAATGGGTGGCGCGAAATCGGCGGCGGGCCAGGGCTTAAGGGTTGTGGCAAGCCCGGGATAGCGTTTTATGTATTCTTCGATATGGGCGCGGCAAGCCAGCATGGTCTCGCGGGCCTCGGCTTCCAACGGCCGATCCGCCAGGATCATCAGATCGGTCTCCTGGCTCACGGCTTGAAAGGCATGAAGGCCCTCGATGGCGACCTGGCGCCGGTAGGTGCGCTCCCGGCAATCCCGGGGGTGGCGGGCGTTACGCTCGGATGGCGGGCGTTTCAGGCGGTTTTTTTTCATTCACGGACCCTGGGCCGCTGGTCTTCGGGGAACTGGTGCAGGAAATAGCGGTCCGTCATCCCGGCAATGTAATCCCGCACGATTTCCGCATGGCAATGCTGTGATAGGTATGCGTCGGACATCCCCGCCAGGAAACCGGAAACCAGATCCGCGTCGTGGTTGTTCCGTTCGAGGTCTTCAAAAAGCCGCTCGAACAGCATGCCGAACAGTTTTCTGATTTGCTTGGCATGAAACTTACTTTTAGGGTGCTGGTAGATCCGCTCAAGATTGAATGTTTTAAGGGCCTTGAGCGCGTCGGAAATCTCCGGGCTGAAGGCCACGTGACGTGTCTCCTTACTGGTCTGGATGACATCCGTGACCAGACGATAAACAATGGTGCCGTTGGTATTGCCCAGAATGCGGGTGATGGCATCGGGGACATCCCCGCGATTGAGAATCCCCAGACGAATGGCATCTTCCAGGTCCCGACCGATATAGGCGATGGTATCGGCCATGCGCACCACACAACCTTCGGTGGTCATGGGAATCAACGCTTTTCGCGGGTCGGCTTTCTTGCCCGCGATTTCGGCTTCGAAGGTATCGAAATCCTTCTGGGGCTGGGGGGTCAGAAGACGATTGTGGATTTCGCCGTCGTGACACAAAATGCCGTCCAGGGTTTGCAGGCATAAATTCCAGCCCTGCCCCTTGCGCTCGACACGATCGAGAAATTGGATGCTCTGAACGTTGTGCAAGAACTTGCCGATACCAGCCTGGACGCAAAGCTCGGACAGATAGGTTTCGCCCTCGTGGCCAAAAGGGGTGTGGCCGATATCGTGGCCCAGGGCAATGGCCTCGATCAAATCCTCGTTGAGCCGTAAAAACCGCCCGATGGTGCGGGCGATTTTGGAGACCAGCTGCACATGCAGCACGCGATGGGTGATGTGATCGTTGTTTATCAGATAAAACACCTGGGTTTTATCGATATAGCGGGTGAACGCCCGCGAGTGCAGAATCCGATCCGCGTCCAGAGAGAAGGTCTGGCGATACCCGGCGGCCGAATCGCAAATGGGTTTGCGCCGATGGCCTGCCTCGCTGGGGGTCGCCGACGAAGAAAAAATGTCCTTTTCGCGATGATCCAGCATGGTTTTAAGCTGTTCCAATACCGGGGGTGTCTTGAAGGCTTCAGATATGTCCGTCATCGATCATTTGCTCCATCATGGCATAGTAGTCGATTCCCGCGGCATGGAACCCTTCACGGCCGTATTTCATATTGGCCTCCAGGACCGTATAGCTGCCATCAAAATGGCAGATGTCGAGCCCCACATCGTCCCACCCGCACCTGTTGGCGGTCTGGAGAGCAAGGGCGATGGCCTTTTCCGGAACGGCATCCAGGCTGATCCGGCCGCCCCTGGCCACGTTGGTGCGATACTCTCCGGGCATGGCGATCCGCCAGTAGGCATGCGCCACCCTGCCCCCGATCACCACGACGCGGATATCGCGGTCAATGGCCAGATACTCCTGAATGTAACTGACATGGCGAGTTTCGGTATAGCGCGCCAGGTCGTCGTCGTTTTCGATTAAAAAAACACCCCGTCCCATGGCTGATCCACGGGGCTGTTTGGCAATAAACGGATAAGGTAAAAACGCTTTTATTTTTAGCCGTTGGCGTTTTCCGTAAAACACACGGGTTTTTGGATGGGGCAGACCGGCCAATTGAAACAGGGCGCTTTGCTTGATTTTATCCTGAGCGTAATTGTACGTGTGACAGCTGGGAAAAATCGGTTTACCAACGGCCTCGAACAGGTCCGCGTAAAACGCCGTGGGGTAATAAATCTTTTCCGCGCAACGGATCAGTTCCGCCTCCTGTTCACTGTAATCGGCAAAGTTGGGACGCACGCCGATGGTGCGCACATTACGGCATGAGCGCAGGCGGGCCTCCAGTGCAAGGACCTGCCGCGCCATGGCTACAGATTACCGGCAATGGTCCGGACGATATCGTCCAGAGCCTTGACGAAGGGGGTGTCGTCAATATGGGTGGCGATGGGGGTGCCGTTATCGCAAGCCTTGACCACCTGTGGATCGAAGGGCAGGCTTCCCAGAAAGGTCACGGCCATATTTTCGGCCGTCAGCCGGCCCCCCTGGCTTTTGAACAATTCCACAGTTTTCCCGCAGCAGGGACAGTTAAAAGGCCCCATGTTTTCCACCAGGCCCAGAATGTCGAGATTGACCGTACGGCAAAAATTGATGGATTTGCGCACGTCGGCCAGGGCAACCTCCTGGGGGGTGGTGACAATCACGGCCTTGGCGCCGGGAATGGTCTGTGCGACGCTCAACGGCTCGTCACCCGTTCCCGGAGGGGCATCGACGATGAGAAAATCGAGCGCCTCCCACTGCACCTCGCCGATGAACTGTTTGATGATTCCGGTCTTTGCCGGTCCCCGCCAGATCACGGCCTGATCGGGGTCCTTCATCAAGGACTGCATGGAAACCACTTTCAGATGCTCGCCCACCGGCTTGGGAATCGCCTTCTGGCTTTCACTGACGCCCAAAAGCCCCTTGAGGCCCAACATCCCGGCAATGCTCGGGCCATGCAGATCCACATCCAGCAAACCGGTGGAAAAACCCTTTTGGGCCAGGGATACGGCCAGATTGGCGGCAAAACTGGATTTTCCCACGCCGCCCTTGCCGCTCATGACGATGATCTTGTTTTTTATTTTCGAAAGTGTGGTATCGATATGAAGATCCTGGGGATCCGGATTGGCCTGACATGCACCGGTAGTCTTGGTTTTAGAGGGTTGTTCGCTCATAAAAGGTACGCTTCTTGTTAAGGGTGACGGGTTATCATGGGTAATGGTCAACATGGGTCAGAGTCGATGTAGCAAAACGCCCGGCTTCCCTCAAGAGGAAATCGGAGGCAGCACAAACAGCCGCGGCGACAAATCGGCATTGGCCTCGAAACGCCTCAGGGTGGCCGTGACCTTGTTTCCCGATGCGTCCGCGAGATCTATCCGTTGGGGCAGCGTGAACCCTGCGACCGTTTGGCGCCCGGTTATCTCACAAGAAAGCGTTTGACACTCTCGCCGATCGTACCAGATGGCGTTTTTCGGCCGGCCCTCGGTATCCAGGAAAATTTCCTGACGAAGCCTGCCTTGACGGTCGATTCGCCTGACCGCCGGACCGTTTGAATCAGTGTCGGGCATCATTTGGGCAAAGAGATCTTTTTCAAGCGGAATGCGGCCCACCAGAAGATCGAGCAATTCCCCGACCGTCAGGTCGATCTTTGTCAGGCGCTTTAAACTGCCGTCGCCAATTCCTTTTTTATAGTATTTACGGGGGTTGTGCAGGACGATGAAAAGATGGGTGCCGTCGCTTGCCAGGGCAGCGGCGGCGCCGCCAAACGGAGCAAACAGGTCAATGCGCAACTGGTCGGGCTTTTTACCGGCGATGGCGCCGCGAAAGACTTGAACGGGCTGCCGGGGGCTTGAAATCGAGAGCTTGGCCAGGCATTTGAATTGGCGAAGATCGATGTTGGTCTTCTCGAGGCCGGCGATTATCTCATCGGCGGCCGGATCGCTTGTCGGCGGCGGCGCGAAAAAGTGCGAGCAAGCCGTAGTCATCACCATCAACCCCAACAACAAAAGCCGGATGGGCAAACAAACGCGGACCTTGGAAGGGATACCGGCAATGTTGGGAATCATGGGGCAAGCAGCCTGATTTTTTCCTCTACCCCGGCCTTGTTCTCATGCCCCAATTCGATGGATTGCCGGTAACTGTCGAGCGCCTTGGCGGTCATCCCGAGCTTGGCGTAAACATCGCCCAGATGCTCCCTGATGACGGGATCATCGGGAACCGCCACAATGGCCTTTTCCAATAGTTCCAAGGCCGTCTTGTAAAGCCCGCGTTTATAGTAAACCCAGGCCAGGCTGTCGGTAATATAGCCGTCATCGGGCTTGTGTTCGAGCGCTTTTCTGATCAGCTGCTCGGCTTCGTCCAGATGGATCCCCAAATCCGCAAAGGTGTATCCCAGATAATTGAGGGCATTGGCATCGTCCGGCTCCAGTTCCACGACTTTGCGCATGGCGGCGATGGAGTCTTCTTTCTTCCCCCATTTATCGTAGACGACGCCCAAACGAAAATAGATCCGGGTATTGTCGGGAGCGAGCGCGATCCCTTTTTTCAAGGCCTTTTCGGCCTTGGCATACTCGGCGGTCTGCTCGTAAAAAGTTCCCAGGTAGAGCCGAAACTCAGGATTGTCGGGTTTTTTTTCAATGGTTTGCCGCATGAAATCGATGGCGGCCCCGGACCTGCCCAACTCCTGATACAAAAGAGCGGCGTGAATGGCGGCATTGCGGAAAAATCGCGTATCCGGGGAAACTTGCTTCAACGCCTTGATGGCCGCCTCTTTTTTATCGAGGCCATCCAAAGCGACACCGAGCAGGTAGTTGAGATCGGATTTTTCTGAAGCGCCTTCGAGCATGCCGTCGATAATCGTTATGGCGGCGGCGTACTCCCTGGCATCGATATAATTTCTCACCAGGGTGCGAACGATCTCTTGATCCGTCACGCTGTCCGCCCCTAACGCGGTGAAAATCCCAGCGGCGTCTTTCCGGTGTCCCTGCTGGTAATAAACGTACCCCAGGGCCACACGGGCCTGCACACTGTGGGGATGGTCTTCCAGAATCTGGCTGTATATGGACGCCGCCCGATCAAGCTGCCCGTCGCTCTCGTAAAGGGCTCCCAATTCGAACCGTGATTCGAGCAGAGCCGGCTCCAACTCCAGGGTTTTTTCGAAATAGGCTTTGGCCGCTTTATGGTCTTTTTCCAGGCTGCTGATGCGTCCCAGGAAAAAGTACCCGGCGTAAAAGTCGGGATAGGCTTCGACCAGCTTCTCGTAAACCTGCTTGGCCTCGCCCCACTGTTCCCGGTCCATGTACAACGCCCCCAGGTTCAGGTAGATCGGCTGATGCTCCGGCTCCAGCTCAATGACGCGCCGGTACGCATCAATGGCTTTGCCGCTCTCATCGAAATTGTAATAAATTCTGCCCGCGAGCATCAAGGCTTTTACATCGTCGGGATGACGGCTTAACAGATTTTCCAGCACCGCCAAGGCCTTTTGCGGATCTTTTTTCACCAGCCAGAGTTCGGCCAGTTCCCGCTCCACGTTAGCCGATTCAGGATCACGGGCCAGGGCTTCCTGTATCAATTCGAGCGCTTGATCGACATCTCCATTTTTGATTGCCAGATGTGCCGCCGCAAACAGGAAATAGGCGTTCACCGGACTGTCCGGCGTAACCGGTGTTTTTTCGACAATGCCGCCGGTGCCGCTTGCGGGGCGAGGGATCTCCTGGTCGCCGGCAAGACGCGCACATCCGGCGGCAAAAAGCGTACAGATCATCAAACAAAACCATTTAACCGTTATTTTTCTCATCCGGCTTACTTTCAAGCTTGGCAGCGTTTTTTAGGCGTCGGCTTCGCGGGTCAGTCGTTGCTGTTGTGTTGAATGAATAGAGTCTAAAAATCAGGAGACACCTTCGGTATAAGTCTCGAAATCGGGGATTTCCTTTTTAAAATACTCTCTCATCCGTTTGACGACATTCTTTTCAACCTGGCGCACACGTTCGCGCGAGATACCGTATTTATCGCCAATTTCCTGAAGCGTTACCGGGGATTCGGAAAAAATACGCTTATCGAAAATTTCAAGTTCCCGTTCGGTCATATGGGTTCTGAATTGGGCAATCTTCTCATGCAGCAGCGACTCCATTTCCTTTTTAGCGACTGTCTCTTCCGCGGACTCCGAATCCGTGCTCATGAACTCGACCCGCTCTGTATCCGAGTCCTCTTTAAGCGGCGCATCCAGGGAAATATCCCAGCCGTCCAGGCGCTGGTCCATATCGACGATTTCACGCTCGGAAACCCCCAACCTCTGAGAAAGCAGTTTGGGTTTTGGATCGAATCCCTCGTCAATGAGTTTTTGTTTTTCTTTTTTTAATTTGAAAAACAGCTTGCGTTGCCCCTGGGTGGTGCCGATTTTGACTAGGCGCCAGTTATCCATGATGAATTTGAGGATATAGGCCTTAATCCAAAAAGAGGCATAATAGGAAAATTTCACATTTTTATAGGGGTCGAATTTTTTAACAGCCTGCATCAGGCCGATGTTTCCCTCCTGAATCAGATCCAACAAATTCTGCATCCATACCCGTTGGAATTCCAGAGCGATTTTAACGACCAATCGCAAATTTGAAGTTACCAAACGGTAGGCCGCATCCTGATCGCCTTGCTCCTGGACGCGTTTACCAAGGGCGACCTCTTCCTCTCGTGTCAATAAATTATACCTGCTGATCTCCGAAAGGTAACGTTGCAGTGGATCGTATTTAACAAGGGATTTATCGTCGGAGGCCTTTACCGGCCGGTCTTTACCAATTTTATTTTTAGGAGTCTTTTTTTTTGCCGTTTTCATTCCCTTACCTGGGCGTTTTTTAATGAGTTGTCCGCCTTTTCGCTTATCTATAGCTGCCCAGCAATTCTTTTTCATATGGACATTTATAGCTTATCATGCTACGCAGCCGGTTACCTTATGCGCCTGTAGCTCAGCTGGATAGAGCAACGGACTTCTAATCCGTAGGTCGCAGGTTCGAATCCTGCCAGGCGCGCCACTTTTTAATTTCCCCCTGCCTTTTCGGCCATGATTCGTGGGGTTTTTCCTGAAAGCAGCCGCCTCCAGCGCGATCAAAGTCCTTCAATATAGCATATCCAACTACCTTTTGAAAAACGATAATTATGATCGTGAAAAAGGCAAAAACCCCATGCAGGTCAACCGGTGACGCTGCATGGGGTGCTTAATCGGCCTTTGGCTGTCAACCAACGGCCATGGTTGTGGTCTTTTTAATGACGCGCTTGAAGATAGATTGTCAATGGGGTGGTTTTGGTTCGGGTAAGAGGATATCGGTGGAAACGATTCGATAGCGCTTGCCGCCGCCGTTGTTTCTCGTCAGACATTATTCAACGGGTCTCAGCTTTAAAATGTTTTTGGCGCGTTCGATCAATTGCTCACCCTTGAAGGGTTTTACAATATAATCCTTAACACCCATTTTAACGATCTGCATCACGTTTTCCTTGCCCGATTCAGCAGTCAGCATAATAACCGGTATGTCTTTCAGATCGCCTTCCGCCTTCAGTTTGCCAAGCATTTCGATCCCCGTCATTACCGGCATGGTGATATCGAGGATAATGAGATCCGGCTGTTCCTTGGCAGCGAGGGCCAATCCTTCAACACCATTTTCCCCTTCGAACAATTCACAGTTATAGGGTTTGAACGCTTTTTTAACAATCATCCGAATCGTTTTACTGTCATCAACTGTAAGGATCTTGTACGCCATCGCTAACCTCCTGTTAATTTCTGAGTGCTTTCGCTTCTTTAGTATCGGTTTTGCGGTTCGATTCTTTAGCAAAATATTGAAAAACGATCATTAACCGGCAAAGATGGCATCCACCTGTTCCATCTTGCTGCTGAACCCGTCTATAACATTCTCTATTTGGCCCTCGCTGAGACCCAGCGAATCAATGACATTTTCTTCCTCGGGCAAAAATGGATCATCCATACCGCAACCAATTTCCATTTTTCTGCAGATGGTATCCGCGAGGTTGACAATCAACGCCTCCACATTACACGCTTTAGCCTCGAAAGGAGTATGATAAAACCTGATTACACATTGCAATTCAGAAGGAAAATTCCATTTTTTAGCGATCATTGCCCCGATTTGAGCATGATCGAACCCCAGCACCCGACGCTCGGCGGATAGGAATGTCCCACCTTGGGTATGGACGTAATCGAGAAGTTTCTCCTTGTCCGTCAAAACGTAAGGGTCCATTATGATTTTTCCGATATCGCGCAACAACGCACCGGTAAACGCTACGCTGATGTTTCCCTTCCCCTGGATTTCCGAAAGGTTATTGGACAAAATTGCTCCGGAAACCGCATTTTTCCACAAATCACCACCGGCGGCCTCGTACCCGTCGTGAGAACCGTTGAATGTCCCGGAGCAGCACACCATCAATACCAATTCGATCACTTGCGCCATCCCCAGATAAATAATCGCCTGCTTCGCATCCTTTATTTTACCAGGCAGTCCGAAATAGGCGGAGTTCGCCAATTTGAGAACATTTGACGTTATCGCCGGTTCATATTGAATGATTTCAACCAAATCGGACATGCCGCTGTCGGGATCATCCAATAGGGCCATCACTTTGGAGGCAACGCTCGATACGGGTTTTAAGTGATCAATCTCCTTGATAAGGGATTCGACTTGAATCATAGACGATTTTCACTTTCTTGACCGTATTGTCGGTAAAAAACGGCATCCACCTGTTATCGAATATGATATGCCATTAATTCCCGAAGTTTGTTTTTTAATTTTGGATCCAGTCTTTTAAATTTCAAAACCGCCCTAGCCCCGGTTTTGCTGGCCAACATTTTACGCGGAACCACAAAAGGAAGATTATGTAGATAGAGCCCCTGTTCGGTCATTAACAGATCGAGTTCTATCTTGCCTGAAGCCGGCAGGCGACAGCCAGTGTTTTTAAAAGCAATGCCGCCCAGGCTCACATCCGCAACCTGCCCCATCATCTGCGACTCGGATTTATAGAGCACCATGGCTATTTCGCCAATGCTCATGCGCTGATGGTTTTGAAGCTGGTTCAGTTCCTTCCTCAAGATTGCAAAGGTTCCACGCGGCATTGGATAGCGCTTGTGTTTTCGACGTTCGATCATAGAGCCCCACATTTCGATGTTAAAACAGAGTCGATAGTAATCGTTACCGAAATATGCAAAATAAGCGCCATAAAAATAAATCAAGAAAAACGAACAGCGCGCAAGCCCTGGATAGCGTCTTAGACTAGCGCCTGATTTGCCATGCGGTCAGGAAAGCCAAGCCTTTAATAACAGCAGAACGTTGTCGGTCAGTTTCTGTGGCAAGCGGTATGAGGCATGCGTCAACGGGAATATGAAAAACAAAAATTTGGCGGTAGTGACGTTTTTTTGAACTCAGCGGTCGTGAGAGCAAAGTTGCAAGCGTCGCATGATGAATAGGTATAGATTACTCAAAAATTCTGGCGATGACAACGGTTATATTGTCTTTTCCTCCGGCCGATTTTGCAAGATCGATCAGCGCTCGGGGTTTGCCATCCAATGGGCGCTCGTCCTCCAAAACAGTCGAAACTGAAGTATCTTCAACCATATCAGTCAGTCCATCGCTGCAAAGCAGAAACAGATCGCCTGCCTTGCTTTTGCCCGTGACGACGTCGATCTTAATCAAGTCGTTCACACCGACCGCCCGTGAAATAACGTTGCGTTTCGCGTGCTGACGAGCCTCTTCCAGGGTTATGACCCCATTGTCAACTAAGTCCTGAACCAGAGAATGGTCTTTGGTCAATTGCTTTAGACGGCCGTTTCTCACACGATACGTCCTTGAATCCCCCACATGTCCGATAATGAATCCTTCACGGCACAATGCAAAAAGCTCGGCCGTACACCCCATCCCATGATCCTGGGGATAATGCTTTACATGGCTGAGGATTTCCTTGTTGGCGAGGCTGAATGTCTTCTGGACCAGTAAAAGGGTTTCCTTTTCCGCCCATTGCATGCGTCCGTTGAAAACCTTTTTAGCCGTCTCGGCAAAAATTTTGCTGGCGACCTCACCGGCAGCGGCACCCCCCATACCATCGGCGATCAGCCCATAGCTTCCGGCCTCGCAGATATGAAATGTATCCTCATTTTCGCAACGGACGTTTCCGGTATCGGTAGCGCCATGAAATGAGATCTTTGGCAAATCTCTATCCACCGTGAATAACCTCGTATTTCCTAAAAAGCGGATGTATCGGTGTCGACAACAGCAACCTTTAGCCATGTGGAGGAAAAAATTCTTGTGTTTAGCCAATATTATTCTGTAGTTGCGGCAATGTCAATGCGCTTGTAGGCAATTTCAACCACTTTATCGGGCAAGCGAGACTAAATATTGTTTTTGAACTATAGCGGATGTTACCACTTGTTATATCACCAATAAATGAAGGCCTTTTTGCATATTGCGGGCAATGTGCCCCATTTATAAGCCTCGACGAGGCCATTTCAGCCTTTACGATCAAGAAAAACCCCTTGACAGTTACCGTGAAATAACGGATATAGTTGGCAAAACGACTCATTCACGCAGGTAGGCCACTATGCCGGTTATTCCAAATATCACCGTCCAGTTGATGCACCTACAAGGCCCGTTTGAAGGGCAAGTTGACGAATTCAAAGATTTCCCGATTCATATCGGCAGACATTCCAACTGTCAGATCTGCTACGGAAATGAGATGACGTCCATTTCCAGGCACCACGCAAAAATCGAATGCAAGGCGAACCGCTTTCGCATCATCGACATCAGCACCAACGGCACCTTCATAAACGGCAAACGTATCGCCAACGTCTATTTAAGGGATGGAGATGTCATATCTTTTTCCGAAGGCGGTCCCAAGGTCAGTTTTGCCACCAGAATCGGCACCGAAAAAAAAGAATCGGCCAAGGTGAGCTACCCGCGCACTGGGACGAAGGCATCTCATCAACCTTCGGAATCCATGATTACCTTTGGCGCGGACCAGGAGATCCAGGTTTTCAGCACCAACGCACCGTTGACCATTCAGATCGGCAATACCCGTCAGCATTTCATGCTTTTGCCGATTACCATCGGGTCCGATCCGTCCTGCGATTTTGTTATCGCCGACAACAAAATCGCCGGCCGCCACGTTCAGCTTTTTTTCACCGACAACCTTTACTACGCAAAAGATCTAACGGGGAAAAAAAAGGTAATGGTCAACGGCAGGCCCATCGAGAAACAATCCGTTATAGCCCAGGGGGCGGAGTTGTCTCTCACCGAAAAGGGGCCCAAGTTCAGATTCCATGGCGAGGGGTATTTGACGGCAACAGACAAAACCGTTTTTAAATCCACGCAGCATTTAGAACCTGCCGCCTCGTCCCATGAGACGAACAGCTCACCTTATTTTTCAAAAGTTAAAGAAAATATAATGAAAAAGTTGTTGAAGTGAAATCACATCGCGGACGAAAAGAACAACCATGTTTTTTATTTTGGCAATTAACAACGTGCATAGCCGTCTTTCAGAAATAAGGCGTAACATCGTTGTTCAAATAGTTACTCCGAAAAGCCAAATATCGAAATAGCAGTGCGAAAAGGCCTATAATTAAAACATAGACCAAAACGACCGCATGTGAAGTCAGGGCAAAATGCAAAGCCTCATCAGGCTTGAAACCCTTTAAAACCAATGCCGCCACCCACCCCCCCTCATGGTTGCCCGAATTTCCGAAGCCCTGTAGCGGGATTAACTGCATCACCAATTGAAGTGCAATTAAAAGAAAGAGATCCGGCAAAACCAGCGGCAGTCGAATCGTAAACGCGACACACCACAGTCCGAGGACAATCGCCATCCAGATGCCGCATGTAAGTACTATTTCCAGCAATGTCATTCTATCGATTCGAGAAAGCCGGTTCGCTATCTTTCTAAGGGATTCAAACGGTATCACCGAAAGGCTCAACACTTTTTTGAGAACAAAGGGCGCTGCCGCCATTGCAATACCACAAACCGCCATTGACAAAATAATCCCTCTGGGCAACTTTGAAAGAGAAAAGGTGGCCGCTGCCACGAACCAGAGGCCCAGCGTAAACACTTCCAGTAGTCTCGCCTTGAAAAGAACGGCCAGGCCGTCCTGGAGATTGATACCGACTGTGGATTTCAACAAAAACGGCAGAGAAAAGTCGCCGGATCGCAACGGAAGCATGTAGGTGGCAAATCCATGCATCAACGCACAATATATGCCTTGGGGCCACACATCGAGTCTTCGGTGGGTCAACACATAAAATCTAACTGCCCGCAAGCAATAATTGAGAAGCAAACAGAAAAAACCGGCGATGGCCCATTTTATTCGGATATCCTGCAGCCCCGCCATCATATCCTGTCGATGATAGATGGCCATGCCGATAACACCGGCAAGTAAAAGGCTTGATAAGAAGTGTTTTTTCAGCATTCGCTGCCTTGCCCCTTATTGAAAGACAGATTGCGTCTCAGTGAAGGGAATAAATCTTGAGGGGATTCAAATCAGGTTGTAATCTTTTCCGGTGTATGTTTTTGCACGGATTGCCGGCTGCAATCGAATTAGAGGGTATGTCCTTGGATAACACGGAATTTGCCCTCACCGCCACATTGTCACCGATGGTGACGCCTGGCAGCGCAATGCTGTTCATGCCAATCCAGACATTATTGCCGATGGTGATCGGCTCACTTTCCGGCCACCGATCATAATCGTCAAGATCATGATTGGCACTGATCAATCCAACGCCGGGGCCTATTCGGACATTGTGTCCGAGTGTATGCCGTTGCGCCCCTGGATATAACAGGTTCCACTTAAACCCAAAGCCGTCCCGCTTCAAACGGAGATCCTTTTTGGATACAGGACCCTGGATGTAAAATGAACCGGCCAAGGAACACGACCATTTACTCTCAGCGCCTTCTGTGGAACAAAAGCATAACACAAAAAGAGCAAGTGAATCCCTTTCGCCTGTGGGTAAAAAAGACGCAGCCATCTAAACAGGAATGAGAACTTATCAAACCAATCGATAATATGCTGCAAGTCTCTGTGTGCCAATGGTTCATTTTCCGGGCATTGCTGTTTTGTATTTCGTTGAGATTGTAAAAAATCACCGTTGGTTTTTCTTGTTATACTCCATATCAAACCACATTCCAAAAAAGGCGGTTTGCAGACCGCTGATCAAGGTGAAAAAAAGCGCCAGCGCATTCATATCCGGGATATCATTTTTCACTGCCCATATGTAGACCAAACGGATACAAAGCGGAATGCTGATCGTGAATAGAAATGCGGAAAGGCTGTAAAAAAAGACCAACGGGTGGAAATCGCGAATAACATATTTAACGAACAGTCGTTTCCAAAAGCCTGTAAAAAGCAGCCACGATATGCGTGGAATGACCTTGTTCAACCGGATGCCGGACCTTTCACCAACATTGTAAACAGGTTTGATGTTGACGTCACAAACCCTGAAATCGTACTGGTTCAGTTTAATCAACAAGTCATTAGGCATTCCATAATATTTATAAATCGTATCCGGATCGATTCGTTTCAAAGCCGTGAGGGAAATCGCCGTGAATCCGGATTGTGAATCCGCCACTTGCCAGTATCCGGAAGCAATTTTAGTCATCAAAGATAACAATGAATTTCCAAGGTAGCGATAATGGGGAATCATATTCCAGGCATCACCGAAATACAATCGATTCCCCTTGGCGTAATCCACCTCTCCGGCCACAACCGGCGCAATGATGTTAACCAAGTCCTCGGGGTCCATCTGACCATCCCCGGCCATTACGGCGGTGACGTCTACGTCATGGTCCCTGGCCCATTTGTACCCGGAGGCAATAGCGCCTCCCACCCCCTGATTGACGGCATGTTTGATCAGATGGATGCTTTCGGACCGTTTCATTTCGTTTCCGACCACGTCAACGGTTTTATCCGAGCTGGCGTCGTCGACCACAATGATTGCATCCACATAATCCGGCATCGTCCTGATGACTTTTTGAATCTGCGACGCTTCATTATGTGCCGGAACCACCACACCGATTTGTTTATTATTGTACATTGGCCACTTATTTTAAATTAGAAATTATCAATAGGCACCGAACATGCTTTATAATTTATTATCGGCAACCAAGCGCAACAACCCAAATCCTTCTTTTGAGAACTCGGTGACCACGCATGTTTCAAAAAACGCCTTCAAAATCGTTTTTTCATGCACTTCGTATTTTCCAACCCAATAATTAAAAGAGTTATAATTTATCAGAAGATGCGTAAATTTTCTGCTTTTGATTTTGCTATACAAATCCGTTGGAGAAGCTGACTCTCCGGCCAACTGTCGCAGAATGTTCAAATCGAAGACAATATCTCTATCCGAGTAGTAACCCCGATTTCCGATAAACAGACCCAAAAGTTTAGAGTTACTCACCAGATGTTCATTGGCATAACGAAAAGTCTCGTACTCAGGACGATAGTGCTGAATATATTCATCCCTGGTGATTCTCCCGGAAAGGTATTCCATGGGTTTATCATTTTTAAAACGTGATGCCAAGTATTGCGCATTCAATCCCAGCATGACGGCAATAATTGCGAGATAAATACCTGAGCCAATAACTTTCGAACGTTTCCAGGTTTGTCCTTGAATCATCTTCGTGAGATTATTTAAGCCGAACATTGCCAAAACAACAAGCGTTGGCAGAATGGGAGAGATATACCTGATCCGGATGTGGTTCTGTACAGATGCAAACAAAA
The DNA here is from genome assembly GCA_963668455.2 of uncultured Desulfosarcina sp. Taxonomy (GTDB): domain Bacteria; phylum Desulfobacterota; class Desulfobacteria; order Desulfobacterales; family Desulfosarcinaceae; genus Desulfosarcina. Next base: position 97,295 of record CAXXOY010000003.1, read on the forward strand.
AATAAAGTATGCTGAAAGAAAACATCAGTATTATTTCAGATCTGAACTGCCGGTTTTTCTTTTTAACTCCAAAGAAAGCGAATATGGTCAATAACAGCAAAAACGGGTTTGTTTTGCCATCAAATCGCGCTGGATTGTCATCCTGCCCGCCAAAAAAAATCCTGACCGGTATCAGCGCTATTTGCAACCAACTCTCGCCGTATATTTGCCTGCGAATTTCTATATGAGACATTTGGGAATGATTTTCGATTGCAGAATTTTCCGATTCTACGGCAGGTTTTGCGTCTATTGCATTAAAAACGCTCTGATACAATGGATAAACAGGATTCCCTGTCCAGATAAAATTCCTGATCATCCAAGGGGAGAAAAAAAACAAGGCTATCAGAACAAAAGTGGCTCCACACGAAAACGATTTTGTCCACAGATGCTTACGAGCAGTATGATACCTGGAGTAAACAAACGGGACAAACAATCCCAAAAGGAAAAGCCCAACCAAGCCATTGTATTTGGTGCCCAAACCCAACCCGCATAAAACGGCCCCCCAGATTAAATATTTAAGTCTAAATCCTGTTTCGATCCATCTAAAAATGCACAATTGAGAAGCAAACAAAAAGAAAATCAAGCCAAGGTCGACATATACGGTACTGGAGAGGCGAACGATGACCGGAATCGACAAAAAAAAGAGGCTCCCCAACAAAGCGTACGTCCGGTTGATTCTCCGATCGATATATTTAAAAAGCAAAATCCCCGTCGCCAGGGCAAATGCGAAATGGATGTATTTGGGAACAATATCATTTTTGAAAAATAATGGGATCATATACAACAAATCGAGATTCATGGGGTAGTACGAACATATAATATGAGGTAGCTCGTAGAAACCACCATGCTGGAGATACAGCTTGGGAATGTATAAGTGATGCGTCAACGCATCACGGCTCACGGGAGGAACGCTTGCCAACAAAGAGATGGCCAATACAACGCCAATAAGGCCCAATGCGTAAATGGCGTTTGCCGACAAAAGCCGCTTTTTCCAGGAGCCGGTCATAAGCGATTTCCCGATGATTGTGGCCTCGTGGTTCCCATTTCGCGAATAATCGCATCGATGATCCGGTCCTGCTCGGCCTCTCCCAAAAATGGATGCATCGGTAAACTGAGAACCTGTCGGGAAGCCCTTTCCGCCGCTGGAAAATCCCCCCATTGGTACCCGCAAGAGGAAAACGCCGGCTGCTCATGCAAACATTTCGGATAATAAACCGCCGAGGGAATCCCATTTGCCTTGAGTTTGGCGGAAAGCGTATCGCGATCTTTCACCCGAATGGTATATTGGGCGTAAACATGTGTGTTGCCGGGTGCAACGGCAGGGCAAATTATTGAGGCCGGAGGACAGAGATCAGAAGCCAGGTTGGAAAAAAGCTCTGTATATCTGGCGCCAATACGTTCTCGGGCTTCAACTTCCTGCTGAAAGGTTGGAAATTTGGCCAGCAATATCGACGCTTGCAGGGTATCGAAGCGCCCGTTCATACCAATGAAAGGATGATGGTGCCGTTTTTGTCCCCCATGGGTGCGAATCGCTCGAAAAGTATCGGCCAGGGCATCGTCATTGGTAAAAAGCGCACCGCCATCGCCATAGCAACCAAGCGGTTTTGCCGGAAAAAAACTGGTGGAACCAATCAGGGAGACCCCGCAGCTCCGTTTTCCATTTTGAGTGGCCCCGAAACTCTGTGCACCGTCTTCAATGACCGGTAGGTTATATTTGGCGGCGATGGCATTGATCCGTTCGTAATCCGGAAGCTGGCCGAAAAGACTGACCGGCAAAATGGCCTTCGATCTGGGCGTAATCGCAGATTCCAACAAATCGGCATTCATGTTGAAGGTGGACGGATCAATATCAATGAAAACCGGCTGCGCCCCCACCTGGCAGATTACCTCCGCCGTGCTGATCCAGGTGAAAGGAACGGTGATGACCTCATCCCCGGGACCGATCCCCAGAGCCCGCAAGGCAATCTCAAGGCTATCCGTGCCGCTGGCGCAGGTGATACAATGGCTCACACCAACATAGGCCGCCAGCTTTTCCTCCAGTTCCTGGATCTCGGGCCCCATGATGTATCGGCCATGCTGCAGGACAGTGAAAAGTCTCTTTTCAATGCAATCACGCAGGTCGACTTGCTGGGCCGCCAGATCGATGAACGGGATGGGATGGGTTTCATCTTTTTTATCCACCAGTTCCGCCGCCGCACCATCGTCAAGAAGAGTAATCGAAGCGGTTCCCGGATTAAACGCATCATCGCCCGTCCAGATGTAAACCGGTTGTGGTAACATGGCGGCGGAAAGCGCAATCAGCGCATCCTCCCGGCGAGAATGATCCGGAGGAATGTCTTTCCAGCAATAGCCGGGCGTCGAAAGAACATGTATTCCGCGTAAAAACGAATCCAGTTGTTTGCCGGCAAATGCGCTAGCCGGAAGATCCGTGACAAGACGGTCGTCATCGATAAGCTTGGCGATTTCACTACCGAGAATGTTTTCCAAGCCGGGAAGTGCGCTGACCGCCATATGAAAAAGCGCACCTGCGCTGGCAAATCGAGAAAAAAGCTTCGTCCTCGAATGGGATCTTTCAAGGAGAAGATCCAAAGCGACATCCACACCCAGAACCAGGTTAAGCATCATCGGCGGCACTTTTCCTTAAGCATTTCAAACCGCATTTTTTAACGTTTCAATTTTCATGCGGCCTTGGTCATCGTTTCGGCCAATGGTGAGGGTGCTGCCTCTCGCTCCCATGCTCTGCGTGGGAGCGCAATGGTGGTTCCCACGAAAGAGCATGGGAACCAGGTGGCCTCTCCGGCCGAACCGATGATCAAGGTTTTTCATGCGATCTCTTAACCGCAATGGACTCTATTATCTATTAATTTATATACTTTTTTAGAATGGGGACAAACGGTTTCACCAACCCCCTTCAACGGAAGCTCCAACCTTTCGCCATATTCACTCATCCAGCCGATTTGCACGGCCGGTACGCCCACCACCAGGGCATGGGCGAGCACATCGGAATTAACAACCGCTCCCGCACCGATAAAGGCATGGGGGCCGATGGTCACCCCGCAAACGATGGTGCAATTTGCGCCCAGGGTGGCGCCTCGCTTCACAAGGGTCGAGCGGTATTCATTCTTTCTCGACACCGCCGATCTTGGATTATACACGTTTGTAAACACCATGCTGGGGCCGCAAAAAACGTCGTCTTCGAGTGCTACCGCATCGTAAATGCTCACATTGTTTTGGACTTTGACGTTATCTCCGATCACCACGTCGTTGCCGATAAAGACGTTTTGACCCAAAGAGCACTCTTTTCCGATTTTGGCGCCGCCGCAAACATGCACCCAATGCCAAATGCGGGTTTCGTCACCAATTTGCGCGCCCGGGTCAATAATTGCGGTTTCGTGTTTAAAAAAGGACATCGCCTTCCTTTTAATGGCTAATCTTTTTCAGAAGGGGATGGCAATCGCCATTTCCCTTGACCGGCGTGGCCGTTCGAATGTTTGCCACCGTTTCGACCGCCACGCGGTTTTCCTCCACCCCGAAGCCTCTTCCTGCAAGAATTTCACGGTAGCTCATGGTGTGCAAATCCGTAAACCCGCCTGAGAATTCCAATTCCTCGCCATTTATCGTGATGGAACGATACGTCCGTTGACCTTTTTCAACAATGGCTTGGGGAATATCGTTTACATCAATGGATAAAAACCAGCGCACACGCGCTTTCTCATATTCCAGGTAGCCCGCGGCCTTTGTATCTCCAAAATAGTGTACCCGATTGTCCTGAAGCTTTCCAAAAATAAAATGCAGCATGTCATAAAAATGTACACCGATATTGGTTGCGATGCCACCTGATTTTTTTATGTCGCCTTTCCATGAATGCAGATACCATTTGCCTCTCGCGGTAATATAAGACAAATCCACATCGAATTTGGTCGAATCGGATGCGCTGGCGACTTTTTCTTTCAACGCCATGATCGATGGGTGCAGGCGCAACTGAAGAATGCTGTTAACCTTTCTCCCGGTTTCCCTTTCCATTTGGACAATACCATCGATATTCCAGGGGTTGAGCACCAGCGGTTTCTCGCAAATGGCATCGGCGCCCGACCTCAAGGCAAAACGCATGTGTGAATCGTGCAAATAGTTGGGAGAGCAAATTGACATATAATGCACCTGATGGTGATGATTGGCTCGGCGCATTTTATCCACATGGCGGTCAAACCGCTCAAATTCGGTAAAAAAAGCGGCATCCGGAAAATAGCTGTCTATGATCCCCACGGAATCGTTGGGATCAAGGGCTGTGATAAGATTATTGCCGGTTTCCTTAATGGCTTTCATGTGGCGCGGTGCAATATAACCGGCGGCGCCGATTAGGGCAAAGTTTTGCATTTGGTTTCACAGAAGCTTGAATGATTAACTAAATTAGGCGATTTAAATTTTGGGTCACGTGAAATAGGACAAAGAAAAACGCGATCTCTTGTCAAGGCATCGTTTGAATATTACGGTTTTAAAGCATCCTCTAAGATATCAAAAGGGATATTTCCCTGATAAGTCTTTCCATCAATAACATAAGAAGGAGTCCCAACCACACCTGCTTTTATCCCAAACGCAATATCTCTTTTTAGAAGAAGCCGGATATCTTTGTTTGTCAATGACCAGGCTAATTCATTGACATCGATCCCTGACTTTTCAGCAATTTCTCTTAATTCAATGATTCCTTTGGAATGATCGATTTGAAAAAGCAAATCATTCATCTTCCAAAATTCCCCTTTAATTCCAGCATATATTGCAAGCATGGCCATTTCCCCGGCTCCTTGATGAAGGTCTTCCTGGAGAAATGGATTGTATTTTTTGTCAATCGGATAATGCATATGAACCAACCTTATTCGGTCTGCGTTCCGACCAATCAAACTTCGCAAATAAAAATGCATTTTTTTGCATTGGAAACATAAATAATCGGTGTATTCAATGATCGTAATCCTAGGATTTTCCGCGCCCACCCAAGGATGGCCGTCTTCTGTTATTCCTGTTGATATATCCGTTGGAACATCGGCCATGCTTAAATTCCAATAATCTCCAAATGAAAAAACAAGAACAACCAAGACTGTCAAGAAAGACAAAAAAACAGGCGCCATCGTTTTTAAATTGGCCTTGATAAAGATCAGATCATGATTAATTCCGTTCAGCACACCCTCAGTATTAAATCGTCTAATAATTATCCAGGAGCAGAAAAGAAGAGAAAAATTGATTCCATAGGTCACGATGCACATCAGACAGTAACTATGAATATAAAAACTTGAAACATAGGCTAAATATAGGCTGTAAAGCGAATAGCAAAAGGTCGTAATGAAGAAAACAGACCATATGTTTTTTCTCTCTGTATTTTTCTTGCAGGCATAAGGGAAAAGTAGAAGAAGGAAAACATAACCGATCACCCCCCAAACTGGGACAGGGACACGCCAAAGGATGGAATATTGGCTTTGAGATACCGTATCACAATTAATTGCCTTGGAAATGGCGCAAAAACTGCTGTATTCGATATCGGTATAGACCCGGTAATGGGAAATTGATAGATACAATGAAACAATCAAACCCGCCAACGTCAGCAGGCAGGCCGGTACCCAGTATAAATGGAAGGGAAGCGGATGCTTATGTTTGATCATGATAGCGCCATCATTTTAATCGTAAAAAACATACTGAAGAAAATGCGAATCAATAGCTCTAAAGTATAAAGTTATAAATATATCATACTTATGTTATAAGTAGGGGCTTTTTTTCTGATTGGAAAAACAAATTTGCCTAATTACATATATTTTACCATGCATAAAGAGGGTGGCACTTATATGCTCCTAAAGTAAGCTCGGCAAACCCAACGGGTTTCAAATTTTGGGAGATCATCATGGCACAATGCATTATAAATTATACGATTCCCATGGAGACCAAAATTTGAATCGCCTACTTTGGGATGCTATTTATTTGGCAGTAAAACACTGTTCACATATTTTTAGTGTAAACGCCGCCACTCCAATTACTATTTGAATTTTGGTAGGAATCGGGGCATAGGCCGGAACCGTCGGTCACAGCGATGATAGCTCCATCAATGCTACCCCCAAGTGCCATCGTGTTACCGTGGGACAGAGTTATCCCCAAATCAGTAATCGTAGGTGGATAGCCCGTGCGACCACCGGTTGAATAATAATCATAAACAGCTATCGCAATAGCATTGGCGTCGGATTCGGTTGCGGAACAGTAGCTTTTATTCCTATACGAAATAAAATTTGGTATGGCAATAGCTGTAAGAATACCGATTATCGCAATTACGATCATCAGCTCCACCAGAGTAAATCCTTTGTTATTAAATGTTATTCTCATTAGTCTGCCCGACAGGCAACTTCAGTGGGTTAACTTCATTCAATTTTTGGGAGGTAGTCATGGCGCAATACACTGTAAATGATACAATTCTCATGTAAACCAAAATTCGCATCGTCTAATCAAGGTAAACAAAAAGGGATGGCACTTTTGCCATCCCTTTTTGCCACGTCAGATTCATTCAAGCATTACATTGTTTTGGTAAACGTCCCGCCAAGGGCGCCTGACCAGCCTTCTACAGCAGTTTGATATGCAACCGGGCAACGGCTGCTGCCATCGGTTACCTGAACCGTGGCCACGCCGCCGGCCATGGTAACATCAGCCGTATTGCTTCCACTAAGTGCGATATCGGTTCCACCGGCAAACACCACTGTGGCAACGCCATTCTGAGCTGTCCAAGAAACATTGCTGGGGATCGAAAAATAGTCGGCCATGCCGGACAGGATTGCATTGGCGTCACTCTCAGCGGCGGAGCAGAATGCCTTATCGCGATAAGCGATAAAATTCGGAATAGCAATAGCCGCCAGAATACCGATGATGGCGATGACGATCATCAATTCGATCAGGGTGAAACCTTGGTTGTCCATCTTTCTCATTTTCTTTAACATGTTTTAAATCCTCCTAAAAAGTTGGTTGGTGATGATGAAGACGTTCTTTTTTGATTCCGGTTAATTGGGTTTGCCTCTATTTGGGTTTACTTCCAAGCACGTTAAATGCCATTTTGTGGAAGTATTTCCTATCATATTTATTTTATTATTTTTTTTAGTTCTACGGGACATTTTTTCAATATTTAAATATTTGGATTTCAGCCCCTCAGCGTCAATTTTTGTTCGAGTCTGCCAAAAATTGTCACCGGCGTAGGTGCCGGCATGCATGCTCCATCACAGGGAGCTTACCGGTATTATCGAACGTCGATCCAAAACATTTAGCTTTTAATAGAATTTAATCGCCGAAAAGTACGGTATGCAAAGCAAGCAGGAGGGTTATCAACTCAAATTGAGCTTATCTACTCGGTATCGGAAGGAGCGCAGACTGATGTTCAACAGCTCGGCGGCCTTGTTTTTATTACCGCCGGCACATTCAAGGGCCTTTTCGATGTAGGCTTTTTCAATTTCGCCAAGGATATCGTCCAGATCCACGCCATACCCGACTTCGTCGATATCGAAGCGCCGGTTTTTGACCCCCTCGATCCACCTTTTTTTATGGACCGACATGGCCAGACTGTCCGGCAACAGAATATTGGTGTTGGAAAGGGCCACGCTTCTTTCAATCAGATTTTCCAGTTCACGGATGTTTCCCGGGAAATCGTACTTTTTTAAAAGATCGATGGCGTAGGACGAAAATTTGGTCACCTGCTTGCCCTGCTCTTTGGAATATTTCTCCAGAAAGTGCTGCGCCAGGGGCAGCAGATCGTTTTTGCGTTCCCGCAACGGGGGCAGCTTGATCTCGATCACGTTCAAGCGATAAAAAAGGTCTTCGCGGAAATTGCCTTGGATGACTTCATCTTCGAGTTTTTTATTTGTGGCCGAAATAATGCGGATATCGACGACAACATCCTTGGTGCCGCCAACCGGTCTGAAAACCCGCTCCTGAACGGCGCGCAAGAGCTTGACCTGCATGCTCAGGCTCAACTCGCCGACTTCGTCCAGGAACAGGGTTCCCATGTGAGCGAGTTCCATCAAGCCTTTTTTGTCGCCGGTGGCTCCGGTAAAGGCGCCCTTGCAGTGCCCGAAAAACTCGCTTTCCAGAAGGGTTTCCGGAATGCCGCCGCAATTGATGGTCACAAAAGGCCCATCGCTCCGATCGCTCTCTTCGTGAAGGGCCCTGGCGATCAACTCCTTGCCCGTGCCGCTTTCACCCGTGATCAGAACGCTGGTCCGGGTCTTGGCCACCTGCTGGATCATATCAAAAATGTAGGTCATCCGCGGGCTGTTGCCCACAAGCTTGCCGAAATGCAGACTCTCCTTCATTTCGTCCTGGATGACCCGTCGCTCTTTTTCCAGCGTACGGCGCTCGATGGCATTGGCGATGGTCTGAAGCAGCTCCTCGTTTTTAAACGGTTTGGGCACATAGTCGAAGGCGCCTTGATTCATCGCGTCAACCGCCGTTTCGGTGGTCGCGAACGCGGAAATCATGATGGCCGTGGCATGCGGATGCTTTTTTTTGGATGCCGTCAGCACCTCGATACCGGTCATATCGCCCAGCCGGATGTCGCACAGAAGCAGATCGTAGGATTTTTTCTGGATGACGGAAAGCGCCTCCTTCCCGTTGGCCGCCAGCAAAACGGTATACCCCTGCTTGGCCAGCATGAACTCCAGCAGCTCGCGCATACTCAGCTCGTCATCGACGACAAGAATGGTATAGGGGTTGTCAGCCATGTAAAATGGGTGGAATTCCTATTTTATATATAGGGCTCACGTCACTCGATCATATGACCGAATCGATTCCAACGGACACCGAAATTTTCCTTGTCCCACGACCAGTAAATGATAAAGGCTTTTCCCTTTACCGCGATAAGATCCACAAATCCCCAATAGCGGCTGTCATAGGAAAAATCGCGGTTGTCGCCCATCACAAAAAGCTTGCCCTCGGGAACGACAATTGGCCCCAGGTTGTCCCTGGGCTGCATCCGGCCGTCGTATATTTTCGAATCGCGGTACAGGGCATGGCTGTTCTGGTTCAATTCACCATTTACAAACAACTTTTTGTTTCTGATTTCAATGGTATCGCCGGCAACGCCGACAACCCGTTTAATGAAATCCTTGCTGGGATCCTCGGGAAACTCAAAAACGATGATATCCCCCCGCTGGGGGTTGTTGATGGGAATAATCGTTTTTTTAATGAAGGGCGCCTTGATGCCATAGATAAATTTGTTGACCAGCAAATGATCTCCGATAAGGAGCGTATCCTCCATCGACCCGGATGGAATCTTGAAAGCCTGAACCACAAAGGTTCGGATAAACAATGCCAGAATTACCGCGACAACAATGGCTTCGATATTCTCGCGCAGCTTTCCTTTTTTTCCCGGCTCATTGTCGGTTTCGTTCTCGGTTTCGTTTTTCTTTTTCAAAATGGACGTTTAACCTTTCCTTGGACAAATACGATCTTTTTTGAACCCTAAAAAAGCTAGTATAACAAACAACACGCGGAATGCAAATCCTCAGGTTTTTTTATGCGGAATTATCCGGCAAGACACCATTTATCAAACCTGTCCGCTGGTTTTATCGAGTGCGCCCATATCCTTTATTGCATCGGCAACGGCTTGATAAACCCGTTGAAGCGGAATATTGTCGTCAAGGGCGATTTTTCGGCAGGCATCGTATTCCGGCGTGTAGCGTTTGCCTCCGGCAGGATCGGTTAATTCCTTGACCTGAACCTCGCCAAAACAGGTTTGTATGGACAAATTGGAACGCTCAAGGATCTGCCTTGCGGCAACCGTGTACCGAACGCCGGCGGTGGTGGTTTCGGTCAGCAGAAAGGTTGCCACGGATTCACGTTTTTCCGGAGAACAAAGCACTTCGATCTTTATGCCGGGCCGGTTCTTTTTCATCGTTACCGGCGTAAAACAGACATCCAGCGCGCCATCGGCCAGCAGCTTTTCCATGACGAACCCGCAAATCTCAGGATTCATGTCATCGATATTGGTTTCCACCACACATATATCGTCAACGGCGGTTCGAGGTTTATGCGAATCGCGGGAGCCAATCAGTATTCGCAACAGATTGGGAATCGTTTCGCGATCAATGGTCCCGCTGCCGTAGCCCACGCGCGCCACCTGCATGGGGGGAACCGGTCCGAACTCCTCACAAAGGGTAGCTACGATGCCCGCACCGGTTGGCGTTACCATCTCGCCGGTTGCGTTCCCGCCATAAACAGGAATGCCTTTTAGGATTTCTAGCGTTGCCGGGGCCGGCACCGGCAACCGGCCGTGAGAGCACTCCACGAATCCGCTTCCCAATGGCAAGGCCGATGAGGAGACGCTCTTGATCTTGAAATAGTCAAGGCACAACGCGGCCCCGACAATATCCACGATGCTGTCCACGGCCCCCACTTCGTGAAAATGAACGTCCTCCGTCCTGCATCGATGAATCTTGGCCTCGGCATCGGCAATCGATCTAAAAATCTTGACGGCGAGCGTTTTGACGGAGTCCTCAAAAGCTCCACGTTCAATCAGTTGAACGATGTCCTGGAAGGTTCTGGCGGATGAAGTGCTCTTTTCAAGGATGTGCACCTTTTTTGCGCCAATGCCGTTTTTCCTCACATCTTCACAAGTTATTTCGACCGTACCGATATCGAGGTTGCCGATTTGGCCGGCAAGCCATTGGGTGGGAACGCCCATATCGATAAACGCGCCCAGTACCATGTCTCCACTGACTCCGGAAAAGCAATCAAAATGTGCATGCATAATCAGGTTTCCAATTGACAAAACAGGCATTACCGTTCATAAAAGTCGCCAATGGAAGTGCGCAGCTTACTGGTGAGGCTCCCGGACTTCAAATCCGGTGTGGGGCGCTAATACCGTCTCGGGTGGGTTCGATTCCCATGCACTTCCGCCACTTCAACCAATTTGCCAGTATGTTATAGAGAAAATCAATACTTACGGTTCACATACTGCCCGAATACAAAAACATGGCTCGGATTAAGATTGAATCCGGGCCATTTTTTTGCGCTGAAAAAAGGATTCATCTCTCCTTTCGTACCGAGACAACCGTTAATTCTCGACAATAATATTTGGTTTCTTAATTTTTATCAACGCTTTATATTTTGGAACAATGCATCCGGGATACGACTTAAGGGGTGTGGTGAGAAGAATGAGGAGATTGAAAAACAATCTCCGTTGCCGCTGGCGGTATTTCACAAAGGCTGCACGTTCCGCAAATGGGCGCCGCAATCTATAGCGAAATAAAGTAGACGGCATCACAATTGCCTCAATCACCCCATTGACAAAACGTGCAAAGAGCTTTCATATTGGTTAAACGTTCTTTCACTGGTACCAAAAACATCAACCACCCGTTTCCGGGTGAAAAAAGGAGGTGTCCATGGAACTCGAACGCATCCTGAACGCCCAATCCGTCGCTGTCGTGGGCGCATCTAAAGTACCCACCAAACGCGGTTATCAAACGATCCGCACCCTGCTGGATGAAGGCTACGAGGGCGCCATCTACCCGGTCAACCCCAAGGAAAAAAGTATCATGGGCTTGCCGTGTTATTCGGCCGTCTCAAAGATACCGGGCGATGTGGATGTGGCCCTGGTGGCCACGCCCGCCCGCACGGTTCCGGGTGTGCTCGAGGACTGTGGCAAAAAAGGCGTGAAAGGCGCCGTGATTCTTGCCACGGGCTTCCGTGAAATCGGTGAGGACGGAAAAGCGCTGGAAAATGAAATGCTTGGGGCGGCCGTCAAAAACCACATCCGGCTGGTCGGTCCCAACACCTCGGGCATGATCAACCTCAAATCCAATCTCAACCTGGTCGGGTTGAAGGATGCCCCCAGCGGTGATATCGGCCTGTTATCCCAGAGCGGCAACATGGCCCTGACCCTGATCACGGAAGCCAAACTGCAAAGCCGCAAGGGCTTCAGCTACTATGTCGGTGTGGGCAACGAATCCGATATTCACTTTCACGAGTATCTGGAATTCTTCCGTCAGGACCCGGACACCAATGCCATTCTCATGTACGTGGAAGGGATGCGCGAAGGTCGGAAATTTCTGCAGCAGGCCTACAAAACCACAGAAACCAAACCGATCGTGCTGCTAAAAAGCGGACGATCCTCCACAGGCAAGAAATCCGCGGGCTCCCACACCGGCGCCCTGGCCGGCATGAGCGAAGTGGCTAAAGGCGCGTTTGAACGTGCCGGCATCATCGTCATCGAAAACTCGGACGAACTGTTCCCGGCAGCCGAAACCCTGGCCAGCCAGCCGCCCATCAAAAATAACAAAATCGCCATTCTGGCGGATGGCGGAGGGCATGCCACCATCGCCGCGGACACCCTCACCGACCTGGGGGTGGAAATTCCTGAGCTGGAGGAGAAAACCCAACAAAGACTGAGAGAAATCCTGCCCGGTGGCGCGGCCGTGAGAAATCCGGTGGACGTTGCCGGCGGCACCGACGACAATCCGGCTATTTTTGCCGACTGCGCCGACATCATGCTTTCCGATCCCAACGTGGGCGGCCTGCTCGTCGTGGGGTTGTTCGGCGGGTATGGCATCCGATTCGCCGCCAGCCTGGCCATGATGGAGGAAGATGCCGCTCATCGCATGGGCAAAATGGTCAAGATTCGCAAAAAGCCAATCATCGTCCATAGTCTTTACAACTCAGAGAGGCCCCACAGCCTTGACCTGCTCAGGTATTATAGCGTTCCGGTTTACGGCAGTCTGGATATAGCCTGCAAGTGCATGGGAGTGCTGGCTCAATATGGTAGATACCTGAAGAGTTACCACGCCGTCAGCAATTTCATCTTCAATTGGGGCGCCAAAGTCAAGCCTGAAGGGCAAAAGCTGATCGAAACCGCCTATGGGCAAGGCCGCCTGGCCCTGGTCGAAAGGGAAGCCAAAGAGCTGTTCAAACTTCATGGAGCGCCCGTGCTCCCAGATGTTTTGGTTAAAACCGCCGAAGAGGCGGCGGAGGCCTCGTCCAAAATGAAAGGCAATGTGGTGCTCAAGATCTCATCGCCGGACATTTTACATAAAAGCGACGCCCGCGGGGTTGTGCTCGACCTTTCCAACAAGAAGCTGGTTCGAAAAGCGTTTTCGGACATCATGAAAAATGCCCGGGACTATAATCCCGAGGCCCGTATTGAGGGTGTCCTGGTCTCTCCCATGGTAGGAAAAGGCGTCGAAGTGATCATCGGGACCAAAATTGACGACCAGTTTGGTCCGGTAATCATGTACGGCCTGGGCGGGGTATTGGTGGAAATTATCAAGGACGTCACGTTCAGGGTGTTGCCCGTCACCCGGGGCACGGCCCAGAAAATGATCATGGATACCAAGTCTCATCCGATTCTTGAAGGTGTCCGCGGCGAAGCGCCGTACGACAAGAAAGCCCTGGTCAATCTGATTCTGACCTGCTCTGAAATTATCGAGGCCTACCCCCAGATCCATGAATTGGACCTCAACCCGGTTATTGTGCACCATCAGGGATTGAGTCTTGTGGACGCGCGAATTATTCTCAAACCCGAAGATCAATTGGACTAAATTAGGCGATTGCCGAGCTTGCCGCATATACAAGATTGGAATAATCGGTATCCATCGTCAGTATGAAAGAAATACAAGAACCATGGTCGAAAAAAAACTATTTTTTGCCGCTGACGGATTGAAGCTTTCCGGCGTTGTGCACCTGCCGGAGCGTTCCCCAAAAGCTTTGATCGTCGGCGTTCACGGGCTATTGTCGGATAAGAGCTCCCCCAAACAGATCACTCTGGCCAAAAACGTCAACCGCCGGCAAATGGCCTATTTTCGCTTTGACCACCGTGGATGCGGGGAAAGCGAAGGATCGTTCAATACGCAAACGACGCTGGCAAACCGCGAAGCCGACCTCATCGCGGCTACCCGGGCGGCAAGAGAAATTCTCGGTCCTGAAATACCCGTGGGCCTGTTCGGCAGCAGCCTGGGGGGCACCATCTGCCTCAAGGCGGCCGGACAAATTGCCCCATTCGCTCTGGTCACCCTTGCCGCACCCGTTCGCAGCCGGTCTATCCAAATCCCCGACGACTCGCCCGATTCCCTAAGGGACGAAATCTTGGGCAATCGGTTACGCTTCGATATAAAAGAGGAACTGAGCAATATCGGATCCATTTTGATTATCCACGGAAGCGCCGATGCAACCGTTCCTGCGGATAATGCCGAAACCATTTATCGACTCGCCAAGCCTCCCAAAGAGAAAATCGTCCTGGAAAACGGTGACCATCGCGTCAGCGATCCTCAGCATCAAACGCTTTTTATCAAAGCCGCTACGGATTGGTTTGCCAAATGCTGCCAACAACCGTTTGAAAAGCAAAAAGGGTTACGGCTTGATTAGCCGTAACCCTTTTGTTTTTATTGGTCGGGACAGCAGGATTTGAACCTGCGACCCCAGCGTCCCGAACGCTGTGCTCTACCAGACTGAGCCATGTCCCGATGCGACGTCACCTTTTATGCCAAGGTTTGGAAAATGTCAATAGGACGCCGACCGTATTCCAAACATTTTTCAGGATTTGAAAGGATCCTCGACAACGATGGTTTCGTCCCTTCCCGGTCCTACAGACACGATCACAATCGGAACGCCAGTTAACTCCTGAATTCGTTTGAGATAATTACGCGCCAATTCCGGAAGAGCCTCGAAAGTACGAATGCCGCGGATATCCTGCCGCCAACCCGGCAGGGTTTCGTAAACCGGCTTGCAAGCCGCCAGATGGGTCAGGTTGGCGGGGACTTCCTGGATCTTTTTTCCTTCAAACTCATAGGCAGTGCAAATTTTCAGTTCATCGAGGTCACCGAGAACATCTAATTTGGTGATGGCGAGCCCGGTGAGCCCGTTGAGCCTGACCGCATTGTTCAGGATGACGGTATCAAGCCATCCGCAGCGCCGTTTGCGGCCCGTCGTGGCGCCGAACTCGGCACCGACTTGTTGAATGGTATTGCCGACATCGTCGAAAAGCTCGGAGGGAAACGGTCCTTCGCCCACGCGGGTCGTGTAGGCTTTGACAATGCCGACAACCCCGTTGATGTCCTTGGGGCCGACGCCACTGCCGCAACAGGCATTGCCCGAGGCCGTGTTGGAGGATGTCACGAAGGGATAGGTGCCATGATCAATGTCAAGGTGCGTACCCTGGGCGCCCTCGAAAAGGATCTGCTTTCCCTCCTTTCCAGCCTGCTGCAAGGCGATGGAAACGTTCACCACATAGGGTTTCAGTCGTTCGGCGTACGCGCTGTATTGGCTCTTTATGGCCTCCAGATCGACGGATTCGGTATCGAGAAATTTTTCCAGGTAAAAGTTCTTCTCGGGGACAATGGTCTCCAAACGCTCGGCAAAAGAATCGGGATCGATCAGATCCACGAAACGCACCCCGCGCCGCGTGGCCTTGTCCTCGTAACACGGGCCGATTCCGCGCCCGGTGGTGCCGATTTTCTTATCGCCTTTCATCTTCTCGCGGCCGTTATCGACCAGCTTGTGGTATGGCATGATCACATGCGCCCGATCACTGATCAACAGCTCGTCCGGTCCGACGGCAATTCCCTTGCCGGCCAGATAGTCGATCTCTCCGATCAACACCTCGGGATCGACAACCACGCCATTTCCGATAACGCAGGTTTTTTTCTGAAGGATTCCGGAAGGGATCAGATGGCTGATGGTTTGCTCACCATTGACCACCATGGTGTGGCCGGCGTTATTGCCGCCCTGGAAACGAACGACCACATCGGCTTCGGCAGCCAGCAGGTCCACTACTTTTCCCTTACCTTCATCGCCCCATTGGGTTCCCACGATTACGATATTAGCCACTTGATACTCCTTTAATTAAAATCAAAACAATACGGGACGCAACGTCTTTTATTGCGCTGTATTTGACTTGCGGCGACGGCGGAAAAAGGCTTGTATGATGTTCCGGCAGCGGTCCGCATGTATTCCTGATATGATGTCGATTCGGTGATTAAGCTTGGAGTCCTGTCCGATTTGGTAGAGGCTTTCGGCCGCCCCCCATTTTGGGTCCGATGCACCGTAAACAAGGCGCGCGATACGGGCGTGGACAATGGCTCCCATGCACATGGCACAAGGTTCTAAAGTAACATAGAGCGTTGTTTTTAACAAACGATAATTTCCCACAATCTGCGCCGCTTTACGGATCACGTTCATCTCGGCATGGGCCGTCGGATCGCATGAACCAATGGGCCGATTGTGGTCCCCGGCAATCACCTGATTGTCCGCATCCACGATCACGGCACCGATGGGCACTTCACCGGCCCGCTCGGCCTTCAAGGCTTCTTCGATGGCAACTTGCATAAATTGTCGATGTAGCGCTTCCATTGCTGGCCAAATATCGGCTTTGGTGGGTTAGTTCAACAATTTTATTCAAGAAGCCATTGACATAGGCAATCGTTTGGCTTAAAAAGGCCTCCATCATTCAAGCGCCTGTAGCTCAGCTGGATAGAGTGCCGGACTACGAATCCGTAGGTCGCAGGTTCGAATCCTGCCAGGCGCGCCAGAAAATAAAAGGGGTTACAGATTAAGGTCTGTAACCCCTTTTTGATTTCTTCCGAATTTAAGCGTTTGTCAATCTTGCCGCATGAATCAAACGGCTGCCTGCCCGATCACCATCCGCCTGTAATCAAAGTTCAAGCGGCGTAACCGAGTTGACCATCTGGGTCGTACGCAATTCCTCGATTACGTCATCGGGCACCTGGGTATCGGTTTGCAGGAAAATGATGTTGTGATCGCCGTCTTTTTCCTGGCCCACTTGCATGCGCCCGATGTTGATGTTGTGTTTACCCAGAAGGGTTCCGATGCCGCCGATGGCGCCGGGGCGATCCTGGTTGAAAATCAGAAGGATGTGGCCTTCCGGAACCAGCTCCAGCCGGAAGTTATTGATCTTGACGACCTTCATGTCACTGCGGCCGATTATGGTTCCGGCCACCACGTTTTCGCCTTTTGCGGTGGTCACGTGCAGAGTGATCAGGTGGGTATAGTCCTCGGCCTCGGAAATGGTGGATTCGGTCACCGCGATGCCCATTTCCTTGGCAACCACCGGCGCGTTGACAAAGTTGACCGCGTACTTGACCATGGGAGTCAAAAGGCCCTTGAGAATCGCCGTGGTGACCGGGGCCATATCCATGCCTTTGAAATCGCCGCTGTATTCGATCACGACGGATTTGACCGGGCCGTCGGCCAGCTGGGCCTGCAAACATCCCATACGGTCGCCCACATTCATATAGGGGCCGATTTTCTGCAGCAGATCTCCCGCCACGGACGGCACATTGACCGCATTGACCACGGTCCCATGGATCAGATAGTCGATGATTTGGCGGGCCACGGCCACGGCCACATTGGTTTGCGCTTCACGGGTGGAGGCCCCAAGGTGCGGGGTGCAGATCATGCGATCCTGCTCGAGAAGCCGACACTCGCCGGGAGGCTCCGTGGCGAAGACATCCAGAGCCGCGCCGGCAACCTTGCCGGATTGCATGGCCTCGGCCAGGTCATCTTCATCAACGATCCCGCCGCGCGCGCAGTTGACGATCATTACCCCGTCCTTCATTTTATCGAAGGCGGCCTTGTTCAGCAGACCGGTGGTTTCTTTCAGCTTGGGAACATGCACGGTGATGTAGTCGGCCCGGGAATATAAATCGTCCAGGGGAACGCATTCGTACCCGGACTTTTCGACCTGCTCCGGCGTCACGAAAGGATCGTAAACGATCACATTCATGCGCAGCCCCTTGGCGCGATCGGCAACGATGGACCCGATTTTGCCGAAACCGACGACACCCAACGTTTTTTGATAGACCTCGCGGCCCTGGAGTTTTTTCTTGTCCCAGCGGCCCTCTTTCAAGGAGAGGGTTCCCTGGGGAATGTTGCGGGTCAGGGCCATCATCATGGCGATGGCGTGCTCGGCGGTGGTAACCACATTTCCGGTGGGCGTGTTCATTACCACCACGCCGCGCTGGGTCGCTGCCGGGATATCCACATTGTCCAGGCCGATCCCGGCGCGCCCGACGACCTTGAGGTTTTTGCCCGCTTCCAGAATCTCCTCGGTCACCTTGGTGGCGCTACGGATTACCAGGGCGTCGTAATCGCCTATAATGCCCTTGAGTTCCTGGGGAGACAATCCGGTATTGACATCCACCTCGATCCCTTCGGCTTCACGAAACATCTCACCCCCCGCATCGCCAAGGGCGTCGCTGACCAGTACCTTGAACATCTTAACTCCTCCTCTAAAAGCTCTTGTTTCACTTAATCACGATAAATGTCGGGCCGATCCAATCGGTGGCTATGTTTCTTTGATTTTCCGCTAAATGTCAAGGTCCGAGCCGGTCGATGCGGTTTTCATCAGTTGTGTTTTTATATTTATCTTGGAAGGTTTAGGCATTTTTTAAGTCAATCACCGACAAATTCTGCAGATTTCATGATGATTTCTTCAGCATCCGGCAGGTGTTGTAAAACAATGCGGGTTATGCCTATAGAAACATGCCTGATTGTTTGATTGAGAAAATTCTTTTTTTTTACCATCCGGGTGATTATGCAAACCGATCATCGTCTCTATTTTTCCGATTCGCGCAAGATGGACGCCGTTCCGTCCGAAAGCGTTCATTTGATCGTGACCTCTCCCCCTTACCCCATGATCGAGATGTGGGACGGGCTGTTTCGAAAGTCCAAACCCATCGAAAAAGCGCTGATATCTGGCGATGGCCCGAAGACTTTCGAGCTGATGCACCAGATTCTGGACCCGGTTTGGGAGGAAATTCACCGCGTTCTCGTTCCCGGCGGCATTGCCTGCATCAACATTGGCGATGCCACCCGAACCATAAAAGACCGGTTTGCCCTTTACGCCAATCATACGCGCATCACCACCAAAATGCTGAGCCTGGGGCTATCCAACCTCCCGACCATCTTGTGGCGCAAACAGACCAATGCGCCCAACAAGTTCATGGGCTCGGGGATGATGCCGCCCGGCGCCTATGTCACCCTGGAACACGAATATATCCTCATCTTCCGTAAAGGAGACAAGCGGCTGTTCAACAGGCCCTCGGAGAAAACCAACCGCCGGCAAAGCGCCTATTTCTGGGAGGAGAGGAATCAGTGGTTTTCCGATGTCTGGATGGATCTGAAAGGAACGCGCCAAAAAACCGAAGACAAGGCCTTGCGCAAGCGCAGCGGAGCCTTTCCCTTTGAGCTGGCCTATCGACTGATCTCCATGTTCTCGGTGATGGGGGATGTTGTTCTGGACCCGTTCATGGGAACCGGAACCACTTTGTTTGCCGCGGCGGCGACCGCGCGCAACAGCATTGGGTACGAGCTGGAAAAAGCCTTCCGCGATCCGATCCGCCTTGGGTGCGAAAAGCTCGTCGAAAATGCGACCAAACGCATCCAAATGCGTCTGGATGCTCACCACCAGTTTATCCGTGACCGGCAGGAGGCGGGCAAACCATTTAAATACACCAACAAGACCTATGATTTCCCGGTGATCACCCGCCAGGAAATCGAATTGATGCTTCCCTGGCCAACTGCCATTGAAGAAAAAGCTAAAAACCGGTTCGAGGTTACCTATCAGGAACCCACACCGCTGGACGAGACAACCCCGCCGCCGGTTGCCAAAAAGAAAAAGCCGAAGTGCAAGCCCAGGTCTGAAAACGGCCAACTGACGCTGTTCGTATGAATAGCTGTCCGCTAAGAACCAAGGTGGGCTCGATCCGGCATCCAGAACGTATTGAAACAACTGGATTACAACCTGCACCGGAATAACGCCAATCTTGAAATTTTCTATTTATTACGGGACCCAAACTACGGGCTGCATCCAGAAAAAAACAGGCGATAAACTAAAGCCGTATGAAGTTGGATGCATGCCGGAAAAAAAAGGTTGCCCGTCATGACGAACGATACTTATGGGGATCTTCTTCCGTGTTTCTTGCCAGAAGTCCGCGATTCAGAGCGCAGCCGCCAATGGCAGCAATCCAATTGCGCCCTGAAGCGGCTGTTGAGCCGTCATCGACCGTTACTGGGTAAAGCGGCTGCCAGGGCTGCGACAATCCGCCGTGGCATTGACGAGCTGGTCCACACAATGGAAGCCCTGCGCCACCGGACCTGCCTCTTTTGCCCCGAGCCCTGCTGCATCACTCACACGGTATGGTTCGACTTCCGCGATCTTCTGGTGATGCACCTTCTCGATGAATTTCTCCCTGCCCGGCAGGCGGCCACCGACCCCGGAGAGCCCTGCCTCTTTTTGGGCCACCACGGCTGTCGCCTGCCCTGGCGGACGCGCCCCTGGATGTGCATCAAATACATCTGCCCGGCCCAGCAAATCCTCATGAAAAAAGATGGACGGCCCGATCTGGCCGCCCTTGTCGATCACATCGACAGGATCGAGGACCAGCGCCTCCGGATGGAAACAGAAGTCATAGATCGGATTAAACTTGGGAATTAGGCAGATTTTTTGGTGGTCAATTGATGCTGTTCAATGCTTGATCTTTTTTGTGGCCACCCGCACACATCGAAGACAATTACTCTATTAATTTTTAATCATTTCTTGACATACAGGTTCTATAATGTTTTTAATCGTTGGCTTACAGCTTTGCATTACGCTTCCTCCAGACAGCTTATAGCGAAGCAATATCCAGCCAGTTAATGACTTCGATCAAAGCCATTAGGAAATGGTTGGGTTCAAATGTTGGCTCATGCCCATACCGGGAGCACACAAGCTATCCCGCAGGGTGTGAAGAACTGACTGGGCGTTAGAACCGGCCACGAGCATAGTCAATCTTATGGGGTTAATAAATTAAGACGCCAATTATTGGTCATAAATATAGAGCATTCTCAATTAAGGATTCAAGATGCAGCGACCTATGTATTATCTATCTAAAGCCATCAATAAATTTCGATCAATGCGTACTTTCGGTTCGCCTGCTATCACTGGCACTGCATATTGCGCAAGTGGCATGTCTGTTGAAATTATCGGCCAATCTAAAATCATTCTTGCAGACCGTGTTAGATTTGGAGCAAATTGTGGAATTGCGGTTATAACCCGTGAATCAGAGGGAGAAAAACCAGCGGAATTAATTATTGGAAGAGGTACCTCTTTTCAAGAAAATCTTAGCTTGAATTGTAGAACAAAAATCGAGATCGGGGCTAATTGTATAATTAGCTGGGATGTTCACATTCTCGACACTGACTTTCACCAGTTAATAAAAGAAAATGGAGAGGAACCACCAATCGCTCTTCCTATACATATATGTGATAGGGTTTGGATTGGGGAGCGCTCAACAATCTTAAAAGGAGTAACAATAGGGCCGGACTCAATGGTCGCGGCAGGAAGTGTCGTGACCAAATCATTTCCCGCAAATAGTCTAATAGGGGGAAATCCGGCGCGACGGATTAAAAGCATCAAAGGCTGGCGATAAAAAAAACAACTGGGTCATCCAGGCCCGTATTATTAGAACCTAAATTAGGCGATTCAAATTTTGGTCTCGATGGAAATCACTTTAATCATAATGCATTGCGCCATGATTACCTTACAAAATTTGAAACCCATTGGGTTTGCCGATCTCACCGCATCTACGGCGTTGGATGTCTTCCCGCATAGCCTACTATAGCGGAAAGACATCCGCCTTGTATATGCGGCAAACTCGACAATCGCCTAATTTAGGTAGAAATTATCCGTAAATAGCGTCAGCTTTTCAATAGGCAGTAATGTCAGCTGCCATATTCAGCGATGCCAGATTGCGGACGCAAAGACATACATGACTTACGAGACTGTCAACATAACACATCAAACCAGTGATTGGCCTTTGGTCTGAAGCCTAATCGCTTTTTGCTTAATCACAGTTTCCCATTCAACTTATAAACAAACGCCAACACCTCGGCCACGGCCCGATAAAGCTCCTCGGGAATTTCCCGTTCCAGTTCCAACGCTTCCAGCACGTTGACCAGGTTGCTGTCCTCGACCATGGGCACGTCGCTTTCCCGGGCGACGCTCATGATCTGCTCGGCCATATACCCCCGGCCCTTGGCCAACCATCCGGGGCGCCATGCTCTGGGTCTGATCGTATTTCAGGGCGGCGGTTTTTTGTCGGTGGTCTTTCATATGGTCAGGTCCAGAAGTTTCTTGGTTACCGGAGATATGTCGGTTTCGTCGAATTGCTCGATCTTGCGTTTGTTCACGACCGTATTTACGGCAATGGTGTTGAAACTTTTCTTCAAAGCGGTTTTGATCTCCGCCTGCTCGGCATCGATGACCGTCTTTGACTGCTCACTCTCCACAAAGAAGGTGATGTTGAGGTCCTTGCCAACCATCCCCAGACGGCCCATTTCCAGTAAAAGGGCTACACGTGGCGTTTTGCCCTCTTCCCCCCTGCGCCCTTTTTTGGCGTAATACACCTTGAGCCCTGCCTCTTTTTGGGCCACCACGGCTGTCGCCTGCCCTGGCGGACGCGCCCCTGGATGTGCATCAAATACATCTGCCCGGCCCAGCAAATCCTCATGAAAAAAGATGGACGGCCCGATCTGGCCGCCCTTATCGATCACATCGACAGGATCGAGGACCAGCGCATCCGAATGGAAACAGAAGTTATAGATCGCCTAATTTAAGGGATAGAAGACGTTTGGGGATTGGTTTTTACCATTTGTGCAAACCCCAGGGAAATCAGGGAGAGTGCAGCTGCAGCAAAAAACGGGATACGCCAGTCCAATATCCATAAATACCCGCCAATGACCGGTAGGATAACTGCGGTAGCATGGTTGATGGCGTATCCCACGGACATGGACGGAGCAATATCCTTGGGATCGGCCTGCTTCCTGAAGAAAGAATTGATGGCAATGACAAAGCTGAAAAACAGGTTGTCCGCCAGATACATCCCCGTGGCAAAATACTTGTTTTCGAACAGGGCGTACCCCATGAACACAAAAAAAAGACCTGTGTATTCAATAGTCAGCATGGTACGTTCGCCGAATCGGTTAATGGCCTTTCCCACCACAGGGCTTAAAAAATAGGTCATGATATTGTTCACCACAAACAAGGTGGTGATGTAAGTCACGGGGAAATTGTATTTTTGCACCAGAAGAAACACTGAAAATACCCGAAAAATCTGTCGTCGGGCCCCGCTTAAGAAATTGAGCATATAAAACAGCCAGTATCTTTTGCGCAAAACCAGTTTTTTATGCTGAGGGGGCAGGGTTTTGTCCACTGGTTTTTGAGTAAGGGAATAAAGGCCTGCGAGTAACACAACAGATCCGATGATGCCAAAGATCGCGGGAATAGGCAGATATCGGGAAACCACCCATAAAAAACACCTACAATAATATTTGACAGTGCGGTGTAGCTTTTCAGTCTGGCCAGCACCGTAATAACCCTAGGTCCTGCAAAGTATTGCAGGGTCAGGGACTGGTTGCAGGTTTCAAAATAATGAAATCCCGTGGACAAAACCAGGGTGGTGAGCAAAAGCCCGCCAAAGGAGGGGATGAGCCCGGTTAGGATATCGCCCATCCCCAGAAGGATCGCGGCCAGAGCCGCCAGGCGGTGCTCGGCTATAACCAGCAGGATAAATACGGCAGAAAAGGTAAGGAGCCCCGGAATCTCCTTCACGGACTGAATGGCCCCCACATGAACACCGTTAAGGCCGATGGTGTCGACGGCGAAATTATTGAACAAGATCTGCCAGCCTTGGAAGCCAAAGGCAGATGCAACGACCAACATCACCAGATAGGAATACATGGGGTTGTCTTTGCAAGTTTCAAACTGAGCCATAAAAAACCAATTCCGTACTATAATCTCTTAAAAGGCCATTCTTCTCTTGACGACAAGACTCCGGATGAGGTTTACTCTGGTCTGTCTCGTCCGTTTTCGGAGGCGGTCTGACCGCCATGTTTTCATTTTTAATATTTTTTCTTCTCGTTTGTTGTTTCCCTCGTCGGACTGTCCTGTCAATAAGGGACTCAACATGACACTGCGTAGGAAAATAGTATAAATGAATCTTGGACAATTAAAAATTTTCTACGTTGCAGGTAAAATGGGTTCTTTGAGCAAAGCAGCAGAAGAACTTTACGTTACTCAACCGGCCGTAACCAAGGGAATCCAAAAGCTTCAGGATCACTACGAAATAAAGCTCTTCAACCGGTTTGGGAAAAAAATGGTACTCACAGACGCTGGAGAAGCACTGTTTGAAATCGCTGAAAAGATTTTTGAACTGGAAACCCAAGCCGAAGATACCATCAGAGACTTTTTACAACAAAAATCAGCTCACATACGTATCAATTCCAGTGAAACATTTGGTGCTTATTACTTGCCTTCTATCATAAATCCCATCAGCAAAAAGTATCCCAATATACGTTTTTCAATCAATATTCTGCCTTCATATCTTGTAGTTGAGCAGGTAGCCGCCCTGAACAATGATGTGGGCTTTATCTCTTATCCCATTGAAAACGAGAAAGTCACATGCCGGGCAATTCTAGAAGATCACATGATATTTGTCGCACCGCCCGACCATCCGCTTGCCAACAAGAAACAATTAACTCACAGGGACCTTCTGGGCCACCCCATGATCGTGCATGAAAAAGGATCATATTCTCATGAAATCACAATCGATTTTTTTAACAAACACAACCTTGAAATTTTAATCACCCTGGAATTGTCAAGCAACAAGGCCATGAAAAAAGCCGTGGAAGACGGCTTGGGGATCGCCATAGTCTCCAGGTACACGGCGTTAAGGCATCTTCATATGAAAAAGCTGGTGGAACTATCCTTTCCGGGGCCGCCCATTACCCGTAGATACTATATGGTGCATCATAAAGATAAATACTTTTCAAAGACACTCAGCAAATTGACCTCAAAGGTGGATGAATGGGCAGCCCAATATCATGATTCCTTGGGCATAGTTCATCTCCGCCAACAATAGATATTGTTCCCTGCTTCTCATATCTACTTCTCAAAGAACCGCTCACGATGTGTTTCGCTCCTAACATGTTACCTACTTGAACCTTCCGTATTGGCATCACCACGTCTGTATCACTCATTAGAATCAGCTCGGCTGCCCGATATCAGAAACCTCGGACAGTCGAGACATATTCCGCACACACCAATTTTTCTCAATCTATTTCTATGCTGTGGCCTCGGAGCCATTGCCCTTTTTGTTCCATAAGGGGATCAGCATTAAGGCCGCGATCAAATTAATAACGGCAAAACCGTAAAAAAGCAGGTGGTAATTTTCATCACCCACATAACCTGGTAATAGGCCGCCAAAAACCGCGCCGATTGAACCACATCCATTGATAAAACCCGTGGCTGAACCAGCCCCTTCCGCGCTTCCAAAATCTATTGCAGCCGTACCGCTGACCATGGAATCGGGCCCATACAGGGTCAGACCTATTATGAAAAAGCCTAGGGTAGCAATATATATACCCCCGAGTTTGGCAAGGGGGAAAAACACCGCCAACGATACTGTAAGCAAAAGAAGGCTGATCACGCAGACCGGTATGCGTCTGGAGTTGAAAAGCTTGTCGGAAGCAAAACCTGCCACTATGGGCCCCACAACCCCGGCAATTTCAAAGGCCACCGGAACTGTGGCCGCAAGCAGCCCACTTGTCTGGTCAAACATTTTATAGATCATGTACGGACCCCAGAAAAGAATGGCGTAGCGTGCGGGCTTTAAAAGGAAATAGACCGCGCCTAGATATATTACGATCTTGTTCTGTAAAAGGTAGGCTAAGGGAGAGATGTCATCACCTTGGCCATCCGTTGTATCATCCTTTTCAACCAGTTCATTGTGGTATTTGGCAACACTTGAAAGCCCGACATCTTGGGGTTTGTTCCTCTGCAACACAAGAAAAAGCAGAAAAATGACACCAAGGTAAGCCGCTGTTCCAAAAAATGCAAATTTCCAGCCGCCAAAAACTTCATAGGCAATCCACCCTGCAAACGGGGATGCAACAAATCCGCCCATGGCATAATTGGTGCACCAGAACCCCATGACACGCCCGCGCTCTTTCACCGAGAAAAAATTGCTTACGTTTTTACATAAAGATGACCATCCCGTAGACTGGGCAAGCCCTTGAAGACCGCTAGCAAGAAGGAAAATGGTCGCTGCCGGAATTAAGCCCATGACCATTGCCGCTCCAATTGACATGATAAAGCCGCCTATCATGACTTTTCTCGTACCGTAACGGTCGGCCATAAGCCCCCAAACAAATTGACCAAAAGCATAGGCAGCCAAATAAACAGCATCTATATTGCCCATCATGGCAGTAGTCAGCTCGAAATTGGGGTCTTCACTGATACCTATTTTTGCAACGGAAAACGCTTTTCTTGTGAAATAATATGATGCATATGAAAGCCAGGTAATTCCAAATATCCGCCATCGCCAGTGTTCGAACTTTTTATCTTTTACAAAACCGAAACTATTCATAAAAATGACTCCGTTTATCTTGTATCAGCGCAAGGTAAAATTTCGGGCAAGCAAAAAATCTCAGAAATTTACATTGGTGAGTTGTTTAGTGCCTTCTTCCTCAATTCCTGCCGGAAAAACAAGAAATTGAGGAAAGGCACATTGGGTGAGGAATTCCCTCTTTCGTTATTTGTTTAGGGTGGACCGGCACCAGTCTTTTCTCGTCAGGCGGCTATTTCCATGAGATAGAATCGGATACCGCCTGGATAAGCGATTTGATGTCGTCCAGATATACCTCGCCGATATTGCCGACGCGAAATGTATCCAAATTCGTCACTTTACCGGGATATATAACAAAACCTTTTGCTTTCAATGTGTCGTAAAAAGATTTAAATGAGTATTTTTCATGGTCAGGGCTTATGAAGGCAGTGATAATCGGCGATTGCTGATCATCAGGCAGCAGGGTTTCAAGTCCCAATTCCCTGAAACCCTTGACCAGTGCTCTTTGGTTGGCTGAATATCTTTTAAAACGGGCTTCAACACCGCCTTCTTCTTCAAGTTCCATGAGCGCCTGGCTGAAAGCCCTTACCACATGGGTGGGAGAGGTAAAACGCCATTTTCCTTTTCCCTCTTCCATGCTGTGCCACTGATCGTACATATCAAGACTGAGAGACTTTGCCTTACCTTCACAGGTTTCCATGATCTGTCTTTTGGCTATAATGAACCCAAATCCCGGCACACCCTGAATACATTTATTGGCGCTG
This sequence comes from uncultured Desulfosarcina sp., assembly GCA_963668455.2. Classification (GTDB taxonomy): domain Bacteria; phylum Desulfobacterota; class Desulfobacteria; order Desulfobacterales; family Desulfosarcinaceae; genus Desulfosarcina. The sequence continues at coordinate 124,500 of CAXXOY010000003.1, forward strand.
CTGATTAGAACGTCAGCTCTAATGTCTTCCATTTTCATTGGGATGCCGCCAAACGAACTCATGGCGTCTACAATGTAGGTCTTGCCATAGTCCTTGACTATCTTACCAATGGCGTCAATATCGTTCAGTCTTCCGGTTGTGGTTTCACAATGGACCACCGCAACATGAGTGATATCCTTGTCCTCTTTTAAGGATTGTTCCATTTTATCCATATCGACAGGACCTGTTTCGCCGCTGTCATGGAGAATATAAGGAATGCTCAGGCGTTCTGCGGTTATGGCGATACGTTTGCCATAAACGCCGTTGGCAAGAACCAGCAACTTCTCTTTTTTGCCAACGCAGGACCCTATGGCAGCCTCTATGCAAAATGACCCGCTGCCTTGCATGAGTACGGATGTGTAATCCTGTGTGTCGGTTGCAAGCGCCACAAGTTTTGCCCTTATCGATTCGACAATTTCATTGTAGTCGGTATCCCATGTACACCAGTCGCGCAACATGGCTTCCCTGACGGTTTTGGAAGTGGATAAGGGGCCGGGAGTAAGAAGAATGTAGGGGTTGTCGGGAATGTTTAATTTACTCATGTCAGTCTCCTTGTAAATTTTAAATCATCGATTAGCAGTTAAAAAGATCTCATGTTTGCAAGTGTCACTTTTTATCTTTCAATTATGATGTCGTAGGGGGGGAATTGTCTTTTGATGAGTTTGGCAGCCAATGACTTATCGCATTCCCCATAGTCATCGCTTGTTCCGTGGATAAAAATTCGGCCGTCCGGATCAAAGCGGACGTACGCACCGCCCAGAGGAAGTACAAGGCTTTCCTGACGGTTCATGTTCTCAAGCTCTAAAACGGTATTCCTCAGAATTTCACGATGCCAAAGATCATTTGACCGCAAAATAACTTTGCCATGGTCAGCACCGCCGATTACTATCATCAGCAAAATTTTCCCCTGATACCCTTCTGCAAGGGAAGTCTCAGCCAAGTCCGCACCACAGGCGTTTTCCGATGTTTTTTTGTTTTGTATCATGGTGACAAAGCCGCCTTTTTTATTGTTGTGTCCAATTGATCAAGACTGGTAATCACATTAACGGCTCGATTTTTTTTGGGCGCCGGCCAGGATCGTTTTACATTGCGGTGTTTTAGCCAGACAGGGAAAAGACCGGCAGCCCAAGCACCCAGAACATCTTTTTCATAATCATCTCCCACATAAACCGCATGAGAGGGATGTACTTTCATTCTATCCAGACAGACTTGGAACGGCTTGGAATCAGGTTTTGTAGGTAGGCCTTGTTCCCCTGCCACAATAATTGCTTCAAAATACTTTTCCAGTTCCGGAAAAAGGGCTAACCGGTGTCTTTCAGAACTATTTTGCCCCTGGGTGTTTGTTATCAATCCAAGCTGAAAACGGGGTTTTAAACCATCCAGAACACTTATGGTTTCCGGGAAAGGCGTTGTCATTGATTTCACGGTATTCCAATAGTCTGTCTCCATTTGAGCAAGTATTTTCATATCCGGACTGGGGGCAAATTCCTTCCAAACGGTTTTCCAGATTGAGATGCGCGAAAAAGTTGATAAGGCGTGATATTTTTTTCTGATGGACCGGTACCTTGACACAAATATGGGCCAGTGATCCATATTAGAACTTGTGAAAACGGATTCGGATAAAAGGAGGCTGAAGATTTTGTTTTTAGCGACATCTTCGGCAGCCCTGAATCCCTGGGCCGAATCAACCAGTGTCTGTCCGAAATCAAAAAGGATGGCTTTGATATTTTTCACTTTAAAAAAGAAAAGGTGAGATATCCCCGGGGAGCATTTTGGGGCCTTCCCCGGGGAAGATGGTTTATAATGGAATCCGTTTCCAGCCGCGTCAGCTCTGAGGGAATTGTTCAAGATAGTTCTTGAACAGCTCTTCTTCCGTTGGCATATACTTCTCTTTTGGAATGGATAGCCGGGTATAGTTCAAAAAATGCTTCCAGTTGACATTATCACTGGTCATATTGCCGGCCCATGTTCCTCCGCCCAGAGTATCGGTCACGGGCAGGCCGCAATCCCATCCGCCGCTGTTGGCATGGGCATGGGGGAAATTGCAAACCACCCGTCCCACATTGGTTTTTAACGCCAACGCTACTCTTTGACTGTCATTTTCAGTGTGTATGGAGACAGAATGACCTTCCCCGGAGAACTTAAGAATACGACCGACACGCTCGACGATTTCATCAAAGTCATCCCACTGCCAAACGGTGAGGACAGGAGATATTTTCTCACCTGAAAACCGGTCCTCAGGCCCCACTTTCTCACCGATTACCATGAGGAATTTAATGCCGTCAGGAACAGACAGACCTGCATTTTCCGCAATAACAGTGGCTGCTTTGCCAACAATATCCCGATTGAGATGCTCTCCGTCCGGCCACATGAATCGCCGCAGGGTTTCCCGCTCCTGGCTTGAGCAAAGATATCCACCTTGTTTTTTCAATTCCTCTATCATGGTGTCATAAATGTCGCTATAAATGGCAACGGCATTTTCGGATGAGCATGAGGCAGAATTGTTCGCCACCTTTGATAAGCGTATTTTTTCAGCGGCAACAGCAGGGTCGGCGCTTTTATCCACAATGGAGACAACATTGCCCGCACCAACGGTCTGGGACGGTTTTCCCGCTTCATAAACAACTTTTGCCAATGCCGCGCCACCTGTAGCGACTGCAAAATCACACGCAGCCATAAGGGCGGATGTGGCAGGATGGCTTGTTTTTTTTATGCACTGGACAAGATCAACAGGAGCGCCCACTTCTTCCAGTGCTTCCCGAATATACCTCACAGTTTCATAAGAGGTTTTTTGAGTTCTGGGGTGGGGGGAAACAATCATTGCATTCCGCGTTTTAATGGTGCTTAAAGCAAGGCAGCAAATGGTTGATTCAGGATTTGTACAAGGAACCACATTGGCAATAACACCAATGGGTTTTGCAAAGGTTCTTATGCCCAGTTCCTTGTTCTCCTCAATCATCCCACAGGTTTTTACCCCTTTCTGGTCCCACAGTGTCCCCAGGGTTTTGTTTTTTATTTTGGCAACTTTGTCAGCCTTGTCTCCAATCCCGGATTCGTCAACTGCCAAATTGCCTAATGTTGTGCGCACGTCCTCTCGGGTCAGTCTATACCCGACTGCCTGGCAGACCATATCGACCTGATCCTGTGACCAATACTCAACCGTTTCAAACGCAGCTCGGCCTCTTTCGTACATCTCCTGAATATTATCTTCCATTTTCATTCTCCCTGGGGATTATAATTTACCAACTTTATTGATACCGGATTTTTTACTTGGATCCTTTACTTCCTCTACAATGGCAAATCCTGTTCCCATCACTTTTCTCATTGCCTCAAATCTCTTTTTCCAGTCCTCAAGATTTTCGCACACCGCTGACGTTGCAACTTTATCTCTGTCTTCAAGGGGAGGAACCGGTCGCTGCGCAGGGCCATCGTAGGCGGATTTGGGCGACAACTGCTGGCCTAATCCCAGCATCTGGTTTCTTTCCACCTCTTCAATATAGTGGGCGCCGGCACCAAAGGATCGGGTCACTGCCAGGATGGCCCATGTGGCTTCAGGCGTGAAACCAAGGTCTTCCATGACAGCGCCGGTTGCCCCGAGCATATCGATGTCCACCTCTTCGGCGCTTGCCGCTTGGGCCGCTTTGACCACTTCTTCCATGAATTCAATGGATTTTCCTGCTATGCCCAGTTTTTTCGCACGTGCGATCATTCGTTTTGCAGCGGGGTCTTTCAACATCAGGCCGGATACGCCAAGAGATGGATCGTCTCTGTTTTCCTCAACAAGAAGTTTGGCTGCCTCACCAAGTGACATATTTTCGGATTCAGCACGCTTGATGTATTTTTCAAGCCTGTTGCCAAAGGTGGAATATGCACCATAGGCATGGCCGAACGCCATGATCGATGCGCCACAGGCCTGGGTCAAAAAGGTTTTCGACCGGGCCACGATCCTGGAAATGGCAGCCGGGCTGGACAACCCGTCTTCAAGCATCAGGACCATGACGTAATTCAGCATTTTCTCTTCTTCCAAAGTGGGGATACGGGATTGGAAAATCACATACAGGACATCGATGACCCCATACCCCTCCTCCATAAGCTCGGTAGTGTCATACCCTCTTGCCACAATGCGGTGGATATTTTTATATGACACCTCGGAAACCCATTGGAAAGGCGCCCGTTCTGTATCCTTTGGAACGGTTCCGTATTCTCTTTTATAGTAATCGAAAGGATTTTTATTGGAGCCCAGATTTCCTATTCCGCGTTTTTTCTTCTCATTGTTCAGCGCATCGGTTTGTTCCTGATCTAGATAACCCATTTTTTATATTCCCCTTCCTCTTTCTGTTTCTTCGCGTAATCCTGCCTTTCGTCCTGCTTGGGCACAATACGGTCTTCTGGTCCAACGTATTTGATCATTGACAGATCAATCATCTGCACCATGGGTTCATTTCGAGATGCTCCCCATGCACGGCCTTTTTTCATGTTGAAAAGGGCGTGGGCGGCGCAACTGAATCCCCGGACCACACTGCCAAGGCACCAGCCGGCATTGGGTGAGAATCCGATTTCCATCAATGCGGTGTTGCCGGAACCCACGACATTAACGCCCACATAGGAACGACCGTCTGCCTTTCGCCTGGCATGGAAGTATTTTTCAAGCGCCCTCTGGAATTCAAGATAGACGCCCTTTAATTCCAGTTCCTCCTGTTTCAGATGAATCGGTTCGGCTCTGGGGTCGCTGTCAATATGCTGAGGCTGTCCCATCCCCATAACGGGTTTGCCGGCGTCCATGTAGTCATCCACCAGCGTCTTTGCCATTTCATCAACTGTCTTTCCCTCTTCAAGTCCCCTCTCGAAGTACTTGTTCAGCATATATGAATGGGCCGCTCCCGGACCGTGAACACCTCCGAATGTAGAAATTGCCGCGGCAATACAGACCGGAAGATTTGGACGTCCTGCACTGACACCAATGGCGCCAACGGCAGAAGGAGACATTGAATGCTCAAGAAAAACACCCATTTCATACTTGAGCATCTTTTCTTCTTTTTCAGTCGGTATTCGGCTTTGAAAAAGAACGAATAATGCATCGTAAAAAGAATACCCCTCCTCGGCCATGTCGCTGAGGTTGTATCCGCGCATTACTGTTTCTTCTTCGGTTTTGTAGGAAATTGACGTTTTTTTGTCCAACATCGGTTTCCTCTCCATTTGCAATCCTCCGTTTGTATGATTCATCAGATGGACCCTCTCAGAATTGAACTTCCGGTGTGAGAAAATCAGGGCCTTACCAGAAAAGGTGTTGAATATACCTATACTTAGCAGGTGAAGTATAAGTCAAACTAATAGTTTTCATACTTTTTATAACCATTGGTTATAGATCACCTTCTTTACCCCTTTTCCTTTTTGTATTACGGCATTAAAGAGCGCATATTGTTCTGTATAGTAGTATTTTCATTAGCTTGAGAAGTGTTCATCTTCGATGTTTCCGAGACCACCATCTACGAATGGAAGCTGATGAACAAACGCCGTTGCCTTGGCGGGGCGAGCAAACAAACCGAGTTCATGGATCTGACGGATGTGTCCCGCTTTATTGGCTGGTAGGTGAGAAAATACTCGGATAAATGAGAAAAAGGTCTTGCGATACCGGATAGACAATCCCGGCACCGTTGTCCGACATCCCGGCGGGCGAATGGGCTACAGCCCCGGCTTCAGGCGGATCGTACTCGATCTACTCGATGATTGGACCGGATCTGCGAGTGTGCCGAGGTTTCGTATGCGACCCTGGATACCTGGACGGTCAGGGATGCAAAGCAGCCGTATGAGCTGGCGTCTCCTCTTCCGATTCCGGAACTTGGTCCGAAGGCAAGTGATCTCGCCCGGATGATCATCGAGGATTATGCCGTCTGGCAGGGAGTGTAGGAGATTTCCTTTTTGTGTCAGGATTTAAACACTGAAAGTGTTTGACATGGACAGTGAGAAGATTTCTATAGTTTCCCATTCAACCTATAAACAAACGCCAACACCTCGGCCACGGCCCGATAAAGCTCCTCGGGAATTTCCCGTTCCAGTTCCAACGCTTCCAGCACGTTGACCAGGTTGCTGTCCTCGACCATGGGCACGTCGCTTTCCCGGGCGACGCTCATGATCTGCTCGGCCATATGCCCCCTGCCCTTGGCCACCACCCGGGGCGCCATGCTCTGGGTCTGATCGTATTTCAGGGCGGCGGCTTTTTTTTGTTGGTGGTCTTTCATATGGTCAGGTCCAGAAGTCTATTGGTTACCGGAGATATGTCGGTTTCGTCGAATTGCTCGATCTTGCGTTTGTTCACGATTGTATTTACGGCAATGGTGTTGAAACTTTTCTTCAAAGCGGTTTTGATCTCCGCTTGCTCGGCATCGATGGCCGTCTTCGACTGCTCACTCTCCACAAAGAAGGTGATGTTGAGGTCCTTGCCAACCATCCACAGATCGGTGCGGACCATCCCCAGACGGTCCATTTCAAGCAAAAGGGCTACACGTGGCGTTTTGCCCTCCTCCCCACGGCGCCCTTTTTTGGCGTAATACACCTTGAGCCGGGCCTCTTTTTGATGATCGGCAATCACCAGAAGGTGAGAAAATGTCTGAAACACATCCGAGTCGACGGGCTTTTCGGTGGCCCCCTGCTGCTGTTGCTCGATATTCGTCAGGCTTCGCTGAACCGCGTGTTTCAAGGTTTCCAGCAAATGGCGCTCTTCGGAATGCTGATCAAGATGTTGGGATTCGAGAAAGTGTTTCAGCACCATTAAATTCGGTTTCAGATCCGTGGCGATCAATTCGCGCACCGCCGGTTGCTGGGCAAGTTCGGCAGGCGGCAAAGGGGTTGGCCGATCCTGCAAAGTGCGGATGACCGTTTCCAAGCGTTTTTCAAAATAAAACCCTGAATGCTCAACAAAAGATCTGATCTTTGCCATCAAATCGACTGTTTCGCCGTTGGGTGCGGCTGGTTGCAGCAGGGCTTTCAAATGGGTCAGGGCCTCTTGAGCGGTCGGCGGCAGGGTTGGTGCTGCAGGCCGTTGCGAAACGTCGGGCGGATCAAGCAATTTTCTTATCTGCTCACCCAGCCGGGCTATTTCGGGTGCCGTGAGCGGTGGAGCATCACCCGCAGTGGATACGGGCGGCGTTTGCACCTGTTGAGAAACCGGCGTTCTGTACTCGCCTTGGCCTTTTAATGGAGGCGCTGGATTGGTTTGCGTTTTTTCCACATCGCTGCGCACAGCCTGATCGCCGGTGGCCTGTGGCGCCGTTTGTTGAGGAGCCGCAGATGGCGAAGGCGCCTGTGCCAGCTGCCGCGGCAGGCTGACCGTTTCCCGGACGTCTCCTCCACGCAAGGACAGGGTGATGCCTTGATCGGTTTTTTCCACGGTCAATGGCAGGATCTGTCCTTCACGCACGGGAACATCGATTTTTGCAAACGCCTTGAATTTACCGAAGTCCACCAACATACGCCCCTCTTTGGAAAACCCGGTGATGCGCCCCTCCAGGGGGTCACCCGGTTGCAATTGCCTCGCATGGGCGTTTAACGACAGGCGATTGGGAACTGGTTCGAACAATCGAATTTCCAGTTTTCCGCTGCTTGGCTCCGGCGATGGCGAAGCTGGCCCTGTTTTCACTTGGGGCAGGCTTTTATGGGTGATCGGTTGCCGGGCCTCCGGCCGGTATGCCTGTTTTTCGGAAGCCTGTATAACCTGATTGAGGGGCGCTTCGCCCTGGGTTTTAATTTGCGGAACAGAGGATGACTTAACCGTTTGGGCGTCCACAGTGGGTTTGTCTTGCGCTTCGGCAGGTGCCGGTTGGGTGGCCGTAGCTGCGAGAGTGGGGGTATCGGCGACCTGCGCGCTGGTTTGCAGCGCCGGTTGCATTTGGGGGTTAAACTGGGCCTGCGGGGAAGAAGCCTGTGTTTGCGGAGAAGCCTGCATTTGCGTTGTTGTCGGCAATGGCTTTCCCGACGGCGGCAGCATTACCATGCGCAGCCCGGCATCGCCTTTCCGGACCTCGATCCGAACGGTTTGACCACGGGTCACGGCAACCGGCAGCCTGGCGTAAGCCTTGAAATTTCCGAAAGCCAGCAGGGCATCGCGGCCCTTGTCCACCTCCAGCACGCAACCGGTCAGCCGGGTGCCGGCCTTCAGCGATAAGGGCGACGCGGATAAAGGACGGTTGCCCTTCATCGGTTGAAAAAGATTGGATAGCCATTGAACATCCATAAGAATAGTATCGAACCGCAGGTGCCAAAGATTAAGTACTGGGCGAACACATGTGGATTTGGTGATAGCATATACGCCATTTATCGCACAGAAATAGAGCAGTTTACCCAAGGTGATTATCCCGAAGGTACAAGTCCACGGATTGCCTACGGTTCGCCTTTATGGTAAAAAACGCTTTCTTTAGACAAGCCAACGCTTAACCCCGATAAAGGTCCCTATGTTTTCAGGCTTTCAAGAAATGTTGCTGATTGGGCTGATCATCGTGGGCATTTTGATTCTGCCCCGTATTCTCAAGCCGCAGCCGCAACCGTCGCCAACCCTTCGCCGCGCCAACAAGAAACCGAAACTGGCCTGGACCCTTCGCCTTGCCATTGTTTTGACCGTCCTCTGGCCGTTGTGTTGGGCCCTGTATTTCAGGCCCTGGCAGCAAACCGGCCTGATTTCGTTCGTTGCCGTGGGGATCGTTCCCGTCACGATTTTCTGGTGCGTCAAATGGATTCTGGCGGGGATGCAGCTCAAGTAAAAGTCCATTCATAACGAAACGCCGGGACCGATAAGATTTGGAGAAAAAGATGACCCATGAAGACGCCGGGCATTATGCCGCGAAACACCCCGATAAAAAAATAGATCCGCAAATCGCCGAGGCCGTTGCCGCCAAAGAGAAAGACGGCCGTGTCAGCTGCGCCGCGGCCCATGCCATTGCCGAGAAGCTGTCCGTCTTCCCATCAACGGTGGGCACCAATATCGATCTGCTGGAAAAAAGGATCGCCGGCTGCCAACTCGGGCTTTTTGGCCATGGCAGCAAACTGGCCAAGAAGGTCAAGCCCGCGACGCAGGTTTCAGGCGAGCTCGAAAAAGCCATCCGGCAGGCCATGGAAAACGATCGGATCACCTGCAAGGCCGTGTGGCAGGTGGCGGAAAAAATGGGGCTGGCCAAACTGGAGTTGGCAGCGGCTTGCGAGGCACTGGAGATTAAGATTAAAAGCTGTCAATTAGGGGCGTTTTAAAAGGACGAACCCGCAAAAAACCGAAATTTCAGTATAATGTCATTCCGGCGTATGTCTGCATCCAGCAACTACAATACTTTCTGGATGCCGGATCAAGTCCGGCATGACGAACCGGCGGTTTTTTATGAGCCTGTCAGGGTTCGCTCAACGTCTTCAAATAGCGGAATAAATTGCGGGCGGATGTGGGATCGACTTTATCGCCGAGCTTTTTACGGGCACTGCGCACCAGTTGCCCCAGCCGCTGTCGGTCCGCCTGGGGATGGGCTTCCATAATTTCCGCCATGGCCCCATCGTCGCCGGCCACCAATCGGTCCCGCCAGGCTTCGATGCGGTGAAACGCCTGTGCCTGCTGATAGGCGCCCTGCTCGATCTCCAGAAGCGCCGTCTCGATGGGCGCGACATCCACTTTACGCATGACCGCGCCGATATACTGGAGCTGACGGCGCCGGGCCCCGTGGGAACTCATGCTTCGCAGCTCCTTGATGGCATCGGCCAGCTCTTCCGGCAGATCCATGCGCGTCAGCTGCTCCGCGGAAAGCCGCGCCAGGCGCTCGCCGATCCGCTGCCGGGCGACCGCCTCCTTCTTAAGCCTCGTTCGACTTTTTTCGATATCCCCGTTCATGGAAAAACTATCTTTCCTGCTGGTCCAACAGCGTTCAGGCTCTCGGCTTGTCAATGACCGATTCGAGAATGGAAGTCAGCTCGCCGGCCATGAAGGTGCGGCTGATGATGGATACCAGGCGGTGAATATGGCGTTTGATTTCCTCTTGGGAGCGTCCGGGATACTTTTTAAACACCAGAACCACCCCGATGATGGATGCGTAAATGGCATGGGTAACCATGCGGTGGTCGGCGCCGTTGTCGGCCTCTTTGTTGACCCGCCCCAAAATATCCAGAAACTTGCGCTGCATGGTGTTGTACCGTTCCATGGCCTCGGGTTGAATCTGCCCGTTGATCATGAAATGGCCCATCATCTGGAACACCGATTCGTTTTCAAGAAGATAGTCGACACCGGCCAGCGCGAGGTCCTCCAAAGAGGTTTTTTCGGCGGCCACGCTCTTTTCAAACACGGCCTCGACAGCTTGCATATGGCGCACCAGGGCCTCGACAAAAACATCGTCACGGCTGGGAAAGTAGCGATAGATGGCGGCGGCCGAAATACCGGCACGTTTGGCGATGTCCCGCATTCCGATGGTGTGAAACTCTTTCTGACTGAAAATTTCGAGCGCGGCATCGATGATCAGGTTCTTGCGGGTTTCTCGTTCCGCTTTCCTCAGATCTTGAAAGGTTGACATGCTGAACTCCTGCAGATTCCATTAATACTTGCAATGCATTGCCGAACGCCATATTTACGAACGCCCCGGCATCTTTTGCGAATCGTAGGTGGGTTTTTTTGAACTGCTACGTTTAACGCAGTTCACCCGAATTAACAACATAAATTAAATGAGATTCGTCTTTACATACAACAGAACATCTTCATAAAACAATCCAACAAGTCGATTATATGCCTATTTTTTCGTCAGGCGGGCGACCGACTCAATATGAAAGGTGTGCGGAAACATATCAACCGGCTGGACGCGATCAACACGATAATATTCTTTGAGTTCCAAAAAATCCCTGGCCATGGTGGCCGGATTGCAAGAGACATAGACGATCTTCTCGGGCGCGATGTTCAGCACGGCCTTGACCACATCCTTGTGCATCCCGGCCCGGGGCGGATCGATAACCAGAAGATCGGGCGCCTCGGGAATGGTTTTCAGGGTATCCTTTATGTCGCCCAGGATAAACCTGCAATTGTCGATCCCGTTTTCGATGCAGTTCTTGCGGGCATCGGCCACGGCGCTCTCCACCAGCTCCAGCCCGATCACCTCGGCGGCCTTCGCGGCCAGCCAGATGGCAATGGTGCCGGTGCCGCAGTAAAGATCCAATACGGTTTCGCCACCGGACAGCTCGGCGAAGCGACTCACCGTGCCGTACAGCTTTTCCGCGCCCAGGGTGTTGGTCTGAAAAAATGAGTTGGCGGAGATCTCGAAAGTGAACGGCCCAATGCAATCCTTGAGAACCGGCGCCTTGGCCAGCGTGATTTCGCGCTCGCCGATGGCGACCCCGGCCTTGCGGGCGGTGATGTTGTTGACCACGGCGCACACCTCGGGAAAGGTGTCCACAAGCTGCTCGGCCAGGGGCATGACCGCGGCGCTATCCTCCGTGGCAGTTACGATGTTGATCATCCATTGATCGAAGGCCACGGAGTGACGCAGCATCACAAAACGCCAGAACCCCTCGTGGCTGCGCAGTCCGTAAACCGGCCGGTCCGATGCGCGGATGTATTCGCGCACGACATCCAGTATCCTGTTGCCCAGATCGGGTTGTAATAAACAGGCACGCGTGTCCAGCACTTTATGAAAGGTGCCGGGAACGTGCAGCCCCAGGGCGAACCCCATCTCCGCCTCGGTACCCAGTTCGTCGGGCAGCAGCCAGCGCCGGTCCGAACAGGAGAACTCCATTTTGTTGCGGTACCCGAAAACCGGATCGGAAGGAAGGGTCGCGCTCACCGGAACATCCTTGAGCAAAGCGATATGTTCGAGCGAGTCGGCCACGTGTTGGCGCTTTAATTCCAACTGGAAATCGTAATCGATAAACTGCCATTTGCAGCCGCCGCAATAGCCGCTGTAGGGACAGGGGGGCTCGATGCGGTTACCGGAAGGGGTTATCAACTCCTGGACCACGGCCTCGGCATAGCTCTTCTTTTTACGGATGATCCTGGCCGCCACCCGATCGCCGGTAACGGTCTGGTCCACGAAAACGGCCATGCCGTCGATTTTCGCCAGCCCCTTGCCGCCAAAAGCCACGTCGATAATTTCACATTCGATAATTTGTTTTTTCTTTAGTGTCATCGGTTCCTCTTACACCCTTTTTTGCTTGCCCTGCCAGCCATTTTTCATTAAATTGACCAAACTCTCTGAATTTCGTACCTTTTTTATGACACGACACGACAACAAGATCACACCATCATCCATAATGCCGGATCGTTTCACGACACCGCCAAAATCACCCAATGAGGATGCAGCCATGAAAAATTCCGACTACGCCAAAACCCTTCGAGTCGATGACAGATCCTATACCTATTTTGATTTCAACCAATACGCCGCCGATTGGAGCGTTTCCGCAAACACCCTGCCCTTTTCCATTCGCATTCTGGTGGAAAACCTGTTGCGCAAACTGGACGGCCGGATGGTCAAGGAGACCGATCTTGAGAACATCGTCGGCTGGAAAAAAAGCTATGACGCGCCCGTGGAGATACCCTATCACCCGGCGCGGGTGCTGATGCAGGATTTCACCGGCGTGCCCGCCGTGGTCGATTTAGCGGCCATGCGCGATGCGGTCATGGCTTTAGGCAAAGATCCGGCCAAAGTCAACCCTCTGGTTCCCACGGAACTGATCGTGGATCACTCGGTTCAGGTGGACAATTTCGGCACCGCCGACGCCCTCACCCAAAACGTGGCGCTGGAATACGAACGCAACGGTGAGCGCTACGCGCTTCTCAAGTGGGCCCAGAAAAGCTTTTCCAACTTCAAGGTGGTGCCGCCCAACTCCGGTATCTGTCATCAGGTCAATCTGGAAAACCTGGGCCGGGTAATCATCGACCAGGACGACGGCCAGGGACCGATCGCCTTTCCCGACACCGTCGTGGGCACCGACTCGCACACGCCCATGATCAACGGCGTGGGCGTCATGGGCTGGGGCGTGGGCGGCATCGAGGCCGAGGCAGTCATGCTGGGCCAGCCCTATTACATGTCCATCCCCGAGGTCATCGGCGTCAGATTGACCGGCGCCCTGAAACAGGGAATTACCGCCACGGACATAGTGCTGACCATCACCGAAAAGCTCAGGGCCGTGGGCGTTGTGGAAAAATTCGTCGAGTATTTCGGTCCGGGCATGAAAAACCTCTCGCTGACCGACCGGGCCACCATCGCCAACATGACCCCCGAATACGGCGCAACCCTTGGCTTTTTTCCCATCGACGAAAAGACCCTGGAATACCTTGATCTGACCGCCAGAGGCGAGCGGGCAAAGCTGGTGGAGGCGTACTGCAAGGCAACCGGAATGCTCTACACCGGCGAAACCGATCCGGAGTTCACTCAGGTGGTGGAAATCGATCTCTCCTCGGTCGAACCCTCGCTGGCCGGTCCCGCGCGGCCCCAGGACCGCATTGCCCTGCCCCGGATCAAGACCGCCTTCGCCGAAATTCTGGGCTGCAACTACAACCGGGACGAAGCTGTCAAGCAAGTGTCCGAGTTTCACCATGAATCAGGCTGCGCGACCGTTCGCGCCCCCACATGTCAACCTGTCAGTCAAAGAAGTTTTGACATGCAGCTTAATGGTCGACCGGTAAAAATCGGCGACGGCAGCATCGTGATCGCCGCGATCACTTCCTGTACCAACACCTCCAACCCGCACGTGCTCATGGGCGCCGGCCTGATCGCCAAAAACGCCGTGGCCAAGGGTTTAAAAGTGCCCGCGTTCGTCAAGACATCCCTGTCTCCAGGCTCCACCGTGGTCATGAATTATCTTGAGTCGGCAGGCCTGATTCCCTATTTCGAGGCCTTGGGATTTCATCTGGCGGCCTTTGGCTGTGCCACCTGCATCGGCAACAGCGGCCCCTTGCACCCGGACCTCGAAGACCTCATCACGGACAACGATCTCAATGTGGCGGCGGTGCTGTCGGGCAACCGCAATTTCGAGGCGCGCATTCACCAGAATATCAAATCCAATTTCCTGATGTCCCCCATGCTGGTTATGGCCTTCGCCCTGGCGGGCCGGGTGGACATCGATCTTACCCTGGAGCCGGTGGGCATTGATCCCAACGGCCGGCCGGTTTACCTGGATGATCTGTGGCCGGCGGCCGAGGAGATCGACGCCCTGGTGGCGGGCCATGTCAAGAAGGACTTTTACCAAAAAGCTTACGGCCGCATTTTTGAAGGCGACCGTTTCTGGCAGGCCCTGGATGTCGACCAAAGCACCACCTTTGCCTGGGACGACGCGTCCACCTACATCAAGAACCCGCCCTATTTCGACGGGTTTTCCCTGACCCTCGCCGCGCCTTCCGATATCGAAGGCGCCCGAGCGTTCCTGCTGTTGGGAGATTCGGTGACCACCGATCACATCTCTCCGGCCGGGGCCATTCCCGCCGACTATCCTGCGGGCAAGTATCTTATCGAGCACGGCGTGGAGAAGAGCCGGTTCAACTCCTATGGCTCTCGTCGCGGCAACCATGAGGTGATGATGCGCGGCACCTTCGGCAATATCCGCATCAAGAATCGTCTGGTGGGCGACAAGCAGGGCAGCTTCACGCTGAAGTTTCCCGAAAACGAGGAGATGTTCAACTTTGAGGCGGCCATGGCCTACAAACAGGAAGGGGTCCCCCTGATCGTGCTGGGCGGCAAGGAATACGGCACCGGTTCGTCACGCGACTGGGCCGCCAAGGGAACCAGCCTGCTGGGGGTCAAGGCGGTGATTGCCGAGTCCTATGAGCGAATCCACCGCAACAACCTGGTGGGCATGGGCGTTCTGCCGCTGATCTTCAGCGAAGGAGAAAACGCCCAGAGCCTTGGCCTTGACGGATCGGAAAACTTCACCATCACCGGCATCGCGGGCATGACGCCGCGCAAGGCGCTCACTGTCAAGGCGGTCAAGCCGGACGGCACGGAGATCGCGTTTACGGCGATTTCTCGTCTGGATACGGAAGTGGATGTTGAGTATTTCGAAAATGGCGGGATTTTGCCGTGCGTGATTCGTAAGATGGTCCGAAAATAGGCGATCCAAAGCAAACGTATATGCGGCGGGCTCGCCAATCGTCTGATGTGGGATGGGTTTAGATTAGCCCGGCGTTTTTCTTGATTCTCAAGAGTCCCGGGCTGAAATTCAGATGCATGAGCGTTGATTGGTACCCCATGTCGATGAATGCCTTTTCAAGGCGGTCGAAAAGCACCGGCCGGTCCGGCCATTTAAAACGTTTTTCATTTTCCCGCAATTTTTCCCATTCGGCACGGGTCTCGGGCGAAGCCGCGAAAGCTTCGTCCATGGCCCGGTCGCACAAAAACATGGCGCAGACCACGGGCCGGATCATCCAAAGACACCCTTTTTCTCCCAGATAGATGCAGCGGTGCCCGGTGTTGTTCCGCTGCAGGGCACCCGTCAAACGATCCACCTGGACGTCACTGGAATTGAGCACATTGACCACCGCATCGGCGAAAAAGGTGATAATCCCGTCTTTGGAGCAGCAGGCACTGGTGCGGGTCTGGTAGCAGGTGGCGGTACAGATCGCATTGAAATGCCGATCCAGAAACCGGTCAACGGATGTCCGGAAGATCAGGTACTCAGCCATGTCGTCCTTTAGCGCACGGCGCTGTTTTTCCTCCATGCGTGCCAGGCCGTCGCGGACAATGGAAAAAGCGGTCAGTTGCTCCTGCTGGTAATCGTTCATGGCTCCGTTTATGGCCTCACACCCGGCGCTTGTCAAGGGAGCGGGCGGCTTGGACCAGGGCAACCGCATTTGAAAAATTGCTCTATTTTATTCCCCCTCACCCCGGCCCACTCCCTCAAGGGACGAGAAATTTCATAATAACCATGAATAGGAAGCCGCCGGCTACGTTCCTTCTCCCCCGGGCGGGTGAGGGACAGGGTGACATTCTGATTGTCATGAAAAGCGGATCTTTTCCCTTGACGGATGCCCCGATTTTTTCGATAAATCAGGCTCAACGTTTTGCCCCGCCACCTTTTTCAGCCACAACTCGCCTTTGTGGAACATCGTTCATGCCGCGGCAACGTTAAAACGATACCTTTTACAGGGGTTGCCATGCTTCACTCCCAATTGGACCCGGTTCAGGAATTACCGGCTTCGCCCGCCGCGACGGACGAGACACGGGCCATTGAAGCGATGCTCGGCCCGCTGACTCTGTTGCCCGATCACATCGGTGCACCGGCGTTTTTCGTCGATACGAACTTTTCCATCCGCTGGATGACCCAAAGGGGGAGCGATCCCTTTTCAAAAGCCCTGGCAAGGGAGATGGCGACGGCGACCTCAAGCAATGTCTTCAACCTTCTCTTGCGGCCGGGCATCAAACACGCCATCGCCGACTGGCAATCTTTTTTTTCGTTTGTTTACAATTGCCTGCATGGCGCCTCGACCGTCTCCCATTTGACGGTTTTCCCGGATTCGTCGCCGGATGAGGCCCAGACCGCGCCCGGAACAGAGACAATCAAGGGCGCCGCCGACTCGAACAGCCAGTTTTTTATCAGCAGCCGCCCCTTTGGCAATGACGAGGCTGCTTCCGGGCGCCTTTACTGCGTGACCTTTGAAAAGGGGATGCTCTTTGCCCTGAATCGGGTTTTTCCAGACGAGAAAACGCCGGATGCGACCGCCGAAGGTTTTGCCGCCACCAATCAGGCGCCTGCAACCACATCCATCTGCGTGCTGTCGGCACGGCTCAACCAGGCCCACGGCCTTGTGAAAACCATGCTTCCCGGTTTCTTTCTGGAAGTGGTCAATCGCATATGGGAAGAAGCCGACAGCGTTGCACGCCCTCTGGGAGGAAAACGCATCGCCTGCAACGGGGCCCGGTTTTGCTATGGGTTTCAAGAAGATGCGGGTCGCCACCCCGTTTTCAGCGCCATCAGCTGCGCCATGAGCCTCAATGACCGGATGCCGGTGCTTGAGGAAAAGCTTGGCGCACGATACGGATGGTCGAACGAAATCCGCCTGAACATCGGCATCGGCTATGGGGCGGACACACAATCGAGATCGGAGCCTGTCTCGCGGCTGTCATTGGTGATACCCGGCGGCGCCTTGGAACAAGCCATGCTATCGTCCCGGATTGCCGGAAAAGGCCAAACCTGGATCACCCGCAACGCCGCCGCCGTCTTGCCGGCCGACTTAATCGATCAACTGGTGTTGGGGGCCGACCGTGAAGGAACCTTTTACAAGCATTATTTCAAGCCCATGTCCGATTTCAAGCAAATCCGGACAGAAATAGAGACGGATCCCCAAATGCAGGATTTCCCCGTGGCGAGAATCGTGAAAACCGAGCGCCGACCGCCGCGGAAAAAGATAATCGATGAGGAGTGAATATGAGGGAAGATAGCCCGCTTGTCAGGGTCCATGTCAATATCGAACTATCCGCCACGGCGCTTCAATCCGTGGTCGCCAATTCCAAAAAAAAGGCCGGTGCCGACGAAAAAGGTCGCTATCGAGTGGATACCGCCGATGCGTTGGCCGATATGATCTCGAAATTTTTACAGGAAAAGGATTTTGAGCAATTTGCCGGCGACATGGAAAACTACTGATTTCATAGAGGAACGGCAGCCTTATAAAGGGTCATCCCGCCTGAAAGCGTGTATCCCTCAAGGCCTGCCGGAACCGCCAGGCTGTCTCCCTTTTTGACTGCCATCTCTTCGCTCGACGAAGTTTCGACCAGCCCGTTGCCCTCGATGCAAAGCAGGATTTCCAGGCTTCTTTTTGACGCCGATGCATAAGGCCGCCCCTCTTCCACGTCGATCCGGCTGAGGGCAAACTCCTCGGCCGGGCAAGAATAAAAGGACTCGCCCGCCCGCGTATGCCCGCCTTCGATAAGCTCGATTGTCGTTTGTTCAAAACGAACCACCTTGAGCAATTCGGGCAGGTCCACATGCTTGGGGGTCAGCCCGCCGCGCAGCACATTGTCCGAGTTGGCCATCAGTTCGATGCCGGTCCCTTCCAGATAGGCGTGCAGTTGCCCGGCGGGAAGGTACATCGCCTGGCCGGGTGACAGGCAGACAAGGTTGAGCAAGGCCGGGGACAACACGCCCATGTCCGCCGGATAGGCCTCGGACAGGGCCACCATCCATCTGTAGACATCGGAGCGTCCTGCCAGGGCCGTTGCCTGGCCTACGATTTCATCGCAGGCCTGTTTTCGCGCTTCTTCCGAAAGGGTCATCAGAATCTCGAAAAACCGTTTGCGCCCCCCCTCGCCCGCCTCCTTGAACGCGTTGAATGCGCTATTCAAGGTAGCGGGGCACACCGGTTCTATATAGCGTACGGCCTCTTCCGCCGACCTGAAGCCGTTCATGGCCCAGAACGGGGTCAGGGCGCAGATGATCTCCGGTTTGTGATTGTCGTCCCGATAATTGCGATCCTTGGCGTCAAGGGGCTTTTTCTCCAAATTTTCCCTGGCGAATCCTTCGACGGCCTCCTGCCGGTTGGGATGGGCCTGAATGGAAAGCGGCCTGGCGGCGGCCAGCACCTTGAACAGATACGGCAGGGCGGCGCCGAAACGCCCGGCGGCGTCTTCTCCCAGCATCCGCCCGGGATCATCCTCGATCAGCTTCTGAAGGGAAACGCGCTCACGTCCGGTGACAGTCATGGATGGCCCCTTGGCATGGGTCCCCATCCACAGCTCCGCCTGGGGATCGTCCTGGGGTACGGGCAATCCCAGCAACTCGGCGATGGCGGTTTTGGAGCCCCAGGCATAGGGCTGGATGACGTTTTCGAGTCTATAAATCAGCATCCCCTTCTCCTCTCACAATCGGTATTCGGTATCGCAATCGAAATTTATAAAAGAATAACCGTTCGATACCGATTTTCTCAAGTCCAATCAACAGGAACCCGCACCTTCTGCCTGGCCTTGTTGCGAAACAAAAGGAACTGGTTCTGCCTACCGAAAAGGTACAAATCGCGGGTAATGGTCACATCCGAGCGGCAGTACTCCAGAATCTTGGCCATTTTGCCCTCTTTCCACCATTTTAGGGCGTCCAGTCCGTCGGCGATTTTACCGGCGTCGAGAGTGACCGATGCCAGATGGTCCAGAGACAGTCGGTAGCCCAATCGGTTTTTCACCTCTTCCAGAAGGTCCAGGGTGCTCAGCGCCAGAAGATCCACGTTCGTGTAGGCAGACAGCACCAGGTAATCGAAGCGCTTAATGTTGAATCCCACCACCAGATCCAGCCGCTGAAGATGGTCGACCAGCATGGGGACCTGTCCCTCGACAAACTCGAAATAATCATCGACGCCGGAATCGTAAAGCACGGCGCAACTGACGCCCATCCGGTCGGCCCGGTGCCAGCCGCCGACCTCCTGGGCCGAGCGCTGGGTTTCGATATCCAGCACGCCGTAAGTGCTCGGCGCTTCGGGAGTGTCGGGCAGCGCTTTTCCAGGAACGGGTTTCTTCTCTTCTTGTACGACAAACGGCATACGGACTTCAAGCGTTTCGCGTGCTTGTTCGGCGTTAAGCAAGCGTTCCAAGAAAAACAGAGCACCGGCCTTGTCAATGGGCCGATTGCCCGATCCGCATTTGGGCGAATGCACGCAACTCGGGCATCCGGTTTCGCACGGGCACCCGGATATGGCGTCATGAGCAGCCTGGAGCAGGGCCTGTCCATCTTCAAACGCCTGCAGACAAAGGCCGGCACCGCCGGGTATGCCATCATAAACAAATATGGCCGCCGCTTCCAACTGGGGATGAAAGGGCGTGGAAATGCCGCCCAGATCATTGCGATCCGCCAGCACCAACAAGGGGAAAACCCCGATGGCGGCATGTTCCATGGCATGCAACCCGCCCATTACATGCACCTGGGCCTTTTGCGCGGCCTGGGTCATGGCCTCGGGCACCACGAACCAGAGGCCCTGGGTTTCGAACACCAGGGGCGGCAGATCCAGTACCACGCGTTGTACCACGCTACCGGATCTGGTATCCAGGCAATCGTAGCCGGTGACGGTTTCGGTCACCTCCAAGCGTCCCACCGCCATGGCCGTGCCGCACACGGTTTTCCGCTCGAAGGTCTCGATAATCCGGGTCTCTTTGTGGGAGCGCACCCGGGTGTGATAGCGGACCGTGCAGGCCTGAACAACCACCCGGCGCATGCCGGTATCCAGGTTCGTCACCCGGTAGGTTTTCCCCTGGTGCAGGTAGATGGCCCCGGGATGGGTTTCGCGATATACGCGCACGCCGTCGATCTCCCCCAGCCGCAGGTTGTCCGCTTCATTGATGATGGCAAACCGAGATCCGGACCCGCGCAAATCCAGATGGCGATGGGGATTTTTAAGGGGCGAATAATAGGTCTTTCCATCGGCGCTCTGGTAGATCTCGCCATCCTCGACCAGCTTTTTAATGCAGCGCCGGACCTGCTCGTCGCGAAGCATCGAATCATTACTATCCAGGGGCAATTCTGCCGCCGCACATACCAAATGTCGTGCCATGATCTGGGGATTGAAGGGATTGACCACCGCCGCTTCCGGCGGCCGCTGAACCAGTTGATCGGGGTTGTTGACAAAATAGGTATCCAGAGCGTCCTCGCCGGCCACCAGAATAACCGCCGATTCACGGCCGCTGCGCCCTACCCGCCCCCCGCGCTGCCAGGTGGCGATAATCGATCCAGGATAGCCCACCAGCAGGCACAAATCCAGGGCGCCGATATCGATGCCGAGTTCCAGGGCGCTGGTGGCGATCACCGCCAGAAGCTCGCCGGACGAAAGCTTGGCTTCGATTTCCCGCCGCTCTTCGGGCAGAAAACCGGCCCGGTAGGCACTGATGCGGTCGGTCAACGCCCCGGCGTGCTGTTTGGCCCAGATGGCCAGCAACTCGGTCAGCTTTCGGGAACGTGTATAGACGATGGTGCGCAGACCGCGCGTCAACGCCGCCTTCAACAGCCGCAAGGTGGCCGCCAGGGGCCCGTCCACCGGTTCGATCAGAACAAAGTGCCGCCGCCCCTTGCCCGCCGTGCTTTTTGATACGGTCTCGACCGGCAACCCGGTGAGGTTTTCGGCCAGCTCGGCCGGGTTGGCCACCGTGGCCGAGGTAAAAATAAAGGTCGGAAAGGAATCATAAAACCGGCAAATCCGCACCAGTCGCCGAAACACCTGGGCCATGTGGGTCCCTAAAACCCCCCGGTACACATGCACCTCGTCGATGACCACGAACCTCAAGCGCCGCAACAGATCCACCCAACGCTCGTGGTGCGGCAAAATGGAGAGATGAATCATCTCGGGATTGGTCAAAAGGATGTTCGGCGGATTATCCCGGATCTTCTTACGCCAGTAGGACGAGGTGTCGCCATCGTAAATTCGGGCCTGCAGCTCGATTTCCGGCAAAAGCTCGGCCAGGGCGTTGATGTTTTTGAGTTGATCCTGGGCCAGGGCTTTAAGCGGGTAGACGAACAGGGCGGCGGTTTTAGGGTCGTCGGCAACAGCCTCGATCACCGGCAGTGTGTAGATCAGGGTTTTTCCGGAGGCGGTGGGCGTGGCCGCCACCGTATGGATGCCGTCACGCACCGAATCGATGCCCTGAGTCTGATGCGCGTAGAGCAGCTCAATCCCCATCCGACGTAAAAGATCGCGGATCGCCGGCGGCCATGCCTTTTTTGCCGTGGCAAACGAGGACTCGCTGGGTGCGAAGTCCCGGTGGTAAACGATTTGACCTTCAAAGGCCTGCGCGTTTTTGAGTGCATTAATATAATCCCCGATGGGGGATGGTTTCGCCATGGCCAATCCTTGATCCGATATTTGTTTAGAAATGATTGTTTGTGCCGATTTTATATTTATCGATTATATGTTTATATAGACTTGAAAAACCGGGGAATACGATATATTTTTGCATAACTGAATTCATTGACAACCATTGATTACAAAGTTGATTATATCTCACCATTTTTTCACCCTGCCCGATATCGGGAAGGGAAACTATCGCATGACAGCATTTCACAATTCAAGAGGAAGGCAATAGCGTTGGACGACCCTTTTTTATCGGCCCCGGGGATCGCATGCCCGGAGACCTTTGAGTTTTGTCCCCTTTGTCGGTTTTGGCACTTTTTTCAAGTACATCTTCATCACCGGTTTGACGACACCATGGCAGAGGGAGTCACCGGATGATGAACGAACTGATCCTGCTTTCGGTCCTGCTGCTCTTATCCGGCTTTTTTTCATCGGCCGAAACCGCCCTGTTCTCCATCAGCCAAACCCGGGCCAGACACCTGGCCAAGGAGAACATCCGCTCCCACCAATTAATCAAACGCATGAAGGATGACTCGCACAAGCTGTTGACCACCATCCTGATCGGCAACAATGTGGTCAATGTCGCGGCATCATCCATCGCCACATCCCTGGCCATTAACATGTTTTCCAATTACACCGATGCGCCGACCGGCACCATGATGCTCTCCAAGTACGCCGTGGGGGCGGCCACCTTTGTCATGACCTTTTTAATCCTCGTTTTCGGGGAGGTCATTCCAAAATCCTTTGCCACCCGCAACAACATCATCGTGGCCAAGCTGACCATTTTACCCATCTACTGGATGTCTATCCTTTTTTACCCGATTATTCTTTTCCTCAATTTCATTCCCCGCATTACCGGAAAAATGAGCAAAACACCGGCGGCCACGGAGGAGGAGCTGATCACCTTCGTAGAGGTGGTGGAGGAGCAGGGCGAAATCAAGGAAGAAGAGCGGGAAATGATCAACAATGTGTTCGAGCTGGACGACACCAGCGCATCGGAGATCATTACCCCGCGGGCCGACATGTTCGTGGTGGACGTGGACGAGCCCCTTGACTTCAAAACCATTGCCGAGTCCGGATTCACGCGTATTCCCGTGATCAAGGGCGACATCGATCATGTGGTGGGAATTTTGAATATCAAGGATCTTTTCATGCACCGGGCCACATCCACCTCCCCGGTCGACATCCGTAAACTGATGCGCCCTCCCTATTTCGTGCCCGAAAACAAAAAACTGGACCGCATGCTGCACCAGTTCAAGGCGCGCAAGAACCACATGGCCATTATTATCGACGAATATGGCGGCGTATCGGGACTCATCACCCTGGAAGATCTTCTTGAAGAGCTGGTGGGGGAAATCCGCGACGAAACGGACAAGGAAGAGCCTCACATCGTCAGTAAGAAACCCAAGGAGTGGGTCGTTCTTGGCAAATCGGAAATCGACGAGATCAATGACAAGCTCGGCATGGAGATTCCCGATTCCTATGAATACGACACCTTTTCCGGATTCATTCTGGATCGCATCGGCAGGATCCCGGAAGAGGCCGAGGCCTTCACCGTCGACGATTTCAAGGTGACCGTTCTTGAAATGGAAGGCAACCGGATCAAACGCTATCTGGTTCAGCGGGAAAACCTGCCGATACCCGAGGAGCAATAATTCAGGTAATGGCAGTATAAAGCACCCTCAGACATAACGCGTTTGCCTTGGGCATCTCTCCCGTATACCATCAATGGAGAATATAATCCGATAATTCAAGACAAGAGAGCTTCTCTGAAAAACATACTTGGAGACAGTGTTCATCCACGAATATTGATTCCCACGCTCCGCGTGGGAACCCCTGCCGTTCAGCCATTCCCGGATGAGTGCTATTTGACCCGTTCCACATACTGCCCGGTACGGGTATCGATGCGGATTTTCTCTCCCTGATTGACAAAGGGCGGCACCTGAACCACATGACCGGTCTCCAGCGTAGCCGGTTTGGTGGACCCTGCGGCGGTATCTCCCTTGGCCCAGGGCTCGGCCTCGGTAATCTCCAGTTCGACAAAATTGGGCACCGTTATTCCCAGGGCTTTTTTCTCGAACATGAGCACCTGGCAGACCGTGTTGTCCTTCAGGAAAAGTTTGGCGTCCCCCACTTGGTCATCGGTGAGGAATTCCTGCTCGTAGTTGGAGGTGTTCATGAAGCAGTAGTTGGTACCATCGTAATAAAGGTACTCCATCTCAATTTCCTCAAGGCTCGCTTCCTTGAATTTCTCACCGGAGCGATAGGTCTTGTCGAACTGAGAACCACTGATCATGTTTTTGAGGCGGCATTTATAAAGCGCCTGCCCTTTTCCGGGTTTGACGAATTCAAATTGTGCAACCACATACGGATCGCCATCGATCTCTATTTTCAATCCTTTTCGTAAATCACTGCTATCGTACATAAAATCTATAACCTCCCATGAAATCCATATTAATTTCTCTTTAATTAAGGCCAATCCGCGCCGCTCGGACCTGCTCAATGAGTTCGGCGACCCGCGCCGGGTCTTTTTTGAACCGGATCGGACGCCCCTCGTCGTCCCGCGCATTGGTGCAGGTGCAACTGTCCACGCCAAAGGGCAAGACTTGCCGCACCCCCTGGGCCGCGTTTTCAGGCGAAATCCCCCCGGCCAGAATTACGGGAATGCGGCTTTGTTTCACCAACTCGGCGGCCACGGTCCAGTCACAGGTCGTTCCCGTGATGCCCACGAATCCGGCCACCGGCTGTTCGCCGTCAATCGTTGTCGAAGGCGCGTCGAGCACCGTATCGGTCAGAAAATAGTCGCTGACCGGCTCAAGCCGGGCGGCCAGTTGCAAAATGGCGCGGCACTGCGCATCCGCCCGCTGCCCGATGGGGATCGAACGGGTGATGCGCACCTCGGGGAAACGGGTCTTTACCGTCTCCTGCAGGGAAATCGCCGCATCCACGGCAAGATCGTCGGCATCTTCCAGATGGTCGCAAAAATGGATGATATGCGGCCGGTAATAGGCAACGGTATCGATGACCGCCTCGGCGTCCGTGTACAAGGGGATCAAACTGCTCACCGCGCCCAGGGTGCGTACAAGATCAACCGTCTCCCTAAGGACGGGATCATGGCGCTCCGCCTGGGAGGTGACCACACTCCCCACGTAATCCACGCCCATCTCGATCATGGTCCGCGCTTCTTGCGGGTTCTGTATTTCGTAAATTTGTACGATGGGTTCAGACATGCATCAATCCGTTTTTTAACCATTTAAATAAACAGTCGTTGGTACCACATTCATCCGGTTTGCGCAAATTCAAAGCCGGGAACAAAAGGTAACCGCATGTAAGCGCCACCGATCGGTATCGACAACAGAAAAGAAGATTTCGATAGTGAATACCCCGCCGGATCAATGCCTTGGGAGGTCGTCGATACGGCCGCCCTGTCCGGGCTTGGCATCCACCTGCTGAAGAATGCGATAATAGGTTCGGATACGGTCAACGAAAACCACCGCTTCCCGCCCCCGGGCGTACCGGTTGGCCAACGTGTTGTAATATTTTTTCTGTTGCAGAAGCGGTAGCACAAAGCGGATGCCTTGCCAGGTGTCCGGCTGTTTTCCAAGTCGACGGGCAAGGATTCGGGCATCCTCCACGTGGCTGAAACCGACGTTATAGGCGGAAAGCGCGATCCAGGTGCGGTCCGGCTCGGCCACATCGTCCCCCACCTGCCTTTTCAGACGGGCGATGTAGCGTGCCCCTGCCATAATGGTGCTTTCCACATCCAGCCGGTCCTCAACGCCCAGGGTCTCCGCGGTTTCGAGGGTAAGCATCATCATCCCCCGCACGCCGGTATAGCTTTTTGCAGATGGATTCCAATGGGACTCCTGATAGCCCACGGCGGCGAGCAGTTTCCAATCGACATGGTATCGCTTTGCCGCCGCCTCGAAAAGATCCCGGTAATAGGGAAGCCTGTTCCTGATCCGCCGCCGGTACCGGGCAATATCCACGTAATCGAAGGTTTCCAGATGCCCGTAAAAATAATCCCTGAGCCCGTCGACGACCTCCCGCGTCTCTTTGCGTTCGAACCAATCGTGAATGGCCAGATTCAGATAGCATCGATCGGGGCTCGTGGCCCAGCGAAGCTTGCGCGGCGCTCCCAGGGTAAGCAGCTTGAGCAATTCCGGGAAAAAAGGATGGTTGCGATACATGATGGTGGAATCGACAATCGCCACGGGCAAGGCACGGCTCCAGACCATTTGCAGCAGGTCATCGGATGTATATGTGGTAAGGATCTTCCAGCTTATTTTCGGAAAAATCCGGCGCAGGGCTTCCAGATATTCGATTCTGGCGCTGTGGTAGGTCATCCACAGGGTGGTCTTTTCGAGATCTTTCTTACTTTTTATGTCGACCCCGCCACGGCGGCCGATCACGATTTGGTCCACATCATGGTAACCGGGCCCCAGCCAGATCCCTTTAGCGGGCCGATTGCCGAACGGAAAGCCCGCGGCAACGATATGCCCTAATCCCTTTTCAAGGGCGGCGATCATATCGCGCTCGTCTTCAATGACGAGGACGCGCAGGGTCACGCCTAGATAATCGGTGAACGCCTTGGCCAATTCGTATTCGAAGCCGGTGGGTCCGTTGGCGCCTTCGTAATAGCAGGCGGCATTATTGCGTGTAATCAGAACCAGTTCGCCGCCGGAAAGCAGCTTTTCCAGATCGTTTTCCGAAAGCGCCCGATTCATTGCCAGAATAGCCACGAACAGGCCGCCCAGGACAACCAGAACAACCCACACACGTTTCAGCGTACCGCTTGGCATAGAATTCCAGGGGATAGCAGTCGGTTATAGTGCCGGGGATAATCCTCGCGGGCACCGGCAGTGGTCGAATATGGATTTTCGCAACCTGCAAGAAGTGCTATATAGACGGTGTGGGGGAATTTATCAACACGCGGGTTCATTATTGACGCGGCCGGTTGCCTTTTCTCCAGGATAGTGCTATTACCCGAAAAACGTATCAACCTATTGAATTTTGTTGTTTTTGCTTCGATTTAACCTGGAGAGGTTTTATGATTGTCATTATTGATTTCGGATCCCAATTCAATCAGCTGATTGCCCGGCGGGTGCGCGAATGCCGCGTCTATTGCCAGATCGAGCCGCCCAGCATCACCGCCGAGGAAATTCGCAGCCTGTCGCCGGACGGCATCATCCTTTCGGGTGGGCCGGCCAGCATTTATGAGACCGCCAGCCCCCGTGTGGATACCGGTATTTTCGATCTGGGCATACCCGTGCTCGGTATCTGCTACGGCATGCATTTCATGGTCGATGCCCTCGGCGGCAAAGTGCGCAATGCCACCAAACGCGAGTACGGGTTCGCGGCCCTGCAGGCCAAAGCCCAGAAAGATCTTTTCGCCGATACCGGCAAGGAAAGCGTGACCTGGATGAGCCACGGGGACAGCATCGAATCCCTGCCATCCGGTTTTACCGTCACGGCATCCACCGACAACACCAAGGTGGCGGCCACGGCCAATACCAGAAAACGGTTCTACGGGGTCCAGTTTCATCCGGAAGTCGAACACACCGTCAAAGGCAAAAAAATCATCCACAATTTTCTGTTCGGTATTTGCGGGTGCAAGGCTTCCTGGACCATGAAGTCCTTTGCCTATGACGCGATCGCCCAGGTCCGTGAGACCGTCGGCGACAAAAGGGTGATTCTCGGCCTTTCCGGCGGCGTTGACTCCTCGGTGACCGCCCTTCTGCTGCACCGGGCCATCGGCAAAAATCTCACCTGCATTTTTGTCGATAACGGGCTGCTGCGCAAGGATGAGGCGACCCAACTGAAGCTGAAACTGAAAAACCATTTGGACATCAACATCCGCTTCGTGGGCGCCGCGTCCCGTTTCGTCAAGGCGTTGAAAGATGTGTCCGAGCCGGAACGCAAACGCAAAATCATCGGCAAGATTTTCATGGATGTTTTCGAGGCCGAGGCCAAAAAAATAAAAAATGCCGAGTTTCTGGCCCAGGGGACCCTGTACCCCGACATCATCGAATCCCAATCGGCCTTTGGCGGTCCGACCTCGGTGATCAAATCTCACCACAACGTGGGCGGGCTGCCCAAAAAGATGAAGCTCAAACTGGTCGAACCGCTCAAATATCTCTTCAAGGATGAAGTCCGCAAACTGGGCAAGACCCTCGGCCTTGACGATGATTTGATCTGGCGGCAGCCGTTCCCCGGTCCGGGTCTGGCCATCCGTGTGATCGGAAAAATTACAAAAAAACGCCTTGAAGTGCTGCGAGAAGTCGACGCCGTGCTTCAGGAGGAAATTCGCGCGGCCGGATACTACCGCAAGCTCTGGCAGTCTTTTGCCGTATTACTGCCAATCAAAAGCGTGGGCATCATGGGCGATGGCCGGACCTACGAGAACATCGTCGCCATCCGCGCGGTCACCAGCAAGGACGCCATGACTGCGGATTGGGCCAAACTGCCCCACAAGCTGCTGGGCGCCATTTCCAACCGGATCATCAACGAGGTTCGCGGTGTAAACCGCGTGGTTTACGACATCAGCTCCAAGCCACCAAGCACGATCGAATGGGAATAGCAAACCGATGAGCATGGATAACAATCCGTCCAGATTCACCATCCACGACGAGACCGACGAGGTTTCGGAGACCCCTTACGAAACCGATGCCGAGAATCTGCGCATAGAGAAGTTGGGCACCCGACTGACCCTGGTTACGATACTGATTCCCTGTCTGGTGACCGTCATGCTGGCGGTTGCCTATCTGGACATTAAAAATCGCGTGGTCAGCACCCAGCGGTCGGGCTCCATGGGCGTTCAGAATCTGGCCAAGGATCTTGAATCCCGCTACGAGAATCTCCTGGTCAAACAAACGGATCTGGAGCAGCGGCTCGATGAGAACACCAAGGCGCTCGAAACCCTTTCCGCCGGATTGAAGGCTAATCTGACCAAGTCCATCGATGAATTCAAAGGTAAAATTGACGATAAAGTTAGTCGCGGCGATCTTGGTGCTCTTTCGAAAAAAACCAACACCGCCATCGATGAACTGAAAAAAGAGCTGGTCGGTCTGAGTGCTTCTTTCGACAAATTCGATGATGAGTTGGCCGGCCAGATCCAGGTGATCTCACAAGGATTTGAAAAGGATCGGGAGGTTATAGAAAATATAGAGCAAAAAGCCCTTCAGGCTGAGCAAAAGACGCTTGATCTGGAAGAGAAGACGGGGCAATTGGAAGAGCAGAAATTGAGCAGGCAATCTCTGAAACTGTCTCTTGATTTGGAACGACTGGCCCTCCAGGAACTGGTTAAGGAAAAAATGCGTGTGGTGGAAAAGAAGATCACTCAACTGGACAAGCGAATTCAAAGCCTTGATCAAAAGGTAAAAGCACAGGTTGAAAAAACGCCGGTGCCTCGGCCGACCCCCGTGAAGGCACCTAAGGTAAAGGCCCCCGCCGCCTCCGAGGTGTCGACGCCATCTGCCACGCCGTCTTCTCAGCCGTCACCGGAGTTGGAAGAGATTAATCTTGACTGATGGTTCTGTCGTCTTGTTTTCTGATTGAATTGCAGAAGTTTATTATAGAGGATGGTTGTAATGAAACAAAAAGGGCGATTCGCGGATGAAAATGGCGCGGTTATTTATTGGGTACTGATCATTCTTCTCGTTGCTGTTATCGCAGGGGTTGTTGCCGTCAAACAATTGCCAGCCCCGCCCTCCCCGTCACAATCCACCGTTGTGAAGAAGGTTCCTCCCATACCACCGGCCGTATCCCCTTCGCCCGAGCCCATCATGCAGGATATGGCCGCCACCGAGCATGCGCCGCTTGTCACGTTGCCCAAGCTTAAACAAACGGAATCAGGCACGGACGAGAATATCCCGGACACCTCACCGCAAACAACCGAATCGGAGCCGGCACCGGAAACCCCGGCCGCCACTGCCGAACCTTCGAGTCCGTCGTATAGTACGAAGCCGATGCCGATCCCCGCTTCCGAAGAAGCGCCTGAGCCGACGGCTTCACCGGAAGATGAAGGTATGCAAGCCAAACCCGCCGATGAGGAGAAACCGCCCCAGGACAAGGTGACGGCACCCCAGGATCAACCTATTCAAAAAAACGAGCCGGAGACCACGGCGGAAACAATCGCAAAAGACAACCCCTTAAGCTATTGCGTACAGGTGGGAGCCTTTCACAATCGGAAGTATGCGGAGAGAACAGTCGCCGCGATGGAAAAAATCGGCTACACCTCTTTTATTTCTCCCATCATCGATACCAATAATCAAACCTTCCACTTGGTGTGTATCGGTAAATATCAGTCTAAAAGTGAAGCGGCGGCGGTGGCTTTGGCATTTTCGAAAAAAGAAAACATGGAGGCTGTGGTTACACTATTGAGAATAGAGCCCTTGGAATAGAGGGGCAGTGTGCTGTTACCAGGGTGGATTAATTGTTTCGCAGGGTTGGTAAAACCTGTAATGAATCTACTTGATCCCGGAATGCAACTATCTTGTTGAAAATTTTGGTTTTTCAAAGTACCACTGCCACATGAGACCAAAACCTATCCCGAAGGCATCATCAAAGGGTACCTGAAAATCCTCATATTTCACCTCGCAAAAGGCATATAGGTGTTCCCAAATATTGACTCCGAGTATGCTTTGTCCTGAAACGCTGTCATGGCGGTATTTATTCAATGGGTTGTCGAAGTCTATATCACACCATGTACTGGAAAAGCAGTTTACTTGCCCGATGCTGAATGGAATTTTTAGGTAAGGAGAAATCATCCACCAGTTATGCCCTTGCCGGCCATCCGTACGAGCCAGATAGACGGTAACGTCAAAAGTTGCATGGATTCTATTAAAAAACTTGCTTATGCCTCCGGGAGTTCTCGTGCTTCGCCAACGGAAACCAAAATAACAACGATCATCAGTAAAGGTATCCATATTATATTCCATGGCTGCATCAAACATGTGCAGGGCAATGTTCTCTTCGGCAATACCGAATGTGTTCAAAGGTTTGAAAAGGTCGAAACTCCCGGAATGGTTTTTTAGATTGGTTTCATCGTGACCATGGTCACCCGAAAAATCAACAAACCCATAAAGCTCCAAGTCAAATGGCAAATCGTTGGTTTCAAATTCAGGCGTCAATGTGACAAATTTCCTTTCTGTGTCATATTGATAAGAAATATTAGACCACCAAAACTGTCTCGCTTGATCCTCAGCGCATCCAATCTCTGTAAAAACAAAATGTCCGGAAACGATAATAGCCAGAAACCATGCCAAATATTTGCTCATGCAAATCACCTCTTTGATCTCTTCCGTAATTGACGGTTTACTCGAAAACGAGCCCGAGAGCGCCGTTGTCAGTTGAACCAAACACAGTTCAGCGAGATGCATGCCAAAAAATATTTACTATTAATACAAATGGGTTATAAAAATAACTGACAAATCATTTCATATACGCCAGTATTTTCTGTTATATATGGTATTTTTTCGTTTTTATGTCACATACGATAGATGTGGGAAGGAGATCTATGACCATTAATGATATGGAGTTCTTCCACAACTAACCGGTCGAAAATGCAACCAGTAGCAAAACAG
The DNA here is from genome assembly GCA_963668455.2 of uncultured Desulfosarcina sp. Taxonomy (GTDB): domain Bacteria; phylum Desulfobacterota; class Desulfobacteria; order Desulfobacterales; family Desulfosarcinaceae; genus Desulfosarcina. The sequence continues at coordinate 155,880 of CAXXOY010000003.1, forward strand.
GTTGAATGGAACTTCAAATGGAACAATACCTATTCCGAATTGGTGCATCCGAGGGCAATACTCAGCATTCGGGAAAAAACCGTAAAAAGGAACATCGCGGTGAGAGATCATCTATAAAAAGAATATTGTGAGCCTATCCTTTTTTGGGAGGTCATCATGGCACAATGCATTAAAAATTATACGATTCCCATGGAAACCAAAATTTGAATCGCCTGCTTTGGGCATAACAAAGTCCTCCGGTAGGCCTTTGGAATCCAGCAGGTCTTTATATCTTTCCTTATTTCGAAATCTTCTTTTTTATTGTTCTTTATTTTTCGACCCCGTCAGGCCAGTCCCATGGCCTGCAATTTCTTCTCAATCCGGCCGATATCCACCGGCAGATCAACCTCGGGAGAGTCGAAAGGCGTGACAACCACCCGGATGCGGTGACCGTGCTCCATGGCCCTGAGTTGCTCGAGTTTTTCGATTTCCTCAAGCCGGCCGGGGGGCAGGGCTGTAAATATCTCCAGAAACTCGCGGGTGTAGGCATAGACGCCAAGATGCTTGTAGATCTCGTATCCGCCCAGGCCATCGCGCCCGAAAGGAATCGTCGCTCTTGAGAAATAAAGGGCGTCGCCATTGGTGTCGAAGGTCAACTTGACGTCCTTGGGGTCGGTGATCTCGCGCTCTTCCTGGATGGCAAAGGCCAGCGTGCTCATTTTGACCGCCGGATCGGCAAAGGGCTCGACAACGGCGTCAAAACTGCGCGGGTCCACAAGCGGTTGATCGCCCTGGATGTTGACGACGACATCTTTCATACCCAGCCCCAGCCGAGCGGCCGCCTCGGCGACCCGGTCACTTCCCGACCGGCAACTGTCCGAGGTCATCACGGCTTTACCGCCAAAGGCATGCACCGCATCCCGGATGCGCGTGTCATCCGTGGCCACATGCACCGATTCGACGCAGGTCGCCTGACGGGCACGCTCGTAAACCCACTGAATCATCGGCTTTCCGCAGATAAGCGCCAGCGGTTTGCCGTCAAAACGCGACGAACCGTAGCGAGAGGGAATGATCACCACTGCCCGCATAATAACACCTTTCAAAATAGTGTTTAAGATAATGTTTTTGGCAAGACCAGAGGGAGGAAACCGTATAGCAATACTGCGACGACCGATAACGCCGTCCAAAATCATTATCCTGAATGCTATATATCTATTTTTGCCAGCCACCCATCAAATGCAAATGGAGATGAAAAATCACCTGCCCACCACCCTCTTCCACGTTAAAGAGCAATTTATAACCGGAGGCATCGACCTCCTCCTTCTTGGCCATTTCCTTAGCGGTCTGAATCATTTCGGCAACGATGGCGTTATCTTCGGCGGTCAGATCGTTTATGCTTCTGATGTGCCGCTTGGGAACGATAAGCAGATGGACGGGCGCATGAGGATTAATATCTCGAAAAACCACCAAATTCTCATTTTCATAAAGAAACGGGGTGTCCATCCGGCCATTTGCGATTTTACAGAAAAGACAGTCGTTATCCATGAGAAGCGCCTCCTGTTGACGTTGGTTTCGGTTTTGTCGCGACAAAAAGGTCACAGAGAAAAAAAACAATCAATTCATGATATTTCCTGTTCCTACCGGTTATGCGACAAGCTTGTCAAGCGGACAATTCAAGCCGACGACCGCAAGGGTGCGATATTCTCCAAACAGGCCACAAACGTATTGAAATTCTTCCTTTAAGTTTTAATTGCATCAGCCGATATGATCTAGCAGCAAGTGGTAAGCAGCCACCATTTCCGCCTTGGCGACGGGCCCTTTTCAAAACGGCACTTGAGTCAGGAACATAGCGACAAACAAAGCCAGAGGGCGAGTCTTTCACAGGCACTCACCCCTGGCGTTATTATAACCGGCGAACATCATGAATATTCTGATCGTAGATGATGATCCTGTCACCCTGAAACTGTTGTCATCCCGGTTTTCCAGCTGGGGACACACGGTGCAGGCGACCATGGATGGCGAAGAGGCCCTGACTCTCGTTCGAGAAAAGCCCATCGATATCGTCGTCAGCGACTGGTTGATGCCGGGAATTGACGGGCTGGAACTCTGCCGCCGGATTCGTGGGATGGAGGAAGCTGCCTATATTTATCTGATCATGATCAGCACCCAGGATTCCAAAGCGGATATCCTGCAAGGTCTCGAAAGCGGTGTGGATGACTATCTCGCCAAGCCCATCGACATGGAGACCCTGAAGGCGCGCATCGACATCGGCACGCGCATCGTAACGCTGGAGCGCTCGCTTAAACGAAAAGTCGATATTATCACCGCCAATCATTATCAGACCATCCGAATGTTTTCGCAAATCGTGGAGGTTTTTGACGAGGATCTGGGGGGGCATTGCCGCCGAACCGCCAAAATCGCCGTTGAGCTGGCCCATCGCCATCCGGATGTCGTCGAAGCCGACATCCCGGCCATAGAGGCGGCGGCCCTTCTCCATGATATCGGCATGGTGGGCATTCCCAAGGCCATCCTGAACAAACGCCGGACGGAAATGGTCGGAGACGAGCACAAGTTGTATCAATCTCACCCGGAAATGGGCGCACGCATCATCGGTGAAATAGAGATTTTAAAGCCCGCGGCGCTCATGATTCGCATGCACCATGAACAATACAACGGCAAGGGGTTTCCCGACGGCGTATCAGGCGACGCCATCCCGCTGGGTGCGCAAATCGTTTCCGGGGCATCGATGTACGACAATTTGATCAACAAAGGCAAAATCGCCCTTGAAGATGCTGTCGATCCTCTCAGGCGGTACAGCGGGTATCAACTTTCCCCTTCTATCGCCGAGCAATTGATAGAATTCAACCTGAACCATCAGATGGATCACGCCCGGCAGACCGCAAGCGAGATCTCACTGAAAGATCTCGTTTCCGGCATGGTTCTGGCAGCCAATGTTTATATGAAAACAGGAGCTTTCGTCATGGCCGCGGATACCGAACTCAATACATACGCCATAGACAAGCTCAAACAATACCATGGTATCGGTGCCATATTGCCGACCGTTCTGATTCACAAAGGGTCCATGAGGAGTTAAATGGATATCGCAACCGTTATCGGGCTCGTCAGCGGAGCCGGCCTAATTTTCGCATCGATCATTCTCGGCGGCAGCTTGGGAGTTTTCATCAACATCCCCAGTGGACTGGTCGTCATCGGGGGGACGATTGCCTGTACCTTTATCAAATTTACCATGGGAGATGTTATCGGGTCCATCAGCGTGGCCATGAAAGCCTTTTTTGCCAAACTCGAAGCTCCCGAGAACATCATCCAGGAAATGGTGGAATTCACACGTATCGCCAAGAAGGAAGGCCTGATCGCCCTCGAAAAGGAAACGCCTTCGGACCCGTTTTCCGTCAAAGCCCTGCGCTATCTCTCCGATGGCTATGACGAAGGGTTGATCGCCGACATGCTAAAAAAAGATATCAAGCTGATGGGCCAGCGACACGCATTGGGCCAGCGCGTTTTCAAAGGCATGGGCGATGCGGCACCGGCTTTTGGAATGATCGGAACACTGATCGGCCTGGTTCAGATGCTCTCCAACATGTCGGACCCGGCAAGCATCGGCCCCTCCATGGCCGTTGCCCTTTTGACCACACTATACGGCGCGGTACTGGCCAACCTTGTCGCCCTGCCCATCGCCGACAAGCTGTTGTTGCGCAGTGAGATGGAAATGCTAAACAAAAATATCATCATGGAAGCGGCCATCGCCATCAACCGCGGGGTTTCGCCCATGGTGCTGGAAGAATCGCTCAAGATATTCCTGTCGCCCAAGACGCGCGATAAAATCTCCGCCGAAGGTGGCAGTGAAGAATAAAAGGTTAGCCCATGAGTGACGAACAGGAATGCCCGGAATGCCCACCAGGTGCGCCGCTATGGATGTGTACCTTTGCCGACCTGATGAGTCTCTTGCTTTGCTTTTTCGTTCTGCTTTTGTCTTTCTCCGAAATGGACGCTCAGAAATACAAACAGGTGGCCGGATCCATGGAAAAAGCATTCGGCATGCAGCGCGAAAAAAACGTGATCGACACCCCCCTTCTGGGTCTCAAGATCATTGCCAAGGATTTCGATCAACCGGCAGTCGCGACGCGCATCAAAAAAATCATTGGTCGTGAAATTGCAGCAAACTTTGAGGATCTTGAAGAAAAAATCAAAGAGGATATCGAAATACACTCGGATGGCGAGAAATTGATTATCCGCTTCATGGGAGAAAGCACCTTTGATTCGGGAAAGGCCGATATCAGGCCGGAACTCAAGCCGCTGATTATGCGCATCGCCAAAATTCTTGCCAAGGAAACGCAAAAAGAGGGAATCATCATCGCCGGTCACACCGACAACGTCCCGATGCACGGCGGCCTTTACAGCTCCAACCTCAAGCTTTCCATTGCCCGCGCAGCGGAAGTCGCCCAGTTTCTTTTGGATCATACGACCATCGATCCCAAACGCGTATCCACCATGGGATTTGGCGAGTACCGTCCCATTGCAAGTAATGCCACGAAAGACGGCAGACGCAAAAACAGGCGGGTCGAGATCATCGTGGCGACGATTCCCGGCCGCGACTCCATATCGCTGAGCGATGCATTATCGCAGCATTAGGCGCATCGACATATTTAGCGACGGTAATACCGACTGAGGGAAAGTTTGTGAACAGGAATTACAGGAAGTCAATCAGGGTGGGCTGGATAACGTCGGCAGCCACCTGAAGGAGCACTTCGTAGGAAGCTTTCTGGAGTTGCAGGTCAAGGGCCGCACTGGTAACATCGGCATCCTCGACATTGGAACGCATGTCTTCGACCGCGTTGCCGAATGTCGTCCAATGCTCCTCGGAGGACTCCAGACGTTTGTAGACTCCGGCATTCTGGGCCCGCACAAGTTCAACCTGCTCACTGACGGCTTCCAGCGGCGCCACGGCGGTCTCGATGGCCGCATCGTCATCGGCATACAGCGCAGCCTCCAGATCGTCCAGGACGTCAAAAACATTGACCGTTCCCGCAGCGTCGGCAAAAATTTCACTGCCGTCTGCATTGAAGGAAACCTGCGTCCCCTCCCCGATCATCACGCTGGTATCGGCATGGCTGCCGGGATCGGCATCATCCACATAGATATAGCCGCCCGACAACGCGTCATATTCAAACGGCGCGGTATCCGTCAGGTGCCCGTGGAAGAGATAATTTCCGTTATACGTTGTATTGGCAAGCCCGAGAAGCTGGTCCTTGATGCTGGAAATCTGCAGGGCAAGCGCCTCCCGGTTGTCGGTATCGGCCCCGTCCGCTATGCCCTTGGCCTCGTCGATGGCCTCGTTGATCTGTTCAAGCACGGTCTCGGTGTATTCCGATCGTGTCTTGGCGTCGGTGATGTTTTCCTGATATTGATCTATCTTCGCCAAGGTGGTTCGATAGTTCAGCACCTTTTCCATTCCGTTGGAATCGTCCGAGATGCGGTTGATCTGCTTACCGGTAGCGATCTTCGTCTGGGAGTCCATAAGCAGATTGCTTTGTTTGGCCAGATTGTATTTGATGTTCTCGGCCATTATTTTTGAACTGATTCGCATATGGTCCTCCTATCGCCTCGATTAAATCATGGCGTTCAGGGTTTCAAGCATCTCGTCTACGGCGCTTACCAGTTTAGCCGCCGCATTGTAGGCCGCTTGATACTGAATAAGGTCGACCATTTCCTCATCCAGGTTAACGCCGGAAATCTCCTCGCGGTAAGTGCTCAGCTGCAGGTTCACGGAATCCTGGTGGTCGCTGTTGATTCCTGCCATGGAAACGTCACTGCCCACGTCCCCGACTAGGGCGGTGTAAAAATCGTCGAACGTCGCCGTAAAACCGCTCATGGTTTCGGTATTTTGAAGCTCGGCAATGGCAATGGCATTGCCGTTGCCGCCGGGAACGCTTTCGGTCGACAGCGCAGCGGCGATCAGGTTCGAATCGTTCGCGATATCGATATTGATTTCGATGTCCGATGCATCGATGCCGGTAAAAAAATCGACCCCTGTCGTGGTTGTCGCGTCGAGTGTGGTGCCGCTGCCGTGCAGGGTGTTGACTTCACCGATAATGGCCGAGGCCAATTCGTTCAATTGGTCCTTGTAACCGGTTACGGTTTCGTCCCGGGCCTGGAGCCAGCCTCGCAGCTTGCCGGATGAAATGTCATCGGTGATGTTCACCTCGGTACCGGTGGCGCTTACCCAGTAGACATCCTGAAACGTCTCTGCGTTTTCGTGGGTGGTCAATTCCCACGAGTTGGTACGATCAACCAGGGTATTGCCGTTGGCTGTGTTAACGGTCAAAAACCCGTCACCGTCCTCGAAGCTTTGCACATCGATAAGGGCCGACAACTCTTTGAGTGCCATGTCCCTTTCGTCCTTGAATTCGTTGGCGCTGTGCCCGCCGGCCTCGACCTCGGCTATTTTTAGATTCAACTCGGCGATCTGCCCGCTCAGGGAGTTGATCTCCTCGACAGCGGATTCGATGCTTACATCGCAATCGGACTGAACGTCGGAAAGGCCGGTGTAGAGTTGTTGAAAGATATTGGTGAGATTATTGGTGTCCGATATGAGCGCGGCCCGCTCCGTGTATCCCGACGGGTTGTTGGAAAGCTCCTGCCAGGAGTTGAAAAATTCGGCCAGGGCGTCGTTGAGTCCGTATCCCGTAGTTTCGTCGAACATCAGCTCGGCCTTTTCCAGAACGTCCAGTTCCGCTTCGTACTGGCCGGACTTGGATTCGGACTCGGCGAGTTGCGCATTGATGAACTGATCGTAAACACGCAAGATATATTGATTGGCCTTGACACCGGTGCCCAGCGTGCCCCCCAGGTAGTAAACCGGCTCGTTCTGCTCCATCGTGACCCGCTGTCGCGAATAGCCTTCCGTATTCACGTTGGCGATATTGTTGGCCGTGACATCCAGCGCTTTTTGCTGGGTGAGCAAAGCCGTGCTGGCGACATTGAACATGCCGTAAATGATATTGGTCATGACTGTGGCCTCCTTGCCCGGGTCGTTTTCATGGGTTCGCCGTGCCCGCGTTTATCATCAGACACTGCCGCAGAAAACCCGCCCGCGCGCGCCCCCATATCCCTTTGATGGTTGCGTGCTTCCCGGTTTTTCATAAATCCATTGGGAGTAAATCAGATCATTGAGAAGTTTCAGCGATCCGTGAACGAGGTCCAGCGCATGGGAAAACAATCTGGCATTGGCGTTGTTTTCCCGCTGGACGGTTTCCACCAGCGTCTTAAGTTCTCTTGCGCGTTTTTTTAAAGCGGCGGCATCGGGTTCCTCCAAATGCTCGCACAAACGACTGACGCTAATCGGCCGTTCCTCAATGGCGTATCGATCGCCCAGCCGTTCGACCAGAGCACGGCGTTTTTTTTCCATTTGGGCGATTTCCGCCACAACGCCTTGTTTGATCTGGCCGGCCTGCGTCAGTCGTGTTCTGTCCGATCGCGTTGCCGCATGTCGTTCCTTTGCCAAAACGGGTAACATTTTCAAATAGGACTTCATCTCGGCATCCATTGCATCAATCAGCTCGGTTAGTGTCTGGTTCATCTGTCATCCTCCGTATTCGTCAATCATTGGAATTGTCCATATCATATAAAAGCGTGTTGTTTTGCAGGGTTTCTTTCATCAAGTCGCCGGCCGCTTTTTCGCCCATGACTTGATAAGCGCCCGAGGCGATGCGCTGTTTCATTTCGGCCACTTTGTCTTCCCGAACATCGGACGCGCCACGGTTTTGTTTTACTATTTTATCTATGTCACTAGCGCCGGCGGTCAATCGAACGGGGTCCATTCGATCTTTCGGATCATCGCAGGGATCCGTCTTCCTGCAACCCCCACCATTTTTAATTGGTGCGGTGTCCGGCGAAACGGTAACTGGAAGAGACCCTTTAATCTGCAACGCTTACATCCCCCGCGGCCCCATGAACAAGACGGCCCGTAAATCCGATTAACGCTATCTTTTGCTTCTGTATCGCATATGACAGCAGTATTCTTCTTCTACATAGATCGGCTTTTTCGGGATTCACCTTTAATTACCATCTCTGATTCTTGCCGCTATCGTTATTTTTCGTCTGCTATTTTTTCCAATTGGTCGACAAGCATCCGTTGGAGGCCGATGCCGCCGCTTTCAGACATCCGGTCGGCATATTGTTCGTCCAGCATGGAAGTAAATATATCTTTTGACATGGATGCGGGAAAAAGCCCGGATTCGGGAACCGTGGCCCGCATCTCTTTAATCATCATATTCAAAAGCAGCGATTCGAATTGCCGGCTGACCGTTTCCAGGGCTTCGCTGCCCGCCGTGTCCGTTGGCTGCTTCGCCTTGATATTGTCCATCGTTCTGTCACTGCCGGCCGCATGCATTTGAAACAGAGCGCTATCGACGCCCATGGGCTTGATGTCGGCCATCAGATCACCTCCAGATCCGCCTGCAGCGCACCGGCCGCCTTGATGGCCTGAAAAATGGCGATCAAATCGCGCGGGGTGACGCCAAGGGCGTTCAGGGCATTGACCACCTCGCCAATATTGATACCCTTGGGAACCACCATCAGCTTATTGCCCGACTCCTGAATATTGATGTCGGTATTCGGGGTTGCCACGGTTTGCCCTTGGGACAGGGGCAGCGGTTGCGAAACGTCCGTATTTTCACGAACCACGATGCTCAGATTGCCATGGGCGATGGCCAGCGTGGAGATGCGAACATTCTCGCCCATCACCACCGTCCCGGTGCGTTCGTTGATCACCACCCTGGCCTTGGTGTCCGGCGTGACCTCGATCTCGCTCAGGGAAGCCAGAAGCGGAACGGTGTTGCCGATGTATTTGTCGGGCACCTGGATTTCGATCGTCCCCGGATCGGTGGCGCTGGCCACGGGAGCGGCAAACCTGGCATTGATGGCATCGATCACCCGGGTCGCGGTCAGAAAGTCCGGGTTGTGCAGACTGAACACCAGGATCGACCGGTCTTTGAAATTGTTGGGCACTTCACGCTCGATGATGGCGCCGGACAGGACCCGGCCCACGGTCGGAAAATTCTTCGTCACGCTTGCCGAATCGCCGCCGGCTCCGAAGCCACCCGTGTTCACCGGCCCCTGGGCCATGGCGTAAATTCTTCCATCGAGTCCTTTAAGGGGGGCCAGCAGCAAGGTTCCGCCCTGAAGGTTCTTGGCATCGCCGATGGAGCTGACCAGCACGTCCAGGCGGTTGCCCCGCCTGGCAAAAGGGGGCAGCGATGCAGTAAGCATCACCGCCGCCACGTTTTTGACCTGGATCTCTTCGCTGTTTACGGTAACCCCCATTTTTTCGAGCATCGAAGCCATGGATTGCAGGGTAAAGAGCGCTTTTTTACCGTCGCCGGTGCCGTCCAGCCCCACAACAAGGCCGTAGCCCACCAGCTGGTTCTTACGCACCCCGTTGATCTCCACGATATCCTTGAGCCGCACGGCATGCGCCAGGCACGGCCGGCCCAGACAGGAAAACAGAGTCAGGCCAATCACAAAAATTCGGAATAGGTGCATGGTTTCACGCGTCATGGGGTTAAAAAGGCCAGACCGCCATCATGATCTTGGACAGCCAGCCGGGTTTTTGCCGGTCATTGATGATGCCGGTTCCGCTGTAAGCGATTCTGGCATCGGCCAGGTAGGTGGACAGCACCTGGTTGTTGGCATCGATATCACTGGGACGAACCACCCCGGAGAGCTGAATGATCTGGTTTTCATTGTTGATCAAAACCTCCCGTGATCCCACCAGCACCAGATTGCCGTTGGGCAGAATCTGGGTCACCAGGGCGGTGATGTAGGCATCCAGGGCGCCGCTGCGCTTGGTGGTTCCGTTGCCGGTGAATTCGCTTTCCAGGCCGCCGCCAACCTTGGAAAAGGGGTTGAAAAAAGGCTGATCGGCCGGATATCTTTTTTCCGCATTGAAAAACGCGTCCAGACTGGCGCTCATTTTCGAGGACCGATCGGTGCCCGTACTGGCCTTGTTGGTGGCCGAGGACGATTCGGTGATTTTAATGGTTACAATGTCCCCGACCCGGCGCGCCTTTTGATCGGAAAACAGGGAAACCATACTCGCTTTTTCATCCCATAACGATCCGTTGGGCAGCGGCGCGCCCGCTTTCGAATCGCCGGCATAATCAACCGCTTTCTGATCCGGATCGTAGGCCGCCGGTTTGGATTGCACCGGGCCCGATGTTTGTTTCATAATTCTACTACAACCTGGAGCGCAGCATAGAGAAGTCAGCATGAGTAGCAGGAAAATGGACTTACCTGTTCGGGTTGTCGTTTTTGGCAACCTCATGTTGCACCTTCCTAAAATTCCACCTCAACGGCGCCTGGGCCGATGACGCGGGCGATGATGACTCGGTTCGAGTCGGTGTTGACCACATGGACCATGTCGCCCTTGCACCCCTTTTGTTTCACTTTTCCGGTAGCGGTAATGGTCATGAGACCGGTAGTGGCTATGATTTTTACGATATCTCCGCGCCTGACCAACGGCGGCGGTGTGAACATGCCTCTTTTAAGATAAGTATTGGGATAGATCATCCGGGTGGTTCGGTTGCCGATAACCTCCGCAAGCTGCCGCACCGTGTCCGAGGAGAGATCACTCAGATCGGTGCGCACCACGGCCACGTCATTGGGTTCGATGCGCTGGTGTTTGCCCAGGGGGCGAACCACCCGCACCGCGCTTCCCATGACCGATATATGGGCATGGGCCCAGGTTTTGACAACCAGTTGGCCATCCACGTAAAGGTAAAGTCCCAGGGAGGTTTGCCCCAGAAAAGCCTCTCCCTCTTTGGGGATGATGCGGTGCGTCAGCCGGCCCGTGGGCAGCCTGATGTCATCGTTGATACGGATATTGTCGATGGTCACATCCCCCTGCTTCCAGGGCATTCGATTGCGAATGGCGGCCTCGACGGCACGGATGACGGTTTCCTTTGGAAGATAGGCGGCATCGCGGCTGATCCGAACGTCCCGTGCGCCGCCAAAACTTACGGCATCGGGATCAAAACCGGCTTGTCTGAGGCGAATACGGATATAGTCAAGGCTCAGGAAACGGGTCTTTCCGGGCAGCGGCGAGGTCGCCACCGCGACCGTAGCCATGGAAGCCGCGCCCGATTGTTGATCCCCTGCGATCGTGGCGATGTCTTTCAAGAGGACGTCGTCTTTATTGATCACGGCGCTGTCTTTGAGGGTCACCCGGGGTTGGCCGGCGGCATGAGACGATCCCGGTGCAATCAGCATCAAGGCGGCGATAATGCCGGCTGTCATGCCCGATTTTATGACTATCGAAAAACAAGAGCGTTTCATTGCTGGTTACCTTCTCAGGTTGGTGGCCGTCTGCAGCATTTCATCCGATGCCTGGATGGATTTGCTGTTGGTTTCGTATGCCCGCTGGGCGACGATCATGTTGACCATTTCATCGACCACGCTGACGTTGGAAAGCTCCAGATACCCCTGGGCAATGGTTCCCAGGGAATCCTCGCCGGGGGTGCCGATGGTGGCATCGCCCGAAGCCGAGGTGGGCAGATACAGGTTGCGGCCGATGCTTTTCAGCCCCGCCGGGTTGGTAAACAGCGCCAGGTCGATATTGCCGATCTCGCTGGCCTCGGTTTCGCCGGACAACAGCACCGATACGGTGCCGTCAGAGCCGATGGAAAGGGATGTCGCCTCGGTGGGGATCGTCAGTTCGGGCTCAAGGGCAAAACCGTCCGAGGTCACCACCCGCCCCTCCCCATCCAATTTAAAGGTGCCCGCCCGGGTATAGGCGGTTTCGCCGTTGGGCTGAATCACCTGGAAAAAGCCCTCACCCTCGATGGCGATATCCAACTCGTTTTCCGTATTCTGAAAATCCCCCTGGGTGAAAATTTTCTGGGTCGCGGCCGGCCGGGTGCCGTGCCCCACCTGAATGCCGGTGGGCACCTCGGTATCCGCCGAGGAGGCGACACCGGGCGCTTTCAGGGTTTGATAAAGCAGATCCTGAAAATCGGCACGGCTCGCTTTGTAGCCAGAGGTGCTGACATTGGCCAGGTTGTTGGAAATCAGATCGATGTTCAGTGTCTGGGCTTGCATTCCGGTCGCTGCGGACCATAGGCTTCTAATCATGGTTTCCTCGAATTAGCTGGTTTTGCCGATATCCTTCAGACTTGTCTGGGTTGCCTCGTCCGCCGACTGGATGACCTTCTGGTATGCCTCGAAAACCCTTGTGGTTTCGATCATTTCGGTCATCGCCAGAATCGGGCTGACATTGGCGGATTCCAGATATCCCTGACTGACGTTCGCGGTTTCGGGAGCCGGTGCGGCAATCGTCGCATCGGTCGGCATGAACCGCCCGTTACCGGTCTTTTTAAGGGTCTGCGGATTGTCGATCTCGGTGATTTTAAGGCGGCCGACTTCATCGCCGTCCACGAAAATCCCGCCGGTCATGTCAATATCGACGGTTCCGGCTTCAATGGTGATGGCACCCCCTTCGCCCTCCACCGTATAGCCGTCCGGTGTGACAAGCGCCCCCTGATCGTTGAGGCTGAAACTGCCCTGGCGGGTGTACTGGATGCCCTCCGGCGTCTGAACGCTGAAAAAGCCGTTGCCGCTGATGGCCACATCCAGGGGATTACCGGTCTGGTGGAGCGCCCCCTGACTGAAATCGACACGGGTCTCGAACGGCGGTGAGTAAGGCGACAACGGCTGAATCTCGCCTTCGGTTTCCTGCGCCTGCGCCGGCTCATCGGCGTTTTCGACCCTGAAAACCGTGCGTTCGGCTTTAAAACCGGTGGTGTCGATGTTGGCGATGTTGTTTGCCAGGACTTCCAGGCGACTTTGTTGTGCCATCGCGCCTGCCGCGGCAAGATACATTCCCCCACTCATGGGCTGACTCCTTGGTTGTTGTTACCCGTTTTCCGTCATCTCTTACAGCAACATATGCAGCAATAAGCATGCCACGCGAAAGCCACGCTACTTATCTTTTATTCACTGTAAATACATGCAGTTAAAGATTGGCAGGTCGGCAAAACAGTAGGGCCGGTAGGCAACATTTGCCTGACCGGCCCCTTTTTTCTTGAATATCAAGATCAGGCGGCGTCGAGACGCATGACCAGGGAGACCTCCGCCTCGGACAGATCCAAGCGGCGGGCGATGGTTTTGATCGAGGTTCCGTTTTCGGCTAACGGCAAAACCTGTTCATAGGCGGTCTGCAGACGATCGGAAAGTTTGACCGGCGCCGTCGGCTCGGCTTCCACATCCTCACACGCCGACGGTTTTCTGACGACAACGCCCAAATTTTGTCGTTCCTTATCAATGGTCCGGGCAAGGGAGCCAAGAATCGAATCCAGTTTCTGATCCACCACGAACATCAGCGCACGATGCTCGAGATCCCCAACCGAAGCGCTAAACGCCTCATTACCGACAGAGCGCGCCTTGAGATACGAGTTGAGAATCCCGCCCATTTTTTTCACCAAAAGCACCAACAAAAGGGTGCCCGCCATTATTCCCGCGCCTGCCCATACGGCATAGCCGGCATCAATCATCATGGTAAATTCTCCTTTGTCTTCACTCTTCAAGCATTCCGTCGCGACGCATCTTGCCCCTCAGATGGATAATGGCTTGCGCATGTATCTGAGAGACCCTGGACTCGGTGATATTCAAGACCTTGCCGATTTCCTTCATGGTCATCTCCTCCGAATAATAGAGCGAAATAACAAGTTTTTCCTTTTCGGGAAGCAGGTCGATATTCTTGGCGATGGTGGCCTTGAGCTCTTTCATGGTGGTCAACGAAAGCGCGTCATCCGCGTCACCGCTGGACAGGGTGCTGGGAACCGGCGGGGTTTCACTGCGAGACGTATAGCCCAACTCCTCAAAGCTTACGAAAGAGATGCTGGACATTCGTTTGACTTTGTAGAATTGCTCAAGATCCATGTTCATCTCCTTGGCGACCTCCTCATCGCTGACCTCGCGCCCCAGGCGCTGTTCGAGCTTGAGATAAGCCTTTTCGAGATCACGAATCTTCCTGCGGGTCGTACGGCCAAGAAAATCACGAGAACGCAGCTCGCTCAGTACGGCGCCTTTGATTCGAAACACGGCATAGGTGATGAATTTGTTGTCGCGAGTGGGATCGTAACGCTCTATGGCTTGTATCAATCCGATAATCCCCACGTTGACCAAATCGTCCACCTCGATGGTGGGAGGCAGATGCACGGCGATCCGGTTGACAATCCGTTTCACGTAAGGCAGGTACTCGTTAATGATCTGGTTTCGTAATAGATGACTGTCCTTACCGAAATAATCTTCTCGCGTTTGTGCCAAAGTCATGTTTGTCTCCACGATTTGGATTTCTTCCCGTTGCGGATACGCTCACCTTCCACACACCGCTTGCGATGCGTAAAAGGGCTTGAGGCCGTTCTAGCCATTAGTAAAATAGGATCAAAAGACATCCAACTACCTTCCCATCCACCGATTAAACAATGTCCTGCCAGTTAAGCGCCCTGTTCTCGGATCGCTCGATCATGGGGGGGGACTGAATGAGCTTACGGGACAATTGAGAAAAGTCACGACTGGCCCTGGACATGGGGGCGATTTCAGTGACGATCTTTTGCTTACGGACACCTGACTTCACATTGTTATCCAGAAGAACGCTTCCGAAGTATTCGATGGATACATCCAGAAACCGATTGACCACCAGACACAGCTGGCGGCTGACTTCATCGGCCTCTTTTTCATTTTTAGCCTGATTTACGACAAGACGAAAGTGTTTTTCCTGATATTTTACCGCTAAAATTTTCATCAAGGCATAGGCATCGGTTATGGATGTCGGTTCCGGGGTGACGACAACCATGATTTCGTTGGCCGATGCATTGAAAAAAAGCACGTTGGAAGAGATTCCCGCCGCCGTGTCGACCAGTACGACATCGTAGTCGGACAGCAGCAGATTCAATTCCCTGAAAATATTCATGCGCTGGCCATGGGTCAGCGTGGTCAGGGCCTGTATGCCGGATGACGCCGGCAGAATCCTGAGACGCCCGGGGCCGTTGATAACGATATCGGACAGCTGCATTTTGCCTTCGAGCACATGGGACAGATTGTAGTGGGGGGTAAGCCCCAGAAGGACATCGAGATTCCCCAGCCCCAGGTCGGCATCGAAAATCAGCACCCGATTGCCTGCCTTGCATAGCGAATAGCCAAGATTGGCGACGATGTTCGTTTTCCCCACACCGCCTTTGCCGCTGGTAATGGCAATGATCCTGGCCGGTCGCCGCTTGAAGCTGGCATTGGCCGGCACCCGCTGCCGTTGTTTTCTTTCTCGATTTAAACTGATGATTCGGCCGGTCTGTTTAGCGTCTGTCATTCCCTGTATTCTCCCGCGTTAGAGCGCACGTACGCGCCGCTTGGCAATGCCGCCCGCCAGCGCGCTTTTGGTCGTATCGGTGTTGCAGCATGCCCGACAAGGCTTGAAGCCTTCCTCCAAAGCCTGTTCAATGCTGCTGAACGCGGTAATGTTCTCCGCGTTGATGCGTTTGACGGACTTGCAATCCGGACGATGAAAAAGTTCCGAATTGCGGTTGGCGACATAATAAACCCGATCCTCGCTGTTGGGGTGGGTTGGGGTTTCTCTTTCCAGAGGCGAAACCGTTTTTTTCCGGGAAAACCGCGTCACCCGTATCTTTTGTTTTTCTCCGGATGAACAGAAGCGGTCGAGCGCATCGACGGTTGTCTCTTTGAGATTATCAAAAAGATCAACGCCATCGGTGAAAAATGCCGATGGCAGCCGGTGAGCTGCAAAGGTGCCCAAAAGGCTTTCGTCAACCCCATACTCATCCATGTGGGTGAACAGCAACCGATCGATGCCAACAGGCTGCATCGCCGCCACCCATCCGTCGACAACCTTCCGGCGAACCGTCGCATTGACGACCAGATGGATCTCGTCCGGGTTGGCGGTGTCCATGAGAGCCGCGATCTCGCCGATCGTCTTCTCATCTTCCTTTCCCAGCCCGGGGGTATCGATTAGAACCACATCGACAGCCGCATGGCGATCCAAAGCCGCCTGCAATTGATCGGCGTCCCGGACGATTGCAAGCGGCACCTGCAGGATACGGGAGATTTTTTCCAAAGTCTGATTGCCGCCGATGCTGAAGCGGTCCAGGCTGATCAGGGCCACCGACCGGCTTTCGACCAGCCGGCACTGTTTGGCCAGTTTTGCAATGGCCGTGCTTTTGCCCGTACCGTGCCCGCCGACCAGAACGATAACCTTTTGGTTGTCCAGCCGCCGGTAAAAGGGCGCGGCCACCATCCGCTCTTTCGGATAACGGTCCTGTCCGTCATCGACATCGGCGCGGCCGGTGAACGCCTCTTCCCTGTCCCGACCGGCATGCTGCATGACCCAACGTTTGGCCACCTGTTTCTCAGGCTTAGGGGGCGTTAGGGGCGTTGTCCGGGAAGCGGTTGGCGCGGCGGATTTGGAGAGGTCGGCCTTCGGAAGCAATCCGGATGTCTTATTGGAAAGCGAAACCCGATCCCCTTCTTCTCCGGCGGCGATTTTCTCGGAAAGCTGTTGTGAAAAATCGGTCATCGGTTTTTCGTCCTCCGATTTCTCATCATCCAAGGGATAGTCCATCGCCGCCGTGACTTCCACGCAATTTTTTTTGAACGCGCGCAAAAACCTTCCCGGGCGGGATTCCTTGGCCGATAGAATGACGGCGTCATCTCCGAATTCCCGTCTAACCATGCGAAGCGCATCGGTCATGTCCTCAGCTTCAAAACGCTTAATCTGCATTCGAGGCCTCCACAGTTCCGACTATTTTTATTTTGGCACTACTGATGATTTCGTCATAGGAAAGCACGATCAATCCGGGCACGAATCGATCGGCCATTTTCTTGAAATGGGAGCGTATCTGGGCCGAACAGACCAAAAGCGGTTGTACGCCCAGTGAATGAAAGTCTTCGATCTTGACGGCCAGATCGTCCATGATGGACTTGGCATAGACCGGGTCGATGGCCAGAAAAACCCCTTGATCCGTTTTCTGTAAAGATTCGGACACGCGCTTTTCTACCTCCTGGCTCAGGGTAAGAACATTGAGCAGGTTGTTGTTGTCCAGGTACAGGCTGGTGATGGTCCGGGCCAAGGCCTGGCGGGCGTACTCGGTTAAAACATCCACTTTTTTGGTGCTGGAGGCCCAATCCGCCAGGGTCTCCGCGATGGTCAGCAAATCGCGCACGGGCACCTGTTCACGCAGCAAATTCTGAACGACCTTCACCACCCCGCCCAGAGACATCAGGCCGGGCACCAGCTCCTCGACGACCTTGGGATGACTTGCCTTGAGGGTGTCGAGCATTTTCTGGACCTCCTGGCGGCCCACCAGCTCGTGGGAATGACGATGGATCACGTCCGAAAGATGGGTGGTCATGATCGTTGCCAGATCGACCACGGTATAGCCCTTGGCGTTTGCGTCTTCACGGGTGGCGGGCTTGATCCAGAACGCCTCCATGCCGTAGGTCGGCTCCCGGGTCGGGATGCCGTTGATCTTGACTTTGCTGTTGTTGGGATTCATGGCCAGCAGGTGATTGATCATCAACTCCCCGGAGGCGACTTCGATTCCTTTCAAAAGGATGGAGTAGCTTCCCGGCTTGAGTTTCATATTGTCCTGAATGTGAATCGACGGAACGACGATTCCCTTTTCCTGTGCGATTTGCCGGCGGATGGATTTGATACGTTCGAGCAGTTCTCCATCCTGTTCCACGTCCACCAGCGGAATCAGGCCATAGCCGACTTCAAGGGCCAATACATCCACGGGCGGCAACGGTTTAAAAGTCTCCGGTGGCTTTTCTTCCGCTTTTTTCTGATCTTCCAATGCCAGTTCTTGCTCTTCTAGTTGTTTAGCCTTTTCGGTCTGAAAAACAAGATAAGAGACGAGGCCCGAGGTAAGGGAAAGAATCCAAAAAGGGATCGTCGGAAGCCCGGGGACCAGGCCGAAGCCGAACAGGATCATGGATGCCACGACAAAAGCCCTGGGTTGAACCAACAGTTGCCCACCGATCTCTGAGCCCAGATTTTTTTCGGCACCGGCCCGGCTGACGATGATGCCGGCCGCCGTGGAAATGATCAGGGCCGGAATCTGGCTGACCAGCCCATCGCCGACGGTCAGCAGGGTGTAGGTTTCGGCGGCATCGGAGAAATTCATTCCTTTCTGGAAAACGCCGATGGCCAGGCCGGCCAGGATGTTGACCAGAGTGATGATGATGCCGGCGATGGCATCCCCGCGAACGAATTTGTTGGCACCGTCCATGGCCCCGTAATATTCAGCCTCGCGGCTGATCCGCAGGCGCCGTTCCCGAGCCT
Source organism: uncultured Desulfosarcina sp. (assembly GCA_963668455.2). Lineage (GTDB taxonomy): Bacteria > Desulfobacterota > Desulfobacteria > Desulfobacterales > Desulfosarcinaceae > Desulfosarcina. The sequence goes on from CAXXOY010000003.1 coordinate 174,226, forward strand.
GGGTCTCGTCGATCAACCCGGCGTTCAGATCCGCATCGATACTCATCTGTTTGCCGGGCATGGCATCCAGGGTAAACCGGGCGGCGACCTCGGCGATTCTGCCGGCACCCTTGGTGATGACCATGAAATTGATGACAACCAGAATGATAAACACAATCAGGCCGACCAGGTAATTACCGCCGACCACGAAGTTGCCGAAAGCCATGATCACGTTACCGGCGGCATGGGTGCCTTCATTGCCGTGCAGCAGAATCAGCCGTGTGGACGCCACGTTAAGGGAAAGGCGAAACAAGGTGACAAGCAGCAAAATCGAGGGAAATGAAGACAGATCCAGCGGTTTTAAAATGTACATGCCGACCAGGAGAATAATCAGTGCGAAGGTGATATTGAACGAAAGCAGGATATCGAGCAGCATCGCGGGCAGGGGAACGATCATGACCATCAAAATGGCCATGGCCGCAAATCCCATCAGAATATCGGTATTGCTCGTGACAAAGGAAAAGCGGCTGAGATATTGTTTTCGTTCTGCAAGTTCCATGATGGTGTTTGTCGCTCCTTGATTCAGATTGGCTGCAATTAGATTTAGCATATTCCATGCCTACTGGTGAGCACCGGACACGACATCCGTTTTCAGTGCACTAACAAATTGTTTCCATACAAAATATTAGCGATTTTTTTTTGCTGGCAATCTTGAATGGGGCCGTGATCGACGTCAAATCGAAAACGGATGCAAAGGAAGCGTCAAATAATTGTCTTAGGCGTTAAATAAGGAAATGGTTCATGTGTTTCAGGATCCGGCCATGCCCCTGAGGCGATAGACGTAGGCGAGAATTTCGGCGACGGCCTTGTACAGATCGGCGGGGATGAAATCACCGATTTCCACGACCTTGAACAGGGTGCGGGCCAACGGTTTGTTTTCCACCAGCGGGACTTCGTGGTCGGCGGCGATCGATTTGATTTTCTGGGCCACATACCCGGCCCCCTTGGCGACGATCTGGGGCGCGTGCATGCCGTCTTCATATTTAAGGGCAATGGCCAGGTGGGTCGGGTTGGTAATCACCACCGTGGCATCCGGGACCGCTTCCATCATCCGCCGCATGGCCATCTCCCTCTGGACGGAACGGATTCTGGACTTGACCGCCGGATCACCATCACGCTGTTTGCGTTCATCCTTGACCTCCTGTTTGGTCATCTTGAGGTCGTGGTGGTGCTGCCATTTGTTATAGGAAAAATCCAGGGCGGCCATCACCAGAAGGGCAATGCAGGTATAAAAGCACAGCTGAAAAGAGACCTTGCTGATAAAGCCCAGGACGCCTCCCGGCGTCAATTGCATCAGTCCGGGGATGTCATCCAGATAGCGCTTGATGACCGCGTAGGCGACACCGGTGATGATGACCAGTTTGACGAACGATTTGGCCAGATCCACCAGGGAACGTAGGGAGACCAGCTTTTTTATGCCTTTGGCCGGATTGAATCGGGTAAAGTCGGGAGTCAATTTTTCGCCGGTGACCAAAAAGCCGAACTGGATCACGTTGCCGGTCACACCGGCCACCAGCACCGCCAGCATCAGTGGGATCAGGATCACGACGGCATTGAGAAACATTTCCCAGAACAGGCTGTGCATGTTCTCGACGTTGATTTGCAGCGCTCCGGCCCGCTGATAGATTTCGCGCATCGTGCTTTGCAGGCGTTCGAGCATCCAGGGACCGCCGAAATAAAGAACGCTCAGGCCACCGGAAAGAACCATCACCGAGGGAACTTCCTGGCTCTGGGCAACGTTGCCTTTATTGCGGGAGTCCTTCAGCTTTTTGCTGGTCGGTTTTTCGGTTTTGTCCTGGCTGCTGTCTCCGGCCATGAATCACCCCGGGGCCATCAGGTGCAGGAGTTCATACAGATTCACCCGATAGGCGGAAAACAGGTCGATCAAAAAGGCGGTCAAAAACGGCGCCACAATCATCAGAAAGGAGAGCCCCAGAAGAATTTTAAGGGGCATGGCAACCACAAACACGTGCATTTGCGGCACGGTCCGGGCAACCAGTCCCAATCCCATGGTGGCAATCAGAAGCACCGCGATCAACGGCGCGCCGATCTTGATGGCGACGATAAACATATTGGCGGCAAGGCTCATCATCATTTTGACCAGGCTCGCCGAAAGGACGGCGGACATGGGCGGCACGATGGCGTAGCTTTGGACCAGCGCGGTAAAGAACATGTGATGGGCATTGACGGCCAGAAAAACCAGCATGGCCGTCAGGTTGTAGATCTGGGCCAGGATGGGGATTTGCACCGAAGTGGCCGGGTCCATTACGTTGGCCATGGCAAATCCCATCTGGTAACCGGCCATCTGTCCCGCCAGCTGGATACCGGTGAACAAAAGTTTTACCGAAAGCCCGATGGTTATGCCGATAACGATTTCCGACAAAATGCCAAGCACAAATACCGGTAGCGACAATCCCGCTATCGCGATCCCCTTACTCACCGTCGGCACGAGCAGGATGCTGACGGCAAGTGCCAAGGCCACCTTGAAGGTCGCCGGAACGGCGCGCGAGTCCAGCACCGGCGCGCTGAAAACAATCGCCGCCACGCGCAGGAAAATCAGCATAAGCGCGTAAACGATATCTAAAGGGATATTGAATGACGCCATCGCCGGTTATCCTCACCGAATATAGGTGGGAAGTTCCATGATCAGATTCTGGGTGAAACCGATGATCACTTTTATCATCCAGGGAAAGAAAAAGAGCAGCGCGAGAGCGACGCCCAGCATTTTGGGAACGAAGACCATGGTCATTTCATTGATCGAGGTCGCGGCCTGAAACATGCTGACCAGCACGCCGATCACCAGCCCCACCAGCAGCATCGGGGCGGAAAGCAAAATGGCGGTTTTAATGGCCTGGACAAAAAAGCCGGTAACGAATTCAGGGGTCATGGCAAGAACCCTCCTTTTTAGTAAAAACTTTTAACCACCGAACCGACGATCAGGTTCCAGCCGTCGGCAAGCACGAAAATCATCAGTTTAAACGGCAGGGAAACCATCACCGGCGGCAGCATCATCATGCCCATGGACAACAGCACACTGGCCACGACCATATCGATGATCAAAAACGGCACATAGAGCATGAACCCGATCTGAAAAGCGGTTTTCAGCTCGCTGATGATAAACGACGGCACCAGAACCGTGGTGGGGACATCGTCGATATTGGCCGGCCTGGGCATCTTGGCCACGTTGACCAGAAGCGCCAGATCCTTTTCCCGGGTTTGTGAAATCATAAATTCCCGCAGCGGCACAACGGCTTTCTCAAAGGCCTGCTTCTGTGTTATCTCCTTGGCGATCAGCGGCTGCAGGGCGTCCTGGTTGACCTTTTGCCAGACGGGCGCCATGATATAAAATGTGAGAAAAAGGGACAATCCGATAACGATCTGGTTGGGTGGCAACTGGTTGGTTCCCAAGGCCTGGCGAAGCAAGGAGAAAACGATGGCGATGCGCGTGAAGGAGGTCACCATGATCAAAATGGAAGGCGCCAGGGAGAGAACCGTCATCAACAGGAAGATCTGCAGGGCCACGGCGACCCTGCCCTCGTCCATCGCCTGATCCAATCCGATACTGATCAACGGCGCCGGAGACTGTGCCCAGGCGCTCTTGCAAAGCATCACCCCTCCAATGGTCAAAAGCAACAACACCACGAACCGAAGCATGGCGACCCCGCCCGTAGGCCTCTGGTGAATCTCAAGTCGGCGGGCCATGGCACTCACGCCCCTTCTCCTTCGTCTTTTTCCGAGGCCTCTAACGCCTTGCCCAACACGGGGCCGAATGGCGTCTTTGCCTCGGGTGCCGCGACCGTTTTCGCGAGTGTTTCATCAAGGGCATCGAGAAGCGTGATGCGGTCGGTGCAAACCCCCAGGACCAGAACCTTTCCCGGCACCCGGACCAGGGCGATGCTTTTTTTGACGCCCAGCGGGCAGCGTTCCAGCACCTGGATGTGTTTGGCGCCGAAGCCTCCCAGGCGGCCGCCGGAAAACTTCCTGACCCCATGCAGCAGCAGAAAAATCAGGGCCAGCACCGCGCCCAGCGCAGCGATCATTTTCAGCCCCGCCATCAGCATATCCGGCGCGGCATTCATCCCAGTTTTTCCACCCTTTCCATGGGGCTGATGACCTCGGTCAGCCGGATTCCGTATTTTTTATTGACCTCCACCACATCGCCCTTGGCGATCAGCCGGTTGTTGGCAAGGATCTCCAGTGTATCCCCGGCCTCCTTGGCCAGCTCGATCACCGAGCCCTGACCGAGCTTTAAAAGATCGTTGATCAGCATTTTCGTGCGTCCCAGCTCGATGGTGATCTCCAGAGGAATATCGAGCAGCAAATCCAGATTGTCGCCACCATCCTCCTTTTGGCTGTTTTTTTTCGCACCGCTTTCATTCGCCGGAGCAAGTTCCGTTACGTCTTTATTCTCTTCAGCCATCTTCTACCCTTTTCCCCGATCCGGATCGATCACTTCACTGATTTGAACGGCTTTGCTGCCTTTGACGACACCGGGCATTCCCAAAAACTTGGGAACGCGTTCGATGTTCACCAGAACATTGTTTTGCGGTCCGGTGTTAAGCCGGATGACATCATCCACATCAAAATTGAGAATATCCTCGAAGGAATATCTCGTTTTTCCCAACTCCGCCACCACGCTGACCTCGGTACGCCCCAAAAGATGGCGGAACTCCTCGCCGAACGAGCTGGCCCGGTCCTTTTCGCGCATATAACTGGAACTGAGCTGCTCCTTGATGGGTTCCAGCATGAGATACGGCAGGCATAAATGGACATTGCCGGAGAACTGAGCCGTACTGATTTCAAAGACCACGATGATCAACTGATCTTCCGGGTTGACCAGATAGACGAATTCCGGCTTCGTCTCTATTTTACGTAAGGAAATCCGTATGGGGTAGGCCGATTCCCAGCCGGTCTGCAAATCCTTGATCGCTTCCGTGGCCAATTTTTCCAGCATGCGCTTTTCGATCAGGGTGAATTCGCGAATTTTCTCCATGGGCCTGCCGTCACCGCCGAACATGCAATCGATCAGGGAAAAGACCAGATCCGGCTCAAAGGCGAAAAGGGAAGATCCGATAAGGGGATCCATGCTGAAGATGACAAATCCCGTGGGACTTGAAAAAGCCTTGATGAACTCGCCGAACTTCACCGTTTCACGAGAAACGATTTTAACCGAAATGGAACGCTGGAAAAGACTGGACAACGATTCCTGATACAGGTTGACAAACTTATCGTAAACCCCTTCAAGCGCGTCGAATTGCCCGCGCTCCATGATGTTCTGGGCGGTAAGATCGAACGGCTTGGCTTCAACGGCGGTATCCTGTTGGTCCTCGGCGACATCGATTTCTCCGCTGTCCATTGCGGTAAGCAGCGCATCGATTTCCTCCTGGGAAAGTATCTGATCGGCCATGCGGCTTTCCTATTGAACTACAAATTCCGTGAAATAAATATTGGAAACCTTACCTTCGCCCATGAACTCGTTCATCTTCTCGATGAGCTCGGTGCGTAGAGTGATCTTCCCTTCCGTCGTGTTGATGTCGTCGTATCGCTTTGTGGGCAAAATCATCAAAATCGCATCGCGAATGAGCGGGAGTTTGGTTTCAATGGCCGCCTCCACCTCGGCGTCGGCAAGTTCCAGGGCCATGGTTACCCGCAAATAGCGTTTTCCGCCTTCGTCCGACAGGTTTACGATCATGCTTTTCATGTCGTATAGCGGCCCCATGACATCCTGTTCCTCCTCAACCGCCAATTCTCCGGTCGCCGATTGCTGTGGCATCTGGGATATTTTGCTCCAAAGGATAAAGAATCCGGCCCCGAACATGCCCATGAGAAGCACAACAACCACAAGAACGATAATCATAACTGTTTTAGACATCCATTATCCTCCACCAAAGCATAAAGCCGCCCTGTTCTTAAGATGCATATTGATGCTGTCACCAACAGTTAAGCATGTTGCATGCCATTGTTTCACCACCGCTCCGCCCGGTGAGTGTTTCCGGCCATCCATCGTAAATTTTCTTGCGGTCCTATGAAAATAGGCTTTCAAACCAAGTTCGACGGGATCACGCCAAGGCATCCGCCAGCCGTTTGCTGCGTCAAATATCGGGAAACAGTCAAGCGGTTGACAGAGGCCGCCGCAATAGGGATAGAGAAAAGAGGATTGTGGATGGGCAACGTCGATCAAAAAAAAGCCGCCAGGTGATCGCCCGGCGGCTGGTCTTTACCGTGTCAATCGTTCATGTCAATCATTCAGCCTACCGTTTAATATTCAACAGCTCCTGAAGAATCTCGTCACTTGAAGTAATGACCTTGGAATTGGCTTGGTAGGCGCGCTGCGTCGTGATCATTTCTACGAATTCATCGGCCAGGTCGACATTGGACATTTCCAGTGACGTGGGAGCGATTGCGCCCAGGTTGACGGAGTTAGGCGTACTCACCAGCGCCTGCCCGGACGCCATGGACTCCGCATAAAGATTGCCGCCCATTTTGGCAAGCCCGGAGTAGCTGGGAAAATCCGCCAGACCGATTTGAGCAAAGGGGATCATGGATCCGTTGGAGTAAATCCCGGTAAAATAGCCATCCTCGTCAACGGTCACCGACTGAAGGGTTCCCGACGGGTGGCCATTCTGGGTCTGGGCGGTCTTGGTCGATTCCGAGCTGTAGCTGGTTATGCTGCCGTCACTGGCGGCCGGGGACAGGGAATCGTCGATGAAGACCCACTCTATCGACATATCGGCAGCGGGACTCAAACCGGTGATTGTAATGGTGGGGTTGGTTGTTGGTGCGACAAGCTCTCCCGAGGAATCGAAGGTGAACGTGGTCGTTGCCGTCGTGCTGGCCGTTCCGATATCGGAGCTCGGCGTCCAGGACCAGGTCGAGGTAGTGCCGTCGTAAGTAAACGTGACATCCAGAATCACCTCGGTTCCCAATGAGTCGTAGGTGGTCACCGAACTGGTGAACGTCTCACCGTCCTCGGCATCCGCGTTGAGGTTCAACCCGAAGGTGATTTCGTCGGTGGCGCTGGGCTCGCTGGTTCCGGCGGGCAGATTTATACCGTCAAGGCTTCCGATGGTCCCATCCGTGTCAATGGAATAGCCCTGGACAATAAAGCCGTCCGGATTAACCAGATTGCCCTCATTGTCCCATTCGAATTGTCCGGCCCTTGTATAATAGGTCAAATCGGTGCTGGGATCGCAAACCAAAAAAAGCCCGGTGCCGTTGACGGCCAGATCGGTTGCACAACTCGTGGTTTCAAGGGCTCCGGTTCCCCACTCGGGGTTGACGCCGGCCATCGTGACTCCCCGCCCGACCTCAAGCCCCGTACGCGTCAGTGTGGCATTGAAAACGTTGGCGAAAGAGACCGCGGAGGATTTGAACCCCGTGGTATCGACGTTCGCGATATTATCGCCAATCACCGCCATGGCACTGGTGTTTGCCTTTAAACCTGAAATTCCTGAATACAGTGAACCAATCATGATCGTTCTCCTTTTTCTGTTATAACGCTATCTATTAAAAAATCTATGATTCGATTTCATCGGTGGAGGCATTATCCTCGACACCGCGGCCTTGCTCGATTTTGATCAGTGATGAAATGGAAACCTCCTGATCACCGATCAGCAGCATGGTCTCTTTGTCCTGATATTCGATGCCGGTAACGGTTCCCGTCACATATGAGGTACTCGTCACGGTGTTGCCGTCGGCATCGATAGCCATGACGGTGAACGAATAGTTGCCGTCTTCCACGGCGGCGCCGTATTGATCGAGACCGTCCCATTCGATTGAATGCATGCCTGCATTGAGGCTCCCGGCTTCGATATCGTCAACATATTCGCCATAAGCATTGTAAATCTGAATATAGACGGCATCGGCTGGATCATCCAGATCAATGGAAATCGAATCCGCGACGCCATCGGATACGCCAAGCGTATCCCCTGCCGCGGTAACGGTTTTACCGATGAAATTCGCCGTTTGAATATTGTTGAGGGTGGCCTGGTAGACTTCGAAACCGGACAGGGAACTGTTTATGTTCTGGAGTTGTTCCAGCGAGCTGAACTGAGCCAGTTGGGCGGTAAATTCAGTGCTGTCCGAAGGGTTCATCGGATCCTGGTTTTGCAATTGGGCGACCAGCAAAGTTAAAAAATCGTCCTTGCCCATCACATTGTCATCATCGGATGAGCTGGTTGTCGCGGTGGCGCCTTGACTATAAATTTCGGAAACGCTTGTGACTGACATTTTATTTCACCTCTCGGGTAAAGAATCGGGTCCATCGGGGGTGATTGGCGCGCTATACAAAATAGTTGATCCCCTCTTCCGTATCATCGGTTGCGCTTCCATCGTCTGATGGATGCTGGTTAAACGTCTCCTGTTGAGGATTGTTTTGTCTTTTCCCGTTATTGTCCGGGTTGTTTCTGAACATCTGAGAAAACTGCCCTCGATTATCCTGCTGACCGCTATCCGCACTGATGGTGACCTCGATGCGGCTAACCGTTATGCCCTGTTTGTCCAATTCAGCTTTGAGATGATGAAGCTGGTTCTCGATGATCTCCTTGGTTTCGACCTTGTCGGCGACCATGTGAACCGCCAGTTGATTTTTCTCGGAAACAACACTCATGCGCACGTCGCCCAGTGATTCGGGTTTCAACTGGATCCTGACTTCAGAGCGATCGTTCACCGTTCGAAGCGTTGCCTTTTCGACAATCTGATCCATCACCTTTTTCTGGAACTTGATATCGTCGGCATCCTGTGTAGCTGCCGGGCGGGTTGTCGAATTCGCGCTCTGTTTGTTTTCCGTTACCGATTCGTCTTCGGATGTGAACAGTTCCATTGACGTTTCACCCAGAAGCGAAGGTTTCGCCATATCCTGGGGCGCCCCCTTGGTCATGTCGGTTTCTGTAGTCTGATCCTGATGTTTCCCTGAGATGGCCCGCCTTACATGCTCATGAAAATCTTTTTCATTTTCCCGGGCAGACGCGTCAGGTTGCCCCTGACTGGACCCCTGACTGGAATCCACGAAAACGCTTTTAACCGTAGCCGAAACCTGTTTCGATTCGCTTTCGACCGCTTTGATTGTTTTTGCGAGGTCGTCGTTCTTGGCCGGGGTCTCCCGGAAATCGGAGAGAGTCGCTTTTGTTTCGGTTTGCGCCGTGGTTACTCTGGATCGGTCCGCTTTCGAATCGGTATCCTTTTCTTTTAATCCCGGCTCGATCTGTTTTGCCAAGACTTCCGATGATTCGCCGCTTTGGGCCAACGGAGCCGTCTCGTTTTGAGTGGCTGACGGCTTGCCGCCCACCTGTTTCCAGAACCCGGCTGCTTTAAAATCATTCTGCGTCTCCACCGAGTCGTCCGTTGGGGTTGATACCGCCTTGTTTACGGGTGCATCAGTGGCTGAAGCAGCAATGCGCCCGGCGGACGCCTCCTTGCCCTGGGGATTAACCTCATCCAAAAGCGAATCCTCCACCGCCAGACCTTCGGCTTTCGTCCGGCCGGTCGAATTGAAATCCGTTTCAGACTCGGCCTGGCCTTCAATTTCTTGCGGGGCTGTCTCCCGAGGGGCTGTCTGATCCTGTGTTTTCTCCTGTGGAATTTTTGTCAGCGCTTGTTCTTCCACATCTTCATCCACATCCTTCCGGATTGGCGACAGTTTGCTTTCAATCCCCTTAAATGCCTGGTCTTCGTCGGTCGTGGCAGCTTCGGCGAGGGCGGTTTCCATTTGCGCCGGATTTTTGTTCACCAGACCCTGCTGGCGACCGGCCTGTTCCTCGGCGCCGGTGTCGGAGAGCATGCCAAGCACGTTTTTCAAGGTCTCTATCTGCTCGGTGGAAAAATCGCCCGGTTGCCCTTCAAGCGCTTCAGCGCTTGCCTTCGCATCGGGACTGATCAGTTCCTGCAGCTCTGTGGGTCCATGCTCCTGGATAAAATTCACAAGGGGCATGAGTTGCGTCAGGTCTTCCGCTAAATACCGAGAGGCGATCGCTTCTTCGTCGGGCATGTCTTCCAATTCTCCCGATTCGGCAATCAGCGTTTTGATGGTTTGAATAAAAGAAATCGATTCGGTCCCGGCATTCAAATCACCATCGGATTGCCACCCGCTGATTGCCGTGGCGCCTTCTGAAAGACCGGCTGCCGTTGTTAATTTTAATCTACCGTCAACATTCTGAAAAAATGGGCCAATATTCATTATTCCTCTCCGCTTTGTATCAAGCTCGAGTGAACAAATTGTTTGACCACGATCTTTTCGATGAGTTTCCGTTTGATTTTCAGCATTTACCGTAAAAAGCGGCATATGCCCTAACCCATTGATTTCTTCTGAATCTGTTGTAACGCGCTGCATGGAATTGGTTTCTGCGTCAAAAAAATCTTTCAACGGTCCGGTTTCGTCAAGAAGTTTGGTGATGGTTTGAAGAAAAGAAATCGGTTCGGTCTGGGCCGTCAATCCGCCATTGGGTTTCCACTCGCCAGTTGCCGTGTCGCCTTCGAAAAGGCCGCTTCCCTTTGCCAAATTTGAGCCACCGTCCAAAAACTGTAAAAATGAGCTGATCTCCACTATTCCTCTCCGCTGTTATCCAAACCTGAACGCACAAACTGGTTGACCGCAATCTCGTCAATAAATTCCCGCTCCTTTTTCAACATGTTCCGGTGATATCGGTCCATTCCCTGCTCTTTCAGCTTTTCCAGGATCTGTCTTTTTTTTACTGCTTCACACAGACACTTCTTTTTTTCCTCCTCCTGTTCGCGAATATCTTCCAGCTCTTCTTTCTGCTTGGTGATTCGCCGCGCAAGATCCCTGAGAAAATCCTGGTAGGCAATAACTTCATGGCTTGAAAGGCCTTCTGCTTGTTCCCGCTTTAGTATGTGCATGGTTTCCGTTTCTTTGTTTTTTAAGCTCTCCAGCTTGGTTTGATTTTCCATGTACAACTGTTTGATCTGGGCCAGCTCCTTTTGAATATTATCCTCGACCAGCTGTCGGTGATCGAGAACGGCTTGTAGTTTGAATGTAAACATGGCGCCTCTGCTTCCATTTTTGAGATAATTATTTGCAACCTTAATGCCACAACTCAATACATTTTTTAACATCTGTTTTTATTGAGTTTTTCGCGTAACCGCGAAACGATATCGCTTAATCTTCTCACCTACGGCCGGGCAACAATTACCGCGGCAGGCGGTTTTTACCCAGCTGGGTTTATCTCAAGCATCAGCAGGGAATGGCCTATCATTGGCCCATGGGTCTCCGGGGCATGGAAGACATCCTTCAATGCCGGCGGTCAGGACAAGCGCGCTTATTCCATCATGCTTTTTAATGAATCGAGACTATCTTCGAAGGAGGCTTTTTCGTCGATCCCCTGCTTCAGGTAAGCATTGATGGGATCGATCATTTGGATGGCAAAATCAATTTTGGGATTGGAGCCGGCGGCATACGCCCCGATGTTGATCAGGTCTTCGGCCTTACGATAGGTCGCAAGGACCTCTTTTACCCGACCGGCATGGTGTTTATGCTCCAGGTCGGTAACATCTTCCATGACGCGGCTGATGCTTCTCAGAACATCTATCGCCGGATAATGATTCTGGTTGGCAAGGTCGCGAGTCAGGACAATGTGGCCGTCCAAAATGGAACGCACGGCATCGGAAATGGGCTCGTTCATATCGTCGCCCTCCACCAACACCGTATACAGACCGGTTATGGTTCCACGGTGAGAAGAGGTCCCGGCGCGCTCCAACAGCTTCGGCAGCATCGAAAACACGGATGGGGTGTAGCCCTTTGTGGTGGGCGGCTCGCCAAGGCTCAATCCGATTTCCCTTTGGGCCATGGCCAAACGGGTCACCGAGTCCATCATCAGATTGACATGGTTGCCCTGGTCTCTGAAAAATTCGGCGATGGCCGTGGCGATGAACCCGCCTCTCAAGCGAACCAGCGGCAAATGATCGGAGGTGGCTACAACGACGACCGATCTTTTCAGTCCCTCCTCTCCAAGATCGCGCTGGATAAAATCGTTAAGTTCCCTGCCCCGCTCACCGATCAGGGCGATCACATTCACATCCGCATCGGTTCGACGGGCGATCATCCCCATGAGAACGCTTTTACCGACGCCGGACCCGGCAAAAATGCCCATTCGTTGACCGCAGCCGATGGTCAACAGTCCGTTTATTGCGCGGATGCCGATATCCAGGGGCTTGGATATACGTTTTCTGAGAAGCGGATTGACCGGGTTGGCATAAATCGGGTACTCGTCGTCGAACTCAATCGGGCCCTTGCCGTCAATGGGGTTGCCGTGCCCGTCGATCACTCTACCAAGAAGAGCGTTCCCCACACCGATATGAGCCCGCTCCTTCCTTGCGATGACCTTGCATCCCGGACCCAGGCTGCGGATATCCTCAAGCGGCATGAGCAGTACGGAGTCCTCCTTGAAGCCCAATACCTCCGCGCTGACACTCGTCTTGCCGGTTTCGGTGGTAATATCGCAGACACAACCTATTTGAGAAGCGGGACCGCTGGCTTCGATTACCAAACCAACGACCTTCTTGACACGTCCATTGGAACGAATGGGAACGACGGTGTCGACGATGTCATGGTATTTTGTTACGGAGAAAGGTTGTAGCATTATTTTTATCTCACCGATCACTCACGTGATTTGGCGTTAGGGAGATTATCTTCCAGAAGTTCCTCTATCAGTTTCAGCTGGTGATCGATGCGCGCATCGATATCACCAAGTTTGGTCTCAATCACACAGCCGCCCTGCTCGATGGCTTCGTCGGGCTCGATACGAAAAGAGGCACCGGGATCGTCGTCGGGCATCAACTCGCGGACAATGGTCTGAACCGCATCCAGATCTTTTGCATTCAGCTTGATCGTCAACTGGCGGGTATCACTGGCCTTGGCCATGGCTTGTTTCACGACATGCTGAACGGTCTCGCTGTGTGTTGATGCGTGGCCGATGATTTTCTTGGCGATCCCCAGGGCCAACCGCACGGTTTCCACTTCCATGGATTCTACATCACGGCAACGAATCCGCCGGATTTCATCGACAACCGCCTCCAATGCCGAAACGGCGTTTTTTATTTGCTGCTCCTGGGCCTCGACGATTTCGGAACGGCCCTGGGCAAGCCCCCGGTTGAAGGCTTCCTCCACCATGAGTTGGGTCTTTTTGGCGTTTTCCTCTTCCTTTTTAAGGGTTTCCGGATCGGGTTGCTCCCGAAAGGGGCCTCTTTTAAAACGATCCGGCGCCCCCCGCCCGGCTGACCGACTCCCCGCATCGGGGATTTCCGGGAAGTAATATATGGCTGAAGACTCGGCCGGAGTAAATTTACTGTTTTTCGTTAAATCAGCCAACAAACTCCTCCCCCCCTCTTCCGGCAATCACCAACTCGCCTTTTCGTTCCATATCCTGTACGATTTTGGTGATTTTCTGTTGGGCATCGGTAACCTCCTTGATCCTTATCGCACCGGAGACTTCCATTTCCTCCTTCAGAATTTCGGCGGCCCGTTCCGACATATTGCGGAAGATCTTTTCCTTGACGTCGTCCGTGGAGGCTTTCAGCGCCACGGCGAGTTCCTGCGCTTCCACGGAGCGCAGAACCTTTTGCAGCCCCTTGTCGTCGACCAGAACAATGTCGTCGAAGACGAACATGTTCTGCCGTATCTCCTCGGCCATATCGGGATCATCTTCTTCTATTTCTTCAATGATCTGTTCCGCCATGGTTCCGTCAACCATATTGAGAATCTCCGATAATCGGGATACGCCGCCGGCCTTTTGTGTCACCGAGGTATCCTTGTTGGCCAGGATTTCCTCCAAAACCTTATCGACCTCTTCGAGCATGCCCGAGGCGACCTTATCAAGATTGGCGATCCGGTATGCCACATCGGCTTTGATTTCGTCCGGCAAAAGTCCAATGACGTCGCTGGCCGTGTTGGGCTGCAAATGCGCAATGATCAAAGAGATGGTTTGTGGGTGCTCGTGTTGTATCAACTGAATCAGCGAATCCGGCGGGATCAACTGAATGGACCTTAGCTTGATCTCTTTTTGCGCTTCCAGTTGCTCTTTTTTTTTCTTTTCATCTTCGATCTTTTCCTTGTTCTCGATCTGTTTGGGCGGCGCCGCTTTTTCGATAAACTCCTTGGCAACGCATTCGACAAGTCCGGCAGGGATCTCGCCCAATTTTGCCTGGAGTTTGAACACCAGATCCCGTTCCGATTTGCTGAGCTGGCTCATGAGAGGAGAGATAATATCCCAGCCCAGAGCATGCGCCAGGATGGCTGCTTTCAACGATCCGATAAGATTGCGTGGGTCAATTGCCATGGCTCTACACTAATCAGCTTTCTTTCACCCATTCTTTCATTAAACGTTGTGACCCCGAGCTGTTTTCATGGATCAGGGCCGCGATCTGTTGGGTGTAGCTGCCGTCTTTTCCGGCCTCTTCATAGCGGCGTTCCAGCTCCTTGAGGGTCTGGGGCAGTTGTTCGAGCATCTGAATTTCTTCGAGTGGGGTGGACGTCAACCAACGCGTCAAGGGTTTTACGATCATCATAAAGGCAAGCAGAAAAAACAGGGCCGTCGCGGAATACTTGAGCAGTCCGATGTGCTCTTTGAGCAGCTTGTTCAAGCTGAATGAATCGCTTTCGGCCAGGAGGTCGGTTTGCTCTTCGACTTCGAAGGGGATATTGACCACTTCCAGCTTGTCCCCTCGTTCGGAATCGTAATCCACGGCGCTTTTGACAATGTTTTCTAGTTTGGCCATCTCTTCCGTGGTACGCGGCACATATTGGGATTGCTCACCTTCGGCGCCTTCCTCGGCCGCTTTATACGTGCCGTCCACGATCACCGCCACCGACAGGCGTTGAATGCTGCCGATGGGCAGGATTTTCCTGTTCACCAGCTTACCCACTTCGTAATTTTTGGTATACTGCTCTTTCTGATTGTTCCGGGATTCGCCGGCTGCATTCGTCGCTGCCCTTCCGGGCACGACATTGGTTTGCAGCCCGGGCGGTCCGGCGGCTTTATTGTCCGGCCGGTTCGATACGGAACTCGATTTCTGCTCGCTGCGGATAACGGTGTTGTCCGGCAGGTACAGCTCTTCCGTTTTTTCCTGCTGGGTAAAGTTCAACAAGCAAGAAACGCGCACAATCGCCTTGTCCTGGCCTAGTACGCTCTCCAGCATAGTCTTCACCCGGTTTTCGAGCAACCGCTCCTTTTTTTCCTGAAAGGCCAGTTGATGGGAGGTGACTTGATCGACGGTTGATTCTTCCTTGGCCCCGGCCAGCATTTTTCCATTATCGTCAATGATGGTAACGTTTTCCGGTTTGAGCCTGGAAACACTGGATGAGACCAGGTGAACAATCCCTTGAATCTGATCCTTGTTCAGGTATTTGCCTCTTCTGAATTTTAAAATAACGGAAGCCGTTGCCGGCTCTTCCTCTTCAATAAACAGGGATCGGGCAGGCATGACGATATGGACCCGGGAACTGGCCACCTCCATGAGCGTGTTGATGGTTCTGCTCAACTCCCCCTGCAGGGCCCGTTGATAATTCACGTTCTGGACGAATTCAGTCATGCCCAGTTTGGCATCGTCAAAGACCTCGAAGCCGATTCCGGTTCCCCGAGGCAGCCCCTGGGAGGCCAGATCCAGCCTCGTCTCGTATATTTTTTCGTAAGGAATGAGGATGCCGGTACCATTGGAGGTTAGCTTGTAAGGAATCTGATTTTCTTTCAGTTTTTCGACAATCGCCGAGGCATCTTCCGGCGCCAAATTATTATACAAAGGGTGGAAGTCCTCGGTTTCGGACCAGTTCAGCAAAAAGGCCACTCCGGCAATACAGCTGCCGGCCAGAATAGCCAAGGTCACCAGTCTGGGCGCGGACATCCCGGAAAACGCCAACTTCAATTGATCGATCAATGTTGAAAAAGGAGAAGCCATATATAATCCTCGAGAACGTGATGCTTCTTAAAATCAATGCCGTCTGTTTGTCTGATGCCCCGCCTGGCCTTTAAATGGACATCTTACGGATCTCGTCATAGGCGCTGACAATTTTGTTGCGGATCTGCATGACCAGCTCAAAGGAGATCTCCGCTTTTTGCATGGCGATCATCGTGTTGTGGATATCCTGGTTTTTGCCGGTAACCAGATCGTCGATGGCCTGGTCGGCATCGAGCATCTTGGTGTTGACTTCATTCAAAGATTGCTTGATGTAATCGCCAAAGGAAGCGCCATCGCCACCGGCAGGCCGGCTCGGCTCAATCGGGGGGGGCAACAGGGATTGCAATTTCGATACGGTCAGATCGTTCATGAGCTCTCTCCGATCCTAAGCGCCGCAGCAGCCATTTCCTTGGTGTTGCTGACGGCCGTTGCGTTGGCCTCAAAGCTGCGGCTGGCCGAAATCATGTTCACCATTTCCTCGACGATATTCACATTGGGAAGTCTCACATACCCGTTCTCGTCCGCATCCGGATGGCCGGGATCGTATTTCTCCACAAATGGTTTATCGTCCTCGAAAATTCGGGCCACCCTGACGCCGCTTTCGGCGGCGCCAAGCTCCTCGTCCAGGGCATCTTCAAAAGTTGTGCCTTGAACCGCTTCGAAAACGGCATCCTTGCGTTTATAGGGCTCGCCGGTCTCCGTCCTGGTGGTGTTGGCGTTTGCCAGATTGCTCGAAACCAGATTCATGCGAAGCCGCTGGGCACTAAGTCCGGTTGAACTGATATCCAGGCTATCGAGAAAATTCATTTTACTTCGTTCCTCCGCTGATTGCTTTTTTAAGGCCGTTGAATTTCGAAGCGACGATTTGGGTTGAGGCTTTATACAACATGGTGTTTTTGGCCAGTCCCGTCATTTCCGCGTCGATATCCACCCCGTTCAAGTCTCCCCTGAACAAAAGTGGATCGGCGCTGCCGGCCTCAAGATCGGCGCCCCCCGCCTCGGACGCATCGACTCCCGGAAGATGCTGGTCATCGGTTTGCCGAAGCCTCTGGTGATGGCCGCCTTCCGCCTGTTCCTGCAAGGCCTCTTCGACATCCATTTTAAAAGGTCGATAATTCGGTGTATCCGCGTTGGCCACATTGTTTAAAATCAATTCATGCTTTCGGGCACGCAAATCCATCGATCGCGACAGGGTCGAAATCGTACCGCCGAATATGTCGATCGGTGTGGGAGCCATGGGTCATTTCCTTATTTGCAAGTGGTCACCGGTTAGGGCTGACGATTAATACAGCAATTTACATACCATTTTAATCCACAAGCCCCTTTCTCAGGGCGCGGCCATTTCTGTTTCCTCGCGGTATTCGTTTAGTTTGTTGCGCAGCGTCCGGATGCTGATGCCCAGCATTTTCGCGGCATGCGTGCGATTATCGTTCACACTTTCGAGGGTGTTGAAAATCAGTTCCTTCTCCATTTCGCGAACGGTAACCCCAGCCGACAACGAAGGCCTTTGGGAGGGGTTTGAAAGGGTTTCCTCAAGAATCAGATCCTGCTGCTGAAGCGTATTTCCACTGCCGATAAGCACCCCTCGCTGAATCGTATTTTCAAGTTCACGAACGTTTCCCGGCCAATCGTGGCGGATCAGAGATTGCATCGCCCCATCGGAAATGACGGTCATTGCCTTCGAATTTTGCTTACTGAACCGCTTTAAGAAATAGTCCGCCAGAAGCGGAATGTCGTCTTTTCGTTCACGAAGCGGCGGAATCGTCAAAGGAATGACGTTCAGCCGATAAAACAAGTCCTCCCGAAAAACGCCTTCCCCAACCGCCTTTTTCATACTCCGGTTGCTGATGGCAACGACACGGGCCTCAACCGCTACCGGACGGTTATTGCCCAGCCTGACAATTTCCCGTTCCTGCAAGGCGCGCAACAGTTTGGCCTGCAACGTCATCGCCATCTCTGTAATCTCGTCCAGCACCAGGGTTCCCTTGCCGGCACTTTCGAATTTACCGATTTTGCGGGAAACGGCACCGGTAAAGGCGCCTTTTTCATGACCGAACAATTCGCTTTCGGCCAGTTGTTCCGGAAGGGCGGCACAGTTAACGGCAACATAGGGATCGGCGGTGCGATTACTGTTGTGGTGAATAAATGAGGCCAGCAACTCCTTGCCGGTACCGCTTTCTCCGGTGATCAGAATACTTGCACTGCTCGGCGCCACCTTTTTGGCGATCCCGAGCGTGGCAATCAAACGAGGGTCTTCGGTGATGATATTTTTCATGGCGCCCCGGGCGTTTGGTTCGGGCGTCCGTTGTTTTTGTTGAATTTCCCGTATCGCTTTGTCGAAGGCGCTGTCTATCAATTGCGGATCGGTCGGATCAAGGAGGAACTCATCGGCACCGGCTTGCATGCATGAAATCACATCTTTTGCCGTGGCGGTGCTTCCTCCCGCCATGACATAGGCTTGCGGCAGCATTTGTTTTATCTTTTCAATCGAAGGGGCACTTCTTTTCCCCTCGACGAAAAGGTCGCAGTACACGATCCGGATATTTTGGTTTTCCAGAATTTTCATGGCCTGCCGGATCGTCGCACAGGATTCCGTACGCAGGCTATTGTTGGCTTTGAGAAACCCGCTCAAATGATCGCGCATTGCAAAGTCGCTGGTAACTATCAGCACGGCTATACGGTCCATCTTGCCTCTCAATAATGTCTTGGCATCTGCTTTTCCATACTCTCGAACAGGGGATGATTGCCTGCATCGAACAATCAGTGCAAATTGGTTGCCATCTGATTTCAAGATGCGCCAAACGCGGCCGACCACATAATAAGCAATTGTTTATATGTTGTTTTTATTAAGGCAGGGCAAAAGCGGATGCTGGCATAAAGGAGTCCCAGCGGCCCGGTGGGCGTCAAGATGACAGCTGTCTGTCACCCCGTTGACGAGCGTCGGATGGTTCGGATGGAAGGGTGAAGCGGTGAACGGTCGAGAGTTCAAGGAAGATGAGCGATCATTTCGATGATCCCCATCAAGCGCATTTATGCAGTTCATAGCGCTTGATTTTTTCGACGAGCGTCGTGCGTTTAACGTTGAGTAACTGGGCGGCCTTGTTTTTTACCCACTTGGTCTTTTCAAGCGATTGGTAGATCAACCGCTTTTCGAATTCACTTACCGCGGTACTCAGACAAAGCCCGTCACCGGTAATCTCCAGTGAGGCGAACGCGTTTTCCGGCCCGCTGTTTTTCATTTTCGCAGGCAGATCTTCGATGCCGATCTCTCCCTCACCTTTTATCACCACCAGCCGCTCCATCAGATTTGACAGTTCCCTGACATTGCCCGGCCACTCCTGCCGGAGCAGAACATTCAAGGCGTCATCGGAAATCGAGGTTACATTGGTTTTCTTCAGGGGGTTGAGGCGCAGTAAAAAATGGCTGACGAAATGGGGGATATCGGATCGCCGTTCTCTCAGGGCCGGAAGTTTTACCGGAATAACATAAAGCCGGTAGAATAAATCCTCCCGGAAATTGCCTTTTTGAACTTCTTCCTCCAGATCTCTGTGAGTCGCGGCAACGATTCTGACATCGACGTTAACGGTCTTGCAACTGCCCACCGGCTCGAACTGCTGTTCTTCGAGCACCTTGAGAATTTTAACCTGCAAATCCTGGCTCATATCACCGATTTCATCCAGGAAAATCGTGCCCCCGTTGGCCGCTTCGAATTTTCCGATTTTATTGGCGGTCGCCCCGGTGAATGATCCTTTCACATGGCCGAAAAGCTCGCTTTCCAGCAGATTCTCCGGTATTGCCCCACAGTTGATGGAGATAAACGGACGATTCTTACGGTAGGACTGCTTGTGGATGGCATGGGCGAGCATACCTTTGCCGGTTCCGGTTTCGCCATTAATCAAAATGGTGCTGTCACTATCCGCCACACGCTCGACAAGGCTGAAAACCGATCGCATCTGTTTGCTTTCGCCTACGATTCCATCGAATGCCACATTCGACTTTTCCGATGGAGCCGACGCTTCAATGCCTTTTTCCTCCTTAATCATCAATGAGTTACCCACCTAACGCCTCCTGAATGTTCGCTTTTGGAAATGAAAACAAAGTGCCGAATAGACCTTTGTGTGCAAGAACATTGCCGGACTGTAACTGAATGCCCGCTCATTATCGGTCTGAAATCAGGCTTTGTTTATCGACCGCAAGATATTGATTCTTACTTTAACATTCACCTCAGCTGTTGTGTTTTGAGCAAAAACAAAAAAACCATATTTTTGTCGGATCGTTATCAAATCCAGGGGAACACCGGGGTTTCAAGCTATTTTTTCGCCGACGATTATTGCAAATTGCAAAACCCTGTGTCGATCAACGCAACCCCATGCGTTTCATCCGCCCAACTCCTTAACGCTCGTTTTCCTGTTTCAGCAAAGCCCTCAGAAGCATGGATTACTTCGATTTGCAGTTTGCAAATTTTTGCGTTTTGCAATTAGAAGACATGACCAAGCCCGCCGGAGCCGTCGGGGAACGGTTTTTTTTACTAAAGTAAAATCAATTTGAGGCGATATTAGGGTTGTAACGCGCAAAATAGATCAAAAGGAGGGAAGATTTAAAACACCATGAAATTGCGACGGTTACAAACTTATTTAAAGTCGGCAAGAAAGCCGTCTATACCCTAGAAAAGGAGAATTACCATGACGATCACCTTAACCGCCGGAATGCGTTCCAACCTTTACGCCCTTCAGAACACGACCAAGATGATGGAGACCACCCAAAACCGTCTGTCAACGGGTAAAGAGGTCAACTCAGCTCTGGACGATCCGGTCAACTTTTTCAAGTCCAAGGACCACTACGATCGTGCGGAGGATTTGAGCGCTAAAAAAGACGGTATGAACGAGGCGATCAAGGTCATCGAAGCCGCCAACACCGGTATCGAGAGTATCTACGACCTGCTGGACCAAATGAAGTCTTTGGCGTCGGCAGCCAAGACCTCCGACAACACGACCGATCTGGCCGATCAGTACGACACCATCCGCGAGCAGATTGCCACCATGGCCGCCGACTCGGGTTACGGCGGACAGAACCTGCTGGATGGCGACAGCCTTTCGGTTGAATTCAACGAGGACGGCTCTCACACCCTTAGTGTCAGCGGCGCGGGCGCAGTGTCCACGACCGCCGGTTCCGTTGCAGGGGCTACGGTCTCCGCGGCGGACTTTTCGACCAACACCGGAATTGAGGCAAGCATCTCTGAAATTGATTCTGCGGTTTCGAATTTACGTACCGAAGCTCAGAAGCTCGCATCCAACCTTTCAACCATTGAGATTCGAGCCGATTTCACCACCGAGATGGTCAACACCCTGAATACCGGTGCGGACAACTTGACCTTGGCCGACATGAACGAAGAAGGCGCCAACATGCTGATGCTGCAAACGCGTCAGTCTCTTGGTACAACGTCTCTGTCCCTTTCATCTCAGGCTGCTCAGGCTGTTCTGCAACTCTTTTAAGGAAATGCGTTGAGCTATTAAATGATACGCTTGATTGGGCAAGGGGCACCCCCCTTGCCCAATTTTCCTTGAACCGCAATCGGGCCATGCTTAACTTGATATATACCGTGCTCACTTCCTTCATCAACCAAATCGACGATGGGCCATCATGGGACTAAAAATCACATTAAAGCCTGGCGAACGAATGATCATCAGTGGAGCGGTTATCACCAATGGCGATTCCAAAACCAATCTGATTATCGAAAACAAGGTTCCCATCCTCCGCCAGAAAGATATTCTGAGTACGAACAATGCCAATTCCCCTGCACGACGAATCTATTTCTCGATTCAATTGATGTATATCGACGAGGATAATCTTTCCGACTATCATAAAACCTACTGGAAACTTGTCAGGGAGTTTTTAGGCGCCGCGCCAGGTGCGCTGGACATCATCGACCGGATCAGCAAGGAACTTTTGAACAACAATTATTACCAAGCGCTTAAAGTATGCAAAAAACTCATAGTTTATGAAGAGGAGGCAATTTCCAGTGTTCAACCAAGCCGCAATTAATACTTATAAAACGGTTGCGAAAACAACGACGGTATCCGGTCGGGAAACGGAAGCGAGGGTTCTGACCGAAGGGGCGAATAAACTGCGGCAATGCCAGCAGCACTGGCAGAGTCCGCAACGGGCCGATTTACTTGACGAAGCCCTGCGGTACAATCAGCGGATCTGGACGATTTTTCAAGCCGAACTGGTCAAGGAAGACAACCCGTTGCCGCAGACAATCAAACTCGACATGTTTCGCCTCAGCCGGTTTGTGGACAAACGCATTTTTGAAGTCATGGGCACCCCTGACCCTCAAAAGCTGGATATTCTGATAAAAATCAATGAAAACATAGCGGAAGGATTGAGATCGAGCGTTGCGTAGAACCGGCACCCGTACCTGCCGCCCCCCCCCCCGGGCACTTAAAGACCGATCAACCTACACCGAAGCATTATAGGTAATCGAAAACTCCGACAAGGCCAATGCAACATCGCCTTCCGCACCTGTTTCGTCCCAGAACTTTTCAAAATCCCTTTGATAAGATTCAAGGTCAAACACCATCTTCTTCGTCTTATCCTTTAGAAATAAGGTGATATTGTCATTTACCGTTTGGCAATAATCCAGAGAAACACGCATCGGGTCGGTCGATTCCGCTAGCCCCATAAGGATTCCGCCGCCTCGGTAGGCCTTGATGATTCCGCCGCCGTATCTCCTGGTGAAACTTTTCGCAACGGCCTGGTCCCGCCTTTTCAGATGCACATAGTATGCGGCATCGCCGTAAGCATTATCCAGGCGCCCCAAAAGCCATGCCAGGCGATTATCGACCTCAATATGATTTTCGGGATAATCGAACCGCTCGTCTCCGATGAATCCGCATCTCGATTCATGGGAAGTATTGTAATTTCGTATATGCGAGCAGGCTTTGGCAAAAGTGGTCGAACCGCACCGACCGGTGCATAAAACAAAGACATTCATCTTTTTTCCTTAAGGTTGCTCTTCGTTTGTGCTCATCATTGTTTGAGCTTATTATCATCCGGTGCCCCGCAGTGCTTCATTATCCGAAGGCTCCACAGCCTGGCGACAGCATGGTTCAGTTTTGGGTCCATATGCCGCAATATGTTTAGAAACGGCGGCTCCTCCGGGACCCGGTCCGCTTCGACGGCCCTTTGGGTCATACTGTCGATTGCATTGGCAAGCCGCTTTAACGCCCGCCAGTCACAGGCATACTGATATTGATGATAGAGATAGGCGAGCGCGATCCCATTGTCGGGTTGCCGGTCGACGACGTTTTTAAACGCCTCAATGGCCGCATCCACGTTTTTCAGGGTCTCATAGGCAAACCCCATGTTCAAATAGGCCGGCGTAAAATCACGATCGATTGCCAGCGCTTTTTTATACTGACGGATCGCGTCTTCATTCTTCCCCATTCGCTGAAAGGTGTTTCCTAGGTTCGTCAGACCTATTTTATCCCCGGGGTTGATCTTCAGCACGTTTCGGAAACAGGCCTCGGCCTTTACCAGATTACCCTGGGATTGAAACGTGGTCCCCAGGTTGTTGCAGGCCGTGGTCGATTTGGGATCGATAAAAATCGCCTGCTGAAAGCATCGGATGGCTTTTTGCGGCGCATTGCGCTTTTTGTAAATGTCTCCCAGCCCGATAAGCGCCGCCGTGTAAGTCGGATTGAGGGAAAAGGCCTTTTGATAAGCGGCCTCGGCCTCATCGAAGCGGTCGCTGTTCAGGCAGGCCATGGCCAGAAGACCATGATAGTGGTAGTTTAAGGGATTCACCGCAATGGCCCGATTCAAAAAACCAATGGCGGACAAATAAGCTTGTTTTGTAATCTTCAGCCATCCCAAGAGGTACAAGGCATCCACATGGGTTGGATTGTCCTGCAGGATTTCTTCATACAGAGCTTCCGCTTTCGTTATCTTTCCAGCCTGTTGCATCGAAATGGCACGCGCCAATCTTGTATTCGCCTCCTTGCCGGGCGCTTCCGCAGGGGGGGCGGTCGAAGCCTCGGCATGGCGTTCGGCGTCAGGAGTCATTTTGCTGCACATCCCGGACTTCCATGGATCTCGGTTTCTCACCATTTTGGTGGATTCTGACCATTTCCCGATAAGCCCACTCAAGGTTTTTCGTAAATCGCGGCGTGTCGAACAGGGGCGCCGTCAAGCGATTGGCTTCGATTTTCTGGTTGATTGATTCTAAAAGCTCTGGGTCACGGCCGATCTTGACCGCCAGGTTTTCATAATCCTGAAGATCTTCGGTGATCAGCTCCTCCATGTGCATGGCCTGCAGGATACTGGCGGATACCCGGGAGGCGAAATGGCCGCCCTTCAGGGTCAGGACCGGCAGCCCTGCCCAGAGCGCGTCGCTGGTGGTCGTATGACCGTTGCAGATGCGCGTATCCAGAGACAGGTCCAACGCCCGCAAGCGTGCCAGGTGCTCGTCCTTGGGCATTTTTTCCAGAAAGAGCAGGCGATCTTCCTCTATACCACGCCGGGTGATCTCTTTTTTTAGATTTTTTTGCGTGGTTTCTCCCGCTTCCAGCAAACAGAGCACGCTGTTCGGCACGCGGGTTAAAATTTTCGTCCAACAGTCGAACATCACGGGTTCGATTTTATAATGGGTGGAAAAAGAGCAATAGGCAAAGGCCTCTTCAGGAATACCGAAATCGCTTTTTTGGAACTGGCGATCGGCAATTTTCTGGGTGTTGTCGTTAACCTGGTAGCAATGGGGCATGTACACCAGGTTTTCACTGAAATAGGGCTTGTGCGCTTTGGGAGCGACAACCCTGTCGACAATCATATAGTCGATGAAATCGGCGCCGGTGGATCCCGGATACCCCAGGTAAAAAACGTGAATGGGAGCCGGTCTCAACGCGCTGATACTCAGCCGGTTGGCGTGGGTAAGGCCGCGCAGATCGACCAGGATATCCACCCGCTGTTTTTGAATCAGGGCGGCGGCATCCTGATCGCTCAGGTGGGCGATATCGAAAAAACGATCGGACTCTTTTTCGATGCGCGCGCGATAAGCGCTTCCGTCATTGACGCCGTATGAGAAGCTGTAGATTTCAAAGGCCCCGCGATCGTGTAGACGAAAGATTCCGGAAATCAAGTGCGCGCCCGGATGATTGGAAAAAGTATTCGATAGATAACCGACTCTGATCATGCTTTTATTGGCTTTCCTTGAAAGGCGGGCAACACCTTGCCTCTCTTTCATCCTTGTCAGGTTATTGCTCCACGCCGCGGCCACCTGCATATTCAGCTTTGGGTCGGCGCGCCTGAACATGTTTAGAAAAGGGGTTTCGGCCGGCATCTTTCCATCGGCCAACGCGCTCTTTGTGGAGCGGTCAAGCTGCGCCTCCAAAGCAGGCAGATCCTTCCATTCGCAGTCCTGATAAAGTCGATTGACCAGATAGGCGCATGCTTTTACAAATCGGGGGTTGAGCCGATAAGCGCGTTGATAACAAGCGCGCGCCTTGCGCGCTTTATCGAGGCTCATCAGGGTGATCCCCAAGTTCAGGAACGCGACCTCGTTTGCGGGCCTGAGGGAAAGTGCCCTGCGATAGGCGTGCAGCGCCTCCCGATATTGGCCATTTTCCTGGAAAGCGTTCCCCATATTCACTAAAACAGCATCCGATGCCGGATCCAAAGCCAATGCCTTGTCAAAGCAGACAAGCGCCTTATTCGGCTTTTTCAGCGCCAACCAAGCGGTGCCCATGCTGTTGTAAGTATTAAACGAATCCGGGTTGAAACAAAGCGCCTTTTCATAGCTGTGAATGGCCGAATCCAGTTTTTCCAGATCATGGTAGGCGCACCCCAAATAGTAATAGGTATCGGCAAACCCAGGATTTATGGCGATTGCAGCTTGGTATTGTGAGATGGCTTTTTCGAATTCACGTTGCTCATGATAAAGCATCGCCAGATTAAAACTGGCTTTTAAAAAGTCGGGCTTCAGCCGGATGGCGCGGCAATAATGCTTTTCCGCGTCATCGAACACATTAAGCCGGTGAAAGGTTTCAGCCAAATTGCAGCAGATCATGGGCGATGCCGAATCCAATGAGGCGGCTTTTCGAAAACAGGACAAAGCTTCGTCAAGCTGTTTTCGATCCTTAAAAATCACACCGAGATCGTTATAATAGTGGGCTGTTGCCGGAGCTTTGCGGATCGCCTTTAAAATAAGCTGTTCCGCCTTTTCAAATTCTCCTTTCCGGTATGCCGCCACCCCAAGCCGATGCAGTTTATCGGACGCCCTCGCCACTCTATCAACCGGCACTCTTTTTCGAGAAGTCTTCACGTCGCTTAGTCCCATTGTCCGGATCGGCGGTTTTCAACATCGTCCTTGTCATATCAGATCTATCTGCATCGGGCTTAGCTCATTGAGGATTTCGCTGACCTCCATGTTCCAAGGTTCGAGGTCGAGCACCCGTTCGAAAAAAATCACCGCGTCATCGATTCTGTTAACCGCTTTGCTGATATAACCAGCCGCCATAAGCGTCTCGATGTCCGTTGGATCTTTTTGCAGCAACTGAAAATAAATGCCTAAAGCATCCTTTATCCGGTTAAATTCTATGAAATACATATCCGCCAGGTTTTTTTGGAAGATCGAATTTTCCGGCGCCAGCCGCACGGCCGCCTCATAAAACCCAAGGGCTTTTTCTTTCTCGCCTTTTTGATAATAAAGGACCCCCAGATCGTTGTGCGCCAGCGCGTAGTCGGGCTGCTTGTGGATCAATGCTTCCAGCGTCTTGATCGCCTCATCGGTTTTCCCGGCCTGAACCAGGCGCTGACTTTTGTCATAGGCGGCATCGCCGTCTCGGTCACTTTCTTGGCGATATTCAAACTGCTCCAATTTTTCGAAAATCAAGGAGGCTTCATGGTTCCAGGGCTCGATATCGAGAACCCGTTCAAAATACGTCTTGGCCGTTTCGAAATCCCTCTCCACAACCGCCAGGTTCCCGAGAATCTGAAGGCTTTGGGCATGTTGCGGGTCTTCATCGAGCACGCGCGCATATAGCATCTTGGCCGACTGGATATCATTTTTCTCCGTGTAGTAATAATCGGCCAGACTCTTCAGATAGGTCGCGTTTTTGGGGTCTAGATCGCAGGCAAGCTTATAAGCCTCCAGGGCTTTTTGTTTTTCACCGGCTTTGAGATACAAAGCGCCCAGATCGAAATGCCCTTGGGCGAAATCGGGATAGGCGCCCACCAAGGTTTCGAGCTGATCGGTCGCTTTTTTGTAATTCCCGAATTCCATCGAAGACCTCACGTCTTCATACAAGTCTTCACATGATTTCATCCATTGCTCCTTTCAAACAGTATATTTTTCATTGTATCGCAACGCCCTCTCCCCTGCTTTCCCCGACCAGGTCAGCATGGGGTTGGTGGGCTGCATCGATTGTAAAATCCAATCCCTGTTTGGTTCGATTGACCGTTAATTGAACGACGTCTCCAGCCGTCAGCGGATAATCCCGGGGAAAGAAATGAACCGCTTGTTTCCAATGATTTGTCCCCACGGGAGCCAGGGTTGAAATCGTCGTGTCTTCGTCCAGATGCAAATCGTACCAAAAAGCCAGGGCATGGCAGATGCCCGTCTTTTCGATGGGGAGCCCGTGGGTTTGTTTTTTATCTTGCAACCGGCCGCTTCGGAAATCCATACGGCAGATGGGCACCGGTTTACTCAGGGGCTCGTGATCGACGACATTCAAATCGACTTGTTTATACCCATCCCGACGAAAAAGATCGAAATCGCTGAGATCAAAACCGCATATGGTTTTAACAGGATTGACGCCCCGCATTTCAGGACAGGCGATCAGCATGCCATGAACGGTTGCCGCGCGGGGAACGATAATCGCGTCACCGGTCAGCAGATTTTGCCTGGCATGCAGCAAGGCCGGCAAAAAGTGCTCGCCCAAAAGGCCATTGTCGAACACCTCCGCGATCAAAACATCGGCGGATGAATCGATATCTTCCCCCACTCGAAGCGAAGTCGATTTTTTAGCGATCACCTGAACGCGGTCGGCATATCCGTTTTTTTCAACAATACGCCGGGCTACACGCGCCAGCGGCCCCACCATCTCGCAGGTTGTCACCTTGCGTGCACCGGCACGGGCAGCCATCATCGCCAGTAACCCCGATCCCGTTCCGATTTCAAGCACATGGCTCTCCTTGGTCACGGCGTTGGAAATCGCGCGAAGGTAAGCCCGGTTTCGATTGTCATCGCCAAGCATATCAAAATGCCAGGCCGCGACCGATTTGCTGTATACCCTGCGCAACAACCGGTTGGCCTGGGGATGGGCCGGATCAAGCTGGGCAGCCTTTTCCAGGAGTGTCAGCGCCTGTTCCGTCTGCCCGTTACGGATTTTGATCAGACCAAGATTGACCAGGGCGCCGGTATGCACGGGGTTTTGCCTGAGCAAGGTGGTGTACAGCGCTACCGCTTCGGGCAAGCGATCCATTTCGTAATAGAGATTGGCCAGGTTATACAGTCCTTCTTCATGACGGGGTTGTCGGGCAAGCAGTTCCCGATAGGAAGCGATCGCGTTTTCGAGGTCTCCATTTTCTTTCAACAGCTTGGCGAGATTGTAGCGTGCGTCATGAAAACCGCTGTCTTTTTCCAGGGTGTTCCTGAAAGCCTCTTGAGCACCGGTCAGGTCGCCACTTCGCACCAACGCCAGCCCATAATGATACTGCAATTTTGCATTGCCGGGGAATAATGCGATTGCCTCACGAAGGCGGTTGACGGCCTTTGGAATTCGCCCGGCTTCGAGGGCGACAACGCCGAAAAGGATGAGCAGATCGGGATCACCGCCGTGTTTTTCCAAACACGCCCGCAACTGATTATCCGCCTCATCAAAGTAGCCAGCTCTGGCACAGTCAAGGGCCTTGTTGTAACAAAGCTTTTCAGTGTTTGTTTTATTCAGCATGGGTTGCATATTCAAATTTCTGTTGCCTAAACGGGCGATTCAATGGTTGACGGACCCGCAAAAGAAGCAATCGTCCAAAAGCTATATTTTTTCCAGGACGGCTTCCAGGCCGCCGACAACCGATTTCGCCCAATTAATAAAGGTGTCACAGGTCGATGCGATCATTTGAAGCTCATCGGCCATGGCGTTCTTCTTCATGGATTCGTCCCGGGCCGTCATTGCGATTTCTTCTTTTATTATCCGTTCCTGGATTTCATTCAGCATTGCATTATGCAAAGATTCGATCACCTTGTGTTGCTTCTGTAAAAAAAGAAGATACTCCTGCTTGTGCGTCAGAAAGGCTTGCGGGCCGATATCGTTCACAGGTTGGGAATCCTGCGTCGGCAGCGACCGGTGAATGTCCTTGCTCAGCTGTTGGCACTCTTTTATAAACGCCTTGAAGGCCTTGATCGTTTTTGTCAGCTGCGATCTTTTTTTGGCGGCTGCCGTCGACGTCTCCCAAGGAATCCGCTTTAAAATGTTTTTTCCATCCTGCCCGATGGACAATTCGGTTTCGATCACGCGCTCGAGAGATTGGTTCTCGGCACCGCGGATCAGTGCCCCTGCCGTGCCGACATTGATGACCCGGACAGAATGCTCGGCAATGATCTGCTCCAGCAGAACCCGGTCGGTAACCAATTGCGAGGGGGCGTAAACAATGCCGCCGTCCACGCTTTTTGCGGGAATCAGCTTTTGATTTTGCGAAATCTTTGAATTCACCGAACCATCGGCATGACTTTTTCCATTCAGATAAGCCAGATCGACACCAACAAGGACAATCGGATCGGCGCCCAGGGCCATGGCCAACAACACGGTGAATTGGGTTACCGTGGTCATGGGCGGCAGTTGGCATTGAAGGTTCAGGGCGGGGTCAAACCAGTCGAGGATCAGTCGACTGTAAGCGGTAAGGCCCACGCGCCGGGAGCCCGGAAAGGTGCCGACGACCTGCGGGTTGGCCTCCATGCCGAAAACAAGCACCGCATCGCCCAGGCTATCCATGTGCGGCGCCAGTTTACGGATATTCCCCTCGTGAATATCGGTGGTAGCGATGATATCCGGCCTGATGCCGGCCTTGAGCAGGTTGCCCACCGCGGAGTCGCTTGCCAGGATCAAGGCGGTATCGGCGCGCTTCAACAATGGCAGCGCCTCTTCCAGCGACGGGCCGGCCGCCACGCAGACAATCGGAACGCCTTTGAATCGCCGTTTCAAAAGCCGCAACGGGGTGCCGTTGAGGAGGCTGTCGAGGTTGGCGATGGTGTTGTTCAGCATCTGCCCGCCATGAAGGCGAGTGGTTTTCCACATTTCCCGATTGGCGTGGATGTTGTCCGTCAGCTCATTTTTAACCCGGTTCAGGCCCCGCCCGAGGTCCTGATGTTGATAAGGATAAGTAAAAACGATATTACGCCCCGCGAACAAAACGGGTTTGCTCTCTTCGACAATCTGTTTCCCATTGGCCTGGCTGCCGACATAAAAGCTAATCCTTTCGTAGTCGAGAAGCGTGCCGAATTCTTGGGTGGCAATGGCAAGCCGGAACAGGGCCGGATAGGGTTCGATAACAGCGATGCGCGGTTTGTTTTCAAACCTGCGGATGATCTTCAGACACGCCTCGCCCATCCCGATTCCCACAAGAAAAACCATGTCAAAGGGCTCGGGCGGCGCTGTCTCGTCAATACGTTGAAAAAGCATCTCCAGGGCGTCATCAGCATAAAGGGGAAAGGAGGGCTTGCCGGCGGTTCGAGCGCAAAGCACGGGTCTGCCGCCATGGCCCTCCCTGATGGTTGCCAGAAAAGGATCACGCGTCCTTTCCTGCTCAAGGATCTGGACAACATGTGGGAAACGCTTTTGCAGCGAGTGCATGTTCCGATCGAAATGCTCACGTCCGATTTGCTGTTGAGCGTTCATTTCCCTTTTTTCCGGTATCGAGGATGTAAAGCTTGTCCCTTTGATTTGTACAGACCGTCATCATGACGACAAATCAACGACATGTATTTGACAACCCACTGGTTGTGCTTCGTACAAAAGTCCGTATTAACGGCACTTTTTAAGATTTAGAGGTTCCGTTCGTTAAATACTGCGAATACCGTACCAAAAAAGGCCATGCACGTATGCATGGCCTTTTTGGGGAGATGTCCAACGGTTTTGGATGGGTGAATTATCTACTCATTTTCAGTTTTCCTGTTGCAAGTTGGCCATCATGAATCGATCCAACCAAGGTCGAACATGGCCAAGGCCATTGAACAGCACCCATCCGGGGATGAGGGAATTCCCTGCATGGTGGGCGTTGTTTTGTACATCACCAAAATCGAACCATCGTTAGTGACTGCCATGGAAGAATAATCGAACCATTGCCCCCAGTGACCGATTTCTTTTTTAATGGGCCAGGTTCGGCCGCCGTCATGGCTGACATGCACTGCCCCATGCTCACGGTATGGTCCGGCGGTGTCGGGATTTACAAATAACAAGATATCGTGCCCCCCACCCCGCGGTTGGGGATAGCGCACCATGGAGGCATTGCACCCCTGGGCGATCTCCCGCAGATCGTCCGCCGGCTCGGTTTCCATGAAACGCCCTCCCCCATCGTGACTGACCGCTGTCCGGCGCCGGCCGTCATTAAAATAGGCCCGGGCATTAAAATAGATCTCTCCGTTGAGTCGCTCGGCCAGGCAGGCCTCACCGGTTCCTTTAAGAAACGCGTTGGAGGTATGAAGGGTTTCTCCTTTATCGTCGCTGTAAAAACAGGTGCTGTAGCACTTTTCACGACGATCCGGAATGCTTCGATCATCGTATCCGTCGCTGGAAACAATGGTCCGGGCCGGCCACACGATTCTGCCTTTATGCATTCCATATTGTAGGACCACACCCGGCGCGCTACCATGGGTGCTGGTGCCGGCCATGCCATCGTTTTTATGAATCGTCGGCCTCCATGCCTGCCAGGATTCCCCGTTATCGAGGCTTTTCAACCAGCCGCCCCCGCACATGAGCAGCACCGCCCTCGCCCGGGGAACCGTCACGGCCGAGCCCATATGATATTTGGCGCCCGCTTTTTTATGAAGATGAATCAGTTTGCTCCAGGTGTCTCCGCCATCCACGCTCTTTTTCATGACGATGTGACACTCCCCAGTATTGTCGCAAGGCGAGAACCAGCGCTCTTCGCAAAATGCCAGGATACTTCCATCCGGCGCCACGGCAATGGATGGAACATGGTAATAGGCATTTTTCTGTTGGGGAAAGATGATTTGCCGATGGAACATGGTGTTTTCAATTCGCTTGTTTAATTTTCAGCGCCGCAAAATTGGCGGAGCAATTTCTCGCTGCGGATATGAAAAGAGGGATCCCTGTGATTGCGCCCCTTTACCCTGCACGTCCGGCAGCATAAAGGCTGGTCCACCGTGTTCACCAGGCGCCGAAAGGTGGTGATCTTCTCTCCATGCCACATGTCGTCGAAACGCATTTCCACAATATTGCCCAGGGTTCCCGCCCCCCCGCAGCAAAAGGCCACACCGCCGTTCATATCGACCAGACAATTCTTCCAGGGGCTATGGCAGGTGCGGTCAAGAGTCGGATCTTCAAGATTTTTGGAAAAAAAACCGGGTATGGTTACGCATACGCCGGATCGTTTTCCCGTTTCAATGGCTTTTTGCATGTACTCGTCTGAGAGTTCCTGATGCAGAAAAAGCGACTCCCGGACCAGATCTTCCCGTTGACCGCAATTCAGGTAAAGCACGAGAATGGAATCCACACCGATTTCCGCCGCCCGCGCCACCAGGGCAGGCAGCTCCCGGATATTGCGTTTCATGGCCACGAAGTTAATCTGTATTTCCGGGGATAGCGGCCTTCTGCCCTCACGCGCCCCGATAAGTTTTTCAATTTTCTCCAATACCGTTTCCAGCTCACCGCCACGTATGGATGCGTAGGTGGGCTGGGTGGCAGCCTCCAGACTGATCTTCACCTGACTCGTGTTGTTGGCCAGAATGAAATCGCGCTTCTTTTTCGTAAGCAACGAGCCGTTGGTGATGACCTGAATCTCACATTCACTGTCCGTGGCCAGGCTGAAAAGGTCCTCAATGCGTGAGTACATGAGCGGTTCGCCGCCAAACAGCTGCAAGGTCTGCACAAATGGCAGGATGTGCGAGAAATTTTCAACGATCCGCCAATCCATTTCCCCTTCAAAAGCGTTTTGATAGCACATCCAGCAGCGGTAGTTGCAGCGCAGGGTGGTGGTCAGCGTCAACAGTTTTGGATAGGTGATAACCTCTTCCGTGTTGTGCATGACGAAAAAATCGTTAAGGCGGGTGTTTAGTGCGGTGAGCGCTTTAAAATGGGTCATGCGGAGACTCTTGCCGAGACAACGCCGGATAGAAACACGCCTTCCTCAATCCATAAATCGTGATAGGCGCGCCAGGCATCCTGTTCTTCGGGAAAGATATGGTGGCGCAGGCACACCGTCCGCGGCTTTGGGAAACGGTCGCGGGTCTCCCGGGCCAGGTCGGGCAACCCGGCTTTGTCCACATGGGCCAAGTCCAGGGTGTGATCGAAATACACCCTCTGGCGGGCCAGTGCGGGGCGAGAACGGATGAAGCGGTTGTTGCTTAGCTGCTCCTCACGCATCACTTTGAAGTTGCAGCTCTCGTGTACGCGGTAATAATAGAGCTTTTCCGGGACAAAGCATATCTTTTCAAACCCGGCCAACTCGGCCATGGGCAGATAGAGCGCAAGATCCCCGGCGGCCCGGAAATATCCGCCGGTTAACGGATTTTTAAAATGTCCATCACTTAAAAGCTGAAACAGATACGCTTTGAAAGAACGCAGCTGAGAAAAGCACCACAATTGTTCCCGGATACTCACCGAACCAATGGGCGCCCTTCCGATGGAATGGGGTTGGTCCTGGATTTCTTCATCCGTGTACACAAGGTCGTACCCGGCCATGTGTCGGTCCCACAGGGTTTCCAGGGCACTGACCATCAGTAGATCATCCCCGTCCAGAATGGCCACCACGTCCGAGGGTGCATGGTCCAGGGTGTGCAATCCCGCCAGAGTGTTGCCCATGAGATATTGACGTTTCTCGCCACGGCGCATGCTGATACGCGGATCGGCGAGAAAGGGCTTAACCTTCTCGACCGTGGCGTCCGTGGAGCCGTCGTCGGTCACCAGAGCGCTCCAATTCTGGAAAGTCTGGGCCTGGAGGGATTCCAGACAGGGGCCGATGTAATTCTCACAGTTATGACAAGGAATGAGGACATGGAAGTGTTTGGGGTGCAGATCACCGGTCATGTGCCATCTCCATTGAGGGTTTGGTGGCGCGAATCAGGGCCAAGTAACAATACAAGTCGTCCTCGACGTAATTTTTCCAGGAAGGGTGAAGGAACGCGGGCGGCGCATGCCGCTGCTCGCGAATCAGAATGTCGACCCTGAAGCCAATGGTTTTCCATAAGGCCACGAAATCGCAAATTCTCCATAAATTGGTGCCCTTTCCCATTGGTGCCCACTCCTCGCGGGAGTGGCGGAGAAAGGCAAAATTGATACTCGACAAATCCTCGTGGTCATTGAAGCCGATTTCATGCAACATGCTCCCGCCCGGTTTGAGGATGCGATAGAGTTCACGAGACAATGTTTCGGGATCCGCCACATGCTCGAAAACCATGCGTGACGTACAAAAATCGATTGAATTTGTCGGCAGATCCAAGTCTTCAACCCGGGATTGGTGGAACGCAACACGCCCCCAGGGCTTTCGGTCCGTGTCGCAGGTGTGATTGGATACAAGCCGGATGGGACAGTGGCGAGACAAATGTTCGAAAAACGCCAAGGCCGCCGCGAAACCTTCATCGTTGTGGTTGAAAGGTTCCAGGGCGATTCCCGAATCGAACAGGCGCGAAAGCAAACAGGCCGTGATGGGTGTCCTGCCGTAACCGATTTCCAGAAATCGCCCCCCTTTGGGAATATGAGAATCGATTCTACGTAAATAGTTGACCATCATGGCCAGGCGTTTGACGGGTTGGAAAGGTTTAAGCCGTTCCAGAAAAGGCTCCAGATCCTGCCATTGTTCCAGTCCATGGATGCTCCGCAAAAGCCTGTGGAAGGATTTGGTCTTATGCCGTTTGTCGGGAGGAGTGTTTTCAATCCAGGGCCCGAGAATTTCTCCGGGAAGCATCGAGCGTTCTCCTCCGTAAATAAGCTCCCAGAGAAATTGTTCCGCGCTGGTTTCCAGGCCTGCGATGGTTTCGATCCTGACCTTGCTGTCCTTGAGCTTTCCGGGAAAGGCAAAGGGCGGCATCGGATAATCGTCAAACCGTTGAAGTGCCTCGGCCGCGAAACGATTGAGAACGATGAAAAATTTGGAGGCAATGACGTCCTCGGGAGAAATTGCGTCCGCATCCCCCTGCAAAACGCCTTCCCAGGCCTGTTCCAGAATCTGACCATCGAGGAGCATACTGTATGGCGTCAACACCACTGCCGTGTTCAGCTTCAAGGACCTCATGATTTCCATGATACGAATCTGAGGAAAATCCGATGCCGAGACATGCAATTCCAAACCCCATGCCGCCAGTCGATCTTGAATGGTCTGAGATACCACCCCTGAAAGAGACAAAATGATTTGGGAGACATGGCCCTGGTCGTGCAGGCTTTGCAGCATTTTGGGCAGCAAATATTCACCCTTGAACTTCAGAAGGGCCGGATCAACCGGAGAAAGGGGACGTACCGGAACGATGGCGGTCGGAGCAAGGGCGTGCAAAACGACTCCTATGCGTTAGCGGCTTTCTGAAAAATGGTACTGAGCATTTCCAACTTTCTGAATAGATTATAATTCTCAACAATGTGCTCACGCCCGCGCCTGCCCATGCGTGTCGCTTCCCATGGATCGAGTAGAAGCCTCAGCATATTGGCGCTCATGGCCGCAACGTCCTGTTCCGCTGAGAGCAGACCGGTTTCTTCATGCAGCACGGCCTCCGGAATGCCGGCATGCGCAGTGGCCACCACCGGCAGGCCCGAGGCGGCGGCCTCGAGAATCGCGTTTGGGGTACCTTCGCTGTCGCCGTCCAGGGCGGTGACGGAATGCTGCACAAAAGCACGCGAGACGGCAAACATCGAAATCACCCGGTCGCGCTCCAGCCGCCCTGGAAAATTGATGCGATCCGACAGGCCCAGAGCACCCGACAATCTGAGGCAGCTTTCCCGGAGAGGGCCGTCCCCGGCCATGGTCAAAACCGCCTCCGGCACTTGTGCCGCCACTTGCCGGAAAGCCAGAAGGGTCAGGTACGGAGCCTTTTTGTTCACAAAACGTCCCATGGCCGCGATGTGCGGCCTTGCCATTGCCGGATTGCCCGCTTTGAATAGATATTCATCCACACCGGTGGGCACCACGAAAAGCTTGCGTGGCTCGGCGCCAAGATTCTTCAACGCCCGAGCCTGGCTTTGTGAAACGCACACAACGGCCGCCGCCTGCCCGAAAACCCGTTCGTACCCATGCCGGTATTTTTCAATGGTTTTGCGTACCGAGCAATCGTAGCCGTGAAACTTGACCACCATTGGAATATCAAGCTGCCGGCAGGCTTCGGCCACGGCCACCCCCGTCGGTCCGTATTCGGCAAACAGCACATCTGGTCGCAGATGGGCAAGATGGTGTTTCAGGTCATTGAAATGACGCTTTTGCCGGTTGGTGGCCGGCCGGCCATCCGTGGCGAACGCAGGCGGCAAGATGTCGGGGGCCTTATCTCCCAAGGGGTTTCCAGAGCCTTGAAAACAGGGCATGTGCCCGCCATAGAGAACGTCACAGACGTTTGGCAATCGATCGATGAGCTGTTGGATGAAGGGTTCGCAAACCGGGCCTGGGTTGGGGTGTGCTAGGCACACGCGCGGGAGGCTCATGGCGCATCCCCGGCCTTTTCGGCCAACGCCCAAAGCCCGGTGACCATTTGCCCCTCCCTGAATTCCTGCGGGGGATGATCCAGCCTTGCCAACAGGGCGATGATAGGCGCGGCCAGCATCGACACCACGGGCCTGATCCAGCGGGTATACATGGGACGCCGGGAACGGCGCCTTAAAAACAGGCCCAGCATCTGCCCCAATGCGGCCTCGTAGCCGCCCAAGGCGTTAATTTTGGGGACCTGAAATCCTGCCTCGCACAATAGCCGCTCAAGCGTCCACGGGGTATAGCGATAGGCATCGTACGGAACGTCGTGCAAGGGCCAGAGGAAAGGAACGGTGAGAAACAGCATTCCTGCCGGGGACAGCACACGGTGGCATTCGGCAATCAAATCCCCGGGGGCATCGCAATGTTCGATCACCTCCGTGAGAATTACACTGTCTGCCGATTCGTTTTCCAAAGGGAGGCTCCGGCCGTCCCAGACGAAGTCCGGCGGTGCGGAGTGCTCATACAGGCCACCTGCCATGTCCACGGTTCGATAGTCGATCACTTCCGGCCGTTCCTGGAACAGGGGCCGATAAGGCGCATACCCCGCACCAACGTCCAGGACACGTCCCGACAGCATCGGCAGATTGGCTTTAAGGACGCGCAGGATGGCGCGGCGGTTGATGTAACGGTCAATATTCCCGGGCACGCAACGGGGAGACAGGAAACGTCTGGTGCCGTCATCCATGGGACGGTACCCGCCGACCCAACTGCGTGCCGCAATACCAAAGGCCTGCACCGTTGAGGCCCTGTCGTCCTCGCGGCAGATACAGCCGGCGGGAGGCAGATTCAGGCGCGTGGGGATGGCGACCCGCTTTATCTTCCCCAGGGAGCCCTTAAGTTCCGAGAGCAGTTGCACCCATTTCTCGGCACATGCTTCCCGGCTGTATAAGGCCGCGATCCTTTCACGGGCGCCCCGGGACAAGCGCTCCCAGGTTTCCGGATTTTCTCTCAGGTGTCGGATGGCGGCCACAAAAGCGTCCTCGCTGTTCTCAACCATGATACCGGTCTTTCCCGGAAGGACCAGTTCCGGGATGCCGCTTTCGGTGGGCGTGCAAACAGGGACGAGCCCGGCGGACATGCCTTCGAGAAGTGCCAGGGGAAGGCCCTCATAGTCGGAAAAAAGCGTGATGGTGTGATGATTGTGCAGCATGGCGGCCAGTTTCTCGCTGTCCACGCGGCCGGCAAGGCTCACGGGCACATCTTGTCCGTTTTCCGCCAGCGTTCGTCTGGCCAAATCCCAGTCCTTGCCGTGACCGTAAATCGTTCCCGCTACGCCCGGGACCTCTCGCGCGGCCCGGCAGAAGGCGCGGATCACGGTACTGATATTCTTGGGATGCTCCACAATCTGACCGAGATAGGCCATGTGCAAGGATCCCTTTCCAGGCGCCTTGGCGACTCCCGACGGGGTCCCCGGGCTCGATCCTATCTGCCTGACAATGGGCACCTGGGGCGCCATCTCGCGCGTCTTGGCGCGCATAAATTCCGATACGCAGACAAACGCGTCCTGCCGAAATTCGGGGAACCCGTTGCCGAAGGTCTCGATGA
This sequence comes from uncultured Desulfosarcina sp., assembly GCA_963668455.2. Lineage (GTDB taxonomy): Bacteria > Desulfobacterota > Desulfobacteria > Desulfobacterales > Desulfosarcinaceae > Desulfosarcina. The sequence goes on from CAXXOY010000003.1 coordinate 212,608, forward strand.
ATTCCAGATGGAACCGGTCGCTGGAGCGAATAACGCCCACGCATGGAATATTTGCGCCACGCACCCAGGGGGTTGCGAAATAGGCTGCAACCATAAGGTTGGGCACGAACACGTCGGGGGGATCCTTGCGCAGCATGGCCAACAGCCAGCGAACGCGTTCCTCGGTGGTTCCGTGATAATGGGTGATGGTGCAGGGAATGCTCTGCCTGCGCAGATAGGCCAGAGTGGGACATTGCAGGGGGTTGTCAAACATCAGGGACAGGACGCGTACGTCAACGCCACGCGCCTTTAAATCGGGCAAAAGCCTTCTCAGGCCCGCGTTGGGCCCCCCCCACATAATACGGCCGGTCATGGAGGCAGAAGGTAACTTTCATGGCGCCTCCGGACTCAGGTGTTTTGGTCTGACCCCATGCGCTTTCGTACACGGCAGCAGCCCAAAAATTGCTCCCAGAGAGCTACGCGGCAGCACGTACTCCCCGATTTTGCAGCGCCGCTTCAAGTCATAGGCGCAAACGCGGGTGGGCCGGACCTGGATGTATTCACCGGTGCGGGCGTTAAGAAACTGTTCAACATTTTCTTTCCATCTGGTGGTGCGCAGTGTGGTATAGCCCACGTAAGCCACATCGCCGTCCACACACAGGCCGCGACACCATCCCATCGGCAGATTGTCGTCTTCCATGGCGGTAAGGGATACACGATCGATTTCGCGCAGACTACCGGCATCGCAAACAATAATTTCCCCCGTGACGGCAGTAAAAAAGACATGACCGTCATGTACGACGCCATCATGCACCTTGCTTTCGCCAAGGGAGACCACCTCCGTTGATTCATCCAGACACATGACATCGCAAGTTCGGCAGCGCGTGACCCAAGTCCGGCCCCGGGTCGAGAAAACAAAATTGGGATGCGCATCGTGGGGCTGGGTGGTGTGAACCTTGCGCCAGTCCTTGCCGGGATCGAACCGGTACCAGGTTTCCCGCCCCGTGACGTTAACGTATCGGACGGGCTTGAGGGTTTCCAGGTTCAAAAAAATAACCATGTCCAGCCCGGTGGAAACGACGGCAAGTTCGTCTCCCACCGGACAGACGTGGTGAATATCATTAAAATGGGGGTGCGTGGCGTATGCTGCCGGTTCCAGCGACGGCCAGCGAAGCACGAAAACCTCGGTACCGGTACACAGGTAAAGGGCGTCGCCATGCAGGGTCATGGCCGTGAAGCGGATACCCGGATCTTTGTCCGGCCGGGCCTTAGGCGGCGTTTCGTAATCGATGAGGACGGTTTCCCGCTTCGGATGCCATTGCAGCAGGCCGAGCCTCGCACGGTAGTAGTGGTTGCCGGAACTGCTCGCGAGCATTTCGGCCTCGGGCCTTTGCAGGCCGCCGCTCATGATCAGGGGTTTAAGCTGGATGATCTTCCCCTCTGAAAAAACTCTGCTCGATGATCGACTACAGTCGTTGGTTTATGGTCGCGACCATTCATCCAAGGTTTCCTTCATAGAGTATTATCAAAACTCTTGCTCATGGCCGAGGTAAATCCCTCTTCAATTGCCAGCTTCTGTTCCGGATGCAAATTGAAAAGACTGAACCGGTAACAAAGAGGCAGAGAAGCATCCTCCTCGGGAGCATAGGGAATGTTGATAAAAGTTGCCCTCTGTCGGGACTCGCCCGTTATTCCAAACAGAGCGCGATCCTTCATATACAGGTCCGGCAAATATTGACTGCCGCAAACGGTATTTTTCTCTTCCGCGCCGTTAGCATTGAAGTGGCGAAGGCAAGCGGCGTCCTGTTGGCCCCAGTCGACGATTGTTATTCCGTTTTTCCAACCATTCTGGGGTACGGATTTGAGCCAATGCGGGTTTACGTTTCGGTCCACCTTGCATGTCGAACAGGCCACTCCTGGCGGAGGAAGTTCGAGCAGTTGGCGTACGAAAAAATGCAAACGCGCCTGGGAGAGGTGCCCGTCAAAAGGGGAAATGATAAGAAGCGGGTCCTTGTCCGCATTGAGATTGCGTGCCAGTTCATACCATGGCACGCTCCCGGCCAAGACGTTTTCCACTAGATTCCGCAAGCCGTCATCCTTGCCGTAGCCGGGCACAAGGAGAGTAATGGTAGCGGAAACCAAGGTTTGTTGGACGAGCCGACACGTCCAGTTGCACAAGGCCTTTGCCAATTCTCGATGACTGAGCAAAGAGGCCGTGCGTGGTGTTTCAACGCTAGCATGAATGAAAACGTGCATGATCATATCCAAAGTCGTAAAGTCCGTTTTCCATTACATCTCTGGCAAGCTCCAAATCTAGTTCCGTATCGATATCTATCAGCTCGACTGGATTGCTGATGAAATGAAACGCGCATTTGACATAATCCTTGATCAGAAAATTCCCCGAGAAGTTGCCAAGGGTCTTGCAGCAACAAGAATCTGCCAACGAGTCATGTGTTACTAATTGAATTGTGCCGCCACTACTATCCGAATATGCATTTGAGAAAGCATTGGCACGGAACGCAGAATAGGCTGCACCGTATTTCAATAATGAATCTACCATTTGTTGCATCTGAGAAATATTGCGAAAGGGCGAGGTGGGCATGAGAGTGATTACCGCGTGTATGGGATATTCAGCATCAACAAAATGACGTATTAGGTAGTAGGTAGCCCAGGAAAGAGGAGATTTCTCTTTTGCCAAGTCAGCAGGCCTGAGAAAGGGAACTTCCGCGCCGTAACTTTCCGCAATGGCCGCGTAATTGGCGGAATCAGTGTTGACAACGACCTTATGCACATGTCGCAACTTGGATGCCACCATGATGGCGTGCGCCAACAGCGGATGGCCACCCAATTCCAGGATATTCTTGTCCTTTAACCTGGTGGAGCCTGAGCGGGCAGGGATTTGGACCACTACCCGGTCCAGGGTGTGTCCTCTTCTTCGTGCCCAATTTCGATGCGAGATTTCATGGTTTTTAAAATATCGTTCCACAAATTGGGCTTTAAGGGTCATGCAATCAGTCATGTTGGTTCTCTTCTTTTGTAACATTGAACACTGTTACGCAACATGCTGCGGGAGTCACCATATTGTTAGCGTTCGCGTTTATATATAGTGTAATCCTGATACTCTAACACTTTTGCAAATCCTTGGAATAGATATTCAACATCGCGTTCTTCCTTAATTTTTGATAAAAAAGAATGTTGCACAATAACTGTATTGATGTCGTAGCGCTCAACATATACGGACAAGTCCGTGCACGGTGATTCCAGCCATGGCATTTCTTCATCACGATGCCTCATGCCATACTTTTCATGAAGTACAATTTTGAAATAATAAAAATTGTCGGAATCACAAGCATATGAATAGTAAGAGCTGAGCTTCATGGGAATGGTCAAAATCCGAAGTCCTGAATGTGAATTGAGATAATCAACCACACCATCTGCAGCTTCAGGAGTAAGCGATTTTTTGATGCTCGCGAAATTGGTGTAGGCAAGATTGGCCAATAAAATGACCACTTGAAGGGCCAAAATTGTCACAGCTGTGCCCATCGCTATATATCCGCGGCTGACCCCGGCCGCGAGTACCAGGGCCGCCATGGGCACGGCGTACTCAAAGTAACGCTCAGCTTGGCCCAGAAAAGAAAAACGATTCAGGGAGGTCAGCAGGAATACGCACGTCAGGGCAAACGTGGAGCATGCTCCGAACCAAGACAGTCCATGGGGCGTGGCGTAATCCGGGTCGGTTGCGACGAACAACACCACCCAGAACAAGGGGAACGAATAGAGGGCTATCAGGTAGCTGTTTCGACGAAAGATCACTCCGAAAAACAAATCGCGGTTTTCCTGCCACAAACGCGGTAGGGAAAATATATCCCGCAGTCGGTTTCGGCCCATGGCCGTGGTGCCATATTCGGCATTGCGGCAGTACCAGTACTTGTGCTCATAGAGATGGAGGATGTTGTCGCGAAGGCCCTGGCAAACGCTGAAAGGGCAAAAAAAGGCTGCAGCAGCGAGTGTTCCAGTTGTCAGCAGCAGGACCAGCGGCAGCCAGTTCCAGGTGAACAGGGATAAAAACGGCAGGGACAGAACCATGGCCTGAAGCCCGAATTGCGAGCTGGCCAAGAGCGCCAGGCCCAGCAAAACGGCAAGTATTCCCCAAACCAAGCAGCTCCCTTCCATACATTGCCACAGAATCAACATCTGCCCCGCAAACAGAACATTGCCCATGGATCGAGCGCCAAGGGACTTCATGCGTGCGGTGATAGGCAGCAGGCATGGCGAAGTTGCCACCGTTAAAGCGGCAAGCCCTGCCGGGGAAAAAAACAACCCCGGCAATTCGGGCAACCAGACTCGTGCGACACACCAAGTTCCGGCCACCAGAACCAAGTCGTAACCGATGTTGAGCAGCTTGCCCGCAGCTTTACAGCTTTTCCTTGGGAATAGGCTGATGACCCAATGTGCAAGCATGGGGTAACCGAACCGTCCAGGGATGACCGAGTCGGGTGGTTCATTGTCAAAGGGCGAATTCTTGTGTCGTCTAAGCTTTACGAAAGCCAAATGCACCATGTCGTCTGTTGCATAACCACTCAAAAAAACGAAACGAAGTTCGAAACCCAACGTGAGAATTAAAAACAATTCGATCATTATGATTGGAAGCTCCCGAAAATCTGTTTCAATTCTATGCAAATACGGGTGATACTGCGCCTGGTCTCAGTGATCCGTTTCGGCGTTAGATAACGGTTAATGGCGTTATCCTCACTGGAGTGCATCACATTGTCATGCAATAGCTCTTTGATCGGGGCGATCAAAGGATGTAAAACCTTTGGGATGTGGTAATGTTCAAGGATGCTGATACTGTTCATGGATAGAGCGTGGGCTCGTAGTTTCTCAAAATTAAAGTCCTTGAATACCGAACCGTAAAGCCTGAATTGTAAATCCTGATCCATACGGAAATTATATATGTCATAAAGCTCCTCAAGGCTGAACTTCGAAAAAACGTCCGGAAAGTATTTACGTTGCAAGGTGGTTTCTGGGAGTGGGCTATAACTGTTGATATTAATGCGAAGCATCTTATAATTTTTCATGTAACTGAAAGCACGCTCAACATCTTCACATATACTCTCTGTCGACTGCCAAGGAAGTCCCAATAATATACAACCGGACAAGGCAATTTCATACTTATCCGCCAGTGCGAAAATTTGTTCCAACTTCTCAATCGGATATACTTTATTAAAACACTTTAGAGAGCTTGCATGAAAGCTCTCCAGACCAAAAAACATATTGCCGATTCCATATTGAGCACAATTAGCAAAAACATCTTCACTGGCATCTTTGACAGTTACATCAATGTTGCTCTCAACAGGAAATCCATAATCGCTTAGCAGTTTCATGATTTGAAATGCTCGTTCTTTATTGAAAAAAAAGTTTCTGTCCTTAAGTTGAATCGGAATATTTCCATAATAGTTTTTAATTTCTTCTAAGTCACCGCAGATTAAATCCAAACTACGTTCAGAATATCTTGATTCCATAGTTTGCAGTGTATTATTATAACAAAAGTAGCAATTAAACGGACAACCGAATGTCGTTCGGTATCCTGAAAGATAGCTGTTGCACTTATATTTCTCTAAAGTCGAGCACCACTTAAGTTCAAGTTTCCAAGCATTGAAGTCAACTTCCCCACGGACATCCAGTCTGGATGCTAAAATCTCGCCCTTTGCTATTTTGTGTAAAACCTCAGCAACTTTTGGAATGGAAAAACCATCCATAATCATATCGAATGAAGAGAATTGTTCAGGATAATATTGTGGCAACGTAGATGCCCAATATCCGCCAGCGATTAGAAAGATGTAGGATTGATCCCTGATAGCTTTTGCCAGGTCGAAATATTCAAGTAATGTCTGAACACTCTTATAAAATGCATTCTCCCAAAGCAGTACTATGGCATCACCCTTGCCAATACTACCATATTCATCTGCGCAAGCCTGAATTTCTTCAGGAAATACCGAACGGACTTCTACTTCATTCACCCCCATTTCGACCAAACAGGTAGCGAGAAAACATTCTTCCATTGGCAGAAAACCGGATGCGTCTTTGCGGACATTGACAATGAATATTTTTTTCATAACTAAGAATTCTCTTGGTTTTCTATGGCTGGTGCTGTATCAAACCACTCCTCGCGCAGTAACCGCAAAACCATTCCTGATTTGTAGTAAAAACCCGGCATAATCGTTTCTCCCAGTACATCACGGCGGATGAGTACATCAGGTTCGTTGTATCCTGCCATGGCCCGTAGGGAGGTGGTCCCGGAAAAACGAGGATTTATTTCAAAAACTTTGACCACACCATCCACTAGTCTGCATTGTATATTTACCGGTGCCTGAGCTCCCAAACTAAGGGCGATCTCCTCACAAGGGCGGGTGATCTCAGGCCATTTACCCACTTCGCCCTGGCTGAAGCCACTGGAGATGACCAGTTGCTCACCTAAATCCTTGCGGTTTGTTTTGTTAGGCACCTGCAGACGAGTGCTCATAGCGCTCTTCACTAGGCGGCGGACTGCGATGGAATTCAACAGTTTCCCATCACGGCCGAGCAGAACGCCTACCGTGAATTCCGCCTCGGGCCTCCCCACATACTCCTGGGCCAAAACACGAGGGCAGTAGCCCAGCAAGTAGCGCACGAACATCTCCAGTTCTTCCCTATTCTGCGCCACATGGACGTTCCTGGACCCCCCTCCCCCGACGGAGGGTTTGAGCACTGCAGGCAGAAAATCAACCAAGTCCGCGTCCTCCACACACTCAATGGCGCAAAACCTTGGTGGGTTGAAGTCTAACTCTTGTAGTCTGGCGTTGGTTCGCACCTTGTTCTGGCAAATTTCCAGCACATGTGGTGGATTTACCGGCACAAAAACGCCGCTGGCTTCAATGCGTGCTCTGTTTTTAGAGAAAAGCGTCATTTCAGGTTCGCAACCGTGAAAAAGAACCTGGATATCTTTTGCTGAGGCTAACTCCAACAAGCATTCCAAATATTCGGGATGCCCTGCGGGAGGGAGTATGGCGAACCCATCCACCAAGGCCCGCCCTGAGCACTGCGGTGTGATATCCGCGCCCAAAATGCTGTATTCCAGTGCCCCAAGCCTTAAGGCTTTAACTATCTGCTCGCCGTGGCCGGCGCCTCCGACGGCGGTGACAAGAACCCTGATCATGTTCCGCGACATATGCTTTCTCATAGCGAATTCATAATGGCAGGGTTTCAATGCGCTGTTGAATTTGGGAGTGCACCGGTGTGCGGGTGGCAGCGAGACGGGCTTCCCGCCCCACCGTGAACTTAAGAATCCGCCCTGTTTGCTCCTTGGTATCCCATACGCAGACCGATCCCAGTTGCTCCTCGTCCCTGGGTAGGGCACAACTGCCGGCATTCATAAAACAGACGCCCTTGCACCAGCGCAGGCAGGAACGGTGCGTATGCCCCATGACCACGGCCCTAGCCTCCTCCACGGCATAGCCGTCCAGGGGGGCGTCGGGCTGGACATACTCCCATACCGGATCACGCGGGGAGCCGTGCATCATGATCACTTGCCGGCCGTGCTCCTCGAAGCGCAGAGTTACCGGCAGTGAGGCGGCCCAGTCCATCTGGTCGGACGTGGCCTCGTCGCGGGCCTGGCCGATGGCGCACACGTCATCCAACTCGGGTTTGGGCCCCGGACTGAGAAGCATGGCTTCATGGTTGCCCCGTAGCGATGGCACTTCAAGTTCTCGCAAACTGTCGGCGGCGGCCCAGCCCGGGAAATACCCGATGCTGTCGCCCAGATGGTAGACTCGGTCCGCCCCGGACCGACGCAGCACATCCAACGCCTTGTCCAGAGCCTCCACGCAGCCGTGCGAATCGGACACGAACCCGAGTATCATGAGCATGTCTCCTTCACGACAACGCGTTCCTGATACAGAAAGCCATTCAGCATCTGTTCCACGTTGAGCAGAGACCACACCAGCAAACGCCTGTTCTCCCGTCCCTCCAAATGTTCCATGACCAGGGAGCGCACGGTATGCTTGTCCAGCAACTCGTAAATCGAGGCATTATTCTTGATCAGTGTGTCGGCCACGTATTTTATACTCTCCCCTTTGAACCAACTTGCATCAGGCGCCGAAAACCCCTGCTTTACACCGTTGGAGATGTTCTCCGGCACATAACGGCCAAGCACCTGTCTAAGTATCATTTTCCCGTCACGAGTTTTCTGATAGTACTTTTTCACCTTGGGCCCGGGCTCGTTTTCGTTTAAGCGCACCACCTCCGAAAGATTGCCCAGCTTCATGGAAACAGGCAGGTGCATGGCAAAATCGACCAGATCATTGTCCAGAAAAGGGACTCTGCCCTCCAGACCGTGGGCCATGGACAGTTTGTCCTTCACGGTGAGCAGCCCGTGCAGAAAGGTCTTGGCTTCGAAATACAGGGAGTTGTTCACGGCCTGTTCCGGCGTGCAGGGCATGCGTTTGTGCTCACCGAAAACATCGCGGAATATGTCGCGGGTCCAGATATGCTTAACCTCGTCCCAGACAGGTGCGAAGACTTCCCTGATCAACCGGTTGGGGATGAGACGTTGCCAGAAATGGTAGTACTTATCTATATAATCCTCAAAATCGTCGCACACGGTGGCGCGATAATAGCGCCAGGGGTATCCGCCAAACAGTTCGTCACCGCCTGTGCCGCCCAGAACCACCTTGACGAAACTCGAGGCCAGTTTGGCCGCATAAAAATTCGGATAGCTCTGGCCAACCCGGGGTTCTTCCAGGTGCCAGGCCAGCTTGGGCAGACAGCGTTCCATGTCTCCGGCCTTGAGCACCATTTCGTAATGCTCGGTCTTGAACAGGTAGGACATGTACTCGGCAATGCTGCGCTCGTCGCAGCCCAATTCCATGCCCGAGGCCGAACGCAGGTCAAAGCCGCAGGTAAAGGACTTCATGCAGGCAATGTCCCGGGCGGCAATGGCGGTGATGGCTCCAGAGTCGATGCCGCCGGAGAGATAGGCGCCAACCTCCACATCGCTTACGAGCTGTCGTTTGACGGCCCGCTTGAACAGGAAGTCCAACTCCTCGATGTATTCTTCACGTGTAAGAGGGTGTTCGGGCTCCCTGAAGTCAAAATCCCAATACCGCGTTATCGGGAGAGACCTTCCGGTATCGGAAGCGGTCATCAGGGCCGTGCATCCGGCCGGGAACATTCGGACGCCCCTGGTCAGGGTCTTGTCCGTAAAAAAATTCTGGAAGGTGAAGTACTCCAGCAAGGCCTCCAGGTCGATGACGCGCTCCATGGCCGGATGGGCCAGGATGGCTTTCTGCTCAGAGCCGAAAAGCAGCGTGCTGCCGGCAAAGGCGTAATACAGGGGTTTGATGCCATAACGGTCCCGTGCCAGAAACAACTCCCCGCGTTTTGTGTTCCAGATGGCCAGGGCAAACATGCCGTTGAAGCGCTCCACGCATCTGGCGCCCCACTTCTCGTATGCCGCCAGAATGACCTCGGTATCGGAGGTGGAGACAAAGCCATGACCAAAACCCTGCAGCTCATCGCGCAGCTCCTGGAAGTTGTAGATTTCACCGTTGTAAGTAATGACCAGATTACCGCGCCGCATGGGCTGGGCACCGGCATCGGAAAGGTCTATAATCGCCAGGCGGCGGTGCCCAACCCCCACGACCCCATCAATCCAAACCCCTTCGCCGTCCGGTCCTCGATGTGCCAGGGTCGCGGTCATGGCCCCGAGAACGCCGGGATCGGTCGGGCAACCGTCCAGATTAAAAATGCCGCAAATGCCGCACATAGGGTCTCCAGCCGGTCCGACGAACCGGTTTATTTTCCTCAAGCGATTTTACCTTCATGGCCCGCACACAGCCACTTCCCTGGCCAGGATTTCCGCCACGTCCCACTGTTCGTCTTCTTTCATTGCATGATACATCGGCAGGGTCAGGACGCGCTCGTATGCGGCGCGGCTTCCGGCCATTCCCACCTGGATCCGGCACAAAGGATTATCTGCAAAGGCCTTGTGCATATGTAGGGCGTAGGTGCCGATCTGCACCTCGATACCGGCCTCACGCATGCGGGCCATGACCGCGTCGCGGTTCTCGACGAGAACGCAGAAACTTTGCCACGAGTGCTTCCCATTGGGAGTGATGGTGGGCAACGCAACCCCCGGAACGGTCATGAGCAGTTCCAAGTAGCGTTCGGCCGCACGCCTTCGATCGGCAAGCAGTTCGTCAACAAGCGCCATCTGTTCGAGGCCAACGGCGGCCAGGATGTTGCTAAGTTTGTAATTGGTGCCGATGCGCTCGAAAGCCAAGTTCTCCCGGCCGTTGTCTCCGGCCAATCCAAAATGTTTGTAGGAATGCATCCACGCAGTCCACCGGTCATCGTGAGTGCATACGGTTCCCCCCTCCCCCGTGGTAATGAACTTGCGCGGATGATGACTGAACACGGCCATGTCGCCCCATGCACCGGTCATTCGTCCTTTATACGAGGAGCCCAGGGCGCAGGCAGCATCCTCAACCATGAATAGGTTGTGGCGATTCCTGATGGTGTTGAGGCGATCCCAATCCAGTGGATTGCCGAAAAGGGACACGGGTATGACAGCCTTGGTTTTGGGGGTAATTGATTCCTCCAGGGCGTCGTAATCAACGAGCAGGGTGGCCGGGTCCACGTCCACCAGCACGGCCGTTGCGCCTACGATGTTCACCACCGCGGCAGTTGCCGGATAGGTGTAGTCCGGCACGAGAACTTCGTCTCCCGGGCCGATGTCCAGACAGCGCAGGGCCAGTTCCAGGCCCGTGGTGCAGGAAGTCGTTGCCAGCACGTGTCTTGCCCCCGTGAACGCCGCCACGGCGCGCTCGAACTCGCGGGTCACGGGCCCTTCGGTGAGATACCCCGAGTCCAGAACGTCTATAACCCGCTGTTTCAGTGCGTCTGTGATCCAGGGCTTCATGAGGGGGATGCGGTACAAGTCACTTGGCTTTCAGGCGCCTGTCGGCCACTTCCTGCTTGTGGTTTCTGCGCCAATCGATGAGTTTTAAAAGGCCCTGTTTCAATTCCTCGCGTGCTGTAAAGCCGATCTCTTCTCGCGCTTTGTCCGGAGAGCCCACCCGGTTCTTGACAAAGGTCAGGCCGCCGGGTTTGTATTCCACCTGGAGGTTTGAACCGGTCAGTTCCAATAACAGATCGGCCAGCTCCTTAATGCTGGTCTTGATGCCCGTGCCCACGTTATAGAAAGCGTCCGTGGTGTCGGACTGCATGGCCAGGACATTGGCCCGGGCGCAATCGCCCACATAAACGAAATCGTAGGATTGGGAGCCATCACCGTAAACCACCGGCGGCAGTCCCTTGTCCAGGTTGTCAAGAATCTTCATGATCACGGCAATGTAGGTACCCTGGTAATCCTGGCGCGGTCCGTAAACATTCATGTAGCGCAGCCCCGTGTAGTCAAAATGCTTGTCCGTGCCCTTGTATCGGTGATGAAGGGCTCGACACATGTGCTCACCGGCAATCTTGGTCGCGCCGTAGAAATTGGTATTGTTATAAGGATGCTCCTCGGTCATGGGCTCCTCCAGGGCGTCTCCGTAAACCGAGGCCGAAGAGGAATAAACCAAACGTTTGACACCGCTTACCAGCATGGCTTCCAAGACGTTGAAGGTGCCGCCGATATTGACCTCGAAAGCGGATCGGGGAAACTCATGGCAGTGCAGAAGCCAGAGCGCGGCCAGGTGAAAAACGCCGTCCATACCCTGCATGGCCGCATTTAAAATATCGCGGTGAAGGAGCTCGCCGCCCAACTCGAAGATCTTGACCCTGGGGTCTTTGATGGCTCGGGCCAGATTCTCCTCACTGCCGCGCGTGAAATTATCGAACACACGGATTTCAGCCACATCCTCTTTTGTAAGAAGATCCACCAAATGGGAACCGATAAATCCACCGCCACCGATAACCAGAAACCGCTTACCAGAAATGTTCATCGATTTTTAACCTTTGCTTTCAGCTTGCATCGCCATGTTCGATGGTCTCGATCAAATGCTCGGCAACCCGTCGCGGGTGCCAGTGGTTTTCCATGAACACTCTTGATGTTCTCTTTTGCTCACTAAAATCATGTTCGACAACGGCGGCATTCAGGCGACTCTGAAGGTTTTCGGTGTTGGCAAGCATCCACGGAAGCGTTGTCGCGCCGGTAAAATCCTGAATATGCCGCCGATTCCATTCATCCAGGCCGGCCATCACACAAAGCCCCTGGCTCAGGCCCTCAAGGCTGCTGACACCAAAGTAGCCCTGAAGATGATCGAAAAGGATATGGCTTTCTCTCTTCAACCGGAGGCACTCCTTGTGGGCCGTGTTTTCGATCAACCGCAGCTCGATGGGGATTGGCGAGGACTTCTTTAATTCTCTCACCGCGGCAATGAATTCGTCCGTATTTTTCAGGTCCTTGCGGGTTGGCGAGTGGCTTATAACGAGGGGTTCAACCGGTTTTTCCTCCACCGGCGTGTACAAAGGCTCATCGACCGGAACCAGGTTGGGTTGCCATTTTGCCTGGGGAAGCAGTTTTAAAAGATCCGGTGTGCTCACCAGAAGATGGCGCCGGTTAAGACGTTTGTATTTATCCCGGAACGTAGCGGGGCTTTTACGAAAATCCGGATGGCCGTGATGGTGATGAACAACAACCTTGCCCTTCAGGTAATCCACCGGTTTAAAAGGCCCCAATGACAAATGCTCGTCGGCGGTCATGTGAAAATGAAAAACATCGCTGGTGCTCAGCAACATCTCCACCTCCGCCCATCCGTTCTCATCCAGCCATGGTAAATGGAGATCCTTTTCAAACATGAAATTGTATCTGATTTCCTTGGTGATCAATCGACAGGTATGATCCGTGTAACGATTGATCGCCTTGGTGAATTCAATGGCGGTGCCGGCAGGATCGTTTATGGCAATCATCGCAATTTTCATGATTGCCGCACAATCATAAAACAGGCGTCGTTATAAGTAATTTTGTGCATAGCTCCGCTTGGCCGATTACACCCCTTAAAAGAAGCGAATAGATACCCACCAGATAAACGCAGACATCCAATTGCCAAAGGCGAATCGTGAAACCGGATTTAGCTACAGCGCAGTTTTGCCAGGGTGGCGCGCTCGCTTTCGTAAACCCGCTTGATTCCGTCCCCCATGGCTTTTTCCACCAGCCTGATATCCGGCACCATTTTGGTTAGTTCCTGCGGTTCCAAGGAGATGCCATGATCGCTGCCCCACATGCTCCGGTCCAGCGTTATGTGGCGCTCCACATAACAGGTGCCCAGGGGGATGGTTGCCATTGTCGCGACCATGCCTTCTTCATGGCCGGAATAACCGACGCTACAGTCAAATTCGTCTTGCAAGGTACGAATCATCGACAAATTCAGTTCTTCGGGATTTCCATGATAGTTGCTTGTGGTATGGACCAGGAGAAGATGCATTCTGTCCAATAGGGAAACGGCTTGACGTATCTCTTGCATTGTGGACATACCGGTCGAGAGTACGACCGTTTTTCCCTGTTTATCGATATGGCGTATCAAGTCGTTGTTTGTCAGGCAGGCGGAAGCAATCTTGTAACAAATGGGGTCGTAGTGCTTCATGAAATCGACCGAAGGCAGATCCCAGCATGAGGCAAACCAGGCGATGTCTTTTTTCTTGCAGTAAACATCTATTTTATCGAATTCTTCCCGATTGAATTCCATGCGATGTCGATAGTCGATATAGCTCAGTCGCCCCCAGGGCGTATCGCGTTGCAAGTTTCTCTGTCCACTTGGCACACAATGCTCCGGCGACCTTTTTTGAAACTTCACGGCATCACAACCGGCTTGCCTGGCGATGTCGATCAAGGCCAAGGCGGTTTCAAGGGAGCCATTGTGATTAATGCCTATTTCCGCGACGATATATACGGGAAACCCACTGCCTATGCATCGATGGCCAATCATTAACGGTGCCGCTTCGCCATCGTAGCTTCCATCCAATGCTTTCAGTTCAATCATATGGATTTCCTCGAATTCTCTTAAACTGTGAACTTTCGTTTTTGCTCACGTTGACACCGTGAGCAGTTTTTTTATTTCAATGCTGTTTTTGGTGAGTTTTCTCACCTGTTGATAAATCTCCTCCTGTCTTCCGAAGGAAGTAATCACTACCGCATCGGGCCGCAGTTTCTTGATGACCATGGGGGATTGTATTTTTAGTCCGTTAAAAAGGCGCCCCTGCTTGGCGCGATCGCTATCCAGGACGCCAATGATTGAAATGGGCAACTCTTTGGCGGCGGCGTATACGATCTCCGCCGTTTCCGCGACACCAAAAAGGACAATGGTCCGGATGCCATCACGGTAAAATTGTTCTAAAATATTGGAGACTTCTTCCTTGACGCTGGTATAAAGCCGGACGATTTCCGCCGAATACTCCAGCAGCGACTGTCTAAGCATCCCCAACCCTTCACTGGAGAGTTTGTACTGCTTGGTTCGATTGGTGTTGCCTTCTATAAAAATCAGCCCTTCCCTTTCCAGCAACTTGATGTAATTGTTGACCATGCTGCTGCTGAGGCTCGTCGTTCCGGCAATTTTATGCTGACTGGCGTCCGGATTCTCGGAAATTGAAAATAGAACCGAAAGCAGTCTCGACTGCCGAGTAGGATTAAAAAATGTCAAATGAAAAGGCTTTATCATCTTTTTAAAGGATAAAGGATTCTCTATAAGCACTTCTTCACGAAAATCGGTCAAAAGCGTCTTAACTTTCGTTAATCGTATAATTTGTGTGGAACGGGTTGGTGCGCCAACAATCCATCGACAGCAGGGGGCTGATATTTTTACTGAAATATCATAACATTAAGGATTTTACAGCGGAGCACCGGTGCATGGCGAAACGTGAGCAAAGATCAAGCAGGAGAAACGCAGAGAGGATCAGTAGGGATCGATCACGGTGCTAAATGTTTAAACGACCATTCACTGAATGGATAGTAATTTCAGTAGAACACCGTTCGCAAACCCTGTCAAGCGAATATTTCATTTTTTAGAGAAAGATCTTCAAAAATCCGGAAGTTATCTATTGAGCAGTTCTTGTAAGGCCACAATACGTGAGCAGGATATCCGTATCCAATCCTTCTCGGATTCGCTCAAACGCGGTTATCAAGACCCGTCCTTCAAACGCCAACAGGGCATTGTAGGTTTGATAATAGTATTTTAACAGTTGCTGTTTGGGAACACCGGTCTTTCTCGCATTGCTTTCCACGGCATCCATGGTGTTTCGAAGAACGAACACCGTGCGCATTCTTTCTTTTCCGATAATTCCCATGATCCGGTTAAGACAAAAGACGCTTTTCGGATACTTCAGCAGCAGAGGAGAATGGTTCTTGCGTTTGTTTATATACGCCAAAAACAAAGCCAGACTGTTATCCGGTGCAACAAGCCCCCTGAAATTGCACATATGGATGCAACAATTCTTAAAAAGCGTATTCTCATACTTTATGTACGGCGTACGCGGTTCAATGGTCGAATCATAAAGTCCCGGATCTGCGCCATGATCGATTAAAAACTTAGCGACACATGACGTTCCCGAATGATTCATTCCACAGACAACGATTATCGGTGTATTTTTCATTTTCACCCGCACTTAATGACTATTATAAACAGCGTTAAATATTGCATTAAACTCGTACTTATGATAGTTTTAATAATTCTAAAAAGCGTTGTTATCAATCCGAAATACTTGCAATCAGGGCGCATTTTGAAAAAACAATATATCCAGCTTCATGCCACCATCGGAAACAAAAAAGTCCCGTTTCCCAATCTCTATAAATTGCAGTATTTTTCAGATAACCATCGAGGTGATCCGTCAATTCTATTCTTTGGCGATTCAGTCATGTCAAGCATTTCTAAAAAAGATTCAAACAGAAAAAATTTAGGCCAGCTGCTTCACGTCCAACTTGAAGATTCTTTTAAGCTATTGGTTATCGACGATGCCGGATACAATTTAATAATTTTCTACCATTTTTTAAAAGCAATCGAAAAATCAGGCATTGATTTTCAAAAAGTGATCATTCCGATCAATCTGAGGAGCTTTTCCCCGCAATGGTTTTTCAATCCGACATATCAATTCGACTTTGAACTGTCCGCACTGGATTTTTTCAGCAAAACCGGAAAAGAAAAGCCCATTTTTGTCGATGCTGAAAACTATCGTTCAACGATGGAAAAACGAATCATAGCTTATCAGAACATGGATCTTGATTATGACATCAGCAAACTGAACAAAGTTTCCCAGTTCGAAAAAATAAAAGCGACCAATCCCGGAAGTGACGAAGATATGCGGTTCAGCAGACTTCGAAACATATTCACTTTTCATTATCTGAATCAATTGCACCCGGAGCATCGCCTTTTGCAGCATCTTAAAAGAATCGTGGACTATTTCAAGGGTTCGAATTCAGATGTCCTGCTGTATGCAACACCAATAAATCATAAAGCCGGTGCAACGCTTGTGGGAGAGCCTTTCAAAAAAATCACGGAATCAAATCGGAGCATCATAAACAACGCAATCGGTGAGATGGAAGCCAGTTCAAACATCAAGTATCTGGATTTAAGCACCCTTCTTGACCAAGAATATTTCCACCATGAATTTATAGCGAATGAGCATCTTAATTATGAAGGGAGACGCCGTCTCGCGGCAAAACTCAAGCAGGCGCTATTTTAAGGTGTTATCGCAACTTATAAACCAAATTATCATATTGCTCAAAGGCATTGTCAATCGGCGACAGCTCATCTTTCAAATCGACTCCAAAAACCTGGATGGTATTGAAATATTTTGAACAGATCTCTTTCACCTCTTCACAACCATACTCCTTTATATGATAAGGGTTATTAATACGTTTTCGTTTGGGAGACAAACCGTTCGGGGTGGAAACAAACGCCATGCCGCCTTGCTTTACCACCCTCCGGATCTCTGCGACCAATTGGTGTGGACTGTCGAGATGCTCGAACGTTTCCATTGAAACAAATCCGTCTATCGACCCGTTTTCAAAAGGCAGATGTGCCGCATCGGATTGCAGCCAGTGGATGTTGCGGGCACTATAAAATCTCCTGGCCATATCGAGGCTTCTTGCCGACAAATCAACGCCAACCACTTTCGAGCACTTCTGCGATAAAAATTTGGCGCCATAACCGATGCCGCAGGCGGCATCGACAATTACATCCGCATTATCGATGTGGTTCTTTACAAAACGATATCTTTGCATATGATGGGTAAAATGGGACAAGGTCGAAAATACAGTTCCCGGATACATTCGCTCCCATACGTACGCTTCAAAGTTGGCTTTTATATCTTGGATCAGGTCATTATCAAACAGCAACCCTCGATTTTTCTCACCCAGCTTCAAGTGAGGCGCCGTTATGCAGCTCTCGATTGACCGGACAAGATTGCATAAGATTTTTTCAGGAACTTCAATCGGCAAGTGAACAGCACGACTGATTTGATCATAAATCAAAAACGGTAAAAGCAATCCTTTATTATTTTTTTGAAGGGCGATTTCTACTTCCCACAGCCGTTGACGTTCATGGATCCGTTCGCATTTCAACGACAAAACAGTCCCGTTTTCCAGCATATCCGGGGCGGTTATGCTCAGCTCATCGAGCGTATATGGTGACAGGTCCATCCATTTGTTTTGCAGCTTATCCATGAACGTGCGCTTCCGGTTGTCGATAATTTTTTTATCACAACCGGTATCCGTTTGCATTGAACAGGTGTTACATACCTGCATGGTCTTTCCTCATCTTTCAACCGGCGACCCTATAAATCAATCAGCAGATCGGAGATTTTCTTTATTTGGGTTTCGAAATCAAGCTGATGATCGCTAATCATCCTGCGATACTTGTTCGGATCGTATTCAGGGTTTTCCATCATACCGAGAAATTCATCCAGATCGGAAAAAATGAACTCGTCCGGCCAGATGTCGCGGCTTTCATTCCAGGCATGAATAACAGGCTTCAGCCCCGCCGCCATCCCCTCGCCGATGGTATAATGGAAAGATTCTTCCAGCGAAAAGCTCAGGATATGGGATTTGTCGGCGAGCCATGCATTCAGATCCTCCACCCACCCGACAAACACGATATTTTCTTCCAGTTTCAGTTCTCTGATCATGGTTTGGGTCGCCATTTCAAGGCGTTCGTCCTGGAAATCACCGCGGATATAAAGCTGGTAGGAAAAA
The DNA here is from genome assembly GCA_963668455.2 of uncultured Desulfosarcina sp. Lineage (GTDB taxonomy): Bacteria > Desulfobacterota > Desulfobacteria > Desulfobacterales > Desulfosarcinaceae > Desulfosarcina. Next base: position 230,807 of record CAXXOY010000003.1, read on the forward strand.
TCGCGTTTCAAAAGCTGCCTGAAAAAATGAAGGAGAAGAGGAATGCCTTTTCTTGCATTTAAATTGCCGATCAACACAAGTTTTTTTGTATTGGTTTTCCCCTTTGGCGGGAAGTACTTATCCAGATGAATTCCGTTTCGGATGACGTCGGTATCGACGTTTGCATGCTTGACCTTATTGAGAAAAAGATCTCGTTTATGGTTGGCCACAAAGATCAATCGGTCAACCACCTGCCAGTTGATTTTAGCCGGCATGCCGGTAAAAACCTCATATCCGTGAAGCCGGCAGATGACCTTTTTATCCCTAATTTGAGGGATGTTGTTGGTTGCATGGATGGCCAGATCGTTGGCCCATTCGAGCCAGACCACATCGGCCCAGTTGACGGCCCGCATCACTTCCAGGCTGTTCACTGTCCGTAAAAGTTTCACATTGAATCTGCTTTTCAGCGATTCCACAATCGGTTTCAGAAAGCGCCCGTCTCCTAAACTCGCTTTTTCTATAAAAACAATTTTACGCTCTTTTTCGCTTTTTACAGATAAATCGTTCATTTCATGCACCACTATAGGAGCTTTCGATTGATATATTTTAGGATGCCGCAGTTCATCATCTCCGCCTTGGCGCCGATGAGGGTAAAGCCATTTAGAAGACCATCGATGGTCCGCCGGTCCGCCTCACTATGGTACTCCAGCAAAACGATGCCCACATACGAAAGACGCGGCCCCAGGTTCTCCAGAATCTGGACTTCACACCCTTCCGTATCGATTTTCAAGATGTCGATATAAGATAGCCCAAGCTGCTCGAATGCATCCGAAGCGCCATGGATTGGTATCTCTATGTTTTCGCCGTCAGCGCTCTTTTCGCCGGCGATGGTGTTCTGGCCCGAATTTTTAGGATGAAGATTCAAAAAAGCGCTGCCGGTAAAATCGGATAGGCCGATTGGATGAATGTGGATGTTCTCATGTCCGCCCAGATTTCGTTTGAGCAAATCGACGGACGAAGGCGTCGGTTCAAAACAGTGCATCACATCAACCGCCTGGGTCATTGCCATGTACAAGGCAAACAGACCGACATTGGCGCCCACATCGACGATGATCTTGGACGCATTGGATAAATAGGTTTCACCGATTCTGTATTCGTGTTCTTCAAAAATGGTCTTAACCCGGAAAAGCTCTTTGCTCGGCACCAACACCGCATTTTTGCTTTTCTTGCCGTTTAGAAACACTTGCGTCAACGGCGACGGGAATTCCGAGGGTTCCATTGTTGGATGACTCCTTTGCAAACGATTAAAGTCGCCATTTTGACGATAAACAGTCACCGTCTTGGCGAAATGGCCATTCGCTATTTGTCCAGACTGTCTTTGGGGCACTTGTCCGCATCCCAAAGACTGGAAATATCTATCTGTTTATATGAGAGATATAGCAAAATCAAAAACAGGCGCAAAAAAAGCCTGGCCACATTTCATAACAAAAAATCAGCAATACTTATGCCAGTGGTATTTCGACTAAATAAACTTGTAAGTCATGCTGTCTTCTTCAATGACATGCTCGAAGATTTGATTATGGGGTTGGTAGGTGCAGCGCGGGCAATCTTTCAGATCGATGGAATCGAAAATATCCCAGTGCTCACGGCTGCCCCAAAGCGCTTCAAGATGGGCAAAGGATGAGATCGCCTGTCTGAACTCAAGGTGCTCGTCGCCACGTCTGTCGCAGCATAGCCCGACGCAGTAAGACTCTTTCCTGCCTTCCCGGGGCGGCATGAACACACAGGTCATGAAAACCGCATGGCAGGTGGAGAACTGGTTGGCACGGTTAAACCGTTCGTCGAATTTATGGGTAATTCCAAACACGCCGAAATCCGGCGTTTCCAGCGTCCGGGCCTGCTCCATTTCTTTAAGGAGCCGCTCTTTGTCGCAAGTGTTGAATAGGTTTTTGGCGTGGCCGCCAAGTTTGTCCCAGGCGACGCCGGCCGGCCTCAAATGAAAATTTTTGCAGCCCAAGGCCTTTGCCGTTTGGGCGGCCTTGAAAACGTCAACGGTATTGCCGTTATAAAGGAGATATTTATAACTGACACCGTACCCGGGCCGGTTCATGCCCAGGGTGCATTCGGTTCTGGCGCTATGGGCGGTGAGCCGGGCGATATTGTCACATACTTTCGCAAATAAGGGCTTCCCCTTGAGTTTCTGATACGTCTCTTGCGAACCGGCATCGACGGAAACGCCGACCCAGGTACAAAGCGAGAGCTCCTCTATAAAACGATCCATATGAGTACCGTTGGTAACGACCCCCACTTCGATCCCCCGGCAGGTCAATGCGCGAATGAACGCGCCAATATCCGGGTGCAGGAGCGGTTCCCCGCCACCGGCGATGCATACGGCTTCAACCCCGGCCGGCCATTGGTCCGATCCCCTCCAGTTTAAAAGGTCCTCGGCCAGTCGAAGAAGATCGCAGTGTTCAATCTTGTTTTTTCTATGCCGGAGAATGTGGCCGGCGTTGCACCATTTGCAGGAAAGATTACAGGAATTGATGGGATCCACGGTCACCAATACGGGTTGAGGAATCGGTTTTCCCCTTTCAATCAACCGCCAGCGGTAGGTCTGGGCAAGCAATTTATAGCTGTTGAACGGGTTCCATTTTTTATCTTCCGCCCATTCGCTCAAAATTTTTTCGTGGCGCTTTTTCATCGAACGTTTGTTGACCCCAGGACCACACCCATCGGCACAATCGGTGTTCAAAGTCTTTTTTAAGTTGACACACCCATACTATTTATGGTGTTGAGTCTTATATAATAACACAACATCTTGACCGGACTTGAATCATTCCCCGGTAACGCCGCCGCCCATGGTGTCGGTATCCGATAGTTGTGGCAGGGCCGCATGCCTGATCGGCGCAATCAAACTATTTAACAGGTTATAAAGGCTGAAGCAACGCCCCAAGCAAGGGAATTTATCCGTTTCAAAAAATCGTTCACCGCTGCCGTCGGCTTTCGTTTTCCAAGGCTTACGAAACCGGCACCATTATTGGGGTTGAAATTTAACGACTTCAGCCTGTATTATGAGGACCATATCCGCGTCAAAGAGGATTTCCAGCATGAACCGTGATGCCAAAAGCGAGCCCAATCTCCATGACCTTCAACAAAAAATCCGCCAATTGGAATCCATCGCGGCGCTGTCCGGAGGCATCGCCCATGACTACAACAATTTGCTGACCGTCATCATGGGCAACCTGTCCCTTGCCCTTGAGCAGATCCAAGCCGACAGTGCAATAACGCCATTGCTTGACCAGGCCTTGTCCGCGTCGCGGGTCGCCAAATCCCTCACAAAACGCCTGATCACCTTTTCAAAAGGCGGCCACCCCTCAAAGACACCCACGGACATCGGCCAGGTGGTCGAGAACACGGTGGCCTTCTCCTTGAGCGGCTCGAATGTGCGATGCGAATTCGATTCCTCCGCGCCCCCCTGGCCCGTGGATGCGGACCCCCAGCAAATCGGCCAGGCCATTCACAACCTGATCGTCAACGCGGTCGAAGCCATGCCCGCCGGAGGAACCATCCGCATCGGTTTCACCAACACGATCATCGACAGCCCCAACAGCATCCTGACGCCGGGCAGGTACGTCGATATCGCCATTGAAGATCACGGCATCGGCATTCCCTCGGAGGCGATCAATAAAATTTTCACGCCCTATTTTTCGACCAAAACCGCCGGCGGGAAAAGAGATACCGGCCTCGGGCTTTCCATCTCTCAGTCCATTATAGAGAGCCATGGCGGCGACATCACGTTTTGCTCACGAATGGGGGTCGGGTCGACGTTTCATGTCATGCTGCCGGCCCTTGACGCCGACGTCCAATGCGTTTCCCCCGAGGAAAAGCCCGCCCCGCGCATTCAGGCTCAGCAACCCGTTACCGGACACGGGAGAATTCTGGTCATGGACGATGAAGCCATGATTCGTGAGTTAGCCGGCAACCTGCTTGCGCATCTCGGGTATGATGTGGATTTCGTCAACGAAGGCAAATCGGCTATCGAAAAGTACAAAACCGCCCTTGAAACCTCAACCCCTTATGATGCGGTCATTCTTGATTTGACGATCAAAGGCGGCATGGGAGGCCGGGAAACCATTGAGGCTTTAAAAAGGCTCGATCCCAACGTCAAGGCGATCCTTTCCAGCGGTTATTCCGACAACCAAGTAGTAACCGATTTCAAAACCCATGGTTTTTGTGAGGTGGTGGCCAAGCCGTATGAGGTGATCGACTTCAGCCAGCGGCTTCATCGGGTAATTTTCGGGGAAGACGAGGATTGTGTATACAGATCATAGAACGTGTCGATCAGTAAAACTCCACGGCAAAACCGTCGTTGGTGACCCAAACCACTTTTGATCGCCGCTTGATTCCCCCGGTTCCGTTTGTGTAGGGAATGTTAAGGGTCACCTGATCGCCTTTCTTGATCCCTGCCAGATCCATCGTAAACACAAACGCACCGCCGACACTGATATCCTTAAGGGTTCCGGCGAATGATTTGCCACGGACATCAAAAATAATGTCGGCGCCGTATCGTTTGCGTTCGTACCGCCTTCTAAATTCCTTGTATCCCATTTTCGAGGGGGGTTCCTTTCACGTTCCGGCTGTGGCTGGCAACCTGGCGCACACGCGCGTTTGATTTTGGTTTCGACTGTCAATCCGGTTCCCGATAGAGGGCAAGCATCCCGGATCGGGCGATCTTTTGTATCCCCATGGGTTCCAAAAGTCGAAGCAAGGCTTCTATCTTGCTGTTCCTGCCGGTCACCTCAATGATATAATGCATGGCTCCGGTATCGACAATGCGGGCTCTGAAATTCTCCACGATGCGCTGAATTTCGGCGCGCCGTGACTCGTCGGCCTTGACACAGATCAGAGCCATTTCCCTTCTAAGGGCATTATCGCCTGTCATGTCACGAACCTTAATAACATTTACCAGGCGCCGGACCTGTTTCATGATCTGTTCCATCTGCTCCGGGGTCGTGTTGGTGGTAATCGTGATGCGGGACATTTGAGGATTGGCGGTGGGGGCGCCGCAAATGGTTTCGATATTGTAGCCGCGGCTGGCAAACAGGCCGGAAACCCGGGCCGTCACCCCGGCCTCGTTTTCGACCAGCATGGTGATGATGTATTTTCGTGTTTCCATTTAAAGTTATCGTCCTTTTCTTAATGGCGCTTGGTATTTATTTCGAAAGAGCCCCTCGCTCTGCCTGCAACTCGGCCAGCAGATCTTTCATGGGCCAGGTTTGCGAAGTTGGCGTCAGCACCGCCCAAAGAGCGTTTTGCATGCCGCTTTTGCGGCACAGGGCCATCAGGCTGTGCAGCTGGTTCTCGGTGATGCCGGAAACGACGATGGCCCGGGCCAGCGTGGAATCCTCTCCGGCGCCGCTGTCATCGGGAAGCTCGATCAAGGCTTCCAAGGGCTTTTCGCCCATCTTGCCATTAACCCACACCACGGGCACATCGTCCATGCCGGCCATTTCCATCACCGAGCGGAATTTAGGTTGGGCAGGGGCCGAAAATCCGCACAGCAGCAGCTTGGGCGGTCCGAACAGGGGAGTATCGGAATGCTGAACTTTTTCAAATGTTCCCTTTGACATGGCTATCCTCCAATAACGAAAGGTTACGGATTTTTCATATTTCTTTTTTCCTGTCCATAACATTTTTTGGTTATATATTATACCGGCCGGATTATATCGGGTTGGGTTTTCGGACCAAGACAACCAGAGCTAAATTCAATGGTTGACTTGAGGCTCGGTTTTGAATTAGGTTTTCCGCAGTTTAACAGTAGACAATCATCCAAGTTCATCAGATCCATTTCCCGAACAAAGCCTTGTTTATCGACCATGATGGTTCCATGAGGCACTCGTGCGTGGTCGCAATGCCAAGGCGCTAAAGGCCGAAAGCAAGCGCATGAACCTATTTTTTCTATCCATTCTGATGATTGCCGCCGGCGGCACCCTTGCCCTCTTCCTCAGCCGCTTTTTTAACTTTATGAAAATCGTCTCCGTGCTCGGCATCGCCACGGGCTGCTGCATCGGCATGCTCGATGCGCTGGCCAAACTCAGTCATGACGCACCGGCCGCCTATGCCGTCGATTTTCTGCACGCATTCTCGCTCTCTTTTGCCATTGACGGGCTGTCGGCCTTTTTTCTCCTGGCCATCTTCGCCATCTGCGGACTTGCCGCGATTTATAGTTTTCATTACATGAACGAAACGGCCAGGCCCGTGTCGACGGCGGCCAACATGTTCTTTTTCAGCATACTGACCGGCTCCATGGCCCTGGTGGTGACGGCGGCCAATATGCTCACCTTCCTGATCGCCTGGGAAATCATGAGCCTCTCCTCCTTTTTTCTGGTCATCCACGATCACCACATCCCCAACAACCGCAAAGCCGGCTACCTGTATTTCATCTTTTCTCATGTAGGAGCCATGTTCATCATGGCGGCATTCGGCATTATCTATGCGGGCAGCGGTGGATTCGGCTTTGACGCCGGTTCGCTCTCCCAGAATGCTAAAATCGTGGCCTTTGCCCTGGCCTTTGTCGGTTTCGGATCCAAGGCAGGTGTGTTCCCCTTCCATGTGTGGCTGCCCCATGCCCATCCGGCCGCGCCATCGCACATTTCCGCAGTGATGTCCGGAGTGATGATTAAAACCGGTATTTACGGCATTTTAAAAATGTACGCCATCCTCGATCTGCACCTGGCCGGCATCGGCATGGCCGTTCTTTTTTTCGGGATCGTATCCGGCATCCTGGGCGTTGTTTACGCCCTGGGCCAACACGATCTCAAGCGTCTTCTGGCCTATCACAGCGTCGAGAACATCGGCATCATCCTGATCGGCATCGGCATCGGCATGATCGGAGTGGAAGCCAAGAACCCCATTATGGCTGTCATGGGCTTTGCCGGCGGGCTTTTGCATGTACTCAACCACAGCATTTTCAAATCCCTGCTCTTCATGGGGGCCGGGATGGTGCTGCATAAAACCGGCACGCGCTCCATCGACGCCCTGGGTGGACTGCTCAAGAACATGAGAATTACCGGCACCACCTTTTTAATCGGTTCCCTGGCCATTTCAGGCCTGCCGCCATTCAACGGGTTTGTCAGCGAATTTTTCATTTACCTGGGCGGCTTCCGGGGGGTGCGGGGAGATACACCCCTTTTCGGCGCTTGCCTGCTGGCCATTGTGGCCCTGGCCATCATCGGCGGGTTGGCCCTGGCCTGCTTCAGCAAGGTCTTGGGCGTGGTTTTTCAGGGAGAGCCGCGCACCGAGGTGGCAAGGGTTGGCAAGGAAAAAGGCGCCGGCATGCTGTTGCCCATGGTCATTCTGGCCGGCGCCTGCCTGGTGATCGGCATTTATCCCGGGGCGTTCATGTTTATCGTGCTCAAGGCCGTGGCCTGTATCGGCCTGGATTATGGCCGCATTCCCCTGGAGCCGTTTACGCACCTGTCGGCCAACATCACCCTCGGGGCGACCCTGTTCATCGCCGTCTGCCTGGCGATTCTCGCCCTGCGCCGCATTCTCTACCTGAGAAAATCGATCGGCAGCAGCGGCACCTGGGGCTGCGGGTTCACCCAGCCCACCACCCGGATGCAGTACACGGGGTCATCCTATGCGGCGTCCATCCTTGAGTTCTTCAGACCCGCGGCACCGTTGGAAGAGCACCATGCGCCCCTTCACGGTGTTTTCCCGAAGGCTACCAGCTACCAGAGTCATGTTCACGACATCGTCGAGCTCAATCTGGAACGCGGTGTCGTGCGCCCCGTCACCTGGCTGTTCGACAAGCTGCGCTGGATGCAGCACGGGGATATTCACCTGTACATCGGCTACATTTTGCTCACGATTATCGTGCTGCTGTTTTTCGTTTAACCAAGCGATAGGAAACAACCATGATTGAATCCATCTTGCTTTGGGTGTTCGCCCTTCTGACGGCGCCATTTTTCGCGGGCGTGATTTTAAAGATCAAGGCCTTTTTCGGCGGCCGCAAGGGCAGTCCGGTACTGATCAACTACTACACCCTGTTCAAACTGTTTAAAAAAGGTTCGGTTTACAGCACCAGCACGACCTTCGTCTTCAAGATGGGGCCGTGGGTGAATCTGGCCGCCGTGTTAACGGCGCTGCTGTTTTTGCCCATCGCCGGCCATGCCCCCATTTTTTCCTTTGATGGCGACGTGATCTTCATCCTCTACCTTCTTGGGCTGGCCCGCTTTTTCACCATTGCCGCGGCCATGGACACCGCCTCCCCCTTCGAAGGCATGGGCGCCGCACGTGAGGCCTTTTTCCCGATTCTCTGCGAAGCCAGCATGTTCATGATCCTGATTCTTTTCTACCGGCTCACCGGCGAGCTCTCTTTTTCCGCCTACCTTGCCGGGGTCCAACCCTTCGGCCTCTGGCAAACCGCCGGGGCACCGTTGTTGTTCGTCATCATCTCCCTGTTCATCATTCTGCTCACCGAGAACGCCCGCGTACCGGTGGATGATCCGGCCACCCACCTGGAGCTGACCATGATCCACGAAGTCATGGTCCTCGATCACAGCGGTCCCGACCTGGGTCTTATCGAACTGGGCAGTTTTCTCAAGCTCTTTTTCTATTCGTCCATCGTGGCCCGCCTGGCCTTTCCCTATGAGCTTGGCAATCCTTTTTTCAATCTGGCCATTTTCTCTTTGGGCGTTTTGCTGGTTGTCGTCTTCGTGGGCATCATGGAGTCGGTGATGGCCCGTTATCGCATGGACAGGGTGCCGAAATTCGTCCTCACCTCCTTTGCCCTGGCCTTTTTCGCAACCGTGATTACCCTGGAGTTCGTCAAATGATTCATCCGGTCGATACGATTCTGTCCCTGGCGCTTTTATCGATCCTGTTCTCTTTTGGATCCAGCCGCATCCCGATCCTGATCAAGATCATGGCCTTTCAGGGCGTGGTAGTGTGCATCGTACCTCTTTTCATGGGCCATGAGATGTCCACCGGAGGGATTGTGTTCACTGTCGCCACCCTTGCCGTTCGCGGCTTCATCATCCCCGGGTGCATCTACCTGGCCATCAAGAAAGTCGCCATCGGCCGGGAGGTCCAGCCCATCCTCGGCTATCACGCCTCCCTGTTCGCCGGGCTTCTGCTCATCGTGGGAGCCACCTTTGTCGGCCACCGGTTTCACCTTCCCTATAACCATATCAGCACCCTGCTACTGCCCACGGCCATCTCACTGCTTGGCGCAGGCATGTTCATGCTCATGGCCCGGCGCAACGCCATCGCCATGGTATTAGGCTACATCATGATGGAAAACGGCATCTACCTGGTGGGCACTACCTTTTCGCTACGCGCCCGCCATATCGTGGAATTCGGCGTTTTGCTGGATGTTCTGGCCGGCGTGATGATCATGGCCATCATCTTGCAAAACATCAAAAGAACCTTTGACGACGTGGACACTGCACGCTTGCGAACCCTAAAGGAATAGGTGGTCATTTCATGGTCGAGATTGTCTTTTTGCTTCCCTTTGTTTCCGGCGCTGTGGCGTTTTTCTCGCCGCGATCCCTGGGGCGGGCGCTTCTGGTCCTCACCGGCTGCCTGCATCTGGCCCTGAGCCTGATGGTCTGGATCAGCCGGCCCGAGCCCATGTTCCCCCACTACTTCGCCGTCACCCCCGAAGGGCTGTTGTCCCTTTTGGTGATCTCGCTGCTCTTTTTCCTGATCGGCATATACACCATCGCCTATCTCAAGGAATCCCAAGTGCAGCGCGAGAATATCTTCACCGGGTCCATGCTGCTTTTTCTCTCCACCATGACCATGGTCACGCTTTCCGATCACATCATGGTTATGTGGATCGCCATCGAAGCCACTACCCTGGCCAGTGCGCCGCTGATCTACACGCACCGCTCGGCGCTCTCCCTGGAGGCGACCTGGAAATACGTGCTGATCTGCTCTGTGGGCATCGCCATGGCCCTTTTGGGAACGGTCTTCACCACCGTGGCCATGGACGTGGGCAAGGTGGACGCCCCCATCTCCTTCTCGGCGCTTACCGAAGTGGCCACCAAGCTCGATCCCATGTGGCTCAAGGCCGGCTTCGTTTTCATCCTGGTGGGCTACGGCACCAAAATGGGCCTGGCCCCCATGCACACCTGGCTGCCCGACGCACACAGCGAAGCGCCCAGCCCGGCCTCGGCCCTTTTGTCCGGGGTTCTTTTAAATTGCGCCTACCTGGGCATTTTCAAGACCAACAAGATCATGCACGCCGCCGGTCTGGAGGGGTTTTCCAGCCCGATCCTGATCGTTTTCGGTTTGCTTTCGATCATGGCCGCAGCCACCTTTATTCTCAAGCAGACCGAGTATAAACGCATGCTGGCCTACTCCAGCATCGAGAACATGGGCATCATCGCCGTGGGCACCGGCATCGGCGGCCTGGGGGCCTATGGCGCGCTGATCTGCCTGATCCACCACAGCCTGATCAAATCCAGCCTGTTTCTCTCATCGGGGAACATCCTGATCGGATACGGCTCCCGGCTGATCAAGGACACGGGCAGTCTGGTCAACCGCATGCCCAAAACCTTCGTGGCCTTCATGGCCGGATTTGCCGGAATCGCGGGTTTCCCTCCGTTCGGCATTTTCATCGGAGAATTCATGATTGTTCTGGCCGCCTTTAAAAGCGGCCGGTATGTCACTGTCGGCCTTTTCTCCCTGAGTCTTTGTGTGATCCTTGCCGGTCTTTCCAATAATATCCTTAAAATCGCGTTTGACCGGTCCGAGGCGGCAGACGGCCCCTCACCGGAGGAGCACACGAGTATGGTCCTGCCCCAGTTCGTGTTGCTCTCCACCTCGCTGGTGCTCTGTTTCTGGATGCCCGACACCCTATACCAAACGCTTGTCAACGCGGCCAAGGCCATTGGCGGAGGTTTTTAAATGACAACCAGTTTTACTCCCATTGAAAACGGCAAGGCACTTTCCCTTGACGACGTTGCGTTGCTACCGTTTGCCGATTTCGCCGCCCAGGCCAAACGGCTGATCGCCCAGGGCGGCAAGGTGGTTCAGTTTTTCGCCTATCCGGAAAACAGCGGTTTGCGCTTCATGGCCGTGATGCGCACCAACAAGCTTTTCGCAGCGCGTTGCGAGGCGCCCGAGGCGTACCCCTCACTGACCGCCGATTGTCCCCAGTTTCACATGTTCGAAAGAGAAATCGCCGAGCAGTACGGCATCCGTCCCGAAGGCCATCCCTGGCTCAAAATGGTCCGCTACCATCCCAACTATCGGGGCGCCCCCGATGTTTTCGGCAACGATTATGACGAAGACATCCCCGGCAAGTATCCCTATTTCCAGATCAGCGGCGAGGAAATCCATGAAGTCGCCGTGGGCCCGGTGCATGCCGGTGTTATCGAGCCGGGTCACTTCCGGTTCAACTGCATCGGCGAACGGGTCCTGAACCTGGAGATTCAACTGGGCTACCAACACCGCGGTGTGGAACCGCTGCTGGAGAGCGTCAACGCCAAACGCCGGCCGCTGATCATTGAGAACACCGCCGGCGACACCTCGGTGGGCCACGGCCTTTGCCATGCCCAGGCCATGGAGGCCTTGGGCGGTATCGAGATCGACGAAGGCGCAAAGATCATCCGCACGATCGGTCTGGAGTTGGAGCGAATAGCCAACCATGTCGGTGATCTGGGGGCCTTGAGCGGCGACGTGGCCTTCCTGCCGCCGGCCAACTACTGCGGCCGGATGCGGGGTGATTTTCTCAATATGAGCCTGCTGCTCTGCGGCAACCGGTTCGGCAAGGGGCTGGTGCGGCCCGGCGGGGTGAGGTTTCCCATGGATGACGACAACCGCCGCGATCTCACCGCCCGTATCGCCGAACTCACCCCCCAGGTGGCCCACACCATCGACCTGATTCTCACTACGTCCAGTGTGCGCGCCCGTTTCGAGGGCTGCGGGGCGGTGAGCATGGGCGATGCCGAGGCACTGGGACTGGTGGGGCCGGCCGGCCGCGCCTGCGGGATCGACTATGACGTCCGGCGCGCCTTTCCCACCGAGTATTATGCCAGCCTCGACATTCCGGACCGGGCCGAGCCCACCGGCGATGTCTGGGCGCGCGCCAAAATGCGGGCCATGGAAGTCATGCATTCCATTGAGATCATCGAGTCATTGATCCGGCAGCCCGTGGAGACGCAGGTGATCGACCAGGTTGAGATTGCGCCAGCGCCCAATTCTTTTGTCGTAACCCTGAACGAGGCCTGGCGGGGAGAGTTGTCGCACTGCATCCTGACCAACGCCGACGGCGGCATCAAGCGCTATAAAATCAAGGACCCGTCGTTCCACAACTGGAACGGACTTTCCATGTCCCTAAGAGATACGGGCATTTCCGATTTTCCGCTCAACAATAAAAGCTATAATCTGTCATATTGTGGATTTGATTTATAACTAGCGCGGGAAACCCGCAACCCATAAAGCGACCGACATATGCTAAACGTACTGAAAAACCGATTCGAGCAGGGATGCAAGACATCTCCTTACCCCAAACAGCCCGTCCAATTGTTGCCCCGCTACCGGGGACGGCCGATCATCCGGACCGATGCACCGGCCGATATACTGAGAACATGTGCGGCCGCCTGCCCCCAGGAGGCGTTCGATGCGGATGCCGGGGTCATCGACATGGGGCGCTGTGTGTTCTGCGGGACCTGTGCGCGCATCGAGGATGGGCGCGGGGTGAGTTTCACCCAGGATTTTGCCGTGGCCGTGGCCGAAAAAGAGCACCTCATCACCAATGGCGATATTCCGGACCTGGCCGCCCATTCTAAAAAGCATTTCAAGAAACTTTTCGGCCGCTCGCTTCAACTGCGTCAGGTATCTGCTGCCGGCTGCAATGCCTGCGAGGCGGATCTCAACGTGCTCGCCACCCCATTTTTCGATCTGGCGCGTTTCGGGATCAATTTCGTGGCCTCTCCGCGTCATGCCGACGGGATTGTGGTCACCGGCCCCATTTCCCGGAACATGAAAACCGCTCTGCTGCAAACCTATGAAGCCACGCCCGAGCCGCGCGTGGTCATCGCCGTGGGCAGTTGCACCCTGACCGGGGGGCCTTTTCGCGGCAGCCCGGAAATTGCCGAGGGGCTGGATACCATTTTGCCCGTGGACCTGTTTATCCCCGGCTGTCCACCGCACCCCATGAGCAATCTGCAGGCGTTTTTAAATTTCTTTAAATAGCAAAAGAGAAAAAATGCGCGTACTCTTCTGGTATTGTGAACGATTTGCCTGGACCCCGACCCTGAAAACCCTTTCCGATGCACCGAATGCGGCTCCCATGAGCCACGAGAAGGCGGTCGTGGCTTTTATTCATGTGGAGTCCAAGGACACCACCGAAGGCGCTTCCGCCGAAACCAAACTGGTTAAAAACGCCAAATGGCTGGCCAGAAAGTGGGACACGCAGATGGTCATCCTGCATTCGTTTACCCATCTTGGGGAAGAGAAAGCCGCCCCTGGTGAAGCCAAGGCCCTGATCGACCGGGTGCAACAGCGGCTTGACACGGCCGGTTATGAGGCGGTGCAAACGCCCTACGGCTATTTCAACGATCTCTCCCTTGAAGCACCCGGTCATCCCTGGCGAGGATTTACAAGGAATTCTGACGCACTGAACCCGGTTTGCGGTGAGGAATCTATAGAATAGCCCCCTCCGCCACCATCGTCATTATTATTATCAACAGAATCCTCTTCAAAAGGCTCTTGAGTTGCAGTTGTCGTTCGATGTTCTATAATTTCCGATACGATGATGTCATCGTAAGCCACGCCTGCTGAACTCTGGTAACTTACTTTACAAACGAATTCATCAACATTGACTGAAAGTTTACAAAAGGCACACAATGTGATAGCTGTTGTCTTATGATGGATTATTACAAATGGGACAATCAGAAAAATGAAAAGCTTAAGGCTGAGCGTGGCATCAGTTTTCAGCAAATTGTGATGCATATTGAGCGTGGCGATGTATTGGATTTAGTGGCCCATCCTAACCAGAAAAAATATCCTGGCCAGCAGATCATTGTCGTTGAAATAAACGAATATGCTTATCTTGTTCCCTTTGTAGAATCTTCGGAGGGAAAGTTTTTAAAAACAATAATCCCGAGTCGGAAGGCCACGCGGGATTATTTAGGAGGAAATTATGAGCAAAGTAAAACTTGATAAAGAAGAAAAAGACATCCTTGAATCATTCGAGCGTGGTGAATGGAAACAAGTAAAAAACGTTAAGGCGGCAGTTGAAAAACATCAAGAGTATGCCCGAAATACGCTAAAAAAGGACAAAAGAGTAAACATCAGGATATCATCAAAGGTTTTAGAAGAGATTCAAGCCCTTGCAGTAGAAAATGGCATCCCGTACCAGACTTTGATGACAAGTATCCTTCATCGGTATGTTCATGGTAGCCTCGTTGACAAACAAGGCCCGAGCAAGACGCCAAACATAGACGGGTAGTACAACTCTGGTAACTTACTTTACAAACGAATTCTACAGCTTCATGTAGATGCCATCATTCAGGTTTCTTCCTGTAAGAGCCGGCCCTGCCGGCGACAACGGTTGCCCCATTTTTTGTTTACATGCGATTGCCCTTTGACCACCTCCTTGCGTCAATCAATTTCGGTTGAAATGCTTCAATGGCTGTGTTAAGCGTAGCAGCGCAACATATGGTATAACACTTAATAAATTGTTCCAACATATTGGGTGGATACAGGCTTGTTTGGTTTGGTCTGAAAACACCCATTTTCGTGATTCGACAAGTTGTTCCATGCAAAAAACCACGTTTTCATATCCCCTTGCCGCCCGGCTTCCCAGACGGTTGTCCCGGGTGGGCGTTTCAGCCGCGCCGGTCGCGCCGGAAAGCGTTTCGGAGCGCATCGGCTCGCTGCTGGACCTGACGGCCAGCGTATCGCTGTCAAAGGCCCTTGGCGGGCTTGATGGTCTTGGATTTGATGCCGACCAAACGCCTTCCGACCCAACAACTTCAGCCCAAACAGCCTCCGATGCGATCAAAAAGGCTGTTGTGGAAGAACACGCCAGGCTGGCAAGCCATATTGTCGCTCGCTTTCGTCCCCAAGCCGGCTCATCGCGCAACAAACTGCCCACGCTGACGGAGTTTCATGCCAACTGCATGGATCGGGATTCATTTTCCATCCCCATGGAGTCGGATACGCCCAATTGCAGCGCCGCGTTCTCGCCATATCGAAAAACATACCTGGCCACCCAGGGCAAGCTGGACATTGCCTGCCACCGCCTGCGGTTGAACACGGCGCGGGCCGTTGCCCGGCTTTCACCCGATATGAACAGAATCGCCAGTTTGGACAACACCCTGGGCAACATTTTTTATCATGGGCAACAGCAATCATTTTCCAGGATTCCCATCTTGCTGGAAACCCATTTTGGTCATCTTTTAAGCGGCCAGTGGAAAACGCTTTCCCGTAAAAATCCCGAGGCCGATGATCTGGCGCCCTGGTTTTCCCACGATGGATGGGTGATTCTTTTTTGCGAGCGAATGCGCGATCTGCTCCTGGCCGAACTCGAGCTCCGTTTGCAGCCCGTACTGGGTCTTGTTGAATCAACGGATCGCAGCAACATCAATGGATAAACAAGCAAAGGTCAAATGATAAAAACCGATTCATTCACGGACCGTGCGCTGTTTGGCGCCGCGCTCGGCCTGGGCGTCCTGGCGGTTTCATGGACGGCGATGATATTCGCCACCAGAAACGCCATGGCCTTCACGATCACGGTGGTGATCGGCATGGTCTTCACCATCGGCGTCGTGGAATTGTTTAACTTCGGAAGAGCCACGGCAACCCTCACAACCGCCCTCGGCAAGGCGCAAGCCTCTATCGACAACCTGCAAGACTGGCTGGATACCATCGCCCCGTCGCTGCGAAGCGCGGTTCGATTGCGCATCGAAGGCGCCCGGGTCGGCCTGCCCGCGCCGCTGTTGACCCCGTATCTGGTAGGGCTGTTGGTCATGCTGGGGTTGCTGGGCACCTTTGTCGGCATGGTGGACACCTTGCACGGCGCCGTCGCCGCTCTGGAAGGAACCACGGAGCTGCAGGCCATCCGGCAGGGGCTGGCCGCTCCCATCGACGGCCTTGGCATGGCCTTCGGAACGTCTGTCGCCGGCGTGGCCACCTCCGCCATGCTGGGCCTCATGTCAGCCATCGTGCGCCGTCGCCGCGTATTGGAAACCCGGCGGCTGGATGCATCCGATCTAAGCCGTTTTTCCCTTGAACACAGCCAGCGGGAAACCTTCGCGGCGCTGCAACGCCAAACACAAAGCCTGCCCGCGCTTGCCGGAACCCTCGACCGTGTGGCGGCAAAGCTCGATCAGGTGGGGCAGAATCTGGTGGATAGCCAGAAGGGATTTCAGCAGACGGTGGCCGAGCAGTATACGCAGCTTGCCCAAAAGATAGAAAAATCCCTTGATCAAAACCTCACCGCCAACACCCGGTTGGTGGGCGCTGCCATCGAGCCCATTGTCAAGCAAACCATGGCTGCCATGACCCGACAGACGCAGCATGCGTTTGAGGACCTTTCCCGGATCGGTCGGCAATCCCTGGAGAACACCAATAAGCAATTGGCCGATCAATCCCGTGCCAATCAAACGGCCTGTTCCGACATGCTTGCCGCGTTCGATCAGGGGAGCAAGGCCCGCATCACTCACCTGGAAGGGGCACTGGAAGCATTCCTGAATAGACACAATGAGCAGGCAGCATCCCTTAACCATGCTTTCGATGCGGCGATGGATGGATGGATTGCCCGACAGGATGCCGATGAGGAGAAACGAATCAGCCGCTGGAACCAGGCACTGCAAGATCTGACCGCCAACACGAAGACCTTGGGCGAGCATATGCGCGCGCAGGTCTTGGGGTTGACCAAAAGCGCCACCGACCTGATCGAGTCCCGCCGGGAAACCGAATCCGCCTGGATTGAAGACCACACGGCCCGCATGGACGGTCTTGGCGTGACCATGCAGAAGATAGATGCGCTGTGCGGCGCGCTGGAAGGCAATCTGTCCAGGCAGCATCAAACCATCGAAGCGCTGACAACCTCATCCAAAGAGATGCTGGCGAAAGTGGGCGATCGGTTTTCCGAAAAGGTGGATCGGGACATGAGCCGCTTGACGACGGCCACGGACGCCTTTTCCGTGAGCACAACCGAAATGGCCTGTCTGGGCGAGTCTTTCGGCAAGGCCGTGGATCTGTTCATAGACGCTAATCAGACGCTGATCGAAAACCTGTCCGGCATTCAATCGGCACTTGAAAACGCATCGGCCCGCAGCGACGATCAGTTAGGCTATGTCGTGGCCCAGGCCCGCGACATCATCGATCACTCCATTCTCGCCCAGCAGGAAATCGTCGCCGAATTGCGACAGTTGGCGCCCCAACCCATCCTCCGGCGCGAGGCCAACTGATGCAGGAACTGGAAGAGACCACCTCTCACGCCCCGCCTGTCTGGGCGATTTTCGGAGACCTGATGTCCGGCCTGGTGGGCGTTTTCGTCCTGCTTCTGATATGGACGCTCGGCTATCAGGTGGAGCTTGCGCAGTCCCTGAAAACCGCCGTCGATCAGCAGAAGACCGAACACGAGCGGCGGATCGCCCTTGAACAGGCCCTTGCCGATCCCCTTGCCCAGGGGCGGGTAACGCTTCACGATGGCCGTATCGGCATCAGCGGAAGCGTTCTGTTTCCGCGCAACTCGGCGGAATTGCAGCCTGAAGGGGCCGTGCTGCTCCACTCTCTGGTCCCCCCCTTGCAGGCTTATCTTGGAAATGGAAAAGAGTTGCTGATGGTCAGCGGCTTCACCGACGATTTATCGATTCATGAAGACAACCGGCAATTCGCGGACAATTGGGATCTGTCAGCCCAGCGCGCCCTGACGGTGACCCGAACACTGATCGAAGCGGGCATGCCGGCATCCCTTGTTTTCGCCGCTGCCTTTGGTGAGAATCATCCCGTGGCGCCAAACCGTGACGAGGCATCACGCTCTCAAAACCGACGCGTGGAGATCGCGCCGGTTCCCAAAACCGCCGGCCAATCGGGAGAAAACCATGCAAACGGGTCATAGCCCCAAGGCCCGGCTGGCCAAATTGATCGAGAGCCGGGCCGATCGTTTCGATCCCGCCCGATTTTCCTATATCGCGGCCCTGGTCAGACGATCCGCCCAAAAGCCCCAGACCGTCAAACAATGCCTCGAGCAGAAAGCGTTAGCTGCCATCGAGGGGTACCAGCGCCGTTTTGCCTCCGCGCAAAAACAGGCGGTTGACCGGACGGCGGATTCCGCACAAGCCCACCCCGGAAAAACCGAGCCGTGTCACGATTTTCCCGAGGACAACGGCAACCAACGCCCGGCGGTCCTGACCGGCAAAATGCCGGCAAGCCGCGCCCTGGCCGAGTTGCGTGATCGGATTTGCATGTCAAAGCGTCTGGTCGATCCCCTCCGAACCGACGCCTCTCTTGACGATCTGCTTAGAAAAAAGGAAGAAGACCTCATTGCCGCAGCCGCCGGTTCTCCATACGAGAAAAACTCAGCGCCACCTTTATCCAATGGCGAATTTTTCGCCCTTCGCTATTTCGAGCAGACAAGAAATACCCATCACGCAAAGGCCGTCGTTGCCCTGGCCGTTAAAAACCGGCCGGACAATCCGGGACACCTGAACCGCCAGATGCTGGCGACCCGCTGTTTGTGCGCCATGCAGAAACTATCACCGACTTACCTTCACCGGTGGGTGGGCCAGATGGAAACGCTTCTGTGGCTGGAGGATGCCGAGGTGGGACAAGAGAAATTACCGACGACAAATAATGACGATATTCACGAGAATGCCGATCACGCATAACCCCATGATTCCGTAAAAAATGATCAAGGTGATCCCGAGCATATCGCTGGTGAGGGAGTCGGAGGTTTGATTGACGGTCGGATCATCGGGCAGATAGGTAACCATGATTGCCCCTATTTTCCGCAATGAGGCCAGGTCGCTCTCGCTGGTCGCTTCTCTTCCCTGGTATGTCGTACCGGTAGCGTCCTGGAACTCGTAATTGATGTAATAGGTTGTGCTGTATTGCTTCTGGGAGGTTTTTGTACGTGTTTTATCAACTCCGGTAATACGGGCTTCACTTTCCACGCCCTCTTTTTTCAATGCTTTGTAATTTTTCAAATTCCACTGCAAGAAGAAAAACAGACCGAAAAAAAGCCCCAGACAGACAACGATTGCCACGACTGACTTTTTTCTTGCCATATTAACGCCTTTCTTTGGCCCTAACCGGGCGATTCACTTTTCATTCAAGTGCTTGAGGCCTAATATCGGCAATTTTGGATAATCGGTAAATGAAATGGAAGCTACCGCGCATTGAGAAATTGGGAAACGGATCACCCGCTATATCCCATAAAAGAAGTAAAGCACAGCCAATTCCACGACCAGAAAGAGGATGGTCATGACAAAGCCGGCCCTGGCATAATCCACCGTGCGGTAACCGCCGGGGCGCATGATCAGGGCGTTGACCTGATGGGTGGGCAGAACGAAGGTGTTGGAGGCCGACAGCCCGACCACCAGGGCCGCCATGCGCGGATCGGCGCCGGCCATCACGGCCATGTTCATGCAAAGGGGAACAAGCAGCACCGTGGCGCCCACATTGGAAATGAACAGGGTGAAGCAGGAAGTCATGATCCCCACGGCGGTAAACAGCACAATGGGCGACGGGTGGCCCAGAAGCCCCAGCACCTTGGTGGCGATAAAGGCCGCCGTTCCCGTTTTTTCAAAGGCCATGCCCAAAGGAATCAGGCCGGCCAAAAGGAAAACGGTCATCCAGTCGACGGCGCGGTAGGCCTCGTCCACGCTGAGCACGCGGGTGATGATCATCCCCAGGGCCCCGGACATCAGGGCCACGGACAATTGAACCTTAAAGGCAACGATCTGGATCAGGGCCAGGGCCAGCCAGAAAACGGCCAGCTTGGCCTTGTCGGGCCGAAGGATCTCTCCTTCCAGCGGGGTCGCAAAGGTCAACGCCCGTGGCTGGGGCTGGTTCTTGATAAGATGGAACCGCTCCCAGGGGCCTTGCAGTAAAATGGTGTCGCCCATACTCAGCGCCATCTGCGTCAGCCCGGTGTAGTAGATGCGTTTTCCCTTGAACAGGGCGATGGGGTTGAGCTGGTACACCTCCTTTAAATTGGCTTCCTTGATGGTCTTACCGATCAGCTCGGAGCGTGGGGAGACCACGGTTTCGGCCATGCCGGCACTGGTGCGCGCCAGGCTTTCGGCAAACACATCCAGCCCCTCTTTTAAATCCCAGCCCAATTCGTCAACCATGCGGCGAACGTTTTTTTCCCTTCCCACCACGGCAATGGCGTCGCCGGCATCGATCTCGCTATTGCTTCGCGGCGTCAGATCGATTTGCCGCTTCTTATCATGCCGGATGGCCACCACGCTAAGCAGAAACTTGGAGCGAATCCGGAGGTCAACAAGACTTTGTGGCCCGCCGAATCCTTCGGGAATGGTAATTTCAAACGTGTTGCCCAACGCCTTGTACTCTTCCATGAGGGCCGCCGTAACCCCTCGGTCGGCCTCGCCCTTGGCGGCCGGCAGCACGAACTTGCCGAAGACAATGAAGTAAAGAATCGCCGTTGCCAGCAGGCAAAGACCAATGGGCGTCTGGGTAAAAAGGCCGAAGGGCTTAAGCTTTTCGCCGCCCAGAACCATCAGATCGTTAAGCAGGATGGTGGGGCTGGCCCCCACGAGGGTCAAGGTTCCGCCGATAATGGCGCAAAACCCCATGGGCATCAGAATTCTTGAAACGGGAAGCTCCATGCGTTTGGCGATACGCTGGGTGGCCGGCATGAACAGCGCCGCGGCGCCAATGTTCTGCATCATGCTGGAAATAACACCCACGGCGCCGGAAATAAGCGCGATCACGCGGCTTTCGCTGTTTCCGGCCAGGCGGATGATGGGGCCGGCCACCTGGTTCATCACCCCGGTTTTATCCAGGCCGGCGCCGATAATAATCACGGCGATAATGGAACAGACGGCATTGCTGCTCAGCCCCACAAAGGCGTCCTTGGGTGAAACCAGACCAACCAGCGGCAGCATGACCATCATGATGATGCCCACCACATCGACCCGTACCCACTCGAAGACAAACAGAACCACGGCAAAGGCCAGCATGATCATGGTCAAAATCATTTCCGGGGTCATTAAACGTACTCCTTTTTTGCCGCGCTCAGGGGCCGACAGCGCGGCAATCAATTCCATTTGAATATGAACCTATTCCTTGCGAAACCAGTAGCACAGGCCAAAGGCAACCACGATCAGGATAACGGACAGGACAAAATGAAAGTTCATGGGACCGCCTCCGTCATCACATCATGGCGTAAACCAGAAGTTCGTTGCGGGGCCGCTCGGTTTCGGAAACCCGGTTGGCGGCGGTATTGGCGGGGGCGTCGGAAATCACGAACTCGATATTGGCGTATTCCTTTTGCAAAGAGGAAAGCGCCTGTTCGGGCTCATCGAACTTGACCACATGGTTAAACGCCACCCCTTGTGATTCGGCGGCATCGCGGAACGTTCGGGCGCTATTTTCGGAAATGGATTTGAACTCTTGACAGAGTTTGTTGCGCGATGTGGGAAACAGGCTGAATGTATCACAGGACAGCGGCGCACTGTTAACGGCCAGGATTTCGTAGGACATGCGTCGGGCCATGTCCACGGCGTATTCGATCTGCTCGTCGGAAAAGCGGCTTTCGTTCCCCATGACGACCAACCGACCTTCAATCCTGTTTATTTCCGGTTCACAACCGGTTGACTGGTTATCGGTCAAGGCCATCGCCGTCTTTTTTTCAGCATTGCACGGATCCGTCGGGGCGGTTCGACTTACTCTTCTAAAAGGGTTTCGCATGGGATCGCTCCTTTGATTTGAACGTTGTTGCGGCCTTTTGTTTGCCGGAAAAGGATGCAGTCTGCATCGCTTTTGCTATATAAGCGCTATCAAGTCATGTGCCATGGCCGTCAATCATGGGCATCGACCTGTTTTTACTTGATTTTTGTTAAATATTTGAAACCGACGGGAACACGGTCAGATCGTTGCTTATTGCAACACATTATTTTCAATGAAGGGATATTTGATGTTTTTTCAGTGGTTTTTGCCCTATTACAGAAAACCCTGGAGTTCGTTGCGTAATGCAACAAGCGTTACCAACGCCCTTATAAAATGGCTTTATCGTCAAGGAGAGCGCCATGCGGATATTTAAAACCAAACCGCCGGTGGAAACAGAGAATCAACCGGTATCCGAAACCGAACGTTTCCGAAGTGCCGCGCTGGTGTCGGGCATGCCTGCCGAGGTTGCCGAAGCCACACACAAGGAGATCGATCGCGTTGCCAAGATGCCCGTCGGCAGCCCCGAACACACCATCGGGGTCAATTACCTGGAATACCTGACCACCCTGCCCTGGAACCAGTCCAGCCAGGATCGTCTGGACCTGGCCGCCGCCCGCCGCATTCTGGACGAACGGCACGACGGCCTGGCGGAAATCAAAATCCGTGTCATGGAGCATCTGGCGGTGCGCATTCTGCAATCCGAGCGCAGCCACACCATTTTGGTGGTGGATGACGAAAAACTCACCCGCAACAACCTTCGGCATGTGCTGCTGCGCGAGGGGTATCGGGTGATGACTGCCGCCAACGGTTTGGAAGCCATGGAAAAATTGCGTGACCAACCCTTTGATGTGGTAATCACCGATTTAAAAATGGACCAGGCCGACGGCATGCAGGTTCTGGAAGCAGCCAAGCAGCAAAACCCGGACACCGAGGTCATCATCGTCACCGGTTACGCCACGGTGCCGGCGGCGGTTTCGGCCATGCGCAAGGGCTCCTATCATTTCCTGGCCAAGCCCCTGAAGCTGGATGACATCCGAACAACGGTGAAAAACGCCCTGCGCGGAAAAACCACCCGGTTGGTCAACCGCGGGCCGGTGCTCTGTTTTGTGGGCCCGCCGGGGACCGGCAAAACCTCCCTGGGCCGCTCCATTGCCAGAAGCATGCAGCGCCGCTTCGTGTCCATTTCCCTGGCCGGTATGAAGGACGAGGCCCAGCTGCGCGGTCATCGCCGCAGTTACGTGGGTGCCCTGCCCGGCCGCATCATCCAGGAGATCCGCCGCTCGAAAACCAACAATCCGGTATTCATGCTGGATGAGCTGGACAAGGTCAGTCGGGAGTTCAAGGGCGACCCGTCGGCCGCTCTGCTGGAAATCCTGGACCCCGAGCAGCATACCCGGTTCATGGATCACTACCTGGACCTGCCCTTTGACTTGTCCAAAGTGATGTTCATCGCCACGGCCAACACCATGCACACCATTCCCGAGGCGCTTTTGGACCGCTTGGAGGTCATCGAACTATCCGGCTACACGGAAATCGAAAAATCCCGCATCGCGATCCATCATCTGATTCCCGAGGCCATTTCCGAAAACGGCCTCGAAGGCCGCAATATCGTTTTCGAAGACGAGGCGATCCTGCGCATCATCCGTGAATACACCCGGGAGGCCGGTCTGCGCGGGCTTCAGCGGCAAATTGCAAGTCTGTGCCGCAAAATCGCCCTCGGCCAGGTAAGCGGTCAGGATAACAATAAAAAAACAAAGGTCGACCCCGGAAAGATCGCCGATTATCTGGGGGCACCTCGTTTTCTTTTGGAGGTCAAACAGGCCAGGGATCGCGTGGGGGTTGCCACGGGCCTGGCCTGGACCCGGACGGGCGGTGAAATCGTCTTCGTGGAGGCCACCAAAATGCGCGGCAACGGCCGTTTGACCCTGACCGGCTCCCTGGGCACGGTCATGAAGGAGTCGGCCCAGGCGGCCATGAGTTATATCCGCGCCAACGCGGACCGGCTCGGCATCGCCGATTCGTTTTTCGAGGCGCACGACATCCACATCCACATTCCAGCCGGCGCCATCCCCAAGGACGGCACCTCGGCCGGAGTGACCATCGCCGTGGCAGTTTTGTCCATGATCACCGGCCGGCCCTGCTGCCGCGAGGTGGCCCTTTCCGGCGAGCTGACCCTGACCGGACGGATTCTTCCCGTGGGCGGGATCAAGCAAAAGCTGCTGGCGGCCCACCGCGCCGGCGTGAATACGGTTATCATGCCGGCCAAAAACATCATTGACCTTGAAAAAATCGCTGAAGAGATAAAAATGGAGATGGAAATCGTTCCCATCGACGACCTTACGACGGCCATCGACCGGGTACTTAAATCCGAAACAATTTGAAAGTTGAATCGGCCCCGTTAGTTGGGCTATATTCCAAACATATGCAAACTCACTCGATAACCGCCACATTTTCAATACGCCTGCTCAGCTCACCGGCCCGGGTATCCATCCTTGGATTCGCCGGGCTGATCACCTGCGGGACCCTCTTGTTGATGCTGCCCGTCGCCACCGTCGGAGATGCGCTGGGTTTCGTGGACGCGCTCTTCATGGCCACTTCGGCCAGCTGCGTGACCGGCCTTTCGGTGCTGGACATCGGCTCCCAACTGACCCTGTTCGGCCAACTGGTGATCCTGGTGCTTATCCAGGTGGGCGGTCTGGGCATCCTGACCCTGTCCACCCTTTTGCTGATGATGATGAAAGGCCGCCCGACCCTGTCCGGCCAGGCCCTCATCAAAGACACCTTTACCTACGGAGAGGGCAAGCAGACCGTAGCCTCCGTCTTGAGAGCCATCTTTCTGACGGCCCTGATCATCGAAAGCATCGGCGCGCTTTGCCTGTACCTGCGCACCGCGCCACAGACCGGCTGGGAAGCCGCGGCCTATCCGGCCATCTTCCATTCCATCAGCGCCTTTTGCAATGCCGGTTTTGCCTTGTACAAAGACAGTTTCACGGGGTACCGGGAAGATTGGGTGATCAACGGCGTTCTGTCCGTCCTGATTATCGTGGGCGGCATCGGTTTCGTGGTCATTGCCGATATAAAAAGCCGTTTTTTCCATAAGAACAAAGCACTCAGGAGCCTCAGTCTGCACAGTCGCCTGGCCCTGGTTTCAAGTGTGGTGCTGATCCTCGTGGGCGCACTGGCCATTCTCTGCATGGAATGGGACAACACCTTGGCGCCCCTGAGCGTTCCAGGGCGCTTTCTGGCGGCCCTGTTTCAATCCGTCTCGGCCCGCACCGCCGGCTTCAACACCTTGGACATGGGCACCATGGCCAACGAAACCCTGTTTTTTTTCTGTGTGTTGATGTTCATCGGCGCCTGCCCCGGCTCCTGCGGGGGCGGGGTAAAAACCACCACTGTTGCCGGCCTGGTTGTGCTGGGAGTGTCGCGCATCCGGGGATTCAAGCGCCCGCAGATATTCCGGCGCACACTGACCCAGGCCAGCATTTCCAAGGCGACCAGCGTGGTGATGATCAGCGCGGCGGTGATTACCCTGGCCATCATGGTCCTGATGTCCAGCGAGCTAGGCCACCTTTCCCATCCCCAAACCCGGGGACGGTTTCTCGAACTCGTTTTCGAAGCCTTCAGCGCCTTCGGCACCGTGGGGCTTTCCGCCGGCGCCACGGGAAGTCTTTCCAGCGTGGGCCGAGTCACCATCGTCCTGCTGATGTTCATCGGCCGGCTGGGTCCCATGGTCATCGGCCTGGCGGTGAGCCGGGAACGCGTCAGCAGAATTCAGTACGCCGAAGAAAACATCATGATCGGATAAAAACAATGAAAAGACAATTTGCCATCATCGGCCTTGGGAACTTTGGATTCTACCTTGCCTCGGCCCTTTTTCAAAAGGGCCACGAAGTATTGGGCATAGATATCAATTCTAAACAGGTCCAGGAAATCCGCGACCGTGTCAGCCGAGCCGTCATCGCCGACGCCACCGATGTTCAGGCCTTAAGGGAACTGGAAATCAGTGGGATGGACGCAGTGGTCATCTGTATGGGGTCAAGCCTCAACAACTCCATCCTGGCCACCCTCAACGCCAAGGATTTGGGCGTCAAGCGGGTGGTGGCCAAGGCAGTCAGCAATGCCCATGGACGCATCCTTCAAAAAATCGGGGCGGACGAGATCTATTTTCCGGAAAAAGACCTCGCCCTGACGGCGGCACAGCGGCTGAACAATCCCAATGTGCTCGACTACCTGCCCTTCATGGAAGGGTACAGCATCGTCCAGCTGGCCCCCCCGGCCGAATATATCGGCAAGACCCTCATCGAGCTGGATCTGATCAATCGTTTGGGGATTCAGGTCATCGCCATCAAGGAGCTGGTTCCGGAAAACGTGGTCATGATTCCCACTGGCCGCTTCGTGGTCAAGGACAGCGATATCCTGGTCATGCTGGGACCGGACAAAGCCCTGGCCGAGCTTCGGGAAAAAACGGAGTGAGTTAATAGTGACGAATCCGTCTAAACCGCGACTTTTTAAGAGACCATCAATAGTGTGGAAGACAAACGAAATGAACGGATTTAGACGCCGTCTTTGTCCGCCAACAGAAGGGTAAGAATCTTTTCGGACAGGGGAAATTGGAATTGCATATGTACGGAGTAGTCGTTTTCAAATGCGTCGTGTAATTGCACGCCGGCTGAAATTCCTTTGAGTTGCACGCCTTTTTTCCCGTCGCCGACCGGTACCGTGATCTGCAGTTTTCTTCCCAGCAGCAACTTGGCGTTTTCCTCCTTGGTAATGCGCATTAAAAATGAGAGCCCACCCGCCGAAACATCCATAAGCTCCGCGCGGAACCCCCCGCCATACGCGTTTCCCGCCTTATCCACGGGTTTGACCAGGATTTTTCGCGCCAAGGAGAATCTTTTGAACCGTCGCCGTTCAAGCCCTTTTTCCTTGAGAACGCCGGAGACCGTATTCTTCTTTTCGTAATAGGCCTTCAGCTTTCGCTTTACATCCGGGTAGTCCGCCTGCCATTTGTTAATATGCTCCTGTTTGAGCATGTGGAGACCGGCCTGGGTTTGGGCGGTGAGACTGACCGTCCAGACAGAGGGGTAGAAAAAACTTTCTCCGATCACGCTGCCGGCCTCCAGGGTGGTGATAAAAAGCTGCTTGTCCTTGATCCGATGCGAAACGGTTACGCGCCCCTTGTCGATAAAATAGAGGGAATCGTTTCGATCACCCTGGCTGACGATGGTCTCGTCCGGGCCAAATGTGACTTCTTCCGATTCGTGATACATGGTCTGAAACTCTCCGGGGGTGAGTATCTTGGAAAGATCCTC
This sequence comes from uncultured Desulfosarcina sp., assembly GCA_963668455.2. Taxonomy (GTDB): domain Bacteria; phylum Desulfobacterota; class Desulfobacteria; order Desulfobacterales; family Desulfosarcinaceae; genus Desulfosarcina. Next base: position 257,986 of record CAXXOY010000003.1, read on the forward strand.
CCATGTCTCCAGGACATTACCGTCAATGGCATTGCCTTTTTCCTGTTCGATGATTTCGCCGGAGCTGATGATTTCGATCAGAGCCATGGGGTCGATTTCGTACAACCGTTCCCGGAGCCGTTCGGCATTGACGAAATCCCCCTGGCGGGCCTTTTCGACGATCAGATCGAACAACGCCTTTTTGGCTTCCTCTTTTTGCCCCGTTTCCACCAACTGGAAAATGGACTCCTCGTCAAGCAGGTTGGATGTGTTGTTCTCAGCCATGAAAGCCTCTTTTATAGGACTCGATGAATCCGCCACCTAAAAACACCTAAATTAGGAAATAGTCGAATCCTTATCCGTGGTTAAACCCTGAAAACGCCCATGATCCGGTTCAGCCCCTCGGCCATGCCCTGCAATTCCTCCGCGCTGGCTTTCACCTGACCGCTGGAGTCGGACATGCCGCTGGAGGATTGGGTCAGGGTATCCATGTTTTCCGCGATCTGTGTGGCCAAGGTGGAGCTGTGGGTTACCTTCGAGCCGACATTGTTTATGCCTTCGGATGCCTGGGCAATATTGTCCGCGATTTCCCGTGTGGCGGAGGATTGCTCTTCCACGGCCGTGGCGATGGAAGATACCAGATCGTTTACGTTGTCGATGACACTGCTGATTTCATCAATCACCGATATTGTGTTTTTCGTGCTGTCCTGGATGTTGCCGATTCTGTTCTTGATATCCTGGGTCGCCGAAGCGGTTTGCTTGGCAAGATCCTTGATCTCGTTGGCTACCACGGCAAACCCCTTGCCGGCATCTCCGGCCCGCGCCGCCTCGATGGTGGCGTTGAGCGCCAACAGGTTGACCTGCTCGGAGATGTCGTTAATGGTTTCCACGACTTTCCCGATGGCTTGGGCGGACTCCTCAAGATCTATCATTTGCGATGAGGCATCCCTTGCCTTGGAAACCGCCTGATGAGAAATGCTGCGCCCATTTTCCGCGTTCTTCGCAATTTCGCCGATGGTGGCGTTCATCTCTCCGGCGGCCGTGGCGACCATGGACGCATTGGTGCTGGACTCCTCAATGGAAAGCACGATGGAATCCAAACCTTCGCTCATTTTCATGGCGGACTCGGATACGGTGTGGGCAAGCGTGGACGATTGATTGGCGCCGCCAGCCATCTGGGTTGCGATGGAAATCAGACCGGTGGCGGATTCATCGACGGAGCCGGTGTTTGCCGACACGTCTTTGATGACGCCCTGGAATTTCTCGATGATACGATTAACCCACTTGCCGACCTCACCGATCTCATCCTCCGTCACAATTTCGATTCTTTTTGTCAGATCCCCTTTGCCCTGAGCGATATCCGCCAGCATGGTGACCGTCTGATCGATCGGGTTGACAATGAGCATCTGGCACAGCAGAAACGTTCCAATGCCGAAAAGGATAATCAAAGCACCGCCAGCTTCCAGCATGACGGTAATAAAGGCTTTCGAAGAATAGGTAACCCCGGCAAAGTGAATGATCGCACCAAGCACGGCCAAAAAAACGATCAGGAGCGGTACGCTCCACATCAGAATACGAAAGGATAGTTTATGTTTGCTTTGGCTCATGGGTTTCCTCTCCATTGGATACCTGTTGATAATGCGTTTGAAAACTCATAACACGTGCACCAACCGCAATCGGGCCGGGCTCCGTTTGTCGTCGACAAAAAAGAGAAACGGCAAAAGCGCATCAGGAGAGAAACAGCCAGCTTCGTCAAATCGCGAGAACGGGAGACAGGGACACCTGTGGGCAAGGTTGTGAACAGCCTTTTTACAGGCAATCGCGGATGTTGCCGGATCGTTAAAAAATTACCCGAATGACAGGCCCGGGCAGCCTCTGCCCGTGCACCTGCGTCCGTGAAAATTATCGACCCTTTTTCGCGCAGCTTTAGGGGGATGTTTCTAATTTTATTAAATTTTACATTATTCGAGGCGGTTATCTTCAAAGGGCAAAGCCCCTAGTGTACGCCTTGCTGCGAAATGCCGTTTGCGGCTTGCCTTCCGGCTTGACAGCCTTATTCTTAGCCCCATTGATTCAACCTTGTATATGCCGCAAGCTCGACAACCGCCTGATTCAGGTCCAGGCAAGCCGCTAATCGGCGATCCAAAAATGTGAAAGGAATTCCAACGCATGATCACCAAGGCCTCCTCGCTCTGGAAGCGTTTCGCCACCATCGCCCAGCCCTACTTTTTCCCGCGTATTCCAAACGGCGGCTGGTATACCCTGCTGCTCATGGGCATGCTGATGGTCTTTCTCTTTGGTGTACTGACCGTGGTGGTATCGGGGTTGATCGCCGCGGGTCACGGCCTGGCACCGGCGCTGACCGCCAAGATCGCCGGCGACCTTGTCCATCTGTCCACCGAGGTTTACCATTCCCACTTCTGGCTGTTGATCGCCCTGGCCCTGGCCATCCCCCTGACCACCTTCGCCGGGTTTCGAAGACAGCTTGAACGGCGCCGCATGGCCTGGGCGCTGCTGGCGCTGGTCCTGCTGCTTTCCCTCTCGGTGACCGGAATCAATGTGGTCTTCAGCTACATCGGCAACTACTTCACCAATGCGCTGGTTAAGAAAAACCAGGACATGGCCTACCTTTACGTCGCCGTCTATTTCGGCGGTTTTCTGGTGGGAATTCCCATCATGGCCTTCTACTCCTACGTTCAGGATTATCTTGGCATGCACTGGCGCGAATGGATGACCGGAACCTACGTGGACCGTTATTTCAGCAACCGCAATTATTACGAAATCGAGGCCGACGGCAGCATCGACAACCCCGACCAGCGCATCATGGAAGATATCCGCTCCTTTACCCGCACCTCCCTGGCCTTTTTGCTGATCATGCTGGGTGCGGTCATGGACCTGGTTTCCTTTTCAGGCATCTTGTGGTCCAAGTCACGGCTTCTGGTGGCCGTGGTGCTGGTTTACTCCATTGTGGGCACGGTGCTGACGGCGCTTATCGGCAAAAGGCTGGTCAGGCTCAACTTCGACCAATTGCGCTATGAGGCCGATTTTCGATACGCCCTGGTGCATGTGCGCGACAACGCCGAATCCATCGCCTTTTACCAGGGTGAAACCCCGGAGCGCAAACAGATCGGAAGCCGGTTTCGAAACGTGCTGGGTAACTTCAATCTACTCATCGGGTGGCAGCGAAATCTCTCTTTCTTCACCACCGGCTATCGTTATCTGCCGCTGGTGCTCCCCTTTCTGGTGCTGTTTGGCCCCTACTTCAGCGGCAAAATCAATTACGGAGACATGGTTCAGGCCAACATGGCCTTCGCCCAGGTCTATGGCGCGCTGTCCCTGATCGTCTCCCAGATCGAATCCATCACCGGATTTGCCGCCGGTATTGACCGGCTGTCGGCCTTTGCCGAAAAAATCGAAGGGGCAAATTCGGAGCTGCCCGGCATTGAATGGAAAACCGCCGACCGTTTCGCCCTTGAGGGCATGAGCCTGGCCACGCCGGACGCTTCCCGCCGCCTGATCGAAAACCTGACGATGACCCTGGACCCCGGCGATAACCTGGTTGTGGTGGGGGCCAGCGGTGTTGGGAAAAGCTCTTTATTGAGGGCCATTGCCGGCCTGTGGACCCGGGGGGAAGGCGTGATCATTCGCCCACCGCTGGAGGACATTTTCTTTCTGCCCCAAAAGCCTTATATGCTGCTGGGCAGTTTACGCGACCAACTGCGCTATCCGAACCTTGAGGACGCGTTTTCCGACCATGAGCTGCAACAGGTTCTGGAGCTGGTCAATCTTGGGGACCTGGCAGCGCGCATGGGCGGGTTCGACAGTGCGCCGGACTGGGCCGATGTGCTCTCCCTGGGTGAGCAGCAACGGCTTGCCTTTGCGCGCCTTCTGCTTCACAAGCCGCGCTTCGCGGTTCTGGACGAAGCCACCAGCGCGCTTGACAAAGCCAACGAGACCCGCCTGTACCGCCTGCTTGAAAAACTGGGGATTCACTACATCAGCGTGGGGCACCGCCAGAGCCTGCTTGACTACCATGACAAGGCTCTGGAATTACGGGACAAGGAAAAGTGGCGGGTGCTGTCGGTGGAAAACTATCGATCCCTGATCGAGGAGGGTTGAAAAGTATTGTTGTTGGACAGGAGACATTTATCAAGGAGGCGTCGCAAAGGTAAACGACCTGGGTTTCACCAAAAAAACTCATTGAAACCGTCGAATCCCTGTTGGAAATCATCAACAACGCGTCCCTATCGCGTGACCACCTCCCCGCCGGGAGTCCAGGAGTGCATTTTTTTGGGGTATTTCCCGGTGATGTCACTGTAAAAATGCTGGATATCCACCATGTCCGCGTCCAAGTCCCCGGTAGGATGGAAGAGGGGGCCCAAACCGGCCACCTTACGGCGGTAGTCGACGAACCCCAGGACGATGGGAACGCCGGCACCGTGGGCAATGCGATAGAAACCGCTCTTCCAGTAAAGCACCTTGCGGCGGGTACCCGAAGGCGGCACGATCAGTTCCATCTCATCCTGGCGTTGAAATTCCTTGATGGATTGGGCCACCACCCCGTTGGCCCTGGACCTGTCGATAGGAATGGCTCCAAGCCAGCGGAAGATATAGCCCAAGGGCCAGCGGAACCAGGCATTTTTCATCATGATGTGGGGCCGCAGGCGCAGAATCAGGGCGCAGGCCAAGGTGTGAATAAAGTCCCAGTTGGAGGTGTGGGGAGCGGCGATGATGACGTATTTGCGCACTTCAGGTTTGTGTCGAAGCGTCTTCCAGCCACCCAGCCGACACCATGCCAGGGCCAGCCAGCGCATCAGGGGGCGAACAATTGGGGTCTCGTAGAGGGTCATGTCAATCCTTGGGTGATGATTAAAATAGGTGACAGTTCTTTATAGTGACCGCTTGGCCGTTGAAAAGATATGTGAATCTGCCCTTTTACAATTGTTTTACACCTTAAGAAATGCCGGAACGCCCTTATAAATCAGACAATTCCCATGGAGACCAAAATTTGAATCGCCTACTTTAGTTGAAATTATCGCAGCCGACAATCAGCCAGTCGGCGAATAGAAGTGAGAAAATCATACAAAATCTTGTATTGTATCTGCTTGAAAATCCGTAGTACCGAACCAATGGATGTCCTCAAAAGTCCCTGCCGGAAGGTCATAAAAACCAGCCAAAACACAGTATGGCACTATACGAGACTTTTGATAATCTCAATAAGTTCGTTGGCGCTTTTTGCTGTGGCAACGGCAGACTTAACGGCTTTCAATCGTGCTGTATCATTTATCTGATTGATAAGAGGTATAATTCTAAATGCCTCTTCGGTGAATTTGAACGACACCGCCAACTCAATCCCCTCAATCAAGCCCTGGCACAATCCTTCTTGCCTGCCTTCTTGCCTGCCTTCTTGCCTGCCTTCTTGTCTGCCTACCTGTCTTCCCTCTTCCCGTAATTTTTCGGCCAGCGTCATAACAGCCTCCCCCTGTTTTTCGGACAATGATTCCTTGACGATGATTGTTAAATCCTCGGCGGATACATCGTCGATGTTGTTGATGATGTATCGATATACGGTTTCCAGGTACTCCGTCACGGTCTCTTTTTCCGACAGTTCAAACAATAGCGATAGCACATCAGGCAATTTTTCTTTCACCCGGGGATCGAATATATGTTTGAACAGCAGCATGGCAACACGCGCCATGACCGTGCCCTTGATCTGGTCATCGGAAAACCGAGTCAGGTCATAAAGAACATAGCTATAATCCGGAACGTATTTTGCCAGCGCCTCGGTCGGTCCACTCAGTAAGGATGAAAAGCGAGAGTCGATCCGGGATCGTCCCGATGGCCCGTGATACAGCACCAATGGAATGATTATCGGCAGCCGCTCCGCATTGTTCTGTTTCAAAAAAAGCCGCCAAATTTTGATCATGTATTCCAAAAGCTGAAGCGGCGTCAGCTTATCCCGGTAGCTTTTATGCTCGAACAAAACATAGATGAAACCTTCAGCATCTTCAAGCTCCACCTTGTAAAGCAGATCGCAATAAAAATCTTTCAGTTCCTTTTCGATAAAGGTATCTTTACAGATTTCAAGCGTATCCAGACGCGTGAGGGAAAGGACCTCCCGGGGCAGGTAATGGTTCAAAAAGCTTTTGGCCGTTTCCAGATCGCTCCAGGTTTCCCGAAACAATTTGTCATGCGGATTGACAATCTCGTCCATGAACTGACTTTCGTTTTGCAAAGGCAATTATATTATGGATCTTATTATAGATATCATGCTTGGAGAGCTTTATCAAGCTACAAAGCGTGGGTTGTTCCATGATAAAATATCGATATTACAACACATTTCATTGCGTTAAACCAGAAGGTCAAAGACGAGTAGAAACGGTTGCCGCCGCGTTCAGTCTGCCGGAACAACGGGCCTGTCATGTCCCTTGCGGCTTCTGACATAATCCACAGGTACTTATCGGACAGTGCCGAAAAACCCCGGCACCGTCCGATAAGTCGGATTATATCATCAGGAGCAAGGAACCCGCCAGGCACCGCAGGAGGTGAGGGGTTGCGGCAAAGAGGGTGCAATCCCGTTTAGTGGCAAATCCATACGGGGGAATAGGGTCGGACCAAGCTAATACATTGACATGAAACGAAAAAGCATGAAAAAATAGCTCCATATTAATCTTAGCGGCTCAGTTTCGACGGCAAAAACCACATTCTAAGTAAATAATGTCATGGCACGAGCCAATCGACATTTTATCCCTTGACATATATGGCATTTAGCCCACCGATGCCATAAACGGGAATTTCTGCTTAAATTTTCCAGGGGTCGAAATCGGTGGATCGAGCTTCTGTTTAAGGCCAAAAAGCGATGCATTGTTTATGTGGATTTGAACATGGTCAGATCTGGTGTTGTGGGCCACCCTTCGGAATGGAAATGGAGCGGGTTTCATGAAATCCAGAATCCCAAAACGCGTTACAGTCTGATTGATCACGATTTGTTGAAGCGATTTCTCAATGTTAAAGACCAGGATGAATTGGTTAAAACCCACCAAGGATGGATTGATAGTCAGTTGGCGGATATGTCACCACGACAGGAGCATTTTAGTAAAAGCATAGCAGTGGGAAGTAAGGCATCTGTAGAAACCATATGCGATGTTTTGAAGTCAAAGGCAATTGGCAGGCGGGTGTATGAATTGTCGGTTGAGGGTTATCAGGTCAGGGAAAGCATTTCGGAATATGGCTGCGGTGGTTCCGAAATCGTGAAAACTGGAAATGAACCAATAATCTTTTCCAATTCGACTCCATGTGAGTGCGGACACAAAAAATGATGGAAAAATAGCTTGAAATGGACAAGAACAGTGAGGGAAGAATGATGGAGCCCCCTCGCGTTCTTTGGCCAGAGCATCGTAGGGGGCTCCTGCCACAAAAACCATAAATGGCAGGGACAATGATATCACCAGAAATCCTCAATCACAAAGCGCTATTTTCCCTTCTTCACAAGATTGACTTGGAGCTGGCAGAGCGGACACGAATTTGCCGCTGCCCTATTGCGGGGGGCCGTTACACTATGCCAACTATCCTCGAAAGCCTCGTGGTGGTCCTCCTGAAATTGATAAGGCATTTGAACTTCGCTATAGCCTTTGCTGCGGGCGTGACGGTTGCCGCCGCCGTGTCCTGCCGCCATCGGTTCGGTTTTGGCAGCGCCGGGTGTACTGGGCGCCGGTGCTTTTTATCGCCACCGCCCTCCGCCAAGGACGACATCCAGACCGCACCTTGGAGCAACTCAAAGGCCTTTTCGGACCGTGGCGTTCTACCGTCAACCACTGGAAACAGTATTTTCAAGAACTGTTTTCCCAGACAATCAACTACCGGCGTTTGGCCGGGCGCCTGATCCCACCGATTCATTCCAGTCATCTTCCAAGGGCGTTGCTGGTCCGATTTGAAAGCGCTACCGCAGACCCCGAAACGGCACTGGTGAACTGCCTGCGAACCCTTGCCCTGGGACCATGACGGCCTCGGTCGGTGAGGCGCCACCGTTTTGATTCTGCCTCACGCAGAAGATCGGCCGATGTCAAACCCGATCCAATCCGCTACAAGTATCCAACCCTCGATTCGCCCCTGTTTGCCTCCATGGGGGAGGCCAGAGGAAGCGAACAGGAAGGAGAGATCCCATGAGCGATTCCCAATTGCCCATGTGGCAGCGCTGGGCACAATTCCGATTTTCGGTGATCGGTGAACTGTTGTCCTGCCCGCCACCAAAAGGAGAGTTGCAACAGGCCATCGGTCAGTTGGCCCAAAAAAACTACCGGCATCCCATCGATTCCAATCGGCTGATCAGTTTCGGTGTGTCGACCATCGAACGATGGTACTACAAAGCCAGGAGCGCTTCCGACCCGATCGCCGTTTTGGGACGGAAAATCCGTTCGGACGCGGGTGTAAGGTGGTCAATGCCCGAGGCATTATTGCAGGCGTTAAAAGAGCAGTACGAAAATTACCCCCGGTGGAACGTTCAACTGCACTACGACAACCTGAAGGCAATGGCTAAAGAGCAGGCCAGCCTTAAAGACGTGCCCAGTTACAAAACCGTACTGCGTTGCATGCGCGAAAACGGTTGGTTGAAAACGAACGAACCCGCACAACCGACCGATGGCCAATTACAAGCCGCAAAGCGGCGACAGCATCGTGAAATACGCGGGTTCGAAGTGTCGCATGTCCATGGCCTCCGGCATCTCGATTTTCACCATGCGAAAATCCGCATTCTCGACAATAAAGGCACGTGGCACCGCCCCGTGGCGCTGGCCATTATCGACGATCACTCGCGGCTTTGCTGTCATTTGCAATTATATCTGGCCGAAACGGCGGAGTGCCTGATCCATGGTTTATCCCAGGCATTCATGAAACGGGGATTGCCGCGGGCACTGATGACCGATAACGGGGCGGCCATGCTCGCCGAGGAAACCCGCCGGGGTTTGGAACGGTTGGGCATCGATCATCAAACGACCTTGGCGTATTCGCCATATCAAAACGGCAAACAAGAGACGTTTTGGGGACAGTTGGAAAGCCGTTTGATGGAACTGTTGCGCGGCATCGAGAACCTGGAACTATCCTTCGTCAACCAGGCAACTCAAGCCTGGGTCGAACAGGACTATCACCGAAAATACCACCGCGAAATCAATACGACGCCTTTAAACCGGCTGCTGGGCGGTACCGATGTCTCCAGGCCGGCGCCTGACGGTGACGCGCTTCGCCTGGCCTTTACGCGTCGAATCGCAAGAAAGCCACGGCGCAGCGATGCCACCGTTGTGGTCGATGGCATCCGTTATGAACTTCCCTTTCGTTTTGCTCATCTGCCATCGGTGATCCTGCGGGCGCCCGGATGGGATAGAAGCCGGATGGTGCTGGTCGACCCGGGTACCGACGCCCCCCTGGCTCGTCTTTTACCCCAGGACAAGACCAAAAACGCATCCGGAAAACGTCGCCTCATCCAACCACACGGAAATACGGCGGCACCAGTTCCATCAACCCATAGACCGCTGCCGGCACTGCTTCGAAAGTGGATGGCCGACTACGCGGCAACGGGTCTGCCCCCGGCTTATATCCCCAAGGAGGAGATTGAATGAATAATACCGATATCCGAAGCTTGTACGGACTCAAATACAACCCGTTCCTGCCCGATTTGCCACCGGAAGCCCTGTATGCCATACCCGGCACCGAGTCATTCGGCCTGCGTGCGCGATCCATGGCCGAGAGCGGCGGTTTTGCATTGATCACCGGCGAACCGGGATTGGGAAAAAGCAAGACGCTGCAAAAAATCGCCCATCAACTCGAACAAATACCCGATCTGACCGTCGGTGTGATGCAACGCCCCCAAAGCAAACTGGGGGACTTTTACCGGGAAATGGGGGAGTTGTTCAACGTCAACTTGTCCCCCTCCAACCGCTATGGCGGCTTCAAATCCCTGCGGGATCGTTGGCAGCGCCATTGCCAATCGACGTTGCTGAAACCGGTTCTTTTAATTGACGAGGCCCAGCAGGTATCGACCGAGTGCCTGACCGAACTGCGGATCTTGCAAAGCCATCGGTTCGACTCGCAAAGCCTTTTGTTTACCATCCTGTGTGGGGACAATCGGTTGCCCGACAGGTTCCGAACCGCCGACTTGTTACCCCTGGGCAGCCGTATCGGTTTGCGATTATTGCTCGAACCGCTTTCTCCCGAACAGCTCCAGGATTATTTGTATTTTGCTCTCGAAACGGCCGGAAACAGCCAACTGATGTCCGACGAATTGATTCTTACGTTATCCGGACACGCGGCAAACAATCTGCGGGTACTCAACCAAATGGCCGCCGAACTGCTCGCCACGGCGGCCCAACAGAACCTGCCGCGTCTTGACGAGTCTTTGTTCTTTACGTTGTTCTCGCCGTCAGCGACTAAATCCCAACGCAGGAGAAAAAAATGATCATTGGTTGTTCGTAGCCAGTGAGATACCGATTGCCCGGTGAAACGGAGACAGGCTCTGCTGGGGAGCAACCTGTCGAGGGATAGCCGGGTGCAGGAGGCATTGAATAATGCCACAGAGGGGAGCGGCAGAGCACACTTGCTGTTCCCCTCGCTTTTTTTGGCTTTATTCAAGCCTTCCTGCTCATGCCTTAAAAAACCCAATCAAACCAGATTGCGCGTAGCGCATCCTTATCAAATTAATCCATCACTTTTCGTGACCGCGTTTCCATCAGTTAGCGCGTCCACGCTCAATAGCGGAAAGTCATCCGCCTTGTATATGCGGCAAGCTCGACAATCGCCTAATTTAGTTAAATTAAAATTTTTTGAGAACTTTTTAATCATGGCAAGTCTATATTCTAACGTAACGAGAAATGATGTTTTATGTCTGGACAGTGACAAAGGTGGAGTGATTGTTATACGCGAAAAGGTTCTACCGGGTATAGGAGAGAAAAGTGTTACGATCCTACAGGGTCCTCATCCTTTCTGCACTAAAAAATCACCTTTTCGATATTGAATTTATTACAGAATTATCTATAGAAACAAAATTCAGTTGGATTGAAAGAATTCAAATAGTTACATGTTTATTCCGTGCCATACATGATCATTTTTCTGTATCCGCCAAACCAATTCTTCTCATGTAGAAATACTTTCGTTTGAAACCATTGTCAACGGTCGCGAAGAACTGAGCCAATTTGGGTCGTTAAAAATGAGCCACACGCCCCTATCTACTGAATGGCATTTATTGATTCCTCCATATTTTTCCCCTTCAAACGGTAGCTGTTTCCATTGATCGTTATCACTACGCTATGGTGAAGGAGACGATCCAATATCGCAGTGACGATGATTTGATCCTGAAGCAATTCCGCCCAATCGGAGAAGGCCTTGTTAGACGTGATTACGGTACTGGCCTTTTCATAGCGGGTGGCTACAAACTGAAAGAACAGATTGCATTCCTGTCGGTCGATGGGCGTGTACCCAACCTCATCCACGATCACAAGTGAGGATTTATAGTAGCTTCGCCCCTTGCCGGGACGCCCCGCTTCATGGTCCTTCTTCAGTTTGACGATCAGGTCCGCCATGGTTGTGAAATAGATGCTCATACCCGCTTGGCAGGCTTTTAAAGCCAAAGATACAGCCAGGTGCGTCTTGCCAACACCGGGAGGGCCAAGAAAAATGACATTTCCATTTTGGCGAATGAATGTCAGATCAAATAACGACATGACACGCCTACGATCCAGTTTGGGCTGGAAGGTAAAATCGAATTCATCAATACCCTTTGTGAACGGTAATCCTGATATCTTCAGGGCCGTTTCAATCCGGCGTTGTTCCTTCTGCGCCACTTCTTCCTCAAGCAAGTCATCCAAAAAGCTGAGATAGCTTTGGCTGTTTTGCTCGGCGGATTTAACGATACTGTCCAGGATCTCCCGTATCCTGGGCAAACGCAGCCTGGTCAAATTGGCTTCAATGCGATTGGCCACCAATGTGTCCGTCATAATTGTACCTCCTGTGCGAACTGCTCGTAGGTATCAATCGGGCGGATATCCACCGGTATGTCATACAGGGGCTTATTCGGGCTGATGGTGCATTTGGCGCGGCCCTTACCCTGCTTAGGATGAGCGTATTTGCGCCGGTTCATCTCACGGTCCTTTTTCAGTTCCGCATAAAAGCGCTTGTCTTGAACAAGATTACCTTTGGACGAAGGGATTGTATAAATGACGACCAGACGGTTATCGTCAAAGATCCGCAGGGTACATTCCTTAACTCTCAGAACAACGGTTTTCCCCACCAGCTTGTGCGGGACAACAAAGCTATTGCCTTCGAATCTAACCGTACAATCCTTATGGACTTTCCTGAAGATCCTGTAGGAAGTATCGAAAGGCTGTCGTGGTAACTGGCTAAGATGTGGTTGTTCTCTTTCAAAACGGTCAGCGACGACTTCGTGGGTGGTGCCATGTATCCGCTGATCTTTCATTCGTAACCAACGGTTCAGATCTTTGTTGGCTGTTTCGAGGCAAGAGTATCCATAGCCGCGCCAAAAGCCCTCACGGATGAAGGTGTAAGGTCTCTCGACCTTTCCCTTCACCCAAGCCGCATAGGCTGGTGCCACCCGTGGGATGAACCCGTAATGCAGAGAGAAACCGACCAGAGCATCATTGAATTTATCCCGTCCAGCCAATCGACCAATGTAGACATTTTTCATCCGGTCATACAGAATTTCGGTGGGCACGCCGCCGAAGTAGTCGAAGGCCCGGATATGGCAATCCAGAAAAGTCGTCAGGTCGCAGTGTCTAATCAGCTCTGCATAGATTTTACGAGAGTAGCCCAAAATTATTGAGAAGAGATATAATTTCTCGACGCTTCCATCGGCATGCTCAACCTGAAACTCTGCAAAATCTACCTGTGCCTGGTAGCCGGGCTCTGTTTCAAATCGCATGTAGGCAACCTTTTGGTGTTGCCCCTTTAGTTGGGCTACCCGGCGTTTGACGATTTCGTAGCTTCCGCTAAACCCCATGTTGACCAGTCTGTCGTAAATCCAGGTCGCCGTATAGTCGTCTTCGGAAAGCCAAGCGTCTATATTGTCCTTAAATGGGTCAAGCAGGCTTCTGCGCCGCCTGGGTTCTGCTGGGGCAAGGATCAACTCCGGATCATCAATGTATTTTTTAACGGTGTTACGGCTGACGCCAAGCTTCCTGGCAATTGCCCGCTGGGTCAGTCCCTTGCGGTGCAAAGTGAGAATATCCAAAATGGTCTCCTTTTTTTCAAAGGTTGAACCTCCTGATTAGTTCTTAGTGAAAAATGCTCACATTAAGCATTTTCCACCACGATGGGTGGCTCAATCTTAAACGACCATTTTTGGCTAAGTTTATCACGACCATTAACAGGAATCATCCTTAATATTAAAAAGCCTATGAAATCATTCATCTTTTTGTCTATAATGGTTACTGTTTTAAGTTGTTTTACAACGGAACATCATGAGGTCTGTCCTCCTCTTAAGTGGACTAAAAAAAACACTTTTACTACAGATATTAAACTATCAGGTGGACACCCTTATTTTTCAGTTGGAATAAGATCAGACCACAAGAACAATGCTTTAATTATATTAAAAAAACTAAATGTAAAATGTGAAATTATTAATAAAAGTATTGACCCATTAAAAATATCATGGATTGCAAACAATACTGAAGAGAAGAAAAATGGTGAAAAAATAATAGACTTTAATAATGGCAGTGATAAAAGAAAAATGATTTTGGAAAGTGGTCAAAAACTACTTTGGTATACAGGCACAATGGATAAACTACTTGATACAGATTTCTTGACTATACAAAGCTATGGGCAACATACAAAACAGTGGAGTTTTATTTTGCAATTAGTTTTTGAAGATGAAGATGCATTGAAAAAGAATGTGAATATTAGAATGTTAGAGATACCGGTTTCTGCTTCTTCTTCTGATAATATATAATTACGTATGGCATTTGCTCCGGTTGCTCCGGGGTCGCACCAAATTAACCAATTGATATAAAAACGAAAAGCATGAAAGTAAGGCCTTTGAAATGGCCTTAGCCGGCGACTTTTAGGGGCAAAACAACCATTCTAAGGTAACATGAGCGATGGTACGCGCTTATCGACATTTTGTTCCAGGATATATCTGGCACATTACCCATCGATGCCATAAAAGAGAGTTCCTTCTAAAACTCGCCAAAGACCGATATCGATGGATGGGACTCCTCTTCGAAGCAAAAATAAAATTCCGATTGTCCATCCTCAATTTTATCGTCACATCAAATCATATTCATCTTGTCCTTTCCTCAAGTGGAAGCAAGTATGCTATCCCCAGAGCAATGCAGCTAGTAGAACCTAAATCAGGCGATATTAACATCATTTACCGCGACCCTTCGACCATTTGAACTGAACAGCCACACCCACGGCCGCCAGCAGGACATAAACGATGTGGGTGGCGGGCAGGTTCATCGGCAGGCCGTCAACGATCAGACCGGCACCGATCACGGCCGATAAAAGGATCAGAACCCAGTCAAAAGCCAGAAACAGGGCCACACTGCCGGCAATTCCGCAAGCCAGACTGACGATCAGCCCCAAGTCCGGCCTGACCATCGGCAGCAGATGGGCGCCCAGCGTGAGGCCGGCCAGAAACCCGCCCACGATGATGGCGGCCTTCTGAAAAAACAGCGCCAGCAAAATACCGATCAGGCCGAAGACAAGCCCGGCGGCCCAAATCACCCAAAAGGGCTGAGGCCCCAGGATCAGCGGCGAAAACTGCAAACCGGCGGCGAATCCGGCCGCGCCCACGAAAACCCAAAACAATCGCCGGCCCATGAGCAGCAGTCCCAGCCCAAGGACCGGGGGGAAAAACGCGGTAAACGATTCCATGTTCATACAAAATCCTTAACCCGTGTGACGGGTGATAAACCGGGCCACCTGTTTTGCATGAGTAATGGGCAGCAGATGGCCCGCATCGGGAACAAGCACCGCACCGCGAGGCGGCGGGAAGATGACTTTGTCATTGGCGCCGTGAATGTGGCGCACACTGAAACGCGCCCTCCCGCACCCGCACCCGCCCCACTGCCCCATGGCGCGTGCCATGGCCCTCATGAATCGGCCGTCCGCCGTTTCGAACATCGAAAGAAACAGGTTGTCACCGGATTTGTTTATTTTTCGGGAAAGCCATTGCAGGTGATCGACATGGGCCAGCCCGGCGATCCGGCTGGCCTTGAGCAAAAAAGGATTGATGGTTTTGGGGTGGGCCGTGCTGCCGATCAGAATCACCCGGTCGATACCAAGCAGCCGGGCAATTTCAGCGGCAATCATGCCCCCCAGTGACGCGCCGCCGACAATATCATGACGGGTAATTCCGTTCTCGGCGATCACCCGCCGGGCCGACTCCTCAAGGGTTCGCTCTCCCCGATAGTCGGGCCAGTTGACAAACGTAACCCAGGGCAAATGCCCGAAATGGGCTTGCGGATACATGCCTGCATCGGCGCCCATGCCGGGCAGGATGAACGTTTTTCTCATGTCGGGCAGCCTCTTGTCAGCCATCCGCGTCCAGGCTGTTCCAATACAAAAGGCCACTTACCGGCTAATTTACCGTCAGTGGCCTCGTGAAAACTGACAAATATATAAACTTGTGGATCAGGCGGATTTTTTCAGTTCGTGGGCGTCCAGGGCCTTCTGCAGGGTTTTCACCGCCAGCTGAATACAGTGATGCTTCTTGACGGGAATTTCCTCAAGCACGTTGAATACCGCTCCGTCGTTGACGGTTCTAGCATAATCCAAATCTTTGCCCTTAATCAAATCCACCACGGCCATGGCTGCGGAGATGGCGCCGGCGCATCCCATCACCTGATATTTCGCGTCTTTTACGACGCCGTTTTCCGTTTTAATGGTGATGCTCATGGTATCGCCGCAGGTTCCGGTCATTTCCGTGGAAATATCCGCATCGTCGATGAATCCCATGTTTGGTTTGTTGATATAGTAATCAATGGCTTTTGGGCCATACCCCGATGCACTGAGCATCTTTTCAATGGATTTAACCTCGTTTGTGACGGAATCCTGAATCGTTGTCATTTCGATCATCCCTTGCAATCCTGATGTTATTAATCATTGGAACGCATGAGATAAACCTTTAAAGGACCGGTGTCAAGGTTACAAGGATACGATAAGCATCGGCAAATGCTGCCCGTCCGGCCGGCAATCGGCGGAGGATATAAATATTTTCTTTTTTTCCCGATAGTTTTGAGGTTTGAAAGAAAACTTGCCCGATCCTGGTCGCATCTGTTTTTTTCGATCGTTTTTTTGGATTCCGCCACCGCGTCAGGCGCTCAGTCGCCTGCGCTCCTGATCAAGGATGTGGTTGCCGATACGCGTCACCAGACGCAGACCAAGCCCCTCTCCATGGTGGTGAACGACACGACCGGCGACGTTCATGCTTGGCAGATCGCCAAACAGAAGCGAGCCGCGCACAAGATTGGATTGACTCATCCTGTCGTCCGGTTCCAGTCGTATGCCGGACTGGCTGAGATCCAAAACGGGGATGTCCCGTCCCTCGAAGGAAAACACGGGGCGCGCATTGTCCGGATAATACAGACGATCGTGTCTGCGCCGCTCCCGGCCGTCAATGGCCGCCTCGGATGGGGCATGGTGATTTGGATGGCCGGCACCGGCCGCCTTGTTCCTGCCGGTAAGCGTGTTTTCGATTTCCATGAGATCAGCCATCATTTTTTCCCGTTCGCCCGTCCGATCCCCCCCCCGCGACGCCGGTTCGTAAACGTTTCTCGCGGCCGTCCGCGATACGCCCATCCGTTTGGCGTGGGCCCCATAATCTTCAAACATCCGCAACTGAGCGCGGGTTTCGACGATTACATGGGTCACCGATTTGAAATCGTTCTTGGCTTTCTCCAAACGGTCCTTGGCGCATACCGTTTCCGCAGCCGCCGTCTCTTCGGCAACGGTGAACTGCTCTATCTTTTGCCGAGCCTTGTCGACTTCCAGCTTGGCCTGCTTACCGGCCTGCCGGGTTTTTTGCAATTTGTCGCGCACCTTTTTGGCAATGGCGATCGCCTCTTCGGTCTCCCGCTGGGCTTCAATGTCCAGCAGTATGGCCCGGGAAGACGCCGCCTCGGCAACGATTTCGGCTTCCATGCGCGCTTTTTTGGTTTTCTCCAGGCGTCTGCTGGCCGTATCAAGCTCCACCGTGGCCGCCTCCACCGCCTTGCGGGCATCAGCCAATGCCGTTTCCGCCTCCTGCAACCGTTTGGTGATGATGGCAACGGCACTTTCAACGGCATCTTTTCTGGGTTCGGAAAACAGATCGATCACATTGGTGGGCGAGGAGTCCGCCAAGCTCCCGTCATCCGGCAGGGAAAAATGAATATCGGCCGGTGGCCATTGTTCGCTATCCTCACGACCCGGTTCCTTACCGAGGCCATCCTCCGAGGCCATCGACCGATCCGGGTCCGAAAGATAGGAGACCGCTTTTTCATACGCACAGGCCAAAAATTCCAAATCCTCCTGGCAATCTTCAGGGTCGGTGTCGTTGTCTTTGTGAAACATATCGATCATTCGATGATATTGGTCGTATGCCTGGTTGGCATCGTCAATTGTAGCACGAGGCGACAAACCCAATAACGCAAGGCTCGCATCCAGTCCCAAATCTTCTTCTCCATTGAAAAAAAACATTGTCGAATCCTGTCGGCTAGGCATGTCCGCCGTCAAAAAGCGGCTATTCACAATCCCATGTTCAGGCATCCCGATGCTGTCATCGTGATTCCATGCAATTGTACAAGTTCTGTGCCACACAGAAAAAAGGAGAAAAAGGGAATACGAATAACGACCCCTTAACCGCTGAACGGTCTGTTGGGAACAAGGCGCCCTGCGCTACAAAATGCAAAGGCAAGCCACTATTTGCGTAAGTTCTTTGGCTTGCACAGGAGGGACCCGGGAGGGAAAACAACCGTTGCGACAAACCGTTTCTCACAACAAAAAAAACCGTGGGGGAACCTGAAAGGCGTCAAATTGATGGCAAGCGGGTCAAAAAACGGATGAACCACGGTCCACGTTCAGAGCTCTTCCGGTACGAACGCAACCACGTCATCAATGGCCGTCGCGTCACAAAACAACATGACCAGACGGTCAAGGCCAAGGGCGATGCCGGCCGCGGGCGGCATCTTCGGCAACGCCTCCAGAAATGGCTCGGGAGACGGATAAACCGGCTTGCCGGCACCATTGCGCAGGCGTTGCTCTTCTTCAAAGCGCCTGCGCTGCTCCACTGCGTCGATCAGTTCACTGAACCCGTTGCAGAGTTCAAGACCGGCGATATATAGCTCGAAGCGCTCGGCCACACGGGGATTATCCGGGTTGAGCCTTGCCAGCGCCCCGCAGGCGGCGGGATAATCGTAAAGGAAAAGCGGCCGCGACAGCCCAAGCCTGGGCTCGATCTCCAGGCCCATGACCTCATCGAAAGAGCCATTTTGAAGGGCATCGTCGGTCGAGATGCCGGCAAAGCGACGAAAGGCATCATCCACCGTCAGACGATCCCAGGGCGGGGAGAGATCGATGGTTTTGCCCTGGAGGGAGAGGGTCGGACCGGTCGCCAACAGATCCGTCAGGGAGACAATCAGCGCCTCGCACTGACGCATCAGGTCCTGATAATCCCACCCGGCCGCGTACCACTCCACCAGGGTCATCTCGGGCAGATGACGCCCTCCGCGCTCGTCTTTTCGGAAACACCGGCAGATCTGGTAAATTTTTTCGTACCCGGCGGCCAGCAAGCGTTTCATGCACAATTCCGGCGAGGTGTGCAGAAACCAGCCGCCCGCTTCCTGGGCATCGATATTGGCTTCCGGCGCCGGAGCGGGAATGCGCACCGGGGTCTCGACTTCCATGAAGCCCGATCGGTTAAAAAAGGTGCGGATGCCGTCAACAACGCGTGCGCGTCGCTCGAGGTTGGTGCGGATCAGGGATTGTCGGTATAAAGTCATAATTACGATTTTTCAGTAATCACATCCTCACGCCGATCCTGAAGGTAAACCTTGTCATAGCGGGCCATATCGGCCTTGTCGTACCACTGCAGGCCTTGATTGTGGCAGGCGTCACAGGCATTTCGGGGGATGTGCACGGCCAGGATGCTTTTGCGGCCCCGCACCGACGAGTCAATGCTGAGCGCTCCGCCGCAATGCTCGCAAACCCTTACGGTTTCGTGCTGGTATTCCTGGATATTGTCCGTATCATAGTAAATATTGCGGTCGCGTTCGATATAGCGCTTGCCGCCGCAGACGTGTTTTCTCATCGCTTCGCGGTCCCGCCAGTTATCGACAACCTTCTCGGCGGCTTTCTCCACCCAGCGGGTTACCTCTTCGCTCTGTCTGATTCGGGAGGGGTCGTAATCGGGTTCCCTGAGATGGCTGTAATCCAATCCGGCCATGGCCAGGATGATACCGGCATTCACATAGGGCAAGGCCCCTTCAATGGCATACCCGCCCTCCAGCACGGCGATATCGGGTTTGAGCAGGGTGGTCAGTTCCGCATACCCCTGGGCGGAAAAGTTCATATTGGTGATGGGATCCGAATAGTGGTTGTCCTGGCCGGCCGAGTTGACGATGATCTCCGGCTGGAACTCGTCCAGGATGGGAAGCACCGCCTCCTTGACGACGTGCAGAATCCCTTCCCCGGCGGTGTTGGGCGGCAGAGGAATGTTGAGCGTGGTTCCCATGGCATTGGGACCGCCCAGTTCATACAGGAAACCGGAACCGGGATACAGGGTACGGCCGTCCTGATGAATGGAGATGAACAGGGTGTCGGGATCATGCCAATAAATGTCCTGGGTGCCGTCGCCGTGGTGGCAATCGGTGTCCACGATGGCGACCCGCCTGACTCCGAACGCCTTGCGGATATATTCGACCATGATGGCTTCGATGTTGACGTTGCAGAATCCCCGGGCGCCGTGAACCACCCGGCCGGCATGGTGGCCGGGCGGCCGGACCAGGGCAAAACCGCGCTCCACCTGTTTTTCCATGACCGCCATGGCAATGGTCTTGGCACCGCCGGCGCTGATGAAATGGGATTCGGTCATCACCGCCCACAAATCCGGAACGCAAAAGTGGACCCGCTGAACGTCCTGTTTGGTCACCAGATCGGGCTTGTACTCGACGATTCCCTCGACGTCCAGGAGACCCTCTTCGAAAACCTGGTCCTGGGTGTAAAGCAAACGCTCCTCGCGCTCGGGGTGGGTGGGGCTGATGGCCCAATCGAAGGCTGGGAAAAAGACCAGGCCGGTTGTATGCTTTGCTTGTAGCATGGCGGGCTCTCAAATCTGTTGTTGATTGGCTCCCTGGATCGACCATGGACCGATGGGGCGATCGTTTTCAGGCAAACCTGTCGTCTATCATTTGTTCCGCAACGGGGTCGTAACCGTAAATCAATCCCGGTTTGACCTGAGCCATGATGCGAATATTCTTGCCGGTGGTATAAAACCCACGCACCATATTAAAAGACATGGCCTCAACCACCTCCATTTCCAGATATTTGGGGTTGGCTCCGCGGGCAATGGCCTTGCGCCGCAACAGGTCAAGGGCGGTGGCGGTGGCGTCCTCCTGGGAATAGCTGGAGGGAATCGTGGTGACGAAATCCTCTTCCGGCGCCGTGGCGATTTCACGTTCCGTGTCCACGAACAAGGTCACCTCACAAGTGGTGCGTGCCAATCCGGCGCCAATGGCGTTGGCCACATTCCAGCGGGGCACCACGGTAACCTGATAGTCGCTCAAGGCTTCAAACCCCTTGGCGAACCAGGGGGCCGGTCCGCCCAGTACAAGAATATGGCGGGGCTGAAGGCGACTGCCCTCCCATAGCTCGTGCACCGTGTAAACCGGTTTGGCGTTAATCCGTTCGACCATTCGGCCAGCGGCGTCAAGGATACTCTGGCAGGCCTGATCGAGAATCCGCTGGGCAGCCTCGGTGGCGGAGAGGCCCAGCTTGTCGGCAATGGGTTGAATACCGGCCCGGGCCTTTTCCAGATCACCCCCCTCGCCGATACCGAGTAGCAGGATGGCGTCGGTGGGGGTCACCATGGGACCGCCGAAGCCCATGGCCACGCCCAGGCGATCCGGTCCGATGGTAAGCTTGTCTCCCGCGACCCTTACAACACTGTCGCCGCCCACGCCGATGGAAACCGTATCCAGCGAGCGAATCAAGGTTTTGTGCCCACCGATACCGATACCGCGCGGATCCAGCAGGGGCGCACCATTGACCAGCATGGCCATGTCGGTGGTGGTTCCGCCGATATCCAGTACCAGACACTCCTCGTCCTTGGGCGCGAAGGCCACGGAGCCCATCACGCTGGCCGCCGGCCCCGATAAAACGGTCTGGGCCGGATGATCGAGGGAAGCTTCGAACTGCATGTTGCCGCCGTCGGGTTTGAGCAGACGGATGGGCACCTGCATGCCTTTTTCCTTCAGACTCTTGACCACCGCTTCGAAAAAGTCCTTGTGAATCGGATAAATCGCGGCATTTAAAAAGGTCGTGGCGATCCGGCGGGGAAAACTGAGTGCGCCGGAAACCTGATGCCCCATGAACACTTTTTCGAACCGGTCGCCGATCATGTCGGCGATGGCGATTTCGTGAACCGGGTTGCGCGGAGAAAACTTGGAAACCACGCCAAGGTATCTGATTCCCGCCGCTTCCAGGGCATCCGCGGCAGCATGGATTTCTTTGGAATCGAGGGTCGCGATTTCCCGGCCGCGATGGTCGATTCCGCCCCCCACCGTATAGTAATGGGGGCCGATGGCGAAAAGGGCGGGATCCATCCCCGGCCCGGCGCTGACAATCACCCCCACCTCCGGAATCTGGTTCTGAACGATGCGGTTGGTGGCGAGGGTCGTGGACAATACCGCCCGGTTTATTCTGTCAAGGTCGATGCCGTCGGTGATTTTTTCCAAACCGCTGAGCACCGTGGCGAAAAGATTAGACGGATTGGTGGGAACCTTGACTTGCCGCATCAAGCCTTCCCGCCCCACAAGAACAACATCGGTATGGGTACCGCCTACATCGAGTCCGATAATCATGGGTACCATCCTAGCGTGATTGATTGAGGTCGCCGTGGAAAGAGTCCCCAAAGTATCCAAAAACGCTACCCATGTCAACAATCGGTCTGAGCGGAATTCATTTATTACAGGTATCTTAACGCCACTTAAATTTTTCCACCAGCCGCCGGCCACGACTCAGGCGCCCGATCCAGCCTCCTGCCGGGCCATAAAAAGATTGACTATCCTTTTATATCTGGGATAAGCATCTGGGTTCACATTTAAATGCTCTTTACCGGCCCGCGACCGTGTTTTCGATCCCGCGGGCACGGAAAATATCGTAAAGGACGAGATGCGCTCATGAGCCAAGCCAACATCCAATTAATTCGCGGTTTCAAAGACATTTTGCCAGGCGAGACAGCTTTGTGGCAAATGATCGAGAAAACCGCCATCGACCTCTTCGAGTCGTTCGGTTTTCGGGAAATCCGCATCCCGATCATGGAAAAGACCGAACTTTTCGCCCGCGGCATCGGCGAGGACACCGATATCGTCGAAAAAGAGATGTACACCTTTCCCGACCGCAAGAACGACATGCTGACCTTGCGGCCCGAAGCCACGGCATCCATCTGTCGGGCCTATATTCAACACAAAATGGCGGCCCAGGATCCGGTACAAAAATTTTACACCGTGGGTCCCATGTTCCGCCGCGAACGGCCCCAGAAAGGACGCTACCGCCAGTTCTACCAGTTCGACGCGGAAATCTTCGGCGTATCGGCCCCCTATGCCGACGCGGAACTGATCTTTTTGCTGCACACCCTTTTCGGCCGCCTGAACGTCACCGATACCACGGCGCATATCAATTCGCTGGGGTGTCCCGTTTGCCGGCCGACCTTCAAGGCCGCCCTTAACGATCTTCTGACCGCAGCGGCGCCAACCCTGTGCAGCGATTGCATGCGACGCAAGGACCGCAACCCCTTGCGCGTCCTGGACTGCAAGAATCCCGGCTGCCGCGAGGCGGTGGCCGGCGCGCCTTCGATTCTGGATTATCTGTGCGAGGATTGTCGGCACCACTTCGACACGGTAACCGACACCCTGACCAGATTGGGGGTCCCGTTCGAGTTGGACAACCGCCTGGTACGGGGACTGGACTACTACACCCGCACGGCTTTCGAGCTGCAGACCGGTGCCCTGGGCGCCCAGAGCGCCGTGGCCGGCGGCGGGCGCTACGACGGCCTGGTGGAAACCCTTGGCGGCCCGGCCACCCCAGCCATCGGGTTTGCCATCGGCCTGGACCGTCTGGCTGAAATCGTGGCCGCCAGTACCCCGGACCAGACAAAGGGACCGGAGGTGTTCATCGCCGCCCTGGGTGATGCCGCCCGTCAAAAGGCCTTTGACTGGTCGACGGCCCTGGGCCTATCCGGCATTGGGGTTGGCATGGTCTACGAGCAGAAAAGTCTCAAAGCGCAAATGAAACAGGCCAACCGTGTGAACGCCCGCCGGGTACTGATCGTGGGCGACAGTGAACTGGAAGCCGGCCGGGTGCCCCTGCGCGATATGACCGACAAAACCCAGCAGGATATACCCATTGACACGTTGGTGGAGACACTGAAAAAACGTTTAAAGCGTTAAATGAAAACGTTTCTTCATTTATCGATAGAATGCCTTTGCATAAGGCTTCAAGCACGGCACTAAGAACTTAGCATTCAACACTACCGGTAAACCGGCAAAACAATAGAAAATGGACAGGCCGAATCCGTCTGTTCATGTTATTAAGGAGCGAGAAGGTGGCAGATATCCTCGGTGAAATGAGAAGAACCCATCATTGCAACGCCCTGGGCGCACAGGACCTGGGTAAGGAAGTTGTCTTGATGGGCTGGGTTTTAAGACGACGCGACCATGGCGGCGTTATTTTTATCGACCTGCGCGATCGGGAAGGCATTACCCAGGTGGTTTTCAACCCGGAAATCAATCCGGAAGTACATGCCCAGGCCCATGGCATCCGAAACGAGTATGTCCTGGGCGTTCGCGGACGCGTCGAACCGAGGCCCGAGGGCATGATCAATGAAAAGCTGGTCACCGGCGAAATCGAAATTCTGGTGGATGAGCTGAAAATTCTCAACCCCGCTAAAACACCGCCTTTCCTGATCGAGGACAACGTTGACGTTTCCGAGCAGATCCGCCTGAAACACCGCCATCTTGATCTACGACGTCCCGCTTTGCAGCGCAACATTATCGCCAGACACAAAACCGGTGCTGCGACAAGGGAGTTTCTTAACGACAACGGATTTCTGGATATTGAAACGCCTTTTCTCACCAGCAGCACACCGGAAGGCGCCCGTGATTACTTGGTGCCAAGCCGGGTCAACCCTGGGCAGTTCTATGCTTTGCCCCAATCTCCGCAGCTTTTCAAGCAGTTGTTGATGGTTTCCGGTTTCGACCGTTACTATCAGATCGTGCGCTGCTTTCGCGACGAGGATTTGCGCGCCGACCGTCAGCCGGAATTCACCCAGATCGATATGGAGATGTCCTTCATTGGCGAGGAAGACATCATGGGTATTGCCGAGAAGATGATGGCCAGCGTTTTCAGCAAGGTCAAAAACGAAACCCTTCAATTGCCCTTCCCGCGCCTGACCTGGCATGAAGCCATGGACCGTTACGGCCTGGACAAACCCGACACCCGCTTTGGGTTGGAGCTTAAAAACGTTTCCGACATCGTGGAGAACTCGGGGTTCAAGGTGTTTGCCAGCGTGGTCAAGAAAGGCGGTATTGTCAAGGCCCTTAATGCCAAGGGGTGCATCGACTTCTCTCGCAAGGAGATTGATGACCTTACCAATTTCGTGGCCGTCTACCGTGCCAAGGGACTGGCCTGGATTAAGGTACGCGAAGACAGCTGGCAAAGCCCCATCGCCAAATTCTTCACCGACGAGGAAAAAGCCCAACTTGCCAAGCGCATCGACATGCAGCCCGGCGACCTGATTTTCTTCGTCGCCGACCAGCCGACGGTAACCAACGAGGCTCTTGGCCACCTGCGTAACCACCTTGGCAAAAAGCTGGGGCTGATCGACAACAATCAGTATAACTTCGTCTGGGTCACCCACTTTCCCATGTTCGAATACGACGCCGAAGAGAAACGCTGCCAGGCTCTGCATCACCCCTTTACCGCGCCTCTGGAGGAGGATTACGACAAATTGGAATCAGCGCCTCTGGAGATCCGCTCACGGGCTTACGACATGGTGCTCAACGGTTTCGAGGTTGGCGGCGGCAGTATTCGTATTCACGACATGGAATTGCAAAAGCGTGTATTCGCCACGCTGGGCATGGAGCCCGAAACCTACCGGGGAAAATTCGGGTTCCTGCTGGACGCCCTTGAATCCGGCGCCCCGCCCCATGGCGGGATCGCTTTCGGCCTTGATCGACTGGTGATGCTGTTATGTGGTGAAGCTTCGATCCGCGACGTCATCGCCTTCCCCAAAACGCAGAAAGCCGCCTGTTTGCTCACCAATGCCCCGTCCGAGGTGGCCAAGCCCCAATTAGACGAGCTTTCCCTACGGGTAAAACTGACAGCGGTGGAAGGCCAGGAGAAAAGCGACGGCTGAGAGATTTATCCGGGAAAACGCCAACTTGAATTTAATCAGCTAATGCTTGATTTCTATTCGTCAAATAACGCAAGTAAAATGAATGCATTTTTACGTAGCTGTTTAAACGGAAAAATTATCGCCAACGTCAACTGAAGCTGGCCACACCCGCAACCCATTCATCAAAAATCGGAGGAACCATGCCTTCTGCCGCTAATGAAGTCCCCGTAAGTGAACTTCGCCGCCTGTGCGATTTATCGGCACTTGATTTCAAGACCACCGCCGATATAGATCCGCTGGATCGGGTGATTGGCCAGGAGCGCGCCGTACGAGCGATCTCCTTTGGTCTGGAGATGAAAAGCGCCGGCTACAACATCTTTGTCACCGGACCGGAGGGAACCGGCAAGGCCACCATCGTTCAGGAAATCGTCGGTAAAGCGGCCCGCGAGTTACCCACACCTGCGGCGTGGTGCATGGTCAACAACTTCAAGGACGAATACCGGCCCAGGGCGATTCCTGTCGTTCACGGTCTGGCAAACCGGTTTGCCAAAAGCGTGCGGCGGCTGATCAGCGACTTTAAAATCCGTCTGCCCAAGGAATTTCAGGCGGACTCTTTTAACAAAAAAGTCAAAGAGCTCCAAGACAGATACAACCAACAGAAGAAGGAACAGTTTAGCCGTCTTGATCAATCGGCCAAGGAAAAACAGCTCAGCCTCGAAAAAGCGCCTTCCGGCTTTCAGACGATCCCCCTGGATGGAGACAAGCCCTTTACCGAAGAGGCGTTTGCAAACCTCGGCGAGGAAAAACAGCAAGCCATAGCCAAAACCATTCAGGATTTCCAAGAGGAAATTCAGGTGGTGATGCGCGATGTCAATCGCATCAATCACGCCCAGCAAAAAGAGCTCCAGCAACTGGCGGAAGATTTGACGAATTTTGTGGTTAAAAACCGTATGGACATCATTCGTGAGTCCTATGCCGAACATGAACAGATTCTGGATTATCTGGCTGAACTTCAAGAAGATATCGTCGAAAACGCCAATTTGTTTCTGCCCCAGCGATCCACCTCGGAGAAAGAAGATCAAAGCGTTCCCGACGCAATGGGAATGCCCCTTGACCGCTACAAGGTAAATGTCCTGCAGGATCGGATTGGCCTTGAGGGCGCACCGGTGGTGTTCGAGCCCAATCCCACGTATCAGAATGTATTTGGTCGCATCGAAAAACGCGCCTTTATGGGAACTCTGGTTACGGATTTCACAATGGTCCAATCCGGAGCCCTTCTGGAGGCGAACGGCGGTTTTCTCATCCTGGAAGTGGAATCGCTTATGTCGCATCCCAATGTCTGGGATGCGCTCAAGCGCGCCTTACAGAATAATATGCTGAGTATTGAAGATATGTCCCAAAGCATGGGCCTTGGAACGGCATCCTTGAGGCCG
This sequence comes from uncultured Desulfosarcina sp., assembly GCA_963668455.2. Lineage (GTDB taxonomy): Bacteria > Desulfobacterota > Desulfobacteria > Desulfobacterales > Desulfosarcinaceae > Desulfosarcina. Next base: position 284,989 of record CAXXOY010000003.1, read on the forward strand.
TCACCGATACCGTTGGACGTAAAAGTGATTCTTCTGGGCGGTTATGAACCCTTCCGGGTTCTGCAGAACTACGATCCAAAATTCAACAAACTCTTTCGGGTGCGGGCGGATTTCGATTACGAAGTGCCTTGCAATGAAGAAACCATTGTACTTTACGCCCGTTTTATCGCAAAGGTCTGCCAGAGAGAAGAACTTCTTCCTTTTTCCAAGGACGGCATTGCCGCGATTGTAGAGTATGGTGAAAAGGCCGTTGACAACAAATCAAAGCTCTCCTTGCGCTTCGGATCAGTCGTGGGTGTAATCAAGGAGGCGAGTTACTGGGCCAGGAAGGCCTCGTCTAAAACGGTTGGCGGAGAACATGTAGCCAAGGCTCTTGACGAACACCGCTTTCGCTATAACCTGTATGAAGAGAAAATAAACGAAAATTATTCCGACAACACGGTTATGATCGATGTGTCCGGCGAGCAGGTAGGCCAGGTAAATGCCCTGGCCGTTTACCATATGGGTGAGATCGCCTTTGGCCGACCGTCCAGGATCACGGCCGAAACCTTCATGGGCAAACCCGGCATCGTCAACATCGAACGCGAATCCAAACTCTCCGGCAAAACCCATGATAAAGGCGTCTTAATCCTTTCAGGCTATCTGGGCAGGACCTTTGCCCAACGCTACCCACTGGCCCTGACCATCAGTCTGACCTTTGAACAAAGCTACGGCGGCATTGACGGCGACAGCGCCTCATCCACCGAGCTTTACGCCATCCTATCCAGCCTTTCGGATTTTCCCATCCGTCAGGGAGTCGCCGTCACCGGATCGGTCAATCAGAAAGGACAAATTCAAGCCATAGGCGGCGTTAACGAAAAGATCGAAGGTTTTTTCGATGTTTGCCGTAACAAGGGATTAACCGGGGGCCAGGGAGTGATGATTCCAACCGTCAACGTTAAAAACCTGATGCTTAAAAAAAGCGTTGTCGATGCCGTCAAAAACAAACAATTCACCATCTGGCAAGTATCCACCATCGAGGAAGGGATTGAAATCCTGACGGGCAAACCAGCCGGTGAGAAAAACGAGAAAGGCATCTACCCCGAAGGCTCGATCTATGGGCAGGCACAACAAAAACTGGAGAATTATATAAAGCAGAACGCCAAGCTGAAAAAAATACTGATTTCCGCAGACGACTAAGTTTCTATTAAGAAAAACCGTTCACCGGCCGATGTAGTCAATAGTCACGCTACGGCATAGTGCTCGCGTATCTTACTAATTGATCCGGAAACGGAAACGAACTCTGTCGAAATCAGTTACAATGCCATGAAAAGTGAAGACCGTGCCGTATTTAAAGAACGGGTTGTTCAAGACCTTATAAAAAGGTCGTCCTTTGGTTTAATCTTCTATGTCATACTTGCCTTAATCGTTCTTTACAGCAACGATTTCTATAAACGGCAAACCGAATTCTCCCTCCTGTTTGCCGTTTCCATATCCGCTATCTGTTTTATTCGATTCATTCATTTGCTCTTTCCAGAATATTTTAGGAAAAAGCTCCATTCTTTAAACGATGGGATCTTTTTCTCCAGTATAATAATTACCGGATTAATCTGGGGGGTTTGTTTTGCTCATTTCATGACACTGGAGCAGGAATATGAGTCCAAACTTTTAATTGCCATTTGCACAGCCGGCTTAAGTGCCGGCGGCAACATGGCGTTTCTGCCCAGCTTCAGGCTTGTTGTCTTTTATGATTTTGTCATGCTGTTGCCAGCCATTATCATGATGCTGATTCTGCGAAACAATCCTCCCCTAACCTTTTTTATACTGCTAAATCTGGTGTACCTGATACTGATTGCCAACCGCGCCAATCGTGAATACTGGCAAGCCATTGAGAACGAGCAACTGCTTATTAAAAAATCGGAACAGCTTAATTTTTTAAGCCGCATAGATAGCCTGACCGGCCTGTATAACCGCCGTCATTTTGACGAGCGCCTGGACCAGGAGTGGAAGATTTCATCACGAGAGCAGCAGCCTCCCACCGTCATTATCTGTGACATCGACTATTTTAAAAAAATCAACGATCAACATGGTCATCAGGCCGGCGATGAGTTTCTCAAACTGACCGCCAGCCTGCTCAAAACAGTATTCAAGCGGGATACGGACATCATTGCCCGATTCGGAGGAGAAGAATTCATTGTGCTGCTCACCGATAATACTCCGGGTAAAGCCTACTCTCTTGCTCAGGAAATGCGCAATCGGATGTCGGAAATGATCATGCCGTATAAGGGCGTCAACATTTCTGCGACCCTGAGCATTGGTGTGGCCAGCGCCATCCCGGGAAACAACGAATCGCGGGATTCCTTGATCAACCGGGCGGACAATGCGCTTTACCAGGCTAAACGCGAAGGTCGCAATCGAACGGTTGTCTCACAAAAACAAAAACGTCCGTTGTTGCAAGAATGCGTATGACTCACCTCCCATCGTCTATATGATAAAAAGCGGAATGGGCGACGGGCACAACTCGTTCATCCGCTCCAGATCGGCACTCGCGCAATATCCCTTGGAAAGATAGCCCTGATCCAATCCCTTTTGGGTGATAACCTGCAGATGGGTATGGTAGAACCAGTTTCCGTTTTCATGAAAATCGCCGATCCGGGCAAAGGGGCTCCCAGCCGCAAACCGCCGGCCCTTCTCGGGCAGTCGATCCCGGCATAGATGCCCGTATAAGCTGTAAAACGTTTCGAAATGGGGGTTTGCATGCTTCAGCAGCACCCAGCCCCCGTAATTGCCCTCCCCCGCTTCGTAATCACAGGCCTCCACCACGGCATCCAGGGGAGCATGCAGTGGCGTTCCCAGGGGCACGATGACATCCAGGCCAAGGTGGATGAATCGTTTTTCTGAGACCATCTGAGGACAATCGCCCAGCAAGGTATCCCGGCTTTCGAGATAAGGCGAGAAGCCCCAGGTATGCGGCGCCATGGCTTTGTCCAGGATCTGCTGGAAGCCGCGCTGGTCGCGCATGTCAATGCCGCGCAGAAGCGGGCTCTCCGGGGAAAGATCGGCAACATAAGGATCTCCCGCCAGATTGGTGAACACCGGCCGATGCTCTATTTTCTCACTGTACAATAAAAATGGATAATACATCGTCGTTCCTTTAAGATAGCGCAAAATCGGTTGTTTTAGCCAGTCCCGGCACCGCAATGATCGGATGCCCGTCCCCGTCTTCAGTTACACCTTCCGGCCAGCTGAAATCCTCATCCATGGTCTTGAAATAGGATAGGTCGTACGGCAGCAGCTTCAGCGACAATTTATCATTATCGCCCATGATCGTGCTGGAAAGACCGAAATCGACTTCTCCCAGAACGGTGCGAATAATGTAGCGGGGAATTTCCCGGCCGCTGCCATCGCGCCTGACCCTCGTAGCGACGTTGACCACATCGTAAAGGTCCACCGGGAAGTCGCTGTTCCAGCGCTGCTGCACCGGCAGGCCGGCAACATAGAGGTGGTGAAACTCTATGCCGGACGTGCGGCAAGCATAGGCCATCGCGTGAATGGCGTCCTCGGTGTCGTTGATCCGTCCAAGCAGCGGGGTATTGTTGTAAACGGTTATCCCGCGATCGATAAGCTTTCGAGCCAGGTGGGCGTGGAGCGGCTGAACCTGATCGGCCGTCAGAAATTCGGTTTCGATTTCCAGTCGCAAGGGGTCCACAATGGTCAGCCGGTTCATTCCGCCCAGGGCGTCGATGACGGCGGGGGTGAAGCGTTCAGGCGCATAGTTGAAAGCCCGGCTGCGCAGGCGAAGGGCGTTGATATGAGGAATGTCCTGCAAGCGCCGGGCAATGCGCCGGATCGCCTGAAAGTCGTCGAGAACGTCTTCGGCGGCTACGACCACCACATCGGTAACATTCCCGTTTTCTCGGATATAATCAAATTCCTTCTCACCGGCGCCCGTGTCAATTTCCACTCGTGTCAGATGGACACGTGAAAGCCCGGGGGCGCCGGTTTCGACAATGGACCCGGCGATGGATTCCTCAGCGCCGACCAATGCCAGCACCGATGAGAGATCTTCGCGCGGCGGCGCGGCATATCCTTCGGGCCGTGGCGGCCGGCTTCCCAGGAACAGGGATTTATCGCCGGCCTGGGCCATGTATTGGATATCGATGGTGCCTTCTTCGTTGACCCGGATATTTTTCAGTTCATTGGCCAGGGGCGCGAACTGTTTGAAATAGGCCGGTGTATAGGGGCTGCGAATCCACATGAAGTTTTCGTTGCCGGCCACCGGCTCGACGGCCCAGCCGCTGGATTGCCAATCCATTTTGCCGATGGGCGTGGCCGTGCAGATGCGGGGAATCACCCGGTCGGAAAGATGGGCCCTCAAATAGCTGCCAACGGCCAGCCCCTGGTCGATGGGCGCCCAATACACGCTGTTGCCGTGAATGGGGCTGCAGGGGATGTAGATATAGTGCAGTTCGGCGCCGGCGCCCCTGAGCAGGCTGAACAGGCGCACCAGCTCGGGCCCCTGATCGTTGCAGCCGTTCAGAAACGGCGTCTGCACGTAAACGGGAATACCGTTTTTGACCAATTCGGTGATGATCGAAAGGCTCTGGGGCGAGACCTCGTCCGGATGAATGAAGTGCGTGGCGATTTCCATGCGCTTGCCGCGCCGCAAAAGGGCGAGGTTTTTACGTTTGAGATAGGAGAGAAGTTCGCCGTCATCGCCCAGGAACATGTGCGGATAGTAGGCCACCGAGCGGGTGGCCAACCGCAGGGTTTGCACATGCTCGACCGCCATCAATCCGTCGATGGCCGCGGTCATGTTGGCGCGGTCCATGAAAGGGTCGCCGCCGGTGATGACAATCTCTTTGATATTCGGTGATTTCGCCACATGCTCGACGGCCCTTTTGACATCCGCCGTCGTGGGATTGGCCTCGTTGCGCGACTCCTTGTGTTTCCGGAAACAAAAGCGGCAGTACACGGGACAGCTCATGTTGAGCAGAAAGATGACCCGGTTCTGGTACATCTGCTCCAGAAGCCCCTGATGAAACTGTCCGATCCAGGTGTTGGTATGGCCGACGCTGTCAAGTTCCTCGACAAAGGGCAGATACTGGTAAGCCACATCGCGGGAGACCCGCATCTGGCGGATGGTATGCATGGACAGTCGCACCGGGTAGGTATCGAGCACGGCCTGCATATTGTCCCGATCCGCTTGAGGCACGCTGACATTGGTGAGTTTTTCCAGTTTATCGGTGTTTTTAAAGGAGATAAACCGATTGCCGGGCAATACAATCTCCAGAACACGCACCAGCATCAGGTGGGGCAGCGTTATCCCGCCGATAACAATGGGTTGAGTGCCTTCGGCCTTTCCCAACTGTCCGAGCAGGTCCCGGAAAAAACCTTCGGCGTCGTCCGCGCATCCGCAACGCGCCAGGAGACGATTGACTCTAGCGCGCCCGTTGTCGGTGGCGTCCTTGGAGGGGCCGATAATTTCAAAAACATCCTTGCCGATCAGACGGGGCTCGCCAAAATGCTCCAGAAAATCGGTTAACGCACTCGTAAGATCGTTCAAAGACACCTTGTTTTCTTCACCGGAACACTCGAAAACAATACTCAATACGACATCGCTTTGTGGCATCTTCCCTGCCCTCCACCGTTCGTCCCCTGTCATTGACTATAGAGGAGTAAAAATTTAACCGTTGACAAAATATTTCATTTCTGTCAGTTTAACTATTATAGTAATTGCTTTTCATTTATAGTGAAATATTAGTTCACCCCCGAAAATAATGTCAAAAGAAAAATACTATTTTTCAAAATCCTTGGAAAAAGGCCTGAGCATTCTTTCCCTTTTCAACAAGGAAACGCCGGTTTTACACCAAAGTGAAATCGCCAAGCGACTCGGTTTGAACATGACTTCGACCTACCGCTACATCAATACGCTGGAGGAGTTGGGCTATCTGGAAAAAGAGGCCAGGACCAAGGCCATCCGCCCAACCATCCTGTGCCAGCTATTCTGCAACAACATCATGCGCGCCACGGATCATCTGCGGCTGATCAAACAGGTGGTGGATCGGATTCATCGGGAAAACAACATCAGCATCGATGTCGTCACCGTGGTGAATGACGCCATCCGGCGCCTCTACAACCGCGATGCGGATGAAACACTGACCTACTGCCTGCCCGAATCCTCAACCAACTGCCTGCACAACACGGCCCTGGGCAAGGCCTATCTGTCCAGCATCCCCGACAGCCGCCTGATCGAGAAAATCGCGGAACTGACCCTTAGTGGCAAAACGGAAAATAGTATTGTGGATAAAAGCCGGTTGCTATCCGAAATCAAAGCCATCAGAAAGCGCGGATACGCCATCTCCAACGAGGAGTATCTGTCGGGGTTGATCTCGATCGGAGCGCCGCTCGTCGATCCCATCACCGGCAAAGGCATGGGGGCGGTCTCTTTCGATTTTTCAGTACTGCAAAACGATATTGAAAAGGTGGAAGCGCAGTATGGGGCCTTGATCAGGGAGACCGCCGGCACCCTATCCGAACTGTTGCCACCGGGCGGAAAAACCAACGGAGGACGAAATAATTAAGGCAAGGAAACCATGAAATCCGACAAATGGAAACCCTGGGCACTTTTAGCGCCATCCTTGAGCGCGGTTATTTTACTTCTGGTCATCCCGGTCTGCTTTGTGGTGGTTTACAGCTTCTGGTTGCGGGCCCCCAGCGGAGCGGATATTCCCGCCTTCCAGATGGGCAATTACGCCAAGTTCTTTGAGGATTTCTTCTATCCTGGAATTCTCATCCGCACCATCCGCATCTCCTTTGAAACCGTCCTGCTCTGTCTGGTTATGGGGTATATCCCGGCCTATTTTTTCTATCGAAGCGAGAGCCGGTTCAAGAAGGTTTTCCTGCTGCTGATCATGCTCCCCTTCTGGGTCAGTTTCATCATCCGCACCATGAGCTGGATCAACATCATGGGCGACACCGGTCTGATCAACCATTTTCTTATAAACATCGGCCTGATTGACTCGCCCATTTCCATGCTCTACAACGAGTTCACCGTGCTCATGGGACTGATCATGTACCTGCTCCCTTTCATGGTGCTCAACATCTACGTCAGCCTGGAGGGCATCGACAAAAGTCTTCTGGAGGCGGCACGCTGCCTGGGTTGTACCGAATGGCAGGCCTTTCGCGAAGTGACGCTGCCTTTGAGCCTGCCCGGGGTCAGCGCCGGATGCCTGTTGGTTTTCGTTCTGACCGCCGGCACCTACCTGCCGCCCATGATCCTGGGGGGGCCGGGAAACGACATGATCGCCAATCTGATCTTCAAGCGCGTCATCGGCACCCTGGACTGGCCCTTTGGATCGGCCATCAGCGTTATTTTGCTCTCGCTGCTTTTCATTATCGTCTGGACCTACAACCGCTATCTGGGCATCAACCAGATTTTTAAAAGTCTTCAGGGGAGTTAGGCCATGAAACGATCTTCCGTCGGATGGAATCTTATTCGAATCTACACCTTTCTCGTTTATGTATTCCTGTTCGCCCCCATTGTCGTGGTCATGGTTCTGTCTTTCAACCCCAAGCAGTTCGGTATTTTTCCCATGGAGGGCTTCAGCCTGCGCTGGTTCGTCAAACTGGCGCACAACGAATCGATCATCGCCGCTTTTAAAAATTCCCTGGTTCTCGGGTCGCTGACGGCGGTCATCGCCACGACCGTCGGCATCCTGGCGGCGTTGGCCTTTATTCGATTCGAATTCCCCGCCAAAAACACCCTCAACACCCTGCTTCTCTCACCGATCATGATACCGGAAGTGGTGCTCGGGGTAGCCCTTTTGCTCTTTTTGCGCTGGCTGCAGCAACCCAAAAGCTTTGCTCTTTTGCTCATCGGTCACGTGGTGCTGACCCTGCCCTATGTGCTCCTCATCGTCCAGGCGCGCCTGGTGGGCATTAAAAAAGAGTATGAGGAGGCAGCCAAGACCCTGGGGGCCAATGCGTTCCAGACCTTCAGAGATGTGACCTTTCCACTTTTGCTGCCGGCCATCCTGGCCGGTGGGCTGTTTGCCTTTACCATCTCGTTCGACGATATCACCGCGACCCTTTTCTGGGCCACGGCCCGTAACCAGACGGTACCGGTAAAAATCTTCAGCATGTTGAGAAATTCCATCAGCCCGGAAATCAACGCGCTGGGTGCGGTGATGATCGTGCTTACCATCGCCACGCCGCTTCTGGCCGGCTACCTGACCCGTAAATTTTCAAAATTCAAACCTTAACCCGACAACCCACAGCCGAAAGGAGAACCCACCATGGCCATCGTCACCAAAGACAAATTGCAACGCGCGGCCGATCTCTACCGCGAAGGCAGCCTGAGCCGCAGGCAATTCATTAAATACCTGAGTCTCGCCGGTGCCTCTCTCGGGCTTTTGGGAAGCCCCTTTGGCGGTGCCGTCAAGGATGCCTGGGCCGCCAAATCCATCCGTTTCGACGGTTGGGGCGGATCCGTATCCGAGGCGTTCCGCAAGAATGCCTTCAAACCCTTTAGCAAGGCCACCGGCATCGAAGTCGTCGACGGTGAATTCGGCGACATGAACTCGTTTCTGACCCGCGTCAAGGCATCCTATCCGCCCGGCGGCGAATTCAACATCGCCCACCTTTCCGCCGTGTTCGATTATGCCCGCTACACCGACCTCGGTTTTTCCAGCGTATTGGACGAATCCAAGATCCCCAATCTGGCCAATGTCATGCCGGCCATGATCGCCCCCTTGCGCAAAATCACCAAGGGCTCCCTCTCGGCCGTGCCTTACGATCTGGGCCAGACCGGCATCGCCTACAACACCAAACATGTCAGCAAGGAAAAGGCCGAGAAACTGGGCGCGGCCCTGCTCTGGGACAAAGCCCTCAAGGGCAAGCTGGGCAGTTGGGGCGGAGATTTCAGGACCAATATGTGGTACGCGGCTCTGTACACAGGCCAAAGCCCCAACAACATGACCGACCTCAAGGCCATCTGGGCCGTCCTGCGCGAGCAGCGGGATCTAATGAAAAAATACTGGTCTTCGGGCGCCGAGCTGATGAGCCTTCTGGCCAACGGCGAAATTTACGCCACGGTGGCCTGGTCCGGACGCGTGGCCGCCCTGCAGCAGGAAGGCCATCCCATCGGCTACCTGTCTCCCAAGGGAACCTACTCGTGGATGGAATATCTGTATGTCCTCAAGGGAACCGATCTTGAAGTGGCCCAGAAACTGCTCAACTTCATGCTGGAGCCGGCAGCCTCCATCGCCGTGGCCGAGGGCCAGAACTATCCGCCCAGCCTGGATCCCACCAAGGTCAAGCTGACCGACAAAATCAAGAAGATGCCGGCCTTCGACCCCACCGGCAAACTGGACGGTTATCTCTTCGCCGACCCCGGCTATTGGAACAGCCACCAGGTTGAGTGGACCGAGAAGTGGGATAGGATCAAGGCAGGCAGTTAGTGTCCATCCACGAATGGCCAATTTGCCCGATATCGGCGTTGCGCTTAAAATTTAATCCTCGGGATATCAACCCTATGCCTCCGATTAAATTTTGCGCGCGCCTCGATCTCGAACAAATTTCCCTATTCGTGAATAGTCACTGCTTAGCATCGTCCGGGCAGTCCCGTTTGGACCCTGCCGCTTGAAATATTGTCGCAGACAAGGCCGGCTCCCACAGCACCGTGCAGGAGTTGGCCTTGACCGCGATAGTGTGAGGCTCGATCCAACTGCGATCACCCCGTCAGAGCAGTTAAGAAGGGATAAAAAAGTGGCAAACGGCAACAAAAAGCCCATGGTCGCCTTCAAGGGCATCATGAAGCGTTACGGCAAGGTGACCGCGGTCCAGAAGATGGATTTCGAGATCGAGGAGGGCAGCCTGGTAACGCTTCTGGGCCCCTCCGGCTGCGGCAAGACCACCCTTTTACGGATGGTCGCCGGCCTGGAAGAGCCGACCGAGGGAGATATTTTCATCAAGGGCAAGAGAATCAACGACACCCCGATTCACCAACGCAATCTGGGAATGATCTTCCAGAACTACGCCCTGTTTCCCCATAAAACCATTTTCGACAATGTGGCCTTCGGCCTCAAATACCGCTCGGTGCCCAAGGCGGAGATTGAGGAAAAAGTTAAAAGCGCGCTGGAAATGGTTCGCCTTCCCGGCGTGGAAAACCGCATGCCCAGTCAGCTTTCCGGCGGCCAACAACAGCGAATTGCCATGGCCCGCGCCATTGTGATAGAACCGGACGTGCTGCTCATGGATGAGCCTTTATCGGCCCTGGACGAGAACCTGCGTGAAGAGATGCGCCGGGAGGTGGACAACCTGCAGCAACTGCTCGGCGTGACCACCATTTTCGTGACCCATGACCAGCGCGAAGCCCTGAGCATGTCGGACAAGATCCTGGTCATGAAGGATGGCCGCAAACAACAGGAAGGCAAGCCCCAGGAAGTTTACAACGAACCGACCAATCATTTCGTTGCCGATTTTCTCGGCCACTCCAATTTTCTGCCCGGCAAGGTGCTGGATGTAAAGGAGGAAACGGTCAAGGTTGAAATCGAAACCGGCGAAGTGCTCCTGGCCCAAAACAAGGGCGGAGTCGGTCCGGGCGACCGTGTGGAGATTATCGTGCGCGCCCAGCGTTTCGAGGCCTTCTCCGACGACGAATTCGATCAGGTGACCGGCATGAACCACTTCAGGGGCCGCATCAAGGATCGCAGTTACATGGGCGGCGAGGTGAGCTATTTCATCGAACTGGGCGACGGCCGTGAAATCCATGTTATCAGCATGATGCGCACCCGGATTCATACCATCGGCGAGACGGTCAGTGTACAGGTTGCACCGCAGCATTGCCATTTGATCGCACTTGAATAGGTTCGTTTATTTTAGGAGTACATCCCCATGCTCAATCCGGATGACGTTCAAAAACGTTTTCAAAAGCGTTTCGCCAACCGTATCGTTACCATTGATTCACATACCCAGGGCGAGCCCACCCGTCTTTTGGTGGGTGGTATCGAATCCCTTCCCGGCTCCACGATCAAAGAAAAACGTGACACCTTCGAAGCCCGCCACGATCATCTGCGCAAGCTGCTGACCCGCGAGCCCCGAGGGCACCGGGGCATCATGGCCGCCGTGGTCACCGAGCCGGTGAGCGAAAACGGCGACTTCGGTCTTTTCTACATGGATGCCAGGCGCTATCCCTACCTGTGCGGCCATGCCACCATCGGCGCCGTGGCCAGCCTGATCGAAACCGGGGCGCTTGATATCGAGGACGGCGAGCGGGAGATTATCGTGGATACCCCTTCCGGCCCCCTTGCCGCCCACACCCGAATTCGAAATGGTTTGGTGGAATCGGTGGCCATGGATATGGTACCTTCCTTTGTGTTCGACGCCGGGTGCAGTGTCGAGGTTCCCGGTTTCGGCACGGTCCCCGTGGATCTGGTGTGCGTGGGCGGGTTCTTCGCCATGGTGCCGGCAAAGGATATCGGCATCGATCTGGTACCGGCCAATTACCGGCGTCTGATCGATTTGGGCATGGCTGTGATCGACGCCGCCAACGGCGCTTTCTCCGTCAGTCATCCAGAGCGGCCGGAGGTCAACAGTGTAGATGTAACCGAATTCTATACGGAAGATCCCGAAACGCACACAGGCGCCAATGCAGTCGTATACGGAGAATCGCACATGGATCGCTCGCCGTGCGGCACCGGCACCACGGCCAAGATGACCCTCTTGCACCACCATGGCCGGTTGGCTGTCGGCGATACCTATAAAAACACCAGCCCGCTGGGCACCGTTTTCGAGGGCCGCATCGTGAAAACCGTTTCCATCGGCCAATTCCAAGGCATTGTGGCCCAAATTCGGGGCAATGCCCAGATCACCGGCTACCATCAATTTGTCGTGGATGGCCGCGACCCGTTCCAGGATGGTTTTTTGCTATGACCCTGCCCCACCCCACACTGATTTTCTTCAACGGCATCCTCGCAACCCAAAACCCGCAAATGCCGTTGGCCCAGGCCGTGGCCGTCGTCAACAAACGCATCCTTGCCGTGGGCACCGACACCAACATCTTATCCTTGGCAGGCCCGGATACGAAACTGATTGATCTCGATGGCCGGTTGATGGTGCCGGGCTTTATCGACACCCATTTTCATTTTTACGAATGGGCGATCCAACGTCAGGGCGTCCACCTTGAAGACGCGGCCAGTATGGATGATTTGCTTGATCGGGTAAGCCGGGCCGTCAAAATAAAACCGCCGGGCCAATGGATCATGGGACAGGGCTTCAACGAAACAGCGTGGCCCGAAGCGCGCTTGCCCAGCCGCGATCTTCTCGATCGGGTATCTCCGGATCATCCGGTCCTTTTGTGGCGCTGCGATCTACACCTGGCCGTGGCCAACTCCGCAGCCCTGACCTGTGCAGGCATTGACACCGCCACCCCGGATCCCCCCGAGGGCCGCATCGAGCGCGACCATGCCGGCCGGCCCAATGGCGTTCTGCGCGAGCTGGCCATCAATCTCGTGCGCCGGGCCGTACCTTTACCATCGGACGATGAGGTTCAACAGGCCTTTACCGAAGCGATCACCGCCTTGCACCAATTGGGTATCACCGGCATTCACGACACCCGCCTGATGGACGATCAGGACGGCGCGGCGGCCTTCAGGATGTTCCAACGGCTGAATCGCGACGAAAAACTTCATCTTCGGACCTGGGTGTCGATTCCAGGCGAGCGTTTGGACACCGCCATCGACCTGGGTCTGACCACCGGTTTTGGCGACGACTACCTGCGCGTGGGCCACGTTAAATTCTTCTCCGATGGCGGCATGGGCGCCCGCACTGCCTGGATGATCGATCCTTACCGGGATGGAGGGTGCGGCATGCCCCTGATGGACATGAAGGCTCTGGCCAAAGCCGTCACCCGCGCGGATGCGGCCGGTTTGTCAACCATGGTGCATGCCATCGGCGACCGGGCCAATCGCGAAGTGATTGGTATTTTCGAGGAGCTTGAGGTCCAACGCGGGCTTGCCAAACGCCCCGCACCCAAGATCCCTCATCGCATCGAGCATTTGCAGATGATTCGGCCCGAAGATGTGGCACGACTCAATCGACTCACTCTGGCCCTGAACGTCTCGCCGGCCAACCTGATTTCAGACATCGATCTGATCGACCATATAATCGGCGAAATGGGCCAGTATACCTATGCCCTTCGCCCGTTGGCGGATTCCGGTTTACCGGTGATGTTCGGCTCGGACTGCCCGGTGTGTGATCCCGATCCCCTGGTAGGCATCCGTGCCGCCATTACCCGCCGGCGCGATGACGGCACGCCCAAAGGCGGCTGGCATCCACAAAACCGAATAACCGTAAGCGAAGCCATCCGGGCCTACACCGCCGCGCCGGCAGCGGTTTATCGAATCGATGATTTGGGGGTAATTGCCCCAGGCAACAAAGCGGACCTGGCAATTCTCAGTCAGGACATGTTCGGCCTGCCAGCCGATAAATTGCCCGAGGTAAAGGTTACCATGACGATTTTCGATGGAGAGATTGTCTATCGACAATTTTGATGCAATAGTGTTAAGTATTAGGTTTTTAAAACCCTTAACACTTTTTGGATTCTCCCATGCCCCAAACCGCCAAACGCCTGACCCATTTCACAGAATCGGTCATTCGCGAAATGACCCGCGTTGCCAACAAATACGAAGCCATCAACCTTTCCCAGGGATTTCCCGATGCCGATCCGCCGCCGGAAGTGCTCGCCGCCGGGAAACGAGCCATGGCCGAAGGGCCGCACCAGTACGCCGTCACTTGGGGTGCGCCCAACTTTCGCAAGGCATTGATCGACAAACAGCGCCGCTGGATGGGCCTTGATCTGGACCCGGATTCCAACGTGGTGGTCACCTGCGGCAGCACCGAAGCCATGATGACCGCCATGATGACCGCCTGCAATCCGGGTGAAAAGGTGATAATTTTCTCACCCTTTTACGAGAACTACGGCGCGGACACCATTTTAAGCGGGGCCGAGCCGATTTACGTTCCCCTGCACCCGCCGGAATTCAATTTCGATATAGACGAATTGCGCACCGCCTTCATGCAAAAACCAAAGGCCATCGTGCTCTGCAACCCGGCCAACCCCTCGGGCAAGGTGTTCTCCCTTGAAGAGCTTGAAACCATCGCCGATCTGGCCAAGGAATTCGATACCTTCGTGATCACAGACGAGGTTTACGAGCACATTGTTTATCCGCCTTACAAACACCACTATATCGCCAGTCTGCCTGAGATGTTCGAACGAACCATATCTTGCAGTTCCCTCTCCAAAACCTATAACATGACCGGCTGGCGGCTGGGCTATGTGATCGCTCCTGAAGAAATAATCGCCGGGGCACGCAAGGTACATGATTTTCTCACCGTGGGCGCGGCGGCACCACTCCAGGAAGCCGCGGTGACCGCCCTTGGGCTCCCACTCTCCTACTACGAAGAACTCACCGCCGACTATACTCGCAAACGAGATCTGTTTTTAAGCTACCTTAACAAGGCCGGCCTGAGCTACACCACCCCCCAGGGTGCTTATTACGTAATGGTGGATTGCTCGGCGTTCGGCGTCACCGACGACAACCAGTTTTGCCGCTGGATGGCCAAGGAGATTGGCGTGGCCGCCGTGCCAGGTTCCAGTTTTTTCTTTGAGCCGGTCAACCATCTGATCCGGCTGCATTTCTCAAGAAGCGAGGAAATCCTCGCGGAATGCGGCAAGCGTATAGGAAAATTGAAGGCCCTGGCTGAAAAGCAAGCGTCGACCTGATCGGAGCAAAATGTATCTGGTATCGGTTTTCGTATTGCCATTGATGCTTGTTGAACCCGCTTTGGCATTCGGCATTGACGGCATCGGCGAATCAATTATTGAAGCCCCCAATTCCGGCTCGGATGCCATGTTGTTGGCAATCTATGTATTGCTGGCATTGGGGTTTTCTTTCCTCTGCTCGATTGCGGAGGCTGTCCTTCTGAGTATTACCCCTTCGTATGTCGAGGGGTTGAAAGAAAAGCGGCCTAAACGCGCCGCTCTTTTGAAACGGTTGAAACAAGACAATATCGACCGATCCCTTTCGGCCATTTTAACGCTGAACACGATCGCACACACGGTTGGTGCGATCGGTGCCGGGGCTAAAGCCACAATTGTGTTTGGGAGTGCCTGGTTCGGTCTATTCTCGGCGGCCATGACGCTGATGATCCTTTTCTTCTCCGAAATCGTTCCTAAAACCATAGGCGCAGTCTACTGGCCCAAATTGGTAGTACCGACATCACTTTTCATCAACACTTTGATTGCGTTGCTTTACCCGATCGTTTGGATCTCCGAGAAAACAACCAAGTCCATTTCGCAAGGAAAGAACCTGCCTATTTTTAGCAGGGATGAATTCGTGGCCATGGCATCCATAGGTGAAAAAACGGGACAAATCGGAAGCAAGGAATCGATGATTATCCAAAACCTGTTTCGCTTTGAGTCCTTGAAAGTAACCGACGTCATGACGCCGCGGACGGTAATGTCAGCGCTTCCAGAGAAAATGACAATCAATGATTCCCTGGAGCAGGTGACGCAAAAGCCGTTTTCGCGTCTGCCCGTTTACAAGACGAATATCGATGACATAGAAGGCTTTGTTCTCAAAGACGACATTTTAGTCAAATCCGCTCAGGAGCAGGGAGATCTTCAATTAAAGGCCCTGAAGCGTGAGATACTTTCGGTTCCGGAATCGGCATCGCTGACTGCCCTATTTGAACATTTTCTCAAGGACCGCAGCCATATTGCCATCGTTCTCGATGAACATGGAGGGACCCAGGGGCTCGTAACACTGGAAGATTTGATTGAAACCCTGATGGGCATGGAGATCATGGATGAAACGGACAATGTCAAAGACATGCGGGTTCTGGCGCGGGAACAATGGAAGAAAAGGGCCAAAGCCATGGGCCTCATATCCGAAATTCCCGAGCAAAAAAATGCCGACCTAAAGTAGGCCCGATTGTCGAGTTTGCCGCATATTCAAGGCAGACGTCGTTGGAGCAATTATGAAGCGAAAAACGAATGTTGCAAAAGGGTATGCCTTGGTTGTTCTGGCGGCTTTGCTGTGGAGCACGTTGGGGAGTTTTTATAAAGACCTGATCAATTCATACGCCATCGCGCCGATGAATCTTGCCTTTTTCAGGGCGGCGTTGTCTGCGGTTATCCTGTTGGCGGTAGTGTCTGTTTTTCGTCCCCGATTGCTGGTGGTCGAATGGCGGGATTTTCCGGTGTTGGCCGGTTTGGGTATCTTTGGGGTCGCCGGTTTTTTTATCGCCTACGTGTTCGCCGTTGACCATGCGGGCGTAGGCGTCGCGGCGGTATTGTTGTATACGGCGCCGGTCTGGATCACGATTATCTCTCGCCGGTTTTTAGGAGAGAGCATATCCGGTCTCAAGTGGCTGGCGCTGGGCATGGCTTTTTTGGGATGCACGCTGGTTGTGGATATTTATCATTTTGAAAAGCTGAAGGCCAATGCCGTCGGCATTCTGTTTGGCTTGGCCTCGGGGCTTGGCTATGCATTGTACAGCGTTTTCAATAAAGCGAGCGTGAAGCGATGCTCGCCATGGACGGTGCTGTTGTATGGCATGAGTATCGGCACATTGGTTTTGTTGCCTACGCAATCAGCGGACCAGGTTCTTGGCGCATTGGGCTCGCCGCCGGTTTTGCTGCGATTGTTGGCCATATCCGGTTTGGCGACATTGGGAAGCGGTTTGGCTTTCGCCACGGGGCTCAAATTCGTTCCGGTCAGTTCGGCCGGGGTGGTTGCCAACCTCGAGCCAGTGTCCGCGGTTCTGTTGGCGTTTTTGTTGTTCGGGGAAAAAATGACACCGGGGCAGCTCATAGGCGGCGCATTGATTATTACCGGCGCCATACTAAGCACCAGGGCATGATCAAATGCGTCCATCATCTGCGAATGAGGGGCACTATTTAAGAAAATTCCTATATCGACCGATGATTGCAACAAGCGATTAGCCGTTAAACATTGACCGAACAACTCCAAAAATTCAATCCGCTGTTACCAGATGTCTACTAAGACCCCATAAGCGTTCGCGGCTAAGGGCCAATCGCTCAACTTGGCAATAACCTTACGGACATATTTCTTGTCTTTGGAACGAGCACCTATACTGTTATTGTAGGAATCGGTTTCAAGCCATGAAAATCGAAGAGCGCGCAGCATTCAAACAACGGGTTCTCCAAGACCTGAAGAAAAGATCTTCATTCGGGTTTCTCCCTTATGTTGCAATTACGTGGGTCATCATCATTTCTGATGATTTCTACAAACGGCAACCTAGCTTTTCTTTTCTGTTCGGCTTTTCCATAACCGCTATCTGCCTTTTTAGATTGGCGCTTGTGCTTCTTCCCGAAAACCTGTGGAATAAACATAACTCATTGTGCAACACCCTTTTTTTTATAAGCACGGGAAGCACCAGTCTGGCCTGGGGGACCTATTTCGCTTATTCCATGGTGCTGGAGCAGGAATATACGTTCAAGCTTTTGATGGCCATTTGCACGGCCACTTTCGCTGCCGGCGGCAACATGGCCTTTTTACCAAATCTCAGGCTTTCGGTTTTTTATGTTTTCGGTATGCTGGCTCCGGCCATCGTCTTCATGTCCATTTTGCAAATCAATCTTCCCTTGGCCGTTATCATCCTGTTTTATTTAATATACATGATCTTGATGGCCAACCGTGCCAATCGCGAATACTGGCAAGCGTTGGAAACCGAGCAGTTACTGATCAAAAAAACCGAACAACTCAAACTGTTAAGCCGTATAGACGGCCTTACCGGCCTTTATAACCGCCGACATTTCGACGAATGCCTGGATCGGGAATGGAAAAAGACATGCCGCGAACAACAGCCACCCTCCGTAATCATCTGCGACATCGACTTTTTCAAGCGAATCAACGATTTACACGGACACCAGGCTGGTGACGAGTTTCTCAAGCGGACCGTGTTAATGGTCGTGATAAACTGAGCCAAAAATGGTCGTTTAAGATTGAGCCACCCATCGTGGTGGAAAATGCTTAATGTGAGCATTTTTCACTAAGAACTAATCAGGAGGTTCAACCTTTGAAAAAAAGGAGACCATTTTGGATATTCTCACTTTGCACCGCAAGGGACTGACCCAGCGAGCAATTGCCAGGAAGCTTGGCGTCAGCCGTAACACCGTTAAAAAATACATTGATGATCCGGAGTTGATCCTTGCCCCAGCAGAACCCAGGCGGCGCAGAAGCCTGCTTGACCCATTTAAGGACAATATAGACGCTTGGCTTTCCGAAGACGACTATACGGCGACCTGGATTTACGACAGACTGGTCAACATGGGGTTTACCGGAAGCTACGAAATCGTCAAACGCCGGGTAGCCCAACTAAAGGGGCAACACCAAAAGGTTGCCTACATGCGATTTGAAACAGAGCCCGGCTACCAGGCACAGGTAGATTTTGCAGAGTTTCAGGTTGAGCATGCCGATGGAAACGTCGAGAAATTATATCTCTTCTCAATAATTTTGGGCTACTCTCGTAAAATCTATGCAGAGCTGATTAGACACTGCGACCTGACGACTTTTCTGGATTGCCATATCCGGGCCTTCGACTACTTCGGCGGCGTGCCCACCGAAATTTTGTATGACCGGATGAAAAATGTCTACATTGGTCGGATAGCGGGACGAGACAAATTCAACGATACATTGATCGGTTTTGCTCTGCATTACGGGTTCATCCCACGGGTGGCACCAGCCTATGCGGCTTGGGTGAAGGGAAAGGTCGAGAGACCTTACACCTTCATCCGTGAGGGCTTTTGGCGCGGCTATGGATACGCTTGCCTCGAAACAGCCAACAAAGATCTGAACCGTTGGTTACGAATAAAAGATCAGCGGATACATGGCACCACCCACGAAGTCGTCGCTGACCGTTTTGAAAGAGAACAACCACATCTTAGCCAGTTACCACGACAGCCTTTCGATACTTCCTACAGGATCTTCAGGAAAGTCCATAAGGATTGTACGGTTAGATTCGAAGGCAATGGCTTTGTTGTCCCGCACAAGCTGGTGGGGAAAACCGTTGTTCTGAGAGTTAAGGAATGTACCCTGCGGATCTTTGACGATAACCGTCTGGTCGTCATTTATACAATCCCTTCGTCCAAAGGTAATCTTGTTCAAGACAAGCGCTTTTATGCGGAACTGAAAAAGGACCGTGAGATGAACCGGCGCAAATACGCTCATCCTAAGCAGGGTAAGGGCCGCGCCAAATGCACCATCAGCCCGAATAAGCCCCTGTATGACATACCGGTGGATATCCGCCCGATCGATGCCTATGAGCAGTTCGCACAGGAGGTGCGGACATGACGGATACGCTGGTGGCCAACCGCATTGAAGCAAACCTGACCAGGCTGCGCTTGCCTCGGATACGGGAGATCCTGGCCAGTATCGTTAAATCCGCCGAGCAAAATAGTCAAAGTTACCTGAGCTTTTTGGATGACTTGCTTGAGGAAGAAGTGGCGCAGAAGGAACAACGCCGGATTGAAACGGCCCTGAAGATATCCGGGTTGCCGTTCACAAAGGGTATTGATGAATTCGATTTTACCTTCCAGCCAAAACTGGATCGTAGGCGTGTCATGTCGCTATTTGATCTGACATTCATTCGCCAAAATGGAAATGTCATTTTTCTTGGCCCTCCCGGTGTTGGCAAGACGCACCTGGCTGTATCTTTGGCTTTAAAAGCCTGCCAAGCGGGTATGAGCATCTATTTCACAACCATGGCGGACCTGATCGTCAAACTGAAAAAGGACCATGAAGCGGGGCGTCCCGGCAAGGGGCGAAGCTACTATAAATCCTCACTTGTGATCGTGGATGAGGTTGGGTACACGCCCATCGACCGACAGGAATGCAATCTGTTCTTTCAGTTTGTAGCCACCCGCTATGAAAAGGCCAGTACCGTAATCACGTCTAACAAGGCCTTCTCCGATTGGGCGGAATTGCTCCAGGATCAAATCATCGTCACTGCGATATTGGATCGTCTCCTTCACCATAGCGTAGTGATAACGATCAATGGAAACAGCTACCGTTTGAAGGGGAAAAATATGGAGGAATCAATAAATACCATTCAGTAGATAGGGGCGTGTGGCTCATTTTTCACGACCCAAATTGGCTCAGTTCTTCGCGACCGTTGACAGACCGCAAGTCTGCTTAAAACCGTGTTTAAACGGGACACCGACATCATTGCCCGATTCGGTGGGGAAGAATTTATCGTGTTGCTCACCGAAAACACACCGGAAGAAGCTTTTGCGCTGGCCCGGGAATTACGCCAACGCATGTCAAAAATGCTCATGCCGTACAAGGGAGAAAACATTTCCACGACCTTGAGCATCGGCGTGGCCAGTGCCATCCCAGGAACCGATGAATCACGAGCGACCTTGATCGCCCGGGCGGACAAGGCGCTATACCGGGCCAAGCGAGAAGGCCGCAATCGAACGATCATTGATTCCCAAGACAGGCATCTCTTGCTGCAGGAATAAATTCAGTTAGAAGCAAGGAGTGCCGTCTCACTCCTCCAATGCTTTTTTTTCCGCCGCCTCCCGCTTTTTCATCAACACATAGCCGGTATCGGGCAGGACGTCCGCGAATGCCTGGCCATAAATTTCCCAAATGGTGACGAAAAGCGCGGCAATGATGGGACCTATAATCACTCCCACCATGCCGAACATGAAAATGCCGCCAAGGGTTCCGAAGAAGATCATCAACTCATGCATCTGGGTGTCCTTGCCCACCAGGATCGGCCGCAAGACGTTATCCAGGCTGCCCACCACCAAGCCACAAAAAATCGCGAGCATAATTCCTTTTGTCATGGCCCCGGCCAGGCAAAGGATAATGGCCGCCGGAACCCAGATAATTGCAGTTCCCACGCTTGGAATAATGGAGAGCACCACCATGATCGTGCCCCAGAAGGCCGCGCTGGGAATCCCCACCGCCCAAAAGGCGAGGCCCGCCAGTCCGCCCTGCAGGAAGCCGATGACCGCGCTTCCCTTGAGGGTAGCCCTGGCCACCGAGGTAAAACGCTCAAGCATCTGCTGTTCGTCCCGATCATCCAGTGGAAGGTAGTATAGTATCTTCTCAAGCAGTTTTTCCCCGTCCATGAGAAAGAAATACATGATATAAAGCCAGATGCAGAGAATAAAAAGGAAATTGGCCGCGCCCAGCGCCGCGGACTGAAGATTGTTGATAATGAATTGGCTGATCTTGCCCACCGCCTCGCCGGCCTTTTTAAGAATCAATTCCCTGTGCGGAGCGATCTTATCATAGTAAGGAATAGCGTCCAGATAGTCGGAAAGCACATTGGGCTGCTCTATCTGGGTTTTCACCCAGGGCATGACCGACTGGCTGACCTTTATCGCCTGCCCGGTGACCACTCCGGTGAGCGTCCCCAGGGGCACGAGGACTGTGAGGACAATCAACACCAACGTCAACACCGACGCAAGACTACTGCGTCCCCCCAGTTTACGTTCCAGCCATCGGTATGCCGGGCGGGCCAGGGCGGCAAAAAGGCCGGCCAGAAAAATGGCCATCAAAAAAGATCGGATCATGGAAAGAAAGACTGCCGAGATAAATATCACCAGTAAAATGACCATGAATTTTTTTACATTTTCTTCGCGCATGCTGACGTGCTCCATGGGGTTGATGCCAGGTATAGACCGCCCTCTTCCTTTTGAAAGGATTCTACTTTAAAATGTCTTTGAGCACAAATTAAAGATGATAAAAATAGTTGATTTGCATCGGGAACAATTACCACCAGTTATCTTTCGTTTTCAACAGCAGTGGCTTGAGCGTCAAATCGACCATAAAGGCAACTATTTTCTCAGCATCGTATTTTGTATCCATTGTACTCCTAAAAGTCATGCTCTCAAGCATACCCGTCAATCCGTAAACCATCAGTTCCGTGTCAATTGCTTTTATCGCCCCTTCTTTTACCGCTTGATCGAATTCGCAAATCACCGGCTCTGTCAAACCGTGATATATTTTTCTTAGTTTTTCTACCGGCCATCGCTCCTCACTTGCCATTTCAGCTCTCAACTGGTTCAGGATTTCACTATATCTGGCATAATTCTCATAGAACACCAGGCAACGCATTTTGCATCGCTTCAAAAAATCCGTTTCACTTTTAATGGCGCTTGCCGCCTCACCAACTATATGCCTAAACACATCGTCGATGACTTCCATAAACAGGTCACGTTTGTTTTCGAAGTATAAGTAAAAAGTACCCGTAGATATTTTCAATGCCCGTGTAATATCGGATATTTTCGTATGATGATAGCCCTTGTGACTGAACACCTCGATGGCTTGCTGGATAATCTCCTTGCGCTTCAGCTTTTTCTCTTTGGTCGTTGCAACCGTTTTGGTCACATCGTATTTTCCCGGTTGAGGTGATGTCCGGACCTCGGATGAGTCGAGGTGTTCCTTTAACAAGCGTATGGGGACACGCAAACCCTTTTTTAAAATTTCTATTTCCTTTAAGCGTTTAACATGCGTGTTGTCGTAATATGCCATGGTGCGTCCGCTTTTATTCGGTGGTGGAAGCAGCCCCTGTCTTAAATAGAAATGGATCGTCGTCCGGGGCACACCTGTTTTTTCAACCAACTCCTTCATACGCATGGCTATTCCCCTCCATTAATTGTTAGCCGCAACTATAGTTCACAACTCTATAGTTTTACCACTCACAAAGCCATAATTAACAGCGTTCTCCAAATGAATATGATTTTTATAATTTTATTTTTCTATCATTTCTTTTACTTATCATAATTCACCCCATTTACGACAACCTCTTTTCTATATATTGACATCAACGATTAGACAACGTTAAAAGAAAAATGATTATTCATTTTCTACAGACTAGATCAATCCGTGACTGCAATGTCAATATCAAATAGGAAGCCGTTTTTTGCCAATGTAGGCACTGACGAAGTTACGGTTTCCACCGAAGAAAGGGTTTCGAATGAGGGAAAAAAAACACTTGGCGATTATCGGCATTGGAGAGGTGCCCACCGGAATCTATCCCGAACGGTCCCGTTGGGATATCATTTACGAAATCTGCTTTCAGGCGGTGCGCGATGCCGGTATCGACAAAAACGACGTTGAGGCGGTTGTCACGGTCGCTCCCCAGGCTCAACCGCAAATCGACGCCGAAATATCCTTCGGTAAAATTCCGGAAGAACTCGGCTTCAAGGGATGTAAGGATGTCTGTACCTGCAATGCGGGGGGAGCATCGACGTCCAACTGTTTACGACTTGCGGAAAAGTTCATTCAGGATGGTCAGGCCAAATTTGTCTTAATCCCTCATGTAACGGTTCATTCCACCATTCCCGTTCCCGATCTAATCAGCTTTTTCGCCAAAGCGGGCATTGATCGCCAATGGGAATACCCTTACGGAACCACTTATAATGGCATTATTGCCATGATGGCGCAAAGGTATATGTACGAATCAGGCACCACTGCGGAAGAGATGGCTTCCATTGTGGTTTCCATGCGTAAATGGGCGACGCTTGATCCAAATTCCATTTTCTATGGCAAAACGATTCCAACGATAGAACAAATTCTCGCATCGGGCGAGGTTTCCACGCCACTTCACAAACGAGAGTGCAACGTCTTAGCCGACGGCGGCGGCGCCCTGCTGGTCACCTCGGCTGAAGTTGCCGCCGACATGACGTCCCCGGCAGCGTACAAGCTGTCCGAAAGTTCAAAATACTTTAGTGCGTTCACCACAACGCGGCGGGGCAATGCCTTCCATGATGGGTTCAAAAACGCCACGGCTGAAGCACTTAAATCAGCCGGTATTACCAAGGATGAGATCGATATCTGGAATATCTATCTGGCTTACCCGGCGATGCATGCCATTTTTATGGAAGCCTGCGGTCTTTGCGAGGCCGGTGGAGCCGGCAAACGCTTTTATAACGGAGATACATGGCCTGGTGGAAACATGCCTTGGGCGACCATTGGCGATGCTGTTGGGCGCGGGCATACCGGGTCGGGGGTCAGCATGGCCACCTATATCGAAACCGCGAGACAGTTGATGGGCAAGGCCGGAGACCGGCAAGTACCGGAAGTTGAATACATTTTTCAAAACACATCGGGCGGTTCTGGAATGAATTTCATCGGAACCGTTTGGGGAGGAGGATCATAATGAATTATAAAAACAGACCGTTACCGGAGATACAACCATGGACAAGGCCCTTCTGGGAAGGCACAAAAAGTGGAAAACTGCTCATCCAACGCTGCTGTGATTGCGGGACCAATATTTTTTTCCCTAAGAAGAGATGTCCACAGTGCTGGTCGGAAAACCTTGAGTGGATCAAATCCTCGGGCAAGGCTAAAGTTTACACATTCAGCATTATGAGAGACATGGTTGAACCCGTTTTCAGGGCGGATCTACCCTATGTTTTGGCAATGGTCGACTTGAAAGAAGGTATCCGAATGACAACCCGTATCGTCAACTGCATTCCGGAAGATATCCATATCGGCATGGAGGTCGATGTCGTCTTCGAAAACCTCTCACCTGAATGCGCGCTACCTGTTTTTCAGCCTGCGGATTCTTCGTTTCTGGTAAACCCAAAAAACGAAAACACCACGGAATCGAAAGAACTTCACCCTCCCTCCGATGGTGATTATCAAACCTTGCGCCATGAGATTGGCGGCGAAAGACAATCCATCTGCACCATCACCCTGAACCGCCCAGAGAAGTTCAATGCCATAAACCGACAAATGGCAATGGAGCTCATTGATGCCTTTAGGCGCATAAGGGACATCGACTCGGTAGGAGTGGTTATCCTGACAGGCGCCGGCAAGGCGTTTTGCACCGGAGGCGATCTTGAAATTTTCCCTACCCTGGCAAAACATGAAAACAGCCTCAATTGGCTTGCTCACGATGGGCTGGATGTCCAGCGGGCTATCTCAAGCTGCGAGAAGATCGTAATCTGCAAAATCAACGGGCATTGTCTGGCCGGCGGCCTTGAGTTGGCTCTGGCCTGTGACCTCCTTTACGCTAAAGCCTCCGCCAGATTCGGAACTACCGAAATCAACATGGGACTGCTCCCCGGTTGGGGGGGGACGGCACGACTGCCACGAAGCATGCCGATCTTTCGTGCCCGAGAAATCATCTACAGTGGAAGAAAGGACTACTCGGCCCGCGACATGTATGAAATGGGGCTTTTAACAAGAGTATATGACGACGATGCCTTTGACAACGCATTTGACAGCGTCATTAATGATATTGCTTCCAAAAAGCCCAAAGCCCTTCGCATGGGAAAGGAAATCATGGCCAAGTCCGTGGACGGGTGCGACATCGAAACCGCGTTAGCCGTGGAGCGAAATGGCATCCAGTGGCTCACGTCTTCTCCGGATACTCATGAAATGATCGGCAAGTTTGCCTCCTCTACTTAAGTTCTCGGTTTTGAATTCAAACGTATAAAGGAAAAGTTTCATGAATTTTAGTCTGACTAAAGAGCAAAAAATGATGCAAAGGGAGATGCGGCGTTTCTGTAAAAAGGAGTTGAGCCGGGAATACGTCCAGTGGATGGATGAAAATGTGGATTTTCCCCCGGACGACCTGTGGCAAAAATTCGTCGATATCGGTTTCTTCAAAGCCTCCATTCCCGAGGCGTACGGCGGTGACGGCATCGGCTATGTCGATCAGATGCTGGTATTCGAGGATATCTGCAAGGCCTCCATGTCTGTCGCCCTTGCCGTTGGAACCACCACGGGATTCGGAACCCGATTCATTGCCGAGCTTGGTACCCAAGAGCAAAAAAAGCGGTATCTGCCTCTTATCGGAGATGGGAAAATGAAAACCTGCATGGCCTTGACCGAACCGGGTGGCGGGACGGACATACTTGGGGCGCTGTCGACTTTTGCCGAGGAAAAGTCAGACCGCTGGATTATAAATGGCGAGAAAGTTTTTATCACCGCGGCCCATGTGGCGGATTACATGATAACCATCTGTAAAACCACCACCGAGGCCAAGCCGACCAACTCGCTATCCGTTTTTTTGGTGCCTTCCGATGCCAAGGGCATCACCATCACCAGAATCCCCAAAATCAGCTGCCACCATTGCGATTCGGTGGGGATTACTTTCGCCAATGTGGAAATACCTCATGAAAACATCCTGGGGAAGAAGCATAACGGTTGGTACGAAATGCTCACAGTATTGAATCCCGAACGGATATCATGCGCCATGATGGGGGTCGGGCTGATCGCGGCCGTTTATGAGGAAGCATTCACATACACTCGTCAACGACATGCTTTTGGTGGCCCGATCAGCCGTTTTCAAATTTTGCAGCACTACCTGACCGATATTTTCATCAACCATGAAAACGCCCGCAACCTCACATACAAAGCGGCTTGGTTGTGTGATCAGGGCAAGCCTTATCATCTTGAATCGACCATGGCCAAACTCGTCGCCTCGGAAGGGGCGCTGCATGCCGGCCGGTTCGGGGCCGAAATCATGGGAGGATACGGGATATGCATGGAATACCCGACCCAACGCTATTTGCGAGATGCCTATCAACTTCAATTCTCACCAATTTCCAATGAAATGAGCAAAAATATGATCATGCAATTCCAGGGAATGCCCAAATCCTGGTCATAGTCCGTCCAACACCACATACGTTTACCGATCTTAAGAACTCAAAAGGAGGCACTATGTACACTATCGGCGATATCTGTCGAAGGTCGGCAAGACTTTGGCCCGAAAAAACGGCCATTGTCTTTGAAACAAGGCGACTAAGCTATCGGGAGCTGGATGAACGCGTCAACCGCCTGGCAAATGCGCTGCACTCGGGCGGAGTGGATCAAAAAGACCGCCTGGCCGTATTGTCGGAAAACACACATAAATATCTGGAGATCTATTTTGCGGCCTCAAAATTGGGCATCAGTGTCACACCTCTTAATTTTCGCCTCACGGACAAAGAACTCCTTCACATTATCAACGATTCGGAATCAACTATTTTTTTCGTTGGTGATGGGTATGAGGATCGTATGACGACATTGCGTTCGTCTATACCGGCCATCCGCAGCCACATTGCCATGGATAACGTAACCGAAGGTTACCTCTCCTATGAAGCATTGCTTGGTGAAGCATCGGTGGAAGATCCGGGGCTCGATCCGCAAGAAGACGAAATGGCAATACTCATGTACACCGGAGGAACAACCGGGTTACCTAAGGGCGTCATGATGTCCCACCGCGGGTTGATGACAGCCTTTACCGGTGCGGCTATCATGTGCGGCTTCCGGAGGGACGATATCACCTGTTTCGTGCTGCCGCTTTTTCACGTCTCCTTCTGGACCGCTTTTGCGGTGCTGCTGGTTCAGGGCACCGTTGTGATCTGTCGTAAACCAGACATAAACGGAATGCTACAAGCGATCCAGGACCAACGCTGCACCCATATCAATGCAGTTCCGACCCTGTATGGCTGGATGCTTCAGACGGACGACGTGGACACCTTCGACCTTTCCAGTCTGAGACTCATCAATTATGCCGGCAGCCCCTTTCCGTCGGAACTTCTCAGGCAGTGCCTCGCCAAGTTCGGCCCTATCTTCGAGCAGGCCTATGCCATGACCGAATGTATCGGCGGAACTTTTTTACTCAAGGAAGACCATGCGATGGTGAATGACCGTACGGGCTATCTTTCCAGCGCCGGCAAGCCCTGCATCTATGTCGATATCAGGATCAATGACGATGCGGGCATGGATGTCCCACCAGGAACGATAGGTGAAATCATGATCCGTGGCAAAAGCATGATGATGGGCTACTGGAAAAACCCGGAGCTTACTGCGCAAACCATCCGCGATGGCTGGTATCACACCGGTGACATGGGATTCATGGATGACAATGGGTATCTTTTTCTGGTTGACCGCAAGGCGGACATGATCGTCACCGGGGGAGAAAACGTCTACCCCAAGGAAGTCGAAGATGTCTTGTATCAACACCCTGCCGTGGCAATGGCCGCAGTGGTATCAGCACCGGATGCGAAATGGGGAGAGCGGGTACAGGCGGCGGTGGTTCTCAAGCCGGATCGACAGGCCACGGAAAAGGAATTGATATCCCATTGCAAAGTCTGTCTGGCTGGATACAAATGTCCAAAGGCCGTCTCTTTTTGCGAGCAGTTGCCGATGACGCCGGTGGGCAAGTTGCTCCGCAAAGATGTGAAAAAGAAGTTTTGGAGCGGCCATGATCGCAGCATTGCCTGAGAGCTCTTTAAAAATAGAAAGGAGATAAACACCCATGGGCCAATTTGAAAAGGACGATTATTTCAAAATCGACCCCGAACCACATTTAATCGGCAATATGGATCATTACCAACATTTTCCGGGTGTTCAGATGTGGTGGCGCGCCACGGCCAATGCCAAACGTGCATTGCTTATGGGCCTGAAACCGAGAACATTCGATATCGTCGCCCCCCATGAGATGGAGAAAGACACCGACCCGCAAGCCCTCATCGCCGCCATGGACAAATACGGTGTGGATATCGCCTGTTTGCTTCCCGAGTCCATGATGGATACCACCGGCTATACCAACCGCTGGTGCTCCAATGGAGAAATGGCCCGAGTTGTTGAAACGAATCACAACCGCTTCATGTACCAACCCAACATTTCACCGATCAAACACAAGGGAATCAAGAATACCATTTGGGAGCTTGAATATTGGGTCAAGGAAAAAGGAGCCCGGATTTTCAAATTCTATCCGCCAGAAGATACCCATATCAATGATCCGATGCTTTGGCCATTTTATCAAAAGGCCGAAGAACTTGGGATTGTACTGGATATTCACACCGGTTTTTCATGGGTCCCGCCTGGGAAAAGCAAATACGCGCTACCTATCCTGCTCGACGATGTAGCCCGCGATTTTCCGAAGCTGACCATTGTCGCTTTTCACATGGGCTACCCGCACTGCGACGATCTGAACATGGTGGCCCTGGGCCATCCGAACATCTACCCCTGTCTGAGCTTGTTGGTTCCCTGGGCCATTACCGCTCCGCGCAAGTTCGCCAGGATTATCGGCGAAGCTTTACGCTTCGTTGGGCCGGATCGAATTATTTGGGGAACGGACTACGCCGGCTTCAGTGTACAGATATACACCGCCGTGGCAGGGCTACGCGACTTTCAAATACCGGAAGAAATGCAGGAACAATATGGTTATCCGGCGATTACGGATGAAGATCGCAGGAAAATGTTCGGTGAGAATTTAGGCCGGCTACTTGGTATCGACATGACCAAACGCAGAATCAACCGATGAAAGGAGAACGCATGGCAACAGAAAACGGTTTTGAGAATATTTTCAATCCTATTGCAATCGGCCCCATCAAACTTAAAAACAGGATTGCGCTGGCGCCAATGAACGAAACCATGTCCGGCGTACATGGGGAAGCCACGGAGCAAATGCTCGCCTATTTCGCAGCCCGAGCCAAGGGTGGCACGGGTCTGATTACCACCGGGGCAATCATGGCCACCCGCATGGCGTCGCAATTTGTCTATGGGAGGAATCTGCATTGCTTTCATTTGGGTCACCTTCAAGGGCTTTATCAACTGACAGAACGCGTTCATTACTTCGGCGCTAAAATCTCGGCCCAGATGAGCATAGGATTCGGCAGGCAGGGGCACTCCCACGATCACAGCAAGAAAGCGCCGGCACCAACGGCAGGTTTGCCCTATGAAATGACAATTGAGACATTGGCCAAGGGGCTGGACGCCGGCTTTCGCGCCGCCGAACAGAGCCGGGAATTTTTAACTGGGCAAATGACACGCGAAATGAGTATCCACGAAATCCGGAATGAGCAAAAAGAGTTCGCCGCCAGTTGCCAGCTCGCGGTAAAAGCCGGTTTCGATGCCATTGAAATTCATGCGCCACACGGATATCTCGAGCATCAATTTCTCTCGCCACTCAGCAACAAACGAACGGATATGTACGGAGGGGAATGGCGCAATCGAAAACGTTTTCTGAACGAAGCCATGGAGCAAGTCAGATATGCCTGCCCCGGTGTTGCCGTCGGCGTTCGCATCAGTGCGGAGGAACACGTCGAGGGCGGTTTGACCGAGGAAGAGATGATCGATCTTGCAAAAGACCTTGAAGCCAGGGGAGCTGACTTCCTCAGCCTTTCCGATGGTGCCGGTTATGAGGAATCCGGCCATCTGGTTACCGATATGAATAAATCCAAGCATATTCCGGAGCATGGCGAAGCATTTAAAACAGCATTATCCATTCCCGTTATTGTTGCCTCACAACATAACCCTACCAGGATTGAAGCTAATATAAACGCGGGAAAATACGATATCCAGGCCATGGGTCGGCAGCTATTTTGTGATCCCGAGTACGTCAATAAGTTGTCCGAAGGCAGGAGCAAGCAGATCGTGCGCTGCATTCGATGCAATACCTGCCTGCTTCGGACCTTGATCGGATTGACACCGCTTTGCCCACACAACCCCCGCCTGGGCCGGGAGCACGCTTTCCCGGAATACTCGATTGGAGACCGAGAAGCCAACGAACCACTTCTACCGGAAGGATTGATCAGAGCGCCCATGCCCTCTTTAAACACTCCGTGGTGGAAAAAGGAGCTTGATTATATTGAAAGGCCATGGCGCAAAACACAGGGCCGAATGGCGCAAAACTAAATTCGTGACGTACAGGGTTTCAGTGATGAACATAAATCTGCATAGACCGCCGTCGTTGGCCGGCGTTTCGCCGCTATAAATTTTGTAAGTAAACCGGGATAATTCTTATATCGCCAGGCGGGACGATATGAGGATTATCACATCAAACGGATGCCACCTTAAGGAGAGAATTATGCGCCAAGCAGGACTGGAACTGTTGGTAAGCGTGTCCATTATAATATTATCGGCATTGTTCTTTTCTTCGCCAGCTTTTTGTCATGGATGGGCAGGATATGAACAGGGCGCGAAGTCCCATGCAATGGGCAACGCATTCACCGGGCTGGCCGATGACCCAACGGCGGTTTACTACAATCCGGCCGGAATTACGCATCTTGATGATCCACAGGCTTCTTTTGGTTTTGCCATAGCGACTGTTGACGGAACATTTAAAAGCAACGGGGCTTCTGGCATGACGCTGGCTGAAGCGGAAAACGAGACAACGGTTGAACGTCAGTCGTTCTTTCTTCCAAACGTTTACATCACATCAAAGCTGAATGAACGATTTTCAATAGGCTTTGGCGCCTATAACATTTACGGTCTTGGATTTAAATGGTCGGATTCGTTCGAAGGACGATTCGCGCCGGGCGGCAGGAATGCGGAACTACTCACCCTGACAGTCAGTCCCGTGGTGGCCTGCCAGGTGACGGAAAAGTTCTCGATATCAGTCGGTGGGCGTGTCGAGCGTGCGGATTTAAAGCTCGCAAGCAACCTTTTCGCGGCTTCCAGTCTTCCCGAGGTTGAATCGGAATTCAGTGGCCACGATTATGGGTATGGCTGGAACGCGGCAATGTTCTATAAAGCGTCGGACAATATCAATCTTGGCTTTAACTATCGAAGCAGCATGGATCATTCGTTCAACGATTTAGATTTAAAGTTATCGCCCGAAATCGGCATGATCGGGCTCGAAAGTACGAAAGCGAATCTCGATATCGAGTTGCCGCGATTCGCGTCCATGGGGATCGCGTGGACTAAAGGTGCACTTACCATAACAGCGGATGTGTACTGGTGGGATTGGTCGGCCAACGAGGCACTGGATTTCAAGCTGCATCAACCCGTAGCCGGCCAGACGTCCATGCGCGTTTCCATGAACTGGGAAGATTCCTGGAGTTATGGCATCGGCACTGAGTATATTGTCTCTGTTCTCGACAAAAATATAAGCCTTAGGGCAGGACTTATGTACGAAGAATGCCCCATCCCGGATGAAGCAGTTGGTCCGGCCGGTTTTCAGGGAGACAACCTCTTATACAACATCGGCTTCGGGCTGGGAATCGGTCCGGTCACCGGCGACTTCTTCTTCACCTATGTCCAGACCATGGATCGGGACTGGAACGGCGGCAACATGGGCAATGTGGCCAATCCCGGCGGCGAGGCCATCGCCGGCGAATTTTCCGACTACAATACGTTCATCATTGGGGCGAATATGACGTTTGTCTTCTGATATTGCTTTTTCTCTCTATGACCTAAATCAGGAGATTCAAATTTTGGTCTCCATGGAAATCGTATGATTTATAATGCATTGAGCCATGATGATCTCCCAAAATTTGAAACCCGTTGGGTTTGCCGATCTTACCGCATCTACGGCGTTGGATGTCTTCCCGCATAGCCTACTATAGCGGAAAGACATCCGCCTTGTATATGCGGCAAGCTCGACAATCGCCTAATTTAGGTATGAGTACAATCGGATTTCATTTTCCAAAGGAGGCAATTTGGACAACCCGAAAATGATTTCCAATGAAGGAACCTAATTCGGCCACGGCCTTCTTGGCCTCGGGCATGGCATTCACGTTCATATGGAACACATGCCATAATCCTTCATAAATTTTCAGCGTCACCTCAACACCCGCGTCACTGGCTTTTTGCGCAACCCGCCTTGAATCATCCAGCAGCACTTCATCGGTTCCCACATGGATAAGAATTGGCGGAAGGCCATTCATGTCAGCGTACAAAGGTGATAGCAATGGATTTTTCGGATCATGATCACCAATGTAGTTTTTCGCCATGACCAGTCCCGAGTCCCCCATGATCAAAGGGTCTTTTTCCGCATTGAGTAACAGCGATTCACCTGTAAACGCCAAATCCGTCCACGGGGAGATGCATGCCACGGATGCAGGCAAGGGATCGCCGGCATCACGGATTGAAATCACCGTCGCCAAGGACAATCCACCGCCCGCCGAATCTCCGGCGATGGCGATGTCCTCTCCCTTGAATCCGTTATCAAGCAGCCAACGATATGCCGAGGTGGCGTCCTCCAAAGCGGCAGGGAAAGGATGTTCCGGGGCAAGCCGGTAATCGATGAGCAGAACCCTTGCGCAACTCTCCCTTGAAATATGGGCCACCATCTCCCGATGGGTATTGGGAGAACATAAGTTGTAGGCGCCTCCATGCAGATACAAAATAACTTTGCCTTCGTGAGCCGTGTTTGCACAGACCCATTCAGCGGCCATCCCCCCTATCTCAAATTTTTCGACCTGCGTTCCTGCCGGAAGTTTCGCGAATTTGGCGAGCTTTTCCATGCCTTCCCTGGCTTTGGGTATGGACTGTATGTTGTTCAGTTTCGGTGCAATCATCTTTTTTGTGATCAACCGGCAAAACTTGCTTCGCAGACTTAACATGATCTCCTCCGGGTTCAGCGTTCAGCCGAATGTCCGGTAACGCCTTTGGCGCAACCTGACCTACACGGTTGGCAATCGCTATTGGTATCAAGCTAATGAATCCTTTACCCACGAAAAAAAACCTATGTCAAGCGTGACGCAGGGCAATCGCATATAGCTTTATTTCTTTTTTCGCGGTCATGGACCGCTCCAACAGCTAAACCATGGCCTTTCACCTTGACACCGTCAAATGCATCTTCTAAGGTTCCACATCAATAAGAATCAGGGGTGGCATGCGTGCCTGAGATTATACCCGTTGAACCTGATCTGGATAATGCCAGCGAAGGGAGCGAATCGGTAGCCGCAACACCGTTTTCCGGGCCTGAAAAATATTCACCCGCCACGCCGCCCCGGCAAATTAAAGGACGTTTCCCAATGTTCAAACGCACCATTTTTCTGTTATTCCTCTTTTGCTTGATCAACCCGATGCAGGGGCAGGCGAAAACTCCGGCCATCGTCATCATGACCCACGACAGTTTCGCCGTGAGCAAGGGGCTTTTTAAGCCCTTTGAAGAACAAAACCGGGTTACCGTGCAAATTTTGAAAAGCGGTGATGCCGGCGCGGCCTTGAATCAGGCGATTCTATCCAAAAAGCATCCTCTGGGAGACCTTTTCTTTGGGGTGGACAACACCTTTATGGGACGGGCCCTCAAGGCCGATATGTTCTTGGCATACACGCCCAAGGGGATTGAACGGGTTCCGGAAGCCATGCGCCTCGATTCATCCCACCGATTGATCCCGGTGGATTACGGCGATGTCTGCCTCAATATCGACAAAGCCTGGTTCGCAAAGCACCAGGTGTCACCGCCGACCACCCTGGATGACCTCATCGATCCACGTTTCAAGGGGCTGACCGTAATCGAAAATCCGGCCACCTCTTCTCCCGGCCTGGCATTTCTCCTTGCCACCATCGGGTGTTATGGGGAGACGGGCTACCTTGACTACTGGCAGCAATTTAAAAAAAACGATGTCTATGTCTCCATGGGCTGGTCGGATGCCTACTACGGGCAATTCACCCGCGCCAAGGGCGGCACCCGGCCGGTGGTGGTCAGCTATGCCAGCAGCCCTGCAGCCGAGGTTTTCTATAGTGAGGAAAAGATAGACAAGAGCCCCACGGCGGCTGTGTTAACCCCCAAAACCGTTTTTCGCCAGGTGGAATTTGCCGGTATTCTCAAGGGCACCCAAAAACCCGAGATCGCCCGCCGGCTGATGGATTTTATACTCAGCGAGACCTTTCAGAAAGACATTCCCCTGAACATGTGGGTTTTTCCGGCGGTGGCCGATACGCCGCTACCGCCCGTTTTCACCCGTCATGCGCGCCAGGCCGATGCCCCGGTCATGTTGTCTCCTCAAAAAATCGACGCCGGGCGTGACCGCTGGATCGATGCCTGGACCAGCACGGTTCTGCGTTGAGACCGCGCCCGCGCCATCTCCTGGCCCTTCCTCCATTGCTTTTTCTGGGGGCGTTCTACTTCTACCCCATGATCAGCATTCTTTGGGCCAGCTTCCAGGTTGGCGGTGACGGATGGGTTCCCGGTACGCTGAATCGTCTTCTAAGCGACAGCTATTGGGCGGGTCTTTTATGGTTCACCACCTGGCAGGCGGGACTCTCCACCCTGCTGACCCTGCTCGTGGCCCTGCCCGGGGCCTGGGTGTTCGCCAATTTCACCTTCAAGGGCAAGGCGCTGATCCAAAGCCTGAGCACGGTGCCTTTTGTTCTGCCCACGGTGGTCACCGCCGCAGCGTTCAAAGCCCTGCTCGGGCCGGGCGGGGTGGCCAACCGGTTGTTCATGGCGCTTTTCAACCTGGATGCGCCGCCGATTCGCATCGATCACACGGTCTGGTTTTTCCTTTTGGCCCACGTTTTTTTCAATTACACGGTGGTGCTGCGTGTTGTGGGTGGTTTCTGGTCCCGCCTTCCGGGCGAAATGAGCGATGCGGCCCGTATGCTGGGTGCTTCACGGTTCAAGGTTTTCATCAGGGTCACCCTGCCCATGCTCATGCCTGCCGTGCTGGCCGCGGCGATGCTGGTTTTCGTATTCTGCTTCACCAGCTTCGGCGTCATTCTCATCCTGGGTGGACCGCGCCTGGCAACCATCGAGGTGGAGATCTACCGTCAGGCCGTGAACCTCTTCAACCTGCCCATGGCCGCGACCCTCTCCCTGGTTCAGCTTGTCTTCACCTTCACGCTGATGGGGATCTACACCCGTTTCGAGCGTCGCAGCGCCATCGGGTTCATGCCCAAATCGATTGCAGGCTTGCACCGACCGGGCACTCGTGGGCAGCGGCTGGCCATGGTGGCCACCCTGGTTTTCATGCTTATCCTTCTCGGTGCCCCACTGCTGGCCCTTCTCCTCGACTCCGTGATCACCGAAACAGGATTCGGATTGCTTTACTACCGTTCCCTGTTTACAAACCCCACCGGCTCGATCATGTTTGTCTCACCGGCGGCCTCCATGGTCAACTCCCTGGCGTATGCCCTTGCCGCCACCCTGATCGCCCTGATCATAGGAGGATTTTCGGCGGCGGTTCTGGCCGGCAGCGGTTCGGAAAAAGCATCCCTTTTGGATCCCCTGTTCATGCTGCCACTCTCAACCTCCGCCGTCACCCTGGGGTTTGGTTTTATCATCGCCCTGGACCGGCCGCCCCTTGATCTACGCACCAGTATCGTTCTGCCGGCCATCGCCCATGCCCTGGTGGGATTTCCCTTCGTCATCCGCAGCCTGCTGCCCGCCTGGCGCAGCATTCCGCAATCCTTGCGGGAGGCCGCCGCCATGCTGGGCGCCTCGCCGCGAAAGGTCTGGAGTCAGGTGGATTGGCCCCTGCTGCGCCGCGCCATGCTCGTAGGCGCCATCTTCGCCTTTGCCATCAGCATGGGAGAGTTCGGCGCCACCGTCTTCGTTGCCCGGCCCCAAACGCCCACCCTGCCCCTGGCCATATACCGCTATCTTGGCCAGCCCGGAGCGCTCAATGCCGGACGGGCCATGGCCATGAGCTGTCTGCTGATGCTGACCACCTCGGCCGGGTTCCTGTTCATTGAGAAGTTTCGATTCCATGGTAAGGATTTCTGATGGCTTTACTGACGGCTGAAAATCTGACCAAGCATTTCACTAACGCCGCCGTAAGCGGAATAAATCTGAATTTGGCCAAGGGAGAAATTCTGTGTCTCCTGGGACCATCGGGATGCGGCAAGACCACCCTCTTGCGTCTGATTTCGGGCCTGGAAATCCCAGATCAGGGGCGGGTCTTTTTGGGAGGAGAAGAGATTACCCGAAAGCCGCCCCATCTTCGTAATTTCGGGCTGATGTTCCAGGACTTCGCCCTGTTCCCCCACAAAAGCGTCTATGCCAACGTTGCTTTCGGACTTGAGATGCAGCATCAAACCGATGAGGTCATCAAGCCTCGAGTTATGGAGATGCTTGAACTGGTGGGACTGTCCGATCTTTCCCGGCGCAATGTGGGTGAGCTTTCCGGCGGCGAACGCCAGCGTGTGGCCCTGGCCCGCAGCCTGGCGCCCCGGCCGCGACTTCTGATGCTTGATGAACCCCTGGGGGCCTTGGATCGTTCCTTGCGGGAGCGGCTGCTGATCGAGATCCGTGATATTCTCAAAAAGC
Organism: uncultured Desulfosarcina sp.; assembly: GCA_963668455.2. Taxonomy (GTDB): domain Bacteria; phylum Desulfobacterota; class Desulfobacteria; order Desulfobacterales; family Desulfosarcinaceae; genus Desulfosarcina. The sequence continues at coordinate 321,955 of CAXXOY010000003.1, forward strand.
TTGAAACCACCGCGATTTTTGTCACCCACGACCAGTCCGAAGCCCTGGCCGTGGCCGACCGGGTGGCGGTGATGAACGCCGGCCGCCTGGTTCAGGTGGACACGCCGGAGAAACTCTATCGCCATCCCGGTAGTATTTTCGTGGCCCGGTTCCTGGGATTCGACAATCTTCTGGATGGCAAGATTACTTCCGAAGGCAGTATTGCCACGATCCTGGGCCGGCTCACATCAGACGTAATGCCGCCGGGGTTGCGCTCCGGTGATCCGGTCACCGTGATCCTGCGTCCCGAAGGGGCCCGCCTGGCCGATGGCCCTGGTGAGAAAAAAGATCAGTCCCGAATCAGCGGCCGTATCCTTTCCCGACTTTTCTGCGGGCAGTACTATCGCCTCACATTCAGCGTCGACCGGTCCCTATCCCTTACCGTTCATATCCCCGGCGAAAGCACCCCGCCCGATCCCGGAAAAGAGGTTGACCTGGTCCTTCGCTCATCGGCCATCACGGTGATCCCGAAAACAGACCCAAACGAGGAGAATCATTAATCCATGCGCGCCATCATTTTTGCTAACGGAATCATGGAAAGCTGGCCGGAACCCCTCACCATATCGGCCAAAGAGGACCTGATCATCGCCGCCGACGGAGGATTGGCCCACTGCCGCCACTGGCAGGTGGTTCCGCATGTCGTCGTGGGCGACATGGATTCCGTCGATCCCGGGGATCTGGCCGCCCTGAACCGGAGGCAGACCGACGTCATACGTCACCCACGACACAAGGATCAAACCGACCTGGAGCTGGCCATCCGCCTGGCCATGGACAAAAAGGCCGACGAAACAATCATCCTCGGCGCCCTGGGGGCTCGCCTGGACATGACCCTTTCCAACGTGCTGTTGATGGCCGCCGAGGCTTATCGTTCCGCGTCGCTATGCATCCTGGACGGCCCCAATGAGCTGCGCTGTATCAGGGGCAAGGCGCAAATAACCCTTACCGGGTGCACCGGCGATCTCCTTTCCCTGCTTCCCCTCGCCGGTGATGCCATGGGCGTCACCCTGACAGGCCTTGAATATCCTTTGGATAACGCCCGCCTCCCCATGGGATCCAGTTGGGGAATCAGCAACCGATTCCTGGGCAAAACCGCAAGCGTATCGCTGGAATCGGGAACGCTCTTGATTACATTAACCCGGAACGAATAATCACTGCTCCCACCAAGTAATACGCGGTGTCTTTCTTTCGGGGAGCCGATGGTACTTAACCTTGGAATACCCGACCATCATGGGATAATAATGAGGAAAATCAGCAGGGACGCCCAGCTCCTGTTTCAATTCCGGCAAAGATTTGAGAGCGCCTAGCAGCAGACCGGCCCAACAGGTTCCCAAACCGAGTTGTGGTGCGTACAACTCAAGGTAGGACAGCGCCAAGGTCAGGTCCACCATACCATTGCGCGCCTCGGCAGGCGCCATGGCCACCACCAGACAGGGCGCGCCGCGCAAGATGGAATCAATACCTTGATCCCAGGCCTTAACAAGGTTGGGCATATACGGAGCGACTCCCTCCCTGCCCTGTGCCACAAGCTCGCGCATCCAATCCACGGCATGGGATGAAATTGTTTTCAGGTAATCCTTGTCATTGATCACCAACCACTGCACCGTTTGACTGTTACTGCCGGTCGGCGCATAACGGGCAATATCAATCAGTTGTTCCAGATCGGCCTTTTCGACTTTGGTCGATTTAAAAAGCCTCACCGACCGCCGTGAGCGAAGGAACTGCTCGGCCTGTTTGGATGACAACGCCAGGGACGAATCAATGGCCGGACATTCGGCAAGCGGAACGTCGGCATGATCAATGGCTCCGTGCGGGCACACCACGACACAATGCCCGCAGCGTAAGCAGATATCCAACCCTCCCTTTCTCAATTCAGGAAAATGTCCCGGCCCCTTGAACAGGATCGCCCCGGAGGGACAATCCATGGCACACAATCCGTCCTGTTTACATTTTTCCTTATCGATACGTAATACATCCATGCACATCCTCCTTGCTGCGTGTTATCGTGTTTAGTTCTCTTCACCGACAATCCGGACCTTGGTGCGTACACCAATTCACGGGAAAATCGCAAGTGTGGACATGGTTTGCGATTTTCGCTCATATTTCCTGCGGTTCTGCCGATAGGTAACTTGGCAGGTCTTCCGCACGATAACCGATAAATTGCAATGCCGCCGGGTTTTTGATCCACGCACCGGGTCGGCGATTTGGGACCGTCATTGGCGACGCTTTTTCAATACGGATACCGGATCATCCGCAACGCTCCTTCTTGAACAGCTTGAAAGGTCTTGAATTTAGAGCATAGATATATTAGCAGAGAATTGTTACTAATGTAACAGTGTTGTTTTTTGCGACTTTGTCTCAACGGGGATCGCCACCGAATCGTTACATGGGGATCTAACGGAATTTGGTTTGACTTTCAGCTGCCATCAGACTATTTTGATTCGTTTTACAAATCCAGTCGAACATACGCCAGGAGCACCCGCATGAAAAAAAAGCTGACCTACACCGACGCTGGTGTCGATATCGACAAAGCCGACAATCTTGTTGGAACCATTAAGAACATTGCCAAAAAGACCCGTCGCACAGGTGTGATGGGAGAAATAGGCGGTTTCGGGGGGCTTTATTCCCTCAACACCGCCTCCATGGACAGCCCGGTGCTGGTCAGTTCCACGGACGGCGTGGGAACAAAGCTCAAGATCGCATTTCTCATGGATCGCCACGACACGGTGGGCATCGATCTTGTGGCGATGAGCGTCAACGATATTGCCGTGCAGGGTGCCAAGCCTCTTTTTTTCCTCGATTACCTGGCCACCGGCAAATTGAAGTCCGACACCGTCGAGCAAATCATCACCGGCGTCGGCGAAGGCTGCATCCAGGCCGATTGTGCGCTAATCGGCGGCGAAACGGCGGAAATGCCCGGATTTTACCAGGATGGCGAATACGACCTGGCCGGCTTTGCCGTTGGCTTGGTGGACAACAACAAAATCGTGGACGGTTCCGAGATCCGGCCGGGGCACCAGCTGATTGGCATCGCCTCCAGCGGCCTGCACAGCAACGGGTATTCCTTGGCACGCAAAATCTGTTTCGAGGTTTTGAATCTTAAGGTGGAAAGCCACGTTCCGGAGCTAGGGAAAACCCTGGGCGAGGAGCTGCTGACACCAACACGCATCTATGCCGAAACCATTCAGCGCCTGTTGCGGGATCTGCCGATCCAGGGGCTGGCGCATATTACCGGTGGCGGCATCATGGACAATATCATAAGGATCGTTCCGCAAGCTTGCGGCATCGCCATCAAGAAAGGTTCCTGGGAGGTTCCTCCCGTATTCCCGTTCCTTCAGGAAGCAGGTAACGTGGACGAAGAGGAGATGATGCGCACCTTCAACAACGGAATCGGCCTGGTGGCCGTGGTACCCGAAGAAAACGCCCAGGATGTGCTTGACCGGATCAATGGCGCTGGCGAAAAGGCCTGGGGCATCGGCGAAGTGACCACACCTCGTAAGAATGCACGTTCACGGGTAAAATTGGTTTAAGGCACAGATTTCATTCAGTGCTCGAACCCTTTAAGATAGGCCACCAATGAAGATAGGCCGCCAATGCTAAACAAACTTTCAAATTCAATGGGGCGTTTTCTTAAATGGATCGCCGACGGGCAACAAAAGCAGCCCATCTGCAAATCCTGAGCGCCCGGTATGCGCGGTCCCGGTTCGAGGCCTCCTAAAAAAAACAACCCGGCGCCCCGTTCGGGTTTGTCCAAAAAATCATGAAAGTGGTCTTGCGTTGACACATTCATTGCGTATGTCTTGATATGAAACACATATGAACCCACTCGTTACATCCCGGTTGTAAAAATCCAATGATTGTTCTAGGCATAGAATCTTCCTGCGACGAAACCGCCGCCGCCGTGGTAAAAAACGGAACCGAGGTCATCTCCTCGGTCGTGGCCTCCCAGGTGAGCGTTCACCACCCTTATGGCGGGGTCGTTCCCGAGCTCGCTTCCCGAAAACACATCGAAGCCATCGCTCCGGTGGTGGAATCAGCCATTACCGAGGCCGGTATCGCCCCTCAGGAGATTGACGGCCTGGCCGTTACCCAGGGGCCCGGCTTAATTGGTTCTCTTTTGGTGGGATTTTCCTTTGCCAAGGGATTCGCCTACGGCCATGGCCTGCCCTGGGTGGGCGTCGACCACCTGGAAGCGCACATTAACTCCGTTTTCCTGGAGGATGATCCGCCCACCTTCCCTTTTGTGGCGCTGTTGGTCTCCGGCGGCCACACCAGTATTTACCATGTCACCTCCCACCTCGATTTTCACCCCATGGGCCAGACGCGGGACGACGCCGCCGGCGAAGCCTACGACAAGGTGGCCAAAATGCTCGGTTTGGGCTATCCGGGAGGCGTGGTGATCGACAAGCTGGCAGCCCGGGGCAACCCGGATAAAATCGCTTTTACCCGGCCTTTTTTAAACAAGGACCAATTCGACTTCTCCTTCAGCGGCATCAAATCGGCGGTGATGCGCCATCTGCAAACCCATCCCAAGCCGACCGAGACGGACCAGAGAGATATCGCCGCCGGGTTTCAGGCCGCGGTGGTGGATGTGCTGACCCATAAAATCGTCAACGCCGCCAAAGAAAAAAGCTGTCGCCATCTGGCCGTCGTGGGCGGAGTGGCCGCCAACCATGGCCTGCGCGAAGCGGTTTCACGGCAAGCATCGGCCGCCGGCATCACGGTTCACATTCCCGCCATTGATCTTTGCGGCGACAATGCCGCCATGGTCGCCGCCGTGGGGTATCATCGTCTCAAGGCCGGCCAGCGCGGCGCCATGAGCGATGACGTCTACTCACGCGTAAAATTCAAGCCGACCACTAAATAGTGTCTGCCCACAACTTGATTTAAAAAAAAGTTCACAGGCAAATCATGGATGATTTCGCCAGGTAAAGTTGACCCGATTCCTAAAGTATAGCATCATTAATATTGATTCCTAAACTAGGTGATCGCTATTCACTATCGCGACGAGCGTTGCTGATAACTCGGGAAAAGGAGTCAACCGTCTTGAACAATAAAGAAAAAAATTGGATTCGTTTTCTTCAACAGGTTTACCCTAAAAAGCCATTCGTTTTCCTCGCAGCCGTTGCCTTGCTCTCGCTTTTCTTTCCCGCGCCCGTATCCGCAGAGATCAAAACCATAGGCGTTTTGGACAACGCCACCGTTCTTGCCCACCCCCGGTATCACGATCACCATGAACAGCTGACCGGCCCCTACCGGCTTTCCAGTTTTCCGCCGGATGTGGCCACGATCTCCTGGCAGGCCGCCGTGCTGACGACCGGCATCGGCATCCTCGGGGTAGTTAGCTGGGAATGGGGCAGCTCCGGTTTCAATTTCACTGACGAGGGTTTTTTCGGAAACGACACGGCCTACTTTGGCATGGATAAACTGGGCCACGCTTATTCCACATACGTCACGGCCGAGTTTCTGACCCATGGCATGCAATCCAACGGCGCTTCATCCTACGCCCCTTATAACGGCGCACTGCTCTCCTGGGGGATGATGCTGGGGGTGGAAATCTTCGACGGATTTTCCAAGGACCATGGTTTTGCCTACGAGGATCTTATTTTTAATTCACTGGGAGCCGGTTTCTCCGCGTTGAGAAACACCATTCCAGGCTTGCGCGAAACCCTTGATTTCCGGTTGGAGTACATTCCTTCAGGCAATACGGATGGTTTTCAACCGGCTACGGATTATTCCGGCCAAAAGTACATTCTGGCACTCAAACTGGCCGGTATCGATTGTTGCCGTCATTCGCCGCTGCGCTATTTGGAGCTGCATGGTGGTTACTTTTCCCGTGGATTTACCGACGATGAAAAAGAGCGTGGCGAGCCGGAACGAAAAGAACCTTACATCGCCCTGAGCCTCAATATTTCCGAATTGGTTTTCAAAAGCACTCCGCTTGGCCAAACAAAAATCGGCCGCTATGCCGACCGCATTCTCGAGTACGTCCAGGTCCCGTACACCTATTTGCCCACGGCGCGTGATTGATCAGCGTCCTAACTTTTCACAGCTTTCTTGACAGAAAACGCCTTCCTACCCTACCCTGATAGTTGGTGTCTTTCCATCTTCACCTGGAAAGCCCAAACCCGGCGATCGACCAGCTTAGCGACACACATACACGCATCGAATAGTCATGGATTCACCGACTCCCTGAAGCCGACCTCACCCTCCTCTTCCCATTCGTGAAGCCTTGGAAAAACCAGAAAAGGCAATCACCATCGCCAAGCACAGCCACGTCCCACAAGACCGTTTAGTTCGCCACTTATCCACTTAACGCCATCGTGGCGCCGGTGCATAAGGTTCCACCGATCCATTTAAGTCATGTTTTCACAACTGAGGAGAGCTTATGAACTTGCGATCTCTATTCGGCCGTTTGGTCGCCCCCCTGTGGGTTAAGATGGTCCTGCCCATTGTGCTTTCAATCATTCTATTTTCCTTGGCCATCTTTGGCGTGCACCTGCCCAGTGTGTACAAGACCCTGTTGGACGAGCGGGAAAACGGACTCAAGAACATAACCCAGATCGCCGTGGAAATGGTCCGGTACTACCATGATTTTGAATTAAAAGGCATCATGACAAGGGAAGATGCGCAGGAGACGGCCCTGAAGGCCATCTCCAAGATGCGCTATGGCCGTAAAGGAAGAGACTACTTCTGGGTCAACGACCTTCACCCTCGCATGGTCATGCACACAACCATTCCGTCATTGGATGGCCGGGATCTCAACGACTACCAAGACCCTGCCGGCAAGCGGATGTTCGTGGAGATGGTTCGGAAAAGTGAAAAAACAGGTGATGCCTTCGTCCGCTACAGTTGGCAATTGGCGGGCAAGAACAGCCCGATCATGCCCAAGATATCCTATGTCAAACGTTTTGCGCCATGGGGCTGGATCATTGGCACCGGCGCCTATTTTCACGATATTGAAGCGGCGGCGCGCGTGGAGGCCGAAGGTCTTTTGTTTATCAGCATAGCCGTTCTCATGGCAATCGGGCTGCTGGCGTTTATTTCCATTCGGCAGGGCATGCGAGCCGGACGCATCATCCGCAGCAGGGAAGCCACCCTGCGGGGGATATTCGATCAGAGCCGAGAGTTCATGGGGGTGCTTGAACTGGATGGCAGGGTGCGCAGGGCCAACCGCACCGCCATGGATTTTTCCGGGGTTTCGCAGGAAGAGATCATTGGCAAGCCCTTTTGGGAGGCCGCCTGGTGGCGGCGGCGACCCGAGGACCGGGAGCGGGTTCGCCAGGCCGTGGCCAAGGCGCGGGAGGGCGGCATGACCGTATTCGATGCAAAGCACGAGGCGCAGGACGGCCGCATGATCGATGTGGAGGTGGCCATCCAGCCGATACTGGACGAAAAAGGCAAGCCCCTGTTCATTTTCACACGGACGGCATTGACGTCACCGAGCGCAAAGCGTCCGAAGCACACTTGCGTCGTCAGCAGGCGGAAATAGACAGCATCCTCAGGGCATCCACCGTGGGCATCGGCATGTTAAGGGATCGCGTCATCATCCATGCCAACGAAAAACTGGCCAAAATCACCGGTCGTCCCGTGGAAGAACTCCTCGGGCAAAGCACCAGGATTTTTTACCCCAGCGAAGAGGTGTTTCAATCCACAGGCGAGATCGGCTACACGCAACTCGAGAACCAGAGCGATGCAACCTTGGAGTCCGTTTTCCAGAGCAAGGACGGCACACTCAAGGACGTCTATATTACCCTGGCGCCACTGGACGAAAAAGACAAAAGCCAGGGCTTTGCTTTCACGGTCATGGACATAACCGAACGCAAAAAATACGAAGAAAAACTGATTCGCCGACAGTCGGAGATTGACAGTATCTTCAGGGCTTCGAGTGTGGGTATCGGCATGCTGAAAAATCGTATCATCGTTCATGCCAACGATGAACTTGCCAGGATCACCGGTCGCCCCGTGGAGGAACTTATTGGGAAAAGCACCAGAATTTTTTATCCCAGCGAAGAGGTGTTCGTGGATGTGGGCAAGGTGGCATACAAGCAGCTTGATGAGCAGGGAAAAGCGGCTCTGGAGTCCGTTTTCCAGAGCAAGGATGGAAGAATCAAGGATGTCTTTATCATTATGGCGCCGTTGAACAAGCAGGATCGGAAGAAGGGTCTGGCCTTCACGATCATGGATATAACCGAGCGTAAGAAGGACGAACAACGCTTGTTCCGCCAGCAGGCGGAGATGAACAGCATTTTCAGGGCCGCAACCGTTGGCATCGGTATGGTGAAGGATCGTGTCCTGACCCATGTCAACGATGAGCTGGCCAGAATTGTCGGGCGCACCCGTGAGGAACTACTGGGGCGGACCACCAGAATTCTTTACCCCAGCGAAGAGGAATTCCTGTCCGTGGGCAAGGAGTACTACAGCCAGGTCGAAAAAAACAGGCAAGCGTCTTTGGAGTCGGTTTTTCAAAGCAAGGACGGAACGCTCAAAAACATGCATATCAGCCTGGTCCCGCTGGTGGAAAACGACTCCAGCCACGGCTTCTGTTTCACGGCCACGGACATTACGGAGCGCAAAAAATATCAGGAGGCCCTGGAGGAGCTGGTGGATGAGCGAACCAAGCAGCTTCAGGAGGCCAAGCAGGAAGCGGAGCACGCCAACCAGGCCAAGAGCGGCTTTTTAGCCAATATGAGCCATGAAATCCGCACGCCCATGAACGCCATTCTGGGCATGACCCATCTGGCCCTGAAAACCGACCTGACCGCCAAACAGGCGGATTACGTCTACAAAATCGACAATTCGGCCAAGGCGCTGCTGGGACTTATCAACGACATCCTGGACTTCTCCAAAATCGAGGCCGGTCAGCTCGATATCGAAAACATCAATTTCAGCATGGATCAGGTTTTCGAAAACCTCTCCACCGTTGTTTCACAAAAAGCACAGGAGAAGGAACTGGAATTCATCATTGATCAGGACATGGAGATCCCCAACGAATTGATGGGTGACCCGTTCAGGCTGGGTCAGGTTCTGTTGAACTTTGTCAGTAACGCCATCAAGTTCACGGAAAGTGGAGAAATCATCGTCAAATCCGAAACGCTGAAGCGTTCTGGAAAGTCCCTGCTTGTCAGGTTCAGCGTCAAGGATACGGGCATCGGCCTGACCGAGGAACAAAGCGCAAAACTCTTTCAACCGTTCTCCCAGGCCGATACATCCACAACACGCAAATACGGGGGCACGGGGCTGGGATTGTCTATCTGCAAGAGGCTCGTGAAACTCATGGGCGGCGAATTCGGCCTGGAAAGCGAATACGGCCGCGGCAGCACGTTCTGGTTCACCTGTCGTCTCGAAATTTCCGTTGCCCATAAAAAAGAGCGACCGGATTACACCATTCTGGTTGGTGACCTGAAAGGACAACGCGTGCTGGTGGTGGATGACAGCGAGGCGTCGCGACTCATCCTTAAATCGTTGTTAAAAACCCTGAAACTGGATGCCGTGACCGTTAGTTCGGGTCCCAAGGCGCTGAGCGTTCTCGAGGATACCCCGGATGAAGAACAGTTTCCGTTGGTCTTGATGGACTATAAGATGCCGGGGATGAATGGCGCTGAAGTGACCCAAAAGATAAAGAATGATCCGAGGTTTCAGGACAAGATCTCTGTAATCATGGTTTCGGCTTTCGGCCGGGAAGACGTCATGGCGCATTCAAGGAGAGCGGGCGCCGATGCATTCCTTGTCAAACCGGTCAACGTTTCCACCCTGCTGGATACCATCCTTGGGGTCAAGGGCCTGAAGTCGTGCATATCCGTAAGCAAAGAAAATTATGAGGAAGAGAAAATTCCGGGGCTGACATCGGTGTGCGGCGCCCGGGTGCTGCTGGCGGAAGACAACGAAATCAATCAGCAAATCGCGGTGGAATTAATGGAAAACGTCGGACTGGTGGTGGATGTGGCGCAAAATGGTCTGCAGGCCGTGCACGCGCTGGAAGGCGGCAGGCACAAAAACTACGATCTGGTGCTCATGGATATCCAGATGCCGGAAATGGATGGCCTGACCGCCACGCAAACCATCCGCGCTCGCGGCATTGCGGATCTGCCCATCGTGGCCATGACGGCCCACGCCATGGCCAGCGATCGGGATAAAAGCCTGCAAGCGGGCATGAACGAGCACATCACCAAACCCATCGATCCCACCCAACTCTACAAAACCCTGGTCCAGTGGATCGAACCGGGGCAACGGCAAGCCCCCGACTGGTTCGATGCCAAGAGTTCCCAAAGCCGTCGCAAGCGGGCTTCGGAAAGCCTGCCCATGGAGGGTGTGCCGGGCCTGTCCATCCGCGATGGGTTGGCGTCGGTATCCGGCAACTTGAAGCTTTACAAGAAGCTGCTGCGCCGTCTACGGGACAACTACGCCTCCACGCCATCGGAGATCGCGTCGGCCATGGAGGCCAAACGCGGCGAGGAAGCCACACGCCTGGCCCATACCCTCAAGGGCGTGGCCGCCAACCTGGGCGCCAAAAAGCTGGCCGCGTCATCAGGAAAGCTGGAGACCGCCCTCCGCGAGAGGCAGGACGATGCAGACGCATTGGTCATCACCGTTCAGGATAATCTGGATGAAGTATTGGGATCCATAGCCGAACTCGGCGAGGCCATGGAAGAATCCGTCGACATTCAGCCCCCCGCGGACCTTTCCAAAGTTCCGGATTTAATCGATCAGATCACGGCCCTTATCGAAACAAACATATCGGAAGCACTGGAAAAAGCGGAAGCATTGGCAGCCAGGCTAAACTCTACCCCGCATACTGCCGATATAAAAAAAGTATGCAACCTTTTGGGTGACTTTGATACCGACGAAGCCATGGAAGCATTAACGCTCATGAAAAAGCGTCTGCAAACCGAATAGCATTATATTACCGAGCACACACCAGAAAGTAGCAACCTGAGCCATTCAGAACAACGACCCCCACCTAATCCCGGGTCCAACCAAATGAAGGAGACAGTCATGTCATCGATGCACCAAGATTCCATCAAGCCTGTCGTTCTGGCGGTTGACGATGCACCCGAGAATCTCCATACGCTCATCGAGGTATTGAAAGACGACTACAACGTGATTGTGTCCAAAGCCGGGGAAAAAGCCCTGGCGATTTGCCGCAAAACACCCAAACCGGACATCATTCTGCTGGATGTGGTCATGCCGGGAATGGATGGGTACGAGGTCTGCCGTCAACTCAAGGCATACACAAAAACAGCGAATATTCCGGTAATTTTCGTCACTTCGCTCACAGAGGCCGGCCAGGAAGCCAAGGGGCTGTCCCTGGGCGCGGTGGACTACATCACCAAACCCATCGTTCCGGAAATCGTCAAGGCCCGGATACGCAACCACCTGGATCTCAAAAGGCACCGCGACCACCTGGAAGAACTGGTGGAGGAACGCACACGGGAGCTGGCCCTGCTCAAAGAGGTGACCATTGAAAGCTTGGCCACCCTTACCGAATGCCGTGATCCGGAAACCGGCGGACATATCATGCGCACCAAGAATTATGTCCGCATCCTGGCCACCCGAGCGGCCAAGGAAGAACGGTTTTCCGGCAGTCTGGATGCCGCGAGCATCAATATCCTTTACCTTTCGGCCCCGGTGCACGATATCGGCAAAGTTGGCGTACCGGACACCATCATGCTCAAGCCGGGCGTGCTCTCCCCCACGGAATTCGATCATATGAAGATGCACACCCTTTACGGCCGGGACAGTTTGCTGAAAGCGGAGCGCAAGCTCGGAACCAACAGCTTTCTGCATGTCGCCCAGGAGATCGCCTGCGGGCACCACGAAAGATGGGACGGTTCCGGGTATCCGTTCGGGCTGTCCGGCGAAGACATCCCCCTATCCGCGCGGATCATGGCCGTGGCCGATGTGTATGACGCCCTGATCAGCAGGCGGATATACAAGGCCCCCATTGCCCATGACAGGGCCGTTGAGATCATTTCCATGGGCAGGGGTACACACTTCGATCCCCTATTGGCGGACCTTTTTTTTGAGATTAATGAAGATTTCCGCAGCATCGCCATAGAGTTCGCGGACTACGAGGAAGAACGGGTGTCCCTTGCATCGGTTTGAAGAACGGGTGTCCCTTCTTTTTTACAGCCCATTTACCAACACCACGTCTGCTTCGAAAATAACGATCTGAAGTCGCCTTTTTGTTTTTCCGTCAATTTCCCGAAAGATCAATGGCCGTTCCCCAGTCGTAACGGCGTTTGACGATTTTCAGAATCATGGAGGTGTTCGTGCGCTGGATGCCGTCAATTTTGTAGACTTGATTGGATAAAATATCGTTTAGCTCGCTTATGGATCGGGCCACGAATTCCGTATAAATATCCGCGTCCCCGGTAGAATGGGTAATGAACCATAGGGATTTTATTTTTCCCAATTCCCGAGTGATATCCTCGAGTTTGGCGACATCCACAAAAATGCGTAGCGAGCCGACCGCCATAAACCCCAATTTCACGGGATCACTAACTGCCACGATTTGGATATAGCCTTCGTTGATCAGGCGCTTGAGCCTCACCCTAACCGTGGATTCCGCAATTCCGATTCTCTTGGCAATCTCGGTATTCGGTGCTCTACCGTCTTCCTGCAGAATTTTTATCATCTCACAATCGAGTTTATCGATGGCTTTCGAAGTGCCGTCGGGCCGATCTTTATTCATTTTCGTCTCCCATAAGCCGCTATAAATCTAAGGCGAAAATAGCCTTTCCACCGGTGCACTTGACATTTCACACTCTTTTTCGCACAAATTCAACATATTTTTTGCGATTTCTTTAATTTCACAAGAGAATTCAACTTGACATCGCATATTGCTTATTATAATTGAGTGCCATTAACAAGGAGGCTAAAAAATGGCAAAGCCAAGCGTGCTGGATTATACCGTGGATGCAATGATCCAAGGCGACAGGGATCACCTGTGGCATCACATCAAACCCCACAAATGCTTTGAATCCCAGGAGCAGATGATCATCGTCAGCGGCAAGGGGTTGACACTCACGGACATCCGCGGCCGGGAGTATCTCGATGCCACATCCGGCGGCGTGTGGTGCGTCAATGTTGGCTACGGCCGGGAAAGCATTGCCGACGCGGTAGCAGCCCAATTGAAACAGATGGCCTATTACGCCGGGAGCTACGGAACCGTTCCCACCATCAAACTATCGGGCAAACTGCTGGAACTGCTCCCCGGCATGGGCAAGGTGTATTTTTCCAACAGCGGCTCGGAAGCCAACGAGAAAAGCTACAAACTTATCCGTCAGGCATCCACCATCGACAAAACCCGTGAAGGAAAGTACAAGATTCTATACAGGGACAGAGATTACCATGGCACGACCATCGCCGTGTTGGCCTCCTCGGGACAGGCGGAGCGCAAAAAGGATTTCGGCCCCTTTCCAGAGGGGTTCGTGCAGATTCCTCACTGCCTGTGTTACCGCTGCCCTTTTGCCAAAACATATCCCTCCTGCGACATCCAATGCGCCCGGGCCGTGGAGGAAATCATCCTCAAGGAAGGCCCGGACACGGTGGGTGGATTGATTGTGGAACCCATCACAGCAGGCGGCGGGATCATTGTTCCCGTTCCCGAGTATTTTCCTATTATCCAGGAAATCTGTCAAAAATACGGCATCTTCCTGGTCATCGACGAAGTTGTGGCCGGATTCGGCAGGACCGGCGCCTTTTTCGGTTTTCAGCATTTTGACGTGGACCCGGACATGGTTACATTAGCAAAGGGTATGGCCAGCGCCTACGAACCCATTTCCGCAACGGTGGTCAAACAACGTATTTACGACCTTTTCCTCAATGACCCCGCCGATCCGGAAGCCCGCATGCATTTTTTCAGAGATATCTCCACCTATGGCGGTTGCGCCGGCGCCATGGCCGCTTCACTCGAGAACATCCGCATCATGGAAGCGGAAAACCTGATCGAAAACAGCCGGGTCATGGGCGAATACCTGCTCGATCGGCTGCGGGAGCTATCGGATCATCCCAATGTGGGGGATGTGCGTGGCAAGGGGCTGTTCTGCGGCGTGGAACTAGTGATGGACAAACAAAGCAAGGCCCCCCCAACCGAAACGAAAATGGGCGTCGTGATGGATGCCGCCAAGGCGGAAGGCGTGCTCCTGGGACGCACCAACAGCAGTTTGCCGGGACTCAACACCACCTTATATTATGCACCGGCCCTGGTCATCACCAGGGAAGAGGCCGACCGCATGGTCGCAGCCACCCGCAAGGGGATTGAAAAGGCGTTTGGATAGCTCCCCCCACCCTGTCGCCACCCAGCGCTGTCATCGTATCCAGGGTTGCCTGAAGCGCTTGTTTAGCCCCGAGTTCCCTCGCGCGATATGGCCATATTCATAACCGTATCGCCCTTCTATACGAAAACAGCGCTGGGAATTTTATTCCCACATTCTATTATTTTTATACAACACAGATAGTTATTATTAATTTTGGGTATACCCATGCCCATTTCATCACCCTCTAATATCCCCCTTTTAATTTTTGATTCTTCCGTGTAATAGAGACCAATATAATCGCTCCATTCACATACAAAATGAACTGGATCTGTAATCCAGGAAGCGGAGCTATGTGTAGATAGGTTTATGAATACCCCCCCCTTTTTTCCGGAAAATGGTTTATTGTGGAGCCTCATCTTCAACAATGATCGCCAAGTGATCTACTGCTCCTCCTCCTGTAAGCAGGTCACCGGGTATCCATCGAAGCTCTTCATCGAAAACCCCAATTATCTCGAAACGATCATCCATGCTGATGACAAGGCCGGCTGCCGTTATTTTTTCACCATGGGTTCCCATGGGGAGCGTCCCCGAAAACACGAATACCGGATTATAGAAAGCACCGGCAAACTGAAATGGATCTCCTGTTCAATCGAACCAATCCGTTTCAAACCAACCGATCCGACCTGCACCCTTGTCAGTAATGTCGATATAACCGCTTACCGCAAAAAAATCTCCAAATTGGAAAAAGAGAAAAACGCGCTTAATCAACGTAACGAAACACTGACCAGGGAACTCGCCGATAGTTATCAAAGCACGAACAATTCCCAAATGTCGGGCAATCGCAATAACGAAAGCCTAAGAAAAGCCAGTCTGGAAATCATCGAGGCAAACAACGCACTTAAATCGCTGGCAAGAAACATAAATCGAACCCAGAAAGACACGGAAAAAAAAATACACAACGAAATTGTGAACAGCATTTTTCCGTTGGTCGCGAAATTGAATCATAAGCATGATCCGTCGTCCATAAACATGCTGTCAAGCAGCCTGCAGTATAAGCTCAACGAGCTTTGCAACACACTCGGCGGCGGAAGACCTGCATTAAGTGGCTATCTGTCGGCCAGAGAGCTATCTGTCGCCGCCTATGTCAAGGAAGGCCTCAACTCAAACGAAATCGCCAGCAAACTGAACCTTTCCGCCGGAACAGTCAGAACCCACAGGAAAAACATAAGAAAAAAACTGAACATCCAAAACGCTAAAATCAATTTATCCAGCTACCTCAGATTAAAATGGAATCAAATCTGATCCCCGCCCTCTAAGCTCTATACCGAGCGATTCAACTTCTAGCACTCGTGCAATGTGCAGGAATGGCAATCGCTCGGCTTCTAAAAACATAGGATTTCTTTATCTCCATGCACAATCATGTCCGCCGATACACTCGGTTTTTCACTGAAAACCGCGTCTATATCGCTTTGGGCAATGATTTCTCGAAAGTTGGAAAAGTTGTTGACATTAGTATCGCCGGACTGGCATTTGAATATTATAGTGAGGTGGAGGATTCTTTGCGGGGTACGTCCAACGCCACCATTTTCGTTACCCAAGACGATTTCCAATTGATTGATCTTGCCTGTGAAGTCGTTTACGACACCTCAATTTCGATCCTCAACCATAAAAGCGACCTGGCGCTTAAAAAAAAGCGTTGCGGTTTGCGGTTCATGACACTGACCGAGGCCGAAAGAAATTTCCTTGAACGATTGATTCAAGTGTATGTTCCTCAATAGGCATCGAATCTTCCTATGTTGAATAAATACAATATTCTGGTTATGGGTTGCATCATGGCGGCGTGTTGCCTGATGAGTTGCAACAATACCGATCCCCCTCCCGGTAAGGCCGATGTGGTTATCCAGGTCAATGGCAGCAAGATCACCCTTGACGAATTCAACGCGATGCTCAAACTGGAAGTTTATGCCAACCCGGAACTGGAATTGACGGAGGAAAACCGGGATGAATTTATCGATTATATCGTCCGCAAGGAATTGATGATTCAAGAGGCGGTCCGGTTGAAGCTGGATCGGAATGAAAAATTCATGCGGGCCATTGAGAAATACTGGGAAGCCAGCCTGATACGAAATCTTCACGATCTGAAAGCCGAAGAGATTAAAAAACAGACAATGGTGACCGATAACGAAATCAAAGAGTATTATCAACGGCACCAGGCAGACCTGGGCGGTTCCCTTTCCGAAGTAAAAGACCAAATTCGAACGCGCCTCGAAGCCCAAAAGAGAACCACCGCCATGGAAGCCTGGACACAGGATTTGATTAAAACAGCCGATATTAAAATCGATAAGCAACGAATCAGCCGGTAATCACAAGGAAAACACAGGAAATGCCTGTATCGCCCACGACAACAAATGGGTTCAAACGCCGTCAGGTTTACATTAAAAAGGACTTTCAAAAAAAGTTCATTGCCAAATTTCTATTTGTTCTGTTGCTAAGTGGCGTCATCTCCGTGGTTTTAACCTTGACCTTCACCCAGGGGACGCTGACATCGTCCTTTACCGACTCCAAGCTGACCATTCAGAACACGTCATTGGCCATCATGCCCTCGGTCATCGGCACGACACTGGTCACGCTGTTTTTTGTCAGTATCATCGTGGTGATGGTTACCTTGCTGGTGTCTCATAAAATCGCCGGTCCCATGGTTCGATTTGAAAAGGACATTCAGCGTTTAAGCACCGGAGACTTGAAAAGCCGGATCAATATCCGGCAGGGCGATCAGTTTCAGGAACTGGTCATTTCCTTGAACACGATGATTGACAGCCTGAACCAAAAAGTTTCGACCATAAGGGATAATGTAACCGAACTGGAAACCCATGAAGATTCGACAAGCTCCTGTCATGCAGAGATTGTCCTTCTGCGCGAGCGCATCGACACCGAGTTCAAGCTTTAGCGTAATAAATTAAGGTGACTTTCCCAAACAATTAGGATGGTAGCCACGATCATTGCATCGCTTAATTATCATAGGCAGACGGATTTGCCTTACCACGGCCATTGCCGGCTGGGTACTGGTAGCCATCCCGCATGCCCACGCCGGGCAATGGTCCGTCGTCAAAACCAGATACCTGAATTTGTATTATCAAAACGTCGAAGACCTGGACCGCTTTGACAAACAAATTGATTATTCCGACCTGGGAGGGACTTTTTTCGGTTTCCTGAAGCGAGGTCGAGCTATCGAAACCTTTCAGGAAAGGATGGCAAAAAAGCTTGACACACTGATTGAAAAGGTTCAACGCATCCTGGATATGCGCAAAGCCATCACGATCAATGTCAAAATTTTCCCAGACAAGGACGAACTGCACGCCGAGTATTTCAAAATCTATAAAAAAAATAAAGACCTGCGAGCTTGGTACATCTATGAGTACAACACCGTGTATGTCAATGCAAACGACTTGCGTTCCGGCATTCTGGCCCATGAATGCGCTCATGCCATCATCGACCATTATCTTGAAACCAGACCACCGAGGGCAACCGCGGAAATTCTCGCCACCTATGTTGACGCCCATCTGTACGAAGATGCCAAGACCTACTGAAACAGGCTTGTGCGCGCTCGCGCGTCCTGCAGTTTCCGCTTTTCTCGCGCTGTCATGATTGACACCCACGCCCATATTCTGCCGGCAATGGACGATGGCGCAACGGATCTCTCCCAGGCGCTGGCCTTTGCCAGGCAGGCCGTGGCCGAAGGGGTAACCACCATTTGTGCCACCCCGCACACCTGTGACGGCGTCCACAATTGCGGCAAGGCCGAAATCCTGTCCGCCTGCGCCGCGCTAGCCTCTCAGTTTTTAGACCATGAAATCCCTATTAGGCTGTTGCCAGGCGCGGAAATACGTGTTACCCATGACCTGCTTCGACAATACGACGATGAAAAATTGCTTTCGTTTAACGATGCCTATCGGGCGCTGCTGATCGAGCTACCCGACATGTTCATCGCCAAGGCAATGTGCATGACGATCCGACAGCTGACGGACAGAGGGGTGACCCCCATCATCGCCCATGCGGAACGCAATCCCATGCTCTTGCACGCCCCGGATCTTATCGATGAATTTTACAGCTGGGGCGCCCGGATTCAAATTACGGCCGGCAGTCTGACCGGTGACTACGGGCCACCGATTATGAAAGCGGCCAAGGCCATGGTGAAAAGAAGCCAGGTGTTCTGCCTGGGCTCCGACATCCATCCTGGACGAAAATACAGGATTTCCGCTGCTCGAAAATTGATTACCAAATGGGCCGGCAAGCAAGCCGCCCACCAAATCACTAATGAAAACCCTAAAATCCTTCTCGGTTGTTTCGATTTTCCAACGGCAAGAGAAGGAAAGGCTTATTGATAGGTGAAGGTGTTTGCGTAAAGCAGGAAGCACATCGTTTTGTAAATTTCATTTCCCGTTTTTTGCGTGAGTCTCGTGCTTCCCTATTGGCGTGAGCCTCAGAGCTATTTACCCCCACAATCATAATAAGGAGAAGGAAGATGAGAGTTTCATCCATTCGGTTCTTAACCATCTCATTCCTGGCTATCTCTCTGGTTCTATGGACCTTGGTTAGCCCGGCAGCCGCTCTGGACGAAGGCCAGCTGGCTGAACTCACCGCAGCTGTCGCCACCGGTGATACCGCACAAATTGAAGCCGTGATCCAAAAAGTGGTACAGGCAGCCATTGCCGCAGGTCAGGAACCCGGCGAAGCCGCCGAGCAAGCCCTTGCGGCGGTTGCTGCCGCCATGACGCCGGAGCAGGATATGCCCGCCATCACCCAAGCCGCCACAAACGGTGCCGTGGCCGGTGCCGTGGCCGCAGCCGAGGCTGCCGGGTTGGATGCTGATGGATATCGGTTGGCAGCATTGAATGGCGCCAACCGGGGAGCCACACCGGTAGAAGCCGAGGCATTCGAGCCGCCGGCGGGGACACCGACTCCAGCCGCCGCCCCTCCGGCACCCGAACCGCCGCCCACGCAGGATATACAACCCGCAAGCACAATCTGATCCCCTGTAACCGATTTGTGTATTGATATGGGGCCACGAGCACCAGCAATTCTAAACTGTAATGACATACCCGGAGAAGAATACGATGATGAAAATTCAAATCTCTTGTCCTAAACTTGGACACTGCGCCTTGCTCCTTTTGATCATGGCTTGGCTCGTTCCCGGCGCCTTCGCGCAGGGCCAGTTGGTTTTAAAACCCAAGGTCGAAGCGGGGTGGCAAAGCGACTCCAACTTTTACAAAGCCGAAGACGACGAAAAAGAGGTTTACACCTATAACGTCAAACCGGGCATAGAAGTGGGCTATACCACGGGAAAAAGCACGGTCCTTCTGGACTACTCGCTCAACGTTCTGCGCTATGACGACCAGGACGATCTGCTTGCCGGCGAGACGGCCGCCGAAGATTTCGACTATGTGGAGCACAACGCCTGGTTTACCGGGCAGATGCAAGTCTCCGATCGCCTGCTGATCGGGATGGACAACCTTTACCTTTACACCCGCGATTCGGCTTCGGCAGACATTTTCTCCAACAGTGTCGATCGCTACAAATACTCACTGAACAATTTTTCGCCCCGGTTGCTCTACCGCTTTGGCGACAAGTTCGACCTGGGGTTGAAATACAACCGCCTGATCACCGACTACAAAGATGACGACATCGGCGAGGGGGAAGACTCCGCCGAAAACCGCGGCACCGCAACCTTGACCTACAACCTGAATACTCGCACTGCCTTTGACCTCGATTATCAGTACTGGTGCCGGCGGTATGAAGGAGACACATCGGATTATACGTCGAATCAGGTCATGGCGGAAGTTAACCATCAGTTCAATTATCTGACCCTGGGTGTCGGTGCCGGTTACCATGGCAGGAGCTTCGAGGACGACGCCTCGATGGATGACATCAACGCATTTGCCTGGAAAGTCTCGTTGTCGGGCCAGAATCCGCCTGATACGGACGGCATTCCCAAGCACTCCGTTTATCTGGCCGCCAGCAACAATTTCAACGACTCCGGTTCAGGCGAAACCTATTACCAGGCCACCCGCCTGGAAGCCCGCGGCTCGTATCTGCTTCTCGATAAAATCAATCTTCAGTTGACGGCCTGGTATCAGATGGCCGATTACGAATTCTCGGATCGCGAGGATGATTGGTGGTACCTGTCC
Source organism: uncultured Desulfosarcina sp. (assembly GCA_963668455.2). Classification (GTDB taxonomy): domain Bacteria; phylum Desulfobacterota; class Desulfobacteria; order Desulfobacterales; family Desulfosarcinaceae; genus Desulfosarcina. The sequence goes on from CAXXOY010000003.1 coordinate 342,437, forward strand.
GCCAAGGCCGACTACTGGATACTGGACTACCTTGCCATCGGCCTGGAAGGCGGGCAGGAGAATCGGGATTCCAATGAAGTGGGCCGTGATTTTGACAACCAGTTCATTATGCTCAGCTTGACCTTCGATTATAATCTCGGTTCGAAATAGGAGATAGGCCATAGGCAAAAGGCTATAGGCGATTAGGCGATGGAAAATTACCTATCGCCCATAGCCCATAGCCTATAAGCCCATCACCCAATTGCTCAGAACCCACAGCTCCGTATGTGCTATCTCATGCTCAATAAAACAAAAAGAACAACCGGACGCGTCTCCGCCCTGATAATCGTATGCCTGCTTTTTTGCGGTACCGGATGGTGCCAAACAACATCGGTGAAATCCGTCTATCGCCTGGGACCGGGAGATGTGGTCAGCATCTCCATCCTGGCCGGCGGCGAGGAGCAAGTGGTCAAGGAGATGGTGGTCAGCGACACCGGCCATATCAATGTTCCCTTTATCGGCAAGGTCGAAGCCGCCGGGCAAACCCTGGAGGTGTTGGAAAAAGCCATCCTTACGCCGCTGGAGAGAGACTACTTCGTCTCTCCTCAGGTTCATCTCCAGATCCAGGGGTATCACAGCCTCCAATATTTTATCTCCGGGGCGGTGAAAAATCCGGGCATGTACGAATTGGAATTCACCCCGTCCATCATGGATCTGATCGCCAAGGCCGGCGGGGTGCTTCCGGAACGGGGAAATCTGGCTTACGTGATCCGGGGAACCGCTCCTGCGGCCAATGCCAAGGACGGCACCAAACCGGCCCCCATCAAGGTGGATCTGGTCAAACTCCTGGATGAAGGGGATATGTCGCAAAACATCAGGCTTCAGTCCGGAGATACTATTTATGTTCCTCTGGACACGGGCCTTGATCAGGCCAGCACGAAAGTGTATGTTCAGGGCGAAGTCAAAAAGCCGGGCGTGTTAAACTATCAACCCGGGTTGACGGCGCTGGCCGCCTGCATCATGGCCGGCGGGTTCGATAAATTCGCCGCCCCCAACCGGGCCAAGGTCATCCGGCAAACCCCGGAAGGCCAGGAAACCATCGATCTGGATTTGAACAAGGTGGTTTCGGGCAAAATCCCCGATCTGCCGCTCAAACCCGGAGATCGTATCCATATTCCCGAATCGTGGCTGTAAGATAAGGGCGGGAAACGAGGCAACGCGAGAAAAACGAGAAAAGAACCACCCCATCTCTTTTCCTGCGATGCTCGTATTTCCCGCTTTTGCATTTTCCGGCCCCATGAGTCTTCACCCATCGCCGGGTCCAATCGATTATGCTTATCCCGTGTTTCTCGCCTTTCCCGCGAGTCTCGCGGATGTTGTCCATAACCTGTAACTCAACCGTCAAGGTCCTCAATGCAAGATCACCCTGAAACCGAACTGTTCGAGGAAAAAGAGATCCATCTGTCCGAGTATCTCATGATCCTCAAAAAAAGGAAGCGTTTGATTCTGCTTGTTTTTTTTCTGACCGTGGCGGCGGTCATGGGCTATAGCCTGACCGCGCAGCCCATTTTCCAGTCCTCGGCCAAGCTGATTATCGACAAGGAGACATCCGCCTCCCCCATCACCGGTGAGAGAACCGATTTCGAAAGCTATACCTCCCAGTTGATGACCTTCAACACCAGCATCAAAATGATCAAGTCCAAGCCGGTTGTCGAGGCGGTGATCAAAGAGCTGAAACTGGATGACGAAGATCAGGACCTGGAGGTCAATTTTGTCAAAGCCCTGATCGAACAACTCAAGGCCAATATAAAGCTGCTGCTGAAAAAGGGAGACGACGAGGAGCTTTCCGTCGAAGAGCAAAAACAGCGGCAACTGCAGGAATTGGTCGAAGTGGTCATGGAAAAGATTGACGTGGAGCAGGTCCGTGACACCCGCTTGCTGAATGTCTCCGTGAAAGACAAAGACCCGGCGCTTGCAGCCGACATCGCCAACACCCTGACCGTCAAGTTCATGGCTTTCAATCTGGCCAACAAAATGGATGCCTCCAAGCAAACCCTGGCCTGGCTGAATGACGAGCTGTATGAGTTGAGGAAAAAACTCGAGGACGACGAGAGAAAGTTTTTCGACTACAAACAGCAGAACAAGGTGTTTTCCATCACCGGCAAACAGAAACTGGCCGAACAGAAAATCCAGGAATTCAACAACACCTACCTGGAAACGCGCAATCAGCGCCTGGAATTGGATGCGCGCATCAAAGCCCTCAATAAAAATATCAAAGGTGTCGAAGGCGTGGCCAATGTTCGTTCGCTGATCAACAACCGCATGATTGAAAGCATTTACGCCAAAATCGTCGATCTGGAAATCGAACGTACCCGGCTGTCCAAGACATATAAACCCAGACACCCCAAGATTGTGCAAATCGACAGCGAAATCGAAAAAAGCGAAAAACAGCTGAAGCTGGAGCTCGACAAAGAACTCGAGAACCTGAAATCCGAACGCGGCGTTCTCTATGCCAGGGAAAAAACCCTGGAGCAAAGCATCGCCGAATTCGAAAAAGATGCGCTGGACACCACATCCAAGGAGTTGACGTACACCATTCTCCAGAGGAATGTGAACACAAGCCAGAACCTTTACGATCTGATGGTTTCGCGGGTCAAGGAATCCAACATTCTGCAGACCAACAACACCTCCAACATCCGGCTGGTGGAGCAGGCCGAGGCGCCCCCTGATCCCGTCTCTCCTAAAAAAGTCCGAAATTTGCTGCTAAGCATGGTACTGGGGCTTTTCGGCGGCGTCGGGCTGGCCTTCTTCCTCGAATACCTGGATCAGACGGTCCGCACCGATGAAGATATCCAGCAGCACTTCAATCTTCCGGTTTTATCGGTCATTCCCAGGGCGGACAAATCCTCGACCTATGGAGCGAACTATTGATGTTTAAGAAAAAAAAGAAGAGAAATCCGGAAGCGGACAAAGAGAATCTGCTGATCAGCTTTCCATCCCGGTCACGATATGCCGAAGCTTACCGGACACTTAGAACCAATCTGTTTTTCACGTCAATGGAAAAGGAGATCGGTTCGGTGGTGATCACCAGCTCCGTCGAAAAGGAAGGCAAAACCACCACGGCGACCAACCTGGCCTATACCATTGCCCAATCGAACCGCAAAGTTCTCTTGCTGGATTGCGATCTGCGTCGCCCCCATATGACATCCATGCTGGTGGAAGGCAAGGAAAAGGGACTTACCCATCTGCTGAACACCGATCTGGGCGTACGGCTGAACCAAGGTAGCCTTGAGAGCTACTCGGTCGCCGATTTAATCCAGTTGACCCGGCTTCAGCAGCGCACCTGTTGCCTGGACATTGAAAACCCGGAAACGCAGGTGGCGATTTATTTTAAAAAAGGGAGAATGAAGGATATCCACTGGAAAAACCGCCCTGAATCGAAAAAGCTGGCCAACACTCTGATTCAAGAAAATCAATTGACGGAAAAAGAGGCGAGGCTTGCCCTGGGCCACCAGAAAAAATCGGTCCAGCGATTGGGCGCCATCCTTTACAGCATGGGCATCGTCTCCAAACAGGAGCTGTCCAAGGCGCTTTCCATCCACACCATCGAGGCCATCCGGGCGGTTTCAGCCATGCGCGAGGGAAGCTTTACCGTTTCCAGTGCGCCAAAGGGCAACGGCATGCCGGCCACCGGTGAGGAACTCGATTTTGAAAAACGATATTATGAATTTGCAAGCAACGCCGGGAACCTTCCCTACATCGATGGCGTCGTTGAACAGGCGATCAAGGGAACCGAAGCGGAAAACTTATTTATTCTGCCGGCGGGAAGCATTCCTCCCAACCCATCGGAACTGATCAACTCCAAACGCATGGATTTTCTGGTACGCTATCTGAAAAAACGCTTCGACTTTCTGGTCATCGATACCCCCCCGGTAATGCCGGCATCGGACGCGGTTCTCATGGCCCCCAGAACGGATGGTACGATCCTGGTCATGCGATCCGGCAACACCGAACGAAAAATCGTGCAAAACGTACTGGACCAATACAAATCGGCCAAACTGCCTATTCTCGGCGCGGTGCTCAACGATGTAAACATGAAAAAAGAGGGGTATTATCAATATTACGAGAAATATTATACCTCTTATTATGGGAATTAGATGATAGTCGATGGGCCAGAGGATATAGGCTATAGGAAGGCCCATGGCCTCTCCCCCATAGCCAATCGCCCATGGCCCATCACCTATCACCCATAGCCAATCGCCCATGGCCCCTCGCCCAATTTTTCCAATGCGCTACCCAAAGTCCCTCCCTCTCTACTTGATCCTTGCCGGCCTGTCCGCCCTGCTTTTATTTAGCAGCGTCATGCTTCGGCCCAGATTCCTGTACCAGTCGGGAATCAACCAGTTGAAAATGGGAAACTACGAAATCGCCATTGACAAGCTTGAGCGGGCGCAACACGCCATTCCTCAATTGTTCGGCGGAGGGTTGGTCAAAGCTGACGAGTTTCGGATCTACAGCAGCCAGGGACAGGCCTTGTATCATCTCGGGTTAAAACAATGGCAGGAAGAGATTGCCGTTACGGTGGTCGTCGATACGTTCAGCACGGCCAAATCCATGCTGAAACAGGCGGAAAGCATCGATCCCGATACGTACATCAACACCTACTACCTGGCGCGCACCGAAGACGGCCTTGAAAAAATATACGCATGGCGGCACCCCGATCGGAAAAATCCCTATCTTGCCGATCCTGTTTATCAAAAAGCCATGGCCCTGCGGCCGGCGGGAATCACCGTCCGTCACGCCTATGCCCAGTACCTGTACGATAAGAGGCAACTTGAACGGATCCCCGGGTTGGTCAAATCCATGGTCCGAATTCAGCCGGCGTCGTACTACAATTTGAGAAAAGCGGGCTTTTTTGGCCCTCACCTGCTCCCTGATGTTGAAAAGGGACTCAACATGGCGCTGGAGCAGAAACGGCTTCGGCGGGCAGCACTCAAGGCCATGGCCGATCTCAGCGAATCGAAAGGAAATCTGGATCAGGCCATTGCCACCTACCGGGAGTATATCGCAAGTGCCCCTGCCATCAACACGGCATACGATTATATCCGTCTGGGCCAATTGATCCTGCAAAGCCAAACGTCCGATGAAAGCTTTGAAATCTTTAAGAAAGCGCTGGACGCCGCTTCCGATATTGAACACACAACCAATCGTATCTACTGGGTATTTAAAAAAGAAGAGCGGCTACCCGAATTTCTCCGGTTTTCCCTTTTTTTAACTGAAAACAACTTGGGATCGGCAGATCTGGATCTTTGTGTCGCCCGGTGCTGGATTGCCATGGATCGACCGCAAATGGCCAAGGCAAGACTGATTCAACTGACCACCAGGCATTCCGACGCAAGGGCTTACTCCCTTCTGGCGTCCATTGCCCAAGGCGAAAAGGATTGGGACCAAATGGAACGCTGGGCCCATCAGGCCACGCGTCTGGACCGGCAGAATGCCCACTACTATCTTTTGCTCTCGGTATCGCTCAGTAAGCAGAAAAAATATGCTCATGCCGAAGAGGTGGCAACCCAGGCCATCGCCTGCGCCGAAAAGGAAAATGCCGGCTATTACAACCACCGCGCATGGACCCGTTGGAGCCTGAAAAAGTATGACCAGGCCGCAAAGGACTGGCACAAGGCCTTTGCCATTGTTCCGGATAATGCCCGCTACCCTTACTATGTGGCCATGGCTTCTGAACGGGATGGAAAAATCGATCAGGCCCGCGCTTTCATCGAAAAGGCCCTTGCCATCGATCCGAAGAATCCGGATTATTTGCGGTTGAAAAGAAAATTGGATGCATATCGATAGGTTGATAGGCTATGGGCGAAAGGCGATAGGCTATAAGGCCAGAGGCGATGGGCAATGGAGGAAAAATAGCTGTTGGGCAAGGGGTTCAAAGACTTATTGGTATGGAAAAAAGCAAGGGATTTGGCGGTATCAGTATACACAATAACCAAAGAACACCGATCCAATATGGATTTTGCTTTAATAGATCAGATGCGCAGGTCTTCTGTTAGTGTGCCGAGCAACATCGCAGAAGGCGATGAACGTGATACGGATAAAGAAGCCATTCGTTTCTTCTACATAGCCAAAGGATCTCTTGCGGAACTCAGAACCCAAATGGAAATCGCCTATCTTACAAAATGCATTACCAAGGATATATTCATTGATTTTGATGAAAACGCTGTTGTCATTGGAAAAATGCTCGGCAGTCTAATAAAAGCACGTTCAAAAACCCATAACTCATAACTCATAACCCATAGCCCATAACCCATAGCCCATAACTCATAACCCATAACCCATAGCCCATAACCCATAACCCATAACCCATAGCCCATACCCCCATAGCCCATAGCCCATTACCCCATAGCCTATAGCCCATAGCCCATTACCCCATAGCCTATAGCCCATAGCCCATTACCCCATAGCCTATAGCCTATACCCCATCGCCCATTACCCATAGCCCATATATCCCCATGCCCATAAAAACCGACACCATAGCCTTCACCATCATCTGCGCCCTGATCGTCTTCGCCCCCCTGGCCCGCGGCGCGGTGCACCCCTGGGCAATCACCATCATTCAGATCGGTGTCCTGGCCGCAGCCATTTGCCTCGTGATCGAAAAACGGCCCGGTAAGAAGATCGCCCTACCCCACTCGCCCATGAACCGGCCCATTGCGGCCCTGATGCTACTGTTCACGGCTTCGGCGATTTTCTCAGCCCACAGGCCTTTTGCCATAGAAGGTCTTTTTCTGCTGTTAACCCTGGTTGCCGCCTATTATATCACGGTGCAAACGGTTCACAGCCGCAAGCGGCAGCGTATCCTGGTTTACGTCATCATTGCCACGGCCACCCTGCTCGCCGTGATCGGGATGCTCAAACAGTTTGGTTTCAATCCGCTTCCCTGGTGGCATTATCCGGACGTCAATCCCCGTTATCATAGCAATTCCGTTACCGGTGTCTACGTCAACCGAAATCACTTGGCCGGATTCATTGAAATGGCGCTTCCTTTTCTATTGATCCTGTTCGTTTTAAAACCTCGACCGTGGGAAACCAAAGTCGGACTTGTCGTTCTGACGCTTTTCCTTTTAACGACCCAGGCCTTTACCCTTTCCCGTGGCGGCTGGGCATCGGCCCTGGCGGGCATCCTGCTTGTCGCCGCCGACCTTGTGTTTCGCAAAAACGCGGTTCACCGCAAAACGGTTCTCACCATCGGCATTGGCTGCATCATTATCGCCATTTGCGTTCTGGCCAGCTTGCCGGTGGTTCAACGCATCACCACCCTGACCCATCAGGATCCCATAGACACTCTCGACAGCCGAATCTGCATCTGGACGGCTACCGCTCACCAGATCGAGGATCACCCGCTCCTGGGCACCGGGCCAAACACCTTTGCCCTGGAGCATCCGGCCTATCAAATTCCCGGATTCAACACTTGTCTGCCGCTTTTCGCCCATAACGATTACCTGCACTTCACGGCCGAAACCGGAATTCTGTTTATACCCATCTTTATCTATGGGTGTTTTTGTTTTTTCAGGGCCGGAATTCGCAAACTGAAAAGCCATAGCCGGCAGAAGAGCTCCCTGGCGCTGGGCGCCATGGCCGGCGTTTTCGCCATACTCGTTCACAGCTTCAGTGATTTCAATTTGAACATTGGGGCCAACGCCTTTCTATTTACCGTCATCGTTGCCCTGGCAACAGGTTGTCTGACACACAAACGCCCTGCCGGGCCCATTTGATGCGATCCGATAACCATTGGCATTTAAGGGACGGTCAATATTGATAGTTTCTTAAAAAGTCGAAAAATATTGGTTTGGCGTCATTCCGGCGCATGTCGGAATCCAGTAAATACAATATGTTCTGGATGCCGGGCCAAGTCCGGCATGACGGGCCGGTGACTTTTTTACGAGTCCATCAATTACTGACTGCTGATAGCCTCTGGTCCATCGCCTCTGGCCCATCGCCTATAGCCAATAACTGACTTCTGTTCTCTGACCTCCTTTTTTACGAAGTCAGGTTTTCGTTCAAACCGGTCGGAGCCCGGCGGCGGCGCTGACTTCTGAACTTTGATCACATAACTCTGAATACTGAAGCCTGACCGCTGACATCTGATTTTTGATCGCTGGTCTATCTTTCCCGCGTTTTTTAAACAGAAACTGATTTGTTACAGGCTATATTGGTTGATTAGTTATTGAGAGACGTCCCCGCTTTCCTAAAATTTTAATTGTCTCTTGAAAATGGCCATGTAATTGGCTATTTTAAAAAATAGATCCTTAGCTCGGCAAACCCGAAGGGTTTCAAATTTTGGGAGCCCATCATGGCGCAAGTCTTTATAAATTATGCAATTCTTATGGAGACCAAAATTTGAATCGCCTAATTTAGGTAGATCTTAAGCTAAATGAAGGCCATACCTAAGGTAGGATAATGGAAAAACAGTATACTATATCCGAAGCTAAAAATAATTTACCTTCTATCGTTCGTGCCTTGGACAAAGAGCTTGCTGTTAGACTAACCAGGCGCGGGAAGCCGGTGGCAATATTGTTGTCCATCAAAGAATATGAAAAGCTTAGCTGCAAACAGACCGGGTTCTGGAACGCCTTAAGTGCTTTTCGCCAACAAGCGGATGGGCTTGACATTTCAGATAACGATTTCAGGGGGCTCCGAGATGAATCGTCTGGAAGGATAGTTGACTTGAGTTGAGTAAATACCTGCTTGATACGAATGTAATTTCCGAGGCAATAAAAGCGATACCGAACCAAGGTGTCATGGAAGCCTTAAATGAGCATCGCGACGAGATTGCGATTGCCGCACCGGTATGGCACGAACTCGAATATGGTTGCCAACGGTTGCCAGTTTCTAAAAAACGTACACTGGTTGAAAAATTTCTCGTCGATGTGGTTTGGCGGACCTTACCCATACTCCCTTATGACCAGAAAGCTGCGAGTTGGCATGCTGTACAAAGAGCCAGGCTGACAAGCCAAGGCAACCCGCCATCTTTTGTGGATGGGCAAATCGCCGCCATTGCAATTGTCAACAAATGTATTCTTGTTACCAGAAACACGTCTGATTTTGATTTATATTCTGATCTAACAATACAAAACTGGCACAAATAACCAACAGTCATTCATCGTTCAATGTCGTTGACTTAAGAAAAAGCGAGGCGGTCGGGACTTGAACCAATATTTTTGTAAGCTGTGAAGTTGCCGGCATACGTTCCTTCTCCCCCGGAGGGCATAAGCGCTAACTTAAGAATTGACATACCAATCCCGATCCTCTATTTTGATTGGTATGAAAACAAATTATGGAATAGATGAATGGGAGCTGGTTGTTCGTTTCTTTCCCGAAGGATGGGAAGAACGCGCAAAAGAGTTAGGAGCATTAACCAGGCAAAGAAAGATAAAGTCTGCCTCCGAGCTTTTGAGATTACTTTTAATACATATAGCAAGCGGATGTTCGTTGCGCGAGGCATCTGCAAGAGCAAAACATGGTGGCATTGCTACAATTTCAGACGTAGCTCTGCTAAAGCGACTGCGTGCTTCTTCCGAGTGGCTTAGGTGGATGTCGTTTGAACTGATTTCCAAAAGGGGGATTAATTTAGAGCCCCCGAGTTGGCTGTCAAGGTTCAATGTCAGAACTGTTGATGCTTCGGTGGTATCCGAGCCTGGTTCTACTGGAACGGATTGGCGCCTTCATTACACCATGAAATTGTATAGCCTCCAATGCGATCAATTTCTAATAACACGACAAGAAACCGGAGAAAGTTTTTTAAATTTTGATATTCATAATGACGACCTGATTATTGGTGACCGGGCATATGGCCGTTTGAAAGGGATGAGGCATGTAACTGATAACGGAGGGCACTACATTGTAAGATTAAAAAACAAAGCCTTTAAAATATATGACTCAAATGGAATTGATTTTAGCATTCTAAATTCAGTAAAAAGCCTGCCTGTCGGCGAGGTGAAAGATATAGATATATATACCAGCCCCAAAGACGGCAACAAAGATAAGATACGGCTATGTATAATAAGGAAAAGCGATGAAGAAGCTGAAAAGGCTATGAATAAAGCCTTAAAGGATTGTTCCAAAAAGCAGCGCAATGTTTACCAGGAAACAATCGAACTGCATCGCTATATAACCCTCGCAACCTCTCTGCCAAAAACGATTAGTGCGTATCAAATTGCACAGCTGTATAGGATGAGGTGGCAAGTTGAAATTGCCTTTAAAAGACTAAAAAGCATAATGGGGTTAGGCCATTTACCCAAAAAGGACGAGGCATCTGCTCGTGCATGGTTGCACGGGAAGCTCTTCGTGGCAGCGTTGGTTCAGTCAATTATTGATGAGGGCACTTTTTTTTCACCCTGGGGGTATCCCCTGTGATACTGGAAAATATAGAAGTATTTGGAGGGAAACATCCTTCGCTTTTTATTTGTTGTGCCAAGCAATCAACCCGCCATTATCTCTTGGCAACTGCTTGCGTAATTGGCATGAGATAGCAAATGATTTGGCCGAAGCCCCCCGAATGAGGGAATTGCAATTGAATACCCCGCTGCCTTAAGTTAGCGCTTATGCCCCCGGAGGGAGAAGGACAGGATGAGGGGGATATGTCTGTAGCTTTTGGCGCAAGTCTCGCGCATCATATTCCCGCGAGTCTCGCATTTATTAAGGCCTGTATCCAAAACCAGGTGAAGTACGGAAACGCATAATTTCATCACCGTTCCCTCCAGACCTCAACAATCCAATTTGACTATAGTCATTGACCATGGTACCATCCAAGCGATGCTATGATAGATAGCTGAAACACAATTTAAAAGGCATTATCAGGAATGAAATAGTTTCAAAGGGGCAATGAAAAACAATGAACCAAATCGAGATTATTACTATATCAAAATTTAAGGCAACCTGCCTTGCCGTTCTCGATAATGTAAAAAAGACCGGTCAACCAGTAATGATTACCCGCCGCGGCAAACCAATAGCGGTTATCGATCCGCCACCGCTCCCCGAGAAAAAAAAATCATGGATAGGTTCATTTAAAAACAAGGGCAAAATTACCGGTGAGATAATAACTCCAGTCGTTGACGAAAGCGAGTGGAACGTCTTTAAATGACGAAATATTTATTGGATACACATATCCTCCTATGGAGCTTGCTGGAACCATCCTTTTTAGGCCCGAAAGTGATGGACGAACTGCAAAACGAGACCAACCAGCTGTGGTTGTCCCCGATTAGCACATGGGAAGTCCTTATTCTTTCAGAAAAAGGACGCATTCAGCTTGATGCATCACCATGCGAATGGATGAAAAACGTTTTAGAAACGCTTCCATTTCATGAAGCGCCATTGAATCACGAAATTGCTATGGAAAGCAGATCCATTCAACTCCCGCATCAGGATCCGGCAGATCGCTTTATTGCTGCATCTGCTGCCGTCTATGGATTGACATTGGTAACTGCGGACAAAAATTTGATTCGTGCGGCATCATCTTATTCCATACTTCCAAACAGTTAATTTGTCATTGATACCCACGAGACTCTCGCCCTCCCCGCGAGTCTCGCGTCTCTTATAATTAGCTAGAAACCGACTGTGAGCCTTTTCCAAAAAGTCGTAAAGCATGAAAGCATGGACCCAACTCCCCCTTATTTAGTTATTGAGAGACGTCCCCTACTTTCCGCATGAGAGCTTAGAAAAACCAGTAAATTTAAAATCAAATGCTTTCGAAAATTCTGTGAAATTCATTTCATACTATTTTTTTATTATTATTTCTATTAGTTAATATGCTTTTTAGGTATACCACTACTCATTTTATACCCCCTAAATATCCCCCTTTTCAATCACGCTTATTTGTCATACATGATACCTCTATTTCAGCTACATTAGTGCAATATCATTGAGAACTGAATCCGTAATTCAGAAAGCGGAGCTATGTATGAGAATTTTAAAAAAATGCTCACTATCGACTTTCGACCTTACGACTCTCGGCTTACGGCTGCCGGACAGGCCTTGCGTCATTGCATCCAGAACTCTGTTCTCGGGATTCTGACCGCAGAACTCTGACTTTTGTAATCTGTAACTTTTTGCGGAGCCTCTCCCTTTGCCGCGAGTTTCGCGGTTTTTCATTATTTAGTTATTGAGAGACGTCCCCTACTTTCCCTCGTTTAATTGACAATGCCAAGGAAGTGGCATAAATTGACATCAGTATGCATTCAATTAATAATGTCATCGTGGGGGGCAATATGAAAACGGTAACCATACGGGGTTGTGATATAGAATTGTCCGAAAAATTGAAAGTAACTGCTCAAAAGCAGGGTAAGAGCATCAATCAACTGACAATTGAGCTACTTAAAGCGGGTTTGGGGATAAGCGAAGAAAAGAAATATTCTTGCAAGTTTGATGATCTGGATGATCTTTTCGGTCGCTGGAGTAATGAAGAATTTGAAATCATAAACGAAAAAATTGGCCGGGAACGTCAGATCGATGAGGAACTCTGGTAATGGAAAAAGTGTTAATAGATACCAACATTTATTCCTCAGCCATGCGTGGCGATGATCATGTCGTACAAATTTTGCGAACAATCGACCGGATCGGCTTTTCGTCCATTAGTGTCGGTGAGTTGTATTCCGGGTTCAAAGGTGGAAACCGCGAACAGAAAAACAGGCAAGAGTTATATCTTTTTTTGGATTCTCCTCGGGTGTCCCTTCACGAAATCGGAATTGGAACGGCAGATTTCTATGCATCCATACTTAATAGCCTCCGAGTTGCCGGCACCCCAATTCCGACTAACGATATATGGATTGCGGCAATCGCTTTTGAACATGGCTATCGATTGTTCACAAAGGATAAACATTTCGATTTAATACCGGGGCTATCGCTGGTAGCGGGTTGTTGAACGGTATTGCCTGGGCTTTGTACGAATTCTGATTGCTGACTGCTGAACTCTGAATACTGACAACTGAACTCTGGCCGCTGAATCTTTTTGTCTCCATAGCCCAACGCCCATGGCCAATTACCTATAATTCGTTTCGCCTTTTCCCGCGTCTCTCGCCTTCCCCGCGAGTCTCGCGTCTCTTATAATTATCCAGGAACCGACTGTGAGCCTTTTCCAAAAAGTCGTAAAGTATGAAAGCATGGACCCAACTCCCCCTTATTTAGTTATTGAGAGACGTCCCCTACTTTCCCTTGACATCATATCCCAAACGGGATACAATTATTTTCGAATAATGAATACTTCACGGGGGATATTGTGTATGAAAACACAAACAACCATTAGAATAGACCAAAATAGTTATCACCAGGCTAAGGAAATCCTAAAATACATGGGCCTGTCTTATTCTCAGGCAATAAATATTTTCAATAATATGATCGTTTTTCATAAAGGATTGCCATTCGAAATAAAAATCCCGAATGATGAGACGTTGGATGCGATGGAAGAAGCCAAGCAACTGAATGGTGACTTTATCTCCATAGAAGACTTGGCAAAAAATCATTCATGAAGCTTTTCAGAACAAAGATATTTAAAAAGGATTATCAGAAAACCAGATTTACGGATGATCAATATTCAAAATATATAAAGTATATATCTCTTTTATTGGAAGGCGCGGAATTGCCACTTGGAGCAAGGAATCATAACCTCGCCGGCAATTACTCTGGATTTAAAGAGTTTCATATTGGTGGTGACTTATTGGTGGTGTACTGTATTGAAGATGAAATCTTAAGGTTAACTCGTATCGGGACGCATTCACAGCTTTTCAAGTAAAGCGTTCATTATCGCGGTTCGCATTATTTGCTCGTTACTCTCAAGTCGCCAAGACAGCCAAAGAATACGTGAGTAGTAAAACATTAGCACTTAAAGGTGATAATCATTGTACACACTCCCGACTTACGACTAACGCCTTACGCTCTTTAACCCCTTTCCCACGAGTATTGCGTATTTTCTTTGGATAGAGAACGCTTTATTAGATACCATATTGGTTGTTTAGTTATTGAGAGACGTCCCCTACTTTCCCCTACTTCCATATAAATTGGTTGCGAAAAAGCAGGGATAAAGTTACTATATTTTCATAGTCAGAAGATTTGGAACCGTGCATACATAAAAATCCATTAGCGGAGAACGTTTAATGAATATAAATAACATCTCTATATTCGACCTAAGTCCACCAGAAAAATTACAATTGGTTGAAGATTTATGGGATGATCTTGCAGGAATGCCATCAGAGATTCCCTTGCATGATTGGCAGAAGAGAGCGTTGGAAATAAGAAAATCAAACTTGGAGAGCAGGCCGGCTTCCGGGCTTACCTGGGATAATATTAAGCAAAAAACTCGAAATCGTTATGGCCGTTGAACTAATTTTTGCTCCAGAAGTTCAACAGGATCTTGATGACGCATATGGTTGGTATGAGGACCACAGATATGGTTTGGGAGAGGAGTTCTTGACTTGTGTTGATGCCGTTATTCATGCGATATTTCGTACTCCTGATCTTTATGCGAAAATATACAAAAATTACCGCCGGGCATTAGTAAGGCGATTCCCATACGCTATCTTTTACGAGTTTATTAACACCTAAATTAGGCGATTGTCGAGCTTGCCGCATATACAAGGCGGATGTCTTTCCGCTATAGTAAGCTATGCGGGAAGACATCCAACGCCGTAGATGCGGTGAGATCGGCAAACCCAATGGGTTTCAAATTTTGGAAGGTAATCATGGCGCAATGCATTATGATTAAAGTGATTTTCATCGAGACCAAAATTTGAATCGCCTAATTTAGGTAACAAGAAGGTAGTTATATATGGCATATTTCATACCTCCCAGGATTCCAAAAAGTGGAAAAGTAGATTGAGTTGATTCGTTAATTCCGTCACCTTTGAACTTTCAGCTATAAAGTCTGCTGCAGACAGTTTGCCTTTGCATGACTTACGGCTGATCTCTGGCCGCTGCCATCTGGTCTCTGACATATGAATGTCCCCCATCGTTTCCCTATAATTAAACCCAGGCTTGATTATGGAACAGCAAGAGATTATCAACACTTTAAAAAAAGAAAAACCTTACCTGCAAAAACAGTTTGGTCTTTTAACAATTGGACTTTTTGGATCCTATGCAAAAGGGCAAGAGCAACCGGACAGTGACATCGATCTACTCGTCGAATTGATAGAGCCACGTTTTTCATATCTTGCAGGCTTACAAATATATTTGGAAAATAAACTTGGTCAAACGGTTGACTTGACTAGAAAACGAAAGGGAATCAGCGAGCAGTTTCTAAATCGCATAGAAAAAGATATTTATTATGTCTGATCACGAAAGCATTGATGTTCTGAACGCAATGATTAATTCAATACATCTCGTTCAGAAGCGTTTCACCGAAATCAGTAAAGCCGATGATTTTGTACTTTCTCAATACGGCACCACGCTGCTTGATGCCATTTCCATGAGGTTACAAGTCATAGGGGAATCGGTAAAGCGAATTCAGAAAATTGACAGCTCCATACTCAAGCCGCATACTAATATCGAATGGGACAAAATTGCTAAATTCCGTGACCTTGTTTCTCATCATTACGAGAATATCGATCATGAAATTATTTTTGATATCTGCGAAAATCATATTCCCATTCTCCTTGAAACGCTACAACAGATGAACGATGATCTTGTATAAATGTTACTTGCGCCTTTGCGTCTCCGCGTAAGCCAATAGGCTATCGCCCTGGCCCATAACCCCTGACCCAAAATGGCGAGCAACATTGAATCGTAAAGCCGAGATTCATTTCTCCCTCCCGACTTACGACTAACGACAATATACACATTCTTTGCGCCTTGGCGTCTTTGCGTGAACCATGACCAATTGCCCATAGCCCGACATCTGATTTCTGAACTCTGACCGCTGGCATCTGTAATCTTTCTAACGCTCGCTACGCTCAAGCCGCCAAGACAGCCAAGTAATTCGTTAATCGTAAAACGTTAGCACGTAAAAGCAATAACTACCGGACAGTCTCGCGCCTTTCGACTTCCGCCCTGACGTCTTGACCCCCTTCGCGCCTTAGCGTCTTTGCGTGAACCATGAACAATTGCCCATAGCCCGACATCTGATCTCTGTTCTCTGGCCGCTGAATCTTTTTGTCCCCATAGCCCAACGCCCATGGCCAATTACCTATAATTCGTTTTACCTTTTCCCGCACCTCTCGCCCTTCCAGCGAGTCTCACGCTTTTTCTAATGAGCCAGGAGCCGAATTGACCCTTTTAAATCACTTTATTTTTCAGTTTTTTCTTTCAGCCACCAACTTTTTGGGGTATGTTAATCCGCATTTTATACCCCATGAGCATCCCCCTTTTCAATCTCATCTATTTGTCATAGATGAGATCATTATTTTTACTATACCAAGAGAACTGAATTCGTAATTCAGAAAGCGGAGCTATGTGTGAGAAATTTGCAAAATGCTCACTATCGCCCCACCGGCTTTGAGCCTTTTCCAAAAAGTCGTAAAGCATGAAAGCATGGACGTCCCCATCTTTCCCCCATACCTGATATCTCCGATGTGGTGGATGAAGTGATCGGCCATATCTAACTCATGATCATTGTGGGATAAAAACGCATAATTTTATCCCCGTCCTGGCCAAGCCCCGTCCCGGCCAAGCCCCTGGTTAGAGTATAACTATTTGGAATAATATGCCTTCAATTGGTCTGACCCCAAGGGGATAGCGACTGGGGACTAAGACCTGAGTGATGAGTTCTGAGACTTTCGGAATGATTACAAATCCAATTAAAGAAAAGTGAAAACTGGCAAGATAGAACGATTCGAAGATCTTGTCGCCTGGCAAAAAGCGCGTCGGTTAACGAAACAGACATATATTGTTACTGGAAAAGGCCAATTTGCAAAGGATTTCGGCCTTCGAGACCAAATCCGCCATGCCAGTGTATCAATAATGTCCAACTTAGCGGAAGGATTTGAAAGAGGCAGCCAGGCAGAATTTCACCAATTTCTTGTAATTGCCAAAGGATCTTGTTTGGTGGATTAAGATCATCAGTACAAAAACGGCGAGATGCTAATAAATAAAGTGACACGGTGCTTTTCAATCTCAGCACTCGCGTCTCAGCACTCAGTACTGTTATTTAACCCTTTCCCGCGCCTCTCGCGTTTCCAGCATATATAGCCTTTTGTATTACCTTTCTCCCATAGCCCATAGCCTATAGCCTATAGCCTATAGCCTCTGGCCTATAACCCATAACCCATAACCCATAGCCTCTCGCCTATAGCCTATGATCTGTATTCCCCAAAACCAAAATATTTCGAGATATTGAGTTAGATGAGTCAGGAGCCGACTTGATTCCATATGACCCTTTTTTTAATAACTCAGAAGTCGACTTGACCTTTTTCAATAGTCGATAGACCAAAATTATTTGCCAGAAATGGAAAAATGCCTTACGATCACATTGGAGGTGTAAAATGATTCCACAAACTATAAACATCACTGATGTAGACATTCCAATTTCACAGCTTATCGACAAAATTGAATTGGGTTCGGAGATAATTCTTTCCAAAGGTGGAAGACCCATAGCAAAGCTGTCTAAAATTGATCCAGAGAAACCTAAAATTCAATTCGGCGTTCTCAAAGGGAGGGTCAAAATAGCTGAGGAATTCGATGCGCCATTACCAGAAGAAATTCTAATGGATTTTGAAAGTTAAATATGAATATCCTGATTGATACTCAGATTTTCATATGGTCGGTAATGGATAGTGAAAGACTAAATGACAAAATACGTTTGATGATGCTTGCCGTCGATAAAGTTTTCGTATCAGCAGCATCAATTTGGGAAATTTCGATCAAGACAAAAATAGGAAAATTGGAAGGTGATCCGAATGAATTTGTATCAGCAATTCTAAAAAGCGGATTTATAGAGCTTCCTATTCTTGCTCACCATGCCGTAGCTGTACATGATTTGCCGCTTTATCATCGCGACCCATTTGACCGTATTTTAGTTGCTCAATCTATTTCCGAGTCCCTTAAATTACTAACTGCTGATAAAGTGTTGGGGCAATATTCCGAGCTTGTGATCACTGTTTAACTACAACAACACCACATCTCAAAGTCTCTTGCTACCATCTCTCCTCCAAGATCAAAATATTTTGAGAGCTTGAGCTGTAGATGAGTCAAGAGCAGATTTAATGGGTGACCCTTTTACCGGGAGAAACGCATAAAATCATGCCCGTCCCCGAGCTCCCAGCACTGTTATTTAACCCTTTCCCGCGCCTCTCGCGTTTCCAGCATATATAGCCTTTTGTATTACCTTTCGCCCATAGCCTATAGCCTATAGCCTCTGGCCTATAACCTATAACCTATAACCTATAACCCATAACCCATAGCCTCTCGCCTATAGCCTATGATCTGTATTCCCCAAAACCAAAATATTTCGAGATATTGAGTTAGATGAGTCAGGAGCCAACTTGACCCTTTTTCAGTAGGATTTCGAATATCAGAATCTATTATTACTACCGCTTTACGTCTTGCTGGCGAAGACTGATTATAGGCTCTTAACGATAACCGCTCACTGATCACCATCACCGTATAATATCAGATAAAAATCGTAAGGTATGAAAGCATGGACGTCCCCATCATTTCACTATCCGTTATTTAGTTATTGAGAGACGTCCCCTACTTTCCCTAAAGTATGAAAGCATGGACGTCCCCATCATTTCCCTTTTATAAAAGGCAACTTCAATGAATGCAACAAGCCCCACACTTGATAATATTGTTAGTAGCCTGAATAGCAGTAAAAAATCATTGTTTAATAGATATGGTCTAACCAAAATCGGTGTTTTTGGGTCCGTTGTGCGCGGTCAAGCCACGGCTTCGAGCGATGTGGACATTGTAGTCCAAACAAAAGTCCCAGACCTATTCATGATGGTTCATCTTAAGGAAGAGTTGGAATCCCTTTTGGGTTTTCAAGTAGATCTTGTCCGTTACAAGAATAAAATGAATCCATATCTTAAAAAGCGGATTGATCACGAGGCACATTATGTCTGATCAAGATCTATTATTTGAAAAGCTTAAACAAATTGACGAAGCACTGGATAGGGTGGGGCGCCGTTTTAAAGGGATTCAATCCCCAGATGATTTTATAGATACACCTGAGGGAATGGACAAACTTGACGCCATTTGTATGGTGCTGATCGCAATAGGCGAGAGTTTTAAAAAGATCGATTCAGAAACCAATGGCAATTTTTTACCCCAATATGGCGATGTTGATTGGAAGGGAGTCAAGGGCGTACGTGATGTCCTCTCTCATAACTATTTCAATATCGATGCTGAAGAAATATTCTTCATCTGCCAAATAAATATCGATCCTCTCCATAAAGCTGTAAAGCAAATGCTTACTGATGTTTCTGGCCATCAAGATAGCTAAAGATGTCATCCTCCTACCTTATGCACCAAAGGATCTTTAAACTTTAGCGCAATTGGGGGCTGACAGCAGAACTCTGACTTCTGTAATCTGTAACTTTTTCCCGCGTCTCTCGCGTTTCCAGCATATATAGCCTTTTGTATTACCTTTCTCCCATAGCCTATAGCCTATGATCTGTATTCCCCAAAACCAAAATATTTCGAGATATTGAGTTAGATGAGTCAGGAGCCAACTTGACCCTTTTTCAGTAGGATTTCGAATATCAGAATCTATTATTACTACCGCTTTACGTCTTGCTGGCGAAGACTGATTATAGGCTCTTAACGATAACCGCTCACTGATCACCATCACCGTATAATATTCAGACAAAAATCGTAAGGTATGAAAGCATGGACGTTCCCAATTGGTTATTTAGTTATTGAGAGACGTTATATATTGAAAAAATTAGAAAAAACACCTCCGAGAATAGCACAAAAAGAAGTAAAAAAAGCGTAGATAATGAGAAATCCTCCTGGTAATTAAGAATCCAGACCTTTGCTAATTTAAAAACAGGAGGAATAAAAATGGATGATATCGCACGTTTTGAATGGTTCTGCCAA
Organism: uncultured Desulfosarcina sp.; assembly: GCA_963668455.2. Classification (GTDB taxonomy): domain Bacteria; phylum Desulfobacterota; class Desulfobacteria; order Desulfobacterales; family Desulfosarcinaceae; genus Desulfosarcina. The sequence goes on from CAXXOY010000003.1 coordinate 362,441, forward strand.
CTTCGCAGAGAAATTCGCGGATCGGACAGCCACCTGATTATCGGGATCGACATCGCCAAGGACAAACATCATGCGTTTTTCGGTACGGCCAAAGGCAAATCACTGTGGCGAAGGCTGATTTTTACCAATGACCGGGCAGGATTCAACAAGCTGACTGAACAGGTTAATACGCTTATGGACCAACATAGCCTTGCCTCTGTGGTTTTTGGAATGGAGCCAACCGGTAATTATCATAAGCCGTTGATTAATTGGCTGACCGAGCAAGGCTATCTGACCGTGCTTGTTGCCGGCAAAGCCGTAAGAGATAACCGGGAGCTTATCGATGGCCGCTGGGACAAAAACGATACCAAGGATAGCGCCAACGTCGCCGACCTGATTAGCCAAGGCAAATGCCTGTTCTATGAAAATCCAGAAGCCGATATGCTGACCCTGCGTCATCTCCTTGCAGTACGGCGCCAATTGAAGAAAGAAACCCATCGTTTGCGTATGCGCATCCGCAACGGCCTGTTGGCTAAATACTTCCCGGAAATGGATCGCCACTGGGGATCGTGCATGACCGAAAATCTGGCCATTGTTCGTTGGTACATTGATCCACGTAAAATCGCCTCCACGGAGTTCAACACCTTTGTCCGGCATGTGACGACCACCGACCGTGGAATTCGGCAGATTAGTAGACTGAGAAAGATCTATGATGCTGCAGGACGATCCATCGGCCTTCCGGTCAACGACGCGGCCATATGCGAAGCCGAGATGCTGGTCGACCGATTCAAGGCAGTTGAGAAGGAACTTAAGCAGGTAATGGAACAGATCGAAACCGTTTGCCAAAATTTACCATCCTACAAGCTATTACTGACAATTCCCGGCTTCGGGCCTTACATCGCGCCCCTGGTTCTTTCCGCTCTGGCTAACCCCATGCGATTTAAGAGCCGTAAACAGGTGATTCGCCTTGCCGGACTGGATCTTAATGCCAGCCGTAGTGGCAAGAAGAGTCAAGAGAAGGTTCCGGTCATTTCAAAAAGAGGCGATGCCGAACTGCGCTATGGGTTGTATCAGGCCGCCCTTATAGCCACGTATCACAATCCGGCCTTTCGCCGGATATACGACCGCATGCTGGAAGGCCGCCAGAAAGAGCGAGGGATCAGCACCAAAGCCCGCGTCAAAATTGCCGCTAAAATGCTGGTAATCGCCTGGACCATGTTAAAAAAGAACGAGCCGTTCAATCCTGATTATATGCTGGCAGAGCCCGTTCATCCCCGTTGAGACAATAGATTTCGGGAGGGACAATCCTGGGCCTGCCAGCTCCACATAAGAAGTAACTCATCTCAATAAAGTGAGGATGAGCTATTGAACAACTGACTATAGTACCGCTTTAACATTTTCGGCGAGAGAGCCCTTTCAGAGACGTTGAGGCGCAATGACCTCGTGGGGGACAATCAGTGGGCCTCTCTTCCGAACTTGAGAATCTGGATAAGGAATGATTGGTGAATCCGCTTGATTCGGATTATACCGGATAAACGTAACGATCAGATCGTAAGTTCGCCGAAGGAAGAGAATACCTCGCTAATATTTTTATCAAAGCCAACAGGAGGAGTGTTTGTATTGAAAACGACCATTTGTAACCGTTTAAAATATATTCATATATTTTTTTTGTTGACATGGGAGATATAGAATGTCCCCTACTTTTCCCGAAGGAAGAGAATACCTCGCCATCATTTTTGTCAAAACCAACAGGAGGAGTGTTTGTATTGAAAGCGACCATTCGTAACCATTTAAAATATATGTATATATTTTGTTGACATGGGAGATATAGAATATCCCCCCCCATTCCCCCACATTTCCCTACTTTCCTTGTATAATTTTACTTAAAAATAGAATTAAGAATGCCCAAAAAATCCTGAGGATTTATAATAAATGATCGATAAGAAATTCTTAAAAGGAAAAAAGGTCTTAGTCACTGGATCAGATGGTTTCATTGGAAGTCATTTGGTTGAATCATTAATTGATAAAGGTTGTAACGTTAGAGCGTTCGTATACTACAACTCATTCAATTCTTGGGGGTGGTTGGACTCTTTTTCAAGTGATAAGTTAAAACAGACTGAAGTTTTTCCAGGAGACATTCGCGATCCCAACGGGGTCCGAAAAGCAATGCAAGGAATTGACTTTGTTTTTCATCTCGCAGCGCTTATCGCCATCCCATTCAGTTATCACTCACCCGATAGCTATATTGACACCAACATTAAAGGAACGCTTAACGTGCTCCAGGCCGCAAGAGATGCTAAATGCGAACGAGTACTTATTACTTCTACGTCTGAAGTTTATGGCACGGCGAAATATGTACCTATAGACGAAAAACATCCCTTTCAGGGTCAATCTCCATATTCTGCAACAAAAATTGGGGCAGACCGCCTTGCAGAGAGCTTTTACAGGTCCTTTAATTTGCCAGTAACCATTGTGAGACCCTTTAATACGTATGGTCCACGCCAATCAGCCAGAGCTGTAATTCCTACAATAATAACACAATTATTATCAGGTATTGAAGAGATTAAACTTGGAAGCCTCGCCCCTACTCGAGACTTTAATTATGTGAAAGATACGGTTGCTGGCTTTTTATCGATTGCAAAAAATAAAAATACCATTGGTGAAGAAATCAATATTGCATCTCAACGAGAAATCACAATAGGGGAATTGGCTCAAACTATTATTAATGAAATTAATCCTTCAGCCCGGATTGTTTCCGATGAAATTCGGCTTAGGCCTGAAAAAAGTGAAGTTGAGAGATTGCTGGGTTGCAATGATAAAGTACAGAAATTAACCGATTGGCATCCAAAATATAGCCTTACGCAAGGGCTTCGAGAAACTATTTCATGGTTCAAAGACACCGAAAATCTGAAACGCTATAAGTGGAATACGTATAATGTTTAAAAAGATTATTGATTTCATAAAATCTCTCTATCCAGACGATGATCCCGTTCCGCTTCATGCTCCTAGGTTTTTAGGAAATGAAAAAAAATATCTAATAGATTGTATAGATTCAACTTATGTTTCTTACGTTGGCCAATATGTAACAAGATTCGAAGATCAGATTAAAGATTTCACTGGTGCAAAATACGCTGTAGCTACAGTAAGTGGAACATCGGCCCTTCATATAGCATTAGTATTAGTTGGTGTAGCTCCAGGTGATGAAGTAATCACCCAGCCATTAACCTTTGTAGCTACGGCAAATGCTATATCATACTGCGGTGCAGAGCCTCTGTTTGTTGATGTTGAAAAATCAACATTAGGTCTCTCTCCTGAATCCCTCGAGTATTGTTTAAATAATATTGGTTTGATAAAAAAAGATGGATGCTGTTATAACAAGCAAACTGGAAAAAAAATCGCTGCCTGTGTGCCTATGCATACTTTTGGTCATCCATGCCGAATTGATCATGTTGTGGGAATATGCAGAAAATACCATATACCAGTTGTGGAAGATGCTGCTGAATCGTTGGGAAGTTTCTATTTTGGTAAGCATACAGGACTTTTTGGAGAAATTGGCATTCTGAGTTTTAACGGAAATAAGCCGGTGACAACAGGAGGGGGGGGGGATGCTGATTACTAACAAAGAAGGCCTTGCCCAAAGGGCGAAGCACCTAACCACCACAGCTAAATTGCCTCACCCTTGGGAATTTGATCATGACAGTGTCGGCTTTAATTATCGAATGCCTAATATCAATGCTGCTGTTGGATGTGCTCAAATTGAAAATCTCACAAAAGTTTTGGATAATAAGAGAGATACATCAAACCGATATAGCGATTTTTTTGCTGATATAGGTATTCCTTTTTTTTTGGAACCTAAAAACTCTCGATCGAATTATTGGCTGAACTCAATAATATTTAAAAATAAATCTGAGAGAGACAAATTTTTAGGCTATGCAAATAGCATGGGTGTTCAAGTTCGCCCTGTCTGGAAACTAATGAACCATTTACCAATGTTCTCCCAATGCCAGCATGCTTCGCTTGATCAATCTCAATGGTTTGAGGAACGAATCGTGAATATACCAAGTAGTGTGAAATCATGAAACCAAAATTAATCCTTGTGGGCAGCGGTGGTCATTGCAGAGCATGTATCGATGTTGTCGAACAAGAAGGGTGTTTTGATATCGTTGGAATAATTGATTTGCAAGGCAGACTTCACCAGAAAATATTGGGTTATCCCATAATTGGTACAGATGAAGAATTGCCTCGCATTACAAAAAAATATGACTATTTTTTAATTGCGTTAGGACAAATAAAATCGCCAGACAAAAGGATTGCACTTTTTAAAAAAATTAAATCGCTCGGGGGCAACTTTCCGATTATCGTATCTCCATTGGCTTACGTGTCAAAACATGCAATCATTGAGGAAGGTACCATTGTCATGCACAAGGCCATGGTGAATGCTGGCGCCACCATCGGCAAAAACTGCGTTATCAATACCAAAGCATTGATCGAACATGATGCGAAGATCCGGGACCATTGCAACATTGCCATCAATGCTGTGGTCAATGGCGGTTGCACAGTTGGTGAAGGGACTCTTTTCGACAGCACAGCCATGGCCCGGGAATATGTTAAGATCGGTGCCTGTTGTGCTACCGGGGGGGAGGTAGGTTGTGCTATAGAAAGTACTATCTCACAACACAATCAAAGCTATCTGTTCTCACAGCAAAATAAATTAAAAATTGGCTATTTTGGAGATGGAGAATGGGCACATGGGGCTTTTGAGTTATTTTGCAGTGATCCCATGATCCAAATTCAGTTCGTGGTTGTAAGGAATGATCATCCAGATCCTGTACTCATAAATCTTGCAGAGAAAAATCATATTCCATGGGTAACCAATGAAAATATAAACTCAGATGCATTTTTAGATTGGATGTCCTCTCATCAATCCGACTTGTTTATTTCAATGAGTTTTAATCAGATTTTCAAAAAGAGAACTTTTGAGCTTCCGTCTTTTGGAACGGTTAATTGCCATGCAGGAATGCTTCCTTTTTACAGGGGCCGCAATATTTTGAACTGGGCATTGATCAACGATGAAAAAGAGTTTGGTATAACGGTCCATTATATTGATGAAGGCATCGATACTGGGGATATAATAGATCAGAAAATATTTCCCATAACGGATTCTGATAATTATTCTACACTGTTGGACAAAGCGATCAAAGAGTGCCCTACTATTCTATATGGTGCTGTTAAAAAAATATCGTCAGGCAACGCTAAACGAATTCATCAAGAAACCATCCACCCTATTGGCATGTATTGTTCCCAGCGAAAAGCAGGAGATGAAAATTTAGATTGGAATCAAAATACCAGAGATATCTTTAATTTCATTCGTGCCATATGCAAACCCGGCCCGATGGCAAGATGTATGTTAGAAGATGATGAGATCTGCATCAATAAAGCAGCGATTGTTCCTATGGCCCATGTATTCAAGGGTATTCCTGGTGCTGTGTTATATACATCAAAGAAAAGCGTTTTCGTAAAAACAAAAGATACAATGATCGAGATTTTGGAATATAAAAAAAAAGGGCGTAATCTTCGGGCAGGTGATCGTCTTCGCCCAAAGATTGATATTAAATAAAGATGGATTGATTTTTCAACATTTTTATTATCGAAAAGTAAAAATAACTATACAGGATTAAAACATGAGGGTTTTTATCATTGCTGAAGCTGGTGTTAACCACAATGGCAATATGGAACTTGCGTTGCAAATGGTTGACGCGGCTACCAAAGCTGGCGCGAACGCCATAAAATTTCAGACATTTCGTGCGGAAACGCTTGTAACTAGAACCGCTTCAAAAGCTAATTACCAGAAAGCAACCAGTGACTCAGATGAAAGTCAGTTCGACATGCTGAAAAAACTCGAGTTGGATTTGGATTCCCATAAAAAATTAATGACTTATTGTCGAGAAAAGCAAATTGATTTTCTCTCAACCCCATTTGATTTAACCACTATTGACTTGCTTGCGGGAATTGGTCTGACCACTTGGAAAATTCCTTCTGGGGATATCACCAATATTACTTATTTAAAAAAAATTGGGTCATTCAAAAAGCAAGTCATCTTATCCACTGGAATGGCTGATCTTGGGGAAATAGAAGATGCTCTGGACATCCTTGAAAATGAAGGCACATCACGAAAAAATATTACTGTACTCCATTGCAATACAGAGTATCCAACCCCAATGCAGGATGTGAATCTCCGGGCCATGTTAACCATTCAGCAAGCTTTTCCAGGAATACAAGTAGGCTATTCTGATCATACCATAGGAGTAGAGGTACCCATTGCAGCAGTTGCGTTGGGGGCTACGGTAATTGAAAAGCATTTTACTTTGGACAGAAACCTGCCGGGGCCGGACCACAAAGCATCATTGGAACCAAAGGAATTAAGCGTTATGATTCAAAGTATTAGAAACATAGAGATAGCCTTGGGAAATGGCATAAAAAAACATAGTCATAGCGAAGTGGCAAACATTGCAATTGCCCGTAAAAGTATTGTCGCTGCCAGAGCAATTGCTGATGGTGAAGTGTTCACTGAAGAAAACTTGACAGTAAAACGGCCGGGCAGTGGTATTAGTCCCATGCAGTGGTATAAAATGCTTGGTAAAAAATCAAACCGGGCTTACTCCCAAGACGAGTTGATTGATGCGTAAAATATGTGTGTTTACATCCACGCGTGCAGATTATGGGCTTCTCAGGAATCTGATCAGAGAAATAGACAACAGCCACGAATTATCTTTGCAGCTGTTGGTCAGCGGTACCCATTTGGTTGCGGACCAGGGAATGACCGTTAATGAGATTCAGGCAGATGGCTACCCATTGGACCATTGCGTTGATATCGAACTGCACGATGACTCTCCGGCAGGAATCTGTAATTCAATGGGTGTTGCAATAAGTCGATATGGCCAAGCCTTGAAAGTAATACAGCCGGATATACTGGTCATTCTCGGCGATCGGTTTGAATCTTTCTGCTGTGCTGCGGCTGCCACGGTTTGCCGAATACCCATTGCGCATATCCATGGTGGTGAGACCACGGAAGGTGCCATTGACGAAGCGTTTAGACATTCTATTTCAAAAATGGCATATCTCCACTTCGCATCATGCGAGACTTATCGGAACAGGATTATTCAGCTTGGGGAAGCACCAAACCGAGTTTTTAATGTTGGAGCATTATCCATAGAGAATATAAGGCAATTAAAACTCTTAGAGAAAGAAGAATTGGCCAGATTGATCGGTTTCGATTTAGATAAGCCCTTTTTTCTAATTACATTTCATCCCGTCACTCTTGAGAATAATACTGCCGCAGCTCAATTTTGCCAATTGACAACAGCGTTGAATCAATTTCCCAATATCAATTGTATTTTTACTTTTGCCAATGCTGACACTGATGGAAATTTAATCAATAAAATGATTCGAGAGTATCAGTTTTTACACCCAGATCGATGCATGGCAACGCCTTCTTTGGGATATTTAAAATATCTTTCCGCTATGAAAAATTGTATTGCAGTAATAGGTAACAGTTCCAGTGGCATCATGGAAGCTCCGGCGATGAAGGTACCGACAGTCAACATTGGAGATAGACAGAAAGGGCGGGTAAGGACTAATAGCATTGTGGATTGTGAACCTGATGCAACATCGATAAAAAATGCTATTTTTTCAATTATGCAATCTACTTTCCGTCAATCTATCAATAATATGCCTATTCCGTTTGAAAAGGAGGGAACATCCAATTTAATAATTGAAAAACTGAAATCGTTTAATATAAAGAATTCTTTAAAGAAAAAATTTTATAACTTGAGCGTTTAAAATTCTTCTTTATTAAATGAATATTATTGGTAGTAATTATTCATAAGTCATGAAATTTAGATAATCCTGATTTATGTTGAGATTTAATATCATGTACAGCTTTATTTTTACCAAACTTAATTTTTAAAATAGCTACATAATAGTGAAATAGTATTTTTCAATATTGTTACATTTAATTTTCGTCAAAAGAACTGATCTTACCTGTTTGCAGTTGTATACACTTATTATATCATTTTCAAGCTCTCTAAAATTTTGTTATTCTTGGATCAATGAGATAAATATAGAAACGTTGTAAGGGGCCTTGATCATCGTTTCGGCCACATTGGCTAAGCTCCAATAATGAGAGGTGTTTTCTCTTCGTAAACGTGGCGTTTTTTTGCCGGTCTGCCCGGAAGATCCACCTTCTCCAAAAGAAACGAAAAGAGGTCTTTTGGTTTCTTACCGAAAAAGCGTTCCGCTGCGGTTGTCCCATCCCTGCGTTTGATGAAAAAATTATGCACCGTGGTCAGCGCGAATAGTTTTCTGTTGCTTAAGCGATGCAAGCCATGATGGCGAAGAGATAACTGACCGTTACGGCCTTCAACGCACGAACTGGAACGCTGAAACAGTTCCGCGCATTCTCGCGCAACGTTTTCGATAACCATCCGTTCATCGTCGGCAAGTCCCGCAAAAGGTGTGTCGCCACCATTTAGCGAATTGAGTATCTCATCGGATTTAGCTCGCAGACGTTCGCGGTCATCTGCTGTTGGGGCCTTGTCCGCAACCAGACCGATATAGATCGCAGGAATCAACATCTCCAATACTGCGGTCTCCACCGTGGAGGATAGGGACAACGCTTCTATTTTCGTTCGGATCGTGGAAAAGAAAAACGCAGCCGTGGCGATCATGTCCACAACCACCTTTCGGGCTTTGACGATCCTTTTGAAACTTGCACTGGATAATTCTGCCTGGCAAGCCACGGTTTCGATTTCATGAAAACAGTGACTGATCGATTCGGCGACCGTTCGGGTGTCTCTTAGCTTTCCCGTCTCAAGATCCACCGGATGATAAGCGTCGCCAATCCCACGGATGGCATTCCGCATCCGTTCTTGATGGGACTTGGCAATTTCAAACGATTTCAATGCCGCGTTTTCTTTCTCCAGGGCGTTATCGATTCTCTTTTCGAAATCGGGGGCTCGCCCTCGCCGATTCTTATTATTTCGATAAGCGACTTGCCGATCCATATTCCGGTTCACCACTTCGGAAGACCTTTCCAAAACCAATTGCGCGTTTTTCGTTTTGCTGGCAAGTGGGGCACTGGTCGCTTTTACGAGTTCATGCTGGATATGAAACAGGTCCGGTGAATGATGCGCACCCAATGCATTTTTAACATGATTCGCTATCCCCGTGCCCTCGTCGCTGGCGGATTGTACGATCTTTACGGGAAGATCCTCCAGTGCCTCGTTCATGGCCTTTGTCCAATCGGAGCCCTTTCTTCCATCGGCGTACTTTTCCATGACAATGTAGTTGGACACCGGTTCGATGGCGACCAGACAGGGTTCCGGATGGAAGGTCTCGTCCTGGCAGACCGTGATTTCTTTCGGTGTCATCTCCGTTGCCAAACTCACGGCCTCCTCTTTTCCGAATTCGACCACCGCATTCTCGATATTGGCCGATACCTTTTGTTGAGATCCGTACGAAGCGGCAACAAACCGGTCGAGTCCCGTAAGTTCCAAAAATTGGCATACTTGCCGAATACTGCCAGGGCCTAAAAGGGTTACAACAAAATAGGCGGCCATTACCAACCGGTGCAAAAAGGCTGTTCCTGCGGGAGATTCGAAAAAGTCCTTGACCTCTAACTCGGTATCGATAGTCTCCTTTCGTTCTATCCAATATTGAAGCGTTGAGCGAGGTATTTGGAGTTGTTCCGCAAGTTCTCGGAAACTTGACGGACCATGGCATGCCGACTCATAACTGGCTAATATTTCGGCAACTTCCTCTCTTGACCAACGTGTTTCGGTCTTGATATTAAAGTCATACTTTGAGTATATATTCTAGTAAATCATAACTGTCTAGATTTATTATATATTTTTACAAGCTTTTTTTGGGGTGGCCGAAACGATGATCAAGGCCTTGTAAGGCAAATAAAATGGCTAATTATGCCTGATTTGTTAAGATCAAATTATCGACAAGGTTAATAAATATGAAATGCCTTATTATCGGTTATGGTTCTATTGGAGAAAGGCATGCCCGAATTTTGGATAAACTGGGCCATGACGTTTCACTTGTAACCCATCGCAGCCAGTCTCGGTTTAGGTCATTTAAAAATATCAAAGCTGCAATTTCAGCTTACTTTTGTAATTATGTCATTATTGCCAATAGAACATGTGACCATTTTCATTCTATGATTGAGCTAATTAATACTGGATATAAAGGTCGTGTCCTTATCGAAAAGCCTCTTTTTGACAAACCTTACGAAATAAATAACCTTAATACACTTGATATTTTTGTGGCATATAATTTTCGATTCCATCCTATTATCCAGGATATTCGAGATTTAATCCAAGATAATCCTGTTTACTCTATTCATGCATATTGTGGTCAATATCTTCCAGATTGGCGACCCTCAATTGATTATACGAAATGCTATTCTTCTTCAAAAAAATCCGGTGGTGGTGTTCTCCGAGATTTAAGCCATGAACTTGATTATATAAACTGGCTAACTGGTGGTTGTAAATATATAACTGCTTATGGTGGCAAATTCAGTCATCTTGATATTGACAGTGATGATGTTTTTTGTTTTCTAATTGAGTCGTTTAAATGTCCAGTTATATCTTTGCAGGTAAACTATCTCGATAGAGTTCCTAGACGTGAATTGATCATTAACAGTAAAAAGTTTACTATTAAGGCGGATCTGATTGCCAATACTATTTCTTCTGATAAAGAAGTTAAACATTATTATGTCGAAAGAGACATGACATACCAAAGTCAACACGAGGCAATTCTCCAAGATAACACGGAACTTGCTTGCACATTTGAACAAGGGCAGTCTGTGCTAAAACTTATTGAAGCAGCCGAAAGGTCATCTAAAGAAAGAACATGGAAAAAGATCTGAACATTGTTGCTTTTATTTTTGCAAGGGGTGGCTCAAAAGGTGTTCCGGGAAAAAATATCCGACCTCTTGATGGTAAACCATTGATTGCACATTCTATTGATGCCGGGCGTCGAAGTAAATGGATAAAGCGGATAATCGTCTCCACTGATGATTATAAAATTGCCGAAATTGCAAGTCGTTACGGTGCTGAAATTCCTTTTATGAGGCCTATGGAGTTGTCACAGGATAACAGCCCAGAATGGGCGGCCTGGCAACATGCTTTAAAACAGTTGAGCAATGAAAATTTAAAACCTATAGATGTATTTATATCACTTCCTGCGACTTCTCCTTTAAGATCCGTTAAAGATGTGGATAAATGCATATCAATGTTGGTAAATAATCCAGGTACCGATTTAGTAATTACCGTTAAAAAAGCGAGTCGCCATCCATCATTCAATATGGTTGTTATAGATGAAACTGGATATGCTCACATAGCTCTCCCTTCTAAAAAAGTAATCAACTGTCGGCAGTTAGCGCCAACTATTTATGATATGACTACAGTTGCTTATGCTGCAAAGCCTGAATTTATATTAAATTCAAAGTCTCTATTTGATGGTAACGTCAAAGCTGTTGTGGTCCCTGAGGAACGCGCAGTTGATATCGATACAGAACTCGATTTTCAGTTTGCAGAATTTCTAATAAAAAAAGCTGGTAAATAGGAAGTTTTTTTTAAAATGATTTCTGCTACAGGAGTAAATAATGAAAGCGATTGTTGCCGGTTTAGGATCGATGGGAAAACGACGCATTCGTATATTACAATCAGAATATCCAAATATCCGTATTTTGGGGATAGATCAAAGGGAAGATCGATTGGTTGAGGTAATGACCAGATATGGTATCCAGGTAGATAACAATTTTAAGGGTGCATTTGATATTTTTTGTCCTGATATTGTTTTTGTCTGTACCCCTCCCCTATCCCATTCTAATATTGTTTTGTATTCATTGCAAAATAACGCTCATACTTTTTCTGAGATCAATTTATCAACTAGCAAATATCGTGAAATTATAAACACCTCTCAAAAGAAAGGCAAGGTTGCCTTTTTATCATCTACTTTTCTTTATAGGAAAGAAATCATTTGGTTATTAAGCAAGATTAATGGTAAAAAGGGCTTTTCTTACAGATATCATGTTGGCCAATACCTTCCTGACTGGCACCCGTGGGAAAAGTATCAAAATTTTTTTGTGTTTGACAAGCAAACAAATGCATGCAGAGAGCTAATGGCTATAGAGTTCCCTTGGATTATTAAAGCTTTTGGCGGGGTGAAGGAGTTTCATGTCATTAAAAACAAACATTCGTTTTTGAAAATAGATTATCCTGACACAATTCATATGGTTTTTAAACATGAAAATGGAAATATGGGAAGTATCTCCATAGATTGTATTACTAGGAAGGCAACAAGGTCTTTAGAGGTATATTCTGAAGATTTTTACTGGCAATGGAATGGAACTCCAGATTCTTTGCGTGAATATTCTATTGAAGCAAGTCAGATGTCTACAATCTATGATAGCGAACAGATAATCAGTAATAACAGATATTCAGACAATATCATTGAAAACCCTTATATTGAAGAGGTTCATGATTTTCTAAAGAGTGTCATGGATAGTTCTCATTCATCTAAATATAATTATATAGATGATTTATATGCACTTGCTTTAATTGATAATATTGAAAAGTACTAAATTAATTTCACAAATAAAGATTGCGGATAAAAGCTATGGAACTAAATTGTGTACGTCCAGATATTTCAATTATAGAATGCCTCCAGGTTATCGATAAATCTGCAGCAGGAATCGCTGTAGCGGTAGATAATGGCGGAATTTTAATCGGCACTGTGTCCGATGGTGATATTCGCCGTGCACTGCTTAGTGGTTATACACTTAATGATACGATATTTAATATTATTAATCGAAACAGTTATTATGTATCTGAAAATATCGGCCGAGCTGAGGTTCTTGACATAATGCAAGCCAGAAAATTTAATCAAATACCCATTGTCGACAATCAAAAAAGGTTCATAGGCTTACATCTGCTGCACAAGCTTATAGGCCGTATCAATAGAGATAATTGGGCAATAATAATGGCAGGCGGAAAAGGTACTCGTTTAAGGCCTCTTACTGAAACAACACCTAAACCTATGTTGAAAGTAGCTGGTCGGCCAATCTTGGAAAGATTGATTTTGCATCTTATAAGTCATGGAATTACTAAAATTTATATCTCTGTTAATTACTTGGCAGAGCAAATAACAGATTATTTTGATGATGGGAAAAGATTTGGGTGTACTATTGATTATTTACTTGAAACAAAACCTTTAGGTACTGGTGGGGCACTTTCATTGTTACCGCAGACAATTAATAACCCTCTTTTAGTGTTGAATGGTGATTTAATCACGCAATTTGATGTTGGAGCCATGTTGGATTTCCACACCAGTAAATGCGCAGCTGCAACTATAGCTACCAATTCATATACTCATACAGTTCCATTTGGTGTTATTAATTCAGATAAAAATGATTATTTGACTAATATTATAGAGAAGCCATCTCTAAGTTGGCAAGTAAATGCTGGAATATATGTCATCGATCCCTTTGTTATAAAGTATGTTCCACCAAACTCTTTTTTTACAATGCCTGAAATTGTTGAGAAATGCATTAATAAAAATAAAAATATTGCAACTTATAATTTAGATAATGAATGGATCGATGTTGGAAGACCGGAAGAATTTGATCGTGCAAGAGGATATTTATAGCACTTTTCCAATCAATTTAGAATTGACACTATTGGTTTGTATCTATTTTTCTAATATGATCCACATTTAAAATGATAATCATTTTTCCATAATATATTTTTTACATAGGTCAATATGTTTTACCGGATATTTTTAGCGCGGCTTTCATTGTGAATATTATTAATTACCAAACTTTTCTTCAAATTGTTAATACGTTTCTTAGGGCTGCGACTTTGTTGAGTAAGTTTGCCCTTATTTTTTTTATAGGTAAATTTCTTAAGCCTAGTGATTTAGGTCTTTATGGTATCTTTTCAGCAACTTTATTGTATGCCATTTTTATAATTGGTTTTGAATTTTATACATATTCTACCCGGTCATTTATATCTGCAAATCCTTTCTATCGCCAAACAATTTTGCGCAACATTTTTGTATTTTACATTTTTGTTTATGTTTTCATTTTACCTTTATTTTTGTTGGTTTTTATCTTCAATTTTTTACCATGGAGCTTAATATACTGGTTTTATATCTTATTACCTTTTGAACATATCTCTCAAGAAATTAACAGATACTTAATTGCGTTATCTATGCAATTAGAAGCTAGCATTGTGCTTTTTTTGAGGAGCGGTCTTTGGTGTTTAATTACTATCTTACTATTATGGTACGTACCATTTTTTCGAAATATATCATTTATCTTAAGTTTTTGGTGTATAGGATCATTTGCATCACTTATTATAGGCATTTTATTTTTAAGAAAAGGATGCGGTTTACCTACTTACGGTCCAGTTGATTGGAATTGGATCACAAAAGGGATTAAAGTAGCATTATTTATGCTTATAGGTGTAATTTCCATTAGAGGTTTATTAACTTTTGATAAATATTTAGTGGGAGCATTTGGAAATTCTGACATTTTAGGTGCTTATGTATTATACGCTAATCTATCGACTTCTGTCATTTCCTTTTTAGATGCAGGTGTAGTTGTTTTTTTCTATCCAAAACTTATTAGTGCTGCCAAACATAATACATCTGAATCATTTGATATTATTATCAAGTCTCTTTCAATAAACATATTTGTAGTTACCTGTTTATTAACAATCTTTGCGTATTTATTTGGGATAGTAGTTATTGAATGGATTAATAAACCCACATTTCAAGATAATTTTTATCTATTTAAATGGCTTCTAATTTCAACTTTTATTTATGGTATAAGCCACATTCCTCATATGGCCTTATATGCCAAAGATAATGATGGACCAATTGTTTTTAGCCAATTATTTGCTCTCATTTTTTTTCTTTTAATTTCATATATTTTAGGGCATCAATTTGGTGCCAAAGTTATACCCATTTCACTTTCACTTTCTTTTACTTTTATATTAATCTGGAAAACCGTAAAATATAAATGTTTATGAATTTTTAAAAAGAAGTATTTTTAGCATTTATAGGGAGACAAACATGACATGGACATTCTAATTATTGATGTCGCTACTACATTAACAATGCTTCATGAAAAAATTGCATTATCTTTTATGAATTCCGATTTTCAAGCCGGCATTTTATATTTCAATAAAAAAAAATTCAATAAGTCACCAATTCCGCATAAATTCTTTATAGATTTTAGAGAACTCAAAGAAAGCACCCCCGAATTGGATAATATCTATGTTAATATTGAAAAGCAAACTGGAATTACCTTATCGAGAGCATTGTATCTTGATAGGTTCAATACAGATAAAAAAAAACTTAAAAAAATTTATAATGGCTATCTGTTAAAATTTAAGGAAATAATTAAAAATGAAACGCCAAAAACAGTAATTGGTGAACTTTCGCTAGGCTGGGAAATTCTTAGCTACGGTTTTTGTAAAATGTTAAAAATCAATTATTTCCTTCCAATGAATGTCTACGTTTTTCCAAAGCCTCGTTTAGCTTTTTTTAATATTAATCATGACATCGAAATTATTCGTCGCATTTCTAATTGCAAATGCAATGAATTGGATTTTAATGAAATTTTTAAGCTTTATAGCGAACGTAAAAGTGTGGACATAAATAAAAACTTTGGTGAGAAACTTAGAAAAAATATTGACAGTAATACTTTTCATCGAATCTTCTACAACTTAAAGAACTTAGACTTTTGCGATTGTAGAGAAAATATAATAAATAAATTTTATTTCCGTTTAAAAAATATCATACATGCTAAACTAAACAAATATTATTTATCAAAATTTGGTGTCAATCATTTGTCCAACAATTTTTTTTTAGTTCTGCTTCATATCCAACCAGAGGTAACTCCTGACACTACGGCAACTTTTTTTTCAAACCAATACGAACTCATTAGGCAAATAGCTTTACGTTTACCATACAAATCTGTTGTTTATGTAAAACTGCACCCGAATGGGTTAGGATCTACTCCAATAAGTATGCTTAAAAAAATTACAGCTCTTCCCAATACCCAGTTATTAAACTTAGATATATCAGCAAATGATGCGATTCAAAAATCTAACGGTGTTATTACTATTGCTGGTACAGGCTCTTTTGAAGCAGCTCTGCACGGTCGTAAAAGTGCTGTTTTTAACACCGTGTATTTTTCTGAGTATCCTGGGATATCAAAACTAAATACATATTCCGATTTAGATAACTTTCTAAGATCAAAAAAAATAGATTCCGAATATGACAATAAAAAAGTTATCGATTTTTTTGAAACATTATATAATGGAACGTTTAATTGCTTTTGGCATCAACCATTTAGAATGGACGGTGTTTTAGAAGATGCTAACATAGAGTCTATTAAACAAGCAATAATTTTTACTCATAAGGTATACAGTAAATGAGGTTTGCGGTTTATACTACAATAGCATCAATTATTTTTACAGTAATGCTAAGTCTTAGCGCTGATTCATTTTTTCCTTTAGAATATCGCACTATTTTCTGGATATTTTTATGCTATATTTTTGTATTAATTGGTATCATGATTGGCAATAAGAAAAAGTATAACATTTTAAAAAAACATCATTTTATTCTTTATATTAGAGACAACCAAGCAGTAAATATTTCAGCATATTTGGGAGCTGCTGCTTTTTGTTTACGTATTTATGACAAAGTAAGTAGAGGCGCATCCATTTCCTTTTCTAATATTCATCAAAATTTATATGTTTTGGCAGATTATGGAAGTACAACTATTGGCTTTTTAACCTCACCTTTTTTATTCCTTTGTATATTTCCTTTCATTTATAATAAATTAAAAAATAATATCAATCAATGGTACGGAATACTATTTTGGCTTCCGTCTTTAGATGCATTGATGTATGGTCAACGTTTTGTTTTGTTAACTTCATTTGGTATTTTCACTTCTTTTAACTTCCTTAATTCTAAAAATATTAAAACAACTATTTTCAAAACTTTCTTATACGGGATGATTCTTTTTAGTTTATCAACTTTAGTACTTCATCAAAGATTTCAAGCACAGCATAGAAATGTATACGATTCGATTAAACACTCTGAATACTCAAAAAGCTTAAAAATTTCATCTAAATTTATTTATGATGCAAACATGTTAACTGCGTATTCATTATCTTTCATAAGATACTTGCAACATGGGCTTTTTTCTTTTCAAGCATCACTAACCACAGGAAATTGGCGCTATACTTATGGAATTTTTAACTTTCCTACACTACATAAAATCTATAATTTCTATCATCCTAATAATTTAAATTTTTGGAATTTTTTTTATTATAAAGGTATATATCTATCAGCATTTGGGAATTTTTATTTCGATTTCGGTTTTTTTGGATTATTTTATTGTCTTATTATAGGATATATTTTTCAAAGATCTATAAACTATTTTTCAGTAACCGGTTCACTTATCAGCTGTATAATTTCTTGCTACCTTTGTTTTGTTATTTTATTTTTTCCAATCACTTCAATGATAGGTTACGGAAATGGTAACTACCTTATTTCATCTATAATAATATTTTCGCTAATCAAAAAACTAAATCCATATGTGATTAAAATCAAATAAATAAAAATAATGCTGATTATATCAGATTTAGGGGAGGACTTCGATACCCACCCAAAGAAACCGAAATATTGTGCGTCATACGATCAAGCTCCCTTTAATTCGATATAATCAGGTAATTTTTTGTTTCTTGGCACTAATCACCGGCATAGCCATTTTTCATACCACCGGCATGCCAGTGGATTATTCCTTCGATTTAGTTGCCGGATTAATATGAGAAAAATTAAAATCCTATATCTTTTTCTCGCATTTGTATTGGTTTTCATGCCAGCATTTGCCGTGCATTTTTACTACGACAGTCTA
This sequence comes from uncultured Desulfosarcina sp., assembly GCA_963668455.2. Classification (GTDB taxonomy): domain Bacteria; phylum Desulfobacterota; class Desulfobacteria; order Desulfobacterales; family Desulfosarcinaceae; genus Desulfosarcina. Next base: position 380,421 of record CAXXOY010000003.1, read on the forward strand.
AGGAGCCGATGGCAGATGCTTCAAACTTACGCTAACTCTGATTCATTTTTTATAGGCAATGCTTGCATTGTTAATGTATCAGGTATAACACGAGCAATCAAAGCTTTTGATAATAAAGGTAATATTTTTAAAATAGAAATTTTTCCAGACCCATCAATTGTTGATTATATGGATATCAATGAGCTTGGTAGCATAGCATGGGCGCTTTCGCTTTGTAAAAATATACACTTAACGTATGGAGTTTACCCGATATCTAAAACCATTGAGCTTTCTGACACCAGTCTTAATAGTCACCGCAAGTCTACATCCCTTACTGGACCAGCGGTAATTAAACCTATTGCTGAGTTTACTGGATCTTATGTTGTAAGGCATAGTCAAACTGTTGATCAGGCTGCTGCACTGTCCTTTGGATACGGAGCAGATTTAACCGATATAGAATTAGACGGATCATGTCTCCATTCCGCCAATGTCAATGGCATCAGATTCGATGGCGCATGGCAACCAGTATGGAAAAATGTGTATGTGCATAATATGACAGGGAACGGATGGGAGGTCCCAGCAGATAATTCTTTAGATGCGGCAGGAGATGACAGCTACGGAAACGTTGCTCCTGTAATTATTAGCTGTAGGTTTGCAAAGAATCATGGATGGGGGATTAGGCAAACACGTTTTTCTGGGAGCTTTTCGGCTATTGGAACTTGGGTGAATAACAATTTAAATGGTGGCGTACAGCTTACTTCTCCAAATGTTTTATGGTTGCATGGCTCCATATCATATAATGGAGGTGTTGGATTGCGTTTAACGAAATCGTTGTCAGCCATTAATAGTCAGTTAAGTAGCTGCACTTTTGTTTCTACAGAATTCGATCGAAACGCAGTAAATAACGTGTGGTTTGAACACGCCTATAATTGTTCAATAGAAAACTCTCGTCTGATTACTGCAGAAACCGGTGAAGCTTTTAATGGTGGTGAGATGATTGCTCCGGTACTCGTAAAATTTGGTGGTTCGCCAGGAATGAGTTCTTTTAATAATTGTATTGATCAGCCTTATGTAAGAGACTCACAACAAACATCTAACCCAAGCTTGACTCTTTTTGAGTTCAACCCACAAGCATCCTATTGCAGGGTAGAGCATATGCATCATTTATCCAATGGAACAACCAATGTTACTATCGGCACAGCGGATGGAGAAAGCAATTTTGTAACGGATTTAACTGGTTCGTGCGTTATTGGGGATGATACTTTAAGTCCAACTTGCGCTATTGCAATCCTGACTAATGCTACTAAAATTTCAACAGTGCTTACGGACATCATTTTCAACATTGCAGAAATAAATAAGTCTGGACGCTATAATACAGCAACTGGCATTTATTCTTTTGGTGCAGACAATGGTCTTTTTCTCATAGAAGGTTTCTTAACCGTTGATGCTGCAGCAGCGATGACCGGCCAAACGGTAGCAATACATCTTCGACATGATGATGGCTCTAGCATTTTTAGTTCAGTAAAAATAATGACTACACAAATACAAGTCATTTCAAAAGTGCAAACAATTCCCTTTCGATTTACTCTTCAGAATAGCATTCAAAACGCAAGAGTTAAGCTATCTATAGTAGCTTCTACTGAGACTTCACTAAAGGTTGGTTCGCAATATAGTCAGCTGTTAATTGTTAAATTGACTTAGGCTATACTACAATAATCCATCATATTTTTATCATAAAAAATCAAATTTAAAGCAGTGTGCGGTGGACCCCAAAAACTGGACAGTGTGATAAGCTATAAGTCAGACCAAAAAACAGGAGGATCTGACAATGGGTAAGAAGCGCAAAACACACAGTCCACAGTTCAAGGCAAAAGTGGCTCTGGCCGCTATCCAAAACGATGAAACCGCAGCACAGATAGCCAGTCGGTTTGGAATCCATCCTACCATGGTTTCCAACTGGAAGCGGCAAATGCTGGAAGGCGCCGCTGACATCTTCGATAAAAATCACAAAACCAGGAAACAGACAGAAGCCCGAACCGACGAGCTCTATAAGCAAATCGGGCAATTGAAAGTGGAAAACGATTTTTTATCACGAAAGCTCGGCAGCTGACTCCAAGGCAACGCAAAACGATGATTGAGCCGAAGAATCGGAAGCTGAGCATTTCCAGGCAGTGCAAAATATTGAACGTTAACCGTTCGTCTTACTATTACCGCCCAAGGCCTGCGGTGGACCCCAAAAACTGGACAGTGTGATAAGCTATAAGTCAGACCAAAAAACAGGAGGATCTGACAATGGGTAAGAAGCGCAAAACACACAGTCCACAGTTCAAGGCAAAAGTGGCTCTGGCCGCTATCCAAAACGATGAAACCGCAGCACAGATAGCCAGTCGGTTTGGAATCCATCCTACCATGGTTTCCAACTGGAAGCGGCAAATGCTGGAAGGCGCCGCTGACATCTTCGATAAAAATCACAAAACCAGGAAACAGACAGAAGCCCGAACCGACGAGCTCTATAAGCAAATCGGGCAATTGAAAGTGGAAAACGATTTTTTATCACGAAAGCTCGGCAGCTGACTCCAAGGCAACGCAAAACGATGATTGAGCCGAAGAATCGGAAGCTGAGCATTTCCAGGCAGTGCAAAATATTGAACGTTAACCGTTCGTCTTACTATTACCGCCCAAGGCCTATAAAGCAGGAGGATCTGGACCTGATGCGAAAGATCGATGAATTGTATCTTGAAAACCCATCTTCCGGGAGCAGGACGATCCGTCGCCAACTGAAGCGTCAAGGCGTCAATGCCAGCAGAAAAAAGATACAACGGTTGATGCGCTTGATGGGAATCGAGGCGGTATACCCCAAGCCTAATACCAGCAGACCTCACCCCCAGCATAAAGTGTATCCCTATCTGCTTCGGAATCTGACCATCGACCGGCCCAATCAGGTTTGGGCTACCGACATCACCTATATCCCCATGGATAGGGGGTTCATGTATCTTGTGGCGATTATGGACTGGTACAGCCGCAAGATTCTATCCTGGCGGATTTCCAACACCCTGGATTCGACCTTCTGCGTCGATGCTCTGGAAGAAGCGCTCTGCCGACTTGGTCCCCCCGAAATCTTCAATACCGACCAAGGGACCCAGTTTACCAGTAAAGAATTCACTCAATTACTCAAAGACAACAACGTTGCCATCAGCATGGATGGCCGAGGTCGCTGCCATGATAATATCTTTGTGGAACGGCTATGGTGGACTCTTAAGCACCAGTTTATTTACCTTCATTCGTTTGAGGGCGGCAAAGCACTCCGGCGAGGACTTGCCGATTGGATTCAGTACTATAATTTCCTATTGTCCCAAAATTCAGTTGGATTTGAATACAGTTTTACCATTTGTAGCCAGTTGGACGCTCTTTGTTTACAAGCACATCATTCAGTCAAGATTATCTAAAGCTCCGCCAATAGGGCTCCCAGACAGTGATCGGTTGGGGTACTAAAGGTCGCTGACAAAGTATTGCACAAATCCTGTTATACAGGGTTTTAATGCATTACTTAATCAAATTGTACTGTGATTTTACTCGTCAAACATCAATTAAGAGTTTTAATATGATCAACATAATGTTCTATTATATCACAATAATATAAGCTTTTTAGAAGTATATGAACCTGAGAAGTCATCGTTTCGATCCACCCTCTTTTTGAATAGGTATTGCAGATAAATTTAGCTTAACCAATTGAATTTATTGGTTCCAACTGAATTTTGTTTCTATAGATAATTTCATAAGAGGCCATTCTTCTCTTGACGACAAAACCCCGGATGAGGTTTACTTTGGTCTACCCCGTCCGTTTTCCGAGGCGAGCTGACGGCCGTGTTTTTCATTTTAATTTTTTTTCTTATAGCTTATCTCACCCGTCAGGCTGTCCGACCAATGGGGTCCACCTTAGCCTATAAAGCAGGAGGATCTGGACCTGATGCGAAAGATCGATGAATTGTATCTTGAAAACCCATCTTCCGGGAGCAGGACGATCCGTCGCCAACTGAAGCGTCAAGGCGTCAATGCCAGCAGAAAAAAGATACAACGGTTGATGCGCTTGATGGGAATCGAGGCGGTATACCCCAAGCCTAATACCAGCAGACCTCACCCCCAGCATAAAGTGTATCCCTATCTGCTTCGGAATCTGACCATCGACCGGCCCAATCAGGTTTGGGCTACCGACATCACCTATATCCCCATGGATAGGGGGTTCATGTATCTTGTGGCGATTATGGACTGGTACAGCCGCAAGATTCTATCCTGGCGGATTTCCAACACCCTGGATTCGACCTTCTGCGTCGATGCTCTGGAAGAAGCGCTCTGCCGACTTGGTCCCCCCGAAATCTTCAATACCGACCAAGGGACCCAGTTTACCAGTAAAGAATTCACTCAATTACTCAAAGACAACAACGTTGCCATCAGCATGGATGGCCGAGGTCGCTGCCATGATAATATCTTTGTGGAACGGCTATGGTGGACTCTTAAGCACCAGTTTATTTACCTTCATTCGTTTGAGGGCGGCAAAGCACTCCGGCGAGGACTTGCCGATTGGATTCAGTACTATAATTTCATAAGAGGCCATTCTTCTCTTGACGACAAAACCCCGGATGAGGTTTACTTTGGTCTACCCCGTCCGTTTTCCGAGGCGAGCTGACGGCCGTGTTTTTCATTTTAATTTTTTTTCTTATAGCTTATCTCACCCGTCAGGCTGTCCGACCAATGGGGTCCACCTTAGTGTAGTGCCCCCAACATTTTGCTAATTTAAAATGAGCATTTGTGCGACTATTTAATAGCCCATCAAAAACAACTTTGTACATAACAAATTTTATCCTAAAACAAGCGAGAGCTTTGAAAAACAGATGCCATCTTCAATTATGGGCTTTTGTGCAAAATTTTCAGAAGATATGATGATCAGGAGCCAAACTTTTAAGGAGAAAATGATTTTTTGAGCAGTTTATGCCGGTCAAATCGCCTCATAGAGGCCCCTTTTAATGGTGCTAAACCCGGAATTCGTTGTCCGGGCGCACCGATCCACCTATACGGTGACGAGTTTTGGGATTTTTAGCCCCTTGGCGATATTGTAGACCGCCTGCCGATACCAGCCATCGAATTTGTTTTTATCGATCTGTGGGAACCTGGCCCGTTGAGCACTATTTTTCAGATGACTGATCCCGAAATATTGCTCGACAATGTATCGCACCTTGGAAATCTTCTTGTTGCGTTCGATTTTCAGATCCGTGAGCTTTGCTGTGGTTGAATCCTTTCGCATAATACCGTCGGCAATTTTATTCTCCGCAAGAAAATCACGGTTCGGTTTTCCGGCATATCCTTTGTCAGCATAGACTTTCTTTATGTATGTTTTCGTATGCTTACTGAAAACGGTACAGTAATCCAGATAGTTGGTATCGTTGACCGAAGCCGGAGACAAGGTGGTCGCCAGGATGAACCCGTGGTTGATATCCACTGAGGTTTACCCCGTTAAATTCGAAGACCATTTAACCGGGGCATGCTCTTTTAAACCATAGTGGGGAATGTCGTTTTTAACGGTCCAGTTTGAATCCAGGTCTCGGGAAAACTTTTTGGGTTTCCCGTTTTATCCAATTTTCCTTCCGGAGTATTTTGTTTTTCTCTGAATTTTTTGAGTTTATCGTTGCTGACCGGCCTACTGGCGGATTTAACGAGTCTTGCGTCCACGGCGATTCCTTCATTGATGGTCAATCCCTTGGCCTCGAACTGCCGCAGTATCTCTGAATTGATTTGATCCATGGCATTTTTTGACAAACGGGATCTGAATCTGGAGAAGGTGGAATGATCGGGCGATGGTCGGTCGAAAGAGAGCTGGAGGAACTTTTTAAAGGACAATCGGTCATTGATCTGATTTTCGAGTTCAGGGTCGGAATTGATACGGAACCACTTTTGAAGGAGCATACACTTAAAGAGCAACAAGGGCGTGTACGCATCTGCACTTTCACCGCTGGTACCGACGGTATAGTGAGCCATCAAGATTTGTTTGACGCGGTCCCAAGCGATGGAGTCATTGAGCGTATTCATAAGTTTGAGACTGCGATTGTGCTTTAGGGAGGTTGCCAACGCCAAGTCTGCGAAGCATAGAGAATTATCCATTTATTTGTAGCCCATAAATTCCTCCAACTTGTTGTAATATTGAGGAATACTTATCACAAACAAGGGAAAAAATCAACGAGAAGGTTTAATAACCTATTGAATTGTTGTCATAAAACAAAAAAATGGTTAGGAAGGCAAGGTTGAGGAAATCGCTATGAGTAGCCGACGACCCAATTTTAATAGTGTTATGCAAAGGTCTCTTTCTCTCGGGTTTTGTCTGGATTACTTCGTTTTAAACCCGAATCGCTCAGGTTAGGTTTATTTGATTATGAAAATTTTAACTTTTAGTCAGAATGATTTATTTCAAGCGTCAATAAGGCTATCTAAATTAATATTAGAATCGGAGTATAAGCCTGAAATAGTAATTGGAATAAAAAATGGTGGTTATATTGTTTCAACTAATATTCAAAAAAATGGTCTATTGGAAGCAAAATATATTTCAGTATCATGCTCCCGCCCCAACACTAGAAATAAAAACAAAATAAAAAAACTAATAAACGCGATTCCAACTTGGTTTAATAATTATATTAGAATAATAGAACATCATTTTTTAATTTTTAATCATAAATTTTATTCTGGAGATACCCGCTTAGTAAAAATAAGCAAATCTGATAAAAAATTAATGATGAAGTACCGCAAATTCTTGATTATTGACGATGCAATAGATACTGGCAAAACAATGCAAGCAGTTATCGACAATATCTCATTAATTAATAAATTTTCTGAAATACGAATTGCGGTTATTACGCAAACAGCTAAAAATCCAATAGTAAAGCCCTCATATAGATTGTATTATCAAACATTAGTTAGATTTCCATGGTCTTGTGATGCAAAAAAGAACTGATTTAGTTGTTTTTGATCTTGATGGAACGATTATTAGATGCAACAGTTTTCACTTATGGATAGGTTTTTGCATTTTTTCACATTGCAGTGCATTAAATTTAAAGAAAAAGCTGAAAATTATATTCAATTGTCTACTTAGAATTCTAAAAAGAATAGATCATGCTCAATTTAAAAAAGAAGTCATGCTAATAAAACCTATATCTTCTGATAGAATGGCAAGATATTTTTTAAAGAATTTAATTATCCCTAAGATTAGTTTCGTTTGCTATAAAGAGATGCTTTTATGGAAAAAAAAAGGCGTGACAATTGTTATTGCAACGGCTGCGGCAGAGACATATGTTGAAGCTATTGCTAAATATTTTGGAATTAAGCACTGGGTTTCATCCTATCTTCTAAATGACAAACTATTCAATTGTATTGGAAAAAATAAAATTCATAGTTTACGAAGAAAGTTTAACAATTTCAGAATTCTTGCATTATACACTGATCATATAGATGATTTACCACTTATGTCGCTGGCAAATTATGTTATATTAGTAAACCCAAAAGAAACCCAAAAAAAAAAGATCCTATCAAAATTGAGTAATGAATATATTAAGATTATTAAGGACAAATAGTACTGCCATTTTAATATAAGACTTTAGAATTTTGTTAATATATCTTTGTATTTAATGAATTGATCTATTATCTTATTTTTTTCTAAAGCAGCAGATTCGCTCTTCAATCAAAATCATATATATTTTTACAGAACGCATCTTCTAATTCCAAATATTTCAACTTGAATATTTCACAAGGGCTAAATTATGGAAAATGGTAATTCTAAAATAGCTTTTATCTCAGATATAGTTGCAATATACCTTTTTTTCTACAGTGTGCATTTTTATATAAATGGACATACGCAAGTTTCAGCGAAGTCTATCCTTCTAATGTTGGCAATAGGAATTTCATGGTTTTTTATTTCGATCAATTCCAAAATATTGAAACTCTCTCGTCAAACTAATATTTTTCAAATCCTGTTCGATCTATTTATTGGTTACTCTGTTTTAACAGCAATTATTATTTTTTTAGTAGCTTATTTCGGAGACTTTAGACATAATGACAAACTTTTATTATACTCGCTACTGTTTTCTTTCGTATTTACATCTATTTACCGTATGATCTATATCCTACTCAGTCGTCATTTAGTTAAAAATGGATACCAACAAAAATCAATTCTTCTTGTTGGTGGTGGTCATGTTGCTGAAAGAGTAATGAAGCAAATTCTCTATGCACCAGAACTCGGTTATCACTTACATGGCTTCATCACTGACAACTACCATCATTCCATGCCTAAAGGATATTATTTAGGAGGGCTCGATCGTTTTAAGGAAATTGTTCAGACACACCAGATTGATGAAGTTATTATCGCAAAGCCTTTGCGCATGGAGAAAATCATACTTGATTTAGTTGCAAAATGCGAACAGGAAGGAGTTAGGTTCCATATTGTACCTGATTTTTATCGAATTATTCGGAATAAGGCCGTGCTATCTACACTTGGTGAGATTCCATTGATTGCCATCAGGTCAGAACCTTTAAACCTAATTAGCAACCGTTTAATAAAGAGAACTTTTGATATTTTTATCTCTTTACTGTTATTGATTCTGCTTTCCCCTTTATTCTTAGTTTTAGGTATCATCATTAAAGTAACTTCAAAAGGTCCAATTTTTTTCAATCAAAAACGCGTTGGCGCAAACCATAAAGAGTTTAAAATATATAAATTCCGTAGCATGAAGATTCAGGACGAAAAAGACTCAGACACTATTTGGACTACTGAAAACGATAATCGCATAACTTCAATCGGAGAATTTATGCGACAAACAAACATCGATGAGCTACCCCAATTGTGGAATGTTTTTATTGGTAGCATGAGTCTTGTTGGTCCGAGGCCTGAAAGAGAACACTTTGTTGAAAAATTCAAAAAAGAAATACCAAGATACAAAGTTCGTCATTTGGTCAAATCAGGAATTACAGGTTGGGCGCAGGTAAATGGATGGCGTGGCGACACATCGATAAAAGAGCGAGTTGAACACGATCTTTGGTATCTTGAAAACTGGTGTTTTTATTTGGATTTAAAAATTTTATGGCTGACTCTGTTTAGCCGTAAAGCTTATCAAAATGCATATTGATATAGCTCCAAAAAAAGACATCTGAATAACAATACGTTTGTTACAGGCTAAAACTATTATAAAAGGCGGGCTAAAAGAATAATTCTTTTACCCGCTTTTTTATTTGAGTTTGTGCATTTATTAGGAAGATATTTCATGTACTTGCATGTAGTACCAGCAAATCACGGTTCCATCTTCATCAAAAATATGCTGGATATGTTTATAGCATGGCTTCTGTTGATTTTAACAGCACCTTTGTTTGGGCTGATCGCCTTTGCCATCAAATGTTTTTCCAAGGGACGGGTATTCTATACCCAGGAGCGTCTGGGTATGAATGGCCGACGATTTTCCGTGATCAAATTTCGCACCATGGTGAACAAGGCCGATGAAATGTTAAAGGAAATGGAATCGTTGAACGAGGCCGACGGACCTGCATTCAAGATAAAAAACGACCCCCGAATCATCCCCTGGATCGGCACGTTCCTTCGGAAAACCAGCCTTGACGAGCTTCCCCAACTTATCAACGTGATTCGCGGCGAAATGAGCCTGGTCGGACCAAGGCCCCCTATTCCCAAGGAAGTTGATGAGTATTCGGTCTGGCAACGGCGCAGGCTTTCCATGAAACCCGGCATGACCTGCCTTTGGCAAATTGCCCCGTACCGGAACGATTTGAGCTTCGAGGAGTGGATGAAGCTCGACCTGAAATATATCGACAACTGGTCCCTGTACAACGATTTGAAAATTCTTCTTCTCACTGCCAAGGCTGTTTTTACTGGGGCTGGGAGGTGATTGCCGGGAGATATCAGAAATCAGGCTTCAGAGGGCAGAAGGCAGCGGTCGGAGGTCGGAAGACAGAGGTCAGAGGTCAGAGGTCGGGGCTTGAACCAATATTTTTGTAAGCTGTGAAGCAATCGGCGTACATCCCTTCTCCCCCGGAGGGCATAAGCGCTAACTTAAGGCAGCGGGGTATTCAATTGCAATTCCCTCATTCGGGGGGCTTCGGCCAAATCATTTGCTATCTCATGCCAATTACGCAAGCAGTTGCCAAGAGATAATGGCGGGTTGATTGCTTGGCACAACAAATAAAAAGCGAAGGATGTTTCCCTCCAAATACTTCTATATTTTCCAGTATCACAGGGGATACCCCCAGGGTGAAAAAAAAGTGCCCTCATCAATAATTGACTGAACCAACGCTGCCACGAAGAGCTTCCCGTGCAACCATGCACGAGCAGATGCCTCGTCCTTTTTGGGTAAATGGCCTAACCCCATTATGCTTTTTAGTCTTTTAAAGGCAATTTCAACTTGCCACCTCATCCTATACAGCTGTGCAATTTGATACGCACTAATCGTTTTTGGCAGAGAGGTTGCGAGGGTTATATAGCGATGCAGTTCGATTGTTTCCTGGTAAACATTGCGCTGCTTTTTGGAACAATCCTTTAAGGCTTTATTCATAGCCTTTTCAGCTTCTTCATCGCTTTTCCTTATTATACATAGCCGTATCTTATCTTTGTTGCCGTCTTTGGGGCTGGTATATATATCTATATCTTTCACCTCGCCGACAGGCAGGCTTTTTACTGAATTTAGAATGCTAAAATCAATTCCATTTGAGTCATATATTTTAAAGGCTTTGTTTTTTAATCTTACAATGTAGTGCCCTCCGTTATCAGTTACATGCCTCATCCCTTTCAAACGGCCATATGCCCGGTCACCAATAATCAGGTCGTCATTATGAATATCAAAATTTAAAAAACTTTCTCCGGTTTCTTGTCGTGTTATTAGAAATTGATCGCATTGGAGGCTATACAATTTCATGGTGTAATGAAGGCGCCAATCCGTTCCAGTAGAACCAGGCTCGGATACCACCGAAGCATCAACAGTTCTGACATTGAACCTTGACAGCCAACTCGGGGGCTCTAAATTAATCCCCCTTTTGGAAATCAGTTCAAACGACATCCACCTAAGCCACTCGGAAGAAGCACGCAGTCGCTTTAGCAGAGCTACGTCTGAAATTGTAGCAATGCCACCATGTTTTGCTCTTGCAGATGCCTCGCGCAACGAACATCCGCTTGCTATATGTATTAAAAGTAATCTCAAAAGCTCGGAGGCAGACTTTATCTTTCTTTGCCTGGTTAATGCTCCTAACTCTTTTGCGCGTTCTTCCCATCCTTCGGGAAAGAAACGAACAACCAGCTCCCATTCATCTATTCCATAATTTGTTTTCATACCAATCAAAATAGAGGATCGGGATTGGTATGTCAATTCTTAAGTTAGCGCTTATGCCCCCGGAGGGAGAAGGACAGGATGAGGGGGATATGGTCGATAATAAACCTTATTTGTTAGAAATAATGCCGTTTTTATCACCCCTCACCCCGACCCTCTCCCGTAAGGGGCGAGGGAGCGCCAACCTGGAATTGCGTAAGCAGCCCCGGAGGTAGGTAGTGTTGATTCGCTTAAGTCAACGACATAGAGTTCTGGCCTTTGGCATTCTCCCTCTGATTCCTGACCGCTGATGGCTGATTTCTGTTCTCTGTAAACTTGGCGAGCGTTGCGGCTTGAGCGAAGAGCGCGTGAGAAATGCGAGAAATGCGGGAAATGGCTCACGCCAAGACGCAAAGGGGGCGCCTTCGGCAGTAAAAACTTCTAATACAACAACCCAAAGAGCCAAAGCGGTATTTTGTTTCCAAATCCTTTTTCCATGTCGTCCAGTGCCAGGAAGCTGTCGCCGACATCCTTGATTTGGGAGAAATCCTTATTCTTTCCACCAACCTCGAACAAGTAGCGGTCATCGACCAAAAAGTCCCCTTGTTGCGGCGCCTTTACCGAATGTCCGGCACCGAGGGTGTTCAAGAAAAAGGTTTCCCGTATATTTCCCTTGTTTGCATGAGCAGAGAACGCATGAATCAGATTGGGATTGTTCAGGTAGATCTTGTCGGGTTTTTCAAGGCTGCGGAACCCTTTGCCGGTACGACTGAGTGCACTGAGTAGGCAGCAGTCCTCCAAATATTTCAGATAGGTTTTCAGCGTCCGCTGATCACCGACCTCCGTCAGAGCCGCCAATTGTTTAAAGTCCGGAAAAAACGGTACCGATGAAGCGATAATCCGTAAAAGCGCACCGATTTTTTTTATGCTGGTACCGGTTAGCGAGGGTTGAACCGCAATGAGATCGCTTTCGATGGTAGTATGCAGGTTTTGATTGAGTAGTTGATAAAACAGGGTTTCATCCCGGGACTCGAAAAAAAACGGGTAATAACCATATTTTAGATATTCTTTGAATAAAACCAGTGGCTTGGATTTGGCTTTGGCCAGGATGTCACAGACCTCGTGAGCAATACGAACATGATCGTTTACGATATCGATCAGGCTATATGACGGAATCGAAACCTCGAGAGACAGTTCGACATATTCGCGAAAGGACATGCCTCCCATCCGCATTTGCACGGCTCTTCGGCTAAGATCGTGGCTGCCTTTGTAAATCTCCAGTGCGGAACTGCCCGACGCCAGCACCTTCAAATCGCGAAACGTGTCTGTAATGGATTTAAGTTCCAACGACCATTGCGAATATTTATGAATCTCATCGAAACAGATGGCGGTGCCGCCAAGATCGACGAATCTTTCGGCGATTTCATAGAGGCTCCTTGATCCGATCAGGAAATGATCCGCCTGAATATAAAGAATTCTCCGGCTTAATTTGTCCTGGCCGGCCACGTCCATGAGATGCTGTGCCATGACCGTTGTTTTTCCAATGCCGCGTGGCCCAAGGATGATGCACAGCCGCTGATTCAGGTTGTGAGCGCTTAAGAAGTAGCGTCTGTAAGGCCTGTTGAAAAATGCCAATTGCGTTTGGCTGAGTCTGAATAAATCCTCCATGGAAGCCCCTTCCAATTGTATTGCATTCCAATCATAGTTGCCTTTTTGTTGGAATGCAATCCTAAAATACGGCTTTTGTTTGGCGTATTGAGCGCAGCGGGCGTGAGTGGCGGTAGAGCCGGAAAGGCGAGAAAGAAAACTCGGGGTCGGACCAAGCTAAATGCCTATTTGGTAGCGCTTTAGGTAAAAAACAGTGCCGTTTTTACGTCTTAAATCGATGTTTTTGAGGGTAAAAAGTGCGATTTAAGGTTTCTATGCAGCATGCTCTACTTCGGAACGAATTTTATCGCCGGCTTCCTGCTCAATTAAGGCCAATTCATAACGGGTCTGAAGGTTCATCCAGAATTGTGGACTGGTGCCCATATAAATTGATAGGCGAAGGGCAGTTTCTGCGGAGATTCCTCGCTTTCCACTTAAAATCTGTGTAATTCGACCCGAAGGAACTCGTAAAGACAGCGCAAGCTTGTTAGCAGACAAATCCCTTGATACCAATTCCTTTTTCAATATTCTACCAGGATGGATTGCTTTCATTGTTTACCCCTTATGACAATCTGTAATCTCGACATCGTAAGCATCACCATCTTTGAATCTGAAGCAAATTCTCCATGGGCCATTAATTGTCATCGCCCACTGGCCGGCTCTATCGCCTGATAGCTTGTGCAGGCCAACGCTTTTGAGCGGGCTTAGATCCTGAAGAGAAACGGCCGCATCCAGCATAGCCAATAGCTCTTCAGCAGATTCAATGTCCATACTACGGAACTTGGTTACCTTGCCCACTTCATAGAAACGTCTGGTTTTACTATCAGCAAACGACTTAATCATGCTTAAACATACTACGCATAGCGTACAATGGCAAACGTCATTTTGTGATTTTTCATGCGAAGCCGCAAGGGTGTATAGTTTTCAAAAAAATCTTTTCTTGGCGTGCTTGGCGGCTTAAGCGAAGCGGGCGAGAAAAACAAATACAGATCTATGATTAGTTATATGTCAACAGATCACGTCTAAAGCTCTCCCGCGTGACGCGGTTCACACCTTACGATTCACGATTCAACCACAAACCCCTTGAATCTTTTCTGCAGCTTTTTGTCAAAACTGATCAGCTTTTCTGCCTGGGCGAGCTTGGCCTGATTGGCAATGACCAGATCGGCAAAATCTCCACCTTTTTTGAATTGTGAAACGATTGTCCGGAACAGGGTGGGATTGGGAAAAGTAATTACGGATGTGATTATCAGCGTTTCAAGGAATTCGACGATTTCCGCTCTGGTGCATAGATAAACAGACTCAAGCACCCAAACGGTTTCACCTAAACTGAGCGATTCAAATTTTGGTACTTAAAAAATATAGCAAAAATAGTAATCAAATAGGTTCTTTTTACCGTCCAAAATTTGAACCCTTGCGGGTTGCCAATCTTGCCGCATCTCCGGCGTTAGATGTCCTCCCGCATAGAAGGGCTATAGCGGAAAGCCATCTGCCTTGTATATGCGGCAAGCTTGGCAATCGCTCAGTTTAGGTTTCAATCAACACTTCCGAAAGTAAAAGGATTTGACCGGAGCGGCTTTCAACATCGGCCACCAGATCCTTAATGATTTTTGCCTGCTCCATATCATCTTCAACAAGCAACCGGACCAAGGCATTGGTGTCGAATGCAATCATGGTGTGCCACGTTTTTTGCGTCTATCATGAATGGCCTTTTCCATTTCCGCCAGGCTGACAGGCTTCGGCCGCTTTTTGTGGTTGAACATGCCAAACAGTGGCTCGGCTGATTTTTTTTCACTTGAAATCAAGACTTTCCCATCCTCAAGCAGGGTGAATTCGATCACATCGGACACATCCACGTTGAGAAAATCCCGAATTTTTTTAGGGATGGTAATCTGACCCTTTGACGTTATTTTGCTTGCAATCATAACATCCTCCTCACTATCAGGTAAGGACAACAGGTTTACCTGAATTAGGCGATTCAAATTTTGGTCTCCATGAGTATAGCATTATTTGTAAAGACTTGCACCATAATGGGTTTCCAAAATTTGAATCGCCTAACTTAGGGTTTGCTAACAAAATCAACCAAAATATTCGCTGCCCCCCTGATATCTGATGTCTGATTACTATTCACTCAATGTCGTTGACTTAAGAAAAAACGAGGGCGGTCGGGGCTTGAACCAATATTTTTGTAAGCTGTGACGTTGCCGGCGTACGTTCCTTCTCCCCCGGAGGGAGAAGGACAGGATGAGGGGGATATGGTCGATAATAAACCTTATTTGTTAGAAATAATGCCGTTTTTATCACCCCTCACCCCGACCCTCTCCCGCAATGTTGTTGGCTTAAGAGACAACGGGCGCCGGCCGGGAATTGATCCACCTTTTTATAAGCTGTTAAGCAACCGGCGACCGTCCCTTCTCCCCCGGAGGGAGAAGGACAGGATGAGGGGGATATAATCGACAATAAACCTTATTTGTTAGGAATAATGCCATTTTTATCACCCCTCACCCCGACCCTCTCCCGCAAGGGGCGAGGGAGCGCCAACCTGGAATTGCGTAAGCAGCCCTGGAGGTAGGTAGTGTTGATTCGCTTAAGTCAACGACATTGAGCCCTGGCCTTTGGCATTCTCCCTCTGATTCCTGACCGCTGATGGCTGGTTTCAGATGTCAGTTGTCGGAAGGCAGAGAGATTCGAAAGATACGTGCTAAATTTATAGGAGACGTGGTAGACGTGATTTACAGATAGTGGGTAGCGGTCGGAGGACGGGAGGCGAGAAAACAAGGGAGCGAGCAACTAAGACTGGCCGTCAAGAGGAAATTGCGATAATCAGTGAATCGTGTTATTCATTTTGTATGCTTTTTTTGGAATTATAATCAATACAATGCCGCACATTGATGGTGGATCGAAATTTACCTATGGCTTCTCAAAACAATACTGCCATAAGCAAAGCAGAAAAATTTGTATCTTTATTGAATTCAAATGGATTTAAGGTGTTCGAGGCCTATCTTTTCGGATCTGCTGCTGAAAACAGGATGGATGAAAATAGCGATATAGATATTGCAGTTGTCTCTGATAAATTTACGGGGATTCCTTATTACGATATCTTAAAAATAAGTAAGTTTAGAAGATCTGTTGATTCAAAAATCGAAGCTCATCCCTTTTCCCTCAAGGAAATCCTCAGCGATCCACCATTTTTCTTTGTTGATATAAAGAAAAAAGGAATTCGCGTTAATTAATATAATATTCAGTTTGTTGCGTATTTGAAACTCGGGGTCGGACCAAGCTAAATGCCTTATTGGCAGTGGTTTAGGTAAAAAACAGTGCCGTTTTTACCTCTTAAATCGATGTTTTTGAGGGTAAAAAGTGCGATATTGCTCAG
Source organism: uncultured Desulfosarcina sp. (assembly GCA_963668455.2). Classification (GTDB taxonomy): domain Bacteria; phylum Desulfobacterota; class Desulfobacteria; order Desulfobacterales; family Desulfosarcinaceae; genus Desulfosarcina. Next base: position 396,762 of record CAXXOY010000003.1, read on the forward strand.
AGGATGAAAGCCGTTAGGCGGGAGGGCGAGAAATGACTCACGCTAAGATGAGTGCGGCCACGAAAAATGATGGGAAAATAGCTTAAAAAGGTTTTCGTGTACTTCGTGTTTTTCGTGGTGAATTTAACGGAATAGCTCATGTGAAAGACGATATATCTGGAAATGCCAGGAATTTGATATGCCAACGGTTAAAAATATATCCGGACCCTATCGGTTTTTCTTTTACAGTTTTGATTGTAATGAGCCAATGCATGTTCATATTCAAAGAGAGCGAATGACTTGCAAATTCTGGCTTCAGCCGGTAACCTTGGCAATGAATCGTGGCTTTTCGGCAAAAGAACTGAATGCCATACGCGAAGCAACCCTGAAAAACCAAATCCGGATTATGGAGGCATGGTATGAGCATTGCGGTGAAAATACAACCCGCTAGGATAAAAGATGTTTCCATTTCAGACGAAGCAATTACCGCCAACCTCCTGGACGGACGGACGATCAGTGTGCCATTGGCATGGTCATGGCGATTATCCGAAGCGACGCAGGAGCAACGGGCAAATTGGGAAATTATCGGTGATGGTGAAGGCGTACGTTGGCCGGATATCGATGAGGATATCAGCGTGGATGGCATGCTTTATGGGAGCCCTGCTCCAAGGCCTGTTGCTGTTGGTGCGGTGGATGGTGAATAGAGAAAATTCGGGGACGGGCCAAGCTAAATCCCTAATTTAAGAGGATTTAGCTTCAAGTCATGGCCGTTTTTAAGGGCTATATTACAATTTTCGGGGCTAAAAAGAGCGAGGCGGTCGGGGCTTGAACCAATATTTTTGTAAGCTGTGACGTTACCGACGTACGTTCCTTCTCCCCCGGCGGGAGAAGGACAGGATGAGGGGGACATGATCGACAACAAACCTTATTTGTTAGAAATAATGCCGTTTTTATCACCCCTCACCCCGACCCTCTCCCGCAAGGGGCGAGGGAGCGCCAACCTGGAATTGCGTAAGCAGCCCTGGAGGTAGGTTGATTCGCTTAAGTCAACGACATTGAGTCCTGGCCGTTGGCATTCTCATTCTGATTCCTGACCGCTGATGGCTGATTTCTGTTCTCTGTAAACTTGGCGAGCGTTGCGGCTTGAGCGAAGAGCGCGTGAGAAATGAAAGGTGATCGAAAAAGAAAATGCGGTTCGACCCGTTTTGCAGTCTCATTGAAGAAGACAATTCCCGAAAGTGACAACAAGCAACAAAGATCTGGAAAGATGAAAGATCTCAAAAAAGAAACACACAGGGGTCAGATCTTAAAAGTTAATTATTTATCATTTAACGGATCACGCTCTCCCGCTTCATGGGTTCACGCCTTCCACGTTAGCGCCTTCAACCTGGAAATTCTTCATCGGCATCACCATCACCTTCTCGGCAATGGGATAAGGGGCGTCTACCGGAGCAATCAAGACGGTTTTATCCGGGGCGATATCGTCAATACAATTCCAGAAGTTCTTTTTTAGCGGTTCTTAGTTCACTATTCAACTTGGCAAGATTGTCTACCACACACAATTGACGTGGGGGTATGCGAGTATTTTTCTATCGGCAGTCAGAATCGTATATTGCTTTAGTCGAGCGGTTGCAGTGATAATTCGATCTGCGGGGTCGGCATGAAATTTATCCGGCAATGAATATGCTTCTTCGATTATTTCCAGTGTAATATCCGTAGTTAACCATCCATTGAGTTCGATGTAATGCCTGAACCATTTTTTCCAGTGTCGATCTATGGCGATACGATTCCGCTCTACCGCGCATACGATTTCAGCTGCACTGATAGCTGAAACATGCACTTCTGAGTCTTTGGCGACGAGCAGCCTGGCGGCATTATCCGAGAGTTCCGAGGGTTGGGAGATCGCCCAGATGACGCAGCATGTATCCAGCAGAAGCTTCATTGTCCGTGCATGTCCCAGGTATCTTCAGGAATCAAAGGTTCTGTGAGGTCACCCTTAATTTGAACGGTCCCCTGCCCGCACCCTAGTTTTGTACGATTGGTGGCCTGCCGTACCCCCTGGGGAATAATCAAAGCAACAGGAATGTTCCGTTTGTGGATGGCCACGACTTCGCCTTTTTCCACCAACCCAATGAATTTACTGAGATTGTTTTTTAATTCGCCGATATTTGCTGTTTTCATAGCACAACTATAAGCCACAAACTTGGCCAAGTCAATGGCCCAAACACAAACACAGAGATTTGTTTACGGTAGGACGAAATTCGGGGACGGACCAAGATAAATGCCTAATTGGCAGTGGTTTAGGTAAAAATCAGTGCCGTTTTTCAGGCTTAAATCGATGTTTTTGAGGGTAAAAAGTGCGATTTAAGGTTTCTATGCAGCATGCTCCACTTCGGAACGAATTTTATCGACGATTTCTTGCCCAATCGAAGCAATCCAACCAACCTAATACCAATCCTCAACACGAAGACCGTTCACGCGTTGGAATTCCTTGAGATTGTGGGTAATCAACGTACCGTTGACGGAAAGGGCAGTAGCGGCAATAAGAATATCGTAGGGCCCGATGGGGCACCCTTGAGATTCCAATTCTGCACGAATCGCCGCAGCATGTTGTGCTGCCTGATAATCGAAGGGGAGTGTATGTACAGTCCTCGACAGCTGATCAAGTTGATCCTGCCTTTTTCCCGGCGATGCCGATTTCGCAATTCCAACTGAAATTTCATACAAAACAATCGTCGGCAGGCCGATATCCATTGGAGGAATGGAAAGAAGCTTGTTGGCGACATTCCCCATCCCCTTGAAATAATAGATCAAAATATTGGTATCGAGGACATACATCAAAGTGGCTCTCGTTGTGTATCCTGACCGATGGTCTCGCGAATTTTATCAACCGAAGGGAAGTCCTTCCAGGCACCAGCCAGTTCGACAACACTTTCTGGCCAGGATGTTGCTGCCTTTGTACGAATGAGCTCCGCAATCCACTTGCTTTTGGATATTTTTTTATTGCCGATTAAGGCGTTGAGCTTGGCTTCGGTTTCATTGTCCAAGTAAATTGTAACCTGCCCCATGCGATACCTCCTCTTTCTAAGAATAGCACCTAAACTGAGCGATTGCCAAGCTTGCCGTATATACAAGGCAGATGGATTTCCGCTATAGCCCTTCTATGCGGGAAGATCGGCAACCCGCAAGGGTTCAAATTTTGGGCGGCAAAAAGGATCTGTTTGCGTTGCTATTCTTGCTAAATTTTATATGTACCAAAATTTGAATCGCTCAGTTTAGGTAGCACTTATAATTTAACATATACTGAAATTTTGTCAACGATGGCCAGTGATTCATACAAGGCAATTTCATGTAAAAACCAAAAATTCCTTGGGGGCCGCTCGAACCAAGCAAAATATATAACCCGCTGTAATAGTACCTTTTTTGGTCTTAAATTGATGTTTTGAGGGTAAAAAGTGCGACATCGCTCAGGGAACAGATTTCAGAGATCGGGTTTCAAAGATCAGGCGTCAGAAGTCAGAAACCAGAGATCGGAGATCAGAGGTCGGAGATCAGACGTCAGAGGTCGGAGATCAGAAGTCAGAAGACAGATATCAGAGGTCAGATAACGGTTTTCAGAGATTGGAGAGAAAAAGCTGGGAGTAGAAACGTGCAGATTAAGTCGGCGAAAGATTTAATCATATATGAAAAAGCCGATGAGTTGGCTATGGAGATCTTTGAGCATAGTGAAATATGGCCTGCTGAAGAGAAAGAACACATAGGGGAGTTAATTATTTATCATTCAACGGATCACGCTCTCCCGCTTCATGGGTTCACGCCTTCCACGTTAGCGCCTTCAACCTGGAAATTCTTCATCGGCATCACCATCACCTTCTCGGCAATGGGATAAGGGGCGTCTACCGGAGCAATCACGACGGTTTTATCCGGGGCGATATCGTCAATACAATTCCAGAAGTTCTTTTTTAGCCTGGGGCTGGTTGACGATTTGATCTCAACCGCGATTCTTTGCATGCCTTTGGTTAATACGAGATCGATTTCGGCGCCGTTGGAAGTCCGGTAGAAAGACGGCTCCCAGCGCGGAAGTCGGGAAACGATGTTTTCAACAACATAGCCTTCGAATGATGATCCGTAAATCGGATGGGCAAAAAGGTCCTGCATGTTTTCGATGTTCAGCAGTGCATGCAGCAGTCCTGAATCGCGAATATACACTTTAGGTGATTTGATCAGACGTTTTTTTATGTTTCCCGAATAAGGCGACAAGGTTCGCACCAGGAAGGTTTGTTCTAAAAGGTCAATATATTTCCTGATTGTATGTGAACTGACCCCCATGGAATCAGCCAATTTTGATGCATTGAGTACTTGGCCATGACAGTGCGCCAGCATGCGCCAAAAGCGTCCAATCGTGTTTGCGGGAAGCTGGAAACCAAGTTGCGGGATATCTCTTTCCAAAAATGTTCGAATATAATCTTCCCGCCATTGGAAACTGAGATCGTTGCTTTCCGCCAGCAAACTCCGTGGATATCCGCCTTTAAGCCAATGGATTGTCGTATCTACAAAGGATGCTTCCTCACTATTCAACGGGGAAATTTCGATATAAGAAATACGTCCTGCCAAAGACTCCGAGCTTTGCCTGATCAAATCCCTGGAAGCGGAACCGAGAATGAGAAATTGCCCGTTCCTTTGACCTCGGTCGATAACACCTCTCAAAATCGGAAAAAGATCCGGCACACGCTGGATCTCATCCAGGCATATCAAATGATCGCTGAACTGCGTAAAAAACGCTTCCGGATCGGTCAGTTTGTTCAGATCTGCAGGGCGCTCCAAATCCAAATGAATTGCCTTTGGAAATTGTTTGATTACAATGCCGGCAAGTGTTGTCTTTCCGGCTTGACGCGCCCCCAACAAGGCAACTGCCGGAAAGCTGCCTAATCGTTCAATTACGGAGCTTGTTAGTTTTCTGGGAACAATATTATGCATATCTGAACCTTATGTTCAAAATTACATAGTGTCAAGTTTTATCCGGTGTGGTGGTTTTCTGAGGGCAGCAAACGGTGAAGGGTGAAACTCGCGGGAAAGGCGAGAAATGTGGAAAAAATACATGGTTCGACTTCGCGAGTAGCTGTGGGTATCTCGATGAAAATACACACAAGCGCCTTGTTAAAACCTAAAGTAGGCGATTCATATTTTGGTCTCGATGGAAATTATATTAATCATAATGCATTGCGCCATGATTACCTTCCAAAATTTGAAACCCGTTGGGTTTGCCGATTTTACCGCATCTACGGCGTTGGATGTCTTCCCGCATAGCCTGCTATAGCGGAAAGACATCCGCCTTGTATATGCGGTAAGCTCGACAATCGCCTAATTTAGGTATTATTTACGCCGGATACCCAACAATTTTATAAAGATACTCCAGAAGGGCTTTTCCGTCTTCCCGGCCCGGTTTCACCGGGATCTTTTTTAAGACGCCCAGCCCTTCGCTGGCCTCGTGATAGTCGGCCTCGGAAAGAGAACTGACCGCCGCGCTGTTGATCATGGGGTTGATCTTGACTACTTTTTCAATAAATTCCAGCCCGGTCATATCCCCCACCTGCTCATCGGCGACAACCAGATCCAGGGATACGCTCTTTACCGTTTGCAACGCCTCCTCGCCCGATGAAGCCCAATGCATGGCCTCCTGCGGAATTTCCATTCCCAGTGAAAAATCTTCCAGAGTGTTTTTATCAGTGGTGACGAATAATACGTGAGTCAATTATCGCTCCTTATCATTACTATTTGACTCTTCTCAAACGGTGCTGTTTCCGGCGCCATTGTTCGAAAGCGTCTATGTGGGCCAGCAAATCCCGGCATTCCATACGAAGCAACCGCACTTGCCAGATGTTTTCGGGTCTGATGCGCTGACTGAAAATATCGAAGAGGCTGCCGCGGCCTGCCGGATCCAGGCGTTGCAGATGGTTCAGCAGTTTTTCCACGGTTGAGAAATAGCTGTCAATATCGACAGGCGTGTTTACGACGTCAGTGGCCAACGATTTCAACGCCCGATAATCGCAGGGGTGCCGCATGGTTGAAAGACGCGTTGCCTGAAGCGTGTTTTTCCACCGCGTTTCCAGTTCTGACAGGGTCAGTTGTCTCTCCATGGGCTATCCGCCGGCCAACATAAAAAAAGTGCCGGTAATTGTCTTCGGTGCCGTGTCGCACCATCGTGAGCGCACGTTGGCGCCCGCTTTTAAATTCCTTTGTTAATGGTCTTTAAACACGTATCGCTTGAGTCAGGGTCTTTCAAAACAGCCGAAACAGCCACCTTGAAAGACCCATCGATTCTCAATTTTCCGGTACGCTACATCTCCGTTTCCGGATGAAAAACATCGACCCCCTTGAGGTCGTCATGCAGGTATTCCCGTTCGTTGGGACCGAGAACCCCTAGGGAAAGACAAATCAGTGTCCACAAATGCACAACACCGTAATGGGCGCCATAGTGTTCGCTCAGTTCATGAATCTGGGCGTGGCAATTATGGCAGGCGGCGATGCAATAATCCGCTCCCGTGGCCTGAATCTGATTGTCCTTGAGCTGACCGTACTTGAGGCGTTCATCCTTGAATCCGGATTGCAGAAAACCGCCACCCCCGCCGCAGCAGAAATTATTCGAGCGGTTGGGATGCATATCGATGAAGTTTTCTTCGCCGACCACGGACTTGACGACGAAACGCAGGTCCTCGGCAACAGAATCTCCGTAGCTCTTACGAATGATCTGGCAAGGGTCCTGTACGGTGAACTTGACCTTGAGGTCCTTGTTCCAGTCGGAATTGACCTTCAGGCGTCCTTCCCGAATCCATTTGGCATAATACTCGTAAATGCTCTTTACTTCAAAGTTGTGAGCGATTTTGAATTTTTTCAGTCCGGCCCGGACTGAGAATGTTACGTGCCCTCACTCGGTGTTGAGAAATGTCTTGCACCCCAACTTGTCCGCCTGATTGGCCGAAGTGGTGGTGATATGTTTCCAGGCGTCGTCGTCGGCCAGGAACATACAGTAGTTTTCACCGGCCCATCCCTGACTGCCGTAGGTCCAATCCACACCGGCCAGGTGCAGGATTTTCCACAGCGGAATGAGTTCGTCGGGTTCGGTGACCGGCTCGCGCGAGTTCTGGTTGAGAAAAAACTCGGCGCCTTCCTTGTCAATGGGTGCCTGCATCTCGGCAAACTCGGGTTGTGCCTCCTGGTACTCCTCGAGCACGTCCTCGACCACGAATTGAAAGTCGTCCGGAGTCGTTCCCATAGCGCTGGTGCTGGGATTCCGCAGGGCCATGTCACAGGAGCCAAGGATGCCTTTGGGGCGTTCCTCGCGGGGACGCAGTTGTCGTGCATTGTAAACGAGTTGAGGAATATCGATTTGCATCGGGCAAACATAAACACAGCGCTGGCACATTGAGCACATCCAGGGCCAGTCCGATTTGGCGATCTCCTCATCCAGGCCCAAAGCGGCCATGCGCAAAAATTTCCGCGGATCCATGCCGGCCAAGCCGGTTGCCGGACACCCTGACGAACAAGCCCCGCAGGTGAGGCACAGGTTAAGATTGCCGCCTTCCGGAAGCAACTCCCTGACCTTGTCCATGAAGGTGTTTTTTTTGTTTGCGCCCAATTGTATGAGCTGTTCAGCCATTAATCCTGTCTCCTTTCTGAGTTTTTAGGTAACGACCCAGCATCTGAATTGTGGTACGATTTTCGGGGAAAAGGACTCTAAAAATCAGCCCTACCAATAATAATAGACAAATTTACATTGACTTGGCAATACCTGACGGGGCAGGAACGGTTTTCGTCAAAGCCGATGGGAAGTCTCAGTTAAGCGCACCCCATGTCGGCCCCCTTTTTTTGCAGCCTGTGCGACCGCCCTGCCCGCCCCGCCGTCCGGCCAAAAAAAGGATTCCGAGTAGACTATCAAATCCGTACCTGTAAGACCAGAAAAAAGTTATTTGACCACACCGGCTGTGCGACCTTTGCGACCGATTGACGACAACGTCCGGATCAGGATCGCGTCGCCTCTCTTAAATCTTCGAAAATCGACAATTTTCTCTTGCAATGTTAATTTTTCTATTGTAAGCAGGCACCATAAACCGATTGAACTCGGTGGACGACGCGTTAACTCCTGCATAATTATGGTGTTACCCCCCAAATAAAAGATGAAAATTCTGAAATAGCGGGTTGGCTGACCTCATCAGCACGTGGTGATGTAGCCGAACAGAATCTGTGACAACATAACTGGTCAGTGGTCAACGGCGCCCATGAAGTGGTCGCAATAACAATGAATTACTAATTTAACGAAAAGAAACGTACACATGGATGAGAACAAACGCAAACAGATCGAGGCGAAACTGCTTCAACTTTTTTCACAGACAGAGGAGAGCCCCAAAAGCGGCACGCCAAGAAAGAAGGCACCTGTGGTCAAAGTGATTCGCCGACGCAAAGGCAAGCCGGACCTTCAAGTCGCCTGATCCCACATGCAATTTTCGGGCATTGTTTTGCCCGCCGGGCCTTGCATGCAGGCAGGTTCGGAGCCGGTGCCGCACCATGTCGATCTCACTCATTTAATCGACAAATGGCTTAACGTTGCTGTCCAGGATCGTGGCAACCGGCGTATCGAGGTGCCCGCCGCCAGGCGGTAAATCGTTGCATCCTTCCCAAAACAGTGGTATTTTACATACATTTCAATAATCTTGATTAACAGGTCGCCATGACGCAAGCGTTGATTGCCTGCCATACCTGTGACTTGTTGCACTGCGTAAAACCGCTGCCGGTGGGAGGGGTTGCGCGTTGCAGCCGTTGCGGAACGGTACTCTATTCCCATACGCCGCGATCCGTGGAACGAACACTGGTCTTTGCCATTGCCGGCTTGATTACGGTTGTGATCGCCAATGCCTATCCGTTCCTGTCGCTGCAATCTCAGGGGACTGTTTTACAAACCAACCTTATCACCGGTGCCATTATCCTTTCAGAACAAAGTCTGGCCGGCTTGGCATTGCTGGTTTTACTCACCAGCATGGTTGTGCCGTGTGCGCTTTTATTGTCTCTCGTCTACGTGTTGTGGCCGTTGAGAAAAGGCCGTCTTTTACCGGCCGGCCGCCGATTGTTCAGGTTGGCCCTGGCGATCCGGCCGTGGAGCATGACCGAGGTGTTTTTGCTGGGCATCCTCGTGTCGGTGATCAAGCTGAGTAAACTGGCCACCATCATTCCCGGCACGGCCCTGTTTGCATTCTTGGCCCTGGTGTTTGCGCTGGCCGCGGTCAACACTCTGATGAACCCCCACAGCATATGGGAGGCGCTGGATCGATGCCGATGACCCTTTCTCCGGCAAAACCGCTTACCGCTTTGCGCGCCGGATATTACAGTTGCCATGGTTGCGCAATGCTGGTGCGCCGCCCTTCCTTTTCAACAGGCAGGGCGACGGTGCGCTGCCCACGATGCGGGGCGCGCCTTCATACGCGCAAGCCGAACAGCATCCAGCGCACATGGGCGCTGGTCATCGCCGCGACGATCTTTTACCTGCCCGCCAATCTTTTCCCAATTACACTGACAACCTACCTGGGAAGCGTGCAGAGCGACACCATTTTGAGCGGCGTGCTCTATTTCATGCAGACCGGTTCGTGGGGCATTGCTCTGATCATCTTTGTCGCCAGCATCGTGGTCCCCATCGTCAAGTTGATCGTGCTCAGCACTCTTTTGCTGTCGGTGCAAAGGCGATCCCACTGGCGGCCCAGGCAGCGCTCGCAACTTTATCGGATCGTCGAAATAGTGGGCCGCTGGTCCATGCTGGACGTGTTTGTGGTCACGATTCTGGTGGCCCTGGTCAGGCTCGGCTATCTGAGTTCGATCAGTGCCGGCCCCGGCGTCATCTATTTCGCGGCGGTGGTGGTGATCACCATGCTCGCGGCCATGACGTTCGATCCAAGACTGATTTGGGATGCGTTGGAGAAAAACGATGAGTGAGCCGAGGATAGAGACCGATGCCGACCAGACAGTCGCAGAACCGGAAATTGGCGAAAGCAGGCGGTTTTCCATTATCTGGCTCATACCGCTTCTGGCCGCCTTGATCGGCACATGGCTCGCCGTCAAGGCGATCCACGAAACCGGTCCGACGATCACCATCGTTTTCCAATCCGCCGAGGGCCTTGTGGCCGGCAAGACGGAGATTAAATACAAAGACGTCACCGTGGGAAAGGTCGAAGACATAAGACTTAGCGAGGATCTTTCCCAGGTGCTGGTCACCGCGGCCATGAGCCCCGGCATGAAAGAATATCTCAGCTCGGACACACTGTTCTGGGTCGTTCGTGCGCGTGTGGCGGTGGGCGAGGTGTCCGGCATCAGCACCCTGCTTTCGGGTGCCTACATCGGCATGTCGCCCGGCAAGGACGGCAAAGTCATCCACCGTTTCGATGGAAAGGAAAAACCGCCGGCCATCTCACCCGACACCGAGGGACGATCATTCGCCTTGCGCGCCGAGCAACTGGGATCGCTCGATATCGGATCACCGGTCTATTTCCGCCAGGTCAAGGTGGGCCAGGTTACCAACGTCAACATGGCAAAGGACGGGTCCGGCGTCCTGCTGGAAGTGTTCATCGATGCGCCCTATGACCGGCAGGTCAAGCGCGACTCCCGCTTTTTCAATGTGAGCGGCCTGAATTTGGACATCAAGGCCGATGGCGTTCGTATCGACACCCCTTCCCTGGCCAGCCTGCTGGTGGGAGGAATTTCATTTTTCACCACCGGCGATGTCCAGACCTTGCCGTCGGCCAGCGAAAACCAGGTATTTACCCTGTACGAAACCCGCGATGCGGCCAACGCGGCGGCCTTCAGCTATCGCGAGTATTACCTGCTCTATTTCAGCCAATCGGTTCGCGGTTTGTCCGCCGGTGCGCCCGTCGAATTCCAAGGCATCAGAATTGGAGAGGTGATCAGCGTCAGGCTGCTTTTCGATCAGGACACGCTCAGCTTTCGAATCCCGGTGTTGATTGCCATCGAACCGGATCGAATCGAGTTCTCCGGGAAATTGGCCATCTCCGAACGCAGCGTTCTGGAAAAGCTGGTGGAAAAAGGCTTGCGTGCCCAGCAAAGCATCGGAAATCTCCTGACCGGCCAGCGTTATGTCAGCCTGAATTTTGTCGAAGACGCGTCGCCTCAACAAATCACCTACGACGAGGCGTACCCCGTGATGCCGACCATTCCCGACGCCGTGGAGGAGATCGCGGCAACGGTCAAAAAAATGCTGGCGCGCTTCGGCAAGCTGCCGTTGGAGGATACCATCGACGCCATCCGCGAAGCGGCGGAAAATGTATCGGCCGTGGCCGATTCCAGGGACCTGGAAAGCGCCATAAAAAACGTCGATGAAAGCTTTTCGCAATTTAAACAGATTGCCGCGGCCATCGACCAGGATACCCTCGCTCATATCGATGACTTGCTCGGCAAGGCACGGGAGCTGCTCGTATCGGCCAATGCGGTTCTTGGGGAAGGCGAGCCCGCGCTCCACAACCTCAACCGTCTGCTGATGGAACTGCAGGATGCCGCCCGGGCCGTGGAAGCCTTGGCCGATTACCTGGAGCAGCATCCTGACGCCATTATTTTCGGGAAAGGAAAGCAGAACTGATGCAACTGCCGAAATGGGTTCTTCTCATGGGCGCCGCAATGATCGTGTTGTCGGGGTGCCGGTCCGCCGTACCGCCGGCCCTTTACACCCTCAGCCCAATTTTGCAACCGGCCGACGAAACGGTTTCGGGCAGCGAGCGCGGAAAAATTGTCGGCATCCTGCCGGTGGTGCTGCCCGGGACAATCGATCGCATTGCGATGGTCTCCCGTAACGGCACACACAGGCTCACGGTTTCCGGTCATCATCGCTGGGCCAATTATCCGGACCAGTTGATTCAGCAAGTCCTTGAAACGAACGTCCAGGCGCTGTTGCCCGGGGCGCGGGTCATCAGCGCCCCCTGGCCGCTGGGCGTCAAACCGGGCGTGACCGTGACGGTGCAATTTTATGAGCTGATCGGCACGGTCAACGACAAGGTGACCCTCAATGTCCGGTGGATTGTCGCGGGCAACGATCCGGCCGCAACGGCGTTTCATCGTCTGCGGACCGTGGAGCCGGTTAGCGGGAGGGGCTATGACGAGTTCGTCAACGCTTACAACCGGCTCCTGGCGACGCTTTGCCGCGACATGGCCGACTCGCTGAAGACCTTCTGCGAGTAACCCGCCTCCGGTAAGCGACGCCCATCCCGGCCCGTGGAGCAATCGGTTCCATAATAATCAGGAAAGCAGAAAATGAAACGACTCTCTTGGACCGAACTCTTTACGAAAAAGACACAGGCAGCAACCTTCAACAAAGTGGACCTGTCCCTCCTGGATGATCTTTTATACGATGTTTGGGCCCTGGGACGGAATATTATTCTTGTGTGGACGCCCAATGGCAAGGGGCTCGATCTTCTGGTTGTTCCCTATGAAGCCATCGGCGAAAAGCTTACCGGTCTTGGAGCGAAGAGGTTGGGCGAAAACCACGCCCAACCCCGGACGCCGGACAATGCCGGTGCCTTTATGGAAAAAATCGTAAGCGGTCCCAAGCACGTTTCCCGAAAGCTTCTGGCCGAGACCGCCGGATTGTTGGGTGCCCGCCCCGTTAGCATCGAGCTACCCTTTATGCCGGGCGACACCCTGCCCCTGGAAACCATCAGTGCACTGGTCAAACGCTACAGCATTACCCTGGTTGAAGATCGGGCCGTGGCCTTGTTCGACATCGTGAGCTTTTCACGCTATTCTCCACTTGAACAGGTGACGCAGCTCAACAGTCTGGCCTATTCGGTTAATATCGCCTACAGCAAATTAATGGAAAAGGAGATCGAGATTCGCTTTGCCCGTACAAACACCGGCGACGGGTTTTATATTTGGAACCGCGACCGGGGAATTGACTCCAATGTGGATCTTTATCATTTCATGCATCTTGTTTTGGCCGAAAACGCCATTGCCCGCGGCCGAGCCTCCAGGCATACGGTTCCCCTGCTGCGAACCTGCTTCCATATCGGTGGGCATTATGAGTTCTATCAGTCCGAAGGTCTCAGCCCCACGACCTACAGCTACATAGTGGGCGATGTAACCATTGAACTTGCCCGAATGATAGAGCAGGCCAGGCCGGGCCAGATCCTGATCGGGGATTTTGAAGTTCCAATGATTGCCCCTGACACGGGAGAAAAGATTGCACTCGATGCCGAGCGGTTTATTAAAAGCGTTCAACCACGTTTATCCAGCCTGAATGACCTTACCCTTGGCGACCAAGACCACATAAAAGCCATCAAATGTTATTTAACTGGTGAAAAGCAGGTTGACGGCAGTTATGCCGTCAAACGATACCGAATTACCGACAAACATGGCTATTCACGCCAAGTTTTAAACGCCAAGGTCAACATTCACCGGGCGACGGGTGCCCCGGTCTACCTCGGCATTCAGGATGCTGACCTGAATAATTGACGCGATTCATTTGACGATTGTGTGGGGACAATGAGACCGTATCCGACACTGGAAGAAGATAGTGTGCTGCTGGCCGGCTGTTTGAATGGCGATAAGCAGTGCCGTGAAACCTTTGTCCGCCAATATTCGAATTTGGTTTACGCCACTGTCTTGCGGGTCGTCAAATCCAAAAATGAATTTACCCCAATTTAGTGGACACCACTGAAAGCCCAATGTATACGGGCAACAGGAGGTGTTCCATTGGTAAAGAAAAAACGAAAGACCTACAGCCGGGAATTCAAGAAGGAGTCTGTGGCGCTGATCACCGAAAAGGGATACAGCATTGCCGAAGCCTCCCGGAATCTGGGTGTCGAATACAGCATCCTGCGCCGCTGGAAAATGCAGTTGTCCGACGATTCCCAAAACGCCTTTCCCGGCAAAGGGCGGCTAAAGCCTGCTGACCAGGAGCTTCGCAACCTTAGAAAAGAGCTGGAGCGAGTAACAGAGGAACGTGACATCTTAAAAAAAGCGCTGGCCTACTTTGCGGAGGATCAGAAATGAAATTTAAATTCATTGCTGACCACCGGGGGATGTTCAATGTAGGCCGTATGTGCGCGTTGCTCAATGTCTCCCGCTCTGGTTTTTACTCATGGCTCACTCGTCCAGAGAGCCGCCGAAGCATCGGAAACCGTGCCTTAGAGGACAAGATACGTGTCCTTCATGCCGCCAGCCACGGTATTTACGGGTCGCCCAAAATTCACCGGGATCTTACCGACGAGGGCATTCGTTGTGGCAGAAACCGCGTAGCCCGGATTATGCGTGAAGCTGGCATCCGGTCTCGTACAAAAAAGAAGTTCAAAGCCACGACCAACTCCCGGCACAACCTGCCGGTGGCTCCCAACCTGTTGAACCAGGAGTTCACCGTGGACGCTCCGGACCGCACCTGGGTCGGCGATATCACCTACATTCATACCCGGGAAGGATGGTTATACCTGGCCGTTTTGATCGATTTGTTCAATCGCAAGGTGGTCGGCTGGTCCGCCTCATCCCGGATGACTCGGCAATTGACAATCGATGCGTTGCAAATGGCGTTGGATCATCGACGCCCCGCCCCGGGATTAATTCACCATTCAGATCGGGGCAGCCAATACGCTTCTGGAGATTACCAGAAACTGCTCACTAAACATCAGATGATTTGCAGCATGAGCCGCAAAGGAAACTGTCATGACAACGCGGTTGCGGAAAGTTTCTTTCGCTTGCTGAAAACTGAGTGGGTGAATCATCACCGGTACCTCAGCCGATCAGAAGCGACCAGCAGCCTGTTTTACTATATCGAAATCTTCTACAACCGAAAAAGGCGTCACTCTGTGCTTGATTATGCAACTCCGCAAGAATACGAAACTTTCCCCCTTGCGGCTTAACTCGATGTCCACTATTTCGGGGAAGATTCACCCAGTGAATGAACAGAACCTTTTGACAACTCCCCTCACTATTCGTTTTGCCCTGCCTCGTTCGCCAACTGCTCGGCGATGAACGCCCGGAGCATTTCCTTGCCGCCAAAATCGTCGCGGGAGGTAAATTCCGTTCCACAGACCCATCCCGGTCTGAAGTAAAGCCGTTCACTTTCCGACTGATATTGGGACACATGCCTTGGGATGCCGGCTACCCGTACGGATTTGTCGCCCTTAAGAAGAACCGGCGTAATAACGGAGCCGACTTGAATTTCATCCGGTGTATCGATTAAGAATCCCACGCCATATTCGTTGATATTGAAAATCTGGTAATTTTTGCCATTTATGGCAATGGTCAGATTCTTGACGTTGTATCTTTTTTTCTTTCTGTTACCCAGAGCCTGATCCATTCCAGCCTCCTGTCTTATTTCCAGGATTGGGGGAGAATAAAAGCTGTTTTCCACGACTGTTTCTTGTATATCGGGTCATGTGCCGTCACCCTTTAGGCGAATATAAATGTGCATGCCGTCACTATGCCCCTTTTCCCGGAAGTGAAGATATTATATTATTGACCGATATAATCATATAACACTTAAGCCTATTTTGGTTTTAACCATGCGGTCGAAAACCGTCAAAGGAGATAGGGAACAACCGGTTTTTCGATGAACCGTCCCGGCTGTAAGCATCTTTTGCGGATTAAGTGAATTCATGGATAGCCTTCAGATAAAAATATTGCCGATCATCGATCGGCTTCAGCTTTTCAACACCTTCACCGCCGAGGAAAAAGGGCGAATTGTTTCCGACGATACGAATTTCGAGACCTATCAGCCGGGAGAAATGCTGATTCGTCAGGGCAGCGGAGACAAGAGCCTATATATTATTCTCTCGGGAACCGTAAGCATCACCCGCGGACAAAGCGATGCGGTGCTGGCCGTTTTGTCGCCGGGAGAGATCCTGGGAGAGATGGCCTTTCTGGCCGCCATCCGCCGCAGCGCCAATGCCGTTGCCAGGGAGCCGGTCATTGCCCTGAAGCTGGACAAAGACCACTTCGATCGGCTCAGCGCGGAAATCCGCGAGAAATTCAAGGACAGGATCATAGAAAAACTGGTGAACCGGCTGGAGGCCGCCAACAGGCATTTGGGCCAGTTGAACATGATCGCGGAAGAAGGCAACGATGACGCCCCCCAAACCGAAGAGGGCGACGAAACGCTTTCGCTCTCGGAACTGCCCGAGACAACGCTCTCTTCCGGGCGCGAGCTGATGCGTAAAATCATCACCGATACCGACGCGCTGCCGGTCATGCCCGAGGTCATGATCAAGGTCCAGAAAATGGTTAAGCTACCGGGAACCACCCCGGCCGAGCTGGCCAAAACCGTCGAAACCGATCCGGCCATCGTCGCCGGCGTTTTAAAAGTGGCCAATTCCGCCTATTACGGCTTTCGCGGACAGGTAACCAGCATCCAGCATGCCTCCGCCCTGTTCGGCACCCGCAAAATGGCGGAATTGATCGCAGCCTCCAGCGCCGGCAGAATGCTGGGCAAGGCCCTGGCCGGATACGGCCTCAAGGCGGGCGATTTGTGGCGGCACTGCATCGCCGTGGCCGTCACCGCCAGCGAAATATCTTCGGCAATTTCGGGAGACACCCCGGAAAACGCTTACATGGCCGGCCTGTTGCACGATGTGGGCAAAATCATCCTGGGGCCCACCGTGAACCGCCGCGCCCAGCTGTTCAATCAATTTTTCAATTTCAATCCGGACAAAACCATTCAGGATGCCGAACGCCACATCCTGGGCTTTGATCACGCCGCGATCGCCGGTATCGTTTGCGACAACTGGAGCTTCCCCAAACCCATCGTCTTCGCCATCCAGCATCACCACCAGCCTGCGGTGGCGGACGATCACCTGCTGACGCATATCGTTCATCTGGCGGACCATTACACGATAAAAAGCGGGATGTCCGCCACCGGCAAAGCCGGCGGCCTGGCGTTGAACCAGGACAGCCATTTCATCGTGGGCCTGGAGCCGGATGCCTTGCGGGCCATGGCGGGAAAAGCGCGTCATTATGTTAAAAGTCTGACAGGGGCGATGCGGCGCTTTTGAGAAAACCAGCCTCGCCCTGCTTTTTGCGCCTACCCAAATTAGGCGATTCCCATGGAAACCAAGATTTGAATCGTCTAATCTCAAGGGAGCCGCACATCGTGAAAAGGGAGGCAGGCTACAGCCGACGTACGTACCATCCCCCCCGCGGGGAAGAAGGACGGGATGAGGGAAGCCAATCGACAAGCCTCCTTATTATTTGCCCTTGAAAATCCATGTGACGGTATAATATAGTCCCGGTGTAGAAACGATGCGCCCGCTTTCGCTTTATGGACGGGCTCTAAAAACTCGGTTTCCCGACCCCGACACCCGAAAAGACGAACCCAATGTTTCCCGGATTTGAACAAATCATTGAGTCTCGCATTAAAAAGGCTCAGGCCGACGGTGCTTTCGAAAATCTTCCCGGAAGCGGCAAGCCCCTGGAGCTTGAGGATGATCGGCATATTCCCGAAGAGCTGCGCATGGCGCACAAAATTTTGAAAAATGCCGATTACACACCACCCGAGGTGCAGCTGCGCAAAGAGATCCGAACAACCGAAGACCTGCTTGACGGCATGACCGATACGCAGCAAAAATACCGCACGATTAAAAAACTCAATTACCTGGTGTTGAAACTGAATACCTTGCGCAACACGAACTCCTCATTCGATATTCCCCAACGCTATTATGCCGAGGTGGTCGATCGTCTCGAAACTGATCCAAAATAAGTTGGTGCATTGATGTTTGGGAAAAAAAAGGAAGGCGACGGACTGGTTAAAAGCGTATTTCTCGCCTACATGATTCTTGCGCTGCACATCCTGCTGGCCGCCGGAATAACCATTTTGATTCTTTTTTTTCGGGGTGTGGTAAACTACATGCTCTGGATACTGATCGGGGGACTCGCCCTGGTCGGTTTTTCTCTTTTTTATTTTTTCAGACGGATGCGGGCCGAGGGCCGATCCTTGCGGGAAATGTTGAGAAATCCGATGTTTAATGGACGTGCCGTGGAAGTCAGCCTGCTGGGTGGCATGGCCACCGTCAAACTGGGGCAGCCGACCGGCCGCTTGTCGGCGCTGGAATACGATTCGACCAACGACATCCCGCAACTCGAACAGCACCATCCCGGTGGCGACGGTAACATTGCCGAGCTTGTCGAGCTGGCCCGTCTGCTTGAAAAAGATCTCATCACCATCGACGAATTCAACAAAGCCAAAAGGCGCCTTTTAAACGGCTGAAAACTAAATCTTGGGGGGATTTTCCATAAGGCCGGCACACCGGCGGTTAACGGATCGCCCTGCCCTTTAAGGAGCGAAAGATTATGCAGAAACAAACCATCGCGTTGATTTTCGGCGGCATTTCCTCGGAGCGGGAGGTCTCGCTGGGCAGCGGCAGGCAGGTACTGGATGCCCTCGACAAGGAGAAGTACGACATTCGGACCTACGATCCCCAAACGGATATTCCCCGGCTGGTCGCCGATGCGAAAAGCATAGACTGCGCCCTGATCATCCTGCACGGCCCTTACGGAGAAGACGGTACGATTCAAGGTCTTCTGGATTTATTGGGCATCCCCTACCAGGGCTCAGGCGTGCTGGGCAGCGCGGTAGCCATGAACAAGCTCCTTTCCAAGCACCTTTACGAGAGGGCCGGCCTGCGGGTGCCGCCCTACAGGGTCGTCGGCAAAGCGCAGGCGCCGGATTTCGAATCGATCCTGGAAGCGCTTGGCCTGCCCCTCGTGGTAAAACCCATCGAAGCCGGCTCCAGCGTCGGCATGACCATTGTCAGAAATGGCGGTGATTTGGCGGCTGCCGTTGACGAAGCCTTGCGGCATGGCGATACCGCCATGATCGAGGCCTTTATCGACGGCCGGGAGATCACCTGCGGCGTCATCGGCAACGAGGATCTCGAAGCCCTGCCATTGATCGAAATCATCCCCGGCGATGAATACGAGTTTTTCGACTACGAGGCCAAATACCAGCCCGGAGCCACCCAGGAAATCTGTCCCGCGCCGATTGACGACAGCTTGACCCGCGACGCCCAAAAAATCGCGCTCGCGGCCCACAAGGCACTTTACTGCCAGGGGTACAGCCGCACGGACATGATTCTTGAAGGCGATGCGTTTTATATATTGGAGACCAATACCATTCCCGGCATGACCGCCACAAGCCTGTACCCCCAATCCGCCCGGGCGGCCGGGTTGTCCTTCGGCGTATTGTTGGATCGTCTCATCGAGCTGGCCATTGAGGCCAGGCGGAGCGGATCGGTATCGAAATAAAATCAAAAAGAACCCTAAAAAAATTGGAAGAAGGAGAATGCGTATGAAAGTGTTGGTTGTCGGCGGCGGTGGAAGAGAGCATGCCTTGGTCTGGAAAATCGCCCAGAGTCCGAAGGTCAAAAAAATTTATTGCGCACCGGGAAACGCCGGCATCGCCCGCCTGGCGGACTGCGTTCCCATTGGCGCCGCCGAAATCGACAAGCTGCTGGATTTCGCCCGCGAAGAGAAGATCGACCTGACGGTTGTCGGCCCGGAAGATCCGCTTTCCATGGGAATCGTGGACCGATTCGAGGCCGCCGGGCTTCGGGTTTTCGGCGCCAGCCAGGATGCGGCGCGCATCGAATCCAGCAAATCCTTTGCCAAGGCGATCATGCAGAAATACGGCATCCCCACCGCCAAGGGCAAGACATTCACGAAGCTTTCCCCGGCCAAGGCTTACGTCAAGGAGATCGGCGTGCCGCTGGTGGTCAAGGCCGACGGATTGGCGGCCGGTAAGGGTGTTATCGTTTGCGTCAGTGAGAAAATGGCCCTGGACGCCCTTAACGACATCATGGTCGAGCGTCAGTTTGGCGATGCGGGATCACAGGTCGTGATCGAGGAGTGTCTGATCGGCGAAGAGGCCTCCTTCCTGGCGTTCACCGACGGCAAAACCGTCTTGCCGCTACCCTCTTCCCAGGATCACAAACCGGTGTTCGATGACGACAAAGGTCTCAATACCGGCGGCATGGGCGCCTATTCCCCCGCACCGGTGGTGGACCAATACATGACACAAAAGATCATGAACGAGGTCATGCTGCCCATGGTCCGGGGCATGGCCGCCGAGGGTTGCCCCTACAAAGGCGTTTTGTATGCCGGTCTGATGATCGACGGCGATGCCATCAAGGTCCTTGAGTTCAATGGCCGCTTCGGTGATCCCGAGGCCCAACCCCTTCTCATGCGCCTGAAAAGCGACATCGTTCCGATCATGGAAGCGATTATCGACGAACGTCTGGACGGCTGCCGTCTGGAGATCGACCCCCGCGCCGCGGTTTGCGTGGTCATGGCGGCCGGCGGCTATCCTAAGGCTTACAAAAAGGGTCTCCCCATCACCGGCATCGACAAGGCCAACCGCATGCGTGACGTGTTTGTTTTTCATGCCGGTACCGCCCAGAAAGATAAATCGGTCCTGGCCAACGGCGGCCGCGTTCTGGGTGTGACCGCTCTGGGGGACAGCGTGGAGTTGGCCATAAAAAAAGCCTACCAGGCCGTGGCCAAAATCGACTGGAAAAATGTCCATTATAGAAGCGATATCGGCAAGAAGGCCCTGGTGCGCCTTGAAGCCGTGCCGCGTGTGGGCATTGTCATGGGCAGTGACTCGGATCTGAAAGTGATGGAAGGCGCCCTGGCGATCTTCAAAAAATTCGGCATCCCCATTGAGATGACCGTGGCCTCGGCCCACCGCAGCCCGGAAAGGGCCGCTCAATACGCCGCCTCCGCCCGCGAGCGGGGATTGAAGGCAATTATTGCCGGTGCCGGGCATGCCGCCCACCTGGCCGGTGTGATTGCCGCCCATACCACCTTGCCGGTAATCGGCGTGCCCATTGACTCATCCTGCCTGCAGGGGATGGACGCGCTGTTGGCAACGGTCCAGATGCCGCCGGGCATCCCCGTGGCAACAGTATCCATCGGTAAGCCGGGCGCCAAGAACGCCGCCATCCTCGCCGTGCAGATCATGGCCGCAGCCGATGACGGCTTGTCCGAGAAACTGGCGGCTTTTAAGCAGGAAATGGCCGATCAGGTTGAGAAAAAAGCCGAAAAGCTCAAAGACTATCGGTAACATGGCGCGCGTAGATCCCATTGATCCCGATCCGCTGGTCATGGCCCGGGCCGTGCAGATTCTCAAGGGAAAAGGCGTGCTGGTCTTTCCCACCACCGGGCTGTACGGCCTGGGGGCCGATGCGGGCAGCGCCGAAGCCATCGAGCGGGTGTTCTCCATAAAGCAACGGCCAGCCGACAACCCTGTGCTGGTATTGTTGTCCTGCCCCGAGGATATGAATGGCCTGGTCACGGACATTCCGGATCACGCCCGAAAGCTCATCGAGCTCTGGCCGGGCGGCCTCACCCTGGTTTTCCGGGCGAGCAAAAACGTTCCGGCGGCGCTCACCGGCGGAACGGGGAAAATCGGCGTACGCCTGCCGGCACATCCGGTGGCAAGAGCGCTGACCAAAACTTTCGGCGGTCCCATTACCGGCACCAGCGCCAACCTGTCCGGCGCGCCGGCGGTTTCGGATGTTGCCGCGCTCGATCCGGACGTGCGCCAGAAGGCCGATCTGGTTTTGGACACCGGCCCCCTTGTCGGAGGTCCGGGTTCCACGGTCGTCGATGCCACGGTCTGGCCCGTGGTGATTTTAAGGCATGGGGTTGTTCCCCAGCGGAAGATCGAACGCCTGTTGAAATAGACAACTCAAATCGATTGACAAGGCGCTCGTTTTTAATTATATAAGTCTACTTTCAACGCCGGAGTGGTGAAATTGGTAGACGCAGTGGACTCAAAATCCACCGGGGGCGACCCCGTCTCGGTTCGATTCCGAGCTCCGGCACCATAAGAAAATCAGGGGGTCAGCTTTCATTGGCTGACTCCCTTTTTTTGTGGTATTTTAACCCCGCTTTTATTGTTTTTTCTTGTTGGCATGTCCGTCCCTTCCCCGGACGGCTATCATTTTCTCCATTACCGACTTTTACGGGATTATCCATGTTTAATTCAGAAGAGAATCCGCATACAGCTATTTTCGAAGCCCAAAAAATAGTGTTTGGCCCCTTTGCGTTTCAAACCGCAAAAACCTTGCGCGACAGTGGTGTGCTGCAACACCTTTTTAAATTCAGAAAGGCAGGCATTTCATTACGGGACTTGGAAAGTTCCATCGATCTTCCCCGATATGGGCTGAAAGTTCTCCTCGACTTTTCGGAATCCTTCGGCCTGATTGCCAGGGAGGGTAAGCGCTATACGATCACGAAGGTTGGGTACTTTATTCTCAAGGATGAAATGACAAGGGTCAACATGGATTTCGTCCATGACATTTGCTACAAAGGCTTTTTTGATCTGGACAAATCAATTATCGAAGGGCGCCCGGAAGGTCTTAAAGCCTTGGGGCCTTGGCCCACGATTTATGAAGGGCTCTCACAGCTGAACGCCAAGGAGCAAAAAAGCTGGTTCGCCTTCGACCATTTCTATTCCGATGCCGCTTTTCCTGCGGCGCTGCCAATCGTTTTCAAAAGCAATCCTCAGAAAATAATGGACATCGGTGGAAACACGGGCAAGTGGTCTTTGCAATGCGTGGCATATTCTCCCGATGTTATCATGACCATCGTCGATCTGCCCGGGCAATTGAACAAGGCAATGCAAATTGCCGAGGAGAAAGGATACGCCGAGCGTATTTTAGGCTGCCAGGCCGACCTGCTCGATGAGAAGACGACGCTTCCCAAAAACAACGATATTATCTGGATGAGCCAATTTCTCGATTGCTTCTCGGAAACCGAAATCGTTGGTATTTTATCCAAAGCCAGGCAAGCCCTGGATGACGATGGGCAAATCTGTATTCTCGAGACTTTTTGCGACAGGCAGCCAAACCCTGTCGCCACTTATTGCATCAACGCGACTTCTCTATATTTTACCTGTATCGCAAATGGGAACAGCAGAATGTACCATGCCCCCGATATGATAAGACTCGTTAATGAGACCGGGCTGCGTGTCGTTGAAGAACATGATGGATTGGGTGGTTTTCATACGCTTCTTATCTGCCGGAAGTGATGCGTTCTCGGTCATGGAAAAAGGCACATGGTTATAAATGAAAGGATAAAAATGAGCGACTCTGTACTGCAATACGAAGAAAAAATGTGGGAACTGTTCGATGTCACCAGGGAACAGATGCCGGATCTTACCGAAGCCTATTATGGTTCCGTTAAAAATGCCGTCTACACTGACGGCGCCCTGGATCTCAAGACAAAACGCCTGATGTCACTGGCCGTGACAATTCAAGCGGGCTGCAAGGATTGTATCTTATCTCAAACCTCCAAAGCACTGGATCTGGGAGCAACCCCGGCGGAAATTTTCGAAGCCTGCTCCGTAGCCATCAGCATGGGCGGAACCCTTGCATGGAGCAAGGCCTTTGTGGTTGCGAATTATTTGCAGGAACGGGGGCTGATACGCGATTTTCAAGTTCGCCGTAACCATTGATTCGTCAATGTCGTTGACTTAAGAGATTGGCTTCTACGCCAACACCTGGAAACAAGACGTCTATGCTTTTATGCATTCCTTTTTAATCAGCTCAAATCCATTATCTTTTTCAATTCGCTCTCCACGTTTCGAGGAGCGACTTGCAGCGGGTTGACTTATTTTGAGCTGTTTCGCAATCTCCATTGTGGTCATTCCGAGTTTTCGGTGCGCCCAGAAACATAGCAATGACCTGGCTTTGACAGTCTGGGGCGATTTCCCGTAAGCGGTGACCTGATCTGGTGTCATGTTCAGCACTTCAGAAACTCTCGATACCACCCGATCAAAATCCATCCCTTGGAATTGCAACAGATATTTTTCCTCAAACGCTTCTTTGGCCGAGGCAAGAACCGTTTCCACAAATTCACTGTCTCCAAGGATACACTCATCCCCTTTGACACGCAGGCCTGCTTTCCGAAGGTCCTTTAACCCTGCCCACCCTACTGAGCTTCTCAGCAACCCACCGCCCGTTAAGTCCGGGCGCTCACCTTCACAAACACCATTTTCCACGAACTGTCGATAGCTTTTTGGCGACTGGGAAACAACCGTAAAATGTAATTCCGATTTTGCCACAGCCGCTCACTTTTTCCCATTAGCGCAGCATGACCGCACCAGGGAAAAAATTCCAATTCTGTAAAGTCTTTCACTGGCCCCGCTCTCAATGGGTTCAAATGGATATAGCGGACCAGTTCCTTCAAATAAGGATCTTCCCGGCACAATATTGATTTGTAACGATTCTGAAAGAGCTGCCCATGACGTTTGTATTTCTTGTTGAAACAGCCTGCGTATCCCGTAAGAAGTCGGCTCATGAAAACGGAAACGGGAGCAGAACCTGTTCGCAACAACAAATGTGGTTATCGAGCATCGCCCAGGCGAAACAATCTATACTCGTCTCTGGAACAAAAACCGCCAAACGGCTTACAAAATTTTTCCGATCATAATCCGAGCGGAATATTTTCCGCCTTTCGATTCCTCGGATGATTAAATGATGCAACGCTCCGGGGGCGTCTATCCTTGTTTTTCTTGGCATTTTTGAAACGTATCGTATTGGGTGAAAATCGGAAGTATGAAAGCATGGACGCATTATTATCATGAAATTTATTCAATACAATTATGGAGCAGTTGGGATGAACAAACTTAAAAGCTTCGTTTCCGGTGCGTGAAATGGCGTGTTCAGCTCATACAGCTTTCCTTTTACCAGCGACTCAGCCTCTTCTGTAAAATCAATCAGATTTCCTTTTCTATAATCGATATTGTCAATTGTTGCGATTCTTCGTTTTTTCAATATATCATTAAATAAATCAATCAACTGCCAATCATGGAGCAGTTCCTTTTTTCCCGAGGCGACACCCACAATTATCTGTTTGATATTGCCGTCCTGTGAAGTAATCCTGTCGTAAACTTCAAAAACCGACACCGCCTCACTTAAACCGGAAACAGAGGCGAAGCAGGCGTGAAAATTAGCGGCTTGTGTTATCGCTTGGTCAAAAACCTTGTGCCCCACTCCAACAACCCGCAGCGCAGCCTCTTTCCCTTTCACGTTCCTTTTAAAAAGCAGCCCCTCATACCGCCTTCTGATTCCGGCATTTTTCAACCACTCTTCCGGTGTTTTGAATGCTAGACCTGAACTTTCTCTGATCACCCGCCTTTTGTTGATGGAGAGCATGGCCTCGAAAAAGAGCAGCAGGTCCTCGAGGTCTTTTTGCGGAATCGATTCCAGATTCTGGTAATCAAAGCGCGAGCAATTGCCGACCAGCGCTTTCACTGTATCAATTGCGTCCTTGCCGCCAAAGGTTTTTGTTTTTGAGTTAAACCAGTTATCCAAGCGAGAGTCACTAACCTCCGCCGCATTTACAAAAAGCTCCGTAAACAGGGTGGGGGAGGTCATACCAAGAACCAGCTGAAGCAGATCCTCCGGTTCGTCCATGGCGCCGCCAAGAGCCCGCATGATGCTCTCGATTTTTTCGTTTAATTTCCCCCAAATCCTGCTTTCAACGGTGGCTGGATTCCGCAGATTGATAACCTCTACCGGCACTTTCTGGCCATAGCGGTTCAACCTCCCAACTCTCTGGTGGAGACGCATGGGGTTCCATGGCAGATCGACATGAATGAGCGAGTAGCAGGATTCTTGCAGGTCAATGCCTTCTCCGGCTGCTTCGGTAGAAACTAGAAAACGAACTATTCCCTCGTTGAAACGGTCGGCGGCTCCGGTACGGGGAAGGGATATCGACCTCGGGACGCCATCTGACCCAACTACACCGTCAATGCGGTTGTCGCCATTGATGAAGGCAACGCATTCATCTCCGAACTTTTGCATTAGAGCCGACATCAATAGCGCCTGGGTCGCTTTGTATTCGGTGAAAAACAGAACTGCCCTACCCGCGAAGCGAGTATCGAGTACTTCGATGATTTTTTCGATCTTTGTCTCTCGTGTAACCGTCTCAGCCCTGTCAACAAGGATCTTAAGCTGTGGAATTTCATCTTCCATCAGTGGCAAGGAGAATGAAATCTCGGCAATTATCTCTTCCTGGCGCTGAAGATCATCGGTAAGAGATGAAACGTTTGTCTCATCTGCGGTATCAAGAATCCGGCGGATCAAAGCCTGACGCTCTCGGGCCGCTTGCAAGACTTGTCCAGCCTGGCTTAGGCGATAAAGTCTTCCGGACAATGCCTTTCTGATTGCAGCAATGGAACTGGAGGCCAGTTTTTGCATTGAGATCAGAACCAGCATAACGGCACGTTGATCGGTGCTCGAAAGCTTCGAGGCGTAGGCCTTTCCGGTGGCGATGAACTCAGTCAAAAGATCATAGAATTCTGCCTCCTGCTCTGAGTAAGAATAGGTCTCAGATGTAACGTTGACCGGCCTGAAAATCTTGTTACCCTGCATGTCGGTAACATTCTGTTTGTTGTTGCGGATGATCACGTCCCGGATATGTGGGAGCTGTTCGTCAAGGGGTCTGTTGGGAGAAAACTGTTCAGGCCGCAACAGGCGCAAAAGGGAAAAAAAACCGTAGTCTTTTCCTCGATGGGGTGTGCCCGTAAAAAAGATTCTAGATCGGGTGAGGTTTTCTTTGACAAGCCCTTCTACCAGCTTGTACGCCAAAGTTGCCCCTCTCTCTTCATCGGAATTGAGATGGTGGGCTTCATCGACGATAAGCAGATCCCATGGCTCCGCCTCAAAGATCCTCTGATGACGGTCTCCCCGGTCATCACGCAGGGTCTGCATGGAGGCGACCACCTGGTTGTGGGTATTCCAGAAATCGGCACGAGGTGTATCCGCTTCTGTCAGGTAACGAGCAAGGCGGATATCAAACATGTCGCGCAGCCGATATTGCCACTGCTCAACAAGCGAAGCCGGACAGATGACCAGAAGCCTTTTGACCTGGTTCTTTGCAAGAAGAGGCCAAAGAATCAGGCCTGCCTCTATAGTCTTGCCCAATCCCACGTCATCGGCAACCAAGATTTGGGCTGGCCATTTCCGAAGAACGCGGTGACATACCCAGAGCTGGTGCGGCAGAAGGGCAATTCTTGACTTGGAAAACACCCCCCAGTTGTCATTTACGGAGATAATGGCTTCTGCCATGACACGGCATATGGCCTTAATAGGCTGTGAGAGCCGCCCAGACTCGACATCCTCCAGCACCCCCGATTTTGCCTGCAGAAAGTCAAGCGAACACTCTTCAAGGCCATGCTTGAATCGGATAATAGCTGTAGTTCCCTTGTTAAATTCAACATGTCCGGTGCCAAATTGTGGATGGAAAATTGCCTGCCCAGCGGCTACTTTTGTCATGTTTCCCCTCTAATTTAAAATCATCCTAAGGACCTCTTCCTTTTCAGCCACCACCTGAAAAGGAATATCATAGCAGTTGTCGAAATCGGCATGAGTTTCGCCCAAGTTGTGACAGAGAAAACGGTGGATGATCTTTGAGTTTCCAATGCCCTCGCTCTCCGATATTTCCACGCAGCCAATCTTTCCAATAAACTCACGGGTTCTTTTTGTTGGGAGGTAACAGTAAGGAACCGCCTGGCTCCCATTAATTATACCTTTGCGTTTCAGTTCCCTGAGGGCAAAGCAGGCCCCGATTCCAAGGCTTTTCTCGATGGGAGGCGCGCTTATGCCGCCTCCCTGGAAGGAGGCATTCACCCTGGTTTTCAATATCCCTGATATTCCAGAAATGCTTTTTTCTCTCTCAATACTAAAAAATGCCTCCTTATAATCCTCAAGCCACCTGGAAAACTTATAGATTGCAGGGAAGCGATTCATCCAGATTTCATATTCACTGCTATCCACCTGCTCACCGATATACTCTTCAAGCACCCTCATCCAGTCGTCGGATCTCTCTTCCGGTTTTTCTGCGGAAAAAACATCCCACCAACCCTTTAGAATGCATTTTTCGATAAATCCTTTGTGTTGCAGATCTCGCTGACGGCCGATAGTATGGAAATGCGCAAGGCAGAATAAAATAAGCCAGGATTGTCGGTCGATCCGCCCGAGATCATCTTCACCCAGGTCGAGGTGAACATTTCCAGGATAGGTTCGCCGTTCGTACTCTGCCAGGTGTTCATGCTTCGTGTTCATCCACCACGAATGGATTTTCTGCAATATTTCCTTCGGGTTTATTCCCCGCAGCTCTTCTTCGGGCAGATCATACGGAATTTCATCGGCTTCGGCATGGAGGCGGTGCAACTCTTCGATAGAAGGGAGTTTTCGGAACAATATTTCAAGCTTGTCATCTTTACTCCAACCACTGAAGCATGGCGAATCCGGCTCAAGCTTGGCAAGCCATGTCCCACCCAAACCCCTTGCCCTCAAGAGTGAGGCAACCCTTTCCCCGTGCTCACCGTCAAGCAGGTAGCGCAACCCATGTCCTCTCTGTTCATCTGTAGAAACATCGAGCAACCATTGGACCATTTTTTCAACTGGGATGGATATTTTCTCCCGGCAGGAAAAAAAGAAATCAAGCCCGCTTCCGAGATAATCCTCGGAAAGGATATTGTTTTTTTGAGCAAAGGACGCCCGCTTAGCTTCGTCCGGATTTGCATGATTGTGCTTTGATGCGACAAGAATTTCATCGGCAGCACGAAAGGTGTCATCGCGTGTTTTAAACCAAAAGGAGTGCAGGGCCTTTTCAATCAGCTCTTTCTCCTTGGCAAACTCTGCCCCGTTCAATGCACTGCGATTGATTATTTTTCCAAGTGCTGCGGCTGTCTCTGGCGTAATTTTCCTAACATCGCTGGAGTGTTGTCGAAGCACGTCCGCCAGACGCAGCGAGCGCCATTGGTCTTTGGATTGACCAATGGCAGGGGACACCTTGTGCGCAAATGAATAAACAACCTCCGATACCGTTTCCTCCGGATCGCCAAGAAAGTCGCGGAAATAGTCCCATTCGGAAAGTTCTCTGAAGATTGCTTCGTCGCTCAAGCAGCCTTTAAGCACAAACCGGATCTTTTCCGGTCGCGTTAAAGATTGATAGGAGCCCCACAAGCCATTGGGCATTGCGTCTTCATGTGCGACCAGGTACCCTATCCCACCGTCTCCACAAATCAGCTCCGAAACGATGGAGCTGACCTCACCGCTTTTCTTGGTCTGCAGACCTTCCGCAATTACCTTCCAGAGTGTCGCCCAAAAATCATATACTGAATGGTCCCGCTCAAAACGAAGATCAGCCTTCAATCTATCCCATCTCTCTCGGACCAGCCCAGAGAGCTGCCGCAGGGCCTGACCGAACTCCCTGCCAAGTGCTTGAGCTTTTTTCTTGTTGATGCTGCTGTTTCCTGCGAGACGGGCACGGCCGGCATCGACATCGAACATGCAGTTGACCGCAAAACCGCTCCCTTCGCTTTCCCTGGTTGGCGTTACAACCCAGATGTCCGGCAGTTCGGCCGGAAGGCTGCGAAACCCCACCGGGCCGAGAGAAAATAGAACCCCTCCGCTGAGGAGCCTGAAGTAGACCGACAGCCCACCGATGTTTTGGCCCACAGGCAGCGGCAATTCTGCGAATTCAATGCAGGCATCAGCAGACAAGGCAATCTGCTCAGGCTTCCATTCAAATGCCTGATCGGTATCACCGCGAATTTCGATGCGCCTGATCTGTCTCGAAAAAATCGTCATGATTCCGGCCAGCTGGGAAAATGGTTCCATAATTTTCGTTGGCGTTTTATCCGTCAATGGCAGCTCCAACAAAGTGCCCTGCCACCGCCTGTCCGCCGACAACTCATTCAGCTGCCATCGCAGCCTGGCGGAGTCTTCGAGCTGGGTTGGGCAAAGCCCTGCAATGATTTCCGTTGCCAGGCGACCGCTCATCAAGCGGGGCCTGTCACAGGCCAGCAGCACGCTTTTAAACCCCAAGCCGAATTTCCCCGTAACCCTGCCGTCTTCCGACTTGTCTGAGGAGGACAGCACCAGCATCTTTTCAAGATCTTGATGAAACCCTTTTTTATGCCCCGGGAAGCCAGCGCTTCCCACGGCGTTAACCGGCCTGCCCCAATGGGCAAATGTCACGGAATCATTGCGCTCGATAACGAGAAAGCGCCGAGCATGCTCGGGCAGCATACTATCTTCCACTTCCTCCGGCGGATTGGGGTACGAGCGCATCATGTCAAGCTCGACCACAGCGTCGTCGGCATTTTGAAAAAGCTCAAAGGGGATGCTGGAAGTTGAATACTGAAAATCTTTCATCTTTGCCCGTACGGCATCCAGAACGACATGTTGAACATGATCGTCTGTTTTCAATAATTGCTGAATTTGGCCAAGAAGTTCCCGCCCCTGCTTTTCAAATGCCTCTCGCTTCTCTTTGGATTCGTAATACTCCTCACGCTTGTAGCGAGCTTCACTCCACTGCCCCAACAGCTCCTTCAGGTGTGGATGCTGTTGAACACCGAGCTGACGCAAATAGAAAGGGATGTGGTTCAAAACAAGCTGTTGGGCGATACGAATATCCAGCTGTTCGGAACGGTCAAGCTCCTCCCAAAGCCTGCCAAGATCATAATTTTTCTGATCATATGCTTTATTGAGAAGGTATTCAGCGGCAGACCTTAGCAACCCTGACAATTCCGAAGGGGAAACGTCTTTGTCAATCGGGTTGCGAAGTGTAATACGTACGATATTTATCCCCTTGTCAGGGTACTCGTAGAAAAGCCCTCCCGTGATCAGGGAGGTAAAACGGCTTTTCAATGGGACATCTATTTCATAACCCAGAATGGAAACAGTCTTTACCATGTCACCGTCGGCAAACCTCACAATGAACCGGTGTTGGGCCATGGCCTGGTGCTGATCGAGCCCATACATCCACTCCTGACGATGAAGCTCGTCTCTGCGATGATGAACTTGCCAGGGAATGCTGTCCCGCACCCATTCCACGGAGTGCCTACCTCGGTAGCGCCCTGCCAACGCTAACATTTTCGGGTCGTCACCTAAGAGAGATAAAAAGGCGCAGATGATCTCTGGTGCGACTAAGCCTTCCCACTCAGCAAAAAATGCCTCCAGTTGGTCTGCCGCTGCACTTATTTCAGGCTCCAGGTTCCTTCTTTTTGGAAGTTTGTCATCCTCTATCGCCTGCTGTCGATCTACATGAAAAATAACATTTTGCAAAATCCTTTTCTGCTCAAAGTCCAGTAGATGGCTATCCGCCACCCCATCGGCCTCAGAGCAAAGCTCTTTAGCCGGTTTCCAATCGCCGTCGCAGTTCAACATGAGCAGTCGGGAGATATAGCCGATTCCTGGCTTTTCATTGACAAGGCCTGACAGATAAGCGTTAAAGGCGGCAAGGATATCCTTCATTGCCGCTTTCCCCACCTTGACATGCTCTTCTTGCAACCAATTGAGCACGGCAACTATCCGCTCAGCCGAAATTGGCTTAACCGTCTCCGGTAGTAAGAGGTCTCTCACCATATCAGCCGGATAGGCGCTTATGGCTCTGGCGAGCAGTATCCAGCCAGGCAGGCGCAGATGAACAGGCAGTCGGGCACATGTCTGAAATAGCCGTTCAAAACCGTCCACGGGGCAGACGACTCGCCCCACATGATATTCATTGGTCTCTCCCAGAAGGAGCGCCAGATTTTCAAAACCTGTCCTATCAGTGGCAAAGCAATTTTCTTGGAGGAACTCAAAAGAAGGATGGGTCCTCAGATCAGCATGCATCTTCCCCGGGGACCAGAAGGCACCTCGGGCAACCGCCAGCAGCCGGTCGACTTCATCCTGTATTTTTTCCAGATACAAAACATCCGAGGGTTTAACAGGGGTTAGGCTGATATCGGGCAGCCAGGAGGTTTCACGGATCAAAGGGTCTTCAATAAGATCGCTTGCGGATTCGAGGTTGTCCATCACCAGTCGCCAGAAGTTCATCGGCTCGTCATGCCCTAAAGCAATCCGTATGACCCCTTCTTTAGAAAGCGGTATAATCCATTCCCTCTGTTGCCTCTTTATCACGGGATCTTTCGAGAGCTTGATGATGTCTGCGCTGCGGTACAATTCATCGGGGAGAGCAATCCCGGTTTCAAGGTATGATTTTCCGGTTGTTATGGGGACTAGCTCGCCTTTCACCGTCTCGTGGAATGGCAGCTCCCTCCAAAGCTTTTCATCACTGGAGAGTTCCTTCAAAACGGCGTTGCGCTCGTCTACGCTGAATTGATCTCCGGTTATTCTCTCGATGCCATTGTCACGTAGTTCAGCCAGAATGCCGCTCGATTTGATCTCCCGGATCGAAAGCTTAGACCACTTGTTTGCCGGGATCTCCTCAACCAGTTCCCTGTCCAGAATATTCCAGCCGTCCTCATGATGGTTCTCAAGCTGCCTCCATATTTTACCCCAGACAGGACTCTGGTCATAACCCGAAACCCAGAGAGTTTTCTCATCACCAAAGTACTCCTCAAACCCATGAAGGAGATATTTCAGCCCTCTGACTTTTTGTTGCGATTCAAGGTTGGCCCCGGCTATATCCTGAAGCAGCGGTCGCCTACTGCCAACTGTCTGCAATGAAATGATTTTTGTCCCCAGGGAATCGAGTGCGCTATCCGCATTGCAGGGGACCATATCGTTAGTCGTACCGAACACAAGCTTAGCTGTATCACTGGCGATCAGAAAGATCGTTTCATTTATTGCCCTCTGTAACTTCGGGGCCAGTCCTCGGCGCTGCAGATCATTGACACCTTGCGAATAGAGATATAACAGCCGCGACTCAAGGCGGCCTCTCAGGTCGGCCGGGGACAGGGCAACCAGTTTTTCCTGCACGCAGTCATACCCCTCAAGTATTTTGAGCCTTTCGGCCCGGATGAGAAGTTCCCTGCGGTGTTCATCGTTCTGCCCCTGGAGGATACCCTTGGCAATGGTCCTGCAATGCTTGATGGATTCCTGTTCGTCGCCATGCTTATAAAGGGTGATCAAATCATGAAGTTTTTGTAAAAGGGAATAGGCGTCTTCAAGGAAAAGATGGGCTGCCCCGGGAGAATCGGGCGAATCAAATTCGTTTGCCAGAATCAGTACACCGGTCGTACATTGCTGCAGCTCCCGAATAACCTGCGGTGCATCAGGCTTCAACGTATAGCGCCTTTCCGGTCGGATGAAAGAGACAAACTCCTGTACCTTCTTTCTGTACTGGCGCATCCCGGTTCCGATAACGATAAAGGCCCTGTTGGCGACCTGACGCAGTTTCTCCTGCAGGCTGCCCGTGTTCAGCATCGGCCTGACGGCAGAGTCCGCCATGAACTGGAGAAGATAGTCTATGCATCCTTGATCCGCGAAAAGCTCGTTTTCCTTAATGTGGAAAACCTCTAAAAGATCGGCTTCTTTCCATTGCGGTAAAGGGTGTGCGAGGAGGTGCGGGGCATCTTTTAGGAGTAGCTCTGTTCCTCGATCCTGGAATGATTTCAACCCGGGAAACGTTTCCCATGGCCTCCCGGGGGCAGACAATGGCGGGGCAGGCAATGGAAGGGTACTGGCGTCCCTGGGTAAGAGTCGCCATTGCCTGCCGTTTCGGGTCAAGCAGCAAGCCCACAAGGACTCAACACAAATGCTTTGACGGTGACGATGAAATAGTTTTGAGCCCAGGATTCCATTGCTGAGATGCCAGGTGTCATCGGCGGACAGTCTTGCCTTTACGACAAACGTTTCAAGGGACGGAAGGACAAGCGGCAGTGTCCCCCTCCTGGCAAGTCGGATATTCCACAGCCGCCGTAACTCGACCTCGTTCTGAGGCTGGGCGGAATCTTCAATGAGCTCAATACCTTCCTGCAGCCCGTCTATGTCCACCCGTCCTGCGTCTATAAAAAAGTAGCCGTGAAGTGTGATCCGGAAGCAGCTTTCCCCTCCACAAGCAACCTCTTCCCTGGCAGCATCCACTGGAAGAAAAACTGCCCAGCGGATCTTCAACCGGCCTTGTCCTTTTTCATTTGAACGGGAAAAGACGACCGCGCCATGCCCGCGCGCCTTATCTGGGGCCTCTCGAGTCCTGCCCAGATCGTCCCTGACATAACTTTTGGGCCAGAGGGGAGATTGCCGGAGAGAGGTCAATTCCGGAATCCCAATAATTTTTTCACCCCCTGAATAAGTCAGCGAATACGATGCATCCTCATTGCCTTTATGGTGGTATGTAACCGTCCCTGCGATGTCTTTTGAGCTATACTGGCCTTCTGCAAGCCCAATACGGATAGCCCCTTTCAATGAGACTTGAAATTGAGGTGCAGCCACCATGCCCGAACCATTGAAATGCCAGTAGCGAATGCTTGTTATCCTGTGTAAAAGCGGTAGCAGGGAGGCGATCCGTTGGGCAAGGGACGGGTGAGAAAGAAAAGAGAGGAGGCCCAGGTTATCGCCAGGAAACTCGGAAATAATGCTGCCAGCCTCATTGCCGTTAACCAAAAGATGGTTTTTTTTCCGCAATGGCAGCCAAAGCAGAAAAATGCTGCCGCGCGAAAGATCCATCTGCCCCACGACAGGTCGAACATGTTTAAAAATCAGCTTGGCATCAGATGCAGAAAAATTGTTCCAGTCATCATGAAAGGAGGGAAAGTCATCCCCGCCTGACCAGGGGTTGAGAATTTCCTTGTATGGCTTTTCATTACATTTTGCCAGAAAGAAAAAGGCCTCGCAGAAGTGAAAAACACTCTTCATACCAAGGCCGAACTTACCTATGGAAAACTCCTCGATGGCCTTACGGTTCAGACCGAAGGAGCGGATGGCCTTATGATCTGCTTGGGTAAATGCGCCGTTATTGAGAAAATAAAGCGCCGCCCCTTTCAGGAGGGGGTGCTCGGCATTGGGAATGCCATGCGAAAGGCCAAATTCGAGTTGAATTTCCTCATCACCAGAGCCGGCGTCATCGGCGTTCTGAATGATTTCTTTAATGACCGGAAATCCACTCTTGTATCGGTCACGCAGGTTGTCAGCGATAAGGTTTATAATCTGCAGAGGATCGTATATATATCCGTTCATTGCTTAACCGCATTCACGGTGGTAATTCAAGCTTTCTCTATGGAGAACAACCCAACAATGCTTGCGTATTAGTTTCCAATGTTTATTAAGGTTAATTGTTTGCACTATACATCCACTTATAAATTCAATTAGAATTTCTCTGAATAGTTGCTGTGCCCCTGCGAGTCGCAAAAAATTGTGCCGACCATGTTGCGTACTTTGATTCCGCGGAGTATGGAAATACGAAGTCCGCCATTACATTAAATACAACATAAACATTTTTGCCAAGCCCCTCTGCATATCGATTGCAAAGAGCCGCGATACCCTTCACCTACAACTGCACTTTGTGGTTTACCCCTGTCTCATCGTCTCTGGGGCACCCATTAAAATACGAATCATGTCAGCAACCTACAATTAACTCAAAAAAATATCAAGAAGCACGGGCTGAAAGGGTGCTATGTTGCGATTCTCAGATCCAAAAATAAAATTATAATACCAGTCGTATTTGAACCATTCCCTCATCAAATTCTTTATCACAATTTTTAAGGCTAAAAAACGCAAGTTTGATGGTATTTCTTGGCCCCTTTTTACAACCATTTTGCTTTGTTACCTTTAACCAACTACCAAATAATGCGCATGGGCTACACAAATGTGAAGCTAACGAGATTTATCCCCACATCATACAAAAGCATTGGAACGATAACCAGCCCTGTGGAGAATCAGCTGGCATGATGGAATCAAGAACGGAATTGCCGGTTAAAAATCGGCATCTTTGAATGGGACTATGCTCTTTTACTCAAAACTGACTTAAAAGACAAGCCTCACCTTATACCAAAGCAATCGCCTGCCTCAGGATCGATACAATACCGATAGCAATGGCGATATCGATTTTAAGGACAGGCGGGATGGTGATGATTTTATGCGTTTCCCATAAATCAAAGCATCCTTAAATCATTTGGTATTTTTTATTTTCCTGATACTTTCCCGACGATTAAGCTGAACCGGTTTGATCTGTTTCCCCCTGATTTTTTCCACGTAATTCTGATAAAGATCGACTGTAAACATGAGCAGAAGGATAAAGATGACAATCCACTGCGGGATATACGGGAATGAGCTTTCATTGAAGGTCAGATGAGCGACGTGCCCTCCTTCGAGAAAAAGGACAAAGCCGATCAAGAGCAGGACAAAAAGTCCGAGAATTTCAAAGTCCGGATTTTTTGTCATGTAATCTGAGATTTTGCCCGCAAAAATCAGCATCACAATTACGGAAAGCACCACGGAGCCGGCCATGACAAGGAAAATATCGGTCATTCCAACCACGGTGAGGATGGAATCCACTGAAAACAGAAGGTTCATGCCAACAATGATCGCGAGCACCTGCCAGAAATTCCCCTTGGATTCAACGTTGCTGTGCTCCGTTCCCTTGGCTTTATAACGTAACTCTTTAATCCCCTTCCATATAAGGATCAGCCCTCCCGCAAAAAGGACGATCGACTTTCCGTTAAAAGCCCCATGTACCGCCAGGGATTCAGTGGACTGCCAGTTCAAATGCCAGAAAACGCTGGTTGCGTATCGGAGTATCCAGCTTACTACAAAAAGTAAAAGGATACGAAAAAGCATCGCCAGCACAAGGCCCCAGACGACGGCCTTCTTCCGC
This sequence comes from uncultured Desulfosarcina sp., assembly GCA_963668455.2. Lineage (GTDB taxonomy): Bacteria > Desulfobacterota > Desulfobacteria > Desulfobacterales > Desulfosarcinaceae > Desulfosarcina. Next base: position 433,329 of record CAXXOY010000003.1, read on the forward strand.
TGCTCAGCAGGAAGCTTGCCTGCAAGAATGGTAATGATAATCAGATTGTCCGCCCCCAGAGCAATTTGAATGAGGGTGACGGAAAAGAGGCTCACAAAAAATGATGGATCAAGAATAAGTTCAGTCATTTTTATACTGTATTAAAAGTTGGTTAATTTCATTTACCGTCCGAAATATTCATGGCAACAGGCCGACATGAATTAGCATACCGAAAAAGGATTGATAGCGCAATAATCTATGAGCCGGCCCACAGGGCAACCGCATTGCAGAAATTAGCCATCAAGGCCAAATGTGGCCTTTGATCACTGTGTAAACCAGCTATCCCCTGCCCCGAAGAGCCCTTTTCTCCTGAGAAAAATCAGTGTTAAAAACTTGACAGCAGACCCACGCTAACATAGTTACAAACGGACATTGTTAGGGTGTTCGTTATTTAAAAGGGAATCCCGTGCAAATCGGGAACGGACCCACCGCTGTAACCGGGGACTAACGCCACGGCATGCCACTGTTTCAGAAATGAAATGGGAAGGTGTGGCCAAAGGAAGATCCGGGAGTCAGAAGACCTGCCTTGACAACGACATTTCCATTCCTAGGGGCTGGAACTGGAAAACATATAAGATCTTAGGAAAATACTGGGAATCCCCGGATCTAGCGTGCTTGGTCCGGGGATTTTTTATTTGGTTCCCCCAATCAGCAAACACCCCGGCACCTGCATCGCAATCTTTCAGCCCCGGAAGCTAACTGAATCAAGCCTTTGGCGGCAATCCCCACAGGCTCGATTCATGTTCAACACTTATTTTTTTCGAAGAGGAGATTGAGGTGAAAAGGATTCTACAAAAAGGTGCTGATTTGATGTTCGGAATTGTGTGCTGCATTATTTGCTGCGGTATTGTTTTGTGTGGTCCGGGGGCTCGGGCGGAAGACATGGAGAACAAAACCAATTTGGACGAGATGGTTGTTACCGCGACCAAAACCGAAAAATACATACAGGATATCCCGGCAAGCGTCAGCGTGGTAACCGGCGATGACATCGCTGCGAGAAATGTCAATTCAATTACACAGGCGCTCCAGATGTTGCCCGGTGTGTTCATGGACCAAAGCGCCCAGGGCGGCTTGATGATCCGAGGATTCAACAGCACGGATGTTCTGGTTCTCATCGATGGGCAACCGGTCAATTCCGGGTACAACAACTCAATGAACTGGGAATTGGTTCCGGTGGAAGCCATTGAAAGGATAGAGCTGTTGCGTGGGGCGGCGTCTTCACTATACGGCGGCAGGGCTGTCGGCGGGGTGATCAATATCATCACCAAACAAAATAAAAAACCATTCACATTCAACGGCGTCGTTTCCTACGGCAGTAATAATACCTGGAAAAAAGCGCTGTATGCCGATTTCAGGGTAATGAATAAATTATCTATCGGCGGGGGGTATGAGAACCGGTCTTCAGACGGGTACAGGGGGTACTACAGAACCGCCAGCGGCAAAAGCTCCGGTTCGGGAACATACAGCGCGAATCTGCCCCAGTTGAGTGACGGCTCATATGTCTATGGCGGTCGTGGTGAAAAAGATTGGGAAAACGAGAATTTTTCCCTCAATCTCAAGTATGACTTCAGTGATTTCAAATCCTTAAAATATACGTTTATGCGCAGTGAGAACGAATACTCATACAACGACCCGTTTTCTTATGTTTATGACGAAAACGGCAATGAGGTTTTCAGTGGAAGCGTTATCACGCAAAATGGCGATTACATTACCCTCAAACCAAGCAAATTCCTTGGGTATGAGGGCTTGCGCGAAACCAACGTTCACACGATTAATTATAAAGATGACGATAACGACATTGTTTTAAATTTAGGTCTTACCGATACGAGAAGAGATGGTTACAGTAGCCCTTCCGGCGCGACGAGTGTAGACTGGGACGGCGCTGGGACAGACTCATTTTATCCAAGCAAAACCTATAATGCCGATTTCCATAAAGCGTGGAAAAATTTCAGCAAACATACCATTATCACAGGATTCAACGCCAAACTGGAATCTTTTGATCAGGAAAGGAAGCACCTGGACAATTGGAAAGATCATGATTCCGTAAATTCAGAATACGGGCTATACGAAAAACATGGCGGCAAAGCGAAAAGTTATGCTTTGTTTGCCCAGGATGAGTACAATGTCTGGGGGCCTTGGACCGTTTTCATGGGTCTGCGATATGATTATTACAAAAAATATGACGGCTATTCCGACTATATTGAGGCTGATGGAAGCTATTCAAGAAGTGTTGACCATGGCGAGGGTGATTATAATGAACTCAGCCCTAAAATCGCCTTGGAATTCATGCCTAATGATAAAATGAATTACTACGCCTCTTATGGGCATTCCTTTAATCCGCCTGCGCTCTATAAAATTTACCGTGATGGCGGCGGTTCCATGGGAAGCGTAACGGCAAACCCGGATTTAGAGCCCGAAACCTCTGACACCTTTGAAATCGGTATGAAATGGAAAATATTCTCCAAAACCGATTTAGGATTGTCGCTGTATTATGTTAAAACCGAGGATAAGATTATTTATACCACGCATTATTCTCCTGGAACCACGACCAAACTGTACAAACAATATGAAAATTACGGAGAAGAAGAACGTCGTGGCGTGGAGGTTGATATAAAACATCAATTCACCGACGCCTTTGGGGGCTATATCAACTATGCATGGCAATACGGTGAAATATCACAGAATAAAGTGGAAGATACGAATTTGAAAGATTCTGAAACCAGAGATTACGATATTCCCAAACACTTATTGCATGCCGGTCTTTCATTCAATCAGGACCGCTGGAATATTCTCCTGGACAGCCAATATGTCAGCGAACGACAGTCGCCCGATTCCGTCACGGGAGAGTACGGCACGGAAGATGACTTTTTTATTGTCAATGCGGCGGTTAATATTGACATAATAAAGAATTTTACCTTGCAGCTTAGTGCCGAGAACCTGTTCGACGAGGAATTTTATTGCAGCGAAGCGACTTCCGGTAGGACGTTTACTGCGGGCCTGCGGTTTATTTATTAGTCAGTTACGATTTTAAAACATCATTTGACTGCCGACCTTTGGCAAAGGGCTTTTTCGCCCGGCCAAAGGTCGGCGTATTTTGGAGTCGAGCCAAAAGTTTGGGCTATGCGGGAAGACATCCAACGCCGTAGATGCGGTGAGATCGGCAAACCCAACGGGTTTCAAATTTTGGGAGGTAATCATGGTGCAAGGCATTATGATTAATATGATTTCCATCGAGACCAAAATTTGAATCGCCTAATTTAGGTTCAACCTGAATAGCAGACGATCATAGCCGGCACATCCAATCGCAAAGCAGTCGTACACCGAATCCCGTGCCGCCGGCGGTGCAATAGTCCGAGGCTTTCTTGATCCACGCCGGGCCGGCGATGTCGATATGCGCCCAGCGCGTGTCGCCGACAAACTCGGAGAGAAACAGAGCCGCGGCAATGGCACCGCCGTAGCGACTGCTGCTCATATTGCTCAAATCGGCGAACTCGTTTTTTAGAAGCTTCTTGTAATCCTCGGGCAGGGGCATCGCCCAGCAGCGCTCGTTGGTCGCCTCTCCCGAGGCCACAAGGCTTTCGGCCAGTTGCCGGTCACCGGAAAACACACCGGCGATTTTCTCGCCCAGGGCGATCACACAGGCACCGGTAAGCGTTGCCAGATCGATCATCGTGTCAGGCTTGTAGGTTTTTACGGCCCAGGCCATGGCATCGATCAAAATCAAGCGCCCCTCGGCATCGGTATTGCCGATTTCGATGGTTTTTCCGGCATAAGAACGCACGATGTCACCAGGCCGGATGGCCGTCCCCGAAGGCATGTTCTCAACCAGCGGCATCACGCCGACGACCTTGATATCGGGTTTCAACTTGGCCACGGCCAGCATCGTTCCGGCCACGGCAGCGGCACCGGCCATGTCCATTTTCATGGTTTCCATGCTGCCAGCAGGTTTCAGGCTGAGGCCGCCCGAATCAAAGGTCACCCCCTTGCCCACCAGCACCACGGTTTTCAGCGCCCCCTTGGGAGCGTATTCCACGGTGACCAGACGGGGCGATGCATCGGAGCCCTGGCCGACGGCCAGCATGGCGCCGAATTTCTGTTTTGTCAGCCAGGTTTCGTCCTTGACGGACGTTTTAAGCCCTGTCCCCTTGAACGTCTCCTGCATCAACTTGGCAAAGGCCGGGGGCCGCTTGTCGTTGGACGGCATGCTAACCCACTCCCTGGCGGCCACGCTGCCCTCGCAGATGGCGGCCACGGTTTCGGTCAACTCGCCGTAAGTTCTTTTCTGAGCCGCGGTGGCCATGAGCGTCACCCGCTTGAGCGGCTTCTTCTCTTTCTTCTCTTTGTAACGGTCAAACAGCCGATTGCCCAGCAAAGCCCCTTCCATCAGGCTTTTGAAGATCGTCTGCGCATCGATTGCAAGATTGGCGTCCGAGGCAACGGCAACGGTCAGGTTTGTCAATCCGGCCTTGATCCCGTAACCGACCGCCTTGCCGCAAACCTTTCTGAAAGACTCTCCATCGATCTTCTCGGCTTTGCCAATCCCGTAAAAAAGAGCCCGTGAGACCTTGGTGTCGGTAGGTTGAAAAAGGGTCAGCATCTCACCGGCCTTGCCCGTGAACTCCGGTTGGGCTTTGGCCATTTCCACAAGGGCGGTCAAGGTGGCGTCTGTATAAATCTCCTGGCCTTCGCAAACAGGCACTACCAGGGTCTCCACCCTGGCACGCCTCAGGTTGACGGTTTTAAGTTCAATCATTGAATTCCTCTTTTTACTAGTATTTCGGCAAACGGATGACTGGGGCTGCACGGAAGCTGGCGGTAATGTCGGGTTCCTACCGTCTGATGGTCACCTTCTCCATGACGACCGCCTCCCTGGGCTTGTCCATGGGGCCGGTGGCAACGGCGCCGATCTTCATGACCACATCCAATCCGCTGGTCACCTTGCCAAACACCGAGTGGCGGTTGTCCAGATGGGGCGTGGCCGCCAGGGTGACGAAAAACTGACTGCCGTTGGTTCCCGGGCCGGCGTTGGCCATGGAGAGCACGCCGGGTCCGTCATGTTTGAGGCTGGCGTCGAACTCATCGCCGAACTGATAGCCCGGACCGCCCGTGCCGTTGCTGAAAGGGCATCCGCCCTGGATGACAAAGCCTTCGATCACCCGATGAAAGCTCAGGCCGTCGTAGTAGTTTCCACCACGCGGCGTCTCTTGGCGGCCCTCGGCCAGGTTAATAAAATTCCAGACGGTTTCAGGGCACTCCTTGGCATACAATTCGGCTTCGAATGTTCCCAGATTGGTTTCGAATACCGCGGTTGCACGATCAATATCTTCCTTATAGGTTTCTTTTTCGGCCATTTTTTCCTCCATGATAAAATAAAAAAAAAGACACGCAAGAAAATGCGTGCGGCAAACCTGCATAAACTAGGCGTTATATATGGGATTTCCCCTGCCCTGTCAATGTGCACACATGCAGATGGTCACAACGTTTGGCGAGCCAATGCATCCAACTCCCGGTCGTAGCGTTTGATCACTTCCGGCCAGGCGTGGCGGGCCATCATGTCCGCCAGAACGGGCCGATGATGGACAAACCGCCGGGGCGTTCGCAGCATGGATGCCAGTTTTTCCACCAATTCCGATTCGTCCCGGTAGAGAAAGTCGGCATGAAACTCTTTGGGGAGAACTTCCGGATACGCCAGCCGGCGGGGAAGCAGGGGGAGACAGCCGAATCGCATGGCCTCCACCATGGCAATGCCGAAGTTCTCCTGAAGCGCCGTGCTCACCGCGATACAGCCTTTTTTCAACCAATCGAAATAGGTGGATTTGTCGGTTACGTAGCCGTATTGCAACACCTTGTCGCCAAATCGGTCAAGGGCATCGACAAAGGCCCGCGGTGCAGCTTGATAATTTTCACCCATGATCACCAAACGAAAATCGATTCCCATGCCATCCACCCGATTGAGGGCCGAGAAAAACGCCTCGGGATCTTTATCGTACTCCCAGCGATGGTTCCAGACGACAATCGGCGGTCCCGGCGGCAGGGGCAATGGCCGCGGGGGAGCGGCGGCGAAATCGCATCCCGGATGCAGAACCCCTGATTTCCGGCGGATGGCATCGGCCACCCAATGGGGTTTGAATTCGGGCATGCGCGAGATGAACCCCGGCAGGGCTTCGAAAAAGCGATCGAAATGAGAACGGGAATTGAACAGAACACGATCCGCGCAAAGGGCCGTCGTGATATCAGTGAAACCGAATTGCACATCCATCTGCTCCCCCGGCGGGAGAGGATAGTTCAACTGGGTCTCGTGGAAATATACCAGCGTCGGCGGGCGACGACCGCTCCACAGGGCGGTGAAATCCGAAAGGCTCATCAAGCCGTTTGTGATAATGCCGTTGTAGGGCGAAAGGGACTCAATGTTGCGGAAAAAATGAAGAGCCGCGCCGCGCATGCGCCATTTCCAGAAGCGCGCCGGTAGATGCACCACATCGATATGGCAGCTTGAATGCGCGGCCAGCCCCTGGGCAAAATCGCGGTGGGAACCGCCAAAAAACGGCTCGATAAAGAGAAACCGCTTGGCAGGCATCAGAAGCTTCCGGCCGCCATCACCAGCGCGTCGAGGTCGTCCAGGGAGATCTCTTCGACAACCGCTTTTCCCAGGGCCTCCAGAAACACAAAATGGATCTGGTTGCCCTCGCGTTTTTTATCCTTGCGCAGGGCTTCCAGCATGGCGGCCGTGTCCACCGGTGGATGAACAGGCAGGCCGTAGCTTTCAACAATTTTCTCCAACCGGGCGGCATCGCCCTCGGACAGCAGGCCTTTGCATACCGAAAGCCGTGCCGCCATCCCCATGCCGATGGCCACCGCCTCCCCATGGGGCATACCGGTCAACTTCTCCAAGGCATGACCGAAGGTATGCCCGAAGTTCAACTTGCGCCGCTCCCCTTTTTCTCGTTCGTCCCGCGCCACCACGCCGGCCTTGATCTCGATGGAACGGTGGACCGCATCCGAAACAACGGCGGCGTCGAGGGCCAGGGCGGCATCACAGCCGGCTTCGAGCCGGTCAAGCATGGAGGCGTCATAAATGGCTCCGTGCTTGAGAATTTCAGCGAAACCGCACAGAACCTCCCGTGGCGGCAGAGAATTCAACAACGTCAGGTCGCAAAGAACGAATTCGGGCTGATTAAAAACGCCGACCATATTCTTATAGCCGCCGAAGTTGACCCCGTTCTTTCCGCCAACGCTGGCATCCACCTGGGACAACAAGGTGGTGGAGACAAAACCGAAGGACGTACCGCGCATGAAGGTGGAGGCGACGAATCCGGCGATGTCGCAAACAATGCCGCCGCCGATCCCCAGAATAAACGTCGACCGGTCGGCTTCGAGATCCACCAGCTGCCGGTAGACGTCCGCCACCGTATCCAGGGTCTTTATTTTTTCTCCAAGACCGATGGAGATGACCGGGCATGCCGGAAAACGCGAGCCATAATGCTCCAGCACCTTGGTGTCGGTGATAATCACGCTGCCTTGCGGATCGATATAGTCAGGCAAATCATCGAGCGACGCGCCCACAAGAATTCTCGAATCGCCAGCCGCGCCCTTGACCGTTATTGTTTTCATAGCAGGTCCATTCTACCGTTCGTTGTTCTTCACCGGGCTGTAGACCGAAAGCCCCATTTTCCGGATCATCCTTAACATATGCCGGCAAGATGGAAAAGCCAACAATCAGTTGTTGGGTTTGGCTTTGCTATCGCCACCCAAATCGTCTTTTCTTTTTTCGATACCGATAGCAATCGCCGCGTCCCTGTTACCGATACCAATTGGCGCTTGGGAGCCATGACAAAACAAATACTTGCCTGCGCCTGCCCCGAAGCGCCGGTCTTGCCCTGAATCGGGGATTGAAGTATGGTGTTCAGGTAGTGATTGTTCCCTTAGCCCAACCAAACGGAGAAAAAGCAGATGGAACCGGTCGTGGTCCCCATAGACGGAACACTTGATCTTCACACCTTCGCGCCTGCTGAGCTTAACCGCCTACTGGACGATTACATTGATGCCTGCCTTGACGCCGGCATTACCGATCTCAGGATTATCCATGGCAAAGGCAAGGGCATCCTGCGTGAGCGGGTGCGTGCTTTGCTTGCCAAGAATTCCCGGGTCGTATCGTTCGGCAACGCCCCGGAACAGGCCGGCGGGTGGGGAGCGACCGTGGCAACGCTGGGAAGGAGGGCAAAATGATTTTAAAAAAAATAATATCCGGTGGACAAACCGGAGTGGACCGGGCAGCGCTGGACACGGCCATGCGCCTTGGCATCGACCATGGCGGATGGATTCCCAAGGGACGCCTGACGGAGGCGGGACCACTGGACAACGTCTATCGGATGCAGGAAACGGCCACACGTAACTATGCCGAAAGAACCGAGCAAAATGTCAAGGAGGCCGACGGTACCCTGATCATCTCACGCGGCCGTCCCACGGGCGGGACGGATTACACCGCTAAAATGGCGCTTAAGCATGGCAAGCAGTTGCTGCACATTGACCTGGCCATGGGCCGCAAACCGTCCCAGGCCGGCTTGCTGATTGCCTCCTGGATCGAGATGAACCGTATCGCGACACTCAATGTAGCCGGCCCGAGGGCCAGTAGTGACCCCGCGATCTATGATGCCGCGGTCGCGGTTCTGACCCACGCCCTGAAATGATCCACCACGCAAAAAGGGCCGTGTTGATAAACACAGCCCTTCGTTGCTTTTTTGGTGGAGCTGAGGGGGCTCGAACCCCTGACCTCATGACTGCCAGTCATGCGCTCTCCCAGCTGAGCTACAGCCCCTGAAACGAAAACGCAACCTAACAAAATCGAATTTACCTGTCAATGCTATTTTTTATCAAGGCAAATGATTTCAGAACCCGCCGGGATCACCCGATAAGGGATGAACAATACGAAAGTATTGACAAAAAATGGGGTAAAATTTAAAGTTGCGGTTTGATAACTTGAAGTCATGAAGTGAAATCCATAGCGACAAAGAAGAGGTAATGAATGCTCAACGTAATGCGAAAACATGCGGGCAGTTGGATGATCAAGGTAATTCTTTTCGCCATCGTCATCGTGTTCAGTTTTTGGGGTGTCGGCAGTTTCAAGTCCCGACAGGCAACCAAAGTGGCCACGGTCAATGGAGAAATCATCAATATCGCGGAATACCAGCGCGCCTATAACAACATTATCGAACAATACCGCCAGCGGTTCGGGTCGAGTCTCAACGACGGCATGATTGAAATGCTTCAGCTCAAGAAACAGGCTGTCGATCAATTGGTCAATCGTGCCATTCTCCTTCAGGAAGCCGAAAAGCAGGGCCTTGACGTCAGCGATACGGAAATCGCCGACAACATCATGCAGGTGCCGGCGTTTCAAACCAACGGTGTATTCAACAACCGCCGCTACGTCCAGATATTATCTCAATATCACCTCACCCCTGAAGAGTTCGAGGCGGAGCAGAAAAACGTTCTTCTGGGCCAAAAACTGACCCGCGTTGTCGTTGGGGCGGCCAAGGTATCGGAAGCCGAAGCGCGCGAGTGGTACGATTGGCAAAATACGTCGGTCAACGTATCCTATGTGCTGTTCGATCCGAACGGGTATACCGACATTACGCCGTCCGAAGAGCAAATTACCGATTATTTCGAGAAGAACAAGGATACCTATAAAACCGATCCCATGGTCAAGGTCAGGTACGTGGTCTTCGACCCCGAAGATTTCACGGATCAGGTCACGGCCGAGGAAGACGAGATCAGCGATTATTACGATTCCCATCAAGAGGAGTTTACAACCCAAAAAACCGTTGAGGCCAGACATGTCCTGATCAAGGTTGACCCCGACGCGGACGAAGAGACCGACCAGGCAGCCAAAGCCAAGGCTGAAGAAATCGCCAAGCTGGCAAAATCGGGTGAGGACTTTGCCGAATTGGCCAAAACCCGTTCCGAAGGCCCCTCCAAGGACAGTGGCGGCTACCTGGGCAAATTCACAAAATCGCAGATGGTCAAACCCTTTGCCGAGAAGGCTTTTTCCATGGCTCCCGAGGAGATCAGCGACCCGGTGAAAACGCGCTTCGGCTGGCATGTGATCAAGGTGGAATCCGTTGAAGAAGCCGCCACCAAAACGCTGGAGCAAAGCAGGGAAACCATCGCTAAAACCATCAAGGGGAAAAAAAGCAAAACCCTGGCCTACGACAAGGCCGAACAATTTTACGACGGCACCTTCGAAAAAGACGATCTGATCAAGAACGCCAAGCTGTTCAACCGGCCGCTGATGGAAGCCGGCCCCTTCAACCGGCAGGGCCCGAAGGAAGTATCCCGCGACAAGGCAAAGTTCGCCAATACCGCATTTAATCTCAAGGTGGATGAAACCAGCGACATCCAGGACATCAACGGACGGTACTATATCATTCAGCCGACCGAAACCATCGCGGCTGAAATTCCGCCCCTTGAAGAGGTCAAGGGAAAAGTGACCCGGGATCTGACAAAGCAGTTGCAAACTGAAAAGGCCGGCCAGGATGCAGAAGCCATGGCAGCCGACCTGAAAGCGGATCGCCCGTTCGACGAGGCCGCTTCGGAGCACGGCATGCCGGTCAAGCAAACCGGTCTGTTCAAGCGCGATGGAAGCATTCCCGAGATCGGCTCGGACACCGCCGTCAGCCAGGCCGCCTTTAACCTGACGGAGACCGACAGTCCCGTCAGCCAGGCGGTCAAAGGTAAAAAAGGATACTATCTGCTTCACCTGATCGAAAGAACGCCTCCCACGGAAGATGGGTACGAGAAGGAAAAAGAGCGCATTCAAAGCATGCTTCTTACCCAAAAACAAAACACCGTCATGAGGGATTGGATGGCGATGCAGAAGGCCAAGAGCCAGATCGATATCGAAGCGTCCTATATAAAATAGGAACGATCCCTCGACAAAAGATGAGGATCCCATGGAATCGTCAGGCAGACCAAGTGCAGCCAATGGCACCAGCGGTTACATTTCAAAAAGATGCCCCGAGTGCATGGAGTATATGCCTCTTAATGCGAATGCTTGCCCGGCATGCAAGCTTGCCGTGGGGAAAGTCACTAAACATGGCATGGCCACGCGAAAAACGGATTGGAAGGCGTATCTGAAAGCCATCATCGCCTGGGGGATCTTCTTCTTCTTTATCTGGTGGGCTTTTATAAAGGAAAAATAAAAGGAAAGCTGGCCTTTTCGTAAGAAAAGATACTATCGGCGACATATCATCTTCTCCTCTCAAGCCCACGGCCCTACCGGATCTACTTGTTTGCATGCCATTTCCCATCCGGGAAATGGCATGTATTTTCTCAAAACAAGTATTGACATCATCTTCCAAATATATTAGGCCACAAAATAAATAGCTAAATTATTAGCCAAAACCGCTATACTACAAGGAGGCTCGAGCTGATGAAAGACGTTCAAAAGGAACTGCTGGCAATTTCCAATGCATTGTCTGCGCTGGTAGCAAAGGTGGAGAAAATGATGGAAGCCGTTGAAACGGAAAGTGGCGCGGATACAAAAGCGGCAAAGGCCAAGCCCGGGAAGAGGAAAGCAAAAAGCGCTCCCAAAAGAAAAGCCGCGCCCAAAGCGGCAGCAAAACCGGAAAAGGCGGCCAAAAATGACGCGCAGCCGACCATGCTGGATGCGATCTACACCATGATCAGCAGAAGTCGCAACGGCATCACCGTTGAACGGTTGAAAAAAAGAACCGAACTGGAAGCTCGCCAGGTAAGTAATGCCCTCTACAAGCTGACCAAAAAAGGGAAGATCGAAACCATCTCCCGCGGCGTTTACGTAAAAAAGAAAAAATAGCGTTGCCCTTTTGCCTCATCGAAGGCAAAAACCCCGTTCCCGTTTCAAGCCTTCCGCCTTGCCACTTCACTGATGGCGCGGAAGGTTTTCTTTATCATTTACTCTATCCCCGGGCTAACATCGCCATCGAAATCATCTTTTCCTTTTCAATAGCGATAGCCACTCTCGCTGACACCAATGCCGATTGGTAGCCGGGAGCTTTGATAAAGGGAAGACTTGCGCGCGATCCCCCAGCCCCACATCGCTGTATCGGGTTGCTTTTGACAGGTTTCGGCGATAAAATCGAGCTGACTTGTCACAGCACCAGCCAAGGAAACGTTTACCATCTACACGAAAGATACCCATGACCGCATTGCTTTCATTTGATTCCCGAAAGGCTGCCGCTAAAATACGGTTGGCAGCCCTTGCACTCATCCTGCTTCTGGCTGGACCGTTGGCCTGCACATTCAATCCGTCGACAACCGCGGAGTCGGCCGCATTCAAGCAAGAAGCCATCCTACCTTGCGCCGACTTGTCTCAGGCGCCGACAGCCTCCGATCTGACGCCCGACCCGGCTCTTGTATGCGGCCGGCTGGCCAACGGCTTCGGTTATGTATTAATGGAAAACCGGCATCCTAAAAGCCGTGTCAGCATCCATCTTTACGTCCGCGCCGGCAGTCTGAACGAAACCGATGATCAGCAAGGAATCGCACATTTTCTGGAGCATATGCAATTCAACGGTTCCACCCACTTTCCTCCCGGGAAGCTCGTGCGCTACTTCCAGAGCATCGGCATGCAGTTCGGTAATGACGCCAATGCACATACCGGCTTCAATGAAACGGTGTACGACATCGTCTTGCCGGCCGGTGACGAAGAGAGCCTGAAAGAGGGGCTTCTGGTGATGCAGGATTATGCCATGGGCGCCTTGCTGCTTCAGGAAGAAGTGGACCGCGAAAGGGGCGTCATTCTCTCCGAGCTACGAGCCCGCGACTCGGCGGACTACCGCACGTTTACGTCCACCTTGCAGTTTGAACTTCCCGACGGCCTGATCGCCAAACGCATGCCAATCGGCAAGGTAAACGTTATCGAAAAAGCAGACCGATCCATCTTCAAGAATTTTTACGACACCTGGTACCGCCCCGAAAACATGGTACTGGTGATGGTGGGCGATTTTAAGTCCCCGGTGGCCGAATCCCTCGTCAAGACCCGGTTTGGTGATTTCAGTGCCCGCGCCCCGAAGGCCGATCCGCCCGACATGGGCACGATCGATCACAAAGGACTCAAGACATTTTACCACCACGAACCCGAGTCCGGCGGAACAACCATCAGTATCGAAACGATACGGCAGGCCTCCCTTAAAGCGGACTCCCTATCTTTGCGGCGACGGGAATTGATCGAGGAAATCGCCGATGAAATCGTCCAGAACCGTCTGGACAGCATGCAGAAACAGCCGCATGCGCCCTTCACTTCCGCGGCCGTGGGCAGCGGCGTCTATCTCAACCATGTCCGCTATGCGGAACTGTCCGCCGACAGCAATGCCCAAAATTGGCAGGCAACGCTTGCCGCGCTGGAGCAGACGCTGAGACAGGCCAAACGTTTCGGATTCAACGCATCCGAGTTTAAAAGAGTAAAAAAGGAGTTGCTCAGCGCCCTGGACAACGCGGTAAAGGAGGCCCCCACGCGTGATAGCACGCAACTGGCCAGAAGCATGATCCGTGATCTTTCCCGGGGCCGCGTGATCCAGTCGCCGAGCCAGCAAAGGGACATGCTTGCGCCGATGCTGGATTCCATTTCCCTTTCGGAAGTGCACCGGGCGTTTCTGGACAACTGGCCCGACGATCACCAGCTGGTGATCGTCACCGGTAATGTGGATCTTGAAAACGCCTCGACCGACCTCCCGCGCACCCGGATCAAACGCGCCTTTGAGGCGTCGGCGCAAAAAGAGGTCCAGCCGATCAAGGAGCAGGCGATTGTCTCCTTTCCCTATCTGCCCATGCCCGAGGCCACCGGCGAGATCGCATCCCGGGAAACCATCGAGGATCTGGGGATCACCCGCGTCCTTTTTAAAAACGGCATCCGCCTTAATTTAAAGGTCACCCCCTATAAGACCAACGAAGTTCTCGCCAATCTGATCTTCGGCCGGGGCCGGTCCCGGGAGCCCCGTGACCGGGCGGGCCTGTCGCTCGTCACCTCGGCGGTGATCAACGAAAGCGGCATGGGCGCCATGGACACGGATACGCTCGAACGCGCCCTGGCCGGCAAGCAGACCTCGGTGGGATTCTCCATCCGAAACGGCTATTTCGGCTTTTTCGCCGAAAGTGTTCCCCGGGAAATGCCGCTTCTCTTTCAACTGTTTTACGCCCATTTAACGGATCCGGGATTTCGCGATGACGCCATGCAACTGGTACAGGAGCGATTGCGTCAGCAATACCAATCCATGAACCGATCCATAGAAGGAATGATGCGTATCGAGGGGGCCCGCGTGCTGGCAGGCGGGGATACGCGTTTCGGGATGCCGCCCCTTGAGAAGATGCAGGCCATCGACCTGAACGCCGTCCGCCGGTGGATCATGCCGCCGCTCACGTCCGCGCCGCTGGAGCTGTCCATCGTGGGCGACTTCAACGAAGAAGAAGCCATCGATCTGGCCGGCAGGTACCTGGGCAGCCTGCCGCCCCGTGACGGCATACAGGCCTCGGACAGGACGGATCTGCCATGCCTGCCCGAGGGAACGTTTCACCAAATCGACGTGGACACCCAGATACAAAAGGCCATGCTGGTGGTTGCGTGGCCCACGGCGGATTTCTGGGATATCCATCGCACGCGAAGGCTTTCGGTATTGGCCGATGTTTTTTCCGAGCGGCTCAGGGACCGAATCAGAGAAAAACTGGGCGCGTCCTACTCACCCTATGCCTTCAATCGGGCCAGCCGCACATACGCCGGCTTTGGCAGCCTGCAGGCCCACATCTCCATCACCCCGGACCAAATGGACAAGGTGCTGCACGAAGTCAAGGCCATTGCCGAAGACCTGTCCCGCAACGGCATCACCAAAGACGAACTACAACGCGCCCTGGACCCGACCCTGACCACCATCAAGGATTATCGTGAAACCAACGGATACTGGCTTCGCAGCGTGATGACCGCCTCCAGTCGCCACGAGCAGCAGTTTGACTGGGCACGAAGCTTTCTTGACGATTACCGTTCCATCAATAGGGAAGAGGTTGCGGCCCTGGCCAAAACCTACCTGACCAACGACCGGCCCGCGGTGTTGGTCATCCGTCCCAAGTCATAAGCATCGCTAAAAAACAAAGCGGCCGGGAATCTTTCCCGGCCGCTTTGTTACATCCGCTCTTCTTAAAAAGCGATTAGCTGTCAGCTTTTAGTCATTTGTTTTCTCAACGGCCTCCAGAAAGGTCTCGGGGTCGGTAATAAAGCTGTCGAACTGCCATTTCTTGATCGAAAACACCCACGGCCCCAGCTCGTCATTGATTTGCTGGGCGGTTTTAATGGCCGTCTTGTCCGCTTTCTTTTCGTCCTTGGTGTTGTCGGCATCGTCGGCCGCCTTGTTCTCATCCCCGGCAGCCGAGGCTTTATCGTCCACCGTCGGCACAGGCTCACCCGCCTCGGCGGTCACTCTCACGCGGTAGTTCTCCTCTCCGGCGGCCTCGGGAGAAAGGGTAATGCGGCGGCCGTCGTAAAGGCGGTAGACCAGCCGCCCGGCAACGGTGCCTTGCGGCGCGTCATCGGCGGGTGCCACATCGTCAAGGGTCAACGGCGCCAGGGCATCGATCACCTGGTCGACCTTTGCCGAGTCAATATTCCTGTCCGAAGGCAAGGGGGACAATTCCGGCAACCTGCCCTTTTCGGAACGGGCAAGGGTATAGACCGGTTTGGAATCGTCGCCCGTGTAACAGGCCACCGACTGAACATCATCGCCTTTAATGTTCAGGATCTCATCTTCGAGCCAATCGGTGGGTTCGGTCTTCATGAAACGAAAGCCGGCATCCACCAGATAAACCGTGTCGTCATCGACTTTTTTCAGGTACTGCCCGCCGCTGCCCCCGCCTTCGGTTTTGCGCATTTCTCCCAGGATCACATCGGCGAGAACCTTGTCGGATGAATCCTTGAGGGTCAACCGGGCTCCCCGGCCCTTTTCCTCGTCGGCCGACGGTGGCAGCAAGGAGAGCCTTGCCAGGCTTTCGGCCGTACCGGCAAACGTTCGCCCGATTTTCAGGCGGGAGAGCTTGACCACCGTTTCCCGCAGTTCGCCAAAATCCGCCGGATACCCATGACGGTCCTTGACCTGCCAGATATCGTCCCCCTTGGCGAGGGTCACGCTGCTTTTTGCATCGGCGATGGTAATGGATGCGACCTGATTCACCGGCAGATCGGCAAAGAGTTTCTGTCCCATGCGGGTGTCCGCGGGTCCCTCCTGATCGCTGAAGCGAAGAAACGCCAAGGCTCCCAATACAGCCGCCGTCACCAGAAGTATGATAAATGTCTTGCCCTTCATTGGTTAAGCCTTTCTCCTCCGAGTAAATGCATAAACGATCCCTCCGATACCGATAAGCAGAGGCACCAGAAAAATGTTGATGAATTTGACGATGCCGCCAAGTCGCTCGATATCGGACCGCAGGTTGCGCCTGACGATCTTGAGCTCCTTGTTGACCTTTAATTTCTCCTCCTGGAAGCGGGCGATTTCCTGCTCCTGGGCCTCGCTTAAAATAGCGTGCTGGGAAGCGTCTTTTTGTTGTTCGAGCGTCCGCAACTTCTCGTTGGTTTCCTCGACCTTGCGCTCCAGGGCCTGCTCCTTGTCCAGCCAGCGGTCCTGGGCGATACGCTCCAGCGCCTTCACGCGCGTAAACGGCCGCTCGAAGGTTCCCCGGGAGCGAATGCTGATCAGAGCAGGATTGCCGGTAAGCATTTCACCGGCATTGAGCAAAAAGTTCAAATTGTCGTTAAAAACATTGGAAATGGTAAACCCGAGAAAATTCTGCTGGCTCAGGTAATACCCGTCATACAACATGTCACTGTCCGCAACGACGATGACCACCGCTTTTCCGTTGCCTTCGGTCAACACGGTATCGGCTGACGCCTTATCTCCATCGGCTTCTTCGGTTTCGCCGTCCTTGGCCGGTTTCCCGTCGGGGAAAGCGGTCTTGAAGGCTCCTGAAATACGCACCGCCAGATTGCGGGCCTTACCCGACGGCTTGAAATCCTTACGCAACGCGGAGACATCCATGTTGTGAGAAAAGGCGTCCACCAGTTGGTTGTTGGGGCTGGTCTGGACGAGAGGGTCGATGGTGGTGGTCGCATCCGGCAGGATTTCGATGCAGCCGGCAACAGGCATGAGCATGGAATCCAGATCGGTGGTGATGATGTTATCGGCGTTAAAGGCACCGGCATTGGCGGACAACCACATGGGGTTGTTCTCCACCTGGTTATTGCGATTTCTCAGCCGCGTGGCATAGGAAAAATCGGCCACGGCCTTGCCCGCCGGCATGGATATGCCCCAGGCCTTGAACAGTTTTTCGGGTATGGAGCCGCCGGGCCCCATTCGGGGATCATCCATAAGCGAGAGCGGGTCGGCGTAAACAATCAGATTGCCGCCGCCCAGAACATACTGATCCACGGCAAAGGATAGGCTGTCGGACATGTTCTTGGGGTGAAACAGCACCAGCAGCTTGGCCTCGGGGTCAATGCTCTCGGCATTGGCCTGGACCTGGATTAAATCATAGGTTTTCTTCAGTTCCTTAATAAAAAACCAGGCTGGCTGGTTCCCCTGGGGACCGCCCATGCCCATGCTCGGCCCACCGAATACCGGCAGTCCGCTGTATACGGCGATCTTTGTGCGATCCGCCGTCTGCACTCGCGAAATGATGCGGGTCAGGTCGTACTCCAGGCGCATTTCACGGGTCGGATCGATGAAGGCGATGGCCTCTTCCTGATCGGCGGACAGAGCCACCAGGCCCAGGTAGACCGTATCGCCGCTGGGCAGGTTGATGCCCTTCATCCCGTATTTGATCGCCCAGTCCTCTTCCTCGGAATCCGGTTTGGGATCGTATTGCTCCACCTTGATGTTCCCCTTGCCGTAGTGCTCGTACTCATCGAGAAAATCGATGACCCGCTGGGCAAAGGTTTTGATGTTCGAGGGAATTCCGGCCACGTGTTTGCTGTAAAACACCTTGATGACAACGTCCTGGTCGAGCTCGGACAAAATCGTGCGGGTTCCCTCGGAAAGGGAATAGAGGTTGTCTTCGGTGGCGTCCCAGCGCAGCGTGGTGCGGGAAAAAAGGATATTGAGCACCACCAGGATAACGAGCGCCAACACGGCGCTGCCGGCCGAGAACATGGTTTTTCCAATCTGTCTTTTTCCATCACTCATGGGTCAAGGCCTCCTTATGCCGCTTCCCGGTTTTGCAGGATCACACCGTTAATAAAGATCATGAGGGCTATCACCGACGCGTAATAAAGCAGATCCCTGAAATCCAGGACGCCTCGTGAGATAGAGGCGAAATGGGAGAGCACGCTGGTGCCGGAGACGAGGTCCACCAGCCATACGGGCGCCCAACCGGTAAGAACCGAGGTTACCGGGGTGAATCCGGCAAGGATGAGAAAAAGGCAGGCAACGACCGCCAGAATGAAGCTGACCACTTGGCTGCGGGTCAAGGCGGAGGTCATGGAGCCGATGCTTAGAAACGTGCCGGCCATGAGAAAAGATCCCACATACCCGCATGCAATCACGCCCAGGTCGGGATTTCCCAGGTACATGACGGTAAGCACCAGGGGAAAGGTCAGCGCCAGGGCGATGCCGATAAAGCACCAGGCGGCCAAGAACTTGCCGAGAATCACCTCGGTGACGGTGACCGGAAAGGTGAGCAGCAGCTCGATGGTCCCCAGTCGTCGTTCCTCGGCCCACAAACGCATGGCCACGGCGGGCACCAAAAACATGAACAGCCAGGGATGCCACTGGAAAAAGGCCTTGAGATCCGCCTGACCGGCCTCGAAAAACTGGCTGATGTAAAAGGTAAAAAAACCGGTGAGCATGAGAAAAATCACGATAAAAACATAAGCGACGGGACTGCCGAAATACCCGGCCAGCTCACGCTTCATAACAATGCGGCTATTTCTGAAGAAATTGGTATATTGCATGAACCACTCCATTGAATTAATCTTTGCCGAGAATTAGTTGCCGGTGGTGATGGTGCGAAAGACATCGTCAAGACGCCCCTCCTCGACGAATACCGACGCTATGCCAACCCCCTTTTCCCCCAGAGAGGCAATCACGCGATCGGCAATGGGCACCTCGGGGTCCTTTGGGAAAATTCGCAAGGTGCATGCATTGTCTTCCCGATCCACCTCCGAGACCTTGGCAACGCCATCCAGCCGGCCGATGCCATCCATGAGGGCATCATCCGCCTTGTCCGCGACGGTCAAGCTCACCGCCCCGTGAAAGGCCGATCTTCTTTTCAGCCCCTGAGGGGTATCGTCGGCGACCACCTTACCGTCGGCGATAATCATGGCCCGGCTGCAAACGGTATCCACCTCGTCGAGAATATGCGTGGAGAAAATGACAACCTTGGTGAGACTCATGTCCCGGATCATCATCCGGACTTCATGCTTTTGATTGGGATCCAGCCCGTCGGTGGGCTCGTCGAGGATCAGATAATCCGGGTCATGCAGAATGCTCTGGGCAAAACAGACCCGTTGCTTGTATCCCTTGGACAGGGTGTTGACCGCCTGCCCCCGCACGCGCGAGAGAAAACAGCGTTCGATGGTCTCCCCCACCCGCTTCTTTTTGGCGGCCCCTGAAAATCCGCGGATCTCGGCGCAAAATTCCAGATAACCGTTAACTGTCATGTCCGGGTAGACGGGGGCGTTTTCGGGCAGGTAGCCGATTTTTCGGCGAGCGGCGATGGCACGAGTTAGAATGTCGTCGCCACCGATCACCACCGTTCCGCGGGTGGGCGGGAAAAACCCGGTTATCATTCGCATGGTGGTGGATTTTCCCGCCCCATTGGGTCCCAGAAACCCCAGGATTTCGCCCTTTTGGGCGGTAAACGAAATATCGTTTACCGCCAGATGACTACCAAACTGTTTGGTCAGATTTTTGACTTCAATCATAAATGTGCAGTCTCCTTGGCCTCCACTGATCGATGGGGGAAATACAAACACCATTTCCGGACGAGCGATACCCCGCCATTGGATAGGGACCGCCAGCCTGTGAAAGGGTTGCCGAAAGTGTGAATTGACAGGTGTTGCCGGACGGACGGTCTAAAAAGAGGAAGCGGTCATGCTCACCCCAAAACACGCGTCGACCGGCACAACAAAACTGGGAGAAAATAATATTCCGACATCGTATGTCAAGACTTACCCCGGACATCGAGGCAAACAAGGCGCCCGGACGGGCAAAGCACCACGCATCATGGGCTGCTCGGTTTTTTTAGAACCGGACTGGCAAACGGTTGAATAGATAAGCCGAGCCTTGTTCAAAGTCCTGTTTTAAAGGATTTTTTCTTGACAAAAGGCCCGTCTGCCGATAGTAAGTCGCAAGTTCTACCTCCCGTGTTTATTCACCAATGGGCGGGATCGGTTCCCGTTTGAAAAAAAATCTACAATCGGCTAAAGGAGAGCATCGGTAACGAATCCGGCGTGTTCAAATAGGGGATCGTATGGCCCCAAGCCGATTCGCAAGACGGGTGCACGGTAAGGTAATCACCAATATCGGCAATGGCCCCAAAATAATTAATCATTGCACAGTGGTTGACGGAGACTTCATGAGTACCTTAAACGAGAAGGCCACAGAGGTGATGGATGGCGACTCGGCACATGCCAAAGTCGAAAACGATTCCGGTGCCAGTGGATTTATTATCCTGTTTTTCATCATCGGTTTCGCTGCCAGCATGGTGGTGGGGTGGGTAATCTTTCCCAAACTGCTGTACTCACAAAAAAAGCAACCTTTCAATTTTAACCACGCCCTTCATGTGGAGGAGGTGGGAGACGGTTGCGAGAGTTGCCATTTCTTCAGAGAAGACGGCAGCTTCTCCGGGATTCCCAAGTTGGCGCAATGCATAGAGTGCCACGAGGAGGCCATGGGCGAAAGCGAGGACGAAGCGACGTTTGTCGAGCAGTATGTGTGGAAAGAGCGAGAAGTTCCCTGGCTTTCCTACTCCCGGCAACCGGACTGCGTCTTTTTTTCCCATGCCGCGCATGTGCATGGCGCACAGATGGAGTGCGAAACCTGCCATGGCCATATCGGGGAATCGGAAAGTTCCCGTCCCTATAAATACAATCGCATCACCGGTTACAGCCGCGACATCTGGGGCAAAAACATTGCCGGCATCAAGAAAAACAGCTGGGATCGCATGAAAATGGACGACTGCGCCAAATGCCATAAGGAAACGGCCGAAGAGTTGCACAACTCCAGCGTTCAGACCAATCGCGATGCCTGCTTCGTTTGTCACAAATAGGCACCGGCTTTTAAAAAAGTTGCAGCGTTTGCATTGTACATAAGGCGAGGGAAAAATACATGAAAGTTGACAGAAGAAGTTTCTTGTCGTTCGTTATCGGCGGCGCCGCGGGCACGGCTCTGTCACCGCTGCCGTGGAAACTGATAGACGATTCTTCCATCTGGTCACAAATGTGGCCCTGGACGCCCGTGCCGCCTGACGGCGAGGTGATTTACGAAGACTCCACCTGCAGTCTGTGCCCGGGCGGATGCGGTATTTCCGTACGCAAGATCGACAACCGGGCCGTCAAGATCGAAGGCAAGAAGGGGCACCCGATCAACGACGGCGGCATCTGCATGCTGGGCCTTTCCGGGCTTCAAATGCTTTATGGCCCCACCCGTATCAAATCCCCGATGAAACGTGTCGGTGAACGCGGCGAGGGCAAATGGCAAAAAATCACCTGGGACGAAGCCATCGGCCTGCTCACCGACAAACTCGCCGACATTCGCAACAAAGGCGAGGCACACACCGTGGCCGCCCTCTCCGGATCCGATAAAGGAACGGTGCCGGCGCTGCTGAAGCGGTTCATGACCGCCTACGGCTCTCCCAATTTCATGTGCACCCCGAGCCGCCAGGAAGCGGACGAACTTGCCGTCAGCACCCTTTTCGGCGCTCCGGGACGCAGCGGTTTCGATCTGGAAAGCGCCGATTATATCCTCAGCTTCGGCAGCGGCATCGCCGATGGATGGGGATCGCCCGTACGTATGTACAGGGCTTGCAGCCACTGGAAAGAGAAAAACATCCCCCTCGTTCAAATCGAGGCGCGGCTTTCCAACAGCGCCGCCAAAGCCAGCCAATGGGTACCCATCAATCCTGGTACCGAAGCGGACCTGGCATTCGGGATCGCCGCCGCGATGGTATCCCTGGATCTGGTCGACAGGGGTTCTGTCTCCGGCTTGAGAAGCTGGAAAAAGAAGCTCGTGGCATCCTACGATCCTGAAAAGGTTGCCGAGACCACCGGCGTCAAGGCGGAGACCATTGTCCAGCTGGCCAAGGGCTTCGCCAAGGCAAACCGACCGCTGGCCATTTGCGGTCGCGGCAAGGGCCAAAAGGCGGAAAGCCTGCGCGAGACCGCGGCCGTTTATATGCTCAATGCCCTGACGGACAATATCAACCAGCAGGGCGGCATGTGGGCCGTATCCGAATCTGATTATATCGAATGGCCCCGCGTATCCACGGACAAACCGGCCTCGGAAGGCCTGGGTCAACCTCGTTTTGACGGTGCCGGCGCCGGTCCGTACAAAAACGCCCGTTACCTGACCAATCGCCTGGCCCAGGGGCTTGGCGGCGACGCTCCCTACCCGTTGCAGGTCCTGCTCGTGGCCGGTGCCAATCCCTGTCACGAACTCAGCGATGCAAAAGCGCTTAGGGAAGCATTGTCTCAGGTTGGATTCATTGTCAGCTTCTCTTCTTTTCAGGATGAAACCGCTGCCATGGCCGACCTGCTTCTGCCCAATCATGTTTATTTGGAACGCTACGAAGACGTACCGGTCAGCGCCGGCCTGTCCCATCAGGTCATCGGCCTTTCCAAACCGGTTGTCTCTCCTCAGTTCGATACCCGTCATCTCGGAGAAACGCTGCTGGCCACGGCCAAAACCCTGGGCGGCACGATTGCCGAAGCATTTCCCTGGGATAATTACGAAAGCTGCCTCGAGGAAACCCTGGCGGACAAATGGGACACCCTCATGGAAGAAGGGGTCTGGGTCTCTTCTGATATCGATACCGTTTCCAATACCGTCACGCTCGGAGGACTGGACCTGACCGGTGTGGCGCCCGAGGGAGATGAAGGCAGCTTCCCGCTGCTCTTGATTCCTTACGATTCCATCCGCGTATCGAGTGGTTATATCGGAGATGCCCCCTTCATGATCAAGTCCGTTGCCGACACCGTTATCAAGGGAAAGGACGGCTTTGTGGAAGTCAACCCCCAGACCGCCGGCGCAGCCGGCCTTAAGGAAGGCGATCTGGCCACGCTTAACACGCCTCGCGGCCAGGCAACGGTGCGAGTTCACTGTTTCGAAGGGATCAAACCCGGCGTCGTCGCCATGGTCAAGGGGCTCGGTCACACGGCCTACAATGGTTACCTGGCCAACAAAGGCGTCAACATCAATGAACTCATCGGCCCTGTCGAGGATCCATCATCCGGTTACGATGCCGCCTGGGGAATCCGTGCCAAGCTGGCCAAAGCATAACAAACCTGACGTGAGGTTCTGATGAAACACGAGCAGCAACACAATCCCCCCATGAAGTACGGAATGGCCATTGATCTTGATAAGTGCACCGGTTGCGGCACCTGCATGGTGGCGTGCATGGCCGAGAACAACGTGCCATTCAAGGAGGACGAGTCCGACAAACTGGACAGTATCACTTGGCTCCGCGTCTATAAACTGACCAACGGTAAATCCTATCCGGACACCGAGATCTGCTATCTGCCGCGACCCTGCCAGCATTGCGAGGGACAGCATGAGGGACACAGCCCCTGCGTATCGGTTTGCCCTGCTACCGCTACCGATTACAGCCGCGAAACAGGTATCGTCAGTCAGATTTACACCCGCTGTTTCGGGTGCCGGTACTGCATGGCCGCTTGTCCGTATCATGCCAGGTACTTCAACTGGTGGGATCCGGTCTGGCCGGAAGGCATGGAGAAATCGTTGAGTCCCAACGTTTCGCCCCGCATGCGTGGTATCGTCGAGAAATGTAGCTTCTGCTTCCATAGGTATCAGCAGGCAAAGAACAAATGCTATCTCGAAGGAGAAAGCCGCGTCCCCGAAGAGGCGTATCAGACGGCCTGCACGCAGGCTTGTCCGACGGGCGCCATCGTTTTTGGCGATCTTAACAACCCGGAACACAAAGTCCATCAGATTGTGCGCCCTGATCCCAAAAACGGCAACAAATCAAAAAACCCACGGGCTTTCCGTCTCCTGGAACGTCTCGGAACCAACACCAAGGTTTATTACCTGTCTAGCCGCGAATGGGTAAGACGGGCTGGCGATAACTACCTGGCTCACGAAAAAACCGGCCAGGTTGGTAAAAAAGGCCATCACTGAGAAACGCCGCCACCCATGCCAACGGCGCGTTGGTAAGCCATTGGGATCTGGCGAACGAATAAAAACGGCAAACCGTACAGATCAAGGAGTATTTATCCTATGGATTCTGCTTTAATACCCAAAGGCGTCAAACGTTGTCCCATGTGGCAGTTTCTTCTGGGGCTGGGCATTGTGGGCGCGGTCCTTGCGTGGGGTGTTTATGCCATGCTGCTTTGCTGGTTCAAGGGATTGAACCAGACCAACATGAACGATTACTACGGATTCGCGCTCTGGATCTGGGCGGACCTGGCCGTCATCGCCCTTGGCGGCGGCGCATTTTTCAGCGGGTTGCTCAAATATGTCATCGGCAAGGACGAGCTAAAACACATTATTAACTATGCGGTGCTCATCGGCTTTATCTGCTATAGTTCCGCTTTGCTGATTCTTGCCATTGATATTGGCCAGCCCCTGCGGGGATGGTTTATCTTCTGGCATGCCAACGTCCACTCCATGCTTACCGAAGTGGCGTTCTGCCTCTCCTGCTACTTTTCCGTACTGACCATTGAGTATATTCCGCTGATCCTGGAAAACCGCCAATTAGACAAGGTGCCCTTCTTCCACAACCTTGGACATAACATGCACGAGGTCATGGCGGTCTTCGCAGCTACAGGTGCCTTTCTTTCGTTTTTCCATCAGGGTTCCCTGGGTGGTGTGGCCGGCGTTCTTTTTGGCCGTCCCTTCTCCTTCCGTGAAGGACTTCTCATCTGGCCCTGGACCTTTTTTCTGTTTACCTGGTCGGCGGCAGCTTATGGCCCGACCTTTACCCTGCTCGTCACCTGGATCACAGAAAAAGTAACACGCAAAAAACTGGTCAAGGACAATGTGATCGATCTTTTAGCCAAAATCTCCGGGTGGATGATCTTTACCTATACCATCGCAAAAATCTGCGACACGCTCCGTTGGGCCAACATTACCGCTCCCGGCCTTGGCCAAACCCTATCCGATTTCTACACCGGTAACGAACTTTACGGATACTGGATTCTTTTTGCCGAAATCGTTCTGGGAGGCGTTGTCCCTGCAATTATTTTGGTCAGCGCCCAGCTGAGAAAAAATCAAGTCTGGCGGGTCATCGCACTGATCCTCGCGGTCATGGGCGTTTCCCTGAACCGCTGGGTGATGATACTCCAGGTCATGGCCGTTCCCGTCATGCCTTTCGATCAATGGGCGCTTTATTTCCCAAGCTGGCAGGAAATCGCCACCACGATCCTTCCCGTTGCCTACGGTATCATCCTGATTATGATTTCGTACCGCTATCTGCCGATTTTTCCCCAGGAAGCGGAACTTAACCCCATAGAAGATGAATCAACAAGTGACGCCACCGCTGAAATCGTCGAAGATGCCGGCGCAGGAGACTTGGAACCGGCGAAGGCATAGCAGCCCCTATAAGAAGGAGAATAAAAGATGTTTCCTTTCAGTTTCGAATGGATTTGGGATGCAGGACATATTGTATTTCATGGTGGGTTGTGGTATGCGCTGAATATTATCGGTATCGGTATGACCTACTGCGTCATCAAAGCTATTATCGATACCGCTAAAGGCAAGGGTGGCCACGCACATCATTAATATATCATAGACATCTGAATTTAATAGAAATAGGCGCGTCTCAGCAAACGCTCCTCAGTTAGAGACGCGCTTTTTGTATGCTTGGAAGCGTTTTAACGCTTAGGGTTATCAACTTGTTTTAAATTTAGCTATTTTTTTTCATACTGTTACATTTTTTCCATACTATATTGCGTAATTTAATTCTTAGTCCGGCTGAACTGTATTATCGGCATTGTTCATAACTTTCATAAACTATTTTATATTTTACATCCTCTATACGAATGGTACACACTTTGCAGTTGGTGAAGATAATTTTTAACTCGCCAAGTAAAAGGAGGAGGGAGAAGTGAAAAGACTGTTTTCCTTCTTAATGATAACGCTGATTATGTTTATGGTTACCGAGATATTCACCACAAACGACTTAACGTCGGTATCTCGGGAAATGACCTATAATTTTACCCCCGATGCAGAGGCATCGCTGACCGAAATCAATGCATCTCAAGAAGAAAGCAGCCGATCCAAAATGGATTCGGTGACCTTGCTGCTTCTGGGTAGCGGCCTGATTGGGCTGGCGGGCTTTGGAAGGGAACGGAAAAAATGATACGATATAAAAAAGGTTTGAAGCCACCGGGCAGCGCTCGATAAGAGTCGCTGCCCGTTTTTTTGTTAGCATCCGGTTAAACGATCAAACATTTCACCTGCCCTCACTTTTTATAAATGTCCCCCAATGCATTGAGCAACAAAGTAATCGGCCGGTCTTCCTCACTGCTACCGGTAAAACGAATGGGCCCCGGATGTCGGTAATGGTCCTCTCCGGGTGTAGCCGCCAGCCAGGTTTCGCGAAAATCCTTTACAACCTGAAATGCCGGTGAATCCACATCCACGATGCTCTTTTCGAGCACCAGTTCGAGCTTGCCCTTGCGCTCTTCCAGGTGCATGAGGGGCGCAATGGGAATGCCGATGGGGCGCCAGTGGGAAAAATCCTGTTCCAGGTTCAAAATGGCGGCCATTTGACCTGTGGCACCGTTGGCAATCAGACTGAAAACGGTTCTGCCCAAATTGTATGTATAAACACAATCAAACCGTGTAGGATCGCTGCCTCGCCCGTCGTAGCCATAAAAGTGGGTCTGAGTTTTGAATTTGGGAACGGATTGCTCATATACTCTTTCGATTGAACTCGGTATGTTTTCCTCATCTCCCAACAGATCTGCCTTGATCAGGGCGGCCTTGAGGGTTTTTTTGGAAATGATAGACTGTTTGATCATTAAAAACGAATTTTCTTTCCAGTTTTCGAACAAAACCGGCCCATACTTTTCCGGATCAAGTCCCACCATTTTCAAGGTCCGGACAAACATCTCATCCTTAACACCGATTTTATAGCGTCCCTTCTCCTTGAGAATATCCAGATAATCTTTTACCAGGTCCAGGAGAACTTTTTCGGTCTTTACCTGAGAAAATTGGAAATTTCCGTGACTGTCTCTTTCGGTCAGCAGGCCTTCTTGAAAAAATGCCGGGATGTCGTTGAACAACTCGTCATCACGCGCATTCCAGACATTGTGAGAAATATCCTTACGAATCCCGCGAACCAGGCGACGCAAGTACTCAAGCTTGTCGTCCAGCGTGGTAAAGGCAGTATGAAAATCCTTATCGTGCATTTTGTTGTAGTAGGCGATGATGGTATTGAGCTTTATGATAAAGACCTGAATCTCATTGATAAACTCAAGTACGCCCTCGGGAACGACAAGTACGCCGTAATTTTTGCCCACCGCGGCACGGTCCATGATCGCATCGCAGATCACCCTCGACAGATGCCTGAGGGTCATGCCATAGGCCGTATAATCGACAACACCGTCTTTCTTTGCCTTTTCCAGACGAGCTTCGTCCACGTAATCGGCCAAATCCTCACCGATCAAAGTCATATTGGCGTGGGTTTGCAGGGCGACTTCCAAGGCCAAATGGCTGGCGACCCGCCCCATGACCTTACAGACATGCCAGTATTTCACATCCGATGAGGCATCGGTGCACAGATTGGCAATGGCCTGAGAAAAGGCCCGCGCGGCCGTGTGAAACCCGAAGGACATGGCACATAAGACCTTCCCATTGGCATCGCACACCTGAATGTCTCCATCGATGGTTTTGGGGACCCCGATCACCTGGATGCCGTGGGGAACCATTTCCTGGGCGAGAAAAGCGGCATTCGTGTTGGAATCGTCTCCGCCGACAACGACCAATGCGTCCAGATTCAGTTTCTTGCATGTCTCGCGGGACAGGCGCATCTTTTTTTGGTTGTCAATTTTTGTCCGCCCGGTCTTGATCATGGTAAACCCGCCGACATTGCGATACCGGTCTACAAGCGCCTTGTCGATCTCGATGTAATCACTCTCGATGATACCATCAGGCCCCATTAAAAAACCGATAATGCGTGTCTTCGGATTGGCTTTTTTGGCGGCGTCGAACACGCCGGCAATTACGTTGTGCCCGCCGGGCGAGGGTCCTCCCGAAAAAACAATACCGATGGTGCGCGCCTTGCCAAAGCGACTTCTCGTCTTTTCATCGGCCGTATCGGCGCCCACGACCCGCTGTACACAATTATCTATAATATGGGATAGTTGTCGTTTTGATTCCTTATCGATTTCAAATTGGTATTGCAGGTCGTCCTGCAAACTGGTAAAGGCCCGTTCAAAAACCTCACAAACGGGGGGCTGATAGGCGATTCTTTCTTTAAGTTCAAGATTGACATCGGCAATGGCATCCATTACCGCGGGATGTTTCGTAAACGCTTTGATTCCAATGCTGGATGATTCCGTCATTCAGCCCTCCAGAGGTGATGGTTGATGAAAAATGAAAGATGTAAGCATGCTCGAACAATTTATCCTCCGCGGCTCTCTTTAGTCAAGGGATAGACACATTAAATCCCATCCTGTAAACCGATTGGGTTTCGCCGTCAGGACAATCGACCGGCAGTATGCTTTCGCCGGGTCGCTTTTTTATTGACTTTCACCGGCGGGTCATAAGAAATATGATTAATAATCGAATAACCCCAGGCATATCGGAAAGCGGACCATGAGAAATATCAATATAGCAATATTAGGGTGTGGGACAGTGGGAACGGGGGTCGCTCGTCTACTTCTCAAAAATGGCGACGTGATCAGCGACCGGATTGGTTGTGCCCTGAATCTGAAATACGTGGCCGATATCGATACGCAAACCGATCGGGGAATCGACTTCGCGCCGGGCGTGCTGGTTCCCGATGCGGCCATGGTCATCAACGATCCCCAGGTGGACATCGTGGTGGAAACCATCGGCGGCGAAGGCATTGCCAAAAAGATGATTCTCGATGCCATAGCATCCGGCAAACATGTGGTTACCGCCAACAAGGCCCTTCTGGCCAAACACGGCAATGAACTCATCGCCGCCGCCACCGAAAAGCGAGTGGACCTGGCCTATGAAGCCAGTGTCGGCGGCTGCATGCCGATTATTAAAACGGTTCGGGAGTCCTTGATCGGCAATCGAATCAGCGCCATGACCGGCATTCTCAACGGCACCTGCAATTATATTTTATCGAAAATCACCGACGAGGGCGTGGATTTCAAAACCGCCCTGGCCGAAGCCCAGCAAAAAGGCTACGCAGAGGCCGATCCCACCCTGGATGTGGAAGGGTTCGATGCTGCCCATAAGCTGTCGATTCTCTCGGCGTTGGCCTTTGGCATGCAAATCAATTTCAACGATGTCTACATCGAGGGAATCTCGAAAATCACTCCTCTGGACATCGAATTCGCAGCGCAATTCGGCTATCGCATCAAGCTTCTGGGCATTGCCAAATTTACGGGCGAGGCCGTTGAAGCACGGGTTCACCCGACCATGATTCCCTTTGGGAACATGCTTTCCAATGTAAACAGCACCCTGAACGCCATCAGCGTATCCGGCGATGCCGTGGGAGAAATTCTGCTTTATGGCCATGGTGCGGGGATGATGCCGACGGCCAGCGCCGTGGTTTCCGATATTGCCGACATTGCCAGGAATCTGGCCGTTAATGGTGCCGGACGTGTGCCCATCCTTGGCTACCAGCCGGACAAAATCAAGCCCATTGCCGTCATGCCCATGGACGAAATCGAGACCCAATATTACTTTCGGTTCAATGCGCTGGATCAACCCGGCGTTTTGTCTGCCATTTCCGGTGTATTGGGCGATCATACCATCAGCCTGAAAAGCGTGCACCAAAAGGGGCGCAAAACCAGCGGTGGCGTGCCCATTGTCATGCTGACCCACACGGCCCTGGAAAAGGATGTGAACCAGGCCCTGGCCGAAATCGAGGCATTGGATTCGGTAGACGGTCCCCCCATGCTGGTAAGAATTGAAGATGAAATCGGCCGGGAATAGAATACCGCGCCTGCTACAACCCACTTATTGTTTTTTGCTGTGAGGAAAAATGAACATTATTTGCTCTGACCTTGAAGGGGTTTTTATCCCGGAAATATGGATTAATGTCGCCGAACGAACGGGCATTGACGATCTACGGCTCACCACGCGAGACATCTCCGATTATGATGTTCTGATGAGAAAACGCCTTTCCATCATGTCCGCCAACGGTCTCAAGCTCAAGGATATCACGGATGTAATTGCCACCATCGACCCACTCCCGGGCGCCAGGGATTTTCTCGATTGGCTGCGAGAAAAAACCCAGGTGGTGGTCGTTTCCGATACCTTCTTGGAATTCGCAACCCCCCTGATGGAGAAACTGGGGCGGCCAACGCTTTTATGCCACGGCCTGACCATTGACGATAACGGGGCCATTGCCGACTACAACCTGCGCCAAGATGATGGTAAACGAAAAGTGGTCCAGGCGTTCAAGGGACTCAATTACGAGGTGCTCGCCATGGGCGATTCGTACAACGATATTGCCATGCTCAAGGAAGCCCACAAAGGGATTCTGTTTCGCCCGCCCCAAAACGTGATCGATGAATTTCCTCAGTTCCCGGTCACGACCACCTATGAGGAGTTGAAGGAAATTTTCGGCGGTATATTGGATGCCGCCGATCAATAGCCCCATCATACCGGTTACAGGGTCAACCTCAAGCCTTACAACGCACAAACGCACAGCCATGACATCGACATCAAGCAATTTGAGCCACAGCACCACCTATCGGGTGATATACGGCGATACGGACACCATGGGTGTCGTCTACCATGCAAACTACCTGCGATGGTTCGAGATGGGGCGTACGGAGCTGTTCCGCCATCTTGGGTTACCATACCGCGAAATCGAATCCCGGGGGTTGATGCTGCCCGTCTCCGAGGTAACCTGCAAATATATCTCTCCGGCACACTACGATGAAATCCTTGTTATAAAAGCATCCCTCAACACCGCTTTTCGCGCCGGCATGCAGTTCGATTATGTCATCACCAGCGAGGATGGCGGCACCACTCACACCACCGGATACACCCGGCATGCGTTCATAAACGCTCAAGGCAAGGTTGTCCGTCCACCGTCATTCATTCGGGAGCTTATAAACAGCGCCGGGTGATCAAGTAATCGCCTGCCATAGCGGCTAAAAACCGTTTCCACGGATTACCAAAACACAAAGGGGCGTCTTCATTTTGTACGATGAAGACGCCCCTTGACTTATCTATTTGGTGGCGATGCAGGGACTTGAACCCCGGACGCTGCGGATATGAGCCGCATGCTCTAACCAGCTGAGCTACATCGCCACTGTCTCTTCGATTTGAAAAGAACAGCGGACTATTACCAGCTCAACGCCCGTTAGTCAAGCCGAAAACAAAATCTTTTATTTTAGACTAATCGACCCGGTCGCTTCAATTTTATATTCCCCGAGGTCATCGGGAAGATCCGCGAAAACCACCATGAAGGGAATCGATCTGCCGGACCTGATTTTCACGTTGCTTCGGTTATCGCCCAAACGATTGCTCAGCCGGGCTGCAATTTTGTCCCACTCGAGGTTGGCCAATTCCAGATCGGACATGATATTGCCGCAATACACTTTTTCCTGGTGAATCAGCCTCTTGTTTGACGAGAATATCTTGCCCATGATGGAAACCATGCCGCGATTGTCGTCGTATCCGTTTTTAACCTTACCGGTGATCACAAACAACCTGCCGACGCTGCTGTTCTCGACAAACCGGCTGTTGATGTCGTTTTCGTTGATAATCAGCTTCTCGATACCCGCCAAATCTTTCGGCTTTGGGTTCAAATACTCACTGATGAAAGGAGGATCTCGATTCCGCTCTTGCTAAGATAGGTGAGAATGCCGTAGCCGACACCGCCGAGAATGAGCAGAATCAAAATAAACACAAGCGATTTTTTGTTATTCTTCTTTTCTTTCCTGGGGGAATCAGGTCTGGCTCCGGGCGCTGCCGCCGCAGTGAATGCGGGTTGCGCCGTCGTTTCCTCTACGCCTATCTCCTCCTGACCGGCATGGGTCATGACAACGGTTTCATCCAGGTACTCTTCGGCGGCCGGTTGGTTTGCTGCTGGAGATTCCTCCACCTCGAATTCAAGTTCCATGTCAGCGCCGGCACCGGTGTCGGTTTGTCCTGCGGTTTGCTCGTCAAAGTCGGACAGATCAAAATCCAGATCGCTGTCGAGGACAACCGTTTCCGTCGCCTTGGCAGGATCATCGTCTTCGGAAAGATCCAGTTCAAGTTCCTGATCCTCTTCCGGGGCCTCATCAGAACCTGTATCCACATCTTCCAGGGCCTGTTCAAGCTCGGACAGATCGAATTCTTCGTCACCCACAAGCTGGTCTTTGCCGGATTCCATCCATTTTTCCGACTCCAGGCTGGCCTCGACGTCCAGTTCCAGATCCTGCTCAGGCACACTGATTTTCTGACTGCCCGCCTGAGGTTCTTCGAGCATCTTCTCGATTTCCGACAGATCGAGTTCATCGGTGGTATCGTCAGCGCCTCCAGCGCCATCGTCCTCGTCTAATTCCAATTCCAATTCCGGTAGGGCCTCATCCGCGGCTTTTGTTTCTCCAGCCCGATCGGCCACCGCCGGTTCATCGATGTCCAGGGCCAGATCATCCCCATCGACCACCAGGGTTTTGGTATCGTCGTCCTGCTCATCAAACATCTCTTCCAGGCCGGAAAGGTCCAAATCATCTTCAAGAATCGTTTCAGGGGCGGGGGGGTCGGGCTTTTCATCGCTGAAGCCCTCGTCCTCCTCCAATTCGAGAACCAGATCGTCTTCTTTGCTTTCCGTCGCTTCAACAACTGGGGGCTCGGCCGCCGGGACATCGTCATCGAAATCGAGATCCAATGAAAGATCCAGATCGTCTTCCAGCGCCTCTTCCGTTTCGCCCGGCGACTGTTCAGGAGCGCTGTCCTCCTCGAACGGCAACGACAAATCATCGTCGTCCATATCAAGGGAGCCGTCCTCATCCAGGTCGGCGACGACCATGGTAACGCTCTCATCGCCATCGTCGTCGTCATCGGTATCAATGGGGATGTCCAAATCGAGGTCATCTTCGTCAAGATCGACGATAGCGGTCTCATCAGAATCCGATAGGCCACCCGCGTCTATGTCGTCCAGATCGGCAATCATCGTGGCTTCGCTATCGTCGGCATCGTCACCGTCGTCGATATCGAGGTCAAAATCATCGAAGGCGTCTTCCTCCAACGCCCGGCTGACGGCGTCATCGATCTCGTTTGTGCTCGTTTCCGCCGTTGCCGTCCTTGAAGCGGTGTCGCTTTGATCAAGTCCTGCCTGTGTGGTTTGGGGTGCGGTATCAGGCTCGGTTGGCTCATCCTGAACGCCGGTTTCGGGAAACGCTTCGGGAAACACGGCGAAAATATTAGCGCACACCGAGCACCTGACTTTTGTGCCAGTTGGTTTGAGCATCTTATCATCAAGACTAAAACTGGTACCGCACGCTTTACAGGTGATTATCATGACACCCTCACTATAATTTCAGATGATAAATTTCCGGCAAATTCCTGTAACCCTCCGCGTAATCCAGCCCATATCCAACAAGGAACCCATCCTGGGAAGCACATGCATAATCGACGGTAACCGTTGTTTTCCTTCGCTCGAATTTGTCGATCATGGCGCAAATCTTGATGCTTTTCGGGCCAAATCCTTGCAGATGATCGATCAGATGGGTCAAGGTCAGGCCGGTATCGACAATATCCTCGACCACAATCACATCCTTGTCGCGGATATCGATGTCGATATCTTTTTTAATCACGATATTCTCTGATGATACTGTATCGGCACCATAGCTAGAAGCTTGAATAAAATCAATTTTTACCGATGCCAAATCCAACCGACGGGCAAGATCTGCGAGAAAAATAAAGGCGCCTTTGAGCACGCCGATCAAAATCACTTCACGGCCCTTATAATCCGCTGAAATGGTTTTGGCGATTTTCGATATTTGGCGTTGGATTTCATTTTCATCGATTACGGGTGTGAGATCAGGCATAATGGTTTTATTGTTGCCGCCCGCTTTAACCGGGCGTCCTTTGATCCTTTTCAAGGAAAGCAGTTGGAATTGTGGAAGTCAACGTAGCAATACCGCTACTGAACTGTACGCATCGAGAGAGAATCGATACAAGCGACAAAAACACCGATGTACTTGCCGGATGAGCAAAAAGTACCTTACCGGGTGGCAGATGTCAATAAACTTAATTTGTTACAGCCCTGTTGCAGCCAATTTTTCGACCAGGCTTTTCTGCTCGTCGTTCAGGGTTTTGGGCACATCGACCGTAACCGTGACATAAAGATCCCCCCTGCCCTGCCCCTTCATCTTGGGAAGCCCGTGGCCGGATAGGCGCATCCGGGTTTTGTGCCGCGTGCCCGGTGGAATCTTCAGATTCAGCTCTCCCCCCTCTACCGTGGGCACGGTAACCTGGGTGCCCAACAACGAGTCACTGAGCCGAATGGTCACCGTTGTATAAAGATCATGCGATTCCGAGGTAAAAACCGGATCGCTGACGACCTTGGACTGGATGAACAGATCACCGGCAGGACCGCCGTAAGCGCTTTGTTCCCCTTTGCCGGCCAGGCGAATTTTCTTGCCGGTAATCATTCCCGGCGGAATCTTCACGGTGATGTTCTCGTTTCTTCCCTGATGCTGAAAGGTAACGTTTTTGCTCGCTCCGCCGGCCACTTCCCGCAGCGTCAGGGGCAACTCGTAAACAAGGTCCGTCCCTTTAATCGGCGCTTTACGCCGCTGTTGGCCACCGAAACCGCCAAACGGCGATCCGCCGCCAAAGGAAAATCGCGCGTTCTGGCCGCCAAAGCCGAACTCCTTGAGAATATCTCCCAGATCGACGTTCCTGAAGATGTCTTCCTGAGAGTATCGCTGGTGAAAATCCGTCGATCCATAGGTATCGTATTGCTGGCGCTTTTCCTTATCGCTGAGAACGGCGTAGGCTTCGCTGATCTTCTTGAACCTATCCTCGGAGGTTTTGTCGCCCTTGGAATGGTCAGGATGGTATTTCATGGCCAACTTACGGTAGGCCTTTTTTATTTCACTATCCGAGGCGCCCTTGGAAACGCCCAGTATCTTGTAATAATCCTTCTCGGACATCGTAAACGCAGCTCCTCTTGTTTATCCTTGATTGATTTCAGCATTGATCGAATAACAGCTAATTGTCCAATTTGACGATATAAAATAAGGTGCTGCAAAATCGATGTCAAGTTGCGGGCACCGTTCGCAAGCCCGGTTCGAAGATTGGCATCGGGCACCATTTCCGAGAAGTCCTGCTGCCCATTGTTTGAAATTCAGGTGAATGTTCAACGCCCCTTCAAGACCCGTAGATGTACCATGAGAACGGAAATGGCCGCCGGCGTCATGCCTTCGATACGGCTGGCCTGTCCTAAAGAGGCGGGCCGGATGATGAGCAGCTTCTCCCTGAGTTCGCTCGAAAGGCCGTGCACATCCCCGTAATCCAGATCCTCGGGCAGTTTGATCTGCTCCAGGTGCCGGAAACGTTCGATCTCCTGAAGCTGGCGTTTGATGTAACCTTCGTATTTGGTTTCGATCTCCACCTGCCGGGTCACCGATTCGGACAATGGCGGATCGGCCGGCGCCAGGGCATCGACCGCAGTGTAATCCAATTCGGCGCGCTTGAGCAATTGGACCAGGTGGATGCCGTTATCGATGGCCTTTGCCCCATGCGATTCCAAATATTTGTTAACTTCGGCAATGGGTTTGATCACCGTATTTTTAATGCGCTGGATTTCCGCTTCGATCCGTTGTTTGCGCTCGCGATTGTCCTTGAGCGTGTCCGCGTCCACAAGGCCGAGTTCATGGCCGATTTCGCACAGCCGCAAATCGGCGTTGTCTTCCCTCAGCATCAGCCGGTATTCAGCCCTTGAGGTGAACATGCGATAGGGCTCGCGGGTCCCCTTGGTGACCAGATCGTCCACCATCACGGCCATGTAGGCCTGGCTGCGGTCCAGGAGAAAGGGCGGGCGTTTCTGAACGGCGCAGGCGGCGTTGATGCCGGCCCACATGCCCTGGGCCGCAGCCTCCTCATACCCCGAGGTCCCGTTGATCTGGCCGGCCAGGTAGAGCCCGCGCACACGTTTGGTCTCAAGGGTTGGACGAAGCTGAACCGGATTGATGAAATCGTATTCGATGGCATAGGCCGGTCGCATGATCTCGGCCTCTTCCAGCCCGCGCACCTTGCGCACGACCTGGATCTGGACCTCTACGGGCAGGCTGTTGCCCAGGCCCGAGGCGTATATTTCCCGGGTCTCCAGCCCCTCCGGCTCCAGGATGACCTGGTGGCGGTCGCGATCCGGAAAGCGCACGATCTTGTCCTCGAAAGAGGGGCAGTAGCGGGCCGGCACCCCCTTGATGATGCCGCTGTGCAGGGCCGAAAGATGCAGGTTGTCCCTTACCAACTGGTGCACCGCCTCGCTGGTGTGGCCGATAAAGCTGGGTCGCTGGGCAAGGCGGTCGCCGGGCGGAGAGAAGGAGAAGGGCCGGCAGGAATCTTCCAGCGATTGCTCTTCGAACTGCGAAAAATCGATGGTGGTGCGATCCAGACGCGGCGGCGTGCCGGTTTTCATACGCCCCAGGGTAAAGCCTAGTTCCTTGAGATGGGCCGGCAGGCTGTAGGCCGCGAATTCCCCGGCCCTTCCGGCCTGGATGGATTTAAACCCGATATGCACAAGCCCCGCCAGGAACGTTCCCGTGGCCAGTACCACGCAGGGCGCCTGGAAACCGAACCCCGTGTGATCCTCGACGCCGAGTACTTGGTCGCCCTCGACGATCAAACGCTCCACCAGAGCCTGTTTGAGATCCAGATTGGGCTGGGCCTCGACCGCCGCCTTCATGAGCGTGTGATAGCGGTTTTTGTCGTTCTGGGTGCGGGTGGACTGTACGGCGGGACCCTTCTTGGTGTTCAGGGTCTTGTATTGAATGGCGGTACGGTCGGCCATCCTGGCCATCTCACCGCCCAGGGCGTCGATTTCCTTGACCAGTTGCCCCTTGGCCATGCCGCCGATGGAGGGGCTGCACGGCATGGCGGCGATCTTGTCCAGGTCAATGGCCAGAAGCAGCACCCGGCAGCCCATGCGCGCCGCGGCCAGTGCCCCTTCGCAGCCGGCATGGCCGCCACCCACAACAATGATGTCATATTTTTTCTGATAACGTGCCATCGGTAACAATCTTTGTTCTTTGAAACGATAACTTCTTGCTTTTATTTTAAGCGAATGTTTACCCTTTTGATTTTAAAAGGCAAGCTCTATATATTTGGCCAACTGGTGTCAACTAATTAAGGACGCGATCAAACCATGCAACCCCGTAAACCTTACCGGGATTTAAACACCTATTTTAAAAACCTGTTCGGCAGCCGGGTCCACAAGGTCACCGTGGACGCCGGGTTGAACTGCCCCAACCGGGACGGCACCCTTTCCACCGGCGGTTGTATTTACTGCAATGCCAAGGGCTCGGGCACCGGCCAACACGCACAAGGGCTGTCCATCACCGAGCAGATCGAGAACAGCAAGGTCAGAATCGCGCGCCGATTCAAAACCGACAAACTGATGGCCTATTTCCAGTCGTTCACCAACACCTATGCCCCATTTGAACAATTGAAAGCCCTTTACGACGAAGCCCTGGCCGTTGAGAACGTGGTCGGCCTGGCCATCGGCACCCGGCCGGACTGCGTTGAGCCGGCCGTGCTCGACCTTCTGGAGGGGTATGCCAAAACGCATTTGATTTGGATCGAATACGGTTTGCAAAGTGCTTGTGATGCAACCCTGAAAAGAATCAACCGGGGGCATGACTTCGCCTGTTTTGAAAAAACGGTGGCCGCCACACGCAATCGCGGCATCAACATTTGCGCCCATGTCATTCTTGGCCTGCCCGGTGAATCGAGAAAGGAAATGATGGCCTCCGCCGATGCCATTGCCGATCTGGGAATCGACGGTGTCAAGCTGCACCTTCTGTATGTGGTGAAGGGAACGCCCATGGAGGTTTTGTATCGGGAGGGTCATTACCGATGCCTGGAGCAGCAGGAGTATTCCGAACTTGTCTGCGAATTCATCGAACGGCTTCCCGAAGCCATGATCATCCAGCGCCTGACCGGCGATCCCCACCCCTGGGAGCTGGTCGCCCCCCAATGGGCGTTACAAAAAAAAGAGACCATGGAAATGATCAACCGCAGTTTTTCGGGAAAGCAGACCTGGCAAGGGAAACAACGGCGAGCACAGGGTTAACGCGTTATTGCGTGAACCAGGCGCTGCACTGCCCGGGACCGGTGTTTTGCCAGATGAAATTGTAAAGGCTGCCCTCGTAAGCGTTGAGAGCCCCCTGCCCCTGTACCGTGCACGTGCCCATGTAACCGCAATCGATGGTGCCGGTTACGACGTAGGGAACGCTTCCCCGGGGAACGTTGGGCAGGACCACGCGGTTGGACTGAGGTACGATGGTGGATCCGGCCACCGTGATCGCCAAATCCAGGACGCAACCATAAGAATCGCCGGCATACTGTAGGGTAATGGAAACACCGGCAGGCTCCGTGGGAGGAGAAGGAACTGATGGTTTGGGAACTGTTTTTGGTTGCGCTTCCCGCAGCTTTGTCAGGCTGACACGCAATTCCTTGTTCTTGCCGGCCGTGATTTCCACCCAGAGCGTCTTGGTTTTGTATCTGTCGGCTGAGATTTCCATCTCGTACTCGCCCGGTTCGAGGTCCATGCCCTGCGAAAACCGCTTGCGATAGTTCAGAAATCGGATGGTTGCATGTTGCGGTTCAACCGTGACATCGAGCGAGCCCATTCGAACGGTTCTCGGCTCGGGCGCTGCGCCATATCCATTTTGTTCCGGCTTTTGTGATGTCTCCTGCCATTGACTCCCCCCGGAATGAGCATCTCCCGCCACCTGGAAGACGAAATCCCCTCTGTCGTAGTCTTCGTCCCGCAATTTCCCGTAACGCGGAGTCTGCAGTGATTGGGTCAAATTGGTGACGCGGTCGCTCAAAAACAAGCCCAGTTCAGAACCGGTAAGATAACCGTCACCGTTGGCATCGGCCCGGTCCTCACCCTTTAGCGCCCGAATAAACAGTTTTCGAAATCGACCATCGTCGGAAACCTCTTGATCCGCGTCCCCGGAGGAGATGAACTGCCGAACCGGAAGCGTTACCGAGCGTGTAATGGCCGCCGGAGGTGCACTGCGTTGGGAAGAGAAAATGGTTCCGGAAAAGCATGAATCGAAAACCGCCAGCACATGTTTGGATTTCGCTTGGCGAACGTACTCCCCGAAGCGCCTCAAGGAGAGCGCCTTGTACTTGAACTGTGCCTCATTTTTGGACGGCAGCGGCGCGTCGGCCGGAACTAGATACCCTTCCCCGTTCAGGGTGTGTCCGTGTCCGGCAAACCAGACGAAAAGCCTTGCGCTCGAATTTTCTCCTTTGAAAATGAAAAAATTATTGAAGACGTCCTTTAGTTCGCTTGCGTTCAGGTTTATCTCGGTGCGAACATCAAAGCCGTTTTTTCTCAATTCGGCAGCCACCTGTTTGGCGTCTTTCACCGCACCGGAAAGTCTGGGCCATCCAGCGTTGTAGTCGTCGATGCCGATCACCAGGGCATGGCTCGATCCATATAAGGTAACCTCCTCAGCCACAGGCGCACCGGGGGCCTCACTTTTTTTCAGTTTGACGCTCAGCCCCCGACCAGCATGGGCCAAAGTTGAGCTTAAGACAAGAAAAAAGAGAACGCCGAGAATTCCTATCAGCAGACCGTTTCGTTTCATATTTTCCGATCTCCCTGCCACCTGAGTTTACAAGCCTCAGATAGGTATTTTACCATGCTTTCTACGGGACCATCAATCCTTAATCCCCCTCAACAATCCGGCAACCGCCTTGCCTTGAATCACAACTTCGCCATCCTGATTCTCGATCCAGCTTTTTATGTAAACGTCTTCCTTTTCCTGATCGATCTTCTCAATCTCGAACCAGGCGCAAAGCGTGTCTCCAATATAAACAGGACGCTTGAATTCAAGGGTTTGCGATTTATAAATGGCGCCGATGCCGGGAATATGCATACCGACCAGGGTAGAGAACAATGAAGCAGACAGCATCCCATGGGCAATGCGCTGGCCAAAAAAGGTTTTCTCGGCAAAAAGCTGATCCACATGCAGAGGATTCGTATCACCGGTGATGGCGATGAAATGGGATAGATCGGCTTCGGTTATAGTTTTCCTCAAAAATGCTGTCTGCCCAACCGCCAAATCGCCAAATGTTGTAAGCTTATAAGTCATGCTCGATGTCCATTTGTATAAGAAACAAGGTTCTAAAGCAGAGAGGCCTCATTTAAGCGGAAACGTTATTCATGTGGGAATATCGGCCGCAAACCCCGACACCTCCAAAAAGCCATATGTTTATCTTTTTCTCAAGAGAATAATGAACCTATCTCTCCATCAGTTGCAAGGAACCTGCGTTAAGTGATATTGGAGTTTTTAAAAAACAGCTGGCTATAACGCTGCCCCAAGGAGTCGGAATGATAAAAAAAGCTTTAATTGTTCTCTCGGCGCTTCTTTTTTTTCTACCCGTCCACGCCATAGCGGAAACCATCAGCATGCCACTGACCGTTGATTATCCGCTTCTGCGGGCCTTGACCGTTTCCCAGGCCTTTCCCGAGCCGGACGAGACAGCCATCATCCTGGACAAACAAGACGGCTGCAACCGGGTGACCATTTCCCAGCCTGCTTTCGCGCAAGAGAATTCTCTTATCCGCTTTGAAATTCGCACGCATATCCGCCTAGGCAAGTCTCTGGGCGAAAAATGCTTCATGCCCATTGAATGGGAAAGTTATCTGGTATTCCACCAGCAGCCCAAAATCGATCCGGCAACCTGGACCCTCTCTTTTGAAACGGTCGATTCACAAGTTTTAGATTTAGAAAGGAAACCGGCCAAAATCGCTCAGAAGCTATTCGGTATCATCAGTGACGATGTCCATGCTTATCTCGACGACATCCGCATCGACCTGGCCCCGCCCGTATCGGAGTTGAAAAATGTCTTCGGCCGTTTTCTTCAGACAACGGCCGAGGATCGTTCAATACAAATGGTGCAAAGCATTCGATCGGGCAAGGCTCATGTTCTTGCCCATGCCGTTGAAATCGATATTCTCATGGATG
This sequence comes from uncultured Desulfosarcina sp., assembly GCA_963668455.2. Taxonomy (GTDB): domain Bacteria; phylum Desulfobacterota; class Desulfobacteria; order Desulfobacterales; family Desulfosarcinaceae; genus Desulfosarcina. Next base: position 474,913 of record CAXXOY010000003.1, read on the forward strand.
TCGAGAAAGACCGGTCAGCCGCGCAAGATGGGCAAAACGAGCCCATTGCCGAAGAGCAGCTTGAGGAATTTCTTGCTCAGTGGGAAGTCTGGGATGCCTTTTTGGTCCACATCGTCAGTTCCCTCACATCCGAGCCGCTCTCGTTGCAGGAGCGCCAGATCCTGCTGGAGACCCTGCTCGAAACCCGCTATCGTTTTGTCGCCGGGTTAGCGGATAGCACGCTTAAGAACGATTTCGTCAGGGAGCAATTCGTGGCGGCCTGGAAAAACATGGCGCCCATTTTCAGAAACCACCTGACAGAGGGAACGTCAAAAACGATTCTGGGGTATCTCTCCTTTTTTACCGCGGTCGATGCCTTGAGCGCCCTGGACGATATCGGCCCCACCCTCGGCATTGAAATAAGCCGCGACGGCCTTGTCCGGCTTGTGCACCTGCTGGCCGACCAGGAAGCTGGCGGGGACTCGAATATTCTCACCTACGGCACCGGCGTGGACAGCCGGCTAAGAGAGGTGTTGGGAATGGGCTCTCCTCCACCGGCCCTGGGGCCGGCTTTCGATGCGGAGGAGTTTGACCTTATACCCCCCAATGAAAACGAGTCCGATATCCAATCCGTCACAGGGGCGATTGGATCTCTCTTTTGTAGACCGGCCTGGGCAAGTCAAAACAAATCGGCAAACTCGCTGAAGGAAATCAAAACGTGGCTCTTTTCAAAAGACGATATCGAAAGCCATATCGATCGTACACAATCGCTTTTGATGGATGCCGCTCGGGACACGTTGAATAAACGTGAAACCAGCGATGATTATAACGACTTTTTCTCATTGCTGGTCATGTCCACGGCCTGGCAGGAGAGTTGTTTCCGGCAGTTTTCCGTAAAGCGGGAAAAAATCGTCTATCTGCGGTCGTACAACGGATCTTCGGTCGGCATCATGCAGATCAATGAGCGCGTGTGGCGGGGAATGTACGAACCGAAAAACCTGCGCTGGGATATTCGTTACAACGCGCTGGCCGGCTGTGAGATCCTCGATCTGTATGTCACCAAATACCTGGTCAAAAAGGCCAAGGCCTTGCCGAAAATGAATGACGAAACCCGTGCAGGCATCGTCTACGCCATGTATAACGGCGGGCCAAGTCAGCTGAAAAAGTTTCTTGATCGCAACGCCAAAGAAAACCTGTACGATAGTGACAAGCTTTTCATGGAAAAGTACGTATGGGTGAAAAACGGCCAACTGGCCAACCTCGATAAGTGTTTAATCGGTCAGTGATCCGCACCCTCCTAACCCTCAGAAGGAGCCAAACATGACAAGCGACAATACCGTATACACAACACCCATGGAGGTCCGGTTTGCCGACACCGACGCCAACGGCCATGTCTTTTTTGCCAACTATTTAACCTTTTTTGATACCGCCTTTTTAAAATATCTGGAGCACATCGACTGTGGTTTTGACTGGTTTACTCAAAACGGTATCAACTTTTACTATGTTGAAGCCACTGCCCAATATAAGGCGGCGGTCGCATTCGGCGATTTATTGAACGTGGAAGTAACAGTTTCCAGGATAGGCAAGACCAGCTTCGACACTGAATTTAAGGCCTTTTTTAAAGGGCCGGAAAACAAACTTGCCGCAACCGGCAGGATTGTGTCGGTGGTGGTGGATAACAGCTCGGAAACGCCGGTTGAGGTGCCTACCAGATTCAGGGCGGCGGTGGGATTATGACTTTCTCCAGGCACGCGAACCCGATTTGACAATCTCACAAGAACGACAGGCGCGGTTTTCCCGTATTTGGATTCACTGCAATCGCCCTTGGCCCGCAAACGGCTACTGGTTGATCACCGCCATCTCTTCAGGCAAATATCGATCCCCGAGCACTTGATCGGCCAATTCATTGAGCGCAGTTCTATTCTTCTCAGTGAGACGACAGTCAAATGCCCCCAGGTTTATCTGGAGATTGGCGAGCTTGGTCGTGCCTGGAATGGCGACAACATGATCCCCCTGGCCCAACACCCATGCCAAGGCAACCTGCGCAGCCGTGCATCCCTTTTGAGCAGCAATTTCCTTAATTGCCGCCACCAGCTTAAGGTTAGACGCCATATTCCCCGGCTGAAACCGAGGCTGCATTTGCGCCCGGTAATCCGCCTCGTTGTCAGGCCGCTCATTGACCGAGCCATAGCGGCCTGTCAGCATTCCCCGGCCCAAGGGTGCGTATGCGACCAAACTGATGTTCAGATCCATGCAAGTGGGAAGGATATCCGGCTCAATATCCCGGCTAAAAATTGAATACTCGGTTTGAAGGGCGGCAATGGGATAAACGGCATTCGCCCGTTTGATGGTTTCAGCAGAAGCCTCTGACAACCCGATCGCCCCGATTTTGCCTTCTTTAACCAGTTTCGCTAACTCCGTTACCGTCTCTTCGATGGGAGTGGATGAATCCACACGGTGAAGATAGTACAGATCGATCCTGTCCGTACCCAGCCGCTGAAGACTCTTCTCACAGGAGGCGCGGACATTGGCCGGAGAGCCGTCCACCCCTGCAAAGGCGCCCGTGGCCGGATCTCTTTTAGGCCCGAATTTGGTAGCCAGCACGAGTTTCTCCCATCGCCCGGCAAACGCCTTGCCCAATAATTGCTCATTGCGCCCCTGGCCGTAGATTTCTGCGGTATCAAAATGCGTAACGCCCAAGTCTAACGCCCGATGCAGCAAATTAATGGCTTCCGACTCTTGCGCGGGAGGCCCGTAAAATTCGGAAAGCCCCATGCAACCAAGCCCAATGGCCGATACCGAAACTCCTGATTTGCCAAGGTTACGTGTAATCATACCTGTTCCTATCTTTAACATAGGGGTATCTTTAGGTCCCTTGGTTCATTACTACGAATTTTCAAGCAGACACAATCCAAGGTCTTGTACGATTGTTGAGCCTCTTTTCGCCGATTGGCTGATTGTCGGCTGCGATAATTTCAACTTTTGGGCCAGATCGATGGTTGTCATACCCAGTTCTCGTGTTGCCCAATAGCACAGCACGCTACGCGCTTTTACATTTTGGGCATACTTTCCCGGAGCCAACACATCCTGCGGTTCAATTCCCAACTGATCTGCCACACGCTCCACCAACCAATCGAAATCGCAACCTTCGGCTTCCAGACGGTATTTTTGTTCCAGATTTTCCCGGGCCGCCTTCAGAACCGTTTCAACAAACTGACTGTCGCCCAGGATACGTTCGTCCCCCTTGATCCGCTCAAATCCTTTGCGCATGGCTTTAACCGCAGACCAGCCGCCAGCGCTGCGCACAAGCCCTCCTCCCACCAAGTCAGGGTTTCGGCCTTCGTCGATACCATTTGCCACGTATTCACGGTAATGCCTGCGGGCAGTCGAAAGACGTTTGGCGTAAACCCTCAGAATATAATCCGTATCCTGCCACGATTGCTTGTTTTTTCCCATCATCACACTGTGGCCGCCATAAGCGTAGGTGTCCAATGCGTTCAAATCTTCCACGTGCTTGGCCCGCAATGGATTCAGGTGGATATAGCGTACCAGTTCCAATAAATATAAATCCTCCTGGCACAAAATGGATTTGTAGCGATTTTGAAAAAGCTGACCATGGCGGCGGTGCCGGTGATTAAAGCTGACTGCATATCCGGTCAATAGCCGCCGCATAACCGTTGCGATTGGCGTATTTCCTGTTTTCAGCAACAGGTGGGCGTGGTTCGGGATCAAGGCCCACGCAAAACAAGGTGTACCGGTTTCAGTCAAGATAGCTCCCAACCGCTCCAGAAAGTTATCCCGGTCTTCATCGTCATAAAAAATTTTCCGACGTTCAATCCCCCTGACAATAACGTGATGCAATGCTCCGGGAGCATCTATACGGGCTTTTCTTGGCATGTTTTCTATGTATCATAATGACCGAAATCTGCAAAACTTTTTTTCAATGAATGTCCCCTACTCTTAACAGGGCGGATATTCATGTTTCACCTCCGATGGATCGATTTTATCGTAGTCCTTATGCCGGCCAACCCATTTAATGAGAATGGCCTTATGATTGAAATCGATGTGGGCAATCAGCCTGAAGTGGTTCCCCTTGATGTTGAAGACCGCGGAGCTGTCTTTTACAAGACCGACTGAATTGAATGTTGCTTTCAGCTCCGCAAAATGCTTGAATTCCCGCTCTTCCATGGCGGCCCCTTATACCCGTAGCTGTTCTCCGGCTTCGGGATAACATACGCCATAGGCATTGACCGTCTTTTTGGCCACGACCCGCATGGAATCAAAAACATATTCCCGGATTGGGAATGTCAATCCGGAATTGGTAGGGATAGGGCTCTAAATGGTGATCGGATGATTTCCCAAAAAGAGGAGAAATACTCATCTAAGGAGTAAGAATGAAAATTAAGTTGATATATCCGCGCTGGAAAAAGCTCGATGGTCAGACGACGTTTAATCTGCCACCTCATGGTCCGGCCGTTTTTTCAGCAGCGCTTCCTGACGATGTAGAGGTCGAATTTATAGATGAAAATATAGAAACACTTGAATTCACAAACGATGCCGACCTTATCGGCATTTCGATGATGCTGACAACGCAGGTTAAACGCGGCTGGGAAATTGCCGACCGTTTTCGCAGCATGGGCAAAAAAGTTATTTTCGGCGGAATTTCAACAATGCTGCATGCTGAAGAGACTATGGGGCATGCCGACTCTGTCTTTCTCGGCGAAGCTGAAGGAAGGATGGAACAGGTTCTTAAAGATTTCAAGAACAATGAACTTAAACCGTTATATAATTATATGAATGACCGTCCTCCCATTGAGATCGTTGGTCCTGCACGGAGGAGCATTTATAAAAGGGATTATTATTATCATAAGGGCGTGCAGATGGTGGATCTTGTACACGCATCAAGAGGCTGCAAATTCAACTGCTATCCGTGCGCCGTTGCCTACCTGGGCGGCAGGGAATTCAGGCCGCGTCCTATTGATAAAGCGGTTGAAGAGATCGCGCTTGCGGATAACAACAGATTCTTTTTGGTGGACAATTCACTGGCGCAAGATAAGCAGTGGCTGCTGGACCTTTTCAAAGAGCTTATACCTCTCAATGTAAGCTGGTGCAGTCATACAATCATGGATGATCCCGAGGTTCTCGATCTTGCCGCTCAGGCTGGTTCCTGGTATGTTTATCAGGCTGTTTTTAATACGTCGAATTACATTAAAGAAAGAATCAAGAGATATCACGATTACGGCATAGGTGTTGAGGGAACAATTCTTCTCGGGCTTGATGATCATACTGAAGATTATATCAAGCGGTTGATTGACTTTCTCCTTGAAATCGATCTTGACCTTGCCGAATTCACGGTTCTTGCGCCTTTCCCTCACACAAAGGCATGGGATGATCTCAGAAAACAGAAACGTATTTTCAGTACGGACTGGAATGATTATAATGCTGGAAAAGTAGTATATCAGCCGAAGCATATGACCCCTGAGCGCCTTGAGGAACTGTATTATTATGCCTGGGACACTTTTTATAAAGATGAAAACCAGTCATTTAAAATGTATAAACTGCTAAAAAGTGTAACGGAACGAGAGTATTCTCTGGGAACATACCGTCCCAGACGAAGAGACCTGATCAACAGAAGCTTTAGCAAAGAGGTCGTCCGAGGCAGTGATACAAACCCAAATTAGGCGATTGTCCTTGGAGCAAAAAATGTCTAAAATAAGCGAGATCAACAGTAAAACAAGTACCGAGTACATTGACGAGGTCTATAACTATAAAGGCCAATGGGATTCCCCATCCAAATGCGGCCTTATGATAAAAAAGAATAATGATACGCACATTGTTATTGCATCGGAATTATACGATGACAATCCCGGAACATCCGTAAATTACTGGAATTGTCAGATAGCGACCATGATTTGTCGTGAACGCAGCCTTGACCCTTCTAAACTTATATTTATTGAACACACGCCTGATCGCGGATCAAAACTTGAGAATTACAGAGAGACTTTTGATAAAGTTATTTTTCAGTGGGACGGTGAAAAATTTTTCGACCCTGACTGGGAGGAATTGTCACGCGAGCAGGTCGATGCGCTGCTGCAGGAGGTGAAATAGCTTATCATGAAAAAGAAGATACTTGCCGTTTACTTTTCCCAAACCGGACAGCTTCGAAACGTTGTTGACGCCATCGTCAGCCCCCTTTCATCCGAAATTGATGTCGAGGTTGTCTATGAGGAATTGAAACCTAAAAAAGCGTTTACCTTTCCCTGGCAGGTGGATCGTTTTTTAGATGTCATGCCGGAATCGGTTCTGGGAATTCCATGCGAAATCGAGCCAGTGTCAGTGGATCAGGACGAGTCTTTCGATCTGATTCTCATTGCCTATCAACCCTGGTATTTATCCCCTTCCCTTCCCCTGCGCGCCTTTTTCAGTAATCCGGCGGCCCGAAAGCTGTTGTCGGGGAAGCCGGTTCTGACGGTGGGCGGAAGCCGTAATATGTGGGTCCGTGCCCATAAAGAGCTTATCGGGCTTGTTAATGAGGCGGGCGGGCGCCCTGTGGGCAACATCAGCCTGTGCGATACGGCATCGAATATGCTGAGCGCCGTTACCATCGTTCGATGGATGATGACGGGAAAGAGAGATCGGTTTCTATGGATCTTTCCCCCGGCGGGAATATCCGAGGAGGAGCTTCGGCATGCGTCCCGATTCGCCCCCATGATCGGCTCCTCACTTTTATCAGGGAAGTTCGATGGACTTCGGGAAGATCTCATCAACGCCCAGGCCGTGAAGGTAAATCCTGAGTTGGCCATCCTTGAAGAGAGGATCAAATTCGTTTTTCGCCTGTGGGCCCGGTTCATCCGTGCCAAAGGGGGGCCGGGCGATCCTGCCAGACTCGGCAGGGTACGGATTTTCAAGTGCTACCTGATAATTATGCTGTATCTGGTTTTTCCGGTGGTTAACCTGGTGCTCAAAACCTTCAACACTTTTCGTAAAGATTCAATCCGAAAACGCATCGCTGAAATTCAGGCACGATAGATTCGGAGGGATGATTTCTGTGTGGAGAGGGAGATCAAGGGGACTTCTCTATGCCGTGAAAAATAATAGAATAATAGGGGACATTCTATATCTCCCATGTCAACAAAAAAAATATATGAATATATTTTAAACGGTTACAAATGGTCGTTTTCAATACAAACACTCCTCCTGTTGGCTTTGATAAAAATATTAGCGAGGTATTCTCTTCCTTCGGCGAACTTACGATCTGATCGTTACGTTTATCCGGTATAATCCGAATCAAGCGGATTCACCAATCATTCCTTATCCAGATTCTCAAGTTCGGAAGAGAGGCCCACTGATTGTCCCCCACGAGGTCATTGCGCCTCAACGTCTCTGAAAGGGCTCTCTCGCCGAAAATGTTAAAGCGGTACTATAGTCAGTTGTTCAATAGCTCATCCTCACTTTATTGAGATGAGTTACTTCTTATGTGGAGCTGGCAGGCCCAGGATTGTCCCTCCCGAAATCTATTGTCTCAACGGGGATGAACGGGCTCTGCCAGCATATAATCAGGATTGAACGGCTCGTTCTTTTTTAACATGGTCCAGGCGATTACCAGCATTTTAGCGGCAATTTTGACGCGGGCTTTGGTGCTGATCCCTCGCTCTTTCTGGCGGCCTTCCAGCATGCGGTCGTATATCCGGCGAAAGGCCGGATTGTGATACGTGGCTATAAGGGCGGCCTGATACAACCCATAGCGCAGTTCGGCATCGCCTCTTTTTGAAATGACCGGAACCTTCTCTTGACTCTTCTTGCCACTACGGCTGGCATTAAGATCCAGTCCGGCAAGGCGAATCACCTGTTTACGGCTCTTAAATCGCATGGGGTTAGCCAGAGCGGAAAGAACCAGGGGCGCGATGTAAGGCCCGAAGCCGGGAATTGTCAGTAATAGCTTGTAGGATGGTAAATTTTGGCAAACGGTTTCGATCTGTTCCATTACCTGCTTAAGTTCCTTCTCAACTGCCTTGAATCGGTCGACCAGCATCTCGGCTTCGCATATGGCCGCGTCGTTGACCGGAAGGCCGATGGATCGTCCTGCAGCATCATAGATCTTTCTCAGTCTACTAATCTGCCGAATTCCACGGTCGGTGGTCGTCACATGCCGGACAAAGGTGTTGAACTCCGTGGAGGCGATTTTACGTGGATCAATGTACCAACGAACAATGGCCAGATTTTCGGTCATGCACGATCCCCAGTGGCGATCCATTTCCGGGAAGTATTTAGCCAACAGGCCGTTGCGGATGCGCATACGCAAACGATGGGTTTCTTTCTTCAATTGGCGCCGTACTGCAAGGAGATGACGCAGGGTCAGCATATCGGCTTCTGGATTTTCATAGAACAGGCATTTGCCTTGGCTAATCAGGTCGGCGACGTTGGCGCTATCCTTGGTATCGTTTTTGTCCCAGCGGCCATCGATAAGCTCCCGGTTATCTCTTACGGCTTTGCCGGCAACAAGCACGGTCAGATAGCCTTGCTCGGTCAGCCAATTAATCAACGGCTTATGATAATTACCGGTTGGCTCCATTCCAAAAACCACAGAGGCAAGGCTATGTTGGTCCATAAGCGTATTAACCTGTTCAGTCAGCTTGTTGAATCCTGCCCGGTCATTGGTAAAAATCAGCCTTCGCCACAGTGATTTGCCTTTGGCCGTACCGAAAAACGCATGATGTTTGTCCTTGGCGATGTCGATCCCGATAATCAGGTGGCTGTCCGATCCGCGAATTTCTCTGCGAAGTTGGCAGAACCATTCAAAACGTGCGATATCATCCATTTTTATTCCTCCTGTTTTTAAATTAGCAAAGGTCTGGATTCTTAATTACCAGGAGGATTTCTCATTATCTACGCTTTTTTTACTTCTTTTTGTGCTATTCTCGGAGGTGTTTTTTCTAATTTTTTCAATATATAACGTCTCTCATTATCTAAATATCAAAATCAATCAGCGTATAACCGTCATGCTTTACAGACTATCCCCTTCTCGCAGCATAGCCGATACTTCACTTCACTGATTGCAGTTCCTCGATCAGTTCCCGGACGCCCTAATATTTCTTAAGCCTACAGCATTGAGGTTTGGAGTGGTGGATTATGAGGAAAACTATTTAACGATTTCACAGAAAACAGCGGAATCATCCACCTCACACGTGGTGAATCGAACCCCAAGTGCCATGCACAATTCGCTGAAATCGTCGGGCGTCATTCGTCCGGAGCGAAACCCATCCGTGCAGACGATAAACCCGTCCTTGCTGGCAGAATAATCGATGGGACCGAGAAGGCCTTCGGCCGACTGGGCTTCGAACCAGGCCAGGCGGTGGGGCCAGAAGCGGTCCGAATAGGAGGAGAACAAGACAATGCCGCCTCTGCGGGTCACCCGCAAGGCTTCGTGGGCAAGGGCCTGTTGATTGACATTGAAGGCGCAAATGCCGTTTTGAATGCACACCACGACATCGAAGGTATCGTCCGGGAAGCTGAGCGCCAGCGCGTCCATGACGAAAAATTCGCAGGACTCTTCCGTGTTAAGACTGCGAGCGTATGTGATGTTCCCGGCGGCGCTGTCTATGCCAACGGTTCGTTTTGCGGCTTTTGCCAACCGGGTCGTGACCCGGCCATACCCGCAGCCAAGTTCAAGCACGGCATCGGCGGATCGAATGCGATCCAGCACGTGGCCGATCTCGGCTTCGAAGTATTGCCGGACACGCGGGGATGCGACCTGGTAGCATCGTTCCAGGCGCTTTGCGGATAGTTTTTCATCATAATAGACTGAGCCGGCCATGGCGCCTCACTCTTTTTCATCACCGTGAAGGCCTAAAATGGTATCGATCATCTCCGAAGACTTTGCCGCCTCTTCGGCACTGCCCTGCCAGACGGTATTGCCGGACTCCAGGACCAGCACGGCGTCGGCCGCCTCCAGGGCGCGCTGAGTGCTCTGCTCCACGAGAAGAATGGTCATGCCTTCGCGGTTCAGTTCGTGAATAGCGGCGTAGCAGATATCGGTGGCCTTTGGCATGAGCCCCAGGGAGAGTTCGTCCACCATGAGAAGTTTTGGGTCGGCCATCAACGCGCGCCCGATGGCCAGCATCTGTTGCTCGCCGCCGGAGAGAGAGCCCGCCTTCTGGCGCAGCCGTTCTCCCAGGCGAGGAAACATCTCCATCACCCTGGCCATGTTTTTCTCGCATTGCTCCCTGGACCGGGTATAGCCGCCCGTCACCAGGTTTTCCCTGACGCTCAGATCCTTGAACAGCCTGCGGCCTTCCGGGCTCAGGGCAATCCCCTTCTTGACGCGCTCCATGGGAGAGAGGCGGGTGATATCCTCATTGTCGTAGATCATCCGGCCCGAAGTCACCGTAACATGCCCGGCCAGGGCCATGATCAAGGAGGATTTTCCCGCGCCGTTGGCCCCCAGCAAGGCGGTGACGGAGCCTTTGGCCACAGCCAGGTCCAGCTGATTGACCACCTGCATATTGCCGTAGCCGCAGCACACCTTATCCAGCGTTAATAACATCTTCAGCCTCCAAGGTAGGCGGCCCGCACATCGGGCTGTTTCATGACTTCCACGGGCGCCCCGTGGGCAAGGTTGCGTCCGTTGTCAAGCACATGGAGCCGGTCACTGATGCGCAGCACCTCGCTCAGGTTGTGTTCGATCATCACAATGGTAATGCCCTGGTCCGCGATTTCCCGAATGGTATCTGCCAGCATGGCGGCCTCCCGGCTGTTGAGCCCCGCCAAGGGTTCGTCCAGAAGCAATACCCGGGGAGACTGGGAAAGCGCCCTGGCCACTTCCAGGCGTTTGAGAACACCCAGCGGCTGGCTCGAAACCTCCTGGTCGGCATGGGAGTCGATCCCCACCCGTTCAAGGCAGGCCATGGCCAGCGCCTTTTCCGGTTTGCGATTCAAAGTGACCAGGGCCTTCAGGGTTCTGCTCACTTTTTCATGCCCTGCGGCAAACATAACGTTCTCAAGGACGCTCATATTCGAAAAAGGACGCACGATCTGATGGGTCATACCAAGTCCCAGCCTGGCCCGTTTGTGGGTAGGCTGGGTCGTGATGTCGGCATTCCCCAGGATCAGCTTGGCCGATACCGGCGTCACCGTACCAATGATAGACTTGAGAAGGGTGGTCTTACCGGCGCCGTTGGGGCCGATCAGGCTGAGCAGTTCGCCTTTTTCGACATCGAGCGTCACGTTGTCCAGGGCCAGCAGACCGCCGAATTGAACGGTTACCGAGGAGACGGAGAGTATGCTTGTCATGCGCTTTTCGCCTCCTTCCTATTAAAAATCAGTTTGAAAATACCGGCAAGACCCTCGGGTGCAAAACGCATCACCGAGAAGAGCAGTACGCCGTAAAGCAGCAGTTTGTAGTCGTTGATAAACCGGAAGAACTCGGGCATGAGAACCAGGATCACAGCCGAAACAACACAACCGGCAATGGAGCCGATGCCCCCCACCGCCACGATGGATAAAATGGTCACCGACTGGATAAACCCGAAAGTATCCGGAATAATGAAGCGGGTGTAGTAAGTATAAAGTCCCCCTGCAATGCCGGCCATGGCCGTCCCCATGGCAAAGGCTGCGATCTTGTAGGATTTTATATCCAGGCCGAGAACTTTGGCGGTTTCCTCGTCATTGGCCACGGCTTCGAAGGCAAACCCCATCCATGAGCGCTTCACATGCCAGGCAAAAAGAATGCAGACGATGGCCGCGCCCCACACAAGCCCCAGAAACCCCCATTGGCCAAGTCCGTGGGAAGGAATGCCGGAAATCCCCATCTCGCCGCCCAGCACATCCTGCTGGCGGACAATGCCCACGAATAAAAAAGCAACGCCCATGGTGACAATGGCGAGAAAATCCTCGCGAACCCGCAGGCTGGTAAGCCCGATCACCGCGCCCACGATACCGGCCAGGACGCAGCCGGCGCCAAGCGTGGCAAACAGCGGGAACCCGGCCTTGGCTAGCAAGGCGGAGCAGTAAGCCCCGATGCCGAAAAAGGCGGCATGGCCTAGGGAAATCTGTCCGCAGTAGCCTGTGATCAGGTTCAATCCCACGGCCAGGATAATATAGATGCCAACGTTCACCGCCAGGCTGATTTCATAAAGCCCCATCGTTTCACCTCGATGTAAAAAGCCCGGTGGGCCGGATCATGAGAACTACGATAAGAAAGGCGAAGGCAATGGCGTCCCGGTCAAGCAGACTGCCAAGATAGATGGTTCCGAAAGCCTCCACCACCCCGAGAATCAGGGAGGCGATGAGAGTGCCGCCCACATTGCCGAGCCCGCCAAGGACAATAATGGCAAGGGATTTGTACGAGGGCACCGCCCCCATGGTGGGTTCCACCAGATTGCTTAAAAGCGCCACCAGAACCCCGGCCACGGCCGCCAGCGCCGACCCCATGCCGAACACCAGGTAGCGCACCCGGATGGGATCGATGCCGAAGCAGGCGGCCATCTTGGGATCGTCCACCGTGGCCCGCCAGCCCGTGCCAACCTTCGTTCCCTGGGCCACCCAGGCAAGGATGCCCAGCAGCACAAGGTTGATGACCACCGTGGCGATCTGGCAGGTTCGCAGATGGATGCCGGCCACTTGGATCACATTCTGCAGTGGCGGAGTGACGAAGGTCATGCCGAAGGGTCCGAAGATCAGGCGAAAGAGCTCCTCCATGCCCATGTACAGGCCGATGGATGCAATCAGCGCCACGTAGGGCGGGCGGTCCAGAATGGGTTCGTACACCAGACGGTAGATCAAGATCCCGGCCAGCGCCGCGCCCATGGCCGCCACGGCAACACCGATGCCGAGGCTGCCGGTGTGGTTGGTCACCAGTACGCCGAGATAGGCCCCTAAGGTGAACAAACCGGCATGCGCCACATGCAGAACCCGCAACAGCCCGTAGACCAGGGTCAGACCCACGGCAATGATGGCGTAGGTCGACCCCTGGATCAGTCCCTGGATGACAAGTTCAAGGAAGAGCACGTCAACAGCTCCTTCTAAGGTTGAGCGATTAGCTATTAGCGGTTGGCTGTTAGCTGTTGGAAGCTAATTGCCAAACGCTAACAGCATCCTTGTTCCTAAACTGGTCATTGCCCAGCCTAGGCCCTATTTTTCCGGCGGAGCAAGCAGCTCGGGATCATCAATCACGGAATGGTGATGCCAGTTGCCGTCCTTGACCACCTGGTTCTGAACCGCCTTCATGACCTCACCCAGGGCGTTGAAATGAATGTTCCCGGTGGAAGCTTTCATGTGGATGGCGGCCAGGGCATCCCTGATTTTGGCAGAATCGGTGCTCCCGGCATTTTTAATGGCCAGGGCGGCTGCCCGTACGGCGGTGTGCGCGGAGGCGGCCACCATGTCTGCGGGGTAACCTGCCAGGCTTTCAAAGGCTTTTATGAAGTCGCGGGTTTCGGGAACGTCCGAATCGCGATCCAGGGAAGTCGTGATAATAACGCCCTCTGCCGCCTTGCCGGCGATCTCGATGAATTTTTGTGAATCGTAGCCTTCCTGGCCAATGACCGGAACAGTCACACCCGCCGCACGAAGCTGGGTAACCAGGGGACCGGCGGTGAAAAAGTAACCGGAGGCATAGATGGCATCCGGTGCGTCGGCCTTGACCTTGGCCACGATCGCGCCAAACTGACGATCCTTGATGGCGTATTCGTATTCATTGACGATGGTGATGCCGAAATCGGCGGCTTTTTCCTTAAACCCGGCGGCCAGGGATTTACCGAAATCATTTTTCAGGGTGATCATCACGACTTTTTTCTTGCCGAGTATTTCGCCGATCAGTTTGGCGCCGGCGCGGCCCTGGACTTCGCCAAGAAAAGAGGTCCGGAACACATAGTCACCGGCCCGGGTGATGTCCGGATGAATGCCGTAAGCGGAGATAAAGGGAATCTTGGCTTCCTGGAAAATGCCGGCGGCGGAACGCGTGGGGGCCGAATAACTACCGGACACACACACGGTGACCTTGTCCTGTCCGATGAGCTTGTTGGCAATGGGAATGACCTGGGCGGCATTGGCCTGGTCGTCGTAAACCACCAGTTCCAATTTTTTGCCGAGCACGCCACCGGCCTCGTTGATCTGTTTGACGGCCAGTTCAGCCCCGAATTTGGCGGATTCGCCGTCCGAGGCGGCAAAGCCGGTCAACGGTGCGTTAAATCCAATCTTGATGGTATCCGATGCCCAGGCGGTGTTCCAGCACATGGCAACAGCGACAGCGACCAAAACCAACAATGCTTTTTTCATGGTTTTCTCCTCTTTTTAACGTGTAAGAATTCTGTCGATGTGTTGGGTTGCGCTCCGCTTAACCCAACCTACCAGGGGCAAAATGGTTCAGCTCAGTAGGTTGGGTTGAGGCACGAAACCCAACAATCAACATTTGTCTATACAAGTATAGACTTCAAGTCAAGATTTAAGAACCTTCTCGATCAGGCCCTCATCGGCCAGATGGGGTATGGTGATCTGATCGCCGTTGGGATTCTCTCGGTTATAGGCCACGGCCACTTCCCGGGCGTTGGGATTGCCGGCCCAGTTGCGGCGGGCAACGCCGCCCATGACGTCCCAGAGCATGGCGGAGCGGATGATGTCGTCCACCAGGGCGCTGCCGTCAAGCACCAGACCGAACCCACCGTTGATGGCCTTGCCGATGCCGGTGCCGCCGCCGTTGTGCAGGGCCACCATGCTCATGCCCCGCGCGGCGTTGCCGGCAAAGCAATGGGTGGCCATGTCGGCGCAGACGTTGGAGCCGTCATAGATGTTGGCGGTTTCCCGGAAAGGAGAATCCGTACCACCCGGATCGTGGTGATCCCGTCCCAGCATGATGGGCGCGGAAACCTCGCCGGTACGCACCATTTCATTGAACTTGAGGGCGATATCCATTCGGCCCTTGGCGTCCTGGTAGAGAATTCTCGCCTGGGAACCCACCACCATCTTATTCTCCTTGGCATCCCGGATCCAGACGTAGTTGTCCCGATCATAAGGCCGCCGGTCCGGATCGATGCAGCTCATGGCCGCCATGTCGGTCTTGTCCAGATCTTCCGGCTTCTGGCTGAGGCAGACCCATCTGAAAGGGCCGTAGCCATAGTCAAAAATCGGCCCCATGATGTCTTCGAAATAAGAGGGAAAGATGAATCCGTCCTTGGCGTCGTGGCCGTTCTTGGCGATTTCCTTGACCCCGGCATCGAAGACGGCCTTGAGAAAAGCGTTGCCGTAATCGAAGAAATAGGTTCCCTTGGCGGTGATCTGTTTGATCAGCTCGTAATGCTTGCGCAGACTTTGGTTTACCAGCGACTTGAAGGTCTCCCGGTCCTCGGCCAGCAGCTTTGTCCGCTCCTCGAAGGTGATGCCCGCAGGGCAGTAACCGCCGTCGTACACCACGTGGCAGGAGGTCTGGTCGGACATCAGGTCTACCTTGATGTCTTTTTCAATGAGATATTCGATGAGATCCACGATGTTGCCGTGATAGGCGATGGAGGTGTTTTCTCCCGCCTTAGCCGCGGACACGGCCTTCTGGCAAACCTTCTCAAGGTCGTCCGAGGCCACGTCGACCCATCCCTGGGAGAGTCTGGTCTCGATGCGCGAGTAGTCCACCTCGGCGGTGATGGAAACGGCGCCCGAGATCTTGGCCGCCTTGGGCTGGGCCCCGCTCATGCCGCCCAGGCCCGAGGAGACAAAGAGAAGCCCTTTTAAATCGGCGCCCGCCGGCACGTTGCACATCTTACGGCCGGCGTTGAGCAGGGTGTTGTAGGTGCCGTGCACGATCCCCTGGGGACCGATATACATCCAGCCGCCGGCGGTCATCTGGCCGTAGGAGCTAACCCCCATCTGAACAGCAACCTCCCAATCCTCGGGATTATCGTAAAGCCCCACCAGCAGTCCGTTGGTGATGATCACCCGGGGGTTGTCCGGAGAAGATTTAAAAAGCCCAAGAGGATGCCCCGACTGCATCACCAGGGTCTGGTTCTCGGTGAGATTTTCGAGATATTTTTTGAGGAGAAGGTACTGCATCCAGTTCTGGCAAACGGAACCGGTTTCCCCGTAGGTCACCAGCTCATAAGGATAGAGCGCCACATCGAAGTTCAGGTTGTTGTCGATCATGGCCTGGATGGCCTTGCCGGCCAGGCACTTTCCCTCATACTCGTCAATGGGCTTGGCCTTGATGGCGCCTTCCGGGCGGAATCGGTAGCCGTAGATACGTCCCCGGGTTTTCAGCTCGTCGAGAAATTCCGGAGCCAGGGTTTCATGGAGGGATTCGGGGACATAACGCAGGGCGTTTTTCAGAGCCACCGCGGTTTGGGAGGGCGAAAGACAATACCCCCGCGACGGTGCGCGACGGATTCCGGATTTAAAATCTTTTTTTGGGGGCAATTCGTCGGGTAGACAAATATTCATCGACTCATTTTGATTTGTATTCATTTTTTACTCCTTGGACCGCACTCCCACGCAGAGCGTGGGGCGAGGTATAGTTATTCTCGCGGTCATGGACCGCTACAAGCGCCCGTATACCAGTTGGTTTTCGTTGGGTTAAGCGTAGCGCAACCCAACAAGCCTACAACTTTCACGGTTTCAGGAAAGTGCTCCCTCGCCCCTTGCGGGAGAGGGCCGGGGTGAGGGGTGTTAAAACGGCATTATTCCTAACAAATAAGGTTTATTGTCGATCATGTCCCCCTCATCCTGTCCTTCTCCCTCCAGGGGAGAAGGGACGTACGCCGGTTAGCTTCGGTTGGGTTAAGCGCGGTGCAACCCAATAATCCGTTTGTTGGGTTTCGTTCCTCAATCCAACCTACCACTCAGATCTTATCCAGGATCGCCAAAACCTCGGCGCATTTTTCCCTGGACCGGGTCTCAATGGCATTTGCCTCGGCCATGGTTTCATCCTTGAACGCCTCGTCCTGAATCCCCGCAACATTGATCAACACGTTTTGATAGGCGCCCCAGATACCGGTTTCAAGGGCTCTGGCGCCGACCTGCACATCGGATTTGGAAGCGGGGTTGCCGTATTTGGCCGTTTCGCACAGGGCGTCCCAGGCTTTGTCTCCCAAGCGCATAGTGTTTAAGGGCACCTTGACCGCCGTCTTCAGGCCGGACTGCATCTTGTCCTTGCGGGCCGCCTTTTCCTTGTCCGTGGACTTGGGCATCCTCAGGCCTTCCATGTATTCATTGAAGGCGTTGGTGTCCTTGTCGATCATGGGGATCAGGGATTCGGTCAGATCGTGGAGGGTCGGGATAACAGCCCGCATGTGGGCTTCCCGGTCTTCGAATTTCCTGACCCCCTGGGTAAGCTTGGCCACCATGGCGCCAAGCCCGGTGCCCACGGCCGCCATGAGCGCCGACGCCGACCCGCCGCCAGGAGCCGATGTGCGCGCCCCGACCTCCTGGATGAAATCCCGAACGGTAAGGCCGGCCAGTGGCTCGTCGGGCGCTTCGGCCACAATGTACTCGATGATCTTCTCTCTGGGATTGAAAGGAGCGACCGAGTTGAGCCCCAAACGCTCGACAGCCAGCCGAATTTTCTGTTCCTCCTGGTAGATGAACAGCCCTTCCTTTTCGATGTAGTAGTCCGCAGCCATGAGCAGGGATTCTATAGGCACCACCCCCACGACTTCGGAACCGGCTACGGCGATGTTCAGCTCCCGTGCTTTTTGTTTAACTTCCTCGAAAAGGACATGGATGGGGGTCACTTTGTAATTATTCAGGTTCACCGTAACCTGAGCGAGGTTGTACTCATCCACGTACCACCCCATCCCCTTGACATCCTTAAGCTTGCCGGGCTTGCTGGGTCCCCTGCCCGCTTCCCGAAGATCCAGGGCGATGCGGTGGGCCTGGTTGGACGTTGCCAGAAGGTTGACGTTGTAGGCGATGAGGAACATCCTGGCGCCGGTGGCGGTCGCCCCCCAGGATGGAATAAATTCAGCAGGCCCGAAGTCCGGCGCCCATTTGGGATCCTTGAGGCGCTCCTCAAGGCCTTCATACTCTCCTCTTCTCACATCGGGCAGCTTTTTGCGATACTCCCGATCGGAGGCTTCTTCATAGAGAAAAAATGGCACTCCGAGCTCCTCGGCGGCCCTTTTGGCAAAAATTTTGGCGATCTCGGCGCACTCTTCCATAGTAACATTGGCGACAGGAATGAACGGGCATACATCCATGGCCCCGAACCGGGGATGTTCTCCCTTGTGATGGCGCATGTCGATCATCTCCCGAGCCACCCTGGCGCCGGCCAGCGCCCCGTCGACAATGGCCGTTTCATCTCCCACAAAGGTGTAGACGGTCCGGTTGGTGGATTTGCCGGGGTCAACGTCCACAAGGGTCACCCCTTCTGTGTCGCGGATGGCCTCGGCAATGGCGTTGATCACTTTCTCGTCCCGTCCTTCGCTGAAATTGGGAACGCATTCGATTATTTTCTTCATATTTCTTCTCCTTTAAAAGAACTAATAGAGAGTACCTACTTTTTCTTCAACGGCCCGGACAATCTCTCCGGTTTCAAGCAATTCCCGAACCTTGGCGATATCCAGGGAGAGCTGGCGATCCTCTTTCATGTAGGTAACGTTCTCCCTGATTCTCCTATAGGCGGCAAGGGTGCCGTCACCGGCCTTCAGGTTGGTGAACAGATCAATGGCCTGGGCCGCGCACAAAAGCTCGATGGCAATGACCTCTTCCGTATTTCTGACGATGTCCCGGCACTTGCGGGCGGCCACCGCGCCCATGGAGACATGGTCCTCCTTGTTGGCCGAGGTGGGGATGGAATCCACCGAGGCCGGGTGGGCGATAACCTTGTTCTCAGAAACCAGGGAAGCTGCCGTGTACTGGGCGATCATGAACCCGGAGTTTAGTCCGCCATCCTCCACGAGAAAGGCCGGCAGTCCTGAAAGCTGTGGATTTACCAGCCGCTCGATACGGCGCTCGGAGATATTGGCCAGTTCCGCGATGGCGATGCCCAAAAAATCACAGGCCAGGGCCAGGGGCTGGCCGTGAAAATTGCCCCCGGAAATATACTCTCCGGAGTCGGGAAAAATCAGAGGATTTTCGGTGGAGGAATTCATCTCCACCCGAATTACCCGATCCACATAGCCAAAGGCGTCCCAGGACGCACCGTGAACCTGGGGAGAACATCTCAACGTATAGGCGTCCTGAACCCTTGAGCAATCCTCGTGGGAGGAAATGATTTCGGAATTCTCGGTGATCTTGAGCATATTTTCAGCCGCCTTCATCTGACCTACGTGAGGACGCGCCCGGTGGATCCTGGCATCGAACGCGGCCCGGGTGCCCATCAAGGTTTCAAGGCTCATGGAGGCGGCAATGTCCGCATGTTTGCACAGGTTCAGGGCATCGTGCAGGGCCAGACACCCAAGGGCGATCATAAACTGGGTGCCGTTGATCAATGCCAGTCCCTCACAGGACTCCAGGGTCAGGGGGGTGATGCCCTTGCTCGCCAGGGCCTTGGCGCCGGTCATGCGTTTGCCGTCAACAAACGCTTCTCCCTCGCCAATCAGAACCAGAGACAAATGGGCCATGGGCACAAGATCGCCGCTGGCGCCAACCGATCCTTTTTCCGGCACCATGGGAATGATGCCCGTGTTGAGCACCTCGGCCAGCTTTCCGATGGTTTTAAGGCGCAGCCCCGAATTGCCCCGACAAAAATCGTTAATGCGTAGCGCCATCATGGCCCGCACCACGTCGGCATCCATGGGCCTGCCCACCCCCGCGGCATGGGAGCGCAGGATGTTGGTTTGCAGCGCCCGGGTATCCTCATAGGAGATGGGCACGTTGGACAGAGCGCCAAACCCAGTGGTCACCCCGTAGATTCTTCTCCCCTCTTTCACCCATTGTTCCACCAGAGCTCGGGAGGTATTTATCCTGGCTTTTGAATGCTCGGATATGGAAACGCCCTTTCCGTTTCTGGCGATATCCACCAGCTCCCGAAGTTTAAATTTTTCTCCATCCAGTACGATTGTTTTGCCCATGGTTTTTCCTTTACTGCCGTTGAAAGCGCCCCTTGAGTGTATAGCGATCCCCCGGGGAGATGATGTGGCTGAAGGTTGCCACCTGATCCAGAGCCCAGGTTCGGCGAGTCAGCCGCAGGCAGGGTGTGCCGGGGTCGATAGCCAAAAGCGTGGCCACGGCCCGGCCCGGGAGAATGGCCTCAATCTCGTGTTCCGCCTCCTGTAGCGGGGCCACGTCGAGAAGATAATCGCTGGGAGTATTCACGGTATAGTCCTGTTCAAGGAATTCGGGCGCCACGGCCGGGTTGACCCATCGTTCGGAATACTGCACCGGCACCGTTCCGTCCCGATGCACCATTACGGCGTGGAATACTTCCGTGCCCAAAGGCAATCCCAGCTTCAAACTGACATCGGAAGGGGGGGCCTCGGCCTTCAAGCAGATGACATCCGAAATGTGTTTCCCGCCCCAGGCGTGGATTTCCTCGGCGATACTTTTAATCTCAAGCAAGGCTGCTTCAGGCTTGGGCCGGGCAACAAAGGTGCCCACACCCTGAATTCTAACGATCCGTTTTTCTTCAGTCAGTTCCTTTAGCGCCCGATTGGCCGTCATCCTTGAAGAGTTGAAGAACTTGGCCAGTTGGGTTTCGGAAGGAACCCGGTCATCGGGTTTTAGGTTTCCGGAGTCGATATCGCGGATGATGCTCTGTTTTATTTTCTGGTAGAGAGCATAAGGAGCGCCGCCGTTTTCCATTATATTTCCCTATAGATAGCAGGCAATAATTGATCTTGACTTTATCTCTATACTTGTATAGACAAGTTAAACGGCGTTGTCAATCGTATTTAGATTTGACGAAGGAAAAGCGCCATTTATTCCCCCTCACTGTGTCCCTCCCCCTCAGGGGTGAGGGGGTGACAAAGGATCGCCCCGACAAATCAGGAGAAAAACAATGTCCGATAAATCCCCCTTTCCCTGTGATCTGCTCCTCACTCACGCCAACCTGGCCACCATGGCCGGGGGCAATTACCATATAAAAAAGGATGCCGCCCTGGCCGTATCGGGAAAAACCATCACCTGGATTGGCGCCATGGCGGACCTGCCCGAAGAGGCGTCCAGCCAGGCCAAGGCGGTTGTCGATTGCCAAGGAAAATGGCTCCTGCCCGGCTTCGTGGACTGCCACACCCACATGGTCTGGGGCGGCTCCCGGTCCCGTGAGTTCGAAATGCGCCTCGAAGGTGCTTCTTATGAGGAGATCGCGACACAGGGCGGCGGGATCACTTCAACGGTCAACGCCACCCGCACGGCATCGGCCGACCGGCTCCTGGCCATCGGCCTCAAGCGGGCACATCATTTTCTGACCAGGGGAATTACCTGCTTTGAAGTGAAATCCGGCTACGGCCTGGACATACAGTCGGAGTTGAAGATGCTTTCCGTGATCGGAGAGATGAATCGGACCTGTCCCCAGCATATCCATGCGACCTTTTTGGGCGCCCACGCCCTGCCCCCGGAATACAAAGGCCGCCGGGATGCCTACACGGATCTGGTGATTGAAGAGATGCTGCCGGCGGTGAAGGCCCAGGGCGTGGCCACAGCCGTGGATGTTTTCTGCGAGAAAATCGCTTTTTCCAGAGAAGAGACCCGCAGGATTTTTCAGGCCGCCACCGACATGGGATTCGATCTTAAACTGCATGCCGAGCAACTTTCCGACTGCGACGGAGCAGCGCTTGCAGCGGATTTCCAGGCCCTCTCCTGCGACCATCTGGAATATCTCTCCGCCACCGGTGCCAAGGCCATGGCGGAAAACGGCGTGACACCCGTGCTGCTTCCCGGCGCCTTTCATTATCTCAAGGAGACCAAGATGCCGCCCATGGCACAATTCCGAACCCTTGGGATGCCCATGGCGCTGGCCACGGACCTCAACCCAGGCACCAGCCCGGTGTTCAACATGACCCTGGTTCTCAACCTCGCCTGTATTCTCTTCGGCATGACCTGCGAAGAAGCCATTGCCGGCGCCACGCTGCACGGCGCACGAGCCTTGGGCATCGACCACGCCAAAGGCAGCCTCGAGCCGGGCAAGGATGCGGACATCAACCTCTGGGACATGGATGCCCCTTCCGATCTGTGCTATCTGTCGGGCCTGCTTTCGCCGGAGTTAGTGGTGATTGGTGGAAAGATAGAATATAACAATCAGGGCAATCGCATGTAGCTCGGTTTTTTTCGCGGTCACGGACCGCTCCTACAGGTTTACGCAAAAGCAAAAAATCAAGTTTGATGAACCTAAATTAGGCGATTGTCGAGCTTGCCGCATATACAAGGCGGATGTCTTTCCGCTATAGTAGGCTATGAGGGAAGACATCCAACGCCGTAGATGCGGTAAGCTCGGCAAACCCAACGGGTTTCAAATTTTGGGAGGTCATCATGGCACAATGCATTATAAATGATACGATTCTCATGGAGACCAAAATTTGAATCGCCTAATTTAGGATGAATTAGTTGCCCCGGCACACGAGTAGGGCTACTTAACGACCTTCAGCATCGCCTTGAACACATCCCCTTCAGCCACCTGGAGCAGTTCGAACAGCACGGTTTCGGCGCTGGTCAACGCCGCGCCGGCGTCTCTCATTTTCTGAATACCAATGGTGTTGTTCATGGCCGCGCGCGAGGAGACCGCATCGGCCACCACATGCACCCGGTAGCCCATGTCAATTAACTCGGTGGCGGTCTGGTAAACGCAGATGTGAGTTTCGATGCCGGCAATCAGCACATCCTTGCGATTGGTCGCTTCAAGGGCCTTGACGAAGAATTCGTTCTGGCAGCAACTGAACGACATCTTGCTGATGGGCGTATTATCGGTCAGGTGCTCGGCGAGCTGGGAAACGGTGGGGCCGATGCCTTTGGGGTTTTGTTCCATCCAGATGATCGGCACGTCCAACACCTTGAGCCCCTTGACCAGTACCTCGGCGTTGTGCAGAAATTGATCCTTGTCATGCATGACCCGGGCAAGTTTTTCCTGGATATCCACAAGCACAAAAACGACCTCATCGGTTTTCAGCATGATCAATCTCCTCTTTTTAAATTTTCATCCAATTATTCGCCATCTTTGTCCCGGCCATAATTATCCTCCAGCCGAAGTATATCGTCTTCTCCGATATAGGCACCGGTCTGGACTTCAATGACCTCAAGAGGAATCTTCCCCTTGTTTTCCAGGCGGTGGGGGGTACCCGCCGAGATATAGATGGAGTAATCCTCCCGCAGGACAAACTGCTCTTCCCGCTTTGTCACCAGGGCCGTTCCGCTAACCACGACCCAGTGCTCGCTGCGGTTGAAGTGCCGTTGCAGGGAAAGGGCTGCGCCCGGCTTAACCGTCAACCGGTTCACCTGAAAACGGGAACCGTTGACCAGTTGGTCCACCATGCCCCACGGCCGATAAATTCGTTTGTGGGTTTGGGTTTCGTTGCGATTTTTCGCCTTAAGCTGATTCACCAGCCCTTTGATATCCTGGACCCGATCCCGTGGCGAGATCATCACCGCGTCGCAGGTTTCCACCACAATGTGATCCTCAAGCCCCACTGCCGCGATCAGCCGGTTTTCAGCATGCAGGTAGGAGTTCTTCACATCGTGCAGAACCACATCCCCTTTGACGACATTGTGGGCATTGTCTTTCTCGCCCTCCTGCCACAGGGCTTCCCAGGAGCCCAGATCGTTCCACCCTGCCGCCATGGGCACCATGGCACCGTCACTGGTTTTCTCCATGAGGGCATAGTCGATGGAATCGCTGGGGCTGTCGGCGAAAGCGTCCTTGTCGAGTCTGAAAAAGTCAAGGTCCATCTTGCCGTTTTCAACAGCCTTGCGGCAAGCGGCGAGAATATCCGGCTCGAATTTTTCCAACTCCGCGATGGCCTTGGATGCCTGAAACATGAACATGCCGCTGTTCCAGCAATAAGCCTTTGAATCCACATATTCCCGGGCCGTTTCCATATCCGGTTTTTCGACAAATGCAGCGATGGTCATGGCCTCGCCTTTGGCTTTGTCGTCGGAGGCCAGGGGCTCTCCCATCTTGATATAGCCGTAGCCGGTCTCTGGTTTTTCCGGGATGATGCCGAAGGTGATCAAATTCCCCGAGCGGGCATATGCGTATCCGGTTTCAAGAGCCTGCTGGAAGGCGGCCACTTTTTGAATGTGGTGATCGGCGGGCAGGATCAGAAGCACCGGGTCCGTGCCCCTGTCCAGTGCCCACAGGGCGGCCACGGCCAATGCCGGGGCCGTGTTGCGGCCCACCGGCTCCAGAATGATCGCGCCGGGAGAAACGCCCATCCGCCGCAGTTGTTCGGCCACCATGAACCGGTACTCGTCATTGCAGATCACCACCGGATTGGCTTTTTCACTCAGCCCGTCGAGCCGTTTGACGGTATTCTGGAGCATGGTGTTCTCATCCACCAAGTTGATCAATTGTTTGGGGTAAAGGGCACGTGAAAGCGGCCACAGCCGCGTGCCGCTGCCGCCGGCAAGAATGATGGGTTGAATCATAATTATTCCTGGTCTCTTCTGGGTTTGGGGTTCCGGGTTCGGGACTCACCGATCACCGACAATTCCTTGCGCAGTAAATCCAATGCCGCCATCGCAAACATCTTCTTATTCATCAATCGCTTGCCGAAACGAAAGGTAAAGCGGCGGCCGTAGGAGTGCTCCGGGGAGGCGAATCCGATGCAGACGGTACCCACCGGTTTATCCGGCGTACCGCCGTCCGGGCCGGCGATTCCGCTTGTGGAAAGGCCGTAGGTGGCGCCGGACACGCGGCGAGCGCCCTCGGCCATCTCCCGCGCGGTCTCTTCATGGACGGCGCCATGGGCTTCCAGGGTCTCTTTCTTCACACCGAGCACGGCCATCTTGGCATCGTTGGAGTAGGTTACCCCCGAGAAAAGGAAAAAGGCCGAGCTGCCGGCCACGTTGGTCAGCCAGTTGGCCATCAGGCCGCCGGTGCAGCTTTCGGCCATGGCCAGGGTTGCCGACGAAGCGGTCAGCAGGCGTCCGATCACAGCCTCCATGGACTCGCCATCCTGAGAAACCAAATGCGTTTCAAGGCGCTCGACAGCCCATTGGGTGGCCTCCTCCAGGCGCTGGTCCAAACGGTCGGCATCCTCGTCATGGCTGTAAAATCTTATCTGAATCAAGGGGAAGTTGGCTCTAAGCCCCAGCTTGATGTCGGGGAAAACGGTTTCAACCTCAGCCATTTTCTCCCCGGCCACGGATTCGGGCAAGCCAAAGGTGGTGATGGTCTTGACCCGGTTGTGAATGACGGCATCGCCTTGCAGGGCGCGAATGTCGGGGAGCGTTTGATCGGCCAGCATGCGCTTCATCTCATAGGGAACGCCCGGCATGAAATAAAACCGGCAGCGACCGATGGTCAGGCAGAATCCGGGGGCCGTGCCCGCCGAGTTGTAAAGCACCTTGCAACCCTTTGGCAAAATAGCCTGTTTACGATTGGAGTCGCTCATGGGACGGTCCACATGCTTGAAAAAGCTGGCCACATTCTCCAACGCCTTGGGATCGAGGAGAAGTTCCACATCGGCAGCCTCGGCCGCCGCCGCGGCGGTCAGATCGTCGGTCGTGGGTCCCAGTCCACCGGTAACCACGGCCACGTCCGCTCGATTGCCGATCTCTCGCAACGTATCAGCGAGCATGCCCATGTCATCACCCACGCTGATATGTCGAACCACGGTAATGCCCAGCTGTTCCAATTGCTCGGCAATATATGCTGAATTGCTGTCCACAAGGGCCCCGGATCGAATCTCGTCACCAGTGGCCAAAATTTCCGCCTGCATGGTTTTAAATTCCTCTATTTGTATGAATCGATAACAATGTTCGATATTGACATTATCGGCAGCGCCGCGGCCATGTCAACAAAGCAATGGCTAAAGAATCGATTACAGGGCTTAGTTTTGCCAACATGCTTGTCCATCGGTCAAGAAATCTGTAAGTTAAAAAAAATATTCTTCTAAGATACAAAACGATGGTTATGAAAAAACGCCTTACCATATCGACAAACTGCCAAATTCGGCTATTCCTGATACTCGCCATCCTGCTTTTCCGGCCCGCCGCTCTATCCGCGGCCTGGTCCGCCAAAGACCTGGCCGCGTTCCAAAGGCAAATTGTCGACTACCGGCCGCGTTTGAATCCCAAGTATAAAAAGGTCAAGCGGCGACAAACCAAGTACATCATCGTTCACACTTCGGAACTTGGTCTCAAGACCACCTTGAGGGTCGTTTCCAAAGGCAAATGGGTTAACAAGGGCCGACGCAAAACCCACGGCGGGCACGCCAATTACGTCGTCGCCCGTAACGGGCGTACCTATCGCATGCTGGACAAGGGTTATATCGCCGACCACGCCGGCCGCAGCATGTGGGATGGAGAGACCAACATCAGTCGGGTATCCATCGGCATCGAGATGGTTGGCTATCACTACGCCCCGCTCACCAGCGCCCAATATCGATCCGTGGGAAAATTAATCAGGATTCTGCAAGGCGTGTATGGGCTCGACGATCTTGACGTGCTGACCCATAGCCAGATCGCCTATGGCAGGCCCAATCGGTGGTTCAAGAAAAATCATCGCGGCCGCAAGCGCTGCGCCAAGAACTTTATCCGCAGCAAGGCCGGGTTGGGACCGACCTGGCCCTATGATCCCGATGTACGGGCCGGCAGGCTTACCCCCGACGCCGAACTGGCCAGTCTTTTTTACGGCAAAAAGCGACTTGCCGCCAAGCTGGACGAAGCCAACATCATCTCCATAACCAATACGGCCTGGGCCATCGCCGGCGAGGATTTTGACAGCCCGTCGACGGTTTACAAATATCCGGACGGGACCATCACCACCGGCCGCGAGATCGCGAATAGCAACGGATGGAGTCGGCTACCCGTCAAAACGGTGGTTTTGCTCAACCAGGGTGAGCAGATCGACAAATTGAGAAAAGAAGGGCCGGTCAAAACCATCTCGGACGGCATCACGGCCTGGGCCCTGGCGGGACGGGCGTATAATCGCGAGACCACCTTTTACTTCCTGCCATCCGGTCGGGTGCTAAAAGGATCGAAGATTGACGACTGGGATGATCTGCCGTGCGGCACCAATCTCATCGTTGGCTACGACGGCCCCCACGAATTGAGTAAAAACCGTTCCGCCTACAGCATCGCCGGAAAGAAGTACAAAGCCTCTGAAACGATTTATTACCTTCCCAACGAAAAACCTGTCGGTGGGGATGAGATTAGGGATTTCAGCCGGCTTCATAGTGGAATTATGGTTTTTATTCCCAAGAAATAGGTTTTTGGCAAAAACCTGGCGCAGAAGTTTTGCGTTTGGCGCAGCACAGAACAATAATACTTCTGAATATCGTTCCCAAACCGAAGCTTGGGAACTGATATCCGGAAGGTTTCAAAACAGCCTGTTGTTCAATCCTAAATTAGGCGATTGTTGAGCTTGCCGCATATACAAGTTAATGCGATTTGGCCCTTGTCCATGCCTGATCCATAATCCGGTTATCCTTTCCCAGATCCTTGGTGAAGTGCAGTTTCTGCATGACCTCACGTGTGGGATAAATACCTGGATTCTTCAGGTCCTCGGGGGTGATGTAGGGCTCGGAGGCCGAGTTGGGCGTGGCGTACTGGTTGTAATTGGACAGCTCGGCGCCGACCTTGGGATCCAGAATCCAGTTAATCCACTTGTGGGCCGCGTCCGAATTGGGGGCCTTGCTGGGGATACACATGGAGTCATACCAGATCTCGCTGCCTTCGGCGGGAATCACGAACCCCAGATGTTCGGGATCTTCGGTCACCGACTGAATGGCGTCACCGTTATAAACGATGGCGGCCACGGCGGTCCCGGCAACCACGTCGTTCTTGCCGCCCACACCGGGCTTGAAGCCCATGCATTTGTCGGTGCGCTTGGTGGTCACCAGCAGATCGGCGGCGGCCTTGAGTTCCTTGGGCACGGTGCTGTTAAAATCGTATCCCTGGTAGACCAGAACAATGCCCATCATTTCACGCACCGAGTCGATCAGCCAGAACGGCCCGGGCTGTTTGGCCGCATCGAAAAGCACCGACCAGCTTTTCACCGCATCCTCACTGACCTTGTCCTTGCGGTACATCAGGCCCACGGTACCCCACTGGTAGGCCACCGAGTATTTGTTGCCCGGATCATAGCTGGTCTTGCGGAAAATGGGCTTGAGGTTTTTGATGTTCGGGATTTTGGCAAGATCCAGGGGCTGGATCAGTTTCTGGTTGATCAGAACGGGCATGATGTAATCGGAAGGCACGATGATGTCGTACTGGCTGGCGCCGCCGGCTTGCAGTTTGGCCACCATTTCCTCGTTGTTCTCGTAGATATCCAGACGGACCTTGATGCCGGTGGCAGCCTCGAAATCGGCCGGCATCTTCTCCTCGTCCATATACTCGGACCAGGTGTAAACCCGCAGTTCCGCGGCACTGGCGGCCACGACGGACATTAACAGCACAAGGGCAACGAACACTCCGGTTTTTTTCATCCTTCTTCTCCTTTTATTGGTTAGAATAATTACCGATCACTTCTTATCATGATGCCGGGTAATCCGCTCGGTAAGCACCACCAACACCACCGTGATCAGCATGATCAAGGTGGAAAGCGCATGGATCTGGGGCGTCACTCCGCGTCGTACGGCGGCGAAGATAAACAGCGGCAGGGTCTGTGATTCCGGCCCGGCGGTGAAAAAACTGATCACGAAATCGTCCAACGAAAGGGTAAAGGCCAACATGGCCCCGGCAAAAATACCCGGCATCAGCAAAGGCAGCATCACCTTTTTAAAGATATAGCTGTTGGAGGCGAAAAGATCCCGCGCGGCCTCCTCCACATCACTGCCGATGGCCACCAGACGGCTGCGCACCACCAGGGCCACGAAGGCGATCTGGAAGGTGATGTGGCCGATGATCATGTTGACCAGACCCGGCTCGAAATGCGAGGAGACCGAACGCAGCAATCCGAAGGCCACCACCAGGGCGGCGGCCAGGATGATGTCCGGGATGACTACGGGAATATGCAGAATAATGTCGAGCAGGCTGCTGGTGCGCTTGCCCCAGGGAAAGCGGTCCATGGCAATGGCGAGGACGGTGCCGATAACCGTGGCGATAACGGTGGAAACCACGGCCAACACCAGGGTGTTCCAGGCCGCTTCGAGAATCCATTCGTTCTCGAAGAGCTTGAGATACCAATTGAGGGTAAACCCTTTCCACACCAGGCCGCGCCGGGCGGAGTTGACGGAAAAGACCGCCACCCCCACCAGGGGCAGATAAAGAAAGGCCATGGTCAGCCAAGAGATAATCACGATCCAGGGGCTTTGGCGTCTCATATGTAATTGGCCTCCTTTCCCTTACGGCGGTATATCTGGAGCCCGATCATGGTCAGAACCATCAGCCCCATGCTGATGGCGGCGCCGAAGGGCCAGTCGCGGCTGGCCCCGAACTGCTGCTGGATCAGATTCCCCACCAACATATACTTGGCCCCGCCCAGTAGATCCGGCACCACGAACATGCCCATGGCCGGAACGAAGGTGAGAATAACGCCCACGGAGAGGCCCGGCAAGGTCTGAGGCAAAATCGCCTGGGTGAACACCCGCGTTCGGGATGCGTAAAGATCCTGGGCCGCCTCGACCAGGGCCCAGTCCAACCGCTCGACTGAGGCGTAGAGCGGCAGGGTCACAAAGGGCAGGAACATGGAAACCATGCCCAGGTAAACGGCAAAGGCATTGGGGTAAAGCGGTGCGCCGTCGGGAATAAACCCCAGGAAGGCGGCAAGTTTCGCCAGGGGCATTTCCGGCGAAAGAATCAGAAACCAGGCGTAGGCCCGGATCACCATGTTGGTCCAGAAAGGAATGATCACCAGGGTCAGCCACATGTAGCGACTGCGCTCGGGCCGTCCGGCAATAAAAAAACACAAGGGATAGGAAAGCAGAACCGAAATCAGGGTGGTGTTGAAGGCCACCACCACCGACCGCCAGAGAATCATCAGGTAATCGGGCGTCCAGCCGAACACCGAGAACCCGGCCAGGCGTTTGTAGTTCTCCAGGGTAAAGACCCATTCCAGATCGCCGTAGGCGCCGCGCTGGATCAGGCTGACCGCTATCAGCACCAGCCCCGGCAGCACGAGAAAAAGCATCAGCCAGAGCATGCCGGGGGTGAGCAATGCGCTGCCGCGCTTGAGCAGTTGACCGCGGGTGGTCAACTCCCCATACCAGGTCAGAATCGAATCAGAGAGTTTCGTTTTCAAGGATGACAAGCTCCTCTGGTGCCAGTTCCAGCCAAACTTCCCGGCCGGGGTCGATACGCCGATAGGAACTCGTACGCACGCGCAACATCCCCGGCTCCAGCCACAAATCGAAATTGGTGCCCCGGTAGACGATCTCCTTCACCTTGGCGCGGATGCCGTTTCTCTCGGGCTGTTTGTCTCCGATGCCGATCCACTCGGGGCGGATGGCCACGGTGCCCTCTTCCCAGGGAGGCGTCTTCTCAAGCGCCAGGAAGCCGAAATCCGTCTCAACCCCGCCATTCACACGCTTAGCTGAAATCAGGTTGGCAGCCCCCAGAAATTTAGCCACAAAACTGTCCCGCGGGTTATCGTACACCTCCTCGGGTGTACCGCACTGAATAACTTTTCCCTGGCGCATCACGGCGATGCGGTCGCTGCAGACCAGGGCCTCGGCTTGGTCGTGAGTCACAAGGATAAAGGTGCGGTTCAGCTTTCTTTGCAGGCGTCTCAAATCCTCCTGCACCTGGGAACGCAGCCTGGCGTCCAAGGCGCTCATGGGCTCGTCCAGGAGCAAAACATCGGGTTCGTTGACGATGGCGCGGGCCAGGGCCACGCGCTGTTTCTGCCCGCCGGAGAGCTGGTGGGGATGCCTTTCGGCCATGGAGGATAAATCCAGCATCTCCAGCCGCCGTTCAACACGCTTTTTGATCTCCGCTTCGGGAAATTTGCGGGAGCGCAGTCCGAAGGCGACGTTTTCGTAAATGGTCAGATGAGGAAACAGGGCATAGCTCTGAAATACCGTATTGACCTGGCGCTTGATGGCCGGAAGATAAGTTATCTCGTGGCCATTGGAAAAGATACGACCCTCGTCGGAAAGTTCCAACCCGGCGATGATGCGCAGCAAGGTGGTCTTGCCGCACCCCGACGGCCCCAGGAGGGTGAAAAATTCTCCCGGGGCGACGTCCAGGCTGACATCGTCCAATGCCGTCACATCGCCGAACCGCTTGCATATACTTCTGATGGAAAGCCCCTGTTCGGCAGCCAATCGATCGATTTCTTTCATGAAACTCCTCACCTGGAAAGTTGCTGTGGCGCGGCCCGAACCGGCGACACCGCCGATCCGGCCGCACCCCACGACAATTATTCGGATTCTTCAGGCGGCGCGTACACCGTCTTCTGCTGTATGGTTTCGTCCACACTCACGCCCAGTTCGGCCAGGTTCCGGAAGCAGTATAAGCGCGCTTTTTTATCGAGCTGTTCGGGCACGAACAGGCCCTTCTCGGTAAAAACATCGTCCACCATCATCTTGGCGAACACCGAGGCGCATTGCCCGGTAAGATAAGCTTCATGGCTGAGACCGGAGGTTTCGAAGGCCTCCACCAGCCCCGGACCGGTGGCGTAACTGTCTATCTGTACGGGATTGTCACCCAGGCGGCCTTGAACACGGACCAAAAAAGCGCCTTCCTCGGCCAACACTCCGTCATTGATAATCGATTTGAGTTCATCGGGGTACTTGGGAGCCGGGGGACAGAGTTTCAGGATCAGATTCAAGGGTATCACCTGGGAGCCGTCGAGGTCCACCGGTTCATCGGAAAGCAGCCCCATTTTAAAGAGCAACTCGGAGAACTTCACACCGAATCCGCCATATTTGAACTCCACATTTTTCACACCCTTGAGCACCGAGTCGGCCAGAAGGCCCATGGTCACCGGTTCGTCGTGCTCATGATCGACCAGGCGCACCTTGCGATTGATCCCGCGCAGCTCCATGGTCACGGGACGGCTGAAGGGCTTGTCGATGACATGCCGGCCATTTTCGTAACGGAAGGTTTTGTAAGCCATGTCCACGAAGGCCACTTCCGGCGACCACCAGAAAGGCGTGAAGCGTTTGGTCAACACGTTTTCATAGACATAAATGGAGATGGTTTCGCAAGTGTCTATTTTCTCGACCGCCTCGCGGGCCATGATGTTGGCCAGGCCCGGAGAAGATCCGGCGCCTACCAGAGCGGTCAATCCTTTAGCCTTGAATTTCTCGTGCCATTCAGAAAAGAGCAGTTTATAGCTTTCCACGAACCCGATGTCTTCCATGGGGCCGGCCATGTCGATGTATGAGGCATTCACCGCGAGGGCCGCCTCCATGACCTGCATGTTGTACTCCAACGGCAAACCGTTGACGATCAGATCGCACCCCTTGGACGCGTCGATCACATTTTGAACATCACTGGCATCGAGTTGCAGGGACGTCGCCTTGCTCAGCGTACTGCTGAGGGCTTCGGCGGCCTTGCGGTCATAGTCCGCGCAGATAATTTCGGACACGTCTTCATGATCGTTCAACCGTTTTGCGATAACACTTCCCTGGGCTCCCACCCCAATCACGATAATGCGTTTCATGGTTTCTCCTTATTTAGAACCATTTTTTAACCGCGCAGCGACACTCCGGCATCCGATTTGAGGGTCAGCGGAAAAACTGACCGCCCAAGGATACCCTGCCGTGCGGCGGTTATGTTTCATGCGATAAAGATGCCGGTTTTAACGGCTCCGGTTTTTCCGCATAAATAAACCATAAAAAAAATTAATTCAACAATTTTCTGACAGCTTTTAACGGTTTTCGCTATTTTTTCGCTATTATTTGCTATTTTCGTTTTTTCAAAGCTTTCGTTTTTGTATTTTCCACTTTTCCAAAAGCGACGCAAAAGGCTTGAAACCAGAAGTCTTGTTTAACAATACCAGACTGTTAACCAAAATGTCGGCATTCAAATATTTTGAGACATTTTTGCAATTTAAACTGGATTGCATCACAAACACATTGACGAGGATTGTATATTCCCTAACCTGGCCGACGGTGTTAACATTATTGCCAAACCACCAACCGTTGAATGATCCGTACGGCACCCCTCATGGCCGAACCAGGTGATTTGATTCGCTTCGGCAACCCCGAACAACTTATTCTATTGACGCGCATGGCAACCTTGGATAAGCGAACAGTGGTTAACTGATCGTTCACTAATAGGCTATTTAAGGACAAAGACATGACTGACAATCCAGTAAAGCTTCAAAAGCTCGACCGCATTGATCGTGAAATGGTGGGGCTGTTGCAAAAGGACGGCCGCATGCCCATCGTCACCATTGCCAAGCAGCTGGGCATTTCCGAAACCACGGCCAGGAGCCGGCTGAAACGCCTGATAGGCGACAAGGTGATTTCCGTGGTGGCGGTCAGCAATCCCATCCACCTGGGGTTTGAAATCATCGGCAACATCAAGCTGAGCATCGACCTGAAAAAAAAGGACGGCATTCTAAATGCGCTTAAAGATATAGAGTCACTGACCTATGTTGCCCTAACCACCGGCGGCAATGATATCGACATCGAGTTTATCGCCGGCTCCCTTTCCGAATTCAAAACCCTGGTTTTTGAACGCATCAGCCAGATCGACGGCGTCAATTCGGTGGAAACCTCTCTGATCGTCGAAATTATTAAGGACACCTGGGATTTCGGTACCGCCTGGGATAGCTGATCCAAATCGCTATCGTTTTTTCCGATACCGGATAGAAGAACCACACTACATCTTTATTGTTTTATATCATGAAAAATACTTAAATAGGCGGGTTTAAGTCCATACCCCAGCAAAACAATTTGATTTCATGTCAATAAACAAAAAATTGTCGCCGTCCCGAACCATATAGAATCCACCAATACCGCCCCCACCTTCAGTCGCCACAAACAAAATTAACACCCTATTATTTCAATACATTAATAATTCGCGATCAAGTTCTACGCGACAAACCCGATATTTTCTACAAGTTCCCCATATGAAATAAAAACAAAGGCGCTTCATCCGAAGAAATAGGGTTTGTTCGGATCTGCCCGTTGCGCTACCCACGAGCCTCGACGTCCACGTTCATTCGCGTTCACCTTCCGCGCTTTCCTGCACAGCATCCAATTCAACCCGAAAATCGCTTTTTCTTGGTATGTTACACGCTTTTATCGATATGACGGCAACAATAAGTTAAGAGGGAAAATGACAAAAACGGTGTATCGCATCAGCCTTCGCACCAAACTGATCATCGCGTTGGCGGCATTGGCAATGATCCCGCTGTTTTTCGTGGATCTCGTTACCATAAAAATCACCGAGAAAGCCATCAAGGAGATTGTCTTTAAAAAGAACCGGGATTTGGCTTCCACCATGGCAAATGACGTCAACGGGATGTTTTTGGAAAAAATCCGCCTTTTAAAATTCTCCGTCGCAAACAGCGACATCAAATCGATGCAGGCCCAAAGGATCATACCAGTACTGAATGCCCTCACCGCCCATCAGCCGGAACTTCTGACAGCAGCCGTACTGTCAGCCAATGGTGACTTATTGGCGCGTTCGGACTTCGAAAGAGTAAAAAGCCGCATCGACTACCATCCCACCGTTCAGATGCCGATCAAAACCAGCACAACAACGATATCCGATATCTTCGTATCCCAAACAACGGGCAAGCAAGTTATCGAAATCGCCGAACCGATCAGAAATGCCGACCAGAAGGTTTGCGGCCTTCTGGTGGTGCGGGTCGCCCTGCAACGAATCATCGAGCGTATTGCCACAACCAGAATTGGCTATTCGGGCTATGCATTTATCGTCGACCAATATGGCAACGCCCTCATGCATCCCGATAACAGCCGGATTGGAAGCACAACCGACCTTGCCAACCTTGCGTCTGTAAAAGCGGCAATCAATCATCGATCCGGCTCGATGGAAGAAGAATTCCAAGGCGGCAATCGGTTGGTCAGCTATAGCTATGTTCCATCGACCGGCTGGGGGCTGATAATCCAGCAACCGATTGAGGAGGCATTGGAGGTAACCGGCACCCTCATGAACGCCAATATCTTAATCATGATCATCATCCTGCTTGCCATTGCCATTTCCGTTTTTTTATTCGCCCGGATGATATCCAAACCCATTTCGCTGCTGATCGAAAAAGCTCAAACGGTTGCAGCCGGGGACTATTCCGCTCGGGTCCAAGTCAAGTCCGCAGGCGAAATCGAATGTCTCGCGAATGCATTTAATAATATGACGAAGCAGTTAAAAAACCGCGAAGACGATCTAAAAAAAAGCCAGGACATGTACAGCCTTATTGTCGACACCTCCAACGAAGGCATTTGGGTAGTCGATTCGGATCAACGGATCACGTTCGTCAACGCCCGCATGTCGCAAGCACTTGGGTATCCTCAGGAAGAGATCATCGGTCAAAAAATGGAGGCATTCTTTTTCGAAGAAGACATATCCGATCACATTGAAAAAATACAAGCCCGACGCCAAGGCAAAGCGGAGCATTACGAACGCCGTTGGAAGCACCGTGACGGACATGCAATCTGGACGACCGTTTCGGCGACGCCCGTCTTCGATAAAAAGAATCGATTCGAAGGATCTTTTGGCATGATCACCGACATCACCATTCGAAAACGGGCCGAAGACGCCATTCGGGAAAGCGAAGAGCGCTATTGCTCCATCATGGAAGCATCTCCCGAACCCATCGTCACCTACGATATGCACGGCAAGGTGCTTTACGTCAATCCAGCCTTTACCAGGGTTTTCGGCTGGACCTATGAGGAGGTTGTGGGAAAAAGAATCGACTATGTACCTGAAGAGGCCTTGGAAGAAACCATAAAAATGCTGAAAAGGCTGAACGACGGCGAAAGTCATACGGGGTTTCTAACCCAAAGATACGATAAACACCGAAATATCAAAGACATAGAAATGAGCTTCGGTGTGTGGAAGGATAAGTCAGGCAAGCCGGTGGGCAGCGTTGTTGTGTTGCGCGATGTAACGGAGCAAAAAAAGCTGCACAGCCAGCTCCGGCAAGCCCAAAAAATGGAGTCCATCGGAATTTTGGCGGGTGGAATCGCTCATGATTTTAATAATATTCTGGCCGCCATCATCGGATATACCGAACTGTCTTTAATTCAAAAAGACGAAACCAAACGGGAGGGCTATCTTCAGAAAATATTGCAATCGGCAAACCGCGCAAAGGACCTGGTCAGACAGATTCTATCCTTCAGCCGTTCATCCGAAATCAACAAATCCATCATTCATGTAACACTGATCGCCAAGGAGGTTCTGAAACTGATACGCGCAACGATCCCCACCACAATCGAAATTTTCGAGAACCTGAAAGCAAAAAACGACCGCATCCATGGAGAATCCACACAGATTCATCAGATTTTCATGAATCTTTGCACCAATGCAGGCCATGCCATGCGACAAAACCGTAACGGCACCCTGGAAATAACGCTGGAAAATGTCGAACTTGCGTCGGAGACGGTTGTGGGACACGGCCGGCTTTCCCCCGGCGATTATCTCAAGCTCTCCTTTGCCGACACCGGCCATGGCATCCCCGAAAAGCATATCGAGAGAATATTCGATCCGTATTTTACCACAAAAACCAAAAATGAAGGTACCGGCTTAGGGTTGGCCATTATCAATAGCATTATCAAAGACCATGGTGGTGCGATCGACGTAACCAGCCAGGTGAACGTTGGAACCAGATTCGATATTTTTCTCCCGGTTGTTGAAAAAGAAGACGAGCAGGAAGAGAAAACATCACTATCTGATTATGCCGGCGATGAAACCATTCTTCTGGTGGATGACGAAAAAAACCTGGTCGACGCCTATGGAGAACTGCTTAAGGGCCTTGGCTACAAGGTCCGCGGAATGAACGACAGTCAAAAAGCGCTGGAGGTGTTTCGTGAAACGCCCCACCACTTTGACATTGTTTTATCCGATTACACCATGCCGCAAATGACTGGTGACCTGTTGGCCGCCGAGCTGCTGGAAATAAGGCCCGATATCCCCATCATTCTCTTTTCGGGTTACAGCGACAACCTGTCGGTTGAATCGATTACCGAGGGTGCCATCATTGCCTTTGCCGACAAACCTGTCGACAAAAACAAACTTGCAAAACTGATCAGGCAGGTTCTCAGCGAAGCCATGAATTCTCAAGCATGAATGACTTTTTTGAAATGTAGTTTTACAATTTTGTTTTGATCCGTTCCGTTTTTAATTTTCCCTATTTCCCCAGCATTTTAAAAACTTGTCGGACATCTATTGAATGCGAGGACACTTGTCTTGCTGAAATTATCAATATTTGTTAGAAATGTCAGTTTCTTGAAAAGGATGTTCCACATTACTACAATCGAAGCTCGGCGGTTTATTTAGGGAATGGCTGCCGGTGGCTTATAATGACGGCAGCAATGTTTCCGCCCGCGCCCACATGATGGTGGCCTCCACCATGGGCGCGGCCGCGTTCCAGAAAGGGCTGGGCGGCATGCACGCCATGAGTCATCCCTGCGGCGCCGTGCTTGATACCCACCACGGGCTGACCAATGCCGTGGTCATGCCCTATGTGCTGGATTTCAACCGGTCGTCCATCGAGGATCGTCTGACGGCCCTGGCCCGATATCTGGATTTGGCCAATCCCTCCTTTGATACGGTTCTGGACTGGGTTCCGGCTCTGCGCGAAAAGTTGAGTATTCCGAACACGCGGGTGGAAATCGTTTCCTGGCATCATCAGGCCGTGGATCGCCTGGGAGAAGGCCTGCCCCCCGTGGCCTGGGCCGATGACCGCGTTGTGGAGGCCATGCAGCTTGGCAGCAATCCCAAGTTACTGGCCGTGCAATGGCACCCGGAACTCTCCGCCGCCACCGATCCCACCCAGCAGTGCCTGTTCGATTGGCTGGTGGATCTGGCCGGAGCCGGTCAGCGGTCGCAAGCGTCGACCTAACCAAAGACAATAAAAGAAGGCAAAATTAAAGAATGAACCCACCCCCAGTAAAAACACTCAAATGCATCAGCCCCATCGACCAGAGCGTCTATGCCGAGCGCCCCGTTGTCGATATGGCCTCGGCCGCCGCCGTTATCGGCCAGGCCCGCAAGGCGCGGGCCGCCTGGGCCGCCCTTCCGCTTGCCGAGCGAATCGACCGGGTTCGCGCCGGCGTTGATCGGCTGGGCGAAATGAATGAGGAAATCGTCACTGAACTGGCCTGGATGATGGGCCGCCCCATCCGCTATGGCGGAGAATTTGGCGGAGTTGCCGAACGGGCCGGGTACATGGCCGATATCGCCGAAGAGGCCCTGGCTCCCATGGTGGTGGAAACCTCCGACGCCTTCGAGCGGCGCATTCTGCGCGAGCCCCACGGCGTTGTTTTTGTCATGGCCCCCTGGAACTACCCCTATCTGACGGCCATCAACACGGTGGCGCCGGCGCTGATCGCCGGCAACAGCGTAATCATCAAGCACGCCACCCAGACCCTTCTGGCGGGAGAGCGCATGGTACAGGCCTTTGTCGATACCGGGGTGCCCGAAGAGGTGTTCGCCAACCTTTTTCTCGATCATGAAACCACTGAAGCGCTGATCGCCGCAGGCAGTTTCGATTTCATCAATTTCACCGGTTCGGTTCGCGGCGGACGACGCATCGAGCGCGCCGCGGCCGGCACCTTCACCGCCATGGGCCTGGAGCTGGGCGGCAAGGACCCCGGTTATGTGATGGCCGACGCGAATCTGGACGCCGCCGCCGAAACGCTTATCGACGGGGCCATGTTCAACTCCGGCCAGTGCTGCTGCGGCATCGAGCGCATTTATGTCATCGATTCACTCTTCGACGCCTTTGTGGAAAAGGCCGCGGCCATTGTCCGGAGCTACCGACTGGGCAATCCTCTTGACACTGAAACCACCCTGGGCCCCATGGCCAACCGCCGCTTCTCCGGCAACGTGCGTACCCAAACGGCCGAGGCCCTAATTGCCGGCGCCCGGTCAATGGTCGATACGGCCCTGTTCCCGGAAGATGACGGCGGAACCTACCTGGCCCCGCAGATCCTGATCGATGTAACCCACAACATGCGGGTCATGCGCGATGAATCCTTTGGCCCGGTGGTTGGCATCATGCGAGTCAAAGACGATGACGAGGCCGTCGCCCTGATGAACGATTCCTCCTTTGGGCTGACCGCCTCTTTGTGGACCAACGACCCCCAACGGGCCGCCGCCATGGGCGCAAGGATCGAAACCGGCACGGTATTCATGAATCGCGCCGACTACCTTGATCCCGGCCTGTGTTGGACCGGCTGCAAAAACACCGGACGGGGCGGAGCGCTATCGGTGATCGGATACCGGAATCTGACGCGACCCAAATCATATCACTTGAAGAAACTGAAGTGACAACCGAAACCCTTCACCCCCCTCGAACCCGGAAAGGATGCCGCCCAAGGGACATGCCTTTTGGCCTGTCCCGGCGCACGTCGATAGAACAAGGGGGCCTCGTTCTCAACCGTATCAGGCCGGCTGCGGTGCGATGGTCCCCTTTTTCATTTCAACCCAGCTATCGGCCACCCGCTCCACCTGGCGCATGTCATGGGAGACCATGACGATGGTGCAGGTGTGCTTGAGGTCGCAGATCAAGGATTCGATAATCAGGGTGGCCGCTTCGTCCAGGGATGACGTAGGCTCGTCCAGAAGCAGAACTTCCGGGTTCACCACCAGGGCGCGGGCCACGCACAGGCGCTGCTGCTGGCCGCCGGAAAGGCCGCGGGCGTCGTCATTCAACCGGTCCTTGACCTCCCCCCACAAAAACGCCTTTTTAAGCGCGTCCTCGATGGCATTTTGATTCTCCCCTTTATTCGTCCGGCCGGCGACTTTCAGCGGAAACGCCACATTCTTGGAAATACTCATGGGCAACGGATTGGGGATCTGAAACACCATGCCCACCTTACGCCTTAATTCGGGCAGCGGGCAGGAGGGATGGTAAATGTCCTGCTCCCGGCCATTTAGATGAATACGAACGATTCCCCGCATGGACGCACCGGGAATATCCTCCCACAGTCGGTTGAACAGCGCCAGGAGGGTGGACTTGCCCTGCCCCGACGGTCCGGTCACCGCCGTCACGGCCCCCTCTTTCACATCCAGATTGACATCCTGTAGCACCGCATTGTCCCCATAGGAGAAAAACAGATGGCGAGCCTTGATCTTAATGATTTTATCTTCTTTCAACCGGTTTTCCTCCGCAACATGGGGCCGTAGAGCAGATGGTCGGTCAGCCGATGGCGGATCAGGGCCGTCAGGGTAAACAGCAGGGCGCAGATGATCAGCAGAACAATGGCCGCGCCATAGCCTCGCATCAGTTCGGCCTGGTCGGCATACTGGGCCGATACCGTGTAGATATAAAAGGGAAGCGCCTCGTAGGCTGACAAAAGCGATCTGGGCAGGCCCGCCGTGGCCACCACGCCTGTGAGCATGATCACCGCCGTGTCCTCGGCGCAGCGGCCGATGGAGAGGATGATGCCGCTGACAATCCCGGACAGGGCCTGGGGCAGCAACACGTAAAAGACCGTCTGGGCTTTGGAAGCGCCCAGGGCCGGACCGGTTATTCGCACTTGGCGCGGCAGGCTTTCCAGGGCCGTCTGGGTAGTTCTGATTATATAAGGCAGCACCAGAAAGGCCAGTGCGAATGCCGATATGAGCAGGCAGGGGGCGATACGATCGGAGAAATGGTGATGCAGAAAAACCGCCACGCTAAATCCGAAAAGCCCCACGAGGATCGAGGGTAGACCTGCCAGAATATCGAAGAACAGGCCGAACACCGATTTGATCCTCGCACCGGCAAACTCGGCCATGTAGATCCCTGCGGCCACCCCGACGGGAACGGCCATGCCAATGCTGATCCCCACCAGAAGCAAGGTGCCGACGGTGGCCGGGAAGATGCCTTCGAAAACCTGGCGCCTTAGCAGGAGGGCGTCCAGGGGGGCGGTCTCCCCGAAAAAAAGGGCCAGGTTAAGCGCTCCGGCGCCTTTGATCAAGAGGTAGCCTACAAGGCCGACGACGCTGGCGGTAAGCACCGCGCCGCTAAGCCAGGCCCAGACGACCACCGCCTTTTCGGCAAGGCGCCCCGTCATGGCAGCTTCTCGGTGGTTGCACTGAGCAACCGGCGGGCGGTGATGACCGTCACGGTGGTAAAGAGGTACAACATAATGCCGCAGGCGAACAGGGTTCGGAATTCAAGACTGTCAAAGTCGGCAGCCACCACCAGGGCGATGTGAGCGGTCAGGGTTCGGGCGGGGTCTATGGGCGATGTCGGCCAGGCGGCGGCGTTGCCGGCGATCATGAGGGCGATCAGGGTATCGCCCACGGCGCGCCCCAGGGCCAGCACCGTGCCCGTGGTCAGTCCGCGCCACGAGCAGGGAATCATCACATACAAAAGCTTCTGCACGGGGGTTGCCCCGCAGGCGTCGGCGGCGGACAGGTAGCTCTTGGGAACCGCAGCGAAGCTGTCGGTGAAAAACAGAATCATGGTGGGCGCGATCAAGATGGCCAGCAGCAAGGCGGCAGAGAGAATGCACATGCCCGATCCGCGACCGGCCATCTGCCGAACAAGCGGGACCAGCAAAAAAATCCCGGTAAACCCGTAAACCACGGTGGGGATGCCGGTCATAAAACGCACCAAACGGTGCAGCCAGGAAGATAGGCGTCCGCCGCCCAGAACGCCGATCAGGGAGGCACATCCCAGGCTAAGAGGCAGGCTGAAAACAAGGGCCATCCCGGCGATGGCCATGGTGCCCGCCACCATGGGAGCGATGCCGTACAGTCCCTGCCGCGGCAGCCAGGGCGCGGTGAAAAGATCGAAAAAGGCGCCGCTGCTGATCAAGGGAAGGCCCAGGATGACCATGAACCCGAAAATCAGAAGACTGGCGGCGACGCTCACGGTCGCCGCCAGCCCCAAAAGGAATTGAATCGTCTTTTCGCGTTGCATGACTACTGTACGGGAATGAACCCCTTGGACGCCGCGATTTCCTGACCGGTCCGGCTGAACAAAAAATCGATAAAAAGACTGGTCAGCCCTGTTGGCGCGCCTTTGGTATTGCTGAAAAGCCCCCGGGCGACTTTATATTTGCCGGTTTTCACTGTTTCCAGCGTCGGGGTCACCCCGTCCAGGGCCACCGGCTTGACGGTGTTGTCGATATGGCCGACCGACACATAGCCGATGGCGAAGGGATCGTTTGACACCGATGCTTTCATGGCCCCGTTGGAAGGCACCACGATGGCTTTGTTGATGATGGTCCCCTTGCCCAGGGCTTTTTTCCAGAAAACCGCCCGGGTTCCGCTGGCCTCGTCACGGGTGTAAATATTAATGCCTTTGTCAGGGCCGCCCAGGGCTTTCCAGTTGTCGATCTCGCCGGCGAAAACGGCCTTGATCTGATCGGTGGTCAGCGCGGCAACCGGATTGTCCGGATGAACCACGATGCCCACACCGTCCACGGCCCATTTGAACAGTTTCAATCCGTATTTGGACACTTCCTCATCGGTGGCCTGGCGGCCCGAGTTGCCGATATCCACCATGCCTTCCCCCACCTGCTTGATCCCCACGCCGGATCCGCCGCCGGCAATGGTGATGCGGATCTCGGGATAACGCTGCATGATTTGTTTGGCAGCCTCCTTCATCACAGGAATGTGGGCCGTGCCGCCGGAAATTTTAAGGGTGCCGGATTGACCGACAAAGGGCGCGAAATCATCGGCCGCTGCAAGGGAAAAACCAGTCAACACAAACAATAAAGCCAACATGGGGATCAATTGAAAACGGTGCCCGATACGCATGATTTGCTCCTTCTCTGGGTTGTGGATTGATAGGCGCTTCGATCAAAAGTAAGCAGGCAAATTACCATCTTTATCCCGAGATGTCCAATCGTCGGGATCAATGCCAGCAATTCTCGCTGAACACGTAAATTGTTAAAGAGGGGCGAATCGCCAAGGCAGATTGATGGAAATTTGTCAGTTGAGCAGCACAATGCCGGCCGCAAAGATTGGCCATGAGTATTCTTATTGCCTGTTCGATAGAATTTGGTCGTAACTGTGCGTCGCCGGCAGAAAGAAAAACCGGATTATAGGGGGGGGGTAACATGGATGGACTGAATTGAAGTTAAGGGGGCTCCAACATCGGTGGATCGAAAAGATAGGTCAAAAGATGGTCCCAACTTCTGAAAATCAAAATGCGGAATGTACAGCGTAGTTGATTCCAGTATTCTTTACGGGAACTGAATTTGCCACGGCATTTTTGATATAAAGGATCGGTCAATTCGAAAATCTGATGGAAGAAAAAAGCCAGTAGGTTGAGGATGAAAAAGATCATCGACAAATTGTTTTTTCCATGACCGAAATTGTGCTCGAGATGATAACCTTGATTTTTCAGGGTGTTAAAAGTCTCGTTTTCAATTTTCCAGCGGGCGCGTCCGCACCGCACTAACTCTTTGATATTTTTTTCATCGATGAAGATGTCGGTCACCCAACTATTTCGATAGGTTGTTTTTCCGTCTTTGACAATCTGGTATTCAAAAAAGTTTACGTTGTCGGCATCTTTCGTCCCGTTTAAAGGAACCTGGTTGATCCAACGGTAGGTGTGACAGCGATCGTTGGATGGGGCATCGATAGTCAGATGGCCACCTTCGCCCAATTGGGTCAGTTCATTGACCCATTCGAAAAGGATTTTGTGATCGGACGGTTTCGCCACCAAAATAAAAGACATCCGTTCCTGTTTGGCCTCATCGATGAAAGGCTGCTTGGAGTATAACCCATCGCCACCGATAATGAATTTTATCTTGGGATGACGTTTACGCAGGTCACGAATTAACCGTTTGCCGGCATTGATTTCACAGTCCTGCTTTTCCGTACCGTCGGTGTTGGCGACCTGCTCGGGTGCAAAGGGAATAACATGCCTTTTATCCGGATGAACCATTGCGGCTTGAAGAATCTGATGGTGGTATCGGGTTTTCTTTTTCGATTTTGTGATCAGGCAATGGGGACAATGGATTTTTTCTGAAGAAAAATATTCAGAGCCGTCAATGGCTACCAGATAGTAACCATCGAGGACTTGATAGTGCACCAAATGCTTCCCGCGCTGTAGGCCGCTGAACAGGTCATCGAAGATGCAATCGATGGACTCGTTCGACAAACCGTCGAGGACATCGCGCAATTGAGAATCTTTTGGGATGGATGAGACTTGGAAAAGCGCTTTGAGGTTGTTTTGTTGTATCGACTCTTCCAGCCTGCGCTGGAAGGCGAGCATGGAAGGGTCTTGGAATACCATCATGGCAAAGGCACTCATCAGGCAGTCATGCACACAATAATCGACTTTAGCCTCTTGTCGGCTATCATCGATCATCCTGAATCGCTCTGACATTTTTTTTCGCATGGCAGAGAAGCTGAGATGTTTTTTTTGATGCATCCGCCCGCCTTTCCGTAACCCACTGAAAACATACAACAAAAAAGGGCGGATGTCTAGACAAAAATTATTTGCAACTATATCAGTGGGTTATGGTGTTTTCGTATTATTAACAGTGCAAAAATAAGTTTGAGAAAG
This sequence comes from uncultured Desulfosarcina sp., assembly GCA_963668455.2. Taxonomy (GTDB): domain Bacteria; phylum Desulfobacterota; class Desulfobacteria; order Desulfobacterales; family Desulfosarcinaceae; genus Desulfosarcina. The sequence goes on from CAXXOY010000003.1 coordinate 519,494, forward strand.
TCTATGATTATCTGAATTTACGGAATGAATTTTTTCGCCGAGAATTGCTGGATCAATGCCCAGCAATTCTCGCTGAACACGTAAATTGTTAAAGAGGGGCGAATCGCCAAGGCAGATTGATGGAAATTTGTCAGTTGAGCAGCACAATGCCGGCCGCAAAGATTGGCCATGAGTATTCTTATTGCCTGTTCGATAGAATTTGGTCGTAGCTGTGCGTCGCCGGCAGAAAGAAAAACCGGATTATAGGGGGGGGTAACATGGATGGACTGAATTGAAGTTAAGGGGGCTCCAACATCGGTGGATCGAAAAGATAGGTCAAAAGATGGTCCCAACTTCTGAAAATCAAAATGCGGAATGTACAGCGTAGTTGATTCCAGTATTCTTTACGGGAACTGAATTTGCCACGGCATTTTTGATATAAAGGATCGGTCAATTCGAAAATCTGATGGAAGAAAAAAGCCAGTAGGTTGAGGATGAAAAAGATCATCGACAAATTGTTTTTTCCATGACCGAAATTGTGCTCGAGATGATAACCTTGATTTTTCAGGGTGTTAAAAGTCTCGTTTTCAATTTTCCAGCGGGCGCGTCCGCACCGCACTAACTCTTTGATATTTTTTTCATCGATGAAGATGTCGGTCACCCAACTATTTCGATAGGTTGTTTTTCCGTCTTTGACAATCTGGTATTCAAAAAAGTTTACGTTGTCGGCATCTTTCGTCCCGTTTAAAGGAACCTGGTTGATCCAACGGTAGGTGTGACAGCGATCGTTGGATGGGGCATCGATAGTCAGATGGCCACCTTCGCCCAATTGGGTCAGTTCATTGACCCATTCGAAAAGGATTTTGTGATCGGACGGTTTCGCCACCAAAATAAAAGACATCCGTTCCTGTTTGGCCTCATCGATGAAAGGCTGCTTGGAGTATAACCCATCGCCACCGATAATGAATTTTATCTTGGGATGACGTTTACGCAGGTCACGAATTAACCGTTTGCCGGCATTGATTTCACAGTCCTGCTTTTCCGTACCGTCGGTGTTGGCGACCTGCTCGGGTGCAAAGGGAATAACATGCCTTTTATCCGGATGAACCATTGCGGCTTGAAGAATCTGATGGTGGTATCGGGTTTTCTTTTTCGATTTTGTGATCAGGCAATGGGGACAATGGATTTTTTCTGAAGAAAAATATTCAGAGCCGTCAATGGCTACCAGATAGTAACCATCGAGGACTTGATAGTGCACCAAATGCTTCCCGCGCTGTAGGCCGCTGAACAGGTCATCGAAGATGCAATCGATGGACTCGTTCGACAAACCGTCGAGGACATCGCGCAATTGAGAATCTTTTGGGATGGATGAGACTTGGAAAAGCGCTTTGAGGTTGTTTTGTTGTATCGACTCTTCCAGCCTGCGCTGGAAGGCGAGCATGGAAGGGTCTTGGAATACCATCATGGCAAAGGCACTCATCAGGCAGTCATGCACACAATAATCGACTTTAGCCTCTTGTCGGCTATCATCGATCATCCTGAATCGCTCTGACATTTTTTTTCGCATGGCAGAGAAGCTGAGATGTTTTTTTTGATGCATCCGCCCGCCTTTCCGTAACCCACTGAAAACATACAACAAAAAAGGGCGGATGTCTAGACAAAAATTATTTGCAACTATATCAGTGGGTTATGGTGTTTTCGTATTATTAACAGTGCGAAAAATAAGTTTGAGAAAGTCTATGATTATCTGAATTTACGGAATGAATTTTTTCGCCGAGAATTGCTGGATCAATGCCAACCGTGATTGCCGACAGACAACGTCTATTCATCATCTCGGAAAATGATTCGTGTCATGTTGTGCTTGTTTCCCTTCGAGTGGTTCCATCCGGAAACAAAAACGTTTTCCACCGGATTGGCTGCCAACGGTCACGGTTCTCCCGAATACCGGATCACTCCGTTGTATCCGGTTTTTCCCGATCTGTTGGACTGTCCGGATCGGCTGACACACCCTGCTCCAGAGGGCTCTCCTCATCCACGAGAATGTCCGGAGCTTCCGAATCGGGCGGGTTCTCCGGCACATCGGGAATATCTGTTTTTTCCGGTTCATCCAAGGCTGCCTGGCTGTCCAGATCCATCGGAACTTCGGAATCGCCTGGGTCGTCGGGTGCATCAGGCGTAACGGGTGAATCTGAAGATTCCGGGTCGACCGGATCATCCGGATCATCCGGCTCGGCCGGGCTCTCCGGCGCGTCCGGAGCCTCCGAATCCGCTGCTGCCGTTGCCTCCTCCAATCCCACCGAGCACTCGACGGGTAGCGGCAGGCGAACCGTAAATGATGTCGCCTCCCCCGGGGTGCTTTTGGCCTCTATGCCCCCGTTGTGCATTTTAAGGATGTTCAAGGCGGTGGTCAGCCCCAAACCGACCCCCTGACCGACGTCCCTTGTCGTAAAAAAAGGGTCGAACACCTTGGACAGGTTCTCAGGCTCGATCCCGCTGCCGTTATCCCTGACTTCGATTTCGATCATGTCGCCCGCGGCGCGCCCTTCGATGACGATCTTGCCGCTTCCTTCAACGGCGTCCAATGCGTTTTTAATCAACTTGATGAAGGCCTGCTCGATGTGCGGGATATTGCATTCAACCATCGGAAGATCGGTCACGACGTTTTCAATGGTCACCTCGGGGGGCAGATTCTCCGAAAACTGATCCACTACTTCACCCACAATGATGCTTAATTGGCACGACTCGATGCTCTGTTGTTCCGGATGCGCGAAATAGCGCATTTCGTGAACGATGGTTTTAATGCGCTCGGCACCGCCCACGCAGTCGGCCACCAGATCTCCCATGTCCTCGAGCATGAAATCCATGTCGAAGTCTTCTTCCATCTTGACCGACTGTTTGAGCATTTTGGGCAGCTTGGCATTCAGTTTCTTCTGATTGATCGATTCATCGAACAGCTTGGTCATTTCCCGGTAGCAGGCCAGCACCTTGATGACGTCCTGAACATAGGCATGCAGCGAATTCAGATTACTGTTGATGAACCCGATGGGATTGTTGATCTCGTGGGCGATCCCGGCCGAGAGCTGGCCCACCGCCGCCAGCTTTTCGGTATGGGACAACTTCTGCTGAGTGTCGCGGTTGATATCCTCCAGCTCGACCAATCGTTGCCCGGCCCTTATCCTGGCCAGCAGCTCCTGATTGTCGAAGGGTTTGACGATGTAATCGTCGGCGCCCGACTCCAGTCCGGCCACGGCATCGTCCTTGGAGCTTTTGGCGGTCAGCAGGATGATATAGATATAATCCGTGAGATTCATTTTTCTTACGTGGCGGCACAGGGTCGGCCCGTCCATTTCGGGCATCATCCAGTCTGTCAGGATAATCCTGTAGGTTTCTTCCTGCAGCTCCTCCAGGGCCTTGGCGCCGTTGGTGAAATGCTTTACCTCGTACCCCTGTTTGGTCAGGCTCTTTTTAAGCAGGGTGCCCGTTACCATGTCGTCATCGACAACGAGTATCTTCATGATACCAACTCCATTTCGGCCGGCAGGGGTTGAGGTCGCTTAGCCACCCCATTGACCTAAAAACGGTTTATTTGGTGACGATCAGCCTTTAAGCAGGGTGCCCCATTTTTATCTGAACCACCTTATAAATTATTATTATCGTGCATTTTTTATAATTATTAAGCCGATAATCGACAAAGAATCATTGCCGATGATCAGGCAACCATCCCTTATTGGAAATCGAGTAACTGAAGATACCGGACACCCGCTTTGAGGTTTAAAAACGGTACCTCGCCCCCGAATTACAACCCGCAAACGAATTGTTTCAAAAAAAGAGATATTGTTTTTAATCATATAGTTTCACTGAGTGAAACATATTTCAGGCGTTGTATTAAGGAGCAAGAGAAACGCGAAAAAAGGAAAAACAACTATTGACTGGAGGTTATGCCTAAAGTCAATAAGAATATGTGTTTTAAACATAACCATGAAATCTGATCAAATGTTTCAACTAACAAAACATAACATCCGTTTTGCTTACCGGCGCTTTTACGGAGCGTATCCATCGAACGGAAGCTTTACGAACGGATGCTTTACGAACGGAAGCTTTAGAACCTGCTCAACCACAGACCTGCTAACGGAGAAGAGCCCATGCTTGCCAAGACAATCGTGGAAGAGATTGCCCACCAACTCAACGAGGCGGAAAAAAGAGGAACCGAAATCCCCCATATCAGTCAGCGTTATCCTGATATGACAATTGAGGATTCCTACGCGATTCAAAGCGCTTGGATGGAATTGAAATACGCCGAGGGGCGCACCATCATCGGCCGGAAAATCGGCTTCACATCCAAAGCGATGCAGCGGGCATTCAACATTTCCGAGCCCGATTATGGCGTATTGTTGGACAACATGCTTTTCGAGGAAAGCGCCGTGATTCCCACGGACCGTTTCAATCAGCCCCGGATTGAGCTTGAATTGGCGTTTATTCTTGCCAAGCCCCTGACCGGCCCGTGCACGATATTCGATGTGCTTAACGCCACGGATTTCATCACTCCCGCCATGGAGCTTCTGGATGCCCGGATTTGCCGGGTGGACCCGGTCAACAAGAAGACCCGTACCGTTCTGGACACCATCGCCGACAATGCCGGAAACGGCGGTGTTATCCTGGGCGGACGCCCCATACGCCCGATGGAGGTCGATTTGCGACGCGTCGGTGCCGTCTGCTACCGAAACGGCGAAGTCGAGGAATCCGGGCTCGCGGCCGCAGTTTTGAACCATCCGGCCCGGGGGGTGGCCTGGCTCGCGGGTAAACTTGCGCCGTTCGGTGTTTCTCTCGATGCGGGGTTAATTATTCTTTCAGGGTCGTTCATAACCCCCGTTAGCGTGAAGAAGGGCGACACCCTGCATGCCGACTACGGGGAACTCGGATCTTTTGCCGTTCATTTCGGTTGAAACGAACATGAACACCATTCGTGGGCTTATTTCGCTGCCTACCGAGCGGTTGCCACGGCGATCGCCGGATTGCGGAAACACATGATGGGGATTGATGATATGCAAATAACAAATCGTTTCAAGCAGGTTTTGAAGAAAGACTCCAGGCAGATCGGGCTTTGGGTGGCCCTGGCCGATTCGTATAGCGCCGAGGTTTGTGGTGGCGCCGGTTTCGACTGGCTTTTGCTGGACGGTGAGCACGGTCCCAACGATGTGCGCAGCATCCTTGGTCAGCTACAGGCCGTTGCCAGGTATCCCGTTGCTCCCGTGGTTCGCCCCCGTACCGGTGATGTGGCGCTGATCAAGCAGTTACTGGATATCGGGGCTCAGAATCTTCTCATTCCGATGGTGGAGGACGCCGACCAGGCCGAGGAGATGGTCGGTGCCGTCTGCTACCCGCCGAAGGGTATCCGCGGGGTGGGCAGCGGCCTGGCCCGTGCGGCCTGCTGGAACCGAGTGCCCCGTTATCTGCATGAGGCGGATGATCAAATTTGCCTTTTGGTTCAGGTAGAAAACGAAAAAGGGATTCAAAATCTGGAAACCATTGCCGCTGTCGATGGCATCGACGGCGTATTCATCGGGCCTGCGGACCTGGCCGCAGCCATGGGGCATATTGGGCATCCCGAACACCAGGAGGTGCAGCGGGTTATTACTAAGGCCGCCGGTCAGATTCTTGCCGCCGGAAAGGCGCCCGGCATTTTTGCAATGACCGAATCGAGCGTCAAGGCCTATTTGGAAATGGGGTTCCGCTTTGTTGCCGTTGGAACCGATGTCGGAATCCTGGCCAGGGGAACCGAGGCGCTGGCCGGGCGCTACCGTGAAAAAAACAACTAAAGGACAAAGAATACAATACCTTTGACAATGTACACCCATACCAGGAGACGATTTCATGAGCAAGAGAATCAGCCTTTACAGTAAGGGCTTCAGCCATAAAAACCCCATCCCAAGTGCCAGCCGCATCGGAAATCTGCTTGTTTCGGGCGTCATCATCGGAAGAGATCCGGATACGGGCGATCTTCCTGAAAGCTTGGCCGATCAGTGCACCTGCATGTTTCGGCAGATCCGGCTGGTTATGGAAGCCGCCGGCGCCAGCCTCGATGACATCATCAAGGTTACCGTCTGGATGAAAGACAGCAGCGACCGCAGCGCCCTTAACCGGGAATGGCTGGCCATGTTTCCCGATGCCCAGACCCGCCCTGCCCGACAGGCCATGATCATGGAGATGGGAGGCGGCATGCTGATCAAGTGCGACATCATGGCCGTTTTGTGATCAAAAGCGGTTGTTTAATCCAACCAAGCAGGAATTAAAGGAGAAAAAGATGAGCGAGTACCACCCCTTCAACCCGAATCCACGAAAGCCGAAGCGCATGCCGCCGCCTTTATCTTGCGACTGTCAGTTTCATATCCTCGGCGATGTCGAAAAGTATCCTCCCCGGCCCAATGCCGCCTACGTGATGCCAACGGCTGTGTGGCCCGCGGCCCAACACATGCACAAAACGCTTGGCATCGAGCGTGGCGTCATCGTTCAACCAACCACCTACGGACTGAACCACAGCGTTACGCTGGATGCGCTCAAAATGGCCGGCCCGAACTATAAAGGCTGCGCCATCGGGATGGTCCTGTTGCAAAAGGGGAATGAGCGCCTTGTGCAGCAACTCGCAGATGGCGGGATTGGCGGTGTACGTTTTAATTTCATGAAACGTTTGAATATGATGCCCGATCCTGCGGACTTCAACCGCGCCATTGACCAGTTGCGTGAGTTGGGGTGGTATGCCAAGATGCAGCCCGACATGAACGGGATTGTCGATTCGGTGGGACTTTACGAAAATATAGAGGATGTTCCCATCGTCATCGACCATATGGCAAGGGCCGACGTATCGTTAGGGATTAAGGATCCCAGTGTCCAAAAAGTGTTGGAAATGTTGAAAAAAGGTAATTTTTGGATAATGCTGTCCAACGGATATCGGATCTCCAAGACGGAACATCCCTGGTCCGATGTACGAGCCCTTGCCCGCATCTACATCGAGGCAGCCCCGGATCGTGTCATCTGGTCTTCCGACTGGCCGCATCCGCTGGCAAAGAAACCCTCGCCCAACGATACGGATTTATTGGAACTTTTATACAGTTATACGGATAGCGAGGAAGAACTGCAAAAGATCCTGGTAGACAATCCGGCCAAACTTTTCGGATTCCCACCTACCGGTTGATCAGGGGGAGCTTTTTCCTCAACCGAGAAAGGCCAAGCCATGCAAAGTGTGGAACGTATTTTTTTAATTTTGAACATCCTGGCTGCATGCCCTGCCGATGGTATGCGACCTAGCGATTTGTCTCGCAAATCCGGGTTGGACAAAGCGACCACATTACGCATCTTAAATGCCTTGTTCAAACAGAGAATTGTTAAAAAAGTCCTGTCGCCCGATGGGAAAAAAGGCATCCTTTATCAGCTTGGCAACCAATTGGTCTTTCTCGGTCTGGCAGCGCAACGGACATTCACCATGGACGATCTTCTCCGCCCGGCACTGCAACGCCTGTCCGAAAAAACCGAGGATACTTGTTTTGTAACCGTACGTAGCGGCTATCACTCATTCTGTTTGTTACGTGAAATCGGATCGTATCCCATCCAAATACGTTCCCTTCCCGTGGGGGCGTGCCGCCCCCTCGGTGTCGGCGGGGGGGGGGGTTGCCATTTTATCGGCCCTTCCCGAGAATGAGGCAAAGGAAATTCTGGAAAAGAATGAAGGCCAGTACGCCGCTTTTCCGGGTATCACGATTACTTCGCTCATAAAAGAGACAAGACGGAGTCGCCTTGCCGGCTATACTTACACCAAAGATCACTTGATCGATGGCGTCGACTGTATTGCCCAGGCTGTTCACGACCCTTACAACATACCGATCTTCAGCGTTGCCGTGGTATCCGTTGCCTCCCGTATCGAGCCGAGGCTTGATGAATTGACCAAGGCAGTCAACGATACTGCCCTGGAAATGGAGCTGATTTTGAAGACCAAAGACATAAATATTACTTCCTGCCAATATACAGGAGAAAATGATGAGAATAGTAAACTTTGCCTGTAAGGGAAAATCGGGGCTTGGCATTATAAAAGGCGACGGCCTGGTCTCGCTCGACGGGCGTATGCCGGGAGCTTCGGGAAAATGCCTGCGAGCGCTTCTGGAAACGCCGGACGCAATGGCCATGGCAAGGCTCGTGTCAGCGTCTTTCGACGCTGACGTCCCACTTTCCGAGATTACGTACTTGCCTCCGATTACCGCTCAGCAAAAGTGTATCTGCGTGGGCGTTAACTACAAGAACCGTAACGCGGAATACAAAGACGGAAGCAATGATTTTCCTCGGCCGAGCCTTTTTTGCCGGTTTGCCGGTTCCTTTGTCGGACACCAGTGCTCCGTCGTTCGGCCATTCGAGTCGGAACAGCTCGATTACGAGGGAGAAATTGTTTTGGTCATCGGTAAACGCGGCCGACGCATCCCCAGTGAAAAGGTCGGTGAGTATATCGCCGGCGCAACCTGCGGTAATGAAGGCACCATTCGGGATTGGACCAAACACAGTAAGTTTAACGCCACCCAGGGTAAAAATTTCCAAGCCTCGGGCAGCATGGGTCCCTGGCTGGTTACATGGGACGAACTCGCCGACAAGGGGCCACTGCACATCACCACGCGCATAAATCAAGAGATACGCCAGGACGACACGACTGCCAACATGCTCCACGATTTCGGCAGCCTGATCAACTATATTTCCACCTTCATCGAACTCGTTCCCGGAGATGTCATCTTTACCGGAACACCTACCGGTGCCGGCGTTCGCTTCGATCCTCCCCGTTACCTTTGTCCCGGGGATCGGATAGAGGTTAGCATCGACGGCATCGGTACGCTTGTCAACGGTGTAATGGACGAGAAGGAGCAATAATAGACAATAACTTATCAAAGGAGATGGTCCGGAATTCACCGCGACGGCAAATTCCGGGCACCCAAGGATCAACGATACAACGGAACAAGGAGAGAGCCATGCCTATTTTAAAAAAAGTGACGATTGCCCTAGCGACCTTTGGATTGTTTATTGGTTTCACCGCCACTGCCCAAGCGGCTTGGCCGGAGCGCCCCATCCAATACATCGTGCCCTACAAAGCGGGGGCGGTGCCGACGCCGCTGCACGTGTATTCTGCAACGGTCTTTCCAAAAAGCTCGGCGTCGCGGTGGTGGTGGTCAATGTGCCCGGCGTTTCGGGAACCCGCGGCCTGTCAACGGTGGTCGAGGCCAAACCAGATGGCTATACCATGGGTGCCTTTCACGAAGGCGCACAGGCCACGTTCGTGACTGGTGTAAGCGATTATAATCTTGGCAGCTTAGATTGTGTCTGCAATGTCTATCGGTATCCCAACTTCTTCTTGACCCGTGCCGATGCCCCATGGAACAACCTTGCCGATCTGAACAAGGATGCCAAGGAAAATCCAGGAAAAATCAGCATCGCCTCCGTCCTTGGCGGCAGCACGCATATGTTTGTTCTGAGGTATATGGACGCCGCGGGTGTTAAATTGCATCCCGTTCCCTACAACGGCCATTCGGAACGCCTCAACGCCGTGCTCGGCGGCTTTGTCGACCTGACCGAACTGCCTCCCTCCATCGCCAATTCCATGCTGCGGGCCAAAAAGCTGAAGGCGCTTTGCATGCTGAGCAAGGTTCGCGAGCCCGATTACCCGGATTTGCCCACGGCCGTCGAGCAAGGCGTAGACGTGGAATACGCATCGAACTATGCGCTCTATCTTCCCAAGGGAACTCCCGCCGACGTAATCGTGGCCCTGGACAAGGTCTGCCAGGAGGTTTTGAGCGATCCCACCGTTGTGAGCGGTCTTAAAAAAATCGGCATACCCGCGACCTACACCCCCGCAGCGGAAATTACAACTCACATGAACGAAACGTTGTCCCTGTTCGAAAAAGTATCCAAGTAGTCACGGCACACCATTGTAAATGGCTACGGTACAGGGCATCGGGGCGGTGCACCAAGGCGTCGCCCCGAAAGGCAAGCAGCACACATTGCTTCAGACGTATCCTAACTGCAGGAGATTAAGATGACCTCGGACGGAATATTGGGCTTGGCGTTTTTTCTGTTTGGCTGTCTCACCCTGGTTTGCTCGGCCGAACTCCCGAAATCGTTGCTGGGAGGAGAAGTGGGCCCCGCTTTCTTCCCAAAAGTGTGGGCCGGCGCACTGGCCTTGTTGGGCGCGATGCTTTTCCTTGTCAACCTGCTCAAAAGCAGGAATAAGGAAAGTCGTGGCCAGGCAAAGGCGTGTTTCGACACATTCTGGAAAAACCACCGGCAGGTCATCTTCTCCTTTCTTCTCACCGGATTGTACATATTCAGCATGAAATGGCTGGGATTTCTGCTTAGTACCTCGCTGTTTACACCCGCCTGCATTTTCATGTTGGAAGGCAAGGCGACAAAAAAGCTTAGTCTCTTGACGATTCTGATAACTGTTGGCCTGGCGGGCATCCCCTATCTTTTTTTTACCCGTGTAATGCAGATTATCCTTCCAACCGCGCCATGGTATTCCTTGCGCGAATACAGCCAACACGTCACTTGCAGATAAAATCCACTGGAGGAAGACATGTTTGATCTACTTATGGTCGGTTTACAGAGCGTAACCAATCCGTATACCTTATCGTTTATCTTGCTGGGCACGGCAGCGGGCATTCTTGTGGGGTGTATCCCCGGATTCGGCTCCACGATGGCCATGGTTCTTTGCCTTCCCTTTACCTTCGGCATGTCTTCGATCAATGGCATGGCCATGATGCTTGGTGTCATGGCAGGGGGATGTCCGGCGGCCTGGTTTCGGCGGTTCTTCTTGGCATTCCCGGCACGGCGGGAGCGGTGGTGACCACCTTCGACGGATTTCAGATGGCGGAAAACGGCGAACCCGGCACCGCCATGGCCACCGGAACCTACGCATCGTTCTTCGGCGGTGTTTTTGGTGCATTCCTGCTGATTTGCTTCATGCCCGTACTTGCGGATTTTGCCCTTAGTTTCGGTCCCTGGGAGTACTTCTCGATAGTCTTTTTCGGTCTTACGATCATCGCCAGTCTTTCCGGCAAATCAATGATAAAGGGGTTGCTTTCAGGCGTTTTGGGCCTGCTTATCGCCACTGTGGGGATGGACCCGCTTGAAGGATCGCCGCGCTTCAGTTTTGGAACGGCTTTGTTAAAGAACGGGTTCAGTTATTTGGCTATCCTGGTGGGACTCTTTTCCCTGCCAAAGCTCATTTCAACGGCGGAGGGCACCCAGCGTGCAATAGAAGCCCACAGGCTCAATCGCGACCTGCGTTTCAGCAACCTGAAAGTCATCCTCACCGTTTTGCGGAATTGGATATCGCTGATCATCTCCTCCACCATCGGCGTTTTCTTCGGCGCTTTGCCGGGCGTCGGCGCAGCTTCGGCGACATTCGTGGCCTATGATCAAAGCAAGAAACTTTCCCATGAAAAAGATAAATTCGGAACCGGATGCAGCGCCGGCATCGTAGCCAGCGAATCCTGTAACAATGCATTGTGCGGCGGTGCTCTTATCCCCGCCCTAGCGCTTGGCATCCCTGGGGACGCCCCCACCGCGGTTATGCTGGGAGCACTGATTTTGCATGGTATCCAGCCCGGTCCGCTTTTGATTTTCGATCAGGGCGAGCTGGTTTACGGAATTTTCGTTGCGTTTATTTTTTCCAATGTCGCCATGCTGTTTCTGCAGTTGATCGGTCTTAAGATTTTCGTCTATATCACCAAAATCAAGACCACCTATCTAATCCCCATCATTGTTGTCTTATGCGCGTTAGGCACCTATTCATTGGAAAACAATTTTTTCGATATGTGGGTAATGTTCGGCGCCGGGGTTATCGGATACGTTCTATCAAAATTTAATTTCCCGTTAGCCCCCATCGTTCTTGGCGCCATTTTGGGGCCCATCGCAGAAACCAATTTCCGGCGTGCTCTTTATACCGATGCGGATCCGACCATTTTTCTGACCCGACCGCTTTCCGCCTTTTTTCTAATCATCGGCATGATTTCTCTGGCATTTCCATTGGTGACGGCATGCCGTGACTGGGTGAGGGATATTCGCACGTCAGCTCCTTGAGAATCAGAACATAATCCGGGCGTTCTTGACTGCAGTGCGGTTTCATTGTCCGGGGTTAAAACGATATCTTAAGCCCTTTAAGCAGCTCATCTCCCAAATTCAGCCGTTTGGTTAACTCCTCCTCGAGGGTGTCAAATCCGGCCAGGCTGCCTTGGGCTGACTGCAGGGGACCTTTGAGCTGTTCGTTGATTTTTTCTTTCAATGCGGTCTCGATTTTATCGGACTGGCTCCTGACCAGGTTGCTGACGGCGGATTTGAGAACCCTGTCCAGGTCGGATTTTACGGATACCGAATAGTCGGACAAGGTCCCCTCGGCGTCGGCCTTGAGCGAGAAACGTTCGACACCGGTGATGGCCGAGGCCAGGGCGCCGGCAATGCCGGTTTTGTCCTTATCCCCGTTGTCGACAACGAATTGAACGGAATCGAAATCGCCCTTGACGCCGGCGTTCAATGCCTTGTTCACGGTGGCCAGATCAAGGTTCAGGTCGCCCACGGCGGATTTGACGGTAAGGGGAAAGTCCTCCTGTTCGATCAGGGGCAGATTGGCCAGGCCAAGTCCCTTCAAGGTCATTTTGACATCGTTCTTGGGTTCGGCCGGGTTGACGTAATTGGCTGCGCCGGTGAGGTCCAGGGCGTCGACATGGGCCATGTTTTTGCCCTTGAAGGCAAAGGTGGTGGGACTACCCAGAATGTGCTGGTCCAAGGTCACGTTTTGAATGGTACCGTTGAATTCGCCGGCCGTCAGCTCCGCCCCGATTTTAATCTTGCGGATCAAAAAATCGGGCATGGGGGGCGTCTCCGCAAAACGGATATTCAGCCCCTTGCCCCTTAGCGGAGTTTGCTCCACCGGTTCATCGGAACCGCCTTCGGGGATTTTGTCCAGATAAGGTCTTATCTTGCCATACCACTGGGCCGCCGTTCCCACCCAGCCGCAAAGCCGTTCGCCAAAGATCAACTGGCTCAGGTTGCCCAGTCCGGCCGAGGTCAGGCTGTATTTTTCGGCCAGGCGCCGGGCGTCCGCCATGGGGGCCTGGGTCAGTTCGCCAACCTGCCGGCGATAGGTGCTCAGATCCTCGGTGAATGCGGTTTTGGCTTCGTTGAGCAACTTAAGATCCTTGCGGATATCCTCCTGGAGCTGATTCGCATCACCGGCGGCCCCCAGGATCGAGGACAGGGAACCGGTGGAGCCTTTGAGCTTGTCGATGCGCGCCTTGTAATCGTTCAGGGTCTTTTCGTCGGCCAGGCGGGCAAACTCCTTTTCCCATTTCTCTTTGTCGGTGTCCATTTTCTTTTCAAGGTTCTGGGCGAGCTGAACCGACGCCAGAGGCTCCTTGGCCAGGATCGCCTTGACATCCGGCTTGGAAAAGGAGGGCATGGTAAAGTCGCCGCACACCTTTTTAAACGCCGCCCCGGCCCCGGAATCGCCATCGTTTTCTCCATCTTGGGCGGACTCGTCGGTTTTCGCGATTTCACCGGAAACCTTACGCGGCGTATTGAAACGCAGCCCTTCAACGCTCATCTCTTCGATGATCGCTTTGCGGCGGATCAGGTAGCCGGGGTCGAGATCCATTTTCATATGCCCGATTTCAACGGCATTTTGCATGGGCGCATCCGGGTTGGTCACGGCGAGGCCGGAAAGCTCCAGGCCCGTCGGGAACAGCGAAAGGTCGGCCTTGGCAAGATCCACTTTCGCTCCCACGGCCTTGGTGCCCACATATTCGATGCCCCGGCGCACCACTTCATCCACCACTATTGCCCAGACCAGGCCGATGACAACAACGACTACGGTAAAGGCGACAAGCCCTTTCCAGCGAATCCAGCGCTTCATGCGGCACCCCCTTTCCATCCGGAGACGGTTTGATAAACACTGTAAAATTTGGATGCCTGGATCGCTTTGAGAAGGCGTGTCTTCTTTACCCAGCTCAGAATGTGTTCGCGATAGCGCCGGATAAGCAGGTTGAAGAGGAGGAGTGCGGGGATGAACGCGGCCAATGAAAACGCCAAACTGCCCATGACGATGGTATTGTTTAAACGGTCGAGACGAAACCAAGCGGTGTTATAAAGGCCGGTCCACAAGTCCTTGAGGGAAGGGGCGGTGAGGATCGCCAGCCCGATGGAATGGAAAAGGGGATCCAAAATATAGGCAATGGCTGAAAAGAAGGCCCAGCCCAGTCCAAAGGCGGACAGGTTTACCCGCAACAACAAGGCCAAAAGCAGCACAATCAGATTGTGCACGCAGAGCACCGGCGTGAACCCGGCGATCATGGACAGGCACAGGGCCAGCGAGATCTGGCCCGGTTCCGTCTCGGAATTGAGTACCTTGAGCAGGTTTGCAATGGCTTCGATCACGATATCGCTCCTTTTTCTGGTGTGACGACCAATTATCGGTCTTGGTTGCAGGACCGGCCATCCCCGCGAATATGTCCTTTCCTGCAATGGGTTTATCCCGCCCCCTTGGGTACCGTATTGCCGGATGGCTGCCAGTCTGCTATGAGTTCATATAACTGCGTTTCTTTATTGCTGCCGGTGAAGAACAGATAAAGCCAAAAGGAGATTGACGTGAAATCCGAAAGCAGACCTTTTGTGACGGTTATCGTTATTTTTTTTATCGTCGCCGCCGGGTGGGGACTTTACTCCATGGTGAAAAAATGGCACCAGGAGCAGCTCGCCCTGACACATCAGCAGGCACAAAGCGAATGTCTTGAAGTGATTCAGAAACTGGAAGCCGATCTTGAAGAAGTGCGCGGACAGCTGGAAGAACAGGAACAACCAAACCAGGATGAAGATCTGTTCAACACTGTTTTTGGAACGGAATCTTCAGACAAAACCGGTGGCGACGATGCCGTGGATTGCGATGCTATTGAAGCACAATTGGCCTCTTTTTTCAACTATCTTGACAACCATCACGATCTGGACGACGTCGAAGGGGGCAGCGCCGGACTGTTCAGAGACGTCGTCGCTCGACTCCTGGCCAATCCGCCGGTAAACATCGGCGAAATGCAGGAGATGTTCCGTCTGGTAAAAAACGTCACCCACTTTTACCGGGTGCTGGGAAAAGAGCGGCTGCTCCAGGCCAAGGAAATCGTCGATTCCGAAACCCGCGTCATGGAACCGGCGTTGGCACTGCTTTACGCCTGGGTCGTACACTGCAAGGAGCCGCTGCCCGGTGACGAGGCCCCGCCTTCGCTGGATCGCGTCTATGACTATGCGGGCTATTTTCTCAATACCCTGGGCGGGCGCAGCTACCTGTTGCGGCGTGAGTCAAAGCTGCGCATGCTGATCACCTATTATTCGATCCTGATCGTGGACCAGGCCAACGACGAAAAATTCAATCGCTACGGCATTGATCTGCGTCCTTATATCGAATACCTGTTTTACGATATTGCCAACCAGAAAGGGCTCGCCCATCGCGAGCGCTATTTGACCAGCCTGACAACCTTGCGGGATAAGTATTTATAATAGCGTCGCTATCCCCACCGAATCCAATTCTCGCGCCCATGCTCTGCGTGGAAGCTTGCTGTTGGGAGTGCCCACTCGGAACATGGGCCCCAGGTGTTTTTGGCCGCTTTCTAATTTGCGATTGCGACGTCGATAGCGATACCGATTTGCTCACACCTATGTAAAACAAATGTAATATCCGCGTTCTTCCTTGTGGTGTACCGATAGGGTCGGTATGGACTTACTGATTGTTGATGAGATTATGCTGTGTGAATGTGATCCACTCTCTTAGAAATGTAGGTGCGTTATATGAGAATGCCGGAACTTCAAATTGGCCATCTGAAAAGCCGTCTGCCCATCATCCAGGGCGGCATGGGGGTTGGAATTTCCATGTCCGGTCTGGCTTCAGCCGTTGCCAATGCCGACGGTATCGGCGTTATCGCCGGCGCCATGGCCGGCATCTGTGAAAAAGACGTCGCCACCAACGGTCTGGAGGCCAACTGCCGTGCCCTTGCAAATGAAATCCGCAAGGCCAGGGAGAAAACCCGCGGCATTCTGGGGGTCAATATCATGGTCGCCCTGACCCACTTCGCGGAGATGGTCAAAATCGCCATCGCTGAAAAGATCGACATTATTTTCGCCGGCGCCGGTCTGCCTCTGGACCTGCCCTCTTTTCTGCATAATGGAGATCGCACCCGACTGGTACCCATCGTCTCTTCCGGCCGGGCCGCCGCATTGATCACCAAACGTTGGCATCAACGATACGATTACCTGCCCGACGCCTTTGTGGTGGAAGGCCCCAAGGCCGGCGGGCACCTGGGCTTCAAGGCCGATCAGTTGGATGATCCCACCTTTTGCCTGGAAAACCTGGTACGCGACGTGGTCGCCACGACGGATGCCATCAAAGCCAAACATGGCAAGCGTATCCCGGTCATCGCCGCCGGCGGGGTTTACGACGGCGCCGATATCCACCATTTCCTTGAGCTGGGCGCCAGCGGCGTACAGATGGGCACCCGCTTCGTGGCCACCCACGAATGCGATGCGGCCCCGTCGTTCAAACAGTCTTACGTCGACGCCAGCAAAGAGGATCTCATGGTCATCAAAAGCCCGGTGGGCCTTCCCGGCCGGGCCCTGCGCAACCAGTTTTTGATTGATGCGGCCGCCGGTGCCCGGCGCCCGTTCCGCTGCCCCTACCACTGCATCAAAACCTGTGATCCGGAAAAAAGCCCCTATTGCATCGGCCTGGCCCTGGCCGCCGCCAAAAAAGGCAAATTCAAAAGCGGCTTCGCCTTTGCCGGGGCCAATGCCTATCGCGTGGATAAAATCCTTTCGGTCAAGGAATTGATGGACGCCCTCGAAGAGGGTTACGATCAGGCAACGGCGTAAACAACAATTTCCTGCAGTTGTATCATTTCGATTTTCTCAAGCCGGATTGTTTCCTCTATGGTGCCGGGCAAAAGCCTTGCACCACCCACTGAAACGAGGCTGATTGAGAATATTTTACCTGTCCTTTTGCTTATTTTTTTGTTTATCTTTTCTCAACACCCTCCGATAAAAGCATCATGTGCTAAAGCGATGAATTGTATTGAGCTTGCGACCCAGTAATTCCCGATAGGCGTATTAGATGTATTTCAGCGAGTGGTTTCGTAAGAGCACGTCAAAGGCGCACGGAAACAAAAACAGTGGCTTGGTAAAAATTGATTTTGAAATGAAGAGCGCATTAAATTCCGGCCGTTTCTTTTTAACTGCCGTCAGACTGGTACAACTATTGGTGAAAAGGCTTGTTCCAGTTCTGGAATCCATTGCCGAAACCGCGTTGTTGACTTCCGTGCGTCAAGGACTCGCTCTTGTTCTCCCCTTGATCATTGTCGGTGCGATCGCCCTTTTGATCCTCTATTTGCCATTGCCGCAACTGCATGCCTGCCTGTCGTCCATATGGGGGCAGAACTGGCAAACGCTGTGCTGCTTGGTACAACAGAGTTCCTTCAGTATCGCATCCCTGGCTGCATTGATTTGCATCAGCTCTTCCTACGCCGGCGCCAAAAAAACCCTTTCAAACCGGCAACGCATCAACCCCAAGGTTACGGCCGTTATCTGCCTCGCGTGCTATTTTGTGCTGGTGGTTCCCTTGCAGGGCGATCTGCCAAGGAATCTCTTCTCCATCAGTAGCGGCGGTTTTCCTTTGGCCCTGTGCACGGCCACTGTCGGCGCGCCTCTTTTTCTTTTCTTTTTGCGGCGCCTTCATACGGCAAAGCTTTTCCGTGTCAATGGCTTGGAACCCGGATTCCAAGATGCGCTATCGGCCGTTCCCGCCGCTGCGGTCACCATTTGCATGTTCGGGTTGGTTCGCCTTTGGTTGAATTACGAAGGCCAGGGAAACCTGCATGAGCAGGTTCAACATTTTTTCGGCCTTCCTTTTAACAAGGAAAACTTCAACCTCGTTTCAGGGATGGGGTATATCAGTCTATCCCAAATACTGTGGTTTTTCGGCATCCACGGCCCGAATCTGCTTATCAACGTGGAAAGCACGATTCTCATGCCGGCGACACTCGAGAATATATCCGCCGTCGCGGCAGGCGTGGCGCCCCACAATATATTGACCAAGCCGTTTTTCGATACCTTCGTCCACATTGGCGGTTCGGGAGCGACATTGAGTCTGATCCTGGCCATCTTGCTGAAAGGGAAAGATTCAAGCGCCCGGCGCCTTGCCCTGGTCGCGCTTCTGCCGGCCCTGTTCAATGTAAACGAAATCGTTCTTTTCGGCCTGCCGCTGGTGCTCAACCCCATTTACGCCATCCCTTTTCTTTTGGCGCCCATAATCCAACTGCTGGTGGCCTTCACCATCACCGCCACCGGGTTGGTCCCCACGACCATCGCCAATATCCATTGGACATCACCGCCCTTGCTTGGCGGTTACTCGGCCACGGGGTCGATTATAGGTGCGCTCCTGCAAATCCTTTGCCTGCTTGCCGGTACGCTGACCTATTTGCCGTTTGTTCGCCTGGCCAATACGCTGCACGGACGATCCTTTAAAAAATCCATGGACACCATTTGCCAAACCGTGGAAGCGGAGGAATCCGGTTTCATGGGGCAGAAGTGTATCGATCTGCCCGGCCAAGCCGGTCAACTGGCGAGAAATCTGGCCTATGATCTCATTGACTCATTGGACAAGGATGAAAACGTTTTCTTGGCCTACCAGCCCCAGGTGGACGCGGCCAAAACATGTCCCGTTCCCGTAGGGGCCGAAGCGCTGCTTCGTTGGCGGCACCCTATCTACGGCGCTATTCCGCCGCATGTCACCGTGACACTGGCCGAGGAAATGGATGCCATCAATGATCTCACCATGATGGTTCTGCACAAAGCCTGTCTGAAGCAAATGGATTTGGTCGAAAACGGTTACACCGATGCCGTCATATCGGTCAATATGCCGCCCATCCATTTTTACGATGCGAAGTTGGTGGACAAGGTGAATACTATTTTACGCAAGACCGGCCTGCCCCCCCATCTGCTCAAAATCGAGGTGACGGAAACCATGGCTCTGGCCGCCGACGAACAGCCGGTTGAAACATTACGGCGTCTGCGGGAAATGAACATCAAGGTGGCCATCGACGACTTCGGCATGGGCCACACCTCCCTGAGGTATATCAAGGAATTCCCCGTTCAAACCGTCAAGATCGACCGTTCCCTGACCCAGGAGACCGCCGACGGAGTCAACGACCACATCGTTAAAAGCATTGTCGATTTGTGCAACGCCCTGGATATCCAGATTATCGTTGAGGGGGTGGAAACGGAGGAGCAGCTCGAGCGGTTCAAGAACCACGGGTGCAGTATTTTTCAGGGCTACCTGTTCAGCAAACCGCTTCCCGAAAAGGAGTATTTGACCTACTTTCAAAACAACCAGCCGTTGAAGCTGGTCGCCAATCAGTGACCATCAGGCGCGCAACACCATCAGCATACCGTCGATAATCCCGTTGAGAATTTTCTCGGCCGTTTGTTGCTGTTCATGGTCGACAAAATCCGAATCCAGCTCCCTAAAAATGGTTTCAAAGGGGGATGGAGAAAGCGTGGAATCGCCCCGCATCACTTCGGGCCGTGGATAAAGCCCATCCTCGAAAAAATAGTTGGCCATGCCCTGTGCATCTCTCCTCCTGTACGGCCAGTTCAACTTGAGTCCGGCGAAGGTTTTTAAAAGCTCCGAAGCCTGTGAGGGGGCCGAAAAATCGGCGGGGTCGATGGGGCTTTGCAGACGATCTTCGATAATCTTGAAAAAGGCGGACAAAAGGCGTCGTTCGGTAACGATCAACCCGTGCAGGTGCCAGTGATCCAGTCCGTTTCGCAAGGCAAAAAGCCAGCGTGACGGGAGGTTTTTCATGCTGGGGCAGAAATAGGTGCGGCAAGCCATGCCGCCATAGTAGCTCAGGCCACGCCAGTCGACACCTCGGTTGCCATTGGCCAGGGGATGCAGCAGGCAGCCCACCCGCCGGCCCTCGTCCTCGATCATGCCAATGTAAGGGCAGTGATGAAATTCCGGAAAGGGGCGCCGTTGCTCCTCGGTGGCCTCCACCCGCGCCTTGAAGGCATCCAGATCGGCCACGGTGCGCGGCACGTCCTTGAACCAGCGCGTTCGCCGGAGGAGCATCGCTTCCAGGGCCCCGGCCGATGGATCGGCCACATTGTAAAGGCCGCAGCAAGCCCCGCAAGAGACGTTTGGACCGGTCTGGCAAAGGTAGACCGATTGGCAGTCGGTATCTGATGGCTGGTATTTCATGTGGCCGATTTGAGAACCAGTCCTGTCGGCAGATCTTCCCCGAAAATCAAATTCCGATCCTGCTCGGCCAGGGGCACAACGGCTTCAAGGCAGCGGATTTGGGTTTCCCGGATGGCCTCTTGCCGGATGTTTTGGGTCATCCAGGCCTTGACCGCCTCAACCAGTGCCGCGTCCATATCCCGCGTCCGGTCGCCGGTCTTGCGGCACAATTGGGAAAGGGCCATGGCCACCGGCCGGGGATCACGCCAGGCGGTGTTTAAAAGGGCTTTCACCCAGGCCGCGACTTCGCCAGCTGGAACAACCCGGTCCACCGATCCATAGAGCAGTTCCCGGGCGCCGATACGCGACAGGGACCAGAACATCTGGGGCTTGGTTTTCTTGGGTTTCAGCTCGGTCAATAAGGCGCGACCCCAGCGGATTTTCTCATTGGCCTGCACATGCTCCATGTTGGCCGCCGCCATCCACATTTCCAGGCGCTCCTGGGGCGGAATTTTGCGCGGCGGCGTTTTTTTGGGCAGAAGCAGCGGGGCCATCTCCTGGATGAACTGGCGCTGCTGGCCGGGCGTCAGACCCGCCGCCACGCGCCGCCATAAAATCCACCATTCAACCCGCGCCTGGGGCTGGTTGACGTTCACTGCCCCCCGGGCATGCAGCCGCCAGATGGCCTTCATGCGCAGGGGATCGCCACCGTCGGCCATGCCCGGACGCATGCAGTAGCCCAATAGATTGAGCCAGCGGAGTTCATGCTGGGCGGATATCTTGCGGCTCTTCTCCAGATCGATCAGAACATCGGCCAGGGCGCGCAGGAAACTCAGCGGCCACTCCTGGCGCGGCCGGTCGATGAGAGTTGCCAGGCTTTTGCCGACGGCTTCCAGCCGGGGGCCGGCCTTGCGGTCCTCAAAGGTCTCCTTGAGAAGGGTGCAGGCTTCATCGATCATTTCGCTGTCGAAGACTTCCTGGTCGGATATGGGCGCGGGCTCGGACTCGCCCCGCAACTGGAAGGTTAGCTTCCAGCGGTGATCGCTGATGCGGCTGCGGCAGGCCAGGGCCAGGGTGCCAACCTCGGTGTAGCCGGCCTCCAACTGAACCGGGATTTGGGATTTGGTGCCTTTTTTGCCGAACTGGATAATGGTTTGGATGGGCGATAAAGGGGTCAGCGTTTCATCGATGGTTATCAGATCCCCCAGGCGATCTCCGCTACGGTAACTGGAGCTATGAACATTGAAGTTTACCGGCTGGTTGGCAAGGACTTCGAAATCGCGATCCTCAAGGGCGATGGTGGAGCCCTCCTCCAAACCACGGGTGACCAGGCACAGGGCCTGTTTTTGATTTGAATCCGGCCCCGGGGCCACCTCCAGGTAATAGCCGCGGGGGCTTCCGCTGCCCACACGCACCCCGCTGCCGATTTTCACCAGCCCGTAATAGGCGGCCCCCAAGGAGACGGCCAGATCCGGGTTGGGATTGTCCAACACGCGCGGAAGGTCCGCTTCGCCCCTGCCGAACCATTTGACGACGGCATGGCGGATCTGTTCCTGGATGATTTCGGGCTTCAGGGAGCCGCCGTTAAAGAGAATCAGTTCCGGCAGCGGCTGGTCCTTTTTAAGATGGGTATTCACATCGGCGCCATGCCGTTCCAGGAACCAGCCCAGGTGACGGGTGATGGCCGGCTCCTGTTCGTAGGGCAGGCCGAATTCGGTGATGCCCTTGGGCTGGGCAATCTGTTTCTCGCCGCCTGCTGCGACCGTTGGGAAAAAGCCGTCCAACACGGTGGCTTCCACATCGGCGCGGGCAAGGGTCGCGGTCAGGGTACCGCCGATGAGCTTGCCGCCTTCGCCCAGGATGGTGATTTTCTCCTTCTCGGTCCGGCCGTCCAGGATGCGCTCCTTGGCCTGGCGGCACTGGTGGCAAAGGGTTTTCCAGCGGTTGCCTTTAAGGGAAAGTTTCTGTCTGGCGAATTGCGCCTCCAGGCGCCGGGCCAGGGCCAGGTCGACATTGTCGCCGCCCAGGATCAGGTGATCGCCCACGGCCAGCCGTTCGAAGCCCAGATGGCCATCTTCGTCCTTCAGATAAATCAGGGTGAAGTCGGTGGTGCCGCCGCCCACGTCGCATACCAGGATCAGCTCGTCCGGCTTGACCAGCTCTTTCCAATCCCCCTCGTGGGTGGCCAGCCAGCTATAGAAGGCGGCCAGGGGCTCTTCCAATAAAATCACATGGGGGAGGCCGGCCTCGGTGGCGGCCTCCAGGGTCAGCTCGCGGGCCACTTCGTCGAAAGAGGCCGGCACGGTGACGATCACCACCTGCCGTTCAAGGGCTTCATCCTCGTCTGTGTGGGCCTTGTTCCAGGCATTGCGGATATGTGACAGATATGCTGCGGCGGCCTGTACCGGCGACACCTTGGCCACGTCGTCGCCCGCGCCCCAGGGCAGGATCTTGGCCCGCCGGTCGGCGCCCGAATGACACATCCAGCTTTTGGCCGAGGCCACCAGGCGGGCCGGTACCGAGCTGCCGTGATCCCGGGCCAGGGTGCCGGCAAAGTGGTCGGCCGGCCGTTGCCAGGGCAGGGTCACGGCGCTTTTGGCAATGTCGTACTCGCCGGGAATATAGAGAAAAGAGGGCAACACCGGCAGGGCATTGATCTCCCCCGGCCCGGTCAGTTGCGAAATGTTGAAAATTCGGGTGCGGTGTGGGCGATCCTCGCTGCTCAGATCGACATAGGCCACCGCCGAGTTGGTGGTGCCCAAGTCGATACCCACGATGTAGCGCTGGTCATGTAGTTCCAAATTCCTCTTGCTCCCTTACGTTGAATTCCAATTTCCACCGGCGGCCATCGGCTTTGGAAACGCACCACAGGGCCAGGGTTCCGACCTCGGTGACCTGAATCTCCAAGGTTACCGGGATGACGCTGCCGGCCTCGCCGTCCAGGGTGGTTTCGATTTCGGTGATGGCCTGGATCTCTCCCTCCCAATCCTCGATCACATCGCCGGTTTTATCGTCATGGCGCGAGGAGCCGAGGAAATCGAACTTGGCCGGCTGACCGACCACCAGGGCGAACTCCCGGTTTTTCAGCTGCGTCTGGGTGCCTTCCTCCATGCCGAAGGGCGCCACGCAAAGGGCCTTGGTGGGTGCCGGTATGCCGGGCACGGCGGGCATGGACGCGGCGATGCCCACATAATAGGATTTATTCAGGCCGTAGCGG
Source organism: uncultured Desulfosarcina sp. (assembly GCA_963668455.2). Taxonomy (GTDB): domain Bacteria; phylum Desulfobacterota; class Desulfobacteria; order Desulfobacterales; family Desulfosarcinaceae; genus Desulfosarcina. Next base: position 542,980 of record CAXXOY010000003.1, read on the forward strand.
ATTCGCACGCCCTTTCCCTGCCTGGCCAGTCCGTAATAGGCGGCCCCCCTGGCCACGGAGAGATCGAAGTTGGCCGAGGGAATCTCCCGTACCGAACCGGCCTCGCCCCCTGGTGTCCAAGCGCCAAGCAGGTTCGTGATGCGCCGGCGAATGGCATCGGCCTTCATAATGCCGCCGTTGAACAGGATGGCCGAGGGAATGCGATCATTGTTCTGGTGCAGAAATTTGGCCAGGTGATGGGTCACGGCAGGATCGGATTCATAGGCCAGCCCAAGCTCCTGCAGCCCCACGCGGTTTCCCTGGGCCGGCATGGTGGTAGCCTCGCATTGGGGGAAAAAGCCATTCAGGAGCACCTGGTTGACGCTCTCGCGGGTCAGGTGGGTCTTTTGGGTCCCGCCGATCAGACTGCTGCCGCGCCCCAGGATGGTTACCGGATATTGCTCGGCCTCGGGGTCGGCCAGCAACTTTTCTTTTGCCAAACGGCAATTGTTCCACAGCCCGCGCATCTGCCAATTGTCCAGTTTGGTGCCTTTCTGGGCCATCTGCCGGGCCAGGGAATAGGCCAGGGCCAGGTCCATGTTGTCGCCGCCCACCAGCAGGTGATCGCCCACGGCGATACGCTCCAGCACCAATTGGCCCTCTTCCTCGCTGATCTGGATCAGACTGAAGTCCGAGGTGCCGCCGCCCACGTCGCAAACCAGCACCAGATCGCCCTTGGCCACGTTTTCACGCCAGGCATCGCCATTGGATTCGATCCAGGCGTAAAAGGCCGCCTGGGGCTCCTCCAAAAGGGTGATCTGGCTCAGCCCGGCCATCTCGGCGGCCTTGACGGTCAGCTCGCGGGCCACGGCATCGAAGGAGGCCGGCACGGTTAAAAGGATCTCCTGATTTTCCATGCGCAAGGCGTCATCATCATTGGCCATGGCGTGGTTCCAGGCATCGCGGATGTGGCCCAGAATGGCCGCCGAGGCCTCCACCGGCGAGCGTTTAAACTGGGCATCGAGGGTGCTCTCCCAGGGCAGAATCGGTTGGGAGCGATCCACCATGGCATGGCAAAGCCACGATTTGGCTGAAGAGATCAGGCGCTGGGGCAGCTCCGCGCCCCGGTTGCGGGCAAATTCGCCGACAATCAGCGGATTCCGGCCATCCGTGTCCCAGGGCAGGGCCATGGCATCGCCCGCGACCTCGTGCTCACCGGGGATCAATAAAAAAGAGGGCAGCATGTCCCGGTTTTCCACCACGCCATTGTCAATCAACTGCGGGACTTCGAAAATTTCAATATCGGACGGCTTGCCTGGATCGGTTTCGGTTTTTGTATAGGCCACCACGCTGTTGGTGGTGCCCAGATCGATGCCGATGATGTAGGTCGGTGTCGCCATTTAAAAGCTTCCTTTTTTCATTAAATATTCAATAAGAACACACAATATTAATGGTCTCCGCCATGATTGCAAGTCTAAATCGTAAGCGTTTTATCATGGATGATGGTCTTCTAAACACCGCTTTGATCGGTTTACAGTTCGAACCTCCGGTTTTGCCGGTTTGCCGGAGGTTTGTAGCTCCAGCAATGCGGCGTGACTTAAAATTTTGAGCCTTTACCCCGGGGCCCGGTCAGTGTATGAAAAGATCTTTGCCTAATTTAGGCTTTACCGATTACCAAGCCCTTGCCCATGAAAAACACATTTGACATTGATCATTTCGTGGAAGCCATCGAGTCCAATTACCGCGATTGGAATCCGCCCATTATAACCTTTATCGCCAATCGCGGGGCCACGCCCTTCGAGGTGCTGGTCTCGACCCTGCTCTCCCTGCGCACCAAGGACGAGGTCACCGGCGAGGCGGCAAAGCGGTTGTTTGCCGTGGCCCGGACGCCCGAGGAAATGATTGCTCTTGCGCCTGAAACCATCGAAAAACTGATTTACCCGGTGGGCTTCTACCCGACCAAAACCAAGCGTCTGCTGGAAATCAGTCATATTCTGCTGGACCGCTACGAAGGTAAGGTACCGGACGATATGGACGAGCTCACCGCCCTGCCCGGCGTGGGCCGCAAGACCGCCAACCTGGTGTTGGTGGAAGGATTCAAGATTCCGGCCATCTGCGTGGACACCCATGTGCACCGCATCAGCAACCGTATCGGCTATGTGAAAACCAAAACCCCGGACCAGACAGAAATGGCTCTTCGCAAAAAATTGCCAAAGCGGCACTGGGTTCGGTATAATGAACTGTTGGTGGCCTTCGGACAGGTGCTTTGCCGGCCGGTGTCGCCGTTTTGCAGTCGTTGTCCGGTGACCGAAATGTGCCGCCGCATAGGAGTAGATCGCCACCGCTAAACGCCATTTGAAAAATACCGTTTAAGCCCCGTCTTTAAAAACGATTAATAGGAGAACCATCCCATGCCCAAGCCCCGAACCATCAAACTGGTATCCTGGAACGTCAACGGCTATCGGGCGGTCATGAAAAAGGGGTTTCTGGAATCCCTGGCCGGCCTGGACGCCGACATCATCGGCCTTCAGGAGACCAAGTTGCAGGAGGATCAGCTCACCCGGGCCATGAAAGCCATTGAGGGGTACGAGCCGGCCTTTTCCTTTTGCTCGGTAAAAAAGGGTTACAGCGGGGTGGCGGCCTATTCGCGTCTGACGCCCAAGGCCGTACGCCACGGCATCGGCATCGAGCGGTTCGATAACGAGGGCCGCATCGTGGAGCTGGAATTCGACGATTTCACCCTGTTCAACGTCTATTTCCCCAACGGCCAGATGAGCGACGAGCGGCTTCGGTACAAGCTGGAATTTTACGAGGCTTTTTTCGATTATGCCGAAAGCTTGCGTAAAGCGGGCAAGAGCCTGATCATCACGGGTGATTTCAATACGGCGCACAACGAAATCGACCTCAAAAACCCCGGCCCCAATTCCAAGCGTTCCGGATTTCTGCCCATCGAGCGGGAGTGGCTGGATCGCATCATCGCCATGGGCTATGTGGACACCTTTCGTCATCTATACCCGGACACGATCAAGTATTCGTGGTGGAGCTACCGCTTCAATGCCCGAAAGAACAATGCCGGGTGGCGCATCGATTATTTTATCGTTTCCGAAGACATCCTGGCCAAGGGCTGGTTAAAAGACGCCTTTATCGATAACGATGTCTTTGGTTCGGATCATTGTCCGGTGGGAATCGTTCTGGAATTAAAATAGAGCATTTACGAATTTATCCGGATCAAACACCTGCAAATCATCAACCCCTTCGCCAACGCCAATGTACTTGAGGGGGATGTTCAATTCCTTGCAGATGCTGACCACGATGCCGCCCTTGGCCGTGCCGTCCAGCTTGGTCAGGGCAAGGCCCGTGATCCCCAACGATTCATCGAACAGCTTGGCCTGGGAAAGCGCGTTCTGGCCGGTGGTGGCGTCCAGCACCAGGAGGACCTCATGGGGCGCGTCGGGCATGCGTTTGGCCAGGGCGCGCCGGATTTTCTTGATCTCCTCCATCAGGTTGACCTTGGTGTGAAGGCGTCCGGCGGTATCCACGAAGACCGTGTCCACGCCCCGGGCCACGGCGGCGTCAATGCCGTCAAAGGCCACGGCCGCCGGGTCGGCGTTGTCCTTGTGGCGCACAATGTCCGAACCGGTGCGTTCGGCCCAGATGGCGATCTGCTCGATGGCCGCGGCGCGGAAGGTATCGGCGGCGGCGATGAGCACTTTTTTGCCTTGGGCGCTTTCGTGGGCCGCCAGTTTACCGATGGTGGTGGTCTTGCCCACACCGTTGACCCCAACCACCATGACTACGTGGGGCTTAGCCGATACTGCGGGCGATTCGGGCAGGGCCTCGAAATAAGCAAGAATCTCTTCCTTCAAAGCCTTCCTCAACTCCCCTGCCCCGGAGATGCGCGAGCGTTTCTTGGAAATCCGCGCCATGATATCCATGGTGGTGGAAACCCCCATGTCGGCGGTGATCAGCCGCTCCTCCAACGCTTCCAGCATATCTTCGTCAACGACCTTCTTTCCTAAAAACAATTCGTCGATATCCGTGGTCAGGATTGCCCGGGTCTTGGACAGTCCGGATTTCAGACGGGCGAACAGCCCTCCGTTTTTCTTTTCATCGGCAAGGGGCTCTGGTTCAGCTTCGGCGGTGTCCTCCGGTACGTCCTCCAGCTCACCACAATCGCTGTCGCCATCGGTATCGCCATCAAACCCCATCTCCGATGCCGGCACGGACTCCACGTCGGCGGGTTCACGTTTCTCTTTATTTTTCTTAAACCATTTCAGTGCCATGTCTGTCCTATATAAAGATGTTACCGTTTTCAGTTTCAATGAGTTCACATAACAAATCCCGGCCCGTCGAGCCAGGATTTGTTACATTCTATGGAATGGCTATCGCCACGCTCGGCCCAACTACGCCGCGCTAAGCTCCCGGGGCCCCTGATCCAGATTGACCGACACCACCTTGGAAAGCCCCTTTTGCTCCATGGTAATGCCGAAAAGGGTATCGGCGAATTCCATGGAACTTTTGTTGTGGGTGATCATGATGATCTGGGATTTCTCGCCGATCACCTTCATCAAATTATTGAAGCGGTTGACGTTGGCGTCGTCCAGCGGGGCGTCGATTTCGTCCATGAGGCAAAAGGAAGCCGGCTTGAGCAAAAAGATGGAGAAGATGAAACTGATCGCCGACAGGGCCTTTTCGCCACCGGAGAGAAGACTCATGCGGGTCAGTTTCTTACCCGGTGGATGCACCATGAATTCCACACCGGTTTCCAGCGGATCACCGGGATCGGTCAGCACCAGACGGGCCGTACCGCCTTCGAACAGGCGTGGGAATACTTCCTGGAGTTTTTCGTTGATGCGTTCAAAGGTCTCCAGAAATCGTTCCTGGGTAATGCGGTTGATCTTGCGGATCACCTTGTGCAGGCCGTCAATGGCCTTGAGGAGATCGTCGCGCTGCTCGCACAGAAAATCAAAGCGCTCTTTCTGCTCCTCGTACTCCCGGATGGCTTCCAGATTGACGTCGCCGATGGTGCTTATTTTGTGGCGCAGCGTGGAAAGTACCTTTTCGAGGTCGGCGGGGCTACGATGGTCCTCTTCGTTTTCTCCATCCATCTTGTCGCCAAGCTCGGCGATGGCACAGTGGTAGTATTCCTGGCAGCGGTTTTCCAGGCTTTCGCGTTTGATGCGCTTTTCGGCCAGATCCATTTCCAGCATGCGGATTTTCTGGTTCAAAGACTCGCGCTTGGTCTGAATCTGAGAAACCTGGGCATCGTTTTGCTTCAGGCGGGCATCGATCTCGCCAAAGGCTTTCTCATCGGCGCTCAGGCGGGCATCCAGCTCGTTGAGGGCGTCGTAGTGCGCGCCCAAATCGCGGGTCAGAATTTCGTTGCGTTTGCCGGTGCCGTCCCGTTTTTCAATTTTGGCGGCAATCTCACGTTTCAGCTGTTCCAACCGGCGGGTGCTGTCCGCCTGGAAATCCTTCAGGCGGCGCAGGGTGCCGGCGCAGTTGTCAAGGTTGGCCGTGGCCGAAGTGAGGTTTAGCTTCAGATCGACAATGCGCTGGTTGTAAGCCTCCATTTGAGCGGCGGTCTCGTCGATCTCGACCGAGGTGCGGGCCACGGTTTCCTGGGCCTCGGCAACCTCCCGGGCGATGGTTTCAAGCAAGGCGTTCGTACGCTGGAGCTCGTCGTCCAGATCCATCTCCTCGCCCATCAGTTGTTCCTGCTCAAGGCGCACGATTTCCAGATGGCGGCGGGCGTTTTTAAGGTCTTCGTCGGCGCGGTACAGGGCTTTTTCCGCCTCCATGGCGTCCTGGGCGGCATCGGCGCGCTCGGCGATGGTCTCCTGGTGCTGCTTTTCCAGATTTCGCACCCGGGCCTCCATGTCGGCCTGGGCGGTCTGGGCGGCGTTCACTTTCTCGTCCAGGGCTTCACATTGGGATGTCAGGGCCTTGAGTTCCTGTTTCTTGGCCAGGATTCCCGACAGCTTGTCCGGACTGCCGCCGATCATGATCCCCTGGTGGGAAAGCAGATCCCCCCCACGGGTCACCACGGTTTGCACCCGGCCATTGCGGTTGTAAAGCGCCCGGGCCGCATCCAATGTATCGACCACCGCCACGTGACCGAGCATGGCCGTAGCCAGTTCCTCGTAGCCCTCCTTGACCGCGACATGGTTCATCAGGCGCGCCTCGGAAGCAGGCAGCTTACCCGGGCGTTCGTCCACGGGGCGGATGCCCCCCACGGGAAGAAACCCGCACCGCCCTTTCTCGCTGTGCTGCAAATAGTCGATGGCCGCGGCACCGGCCGGCTGCCCGTCCACCATAATGTATTGCAGGGATTCGCCCAGGGCCGCTTCCACGGCGGTCTCGTAGGATGGGGCCGGTTCGATGACATCGGCCAACAGGCCGACAATCCCCTCAAGGTGCGGCGCGTCCCCAACGTTTTCGGGCTCCCGCCGGGCCGCCTTGAAGACGGCCTTGACCCCATCCTTGTACCAGTCCAGGTTGGCTTCCATTTTTTTCAGGGCCGCCAGGCTGCCGCGCGCCTTGTTGCGCTCCATCTCCAGGGTTTGGGTGGCCTTGACCTGGGCCGACAGCTCGGCGATGGCCCGGTCCAGTTCCTGTTTCAAGGATGCGATCTGCTCGTCCAGCTCGCGAAGATCATTTTTGACCTGGGCCAGCTCGGCATCGGCGGTCTCCCGGCGATTGGCCACTTCACGAGCGGTTTTGTCGGCCAGGGCAACCTCCTCGTCGGTGCGTTTGAGACGCCGCTTGAGGGTTTCCCGGTTGTTGCTCGCGTTCTGGTGGGTATTTTTCACGCGGGCCTCTTCGGCCACCATTTTCATCAAATCGCTTTTGCCGGCGTCGAGGGTTTTGTTCAAGGTATCGATGCGCTCCCGCAGGCCGGACGAGTCGGCATTCTCCCTGGCAATGGTGGCTTTGATCTCGCCAATTCTGGTTTGCAACCCGGCGTGTTGCTCCTGAACCTGATCGATCTCCGTGACCATGGACTGGTTCTTGCCCTCCAGATCGGTCCTGGCCGTTTCAAGCTCGATGACCTCGCGGGCCAGTCGCTCACGGTCCGTCTTCAGATGCGATAAGTCCCCTTCCATGCGGTCGATCTTGCGTTGAATTTCGAATTTGCGGGATTTCTGATCGGCGATGGTGCGATCTTTTTCAAAGCGACGCAACTTGATCTGCTCGATGGCCGCATCGAGCTGTTTCAATTGCGTGCTGTGACCGATGTCCTCGTCCTGGAGCGATTCGAGCAGCTCGCCGGCGTCCTTCATTTTGGCGGCCAGGTTACCGTCCTGGTGACGAATCAATCGAATATCGATTTGACGGGCCTCGGCTTTCAGGGCCTTGTAGCGCTCGGCTTTCTGGGCCTGACGCTTCAGCCCCGCCATCTGGCGCTCGATCTCGATGATGATGTCCTTGACCCTCAAAAGATTCTGGTTGGTGGCCTTTACCTTGCGCAAGGCCTCGGTCTTGCGCATTTTATAGCGCGTCACCCCGGCCGCCTCTTCGATAAAGACCCGGCGCTCGTCGGGGCCGGCGTCGGTGATGGCGCCGATATTACCTTGCTGGATCACGGCATAGGTGCGGGCGCCGGCGCCGCTGCCCATGAAAATATTGTGGATGTCCTTGAGACGGCAGGGTTGCTTGTTGATCAGATAGCCTGTTTCGCCGCTTCGATAAAGGCGCCGGGTGACCATCACCTCGCTGAAATCGCGGAATTCCTCGGGCATGGCACCGTTATCGTTGACCAGGGTCAGGGAAACCTCGGCCATGTTCAATGGGGGCTTGCCGCTGGCGCCGGAAAAAATGATGTCTTCCTTGTCCTTGCCCCGCAATTGCTTGATGCTCTGCTCACCCATAACCCAGCGCAAGGCGTCCACGATGTTGCTTTTGCCGCAGCCGTTGGGGCCGACCACCGCGCAGATGCCCGCCGGAAAGTTGATGCTGGCTTTCTCGAAAAACGATTTGAAGCCGATAATATCCAGTTTTTTTAATTTCATGCTTCCAGATACGCTCCCTTGTACGAAGCTTACCGACCAGTCATAGTACGGCCATGTTTGCGCTCACGGCGCCTGGGTAATGGATCGATTCGATCGACAGGATTACTGAAATACAGGTGTGTTGATCACCAATGGTTTTTATTTAGCACCCTGGGTGGGGGGTTGTAAAGGAAAAACACAATTTGGAGGGGTTGTTTGACGGGACGACACAATATATAGGGGAATTTGATCAGTAATGGTGATGGTGGTCCATGTTGAAATAGTGTTACGTTTTAAGTGTTAAGCGAAGGTATCCTATGATTTTCAAGGCGACCCCCCGCAACCCACAAGTTCCTCATGTGGGCAAACATCGCTATCGGTATCGCCATCGAAATCGTCCCTTCTTTTTTTCGATACCGATACCGATTGGTAACCGCGCCTTCTCTTTATTTTCTACTCCTGATTCAACAACAAATAAAGCAGCGCCATACGAATAAACAGCCCGTTTTTGGCCTGTTCGAAATATCGGGCGCGTGGGTTGTCGTCCACGGTTTTTGGAATTTCGTTCACCCTTGGAAGCGGATGCATGATGATGGATTCGGGTTTCATGCAATTCGCGCGCTCCGAGGTGAGGATGTATTTCCCCGCGGCGGTCTGGTAATCCTCGGGATCATGGAAGCGCTCTTTCTGGATGCGGGTCATGTATATGCAATCCGCTTCGGGCACGATGCTGTCCAGATCGGCCTCTTCCCGCCAGAAAACGTTGTTTTTGTCCAGATAGGCTTTTATGTCGCCCTCCATCTTGCACACCGGCGGAGAAACGAAAACGAGTTCGACATCCCCATATTTGGCCAGCAGATAGGAAAGCGAGCGCACGGTTCGGCCGTAGCGCAGATCGCCGACCATGGCGATTTTCAGACCATCAATACCCGAGAAAGCGTCGGCAATGGTGTACAGATCCAGAAGCGCCTGGGTGGGATGCTGCCCGGCGCCGTCACCGGCATTGATAACCGGAATCTCGGATATTTCGGCAGCGCGGGCCGCGCTGCCGGCTTCGTTGTGGCGCATGACAATCACATCGGCATAGCCGTTCATGATACGCGTGGAATCGGCCAGGCTCTCTCCCTTGGCGGCGCTGGAGAACTCACGGGCGTTTTCCGTTGTGATTACCGCGCCGCCTAGGCGCAGCATGGCGCTTTCAAAAGAAAACCGCGTTCGGGTGGACGGCTCGTAAAAAAGCGAGGCCATGATTTTGCCGTCCAGGGCCTTGGAAAAATCGCGCGGCCCGGCCATATCGGCTTTCATGGTATCGGCGGTACGAAACACCAGGTCCAGAAGATCCCGGTCAAACTGCTGGGATTCGACGACGTGCGAAAGGGGGAAGGCTGTCATCGCGCAATTCTCCTATAAATGGGGGATAGATCGTTCCCACGGGTTGAATGATTTATATCTTGGTTCAAGCCTTGCCGCAGATCTTCAATAAAATCGCGTTTTGGGCGTGCATGCGGTTTTCAGCCTCGTCGAAAACAATGGATGCCGGAGATTCCATGACCGCGTCGGTCGTTTCCACCCCGCGCTCGGCGGGCAGGCAGTGCATGAACAGGGTTTCCTTCCTGCCCGTGGCGGCCATCAGCGTTTCGTTGACCTGAAACCCCTGAAACCGCTTTTTTCGCTGCTCGGCCTGGTCCTTCTGGCCCATGGAGGCCCAGACATCGGTGTAAACGATATCGGCGTCCTTGACCGCTGTTTTGGGATCATGGCTGATTTCGATACGCGACAAACCGGCCGACTCGGCCGCGGCAACGGTTTTTGCATCCGGAGAATAGCCCTCCGGGCAGGCGCAGACAAAATGCAAGGGTAGACGCTCGGCCAGATTCAGCCAGGAGTGCACGATGTTGTTGCCGTCCCCCACATAGACCACCTTGAGATCATTCAGGTGACCGCGATGCTCCAGGATGGTGAGCGCGTCGGCCATGATCTGGCAGGGGTGGTTGTAGTCGGTCAGGCCGTTGACCACCGGCACCGATGCATATTCGGCAAGCTCCAGAATGTGGGCGTGGTCGAACAGGCGAGCCATGATTACATCGTTATACCGTGAGATGACCCGGGCGATGTCCTTGACCGCTTCGCGTTTGCCGATGGAAATGTCCGAAGGCCCCAGGTAAAGGGCGTGACCGCCCATCCGAAAAAACCCCGTTTCAAAGGAGATTCGTGTCCGCGCCGAAGGCTTGGCGAAGATCATGGCCATGCTGTGGTCCTTGAAGGGCTTGTAGTCCTCGCGCCGTTTGAAACGGGCCTTGATTTCCCGGGCAAGGTCAAAGGTGGCATGAATTTCGTCGGCGGTGAAATCGGTGACGTGCAGAAAATCTCTTTTCACTGTGTTTTCCTCCTGAAAATATCACGGAAAAGCTTTGACTCTTAACTCAAGAAAACGGGAAATGTCAAATGCGTAATGACAAAGCCAGCAATTCTCGCTGAACACGTAAATTGTTAAAGAGGGGCGAATCGCCAAGGCAGATTGATGGAAATTTGTCAGTTGAGCAGCACAATGCCGGCCGCAAAGATTGGCCATGAGTATTCTTATTGCCTGTTCGATAGAATTTGGTCGTAGCTGTGCGTCGCCGGCAGAAAGAAAAACCGGATTATAGGGGGGGGTAACATGGATGGACTGAATTGAAGTTAAGGGGGCTCCAACATCGGTGGATCGAAAAGATAGGTCAAAAGATGGTCCCAACTTCTGAAAATCAAAATGCGGAATGTACAGCGTAGTTGATTCCAGTATTCTTTACGGGAACTGAATTTGCCACGGCATTTTTGATATAAAGGATCGGTCAATTCGAAAATCTGATGGAAGAAAAAAGCCAGTAGGTTGAGGATGAAAAAGATCATCGACAAATTGTTTTTTCCATGACCGAAATTGTGCTCGAGATGATAACCTTGATTTTTCAGGGTGTTAAAAGTCTCGTTTTCAATTTTCCAGCGGGCGCGTCCGCACCGCACTAACTCTTTGATATTTTTTTCATCGATGAAGATGTCGGTCACCCAACTATTTCGATAGGTTGTTTTTCCGTCTTTGACAATCTGGTATTCAAAAAAGTTTACGTTGTCGGCATCTTTCGTCCCGTTTAAAGGAACCTGGTTGATCCAACGGTAGGTGTGACAGCGATCGTTGGATGGGGCATCGATAGTCAGATGGCCACCTTCGCCCAATTGGGTCAGTTCATTGACCCATTCGAAAAGGATTTTGTGATCGGACGGTTTCGCCACCAAAATAAAAGACATCCGTTCCTGTTTGGCCTCATCGATGAAAGGCTGCTTGGAGTATAACCCATCGCCACCGATAATGAATTTTATCTTGGGATGACGTTTACGCAGGTCACGAATTAACCGTTTGCCGGCATTGATTTCACAGTCCTGCTTTTCCGTACCGTCGGTGTTGGCGACCTGCTCGGGTGCAAAGGGAATAACATGCCTTTTATCCGGATGAACCATTGCGGCTTGAAGAATCTGATGGTGGTATCGGGTTTTCTTTTTCGATTTTGTGATCAGGCAATGGGGACAATGGATTTTTTCTGAAGAAAAATATTCAGAGCCGTCAATGGCTACCAGATAGTAACCATCGAGGACTTGATAGTGCACCAAATGCTTCCCGCGCTGTAGGCCGCTGAACAGGTCATCGAAGATGCAATCGATGGACTCGTTCGACAAACCGTCGAGGACATCGCGCAATTGAGAATCTTTTGGGATGGATGAGACTTGGAAAAGCGCTTTGAGGTTGTTTTGTTGTATCGACTCTTCCAGCCTGCGCTGGAAGGCGAGCATGGAAGGGTCTTGGAATACCATCATGGCAAAGGCACTCATCAGGCAGTCATGCACACAATAATCGACTTTAGCCTCTTGTCGGCTATCATCGATCATCCTGAATCGCTCTGACATTTTTTTTCGCATGGCAGAGAAGCTGAGATGTTTTTTTTGATGCATCCGCCCGCCTTTCCGTAACCCACTGAAAACATACAACAAAAAAGGGCGGATGTCTAGACAAAAATTATTTGCAACTATATCAGTGGGTTATGGTGTTTTCGTATTATTAACAGTGCGAAAAATAAGTTTGAGAAAGTCTATGATTATCTGAATTTACGGAATGAATTTTTTCGCCGAGAATTGCTGTGACAAAGCGTACAATCACCCCGGTCTCGCCCCCTCCTTCCGGCTGTCGATGGCCTTTCGGATGGCATGCGAAAGCGTTTCCATGCTGAACGGCTTCTGGATAAACCCGTCGCAGCCCTTATCGAGAGTGCCGGCCACGTCCTCCCTGCTGTTTCCACTGGCCAGCAGAACCTTTATATCCGGTTTGAATGCCTTCAAGCGGTCGTAAACCTCATCGCCGCCGATATCGGGCATGATCATATCCAGAATAACCAGTTCTATCGTGAAGCGCGGATCTTCGACGATTTTCAGCGCCTCCTCCCCGCAGGAGGCCCGAAGCACGGTGTAGCCCATCTTGTTGAGCATCTTTTCGCCCACATCCAGAATGAACGGCTCATCATCCACCAGCAAAATGGTCTCCGGGCCGCTTATGATGCCCACCGTCGATATTCGGGGTTTTTCATCGGTTCCACCGGAGAGCGGCAGGTAGATATTGAAGGTAGTGCCTTTGCCCAGGCGGGTTTCGAAATCCACGATGCCGTCATGGTTTTTAACGATGCCGAATACCGAGGCCAGCCCGAGCCCCGAGCCATGGCCAAACCCCTTGGTGGTAAAAAAGGGGTCGAAAATACGGTCGGCGATGTCCGGCTCGATGCCCTTGCCGTTGTCGGTCACCGATACCCGCACATAGTTGCCGATTTTTACTTCGAACGGCTTGACAAACTCCCTGCCGATCCTGACGATTTCGGTTTCAAGATAAAGATCGCCCTTTTCGAACATGGCCTGCCAGGCGTTCAGGTACAGATTGATCAGAACCTGTTCGATCTGCCCGCGATCGGCAAGCACAACACAATCATCCGATGCGTATTTTTCGTGAATCCGAATAGCTTTGCGCGTGCGGCCGAACAGCTTGGCGGTCTTCGAAACCACTTCGTTGAGATCGACCGGTTTGACAATATATTTGCCGCCCCGGGCAAACCCCAGAAGCTGACGGGTCAAATTGGCGCCGCTCTCCACGAGTTCTTCTATGCTGTGGATATTTTCGTACAAGGGGTGCTGATGGGGAAGATCCAGACAGATCAGTGAAACATTGCCCTGAATACCCATGAGAAGATTATTGAAATCATGGGCGATACCGCCGGCCAGGGTACCGATGGCCTCCATTTTCTGCGCCTGCTGGAGCTTGCCCTCGAGATTCTTCTTTTCGGTGATATCAATGATGACACTTTGATATTCCAGGGACACGCCCCGTTCGTCGAAAAGAGCGCGGTCCGTCCATTGACGCCACAAAAGGTCTCCGTTTTCCAGGCAGGTGGATTGCTCGTAGGTAACCATGGGCTTGTCCGGCCGCAGGTTGTTGAGCCGCTCTATTTTGCACTGTCTCTCTTTTTCGTCGAACAGATCGAAAATATTGGTCGGGTCGATCGTCTGGCTATACACATGGAAATGATTGAAAAATCTCGTATTGGCGAATGTCAGCGTGCCGTCGGGTAAATACCGGCAGACCATGGCCGGCATGTCCCGCGAAACGTTCCGGTAACGCTCCTCGCTGTCGCGCAGGGCCTTTTCGGCGCGCTTGCGCTCTTCGATTTCACTTCTGAGCTTAGCATTGGCCTGCTCAAGGGCCGCCGTGCGTTCTTCCACCCGGCGTTCCAGACGTTCGTGCGCCTCCTTAAGTTTGTCTTCGGCCTGCTTCCTGGCGGTGATGTCATGGGTGACGACCACGGCATGGGTGACCTTGCCGCCGCCCGTCGGATAAGGCGTATAGGTCACTTGAAAACAGCGCAATTCGAACCCGTCGAATTTGAACCACTCTTCGTAGCTGGTGGACTCTCCGCTAAAACATCGATCGAGTGTGGGTTTTATAACGGACCGGAACTGTTCCTCTCCCCACACCTCGGCAACGGTTTTACCTATGATGTCGGATTTTTTCTGCCCCCTTGCCCGGCAATAGGCCCAATTGACGCTTTCGTATTTGTACTCGCGGTCGATCATGGTCAGCAGTTGATCGGCCGCATTGGTAATGAACTGAATTTTTTGCCAGAGTTCCTGTTCCCTTTCGAGAAAACGTAAGTTTTTTCGAAGCTTGCGGTTCTCTGCCTTCAGTTGATGAATTTGGTGATTTTCTATCATTTTTGGATCTCGACTGCCATGCCCTGGCCGTTTATGAGCGCTGCCCTGCCCGATTAATTACTTCTTATCCATAAACTGCCTGATGGCCGCAGTCAATATGCGCGTCAGGGATTATTTTTCCTTTTGCCGTGTCAACCCAAGGCGACAACGATCTTTGTCCGCATAAAAAAACCCTGTTAGAAACCAATTAAGAGAATAATTTTTATTGACATCCATGGGGCGGGCACTATAGTAGCATCCGTACAGTGACGTCGGGTCGATAAAGGTCCCTCATCTGGTGCGATGAATGCCAAATGCGGGATCTTTTTTTATTATACTTTGAGCGCCTGTCCACGAATGGGAGAATTTTTGGATGGGAACTAAAGCAGAAAAACGAGCGTTCGATAAAACGCTCGCAACCAGAGGACATCATGGCAACACGCATCGACAAAACCAGAAATATCGGCATCAGCGCCCACATCGACTCGGGCAAAACCACCCTCACCGAGCGGATACTCTTCTATACCAAACGGATTCACGCCATCCATGACGTAAAAGGCAAGGACGGCGTCGGGGCAACCATGGACTCCATGGAACTCGAAAAGGAGCGCGGCATCACTATCGCCTCCGCCGCGACCTACTGCGAGTGGAACAAACACGAAATCAACATCATCGATACGCCCGGCCACGTGGATTTCACCATCGAGGTGGAGCGCAGCCTGCGCGTTCTGGACGGCGCCATCCTGGTTCTTTGCTCCGTGGGCGGCGTACAGAGCCAGTCGATCACCGTGGACCAGCAGATGAAACGCTACAATGTCCCCTGCATCGCTTTTATCAACAAGTGCGACCGCAGCGGCGCCAACCCCCTCCGCGTCATTAAACAGCTCAAGGAAAAGCTGGGCCACAATGCCGTTGCCATGCAGATCCCCATCGGGCTCGAAGCGGACCACGAAGGCGTCGTCGACCTGGTTTCCATGAAGGCCATCTATTTTGACGGCGATAACGGAGAAAATCTTCGCGAGGAAGAAATTCCGGCAGATCTCATGGACAAGGCCACGGAAAAACGGGAGGCGCTGCTCGACGCCGCCAGCATATTCTCCGATGAACTGACCGAAGCGGTACTGGAAGAGGCGCCCATTAGCGAGGAGTTGCTCATCGACGCCCTGCGGAAGGGAACCCTGGAACGTAAGATTACACCGGTATTCATGGGCTCCGCCTATAAAAACAAAGGGGTCCAACCCTTGTTGAACGCCGTAACCCAGCTGCTTCCCTGCCCCGACGATGTTGAGAACCATGCCCTGGATCTCAGTCAGGACGAGGCCCAAATCTCGCTTTCCTCCGATACCGAAAAGCCGACCGTGGCCCTGGCCTTCAAACTGGAAGACGGCCAGTACGGCCAGCTCACCTACATCCGCGTCTACCAGGGGCAACTTGCCAAGGGGGACACGGTAATCAACGTGCGCACCGGCCGCAAGATCAAAATCGGTCGCCTCGTACGCATGCACTCGAACCAGATGGAGGACATCGAGAAGATTTCCGCCGGTTATATCGGCGCTCTGTTCGGCGTGGACTGCGCCTCGGGAGACACCTTCGCCGATCCCAACGTGAACCTGACCATGACCTCCATGCACGTTCCCGAACCGGTGATTTCCCTGGCCATTGTCCCCAAGGACAACAAGGCCCAAATCAACATGTCCAAGGCGTTGAACCGCTTTTCCAAGGAAGATCCGACCTTCCGCACCTATGTGAGCGACGAGACCGGCGACACCATTATTTCCGGCATGGGCGAATTGCATCTTGAGGTTTACATCGAGCGCATGCGCCGGGAATACAAGGCCGAGGTGAGCACCGGCGCGCCTCGTGTCGCATACCGCGAAACCATCACCAAACGGGCCGAATTCAACTACACGCATAAAAAGCAGACCGGTGGTTCCGGTCAATTCGGCCGTGTGGCGGGCTACATGGAACCCCTGGAAGGCGAGGATTTCGAATTCGTCAATGAAGTCACCGGCGGTTCCATTCCAACACAGTTCATTGCCGCTTGTGAAAAGGGCTTCCGCCTTTGTCTGGCCAAGGGGCCCAAGATGGAATTCCCCGTCACCGGCGTCAAGGTCGTGATCAACGACGGCGCCTCCCATAGCGTGGACTCCTCGGACATGGCCTTCCAGGCCGCTGCCCGCGGGGCTTTCCTGGAGGGCTACGGCAGGGCCGCGGCCGTGATCCACGAGCCGATCATGAAGGTGGCCGTGGAAACCCCCACCGAATATCAGGGGCCGGTCATGGGTTCCCTGAACCAACGGCGCGGAATGATCGTCGGTTCCCAGGAAGAAGGTCCCATGTGCGTAATCGAATCCCAGGTGCCGCTTTCCGAAATGTTTGGCTACTCGACGGTGCTACGCTCCCTGACCCAGGGCAAGGCCCAGTTCACCATGGAATTCGCCCTGTACCGTCAGGTGCCGCGAGCCATTGCCGAAGAAATTGCCAAAAAGCAGCAGGAAGAGAAAAAGAGCGTCGCCTGATCCGGAACCCGGTAGCCATTTTTTTCAGGTACCAAAGGAGCCACATGGGTTCTGTGATCGACAGGGAAGATACGGAAGAATGGCGGACGGCCCGGCAATGGGCCGTCAAACAACCAACCACAACTTCAGCCAGCCGCCCACCGACAACAGACATCTCGAACGCCGATAACTGGCGCGAGAAACTGTTTCCCCGGGCCATGGTTATAAAATTAAAGGAGAGAAGCCTGAATATGCTTAAAAACGATCTTATCCTCCGCAACCCCTTGAGGTTGATGGGACGGGAAAATGAAGCCATTATGCCGGAAGGCGGTTTCGGCGCCGTGATGGCCCGGGCCGGCGTGGGTAAAACGGCCCTGATCGTTCAGGTGGCCCTCAATACCATGTTGCAGGACAAAAACGTGCTCCACGTCAGCCTGGATGATCCGGTCGAAAAGGTCTCCCTCTGGTATCAGGAGGTATTCGGCGCACTGACCCACCAATACCATGTCCGCCAGTTAAAAGAGCTTTGGGAGTCGATTCAGATCAACCGCTTTATCATGACCTTCAAGGTGGACCGATTCAGCGTTCCCAAACTGGGAGAACGCGTCAAGGACCTGACCGAGCAGCAGATTTTCAACCCCCACATGGTGATTATCGACGGCCTGCCCTTTGACGAGCAGCTACGCGCCCCGCTGGAGGGATTGAAGGAATTTTCGCTTAAAAACCGGCTGCATCTGTGGTTTACGGTTACCACTCACCGCCATGAAGCGCCCGGCGCCAGCGGACTTCCCATTCAGCTTGAACCGGTGGCCGATTTGTTCGATTGCGCCATCCAGCTTCAGCCGGAGGGCAAGACCATTCATATCCGCTGCCTGAAAGGTGCCGACGGCCACGCCCAGGGCGCGGACCAGGTGCTCGATCCCTCGACCATGCTGATTCAGGAACCGTAAAATACCCAACACAAAAAAAATGAACGCCGGGCTGAAAAGAAAACATCCTTTTTCAGCCCGGCGTTTTGTTTTTAGACACGTGCCCTTTCAATCGCCTCAATGCGCTGCAGCACCGGCGGGTGGGAGTAATTCAAAAAGACATAAAACGGATGCGGTGTCAGGTTGGACAGGTTGTGAACACTGAGTTTTTTCAGGGCGTCGATCATCGGCCGACGGTGGCCGGTGGTGGTGACGGCAAAATGGTCGGCGGCGTACTCATGCACGCGCGACAGGTTCTGGACGATGAGCCCCAGGAAAAAGTCGATGGGCGCATAGAGCATGCCGAAGAAGATCAGCCCGGCATGGATGGAGGGCTGCTCCAGGTAAAAGGCGTCGAACAAAGCCTGTGCATGGATAAAGAAAGAGAGAAGATAAAACAGAACTCCGGCCTGGCAGATGCCGATCCCCATCATTTTGATGATGTGCCGCAGCCGGTAATGCCCCATTTCATGGGCCAGCACGGCAACCAACTCCTCGCTGGTGTGGTTCTCGATCAGCGTATCGAACAAAACGATGCGGCGATGGCGCCCGAAACCGGTAAAAAATGCATTGGATTTCGAGGAGCGCTTGGATCCGTCCATGACAAAGATATTGTCCAGGGAAAAGCCGATGGACCGGGCGTAATCCATGATGGCGTCTTTCAATTGGCCTTCCTCGAGCGGCTTGAATTTATTAAAAAAAGGCATGATCCACGTGGGGGCCACAAACTGGACAACCAGGGAAAAAAGCGTCACCAGGCCCCAGCACCAGAGCCAGGCGAACGCGCCGGCATACTGAAAAAAGGCAAGCACCCCGGCAAGCAGGGGAACCCCCAGGACCAGCGCCAGGCCAAGACCTTTGATACGATCCTTGATCCATGTGGCCAGGGTGGTTTTGTTGAATCCAAAGCGCTCTTCGATCACGAAGGTATGGTAAAGGCCGGGCAGTTGACCGACAGCGGCCTTCAAACCGGCCAGCGCCAGAATATAGACAATTCCCGTGACCACCGGCCCCCAGCCAAGGGAGCGCGCCCAGCGGTCCATGAAGGCAAATCCGCCGCAAAACCAGAAGATAAGTAAAATCAGAAGATCGATGGTACCCACCACCTGCCCGAAACGGGTATTGACCCGCAGATAGGACTGGGACTGGCGGTACTTGTCGGGGTCGAACACATCCTTGAAAGAGGGCGGGATCTCATCTTTTACCGCCGCAAGATTCAAATTGTCAGCCACCAGGTTCAACACAAAATCTGCCAATAGAAAAAAGAGAATACAACCGGTAATCCAGTTCATGAGGTTATCGAATCATCCTTCCATGTGAGCGGGCTCGGCCATCCGCCATCAAATCATCAAATTCATCAGTTTATCGTTCAATACGGTATAGGAATAAATTTTTTGCGCAAGCGCATAATTGTTTTCGACCATTTCGTGCCGCAAGGATTCCGAGTTTAGCAATTCGCGTGTCTCGGCGACCGTATCTTCCGTCACGTAACCGTCAATTTCGACGGCCTTGAATCCCTCGGGTTTGATATCGAAGCTGTAGATCGAATAGCGGTTGACCAGAATCGGCTTACGGAAATAGATCGCCTCCAGAAAAGCGTTGCCAAAGCCTTCGATCGTGGATGGATAGGTAACAAAATCGGCATGGTGGTAAATGTCTTCCAGGGTGTAGATCTTGCGGCCGTCAGCTGTGGTGCCTCGCTTGTCGTTAATGATTTCCGAAACAAAGATGGTGTCCACGCCCATGCGCCTGGAATAGTCCATGACCCGTTGCTCATAGTCATGCCCTTCGTCACCGGAGGCATGGGAAATCACCAGGCGGGCCTTCATCTCCAGCCGACTCACCAGTTCAATGGCGTTTTCGATGCCTTTTCTTTTCACGACCCGGGTGGGCTGCAGGATCAATTTTTCGTCTTCCGTCAGCCCCAGGGCCTGGCGGACATCACTGGAATAATCATCCGGCGGCGGTGGCGGGTTGTCGAAATCCATGACATTGGGGATAATCGTCGCCGAGATTCCGGTTCGCAAGGAGAGTTGATTGTCTGCCGACGAACTGATGACCACATGGCGGATGGTCGGAAGGTGCGGCGGGAAGGCCATGTTGAGGTAGTCCCAGACCGAATTTGCCTTGAACGCCTGGCGCTCCCAGAAAAAATCATGGTGGTGGGCGATGCAGGGAAGCCCCGTTTCGGCGATCAGTTCGGTGATGGCCACGCCCAGGGGAATATTCAGCGGAATGGTCAGCGCATTTTCCGGCACCAGAAGATCGATGTTGAATCGATCCACGAAATCGTATAACTTATCTTTCAGATACTCCTTAATCTCGTAAATATCGTTCGTCAGCGCTCGACTGCGCGCCCTATTGGCATTCACCCCGAACGCCGTATTGAATATCCTGCGAATATCCGGTTCCATGAAATGAGCTCTGGGCTCGAGCAACGAGCACGCCGGATCACGATCCAGTTCGCCGGCAAAATAGAAGCATTTTAAACCTTTTTTTTCAAAAACCCGCGCCCATTTCTCTGTCTCCAGAGATACGCCGTCGGTCCCGGCAAAACGGGTTGAAACAAAGCCGATGTGGTGGACCTTCTCGAAGGGAATGTACATTTTTGCCTCCTGTGTTGTTTTATTAAGGCAACACTGTTCAAACCATTTTAAAAAGCAGACATCAAATAGCAACGGATGTCAACAAACAAGAGGTGTTTGATGCAGTCCATCCTTCAACGAATTTATGGCGATCGAAAAGGAGAGGCCGCCTTTGCCCGCTTGACAGCGCTTCTCGATGCTTGTCCCAAATCGTCGGCAAGCCGCGCAAAGTCAGATTTCACAGCTACCGACGCAGTTTTGATAACCTATGGAGACACCCTTTTGCGCGAGGGCGAACGCCCCCTTTCCACGCTACGTCGATTCTGCATCGATCACCTGCACGGCATCTTGTCGGGAGTTCACATCCTACCGTTCTTTCCTTTTTCTTCCGACGACGGTTTTTCGGTGACCGACTTCGCGGCGGTTCGGACGGATCTGGGAGACTGGGCCGACATCCGGGCCATCGGCGGCGACTTCAAGCTGATGGTCGATCTGGTGGCCAATCATGTCTCGGCCCGCAGCCGGTGGTTCGAAAACTATCTGAACGACGTGCCGGGGTTTGAAACGCTGGCCATCGAGATCGAACCGGGCACGAATCTGTCGGCCGTCACCCGGCCACGGGCACTGCCGCTTCTGACGCCCTTCGAAAAAAAATCCGGAGAAAAGGTGTGGGTCTGGACCACCTTCAGCGACGATCAGATCGATCTTAATTATCAAAGCCTGGACGTTCTGGAAATGATGGTAAATGCGCTTTTGCTATACGTTTCCAACGGCGCGCGCCTGATCCGTCTGGATGCCATCGCCTACCTGTGGAAAGAAATCGGCACGAGCTGCATTCATCTGCCCCGGACCTTTGATGTGGTTCGGCTGTTTCGCAAAATTTTTGATCGCATCGCCCCTGGCGTAGCCCTGGTTACAGAAACCAACGTGCCCCACGAGGAGAACATCGCCTACTTCGGCAATGGCCAGGACATGGCACAAATGGTTTACAACTTCACGCTGCCGCCGCTGTTGCTACACGGCCTCTGCACGGGAACAGCGACGCGTTTTTCCCAATGGGCGGCGACGCTTGAAACGCCCTCGGCGACAACGACCTTTTTCAATTTCACGGCCTCCCACGACGGTGTGGGGGTGCGCCCCCTGGAAGGGATTCTGCCGCCATCGGAAATCTCCTGGCTGGCTGATCGGGTCGTGCAAAACGGGGGACGGGTTTCCACCAAGAACAATCCCGACGGCACGGCAAGCCCCTATGAGCTCAACATCACCTATCTGGATGCGTTGAAAGATCCTGAAAAGCCCGAAGACCAGCAGCAGATCCCCCGCTTTCTGGCATCCCAGGCGACGGCGCTGGTACTGGCCGGTGTGCCAGCGATTTACCTGCACAGTCTTCTGGGAAGCACGAACTGGACAGAGGGTGTCCGGATTACCGGACGCGCACGAACCATCAACCGGGCGCAGTTGCAGATGGATACAATCTCGGCCGAGCTGGCCGACCCGACCAGCCGGCGCTCCCGCATTTTTTTCCCGTATCTGGAAATGCTGCGTATCCGCCGCCGCCAGCCGGCCTTTGCTCCGGATGCCGCCATGCGGGTTCTCGACCTGGACGAGCGCGTTTTCGGCGTCAAACGCACCGCGTCTGACCAGAGTATTCATGCGCTGACCAATTTTTCGGCCCGGCCGGTCACGGTTGCACTACCGGACGCACCTTTAAAATTGGAATGCAAAGATCTGCTGAGTGGCAAAACCTTCGATGCAAAGAACATTAAACTGCCGGCTTACGGCGTTTTGTGGCTGCAATGAAAATCGCCTTCATTCACTATCATCTTAAAACCGGTGGGGTAACCACGGTTCTGAAACACCAGGTGGGCGCTCTGCAAGAGAGCTGCTTGGTGTTGACCGGCGACCGGGCCGGGGCCGAATGGCCCTGCCCCATCATGGAGATCCCCGGGCTGGGGTACGATCAAGCGGACAGGCCTTGCGAATCGTCGGATGCGGTTGCCGAAGCGGTGGAGAAGGCAATTAACCGTGTATGGCCCGGCGGCTGCGACATCCTGCACATCCATAATCCGCTCCTGGCCAAAAACGCCCGATTTTTGGAAATCATCAACCGGCTCCAGCGCATGGGGATACCGCTGTTCCTGCAAATCCACGATTTTGCAGAAGATGGCCGGGCCGACTGCCGCTTCGAGGCGCCCTACCCGGCCGACTGCCACTATGGCGTCATCAACTCCCGGGACAAGGAATTTCTGCTGCGGGCCGGATTGAAAGAGGAAGGGCTGCACCTGCTTCCCAACGCCGTGTCCCCCCTGACCGCCACCGGCGGCGGGGCAACCGTCGGCAACCGAGTGCTCTATCCGGTGCGGGCCATTCGGCGTAAGAACATTGGCGAGGCGATCCTTCTCTCCCTGTTTTTCAAGGACGGCCAACGCCTGGCGATTACCCAGCCGCCCAACAGCCCGGCGGATTACAAGCCCTACCGGCAATGGGTGGATTGGACGCGCATGCATCAGTTGCCCGTGGATTTTGAAGCGGGCCGCCAAACCGCCTTTGATCGGCTTCTGGCCGAAGCGCCCTTTGTAATCACCACCAGCGTCGCCGAAGGGTTCGGTTATGCCTTTCTTGAACCCTGGACTGCAGGTCTTCCGGTTCTCGGCCGCCGGATCGACGGCGTATGCAGGGATATTGAATTCCAAGGCGTCGAGCTTGAAGGGTTTTACCCCCGCATCGATATTCCGCTGGCCTGGTTCGATACCGATCAACTGGCGGTCCGGTGGCAGAACGCCGTGCTGGTCGCGGCGCGGGCATTTAATCATCCCATGGAAGCGGAAACGGTGGCCGCGGCCTTTGAACAACTGACGATCGGTGAGTCGATCGACTTCGGCATCCTGGACGAGCGTTTTCAATGTCAGGTGCTCGGCACGCTCCTCGAAAACCCATCCCGCAGGCAAACCCTGATTGAGCTGAACCCCTGGCTCGACGCGTTGGAAACCAAGCTGGCGCCGCCAGCGGTTATCGCGCGTAACCGGCAGGCGGTCGCCGGGCGGTACTCCATAAATGGGTATGGGGAGCGGTTAAGACGAATCCACGACCGGGTGGTCCAGCGCCCCGTCCGACAACGCATCGACAAGGCGGCCCTGTTTTCCGCGTTTTTTAAGACGGACCGTTTTTCGTTATTGAGGTGGAATCATGGATGATCTCAAGACCTTGATAAAACAATCGATTACGCCCATGAAACCGATACCGACCGGTTTCCAGGCGGATTTGAGGCGGCTTGAACCGGTCTCGGCCATGATTTTCGATGTCTATGGCACTCTTTTGATCAGCAGCGCCGGAGAGCCTGTCGAAACCCGACCGGCCGAATCACAGGCGCAGGTACAGATAATTGCCGACATTCTTGGCCGCCACGGCATCGCCGATTCCCCGGTCCGCATCCAGGATCGACTCGAGCAAACCATCCACGAGTGGCATCGACTCGAGCGCAATCGCGGAATCGACCGCCCCGAGGTGGACATTCTGGAAATCTGGCAAACAATCACCGGCATTCAGGATATGAGGCGCCTGAAATCGTTGGCGCTGGCATTTGAGCTGGCGGTGAACCCGGTTTACGTCATGCCGGGGGCCATGGAACTGACCCATGCCTGCCAGGCGGCTCGCATCCCCATGGGGATCGTCTCCAACGCGCAGTTTTACACCCCGCTTCTGCTGGACTGGTTTTTTAAAGCGGATATTTTTGACGACAAGCTTTGTTTCTACTCCTTTCGGGAAGGTCATGCCAAGCCGTCGCCAGCCTTGTTCGAACGGGCCGCCAAAGCGCTTGCCGCTATGGGATTGCCGGCCGAAAAGGCCCTTTTCGTCGGCAACGACATGCTCAACGATATCCATCCCGCCGCCCTTGCCGGGTTTATAACGGCCCTTTTCGCCGGTGATCAACGCTCGTTGAGGATGCGTGAAACCGAAGCGCGTGTAAAAGGAGTCGAGCCGGACCTGATTGTCACCGAGCTTCGTCAACTGCTGCCGACCGGGTCACGGGGAAACACCGCCAATGAGGAATGCATGGGAAACATATTGAACCGAATCCCCGAGTTCGTGGATCGAATCCGCGATATCCGGGAAATCGTCATCAGCAACATCGTGCTGATCGGCCAGACTCCCGCCCCCACCTTCAGGGAGGGGCGCCGCGCCGAATGTCTGGTCGAGCGCCTTGCCGATTTCCAGGTGGACGAGTGCTCCATCGACGATTTCGGCAATCCCATCGGAGTGATTCACGGCCAATCGCCAAGCCGCGCATCCATTTTCATTGTCGCCCATCTGGACACCTTTTGCGAATCCGCCACCAATACGCTCTATACGGTAACCGATAAAACCATCAGCGGCATGGGGGTATCGGACAACTCTGCGGCGGTGGGCGTTCTGGCGTCCCTGCCTGAAATTTTCCGGCACCTGAACCTCTCCTTTGAATCCGACATTGTTCTTATCGCACCGGTCCACTCCCTGGGGCCGGGAAACCTCAAGGGTATCCGCCATCTTTTAAAGCGCTGGTCAACGCCCGTGCTGGGCGCGGTTTGCCTGGAAAGCGTCGAGCTGGGCCGTTTGAACTACTATTCCGATGGGATGATCCGGGGGGAAATCAGTTGCAGCATCGCCTCCCAAAAGAAAATGGACCGCAATTACCAACCCAATGCCATTTTGATCATTCACGAAGTCATCAACGCCATCCTCAAACTCAGGCTACCGCAAAAACCACGCACCCAGATCGTGATCGGCAAAATCGCCGGCGGATACAATCACGGCAAGGAGGCCTACGACGCCAGCATCGGTTTTGAAATCCGCAGCGATTCCGATGAGATGGTCAGAGGCTTGTACAAGGAGATCAAGGACATCGTCAACGGCATCAACCAGGCCTTTGCCGTGGATTTGAAACTGAAGTGCATCAGCAACCTCAATTCCACCCAACTGGCCTATAATCATCCGCTGGTTAAATGCGCAGCGCGAATTTTGTACCGTCTGGGTATCGAGGCGGTCAGCCAGCCCAGCGAAACCGCCTTGTCGATCTTTCTTCAAAAGGGGGTGCCGGCCATCACCCTGGGGCTCACCCGGGAAAACATTCACCACCAGGGCGGCACGAAGGTTGAGATCGAACCGATGTTCAAGGGCATCGCCCAGATACCGGCCTTGATAACGGCCATGGACAGGGGATTGTGCAGCCATGAATAAAACCTGGGTCACCACGAATACCTTTCACCATAGTGCTTTCAAAGATCTTGGCGTATTGGTCGAAGCCAAGCGCCGTAAAAATCTTTCCATCTCCCTGTGTCTGCCCACCCTCAACGAGGAACGGACCATCGCCAAAGAGATCGTGATCATGAAGTCGGAGCTGATGCTCCGCTACCCGCTTTTGGACGAGATCGTGGTGGTCGACTCGGGATCGACGGACCAGACCCGCAAAATTGCAAGGGATTACGGCGCGACGGTTTACAAGGCGGACGACATTCTTCCGGAGCTGCCCTCCTATCGCGGCAAAGGCGAAAATTTGTGGAAGGCGCTGTATGTCACCCGGGGCGATATCATTATTTACATCGACGCGGACATCAAAAACATCCACCACCGCTTTGCCTACGGTCTGATCGGCCCGCTCCTGCTTTCGGACACGATCCGTTTCACCAAGGCGTTTTATGATCGCCCCATCGCCATGGGAGACGAAAAGCTCAGGCCAACGGGCGGCGGCCGCGTAACCGAGCTGGTCACCCGTCCGTTGTTTTCGCTTTTCATGCCGGACCTGACCCAGTTCATCCAACCGCTATCCGGCGAATATGCAGGCTATCGCGATATTTTCGAGAAGATCCCCTTTCACATCGGCTATGGCGTGGAAACGGGGATGCTGATCGACATTTTCTCCGAATGGGGACTGGCGGTGATGTCCCAGGTCGACCTGGATCGGCGCGTCCACAAAAACCAGTCCACCAAAGCGCTGGGCCGCATGGCATTCGTGATCGTCAAGACATTTTTGAAGCGATTGCAGGATCTTGACCTGATTGCGTTGAAACAGGACGTGTTCGATGAAATGATTCAGTTCCACCTGGTCGACGACAGCCTCGAACCCGAGGTATTCACCCTGGAGGCTTACGAACGGCCGCCGATGATCAAGAATGCCGATTATTGTGAAAAATTTGGCATTCGGGGGTAGCTGTTTGCCAACCGTGCCATAGGTAAAGAATCTTCGTTCCGCTGTAAACCGCGAGGCGACGCCCTATCCCGATAGGTTCATTTTTATCTTTGCACCAAAGCACTATTCAGATATTTATCAACCCAAACAATTTTAACCAATGCTCTGTCTTCTTACCAACCATGTGAGGTGAATCTCCCGAAATCATTCCACCGATAAATCATTGATCATCACCATTTTATCCCTTAAAAAGAGGCCACATGAAAAATCCCGGCAGGCTTGCCTATTTTTTAACGCTCCTGCCTTGGCAATACCTAAATCAGGTACGACGGAAAGACCTATACTTTGTTTTCAGATCAAACTCAGAATCAATTAGTATCCCGGGAATTGGTGAGCGCCATCGACCGACGCCCCGGCCCCCTGACCATAACGGGATTTGAAGGCAGCGCCGCGGCTTTTCTGGCCACGGCCATCAACAGGCAGCTTGGGCGGCCGGTGGTGCTGATCGTCGGATCAGCCAAGCAGGCCGACCAGCGCTGCGCCGAAATCACCTGTTTCAACGCCGAAACCGAAGATCCGGTCGCAACCTTTCCGGCCTACAACCTGTCGCCCTTCAAGTTCATGGCCTATCACAACGAGACAGCCGCGCGCCGCATCAAGGGGCTTTACGGTCTGGTGGCGGGTACCGGCCCGCAAATCACGGTGACCACCGCCGCGGCCTTTCGCCAGCGCCTGATCCCCAAAAGCGTGCTGGCCGATTTTGCCGAACTGATCATCGCCGAGGAAGAGATTGATCCCGAAGGTCTGATCGCCAAGCTGGTGGCCGGGGGGTACACCCGCACGGTGATTGTCGAGGAACCGGGCGATTTCTGTGTGCGCGGCGGCATCATCGATATTTTTTCTCCTTTGTACGAGAACCCCTTGCGCATCGAACTGTTCGGGGATTTTGCCGAGACCGTCCGCTTTTTCTCGGCATCCAGCCAGCGCAGCCTGAACCAGGTAAACGAAGCCGTAATTCTGCCGGCCAAGGAAGTCACCCTGGAAAAGGATCGCCTGGACGAAATCGTCAACCGCATGCGGGAACAAGCCATTGACCTCGACCTTCCGCCGGCCGCGGTTCGCGACATGGTGCAACGCATCAGGGAACAGGGTGTCTTCCCCGGCATCGAAAACCTCACGCCTCTGATCTACCCCCGAATGGACACCCTTTTCGATTACCTGCCCAAGGGCACGGTCATTGTCGCCGAAAACCCGGCCGAGCTTTCCCAGGCCGCCGATAAAAACGCCCAGCAAGCGCGCATCAATTGCGACAAGGCCCTGGCCGAACAGCGGCTTTGCGTGCCCCCCGAATCCCTGTTTTTGGACTGGCCCGAGATCGAGCAGGCCCTGGTGGGAAATCGGGCCGTCTTTCTCTCTCCGATTGCACTTTCAAACACGGAAAAAGGCCCGGCCATGGAGGCCAGAATCGAAGACAACAGCGACCTGGCGCTGGCCATGGTCCAGGCGCGCAAGGGCGAGACGCCCGCCCAGCCCCTGGTGCAGTGGGTCGGCGAGCAAACCGAAGCCGGCCGAACCACCGTTATGGTCTGTGAAACCGACCGCCAGGCCGGCCGCCTGGCCTCGATTCTGGCCCCTTATAAAATCGAAGCCGACCGCGGCCAACCGTTTCCCCTTGGTCAGCGCCCCAAAGGTGTCCTTATTTGCAAAGGACGTCTGTCAGGCGGGTTTGTCTGGCCCTCGGATCATATGGCCGTCGTCACTGAAACCGAAATTTTTGGTTCTCGCGCCAAACGCTCTTCCCGGCACGCCAAACGGGTGCACAGTGAGCTGCTCACCTTTTCCGAACTCAAGCAGGGTGAGCTGGTGGTTCATACCGAGCACGGCATCGGCCGCTACGAAGGATTGGTCAAGCTTTCCCTGGAAGGCATGGTGAACGACTTTCTGCTTCTCGTTTACCGCGACGACGACCGGCTCTATCTGCCCGTCGACCGCATGGGGCTGATCCAGAAATACATGGGCGTGGAGGGCACCTTCCCCACCCTGGACAAAATGGGCGGGCGCTCCTGGGAGCGGGCCAAGGAAAAGGTCCGTAAGTCGGCCGAAAAAATCGCCGGTCAACTGCTCAAAATCTACGCCCAGCGAAAAATCAATGCCGGACATGGCTATGGTCAGGCGGACGGCCATTTCGACGAGTTCGTGGCGGATTTCGATTATGAGGAAACGCCGGATCAGCAACAGGCCATCGACGACGTTCTGGCCGACATGCGTGATCCCAACCCCATGGACCGCCTGGTGTGCGGCGATGTGGGCTACGGCAAGACCGAAGTGGCCCTGCGCGCCGCGTTTCTGGCCGTCAGTGAGGCCAAGCAGGTGGCCATGCTGGTGCCCACGACGGTGTTGGCAGAGCAGCACTTCGCCACCTTTTCAGAGCGTTTCGACACCTACCCGGTCAGGGTTGCCTGCCTGAGCCGTTTCCGCACCAAGGCCGAGCAACGGAGAATTGTCGAAGGAGTACAAAAGGGTACCATAGACATTGTCATCGGCACCCACCGCCTGCTGCAAAAAGACGTTGTCTTTGCCGATATAGGCCTGTTCGTCATTGACGAAGAGCAGCGCTTCGGTGTGCGCCACAAGGAAAAACTGAAACGCCTGCGCGCCACGGTGGACGTCCTGGCCCTGACCGCCACGCCGATCCCCCGCACCCTGCACCTCTCCATGATGGGCATCCGCGACATCTCCGTGATTTCGACTCCGCCCGAGGCGCGGCGCCCCATCGTCACCTATGTCTGCGAATTCGACGAGACCGTGGTGGGCGATGCCATCCGAAACGAACTGGCGCGCGGCGGGCAGATCTTTTTCGTACACAACACCGTCAATTCCATCGAGCGCATGGCCGGACGCCTCAAGCGAATCGTCCCCGAGGTGCGTCTGGAGGTGGCTCACGGCCAGATGTCCGAGGATGATCTGGAGAAGGTGATGATGCGCTTCATGGCCCGCGAAACCGATATGCTGGTGTGCACCACGATCATCGAATCGGGCATCGATGTGGCCACGGCCAACACCATCCTGGTCAACCGGGCGGATCGCTTCGGGTTGTCCCAGATGTACCAGTTGCGCGGTCGCGTGGGACGCTCCGACGAGCAGGCCTATGCCTACCTGTTTATCCCCGAGGAGAGCCAGCTGGGAGCCGATGCCCAGAAACGGCTAAAGGTTCTGATGGAGCACAGTGACCTGGGATCGGGCTTCCAGATCGCCATGAGCGATCTGAAAATCCGCGGCGGCGGCGCCATTCTGGGCGCCAGCCAGTCGGGGCACATCGCCGCCGTGGGTTACGACATGTTCCTGAAGCTCATGGAGGAAGCCGTGGCCCAAATGAAGGGCGAACCGGTCACCGAAGGCCTCGAACCGGAAATCAACCTGCCCATGTCGGCCCATATTCCCGAGGATTACATACCCGATATCGATCAG
Organism: uncultured Desulfosarcina sp.; assembly: GCA_963668455.2. Classification (GTDB taxonomy): domain Bacteria; phylum Desulfobacterota; class Desulfobacteria; order Desulfobacterales; family Desulfosarcinaceae; genus Desulfosarcina. The sequence goes on from CAXXOY010000003.1 coordinate 572,890, forward strand.
CGCCTTCTGGTTTATCGCAGACTGGCCAAGATGGGCGACCTCAAGGAGATCTCGGCCATGAAGGCCGAGCTGATCGACCGTTTCGGCCCCCTTCCCGAGGAGACGGAGAACCTGCTGCTCAAAATCATGCTGCGCGTGCTCTGCGTGCGTGCCGGCGTCAAACGCCTGGACCTGTTTGGTCAACAGCTTGTCCTGGCCTTCAGCGAGGCCCACCAGTATCGCCCCCTGGGCATTGTGGAGATGATCACCTCGGGCAAAGGGAACTTTCGGCTCACCCCCGATCATTTTTTTAAAGCCGCCCTTTCCAAAAGCGCGCCCCGGGCCGCTCTGGCTGAAACGAAAAACATCTTGATCGAAATAGCGCAACATGTTAATTTCTGAACGTTTATGCTAAAAATATTTGCTAAATTTGCAGTAGGTTATCCGAGATCCCGACCAACTTCGGCTCATCTTCGGAAAGCACTAAAAAAAACAGCGCCGGCAATCATCTGCATTATGTTTGGCGCGTTTGTGATAGGATGCGATGCGCGGCAACCGGCCGAGTCCCAAAAACCGCTTTTGATCCAAATGGATGGGCAAGGTGTGACACTGAAGGAATTCGACCGCGCCTTCGAAACGACCAGAATCGCCTACGGCGAAAATTGCGACGATGAAACCCTTAATCCGCTGCTGCTTAAAAACGCGCGCCTGCGGATGCTGAGCCAGATGGTCCAGGAGCTGGTCGTCGAGCGCCGGGCCAGTGAACTTGGCCTCTCTTTGAACGACGAAGAGCTGACGCGCGCGGTGGAAAGCATCAAAAAAGATTACCAGGACAACGAATTCGAGGAGATGCTGCTGGAAAGCGCCATTCCTTTTGCTTTGTGGGAAGAGCGCTTGCGGGCCCGATTGCTCATGGAAAAAGTGATCAAGCGCGATCTGGCCGAGACGGTGACCATAACGGCCCCGGACATCGAAGCCTATTACAAGGCCCACGAGGCGGAATTTGCCGTGGACAGCGAGAAACCGCCTCAAGACGAATTGAAACATCGCATCGTTAAGCGGCTCCGCAGAGAAAAAATAGAAGCCGCTTATCCCCAATGGATCGAATCTTTACGCGAACGCTACCAGGTCGATGTCAACTGGGAGCTATGGAACGGAACCGCTGCTTCTGATGTCAAAACGGCCGATCAGGCCCGGGAATAGGATCGAATTGAATAGACACCGCTTTAACACCGTATATTTGGGGGCAATCGTTGCCATTTTGCTCATTTTTCCAACGCCCCTTCTGGCCGCCAAGCTCCTTGATCGGATCGTGGCGGTAGTCAACGACGACATTATCTTGCTGTCCGAGCTCAACGAACGCATGGTGCCCTATCTCGAACGAATCCAGCAGCAGGGATTCGAAGCGGAGCAGGAGCGTCAAATGCGATTCAAGGTCCGCGAGGACATGTTGAATCGTCTGGTGGACGAGAAGCTCACCGACCAGGAAATCAAGCGCAACGACATCGAAATCGACGAGGCCCAGATCGACAAGGCCATCGAACGCATCAAGGCCTCCAATTATTTCACCGATGAGGACCTTAACAATTTTCTGGAACAGGAAAGCATGACCATGGAGCAATATCGCGACCAGATCAGGGAACAGATTCTACGCTCCCGTCTGGTTAACTACCAGGTCAAATCCAAGATCGTTATCACGGAGGCGGATCTTCTCGAGAATTACAACGACCATCCGGAGCTGTACGAGGGCAAGCAGCATTACCATCTGAGAAATATTCTTCTGAGGGTTCCCGAAGGGGCGGTGGCATCCGAAAAACAGGCCGTCCGCGACCGGATCGAAAATATCCGGCAGCGCATCGTAAACGGCGAGTCCTTCGCCGAGCTGGCGCAAAGCATGAGCGAGGGGCCGGCGGCAGCCAACGGCGGCGATATCGGCGACTTCGAACCCTCATCGCTTTCCCCCCAGATTTTAGAGGCCCTCAACGACATTTCCCCGGGCGAAACCACTACGGTGCTGGACACGGATTTGGGTTTTCAGCTATTCTATCTTGAAGAGATCACTCGCGACGAAGGCAAATCCTTTGAGAGCGTCAAGGATGAGATCCATCAGCGGCTGTTCAAGGAGCAGGTGGACAGTAAATTTCTCACCTGGCTTGAAGAGCTTCGCAGCCGTTCACACATAAAAGTCATCAACTGACAATGGTGGAATCTACCGTCACACAGGATTCGTTCGGCGATTACCTGAAAAAGGTCCGGCTTGAGCGGGAAATGCCCATCGAAGCCGTCGCCGCGGGAACGAACATCACCGTCAACTGCCTGTTGGCCGTCGAAACCAATGCCCATGACCGACTTCCCCCCCAGGCGTATGTAAGAAGTTTTATCCGGTCCTATGCCGATGCCGTTGGTGCCGACGCCGATCTGGCGATACGTCTGTACAAGGCCGACCTCGCGTTCCGGGCCGCCACACGGAAAAAACAGCTCAAGCGTCAGGCCAAAATACAGACCATTCGTCGCACGCTGGTCGCGGCGGGTGTCATCACCAGTTTATTATTGCTTTTTCGCTATACGGATGTTTTTGTACCGTCCAGCCCCCCATCGGCCAATGTGGAAAACGAAAGTCCCTTGCAGCCCGCATTGCCTGCCATTGAGAACCGGACCGATCGTCGGTACACCACGGATCGAAAACAGCCCGACAAACTGAAATTGCGGGTGGTTGCCACCGAACGCACCTGGCTCAAAATCATCGTCGACGAACAAAATGTTCGTTCCTATGATCTGAAACCGGAGGATCGTCTCGAATTGGAGGGAACGGACAGTTTCAATCTGATGATCGGCGATGCCAATGGAGTGAAGGTTTTTCTGAATGACGAGCCGGTCAACATCTTCGGGGGAAAAGGCCAGGTTGTGAATTTGAAGTTGCCATAACACGGAAGACACAAGGCTATTTTTATCATGCAACAGGATCGACAAAAAATTCTAATGGTAAGCATCAAGCGGCTGCTGCGGCGCGGTGCCGAAAGCCGTTTGCGCAAGCTGGTCAACAAAATCCACGGTGCCGACTTGTCGATCCTTTTTCGGGATTTACCCTTGCAGGATCGGCGAACGCTGTTCGCAATGATCGAGGACAATGAGCAGAAGGGTATCCTCTTCAGCGAATTGGACGCGGACCTGTTTATCTCGCTGGTCGACGGGATGGACCCGGACGAGATCACGGTCGTCCTGGAAGAGATGCCCAACGACGACGTTGCCGACGTGCTCAGCCAGCTTCCCGAGGAGACAGCCAACGATCTTTTAAGCCGCATGAACCAGGAAGGCTCCGACGAAGTCGAGGATCTGATGCGGTTCGATGACGATACCGCCGGCGGCATCATGAACCCGGACTTCATCGCCCTGAACCAGGAGATCACGGCCAAGGAGGCCATCGAGCGAATCCAAAAAGAGTTCGCCGATGTCGAAATGCCCTTTTACCTGTACGCCGTGGATGAATACGGCAAACTGGTGGGGGTCTGCTCCCTGCGGCAACTGGTGGTGGTCAAGCCGCAAACCCCGCTCAAGGCTTTCATGGCCACCGAAGTGCTTTCCGTACAGACCCACATGGACCAGGAAGAGGTGGCCAAGCTGGTAGCGCGCTATGATATCCTGGCCGTTCCCGTGGTGGACGAAAACAACCGGCTGATGGGTATCGTCACCGTGGACGACGTCATCGATATTTTCCGCGAGGAGGCCACCGAGGACATCCTCAAGATGGCCGGTGTGGGCGAGGAATTCGTCGAGACCAAGAGCGTGCTCAAAAGCACCCGCATTCGCCTGCCCTGGCTGTTCGCAAGCTGTCTGGGCGGCATTTTCGCCTTTTACGTGATCGGCGAATTCGAGGAGAGCCTGAATCGCGTCACCTACCTGGCGGCCTTCATTCCCGTGATCATGGGCATGGGCGGCAACATCGGCACCCAGTCCTCCACCATCGTGGTGCGCGGGCTGGCCACGGGTCGCCTGGGAATTCAGGATTTATGGACCGTCGTGGGCAAGGAGCTCTCCGTGGGATTGATCCTTGGATTGGTATACGGGCTTTTGATCGGATCAGTGGCCCAAATGCAATACAGCACATTGATGCTGGCGCTGGCCGTCTGCATGGCGGTGATCTGTTCCATGAGTGTCGCCGCCCTGGTGGGATCATGCGTCCCCATGCTCCTGGCACGCTTCAATGTCGATCCGGCGGTGGCCACGGGGCCTTTCGTGACCACCTCCATCGACATCATCAGTGTCTACTTCTATTTTACCATCGCCACCAAGTTACTCGGCATCTGAGAAACCATGGCCGACAGTGCAAACACCGTTGCCATTGTGTTGCGACGGATCGACTATGGCGATTACGACCTGATCGTGACCCTGTTCACGGAAAACCGGGGAAAAACCAGCGCCATCGCCAAATCCGCCAAGAAAAGCGTCAAACGCTTTCCCGGCGTGCTCGAATCCTTTTCGCGAATCAACGCCGTCCTGTCCCGGGGCAAAGGCAAGGGTATGCCGGTGCTCAAGGAAGCCTCCCTGGAAGAGCCCTATTTCAAGATCCGCGAGGATATCCTGAAAACGGCCTACGCCAGCTATTGGTCCGAATTGATTACCCTGTGGATGGCCGATGATGCCCCCCAGCCGGAGCTTTACCGGCTGATGACCCACATCTTGGCCGAGCTCAACCGGGGCGAGATCGCAGCCCCTACGCTCAGTATTCTTTTTCAAATGCGTTTTTTGTCCCTGGCCGGGTTCCGACCAAATTTCGACTGCTGTCATACCTGCAAGACCGCCCTCGATCATATTGACTGCGCGTCGGTGATCGTCGATCTCTCCAAGGGCGGTATCGTCTGCCCCTCCTGCGGCGGTATGGCCGGCACCCGGCAACAGATTTCCAAGGGAACCTTGAAGCAGTTGATGTGGATGGACAATGTCGATTTTGACCGCGCCGGCCGGGTGCGCTTCACCTCCGCGGCCATTGCCGAAGGACTGGCCTTTCTGGAATCGTTCGTGCCCTACCACATCGGTAAAACGCCAAAGAGCCTGAAGGTCCTGCGGGCCGTCAGAACAAGATTGAAAGACAGGCTATAATCGACAGCCTTCCAGACTTAGCGGTCTTGTAAAAAATCAAATTTAAACATAACACTTTTATTTATGAAACTCGGAGACCTAAACAACTTACTACGGGAAAGGGCTATCACCGCCTCAACCCCCTGCCGCATAGACTTTGGCGGAACGCTGGATATCTGCACCTTTCATTACCCGCTGCGGCATCTCGATCCGGTGACGGTCAACATCGCCCTGGACCGCCGCACCAAGGTCGATCTGCGTCCTTTCAAGCAAGGCCTTGTCCGGATATCGTCCAGCGGTATCGGCCAAGCCGAGTTCGCTCCATTCACAGCGCCCTATGATCATCCTCTGGGCCTGATGTTCGCCGTGGCCGACTATTTTGGTGTTCATGGCGTTTCCATCGAGATCGATTCCGCTTCGCCGCCACGCAGCGGACTGGGAGGATCGTCGGTGGCCGCCGTTGCGCTGATTGGTGCTTTTTCGAAGGTGTTGAAGCGCATGGGCCATAACGCGCTTTCCCAAGGGGAGATCGCCTTGTTGGCCCACGCTATTGAACAGGTCGTTTCGGGAGTGCCTTGCGGATATCAGGATCATCTGGGGGCGGCTTATGGGGGGGTTAACTGCTGGAGCTGGCAGACCGATCCGTCCCAAAGGCCCTTTTCCAGGCGCCGGTTGCTGCCCGACGATTCCCAATCCGATCTGGATGCCAATCTTCTCGTTGCCTATCTTGGCGTAACCCATGTTTCCAAGGACGTCAACGGTACCTGGGTCCGTCGATTCGTCGCCGGAAAGGACCGGGACCAATGGCGTGAAATCATCGACCTGAGCCACCGCTTTGCCGATGCCCTGGCGGCAAACGACATGGTCCGCGCCGCCGAAGCCATGAACAGTGAAACCGCCATCAGAAAAGCCATGACCCCGGGCGTGCTCGAATCCATGGGCGACCGGCTATTTGCCGCAGCCAAAGAGACGGGCTGCGGGGCGCGTTTCACCGGTGCCGGTGGTGGCGGGTGTTTGTGGGCCATGGGCGAGGCCGAGGCCATTGCCGACCTCAGGCCGGTGTGGGCGAAAATGCTTGGGGAACGGGACTCGGCCGGGTTGATCGACTGCCGGGTTGATTCCCGGGGCTTGATATAGCACCCTCCTTAGTCAAACCTGACGGATTCGTAAAAAGCTTCTCCAGGCCATACATGGCCAAATATCCGAAAGGAACTTTGCTCCGGTGCCAATACCTGTTATTTCATCATCCGGACGCATTTGCAAATGACGCCGTTCGGACTTTGGTGCCTGAGTGCCCGTTAAAAAGCTTGGTTGATCGGTTCGCGACATTATCCTTGGTGACATAGATCCCGTTTGGAAGTTTGTTCAACTCCGCGATCCCGATACTGCTTGATGCGTCCCACATCTTTTTTTCGAAAGGAGACGCATTGAAAAACAAAGGTAAAAAGGTCAACAAAAAAATGCCCGTTGCTTCAGGACTGCCAAGCGAATTCGAACAAATTAACATCAATGCCGCCGGCATCGATATCGGCTCTGAAAAACACTATGTTGCCGTTCCTAAGGGCAGAGATCCCGAAGGGCGCGATGTTCGCAATTTTGATACGTTTACCACCGATCTTATCGAGCTGGCCAAATGGTTGAAAAAATGCGACATCGATACGGTAGCCATGGAATCGACCGGCATTTACTGGATTCCTTTGTTCGAGATCCTCGAAAAAAATGGTTTCGAAGTCAGACTGGTCAATCCACGAAGCATCAAACATGCACCTGGCAGAAAGAGCGATGTGGTTGATTGCCAATGGATTCAACAGCTTCATTCCTATGGTCTATTAATCAGCGCCTTTCGTCCTGACGATCAAATCGGTGTATTGCGCTCGTATCACCGGCAACGAACCATGCTCGTCAGCCACGCCTCCACCCATATCCAACATATGCAAAAGGCGTTGGAGCAGATGAATATCAAGCTCAACAATGTGATTTCTGACATCACAGGAACCACCGGCATGAAAATTATTCGCAGTATTCTATCCGGTGAACGCAATCCTACAAAGTTAGCCAAGCATCGCGATCCTCGCTGTAAAAAACAGACAAAGAGATTGCCAAGTCGTTGCATGGCAACTGGCGCGATGAACACTTGTTTGCCTTGCAGCAAGCCGTAGCCCTGTATGATTTTTACCAAACTCAGATTGAAGCTTGCGATCAGCAAATCCAAGCTCAGTTGAGCCGTTTCGAGGATCGTAGCAACGGCGGTGAGCTACCTCCTCCCACGGGTAAGTCCAATGTTAACGGTAAAAAACTGACCTTCGATGCCCGTGATCATCTTTACCGAATGGCCGGTGTGGACTTAACCCAGATCGTTGGTTTGAATACCCCAACGGTGTTAAGCATCATTTCAGAGGTCGGCCTCGATATGAGTCGCTGGCCCACATCGAAGCATTTTGCATCCTGGCTGGGGTTGTCTCCAGGCAGCAAGATTTCCGGTGGTAAAAATTTCAGCTGCAAAACCAAACCCAGTGCCAACCGGGCCGCCCACACTTTTCGACTGGCCGCTTACAGTCTTCATCGGAGCCAAACAGCCATCGGAGCATTTTTGAGACGGAAAAAATCTCAACTTGGAGCGCCGAAGGCGATCACCGCCACGGCACATAAGATCGCCCGCATCTTCTATGAGATGCTGAAAGCCCGTACTGAGTACACAGATTTGGGCGTCGACTATTATCAAAATCGTTATAAAGAACGCACGCTTCGTAATTTAAAACGCAAAGCAAAATATTTTGGTTTAGAGTTGGTAAATACTAATCAAGATCAATTGGTTACAACCCAATAATGATCGTTGAGTTCCTTGGAAGTCCGATATCGGCGTTACGCTTCATCCTTCGTCACTGCGGAGTACGATAAGTACACCTCATTCCTCAGGATTCGCAAGCCTTGATCTCGGGCTTTTTACGAATCCGCCGAACAGCGACTTTTTACGAGTTCATCAAGGTTGTCCTTTTTTGGGTTTTCATGCGATTGCCCTGTTCCGGATGTGGATCTAATCTTGTGAAACGTTTGCGTTAATGCTACGTATTGCGTTTATCGGACACTCACCGATACCATTCGACATTATCTTAAGGAAACATAGGCAAGGAAACATAAGATGAATTTTCAGGATGTGATTCTGACCTTGGACAAATTCTGGTCCCGCAAGGGGTGCGTGGTGGCCCAGCCCTACGACCAGGAAGTGGGCGCGGGAACCTTCCACCATCACACGACCTTGAAATCCCTTGGCCCGGAGCCATGGAACGTGGCCTACGTGCAACCTTCACGGCGGCCCACCGACGGGCGTTAATGGACAAAACCCCCAACCGCCTTCAGCATTATTACCAATATCAGGTGTTGCTCAAACCGTCGCCCACCAATGTTCAGCAGCTTTATCTGCAAAGCATGAAAGCGCTTGGCGTCGACCCCCTGGATCACGACATTCGCTTTGTGGAGGACGACTGGGAATCCCCCACCCTGGGCGCCTCGGGCCTGGGTTGGGAAGTGTGGCTGGACGGCATGGAGTGCACCCAGTTCACCTATTTCCAGCATGCGTGCAGCATGGAGCTCTCTCCCATTTCCGTGGAATTGACCTACGGGCTGGAGCGCATCGCCATGTACCTGCAGGGAATCGATAATGTTTACGACCTCAAGTGGAACGACACCGTCACTTATGGTCAGGTTCATCATCAGCAGGAGGTTGAGCAATCCACTTACAATTTCGAGAAAGCCAATGTGGATGTGCTTCTGGATCTGTTTAATTCCTACGAGAGCGAGGCCCAAAGGATTGTCGGCGAGGGTCTGGTGTTGCCGGCCTATGAATTTACGCTCAAATGCAGCCACACCTTCAATATGCTGGATGCCAGGGGCGCCATCAGCGTCACCGAAAGAACCGGCTACATAGGCCGTATTCGCAATTTGGCCCGTTTGTGCGGCGTGGCCTATCTGAAACAGCGTGAGGAATTGGGTTTTCCGTTGATCGAAAAATAAAAAATGCATTCATCAATTGAGGTAAATATGCAACCCTTACTTTTAGAAATCGGCGCCGAGGAGATCCCGGCCGGATATATCCAGCCGGCGTTGGACGCCATGGCCCGCAATCTGTGCCAGCGCCTGGAGGCGGCCCGCATTGCCCATGGCCAGGCCCGTACCTGCGGGACCCCGCGCCGTCTGACGGTGATTGTCGACGAGGTGGCGGACAAACAGGAAACCGTTACCGAAAAACTCATGGGGCCGCCGGAAAAGGTCGCCTACAATGATAAGGGCGAGCCCACCATGGCCGCCGTCAAGTTTGCCGAAAAGGCCGGCGTGGCCGTTGGCAAGCTGAAAATCGTGGAAACCGAAAAAGGCCGTTACCTGAGCGCCAGCAAGACCAGCCGCGGACAGGCGACCCTCAAGCTGCTTAAAACCATTTTGCCGGAAGTGATCCTGGCCACGCCGTTTCCCAAAAGCATGCGCTGGGCCGATCTTTCCATCCAATTCGCCCGGCCCATCCAGACCATCGTGGCCCTTTTGGGTGAGAAAGTGGTCTCCTTCACCCTTGGCGGAAGCATCAAAAGCGGCCGCCGCGCCCTTGGCCATATGTTCATGAATCCCGGCAAGCTGACCATCCCTGCTCCCGAGGCGTATGAGCAGATACTGCTGGATGCCGATGTGGTGGTGGACATCCCCAAACGCCGGCAAATGACGGAAAACGAGGTCACCAACGCCGCCACCCGCATTGGCGGCCGGGTGATTCCCGACGAAGAGCTGCTTGATATCGTTACCAATCTGGTTGAACTGCCCGTGGCCACGGCCGGTAAATTCGATGATATTTTTCTCGAGGTGCCCGACGTGATCCTGATCACCGCCATGCGCGAGCATCAGAAATACTTTGCCATCAGCGACGAGGGCGGCAAGCTGATGCCCGGCTTCATCGCCGTCAACAACACCCGTACACGGGACATGGATCTGGTGGCCAAGGGCCATGAGCGCGTGCTCAGGGCCAGGCTTTCCGACGCCCGCTATTTCTACATGGCCGACATCAAGGTGCCCATGGAAGAGTGGGTGGAAAAGCTTAAAAAAGTCCTGTTCCAGGCCAAGTTGGGCAGCGTCCACGAAAAAGTCATACGCGTCGAAGCCCTTTCCGCCTGGCTGGCAGATGCCGTCAACCCGGCGTTGAAGGAAAACGTGACCCGCGCGGCGCATCTTTGCAAGGCCGACCTGGTAAGCCAGGTGGTGGGCGAGTTCGCCAAACTGCAAGGCATCATGGGGCGCATCTACGCCAAGGCGTCCGGTGAAACGGACGACGTGGCCGCGGCCATCGAGGAGCACTATCGCCCAACCCATAGCGGCGGCAAGCTGCCCGAGACCGAAACCGGCGCGCTTTTATCGATTGCCGAGAAGATCGATTCCATCTGTGCCTGCTTTTGCGTGGGGCTGATCCCCACCGGCGCAGCCGATCCTTATGCCCTGAGGCGTCAGAGCATCGGCATCCTGCAGATTCTGCGCAGCCGCGGGATCGACCTGTCCATCTCTCAGTTGGTGGAAAAAAGCATCGAGCTTTTGGCCGATAAACGGACCAAACCGCCCGAGGAAACCAAGGCCGCCGTGATTACCTTCCTGGAAAACCGCCTGGCCCGTCTGCTGGCCGACGATGGTCTTTCCAAGGATGTGATCGCCGCCGTGATCAGCGCGTCTTCCGATTGCATCCCGGATGTTCAGCGCCGGGCAAAAGCTCTGGAAAAACTCAAGGGCAGTCCGGAATTCACACCGCTGGCCGCGGCCTTCAAACGGGTGGGGAACATCCTTAAAAAGGCAGACCCGTCATCACGTGCCGCCGTGGATGCGAGCCTGTTCAGCGAAAAAGCGGAAAGCGAGTTGGACGGCGCCGTCAAACGCATCCACGCCAAGGTCGACGAACTTTTGGGGCAAGGCGATCTGGACAGCGCCCTGACCGCCATCGCCACCTTGCAAGGCCCGGTGGACACGTTCTTTGATGACGTCATGGTAATGGCCGAGGACGAGGCGGTACGCCGCAACCGACTGGCCCTGCTCGATTCCGTCTCTTCGGTTTTCAGGCAGATTGCGGATTTTTCTCAAATAGCGACGTGATGTGAATTTCAAATTTGAGCGTTTCATTAACACCCAGTGAAAAATAATTAAGGAGATTTTAATGCCGTTTGATCCTAGCAAAGATAAAATGCTTAAAAAATGGAAGTGTGAGGAGACCGGCCTGGTCGTGTCCATCAACCGTTATGACGTGGGTGAAGCCAAGGTGCAGATCGGCCCGCGCATCCTGAAAAAACAGGACGGCAGCGACCGTGCCCCAACCAAGGCCGGCCGGTTGACCATTGAGGACATGCTCTGGCTTTACGACATGATGGATGAGATCAAGGATGAGCTGACCGACCTGCAGGCACCCGAATAGCGCCCATGCTTGACCGACGCGCCATTGTCAATCCCGTACGGGGAAAAAAGCCGCCGCAGACTGGTGCCACGGCGATCCTGGCGGCCACCGAGAGTGACCTGCGCCTGCTGGACCGGCTGGTGGATACGCCGGTCGTCGAACGCCGCAAGATCTATTTGAGCCACCTTCAGATACATGCCGACGAGCACCGGCGGTTTACCATAGCCGGTCCGTTCGTGGGCGCGCCCTACATGGCCATGCTGCTGGAATCGCTGATCGTCTGGGGCGTGGATAAAGTTCTTTTTCTGGGGTGGTGCGGGGCCATCGCCCCCAGGGTCAAGGCGGGAGACATCATCGTTCCGGACAGCGCCATGGTGGACGAAGGCACATCCGGCCACTATTGTTCGCCCACTTGCCATGTGGCTCTGCCCACCCGGTCTCTTGCCGAACAGGCCCGCCTGGCCCTTGATCACCACGGCGCCGTCTTCCACGAAGGCGCCGTCTGGACCACCGATGCCATCTTCCGCGAAACCGAAGAGAAGGTGAAGCATTACCAAAACCAGGGAGCGCTCGCCGTGGAGATGGAGCTATCGGCCCTTTTCAGCGTAGCCGTGTTTCGTTCAATCCAGGCGGCGGGCATTCTGGTGGTTTCCGACGAGCTGTCCGGCTACCGGTGGCAGCCGGGGTTTAAAAGCCCGGCCTTTAAAAGTGCCCGCGAACAGGCCTGCCTGGCTGCGCTTTTGGTGGCCCGGACGCTGGGGGCTGATCGGTGATCAGTTATCGGTAGGCGGTAAGCGATAAGCGGTGAACGGTTAGCTTTAAACCAAAAAAACATGAACGCAACCCCCGAATCCATAACCGAGATAGTCGATCTCCTGAAGGCCTACAACATCGCCTATCGCCAGGGCTCGCCCCTGGTCAGCGATGGCGAGTACGACGCGCTGACCGAACGGTTGCGCGCCCTGGCCCCGGAGCACCCCTTTCTGAACGCCGTCGAGGCCGAGCGGTTTCCCGGCCGCCGGCAGGTGCGCCACCCGTCCCCCATGCTCTCCATCGAAAAAGCGTACACCAGCGAGCAATTGGCGCGGTTTGTGGCCCGGGTGCAAAAAGAGGCCGATAATATGGGGATCGGAGCGGTTCAATTCCGACTGTCGCCCAAACTGGACGGGCTGGCAGGCCGCGACGATGGTGAAATTTTTGCCACGCGGGGCAACGGCGAGGTGGGTTACGAGATCTCCAGCGCCTTTGCCAAGGGGGTCAAACCCATTGGCGGCCGCGGCCGGGGGGTAGGCGAAATCGTGGTGGTCAAATCCTATTTCGAGCAGAAGATGGCCGAGTTCTTCGAGCACCCGCGCAACATGGTGGTGGGCATCGTCACCTCCGACACGCTCAACGAAAACGCCAAGCGCGCCCTGGACGACGGCATGGTTCACTTTCTGCCATACAGCAGGGTCAACGGCATCGTCGTGGATGGAGAGCAACTGATCGAGCGACGCCGGGAACTGGTCGACGAGCTGTTGGCCGAGGTGGATTACCCCACCGACGGGGTGGTGGCCGAGGTCATGAACGAAGAACTCAAGCAAAAAATGGGTGCCACGGCCCACCACTACCGCTGGCAGATCGCCATCAAGACCAAGGGGGAAACAGCCGAGACGCGTGTGACCGAGATTCAGTGGCAGGTGGGACGCACCGGCAACATCACCCCGGTGATGATCGTTGACCCGGTGCCCCTTTCCGGCGCCACCATCCGTCGCGTCACGGCCCACCACGCGGGCAATGTCCGCGATTTGAACATCGGTATCGGCACCCGCATCGAGATCATCCGCAGCGGCGAGGTGATCCCCAAGCTGGAAGCGGTCATCGAAGCCATGGGAGATGTTTTCCTCCCGCAGGTCTGTCCGTCCTGCGCCACCCCCCTTGTCTGGCAAAACGATTTTCTGCGCTGCACCAATACAGACTGCACAGCTCAGATCGAGCAGCGCATCGCACACTGGTTTCGCATTCTGGGAAACGCCGACTGGTTCGGCATCAAAACCGTCCGCCGCCTTGTGGAAAACGGCCATCGAAGCCTGGAAGCGGTTTACAGCCTCACCGAACACGATTTTCTCTCCATGGAATTCGGCCCGGTGCAATCCAAAAATCTCGTGGAAGCCATCGCCATCAGCCGAGCCAAGGCGGTCGAGGACTGGCGCTTTCTGGCCGCCTTCGGCATCAGCAACCTGGGCACCGGGGACAGCCGTAAACTCCTGGGGCACAAAGCCATCGCCGACATCCTGACCTTGACCGCGGAACAGATCAAAGCCATCAAAGGCTTTGGCGAGATCACCAGCCAGGCCATCGCCGAGGATTTGAAGCGCCTGGAACCCTTGATCGGCCACATGCTGGATTTGGGTTTCAATCTGCGCCGCACGCCGTTGGTTAAGGAACTGGAAGATGCAGACAGCCCCATTGCCGGCAAGGGAATCGTCTTCACCGGCAAAATGACCATCGGTACGCGCGAGGAGATGCAGGCCACGGCCCGGGAGCTGGGCGCACGGGTTCAGACCGCCGTCAGCGGAAAAACCAATTATCTGGTGTGCGGGGAAAAGGTGGGCGCCAAAAAAATCGAAAAGGCCGCCAAACTCGGGGTAACCGTACTCAGCGAACAAAAATACCGCGATCTTCTTGGCGGCAAATAAGGAAACCGGCCATGGCCCCCTCCCCTCCCCTCCCGTCTGCCATTATTCTGGCGGCGGGCTATTCCAGCCGCATGGGAAAGTTCAAACCGTTTCTTGAAGTAGGCGGTCTTCCGACCATCGAGCGCATCATTTCAACCTACCGGACGGCCGGCATCGACGACATCCACGTGGTTACCGGGTTCCGTTCGGAGGACGTAAAAGCCAAAATTGCCGATCTCGGGGTTTTCCCGGCTTACAATCCGGACCACGACAGCGGGATGTTCTCATCGGTCGCGACCGGCGTCAAAGCCCTCGCCGACAAAGCGCCGGCCTTCTTCATTCATCCGGTGGACATCCCCCTGGTCAGGCCGCACACCTTGTCCATTTTGCTGGAGGCCTGGAGCGATCACCCACCGGCGGTGCTCTATCCCGGTTTTGACGGCCACCGCGGCCATCCGCCCCTGATCCGGGGGGATCTCAAATCGGCCATCCTGGCCCATGACGGCCAAAACGGCCTGCGCGGCCTGCTGGAGCGGTTCGCACAAGAGGCCCGGGATCTTCCCGTGGCCGACGAAGGCATCCTGCTGGACATGGACACCCCCGATGACTATCTTCAACTCTTCGAGCGATCAACCATGCCGGACGTTTTAACCGACAATGAATGCCGGGCACTGGCCGAAACGGTCTGCCGGCTGCCGGATAAAATCATCGGGCATTGCCGAAAAGTGGCGGAGGTTGCCGATTTGTTGACCGCCCGGCTCAATGCTGCCGGCTGCGCCCTTGACGCGCGTCTCATAAGGTCCGCGGCCCTGCTCCACGACATCGCCCGTTTGGAAAAAAACCACGCCTTGGCGGGCGCCCGGCTGCTTGAAAAGATGGGTTTTTCGGCTCTGGCCGAAATTATCGCCGTACACATGCAGATCGAACTGGACAATCGCCCGAGCATGGATGAAGCCCAGGTGGTCTATTTTGCCGACAAACTTGTTGCCGGCGCGGATTTGGTCGACATGAAGGCCCGTTTTTCGGCCAAACTCGACAAATACGGCCATGACCCCGCCGTGGCCGAGAATATCCAGCACCGATTGCAGGCGGCACTGACCATTCAATCCAAAATCGAAGCACTTACGGGAAAGCCCATCCACGAGATTGTCGCGATGGATGTGGTGCGCACCCCATGAAAACCAAGATCGGCACTTGGATAAAAACCGGCACCCACAAACAAATCCTGCTCCTGCGTCACGGGGAAATCATTCCGGCGAGCAGCGAAAAATGCCTTGTGGGTCAAACCGACCTTCCGCTAAACGATAAGGGAAGAAAGCAGGCGGCGTACTGGAAAACGCAGCTTGCCGGCAGCCCGATGGGCTCGGTCATAGCCAGCGACCTTTCGCGTTGTATGGAAACGGCCCGCCTTGTTGCCGGCGCCGGCCATGAAATAAAACCGGATTCCAGGCTGCGCGAAATCGATCTTGGCAGGTGGGATGCCATACCGGTAAGGGAGATAAAAGCGCGCTGGCCGGATGGCTATCGGAAACGCGGACTGGACATGGCCGGGTTCAGGCCGCCGGACGGCGAAAGCTTTCTGGATCTTAAAAACCGCGCGGTGCCTGCATTCGAGTCCATCGTCCAAAGGGAACCCGGACCGACTCTCATTGTCACCCACGCCGGCGTCATCCGCATGCTGTTGTGCCACATTCTGGGCATGCCCGTGGGCAATCTCTTCCGCATCGGTTTGGATTACGGTTCACTGACCTTGGTGGACGCATCTGCGAGCGGTTATCGGGTTCAGGCAATAAATTTGATTCCCGACCCATAATTTCCGCACCCTGGCTCAAGATTCACCGATCACTGTTTACTGTTCACCGATTACCGATCACTGTTTACTGAAAATGAAGCCCTTCAACCTAATAAAACCCTATCTGATGGCCAATCGCACAAGCATCCTTTTGGGGCTTGCGTGCCTGATCATCGTGGATCTCCTCCAGCTGTTCATCCCGAGGGTGATCAAGAACGCCATCGACGACCTGACCCTTTTGCAGGTGGACGCCAAGGGCCTGCTCGTTTACGCGCTGATGCTTTTGGGGTTGGGCTTGTTGATCGGTGTTTTCCGGTTTTTCTGGCGGCGCTGTCTGTTGGGAACGGCGCGTAAAACCGAAGAGGCCTTGCGCAACCGTCTGTTCAGCCACATCCAAAGCCTCTCCCCGGCCTATTTCGACCGTATGCGCATCGGCGATCTGATGGCCCACGCCACCAACGACATCACCCAGGTGCGCATGGCATCGGGGATGGGCCTGGTGGCGCTTAACGATGCCATTTTTCTTGGCTCCGCGGCCATCGGGTTCATGATGGTCATCCATTTTAAACTGACCCTTTACGTGCTTATCCCCATGCCGTTGATCGTCGTTTCCAGCCGCTATTTCGGCCGGCGCATGCATCGGCGCTACAAACGCGTGCAAGCCGCGTTCAGCGAACTCACCGAAACGGTCCGCGAACGGTTTTCGGGCATCCGGGTGGTCATGGCCTACAATGCCCAAAAAAACGAATACAATGCCGTCCGGGCCAGCTCGGAGGCCTACCTAAAGGAAAACATCGATCTGGTGAAGATTACCGGTTCCTTTTTCCCGCTGATGCTTTTCCTGACCAACCTGAGCCTGGCCATCGTTCTTTTTCAGGGCGGCCGGCAAACCATTTTCAACACCATCACGCCCGGGGAATTCGTGGCTTTCATCAGCTACCTGGGGATTTTAACCTGGCCCATGATGGCCCTTGGCTGGGTGACCAACCTGATTCAACGCGGCCGGGCCTCCCTGGACCGATTGGATGGCATCCTGAGCACCGAGCCGGAGCTGGTGGAAGCCGCCGATGCGCACTCCATCGACCGGCTTGCCGACCGATTGACGATGAACAAGGTCAGCTTTGCCTATAACAAACAACGCGGAGAAGTTTTACATAAGATCGATCTTGAACTCAAACGGGGTCAGAGCCTTGGCATTGTTGGGCCGCCCGGCTCTGGCAAGTCCACTATCCTGCAGCTCCTTTTGCGCCTTTACGATGTCACGACAGGCAAAATTCTCTTTGATGGCATGGATCTGAGGCAGTTGAAAACAACCGATTTGCGCCGTTTGATCTCCTATACCCCCCAGGAGCCGTTCCTGTTTGCGGGCACAGTGAGAGAGAACATCACCTTCGGTCGCACGGACATCGACGAGGAATTGCTCATGCGCGCCTGTCGCCGGGCGGCCCTGGGCGACACCATCGCCGAACTGCCCAATGGTTTCGACACCCTGGTTGGAGAAAAAGGCGTCATTTTGTCCGGCGGCCAGAAACAGCGGGTGGCACTGGCTCGTTCTTTCATAGAGGACGCACCGATCATGCTCCTTGATGATCCGGTCAGCCAGGTTGACACCCAGACCGCAGCTCATATCACGGAGACCTTTCGCGAGTTGGCCGAAGACAAAACCCTTGTGATCGCTTCCCATCGCATTTCCGCGTTAAGCCGCGCCGATCAAATACTCGTGGTGGAAAATGGCCGCGTGGTGGACCAGGGCAACCGCGAGCAGATGTTGGCCGCCGGCGGCTATTATGCCAAGGCGCACCACCTTCAGGAGCTTGAAGATGCGCTTTGATTACGGCCATGAAGAAGAAAACCGCATGGGCAAGGCCTACGATTTCAACCTGTTCAAGCGCATCCTGCCCTTTGCCCGACCCCACCGTCTGAAGCTGATTATCTCGGCGTTTCTGGTGCTGGCCATCACCCTGCTTGAGCTTTCCATACCTTACTTCACCAAGGAGATCATCGATCGTTTCATTGTGCCCCGCGATCGTATCGTGAGCAGCGACAATGGCCCAGGTGATAACCAGGCCCAAACGTTCATTGTGGATTTGAGTGATCCCGAGGCGGCCGTCGTCGTCGAGCGTCACACAACCCTTTTTCGAATTCAAAACAGACAGGCCACGATCCCCATGGCCGATCTTTCGCGCCTCGGCCGCGACGACCTGCTGCAACTGCGCCATCGGGATTTTTCGGGCCTGGCCTTCATGGCGTTTTTGTTTCTGATCGTGGTGATCGCCTTGTTTGTCCTGACCTTTATTCAAAACCTGATTATGGAACTGGCCGGCAACCGGATCATGCATGACCTGAGAATGACACTCTACCGCCATATCCAGTCCATGCCGCTTTCCTTTTTCAATCACAACCCCGTGGCGCGCCTGGTGACGCGGGTTACCAATGACATCCAAAACATGCATGAGTTGTTCACCAATTTTATTTCCATGGTTTTCAAGGACCTGGTTTTGCTGATCGGCATCGCCGCGGTGCTTTTGCTCATGGATTGGCATCTGGCGTTGCTGACCTTTTTGGTGCTCCCCCTGGTGACCGTAACCGCTTTCGGGTTCTCAAAACAGGTGAGAGACGTATTTCGCGATCTGCGCATCAAAGTGGCGGAGATCAACGCCCGCTTCTCGGAAACCATCGGCGGCATCAAGGTTATCCAGGCCTTTGGGCGGGAGCACGAGAATTTCGATACCTTTGCCGGCCTCAACCACGCCAACTACCTGGCGGGTATGCGCCAGATCAATATTTTCGCCGTGTTCCTGCCCATCATCGAAATGCTCGGCATCACCAGCATTGCCATCGTGATTTATATCGGCGGCCGGCATGTACTCGGCCAATCGGTGAGCATTGGCGTGCTCGCGGCTTTTATCGCCTACATGCGCATGTTCTTCCGTCCCATCCGCGACCTGGCGGAAAAATACAACATCCTGCAAAACGCCATGAGTTCGGCGGAGAGGATTTTTCTGCTCACGGACAGTCCCACGGCCCCGGTCACCCGCGGCGATACGGCCATCACCCCCGGACCCCTTGAAACCATTCGTTTTCAAAATGTCAGTTTGGCCTACACCCCGGGCGAGGCGGTGCTAAAATCCATTGATCTGACCATCGGTGCAGGGCAAACCGTGGCCATCGTGGGCTCGACAGGATCAGGCAAGACCTCCCTGGTCAACCTATTGGTGCGCTTTTACGACCCGACCGAAGGCACCGTCACCTTCAACGGCATTGATTGTCTCGACATCGCACCGGAACACTTAAGAAAGCGCATCGCCCTGGTGATGCAGGATCCGTTTTTGTTTACCGGCACCCTGGAGGACAACATCTTTTTCTCCAACCGGGAGCTTTCTCAGGCGCGCCGCGAGGAAATCCTCACGGCCTCCCGTTGCCGCGCCATGGTGGACCGTTTTCCCGATGGCGTTCAAACGCTAATCAGCGAGGGCGGTGCCTCCCTTTCCAGCGGAGAACGTCAA
Organism: uncultured Desulfosarcina sp.; assembly: GCA_963668455.2. Taxonomy (GTDB): domain Bacteria; phylum Desulfobacterota; class Desulfobacteria; order Desulfobacterales; family Desulfosarcinaceae; genus Desulfosarcina. Next base: position 592,309 of record CAXXOY010000003.1, read on the forward strand.
TTGATCTCCGTGGCCCGGGCCTTTGCCGCCGATGCGGAAGTGATTATTCTGGACGAGGCCACCTCCTATGTGGATTCCCAGACCGAAATCGAGCTTCAGAAGGCCATCGCCAACCTGATGCAGGGCCGCACCTGCGTAGTGGTGGCCCACCGCCTGACCACCGCTCGAGGCGCCGATTTGATCGTGGTCTTGAGAAACGGTGTTATCGTCGAGTCCGGCAGCCATACCGAGCTATTGCGGCAAAAGGGAAACTATCATCGGCTTTACCGGGATTTCAATCGGTTATAACTTCTCGGAAAAGTTAACCAATTACTAGATATTTCTTGCCAAATACAATTGAGCATGATAGGTAAGCCAAGTTCGATGAAATCTAAGTAAAATATCAACTACTCAAATCTTTAATCATTTCAAGTCAATTTTTGATCCGACAGAAATCTTGGCGCCTGATACGGGTTTATCAGGGCCCTGCTTTGTTAATCACTAACTAAAGGAGGACAGGATAGATGGCTTATGATGCGGTAAACATGGCCGACTGGCAAATTTCCGAGGCAGCCGAAGCGAACATGCCGACCCCCGAAGCGTGGCAGGAAAAACTGGGACTTCAAAAAGACGAGATGCTTCCCATGGGACGTCTGGCAAAAATCGATTTCCTGAAAGTTATCGACCGGCTGAAAGACAAACCCGATGGAAAGTACATTGAAGTCACCGCCATCACCCCGACCCCCTTGGGCGAGGGCAAAAGCACTACCTCCGTCGGCCTGATGGAAGGTCTGGGCATGCGCGGCAAGAATGTCGGCGGCGCCCTGCGTCAGCCCTCGGGCGGCCCCACCATGAACGTAAAGGGCACGGCGGCCGGCGGTGGCAACTCCTTGCTGATCCCCATGACCGAGTTCTCCCTGGGTCTCACCGGTGACATCAACGACATCATGAACGCTCACAACCTGGGCATGGTCGCCATGACCGCCCGTATGCAGCATGAGCGTAACTACAACGACGAGCAACTTGCCCGCCTGACCGGCATGCGCCGTCTGGACATCGATCCCACCCGCGTTGAAATGGGTTGGATCATCGACTTCTGCGCCCAGGCCCTGCGTAACATCGTCATCGGCCTCGGCGGCCGTTACGACGGCTACACCATGCAGTCCAAGTTCGGCATCGCCGTCGGTTCCGAGCTGATGGCCATTCTGGCCGTGGCCACCGACCTGGCCGATCTGAAAGAGCGCATCAACAACATCACCGTGGCTTTCGATAAATCCGGCAAACCGGTTACCTGCCGTGACCTGGAAGTCGGCAACGCCATGGCCGCTTTCATGCGTAACACCATCAACCCGACCCTGATGTGCACCGCCGAGTATCAGCCCTGCTTCGTGCATGCCGGTCCGTTCGCCAATATCGCCGTGGGCCAGAGCTCCATCATCGCCGACCGCGTCGGCCTGAAGTGCTTCGACTACCACGTCACCGAGTCCGGCTTTGCCGCCGACATCGGCTTCGAGAAGTTCTGGAACGTGAAGTGCCGCTTCTCCGGCCTGAAACCCCACGTCTCCGTTCTGACCTCCACCATCCGCGCCCTGAAGATGCACGGCGGCGGCCCCAAGGTTGTGGCCGGCAAGGCGCTTGATGAAGCCTACACCAAAGAAAATCTCGGTTTGGTGGAAAAGGGTATCGAGAACATGGTCCACATGATCGGCGTTATTCGTAAAGCCGGCATCAACCCCGTGGTCTGCATCAACCGTTTCTACACCGATACCGACGCCGAGTGCGACATTGTCCGCAAGGCTGCCGAGGCTGCCGGTGCCCGTTGCGCCGAATCCAAGCACTGGGAAAAAGGCGGCGAAGGCGCCCTGGAATTCGCCGATGCCGTTATCGACGCTTGCGAAGCCGGAAACGACTTCGATTTCCTCTATCCGCTGGAAATGAAACTGCGCGACCGCGTCGACAAAATCGCCAAGGAAGTTTACGGTGCCGATGGCGTGGATTGGGCTCCCGAAGCCAATGCCAAGGCCGAAATGCTGGAAAGCGATCCCAAGTACGCCGACTTCGCCACCATGATGGTCAAAACCCATCTGTCCCTGTCTCACGACCCGGTCAAGAAGGGCGTGCCCAAGGGATGGCGTCTGCCGATCCGCGACGTGCTCATCTACTCCGGCGCCAAATTCCTGTGCCCCTGCGCAGGCACCATCAGCCTGATGCCTGGTACCGGCTCCAACCCGGCTTTCCGTCGCATCGACGTGGATCCGGAAAGCGGAAAGGTAAGCGGCCTGTTCTAATTCGCTTCCCAACCCGTAGTAAAATATACAGCCCGGGCCTCTGGCCCGGGCTTTTTTTTACCGTAACTCATTGACAAATATCGAAAACCACATCTAAGATAAACCTAAATTAGGATAAAGCCATCCGCAACTTATCATCCACAGGGGCCCGATGGAAAAAGTAACCGATGATGCCATTCATAAATCGATTTCAGGCACACTCATTGAAACCTTCGACGCCATGGTCTCCATGGAGCTTGAAAACGTCCCCCCCGATGGGGAGGTTCCCACACTTGATAACCGATTAGTCGGCACCATTCACTTTGGCGGAGAAGTTGTCGGCGTGATGAATTTCGTCTTGAGCGAACCCTTTTCGCGCGCCATAACAGCTTCCATGCTGGGCATGGAGGTCGATGAGATTGAATCCTTCGAGGAAGTCAAGGATGTCATCGGCGAAATCACCAACATCGTGGCCGGTAACCTTAAATCGGATTTCCTCGATGCGGGGCTGGCTTGCGTTATCTCGACACCGGCCATCACCCTGGGCTCGGACTTCAAGATCGATCCTGTCGATATCGCCCCGCCGCTAAACTTCAATTATCGCCACGGCGACGACTACATTCTGATCGAGTTCTGCGCCAAGGAGGATATCGGTTCCAAGCAGGATGTGCTTACCAAGCACACCAGCGAAGCCATCAGCGAGCGCATCAATAGTGTCGACATAAAAAATTCGGTCATCAATTCCGTCATCGATGTTTTTTTCACCATGCTGGACATGGAGGTCGAGGCCATCCAGGAGGTTCCCGACAGCTTTGTGGAGGAGATGCGTACGGTGGGCTCGGTCACCTTTGCCGGCGAGGTCGACGGCATGTTCAACATTCAGATCAACGACGATTTCGGCAAAATCATGACCGCCGGCATGCTGGGCATGGAAGTCGACGAAATCGAAAGCGAAGAAGAAGTTTATGATGTCATTCGAGAGGTGAGCAATATCATCGGCGGCAATCTGAAATCGAGTTTTATCGATGCGGGCCTTTCCTGTGTGCTCTCCACTCCGTCAATCACCAACGGCCGCGACTTTAGAGTATCGCCTTCCAACGTCATCAAACCGGAGCGATTCCTGTTCTCTCACAATAACCACATCATCATTGTTGAAGCCGGCGTTAAAAACGATACGCCTCCGCCCGCTCCGGCAGAAGAAAAGGAAGAGGAAAAACCAGCGCAGGATGCCTCATCGGAGGAGCCTTCCGCACAGGCCCCGCAAGCGCCCCCGGACGGCGCCGCGGCGGCCCAGCCTGCATCAGGGGATGCCAGCAACCAGGAGATTTCCGAGCAGCTCAAAAACATGGGGATGGTCATGGATATCCCCCTGGTCGTAACCGTTGAATTGGGGCGTTCCAGAAAAAAAATCAACGATGTGCTTGAATTCGCACCAGGATCCGTTGTGGAGCTGGAGCAGATGGAGGGTGAACCGGTGGACATTTTGATCAACCAGACGTTGATCGCCAAGGGCCACGTTGTCGTGGAAAAAGAAAAGTACGGCATCCGAATCAGTGAAGTGGTCAGTCGCAAGGAACGCTTGAAAAGCATCCATTGACAAATCAGCCCAAAATGTGTTTGTAGGTGCGTTTGGTTTAGCGATGCAATTAACGGCTTCGTTACCGACAATACGCTTCCTTTTATGGGAGGCAATGTCTGCTTAAACGATAAAGAAGAGGAGAGATCAATGAAAATTCTGGTCGGATACGACGGGTCCAACTCAGCCAAGGACGCCTTGCACCTGGCAATAAAGCATGCCAAGGCCTTTGAGGCAGAAGTGCTCGTTATCGCCTCTCTTATTGGGGGAAGCGTCACCCACGCCGTTGAAGTCGAGCATGCCAATGAAGACCTGGCCTATGCCAAGGCTCTTTTTGACGAAGAAACCATCCCTTGTGAAACCAAATTGCTCGTGCGGGGGATGACACCGGGCGAAGACCTTGTCAAATTCGCCGAGGAACAAAAGGTCGACGAAATTATCATCGGTACGAAGCGTCGCTCCAAGGTAGGCAAACTCCTTTTCGGATCGAACGCCCAATACGTGATCATCAAGGCTCCTTGCCCTGTCGTCACCGTCAAATAGTTCCGATGCCGAATCCCCCCCACCCACCATCATGATTATCGCCGGCCTCACGGGAGGTATTGCCAGCGGGAAATCGACCGTCTCCGCCATGTTGGCCGAGGCCGGTGCGATTATCGTCGATGCGGATGTCATCGCAAGAGAGGTGGTCGAGCCGGGTCGGCCTGCGTACGAAGACATTCTGGACACGTTTGGCCGCGACATCCTGCTGCCGTCGGGAATGCTCGACCGCAACCGTCTGGGGGATATCATTTTCAATGATCCGGCTAAAAAAGCCCGGCTGGATGCCATTGTCCACCCCCGGATTTATCGGCGCATGGAAGAGACGATCGCCGATATCGCCGCCACGAAGCCCGATGCGGTAACGGTTCTGGACATTCCGTTGCTTATTGAAACCGGAAAGAAGGGCCGGGACCTTGCCGAGCTGATTGTGGTCTATGTGCCGGAAGCCGTTCAATTGAAGCGATTGATGGTTCGGGATCAAATCGATAAAGACACCGCCCTGGCCAAAATTCGCTCCCAAATGCCCATCGAAGAGAAAAGGCGGCTGGCCACCATCGTCATCGACAACAGTGGCTCCATGAAAAAAACCCGCGCACAGACGCTGCAAGCGTATGCCGAGCTATGCCGCCAGGCAACAAAATAGAAAAAAAGCAGATAACAGAAAATGGATCGACACTTAATCGAGGAATTGAAAAAGCGCCGCACCTTCGGCATCATCAGCCACCCCGATGCGGGTAAAACCACGTTGACGGAAAAGCTGCTGTTGTTCGGCGGGGCCATCCAGATGGCCGGTGCGGTCAAGGCAAAACGGGCCGGGCGCTATGCCACCAGCGACTGGATGGCCATTGAAAAGCAGCGTGGTATTTCGGTGACCACCTCGGTCATGAAATTCAACTACCAGGGCTACGAGGTCAACCTGCTGGACACCCCCGGGCATCAAGACTTTTCCGAGGACACCTACCGGGTGCTTACCGCCGTCGACAGCGCCCTGATGGTGATCGACAGCGCCAAGGGCGTCGAGCCCCAGACCGAAAAGCTGATGGAGGTCTGCCGCATGCGCAACACCCCCATCATGACCTTCATCAACAAACTCGATCGCGACGGAATGACGCCCCTGGATGTCATGAGTGAAATCGAAGACAAGCTGCAGATCGAATGCGCCCCGCTCTCCTGGCCGATTGGCATGGGCAAGCGCTTTCTGGGCATTTACAATCTTTACCAGCGCCAGTTGCATCTGTTCACGCCCGGCGGACAAACCCGCGATCAGGAGGGCATTCTGATCAACGACCTGGCGGACCCGCGGCTGGATGAGTACCTGGGCAGCCAGGCCGACGATTTGCGGGAAGACGTGGAACTATTGGAAGGCGCCGCCAATCCTTTTGAACTGGAAGCCTATCTCAAGGGCAGCCAGAGCCCGATTTTTTTCGGCAGCGCCATCAACAATTTCGGTGTCCGGGAGCTTTTGGAGGCCTTCGTGGAAATGGCCCCCGGCCCCAAGCCGCGACAGGCCATGTCACGCATGGTATCCCCCGATGAACCCGATTTTTCAGGATTCGCCTTTAAAATACAGGCTAACATGGACCCGGCCCATCGCGACCGCATCGCCTTTGTGCGCATCTGCTCGGGCAAATTCACCCGCGGCATGAAAGTTTTTCAGACCCGTCAGGACAAGCAGGTGCTCTTGTCCAACGCCACCATTTTCATGGCCCAGGACCGCACCAATGTGGAGGAGGCCTATCCCGGGGATATCATCGGCGTCCACAACCACGGCACCATCAGTATCGGGGACACTTTTTGTGAAAAGGAACGCCTCGTCTATACCGGCATTCCCAGCTTCGCCCCGGACCATTTTCGCCGGGTTCAGCTCAAGAGTCCACTCAAGGCTAAACAATTGCTCAAGGGATTGGTCCAGCTTTCCGAGGAGGGCGCCGTTCAATTTTTCCGCCCCTTGTCGGGCAACGCCTACATCCTTGGCGCCGTCGGCGTACTGCAATTCGACGTCACCATGGACCGCTTGAAAGCAGAATACAATGTGGACGCCGTTTACGAGCCGGTCACCTTTGCCGCCGCCCGCTGGGTGACCAGTGACGACAAAAAAAAGCTGGCGGATTTCGAAAAGGAGAAACACGCCAGCCTGGCCCACGACGCCCAGGGCAAACTGACCTTTCTGGCGTCCAGCCTGTGGCGCCTGGAAAACGCCATGGAAGAATGGCCCGATATTCAGTTTCACAAGACCCGGGAACTGGCCGCGTAATTTCTAAAAAGAATTGTTGTGGGTAAACGCGCTCACCTCCCGTCGTTTGGGCGCGCTGCCCGTTTTGGCGGGGTATCCCAGTGGAATCAGGGTCACCAGCTCATAGCCCTCCGGGACCTTGATCGCTTCCCGTGCCTGCTGGTGATCGAACAGGCCGGCGATCACCGTACCCAGTCCCAGGCTATGAGCCATCAGGCAAAGATTTTGAGTGGCTATACCCAGATCGTACATCATCCATTCCCCGAACTTGGTGGCGGCCTGTTCCTTGTAATAGCCCGACGTCTTGGCCTTGGCGCAAAGGGCCAGCACGACCGGGGCCTGAACGATGGCCTTCACGGCCGGGTTGCCTTTGGGAGGAAAAGCCCCCTGGAGTTGTTCCTTGATCGCCTGATCGCGAATAACAACCACTTCCCAGCACTGGCAGTTGGTCCATGAGGGGGCCCAACGCACCGCTTCTAAAATTTGGTTTACATCCGCTTCCGAAACGTCACGCTCCTCGTATTTGCGGATACTCCTTCTGCCTTTGATGATTTCCATCAAGTCCGTCACGGTATTCCCTCCTTAGTATCGATTTTAAATCTTCCCGCCCCCATCCAAGGAGAGCAGGTGATTGCGCAGGCTCGCTCGCTTTTCCGTGATGCCCAGCTTACGCCTGATGGTGTAGCGCACCGACTCGATGGTACGCGTGGAAAGATCCAGAATATTGGCGATATCCTTGGTGCTTTTGCCTTCCTTGACCAAATCCGCCACCTGGATCTCGAGTGGTGTAAAAGCAAGATAGTGATGGGACATCCGTTGGGAGAGAGGCGAAACGAACTCGTTGATGTTTGACTCGACCAAGCTTAAATAGAGCTGCTGACGTTTGTCCATCCGGCTGTTTTTGAGCTTTTGGAGGTATGGCAAAATCAGGTTTTTGGCATTGCCGAGCATCTTCTCTTCCAATTCCGCCCGATCCGCGTCACGCTTACGCAACAGCACCTCAAGGGCGGTATTGGCTTCCGAAAGGCTTTCGGTCCGTCGGCGCAGCTCCTGTTCCCTTGCCTTAAGGGCCTCCACGGCTTCCACCTCACCCGTTTCATCAATGATGATTCCGTTGAAAAACAAATCTCCTTTTTCATCGCTAACCGTCGCGCAAACGATGCGCAACCAACGCCACCCGCCGTCTTTTTTATCCAGTATCCGGACCCTTTTGTCCAGTCGCTGCATTTCGACCATCCTGGTGGTAGCTTCCATCAGGGCCTTGCTGTCGTCCGGATGAAGCAGGTCCAACCATTCCTGGAAGTTGGGCACCCACTTTGAATCGACAAAGTCATTGATTGACGGGCTGACAAAAATAATATCGGGTTGATAGGGGTCCTCGGGTTTTCTGCGCAATCTGAAAAGAACAAAATCCGTGGCGCTCTCCATCAAAGATCGCAGATGGCGCTCGCTGTCTTCCAGGGCTTTTTCGGCTTTTACCCGTCTGTCGATATCCCGGAGCATGGTCATGCGGACCGTGCGCTCTCCCATGTTGACAATTTTGACCTGAACCATTACATGAAAACGCGTGCCGTCACGCCTCATGGCAACTGCATGGTAGGAGGATTCATCATCGGAGGTAAGCCGATCATGGGCAAGCGTCCGGTTTTCGGGAACGGCAAAATCCGTCCCCTTCATTCCAATAAGCTCTTTCACGGGTACACCGAACATCTCTTCCGCTGCGGGATTGGCATCGATACAAACGCTGTTCTCGAAAACCAATACCGCGTCAAAAGCGTTATTCGAAACGGCTTGGTAATATTGCCGCTTTTCTATGGCGTCTCTTGGTGAGTACTGGAAATCGCTGGTATCGTGGACGGCAATGAAGAAGCACTGTTCCACGCTTTGCAGGTTGGTGATTAGGGAAAAATGGACCAGACTATTGAGGAGCTTGCCATCTTTATGCAGGCAGGCGGTAGAGATCTGTATTCGATCTTTCCTTTCGGTCAAAATCTCACCAACCGTTTTTGATAGGCTCCGCCACTGATCGAACCCGAAAATCATGTTCAAGCGTTGTCCCAGCAGCTCCTCCTGGCTGTAGCCAAGCATTTTGCAAAGCGCCGGATTGATCCGGATAAAACGTCTGTCGGCGCCAATGGCCGCGAGCCCGGTACTTGACAGATAAAAAAGGGCGGTGAGAAGTTCATCTCCCTCCTCGACGGTAGTGTTTGACGAGGCGGGCGACACATCGAGTTGACGGCCGGAAAGGAGCTCGATCTTTTGTGAAGAAAGTTCGGAAGTGCACCTTGATAATGCCATATTCGTCTCCATGTATTGATAGCGCTGATGCCGCTGCCTGGCTGCAGCCGGATCAAAACAATACAGACTATCCTTAGCCTGTCCACCGTCAGGGAATAATGTAATTTCCCGATTCGATGCAGGCGACATCTTCAACATCGATGGCATGCAAAATGGGCTGATTAAGACGCGTTTTCAACTCCGCCACAACCGGCCGGCGTTTGTTGAGCGTCTGCGCAAAGGCCATGCTTTCTTCCATCAAGGATTCCATGGGGCAGGCTTTTTGGATGATATTGCAAGCCACGCATTGTTCGGCGGTCAGGCGGGCACCGGTGTACTCCATGAACTCCACCATGTGCATGGGCATTGCTTTTTTCAGAAGCGCATTCATTCCCGGCAAAAAGGGAATGCCCAGATCGACTTCGGGAAAACAAAAGAATCCCCGATCAGAACGCATAAGGCGGAAATCAAAGGCGCAACAAAGGATTGCGCCACCGGCGAAGGCATGGCCGGAAATGGCGGCAACGGTGAGCAAAGGATAGGTGATCAGTCGACGAAAAACCCTGTTGAGAAGATAAAAAAAGTCTTTTGCCACGGCAAGCTCATTCTTTTCGAGTATGGGCGCCAGCCAATTCAAATCGATACCGTTGCAAAAAATCTTTTCATCCGAAGAAGTTACCAGCAAGGTGGTTGCTTCGGTTTTGTGTTCGATTTCATCCAGAGCGCTTAGGAAGGCATTACAAAAATCGGGGTTAAAGCGGTTTTCGCCATCGTTCAGGGTAAGGGTGGCTACGTGTGCCTCGATCTTATAATCCATCAGCGTCATCTTCCGCTCCTTGGCAAAGTCTGTTGGGATCTCCGATACCGTGCGAGATACAGTCGTAGTTTGCTTGTGTTTCGCCGTATTTGCGCAGCTTAAAACACTGTTTTTTGTAACAGAATTATTCTGTACATACCTAAAAATGTAGACAACTTCAAGAAAATTATAAAAAAAGCCAAACAGTTATAAAAAGCCAACACATCTCCGGCCGCTGTAAAACGCTGCCATGGCGGGCTTGTATTGATAACGCAGCCGGCCATTAAAAAGGGCGATCCGAAAACCGAATCGCCCTTCTTTCACTTTATTTCTTTCAATCGTTTGTTTTATGAGCAGCAGGACCCCTTGGTGCCACAACTGCTGCAGCCGCCGCCAAAATCGATACCACAATCCAGTTTGAAACCGTACTGCTGAAAATCGACCTTGATGGGTTGGGCTTTCTCCAGAAAGTCGTTATTGACAATGAATTTGTATCCATCAACCTCAAACGTTTTATCCGTATCGTGCGGCTCATCCAGAGCCATGGCCAGGCCGGGGCCGCCTCACCCGCCTTCGTTCAGAAAAATACGGATGGGCTTGACATCCTTGCCCTGGAAATACGCGGCAATCTGTTCAACTGCCGGTGTGGTGACTTCGAGCATGGTTACCTCCTTGAAAAAGTGAATTCGGGCTACTGCTTGTTCAGAGCCCAAAACCGCCAAATGGTTTCAAGGTTTGAAGGTAACGACACGTATTTAATTTGTCAATCCTTATTGAATTGGGGATTGATATCGGAAATAGCACTTCGTCCCAGGACTATGCCGGGGCCTATTCAAGATAACGGCGATAGACCGCCAGGTTGTTATCGGATGAGAGCACAAAAATCACACGATCCGGCAGCTCATGGCGCCCGAGGAAGTCGATGCAGGTGTTCACGGCGATTTCACAGGCATCCTCGATGGGATAGCCGTACACCCCACAACTGATGGCGGGAAAGGCGATGGTCTCCAGCCCCTTCTCCGCGGCAATGGCGAGACTGTTTTTATAGCAATCGGACAAGAGACGGGGATCCTCTGGCCGCCCATGGTAAATCGGCCCCACGGTATGGATCACAAACGCCGCCGGCAGATCATAACCTTTGGTCAGCCGGGCCTCTCCGGTGGGGCAGCCCCCAATGTCAATACATTCGGCAAGCAACTCGGGGCCGGCAGCCCTGTGAATGGCGCCATCCACACCGCCACCGCCTCTTAACGAATTATTGGCCGCATTGACGATGGCGTCCACCGTTAACTTGGTAATGTCGCCCGTGCAGGCTTCCAGGCGTTCTTTAAGAATCATATCAAACTCCCGTTGCTGATTATCGACAAACAGAAAACCGGCTATAAATCGTAAAGCGTCTCATCCTTTATGGGCGCCGCCTTGGTTTTCCCTCCCCGTCCCTTTTTCCCATTGAAAACGAACGGGTCCTCGCTTTCCAACAGGTCGCCCATCTCGGCCTCGATCTGGTCCGGGTCCTCGCCGCGCTCCATGCGCTGCAAGGCCTCCTCCATGCCCGAGCCAAGTTCCATGCCGGTCATATCGGTCAGTTTGCGCATCAGATTGGCGGCTTGCTTTGGATCGTCCTCGTTGATTCGATCCGCCTCACCGGCCAGCATCTGCATGGCTTTCTCCATTTTTGATTCATCGAAAGGCAGGTCATCGTCCTCACCGCCCCCTTCCTGGGCCTTGCCGGTAATGGCAAACGCCGACATCTGCCGCTCCAGCTCGGGCCGCTTGCACCTGGGGCAGGCAGGCCGTTTGGAGGTATTGATGGTTCGCGAGAAAAAATTAAACAGGGTGTTACAATCAGGGCAGTAAAATTCGTAGATCGGCATAGTCTCCCACCATATCCCAATAGAATTGACAAAAACGATAGCTGGTTGAATTTAAATCGAAGGGATTAAACGTAAGCAGATAATAGGACCGCTCACCGAAGCTGTCAATATTGCTTGCTTACCACGCAGGGCGTTGGAACGAGTGGGAATCCTCATTGATATCGGTATCGAAATCATCTTTTTTTCGATACCGATAGTGATGGCCGCTTTCCCTGATACCGATACCGATTGGCAGCGCTTCCATGCGATTGTCCTGCTTTGAAACGGGGAATCAGTTGACTTGAAAATGGCCTTCTGTTATGGCAGCCTCGACCTTTAAGAGCCTGTTTGAAATCAATCTTTACAGAAAGGAAAAGAATATGGAACGCACCTTGTCAATTATCAAACCCGATGGCGTTTCCCGCGGCCTGATCGGCGACGTGGTCAAACGGTTGGAGGAAAGCGGCCTTACCATCCTGGCCATGAAAATGATCCACATGAGCAAAGCCCAGGCCGAGGGGTTTTACGCCGTGCATCGGGAACGCCCTTTTTTCGGCAGCCTCACAGACTTCATGTCTTCCGGACCGGCCGTCGTCATGGTGCTCGAAGGAGATGACGCCATCGCCCGCTACCGCAAACTGATGGGCGCCACCAATTACAAGGAAGCCGAGGAAGGCACCATCCGCCGCGATTTCGCCACCGATATCGAGAAAAACGTGGTCCACGGCTCCGATGCCCCCGAAACCGCCGCTTTCGAAATCGGTTATTTCTTCAATGCCTTTGAAATCAACGCTCGATGACCGTCGGTATCCACCGCGACAACATAAGCATTGTCCTGCAGCGGCCCCGATATCCCGAGAATATCGGGTCCGCCGCCAGGGCCATGTGCAACATGGGGTTCAAGGACCTGATCGTGGTCGATCCCGGCATCTGGGATGAAGAACGCATCCGGCGGCTGGCCACCCACACCGCCAGCGCGGTTGTGGACCGCATCAAGCGTTTCGATTCCCTTGAAGAGGCCCTGGCCCCTTTCGGCCATGTGGTGGGCACCACGGCCCGTCTGGGGGGTCAACGGCCGGTCCTCAAATCTCCTGAATTTCTCGCCCAAAAAGTTATTCCCATATCTCAAGACAACCGCGTGGCAATTCTCTTCGGCCCCGAGGATCGGGGGCTGACCAACGAGGATCTGAAACGCTGTCAACAGTTGGTGAACATCCCCACCGTCGATTTCACCTCCCTCAACCTGGCCCAGGCCGTCATGGTGATCTGCTATTGTCTTTCTGTTGCCGACCTTCCCGCTCCAAAAGCGCAAACCCCGCGACTTGCCAAACGTATCGAACTGGACCAAATGTACGACGACCTCACCAGCACCCTGGTGGAAATCGGCTACGTCAACCCGCAAAATCCCGATTATTGGATGATTCGCATCCGCCGCTTTTTCACCCGCATGTCCCTGCGGGCCGGTGAGGTGAGTATCGTTCGAGGCGTCTGCCGCCAGATCAGGCGCTATGGGAAGCAAAAATACAAAGAGGGGTCCGAGGGATGAGGTCCGGCTTCGGGGTTAATTCCGAACTGCTCCGCAAAAGGTCACACGCCCCTTCTCCAAAACAAGTCGGTGAGTAATGCATTGAGGAACCTCGGATTCGTGATGGGAGACAAAAATCAAATCCGTTTTTCCGCATCCGATGGTTTCCACAAGGTCCAGAACCCTGGCGCGATTGCTTTCGTCAAGCCCACTGCAAGGCTCATCCAGCATCAAAAGGCGCGGGGCTTTCACCATGGCACGAGCAATCAGGATCATCTGGCGCTGGCCCTGGGATAATTGGTTGAAGGGCGTTTGGGCGAGCCCGGCGACATTCATTTTCCCAAGCCAGCCATGGGCAATCCCGATGTCGGCACGGCTGCAATGGCGGTAAAGGCCCACGGAATCGAAAAAACCGGAACAGACCACATCCAGGGCCGTCGCCTGTTTCTGATAAGCGGTGGCCAGCTCGTGACTCACCACACCCAGATGCCGGCGAACCTCCATCAGACTTTGTCGTGGCCCGCGGTCTTTGCCGAACAGACGGATACGATTGGCGTAGACCTGCAAACAGTCTCCGCCGATCAGTTTGAGAATGGTGGATTTGCCGGCGCCATTCGAACCGGTGATGACCCAGTTCTCGCCCTCGTTCATGGTCCAGGTGACATCATTCAGAACCGTTGTCTCCCCGAAGCGTACGTTGACGGATTGCATGTCGACCAAGGAGACGGGAGAGCGGCCGAGGCAAAGCGAAGCGGATGGAGACGTTTTAAAAGGCTGCCGGGACGTCTTGGATGCAAACGTTCGTGTATGAGAATCAATGGGGCCTGCAGAAACTTTCCGGCCGTTTTCAAGGGTCAGCACATGGGTTATGGCGGAAATCATCTCCTCACAGCGATGGGTGATCAGCAGGACGGCGAGGCCCTGATCGGTCAGATGACGAATCAGGTCCATCATGCTTTGTCGCCCGCCCGTATCAAGCCCCTCGAAAGGCTCATCCAGAATCAGCATGCGCGGCCGTCGAATCAATTGGCGGGCAATGAGCACACGGCCCATTTCGCCGGTGGATAAGGCCAAAACCGGTTTGCTCAACAGGGATTCGAGATCACATTGCCGGGCAAGACGGGCCAACCGCCTCCGGCGCTGGTCGTCGGCCAAACCGCTCTCCGCATAACCGGCGATCAGTTCTCCGGCGGTCGTGGCGTCATTTACGGCACCGGCGAAATGCCTTGAGAAATCCAACTCCCGCTCCTGTCGCCACAAGTCACGGCGGGCATCGCTGGCAAGGTAGGCGATTTGGTTGGGGGAAGTTATTCCGCCGTCCGGGTGATAATGGATGCTGCCCTGCACAACCGGCAGAATTCCGGCGATGGCCTTGGCCAGGGTGGTTTTACCGGCGCCGTTGGAACCAATGACAGCCCACTGCTGCCCGGCATAGATCCGCCATGAAAGGTCGGTTAAAAACCAATGATCCCGTTGCCTGACGGCAACTTTATCAAGGGTGATCAGTGGCATGGACGCTCTTGTGCTCACCGCCGGCAAACCCAAATGATGTTAGTTGCCTTCCCGCAGGGCGCGGACTACGGAATCACCCATGGCCTGGGTGCTTACCGACGGCCCGCCGGCGGCAATATCCGGCGTACGCACGCCGTCGTCCAAAACCTTTGCCACGGCATCTTCGATGGCATCGGCGGCGTTGGCCTGATTCAGGCTGTAGCGCAACATCAGGGCCGCGGAAAGAATCTGGGCGATGGGATTGGCAATCCCCTGGCCGGCGATATCCGGAGCGCTGCCGCCCGCCGGTTCGTACAAACCAAATCCGCTCTCGCTGATGCTGGCCGATGAGAGAAGTCCCATGGAACCGGTAATCATGGCGCATTCATCGGAAATGATATCGCCGAACATATTGCCGCATAAAAGCACGTCAAACTGATGGGGGTCCTTGACCAATTGCATGGTGGCATTGTCCACGTAAATGTGACTGAGCGACACATCAGGATACTCCTTGGAGATCTCCGTGACCACCTCTCGCCATAAAACCATGGTGGTCAGCACATTGGCCTTGTCCACGGAAGCGACCCTTTTGTTTCTCAGCCTTGCGGCGTCAAAAGCCGCACGGGCGATGCGCTCGATTTCCCGGCGGGTATAAACCATGGTATCAAAGGCACGCTCCTCCGGCCCGCTGCCTTCCCGGCCCTTGGGTTGGCCGAAATAGATATCGCCGGTAAGCTCACGCACGCAGAGGATGTCGAACCCCTTGCCGACAATCCTGGGGTGCAACGGGCTGGCGCTTGCCAGGGCCGGAAACACCTTGGCCGGCCGCAGGTTGCAAAACAGCTCGAAATGTTTTCTCAGGGGCAGCAGGGCGCCGCGTTCGGGTTGTTCGGCAGGCGGCAAATGCTCCCATTTGGGACCGCCCACGGAACCGAAAAGGATGGCGTCACTTTTCTCGCACAAGCGCAGCGTTTCCTCGGGCAGAGCCTGACCATGCCTGTCGATGGCGATCCCCCCCACATCGGCCTGGGTATGGGTCAGGTGGAAACCGAACCGTTCTCCAGCCACCACCAACACCTTGAGCGCCTCTTGCATTACTTCCGGACCGATGCCGTCACCCGGCAGAACAGCGATTTTATTCATATACAACCATCCAGATTCATTTGAAATGTAATTATAAACGGGCTGGAATCATAAAAGGTTGCCAACGGTTTGTCAACCATATCGAAAACGAAAAACAGCGGGATAAAGCGACTGTGGCCTATTGCCCCAAAAGCCGGAAAAGGTGCTGGAGCCATTGGTGCGCAATGGTTTTCCACTGTGGTGGGGCAACATACAACCCGAGGCACCCAAGCAGCAACGCGATGCCCACCGTCGCCGCCACACGCCTGAAAACGGATCGCACCGGCTGGGTGGTCTCCCCCATGGGTTCAGGGGGGGCGGGCGGTGTCGCCCTCGGGATATCCACAGCCTTTTGAGAGGTGGGCGCGCTAAAGGAAATCCGTTTGCGGCATTGCCGTATGACTTCGCTGTTAATGGTGCGCCGGTCCATTTGGGAAGCGAACAACATGGCCAGGTCACAAATAATATTGATCTGCCGCGGAAAGCCGTTGGAGAAATCGAAAACCTCATCTATAGCACTGGCCGAGAAGATCTCATATTCGACACCGCCGACCTTGAGTCGGTGGCCGATATAAAAACCGATTTCCTCACGGGTGAGGGGTTGGATGGTATAGGTGGTGGTAACACGACGCATCAGCGCCCGATTTTGCGGCGCCTGCAATATATCCACAATCTCTTGCTGTCCAACAAAAAAAATATTGAGCAGCTTTTCGCCATCCGCCTCCAGGTTGGACAAATATCGAATCTCTTCCAGAAGATTCTGCTTGATGCGCTGGGCCTCGTCGATCAGCAGAAGTACCGGCTTTTTCTCCAGGCGAGCGTCTTTTAAAAATCGTTTGAAAGGATCGAGGAAATCCTCTTTTGTCCGCACTTCGATGGGCAGTTTGAAAAATCGGGACACCAACCGGTAGAAATCGTACTTGGTCAACCGTGGATCGGAAATCTTGGCGGTGTAGACCTTATCCTTCACATCCTTGATCAGGCGGTTGATCAACGTGGTTTTGCCGGTTCCCACATCACCGGCCAACAAAAGGCATCCCTTATTGTCCATGACACTGTATTTCAGCGTGGCAAGGGCATCGCGATGCTTTGTCCCCATCCAGAGAAACGTGGGATCAGTGGTGATCTGAAACGGCTTTTTGTTCAGCCCATAATAGGTTTCATACATTTTTGGTTGATTTCCGCATCGAATGTACGGACATGATGACGCTCATGGGGCTCCTCGGCCGCGTCCGGAACGGTTTCTTTATGATAGAAGAGCCCACGCTCAAAATCAATACCCATGTATCTGTTTATCGGCCTGTTTCTCTTTTTCCCAAACAATGAGATGAAATATTCGTCCAAAAAATGAAAAATGAGCAAAAGTTTTTTTCTTACCTGCCGATAATTATAGGAGCGCCTTTAAAAAAAACCGTAACACAACGTCTTGTCTCCATACGCTGCTGGTGAATTGAATCGGAGGTTCTTCATGCGCAATCCCATCGGAATTCTCATCGTATTGGTTATGGCACTCTTCTCATCTTTTTGGTCGATCCCGCAATGCCGGGCAAGTTCCTTTTTCAATGATCGCGCATCGGCGTCGTATGCGACACTGGAAGAAATCGATTCCGCGCTGAGAACCCTTCAGCTTTATTCAAGCGCTTATAACAGCTATTTGACGCAGGCCAGAACGCTGTGCCGCCCGCACCATTATTATCCCCCCCAGGAGATCTCTTTTCAGTCCCTTTCAAAACATGAACGGCGTATCTACAGGCTTTGCACAGACATATATGAGAATATAGCCGTCAATGCAAATCACCTTCATGAAGTCAGGTCAACCATCCACGACAAACGACTCATAAACCGCATACAATACCACTCAAGCGACATCGCCCTGTTCAGATCCGCTCTGAAGCTTTCCAGAAGGTTGGGTGTGAAAGAAGTGGAGCGAAAATGTATTGAAAGAATCAACCACTTGTTGGACGAACAATAAACCGAGCAATCCGGACCATCCGTGAGCAGGTGCTATTGTGAGCGATACCGGCGAACGCGTTCCAGCGTGCTCTCCGGCATCGTGTTTATGGGCAATCCGGTGGCAAGCGCCTGATAATACACCTGAGCGGTCTTTTCCAAAAGTTCGGCATTTTTCCAGGCGTCCTCAAGGGTTCTGCCCAGATTGAGGGCGCCGTGGTTCTGCATGACAAAGCAATTGCACCCATTGTTCACGGTCTGTGTCACCTTTTCAACCAGTTCCGGGGTACCGGAAAAAGCGTAAGGAACGACATCGACGGTCTCTCCGATGGCCAGGCACACTTCGTCGAACAGGGCGGGGATGGGACGGTTGATGAGCGCGAAAACGCTGGCATGGGGCTGATGGGTGTGGACCACGGCGCCCACATCGCTTCTGGTCTTGTAAATGCCCACATGCATGGCGGTTTCGATGGATGGCGCCAGATGCCCGTCTATTCGATTGAGGTCGAAATCAAGCACGCAGATATCCTCGGGGACAAGATCCATGTAAGGCCTCCCGGACGGTGTGATCACAAGCGCGTTCGCCTCGGGAATCTTTATCGACACATTCCCTCCGGCGCTGAGCAAGGACCCGAAGAAGCCATGTTGGCACAGCCACTGGCAACATTTGATGACATCCCGGCGATAGTGATGGTAGCGATCCATATCCTCCCCTTCCTTTTTTCAACTAAAGTAGGCGATTCAAATTTTGGTCTCCATGGGAATCGTATGCATTTATAATGCATCGCGCCCTGGTACACGCTACTGCTTTTAGCACGGATGGGTGGGTTGGCACAAACGATCGGCAAACCGAAGAACGGGAAAATAAGCGCATCAGGGGGACACAATAGATCTGGACTGATTCAGCATATGGCATTGATATTTGGCACGGCGGCCGGTACGCGCGCAGTGCGTATCGGATAAAATAGACGCCATAAAGTTTTCTATTGAAATGCCAAACTCAATTTGTTAGAAATGGTTTTTTCTTATGGTGGGTGTAGCTCAGTTGGTAGAGCATCAGGTTGTGGCCCTGAGGGCCGTGGGTTCAAGTCCCATCACTCACCCCATAAAAAACAAAGGCCATTGCACCCTCTTGTGGCAATGGCCTTTCGCCTTTTCGCCTTACGCGCCTGTAGCTCAGCTGGATAGAGCGCCGGACTTCGAATCCGTAGGCCGGGGGTTCGAATCCCTCCAGGCGCGCCAAACAAATCAAAAGGGGTCGCCAGTATAGGCTACCCCTTTTCATTACTGTCTTGTCCCCCACCCTGCCGGAGGATGCCGTCCGGATCAACAAGAAAGGGCCGTAGAATTGCTTTTAACTAAATTAGGCGATTCAAATTTTGGGTTTGCCGATCTCACCGCATCCAACGCCGCAGATGCGGCAAGCTCGACAATCGCCTAATTTTTACAGGCTTTTTCCTTGGTTTTTTCGGCCAGGCGTACTTGGCGCCGGTCTTCGGCCTGACGGATGCGCCGACTGTCATCCTCGGTTTCAGGCAGTAGCGGCGGAACCGGCTGGGGACGAAAATCATCATCCAGGGCCACAAAGGTCAGGTAGGCCGATGCCGTGTGCCGGATTTCTCCGGTTTTAAGATTCTCGGTTTCTACCCGCACCCCCACCTCCATGGAAGTGGTGCCTGCCATGTTCAAGCTGGCCTTAAAGGTAATCAGGTCGCCGATGAAGGCCGGGTTGTGAAAATCCAGACGGTCGATGGAGGCGGTAACGCAGTTGGCCCGGGTATGACGGATGGCCACCACCCCTGCGGCATTATCGATGTGCTTCATGACCACGCCGCCATGGACGATGCCAGCCGGGTTGGCATCCTGAGGTAGCAGTATGTGAGACATGGTCACCCGGCTGTCGTTTACATTTTTGGGGGCCATTTTTGCTTTTCCGGATGGGAGGATGCTCATGACTTTTTCCAGTAAGGGTTAATGATGTCCTCGAAAACCGCCTGGGCAGCTTCGGCCCCATAATCGCGGCGGTGACAATTCGCTTGGACTCGCCGGAGGCATCTGGGCCTTCGGGGTCGCACCAAATTATATCGTTGTAATTAAAAGAAAAATATTAATTTCTGCCCTCCTTATTGTTGCTTAGATGGCATGTTTCAACCCCAAAAACACAGTTTTAAGGTTATTTCAGGTAAACCAAAGGAAAAGTGTTGTCCCAAGGCATCTGAAATTCATCTGAATTAGTGGCAGCAACTCCATATTTTTCTATTGCTTCACGCAAATAGTATTCATCGGTCCGTAACTGGCGGTTCTTTTTACCTCTTGCCTTAATCCACAACAACGTCTGTAATCGCTTGATAAATGCTTCTTGGCCAACGGCAACACTTTCTACAAAATGCTTTTGACGCGTCGGGTGTTATTTCAGTTCGCTGGATATCCACCCCAAATGGGTTGACATCATCGATGGGTAATGTGCCGGATATATCCTGGAACAAAATGTCGATAAGCGCGTGCCATCGCTCATGTTCCCTTAGAATGGTTGTTTTGCCCCTAAAAGTGGTCGTTTAAGGCTATCTCAGAGACCATCTTTTCATGTTTTTTTCTTTTATGTCAATTGGTTAATTTGGTGCGATCC
Source organism: uncultured Desulfosarcina sp. (assembly GCA_963668455.2). GTDB lineage: Bacteria > Desulfobacterota > Desulfobacteria > Desulfobacterales > Desulfosarcinaceae > Desulfosarcina. The sequence goes on from CAXXOY010000003.1 coordinate 612,547, forward strand.
CGGAGCAATTAACGGATTCCAACGGTCCTCATATCTTTGTTCAGATTGATTTATTAGCATTCTACTTGGCCCAACCCGAAGTTGCGTGCCCGTTTGGACCTTATTTGGCACGCGTTTGTTGTTCCAGCGCCCCCATAAAAAGTTCTGCGTCCATATTCCATGGGTTTAATGAGAGTGCCTTTTGAAATTCATTGCGGGCTAATGTCAGGCGGCTTTCAAGGAAAAAGGCATACCCCTTGAAGAGGTGGGATTCGGACCGGGAGATGCGATCCAGCTTTTTTTCAAAATCGTTGAGTGTTTTTTTCTTTGGTGAAATCAGAACCGTTTTCCCCGCGTTTACGTTCCTTAACGTGGCGGGCATATCTTCCTTGTAGCGAAGATAATGGAGACTTCGTGGAATGGAGTACTCCATGTAGGGCTTGTCGTCGGTGACGATTTGAGAGCCTTGGGTATAGGCGTTCCAGGCCTTCTGATTCATGAGAAAATGGGACAGCAGGAAAAAGGGATTGTCCAGCCCGATTTCTCGAAGTTCGTTTCGCAGGCCGGGCGTTTCCATGGCCTTTTCGAGACTTGCCATGTCGGCTTGCAGGGGGGTGAGGGTGCCCACCATGGCCAGAATATCCGGTGTGGCACACCAGAGCGCGGTATGGGGGAAAACCTGCCCAAAAGTTGCCATGACGCCTTTGAGTTCCTCCTCGGGAAGATCCTTCATGGAGATCCATTGACACATCATCCCCTTTTCGCGCAGTCGGCTTCGGCAAAGTGCGTAATACTCCCTGGAATACAAGTTGCCCATACCCGCCAGGGCCGCATTGTAAAGATCTCCCACGATCAGGTCGAAGGACCGGTCAGCCTGTAAAAGATAGTGACGCCCGTCTTCCTGAATCAGCTTGATTTGCGGATTGTGGAGGATCTCCTTGTTATATGAAGAGAAGAATCGGCTTGCCTTAATGACTCCCCGGGAAATTTCGCAGCAGATGATATCGGCCGGATAGGCGGTCGCGGTGGCCGGAGTGATTCCCGTTCCCATGCCCACGAAGAGAATCTCTTTTGGAGAACCCCTGAGCAATATCGGCAAGTGGGCCTGTAGCTTCTGGATTCGCAGCATGATTGCGGAGGTGTCCCCAATATATTGGAAAAAGGTGGTCATGAGCCTGCGTACATGGGTTTGCTCATTCTCCAGAATCATGGTGTTGTTATCCAGGCCTTCATAATAATAGAGAAGGCCCCAGGGGGCTTTCAACCTGTTAGCCGCGGTCCTGGTTGTGAGATTTCCCGGCACCAGGAGCACCAGGAGCACCATTGAGCCTACTGCAATTGCAAGGAATCGGCGTTTCCACTGAATTGAAAACGTTGAAAGACTCACCGCGTAAAGCGCAATGGCGCAGTTCAGCACGCCGAGAACCACCAGCGCGTTTTGTATCCCCAAATGGGGCAAAAGCAGTATCCCCGCGGTTATGGAACCCGCAACACATCCCAGGGTGTTGGCCGTGTACAGGCTGCCCACGTTTTTGCCGACACCGCGCCTTCCGCCACCCCAAATCCGGTTGGCCAGGGGAAACATGGCGCCGAGAAGAAAAGCCGGCACCAGGATGAGGGCACCCGAGAAGCTCAGCATTTCCAGAAGTTGATTTCCCCAGGAAATCCCCAGATGATGAGCCATGGCGCTTTGAAAGGCTGGAAAGGCTTTGTACGGAAGCAGCATGAGTTGCCCCCAACAGGCGATCCCCATTTGCATTGCCGCGAACCAGGCAAGGGCATGCGGGGTCTCATCGGCTTTTTTACGAAAGCTCAGGGAGCCCAGGGCCATGCCTCCCAGGCAGGTGGCCAGCATGGCGGCGAAACCGTAGCTTGTTCCGATGAATGTGGTGGAGAGCAAGCGAATCCAGAGCACCTCATAGGCAAGCCCGGTGGCGCCGGATAGGGCATAGGCCCAAAGGAATCCCTCACGGTGTTTGAAAGAATGCGCTTGGGTTTTATTCTCGACCGTCAAGGGCGACTTGTCGCATGGATCGGAAGGAGAGGGCCTTTCGGAAAGGAGAAAAAAACAACAGAGAAAAATACCCACATTGATTACGGATGCCAGATTGGTGGTTTCCAGGAGCCCAAGCGTCTCTATGCCGAAAAAACCACTGAAAATGCAACCGACAAGTGCCCCCAAGGTATTCAGACCATAAAGCGTTCCCACCGGATTGCCCATGTTTTGCGGTTTTCTGACAACATAGCGGCTGAGCACCGGAAGCGTCCCCCCCATGAGCATGGTGGGAACCAGGAGAAAGGCGACGGCAATGCCGATTTTGAGAACCAGGGCTTCGAGCATTCCAGGAGATTGCACGATATTGGGGTACCAGTGGTGAAGATGTGGCAGCGTTGTGCTTACTCCGAACGCGGAGATGCCGATGCCCGCTTCCAGAAGGGCGTACATTCTCAAGGGGGAGGATGTCTTATCCCCCCAAGAACCGAAGAGGCGGGCGCCCAGAGCCAATCCCGCCATGAAAACCCCCATGACAATGCTTGCCGCTTCCACGGTGCTGCCCAGGACGGTGGCCAGCATCCTGCCCCAGACGACTTCGTAAACAAGGCCCGTGGCTCTGGAAAGGAAGAAAACCAGTTGTAGTGTCCAATTCATGTTCTGGAAGATAGTAACTTTTGTTCAAAAAGCGAGTCTTTGTTTCGGGCTATTTTAAATCCTTCTTGCGGTGGTTTGATTTTGGTTAACATGTTTATAGTTTTCTTTATTAGGTTTTTCTAAATTTCATAGAAAGGATGATGGAGGAACGATGAAAACAGAGCGAGAATGGCAACGACTCAAATGGATCACAAAACGACTAATTTTCACAGCCTGTATTTTATTTTTGGGCGGTGCTGCATTAGCACAGGATGAGGAATCGGAAATGACCGAAGAACCCCAGGTTTTGGAAACCATGGAAGTCTGGGGAACCCAGATCAGCAGTTCCTCTGTTTCACTCGGTGAAGACCAGATCTCCGTTAAACAGGCGGATCACCTGGGCGATTTGTTGCGCGATGAGGTTGCTTGCCGGGATATAGCGGGTTATCAACGAAAATTTCAAATGCTCACCCATCTGCTTTTAGACTTAACATATTGATTTATTGTAACATATACTTAGTCCGACTCGAATTTACCACCCAAACATAATTTTATATTCAAAAGTTCCCTAGCAAGGGGTAATTTATGATTGACAGTATAAAGTATTTTATATACAAGCGGTCCTTGCATATAGACCCTTAAAACCAGGCGGCATGTCACAAGCAGGATGAGAATCATGATGGAGACCGTTCCCCTTACCAGCCAACGCGGCAATGATACCCGGCAAATTAGTCCCGTGCGTAAAGAATGCCATTCATTTGAATCTTACAAAAAAATTCCCCCATCACTGGGCAAAGGATATAGCAAAACAATCACGCTTCTTTCAGGTGCTGTCCTTTGTATGGCAGATATAAAATACTTTGAGAAATATGATTATGAAATAGATGAAAAACTGCCTGAGCTCGGGTTTGGTTTCTGCCTTTCAGGGCAAAATCATGCTAAAAATATTTTGAAACAAAATTTCACCATTAATAAAAACCAAAGTTCATTTTATCACCTGCCGAGGAAAAAAGGGGTGTATCAAATCATCCCCAACAATCGCTTCATCAGTGTCGGCATCATGATGCCGACCGACTCTTTTTACTCTCTTATGGAGGAAGAGCAGCATTACCAATCAACGGTTTTTAGAAAGGTTGTTGAGAAAAAACGTTTGGATGTTTTCCGCTATGTTGATACGGTTACACCGTCCGTGAGACAAATCATCAAACAAATTTTGTCTTGTCCGTACCACGGGCCGGCACGCCGGTTCTTTTTTGAATCCAAAGCAATGGAACTTATCTTTCATAAGCTGAACCAAATAGATTCCCTAAACATACAAGCAAAAGATATCTTTTCCGGCAACCAGAAAAACCGGGACAAAATTTATATGGCAGAAGAGTTATTGAAAAATAACATGGACAATCCTCCCGGGCTTCTCGAACTCTCCCGCTCAGTCGGCTTGTCCAGAACTCAATTGTTGCGGGATTTTAAAGCCATATTCAATACATCTCCTTATAGTCATTTGCGAAACATCCGTCTTAAAAAAGCCAAAATTATTTTCTATGAAGGGGAAACCAATATAACCGAAACAGCTTATCTGATCGGTTACTCAAGTGCCAGCCACTTTACAAAAGCATTTAAACAACATTTTGGCATGACGCCAAGTCGTTATATCCGCACCCTACGCTCTTCTTATCAGGATTCAAAATATCCTTAATCGCTAAAAATATATCCTCTGTCGATATCAAATTATTTCCTTCTTGTGCTTAAATCCGGATTGCATGCCTCATTGAAGATGATTCTGTCTTCATAAAAAAATTTGGCATGCCATCTATATTTTTAAGCATTCCCACTGGTGAATCCGCCGGCAGTATACCGGACACCAGTGGTGGTTATTTAACCAATTTATTTTGCAACAAAGGAGAGAAGGAAATGTATTCTGGCAAATACTTGATGGTTGGATTGTCGATCTTCATGCAACTGGTTTTAAACCTTGGGGTATCCGCCCTTGCACAAGAAAGTAACTATGGAGGAGTCCAACTCGAATCGATTACCGTAACGGCGGATAAAAGAGAAAAAGATATCCAGGATGTCTCCAGCAGCGTGTCTGCATTGAATGACATCCAGATAGAAGATTCCGGAATTAATGTAATAAACGATATTGATAAATATGTTCCAAATTTTGAGATTTATAAAACATACGGTTCCAACAGCCATCAGAGCATAAGGGGACAAAGTAATCTGATCGATTTCTCATCAGCAGTCGGCACATATATAGATGATGTACCTAATTTTGGTTTTACCGGGGTAATGACAAGTCTTTTTAATATTGAGCGTGTTGAGGTTTTAAGAGGGCCCCAAGGGAATTTATATGGAATGAACTCAGCGGGAGGGGTTGTAAACATCATCACCAAAAAACCTGGAGATATTTTCGAAGCCAAGGCTTCCGCAGAATACGGGAATTATAATTTGAGAGCGTTTAGCGCCGGGGTAAGCGGCCCTGTTGTTAAAGATAAGCTTTTTGTCGGATTTACCGGATCATATCGGATACGTGACAGCTATATTGAAGAAGAGGGGGCCGATACCCATGAAGAGGAAATTTCGTCAAGCAGATTGCAGCTACGATGGCTCCCATCTGATAACACAGACATTCTTTTGACTAAAAATCAGGATGATTATTATTGCGATTTCGATTCATGGGTCGTTCCGGCCTATGGTGATTTCAAAATTAAAAATAGAGGACTCAAAGAAGGGGATGATATAACTGACAATGTATATTCCCTAAGAATCAAGCATCATACATCCTGGGCGGATATTACTTCAATCACCGCACTGGTGGACAATGACAAATATACTGATGCAGGAAAAGATTATAAAACAGGGGGTGATAACTTAAAGCATCGAATCATGGACTTGGAAGATAATAGATTTCTTCAGGAAGTCCGATTTGCTTCTGTGGATAAAACAAATAGTTTGCAATGGCTTTTAGGCGTATTTTATCTCAACGGCACTCAAGACACATATTATAATATGCGCAGGAATACCGGTATTGCAGGTGCTCCTACCGGGGTCTATACAGATGACTATACCACAAGTAAAATCGACACAACCACCTTTTCACTTTTTGGTCAGGCTGATTATTTCTTTTGGGAAAAGTTTAGGTTCACAACTGGGGTACGGTTCGATTATGATGAAAAAGAATCTGATTTTTATCACAACAACAGGGGAACGGTTACAGCAGATTATGTGGATTCCGAAACTTGGACCAGTTTTTCACCAAAAGTTGCTCTCGATTACCGGATCAACAATTCTTCCATGACTTATATCAGCGTCGCAAGAGGATACAAAGCAGGCGGTTACGCTACTTGCTCTTCAATGGGCGATACTCCCGATTTAGCCAAATTTGATCCGGAATATGCAATATCTTACGAAACCGGTATCAAGACAAACTGGTTGAATAACAGACTTATCGCAAACATGAGCATGTTTTATTCAACTGTGGACGATATCCAGGTTTTATATATTAATTCAGACAGCACCTTTGGGTTGAGGAATGCTGCCGAAGCGACAATGTGGGGAATCGAGGCGGAGTTGAATTTTCGTCCGGTAACCGGTCTGCAGATCATAGGATCTTTGGGCACACTTGAAACGAAGTTTGAAAAACACAAAGAAACCGCATACGAGGGGAATGAAATTCCATTTGCTCCGAAATTCAATGCAGGAATAGTTATCCAATATAATGCATCATGGGGTGGATACATACGAGCAGAATCTGCTTGGCATGGCAAAAGTTTTTTTGATGAGGCCAACACATACAGTCAGAATGATTATATGGTATCAAATGCAAAAATTGGGTATGAAATAGGCGCTCTAAATATTAATACATATGTAAACAACATCTTCGATGAAACATATTATACTATTTGCAACTACGGAGGTGGTGTCGAAAAAGCGGTAACTGGCGAACCCCTTACCTGTGGTGTCCAGGCAACAATAAGATTTTAGTATAACGGTCACTGACCATCTTTGGTTATCCAACCAAGAACCCCCCACAACGAATAATGAAAGTCTTTACAAGTATTTAAGGCAAACTTTCATATAAAAACAGCCACAGACTGATTGTTTAAAGGAGAAACCCTTCGGGGTTGGCGAGCTTTAGGTATCGGTTATGTGTTTTTTGCTCCCGAAAGAGAAAAACATCTAAAGTTTTTATGGCAAGTGGCGAAATAAAAAGTATCCCTTCTTCTCTTTCTCCAGTATCGTTGCAGCAGGGCTCTGGGCAACCAGAGCCCTGCTTGCTTTTGAGCTTGTGATTTCCGTTTCTGAAACTTGTTTCAGATAACCGGACCAACCATATAAATATCCATGGAGCTGGTGTAACCCGAAATTTCAGCCTTTGTTCTTTTGCCGGAAGCAACGCGGGCCACTTCATCAAAAAGCCTGCTGCCCGCCGCATCCAGTGATTCCATACCGTCCATCACCGCCGACACATTGAAATCCATGTGGTCTTGAAGTTTGTGCCATGTATTTTCATTCCCGGTCAGTTTTATAACCGGCACAAAGGGAAAGCCCTGGGGCGCGCCGCGTCCCGTGGTAAAGGCAATCACGGTGGCTCCCGCGGCAGCCAGTCCGGTCAGGATTTCCGGCTCTCTTCCCGGAGAATCCATCACCACCAGCCCCTTGGTCTCCGGTTTTACGCCATACTCGTAAACGGCCTGAATTCGGGCGCTGCCGGCTTTTGCAATAGCCCCCAACGATTTCTCCTCGATGGTGGTCAGCCCGCCCTTGATGTTTCCACCCGTGGGCTGCCCGCCCCGGATATCGAATCCCATCTGAGTGGCACGGGCCTCCATCCGGTCCACAAGAGCCAAAATCTTGGCCGCGGTCTCCTCATCCTTGGCGTGTTTGGCCAGCAGATGCTCGGCGCCGATAAATTCGGTAACTTCTCCTAAAATAGAAGTACCGCCGGCCTCCACGATAAGATCGGAGAGAATCCCCACCACCGGATTAGACGAAAGCCCGGAGGTTGTGTCGGAGGAGCCGCACTTGAGTCCGAGGATAAGTTCTCCCATCGGGAAAGGCACCCTTTTCTCTTCACTGGCCTCGATCGCCATGGCCTGGGCCAGCAAAATCCCCTGGGCCGCAGCCCTGGCCGCGCCGCCGACTTCCTGGATAACAACGGTTTCGACTCGTTTGCCGGTTGCCGCAATCGCCTCGGCCACCTTCTCGATGCTTGTGCTCTCGCAGCCCAGGCTGACCAGCAGCACCGATGCAAGGTTCGCGTTTTTTCCAAGACCGATGAGAACTTCATTGACGCGCCGGATATCGATGGGAGTCTGACAGCATCCCTGGTGGTGTAAAAATGCGGTCGCCCCCTCCACCTGGGATGCGATTTTCTCGGCAACTTCATTGGCGCAGATGACGGTAGACAAGACGCCAACATAATTTCTCACGCCAACGCCGCCGTCTTTTCGCCGGTATCCCAAAAATTCCATTTTATGACACCTTTCTTCTATACCCCCGCCTTTGCTTTCAGGTCTCCACGACCTCGCAGGCTCTCGATATTCTGAATATGGGCGTGGCTGCCCTTTGATATGTCGGCCGTTGCCCGGCCCATCACCTCTCCGTACTTGATGATATTCTTACCCTTGGCAATATCGACGACGGCGAACTTATGGCCGTAGACAATCGCTTCTTTAATTGTGACGGTTCGGGACGTTTTACCGGCCAAAAAACGGCACTCCTGCCCGGCTTCAAGATCCTTCAGAGCCGTGGCGACATTATCCCGATCACCGATCATGATGGCATCCTGTTTCATATAGCCAACTCCTTCCTGCTTAGGCATTCTGACTAATTTCTGATTATCTTTTTTCGGGTGCCGGCCTCACTCTTCCCGCAGTTTATCGATCAGCGCGGGAAGAACATCGCAAACATCGCCCACGATGCCGATATCGCACAAATCGAATATCGGGGCCGTTGGATCGTTGTTGATGGCCACCACCCTGCCGGCCTTGGTGAATCCGGCCGCATAATGGTTGGCGCCCGAGGCACCGATGGTAATGAACAGCTTGGGACTGATGACCTTGCCGTTCACCCCGATCATGTTGTCTTCGGAAATCCATCCCTCATCAAGGGTGGGTCTGGTTCCTCCAAGCGCGGCACCCAGGGTTTGCGACAACTCCTCCAATGGTTTCATCCCGCCCACGGTCTTCATTCCATACCCGCCGGAAACGACAATGTCCGAATCCTCCAACTGAGTCCCCTCCGGCAGATCCTCCACCATCTCAACCGTTCGCGCCCTGAAGTCCCGGTCATCCAGATTGACGTCCATGGCGATAATCTCGCCGGTCGGATTGTCTTCTCTTTCCGGCTTTTCCGCCACACCGGGGCGTACCGTCGCCATCTGGGGGGTGTGCTCCGGGCAGAGAATATCCACGATCATCCCCCCTCCCCATCCCGGAACCGCGGCAATCAACTTCGGTTTTTCTGCGTCCTTTTCGATCTCCAGGCTGCAACTGTGGGCTGTCAAACCGGTCTTGACCCTCGCGGCCACGCTGGGGGCCAGATCCATGCCGATGGCCGTTGCCCCGAGCAGCATGATCTCCGGCCGTTTATCGGCCACCAGTTCGCTGATCAGCCGGGTATAGGCACCGCTCTGGTAATGGGCCAGGCGTGGATCCGAAAGAAGATATACCGTTTGCGCGCCGTAAGCCGTCAGCTCCTTGGCCAGCCCCTGCACATCGTCTCCGATCAGGATGGCGGCGGTGCTTCCGCCGATCTCCTTTGCCATTTTGGCGGCCTCGCCAAGAATCTGCAAAGAGACTTCCATCAGCCGTCCGTTGCGCTGCTCGGCCCAGATCCAAACCGCATTGTTCGCACTCATTGTTGTTTGCCCCCCCCTATATCAGTTCTTCTTCTCTGAGCCTGGTCACGGCCGCGTCAACCATTTCCTCGGCGCTGCCTTCCAGAATCAGCCGCTGGCGCTCCAGCTTCTGCTCACGGACCTTGCCCACTTTTGTTGGCGAGCCGGCAAGTCCGATATCCTTTTCATCCACCGCAATATTTTCCTGTCCCCACTGTTTGTAAACCTTGTCCATGAGGGACATGATGCCCTCTGCGGTTGCCTGCCGGGGCACATTGATTTCCTTGGCGACGGAGACCAGCACCGGCAGTGTGGCCTCGATTTTAAGGTATCCATGTTCGATACCCTGCTTTGCCACAACGGTGTTATCCTCACTCAAGACAAACGCCTTGGCATTGCCGATATGCGGCCAGTCGAGAAGTTCGGCAAGCTGCGGCCCAACCTGCTGGGTTGCTCCGTCCACGGATTCGTTGCCGCAAAAGACGATATCCACCGGCTCCAGCGCCTTGATTCCGGCAGCCAGCACGGATGCGGTGGCCAGCGAATCTCCCGCCGCAAAGGCCCGGTCGCATAATAAAATGCCCTGGTCCACCCCCAAGGTCATGGCCCACTCCAGAACCTCCTTGGCCTGGGGAGGGCCCATGCTGATGGCCGTGATTTTGCCCCCCGCCGTATCGCGCAGTTTCAATGCTTCTTCTATGGCATGTTCGTCCAACGGGTTTAATATGGAGGGCACTTTATCTCTTTGAATGGCCCCGGATTGCGGGTCCAGCGTGATCTGTGAAAAATAATTCGGGTTGGCTACCTGCTTGATGCATACAACAATATTAAGAGGCATTTTCCTTGTTCCTTCACCACTAAAGGCTAATCGCTTAACTTGGGTTGAATCAACGTCATCAGTGCATCCAGATTCATTTTGTTGAATCCAAAGTGCATCGTGTGAATATTCTCATCCAACCCTTTCTCCAAATGTTCCGGCAGATGATGTTGGCTAAAAACATAGGTTCCCCTGAACGGCTTGAGGATGTCATGGGCCAGACGGATACTTTCCATTTTTTGCGCTTCGCGCGATTCTTCGAAATCGAGTGGATCCATGAAAAACAGCGCGGCATCGGGGCGGCATAATTTCTCGCAATCGGCAATCAGCGAAAGATCTTCAAGATGATCACCGAAGTAAAGCAGTAAATCGGGTTTGAGTTCGGTGAATCCGTATTTTTCAATCAAGGACGAGATATCGAACCATTCCCGCCGGGCACTGAAGTAGGATGCCCGCCAAAGCGCCTTGCCCAGTTCCGTTCGGAAGGCAACGAATTTTCCGAGTTTCTTGCTGTTGATAATGAAATCCGGTGCCAAAAGGATATCGCTTCTGTCTACCTCAAAGCGCAACAGTTCGGTTTCGCAAGGAAACGGCACGTTTTGGAGGACATCGTCACGGTGTTTGATGAGCTGCTTTGAGGTGGGTTTGGGCATGGGCACTTCAAAGATTTTTTCAGGACCCATCTCTTTCACCAGATGCAGGACGAACCACTTGATAAACCCCCGTTGATAAAAATCTCTAAAGGATTCCCGGACGCTTTGCGTTGCCCGTTCTTCAAATACTTCGGGCTCGATTTTTTCCTGCAACAGTTCAAACAGCGGATCAAACAGATCCCTGACCGCCTGCTTCAGCGGATCGGAGAGAAACCGCTTAAGGGCAACGGGCATCATCACCGCTTCCAGATTGAGAAGGCGTCCCAGATCATCCTCGATTTTTATATACCGACTGCTTAGAAGATGGGCCTTATCCAACCACTCGGAAAAGTCCTGTGCCAGGAACGCCACCCTGACATCATTAAATTTTTTGTAAAATTCATTTCTTACTGCCTCGTCGATACTGACGACGGATTCTCCGATTTCAACGAGAGGCTGATCGTCCACAAAAGCGGTCAAAGCCTCATAACGGGTGCGCCACGATTTAGACAAGACAGCCCTCCTCTTTCAAATGGTCCTGTTGGGAGCGGTCGAATTCCCTTTGCGGAAAAAGTAATCCCGCAAAAGGAATCCGGCCGCATGTCCGTTTATCCGGTCTTCAACACGGCTGACCTACTTGCACGCCAAAAGGGTCTGTTTGACCAGCCCCTTGGCAACATGGATCTTGTACTCGTTCATCGATAGCGGCTTGGCGCCCCAGATGGCCGCCTCGCCCGTGGTTGCGGCCGTCTCTTCATCCAGGACCTTGCCCTTTAGATATTTTGCCGCCCGTTCCGGAACATACGGCTTATGGAAAACCGCATTCAGGCAGATTTTCGCATCCGCGACCGTATCGCCATCCATTTTCACCGCGCTGGCGCAATTGACAATGGGGAAATCGATCGATTTACGGATGGCGAATTTCTTCCATGAGCTTTTCCAGCCGTCCGCCGGCGTTGGAATCTGGAATTCGGTAATGATCTCGTCGTCCTCCAGCATGGTCATCCGTTGGCAGTCTCTTTCCGGAAACAGATCGGCAACCGCCAAGGTGCGTTTGGTGGTCACCGCCTTTGCGTCGAGCACGATCAACGCCGGCAAGGTGTCGCTTGGATTGACCGCCAGGCAGTCTTTTACATCGCCGAAAATGGAATGGTAGCGATTGTCGCCATCTGCGGCAAAGCATTCGTCCCCCCCCTTTCGGGCACAGGCGAACCGGTGATTGGGGCACCGATAGTACCAGCATCTGGAGTTCTGGCATACGTTTCCGGCAATGGTCCCCATCTCACGAATATGGGGTGAGGCCGCATAGCGGGAGGCCAGTCCCAGAGCCGTGTATTTTTCCTGGATGATTGCGTTGTGGCCGATGTCTTCCAGCTTGGCCAGCGCACCCAGTTTAAGCATACCGTCTTCTTCCTTGATCTGCTCCAGGTCCGGAATGGTTTTGATGTTGATCAGCGCCTTGTAAGGCGTTTGCAGCACATTGTCTTTGAAAAACCCGACAATATCCGTGCCGCCGGCAATGACTCTGGCCGTGCCGCCAAACTTGGCCAAAAGCGCTGTGGCCTCCTCTATCGTCGATGCATCGAAATGTTGGAATCTGACCATTTTAGATGACCCCCTTCTCTTTGGCTTTCTCGATTGCTTTGATGATTTTGTCCGGTGTCATGGGATGATCGTCGACCCATTCGCCGATGGCGTTGTGAATCGCGTTTCCGATCACAAAGGGAACCACCGTGGCGCAATCCTCGCCGATTCCCACCAAACCATAAGGCCCGTAGCCCATGCCCGTTTCCACCAGGATGTTGTCCATGGTCTTAATGTCCCGGAAGGTCCAGACTTTGTAATCGACCAGGTTGCCGTTGAGTTTGACGCCGGTCTTGGGGTCATAAATCACTTCTTCGGCCATTCCTCGTCCGGCCCCCATGTATGCACCGCCGTATTGCTGACCGTTGCAGGTTTCCGGGCTCAGGGCCTTGCCCACATCGTTGACGTTGACGATCTTGACGATGTCGACTTCACCGGTATCCGGATCCACTTCCACCTCTGCGAAATAGCCCTGCCGGCAGAGACGATGACGTCCTTCCTCACAGCCATACCGACCCTGGCGATGAAAAGCCCATTCGAAAAGCGGTGCCCGTGTGGCGCCCTGGTTCAGGGACGTCCGTTTGACCACCTCGGAGACCGGCACCTTGTTTTCCGGATCATCCTTGACAAATACAAAGCTGTCCTTGACGTCGAGTTCCTCGGGTTTGTGATCCGGAAAGACGGCCGGGTATTCGATTTCAATGAGCTCGATCGGCGTGGTCGCATACTCGAGCAGCGTTTTCTTGGCCTTTCTGGCCATATTGCAGCTCACATAAGCGTCCGTGCACAGGTTGCACGATCCATCCGGGGTCATCATCTGAAATCCCACATCCTCGAAAAGCCGCCAGTTGACATCCTCGAGCTTCAATCCCAATTCTTCGGCGACGATTTCGCAGTTGGTGGTTATCGGGTTGACGCCGTCGTCTGATTTCTGGGCCAAAATATCCACGGTACCGTCGCAGTGCATGATCAATCCCGCACTGGCCGCGCCCCGGTTGTCATCCCACTCATGGTCCCAGGTAAAACCGATGCCGTGCAGCTTTCCGTTGGGGAGGCGCAATTTACCCGGCGCATGCCACTTCTTGTCCCAATCGATGGCCGCCTTGCCTTTTTCGATCACCTCGGCAAGGCTGTCGCGATCCGGGAAACCATGATCTTTTTTAAACTTGGAAAGGTATTGCATGTCCTTTCCATCGGCGCCGTCGTTTTTCAGGGCCACTTCCGTGGGATCCAGTCCGGTAGCTTCGGCCACATGAGCGAACACGGCGCTGAGGCAGAAGCTGTTGTGGTTCTGCTCGCACCGGAACCACCAAGCCGGAGCCATGTTGGCCTGAGCTTCCACGTAGTTGAGCAGCAGGTTGGGGATGCGGGTATTGTCTTCAAAATGGTCGATGCCGTATTGGCCCATCTTGGCGGTGATATTGTCGATCTTTACCGCGGTGATGATGCCGTCATTTTTAAATCCCACCTTGAAATTGGTGTTGGAATCCGCATCCTGGGACAATGAGTAAAAGTTGTCGCGCCGGTTATAGACGGTCTTGATCGGGCGGTTGGTTCGTTTGGAAAGAATGGTGCTGACCACATGCAGGCCGTGGGTATGGTGCATGAACGGATTGCCGCCGCCGCCGAAGTGGCAGCCCTGGTACGGCACATGTAACTTGATCTTGTTCAGCGGGATTCCGGTTACCGCGCTTAGCAGACATTTGCCGTCATAGGCCTGCTGCTGGTGAGCCCAGATTTCCAGGTTGTCGCCCCTCCAGAGGATCACATCGCTCATGGGTTCGCCGTCGGCCACCGAATAGGGGCGCCGGCGAATACCGAATTGGATGACCTTGTCGGCCTCCTTGAACCCCTCTTCCACGTCGCCGTGTTCGATTCTGACTTTTCTGAGCAGGTTATTGCCGTCGTTGATCTCCGGCGCCGCGGGCGGTGCACCCGGCTTCAGGGCCTCGATCGGATTGAGCACCACGTCCCGCTCTTCCCACTCGACCTTTACCATGCGGATGGCATCTTCGGCGATCTGAAGCGTTTCGGCGGCAATTGCCACACCGGAATGGGCGCCTTCCCACCAGGCAAAGCCGTCAAGAACCCGCCCTCCCCCCTGGATCCACTGCTCCTGGGTTACGGCCAGTTCTTCCTTGCCTTTGTAAAACGCCTGCCCGTCAAAAGCCTGATGGCCGGCATTGAACTTGGTATTTTCGCCCAGAAGAACCTTGTCCTTCAGCTCGGGATCATCAAACCGAAGGATGGCCCGAACCCCCGGAATCTTTTCCGCCTCGCTGGTATCCAGGCTCCTGATGACGGCATTGGCATAGGGCGACGTCATGATCTTACAGTAGAGCATTCCCGGCAACTTCACGTCCCGGGTGTACTGAGCCGTTCCGCCGGCCTTCTCCTTTCCGTCCATGCGGGAAATGCCACGATGCCCCAGATACCGGAATTCTCCCGGTATATACCGGTCCCGAACCAAAGGCTCATATTCCATAATTTTTACATCATCAGCCATTTAGTCACCCTCCTTGTCCATTAATTTTTGAGCCGCATCCTTCACCGCGCCGATGTGTGCCGGATAGGTTCCGCACCGGCAAATGTTGCCTTCAAGGGCGGTGATAATCTCTTCTTCGGATGGGTCCGGATTCCGGTCCAGCAGCGCCTTGGCGGTGACCACAAAACCAGGGGTGCAATAGCCGCACTGCATGGCGTGGTTGTCCGTATAAGCCTGGACCAAGGGGTGGTCCTGGTTGTTGATCTCTTCGATGGTTTCGATTCGATGCTCGCCGCCGCACTCGATAGCCAGCATCATGCAGGACAACACCGGCCGACCGTCCATAATTACCGTACAGGAGCCGCATGCGCCCCGGTCGCACATCTCCTTGGTGCCGGTTAAACCGATCCTATCCTGCAGGACTTCTCTGAGGGTTTCCTGTGGCTCGACCAAAAGCTGGTGTTCGTCACCGTTGATCGTTAAGGTGACCAGTTTGGCGCCGCCTGTCTCTTCCGCGTTAACCATAATTTTTAACCTCCCGCTAAGTGATTGAGGATGAATACCGCTTGCCCGATAAAGGTCATGGTATGCTTGCAGCAAACGCCCACGCGCATGCCCGGCGCAAAGGCCAACGCCAGGTCGATTCATAAAACGAACCAGTCTGCCGAAAACGACTATCCTGGCAGTTTGACTTAAACTATATCGGTATCGGATGGGGCGTGTAAATCGCGCGAAGGGGGTAAAATGCATCCCTCAAAAGAGGGATTTGGGGAGGTTTTAACTTGTATATGCGGTAAAATCGACAAGCGCCGAATTTAGGTTTTATTTATTTCTTCCATGCATCAATCGTCTCATCGATCCAAGAGATTCTTCTCCATGGCAAGCTGAACCGCCTGGACGCGGTTGGTCACATTCATTTTTCTGAAAATATGTTTGATGTGGCTTTTCACGGTTTCGCAACTGATAAACAGGCTATCCGCGATCTGTTTGTTTACCTTACCATCCAGGATATAGTTGAGAACTTCCTTTTCCCTAGCTGTCAAAGCAAAGTCGGCCGAATTTTGTTTCTCTTTGGAAATCTCATCCATGGACAAATTGAGAAGATAGGGAGAAAAAACCGGTTTTGCATGACAGACGCACTCGATAATGGGAGACAAGGCATCCACGTCGATGCTTTTAAGCACATAGCCGTCGGCTCCGGCCGCCATACAGTCGCGCACGCAACGATCATCTTCATGATGAGACAAAACCAGAATTCTCAAATCGGGAAGAGCCTTGCGCAGCATGCGAATGGCACCGATTCCGGAAAGCCCCGGCATATCCACATCGATCAGGACGATATCCGGTTGATCGCTGACGATCTTTTCGACCGCCTCGAAACCGTCGCCCGCCTCACCGACGACTTCCAGGCCGGCTTTCTGGTCCAGACTCATTCGCAATCCGCACCGAAACAGGGGGTGGTCATCGGCGATAAAGACTCTTGAAATTTTTCCATCGAGCATAATATCCTCGTCTTACTTGAACAGGCGATTCAAATTTTGGCCTCCATGAGAATTGTATTGAAAACAACCCGCCTTAGAAAACCATCCCCATCGAGTCGAATATGACTTTCACATCGGCCGGCAAGGCAAAATAAAAAGAGCTTCCGCTTCCATTGGAGGCGCCATTATCGGCGACGTGGGATTTGACGCCGATAAAGCCGTGGTGGGCCTCTATGGCCAGTTTACAAAAAGCCAATCCCAGCCCGACGCCACGGCGGTGGCTTGCACCCGGCCCTTTGCCGGTCACGAACTTATCGAAGATAGCGCGTTCAAATCCCTTTTCGATACCGGGCCCCTGATCCGTGATCTCGGCCAGCATGTAGGATTGCCCCCCATCGGGGAGGTGCCTACGGTTCCCGGCGCTGCCCTGGAAGACCTCATGCCACGGGACGTCGCCCCCGGCCACGGATCGGGTCGTTATGGTTATGGTACCGCCTTCCGGGCTGAAGTTGGTTGCATTTCCCAAAAGGTTCAGACAGATCCGGAGCAGCCGCAGCCGATCGCCCATGACCGTCAATTCCTCCGGTGGCGGATCATAGTGGATTACAATCTCCTTTTCCCCGGCAATCAGTTCCATCTGTTTAACGCTCTCCCGGACGATGTCGCGGATATCGAGAAGCTCTTTACGAAGGCGCAGCTTGCCGTTTTCGTGGCGATAGATATCCATGTAGTCCATAACCATGCTGGAAAGCTGGCGGGTTGTCTTCTCCGAGAGCTTGATCAGTTTTTCCTGTGCCGCGCCGAGCGGGCCAAGCTCTCCGCTGCCCAGCAACTGCATGGCTTTTTGAATGGAAACAATGGGATTTTGAAGATCGTGGGTCATCATCCCGATCAATTCCTCCTTCAACGTTTCAAGCTTCTTTTCCTCGGACATGTCCCGCAAAACGGCCACATAGGCTGAATTGGACCGCTCCTGCCGGTCTTTATCAAAGGAAATGTGCGCCTGGATTTCCCGGTCATCGACACCCGTCAAGCTAATCGACGCCCGCCCATGGCCTTCATTTTCCACTTGCAGCAGGACGTTGCGAAAAGCCTCCAGCGAGGCATCGTTGGGCAGGTAGGTGGAAAAATATTGCCCTATGATTTGATCCTTCCTGGTCCCCATGGTCCTTGCAAAGGCGTTGTTGACCATGGAAATGCGTCCCTGTTTATCGATGGAGATAATACCGTCGCTGACCCGATTGACAATGCGCATCATATGGCGCCGGGATTGCTTGGAGGATAAATATTTATTCCAGGCCAGCTCACTGATGGTCTTGGTCACCACCCCCATGAAATCGACAATCGCATCGAGCCTCTCATGGCTGATAATCGGCACGCGTTCCAGTGCCCTCAGATATCCATCGGTATCCTTGATTCCGATTTTTGCGGCGTGGTCGTTGGCCGTGGTTTCATCAATGGGGTGGTGAAGGACCTGCCCGCACATGAAGCTTGCGATGTGGTAGTTGCCTACAATGATCGGCGATGTGCAATCGACAAGCCCGGCATTGAGGCAGGTGTAGCAGACCCGCTTTTTGAATCTGGCCGACATCTCGGCCCCATAATGATCGCTTTGATAGCAAAGCCGTTTACCCGCTTCTGTCGACCGGCAATAATCGCTACACAATCGGGACCAGTTGAATTCCTCGCTGATCGGCCGCCCGTTTGGGCTCACGATAAAACTCGAAACGCCGGTGATTTCCGTAAAGCCATGCAGTATCTCTTCAAGCCGTCTTTTTTCAACCAATTCAAAGAGCTTACAATCCCTATCCATACAAAGGCTCCATTTTGAGTGGCTTGTCAAAAAAGGCAGTTTCCGGCAGGAGTTTTTAGTTATCATTGTCTTTTTGCAAATTCAAGCCGGGTGGTGCCCCGCCCCCCAAATATCCCCATTTTGGGGGATCGAAATTCATGCCGCCGGGTGATTTTCCGGGCTTACGAAAAATGGGATAAGACAGTTCAGAAGGTTAAGAGACCGTTGCAACGATAAAGGCAAGTTGGTCATATGTATTCCACAATGGAATAGTTCGATGCAGAGCAATCGAACGAAAGATCAGTTTTCGATGAAAGACGGAAAGCCGACCGATGATGTTCTTCTGGGCGTCCTTATGGTGGGACCGAAGCACGGCTACGAAATCCGGCAGTTCCTGGACGACTGCCTGGAATCCAAATGGCACATTGGAAACAGCCAGATGTATGTTTTGCTAAAACGGCTGGAGAAAAAACAGTTGGTGGACTCTTTTGTAAAAGTTCAAGCCAAAAGGCCTGCAAAGAGAATTTACTCTCTGACCGCCAAGGGAAAAGAGACCTTTTTAAAATGGATCGAAGTGCCCGTGATGCATGTCCGCAACATACGCATCGAATTGATCGTCAAACTGTTTTTCATCCACCATCTGTCCCTGCCTTGCGGAGATCTCGTGATTCAAAACCAGGTCGGGGCATTGACCGGCCTGCTTGAGAAAATCCGCAAGGCGCAAACCCTGGAGGAGCATCCCTTCGAGGCCCTGTCCTTGCAATTTCGTCAGGTAACCATCGAAGCCTATATTCAATGGTTGAAGACCGTGGCGACACCCTTTGTCGCGCAAATTCAACCGCAACCGCATTGAAGGCAATGCGCCTGCAATAAAAATCGCCCCCTTTCCAAGGAGAAACCTGACGATGATGGCAACTGCCCGACAACCGATTCGCATTCCCGGGATCATTTTAGCGGCCGGCTGTTCGACGAGAATGGGGTGCCCTAAGCAGTTGCTGCCGTATAAACAGACCACGGTTTTGGGAACGGTCGTGGAAACCGCAAAGCGATCGCAACTGAACGACATCGTCGTCGTTCTTGGGCATCATGCCCGCCAAATTCAAGAAAAAGTCGATTTTGCAGGAACACGGGTCCTGATCAACCCCGATTATAAACGGGGGCAGAGCACGTCGGTCAAGGCCGGTGTCGCGCATATTGCAAAAGACGCTGATGGGGCGATGCTTCTGCTTGGCGACCAACCCACGGTGGAGAAAACCATTCTCGACACCCTGATTACAGCATTTGCAAACACGCCGGCTCCGATTGTAATGCCCGTTTACCAGGGACGACGCGGAAATCCGGTCATCATTGGCCGGGCGCTGTTCGACGATCTGCAATCGAGTCTCATTGGCGATTCAGGCGCGAGAGTCTTGTTTTCAAAATATGCGGACAAAATTCACCGGGTCGGCGTCGACACCGATTCGATTCATTTTGATCTCGACGTAATGGAGGATTACCGACGGCTGCTGGCCTTATCCTCTCCTGAGCGGCGCCCTATAGCTACCCGGGAGTAAAAAATGACCTTGTTAAAAAAAGTAAACGTGGAAGATGCGGTGGGGGTTATTACATGATCGAAAAAGCGTATGAATGGATTCAAAGCGGTAAAACCGTGGCCCTGGCCACGGTTATCGCCACCTGGGGGTCGTCTTCGCGCCCGGCGGGAAGCCAATTGGTGGTCGATGCCAACGGCCTTTTCGAAGGTTCGGTGTCTGGTGGATGCGTTGAAGGGGCCGTGGTCGAAGCGGCGCTGGAGGTGATCGAAAAAGGCAAGCCCATGCGACTTTTTTTCAGCGTCACCAAAAACCAAGCCTGGGAAGTGGGCCTGGCCTGCGGCGGGGAGATAGAGGTTTTTGTTGAAAAAGTAACCTGGCAAGCGGAGCTTGGCAACCTGGTCAAACTGTGGTCCGACAGGCGTCCGGCCTGTTTGATCACGGATCTTGAGAGCGGCGGGAAAACTTTGGTTCCACTTGATAAAACCGAAGCGATGGCCGCCCTATCTTCCGATATCAGACCCCAGGTCGCCAACCTCGGCAAGGATGGACGAAGCCGGCTGATCGAAACCGGCGGCCGCCAATTCTTCCTGCATCGATTCTATCCGCCGCCCCAGTTGATTATCGTCGGCGCCGTTCATATCGCCAAGTCCCTGGGCATGTTTGCCCAAGCCACCGGCTATGCGGTGACCATCGTCGATCCTCGCAGCGCCTTTGCCAATCCGCAGCGTTTTCCGGACATTTCCCTCTGCATACAATGGCCCGACGAAGCCATGCAACGGATGACGCTTCATCACGGTACCGCAGTGGTCGCCTTGTGCCATGACCCCAAGATCGACGATCCGGCCCTGACAACGGCCCTAAAGTCCAGCGCCTTTTATATTGGGGCACTGGGCAGCCGTAAAACCCATGGGGATCGGCTTGAACGGCTACGCGAGATTGGCTTCGACGACAACGACCTGAAACGTATCCACGGCCCCGTGGGCCTTAACATCGGTGCCATCGGGCCCGAAGAAATCGCGATTTCAATCATGGCTGAAATAACCGCCATGCGCCGAAACGGGAAAACATGATAAATCTCAATCGGGGCGAACAATGACCTTCGACGTTGATCGGTTCACAGCGCAATTCAGTATCCTGAAACAAAAGGTGAATAACCGGCCGCTGCATTATCTGGACAATGCCGCCACAACCCATATGCCCGACAGTGTGATCGAGGCCGTCACGTATCACGACAAAAACCGGCGCGCCAATGTCCATCGGGGCATTCATTACCTGTCGGAAGCGGCCGATGCCGCTTACGAGGGCGCCCGGGCGGACATCGCCCGGTACCTGGGCGTCGACCGACCAGAAGAAATTGTCTTCACTGGCGGAACAACCGCCGGCATCAATCTTCTGGCCTACAGCCTGGGATCTACACTCGGCCCCGGAGATGAGATACTTGTTTCCGGGCTGGAGCATCACAGCAACATCGTTCCCTGGCAACTTCTCAAACAACGCCGGGGAATCGGCTTATCCTATCTGCCGGTCACCGAAAACGGCTGCCTCGATCTGAGTGACCCGGATCGGTATTTCACCCCAAAGACAAAAATCGTCTCGTTAACCCATGGGTCCAATGTCACCGGGGCGGTTACCGATGTAACGCTCGTTGCCAGACTGGCTCACCAATCAGGCGCCTTGCTGATCCTGGACGGCGCCCAGACAGCGCCGCACCTGCCACTGGATCTTTCAACCCTGGGTGCGGATTTTTATGTATTTTCCGGCCATAAGGTGCATGGTCCCAGCGGTATCGGCGTTTTGTGGGGACGCAAAGCGATCCTGGAGCGAATGCCGCCGGTATTTGGCGGGGGTGAGATGATCGAAGCGGTCAGCATGGAAAAATGCCTTTTTTTGCCGCCGCCGAATCGTTTCGAAGCCGGCACGCCCCCCATCACCCAGGCCGTGGGGCTGGCCGCCGCCTTGAATTGGTTTGGGTCCCTTGACCTGTCGTCAATTCAGGCGCATTTGCATCGTCTGACCGGCAAGCTGACGAAAGGACTGGCCGGCATCGACGGCGGCCGGGGAAAAATACGCGTTCTCGGTCCCCACGGGGCAGGCGACGGCCTGCCCTTGGTCTCTTTTGCCGTGCAGGGCCTTCATCCACACGATATCTGCCAGTTCCTCAACGATTCCCACGGAGTGGCGCTTAGAGGCGGGCATCACTGTGCGCAACCCCTTCACGACCGTTATGGCCTGGACGGCACCACCCGGGCCAGCCTGGCGGCCTACACCCGCCAAGTCGATATCGATGCGTTTCTTAACGGGATCGAGGATTGCATCCACCGGTTCGGGATATAAAGAAAGGGCATCAATGAGCAAAGAACTATACAGCAACCGAATTCTTCAATGGGCCGGCATGGAAATTCACGCAGGTTCCGTAAAAAATCCCGATAAGGAAGCGACCCAATCCAATCCCCTGTGCGGTGACCGGGTGATAATTCAGTTGAACATGGACGGCGACCGGATCAAGGACCTGTGGTACCGTGTCAGGGGGTGTATCCTTTGTAAGGCATCATGCGCCCTCATGGCTCACCTTGTGCGGGGAGCGGACCAGTCTGGGTTAAAGGCGCTAAGAAACCACTTTGAAGGCTTTTTGAAGTCCTCTTCCGATGTCGTTACAGAGACGGCTGCCGATTATGAGATGTTTATTCCCGTGCGTTCCTGTAAAAGCCGGCATCGATGCGTTCTACTCCCCTATGAAACCGCGCTCAGAGCATTTGGCGGTTAATTTTGGCTTTTGAGGGAAATCAATGTTTAAAAGGCTACCGAAGCTTGCGTTAAGATGGAGTCGGCTACCCGTCAAAACGGTGGTTTTGCTCAACCAGGGTGAGCAAATCGACAAATAGAGAAAAGAAGGGCCGCCCAGGACAAAGCTGATCAGCTGAAACCGCCCTATTGCCAATTTAAAACCCTAACGGGGCAGGTTTCCTTCATCTACCCCGTTAGGGCCGCCAAAAACGACAACCCGTTAAATCCGAGTCCCGGGGGTCGCGTTGTTAGGGTCGCGGAGAAATGGATATATACGGGATTAAAACCATTTTTCTCCTTCGCCCTTAGTCCGGCACAACGTCTTTATTGCGCTCAAGTGAGTTGTGGTTAAAGTAATATGTATCCTCGACTCTATTGGAGGTCGATTGCTCAGTCATAAGCGATACAATGATCAATAATGCCGTTGATACCGGCAGCCCGACAAAAACGGGATGCCACCCGAAGGGATTTCCCAATACCTGCCAGCAAACAGCGATGATTAATCCGCTCCAACAGGCGACAAGTGCCCCCTTATCACTGGTGCGTTTCCAGTAGAAGCCGGCGATGACCGGGACCAATAGACCGGACACCAGCATGGCGCTTCCAGTCACCCATAGCATTACAAGCTTTGGAATAGCCAATGCCATGAATAGTGCAATTAGCGATGTTGTCCAAAGGCTATATCGGTCAATTTTCAGGTTTTCCGTTTCGCTCAGTTCTCTTTTGATATTCGGCTTGATCAGATCGTTGCCGACGGAGGCTGAACCGGCGACCAGAAAAGAATCGGCACACGAAACCACGGTGGCCATGACAGCCACGATTAGAATCGTCGCCGCCCAAAAAGGCAATTTCTGCATGACGATATGATAATATATCAACTGCGGAGCATCGGTCTTAATGCCAAGCCCCATGAAGGCCATCGTACCAATCCCCACGACCATTATAGTCGTTATCACGCCCATTACCCATGCAGCCCACTGGGCTTGCCAGGCAGTCGTTCCTGTTTTGCCGGCCCATACCCGCTGCCATTGATCCTGTCTGAGTATTTGGTATGCACCGATTGTCAAGACAAACATCATTAGATCTTTAAAGGACATGGAAAAAATATCGGTAAACCCAGGTTTTCCCGCCTCTATTGCGTTGGCAACCACATTCCCCCATCCGCCCGCTGAAAAATATACAAAAACAGCAAGAAAAATAACACCCAATGCCTGAATGGTTCCCTGTATGGAGTCGGACCAAATAACCGCCTTTAACCCGCCAAAATGGGTTTTGGTGGTAAGAAGAAGCCAACCGACAATAATTCCGATTGATATGCTCCATCCCAATGTCAGTTTCAGAAAAGTCCCGATGGCGATGTATTGCAGCCCCGTAATGGCGGAGTAGGCGAATAAAATGCATATTGCCGCCGGGAGCCTTATCTTTTCGCCGAACCGAAAAGCTGTAAAATCAGGTATGGTCATCAAGGCATGCTTCTCACCAACATTTCTAACTGCTTTTGCAAAAAATAAAATAA
This sequence comes from uncultured Desulfosarcina sp., assembly GCA_963668455.2. Lineage (GTDB taxonomy): Bacteria > Desulfobacterota > Desulfobacteria > Desulfobacterales > Desulfosarcinaceae > Desulfosarcina. The sequence continues at coordinate 636,619 of CAXXOY010000003.1, forward strand.
AAAGGGGGATTACAATATACGCCGGCATCAATCCCCAAATGCCGCTAATCCCTCTTTTATACCCCTCGGCCATGAATCCCAGTAACGAAGATCCCCCCACGGCGGTACCCAAAACGGATAAGATAAGAGGAAAAAGAGGAATCGATCTCCCGGCGACCACAAAATCCTCAGATGTTTTTGTTTTTTTGAAAAAATAAAGGCCCTGGCCTATCAAAAACACAAAATACAAAATAAATACGATCAGCAAGATTTGCCTTTGACCTTCATCATACATGGCGTTCCGTCCTCTTCCTTGGCTGTGGTTCAAGTTAAACGTGAGTCTACATTCTTGTCATTTTCTCAGCTGCGATAAACTTCTTTTCCGTTCATCATGGTCAGTTCCACCTCAATGTCTTTCAAAGAATCTTCGGGCACTTTCAATGGGTCTTCCGACAATACGACAAGATCGGCGTATTTATCCTTCTTTATGGAGCCAATGATATGTTCATCGAAGGTGCTATAGGCCGCATCCATGGTGAACGCCTTAAGCGCTTCCATAATCGACATCGCCTGTTCACGTCCCAGGGTAGCGCCCCCGATGGTTTTTCTTGAAACGCCTGCATACATGCTCACCAAGGGATTAACATCGTCAACCGGACAATCCGAATTCCCGGGAGCAACAATTCCCCGTTTTTTATAAGCGTGATACGGAAACGCCCGCTTTACCCTTTCAGGCCCAAGGTTAAGCAAATAGCTGTCGCCCAAGGCATACATAAACGCAACGGAGGAGCCTACGACCAGATTCAACTTTTTTATTCTGTCCAGCTGATCCTCTGTTGGTAATATGCAATGCTCAATTCTGTTTCTCATGGTTGACATATCTATTTCAGTATTTGCCCGTTCAAGAGATTTTAGCGCCACCTCGATCGCTCTTTCTCCAATTGCATGTATTGCAACTCTCAACCCGGCATTTAAGGTTTGAATGATATGTGGCGCGATCCCGTCAACGTCCGAATACAAGATGCCGTAATTATCCGACTCGCCTTCGTATGGTTCCGCTATGGCGGCCGTTTTGCCTCCAATACTGCCATCCAAAAAAAACTTAAGCCCTTGAAGGTTGATCATGTCATTGCCAAACCCTCTTTCAAATCCGGCGGCAACCAACTCTTTTAATATTCCCTTGAATCCCAACTCGTCCCTGGCCGTAGGCCAAAGCCTCATTCGTGCCGTCAATTTATTTTCTCTTGATAGCTGCTGATATGCCCTGATTCCCCAAAACCCTGCAGACATATCGCTTGTTGTTGTAATTCCCAATTGAGCAAATTTAGTTAAAGCCAATTCAACCCCCCGTTTGTAATCGTTCAACGAGTACTCGGGAAGAGATAGTAAATCCATGGCGCTTTCCTGCAACAATCCTGTAGGCTGTCCCGTATCGGGATCCTTATCGATATGCCCACCTTCCGGATCCGGCGTTGTGCTGTCGATATTTGATAATTCCAGTGCCTTGCTGTTTACGGCAGCCATGTGAACGCAGGTTCTTTTTAAAAAAACTGGATGGTTCGGCGAAACCTTGTCCAAATCCCATCTGTTTGGAAATCGCTTTTCTTTCAGTCTCACATCATCCCATCCCCATCCTAGAATCCATTGTCCTTCAGGCGTTGTTATTGCCGATTTCTTGATTACCGCCAAAATATCATCTATGGAGCCGGTGGACTCGCTCCTGCAATCAAGCTGCAACAAATTTGTTCCAAAAAGCAGCGAATGCATATGGCTCTCAATAAAGCCCGGGATGAGTGTCTTTCCATTGAGATCTATTATCCGGGTGTGCCTGTCTTTAAAATCATCAATATCGCAATTGTTACCCACGTATGTGATTACCTTGCCTTTTACGGCAACGGTCGAAGCTTTCGGCAAATCATTTTCCATCGTTATTGCATTTGCATTGGTAAAAATTAAATCCGCGGCATGGGCTGCCATTTTTAGCCTTCCTTTCCTAAAGCATTGGTCGACGATAAACCATGAACAGGGCCGACTCAGAGCAAGCTGAGCCCTCTGCAAGAGTATTTGGGTTGGAAGACATTGCAAAAGCGGCTTCCAAACTTAGTCAGTGTCTTCAGCAAACAATATGCCGAAGATATAATCTATTGCTATCATTGAATTTAGAAAAAAGGGAGGTGAGAAATGTATGCAAAAATGAATAGTTTGGTGGGAATTTACAAATTTAAGGCAATTATTTCAGCTAGTAAATTGGCTTATTCGCAATTGTATCGGAATACATAAATGAATAGACGCTTTCACGCGAATCCACGTTGGACCGGATTATCTTTTGCGATATTTTTTAAGTTTTCTAGACATGGTCGGTTGACTAATCCCAAGTGATCGTGCGGCATCAATCGTATTACCATGGGACTCCATGGCCGCAAGAATTATCTTCCGTTCCACTTCATGCATTATTTTTTTTAGGGGCTTAAATGGCGCTTGGGCAGGCAGATTCGTCAAGTGCATACGATATGGCAAGTATTCGGGCCGTATTAAAGCCGAGTCCACGGTTACGGTTAATCGCTCTATTAGGTTTTTTAATTCTCTAATATTTCCCGGCCAGTGGTAGGCCATCATTATCTGCATTGTTTTGTGAGATATTTTTTTTCTCACCTTATACTTTTGATTAAACTTTTCCAAAAAGAACCGTGTAAGCAAAGGGATATCATCCTGTCTTTCACGCAAGGGAGGTATATTAATCGGCAAAACGTGAAGCCTATAGTAAAGATCTTCCCGAAAAAGACGCTTACCCACCATTTTTTCCAAATCTTTGTTTGTGGAGGCAATTATTCTTGCTTTTACTTTTTTGGGCGTTGTTCCCCCAATCCGCGTGAATTCTTGTTCCTGGAGCACGCGGAGAAGTTTGGCCTGAAGTTCCATGGGAAGTTCCGCGATTTCATCTAAAAACAAGGTGCCTTGATCCGCTAGTTCAAAAATCCCCGGCTTTCCCAGTTTATTCGCACCGCTGAAAGCACCCGGCGCATAGCCGAACAGTTCGGATTCCAGCAATTCCCGGGGGATGGCGCTGCAATTAATCTTAATCATCGCCCCCTGTTTATCTCTCTTCCAATGGCGATGAATCAAATTCGAAAGCACCTCTTTCCCGACTCCCGACTCTCCCAGTATTAATACGGTGGCATCCGATTGAGCGACTTTGAAGGCCAAATCAATAACATTCAGCATATTTTTGCTGGATGCAATCACTTTTTCCTGTTTCATCTGCTCAATGTTGAGCGAAGAGAGCTGAGAACGAAAATGTTCATTTAATTTTTTTGATACTTCCAACTCTTCAACCAGCTTGTTAATCTCTTCAGTTGCTCGAACGTTCGTTACAACTCTGTATATATTCCCTTCGCTGTCAAAAACAGGGCATCCTGTGGATATGCACATCTTTCCGTTCGCTGCCCGTTGATACATGGTAACCGTTTCTTTTTTTCTTAAAACTTCTAACGTAACACTGGAATCGAATAGGCCTTGTTCTACCAAATCATTCATATTTCTTCCGACAACATTCTTGGGATCGAGTTTTGAGATTCTGTTCAATGATTGGCTCGCTATAAGTGTTTCGCCTTGACCGTCGGTAACGTAAATCGCATCGAAGGAATGCTCGAAAACAACTTTCATTTTTTGGATTGTATCTTCCAACTCCGTTATTTTGTCCTGCAATCTCTTTAGTTTCTTATTCTTTTCCACGCTAAAAGTCCTTGAAGCTTAAGCTAACATACGGTTTTCAGGGCAAATGCGTATCACACCCGAACAAGATGGCATACCTGCGGCAGCCAATTTCGTTATAAAACAGTAGTATTCATGCAAAACAGGGTAGAAAAATGGATTGGCCGTGGATAGGATGAACATGATTGTGCTTCCGGTGGCGCCCTTTAATTTTGGCGCTGAAATCCGACGGGTTCGGCGCGGCGGACCGGATTCGCCCGACCTTGCACCACTGGGATTCCCCTGCCGGTTTTGAATATGTCATGGCAGGAATATTCCGTCAAGGGAATGTCCAAAACCGATTTTAGGTTGCAATTCGCAAACGCACCTGCTACAAAATTGAGCACGCTCAACAAATGAGCTTGGTCAAAAAACATCTGTCACATAAAAATCGCAATGAACAAAAAAGAAGCCATTACCGGAAACCGACGGCGCATCCAAAAAGAGGATACACGCCGAATCATTCTTGAAAGTGCTCGAAGCCTCTTCAATGACCTGGGGTTTGACAAAACATCCACGCGGGCCATTGCAACCCATGCCGGTGTTGGCGTCGGTACGGTTTTCAGTCATTTCCCGGACAAGCCTTCACTGCTCATAGCCACATTGCTGGACGACCTTGCTTCCACCCAGGCAAACGCCATGCAAAGCCTGCCCGTGGAGGCCCATGTATGCGAGAAGTTCCTTCACCTTGCCCGCGCTTTTTATATCTATTACTCAAAGCGCCCTGATCTATCCCGGACATTATTAAAGGAACTCTGGTTCGTTAAGGGAGAATGGGGAGAGAAACTGGTCGCCCAAGGCTTCGAATTCGTTCTACTCGTCAGCCAGATGCTGGAACAGGCAAAAGAGAGAAAGGAGATTCGTCCCGAAGCCGATACGCTCCAGTGCGCCCGGGCCTTTTTCTCCCATTATTTGATTGCCCTCTACGAAGGGTTGAACAGTCCTGAAATTAATGTAGAAACCATGCTCGACACACTCGAGGGGATGCTTGATCAACTTCTGAATGGTGTCGGACCGCAATGACGTGGAGGCGATATCAGATGCAGCTTAAATATCTTTATTCGTTTTTTAGAACATTCAAAATCCCAGGGCTTTTGCCGATTTTTTCCGATTTTAAAAGTGTCGTCAGGTATCATTTTCTCTACGCTGCAATAGAATCAGGACTTCTCGATGCATTGAAAACCCCCTGCTCCAGAAATGATCTAATTGACAAAATGGGAGTAAAAGCCCCCGACATACTGGATGCATTGCTCAAGGTCGGCATTTCACTTAAAGAGCTCTCCTTGAAGAATGGCCGTTATGGTCTCCGGGGAAAAAGATCCATGGCGATGATCGGCCCCGATGGAGATACGCTGGCGGCGGTCATTCAGGCCAATGTCACCTATTATAACAACTCATACCGTCATGCCGCGGCCAGGATGAAAGGTGCGGCGCTTGGCGAGGATCTGAAATGGGCCGGGGATATCATTGCCAGATTTTCCAAATTGTCTGACCCTGTAATCAAAGCATTTCTTTCCGGTATCATCCCACGGGAATCGGCGCGGGTCCTTGACATCGGCTGCGGCTCAGGGCTCCTGTTGAAAACCATATCACAGATGAACCCGGATCTTACCGGCCTGGGTATCGACGCCGATGACGCCGCGGCCGGGCAAGCCATTCAGAATATGAAACGGTGGGGCCTGACGGAGAAGTTTGAAATTATCAACGGGGATATCCGCGATCTACCGGATGATGTCTCCGGCTTCAACCTTATTACCCTGGTCAACGTTGTCTACTATTTTTCGCTGGACCAGCGATTCGAGCTTCTCAGGGCACTGCGATCCAGACTGATACCCGGTGGAAGTATCGCCATCATCATGAACATGCAGGGGAAAGACTCAGATATCGGCGCGGCCAACCTGAACATGGCAAATGCCTCCATGCAAGGGGTTACACCGCTGCCTGACCCACTGGTGCTAAGGGATCAGCTTAAAGAAATCGGTTTTCCGACCGTTAAGATGTCGGATCTGATGCCGGGCAGTTCGTTTGTTGGTATCCAGGCTTTGGGATCACGCTAAAAGCAGTTTGGAACCCCTTTCCCAAAGATCATTCCAGAAATCTCTATAGGACATTACGCCTTCGTGATATAGCTTAGCCCCCAACCAACTTTTTCCATGAAGGAATTTGAAAAACGCAGTCATCCGCCTCCTGTTCCATCCGCTGAAAGAGGGGCGCAGGCAGGGTAAGTGTCATAATATCGTCTCTAAAACGTCTGCGCATAACCTCACGGCCATCGCTTCCCATCATACCCAGCACAGCTCTGGGGGACGCCAACGCTGCCTCCGCATAGGCAAATACGGCTATACTGCAACAATCTGTGCCTTGGGGTACGCGAACAGGGTCGGTTCCCTGCATGACCGATCCGGCAAGCGTTACAAGGCCTGAGAACTCAACCGGATTTACCGGAAAAATGACAGCGCGGATATTCTCATCAATAGAGGTGAGGCTTAGTGGTTTGAAAAGAACATATTTATGCGCGATATCGTACCGCGGCAATTCATTTACAATCCACTCTCGGGCCAGCTCTGAGCTGCTGTGCCTGCGCTCGCCATACTCATACATGGATTTCCAACTTCGAGGGGCAGCTTCTATTTTGGCCTGATACGCCGCTTGGTTGTTCGCAGATTTGAGTCCTTTGCTAAACAAGGCGGCATGCAGATCCAACTGCTCATCCGAGGTATCGAAATCTGCCCCAAAACCCAAGGCAGCGCGGCCGCCCGTGCAGATGATATTTTCGCGACTACCGCCGGCAATTTTTCCACGGGTACTGGCCTCGGCGAACAGGTAGAGAACGCAACCGAATTTTCCTTTTTTGAATTGGAATACATTATCGGGAAGGCTATCGCTCCATACGACTGCCACCGGCTCGAACTCTGGCCTAAGATTTTTCACAATAGAGCTTTTCATGATGGCTCCTTTTAAGGGGTAACAACTTTTGAGAAAACATTTATTATCACCACCCCGGACATAATCATTGTCATGCCTATTATTGCCGGGACATCTGGTATCTGTTTATACAAAACGGCACCGATTACTGTAATCAGCGTAATCCCGAATCCCGACCAGATTGCATACGCAATTCCCACAGGTATTGTTTTTAGCACGAGCGATAATAAATATAAGGATGCCCCATAACCTGCAATTGCCGTAAGACTTGGACCTAATTTGGTAAATTCTTGCGACGCTTTTAAAGCGCTGGTTCCGACAACTTCTGCAATGATTGCTAAAGAAAGATATAATTGTCCCATATAATCTCCCGGCTCGGCGATTTAAGTCATTGATCCTTGCATCGCGTAGTAAAAAATTCAGTACCAAAATGGATTGTGTGAAGATGATATCGGTGATATGGCACAGTGTATAGATCCATAAATAAAAATTCTATTAGACCATTTTAAAGCACATCATATGCGACACGCCGCCGACATTGAAATCGCCTTGGCGCCAAGACCGGAAGGGATATCGCTTCAACGCTGGCTGTATGATGAAATCCGCACGGCGATCCTCTCGGGCAGACTCATGCCGGCTTCCCGGTTGCCGTCCACCCGTGATCTTGCTCAACGATTGAAGATATCCCGCGGTACGGTGCTGGCGGTTTATGCACAATTGGATGCGGAAGGATATGTTCATGGGGAATCTGGAAGGGGCAGTTTTGTTGCCCCTGAATTACCGGATCTCCTTCCCGGACCGCTAAGCCCAGACAGTGGAAAGAAGGAGCTTGGCGGTAACAGCGAGGACGATAAGTGTAAGACTCGAAAGGTTGTTCTTTCTGCCCTGGGCAAGAAGCTATCAAACACGCCTTTCAGCATGACGGAGCGTTCTTTGCCGGCCAAGGCATTCCGATCCAATCAGCCGGATCTCGCGGCATTTCCCTTTGATCTGTGGAAGCGCATCGCTTCAAGCAGAACACGTAGACTGCGTTCCAAATTTCTCGCGGATGGAGAAGCCTGCGGTTACAAACCATTACGTGAGGTGATCGCTGATTATCTGCGTTCCAGTCGGGGAATAACTTGCTCGGCAGCGCAGGTGGTGTTGGTTGGCAGCGTTCAACAGGTGCTTGATATCAGTGCCCGTTTGCTGATTGATCCGGGAGAAGAGGCATGGATCGAGGACCCCGGATATCCCGGTGCGCACTATATATTCGCTGCTGCCGGTGCAAAAGTCGTGGATATCCCGGTGGATTCCGATGGAATGAACGTTGAGTTCGCTATCAAGCGGTCTCCCAATGCAAAACTGGCATACGTTACCGCTGGACGGCAATCGCCCTTGGGGGCAGTACTGACGCTGGATCGCCGACTTGCAATGTTGACCTGGGCCTTACGACACAATGCCATTGTCATTGAAGACGACTATGACAGCGAATATCGGTTCGAAGGTGCGCCATTGGCCGCCATGAAAAGCCTGGATAAAGCGGATCGGGTGATCTACTGCGGAACCTTCAGCAAACTACTCTTCCCTTCCCTGCGTATTTCCTATGCGGTATTGCCAGAGCAACTGGTGACACCTTTCACTGCGGCGTTGTCTCTCACTTTTCGTCACGTCGCCCTAATTGCCCAGGCCACGCTTCACGAATTCATTGCCGAAGGCCATTTTGGTCGCCATGTGCGACGGATGCGACTGCTCTACGCTGAACGCGCCAGGACCCTGCGACAAGCTGCCGATGCACATCTGGCGGGACTTCTCAAAATTCCTGACATCACCATGGGGCTGGATACACCGGCGTTTCTTCCTCCCGGCAGCAATGACCGGGAAATTACAAAGATTGCTGCCAAGGCGGGAATTGAAAGTTTCCCGCTATCGGCTTATTCCAGAACACTTCCTGCCCGGCCGGGGCTGCTACTCGGATTTGCCGCCGTCAACCCGGTAGAGATTGAATCCGGCGTGCGAAAGCTCGCCCGGGTTGTTGGACAAGAATCTTATAATCGCCTAAATTAGGCGATTATCGAGCTTGCCGCATATACAAGGCGGATGTCTTTTCCGCCATAGCCCTCCTATGCGGGAAGGCCTCCAACGATCTTTTGGTGGCCTCTTCAAGCATCCTCGCCTTTTCCTCTTACTTTAGCCTATTTTTACGATATTCCATCGCCTTGAAAGGATCGTCCGAGATGACGACATCCGCTCCTGTTTTTAGCGCTTTCATGAAATCGGCCTCACTATCAACGGTCCAGCAATTTATACGTTTGGAGGCGAGCCTTGCGTATTTTTGCCAAAGCGCTTTTTTATTTTCACTGACAAGCCCGATTTCCGGATGCAATGTATCGGAGCCTGTCAAAACGGCTTTGATTCCAGATCGATTTATAAATCCATTCACTTTATATTTCAGGGTCCCCTTCTCCTTTATGTCCGCCACCCGATCTTCTCTTCTGAACAGATAGGCCGTCTCCAATTCCGAATAATGGCGTTTCATTGTTAAAAGGGTGTTCATGTCAAAAGAGGATATGATAACCCGGTGGCCGAAGCCAAAGCGATGAATGATACGACCAACCTTTTTTGCTGTCTGGCACAGGTAACGGTCACTTGATTTTATCTCGACATTAAAAACGGAATCAGGGTAACTCGCTATCAGCTCACACACTTCGGTGAAGGTCGGGACTGCAATTCCCGTCTCCCGGCCGCATGCTTGGATGGTTTTCAGTGTCCTTTCCCATGGAAAGAAATTAAGTTCTTTATTTGCAAACCATCGGTTTATCACAACCAGACTGCCGTCCGATGTCGTCTCGACATCTATCTCTATCCCGTCAGCTCCCGCATCAAGCGCTTTACGGAATGCGGGCAATGTGTTTTCAACCACCTCTGATTTTCGGCAACCGCGATGCCCCAGAATCAGAATGCCTTTTCTATCTTTAAGTGTGCTTATAAAATTTGATTTTGTAGTGTTCATTAATTTATCCTATAGCCATACCGCCCAGTCGTCATAGTCGAATATCCCACTCCCATCATTGCATTTAAAAGGAAAAGATCAATTTGCGCGTTCGTTATTGTTGCTTAGCTTGCATGTTTTAGCATCAAAAACAAAGCGTTAAGGACTTCTCTTTTACAGCATCGATGGGTGATGGGCAGATATACCCAGGATCAAAATGTCGATAAGCGAGTGCCATCGTTCATGTTCCCTTAAAGTGGTTCCTTTGCCCTCAAAAGTGGCCGTCCAAGGGTATTTGAGAGACCATCTGAAACATACTTTTCTTTTTTATGTCAATTGGTTGGTTATGGTGCGACATCCCCGAACGCCATCCAAGTGTTTGAACATCGAGCGTTGAATGAGAACCCCTCAAATCACTGAGTCTAAAGCAGGAAAACGTTAGTCAGTGAGTTCTTGCCTAAAATAGTCCGTGCAAAGGGTTTGGGCGCTCATATTCACTTCAACCTGTTCGTTCTCCCGCAGTGTCAGATATAAACCGATGCACTTTTGAAAGGCTGCTATCAAAGAAGCTTTTTCAGGTGTCGCAACGGTCTCTTTCAAATTTTCGGCAAACAGGGGCAAACGTGTTTCAATTTTTCTGACCCCGGATGGGGTCATCCCCTGTTGTTTTAAAGCAAGAGGCGATAGTACGACGGTTCTCAGGAATGACAAAAATTCCATTGCCTCGAAATACTCACCACGCGCAATTTTTGTTGCGGCGTAGTGTATCCAGATCCAAAAACGATCTTCGATCCATTGGGAGTCCGGCTGAGGGTACTGGTAAGCAGAATGACTCAACACCTGTGATAGCAAACCATCACGTTCCCACAGAACCTTCGTGTCATCGACCCGTGCAGCGGCATCCGGTAAAGAGACAAATTTAAAATCAACATGAATGGCATCCGGTTCATATATCGCGATAATCAACCGGGGTTCGCCTACGTGTTCGCCCGTGAATGCAGCCACTTTTCCATCCACCTTATCCACAAGATCGAATCGCTGAGACATAACATCCGAAAAGCGGTCCGGATCGATCGCGATCACAAGATCCAAATCACTGTATTTATCCATCGTATCCGACGTGAAAGATCCATTGGCGCCTATGCCGACAATGCGAGGATCACTGGAAAAAGTGTCTATTATTTGTGTGAGAATTCTTTTATGTGCATGTGGAAGCGTTTTGGGATAGATCATTTTCCTACCTTTTCCAAATAGGTGTCAATAAACTCATAAATCAAATGATTTTTAAAAAAAGCGTTCTGCAAAACGACAATCCCGGTTTTATATTCCGGCAGAAAAGCCAATCCCGATAGATATCCACGAACCGCACCGCTGTGAAAAACCATGGTATGGCCCGCATAGTCAAAGATTCGCCATCCCATTCCATAAGAGGCGCCTTGCAGCCGATTTTGCCAATTAAATCTTTTAATTTCTCGTTTTGTCGGAATAAAGGGCTTGCAGATTTCATCCACTACCAACGGAGATATAACCGTTGAATCATCCGAAACAAAGCCTTTCAACCACTGGGCCATATCGTGGATACTGGCGTTGATTCCGGCAGCCGGCGGCACATTGTAGTATGTATCCTTAACGACTGTCGGCGTCCATTTCCCGCTTTTCTTTATATGCGGATAAGCATAATTGCCATTTGAGATCAAGCTCTCCCGGTTAAGCGTTACGTCGGTCATGCCGAGCGGAAGAAGCAGGCGTTCTCTCAACACGGCTTCGTATTTTTGTTTGGTGGCCGATTCTATTATTGGGCAGATGAGGCTATACACGGCATTTTGGTAGGCGTAACACTTCCCGATCGGACAAATGACGTCAACATTTTTCAACTCTCCAATTATTTTGCTCAGTGGAAGGTTCGCCTCTATCAAATTGTCATAAGCGTGCGGAATCAAACCGGATGTATGACTTAAAACATGCCGTACGGTTAAGTTCTCGGTGCTCACGCTATCCGCCAATACAAAATCCGGCAGATATTTTTTAACCTTGTCATCCCATCCGATCAATCCATCCTCCACCAGCAGACCGGTAAGCACCGCTGCAAAACTTTTGGATAGCGATGCAATTCGGAAACTGGTGTGGATATTGATAGGATCACTGCCGCCCTTTTTTTTTACGCCATATCCCTTCTCAAAAACGATTCGGCCATTGGCGACAATGGCAACCGCAACGCCCGGAGCGTCTTTTTCTCTCATAACCGCCGAGACATGTGAATCAAACGCAGCTACAATGCTATCAATGTTTTTCCCTTCTTCATAACAAAAAACAAGCTGAGGCAAAAAAAGCGGCAACATTAAAAAGAGGATTAAAAAAGTTTGGGAACGTTTAAGCATCAGTTTACATCCAACAATGAAGGATTGCACATAATAATGACGGCCGCGACGATTTTGCCCAGATAGCCCTTATCATTCTCATAGCCGGCTTGAATAAGCGTCCAAGGATCGCGCGAACCGGTTGCGTCGATTCCATTCTGAACGGTTTTACCACCTGCGTTATAAGCGAGTAGCGAAAGCCCCCAATCCCTGAACCGCAGGTTATTGGCCATCAAGTATCGTATGGCCGCATCGGTTTCAATCCCCGCGTCGAGCCTTTCGTCGATTTTATCATCCACTCTCAATCCAAAATGTTTTGCGGTGGATGGGATAAACTGCCACAGCCCCGCCCCTTTCTGTTCGCCCTGAGAAATATTTTTATAACCCGATTCGACAAGTGGAACCGCCATCAGTGCTTTAGGCGCGCCGTATTCGGAGAGCTTCTGTTCGATCATTGTCCGGTGGGCTGCCATTCTATCAAGTGCTCCGCGCATATATGATCGGCCGTCCGGGGTTCCCAGGTAGCAATTCAACTGTTTCAGGACAATCTCATTGACCTTGACCGGAAAAGAGAAGTCCCTTTCAACATTTTCAGCCATTTTTCGGGCATCTTCAAGGGATATACGTCGGTCCCGCACCAATCCCTGGGAAGCAAACGAAACCGCCACCATGCAACAAAAACATAGCGACACACACAATAGTGCACTTTGACATCCCTTGCTTTTGAGTCTACTGGAGAACATGATTTCCATCCTTCTTTTTAGTTTTTTTCCTGATATGCTTGTCGGCATTCCAATTGTGAATAAGGGCATACGCTTATTACAGGCAAGCTCGGCAACCCGAATGAGACATCTTGAATATGCGTGTGGAGATATTTTTCGGCGAGCTATTAGAAAGCCATCACACGACAACTCCTGTATCTCCGAAACCGTTCTCTCCAGGCAATAGACAAAAGGGTTCCAGAAGAAGAGCGCTTTCAGCAACTGAAGCGCATATACCCACATTGTGTCCCCCTGTCGGTGGTGCTGTAATTCGTGATAGACGCTTATGGAAAAAGCCTCGGCATCCTCGATGATCGAAGTGGGAACAACCACCGCAAAACGACCCGGTCGCCAAATTGAAAATGGAGCGAGTGCTTGTTCGGAAGCATAAAGCCTTACTCTCCCAACAACTCGAAAAAGAGTGGCCTTTTGCAGTGTCCGGCGTATATGAACGGCGTTGACGAGGCACTTAGCTGAAAAGATGAATAGACCGAGTGCGGCACAAAGAACAACGATTCCGGCAAAGGAATGACAGGAAACCACGTGAGCGTCATTGATCATGCCGATTGAAAAATAAGATCCGACATCCGCGGACGCACTGGGAAATGCAAATGCGCGCATGCTCGGGGCGGACCAGATTTGCGTGGCGGGCTTAAAAATATTATTGGTGGGGAGGGATGCGTTTACGCCGGGCAGCAGGACCATGAATACGATAAGCGCGCGAACCACTTTAATCGCACTCATGGGCGTTATGAATGAATACCGGATTGCATATAAAAGAAACACCGAGGTCAGCGTTCCGGCGCACAACACCAAATTCATTTGAATGTAGGCGGTTATGAGTTCAATGGGAATGTTCAATTCAAAGTCCTTTTTGACGCAACAGTTTTTTGATCTCTTCGATATCATCGGTAGAGAGGGAGTCGATGTCCAACAGGCGTTTTACAAGCATGGCGGGCGTGTCATCAAAAACGGTTTTCACATAATTGATAAGACTGCTCGTCTCATAATGTTCTCTTTCAATTTGCGGCGTGTAAATATGGGCCCGTCCCTGTTTTCGGCTATGCAATACGCCTTTTTGCTCAAGAATTCTCAGCATGGTCGAGACCGACGTGTATGCCAGTTTTCGGTCATCCGGGAGAGCGGCGATGACATCCTTGACGGTCCCCTCTCCTATTTCCCAAAGGTGTTTCATCAACTCCAGTTCGACTTTTGTGAGAAGTTTTGCATCCTGGCAGTTATGAGATAACGTTTTTTTTACCATGGCGCCTCCATTCCCGAACTTTATAACTAAAACCTTAGTTGTTGTCAACTAAGGTTTTAGTAGATCCAAACAACCAGTTTTATTGTCTCAAAGGAAAACCAGCCTCCGCCAGCAAACGGACAGCCTCATCCGTAATGCGGGAAATCCTCTCACCTGTCATGGTTTCATGTACGCCCTGCAGGGTGAGCCTGAGGGTCACGGCTTTTTGCTCACTATCGATATCGAATACGTCCACGACCATCAGGTTCGTGACTTCCGGTGTTTGATCCTTGAGCCGATGGATGGGAAGAAGGATATCGGCGACATGTTGTTTAGCCCCGGTTACCACCGTACAGTCAAAGTCGGACGATGGAAAGATTGATGGCGTCCGGTAAGTGATCTCCCTTTGCGATGCAAGTTTCAGAAGCTTGGCCAGGTCCATATCGGCCATGGCAACATGCCCCCTGATCCCGAACCGGGCAAGTATCCCTGGATGCACGGTAAAAAGACGACCCACCATGGAATCGCGGCCCCGAATTTCAAGGACCTGCCCGGGATAATGGCCTGGCCACGAAAACGATTTCTCATTTTCAGGCCGCTCAAGCAACGCATCAACACCGACGAACCCGAGCATCTCCTCCAGCATGCCGGCAAGCGCCAGTAACGGAGAATCGTTCTTGTCATAAACACATGCACAGACCCTTGTGGTTTCATGGGCAAACGATTCGCCCGGATGATAGGTTCTGCCAATTTCCATGATTCTGAATCGGCTCCGGCTCTTTGCATTTATTGCTGCTTTTTCAAGCATGGATGGAACCAGAGAGGGGCGCATTCTGTCATGGTCGCACGATAAAGGATTGGCAAGAACCAGGTCCGGGTTAAGGTCCGGCCAAACCGCTTTTTCCAAAAGTGCTTCTCCCGTGAGAGGATGTGTCATGATTTCAAACATCCCGCCCCGCAACACGAAAAAGTCCTTTAGATCCCGTTCAAGCTGTTTCAAAGGGGAACGCCTTACTGGTTTTACGGGGCCTTGGGGCGGAACCGGCGCAATGTTATCGTATCCCGTGATGCGTCCGATCTCCTCCACAATGTCGGCCCGGCATTGGATATCCTTGGTGGCCCTGAATGAAGGGACCCGGATCAAACAGGTTTCGTTATTCTCTTCCACCCCAAAACCCAGGGCGGTCAAAAGCTCGGTTATTTCCTGTATCTCCACCTTACGGCCAAGAGTATCGCGGATATGATCCGCCGTTATGGTGATGGGCGCGGGTGTTTTCTCAGGCTCCGGGTAAATGGCCGCAAGATTTCCCCTTATGCGGGCTTTGGGACAAAGCTGCATGACAAGCTCTGCGGCCCTGAGTATGGCTGTTTCAAGTTGATTGGTATCCAGGGACTTCTCATATCTCAAAGATGCTTCCGTTCTAAGCCCGAGCCGGACCGAGGTCCGCCTTATTTTCACGCTGTCCCAATTGGCCGCCTCGATGAAGAGCCGGCTGGTGCCGGAAGTAACCGCACTTCCAAAGCCACCCATTACTCCGGCGATGGATATGGGGCCTTGCGCATCGTATATCAGGGTGTCATCCGACGCCAAACCGCGTTCTACCCCGTCAAGGGTGGTCAGATGGCAGGATTCGCCTGCGAGCCTGACCACAATTTTATCGCCCCGGATCCTTGCCCGGTCAAATATGTGCAGGGGCATTCCGGTCTCCAGCATCACGTAGTTTGAAATATCCGTGATATTGTTCAAGGCTCTGAGGCCGCAAACGGTAAGCCTGCGGCGCATCCAGTCCGGGCTTTGAGTGATCCTGATGCCGTCCATGGAAAGCCCCGTGAACCCGAGACAGGCCGAACGGGGTTCAATCAATACGGTTACGGGACCTGGTTCTCTTTTTTCTTCAACACGGCCCCGCAGATTTCTGGAATTGAAAGGCTTCAGCGGACGTTGGAACACGGTTGCAAACTCCCTGGCCATACCATAATGGCCCCATAGGTCGGGCCGATGGGTGAGGGATTTGTTGTCTATTTCCAAAAGCACCTCATGCTCTTCCCAGGGATCGGGGAGGACCTGTTCCACCTCGCAAACGGCAAGGGTAATGTGCCGGGCAAGTACTTCCGGGGGGATATCCGGAAGGTCCACATAATCTTTAATCCAGGCGGTTGAAATAATCATATTGTCTTCTCCTAATAAGCGGCGAATTGTGAAACAAAGGCAAGATCCCCGCCGTGAATCAGCCGAATATCATCGATCCCGTAACGCATCATGACCAGGCGATCCAGGCCCAGCCCGAATGCGAATCCCGAAAAAAGATCAGGATCGATGCCACCATAAGTCAGGACATTGGGATGCACCATCCCGCAGGGCAAAAGTTCCACCCAACCGGTCTTCTTGCAGACGGCACACCCTTCCCCCGCGCAGATCAGACAGGAGATGTCCAGCTCGAACCCCGGTTCCACGAATGGGAAGTACCCCGGCCGCAACCTGATGCGCACCTCTTTGCGGAAAATCTCCTTGAGCAATACCTTCATGAAGTAGATCAGGTTGGCAACGGAAAGCCCCCTATCCACCATCATTCCTTCCATCTGATGGAAGGCCATCTCATGGGACGCATCGGTGGCCTCGGCCCTGAATACCTTGCCGGGCCCTACGAACCTGAAAGGCGGCTCTTTTCCCACCATGCCCCTGATCTGGATGCAGGAGGTGTGCGTTCTAAGAAGATGGCTGCCGTCCTTGAACCAGAATGTATCCTGCATCTCCCTTGCCGGATGACCCGGTGGAAAGTTAAGGGCCTCGAAATTATGGTAGTCGTCCTCAATGTGGGGGCCGTCCAGGATCTCATAGCCCATGGAGGTGAAGATATCCTCAAGTTCTCTCTGAACGAGGGTCACCGGGTGAAATCCTGCCGTGCGTTGCGTGCCCGCCATCCGGCTCCGGGTCAGGGTAATGTCTTGCCAGGGCGGGGACGCATCCTGTTCGGCCCGGCTCATCTGTTCATTTTTTTCCTTGATCACGGCCTGCATGCGGTGCTTGTACTGGTTGGCCGCTTGGCCTGTCTTCCTCCTCTCTTCAGGGGGCAGTGACTTGAGTCCCTTTAAAATGGTGTTGAGGCTACCTGCTCTGCCTATGTATTTTGCCTTGAGTCGCCTGATCTCTTCCCGGGAGTGCGCGACCTCTATTTCTTTGATAAAGGCTTCGTAAAGCTGTTCCAGTTGCATAATCTCCTCCAAAAAAAAGGCCCCGGCAGTTATCCGCCAGGGCCTTGTAAATAAAAAACCCCGGGCAGACCGTTAAGTCCACCCGGGGGGAAGTGCGGTGTTTATCTATGCACGCCTATCCCGGATGGACGTTTCTAAAAAAGAAACGTCCGAAGAAAAAACCGGATAGTTTGTGCATGTAGTCTGTCATTTTGTGCTCCTTTTGGGATATAAAATATCCGGTTTTACCGGAAAGTCAACCCTGAAAAGCCAAATCATAGATAGATCGCCAATGTCATAATATTTATTGTTGACAACGCAACTGTGCTTGATATATTTGTTGCGATGTCAACAATAAAGAGGAGCTGTATCATGGAGCAGAAAGGGAAAAAGACAATCGGCCGTTTCATAGCCCTTCTGTACAGAATGGCCAATTTGTATCTGGGCCACGAATTGCCGGCTGTAAATATCAGCCCCGGCCAATATATTTTTTTGGCGGAACTATTCGATGAGGAAGGGCAAAGCCAAGATGAGCTGACGCAGAAAGTTTATGTGGACAAGGCCAATACTGCCAGAGCGCTTAAAAAACTTGAAGCGGCGGGATATGTGAAAAGGATCAACGATGAGAATAATAAGCGTATAAAACGTGCGTTTTTGCAACCATCGGCATGGGAGATCGAAGAGGATTTCTGGGAGATCATTTTACGGTGGAGTGAGATAATAACCAAGAACATATCACAAGAAAAACAAGACCAGTTAATTGAAGATTTAGAAAAAATGGCTGAAAACGCGGCCAATTACTTACAAAGATATTAACCTGAGGAGGCATCCTACCATGAGTTACCAAAAGAAAATTTTCGCAATCAATGGTAGCCACCGCTCTGAAAAAGGTTTTACGGAAATAGTATTGAGGAGGTTCATCCAAGGGGCCGAGTCGGCCAATGCCCAATGTGATGTGTTGTACCCTTCCAGACAGAAAATCATCACTTGCGAAAGCTGTGGAAAGTGTTTGTTCGAAACCCCAGGGGAGTGCAAATACAAAGACGATATGGAGTCAATCATTCAAAAAATAGAAGCGGTTGACCTGATTGTTTTTGCCAGCCCGGTTTATTTCGATTGCATGTCAAGCGACCTGAAAAAAATGATTGAACGACTTCGTTCGACATTGGATGCCTATTTTGAATTCAGAGATGGGCGATCCTACCACCTCAAAAAAAGTAAAAAGAGACAAAACATTGTAACCATCTTTACCGCGGGCAATCCGGAAATGGAGTCTTTTGATTCCATACGCAGGGTTTTTAATCGTATCATCGACAACATGGGATGGCAGCTTCGAGGAGAATTCATGTTTCCGGCATCACACCTCCTTGTTACCGAGCCGAACCTTTTGTCCAAGCAGCTTGAAGCCGTGGCCATGTGCGGACAGGCATTTGCGTCAAAGGGAATTATCGGCAAGGAATTGTTGGGTGCCGCCAACAAGGGGTACATTGATAATCCGGAAATCGTACTTAATCATGTGACTCAGACGATTTTGAAGATGAGAAAAAATAACAACCCCTCGTTTACGGTTGGCGAACGAGCCGGGCGGCCCGTCCGATAGGGAGAGTATTCCCAAGGCGGCATTTATCCACACATCTTCGCCAACATGGAAAGGAATCGGTTGTCCGTTCCGCAGCATCCGCCTAAAATTTTCATGCCGAATTCGGTTTGGAGATCACGCATATGCCGAACCAAATCCTCAAAAGGCTCCTGTTGCAATTCCTCTGATTGGTTGAGTTCCTCGGGTGACCGTTGGGAGGCATTGGCCTGAATGCCCTGAAACCGTACAAGGTGGGGGGATTGCCGATTAATCGATTGCCTCAATGCCTTGTGGACATTCAGGGGATGCACGCAATTGGCCATATAACAGATTGGGCGACGACTGACGGCATTGTCGATCATCGCGATCGCCTCACTTATCGGGGTACCATCCAGTAAGCGGCCGTTGTTGCGAATCGTGAAGCTGATAATATAGGGCAAATCGGTTTCCGCCATGGCCTTGGCCATGCCAATGGCTTCACTCACGGCCGGCATAATTCCCGCAAACAAAAAATCAATGTGTTGTTCAGAGAATTGCGCCACCTGAAGTCGATGGAATGCCTGGGCGTCATCGCACGATAAAGCGCCATCGGCACAATAGGCATCTCCCCGGCAGCCTAAAAGCCCCCCGACCATTATATTTTTTGAAAAATCAGGAAATTCATTCTTGATTCCCCGCAAGAACGCACAGCAGTCAGGAATAACCTGCCGTCCGGCATATCCGGATTGCTGAAGGGTTTCATAGTTCACCCGTCGCGTCGGCGTCATAATCATGATTGGCAGATGATAATCCCTGGCAGTGGCAATGTATTGCCGGTACAGCGCTTCCAGGGATTTTGGCTCATCGTACACCAGGCCTGCGTGATTAATATAAGGATCAAGGCGGGAATTGTATTCCTGTTTCAAACGCTCCACGATGGCCGCTTCCGTTAAAATGACTGAAGACGTGTTGAAAACATGTTCAAATGACATTGATGATTACTGTCCCTTTCATTTTTCGCTCAAATATCGATAGAAGAATGCTTTTAACCTAATTTAGGCGATTCAAATTTTAGGAAAAGATTCATTCGACCGAAACCAAGATAATATTCCGTAAAAGTAATTCTATTCCTAAAGTTTGCTAAATTTTACTAAGCTGCAATACGCAGTAGTACTTCCACGAGAGAATTAACGACGGATTTTCGCTGCAACGGGAAAACCCTATTGAAATTACTGTCCAGCGCAGCTTTTGCAACAGCCCGGCGAACATCGGAGAAGGCAAAACCATTACGGCCATCGACAGCATGCCGTCGTGTTGGCGCCTTCTCCATCCGGCAGGCATAGATCCAGACCACGGTTGTCGCCAACATGCAAAAGTGAAGGTGATTGCTGACGGCCTGCGGGTGCCGAGTTTGAGTGTCGGCACTGCCGATGTCACGCTTCAGTTCTTTGAAAAAAGCTTCGATCTTCCATCGGGCGCCGTAATACTCGACAATTTGCTGCGCCGATAAAGTTAGATCGGTTGAATAGAGCGCTACCCACTGGGTTTGGCGGTAGACCCACACCACCTTGATCGCGCAACGGATTGTCTTGAGCATAAGAACCCGGTCATAGGCGACTATGGTCCGGTCGCGGCCATATAGATTGACGGTGTATTCTCTTGCCAGGGATTTAAATCGAACGGCCAGCGACGTAGCGTTGCCGATATTTTTTCCATATTTCCGGGGACGTCCCGGTCGACTGGAATGTGGACCCGGCAGTTCAAACAAATTGTTGTTCGATCTAAGCCTCGATATCATATTAACCCATATGCCCAGTTTGCCGTGCAACGGTTTCCAAAGACCATTATTACCGAACCATGAGTCCGTGACGATTACCACCTTAATACGGTGAAAGGTTTCGGCAATTTCCGCGATCATCTCTGCGGCCATGGCAAGCTTGCTTTTGAATGCCAACGTCACTCCATGGCTGCGGTTGATACGTTTAATGCTTTTTTTCAAAAGATAGAACCGGTAGCTCAAAGGTAGACAGGCCCACCGTCCTTTGATCTTTTTTAACAGCCCCACGGCAACGATGTTTTGTGCCCATGGATATCTGGATTGGTTCTGCTTGGCGGCGTGATCGAAAATTTTGTCGCAGCCAAATATTTTCTTTCCCGTTTTTGGATTGATACAATCGTCAAGGGCTATCAACAACATGCCATCGGTCAACGGCTCCGGTATCGTTTTCCACAGCGTTTGCCATAACCGTGTCCAAGGAATTTTTGGAGAGGCCATGAACGTGTAGAACTTTTTCCTTTTTATCCAATCAAATCCGAACACCGTTTTGAGACATCGGAGGATATTGGATGTTTTTGACGATGTAAACGGAATGATGATGGCAATGACCGTGTATACGAACCAAACACTACGTTCCTGGGCTTTCCCCGATTGTGGGAATTGGCTTTTGAGTTTTTTGAGAATGTCGTGTAGTATAAACATGCGAGGCCTCCAGGTTTTGGTGTTTTTTTCGTGGTAGAAGAAACATACCACAACCTGGCCTCGCAAGCAACATTAACATTCCGTATTTATTAGCTTTTTTACGTTTTCCCCCGAAGTCTTGGAGAATATTTGCAATGATATCAATAGGTTACGGCGCGCCCAAAAATTCGTAACTTATTGATATCATTGATTATTCTGAATTCAGTCATAAGTTCATCAGTGCGCTAGTGGCTATAAAAAACGGGAAACTTCAGATTCTATTCGGTTAGGCACGATATTAGTTTTACTTAAAATGTCAAACCTAAAATAGGCGATTCAAATTTTGGTCTCCATAAAATTCGTATTAATCATAATGCATTGTGCCATAATGACCTCCCAAAATTTGGAACCCGTTGGGGTTGCCGATCTTACCCCATCTACGGCGTTGGATGCCTTCCCGCATAGCTGACTATAGCGGAAAGACATCCGCCTTGTATATGCGGCAAGCTCGACAATCGCCTAATTTAGTCAAAGCAATTTTTTTTGCAACCCTCGACAGGGATGATTGCCGATGGAATCGTTGATACTAATCGCCATAATCATTTATTTGGCACCACTGGTGGTGATGCTATGGGTCCTATTTGCAATAACCAATGGGATCAAAGAGCGTTTGGGGAAAATCGAGCGGCGCAAGGAGTCCTATGAAGAACGGATTGACAGGCAATTTGCGGCGCTCAAACGGCGGGTGGATGAGTTTGCGCGGCGCTTGGACAAGATGGAGGCCAAGGCCGAAACATTTCAGACAGATGCCGCCAATGATGAAATAAAACAGGCCCCAGTTTATAAGCAGCCTGGAAAAGCAAGCCCGGAAGAAAAGCGACAACCTGAACGTTGCGAGACCGGGCAACTTCCGATTGAAGATGTTCCGATTCCCCCGGCTGCGCCCCCACCATCGGCCGTTACAAATGCAAGTGAAAAGGCGTCGGCATACAACGGCATCGTCACCACGCCCCCGCCGTCTCCGGCCATACCGCCCAGCCGGCCGGCAAATACCGCCGACAAGCCGGAAAACGTCTCCGCCGCCAATGCCGGGAATGGTACAATCGACCAGGTGGTACAACACGTCATAACGTTTTTCACCAGCGGCAACCTGGTCACCAAGGTCGGCATCATCGTCCTCTTCTTCGGTTTCTCCTTCTTGCTCAAATATGCGGCCCAACGCAATATGTTCCCCATCGAGCTGCGGCTCATCGCGGTTTTTCTCTGCGGGCTGGGGCTTTTGGGTGTTGGCTGGTGGTTCCGGGAAAAACGAAGGGGCTACGGCCTTTTGTTGCAAGGCGGGGGCATCGGCATCCTTTATCTGACCGTTTTTGCCGCGGCAAGGCTTTACGGCGTCGTCCCCTTGCCCCTTGCATTCGCGGTCATGGTCTGTCTGGCCGCGCTCATGGGCATCCTCAGCGTCCTGCAAAACGCCAAATCCATGGCGGTGGCCGGCATAATCGGCGGTTTTCTCGCGCCCATCCTCATGTCAACCGGAACGGGCAGCCATGTTATGCTCTTCTCCTATTATGCAATCCTCAATGCCGGCATTTTCGGGATCGCCTGGCTCCGGGCCTGGCGTGAGCTGAATCTCATCGGCTTTGTTTTCACCTTTGGTATCGGAACTTACTGGGGCGGCAATTACTACTCTCCGGAGTATTTTGCCTCGACGGAGCCGTTTCTTGTCCTCTTTTTCCTTTTCTACGTATCAATCGCCATCCTTTTTGCCATTCGCAAGCCTTTTTCTCCTTCGGCCTATGTGGACGGAACACTTGTATTCGGAACCCCGTTGACCGCCTTCGGGCTTCAATACTGCCTTGTCCGGGACATGGAATATGGCCTCGCCATCTCAGCCATGGTTCTGGGGCTCTTTTATATCATCGTGGCAAGAACCCTTTGGGAGATGCTCGGAAAACGGTTTCGGGCACTTGCCGAGGCGTATCTTGCATTCGGCGTTGTTTTCGGATCACTTGCGGTTCCCCTGGCCCTCGACGGCCGCTGGACCTCTGCGGTATGGGCACTTGAGGGGGCCGCTATTCTTTGGATCGGAGTTCGGCAGGAGCGGTGGGCGGCCAGGGTGTTCGGCCTTATTCTCCAGGGTGGCGCCGGATTCTTTTTCCTTTCGGATACTTCGTACTCGATTGGCGCATACCCCTTTGCCAATTCAATTTTTACGGGATGTGTTCTTGTCAGCATGGCCGGGCTCTTCTCGGGTTGGCTAACCCATGCGGGAAAAGAGAAATTGCAGGCCTGGGAAAAACATCTGGAGATCTTGCTGGTATGCTGGGCGCTGCTATGGTGGTTCGGCGCCGGCATTCACGAGATAGACCGTTTTATCATCTCCCATGAATACAACGGCGCCGCGAATCTGATGTTCACCGTCTTCAGTTTACTGGCGCTCCATTTTGCCGGCAAGCGAATCACTTGGCAAATTCTCACCTATCCGGCCATACTGTTACTGCCGGCAATGGTTTTATGCTGGGCCGCCATGCTGATACGTTTCGATTCGTTTCACCTGATGAGGGGGGTATTTGTCGTGGTATGGCCGCTATCCTTTGCCGCGCACTACTTTCTGCTGTATGAGAATGAGAAGGCATGGCCGCGAAGGTTGATATCCGCCTGGCATCTCATCTCTTTGTGGCTGGTCATGGCGACCGTTACCTGTGAGTGTGCTTATTTCGCCCATTTACTTGAAATTGCACGAACCTGGCAACACTGCTGCTGGGGTGCGGTGCCCGCGCTGTTGGTTTTTCTATTGGTTCATTTTGGAGATCGGATCGCCTGGCCCGTTCGGCGGTTTGCACAGGATTATTATAAAAAGGGCACCTTGGTACCGCTGGTGGCCATTCTGATTTATGCGGTCGCTCTTTTTCTCCATGAAGGCGATCCCTCGCCCCTTCGCTATATACCTGCTTTCAATCCGGTGGAGGTGGTGCAGCTTTTTATCCTGCTGACGGCCATAACTTATGTACAGCGACACGGCACCCTGTTCCCCTGGTATCGGGAACCGCTTAATCGGTGGCGACTATCCCTCGCGCCATACGGTGCGCTCTTTATCCTTCTCAATACAATGGTTGCACGGACGATCCATTTTTATAGCGGCGTGCCCTACTCCATTGAACGACTTGGAGCTTCATTTCTGTTTCAGACCGCGATTTCCCTGCTCTGGGGCATAACCGCCCTGGGGACGACGGTGATGGCAACCCATAAAAAAAGCCGCCCTCTATGGATTGTCGGCGCGGTTATCCTCGGCCTGGTTGTTGGGAAACTTTTCATGGTGGATCTGGACGGAACCAGCACCATTGCAAGAATTGTATCTTTCCTGGGAGTAGGCGCGCTCATGCTGGCAATCGGCTATTTCTCTCCCATGCCACCGGCCAGAGCAAAGGAGAATGCATGAAAAAAGCGGTCCTGGCCTTTATCACGATCATGTTGCTGCCATGCTCCTCGGTTGCCGCGGCGTTGAGCCCGAATGACTTTGCCTTCGGCATGAACATTAACTGCGATCCGGGCGGGGCCATATACCGTTTTACGCTACCCGAAGCGGTATATAAAAATGTCATGCGGCCGGATCTTGGAGATATCGAGGTTTTTAACGCCGACGGCAAAACCGTTCCGCACCTGCTGCGGGCTCGACAACGAAAGAAGGTCGTCTCCGAGACAATAACGGATCTGCCTATTTTTCCGTGGTACGGGCAGCGCCGGGAAAACGAGGGGACGGGAATATCGCTGAAGCTCGATAACCTGCGCCAACCGGCCAGCATCACTGTTGAAACCGGTGGTATGGAAAGCTCGCCGAGGCCGGTCAAGGGGTATATCGTCGATACCCGTTCGATGACCACCTCCTTCGAGGCGCTTCAGCTTATTTTGGGAGAGAATGAAAAGGATCTGCTGGCCACGGTCACGGTGGAGCAAAGCCGCGACCTGGCCGCATGGGAAAGCGTGGTGTCCTGTGCAAGCCTTGCCAGGATGCGTTTCCAAGGTCATGAGATCACAAGCACGCTCATCCCCATCAGGGCAGGGCGGGGACGGTATCTGAGAATTCGTTGGCCCGGGCGGGAGCAGACGATCACCATTACCGGCGTCCGCGCGGTGCAAAAGGATGTCGGCCGGCATGACGATTTGGAACTCTGGTCGGACGCGGAGCCGATTTCCGGGACTTGTCATCGGGACAGTGCCGACGACACAGTGATTTCCTGCGTATACGACAGCAAAGGCGTCTTCCCGGTGGATCGCGTCAAGATCCGATTTCCGGAAAAGAACAGCTTGAAGCGGCTGCATTTTTATTCCGGCAACGATGCCGCCGGGCCATGGCATGATCATGGTTTCGGGGTGTTCTACAGTTTCTCATTCGATAAAACAACGTTGGCTGAAAATACATTGGCGTTTGCTCCGACAACGCATCGTTTCTGGCGCATGACCATGAAAGGGGATTTTCCCGGCACGGACCAGCCCACGCTGACCCTGGGATGGCTGTCCCATGATCTATTGTTCGTGGCCCGGGGAAAAGGGCCGTTTCTTCTGGCCTATGGAAGATCGCAAACGAGGGCCGCCAATGGCGCCGAAAATAGTGAGGATACGGGAATACTGAGGGATCTTCTCAACCAAAAAAACGAAGACATCATAAAACCGGCAACCCTCCAACCTGCCAACGTGCTTGGTGGAGAAGATGT
This sequence comes from uncultured Desulfosarcina sp., assembly GCA_963668455.2. Taxonomy (GTDB): domain Bacteria; phylum Desulfobacterota; class Desulfobacteria; order Desulfobacterales; family Desulfosarcinaceae; genus Desulfosarcina. The sequence continues at coordinate 662,525 of CAXXOY010000003.1, forward strand.
CTTGAAACCGGTGCCGGAGCCCTTGCCATGGAAGAAATGGCTCTTGTGGGCAACACTTATAGCGGGCGTCGCGGTAGTCGGTGCCATGGCAACCAGTCTGATGCGTAAGATGCAGAGGTAACGCTAAACGGGGCGATTAATCACGAATGTCTTTATCAAGCAATAACCTGCTTCTCATCACACGCCTGCTGAACACCTTGGTGGGCTGGTCGGGTGCCGTGCGACGGGCATGGCGGGACGGCACCGAAATGGCGCTGAAAACCGTAGCTTTCCAGACCCTGGACCGTTTGACCGGTATCGTGACCGGGATGGCGGCCTTGATCATGGTGGACAGTTATTACGGTCTATCCGGGCTGGGGATGTTTGCCTGGTTTATTTCACTCTACTCCATCACCGGGTTTTTCTCACGATATGGCACTGCCCTGGCGGTGGAAAACCAGATGGCCGGAAGTGCTGAGCAAGATCCGAACCTGCCGCCCCAGGCGCTGGCGGCGTTGATTGCCATAGGGATGGTGGCGATTTGCGTCTGCTGCATGGCGGCCATCGGCCTGCCGGGGCCGGCCTATGACAGCACCGGCGCCTTTTTATATCTGGCGCTTGGCCCCACACTCCTGGCGGGCAACATCAATGCCCTGCGGCTGGCCATGCTCAACGGCTCCGGCCGGCATCGCGCCGCCGCCATCTTAAGCATCTTACAACGCATAGCCGGTCTTTTGGCCCTGCTGTTCATGTGCATCGCCAGGCTTCCGGTGCCTTTGCTGACGTTGTTCGTACTTACCGGTCACATCGTTGTACTGGTGCGAGGACGCAAGACCCAGAGGTTGCCATCCCTGGCGGCAGCGTTTTCCCAAAGGCGGCACGTCCGCAAAACAATGGAGCTGGGGCGAGCCTTCCTGTTCTCGGGAGTATTTCTGAATGTGGTTGTTTACCTGGACATGCTGGTGCTGGGATGGTTTGTCGGTCCCACGGAACTTGGAGTGTATGCCCGGATGCTGATTTTGGCGCGGTTGTTCCTGGTGATTCCCATTGGCTGGCAGCCGATTTTCCGTCGACAGGCCAACCGCCTGACAAGCCTTGGCAAAAGTTCCGCATTGCGGTCGCTGGCGGCGCGCGCCATGCGCCTTATTTTTGCCGGGCATGGATTGGCGGCGCTTTTCCTGCTGCTTTATTTCCCCTCCTTTGCCCTGGATTTTTTCAGTAATGCCCTGGGGATGGCGCATGTTCTCAGACTTTTCGCCCTCATTTTACCCGGCCTGGTTTTCTTTTCGGCGGCAACGGTGTTGGAGCGTATGTTCGAGGCCAGCCGGAATACCGCCTTGCAGGAGCGGATTGTTATCGAGGTGGCCGTCATCAGCCTTGTGCTCAACCTCAATCTGATCCCGTTTGCCGGAAGCAATGGCGCCGCCCTGGCAACGTCAATCTCCATGTTCCTCTATTTTCTGCTCCTTGGGCGGCGACTGCCCGGCGATCTTGCCCAGGCCGCGATTCGTTGGCCCGGCGCCGTCGCGGCCTTATACCTGGCCTTTGTGTTGCTCAACCATGCGGCGATCAGCTTCAAGGCCGCGTTGTTCTTAGTGCCTGTTACCTTTGGCGGCCTGCTTTGGCTGGCTGGCTTTTTCGAGACAAAAGGATCAAGGGCCTTAACGCTACAACAATAAGGAGAATGGTTATGACCAAGAATGGTTCGCGGAGCACCGATCTATTCAACTCGCTTAAGCAAAAAGGGTTTTCGATACCGAAAATCAGGCTGCCGGGTTCCGGCAAGCTCAAGTATCTGGTGATTCTGGCCGCCGTGGTGGTATTCGTCTACAAAATGTTTTTCGTTTACGTGGAACCCAACGAATTCGGCATCAAAGTTAAACGGATGGGAATGAATCGTGGTGTGCAAAAGGAGTTCCATACTGCCGGTCTGAACTTCGTGGTTCCGTATCTATGGGAAATGCACAGGCTGCCGCGCGATGTCCAGGTGCTGGAGCTCACCGACTATCCCGACACAGCTTCCGACCGTGCGCGCAAAGACCGCGTGGCCCATATACAAACCTCGGACGGATTTTTCGTGGATGTGGATGTTTCGATTCTCTACCGCATCGAGGATCCGTATCTGGTCTTTACCCAGATCGGCCCGGGGTCCTTGTTCGAGAGTAACGGCATCATCCCTAAAGCGGAGCCCGCCCTCAAGGAAACCCTTGGCAAGCTGACCACCGAGGACTTCTACAATTCTCCCCTGCGCGTGGAAAAGGCCCAGGAGGCGCGTAAGCTACTGAATGAGGAACTCAAGCCCAAGGGCATTCACGTGGATCAGGTGCTGGTGCGTTACTTCCGCTACAGCCCGGAAATTCAGAGAAATATCGAAGAGAAAAAGCTCAAGGATCAACTGGTGTTCACCAACCAGGCCGCCGCCAGAGCCGCCAAGGAGGAGGCGCAGTTGAAAAAAATCGTTCAGGAAGGAAGGGTTTTGGTGGACGTTGAGATGGAGCAGGGCAAGGCCTATGTAACCCGTAAAAACGCTGAACGGGATCTTTATATGCGAACCAAGCGCGCCGATGCGGATCTTTTGGTCAAGCTGGCGGAGGCGGAAAAAGTGAGGTTGAAGAACGATGCCCTCAAGGGGGTCGGCTCCGAGCGTATGGTGGGACTCAAAATGGCCGACGTCTACAAGGGACTGGATCTGATTGTCCTGCCGAGCGACGGCAGTTCCGGGGTGAATCCCCTGGATCTTAATAATGCGCTTAGACTTTTCGATGTCCGTAAGGGAGGTGCCCAATGAGAAGAATCCTATTGATCGCCCTGGCGTTGTGCTGGATGGTCACCGCCGGCGGATGTGTTTTTTATAAGACCGGCGAAACTGAAGTCGGGGTGCGCACCCGCAAGATCTCGCTGTCCGGCACGGGAGTTGAGGACCGTGCTTACGCGCCGGCTTCTACTTTCATATTTTTTCCGTTTATCAACGACTGGCACACCTTCGACACCAAATTGCAGAACCTGGAAATGGTGCTGGATCACAGCCGGGGCGACCGGCGAACCCGTGATGATCTACTCTTCAAGACCATCGACGGCAATGACATCAGTCTTGATGTAATCATCGCCTACCGCATCGATCCGAAAAAAGCGCCCTACATTCTGCAGAATGTGGCTGAGAACAATCAGACCTTGCGGGATAAGGTCGTACGCACCGTGGCGCGCAGCAAACCGCGCGACATCTTCGGCGAACTCACCACCGAAGAGTTCTACGTGGCCGATAAGCGTGAATTGCAAGCCCAGCGCGCCAAGGATGTATTACAGGAAATGCTCGGCCCCATGGGAATTATCGTCGAGAAAGTGCTTACCAAGGATTATCGTTTTAATCAGGAATACCAGAAGGCCATCGAGGATAAAAAAGTCGCCGATCAGCAGGTCCAGAAAAACCGTTCGGCCCAGCATGCCGCCCTGGAAGAGTATAAACGCAAGTTGGAAGAAGCCAAGGGCGAGGTGAATAAATTGATCGCCAATGCCGACGGCGCCTATCGCAAATCCAAGATCGGGGCGGACGTTTATTACGAGAAACAGAAACTTCTGGCCGAGGCCATCAAAGCCGAAGGTATCACCGAAGCCAAAGGTATCATGGAGATGAACAATGCTCTTGCCGGCTCGGGCGGCGAGGCTCTGGTCAAGCTGCGCATCGCCGAAGCCATGCAGGATAAACACATCGTGCTCTTGCCCGTATCCGAAGGCGGCATGAACCTTAAAACCACGGATATCAATCAACTGATCAATACCATGGGGATCAAGTCGATTGCCGGGAAATGAGGCGATTGTTCCTGAATCTTGTACGTGAAGGATTGTGGCTCGTAACACTTAAACCATCGACTCACGTATAAGCACCGTGGCCACACGCCGCCACACCTTCAGCGCCATTGATTCAGGCAATCCGGCGACATGCACCACGCCCCGGATCTCATGCATTGGAGCACTCTTTTCATCCGGTAGGGAAATGATGATGGGATACCATGCCTTGAGCGGTTTCAGTGTATTTTCAGGAGTGATCGAAGATGCCACGCCCCCCCCGAACTGCGAAGAGAGCATCGGGATATCGATAATATCCACATTCGTATCGGCAACCTCCTTGACATGGCCCTCACGTTTTCTCTCCTCGGGAACATCGGGAATAAACATCGCCCGGGCACCCGGCACGATACGGGGTGATGCTTCTCCTGGAACATAGCCACGAGCACGGATTTTCGAAACGGACACCAACGTCCCCAGCGCGATGTCCTGATTGATCCACCGGCCGACATGCAGGTCCGGCGCGAGAAAGGAGACAACCCCGGGAAATGGCGCAGAAATCGTCATGCTCGCCAATTGACCGTTCAGGCCATCGATTTCCCTGACAAGACGGATCTCCCGGCGTTTGAGGACGATTCTGTCTTTTCGGTCACGGGAGTCGGCGACCATGCGGTTGAGTTGCACCCTCACAAGTTCAAGCCGTCGACGAGTCTGGTCAAGTCTGAAAGTAATTTCGGGGGATTCAAGCACCAAGAGGAGATCCCCTTTATCCACATAATCTCCGGAGCGAACATGAATAGACTGAATACGTCCGGCATTGCCGGTGTAAACGGTGGTCTGCTGACATGCTTCAAGTACAGCAGGAATTCTCACCGTGGTGGACAGGGGCACAAGAAAAACGATCAGACCACCGGCCATGATTGTCAGGGTTAGCATGGCCCTTTTTGAAGGCCTTGACGATTTCAGTCGTTGCCACCATTCACCGATTTCAGCCATAACCGGAAGCACGATAAATCCTCCAATCTCTACGCAAAATAAAACATCACCAACGGGTTTCCCCAACATCATACGGAGAAGCACCGCGATGCCCAAAAACAGAAAAAAACGATAGATCCAGGCGGCGTATGCGTATAGGAGAAGCGCCCAATCCCGCATGTGGCTCTCGGTTGCCGGTCGCGGATCCCTGAAATGAAACAAAAATTCCCGCAATGCCCAGCGCCCGCGCAGAAAACTTCTGGTCTGTAAATTCTGAATCGCTATGGCATCGGAAAGAAAATAATACGCATCATAGCGCATCAATGGATTCAAATTGACGGCAAGACTCATGATCCAGCTTGTGGTCGCGAGAAAAAAGGCCGCGCTACGGCACATTCCATCGGGCAAGAAGCCCCATAAAAACGTCGCGAACACCGCGATCATCAACTCAACGATCACGCCGGAAGAGATAATGATCAGTCGTTTGCGCCGGGACGAAATTCTCCAGCTGTCGGTGGTATCGGTATACAACACCGGCATCAGTGCCAGAAGCGCAACCCCCATTGATTTTACCCGGCATCCGAACCTGGTGGCAGAGTATCCATGCCCGAGTTCATGCCCGATTTTTACGAAACAGAGGGTCAACATATAATAAAACATGCCCTCGAAATTAAAAAAATACATGAAGGTATGAACAAATTCATCCCAATGGCGTAACAGCAGAAAGATATCGATTACCAAGACCGTGGCAACGAACCCCCACCAGGCTTTTTTATGGAAGATATTGGTCAGGGGCAGGGTTCGTTTAAGAAAATTGTGTGGCCGAATCAACGGGGCCCTGAAAAACACGATGCTCTGAATTTTAGCCAGGTATGATTTCTTTTTCCGGGCCTCGATCTGGGTGAGATAATTGCCAACATCATCGCCGGCCGGGGAGACTGTCAAATTATGAGAAAAGAGGAATCGGATAAGGGTCTCAATATCATTGAGGGCGATCTCCCCATCACCAAGCGTATCGATTATGGCCTGAGGCGTTCCAAGCCGCCATAGCCCCAGGACCTTGAGGTATTTTCTATCCAGATGGTAATAGGCGTGGCAGAGCGGATCAAAAATAACCCACCCTCTTTCACCACTATGATCACGAGGGGCCTCGGTTATCCCGAGATCGCCCCGAATTTCAGGAAGCGCTGCGTTTGGCAGGAGTGCGACATCCATGGATCACAACCCAAGAATCTGTCTGAGGGACACCAACGGACGCCGAAAAAGAACATAGATCAGCGGAGCCGATTCGGCATAAATCCGGGCCGATCCTTGCGCTCCGAAGCGAAGCCGCATGCCGTCTTTTCCTCCGACAATCTGTGCGGAGAGCTCGTAAGCGAGAATTCCCCGCTTGTCATTTCTAGGCTGATAGCTCGATTCGGTGACCTTAGCCTCGATGGCATTGAGTGGATCGGAATCCAGATAGACCTTGACCCGCGCCCCCCTTTTCAAGACGATACTCTCACCAACCGGAAGACTTATGGCAAAACGGAAGCTGGCCGGGTCGGCGATTTCCATCACTTTCTCACCGGCGCGAACCGGCCGTCCCATCCAGTCCCGCTTGTCGGAGAACAAGACGATCCCGTCACGGGGGGCACGAATCGTTGTCTGGTCCAGCAGGTCCTTGGCGTAAATCCGGCGTGCCGTGGCAAGCCCCAGCTCGGCCCGGGAAACAGCGATATGGCGTTTATTTTCCCGGTCTCCAATCGCACTTTTTGAAGCGAGAAGATAACGGGCCTGGGCGATCTCCTCCTCTTCGCTTGCAATATCAAACTCATTACGACGCTCAACGTCTTCAATGGCAATAATCGGATCGCCCTTGGCAACCGCACGTCCCTGCTCGACAAGAATCTCACGCACCACCCCGTTGAACGGCGCCGATACGACAAACGGATCTTCCGAGGCGACCTCCACCGGAGCCACCGAAGAGATCGGAAACGGTATAAATGCGAGGGCAAAGAGCAAGAGCACGGCGGCGATTGTCCGTTTTTTTGAAAAAATCCGTTCACGAAGCGGCTTACGGTCGGCCCGCAATGTACGCATCGCATGCGCATAGAGCCCGGCAAGACGAAGGGCAAGCTCCCTTTCGTTTTTTGCCCATGGCAGTTCACGGGCAACAAGCAACCCACCCGTGACCACCCCACGATCGACAAACGGCGTCCATAGAAAAGAAGAATAGGGATACTCGGTATTTTCCTCACTATCCGAAGGTGCGTATGCCGGCAGGGTAAAATTGTGCTGGGTATTCTCACCGACATCCTTGACGAGATTGGCGGTCAGCCGTTCAATCCAACGAATCAGCAAGGCACCCCGATCAATGGTCGGCACGCTCGTTGCCGCCTTCACGCGCATCCTGTCACCCGCAACAACATGTTCAAGGAAAAAGGCCTGGCTGAAATGAAGAAAATTTCGCGTGGCGTTGCATAAGTGCAGCCGAAGCGCATCTTCGTTTTCAATCCCCCGAACGGTCCCTTCCAGGTTCATGAGTGCGGCCAAAAAAGTCTGCTCGCTTTTTTTATCGTCAACCGGTGACGGCCGCTTGGCCGCGGTATCTACTCGTGCGTTTTGTTCCATGGGCTATTTTTATCATTCTCATGTAGACCAGAATTTGAATCGCCCCTTTCAGGTTTCATTCACTTCCGAAAGTAGGCGACGCCGCTCATTCCAGGGAGTATCCTCTTCTCGGGATCATTAAACGTTGCAATAATCGGAACCGTTCCGCTCACGGCATCGACTTCTGCGCCGATATTGCCGACCACGGCAGCATATCCGCCACCGGTTTCATCAATTACAAATTCAAGGTTGGCCCCGATTTTAAGCCATGAGAGCCATTGTGAAGGAGCAATGAGCCGGATTTCAAGTTCCTTGCCCCCAACGATCTTAAGAAGCGGTTCTCCTGCATTGGGCGTTTCAAAGGGATTGACATGGCGTTCGGCGATACGCCCTGAATATGGGGCCTTGATTACGCAGTTGTCGACACGGGCCTTCCCCGCCTGTGTTCTGAATAGGGCTTCGCTCATTTCCGCTTTGCGAATCTGGACCTCATAGAGGCCGGCGGCATTTAGCCGATTCATCTCCACGGCGTTCTCATATTGAGCCTTTGCCACACGATACGCGGCATCAACGGCTTTGACTTCTGCGCGAAGCGCCCTGCAGTCAAATTCAATGAGAAGATCGCCCTTGGAGAAAGATTCCCCCTCCCTAAATGGTATTTTCTTGACCCGCGCCGTCAGATCGGAACGGATCTCCGCCTGCCGAACTGCTCTGACAACCCCCCGGACCTCCCATTTATCCGTGGCTGTTGTTGTCGCCCCTGCCGGACTCTGTGCATGAACCGTTGCCGCACAAAGTAGTAAACCGATGATGTTTGAAACAATCGCTATTCGTTGCATATGAATATATTCTTTATCATTCTCGTCAAATATCAGGGAGTTCGTTTGCCTCTCCGGCAGGGCAACCGTATTTGGGATATCGCTCTATTTGATCCCCCTCACCCCGGCCCTCTCCCTCAAGGGGCGAGGGAGCGCCACCCGGAAATCTCATAATAACCATGAACATTAGGAAGCCGCCGGCTACGTCCCCTCTCCCCGGGCGGGAGAGGGACAGGGTGAGGGGGATAAGATGGCATTTGCCTTATCATTAAATTTAAATGCAGCTACCCTGGTGGTACGCCTCAGCCTGTGTGCCATGCAAAAAGTGGCTCCCAATCGCTATCGGTATCGAAATGAAATAAAAGACGATTGCGATAGCCAAATCATCCACCGAACTTGTAGGAGCGGTCCATGACCGCGATAAAAATGGTCGCAGGCATGGCCGGTTCCTACGGGCCGGGCAGGGAGTCGGCGACGGAATTCTCCTCTCTCCCGGGGTTCGTTTGCCTCTCCGGCAGGGCAACCGTATTTGGGAAATCGCTCTATTTGATCCCCCTCACCCCGGCCCTCTCCCTCAAGGGGCGAGGGAGCGCCATCCGGAAATCTCATAATAACCAGAAACCTCAGGAAGCCGCCGGCTACGCTCCCTCTCTCCCCGGGGTTCGTCCGCCTCTCCGGCAGGGCAACCGTGTTTGGAAAATCGCTCTATTTGATCCCCTCACCCCGGCCCTCTCCCTCAAGGGGCGAGGGAGCGCCATCCGGAAATCTCATAGTAACCAGAAAAAGCCTTATCTGGCATCTTCACCGGCCAAGCCGCTCATATCAGCATTGAGAGAGGTCCAGTGGTGTTCCAGTTTGCGGGCAATCTCATCCACGGGCTCATCACCATCAATATCCCTACCGTAGGGATCGAGGCCCATGGATGCATATATATTCGCGGTCGAATTTTGCATGTTGGCATATGCAAGATCGAACTTGATTTCCCTCAGGAGAAAATTCATCCGTTCACGAATATACGTCTGGCGACTGATAGCATTGGTCCGGTGCCCGGCGCCTATCTGTTCGAGAATTTTTTTCTGAACGTTGTATGTCTTACGCGCGGTTGCAAACTTGCGACGTGAGTGTTCGTGGCGCAAACGGCTGATGTGCACCTCGGTGATAACAGCCATGGTAATGGCAAGCGATTGCTCGCGGAGGAGTTCACTACGCGCATCCACGGCCTTTTTTCTATCGTCATAACTGCATGCCTGAATCATGTTCCAGCTTACTTGTGCACCCCAGGCGGGCCAAAGGTTGTTGTACAGGTAATCATTGCTATCGTAATTAACACCGCCAAAGAAGCGCAGACTCGGCAGCATCCTGAGCAATTCCGCCTTGGCCTCCTGCTTGTTTATCCTCTCTTCATAAGCGGCTTCCCGTAGCTCCGCACGACAGTGCAGAGCGGTATCGACCATCTCCTCGATATCGACGGTGAGTTGCATGCCGTCGTCACGCTTCGGTATGGCCAGATAAAACCGCTGACCGGGAGTAAGATTCATCAGTGTGGCCAGTTGCCGTTTTGAAACGACAAGCTCACTTTCCAATTTTTGGATCTCTTCCTTGATATTGAGAAGTTCCCGTTGATAGGTCAATGCCGGAAGCGGTGAAACCTTGCGGTGCTCATACGCCTCTTCCGCGGACGAAAGCGTGTCGTTGACTTCTTCTTCGAGATCCTTGAGCTGGGTGATCAGGCGTTGCGCGCTGACCGCGCGCCAGAAAGCGGTGCGAACATCCTCGATGATGCGGGTGGCGATCTTGCGTCTGCGTTCATTGGCGATCATCACCCGATCGGCCTGTTGCTTGGCGCGAACGTATGAGAGGCCGAAATCAAGGACATCCCAGCTAAGCTGGAGATCCGTTGAAAACGTATCCCTCTCGGAAGATGTCGAGGCGACCAGGGACTCCTCTCCAACTTCACGTCTCCCGAGCAACTCACTGGATGACGCGCCGCTATAATTCCCCCTCCCGTTAAACCCGGCATTGGCGACCAGCTTGGGGAGCATGTCCCAGGACGTTAATCCTAATTCACTTGACCGCAACGCCTCCTCCATCACCGCGACCTTGTAATCAAGGTTGTATTTCAACGCCCGGGCCATCGCGTCATACAGCGTGATGTCGCGCATCACGGGGTCCTGATTTGTGGTAAGCTCGCTTAATCGGCTTTGTACCTGCTCGTCGATCTCGTCAGGTGTGAATGGCGTTGGTGTAACGGCACAACCTGACATGATCACCAATAGGATCGCTACAATACATAGACGTTTCACCATAGACTCCTTTGTTGAGTTGACGACAATCTATACTTTTTGGAGCTCTATCCCCCCATTTCCTGACGATTCAGCGCCATGGCAAACTGTTCGATGGCAGAAGAGAAATCATCACGCCCAAGATTGACCGGCTCATTTTCAATGGCGGTTATTTCTCCCGTTATTGTATCCACGGCAAAAGTCTGGACGATATAGCCACCATCCTTTGTGGTGCAGGTGACACGCAAGGCGAATTCCTCAATACCAGCCGGGGCATGGGCCACAATGGAGCCGTCTCCGCAAATGGATATCCACCTCGGCAGCGCCCGTCCGTCGGCCATGGTTGCCTGTATCTCCTCGAAGAGGAAACGTCGATCCGAGTTTTCTTCCGTAAAGTGAATGTTGATGTAGGCCATATCGTTATCGAACATGGTTTCAACCACAAAGGCGCCATCGAACGATTGAGAACCATCTTCCGAGAAATGCTTCCCGCCCCAGCTCATCATGCCGCCCTTGTTTCCGACCTGAACAAACGAGGGATGTGCGTCATAGCCGGGATCGTTTACCTGCCATGGATTATCGAACTTCCGATTGATGGCCCGGATTCCATTGAGATTATCGGCGCGGTTGACGGTTGTGAGAATGACGCCGTCATCCGCGATGGAGTCCGTGGACAACCCCTCACCCGCATCAGCGGATGCAAAAGAAGGCGGTGACTCGCCGGCGCCTGACCATGGGCCGCCAAACGGTGGAGGAGTTCCCAACAGCGCGTTCATATCAAAGTGGGGTAAAGCTCCGGCAAAGCTTTCAGAGGTGGGATCTGATACATTGCCGGCTGCATCGGTCTGAATAACGGTTATCTCACCGTCGCCCTGGGGTTCGGCCGAAGTAACCGTATAGCTGCCGTTCTCATCCACCACTGCGGTGCCTATGGAGCCGTCGGGAAAGCTGACCGTGACCGTCGATCCAGGCTCGCCTCCACCGGAAACGCTGATCGTGCCGTCGGGGTTGGTCGTGATAGCACCGATGGAGGGTGCTTCCGGCGGGGTGACATCGGTGTAGGTCTGTTGCTGCGTATCGGACACGTTGCCGGCCGCATCTTCCTGAACAACGGTAATATCGCCCGAGGTTTGCGGGGTATCCGAAGTTATCGGCCCGTAGTTGCCGTTCGCGTCCACCAGGGACGTGCCCGTGGAGCCGTCTGGAAAGGTAACCGTGACCGTCGATCCAGGCTCGCCTTCGCCGGAAACGCTGATCGTGCCGTCGGCATTCTGGACAACATCGCCAATACCCGGTGTTGCCGGCGGGGTGGTGTCCACATAGTCGATCTCGCTTGAATCCGAGGTGTTGCCCGCCGGATCGGTCTGGGAGAGGATCAGGGTACCGGAGGTCTGCGGATCATCGGAAGCAATCGACCAGGTACCGTCATCGGCCACCAGCGCCGTGCCCGTGGAGCCATCCGGAAAGACAACCGTAACCGTGGCGCCGGCTTCGCCTTCACCTGAAACGGTAAGGGTGCCGTCTTCGTTCTGCACCGGCATATTGCTATCCAGCGTCGGCGTCAGCGGGGCGATCATATCGCCATACTCGATGACGCCGGTGCCCGATTGGTTGCCGGCCGCATCGGTCTGGGATGCACCGACATCGCCCTCGGGCTGCGGGACATCGGAAGTAATCGACCATGTTCCGTCAGCGCCGACGGATACCGTTCCGGTGGAGCCGTCGGGGAAGGTAACGGTGACTTCCGATCCGGGCTCGCCTTCCCCGGAAACGGTGATCGTGCCATCATCTTCCGGTGCAATGGCAATGTTGCCCGGCACGGATGGCGCCGTTTCATCGACAAAACCAATGGCATCGGAAGCAGATGGGTTGCCGGCTTCATCGGTCTGCAAAACAGTCACGGTTCCCGTGGTTTGTGGATCGTCCGAGGTGATGGACCATGTTCCGTCAGCGCCCACCTCAACGGTTCCCGTTGATCCATCCGGGAATGTGACGGAAACTTCCGATCCAGGCTCTCCCGTACCGGAGACGGTCAGGGTGCCGTCGGCGTTCTGCGGAATGGGCTCATTGACCACCGGTGTTTCCGGCGGTGTCGTGTCGGTGAAGGTCACGTCCGTTCCAGATGAGCTGTTGCCCGCCTCGTCGGTCTGGGAGACCGTAACCGTGCCCGAGGTCTGGGGAGTATCCGAGGTAACGCTGTAGGCGCCGTCAGCAGCCACCACCACCGTGCCCGTGGAGCCATCCGGGAAGGTAACCGTGACCGTGGAACCGGGCTCGCCGGTACCGGATACGGTGAGAGTGCCATCGCTGTTCGGTGCCGGGGCATTGACCACCGGCGCTGTGGGCGCGGTCGTATCAGCGTAGTCGATATCGTTTGTACCGGAGGTGTTGCCGGCCGTATCCTCCTGGGACACTGAGACGGTGCCCGAGGTTTGCGGATCATCCGAAGTGATCGACCAGGTACCGTTGGCGGCCACCACCACCGTGCCGGTGGAGCCGTCCGGGAATTCCACCGTGACCGTGGAACCCGCCTCGCCGGTACCGGATACGGTCAGGGTGCCGTCAGCATTCGGTACTGGCGCATCGACCACCGGCGTTGCCGGGGCCGTGGTATCGGTGAAGGTCACCTGCTCGGTACCGGAAGTATTGTTCGCCTGATCGGTCTGGGAAACGGAGACCGTGCCCGAGGTCTGCGGGTCATCGGAGGTGACGCTGTAGGTGCCGTCACCGGCAACCACCGCCGTGCCGGTGGAGCCGTCCGGAAATTCAACCGTAACCGTGGAACCGGGCTCACCGGTGCCGGAGACGGTCAGGGTGCCGTCGGTGTTCTGCGGAATGGGCTCGTTGACCACCGGATCGGCCGGAGCTGTGCTGTCCGCAAAGGTCGCATCGACTTCACCGGACGTATTGCCCGCCTCGTCGGTTTGGGAGACGGTCACATCGCCACTGGTCTGGGGATCGTCGGATGTCACCGCATAGGTGCCGTCACAGGCCACCACCGCCGTACCGGTGGAGCCGTCCGGAAATTCAACCGTCACCGTGGAACCGGCCTCACCGGTGCCGGAGACGGTCAGGGTGCCGTCGGTGTTCTGCACCGGCGCATCGACCACCGGATCGGCCGGAGCGGTGCCGTCCGTATAGGCGAGCTGCTCGGTGCCGGAGGTATTGCCCGCCTCGTCGGTCTGGGAAACCGATACAGTGCCCGAGGTTTGCGGCGTATCCGAAGTGACGGTATAGTTGCCGCTGCTGTCCACCACCGCTGTGCCCGTGGAGCCGTCCGGAAATTCAACCGTCACCGTGGAACCGGCCTCACCGGTGCCGCTGATGGTGAGCGTGCCGTCTGCCTGCGATGCCGGCGTATTGACCGTCGGTGTTGCCGGGGCCGTATTGTCGGTAAAGGTCAGGGTCTCATCGGCAACGGCCACGCCGTCAATAAACACGGTGCCCGAGGTCTGGGGGGCCGCGGACGTGGCCGACCAGGTGCCGTCGGCTTCCACCGTGGCGGAGACGATGGTGCCGTCCGGCATGGTCACGTTGATGGTCGCCCCCGGGGTCTCGTTGCCGCCAATGACCGTGAGGGTCCCGTCGGGATTTTGCTGCACGGTGTTGTCCACGAAGGCCGCGGTGGCCGTGCCCGAGGTGTTGCCCGCCGCGTCGGTCTGGGACACGGTGACATCGCCGCTGGTCTGGGCATCATTCGAGGTGACCGACCAGGTGCCGTCGTCGGCGACCACCACGGTTTCCGTGGTACCGTCGGCAAAGGTCACGGTGATGGTGGAACCGGCCTCGCCGGTGCCCGACACCGTGAGGGTATCATTGATATAATTCTGATAGGGCGTGTTGACCACCGGGGTTTCCGGCGGACTGGTGTCGGTGAAGGACACATCGACGTCACCTGAGGTATTGCCCGCCTCGTCGGTCTGGGAGACCGTAACCGTGCCCGATGTCTGGGGCGTATCCGAAGTGACGCTGTATGTGCCGTCAGCGCCGACTTCCACCGTACCGGTGGAGCCGTCCGGGAATTCCACGGTGATGGTGGAACCCGCCTCACCGGTTCCGGAAACGGTGAGCGTGCCGTCGCTGTTGGGTACCGGGGCATTGACCACCGGATTGGCCGGATCGGTGCTATCCGTAAAGGTCACTTGCTCGGTGCCGGAAGTATTGCCGGCCTCGTCGGTCTGGGAGACACTCACCGTGCCCGAGGTCTGGGGGTCGTCGGATGTCACCGCATAGGTGCCGTCATCGGCCACCACAACGGTTCCGGTGGAGCCGTCCGGAAATTCCACCGTCACGGTGGAACCCGCCTCACCGGTGCCGGAAACGGTGAGTGTGCCATCGCTGTTCTGAACCGGGGTATTGACATCCGGCACATCCGGGGCTGTGCCGTCGGTAAAGGCCACCTGCTCGGTGCCGGAAGTATTACCGGCCTCGTCGGTCTGGAAGACACTCACCGTGCCCGAGGTCTGGGGATCGTCGGATGTCACAGCATAGGTGCCGTCATCGGCCACCACCACGGTGCCGGTGGAGCCGTCCGGGAATTCCACGGTGACCGTGGAGCCTGCCTCGCCCGTACCGGAGACGGTCAGTGTGCCGTCGCTGTTCTGAACCGGGGTATTGACATCCGGTGTCGCCGGCGCGGTGCCGTCGGTAAAGGTCACATCGACTTCACTGGAGGTGTTGCCCGCATCGTCGGTCTGGGAAGCGGTTACCGTACCGCTGGTCTGGGGATCATCCGACGTAACCGACCAGGTGCCGTCATCGGCAACCACCACCGTGACCGTGGAGCCGTCCGGAAATTCAACCGTGACCGTGGAACCCGCCTCGCCCGTGCCGGAAACGGTCAGTGTGCCGTCGACATTCGGTACCGGGGTATTGACCACCGGTACGGCCGGTGCCGTGGTGTCCACATAGTCGACATCGTTTGTGCCGGAGGTGTTACCTGCCTCGTCGGTCTGGGAAACGCTCACCGTGCCGGAAGTCTGGGGATCATCGGAGGTTATTGACCAGGTGCCGTCGTCGGCCACCACCACAGTTCCGGTGGAGCCGTCCGGAAATTCAACCGTCACGGTCGATCCGGCCTCACCGGTACCGTTCACCGTCAGGGTACCGTCCGCATTCTGCGCCGGAGTGTCCACCACCGGGGTATCCGGAGCGGTGCCGTCGGTAAAGGTGACATGCCCGGTGCCGGAAGTATTACCCGCCTCATCGGTCTGGGAAGCGCTGACTTCACCGGAGGTCTGCGGATCATCCGAGGTTATCGACCAGGTACCGTCAGCGGCCACCGTGACGGTTCCGGTGGAGCCGTCCGGAAATTCCACCGTCACCGTCGATCCGGCCTCGCCGGTACCGGTTACGGTCAGGGTTCCATCGTTGTTCTGCACCGGGGTATTGACTCCCGGAACATCGGGGGCGTTGTTGTCGGTAAAGGTCAGGGTCTCGCTGGCCGGATCACCATCCACATCGGTATAGCTGAGTTCGACATCTCCGGTGGTTTGGGGGGTCAGGGAGGTGGCCGACCAGGTGCCGTCGGCGGCCACAAGCACCACCATGGAGGTGCCGTCGGGGAAGGTGACGGTCACTTCGGTGCCCGGAGTCCCGGCCCCTGTAACGGTCAGCGTTCCGTCAAGGTTCTGGTCCACCAGGTTGTCCACAAAATCTTCCACCACCGCAGGCGAGGTGTTGCCCGCGGCATCGGTCTGGGTCACCGTGACATCCCCCGTGGTCTGGGGAATAAGAGAGGTGGCGGACCAGGTGCCGTCAGCGCCCACGATGGCGGTTCCGGTCTCTCCGCTGGGGAAGGTGACATTAACCGTGGCCCCGGGCTCTCCGGTGCCGGTGACGGTCAGGGTGTCATCTGCATTCTGGGTGGGTTCATTAACCCCGGGTTCCACCGGCGGATTGGTGTCGGTAAAGGTGGCCGAGGCATCGGTCAGGCAGGCATTGCCCGCCTCGTCGGTCTGGGAGACGGTTACGGTGCCCGACCCCTGGGGGGTATCCGAGGTCAGGGTCCAGGTGCCGTCATCACCCACAACAACGGTTTCTGTTGTGCCGTCGGGATAGGTCACTTCCACGGTAGCACCGGCCTCGCCGGTGCCAGACACCGTAAGGGTCCCGTCATCGTTCTGGGCCGGCGTTGTCCCGTCGATCACGGGGGTGGCAGGCCGGGTGATATCGGTGTAGTCAAAGGTTTCAGTCCCGGATTCGTTGCCGGCGGCATCGGTCTGGCTGGCCGTTACCGTGCCCGAGGTCTGGGGGGTGGTGGAGGTAACGGTATAAGAGCCGTCGGCAGCCACTGTGGCCGTGCCGGTTGTGCCGTCCGGGAAGGTCACGGTCACCGTGGCACCGGGTTCACCCGTGCCGGTGACGGTTAAAAGTCCTGCGGCATCCTGGCTCGGGGTGTTGATGGTGGGGACGTCAGGAACCGTATTGTCGGCAAAGGCCACCGTGGTATCCGTCGAGCTGTTGCCTGCCTCATCGGTCTGGGAGACCACCACATTGCCGCTGTCCTGGGGTGTGGTTGAGGTTACGCTGTAGGTGCCGTCATCCCCGACGACTACCGTACCCGTGGAGCCGTCCGGGAAGGTCACGATCACCGTGGAACCGGCCTCACCGATGCCGGACACCGTCAGGGTCCCGTCGCTGTTCTGGGGAATGGGCTGGTTCACCGTGGGGGCTGCCGGTTCAACCAAATCCGTAAAGTTATAGGTGTCGGACGGGGACTCCCAGCCCGCATCATCGGTCTGGGTGGCAGTGATGTCGCCGGAGGTCTGGGGGGTATTCGAGGTCAGTGACCAGTCGCCGTTTTCATCCACCACGGCGGTGGCCGTGGTGCCGTCCTCAAAGGTCACTTCCACGGTGGCCCCGGCTTCACCCGTACCGGTCACCGTGATGGTGCCGTCACTGTTCTGGTCCGCTGTAGAGATCACCGGGGCCAGGGGGGCGGCCACGTCGGTGTAAGAGTCTGTGGCCGTGCCGGAATCATTGCCCGCCTCGTCGGTCTGGGAGACGCTGACAGTGCCGTCGGTCTGGGGGGCATCCGAGGTCAGGCTGTAGGAGCCGTCGCCATCATAGGGCAGCGTGATATCCTTGGTGGTGCCGTCCGGGAAGGTGACCGTTACCGTGGAGCCGGGCTCACCGGTCCCTGCAACGGTCAGGGTGCCGTCAATGTTGGCCGTTACGCTGTCGATCACCGGAGTCGCCGGGGCCGTGCTGTCGGTAAAGGTATAGGTGATATCCTGGGTGGCGCTCTGGGAATCGGTCTGGGTAATGCTGATATCTCCTGTGGTCTGGGGATCGACCGAGGTGGCGCTCCAGGTGCCGTCGGCAGCCACGGTAACGCTTTGGATCGAACCATCCTCAAAGGTCACATCCACGGTGGCCCCGGGATCACCCGACCCGCCGATGGTTACGGTACCGTCGGTGTTCTGCACGGCACTGTCTGCTGTTATCGTCTCGGTGGCCCCCGTGATGGTGATGGTCAGGGTGGCGGTATCAAAGGAGCCGTCCGTATCTTCAATCTGGTAGGTGAAGACCTCGGTGGCGGTTTCTCCGGCCTGCAGTCCCTGGACCAGGGCGGAAGAGTTATCCAGGGTGTATGCGTAAGAGCCGTCGCCGTTGATGGCCAGATCACCGTATGTGCCGGTCACGGTAACGCCGGATACCGGGTCAACGGCCGTCATGGAACTGGTATCAGTTCCCACCGTCACCTGGCTGACCGGGGAGCCAGTGGCATCGGCCCCCACTGTGTCGTTGGCTGCCACATTGCCCGTGATCGGGGTGGTGACATCTTCGGTGACGGCATTGGTGTCATCGGCCACTGTAGGGGCATCATCCAGGATGGCAATGGAAAGGGTACCGTCGGAATAGTCGCCGTCATCATCGGTCAGTCTCAGGGTGAAATTATCCTTGAAAAAGGTGGTCACTTCATCCACGCCGCTGTGGTCGGCCAGCGCGTCCAGGGTGTACTGGTAAGTAACAAGAGAGGTTGCAGCATCATAGGCGGTCAGTTCCAGGGTGCCGTTGGCCGTGGTGACGGTGACCGGTGTGCCGTTGCTTATGCCGTCAATAATCTGCTGCTCGGTGTAACCGGTACCCGAGATGGTCAGGGTAAAGGAGCTGCCGTCCTTGACAATGGCGTAAAAGGTGCCGGTGGTGCTCTCCCCGCTTGAAAAGTTGACCTCCTCCACAAACCCGTCCGAGGTATAGGTGCCGTTGTCTGTCAGTTCCAGCAGGGCCGGAACGCCCCGGATGGTACTCGCCAGTTCAGCAGTGTGTGTGGTGCCGTCGGCATCTTCAATGGTGTAGGTAAAGGTGTCGGTGACGGTCTGGTTGGGACCAAGCGCCGCAACGGTGCCGTTTGTGTAGTCCGGTGTATAGGTATAGTTGCCATCGGCGTCAATCACCAGGGTGCCGTAAGTCAGGGTGTGGGTTCCCGCGTTGGTGACCGTGGTGGCTGCAGGACCGTCGGCACCGAAATCGTCATTGGTTAATACATTGCCCGAAGCCGTGTTGTTGGGTTTGCCGTCCTGATTGATCATGTCACAGGCATCGTTGTCAGCCGCAGGTCCATCATCGGCAATGGTGATGATCAGGTTGGCAGAGTCGGACCCGCTTAAACTGTCCAGAGCCGATACGGCAATGGTGTCTGTGGTGACCAGGGCATTGGTCGTCAGGATATAGGAGTAGCTGACCCGGCCTGTGGCCGAATCGTAACCGGTCACTGTAATTTCGCCGTAGGTGGTGCTGACGGTTGTTAACGGCGACGCTTCTGTAGCACTTTCCAGTTCAGCCAGGGTAAAGGTGGTGCCGCCGATGGTGACACTGGCCAGCCCGTCATCTGCCGTCACCGTAAAATAGCCGGTGGCGGTTTCACCGTCTTCATCCGGGGTGGTGCCCGAAGACAGATCCGACTCTTCAACTGTCGGACCGGAAAGATCGGTCAATGTGACGCCGTCTGCAACTGGGTTTACCGTGCCCGTGATCTGGGCGGTTGCAAATTCACCCTGGGAATCCGCGGCCCTGAAGGTTACAGGCGTCACCGTGCCGTTGTAGTTGGCCTCGGGGGTAAAGGTCACTACACCTGTGGTGGTGTTCACGCTCCACAGACCCTCTCCTGCTACGGTCAGGCTTGTGACCCAGGTATTGGTGGCGGCCCGGTAGAGCCTGATGGTGGTATAATCAAAGGTGGTGCCGTCTTCCACATCAGTGAAATTATCGGTCAGGTTAATGGTGGCCGCATTGTCCTCATCAACGGTGAAGCTGTCATCGGCCAGAACCGGCGCGTCATTGACCGCTGTAATGGAAATGGTAATTGTATTGGCGCTGGCATCGGTGTCCACGCCTTCGCTGCCGGTGGTACCGCCGGTGGTGCCGCCGTCATCCACCACCTGGAAGGTAAAGGCGTCAGCCCCCACACCGTTGGCATCGGCTGCCGGCGTGTAGACCAGAAGCCCGCTGGTGATGTCGGTGACGGCGATATGGTCGGTTGCGCTGACGGCCGATCCGTTCAGGGTCAGGGTGCCGCCCGAGGGCAGTGTGGTGATGATCACTTCAGACAGATTGTCGCCTTCCACGGGATCGGTGAACCCGAAATCGGCCTTGGCCAGGGTGTATGCCGTATCCTCGTCAATGGTGATGGTGGTATCCGTTCCTTCGGGGGCGTCATTGACCGCCGCAATGTCAAAGGTGATGGTGTTGGCGGTCTGGTCGGTGTCCACCCCGCCGTTGGTGGTGCCGCCGTCATCCACCACCTGGAAGGTAAAGGATGCGGCTGCCGTGCCGTTGAGGTTGAGGGTGGGGGTAAACTGCAGGTAACCTGCGGTGATGTCCGCAAGTAAAACTGTATCCCCGGCATTAAGGGTCGTGGTGGTGGAGCCGTCATAAATCACCAGGGTGCCGCCGGTGGGCAATGTGGTAATGAGCACTGCGGACAGGCTGTTACCGTCAATGGCGTCGGTGAAGCCGAAGTCCGCTTCGGTCAGGCTGTATGTAGCATCTTCGCTGATGATGATGGTGTTGTCCGCTCCGGCGGGTTCGTCATTAACCGAAGTGATGGTAATACTCATGTTGTTGGGGGTCTGGTCGGTGTTGACCCCGCTGTTGGCTGTGCCGCCGTCATCCACCACCTGGAAGGTAAAGGCGTTGGTGGTGGTGCCGTTGACATCGGCGGCCGGGGTGAAGACCAGCAGCCCGATCTGGGCAATGTCGATCTGCTGGCCTGCCGTGACGGCGGACCCGTTGAATTTAAGGGTACCCACGGCGGAATCCGGCAGGGTGGTGATAATCACGGCGGCCAGGGCGTTGGCGCTGCCCCCGTCACTGTTGCCGTCCACGGGTTCCGGGTTCTGGAACCCGAAATCTGCTGCAGAAAAGGTGTAGCTGCCGTCTTCAAGCACGGTGATGGTGTTATCGGTACCGCCGGGTTCATCGTTCACCGGGGTGATGGTAGCGGTGACCGTAGCAGTTGAGTACGCACCGTCGCTGTCGTAAATCCGGTAGGTAACGCTTGAAACGGCTCCGCAGTAATTGGCCACCGGTACAAAGGTGATCAGCCCGGTCACGGTGTCCACGGTCCATTCACCCACACCGGCTTCGGTCAGGGTGGTAACCTCGGATGATCCGTCCCAAAGCACCACCGAGGTGGCGTCAAGTTCGCCTTCATAATCGGAATCATTGGCGGCCACGTTAATTTCCACCGTACCGTCTTCCAGCACCGTGGCCGTGTCATCCACCGTTACCGGGGCGTCATTGATATCCCGGAAATCCAGATCCAGGGTGTATGCCGCCCCGTCGGCAATGGTCACGACATTACTGCCGTCGGCATTGAGGTTCACGGGTTTTGCCAGGTTATAGGCGGTGAGCGTGGTGCCGCTCAAAGTCACGTTTTCATCATAAATATTGTAGCCGTCGCTGAGATTCGCCCCTTCGTAAAGATCAAGCAGACCGTCTCCGTCGGTATCGTCCGTGGCCCCGGCGGTGTTCAGGGTGATGCCGGATTCAGCGGCATCCAGAATACCGTCGTTGTCGCTGTCCGTATCCAGGTAGTCGAAGATCCCGTCGCTTTCACTGTCCACCGGAGAAAGACCGCCAAAGGCATTGTAACCGGAGATGGTGTCATAGGCATCATCCAGGCCGTCGCCGTCACTGTCAATGCCGGTGGCCGCAACATAGGCACCGGTGGCCTGGGCCTCCACGTTGTCGGTGATGCCGTCGTTATCGGAATCCAGATCCCGATAGTCGGCAACGCCGTCGCTGTCGGTATCCACGGCAGTCAGGCCATTGGAGGCGGCAACGGTGGTGCTGGCTGTATCATCGTCATAGTCGTCATCCAGGCCGTCCCGGTCGATATCCGTGCCCGAGGCTGCGGTATAGCCCGCCCCCTGGGCTTCGATCCCGTCGGTGATGCCGTCGTTGTCCGAGTCGATATCCAGGGCGTCGGTGATACCGTCAGCATCGGTGTCAAAGGTGTAGCGATAGACTGTATCGGTGTTATAAACGACAACGTAAATACTGGTGCCGTCACCGCTCAGGCACAGGCTGTGGCCCCAGCCGGTGATGGCGCTCAACAGTGTGTCGGTGGGGGTATTCAGGTCACCCGCCGTGATGGTGAAGGGTGTGGCCAGGTCAAAACGAATCAGGTTCGAGGTGCTGTTATGGGTGAGCACGTACAGCGCGGAACCGTCACTGCTGAACTCCATGGCCATATAGGTGGTGCCGGTACCAAAGCTGACCGTGGCCGCTGCCGTGGCGCTGGAGACATCCCAGGCCATGGCCAGGGTAAAACTCTGGATGGCGTTGGTATTGGTGTTGAGCACATACATGATGGTGCCGTCATTGCTGAACAGCACATCTTCTATGGCACCGCCGCCCCAGGTATCAAATACCACCACCCTGTTGGAGGCCACCGTACTCAGGTCCCAGGCCGTGGCCAGGATGAACTGCCGGATAGCGCCGTTCCCCTTACCCACAATGTACATGGTGGTGCCGTCGCTGCTGAACAGGATGTCATTGGCAGAGTTGTCTCCGGCAGCCACGGATGTGAGCTGGGTCGTGCCTGCGGTGAGATCAAAAGGCGTGGTCAGCCGGTACTGGATCACGGTATCGTTGCTGGTATTGACAATATAGCAGTACAGGCCGTCGCTGCTGAAGGTGATGCCCGTGGGTTGGTAGCTGTAAGTGATGGTGTCGGCCAGGGTCAGGGTTGCGGCATCATTCTCCACGGAGGTGAGGATGCCGTCCCCGTCATCGTCAATATCCAGGTAGTCGGCGGCCAGGTCTCCGTCGGTGTTGCCCGGCGTCAGGCCGTTGGAGGCGGTCAGGGCTGTGTCGGCGGCATCATCGTCAAAGGCATCATCCAGCCCGTCACCGTCGGCATCTGTGCCCGAAAGCGCCGTGTATGCCGATCCGGCCTGGGCCTCCACAATATCCAGGGCCCCGTCACCGTCGGAGTCTATATCCATGTAGTTGGCAATCAGGTCGCCGTCGTTGTCCGCCGGGGTCAGACCGGCACCATAGGCATCATCCAGGCCGTCTTTATCCGCATCACCGCTGGCGGCAACGGGGGTGTTCCCCATGGCCTCGACCAGGTCATTGATGCCGTCGTTGTCCGAATCAATATCCAGGTAATCGCTGATATTGTCACCGTCGGTATCCAGGGTGTACTGATAAACGGTATCCTTATTAAAAGAGGCAATATAGACATTAGTGAAATCGGTGTTGAAGCAGAAGCTGTGGCCCCAGCCGGGAATGGCACTGAACAGGGTGCCGGTGGAACTGTCCAGGTCTCCTGCGGTGATGGCAAAGGCCGAGGTCAGGTCAAAACTGATAATTTCGCTGGCTGAGCTGCCGTCATAAAGCAGTACATAGAGCTGGGTCCCGTCAAAATTGAAATCCATACCCATATAGGTGCCGGTGGAACTGGTCTCCATGCTGATGGTGGTGTTGAACACCGCGGAGGTCACATTCCAGGCTGTGCCAAGATTATAGACCAGGACCTGGTCGTCATTGGCGTTGAGCACATACATAAGACTGCCGTCGTTACTGAACAGCAGGTCTTCCACATAATCCGTTGCGCCAAGGCCGGTATCAAAGAAGGTGGTTGCGCTGACAGAAGCGATATTCCAGGCCGTATCCAGGGTTTTCTGGTAAATCCGGCCGTTGGTCTTGCCCGCCACATAGATGGTCAGCCCGTCGCTGCTGAACCAGATATCGTTGGCAGAGGTATCGCTGGCCGATATGGCCCGCACATAGCTTGCGGTGGAGAGATCAAAGGCCGTGGTCAAATCCCACTGGTCAATTTTTTCACTGTTGGAGTTGACAATATAGCAGTGCATCCCGTCGCTGCTGAAGGTGACGGCGGACGGATCGGTGGCGGCCCGGGCGTAGTCCAGCTCCCAGGTCATGGCCGCGATTTCCGTTGTGGTGAGGATACCGTCACCGTCATCGTCGATGTCAAGGTAATTGGCAACGCCGTCACCGTCGGTGTCGGAAGATGTTATGGCCGAATCAAGGGCTGAACCGCTTGAAGTATCGGCATCAAAGGTGTCATCCAGGCCGTCGCCGTCGCTGTCAATACCGCTTGGGCCTGCAGCTGTCATTCCTGCCAACTGTTCGGCAAGGTCGATGATGCCATCAGCGTCGGAATCCAGATCAAGATAATCGGCCGTACCGTCACCGTCGGTGTCAATGGGAGTCAGCCCGAGGGAGTCGGCAATGGTGGTGCTGGAGGTATTATTATCATACTGGTCATCCAGGCCGTCCTTGTCACTGTCCGTGCCCAAAGGCGCCACAAACGCTGTCCCCTGGGCCTCAATCAGATCGGTGATACCGTCGTCGTCGGAGTCGATGTCATTCATGTCGAAAACGCCGTCCCCGTCGGTATCGATGCTTTCCACGGTGTACTGGTAAACGGCTTTTGTTGTCCCGTTGTTGTCGGCAATGTAGATATTGACCGTGCTGCCGCTGGTAACGATATCAATGCCTGTGCAATAGCTCGATGCCGCTGTTGTAAACGATGACACATAGGTCATGGCACTTGTATCCCAGGCCGTTGCAAGGCTGTAAGCCTGCACGGTTCCGTTCAGGGAGGCGACATACAACATGGTGCCGCCGGCGTTGAAGGCAATTCCGCCGACATCGGTTGAATTGGTCAGGCTTGTCGTTGCCTGGTAAGACGCGGAAGTCAGGCCATAGGCCGTGGACAGATAGTACTGCAGTACTGTTTCATCTGTTCCGGTTATGTACAGATAGTGCCCGTCGGTACTCAGGGTCATGCCCATGGGTCCGTTATTCGTGATGCTCAGTTCATACAGGGTGGACTCGTCAATGGAATCCAGGTTCCACGCCTCGGTCAGGCGGACTTCGACCACTGTGCGTTCGATTGTGCCGCCCTCCGAAACCCGTTTAAGGAGATAAAGCTTTGTGCCATCGCTGCTGAATGCCATATCCGAGACGCTGTCCACGCTCAGGGAGGTACTTTCAAAATTAAAGGAGGTCACCAATGTCATGCCGCCGTCAATATCATAGGGGGTGGTGAGCCGGTACTGAATAACTATGGAGTTGCTTGCACCATTATTGTTAAAATAGTACAGATACTCTCCGTTGCCGCTTACTACCGCGTCCTGCAGCTCGATGCCGGTGAAGGTCGCCGTGCCGTCAAGGACAGCCCCGGTGATATCCCAGGTGTTTTCGGTCACATCCGTTATGCCGTCGCCGTCGTTGTCGATGTCGATATAATCGGCGACACCGTCGTTGTCGATGTCAGTGGGGGTAAGTCCGGTTCCGAAGGCATCATCCAGGCCGTCGCCGTCACTGTCCACACCGCTTGCAGTAATGACCGAAGCCGCACCGGTCTGTGCTTCGACATTGTCGGTCACATCGTTGTTGTCACTGTCGAGATCCAGATAGTCGGCGGTAAGATCCCCGTCGGTATCGGCCGGGGTCAGGGATTCATAGGCGTCATCCATGCCGTCGCCGTCGCCGTCACCCGAGGCGGCGACAGTCCGGTTTCCCAGGGCTTCGGTGAGATCGATGATGCCGTCGTTATCCGAGTCGATATCCAGGTAGTCATTGAAGCCGTCTCCGTCGCTGTCCATCGGGGTCAGACCGATGGAGGCTGCCGCAGAGGTGTCTCCCACAGCCTGGTCATAGGCGTCAAGCAGGCCGTCCTTGTCATTATCGGTGGTGCTTGCTGCAACTGTGCCCCCGGCTTCAATGGTGTCAACAATACCGTCGTTGTCCGAGTCGATATCCCGGTAGTCGGCAATGCCGTCGCCGTCGGTGTCGTTACCGATATGAGCGCCAATATACTCGTAGACAGAAGAACTGTTGCTGTTGTCGGTTGAAAGATACATGCTGATTTCATCGGGACTGAAGGTGATGCCGCTGACGTAACTTTGTGCAAGCTCAACGCTGCCATCCGGATCCATGCCCCGGTTTACTGCAAGAGAGGCAATTTCCGAGCCTGTGCCATAGGTGACATTGTAAACAATCAGACTGGAGTCGCCTGTGGACTCGTCATACCGGGTGACGTAGAGCCGGGTGCCGTCATTGCTCAGACACATGCCGGTGGCGGTATAGGTGTTGTCCCAGGTGCCGTCATCGTCGGGATCGGGCAAAGATATGGAGCTGATCAGGCTGATACCGCTGGTAATGTCGTAGGCTTCGGTGGAAGTTGTCGAAAACTGGTATATCTTCGTTGCGCTGTCAAAACAGACCAGCAGGTATACCGTGTTGCCGTCACTGGAGAAGGCAAGATCATGAACGCCTACTTCTGTAGTCAGATCCGAATCCGAATAATAACCGCTGTCATCCAGATCAATGGTGCTTACCCGGGTGCCGGTGCTGATATCCCAGGCTGTTGAAAGGGTGAATTGCGTCAGTCGTTCCTCGTATGCATCCACGACAAACAATTGAGTGCCGTCACTGCTGAACGTAATACCCGTAGTGGATCCCAGCCTGGTACTGGCGTTCCCGCCGAACCAGGCGTCGAGGAACTTGGAACCGGCCGACGTATCGATTCCATCCGACAGATCCCAGGCGGTGTTGAGGGTCACCTGATAAAGCCCGTCGTTCCTGGAGCCGTCGTCTGTGGTTGTTACATTATGTTTGTCGGTGATATAAATATATTTACCGTCGGCACTGAAAGTCAGCCCGCCTATTTCAAAATTGGTACTCCCGCTGACAAGGGGGGCAATCTGGGCGGCAAGTTCAGCGTAGGCCACTTCGGTTATGGCAACGGTTTCAGTGGAAGTAATTTCCGTGGTATCGAGAATACCGTCTTTATCGTTATCAATATCGATGTAATCGGCCACCCCCTCCCCGTCGGTATCCAGCGGGGTAATCCCTGTGGAACCGGCAAGCTGGGTGTCATCGGAATCAAAGGCATCATCCAGGCCGTCGCCGTCACTGTCCACCCCGCTCCAGTCCACATAGCTCGGACCGGTCTGGGCCTCCACAAGGTCAAGAATGCCGTTGTCGTCACTGTCCGTGTCGGTATAATCGTAAGCCCCGTCACCATCGGTATCCACAGGGGTCAGGCCGCCTGTTTCAAAGGCGTCATCCAGGCCGTCCAGGTCCACATCCGCCCCGGAAGGTGCCGTGTAGTTCACCCCCTGGGCTTCAATAAGGTCGGTGATGCCGTCGTTGTCGGAATCGATATCCAGGGAGTTGATGATGCCGTCGCCGTCGGTGTCAGCGTAGGCTGCATAGTGATAGAAACCGCCTGCGGCGCTATTGTGGTATGAACAGACATAATAATTGGCGGTGTCGGCGCCGCACGCCAGACTAAGCATCTGACCGGTAAATCCGGTAACTTCCAACACTGTGTTGTATGCTGCCGTAGTGGAAACATCGGTTGAAGTGATGGTATAGGGGGTATCCAGGGCATAGCTGATCACTTCGCCTGTTGTCCCTTCGTACCTCAGGATCAGGAGCCTGGTGCCGTCTTCGCTGAACTCCATTGAGGTGTAAGCGCCGGAGTAGGTCTCAAGGGTTATGGTTTTTGCAGAGTCATAGGTATCGCCAGTATCCAGGCCGTTCGTACCAAGGTCATATACATAGATTGTATCCGTGCCGTCATCCAGCACATACATGGTTTGGCCGTCGTCACTGAACAGAGCGTCTTCAATGTCACTTAAGCCCGTGTTGAATGTGACGGTTGATGCAACACCACCTGAGAGATTCCCAGGCGTATTCAGGGTGTAGGCTACGACTACATTGGAGTCTCTGGAAATCACATAGAGGACGGATTCATCACTGCTGAAGGTGACATCGTTGCAGGAGGCATAGCCAATAGACTCGCTGGTTTCATAGGTGAACGCACTGCTTAAATCCCAGGCTGTTCCCAGTGAATATTGAAGGATCTCGTTGGTGCCTGCTTCGATAATATAGACATATTGCCCGTCACTGCTGAAGGTCATCCCTATGGCATAGCCACTGGACTTGTAGTATTCCTGCGACCACGTTCCATCTGCGTTCTCAATGGCATCAAGAATGCCGTCTCCGTCGTCATCGATATCGATGGCATCATCAATACCGTCACCGTCGGCATCGGCCATGATACCGTCCCAGGCTGTGGCGGCAATGGCTGCGGTTTCAATGGTGCCGTCGGTTACTTCCAGATCCCAGTCGCCGCCGTGGTCTGCTGCACCTGTGTCATCACTGGATGCGGCCACATCAGCACCGGTAGCCTCGGCCAGAAGACTGACCAGCTCGCCGCCGGTATCTCCCATGGCCACGTTACAGCCGTATATAAGGATATCCCCGTCGTCGGACAAAGATTCACCGATCACAGCCAGTTCGTCGGCATATTCGGTCGTGATGCTGTCGGCATCCAGGGTGTCTGCACCGATGTGGATGGCTCCCGGCCCGCCGTGGCTCATGATGTGGACGGCATCCAGGTTTTCATAGGAGGCAAGAATATCGGCCATCTCTTCAATGCCGTCGCCTTCTTCCAGAATATAGACATCAGCGTTTTCGCCGATGGAGGTGGTGATATCATCGATGTTTTCAATGGTGTTGTCGATGATGACCACTTCGGTGATTTCATCGGACTCGGGGGTGCTCGGATCCGCGGGTGTCGCATCGTCCTCGTCATCGGCGCTGTGGGCGACTACCTGTGCGTCCGCGTTATCCGCATTATCCGAACCGGCCTGCTCTTCGTCGTAGGTGGCGGCGGCCCCTGGCAGATCATCACCGGCATGGCCGCTGTCCGTCCCCTCGGCAGAGTGATCGGCATCCTGGCCTTCCGCGTTGAGGCCCGCAATGGCCACGTCCGCCTGGGCGGCGGTGGCGTCGACCACGGCATCGGCCATGGTCTGCACTGCCGCGGCATCAAAGAGAATACGCGGTTCCAGGGCATAGATGGATGCAGGTTTTCCGCAGGACGGCGTCGCGACCGTCTTGCTGTTTTCATTTCCGCTGATGGATTTTTTGCCGTTGCCTCTTGTGTTGAACCACCCCATGCTCGATCTCCCATAACTGGTAAGATTTAGACTAAAGCAGGCGATTCAAATTTTGGTCTCCATGGGAATCGTATGCTTTATAATGCATTGCGCCATGATGACCTCCCAAAATTTGAAACCCGTTGGGTTTGCCGAGCTTACCGCATCTACGGCGTTGGATGCCTTCCCGCATAGGAGGGCTATTGCGGAATGACATCCGCCTTGTATATGCGGCAAGCTCGACAATCGCCTACTTTAGGCAAGAGAATCATGCCGTTCCAGGAACATCTTAATTTTCAACAAGTTGGGGCATTAAGAGCCGGGAACAATGACAGCAGCGATGGTGATCAACAGCCTATTTTTGAATGACGCCGTGAGCACTCCCCAAAGCACCCGTATGGCGAAGAACGGAGAGAAAAAATCAGTCTTGGATATCTATCGGTAGTTTTATATGCTTCTTTAGTCCTGAGGCAGATGGTTTCGGAGATTCGAACGTCCAATTCAATGCAGGAAAGTATGGGCGGGGCTTCCCACGCTGTTGCAATCCGGGTTCCACGTCGGCAGGAGTGTCAATGGTGTTGGCTCAAGCGGCACCGTTTATCAAAAACGGGCAAGTGAAATGGGCGTTTAAGTCAACGACATTAGAATAATGATAATTTGTTTTCTTTCAGCGCGCAAGGGATTTTATAAGAGTGAGGGCTTGGATGTATATCGCAGCCAATAGCTTTACAAACGGGAACGTAACCGGTCTGCATTCCTTATCTCAAAAAAGCACAGATACGCGACCGGATATGGAAATTCGACGAATTGATCCCGCCGTTTCTGAATTCGGGAATAACCGTTCACCAATTACCAATCAGAGCCGAACCTCAACCGTCTCCTTCAAATATTCCTTAACCGCACCAATCGGAACCTCCCGACGGTGAAAAATCCCCGCGGCCAAAGCCGATTCCACATTGGTTTTCTCGAACACCTCGGCGAAATGGGCCTCGCAACCGGCCCCGCTGGAGGCGATCACGGGGATCGTCACGGCCTTTTTGACGGCAGTGATCAGCTCGATGTCAAACCCCTGATTGGTGCCGTCGCGGTCAATGCAGTTGAGCAGAATCTCCCCTGCCCCAAGGGTCTCGCACACTCGAGCCAGGGTCACGGCGTCCACGTCGCGCCCTTCCCGGCCGCCCTTGACCGTGCACTGGAACCAGCAGTGCGCTTCGCCATTGGGTCCGGGGGTGGATGTCTGCACGCAGGGGTGGTCGGTATCCTCGGGAGACGTCACATACACCCGGCGGGGATCGATGGAGATCACCACGGCCTGGTTGCCGTAGACATAGGAGATCTTTTCGATGGCGCTCTCGCCGGTCTTTTCTCCGGTCTTCAGGTAATCCTCGACAATATAAACGGCATCGCTGCCGATGGAGACCTTGTCCGCGCCGGAGCGGAAATACTCGGCGGCCACTTCCAATGACGTGTAGCTTCGTCCGTTCTTGTCCGTGAAATCGCGGATGCCGCCGCCGATGGTCAGGGGCACGAAGACATTCCGGCTGGTCTTTTTGAGAACGTCGATCATGGGCATGTCCTCAAGGGGAAAATCGCGGAAGCCCGTGATGTTGAGAAAAGTGACCTCGTCGGCCCCCTCCTCGAAATAACGGCCGGCCAGCTCCACGGGTTTGCCCAGGTTGCGCACATCCCCCGATTCGCGCACGTCATATTGATCCCCCTTGGTGACCACCAGGTCTCCCCGATCATTGGCACGCACATCCAGACAGGCGATGATGCGCTTGGCAAGCCTGGTTTTCTCCGGGCTCGCGGATGGGATGGACACCTCTCGATCCTTGCGAATAAAGTTCTCAAGCAGCGTCAACCCTGACGCGCCGCTTTTCTCCGGATGAAACTGGGTGCCCTGCACATTGCCTTTCTGAACGGCGCTGACAAAGGAATAGCCGTAGTCGGTGGTGGTTAGCACAACCGACGGATCGTCGGCCACCACATGGTAGGAGTGGACAAAGTAAAACTTTTCATCGCCCTTGAGCCCGAAAAACAGATCGGTGGACTGCTTGACGCTGATGCCGTTCCAGCCGATATGGGGCACCGCCAGATCGACGGTGAAGCGCTTAACCCGGCCGGGCAAAATCCCCAGCCCCTTTTCCTCCGGCGCTTCCTCGCTGCCTTCGAAAAGCGCCTGCATGCCGAGGCAGATACCGAAAAACGGGCGACCGGAATCCAAAAAGGCTTTGAGCGGTTCGACAAACCGTTTCTCCCGTAAAATGCTCATCATGCTGCCAAAACTGCCCACGCCGGGGAACAACAGCTTCTCGGCGTCGACGATTTCCTGACCCGAGGCGGCAACAGCTACCGTTTCCCCAAGCTTTTCAATGGCGTTTATGACGCTGCGAACATTTCCGGCTCCATAATCCAGCAGGGTAATCATAGTAAGGTCCTTTTTGATTGGCGAAAAAGGAATTTTTCATACACCATCCACGTGGTGGTCTCAACCGCTTTTTATGGAGAATCGCGGCTAAGAGCCGCTCCTTGCAAAGCAGGCAAACACCGGACCCGCTACTCTTCCGGCGACTCCATCCGGTAGCTGTGGGTGAACTCGGCGTTCAGGGATGCCATGGCCCCGCAATATTTTCTCTCGGACAGATCGATTGCCTGGGAAATGCCTTTGGGCTCGAGATCCATGCCATACACCACATACTCGATGTGAATATCGGTGTATCGTCTGGGATAATCCTCGGCCCGTTCGCCATTGATATTGACGGTCAGGCCGGTGACGGCCATGCGTTTCTTGCGTAAAATGGTGACCACATCCATGGCGGTGCATCCGGCCGTGCCGATCAAAAGCAGGTCCATGGGACTGGCTCCGCTCCCCCCCTCGGGGTCGTCCATGATCACCGCCGGCCCCTCCCCGGCCCGACCGACGAACTGCATGCCGTCGGTCCATTTCACTTCCGCTTGTATGGTCATTCAGTTACTCCTTTTGTTTGAACGGGGCGTTGTGCGCAACAGCACGTATGTCGCCCCCGTGCCCCCGTCACAGGACCGGGCGCTGGTAAAAGCCATCACCCACCGTTTCCACGGCGCCCGGGTCAGCCAGTCATACAGATTGCGTTTTAAAATCGGCGGCCCCGGAGAACATCGCCCCCGTCCGTGAACCACCAGAACGGCCCGTTTACCGGACCGGATGGCACGCCGCATGAACAGGTCGAAACGTTCCTTGGCCGCTTCCACACCCAGACCGTGCAAGTCCACGTGGGCCTGGACCGAAAAGTGCCCGCCATGCAGCCGACGAAAAAGCTCCGGCGGCATGAACCCACTGGCCCCTTCCACGTATTCGGCGGTATCGGCGAGCACAAACCCGCTGCCGGTAAGAACAAGCCGCTTGAGCTGACGCAGGGCTTCGGCATCGGGGTGATCGGTGTCCGGAGCAACGGATGGCGGCGCAGGCGAAACGCGTCCGACAATTCGGTTCCGACAGTCAAGGGGGATGACATCGGCCATGGCCGCCTTGAACAGGCTACGTTCCTCGTCAGGGGTCATGGGCCGATCGGCGGGTTTTGGCAGATGCACTTCGGGAAGCCGCACATGTTTGCGTTCCAGCAGTTTGTCCAGTGATGAAAAGGGCCGGTTGCCAAGGGATGCGCGGCGGGATTTCATGGAACCTCCTGGTGGGCGAACACGAGATATGGACGAATACACGGTTATCTGGGCGAACACGGGGGTTCGCCCCTACGTATGTTTTTTTATCTGGGCGAACACGGGGGTTCGCCCCTACTTCCTGGTGTCGCCGTTATGGGAAATATTTGCTGAAAATCTCCTTTGGCGGCGTTCCGCTGCGGTACCGGAAATAATCATCCAGAATCCGGTCGTGGTCAAAGGCCAGTGGTTCCGGCAGGGTTTCGGCGGTGAATATTCCGGCCTGGGCCGCGTCGTCGTCAGCCACCGGCTCGCCATCGGCCGAAGCGATAAATACCGTCGTCACCGTGTGGTGGCGAGAATCGCGCTTGGGGTCGGAGTACACATAGAGAAGGTCCTTGAGCGTGACCAAAAGACCGGTCTCCTCCTGCGCTTCTCTCACGGCGCAGGTCTCCACCGACTCTCCCCAATCCAGAAAACCGCCGGGAATGGCCCATCCATGGGGTGGATTCTTTCGTTTGATGAGAACGATGCCGCCCTCCACCTCGATGATGATATCCACCGTGGGCAGAGGATTTCGGTAAGGCCCGCCCACGCTAAAGCTCCGGCGCGCCGGCGGGAATCAGACAGACGAAAATCAATTTCTCGTCGCCGGCGTTGCGGATCTGATGCGGCTCGCCTCCCGGGACAAACGCCACCGATCCGGCCTTGACCGTCGTCCACCCGTCGTCCTGCCAGACTTCACCCCGGCCGGCATGAAAAAAAAATCTCGTGCTCCCAATCGTGAGAATGCTTGGGCGAGCATCCTCCCGCATCCAGTTCGAAAACACGCATGCAAAAATTCGGAGCGCCGTCGGCTTTACCGATGACCACCCGCCCACTGACGCCCTTGGCGACATCGTTGTCGACACGGGTCTCCTTTTCCTCGGTATAGTGAATGACTTTCATGGAATGGCAATACCTTTCAATCGATGAATAATAGCAAAAAGTTATGAAGCCGATGAGTCGATGTCAACTCTTTTCTATCCTTGATTGGGCATCTGTGTTAATTAAATCCATACTGACGCAATTATATCACGGAGGAGCGATAATGGATTTGAGACAGACCTTTCCGGACAGGGTGGTCGATGCAGAAACCGCCGTTTCCCTGATTAAAAACGGCAGCCGGGTCTTTGTGGGCACCGGCTGCGGGGAGCCCCAGCATCTGATCCGGACCATGGTGGAGGATCTCAACACCCAGGACATCATGATTTACCAAATGCTTTCCTGGACCTTTGCCAACTATGTGGACGACCCCAAATTTCTCAACCGATTCTCCCTGAAACTGTTTTTCATCAGTCACGACATGCGCAAGGCGGCCGTCGAAGGCAAGATCGACTATGTACCCACCTACCTGTCCCAGATCCCGCGCTACTTCGCCAACCGCCGCATCGGTCTGGACGTGGCCCTGATCCAGGTCAGCCCGCCGGACAAATACGGGTACTGCTCCCTGGGCGTCTCCGTGGATATCACCCAGGCCGGCGCCCAGAACGCCAAAATCGTCATTGCCCAGGTCAATCCGCTTATGCCCAGGACTTGGGGCGACAGTTTTCTGCATGTGGATGAGATCGACTATTTCGTGGAATATGAAGAGCCGCTGTTAGAGGTTACGCCAAATTCGAAGAATCAGGAAATTGCCAGCCGTATCGGTTTTTACGTCAACCAGCTGGTGGATGACGGGGCCACCTTGCAGATCGGCTTCGGTCACCTTCCCGACGCTATTCTCGGCCATCTGTCCGGCAAGAAGGACCTTGGCATCCACACCCAATTGATCACGGATGCGTTCCTGCCGCTGTTCGAAAACAAAACCATCACCAACGCCAAAAAGACCCTCTACCCCGGCCGGGTGGTGGCGTCCCTGAGCATGGGATCGGAGAAGCTTTACCGTTATCTGGACGACAACCCCATGTTCTTCTTCCGCTCGTCCCGGTTCGTCAACGATCCCACGGTGATTGCTCGAAACGACAACCTGATCTCCATCAGCTCGGCGTTGGAAGTGGATCTGACCGGCCAGGTCTGCTCGGACTCCATGGGCCATCTGTTTTACAGCGGCATCGGCGACCAGGTCGATTTTCTGCGCGGCAGCGCCATGTCAAAAGGCGGGTTTTCGGTGATCGCCCTGCCCTCGACGGCCCAGAACGGTTCCGTCTCACGCATCGTGCCCCACCTGAGCGAGGGCGCCGGGGTGGCCACTACCCGCGGCGACGTGAACTTCGTGGTCACCGAATACGGTATCGCCGAGCTGTCCGGCAAAAGCATCTACCAACGGGTCATGGAACTGGCCCAGATCGCCCATCCAAAATTCCGGGAAGAGCTGATCGAGGTCGCCAAAACCAAACGCTACATTTTTGCCGACCAGTTGCCGCCGTCCCAGGACGACCTTATTTTTATAGAGGGCTACAAAAACCGCAAGACCCTGAGAAACGGCCGCGCCATCGAATTCCGGCCGCTGCTGCCGTCCGACGAATTCGCCTATCGCAACTTTTTCTATTCTCTACAGGAAAAAACCATTTATTACCGTTTTTTCTACAAGATGAAGCTTTTCTCCCATGAAGTGGTCCAGCAGCAATGGGCCAGTGTGGATTATCGCAAGAATATGTCCATGATCGGCCTGGCCCGCATCTCCGGCCATCAGGAGGTCATCGCCATCGGCTCCTACGCCGAGGAAAGCGAATCCAGAGCCGAGGTTGCCTTCGTGGTTCGTGAGGACTATCAGAGCATGGGGATCGCCTCCCACCTTCTTTCAACGATGGAGAACATCGCCAAGCAAAACAACTACACCACCTTCGTGGCGAATGTGCTGCGGGAAAACACCGCCATGCTGCATGTCTTTAAAAAACGCTACCCCAATGCCAAAACCAGCATCAGTGGCGGCAGCGACGTCACCATCGAAATGCAGTTCCACGATGCGGTGGAACGCACGGACGAGCAAAAGGATAGCGGCGCTGCAAACACCTGTCTGCCGGCGGAAGAGAAATAAATATCCAGGTTCCGGTATTCGGGGCCGGAGAATAGCTTGCGACGACAGACTACGGCTTTTCTAATATGCAATGCGAAAACCGTCAAATTCGCCCTGGTAATCTTGATGCCTGACCTGCACCTCGTCAACCACGGAATGGGGCGAGCCCTTCCAACACCAGTTAATCAGAGATTGGACATCCTCGGCATCTCCTTCAACCACCGCTTCCACGGATTTATCGGGTAGGTTGCGCACCCACCCGGTAACGCCGTAAATCTCGGCCGCACGGCAGGTTTCCGCCCTGAAAAAAACGCCCTGCACCTTTCCGGTAATAATCAGATGGGCTCTGGCTTTTTCCGACATCGTATCGCCTCCTCGAGGTTAATAACGATTTAGCATTACGAATGCTGTCCCCCCAAAGATATTTCCAATCTCCTTGGCCTGTCAACCCCGCCCCGCACCCCATACAGGGCAATCGCATGCAGGCGACAAACGAAATCGTCATTTCTTTTTTCGATAGCCATTCATATGCCGGTAATTTTAACCTCGCCGACATCCGGCCCAAATTGGTCATGGCATGATCAGACAACCACAGGTTAGGCCAGATCCAGTGGCTGTCAAAGAGTTCACCGGTGACCGAACCTGACTATTTTCTTGACTTATCGCTATTCATCCTCATTTTGGGGAAACTTATTCATTAACTTTAAAGGAGCTTAATATGCAAAAGGTTGAGAAGGGACTGTTTGTGAGCGTCGATTACACGGGGACCCTGGATGACGGCGAAGTGTTCGATTCCAGCAAGGGCCGCGCCCCCCTGGAGATCCAGATCGGTACCGGCAACCTTATCCCCGGTTTCGAGTCCGCCTTGATGGGTATGTCCCTCAACGAATCCAAAACCTTCACCTTGTCTCCCGAAGAAGCTTATGGCGAACGCGATCCCCAACGGATGCACGAGTTTCCCTGTTCCCAGGTACCCGAAGGGATGAGTCCTCAGGTGGGACAAACCCTGTCCCTGAAAACGCCCGAAGGCCAGGAGATTCCTGCCAGAGTAGACAGCATCGACGATGAAAAGGTGGTCTTCGACCTCAATCATCCCCTGGCCGGACAAGCCCTGACCTTTGATATCACTGTGGTCGGCATCAACCAGACAGCCACCCAACAGCAACCCTCCTGCGGTTGTGATTGTTCCGAAAACGGCGGATGCGGTACCGGCGGGTGTGACTGTTAGGCACTTTTTCGGGGCGGCCGCGCCCCTGAACCGCCCGCTATTTAAAACAGGCCGCGGCCATGATACAAGCAGCATGGGCCTGTTATTTGCGGACGATATGGTTTATTATGCAGCGCCGCTTGGGAAATGACCCAGGGGCGCTGCTTTTTTTTATCAGCCATATCAATCATGATGGTCTCGTAAAAAGTCGCGGTTTGGTTTACGGATTCGTCAATCATAAACGCCAGCCCGACATCAAGGAGAAAATATGAAACGCACCGGCCCCCTCGGCATGGCGGATGCCATCAAACAGGCCACCGAAGATCAGGACAAAAGCATCAGGCCGGAAGAAACCGTGGCCGGGGTCAAGCAGAAACTAAAGGAGATGGACCTGAGCGTTCTGGACCAAACCATTCGCATCGACAACGGCCGTCTGGGCATTCCGGTTTTTTTCAGCACCTGCGGACCGGATGCCAGGGAGTTGATCGGATCCAGAAAACAGATGGGCAAGGGCGCCACACCGGCCCAGGCCGAAGCCAGCGCGGTTATGGAGCTGGTCGAGCGGTTCAGTTTTTTCAGCTTTTATAAAAACCGGGCAAACACCCGCCCGGCCACCGCCAATCAGATCGGCGACACGGCCATCGACTTTGACCGGATCGCGCGCTCGGTCCATGATGAATCCGATGACCTGACAGTGGCGCGCAAGCTTTTCAGCGACCTCCCCTTAAGGTGGACCGGAGCCTGGAACCTGACCCGCGAACGAGAAGAGATGATCCCTCTGGACTGGTTCTACGCCATCAATGCCTTTAACGGCGCCTCGACGGGCAACTGTTCTGCCGAGGCCCTGTGCCAGGGGCTGTGCGAGGTCGTCGAACGCCATGTGTCATCAATCATCAGCCGTGAGTGTCTATCGGTGCCCAGGATCGATCCGGCGTCGGCCACGGACCGACTGGTACGGGAAATGCTGGAGAAGTACGCCCGTGCCGGCGTTGGGTTGACAATCAGCGATTTTACGCTGGATATGGGTATTCCCACGGTGGCGGTTCTGGCCCATGACCCGTCCACCTTTCCTGAAAAAAGCGAAATCGTCTGGACCGCCGGAACGACCCCCAGCCCGGAAAAAGCCCTTAGCCGCGCTTTGAGTGAAGTGGCTCAGCTGGGCGGCGACTTCAATACGGGAGCCAATTACGAAGCGTCGGGTCTACCCAAATTCAGCCGCTTGGAGAAGGCCGCTTTCATCACGGGCGCCTCCGGCCCCGTCGCCCTTGGCACCCTGCCCGATATCTCAAGCCCCAACATCCGGATCGAGGTGGCCTCTTGCGTCCAGGCCCTGTCCGAGCGCGGGTTTGACGTGCTGACGGTGGACACCATGCACCCCGAACTGGCCGTCCCCGCCTTTTACACCATTATTCCGGGTGCCCATTTCAGGGAGCGAGCCGCGGGAACCAGCGTGGCCATGTTCGTGGCCAAACTCACCACGCAGCACTTCCCGTTGGATCAGGCCGCCGGGCGGTTGATCGAGATGGACCGACAACTGCCTGGAAAATACTTCTTACAATTCTATCTGGGCAACTGCCACCTTGAGATGGGAGACCCCCAGGCGGCCCTGCCCTATTTCTCACACGCCCTGGATCTGTCCCCCGCCAAGCAGGACATTCCCAGCATTTATTCATACATGGGCGTTTGTCTCAAGGAACTGGGCGATTACCGGGCGGCGCTGGAAGTCCTTGCCAAAGGCAAGGCCTTGGACGCCGATCGAACCGACATCCACAACCTGATGGGATTTTGCCATTTCATGCTGAAGGAGCATGAGGCGGCCATTGCCTGTTTTCAGCGGGTCGTCGACCTCAATCCCGGATCGGCCATCGATTACGCCAACATCGCCTCCAACTACCGGGATCTGGGGAAAAAAGAGGAGGCCATCCATTATTACCGACTGGCCCTCGAACTGGACCCGTCCATCGAGTTCGCCCGTGACAATCTTGAGCGCCTCACCGGAGAGACAGCGGACGATATCCGATAAAGTAAGGGCCAAAAGCAAAACCTCCTGCGCATCGTCCAATCGAAAGGAATCAACGTGCAGGAGGTTTTCTTATGTCGCAATCAGGCCGACGTTTTCTATTTCAGCAGCGGACCAAAAGTCGGCAGAACTTTTCGTCCGAATATGTGATTGTTGACTACGGCGGCAGCGGTGTAAATGCCCAGCC
Organism: uncultured Desulfosarcina sp.; assembly: GCA_963668455.2. Classification (GTDB taxonomy): domain Bacteria; phylum Desulfobacterota; class Desulfobacteria; order Desulfobacterales; family Desulfosarcinaceae; genus Desulfosarcina. The sequence goes on from CAXXOY010000003.1 coordinate 701,442, forward strand.
ACCCGGAAGCGTATAGCAGATAACCTACAACCGGTTTCAAGCTCGCACCCAAAAGTCCCATATCCAGGCCGACGATCAGCCATAAAGCGATATCAATCAAAACGACAATGGAGAAAAGGGTCAGGGGCCCTTTGGCATAGGCGGGGGTAACACCGGTCAGGAAGGCCGCGCCCGCCATCCAGCAGAATCCCTCGACCATGGACGCCGGTTTGACATCGCCGATCACTCCCGAAAGCATCAGGTATTTGGCGAGCACCGACAGCGCCGCACCAAACATGAAAAAGGCGGCAAAAAACAGAAACACATTGCCGCCGGTCATGTTGTGGTCCTTCAGCTCCATCACTGCGACGGTGTATTGAACGATGCCGCCACCAACCAGCCAGGCGGCCAGCAAAGGAAGCCCGCCCAGTGCCACCTTCCCGGTAAAGACTGCCCCAAAACCGAAACAAGCTACAGCCAGCGCCCCGAGCCCTGCCGGTCCGGGAGAAACAAAAGTGTGTTCTTCTGACATCGCAATACTCCTTTTTTTGAAGTTGATAGGGGTATGTGGTTGAGTACAACGGTGACTGGGTTGATCTCATAATTCCCTTTTTCAATTGTTTCGTTATGTCTGAAGGAACGTCGCTGCCAGTGGTTCTTGAACAAAAAGGAGAGAATCCTCAGGTACAAACCCTATAGCATGCCTTTTTGCTTGGCAATCGGGTTGTTCCTGAAATGAGAATAGGAGACTTGCCGACAATCGATAGGTTTTTAACCTATCCCGAAAGGGAAACAAGCTTGCGTTGCAAGGGCGAACGTTGCAGGAATCCCGGAAATTTCATAATAACTTTGGGAAGCCGGCGGCTACGTTTTTTCCCCCCGGGCGGGAGAGGGACAGGGGTAATGCTGTTGGCTTAAGAAACAAGGGGTACTGGCCGGGGACTGAATCGCCCTCGTAGGTCGGGTAGAGCGTAGCGAAACCCGACAATCGATTGTTGGGTTTCGTCCCTCAACCCAACCTACGATAACTTAAGTCAACAACATTGAGGGACAGGGTGAGGGGGATAAGATGGCATGTGCTTTATCACTAAATCCAAATGCGGCTGCCCTTGTGGCCGCCGGCGCCCTGTATCCGTTCCAGGGGCTGCCCATGGCCATACGCAAGCGTCATCCCGTCCCGGCGGCCCCGGCCATGGCTTTTCCAGCAGCTCGGCGGTTTCCAACAGCCTGCGGCTATATCGCCACCGGCGGATTTAGGCCTGCAGCAAACAGACAGGGCAAGGTGAAAAATCACCTTGCCCTGTCTTAGGAAGAAGAGCCCAACCATTTGTTACATTTTGTTGCTAAAGCATTTATCTTGTCAATAAGATAATTATTGTTTTGTAAACGTCCTTACCCTTCACACCTGCAATCCGGTTACTATCCATACATGGATAACACTTCCTCGGCCAGGGCCTTGTAGTCTCTGGCGCCATAGCTGCCGGTGCGATAGAAAACCACCGGCTTGCCCGCCTCGGCGCTTTCAGCGATGGTCGTGTTGGACCGGATGGGGGTATTGAAGACCAGATCGCGATAACGCTCGTCGGTTCTGAGCTGGTCGAGGACGGTGTTGGCGACCCGGGTACGCAAATCCACCAGGGTGGGGACGATCCCGCAAATGGTAAGCGCCGGGTTAATCTCCTCACGCACGGCATCAATGGTGTCGAACAGCTCGGCCAGGGCGCCGTAGGCATAGGGGTGCGTCTGGCAGGGAACGAGAACTTCCGAGGCGCTGGTAAATACGTTGACGGTTAACAGCGAAAGACTGGGCGGAGTATCCATGAGAATATAATCGTATTGCCCGAAAAGCGGTGTCAGCGTTTCGCTGAGACGATTTTCGCGCCCCTCGGCATCCACCAGTTCCACTTCCGCACCGGCCAGATCGGCATCGGAAGGCAACATGCTGATCCCTTCCCATTTAGTGGGAACGATCACATCCTCAGCAGCAGTGGCCCCGTTTTTCATAATCAGGTCATAAACCGTGGGCTGCCCCTCCTCCACGGTGACGCCCAATCCCTTGGTGGCGTTGGCCTGGGGATCCATATCCACCACCAACACCGAACAGTTCGACAGGGATAGCGCCGCAGCCAGGTTGATCACGGTAACGGTTTTGCCCACCCCGCCCTTTTCATTTGCCACGGCAATCGCTCTGGTTGTCTTCTCCGCCATTCTGCCTTCCTTTCATTTTGTGGCGCCCTGGGGTGAGAAATTCAGCAGCCACCCAAGGCCTTTACGGTTGATGCAATTCCTTTTTAAGGTCACTAAGCTTCTCTTGCAGCGCAAACGAGGTCGCCTGTACATCCGACAGGTCGGCACAGACCTTTTCCTTGTCCAGTTGCCGGGCATTGACCTGTTCCGCCAGACTGGCCAGGTCGGCGCCCTGGTGTTGGAACCGCTCAAGCATTCGGTCTTCCACCGCCTGCACGGCGGCGTCGGCCAGTTTCAGCAGATACTGGTACTTGATATTCTCCTTGTAGTCCTTCAGGTGGAACGAAATGGATCTCTCGGTCTCCTGCTTCATGCGCTTGACGCCCGAAGCCAGGGCCAGAAAATGCTCCTGCCGGGCCTTGTCCGCGGGTTTCTTGAACGCCTTTTTAATCAGGTTGACGATTTTATAGATCCCGAAACGCATGACCGCCTCGGTTTTAATCTGAGTGGAATAGTGCATGGTCGCGGCAGCCGGCGGCAACCGCAGACCGGCGTTTTCACGAATGGTTTCAAGGTCCGCGGCGATGCTGATGCGTGGCCGGAAGCGCGTCGTCTCCGGCACGGTACCATCGGCGGCGGCGCCGTTATTGGCAATGGCATCGTCGATCATGGCTCCGTAAGGCCCTGCGATTTCATCAAGGTACTCCAGAAGGTATTTCTCCTGATCCTTGACAAAGCGAATCACCTGGGGGTTGACGACTTCAGCCATGGTGGTATCCACGGCCTGCTTGAATTCCTGGAATACCATATACAGCGTCTTGGCGAAACCGGCAGTGCCGAGGCTCTCCTCGTAACGGTCAAAGTCCACCCGATACCCTCGCACAAAATCGATCACACCGGCGGCCGGGCCTTGGCCGTGACTATCGAAAAACCGGTCCACTGCGTTTTTCAGATCGCGTTTGACATTGCCCAGCGCACCATCCAGCGTATTTTTCACGGTGGTCTGCAAACGATTCAGGCGCCCGCGCTGGTCGAGCGCACGATCGACCAGTTGCTTGGCGTCACCGGCATCGCGGGACAAAAGGTCCTTGTTGAAATCGATCCATTTGGCAACCCCCGAGGCAACCACATCCAATCGTTCCAGATGATTACCGAGCAGCAGAATCCCCCGTTCGCCGTTTATTTTTTGTTCCAGAAAACGGTGGAAGCGGGTGCGCTCGGACGTGGTGAAATCGGTCATTTTGGCGTCCGCACACCACTGTTTGAAACGCCCGCGATCTTTTTCGGTAAGCGATGCCTCCATCTGGAACATCAGCGCAAACAGCGCCGAGAAGGTATAGGTTTCGGCTTCCGGGCAGATAAGATGCAGATCGGCTTCTATCTTAGCGATACCGTCCTTCAACTCTTTCACCGTGTCGTGTTCGCTGAGATCGCAATTGACCACGAACGCCACCGCGTCAAGGATACCCATGCTTCGAATCATCGACAGGAAACGGATATCCGCCTGTCGCAATCCGGTGCGGCTGCTGATTACGTAGATCGTCAGGTGCGCCATTGTCAGGTAGTCCTGAATCATGGCCAGATGCAAAGGATTGGGCGAATCGGCCCCCTGGCAGTCGGCGACCTCCACGCCCCGGCCCAGGCCGGGATGGTTGATTTCGACCAGCACGTCCTTCAAGTAGACAGCCATGGCATCGTCGCCGACGAAATCGCGGTGTTTGGAAAAATCGGCGCCTTCGAAAACAAGGGTCGTGGAATCGGTTTGAATGTGCTGCCCGGCGCGTGCGTAGCCTTCGAGATAAGAAGTCAAAAGCACACTTCCGGAGCTGCGTGTATCGTTGACGATCAACTGGTCGGCGGCCAGTTCTCCCAGCGCCTGGCCAAGCACCTGGCGGTCTTCCTCGCGCCGCAGATCGAACCCCTGCTCCGCCTCCGAAAGGCGATTGGCCGGCAGCAGCACGGCCGCGTCGTTGATGTCCCGGTTGATCTCGTCCCAGGTTTTCAAATGCAAGGTCGCCCGCAGTCGGTCCTTGCTGCGCACACGGGTGACGATGGAGGTCACGACGCCGGCGCCTCTTTTGAGATAATCTCCCCCGAACAGGGTGTTCACGAACGTGCTTTTCCCCGACTTGATGGCCCCCACGACAGCAATGCGCATAATTTCCTGGGACAGCTGTTCGCCAAGCGTCCGGCAGGTTGCGGTCCACTGGGAGATGGCGGGATTGACAGCACTTGAGATCTTCTCAACCTCTGACAAAAGTAGTGTCAGGTCGCTATTGACCTGGACGAGTCGATTTTTCAGTTCCCCGTAATCAGGCATATCGATATATTAAGGTGATGGTTCAGAGTCTATAAACGCCCGCCGCAAGGCGGATAACGATCCCCCACCTGCCGGCAACCTTTTGCATGTATTGATTTTTTACATATAAACAATAAACGAGCAGAATGTCAAAGCTTTAGCAACCGGCAAGGCCTTATCCGGCCCATCCGCCCGGGGGACACAATGGCTTGTAAATCTTACTATTTAATGTTATAGATCGTTCGTGAAAGCAAATTTGAGGTGGGCGGCCTTGCGGCGTTTGCCTTAGTGGAAGGAAGAGCAGACAAATGTCGGAAAAACATCCTGAGTGCCCACTATACAACCCTTTAAACTGTAAGGAGTACTACAACCCCAAGCTTTGCGCCTTCGTCAGAAAAGATAAAATTTGCCTGAAAAAGAAAAAGCCCAAACAAAAGCCCAAAAAAGGAAGCTCGGATTAACCGCAAACAAAACGATTCCCCCTTTTTTTGCACACCCCCTGCCATTCCCCCCCACGAATAACCGCTTTCACTCCCGCCAGCCCCACGTTTCAAGGGTTCACAAATCCGTAAAAAATTGTTCATCATACGAGTTCGTCAGGCATGACCCGCGGTACCGGAAAGCAAGGCCGGATCAATACCAATCTCTTGCATGGCGGCCTCCCAGCGGGATTCCACCTCTACTCGAAAAACGATATCTTCGGCAAACGGTCCCGTGATCCAGGCATTGCTGCGGATTTCGCTCTCAAGTTGCCCCGGCCCCCATCCGGCACATCCCAAAGAGATGATATAGTCACCGGGACCGCGTCCTTCTCCGATAGCTTCCAGGATGTCACGCGAATTGCTCAGCGCCAGGGAATCGGAAATCATCATGCAGCCGGTATAGCCGAAGGGCGTCCCGTGCAAAACGAACAACTCACTCACATGTACCGGCCCACCAATGTAGATCGGCTGTTTTTGGGCGTTTGCTGGAGGTGGTATTTTTAACTCGTCAAAAACCATCCCGGCGTTGATCTCCGGGTGAACGCGATTAATGATAATCCCCATGGCCCCTTTGGGACTATGTTCAGCCAAACAAGTGACGGATTGAAAAAAATTGGGATCGGCCAGGCTGGGCATGGCCATCAGAAACTGACCTTTTAGCGATTGCCACGTTGGATCCATGTCTCAAAGCCCTTTGTTTGAAATGAATTGGGTTGTGAAATGAATTGGCGATTCTCCATACTTTATAGATGTGCCACGACAATGGCAAGAAAAAGCTTGACGCACAGGAAGCAGGCTGTTAGAGATTGTTCATTATTCAACGAAAGTATGATGATTTCATGAAAAAACAGCAGGTCCTCCTTAGCGTCGTCGGTCTCATTATTATTCTCGTGGTCGGTGTAATTATTGACCACAAGAGAACAGGGGCGATAATGGCCTAAGGAAGCCAACCAGGAAAGACACAAAATCCGTTATCGCTCAAAGGCGATAACGGATTTTTTTTTGAACTTTCTGTGAAAGGAACACAACCCCATGAAAAGCGATGTCGCCAAAAAAGGAATCGAGCGAGCACCTCACCGCGCGTTGTTGAAGGCAACCGGCTACACCGACACGGAAATCCAAAGGCCGTTGATCGGCATCGCCAATGCCGTCAACACCGCCATCCCCGGCCATGTTCATTTAAATACCCTGGCCGAGGCGGTCAAAGCCGGCATCTACATGGCGGGCGGCACGCCGGTGGAATTTGGCACCATCGGCGTTTGCGACGGCATCGCCATGAACCATACGGGAATGAAATACTCACTGGCCAGCCGGGAGCTGATTGCCGATTCGGTGGAAGTCATGGCCACGGCCCATGCCCTGGACGCCATGGTCATGATTCCCAACTGCGATAAAATCGTTCCGGGTATGCTCATGGCGGCGGCACGCCTGGATCTGCCCACCATCTTTATCAGCGGCGGTCCCATGCTGGCCGGCGAACATCCGGAGGTATTGGGAAAAAAAGTCGATCTGATCAGCGTGTTCGAAGCCGTGGGCGCCGTGAAAGCCGGCAGGATGAGCGAAAATCAATTAACCCGCATCGAGAACGCGGCCTGCCCCACCTGCGGATCTTGTGCGGGCATGTTCACGGCCAACTCCATGAATTGTCTGACCGAGGTGATCGGCATGGGCCTGCCCGGCAACGGCACGATTCCGGCCGCCTTTTCCGCCCGGGTAAGACTGGCCAAAGAGGCCGGCATGCAAATTCTCGATCTATGGAAAAAGAACATCACCGCCCGCACGATCATGACCGCCGATGCGTTTCACAACGCCCTGACCGTGGACATGGCCCTGGGCTGCTCCACCAACACGGTGCTGCACCTGCCGGCCATTGCCACCGAGGCCGGGGTTGAACTGGATCTGAACATGATCAACGCCATCAGCGAGAAAACCCCGCACATCTGCTCGCTCAGCCCCGGCGGCGCCCACCACATCCAGGACCTGAACCGGGCCGGCGGCATCGGCGCGGTCATGAGAACCCTCGCCGATGCCGGACTGATCCGGGGCGAATGTCAAACCGCCACCGCCAAAACCGTGGCCGAGAACCTTGCCCATGTCAGCGTTTTCGATCCCGAAGTCATTCGCCCCATGGACCGCCCCTACCACCAGCAAGGGGGACTGGCCGTACTCCACGGCAACCTGGCCCCCGACGGCTGCGTGGTCAAGCAATCGGCGGTTCTGGACGAAATGCTGCGCCATGAAGGGCCGGCAAGGGTTTTCGGTTCCGAGGAGGAGGCCTCAGAGGCCATTATGAACGGCCACATCAACAAAGGCGATGTGATCATCGTGCGTTACGAAGGCCCCATGGGCGGACCGGGCATGCGCGAAATGCTCACCCCCACATCGACCATTGCCGGCATGGGCCTTGACGCCAGCGTAGCCCTGATTACCGACGGACGGTTCTCCGGCGGCTCCCGGGGTGCGGCCATTGGCCACGTTTCTCCCGAAGCAGCCCAGGGCGGCCCCATCGCCATCGTCGAGGAAGGCGATATGATCGCCATCGACATTCCCGGCAAAACCGTCACCCTGAAAGTGTCCGACGATGAAATAAAGCGGCGCCTGGCCGCCTGGCAACCGCCCGAACCGAAAATCAAGCATGGCTACATGGCCCGTTACGCCCGGCAGGTGAGTTCGGCCAGTCAGGGAGCGATCGTTAAATAGTGGCCCCACGAATGGCCGCTGGACAGGAAGAAAAAAGGACGAACAATGAGGAGCATAAAGAGATGAAACTCACCGGCGCACAAATTCTTATGGAGGTCCTCAAGGAAGAGAAAGTGGATTCTATTTTCGGTTATCCGGGAGGCGCCACCATCGACATTCACGATTGCCTGGTGAAAACCGACCTTAACCACTACCTGTCCCGCCACGAGCAGGGCGCGGTGCACGCAGCGGACGGTTATGCCCGGGCAAGCGGCAAGGTCGGCGTCTGTATAGTCACTTCAGGGCCGGGCGCTACCAACGCCGTCACCGGCATCGCCACGGCCTACATGGACTCCATCCCCATGGTGATTATCAGCGGCCAGGTCCCCACGCATCTGATCGGTAACGACGCCTTCCAGGAAGTGGATATCGTCGGCATCACCCGGCCCTGCACCAAGCACAACTACCTGGTGCCATCGGTGGAGGAACTGGCCCGCGTTTTAAAAGAGGCCTTCCATATCGCCCGCTCCGGCCGCCCCGGTCCGGTGCTCGTCGACATTCCTAAAAATGTACAACAGGGTACGGCGACCTTCAAGCCCAAGCAAAAAGTCAGGCTCAAGTCCTACAACCCCACCTACAAGCCCAATTCCAAGCAATTGCAGAAAGTGGCGAGTCTGATCAGAACCGCCAAGCGTCCGCTTATCTTTTCCGGGGGCGGTGTCATTCTTTCAGGTGCCAGCAGCGAGCTGACCCGGTTGGCCCGAAGCACCCAAACCCCGGTCACCATGTCCCTCATGGGACTGGGCAGCTTCCCGGGCACCGATCCGCTTTCACTGGGCATGCTGGGCATGCACGGGACCTATCGGGCCAACATGAGCACCGCCGAATGCGATCTTTTCATCGGCGTCGGAGTTCGTTTCGACGACCGTGTGACCGGCAAGACGGATTGTTTCGCGCCCAAAGCGAAAATCGTCCACATCGACATCGACCCCACCTCGATCCGCAAAAATGTACCGGTAAGCGTTCCGGTGGTGGGCGATTGCAAGGCCAGTCTGAAGGAACTCAACGCCTTCATAGAAAACGAGGATCTGGACGCCATCGCCAAAAACCACGGACCATGGCTTGAAAAGATCGAAGCCTGGAAACGGCAATACAAGCTGGCCTATGACCAGCAGGAAGAAATCATCAAGCCTCAGTACGTAATTGAAAAACTATACGAAATGACCAGCGGCAAGGCCATCATCACCACCGAAGTGGGGCAAAACCAGATGTGGGCGGCCCAGTACTACCATTTCGACAAACCCAGTCAGTTCCTGACCTCCGGGGGGCTGGGAACCATGGGGTTCGGACTGCCCGCGGCCATCGGCGCCCAGGTGGCCTTTCCCGAGGCCCTGGTGATCGATGTGGCCGGCGACGGCAGTATTCAGATGAACATCCAGGAGATGGCGACGGCCGTCAATTACAAACTACCGGTCAAGATAGTCATCCTGAACAACTCTTATCTGGGAATGGTCCGCCAGTGGCAGGAGCTCTTCTACAACGAGTGCTATGCCTGCACCGAACTGACGAACTCCCCGGATTTCGTCAAGCTGGCCGAGGCATTCGGTGCCACTGGTTTTCGGGCCAGTCGGCCGGACGAAGTGGAAGCTGTCCTGAAAAAGGGGATTGAAACACCTGGGCCTGTAATCATGGAATTCAAGGTAGCCCCCAAGGAGTGTGTCTATCCCATGGTGCCCGCCGGCGCGCCCATTACCGAAATGCTGATTGTTTAGTTTTTTTTTCAGGCGCCGATGCCCGGATAGGAAGGACGTATGATGATCGAAGAAGAAAAACACATTTTAACCATGCTGGTGGACAACGAACCCGGGGTGCTATCCCGGATCGTGGGACTGTTCAGCGGTCGTGGATTTAATATCGAAAGCCTTTGCGTGGCGGAAACCATAGACCCCAAGGTATCCCGAATCACCATTGTCACAAAAGCCAACGAACCACTTGTTGAACAGATCGAGAAACAGCTTCGAAAACTAATCAATGTAATCAAGCTGAGAGACCTTACCGGGTCGGGATCGGTTCAACGGGAAATGGCTCTGATCTGCGTGCGCGCAAAACCTGAGCACCGTGACGAAATTCTCAGAATCGTGGATATTTTCAGATGCAAGGTTGTTGATGTGGGCAGCGAGTATTACATGATTGAAGCCACTGGAACAGCAGGCAAGATGAAGGCATTGGTTGATCTGCTTAAGCCCATGGGCATCAAGAAAATTGCCCGCACGGGAACCATTGCACTATTCAGGGAACCCCACTGAAACAGTTATTGACAGTATGGTATTGTCGTCGGTAGCCAAAACGCAAAAATGGTTTTTCGAGCTCTATAACACACAAAAATGAACAAGGAGTATTCAAATGGCAAATATTGACTTTGGCGGAACCGTTGAAGAAGTTATCACTTCCGAGGAATTCACCCTTCAAGAGGCGCGCGAGGTGCTGGCCAAGGAAACCGTTGCGGTTTTAGGCTATGGCGTGCAAGGTCCCGGCCAGGCACTTAACATGCGGGACAATGGGGTTTCGGTGATCGTCGGGCAGCGTGAGGGTTCCGCATCCTGGGACAAGGCCGTCTCCGACGGTTTCGTTCCCGGACAGACCCTTTTCCCCATCGAGGAAGCGGCTAAAAAAGCCACGGTAATCCAATACCTGTTGTCCGACGCCGGCCAGGTGGCCATGTGGCCCACCATCAAGGCATGCCTCAACGAAGGCGACGCTCTGTACTTCTCCCACGGATTCGGCATCGTCTACCGGGAACAGACCGGTATCATCCCTCCGGAAAACGTGGATGTCATCCTGGCGGCTCCCAAGGGCTCCGGAACCACGGTACGCACCAATTTCCTGGACGGCAGCGGCATCAACTCCAGCTTCGCCATTCACCAGGACTACACAGGACGTGCCCGGCAGCGCACCCTGGCTCTGGGGATCGCCATCGGGTCCGGTTACCTGTTCCCGACCACCTTCGAAAAAGAGGTCTTCAGCGACCTTACCGGCGAACGCGGCGTGCTCATGGGATGCCTGGCCGGTGTTATGGAAGCCCAGTACAACGAACTGCGCAAAAACGGCCACAGCCCCAGCGAAGCCTTTAACGAAACCGTGGAAGAGTTGACCCAGAGCCTTATTCGCCTGGTTGCCCAAAACGGCATGGACTGGATGTACGCCAATTGCAGCACCACGGCCCAACGCGGGGCCTTGGACTGGGCACCCCGTTTCCGCGACGTTACGGCTCCGCTTTTCAAGGAATTGTATGAAAGCGTGAAAACCGGCAAGGAAAGCAAACGCACCCTTGATTGTAACAGCACGGCAGATTACCGCGAGAAATTAAATGCGGAACTGAAAGTGCTGCACGATTCGGAAATGTGGCGAGCCGGCGCTGCCGTACGCTCTCTGCGTCCGGAAAACCGGAATAAATAAAGCAATCGGGGCCCGCCATGACGCCATGTCGGGCCCCGGTTCCCCAACCGCGCCAGGAGAGATCCATGGAACCGACCCTTATCTATGACACCACCTTGAGAGACGGCACCCAGGGAGAAAACATCACCTTTACAGCCGACGAAAAGATTAAAATCGCCAAGCGGCTGGACGATCTGGGCGTTCAATACATCGAAGGTGGATGGCCCGGCTCCAACCCCCGGGATATGCGTTTTTTCGATCTTGCCAAACAGGAGCATTTCGCCACGGCCCGCATCACCGCTTTTGGATCAACCCGTAAACCGGGGATCAAAGCCGCCGACGACCCCAACCTGAGAGCCATTTTGGATAGCGGCACACCGGCTGCCGCCATTTTCGGAAAAAGCTGGACCCTGCATGTCACGGCAATAATGGACAACACGCTTGAAGAGAATCTGGCGATGATCCAAGACAGCGTGGCATTTCTCAAGGACAACGGCAGAGAAGTCATTTACGATGCCGAGCATTTCTTCGACGGCTTCAAGGATGATCCCGACTTTGCTGTAGACACCCTGACCGCCGCGCTTAACGCCGGTGCAGACTTCCTGGTGCTTTGCGACACCAACGGCGGCAGCCTGCCCCATGAAATCGAATCGATCATGCAAACGGTCACCCAAAGCCTGAGCAAACGCTTTCCAGGCCGCGAGAAGTCTTTTAACCTGGGCATCCACGCCCACAACGACTGCGGCATGGCGGCAGCCAATTCCATTACCGCTATCAACGCCGGTGCGGTCATGGTGCACGGCACGATCAACGGCTATGGAGAGCGTTGCGGCAATGCCGATCTGACCACGATCATCCCGGTGTTGTGCACAAAAATGAATCGCCTTTGCATTCCTGACGATAAATTGAGCGGACTGAAAAGCATTTCCCGCTACGTGAGCGAAACCGCTAATATCGTTCCGCTCAACACGCGCCCCTTTGTGGGGCACAGTGCGTTCACGCACAAAGGCGGCATTCATGTCAGCGCCATCATGAAAAACCCGCGGGCTTACGAGCACATGGACCCGGAAACGGTGGGCAATCAACGCCGGGTTTTGATGTCCGATCTAGCCGGCAAAAGCAATGTGGAGTATAAAGCCAAGGAAATGGGCGTTGATCTGTGCGCCAACGGCTGCGACAGCAAAGCCATTGTCACCGCCATCAAAAAAATGGAAGACGAGGGTTATCAATTCGACGTGGCTGACGGGTCCTTTAAAATCATGCTGGAAAAATTCACGGATCAGTTCGCCTCTTTGTTCGATCTGGAATCCTTCCGGGTAACAATCGAAAAAGACAAGGATTTTCCCTGCTCGGCCCATGCCACGATTAAAATCAAAGTGGGCGACAGCCAGGAAATCACGGCCGCCGAAGGCCTGGGGCCGGTCAGTGCATTGGATAACGCCTTACGCAAGGCCCTTGCCAACTTCTATCCGGATCTGGGGACCATGAAGCTGGTGGACTTCAAGGTTCGGGTGGTGGATGGCAGGGATGGTACGGCGGCCAAGGTGCGGGTTTTCATCGAGTCTCGCGATCAGGACCAGATCTGGAGCACCGTCGGTGTTTCCGAGGATGTCATCGAAGCCAGCTGGCAGGCACTGGCGGACAGCTTTCAATTCAAATTGGCAAAAGAAGCCAGTAAAAAAACGCAAGCGATACCATCGGGCATCAACAATTCCGGAACAGCGCCGGAGGCTCCGGTTACGTGCGGCGCATAAATCGACCGATCATTTTTCTCAAAAACCGCATTATATTCGATTAACCATGAGTTACAGGGCGGCGCCCCGCCCTTTTGACAAACCAGGGAAACATACAATCATGCAGTCAATCAAGGAAGGTATTAACGCCGCGGGAAGAGCCAGCATTGCTGCCCCGCGGCCCATGCTCACCGTCATCCGAGGTCTCTATTTATCTGTTCCATAACGCATTGGCATTACCGCCATCATTACTTAGAAGAAAAAACAAAGGAGATCAACAATGACGGAACGCGTGAAAATATTCGACACAACCTTGCGAGACGGAGAGCAAAGCCCCGGCGCAAGCATGAACACCAACGAAAAAGTACGCCTGGCGGCACAGTTGGAAAAATTGGGCGTGGACATTATCGAGGCTGGCTTTCCGGCGGCTTCGGAAGGTGATTTCGAGGCGGTTTCAGAAATTTCCAAACGCCTGAAAAAATGCGAGATCGCCGGGCTGGCGCGCGCCGGCAAGGAAGACATCGACCTGGCTTGGGAGGCAGTCAAACACGCCACCCATCCACGCATCCATACCTTCATCGCCACCTCGGATCTGCATTTGAAATACAAGCTCCAGATGGACCGAGATGAAGTACTGAACGCCGCCATCGAGGCAGTCAAATACGCGAAAAGCAAAACCGACAATGTCGAGTTTTCCGCCGAGGACGGTTCCCGCAGCGATCGCGACTATCTGTGCAAAATATTCGGCGCCGCCATCGAGGCGGGGGCGACGACCATCAACCTGCCTGACACGGTAGGTTATGCGATCCCCGAAGAATTCGCCGAACTGGTTAAGTATGTCATGGACCACACCCCAAACATGCACAAGGCAACCCTTAGCGTGCATTGTCACAACGATCTGGGGCTGGCCACGGCCAACACCATCGCGGCCATTAACGCCGGCGCCCGGCAAGCGGAAGTCACGATCAACGGCATCGGCGAACGGGCGGGCAACACGTCCATGGAAGAAGTCGTCATGGCCCTGAACACCCGGCAGAATCTAATGCCATTCGGAACCGGAATAAATACCGAGCACATCTATCCCACAAGTCGCCTGGTAAGTATGATTACGGGCATCATGGTGCAGCCCAACAAAGCCATTGTGGGGGCAAACGCCTTTGCTCACGAGGCGGGTATTCATCAGGATGGTGTATTAAAAAACCCGATGACCTACGAAATCATGAAACCCGAAACCGTGGGTCTGAATAAAAATCAGTTGGTTCTGGGAAAACATTCCGGCCGCCATGCCCTGCACACGCATCTCAAGGGGTTGGGATACGATCTCTCCGAAGAAGAGTTGAAAACCGTTTTCAAACAGTTCAAGGACCTGGCCGACAAAAAGAAGCATGTCATGGACGAGGATCTGGAAGCCCTGGTCACGGAAGGCGTATTGCGCTCAAGCGAGGTTTTCTCCCTGGAATACCTGCATGTCACCTGTGGGACCACCGTCATGCCCATGGCTTCCGTCAAACTCTCCATCAACGGACGCTCGGTCAAAGGCGCCAATTACGGCAACGGCCCCATCGATTCGGCATTCAACACCATTGCCCAATTGACCGGCACGGCGGCAGAGCTATTGAGGTTTACGGTCAGCGCATTAACCGGCGGGACCGATGCCCAGGGTGAAGTAACGGTCCGTCTGCGTGAAAATGGGCTGGTGGCATTGGGACGGGGAGCGGACCCGGACATCATCACAGCCAGCGCCAAGGCTTATGTCAACGGTCTGAACCGGATAGAGTACCTGAAGGCCAATCCGGTAAAGGCGTCACAGACCTTATAGTGGACAATTGGATAAAACCAAAAGCACAAAAATATACAGGCGAACCCAATTGAATTGAGTTCGCCTGCTTTTTATAGATCCTATTCTACCTTTTTATTTTTTCATTCTCTTTCTGCTTATTCCTGCCAGCCCGATCAAACCGGTGCCGAAAAGTATCATGGTAGCTGGTTCGGGAACCGGGGACGCATCCAAATGCCCCGGGTTGTGGTGCAGACCGCCGTGACCATTTTGCTGATGGTTGCCGGGGTGTCCTCCCTGTGGACCGTTGTTCGTGTGCATGTTGTCAAACAAAACATTGGAATTTGAAGCATACAGCACATTGTCGCGGTTGTCCGCCGCCCCGAAACCACCCCTGCTTGCAGCACCGGCGACCATCGAGGAAGTGATCGTTGGCGTCTCTATTTGACCGGCGTTTACTTCACGATGGGCTGCTAAATCGATTACGGCTGCGCCTTCCGTCGCCTTAATCTGAATGGACGAAGCCGGCGAATTGGCGGTAGGCAAAAAAAGAATCGTTAAAATAATTAGAATAATTTTTCTCATCGTGTTGTTCCTTTCCAGAACCATGCATCATGATCATCATGATTACGGAAGGCAGAAAAGCAACACGCATGCCACAAGAGAAAAACAGTTGAACACCCCGCCAAGCATAAAACAATTATCCTTTTATTTCTATATGTTAAATATAAACTGCCAGGTCATTTCAACAAAGCAGGGACAGTGGCGACAGAAATAATGCTCTCGGTGTAGGAAGTCAAAGTTATAGATAACTGAACGGTTGGGTATAAAAAGTTATACTAAATGGGAAGGTCGGCCAAATAAAAAACCGGCGAAAAACCAGAAATTGGGTTTCCGCCGGCATTGAAAGCATACCTTTTAAACATGGATGGGCCAAAGTACGATGAAATCGCGTCCACTTCCGTGCAAAAGCATGGAGAGACTCACGGGTTAACGTATCAATGGCTTCCCAACAATCCTTCCCTGACTTTTGGATCCGCCTTCTCGCCGACATTGTAGCGATAGTACATCTGGGCGAATACGGCCCCGGGAATGGTTCCCCGCGCTTCACTCTGGTAGGTCAGGGTCAGCCCCTTGCCGGGAATATACAACGACTCGGAAGTCAGTCCCGGCGCCATATCCTTATTCAACCAGGAGGCATATTGATCGATGTCCGATCGGTTGGCGGTAACCAACTCCTCGGGATTGCCTTTTTCCATCAGTTCCACAAAGCCTTCACGAATTTTTTTCGCAGTAGCTTTGCTGGTCAGATAATGGGTAAGAAGATACTTGACCTGTTCCGATTCGATAACCTCATTGGGATCGTCAGTCGGTGTTTCCAGATAGAGTCCGGCGGCATAAACCTTGACGAAACCGAACTTTTTCAAACAGGCGACACCGTTCAGTTTCAGCGTCTTGCCGTCTATCACCTTTTCCGAGGGGAACTTCACCCCAACAATCTCGACGTCCTGGGTAAATCCGGTGCTGGCAACAAGAAAACTGCAAATCAACCACAGGACTCCGACGAACATTTTTTTGCTCATTGTTTCTCCTTTCAGGTTATCCGTTTCCAACTTCCAGTGAACCGATCAACTGCTTGACATCATCAATCCCATTTTTCTTCAACCACTGGGCCATACCGTCGATAATCCGCGTCGTGCTGTCCGGGCGGACAAAATTTGCAGTGCCCACCTGAACGGCGGTGGCCCCCACCATCATGAATTCCAGAGCGTCCGTGGCACTCATGATACCTCCCACGCCGATCACGGGAATCTTCACCGCCTGAGCCGTTTGCCAGACCATACGCAGTGCAATGGGCTTAATGGCAGGCCCCGAAAGACCGCCCGTGACATTGGCCAGCCTGGGGCGGCGGGTTGCCAGATCCACGGCCATGCCGGTAACCGTGTTGATCGCCGACAATGCATCGGCCCCGGCATCTTCGGCCACTCTGGCGATAAGCGCGATGTCCGTCACGTTGGGGGAAAGCTTGACCATCAGATGTTTGGCGGTTCTGGCGCGCACAGCCCCGATGACTTCGTTGACCAATTTGGGATCCGATCCAAAGGCGATGCCCCCCTCCTTGACATTGGGACAGGAAATGTTGACCTCGACCCCTTTGACGCCATCCAAGGTTTCCAAACGCTCGGCCAGGGCCGCATAGTCATCCACGGTTTTGCCATAAATATTGGCGATCAATGGCGGATCGAGGTTTCTTAAAAAAGGAAGTTTGTGGCGTTCAAAAGCGTCCAGCCCGACGTTTTCCAGGCCGATGGCGTTTAGCATCCCGCAATCGGTCTCAACAATTCTTGGAGGAGGGTTGCCTTTAACCGGCTTCAGGGAGAGACCTTTGACGACAATACCTCCCAACCGGTCAAGATCCATATAATTAGAAAATTCCCGTGCATATCCGAATGTCCCGGAGGCAGTCATCACTGGATTTTTCAGTGTAAGCCCCCCGATATCCACGGTTAAATCAGGCGTTCTCATTAAAGGCCTCTATATTTCCTAAACGGGGCGATGATAAAACTCGATGCAGATAATTGTTTAACATCCCATTTCGCGGCAAGCCGCTTACGGCAGATGGTACTATAGACGAGTCAACGGGTTTGATCAAGCCGGTCGTTCGATGGCATTGCGTTTGTTGCTTGGTGGCTTCCCGCCGAAACGGATTTATGCTAAACTTCCATAAGTTTAAGCCGATCTTCGATATCAGGTTTCTGCCATGAACCCCATGAGGCAAATAAATGAATAGTGGCGTGCAATACTGGCAATGGTTAATTTTTGGCATGATCCTCGTCATGGCCGAAATATTCGTCCCCAGTTTTACCATTTTATGGTTTGGCCTGGGGGGCATCGTCGTCGCGGGGATACTGCTGGTAAGCAGCGACCTTCGGCTCGCTTGGCAATTGTTCATCTGGGCCATCGCTTCGTGCATGTTCACATTTTTATGGTTCAGATTCATCCGGCCCAAGATGACCGACAGAACCCATGCGGGAATTTCCCGGGAAGCAGCCATCGGCGAAATCGGCCAGGTCATCCGCATTCCGTCAACGGATCGCAGGGGCGTGATGCGTTTTACCATCCCACTGCTCGGATCAGAAGAGTGGCCATTCATTTGCGATACGGCTGTTTCGGTTGGAGACAGGGTTATGGTTATTGACATCTCGGGCAACACCCTGGTGGTAAAAAAGCCATAGCCGGCGTCCCGGCAAACCGGTCAGTGTTTACCGTTTCCACATTTATACCACTATATAGCAATAGGGCAGGAGGTATCCATGCATGGTTTATTCGTCGTGTCGGTGTTTGTCGTTCTGGTAATCGTCACCTTGGTTCTGGGCGTTCGCATCGTCCCCCAGGGCAGCAAACAAGTGGTTCAACGCCTGGGGAAATATCACAAAACCCTTGGCCCGGGATTGAACATCATTATCCCTTATATCGATAGCGTGGCGTACAAGGTGACGACCAAGGACATTGTTCTGGACATCCCCTCCCAGGAGGTGATCACGCGGGACAATGCCGTTATTATCGCCAACGCCGTGGCTTACATCAACATCATCTCTCCGGAAAAAGCCGTTTATGGGGTCGAAGATTATGAGATTGCCATCCAGAACCTGGTCCAGACCTCATTGAGATCCATTATCGGAGAAATGGATCTGGACGCGGCCCTATCCTCCCGCGATCAGATTAAAGCCAAATTGAAAGCCGCCATCTCGGACGACATTTCCGATTGGGGGATTACCATGAAGACCGTTGAGATCCAGGACATCAACCCATCCGACACCATGCAGGCCGCCATGGAGGAACAGGCCGCCGCCGAGCGTCAGCGCCGGGCCACGGTCACCCGCGCCGACGGTGAAAAGGCCGCCGCCGTACTGGAAGCCGAGGGCCGCCTGGAAGCCTCCAAACGCGATGCCCAGGCCAAGGTGGTCTTGGCCGAAGCCAGTCAATCGGCCATCGAGAAGGTGACATCGGCCATCGGTGAAAATGAAATTCCGGTCATGTACCTCATCGGCGAGCGCTATGTGGACGCGCTCAAAGGTCTGGCCGCTTCGGAAAACAGCAAGACGATTGTCCTTCCGGCCGAAATTCCGACCGCCATCCGCGGCATCGTGGGCGGCATGAAATAAAGGAAACACCGCTATGAAATTATTCGGAAAAACGTCATCCGCCGAGATGGATCCGGCCACATTGTTAAAAGAGGTCGAAAATACCCAAAAACGTCTGGTCATGTTTCAGGAAACGATCCAGGACATGTTTGTATTTTTGCAGGAATACACCATGGAAATCGACGAGATCGATTCGGCGGCGTTCAAGGAGCGCCTGAAAACCCTGCAGGAAAAATTTCAATCCCTGGAACGACCGGCCGGCGCGGTCGATCGCTTCGGCCGGCAAAAAGAGTCGATTTTAAAGTACATTCAACGCCAGAAAACCTACATTAAGGAGCGCGAAAAAGAGTTCAGGGAAATCATCGATCTGATGACCGCCGCCATGTCCGGAATGAACGATGAAAACCGCGATTTCTATACAAGTATCCGCACCCAGGGTGAGCATCTGGAACAGATAACCCTTCTGGATGACATCAAACGCATCAAACAAGATCTATACCAGGAAGTGGAAAAGCTTCAAAGCCTGGTTCGCCGGAAGGAAGAACAGGACCAGAACGCCCTCGAAGCCCTTTCAAGCCAGGTGGACGTGTTGAAAAGGGAGTTGGACAAAGCCTTGCAGTCCGCCAATACGGACGGATTGACAGGCGTATACAACCGGAAGGCGCTGGATGGTTATCTGTTGTCCCTTGTGGACCGAAACCGGGTCAGCCGCCAGCCGTTTTCCCTTTTGATGATGGACCTCGACCATTTTAAGAAACTGAACGATACCTATGGGCATACTACCGGCGATCGTATGCTGGTAGCCTTTGCCGACAAATGCCGCCAATCGGTTCGCAGCGATGACTTCGTGGCACGCTACGGCGGTGAGGAATTTACTGTGATTCTTCCCGGGGCATCTCTTCGCAATGCCCTGAAAAAAGCAAAACTAATCTGCAAAACCATTGCCGGTTCAAGGTACGCCGCCGATGATTCTCCCAACCCCGAGGCGATTTCCGTTACCGTGAGCATAGGTGTCAGCGCCTACCAAAAAGGGGATACGGCCCAAAGCATTATCGAACGCGCCGACAACTGCCTGTACAAGGCCAAGAAAAACGGCCGAAACAGAGCCATCGGAGAAAACGAGCTCTGAGCACGGCGCCCCTTCCGGGCATGGTCCGCCCCAATCGGATTCACACTGCCTTGCCATTCATGGGATGTCGCTTATTTTATAACAATACGATCCACTCTCAAGACAAAGCTCGCCAGCCATGCCTGTTCTACCATAAGGCGGTGGACCCTGGCGAATGCGGCAATCACGCGCCATGTTTAACGTTTGAAAGGAGTTCTTCCCATGACGACCCATTCACAGACCATCGACAACCTGATGAAGGTATCCCTGAAGTTGGAAACCGCCGGACAGACGGCCACCGTCCCTTTTGAATTCATATACGGCCTGGGAGTCGACGGGGTTACCCCGTTTGAAAAGGCCCTTTTCGGCAAAACACTCGGCGATGAGGTGAGCTTCGACCTTTCCCCCGGTGATTTCTGTTCGACCATGGGCCATCTGGAGCTTCCCTTTGTAAAGCAAACCGGCATCCTGAAGCCCGTCTCCTTTCGGGTGACCATCGATGCAATCGCCAAGGCAACGGACCATGAAGTGGTCAAAGCCATGGCCGCCGGAGGGAGCTGCGGCGACTGCGGGTGCGGCTGCAGCGGTCATTAACCGCCTGTCACATCGAGCCCCCCCCTCTTTTGGTTATGGGCTTGATTTGTTTCCCGGAAACCCATATATCTTTTATATAATTTCCGAACACTAAAGTAGGTTAACCACAGTCGGCCGGAGAGGTTCATGTATCGCGACAATTATATCACAGCCCTTCGCACCGAGTTATTGGAGATGGTTTCCGAGAAGCTTTCACCAGTGGCCCTGCGCTATGGCTACAGTGAAGTTCCCTTGGAAACAAACATCAAATGGCGCCCCCAGGTGTTGGTCCTGGGCAATTATTCATCGGGGAAATCCACCCTGATCAACGAGCTTCTGGGCGCCACCATTCAGGGAACGGGACAGGCCCCCACCGACGACTCTTTCACCGTCATCACCTATGACGACGAAGAGCCGGAGGAAACGCCGATCCGGGTCACCGATCAACGCGACGGCAAGTTTTTACTCAACGACCCCGAATACCCGTTCGAAACCCTGAAAAAGCACGGTCAACGATTCGCATCCCATTTCAAATTGAAAAAGGTCAATTCGCCTTTTTTAAAGAACCTGGCCATCATCGATACGCCGGGCATGCTGGATAGCATCACCGAACGCGACCGGGGGTATAACTATCAGGACGTCATCGGCGACCTGGCGCAGATTGCCGATTTGGTTTTGGTGTTGTTCGATCCACACAAAGCCGGCACCGTTCGTGAAGCGCATACATCCTTGAGGGACACGCTGCCGGCCAAGACCTTCGAAGACCGGGTGCTTTACGTGCTTAACCGCATCGACGAATGCACCTCCATGACCGATCTTTTGCGGGTCTATGGCACCTTGTGCTGGAATCTGTCCCAGATCACCGGCCGCAAGGACATCCCCATGATCCATCTGACCTATTCCGCGACGGCCGCGGGAAAAAGCAATCACAGGGATGATCCTCAAACCGCATACCTGGAGTATTTGGAAAACCAGCGCGATGACCTGAAAAAAGCCGTACTTCAAGCCCCCTGCCACAGGCTGGACAATCTGGCTTCGTTTGTGGAGACCCATGGCGAACGGCTATGTCACTTCCTGGAAGGATTGGTCGGTTTTCGCAAACGCGCACGCATGTTTCGGGTGAAGTCGTTTTTCATCGGGCTTCTCGCATCGCTGGCGGGAGCCGCCGCGGGCTGGTTGGGGCTCATTTCCTTCACGCCGCTGGCCGGTTTCGACCCCATGCTTCAAATCGGGGGGGCCGGCATTCTGGCCCTGGTTTTCCTGGTCCTGTGGTTAACCGTCATTCAACAATATTTTTATGGCCGTTTCCTGAAAAAGTGGCTGCGCAATCTGGACGATTTGACCCCGCTTCCCAACCAGACCCGTCGCGACAGTTGGGCGGCCATTCGCGATCTGCTTTATGTGTACCTGAAAAAAACCGGAGGAAACTATTCCTTGACCCAGGTGGTCGGCGAACACGCCATGGTTAAACAGATCCACGAGAAAGGGTCCCGGGAAATTCGCGAAGCATTGAAGGAACTGTCCGGAATCGATTCGGATGGCAATTTGATGGGCGAGTCCGCCGATTCATTTGCGCCTTACTGGGCGGAAGCCCAGCCCGAGGAGCAATAAACACCAAAAACCAGGACACCTTCCATGCAGGCATTCAACCCCGAGCAGGCACTAATCGAGACCCGTCGGGAGTTTGGAGAGCACGGCGGCGTCACGCCATCGATCTCCCGATCGTCCACCTTCACGGTCATGGATCCGGAAACCATGCCTGAAATTTTCGGTGGCCGGCGAGGTCCGGACAAGGGCGGTTATTTTCTTTACAGCCGCCATTTCAATCCCACCGTGGATATCCTGGCCCGCTATCTGTCGGCCATGGAAGGCACCGAATTCGCCGTTTGCACGTCCAGTGGCATGTCGGCCATTGCCTGCACATTGTTGCAGATTTGCCGGCAAGGGGACCATATCGTGGCCAGCGACACGGTTTATGGTGGGACACATGCCTTGCTGGATGATTTGCTGCCTCAGTTAGGCATAACCGCGACCTTCGTCGACCCTTCGGACACCAAGGCATTCGAGCAGGCGATCACCAAGCGCACGCGGGTTCTTTATACGGAAGTCATGGGCAATCCCACCCTGAAAATCGCCGATATCCCGGCCCTGTCCAAACTGGCCAAAGCCAAGGGGGTCTCGCTGGTGGTCGATAACACCTTTACACCCATGATCGTTTCTCCGGCGCGTCTAGGGGCGGATATCGTGGTGTATTCGATGACCAAATATATCAATGGCGCCAGCGATATGGTGGCCGGCGCCATCTGCGCCCCAAAAGCGATGATCCACCGCCTCATGGATCTGCATACCGGACGGGTGATGCTGCTCGGGCCCACCATGGACCCGAGGATGGCTTATGACATTATCCAGCGCCTGCCCCATCTGGCCATCCGCATGCGGGAACATTCCAGGCGTGCCCTGGCCGTATGCAGCCGGCTGAACGAACTGGGCGTGCCCGTTGCTTATCCGGGTTTATCGACCTTTGCCCAGCACCGCCTGGCATCGGCCCTGATCAACAAGGGCTACGGCTACGGCGGCATGTTCACCATTGACTGCGGCACTCGTGAACGGGCCGACGATTTTCTCGACGAACTCCAAAACAAGGAAGATTTCGGCTACATCGCGGTTTCCCTGGGCTATTTCGACACCCTGATGTCCTGTTCGGGTTCCAGCACGTCATCTGAAATCAGCCCCGAGGAACAGCGCAGGATGGGCCTCTCACCAGGCTTGGTCAGGTTTTCCATCGGATACACCGGCTCCCTGGAGATGCGTTTGGCGCAAATTGAACGTGTGGTTAAATCTGTTGATTTGGTAAAAACATAGGAACTTGTTTGAAAGGAAGAAATGATGAGTAATTTTCTATTCGTGTTGAGCAAGGATGAAAACGAAGCCATGACTCGTTGCTGCCAGTTTGCCAAGATTGCCCATTCCAAAGGCCATCATGTGGATATGTTTTTCATTGACGGCGGTGTGATGTGGGCCGATAAAACCCGTGACTTGACCCAAAAAACCACCACCGGCGATTGCCCCAACGACTACCTGCCCTATCTGGTGGAAAACGAAGTCAAGGTTGGCATCTGCACCCCTTGCGCCAAAAACCGCAATATGGACGAAGCCAATTTCTACACCAATATGCAGCTCGATGGCGGGCCTCATTTGATCGACATGGCTACCGAGGCCAAGGTTTTCAATTTTTAATCACCCCGTCTTGAAAACCTTGATTTGATTCCAGGCTTGCCCCCAAAGCATGACTGCCGCCTCCCGTCAAACGGGCAGGCGGCAGTTGGAACCCCAATTCCATAGAAATAAGCACTACTCTTTTTTGTACGCCTGGTTAAAGGCAGCCACCTTTTCCTTGTATGCCGCATGCTGTTTTTCATAATCCGTGATCTTGGCATTCAACTGCTGAATCCGAGCGTTATATGCCTTTCGCACTTCATCTCCTGCCCCGGCGGAAGGTTTTTGTTTTAAAAGCGCATCACGCTCCGCCGTCAACGACTGCTGGGTTTTCTCCAATTCTGTTCTCATCCGTTCAAATTCATCCGCCTGATTGGTAGCCTTTTCCGACCACGTTTTTCCCTCACCGTTTCCCCCTATTTCAGAAACGGCGTCGGAACTGTTTGTCGGTTGTACGGGACTGCTTTTAATGGATTCATAGGCCTTGACCTTGGGGCGCTGATCCCGAGGAACGCGAGACAAATCGTCTGTGTAGCGCTGCATGCCGTTTTCGTCCACAAATCGATAATATTCGCCCAATGCCGGCATTGACAGTAAAATAATCGCCCCCGCCGCCATCACCACACTTTTCTTTGCTACTGATTTCATAAAACGCCTTTTCCGTGACCCTTAGGTTGGATCGTTGGAGATAAGCTCCAGGACAACAACATTGCCGGAGCTATTGAGCTTGGCCCCCACGACATTGTATAAATTCAACCCCGACGCACTGACACCATTTGCCAGGGACACCTCCGTATTGCCGATAATGATCTGGCTGCCATCGACCTTGTTCAATATGCCCACCAGATCGAAATACGCCCCGGCACTGACCTGAATTTGAGGACTTTCCATCCCCTCCATGGAAGGGATGGAACGAATGGTTGTCCCGCCATCGGCTCCATCACCGGCTAACCCCATGGCAGCGGTTAGCATCACCAGCATAACCGCCAAGGCAAAGATCCATTTAAACCGGCGGCATTTGTATCGTTCACTCATGAAATACGCCATCTTGTCAGCCTCCACTGTTTATTATCCGGCCAGTCGGCATTCTATTTCCCCAGCACCCGCCAATAGAACATGCCTTGTTTATTTGTCGTCAATGTCTCCTGCTCGATATTGCCGTCCGAATCCTGGGTATAGGCATCATCAGAAATATCCAGAAGCTCGAAAAGAATTTTATCCACTTTTTTTCCCGATACGGTTAATTCACTCCCGCTGACGCCAAGCACATCCTCGATGGTGATTTCCCCGTCGTCATCTATATCGAACAAGGAATCGTCGCTGCGTGCCCCTGAACAGGCCTTCAACTGATAAATCACCGAACTGCCGCCGGCGGCGCAGGGGGAATCAGACGGAATCGTTGAAATGAAGATCGCCACCCCACTGCGCAAGGTGATCTCGCGCAGGGAGCGTTCCCCGCTTTCGGGCAGGTCGAACACCCACCCCATATGTGAACCGGTTCCGTCCACAGGGTTGTAATAATCAATTGATTTATCGGATGTCACCAGCCAATCGCTGGTTTCGTATTCAACCGTCTGCTCAAGGAGGCTGATGGAGCTGTCCATATTCGACAAGGTCCGATCCGTATTCAGCGTTCCCAGGTATTTGGATTCGTCCGCCGTGAGGTCGCTCTCTTTTCCCTCCCACACGGGTCCCCAATCCCATACGCCATATAAGGATTGAACCGTGGTATCGTCAAAATCGTCACTGTTTAGGTACTGGCCGGTGCCGAAAAGCACCATCATGCCACGGCCCTCCTCCATGACCACACAGTCCAGCATCACCTCCGGCATCGAGGTGATGGCTTGGGCCTTGCCGCCGGTGTTTTTAACCTTGATCAGCGGCATGGGCGTGCTGCCGTCCTTGTAGGCGACAGACCAGTCATTGCTGGTTTCGCCCCGCAAATCGAATTTCCACATATTGCCCTTCAAATCGCCGGCAAAGGCGTAATCCACGATTCCGTCCAGATCCTTATCCACGATTGCCGGGGTGGAGAGGCCGTTGCAACCGGTCGCCCCGGTTTCAAATTTCTTGATCAGAGCGCCGGTTTCCGCATTCAACACAAACAAAACCGCCCCGCCATTTGTGCTGTCGTATCCATTACCAAAAATCACCACATAGCCCTCTGCTTCGGTCTTTACAATGAAAGCCTTGCTGTAGGAATAGCCCATGTCGCCGTCGGCACCGGTTGAATCAGAGGAATATTCCCAAAGCACATTGCCGGCCGTCATGCTCTCGGGATTGCTCACATCCAGGGCAAAATAGCCCTTACCGCCTTTTCTCAGGCCGCACACCAGGATATCGGTATCGCCGGTATCCACAACCGTGGCGGTATTGTCCACATAAAACGTGTGAGAGTATCCGGTATTGGCCAATTCGGACAAATTCTCGTATACAAGATTGGGTACATAGGCAAACAGCTCCGCTCCCGTATCGGCGTCGAAGGCGTGCAGCATGCCGTCGTTTCCGCCGATATAAACCTCTCCCTTGAAGTAAACCGGCGATGAGTGCACGAAGTCTCCCAGGATATGATTGCGGGTCCGCAAGGCACCGCCATTGGCGACATTATTCGATGTATCGCCGCGAAGAAAGTCAACCAATTCCTCAGCCGTGCCCAAACCGCTGGCGGTCAGCAGACTTTTTTGAGTGGTGGTGAGATTGTCCGCATCAAATTCGATTCCCGTAGAGCCCGAATAGGAAAGGATGTTCCGGTCGTCCCAATCAGGCATGTTCTCACTGGCGGTCCAGACGGCATCACTCACCTCGCCGGTGGTTACATTCAAAGACAGGGCCGATACCTCGCCGTACCAATTGGATGTATTGTAGGTTCCCTGGTAGAGAACCGAACCCACGGTCAACTGTATGGAATTGGTTGCCAAGGCCGCCGCCGCGCCCAGGCGGGTATCGATATCATTTTTAAGATCCTCCATGGCCTGGTTGAGTTCCGCGGTGTTGCCGGCGGAAATGAACTCGCCCCGCCCGTTGATGGCGGCATGAAACATATCGTCGATTTTTCCCGTGTCGGTGTTGGTGGAGGGCCAGGAGTCAGGGCAGACGCCTCCCTGGGAACAATCCCCGTATGTATCGGGATCCAAGGTTCCCTGGACCCCGAAGGCGATGGTGTAGGTCACCATGTGCTGATGATCGGCCGGGTCGGCGGTGGTAACGGGCACGTCATCGGCAAGCGCGGTGTTCAAATCGCGCTCGAAGTAATACATGGAGATATCCGCCAGGGTATTGCTTTCTGTATCACCATAGGGAGAACCGTCGTAATCCGTATTTCCGTCGCCATCGGCATTGCCGACGCCCGAATACCTTTTATTGTAATAGCCATCGGAAAACAGAATGGTAAAGGCCTGCTGGCAGCTTCCTCCGTCATCGGCCTTGAAAAAGGGATAGGTACTGCCTTTGACCTGAGAGATAAAAGTCGATGGTTTCAAATACGATCCCTTGTAGAACAGGCCGGCCTTATTCAGTCCTTTGCGCAACGGTGTGCCATAGCTGGCGATCTGATAGTTGTACAAATTATCCAGCAGGGTGCTGGAACTGTCGGTGTAGGTTCCGTCCAGGTTCACACGTACCGGAAGAACGCATTGGTCTTTAGACCTATAATTGTTTATGTAGATCAGACCGACGAATATTCCATCCGTTGAATCGATTACATTCGCGATGGCATTTTTGGCCGTCAATTCCCGCCGCCGGTAATAAGTGTACCAATTGGCAAAATTCTGGGCTTCCTCGGCATAGGTTCGACCCGTGACGATTCCCGCACTTTTGGCCTCGGTGGTCGTAAGGGCGGTCAATTTATTGCTGGTGACCTCTTCATAGTCGTCCGTTGAATCGTCCAAAGTGATCCGATAATATTCGATATTGCCATCCAACATATTAACGAGGAAGGTACCGTTGTCGTTTTGCACATAGTAGTGGCGGCGGGCGATGGAACTGATGGAGGTCGTTTCCGTTTCCTTGGGAACAAACATGACCGCATCGGCGCAAACGTAATCGTTATAGTCCCTTTCAGTAAATTTAACGACGCCGGTTCCCGTGGAAAACGTCACGTCGGAGGCAATCTCGATCCAGGTATTGCTGTTCAGTCTCTGGTTGACGGAAGTACCGGCCACTTGCGTCGTGTTGTCATAGGTCCTGTAAACCAATGCGGTAGAACGATTATTTGAAGTCACCCATCGGGCAAAAACATCGTAGGTACTGGAGGAATCCAACCCCGTTGCGGTCCATTTCGCGGTAACCGTGCTCCCGCCCCATCCGTTACTGTAATTGTTGTTGTATTTGTATCCGCCCCATGATCCATATCCTTGATACCAGCCCCAGTGGTAACCGGATTTTGAAAAGCCGCCGTCGCTGTTGTCCACGACGGTGCCATCCTCTTCCCCGCCCCACTCATGCCACATTTTTGTCATATCGAACGTGTAACTGAGCAAGGGATTGGATTTGGGAGAATCCACGTCGGCGTCTTCATAATCCGGCCAAGGCGTGTATTCGGTGCCCGGGTCGTAATACAAACCATTATGGCCCGCCCACTGGGACATCCACATCATATTCGATGCTTCGCTATCCTCCAGGTTGGCGCGATTGTAAAGATGATCACCGGGATCGGGGAAGATATAATAGCAGCCGTTAAATGTCCCCTCGGTTTCCGGTGGCGGGCACATCACGCTGAAATCCATGCTCCCGGAATCATCGATCACGAACATCACCATGCCTGGCGCCGCCTGCTCAAGGGTGTCCAAAGGGATATCCGGCAACTCCAGGCACGAAGCAGCATGCACGCCTTTCGGCTCCGCCGTCATCAAGGCAAGGCACAGCCCCATGACCAACGTCAACGTCTTCAGTCCTAACCGTTTTCCGAAACAATTGGATGATTTCATATATCGTCTGCCTTTCGCTGTGCTTTTGACTGGTCGGTCAATGCCATACCGGGCATCTCCCCGACCGAGAAAACAGTCCGTTACCATTTACGCTTGACACCGATCTCCATTCGCAACAGACCAAAGCCGTTGTCGTCATCGCTTGCGTCCGTGGAAACGTACTCCGCCACGATGCGGCCCGCGTACCAGACAGGATCTGAACCCACCACGAGACTCTCGCTACCGCTGGATCCAAGATCAACGGGCGTATAACCAATCACGGCATAGCGAAGATTACCGTTGGCGGCTTCCCCCCTGGTGGCAAGCAAATTCAGGCTGTTGGCTTCATTGGAATTGCCCGTGTTCAGACAACGGCCCTGAAACGCTGTCTCGTACCAGCGGTTGTTATCGGCAAGCGGATTTGTTGTAGGATTGTCATCAACATCGTTGATCCAGGTCGAATTGACCGGATCGAAATTATCGGAATTGCTGTCATCGATTTGCATAAACTCTTGCAATCCCTCCATCAGCGCGGATTCAACCAGGTTTTCGTTCTGCTTGTTAATCCCCATATTGCGCACGATGAAATTCTCCGTGACTACCGTATCGGAACTGACGAGCCCAATCACGGTCATGATGGCCAGCACCATGAGGACAAGAACGATCGCGGCCCCGTCCTGATTGCCAAGGGGATTACAGGGCGCCCCGGCTTGTGCTGAGATTTGTTTTTGCGTTATCGATTGCCTATTCATTTTCAAAGTCCCTTTGGGATTCGGTTAACGATACTCTTTTTATCAAGGCAACCCGGTTTCCGCCCAGGTCTTGACGAATTCAACCTGCCCCAAAGCCTGGGTATCCGGATCATCGCCCACCCGGGTAACCGCCACGGTAATGGTTTTGCTGACCGTATAGTTCCCCGCCGGCACATTGGCGATGACGGTTGCATTCTGTTTTCCAATGGGGGTGTCGTCATCCACCTGCCAATACACGGTATAACGGTCGTCAAGATAGTTGGCCGAATGCCAACCGCCGGTATCGGTTAAATCCGCCGGGAAGGTGGTGGGCGGATCATCGGAATAGAAAGAGAGCTCCTTGAGCAGGGTCACCTGCTCCTCGAGCGCGGCCCAGGCTTCGGTCTTTCGAGCCACGTCGCCTGTCTCCATCAGGGACCGGGCCTGGAGAGCGCCCACGGCCAAAAGCCCTATGGAAAAAATCGCGATGGCTACAAGCACCTCGATGATGGTAAATCCAGAAGAATTGGAAAGCAGCCTTGATCGTGGCATGGTTGTTTTACTCCTTGTTGCTCAGCCCCTTCAATTCATATTGCGGCAGGCGATAGTGGTCGTCAGCCGCAACCGCCGGAACGAATCGCCGGGAGCGGTGAAGATAACGTCGCCCTGTTGGTTCTCATAAGCAGTGTTATCCGTGTGCTGGCCCGTCAGGCCGCCTTCGGCCCTGGCCACAAGGGTGACCTGAATGGTGCGGATCTGGTCCAAGGCCGCAGTTATATTCCCGTCCGCATCCAGATAAATGAAATTCAAGGCGTCAACGTTATGGGCCAATGCCTGCAACCCGCCGGTCCCGCCGGTCTCCCGCCCCAAATCTCCGGAAGCGTTAATCGCATAGCGGACATCCTCATTGGCATCGTCGGCATCGCCATCCGGTTCAAAAGTGGTCATGGGATCTCCATCGCCGATATCCATGGTAAAGCGAAGCTCGTCCGAGGCGGCGGTCAGTATCCCCGCGTCGGCGGTGCCCTGGGAATCGAATCCGGCCATGCGGATTTCATGAACCATGATCTCCAGGGCTGCGCGAGCAGTATCGTTCATGTCGGTCAGAGCTTCCTGGGTGTTTTTGCCGCGCACCTGGACAAAATAGGCCGAAGCCACGGCCGCCATGACGATCGATGAAATGGCCATGGCCACGAGTAGTTCGATGAGAGTAAAACCATTGTCCCGTCTTGGTTGCATGTTCCTATCGCTCTATCACTGAGAAAGTAAGGTTAGCTGATTTGCGAGCTGCCGGTGACTTCCAAGGTAATCGTCCGGGATAGCCCATTGGTACTGGTGACAGTCACCGTCATATTGTTGGCCATGCCCCGGCTGTTGAAGGTCAGGGTTCCACCGCCGGCGGTCACCCCCGACGCCAGCTGATGACTGACGGTATTGGCCGCGGGGACGCCTCCACTAATTTTTCGGGTTTGGGTGACAAAGGTGTTGGAGCCGTTAAAAGTCACCGTGGCAGGCAGATTGCTTTTAATGGCGGCCATACGTGCGCCTTCGATGGCGGATTTGACCTGACGCACGGCGGCATTGAACCGGGCGTTGTTGCGCCAGGCAATCGCGTTGGGTGTTGCAATCGCGGTAATAATGCCGATCACCGCAATTGTAACCATCAATTCCAACAGGGTGAATCCGGCCGGATTGGCCTTAAGGAAGGAGGGATGGGGCCGCTGGGAAGTATTCCCGCCCCGTATACAGACATGATCGATGACCGATTCGCTCCCGCTCCGCATTTTCAACCTCCGCTCCGCAAATTTCGATTAACCGCAGCAAGCAGCTCATTTCAGCAAACAACAATACAAATCTTGCGCCACAATTTAAAAACCGAGCAACATTTCTCTTAATCGCCCATTGTTAAACCGGATACGAGAAAGAGAAATGTTATCGAATCGGTCAACTGGCGCTAATTTCATCGGCAGTCGGAGAGACAAACTTAAACTATTTTTATAGGATCAAGGCCAACTATTAAAAAAGTTAATAGCCCAAGTTATTGTTTCTTATATTTCCGGTTATACGCCGCGACCTCTTCCTGATAAGCCGCGTGGCGCTCCTCATAATCCGCGATTTTGGTATTCAGGCGTCTTACCCGATCCCGGTAATCCCGGATCGTCTTTTTTCCAGCCTTGGTGGTAGGCTTTTCCTTTACCAATGCCGCCCTTTCCGTTTGCAAAGATTGGTAGGCGGCATCAAGATCTTTTCGTTTTTGGTTAAGTTTGTCCGCCTCGCTGGATGCCTTTTCGAACCAGGTATCGCCGTTGGGCTCGGACGCCTTCTTTTGAACATGGGCATTGGAAGATACTTCAGGCGTTCGCCGCACCGGATCACTTTTAACCGATTCATAGGTTTTCACTTTGGGGCGCTGGTCCGGAGGAACCGTTGAGAGATCGTCGGTGTAGCGCGTCATCCCGTTGGCATCCACATATCGATAGTACTCGCCCAGGGCCGGCGTTGTCAGCAACAGGGCGGCCCCGGCGAACAAGACGATTTTTTTAATCAGGGTGGTCATACAAATCACCTCCGCTAATTGGGTTCGTTGGAAATAAGCATCAGAAGGACGACCTCACCGGCGTTGTTCAGCTTAGCCCCCACGATATTGCTCAGATTCATTCCGGACGCGCTCGCCCCATTGGTCAGAACCAGGTCCCTGTCACCGATGATGACCCGTTTACCATCCACATGGTTCAAAAATCCGACCACATCAAAATAGTCATAGGGATCATCTATCTCCTTCAGATCCAATGTCTCGGTCATGGGGGTGATGGACTTAATCGTGGTTCCGGTATCGGCCTTGTCTCCGGCCATGCCCAGGGTGGCGGTTATCGCCACCATGATCCCCGCCAGGACAACATTTCGGAACAATTGAAAGGTCTTGTTTTCAAAAGATAAGGTATAATTCATATTCAATCCTTTGCTGTTGGTTGTTGCTCCGGCAGCATTGCCTAATGCTCCAGCACCCGCCAGAAAAACATCCCCGGAAGATTTGTGGGCAATTCTTCGTCATGCAGGTTACCGCTTTGATCCGGTATGATCATTCCATCACTTCCGATTTCGGTCGGGCTGTAGAGACGGTCCGGCGATTTCATCGCTGACCAGAAATAGGCGCTCCCCCCCCAGGTAACCACGTCTTCCTCGGTGAGCTTATCGTCACCGCTGGAATCAAACACGGGGATATGCGGGTTGCCTCCCGAACAGGCATTCAATTGATAGATGACGGAACTGCCGCCCACGGCACAGGGAGAATCCGAAGGAATCGTGGAAACATAGATGGCCATGCCCTTGCGCACCAAAATGTCATTCAATAACCGTTCCTTGCTTTGAGGCAGATCAAACACCCATCCCATGTGCGATCCGATGTCCTCCACCGGATCGTAATAAGTAATCTCCTTATTGGAGGTCAGCAGATACTCGCCGCTTTCATAAAGTACCGTCTGTTCAAGCAGGCTTATGGAACTGTCCATATTGGACAAGGTCCTGTCCGTGTCGAGCGTTCCCAGGTATTTGTCGGCATCGGCGCTAAGGTTATTCTCCTTGCCTTCCCACACAGGGCCCCAATCCCACACCCCATACAACGACTGCACGGTGGCATCATCGAAATCGTTACCATTGAGGTATTGTCCGGTGCCGAAAAACACCATCAACCCGCGGCCTTCCGACATCTTGGCACAATCCAGCATCAGTGTCGGTGGGGCGGTGATGGGCTGGGCCTGGCCGCTTTTGTTTTTAACCGTGATCAACGGCATGGGGGTGCCGCCGTTTTTATACGATACGCCCCACTCGGCGCTGGTGGCGCCCTTGAGATCGAATTTCCACAGATTCCCCTTCAGATCCCCGGCATAGGCGTAATCCACGTAACCATCGGAATCCAGGTCAACGAGTGCCGGAGAGGAGAGCCCGTTGCAACCGGTAACGCCGGTTGACAGTTTTTTGATCAGGGTACCGTCGAAAGCGTTCAACACATACAGAACCGCTTCTTCATTGGCGCTGTCGTAGCCGTTGCCGAAAACGACCACATAGCCTTCGGCCTGGGTTCTGACGATGAAGGCCTCGCTGTAGGAATACCCCATGTCCCCGTCGGTAGTATTGGGGTATTCCCAGAGGACGTTGCCGGCCGTCATGCCCAACGGGTTGGTGACATCCAGCGCGAAATAACCCTTGCCGCCTTTCCTCAGTCCGCAGACCAGGATATGCTGCAAGCCGGTGTTCACGACCTTGGGCGTGTTGTCCACAAAGTATTTGTGCGTGTAGCCGGGGTCGGCCAGTTCGGAAAGGTTGTCGTACACGAGGTTGGGCACATAGGCGAATATTTCCTCACCGCCAGCGTCAAAGAAGGCGTGCAGCATGCCGTCGTTCGCACCGATATAGACCACGTTATTATAATAGGCCGGTGCGGAGTGCACGAAGTCGCCCAGTACGCCGCTGCGATTTCTCAGGGTGCCGCCGTTCGCCACGGCGTTGGAGGTGTCGCCCCTCAGATAATTCACGAGTTCATCTGCCGTTCCCAGGCCGCCGGCGGTGAGCTTGCCCTTTTGGGCGGTGGTAAGATTCGCGGCTTTGAAAACAATACCAGAGGTGCCATTGTATGAAAGAATCGTCCGGTCGTTCTCGGCGGGCACCTTTTCACTGGCGCGCCAAAAACCGACGTCAACGTCGCCGGTAGCGGTGTCAAGCCCATAAGCGGTCACCTCCCCGAACCAGTTGGAGGTGTTGTAGGTTCCCATGTACAGCCTGGAGCCCTCCGTCAACTGGACGGAGTTGGTGGCCACGGACGCCGCGGCCCCTAGGCGGGTGATGATATTGTTTTGCAGGGCTCTCAGCGCCGCCTTGAGCGCGGCGGTGTTGCCGGCCGAAATATAATCGCCCCGCCCGTTGACGGCGGCATGGAGCATGTCGTCGATCTTTCCCGAGTCATTGGTATTAGCCGGCCAGCTGGGGGGACAAGCCCCGCCGGAGGCACAATCCACATACAAGTTCGGGTCCAGGTTGCCCTGGACGCCGAAGGCGATGGTATAGGTCACCATGTGCTGGTGATCGGCTGGGTCAATGGTGGTCTCGGGAACGAAATTCGATAGTGAGCTGTTGAGGTCCCTTTCGTAATAATACATGGCCACGTCCGCCAGGGTATTGCTTCTGGTATCGCCAAACGGAGGGCCATCGTAAGCCGTGTTGTTATCACCATCGGCGTTGTTTACACCGGAAACCGAGCCATAGTAAAAGCCGTCCGAAAACAAAATGGTGAAGGCCTGCTGGCAGGCGCCGCCGTAATCGGCCTTGAAATACGGATAGGTGCTTGAGTTCTGAAAATCCGCCAGGTAGTTGGAGGAAGTGTTATCGATATCTCCCTGAAAATACCTGCCGGCCCTTTTCAGGCCGTCACGCAAGGGTGTTCCGCCACTGGCGTAATAACTCACCAAAAGCGTGTTCATCAAAGTAGCCGACTCATCGTAGGTGGTGCCGTCGAGGGTGACATTGACGGGCAGCAGCGGCACGTCCATCCAGCTTCTGTTGATGAACATCAAACCGATGAAAACCTGGCTGGACGTATTGATCACATCTGCGATGGCGCTCTTGGCGCTGTTTATACGGGTGCTGTAATAAGAATACCAATTGGCGAAATTCTGGCATTCTTCGGCATAGGTCCGCCCGGTGACGATGCCGGCGGTGGTCGCCTGTGCGGCGGTAATCTGGGTGAGCTTGGAGGAGTTGACAGTTTCGAGCATATCGGCGAGATCGTCCAGATTGACCCGGTAATAAGCGAGCGAACCGTTAAGATTGATTAGGAATGTACCATTGGCGTTTCGCACATAATAATGACGGTAGGCGATGCGTAAGGTCGAAGATATGTACGTGGTGTTGGTCAGATTATAAGTGCCGGTGCTCGTCGGATTTATCCTGGGATTGTCGGGATTGGCATCCGAATACCCGGGCCAGGGCGTGTAATCGACGGTCGGATCGTAGTAAATGCCGTTGTATCCCGACCATTGGCTTGCCCAGCGCGTACTTGACAAATTATTACCGGCATAACTGCCACCCGGCGGGTATATGTAGCGCCACCCCATGCTTCCCGAATCGTCGATCACAAACATGATCAACCCCGGTGCGGCCTCCTGCAGGGTATCCAGGGGAATATCCGCCAGCGTTATGCACGACGCCCGGGTTGTTCCCCCCGACATCGATATGGCAAGAAAAATTGCCACCGCCGAAACCAGTCTCATTAGCCTTGACGCTTTGCCGAAAAAAACAGATGACTTCATATCTAACCTGCCTTTCATTTTGCCATTGGCTTACCGGGGCCTATTGTGAAGCGCCAAGCGCCGCCATGCCCCGATGAAAGAATCAGTTACCAAAAGCGTTTTACGCCGATTTCCATGCGCATTAACCCGAAACCATTGTCGTCGCCGCCGCCATCCACGGAAGCATATTCCGCCACGATGCGCCCCCTGCGCCAGCAAGGGTCCGTGCCATTGCAGGGTATTTCACCATCGACATTTCCAAAACCGATCACGCCATAGCGCAGATTACCGTTGCCGGCCTCCCCCCTGGCGTTTAACAAGGCAAGACTGCTTGCCGCATTGGAATTGTTCGTATTCAGGCAGGGGCCGGTGAAGCTTCTCTCGTACCAGCGGGCACTGTCGGGCAGGGGGTTTGCAACCGTGGGCACATCATTCTGGTTGGTGATCCAGACCACCGCCGCCGCATCAAAATTAGCGGGGTTATTGGTGTCAAGATGCATGAATTCCTGCAACCCCTGCATCAATGCAGACTCGACCAGGTTTTCGTTCTGCTTCTTGATGCCCACGTTGCGGATGATGAAGTTTTCCGTGACCACCGTATCGGAGCTGACAATCCCGATCACGGTCATGATGGCCAGCACCATGATGACCAGCACGATCACCGATCCGTCCTGATTGGCAAGCGGATGGCGGATGACAGGTTCCTCGGGTGGAACCGGTTGTTGATTTTTGCATTGCCTGTTCATTGCTCTGCCCCCCTCCGGCAGATTGCTTGAATATGTGCGCGCTTTCGGCCTGCATCGGTTTATCCCGGCGGAAGGCCCGTAGCCGCCCAGGTTTTGATGAACTCCACCGCTCCCAGTCTCTCGCTTTGAACATCGGGATCATCACCGGCCCGGGTGATCACCACGGTAATGGTTTTGCAAACCGTATAGGTTCCGCTGGGCACATTGGCGATGACCGCCGCGGTTTGGGTTCCTAAGGGATTGTCGTCATCCACCAGCCAATGGACGGTGTAACGATTGTCGAGGTAATTTTGCGTATGCCAGGTTGAGCCGTTATCCATTAGATCAGCTGGAAACGTGGTGGGCGGGTCATCCGCATAGAAATCCATCTGCTTGAGTTCATCCACCTGCTGCTCCAAGGCGGTCCAGGCCTCGGTTTTTTTGGCCGCGTCACCGGTCTCCACCAGGGATCGGGTTTGAAGGGCGCCTACGGCCAAGAGCCCGATGGAAAAAATTGCCATGGCGATAAGCACTTCGAGAATCGTGAACCCCGAGCTATTGGTCAGAAGCCTTGAGCATGACATGGTTACTGTTCTCCTTCCTATTTACACCCCACCATCAAATACCGGTCATATTGCGGCAGGTAACGGTGGTGGTCAGGCGAAACCGCCGCAGGTGGTCACCGGGGGCCGTGAATATCGTCTGGCCCTGTTGATTCTGGTACACGGTATTATCGGTGTGCGCACCGGTCAAAGCGTCTTCGGCCCTGGCTACGATGGTGACTTCAATTGAACGGATGTTGTCCAGGTTATTACCGGTCACGGGTGTGGCAAGAATGTTTCCATTACCATCGAAATAGACGAAATCCAGGGCGTCCACGTTGGGCACCAGGGGCTGAAACCCACCCGCCCCATTGGTCTGCCGTCCCAATGCATTCAAGGTATTGATTCTATAGTGTACATCTTCATTGCTGTCGGTGGTGTCACCGTCCGACAGATAGGTAGCACCGTTACCGATATCCATGGTAAAACGAACCTCGTCCGAAAGGGCAACCAGAAAGCCGGCAACGGCGGTGTCCTCAGGGTCAAACCCGGCCATACGAATTTCGTTGACCATGATCTCCAGGGCCGCGCGGGACGCATCATTCATGTCGGTGAGGACTTCCTGGGTATTTTTACCACGCACCTGGACAAAATAGGCCGAAACCACAGCAGCCAAGACGATGGAGGCAATGGCAATGGCCACCAGCAGTTCGACGAGGGTAAAACCATTTTCTCGGGTTGGTTGCATATTTCCTATCACCTTATGAGAGTAGACTCAGTTCACTCTGGAACTACCCGTAATTGCCACGGTGATCGTCCGTGACGAACCCCCACGGGTAACGGTTATCATCATCATGTTGGCGGTCATGCCCCGACTGTTGAAGGTCAACGTCCCGCCGGCGTTGTCGGCCACCGTTACGTTAGGCGCCAGTTGATGATTGACGGTTTTGGTATTGGGGGTGCCGCCGACGAGCTCCTGGGTCTGTGTGGTAAAAGTCCGGGTTCCGTCAAAGGTCAACGAGGCATCCAAATTACTTTTGATGGCGGCCATGCGCACGTTTTCGATGGCCGCTTTGACCTCCCGGACGGCGCCATTCAGTTGGGCATTGTTGCGCCAGGAAATCACGTTGGGTGTGGCAACCGCCGTAAGAATGCCGATTATCGCTATTATCACCATCAATTCCATGAGGGTGAACCCGGCCGGGGAGGCCGATACGTTGGCGGCTCCGGCGCATTTTACCCCTCGCTCGCGCCACGTCCCGGTATGATTTATTACCGAATCGTCTTCACACCGCATTTTCAACCTCCATTAGATGGTTTTATCCAAACGCCGAAAACAGTACTACAAGCAACATGCCAAAACACCCAGAAAACCGCAGAAACATTCCTGAACGCTTACCATTCGTGGATCAATAGAAATTAAAAAGACAAAAAGGCAGCAAAGAAGAAGTAAAACAAAACGCCATTCATTAATCAGGTTTAATTTTTTTAATAGTATCTCATACAACTATTAAAAAACTTAAACACCTACAATAAATGACGGCTAAAAATATTCAATGCGGAAGACAGAAAAGAAGAAAAACGGGTCGGATCATCCGTCAAGCCCATATGGACATCAACGGCGATTACCGGCAGGGACCAACAGTAAAAAGGCTCGATTTTGACCCAATCCTTGGCGGTGGTTATCAATACTTCCCCCCCCCGATCCAGTGTTGCGTTAACAATTTGTTCCAGATCCCGCTTCTGGTAGCGATGATGATCGTCAAAGGCTGTTTCATGGACAAGTAAGCATCTGTAGGCTTTCAAGGAAGCAAAAAACTGGGCGTTATCGGCAAGTCCGGAAAAAGCGCCCGCTTTTTTACCGGAAAAGGGAAGGACGTCCGCATCTTTTTCCGTGCACGCCGCATTTGAAGAAGTAACCATTTTTGCAGTGGGGATATGAATGCCGTAAAAGGCCGGCCGACGGGACAGCCGGAAAGGCAATGGCCGCGCATCGGCGGCGGCATCGCTGCGGGTAAAAACAAAGCCGTGCGCCCGATCAAGGGCGGACACCGGCTCACGCAGCCGCCCCCGGGGAAGCAGATAGCCGTTTCCCAGCGGGAGGCGACGGTCCAACAAAACGATATCGAGATCGCGCTTCAGCCGCAAATGCTGAAACGCATCGTCCAGGACAATGACATCGGGTTTGAAGCGTTCGATGGCCAAGCAACCGGCTTGAAACCGGTCGGCACCGACCACGACGGGAATACCTTTTAAAGAAGCGGCCATCAAGTAAGGCTCGTCACCCGCCTCTTCCGGCCCGGCCAGGAGGGTCGATCCATCGCTGACGATACCTCCGTTTTTTTCCATTTCGCCCCGATAGCCCCGGGAAATCACGACCACCCGTTTTCCCATTTCTTGAAGCGTGCGGGCCGTGAAGATGGTGAACGGCGTTTTCCCCGTTCCGCCGGCGACGATATTGCCGATGGAAATCACGCGGCAAGGCAGCTTTCGGGATGCCAGCAGGCCCTTTCGGTAAAGCGTGGCCCGCACGGCCATTACACCGCCGTATAAAATAGACAAGAGAAACAAAGGCGTTTCAAGCGAAAAAAAAGGGGATGGCCCCGGCTTCCTGGTGATCGCCTCGATGGACGCCCTTATGCGATCTATATGATGGGTCACCGTGACTGTTCTCCAACAATGGTCAGCGTCCGCGCCACCGCCCCCTGGTGTGATTCGAAAACCCCATAGGCGAGATTGCCGATCTGGTCGCGCTTCGGTTTATCCTTTAACAATTTTTCAATTTCCGCCCCAAGTTGTTCGGCATCGGATACGCGAAGCGCCCCCCCTGCCCGTTCAAGGGTCCTGGAAATCCAATCAAAATCGTCGGTATGGGGACCGAACAGAACAGGCCTGGCTACCGAGGCGGGCTCCAGCGGATTATGGCCGCCTTCGTTCACCAGGCTGCCGCCCACGAAGGTCACATCCGCCAAGGCGTATAGCCGGCGCAGGATGCCGATACGATCGATCACCACCACGGCTCCGGATGGACGTTCCCGGTTTTCGAGCCGGCCCAGGGTTATGGCTTCAAGGCCCAATCGACGAAAAGCATCGCAGACATCGTCGGCCCGCTTCGGGTCCCGCGGCGCGATGATCAGCGCGACGTCAACCCCGTATTCGCGAACTTTCAGCAAGGCCCTGCCAAGGATTTCTTCTTCATGGGGATGGGTGCTTCCGGCAACCCACACGGGTTCTCCGGCCCGCAGGCCAAGTGCCGCCTGTAACCGACCACGCTCGTCATCGGGCAGGGTGACCGGTGGCTGATCGAATTTCAGGTTTCCCGCAAGGACCACCTTACCGGCCGGCAGGCCAAGGTCCAGAAAACGTTCTCTGTCCCTTTCGGCCTGTACACAAATTCGCCTGAAAATACAGAAAATCGGCTGCATGACAAAAGCGATGCGTTTGTATCCGCGGTAGGAACGGCCCGAAAGCCTGGCGTTGGCCAAGTAGACCGGAATCCGACACCTGTTTAGGCGAAATAAAAAATTCGGCCACAAATCGGTTTCCACAATCACAATCTTGCGCGGCCGGACGACTCTCAAGGCCCGGTTAACGGAAAACAGGGTATCATAGGGAAAATGCCTCACCGCTCGCACATGGGGGGCGATCACCCGCATGGCGGTTTGATGGCCGGTATGGGTCGAGGCCGTGAAAACCAGGTTTTCTGCCCCGTACTTACCGGCCAGCGCCTTGACCAGCGGTTCGGCCGACAACACCTCACCCACCGAGAGGGCATGAATCCACACCTCGGTGGAGGCCAATGAGTTTTCCAGGCCCTGCATCCACAATCGCCCGAGAAAGGTTTTGCGATATTTTTCACGCAGACAGACCAACGGCAGCCAAAGCGGGCAGCAAAGGCAGGCCAAAGCAATCATCAAGGCATTATATAATAAAAAAACCGCTTTCATATTAGAAACCGCAATCGTAGATGGTTGGTTCTGCGCCCATTCATGCTCAGCCGGTACTGAACAAAAGCGCCCCTGCCACGCAGGAGAAAACCAGGTTGGCAATCCAGGCGGCCACCACCGGTGGCAGAATTTCGGCATACCCCAGGGCAAGACACAGGCTGTTGAAAATCCAGAACAAAAACGTAATCCCCAGGCCATAGGTAATGCTTACCGGCATGCCTTCACGCAATTTCCCCCTGAGGGCGATGGCCGGGCCAAGCAAACTCAGAAAAAGGCACACGAAGGGGGTGGCGATTTTACTATGGTAGTCGACCCGAAAACGGGCCGCGCCATAGCCTTCACGCTCCACCTTTTCAATGTGGCGGCCAAGCTCGGCCAACCCCATCTCGTCCGATCGTTTGGCGGCCTGGGCGAGGTCCTCGGGATTGAGATCAATATCAACGGCCAGCGCCGGGTCCATCTTGACCTGGTAGACGCCCGTCTGCTTGTCAAGAATCTGAACAATCGCCTCCGTCAGCTGCCAGCGCCCCTCCGCGAAATGGCCGGTACGGGCATCGATGCGCCGGATCAGCCGGAAATCGTCGTTGAATACATAAATCGTGATTCCCGAAACCTTTTTTTCCTCGGGTGCGTATTGCTTGATATGGATGATCCGGCGCGCGGCCCGCATCCAGATATCATTGGTCTTGGAAGCATATATATTTCTCTTGCGAACTTCCTGAAGCCAGATCTGATTGGCCTTGGCCATAAATGCAGGAACGATTCGATCGGCGGTAATAAAAAGGGCCGCGCAAAAACAAAGCCCCAGCATGAAGGTGGGCTTTATCAGCCGATCCTTGCCGATGCCGCAGCTTTTCAAGGCGATGATCTCGTTGTTCTTGCTCATCATCCCGAGGGCGATCAGGATCGAAAGCAAAAACCCCACCGGCGCGATCTGAACGGCAATGAACGGCAACTTATAGGCCAGGTAGATCAGACAGCGCCAGGCAGATACACCGGCCTCCATGAAATTGTCGATCTTCTCGATAAAATCGACGGCCAGATAAATACTCATCACCGCCACCAGTACGATGCAAAAGGCAGTCAGAATTTCGCGGGTCACATATCGGTAAAGGATTGTCATTTTCTCTTAACCAGCCGGATGGCACCGTCCACCAGGGGCGTCAGGAAATTCAGAGGAATCGTCTTTTCCCCTGGCCGAGGCGATCAGCAGCATAACTCCGACCCCGCCCAGGATAACATTGGGCATCCACATGCCGATCACCGGAGGTAGCTTCCCATTTTCCCCAAGCGCGGTGCCCATGGACAACAACAGATAGTAAAGGAGGAAGAAAAAAAGGCCCAACCCGATCCCGAAAGCCTTTTTAGCGTTTTTGGCCTGAATCCCGAGGGGCAGCGCCAAAAGCCCCATGGCCAGGCAAGCAACCGGAATGGAAAATTTCTTGTAAAGATGCAACAGACCACCGTAATACTCCGATTTGTCACCCCTGACCTTTTGCAAATACGCATTGAGGTCGGCAATGCTCATCTCGGCGGGCCGTTTACCGACCGCGGCCGGAGACGAAATGACGTCCCGCAGGTCCAGGCGGATATCGTAGGTCGCGAAATCGATGGCGTGGGTGGACCGGTCGGCAATATTCATCTGATTGATGGTTCCGTTGTATAGCCGCAG
Source organism: uncultured Desulfosarcina sp. (assembly GCA_963668455.2). Classification (GTDB taxonomy): domain Bacteria; phylum Desulfobacterota; class Desulfobacteria; order Desulfobacterales; family Desulfosarcinaceae; genus Desulfosarcina. The sequence continues at coordinate 743,857 of CAXXOY010000003.1, forward strand.
GTGGTAAATCATCGCCTCGGGATCACCGGCCAGCTTGCCGCGGCTGGCGATGACGGTGTTGTTGACGCCGGCGGTCCGACCATCTTCGATCAACACCTGATGCAACTCCTTGGTCTGGGGATCGATGCGATTGACGTAAAGCATGATCTTCTTGAAGCTGTCGTTGAAGGTTCGCTCTTTGAGGCTCACGTTCAGGTTGGCGGTGGCCACGTCAAACAGCAGGGTTTTGAACCGGTCGGCGCTTTGGGGCACCCCCAGAATGGTCATGTAGGCGGTAATCGCCATGCCGAACAAGCCAAAGCAAAGCACCGGCGGAACAAGGCGGTAAATACTCACCCCGCCCGCCTTGAGGGCAATGATCTCATTGTCGCCGGACATCCTCAAGGTGGCCAGCAAAACAGCCATCATCACCGACATGGGAATTACATACTGGAGAAAATAGGGCATCATGTAGATCAGAAGCAGGCCAACCGCGCCGGCACCAACCCGCTGGTTGACGATCATGTCGGTGATTTCGAGGATTTCCTTCATCAAAAAGATGAAAGAGAAAAACGCCAGATTGATGACAAACGGCGGCAGCACCTCGAGGATGAGGGTTCGAAACAAAATGGAAAAAGGATTAAACAACGCTATTCTCGTTCACCTTTTTGTTGATAGATGTTGGACTGGAAGACATTTCCAAACAGTTTCTAACGCTCGCCAAAGATTGATCCCAACACCCCGCGAATAATTTTTCGGCCAAGCGTACTGCCAATGGAACGGGCGGCGCTTTTGAGCATCGCCTCGCCCACCGTCTGACGGGAGCGGCCACTCGAACGGCGCCGCTGGGCCTGGCGCTGCTGTTTTTCCATTTCCATCTCCCTGAGGCGCTGCTCCTCTTGTACCTGCGCCGCTTCGGCCCGTTTTTTAAGCATTTCATAGGCGGAATAGCGATCCACGGCGGTATCATAGCGGCTGCGCACAAAGGATCGCTCGATCAGGGCCTGGCGCTCGTCATCCGAAAGCGGACCGATGCGGCCTTCGGGCGGCGCTACGAGCGTCTTCTGAACCGGCAGGGGCCGTCCGTCTTCATCCAGCACGGAAACCAGGGCCTCGCCAATACCCAGGGCTGGAATCGCATCCTCCGTGCTGAATTTCGGATTGGGCACAAAAGATGAAGCCAGGGCACGGATGCTTTTGCGGTCCTTGGGGGTGAAAGCCCGCAAAGCATGCTGAACCTTGAGCGCCAGCTGCCCCAAAACAGGTTCAGGCAAATCCGCAGGGTTCTGAGTGATGAAATAGACCCCCACCCCCTTGGAACGGATCAGGCGCACCACCTGTTCGATTTTTTCCAGAAGCGCCTTGGGCGCCCGTTTGAAAAGCAAATGGGCTTCATCGAAAAAAAGAACCAGTTTGGGTGCCGGCAAATCGCCGGCTCTCGGGCAATTGTTGGAACAATTCGGCCAGAAGCCACAACAAAAAGGCGGCATATACCCGCGGCGCATTGTTGATCAACCGGCCGGCATCCAAGATGCTGATCACCCCCCGACCGGAAAAATCGGTGTGCATCAGATCTTCCAGTTCAAGGGCCGGCTCGCCGAAAAACCGCTCGGCGCCCTGCTCTTCCAAAACCAGCAAGCGCCGTTGAATGGCGCCCAGACTGGCGCTGCTCATGTTGCCGTATTCGTCCCGCAAGGTTTTGGCATTATCACCCATCCAGGCCAGCAAGGCACGTAAATCTTTCAGATCCAGAAGCAACATTCCCTGGTCGTCGGCAATATCGAAGCCGGCGTACAAAATGCCGGTCTGGGTATCGTTCAGGTCCAGCAGGTTGCCAAGCAGCAACGGCCCCATTTCCGAAATGGTGGTACGCACCGGCGAGCCCTTTTCTCCATCCATGTCCCAAAACAGGGTCGGGCAGGGTTGCTGCCGGTAATCGGGCAGCGGTATGCGGCCGAGACGCTCGTCTATCTTGGCGTGGGGCGTTCCGGCGGCGGCAATACCGGAAAGATCGCCCTTGACATCCACGGCGAAAACCGGAGTACCCATGCGGGAGAACCCCTCGGCCAGGACTTGCAGGGTCACGGTCTTGCCCGTGCCCGTGGCGCCGGCCACCAGCCCGTGGCGGTTGCCCATGGAACCTGGATGAACGACCAGCCGGCCCTGGGCGCCGCCAATGGTCAGAATATTTTGAGGCATTGTTTTTCTCCATTCAAAATGCGGTTACCCGGTGGTTATAGATCGAAAAACGCACTATGAAATTTAAAACATCCCGCCGCAAATTGAAATACTAATTACATCCTCTGGTCAATTCGTAAGCCAACGGGCCGCAGCTTCGGCGCAGCGTTGCCCATCCACGGCGCAGGAGACGATGCCGCCGGCATAACCGGCACCCTCGCCACAGGGGAACAGCCCGGCAAGCCCGATGTGTTGCAGGGAAATGGAATCGCGAGGGATTCTCACCGGCGAGGAGGTTCGCGACTCCACCCCAACGACGACGGCTTCACCGGTAACAAAGCCTTTCATTTTACGGTCGAACGCTTTGCACGCGGCCTGTAACCGTCTTGTGATACTATGGGGAAGCCAATCCGATAGGTTCGAGGTGGCCACGCCGGGCGGATAGGAACAATCCGGCAAGGTTGTCGAGATTCGGCCGGCGATAAAATCGTCTATGCGCTGGGCCGGCGCCACGACACCCCCGCTCCCATGTTGAAAAGCCAACCGCTCCAGAGTCTGCTGAAAGGCCATTCCAGCCAGGGGATCTTTCACCGACAGCCCCGGAATATCCTCCAGGGCGATTTCCACCACGATACCGGCATTGGCATATGGACCGTTACGTTTGGCAAAGGACATGCCGTTGACCACCAGCGCATCCTCTTCGGTTGATGCCGGTACAATGAAACCGCCCGGGCACATGCAGAAGCTGTAAACACCGCGGCCATCCACCTGCTGAACAAGCCGATAGGTGGCCGCCGGCAGGTATTCTCCGCGCGGCTCACCATGGTATTGAATGCGGTCGATCATGGCCTGGGGATGTTCCACGCGCACCCCCATGGCAAATCCCTTGGCCTCAAGGGCAACGCCGGTTTCCATTAGCACCCGATAAATATCCCGGGCACTGTGGCCGGTGGCCAGGATCACGGCGCGACCGTCAACACCGCCGCCATCTTCAAGACGGACACCCGTGGCCCGGCCATCCTGGATCTTCAGTCCCGTCACCTTTTGCTGAAAATGGATTTCGCCGCCATAATTCACAATGGTCTCGCGCATGGCCTGGACGATGCCGGGCAAGCGGTTGGACCCGATATGGGGGTGGGCCTCGATCAGAATGGCCGGATCGGCCCCATGGAGGCAAAAAAGCTGCAGGACGCGTCGATGGTCCCCCTTTTTTTTTGAGCGCGTGTAAAGCTTGCCGTCGGAAAAGGTGCCGGCGCCGCCCTCGCCAAAGGCGTAATTGGAGATCGGATCGAGAATCCCGCACCGATTGAGAGCCGCCACATCCTTGCGGCGTAATTCGACCGGATTTCCCTGCTCCAGAACAATGGGACGCAATCCCAGTTCCATAAACCGCAGGGCCGCGAACAGACCCGCCGGTCCGGCGCCAACGATCACTACCGGCGGCGCCTTGCCTAACATCCCGATAGATGACTTCGGGAAGTGGGGGCAAAACGGTTTCGCCATCGGAATAAACATTCACACTCAGATTCACGCGGATCGGACGTTTACGGGCGTCGATGGACCGCCGGGTAACGACATGGCGGTCCACATTCACACCCGGCCCGACCTTTTTTGCTCAATTCCTTGGCAATCTCTTGGGGATCGGCTGCCTGGCGGGGGAAAGCGAAAGGGTAACGGTCTGGGGCACGGCGGGTCAGACTTTCTCTTGTGGGTTGTACGCATGGGATCTCCACCACCAGGGCAGTCCCCATGAAGGCTATAACCGCCAGTAGACGATCCCCGCATCGTCAGCCGTTTTCGGATCGAATACGCTTTTCACATCCACGACTACCGGCGGCTGATCCTTTTTGCACAATGCCGCCAGGCCGGTAAGTCCCATTTCGCAGTAAACCGCATGTGAAACAGCCATAACCAGGGCATCCACACCGTCAAAAGCATCAAGGGATTTCAGGTCAATGCCGTAATAGGCCTTGGCCTCGGAGGGATCGGCCATGGGGTCATGGACAATTACCTCGATGCCGTAATCCTCAAGCTCGGCGATGATGTCCACCACGCGGGTGTTGCGTAAATCGGGCACATCCTCCTTGAAGGTAAGGCCGAGCATCCCCACCCGCGTATGGTTGATCTGCCGGCCCTGGGCAATCATCAACTTGACCACACCGTTCGGCGATGTGTTTTGCCCATGCCATCATTAACGCGCCGGCCGGCTAGGATCATTTCAGGGTGGTAGCCGATGGATTCGGCCTTGAAGGTCAGATAGTAAGGATCGACGCCGATGCAGTGACCGCCCACCAGGCCGGGTCGAAAAGGAAGAAAATTCCATTTGGTACCGGCGGCTTCCAGCACGGACAGGGTATCGATATCCATGATGTCGAAAATCATGGAAAGCTCGTTCATCAGGGCAATGTTGAGGTCGCGCTGGGTGTTTTCGATCACCTTGGCGGCCTCGGCCACCTTCAGGGTGGGGGCCAGATGAATGCCGGCCTTGACCACGCTTCCATATACTTTTTCCAGCATCCTGGCGGTGGCTTCGTCGGAGCCGGACACGATCTTCATGATCTTGTCGACTGTGTGAATCTTGTCCCCGGGGTTGATCCGTTCCGGCGAATAGCCGACGGTAAAATCCGTCCCGAAGGTCAGTCCGGATTCCTTTTCGAGAATGGGCACACAAACCTCTTCCGTGGCCCCGGGGTAAACCGTGGACTCGAAGACGACACAACTGCCCTTGGCCAGATTTTGGCCCGTGGTGCGGGATGCACCCTGTAGCGGCGTCAGGTCGGGGGTGCGGTACTGGTCGATGGGGGTGGGCACGGCCACGATGATCAGCCGGCATGAGTTAAGCATCCCGGCATCGTCGGTATAAGTGACCGTTGCGGCGGCCATCTCCTCGTCCGACACTTCAAGGGTGCGGTCTTTTCCGGAATTCAGTTCGGCGATACGTTTGGCATTGTAATCGTAGCCCACCACATCGAAATGCCGGGAAAGATGAATGGCCAGCGGCAGTCCCACGTACCCCAAGCCCACAACGGCAATTTTCTCTTGTTTTGCTGCCAACCCTTCAAAAGTCACCACCAGCGTTCTTCTCCAGTTTATTTGGTTTTTAATTGTTCCATCATCGACCGACCTATTCATGGCCGATGAAAAAAGGCCTGAATTCGGATTCGGGACGTTTCAAGGCAGCCTCAACCTGCTCCAACAAAGTGCTCCGGCAGTCGGGCAGCGTCCCCTCAATTATTGATATAGTTGGTATAGTGATCGCTGCGCAGTTTCGATCGGGTATCCAAAAGCCGCAGCAGACAAACCGTCTCCTTCAACACATCATGGGGCCCCAACAGCCTAAAGGTACCGTTTTGCACACAATTGAGCAAGGGTGTATTGATCTTGGGCACAAAGGTCCGCAACCGAATGAAATCCGGCTGCATCTGGTTGATGACCTCGGCGGTGCGCTCGGCATGGTTTTGGGAACGCGCCATGCCTCCGATACCAAGGATCACGTAAACGCTCAACTGGATATCGGCCTCCCGGGTCCAGATACCGGCCTCGATCTGCTGCTTTGCGGTGGTTCCTTTTTGTATCGCCCTCAGTATCTCATTATCGCCCGATTCAAGCCCCACATGAATGCGGGTCAACCCGGCATCCGCCAGCCGCTTGAGCCCTTCCGGGCCTTTTTGGTGAATATACTGGCTGGAGCCGTAAACCGTGATCCGCTGCAAATCAGGAAAAATCCCGCGGGCATGTTCACAAATGCGGCACAGATTGTCGGTTCGCATGGCAATCGTATTGCCCGCCGGGAAAAAGAGGGTTTTCACGCCGCTGCCGTATATCTGCCGGGCCTCGTCCAAGTCGGCGATGATGTCAGGCACGGGACGCTCCCGGTAGCGGGGGCCATTTTTATAAACCATGCAAAAGGTGCAACGGTTGTGAGGGCAGCCCAGCGTGGCCTGGACCAGCAGGGAATCGGCTTCACTGGGGGGACGATAGATGGGGCCTTCGAAATGCATTTTGTTTTATTTCAATCCTAACCTTACCAACAACCGCCGCTGTTCATCCCCGCTCAAATACCGCCAGGTCCCGCCGGCAAGGTTGCCCAGCTTGAGGTCCGCCACCCGGATGCGATTCAAACGCACCACCCGGCTACCCACCTTGCGAACCATGCGGCGGATCTGCCGGTTTTTGCCCTCCATCAGAACAATTCGGAAGCGTTTTCCGGAAACCCGGGTGACTCGCGCCGGACGGGTGATGGCGCCGTCCAGGAAAATCCCGGTTGCCATCTTATTCAGAGCCTTATCGTCAACGGGCCGCTCCACGGTCACATCGTACTCCTTTTCATGGTCAAAGGAAGGATGGGAAAGCCGGTGATGAATCCGTCCATCGTTGGTAAGCAGAAGCAGGCCGGTGGAATCCTTGTCCAGCCGGCCCACCGGGAAAAGGCGCTGGGGCAGATCCACCAGATCCGTCACCACGGGCTCGCCGCGATGCTCGCAACTGGAAACGATGCCGGCCGGCTTGTTGAGCATGATATAAACGTTTTTCTCGGCAGGGGTCACCGGCCGGCCGTCAAGATGAACCGTGTCCGTTTCCGGATCGATCTTGGTGCCCAACACAGTGGTCACGCTTCCATTGACCGCCACCCGTCCGCCAAGGATGTACGCCTCGCCCTTGCGCCGGGAGCAGACTCCGGCGTCGGCCAGAAATTTTTGCAGCCGGATTTGTGCCATTTTATTAGGATCGATAATCCGCGTTTATTTTTACATAATCAACGGAAAAATCGCAGGTCAGCATCCTGGCCCGGCCCGTTCCCAAATGAAGGTCCAGAGTAACCCAAAAGGCCGGTTTTTTCATCACCGCAGTGGCCTGGGTTTCCGCGTCCGGGCCACAGTACAAGCCGTTTTCAACCATGCGCACCTTGTCGAAATCAAGATCCAGGCAATCCGGATCGAGGTCCACACCGGCTCTCCCGGCGGCGGCGATGATCCGCCCCCAGTTGGCATCTTCCCCGAAAAAGGCGGTTTTAACCAGGGGGGAGTGGGCAATGGTGTCGGCGATTTTGTATGCGTCCTCATCCGAGCGCGCGCCTTTGACCGTCAACTCTACCATCTTTGTGACGCCCTCGCCGTCGGCGATCAGCTGACGCGCCAGATCCAGCAAAAGGTCATCCAGAATCCGCTGAAAAGCTTCCTTGTCCGCTTCGGAAGCGACAACCGCCCCGGAGGCGCCGTTGGCCAAGAGGATCACCGTATCGTTGGTGCTGGTGTCCCCGTCGATGGTCATCCGGTTGAAGGAGCCATCCACGGATTGCATCAGCATGGGCTTCAAATCCTCCACGGCGATGGCGGCATCGGTCATGATGAAACAAAGCATGGTCGCCATGTCCGGCCGGATCATACCCGCCCCCTTGGCCACGCCAACGACGCGGTAGGCCACACCGTCCACCTGGCCGTCACGGGCCGCCATTTTCGGAACCGTGTCCGTGGTCATGATCGCCTTGGCCAGATCGGTAACCCCCGCCGGGCGCAGCCCTTTCACCAATCCCGGAATGGCATCGACGACCTTGTCAACGGGAAACGGTTGACCGATAACCCCCGTGGACGCCACCAGCACCTGATCTTCGGGGATATTCACCGCTTGGGCGGCGGCGGCGCTCACGGCCAGGGCCGCTTCCATGCCGTCCTTTCCGTTATAACAATTGGCGTTGCCGGAATTGGCCACCACGGCTCGCGCCACGCCGGATCGAACCCGCTGGCGGTCCAGTTTTACGGGTGCGGCTTGAACCTTGTTGTTGGTAAACATCGCCGCCACGCTGGCCGGACGATCCGACACCAGAAGGCCCAGATCCAGGTCTTTGTTTTTCTTGATCCCGGCGGCCACTCCGCCGGTGGTGAATCCCTGACAGATCAAAGGTTGCATCGCGAGTCCCTTACTTTAAATGATACGTTTGACAAACCAATATATTTCATTGCCTAATTAGCAAGCATTGTCAATCGCCATCAAGGCCCTTGCCAACCATGATCATATGGCATAAGTCCTTCCGATGAAAAGACAGGCTTGCGTTTACCACTTGAGTAGTATCGGCCCCATACACGAGGGAAAAAAGAATGAACGACAAAAAACCTTGCTGCGACAACTGCCGACAGCCACTGGTTCTCAAGCGAACCTGCACGGCGGTCACCTTTCGTTGTCCACAGTGCAACCGGGAATTCCCGCTTTCCAGATTCATCGATCAGATGGACGAAGCATTGGAAGCGCAACTGAGCGGTCTGCGCTGCGATAGGATCTGATTGACATGGTCATCCTGAACAATCTTTTCCCGGTGTTTGCCCTGGTTGGCCTGGGAACACTGCTTAAACGGATCAACCTGACCAACGAGGCCTTTCTCAAAGCCTCGGACCGGCTGGTGTATTATATTTTTTTTCCGGCCATGCTCTTCTGGAAGATCGGATCGGCGCCGGCCATGGACACCGGAACCCTGGACCTGATCCTGGCCGCCATCTGCGCCGTCCTGGTCATTTATCTGATCAGCGCCCTGTGCATCAAATGCTTTGGCGTGACATCCTTCGCGGCCGGCTCTTTTTCCCAGACCTGTTATCGGTTCAACACCTACGTGGGCATGGCCGTAATCATGAACGCCCTGGGCGAGGACGGGGTGGCCCGGTTCGGCATTCTGATCGGCTTTCTGATCCCTTTCATCAACGTGCTGGCCGTTTCCACCCTGATCTGGTTTTCCGGTCAGGATTTCGATGCCCGCCGGCGTCTTCTAATCACCCTGCGGGCCCTGGTCTCCAACCCGCTGATCGTGGGGTGCCTGGCGGGAATGGCCTATGCCCGCACCATCGGAAATTTTCCAATTTTCCTGGACAACACCTTCCGCCTGGCCGCCATGGTGGCCCTGCCCCTGGCCCTGTTGTCCGTCGGCGGGACCCTGACCCTCAAATCGTTACGGCAACACCTTGGGCATTCCTCTCTGGCGGCGATCGTCAAGCTGCTCTGCCTGCCTATGGCCGGGTGGTTCTTTCTCACCCTTTTCGATGCATCGCGGCTTTCTTTTCAGGTAGGTATGCTCTTTTTCGCCCTGCCCACCTCGCCGGCCATCGTCGTCCTCTCCTCACAACTCAACAGCGATACACAGTTCGCATCGGCGGGAATTGTTTTATCCACCCTGTTGTCCTTTTTTTCAATGAGTGTCGTGCTGATAATATATGGATGAAAGAGAAAAGATGCCAACCCGGACAGCATTTAAAACCTTCAAACTGGTCATCGAGTACGACGGCACGGATTTTCACGGCTGGCAGCGTCAGGTGCAAGACCGTACGGTTCAGGAAACGATCGAAAAGGCCCTGGAACGCATGACCCGCGAGAAAATATCCCTCATCGGCTCGGGGCGCACCGATGCCGGCGTGCACGCCATGGCCCAGACGGCAAGCTTTCAGACCGCCTCCCGCCTGGATGCGGGCGTCTTTTTAAACGGATTGAACAGTCTGCTTCCCCGGGACGTGCGCATCCACGCCTGCCGGCAGATGCCGGCCGGCTTCCATGCCCGTTTCAATGTGACCGGCAAACACTACCGCTATCACATCTTAAACCGCCCCATTGCATCGGCCATTACCCGGCGATTTTGCTGGCATATCCAAAAATCCCTTGATGTCGGGCAGATGCAAACGGCTGCCGCGGCCATTGTCGGTACCCACGACTTCAAAGCCTTCGAGGGGGCCGGCAGTCCCCGCGCCCACACGGTGCGCACCGTCACCGAATCCGTCTTTCAAAAAGAAGAAAACGGCAACCTGACCTATGATATCAGGGCCGACGGTTTCCTGCGCTTCATGGTGAGAAACATCGTGGGGACGTTGGTGGAGGTGGGCTTGGGCAAACGCCAAGCGGAAGAGATGACCGCCATTCTGGAGTCGAAGAGCCGCGACCACGCCGGGGCCACGGCTCCGCCCCAAGGGCTTTTTCTGATGGAAGTAAATTACTAGTTCAAGAAGCACTCAACAATCTTGTTCACAGCCTCGTCATAACTCAATCCCAACGACATCAACTTCACCAACTGCTCATTGGCGATCTTGCCGATGGAGGCCTCGTGGGTCAGTTCCGCGTCGGGATGCAGGGCCTTCAGGCCCGGAACGGTTTCGTTTTTGCCCTGGTCCATGATGATGGCATCGCACTCGATATGGCCAAAGCACTTCTCATGGGCTTCCAGGGTCACATAGAAATTCTGCAACGACCGTTCACGAATCACGGACCGCGAAACCAGGTTGGTACGGCTGTCGGTGCCCAGCATCTTGATCATGTTGTGGGAGGTGGCCTCCTGGTTTCCGTCGGTTAACACCCGCTCTGAAATAATGAAGGTGCTGCGCGCCTTCAGTTCGGCCTCGTTGACCCGTTTGGCCATGTCCACACCGCCATTCTGGACCAGCTCGAACTCAGCATAAGCGTCCTCGTCCATGAAAACACGGGTGGTTGGGTTGAGAATACGTTTTCCGGTTCCCTCTCCCAGGGCGACGTGCTTTTCAACGTAGCGCACCCGAGCAGCCTGACCGATGTTGAAATCGTGAATACCCTCATGACCTTCGGATTTCTTGCCTCCGCAATGAATCCCGCATCCGGCGATGATGGTCACATCGGATCCGGCACCGATATTAAATGTGTTGTAAACCGTATCGTGCAATCCCGCCTGGCTCAGAATCACGGGAATGTGTACCGATTCATCGACAGTTCCGGGTTTGATGTCAATGATGACCCCGTTGCCGGCTTCATTGGTACGGATATCGATATTGGCCGTTACTTCACGAGTAAGCAGTTCTCCGTTTTTGCGGATATTATAGGCCCCCTTGGGCATGGCCTCAAGATCGGCGACTTCAAGCAGTAGTTTTTTATCGATAGCATCCAGCATTGCCTTCTCCTTCGCAGGTTGGCGTAAAATCACAAATACTCAGGTCCTCCAGGATCGGATAAAGTCCATGGTAACCACCGTCGTAGGCGATCTTGCCGTCCTTGATCAAAAGCAGCCTGTCCGCCGCTTCCAGAAAAGCCTTGTTGTGGCTGATGACGATGGTGGTGGTCCCCTGCTCGCGGCATTCGCGTTGAATCAAATCCACCATGGGGCTTATGGTCCACAGATCGATGCCCGTGTCCGGCTCGTCGTAAATGGCCACCTTGGGATTGCGCGCGATGGTGGTGGCCAGCTCAATCTTCTTGATTTCTCCACCGGACAGTTTGGCATCCACATCCTTGTCCAGATAATCGAGAGAACAGATCCCCACCCTGGCGAGACATTCCACAAGCTGGTCTTCGTCGTCGGTACCGGCGGCGATGGTCAACAGCTGCCGGAAAGTCATCCCCTTGAACCGCGCCGGATGCTGAAAACTGTAGGCGATGCCTTTCTTGGCGCGCTCGGCCAGGGAAAGGCCGGAGATATCCTCTCCGTCCAAATAAAGGGTTCCGGAGGACATGGCGTATATGCCCATGATCAACTTGGCCAGCGTGGTCTTGCCACTGCCGTTGGGGCCGGTGATCGCGTAGAATTTTCCTTTTTCAAATTCATAGTCCATCCCTTTGATAATGGTGCGTTCCTCTTCGGCGCCGTTATCGTCCTGGGAGCTCGTAAAGCGTATGTTTTCAAGCTTAATCATGCCGCCTCCACTTTTCTGACGAACAAATCATTACGCATGCCGGCCATTTTCGGCGGGTATGCGCTAAAGGTTCAAATCACCGAAAGCGATGCTCCCGGCGGGGTCGTATCGCATCGCTATATTTTCCGACTAAAATAGTCAACTTTAATATTAGCACGAACAGAAAAATCGCAATGCCTGGAAAGGCTTTTTCGGAAAAACAGGGATGAGGAAAAAGCTTTACGGGAACAAGACGCTAACGGGTCACTCTGCGGTCCGGCTGGAGCCGACGGTCATTGGGATAGGAGAGCTTGACCACCACACCTTCGCGTACACTCTTGCGCCTGTCTTTTCGACTGCGGCGCCTCTCGACAAAGCGTTGCTTCTGGCTGGTTTCCCGCGTCACGGCTTTCTTCTGTTTTTGGTTGGCGACCGAAGCGCTGCCGATAACGACGATATCCATCACTATGCCTCCCTCAGAAGATAAATCATATTTTATTTTTACAGAAAAAGTTAAAGCATGCAAGACACAAAGGCGATATTATTTATACGAACCAACAGTTTGGGAGATAAAATGGAAATCAGCAGCCTATCGACAACCGTCATGGCGGCCGCCAGCGCGTCCCAACAGGTGCAAAACGCCATGGAAATGCAGGTGGCCATGTTGCAGGAACTGGCCGAAAGCCAGGAGCAGGTGGCCCTGCTGCTTGCCGAGTGCGGCCTGGGCCAGAACATCGACATCAGCGTTTGACCATCCCCTGCGTTTTTCCTCGCGTTCCTTACTTTTCCATCCCCGCCAAAAAGAAATCAAGCTGATCGGGCCGGCACTTTCTGGCCCACGCTACCACCTGTGCGGAGTATCGTCCGAGTGTACGAAGGCGTGAAAAATAATGGTCGGTTTGATGTGTGGACAGCCGCTGGGAGAATAAAAGCAACTTGGGAACCAGCAAGGCGTTGACATGGGGAATGTCGTAACGGCGGCAAAGTCGCACCGCCTTGCCGTCATCAATGATTACAAAAGGAGCCGCCCCGGCCAGATAGTGCAGAAGCGTGTCACACTCCCCGCGATCCAACCGGCCGATATCGGCGGCAAAGCCGTCGCCAGGGAGATGGGTATCGTCTAAAAGCGTAATCCCCGGCTGACGCCCCACCAATTTGCCAAGCCCATAAGCGCCGCAATGCCCGGGAACGGTAACTTCCGCGAAGACGGAACGGGACATGGTCAGTTGAACGGCCTGGCAGAAAATATCGATCAAGTCCGCTTTATACAGCAAAATCGCCGAAGAAGCGTCGATAATGGCGGTCCCTTGACCAATGTCTCCCGTCTTGGCCATCGATGGTCATCCGTCTCTTCAGCTAAAGGAAGGAGCGAATAAAGGCCTTTACCTTGTCGGCACCTTGAAAAACACCGAAATGGCCTTCACACAAAATATCCGCTTCAAGCTCCGCCAGGGTCAACAAGGAGTGCTGGTAGGCTCTACGATCCGATCCGAAATCGTCATGCAGGGGGCCATGCACATCCTGGCCGAAAAGCACCCGCTGTCCTTCCGACTCCATCAGGTAAATCACGGACCCGGGAGTGTGACCGGGTGTATGAATGACGGTAATCGCACGATCCCCCAACATTATTTCGTTACGGGAACCGGAGAGCTTAACGTCCACCGTCAAGGGTGTCTGGTCGGCGCCGTACCAATTGGCGGCCGTCAGCAGGCTGTTGCCGGTTTCCAGGGCAACCGCGTCCGCTTCGTGAGCCACGATCCGACAATCGAAACAGCCTCGCAGCGTTTCAGCGCCACCGGCATGATCGTAGTGGCAATGGGTGATCAACAAATAGGCCACCTGACCGGGTTCAACGCCCCGGGCACGGATATTGGCCTCCAACCGGTCGTTTTGTCCGCCACAACCGGCATCCACAATCGCGGCACAACCGTTAACGCAAATCAGGTAGCTCGCTGCATCCTGGGCACAGGTAAACCCATCGCCGCCGACTTGCCAGATCTCGCTGGTAATCTTCATAGCGTTGTCTCCTTCTGTGCTTTTTGCTGATCGCTCCACCAAATTATCATGAATAGTGTCCACCCACGAATGAGAAAATTTGGCTGAGATCAAGGCGCGCGCAAGATTTAACCGGAGGCATATGGTTAACTGAAGTTTCCCGTTTTTTATAGCCACTAGCGCACTGATGAACTTATGACTGAATTCAGAATAATCAATGATATCAATAAGTTACGAATTTTTGGGCGCGCCGTAACCTATTGATATCATTGCAAATATTCTCCAAGACTTCGGGGGAAAACGTAAAAAAGCTAATAAATACGGAATGTTAATGTTGCTTGCGAGGCCAGGTTGTGGTATGTTTCTTCTACCACGAAAAAAACACCAAAACCTGGAGGCCTCGCATGTTTATACTACACGACATTCTCAAAAAACTCAAAAGCCAATTCCCACAATCGGGGAAAGCCCAGGAACGTAGTGTTTGGTTCGTATACACGGTCATTGCCATCATCATTCCGTTTACATCGTCAAAAACATCCAATATCCTCCGATGTCTCAAAACGGTGTTCGGATTTGATTGGATAAAAAGGAAAAAGTTCTACACGTTCATGGCCTCTCCAAAAATTCCTTGGACACGGTTATGGCAAACGCTGTGGAAAACGATACCGGAGCCGTTGACCGATGGCATGTTGTTGATAGCCCTTGACGATTGTATCAATCCAAAAACGGGAAAGAAAATATTTGGCTGCGACAAAATTTTCGATCACGCCGCCAAGCAGAACCAATCCAGATATCCATGGGCACAAAACATCGTTGCCGTGGGGCTGTTAAAAAAGATCAAAGGACGGTGGGCCTGTCTACCTTTGAGCTACCGGTTCTATCTTTTGAAAAAAAGCATTAAACGTATCAACCGCAGCCATGGAGTGACGTTGGCATTCAAAAGCAAGCTTGCCATGGCCGCAGAGATGATCGCGGAAATTGCCGAAACCTTTCACCGTATTAAGGTGGTAATCGTCACGGACTCATGGTTCGGTAATAATGGTCTTTGGAAACCGTTGCACGGCAAACTGGGCATATGGGTTAATATGATATCGAGGCTTAGATCGAACAACAATTTGTTTGAACTGCCGGGTCCACATTCCAGTCGACCGGGACGTCCCCGGAAATATGGAAAAAATATCGGCAACGCTACGTCGCTGGCCGTTCGATTTAAATCCCTGGCAAGAGAATACACCGTCAATCTATATGGCCGCGACCGGACCATAGTCGCCTATGACCGGGTTCTTATGCTCAAGACAATCCGTTGCGCGATCAAGGTGGTGTGGGTCTACCGCCAAACCCAGTGGGTAGCGCTCTATTCAACCGATTTAACTTTATCGGCGCAGCAAATTGTCGAGTATTACGGCGCCCGATGGAAGATCGAAGCTTTTTTCAAAGAACTGAAGCGTGACATCGGCAGTGCCGACACTCAAACTCGGCACCCGCAGGCCGTCAGCAATCACCTTCACTTTTGCATGTTGGCGACAACCGTGGTCTGGATCTATGCCTGCCGGATGGAGAAGGCGCCAACACGACGGCATGCTGTCGATGGCCGTAATGGTTTTGCCTTCTCCGATGTTCGCCGGGCTGTTGCAAAAGCTGCGCTGGACAGTAATTTCAATAGGGTTTTCCCGTTGCAGCGAAAATCCGTCGTTAATTCTCTCGTGGAAGTACTACTGCGTATTGCAGCTTAGTAAAATTTAGCAAACTTTAGATGGTTAATATTCCGAGGATTAAATGTTAAGCGCAACGCCGATATCGGGCAAATTGGCCATTCGTGGATGGACACGAATTTAATCGAATAAGGCGCCCACACTCTCCCCCGTGTGAATCCGCCGGATCGCTTCGGCAAACAGCGGCGCCACGGAAATGGATTGAATTTTTTCTATCTGTTTTTCGGCAGGCAAAAACACCGTATCACTCACCACCACCTTGTCAATGGGGCTTTTATCGAGCCGCTCAATGGCCGGGCCGCAAAAAACGCCGTGGGTGGCGCCGGCGAAGATCCGTTTGGCGCCGGCTGAGCGCAGTGTTTCAACGGAAGCGATTAATGTCCCCCCTGTCGAAATCTCGTCCTCGAAGATGATGGCGTCGCGTCCCTTCACATCGCCCACCACCAGGCCCTGGACGACTTCCGTATCCGCCACACGCCGCTTGTCGATAATAGCCATGGGCAGATGAATACTTTTGGCGAACCGGCCGGCACGCTTGGCGCCGCCGGCATCGGTGGCCACCACCACGGCGTTTTCCAGCTCCAGTTCCTTCCTGAAATACTTCACGAAATAGGGCACGGCGGTCAAATGATCCACCGGCACGCTGAAAAACCCGTGCACCGCATCGGAGTGCAAATCCATGGTGAGCACCCGGTCGGCCCCGGCGGTACGGATCAGGTCGGCCATCAAGCGACCGGTGATGGAGATTCGCGGCGCGTCTTTTTTATCGGAGCGGGCGTATGAAAAATAGGGAATCACGGCGGTGATGCGCCGGGCCGAGGCACTGCGCAGGGCGTCCATGATAATGAAAAGTTCCAGGATGATGTCACCCACCGGCGCTGTAAAGGGCTGCACCACGAAAACATCCTTTTCCCTTACATTTTCCAATATCTGCGCGAACAGATTATCGTTGGAAAACCGCGATATGGCCAGTCGGCTGAGGGAAATCCCCAAGCGCTGGCAAATGGACTCAGCCAGTGCCGAATTGGCACTACCACTAAAGATCTTCAAATCGGTGCTCATGGCATCACTCCCTGGAAAAAGTTGTACACAGGCTTCTTCCATACCCAAGGATTATTAATGACGCAAGCATCGAAAGCTTGGAAAGTTGAAAATCCTTCCAGATTGCGGTGTTAAAATCGTTGAACCGGACCAATGCCCACCAGGTACAGCAGCGCCCCGTTATCGGACAATCCCAGGATATCCGAGGCTTCGCGATCGTATAGGGCGCCGATGCCGCAAACACCAAGCCCCATGGCCGTGGCGGCCAGATAGGCTTGCTGACCCAACCGTCCAGCCTCGATCATCACATGCCGGTAGGCCCGCGCCCCCCACTGCCGATCCAGCGCCTTCGGATCGCTGATGAACAACAAGTGAAACGCGGTGTTTTTCAGCCACATCTGATCAAGACAGGCCATGGCCATGGGTTCGAGGAAACGGCCGGCGGTCATCCGCCCCAACCGCTCTCCAAGGGGATCGAGCAGATAAAACCCCGCGGGCACCGGCGCATTGTCACCAACAAGAATGCCCAAACACGGCGACACCCAAGGTGAGACACATTCCCTTGCCGCGGCGCCTATCAGCCCCACAACCCCGTTCCATCGATCTTCGTCAAGGGGCTGGGGAACGAAATTGCGGCGGGAGCGTCGCTGCCGCAAAACCGTCAAGTAGTCAGGCATCTGCGGATCGGATGTTGCATCAAGAGTTTGCCAGGCTTGCGGTTGCCTGCCAATCCCAAGATCAAAGCCGGCAAGATCCCGGGTCTCGGCCATGGGCGAGTAAGTGGCGTTATGAATCGTCTCGATGGGCGTGTACGCCGTTTCATCCAAAGCGACCTTTGATGCACCTATAATGCCGTCGGGCAGCGGATCGAGATCGGCCGCCGCCACCTGGCCGTCTTCTCGCTTTTGGTTATCCATGATGTGAACACAAGCCAAAACCCCTTCCCGCATCGGCTCCAGCCCCAGCAAGACAGCGGCAGCCCTGTCGTCAAAATCCAGGGCCACGGAAAAGGACAATTCCAGTGCCGACAAGGCCAGGCGTAAATTCTCCAAAAGATGGCCGGCGTCCAAAAGAACATATCGATAGGCCCGCTGGCGATATTTCCAGGCGCTGCGATAAAAAATACCACTAAGATAAACCGTGGCCGCCGCGCCGGATGGAGGAGACGAAACCATCGCGACCGGCCCCTTGCGTAGGACCGTCAAGCAGAAATCAAACACATCATAGTGGTAAACACCCGGTGCCAGCCCATTTACATGATGCGCCACGATGTATAGTTCGCAAGGGAACAAGGCCCCGGCCGAGGCCACGGAACGAAAATAAAAAGGCTGATTTCCGTAAATGCTTTGGGCGGTCATCTTCTCGGTCAGTAAAAAAAGGGAGGAGACGGTCTTCATATCAAGCGGCTGGCCGGGAAGATCCACATTGTTTCCGGCTCTGTGTACCAACTTCCCGTAATTGATCCGGGGAATGGGGGGATGCCGGTCCAACTCAAGGGTATCGAGCGTGGGGTATCCTTTGTCCAGACGCGGCTGGTTCTCCCAATCCAGACGATGGGGTGTCATCCGGAAGCGGTCGTAGCTGGTCAGGGTATGGTAGGTGAATGCTGACATGGCTTTTGTTCCTGGTTCAACGTTCAAGGTTCCGGGGTCCGGGGTCGGAGTTCACAGATTACCGATCACCAACCAAATTCCCCAACGCGCCATCGATATCGGGAAAGCTGAACGAGAACGGCTCCTGTATCAGCCGTTCCGGGATCACCCGCTGGCTGGCCAACAGGACGCCGGCCAATTCGCCCAACATCAGCCGCATGGCAATGGCAGGCGCCGGCAATACGGCCGGCCGTTTCACTGCCCGGCCCAAAGCTTTGGCGAAATCCCGCTGGCGGATCAAGCCCGGTGCACAGGCATTGTAGGCACCACGAGCCTGATCGTCTTCAATCAGAAAGCACATGGCGTCCAGCAGATCGGCCATGTGAATCCAAGAGAACCACTGCTTGCCGCTGCCCATGGGGCCGCCGGCGAAGGCGCGGAAGGCGGGCAGCATCTGGGTCAGGGCGCCGCCGCCAGGGCCCAGCACCACGGCGAAGCGCAACACCGCCACCCGCACACCTCGATCCTGGGCAGCCAACGCCGCCTGTTCCCAATCGATGGACAAACGCGCCAGGAAATCATCACCCGGCGGGGAAGCTTCGGTCAGGGTCTCCTCATCCCGGCTCCCGTAATAGCCCACGGCCGACGTACTGATCAGCACCTGGCCTTCACCCCCCATGGCCGCGACGATGTTTTCGGTAGTTTTGAGGCGGCTGTCGACAAGCTTTTTTTTGTAGGATCGCGTCCACCTTCTAAAAATGGTGCGCCCGGTCAAATTCACCACTGCATCGGCATCGGCCACGTCCGATTGCCACCCACCGGACTGGGTGGTGTCGGCGCAAATCCAGGTAAATCCGGGCATGGCCTGAAGCGGGTGCGAAGGAGACGTTCCAAGGCCTGTGACCGCATGCCCTTTTTGCAGCAGTTTTCGGGACAAGGCGTTGCCGACAAAGCCCGACGCCCCGGCAATTGCAATATTCATGGCGTCCTCCTCTCGTAAAAAAGGCTATCCGGATAAAAACCGATTTACCATCCGTTCGACCTCCTGCCTCGGCGGGGCACCGGGGGCAGAGTCCACCATCTTGCCGTCCCTGAAAAACAGCATCGTCGGCAGGCTCATGACATTATAGCGCGAGGCCGTACCCGGGTTCTGGTCCACATTGAGTTTGGCGACCTTCAGCCGACCGGCATACTTTTTTGCCACGTCGTCCAGGATGGGCGACAGGGCGCCGCAAGGCCCGCACCAGGCGGCCCAGCAATCGAGCAGCACCGGCAAGGGGCTTTCGACCACTTCCCGCGCGAAGGTTTGATCGGTGACCATCACCGGCCGGTTGCCGACCGAAATGGGCGGGAACGGGGTTTTGCATTTCCCGCACCGGGGTCGATCCTGCAACCGGGCCACGGGAATCCGATTTCGGGTGCCGCAATTACGGCACCGGATCATTACCGTCTCATTTTTCATTGGCGTTCCTCTTTGGCGTTACGAGTACAGGTGCGAGCATGGTTTTTTGGGCGAAAGCAGCCCCTTCTCCGGGGTATACCACCCGTTCCGCCGGGGCTCCAGAAGCGGAGGGTCTCGTCCATATCGCCGGTGACCATGGCCAGGTGGTTGATTCCGGTATAACGGGGCATGGGGGGTTCTCCTTCAGCAGGATTGTCGTCTGCCCATCACTTCTCAGCGACAGTCAGCGTCATCGTCCGCGCCGCGTGAATCCTCAGCCGTAAAGCTGGCCGTGCAGGTATCGAGCACCGTTTCGTTCTGGAGGCATGCCATGACCGTCTCATAGTCGGGCTCCTCGGCGATCTCCTTCACCAGTTGGGTATAGGCCACCTGTCCCCGCCCGTCGATGACCACCACGGCTCGTGCCATGAGCCCGGCCAAGGGGCCGTCGGCCATCCGTACGCCATAGGCCTCGCCGAATTCCGGATTTCTGAACGTGGATGCGCTGGTTACGTGGTCCAACCCTTCCGCGCCGCAAAAGCGGGCATGCGCAAAGGGCAGATCGGCGGAGGCGCAAATGACCACGACATTATCCAGCTTGCCGATTTCCTGATTAAACGTTCTCACCGACATGGCGCACACGGGCGTGTCGATACTGGGGAAAATATTGAGCACAACCAGCTTACCGGCATAATCGCCAAGATTTATGTCGGTCAGGTCCTTGCCAACCAGGGTAAATGACGGGGCCACCTCCCCCACACGGGGCAGGTCTCCGGCAAGTTGTACGGGCGATCCTTTAAATGCAGTCTGAGCCATGATTTCCTCCTTCGCTATGAATGATCAACAGTCATGGGAATAATAACGGAAGCGATGCCTGTTTGAGAATTGCTTCCGAAAGTCTGTCCCAATTCAACATCAATATTCGTGCCAAGACGAGCGCTTCTGTTAATTGGCATCAGGTTTGCTGTTATTACTGGAAGATTCAGCCTCGATTAACAACGATTTGAAAAGGAGATTCACCATGAGCAACAAACGTTATCGCATAACGTCCGCCTGCCCCCAATGTGGGTGCAGTTTCGCCCAGGCACTGTCCGAGGAAGAGATGATGAGACGATACGGTGATACACCCAACATCGAACTGGAATGCGGCGAGTGCATGCAAAAATTCAAAGATGAGCGTAAAAGCGCTTGCCCGCAATGGGATGAGCAATGCCGCATGGGCAAGTAAAATGGAACCGGCGCTCTTCGTTTTTTAAGTTGACAGGCGCGTCGTGAAATGGGCATGTATCTGATGTGTGACAAGATAGCCAGTGCCCGAGTTACCCCTCTTTACCGGAATAAACGAAAGGCAAATAAACATGAGTTACGATTTCAATGCCGACGAAATATTCGAGATGGCCGAACAGATCGAACGAAATGGTGCCGCCTTCTATCGGCAAGCCGCCGAAAGGATTAATGATGCGGAGGAAAAACAATTTCTTTCGGATTTGGCGGCCATGGAAGACGACCACGAAAAAACCTTTGCCGATATGCGCAAGGCGCTCTCTCAAGCACAAAAAGCCCAAACTGCTTTTGACCCGGATGGCGAGGCGGCAGCCTACCTCAAGGCCCTGGCGGACACGCGTATCTTCTTCGAAAAGGAGATGGATACATCCTCCATGCAGGCCATTTTAAAGGCCGCCATTACCGCGGAAAAAGATTCCATCGTCTTTTACCTTGGAATGAAGGAGATGGTGCCCGAAGCCCTTGGCAAGGCCCATCTGGACGGCATTATCAAGGAAGAAATGTCACATATCAAGCTCCTTAGCACGCGCTTGATAAAAACCAATTAGCCGGTGACAACCGTTGATCTTGCCATGGGAAACGGGGCGTCCCGCATCCCATGGCAAGGTCGGCTTTTTCGAGTGCACTTTTGGCGCAGCTACCCGTACATACTCTGCCGAACCCGATCATACCGCTCTTTTTATCACCACTGTATTACGGCAATACCTGAGACACTCCTGTTCCAGATTGGCTCCCGATATGGTCGTTGACCTTCGTTTTCCCAAAGAAAAAGGATTATGACGGCCCCCCAACCCCGTTGGTGGGCCACCGCCCCAACCGGCCTATTGGTTGGTGAAAAAATCGTCCTTTTCACGGTGAGAACATTTCCAAACCCTTTTTCGTGGCCCCTTGCCTGTGTTAAAGGAAAGCGTCTCACGTCAACGCGTTCGTTTGTAATATGAGACACGGTTGTATCACGGCCGGCTTAACTTCAGCGGGTGATGATCGCCTATCCGCAATGGCCGGCATCATCGGCTCATGGTTAACGACAACCATATTTTATTGAATAAACATGTAAAACAAACACTTATATAGGGACATGCGATCAGCAAAACCAAATACCACCCTGATCGACGCTCTCGACATTAAAATATGGAAGCACATTTTTTTGGCACGTGTTTTGAAATAACCGAAGGCATTGTCTCGACCTCCCTTTTTTACGATAAAGGGAGAGAACACCTTCGGAGAGAAGTAATCAGTGAAACCGTGTGATCATAACATTAAAAAGACCATTCAACTGGCCAAACAAATGATCCAACTGGCCGACAAAGGTGACATTGATCGAGAAGATAGTGGCTGCGGCGTACTATACGGAATGCTGCGGGACTCGGGATACAAACTAATGAACCTGGCCGAGGCCGAAAAAGAAAAGCACAAGGCCAAGGGCTGGTGGGACGAAACCTGTTAACCATTTTAATAAATAGTTTCAACCAAATCCAAAGGAGGAAAAACGTGGCAAGCATTAAAGGAACTCAAACCGAGAAAAACATTTTGACGGCATTCGCCGGTGAATCCCAGGCAAGAAACCGGTACACCTATTATTCTGCTCAGGCCAGGAAAGAAGGATATGTTCAGATTTCAGCAATCTTCGAGGAAACGGCCAACCAGGAAAAAGAGCATGCCAAACGCCTGTTCAAGCTGCTCGAAGGCGGCGAGGTTGAAATCACCGGCGCCTTCCCGGCCGGCGTGATCGGAACCACCACCGAGAATCTGGCCGAGGCGGCCGGCGGCGAAAATCACGAATGGACCGTCATGTACCCGGAATTCGCCAAAACCGCCCGTGAGGAAAACTTGGACCACATCGCCTTCATCTTCGAAGCCATCGCCGTGGCGGAGAAACATCACGAAAAACGCTACCTGGACCTCAAGGCCAACATCGAGGCCGGCCGGGTTTTCAAACGTGACGAAAGCGTTACCTGGCGTTGCCGCAACTGCGGTTATCTCCATGAGGGCACCGAGGCACCGGAAGTTTGTCCGGCCTGTGCCCATCCCCAGGCGCACTTCGAACTTCTGGGCGAAAACTGGTAATTTGAAGCACAAAAACAAAAAATAACTGCGCAAGGAGAAGAAAATGGCTGAAAGATATGAAGTATACAAATGCGAGGTTTGCGGCAATATCGTTCAAGTTCTGGTTGGCG
The DNA here is from genome assembly GCA_963668455.2 of uncultured Desulfosarcina sp. GTDB lineage: Bacteria > Desulfobacterota > Desulfobacteria > Desulfobacterales > Desulfosarcinaceae > Desulfosarcina. The sequence continues at coordinate 766,861 of CAXXOY010000003.1, forward strand.
GCGCAGGAGAGTTGGTTTGCTGCGGTCAGCCCATGAAAAAACTGACCGAGAACACCGTTGATGCGGCCAAGGAGAAACACGTTCCGGTCATCGAGAAAATCGATGGTGGCTACAAGGTCAAGGTTGGCGGTGTGCCCCATCCCATGGAAGAAAAGCACTACATCCAGTGGATCGAACTTCTGGCCGATGGCAAATCCTATGTCCAGTTTCTCGAGCCGGGACAAACACCGGAGGCGGTATTCATGATCGAAGCCGCATCGGTTTCCGCCCGGGAATACTGTAACCTACACGGGTTGTGGAAGGCATAGGCCTTACAACACTCATTTCAAACGAGCCTATCGCTTATCTGGCGAAGGCGGCCGGCCCCGGCCGCCTTCGACCAGGCACCCCGGTCTTACGGATTGTTCGGGCGGCGTATTAACGATCCTTTCCTTTTAAATAGAAAGGCCACCAAAATGAGCAAAACACTCATTGTTTATGCGACACGCACCGGTGAAACCGAGAAAATCGCCAATCTGATTGCCGAAGGAATTCGTTTTTCCGGTCATGAGGCGGAAATCAAAAAGGTTACCGACATAAAAAAGGAAGATGACCTGAAAGGGTTCGACGCTTTGGTGTTGGGTTCTCCGACTTATCATGGGGAGATGGTCCAAGGCATGAAAACCCTGCTTTTCATGGCCGAGAAAGCCGAGCTGAGCGGCAAGGTAGGTGGCGCGTACGGCGCCTTTGGCTGGAGCGGAGAAGCGCCGGACCGCATCTTCGACACCATGAAAAACATTTTTCAGATGAACATGGTCAGCGGCCCGCTGCGGCTCAAGGCATCGGGCATGGGCGGTGGAATGAAAATGGCCCAGGATTATGGCCGCGAAGTTGCCGCCAAGCTGGTTTGAGGAGAAGCCATCCGGCAGTAATGCAAGAATAACACGTTACTTGATGAGAAAAAAAAGGAGGCCCCCATGTCTACCCCCCAACATTGCCCCGGTTATGAGAACTTCAAAAATTTAAAATCTTTTATCTGCAAATGTCCCGAATGCGACGAAAGCAAGGAGATTTTTTCCGATGAGTTCGAGAAGACCCACATCTGCACAAAATGCGGAAAACCCATCGACTTCAACACTTGCACCTATGAGGCCGGCGCCTGAAGCGGCAGGCCGTCGCGCATCACTTTACCTGGGGCAGCCCGTTTGATCGGGAACCGGGCTGACCGCACCTTGCTCAAGGAGGATTTCGTATGGACGTTGTTATGTTATCCAGGCTTCAGTTCGCCGCCGCCACGATGTTTCACTTTTTGTTCGTTCCCCTCACCCTGGGTTTGTCGGTGCTGGTGGCCTATATGGAAACCCGCTATGTGCAAACCGGAGACGAGACTTATCTGCGCATGACCAAATTCTGGGGCAAACTTTTTCTGATCAACTTTGCCCTGGGCGTGGTCACCGGAATCACGCTGGAATTCCAGTTCGGCACCAACTGGTCCCGCTATTCGGCCTATGTGGGCGATATCTTCGGGTCCCTGCTGGCCATCGAGGCATCCCTGGCCTTTTTTCTGGAATCGACCTTTATCGGCATCTGGATTTTCGGCTGGAAAAAGCTCTCCGCCAAAGCCCACGCCACGGTCATGTGGCTGGTTGCCGCCGCCGGCAACATCTCAGCCGTGTGGATTCTCCTGGCCAACGGGTGGATGCAACATCCCGTGGGCTACACCATCCGTGACGGACGCGCCGAACTGACAGATTTTCTGGCCGTAATAACCAACAAATTCGGATTATTGGAAATCGCGCACACGGTTCCCTCCGCCTTTTTGCTCGCCGCGTTTTTCGTTATGGGCATCAGCGCCTGGCATCTACTTAAAAAGCAGCACATCGACTTTTTCACTCGCTCTTTTAATATCGGCCTCGTCGTTGGATTGATCAGCTCCATCGTGGTGGTAATCACCGGTGACCTGCACGCCGTACATGTGACCAAGACCCAGCCGGCCAAACTGGCCGCCATGGAATCTCACTGGGAAACCCAAACCCAGGCCCCCATCGTCCTTTTTGCCATCCCCGATGAGAAAAACGAAACCAACAAGTTCGAAGTCGGCAGCATTCCGGGCGTATTGAGTTTTCTCGGCCATCACGATTTCAACGCCAGCGTTACCGGTCTGAGAGACATTCCCAAGGACGAGCGACCGCCGGTACTGCTCACATTTGTCTCATTTCGCACCATGGTGGCCCTGGGCACCTTGTTCCCGCTGCTCACCATCATCGGTTTCGCCCTGCGCAAAAAACTGATCGAATCCCGCTGGTATCTGTGGACCATGCTTTTTGCCATTCCCCTGCCCTACATTGCCAACGAGATGGGCTGGGTACTGGCCGAGGTGGGACGCCAGCCATGGATCGTTTACGGCCTGCTGAAAACCAGTGAAGCGGCCTCGCCCGTGGCGGCGTCGCAAGTCATGACCAGCCTGGTGGGCTTTATCCTGGTTTACGGCCTGCTCGGCCTGGCCGGGTTTTATTTGATCGCCAATTATGCCAGCAAGGGGCCGCAACCTGACGTAGAAGAGGCTTAAACCACAAACAACCCTTTTAGACACGACACGGGAGTTATAAATGCTACTACAATCCGTATGGTTTTTTCTTTGGGGCCTGCTTTGGGCGGTCTTCTTCATGACGGACGGTTTCGACATGGGCATCGGGACCTTGTACCCCTTTCTGGGAAAGTCGGAGCGTGACCGCAACATGATGATCCACGCCATGGGCCCCTTGTGGGACGGCAACGAAGTCTGGTTGGTCACCGCCGGCGGCGTGACCTTTGCTGCCTTCCCCCTGGTTTACGCGGTGATGTTCTCATCTCTTTACTCGGCCTTGATGCTGATCCTGTTCGCCCTGATTCTGCGCGGCGTCTCCTTCGAGTTCCGCAACAAGGTGGAAAGCATGGTCTGGAAACGGATCTGGGATACCTGCATCTTCGTGGGCAGCTTCTTGCCGGCGCTGTTGTTTGGTGTGGCCTTTGGCAACATCTTCCAGGGCATTCCCATTGACGGCGACGGTGTCTACCAGGGCACGTTATTCACCCTGCTCAACCCCTACGGCCTTTTGGCCGGCGTCCTGTTTGTCTGCCTGTTCGTCATGCACGGCGCCCTGTGGCTGACCATCCGCGCCGACGGGGACCTGTCCGAGCGGTCCATGAATCTGGCCGGCAAGCTGTGGCCGGTGCTCACCGGCGTAGCAGTGATCTTTCTGGTTGCCACCTATTTCTTTACCTCGCTTTACGACAACTATTTTGCCCAGCCGGCGTTGTTCCTGGTTCCTCTGATCAGTGTGGCGGGAATATTCGGCATCCGCTATTTTCTCACCCAAAAAGCTGCGTTCAAGGCCTGGGGAGCGTCGGCCCTGACCATCGTTGCCTGTACCTTTTTCGGCGTCATCGGCTTGTTTCCCAGCCTGTTTCCGTCAAGCATCGACGGCGAATTCAGCCTGACCGCGTTCAACGCGTCGTCCAGCCCGCTGACTCTGAAAATCATGCTCATCGTGGTCTTGATCTTCATCCCGTTGGTGCTGGCCTACCAGGTGTGGGCCTACAAGCTGTTCAGCGTCAAAGTCACCGACGAAGATCTGGCCCATGAGGAAACATATTAGAATAGAAAAGCAGTTGCCATGGTCCGGCCGGACCATGGCAACGCCCTCCCAACCCACAAGACAAAGGGAGCATGGCATGATTCGCAAACTTGTTATCGTTGGTCTCACCACCCTGACCCTGGCCGGTATGGCGGCCATTGGAATGACCGCGGGCAAAGGCGCGCCCAAAATTGAAATTTTCGGCGGCAAAAAGGGAAACATTCCCTTTCCCCATGCCCAGCACCAAGACCGGTTAAAAGACTGCAATGTTTGCCATAACGTTTTCCCCCAGGAGAAAGACGCCATTAAAAAGCTGAAAGCCCAAGGATCCATCAAACCCAAGAAAGTCATGAACCTGCAATGCATCAAGTGCCACAAGCAGGAAAAGCGGGCCGGCAACGCGACCGGTCCGGTTACGTGCAACACCTGCCATGTATGATAGGGCAAAGGATCAATCGCCATGTTTGTATTAGGACTTCAGGGAAGCCCCCGAAAAAACGGCAATACCGACATCATGCTGCAAGCCTTCATGGACAAGGCGGCGGCAGTGGGCGCTGTCACGCATACCGTCCAGGCGGCAAAGGCCGGCATCATCCCCTGCAAGGGATGCGGGTATTGCGAAAAAAGCGGCAAATGCGCCATCGGCGATGATCCCATGGCAACCGAGATCTTCGGACTGCTACGGCAGGCCGATGTGGTGGTCGCCGCTTCCCCGGTTTATTTTTACGGGGTCTCGGCCCAGCTCAAGGTGTTGATCGATCGCTGCCAGACCCTGTGGGCCAGAAAATACGTCTTCAACCTGAAAGATCCGCTGGCCGCCACCCGCCAGGGGATTCTGTTTTCCGTGGCCGCCTCCCGGGGGCGTCAGCTTTTCGAGGGTGTGAACCTGACCGCAAAATACTTTTTCGATGCCATCGACGCCCGTTTTGAGCACGCCCTCACCTACCGGGGCATCGAAGCCAAGGGCGATATTAGCGGGCGAAAGGGCATGGACAAAGACCTGGACACCCTGATCGAGAAAACCATTCTCCCCATGGCGGACCGCAAAAAGGTGCTTTTTATCTCCAGGGAGGGATCATTGCGCGCGCCCCTGGCGGCGGCCATGGTTCAACAGCGGCATGGCAACCGGATTTGCACCGCTTTTGCCGGAACTCATCCGGCGCCGAATCTCTCCTCGACCATGCTGATGGCCATGCAAACCAGGGGAATGGACCTTTTTTATCGCCGACCGCCCCCCCCTGACCAGGCACTTCACGGAACCTTGCCCGATTTGGTTATCGTAGTGGACAATAGAACGAGCAACGGGCCAATTCCCGGTGTAAAAACCCTGCATTGGCCCCTGCCGGTGGTACCCGCCGACGATGAAAACGCCGTAAACCGGCTGATACGAGACATTGAGGCTCGCATCGATTCGCTAGCAGGAACAATAGAGAAACCCAAGGATAAAAAATAAGGAGCAACAATGGCCGATCCTCATGAAATGTACCAATGCCAGACCGTCAACTGTGGGTATATCTACAACCCCGACAAGGGCGACCGTAAAGGCAAAATTCCCAAGGGAACAGCCTTCGAGGATCTTCCCGATGACTGGAAATGCCCAATCTGCGGCGCCGGGAAAAAGATGTTCCGGCCCCTGGGTTAAACATTTGAATTAGACAGGCAAAGCGCCTTCGTGATAAAAAGAAACGTTACGATCCATTGAAATGAACGATGGATTTGAAACAACGATATCCCCTGAGGTAATGATTTTTTAACCATACAAAACAATGGAGGTTTACCATGGACAAGTATGTTTGTACTCTTTGCGGTTATGTTTACGATCCCGAGGCAGGTGATCCCGATAATGGTGTGGCACCCGGCACAAAATGGGAAGATGTCCCCGAAGACTGGGAATGCCCGGTTTGTGGTGCATCTAAAGACGATTTCGAAAAAGAAGAATAGTTTTTCTTTATCGCCGTCTGTTTTTATTATTTGTTACCGGATGCCCTTTTTCTGAGAGTTGGGAAAAGGGCATTTCCATTGAGTGTTCATCCACAAATGGCCAATTTGCCCGATATCGGCGTTGTGCTTAAAATTCTACCCTCGGTTTATCAACTATATGCCTGTGGTAAAATTTTACGCGCGCCTTGATCTCAAACAAATTCTCCTATTTATGGATAGACATTAAAAATATAATCATATTTATAGGATACCAACTTATGAAACCGACAAAAATCGCGGAAGGCGTCTATGATGTGGGCGTTATGGACTGGAATATCAGGGATTTTCACGGCTACTCCACCTATCGGGGAACCAGCTACAACGCCTTTTTGATAGTTGACGAAAAAGTCGCCCTGATCGACACGGTTAAGGCCCCCTTTGCCGAGGAGTTGCTGGGTAATATTTCCCAGATTATCGACCCCGCCAAAATCGATTATGTAATCAGCAACCATACGGAAATGGATCATTCCGGGTCCCTGCCGCGTATCATGCAGGCTGTTGGCGCGGACAAACCGCTGTACTGCTCCAAAATGGGCGCCAAGAACCTTGCCGCCCACTTCGAGGATGCCTGGGACTACCATCCGGTCAAGGATGGCGAGGAACTGTCGCTTGGCAAGCGGACCCTCTCCTTTATGGAGACCCGCATGATTCACTGGCCCGACAGCATGTTCACCTACTTGAAGGAGGATCATATTCTCTTCTCCAGCGACGGATTCGGTCAACACTACGCGGGTTTCGAAAAGTTTGACGATCTGGCCGGGGATGAGGCCATGGCTCAGGCCAAAAAATACTACGCCAATATTCTGTTGCTCTATGCGCCCCTGATTCTCAAACTGCTCAAAAAGGTTACGGAGTCCGGCATTCAGATTGATACCATCTGCCCGGACCATGGCATTATCTGGCGCAAGGATCCCGGCAAAATCATCGAGATGTACTTGAAATGGAGCCGCCAGGAGACGGAAAAGAAAGCCGTTGTGATCTATGACACAATGTGGAAAAGCACCGAGGCCATGGCCAAGGCCATTGCCGAGGGAATCTCCTCCACCGGCGTGATCGCCAAACCCATCCACATCAGAAGTTCTCACCGTAGCGAAATCATGACCGATGTGCTTGATTCCGCCGCCATCGTGGTAGGCTCGCCCACTCTGAACAACCAGATGTTCCCTACGGTGGCCGATGTACTCACCTACATGAAGGGCTTCAAGCCGGCAAACCGCATCGGCGGCGCCTTCGGTTCCTATGGATGGAGCGGTGAGTCGGTCAAACTCGTGGCGGCGGAGCTGGAAGCCATGAAGTTTAAGATGATCGATCCGAACCCGCGCATTCAATACGTTCCCAAAGGCGACGATATCAAGGCGTGCGTGGATTATGGCAAAAAAATCGGCGAGGCGGTCCTGGCATAGATGAAGATACCTGTTGTCGATATCGGCAGTTGCGTCTTGTGCATGGGCTGCATCGAGGTCTGCCGCGAGGTATTTCAGGAAAACGATGCCGGTTATATCGAAGTAATTGCCTTGGACACCTACCCCGTGGAAACAGTGGACGAGGCCATCAAATACTGTCCGGCGGATTGCATCGCCTGGGAGGAGAATTAAATGAGAAAGATAGCGTTCTTTGTCTTTAACGGCGACCCGGTTTGCTTTATTCATGTTCTTTTAAACGGACTGGACATGAAGGAGAAAGGCATGCAAGGCCGCATTATCATCGAGGGCGCGGCCACCGCCTTGCTGCCCAAACTGGCTGAAACGACTAGTCCCCTGAACAAGCTCTGGGAAAAGGCCAAGGCCGAGGGGATTGTCGACGGGGTATGCAAGGGCTGCGCCCACAAAATGGGCACCGTGGAAGAGGCGGTCAATCAGGGACTGTCCCTGCTTGACGACATGTCCGGCCACCCGTCCATGTCCGCCTATATGGAAGAGGGGTACGAGGTCATCTCCTTCTGATGGGACACCGGGACCTTAAAAACCGCATGGCAAAGCTGTTGCTGACCGGGGATCTTGAGGACGCGCTGACCGCCATCCAGGATATCCCCGGCCGCCAGGCAGTCAATCCCCTCTTCTCCTTTTTTTACTCGACAGACGAACGCCTGCGTTGGCGTGCCATCACGGCCATGGGTCTGGTGGTCGGCCGGATGGCGGACAACCATCTGGAATCGGCAAGGGTGATCATGCGCCGGCTGATGTGGAACCTGAACGACGAGTCGGGCGGCATCGGCTGGGGGTCGCCGGAAGCCATGGGAGAAATTACCGCCGTTCACGAGAAACTGGCGAAAGAATTCAATCGCATTCTGATCTCTTATATCGATCCGGCGGGCAACTATCTGGAACACGAAATGCTCCAGCGGGGATCGGTGTGGGGCGTTGGCCGCCTGGCCCACGCCCGACCGTCCCTGGCCAAACCCGCCGCCGCCTTTTTGCCGGTCTTTTTCGATTCAGCCGATCCGTATCTGCGCGGCACGGCCATCTGGGCCGCCGGCCCGATTCTGGACGAAGACCTGCGGGCCAAAGTAGAATCGCATCTGACTGACGCCTCACCGCTCGTTCTCTACCACAACCGCACCCACATCCATCCCACGGTGGCCGAGCTGGCCGAGGCGGCCCTTTCACCGATGAGCCATTAACCTTGTTGCAGGTCGGCGCCCCATGGAGACGACGGCTTGCAAATTGGCCCACGAATTGATATTTCGACGCGTCTACGGCCTTGAGAAAGAAAACCATATGCTTAGATCAAGCCTTCTTCTTCTGACGACAATTATTTTCGTGATAGGCAACCTGCCCGCTACAGCCTCTGCCAATCAAATCGAAGTATCTACGACCGCCGGCCTTTTAAACGCCGTTGGTAATTGTAAATCCAACGATATCATCCTGCTTGAAGACGGGGTGTATGCGCTTAAAAACAACGGCACCATTGTTGTGCGTACCGATAGTCTCACCATTAAAAGCAAGCGGGGAGACCGGTCGGCCGTGGTGGTCAGTGGATGGGGTATGAAAGCAAACGATCACAACGGGTTCTGGGTTTGTGCCAATGATGTCACCATTGCGGACCTGACCATCCAAAACGTCGGCTACCATTGCATTCAGGCCGATGTGAATGTGGATCGCCTGACCGTTCGCAATTGTATCTTAAAAGACGCAGGCGAACAGCTTTTAAAGGTGCCCTCGGCCACCGGCGCCGACTATTCCGAAAACGGCCTGGTGGAGGGCTGCCTGTTTGCCTACAGCGCCGGTGTCGGCCCCCAATACTATATCGGCGGTATTGATGTTCATCATGGGAAGGGCTGGATCGTACGGGACAACAGGTTTCAATTCATTCGCAGTCCGGAAGACAGAATCGCCGAACACGCCATCCATTTCTGGAACGATTCCAGGGACACGCTGGTGGAGCGCAATTGGATTTTCAATTGCGACCGAGGCATCGGCTTTGGCCTGGGCCGCAGTTCTCACACCGGCGGTGTCATTCGCAACAACATGATCGCCCACGACGGCCGGATGCTGCCCGATGGCGGCACCGGCCAAAACGATGTGGGCATTGCCCTCGAATCAGCAACGGGGACACAGGTTTACAATAACACCGTTTTTTTTATGCACAGCTATTACTCCATCGAATTCCGCTTTACCACCACAACCGACGTCACGATTATCAACAACCTGACCAACCGCCCCATCCGCCGGCGTAACGGCGCTTCGGCAAGGCTTTGCGCAAACATCATCGATGCCCGCGCCGAGTGGTTTGTGGACGCGCAAGCCGGGGATCTTCATCTGAAAGCTGCTGTGCCGACGGTTGTCGACCAAGCAAAAGACGTCGAAAAACTATCGGACGATTTTGACCGGGATTTACGTCCCAAAGGGCCGGGAGCGGATATTGGCGCCGATGAAATCAAACAATAACCGACAACATTGATGAACTCGTAAAAAAGTCGCCGTTCGGACGGATTCGTCAACATTGATGAACTCGTAAAAAGTCGAAAAAACAACCGCCTGAAATAATACATAAAATTGTTTTTCTAACTTGATAAATTGCTGCCGTTGTGGTATGTATGTGCATATAAATTCAACTGGTTGTAAGGATTAATAATGATTCGCCACAACGATCACAAACAGCAGCAGCTTTTCGATCCCTGGGGCCATCTGAGCCCCAAGAGAAGGCAAATGCTTGAGCACTCATGGCCGGGGGTATTCCAAAAATTTATTCTCCCTGAGTTGCCTGTTAGCGAACTTAGCCCTTTTTTCAACTCCGGCTTTGGTCGGCCGACGAAAGACCTCTATATGGTCCTGGGCGTACTCGTCCTCAAGGAAATGCTCGACCTGACCGACTATGAGGCTATCGATCAACTGGCTTTCAATATTCAGTGGCACTATGCCCTTAATATCACCGAAGAGTCGGATTCGGCCAAATACATGTGTCCCAAGACCTTATGGAACATGCGCACGATCGTTGCCGAAAACGGGTTGGAAAAGACCCTGTTTAATGCCGGCACACAAAAACTGGCCGAAGTGTTCAACGTCGATGCTGACAAGCAGCGCATCGACTCTGTCCATATTCAATCCAATATGCGCAAACTGGGGCGCATCACGATCTTCTCGAACTCAATCCATAAGTTTTTAAAAAACCTGAAACGGCAACACCCATCCTTGCTCTCCACCATTGAAGATGCATTGATGGAAAGGTATCTGACGGAAAAATCGCTATCGTGCTTTGCCATGGTAAAACCGTCCAAAAGCCAGAAAACATTGGATCGGGTCAGTACCGATTTGTACGCTTTGGTCCAGCAATTCCAGGATAACTTCGATGTCCAGTCGATGCATAGCTTCAAGTTGCTTCAACGCATTTTAGATGAGCAATGCACGGTTTCGCTTTCGGATGACGGTGTCGAAATCTCGGTTAAGGAAGCCAAACGGATTCCCTCCGATTCCCTGCAAAACCCTTCGGACCCGGAAGCCGGTTATAGCGGCCACAAAGGCCAGGGTTATCAGGTTCAAGTGATGGAGACTTATACGGATACCGACGATGCGGACGAAAAGGCGAAAACCTTGAATTTGATTACCCATGTCGAGGTCGAAAGCGCCCACGAAAGCGACGCGAACGCCCTGATTCCCGCTATCGAGTCTACTCAAGAAAGAGATCTTGGACCTCGGAAAGTCTTGGCGGACTCGCTTTATGGAAGCGACGACAATGTCCAAACCGCCAAGGACAAAGGCGTCGAAGCGATATCTCCTCCCATGGGCAGTGAGAAGGAAGGAACGCTCAACCTCGGAGATTTTGAAACGGGAAAAGGCGGCAAGGTCATTCGTTGCCCCCAAGGCCATGCGCCCATCCACACCAAGAAAAAGAAGGATCGACACTGTGCGGCTTTTGACCTGAGCCATTGCGAAAACTGCCCGAACCGTGAGATTTGTCCTGTAAAGCCCGGCAAGAAGGCCTTTTCCTTTCGCTACAACGATAAGCAGTTGCGTATCGCGTTAAGACGAGAAGAAGTCCAAACCGACGAGTTCAAGGACTGCTATCGATGGCGGGCGGGTGTGGAAGCCACCATGAGCGAGTATGACCGACGAACCGGGGTAAAGCACCTTCGGGTTCGCGGTATGGAATCTGTCCGCTATAGCGCTACCTTGAAAGCCCTCGGGCTCAACATATTGAGGGCCGCGGCGGTAATGGCGGCAATATTTGTCGGAATGCCTGACAATACTGCCTCAAGGTGCGGCCATGGAGCCGGTATTAGCGTTTTCAAAGAGCTGCTTCTAAAAGTGTTTACCGTTTTGGCTTTGTTGTTGACCCGGGTCAACTTATATCGGGCATATACCCACTAACTATTTTTTCAAGAAACGACTTTTTACGGGACTGTCAACATTGAATGTGAACAAAAAGGAGCGTTTCTTGTTAACCCCGAAGCAACTCAATGACATGTTCGCCGACAAACTCCCCGAGTATATGGGTATTGTCGTCACCCATATTAGTAAAACCGAAGTCAGGGCCGAAATGAAAATCAGCCAAGCCAATATAGCTCCCAACGGCTATATGTTTGCAGGCAGCGTGGTGACGTTTGCGGACACCATGTGCGGCAACGGATGCCTTTGCAATCTACCGGAGGGTGCAGCTGGCTTCACCACCATTGAACTAAAATCCAACCATCTGGGAACCGCCCGGGAAGGAACCATCGTATGCGTTGCCAAACCCGTTCACATGGGAAGATCCACCCAGGTTTGGGATGCTGTTGTCACTCACAAGCATTCGGGCAAAACGCTTGCCTTGTTTCGTAGCACCCAGATGATTCTATATCCGAAGTTGGATTCAGGGTCTAAAGGGTAACCGATCCAACCCCTTCCAATCTTATATAGTGTTTATACCCAAATCAGGCCATATTTTTATTGACATATAAACATATATCATGTTACTTAAATTGAACCAATATTCACAATGGTTTTTTATCAGTTATTATATATATTTATACCAATATATCGATAGAACGGCCTGCCAAACCTATTGATAAAAATGAGACCTCGCCTTGTCCAGCAAAGGTGTCTAACGCAGATAACCTATTAAAATAGAGAATTTAGCATATTTTAGTGAGTTATCGCTTTTTATGTAGTTAGTTACATTTTAACTACTACACTAATAGCAATAAATACTTCGACGGTTTGGTCATTAATTCGGTTGCATTTTATGGACGATGGAAGGGCAAAATGAAAGAAATCAAAAAGATAGGAGTGGTAGGCGCCGGCAACATGGGCTCCGGTATCGCACAAAAGCTGGCCATGGAAAATTTAACCGTTACTTTGGTCGATACCACGGATGAGTCTGTAAAACACGGGCTTGCCACTATCGAAAAGCTATTGGAGAAGGCCACTCAACGCAAGGTGCTGTCGCCTGAAAAAGCGAGTGCCGCCATGGGCCGCATCAAGGATGTTACGAATTTAGAAGCGCTTGCCGATGCGGACTTGGTTATCGAAGCGATCCCTGAAGATGAGCAGGCTAAAAAACAATTATTCAAGGATCTTGACAACATTTGTGATCAGAAAACCATTTTCGCCACCACGACATCAAGCTTTCTCGTGGCGGATTTGGCCGGTGCAACCAATCGCCCGGATCGTTTCGTTGGCATGCATTACTTTCCTCATCCTGCAATAAACCAATTGCTTGAGATTGTCTCTTATCAGGGGGCAAGTGAAGAGACTATTCACTATGTGCTTGAAGTCAGCCGCCTTCATGGGAAGACCACGCTGTTGGTAAAGGATGCCCCCGGTTTTTGTGTAAACCGATTTTTATTCCCTCTCCTGGCGGAAGCTCTCAAGATTAAGGACGACGGCATTGCAGACATTCCCACGATTGAAGAAGCCGCCAGGCAAGCCTTTAAAACCAAAAAAGGCCCTTTTGAAATAATGAATGCCAGGGGCATCGCCACCGTCATGTTTACGTCGGAAATGCTTGGTCGTGAATTGGGCGCTTTTTACGCGCCACCGCAATCTCTTTCAGAACAGGTTGAGTCCGGCCAGCCGTTCGATCTCGGCGGGGATGTCGATGAATCAAAATTGGAGAACGCGCAAGAGCGATTGTATGGCGCCTGTTTGGGGGCGGCGGCCGCCTTGGTGAGCCAAGGCGTGGCTTCAATGGAGGATACCGATCGGGGCGCGAAATTGGGGCTTAACTGGAGGTTGGGACCCTTTGAAATCATGAATCGAATTGGTATCGATAGAACGTTTCAACTGGTTGAAGCAATGACCAAAAAATACAGTGGCTTTAATATGCCGGAAATTCTGGCGCAGCAGTGCAAACTTGGGAATAGGTTTAAATTCAATTATGTGGACTTGGAAACACGGGACGGAATCGCCTTTATAACCATCAACAGGCCCGAAGCCCTCAACGCACTTAATGAAATCACTGTCGCTCAGATAGATGAGAAATTTACCAAAGCCGAACAAGATTCAGATGTGAAAGCCATAGTTCTCCGGGGCGCAGGCAAGGCGTTCGTGGCCGGGGCCGACATTCGCTACTTTATCAATAATATCAAAAAGGACAAAATCGAAGATACGGCGGCCTTCACTACAAAGGGGCACGATCTGTTTCTGCGCATCGAGAATTCGGACAAAATCACTGTCGCGGTTCTTGATGGCTTGTCCATGGGAGGTGGGAGTGAGTTGGCGTTGTCGTGTCAGGCCATTATAGGTACGCCTGCCGCGTCCCTTGGCTTTCCTGAAACCGCAATCGGCATTTTTCCCGGACTGGGAGGTATGATTCGATCCGCCCGTCAGATGGGAACGGAATTGGCAAAATACTATGTACTCACCGGGAAAACAATAACGGCTCAAGATGCTTATGAGTTAGGCATCATTACCGAATTGGTTCCGACCGATGAGCTGCAACAGGCCATCATCAATGTTTGTTCCAACGGCAAGCCCGATAAATACCGTGCCCGCGAGATTCCCGAAAGATTTGCCGATTTCACCAAATTGTGTTCGGACGAGAATATCAAGGCGATGCTTTCCGGAGAAAAACCCAATGGCGTTTCCGACACGCTTGCGGAAAAAACCCTCAAAATCATTTCCAGAAAAGCGCCCCTGGCACTGAAAAAAGCCAATGAGCTGATCGACGCGCAACAAAAGGTCACCATTCCCGAGGCGATTAAACTCGAATTGAACGAGTTGTTTTACATCTTTTCCACACAAGATGCTCTGGCTGGGCTTACTTCCGTAGGGAAAAAACCGCCCCACTATCTTGGCAAATAAGGGGCTGCAATCTTTTACAAAACGGTTTAACCGCATTCGCATGCATTCTGGCATGCAGGAATCAACCGGAAAAAACAGATTTAGGGAGTGGTTCTCTGAATTTGATAAAACGTCAAACTCAAAAAAAGGAAAAAGATATGTTCAGCAAAGCATTTATCCCTTACGGCGGATACTACAGCACACCTTTTGCCAAATGGCAGGGCAGTCTGGCCAATACGAACGCCATCGTTCTCGGAGCAGAGACATCAAAACGCTGGCTTGCAACCAAAGCCTGGGATGCCAAGAATTTCGATTACGTCATTTTCGGTATCACCGTAAGCCAACCCAAGGTTTTTTATGGCTCCACTTGGTCTGCGGCCATGCTTGGCGCTGAGGACAGCCCCGGCGTTCTTCTCAGCCAAGCCTGCTCCACATCCACTACCGGCTTGTACCAGGCCGCCATGGCCATCGAAAACGACTATTGCAAGAACATCTATGCCTTGTTCACGGATCGTTGCTCCAACGGCCCTCACACGATTTGGCCGAACCCGACGGGTCCGGGCGGACAGGTTGTATCAGAAAATTGGATGATGGAACACTTCAATTACGATCCCTGGGGCGGTACGGCCATGATTCAGACCGCAGAAAATGTCGCAGCCCTGTCCGGTGTGACCCGTGAGGAATGCGATCATGTAGCCTTGCGCCGTTACGAGCAATACACCGATGCACTTAAGGATGATCGTGCATTTCAGAAGCGTTACATGTTTCCCATCGAAGTCCAAGTTTCCAAGAAAAAGACCATTACACTGGAAGAGGATGAAGGCGTCATGCCCTCCACGGCAGAAGGTCTGGCGAAGCTACGCTCCGTGTTGAAGGACGGCGTTCACACTTTTGGTGCCCAAACTTATCCGGCTGACGGAAACTGCGCCTTCGTGGTTACCGATCGTGAGCATGCAAAAGAACTCAGCACAAAACCGGACGTTGAAATCCAGATCGTTTCCTACGGGTACTCCCGGGTCAAAAAAGCTCACATGGCCATGGCTCCGGTTCCTGCGGCAAACATGGCACTTGAGAAAGTCGGCCTCAAGGCTCAGGAGATGAAAGCCATTAAAACCCACAATCCTTTTGCTGCAAACGATATTTATATGGCCAAGGAAATGGGCCTGGATGTGGATGCATTCAACAACTACGGTTCTTCCATGATTTTCGGACATCCCCAGGCACCCACGGCCGGACGCTGCATTATTGAGGGCATTGAGGAAACCGTGATAAAAGGCGGCGGATATATGATGTTCACGGGTTGTGCCGCGGGAGATACGGGGGCAGCCATCATTCTGAAAGTCGGTTAAACCTGCTTTAGGTACCACCCTTTTATTGAGGGTGGTATCCCTCATCCTTGGCAATTGGAAAAAAGGAGACACGCATGGCACAGATGCTTGCTGATAGAAGAGATATCCGTTTTGTTCTTCATGAATTATACGAAATCGGCAATCTCAGCAATCACCCAAAGTTTGAAGAGTTCAACGCTAAGATGGCGGATATGGTAGTGAATGAAGTCAGAAACCTGGCGTTAAAGGAGCTTCACCCCCTATGGAAAACAGGTGATGAAGAGGGCTGCAACTTTGACGGCGGGAAAGTGACCACCCCGGAAGGATTCAAGCAAGCCTGGGATTTATTGGTTGAAGGTGAGTGGCTGGCCATGGACCGTGTCGAAGAATATGGTGGCCAAGGAATGCCGGTAACGGTTGCCATGGCCGCGCGCGAATACCTGATATCGTCCAACATGGCATTGATGATGTTCGGTATCCTCACCCACGGGGCCGGCCGTATTATTGAGATATTCGGCACAAAGCAGCAAAAAGAGCTCTATTTGAAGAAAGTATACACCGGTGAATGGGGCGCCAGTATGATGCTGACGGAACCGGAAGCCGGGTCCGATCTTTCCAATCTGACAACCACGGCAACTCGGAACGATGATGGAACGTTTACTCTTTCCGGCGTTAAAATTTTCATCACCGGTGGTGATAGTGATTTGTCCGAAAATATCATTCACCCGGTGTTGGCTCGTATTGAAGGCGCTCCCGCGGGGAGCAAAGGAATATCTCTGTTTATCGTTCCCAAGATACATGTTAATGAAGACGGTAGCCTTGGAGAACCGAATGATGTGGGATGTATCGGCATTGAAGAAAAAATGGGGATTCATGGCAGCCCCACCTGCAGCATGGAACTGGGACGAGAAGGAAAATGTATTGGCACGCTGTTGGGAGAAGAGAATAAAGGCCTTATGGCCATGTTTTACATGATGAATGAAGCCCGTTTACTGACCGGCACACAGGGATTGGGATGCGCCTCGGCCGCCTATCTGTATGCACTGGACTATGCGCGTACACGTGCCCAGGGCGCAATGCTGGGATCACCCGACAAAAAACAGGTCACCCTTATCCACCACCCCGATATCAGGCGTATGCTGCTTGAGATGAAGATGTACGTGGAAGGCATGCGCAGTCTGCATTATTACATCGCTTCCCTGGAAGATAACAAGGAAGTGACAGATTCTCCCGAGGAAAAAGAGAAGTTTCAAAATGTCATCGATATCCTGATTCCCCTTGCCAAGGGTTATGTAACTGATCGCGCCGTGGACGTCTGCAACCTGGCCATTCAGATTTATGGCGGCTACGGTTATACCAAGGAATTTCCGGTAGAACAATTGTTAAGAGATGTTCGCATAACAACGATCTATGAGGGAACCAACGGGATACAGGCCATGGATCTGTTGGGACGCAAACTGACAATGAAAAAGGGTCGTTTGTTATCGGATTTATTGGAGGAAATCGGTAAAACCGTTGAGACCGCCAAGGGCATGAATGTCACCAAAAAGTGGGCTGAAAAAATCGAAACGGCTGCCGCACTTTGGCAACAGACGGCCATGCACCTGGTGAAGAACGCCACCAGTGAGAATATCCTGCCCGCATATGCACATGCCTGCCCCTTTATGCATATTACCGGTGATTTGGTCATGGCCTGGCTGCTTCTATGGCGCGCCAACGTTGCCGTCCAAAAACTGGAAAGCGGCTGCAAGAAAAAAGATAAAGCTTTCTATAAAGGACAACTTAAATCTGCTGAGCAATTTGTCGGCACGGTGCTTCCGGTAACTTTGGGAAGAATTACTACCGTCATGGATCTTTGCGACGCTGCCATCGAAATTTCGGAAGAAGCTTTTGGAGGTCAATAATCCTTTTTTTAGGTGAGCGCAAATAAAGAAGATCCATTTTATTGGAATAAAACGTTTCTGTTTCTTAATAAATAGGGCGAGCTGACACCATGCAAGATAAACATACTCTAAGGAGCATGATCCTCAAGAGTCTGAAGCATGCTCCCGATAGGATCGCACTGATTGAAGGTGATCGGCAATACACCTTCCAAACGTTAACAGAACGTACCCGCAAAATAGGAAATTCTTTACTTGCGCTGGGATTGAAAAAAGGAGACCGAGTAGCCATCTTGAGCCAAAACAGTATGGAGAATGCTGAATCTTACTTCAGCATTCCCAACGCCGGCCTGGTTTTGGTAATGCTCAATTTCAGGCTGGCCCCGCCGGAAATTCTTGAAATATTGTCTGATTCAAAGCCATCAGCCCTTATCGTCAGCGACAAATTGATGGATAGGGTGGCGGGCCTGGGTGAGAAACTCAGTTTTCTCCGGCACTTCATTAAGATTGGCAATGGAGAGCTGCCAGATGGTTGGCTGGAATATAAATCACTGCTCGACAATTCTCCATCCCATGAGCCTGAGATCGATGTCAAGGAAGACGATCTGGCGGCGTTGATGTATACAAGCGGCACCACCGGCCACCCAAAGGGGTGCATGGTAACCCACCGCAATTTATACAACGTTGGAGTGGGCATGTCTCAGGTCATGCAGACCACGAATGATGATGTGGCCATTATTCCAACCCCCCTTTTCCATGCCTCCGGCGAGGTGATCCTGGTTAACGGAATCTTTGATGCGATACCGACAATTATCATGCCGCGTTGGAACATTGATGCTTTCCTGCAATTGGTTGAGCAATACAAAGTTACCATCGGCGCACTTGCAACACCCATGTTTCAATACCTAACGGAATCCGATCAAGCAAAAAATTATAACCTTGGCAGTCTGAGAAAATTCCTCTTTGCGGGCGCGCCTGTTTCAAATGAAATTTTCAAGAAAGGGATCAAACGCTTTGGCAATGTTTTCATGCACGCCTTTGGTACAACGGAAACAGTCGGTTCCATCTGTGTCTTGAATACAAATTGTGTGGAAAAGGCGCTTGCGGAAAGTCGGTATCACATCCTGGGATCTTGCGGGAAAGCTTTTCCCGGGATGGAGGTCGAAGTTGTGGATTTTTACGATGAAAAGGTTACTCCGGGTTCAACAGGAGAAGTACGCACTAGAGGCGTCGGGGTGACAAAAGGTTACTGGCAAAAGAATGATGAAACCTTGAAGGCTTTCAGGAACAATTGGTTCCATACGGGTGATCTGGGCAAAATCGATGACCATGGATTTATCTACATTGTCTCAAGAAAAAAGGATGTAATCATTACAGGCGCCGAAAACGTTTATCCGGCTGAAGTGGAAAATGTTCTGTATAAGCATCCGGATGTCGCCCAAGCTGCGGTGATTGGGCTGGAAGATGAAAAATGGGGAGAAATGGTAACCGCCGTTATTGTGAAAAAGCCGGATTGCGAAATCCGTCGGGACAGTATCCTGGCAATATGCCGAAAGGAAATCGCAGGGTATAAAATCCCCAAAAAAATCTACTTCGTGGAGAGCTTGCCAATTGGCACCACCGGCAAATTGCAGAAACAAAAACTCGTGGAAATCGTCAAAAACTTGCCCGATCCGAACGGGAGTGATGCCAACATCAATAGCGGCGATACGATACAAGAAGAAGAAAAAAACATAGTGCAATGCGGCTGACCGGACCATGACAGTTATTCCCAAATGTAGATATGGCTCAGGTTGAAGCATTTGCCAGAATATTAAACGACCAGTGGATAAGCCACATTGAAAGCCGGCAATTCATTTGAAGCGGTCTGGTCTGAAAAGGGAAAAACAATATCGACTGACCGATTACAAAAAGCAACGGTCAATAATGAGGTAAACCAAAAGGAGAGATTATGTCAAAGAAAATTGAGACGGTTGGTATTATAGGCTTCAACGTAATGGGAGCAGCGATAGGGCTTAACGCGGCGACCGCCGGATATAAAGTCATCTACAAAGAATTGAACGATGAACTGGTAAAGGCCATGTATGATCGCTGGGTAAAAGGCGCTTTGGAAAAAAGGGTTGCCAAGGGAAAAATCACCCAAGAGGAAATGGATAGGGTTTGCGGTCTGATCAAAGGAACGGCGGATTATAAGGAGATGGTTGATTGTGATCTGATTATCGAAGCCGCTATTGAAAAAATGGATATCAAAACCCAGATTTTCAAGGACTTGTCGGACGTTTGCAAGTCGGATACGATCCTGGCCAGCAACACCTCCACTTTTCTCATTGAGAAATTAATGGACTCGGTTGAGAACCCTTCGAGGACTGCCGGCCTGCATTATTTTTTCCCTGCCAACATAAACCGTTTGGTGGAAGTGATCAGGCAGAAAAACACAAGCGACGAAACCTATGAAGCATTGATGGAGTTTTCGAAAAATAACAAAAAAGTACCGATCTCTGTGAACGACTTCCCTGGTTTTGCAATCAATCCGATTTTTATATCAAGCTATATGGTCTTAAACTCATTCTTTGGGGAGACCTACAATGCCGCCAGCTTGGATCATATTTCCAAACTGGCCTTGGGGGTTAAGTATGGCATCATGTGGGTGTTGAACGGGTCCGGTCTGGGAACCGCATACCACGCCGCCGCTTCCATGAATGACTATCTTGCAGACACCGATACCGGCTTTCCTGCCGTACCGGAGCCATTGAAAGTTCGGTTTGAAACCACCGGCTCCTGGGATCTCGAAGACGGCCCCGTAGTTGATGATCCGGCGTTGATAGCAACTGTCAAGGAACGGCTGCTTGGCGCTATTTTTACTATCTCCACCCATCTTATCGAAAAAGATGTTGTATCCATAGATGATTTGGAACTGGGTGTGAAAACAGCGCTGGCTTGGCCAAAGGGCCCCTTTGGCATGATGAATGACATGGGCATGGAAGAGGCTGCCAGACTGGTTGGTTTCAGCGTTGAGCAGGGTGATTTTAAAATGCCGAAAACCTTTGCGGAAAAGATTCCCGCTCAATGGAAGCTTTCTTAAATCAACCGGATTGTTGTGAACGTGAAGTCCTCTCTACCCATCTAACCTGAATTAGGTCAAACGTTATGTGTTTGCCGGCAGCCATTTTAAAAGCTGCCGGCAAACATGATAGCTCCCTCTCAAAACAATTAGGATAAACAAAAAGACAATCAGTACACCCAAAGAAAGGATGGACTGATCGTCTTTTTTATGCTTCTTTTCTTCTCGCTTATACCAATACGGTATCAGGCTGCATCGCCAACCATTTTCTGGCAAGAGGTGATTTGCTGTCTGCGTTTGTTCAACATCCAGGTCGCGACAAGAGCCATCGCGATACCAACCAAACTGAAAAAGCTTCCATATAAAAATGCTTGTGAATAACTGCCGGTCTCCATTCTTATGGAAGCCGCGAGTCGCGGGCCGGTAAAAGCGGCAATGGCAAACGGAAGAAACATAATGCCGAAATTCATGGCCAGATATTTCGTGCCAAAAGCATCGGCCGTGATCGATGCCAACATGCCCATATACCCGCCGAAACACATTCCGACGAGGAGAATCGGAACAATGATCATCCATGTGGACGATGCAAGCCAAAACATGGCCAGCCCCAGAATGGCATAGATAATAACCAAGGATGGCATCCGGCCGATTCTGTCGGAAATGGCACCCCAACCGGCACGCCCGCCGGAATTACAAATAGCCAGAATGCCGACCCATGATCCGGCGGCCAAGGCTGTATAATTTCCAACGGTTTGTAGTATCGGAGATGCGTGCGCAACGATCATCAAGCCGGAAATAGCCCCCATGACGACCACCGTGGCAATACAGTAATAAAGGGGATCTTGAATCATCTGCACCCAATTTTTCTCAGCCACCGACATGTTTTTCTGCTGGCTGGCGCTGGGTTCCCAACCGGCGGGAGTATAATTATCCGGTGCCGTTTTAATAATGAGCGACAAGCTGCATAGAAGAAGCAGGTAAAGACCTCCCAGCATTTTGAATGTTGGCAGAATCGAGTACTCATTGATCAAAACCGCGGCAATTGGAGCCCAGATAAGCGCTCCGGATCCGACACCCGCTGCCAAAACGCCAGAGGCAAGCCCACGGCGATCTGGGAAAAATTTCACTATGTTTGGAACGATACCGGAGTAAACCGTTCCCATGGCAACGCCGCCCATGACGCCATAAGTGATATATAGATGATTTAAAGAGTTGGTGTAACCGACACCTAACATTCCAAGTCCATAAAGAATGCTGCCAAAAAGAATGATCAGTCTGGGCTGAACAACCTCTTGCAATTTCCCGGCGATAATAATGGGTATGCAGGATACGGAATGGAATATTGCAAAAGCCACGGAAACATCGGCCGGGCTCCACTTAAAATGTGTCGACAACGGCATGACAAACACTGACCACGCATAGGTCTGCCCGATTATAATATTGATTATGGTGCCAACGATGAGATAGATCCAGCGCTTGCTTTCAAGTTGCATATTTTGAACCTCATCATCCAGTGTTGTTATGATTGAAATAGAAGACGCGCTTGCGTCCATTAAATAATACCTTTGCTTTTCAAGGCGTCGATTTCAGCATCGTTGTAACCAACGATTTTTCTCAATATGTCGTATGTATCCTGTCCCATCTTAGGAGCGCCTCGCCATACCTGCTGCTTGGTTTCACTCATTTTGGGTGCAAAACCATAGGCGGTCACTTCCTGATTCAAGGTCTCATCCTTGTATTTAATCCAGTTGCCCCGTTTGATGTAATGCTCGCTATTTGCCAATTCTTCAGCCGTACGTGGGATTCCGCAAGGAACCTTCAATTTTTTCAAGTGCGCGGCGGCTTCGTCGGATGTCCGTTCAGCCATCCATTCTTCAATCTGAGAATTGACTTTCACGCCAAGCTCGGAGTTTACGGCATCAATGGATGCACCGGCAGCGTCATGAGAATATTTTTCCGTATCAATGCCCATGGCGGCCAAGGCACGGTTGTAAACCGCCGGGCCATAGGCGCCTATAAACAGATAGCCGTCTTTTGTTTTAAAAAGGTTGGCCGGTTGGAAAATGGGGATTTTGTTACCGGCACGCTTTTTAACCATCCCGAGGGTATGATAATTGACGAAAGTGTCGCCAAGGCATTTGGACATCGCTTCCGCCTGGGAAACGTCAATGGCTTGTCCCTTGCCCGTTTTGAGCATGTTCACATAAGCAATCATGATTCCGGAAACAGCGAACATGGCGCTCACGTAATCATTGACAAACATGGCGCCCAGCGATGGTGCCCGGTCAGGGTAACCGTTCAGGTGCATCCAACCGCCTTCGGCCTGCCCGATGGCATCGTAGGATGGACGATTACATTCTTCAGGAACCCCTCCGAATTGGGGACGGCCAAAACCACTGATATGGGCAATGATCAACTTGGGGTTGACCTCAAAAAGCAACTCCTCGGTAATCCCGAGTTTTTCAACCCAAACCATGTTTTCCAGCCAGACATCACAATTTTTAATCAGAGTTAAAAAAATTTCCCGTGATTCTGGAATTTTAAGGTTGAGTTCCAAAGTCATGCTCAGTTTATTGCGCCCCTCCTGAATCCAACCGGTACTGACTTTTTGATCGCCAGGAACCTCGGGGCCTGCGATCTTAAATGGTCCGTCACCATTTGGGCTGTTGGTGATGACCGGGGCCTGCCCCCGGAAAGGATCACCGATTTTTGGTCTTTCGACATGGATAACTTCCGCTCCATGTTCGGCCATTATACTGGCGGCAAACGGGGCCGCGACAACACTCCCGGTCATCAACACCCTAAGCCCTGTCAGGCCACCGTATTCAGGTATTATTGCCGGAGCGGGAACCCTTTTTCCATTTTGCCATCTCTCCATGTATATCCTCCCTTTTGCTTGATTGGCGTTCATTCATGTCATCCACAGATCCTGATTGGGGGTGAGTGGTGGCGGTTGTGGCCACCACAAGCGAGTAGATACCACTCAGATATTGAAAGGCCTTTCGGATGTTTATATAACAAGCTACTTATTAACATGTCAATATTCAACATGTAAAATATTTAAAGCCGCAAGAAAAAACAGGTTGCTCGCTATTTTTCAACGCACATATTTTTATTGAATTTCAACCAGGTGATTGTCGAGTTTGCCGCATACACAAGGCGGATCACTTTCCGCTATAGCCCTCCTGTGCGGGAAGACATCCAACGCCGTATATGCGGTAAGATCGGCAAACCCAACGGGTTTCAAATTTTGGGAGGTCATCATGGCACAAAGCATTATAATTTCTACGATCTTCATGGAGACCAAAATTTGAATCGCCTAATTTAGGAAGCAGATAAAATCGAGGTGGGAAGAAAGGACGCCCTCGGTACGGAGCAATCCTTCCATCATTTACCATTTACGGGAAACATATTAATGTGCAGTGTTATAAGGAAAGTCTTTCGCCCCCCGGGCAAGCGGCTGGAGGACGATTAAGAATTTAAAACGGTGGGCGGGGGGAACCGGAAATCATAGTTTTTTTTTAAACATATCCTTCAGTCTCTGCAGCAGCTGCTTTTTTTCCTTTTCGGAAAAATTGTTCAGATAGGCCTGCATGTTATCCTCATGGGCGGTTTTTATATTTTCAATCGCCCGTTTGCCCTTGGGCGTGATCTCAAGCAGGGTGATTCGTTCGTCCTGAGGATCGTTTTTTCTGATGATGAAGCCGTTTTTTTCCAATCGCTTGGCGATGCCGGTCATGTTCGGGCTGGACACGATCATAATCTTACTTGCATTGGTCACCGAACTCTGCCCATCAACCGATGCGTTGAGCAGCCGCAGAACGTTGTATTGAGAGAAGGTCAGCCCGTAGTTCCTGAAAATTGCATCCGAGTCCTTCTTAAACGCTTCAGATGCCTTAACCAAAGCGACCATCACCTTTTCGTTGATTCCCAGTTCGGGTTTGTAGCTGTCTACTTTATTTGCATTTAACACCTAGATTGCCCCTCTCTTTAATTGTAATACATTCTCATTTACCATATTAATTAAAAAAATAATACCCAAATCACCGCCAAATCGCAAGATAGTGGAGGGCCGGCAGGTGAATACGGCGTCATTATCCACTAAACCCAAAGAAAATCTGTCAATACAGATTATGCCTGGTAGCATAGCTTTCCTATTCAGATTCATCAGCCGTCGTTTCGCAGGAGTTTACTTTGAGGAATGAACTGGAAGCCAAGTAGATAAAAGTCAGTATGAAATAAATAATAGTTTACCTTATAAGAAACTTCTAAGCAAGCCTATTTTGGTGATCAACCATACAATCCCCATGGAGACCGGCTTTTGAATCGCTTAATTCAGGAGTGACCGTCCCTGCCGGACGAATGCTATGGTTCCTTTGTGTCTTCAGGAGCGAGCATCTCCCGCCGCTCCCGCTCATATTGCTCATAGGTGGGTGGCTCTTTGCCGGATTCCGGTTCTGGATAGCCTTGCTCCATTTGTTGATTTTGGTTACCGACATCATACATACCGGACTTGACGCCTTCGATTATTTCTTTTTTGCTTGTGCACGAAAAAATGAAAAAGAAAGTGCAGCAGATGGCAAAAAGTATTATCGTTCTCTTCAAGCTTTTCCTCTCAATCGTTATGGTTTTTCCTATTTTCCACGGCGGGACAACGATTTCGACCTACAGGCCGTCCGCCTTTGCCGGATGCCCGGTTCCAAACGGTCAGCGTATGCCCGTATGCCTTGAGTTTTCCGGCTATCGTCAAGCCAAGATGTCCCAGGCCGAAAAAGCCTAATTGCATAGCTGCCTACTTGTCACATTATTTTTTCTCAAATTATTTTCTCTTAAAGAGAGACACACGATCAAACAAATACAACGCCATTCTATCGCCAAGCGCATCATTTTTAAAGGGGCATTTTTTCACACCCTATACCTCACGGCTCTTCGCCAGGATACAAATCGACGAATCCTCTTGACAAAAACACCTACATCAGCGTTGTCTTTTATTTGGAACAGGCAAGCTATAAATGAGACTTACACAAGCAATGTGTACCTAAATTAGGCGATTGTCGAGCTTGCCGCATATACAAGGCGGGTTTCTTTCCGCTATAGTAGGCTATGCGGGAAGACATCCAACGCCGTAGATGCGGTGAGATCGGCAAACCCAATGGGTTTCAAATTTTGGAAGGCAATCATGGCGCATTGCATTATGATTAAAGTGATTTTCATCGAGACCAAAATTTGAATCGCCTAATTTAGGGTGTAATAATTCAGTCATTTGTCTTTCAACACTTCTGTAAGGGCGATATGCATCCATCCTCGAATTCCGGCGGCAAGGTTCTCATTATCGGCTCCGGTGTCGGCGGCCTGAGCACCGCCATTATCCTGAGCAAACTGGGATATGACGTCACCATCATCGAAAAAAACCGGCAGCCCGGCGGTATGCTGCGCAGTTTTGTGCGACGAGGCGTACATTGTAATGTAGGGGTTCATTACCTGGGCGCGTTGGCGCAAGACCAGGTGCTGCGACGCTGCTTCGATTTTCTGGGCATTACCGACGATCTTCCGCTTGTGCGCATGGGCGAGAACGGCCCAGTGGACCGCTACCATTTTTCCGGCAACCATTTGGATGTGGAGACTTTTGATCTCGTCGATGGATTCGATGAATATGCGCAAAACCTGTACGCCGCCTTTCCCTCCCAGGAAAAGCAGGTAGGGGCCTTGATGACGCTGTTAAGACAAAGCGCCCGGCATCTGGACAGCCTGGATTTTTTGTATGCCGACCACCCCGGCACCTTCTGGATCGATCAAACCGAGGCCCTGGGAACCATTTTTGACCAGCTGGGTTGTTCGCCGGGCCTGCGCGCCGTCTTCGGGTTGCCGTCGGTCTTCATCGGTGTTCCGCCCTCCCGGTGCCCCTTGTTTTTCCATGCCATGACCCTGGCCAGTTATCTCTTCTCGGCCTGGCGCCTCGATCACCAAGGGCCTTCCCTCGCCGATGTTCTCACCCGGCGGCTCACCGACCTGGGCGGGCGTGTGCTCACCGGTAGGGCCGTAACGGCAATCCGCACCCATGGCAAACAGGTGGCCGGGGTCACCCTCTCCTCCGGTGAAACGCTGGATGCCGCCACCGTCATCGGTGCCATTCATCCCAAGGCCATTCTGCCGCTCCTGGACCCGCAAGCGGTGAAGGCCTCCTACCGGCGGCGCATCCTGGGCCTTACCGATACCGACGCCATGGTCGGCATTCATGCCCTGGTGCCGGCCGCCAAACATCCCGCCCAGACCCACAACACGTTTCTCATCGAAACGGAACCGGACGGCGCCATCGACGATCTGATCTACCTGCAATTGCGTCCCAGCGGCAAACCCGGACAAAATCTTCTCACCCTGCTCACCTCGGGCCATGAGCATTTGTGGCAGCCCTGGAACCAGACCCGGTCCGGCCGTCGCGGCCCCGAATACATGGCTGCCAAAACCGCCTTTGCCCAAAAAATCATTGCCGAAACCGAAAGACTGACCGGCAGGTTCCACGACCTGCAAATCATCGATGTCTATACCCCCCTCACCTTCCGCGATTGGGTGTCCACCCCCGAGGGCTCGGCCTATGGCGTGATGCGTTCCACCGTCCAGTTGATGTCGGCGGCGGTGCTCAACCGCACCTCGATCAAGGGCCTTTTCCTGGCCGGCCAAAGCGTCCTGGCGCCGGGCGTTTTGGGAACCATTTTGGGTTCGCTGACCACGGTTCAATTTATTGTGGGGTCCAAGCGGTTCAGGCGGGAGGTGCGGGTATAGGCTTGTAGCCGGTTTAATGAGGGAAGCCGCTCGACACCGACGGTCCCTATCTCCCGCCGACCAATGACCCCCACCTTACGGCGGCCATTAACATAAATCTAATTTGTACAGTTTTGATCGATACGGTACGTAATAACCGATAAATGACGTGAGCACGAAAGGCGCATTACATGGCTTCCTTTCCTGCTCAAGGACTCTTGTTTGAACAACTTTCTTCTGTACGTGTTTTCCGTTCAACCCTTCGACAATTGCCGCCGGCTTGTAGTTAACCGCTGTTTCCAACGATTTTCTACGCTTAGGGAAGACATGCATTCCGAACTTTTCATTAACACGATACTGACATTAATAGGGCTACTTTTTGTCGCGGCTGTATCCGCGCTGGTTTTGAAACGAATTCGTTTCCCTTATACCGTCGGACTGGTTGTCCTCGGAGCCCTTCTGGCCTTTTTCGGCGACACGATCCCGGCTCTGGGAGAGGGCATCAAACAGCTCGAATTGGCTCCCGAGGTAATTCTCTTTATCTTTATTCCAACGCTGATTTTTGAGTCGGCATTTGCCACCGACGTACGCCTTTTGACGAAAAATCTGATCCCGACGATGACCCTCGCCGCGCCCGGCCTTTTGCTCTCCACTGGCTTGATCGGCCTGTTGGTTAGCCACTTCACGCCCCTGCCGTTGGGCTCGGCCCTGATTTTCGGATGCCTGATTTCCGCAACCGACCCGGTGGCGGTCATCGCCTTGTTTAAGGACTTGGGCGCGCCGAGCCGGCTGAATATTCTGGTTGAAGGCGAGAGCCTGTTCAACGACGCCACGGCGATCGTTACCTTCCAGATCATACTCGCCGTAATTCTCACCGGCATTCTCGATGTGCACACCATTCTTGGCGGTGTCGGAAATTTCTTTGTCGTTTTCTTCGGCGGTCTTATCGTCGGACTCGGCTTCGGCTATTTACTGGTAATGGCCATAAAGGAAATCGGCGATGAGCCGTTGGTGCATATCACATTTACCCTGGTGGTCGCCTACGGCTCCTTTATCATCGCGGAGCACTTCCTGCACACCTCCGGCATCATGGCCGTGCTCGGCGCGGGCCTGGTGGTAGGGTACTACGGCACCACCCTATACAATCCGCACACCAAGGAATATCTGCATATTTTTTGGGAGAACGCCGCCTTTGTCGCCAACAGCCTGATTTTCCTAATGCTGGGCCTCAGCGAAAAGGTTTTCCTGACCAATGTCAACGGCAATATCCCCGGGCTGCTTGTACCGATCATAATTGTGATCGCCATTGTCATGATCGTGAGGGCGGGCATCGTGTTCAGCTTTGTTCCTCTCATCAATCTCATCCCGGGCCAGCGACTCATCAATCGCGCCTATCAGACGGTGATGTTCTGGGGCGGCCTTCGGGGTGCGGTGGCGGTCGCCCTGGCCATTAGCCTGCCGAACACCTTCCCTTTCCGCTGGCAGATTATTGATTTTGCCTTCGGAGTTATTCTTTTCACGCTCCTGGCAAACGGGACCACCATGGGGTGGCTGATGAAGCGGCTGCGGCTAAACCGGCCGACGCCACTGGTCAACTATGTAAAAGCTTACGCGCAGGTGCTTGCCAAGAAAGAAGCGTTGCAGCGACTCGATTGTCCCGTGGCGAACAGCAAGATAAAGGATCGGGTCGCCGAACAGGTGTGTTCCCGTTACCGGCAGGAGCTTGAGGAGGCGGAAACGACGCTGGCCAACCTGCAAGGCCACCTGAAAAACAGCCCCGAGGTGCGGGAGAAACTCATGTGGCTGCGATCGTTCGGCATACAGCGCCAGACGTATCAACATCGTTATGAGCAGGGCCTGATCGGCCTGGAGGGCCTGCGCGATCTGGAGGCGGATCTTTTCGAACAGGAGCTGGCCCTGGAGGTAAACGACAATGGAAATGGCCACGCGCTTCCCGAGCCGCGCCTGCTCAAACACGATTGCACCATCGGCCTGCTGTCCACCTGCCGCCGGCCACCTTCGGCCATTGAATACGAAAAAGTGATAACCCTGGCCGCCTCTTATCGATCCGTTTTGGAAAACCTTCCGGAGATACAAGATTTTGCAGCGGTGAATGAAACGTCCCTGGCCGACTGTAAAACCTATTATCAACAACTCGGAAACATGGCCGAAGACCGTTTGATCGAACTCGAAGAGCAATCTGAAACGGACTGCGGCGATGTGTTGGCTCGGCAACTGCGTTGTCTTGCCGGAGAGGACGAGCTGCAGGAAGCCCACGAGACGGCCATCGGCGGTTCTCTTCCCGATTATACCGCCGACCGTATCGAACAGGTTCTTGAGAAAAAGAGAGTTACCTGACTGCCGGCATGACCCCTTGTGAGAAAATAGTATTTCCCAAATTAGGTATTTTTTCCCGGCGACTGCCGTTCCCCGGAAATCGCGAAATTATGAAAGGCATGAGGCTGTCCCTATGCACCGGTTGATTGAACGTTGGTTTGGCCCCGCTGTTTTGAGTGCATTCGTAATCTTGCTGCTTGCCAGCTTCACCTTTCGACTGCAACATGGTGAGCAGTTGCATGGGGCCGGCGCCACGTTTCCCGCGCCGTTATATGCCCGCTGGATTGCACTGTTCGAAAGAGAAAATCCCGAAGTCAAGATTCGTTACGATGGTGTCGGCTCCGGGGCGGGCATCAGGGCCATCAGTGCCAAGGAGGTTCACTTCGGTGCATCCGATGCGATGATGAACCACGAGGTTGCCGCCAATCTGCCCGGTGAATTGCTGCAGATCCCCATGGCGCTCGGGCCGGTTGTCATGGCCTACAACTTGCCGGACGTCGATGATCGCATCACCCTTGACAGTGAATTGATCGCCGGCATCTACCTTGGAGAAATCGAAAGGTGGGACGATCCTCGACTGCAGGGCCTTAATCCCGGGATCGAAATGCCGGACGATACAATTTTCGTGGCGCATCGGGCGGACAGCTCGGGAACGACCGCCATCTTCACCGATTATCTGAGTGCGGTGAGTTCTCGCTGGAAGAATGAGGTGGGACATGGCAAGAAAGTCGAGTGGCCGGTAAGCTCAGGCGCCGGAGAGGGCAATGACGGGGTCGCCCACCAGATCTTTCTGAAGCCGGGAGGCATCGGCTATCTGGAGATGAAATACGCCGAGAACGCGGGATTGCATTATGCGGCGATTATCAACCGGGATGGCCATAAAGTATTGCCGTCCGTTAAAAGCGTGCAAGCCGCCGAGCAAAACACGCCCGTCATCCCCGGCCAAATCACCAAAACGAGTATCGTCAACGCCCCCGGCGCAACGTCCTATCCGATTGCCGGGTTCACCTATATCCTGGCCTACCGCAAGCCCGGTCACATCCACTCACCGGAACTGCGGGAAGCGCTGGTGGACTATCTCACCTGGGCCTTGACCGAAGGGCAACGATTCACGGCCGAACTCAACTACACGCCGCTGCCTTTGTATCTGCAAGAGAAAGCGCTGGCTCTGGTAAAATCCATCGAGGTATATTCGCATTGATTTGAACTGTACCTCGATGCCGAAGGGAAACAATCGTCACGAACCGGCCTATTTGTAAGGAATAATGCCGCTTTTATTATCATCAATCCGCATGCAATTGTCCGAATCCCCGCCCCATAGGTGTTGACCTCAAGCCCCACCTTAATATACTATCCCGGTACTTGGTTCCCAACCCCTTGGCATGAGGTAACATTTTGACTCAATTTCATATTTTTATCATCAGGGCAATTTTGGGCGCTGTTTTCGCGGTGATCTTGTCACGGATGTTCTACCCCGAGGCCCGAATCATTTATGTGGCCGGCCTGGGGGTAATTCTGGTGGGCCTGGCCTATTTCGCCGAATACCTAAGAAATCG
The DNA here is from genome assembly GCA_963668455.2 of uncultured Desulfosarcina sp. GTDB lineage: Bacteria > Desulfobacterota > Desulfobacteria > Desulfobacterales > Desulfosarcinaceae > Desulfosarcina. The sequence goes on from CAXXOY010000003.1 coordinate 798,057, forward strand.
AAAAAAGCAGCATCCCTGATCTTAATCTCGGAGCGCCTCAATCGTGAAAAAAATAATCCTCGGTACCGCCGGACATATCGACCATGGCAAAACCAGCCTGATCAAAGCGGTCACCGGCACCAATACCGACAGACTGAAGGAAGAGCAAAAACGCGGCATCACCATCGAACTGGGGTTCGCCTCCCTGGACCTGCCCAGCGGCAGGCACCTGGGGATTATCGACGTCCCCGGACATGAGAAATTCGTTAAAAACATGGTCGCCGGAGCCACCGGCATCGATATCGTCACCATGGTTATCGCCGCGGACGAGGGGGTCATGCCCCAAACCCGCGAGCACATGGAGATCTGCTCCCTGCTGGGCGTCAAGCACGGCATGGTGGCGCTTACCAAGATCGACATGGTCGACGAGGAGTGGATGGAGCTGGTCAGCGAGGACATCCGTGAGTTCACGGTGGGCACCTTTCTCGAAGATGCGCCCATTATTCCAGTCTCCTCGACGACCGGGCAAGGCCTGAACGAATTCGTCGAGGCGCTGGACGCCTTGAGCGAAGTCGTTCCCGAACGTTCGTCCAGCGGGCTGTTCCGGCTTCCCGTGGACCGCGTGTTCACCATGAAGGGATTCGGCACGGTGATCACCGGGACACTTATCTCGGGCCGGATCGGCGTCGGTGAGACGATCATGATCTATCCCGGCGAGATCTCCTCCAAGGTCAGGGGGCTCCAGGTTCACAACCAAAGCGTTGAAACCGCCGGGGCCGGCATGCGCACCGCCATCAATTTCCAGGGGCTGGAAAAGGCATCCATCAACCGCGGGGACATGATCGGAAGAGAAAACACGCTGATTCCCAGCTACATGGTGGACCTGGAACTCACCTATCTGGCCAGCAACAAAAAGCCCATGAAGAACCGAACCCAGGTGCGGTTTCACACCGGCACCAGCGAAAGCATGGGCAACCTGATTCTCCTGGACCGGGACGAGTTGACTCCCGGCGAAACCATTCCGGCCCAGATACGCCTGGAAGAGCCGGTCAGCCTGATTCGCGACGACCGTTTCGTGGTTCGCAGCACGTCTCCGGTACGCACCATCGGCGGCGGAAAAGTGCTCAACCCCATCCCCGGGAAACACAAACGGTTCCAACAGGATATTGTCGACGGCCTGATCGCCCTGACCGACGCCTCCCCCGAGGAAGTCATCGAGTATCAGGCCCGCATGGCCGGCCCCGCGGGAGTCAATTTCGCGGACCTTCTGCTGATGACCAACCTGCCGGAGAAAGCGCTTTCGACCGCCATGGGCAGTCTGCTCAACAACCAGCATCTGGTGCTGGTGGACAAGGAGAGCCGCACCTCGATCCACCAGAGCGTTTTCGAGGAACTCAAAGCCTTGAGCATGGATGTACTTGGCCGTTACCACCGCGACAATCCGCTCAAAGCCGGCATTTCCAAAGAGGAATTAAAATCCAAATTTCCCCGCGGCACCAATCAGAAGCTTTTTACTCAGGTTCTCAACCGTATGATCAAGGATCAAGTGCTGGCGCTGGAGGACGACACGGTGCGTCTTTCCTCGCACACGGTTTCTCTTCAGGTGGACCAGGAGGATTTGAAAGCCAAAATCGCGGACCGCTATCGACAGAGCGATCTGACGCCGCCCTATTTCAGGGAGATTGTCGCCGCCCTTGACGTGGATGCGAAAACCGCCAAGGCCGTGCTGGAGATTTTGATTGGCGAGGGCACATTGGTCAAGGTCAAGGAAGATCTGTACTACGATAGCCGGGCCTTGAATGAACTCAAGGAGAAACTGGTCGCCTATCTCATTGACAAGGGAGAAATCACCACCCCTGAGTTCAAGGATATGACTGGAGCATCCCGGAAATATGTGATACCGTTAATTGAGCATTTCGACGCCATCAATTTCACCATTCGAGTTGGTGATATCCGCAAGCTCAGAAAACGCCTTTAATTATATATAGCTGAACATCGCGCCACCACGAAGGACGGAGCAAACATGGGAAAATTCAAAGACAGCGCCATCACCTTTATTAAAACGGCAATTTTAAGACCCCGCGTTATCGGTGTGATTGTCGTTGTTGCCATCGTTGTATGGGCGCTTTGCGCCCTTTTCGGTTCGCCGGATCAACCGATGCCCCCGGCAGGCAGCGGGCACCAGGCCGATTCCCATGCGGTTGCTCCCGCCGCACCGGCCGTTGCACCACCAGCCGCATCCGCCCATGACGACACCCAAACCGTCGTCACCGGATCGGCCGGCCAGCAGGCCGAGTCGACGACATCCCATGGAGCCGCCGGCATTCACGAAAACGCCGCCGACAGCCCCCAACCCCATGCGGCCGAAACGCATGCAGCAGCCCCCGCAGCCGTTCAGCAGCATGCAGCGACCCAGGACAATACGGGCCATGCCGTCGCAACAACGACTCCGGTTGTACCGCACCCCGCACCGGTGATCGCGCCGGTGGTCCACAAACCCACCCCCAGGGGGGTTGCCTTTGTCGAGGCCGCCATCCGCCCCATGGAATACGAACTGGAAGAGCGCTGGTGGGGATGGCGTCCCAATGACATTATCAGCCCCACGGACAATGTGGAGAACTTTCAATTGGGCGTTCTGGAGATCACCCGCCGAACCGTCGTGGCCCTGGCCGAAAAAATTTCCCGGCACGGCGTGACCGATGCCCTGGACCCGGATCTTGAGGAAGCCATGAACTGGTTCATGGTCAAGGCAAGCAGTTACTGGTTCCCCTCGGCCGAGTCCAAATATAAGGACGGATTGGATGAGCTGCGCACCTACCTGGAAAATCTCAGGGAGGGCAAGGCCACCTTCTTTATCCGCAGCGACAATCTGATCCCTCTTCTCGCCTCATTCGAGGATCTTCTTGGCAGTTGCGACGAAAATCTGGTTAAGGATACCAACGAAGACGGTACTCCGGTGAGCTTCTTCAAGGCGGACAACTACTTTTACTACACGCAAGGGGTCTCCAGCGCCATGGCCGAGGTGTTGGAGGCGGTGCATCACGATTTTCTGCTGACTCTTGAATCCCGCAACGCCACCGAACTTCTACACCACGCCATCGTGTCTTTGCAGCGGGCTGCCGACATGAGGCCCTGGATCATTTTAGACAGCGATCTGGACAGTCTTTTCGCCAACAACCGGGCCAATATGGCCGCGCCCATCAGCCATGCGCGTTTTTACCTGGGGCAACTGGTCAAGACCTTATCGACCTAAAAGACAAAACAATCATCACCTTCACGCCTCGCTTTCATCAGTGAAAGCGAGGTTTTTTCTTTTCTCACGACGCTATCCGGAAGGTTTGTTCAGAACGCTTCGAATGGTTTCTGCCAACTGGCGCAACGCCACCGGCTTCATAATCAGGGCATCGAACCACAGGCCTTCCGAATGCTCATTGCAAGCATCTCTATTGTATCCCGTAGACAAAATAACCGGCAATTCCGGCCGAACGCCTTTGATCGCCTTGGCAAGGGTTGTCCCCTTCATTATTGGCATTGTCATGTCCGTTATTACCAGATCGAATTCCCGCGGTGCATCAAGAAACGCCTTAAGGGCTTTGCTGCTGCTATTTAAACCACTGACCGTATAGCCGATTTTTTCCAATGCCTTACGCATCGTGTCAACAAGCATCTCCTCATCATCGACGATCATGATATGCTCCTGCCCTCCTTTAATTTGATTGTTGGACAGCGAAGGCAATTTGGTTTCAATCGGTTTCTTGTCCAGCGGCAAATAAATATGAAACTTGGTAAACGCTCCCGGCTGACTAACGGCTTGAATGCCGCCGCCGTTATTTTGAACGATGCCATGAACCAGGGGAAGCCCCATTCCTGTTCCTTTTCCCACTTCCTTGGTGGTAAAATAAGGATCGAAGATTCTTTCCAATATATAGCTTTCAATGCCCTTTCCGTTATCGGCGATTGTCAGACGTGCATAGTTGCCAGGTTCAAGATCACCATTCTCGGTCGCCAAAACGCTTTCCAGCGTCACTTGTTCCAGACAAGCCGTCAATGTCCCACCGTCCGGTTCCATCGCATGAGCACCATTGATGCATAAATTGAGAATGACTTGATGAAGTTGCGTGTCATCGGAAACAATCATACACGGGGCATCGCAAATATCACAATCAACCCTTATATTCTTGGGCAGGGCTGAACGCAGAAGCTCTAACGAGTCCTTTAGGACACAGTTGAGATTTATGGATTTTCGTTGGGTCTTTTTCACGCGGCTAAAGCTGAGTAGTTGTTGAATCATCGCGCGTGCGCGCAGGCTGGCGGTCAGAATTTGATCCAATTGATCGCCAAAGCTCTGATCGATTGTTTCGTTTAAAAGAGCCAATTCCGTATTTGCCAGGATGATGCTCAGAATATTGTTAAAATCGTGCGCGATTCCTCCGGCAAGAGTTCCGATAGCCTCCATTTTTTGGGATTGATGCAATTGTTCCAGCAACCTGACTTTTTCGTCTTCCATCGCTTTTTGCTCATTGACGATCTGCCGTTGATAGAGCACTTTTTCCACACGAATGAGAAGTTCTTCCGGCTCGAAAGGCTTGCGTAAATAATCGTTCGCCCCTTTGCGGATGGCTTCAATAGCGGTTGCGATCGAGGTGTCGCCGGTTATGAGAATAAATGCCGGGTCACTGTATTTCCAATCAACGGAATCAATAATGTCAAAGCCGGACATTTCCGGCATAAAGACGTCTAGAACAACCAAATCCGGGGCATCCGCATTGATCATTTCAAGCGCTTGTCTCGGGTTGTTGGTCGTTTGTATCCAATAGTTTTGGGTCTTAAGAACCGCTTCCAGACTTTTGGTGATCATCGGTTCGTCATCACAAATTAAAATTCGAGGCTGGCTCTCCATGCGATTTTCCTTAAATTGCATCCAATCAAACTATCGCTTACGATTTCATGAATTCTCGGCAAACCAGCAAAAAAGGAGGGGCTGGAATTGGGCCTAAGATTAAAAAGGGAGGGATCGGGTGCAGTTTGAGCAATAAAAAAATGTGCTTTGCACTCATTTGGCAGACGCTTTCTTTTAAACCCATTGATTTTTAACTACAACATGACATAAATCTTTTTTTTTGTAAAACCTAATCAGCATATATCGGGGAAGTCTTTCTTAAAAAAAGGCTCTTTTGGTTTTCCGTGAAGTTTCGGTAACAATGCAGGGGGCACAACGTTTTTCCTCTCTTCTGTATAGTGCCACCACGGCTTCGGCTCTTCGCCGTTCATAAAGCGGGTGATTGAGATAAAAACATCCAAAACGCATGGATCGTGCCTGACACCTGTTTTTTCGCAAAGCCTGTCGAACATCTCATAGGGCGATCTGCCGATGAGTTGAGAAGGCGCCGTTATTTCCAGGGCGATCAGATCCTTCTCCATTGCCTTGCCGATATTTGGCAAGTCGGTGAGTTTTTTGACTTTGTCCCTGGTGACTTTTTGGGGGTTCATCGCGTCCTTTTCCTATCTTTTCATTCGATTGAATTTAAAATCTCTTCGTTCGACGGGATGTCGGTCATGGAGTGCCCGTAATGGACATACCGAAGTATCCCGTCCTTATCGATCAGCATCTGTGCCGGCAGCCTGCCCAGCTTGAACAGCCGGACTTCCTGCCCATACCGCTTCAGCACGACATGCTTTGGATCGGGCAAGCCGGCGAAAGGCAGGTCGTTTTTCTCCCAGTAATCACGGAACGCATCGGCGCCCTCGGGGCCGATGACAACGATTCGAGCATCCTTGGACTGGAAACGATCATGGTCTTGACGCAACTGCGCCATGTGCTTTCGGCAAAACGGTCAGATGAATCCCCGGTTGAACACGGCCACCACATGTTTTTGGCCCCGCATGTCCGAAAGGGTAAAGTCGTCTCCTTTAAAATCCTTCAAGGAGAAATCTGGGGCAAGTGTATTCAACTCGACTTTTGCCATAATCAAAACCTCATTTAGCCTTAGGTCTACGACAGCCTTATACGCCGATCAATCAGCCAGCATTATTAATATTTCCGCAGTATCCAGGGCATTAATGGCGACACCGAAGCTTTTGATCCTTGAAAGCGTTTGATTGTGGTGCTCTCTGATTTTCTTCGCCGTGGCATGGTCTTTCTCGTGGGTCGTATGCGCATCGGCAGCGATTTTGATCGAATATCCCAATGCCGCCGCGGCACGCACCGTGGTGTCCACACAATACTCCGTTGCGTACCCGCAGACAATCAGTTCTTCCACTTTTTGTTTCACCAGGATATCGGTTAAATCCGTATTGAGAAAAGAATTGGGTGTGGTTTTTCTTACCACGCAGTCCCCGGGCTCGACAACAAGATCGTCAACCAGGGCCCAACCGGGGCTTTTGTACATGAGGGGGCGTTGCGCCAGCTCATGCTGGACAAAAACAACCGGCAGGCATTTGCTTCTTGCCGCCGTCGTTATCCGGTTGATCCTGCCGATGACGGCTTCATAGTCATAGGGAAGCCCGCTCTCCTCGAACAACCCGACCTGAAGATCGATTACCAGAATTGCAGTGCTCATCATAAAATTATCCTCGCGTCGGCAACCACGCACCCCGTTTCCGAGCAAAACACCGGATTGAGGTCAATGGATTCGATTTCGTCCCGAAGATCCATCACCAGATTGGAAAAATCCAGAACCGTCCGGATAAGACTCTCGTGATCCACGGCCCCGGCGCCGCGATAGCCGTCCAAAAGCTTGCGACCCTTGAGTGATCCGATCATGGCAGCCACATCCTTCCGGTCAAGGGGGGCCATGCGGATGGCCACATCCTGGTAAATCTCAACGCCCGTACCGCCCATGCCCAGAAGGATCACCGGCCCGAACTGCTCGTCGATCTTAGCGCCGAGAATCAGCTCCACGCCGCCGACCATCTTCTCAAGGTGAACACCAGTATAGCCCTCGATCCGGCTGAAGCGGGAAACGACCTCCTTGAGCGAACGGTCGCTGCCAACGCCGACGGCCACGCCCTTGACCTCGGTTTTATGCAGCACCTTGGGCGAGACGATCTTGGCCGCCAGCGGATAGCCGAGCTTTTTGGCGGCATTGAGGGCCATGTCGATATCTTTAGCAAAACAAAATTCCGGCACGGTAAGCCCCGCCTCGCGCATGACGGTTTTGGCATCAGGCTCCAATACCCATCCCCTGGGTTTGGCTTCGGAAACGATCTTTTGCGTTAATTCGGTGATCATGGATGATATCTCCTCATTCCCTCAAGCATCAACACGGCCCCTTCGATGGAGTCCGCGACCGGCACCCCGTTGAGTTCAAATCCTTCGATAAACACCTGGTATTTGGCCATATACGGGATATAGGCCACGAGGGGCAGAGCCATTTTCTTATCCGGATTGCTCACCTTGGCGCCGATGTCCACCGATACGCCCTTGGAGTACGGCAGCACCAGCATGAGAAATGCGTCATAATCGCCGGTACCGGCCATCTCCTCATAAACGGTGATAAAATCCTCGTCCACGGCACTGGCGGTCAGGTCCACCGGATTGCTGATGGTGGCGATATCGCGCACCGAAGGAGAGAGCCGATGGTAAATTGTTTTGCGAACCGCCTCGGGAATCGGCGGCAGCGTGAATCCCCGGCCGGCGCACATATCGGTGGCCGCCACGCCGTGCCCGCCGCTGACGCTGATGATGCCGATCCTGGGCCGGATGGTTCGCGGATAGGCATTGAGCACTTTACAAAAGGAGAGAATTTCATACTCGTTTTGCGCCTCGATAATGCCATACTGGGCGAGCACCTGTGAGAAAACCTTGTAATCACCGGCAATGGAGGCCGTATGGCTGCTCACCGCCCGGCGGCCCACCGCGCTTCTGCCCGATTTGATCACCACCACCGGCTTGCCGAAACCAGCGGCAGCCTGGACAAAGGCGCGACCTTCATTTTTGGCAAAGCCTTCGATATAAAAAACGACCACATTGGTCTTCGGATCGTTTTTAAGGTAGCCCAGAAGATCGATCTCGCGAATCATGGCCTTGTTGCCGATGCTGACGGCCTGGGAAATCCCAATGCCCTGCGTCGCAAACTTAACCATCAAATCCACGAGAAAAGCCCCGCTTTGGCTGACAATCGCCACCCCTCCGGATTTCGGCATTTCCATGCGCTCGCTGGGCAGGATGAAGGTATCGACCTTGCCGGGGGAAAAAAATCCCAGGCAGTTGGGCCCGATGAACGGAAAATCGGCCGCCGTGGCAATGGCCGTCAATCGATCCTGAAGCGCCATATTGCCGGTCTCGGCAAACCCGCCGGAAACCACAATGGCCCCGCCGACATCGCTGGCGATGCAATCTTCTAGGATGTCCGGGATATATGTGGCCCTCACGGCGATAATGGCCAGGTCCACGGGGCCGGGAACCGCATCAATGCCCGAATACACCGGCATGCCATGCAGGGTTCCGCCCCGGTTGTTGACGGCGCAGACATCCACCGGATAGCGAAATTGAAGCTTTTTATAAATCACATTGGCCGGGTGGTTGTCATTGCCGGTGGAGACGCCGATCACCGCCACCCGTTGGGGATTTAGCAAACGGTCCAGGTTCATTGTGGTTTTCCTTTAGGTTTACTATAAGGTTTCTTCTCGATCCTACCCCCCTCATCCTGTCCTTCTCCCTCCGGGGGAGAAGGAACGGTCGCCGGCGACTTCACGGCTTACAAAAAGGCTGGATCAATTCCCGACCGACACCTGCCCCGACTTCGTGCCGTAATGTCATGCAGTTACGGAAGCCAAAAAAATGCAGAGGTGTTACGAATGGTACGATTTAAAGATATATACAATGATCGGCAGGATTGCAAATCAGCTTATCCGATCAACCGGTCAACCACGCGATCCAGAAAGCGCATCCCGCGAGCCGTGGCGCGAACCCGCGGGGGTGTGCGTTCGATAAGCCCTTCGGCTGCGAGTGAGCAAAGCGCTTCGTCATGCCGGGTGCAGAAATCATCGTCAAACCGCAATCGATACTCCTGCGTGTCGATTCCGACAGCTTGCCTGAGGCCCAGATAGATAAACTCGATGATCTGCTGCTCCCGGGTCAGGGTTTCGGTTTCGGCGACGGGCGACAGGCCGTTCTGGATGGCGTTCAGATAGTCGCCAAGGGAGGGCCTGTTCCACCAGCGCCGGTTATCCATAAAGCTATGGGCGGCCGGACCGAAACCCAGATAAGGGGCAAAGTTCCAATACTTGCAATTGTGCCGGGAACGGTAGTCGATGGTGTCCGCCTCGGGGGTGCGGGCATGGTTGGAGATTTCGTACTGGAAGTAGCCGTTGCAATCCAGAAAATCACCGGTAAAGGAGAAGAGATCGCCGGTCAGGGCCTCATCCGGCGGCGGCATCTTTCCGCTGTTTATCTTCTCGCTCATCATCGTGCCGGGCTCAAGGGTCAGGGTGTAGCAGGAAAGATGCTCGGCGCCAAGATCGACGGCTCCGGATAGGTCCCGTTCCCATTGTTTTTGGGTTTGACCGGGAACCCCGTAAATAAAATCGATACCGATGTTGTCAAACCCGTATTGTCTGGCCCATTCGAAACTCTCCCTGCCCTGCCGCGCATCGTGAACGCGGCCCAAGAGGCGCAAGGTGTCCTCGTCAAGGGATTGAAGCCCGATATTCAGCCGGTTGATGCCCGCGAATCGGAAACCGGAAAGCTTTTGCGGGTCAACGGTTCCCGGATTCATCTCAAGCGTGATTTCGGCGGAAGTGGCAAGGGAAAAGCGCTTGCCGAGGTGTTCGAGAATACGCCCGACATGCCTTGGCGCCAGCGTGGACGGGGTTCCTCCGCCAAAATAGATGGTATCGAACATCGGCAGCACCGACTCACACCGGTCGATTTCAAGGTGCAGAGCGGCGAGGTAATCGGGGATGGGATCAAGATTGGTTATGGAGTAAAAATCGCAATAGGGGCACTTGGCCACGCAAAACGGCACGTGGATGTAGATTCCCGCGCAAGACAAATGCTTATCCGATGGTTGCGGCATATCTACTCCAGTGCATTTTCTATCAACGTTTTTTAAAGGCGACCCTTCCTTTATGCGCCCTGGTTTTTCCCCAGCGCCAACCCCAACTCCAAAGCCTTTCGGTTCATCTCCAGAAAACCGGAAGGAATGCGGGCTTCCAGGGCTTTCATGATCGCCTCGGGACTGACCACCTCGGTCAGCCCGATGATCGTGCCCAACATGCAAATGTTGAAGACGATGGGCTTGCCGATCTTCTCCATCACCGTTTCGTACATGGGGATTTCCCGCTGGCGGGCGTCAACCTTGAGCGCCGGCGTCACGTAGCGCGGATCGGTGAGAAGAAGTCCCCCGGGGCGGATGATGCCCATGAACTTATTGTAGGCCTCCTGGGTCAGGCAGACCAATACGTTGGGCTGGTTGACCTTGGGGAAGTTGATCGTCGAATCGGAAATGATCACATCCGTGCGCGTGGCCCCGCCGCGGGCTGCCGCGCCGTAAGCCTGGGTCTGCACCGCTTCCAGCCCTTCGTGCAAAACCGCCGCCTCGGCCAGAATAATGGCCGCCGTGATCACCCCCTGGCCCCCGGAGCCGGAAAACACCATTCTACATCTTTCCATTATTTTCCTCCCCTGGCCCGTTCGATGACTTTATCGTATTCCGCGCAGTACTCGGGCTTGTCTGTCTGAACGAAAATACCCCGATCAATCAACTCCGGGTTCTCGGCCTTTTTCTTCGAACCGATAGGGGTGGTCATCTCTTTCATGCGCGTCATCATGTCCACCGCGCTCCCCTGTTTGTTCTTGCGGCCGAAGTAGGTTGGGCACTGGCTCATGACCTCCACCACGGAAAAGCCCTCGTGTAAAATGGCCTCGCGGATCATCTCGGTCATCTGCTGGACGTGATAGGTCGTGGTGCGGGCCACGAAGGTCGCGCCGGCGGCCTTGGCCATCTCCACCACGTCAAAGCCCTGGTCGATATTGCCGTAAGGCGCCGTGGTGGCCATCTTGCCCGGGCCGGTCAGTGGTGAGTACTGCCCCCCGGTCATGCCGTAGATGCGGTTGTTCATCACGATGGCCGTGATGTCGATGTTGCGCCGGGCCGCATGGATGAAGTGGTTGCCGCCGATGGAGAGCGCGTCGCCGTCTCCCATGGGAACGATCACGTTCAGCTCGGGCTTGCTCAATTTGACCCCCGTGGCAAAGGCCAGGGCACGGCCGTGGATCGTGTGCAGCGTGTGAAAATCCAAATACCCGGATATCCGGGACGAGCAGCCGATGCCGGAAACCATCACAATCTCGTTGCGGCTGATGCCCAGTTTCATGACCGATTGAATCAGGCCGTTGAGAACAATCCCGTGGCCGCAGCCGGCGCACCATAAATGCGGAAAAAACCGCTCGCGGATATAGTCTTGAACCGCCATCTTACACCCCCCTTCCCTTGATCAGACGCAGGATCTGCTTGATATCCGTGGGGGAAATGAACACCCCGTCGATGCGGTTGGCCAGAAATACCTGCTCGGGATTACTCACCGAATTCTTGACCATCTGACAGACCTGGCCCATGTTCATCTCCACAACCACCGTGTAATGGGCCTCGTTGCAGTACTGCCGGACCACTTCCGTTGGAAAGGGCCAGAGGGTCTGAAGCTCCAGAAGGCCGATCATATGGCCCCTGGCCCTCAACCCCTTGACGATATGCAGGGCCGAGCGCGCCGAGGAGCCGTAACTCACCAGCACCGTATCCGCATCCCCATCGTCGAGGTACCAGGTCTTGTACCTGGCCATCTGGCCGGCGTTGTTCTCGATCTTGTCCACGATGTGACGCAACAGGCCGTGCACGACCTGGGGATTGTCCGAGGGAAAGCCCCACATGTCATGGGCCAGGCCGGTCACGTTATAGCGGTGAACGTCACCAAAATCGCTCATGGGCAAACGGCCGTCTTCCCGGGGCAGGTACGGATGATAATCCACGCCCGAGCGCACCGCCGTGCGCAGCCTTTCCACCAGGGGAATTTCTCCCTCCTCGGGGATGGTAAGTTTCTCACGCATGTGGCCCACCACCTCGTCGAACAGCAGCACCACCGGCGTGCGAAAGGTTTCGGCGATATTGAAGGCCTCCACGGTCATGGCGAACACATCCTGATGGTTGGAGGCCGTCAGGCAGACAATGCTGTGATCCCCGTGGGTGCCCCAGCGGGCCTGCATCACATCTCCCTGGCTCACATGGGTGGGAACGCCCGTGGACGGCCCGCCCCGCTGCACATTGACGATCACGCAGGGAATCTCCGCCATCACCGCGTAGCCCAAGGCCTCCTGCTTCAGGGAAAAGCCGGGACCCGAGGTGGCCGTGAGAACTTTATGGCCCGTGAGGCTTGCCCCGATGCAGGCGCACATGGAGGCGATCTCGTCCTCCATCTGGATGAACTTGCCGCCCCGCTTGGGAAGCTGCACGCTCAAATGCTCGGCGATTTCAGTACTGGGTGTGATGGGATAGCCGGCGAAAAAATTCAGCCCCGCGTACAGCGCCCCCTCCACGCAGGCCTCGTTGCCCTGGACGAATTTGATGTTTTTCCTCATGCGGCCTCCTTCCCGGTCGAATCACAGGTCACGACCTCGATGGCCAGGTCCGGGCAACGCAGCTCGCACAGTCGGCAGGCGATGCAGTCATCAATCCTGACGGCCACCGCCTTGTCCTCCCGGTCAAGCTCCAATACCTTCTTGGGGCAAAAGGCCACGCAGATCCCGCAGCCCTTGCACCAGTCACGGTTGATTCGGTGCTCCTTTAACGTCGGTTTTGCCATAACATCCCCCACCGTCGGTAAAATTTGTGTTTGCTTTATCTTTCGGTCATTCCCCCCCTTCCGTTAATCAAAAAAAAGGGGGGCCAACCGTTTATGGGGCCTCCCATATCCCAGGTCAGGGCATAATAGCAAGCTTTTCAATCCAATCCCTGAAACGATTTTCCCCTGCCGGCTGCAAACCAAATTCAGCGCCGGCTTCCATGACGGCGTGAACCATGCTATCCCCGTAGCCACGGCTGCAAGTCAATAGGAATCCGCCGTTATCGGCATCCTGTTCCATTGTGACGATTTGGCAGGGAACATGGCAAAAAGGCCCTTGCAGCAGAAACGGTGTTTTTTTATCGGGGGCCATGAAATCCAGATTGGTCAGCTTTTCCGCCACCTGAAAGGCCTTGGGTCCGAAGATGGCGATAAAAACCGTGGCTTCGCCGACCTCGGTATATCCTGAAAAATCGGGAAAATCCGGCGCCGAGACGCCAAGGTGCCAAATGGAAGCCTGGGTGCCGTTCATGCGGTTGATCAGAGTGGATTCGGCAAATGTGCAATCGCCCGGTGGGCCGGGAACGGCAAGCTCGCCCACCGAAAGATCACTTAACTTGCTGTCCTGTAAATCCCACCGCGTCTTGTGCGCCAGATCCACAATCCAGGGGCCGCCGCCTTCATCTTCATACTCCAGCGCCACGGTCCAGTTGTCCCGGATTTCGGTTCGTTTGGGTGTGCTCCCGAAGCGTACGGGGGATTCTCTTTTTATTTCTACCATGACAACTCCTTTAGAATTATTAGCCTTTCATACGCTCGCCCTTAGGATCATAAAACGGCATCTTAACCACCCGCGCATATAGTCTCGCCCCATTGCATTCGTCCTCGAAAATCTCAAGCCGAGTGCCGATGTCGGCCAATTGGGACTCCACCAGGGCCATTCCCACAGCCTGACCGGTAGTAAAACTCCTGCGCATGGTGGCCACGTAGCCGCGCACCTTGGTATCCACGATCAAAGCGCCGTCGCGGGCCGGACGGTCGTCATCTTCCATGCGGATGCCTACCAGGGTGAGGCGTCCGGGTTTCTTTTCCGCCTGGCGCAAGGCCACGGCGCCCACGGTTTTGGCGTCGGTTTTCTTACGATCCCAGAGAAATCCCAACCCCACATCCAGAAGATTGGTACGTTGTTCCGATTCCTGGCCGAGAATGATGTGGCATTTTTCCATGCGCAGGACGTTCTGGGCTTCCACACCGAAGTTGCGGATGCCGAATTCGGCCCCGGCGTCCTTGAGCATCTCCCAAACAGCCTTCATATAGGAAGAAGGCACATGCAGCTCGTAGGAGAGTTCGCCCACGAATCCCAAACGCATGGCGCGCACGAAGATGGCGTCCTTGATAAAAAACGCCTTGTATTCGGAATAGGCGAATGACTCGTTGGAGACATCGATATCGACCACTTTGGCCAGCACCTTGCGGGCGTTGGGACCGGAAAGGTTGATCACGCCCATGGCATCGGTAAGATTGACCAGGCTGAAATCCCAGCCGTCGAAACGGGTATGGTAGCGGAACCACTCCACGGTCTGACCGGCGCGACCGGTGGAGGTGGTGAGGTAGTAGTCGTTCTCGCCCAGCTTGACCACCACACCGTCGTCGATGACACAGCCGTCGTCGTTGCACATGGCCGAGTATTTAATGCGGCCCACCTTGATTTTACTCATGTCGGAGACGTACATCCGCTGCAAGGCCTTCAATGCGTCGGGACCGTGAAGCCGGAACTTGCCCAGGGTGGAGCCGTCCAGCATCCCCACATTGTTACGCACATTGATAACTTCTTCCTTGCAGCTATAATCCTCGGAGAAGTAGCGCGCCCGCTGCCATACACCGATGTTGCGAAAAACACCGCCGTCGGCGATCTGATCGTAGTGCATGGGCGTGCGCTTGAACATATGATGATTGTACCCGGCATAGGTGGCGATAAAGGTCGGCACCAGGGGCGGCCGCACCGTTGTGGGCTTGGGGGTACCGGTGGAGGCCGTGTACTTGGCTACGTAAAGGGGCAGGTTGTGTCCCGGAATGCCGCTTTGGCCGGGCCCCAGTCCCACGCCGGCGAAGCGCTTGACCAGTTCGGGAACATCGAACCCCTTGTCGATGGCCTGTTTCACCGATTTCACGGTGGCGTCCTCGTCAAAACAGATAAAACTTTTCTTCCCCTTGACCGGTGCGGTTACCAGCTTGCAGCCACGTTCGGGGCCGGGCAAAGCCTGGGCGGTTTTCTTTGCATCGGCCAGGGCCGCCCCCACATCGGCGCCAGCCACCAGCGCCGCTTCAATGCCTGCCAGACGGCCGGAAGCCTCGATGGCCGCCGGATCGTTGATTCCGGTCAGTCGGCCGGCCGGAAACATTTTCTCGGGCAGCTGTTTGGGAAGAAAGTAGCCGGTCAGGTTGTCATAAGCCATCTTGGCCTGGGCCAGGATGAACGGCCCTGTCACCGGCGTAAGGCCGGCCGAGGCAACCAGCACATCGCAGGCGAATTCGCGCGTGATGGTGCCGTCCAGCGTGGCCAGCGTTACCTTTTTCACCTTCCTGCAGCCGTTGGTCGCGGTGGCGACCCACCCCTTGAGCACAGGAATCTTGCGTTCGGCCAGGGCCAGCAGTAATTCTGGATTCTGGCCATCCTCGCGGATGTCGGCCACGCAGTTGATGGTAAGCCCCAGATCGAAAAGATCGACGGCCGCCTCCAAGCCAAGGTCGTGACCAACGGAGAAAACCGCTTCGTTGCCCGGCAGGAGGCCGTAAGTGCGCGCCAGACGATGGGCACACCCCACCTGCATGACACCTGGCCGCTCGTTGTTTTCGAACAGCAAAGGCCGTTCAATGCAGCCGGTGGCCACGACCACGCTTTCCGAGCGGATTTCGATGTAGCGTTCGGTGAAGGCATCGCCATCCTTGCCCACCTGGAAAGCAGTGATCAGGTTGTTGTTGTAAGCGCCCACCATGGGAGCGTGCTCGAAAACCCGGATATTTTCGGTTTGCTTCACCTTCTCGGCCAGGTCGCGGGCACGCTGGTAAAGCGGCGTGCCGTCAGCGGTGGCGCTGACGCGGTAGTCGAAGCATCCGCCAAGATGGGGGCGGGCCTCCAACAGAACCACACGCCTGCCCGACTCGGCGGCGGCAAGAGCGGCAACCATTCCGGCAGGCCCGCCGCCGATCACGGTGACCTCGGCCTTGAGAAATAATTCGTCATATTTCCCTTTCATCTCGTAATCGGCAGAGATGACACCAAGGCCGGCGGCCTTGCGAATCCGTTTCATGGCCATGGGCCAGATGGCGGCGGGCTTGTGCATGGTTTTGTAATAAAATCCGGCCGGCATCATGAAACTCAATTTATCCATGAAAGACATCAAGTCAAAATCGGCGGAACCGACCACGTTCTGGGCCTTGACGGTCATGCCATCCTGGAGCGGGGTGTTTTCGGTCCGCACATTGGGCACACCGTCGACATCCATCATGGTGTTGCTGCACTCGCCATCCAAACTGTAAAGCCCACGGGGGCGATGATATTTCAGGCTACGGGCAAAAATCCGCACGCCGCCCGCAAAAAGTGTTGTTGCAATGGTATCTCCGGCGACGCCCTCAAAAGTTTTCCCCTTGTACTTCAAGGTGCGCCGCCGTGAAGGATCGATACGCAGAGTGGGCAATTGGTTTAATCTGTTCATTTGCTTCCCTCCGGCGGTTCGACTTCAAGGTTTGTGGTTGTATCACGCCAGGTGGTGAACCAGCTCCCGCAACCATCGCGGTGGAACCACCACTCTTTCTGAATGCCAGCCGTACATTTGTTCATGTGCACGTAATCACACCAGGCAGACGGGGTGAGCCCTTCCTCGGCCGGACGCGGCCCCTTGTCTTCTCCTCCATAACGGAATTCGTACCCGTTGCGTTTGCCGCAAATGGGACAAGTGAGTGTCAATGCCATGGGAATTCTCCTTTTATTTCTATAAGTGCCCTTTCGAGAGGTAGTGGATTTCGCCCGAGTTCAAGGCGGGCGGCGGATTCAAACCGGAGGCATATATGAGAATATGCCGAGGATTTGAATTTGCCGCTCAACGCCGAAATCGGGTGCAAGATGCTGCCTCTCGGATGGGCATCAATTGTCCGGTGTATAGCTGACCAACGCCGCCGTCTCGCCCATCAGCTCGTGATTCTCGTAACGGCGCAGGTTAAAGGGCTTGAGCATTTCCGGGCAGCGCCCGCTGGCCATGAAGGCGGCCATGTATTTGCCCACGGCGCTGCACGATTTGAAACCGAAATACCCCCACCCGCAGTCCATGAAAAAGCCTTCGTGGTGATCGTTGCCGTCCATGATGGGCGCCATGTCCGGGGTCATGTCGGCCAGGCCGCCCCAGATACGCATGAACTTCACCCCGCGCAGGCAAGGCAGCCAATCGGACAGGGCTTCGGCCTGATGCTTGATGTAATGGGCCGTGTTCTGGGTGGTGTAGTTGGGCCACTGGTCCATGTGCGCACCGGTGGCGATCTCCCCTTTTAACGTTTGATTGGCGTAACAGTGGTAGGCGCCCGAGGAGACCACATGGTCGAGGATCGGCTTCAGGGGTTGGGTGACCATGGCCTGAATGGTCAACACGCTGATGGGCAATTTGATGCCCAGCATCTTGTGAATCAAACCGGCGCTGTACCCGCCGGCGCTGACCAGCACTTTTGGGGTTGCGATCTTGCCGCGGGAAGTCTCCACGCCGGTGATCTTGCCGCCCTCGGTGTTTATGGCGGTGGCTTCGGTGTGCTGATGGATATGCACACCTAGCTTGGCGCAGCCCTTGGCCAGGCCCCAGACCACTGCGTCGTGGCGTACGATGCCGCCGGGTGGATGGAACATGGCACCATGGATGGGAAAGGTGATGTCCTCGGAAATGTTCAGGGCCGGCACCAGTTCCTTGGCTTCCTTGGCGTCGATGAGGTGACTCTCCACGCCGTGAAACTGCGCTGTGGCGATGGTCATGCGCGCCGCCTTCATGGCCGCCTCACTGTGCATCAGGTTGAGGTTGCCGCAGTTGTTGAACATCAGGTTGAAGTCCAGCTCCTTGGTCAGCACCGGCCAAAGGTCCAGGGCCTCCTTGTAGAGCGGTACGTTGTGCTGAGTGCGCTGGTTGGCACGCACAATGGCCGTGTTGCGGCCGGCAGCGCCGAAACCGATAAAGCGCTTTTCGATGATGGCCACATCCGTGATGCCGTGCTCCTTGGCGAGGAAATAGGCAGTGGCCAGGCCGTGCAGCCCGCCGCCGATGATCACCGCATCGTAGCTGGACTTCAGTCTGGGTTTTTTGCCCCACAGGGGCTTCGATTTCCAGAACATACGCTCTCCCTGAAGTAAAAAAGTAAAAATGATGTAAAGAAAAAGAGGGTTGTCTTATGACCGGTTTTATAGACAATTCGTTGGCAATAACGATAGCCCAATGAAATATTTTATGTCAATAATTAATTCCCCATTGAAAATCAAAGTTATCAAGACTGCTTGACAAAACAGGCAACACGCAATATAAACAACTATTATTTCTATTTTAATTTAACTTTCAACATTTTGTAATATTAATTTCATTTTAGAAATTAAACAGGACACGTTAATGACAGACTCTCTATCGCACCAAGTGATCAAAAACGTCATGAACAAACTTGATGACTTGACCCCCAAAGGCAAGATTCTGGGGAACTACATTATCCAGAACCCGCGCAAGGCGGTTTTCATGACCATCAAGGAACTCTCCAGGGCCTGCGATGTCAGCGAGGCAACGGTGGTTCGTTTTGTGGGGCAACTGGGATATCGAGGGTATGCCGATTTTCTGCAGGCGCTGCGGGATTTCGTGGACTCCGGCCTGACCCTGCCTGATCGTGTGGACCTACCCGGCATGAAAGGGCCTGGGACCGATCTTCTGCACCGTGTGGTTTTCGAGGAAATAGACAATCTGAGCAAGTTTTACGAAGAAATCGACATGCAGATCCTGGCAAGCATCGTGGACCATCTGCATGAAAGTCCGGCCGTATATATAATAGGTTCCAGGGTATCCTACACCCTGGCCTACTACCTGGGCTGGTCGCTGACCAAGGTACGCAAGGGCGTCAACATCCTTAAAGGCAGTGACAGCACATCCATCGACTGGTTGACCAATGCCCCCGACAGTTCCCTGGTGGTGATCATCACCACCTCCCGCTACCCCAACGAACTGATCCGTCTTGCAAAAGTGGCCAGACGCCTTGAACACCGCCTTCTGGTGATCTCGGACAACAGGCTGTGTCCGGTCATGCCCTTTGCTCATCTCTCGCTGGTGGTGCCGTCGCGCTCGATCCCGCTTATCGGCTACCCGACCACCATTTCGTGCATCATCAACTACCTGATGCTGGAGATGGTCAACCGGCTGGACCCTGAAATGAAGGCGCACCAGGAGAAACTGGAGCGGATGTACCTGGAGAACGACATCTTATTCAACATGCACGCCAATGAGTAGTAGTTGTTGTCCATCCACGAATAGAATGATTTGGTCGAGATCAAGGCGCGCGCAAAATTTTAAACGTAACGCCGATATCGGGTAAATTAGCCATTCGTGGATGGACAATAGTTAAAAGACAAGATATTCGTCAACCCCAAGCTCGTTGGCCGCGTAACGGGCCACGGCCTGTCCAAGGCTGTTGGGTTGGTGGGCGTCGGAGCTCAGGACAAAACGAAACCGCCGGATGAAGGGGTGGTAAAACGATTTCCAGTCGGTTCTCCAGACGTATCGGTTGTTGATTTCAACGAGGCACTCGGCGGAAACCCGGTTCAAATTGGTTCCCATGGCGTTGGGATGGGCGACGATGACCGGCTTCCCGGTTTCCAGCAATCGCTCCAGGCCCTGGTAATCGGCGTTCCTGTCCCGGCAATGGAAAACATAGTAGTCAACGGCAAAGCCCGTCGCCTCTCCCACCCAGGCGTGTCCGTCCACCTCGGTGCCGAGCTTTAACCCCGCCTCGCGGACCTCTTTTTCATAGCGCTCGAACGCGCCGTCCACAAGATATTCGAAATGATCGCTGATGCCCGCGACCTTTGCGTGCCGAGTGGCGGCGATCAGCGATATTCTCTGCTCCGGAACAATGGCGCTGTCCCCTGTTGAGTAAATGGTGTGGATGTGAAGATCCTGGTTTAACATGGCGGCTGTTACCCTATCTGCTGACAAAGATGGTTAGCTATCTTTATAGAGTACTGCCGGGGGCTATGGAAAACAAGCTCGATTTTGGTTAGTTTTTTGTGCCACAATCAACACGCCTTCAACCGCCTCCCCCGATTGCTTACGGATGACGGCCTCTGCCTCCTCGACGGGTTCCAGCCCATGACGCTTCAGACATTGCCTTATATATTGACGAGAGTGGGCGTAGCGTCCGCTGGGAAACAGCCGGTACTCCGCGTCATCGCCTTCCAGTTTTTCCACGGAAAAGGCAATCATCCCGCCACGAACAAGATAGGAGGATGCCGATTGGAGGATCGCATCCAGGTTGCCGAAATAGACAAACACGTCCGAGCTGTAAATGAGATCGAAGGGTTGAGAAAACGTCCAGTCCTGAAGGACGTCAAAGATGATGAGATCGTCGTAGATCTTTTTCTCCTCGGCCTTTTGGAGCATCTTGGGCGGATACATCGACACCGATCAGCAACTTGGCATACGGCCGGTAGAAATGCGAGCCCAGGCCGGTGCCGCATCCCAGATCCAGGATCGCAAGCTCCTGTTTCAGGCGTTGGCGCACGAGGTTGAACAAAAGTTCGGGGGTCTTGTATCCCAGATCGTTTACCAGGGTCTTTTCAAACGTCCCGGCGCACTGGTCGAAAATCCTGCGAACATGCCGGGCCGGTGCCGCTTCCGGTGTTGTCGACAACCCCAGGCTCTGGAGCATAAAGGTGGCCGCTTCATCGTCCGGATCGATCGCAAGCACTTTTTTATAGTGGTATTCAGCGATTATAAATCGTTGAAGCTTTTGCAGACAGACTCCCAGATTAAAGTGGGCGGACACATAATCCGGCTGTATTTCAATCGCCTTTTCGTATGAGTTGACGGCGTTTTCGGTCATCTGCAGCTCATCCTGCGCGACCCCCAGTTTGTTCCACGCCTCCGCCACGCCTGGCGCGAAGGCCACGGCTCTCCGAAAACAGGAAACCGCCTCCTCCGGCTCGCCGATTTCCCGGTACGCCACCCCCATGTTGTTCCAGGCCAATCCGAACCGGGGTTGCGCCTTAACGATGGTTCTGTAAATGTTTATGGCGCCCCTGTCGTCACCCTCAATCTGCCTGAGTCGACCGAGATTATAACATGCGGACAGATCGGGAGGATTCAAGTTGGCCGCCTTTTCAAAATACGCTTTGGCTTCATCCGGTTGGGAGCGATCCCAAAAAACCGTTCCAAGTGCGTTGAGCACCGGCCCCGAATCCGCATTTTCATTTAACAATTCCAGATAGGCCTTTTGCGCGTCGGCAAGCCTGCCTTCCTTATGGGCCAACGATGCTTGTTCGATAAGGAGTGTGAGTTCTTTTTTCATATGCATTTATTATGGAGACTAAAATTTGAATCGCCTAATTTAGTTAATCAGAGGAAAGTCAATCTAAAAAACGACCATCTCTGAAATCGTTCTTTGACAATTCGGTAAAGCCTATAATTATGAAAACGGTTATGCTATGTACACTCATGGGACGGGAGCGGTGACCCCGAACTTAGCGTCATCGACACTATGGGGCCTCTCTCGTTCCAACCGTTTTTTCCGTTGACGTCCGCTTACTGGCGCATTGGCATCATACGTTTGAAAGCGACGATGAATTTCTTTTTTGCACTCTGATTTTTCTTCCCGAATACACCTGTGTTGGTTGGCAGCATCGATTTGTGGATCGAACGGTTTATTATGCTTGAGCATGCCATAAACGATCCTCAGAATTTTATGCATGCAGATGCCCAGGGCGGCCATTTTATGCACTCCCTTCTCACAGTGCCTTTCATAAACTTTGCGGATCAGAGGATTGTGCTGAATGGCTGATAAGGCGATCATATATAAAATTTGGCGCGCTGCCTTGCGCCCCTGTTTGCTCATTTTGATGCCGCCTATACCATCGCCGCTGATTTTGTAAACAGGATGGACACCAAAGAATGAAGCCAGCTTCTTTGTATCGGAAAATCGTTTGACGGTCTGTATCTCAATGAGTAGCCCGACGGCAGACGCGTTGCTGATCCCAGCAAAACTCTTGAGCAATTCGATTTCAGGCAAATTGTATAGATCGACCAGCTGTGTTGTCTGATCCGCAATGGTCTTTTTCATATGCAGAATCTGGCGGGCTGTGGCGACGACAAGCTGTTGGATTGCAGGATCGGTGGCCGATGCGACAGAGCTTTTTGCTTCGGAGATGAGCTGCCGAGCCCGATTGGGGGTTACATACGGGATCTTGGCCACGCTCTTTACATGAGCCTTTTTTAATTTGGCAGCGCCCGGATATTGTACCAAGAGCTTAAGCACCCAGTCGGGTACGCCGTATTGGCAGTACTGTAACAGCTCTGGGCAGGCCGTATATATCAGCGAATTGAGCTGATTTAAAAGCTGGCTGCACTGTTTGGTGAGCATTTGAATAAAACCCCACTGCCTACGAAGCCCTGACAGTTGATCCTCTTTTTGATAGACGACCTTTTCGGGATGGGACACCAAATATTCGGCAATATTTTGAGCGCTGATTTTGTCAGTGGTATTTTTTTTCAAGTCGGCCTTGCTGTTGTGCATGACGCCAAACGGATTCAAACGAGCGGTCTGGACGTTTAAAGCCCCTTGAAAACGGGTTAAGGATTGATACCAGTTGTTCTCGTATCCACCGGTGCTTTCCACGCCGGCAAACAAAGATGCATCGGAATGCTCGGCAAAAAAGCGCTCCAGCACTTGGTAAAGACGGCGGTGACCGTCAAATGTATCATCTAACTGAAATCCTACGATAACCGGTTTTTTCTGTTGATCAATGATCATAAAATCAGCATAGCCTTTGCTAACATCAATACCCATGTAGAACGGTTGCAATATCAAACCTCCTTATTCGGTTGAGGGGGTGCCAGGAATCATCATCCTTGTTGTTATCCGGTGTCGGGCACCAAGTTAATCACCGATTTAAACCTGGCGGAAGGAAGAAACTAAATTCCGAGCTCGTAGCCCAAGGTCAAATCCTTCTCTTCCTCCAAGCTAAATGGTTTTACCGAATTAAAGAAAGCTTAATTTCAAATCAAAATGCGATGGGAGAGAATCCTTTTTATCTGTCCTCCCGTATTCTGATTTTCATCATACAAGGTGAAGGAAAAATAATGGTCAAAGGGATTAACACCGGGGCGTTTTTCAACGGTTGTCAAAGATAAAAACGGCACCCCGAGAACATACGAACTCATTAAAGCATACAGCATACATATTCAAAGGCGCATTAAAATCAAAAGCGATGCAAATCCTTTTGACCCGGAACACCAACAATATTTCTGGGAACGGCGGGTGAAACCAAAACGAATCCCCGTCACAGCGGCCGAGGAAATATGTAAAGAAATAACTGTAAATTTCAGTATCGGCAAGAGAAAACAGCCGGGCGGCCCCGCAAGGCTTAGCCTTAGAAATGCTTGAGCCGTATGACGGGAAGCTGCCACGTACGGTTCTGAGGGGGGGAAGGGGCTGAAAAGCCCCTGACCTACCCGATCCTAAAAACGCCGTTGACAATAGTATCAATATTAGTATCATATAGACACGAGGCAAATTGAAAAGCTATTAAATGAGATCTCCAAAAATCCAACCAATGTAAAATTTACAGATTTATGCAGGGTCTGTGAACATTATTTTGGAAAGGCTCGTCAATCTGGTAGCAGTCATCGAATATATAAAACACCATGGCAAGGTGACCCTCGGGTAAATATTCAAAACAGTAAAGGAAAAGCAAAAGCCTATCAAGTTAAGCAAGTGATCAAGGCTATTGAAAGATTGGAGGAAGAAAGTGACACTACTAAATGATCATTATACATATAGGGTTACTTGGTCTCCTGAGGATGAAGAATATATCGGCTTATGTGCGGAATTCCCAAGCCTAAGCTGGCTGGCCAAATCTCCTGAATCAGCATTAAAAGGTATTCGTAAAACGGTGGAATCGGTCATTCAAGACATGAAAAACAATGATGAAAAAATTCCACAGCCAATCGCCTCAAAAAATTATAGTGGTAAATTTATGGTTCGTGTTCCACCGGAAATTCATAGAAGTTTAGCGATTCAAGCAGCAGAATCAGGGGTGAGTATCAATAGGCTCGTCAGTTCTCGTCTCAGCCAATAATATTGGCACAACGAATAAGGATAGATCGTGAGAGCGCAGCGAACCACGATCTTATCCGGTTGTTGAACAAGCCCGATTTGAAGACGGATCTATTATAAAGGGAATATCTTTTCAGGTGGGATCTGGGTGAGACCGTTCTTTGAAATATTCAGCGTTTTTTGAGCATACTCGTGCGTCGGCCCTGAACAGGCAAATTAAAAATCATATTTTTCATAAAACGATCAAAACTTCCTATATTTATCGTGAGCCACTATCCTTTACCGGCGTTATGGTTATCCAGGTTCGAACCTGAAGCCGATGGGGTGCAATCCCGTTTAGTGGCAAATCCATCGCTCTCTGAAAATATGTCTGGACTCTTACCGTTGTAACCTGTATAATTGTGCCCATGAGCAAAACCATGACCATTCAAGGGCGCGATTTATCAACCGATGACATCGAATTCATACGGCATTTGATTAAAGATCGCCCGGATTGGAATCGGACCCGGTTGTCAAAACACTTGTGCCAGCTATGGGACTGGCGAACGGACACCGGCCTGCTCAAGGATATGGCCTGCCGTTCAATGCTGAGAAAACTCGAACAACGTGAGTTTCTCATTTTACCACCGGCGCAAAAAAGTGGAAATCGGGCTCGGCGAATCAAGGATATCGAACACGATACCGACCCAATCCAATCGTCGTTACGACAGATTGGGCCTGTCGAGATTACCATGATAACCGGTCGCGGCGATACCGACGATCTTTTCCATTGCCTGATGGATCGTTACCACTATTTGGGATGCCACGGTCATGTCGGCGAACACATCAAATACATGGCTGTCGATAGCCGCCAACGCCCCTTGGCTTGTCTATTGTTTGGGTCCGCGGCCTGGAAAACGGCGGCCCGGGATCGTTTCATCGGTTGGGACATTCCCACCCGCCAGGCAAACCTGAAAATGATGACCAACAATACCCGCTTTCTGATTCTGCCGTGGGTACAGGTTAAAAATCTGGCCAGTTACATTCTGGCGGCATGCGTCAGAAGACTTCGCCACGATTGGCATCAGCGTTACGGGCACGATCTGTGTCTGGTGGAAACCTTTGTCGACCGATCTCGCTTTATCGGTACGTGTTATAGGGCCGCCAATTGGTTGTGTATCGGACAAACCAAGGGCCGGAGCCGACAGGATCGCCATAAAAAGCTCAAGGTCCCGGTCAAGGATTTGTACGTGTATCCGCTCACTGCCGATTTTAAAAACCGCTTGTGCCACGGTTAAGCGTTTCCCCATTGAACCGGCAGGATAAAAATCAAACCTGCAAGCGTTTGGGGGTGGATCGTGGACATCTCATCCGAATTGCTCCAATTTTCCGGCTCGATCAATGAAGCGATTGCCGATTTCAACGGGCACACCGACGTCAATCGTCTGATCAAATCGCTACACCGCAAAATGACCGTCTTTATCGAAACGCTAATTGCCACCGCTCTTCAGCGGCTATTTGACGGAAAAGATTTCCTCATTCAATTGAAAACCCTCGCGGCCAGAAAAGCGTATCGGTTCCACGGTTATCGGGAGGTTCGTGTCCGAATACTCACCGGGGACTCCATCCCGCTGCGTGTCCCTTATTTTGTCAAAGCCCACTCTAAAAGGCATCGACGACGCAAAACCAATGGCCATCTGGCCTTGCAATGGTTGGGTTTCATCGACCGAGTCAGTCTGCATCTGGCATCCGTGGCGATTCAATCGGCCTTGCTGTGCCCTTCTTTCGAAATCGCCAGGCAGACACTTTCCCGGCATGGCATCGAACTGGGCGTCAAAACCATTCAACGCATCGGCCGATCCGTTGGCAAGCAGGCCATGAACCATCGTCAGCGTATCGCCCTTGGCGAGACGGATCGTGCCAACGATCGACTGGTTCTGGTTTGTCTCGACGGTGGCCGACTTCGTGAGCGAAAAGCCAAAGGCGGTAGACCGCCTGTCAGTCCGAAACGACGGGGCTATCATACCGATTGGCGCGAACCTACCCAGATCGTTATTCAGTGCTTCAACTCCGACGGTAGCCCGTGTGAGAATTCTCCTCCCATCTACGATGCCACCATGGGCGATATCGATCAGGTGTTCGAGCTCATTGAGCAATATCTACTGCAGCTCGATATCACGAAAGCCGCATATGTCGTTTTTTGTGCCGATGGCGCAACCAAATATTGGAAACGAATCGGCCCAATGGCTAAGAAGATAGGCATAGCCACTTTCTTTGAAGTCATTGACTATACTCATGCCAAGCAGAACCTATCGACAATTATTGATAAACTACCGAAAAAAAAGGCGCGGAGAAAATCGCCAAAATATCCAAGCAATGGTACGATCTACTATGGAAAGGCAATTTACACGAGATCAAACGACAGATAATGGATCTGTTCAAATCCCATAAGAAACGGAAAGAGGCGCTTGCCAAATTCAAAAACTATTTTTTGGACAATTTCCACCGCATGCAATACACCGGCTTCCGCTACTTCAATGTGACCACAGGCAGCGGTTGTGTCGAGAGCGCGATCCGCCGTGTCATCAACTTGAGGCTCAAATCGCCCGGCATCTTCTGGAAACGCGAAACCGCAGAGTTGATGCTTTTTTTGAGAAGCACACTGCTTTGTGGCCGATGGGACATTATGTTGGACAATCTATCTGCTGACATGAAATGGCAGTTTTAATGTGCCACTAAATGGGAATGCACCCAAGCCGATGACCACCATAGGTGATTTGCAACGGGAACACTTGAAGGCCTGACGAACCCGAAGCAGAATTTCAGGAATGCTCACATGCAAAACCAATTGGACCAAGGATAGGAGCTTTTTCGAGTTGGGATGCAGAAACCCGTAATCTCTCACCCTTCGGAAGCCTTTGGGCAGTACATGCTGCAGGATCAGGTAAATAAAATCCTCACCTAATAGTGTGCGGTTTTCAATAGCTTTGGTTTTACTATCGACATACTGAAAGGTAACCTTGCCATCTTCGTTTTCAACGATGTTCTTCTCGCCGATAACGCCTTTGTACAGGTATTTGGAAAGGTATTTGATGGCTGAGAGCCCTTTCCCAACCTGCCGGCAATCGACGATCCATTCGCAAGGGGCTGTTGGAATGGGAAGGCCACCTTTGCTCAGTTGTTCCAAAAAACGCGCACGAAAGACCTTGGCGAGGTTTTTCTGCCTGAACAGATATTTCCCCTTTTTCTTTTTCCACTGTTTTCTTGAGCGGATGATGCCGCCACCGGGCACGATCACATGGATATGGGGGTGATAGTTCAACTCGCGGCTGTTGGTATGCAGTACCATGGTCATCCCGATTTCAGCTCCCAGGTGTTTGGGATTCAACCCGAAATCTTTGAGGACACCGGCAACACATAGAAAAAACAATGAGTAGATTTGTGTTGGCAAGCGCTTGGCCAATGCCCGCAA
>CAXXOY010000004.1:0-917565 GCA_963668455.2 uncultured Desulfosarcina sp.
ACAAAGGGAAAGGCCAGACCGGCGAAGTTGCTGCCGCCGCCGGCGCAGCCGATGACGATGTCCGGATAGTCGCCGGCGATTTCGAACTGCCGCTTGGCCTCCAGGCCGATGATGGTCTGGTGCAGCATGACATGGTTAAGCACGCTTCCCAGGGAGTAACGCGTTTTTCCCGTGCTGTCGCCGACGGCCGCCTCGACGGCTTCGGAGATGGCGATGCCCAGGCTGCCCGGCGTGTTCGGGTCCCTGGCAAGGGCATCCTGACCGGCTTTGGTTTCATTGCTGGGGCTGGGGATGCATTTGCCGCCCCAGGCCTGCATCATGGCTTTGCGATACGGTTTCTGGTCGAAACTGATACGCACCATGAACACCTTGCAGGTCAGCCCGTACTGGGCGCAGGCAAAGGAGAGGGCGCTGCCCCACTGGCCGGCGCCGGTTTCGGTGGTAATGTTCTCGATGCCGAAAATCTTGTTGTAATACGCCTGGGGTACGGCGGTGTTGGGCTTGTGGCTTCCCGGGGGGCTCATGCCTTCGTTTTTGTAGTAGATTTTGGCCGGGGTGCCCCAGGGCTTTTTCGAAGGCCGTGGCGCGGGTGTGAGCGGCGCCGGCCGCCAGATGGAGAGAACATCCAGCACGGGCTCGGGGATATCTATCCAGCGATCCGTGCTGACTTCCTGTTCGATCAGGTTCATGGGAAAAACCGGTGCCAGCATTTCCGGGGTCACCGGGTTGCCGTCAGGCCCCAGGGGAGGATTCATCTTGATGTCGGCCAGAATGTTGTACCATTTTCTGGGGATTTCGTCCTTGGGTAGAATAATGCTTTTGGGGTTCATCTCTCTGCCTCCTTGAATGGTCGGTCAACGTCTCCAACGTGCTAATTGCAAATGAGAAACCTGTTTGTAGGCCGGAGCCGCGTTTCTGTCAATAGAAATGCCTATGTTTTTCGGGATGACCGCATTTGGAAAATTGCTCTATTTTATTCCCACCCCGGCCCTTTCCCCTCAAGGGGCGAGGGAGTGCCATCCGGAAACTGCATAATAACAATGAAGCTTGGGAAGCTGACGGCTGCGTCCCCTCTACCCGGGCGGGAGAGGGACAGGGTGAGGGGGATAAAATGGCATTTGCTTTAACATCAAATCCAAATGCGGTTGCCTGCGCAGCCGCGTAGGTTGGGTTGAATGCAATGAAACCCAACAATGAAAAAACCGTGAAATACTGTGGCGATGTTGGGTATCGCTACGCTCGACCCGACCTACGATGGCGATGTCAGCCAATTTGCAATCCTTGCGATCATTGTATATATCTTGGTATCGAATCATTCGTGATATCTCTGTAATTCTTACCATACGCCTACACCCAATCGGGAGCGAGTATGATTCACAACCGATCACGCACCTCTGGTTACCTGGCCGTTGCGGCAATGCTTTTCTCATGTTTTTGCCTCGTTATTTTGTTGCCTTCGGTCTCAAGCGCAGCCAATCGCGGGATTTTGGTCAAGGCCCGCGATTCTTCCGGCGCCATGAAAAATATCAATTTGTACAGCGGCTACCACGCCCTGGTGGTGGGCTGCGGCGCCTACAGTGCCGGCTGGCCACGTTTGCCCAACCCGGTCAAGGACGCCCGGGAGGTGTCCGCCATGCTCAAGGGGATGGGCTGGGAAGTGGAAAAGCTGGAAGACCCGGATGGAAAGACCTTTCGCCACGCCTTGAACAAATTGGTGATCGGGGCCGGGCGCAAAAAAGAGTTGGCCATCCTGTTCTGGTATTCCGGCCACGGTCAGACCCTGGAGGAGGCCGACGGAACCAAGCTGGGCTACCTGGTGCCAGTGGATGCGCCCGATCCGGACAAGGACCCCCTGGGGTTCATGAACACCGCCATCAGCATGCGGGTTGTCGAGACGGTGTCCAAGCAGATTCGTTCCAAGCATGTGCTGATGGCCTTCGATTCCTGTTTTTCCGGTGCGATTTTCCAGATGGTGCGGGCCAAACCCTCGCCTTATGTTCAGGAGAAGGTGGCCTGGCCGGTGCGCCAGTTCATCACCGCCGGCACGGAGGACGAACAGGTTCCGGACAGATCGGTGTTCAAGGACGTTTTTATCCAGGGGGTCCGGGACGGATTCGCCGATATGAACAACGACTCCTATATCACCGGCGAGGAGCTGGGAAGCTACCTTCAGGAGAACGTGGTCAATTATTCCCGCAAGGCCCAGCATCCCCAGTTCGGCAAGATCAACAACCCCAAGCTGGACAAGGGGGATTTCGTATTTCTGACGGCCAGCTCGGGCGCGGTGGTCGATACACCGGCGCCAGCCTCCACCGCCACCCAGGGCCGCCTGTCGGTATCGTCCAACGTAACCGGCGCACAGGTGATCGTGGACGGGAAGTTTGTGGGCGGAACGCCTCTCATGTCTCTTGAACTGTCTTCCGGTTTCCATCGCGTGCAGGTGAAGAAGGACGGCTACGATACCTATCGCACCAATGTTGAAATTACCTCGGGCCGCCTGGCCTCGCTGGAGGCGTACCTCACCGAGCAAGGCCCCAAAACAGCCCGTCTATACGTGGACACCACCCCATCGGACGCCCGAATCCGGATTCTCAATATCGGCCCCAAATATTCTCAGGGAATGGAACTGGCTCCCGGCGATTATCACATAGAGGTGTCGGCCGGCGGATATGGCAAGCAGACCCGCTGGGTCAGCCTTGCGGCCGGAGAGGACAAGCGGATCAGCTTTTCGTTGTCCGGTGGCCAAGCGGCAGCACCGTCCATTGCTGCGCAGGGGCAGCCCAGCCCCGGTCAGATATGGAAGGACTCGGTCACGGGCATGGAATTCGTATGGGTGCCGGGCGGCTGTTATCAGATGGGACAGACCGATGAAGAGAAAGCCTGGTTGATCAAGGAGGTGGGTCAGGAAAAATACGAGGAATGGTATAAGGACGAGCTGCCCCGACACAAGGTCTGCGTGGACGGTTTCTGGATGGGCAAACACGAGGTAACCCGAGGTCAATTTCGTCAATTCATAACTGCCGAAGGTTACCGGACGGATGCCGACAAGAAAGGCAAAGCTAAGATTTTCAACAAATCCACGGAATGGAAATGGAAGGAGGTCGAGGGCCATAACTGGCAGAACCCCGGATACGACCAAACCGATTCCCATCCCGTGGCGACCGTCTCCTGGAACGACGCCAAGGCCTTTTCCAAATGGCTGTCCAGGCGTTCGGGCCAGACCTTTTGTCTACCTACGGAAGCCCAGTGGGAATACGCGGCCAGGGCCGGCACCACATCCATGCGGTTCTGGGGGGATGATGACGGCAGTGCTTGTGCCTATGCCAATATCGCGGACAAAACTGCTTTCCCGGGCGATCCCGGAAAAAAGTGGAATTCTCGTTTCGAATGCAATGACGGTTTTTTCTTCACAGCCCCGGTGGGCAGCTTCAAACCGAACCCTTACGGTCTCTATGATATGCTGGGCAATGTATGGGAGTGGTGTGAGGACGGGTACGATTCGAAAGCGTATGCCAAACATTCAACAATGAATCCGGTTATCACCTCCGGTTCGCTCCGCGTTAATCGCGGGGGCAGTTGGAACGATATCCCCAGTTACGTGCGGGCCGCTCTCCGGTACGGGGACTCGGCCGATTACCGCTACGCCGGCATGGGGTTCCGCCTCTGCCTCCCCCAAGTCCGGCATTAAACGGCAGCAGGGCGTCGGGCCTTCGTCATGACAGGGGAGCGTAGGCCCGCGTGCGGGAGCCGTCGGGCCGTAGCCGCCTGTCATGTCGAAGGCCCGGGCGTTTTCTCCCTTCTTTTTCTCGCTCCCACGCTCCGCGTGGGAGCGGCATTTGCCTTCCACCATACCGGGAGGGGAGTTGAGGTTCCCACGCGGAGCGTGGGAACCAGATAGTATGAAATACAAACTGTTCACATACCCCATTCCGCCCCCGGAGGAACCCGAGGATTTGAACGCCTTTCTGGCCTCAGCAAGAGTTCTGTCCGTGAATCAGCACAAGTGCCGTTCGGGAAATGCTTCCTGCCTGGTCTTTGTGGTGGAATACTTGGAGGGGCAGGCTGCTGGGAAAAAGGGGAAAACCCCACCCAAGGTGGACTACAGAGAAACCCTGTCCGAACAGGATTTCAATCTGTTTTCCCGGTTGCGGGATCTGCGCAAAACCATAGCCGAAAAAGAAGGCGTACCGGTGTATGCCGTGTTCACCAACGCCCAATTGGCGATGATGGTGGAAAAAAAGATTGTCCGTATGGTTGACCTTTCCGGCCTGGAAGGCGTAGGTGCGGCCAAGGTGGATAAATACGGCGAGGACTTCATCCGCTTATGCCGGGAAATCTTTCACGCTCCGGAAACCAGGGGAGACGGCAAGCCATGAAGCAAGGCGCAAGGCTTCTGGCGGATGTCCTGACTCATGACAACCTGATGCTGGCTTTTTGCAATGCCGCCAAGGGCAAGGCCGACCGCAAAGAGGTAATCGCCTTTCGTCAAAATCTTTCCATGAACATTTCGCGTCTTAGAAAAGATCTGGCGGATCTGTCCATGGTCTTTGGCCGGTACACCTTGTGGAATGACGGAAAGGGATATACACCAAGGAACGCTCCGCGTTAATCGCGGGGGCAGTTGGAACAATAACCCCAGGAACGTGCGGGCCGCTAACCGGAATAGGAACTCGGCCGATAACCGCAACGCCAACATGGGGTTTCGCCTCTGCCTCCCCCAAGCCCGGCAAAACCTGCCGGACAACGTATATTCCTGTTTCCCTATAAAGGGAACAAAGATAGTGGGACAGGTGGCCGGGCGGTTGGCGGAATTAAATCGGCCAGCCGTCCAGCTTCCTTTAAACTGCATATAGGCCTTTGGATTGGGGCTCGGGGGAGAAGATCGTTTTTGATGAGCATGTTGGAAGAGAATAGAAAAATGGGGCGATGTTGGGTATCGCTACGCTCGACCCAACCTGCGAGGGCTTGGAAGATGGATGGGGTTTTGTAGGTTGGGTTGAGCGAAGCGATACCCAACAAAGAAGATTAAGCCGTACAAACCGGTTGACCCCGTTTTTAATCCCCTGCTATGGTCGGCATTTCCAAAAACCGATCAAAACATTGGGGATTGCATCCATGGTTACATCCCAAACCAAAATAACGAGGGGACAGCTGCGTCCCCCGCGGCTGCTCAGGCCGGCCGTTATTCAAACCATTCTGGCCAGCGCCAAACCCCGGGCCTGGGGCAATAGCCCCATGCTGGAAGCCACCCGGGAAATGATTCTCACAACGCGGGACGGCATCCGCCTGTTGGGCTATTGCAGCCGTCACCTCAAGCCCCACGACAACGGCGTGGTGATTTTGCTGCATGGTTGGGAAGGAAGTTCGAATTCCACCTATGTGCGCTCCACCGGCAGGTATCTGTTCAACTGCGGGTTCGATGTCTTTCGACTTAATCTGCGTGATCACGGCCCCAGCCATCATCTGAACGAAGGGCTTTTCTATGCCGTACTGCTTGATGAGGTTTTCGATGCCATCGGCCAGGTTTGCGCGGAAGCACTCCCGTCGCCATCTTTTCTGCTCGGTTTTTCCCTGGGGGGCAATTTTGTCTTGCGAATCGCCCGCCAATGCGCCGCGACCCCCATTGCCGGTCTTAAACATGTAATGGCCATCAGTCCGGTGCTCGATCCGGACAAGGCCACCGACCGCATTGATAACAACCCGCTTATCCTGAGGTATTTTTTAAAAAAATGGCGCCGGTCGCTGGTCGCCAAGCAGGCGATCCATCCCGATATCTACGATTTTTCCGATCTGCTTTGTCTGGACAGCATCAGGGCGTTGACCGACCAACTTCTGATCCGGTACAGCCCCTACGAGGGTGTCGACACCTATTTCAAGGCCTATACGCTCACCGGCGAGCAGCTTGCATCTATTAATCTGTCCACCACCATTATTACTGCCGAAGATGATCCCATCATCCCCGTGGCTGATTTTCGCGAACTGCGCACCAGTGATGCCACTCGAATAATTGTTCAACCCCATGGCGGGCATAACGGGTTCATCGAAAGCTGGCGCATGAACGGGTGGTACGAACGGTTTGCGGCGGAGCGGTTCGCCTCCGTCGGACAAGACGGGGAAAAGAGTAAATGATCAAAAAAATATCGTCCAGATATTGAAATCAAGCAAAAAAACCGCTATTGTCGGCCAGCTATGGAGAATCGATAACCTGAATCAGTTATTTTGAGTCTTGGTCTCCATGAAAACTATTGAAATTGCAATGTACTTCTTTCCAATTATCCCAATCGTCTGATTCAGGAAGAAGAAGGTGAGTCATGCTGGTCACCCAAAAAAAACAATACGCTTTGCGGGCCATTTTCGAACTGGCCAAACAACAAAACGATGATCCCGTCAAAACATCCCTTATTGCCGAGGCTCAGGCGATTCCCATACGGTTTCTGGAAGTCATCATGGGGCAGCTTAAACGGGCGGGGATTGTGGCGTCCAAGCGCGGTTTCTTCGGTGGCTACACCCTGATTCAGTCGCCGGACCGAATTTGTGTCGGGGATATTTTTCGCCTGCTGGACAAGGAAGACAACACGGATGCCTGCATGGCCTGTGCATCCAAAGGAAATTGTCCCTTTTTGGGCGGGTGCGTTTTCATGGAGTTATGGGATCAGGTCCAGCAGGCGGTGGATACGGTGTACAATCAGACCACCATTCAGATGCTCATCGACCAGGAAGGTCCCGGGGCGTCGTTCGGTAAACGGGCCGAGGGTGGTGCCTGAAAAAAGAGCCGGACAAACCAGGGGGGTTACATCACCACCACTTTGTTGCGTCCCTGTTTCTTGGCCTGGTAAAGCGCCTTGTCGGCACGATCGATCAATTCCTGGGTGGTGGTCTCGTTTTTTATCGAGTGCGCCGCGATTCCCAGGCTGGCCGTTATTCTGACGGGGATGTCGTTATAGGCGAAGACATGATCGGCGATCCGTTCGCGGAACCGATTGCACAACGCTTCGGCCTCAATCAGCGACGTATCGGGAAGCAGAACGGCGAATTCCTCGCCGCCATAGCGGCAAGCCACATCGTACATGCGAATGCTTTCCTTCAAAATCCGTCCGAACTCCTTTAAAACAAAATCGCCGCATAAATGGCCGTGGGTGTCGTTGACCCGTTTGAAATGGTCCAGATCGACGATGCTGAGCGCCAGGCTGTGTTTATAGCGTATGGCGCCGGACAGCTCTCTTTCCAGCGCTTCCTGGAAATAGCGACGGTTGAACATGCCGGTCAACTCGTCGCGGATGGACATTTCGGTCAGTTTTTCCTGGGCAATACGCATTTCCCGTCTGAGGCGGGCTTTCTCCAGGGCATTGGAAATGATGCGCAGCAAGGACTTGTTGCTGATTTTGGCTTTGGGCAGATAATCTGACGCGCCGGCCTGGATCATGCGCGAGGCGATCATCTCATCGCCTTTCCCGGTAATGACCACCGCGGGGATATCGGTGCCCTGCTCGTTGATGGCTTCCAGAAATTCCAGACCGTTCCCGTCGGGAAGCACATATTCCAGAAAGATGAGGTCGAAATGCTCTTTTCCCAGGGTGCCCAGCGCTTCCTTGATTCCCCTGACCTGCAATAGCTTCAATTCCTTCTGGTTGGAAAGCGCCTTTTTGAGGGCGCGGAAGTCTTTGTCGCGGTCTTCGATGCAAAGGATGGAAACCGGCTGGTTCAGGTTCAAGATGGTTTTCCCGCCGATATACTGCCGTTGATCGTCGTGGCGCAGGGTTTGGATTTTTTTAACGATGTCGGCGATGCGATCGGCCGCCTGGCTGATTCTATGGAACCGTTCGACCATCGATGGGGGAATCTCTTCATCCATTTCCAGCAACTGGATGTTGCCCATCAACACCATCAGCGGCTGGTTCAGTTCGTGGGCCGTGGCGCCGGCCATCTGCAGCAGGACTTTCAGGCGTTCTTCCTCGATGATGGATTTCTGCTGGTCCTGCATCTGCTGATTGACGTTCTGCAACTCGGCGACGACGTTCTGCAGTGCTTCGTTGTTCTCTTCCAGGCGTTGGCGTTGCTCGAACAATTCCACTAAGACGTTGACCTTGCTTCTCAGGATCAACGGATCCAACGGCTTGAACAGATAATCCACCGCGCCTTTTTCATAGCCCGTGAAAACGTGGGTGTCTTCCTTGTTGTGGGCGGTGATGAAAATAATCGGAATGTGACGGGTGTGCTTGTCGCAGCGAATTCGTTCGGCGACTTCGAACCCGTCCATTTCAGGCATCTGGATGTCGAGCAGGATCAGGGCTACGTTATGCTTGTGGACCAGGTCAAGGGCTTCTTGCCCAGAGATTGCCGGGACAATTCTCAGGCCGGGCCGGTCAAGGACACCTTCGATAAAGAGAAGATTTTCCCGCCTGTCATCGACAACCAGTATTTCGATGCTTTCGTCTTCTGGCATGGTATGCGTCCGGCTGCAAGGGTGTGGGTGGAACGTGCCAGGCACGGAACAATATTAACTGTCAGGGAAACATATCAAGTTGTCAAGACTTTCTTCGATGCGCATTTGTCCTGCCGTGTTTCAGTCATGGACCAGTGCGGCTTGCCAGACACGCTCGACAAAGACTTTCAAGTGGCTGAAACGCTTCCCGTCGACCAGGGTGGAGCGCTCCTTGAGGTTGCGCCGATGGGCCGCGGCCCTGAATACCAGGTACGCACGCCGCAAGCGATAGGCCGTTAACTGGTCGATGATTCCGGCTTCGGACAAGGCCTGTAAAAGGCGTACATTATCGGTCCGGCAGGTGATCGCGGGATGTTTTTTCGCATGCCGCAAAACAAGGTACTGAACCAGAAATTCAATGTCCACGATGGCGCCGGTGTCATCCTTGATGTCGAACTGGTCCGGCGTGGCCTTCAGGCGGTGCTGGCGCATGCGCTCGCGCATCTCGCGCACCTGGGTTTTCAGCGGCTCCTCTTCCCGGGGCAGACATAGTACTTTTTGCCGAATCGATGAAAAGGCGTTCAGCAGTACGGTATCACCGGTGATGGGACGTGCCCGGATCAGCGCCTGGTGCTCCCAGGTCCAGGCCTTTTCCAATTGATACTCGCCAAACCCCTTGACATGACTCACCAGAAGGCCCGAGCCGCCGTTGGGGCGCAACCGCATATCAACCTCGTAAAGCGTGCCGGCGGCGGTATGGGCCGAGAGCATGTGGACGACCCGTTGGCCCAGGCGGGCGAAAAAATGGCTGTTGTCGATGGGGCTGCGACCGCCTTTGGTTGTGCCGGGATCGGCGGCATGCAGAAAAACCAGGTCCAGGTCCGAACCGTATCCCAGCTCTATTCCGCCCAGCTTGCCGTAGCCGATCACGGCGAACCCCAGCTCGCAGGGGGTGCCGTCCAGGGTGCAGGATGGGCGGCCGTGCTTTTCGACCAGATCGTTCCAGGAGATCTCGACCACGCGTTCCAGGATGATTTCCGCGATCCAGGTCAGGTGGTCGCTGACCTTCATCAGGGGCAGTACGCTGGTGATGTCCGACGCGGCCACCCGCAGCATGTTGATCTGCCGGAAGATACAAAGCGCTTCGATCAGGTATTCGGTGTCTCCGGGAGGCACGGCGGCCAGCTGGCGGGAAAGGGCCGCACGAAGCGTCTCCCGTTGTGGTGGATCGTACAGGGCGCGCGGGTCCAAAAGCTCGTCCAGCAAGGCCGGGTGCCGGCTCAGAAAACTGGCGATCCACGGGCTGGCGCCCACCAGATCGACCAGATGGTTGAGCGCCGTGGGATACTCCAAAAGAAGCGACAGGTAGCTGGTGCGCTGCTGAACGCATTTTAACAGCTGGAGCATTCGGTCCAGCACCGTTTCGGGATCATCACTGGCCGCCGCGCTTTCAAGGACGCGGGGCATCAGGCGATCCAACCGGCGGCGGCCGCTGCCGCTCAGGGCGCGCGTGGCCGGCTCAGTTTTGAACGTATCCAGATGCCGGGCCGCCGCGTTTCCATCCCTGAAGCCCGCTGCGTCGAGCAGCTTCGCGCGCTCCCGGGCGCCGGTGGAAAGAGACCAGGCATCGGCCAGACGATCGCTGCCGGCGGTTTTTTTACCGTTTGTGTCCCCCGCTTGCGTCTTCGTCTCCAGAAGGCCGCCGAAGTGTGAGCCGACCCGATCACGATGGCCGTCGAGAACGGCGATGAAAGCCTGCCAATTCTCGAACCCCATGGCACGGGCCAGGCGATGGCGGGCGAGGAGTTCCACCGGCAGGGCGTGGGTCTGCTTGTCGTTTTCCTCCTGCAGGCGGTGCTCGGTCATCCTTAAAAACCGATAGGCCGCCTTAAGCTCCCGGCAAACGTCAAAAGGCACGATGCCTTCCCGGTGCAGGGTGTCGAGGACATCCTGGATGCCGGACTTTTGCAGCGCGGGCAATACGCCGCCGCGGATCAACTGAAACATCTGGCCGAAAAATTCGATCTCGCGGATGCCCCCCCTGCCCAGCTTGATGTTGTCGTGCAGCTTTTTGCGGCGCACCTCGGCGGTGATTTTCCGTTTCATTTCCCTTAAGGAGTCGAAGACGCCGAAATCCAGATAGCGCCGATAAACGAATGGCCGCAGGCGCTCCAACAGCGTTTGGCCGGTTTTTTTGTCGCCGGCCACCACGGCGGCCTTGATTAATGCGTAGCGTTCCCACTCGCGGCCCTGGGACTGGTAATAATCCTCCATGTGGTCGAAATTCATGACCAACGGCCCACCATCGCCGTATGGTCTCAGTCGTGTATCCACACGAAAGACGTAGCCATCGACCGTCTGCTCGCCGATGGCCTGAATCAGATGGCGGCATAGCCAGGTGAAAAAAGTCTCGTTGTCGATGGTGCGCTTGCCGTCCCGGGTTTCGCCGCTGGACGGAAAGGTGAAGATCAGATCCACATCCGAGGAGAAATTGAGTTCGTCGGCCCCAAGTTTGCCCATGCCGAGGACCACCAATTCCTGCTTTTTTCCGTCAGGATCATGGGGAACGCCAAAGGTGGCGCACAGGGATGCATACAAGGGGCTCAGGGCGCCATCGATGGCGTTTCTGGCCAGGGCCGAAAGATCGGCCATGGTCTCTTCCAGTTGGGCGAGCCCTGCCAGATCCCGCACGGCGATACGCACCATCTCGCGGCGGCGGAATTGCCTGAGCGCCGTTTTCAGCCCGGGCAGCAGTTGTTCGGGAGGCGCCGCCGTTTCCACCGCGGTTGTCGTGGCGGGATCGAAAAAAGACGCCAGGCTCGGGTGGGGAGCGCCTTCGGTCGCGGCCTTTACAAGATCGCCGCTGCCGATAAGATCAAGCGCCATTTGCGGGTGACGGATACAGTTTTCGCAAACGAAGTCGCTGAATTCAAAGGCCGTGGCCAGTGCTTTGGCGCCCGGGGTATCAGGGGCAAACGTGTTGTCGGTCGCCTTTGCGGCATCGCAAAAGGCGGCCCAACGTTCTCGTTGCCGATTAGTCAGGGTTTCGGTGAGGGTGTCTGTCATGGTAAGCGGAAGGTCCTTTCGATGATTGCCGCAACAAAGCGTAACAAATTTCCCAAGAGTTGCCAAGTTTAGAATTTTTTCGATAGGTTATGGTGAATAGAGGCACTCCGCCATTTAATTGCAATAATGTAATTATTGAAGGGAAAATATTTCAATAGTGTAATTATTTTTCCCTTTAACATGTGGCGCTGTTAGGATACGAGACCAACAAAGTATTGCATTTTCGATTTATTTGGACAATGGTATGCAACTTGCTGTTGTATACAAACCCGCCTGTGTTTCTGTAGTAGCGGTCCGGCATTGAACGCCAATGCCGGCTTTTTTACCTTTGGCAGTGAAAAGGAGTGAACAAACCATGTGCCGACTGTTTGCCATGACCAGCGAGACCCCCGTCTCCCCCATGATTGCCCTGCAAGCGATGGATGTCATGCGGGAAGGTCACGATGGGTCCGGTGTCGGTCTTTTTTTGAGGGATCTGTCGGGCCCTTTCGAGGATATGAAGGATGCGCCAATCCTCTCCGGAATTTTCAGCGAGGAGGGCCTGAGACGTCTGGACACCTTCATGATGGATATTGGGTTCATGACCAAGCACAAAATTACCATCAAGGTTCCCAAGACGCCTCCTCCGGGCATTCCCAAGCGGGACATTTATCTGATCCGCGCCTATGAATACCCCGAGGAGTGGGACGACTGGCCCCAGGAAGCCCTGCATGCAAAGCTGCTTGAAATTCGTTTGACGTTGCGGGCCATGGGCGAGGAAAAACATGACATGATCGTTTTTTCGTTTTGGCCCGATGTGGTCATGATCAAGGAGATCGGCGATCCCCTTGAAGTGGCCAATTATCTGAACCTGGATCGCAAGGAACTGAGCGCCCGGGTGGTCATGGCCCAGGGGCGGCAGAACACCAATTACGCCATCAACCTGTATGCCTGCCATCCGTTTTTCATCGAGGGCTACGCCTCCATGACCAACGGCGAGTGCACGGCCTTCACACCTATCAGGGAGTTTCTGCTGTCGCGAAATTTTCCCGGCTATACCGGCTACAACAGCGACTCGGAGGTGTTCACCCACATTCTGCATTACTCCCAGACCCGTTTGGGCCTGGATGTATCTGCCTACAAACACGTGATTACGCCCCTGCAGGATGCCGCCATTGAAAAACATCCCAACCGGGACCTGCTGAAGCAGCTCAAGCAGTCCTGCCGGCGGCTGATTATCGACGGCCCCAATTGCGTGATCGGTTGTTTGCCGGACCATAGCCTGTTCATGGTTCAGGACCGTAAGAAGTTGCGGCCCGGCGTGGTGGGCGGCCGTCCCGGCCGATATGCCTTTTCCTCGGAAGTTTGCGGACTGGATTTCGCCATCCCCGATCGCGACAAAAGCAAAGACTTTCAACCCATGCATCTGGACACGGTTATTGTCGGCCCGGATCGCCAGGAGGTTTCCGTATGCAACCAAATGCAGCCATTACCCCTTCAACATTAAGCGTCAAGGATCTTCCCTGGCAGATTCTTTGGGATAAGGATAAATGTGCTCTATGCGGCCGCTGCACGGCGGTCTGTCCGGTGAATGCCATTGAACTGGGCGTGTTCCGCAAGCGGCGCATCAAGGTCTCCTTGGAACCCCAGGGCAACCCGTCCAGCGGGTTCGATGTCTACCACGGCATCCGGCAGAAGACCGACCCGGCCTATGCCTGCGTGGGGTGCGCCTCGTGCAACCTGGTTTGTCCCAACGATGCGATCATGCCCGTTCGCGGCGACGAAGCGGATAAACTGCGCTTTCATATCAACCAGGGCGGGCAGCCCAGAAGACGGGGCGGACGACGTAACGAGCCGGGGGGCCTGCTTGATCAGATCAAGTTTATTCGGATCTCCATGCTCACCGACCCGGCGCTGGACGCCGGCCGCCATGAGTTTGAAACGCGTACCTTATTGGGGCGCATTTTGCCGCCGGAGCAATCGCTGAAATTCTTAAGCGAGAACGGGTGGATGCCGCCGGTGCGGGAAATCTATCCGCTGATTATCGGCGGCATGAGTTTCGGTGCGCTCTCCCCCAACATGTGGGAAGGCCTTCAAATGGGGGTGGCCTACCTCAATGACGAGCTGGGCATGCCCGTGCGTATGTGTACCGGCGAGGGCGGCTGTCCGCCGCGCCTCTTGCGCAGCCCTTTCATCAAGAATGTGATTTTGCAGATCGCCAGCGGCTATTTCGGCTGGGACGAGATTATTCACGCCATCCCCGAGATGGTCGATGATCCCTGTGCCATCGAGATCAAATACGGTCAGGGTGCCAAGCCCGGCGACGGCGGCCTGCTCATGTGGCACAAGGTCAACAAGCTTATCGCCGCCATCCGCGGTGTACCCCCTGGCGTCAGCCTGCCCAGCCCGCCCACGCACCAGACCCAGTACTCCATCGAGGAATCGGTGGCCAAGATGATCCAGTCCATGTGCATGGCCTGGGGGTTCCGGGTGCCGGTGTATCCAAAAATTTCGGCCACTTCCACGGCCATGGCGGTTCTCAATAACCTGACCCGCAACCCCTATGCCGCGGGCCTTGCCATCGACGGCGAGGATGGCGGCACCGGCGCGGCCTACAACGTCTCCATGAACCACATGGGGCATCCGATAGCCACCAACATCCGTGACGGTTACCTGAATCTGGTGAAAGTGGGCATGCAGAACGAGATTCCCCTGTTCGCCGGAGGCGGCGTGGGCAAGAGCGGAAATCTGGCCGCCAATGCCGCCGCCATGATCATGTTGGGGGCCAGCGGGGTTCAGACCGGGAAATACATCATGCAGGCGGCCGCCGGTTGCCTGGGCTCGGAAGGGGATCGTTGCAACATCTGCAACATCGGTCGCTGCCCGCGTGGTATTACCTCCCAGGATCCGCGGCTTTATCGGCGGCTGGATGTGGACAAGGTGGCCGAGCGGGTGGTTGATCTGTTTCTGGCCTTTGATACGGAACTCAAAAAGATCATGGCCCCCCTGGGCCGCTCCACGGCGTTGCCCATCGGCATGTCGGACGCCTTGGGAATCAGCGACTATCACGCTGCCGAAAGACTGAACATTAAATACGTGGTGTAGATGGATTGACCGATCCTGGTTTGTTTCTACCGGAGAAGATGCGATGACGGAAAAAGGACAAACAATTAAAATATCAGGACAGCGTGAGGGAGAACGGATCTCCTCACGTATCCTTGAAGAGGAAATTCAAAAGGCCGTGGAAGCCGGGCATCGGCAGATCACGGTACAGGCCCTGGGACAGCACGGCATTGGCGGACGGCTCTGGAAAGCCGGCGACGAACCGGTGACCGTGACGGTCGAGGGGCGCGCCGGACAGCGGCTGGGGTCCATTGGCTATCCGGGCACGTTTATCGACGTATTGGGGCCGGTGTCGGACGATGTGGGTTGGCTCAACGCCGGAGCGATTATCACCGTGCACGGCAATGCCGCCAACGGCGCGGCCAACGGCATGGCCCAGGGCAAGGTCTATGTGGCCGGCAACATCGGCGCCCGCGGGATGACCATGACCAAGCAGAATCCCCGCTTTGATCCGCCGGAGTTGTGGGTGCTGGGCTCGGCCGGGGATTATTTCGCCGAATTCATGGCCGGCGGCGTGGCTGTTGTTTGCGGCGTCAACCCCCAGAATCCGGAGAATATCCTGGGTTACCGGCCCATGGTGGGCATGGTGGGCGGCCGGGTGTTTTTCCATGGCCCCCATCAGGGCTTCAGTCATGCCGATGCCAAGATGGTTCCCATTGATGATGACACCTGGCGGTGGCTCACCGATGGGTTAAAGGATTATCTGAAGGCCATCGATCGCCTGGAGCTTTTGGACACCCTGTCGGTGCGCGAGGAGTGGCAGCTCATTGCCGCCCGTTCGCCCCAAGACAAGGTCGGTGTCCAGCGGCGTTCCATGGCCGATTTTCACGCCAATGTGTGGGACAAGCACCTGGGCAAAGGCGGCCTGGTGGGCGATCTTACCGATCTTGACCGCAGCCCGATTCCCATGATCACACAGGGCGATCTGCGTCGTTTCGTGCCGGTCTGGGAAAACCGCAAATTCAAGGCCCCCTGCGAGGCGACCTGTCCCTCGGGCATTCCCGTGCAGGAGCGCTGGCGGCTGGTGCGCGAAGGCCGGATCGACGAGGCCGTGGACCTGGCCCTGGCTTTCACGCCCTTTCCCGCCTCGGTGTGCGGCTATCTTTGCCCCCACCCCTGTATGACCGCCTGTACCAAGGGCTCGGCCTTCATGACGCCGGTGGATGTCAGCCAATTGGGGCAAGCCAGCATTCAGGCCCAAATGCCTGAGTTGCCGCCCCTTTCCGGCAAACGCATCGCCGTGATCGGCGGCGGCCCGGCGGGGATTTCCACGGCCTGGCAACTGCGCCGCAAGGGGCACGAGGCCGTGGTTTACGACACCGCCAAGACACTGGGTGGAAAAATCGCCTCGGTGATTCCCAACACCCGTATCCCCGCCGATGTCGTGCAGAAAGAACTGGACCGTGCCGGCGAGGTGATTCCCCATGTTCACCTTCAACAGAAGCTGGATCGTGAGCAGACTGAACAATTGGTGGCCGATCATGATTTCGTGATTGTAGCCGCCGGAGCCCAGAAACCGCGCACCCTGCCCATTCCGGGTAAGGAGCGATTGGTCACGGCCAACGATTTCCTGGCCGCGGCCAAAACCGACGCCACCAAACCGGGCAAACGCGTGGTGATCATCGGTGCCGGCAACGTTGGCTGTGACGCGGCCACCGAGGCCGCGCGTCTGGGGGCCAGCGAGATCACGCTGCTGGATGTCCAGGAACCGGCCAGTTTCGGCAAGGAACGCGAGGACGCCGAGGCCGCCGGGGCCAAATTCCGCTGGCCGGTGTTTACCAGCCAGATCACGGAAGCGGGGGTAGAGCTTAAAAGCGGGGAGGTGATTCCCGCCGACACGGTAATCGTCTCCATCGGCGACGCCCCGGACCTCGATTTTCTGCCCGGAGATGTGGCCACCGAGCGCGGATACATCGTGGTCAACGACGACTATCAAACCTCCAACGCGAAGATTTAC
The DNA here is from genome assembly GCA_963668455.2 of uncultured Desulfosarcina sp. Lineage (GTDB taxonomy): Bacteria > Desulfobacterota > Desulfobacteria > Desulfobacterales > Desulfosarcinaceae > Desulfosarcina. The sequence goes on from CAXXOY010000004.1 coordinate 16,548, forward strand.
GCCATTGGCGACGTGGTCCGACCCGGCCTGTTGACCAATGCCATCGGCGCTGGACGACGGGCCGCCGAGACCATCAGCGAGATCCTGGACGGCAAACGGCCGGGTGCTGATCAGAAAATGGTCATCGATATCAATCGCGTCTCCCTGGAATACCTCGATCCGCGCCTCGTTCAGTACGACGATATGGATCAGTGCGGTTCCCAGTGCTCCTCCTGCGGCACCTGCCGCGACTGCGGCATCTGCGTGGCGCTCTGTCCCCAGGCGGCCATCAGCCGCAAAGCGGGTGAGGACGGGGCTTTCGAATACGTGGTGGATGGTGAGCGCTGCATTGGTTGCGGGTTCTGCTCCGGGGCCTGTCCTTGCGGGATCTGGAACTTGGTGGAAAATACGCCAATCGGTTAAGAATGGATGACATTCATATATACAACAGAACTCCAAGGGGCGGGCCGTTTGGTCCGCCCTTTTTTACAGGCAGCCTCCTCCATTGACGAACGCCGGTTCCCGTGCTTACTTTAACCGGTAACAACCGCAAACAGAGGATGCTTGTCCGCCTTTTTTAAGGGGTTGATTTGCCTGGCAGATGTGGTAATTGAGCCTCAAACCTTCAAGCCATTGCGGCTACCCATGCCGCTTGCCAAAAGATGATATGCCATGGAAGCACGATTAACACTCGAAGACGGCCGGACCTTTGCCTGCCGGTCATTTACCGGGCCGGGCGAAGCCACCGGCGAGGTGGTTTTCAACACCAGCATGAGCGGATATCAGGAAGTGCTCACCGATCCGTCCTACAGCGGTCAGATGGTCACCATGACCTATCCGCTGATGGGCAATTACGGGGTCAACCCCGAGGATGTGGAGTCGGCCAAGATTCAGGTGGCCGCCTTTCTGGTCAAGGAATACCAGCCTTTTCCCAGTAACTTCAGATCCACCCAGAACCTGGCCGATTATCTGAAAGGGCAGGGGGTGCTGGGGGTGGAAGGCCTGGACACCCGCGCCCTGACCCGCCACATCAGAAACGGCGGGGCCATGCGGGCCATTATTTCCACAACCGATCTCGATCCCGAATCCCTGAAGCGCCGCGCCAATGCACTGCCCAGCATGGTGGGGATGGATTTGGCGCGTGGGGTGAGCACGCGGGCGCCCTATCGCTGGATCGGTGATGCCCCCGAGCCGCTTGCCGAAGACCGGAAGCTTGACGACGGCGTCTGGCGCCTGCGCGGGGAGCGACCCTCGGTTATCGCCATTGACTTCGGTCTGAAATACAACATTGCCCGCTGCCTTACCCGGGCCGGATTCGAGGTTTTGGTGGTGCCGGCGACCACCGACGCTGGCACGATCATGGCCATGGCGCCGGACGGACTTTTTCTGTCCAACGGCCCCGGTGATCCGGAGCCGGTGACTTACGGGGTCGAGACTACCCGCGAACTTTTGGGGCGTTTGCCCATTTTCGGCATTTGCCTGGGCAACCAGATTCTGGGCTTGGCCTTGGGCGGGCAAACCTACAAACTCAAGTTCGGCCACCGGGGCGCCAATCAGCCGGTCAAGAACCTTGCCACCGGGCGGGTGGAAATCACCTCCCAGAATCACGGATTTGCCGTGGACATGGATAGCCTGGGCAAGGATGTCGTGGAGGTCACGCACATCAACCTCAACGACAACACCGTGGAAGGCATCCGGCACCGCACGCTGCCGGCCTTTGCCGTTCAGTACCACCCGGAGGCATCGCCGGGCCCCCATGACGCCGCGTACCTGTTCGACCAGTTCCGGTCCATGATGAAAAACAATTGATCGTGGTGCCTGATTAGCAACAACCGAAATCTCTCATCTCGGGAACGATAATGCCCAAACGTACGGACATCCAGAAAATCCTGATCATCGGGGCGGGGCCCATCATCATCGGCCAGGCCTGCGAGTTTGACTATTCCGGAACCCAGGCCTGCAAAGCCCTCAAGGAAGAGGGGTATGAGGTGGTGCTGGTCAATTCCAACCCGGCCACCATCATGACCGATCCGGAAACCGCCGATCGCACCTATATCGAACCGGTCACCCCGGAAGCGGTGGCCAAGATCATCGAAAAAGAGCGCCCGGATGCCTTGCTGCCCACCCTGGGCGGCCAGACCGGCCTGAATACCGCCGTGGAAGTGGCTCGCCTGGGGGTGCTGGAAAAATTCGGTGTCGAGTTGATCGGCGCATCCCTGGACGCCATCGAAAAGGCCGAGTCCCGTGATCGTTTTCGAGAGGCCATGTACCGCATCGGCCTGAAAATTCCCGAAAGCGGGATCGCCACCACCATGGACGAGGCGCGGGCTATTTCAGAGCAGATCGGCTTCCCGCTGATCATCCGGCCCAGTTTTACCCTGGGCGGCACCGGCGGCGGGGTGGCTTACAACCCCGAGGAACTGGAAGAGATCGCCAAGGCCGGACTGGACGCCAGCCTGACCAGCCAGGTTATGCTGGAGCAGTCGGTGCTGGGCTGGAAGGAGTACGAGCTCGAGGTGATGCGTGATCACGGCGACAATGTGGTGATCATCTGTTCTATCGAGAACATGGACCCCATGGGAGTGCACACCGGTGATTCCATAACCGTGGCCCCGGCTCAGACCCTTACCGACCGGGAATACCAGGTCATGCGCGACGCCTCGCTGGCCATCATGCGCGAGATCGGGGTGGATACGGGCGGCTCCAACGTTCAGTTCGCCATCAATCCGGAAGATGGCGACATGATCGTGGTGGAGATGAATCCCCGGGTGTCGCGTTCCAGCGCCCTGGCCTCCAAAGCCACGGGCTTTCCCATCGCCAAGATCGCCGCCAAACTGGCCGTGGGTTATACCCTGGACGAGATCCCCAACGACATCACCGGCGAGACCCTGGCCTCCTTTGAACCTACCCTGGACTACTGCGTGGTGAAGATTCCGCGTTGGACGTTCGAGAAATTTCCGGACACGGAAGACCTCTTGACCACTTCCATGAAATCGGTGGGCGAGACCATGGCCATCGGCCGGACTTTCAAGGAAGCGTTCCAGAAGGGGCTGCGCAGCCTGGAAATCGGCCGTTTCGGTTTTGGCGCCGACGGCAAGGATCGTCTGGAGGAAGACGGGGTGCCGCCGAGTCTGAAGGAGATCGAACAGAAACTGGGCATTCCCAATTCCCAGCGGATATTCTATCTGCGCAATGCCCTGGCGGCGGGGATGACCATCGAGAAAATTTATCGGATCACCGGTATCGATCCCTGGTTTTTATTCCAGCTCGATCAGATTTTTCAGATGGAATCGGACCTGGCCGAGTGCGATTCCTTAGGCAACCTTTCCACCGATTTGCTACGACGGGCCAAGGAGTACGGGTTCTCCGACGTTCAACTGGCCCATCTGACCGACAGTACCGAATGCGAGGTCGAAAAGGCGCGCAAAGCCAAGGAAATCCGCCCGGTCTACAAACTGGTGGATACCTGTGCGGCGGAGTTCCGAGCCGCCACGCCTTACTATTATTCGACCTATGAAATCGAGTGCGAGGCCCGAGTTTCGGATCGCAAGAAGGTGATGATCCTGGGCGGCGGCCCAAACCGCATTGGTCAGGGCATCGAATTCGACTATTGCTGTGTGCACGCCTCCTTTGCTCTGCGCGAGGAGGGGGTGGAGAGCATCATGGTCAACAGCAACCCGGAAACGGTGAGCACCGACTACGATACCTCGGACAAGCTCTACTTCGAGCCCCTGACCCGCGAGGATGTGCTGCACATCGTGGAGAAGGAGAAGCCCGACGGGGTGATCGTCCAGTTCGGCGGGCAGACCCCGCTGAATCTTTCCACCCCGCTTTTCAAGGAAGGGGTCCCGATTCTGGGTACTCAACCGGAAAGCATCGACCGGGCCGAGGACCGCGAGCTGTTCCAGGCCATGCTAAAAAAATTGGATCTCAAACAGCCCGCCAACGGTACGGCCCAGACCATCGAAGAAGCGCTTTCCATTGCCGAGGAGATCGGTTATCCGGTGATCGTGCGACCGTCCTTTGTGTTGGGCGGGCGGGCCATGAAGATCGTTTACGATCCCAAGGATATGGAGAATTTCACGCGGCTGGCCATTCTGGCGTCACCGGGGCATCCGGTATTGATCGATAAATTCCTGGAGTCCGCCGTGGAGGTGGATGTGGATGCCATCAGTGACGGCACCACCACCATCATCGGCGGCATTATGCAGCATATCGAGGCCGCCGGAGTGCACAGCGGTGACTCGGCCTGCGTCCTGCCGCCATACAGCATCAAACCTGAAATGATCGAGGCGATCAGCGCGGCCACGAGGGCCATGGCGGCGGAGTTAAACGTCATCGGCCTGATGAACGTACAGTATGCCATCAAGGACGACGAGCTTTATATCATCGAGGTCAATCCGCGGGCCTCGCGCACGATTCCCTTTGTCAGCAAGGCCACCGGGGTTCCCCTGGCCAAGCTGGCCACAAAGATCATGTTGGGAAAAACCCTGGCCGAATTGGGACTCACCCGGGAGGTGATTCCCGATCACCTGTCGGTCAAGGAAGCGGTGCTGCCTTTTGATCGTTTCCCCGGTGTGGATACCCTTCTGGGGCCGGAAATGAAGTCCACCGGCGAGGTGATGGGGATCGGCACCGATTTCGGTTTGGCCTATGCAAAGGCCCAGCTTGGCGCCGGTCAGCACCTGCCTCTGGAAGGAACGGTGTTTATCAGTGTCGGCGACGAAGACAAACCGGCGATGATGCCTGTGGCCAAAAAGTTTGTCGATATGGGGTTCTCCATCTTGGCCACCGACGGGACCTGGGAGCGGTTGACGGAGAACAGTATCCCGGCCGAGCCTGTCAAGAAGGTTTCCCAGGGACGGCCCCATGTTGCCGATGCCATTAAAAACGGCCAGATCCAGCTGATCGTCAATACCGGCACCGGTGACGAACCCCGCCGCGACGGCTACACCATTCGCCGGGCGGCCCTAAAATACAAAATCCCCTATGCCACCACTGCCGCCGGAGCGCTGGCGGTGTGTCGAGGGGTGGCGGCCCTGAGGGACAAACCCTTCACCGTCAAACCGATTCAGGCCTATCACGGCAAGGTGGAAAAATAATGAAAACAGTTGAAACAGACGACCGGACGTCATTTTCAGATGATAAACCCCGCGAGGCGTGCGGGTTGTTCGGGGCGTTCAATCAGCCGGATGCGGCCAAGCTTTGTTATTTCGGGCTTTATGCCTTGCAGCATCGCGGTCAGGAAAGCGCCGGGATCGCCGTCAACAACGAGGGCGTCATCGACGAATACAAGGGCATGGGGCTGGTTCCCGATGTGTTCAAGATGGACACCCTGGACAAGCTCGACGGCAACACGGCCATCGGTCACGTGCGTTATTCGACAACGGGCAGTTCCATTGTCGCCAACGCCCAGCCCCTGGTGGTTCGCCATCGCAAACGGGCCTATGCCGTGGCCCATAACGGCAACTTGGTCAATGCCCACATGATCAAGGCCGAGCTTGAGGATTCGGGATCGATCTTTCAGACCACCATGGACAGTGAAGTATTTCTGCATCTGTTCGTGCGTAGCCTGAGTCTGGGATTCGAGGAGGCCCTGAAGGCCTCGGTGGCCCGCATGAAGGGAGCCTTTTCCATGGTCGTGCTGACCAGCCGCGGCGAAATGATCGGCATCAAGGACCCCCACGGGTTCCGTCCGCTTTGCCTGGGAAAACTCAACGGTGGTTGGATCCTGGCATCGGAAACCTGCGCCCTGGACCTGGTGCAGGCGGAATTCGTACGTGAGCTGGATCCGGGAGAGATTGTCATTATCAGCAAGGACGGGATTAAAAGCATCAAGACCAGCACCCCCAAGCAGCGCTCGTTCTGTATCTTCGAATTCATCTATTTCGCCCGTCCGGACAGCACCTTTTTCGGCCACAATGTCTACCTCACGCGCAAAGCCCACGGTCGGCGGCTGGCCGAGGAATCGCCGGTGGACGCGGATCTGGTGATGCCTTTTCCCGATTCTGGAACTTATGCGGCCTTAGGCTATTCGGAAGTTTCGGGGATTCCCTTCGAAACGGGAATGATCCGCAACCACTACGTCGGCCGCACCTTTATCCAACCCACCCAGAGCATGCGCGATTTTGGAGTTCGGGTGAAGCTCAACCCCATCAAGGAACTGCTCAAGGGAAAAGATATTATCATTATCGAGGATTCCATTATTCGGGGCACCACGGCCAAAACCCGTGTCAAGGCCCTGCGCGAGCTGGGCGTCAAACGGGTGCACCTGCGCGTCAGCGGGCCGGCCCACCGCTTCCCCTGTCATTACGGCATCGATTTTTCCACCAAGGGAGAGCTGATCGCATCCAAGATGAGTGTCGATGAGCTGGGACGCTACCTGGGCCTCGATTCATTGCGCTACCTCAGTCTGGAAGGCCTGTTGTCTTCCACCGGGATCGAGAACCCGGCGGATAATTTCTGCAAAGCCTGCTTCGACGGCTGTTATCCGGTTCAGTTCGACGGGCAACTGAACAAACACTGCATGGAACGCTGACGGTTTGTATCGGATCGATTGCCCTGACTGCTTCTCATATCGGGCTTGCCTTTATTCATCGGGCGGATTAAAATATTTGCTACGAAGGTCTTGCCACCGATACCGCCGGGGGAATTTATGATCGAATCCAAATATCTTAAAGAAAATATAGAAAATATTCAACGTCTTATGTCCATTTCCGCCTTGAGGCACTTCGAGACGCGGAACCTGGGTAAACTGCTGCGCCTGAGTAAAATCCGGCAGTACGAAGATGGGGAGACCATCATCCGGGAAGGCGACCTGGATCCCTGGCTCTATTTTCTGCTTTCCGGCAAGATCCGTGTCACAAAAGGCGGCGAAGAGATCGGTGTCATTTCCAAGAAGGGCGAGATTTTCGGGGAAATGCGCATCATCGACGATCAGAGCCGATCGGCAACAATTGTGGCCGTGGACAAGACCATTTGTCTGGCGGTCGATACCTCGGCGGGGAATCGCCTTTCCACCACGGATCAAAAAGCACAACGTCTCGATTTTTTGCTGCTGCTTTACCGTATTTTCGCCGAGTACATGTCCAATCGCCTGCGCCTGACCAACGAGGAACTGATTCGCGCCAAAAAAGAGGTCCGCCGCCTGGGTGGAAAAGACGACGGCGAACCCGAACTCGATTCTGATATAGAGAGTTTTCCCGACCTGACATGATACGCAAGACCGTCTCCTTTTCCCGCCGGGCAGCCAACGTTTTTTTTCATCTGCTCACGAGTTGCAATCTCAGCTGCCGTCATTGTTACATCAATCCCGATCAGCATGGCAAAAACACCCTCGATATCGAAACCATCGAGCGCTGGCTGGCCCTGTTCGCCCGGCGTCATCCGGCGGCCAATCTGGTCCTTCTGGGCGGAGAGCCTACCCTGCATCCGGATCTTGCCCGAGCGGTGAAAAGCGCCTGCGGCCTGGGCTACGGATCGGTGACCATCGATACCAACGGCTATCTGTTTCACGATATTCTGGACCGGGTGACTCCCGATGAAGTGGATGTGTTCAGCTTCAGCCTGGACGGTCCCGACCCTTCGGTCAACGATCCCTTGCGCGGCAAGGGCTGTTTCGATGCCTGTACGCAGGGGATTGCGGCGGCCAAGGAACGCGGCTTCAGCGTCAGCCTGATTTATACGGTGAGCCGCGCCAATATCGACGCCCTTCACCGAATGCCCGAACTTTTGCAGCGTTTGGGGGTGGACCGCTTTTTCATCCAGGTGATCGGGGTGCGCGGCCAGTGGGTTGGCGATGAGGCGCACCGCGAGGCCCTGGCACAGGTGGACCGCGACACCTGGCTTGACATCGTCCCGAAGGTAGCCGAGGACGTAGCTCGTCGGGGAATTCCCGCCATTTTCCCCAAGGTATTTCTGGATTCGGACGAGCCCTTCGAATGCGCGGGGCTGGTGGCCGATAACTATTTTGTCTTCCCCAACAACCGGGTTTACCGCTGCCCCTTGTGCGAAGACTATCCCCTGCATGGGTTGGAAATACTCGACAACCAACTGGTTGACGCCCCGCGAATCAACGAAACCGACCTTTTCCCCCTCTCCATTCCCGAAGGCTGCGTGATGAGCCGGGTGATCCAGCCCCAGAGCCTTCCCGCCACCCCTGGCGCGCCGCCGCCGTTCAAGATCGCCTGTTGTATGCTTAAGGAAGAGATCGCGCCTTAAGACATCGTTATCGACGATGATCTTATCAATGATGCCATGGCTCTGGGTCAAATAAAAACCAAAAAAGCCGTGGTTGAAGCCGGACTCAGACTATTGGTTCAAATCAAGAGACAAGAACGGATAAAAAAATATCGTGGGAAGCTGAAATGGGATGGTGATCTTGATGCAATGAGGTCGGATTATTGATTTTGGTCGATTCATCCGTATGGATCAACTATTTCAACGGCCTTTCAACCTGGCAGACAGACCTGCTTGACAACCATTTATCAACCACCACCGTCATTGTTGGCGATTTGATCCTGACGGAAGTTCTTCAAGGTTTCAAATCAGATAAAGATTACAATACGGCCAAGAACCTGCTCGGCGCCCTTCAATTCCGCCAAATCGGCGGGTACGATGTAGCTATCCGGAGTGCCCAAAACTATAGAAGGCTCAGAAAACGGGGCGTTCCCATTCGAAAAACAATCGATGTACTTATCGGAACGTTTTGTATCATGGAAGACTTGGCACTGCTTCATGACGACCGTGATTTCGAACCGATGGTATCGTATTTAACTCTGAGAACACCTTCTCCTCGGTAAAATCAACAGGATAAGTTTCCATGAACCATACCCATTAAGGGCCATGGTTATCCAAAACCAACCCCGATACGAAACGCCCACACTCGAATCACTGGCTTGAATTGACTCAACGTGTGTTGTAATCTACTCACTTCACCCACTTGGAAAAATCAGTTTATCCCACACAAGGCATAAAGCGTATGGATACCACCAAGCCTGCTGGTCCGTCGAAAGAACAAGCGATTGCTTCCCAACTGCCCGCCGAAAACGCCCCATCCCAGGGCCCGGAGATCGGCCATCTGAAGGAGGAGCTGCAAAAGTATCGGGACATGTTCGACAACGCGCCCATCGGCATCGTTCAATCCGATGTGGATGGCCGTCTGCTGGGCTCCAATCTGGCCGCGGCGCGGATATTGGGCTACGATTCACCCCAAGACAACCTGGCATCGGTGGAAAATATCGCCAGGGATCTTTATGTGGACCCGGACCGGCGCCAAAAGCTGATCGACCTTTCCCGTGATCGGAATCAATTGCGGGGTTTTGAAACCCGGTTTCGGCGCAAGGATGGCCGCGCCATTACCTGTAAGCTTTTTGTCCGGGTGGTTCGGACCGCCGATGGCGCGGTCGATTATCTCGAATCCTTCATCGAGGACATCACGGAAATCCGGAAGACCGAAAAGGCGCTCAAGGAAAGTGAAGCGCTTTACCGCAGCCTTTTTGAAAACACCGGCGCCGGCACGATCATCATCGAGGAAGATACCACGATTTCATTCGCCAACTCCGGCTTCGAAAAAATCATCGGCTATTCCAAGGCGGAGATCGAGGGAAAAATGAAATGGACGGCCGTCATTGCCGAGCCCGCCGAGCTTGCAATGATGTTGAAGTATCATCGCAAGCGGCGTCTCCTCAAGGAGGCTGTGCCCATCGAATACGAATTCAAGGTGCGTGATAAAAAGGGGAAAAAGAAAAATATCTTTTTGCGCGTGGATATGATCGCCGGTACGAAACGCAGCGTGGCGTCGCTTATCGACATTACCTCTATTGTCGATATCCACGAGCGGCAACTCGCCAAAGACCGCATCAGGGAGCAGGAAAATCGACTGAAGAAGGAAAACGTCAGGCTCCGCAAGACCATCCGGGACCGCTACAAATTCGGAAGCATCGTGGGTAAAAGCGCGGCCATGCAGGAAGTCTATGAATTGATTCTGCGCGCAGCGGCCACGGACGCCAACGTGATCATCTACGGTGAGTCCGGGACGGGCAAGGAGCTGGTCGCCAAGGCGATTCACGATTTCAGTGATCGCAGCGTACATGCCTTTGTGCCGGTCAATTGCGCGGCCATTCCCAGGCACTTGGTGGAAAGCGAGTTTTTCGGATATAAAAAGGGGGCGTTTTCGGGCGCCCTTGCCGACAAACCGGGCTATCTCGACAAGGCCCGGAAGGGGTCCCTGTTTCTGGATGAATTGGGTGACGTTCAACCGGAGATGCAGGTCAAGCTGCTGCGCGTTCTCGGTGGCAGCGGTTATACGCCCGTGGGAAGCGTCAATGTAAGAGGGATCGACTGCCGAATCATCGCCGCCACCAACCGTAATGTCCGCAAGCTTCTGGAAAACGGACAGTTGCGGGAAGACTTTTTTTACCGCATCCACATCATCCCCATTCAACTGCCGCCCTTACGCGAGCGCAAGGAGGACATTCCCTTGCTGGCCGAGCACTTCATGAAAAAATACAAGAAGAAAAACGAACCCATCACTCCCCTTGGCGGGAAGATCATGGATGCGCTGCACGATTATGACTGGCCTGGAAATGTTCGGGAACTGGAAAATTCGATGCAACGCCTGATTAATCTCGGCCATCTTGATTTTCACCTGGCGCCGTCCGGCCCGCTTGCCGGATCATTGTCACCTCTGGAAGACGATATGGGGGTTTTCGACCGGCCCCTGCGTCAGGCCGTCTCATCCTTTGAAAAGCGGTATATCACCGGCGTCCTGGAAAAATACAAGTGGAACCGGACCCGTGCAGCCGAGCACCTGGGGGTCGAGCGCAAAACCTTGTATCTGAAAATGAAGAATTTTGGCATCCAATAAATACACAATATGAGTTATTTCTTACCCGATTCGAGTAATATATTATAATTGGTATATAAATTAGGTGCTTGCTGTTGTATTTGTCCCTTCCGCCGAGTCATTTGTTTCCCACCGGGTTGGCGTTATTATTTTCGCCATTTATTATAACTATCCGTAATTCAATATAATATATTTGGTGTGAGCTGGCACGGGATTTGTTTAATAGGTTAACATGGTTAACTGGCATCAACGACATTTTCTATCCGTCCAGCATGACCAATCCTATTGCATTGCCGGAGTTCTCGGAGCCGGCCTACAAAAACTCTAATCAAAGGAGGCGTGAAATGACCGTTAAACCCATCGAAAAAACCCCTTCGGCGTATGCGTTCCCCCTCTTGATCAAGAACCTGCTGAGAACTCCCTTGGTGTACGCACCCGATCAGGAAATTATTTATCGGGATCAACTGCGCTACACCTACACCGATTTCGGCAAACGAGTGTCCAAGCTGGCCAGCGGCCTGAGAAAATTGGGCGTCAAACCTGGCGATACGGTCGCCATCATGGACTGGGATAGCCATCGCTATCTTGAATGTTTTTTTGCCGTGCCCATGATGGGGGCCGTTTTACACACCATCAACGTTCGTTTGTCCCCGGAGCAACTCCGTTACACCATCAACCATGCCGAGGACGACGTGATTCTGGTCAACTCCGAATTCCTGCCCATGCTGGAAGGGGTGCAGGACCAGTTCACCACGGAGAAGGCCATCATTCTGATCTCCGACGACGACCAGCCCCCCGAAACTTCGGTGAGCATAGTGGAAAACTACGAAACCCTGGTCGAAGGCGGCGAGGAAGGCTACGATTTCCCGGATTTTGACGAGGACACGAAAGCCACGACCTTTTACACCACCGGCACCACCGGTCTGCCCAAGGGCGTCTATTTCAGCCATCGCCAACTGGTGCTGCACACCTACGGCGCTATGACGGCTTTGGGTATGTTTGCATCCCAAGCCACCATCAATGCCTCGGATGTTTACATGCCGGTTACACCCATGTTCCATGTGCATGCCTGGGGGATGCCTTACCTGATGACCTTGCTGGGGGCCAAGCAGGTATATCCGGGGCGTTATGAGCCGGCCATGCTGCTGAATTTGATCGAAAAAGAGAAGGTAACCTTCTCTCACTGCGTTCCCACTATTTTGCATATGATCATCAACAGCCCGGTGGTAAAGGATATGAATCTGGAGGGCTGGAAGGTCATTATCGGTGGATCGGCCCTTTCACACGGCCTTTGCAAGGCAGCCCTGGAGATGGGCATCAACCTTTATACGGGCTATGGCATGTCGGAGACCTGCCCGGTTCTCACCATCGCCAACCTGAAGCCGCATATGCTTGACTGGGGCATAGACGATCAGGTGGCCATCCGCTGCCGGACAGGATTGCCCATTCCCAATGTTCAAATTGAAGTGGTCGATTTCGACGGCAATCCCCAGCCCCATGACGGGACAACCACCGGCGAAGTCGTGGTGCGCGCCCCCTGGCTTACCCAGGGATATTTGAAAGAGCCGGAAAAAAGCGAGGAACTGTGGGAAAATGGCTGGCTTCATACCGGTGACGTTGGGTTCATCGACCCCGAAGGGTACGTCCAAATCACCGATCGACTCAAGGACGTCATCAAGACCGGCGGCGAGTGGATCTCTTCCCTCGAACTGGAAAACATCATCAGTCAGCATCCGGCTGTCAGCGAATCCGCAGTGATTGGTATTGCCGACGAAAAATGGGGGGAGCGGCCCATGGCTCTCATTGTTCTCAAGGAAGACTGCAAGGACAAACTCAGCGAAGCGGAAGTAAAGGATTTCTTTATGAAATTCGTTGAGAACGGTGCAATTCCAAAATTCGGTGTGCCCAACAAGGTGCTGTTTGTCCCCGAAATCGTGAAAACCAGTGTGGGCAAAATCAATAAGAGGGAGATTCGGTCTCAATACCGCTAATAGTGCTCACCAACGAATGGCTGAATAATTTGATGGCGGCGTTGTGTTAAGATTTTTTCATTGGAATATCAAATAGATATCTGCAGTATGGTTGAGTCGCGCCTTGATCTCGATCAAATTTTTCTATTCGTGATTGAACAAGATAACAAGAGGAGGAGCGAGGATGAAGAGACGGTTTATGGTTTTGTTTGGTTGTATGCTTTGTGTGCTGATTGTCGTTTCGGATGCCATGGCGGATCAGACCAAGGAGCAGGAGGAGATCAAAAAACAGCTTGAAATCGCGGATGATATAACAAAGGAGACACTGGCCGGCCCGGGGGGGGTTCAGGTGACCACCGCCAAGGATATCTTGATGAGTTTTGGCGCCCTGGTAAGAGTTATTCCGACCTCGGAGGGGAATTGGGATTTTGGAATGAGTGAGAACGCCCCCAATGGTTATCTTTTCGGCAGTTTGAATTCCAACTTCTTCGCGGTTCACCCCAATGAGTCGGGGTGGGTCAACGAGGGATACATCCGAAATGAAAGCAGGCTCTATTTCAATGCCATGCCCAAGGATAGAAAATGGAGCTTTTACGCCGCCCTTGAATACGATTCCATATGGGAGACCTCCTCCGCGGACAGCAGGGGAGGGAAAAATATCGATTACAGCACCTTCGGGCTGGAACGGCTGCGCGCGACCATGGAACTGCCCTTCAATGTGCGATTGAATGCGGGGTATGACGTCTTCAATATGGATGCTTTCGAAGGCGCGGCCATGACCTATGGAGACGACAACCCAGGCATCTGGTTTACCGGGGGCGGTAAAACGATTGAATATAACATCGGGTACTTCAAACTCATTGAAAGTAATTTTGCGACCGGGCCCAACGGTAGCAACGGAGCCTCCAACGATGACCGGGACCTGTATGCCGGCTATCTGACTTGGAAGTTTAAACCTACCCAGAAGTTCAAATTCTTTTACGCCTACGATCGTATTCGCAACGCAAATGTTTGCGATCTGCTGGGAGCATTGAGTGGCGGCAGTCTTGGAATCATGACGGCAACGGAGTCGCAGACCGATTCCCATCACCTGGGCGGCTATTATATTGGAACGTTCGGCCTGTTCGAATTATTTCTGGAAGGCGTTTACCAGTTCGGTGATGCCGAGGACACCGGTTTGAGCGCCTTGGGCAAATCCGAGGATTACGATATTTCCGCGTACGCCCTGGCTGCAGATGTCTCTCTGGAATTCAAGGGCCTTCTGACTGGTTTTCCCCTGAAGCCGCATTTGGGTTTTATGTACACCTCCGGTGACAGCGATGCCAACGACGATACCCTTGAAGGCTATAACGGGGTCGTCAATGCCCAGCGTTTTTCCGCGCGCTGGGGTGGGGAGAACACGATTATCGGCGACACCAACTGGGTGTTGGGTTCGGTGCTGTATGGCTACCTTCCCGAACTGTACGGCAACGGCACGCCTGTTGTTACCGGCGGTCTCACTAACTTTTCCGGCATGGGAACCGGCCGTGGTGACAACCCCGGGCTTGCCATGATCAGCCTTGGCTTGACGGTGGCTCCTAAAAAGTTCCTGATCTACAAATCCAACATCAATTACTTCCGTTGGAACGAAGATTTCGAAGTCGCCAATTATGTGAATCCATTGCTTGGATACTCAACCGTCGAAGCCGGGGATGTGGGGTATGAATGGGACAATGAATTAACCTTGGCCCTGAGTCATCATACCTTCATCAAGGGACAGGCATCCATTTTCTTTCCGGGCGAGGCCCTCAAACAAGCCACCCGGGCCATGACCGGCGAGGAGTGCGACGAAAACGCTTATCGGATTGCCGCCGAGTTGATTTGGAACTTCTAATCAACCCGTCGTTATCGCCCGGATAAACCGGTCTTCCATCAACCGGCGCTGGGTTTTTATCTGCTGCAGCGTGGCCGTGACACGTTCGTGTTCCGCGGTCCGCGCTCGCAGCAGATTCGTCTGGTCCGGGCAGACATACCAGGTGCAGATAAAGGGACGCCGGAGGCGGTCGATCCGACATCCCCTGGGACTCGCATGGCGGCAGTGCTGGCCTGGTTGGCTCAGGGGCTGCCCGTCTGGAACCGGGATTTCGGCCAGATGATAAAACAACAGATCCCTGAAATCGGCCCATACCCGTGCCCGCCGGCAGCAATTGTCCGTGCATGCCGGGCAGGTTTTTTCGCACAGCCAATCCATGAGAGGAGAAAGCGAAACCAGCCGGCTTTTCAGGCTGTTTGCCAATTCAAATGCATCGGTCAGCCGGTGGCGGCTGCGTGCCACATCGCGTGCCAGATGATCATTGGCCGCCTGCCAGAGGGCTGGTGTGTTCCAGGGGATGGGCGCAATGGGGGTGTGCATCGCAAGCGTATTGTCCAAAAAAAGTTTTGGGCATAAGCCCGGTTTTTCTCTTTTTCCGTGAGGGCGTTGGTGTTATGGTAATTCCCTTATTTTTTACGTATTCGTCAACCACGGAATTGGAAAATGTGTACAGAACCGAACCCACCCATGGAAACCCTAATTATCGGCGCCGGCCTGAGCGGCTTATACGCCGCCTGGTTGCTGGCTGAACAAAACAAACCCGTTGTGGTGCTCGAGGCCCGTGATCGCCTGGGAGGCCGTATCCTTAGCCCCGGCCACGGAGATTATGGTTGCGACCTCGGCCCCGCGTGGTACTGGCCCGACATCAATCCGAGGATCAACCATCTGTTGAACGCCCTGGGGCTCACCGGCTATCGCCAATTCGAAGAGGGGCTGGGCCGTTTTCAACAACCGGGCGGCGAGGTGTTCACGGTGCGGGGATATGCCTGCGAGCCTGCCTCCTGGCGGGTCCAGGGCGGTATGATCGCGTTGATAAGCGAGCTGGGTCGGCGATTGCCGCAAGGCACTGTTTTGCAGGGCCACCCCGTTTGCGGAATCGAACGCCTCCCCGAAGGCGTCCAAGTGATCGTGGGGGAACTCGAAAAACCGCCTCGGGCAACCTTTCTCGCCCGGCGGGTGATTCTCGCCCTGCCGCCCCGCCTGGCCGCCTCGACGATTCTTTTTTCGCCGGAGCTGTCCGAGCCTTTGACCCAGGCCATGCTGAAAACCGGGACCTGGATGGCCGGCCAGGCCAAATTCTTCGTCCTCTACGACAGGCCCTTCTGGCGCGATGCGGGCCTGTCGGGCCAGGCCTTCAGTCAGTGTGGTCCCTTGGGCGAGATCCACGACGGTTCCAATTTTGATGGCGGCCCTTTCGGCCTGCATGGTTTCGTCGGTATTCCGGCGGTGCAGCGCAATCAGTGCCGGGATCTGGAAGCGGCCATGGTCCGGCAACTGGTCGATGTTTTCGGCCCGGATGCCGCCACCCCTCTGAGTCTTTTTTATCAGGACTGGGCCTGTGAGGCTTTCACGGCAACGACCTATGACCAGCCTCCCATGACCGTCCATCCTGCTTATCAGGCGCCAGCCGGTAGATCCTCGATTTGGGATGGCGCGCTGCATTTCGCCGGCACGGAAACCGCCGGTCAGTATGGCGGTTATCTTGAAGGTGCCCTTTGCGCGGCCGAGCGAGCCGTCCACAATTTGTCGTAGCGTTGTCGAAATACCCGATCCAGTGCTCCGGAACACATTGCGTTGACACCATCCCATGGAATGCGGCATAACAACTCAAGTGCCATCCTTTATTTCATCTCATCGACAGGTTCAACGGCAAGAATACAACCAGGGAGGAAAAAGCATGAAACAGGGCAAATGCCCCAAATGCGGTTCCACGAAAATCTATACGGCCACGGATCTGCCACTTAAAAGCGGTCCTTTCGGCAGCAACTCGATTCCCGTTACCCTGACAACCATTGCTGCTTTGGACAATTATGTTTGCGTGGACTGCGGCTTTGTGGAACGGTATGTGGCCGAAGCGACTATTCTCAAGAAAATTTCCAATCGGTGGTGCGCGGTTAACGATACCGAAGAAGAGACAAACTAACGATAACCCAAGAAAGATTCCAGATGCCTTTCCCTTTTTCCAGCAGCCGCATTCGCGGCATTCGCCATTTCGGTCTCATCTCGAAGGTGCTGATCAAACACGGCATGGGGGAAATCGCGGATCGCATGAAGGGGCGCACCACAACCCGCATTAAATCCGGTCTTCCCGATCCCGTTCGTATCCGGCTGGCCCTGGAGGAACTGGGACCCAGCTTTATAAAACTGGGCCAACTCATGAGCACCCGCGCCGACCTTTTCCCACCGGAATACATCGACGAATTTACCAAACTTCAGGATCAGGTGCCGGCGGTGCCTTTCGAAGAGATAAGCCAACTGATCAAGGCCGAATTGGGCGAGCCCGTGGCGCAGTTGTTCGCCGGTATTGAGGAGAAGGCCCTGGCCGCCGCGTCGGTGGCCCAGGTGCATACAGCACTGCTTGGTACCGGCGAGAAGGTGGCGGTCAAGGTGGTCCGGCCGGGCATCGAAACCCGCATCCGCAAGGATATTCAGGTGATGTACTATTTTGCGGCCCGTTTCGAGCGGACGTTCGAATTGGGTCGCATTGTGGGGGCCGTCAACCTGGTCAAGGAATTCGAGCGCACGATTTTTCGCGAACTGGATATGCTCACCGAGGCCGGCAACATAGAGCGTTTCACACGCAGCTTCGAGGATGTCGACGAAATTCATATCCCGAAAGTGCATTGGGATTACACATCGCGATCCGTGTTGGTCATGGAATTTATCGACGGCATCAAAATGGATCGGGTGGCGCAGATCCGCAATCAGGGCATCGATCCCAAGGATGTGGCCATGATCGGGTTGCGGTCCTTTTCGCGCCAGCTCATGGAAGCGGGAATCTTCCATGCCGATCCCCATCCGGGCAATACCATCGTTATGCCGGACGGCCGGGTCAGTCTGGTGGACTTCGGTATTGTCGGCTATCTTGATGAAGAGACCATGATGCAAATCGCCCATCTTTTTCTGGGCTTTTCCGAACACGATTACGACATGGTCATGGAGGCGCTCGAATCCGCCGGCCTGATCAATCCGCGTAGTATGGACATGAAGGCCCTGCGCACGGATCTCAAGGATATGGCCGAGCCGTTTTATGGTCGCTCGCTGAAGACCATCTCGGTCAAGGACGTTTACGATCAGGTAATGCGGCTGGTATTCAAGCACCGCATCCGTCTTCCGCGCAATTTGTTGCTGATTTTCAAGACGTTTATCCAAACCGAGGCCCTTGGGAAAATTCTGGGATCGGACGCCAGTTTGCTGGAGGTTACCCGGCCTTACGCCAAACGCTTGCTCCAAAAAGGGCTGGAAGCCCATAAGGTGATTAAAAACGTGGGGCGGGATGTCAAGGTGTTCGGCGGCTACCTGCGGCAGGTGCCCCATCTGGCCCATGGCCTGTTTAAACGGCTTTCCACCGAAGCGCCGCAGTTCGAAATTTCCCATACCGGTCTGGAAGACCCTTCCCGGAAGCTGGAAAACAGCCTTAACCGCCTGGCTTTGGGTATCGTTACCGCGGCCTCCCTTATTGCCGCGGCCCTGATTCTCAACACAACCCGCAATATTTTTGTTTTTCAAGTCGACTTTTTAGGCGGGCAAACCATTTCGGTAACGGATATTCTCGGGTTCAGCGGGTATGTCATCGCCACGTTTTTGGGGTTGTGGCTCTTTTTCTCGATTGTCCGTTCCGGGAAACGGTGACCCGAAAGGCCTGCCAGGCGCTGGCCGCTGTCTACGGGGCGGGCTCGCTGGGCGAGCAGTTGGCTTCCACCAACGACCGGATGATCTGCTCTTGCTTAATCGTCAGCGCGTCGAATCGAACGCCGATACCACCGGGGTCTCGGCGAACAACCGTTCCGGAAATACTGCAGGAGGCCTCCAAAGCCGGTGACGAGAGGGTGATGTTCAGCTGCTGACCCATGCCGATGGTTTGCGCGGTTTCGATATAGGCGCCCCCCTCGCTGATGTCACGCATGGAGCACTGGTAGACCCAATTGCTGATATCGTAATCGATTCCCACGAGGCAGTCGTGGCGGGTGTATTTACGCAAGTTGGGGCCCTGGCTCTTCTTTTCATCCAAAAGCCGTCCGCTTTCCAGCAGGAGGTTCATCAGGGCGGGGATCGTTTCGCTTTTTATTTCGAAAGGCGTGTAGTCGATATCGATCAATATATTCTGCCAGGTAAGAATGTGCAGAATCGCCGGCTTCCCCGTGAACATTCCCAGGCGGGAGGCAACCGGTTTGCCCTTTTTGATGTAGATGAGCCCAATTTTTCCCTTGGCGGACACCTGCAAGGTGCACGAGCGCCCCTCCAGTTCCATCATTTGAAGAAATGCGGTTAGCGAAATCCCCCTGATCTGACCGCCATTGTCTATTTGCAATTCAGTAAAAATTCGTTTTGAAAGCAAACAGATGTCAAGGGGCTGGTCGAAATGGACGACGGCGTTCATCTGCTTTATTTTTGAGCGGAAAGCCATGGTCGAATTGTTGGTGAGGACGATCATGCGAATGCGCGGGTCGAATTGGAAAACCCGGGCTACCAGATCAAGGGTGTCCGCTTCGGGCATGTGCATGCCGCCGATTACAAGATCAACCGATTTTCTTGCCAGGGTTTCGACGACCGCTCTTGTGCTGGCCACCGGAATAATTCTGAGAAAACCGCCATAGCCTTTCATCAGGCCCGCGACCGTATGGAGCATCATGACATCTTTATCAACAACAACAACAGTCCTCATCAAACATTAGCCTTTTCTTGATGCAGCGTGAATTGCAATGGTTACCGATCAATACCCCACCTGAAGGATAAAATAATTTTAAGTATCGCCTAAGAATATATCAGGTCAAGAATGGAATACTTTAGCGGGGGGCTTAAGTAAATGCATGTGTGCCGACTGATGTATGAAGTCAGATGAAGGATTGTGATGACAAATTTGAGGCATCATATGTAATAAAATACATTTATGTCAATTTATGAATTGGCTTTAAAGCGGTGGGAATGCCTACAAAACACCTGTTTTTCAAATGGTTGATTGTTTTGCGGCGGGTGGCACGGCGCTTGATATGGTTTAGAGTAAGATCAATTAAACGAGAGGTGTAAAAATGCCGGCAATCAATACAATTAATCGGAATGGTGAAATCTGGAGGAAAATTCTTAATAGTGTCGCGGGAAAATACGACTGCGGCGTTTCGTTTACCATCCATGGTGGACAATTGGGCTTCGAAGGTGACCGTCGTTGCGCCGAAGAGATCGTCAGAGAGGTTTTGAATTTATTTCCGGGTGCCGCTGCTTAACCGTCAAACGCTGAGCCGGCAAGCTACACGGACCTTGGACAGGCTTGCTATATTAGTGCGCCGTGTACTAACGAATCCTGAAAGATAAGCGGCTTCAATTTGGAGTGTGCAAAAAGAAGAACCCCCGATTTTCCGTAAGGAAGACCGGGGGTTCTTAAATGGTTGAGCTCTTTTATTAGTCGTAATGAGTCTATTCAGTATCAGTTCAGAAGTAATGTCAGGGCTGTTTTAGGATCAGTATTCGAGTTGCCGGGTCAGGGGGAATAGCGCTTCAAATCAGAGCAACGCAAGAAGTCATTAAAAGAGCATGTCCTTTCTTCCATGAAAGTTTAGGGTTGTCAAACATTTTTTAATAAAAAACCGTTTTTAAATTGTCGATTGAAAAATATGTTGGAAAATCAAACCATAAAACCAACCAAACCGCCGAATGCCTCGCTGTGATCATGGGGCAACGCGATAATTTTATAATGAAGAACCTTTTGCGTACCGTTGCCTGCAATTTTAAAGGTCAACCCGCGCGGAAACATTTTTATGATGTTTTGCTTCGAGAATGTTGAAACCGTTCGCCACGGTGTGTTATCAACATTTTGACGGTTACTGCTTTTCAGGCAACCGTCATTCATTTTACCCAATTTTAAATTAGGAGTCGTAATGAAAAAACGTACATTGTCCATTGCTTTGCTGGTTATGGCGGGGTGTTTGTTTGGTTTTGGAAGTGCTTCCGTATACGCTGCCGATTTAAGCTTGGTCAGTATGCTGACCGACAAACTGGGGGTCACCACGGAACAGGCCGAGGGGGGCGCCGGAGCGATTTTCAGTACCGCTTCCGAAAACATGAGCGCTGATGATTTTTCCAAAGTGACCGATGCCTTGCCCGACGCAACCTCGCTCATGAAAAGCGCCACATCCAGTAGCAGTTCAGGGTCCAGCGCTTTGGGGGGATTGTCTTCCATGGTGGGCGGCAGTTCAAGCTCTTTATCTTCGCTTGCCGGACTGACCAGTACTTTTTCCAGTCTGGGCCTCGGCAGCGACATGGTCGGCAAGTTCATTCCCATCGTTCTGGAATATGCGAAATCCAAGGGCGGCGACCAGATTTCCAGCCTGCTTAAATCCGCGCTGCAATAATCGGCGTTATCGCGTTTGCCGCCGGTCTTCGTTTTTTAAGGAGACCGGCGGTTGCGCTTGCGCTGAGGAACGTAGAAGGGGAACGTTATGCTGGGGATTCATGATTTTCCGTTGTTTTTGGTATCGGGCATCCTGCTCAATCTGACTCCCGGTCAGGATACCATGTACATCATCGGCCGTAGTGTGGCTCAGGGCCGCAAGGCCGGGATCATGTCACTGCTTGGAATCGGTACCGGCGTTTTAATTCATACGCTGCTGGCCGCCCTGGGAATATCGGTTATTCTGGCGGCCTCGCCCCTGGCCTTTGCCACGATCAAGCTCGTCGGCGCCGGCTACCTGATCTGGATCGG
Source organism: uncultured Desulfosarcina sp. (assembly GCA_963668455.2). GTDB lineage: Bacteria > Desulfobacterota > Desulfobacteria > Desulfobacterales > Desulfosarcinaceae > Desulfosarcina. Next base: position 38,111 of record CAXXOY010000004.1, read on the forward strand.
TATCGGGCTTTTAAAAACGGACAAAACGGACAAGCTGGTAAGCTTTCACCAGCCAACCGAATCGACCGAAGCCCTGCACATTTATTGGCAGGGAGTTTTGACCAACACCCTCAACCCCAAGGTTGCCCTGTTCTTCCTTTCTTTTCTGCCCCAGTTCGTGTCGCCCCAAGCCCAATCGGTTCTATTGCCGTTTTTGGTTCTTGGGCTTGTTTTTTTGACCACCGGCTGCCTGTGGGCTCTCTTTCTGGTTGTTGGCGCCAGTTGGCTCTCAGCACGTTTTCGAAAGCATGCCGGGGCCGGGGGCATACTGAAAAAACTGACCGGCATGCTGTTTGTCGGGCTGGGAATCCGTTTGGCCTTCCTTCAGCGGTAACGGTTTGCCGATTTTATTGCAGGGCCGTTTCGGCAATGCCATGCCGCAAGGCCAGTTTGTGGAACATCTGAGTCAACCCCGCGGCCAATGAAAAAACCGAGCCGGTATCGAGGTTTCGATCCGCGGTTTCATCGAAATAGATGTTGAGGCTCGATCCCATCCCTTCCTCCGGCCGCCAGTAACAGATCATTACCGGTACTTTGGGAAGGGGATGCAGCACCACCGACACGTCTGACCGGAACTGCCGGTCGACCTGTTTGGCCGAGAATAGATGGACCACATCCTCGAATAGATCGGTGTAGACATCGGCGATACGCTGCATGACCTCCTCGCAACGTTTTTTAAAAAGTGGGTAACGATCCTTGCCGTTCTTCAGCTCCCTGAACGAAACCCACCGGCCGGTGGGCTCGGCGCCATGATGTCGGAGCACGTAGTCGAAAAAGGGTCCTGCCACCCAGTGGTTGACGTGAATATCCGTGTATAGGTTTCCCTGCCCGTCGACGCTGAAGGCTTTCCCCATAATTTTCAGGGTCAGGCGGCCGTTTTCGAAGCGGCCCCCTATCTTTCCGGAAACGGCGGCAAGATCGACTTTTGCGATCTCATTTTTCATGGTGGCCATGAACGCATCCCAGTTTTCCTCCAATGGATTGGATTCTTTCGGGGCGCCCGAGAGCGCTTCGATAATATCCGGCGCCAATCGAGGACACTCGTCTATTTTCTTTTGGCCTCGAAATACGGCACCGGCAAAGGCCAGGCAGGTTTTTTCTCCGCATTCCCGGCAGTTGGATTTTTCCAGGACCTTGAAAATTTCCATCACATTTTTCGGTGTCGGCATGATTATCCTCTATCGATAGTAGACATAATTTACGGTTCGGGCTGGTCGAATCAAAATATAAAACGTATTCTATTGGGTGTCATCCCGATGACGGCGACCTATGGAACCGCGATCATAGCATTTCCGGCCGCATGGGAGACAGTGCCATAAAAATTGTACATGCAAAGGATATTCGATCATGAGTGTATGTGTTCCGGGAAATGTCCTGGAAGAATTGTTGCAACTGCTAAAACTGGAAAAAATCGAGGAAAATATTTTTCGCGGCCAAAGCCAGGACCTTGGATTCGGCAATGTTTTTGGTGGCCAGGTTCTGGGGCAGGCTTTGTCCGCGGCGTCACAAACCGTGCCGTCCGAGCGCCACGCTCATAGCCTGCACGGCTATTTCATGCATCCCGGAAATGTCCAGAAGCCTATCGTTTACACGGTGGATTGCATAAGGGATGGTAAAAACTTCACCACCCGGCGCGTGGTTGCCGTTCAGGGTGGCCGGGCGATTTTTTCCATGTCCGCCTCTTTTCAAATGGAAGAATCGGGATTTGAGCATCAAGACCGGATGCCGGACGTTCCAGGACCCGAGGAATTGAAATCGGTGATTGAATTTGCACGGCCGATGGCCGATAGGCTCAGGCCTGATGTCCGAGAGAAACTTCTGCGCGAGAAGCCGATAGAAAGCCGTATTGTCGATCCGATCAATCCGTTCGAACCGGAGAAGCGACCTCCCGAAAAATATATCTGGCTACGCGCCATCGATAATTTGCCTGATGATCCATTCATCCATCACTGCCTGCTCGCCTATGCTTCTGATTTCGGGCTCGTGGGGACGGCGCTGAATCCCCACGGTCAGTCGTTTTGGATGCCTGGAATGCAGTTGGCCAGCCTGGACCATGCCATGTGGTTTCATGGGGATTTTCGTTTGGACGACTGGCTGCTGTTTTCCATCCGCAGCCCACGTGCGGCCAAGTCCAGGGGGCTTGCCATCGGCCATTTCTTCACCCATGACGGCCGGCTGGTGGCCACCGCCGTTCAGGAAGGACTGATCCGGAAACGAGAAGGGCAGGAGAGGGCCTGATCTCTATTCTTTCTTTTTAGCCGAGGCCGGCGTCGGCATGGGGGGAACCACCAGCGACGGGTCCAGGCGGGTCTCGAACCAGTTCATTCCCCAATGCAGGTGCGGTCCGGTGGCGCGTCCGGTGGCGCCCACCTTGGCGATGATATCTCCCTGGTGCACGTGTTGCCCCTTCTTGACCAGGATTTTGCTCAGATGGATGTATACCGTTGAAATGCCGTGGCCATGATCGAGGATCAGGGTCCCGCCGGAATAGAACATGTCGTTGTGAACCATGGAAACCACGCCGTCGATGGGTGCCTTGACCGGAGTTCCCTCCGGCGCAGCGATATCCACACCGTAGTGTGGACTTCTGGGTTTGCCGTTTAAAATCCTCTGACTGCCGTAGACGCCGCTGATACGGCCGGTAATCGGCCAGATAAAGGTCTGGGTGAACTCCAGGCGCTCGTCGTCCCGCTTGCGGGCTTTTTTAACCAGCTGGATATCTTTGCGAATACGGACCAAGTCTTTTTCGGACGGAGTGACTTTTTGCTGCGGCAATCCGTTTATGCGCTGAATTTTGTAAGTGCGCTGCTCGATGGAAATCGGGTGCTTTTCGATTTCACCGCTGGAATGATGTACGGTAATAACCGCTTTCGGTTTCGCATCGCGGGAAAAGCCGACGACAAAAACGCCTTCCGGCGACACCCTCACCGGTTTGTCGTCCAGAAAAACCGTCTCGCCGGGAGATACCTTGCCGATTGCCATGCCGCCTTGCTTGAGTGATCCCGAAAGCGCCATGGCTCCGGCCGAAAGGGGAAAACAAAAAAATACGATAACCGTGACGATGAAAATGCGTCGCATGGGGATTCTATTTCCTTTCCTGCTCGCGATAGCGATGTCTTGATGGATAAAAACAGAGTTGATCATACATGCTTTGGAAGCGATTGAAAAGGTGGCGAATGTCTGTTTGCTTCAAACGGATGGGTGGCGTGGCCGGATGCTTTTGGGGATCAGCATGGGGACCGTTTTGCGGTAGGACCGGTAAGCGTCGCCGAAGCGGGCGATCAGCTCCCGGTCTTCAAGATGGGCGCCGACGACGATCCAGGCACTCCATAAAAAGTTGTGCAGCAGGCGGTCGAGGGTGAAAACCGGGCCGGACCAGATGATGACGATGCCCAGGAAATAGAGGGGGTGGCGTACCCAGCGATAAGGGCCGCGCACGGTAAAGGGGTGCGGTGTATTCGCCGGCCGGGCGCGAAACATGTTCCAGGCGGGGGCCACACCCAGGGAATCGAATTTTTCAAGGGAGCTTGCGCCCCACCAGGCAACGGCGATGGCCAGAAAAAACAGCCCGGACATGATCCAGCGCAACCAAATCGGCGGGGAGAAAAGGGGGCCGCCCACGGGTTGCCAGAAGATCGCCAGCGCCAGCAGGCACACGCCGGAGAGGCTTGCGTATAAGGCGTCATAGAATTCGGGGTGGATGATCCGATGCGTCCGGCGTCGAAAACGGCTGCGGGCCATGATGCTGTGCTGTCCAAAAAAAGCAAGAGCACAGACATACATCCACCCATACGCTTCCCAGGAATCCTGTTTGCGGCGCCGATGAAAAAAGCGGCCCCATGAAAACGAATGCCAGCCAGGCCATCATCCCGCCGCCGCCCAACCCATAAGCACAAAGCATGAGCAGCAAGGCGGTGAATTTGTCGCCGTTCCGGTTCCGGGGGCTGTGGGTGTTTGGGGGCATATCGTGTTCCTCGACGCCGAAATAATAGCCACCGGCCGGGTCGCGGGCAATAAAAAAAGCGGCTTCCGGTCATCGGACCGGAAGCCGCGCGAGAGGAAACCTGTCGCTGACTGCTAAAAGAATTTATACTCGACGGACAGGGCCATGGTATAATTGGTTTTCTGGTAATCGGTTTCAGGGGCGTATACCACGTTGGGCGCAAAATAAGTGGCTTCCGCCGTTTCATCCACGTAAAAGCTTCCCAAAACGCCTAAATTAAAGGCCAGGCTGTCGCTGTATTTGTATTTTCCGCCCAGGCCAACGGTATGGCAGTCAAGGGGAGGGCTCATCTGCTCGATGATGCCGTAATTGTCCGGATCAATCCCGTTTGAGGTGTACATATATCCGCTTGAGGCCGACCACTGCTCATTGAACTTGTATGCAAAACTTAAGGCCAGATCATAGGAATTATGACTCACCGCATCGTTTTGGGTGCCCCAGTCCGCGTCTTTTTCAAAATAATAGGTCACAGAAGGTTTGACGGTCAAGTTCGGCGTTACCTTCCATTCCATGCCCAGACCCAGTACGGCGGGCAGATCCCTGGCATAGCTTTCTCCGTCATATCTGTTGTTTGCATTCAAGAGGGCTTCGCCTGCGGCATTTGTTCCATTGGGAATGGTTGTATCCCAATCCAGCTCAACCTTTGTTTCATACCTTAATGCAAAGTTAAACTGTTCATTCAGACGGTAGTTCAGACCGAAAACACCACCGATTCCATCGGCTTCCTGCTCGTATTTGCCGATGAGGGGGATATCAATTCCTATATTGTAGGTTCCGTGAATATCCACGTCTTTTTCAGTCATCACGTATCTTAAGCCGGCAGAGATGGAAAACTGCTCGGAAATGGCATAGCTTCCCCCGGCGGTAAACCCGTAATCAAAGCTTTCCACATAAGCGTATTGATCGGTGAGTCTGCCACCGCCCGGAATGCCGCCGGCAGCGAAAGCGCCTGCTGAAAGCGCATTGCCGATTTTATGGGTGATGATATTTCCGTCATCGTATTCAACCTCACCGCCGCCGCCGGGGATGGTAAAGGTTGCGTAAACTGCCCATTTGCCCTTTTTGTAGATGCCGAAAAGAGAAGGGACGATGGCGGTGCCGTCGATGCCATAGTCTATACCGTCAATTCCGTGGTCATAGTTTAGTAAGATATACTGGCCATCCAGCTCAAATACCAGACCGTCTTCCAGTTGCATGATGCCGGCCGGGTTATAGGCGGCCATATCGGCGCCTTCGAGAGCGGCATTTCGGCTAGGTCCGGAAGCATAGGCCGCAGACCAGTTCTGCTTGTTGTCAACGCCACCGGCCGTCGCGGGTGTTGCCACTGACAGCCCCGGGAAGGCGATGGCCAGGGTGATTACCAACAGTTTGCATAAACGACCTTTCATTTTAATCCTCCTCCTAGTGTTATAGCTCTGCGTGCGGTTATCGAACGTGTCCAGGATATGCGCCTGCTTTCCTCTTCCCTCTTATTTTCTTAGATTATCCTTATTTATTATTGTAAACCATGTTAACATGGACCGATGCAAATGAAAAGAGCAATTTTTATTGAATGCCATTTTTTTATTGTTGATGCGTGAGTACTCAGACCCGGCTACCGCTCCATCTGAGTTTGGCCTTGAGGACGTCGAAGTAGTTATGATCGGGAAGGGTGATCATCTGGACAGGCATGGCGCTTTTACCGATCACGATGGTATCGCGGTGGTCGATTTTGAGGCCCACCTGACCGTCGCAGGTCAGCATCATATCCGATGCGTTTTCGTCCAGTTGGATTTTTATGGTTACCGCGTCGGGAATCATCAGGGGGCGGTTGGTCAATGTAAAAGGGCAAATGGGAGTGATGATCATGCCGGGGACCGATGGATGGATGATCGGCCCACCCGCGGCCAGGGAGTAGGCCGTGGAACCGGTGGGGGTGGCTACGATCAGACCGTCGGCGCGGTAATCGGTGAGAAATTGGCCGTCGATATGGGTGCGAATGCGGGCCAGACGGGCCAGGGCGCCTTTGTTGATGACGATGTCGTTGAAGGCCGACTCCTGGGCGATTTCCGCACCGTCGCGAAAGATCTGAACCTGCAGGCGCATCTGCGGCCGGATGGTAAAGTTGCCGTTTAGAATCGCTTCGGCGATTTCAATCAGCCGGTCTTCGGTGATTTCGGCCAGAAACCCCACCTCGCCGAATTTGACGCCGATGATGGGAACCTGCCGATCTCCGATCCAGCGTACGGCACTTAAAAACGTTCCATCACCGCCCATGACAAACACACAGAAAAGATCTTTGGGAAACGCATTGGCCCGGGGGGTGTGCTCTTCCGGAACGATACTCTGGCGGCGGGTGACGGCAATCCCCCTTTGGAGCAGCCAGTCTTCGAACCGGTCCGCGCGTCGACGGGCATTGGTTTCATCTTTTACCACTAAACCGATGTGTTGTTTCATAAGCCGTCTCTATCCGCCTGCCGCTTGCTTTAAAAGCGAGAATTAAAAGTGGTTCAGCCTGCCTTCAATAAAGGCTTTCATACATGGGATTGACGTCAAGGGCAAGATGGATTGCCATCTGATCACGCTTTCGGCGGTATTCGCGCTTATCGCTAAAACGGGCATCGATGTGATTATAATTGACATTAAGGCGTGCCCTCTCTATAGAAATACGGATGTTCGCACTTCATTTTAACAGAAGATGGAAAGAGGAGGATACCCGATGAATACAAAGAAGTGGCGTTTATTGGCAGTAGTCTTCACCGTGATTTTGTCTCTTGCCGTGGTCGTTGCCTGTGAGAAAAAGGAAGAACCGGCTCCGGCGGCGGCGCCGGAAGAGGTCGAATTGCCACCGGTCAAGATCGCCGTGGTTGGCGCCCATAGCGGGGATTTGGCTTCCTATGGTATTCCGTCCGTGCGGGCCGCCGAATTGGTTGTCGAACGCCGCAATGCCCTTTGCGGCATCAACGGCCGTAAAATCGAGCTGGTCGTTGAAGACGACGCCTGCAAACCCGAGATTGCCACCAGCTCCGCGACCAAAGTTACCGGCGAAGGGGTCTGCGCCGTTCTGGGTCACATTTGCTCCGGCGCCACCAAGGCCGCCTTGGGAATTTATAAAGATACCAACATCGTGACCATGTCCCCATCGGCCACCAACCCGGCGTTGACCCAAAGTGGGGACTACCCCAACTTTTTCCGTACCATCGCATCCGACGATGCCCAGGCGCGGTTGGAGGTTGAATTCACCCTGGGGACGCTGAAGGTCAGCAAGATCGCCGTTCTGCACGACAAGGGCGATTACGGTAAGGGCCTGGCCGAGTTCGCCAAAGGGTTCATCGAAGAAGACAGCCGCGGTGAGGTGGTCCTCTATGAAGGCGTTACCCCCGGCGCCGTCGATTATTCAGCGGTGGTCAACAAGATCAAACAGTCCGGCGCCGAGGCCGTTATCTTTGGCGGTTACCATCCCGAAGCCTCAAAGATTGTCTCCCAGATGCGTAAAAAATCCATGGATACGCTTTTCGTTTCCGATGACGGCGTGAAGGACGATACCTTTATCAAGGTTGCCGGCGAATATGCAGAGGGCGTTTACGCCTCCGGTCCCATGGATACCTCCAAGAATCCTATCGCCGTGGAAGCCGTCGCGGCCCACAAAGCCAAATACGGCGACGATCCCGGCGCATTTTTTCTCAATGCCTACGCAGCGGCCCTGGCGCTTATCAATGCCGTGGAAAAATCGTGTTCCACCGATTATACCGACCTTGTTAACGTGCTGAGAAGCGAATGGGTGGCCACCCCCCTGGGAATTATCAAGTTTGACGAAAAGGGTGATGCCATTGGTGTCGGATTCGCCATGTATCAGGTTCAAAACGGCGTTTATGTCGAAGTAAAATAAATTGCTGTGTGGTACCTCAATTAGGGGGCGGGGACCCAGTGCCCGTTCCCTAATTCTTTTTTAGGCCGGATGACCCTTGGGTGCGAGTTCGAAAGCCATTGCGGGGAGATGACAGGGACGATGGATATCGACTATTTTATCGAAATGTTTTTGGGCGGGCTGACCCGCGGCAGCATCTATGCGATGATTGCTCTGGGGTACACCATGGTTTACGGCATCATCGAACTGATCAACTTCGCCCATGGTGAAATTTACATGATCGGCGCATTTACCGGGCTGATCGTTGTCGGCGTCTTGACCGTGGCCGGTTGGAACTCGGTGGCCATTTTGGTTATCGCCTCCCTTGCCGCCGTTGTTTGGTCCGCGTCGTACGGCTGGACCATGGAAAAGATCGCCTACAAGCCCCTGCGCAAGGCGCCGCGGCTTTCGGCGTTGATCAGCGCCATCGGCATGTCCCTGTTTTTGCAAAACTATGTGCTTTTGGCCCAGACATCCGATTTTTTGCCTTTCCCCAATCTGATTCCCGATTTCGAATTCATGAAGCCGGTGGAGCATATCGTGCGCTCCTCGGAGCTGGTTATCTATCTGACCACTGCGATTGTCATGGTGCTTTTGACCATTTTGATCAAATTCACCAAGATCGGAAAAGCCATGCGCGCCACCTCCCAGGATCGTGAGATGGCCATGCTGGTGGGCGTGAACGTGGATAAGGTGATTTCAATGACCTTCGTCATCGGGTCGGGCACGGCCGCCCTGGGGGGGATTCTGATTGCCTCCCACATCGGTCAGATCAATTTTTACATCGGGTTCATCGCCGGCATAAAGGCCTTTGTGGCGGCGGTGCTGGGCGGCATCGGCAGCATGCCCGGCGCGGTTCTGGGAAGCCTGGTGCTGGGGTGGACGGAGAGCTTTTTCACCGGTTACATCTCCAGCGATTACGAAGACGTTTTTGCGTTCTTGTTTCTTGTGCTGATTTTGATTTTTCGTCCCTCGGGTTTATTGGGGCGTAAGCAAGTAGATAAAGTCTGAATAAGGAGCCCACTGGAAGCTTATGGCAACTCCGGCAAAATCGATGATCGCAAGCCTGTTTCATTGGGATGAAGTCAAAAAGTCGTTTCTGGCTTGCCTTTGGTTCATGTTTCTGACGTTCCCCATTATGGTTGTTCGCGTCAATACAACCCAGGATACCGTGGAATGGCGCTGGCAGCGCATGCTGTTTGTGGGGGTGGGCGCGTTCTTTTTGTCCTTTTTGTGGCGATATCTGATTCGGCGTAAGGAAGCCGGTGTAGAGAAGACCGAAAAGAGCGAGCGGATGACGCTCAGCGTTGTCCAACGCTGGATTAAGGATCCGCGTCTTGTGCGTCCGGGTCTGGCCCTCATCGGAATCGGCTTTATCGTTTTTCCCCTTCTCACCTCCCTTTATCAAATCGACATCATGACCACGGCCCTGATTTACGTCGTGGTCGCCCTGGGGTTGAACATCGTCATCGGACTGGCGGGGCTTCTGGATCTCGGCTATGTGGCCTTTTATGCCGTTGGCGCCTATGCCTACGCCCTGCTCAATTACCATTTCGGCGTCGGTTTCTGGCTGGCGCTGCCCATCGGCGGCGCTTTGGGCTTTTTTTTCGGTGTTGTGCTCGGCTTCCCCGTTTTACGGCTGCGCGGGGATTACCTGGCCATCGTCACCCTGGGCTTCGGTGAAATCATCCGCCTGGTCCTGGAAAACTGGAACGCTTTTTCCTTCGGTCCCAGCGGCATCGCCAACATTCCCCGTCCCGGGTTTTTCGGTATGCACCTTTCCCTGCACCAGAACCACGTCTACATCTACTACCTGATGATCGGACTGGCCCTGTTTACCATTTTTGTTGTCCGGCGCCTTCAGGATTCCCGCATCGGCCGGGCATGGATGGCCCTCAGGGAAGACGAGGTCGCCTGCCAGGCCATGGGGATCAACAAAACCCGCACCAAACTGAGTGCGTTTGCCCTGGGCGCCACCTGGGCCGGCATGGGGGGGGTGGTTTTCGCGGCCAAGACTACCTTTATCAACCCGGCCAGTTTCACCATCTGGGAGTCGGTCATCATTTTGTGCTGCGTTGTGCTGGGCGGCATGGGGTCCATCGTGGGCGTGATTTGCGGCGCGTTTGCCCTGAAGCTTTTGCCTGAATATTTCCGCGCCTTTTCGGAATACCGCATGCTGGTTTTCGGAATGGTGCTGGTGTTAATGATGGTGTTTCGTCCCGGCGGCATCATCAGCGATGTCAGAAAAATCTATCGCTTTGAAGGTGGAAAAAAAGAATCGTGAAAACTACTCCTTCGACTACCCCGGTTCTGTCGGTGGACCGCTTGACGATGATGTTTGGGGGGCTTTGCGCCCTGGATCAGGTGGATCTTGCCATCCGGTCCAATGAAATCGTGGCCCTGATCGGCCCCAACGGCGCCGGAAAAACCACGCTTTTTAACTGTATCACCGGCATTTACACGCCGACCAGCGGCGATGTCGTGCTGATGGACAAACAGGGGCGCAAGAGCCGTTTGAATGAGCTTAAACCCGATCAGGTAACCGCCAAGGGCATGGCCCGAACCTTTCAGAATATTCGTCTTTTCCAGAACATGACGGTTCTTGAAAACGTCATGATCGGCCGCCATTGCCGCATGCGAACAGGCATTCCAGGGGCGCTTTTCAGGCCGCCGCGCGCAAAGGCGGAAGAAAAAAAGGTCATTGCCGACAGCTATGGAATCCTTGAAAAATTCGGTTTGGAGACGTTCGTCAACGAATTCGCGAAGAACCTGCCCTATGGCGCGCAGCGGCGGCTGGAGATCGCCCGCGCCATGGCCACGGAACCCATCATTCTTTTGCTGGACGAGCCGGCGGCGGGCATGAACGCCCAGGAGACCAAGGAACTCGATGCGATGATCGCCAAATTGCGCGATGAAGAGGACATCTCCATTTTGCTGATCGAACACGATATGAAACTGGTGATGAACCTCTCGGACCATATTTTCGTGGTCGACTATGGCAAGAAAATAGCTGAGGGATCACCGGCGGAAATCAGCCAGAATCCAGCGGTGATCAAGGCCTATCTTGGGGAGTCGGTCGATGCTTAAAGTGGATCAAATCAGAACCTATTATGGGAATATTCAGGCCCTTAAAGGGGTCAGCCTGGAGATAGAAGCCGGTGAAATCATTTCGCTGATCGGCGCCAATGGGGCCGGTAAAACCACGACCTTGATGTCCATTTCGGGGATCGTTCCACCGCGCAGCGGGGACATTCTTTTCATGGACAAATCCTTGGTGAAAACCAATCCCGATAAGATTGTTTCCATGGGGATCAGTCATGTGCCGGAGGGGCGCCGGATATTTCCCTATTTGACAGTTCTTGAAAATTTAGATATGGGCGCATTCTTAAGAAACGATGCGGAGGAGGTGAAAAAGGACCTGGAGTATGTATTCGGTTTGTTTCCCATCCTGGCCGAACGGAGCAATCAGGCCGGGGGGACGTTGAGCGGTGGAGAGCAGCAGATGCTGGCCATTTCACGTGCGTTGATGGCCAGGCCGCGTTTGCTTCTGCTCGATGAACCGTCGCTTGGCCTGGCACCTCTGGTGGTCAAGCGGATTTTTGAAATTATTGAAAAGATTAACATCGAAAACCAAACGACAATTCTTTTGGTTGAACAAAACGCCAATCTCGCACTCAAAGTTGCACATCGCGGGTATGTAATGGAAAATGGGCGGATTACTCTTGCAGATTCGGCTGAGAACTTATTGTCCAATGAAGCTGTGAAGAAAGCTTATCTGGGCATATGAAAAGAGAGAGCCATGAAAGTAACGCATCAGTATCGCGGTCCATTTACATTGACCAAGGCTACTACCGCCCTGCTCGTAACCATGATCGGGTCAACGGTTTTACTGACCAATATTGAAAAGTTAGGCAAATCCCCCGTCGTCGATCCCGCTTACGCCGCCACACCGGCCGTGCCGCAGCCAGTCGCGTCACCGCCCATGGATGTGGATAAGATTCTTGCGAAACTGCCTTCTTTCACCCCCGGGCCAATGTGTACGTCTCCCGATGTGCAATGGGCCATGACGGGTAACGATCATTCCAAATGGGTGCCGGCCGTTCCGGAAAGCCCCGCCAAAAAGAAAAAAATGCCATATGATGGCATCATTTCCAAAGTGGCCGGCCGCTATCGGGTGGACCCGAACTTGATCCGGGCCATCATTTTCGCCGAATCGGGATTCAATCCCAAGGCCAAATCCGCCAAGGGGGCGCTGGGGTTGATGCAGCTGATGCCATCCACAGCAAAAGCACTCGGAATTCGAAACAGTTACGACCCGGCTCAGAATATCGATGGCGGGGTCCGCTATTTCAAATCCTTGCTCGATCGGTTTGAAGGCGATGTCCGATTGGCGCTGGCGGCCTACAACGCGGGTGCCCGTCACGTCAGAAATTATGAAGGGGTTCCGCCTTTCGGCGCTACGCGCCACTATGTCAATAAGGTCTTGAAGTTCCAGGAAGAATTTAAGGTCGGAGCGTTGTTGTTCGCCCAGCGGAGGATCTGAAGAGCGGCCTTGATCGAACCCTATTGGAAAACCCTGACATTGACGCAGATGACCCGTGAACAATGGGAGGGGCTTTGTGACGGGTGCGGGCGTTGCTGCCTCCAAAAATTTCAGGACCCGAAGACCGGCAAGGTAACTTACACTTGGGTCTCCTGCTATTTGCTGGATACCCAGGCATGCCGCTGCACCTCGTATGGCCAGCGAACCCGACTCGTTCCCGATTGCCTTGTCCTGACCCCTGATATGATTCCCCATTTGCGTTGGCTACCCAGAACCTGCGCCTATCGGCGATTGGCCGAGGGAAAGGACCTGGCGGACTGGCACCCCCTGGTTTCCGGCGATCCCGATTCGGTCCATCGCGCCGGTATTTCCGTGCGCGACAAAGCCATTTCCGAAGTCTACGTTCATCCGGAAGATGTCGATTTTTATGCAATTGGCTATCGGATTTAGCTTCGCACGGTTATTCCGCCCAAATTGGTGCTTTTCCCGTCACTGAAAATGAATCAAAAAAGCATATTGCCGGGCCACATCGTCTGCCAGGGTTGCATGAGATTTCCCTGCCTGTCGGTCTTGGGGCTTGACATCCCCGCAACCTATGGTACAACTTTCCTAAATCTTTGGTTCTGTTGGCTAAACGCCTGAAATAAAAGGTAATTAAATTTATGGTGCAGGGCCATGGCCCTGTCGGGTGCAAACGTTCTAAGAAATGGTGGTGACGGTGACGAGTGTGATCATTAAAACCCTCGGAGGACTCGGGATGTTTATTCTGGGTATGAAGATGATGACCGAGGGGCTTCAGATGACCGCTGGAAAGAGAATCAAGGCGATTTTAAGCGCGGTGTCGTCGAATCGTGTCATTGGATGTCTGACCGGATCTGTGGTTACGGCCATGGTTCAGTCCTCATCCGCCACCACGGTGATGCTCATCGGTTTTGTCACCGCCGGCCTCATGACCCTCCAGCAGGCCGTGGGAATGATTCTGGGGGCCAATATCGGCACCACGGTTACCGCTCAACTGATCGCCTTTAAGCTGACGGCGCTCGCTTTGCCGGCCATCGCCGTCGGTGTGGTGCTTCACTATTTCACCCAGAAGAAGAAAACCCGGTATATCGGAGAGGTGATTTTAGGATTCGGCCTCCTTTTTTACGGCATGACCGTCATGAAGCAGGGGCTTTCCCCCATCAAAACCGATCCTCTTTTTCTGGACTTTTTTACCCGGTTCGATCCCAGCAGCGTTGGCGGCCTGCTTCTGTGTGTCGCTACAGGCGCCTTGCTGACAATCATGGTTCAATCCTCATCGGCTACCATCGGCCTCACCATGACGCTGGCCAGTCAGGGATTGCTCGCTTTCCCCGGCGCCATGGCCCTGGTGCTGGGCGAAAACATCGGCACCACCATCACCGCCGAGTTGGCCACTATTGGCTCCAATAACATCAATGCGCATCGGGCCGCACGGGCCCACACCATGTTCAATGTGATCGGCGTCTCATTGATGTTGTGCATCTTTCCCATTTTTGTCGATTTGGTGACCTCGTTATCCCAGGCGCTCGGCGCGGGGCCCGTGGACCAGCGGGTAGAGGGGGATCTGGTCAACATCGGCCGTTACATCGCCAACGGTCATACCTTGTTCAACGTTCTCAACGCCTCTTTTTTCCTGTTGGTCTTGCCCTGGCTGATCAAGGTCGCCATTTTTCTGTCGCCCAAGGAAGATGAAGAGATCGATTATTTCAGGCTGCCCAATTTTGGCGACCGGCTGATCGACACCCCCATCGCAGCCATTGTGGAGGCCCGTAGTGAAATCCTGCGTATGGCCGAATCCGCCAGTTACACCTTCCGAGAGACAGTCAAACGACTGAAAGACAGGGACTATAAAAAGCTGTCCAAATGGCGAAAGGTTGAAAACTACCTGGATGACATGCAAAGGGAGATTCTGGCTTATCTTACGTGTATCTACCAAAGTGATGTCAGCGAGTCGGAAGCCAAGGAAATCTCCAGCCTTATGCGGATGACCAATAATATCGAGCGGGTTGGCGATTCGGTGGAAAATATTGCCCAAATTACCGAAGATCTGATTGAAAGCGATTTTGTATTCACCGATCAGGCCATGGCCGATTTGAACACATTGATGGGGAAGGTGGGCCAGTTCATGGATTTGATTATCTCCTCCATGCGGCAGCTCCCCTCGGATTTTATGAAGCAGGCCGACGAATTGGAAAATGCCATCGATGATTTGCGTGAAAAATTTCGTGACGAGCACATTCAACGCCTTCGATCCAGCCAATGCGGCATTGACCAGGGGCTCTTGTATATCGGCTTTCTGACCAACCTCGAGAAGATCGGGGACTATTTGTTCAATGTCGCCGAAGCGGTGGACGGCAGGAAATAGACCTTTTAGTGTCTATTGACGGATGCTGTCGGACGGCAGTCCCCACACAAAGAAGCGAATCCATTCAAACCCGAAAAGCAGCAACTCCCGGTCGCCGGCGCGAAGCTTTTTGACCCGCGCCTTTTTTACGTGGTAACGTTTCAAAAAGCTGCTTTGAAACACGAATTCACGAAAGCGATCGATGTTATAAGCGGCCATGAAGGCCATCTTACCTTTCGGACCGTTGATTCCCGCCGCTCCCCAGGGATCGTTTGCGAACAATGCCTTGACGGCCGCCCATTTGGCGGTCATGCGATTATAAACGACGGCCTCCTGATCCTCGGCCCAGCTGTCTATAGTCCAGGATTTCTCTTCATGCCGGCCCAGACAAAAATCGGGTGGGCGGAAGAAACTGACGATTTCAGGGGGATTGGCCCGGCCCTTGAACAGCATGCCATGCTCGATTGGAAAGGTACGGCAGGTATCGGGACGATCGGGATAAACGCTGCACCCCTGCTCGCTCAGAAAAGGGCAGGTCCGCTCCTCGTTATCGGCCATGCGCAAAAGCACTTCGGGAAACGCGTTTCCTTCCCGCATGACCACATCCACGTGGGTCTCCAGAAACCGGTCCGAATCCATATTCAGCTTTTTTCTGAGCCGCAGGACATCGAAAGGATAGAGAAACATATTCAGATTGCGGCAGCAGCGGTTGAAGCAGGCCAGCTCCTTGTGGCAGGCAAATGCAAACGTTTCCCCGGATTTGACGCGGGTTCCCGGCAATTGATCGATGGTTTGTGAGTCAACTGATTTCATGATTTGGATCCGTTAGGGTTGCCAGCATCTGGGCGACCGTGAGTTTTATTTTTGAAAGATAGTCCGTTTCCGACCGCAACTCCTTTTCCAACACGGCCATGTCCCGATAAAAAGGCGTTCGATTAAACGGGATATAGTCACTTTTCCTCTGCTGCCGGCATTGGCTGAAAAATTCATCGCATCCCGGCGTTTTCGCAATGTTGCCGCCCGGCCGGTGCAACTCGTGGGGGATCCCGTGCAGCCGGCAGATCATGGGGCGGTGCGCATAAATAAGGCACCTGCCGTCTTCATTCAACGGGCACATGATTCGCGGTGCCGCTTCCATCGTGGCGGCTTTCCCGATTTGGGCGGTTACGGCGGAGGCCCGTTGGTTCAGCGCCGGTAATTGGTCACGGTCGATTTTCCGGAGGCCTTCGGCAAGGTAAAGATATTCAAGCAGGGTGTGATGGTAGAACAAGGTCTGACAGCAATTGTCCTTACAGCCGTGACAATGGAAACCGTACTGGCTGGCAACGCTGTCAAAGGCCTGGTCCATCCGGTCAAATAGCCTCGCCAACCGGTCCATGAATGGGCGGTAAAGGCTTGGGGTCGAAAGAATCGATTCAATGGTCATGACATTTTTTCTTGAAAAGGGGTGTCAGACAGTGGGCTTCGGGAAAAAGATTTTTTTATACAAACCAAGGGCGTGGCGGTCGGTCATGCTGGCGATAAAATCGCAGACGACCTGTTCGCGAGGCTCACCGTTATCCAGGCAACCGTCGATGCCCATACGGGAGAGCTCGAATTTCAGAACGGCTTCGTTTTCCAGTAAATAGTTGTAAAGCTCGGACAGGATTTTTTTGGCTTTGACGAATTCCCGGTGCACTTTGCCGGATCGGTACACGTTTTCGTAGAGGAACGTGCGCAAGGTTGTCATGGCGTCGAAAACGTCGTCGCTCATAGCCAGATGCAGCTTCCCTTCAACCACCCGGCTGGTGAAAACCAGGTCCCGGATCATGGTCGTGGCCCGCTCCTGATGCGTTTTCCCGATAGTTTGCGTGCATACGTCCGGCACCTGTGCCTGGCGAATCACGCCGCTGCGGATGGCATCATCAAGGTCGTGGTTCAGGTATGCCATGATATCGGAAACGCGCACAATCCGCCCTTCGGTGGTGATGGCCAGCTCGTCGGGATCATCCGGCAGAATTTTTCCATATCCCTTGGAGTGCTTGAGGATGCCGTCGCGGACTTCGTAGCTCAAATTAAGGCCGTGGCCATTGTTTTCGATGACATCGACCACGCGCAGGCTTTGTTTATGATGAGAAAAGCTCGGCGAATGGATTTCCTGAAGCACGGTTTCTCCACCATGGCCAAAGGGCGTATGCCCCAAATCGTGTCCCAGGGCAATGGCTTCCGCCAGATCCTCGTTGAGCAACATCGCACGGGCAATGGTGCGCGCAATCTGGGAAACTTCCAACGTGTGGGTCAGTCGTGTACGGTATTCATCCCCAAGGGGGTTGAGAAATACCTGGGTTTTGTGCTTGAGTCGTCTGAAGGCGTTGGAATAAACGATACGATCACGATCCACCTGAAACGCGGTGCGAATGGGACAAGGCGCTTCCTCACGCATTCTCCCTTGGCTTTGGGCGCTTTGACAGCCAAACGGAGACATGAAATTTTTTTCGCGTTTTTCGAACTGCTCGCGGATGTTCATGCTACCCCGGTTGTGATTTCAGCATGGTTGCATTATCTTGGGGTGTCATCTATTCACAGACGAAGGGCTTTGTAAAGCGCAATATCAATTCGTTTCGGGAGGGTAGACGATGAGTGGTCATCATCTGGTTTTGGGAAAATTAACCGATTACCTCACCGGAGAAATTCTTGACGATACGCTTGATGAGCGATATCGTCAGAACATCGCGAACTTACTGGTTTCGGGCAAGGGGTACGAGAAAAAGGATATCCGCGCTCGTCTTCCCTTGGTGGTCAAGGCCGGTGAGCGCCAGGGGCGGTTGTGGGTCGATTATACGGTAACGGTTGACGAGCGTACGGCAATGGTGATTAAATACGCCCCCGGATCGCTGGTCACGCGTCATCGCCCGACCCTGGCGATCGGACGCCTGGCGGCTCCTTACCAGATCCCCGTAGTGGTTGTTACCAACGGAGAAACAGCGGATATCCTGGATGGGGCAACCGGCGCTTCCATGGCGACGGGGCTTGACGGGATTCCATGCCGGGCGCAAATGGTAACCTTGCTGGAAAAGACGGCCGATGCGTTTGCTCCGATTTCACCCAAGCGGGCGGAACTCGAAGCCAGAATCGTTTACGCATACGAAATTGATGGCGCATGCCCTTGTGACGACAGCACATGCAGGATCGAATGATTTCGGACACTCCTTTGCCGTACGACACGGTCTTTATGAAAACGGCACTCGATCTGGCCGGCCGGTCCTTGGCGGAGGGTGAGTTTCCCGTGGGGTGCGTGATTGCCGATGGCACCTCGGTGATCGCCCAGGGCCGGCGGACGTGCACGACAGACGGGGCGGCCAACGAAATCGATCATGCCGAGATGAGTGCGTTGCGTGCGCTGTACGCCATCAAAGACATCCATGATCGTCGCGGGCTGACCCTGTACGCCACCATGCAGCCGTGTCTGATGTGTTTCGCGGCCATTCTGCTAAGCGGCATCGGCCGGGTGGTTTACGCATACGAGGATGTCATGGGGGGCGCTGCCGGTTGCGATACGTCCGGGATGGCCCCGCTTTATCGTGATAACCCGGTCAAGGTGATTGCCGGTGTTTCGAGGCGGGACAGTCTGGTTTTGTTTCAGCGGTTTTTCACCGCTCCGGATAATAAGTACTGGTCGGATAGCCTGCTCAGCCGCTACACGCTGAATCAGCCGGTATCCGGCTGAAAGAGGAGTCCGTTTTCCATTTTTTACTTGCATTTGGCGGATTCGTCATATATCTGATAAAAGTTTAGTGTTGGATAGTGATTTTGTATTCAATATAGATAGGTGGCGCTGTCGCCCTTTGAGCATCGACGCTTTTTCGGGGCGGTAATGGAACCCAACGCTTGGCACAGCAGGAGGTGAACGCATAGCTGGTCCCAGAAATATACGCAATAGTAGAAAGCAACCTGACACCACACGGATCAACAAAGCGATTCGGGTGAGAGAAGTCCGCTTGATCGACCCGGAGGGAAATCAAATCGGTGTTCTTCCGATTCATCAGGCCTTGGCCAGAGCAAACGATTTTGGCCTTGATCTTGTCGAGATTTCGCCGAACGCGAAACCACCGGTATGCAAGATCATGGACTATGGTCGGTTCAAGTATGAACAGACAAAGAAACAGCAGGAAGCTAAGAAAAAGCAGTCCACGTTCCAGATCAAGGAAATCAAGGTCCGGCCCAAAACCGGTGATCACGATCTGGAAACGAAGATGGGGCATATTCGCAAATTTATCGACCGCAAAGATAAGGTGAAGGTCACGGTAATGTTCCGGGGGCGGGAAATCACGCTTTCGGGCCGCGGCAGGGAGCTGCTTCAACAGATCGCCACCGAGCTGGAGGATGTCGCCGTCGTAGAGCAATATCCCAAGTTCGAAGGCCGTACGATGATGATGGTGCTGGCACCTCGTTAGGCCTTCTCACTACTTTCGGATGTTGGCGGCGCCCCCTTCGGTTTTAGCTTAATTACCGACAAACCGATTATCATGCTGGCGTGAGCGTGGGTATTCGTTCACGCCATCGATTTTTAAAACACGATCCGTAATCGGTCGGCTACACGGTCTTGACGGACCAATGTGTTACGTTGCCGCCATGGGATTTTAATCTTTTGTTTGTAAGGAGAAAGACGATGCCGAAAATCAAAACCAACCGGGCAGCCGCCAAACGTTTTAAAAGGACGGGATCTGGCGGATACTCGTTTTCGAAGTCTCACCATAGTCATATTTTGACCACCAAGACCCGAAAACGCAAACGGGCATTGAGAAAGGCCCAGATGATTAAAAAAAGCGATATGCGAGAGGTTCGCCTGCTTTTGCCCAACGGTTAGACGGTGGGACAACCAACCCATGCGATAAGGCTGGCTGCGCCGCTTCGGCTTGTCAACGATAACGGTTGATGGCGCTCCGGTTCTGGTATTCAAGGAGATGAAATCATGAGAGTCAAAAGAGGATTCAAGGCGAGAAGACGCCGCAACAAAGTGTTGAAACTGGCCAAGGGGTATCGTGGCGGACACAGCAAACTGTTTCGAACCGCCGCCGACACGGTCGACAAGGCACTTAGCTACGCGTACCGGGATCGCAAGCAGCGCAAACGTCAGTTCCGTCGGTTGTGGATTGCCCGCATCAACGCTGCCGCGAGAATGAACGATTTGTCCTATAGCCGATTTATCAGCGGCCTGAAAAAGGCCGATGTTACGCTGGACCGGAAGGTTCTGGCCGAGCTTGCCATATCCGATCCTTCCGGATTCGCCCAGATTGCCACGCTGGCGTCACAGCAAGGGTAGCCGGGGCATCCTTTTCGCGGCCTTGTGCCGCCTGATTGGTACCCTCGCAAGTATCCTTCCCCTGCTACCGCTAGCCCGACCGTTTTGCTTCGCCCCGCTAACCGCGGGGCGATGATAACGGCAGCCATCCAAACCATTTATACAGAGCGATGCAACGTGGAAAACACCATTGAACGGATTTATGCGGACGCCATGGACGCACTTGCATCGGCAGTCGATGTCGATAGCGTTAACGAGTTGTCCACCCAGTACCTCGGTCGAAAAGGGCGGATCACCCATTTTCTGAGAAATATTTCCAGCCTTCCCGTCGAGGAGCGCCCTCTGGCCGGTAAGCGGGCCAACGAAATCAAGCGTTCGCTGGAGATCGAATTCAAAAAAAGCCTGGACCATCTGACCAAAAGCGTCCAGCAAGAAGCGGATCGGGTCGATGTTTCCCTGCCGGGAAGGGTGCCGGAAAAAGGATCGCTGCACCCGCTCACCCAGATCACCAACCGCATCTGCGACATTTTCGCTCAGATGGGGTTCGAGGCGGTCGAGGGCCCCGAGGTCGAAACCGACTATTACAACTTCGAATCGCTCAATATTCCCAAGGATCATCCGGCGCGGGACATGCAAGATACCTTTTATGTGTCGGACAGCGTGGTTCTGAGAACCCAAACCTCGCCCACCCAACCGCGGGTGATGGAAAAGCGCAAACCGCCGGTTCGCATTATCGCTCCCGGTAAGGTTTTTCGTTGCGATTCGGACTTGACCCATACGCCCATGTTCCACCAGGTCGAAGGGCTCTTTGTGGATCGCCATGTCTCTTTCGCCGATCTCAAGGGAACCCTGACGGCCTTTGTCCACCAGATGTTCGACGAGGAAACGGCCTTGCGCTTCCGGCCCAGTTTTTTTCCTTTCACCGAGCCCAGTGCCGAGGTGGACATTCGGTGTGTGATTTGCCGAGGCAAGGGATGCCGTGTATGTTCACATACCGGCTGGCTGGAAATACTGGGCTCCGGTATGGTCCACCCGGCGGTGTTCGAAAACGTCGGTTACGACACCAGTCAATACACCGGTTTCGCATTCGGCATGGGCGTGGAGCGTATTGCCATGCTGAAATACGGCATTGACGATATCCGTCGCTATTTCGACAACGATTATCGATTCTTAAGTCAATTCTAAGGAAAGTGTTCGCGGACCCATGAAAGTAAGTCTCAGTTGGCTGAAGCAATATGTGCCTATCGATATGACGGTTTCCGACCTTGCGGATGCCTTGACCATGGCCGGTCTGGAGGTCGAGGGGATTGACGACCGGTATGCCGGCCTGGAAACGGTCGTGGTGGGCGAGGTGCGGGAAGTTTTGCCCCATCCCAACGCGGATCGGCTGAAGGTGTGCCGGGTCGATCGCGGCGACGCAATCGTTCAGGTTGTTTGCGGTGCGCCCAATGTGGCCGAGGGCATGAAAGCGCCGCTGGCGCAGGTGGGAACGGTGATGCCCAATGGGATGCAACTTGAAGAATGTGCAATCCGGGGCGAACGCTCCCAGGGCATGTTGTGCAGTGAAATCGAATTGGAACTGGGGGCGGATGCCGGCGGTTTGATGGTGCTGGATGCCGCCCTTGAGCCGGGGACGCCGCTGAAAACGGCCCTTGGGCTTGAGGATACGACGTTTGAAATCGGATTGACGCCCAACCGTCCGGACTGTCTGAGCATGGTTGGCGTTGCCCGTGAAATCGCCGCGATTCAGGGAACCAAAATGACACTGCCGTCATTTACGATGCCGACCTCTGCGGGCGATATTCATGCACTCACGTCGGTGACCATCGAAGCCACGGATCATTGCCCCCGGTACAGTGCGTGCCTGGTGGAAGAGCTTGCCGTGGCGCCTTCGCCATTCTGGCTTCAGGATCGGCTGCGATCGGTCGGGGTAAGGCCGATCAACAACCTGGTGGATGTCACCAACTTTGTGATGTTGGAAACCGGCCAGCCTTTGCACGCCTTTGATTTCGATCACTTGGCGGATCATCGTATTGTTGTAAGGACCGCATCGCAAGGCGAGCCGTTCACCACCCTGGACCAGAAAGAACGCAAACTCGCCGACCACATGCTCATGATTTGCGACGGTCAAAAGCCGGTCGCCGTGGGCGGCGTGATGGGCGGGCTGAATTCGGAAATCGAGGAGTCCACCACGCAGGTGCTCATCGAAAGCGCCTGTTTCGATCCCGTCAGTGTTCGACGTACGTCCAAGGCACTTGGGCTGAGCACGGACGCTTCACACCGCTTTGAGCGGGGCGTGGACCCGGACGGCACCCTTTTCGCGCTGAATCGCGCCGCCAGCCTAATGGCTGATCTGGGAGGCGGAAAACTGGTGGGAGGGACGATCGACGAGGATTACCGTCCGGAGCCGTTGCCGGAACTGTCCCTTGATGTGGATGCGACCAACCGACTGCTGGGAACCGATCTTGATCGGGAGCGGATGAAGGATCTTCTGGAAAGCATCGAATTTTCCGTGCAAAAGCGCGAGGATACAGTGTTGACCGTCCGGGTGCCTTCGTTTCGCGTCGATGTCTCAAGGCCTCGGGACCTTATGGAAGAGGTGGCCCGGCTATCCGGTTACAACCAGATCCCGACGACGTTTCCCGCCCTGCCGGCCAAGGGGGTGGAACTGGCGCCGCTGATGGCCATACGCAATCGGCTCAGGAATATTCTCAGTGGCTACGGCTTTTCGGAGATGATTAATTACAGCTTCATCGGCGCCGATGCCTGCGACCGTATGCAGCTTTCCGACGATGATTTCCGCCGTGAGCATGTGGTCTTGCTCAATCCCATTTCAGAGGATATGGCGGTGATGCGCACCAGTTTGATTCCCGGCGTGCTCCAGGCTGTCCAGCGCAACATCTCCCGGCAGCAAAACGATCTGGGGCTGTTCGAAATCGGCAAGATTTTTCTGCCTCGCGCGGGTGAGCTGCTGCCGGAAGAAAAAGAGATGCTGGTGGGATGTCTGACGGGCGCGGCCCAAAAGACCGCCTGGCACGCCAAGGAAAGAAACTGTGATTTTTTCGATATCAAGGGCGCGGTAGAGGGGTTGCTTTTTGTCCTGGGGATTGACGACGTCTCCTATGCGGCGGAACCGGATGATCAGTGCCATACCTTCCGGGCCGGCCATGTCGCCCGAATCATTCAGGGCGGGCAGGTGCTGGGCCATGTGGGAGAAGTAAGTCCGGAGACCCTGGAGGCCTTCGATCTCAAAGCACCGGTATTTGCCTTTGAACTCGATCTTGAGCAGTTGACGCAGCGTTTGCCCGGCACCCGGCAGATGGCGCCCATCCCCCGGTTCCCCTCAACGGCCCGGGACATTACCGTGATCCTCGATCAGGATGTGGAAACGGGCCGTCTGGTGGAGACAATGGTCGGGTTCAGGGAAGCATTGGTGGAAACGGTGTATCTGTTCGATGTGTTTTCCGGTGAGCCCATACCGGAAGGAAAAAAGAGCGCCTCTTTCAGAGTCGTTTATCGGTCCGCCGAACGGACCCTGGACGACGAGACGGTTAACGACATCCATCGGCAACTCACCCATCGTCTGATTACCGAAGTCGGGGCGGCGCTTCCGGCATGATCCGGTCGGCCTTGCCGTCAAGCGCTTCTCCTTACAAGGATGAGAGCGATGCAAGAAGATGCTTACGACGAGGTTTCTCTTCCCGAAAAACTATATTTTAAAATCGGCGAGGTCAGCACTATCGTTGGGGTTCCTGCCTATGTACTGCGATTCTGGGAAACGGAATTCAGGCAGATCAACCCCCGGCGGACCGAGTCCGGGCAGCGTTTGTACCGCAGGCAGGATGTGGTTTTGATCCTTCGCATCAAGGCGCTTTTGCATGACCGGCGCTTTACCATCGAAGGCGCCCGCCAGCATTTGCGGCAAGGCAAACGGCGCCCCGAGCCTGCTTCCAAACCAAAAGAAGACACATCTTCCATTGAGGAAATTGCCGATATTCGGGCCGAACTGATTCGTATCCGGGAAATTATCGATAGCGCCCGTAGGTAGCGACCATCCACGAATGACCCAATTTCCTTGTTCGTGGATGGGGCCGCCGTGGATTTGCATGGCGCCGGCGCCGGCGGTCCGACATAAAATGAGCACTTCTTTTTTCGTTTTTGCCGATCCTTCCTTTCGATATAGAAATATATTGACATGGCATGTCTTTTACCGTAATTAAAATTACTTGGTGAGCGGGCATAGCTCAGTTGGTAGAGTACAAGCTTCCCAAGCTTGGTGTCGCGAGTTCGAATCTCGTTGCCCGCTCCATTTCAAGTCCGATTTCGTCTGTTCCGGTTTCCTACTGGAATATTGGCTGTTGTGGCTGACGGGTTGTATGGACTGGAAGAAGACGGTATCCATAATCGGTTTGAAAATGGAAACGGGCTCATTGCCCGTTTTTGTTTTGTATTCGACTGGAAAAATGGTCAAACGAATGGGAAAAGCAAACCGGCGACCCTCACGGCAGAAGACGTCGGCGGATGAATTGAAAAGCCGGAAACGGCAGCAGGCGATCGCCGACGAGACGTATCGTCTGGCCCGACCGCTATGCGATGCCGAAGGGTTGGAATTGGTGCATGTGGAGTTCCAGCGCGAGCCGGGCGGGTTAATGCTGCGGTTTTACATCGACCGCCCCGGAGGCGTGAGCCTGGACGATTGTGTCGCCGTCAGTCGCCAGGTGGAAGATATTCTGGACGTTCATTTGCAAGATCTTCCCCCATACCGATTGGAGGTTTCTTCACCGGGCATCGACCGGCCGGTGGGCAGGTTCGAGGATTTTATCCGTTTCGAGGGAAAACAGGCCAAAATTCGAGTCGCCAAAACTGTGGCCGGCCGCAGGAATTTTACTGGCATCCTGGCCGGTGCGAGCGACGATACGATTCGGCTACAAGTCGATAAGGAGATTGTCAGTCTTAACTTTAGCGATATTACACGGGCACGGCTGATCAATTTTAACGGAGAACACTGATGTTTATAGCAGATATCAAACGTGTGGTGGAGCAAGTAAGCCGGGACAAGGGGATCGATGTCGAAATACTGATTCGTGCCCTGGAAGAGGCGTTGCGTTCCGCTGCCAGGAAAAAATTTGGCAGCAAAGTGGATATCGAGGCGCAATACAGCCCCGACACGGGTGAAATCGAGGTCTTCCAGTTTAAAGAGGTTGTCGAGGAAATTACCGAACCGGACCTGCAGATCGGCATTGTTGAAGGCCGTAAACTGGACCCGGATTGCGAAGTCGGCGATAGCCTCGGCACCAAAATGGACACATCCACGTTCGGTCGGATTGCCGCCCAATCCGCCAAACAGGTGATTATCCAGAAAATGAAGGATGCCGAGCGGGATGCCGTTTATTCCAGTTATATCGACCGCAAGGGCGAGGTGATCAACGGTATCGTTCAACGGGTGGATCGTGGCAATATCATCGTCAACATGGGGACCACCGAAGCCGTCCTGCCCACCCGCGAGCAGATTCCGCGCGAGAGCTACCGTCGCGGCGATCGCATTCGGGCACTGATTCTGGATGTACTTTACGATACAAGGGGGCCTCAAATTGTCCTTTCCAGAACCCATCCGGACCTTTTGATTAACCTGTTCAAGACCGAAGTGCCCGAGATCAGTGAAGGCATCGTGGAGATCAAGGGGGCGGCGCGCGAGCCCGGGAGCCGGGCCAAGTTTGCCGTTTCCTCCAATGATTCCGATATTGATCCGGTGGGCGCCTGTGTCGGTATGAAGGGCAGCCGGGTACAAAATGTGGTTCAGGAGTTGAGGGGCGAGAAAATCGACATCATCACCTGGCATGTCGACGCCGCCAAATACGTCTGCAACGCGCTCGCGCCGGCCGAGATTGCCAGGGTGATCATCGACGAGGAAAGCAAAGCCATGGAGGTCATCGTTCCCGATGAGTTCCTCTCCGTGGCCATCGGCAAACGCGGGCAGAATGTTCGCCTGGCGTCCAAACTTACCGGTTGGCATCTGGATGTCAATTCGGAAACCAAATATAACGAAATGATGGAACAAGGATACGCAACGCTGGTCGATGTGCCCGGTGTGGGGGCTGGACTGGCGGATGCCTTCTTTGAAAAAGGGATATATTCGGCCGAGGAACTCGCCGATGCCGATATTGAGGAGTTGGTTGAAATTCGCGGCATTGGCCAGGAAAAGGCGGAATCGCTGATCGACAGTGCCCGACAGTACGTGTTGGCGGCTGACGAATTAAGTGCCCCGGAGGCGGAATCGGAAGTGAAAGCGATCGACGCCGAGAACGAGCCTTTGTCGGAAGCGCCGGCTGATGATACGGCTGAGAAAGCGACTGAACCGCTTGATCAACCGGAAGAGCTGGAAGAGCCGGAAGAGCCGGAAGAGCCGGAAGAGCCGGAAGAGCCGGAAGAGCCGGAAGAGCCGGAAGAGCCGGAAGAGCCGGAAGAGCCGGAAGAGCCGGAAGAGCCGGAAGGGCCGGAAGGGCCGGAAGGGCCGGAAGGGCCGGAAGGGCCGGAAGGGCCGGAAGGGCCGGAAGGGCCGGAAACGGCTGAAACGCCTGAAGAAAACGAAGCACAGCCTGCGGACACCGCAGACCCGGCTGAAGACTCCGATGTTGACTCCATGGAAGAAGATCGATAGTGGAGCCGGGCTGAATTAAGCAACAGGGAATAATTGCTTCAAACATGATTTGGGGGGAATTGGATGGCAAAGATCAGAGTATATGAGCTTGCCAGAGATCTTAACATGACGAACAGGGAACTTTTGGATAAGATCCGAGACCTTGATATCGAAGTGAACAGCCATATGAGCTCTCTGGACGACGATGTGGTGGCAAAAGTCAAATCCACGATTTTCGGCGAGAATGACGATCAGCTTGAGGAAAAGCGCGTAAGACCTACGGTTATTCGGCGGCGTAAGATCGCTACGCCGCAGCAACCATCTGTCCAGGAAGAAGAGAAAGAAGAAGAATCGGAAGCGGCGTCGCCCGTTGAACCGGCTACCCCCCCACCGGTTGAGGCGAAAGAAGATGCGCCTGCTGCGGCTGAAAAGGCCCCGCCCAAAGAAAAACCTGTTGCGAAAAAACGAAAAGTGGCGTCGTCCGCTAAGATTATTTCCAAGCCCAAGCCCGAGCCCAAGGCCGCCCCGCCCGAAGAGCCGCCCGTGGTCGAGGAAACGGCACCTGAGCCGGTCGAAGCGACCGGGGAAAAAGAGAAAGCTGAGAAAGCGCCGGAAAAAACGGAGAAACCGCCGGTTGCCGAAGGCGAGCCCGAGGCCTCTGATGAGCCGGTAAAAGCCGATTCTCCTGCTGAGCAGCCAGCGCCGGAAACACCACCAACGGTTGACGAGAAGGCTGCGTCTGTTTCGGAGGCGGCTTCCAAAAAAGCGAGCGCGAAAGAAACGCCGCCTAAGGCCGCTGCCCCCCCCGCCGGGCCGCCTGCCCGCAAAGCGCCCAAGGCTACCGCCGCCAAACCGAAGAAGGGCAAGAAGGACATGCCGGCCAAGATCATCAAATTGCCCACCAAACCGGTTAAATCCCTGGTCACGCCAAGCGGTCCCGAGGATCGAAAGCCTCGGCCAGTGCCGGAAAACGGCGATACACCGGTGAGTGCCAAGGAGAAAAAGAAAAAAGGGTGGCGTAAGAAAAGTGCCGCCGGTGAAGAAGGGCGCTTTACCAAGAAGAAAGGCGGCTTCCGGAAGAAGGAGATCGTCGAGGGAGCTGCTCTTTATAGCGGGAAAGCACGTGATCGCAAAGGACGCAAAGGCGGCAAACAGAAAATGGCCGCGGCGGGCCAGAAAACACAGATTACCACGGCCAAGGCCATTAAACGCCGGGTCAAGGTGGATGAAACCATCGTTTTGTCGGAACTTGCAAAACGAATGGGCATCAAGGCCAATGAGATGATCGTCAAGCTCATGGGCATGGGAGTCATGGCAACGGTCAATCAGACCATCGACTATGATACGGCGGTCCTGGTGGCCGGCGAATTCGACTATGAAGTTGAAAAGGCATCCTTTGAAGAAGAGGTGGTGCTCAAGAAGACGGAAGCTGATGATCCCGACAAACTGGAACTCAGGCCGCCGGTTGTCACCATCATGGGCCATGTCGACCACGGCAAGACCTCGCTTCTGGATGTGATTCGCCAGACCCGGGTAACCGAGGGCGAGGCGGGTGGTATTACCCAGCACATCGGCGCCTATCACGTGCAGACCGAAAAAGGCGTGATTGCCTTTCTGGATACGCCGGGGCACGAGGCCTTTTCCGCCATGCGCTCGCGAGGCGCCAAGGTTACCGACATTGTCGTGCTGGTTGTGGCCGCGGACGACGGGGTCATGCCCCAGACGGTGGAAGCCATCAATCACTCCAAGGCTTCCGGTGTGCCGATTATCGTGGCCATCAACAAAATGGACAAGCCCAATGCCGACCCGGACCGGGTGCAGCGCGAACTCAGCGAGCACGGCCTGGTTTCGGAAGACTGGGGTGGCGACGCGATCTTTGTCAAAGTGTCGGCCAAGCAAAAGAGCGGTATCGACGAACTGCTCGAGATGATTCTGCTGCAGGCCGAACTTCTCGAACTCAAGGCCAATCCCAACAAATTGGCCAGCGGCCATGTGGTGGAGGCCAAACTGGATTCGGGACGTGGGCCGGTCGCTACGGTTCTGGTGCAGGAAGGCACCTTGCGTGCCGGGGACTCCGTGGTCTGCGGCATGCATTATGGAAAGATTCGTGTCCTTCAAGACGATTTGGGGCGGACGGTGGAATCGGCCGGCCCCTCCATGCCGGTCGAGATCGTGGGGCTTTCCGGCGTGCCCATGGCCGGTGACGAGCTGGTGGCTCTGGCCGATGAAAAAGACGCCCGCCAGGTTAGCCAGCACCGGATTCAGAAACAGCGCTCCAAGGAACTGGCCAAAACCAATCGCCTGAGCCTTGAAGGACTCTTCGAGAAGATGCAAAAGGGCGAGGTCAAGGACCTCAACCTGATCATCAAGGCCGATGTGGACGGCTCCATCGAGGCCCTGCGGGATTCTCTGGTCAAGCTCTCCAACGACGAGGTCAGCATCAATGTGGTTCATGCCGCTACGGGTACGATCACCGAATCGGATGTTTTCCTGGCTGCGAATTCCAATGCCATTATTATCGGATTCAACGTAAGGCCCAATGCAAAGGTCCAGGAACTGGCCGCTGAAGAAAATGTGGATATGCGTTTTCATAACGTGATCTACAATGTCATTAAAGAGGTCAAGGATTCCATCGTGGGTATGATGGAATCCATCTTCGAAGAACGCGTGTTGGGTCGCGCCGAAGTCCGCCAGACCTTCCACGTGCCAAAAATCGGTACCATTGCAGGCTGTTACGTCACCGACGGCAAGATCCGGCGGGGGCAGTTGCTGCGCCTCTTGAGGGACGGCATCATTACCTACGAGGGCAAGAACAGCAGCCTCAGACGATTCAAGGACGACGTCAAGGAAGTTCAATCCGGCTACGAATGTGGTATCGGCATTGAAAACTTCAACGACATCAAAGTCGGCGATGTGATCGAAAGCTATTTCATGGAAGAGATCCGGCCGGAAGTGAAGTAACGGGGAAAAATGGTCGTTGGCGCCGGATACATGGTTTTCAGACTTCACGAATGCAGATCGCTGAAGGAAAAGCGGCGGGTGGTGAAGTCCATTATCGCCAGGATTCGCAACCAGTTCAACGCGTCGGTGGCGGAGGTGGCCGATAATGATATTTACCAGAGTATCGTGATCGGCGTCAGTCTGACCGGTAATGATCGTAAGCTGATCAACGCCAAACTCGATAAATTATTTAATTTTGCGGAAGACCTCGGGCTGGCCGAAATGATTGACAGCCAGCTTGAAATTATTTCCATGTGAATGGCATCGTGTCGGCTTGTTCTTCGATGGTGAGGGAGAGCCGGGGTGTGGGTAGGTAATATTCGTGGCAAATCGATCATTTAACCGAGCGGATCGTGTGGGAGGGCAGGTTCAGCGGGCGCTGGCCGAACTCATCCAAAAAGATGTCAAAGATCCGCGACTGGCCAAGGCAACCATTACCGGAGTAACCCTGAACAGGGATTTGCGTATCGCCAAGGTTTATTTCAGCGTGCATAACGGCGCGGATAAAGAGGCGATTCTGGACGGCTTCGATAAAGCCAAGGGTTTTATCAAACGTGAGCTGGCCAAGAAGCTGGGGCTTCGGTACATGCCGGATTTAAAGTTTTTTTACGATGGGTCCTTCGATTACGGGGACCACATCAACCGAGTACTGAAATCGTTAACAGACGATAATGAAAAAGATAATCCGACATCTGGCGAATAGTGAGCGCGTTCTTCTTGCATCGCATGCACAACCTGACGGGGATGCCATCGGCTCGTTGTTGGCCATGGGAAACGCCCTGGAACAACTTGGATGCAAGGTGGTGCTTTACAACGAAAGTTCGATTCCGGAGGTCTATCGGTTTTTGCCCGCGGTAAACCGTATTCAAAAAAGGCTGACCGACTGGCAACGGTTCGATACCGCCGTGATCCTTGATTGCGGTGTGCTCGGGCGTGTGGGGGAAGCTGTTGATCCTATCGCCGCCATACCGACGATTGTTAATATCGACCACCACAGTACAAACAAGCGCTTCGGACATTTTCAACTGGTGGATGAGGAGGCCTGTGCCACATGCGAGATTGTCTACCGGTTGGTTCAAAAAATGAACCTGAAGGTGGATGAAGCCATGGCGACGGCGATTTATACGGGCATCCTGACCGATACGGGGTCGTTTCGTTTTTCCAATACGAATCAGGCGGCCTTCAGGATCTGCGAAGCCATGATGAGCGCCGGCGTGGAACCCTCCACGGTTTCCCAGCATGTGTACGGCGCCTACTCCTTGGGGCGTATCAAGTTGCTCAACCTGGCACTCGACTCCATCGAGATATCCAATAACGGCTACCTGTCCATGATGACCGTTACGCAGGATATGCTTAAAGAAACGGATACACAGCCCGAGGACGTCGCCGGACTGATCAACTATGCGCGGCGCATTCGCGACGTCAAGGTGGCCGCCTTGATCCACGAGACTGAAGGTGGTAACGGGCGGCGCAACCGTATGAAATATCACGTGAGTCTGCGTTCGGACGGCGGTGTGGATGTGGCCAGCATCGCCAGCAAATTCGATGGGGGAGGGCATGCCGGGGCCGCCGGTTTCTCCGTGGATTCGAGCCTTGCGGAATTGAAGCAGAAGATTTACGAGTTGTCCGACAGTTTCGGAAAACCATGTCATCTGAATTAAGCGGGATCGTTGTTGTCGATAAACCCGAGGGGGTATCGTCGGCAGGGGTCGTGGCCCGGGTAAAGAAACTGTTCGGCGCCCGCAAGACGGGCCATGCGGGAACCCTGGACCCTTTTGCCACCGGCGTGCTGGTCTGCTGTTTGAATCAAGCCACGCGCCTGGCGCGGTTCATGCTCAAGGGGGACAAACGGTATACCGCCAGCATGGTGTTGGGGGCGGACACCGACACCCAGGATGCCACCGGAACCGTTGTCGAACAACGCCCCTGGGAAGGGATCGAACCCGAAGCGATTTTTGCGGCGGCGAAAACATTCGTTGGCGAAATCGAACAGATCCCGCCGGTGTACTCGGCTTTGAAGCACAAGGGCACGCCGCTTTACAAGCTTGCCCGCCGGGGGGAGGCCGTGGAAAAACCGGCCAGAAAAGTCCGCGTGGATCGGATGGAAATTCTTTCCATTGACCTTCCCGACGTACGGTTGGCGGTTTCCTGCTCGTCGGGAACCTATGTCCGCACCCTGTGCGCCGACATGGGGAGCATCCTGGGCTGCGGCGGGCACTTGAAACGGTTGCGCCGGGATGAAAGCAGCGGGTTCGGGATCGAGGATGCCTGGCAACTCGAGCAATTGACCGAATTGGAGCGCGAGGGGCGCCTTGAACAAACCGTGATTCCCATGAACACGGCCATGCCGTCCATGCCGCAGGTGGTGGCAGGCGACGGGCTGGCCGATAAAGTCAGGCATGGCGTGCCTCTGTTGGCGGATGATTTTGTGGAGCGGCCACGGGTTTCGGATGGCGGCTTTTTCAAAGTGGTGGATAGAAACAAGCGGTTGCTGGCGGTCATGAGTGATGCCCAACCGCCCGGCAGTTATAATTATTGTTGTGTTTTTTCAGTGTAAAGGTAATAACGTACAGATCGCGGTATCGCGTTAAAAATTCATATAAAATACGGCGTGGCCGAGGGTTTGGCCCTTGATGCCTGCAACCCTTTACAAAGACAATACGTAACGATTCAAGGAGGACCAGAACATTGGCATTCAACGCAGAAATTAAAAAAGAGCTCATCGAAAAATACAAAAAGCATGATAGCGACACCGGCTCGCCGGAGGTCCAGATCGGTCTGCTGACCCATCGCATTACCTATCTGACCGAGCATCTGAAAGTCCACAAAAAGGACCATCATTCCCGTCGGGGCCTGTTGATGCTGGTCGGCAAGCGCCGCCGGTTGCTCAATTACGTGAAAAGCAACGACGTTCAGCGCTATCGATCCATAATTGAAACCCTTGGTTTGCGGCGCTAAGGATTTTTGAAACGACAGCGCATCGCTGCCGTTTGATTGCCGCCATTTTTTTTAGGAGAAGAATTACGAATGGAATATACATTTAAGGCGGATGTGGGGGGTAAATCCTTCAGCATCCAATCAGGAAAAGTGGCCAAACAGGCCTCCGGCTCGGTGGTCGTTCAGTACGGCGAGACCGTCCTCCTCGTGACGGTGGTTTCCGCCAACGACGAAAGGGATACGGATTTCCTGCCGCTTTCCGTTGAATATCAGGAAAAAATATACGCTGCCGGCCGTATTCCGGGGAACTATTTCCGCCGTGAAATTGGTCGTCCCAGCGAAAAGGAAACCCTCACCGCCCGCCTGATCGACCGGCCCATCCGGCCGCTTTTCCCCAAAGCCTACCGCCATGAAACCCAGGTCATCGCGACGGTCCTTTCCATGGACCAGGAGAACGACCCGGATGTTCTGGCGATGGTTGGGGCCTCGGCGGCGCTGGAAATTTCGGATATCCCTTTTGCCGGTCCGATCGCCGCGGTTCGCGTGGCCCGTATTGACGGCCAGCTCGTGGCCAACCCCACGCTCGCGCAAATCGACGAAAGCGACATGAACATCATCCTCGCCGGTTCGCGTACCGGCGTGGTCATGGTGGAAGGTGGCGCCGATGTGGTCAGCGAAGCGGAAATGCTCGAAGCCATTTTTTTCGGGCATCAGGCGCTTCAACCCCTGATCGATATTCAGGAACAACTCAAGGAGGCCATTGGCAAGGAAAAGCGCCCCTTTGTGCCCCCCGAGAAAGACCCGGAACTGGTGGAAACCCTCACCCAAAAAGCCACCGCACCACTCAGGAAAGCGCTGGGCGTTCCCGAAAAAATCGAACGCCAAAAAGCGGTTCGCGCGGCAAAGAATCAGGTGATCGAGGAATTGGGTGAAGAATTTGCAGAGCGGCGCGGAGAAATCAGCGCCATTCTCGGTGATCTTCAGAAACAGATCTGCCGGGACATGATCCTCAAGGAGGGCTGTCGCATAGACAACCGCCGGTTTGATGAAATTCGCCCCATTACCTGCGAGGTCGGTGTTCTTCCCAGACCCCACGGAAGTGCCCTGTTTACTCGTGGCGAGACCCAGGTGCTCGGCATTTTGACGTTGGGTTCGGGCGGTGATGAGCAACGCGTCGAAACCCTGAGCGGCGAGGAGAATAGGCCGTTCATGCTGCACTACAATTTCCCGCCCTATTCAGTGGGAGAGGTCAAACGGGTCGGCTCACCCAGCCGTCGTGACATCGGCCACGGGGCATTGGCCGGCCGTTCCCTGAAACAGGTGCTGCCGGACAAGGAAGATTTCGATTACACCATCCGGCTGGTCTCCGAAGTTTTCGAGTCCAACGGCTCCTCTTCCATGGGAACCGTCTGTTCGGGATGCCTGGCCATGATGGACGGCGGCGTGCCAATCAAGGCGCCGGTATCTGGAATCGCCATGGGACTGGTCAAGGAAGGCGACCAGGTGGTGATCCTTTCCGATATCCTGGGAGACGAGGACCACACCGGTGACATGGACTTCAAGGTCACCGGAACGAGCGAGGGCATCACGGCCCTGCAGATGGATATCAAAATCCATGAGCTTTCCCGTGAAATCATGGAAAAGGCCCTGGAGCAAGCCAAGGCCGGTCGGATGCACATTCTCGATAAGATGCTGGCGGCGCTTGAAACACCGCGCGATGATATCTCGCCGTTCGCCCCCAAAATCATTTCCATTAAGATCAACCCCGACAAGATTCGTGACGTCATCGGCCCCGGAGGAAAGGTTATTCGGGCCATTCAGAGCGAAACCAATACCAAAATAGAGATTGACGACAGCGGCCTGGTGAAGATCGCGGCCACCTCCACCGAGGATGGCGAAGCTGCCCGCCAGGAAGTCGAATCCCTGACCATGGAACCCGAAGTGGGGGTTACCTACGAAGGCAAGGTGGTCAAGACCACTGATTTCGGCGCTTTCGTTCAGCTTGTCCCCGGCACCGACGGGTTGGTGCATATCAGTCAATTGGCCGATCATCGGGTGGGAAAAGTCACCGATGTGGTCAAGGAAGGGGATATGCTCAAGGTCAAGGTCCTGGAAATCTCCAAGGACGGCAAGATCCGCCTCAGCCACAAGGCCGTTCTGGAAGATGAGCGAAAAACCCAGGATCAATAAAACCGTTCTGGACAACGGCGTCCGTATCGTCTCCATGTCCATGCCCCACGTGCGCTCGGTCTCCATGGGAGTCTGGGTTCATGTGGGTGCCCGGGACGAAAGCGATACCGAAAGCGGTCTGTCGCATTTCATCGAGCATATGATTTTCAAAGGCACGGCAAAACGCAGTGCCTTTCAGATCGCCAAGGAGTTCGATGCCATTGGCGGTCAGACCAACGCCTACACCTCCCTGGAGCACACCTGCTATCACGCCCGGGTGCTGGACACCAAACTATCCACCATGGTGGATATTCTTTCCGACATTTTTCTCAACTCGGTTTTTGACGAACAGGAAGTGGCGCGCGAGCGGCCGGTCATTTTTCAGGAGATCGGCATGGTCGAGGACAGTCCGGAGGAGTATGTCCATACCCTGATGGGAGAGGCGTTTTGGGGACAGCATCCCCTGGGCCGATCCATCCTCGGTACCCGCGAGAACATTATGGCGTTCGACAGCAACGCCGTGAAGGGCTTTTTCAAACGCCTTTACCAGCCGGATCGTATCGTGATCACGGCCGCCGGCAACCTGGACCACGATGCGCTGGTCGATATGCTGGGGCCCGTTTTCTCGGCCATTTCGCCGGGAGCCGGGTTCGCTCCGCGCAGCACGCCCGCCGATGGCTCGGCCACGCTGAGCCTGAATCGCGACATTGAGCAGACCCATCTCTGCCTGGGTTTTCCCGGACTTTCGTCCACGGACCCGCGGCGCTTTGCCGCATCGCTGCTCAATACGATCCTGGGCGGCAACATGAGCTCGCGCCTGTTCCAGACGGTCCGCGAAACGCGCGGTTTGGCTTATTCGATTTACTCGTTTCTGGCCTCTTATTCGGACACCGGCATGCTTTGCGTCTGTACCGCGGTCTCCCCCGACCATGTGGCGCAGTGTACCGGGCTGATCATGGAAGAGATTCGGCGTCTGAAGCGCGAGCCGGTGCCGGTCGATTTGATTGAGGATGCCAAAGAGTACACCAAGGGCAACCTGCTCATGGCCGAGGAGAGCCCGGACAACCAGATGATGCGTCTTGCCCAGAACGAATTTTTATTCGAGCGCTTTATCCCCATGCAATCGGTCATTGACCGCATTGATGCCGTCACGCCCGATGAACTGCTCACTCTGGCGAACCAGCGCTGGGGAAATGGCCGGCCGGCGGTCGGTATGCTGGGTAGCCGGGCCGACCGAACCGATCTATCCGCCTTGATCGACTTTTAATCATTCCTTTGATTTTTTCTTTGTCCCGGGGATGCTCCTTGTGGTAACCAACGGGCAGGCACACCCGACAATTCTTTTCTATTGCTGCACCCATACAGGCAGGCATCATGGATGATTCGATACCCAGCATTGATTTTCTCAAATTAAACCCTTCAACCGATGCGGATTTACCGCTTCCCCGTTACATGACGGAAAACAGCGCCGGCATGGATATCTGCGCCGCCCTGAAAGAAGA
The DNA here is from genome assembly GCA_963668455.2 of uncultured Desulfosarcina sp. GTDB lineage: Bacteria > Desulfobacterota > Desulfobacteria > Desulfobacterales > Desulfosarcinaceae > Desulfosarcina. Next base: position 74,473 of record CAXXOY010000004.1, read on the forward strand.
CCTGATTCTCTCGCCCGGCCAGATTTTTCTGGTGCCCACCGGATTTGCCATGGCATTGCCCGAAGGGTTCGAGGCCCAGATTCGGCCGCGCAGCGGTTTGGCGGTGAAGTACGGTATAGGGGTTGTCAATGCGCCGGGCACCATCGATGCCGATTACCGGGGAGAGGTCAAAGTCGCCCTGATCAATTTCGGCCAGGAAGCGGTGACCATCAAACGGGGGGAGCGCATCGCCCAGATGATCATCCAAAAGGTGTATCGGGCGTGGGTCAATGTGGTTCAACAACTGGACGAAACGGACCGCGGCACAGGCGGCTTCGGCCACACGGGGCGTTGAAATGAAAGAACCGGCCCCTCTCGATTCACAGCATGGCTTGACGCTTTGTGTCCTGGCCAGCGGCAGCAAGGGCAATGCAACCTATATCTCCAACGGCCGAACCAGCATCCTGATTGATGCCGGGCTTTCCGGCAAGGAGCTGCAGCGGCGCATGACGTTAAGAGGCCTGGACCCTGCCGGTTTGGACGCCATTCTGGTCTCCCACGAGCACACCGATCATATCCGGGGGGTGGGGGTCATGGCCCGGAGGTTCGACCTGCCGGTGCATATCAGCGATGGCACCCTTCAGGCATCCCAAAAAGTCGTGGGCAAGCTGAAGGATGTGCGGCCGTTTGATTGCGGTCGGTCGTTCTCGGTCGGCGATTTTGCCGTTCATCCCTTTTCCATTTCCCATGACGCCGCTGATCCGACGGGCTTCACGATTCGCTGCAACGGCACCAAGGTGGGGGTGGCCACGGATCTGGGAATCGTCACCAAAATGGTCGAGGACCATCTTACCGGCTGCGATGCCCTGATTCTCGAAGCCAACCATGATCCCAAAATGCTGATCGATGGCCCTTATCCCTGGCCCCTTAAGCAACGCATAAAAGGCCGCAGCGGCCATTTGTCCAATGAAGACGCCGCCCTGCTTCTGGAAACCCTCATGCACGAGCGCTTGAGCCACGTGGTTCTGGCTCATCTAAGCGAGGAAAACAATACACCGGACAAAGCCATGGCGGTTTTGGCCTCGGTGGTTGAGGGAAAACGCACCAAATTGCACGTGGCCTCCCAGGCCGCCGGCGCCGGTGTGCTGCGTTTGTGAAGGTATACCCCCTCATCCTGTCCTTTTCTCTCCGAGGGAAGAAGGAACGCACATCGGTTGCTTCGCAGCTCAAATTGCGGCTGGAGCCGTTCCCAACAGTCCCATTATTTCTTATGTCAACAGTATCGCCTGGGGGGAGAGCAGGGTAAGGCATTGAATATAATCGCGCCTCACAAAAGGCCGACGCGCTCGTCAATCGCACTTACAACAACCCCCTGCTCAATGGCGTCAAAAGATCCCTTTGTTGTTTTTTTATTGCTTAACCCTCTGCTAACAATGATCGGGTTTTATATTGACGGCCAACGACCATGGCAATATAACCGGTAGAAGAAATTCAGCTTGTCGCTCACAGCAGGCACCAAGGCTTAGATCGTGGGTCGATCTTCGAGGTTTTCTTTTATCGCGCTCCAATCCACCAATATGCAATTGATTTTAAGCGAAGGAGAAAAAATGAAAAAAACATCGTTGTTCTGCTTAACCGCCGTTCTGGTCCTGTCATTCGCCCTGACCTGCCAGGCCGAAACCCTTGAACTGCTCACCTGGCAGGGCTATGCGCCCAAGGTGTTGATCGACAAGTTCGAAAAGGAAACGGGAATCACGGTCAAACCCACGTATTCGAATAATGAAGAGATGATCGCCAAACTGAGGGCCACCCGTGGAGCCGGTTTCGATCTGGCCCAGCCCAGCCAGGACCGCATTGCCTCGGTTCAGAAGAAATTCAGACTTTATCAGGCCATTGATTATTCCAAGGTGGATGCCGCTCAGATCGTGCCCTCCATGCTCAAGGCGGTTCAGAAGAACACCCTGGTGAACGGCAAGAGTTACGCCGTGCCGCATGTCTACGGTACCTCCGGTCTGATCGTCAACCGTAAGTATGCCCCCGAAGCCACGGATTACAAGGATCTGCTGAACCCCGCCTACACCGGCCGGATCAGTTACCGCCTTAAACGTCCGACCTTGATCGGCATCGCCTTTTCCATGCAGCAGGATCCTTTCGTGCTTTACACCAACCCCAAGAGCTATAAAAAACTGATGGATCGTGTGGGCCAGAAATTAATCGACGGCAAACCGCTGGTAAAGAATTACTGGGCCAACGGGGATTCATTGCTGCAATCCATGCGGTCGGAAGAGGTCTACGTGGCCATGGCCTGGGATAACGGCGGATGGAAATTACATGCTGAAAATCCGGACATCGATTTCGTGGCCCCCAAAAGCGGAGCCCTGGGATGGATCGACACCTTTACCATTCCCGCCAAGGCTAAAAATGTCGAGGCCGCCTACAAATGGATCAATTTCATGATGAGGCCAGAAAACGCCGCCGTTTTCACCAATAAGGAAAAATACGGAACCGCTTCGAACGGTGCCATCGAATACTACGATGCGGAGGTCAAGGACAACTTCAAACGTTCTTTTTCCCAGGCCGACATCGACAATATCAAATGGTATCCACCGGTGCCCGCCAAGCTGGAATCGATGGAGGGGTTGATATTAGATAAGGTCAAGGCATCAAACTAACAAAGTTATGCAAATCGATCTTTCCGTAGAAAACGTAAGCAAAACCTTCGGATCGTTCACCGCGGTGGAAGATATCTCTTTTTCCGTGGAAGAGGGGCGTTTTTTCTCCATTCTGGGACCATCGGGGTGTGGAAAAACGACCCTCTTGAGAATGATTGCCGGCTTTCTCGAACCCACCCGGGGAAAGATAATCATCCGCGGCAACGATATGGCGGGGTTATCCCCCAACCGCCGGCCGGTAAATCTGATTTTTCAGCATCTGGCCCTGTTTCCAATGATGACCGTGGCCCAGAACATCGCCTTTGGTCTGGAACGGCGCAAGGAGAAAAAGGCCGATGTCGGCCGCAAGGTGGACGATATTCTGGAGCGGGTGGGGCTTCCCGGCTTTGGCGCCAAGAAGATCGATCAGCTCTCGGGGGGGCAGAAACAACGCGTGGCCATCGCCCGCTGTCTGGTGCTCGACCCGGCGGTGCTGCTTCTGGACGAACCCCTTGGCGCCCTGGATCTCAAGCTTCGCGAGCAAATGAAGGTCGAGCTGAAAAAGCTTCAGGCCCAGGTGGGAACCACGTTTGTGTATATCACCCATGACCAGTCCGAAGCCCTGGTCATGTCCGATTACGTGGCGGTGATGAACGGCGGTGTTTTCGAGCAGGTGGATACGCCGCGCAACCTGTACGCCAATCCGCAAACGCCTTTCGTGGCCGGATTCGTGGGGGACAACAACACCTTAAGCGGCCGTCTGGGCGATAGTGACGGTGAGTGCTGCACCGTGGTCACGGACGATGGCCGGCGGCTTCACGCGCCTTTGCCCAAGGGGCCGGGGCCTGGTGAAAAGATCTCGTTGTTTGTCCGCCCCGAGGCGATCATCATCGCTCCGAAAAACAGTGAGGAGCGATTCAATCGTCTTACCGTGATCATCAAGTCCATCCTTTTCGACGGCGCCAACAGCCGCCTTCTGGCCACGCCGGAAGGGGGCGAGGCGGAGTTGATGATTGCCTTACCCCAGAACCGGCAGTACGACTACCTGAAGGCCGGCGACCGGGTCGATGTCGGCTGGAATGCCCGGTCGGCTTCCTGTTTTCGGGAGTAACCCGCCATGGACGCACGTCGCACAAGATTTTCACTGCCTTTTCTGATCTTCGTCACGCCGGTGCTGCTATGGCTGTTTCTGCTGATTGTCCTGCCGCATATCGATCTTTTGCTGATGTCCTTTCGCGGGGAAAACGATTACGGCGATATGGTGTGGAACCTTTCGAATTATATTAACTTTTTCAACGAGCCCATCTATTGGCAGACCTTTGCCCGTACCGCCGTTTACGCCATTTTGGTGACCGGGATCACCTTTGCCGTTTCCCTGCCGGTGGCCTTTTATATCACCAAGGTGGTTTCTCCCCGTTACGGCGGGTTTTTAAGCCTGCTTTTGCTCATGCCGTTTTGGGTAAGCGAACTGGTCCGGGTCTACGGATGGATGATCCTGCTGCGCGAAAGCGGGGTTCTCAACCACGTCCTGGTACGTCTGGGCCTGATGAACAAACCCATCGAGATGCTTTACAACGACATAACCATGGTCATGGGGCTGGTGTATACCTCCATGCTGTTCATGGTCGTGCCGCTGATTTCAGTTCTGGAAAGCCTTGACGATAGCCTGATCGAGGCGGCCTATGACCTGGGCGGCGGTGTTTTCTCCATAGTGCGGCAAATCGTGATTCCGCATGCCATGCCGGGAATCGTTTCCGGCGGGATCGTGGTCTTCATGCTGACCCTGGGCAATTACCTGACGCCCAACCTGATCGGGGGCAAAAACTCGCTCTGGTTCACCGAACAAATCTACAATCAGTTTATTGCCAGCTTTAATTGGAACCAAGGGGCGGCCTTTGGCTTTCTCCTTTTGGTGCTATCCTCCACCATTATCTGGGTCGGGCTCAAACTGACCGGCCAACGGCTCGGTAAGGTGGTTCAATGATTCGTTCGCTTCCCAATTCGCGCTCTTACTCCCTGGGGTTCAAGATCTATGTGATCCTGTTTTTCGTCTTCCTCTTTGCGCCGCTTTTCATTACCTGCATCCTGGCCTTCAACGACTCCCAGTTTCCGGCCCTGCCCTGGAAAGGGTTTTCCCTGGAGTGGTTTTTTGCCGATCTTCCCGAGCGGGTCGGGCTTTTTCACGATTCGGTGAACCTGTCGGCCATCTGGGTCAGTTTCAAGGTGGCCTTCTGGGTCTCGATTTTTTCCACGGTTGTGGGCACCTGCGGCGCGTTTCTTTTCGAGCAGGAGGACTTTCGGTTCAAGCAGGCGCTCTATTTTCTGATGCTGGCGCCGCTGGTCATCCCCGGCGTGATCCTGGGTATCTCCCTGTTGCTGTTTGCCAATACCCTGGGGATGTTTTTCGAGAATCATTTCAATCTGGACGTCGCCCTTTTCCGGCCGGGATTCTGGCTGGTGGTTCTGGGGCAGTTTTCCTTTATCTCGACCCTGGTGACTCTGGTCGTCTCGGCCCGGCTGAAAAAGTTCGACCGCAGCCTGGAAGAGGCGGCCCTTAACCTGGGCGCCAATCGCCTGGAGGTGATCTGGCTGATCACCCTGAAATTTTTACGGCCGGCCATTCTCGGCGCCTTTGCCGTGGCCTTTTTGATGTCTTTTGAAAACTTCAATACGACCCTGTTTCTGGTCGGCTCCGAGGCGACACTGCCCATAACCCTTTATCTTCAGGTGCGTGACGGCTCCACGCCGGTCATCAACGCCATTTCCTTTCTGCTGATCGTGGGGACGTCACTGCTGGCGTTGGTCAATTTGACCCTGACCTCTAAAAAGCCATGAAGGTTGCGGGCCGGCAACCGTCCGCCATTCATTTTCCTATCAGCAACCTTGATGGTCTCGTAAAAGTCGCGGTTTAGACGGATTCGTCAACCTATAAAAACAAGTCACGGCATCTATTGCCGATTACTATAAATAAAACCATATTCTCGAAAGAACGAAGCCACAGGAGGCTGTCATGGATCTAAGAAAAGCCGTTTTTGCGGGAAGCTGGTACCCGGCCGATGCGGTGGAGTGCGAAACCCAGATCAAATCATTTCTTGAAGAGGGCCGACAACACACCCGCGGCATGGAAAACCCCGTGGGCGGCATTGTCCCCCACGCCGGCTGGTACTTTTCGGGAAGCCTGGCCTGCAATGTCATTTATCGTTTGTCCATGGGGGCGCCCGTGGATGTGGTGGTGGTTTTTGGTATGCACCTTCACGGGCGGTCCCCGCGCTTCATCATGCCCGAGGGAAGCTGGGAGACGCCTTTCGGACTGTTGGCCGTTGACACTGCTCTGGCAGGCGAGTTAACCCGTCGCTACAGATTCCAGATCGAGACTACAACCCGATTTCAGCAGGACAACACCATCGAGTTGCAGATGCCGTTTATCAAGTATTTCATGGGCGATGCGCGGGTTGTGGCCATGGGCGTTCCACCCAGTGAAGAGACTCTGGCCGTGGCGCGTTCGGTTGTGGAGATCGCCCGCGAGCAAAATCTTGCCATCGCCGTTATTGGCTCCACGGATCTTACCCATTATGGTCCCAATTACGGGTTCACCGATCACGGGTGCGGCCAGAAAGCCGCCGAATGGGCGAAAAACGAAAACGACAGGCGCGTCATCGATGCCATGCTGCGCATGGATGCGATGGATGTCATCCATGAGGGGCTTGCCAATGACAATGCCTGTTGTTCCGGCGCCGCTGCCGCGGCACTCACCGCCGGCAAGGCCCTGGGAGCGGAGACGGCGGAAATGCTGGCGTATGCGTCCAGCTATGACAAGAGTCCGGGGGACAGTTTTGTGGGGTATGTGGGGATCTTGTTTTGAGTTCATCAAAACTTGACAGTCCCGTAAAAAGTCGTTTCTTGAAAAAATAGTTAATGGGTATATGCCCGATATAAGTTGGCCCGGGTCAACAACCAGGCCAAAACGGTAAACACTTTTCGAAGCAGCTCTTTGAAAACGCTAATACCGGCTCCATGGCCGCACCTTGAGGCAGTATTGTCAGGCATTCCGACAAATATTGCCGCCATTACCGCCGCGGCCCTCAATATGTTGAGCCCGAGGGCTTTCAAGGTAGCGCTATAGCGGACAGATTTCATACCCCGAACCCGAAGGTGTTTTACCCCGGTTCGTCGGTCATACTCGCTCATGGTGGCTTCCACTCCAGCTCGCCATCGATAGCAGTCCTTGAACTCGTCGGTTTGGACTTCTTCTCGTCTTAACGCGATACGCAACTGCTTATCGTTGTAGCGAAAGGAAAAGGCCTTCTTACCGGGCTTTACAGGACAAATCTCACGGTTCGGGCAGTTTTCGCAATGGCTCAGGTCAAAAGCGGCACAGTGTCGATCCTTCTTTTTCTTGGTGTGGATGGGCGCATGGCCTTGGGGGCAACGAATGACCTTGCCGCATTTTCCCGTTTCAAAATCCCCGAGGTTGAGCGTTCCTTCCTTCTCACTGCCCATGGGAGGAGATATCGCTTCGACGCCTTTGTCCTTGGCGGTTTGGACATTGTCGTCGCTTCCATAAAGCGAATCCGCCAAGACTTTCCGAGGTCCAAGATCTCTTTCCTGGGTAGACTCGATAGCGGGAATCAGGGCGTTCGCATCGCTTTCGTGGGCGCTTTCGACCTCGACATGGGTAATCAAATTCAAGGTTTTCGCCTTTTCGTCCGCATCGTCGGTATCCGTATAAGTCTCCATCACTTGAACCTGATAGCCTTGGCCTTTGTGGCCGCTATAACCGGCTTCCGGGTCCGAAGGGTTTTGCAGGGAATCGGAGGGAATCCGTTTGGCTTCCTTAACCGAAATTTCGACACCGTCATCCGAAAGCGAAACCGTGCATTGCTCATCTAAAATGCGTTGAAGCAACTTGAAGCTATGCATCGACTGGACATCGAAGTTATCCTGGAATTGCTGGACCAAAGCGTACAAATCGGTACTGACCCGATCCAATGTTTTCTGGCTTTTGGACGGTTTTACCATGGCAAAGCACGATAGCGCTTTTTCCGTCAGATACCTTTCCATCAATGCATCTTCAATGGTGGAGAGCAAGGATGGGTGTTGCCGTTTCAGGTTTTTTAAAAACTTATGGATTGAGTTCGAGAAGATCGTGATGCGCCCCAGTTTGCGCATATTGGATTGAATATGGACAGAGTCGATGCGCTGCTTGTCAGCATCGACGTTGAACACTTCGGCCAGTTTTTGTGTGCCAGCATTAAACAGGGTCTTTTCCAACCCGTTTTCGGCAACGATCGTGCGCATGTTCCATAAGGTCTTGGGACACATGTATTTGGCCGAATCCGACTCTTCGGTGATATTAAGGGCATAGTGCCACTGAATATTGAAAGCCAGTTGATCGATAGCCTCATAGTCGGTCAGGTCGAGCATTTCCTTTAGGACGAGTACGCCCAGGACCATATAGAGGTCTTTCGTCGGCCGGCCAAAGCCGGAGTTGAAAAAAGGGCTAAGTTCGCTAACAGGCAACTCAGGGAGAATAAATTTTTGGAATACCCCCGGCCATGAGTGCTCAAGCATTTGCCTTCTCTTGGGGCTCAGATGGCCCCAGGGATCGAAAAGCTGCTGCTGTTTGTGATCGTTGTGGCGAATCATTATTAATCCTTACAACCAGTTGAATTTATATGCACATACATACCACAACGGTAGCAATTTATCAAGTTAGAAAAACAATTTTATGTATTATTTCAGGCGGTTGTTTTTTCGACTTTTTACGAGTTCATCAAACTTGACGGATTCGTAAAAAACCCGATATCGGCGTTACGCTTCATCCTTCGTCATTGCGGAGTACGATAAGTACGCCTCATTCCTCAGGATTCGCAAGCCTTGATCTCGGGATTTTTACGAATCCGCCCGGACGGCGACTTTTTACGAGTTCATCAAAACTTAAAACTAATTTTGCATCCCCACCAATCGTTCGCTCAACCCAACCGGATACACGTCAGGGCTCTCCAGTAGCTTATAGCAATCCTTCAGCCGCGCAAAGTTCTCACCAAATCGCTCGCGGATCTTTTCAAGTGCCGGCAGCTGCCCTGTGGCCCGGCCGTTTTGCATGACCGGTTTCAATAATGCATGGGCACCGTCCATGTTTTCCCAACGAGCGGCGATAATGTCGCCGTCAAACCGGCCGTCGTCATCGGTTTTGCGAAAAACCTGCTTTTTGCCGGCCAGGGTGGCCTTGCCCTGGCTTTGCTTGCGCACATCCCGTTTTCCCACGCGCACCATTTTATAAACCATGTCCAGGTAGGGCGCATCCTCGGACACTCCCATGCGGGTGCCCACACCCAAAGCGTCAATGCACGCCCCGTTTTCGAACAGATCCGTCAGGACATACTCATCGAATCCGTTGCTGGCGAAAATTTTCACCTCGGGCAGGCCGGCTTCATCCAGGATACGGCGTACCTTTTGGCTTTCGATCACCATGTCGCCGCTATCTATTCGGATGCCTTTCAGCGTGTGTCCCTTTTGTTCCATGCGCCTGGCCACAGTGACTGCATTTTCGGCGCCCTTGAGAATGTCGTAGGTATCGATCAGCAGGATGGTGTTGTCCGGAAACAGATCGGCATAGGCCTCGAAGGCCTCGATTTCGGATCCGAAAGCGGTCACGAACGAATGCGCCATGGTGCCGGAGGTGGGAATCCCCCAGCGTTTACCGGCCAGCACGTTGCTGGTTCCCGTGAAGCCGGCGATATAGCTCGACCGGGCAACGGTCATACCGGCGTGGACGCCTTGAGTGCGGCGCAAGGAAAAATCCACAATGGGCCTTCCGCCGGCTGCCTGTACGCACCGCGCGGCCTTGGTGGCAAGATTGCAGGCCGATCCCATGGCGTTGATCAGATAGGTTTCCAGAAGCTGGGCCTCGATCAGGGGGGCCGTGATTTCCATGACCGGTTCGTTGGGGAAAAAGATTTCTCCTTCGTCCAAGGCCATGACATCACCGGTGAAACGCAGGGCGGACAAATGGTCGAGGAAGGCCTTGTCGAACTGACCGGTGCCGGCCAGCCAGGCGATTTCCCCTTTGCTGAAGCGGAACCTGCTCAGGGCATCCACCACTGGCTGCAGGCCGGCAGACACAAAATAGCTCCGCTTGGGGTGAGAGCGGATGAACAGGGAAAACGTGGCCGTTTCATCCAGATTTCGGTGAAAATAGCCGGCGGCCATGGTCAATTCGTAAAGGTCGGTAAACAGGGGGCCGGGGAAGTCGTCGGTATTCATCGGACAATGGCTCCATATATCCGCTCCATGCGCAGGAGGGCGTTTTTGTGGGCGTCGGCGTCGAAATCGGCAACCCCGTTTTTGGGCACGATCACAGAAAAGTCCCTGTTGACGAGTCCGCCGACGGTATCCATGACACAGATGGAGGTGCATACGCCCACGACCTCGACCTCCTCGGGATCATGCGTGGTTATAAATTTGTCCAGATCGGTTCCATAAAAACCGCTGTAGCGGGTTTTGGGCATCACGGTCTCGCCGGCCCGGGGGGCAAGATCCTCGATAATCCGGCTGCCCCAGGTGCCGGCCACGCAATGCTTGGGGAACTTGTTGAATTCAAGGTCGTCTTCGGCATGGGCATCCTGCAGAAAAATAATCGGGTTCCCTGCCTGCCGATGGGCTGCCAGGCGTTCCCGAACAAAGGGAATAATGGCCTGTGCGTCCGGCCCGCAAAAAAGAGCGCCGTTTTCATCGACGAAATCATTCAACATATCAATCACGATTAGTGCCGCTTGAGTCATTCTCGGAGACCTTTCCTGAAAGGGAGTGAACCATAATAAAGCTTTAAAATAAGACGAAAACAATATTTTGTAAACCTATGTGAATGGCTCGCTGAGTGGTTTTCTTCTTCTTGACATCATGGATTTTGCACACTACATTTGTTAGTGTTTTGATTGTTAAAAAATGTAACAATATCAGGTTTGTAGTAACATTGATGGAAGAATAACCTGTCAAGGAGAAGAAAGCATGAAACGAATATGCATACGTAATTTTACCATTTTTACTGCATTGACCTGTTTTCTGGCTGTCAGCACGCTGGCCCCTTGTTTTGCCCTGGCCCAGCAACATCCATGGCCAGAACAGGGGAAAAAAGGGGGGGCAAGCTCTGGAAATAAGCCTGGAGCCGGTCAGGGGCAGCAAGCTGGATCCGGTCCGGCGAACAACTCTGGAGGCGGCCAGGGGAACAACCACGGTATCAGACAGGGAAACAACCACGGTACCAGGCAGGGAAATAAAGGCGGCGGCCACCATGGACAGCCCATGAGGAATCCGCATGCCGGCGTTGGCAAACCGGCGTTTGCGAATCCACCAGCCGGAAGCCATGTTATAAGGCATGGCAATGTTCGCTATGTGAACCATGGCGGTCATTTTTACAAACCGGGGCCACGGGGATATGTTAGTGTCATTCCGCCGTTCGGGCTGATCGTGCCGAGCCTGCCGGCCCTGGCTACCTCCCTGTTCGTTGCCGGGATGACCTACTTCGTTTATGACAATATTTATTACCGACAGGTTTCCAGCGGCTACGAGGTCGTTGAACAGCCGACCAGTACCACTGTTGTCACCAGTGGCTCGGTTGCTGCGTATTCGACAGGAAGCGTTGTTGCGGTAACCGCCAACAAACTCAATGTCCGCTCCGGCCCCGGGTTGCAGCACAGCGTCAGTGGATTGCTCTACAAGGGGAATAGCCTTGTCATAGAAGGCACGGCGCCGGATTGGCTTTATGTACGGCTGCCTAACGGCGCTTACGGCTGGGTGATGAGCCGCTATGTCACGGTCGTTAACTCAAGCAATGCGGAGGGATGATTTCTGCCTGAACGGACTGGCCCGGCGATGGAAAACGCATTTAAAAAGCTTTTTCAGTGCGTCGATATTGATTAACGGCGATTTGCCTGATACTCTTTTTCGAAGCTCTTTAAATACCATTGGTATATATAGATGCATTTGATGCATCAAATGCTTAATTTTGTTTCGGGAAAGCTGTTTATGAACACTGAAATCTATCGGGAAATCAAGCGTCGGATACTCTTTCTGGAGTATGCGCCGGGTCAGATCCTCAACGAGAATGTTCTTGCCAAGGAATTCGGCGTCAGCCGGACACCCATGCGAGAGGTTCTTTACCGGTTGTCCTGGGAGGAATTGGCCCGAATTATCCCCCGTACCGGCACCATGGTCACGGAGATCGAGTTTCAGAAGATGATGCAGGCCTATCAGACTCGCCTTGGAATCGAGGGCGAGGTGGGGCGGCTCTCTGCCGAACTGGCCACCGATGCCCATATAGAAAGGGTTCATGCCATCCGTAAGGATTGCGCGGCTTTGAAAAGCAAGAAAGCGCCCGGCGCTCTGGTGGATGTTGACAGCCGTTTCCGCCGGGTGTTGTATGAAGCCGCCGGCAATACGGTTCTGGAGGCCGTTTCCGAGCAGCTTTACACCCTGACCTTCAGACTCTGGTATACGACTCTGGACAAAGGCGACTGGCAGGAAGAGGTCGGTGAAATGCTAAACGAAGTCGATACCACCGAGTCTTGCCTCAAAAAAGGGGATCCCGTCGAAATGGCCGGATTGCGGCGGGAGGCGCTGGTTAAGCATTTCGATCGCATTCGGGCAAAATATCTCGGGGTTCCCGGCGGAGCGAAAATATAAAGCTAAATTAGGATAAAGCCTAATTAACCCGGAGCATTGCAGAAAGCCAAAAACATACCCGTATTCGGATGGCTTTTCGTCATCCCGTTTTTATTTCTTCTGCCTCTAATCGGCATTCTTGCGGCGGGCCGTGACCCGGCGCCCTATCTTGAAGTTCCTCCGATCACCCGATATGTCTGTCACGCAGGGTTTTCTCCAATGTGGTTTCTTTTTTTCGCCATCACCGGTCTGCTTTTGATCGAAGGGATTGCGGCGGCCATTGCCCATGGCCATGCCGGTCTTCACAAAGCGGATAAAAAACGGATCGACGGCGCAACCTTTCCCTGGTGGGGATGGATCGGACTGGCCACTTGTTTGTGTTTCTGGTGGCTCGCCTGGCAGCGGTTTGCCTGGTTTCAGCCTTTTCAGCGCCACACCTTTCAGCCGTTGTGGACCGGTTTTATCTTTTTTCTCAATGCGCTGACCGTAGGGCGCAGCGGAACCTGCTTGCTAATCAGACGGCCGGTTCGTTTTTTTCTGCTCTTTCCGGTCAGTGCCGTGTTCTGGTGGTTCTTCGAATATCTCAACCGTTTCGTTCAGAACTGGTATTACACCGGTGTGGAAGATTTCGGTCCGGCGGCCTACACTCTCTTCTCGAGCCTGGCTTTTGCCACGGTGTTGCCCGCCGTGATCAGTATGATCGATTTGTTGCTTACCTTCCCCGCATTGAAAACCGGCCTGACCCGTTGTAAGCCTTTGCAATTGCCCACCGCCCCCTGGATTCCCCGGACTGTTCTGGCTTTATCGGCCGTGGGACTGGCCCTGATCGGCATTTTCCCTGATCAGCTTTTCGCCCTGCTCTGGGTGTCTCCTCTTTTTATCATCTTCTCCCTGCAATCCATGATGAACCGTCCGACCCTGCTGCGCCCTTTGCGGTTCGGTGACTGGCGGCCGGTGGTGGTGCCGGCCCTGGCTGCCTTGATCTGCGGCTTCTTCTGGGAACTGTGGAACTATTACAGCCTGGCCCGTTGGACATACGCCGTCCCTTTTGTGCAGCGCTTTCACATATTCGAGATACCGGTTGTGGGGTATGGGGGATACCTGCCTTTTGGGCTGGAGTGTTTGGCGGTGGGCTCGATTGTTGTCGGCGATGTGTTTGAGAGCCGTTCAATCGATTGACAAACTCGACCGGCTCTAATAATTAAAAACAGGGTTGATTCGACGTTCCAGCCTTTGTGTGTCCGGATAGGTTGCCTCGCAGAATCCAACCGAGTGTGTTCAGGTACGATAGGTCCAATATAGGCACGTTTAATAGGGAACTCCGTGTAAATCGGAGGCGGATCCGCCGCTGTGATCCCGCCCGGCAATGCCGGGAACGTCATCGAGCATTTAGCCACTGTTTGCAACTGCTGAAATGGGAAGGCGCTCGAAGACGCGGGAAAGTCAGAAAACCTGCCTGAATACATGAAAGATCCTGTATGCAGAGTTCTCATACAGGACAACCGGTTATCGCTTCGGGAGCTAAGTAGTACCGGCAAATCGATACACACCGTCCCTTTCTCTTCAGGACCATGTATCCGCCCACGGAATCTTTTCTTCAAGGCCTTTTGCCGTCCTCGCCTGCTTCCCCAAAACGATAGATTGATTGGCTCGAATTTTTTTTCAATTTCATCTGTAACGGAGTGATCTGTCATGCATATCTCGGAAGGCGTTTTATCGGCACCGGTTCTTCTCACCGGCGGCGCCCTGACGGCCGTGGGCACTGCCATTGGATTGAAAAAACTGGATTATGACCGCATGGCCCAGGTTGGGATTTTGTCGGCGGCCTTTTTCATGGCCTCTCTGATTCACGTTCCCATCGGTCCGTCCAGCGTTCATCTTTTGCTTAACGGTATTCTGGGGCTGATGCTGGGGTGGGGGGCCTTTCCGGCCGTTCTTGTGGGGTTGGCCTTGCAGGCCGTGTTTTTTCAATTCGGCGGTATTACTGTTTTGGGGGTGAACACATTCAATGTGGCCGGCCCGGCCCTGGTGACCTACTACCTGTTTCATCGGCTGATTCATAAAGATACCGTTGTCGCCACGGTGGCGGCCTTTGCCTGCGGGGCGTTGTCGGTTTTACTGACAGCCCTCATGGTTGCCGTATCCCTTTTATTCACCGAAGAGAGTTTCTTTGAAGTGGCCACCCTGGTGGTAACCGCCCATGTGCCCGTAATGATCATCGAAGGATTCATTACCGCCTTTTGCGTGGCGTTTCTTAAAAAGGTCAACCCGGAAGCACTGCCCGGTTTTTCGCAAATGTCGGGCAGTGAAAGCATAGGATAGGAATGAACCAATGAATAACGGTAAAGTATTTAATTCATCGAAAACGATCGGTTGTTTTGCCTGGACGATTTTTATGGCCGCCTTTTTTACGCTAACGGCGGCAACTCCGGCACTGGCCCACAAGTTTATCGCCAGCGCTTGGGTGGAGGGCGATTCGGTCGCCATTGAAGCGGCTTTTGGCAACGGTGATATCGCCAGTGATGCCGAAGTGGTCGTGTTTGACGATGCCGGCAGCCAGTTGCTTACCACCACCACCGACGAAAGCGGGGAATGCTCCTTCAAAATCCCCAAAAAATGCGCATTGACCATCAAACTCAATGCCGGCATGGGACACCAGGCCAAGATTCTTATCCCCTTGGAGGATGTGGCCGCCGCCTTTCCCGATGACGATGCCCCGGCTGCCGCTTCGGCTTCGCAGCAAACCGCAGCGGCCGAGGCCCCAACGGCCGACGGACAGGTCGCCGCCGGCCTTTCGGCCCAGGAAATTCAAGCCGTCGTGGAAAAGGCATTGGATAAGAAATTGCGCCCCATTATCCGCAAATTGTCGGAAAAGGAGCATTCCGGACAGGACCCGAGGAACATCGCGGCAGGCATCGGTTATATTTTCGGGCTGGTGGGCGTTGCCGCATACGTCAATTCCCGGCGTAAAAGAACCTGAAGCACGGAGCCCATCGCCCATGCTGAGCGAATCCTTCGCCCAGGGGAATTCCGTACTGCACCGCCTGGATCCACGGCTGCGGATCGTTTTTGCAACCCTGATTTCAATCCTTTTGGCGGTATCCATGGCGTTTCCCACACTTTTCGCCGGGTTGGTTCTGTCCGCGGGTCTGGTATTGATTTCAGGGCTGCCCCTGGTGGAGGTCACCAAACGGCTGAGCGTTGTCAACCTGTTTAACGTCATCCTTTTCCTGGTGCTGCCGATCACCTTCGAGGGAACGCCCGCGTTTCTCGTCGGGCCTTTGGCATGCACCCGGGAAGGATTGCTCCTGGCATCCCGGATCACCCTTAAATCCAATGCCATCCTCTTGGTTTTCATCGCCATGATAACCACCATGCCCATCGCCACCCTGGGCCATGGGCTGCACCGCTTGCGCATGCCCAAAAAGCTGGTCTACCTGCTGCTCATCGCCTATCGCTATGTGTTTGTTCTGGAACAGGAATACCAGCGGCTGCACACCGCCATTCGGGTCAGGGGCTTTATCCCCAAAACCAATTTGCATACCTATAAAACCTATGCCTATCTGTTCGGCATGCTGCTGGTGCGTGCTTTGGCAAGGGCCGATAGGGTCTACCAGTCCATGTTGTGCAGGGGATTCAAGGGAAAGTTTTACTGCATTCATCAATTCTGTTTTTCCCGCACGGATATGATATGGGCGGGGTTGTTTATGTTAACCCTCATTGTGCTTGGAGGATTTGAATGGCTGCATCCGGCGATGCCCTGATCGAACTGGACCAAATCAGTTTTTCCTACCCTGGGCGGGGACGCGTCCTGGACGGGCTGGATTTCAGGCTTTGCGCCGGAGAACGGGTGGGGCTGATCGGTCCCAACGGCAGCGGCAAATCTACGTTCATGCATCTGCTCATGGGGCTCAACAAGCCCGATTCCGGCACGCTCCGCCTTTTCGGCCAGACCATGAACGGGGAAACGGATTTCAGAAAGGCCCGCCGGAAACTGGGGTTCGTGTTTCAAAACGCCGACGATCAACTCTTCTCACCGACGGTTATCGAAGATGTGGCCTTTGGGCCGCTCAACATGGGCAAATCTCCCAAGGAAGCCGTGGCCCTGTCCCGCGAGATGCTTGAAGCGCTTAACATTGGCGACTTCGCGGACCGCATTACCTACAAGCTTTCCGGTGGGGAGAAAAAGCTGGTCTCCCTGGCAACGGTATTGGTCATGCGGCCCCGGGTTCTGTTGCTGGACGAGCCGACCACCGGCCTGGACGAACAAACGGTGGACAGAATTATCCGTATCCTCAACGATCTTTCCATCGGTTATGTAGTGGTTTCCCACGAATTCGATTTCTTGACCCGCACCACAACCGAAATCCACACGATGAAGAACGGGCGAATTGAATTTAAATGCCGTTCCGACCACTTCCGAAAAGCCTCTTTCTCCAAATAACAAGCACCCAAGCCCAATTCCAAACAACCAATTTTTGGCCTTGATCATCGTTTTGGACAGGAACGCCGCTCTGGTTCCCACACGGAGCATGGGAGCCAGGGCGACCCCCATGGCCGAGACGATGATTAAGGCCGGGTTGTTTCCTTGCTGTCGGACACAACTCGGCATTGATATCTTGCATTTCATTGCGAATGCGTTATATGAAATCAGTAGCTTTGCCGACGGTATCAAGCGCATCTGTTCAACAGCGTTTTTCAGATAGTGTCCATCCACGAATAGGAAAATTTGGTAGAGATCAAGTCGCCCGAAAAATTTAACCGGAGGCATATGGTCGATATCCCGAGGATTAAATTTTTCGTGCAACACCGATATCGGGCAAATTGGCCATTCGTGGATGGACACTATATGGTTTTTTCCTCAATGGGTTCTATTGATCCTTTTTGTTTCCACGCGACTTGCCGTCGCATTGCCTTTTCCTGTCGACGCAATTCTTAAACGTTCTTTTTGCTAAATCAAGCGATTGTCGAGCTTGCTGCATATACAAGGCAGATGTCTTTGTCGCTACAGCAGGCTATGTGGTAAGCCATCTAACGCCGTAGATGCGATGAGATCGGCAGACCCAACGATTTTCAAATTTTGGGAGGCAATTCTTATGTGAACCAAAAATTGAATCGCCTAACTCAGGTTTTTTATAGACGAAAAATGGTGGCACGGGCGTATCATACATTGCCTCCAAAAAAATGCCGACTTTGGAGCAAATCAATACGATGTTCCAATAGATTACGTTTGAATCAATGCGAGTGAGGTAAGTCATGAAAAAAAGCATCATAATCGTTGCATTTTCGTTGTTATGTTGCTCGCCATCTTTCGGAAATGGTCCGGTAATCATTGCGGTCGATGAAGGGAATCCTCCCTTTATGTTCACTAATGGTATTGATGCAGCTGGCTTGTATCCTGATCTATAGAAACAAAATTCAGTTGGAACCAATAAATTCAATTGGTTAAGCTAAATTTATCTGCAATACCTATTCAAAAAGAGGGTGGATCGAAACGATGACTTCTCAGGTTCATATACTTCTAAAAAGCTTATATTATTGTGATATAATAGAACATTATGTTGATCATATTAAAACTCTTAATTGATGTTTGACGAGTAAAATCACAGTACAATTTGATTAAGTAATGCATTAAAACCCTGTATAACAGGATTTGTGCAATACTTTGTCAGCGACCTTTAGTACCCCAACCGATCACTGTCTGGGAGCCCTATTGGCGGAGCTTTAGATAATCTTGACTGAATGATGTGCTTGTAAACAAAGAGCGTCCAACTGGCTACAAATGGTAAAACTGTATTCAAATCCAACTGAATTTTGGGACAATAGATCCTGATATTATTCAAGCTGTTTTTCAACGTATGCAAATTCCGGTCGTTATAAACCCACTGCCGTGGAAACGAGCCCTTCATCTTGCTGATAATGGTCTTGCAGGAATCGCAGGTATTTACAAAACCTTAGACAGACAAAAAAAATTTGATTATTCCGATGCATTGTTTCAAGAGGAACTTGTTCTTTTTATTCACAAAGACAATAAGGCAATATTTAGAAGTCTCATTGATTTCAGAAAGAAAAAAATAGGTGTAATCCGAGGATGGCGTTATGGCAATGAATTTGATACTTATAGAGAAAATAGTTTTTTCTATGTTGAAGAGGTGAAAAATGATGAACAAAACTTCAGTATGTTGTTGTACAAACGAATTGATTGCGCAATTGCCATTAAAGAAAGTGGGCGAATGCAGCTATCAAAAAAACGATTTCATGAAGCAATAATCCAACTCCCATCCTGCGTTACGACCAATGCAACATATCTTATCTTTCCAAAAGTAGCCAACCAAACGGTCTTATTGTCTCGTTTTAATGATACATTAAATGGGATGAAACAAAAGGGGGAATATAAAGAAATCATCGATAAATCGTTGTCAAAAGTTATTGAATGAATTGATTGTCATTACGGCCAATGACGACCCATCTGCATTGAAAAGGAATGGACGATGCATCGATTATGCGCTTCCACCGCAATCGGTCTGTTGGTATTTTGTTTTGTGTCATCATGTGGATCGCTGTATGTCGGACGGTCGATAACGCCAGGCATCTCCACGGTCTGTCCCCTTGGCGGCCTCCCGGCAACATGTAGTTTCGGGGACGAAAACTTTGCCATCGATTACCAAATAGCCAGGCAAAACGATTCCGACTGTTTTACTCTCGGCGTCATGGCCACCTACCATGGATCGCTTACTTGGCAATACTATGGAAATGGCGTTTTTACTTTGCTACTGATTAAAAACGGAGTCATCGTGGAGACGGTTCCAGTATCCCCGGCAAGGGGAACCTTGGAGGGGGAAATTCGTTTTTCAAGGTCCTTTGCCGCGAACGCCGATTTCGATGCGGTGTCCATTGCCTACAGGATGGACGTTTCCGATAAAGGCGGCGGCATCGGCCTTGGCATGGACACAATGGATGTCGTGACCGGTACGATCCGTTCCCGGGCGATTCGATAGCTTTCAAGAGCCTACAATCACCGCAGGATAGATCGATCCACGTTGCCCAAATCCGCCGTGCCGGTCAGCACCATGGCCGACTTCAATTCCTGGTGAATTTGCTGGATATATTGGGTCACTCCTTCTTCGAGCCCGCCCATGGCCGCAACGGAAAACGGCCGGCCAATCATGACCGCGTCCGCCCCCAGGGCCAATAATTTCAAGATATCGCCACCGGTGCGGATCCCGCCGTCAGCCAGAATGATAATTTTGCCTTTAACCGCATCGACAATTTCGGGTAGCACTTCCGCGGCCCCCGGCGTGTGGTCCAGCACGCGTCCGCCATGATTCGAGACCACGATGGCCTTGGCTCCCGCATCGACGGCCATGCGCGCATCGGCAACTGTCATGACGCCCTTGATAATGAATTGAGCGCTGACCTTTTTGATAATTTCGGCAAGTTTCGCGGGTGATTTGGGAGATACGGGCCGGCCCATTTTTTTCAGGGTAATCAGCCCGGCGGCGTCGATATCCATGCCGATCATTGTCGCCCCGGCGGCCAGGGCTTTGTCCACCTTTTCATAAAACTCGGCATCCTCCCATGGCTTGATGAAAGGAATCCCGATGCCGCCGGCCTGGCGCAGGGCTTCATACCCGGACTGGTGAATGAAATCGGGGACGCCGTCACCCACGCAGCCCATGATGCCGGCCGCTTTGCACCCCTTGATAATCGCGGAAATATAGTCGTCTTCGCTTACCTTGCCGCCCATGTTGAAGGAAACGCCACCGATCGGGGCGGCCAACAAAGGCAAGGACAACCCATGACCTAAAAATTGAATACGCGTATTGGGCTCGATTACATCGTGAATCAGCTTCATGTTGAATCGTACCCGCGCCAGAGCCTGCAAGTTGGCTTTAAAGGCGCTTGCCGTGCCAAGGCCACCCATGCCGGGAACTTCTCCGGCACAGGCCCGGCCATCACAGATCGGGCATACCCGGCAATATCCTTTCATGCGTTCTTTGGCGAGATTTCTGATTTCTTCCATTATGGTTTGCCTTTCTTTAAGTAAATGGTCATGCCTGCCGCAATCGTCCCCGAAACATGGAGAAGAAAATGCCAATGGTGCATAAGACCGCCGAAACCGCGAAGACGGTTGTGGCGCTGGCCAGGAACCGGTCGTAGTTTGCGGGCTCGATTATCCGATGACCAATGAAATAAGTGAGCACAACAGTGGCGATGGCCACGCTGATCATTTGTCCCAGCAGGCGCATGGTGGCCACCGTACCGGAGGCCAGGCCGTAGTCCTTTTTATCCACGGCCCCCATGATGGCGCTCATGTTGGGCGAGGAGAAGAGCGCAAAGCCAAACCCCAGCATGACGAGGTTCCCGACAATCATCGACACGGCCGAATCGGTGGAAAGCTGGGTGAAAACCGCCATCCCCAGTGCTGTCATTCCCATGCCGGCGTTTGCGATGAACCGTGGCTGAATACGATCGGAGACATGCCCGGCCAGGGGGGATAAAAAAGCCATGACCAACGGCTGGGCCATCAATATCGATCCGGCGGCCTGGGGCGTCATGCCCTTGATGTATTGCAGGTAAAGACTCATCATGAATGTTACGGCAAAGGTGGCCGAGTAGTTGAGCAGGGCGGCAAGGCTGGAGAATGCAAAGGGCCGGTTCTCGATGAACAGGCTCACCTGGAATACGGGTTCGGGCGTCCGGCGCTGCTGAACGAAAAACAGCACCAATCCGACAAGCCCGGTCAAAACCAGGGCCCATCCCATGGTGGAGGGCAGAATGGACGCTCCGTAAACCAACGCGACAATAGCCACGATATAGATCAGGCATCCAATAATATCCAGCCGCCAACTGTTGGGATCGGACCATTCGCCCTTGAGGAAAGCCCGCGTGATGGCAATGGAGAGAATTCCCAACGGCAGCATCACCGCGAAAATGCTGCGCCACCCGAATTGCTGGGTCATGATCCCGCCCACGAAGGGCCCCACGGAAAGTCCCACATAAACGGCGGAAACGACGATACCAATAGCCTGGCCGCGTTTGTGGGGCGGGAAGACCGACGTTAAAATAGCCATTCCCGTGGTTACGAAAAGAGCCGCCCCCAGGCCCTGGACGACGCGCAGCAGAAGGAATATGACTGTGTTTCCGGCAAATGCTGCCGCCGTGGAGCCGATAGTGTAAACCACCAGCCCGATGATGAAAACCCTTTTGCGGCCATGAATGTCCGCGAGTTTGCCCCCGGGAATCAGCGCCACGGCCATGGCCAACAGATAAGAGGTGGCCACCCAGCCCAGTTCCACGGCCGTCATTTCCAGCTCGTGCTGAATGGCCGGCAGGGCCACATTGACCGAGGAGATCATGAAGGGGCCCATGAAAGATGTCAGGGTGGCGACAAAAAGGGCCGATCGTTCGGTGGCGGGTTGCTTTTTGGATGTGTCGGACGGGGAGGGATTATGGCTTGCGGATGATCGCATCGGTACTCCGGTTAACAATTATCTGGATAGTTCAGTCTTCACGGCTGATCCGATCTTCTCAAGCGTATAGGGTTTCTTGAGATATTGACCGGCGCCCAATCGCTGCATCTCCTCAACACGTTCGGTTTCGGCGAATCCACTGACAATCAGTACCTTTTGCCCGGGACGGATGCGTATGACTTCCTTGTAGGTGTCCAGCCCATCGATGCCGGGGTCCATGATCATATCCAGGACAATCAGGTCCACGGTGTGGGCCTGCATGAACGATATGGCATCTTCACCGCTTTCGGCCGTATGCACGACATAACCGAGTCTTGTCAACAACTGAGAACAGATCTGGCGTTGCTCCTCCACATCATCGACGATCAGAATCCGCTCTCCATGGCCGGCCAGTTCTTTGGTTGACAGGCATTTATCTTGTGTTTTGGGTTCTTTTCGCGTGACCGGCAGGTAGATCGAAATCATCGTGCCCCGCCCAACGGTGCTCTCCAGATCGATATAACCATCATGATCCTTGACCGTTCCCCAGACAACGGCCATCCCCAGTCCGGTACCGCTGCGGCCCATGACCTTTTTGGTGTAGAAGGGCTCGAAAATCCGCGACAGGTCCTCGGGGGCGATGCCTTGGCCGGTATCGCTGACCTGAAGGACCACATAGTCCCCATCTTTTACATCTTCGTACCCGTTGATCGGCCTGTCAAGATATCGATTGGTGGTTGTCAGGTCCACCTTACCCGATTTGGTGCATGCTTCGGCGGCGTTGGAAACCAGATTCATCACCATTTTCGACAGATGCACCGGCGACCCCAGAACATTCAGCAGGTCCGATTCCAGGCGGCTCTGAATTTGAACCGTGGGATGATACAGTTCCAGCCGCTCGAATTCCGGTGAGGTCAGATAATCCTCGATGATGTCGTTCAGGTTGACCACGTTCATCTTACGAAGCCCTCGTCGAGCCAGAGTCAGCATGTCCTGGACGATCATGGCCGCCTTGTTGCCGGATTTCTGCATGCTCTCGATCGGACTCCGCAAAGGGCTGCCCGAAGGTAGATCCATCAGCAGCAGATCCGGGTAGCCGACCAGCCCGCTCAGGATATTGTTCAGGTCGTGGGCCACGCCGCCGGCCAACATGCCGATCGTTTCCATCTTTTCCGCGCGCTGGAGTTTTTCCGCCAGTTTTTGTTCTTCGTTGATATCGCTTAAAAAGGTGAGGGTAGCCGGCTGGCCTTCCCACTCAATGCGGGTCACATTGCATTGCACCCAAATGATCTGGCCGCTTTTCCTGGCGAGGCGGAAGCGGTAAGAAGCCGGCGGATGTTTCCCTTCGACCCGTTCCTGGTATCGGCTCGTGACAAGTGGCCGGTCATCGGGATGGATGAACCCGTCGAACGACTGGCTGGTCAGCTCCTCCAGCGGATAGCCCATCAATTCGACTGCCTTGGGGTTGGGAAACTTGATGAATCGGTCCTGGATGATGAAAATGGCCTCGTCTGCATTGTTGACCAGGGCGCGATACTTCTTTTCACTCTCCCGATAGGCCGCCTCGGCCCGCTGCTTGGTGTACAGGTATTCATAGAAAAGAGCGCCACTGAGAATGAATAGCGCGACCACGATGATGCGGGAGACGACCTGATAGGGAGAAACGCGCAGCAATAGCGTGTCCATCAGGGACGTGGGTTCGGAAAAAATAAGCACCCGCAGGTTCCGCTCGAAGGAAGCATAGGACCACAGGCTGTCCGCGATCCAGTAAAGGCCGCAGAAGATAATCAACCCAATGTAAAATGTCAGTCTTTTATTTCGGTTTGCCATAGATTTCGTGGGCGATCCGCAAAATACTGTTCGGAACGGTAAAGCCGATTGCTTTTGCCGTTTCCAGGTTGATCGCAATATCCAGCGGATCGGCGGATATCTGGTTTAAATCGCGCGGCCTCGTTCCATTGAGGATGCTCGTTATCTTTTTTGCATCATACAGCCCCTGGGCCTGATAGCCTTCATCGGTTGAGATGCTCATCAGTACGCCTTTTTTGACATATTTGGAACCGATCATTGAAAAGGAGGGGGACTTTTCTTCTTTAAGAATTTTAATGATCGGGTCTATGTTTTCGTCGATTGACAAGAGCGCCGTCAGGTAAATTGCATCCGCCTCGGCCGCAAGTTTGCGGATACACGCCAGACAATCCTGGCTGGTGGCCTCCCGGTCTGCATGGGTATCGTCAAATCGGCAATGAACGAGTTCGAACTTTCGTTCTGCGGCAACCTGTTCCAGATCCGGAAGGGCGGCATACAATCTGCCGTCCGGCGTATCTTCATAGGCCACGCCAAGCTTGTGGAAGGCTGTCAGGCGATGGAACATGCGAATCTGCCTCAGATAACGATCCGGGTCCACGCGGGCCGTGACATGATCGAAACCGGAATCCTCGGCGCTTTTGATGATACCGGCCCGCAAGGGCGCGGATGTCGAAACGACCGTTGTCGGGACATGGTGTTGATTATTGGCCAGATCCTGTCCCGCCCATGTCCCCATGGCAATCATCAGATCGATTTGTCCGCTTTGCAGCTTTTCGAGAACCGCCTTTTTGGTTGCCGATCGCTTTTCATCCGACCACTCGGCGCTGTAGGCATCCTCAATATGGAACTCGAGAAAAGGGCTTTTCGAGTTGTTGACCAGCCAATTCCAGTAAGGCTTGCTCCTGTCGCTGGTGAGCCGGGGCAGTGTTGCCTTTTGTATCCATCCTAGTTCCATGAGACCGCCGATAATCGCATACATACAATCCCCATAATCGATGTAGGGGCCGCCTTCGTAGTAGGCGATTCGCCAGGGCTTACCATGGTTGGTGGTTGGGGTTAGGGTGTTGCCGCCAAAACAAACGGTTTGATATGCGATTAAAAAGACAGACAGTACCCCTATTATCGATATTGCAAAACATCGGATGGGTTTCACCGGCTTAATCCTCCAAGGCATATTGGATATTGCTGATCGCCCGATTCAGTTAATAGTGTAACCAACAAAGCAGCTTTTTAGCAATTAGAGATTGAATCACCGACACACAACCACGCCTTGGACAAACATGGAAATCAGGCCCCGTCCCGGTTGACACCCACCTTGTGGATCAATATACTCGCGAGCGATAGTAAACCTCAATTTTCAATTGTTTACGGTAATTTTCAAATCAAGTGAGACCGACCGCCATGGTAACGCCCATCTATCTTGACTATAACGGCACCACCCCCCATGATCCCGAAGTTATCCAGGCCATGCTGCCCTTCCTGGAAACCGAATTCGGCAACCCGTCAAGCTCGCACTGGTACGGCATCCGCCCTAAAAAGGCCGTTGAGGCCGCCCGGCGGCAGGTGGCCGGGCTTTTGAACTGCCGGCCTGACGAGGCTTTTTTTACCTCCGGCGGCACCGAGTCCAACAATCACGCCATCAAGGGCATGGCCAGGGCGTTGAAGGAGAAGGGGAACCATATCATTACCACCGCCGTGGAGCACCCGGCGGTGCTGGAGGTTTGCCGGTACCTTGAAACCGAAGGGTTCGAAACCACCTACGTGGACGTGGACCAGACCGGCTTGGTGAACGTGGAAGATATCGAGGCGGTTATACGGCCGGAAACCATTCTGATCTCCATAATGCATGCCAACAATGAAGTGGGCACGATTCAGCCCATTGCCGAGATTTCCGCACTGGCGAGCCAACATGGCATCGTCATGCACACCGACGCGGCCCAGAGCATGGGCAAGATTCCCACCGATGTCCAAACCCTGGGGGTCGATCTGCTCAGCGTTGCCGGACACAAACTCTACGCCCCCAAAGGCATTGGTGCGCTGTTCGTGAGAAATGGATTGCTGCCCGAGAAGTTTTGCCACGGCGCCGGTCAGGAGGCCGGCTGGCGTGCCGGTACGGAGAACGTGCTGGAGATCGTGGGCCTGGGCAAGGCCTGCGAGATGGCCGAGCGCAGCCTGGAGCACTCCTATTCTCATCTTAAATCCATGCGTGACCGGCTACATGCTGGATTGAACGATCAACTGGACGATGTTCGCCTCAATGGCCACCCGGAAAAGCGACTGCCCAACACCCTGAGTCTTTCCTTTAAGGATCTTGAAGCCAATCGAATTTTAGAAGAGATCGGCCTGGAAGTCGCCGCCTCGGCCGGCGCGGCCTGCCATTCCGACACGGTTCAGCTCTCTCACGTTCTGGAGGCCATGCGGATTCCCATGGAATGGGCCAAGGGTACGGTCCGTTTTTCCACGGGCCGCATGACCACCACCGAGGAGATTGACCGGGCCGTGGAAGTGGTGGTGCGGGCGGTGAGGCGGCTGCGCGAGGAAAACCCGGTTAGGTGAAAAAAAAGTTGACGCATATCTCTTCCGGATGATTCCGGAAAACAGGTGTAAACCCTTTTCTCAATGGACGCCCATGCGCTTTTTAATCGCCGTTATCTTATCGCTGTCCATTATTTATGGCTATGTCGGCTTTCGTCTGGTACAGCCGGCCGGTTTGGCTCGTGGATTGAAAATATTTTTTTGGGGGCTTGTGTTGCTCTTTTTCGCAGCCCCTTTTCTATCCATTTTTCTACGTTCAAAAATGCCTACGGATTCGATCTCCATGATTGTTTCATGGATCGCCTATCTTTCGTTTGGATTTTTCACCCTGATCTTTGCCGTTCTTGTTATAAGAGATGGGCTGCTGTTGGTCTCAACCATGGCCGAGCTGCTTTACCGCTTTGTCACAAACAGCGCAAAACTTGCTTTTACGAATCCCTCGCGGCGTCTGTTTCTGGTCAACGGTACCAATCTGGGCGTGCTGGGGCTTACCGGGGCATTGACCGCCTACGGTCTGGTCCAGGCGCGCAAAACCCCGCAAGTCAGGCAGGTGGACATCTTTTTGGAAAATCTCCCGGACGAATTTAACGGGTTTCGAATCCTGCAACTCAGCGACCTGCATGTGAGCATGACCATCCGGCGCGACTATGTCGAGCGGGTCGTGGAACGGGCCAACGGCGAGAAGCCGGATCTGATTGTCTTTACCGGGGATCTGGCCGACGGCGGCGCCCATGCTCTGCGAGTCGAGGCGGCGCCCCTGGCCGACTTGCAGGCGCCTCACGGTAAGTTTTTCGTTACCGGCAACCATGAGTATTATTCAGGTGTGGAGGGGTGGCTGGCCGAAGTTCGAAAGTGGGGATTTGTGCCGCTTTTAAACGAGCACCGGAGCATCCGCCTTGGCGCGGCCGATATTGTGCTGGCCGGGGTTACCGACTACCGTGCCGAACGCATCAAACCAAGCCACGCAACGAATCCCGGGGCCGCCCTGGCGGGTGCCCCTGAGAAAAGGGTCAAAATCATGCTGGCGCATCAGCCCAAAAGCGTTTTCGGGGCCGAAGCGACGGGGGCCGATCTTCTGATTTGCGGACATACCCACGGCGGGCAGTATATCCCCTATACGTATATGGTGCCACTTGATCAACCCTATGTGCATGGCCTGCACAAACATGGAAAAACCTGGATCTATGTCAGCCGGGGAACCGGCTACTGGGGACCACCAATTCGGGTGGGGGCGCCATCGGAGATCACCGTGTTGAGGCTGGCCGGTCAATCTGAGCTGATCGCCGGGTCAGGTTGAGGAAAAATATAGATATTATTGCGTATTGCCTCCGGCAACAGGATGTTGCGGGCTTTCTTTTATCAAGGGTGAGCGACCTTATCTATCATGGAAAAACGTGCTGAGGAAATCATCACCGTCTTCAATGCGCGTGAGCACCAGTTGCTTTCCCCACTGAAGATGTTTTTTCATGATTTCCGCAGCCTTTTTGCCTTGCCGAGATTTGATCCGCGCGAGAATTTCCAGATGGTCGTTAGCGGATTCCAGCCAATGTTGTGAGTTGTGCAACACGATTTTCTGAACCATCCAGATTCGGTCCAATATCCTTTTGCCGGTTTGTTCCAAGAGAGAATTCTTGGTGGCCTCCAAGATGATGCAGTGGAATTCCTGCTCGACTTCCATGATGTTGGTCGTTGGGATCTCCCCACTTCCAACAATTTTTTCCATTTTGGCGATGGCGGCGTTACCAATTTTTTTGGTGGCGAGTTCCACCGCCAGACTTTCGATGGCGATCCTGACGTCATAAATATCAATGAATTCATTTATGTTCATGAATCTGACCGCATAGCCTCGCTTGGGCAGCCGTTCGACGAAATACTCGTGCTCGAGAATACAAAGCGCCTCGCGCACCGGTGTCTGGCTCATGCTTAGCAATTCGGCAAGTTCCTTGGTTGTCATTAGGGCACCCGGCCTGATGACGTGCTTTGTAATCCGGCTTCGAATTTCCCAGTAAGCTTTTTCGGTTAACGATGGACGACGCAATGAATGCCTTTTTAAGTTTATTGTATCGTTAAGGTGAGTTGTGCCTGCATGAATGAAAACACGAAATGTAAAGTATCCTAAAAATAATATTTATTCATATTTAAGGAAAATCCAAATGGCTGTCAAGAAAGTTGTCAGACGCTGAACTGTATTTAGAAAGATATTTCTTGACATATTTATAAGGATAAAAATATATATTGTTGTAAAGATATTAGCTGCTGGGGGGCTGCTATATTTCGTTGGATGTTGTGACAAAGTGCCTTTTACCTAAATTAGGCGATTCAAATTTTGGTCTCCATGAAGATCGTAGAAATTATAATGCATTGTGCCATGATGAGCTCCCAAAATTTGAAACCCGTTGGGTTTGCCGATCTTACCGCATCTACGGCGTTGGATGCCTTACCGCATAGAAGGGGGCTATAGCGGAAAGTCATCCGCCTTGTATATGCGGCAAGCTCGACAATCGTCTAATTTAGGTTTTAAAATTCCGTTCGATGGCCGGAGCCGGAAGTGCCCTGTCATGTGGCTACACGGTTAGGGGAACCATAAAGATGGGTTGCGCTTGATTTCGATAACGGCACTGACCGGCGTCGAAAAACAACAACAACAAGGGGAGAGGAAAAATTTGAATGAGACCTGTCGGAAAGTATTCGTGGCTTGTCGGATTACTTCGTGTTGTCATGGTATTGGTGGCTGTCGGGATTGTTTTGCCGCCATCTTTCGCGTTTTCCAAGGACAAATGGTGGCCTTCAAGATATGGCGCCGATGATGAGCGCGGAACCTTAAACGAAATTACCGCTGCAAAGATTGTTGAAGCTTCAAAAATTGTAGGCAATGGCCAAGTGTACGAACTGGGCACTGACTATTCTCGCGAAAATCCCGGTTTCCCGCCTCGTTACTGGGAAACGACCTGCCTGGCCCACCGAACCCTCAAGCCTTTCGGCTCAAATAAATTTGTCTGGCTGGAAGAAGAATTCTCCGGCTGTCCGGGCGTGGGAACCCAAATTGACAGTCTGGCCCATGTTGCCATGGAATACGCTCCCGGTGATCTGAGATTTTATAACGGCAAAAAAGTTTCGGAGGTACTTGCGGGCAATGCTTTGTTAAAACGCTGGGGCATGGATGATATTCCGCAGGTTGTCACCCGTGGCGTTTTGGTTGACATGGTTGCATTCAAGGGACACGAATTGGAGGCCGGGGAAGCGATTACCGCCGAAGATATCAAGGCGTGCCTTAAAAAACAGGGTGTGACTGTTGGCAAGGGGGACGCGCTGCTCATCAGGACCGGTTGGATTCGATGGTTCAAAGAAGATCCCAAAAAATTCATGAGTGGCGAACCGGGCATTACCGTTGACGTTATCGAATGGGCCTATGAGAACCATCTTTCAACCATCGGTTTGGATCAGTGGTCTTCCGAAGTCGTCCCCATGGTCAACGAGGATGAGAAATGGCCGGTTCATTGTAAAGCAATCGCCGAATATGGGTTCACCTGGTACCAGGACCTGGTGTTGGAGGAGCTGGCCGCCGACAAGATCTACGAGTTCATGTTCGTCTTTTCTCATCCCAGAATCGCGGGAAGTACACAGGGGATAGGCAATCCCATTGCCATCGGTAACGGACCCAAAACAAAAAAAGCCGTTGCCCTTGGCCCCAAACCCGAAGGTGATAAGTGGTGGCCGTCGCGGTACGGCGCCGAGGATCAACTGGGTACCCTCAACGAGTTGACATCCGAAAGGGTTCAGGCTGCTTCGAAACTCGTTAAAAAGGGCAAGGTATTTGACATGGGAACACGTTATGCCCAGGAAAATCCAGGCTTCCCGCCGCGTTACTGGCATAACACCACGCTGGCCCACCGGCTGATGGAGCCACTTGGCAGTAATAAGTTCACCTGGCTGGAAGAACAATTCACCGGGTGCCCTGGTGTTGGTACGCAAACGGACAACCCTGCCCATGTGGGCATTGAGTATAAACCTGGTGATATTCGGTTCTATAACGGGTGGAAACTTTCCGAAGTTCTCAGCGGAATGGCCTTGGCTGAGAAATTTCAGCAGTGGCCGGCCATTGTAACCCGTGGTGTTCTGGTTGATATGGAAGCATTCAAGGGGCGTGAACTCACCGTCGGCGAAGCAATTACCGCCCAAGACATTATTGCCTGTTTGGAAAAGCAGGACGTTGATGTCAAGGCAGGAGACGCACTGCTTGTCCGCACCGGATGGATGCGCTGGTTTGACAAGGACCCTAAAAAATTCATTAGCGGTGAGCCGGGGATTACCGTCGACGTTATAGATTGGGCATATGACCATCGTCTGTCGTTTATCGCGGTTGATCAGTGGTCCAGTGAGGTTGTGCCCATGGTCAACAAGGATGAGAAATGGCCGGTCCACTGCAAGGCGATCTGTGAATACGGGTTCACATGGGGCCAGGATTTTGACATGGAAGCGTTGGCAAAGGATTGCGATAAGGATGGCGTTTATGAATTCATGTTTGTCAACGCTTGTCCCAAAATTATAGGGATCACGCAAGGAATCAGCGCACCCATCGCCTTGAAGTAATGCCGTGTAAATATCACAAAAGATAACCGAACCGTATTTTTCTGGAGGCTAAAATGAAAAAAGCAATAACACTGACAATTCTCATTCTTTCCATCTGCATGGCATGGGCGCCAATCGTCTCCGCCAAGAAAAAAATCAATCTGGGGCTGGTCACCAAACCCGGATCGGCCCAGAATATCGCCGCTGAGAAATTCAAGGAACTCGTGGAAGCGCGCACCAATGGCGATATCGTTGTCAAGATACATCATTCCGCTTCTCTTGGTACTGAAACTGAAATTCTGCAGCAGGTTCAGATGGGGCAGATCCAAATGTGCATCTGCACCGCCGGTCCATTCGACACTTTCGATCCCATTGTGCGGGTGATCAGCTACCCCTTTTTGTTTAAAAACAGTGATCAGGCCGACCAGGTCTTGGATGGCCCGCTTGGCAACGAGATCAAGAAAAGCCTTGAAGGCTCCGGCTTTAAAGTACTGGCTTTTTCAGAAAACGGATTCCGTAACCTGACCAACAGCAAACGTCCCGTGAAAGTGGCCGACGATGCCAAGGGGTTAAAGATCAGGGTCATGCAGTCCGCCTTGCACCAGACGCTGTGGAATAGCTTGGGGGCCAACCCCACTCCAATGCCGTGGCCGATTTATACTGAATTGGAACAGAAAGTTATTGATGGGCAGGAAAATCCCTTGTGGGTGATAGAAGTCTATAAGTTCTACGAAATTCAGAAATACATGAGCATGACCCGCCATGTGTACTCCGCCCATCTGGACGTGGCCTCACTGCAATGGTGGCAAACCTTGTCTCCCGAAACACGGAAGCTGATTCAAGAATGCATGTACGAAGGCGCCGTTTATCAGCGTAAGGACAACCGCACCAAGAACGCCGACCGCATTAAGCTGTTGCTGGACAAGGGGATGCAGATTGAGATGCACCCGGATATTGATTCGTTCCGGGCAAAAGTGGCGGATATGCAGCAAATGGATCTTTTTGCAAAACCCAAGGTCAATGATCTTTTGAAACGCATGCTGGACGCAACACGATAGAAACTATCCGGGGCAAGCCGACGCTTGCCCCGTTACTTTACGAGGCTATCAGTCATGGACGTTTGAAAGGTCGAGGTCAGTCATGGGTATTGAAAAATTGAGTCTGGTCATCAACCGGGGGGTCGAATATCTGCTTTTCCTGCTCGGTTCCGTCATGGCGGTTATCGTGGGGGCACAGGTTTTTTCACGATATGTGCTGAACCAATCCATCTTCTGGTCCGATGAAGCGGCCCGGTTCCTTCTTGTTTGGTTAACGTTTCTCGGGGCCGGGGTGGCATACCGCAATCAGGGTCATGCCAGCATCGATATAATTTACAAACGGTTGCCGGCGGGCGGTCGCAAGGCGGCGGCCATCATAACAGATCTTCTCACCCTTGCCTTTGCCGGGGTGATGCTCGTTTACGGTTACAAATTCTCTTATTTTGTGCGTCTTCAGATTTCTCCCGCCTTGTTTATGCCTAAATGGATCCCCCACGGTGTGATTCCAGTTGGTGGGGCGATCCTTGGCATTCATGCCTTGGCGTTTCTTTTTAGGCATGTCCAAGAAAAGGAGTTTTAAATGACAGGCGCGATTCTACTACTGACCCTATTGGTGCTCTTCGCCATTAACATGCCGATCGCCCTGTCCATCGGCATATCCGCCATTTTGGCCCTTCTTGTTCAGGGCGACTTCTCCCTCATGATGGTGGTGCAGCGCATGTATGCCGGCTGTGATTCTTTCCACTTGCTCGCCGTGCCGCTATTCATGTTTACTGGCGTGCTCATGGAGGCCGGCGATATCAGCCGCCGGCTCATCGATTTCGCCAACTCTCTGGTTGGCTGGCTCCCTGGTGGGCTTGCCGCCGTGACGATCGTATCGGCCATGTTTTTTGCGGGCATTTCCGGTTCGGCCGCCGCGGATACCGCCGCGGTCGGTTCCATTCTGATTCCCGCCATGAAGCGTTCCGGCTATGATTCTGATTTCGCGGCTTCCGTCCAGGCGGCGGGGGGCTCCATCGGCGTGGTCATCCCGCCGTCCATCCCCATGATCGTATTTGGATTCCTCACCGGTGCGTCAATTGGCCAGCTTTTCGCGGCCGGCTTGATCCCGGGGGTTCTGATCGGGCTGAGCCTGATCGTCGTTTCCTCGGTTATTTCCAAACGCAACGGATTCATCAGCACAAGCGAGTTCTCGGTTGCGGAAATCTGGGCCTGCTTCAAAAGGGCTATCCTGGCCTTGGGCGCTCCCATTATCATTCTAGGAGGAATACTATTCGGTGTTTTCACGGCAACTGAATCAGCCGCCGTGGCCGTCATCTACTCTCTGCTCGTAGGGATGTTCGTTTATCGCAAGATAAAGGTCAGGGATCTGGTGCCGCTTTTTAAAAACGGCGCGGTTACCTCGGCCATCGTGATGTTTATCATCGCAACCGCATCGGTGTTCAGCTGGATCGCAGCCGTGGAAGATATCCCCGCGAAAATGGCCGGTGCCCTGATGGGCATGACCCAGGAACCCGTTTTTCTTCTCTTGATGGTCAATTTTGTGCTTTTGATCGCGGGGACGTTCGTTGAAACCACCGCCGCGCTGATTCTCTTTGTTCCCATGATCGCGGCGCTTGTGCCCAACCTGGGCATCGGCATGGTTCAACTGGGAGCTATCGTGGTGGTCAATCTGGCGATTGGCATGCTGACACCTCCCATGGGGATCTGCCTGATCGTTTCCAGTACCATATCGGAAGATTCCATCGCCGCGGTTTCAAGGCGGGTGCTGCCCTTCCTTATCGTTTTACTATTAGATTTGATGATTATTACCTACTTTTCGCCATGTACCATGTGGCTGGCCAACATGGTGGCAAAGTAATTTCGGCATAATCCCGGCTTCCTTTGGGAAGCGGTTAGGCATGACGGGAAAGCAGGCTTATTTTTATGCAATTTTTAAAAAAATCTAAACAAAGATATTTCCAGAAAAAGGGAGGATAACCAATGAAAATCGGCATTGTTGGTGCCGGCGCCATGGGTAGCCTGTATGGCGCGCTGCTGCACGAAGCGGGAGCGGAGGTATGGTTGATAGATATCTGGCAGGCCCATGTGGATGCCATTAATGAGAAGGGCCTTTCCGTTGAGTTCTCGGGCAATACGCGCACCGTGAAGCCGCGGGCCGTAACCCAGGCGGAGGAGATCGGTCCGGTTGATCTTGCAATCATTTTTGTAAAATCCACGGTCACCGCCGCCGCCGCCAAAACCAGCGCCAAACTGGTGGGTGAAGCTGGCATGGTTCTCACGCTTCAAAACGGCCTCGGTAATGCCGAGGTCATCGCCGAACACGTGCCCGCCGAGAGAATTCTGGCCGGCACAACGGCCCAGGGCGCGACCCTGTTGGGACCCGGGGCCATCCGCCACGCGGGAACCGGTGCCACCTGCATCGGTGTATGGGCGGGCGAAGCAGGCGATGCCGCGAATAAGATTGCCGATCTTTTCAATAAAGCCGGTATCGAAACCAAATTGATAACGGACATCAAACCGCTGATCTGGAACAAGTTGCTGGTGAATGTGGGCATCAACGCAATCACGGCACTGACCGGTATTAAAAACGGTGAGATTCTGGATCTTGAGGTCACTAAAACGCTTTGTCGGTCAGCGGTGGAGGAGGCCGAGGCCGTGGCCCGCGCCCTTGGCATAAACGTCATGGAAGATCCGGTGACCCATGTTTTTGAGGTGGCCAGGGCAACGGGTCCCAATCGTTCTTCTATGGGGCAGGATGTGGATAACCGGCGAAAGACCGAAATCCGCATGATCAACGGAAAAGTGGTCGAACTTGCCAGGCAAAACGGCATCGACGCGCCGGCCAACGAAGTGCTCAGCGCTTTGATTGAAACGCTGCAAGCGCATTATCAGGATTGACACCCTGACGAAACCAGACCCGCCGGTGAGAATAAGAGACGATACCGGCATTATCGATACTTAAAAAAGGAGAAAACAATGAGTCGACACGTTACGATTCAGGATGTGAAGAACGCAAAAGCAGAAGGTCGTAAACTGGTCATGTTGACCGCCTATGACTACCCCTTTGGGTTGATGGCGGACGAGTCCGAGGTGGATATCATCCTTGTCGGGGATTCCCTGGGGATGGTTGTCATGGGCATGGATGGCACGGAAAAGGTCACCATGGACGACATGATCCATCATATCAGGGCCGCCGTTACCGGGTGCAAGGGACCGCTCGTTGTGGGGGATATGCCTTTCGGGAGCTACAATGTCTCCATCGAGCAGGCAGTGACCAATGCTGTTCGCCTGATGAAGGAAGGCGGCTGTGACGTGATCAAGCTGGAAGGCGGGGTTGATTATGCGCCCACAGTGGAAGCCATTGTCAAGGCCGGTGTCCCGGTACAAGGCCACATTGGTTTGACACCGCAAACGGCAACGGCCCTGGGTGGATTTAAAATGCAGGGTAAAAACGCCGCGGCGGCAAAGCAAATTTACGATGATGCCCTGGCTTTGGAAAAAGCCGGCGTTTTCTCTATTGTGCTTGAAGCGGTTCCCGCTCCTTTGGGCAAGCTGATTGCCGATTCGGTCAGTGTCCCGGTGATCGGCATTGGTGCCGGCCCCGATGTTGACGGCCAGGTTTTGGTGACCCATGACATGGTCGGGTTGTTCGATAAATTCGTTCCCAAATTTGTCAAGCAGTACACTCAAATCAGAAACGTCATCCTTGATGCCATTGCCGAGTACAAAAAAGAAGTGCTCAGCGGTGCTTTCCCCGGACCGGAGAATTCCTTCAAAATGCCGGCCGAGGCCCTCGATGACCTGAAAAAGATGATCGCGGAAGAGAAGTAGGGCTCCCCCAAAGCCCTTGGGAGCGATCGGCTCGTGTGGTTAACGGGCCGATCGTATCCCCTTTCAGGGCGTGTAAAAGGGGGCCGACCCGCCTGATTCGAGCGGGAACCCCAGCTCTCAAACCAAAGAGGATCAAATGGCATATCGACATAATATAGACAGGGAGCGTTGCAAGGGCTGCGGTCTTTGCATCGCCGTTTGTCCCAAGACCGTGCTGGAAATCTCAAGCGAGGTGAACGCCAAGGGGTATTTTCCGGCGTACCAGGCACGGCCCGAGGACTGCATTTATTGCTCCATGTGCTGCATCATGTGTCCGGATGTGGCCATCAGCATCAGCGAAACCGACGCCTAGGCGCGGCTCTTAAGGAGAACTCATGTCAAAGGTACTGATGAAAGGCAACGAAGCCATTGGCGAGGCGGCCATTCGGGCCGGTTGCCTGAATTATTTCGCCTATCCGATTACCCCCCAGTCGGAAGTGGCCGAGTATTTGGCGCGGCGTATGCCCGAGGTGGGAGGCACGTTTTTACAGGGAGAGAGCGAGGTGGCCGTCGGCTATATGCTCTTTGGGGCTTCCGGAGCCGGCGAGCGCGTGTTCACAACCTCGTCGAGTCCGGGAATCAGCCTGATGAGTGAAGCGATCAGCTATATCGCCGCGGCCCAGTGCCCGGCGGTATTTGTGAACATTATGCGTGGCGGTCCCGGCCTGGGAGGAATACTTCCTTCTCAAGCGGATTATCTCCAGGCTACCAAAGGAATTGGCCATGGCGATTTTCGTCTGCTGGTAATGGCCCCCGCCAGTGTCCAGGAGGCTGTTGAAATGGTCATGCAAGCCTTCCCGCTTGCGGAGAAGTACCGTAACCCGGTGATGATTCTGGGCGATGGGCTGATCGGCCAGATGATGGAGCCGGTGGCGTTCCCCGAGGATCTGCAGACGGAAGCATCCAACAAGGATGATTGGGCCACTAACGGCATGGATCAGCGTGGCGGCAAGAAACGCAATCTGGTTCGTTCCCTGCTTTTGGAAGCCACCGAACTTAATGATCACAATCTGCTGCTCAAGGCCAAATACGAGCGGATGTGCGAAGCGGAAGTCCGCTTCGAGACATATAATCTCGATGCCGATTACCAATGCCTGATCGTCAGCTATGGAACCATGAGCCGGGTCTGCCGTACGGCCATCGATGTTCTCAAGGAAGAGGGGATCGAGGTCTGCATGATTCGGCCCCAGACCCTGTTTCCGTTTCCTGAAGCGATCATCGGCCAGGCATCGGTCAAGCCATCCTGCAAACACGTGGTGAGTATCGAGTTGAGCATGGGGCAAATGGTGGAGGATGTGGACCGCGCGGTCCAGGGCCGCAAGCCGGTAAGCTGGTACGGGAAATGCGGTGGCGAGGTGCCCACGCCGGAAGAGATTGTCGACGTGGTTAAGCAACGGATTGCCTAAAAGGAGCGAGTCGCATGGGAAAGACGTTTAAAAAACCGGAGGTGCTGACCGAGGCCCACACGCATTACTGCCCGGGTTGCACCCACGGCGTTGTCCACCGTTTGGTGGCCGAAGCCATTGATGAATTGGGTATTCGCGGACGCACGGTGGGCATTGCCCCGGTGGGTTGCGCGGTGTTGGCCTACAACTACTTCGATTGTGATTTTCAGGAAGCAGCCCATGGACGGGCCCCGGCCATGGCCACGGGTATCAAGCGTACACGCCCCGACCTGATGGTGTTCACCTATCAGGGGGATGGCGATCTGGCCTCCATTGGTATGGGGGAGATCATCCACGCGGCCAACCGAGGAGAGAAGTTTACCACCATTTTTGTCAACAACGCCATTTACGGGATGACCGGCGGCCAGATGGCGCCGACCACCATGCCCGATCAGCGTACGACGACCAGCCCCTTTGGCCGCAACCCGGAGCAGGTGGGCATGCCCATCAAAATGGCCGAGCTCCTGTCCGCCTTGCAGACACCTGCGTATATCTCACGGCAGACCGTGATCAAACCCAAGTACATCACCAAGGCCAAAAAGGCCATCCGCAGGGCCTTCGAATATCAGATGGAAAGCAAGTGCTTCAGTCTGGTGGAGGTGGTGAGCACCTGTCCGACCAACTGGGGCATGACGCCCATCGATGCGGTGGAGTGGACCGAAAAAACCCTGCTACCCTATTACCAGCCCGGCGACTACAAGGTCCCGGAATAAAGGAGGCGTCATGCAAAGCGATATCAAGTTTGCCGGATTCGGTGGCCAGGGAATCATGATGATGGGCAAGATTTTGGCCCATGCGGCCATGGAAGAAGGTCTCGAAGTGGCCTGGGTGCCGTCCTATGGGCCTGAAATGCGTGGCGGTACGGCCTATTGCACGGTTGTCATGGGGGACCGACCCATCGGTTCGCCGATTATCAAGAACCCGATGCACCTGGTGGCCATGAACGGTCCTTCCCTGGAGAAGTTCATTCCTTCGGTCAAAAAAGAAGGGGTCGTTTTCGTTAACAGTTCTTTGATCAATTTCGGTGCCGGACGTGATGACGTGGATGAATTCCGGGTGCCGGTGGTAAAATTGGCCCAGGAACTGGGTAATGTGCGTACGGGCAACATCGTGGCGCTTTCCGCCTTTGTCGCCAGAAGCAGACTGGTTTCCGTGGAAACTCTGAAATCGTGCATCAAGGACGCATTTAGCTGGAAACCCAAGTTGATTCCGGTTAATATGCAGGCGGTCGATGTCGGCATCAAGGCCGCCGAGGGTTAGGGATATGGCAATCGTGATCGCCGATGGCGCCGGATCGCTTGCTCTGCTTTTTATCCACCAAGACAATTGACGGGTAGAAAATGAAAATAGTCAGTAGCGTCGAAGAGGTTATCAACGAACGGGTACTCCCGCCGGGAAGCAGAATTTACTCTGCGGGAATGGCGGCAACGCCTCGGATGATGTTTCGTCAGATGGCGGTCGATACCCGGATTCGGGACGTGGATCTGATGGGCGTCCTATACATGGGAGAGGTTGCTGAACTCTTTGCCGAGGAACCGTGCGAGAGAATCACCCATCGCGTTATTTTCGCCAGCGAACCTTCACGTGAGGCGGTCAATAAAGGCTGGGCCAAATACCAGCTCATGCATTTGGGCGACATCCCCATGCAGGTGCGAGATTATCTCAAACCCACGGTGGCCATGTTGACGGTCGCCGGGCCCGACAAAGGCGGCAATTACAGCCTCGGTACCACGATTGAAGGTGTTCTGGCGGCCATCCAGACGGCAAAAGCCAACAATGGAATTGTCGTCGCCGAAAGAAACGCGCGCATGCCGTTTATTCTGGGAACCACGATACCGGGGGAGTGGATCGATTACCTGGTGGATACCGACTATCCGTTGCCCACCAGCCCGACGCCAGCACAGGATGAAAGCTCCCGGCGTATTGGACGGCTCATCGCCGAGCGGTTTATCGATGACGAAAGCACCATCCAATATGGTATCGGCCAGGTACCGGAGGCCGTCACCGACGCCATTTTGGAAAAGGGGGTCAAGAACCTGGGCATTCATACCGAACTGTTCGCCAATGCCATGCGGCGGCTGGTGCTCGAAGGGGTGGTTTCCAATTGCTACACCAGCCCCAGAAATCGATTCAGCACGGCCACGCTTTTTTTGGCCGGCGACCAGGCGGGGTATGACTGGCTGGATTTTAATTCCGTGGTGCAAAACCGGCCGTCGGATTACACCAACAACCCCTTGGTTATTGCTCAACAGCCTAATATGGTCGCCATTAACAGCGCCATCGGTGTGGATCTGAATGGCAACGTCTGGGCCGATTCCATGAAAGCCCGTGAAATCTACAGCGGGGTGGGGGGGCAGTGCGATTTTATTCGTGGGGCCAATCTTTCCCACGGTAATGCCATCATCGCCATGAAATCGACAACTTCACGTGGAGCGTCGAAGATCGTGGATATGTGCCCCGAAGGCATCACCACCACGGCCATCGCCGCCGATCCTGTCGTCATCGTTACCGAAAACGGTATCCTCGATCTCCGTGGCCTGAGCATTACCGAGCGGGCGGTGGGCATTGCCCATCTGGCGGCCCCCGAACACCGGGACCGCCTGTTAAAGAAGATTTGCGAGAGCCCGGAATTCCATCACCCGCGAAATGCGCTAAACAACGGCAGGCCCAGGGGGTATACCCCTTACGAGGCCATTTAGACCATCCGTCGGCCGCCAACCCCCAAGGGGTCGGCGGCCTGGATAACATCTCACCGCTTTAGTGATCCCCTTGATTGCAAATCCTGAGTCGGGTGATTCGCCATCTCCTTTTGTTGTTTCCCCTATCCACAAACGACTTTGAGTTTTCAGAGAATGTCGTGTAAAGTAGACAAAAAATAAATGAAGCTGACCTCAATCCATTTTTTCTAATCATGGGATTTTACGGCACCCGATAAACTGAAGTGATACCACTGGTGAAAGGCATCGTCATGGGGAAGAGAACCTCCCGGTCACCAGCAGGAAGATCGATAAGAAAGCGAATAAAAAGCAGAAGGTTGGGGCTGGCAAGCCAGATGGCCGGCCATGGCGATCAGCTTGCCCGAACGATTCTGAATTCATTGAGCGCCCATGTGGCCATTTTGGACGAAAATGGTTTTATTTTGGAAACCAACCTCGCCTGGCAGCGATTCGCCCATCAGAATCAGCTCTGCATGCGTCCGGAAGCAAAAGCCATCAACTATCTTGAAATTTGTGATTCGGCAGCCAAACAGGATGGCGGCCCGGACGTGGCGAAGGGCATTCGGGCCGTGATCACCGGGATCGTTGAGGAGTTTGTGCTGGAATACCCCTGCCATTCGCCGGACGAGGAACGCTGGTTTTACATGCGGGTCACTCGGGCCGCCGGTTCCGGCCCCATGCGCATTGTGGTCAGTCATGAGAATATTACGGCCCTCCGGCAGGCGCAAAACCGCTTAATCAAAAGCAAGGCGGCCTTGGGTCGTGAGAAGAAAAAGCTGGCGGCCGCCAACACCGCATTGCGAGTACTTTTAAAACAAACCGAAAACCATCGGCGGGAAATGGAGGACGATGTCATTGACAATTTGCATCGATTGATTATTCCGCTTGTGAACCGGCTGTCCAAGATGAATCTGCCCGAACGGGCGCACACCTTGATTAACAGCTTGGACAAGCGCCTGTCTGGATTAACCCAACCTTTTTTAAGGAGGCTGTCGGCCCTCGAATCCTTACTGACGCCCCAGGAAATCGAAGTCGCTACGTTGATTCGTGAAGGCCACAGCAGCAAAGAAATCGCAACGCAACTGCATCTTGAAATTACAACGGTAAACTTTCATCGACGCAACCTGCGCAAGAAACTGGACCTGAACAACACATCCACCAATCTGCAATCCTTCCTGATGAATCTCATTGATTGACGGTTTTTTCCCGTCAGTGAGCCGTCACTCTTCCCGTATTGTTTTTGCTGCGTGCCCTTTGTAAGATCAGGCCATCACCGATTACTTTCAATCAAAGGAGAATACCATGATCTGTTCATTCAGCAACAATTTAGACGCAAACGCCCTGAAAACCATCGCCGATCTTGAGAAAGACCTGGGGAAAACACTTCTGTCCTTCAGCTGTCATGATTTGACCACATCGAGCTTGAGTGCGGATGAGCTGCAAAAGGTCAAAGATGCGGAGTCCAAATTGGGGGTTTCATTGGTAGCTGTAGACGGTTAATTCTGTTACATCCGGTTTTCAGTCTATACCCTCACCCGATTGTATATGCTTAGTTTAGGTAATGCCCCACACCACCATGGCGCGGGGCATTACATCGATTATGTTTTTTAGAAATTAATTTTGACAGTCCCGTAAAAAGTCGTTTCTTGAAAAAAAAGTTAGTGGGTATATACCCGATATAAGTTGACCCGGGTCAACAACAAAGCCAAAACGGTGAACACTTTTAGAAGCAGCTCTTTGAAAACGCTAATACCGGCTCCATGGCCGCACCTTGAGGCAGTATTGTCAGGCATTCCGACAAATATTGCCGCCATTACCGCCGCGGCCCTCAATATGTTGAGCCCGAGGGCTTTCAAGGTAGCGCTATAGCGAACAGATTTCATACCCCGAACCCGAAGGTGCTTTACCCCGGTTCGTCGGTCATACTCGCTCATGGTGGCTTCCACTCCAGCTCGCCATCGATAGCAGTCCTTGAACTCGTCGGTTTGGACTTCTTCTCGTCTTAACGCGATACGCAACTGCTTATCGTTGTAGCGCAAGGAAAAAGCTTTCTTGCCGGGCTTTACAGGACAAATCTCACGGTTCGGGCAGTTTTCGCAATGGCTCAGGTCAAAAGCCGCACAGTGTCGATCCTTCTTTTTCTTGGTGTGGATGGGTGCATGGCCTTGGGGGCAACGAATGACCTTGCCGCCTTTTCCCGTTTCAAAATCCCCGAGGTTGAGCGTTCCTTCCTTCTCACTGCCCATGGGAGGAGATATCGCTTCGACGCCTTTGTCCTTGGCGGTTTGGACATTGTCGTCGCTTCCATAAAGCGAATCCGCCAAGAGTTTCCGAGGTCCAAGATCTCTTTTTTGAGTAGACTCGATAGCGGGAATCAAGGCGTTCGCGTCGCTTTCGTGGGCACTTTCGACCTCGACATGGGTAATCAAATTCAAGGTTTTCGCCTTTTCGTCCGCATCGTCGGTATCCGTATAAGTCTCCATCACTTGAACCTGATAACCCTGGCCTTTGTGGCCGCTATAACCGGCTTCCGGGTCCGAAGGGTTTTGCAGGGAATCGGAGGGAATCCGTTTGGCTTCCTTAACCGAGATTTCGACACCGTCATCCGAAAGCGAAACCGTGCATTGCTCATCTAAAATGCGTTGAAGCAACTTGAAGCTATGCATCGACTGGACATCGAAGTTATCCTGGAATTGCTGGACCAAAGCGTACAAATCGGTACTGACCCGATCCAATGTTTTCTGGCTTTTGGACGGTTTTACCATGGCAAAGCACGATAGCGATTTTTCCGTCAGATACCTTTCCATCAATGCATCTTCAATGGTGGAGAGCAAGGATGGGTGTTGCCGTTTCAGGTTTTTTAAAAACTTATGGATTGAGTTCGAGAAGATCGTGATGCGCCCCAGTTTGCGCATATTGGATTGAATATGGACAGAGTCGATGCGCTGCTTGTCAGCATCGACGTTGAACACTTCGGCCAGTTTTTGTGTGCCGGCATTAAACAGGGTCTTTTCCAACCCGTTTTCGGCAACGATCGTGCGCATGTTCCATAAGGTCTTGGGACACATGTATTTGGCCGAATCCGACTCTTCGGTGATATTAAGGGCATAGTGCCACTGAATATTGAAAGCCAGTTGATCGATAGCCTCATAGTCGGTCAGGTCGAGCATTTCCTTGAGGACGAGTACGCCCAGGACCATATAGAGGTCTTTCGTCGGCCGACCAAAGCCGGAGTTGAAAAAAGGGCTAAGTTCGCTAACAGGCAACTCAGGGAGAATAAATTTTTGGAATACCCCCGGCCATGAGTGCTCAAGCATTTGCCTTCTCTTGGGGCTCAGATGGCCCCAGGGATCGAAAAGCTGCTGCTGTTTGTGATCGTTGTGGCGAATCATTATTAATCCTTACAACCAGTTGAATTTATATGCACATACATACCACAACGGTAGCAATTTATCAAGTTAGAAAAACAATTTTATGTATTATTTCAGGCGGTTGTTTTTTCGACTTTTTACGAGTTTATCAATTTTCATGCCGACTTCAAAGTAACGGCCGGCATAGGGATAGTAACTGGTCGCCAGGCTGCCGTCATCGTTACGTTCACCGGAAGTGTTGGAGTAGTAGGCATAATCCTCGTCGGTGAGGTTCTTGACCAGGCCGTGGATGGTGACATCCTGCCACTGGAGTGGTCCGAGAGTCCCACTTTTGAAGGTATAGGCCAGTTTGAAATCAAGCGTCGTTACCGATGGTTGCTCCACGCGTTCCAGGTAATCGACGTATTGTCTGGCCACATAGTTGATGTTAAACCAGGCGGTCAACTGGCTCGTGGGGTAAAAGGTGAGGCTTGCGCTGGCTTTATGCTTGGGCGTCCGGTAGAGTGTTTTTCCGTCGATATTGACGCCTTCCTTGTAATCGTCCGCCGGATCATCAGCCCAGATGTAGACAATATGGTTGAACGCGAACCACCACCGACAATAAAAAGGCCTGCCATACCTTGAAAGCGTGGGTTATAGTAAGCGTTTCATCAAACCTTAACTACAGAGCCAAAATCAAGGAGGCAGGCCGTGAGCAAAATAGTAAAATATGTTGGGTTGGATGTCCATAAAGATTCGATTACCATTGCAATTGCCGATGAAGGCCGGGACGGAAATGTCCGGGTGTATGGCAAAATCCACAATGACTTGGAACAGATTGACAAAGTCATGCGCAAGCTAATTTCAACAAATAGTGAATTGCATTGTGTCTATGAAGCAGGTCCCTGCGGGTACCCGATATACAGGCATTTAACAAGCCAGGGGATCGATTGCGTTGTCGTGGCCCCGGCACTGATACCCAAAAAAGCGGGTGATCGGGTTAAAAACGATCGCCGCGATGCAACCAACCTAGCAACGCTCCACCGCTCCGGCGATCTTACGCCGGTATATGTACCCGATCAAATCGATGAAGCTATTCGTGACCTGGTTCGTACTCGAAAAGATATCGTCACGGCACGTCAAAAGATCAAGCAACAGATCAATGCATTCGTGCTGCGA
This sequence comes from uncultured Desulfosarcina sp., assembly GCA_963668455.2. Classification (GTDB taxonomy): domain Bacteria; phylum Desulfobacterota; class Desulfobacteria; order Desulfobacterales; family Desulfosarcinaceae; genus Desulfosarcina. Next base: position 118,732 of record CAXXOY010000004.1, read on the forward strand.
CAAGGGCTCAGCTATTCGGGTAAGAGCAAATGGAGCAAGGCCCATTTAAATTGGCTTACGTCACTAAAGATGCCGCATCCGGTCCAGCAGATCGCCCTTACCGAGTATCTGGACGCTTTGGAAAATCATGAGATCCGCCTCAAACGAATCGAAAAGACAATTGTGGGGTCCTGCCAGACCTGGCGTCTTCTTCCGGTTGTCAAAGCCCTGCAAGCGCTCAGGGGGATCAGTATGCTTAGTGCGGTAATCGTCGTTGCTGAATTGGGAGATTTGACTCGCTTTGACAAGCCCACCCAACTAATGGCCTTTCTGGGCTTGGTACCGTCGGAACATTCAAGCGGTCCAAGCGTTAAAAGAGGCGCTATTACCAAAACCGGCAATAGCCATGCACGTCGGGCATTAATCGAATCGGCACAAGCCTATCGCATGCCTGCTCGGAAAAGTAAGGCTATCCGTAAGCGCCAGGAGGGATTGCCCGAAGAAGTGCTGGAAATCGCATGGAATGCGCAGGTGCGGCTGTGCGGCCGGTACCATAGCTTGGTCGCAAGGGGCAAGAGCCATAACCTGACCGTCACCGCTATCGCACGCGAATTGGCCGGCTTCATATGGGCCATTGCCCGTACTGTTCCAATAGCGGTTTAAATATTGAAATGGACGCCGCCAATAGTTTGCTTTTATAGCGTGGAAACCCAGGCCTATCAAGGCCAAGCCCTAAAGGGTGCTCGCTGTGCTCGCAGCCTTGACAGCCTTGAATTTCCACGCTGGGAGCAAATTAGCGACGGCGAGAGAAGCGCGACTGCCGCTCCGGCTCAAGAAGCTGGGAGAAGAATTCTCGGCAAACAAATTCATCATAAAAGAAAGCGGAAGGACTCGCTTTATCAAAAAACCAAGATAGCCATCGAGCATTTGGATAGGGGCGCGGTTGCGGTTCGGGGAACCCTCGTCGCTCCTATCGGAATAAGCCTTACAGCCGAAACTCCAGCTTGTAGATCGAGGCAGCTCCACGACGAAGCCTAGTCAGGCGGTATCCAACCCGCGAATATCAGAGTGCTCAACCGTCGTTATTGCAAACCCCGCCTCTATCCAAACGCTTGATGAAAAGCATCGACCCAATTTTCTTGGTATGGATAGCTTTTTTTATTGACAAGTGTTCAACCATATCAGGAGCGGCCCATGACCGCGATAAAAATGGTCGCAGGCATGGCCGGCTCCTACGGTCCGGGCAGGGCGTCGGCGACGGAATTCTCCTCGCTCCCGGGGTTCGTTCGCCTCTCCGAATGATTAATACGATTCTCATGAGGACCAAAATTTGAATCGCCTGTTTTGGTTCCAATCAATTAACCCGTTTCTTACGGTCGCCCCATTCTCTGTCGCGCAATATGAATTTCTGGATTTTTCCGGTGGACGTCTTGGGCAATTCGATGAATTCGACCGCCTTGGGCGCCTTGAACCGGGCCAGGCGCTCCTTGCAGAAAGCGATAATCTCTTCCACGCCGGGATTCGTGCCGGGCTTGGGGGTCACGAATGCCTTGGGCACCTCGCCCCACTTTTCGTCCGGCATGGCCACCACGGCCACTTCGAGTACATCCGGATGGGTGTAAATTACGTTTTCGACTTCCACGGTGGAGATGTTCTCACCACCGGAGATGATGATATCCTTCTGCCGGTCCATGATCTGGATGTAGTTATCCGGATGCATGACCGCCAGATCGCCGGAGTGGAACCAACCGCCGCGGAAAGCCGTTGCGGTGGCCTCGGGATCCTTGTAATACCCCAACATGACCACGTTGCCGCGCATGACAATCTCACCGATGGTTTTGCCATCGCGTGGTACCGGCAAACCGGTGTCCATGTCGAAAACATCCAGGAACTGGCAGACGGTGTAGGCCACCCCCTGCCGTGAACGCAGCGCCGCCCGCTCCTGCGCGGGCAATGCATCCCATTTGTTTTGCCAGGCACAAACGGAATAAGGGCCATACACTTCGGTCAGACCATAGACATGGTTGATTTGTGCGCCCATGGCTTCCATCTGGGCAATAATCGTGGGTGACGGCGGAGCGCCGCCCACGGCAATCTTGAGCGGATGTTCAAGCTCGACCAACTTGAACGATGGGTGGTTGGTGAGGCCAATGAGCACGATAGGAGCGGCACACATGTGGGTGATCTTTTCGGTTATGAACAGGTCGAGGATTTGTGCCGGATCGACCTTTCTCAGACAGACATGGGTGCCGCCGGCGGCGGTGACCGCCCATGGGAAACACCACCCGTTGCAGTGAAACATGGGCAGGGTCCAGAGATAGACCGACTCGCTGTCCATTCCCATTTCCAGACAGTCTCCCAGGCTGTTCAGATAGGCGCCGCGATGATGGTACATGACCCCCTTGGGCTTGCCGGTGGTGCCGCTGGTGTAGTTGATGGTGGCCACGTCGCGTTCGTCGTGGATATCCATGGGGACCTCATCCGGGGTACCCGTTTCCAGAAAACGCTCGTACTCCAGGCTGGAAAGTGGACACTTCTCATCGACATCGCAGATATTGATAAAGGTATTCACGCCGGGGATCTCTCCGAGTACCGGCTGAACCAGGTCGGCGAATTCATTGTCCACAAAGCATACCGTGGTGTCCGAATGGTTGAGGATGTAGACCACCTCCTGAGGAGAAAGACGGATATTGACCGAAACCAGTGCGGCGCCGATCATCGGTACCGCGAAATGGGCTTCGAGCATGGGCGGTATGTTGGGCGAGATAAACGCCACCTTGTCGCCTCGTTTGACGCCGATGCGCTTGAGTGCGCTGGCAAGGCGGTTGACGCGCTGGTAGAATTCCGCATAGGTGTAACGCGTATTGTCGTGCACCACGGCGATCATGTCGGGGTAGACCTCCGCGCTGCGCTTAATGAAATTGACCGGGGTCTGCAGTTCGTAATTAACCGAAGGGTATGCCATTTTCCTCTCCTTTATTCAAAATGGGTTCTTCCTGGAGCGTTCAAACAGGCCAGTGGTCATACCTTTCTAACAGGCAGGGAGGAGAGGGTAAATCGGTCACGGGGGGATTTTGGGAGAGGGAGAATCGCCAGACGGGGGTAGGCAAATTGCTTACATGGCCTCAAGGTCGCCTTCCTTTTCCATCCAAAGAACAGCGAACCGCACCAATTCGACGGCGGATTTGATCCCCAGCTTTTCCTTGATGCGTTCCTTGTGGGTGCCGACGGTTTTCACGCTGAGGTTGAGATGATCCGCGATCTGGGCCGGGGCCATGCCGCGCCCGATCATATAGAAAACCTCCAGTTCTCTCTCGGTCAGGCACTGCGTTGGGGCAATGGCCGGGTTTGCGGCATTGCTTTGGAAACGGTTCAAAATAGCGGTGGTCATGCCGACACTGAGAAACATGTTGCCGCACAGAATCTGCCGAATCGCCGTGATGACCGAATCGGAAGTCTCCTTCTTGTTGATATAGCCCCGCGCACCGGCCTGCAGACAGCGTTCGGCGTGAATTTTCTCATCGTGCATGGAGAGTACCAGAACGGGCAACTCCTTGTGTTCGGCCCCCATGCGGCGCACCAGGTTGAAGCCGTTGGAGTTTTTCAGGGACAGGTCGACAATCATCAGGTCCGGGCCAAGCGTTTCGACCGCCTGGCAGGCTTCGCTCACGTCCGTCGCCGTGCCGCATACCGTCAGATCCGGCTCTTGCTGGATTAAATCCACCAGTCCCATTTGAAATATAGGATGGTCCTCGACGATCAGGATGCGGCGTGGGGCTTCAAATTTATTGGGAATACACGTCATCGGTGGCCTCCTCGCTATCCGGCTGCCGGGTGGTAGCTTCGGGTACCCTGAAGGTCAGGTTGACGACCGAACCGGCACTTCCGTCCCGCCGCATATCCAGAATGGCGCCGATACGGCTGGCGCGGTAGTGCATGATCCGGATGCCCATGCCCCCTCCCGTGGGGTGGTCCGGCAATCCCTTTCCGTCGTCGTGGATGGTCAGGGTGGCCGAATCGTTCGCGCGGCTGAGGGTCAGGACGATATTCGCGGCGTTGCCATGTTTGACGGCATTGTATGCGGCCTCCCGGGCGATGTAGTAGATGTGGGTGGCCACCTTGTGGTCCGGTAGATACGTTTCCGTGTCATAGGTCAGCCGGCAGGAAACGCCGTAAATGTCGGATATATCCCGGCACAGCGCCTTCAGGGTCAGTTCGAGGCCCTGGTCGGCGATGTTGGTCGGGCACAAACCGCGCGAAATCCGGCTTGCCTTGGTGATGGCATCCTGGACAAGATCGCAGATTTTGTCAATGGTGGAAAGATCCGCATAGCCGATCGCGGCCAGTTTGCGCCGTTGGATTTTCTGCATCACCTCGATGCCCAAAAGATGCGAGCACAAATCGTCGTGCAGATACTGGCCCAACTGGCGCCGTTCGCGCTCGCTGGTTTCGATCACCTCCATTTCAAGGCGGCTGTACTGTTCGAGGCGTTCCATGAAACGGTTGAAATAGGCGGCCAGTTTGCCGACCTCATCCCCGCCGGTTCGGGCCATTCGGCCGGCGAAATTGCCCTCCATGGCCTGGGATAAATTGGTTTCGAGCTGCCGCAGGGGGCGGGTGATGCCACGGGCGATGGTGAACGTGGTCGGCAGCACCAATACCAGGATGATGAACACCGTGGTCAGGACGATGTTGCGCAGGGACTTGAGCGGCGCGTAGAACTCCTCTATATAGCCGGTGGAGGCTACGATCCAGTCGTAGTCCGGGATATGGTTGTAGATTACGATCTTGTCGCGGAACCGGGATTCGCCGGGATTGCGCCATTTGTAGATCAGTTTGCCGTTTTTCGTCTCGCTCTGGTGCCGCACGAGATAAATGCCGTCCGCGTCCCGCACGTCCCACATGTTTCCGGTAAGAAAGGGGTGCACCACCACGTTGCCCTTGCTGTCGACCACGTAGCTATAGCCGGTCTTGCCGAAACTGAGTGAGAGAATGCTGTCCTTGAACTCCGAGATATTGATCAGCTCACGGAATTCCTCACGGTAGGTGGTGACCGAAATGATCCAGTCCCAGGGTTCGAAAAAGGTCATGTAAAGAGCCTTGGGCCTTGCCGATGCCTCGCCGGGATTCTTCCACTCGTATTCGAGATATCCTTCCTTGCGCCGGATTTGTTCCCGGATGAATTGAAATTCTGAATAGTTGACGCCCACCACGGCCGGCCTGGGATGCTCCACGGCGATCCCGCTGGAGTCGATGCAGTAAATGTATCCGGTTTTGCCGATGGTCTGGCTGAAGAAAATTTCGCGCAGGCGCGCCTTGGCTTGCGCCTCGGTCATCCGACCGGAGACGACGGCGGCGTAGTGGTCGGCCACCAGATCCCTGTTTTTCTCCGCCACGGCGCGCAGGTAGTTTTTAATCGAGGCCTTGGCCGTGGTTTTGACCATGTTGAGAATGGCGGTCGTGGCATTGGACAGCTCGTTGCCGACATTTTGTTCGATGGTTCGGCCAACCTGGTAGTAGACGACCCCTCCCACCAGCAACACGACCACGAAAGCCATGAGCGAGTAGACATAAAACATTTTCAGCCGCAGGGGCTGATCCTTGAATGATGGCATGGTTGGCATGATGCGTAGTCGTCAGCGGCTGGTGGTTGTATGCAACGGTTCCGGCGATTTTTGGGGCCGCGGGCATGGCCAGCGCCTACCACATGGCTATATAACCATCCGATATCACATGGTTGTAGGTGCGGTCCATGGCTGCAATAATCGCTATCAGCGAATCGGCCATCGATATCGGAATCGATCAAAAAAAGAGACGATACCGATACCGATAGCGATTGATCGTTTTAGGCAAAAATGTCGCTGGGTTTATACGGGTGGGTTCCTTCAATAACCTCGATTCCCGCCTTAGCCTTGATTTTTTTGATGATCGTCTCCTTGTGCGGACAGTGGTCCGTAATACATGGAGCAATGTGTAATTTGGTTGGCTTCTCATCCATGGGCTTGTTCCACAAGTTCATTTGTGCCAGACGGGTCACAATGGCAACCCCGGGGCAGTCGCCACAGCTGAGCAGGCCAATCAACTCCGCGTCCTTCTCGTAACCTTCAAACTCACCGGCCCGACGATTAAAACCAACCATGCAGCGAGAACAAGCGATGCAAACGTTGTCCATGGTGCGTTCGCAACCAACGATCAATACTTTTTCCATGTGCCCTCCTCAAAGAATAAGGTTAATAAAATCCAAAGCAGGTAAACGTATTATGGGATGAGAAACGATCCCCAGCTTTGTATTTACAATTAACATCCGTTTTAAGCAATAGCCCGTTTGCCGGAATGATGGAGGGCAATCATTCGCGGGAAACGGGCTTGTAAAATCTGTTGGCAATTTGCGGAAAACGGTATTTCCGATCTGAAAAAACAGGCTAATCGACCAGGACTTTCTCCAACCTTGCAACCAGAAAATCCATTTCCTCTTCGTTGATAACCAGAGGCGGCGATATCCGAATGGTGTGACCGTGGCTGTCGTTGACCACCAGCCCCTGGTTGAGAAGTTTTCGGCAAAATTCCATGGCGTTACCTTCTTTGACCTCAATGCCGATGAACAGCCCTTTGCCCCTGACCTCCTTGACGTGGCGGGACTTCGCGGCAACGGCTTCTATTCTCTTTTTTAGAATTTTCCCCTTTTCGGCGGCTTGTTCGGCCAACTTCTCTTCCTTAAATACATCGAGTGAAGCGGCCCCGGCCACACAGGCCAGGGGGTACCCGCCAAATGTGGATCCGTCGGATCCTTTTGAAAAAATCATATCCATGATCCGGGCATTGGTGATGAATACGGAGAGCGGAACCAGCCCGCCTGAAAGGGCCTTGCCCAGGATCACCCCGTCCGGCACGATGCCTTCATGCTCGAAACAGAATTTTTTGCCGGTTCTGCCCATGCCTACCTGAATCTCATCGCAGACCAGAAGCAGGTCATGTTCATCGGATAGTTTTCTTAGGCCTTTGAGAAATCCTTCGGGGGGTACGAGCATTCCCCCCTCTCCCTGGAACGGTTCCACGAGGATGCCGCAGGTATTGGGGGTGATGGCTTTTTCCACTGCCTCCAGATCGCCGAAGTCCACGAGCACAAACCCCGGAGTAAGAGGGCCGAACCCCTCTTTGTATTTGTTGCTGGATGAAAAGGAGACCACCGATATGGTCCGGCCGTGGAAGTTGTTGTTGAATACGATGATTTCCTGTTTCCCGTCGGGTATGTTTTTTTGTTTGAACCCGTAATAGCGCATGGCCTTGATGGCGGTCTCGACGGATTCCACCCCTCCGTTTTTGGGCAGAACCTTGTTCCCGTGATTCCCGAACCTGGGGGCCATCTGTGGCGCGAATTCGGCTGCCTTGGAAAGAAAAATGCCAAGGGGATCGGTGAAGACCACATTGGAGATAACCGAGGCATAATTGCCGGTCAGCGCATCCATGACCGCCTTGGTGATGGCGGGATGATGATGGCCCGGATTGGCGGCGGAATAGGCGGCCAGGCAATCCAGATATTGGTTGCCCTTGTCATCGGTGAGCCAGCACCCCTTTGCCTGCCGGACCACCAGATTGATCCTGTCGTAATGATGGGCGCCGAAGTTGTCTTCCAAGTTGAAAATGGTCTGATCGGCTTCATTGGAAAACCCATCGGAATTTTGTATTTTGTGCATGCTGGTCATCGTTTTTCTCCTTTAGTTCTCTTCTTTTATGAGTCTGTAAATTTCTTTTTCTTTTTTTGTCAGCTCCAGCCCCTGGTCCAGTATCTTTTCGAGGAAACAATGGTAGAAGTCATGCTTGAGGCTGTCCCGGTTGGCTACCACGAACCATTGATTCCGGGTCCAGTTGATGGGGGATTCATCCTCGTTTTCCACTTCGAATATCCCAACAAGCGCCTCTTTATTGTCCGTGATGACATCGAAAGATTGGCCTCCGATGGTGTCGGCCAGGGTTTTTACGCCCGGATGGGTTACCTGAATGTCAAATTCGCGGTCGATTTTACCCATGGCAATATAACGGATGGCCACGCCTCTTTTTTCCGCTTTCTCAAGATGTTCTCCAAGGTGCCGGTCCGCTTCCGGGAAAAGCCGAACATAGATTTCTTCCCGTGCCTCCCGGATCATCTCAATGGCTTTGTGCATAACATTGTCATATCCGGTAAGGGTCCAGATAAACTCGAATTCCTCCTTTTGGGAGGCTTTCCGAATTTGTTTTTCGAAAGCGGTGATTTTGCTTTCAAATCCCAGTTTTAACCTCCGGACAAGTTCATCCGACGGCAGGGGGGCGTATTGACCTGAATTGACCTCGATTACATATCCTTTTGCCGTCAGACTGCGCAGGACATCATATATTCTGGAACGGGCAATGCCGGACAATTTGCTCAGTTGAGATCCGTTCATGGGGTGGTTTCGGACCAGCGCCATGTAGCATGCCGCCTCGTATTGGGAAAATCCGAGTTCTTTCAGACTGGTTTTGTTTTCCATGGGTCACCATTCCTAAAAGTTGCTACCTTGATAGCAACATAGACGCGTCGGCCCATAAAGTCAACAATCTTTATTGTCCATTCCTATATCATGCAGTAATCATAGATAAAAATGATCGAGCCGGGATTATTTCATGCTTAAGGCTTGCTACAAAACAAGTTTGAGGATAGGAGTGTGTAAACACAATGCTAAGTGAACAACCATAACCAAGCGGGGTGATAAAATGACATTTTTAAACACTAAGCTGATGTCGGTTGGATATGTAAAAAGCGAGGTAAAAGAGATCTCTATCCCGCTCAAGGATGGTGACCTCAAATTTGATGGCGAGGTGGCGTTACGCCAGGCACCGCAATCATCAATTTCGGAAATTATAATTAACGAAGAGTTTGAAGATTGTCTGGATGGAATAGATGAATTTTCTCATATCGTTGTTGTTTTTTTGACGGACACGCCCGAAGAAACGAGACGGACACTGAAAAAGGTTCATCCCGGAGGGCGTCAGGAGATTCCTTTAAAAGGCATTTTCTCCTGCCGGTCACCCATCAGGCCCAATCCCCTGGCTATTTCGACAATTAAATTGATAAGAAGAAGAAAGAATGTCCTCGAGGTTGAAGGATTTGATGCCGTTGATAAAACGATCGTCCTGGATGTCAAACCGTATGTCGGGGATCACAATCTATCGGAAACTGCAAGAATTGCTCCGTGGGTATATGATTTGATTAAACTCGCGCATAGTGAGCATGATGAAAAAAGCAGTAAGAAATAAGAATTTGCTTAAAAACCTGTCCTGGCATGATGCCGGTGCGGGAAATGGCGTACACCGTTAAAAATGCATTTGCGGCTTGGGCGATGTTTTTACATCTATCCCTTCAACGCTGCATCCATCCTTTTCGTCACAAGTCGAAATGCCGCCGCCCAGGGGCAGATCCGTGGACTGCCTGGTTGTGCCGATTGCGTTGCAATTAACATTCACGGTGCATTCTCCCTCCTCATCGGGGAATATGGAAATGGGGCTGCCGCCGGAGTAATGGGAACGGTCGAGGTAGAGGGTGGGATCTGATTGAAAACATGAGTGTTGAATATAATTGATGATGCGGTTTTCACCCTGGATAATCTGGAATCCATCTGGAATTTTGGCAAGCAGAACCGGGATGGTATCGATACCAAAGGCAGAGAGCACTTGCCGGTTTGCCCGGGGGGAATAAGCATCGTTTTTCTGAATGCCGGCAAAGGGCAATTCGTCAACTTGGTGGATGGGATTCAGGTGAAGGCTGCAGCTGTTGCACATCTTTAGCGCGTCGACAACATCCATGCAGTGCGGGCAGGTTTCCGAGAAGATAAGGTAAAGCTCCTTTGTGGGGGTGGTGCAGGCGCGGCTGCCATAGATACCGTCTTCCAATGTTACCGTCTCTGACGATACGGCCGACGAAAAGTCGAGAAACGAAAAAGTGAGCAGCGTTGCCGTAATCACCGCGGCGGAGGCAATTGCCTGTCTGAATCCGGCCAGGAAAGCCAGGAGCAACACCATGAGAAAGATGAGCAGGCAATACAGGCAAAATGTTTGTATTAAGAATACTTGAAACGAGAATAAAACCGCTTCGGCCGCCACACCACCTAAAATCAGCCAGGCGGAAACGTGACTTTCCTTTTTCGAACGCCGAACTTCCCACCGTAGGCAAATAAACAGCGCCAGGAAAAAAACAAATCCGATCAGGTTAAGCTGCAAAGGGGTAATGGCTGTCGTCTTTTCAACAATGGCGCAGCCTTCGGTTGGGCAAAGCGCCTCTCCCGTTGCCAGTATTATCCCGATTTGGGCGGCCACGAGAACCGCCGCCGCCAAAGAGATCCATTGAAGTATTTTTTTTCTCATTTGTCGTGCCTGATTGGCTTCAACGTTTATTTTCTATGTCATGGCCTTGATTGTTGTTTTGTCAGACAGAACGTTTACGAATCCGCCCGAACGGCGACTTTTTACGAGTTCATCAACGTTGGAAACCACTATAAGACGGCTGGTTCCCACGCTCCGTGAGGGAGCCTTATCCCCGGGTAAAACAGCAAGACGACATATGTGGCCGAAACGATGATCAAGGCACCGCAATTACCATTTTATTTATAACATTTACAAGCGTTAGTAAAATAGGGATGTCAACGCGTCCGCATGCGGAAAAATGTGCGGCGGTTAAAATTGAATTCAAAACTGCTTGACAAATTATCAATATTACATCATTGTAGCTTAAATCCAATTTTGTATCCATTTTGTCGAAAGCTGTTTGGCATATATATTGAGAAAGTCTTCACATGAAACAGAGAAAACCTGCCGCCAGATCGACCGGAAGCGAACCGCTGACGCGGGAAGTGTACGATGAAATCTGCAAGACTCTGTTTCTTAACGACTATCCGCCTGGCCACAAGCTGAACTACCGAAAAATGGCCGAGCAGATGAACATGAGCCCCACGCCGCTGCTTCAGGCGCTTAAGCACATGGAGCTGATCGGATTGGTGCGGCACGAACCCAACCGCGGTTTCTTCATTATAGAGATCACCCCCGGGGAAGCCGAAGAAGCTTACGCGATTCGGGAAGCCCTGGAACTCTCCCTGGTCCCGGCGATTATAGAGAAGGTGGATGGTGCGGGCCTTGCACGACTCAAGCTGGCCCTGGACGAGTATTGTGAAGTGAGCACCAACGGCCATGTGAAACTGCGCATGGCCAAGGATTTTAAATTTCACCTCACCCTGGCCGAGCTTGCCGAGCGGCCCCTGACCGTGAGAATCCTTCGTTATCTGCTGGATTTTTCCTACCTGCGGTCGACACCATCCCTGATGTATTATCGTCCCGGCGACGCCGCCGGTAAGGAGCATCGTGATATCTACGAGGCCGTGGCGGCCCGGGATGCCTTCGCCCTGGAGCAGGCCGTTTCCACCCACGTCCGCAACATCTGCGGCGATACCATGGCTGCCTTGCAACAAAAGGAGCCGGGCATCGACGAGATCGATTTTTAACCCATGAACCAAAAAGAAAAGACCTCCATGACAGACGATTCGATGGAAAAACGAATTCAAGAAATTCACAGCCGGGCCTTCACCGTCAATGCCCATTTCGATCTGACATACGATATTGCCAACCGGCGGGACCGCGACCAGAAGGCGGTCATTAAAAACCAATATCTGGACAGCTTTCGTACCGGAGGTTTCAACCTGATCGTATCTTCGATTTTTATCAGCAGCTATTTTCTGCCCGAGATGGGGCTGCGTAAGGCTCTGGATCAAATCAGTTACCTTTATACGGAGATCGAGGAGGCTGACGGCGCCGTAAAGCTCTGCAAAACCCATCAGGATATGATCGATGCCCGTGAAAACGGTCAGGTTGGTGTTTTGTTATCTTTTGAAGGAGCTGATCCGCTGCAGAACGATATCAACCTGCTGCGGATTTTTCATGAGCTTGGTGTGCGCGGCTTGGGATTGACCTGGAGTCGGCGAAACTACGCCTGCGATGGCGCGGCCTTTCGTGATGGCAGCAATATTCAGCCGAGCGGCCTGACCGCTTTTGGGATTGACCTTTTGCAGGCCGCCGAGGCGCTCGGCATGTTTATCGATGTCTCTCACCTGAGTGACGCAGGGTTTTGGGATGTTATGAAATATGGTCGCCGGCCGGTGATTGCTTCCCATTCCAATTGTCGCATGGTAAAGAGCACCCCGCGTAACCTTACCGACGATCAGATCAAAGCCATTGCCGAGAAGGACGGCGTGATCGGTATGAACGGTTTGAATGCCTATATCGGTGATGAGCGGGCAGATGGCGAGCGTCTGGGGGCGGCGGATTTGGTCAACCATATTGACCATATTGCCCAACTGGTGGGGGTTCGGCATGTCGGACTGGGTTTTGATTTTTGCGATATCCTGGGCAATTGGTTGAAGATGCCGGAGTACCTTGAATCTTATGATGTACTCAAGGGGCACGAAGACTTGGCTGCCCTTACCCAAGCTCTTATTGAGCGTGGATATTCGGATGAGGATATTGTTCTGATCCTGGGCGGTAATTTTCTGCGCTTTTTCCAGCAGACGCTGTAACCCGTGGCAAAATCGGTATCTCAATCGCAATCGATCTAAAATACCAACGAAAAGAGGAGAGAAAAGATGACCAAAACATTTAGAAGTCTCATCGTCGCCGTTCTGGCTTGCATGTTGCTGGCGGGACCGGCCCTGGCCGCGAAAATTTTGCGGATTCCCTATGCCGAGGATCCAAAAACCGCCAACTGCCAGATGACCACCGATTGTTACATGCTGCCGTTGAATGTATTTGACCGGCTAGTGGAGGCTGTCACTGTGGCGCCCGGCAAATCGGAACTGGTTCCCGGGTTGGCCGAGTCGTGGGAGATTTCCAAGGACGGCTTGGTTTATACCTTTCACTTGAGAAAAGGCGTACTGTTTCACAACGGCGAGGAGTTTACCGCCGATGATGTGGTCTACACCTTCGACCGTATGCTCGATCCCACGACCAAGGCTCTGAACACCGATATCCTCGATTTCGTCGATGGCGCCGAGGAACGGCTGGACGGCAAGACTGACTCCACCAAGGGTCTCGTGGCCGTGGACAAGTATACCGTTCAGATCACCCTTAAATCGCCTTACGCCCCGTTTATCGCCGTAATGGCCAGCCCCCAGTCCTCCATTTTTAACCGCAAATTCAGTGAAGCGGCCGGCGACCGGTTCGGACTCTCCCCGGAAACCACCTGCGGTACCGGGCCGTTTATTCTCAAGAGATATGTGCTCAATGACCGTCAGGAGCTGGTGGCCAATGAGAAATACTTTCGCGGCAAACCAAAAATCGATGGAATCCTCATTCGGGTGGTGCCGGACCCCGAAACCATGCGTCTGCTTTTTGAAACCGACGAGCTGGACGTTTTCGACTGCGACTACGCCATCACCCAGATCCCCTATTTTTACAAGAGTAAAAAGTGGAAATCACAAATAGTAAGCGGTCCCCGCGTGGGAATCTACTACTTCAGCCTTAATCAGCGCATCAAGCCTTTTGACGACGTGCGTGTGCGCAAGGCCTTTCAGATGTCCATTGATCGCAAGGCCATCTTGGAAAAACAGTTTTATGGCCGGGGCAAGATCGAAAACGCAGTCATTCCTCGCGGCCTGCTTTGTTATGAGCCCGACGGAAAAACCATCGAATACAACCCCACCAAGGCCAAGGCTCTGCTGGCCGAGGCAGGTTATCCCAACGGTGCCGAAATTACCCTGGCGCAGGTCAACAGCTGGAGTTCAAAATGGGATGATATTAACATGATCGTTCAATCCATGGCTAAAAAAGCCGGGTTCAACGTCAAAATCAAGCAGATGGATGAATCGGCCTATTATGCCACCCGCAAGACCGGCGATGTCGAATCCTACTCCCAGTCCTGGTCGGCCGATTTCAACGATCCGGACAACTTCCTCTACACCTTTTTCAGCGAACGCGGCACGGTGGTGCGCTCGTTCAACAACATTGATCCTGAGGTGTTCAAGGGCCTTGACGATGCCCGCGCCATGACCGACCCGGCGGCCCGTTGCGCCCTCTACCATCAACTCCAGGACCGGATCGTCCATGAGGATGCCGCCTGGGTGCCCCTGTTCAGTCTGGATCACACCTATGTGGTGCAGACGCGGGTGAAGAATTTTGTTGTGCCGTGGAATGGATGGTGCGATATGAATTTCTTTAAGACGGTGCTCGAATAGTAATGTTACGATACCTCCTCCATCGAATCCTTGTTTCGATCCCCGTGCTCATCGGGATCACGATGCTGCTGTTTTTCATGCTCAACGTGATCCCCGGTGATCCGGTGGCCCTGATGATGAAGGAACACGCCAGCCCGGATGTGATCGCCCGGGTGCGGGCCCAGATGCATCTGGACGACCCGGCGATCACCCGTTATTTCCGGTTCCTGGGCGGTGCCCTGGTGGGGGACTTCGGTGTCTCCTACAAAATCAATCGGCCCGTAACCGGCCTGATCATGGACGCCTTTCCCAAAACCTTGATTCTGGCCCTTTCCGCAGCCCTGGTGGCCTGGATCATCGGCATCCCCGCCGGTGTGTTGTCGGCGGTCAAGCGGGGTCGCTTCATTGACCATTTTTTCATGGGGTTTTCCCTCATGGGGGTCTCCATGCCGGTGTTCTGGTCGGCGCTTTTAATGCAGTACATTTTTGCCTGGAAGCTGCACCTTTTTCCCGTATCGGGCTTTTATGGCGCCAAGTATGTGATTATGCCGGCTATTGTTCTGGGCTGGAGTTCCGCCGGGGTTATCGCCCGTTTGACGCGCTCCAGCCTGCTTGAGACCATGCGGCACGATTACATCCGTACGGCAAGGGCCAAGGGGCTGCGCGAGGCCCCGGTGATTGTCGGCCATGCGTTGAAAAATGCTCTGCTGCCGGTGGTGACGATCATGGCCATCCAGGTGGCGGGCCTCTTGTCCGGCGCCGTGATTACCGAGAGTATTTTCGGTATTCCCGGTGTGGGACGAATTGCCGTGAACGCCATTGAAAACCGTGACATGCCCCTCTTGCAGGGGGCGATCCTCTTCGCCACGGTGCTTGTGATTGCAGGTAACCTGATTGCCGATATCCTCTATGCGTTTTTAGACCCGCGCATCCGCCACGCCATGCAGGAGAAGTAGAGACCTTGGACCAAACTTTGGAAAATACCGACCCCATCCCGGAATCGGACCTGCCCGCCGAGCCGGCTGACAGCGTGTTGGCCGACATCCGTTTCGCTTTCGACAATAACCGTCTGGCCATGATCGGCTTGGTCGTGGTTGTGTTTCTGGTGCTGGCTGCCGTACTTGCTCCCTGGTTGACGCCCCATGATCCGTTTCTGGTGGATTTGGACCAGCGGCTACAGGCGCCGTCGTGGTCGCACTGGCTGGGAACCGACAAGTTTGGCCGGGATCTTCTTACCCGGATTCTCTACGGTACTCGAATATCTTTGATGGTGGGCTTGATACCCAGTTTCTTCTCAATGCTCATCGGAACAATGATGGGCATCGTCAGCGGATTTTATGGCAAGAAGACCGATTTCGTCATCATGCGCCTGGCCGATGTGATGATCGCCTTTCCATCACTGCTTTTGGCCATGGTGGTGATGTATACGCTGGGGGCCAGCCTGATCAATATTTTCATTGCCCTGGCCTTCGTGGGGTGGGCCGGCATCGCCCGCGTGGTGCGTTCCCAGACGCTATCTTTGAAAACCAAGGAGTTCATCGAGGCCGCCCACGCCAACGGGGTGCGACGGTCCGTAATCATGTTTCGGCACATCCTGCCTAATGTACTGCCCACCCTCATCGTGCTTTTTACTCTGGGGATTCCCGAGGCGATCATGTGGGAATCGACCTTGAGTTTTTTGGGTGTGGGGGCTCAGCCGCCCACTCCGAGCTGGGGGTTGTTGGTGGCCAACGGTAAATCTTTTCTCTTCTCCGCGCCATGGGTCGCCATTGCCCCGGGAGTGGCAATTCTGATCACTGTTTTGGCATTCAATTTTATGGGTGATGGTCTGCGCGACGCCCTGGACCCCTATATGAAAGATTGAGAACGTACCATGTCCGATAATGCAGAACCGATTTTGCGCGTCGATCACCTGACAACGCGCTTTAATACTCGCCGGGGCGTGGTCAAGGCCGTGGATGACGTCTCTTTTACCGTGGATCGCGGCCGCGTGGTAGGTTTGGTGGGCGAATCCGGATGCGGCAAAAGCATTACTGCGCTCTCTGTCATGGGACTGGTGCCAACGCCGCCGGGAACGGTCGACAGCCAAGGGATTTTTTTAGACGGCCGGGACCTCGCTCCGCTCTCTTATGAGGAGATGTGCCGGGTTCGAGGTAAGGCTGCGGCCATGATTTTTCAGGAACCCATGACATCCCTGAACCCTGTGCTTACCGTAGGGCATCAGGTGGGAGAAGTCATAAGCGTCCATCAGCGGCAATCCCAGGCTGATGTGCGGCGGCGAGTCGTCGAGATGTTCGAGATGGTGGGCATCCCCGAGGCGTCCTCGCGTTACGATGCTTATCCTCACCAGCTCTCCGGCGGTCTGCGCCAACGGGTGATGATCGCCATGGCCCTGATCGCCGAGCCGGCCCTCCTGATCGCCGACGAACCCACCACGGCCCTGGATGTGACCATCCAGGCTCAAATTCTCAATTTGATGCTGGATTTGCGCAAGCGCCTGGAAACCTCCATTGTTATGATTACCCACGATTTGGGGGTTATCGCTGAGATGTGCGATGACGTGAACGTGATGTATGCCGGCAAGATTGTGGAGTCGAGCGATGTATTCGACCTTTTCGACCGTCCCTCGCATCCATACACCCGGGGGCTTCTGGCCTCCATGCCGGGGCGCGGTAATACCGATTCGGAAGGGCGCCTGGCCAATATCCCCGGCAGGGTGCCGGGTCTACACAAATTACCGACCGGTTGCCGTTTCCATCCGCGCTGCGCGGAGGCCATGGAGATCTGCCGCACCCAGTCCCCACCCGACAGCGCCGATATTGGCAACGGGCACCGGGTGAGCTGTTGGCTTTACGATAGACAAGGACGGGCTGCATGACGGAACCGATTATTGAAACCGAGCAGTTGAAGAAAGTTTTCACGGTAGGCGGCGGCCCTTTTGCCAAACGGGCCAATATTCACGCCGTGGACAATGTGAGTATTGCCATTCGTGAACAAGAGGTTTTTGCCTTGGTGGGCGAATCGGGATGCGGCAAAACCACTCTTGGCCGCCTTGTATTGCGCCTCGAGGAGAAAACCGCCGGTGCGGTTCGTTTTCGCGGTGAGGATGTCCACGCCATGGATGCGCTGAGATTGCGGGACTTGCGCAAAACCCTGCAAATCATTTTTCAGGATCCTTATGCGTCCTTGAATCCTCGTTTGCGGGTGAGCAGTATTCTGGCCGAACCGCTTCTGGCCCACGGATACGGCAGTAGAAGCGAGATCGAGGACCGGGTGGTGGCACTTTTGCGCATGGTCGGGCTCGGCAAGGACCTGCGTCGTTGTTACCCGCACCAGTTCAGTGGTGGCCAGCGTCAGCGCATCGGCATTGCCCGGGCATTGGCCTTGGAACCCGCTTTTGTGGTGTGCGACGAGGCGGTTTCGGCCCTGGATGTCTCCATTCAGGCTCAGATTCTCAACCTGTTGAAGGATTTGCAGGACCGGCTGAAACTCACCTACCTGTTCATCACCCATGACCTTGGCGTGGTGCGCCATATCGCCGACCGGGTTTGTGTAATGTTTTTGGGCAAAACCGTTGAACTTGGGCCCACAAGCGAAGTGTTCAAGGCCCCCCGGCACCCCTATACACGATTCTTGATGTCGGCCGTGCCCATTGCCGATCCCCATCAGCGGGACCGGGAGCGAATGATTCTGGAGGGCGACATTCCCAGCCCCATGAATCTGCCATCGGGCTGCCGGTTTCACACCCGTTGCCCCTTTGCCAAGGATATCTGTAGAAACGAGGACCCGCCCTTTGCCGGTGACGACAATCGGTGGGTCGCCTGCCATTTTCCTTTATAGTGGAGTTCTAATTATGCAACCGGTGAAACGACTCTCTCCTGGTGACACTATCGGTATGATCGCCCCCTCTGGTCCGGCGCGCCATCCGGATGATGTGAATAAAGGTATTGCCATGGTGGAAGCCATGGGATTCAAGGTTGTGGTCGGTGATAGCTGCTGGGAAAAACGGGGTTACATGGCCGGCACCGATGAAACGCGGGCCGCCGATATCCATGCCTTTTTCGAAGATGAAGCCATCGACGGCATTTTCTGCATGAAAGGGGGCGACGGTGCCCCGCGGCTTCTGGATCGCCTTGACTTTGACCGCATCGCCCGTCATCCCAAGGCGTTTGTCGGCTATAGTGACATTACTTCCCTGCATCTGGCTCTGACCCAGCGTTGCGGCTTCATGACCTTTCACGGTCCCATGCCCGTCTCGGATTTCATTTGGCCCGGTTTTGGAAATTATGAACGCGATTCACTGCTCAAAGCGCTTACCGGCGGAGAACCCATGGGAGAGATCGCCAATGCCGAGGGCGCCGATCCGCTGGAGACGCTGGTGGCCGGCGTGGCCAAAGGGCGTCTTGCCGGCGGTAATCTGGCCCTGATTTGCGGGCTGATGGGCACCCCCTTTGAAATTGATACCCGGGATAAAATTCTGCTCATCGAGGATGTGGACGAGGCCAATTACCGCGTCGACCGCATGCTGACCCAACTGCGCCTGGCCGGCAAGCTGGAGCAGGCCGCCGGCATCGCCATCGGTCAATTTACGGACTGTGAACCGCAAGATGCCGACAAAACCTTTCCCTTGACAGAGGTGTTGGCCGATATCCTCGTCCCCCTTGGAAAACCTATCCTGAGTAATCTCTGTTTTGGCCACGGCCCGCGTAAGGCAACCCTTCCCCTGGGTGCCATGGCGCTTCTCGATGCCGACGCCAAACGGCTGGCGGTTACCGAGGCCGCTGTTTTCGACGGGTAGCGCGGTTTCCATTTCAGCCAAAAAGAGGGGTTGGGATTGTGGAAGATGCTCAATCGCCTAATCTATGTTTAAAAAAGCGGTCAACGAACTGTTATGCCCCACGGTGACCGTGCCACAAGACATGAACGACCTGATAAAGGGCAACTTCGTATTTCCCGAGGGATAGCTTTTCGCTGCCGGGCATGGGAATCGTTTTCTCTTGTCCGATGCCGATAACCGCTTTCGCTAATACCGATACCGATTGGCAGCCTTGATGAAGTGAATGCTTACTTGTGATCGCCCAGCAATAAGAAAAGCATCTCTTGACCACCGTCCTCAATCTATAATATACTCCTGTTCCTTAACGTTGCGATGCAGACCCGAAAAGCAGTCTTCTATTTGAGCTAACCTGTCGTCATTATGGTATTTAGCTTGGTGCGACCTCCTCTCTTTTCTCCATCCTTGATATGCTCGGGCCTTACGAACAACCTTTAACCCCATTGGTGCTGTTTTTCATTCAAATTTGCCTCTCTTTGCAGAAAAGCAATGCTGCGCGGATTGAATGATAATAGACAGACAGTAGGAGGAAAAATGTGTAAAACAAGACTGTTGGCAATGGTGATGCTCGTTTTGTTGCTGGCCGGGTGTGCGGGGGGGGATAGAGCACGGATACACAGGGAATTGCTTCATGACCTGGATCAAATAGACGTTGAATCCAGGGAAGGGGAATCCGGGATAGTAATTGATTTTCCCGCGGTTATGCTATTCCCCTTTGATAGTTATGATATCAAGGCGGAAGCCCGTGGAACCATAAGGAAACTTGTCCAAATTGTAAACAAACCCAAAATCGCGGGGTATCGTATTCTTGTATACGGGTATTCAGATGCCATAGGAGATCCTGAATACAACCTGTACCTTTCCAAAAAGCGAGCGACTGCCGTTGAAAATGAGTTTGTTTTCAATGGGGTTCACAAATCTCGTATGGTATCTAAGGGATTTGGAGAGGAAAACCCGGTGGCACCGAACAAAAATCCCGATGGGTCTGATAATCCCGCAGGCCGAAGTAAAAACAGACGGGTCGAGGTCATCATTGAAACCTCGGCCGCCGATTAGCAAACAACGCGGGCGTTGAGGGATTGAAAATGTATACACAATTCTTTGGATTGACCTGCAAGCCTTTTGGCGTTTCACCGGATCCCCGGTTTCTTTATTGCGGTTCTCGGCTGAAACAGACGCTGGCCGCCATGTCTTCCCGGTTTCAGTATCCCGGCGGTGTAATTGTCTTGACCGGCGAGGTCGGTTCCGGCAAGACAACGGTTTTAAACCACATGGCCCGGAATTATCCTCTCCTGTGTTACAAAAAACCGGCGCTCAGTATCAAAAAAATATTCCGGAACATCAATGAAAAGCTTGGCCTCTCCGGAGATTTTCCAGACTTGCCCGCTTTGAGTTGCCAAATAGCGGTGTCCCAGAATAAATCATCCACTGAGAAAAGTTATAAGATTTTTGCCTTTGACGAGGTTCATAACTACCCCGATCAGGTGGTCATGGACCTGGTACGGCTCCAAGATGCGGTTGGCAAGAATGGGGGAAAATTTACCATCATTTTAGTCGGCGATGAAGAACTCGTTGGTAAAATAGCCCGTCTGGATCTTGAGAACAAGGTGGGACACATCTCTTATTATACGGTAGAGAACCTTGATCTAAAGTCGGTAAGGGCAATGATCGATCATCGCCTGCACATTGCCGGGAGCAGTCTTTTAACCGTTTTCGGACCAGGTTGCATCGATGAAATATATAGATTTTCCGAAGGGGTGCCAAGGCTTGTCAATAACATTTGCGAGCTGTCGTTGATTATGTCTTTTACCAAGCAGGAGGAAATCGTTTCCAGGGAGTCAGTAATCACGGCAGCTCGAAAAATTGTTAACCTCGATGGATCCATGCCGTCAAGCAAACAACAAAAAACAAACAACAAGGAGAAACAGAGTAAAAAAGCAGTGCCGGACCCGGTCCTTAAGGATAATCGGTTGCCGGAGAAAAAGAATTTTTTTGCAAAAGTCGAATGGGCCTGCTCGATCCTGATTGCCCTGTTGTTTCTGGGCCTGACCTATCAACCTTTTAGGACAAAAGCCCTGCAGGAAATCGCCGTTGATTCGGATGCCGGGCATCATGAAACACTGGGTGGTCAGCAGGATCAAAGCCATAAACTACCGGATCTGGGACATTCACTGGTGCTGGAAACTTATCCGGAAGCCATCTCCATAAATGAGCCTGAAACGCCCATTATCCATATTCGCGAGGATAGCCCGGACAATACTACTGGTTTGCCTGATGTTGCCATGCAAAACCGGAAACCTGTAAACCCGCCGGAGATGGAAAAAACTCTGGATACGATAGCGCAATCCAAGATGCTTGCGACCCTGTCAGATTTTCATGAAAAGAAATTGCCGGTCATCCCCAAAAAAAATAAATCTGAACCCCCGGCCAAGAAAAAGAACACCAACATCATCGCTCGACAGTCCGAACCATCTGTTCCCCAGCAGGCGACGAAAAAAGCCGTAATATTGGCAAAAAAGAAAACAGAAAGAAGCTCTGCAGAAACGAATGTCTTAAAGAAAAGGCCCGAGTTCAAAGAACCGGTTTCAGTGCAACCGCCCCAACAGTTAAAACTTGGGACCAACGTGGCATTGTCAAAGGCAATAAAAAATAATGACACCGCCCTTGTCAGGCATTTGCTGATGCAGGGGAATGACCCCAATTCAGCAAACGAAAAGAACTTGCCCCTGCTAATAGTGGCTTGCCAGCAGGGATATTTGGAAATTGCCAAACTTTTACTTGAAAAGGGAGCCTCAACAGCAGCAAAAAATCAGCTGGGTGAAACCGCTTTGATGAAATCGGTCTGGAACGGCAATAAAAAGATGGTGTTATTGCTCCTGGAACATGGCGCCGATGTAAATCAAAGAAATACCGATGGTTGTTCTTCTCTTTTATATGCCGGGATCACCGGCCATTATGAACTTGCTGAAATTCTTCTTGACCATGGCGCCAACCCGAATCTCTCCGATAACGATGGCAAAACCCCTCTCATGGCAGCAGCATGGAACGGTCATATCAACATTGTAGATTTGCTTCTGAAAAAACATGTCGATTTGAACCGTATGGATAAAAGCCATTGGACAGCCCTGATGTTTGCCGGGTTTCAAGGACATAAAAAAATATTCGACCTGCTGACCACTGCCGGTGCAAACCCGTATCTGAAAAACAGCGAAGGCAGCAATGCCGTGGATCTTGCATTGAGCCAGCGGCATGGGGAATTTTCCAGGTATGCTTTAAATTAGTTTTTAGGGCTGTGGAAAAATGTTTTATCCTATCCAGCTTTTCGTTGAGCTCGTCTTCTACGTTGCGGTAAGCCGTTAATATTTCAATTCGCCCTTCCTGCCCACATAATGTCGAGGTAATGGGGTATCCCGGAAACGGCTCTATTTCAATGCGGCTGCGAAATAACCAGCGTACGTCCCTTCTCCCCCGGCGGGAGAAGGACAGGATGAGGGGGCATGATAGATAAGATTCCGTTGTCCCAGGCAAAGACCAGCTCTTACAGGAAGAAACTTGACTCATGGCATTTTCGCGAAGCCGTAGGAGCGGTCCATGACCGCGAAAAAATTAATATTCATTCTTCAAGTGGTTTTCCTGACCAAGGGCAAAACTTCCATGAAATATGTGCCTTTTCACCATTTGGGCATATGCGAGGAACAAACAAAGCATTTATTGGAGTTTTTATAATGCCTTCAAATATTTCGCCATTTCTTCTTCCAAATTGAATTCTGAGTTCCCCTTTATTATATGGGTTTAATAAACGGTCATCACGTTTCGATTTGTCATTGAGAACATAGAAATGTGCATTGTTCCCAAAATTTCCCAAAACATCTCCTGTTACTAATTGGAGCATACCAATAATTTTATCAAAATCAGAGTTAATGTTTTGCATTGTAAAAAGACGGTTTTCATTGCCATTTTTGTCAATGACTGTTATCACTATGTTACTTTCAATCTCAGATTTTGAATAGTAATCATATTTGTCTATCATATCAAACTGTGCAATAGAAAGTAACGAGAAATCGTTTAAAACGCGAAGAAAAGCGCACCTTTCTTCTTCGCTAATGGTAATATCACGTGATAACGACGCCTTCCAAAATTCAACAGGAATCCACCAGCATACAGCCGTATGTGTATCATCTGAACTTGATACTATCATTGTGGTTTCCTTTATAAAATCATCAGTGTTGATTGAGTCAAATGCTTTTTTTTCTACCCCCATTACAGGGCTACCCAATATAAAAAATAGAAATACTATGAAGATTAGCTTTCTCATTGGATTACTTTAATTTGATATGGTGTTTGCTTTGACATATATGCGATTTTGAGCATCGATTATCAAACGATTTATATTTTCATATATCCTGTATTTTTGTGCTTTATGGAAAGATTATTGATAATAAATGATCCACTCTTTGAAAGGGGGGATCATTTGTTTTTATCGTACCCCTTTTAGACTAAAGCGAATTCCTACCATAACCTCTTCTGTCTATTGTCACAAAATTCAGTTGGATTGCGTAGCTATCTGAACGATCTGCTCCGGCAAACTTAGCAGGTTTGATAGACGCCGAAAGCCTGGAAGGAGCTTTTCTGTATCGGGGAGTGGTTCAATGTCGCATTTTTCACCATTCATCTCGATTGAGGCAAACAGTTCTTCCAGGCTCGATTTGCCATCCAGAAGGATACCCATATAATCCGGATTGCTCAAGTTTTTTACCAACGGAGTTTCGGCCAGCATGGTCTGCAACCGTTTTCGCATACTATTGTTTCCTGTCCTTCGGCGATATTCGCGGCGCTGGCGACGAAAAAACTGTTCAAGGATATTGTTGGTCCGTTGCGGATATATCGTTGCGGGGCCTGTAGACGTATTGATTTCTATTGGATCGGCAAAAAGTTTATCGCCATAACGATCGATTTGTTTAGCAACTTTGAGGCAAAGCGGATCATCGGCAAATTTGTTGTTCTCCAGCCGTTTGCGAAATTGATTAACTCCTTGTTCGATGCTGCCCATGTCCTTGGTGCTGCCTTCATCGTTAAGGCCTTTGCCGCTACCGGGCAAGGCGATACGCATCTTCTCCCGAAGATCGTCAAACAGCAGGCAACGCCAGCGCAGTTCTTCAACGGCTGGCTCGAACACGGGGTCCTGAACAATAGCGACAACCTGGCGAACCAACTTATAAAATATACGATTGCCGATCCGGTCCTCAGCGGGCAGACACCGAATCAGGTCCGGCAAATACTCGGTTAATATCAACAGGCGCCGAGAGAACTCCAACAAGGGACGGTCGAAAGGAAAACCGTAGCCGTCGCCATTTTGCTTGCCCTGCAAGCACCACAGGGCCAGCGAGTAGGTCGATACCAGGGGCAGCAATTGTCAACGGTCGCGAAGAACTGAGCCAATTTGGGTCGTTAAAAATGAGCCACACGCCCCTATCTACTGAATGGCATTTATTGATTCCTCCATATTTTTCCCCTTCAAACGGTAGCTGTTTCCATTGATCGTTATCACTACGCTATGGTGAAGGAGACGATCCAATATCGCAGTGACGATGATTTGATCCTGAAGCAATTCCGCCCAATCGGAGAAGGCCTTGTTAGACGTGATTACGGTACTGGCCTTTTCATAGCGGGTGGCTACAAACTGAAAGAACAGATTGCATTCCTGTCGGTCGATGGGCGTGTACCCAACCTCATCCACGATCACAAGTGAGGATTTATAGTAGCTTCGCCCCTTGCCGGGACGCCCCGCTTCATGGTCCTTCTTCAGTTTGACGATCAGGTCCGCCATGGTTGTGAAATAGATGCTCATACCCGCTTGGCAGGCTTTTAAAGCCAAAGATACAGCCAGGTGCGTCTTGCCAACACCGGGAGGGCCAAGAAAAATGACATTTCCATTTTGGCGAATGAATGTCAGATCAAATAACGACATGACACGCCTACGATCCAGTTTGGGCTGGAAGGTAAAATCGAATTCATCAATACCCTTTGTGAACGGTAATCCTGATATCTTCAGGGCCGTTTCAATCCGGCGTTGTTCCTTCTGCGCCACTTCTTCCTCAAGCAAGTCATCCAAAAAGCTGAGATAGCTTTGGCTGTTTTGCTCGGCGGATTTAACGATACTGTCCAGGATCTCCCGTATCCTGGGCAAACGCAGCCTGGTCAAATTGGCTTCAATGCGATTGGCCACCAATGTGTCCGTCATAATTGTACCTCCTGTGCGAACTGCTCGTAGGTATCAATCGGGCGGATATCCACCGGTATGTCATACAGGGGCTTATTCGGGCTGATGGTGCATTTGGCGCGGCCCTTACCCTGCTTAGGATGAGCGTATTTGCGCCGGTTCATCTCACGGTCCTTTTTCAGTTCCGCATAAAAGCGCTTGTCTTGAACAAGATTACCTTTGGACGAAGGGATTGTATAAATGACGACCAGACGGTTATCGTCAAAGATCCGCAGGGTACATTCCTTAACTCTCAGAACAACGGTTTTCCCCACCAGCTTGTGCGGGACAACAAAGCCATTGCCTTCGAATCTAACCGTACAATCCTTATGGACTTTCCTGAAGATCCTGTAGGAAGTATCGAAAGGCTGTCGTGGTAACTGGCTAAGATGTGGTTGTTCTCTTTCAAAACGGTCAGCGACGACTTCGTGGGTGGTGCCATGTATCCGCTGATCTTTTATTCGTAACCAACGGTTCAGATCTTTGTTGGCTGTTTCGAGGCAAGCGTATCCATAGCCGCGCCAAAAGCCCTCACGGATGAAGGTGTAAGGTCTCTCGACCTTTCCCTTCACCCAAGCCGCATAGGCTGGTGCCACCCGTGGGATGAACCCGTAATGCAGAGCAAAACCGATCAATGTATCGTTGAATTTGTCTCGTCCCGCTATCCGACCAATGTAGACATTTTTCATCCGGTCATACAAAATTTCGGTGGGCACGCCGCCGAAGTAGTCGAAGGCCCGGATATGGCAATCCAGAAAAGTCGTCAGGTCGCAGTGTCTAATCAGCTCTGCATAGATTTTACGAGAGTAGCCCAAAATTATTGAGAAGAGATATAATTTCTCGACGTTTCCATCGGCATGCTCAACCTGAAACTCTGCAAAATCTACCTGTGCCTGGTAGCCGGGCTCTGTTTCAAATCGCATGTAGGCAACCTTTTGGTGTTGCCCCTTTAGTTGGGCTACCCGGCGTTTGACGATTTCGTAGCTTCCGGTAAACCCCATGTTGACCAGTCTGTCGTAAATCCAGGTCGCCGTATAGTCGTCTTCGGAAAGCCAAGCGTCTATATTGTCCTTAAATGGGTCAAGCAGGCTTCTGCGCCGCCTGGGTTCTGCTGGGGCAAGGATCAACTCCGGATCATCAATGTATTTTTTAACGGTGTTACGGCTGACGCCAAGCTTCCTGGCAATTGCTCGCTGGGTCAGTCCCTTGCGGTGCAAAGTGAGAATATCCAAAATGGTCTCCTTTTTTTCAAAGGTTGAACCTCCTGATTAGTTCTTAGTGAAAAATGCTCACATTAAGCATTTTCCACCACGATGGGTGGCTCAATCTTAAACGACCATTTTTGGCTCAGTTTATCACGACCATTAACAGCAATGTCATATCGGAGACGGGGTCGGCACGCCTTATTAACGTTGCCAACTGTCTGGCATCGATGTCGTGCGGTTCAATTGTCTGGCGTACCTGACGCACCAGGGCATTGAGTTTGGTGGTGGCCGCATGCGTTCGCAGGCAGCTCCGCAGTTTGCGGTGGCAAGGATCGATCAGATCTTTGCCCACATCGCGCAGAAAGTGAAAGTGGCAGATAAAATCTCGGCAGTTGGGAAAAACCTCTGCCACCGCTTTTAGAATACCGGTGCCCATGTCGTGAACACAGGCGATCGGTTCGCCGTAATCACGGCGTAGCCGTTTTAAAAACGGAATGATGTATTCGGACCGTTCGCTGGGCAGCTTCACATTGGCCAGTACAAATTGGCTCAGGCTGTCCAGGCCGGTCATCAAGGCCGGTGAATCCGCCTCATGGGTGGCATCCAGATGCAGGATGTAACCACCGGAACGCTGCATGGCCCGATTGATTCGCGGTGTAGCTCGACGATGAGCGATGGCCAGATAGGTGATGAACTTTTGTCCCAGGTATTCGATCTCCGATGCGCATAGATCGACATGGCGGGCGAGAAGTCCTTGGCGAACCTGTTCGATATTTTGGTGTTGCTCGAACAACGCACGACCGACAAAGACCAGCACATCCCAGGCTACATTGCAGCAGCGCGGAACCAGACAACGCAATGCTTCGGAACGAAAAAGGCTCCCGCATTGCGGGCATTCGAGGATAGTCTCATGCGCGACAAACGGCGTAGTCATACTCAGTACTGTCTTTTTTCTCGTTTTCTGCACATTGAGTTTGCTGTCGCACAGACAGGTATCGTGTTCCGGTCGAAACCGAACCGTCGGCACCCGGGCAAACAAACCGGCCGGGCGAGTCTCCCGACCAAGCCGCTCCAGGCATCGGTTCAGCGCCGCCAAAGCTGCCGCACCGGAGTTTAACCCGTTTTTTTTAAACCGTGTCGACGGAACAGTTCCATGACTTGCCTGGCTTCGATACGCACTCCGGTGCGCCGTTTAACCGCTTGTGCCAATTGCCCGAACCCGGCATCGGGGTGGCGAATAAACTCGACCAGCACCAGAATCGCCATTTCGGCCGGAAGTTGACCACTGTCGTTTTTTTGAATTGCCCGAGACTGAGCGCCGGCCGTTTCGTCATCGGCGGCCAGGTAGACAAATGAACGCCCCAGCTTTTGTCGCTGCAAGCGGCCTTGACGGACCAAGGACACCAGCACCGAATGGCAACGGCAGTGCAGCATTTGTCCAAGTTGCTCGGCACTCATTCCCGCCGCGCTGCCCGACACCAACATGACAAGGGTATCGGTGAGACTTCCTGTACGTGAGAAGCCGATGTCTTTGTAAAACCATAATCCTTGACGTCCGAAGCGAGGTATCGAAGCCAGTGTGTACCAGCGCCCGTTGTGGGTAAAACTGCTGTAGTAACCGATCATTGCCATGAACCGTCTAACAGAAGGTACGGAATAGTCCGACTGCTCGGCCAAGGGGGCGATCATCCAACAAGGCTGCTTTTTAAACAGCGCTCTGATTTTATCCGAGCCATTGTTTGCTAACGCCATGGCGGCCTCCTGATAAAGTAATGCATATAGTCCAATTATAGGGTGTTTTATGCATTACCTTATCACTAATAGCCGCTTTCAACAAGTCCAATGATGTTGGCAAAATAAGCGATGCACTTTTAAAAATGCTATTGTGATCAATAGTATATGGTTTCAAACGAAAGTATTTCTACATGAGAAGAATTGGTTTGGCGGATACAGAAAAATGATCATGTATGGCACGGAATAAACATGTAACTATTTGAATTCTTTCAATCCAACTGAATTTTGTTTCTATAGTCTTCTGTAATTAAATCCTTTGGAAAAGGTTTAAAGGGTGCCGCTCTATTTATTGCCGAAAGAGCAGAATTGTCTAATCCATTACAATTAGATTCTTCTGTAAAAAAAACGTTTTTTATGGTGCCATCCGAAATAACGGTAAATACAATGCTTGTTATTGCATCGTCTTCACATTTTGAATCATTTGGGGGGTGCCACTTCTCCTGAACCCTATAGGCGACTTCCAATCGGTATGTATCTGCACTTAAATTTTTACTCTCCGTTAACCCCTGCACCCCATCTGTATTAAGATTCACGCCCAATTTAATTTTTTTCAAATCTATATCTTTTGGGAATGGCTTAAAAGGTGCGGACCTTTTAATCGATGAAAGTGCCGCGTTGTTCAATTCTTCGCATTCAGCTTTTTTTACAAAAATAATATCTTTGATGGCCCCATCTGGAATGATAGTAAATGCTACGGATGCTATTTCATTTTTATTACATTTAGACTTTTCCTGCATGATCCAATTCCCATGGATCCGGTGTTTAGCTTCTATTCGGTATTTGCCTATTTTTAAACATTCCTTATTTGTTAACCGCCGTTCCCCCTCTGATTTAAAATGAATTACTAATGTCGTCTCTTTTAGATCTGTCTCTTTTGGGAATGGAGGAAAGGGCGTTGAATCCTTTATTGCCAAAATAGCAGAATTGTCTAATGCGTTGCATCCAGATTCTTTTTCAACAACGATATCCTTAACGTTCCCATCTGAACTAATAGTAATTGCGATGGTTGCTGTTTTATTATCCGCACATTTTGCATCTTTTGGTATAGTCCAATTTGCTTCTACCTTATGGCCTGCTTTCAATCGGTATTTCTTAATTGCTAAAGTTTTTTTGTTTGTTATTTGATTTATGGATTCAGTATGTTCGCTATTTTTTGTGTCCTGTTTAGACGTCTGTACATTATTATGACCGGCACAGTTAACTGTTAGAATTGTTAAGAGAAATACAATTAATATGCAAGATTTCGATTTGTGCATGCCATTTTACGTTCCCTATTGAATATCAACGAATGACCTGATTCTACACCCCATGCCGCAAGGCAATCTTCTTGAACATCAACGCCAACCCCTCGTTAAGCGTATAGATGGACTCGATGTCGAGGTTCCCGTCGGACGTATCATCGAAATAGATATAAAGGTTGGAATCGAGACCGTCTTCCGGTTTCCAGTAGCAAACCATGATGGGAAATCGGGGCAGGGGATGCAAAACAATGGAAACGTCCGAATCGATATGGCTGATAATTTCTTTCCCATCGAAAATCTCCAGCATATCCTTGAAAAGATCCGGATAGGTATCGGCAACCTGCTTCAATGGCGTTTCGCAGCATCTTTGAAAATGAGCATATCGTTCAGGACCGCCATTTAACTCCCGAAAGGTGATCCAATTCCCGCTTGGCATTTTCCCCGATCCGTTCAAGATGTGATTCAATACCGGCACGGCCATATAGGCATTGATATGAACTTCGGACGACAGGTTGCCCTTGGCATCGATACTGAAATCCTTGCCGAAAATTTTAATGGTCAGTTTGCTTCCTGAAAACCGGGCGCCCAGGCGTTTGGCGGCTTCGGAAAGATCGATCGATGATATCTTTTGTTTTAGCTGTTCAATGGCTTCCGCTTTATTCTCGTCGATGGTGTTGGGTTTCTCGATTGCGCCCCCATAGCGTTCGATCACTTCTTTATCCAGATGCGGGCAGGCACTGATCGACTTGGTTTCCTTGAACACGGCCACGGCAAATGCCAGACAGGCTTTTTCACCGCATTCCCTGCAGTTGGAACCGTTGAGCAGTTTGTAGATTTCCATTGGGTTGCTGATATGTGACATTTAACACACGTCCAGTGAGTCGCTCGGTTTAGGTTCGTGTCCATTCACGAATGACCAATTGCCAGATTTTCCTATTCGTGGGCGGGCACTATTTCGCATACTTTTCGATAAATTTACTCCGTTTTGCATAAAACGGATAAATACCGTCGTAGGTTTCCCGGTAAATTCGGTATAAATCCTTATAAATCGGGGAAACATCTTTATTCGGAAAGAAGTCTTTATCAATGCCGATTTTTGCCGTTGCCTCTTCGTAGCTTTTCCACAGGCCTATTCCAACACCGCCGATGACTGCAGCCCCCAGCGCGGTTGATTGTTGTGGAGAATTTAATCGACTGAACTTCATATC
Source organism: uncultured Desulfosarcina sp. (assembly GCA_963668455.2). Lineage (GTDB taxonomy): Bacteria > Desulfobacterota > Desulfobacteria > Desulfobacterales > Desulfosarcinaceae > Desulfosarcina. Next base: position 149,456 of record CAXXOY010000004.1, read on the forward strand.
GTTGGCATCGGCATATATCTGCATCCATAAGTCGTTGAGGACACCGCCTCCAATAGCGCGGATGGTATCCAGGCTATAAATGGGAAATCCCAGCTCTTCATACAAATCGTACAGCCAATGCATATTGAAACACACGCCTTCGTAAATAGCACGAAGCATGTGCGCCCGAGAATGCGAGACATCCAGGCCGATAAAGCTGCCACGGGCATTGATGTCAAAATGAGGGGCTCCGCCGCCGCGAATATAGGGGTAAAACAACAGTCCTTCGGCACCAGGGGCCACACTCCTGGTATCCTGAGTCATATTTTCGTACAGTTCCGCCTCATATTCAGACTCACCCTGTCTCTCTTCTCCCAAGGAGTAGAACCCCTCTTTAAACCAGTCCTGAGCAATGCCGCCGGCCGCCGTGATCATCACCAGGTTGTAACCGCCGGTGGGCTGCATGGTGTTGCAGTTCATTTTATATCTTGGGTCCAGTGACGGGGTTTCGGAGAATACTGCCGACCAATTGGCAGATCCGATGCAAGTGTAGCCCATCCCCTTTTTGGTAATACCGGCACCTAAATTTGCACAGATGACATCTCCTGATCCCAATGTTACCGGCGTGTTTTCCGCCAACCCAAACTCCCGGGCCGCCTGCTCTGTAACGTGTCCAATAACATCATCGGAATTCCTGATGTCTGGAATTTTTGACGGATCGACATCGGCAGCCTGGAATATGGACTTTGACAGCGCCTTCTTTGCGCAGTTCATCATGCCGTTCATGGACATATCGCCGTATTCGGTGGCCATCACCCCGGTCATGCGATAAGCAATAACCTCTTTATATTGCAGAAATTTATATGTCTTTTCATAAATATCTTTTACATTGTCTTTGTACCACATGATTTTGCAAATCGGTGCCAATTCCGGCTGCCAGCCGACGCCGGTAATTTTGTAGTACTCATCATTCCCACCCAGTTTCTCCATCAAACGCTCTGCTTGCTCATTTTGCCTCATATCACACCAGATACCGACTTCATCCATGAGAATATTTCCATCCCGATCAACCGGTATCATGGTCATCATTTGATTACTGAATGAGACAACGGCAATGTCCTTGGATCGATAGCGCTTTTTTGAATGACTCCCTTTACACATGAGGCCACGACATCATACACTTCGGAAATTTTTTGTGTCGACCAGTTCGGTTTTGGATAGTATGTCTCATACGTCTTGCTCACCGAGGCGACCACTTGGAGCTCTTCATCAAGCAAAGCCGCTTTGTTGCCGGTTGTCCCCATGTCGTTTACTAAAATATAGTTTTTCCCCATTCAATCCTCCTCACAGCGTCAGAGTGGCTAATTATTTGTTCGTGTCCTGCCTCCATCCGTCTATCCATTCGGTCATGGCCTCCAAGAAGGATTTGCGGGCCTGCTCGGATTGCGTGGGCTGCATTGAGGTGAATTCCTTTTTCTTTTCAAAGCCCGAGTCACCACAATCCCACACCTTATGGCTTCCAACAAAACACAACGGCATATCGCTTTTGCCGTTCCAGTTCTCAACCACATGAAACCCCAGAGCCTTTAAAGGGGCATCTATGGTAACGTCCAGCTGTACCCAGCGGTCATCCACTAAGATTTTTACATAATTGTGGAAATCAATGATTTCGTTGTTCTCAAAGTGTGTCATCAAATGATCGGGTAATTTAACCACCCCGTATTCATCATCCGGGAACCAGGTCAGATCCTTCCAACGCTGCAAACAGATCATGTCTTTTGTTTTTACGCCGATTTCATTGAAGAGTTCCTTAATTAGGAAATTTTTCCCGGAGCATGTACCTTTATTCGCTTGATAAACAGCATACGGATCCCTTGAACCAATACTTCCAAAGGGGATGTCCCGGACCTTTTCATAAAGGGCAATGATTTGTTCGGTTCCGGGAATTTTATCGATTCCCCATTTTTCCAATATTTCCGTTCGTTGTTCTTTTGATAATGTTTTTCCCATGTGCCTTCTCCTTGTGTCCTCCCGCTATTCATAGATCCGGAAGCTTTCTCCACATGAATACTCTCCCATCCCCGACAACCAGAGATGTAATGTCCACGTCATTTTAGGCAGAATGCTTTCGGTGATGTGATCATATGCGATTCCGTTGACCGACCATCCTTTCGGGATGATACTGCGGGCAATGGATGTCATCATGCCGGTCACCCCACCCGAGCAGGCAGCCTCGTGGAGAGACGCCGCAGAGGAACTGATATTTCCCTCGCCCTCTCCTTCTCCAGTATATCCACGTAAGGAATGGAAGTAGACAATTCGCCGTTTTTTCCCATCGTTAAAACGCTCTGCCGCTTCCTTGAGGATGATAAACTGGTTTATGCACCAGCTTTCCAACAGTTCAGACCATTTTTTTGGATTCATTTCATCGCCTTCGATGCGTGATCTAAAGGCCTCGAAATCGTATGCGCAAAGGATAAAGTCTATGTCTCCATGTTGTTCCAGGCTTTGATCGAAAAGCCTCTTTACCGATTCGGGATTTCCCGTTTCAAATTGCCCTTTTGCTCTGTCATTTTTATCCGCCGGGTCGAAAGGGATAACGGATATTCCGTGATCATGGCAAAATGTTTGTAAATACTCACCTATAACGCCCGTAGAACCGGTCAGCAGGCAGCATTTGTTTTGATAGTCATAAAATTCAGCGTTCATGTTTTCCTCCTCCTATCTCATATACGTAATGCCGCCGTCGGATAACAATGAGACATTCGAAACTTCCGAATCGTCTGCGACTGCAAACCATGCGTATAATTTGGCAATCTCTTGTGGGGTAATCATTCGGCCGGTAAGGGAATGGGCATGCATTTTTTTAAGCCCTTCTTCCACATCGATCCCTTTTGAGGCGATCACCCGACGTATCATCGGCGTTTCAGTATGTCGAAGTGCAAGTGCGAGACTTTTAATCCCCTCTTTGTCGTATCGGTCCGCAATGTGTTTGGAAATACTGATAAAACCGGACTTCCCGGCTAAATACGGAGATGGGATTCCCGAAGAGGAACGGGGGGCGGCCGTAAATAATATTCTGCCGAACCTCTTTTCTCTCATGCGGGGCAGTGCCAAAAGCGTCAACCAGACAGCCGACGACAGATCTATAGCAATTGTTTTCCTAAAATTTTCAAGGCTCATTTCAGGAAATGTATTTTTTTCCCCGCTGCCATTTACAGCGGCGTTGTTGATAAGGATATCCACGCCCCCATATTCGGCCTCCATATGGCGCATCATATCTTCAACCTGTTGGTATTCAGAAATATCGCAAATATATGGAATCAGTCGATTAGAGATGTCCTTTGAATCGATGTTGTCGATTAACGCACTGGCGTCGCTAATATCACACATACACACTGTTGAACCGAGGCGAGCAAATTCATAGCTTATCGCACTACCTATACCGCCAGCTGCCCCCGTTATGAGGGTTACCTTCTCTTGTAAGGGTAAGTGTTCGTTTTCCATTGTTTTTCCCTTTTCGTAAATTTGCCTTGATATGATATATACTAAAGTCAGTTTATGACTTATTAATCAAATGCTCAATATTTTTTTTGATATCACAGTTCCTATGAAAGCGTAACCCCTATTACATGTTCTTTTCTGTGATTCAGGTTTTAATAAGATGGGTAAAATGGGATCGGATCAAGCCAACCGTAATTCTCACTTCCTCGAAATCGTCCAGTTCGATCGTCCACCAGCGGCAGTCGGTTAAAAGCAATCGATCCATGATCGGCCCTAAAATGGTCAAATCCTTGGGGGGATAATGGCGATCCAGTTCCTTTTCGTAAAAGTGGATTTCGGATAGTCTTTCCTCGAACATATCGATGATGTCGATGACGCTGAAACGTCTCGCCTCGGCAACCGCGTGCGAGGTGATGGCATGCCCCAGGTCCAGAGTGATTGCGGCGTCGGCTTTTTGCGCCAAGTCCAGGAGAATTTCCGGGTCGGAGGTCAGCCCTTTTTTCAGGTTTTCAATGGCGACCTTTATGCCCATTGATTTCCCATAGGTCACAATTTGGGATAAATTCTCGACCAGGGTTTCGTAGTGGAGCTCGATCTTTCGATCCACGCCGGAATGAAGGGTGATAAACGGCTCCCCGAGGCCCTTGATTGCATCCAGGCAGGCCAGGTGAATGCCGAGCGCTTTCTTTGCCTTGGCTGGATTTGCATCTCCTATGTCAAATTCAGGGAAAAAGCCGTGAAACCGTATTTTGATTCCCTTGGAATGGCAAGCTTCCAGCCGTTTATCAAGACAAGCGAAATCGTCGAGGTCCGGCGTGTACTCCACGGAGAGGTTTTCGCCGGAGATTTCCCCGATGCGTTCGGGGGCGTGGTAAGGCTTGACACTTACTGCCAGGACAGGAAGGCGGGCAGGTCTATTTTTTTGTAGCATGGGCAATTGTCCTCGGGTATTCGGTAAAATGGTTGCGCAGGTATTTAACGGAGAATTCCTTCCCTTCAAGCAACAAGGTGCCATCAGAATTGAAAAATCGGGTTTTCAGCACGTTGTTCAGTTTTTCCATTTGGCGGGTGCGATCCGAAGACGAGCATTTTCCCGTGAGATAGCTTCGTTCTGAAAAACAGCATGCCTCTTCAAAGCTGTCCCGAACGATTGCATTCGTAAAGTTGCCGGTACTCAAAAGTGCCAGGATGTCATCAAAGGAGCCGTCAACCATGGCCCGCCACAGGGTGTCGATCCTTGAAAAGTCCTCACGGCTGTGGAAGGGAAAAGTCCTGGCCGCGGCAAACAGTGCGTTGATATTCTCCTCGGGGGTCTCCGGGGAGAGTCCGCCTCCGGAACCGACAATGATGTTGGGAAAGTTCTTTATGGACCGGCTCAATCGGTTGACCTGCTCGACAATCCTGGATGGCGGGTCAAAGAGCATGGATAGAGAATCGATATTACCCAGCACCGAGACATCCACGGGGAGCAAGTGGGCCATGTCGCGCATATCCACATGATGATCCAGGCTCAGGCACTGGGCGCCGGTTTGGATGAACTCGTCAATCAGGTGGCTGGTATTGCCCGGAACATGGAGAAATCCAGGCTGGCCGATGCCCTGGAATATGGTCCGCAGATACCGGCCGGAAAAGCGTCTGAAATGATCCGGCGAGACCAGTACGGCGCTGGGCTCCGCAATCCAGAAAAAATCCGCGCCACTATTTTCGCAGGCCCTTGCCATTTCCAGGATGAACCCCGTGGCGAGTTCAAGCACATTGTGCAGGCGGTCGGGAGCATTCAAGCAACAGAGGCACAGATCCTGGGTGCCAAGAATTGCACCCGCCGTAGTGAACGGACCGAAGCAGGCGCCGCCCACCGGCTTGTCCACAAGCTTTTTGCACGCTTTGATACAATGGATATACGCTTGGACCAGAGGGGTGTTCAGGGCATGGGCGACGTCCAGTTTTCTCAGATCGTTTTCTCTGACGACCTGATGTTGAACAACATGCTCGCCGCCGTCGCTTAGAAAAAAGGTCTTCAGGCCCAGGGCTTTGCAAACCTGAACGTCCAGCATGGTCGAAAATAAAAAATCGTGACCGTATGCCTCGGCCTGGAAGGCCATCCAGCGGGCCATCCTTTCCTCGTCCGAAAGTTCGGCGATGTCCGGACGGCCGCGGAACGCCCGGACGGACCCTCCCCCCACGGGACAGATAAGGCGCCGTCCGCGATCCAGGATATAATCAATCAGCTTTTTCATTATTGGCCTTTCCCTTGATGGGGTGGGCGAAAAGCACCATGCTGTTGATAAAGCGATTCTGAAGAACGGCATATACGAGAAGCGCCGGCAGGGATGCGATGACCGCTGCCGCCATCAGTTCGTTATAGGGCGTCGAATACTCTCCCTGCATCATGGCAACCCCCAGGGGGATGGTGAACAAGGAATCGCTTTTCAGGGCAATCAGCGGCCAGAGGAAATTGTTCCAGTTGAACATGAAGCTGAAAATTCCCAACGCGGCAAGGACCGGCTTTGCCTGGGGAAGGACAATTCTGAAGTAAATCTGCAATTCAGAGGCGCCGTCCACCCTCGCGGCCTCGATAATGCTGTCCGGCAGAGAGAGAAAATACTGCCGCATCAGGAAGATGGCAAAAGGAGAGGTTACACAGGGCAGAATTACAGCCCACAGGGAATCCGTCAGGTGAATGGAGGACATGATCATGAACAGGGGAACGACCATGGCCTGACTGGGAAGCAGCAAAAGGATAATAATGGCGGTGAAAAGAAGCGTTTTCCCCTTGTATCGGAATTTTGCCAGGCTGTACCCCGCAAGGGAGGATAAAAACAGGTTGGATCCGGTGGCGACAAGTGAGATGACAATACTGTTCCTGAAATAGGCGGCAAAGGGATATTTGGTGACGATCGCGGAATAATTGTACCAGCAGACAGGATCGGGTATCCATCGAAAGGGGACCTCGAAAACGGCATTTCCGGTTTTAAGCGAGGTCGAGAGCATGACCAGCAGGGGCAAAGCCATGAAAAAAGAGACCAAGATCAGCGCCATATAGCCCCATATGGACAATCCGTTTCTATTCATAATGGGTATGCGACCTTCTCCCCACACGGAACAGGATGGCGCTGAGCAAGGCCGCCATCGCCAGCAGGGAAATGGACATGGCCGACGCCTTGCCCATGAGCATGAAGTCGAATCCGGTGTCGTAGATGAGCAGAGAAAAGGCTTCCGTGCTGTTGACGGGGCCTCCCCGGGTCATGACGTAAAAAGGCGTAAACGTATTGAGCAGATTGATCAGCATGATGACGCCGGCGAAAAGGGTGGTGGGAATGAGCAGGGGGAGGGTTATTCTAAAAAAGATCTGCCGGCCGGAGGCGCCGTCAATGGCAGCGGCCTCGTTATAGCTTTGCGGTATACTCTGAAGGCCGGTCAGAAAGATGATCATGAAATAACCGGTCTCTTTCCAGATGATAAAGAGAATAATTCCCAGCAGGGCATACTCGGGGTCGTGCAGCCATTTAATGTACCCGTCAATCAAGCCAAGGCCCGCCAGATAGTCATTGATGATGCCGTATGGGTGAAGAAGAATTTTCCAGACAATGGCCGTGATCGCCTCGGACAGGACAACCGGTGCGAAGATGATCAACTTGAAAGCCTGGTCGCCTCTAAAAGAGCGATTCAGAAGAATGGCCAGGCCAAGCGAAAGCGCCAACAGAGGAATACTCGCCCCCACCACGAATTGTGTCGTTACCAGCAGGGAATTGAAAAAATCGGGGCTTGTAAAAATACTGATGTAGTTTCTCAGCCCGACCCATTGGGCCGGGGTCAGCATGTCGTACCGGGTCAGGCTTGTAACGCATGCCGCAACCACGGGAACGCCGATAAAGACGAGAAGAAGGAAACCGGCCGGAGCCAGGAAAAGGACTCCAGCCAGGTTTTGTTTCTTTTGAAAGCCAGTGTTGTGCACGATGCAAACGGATTCTGTCGGGTGTACGGCGGTTAGTGCTCTTTCAACGCTTTGTTTATGGCATCGGCGGCAATGTATAGAGACTTCTGGGGATCGACGTCGCTGACCAGACTTCTCTGCATGGCATCGGCGATGGCTTTTTCGATTTGGGGATAGACTGGCGAGCTGACCGGCCATTCCCCAGCGGCCAAATCAATACTGAACACTTCATTGTACGGCCATTCCTTCCAGGCCTGGGAGTCCATGATGCTGGGCTTGGGCATGAGAAGACCGGTTGCCTTGAACTGATCCCCGGAATCGGAAGTGATGTAATTTAAAAATTTCCAGGCTTCCTTTTGGATTTTGGGGTCGGCTTTGTTGGAAACATGCCACCAGTAACCACCGATAATGGTTTTCGGATGTTCAAGGTCAATCTGGGGAAGCGGCACGGCCATATACTTGTCTTCGATGTCTCTTCCCTTGAAGGTGGTTTTGCTCCACACGCCGCTTATCCACATGGACGTGGTTCCGTTTTTGAAATCCTCGGATTCGTCCACCGCCAATCCTGCTTCGGTGACTTTGTATTTATGGACAAGATCGTAAAAAACCCGAAGGGAATCGACGGCGGCCTTTTCGTTGATGGTGGCGGCTTGTCCGTCGCTGCTCAACACGCTTCCCCCGCACTGGCTCAGCACCGGACCCCAGACAAAAAACCACCAGTGATCCGCCATGCTGAAAGGCAGGTCGAATCCTTTTCTGGTCAGCCTGCCGTTTTCGTCCCGGACCGTCAGTTTTTGGGCAACGTCTGCCACTTCTTCCCAGGTTTTGGGCGCATTCTTCACCGGGTCAAGGCCGGCCTCCTTGAAGTGTTCCCGGTTGATAAAGAGGCTCCAGGTGTTCCCCGTATAAGGTAGCGCATAGTAATTGCCGTCCTTTTCGCGAACGCCCTCGATGGCGGTTTTGAACCATTGGGACGCAAACTGTTCCTCCGAGGAAAATCCCATGGTTTTCCAATCCACGGGGGCGATGATGTCCTTGTCGATAAGACTTTTGTAATTGAGACAGAGGAAATCGAACGCCGCCGGTCCCATACCGCCCTTGACGGCCGTGTAGACTTTCTCAGGCAGTTCACCGGACGGAAAAGCCCTGATGACGATATGAACGTCTTTGTTTTCAAGGTTGTATTGATCGGCCTTCTCCTTGAGCCAATTCACCAGGGGCGCATGCTGGTGGACCCACACCTCCACATCCGGGACGGATTGTTGAGCGACTTTCTCCCCGGCGGGTTTTTCGTCCTTGGCGGGCTTGTCCGAGCAACCGCTCATGACCGCCATACACAGCAAGGCGATGCCCAGTGCGGCAAAAAGAGGTTTCGACGATAGGGCGTTTGAGAAACGGAATACCTTGGATAATATCATGATCTCTATCCTTTTAGAAAAGTTCAACGGCTTAACGCTTGATGGATGCGTCTGACTGGCGACTTCTAAGGAAGTGACCCAAAATGGAGGACTTCCTGAACCTGGATATTTTTTTACGAGACCATCAACGCATAACCGATAAAAATAGCTCAAACCTATATCCTCTTTGGCGGGGATAACAAATCGATAATGTCAATGATTGCCAGATATGGTATTGATAAAATCGCTTTGTTCCGGGTCCTCGATGCATGCCCATTGAAACCATGAGAACAGAATGTTATCTTTGACCTTCTTTAGTGCATTCAACCCTGAATCCAATATAATGGTATAACGCCCGGCAAATGAACTTTCTCCGGGCAGCCGAACCGACAAAGGAAAATACAGCATGCCATCTCCCTTGCAAGACAGCGCTCGGCGCGTGCAGGAATATCTGATCGAAAAAGGTTTTTCGTTCAAAGTCAAGGAACTGCCCGGCTCCACGCGGACCGCCCGGGAAGCGGCCGACAGCGTGGGCTGCGACGTGGATCAGATCGCCAAATCATTGGTGTTCAAGGAGAAAACCACCGGTGAGCCGATCCTCGTGATCGCCTCGGGGGCCAACCGGGTCGATCTCAAGAAGATCACCGCCGCAACCGGGCTTAAACTGGGCCGGGCCGATGCCGATTTCGTTAAGGAGAAGGTGGGTTTTGCCATCGGCGGGGTTCCCCCGGCCGGCCACTTGACGCCGCTTGCCACCATCCTGGATGTGGACCTCAACAACCATGATGTTATTTGGGCCGCCGCCGGAACACCCCATGCCCTTTTCGAGTTGAAGCCGGCCGATTTGGAGCCTTTGACCAACGGGCGCTGGATGGAGTTGGCTGTTTGAGATGCGTTTGCTGCCTTGACTTTGGCAATGCTGCAATAATATTGTCAGGAACGGTTCCTATTTGTATGCTCTTGAAACGCTAACCCGATTTTCGAGGTAACTCTATGTTTTCCCACCTTGATCCAGTAATGATGGCCCGCGTGCAGTTCGCCTTCACCGTGGCCTATCACATTACCTTTCCCTCCTTCACCATCGGGCTTGCCAGTTGGCTGGCGGTGCTGGAGTGGCGTTGGCTGAAGACCGGCAACCCGATTTATCAGGAGGTATACCGCCTATGGGTGAAGGTTTTTGCGGTGGCCTTTGGCATGGGCGTGGTTACCGGCGTGGTCCTTTCCTACCAGTTCGGCACCAACTGGTCGGTTTTTTCCGACAAGGTCGGCAATGTGCTCGGGCCCTTGCTTGGCTACGAAGTGCTCACGGCGTTTTTCCTGGAAGCCTCGTTTCTCGGCATCATGCTTTTCGGCTGGAACCGGGTCGGCAAGCGCATGCATTTTGCCGCCACGGTGATCGTGGCCCTTGGCACCTTGATTTCCGCCTTCTGGATTCTCTCCGCCAACAGCTGGATGCAGACCCCGGCGGGGTTCGAGATCCGGGCCGACGGGCTTTTTTACCCCACGGACTGGATGCAGGTGATTTTCAATCCTTCCTTTCCCTATCGGCTGATCCACATGGTGACCGCCGCTTACCTGACCACGGCCTTTGTGGTGGCCGGCATCGGAAGCTACTATCTCTGGCGGGGCTTGTTCCAGCGCCACGCCCGGGTCATGCTGGGCATGGCCATGATCATGGCGGTTTTCGTGGCCCCCTTGCAGCTTCTGTTTGGCGACATGCATGGCCTCAACACCCTTGAGCATCAACCCGTCAAGGTCTCCGCCATGGAAGGCATCTGGGAAACGGAACAGGGCGCGGGGCTAAGGCTTTTTGCCTGGATCGACGAGATTCAGGAGAAAAATCATTTCGAAATCGTCATTCCCAAACTCTCCAGTCTTATTCTCACCCATGATTTCAACGGCGTTGTGAAGGGGCTGAACGCTTTTCCACGCCGGGACCGGCCGCCTGTGAATATGGTGTTCTGGACCTTTCGCCTCATGGTGGGGCTGGGCATGCTGATGATTTTATCCGGGGTGATCGCCCTGGTGCTTTTCCTGCGCAAGAAGCTGTTCACCACCCGCTGGTTCCAACTCTGGTGCATGGCCATGACGCCGACGGGGTTCGTAGCCGTCCTGGCCGGCTGGATCGTCACCGAGGTGGGCCGGCAACCTTTTGCCGTGTTTGGTGCGCTTCGAACCGCGGAGACCGTTTCTCCGGTGGGTCCCGGGCCGGTGGCCATTTCCCTGACCGCTTTTGTAATCGTTTACGGGCTGCTGTTCACCGCGGCAGCGTATTACATTCTGAAAATTATCGGCAAGGGACCGGATATCTCGGACGATGACGCCTACGGCAGCCATGGGGTCAAAAAGCCGCCCCTGGTCACGGACATGGCTCGGTCGACAGGAGGTGAACATGTTTAGTTTCGAAGGCGTCTTGGATCTTCCGCTGGTTTGGTACTCCCTGATTGCAACGGCCATTTTTCTGTATGTTTTTCTGGATGGTTTCGACCTGGGGGTGGGGATTCTGTTCCCTTTCGCACCCACGGACAAGTGCCGTGACCGCATGATGAATTCAGTCGCTCCTTTCTGGGATGGAAACGAAACCTGGCTGGTGCTGAGCGGCGGCGGCCTGTTTGCCGTTTTCCCGTTGGCTTACGGAATTCTCATGTCGGCCTTTTATCTGCCCATTATTCTCATGTTGCTGGGGCTTATCTTCCGGGGTGTGGCCTTTGAATTCCGCTTTAAGGAGCACGGAAAGACCCAGCGCATCTGGGATGCCTCCTTCCATGTTGGCTCCCTGACGGCGGCCTTCATGCAAGGCACGATATTGGGTACCTTCGTGCATGGCGTTGCCGTCGAAGGTCGAAATTTTGCCGGAGGACCACTGGACTGGCTGTCCCCCTTCAGCCTGATGACTGGTGTGGCCCTGGTTTGCGGCTATGCCCTGCTTGGCGCGACCTGGACGATTTTGAAAACCGAAGGCGAAACCCAGGCCTGGGCGCGCGGCAAGGCGAAACTGCTCATGGTTGTGGTGGCGGTGTTCATGATTCTGGTGAGCGTGGCCATGCCGATGATGAACAGTGATATCAAGGCCCTGTGGTTCAGTATGCCCATGTTCTATCTTCTGCAACCCCTGCCGATCCTTTCCATTGTTCTGCTCGTTCTGCTATGGCGGGCTCTTGGAAGCGAGGACCGGGAACTGCGGCCATTTTTGCTCACCCTGGGCTTTTTTCTCATGAATTATCTCGGTATCGGCCTCAGCACCTGGCCCTGGCTGGTGCCCTTCAAGGTCTCGCTTTGGGACGCGGCCGCCGCGCCGGAGAGCCAGTCCCTGATGCTGGTGGGCGCGGCCATCTTTCTGCCCTGCGTGCTGGCCTACACGGGGTATTGCTTCTGGGTTTTCAGGGGGAAAGCTTCTCATGAGCATGAAGGGGCTTACTAGACAGTGCCCATCCATGAATGGCCAATTTGTCCGATATCGGCGTTGCGCGAAAAATTTAATCCTCGGAATATAAACCATATGCCTCCGGTTAAATTTTTCGGGCGCCTTGATCTCAACCAAATTCTCCTATTCATGGATGGGCACTGATGCGGCAATGGTTATGGTTTGTGGGCCTGGCCGCCGCCGGAATGGTTGCCATGCTGGTGTTGGCCGGAGCGGTTAGGCTGATGCTTGGCATGGGGGGATAGGCCAGTATAAACGCTTTATAAGGAGAAGACCCTTCCATTGGAGAAATTTGTCCCCGGTCAGCGCTGGGCCAGCGAGATGGAACCCGAACTCGGGATCGGTATCGTCGATGCCGTCGAGGGTCGCCGGGTTCGCCTGAGATTTCCGGATAGCGGATTGGTCCGCTTGTACGCCGCCCACAGTGCACCGTTGCAGCGCGTGGCCTTTCAGCCTGGTGACCGGGTGATGGACGATGCTAGTAACGCCTTTACCGTCGATGCCGTGGAAACCGATGGCGGCCTTCTGATTTATTGTGACGGCGACCGGCGGCTTCCCGAGGACCGCCTGGGCGGAGCACTGACGCTGGATACCCCCAAGCAGCGGATCATGGCCGGTCAAAGGGATGTGGCGTCGCTTTTCGATTTGCGGCGTCAGATTCTAAGCCGCCGCTGCAATCTGGCCGCCTCGCCCATCGAGGGGCTGATCGGGGGGCGCGTGGACCTGATTCCCCATCAGTTCGCCATTGCCCGCGAGGTCAGCGGTCGGCTGCTCCCGCGAGTAATGCTGGCCGACGAAACCGGGCTGGGCAAAACCATCGAGGCCGGCCTGATTCTGCACCGACTGCTCGCCACGGGCCGCATCGGCCGCATCCTGGTCATCGTTCCCGACGCATTGGTGGTACAGTGGTATGTGGAGCTGGCTCGGAGGTTCAACCTTCGCTTCCGTCTCTTCGATAGTCAATGGGTCTCCTCCCTAACCGGTGAGGCTGGCAACAATCCCTTTGCCGATGAGCCATTCGGGCTTTGTGGCGTTTCCTTTCTTGCCGCAGCTTCGGAAAAGATGAGCAAGCACCTGCTCGATGGCCAATACGATATGCTCGTGGTGGACGAGGCCCATCACCTGAAACCGAACGAGCCGTTGTTCAAACACATCGACCGCCTGGCCCGAAGCATTCCCCGGCTGATCCTGATCACCGCCACACCAGGGCACCCGCATGCCTTCGAGCATTTCTCCCGTTTGCGCCTTCTCGATTCCCGCCGATTTTCGGATTTTGATCGCTTCAAAGAGGAGAGTCCATCCCTGGAGCAGATGATGTTCAAAACCACCCGCCCCATGGTTGGCGGGTTTCCCGGCCGAGATGTGGTGATGCTGCCCCTTGAAGGATCCGTGGACGGGGAGATCTTGACCCGGGAAGTCCTTGAGGATTTTGGCCTGGCGTCGCCATCGCCCAAACCCATATTTACCAATGATCCCAGGGTGGCTTGGCTGGAAACGCAACTCAGGGCCCACCGGAACCACAAGATATTGCTGATCTGCCGAACCGCGGAAAAGGTGGAGGCCCTGCACGAGGAGTTGTTGCGGCGCATTAACGCCAAAATCGGCCGCTATCATGATCGCATGACCCTGATACAGCGGGACCGTAACGCCGCCTGGTTTGCCGATCCGCAAGGGGCAACGCTTTTGCTTTGCTCGGAGATCGGCAGCGAAGGGCGCAATTTTCAGTTCGCCCGTCATCTGGTGCTGTTCGACCTTCCCGATGACGCTGATCTTCTGGAACAGCGCATTGGCCGGCTGGACCGCATCGGCCAGACCGGGGTGGTGAAGGTGATGGTTCCTTTCGTGCCGGGCACTGCCGGAGAGATCCTGGCGCGCTGGTATGATGAGGCTTTAAACGTGCTGGGAAGCAGTGTCCCCGTAGCCGGATGGGTGATGCGCCGTCTGAGAAAGCCGTTGTCGGAGTTGCTCAGAAATCCCGGAGAAAACGCCCGCGGCCCCCGGCTGGAGCGGCTTATCCGTTGCGCCCGGTTGGCGGCCGCCCGTCAGCAACAACTCATCGAGGAAAAACAGGATTTGCTGCGGACGCACAAGGCTTTGACAGGCGAGCCTGATAATCGCCTGCTCGAGCGGATTGGCGAGATGGATTCCGATCCGGCTTTTCCGGCCTTTGCAGAGGCGTTGCTGGATGCCTGGGGCATTGTCATGGAATCCATCACACCTGGCGTTTATGAACTGAAACCGGATAATCGCTATGCCGAGCCTTTGCCCGGATTCCGGCCCTCGGGCCTTTCCGCCACCACCCGGCGTGATCTGGCCCTGGCCCGCGAGGACCTTGATTTTCTCACCCATGATCATCCGCTGATCACCGGCGCCATGGAAAATTTTCTGGGTGCCGGCAAAGGCAACTCGGCCTTTGCTGTTTTGCCGACCGGAAAAGAGAACAAAATTTTGCTGGAGATGCTTTTTGTCATTGAAGCGACGGGACTAGCCGATCCGGCCATGCGCCGCTTCCTGCCACCTATGCCGCTGCGGGTCGTTGTGGATCATGAAGGGGAAAAGGCCGGTAAATGGCTGCCCGAAAAAGCTCTTTATGGTGTTAAGGAAGGGCCTGCGGAATTGTGGTCAGCACTTTTACCTTCCATTTCCCGCCTGATTCCGCAACTGGTGGACCTGGGACGTGAAATGGCAAGGGAGAAAGCTGAACCGCTCATCGTAACGGCAGGGAAAACGGCCAGACAAACGCTGACGAAAACCCTCGACCAGCTGAAGACCCTGGAGCAGGCTAATCCGGGAACCTTTACTCGGGATATCGAGGTGACCCGCAAACAACGTGACGGGGTGTTGACGGCGATTGCTTCCGCTTCGGTTCGGTTGGATGGCTTGCGGGTTATTGTTGTCGGTGAGCAGTGATCGGTGAACTCAGAAACGAAGTTTAAAGTTTGAAGGGTGAAGGGTGTAGGCCCAGAAACCAGGGACCAGAAACACTGAACGCAGCCATCGCAGGTGGGGTTGTGCGATACCCGGCGCACCGGACGTTCAATCCACTGTCCGCTGGGTTTCGTGCCTCAATCCAACCCTTAAAGAACAATAATTAAGACATCAATCTCCCTTGATATTTATACTGGCCGAGGTTATCATTCTTTTACTGTTCTAAAACGTTCCGTTTGTCTACACCGTTCCATAAATGAATAAGTTGACTTCCCTCTGGTCAATCGCGGTTTTGTCCTGTTTAAACAAACACCCTTAACTTGAAACATTCCAGTGATAGATAAAATAGCCAAAATTGGGCGGATTCCCTTAACATTCCTCATAACCCTATTGTCAATCGTCGTTTCGGTATTGATTTCTTACATCGGCATGAAAATGGCCGGTCAAGGATTAAACCTTGTGCAATTGTCCATATCGATACTGGCGCCCTTGGTTATTGCATCAACCGTATCTTGGTGTATCGTTGGCTTGTTAATAAGAATTTCCTGTTTAGAGCAAGAGCAGCGAAAGATAGCATCTTATGATCATTTAACCGGTGTCATGACACGCAGGGCGTTTTTAAAAAGTTGTGAAGACTTGTTGCTGCGTTGTCGAGAGGATAATATTTCTTTTGTTTTAGCGTTTATCGACCTTGATGATTTCAAAAAGATCAATGATAAACATGGCCACGCAGCAGGTGATGATGTTTTGATATCTTTTGGGAAAAAATTGCAGGACTGCTTACGCCAAGGCGATATATCCGGAAGGCTTGGTGGAGAGGAGTTCGTGGTTGCCTTTGTTGGCGTCGATATGGAAAACGGCATTCATGAGCTGGAAAAAATACGCTTGTCCGCCGAACAGGAAGAGGTCTTCTATTTGAAGGATGTGATTCGATATACGGTCAGTATCGGTCTGGCCTTGTTTGATCCAAACGGCCCCGTTGAGTTGACTGAATTGCTTAGCCGCGCGGATAAAGCGGTATACAAGGCGAAGGCCAACGGTAAAAATCGCATCGAAAAGGACTCCGATATCTCTTGATCCCGCCGGTTGGTAATCCTCAAACCAAATTCAGTTCAAACCAAGATAGCGATAGAAAATAGGTAACCCGTTCAGCGGACCTTAGTAATAAACAACCGCCTTCCCCTTCTGAATCGCGATTTTTTTAACTTCATTGGGCAGGGTATACCAATCCTCGATTCCGCTCACCTTGGTGCCGGTGGCCATTCCCGCAGAGTCAATAACATAATCCAAGATTTGCGGCTTTACGTTGTATCCGCCGAGCGTCAGGCCGATCAGATGCAGCTTGACCTCGTGGTTGCGGGTCTGGACAACGCCCTTGAAATCAAAATTCAGTTTGTCTCCCAATAGCGCATTCAGGCTCAGCCGGCCGGCATCGAAGATGACGTTTCCCTGAATGTGGCTGTTCTCCAATAGCTTTACGGCCAGATGCTTGATGATGGGCGTTTTTTCCCTGGCAAGGCGCCAGGCGATATAGGCATTGGCTTCCCGCTCGCTGATCTCTGCCATGCGCTCTTCGCCATTCTTGGCTTTGGGCGCCCGCTCGATGGTTTTGATCACATGGGCGACCTTCAGGGCATCCTTGGTGGTCTGGTCGATCCCGCCCGTCAGAAAGGCGATGGAGAAGATGAGAAGCAGCGGCCAGAGCCTTCTTGACCGTATGGATTGTTTTGCCTTGTTTTTCATTCTGAAGCCAATTCGATTGTAAGTTGATGTCGGAAGAGATGATAGCAGAACTTTCGGCGGGCTTCAATTCGGATGTTTTGGCGAAAGGAGGGGGAGATAAAATCAACGCGTTTGGCGCATCCCTGGATTGATGTCGAACCTCGATCAGTGCTTGACATAAGCCTTGCGGTCGCCGATATTGTATGGTCAGTTTGGCAAAAGATAAACGAGGCTCATTTTTTGTCAGAGGCCTAAATTAAGAACGGGTTGGTCACAGGGTTACGGAGTCGTGATCCCATGGTTGAGAAATCGTCCCGAAAATTATCCGACAAGGCGGTTCTCGGTGCCCCCGCCGATGCGTTGCCCGATCCCCGATCCATCGAGGCGGAGAAAAACGGGGCGGTCGCCGAGCTTTGGGACGAGAACGGGCCGGTGGATGGGATCGCCGAATCCGGCCCGTCAAGCGAAGCTTTGTTCCGGATTGTCAGGGCGCTTTACCGGTTCCGCCGCCTTGAGCCCATGTTGGGGTACATCACGCGTCAGGTCCAGCAACTCCTCAAGGCCGACGGCGCCATCGTTCTGCTCGTCGATGAGTCCCTCCAGGAATTTTACATCCCCGCCGCTTCTTATCAGGATGGCACCACCGGCGCCCGCATGCGGGAACTCCGTTTTCCCGTGGACAAGGGGGTCGCCGGGCAGGTCTATCAGACCGGTAAACCGTTGATTGTCCATGACACGGCGACCAGTCCCCATTTTTACGAACGGGTGGACATGGCCGCCAACTACCGCCACAAGAACATGATGGATGTTCCTCTGTGTCACAGCGAGCGGGTCATCGGTGTATTGTGTGCGGTCAACAAGCATGAGGGGTCGTTCAACGAAGAGGATCTCGACCTTTTGACCGGCGTGGCCAACGTGGTGGCCCTGCCCATTGAAAATGCCCGTATCAATCAGGCCCTGCAGGAATCCTTCGAAAATGTGGCCCGGTTGGGACGCGCCAAGGAGCAGGTGATCAACCATCTTTCTCACGAGCTCAAGACGCCCCTGTCGGTGCTTTCCGCCTCCCTGGGACTTCTCGAAAAGCGCCTTGAGAATGGAGACGAGTCCACCCGGCGCATCATGGCACGTATGCATCGCAATCTGAAGCGGCTTCTGGATATGCAATACGAGATCAGCGACATGCTGCGTGAAAAGCACTACCGGGCCCATGGCCTGCTTTCCTTTTTGCTGGCGTCCAGCCGCGACATGCTCGAAATTCTGTTCGAAACGGTGCCCGATATCAGCCGGCGCCTGGATATCATTCAGCGTACCATCGATCGGGAGTTCGGCCGGGCTGACGATCCTTGTTCCCGGGTGATCCTCAGTCGGCTGGTGGGTGTGCACCTGGAAACCCTGAAACCCAGCTTTGTGCACCGGCGGATTCGTCTGGAAACCCGGTTGGAAGAGGTGCCGCCGGTGCTGATTCCCGTGGAGGTGATGGAGAAGATCATGGAGGCATTGGTGAAAAACGCCATTGAGAACACTCCAGACAAGGGCCTGGTGACCGTGGTGGTGAGAAACGGCGACCACGGCCCCCTGCTTGAGGTGCAAGACAGCGGCGTCGGCATCAGCGCCGAGAAACAACAGCTTATTTTCAACCACTATTTCGTTCCCGGTGATACCGCCGACTACTCGTCCCGTTCGCCATACGATTTCAATGCCGGCGGCAAGGGTGTTGATCTCCTGCGCGTCACCGTTTTTGCCGAACGTTACCGCTTCGATACCCGCATGCGTTCCCGGCGCTGCCGGTATCTCAAGGCGGACAGCGATCGATGCCCCGGCGATATCACCGCATGCCGGTTTTGCGAGACGCCCGCGGATTGCTTCGCCTCGGGTGGAACAATCATGCAGATTCGGTTCCGACCGGCCAACCCTTTAACCGATGATACCGTGGTGTAACCGTGCGTACCATGACTAAGCCAATCAAAACATCCTCCGACACCGAAATACTTCCCGACAGAGACGATTTTTTCAGGCAGCTGGATGTGGAATTTCTCATCCATGAACTGAAAGATCCCTTGTCGGTCATTGAGACCGCCGTGCGCATGCTCCTGGAAAAACAGGAGAAGTTCGGCGTTTTGACCGAACGGCAGGATAAAACCCTCAAACGGGCGTTGAAAAGTTCCAGGAAGGTGCGCAGTCTGATCGGCGATCTGCTTGAGGTCGGGCGATCCGACACCGGCTGCTTTGAATGTCGGCGGTTCGATGCCGTGGCGGCGGTCAACGATGTTCTCGTCGAATCTCTGGAAACCGTAAACGAAGAGCAGTGGGACGCGCTGCAATCCGCCGGTTCGGATGCACAGCGGCAGACAATCTTAAGCCGTAGCGGCATCGTGCTCCGTTCGGCGGCGTCAGGCGACGATCTTCAGCTTTGCCAGGATGAGACAAAATTTCGCCAGATCGTCGGCAACTTGATTAAAAACGCCCTTCAATATCGAGAGCGCTGTTTGGAAATCGTCATCGACCGCCGGGACGAGTGGCTTGTGGTGGAGGTGCTTGACGATGGCCCGGGCATCGAGGAAAAGCATCGAGAACTTATTTTTCAGCGATACACGCGGCTTGGTCCCGAGGCACGCGGGGCGCTGTCCCGCCCCGGGCATGGATTGGGACTGGCCGGTGCGCGGATTCTGGCCCGCCACCTGGGCGGCGATATCACCGCGGGCACCCGCTGCGGTCCGGGCACGGTTTTCCGTCTGACCTTGCCCATGAATTTCAAGGAGTGGAAAGGAAACCAAGCATGGCAAGCGATCGATCCGAGCTGAGTGGCAAGCGTATTCTGGTGGTGGATGACGAGGTGGATATTCTGGAAACCATTGAGGACATCCTTGACATGGCTTCCGTCGATACGGCGCGGGATTACGACGGCGCCGCCGAAAAAATCCTTACAAACACCTATGATCTGGCCATTCTGGACATCATGGGCGTCAATGGGCTCGCCCTTCTGGAGAAGGCGGTGGCCAGAGGTATACCCACGGTGATGCTGACCGCCCACGCCGTCAATTCGGAGACATTGATGGCGTCCATCCGCAAGGGGGCCATCGCCTACCTGCCCAAGGAAACCCTGGTCGAACTGGACGACCTGCTGGAAGAGCTGCTTGCCGCCAAGGCCAAGGGGCTGCCGCCTTGGAAATTACTCTTTGATCGCCTGGGATCGTATTTTGACGAGCGCTTCGGCGCGGACTGGAAAACCAGGGACGCCGCCTTCTGGAGCGATTTCTCACGGCATTGGGAGGTGGGAAGAGGGATTCAGTCGCGGCTCAAGCATGACCCGCGGGTTTTGGATAAGGGGATTTGATTCGGTTGTCGGTGATCAGTGATCGATGAACCCCGAACTCAGAACTACCTCTCCCCAAAAGATTCGGAAACCGTCCGTCTCAGTGGCTTGAGCAAGAATTTCATCAGCGTCCGGTGGCCGGTCTTGATATCCAGACGGGCCGTCATGCCGGGCAGGATGTCAAGTTCGCGGCCCGTGGTGGTGACCACCGGATTGGATAGCGTTCTCACATGCACCCGGTAGTAAATTTCCTGGCCTCTGGACGTGTTCTCCTTCAGGGTGTCGGCGCTGACGTAATCGACCTTTCCCAGTACGCCGCCGAAAAGCGTGTAATCAAAGGGGTCGAAGCGGATGGTTGCTTCCAGGCCGCTTCTCACCAGGCCGATGTCCACGGGGCGAACCTTGGCTTCGATGACCAGCCGGTCGTTGACCGGTATGATCTGCATCAACTCTTCTCCGGCCCGCAAGACGCCGCCCACAGTGGTCACCCGGATGTTTTTTACAATGCCCTGCACCGGCGCGGTGAAGACGCAATCCTCCATCTGCTGCTGTCGCTGTGCCAGTATCTGCTCGTTCTGGGCGATGCCGTTTTTTACATCGGTTAGTTCTTTTTGCGCATCCTCCAGAAAACGGTTTTTGCGGTTTGCCAGATTGGCTTGGGTCTCGTTAAGGGTGCGTTCGGCACGGATCACTTCCGATCGGTTGACGTCGCCGGAGCGGGCCAGCTTTTTGACCAGGTTGCATTCCTCCTCCGCCAGCCGCGCGGCCACCTTCAAGGTGCGCAGCTCCTCGCCGATTCCCTCCCGGCGCTGCCGGAAAAGGGCTGATTCCACGCGGGTGATTTCCGGGTAGGCCGACGCAAGCTTGGAGAACGTCAGCCTGGATGCGCCGGTAACCTCGGCGGTCAGGCGGTTGGCCTTGGCCTCCAAGGCGGCAAGGCGCGCACGGATTTCCATCACCGCCGCCTTGATCCGGGTCCTGTCCAGTTCGGCGAGAATTTCTCCGGATGCCACCCGGTCGCCTTCCTTGACGGTAAGGCTTACCAGCACCCCACCGTCAACGGCCTGGATGATCTGCACCCGGCTGCTGGCGATCACCTCGCCGCTGGCCCGGGCGACCTCGTCGATTTCGAAGTTCATGGCCCAGAAGACAAAAGCCGCAAACCCCATGAACAACACCCACAAAACCAACGGCCAGCGGCTCGTGTGAAATTTCTCCAGCCGGGTGAGGCGGCTGCCGGCCATTTCTCCGTTATTCGATGGGTCAAATGACATTGAGCGCCCCCTTGGGTTTGTCTTTTTTTGCTGTCAGGGTTGCTTGCGCCACCCGTTTTTGCCCCCCGGCCCGCATCCTGGCAAAGGCGGCCTCGGGTGAGGCGTCGATGGCGATTTCTCCTCGCCTCATGACAATTATGCGGCCGGCCAGGCGGGCGGCCAGCATGGGTTTGTGGGTGGAGATCAGCAAAATGTCCTCGGGCCGCAGGTATGCCTCCAACGCTTTGAGAACCTGGGCTTCGGTATCACCGTCCAGGGAAGCGGTGGGTTCGTCCAGCAGCCAGATCCTGGGTCGCGCCAGAAATACCCGCGCCAGGCCGACCAGTTGCCGCTGCCCGCCGGAAAGCCCTTCGCCGCCCTCGCTGATCTCAAGGTCCATGCCGCGAGGGTTGTCGGCCATGATGTGGTCAATCCCCAGCCGGTTGCAGATATCCAGCAGGTCGCTGTCGTTCACCGCACCGGACAGGGTGAGGTTGCTTCTGAGCGTCCCCTTGAACAGATGCACGGTTTGGGGCAGGTAACCGATTTGCTCGGAAACGATGTTGGGCGAGGTTTCCCACAGATCGGCCTCTCCCAGGCGAATCCGGCCCTCGGAAGGTTTGTAGATGCCGGTGAGAACCTTGAGAAGCGTCGATTTGCCGGAGCCCACCGGCCCGACCAGGGCAACCCGCTCACCTTTGGTCAAGCGCAACCGGGGAATGTTCAGATGCTGGATCGGCGAGCCCGGGTAGGAGAAGCGAATTCCGTCGAGCGAGATGTTTTCAGGCGGTTTGCCTGGCATGAGAAGCTGCCGGTCCTCGGGGCGCTGGGTTTCCAGGATAAGGATTTGGTTGACCATGGAAAGCGCCTGACTGACATTTTGCCATTGAACCAGGTATTGAACGCTTTGCGCCACGGGGCCGATTACCCGCCCGCCGAGAATGCTGCACGCGATGAGCCCGCCCATGGTGAGGTTGCCCGCCGCGATTTCATATACGCCCACCACCACCGCCAAGGTGTAGGCAAGGCTCGAAAGGGTTCCTGTGGTCACCGTGGCCAGGTTGCTGACCGCCTTTTGCCGGACGTTGTAACGGGCGATGGTGCGGGTGATGGCCTGCCATTGGTCCGAGAAACGCCAGGATGCGTTGCCGGCCCGGATCGATTCGACGCCCCGAATCGTATCCACCAGCAGGCCCTGACGTTCGTTGGAGCGCAGCATTTGCTGCCTTAAAAGCCGCCGCAACCGGTATTGAGTAATTAAACCCAGGCAGGCCGCCACCGGCAGCAGTCCGGTGTAAACCCAGGCCACCCGACCGCCGATGCCGGCGATAAAAACGATGAACATCAGGGCAAAGGGCAGGTCCACCAGGGCGAAAATAACTCCGGAGGAAAAAAACTGGCGCACCGAATCAAGGCCGCCCACTTGGGCGGCAAGCGTGCCGAGGCTTCTGGGTAGAAGATCGAGCCGTAACTTGAGAATATGGTCGAAGACTTCTCGGGAAACCGCCTTGTCCACGGCGCAGGAAGCACTATCAAGAATACGAGCGCGCAGGGTTTTGAGCACCCAGTCAAGACACAGCACCACGGCCATGCCGCCCACCAGGGTGCAGAGGGTGGCCCAGGCCAGGGTGGGCACCACCCGGTCGTAGACCTGCATGGCGTACACCGAGGTGGCCACCGCCAGGATGTTGATCATCAGCGTGGCGAAAGCCACGTCAAAGAGCCAGCGTTTGCTTCGGAAGAGCTCACGGAAAACCAGGCGCCGGGCGGGATTGTTTCCGGTCAGGCCGTTTGTTTGTTGTCGCATGGTGGCGCGGTTCAGCCAGAGCACGGCGGCATCGCCCAGTTCCCGAGCATCGCGATTGCAATTACTGCCATCGGCGTCCGTCAGGCGCAAGGTGCCCTCGATTCTTTCCAGAAACCACCACTTTTCCTGGAAGAACACCAGCACCGGCAGGCGCCGTCGGTCGAACCGGTTAAATCGCAGTTGCGCGGCCTGCACATCCTTGAGCTTGAGAAGTCTCACCATGGCGGTGATTTGCTGGAGCGGTGTCAGAGGCGTGTCCCGGGATTGGATTTGCAGGTAGGCGCGGGAAACCGCGCCCGCCTGGACTGGGATCTGCAAACGGTCAAAATAAAGCTTGAGAAGCGTCGGTGGAAGCGGCGTCGTTTCCATGGTGGGTTTTTCGGAAGCGGTATCTGGTGTTGGAGACATAGGTGGTTCCCATCACTTATTTTTTAATGCTATAGCCCGGCAGCTGTATCCAGCTGGCCGATCAAGACCGCAATCCTCAGCGCATATATTCGCCGATTGCTGTCCACCTTTACCAGTTCAAGGCGCTGGCCGGTCAGTTCCTGCTGCATGTTCAGCACCTCCAGCCAGCTCTTGCGCCCCGTGTCGTACTGGCGCATGTAGGAATTCCGGGTTTCCCGGACCGCCGCCACCGCAACTTCGCGGGACGTTTGCAGCCGGGATTGCAGGTCCAGGTTGGTGAGCAGATTGCCGATCCGCAGGTTCACATCGTTGCGGGTCGATTGCCATTCCCGCCGGGCTGCGTCCACCTGGGACGAAGCGGCCTTGACCCTGCTGAAAATGCCCATTCCGGCGCCGTCAAGCTGGCCTTCAAGGGTGATGCTGGCACGGGTGTCATCCTTGTAGTCGAGGAAATCCCACTCGCCTCGGGCATAAAGGGTCGGCGTCGAAGCGACCTTTTGAATCGACACGGTGTGCCGCGCCACGTCGATGAGTTTTTGTTTGTAGAGAATATCGGCATGCTCCTCCAATGCCAGGCGGCGGATGGTCGCCCGGTCCGGCAGTGCCGTCAGGGCCGGATCAATGGCCGTGCTGGTGTCAACGGGCACCTGGGTCAGGGAGAGGGTCTCGTCGCCGGCAACCTGCATTTCGGCGATGATCTGATCCCGCTGGACCTGGGCCTGGATCAGCCGGGATCTGGCGAGCTGAACATCGGCTTCCGAAGCCAACAGGCCGGTCCGGCGGTGTTCGATGCGCTGGTAGAGTCTCTGGTGCTCGACGACATTTTCCTCGGCCACGGTCAGTTGTTCGCGGATTCCCTGGAGCTGCGCATAGGCGGCGGCGGTTTCCTCCATGAGATTGCGTTGCACCTGGAGCAGCGCCAGTTGCTGGGCTTCAAGCCGGGACCGCTCCCGGTCGATGGGGTAATCGATTTTGCCGAAGGCCCACAGGGGTTGGCGAACCACCAGGGCGCCATACTGTTTGTCATCGTCCCTAGCCTGTACTTCTCCCGAAAGGGTCGGGTAACGGTCGGACTTGGCGGTTTTTACGGTGTAGCCCTGGGCCGTCAGTTGGGCCATCTGCCCCTTGATGGCCGGGTGATACATCAGTGCCGCGCGTAAGGCCTCTTGAAGGCCGCCTTCGGCTGCAAAACTCTCGGCGCAAAGGAAGAAAAAAAACAAAAGAAACGGCAATAGAATTCGCTTTCGCATCCACCCCTCACCTTGGCCTTCTCTCCTCAATGGGTGAGGGGGCGCCAGCCGGTCATTTCGGAATATCAATGGCTGTCCGAACCTTTCTGTTTTTATTCTCCCTGGTATCCGAGCAGAGCATGGGAGCGCGCTACAAATTTTTTTCTTTGCGAGCTATGCGTTTTGAGCGCAGCGGGCGAGAGAACTTTTAGTGTTTTTTGTTTCACGCAAAGACGCAAAGGCGCAAAGAAAAGAGACAGACTTCAAAATCACTATCGGTATCGCCATCGTAATCGTCTTTTCTTTTGTTCGATACCAATATGGTTTCTATTCGATTATGCCCCCTCATCCTGTCCTTCTCCCTCCAGGGGGAGAAGGGACGCTTGCCGGTTGCCCCCAGGCCAACCTGGCTGCTTTCGGTGTTTCAGGCTGGTCCTCCCTCGCCCCTTGCGGGAGAGGGTCGGGGTGAGGGGTGGTAAAACGGCTTTATCCTTCATAAATAAGGTTCGTTATCGATTGTATCCCCCTCATCCTGTCCTTCTCCCTCCGGGGGAGAAGGGACGTTTGCCGGTTGTTTCACAGCTTACAAAAAGGCTGGATCAATTCCCGACCGTCGCCGGTTGTTTTTAAGTCAACAACATTGATGGTTGGGGGGCAAATCAAGATTCCAAGGCCGATAAAATCCTTTCAAATACTGCCTGAGTTTGTGTCAGAACTTCGTTATTCCAGAATCTTATCACCCTGAATCCCCGGGACTCCAAATAGGCGGTCCGATTTGCATCCCTGTCAATCTGAATTGCATGCTGACCGCCATCGATCTCGACCACCAATTGCCGCTCAAGACAGATGAAATCACAAATGTAAGGACCGACCGGATGCTGTCGTCTGAACTTATGACCGTTAAGGGATCGATTTCGTAGAAAGTGCCATAGCCTCCGTTCGGCATCGGTCTGTGCTTTTCTCAACTGGTTTGGTCTTTTGGGCATTGGTTAAGCGCTTTGTCTATTATGCCCCCTCATCCTGTCCTTCTCCCTCCGGGTGAGAAGGGACGTTTACCGGTTGCTTATAGGCCAACCAGGCTGCTTTCGGTGTTTCAGGCTGGTCCTCCCTCGCCCCTTGCGGGAGAGGGTCGGGGTGAGGGGTGTTAAAATGGTTTTATCCATAATAAATAAGGTTTGTTATCGATTATATCCCCCTCATCCTGTCCTTCTCCCTCCGGGTGAGAAGGGACGTTTACCGGTTGCTTATAGGCCAACCAGGCTGCTTTCGGTGTTTCAGGCTGGTCCTCCCTCGCCCCTTGCGGGAGAGGGTCGGGGTGAGGGGTGTTAAAATGGTTTTATCCATAATAAATAAGGTTTGTTATCGATTATATCCCCCTCATCCTGTCCTTCTCCCTCCGGGTGAGAAGGGACGCTTGCCGGTTGCTTATAGGCCAACCAGGCTGCTTTCGGTGTTTCAGGCTGGTCCTCCCTCGCCCCTTGCGGGAGAGGGTTGGGGTAAGGGGTGATAAAACGGTTTTGTCATTCATAAATAAGGTTCGTTATCGATTGTATCCCCCTCATCCTGTCCTTCTCCCTCCGGGGTAGAAGGGACGTAACCTGTGATACCGGGGATATATCGCCCTTTCCGTATTTGCCCCATGGCGTTTCGCGTGGGAGCGAGCCGCAAAGAATGAGACAAGCATCACCCATTGGCGCTGATTGGATCGGAGAACGTATCACCAATCAGATTCTCAGCACTCTCATCCAATGCGTTCTGTCTGCGCAGATTGGGTCGGCGCTTCAGTACTTCCTCCGCTTTTTCAGGCCGCCCGGTTTCCCGATAAGCCCGCGCCAGGCTCTCTTTCCACTCCCTGTGCCAGGGGCATTTTTTCACCGCTATTTCCAGAAGTGGAATGCCATCGGCAATGTGGCCCTTGCTGCAGTAAACCAGCCCCACCATGTAGGTGCAGGCGGCATGCTCAGGGTTGTGATGCAACATTTTTTTGAAACTCATCTCGGCATCGTCGAGTTTTCCCCGCCGGAAAAGTTCCACCCCGTTTTGCAGGAATCCCGGCTCTGGAAGGGTCAGCATATCGTCGATGGGGTCCCAGGTAATTTTGGCGTTGGCGCCCTTGATCAGCGGTCCCAGAAATTTCTCGTAGCGCTTCCATTTGGCCTTGGAGGTTTTGTAGATCGGCTGCCTCACCTGCCAGATGCTGGCCGTTTTCACTGGGCGGTCCAGGGTGTTGAATCCGAGCACTTGCGGTTCCCACTCCACACCAATGTAGTCGAGAATCCTGCGGGCGCTGCCCTCCAGATCGTCAACCACGGCTTCGTATTGAATTTCCAGGATCTCCCCGGGAAAGACCTGCTGCCAGTGATGCATCAGCAGATTGTGGTCGGCCAGTTGCTCGCCGATTTCGGTGAGGTTATAAGTAAAACCCATGCCGCCGTGGCGTGCCTGATAGCTCATGAAATAATTGGACACGGCGATGTCGCGCGGGTCACGGCGCACCGAGATGATTTTCGCGTTCGGGAAGAGAAACTTGATAAAACCGATATTCTCGAAATTGTGGGGCAGCTTGTCCACCACGTATTGCGCCTCGGGTTTGTCCTTTTCGGCCAGGGCCTTCAACTCGTCAAGGATGCTTTTGGCAATTCCTTTCGTGATTTCAGGCGTGAGATCATCGATGCAGTCGGGATACCGGCGTCCGGAACCCACGCGCCGCTCCCAGCGGTTGAGCCCCGAGATGCGCTGGGGGATGACGCCCAGTTCTCCGGCTCCGAAAATTCTGCTGTGCCCGGAGATGATCTGCTCCACCAGGGTGGTGCCGGAGCGGGGCATGCCCAGCACGTAAACCGGCAGGCTCGATTCCACGCCGCAGTCCTTGCGATGATCGTAAAGAGAACGGGTGAAGGCGTGGCGGATGCGGGCGCACTGGTTGCGGTGTTTTTTTGCATCGTAAGAGAGAAACGCCCGGCAAGCCTGGTTGGCGCGGTTGACGAATCCGAAGGCCTTTTCATGATCCTTCCGGTCGTGCCAGGCCGCGGCCAGTTGAAAAAGCAGCCCCTGACGCACGCTGCCTTCCAGGCTGGGGATCTCGGCCGCCTTCTCCATGCGTTCGAGGGTTTCGATGTCTTCCGGAAAAGACCGGATGTTGATCAGCGAGGCGTGGGCCGCCAGGGGATCGACGAGTTTTACCTTCTCGTAAAGTTCCCGTGCCCCGTCGATATGGCCCTGTTGCATGTACTGCTGCGCCAGCCCCTGAAGGGCCGGTACGAAATAGGGGTTTTCCTCAAGGACTTCCCGAAAAAGCGTTTCCGCCTTGTCGAAGTTCTGATCGTGCAGCTCCACGCCGGCCAGGGCGGTTTTGGCCCTGGCCTGAAGCTGCCGCATCCTTTGCTTCGGCATGGCGTCGCTTTCCCGCAGGCTGTCGGCGATTTTCGTGGCCTTTTCGGCGGCCCGGCGCGAGCGGTTCTCGGCGCGGTGAAGGTTGGCATCGGCAACCCTGCACCAGATCTCCGGGTTGTCCGGGTCGAAGCGGGCGGCCCGGCGAAGGGCACGGTCGGCCTGGGCAAAGTGTCCCTGGACAAGCGCCAATGAGGCGAGTTGCATAAGCATGGCGGAACTGTCCGGGTAATGCCCGAGCCCCTCCTTGAGGATATCCTCGGCCTGGCTGTGGCGATCGTTTCCGGCCAGCAGCAGGGCGTATCCGGTGAGCAGTGCCGTCCAAGCTTCTTCCTCGATGTCCGCCCGCCGTTCGGCCAGCCACGCCTCGGCTTCGGCAAAACGTTTGGCGGTTACCCAGATTTCAAGCTGCAGGCCGCGAAGTTGCGCGGTGAAAAGAGAAACTGAAATTTCCGGGAGGTCGTTTCTTCGCGTTTCAAGGCAGGCGATGGCCCGGTCAAGGGCCTTCTGGGCCGCCTCGGTTTTCTCCGCTTGAAGGTCCAGCCGAACCATGGCAAGCAGTACCGGCAGCCGCTCTTTCAATCCGGCGGAGCGAGTGTAAAGTTCTCGCGCCTCTTCCAGCCGTCCCTGCTGCATCCGGCACCAGGCCAGCCGGGCCAGGCCCAGGGCATGATCCGGCTGCTGTTCAAGGATCGGTTCCAGCAGTTCCACGGCGTTATCGATGCGCATGAGCACGCAGTCCACCCCGGCCAGATCGATCCGGGCATCGGCGTCGAGTTCGGTCTTGCGGGACGCCGCCTTCTCGTAGACCCCCAGCGCCCGGTGAATTTCTCCTTGGTGGACATGGGCCAGGGCCAGCAGGGGCAGACCGCGGATATCTCCCGTTTCCTGGTGATTGGCCAAGGCTTCTTCTTCAAGCGCCTTGAACTGCTGGTTGTCCACCAGGTTGCGGAGAATGTTCAGGTAGGACGGGATAAGTATGCTTTTCTTTTTTTTATTCATTTTATGGGCATCTATCCATGGCGGTTTTTGAATGAAGCACTAACAGCGATACCTTCGCGGGTATTCAAAAGGAGCAAGGAAGACAGAGAAGTGACAAGGCAGCAGGATTAGCGAGAAGGCGGTGTGAGTACTGGCTATCGCTTATTCTATGTTCGGTCTTTCAAGAAAAGAGTTGAGCCGGGAATCCATGTTCGCGTGCGATTACGATCATGTCGTTCTGATAATCGCCTGATTGGAGAATTGATTGAATTCTAACAGAATACCGATGTCCCGGCAAGAAATTAGGCAGAATCACCCAAGGGGAACCGCATTTGATTTATTTATCCCCCTCATCCTGTCCTTCTCCCTCCGGGGGAGAAGGAACGTACGCCGGTAACTTCGTTGCTTGCATCGAGGATCGAGCGTTCCCGACAGTCTCCATGCTTGCTTGGATCAACAACATTGAGGGCCGGGATGAGCGGGAAAGGGGAAAGCCTTTTGCCATTTTTACCCTGGGTCCGATCATCAGGCCAGCCCCTGGGAGGTCAGGATGGTGTGGGCTACGGTTCGTTGATAGGCTCCACTCAATGTTGTTACATCCTTATTGGGACACTTAGTGGTGCCAAAGTGATCTGTGAACAGGACGACAGTTGAACGGGAATTATAATCATTGGCAACTCGATTCAAAATCATTGAATCGAGAAGGGGGGAGCTCATCATGGAAGTATTATAAGATCGATTTAACCCGAAATATGCAGCTCTGCAGGTATCGTTATGAGACCTCCACGACATCCCGGGAGGATGCGAAAGATAAGGCGAGGAGCTAAAAACGTAAAATAGGTCTACCGGATCAGTGCGATCACCTATCACATCATTCGAAGCATCGTCCCCCACCAGAATAATGGCGTCATCAGCGCCGAGGTTGGCGGCACCGCCCCAGGTGCCCCAGGTGGCGTCGGCGTTGCCGCTGATGCCGTCGGTGGAAAGCTCATGACTGTCGGAATCGACCCGGATGTAGATGGTGTAGGAGACGTCAGCGGCAAAAGAGCGGCCGGAATGGCTGGAACTGACGCCCTCCACCAGATCGAAAACGACAATGGAGGTGTCCCCGGCAAAAGATTCGGTATCGAAGTTAAAAGTGCCGGAATCGCCGATCCCCGCGAAGGCGTTTCCCGCCATATCCTCGATGGCGCCACTGCCGATTTCCACATGATAAGTGCTGTCGCTGGCCATGTCTTCCGTGGGATCGATGGTGAGCGTGTCGCCGTCCACGGAGAGCTGACTGTTATGATTGGCGACATCGATGGTGATGGTATCGTTCGGATCGGTATCGTTGACCAGGGTGATGGTGCCGGAATCGCCCAATGCGATATCCTCGCTGAAGGTGATGGTGATGTCGCTGTCGATGGTAACGCCGGAGGCTTCGTCCGAAGGTGTGAACGATTCCAGTGTCGGGGCGGTGGTGTCGGCCAAGGTGACGGTTTCGAAGTTGAGCGTGGCGGCATCGCCAATACCGGCAAAGTCGTTTCCGGCTGCATCCTCGATGGCGCCGGCGCTGACTTCCACGTGGTAGCTGCTGCCCTCGTCCAGATCGGCGCTGGGGTCGATGGTAAGCGTATCGCCGGAGACGGAGAGCTGCCCGCCATGGCTGCTGACATCGATTTCGACTTCTTCTCCGGTGTCGTCGTTGACCAGGGTGATGGTGCCGGAGTCTCCCAGGGCGATATCCTCGCTGAAGGTCAGGGTGATGTTACTACCCACGCCCACATCGGTGGCGCCGTCCGCCGGAGATGATGACCCCAGGGTCGGTGCGGTGGTATCGGTATCGGTTGCAGCCGCGGTCTCGAAGGTAAAGGTGGTGGCATCGTCGATGCCGCCGTAGTCGTTCCCGGCAAGATCCTCCAGCGCGCCGCTGCTGATTTCGATATGATAGCTGCAACCCGCGTCCAAGTCGGAGGCGGGGTCGATGGTCAGCGTGTTGCCGCTGACGGAGAGCTGATCGTCGTGGTCGGCGACGTCGATGGTGATGGTCTCGCCGGTGTCGTCATTGACCAGGGTGATGGTTCCGGAATCTCCCAGGGCGATATCCTCATTGAAAACGAGGGTGATGTTGGCGCCCGCCGCGACATCGGTGGCGCCGCTGGTGGACGCTTCGGAGTCCAGGACCGGCGGGGCGTCCCCCGAGCCGCCGTCATCGTCGTCATCATCCGACGCGGCAATGGCAACCGCCGCGCCGCCGGCAAGAATCGCGGCACCCCCTGCCCAAATCCATGGGCTGATGCCGCCGCTATCCGTGGCGGTGGGCCAGACGACGGCGCCGTCGGCCACATCGGCGGCCTCACCGCCGGAAAGAATGAGGTCTCCTCCTGCCTCCGAACCGTCCGGAACGGTAAAACCGGCCCCCTTGTCGTCGTAATAGTCATCGATTCTGGCCACGGTCTCGTCATTCACATCGATGACGAGCATGTCTCCTTCGCGTTTCAAGACCATGCCCTCGGGAATCTCTCCCGTGATTTCGTCGATCACTGAGTAGGTGGCGCCGTCCTCGGCGACGATTAGCTTAAAGGTATCCAGGGGGTATTCAACGACCCGGCCATTGATCAGTTTTTCGACTAGTTTCGGTTTGAACATGGTTGTCTCCTTGTCTTGTTTGTAAAAGGCGCTTTATCGATCATACCCCCTCATCCTGTCCTTCTCCCTCCGGGGGAGAAGGGACGCTTGCCGGTTGCTCCCAGGCCAACCCGGCAGCTTTCGAGGCGTCAGGTCGGCACTCCCTCGCCCCTTGCGGGAGAGGGCCGGGGTGAGGGGGCCAAATTAAGATTCCAAGACCGATAAAATCCTTTCAATCACTGCCTGGGTTTGCGTCAGAACTTCGTTATTCCAGAATCTTATTACCCTAAATCCCTGGGACTCCAAATAAGCGGTCCGCTTTTCATCCCTGCCGACTTGGATAGAATGCTGGCCGCCATCGATCTCGACCACCAATTGCCGCTCAAGACAGATGAAATCACAAATGTAAGGCCCGACCGAATGCTGCCGTCTGAACTTATGACCGTTAAGGGATCGATTTCGCAGAAAGTGCCATAGCTTCCGTTCGGCATCGGTCTGTGCCTTTCTCAGTTGGCTTGGCCTTTTGGACATTGGTTAAGCGCTTTGTCTATTATGCCCCCTCATCCTGTCCTTCTCCCTCCGGGGGGAGAAGGGACGTTTGCCGGTTGCTGTCGAGGTTTCGGGCCGGCGCTCCATCGCCCCTTGCGGGGAGAGGGGTAAAAAATGCCGTTATCACAATTATTTTAGATTGTTGTTGGGCTTTGTTGCGCTCGACCCAACCCACGTCTTTTTTTATTCAGGCATTACAATTCAGTCCCTTTATGGTGCCAGTCCCTGAGAGGTCAGTATGCCCGTGGGCATGGTTTTCAGGTAAACTTGGTTGAGCGTTAAACCATAATTGGGTGCGTTTGGGTTGGGGAGGCTGGTGGCTACGCTGGCGGGCCTTTCCTCCCAGTGTCCTGTCCAGACCGCCGCATAACTGTTAGTGCTGTTAACTGTTCTTGCGAATATGACGCTTCTGGCAGCGTTGTATGTGTACTTATAAAGACTCGCGGCACGAGCGTACATGGCAGACATTGTAGAGGTAGGGGTACGCTCCCCTGACGTCCACCATCTTGGAGCCACCATATCGTAAGAGTAATTTGTAACGGTTGAATTGAACCGCCCGACAACATCATTGACGGCATCGTTTCCCACCAGAATGACGGTGTCGTTCGATCCGAGGTTGTCGCCGCCGGCCCACACCCCCCAGCTGGTGGCTGGGACGCCGGAGAGGTTGCTGGTGGTGTTAAGCACATAAGAGTCGGAATCGACCCGGATGTAGATGGTATATTCCACATCCTCGTCGAAGGTACGACCCGAATGGCTTGAATTTACTCCATTTACCAGATCGAAAACGACGGTGTCGTCATAGTCGGTGTCGAAAGTCACCGTGGCCGGATTGCTGATGCCGGCGAAGGCGTTTCCCGCCGTGTCCTCGATCGCGCCGTTACTGATTTCCACGTGATAGGTGTCCGCGTGATCCAGCTCGGCGGTGGGGTTGATGGTGAGGGTTTCGTCGCTTATCGAAAGCTGCCCGCCATGGCTGGAGACGTCGATGGTGATGTTTTTGCTGTTGTCGTCTTCATTGACAAGGGTGATGGTGCCGGAATCACCGAGATCGATGTCTTCATCGAAAGTAATGGTAATGTTGCTGTCCAGGGCCACGCCGTTGGTGCCCGCCGTTGTTGTCGCCGAACTCACATAACTTGGGGCCGTGGCATCGGCGGTGACGAAGTTGAGCGTGGCGGCATCGGCGATGCCGGCATAACTGTTCCCTTCCTGGTCAACAATGGCGCCGTTGTCGATTTCCACGTGATAATTGCTTTCGCTTGCCATATCGCCCGTTGGGTTTATTGTGAGTGTGTTTCCGGCCACGGAGAGCTGACCGCCATGGCTGGTTACATCGATCTGAACCTCGGTGCTGGTGTCGTCGTTGACCAGAGTGATGTAACCTGCGCTTCCCAGAACGATATTTTCGTTGAAGGTGAGGGTGATGTCGCTACCCACCGCCACATTGGTGTCGTTGTCCGAAGGCGAAGAAGAAGACAGCGTCGGGGCGTCGGCATCGGCGGTAACGAAGTTGAGCATGGCGGCATCGCTGATTCCCGCATAATCGTTTCCCGATGCATCCTCGATGGCCCCGCTGTCGATTTCCACGTGGTAATTGCTCAGGCTGGCGAGATCGCTCGTTGGATTTATGGTGAGTGTGTCACCGGATACCGAGAGCTGGCCGCCATGATTGCTTACATCGATCTGGACCTCGGCGCTGGCATCATCGTTGACCAGAGTGATGAACCCGGAGCTTCCCAGAGCGATGTTTTCGTTGAAGGTGAGGGTGATGTTGCTGTCTGCCGCTACTCCGGTGGCGTCATCAGCCGGAGAAGAGGAACTCAGGGTGGGGGCGGTGATGTCGGCGGTTTCGAAATTGAGCGTGGTCGCATCGGCGATCCCCGCATAATCGTTTCCGGCCGCGTCTTCGATGGCGCCTTCGCTGATTTCCACGTGGTAGTTGCTGCCGTCGGCCAGATCGGAGCCGGGATTGATGGTAAGCGTTTTACCGGTCACGGAGAGCTGTCCGCCATGACTGCCGACATCGATGGTGATGGTATCGCTGGAATTGGTGTCGCTGATCAGGGTGATGGTGCCGGCGCTTCCCAGGGCGATGTCTTCGCTGAAGGTGAGGGTGATATCGCTATCAACGGCGACACTGGTGGCGTTGTCCGCAGGCAAAGAAGAACCCAGGGTCGGTGCTGTGGTATCCGCGGGAGCGGTGGTAACGAAATTGAGGGTCGTTGCATCGGCGATCCCCGCATAATCGTTTCCGGCCGCGTCTTCGATGGCGCCGGCGCTGATTTCCACGTGGTAGCTGCTGTCGTCGGCCAGGTTGGAGCCGGGGTTTACGGTAAGTGTGTTGCCGTCCACGGAGAGCTGGCCGTCATGATTGGCGACATCGATGGTGATGGTATCGCTGGAATCGGTATCGCTGACCAGGGTGATGGTTCCGGCGCTTCCCAGGGCGATATCCTCGCTGAAGGTGAGGGTGATGTTTCCGTCAACTGCCACGCTGACGGCGTCGTCCGCCGGTGATGAGGATTCCAGGGTCGGGGCGGTGGTGTCGGTACTGCCGCCGCCTCCGCCTCCCCCTCCCGAACCGCCGGCGGCAAGGCCCGCGCCGGCGGCAAGGGCGACACCCCCGCCGATCCAGATCCAGGGGCTGATGCCGCCGCTTTCCGCGGCCGTGGGCCAGACGATGGCGCCGTCGGCCACATTGGCGGCCTCGCCCCCGGCAAGGACAACCTCGCCGGTTTCGGAAGCGTTGGGCACAATGAATCCGGCGCCTTCGTCGTCGTAATAGTCATCTATTTTCGCCATGGTCTCGTCATTGATGTCGATAACGAGCATGTCTCCTTCCCGTCTCAAGACCGTGCCTTCGGGGATTTCTCCCGTGTCCTCGTCAATCACGGAATAGTCGGCGCCTGGTTGGGCTCTGATTATGCTCAGGATATCCAGGGGATATTCGGCGGTTTGGCCGTTCTTCAATTTCTCGATGAGTTTTATTCTGGAATTGATCGCTTCGCCGGAAATTAACATTTTGAGTCACCTCTTTCCAAAAATGACGGTTTTGTAAAAAGTCAAGCAGGCCAGTTTGGCGTCATTCCAGCGTATGCCGGGAGACAGTACCGACAGTATCTTCTGGATGCCGGATCAAGTCCGGCATGACGAGCCAATGACTTTTCACGAGTTCATTAAAATTGATGTCTTCAACGGATCTTCAATGGCGAATGGCATGAACAACAGCATGAGTGGCGGCGCGTATTGCCAGGATAACAGCATCGATGAGCGGGGTGTGAGGGCACTGGTGCGTATCGCCTACTTAGTTTTCGGTCTTTTGCGAGTGGAGTTTAGTGGAGATGTTGTATTATTGTGCTATTAAGACTATGCAAGGCCCTGGGTCGTTAAAGCTGCTATCGAAAAACCTGAATGGATAGTATTGAACCCGTTTGCGTTGGCGTTTGCGCCTGGCCGAGATGCCCAACTGCCGGTCCATAACGTTGCAGTGGATTTACCTCTTGGGTCGACCTCAGTGCCATTAACGCCATGAATATTATCGTCACGAACAAACACACCACTATTTTTGATTGAGGCGGCTGTTACCGAAATATTGGAAGAGTCCTCAACATGCCATTTCAACGAGGTATCGCCGGCCTCAAAAGAAGTTACTCCATGTCCATCTCCCCAGGATACATTTACAACCTCACCTTCAACATTGCTGACAAGCGTTATGGTATCCGTTGAACCAAGATTGCCGCCATCACTCCATGCTTCAGAACAGTGAGCGTATTCTCTCCCCGGGTCGACAACGATATAAATGTCGTAGTCTACATCCGCATCGAATGTTCGGTCGTATTCATTGCTGGTGCCGTTGACCACATCGAAAATTACATTGCGGGTCGAATCTGTTTCGAAACTGACGGTTGTGCCATCGCTGATCCCCGTGAATCCGTTGTTTGAAGCATCCGTGATGGCGCCGGCGCTTATTTCAACATGATACGTATCCCCGAAATCAAAGGGGGTGCTCGAACTGATGGTGAGGGTGTTCCCGCTTGCCGATACCTGGCTGGAATCCGTGATGTCGATTGTGGTGGTTGTTCCCTCATCGTCGTTGACCAGAGAAATTGTCCCAGAGGAGCCAAGCACGATATCTTCACTGAAGGTCAGGGTGATATCACTTCCCACGGCCACTTCGCCGGTGACGCCTGAATCCGCGTCTTCCGAGAAATCATGGGCGGTCAGGGTGGGTGCGGTGATATCAGCGGTCGTGAAGTTGATGGTGGTGGCATCGGTGATCCCCGCATAATCGTTTCCTGCAAGGTCTTCAATGGCGCCGTCGCCAATCGTGACATGGTAGACGGTGCTTCCGTCCAGATCCGAAGTGGGGGCGATGACGAGCTGGTTGCCGTTTTGAATGCTGACCGCGATGTCGACCTCGTTGTCGGACGCATCGAAAAGCTTAACGCCCGAAGCGTCGCTCAATGCGATATCCTCGCTGAAGGTGAGGGTGATATCGTTGCCCACCGCCACCTCCGTGGCATCGGCCACCGGAGAAAAGGAATTCAGAGTGGGCGCGGTTGTATCGGTGGCCTCGGCATCCCCGGCGGTAACGAAGTTGAGCGAGGTTGAATCGTCAATGCCGGCATAATCGTTTCCTGCCCCATCCTCAATGGCGCCTTCGCTGATTTCTACGTGGTAGCTGCTGCCGTCGGCCAGATCGGAGCCGGGATTGATGGTAAGCGTATTGCCGGTTACGGAGAGTTGCCCGTCATGGCTGGTGACATCGATGGTGATGGTATCGCTGGAATTGGTGTCGCTGATCAGGGTGATGGTGCCGGCGCTTCCCAGGGCGATATCTTCGCTGAAGGTGAGGGTGATGTCGCTGTCAACCGCGATATCAGCGGCATCGTCCACCGGTGATGAGGATTCCAGGGTTGGCGCGGTTGTATCGGCGGTGCCGCCGCCATCGTCATCGTCATCATCCGAAGCGGCAATGGCAACCGCGGTGCCGCCGGCAAGGACAGCCGCGCCGCCGGCCCAGATCCAGGGGCTGATTCCGGCGCTTTCCGTCGCCATTGGCCAAATGATGGCCCCGTCGGCGACATCGGCGGCCTCGCCCCCGGCAAGAACGACCTCGCCGGTTTCCGAACCGTTTGGCGCAATGAATTCCACACCTTCAGCATCGTAATAGTCATCGATTGTCGCCACGGTTTCATCGCCCACATCGATGACGAGCGTGTCTCCTTCTCGTCTCAGAACCGTTCCTTCGGGGATTTCTCCCGAGCTATCGTCTATCAGCGAATAACTGGCTCCTGGTCTGGCCGTGATGATGCTTGTTGTATCCAGCGGATATTCAACGATATGGCCGTCAGCTGACTTTTCGACCAGTTTCATTTCGGACAGGATTGTTGCTTTGGAAAATAACATTGGTAATCGTCCCTCCTATGGAGTGTTAGAGAATCATTACCGTAAAAGGGTTTGGCGGGTGTGGGAGCCCAAGCTGCTGCCTCGCACCCGGCCTAATCGGTAATTGTTAAGAACGGCCGTTTCAACAACAGTGTGTTGAACGGCTTTTCAAAAGCGCATGGCATGAACAACAGAATGGATGGCGACGGCGCGTATTCCTAAGACAATGGCATTGACGAGAAGGCTGCGTTGGTATTGGCGAATCGCTTGATTTATTCTTCGGCCTTTTTCGCGTAGAGTTTAGTTGAGATGACCCTTTGTAACATTCTCAATTTTCGGTAATCGGTCAACAGTGATCGGTGGGCACAGTGGCGAGTGGAGAGGGATACGAACCCAGAACCCGGATGTCGGAGATCAGCAACCAGGGACCAAGGCCCAGAAACCAACAACCGTCAGGTAAAAAGGGTTGTGTTTCAAGATTTTAATGGTAACTATTGCCCCGGCAAAAGCGCTTTTAATACCCCCTCATCCCGTCCTTCTCCCCTGGAGGGAGAAGGACGGGATGAGGGGGCATGATCGAAAAACACCTTTACATGTGTAACCAGAAATCCGGAACCGAATATTGAAAAGAAATGACCGACAGTCGTAAACAGATCAACCGCTATAGAAAAAAGCTCAATACGCTGATGCACATCGATGCCATCGCTCTCAAGCGGCAATTGGATCGCCTGCAACGCTCCGGCCGGCGGATGGACGAGGAGGAACTGGCCCGGCGTCTGGCGCGGCTGGACAAGTCCATGCAGGAGGCCGTCGGACGCAGGCAAAAGCGCCGCGACGGCGTTCCCCGTTTCGAGGATCTCGATCATCTGCCCATCACCAAGGCCAAGGATGAGATCGTCGCCAGCCTGAAAGCCCATCCGGTGACGATTATCTCCGGTGAGACCGGCTCGGGCAAAACCACTCAGATCCCCAAATTCTGTCTGGCCGCCGGCCGGGGCATCGACGGGCGGATCGCCTGCACCCAGCCCCGCCGCATTGCCGCCACCACCGTCGCGGCGCGTATCGCCGAGGAGTTGGGCGAGGATCTGGGCCGTTCGGTGGGGTACAAGATCCGTTTCCAGGATACCACCGATCCCGATGCCTATATCAAGATCATGACCGACGGCATTCTGCTAGCCGAGACCCAGGCCGATCCCTGGCTCAACGAATACGATACCATTATCGTGGACGAGGCCCACGAGCGCAGTCTGAACATCGATTTCGTACTGGGCATTCTTAAACGACTGGTGCAGCGACGGCGCAATTTGAAACTGGTGATCACCTCGGCCACCATCGATACCGAGAAGTTCTCCAAGGCCTTTGACGATGCACCCATAATTGAGGTTTCCGGTCGGCTTTTTCCCGTGGAGACCCGCTATTTCATCGACGACGAAGACGATTCCGGTGAGGAGGGCATTTTCTCCATCCCCGACCTGGCGGCCCGTGCCGTGGATCAAATTCCCGCCGGTCGCGGTTCCGGGGATGTGCTAGTGTTCATGCCCACCGAGCAGGATATTCGCGAGACTTGCGAAATCCTTGAGGGCAGGGGATATCCGCACACGCTTGTCTTGCCTCTCTTCGCCCGTCTCAGCCCGGCCGAGCAGAAGCGGGTGTTCGCCTCCACGGGGTTTCGCAAGATCATTGTGGCCACCAACGTGGCCGAGACCTCCATTACCATACCGGGGATTCGCTACGTGGTGGACTCGGGGCTGGCGCGGATCTCCCAGTATGTGCCGCGCTCGCGCACCACGTCGCTTCCCGTGGTGCCCATTTCGCGCAGCAGTGCCGATCAGAGAAAAGGGCGCTGCGGCCGAGTGCGGGACGGCATCTGCATCCGCCTGTTCAGCGAGGAGGATTACGACAACCGGCCTCTGTTCACCCAGCCGGAGATTTTGCGCGCCAATCTGGCGGACGTTATCCTGCGCATGATTTCACTCAAGCTGGGCGATGTGGATACCTTCCCCTTCATCGACCGTCCGGCGGAGAAAAGCATCCGCGACGGGTTCAATCTTTTGGAGGAATTGGGGGCCATCGGCAAACCATCATCCGGTAAAATCTATCGACTCACTGAACATGGCCGCGTCATGTCGAGGCTCCCGATTGACCCGCGACTGTCGCGCATGCTCATCGAGGCCCAAAAGGAGAATTGCCTTTCCCAAATGGCGGTTATCGGCGCGGCGCTCTCCATTCAGGACGTGCGCGAACGCCCCATGGACAAGGAGGCCCTGGCCGATCAGGCCCACCGGCCTTTTGTTGATCAGCTTTCCGATTTCATCACCATTTTAAATATCTGGTCAGC
This sequence comes from uncultured Desulfosarcina sp., assembly GCA_963668455.2. Classification (GTDB taxonomy): domain Bacteria; phylum Desulfobacterota; class Desulfobacteria; order Desulfobacterales; family Desulfosarcinaceae; genus Desulfosarcina. The sequence goes on from CAXXOY010000004.1 coordinate 189,613, forward strand.
CCTGCACGAAGGCCCCCAGGCACCCGGCAGCATGAATCTGCTCAGGAAGTTTTGCAAAAAGAATTTTCTTAGTTTCCGGCGTGTGCGCGAGTGGCGGGACATCCACCATCAGATCGTGGCGGTGCTCAAGGAGCAGGGCATGCCCGTGGGGAGACGCGGCACCGGCCCCGTGCCCGAGGCCGGCCGAACCGAAAAAGGGGACTTCCACCCCTTGTACGGCACGATTCACCGGGCGATTCTCAGCGGGTTCTTGTCCAACATCGCCATGAAAAAAGAGAAGGTCTTTTTTCGGGCCGCCAAGGAGCGTGAGGTGATGATCTTTCCGGGCTCGGGGCTGTTCAAGAACCCGGGGGAGTGGATCGTGGCCGCCGAAATGGTGGAGACCTCCCGGCTTTACGCGCGAAAAGCGGCGGTCATCGACGTGGCCTGGCTGGAGCCCCTGGGTGGCGAGCTGTGCCGGCATAGCCATTCCGATCCCCACTGGTCGCGCAGCCGGGGCGAGGTGGTGGCCAAGGAGCAGGTCTCTTTGTTCGGCCTGCCTATTGTTCAGGACCGGCAGATTGCTTTTGGTCGCATCGATCCGGAAAAGGCCTGCGAACTTTTCATTCGCGGCGCCCTGATCGAGATGGACGTCCGCCAGCCTCTGGGCTTCATGCGCCACAATGCAGAGCTGTTGGAAGAGGTGCGCGGCATGGAGGACCGTATCCGGCGCCGCGACATTCTGGTTGACGAGGAGGCTTTGCTGGCCTTCTACCGGGAACGCATACCCGGTATTTTCGACATCCGTACCCTCAAACACCGCATCCGCAAAAAGGGGGGAGACAAATTCCTGCGCCTGGATATGGAAACGCTCACCCGCTATTTGCCCGAGGAAACCCTGCTGGCGCAATTCCCTCAAGCGTTGGATCTGGGCCACCGGGTGCTGGAATGCGATTATACCTTTGAGCCGGGGGCCGAGACCGATGGTGTAACCCTCACCGTGCCGGAAACGTCAACCGGCGAGGTTCCCCGGGAACAACTCGACTGGCTGGTGCCCGGGCTGCTGCCCGAGAAGATCACGGCCCTGATCAAAGGACTTCCCAAGGCCTTGCGGGTACAGCTCGTGCCGGTGGCCGACACGGTAGAGTTGCTGGTGCGCGAGATGCCCCGGGGGCGGGAGAGCCTGCCGGCGGCCCTGAGCCGGTTCCTTTACGAGCGCATGCAGGTGGATATTCCGGCATCGGCATGGCCTGTGGATTCGTTGCCGGATCATCTTAAGATGCGCCTGTCCATTACGGATCACAAGGGCAAGGTGGTGGCCAGCGGCCGCGACGATTCCCTCCTGGATAAAAGAGCCGCCCAGCCGCGGTTGCCCAGGGGCATGCAGGCCCTGAAGCAAAAATGGGAACGGACGGGGCTCACGGACTGGGATTTCGGAGACCTGCCCGAGGTCATTGTCTGGGATGAAGGGGGGCCGAATCCGCCGCGCGTCTATCCGCGTCTTGTTGCCGAGAAGGATGAAGTCGGCATCCGGCTTTTCACGGATGCAGGCGCCGCCCGAATAGCCCATCCGGATGGGGTGATGGCTCTGTTGGCGCACCGTTTTGCCGAGGACCTGAAACATCTTAGAAAAAATCTCAAGCTGCCGGCTATTTTGAGGCGCCAGGTGCTTTGCTTGGGAGGGATGCCGGCCATTGAAACCCGGATGGTCGATTGCGTGACCCGTGAGCTGCTGGCCGTGGACATTCTCACACGCCAGGCCTTTGACGCGCATGTGGCGATGCTTGAAAAAAAACGCATCCATCAATGCGGTGGAGACTTGCAAAAGGCGGTGATCGCCGTGATCGAGGCCCACCACGAGGCCCGCTGCCGGATTCTGGAGGTCGAGCAGCGCCGCATTGCCGCGCCGGCCGTGGCCGGGTTTCTCCAGGCTCTCAAGGATGATCTGACGCGCCTCGTGCCGGAGAATTTTGTTTCACTTTATGACCTGGAGCGGCTGGCCCATATGGTGCGTTATCTCAGGGCCGTCTCCATTCGCCTCCAGCGCGGACTTGTCGACCTTGAGAAGGATCACCGGCGGGAAGGGCAGGTGGCGCCGTTTCTGGAGGCCCTGAACCAAATGCTGGCATCCATGGATGTCTCGGCATCGGAGCAAAAGAGAGCCGCCGTGGAGCGCTTTTTCTGGATGATAGAGGAATACAAGATTTCTCTTTTCGCCCAGGAAGTTGGCACCGACGGCCCCGTCTCACCCAAACGGCTAAAGAAACTGATTCAAGAGATCGACCGCATGCGGTAATCAATGAGGAATTCTCCCCTTATGGGATTCTTTTTGTGTCTCATGGTGAGGGAAATGAAATAACAATAAATATTGTGATTGCAACTTGGTTTGTAAGATGTCTGATGCCCAAATGTATCAACCTGTTATTTGTACTTACGAAATTGCTATGACAAAATTTATTGTTATTTTTTATGAGGAGTAGTGCCTCCTTTCAGCTGAAATTACCAGTGTCACACTGCATTCTTTTTTCTCAGCGTGCCTATCTGTATCGATAACTGTATAAAATAAAATATAATTTCCACTTGTTGATCGAGTGTAAAAAGATTCTCTGGCATTAATGAGGCGTGTCAAAGGATAGTCGGCATTTAATTTGCTTCTTTTCTGAATTAAATTCATAAAACAATTCTTATATATCTATACAAAATATAAATAAAAATGAATAATATTCATTTAAGCTGGTGATTGTGAACAGCATACAGGATAGTGGCGCAAGGTCCACATTGCCCATCCCTACCGTTTGGCTCCATGGTTCACGATTCACCAATCCACTAACCAAAGGAAAGGGAGGTAATATGTCGGCACAGCCAGTTTCGAAAGTTCCCGCCAAGGGATGGATCACCACGTTCGCCGGGACCAGTATCAACCTGTGTCTTGGTATCTTGTACGCCTGGAGCATCTGGAAAAAAGCCTTGGTCAATACGGACAGAGCTGGAGAGGTGATGACCGGGATGAATGCTGGTTGGACATACCTCACCAACGCCCAGGCGGCCACACCTTTTTCCCTCTGCGTCATCCTTTTCGCCGCGCTCATGATTCCCGGCGGCAGAATCCAGGATCGGTTCGGACCCAAGGTCGGCGCCACCGCGGGAGGGATTATGCTGGCGCTTGGCTGCATTATCGCCGGCATGATGAAGAGCTATACCGGCCTGGTCATCGGATTCGGCATTATCGGAGGGATCGGCATGGGGATGGGCTACGCGGCGCCTACCCCGGCTGCATTGAAATGGTTCGGTCCCCAAAAACGCGGTCTGATCGCGGGCCTCGTGGTCGCCGGTTACGGCGGTGCCGCCCTTTACATTGGTGGGTTGGGGCAGTATCTGTTGGATGCGTACGGCATCACCGGCAGCTTTGTCGGCCTGGGTGTTCTTTTCGCCGTGGTAACCATTGTCGCCGGGCAGCTTCTTTTCACGCCGCCGGAAGGCTACGTTCCGCCTTCGCCGCCAATGACATCGGCTCAGCAAGCCCTGTCCACGAAACACGATTGGACACCGAAAGAGATTTTCAAATCCTGGCAGTTCTACGCCCTGGTGGCCATGTTTACCATCTCCACCCAATCCGGGCTTTTGATCATCGCCAATGCTGCGGGTATCCTTAAAAAAGCGGCTGCCGACCTTCCTTTCTTCGCGGCCAATGCGTGGCTCCTGGTTTCCTTCGGCGGGCTGATCAATGCATCCGGCCGGGTCGGTACCGGATTTTATTCGGATAAAATTGGCCGGGTGAACGCCTACTGCCTGAACTGTGCGGTTTCGGCGGTGTGTATGTTCATCGTGCCCTATGTCATCGCCTCGCAAAATGTTCTTTTTCTGTTCATCGTCGTTGGCGTTGCCTACTGGCAGTATGGAGGCGGTCTCTCGCTGATGCCCTCCTTCACGGCCGATTTTTACGGGTCCAAATATCTTGGGTTCAACTACGGGCTGGTCTTCATTGGATGGGGCCTGGGGTTCTTCATGACCAGGCTGGGCGGCACCATCGAGGACTTGACCGGCAGCCTGCGCTGGGCATTCTACATGTCGGCCGGCCTCCTGATCCTGGGTGTGGTCCTCGCCTATCTTACCTCTCGGCCCAAACATGATGCCGAAGAGGAGGCCGTTGCCGCGCAGATGGTTGCCGACTGATCGGCAGGCTTCTACCGACGGCACTTGTTCGTTAACGAAAAAAACGCCGGGGAACCTTCCCCGGCGTTTTTCTATGCGTATCCCCCCGCTCCCATGCTCTGTGTTTAAGCTTAAGGGGTATCTTTTCCAAAAATAGGTTCCCACGCAGAGCGTGGGAACCAGTCGAAGAGCCTGGGACCACTCGCTTATTTGGACGGAACGATAATAAAGGTTACAGTAGGTTCTCTACTCGCAGTCGATTGACGATCTCCGTGGTGGAGCGGCTACGATCCATGGTGTAAAAATGCAGGGTGGAAATGCCACCCTCGATCAATCCACGGCATTGCTCCACGGCAAAGTCGATACCGAAATCGAGCACCGCATCAGCATCCGCCGCCGTGAGTTTGTCAAGTCCACTTTGCAATGCCGGAGTAATGGCCGTCCCGCAAACCTTGGCCAGCATATTGGTCATTTTAATCGTATAGACCGGCATGATCCCGGGAATAATCGGGATGGTGACGCCGGCTGTCCGGCACTTTTCCACATAAGTGAAAAAAACATCGTTGTCGTAGCAGTACTGGGCCACCGCATATTCCGCGCCGTTGTCCTGCTTGAGCTTGAGAAACGAGATGTCTTTTTCCAGGCTTTCGGCTTGAATATGGCCCTCGGGATATCCGGCGCAGCCCAGACAGAAATCGTAGCGCCCCTTGATAAAGGCGATCAGGTCCGAAGCATTGGCAAAGCTTTCCGGGTGAGGAGCGAAGTCAGGGCTTTGGGGTTTGTCGCCGCGGATTACAAAAATCGTTTCGACACCCAGCGCCTTGTAATTGTCCAACACCTGGACGATTTCATCCGGCCCGAGCCCGAATCCGGCCAGATAGGCCACAGTGGGGATCTTTTTTTCCTCGATCAGTTGCTTGACCGTCTGATAGGAACCGTCCCGGGTGGAACCGCCGGCACCAAAGGTTACCGACATGTAGTCCGGTTTCAATTCAAAAAGCGTATCGACCACCTTGCCAAAGGTCTGTGCGGCTTTTTCGTTGCGGGGCGGGAAAAACTCGAAAGAGATGATCGGTTTTTTGTTGCTCGCATATAGTTTTCCAACATGCATGATAATTTTTCCTTTCTGTCTTTTCATTGTAACGGATTGAGTATTGAAATATCGGTGTCGCTATTTCGCTTTGGTTATATCCACAAAATAAAATGCGAGTATTAAAACTCATTTTGAGAGAAGTTTCAATGGCGTATTTTTGGCATATGCCATAAACCAAACCGTCGCTATTGTCAAAAAGAGAAAACCAACGGAGTCTGACAGAGGGCATCAGGGTAACATGGGGGGCCCACATAGAGCGCGGGGATCAGGGATTGGTGTCCGGGAACCAGAAGTCTTTGAACAGGGCGTTAACGATAAGCCGCAAAAGAGCGTGGCCATGAAAACGGGAGGTTGCCATGGCGGGTATGTCTGTCGTGATTTCGTACCGCCTATCGGACGTGAACGTCGGGTAAGGCGGTTGGGGGCCTGCTACTCCTCGAACAGAATCCGGTGATCCACCAGATTCATTCGTTTGATGCGTCCTTTTACCGTTATCTGATCGCCGAAGATGCCAACCAGCCGAAACGTTCCATCGGTTTCGGGCTCGACCAGATCCACGGATTCCATGAGTAAGATTTCTTCGTCGTTTTTTACCAGATAGGCATTTGCTTCACACATGATCGATCACCTCCTTTAAACGATTTTCCACCAGTTGTTCAACCAGATGCGGCAGCGGTTCAGATACCACGCCCATTATTTCCGCGTTTTCCTGGGACAACGGCAGAAGATATTTCGTGGCCGAGCAGGACATTACCGCTTCGGCCATTTTGGGCGTGACTTCCCCCAACATGGCGTTGGCCCATGAAATGGATATCGGGCCCACGATACACTGCGCGCTGTGTACCGTATGGCAGATGGCGTTCTCGCCCGATGCGCCTTTGTTGGCACCCGCCCGCAGCATCTGGGATGTGGCGATGGCATTGGTCCCCAGGGCAATCAGTTCGATGCGTTCGCCATAAGCAAGTTTGATGTACTTTATCACCGTGGCACCGATGCCGCCACCCTGACCATCAATTACACAGATTCTCTTTTTGGATGGAGCCATATTTTTTCTGTAAAAAAGGCCACGCAACACCACCCCGGTTGTCCACCGGGCGTGGCCTTCGTGGCCCTGATCGTAATCCTCGATTGTAAGTGATGGGCGGGTCTTCGTGGCCCTGCCCGATTTCGGGTTATTGTATACCCAAGGAAGGGATGCGCGTCAAGCCAATATTATTTCCTCTTTAGTTTTCAGCCGTTTGACCGAAAATCAAAACGGATGCAGAAGATGACAGGTAAGGACCTCAATATCCCATGATATCGTCTCTTATCGAAAATTTGCTGAACAGCGAGAGTGAAGAACTTAAGGATATCGCCAAAAACGAGGCGATATTTGTCGGGTTTCTTACGCTGATAAAGCGTGTCGACGACTTGCCGGATACCAACTCGCGATTTTACGAGGATTCGCCGAGTCTCTATCAGGTCACCGCCATGGGTCGCGGTATCGACGAATTGTCCGGTATCATGGCCGAGTTTTTTGGCGAGCCGGCCAAACCCCCCGGTGAAAAACTGCCCGCCAACCTTCGCTTCGATCCTTGTGTGAAGTATCTCAACGGCATCCGGAAGGATCAGACCTTTTTCCTGAAAAAAATAGATACCGGTTCTTATTACGGCGCCTTGTGGCCCTGGCAGCGGGAACGGGACAAAATCGAAATTCATTTGGGGTACTATTCCCAAAACATGCGCGATGCGGAGTGCAGTCAACTCGGAGTGCTGGTGAAAAAGTTTTTAAGCAAGCAGAAGCTCGAAGAGGTATCCGGTGTCGGTGGCAGGATTCATGGCATCAGTTTGCCGTCTTTCCTTCAGATGTCGGAAATGGAGGGCGCCACCTATACGCTGAAGGTGGATAGCGGCAGTCGCATGGGGTATCTCTATCTGGATGGCGGCAGTCTGATCGGGGCGCAATACGAAGATCTCAGGGGCAGTCAGGCCGCCTATCGGATCATCAGCTGGGACAATGCTTCAATCCAGATCGAAACCGCCGATGTGGATCGGGACAGAGAAATCCAGGAGCCTCTCATGCACGTCATGATGGAGAGCCTGAAGATAAAGGATGAAGACAAGGCCGCGGCACCGCCGCCACCGCCAAAATCGATTTCCCTCCAAGAGGGGGATCTGCTGGCTGAAGACCCACCAGTCGGGGATGAATCGGCCGACGCCTCACCGTCCGCCACCCAGACCCTCGAGCCGATGATGATTGAGGACATACTGGATGTCGAGCCTTTCGAAAAGGCGGTGGATAGTTCCGCGGATCGGCAAAACCAGATGTCCAAAACCACCAAGCTGGTCATCGCGGTTGGTGTGGCGCTGTTTCTGATAGCCTCGGCCGTCGGCACGGTGATGTTTCTAAAACAGCGGCGGATTACCCAGCGGTACCAAACCTTCATGGCTAAGCTTTCGACCGAGGAGGCGCTCGATGCTCGGATTGTGCTCCTTTTGAGATATCTGAGAAACCATCCTGAAGACATCCATCGTGAAGAGCTGGAAATGCGGCTGAACGAAGCCAACATGGAAATCGAGAAGCGCGACTACCTGAAAACCGTTGCCGACGTCGACGAGCTTGCCGTGGATGACCAATACGAAAAGAGAGCGCTGTCGATCTATATGGCCTTTTTAAACAAATACCCCGACAGCGCCTATGCCAAATCGATCAATACCGCCGTCGACGGCATTCGTCAGAAAATGGCAACCGCCAGCTTCGGCGGCCTTGAAGCCATTTCCGAGGATGATTTCCAGGGTCGCTACAACGCCTACCGGATGTATCTGAAACAGTACCCCAAGGCAACTGAACGTGAAGCGGTTAACCGCATGCTGTCCGATCTGGGAGACGATTATTTTAAGTTTCTTGAGGAGAAGTCGGCCAGTTGCGACGCCAAAAAGGAATGGGCTGATTGTCTTGCCCGGTGCGACCGCTTTTTAACGGGTTTCTCAAGCCTTTCCTCGGTTGAGAGGGTCAAGGCGCTGCGCGGCGCCCTGCAGGATAAACATGATCTGGCTGATCTTACCGTCAGGGCCGAGCTGGCCGGCGACGATTATGCGTATGCCAGGCAAATCTATGCCGACTATCTTTCAGGACGGCCGGATTCGACACAGAAATCCATCATCGATGAGCGAATCGAGGCGTTGGATGAGGAATTGGTTAAAAAAAGTGCCTGGGAGGAGATCGAGTCCTATGCCAATAATCCGGCCAACGATGTCACCCGCCGCATAAAGCGTGTAGAGACCTATATTCAGAACAATCAAACCGGCCCCTATAACACCAAGGCCAGGGCCCTACTGAAACAACTTCAGCCGGAAGTCGAGGCCGCCAGGCGCGCCCGCCGGGATGAGGAACGGCAGCTCCAGCTTCTGGCGCGTCGTAAGGCGGCCAAGAATCGCCGGCTTCAGGATAAACAACGTCTTGCCGGAATTCGTACCCAGGTGGCCCGGCAGTTCAGGGAAGTCTCGGGGCGCTATGTGGACAATGGGGATGGAACGGTCACGGACAGGCGTACCGGCCTTACCTGGTGCCAGTTGGATTCCTACCTGGAACTGGGACGTTGCATCTCTTATAGAACGGCAAAAATTTACGTTCGGCAACTCAACGCCGGCAACCATGACGACTGGCGCCTTCCCACGGCCGGCGAGCTGGCCGGCATCTATAAAAGCAGCCCCTATTTTCCAGCCACCGGGGCGGATTGGTATTGGACCTCGGACTCCTTTGCCCGGGGATACCACCAGGTTGTGGATGTGGTCACATCGGTGCCGGAAACCATCTTCTCACGCGTTTCCAAAAACGAGGAGCAGTGCGGCCATGTCCGCGCCGTCCGATGATTGAAGCGCCTTTTCGAACCAATCGAATCCGTTGACCCGGCATTGGTTTTCGCGGCCCTTGCCGGCCCTTCCATAGCGATGGGCCAATAATCAATCGCCATTAATCCGGCTACCTGCCAATTATTCATTGAAAAAAAATGGATTTGGGTTTATAACTGCTTGGACTTTCCGTCAAAATAAGCCCAGAAAAGAATCGAAATGGAGGAGGGGGAAGCGTATGCGTAGCTCATCGTTTGCGGTAATCGTGTTGCTTGTCGGAGTGATTGCCTGTGCATCAATGGGGATTGCCATTGCCGATGAAACGGAAGAGGCGGTCGTCGAAAATGCGGAGATGATCGTTCCCATGGGAACCATAACGCTGGAGGCGCCGGATGGAGTGGAAACCAGACGGGCGGCGGTGGCGTTTCCCCATGGCCAGCACATGACACTTGCCTGCAACAATTGCCACCACAAATGGGACGGCACGAAACCCGTTAGCGGTTGTATGACCAGTGGCTGCCATGACCTGGACGCACTGCCTAGAACGGAAGACGGTAAATCCGTCGATAAAGAAAAAGTTATCAGGTATTATAAAAAGGCCTTCCATGGTCAGTGCATCGGTTGCCATAAAACCATGAAAGTGGAAATTGAAGAGCTGGCCGGCAAGTTGGCCGATATCGACGGTAAGGTGCCGACAACGGGTCCCACCGGTTGCATTGAGTGCCATCCCAAGGATTGATTCAAAGCCGATTCGCTTTACCGTTTCGGATATAAGCGTTGCTGTGAAAAACCCCGCCTCCTTTAAAAAAGGGCGGGGTTTTTTTTATTGGTCAAAGCGTGTTGGTTTACTATTTTTTCTTTTTAAGGATGCCCTGCTCGAAAATTTCGAAGGCCATGGCTAATGTGGATTTCAAATAGTTCTTGTCGGAATCGATGATGTTTTTACTTGCCTCGTAAAGGACCACGCCTGAGAACATCGACCAGAAAATATCGGCCATGGCTATGGGGTGTCTGTCGACGTAGATCCCTTTTTTAATGCCGTCCTGGAAGATTTTGGCGATGGCGCCGTTGGATTGCTTCGACAATTCCTTGATTTCGCTCAATAATTTTTCGGAAAGGTTCTTCAGCGTTTCGCTTGACTGAAGGTGGAACATGTTGATGATAATCAACGGGTCAAAGTCATAGACGTCATACATAGCCTCCATAAGGGCCTTGAGCTTCTGTGGCGGCGTAAGTGATGAGTCCTCGTTCACATGGGTGACTCGGATGTTGAGGTACTGAAGAATCCGAAGCGACAGGGATGCGTACAACTCTTCTTTGTTTTTGAAATAAAGATAGAGTGTCCCCGGACTCAATTCGGCTTCCTTGGCAATGTCCTCCATGGTAGCCTTGTTAAATCCCTTTTCCGAAAAAACCCTTTTGGCCGCCACGATAATCTGTTGCCGCCGACGTTCCTTTTCTCTCTCTTTGCGTTCTTGAATACCCATTGGATCTTTACTTTCTGACTGAATGTTATTTATTTTAAATAAGGATATATATTTAATATTATGTTTGAGGTCAAGGAAAAACTCCCGAATTCCCTGTGCTGCCCAAAAAGAGCGGGGATGGGGGTCGATACCCTTGTCAGGCGAGTTTATACTTTTTTAATTTTAAGGCATTAATCAAGAATGTCAACAAGTTCGAGAAGGGAATGGCGGGTACTCGGATTGGGGGAAAATCCTGGGAACAATAAATGTTGCCGCGAAACCCGGGAAAATCTCCCGGGTTAGCAAGGGTATCCAATAGCTTGGGGGCCATAATTTACTGAATCGGATTTAAGTGTCGGCAGGTCCGGCAGGCTATCCCAAATAAACGGACAGGGTGTTGGTACGAGCGTTGACACGCTGGAGCGTAACTTGGACCAGGTCTTCGGGGTTAAGGCCAACCCCCCTGGACTGAGGCAACAGACATTCGACCATGTAGGCTTTGAGCAGGATGCTGTATGCGTTGCGCCGTCGCTGAAGGACGATGGCCTCTTCCTTCTCGCCGATCCGCCCTTCCAGGTGTTTCAACAGCCAATACCGGTTTCTGCGAAACTGAAGTCGCCCGATGGCGGCGATGGACGGGGTCAACGAATCGATGACGGATTCGATTTCGCTGGACGAATAGGCCTTTTCGAGGCCCATTGCAGCCCGCAGCTGACGCTGGGTGACCAGGTCGAAGTATTTTCTGATCGGTGATGTGGCGGTAACGTAGGCGTCGAGTCCCAGGCCGCTATGCTGGCCCGCCTCGGTTTTCAAGGCAAACCGGCTTAACTGTTTGCGTTGCATCCAGTTCTGAAACAAGGTCCCGGTGGTGTTTTTAAGAATGCGACTTTTGGGTTTCGGTTGTGATCGAAAAATGGCGGGCAGCTTGTTTTCGACCAGAAACCGTGCCGACAGCCAGTTGGCAAGAATCATCATTTCGGCGATCAACATCCGGCTGGGGCTTTCCCGATTGATTCGGTTGATGACGGGCGTGCCGGATTCATCCATCCAGATATTGACCTCCGGCAGAACGATCTGAAGGGCGCTCTGGCTCAGCCGCATTTCCCTGAATTTGGCTGCGATATCGTAAAGTCGGGAGATGGATTGATCCGTCTCGATGCTGCCATTGGCTTCGAAATAGCTGAGTTGGTGGTCAACGCGGATGGTTGATGGGAAAATGTCGTAGCTGATGAGCCCCCCGCTTGGGTCGAGCTTCACCATGGTGCTGATGGCCGGCCTGACATGGTCTTTCTTCAGGCTCAACAGATTCTCGGACAATGCCGGTGGGATCATGGCAATGCGATCGTCCGGCATGTAGATGGAGCTGCCCCGGGTGCGGGCTTCCCGATCGAGAAGATCGTCCCTTTTTATATAGTGGGCCACATCGGTTATATGAATGCCCACGAGAAAATGATTTTCGGTGACCTGAATGCTCAAGGCATCGTCGAAATCGAGCGTGGATTGGCCGTCGATGGTGATGGTGGGCAGGTGCGTAAGATCGACCCGGCCGCTTTCCAGAGAGAAATCGTTCTCTGTCAATGACAGTACCCGGGCCTTTTCCATGGCCTGGGGTGAGAACGATGTAGGGATGCCGAAGCGCAAAAGGTCGATGTTCTCGTCCACGGACCAGGTGCCGACTGTCACCAGATGATTGAAAAGGGTTTCCGTGGAGGTGATGCCGGCCGCTTTTATCAATTTCCTGACCAGGTCGGCATGGGGACTATCCTGCTCGAAAAGATAGTAGGACTTCAGAATGTCGATCAATTCGAGATGATTCGGTGGTGCTTTGGACATATCGCCGGTACCGACGGATTGAATCCAGGCTACGCCCGCATCGATCAGAAGCTGGTCCCGTGCGGCTTTTTTTTCCTTAGCCACAATGGCCTCCATTTGCTCGATGGTATGGGGCAAAAAACGGTCGGGTTTGAATTTGAAAAAGCGACGGTTTTTAAAAAGGGCGCGAATCACGCCGGATTCATGATCGTCATCGACATCATTGGGGAAACACAGACCGGTCATGGTTTTGAAATCGATCCAGGTTTGCTCCTCATTGAGAACGTCCCACAACTCTTCGACGGGAATGGTTTCGGCGATGGCATTGCGACTGGCCCCCCGCTCGCGCAACAACGCCACTAACCGGCGCCTGTCCTGGGTCGGGTCGAAGCGCGATTTTCCGTGGTGCGACAGCCGGTGCGGGGACAATCTGACGTTCTTGTCCTGTTCGGTCAACAATTTCAGCTGCTGGTCGCCATGCTCCATGACCAGGGCGCAAATGATTTTGCGATCGTCAATATATTCTACAATTTCGCCTGATTCCATGCCATGCAGTAATAGCAATCCCCATGATTAAAGTCAATCGACCGAGCGTTTGAAAACCACCAGATACATGCCGGGAGCGATGTCGGCCATGCGTAAAAAAAGCGGCAGGACCCGCTGGCCCTGCCGCTTAAAGCAACAACGATATGCCTGAGACGAATTTAATCTCTTCGATGGTGCTAGGTGCTAATTGACGGCTTCCTTGAGCGCCTTGGCCGGTACGAACTTGGGAACGTTTCTGGCTTCGATCTTGATTTCCGCGCCCGTTTGGGGGTTGCGACCGGTGCGGGCTTCTCTTCTGCTGGTCTTGAAACTGCCGAAACCGGCGATCTGAACGGTATCGCTCTGCTTCAGAGACTCGGTGAGAGTTGTGAAAACACAGTCAACGACTTCCTGCGCTTGTTTCTTTGTGGAAACGATTTTCGCTACTTCATTGATTAAATCACCCTTATTCATTTTTTTCCTCCATTGGAATTGCCAAATCACGGCTGGTTAAGGTGGCCACGTATATATGGATTCGATTCTCTCGTCAAGGTATTATACGGCATCGTAAGAACAACTGGAAACCATTTTTCGCGGCCACGATGGAGAAACGTGGGCGCTGGAAACCCGTTTGATCGCAACCTGGGCTGCGTCACTGCCTAACGCATTGAATTTATTGGTGGAGGAGGGGGGACGCGTTATTGATATGGGCCAATTTCAAACCGCCAGGGTTTCAACCCTTCCCGGTTTGCCTTGTTTGTTTCAGAAACGGATAGGCATTTCCTATCTTTATCAATATAAATATTGCAGTTGGGGCCGGTGATCATCGTCCCTGAGTGAAGGGTTCCGCTGATTTTAACCACGGCAATGCCGGGGGTCGTCTCTTTCTCTTTCAGGCGTTTGTCATGGCCTGCCTGTAGCTTTTCTAACTCCGTTTTGTTTTCGGTGAGGGTTTTTTTCAGTTTGGAAAGCTTTTCGCCGATGGTTTCGTCTTGCTCAAGAAGGTCGGCCACTTGCTCGTCATAGGCGTGCTGCTCCTCGCCCAGGCGTTGAATTCGATCCTGCAGCGCATCGGCTTCGGCCTCGTTTCCCTGGTCGATATGGTCATCGACCTCCTTTTCCAATTGGCGTTGGGTGGTCATGCAAAGATCCTGCTTCTGGGCGACATCGGCCAGGGTCGTGTTGATTTCGTCACTCTGTTTTTTTAATCCGGTGATTTGTTTGGACAGCGTTTCATTATTGGCGTTGATGTCCTTGATCCGTTTCTGGAGGGCCTCTATCTTCCTGTTCTGCTCCTGATCGATACCGACGGTCAATTGGCAGGGCTTGGCGGCCGGGGTGCCGATGTCCAGGGTGATGATGCCCATTTTCGCGGAAACCGTCGATGAGAGAATCACGCCATTATAGCTCAGGACACGTCCGTTGACTTCAAGGGTGCTGTCGATAATTTCCTTGCCGACGGCAAGGTCGCCCTTGGCCGTGATCGTGGCGTTGTTGATGTGGTTGGCCTTCAGGTTGCCGCCGCAGTTGATGGTGGCGCCGAAAATACCTTTGGTGGCGGCGATATCGCCGTCTATCTCCAGTTCGGCTTCGAGAATTTCATTGGCCGCCAGACTGCCGCCTTTGACGCGATACCCTTTTTCGATGGTGCCCTCCACGTCGATGTGGCCGTCGAATTCGACATGTCCCGTTTCGATGCCAACGTCTCCTTTGATCTGCAGGACCGGCATCACCGATATTTCTCCGGTCAGAGTCCGTTTGGGCGTTCCCGGCTGGGTTGCATGGATTTTGTGGCCGTTGTCGGAAAACCCGGCGCCTTTGCCGCATTTGAACCGGACGTCATGGGCGTGGGGGATGGGAATCGTTTTTCCGTAAACATCCTTGCCTTCCTTGCCCTCGGCGCCCGGGATCAATTCGGCCAACAGCTCGTTTTCCTTGACCTGAGGGAGCTGCCCGCGTTCCTTCCAATCTATTCGTTCCTGCTGCCCCTCTTGGGACACCGTGCCGACTTTCAGTGGGTCGGTCTCGAAATGATAGACGATCTCGGCGGGCACCTCGGGGACCGGTGCGATTCCGGTGGCAACGATCCACGCTTCGCCGACAGCGTCCCTGCCATCCAAAAAGGCCTGGATGGCAGCTTCTTCGACAATTCCCTGAACCACACCCTCGGCGTGGAGCATGGTTTTTATATCGTCAATGGTGATTTCCGTGGTCGGGACTTTGCCGTCGAAATGGGCGATAACGCTCAATCTGTCATTGGAGACAACAATGTCCAGCGTGCCTTCCCCTTCCGTTGCCTGATCCTCGTCCTCGCTGGTTGACGATGGAGGTGGTGACTGAGCCGCCGGTTGGGATTGATCTCCGTTTTTTTTAAGCAGGCCCAGGATCTTTTTTCGCTGGTTGGCTGAAATGCCCCCCATTTCCATCAAAATATTGCCAACATCCATCATGACATTGGTTTTGTCGAAAATTCGTGACTGGACCACCATGGCTTTGTTAAGCGTTTCCTGCTCGATGAAATTCATTTCAACGGCAAGGCGGCCAAACTCAGCGTTTTTTTCGTCTTTATCGACCATGATAGCGCTTTCCATCGAAGAGAAAGGGGTGAAAAGGACCGAGCGGGACAAGTTCGCTGGCCTTAATTGTACTACCCGTATAGGCTATGATCGGATTTTGCCCTGAAAACTTTAGTTTACCCCGTCTGTAGTGCTTCCGGGCCGTTGCCCCGGGGCGTTGGAAGGCAAACTTCCCAATACTTGGGTAGATGGTTTCCCATCCGTCGTATCGGCCCCGGGTAGATTCGTTTGGTTCGGGCAAAACATGCTGAAATTATATTGGAAATAAGATCGTGTCGGAAATGTTAAGGGTGGCATCGTGATTGCTATCCTGAAAAACCAAATGAAGCGGCCACTGATGATGAGATCGAATGGACATGAACAATGCATTGCAGATTGCCGGGTTATCACGAACAAGAGGATGAGTTAACGTTCCGGCCGCTTTTTTCTCTTCTCATGGTTCAAAAACAAGAAAAATCCTGAGCGGCAAAGTCGGTAAAACGAATGATGACGCTGCCAGGCGCCCGAAAGGAGTGACGTCGATGGCCATGAATTTTAGAATTTTCCAATTCAAGAACATGAACAGTGTGCATATCACCCTTAATGGAGAATTTGACGGCACCTCGGCCCATGAGCTGATCAACGCCCTTGAATCCTGCGACCCGGATGTACATCAGGTCTTTATCAACACCAATGGGCTCACCTCTATCGATCCATTTGGCCAGGCGGTGCTGTACCGCAATTTGCCCGTCATTAAAAAGGGTGCCCGCAGCCTTGTTTTTCTTGGCGATTATCGCAGACGTCTCTCCCGGCCTTGGATTAATTGAAATCGGGCAAAGCCGGGCGGACCTTGAACGTCCGCTCCTTGCGAATTTGAACCGTCCCCGGTTTGGCGCCGCGAGGCTTGCTGACATGGCACGCCAGGGTTCCCGAAACGCTGACCACGCCGCCGGAGCGGGCCTTGCTGTGGTAGGCGGCGATGGCGGCGGCCCGGTTCAATGTGTCTTTGTCGGGCGGCTGGTCCCTGTCCACTTTTAAAACCACATGGCTACCCGGCATGCCGCGGACATGGAACCACCAGTCCGTCGGCGCGGCAACCTTCAGGCTCAGGCGATCGTTGTCGGAATCCGTTTTCCCGGCCAATACCCGATAGCCGCCGGGGAGTTCATATTCCCATACACGGGGAGGTGCCGGCCGCCCCTCTTTTTTTTGATGAATTGCCACTGGATACCTTTTTATCGCGCTTTTGTGAAAAACATACCGCTGCCAGTATCGCAAAGGCATCCGGGCATGTCAACGCGATGTGCCATCGGGCGCAGGGCAACCGCATTTGGAAAATTGCTTTATTTTATTCTCCCTCAAGGGGCGAGGAAGAGGGACAGGGTGAGGGGGATAAGATGACATTTGCCTTATCACTAAAGCCGAACCTGCGATTCTAAAGCGGGCAACCATAATTGACAAGGGGGCCATGGGCGGATAGATTGAACCTGAACCGGCTGCGTTCCTTTTTTTTAGGCATCAAGCGTTGAAGAGCCCGGTTCAGGGCTGAAGATGAGTGCGAGCGTGAAATTAACAATCCGTCAGGAACTGCGGGAAAAAGGATGTATCCAGGCATGGGCAAATCTATTCTTCTCATTTTGCTTGCTGTCGTTTTACAGGCGACCGTCACCACGGCCCGCGCCGACAGGGTTATTCTGAAGTCCGGCGAGATGTTCCAGACCCGAAAGGCCTGGCGTGAGGATGGCAGCGTCTATTTTTACCATAACGGCAAGGTGGTGCGTTACCCCGAAGGCCAGGTGGAACGGATGATCGGAAGCGCGCCGCCGGCCATCGACAAACCGGAGACTCCCGATTCTCCATCGACGATTTTTAAAGAGCGGTCCGCACCGCCGGAACCCCAGAAATCCCCGCCGGTCATGACTTCGGGCGGAAATGTCGGTTATCTGGGGTTGAAATGGCAACAACCCGTGGCCCAAGTCAAAGGCGCCAGTCCCGCCGGATCCGACCCTGCCTACGGGGGCGTAAAACTTTATTCCCTGAATACCAGACGGTTCGGCCGCGCCAGTGTGGACGGCGTTTTTTTTGGGATTCTGGCAGGGGGGGCTGTATACGGTTCTTGTTCAGGTGAGCAATTATCTGGATTTTTCGGATTTGATGATGGAAGCCTTCGGCCGCTATGGAAAAGGCCGGGCGGATGGTGGGCATGAGGACCGTTTCCGGTGGTCAACTTCCTCGGCGGACCGATTTCTCACCTTTGACGATAATAGCGGCACGGGATACCTCTGGATGCGGTCCCGTGCGCTTCACAACAAGGTGCGCGCCAGTTACCCGGATTGAACCGGATAACCGCGCGCACATGGTCATTTGGTTATCAGCCTTTCCACAACATTCACCGGCCGGGTGATCAGTTTTTGCCGGAGCATGATTTCCTCGGTCTGCTTCCAGGCCGCCGTATCGATACGACCCACGGGGACGGACGCATCCGGCTGAATCATCCGGCGTGTAACGGCCAATTGGCGTTTTAGGACCGCTTCGTCCGTATCCTTGTCGTAACGGGAGAGCGTATCAACCACCATCTTTTCGTTTTCCGCCTTGACCGCTGCCTGCCAGCCGGCCAGCAGCGCCTGGGTAAATTTTTCCACCATTTCCGGCTGGGTTTCCATTATTTTTTGAGACGTTACCACACTGTTGGCCACAAAGCGGACCCCATTCGCGGAAGGATCGAAAAATGCCACCTGCTCGTCGGCGGCCGATAATTTGTCGGACAGGAAAATGCCCTGGGTGTTGCGGTAGACCGGCCAGATCGGGATCTTTTTCTGATAAAACGGGGTGTAGTCGTAGCGTACGCTGGACAGCTTGACCTGGCCTTCCTCCAAGCCTGCACCGGCCAGAAGGGCGCGCATGATGGTTTCGTCATTCCCGCCGAAAGTGATGCCGATCGTCTTGCCCGCCAGATCTTGCGGCGTTGCGATTTTGAAATCGTCCGCGCGATAAATCCACTGCAAGGGGTTGGTCTGAAAGAGTTGCGCCAGAACCACAATCGAGGCGCCCTTGGCCAGGGCGCGAATCACCTGATCGGCGGAGGCCACGCCGAATTGGGCATAGCCCAGTTCAAGCTCACGGATGGCATCGCGTTCCGGACCGCCGGCCTTGACCTCGACATTCAAATCCGCTTTGGAAAAAAAGCCTTGATCGGCGGCGACCACGTCGCCGGCGGTGGAAGCATTGATTAGCCATTTGAGACGATAGGCAACGGAATCGCCGGCGGCATTACCTGTTTTTGGCCACAGAGCCGGGACCACGGCAATCATCAGAACGATGATCCCCACAAGAAGTTGTCGGAAAATAACCCCTTTTTTCATTTGGAAACCTCCTCGTTATTCTATCGTTATCCGGCAGCCCACACTTTTTTAACGCTTGCTCCAATCATTTCAAGGAATCCCTGGTAAATGGAAAGAGTGATGCCAATGATGAACAACGCAACCAGAATTTTGGACAGATCGCTCTGATACAAGGCGATACGGATGCTGTAACCGATGCCCGCGTTGGCGGCAATGAATTCGGCGACGATGGTGCCGGCCATGGCCAGAGTGGCGCTGCCTGAAACCACCGTGGTGAGTTTGTGCAGATTCTCGAAGGCCCGGATTTTGACTTCCAATTGCCAGCGCAGCCGGCCGGTGATCCGGTAAAAGTGTTCGATATCGGTGACCGGCTCGCTCATGATGCCGACAATGGAGAGCAATAGCGGGAAATAGCAGATCATGGCGGCGATGAAGAGGCGAGTCAGAAAACCGTCCCCCAGGAGTATGAAAAGAATGGGGGCGATGGCCACGATGGGATAGGCCTGGATGTTGTAGGCCGCCACCTTGATGAAGGAACCGAACCAGGTGGCCCGGCGGCCGACGATACCCACGGTCAGGGCCATGGCGATGGAGAGGATCTGGCCGATGACGGCCACGGCAAAGGTGTCCATTACGTCGCCCATGTAGCGGACCAATTCCGCCTGCCCGGTATGCCAGACGCCGGTTATCCCGGGAATGACATAATCGGAAAGATTAAGCGCCAGTTTGATCCCGAATAGAAGGCCGATGCCTATAAAATAGATAAGCAGGAATTGATATATTCGCCTAAGCAGCATTCATGATCTCCAGCATTGCGCGCTCCATGGCGGCTTTGTCCAGGGGGTGATCCTGGAAATGATTTTGGCCGTCGACCATGGCGATTTGGGGCGTATGGTGCGCCCCCCGGAAAACGACGACCCGGTCGCAAAGCCGCGCCACTTCCACCACGTTATGGGAAATGTATAGAAAAATGGCTTCGGGAAAGATCTCCTTGATTTTATACAGGATGGCGTGGCGGGTCGGCTCGTCCACATTGGCCAGGCTTTCGTCCATGATCAGGATACCGAAATCCTGAAGCAGGTAGCGCAGCAGGTTGACCCGGTTGCACTGGCCCATGGAGAGTTGCGAAAACCGCATGTCCATCAGATTGGTCAGGCCAAAATCGTCGATCAGTGATTCCAGCAGCGCTTCCCGGCCGGGCGGCGCGGTTTTTTGCAGATGCTTTCCCACGGGCGACCAGCCGGGCAACCGTTCCCGGTTGTAGGTATACAGGCACGGACGGTTGACTTTTGTTTCGAGCGTACCCGAGAACTGGTCGATATCGCCGCAAATCATACGGGCGAAGGTGGTCTTGCCCACGCCCGAGGGGCCGAACAGGGCGTGGAAACCCGGTTTGTCGATGGTTAGGGTCAGTTCTCTAAAGAGGGGCTGCTCGGCTCCGGGATGGCTGAAGGTGATGTTGTCGCAGGTGATCATAACATTAGTTTGACATGATTTATTCAGGGCTTATCAATTTTGATTGACACACCGATATGGGTTCAATATCAATTGATCTATAAAATTTCCAGTCCTATCCGTGCTGGAAACAGGAATCTTTGTTAGGAGTTATCACCCATCCAATGAATGGCCACGTTGCCAGGTGCGCTTGCCGTGCAAAAAAAAAGATCCCCCGATCACCGACAACCAGCCCGCGCCATTGATCTTTTCGATGCCCATGAACCCCTTGAAGCGGTATGGATCGGTCCCGGTCCGGAGGCGGCCCCGACCTTGATTTTTTTGCACGAGGGACTGGGATGTGTTGCCTTGTGGCGTGATATTCCGGCACGTCTGGTGGAAATGACCGGCTGCGGGGCGCTGGTTTACAATCGAAAAGGGTATGGAGCCTCGACGGCCTGCCGTCTTCCACGGCCCATCAATTACCTGCATGATGAGGGGTTGCGGGTGCTGCCGGAGGTTATCGATCAATGCGGTATCGGCCGGCATGTGCTGATCGGCCATTCGGATGGCGGGTCCATCTCCCTGATCAATGCCGGGGGCCGGCCCGCTTCGGGGCTGGCTGGTGTGGTGACCCTGGCGGCGCATGTTTTTTGCGAAAAGATCACCCGTCGGGGCATCCGGTCGGCGCGTCAACAATATCTGTCCGGTGACCTGAAAAAACGCCTTGCCGTTTATCACGGTCAAAACATCGATTGTGCGTTCCGGGGGTGGTGCGAGACCTGGTTGGATCCGGATTTCAAAGCGTGGAACATTGAGAATTTTCTGCCGCCGATTGCCGTGCCGGTTTTGGCCATTCAGGGGGCAAACGATGCTTACGGCACCGCTGCCCAGGTGGATGCGATTACGGCCGGCTGCGGCGGCCGGGTCTCGGGTCGGATGATAGATGGCTGCGGTCATGCGCCGCACATGGAAAATGGCGATCTTGTGCTGCCGGTCATTCGTGATTTTGTTCAAAGCACGTTATAGACAAAGGATCTATTACCATTGGAAATGCTAAAAGAATTCTGGCTGCTGGTCATCGATGTCTGGAACAAGGGGCTGCTGCAAACCAGTTTCGGTCATATTTTTGTGGCCCTGGGCATTGTCGTGCTTGCTCTTCTGGTGCGCAAATTGTTCGTCAAACTCGTTTTCGGGTGGCTCCGCCGCATGGCGGCAAAAAGCAGGACAACGCTCGACGATGAAGCCCTGGCCGTCCTGGAACGTCCCATGTCACTGATCCCCGTGGTGGCGGGTCTCTATTTTGCCGCCGACTATCTGGACCTTTCCGGCGGCATCGAGGCCTTTACGGATCGTTTGATCCGTTCCCTGATCGTCTTTGTTATTTTCTGGGCCTTCAGGAATCTGGTGGCCCCGCTGTCCACGGTCTTGCGCCAGGTTGAGCGTTACCTTACCACCTCCATGGTGGAATGGCTGCTCAAAGCCATCAACGTGGCCCTGATCTTTATCGGCGCGGCAACGGTTCTTGAAATCTGGGGGATTCACATCGGACCGATCATCGCCGGCTTGGGATTGTTTGGTGTGGCCGTTGCCCTGGGCGCCCAGGACCTGTTTAAGAATCTGATTTCCGGCCTTCTGATCATTGCCGAGAGGCGATTCAATCCCGGTGATTGGGTCAAGGTGGACGGTCAGGTGGAGGGGACCGTGGAAACCATCGGGTTTCGATCGACACTGATTCGGCAGTTCGACAAGGCGCCGGTGTACGTGCCCAATTCAAAGCTGTCCGACAACTCGCTGATCAACTACAGTAAAATGAGCCACAGGCGCATTTACTGGGTGATCGGCGTGGAGTATCGCACCACGGTTGATCAGCTGCGCCGGATCAGGGACGGCATTGAAGCCTACATTCACGAAAGCGATGCCTTCGACGCCACACCGGCGGTGCCCACTTTCGTGCGCATCGACCGGTTTTCCGATTCCTCCATCGATATCATGGTGTATTGTTTCACGCGCACCACCGTGTGGGGGGAGTGGCTGGCCATCAAGGAGGCCCTGGCCTATGAAATCAAGCGCATCGTCGAAGAGGCGGGCTCAGGGTTCGCCTTCCCCAGCCAGTCGGTCTATGTGGAAACGTTGCCTTCCGAACGGCCGGAGATTTTTTCTCCTGGGGATTGATGCGCGATCCCTTGATACCGATGGCGATTCCGTTTTTCGTGTCAGGAATCGCCCGGAAGACGTTCCATGACCTTGCCGTCTTCATCAAGGATAAAAATCAGAAACCCGCCTTTCTTGGCATGGTCCACAAGGTCTTCGCAGATGATGGCCTGCAATTCGTATTTTCCTTTTTTCTCAAGGTTCAGATGGAACATGGCCTGCTGGGCCGTTTCTTTGCTGAGAAAAGCGGGGATATAGGAAATATTGTGTTCGGCATCGGTCTGGCCGACGATTTTTTCGATGTTGCCGGTTTTCTGGATGGCCACGTAAAGCCAGGTGTTGGATGTGATGGTCATGGCTGCCCCCTTTTTCAAAACCCCATGTCTTCGTTGATTAAAATAATTTTGATGCGCTTCTTGGGAAAACTCTTCTCCGTAATCGTCCAGGTGTTGCAGATTCTGTCCGGGCTGCTGCAATTCTCGCACTTACCGGTTTTGCCGCAAGGGCTTTTCTTATTGAGACGCACGACATTCACCGGTGCGGCGTAGGCCTTGATCCGTTGGACAGCGGCCTCCTTATCGGCCACGATTTTATTACGGCCAACCAACAGGAGAACATTTTTGGGACCGAAGGTCAGGGCCGCCACCCGGTTGCCGATCATGTCCAGGTTGACCAGATGCCCGCTTTCGGTGACGGCATTGGTGCCGGTGACGAACAGGTCCACCAAAAGGGCTTCGCGGCGCCGCTGGAATCCTTCTTCCGGCGAAACGCTTTTATCGTAGGTATCCAGGACGTTGTAGCGGGGATCGTTTTTCAACGTCTCGTACAAGCGGGTGTCCACGAAGGTCAGCGACCCGCCCCAGGAGAGGGTTTGCGGGGCGATGCCCGGGATAATTGTTTCATAAGCCAGTTTTTTGGCCATCTCCTTGCTATCGGCAAGATAGGCATCGAAATTGTTTGCTTCAAGGGCCTTCCGAACCCGTTGCAGGCGAATTTTCCAGTATTGATCGATGGGATTGTCCACACCGTGTCTCCTTGTTTGTCAATCGGGATGATGGTGCCGGTTTTACCCTTTCCCGCTCGGGCATGTCAACCGGGCGACCTTCCACGGGCAGGACAACTTTTTGGATCTAATGATAATGGAGCAACTATCCAAATGGGGTTACCCTGCGGCCATGCCCAGGGCGATCGCGATTAATCCGCCATCGGTTTTTTTCGACACCGAAAGGGATTATGAAAAAGGATCAGCCGGTGATGCGACGCTGCATGCGATCAAGATAGTCGTCCAACTCATCCATGCTGGAAAAAACCTGCTGGGTGGGCAGGGCCTTTATGATATCGAACACTTTCTGGATCTGCGGTTGTAAATTTAGGAGCACCACCTTGCCGTTGTAGTCATTCATGTTTTTCTGCGCCTTGGCGATCACGCGGACGCCCATGCTGGAGATGTAGTCCAGGGCGGCCATGTCAAAAACCAGGGTGTGGGGTTTCTCTTTTAAAACCACATCCACCGGGCCTTCGAGACTCTGATAGGTATTGGTGTCCAGGCGCCCGGTGGGAGAAACGATGTAAACCCCTTCCATTTTTTGTCTCGAGGATACCGAAAGTGTCACGATTGCGCTCCTTTATCTGGTCGCCTAATTAAGGTTGGTTGAAGATTTTTATCGAAATTGCTTTTCCATGCGTAAGATGTTTTTTCCCCGCTCCCGCCGATAGTCCAGCCGATCCATCAGGTTCCTGGCCAGGATGATGCCCATGCCGCCCTTGTCCCTTGCGTCCAGGGGCTTGTCCGTCGAATCCTCATGGACATCGAGGGGGTTGAAGGGGATGCCCTTGTCCTGCAAGGTCAGAATCAGGGTTCCGGACTCGGCGGCCACGTCAACGGTGATTTTATGCTCCAGGTCGTCGCCAAAGCCGTAAAAGACGGTATTGGAGAACAACTCCTCCACGGCCAGGACAACATCGTGCACGATCATCGGTGGGCAATTCACGCTGTCCGCGATTCTATTCAACACATTGGTGATGCGGCGCATTTCCTGAATGTCGTTTTTAAGCACGATCGTTTTCAATTTGTCGCCAACCCGATCGGGAGAGAAATAGGTCAGCGCCAGAAGCGTCAGATCATCGTTGATGGGGTGGGGGCCGGAAAATTCACGAACGCGGGAAAGCACCGCCTCGATCCGTTCCCTGGGGCTTATGTCGGCGGTTAGAGAAATAGTGCGGATCAAAGCTTCCTGGGAGAAGAGACGGTTTTTGGCGTCCTGTGCCTCGATAACACCGTCGGTGAACAAGAGTAGTCCCTCCTTGTGGTTCAATCGGGCGGTGGCCTGATGGTAGATTGACTCTTCGTACAAGCCGATCGCCGGGCATTGGGCCTCACCCAAAAGTGCCGAATTGCCCTTGCGGCCGATGATCAACGGCGGGTTGTGCCCGGCGCTGGTATACGTGAGGAGGCCGGTATCCAGGTTCAGCACGCCAAGAAAAACGGTCACGAAGGTCAGGGACGGATTGTTGCGGGCGATTTCGCGGTTGACGTCGGCAAGGATGTATTCGGGCTCCACCAGGAGTCTGGCCGCTGATTTGAGCATGGTTTTGGTCATGGCCATGAAAAGCGCGGCGGGAACGCCTTTTCCGGAAACATCGCCAATCACCAGGCAGAGCGTGTTTTTATCGATGAAGAAGTAATCGTAGAAATCGCCGCCCACTTCGCGGGCCGGTTGCAAACTGGCGTAAATGTCGAATTCCTTGCGACCTTCCCCTTCGGACGACTCGGCCGGTACAAGCTGCAACTGAATCTCCCTGGCCACGGTCAGTTCGCTTTCGATGTTCTCTTTTTCGGCGACGGTCTCCTGGAGGACTGCGCCGTGCCGTTTTACCCGCTGCCTCAAGATGACATCGATTACGACGAGCACGACAACGAAAGATATCCCCGCGCCGAACAGCCACAAGGGAAACCCTTCCCGTGGGATTTTCAATCGGCCCGGGTGTCCGGTCCATTTGTTCATGGAACGATGGTACAGCGCGTGGGGATCGGCTTTAAGTGTGCTCAAATGGTTGTCCAAAGCAGCCAGAATATCGAGGTCTCGGTTTTTGGCCACGGCAAAGTAAACCGGCCTGGGATCGAAGCTGATCGCGCTTCGATGAATGTCGAACCGCCTTTCGGCATAGGCGCCGTAGAGGCGGGGAACGACGCCGGCCGCGACTTTTTGCCGGCCAACCAGGGACAACACGCTGTCGCTGTCGGTCGCCTGGACGAATTGCGCCTGAATACCAAAGGTCTTGAGTATGCTTTCAAACCTGGATGCGTAGGGGGTGTTCCTGACAAGGGCGATGACGTTATCCTGAAAATCCAGAAGGTGCGCCGGCGCGGCATCCGGGTGGACGTAGACCTGAGCCCAGTCGACGGCAAGCGTTTCCCGGCCGACGGCCAGTCCGTTTCGCTCTCCTTCGGCGCTGGTGATGCCCGGAAAAAGGTCGATGATGCCGGCCTCTATTTTTTTTAGACACTGGGCACGCGAACAGGCGAGGTACTGAAGGCTCCAATCCCTGTCACGGGCGATATCGGTCAGGATGTCTGCGGTGATGCCCCGGGGCTTACCGTCCGAATTACTGAAAATCAGCGGAGGATTTTGAACCAGCCCTACGACGATCTGCTGCCCGGCCGCTGCCGGTACTGCGGATGTCGGGAAAATGAATACCAATAAAAGAAAAACGATCAGGGCTCGCATGGGGATATTTCCACCTGAATTAGGCGATAATCGGCGAAGAAACTGGATTATTTGTACATCCAAACGGAGGTCGGGGTCAATCGTCGACTGACACGGAAGCCCCGCGACCCATCATTTCTTGTGCATCGCCATCGGTATCGCTATCGAAAGCGTTTTTTTTCGATACCGATACCGACTGGTGGCCGGGGGGCGGAAAGGGTTTGTTTTTTAAGTAATTTTAGAGATAGGGGCACCAAATCGCATTGACGGCGTTTCTTCAGACCATGCGAGAGGGGATGACTCGTCATCAATGCTATTTTTTGTCGAATGGTTTCATCTCTTTTCCGCATTTGGGGCAGAAAACGGTCGCCAGATTCTGGCTGTCCATGATCGCCTCGTTGGGCAGATCGATAAAGAACGGACCGTTTTCGACACTGCCACAGGCGCCGTTATGGCAGAAGAAACGGCGGTGACTGGGGCTGTGACCGGAATCGGAGGGGAGCTTCTGCATGGGTTTGCCGCATCGCTGGCAGAAAACGGTTGCCAGGTTATTACCGTCCATTACCGCCTCTGCGGCCATTTCAACGACAAAAGG
Source organism: uncultured Desulfosarcina sp. (assembly GCA_963668455.2). Classification (GTDB taxonomy): domain Bacteria; phylum Desulfobacterota; class Desulfobacteria; order Desulfobacterales; family Desulfosarcinaceae; genus Desulfosarcina. The sequence goes on from CAXXOY010000004.1 coordinate 216,257, forward strand.
GCCCTGGCCGGAATCGGTGCATTGTTTGTTGTTGCAATAAAATTTGGTAGGCATGCTAAACTTTCCTTCCATGGTGGAACTGGGCCGGTTTTCCCCGGCGTGATTGATTAGTATGATAATAAGTCCCTGTTAGTGGATTACTAGGACGTTGGCCACTTCAACAGATATTTATTATGCGCCCGATGACGATGGTTGTCAAAGCCGGGATAGTGAACTCACGATAGAAATTCAAGCAGCTCGTCGCGGGTGAAGGCTTTCAGCAGGCCGGGATCATCCTCGCGCACGATGTCGGCCATCAGCCGGCGCTTTTTTTCGATGATGGTTGATATTTTTTCCTCCAGGGTGCCCAGCGTGACCAGTTTGAAAACCTGGACACCACGTCGCTGGCCGATGCGATGAACCCGATCCGTGGCCTGATCCTCCTTGGCGGCGTTCCACCACCGGTCGTAATGGATCACCACCGAACCTGCCACCAGGTCGATCCCGGTGCCGCCGGCCTTCAGGCTACCGACGAACACCCGACATTGGGGATCGGTGTTGAAGCGTTCGATCAGACAACCACGGTTGCGACTGGCGCCGGTGAGAACCACATGATCGATTTCCTGTTGTTTCAGGTACGCGTCGATGATGGCGATCATTTGGGCGAATTGGCTGTAAACCACGACTTTTTGCCCCGAGTTGAGGCTTTCGCCCAGAAGTTCCTTGAACAGCTCCCACTTGCCCGAATCCTCCACGCTGTCCGATGGTGCTTGTTTTTCAACCATCGCCGGATGGTTGCAGATCTGCTTGAGCAATGTCAAAAGGGCGAAAATGTGGATGTAGGGAATCGCCTCGCCCTTATTTTTCAGAGAAGCGATAATGCCGGCGGAGCGGGAGGTGATGGCATCCCGGTAAAGCTTGACCTGCTTGTCGGTCAACTCGCAATAGCGGATGTCCTCGATTTTCTCGGGCAGTTCGTCAAGCACCCGGCTTTTCAGTCGCCTGAGGGTAAAGGGGTGGATCAGGCGGCGCAGTTGCGCGCGGTTCACAACGCTGTCCCTGGCGGCGGTCGCCCCGCCCATGAACCGGTTTTTGAACGATTCGTCCGAATCCAGATACCCGGGAACGACCACGTCCATCAGGGCTTTCAACTCCAGCACCGAATTCTCGATGGGCGTGCCGGACAGGCCTATCTTTACCGCGGCCCGGATTCGATTGGCGGCCGCATGGGTTTTGGTGACCGCGTTTTTGATTTGCTGCATTTCGTCGAAAACAGCCAGACAGAAATCGATGGCTTCGAGTTTTTCCGCGTCCCTGAGCAGTAACCCATAGGTGGTGACCAGTACATTGGCCTCGGCCAGGGTGGCGGCAAGGTCTCTGTCCGTACCGTGGTAAACCGCCGCGGCCAGGGAGGGCGCGTGCTGCCCGATTTTCGTGGCCCAGTGGCTGAGCACCGAGGTCGGACAGATCACCAGAATGGGCCTGGGCGGTGATTCCTGTTTGCGGATCAAGGCCATCAGGGCCATCATCTGATGGGTCTTGCCCAGCCCCATGTCATCGCAGAGCAGGCCGCCCAGCCGGTTTTCCCACAACCACCACAGCCATTTCAGGCCCAGCTTCTGGTAATCGCGCAGGTCCGAGGAGAGCCCCGTCTCCTCGGGCAATGCCGTGGGTTCAAGCGTTAAAAGGCGGTTCAGGCTTTTCGCGTTCTCGTCCGTGCCGCTGACGGTCGGCAGGCTCTCTTCCAGGGCGGCGAAACGAAAGAGTTCCTGGCGGGAGAGCTTGACGGCCGCGTTGTCCGGATCGAACCGATCTTCGGGCAGGGTGTCGGTAATGGCGGTCAGGGCGTCCATCACCGGTGAGTGGGTGTCCACCCAGCCGTCGGCGGTATTGATATAGCGGTTCCCCTCCCGGCGGGCGCTCAGGATGTCGCTCAGCGAAACGCTTTCGTCTCCGAATCCGTAGCTCATGGAGAGCCAGCACCAGTCCCGGTCGATGTCGCCCGGGGTCAGTTTCAGTGTGTTCCACTTTTTCAGAAGCTTGAGGCCCTTGACTTCCGGATCGACCAGAAAACCGTCGCCCGCCAACTGTTCGCCATAGGTTTCGAGAAAATTGGGGATCTGGTATTTTTTGAAGGTCATGCGCCGCGGGGTCTGGAACTGCCTTGATTGCCCCGGTTTTTCGAGCTCGGCGAGAATTTTCAGCTCGGGAATGTAGACAAGGTCGTCGTAAATAAATTTCTCCAGGTCTTCCCGGGAGAAAAAGCGTTCTTCGCCCTCTTCCTGGATCATTTTGATGACGGGGCGCACATCCAGGTCGGTTTCGGTATTCCGGCTCACCCGGAACAGGCTTTTCAGTGGAATGGGATGGATGGGAAGATCATGCTGGTTGTGCAGGTGCTTCCCTAGGCAGGTCAGCAGTGCGCGCACGCGCTTACGGGCAATGCGGATATGAAAGATGGGCTCGTCTTCGGCGCTTTTTCCGGTGACGATGAAATTGCCGGTCTTCTCGTCCACCGATGGGTGCAGGTCGCAGCCGTTTTCGCCGAATGTCATGAAGCCGTGGTAGGCCACGCGATACCACACGCTTCTCTCGATTCCCTGGCGTCGGGACTGCATGTTCAGCTCGTGGAGCTGGCGCTCGGCGTCGGACATGGTCAACAGTTGCAGACGCTGCAGCACTTCCGCACGGTCGGGGATGGCCTCCTTGTCCGGTGACGAGAAAAAACCCAACCGTTCGGCCAGACGGTTCCGATCCGAATCGGTCGAGAGGTAACTGATCAGGCCCCTGCCCTCGGCCGTTTTGATTTCCAGGCTGGTCCGCGCGCCGTTTTTCAGAAACTGCACGGTTGCCTTTTCCATGGGCAGGGGATCTCCCTGGTTCAGGGTCTCGGCCAACGCGTGCCAGAGGCTGCGGCTGAACCGGGAATTCAGGTCAACCGGTTGAAGCGGTTTGCCCTTGACTTCCAGAGACTTCCAAAGAGCCTTGAGATGAGAGCAAGTGTCTTTGTTTGTTTTTCGACAGGAGCAGAACACCTGACCGGCTTTTCCGCCGACGAAAAAGGCCACGCCCGGATGGCGGTCTTCGGGGGCGGGCATGCGTGCCACGGCGTGGCGATGAAATTCAAGATAGGGATCGACAGGCATGGGTAACGGTTCCGTTAAAAGTGAGTAAGCAAACTTTTTAACGTTGACGAGGGGCGGTGTCAAGCGCCTGCAACTTGCCTTGCCGATAAAAAGGCGAGCTCCCAAAGAAGCTCGCCATGGTTTTACAATTTGTATAAGAAACTTATTGGTCGTAGGTTTCGGTGTTGCCGTCGTAGGTGACCTTGAATTGAGAACAGCTGATGAATTCGATGGTGATGGTGTCGCCGTTGTAGGTGACACTGCCGCTGCCGGAACTGATATTTCCATTGTCGCATAGAATCAGGTCGGTGAACTCGACCGAGCAGGTATTCCCATCGTCATCCACAAGCGAATAACTGGTGCCGTAACCCGAAGATGCGTCGCCGGAGACCGATACGCCGGAGGTATGGTAAGATACCGAGCCGACATTATAAACGCCGGTGGAACAGGTCAGGGTTCCGTCTTGGTAATCGCAGGTCTCTGCGTAGTTTAGTGATCCGGACTCGTTATCCGACATGTTGGAGGTGTATGTGACATCATAATCGTATTCAAGCGACCATGTGCTGGCGGAGGTATAGGTCCCGTCCATTGCCAATGTGCCATTAAATTCGAATTCATAGCTGCCGCTGCTAGCGCAATAATCGTTGTATGTATAGTCGTAATCGTAGGTCATGGGATACATACTGCTGTCCCCATAGGTGATGGTGTAGTCGTAACTTGCCGAGCCGCCGCAACCCCCATTTATCGAGCCGGAACCGGATGCGGAGTCTTGCGGTTGAATCATCTCTTCGGATTCGCTCAGCGTTTCGACTTTCCCGCTTCCCATACCGGGCAGCGTGGCCTTTAGAAGTTCCGCCGGTGAGCTCGAATTGCTCATTAGCCTTAGGCTTGAGGACGCGTCGACCTCCTCGGCGGCCAAAATTTGGGCCGAGGTCTCCTTGGCTGCAAAGGCCTTAACCTCCGCCCCCTCATCCAGGGTGCTCGTTGCATCTCCCGATCCATCCGATGACGTTCCGCCGCCTCCCCCCCCACCACAGGAAATGAGTAAGAAAGTGGAAATCGCGCAGATTAAAAACAACTTCAGATACAACTTCATTTTGTGTGCTCCTTGTTTTGGTGTAACGGTTATCGATCTGTTTGCGATAAAGCATTTGACAAAAAAAATATTTCCATGCCATTGGAAATAGATGAAGGCGGTCTTTTCCGGTTTTGTCTCAACCATCCATAGATTAATATGCGGGGGCTATGTTAACGGCGGATAACTCCCATTCCTCGATTGTGGCCCTTACCGGCATCAGTGGTGCGGTTTTGCGGGGTTTTTGCGTTGGAGGTTTTACTCTAATATAGTTACATACACTTAAAATTCTTGTCTGTCTTATCGTCAGCCGGGCCGCTGAACTTAATATATAAATCGAAATCGAAAAAAAGAGGTGAAAAGGCAATGGCTTATTATCGGACCCGGGATGGGTGCAGCCTCTATTTCGAGACCGTGGGGTTCGAAAGCCACCGGCCAACGGTGGTCTTTTTGAACGGCACCCTGCAGACAACGATGTATTGGAAGGTGCTGGCCGCGTCGCTGAAGCCGGTTTTCCGCACGCTGCTTTACGATGCCCGGGGGCAGGGGGAAAGTGAGCTGGGAAACACGCCGCTGAGCCTGGATCTTCACCTCTCCGATTTAAAGGCGCTGCTTCGCCATGTGGCGATTTCCTCGGTCAGCCTGGTGGGACTCAGCCATGGCGCCATGCTCGGCTACGCCATGGCCCGTAAGTACCCTGAGCTTGTGTCGCGCCTGGTTTTATGCTCCGTCGGCGTGAATGCGTCCATGCGTTCCCGGTTGATTATACGCTCCTGGTTGAAAATCCTTGAGGCCGGCGGTCTTGCCGCCATGGTCGATGCGGCCATGCCCCACGTGTTTGGCGAGGCCTACCTGGTTCACCACCGGAAAAATCTTGACCGCATTGCCAAAACCATTGCCCGGCGTAACCGCGGAGCTTCGGTGATCGCCCATTTGAAGGCCCTTGGCGGTTATCCCACTCTGCGTTCCCTGCTGCAGCCTCTTGACATGCCCGTGCTGGTGCTGAGCGGCGCGGACGATCCCCTGGTCTCGGCCGGCGGGGCGGCGGCGGTGGCCGAAAAAAGCGGTGGCCGGCACTTGTTGCTGGATGCGGTCGGGCACTCCATACCTGCCGAGGCTCCCGAGGTGTTTCTGGATACCGTCCAGCGCTTTCTGGCGGATCGCTGGACGGCCATGCCCGAGGAACTCGGTTGAAAACACCTTGACAATTCACCGGCGGCCCCACTATTTGACTAAAAACCGATTATTCAGTGGCTTCGGGCCATTGATGGAACCTAATAAGATGGAAACAACAACCCTTGTTGCGAAAAAGGAGTATTAGCGAAATGATCAGCGTTGGCATTGTAGGATGGCGCGGCATGGTGGGTTCGGTTCTGATGGACCGGATGATGGCGGAAAACGATTTCTCCGGTATCAAGCCGTTTTTTTTCTCCACCTCCCAGGCCGGAAAGACCGGCCCGGATGTCGGCGACGGACCCGGGACGGTGCTGGACGCGAACGATCTGAACGCACTGACCGATATGGCCGTGATCGTCTCGTGCCAGGGCGGCGGTTATACCGAGGCGGTTCATCCAGCCCTAAGGGAGCGCGGATGGACGGGGTACTGGATTGATGCGGCCTCCACGCTGAGGATGAAAGACAACAGTGTCATCATCCTGGACCCGGTCAATCGCCAGGTGATCGACAAGGCCCTGGACGACGGCGTGAAGGATTACATCGGCGGTAACTGTACGGTCTCCCTGATGCTGATGGGCATCGGCGGCCTTTTTAAGAAAAACTGGATCGAGTGGCTGACCTCCATGACCTATCAGAGTGCCTCCGGCGCCGGTGCCAACAACATGCGCGAGCTGGTTACCCAGATGGGGCTGCTGGGCGATGGCGCCAGGGCGCTTCTGGCTGACCCGGCATCGTCGACCCTGGAAATTGACCGCAAAGTGACCGACGTATTGACCGGGCCCGGATTCCCCACCGAGTTTTTCGGCGCGCCGCTTGCCGCCAGCCTGATTCCCTGGATCGACCGCCCCATGGAAAACGGGCAGACCCGGGAAGAGTGGAAGGGGCTGGTGGAGACCAACAAGATTCTCGGGCGGGCGGACAATCCCGTTTCCATCGACGGGCAATGCGTGCGCGTGGGGGCCATGCGTTGCCACAGCCAGGCCCTGACCATCAAGCTTACCGGCGACATTCCCCTTGACGAGATAGAGGGCGCCATTGTCGAGGCCAATGACTGGGTCAAAGTGGTGCCCAACGAAAAATCCGCCACGCTGGCCTCCCTGAGCCCGGCGGCCGTTTCCGGAACCCTTTCCGTTCCGGTGGGGCGCATTCGTAAAATGATCATGGGACCTGAGTATCTCACCGTATTTACCGTGGGGGACCAATTGCTGTGGGGTGCCGCCGAGCCCTTGCGGCGGATGCTGGGGATTGTTCGCGACCGATTGTAGGGCGAAATGTTAGGGAAATGTTAGGAGCGGGTGTTAACTACGTGTTTTGTACACGTAAAAGATACAAAATTTTTGAGTGTTGCCTTTTGTTCGGCCCTGATGCTAATCTTTATCTCAAATGGGTGAGCTCTTTAGCTTTAGGCTCCGCTGATTGACCGAATCAGCGGAGCCTTTTTTCTTTTTTTTCAGACGGTCAGTTTTGATAAACTCGTAAAAAGTCGCTGTTCGGGCGGATTCGTAAAAAGCCCGATATCAAGGCTTGCGAATCCGTAGGAATGAGGCGTACTTAAGGTACGCCGCAGTGACGGAGGATGAAGCGTAACGCCGATATCGGACTTTTTACGGATTCGTCAGAATTGGTACGATAATCCGGTTTCAAAAACGAATGCACGCCAATCGACTTCATTGAGGCGGGTTACACTGACATTGCCGTTGGTATGGTAGATCCGGTCCAGACCGGCGTCGGTGGACATTTTCCTCATCTGCATGCCTACCGTGAATCCCCAGCGGCTTTGTGTCCGGATGCCAACCGTGGCTCCCAGAAACATGCCGTTGCCTTGGGCCTCGTGGGCGTAACTGACCGGGTGTTGCAAGTCGGTACGAAGGTTCCAATTGGCGTCGGCAGAGTAGTCGACCCAATGATATTCGCCGGTGAAAAGGATTTCCAGGCTGGTCAGCGGTCCTTTTTCAAGGGGGACCGAAAAAAGAATGTCCATGCCGATCCAGGGGCCTTGCCAACGCGTCTGGTAGCGGCTGTCCAGACCCTCGATGGGGCCGGTGGAGATACTCAGGGGCGGCTTGGACAAAACCTGGTTTCCGTCGACGATGGTAAAATCCTGCTCGGCCATGGCGTAGCCGAGCATGGGGCATAGAAAAAGGCCGGTATTGAAAAATGAGAAGCGGGGGCCAAGGCCGATGGAAGCATCCCAAACGCTGTTGCCGTCAACACCGTTGATCGAGCGGGAGTATTCCTGGGTACGATCGTCGCCGTTATAGTCCGAATCCCGGTTGTCGCCCGAGGCGACCAGGCCGCAATCGAGATGAGCTTTTAAGTATATCCGGTCTTTGATCAGCGTGCGATTGACGACGCTCAGCGTAAGGCTTTCAACGTCGGTCCAGTCGAGCTCGGAAAGCACGGTAGGATCGCTGCCCCGGCGGTTGCCGGCGATATTCCAGCTCAGCTCGTCGACGCGGTAGCCCGTGGATAAATAAAAAGCGCTTTCGATCCAGCGGTTGTCGGTTTCAGCTTGTGCGCCGGCTGGTAAAGGGGATTGGGCCGGGGACGGTGCGGCCTGGAAAAGCAAAAGCACCAGAAACAACAACAAGCGCAGCATCCATGGTGGCAGCATGTTTCGCATGAAAGCAATTTTCTTTTTTAGCCGCCAACAATGAGGCGGACGGTGCAAGCAAATGTTTCCTGTAGGCTGGTGCCAAGTCTTTGCCAGAATAACATTCATCGCATGAAATCGTTTAAATTACAAGTCCCTATGACGGTATCGCGCCTTGACTTGCCGGTTGCTGGGAATTATTGTAAAACGTCCAAAAAACCGAGACCTCCGATTCCCCCGAGGAAAAACCTTATGACCGATACGGATTCAATTGAAGCCTACGTTGTTCAGGCCGCCGAGCATTTGTTTCAATACGCCATTCACCGCGATGAAATGAGTGCGATTCTGGGCGCTTTGCCCCTTGCCGTTCCGGAAAAGCGGGTTGCCCTAGAGTATGAAATCCAGGCCCTGCGCATCGTTTCGGTGGGATGGGCAATTGCGTACCACCTCTCCGACGATCCCTTGAAAACGCCTTTGGGAGAGCATTACTGGGAGAACGTCAGAACTTTTTCGCAAACCCTTTCCACGTCCGCCTCCCTGACCACGGGATCGGACATCGACTATTTCGAGATCCTCAAACAGCGCCTTGATCTTTATGTCGAGGCGTTGGATGCGGCCGGTGAAATCACCGATCCGGCCCTGGCCATCGGCCCGGCGTTCGCCGGTGTCAGTGGGGACAAGGACGATGCCATGGCCATGCTGGCCGGCAGCAAGATGTTTTCCGTAACCATAGGCGCAGTAAAGGAATACCTGGATGGCGATCCGGCACAACAAGCATCCGCGCGCGGCTGAACCGAAAACCCGTTGGCTCACGGCCGCCATCGGCGGCCTGCTCCTGACCGCCGCTTTTCCCAAGCCCGAGTTTTCCCTGTTGGCCTGGGTGGCTCTGGTGCCGTTTTTCAGCGCCTTGCGGGATGTCGCTCCCAAACAGGCGTTTCGGACCGGTTGGATTTTTGGCCTGGCGCATTACCTGACCCTGCTCTACTGGGTGGTCATTACCATGCGCAATTACGGGTATCTCCCTTGGTGGCAGGCCGTTCCCCTGTTGTTTTTGCTGGCTGCCTATCTGGGACTATATCCTGGCCTCTTTTCCATGCTGGTCAGTCGTTATTGCACACGACCCGCGAAACTGGTTCTGCTGGCGCCGGTTTTCTGGGTGGCCCTTGAGTATGTACGCAGTTTTCTGTTTACGGGATTTCCCTGGGGATTGGTCGGTTATTCCCAATATAATCGATTGCATATCATACAAATCTCGGATATATTCGGCGTATATGGCGTCTCTTTTCTGGTGGTGCTTTTCGGTGCCGCGACCGCTGTTTTATCGTTCAATTTCATGGGGCGGCCCTGGCAGGGCCGCATGGCTCACCGCAAGGATATTCGGGTGGCGCTGTCGTTGCCGGTGGTGTTGATCGGCCTTACACTGATTTACGGCGGCATACGGATTGATGCACTGGACAAGGCCATGGCGGTGGCCGATACGGCGCAGGTGGCCCTGGTTCAGGGCAATATCAACCAGGCCCATAAATGGGACCCGGCGTTTCAAATCAGCACCACCAAAAAATATGTGAACATGACCCTGGCCGCGGCGAAGCAAAAGCCGGACCTGATCGTCTGGCCGGAGACGGCGACGCCGTTCCACTTCGTGGCCAGCCCCAAGCTTACCCGCTTGGTTATCGCCGCCATTAAAAAAAGCGGCGCTCACTTGCTGGTGGGAAGCCCCAGTTTCGAGGTGGCCGGCGGCGAGCGGCGGTTTTACAACAGCGCCTATATGGTCGCGCCCGATGGCCATATAGCGGGCCGCTACGACAAGGTTCATCTGGTACCCTTCGGCGAATATGTGCCCCTTAAGAGACTGCTCTTTTTCGCCGGCAAGATGGTGGCCCAGGTGGGCGATTTTTCCAAGGGAGAAAAGGGGCGCACCCTTGCTTGGCGGGAGAGCGGGCCGCCGATCGGGGTCCAGATTTGCTTTGAAATCGTTTTCCCGGGGCTTTCCCGGGCCCTGGTGAAAAACGGCGCCGGCTTGTTGGCCAACCTGACCAACGATGCCTGGTTCGAAAAAAGCGGCGCGGCCTATCAGCATTTTGCGATGACCGTCTTTCGGGCCGTTGAAAACCGGCGGGTGCTGGTCCGCGCCGCCAATACGGGAATCAGCGGCTTTATCGATCCCGCCGGCCGCGTTTTGCAGCATACGGCGCTGTTCGAGGACGCGGTCGTGCATGCCAAACTGCCCGTGCTGACCGGGATCTCGCTTTATACCCGCATGGGAGACGTTTTACCCCTGGCCTGCCTGTTGCTGGTGATCGGGCTGGTCGGGCGCCGGGCAATAAAAAAGACATAGATCAGGCAATTCGCCTATAGCAAATAGCTGTTAGCCCTTATCGGTTTGAAGTTACCGGTAATAGCTACCTGCCACAACGAGGAGATACCCCATGAGTACCGAACCCAAACAGGCGTTTAAGGAAAACCAACAGAAACTGGCTCAGCTAAAGGAGTATCTTTGACCTGGCCGGCCAGGAAGAGAGACTCCAGGAAATCGAGGCGGAGATCGCCCGTGCCGGGTTTTGGGACAACCCCGACGGCACCACCGCCATTTTAAAGGAACGTACGCTTCTAGGCTCACGCATCGACACCTTCCGCGGTCTGGAAACCGATCTTGAGGAGGCCGGCATCATGCTGGAGCTGGCCGCAGAGGAATCCGACGCCGACACCCTGGCCGAAGCCGGTGAACAGCTCCGGGAACTGGGAAAACGGATGCACCGGTTCTCTCTGAACATGATGCTGGACGGCGTCGACGACCAGAACAACGCCATCGTTTCGATCAACGCCGGCGCGGGCGGCACCGAAGCCCAGGATTGGTCCGAAATGCTGTTTCGCATGTATCTGAGATGGGTCGAGAGCAAGGGCTTCAAATCCAATATCGTTGACCTTCAGCCCGGCGACGAGGCCGGCATCAAAAGCGTTACCTTCACGGCCAACGGGCTTTACGCATACGGTTATATGAAATCGGAAAGCGGTGTCCATCGGCTGGTGAGGATTTCTCCCTTCAATTCCAACGGAAAACGCCATACTTCCTTTGCGTCGGTGTTCGTCTATCCGGAACTGGATAACGAGATCGAGGTCGAGGTGGACGAGAAGGATCTGCGCATCGATGTCTACCGGGCCAGCGGCGCCGGGGGCCAGCACGTCAACAAGACCAGCAGCGCCGTGCGTATCACTCATCTGCCCACGGGTATCGTTACCCAGTGCCAGCAGGAGCGATCCCAGCATCGAAACAAGGATATGGCCATGAAAGTCCTCAAGGCCAAGCTCTATGAGATGGAAAAACGCAAACAGGATGAACGCCTGCAGGAGGTCCAGGACGGCAAGGACGATATCGCCTGGGGCAGCCAGATCCGTTCCTACGTGTTGCATCCCTATCAGATGGTCAAGGATCACCGCATCGGTCTGGATGTGGGCAACGTCAACGCCGTGCTCGACGGCGAGATCGACGTGTTCATCGAAGGCGTGCTTCTGTCCGGAAAGGCCTGATGCTCCCCGTGGACACCTCTTCTCCCATCGATCCGGAAGCTATTGTCGCCCGGTTTTATCCGCCGGGCGGCATGATTTTCGATCTGCTTATAAACCATGGCCGGCTGGTGGGGCAAAAGGCCCTGGCCGTGCTTGACGCGGCCCCATGGCTCACGGCGGATCGTGAATTCGTGTGGGAAGCGGCCATGCTGCACGACATCGGCATCGGGGAGACCAATTGCCCCGAGCTGGGGTGCGATGGCAAACTGCCTTACGTTCATCATGGGGTCGAGGGGAGGGCTATCCTGGATCGGCTGGGGCTTTCCCGCCACGGCCTGGTGTGCGAGCGCCATGTGGGGGTTGGGATTTGTGCCGAGGAGATCGAGCTTCAGCACCTGGACATGCCTCGGCGGGAGATGCTGCCGCTTTCCGTGGAGGAGCGAGTGATCTGTTACGCGGACAAGTTTTTCTCCAAAACCGATAATGGCCGCCACGAGAAAACCATTGACGAAATCATGATCAATCTTTCCCGTTATGGTTCGGCCCTGCCGGACCGTTTTGCCCGCCTGCATCGCCTGTTCAGTGAACCACCGGTGGCCAGTGCCCATCCACAAACAGGATAATCGTCTGCTCCAGGAAGGAACGTTTCCATGAACAAGGACGCCCTGCGGTTTTACTTCATCACCGACGACGGTACGGATGCGCTTTGCCCGTTGGATCAGGTGCGGGTGGCCATCGATGCCGGGGCCACCATTGTACAGTATCGTGATAAATCTTTTGAGCTCGATGCCTTCGAAGCGGTGGTCGCGATTCGACACCATTGCCGCGAGCGCCGGGTTCCTTTTGTCATTAACGATAATGTGCTGCTGGCAAAAGCCGTTGATGCAGACGGGGTGCATGTGGGGCAGGATGACACGCCGGCCCGGCAAGCCCGTTTGGTTATGGGACCCCGGGCCATAATCGGCGTGTCGGTCTCCACCATGAACGAGCTGGAGCGAACCGATCTGTCCGATTGCGACTACATCGGCACCGGTCCCGTATTTCCCACCGGCACCAAACTCGATGCCAAACCGGATTTGGGGTTGGCCTCTTTCCGGGAGGTCGTCGAACGCTCGCCGCTTCCGGTGGTGGCCATCGGCGGCATAAATCCAGGCAATGCCGGGGCGTGCTTCGCCCATGGAGCAACCGGCGTGGCCGTGATCAGTTGCATAACAAGGGCTCAGGACCCGGCCGGCGCTGCCCGCGACATGGCTGCCGCTATCGCCGTCAGTGAAAACGGTTTTGGTGGTTTGTAGGTCAGGTTTCGCCGGAGGTGTTGCCTTGTTTTTGGTTCCTTGTTCCTTGCCGGCCAGTGTAGGCCAGGTCGCGCCGGCGGTCATTAACTAAGACATGGACACGCTCATGCAAGATATCCGGGAAAAGGTCGAGAATGCCGAAAAACGCATCCGGCCTTTCGTGCGTTTTACTCCCCTGGAATCCTCCTTCGATTTAGGCCGTGAGAACGGCGGAGAGGTTTTTCTCAAACTGGAGAACATCCAGCATACCGGCTCCTTCAAGGTGCGTGGAGCCTTTAACCGCCTTTTGACCCTTTCCGATCACGAGCGCAAGGCAGGCCTCGTTGCCGCATCATCCGGCAACCACGGCCTGGCCGTTGCGCATGCCATGCGGCGTCTGGGAATCGCCGGTACGATTTACCTGCCCGAGGGCGCGTCTCCGGCAAAAATCGCGAAACTCGAACAACTGGGGGCCGCGGTCAGGTTTCACGGCACGGATTGCGGGGAAACCGAAACCCATGCCCGCCAAAAGGCGCGGGAAAACGGGCAGGTGTATCTCTCGCCCTACAATGACCCGGCTGTCGTGGGCGGGCAGGGGAGCATCGGCCTGGAGATCCTCAATCGCCTGCCCGCCGTGGACTGCATCATGGTCTCCGTAGGGGGCGGTGGACTGATCTCCGGAATTGCCGGTGCCGTTAAGGCGGTTCGGCCGGATGTTCGCATTGTGGGCTGTCTGCCGGCCAACTCTCCGGTCATGGCCGCCTCGGTTAACGCCGGCCGGGTTGTGGAGATGGAGATGCGTGACACGCTTTCCGACGGCACGGCCGGCGGGGTGGAAGAGGGTGCCATCACCCTGGACTTCTGCCGGGAACTGGTGGACGATTGGATTTTGGTCTCCGAAACGGAGATCGAAGACGCTTTCATGCGGGTCTTCTCACACCATCGGCTGGTGATTGAAGGTGCGGCGGCGGTGACGGTGGCCGCCTTTTTGAAAACAGCCCCTCAATTGGCCGGAAAAAAGGTGGCGCTGGTCATTTGCGGCGGCAACATCGATTCGGCCGTGGTCAAACGGCTTATTTGTTCGTCACGGTGATATAATCCCATGGAAATCCGAAAACGGCTGCTTTATGCGATCGCTATTCTCGTCAGCACCCTGCTCATGGGCAGCATGGGATATTATTTCCTGTTCGAGGGGCAGTCCAGCTACCTCGATTGCCTTTACATGACCGTTATTTCGTTGACCACGGTCGGCTATGGTGAAGTGCTGGGCATCGCCGGCAATCCCGCGGCCCAGATTTTCACCATGCTGCTGATCACCTTCGGGATGGGCATTATTCTTTACAGCATCAGTACGCTGACGGCAATGTTTATCGAAGGCGAACTGACCGGAATGCTCAGGAGAAGACAAATGGAAAACAAGATCAAGACACTACGTGGGCATTACATCGTTTGCGGCGGCGGCGAGACCGGGTTCCCCCTGGTAGCCGAACTGGTGACCAGCAAGGTCGCCGTGGTTCTGGTCGAGAACGACAGCAGGACCATCGAGCAGGCCCGGCATGTCCGCGGGAAACTTTACCATGTTCACGGCGATGCAACCGACGACGCAAACCTGATCGCCGCCGGTATCGAGCGGGCCAAGGGGATTGCCATTTGCCTGCCGTCGGATAATGACAATCTGTATATCACCATGACCGCGCGTATGCTCAACCCCGCGGTTCAAATCACCACCCGAATGACCAACAGTCGCCTCAAACCCAAACTGCTGAAGGCCGGCGCGACGTCGGTGGTTTCCCCCAACACCATTGGCGCCTTGCGTATGGCGTCCGAAATGCTTCGGCCGGCGGCCGTGGAGTTTCTTGACAATCTCCTTAGAAGCGAACGCGGCGAGATGCGCATCCACCAAATTATTGTTAGCAGCAATTCACCATTGGCCGGCAAACAGATCGCCGAGTCCGGGCTGCGTGACCGTTTCAATCTCTTGCTGTTGGGGGTTCGGCATCCCAATAACGAATTCGAATACCGCCCGTCCAGTTCCTTTCTTATTAAAGAGGGCATGACGCTGATTGTCCTGGGGGATATCGATAATATCAACCGGGCCCGGGAGGCGTTCTAATTAATAAGGATGGTTGTTTTTTTTTAAGACGCGGGAAGAACTACCGATAGATAAATAAGCGTACGGTTGCCTTCTTGCTGTGCTTTTCGCCATGCGGGTATTTCGGGGAATATCCGTGGTGTCATTCAAAAACGACTACTGCTCAACCTGTCAGCTTCTTCAATTCCTTGCATCTGATTGTCCCCGGACCGTCCAAGGTTCCGGCGTGCTTAACGGGGGAACCCCGTAATTCATATGCCTTTCATCAGTTTTTTCGCTATTCCAGCGCGGATTAAGGCATGGAGCACTAACCCGGCATGATTTCAGTCTTTTATTTTTAGTCAGTATCCGTGAACGGGAACATTTGTTTGAGACCAAGGCGAGCGTAGGTTTTTTAAACGCAACACCGGTATCGAATAAATTGGTTATTCCCGAGTGGGTACAATTTCAATGGGAGATCGAGCATGGGGTGGTTCAACACAAGACGCAACGGCAAAAAATCCATCAGCGGAAATGAAAACAGCAAGACGGTCGCGACGCCGTCCTGCGGAAAACCTGCATCCATCTATGCCCTGGAACCGCGTATTCTCTTTGATGCCGCGGCAGTGCAGACCATGGCCGATGCCGTGGTCGACGCCACCGCCGCCCAGGCGGACGTGGCCATTGCGGGCCTCAACGCGGAAGGCCAGGATGCCGATCACTCTGCCGAGGGGACGGACAGCGGCCATGCCGGTGATGATCTGCCAGGAGCCGCCGCCACCTACGACGAAGAGCAGGCCGGTTCGGATAATGCGGATAACGCGGACGCACAGGTAGTCGCCCACAGCGCCGATGACGAGGACGATGCGACACCCGCGGATCCGAGCACCCCCGAGTCCGATGAAATCACCGAAGTGGTCATCATCGACAACACCATTGAAAACATCGATGATATCACCACCTCCATCGGCGAAAACGCCGATGTTTATATCCTCCAGGAGGGCGACGGCATCGATCGGGTCGTTGAAATTCTCTCCTCCTATGACAACCTGGATGCCGTGCACCTCATGAGCCACGGCGGTCCGGGCACCCTTTATATAGGCAACGACACCCTGGATGCCCAATCCGTTACCGGCGAATACGCCGGCGAACTGGCACAGATCGGATCAAGTCTCTCTGAAAACGGGGATATCCTGGTTTACGGCTGCAACGTGGCCATGGGAACTCCAGGCAGCGAGTTTGTGGGGCTGTTGGCCGATGCCACGGGTGCCGATGTGGCGGCCTCAAATGATGACACCGGTGCGGCACTCAGCGGTGGCGACTGGGATTTAGAAGTTGCCAGCGGTGAAATTGGGGCAGCGGCCATTGCCGCCACAGATTGGGAAGGAGTCATGGCCGATGCCGATGGTGACGGTATTGATGATGCCACGGATCTTGATGACGACGGCGACGGTATCCTGGATTCGGTGGAAAACAGCATGGATTCCATCACCCTGACCACAACAACGGATTGTTCTCTATCCGGCTACACCGGGCGCGGCATCGTTTTCAGCGCTGACGGCACCCTGATGTACGTCACCTACGATTCTTCAACCCTTGCCTCAACGCTGCGGGTCTATGAACTTACAACTCCCTATGATATAGACACAGCCTCCCTGCTTACCTCAACAACTTATGCTCAGACGTATGCCGGCTACCCCAATGAACTGGCATTAAGTCCCGACGGCAGTACCCTGTATATTTACTCCTACTCTTCAAATCCGGTCACCAGCCTTTACAACACCGTATATGCATACACCATAACTTATGACGTCGACAGCAATATCTCACTTTCATACACAGGTGATTATTACGCCTTTGCCGGCAGTGCGGTTAAAACCTGGGGGATGTGTTTTGCAGACAACGGGCAGGCGTTGTACCGCGTGGACGAAAACAATGTTTTGTACCAGTACACGCTTGGCACGGCATATGATCTGAATACAGTGACCTACACAAGCAACTCGTTAACATTAAGTGATATTGTTTCAGACGGGCAAACAGCCCACGGAATTGTATTCAACGCCACAGGCACACAGATGGCGGTGATCACCGCAAGCACCGTTTATGTCTACAGCCTGGACACCCCCTTTGATATCAGCGACACTGTAACCTATATCTCCTCGGTTGCCACAAGCGCCACAACCCTGACCTCGGCAACCCTGTCTGCGGACGGTAATGAACTGTACCTGATTAATCAGGGCGGGACAGTCTACCAGTATTCACTGGGCTCCGACTTTGACGGTGACGGAATCATAAACTCCCTTGACCTTGACAGTGACAACGACGGCATCACCGACAACGTGGAAGCCCAGGCAACCGCCGCTTACATCGCACCACAGGAAGCGGATACCGACAGTGACGGGCTCGATGATGCCTACGAAACAGGCGGGCTAACGCCTGTTGACACCGACAGCGACGGAACCGCCGACTATATCGACACCGACAGTGACGATGACGGCATAAGCGATGCCGATGAATCGGGCATTGTGCTGAACACCGCCGGGGCAACGGACGATACCGACGGCGACGGCCTGCTGGATGTGTTCGAGGGCGCGGACGTCAACGACGGCTACACCATTTACGATGAGAATATCACCGTCGCTTCCCAGGCGCTGACCGGCTGGAACCTGGACGCCGTCACCGCCCTGGATGCCACCGGCTCCAACGCCGTGCCCCTCACCGACGGCGCGGGTTACAGCATCGATTTGCTGTATCGCGATATTCAGGACATGGGCGCCGTGGATGACGGCGATTACACAACGCCCATCGCGGTAACCGCCGGCGGCGTGACCAATACCTACATCACCGGCGGCATTCTTTCGACCATCGATCCGCTGGCCAACGATTCGGATGCCGACGGCGCTCCCATCGGCATCACCGGAATCGTCGATACCGCCGACGGCGGCACGGTCCATACCTTCAGCGGCGTGGGCGACACCATCACCCTGGCCACCGGCACGGAGATCACCCTCAACGCGGACGGCACCCTCGGCATCGAGACGGAAGTGCTGGGCTACGGCTTCGAGCGGTTCGACTATATTATTGGAGACGGAACATACACCGACCAGGCCACCATCACCCTTTTCAAACAGCAGGGCAGCCTGTTTATTGCGCCGGATACGGTCTATGGCACCGAGGACAACAATGTTGACCTGAATATCACCATTGATCCGTCTGTTACCTCCGGCGGCAGCCAGCTGGATATTATCGGCACGGAGACCGGCTATATTGCCGCTGGCAGTGGATCGGAAACTTTCACCATCGAAGACGGCGCCACCCAGGTCAGGCTCACCATCTATGGGGGAGATAACCTGAGTTCAGATGGAACAAGTGATAGGGAGGAGGAGTATATAGCGGTAACCATAGTGGTGGATCTTGTTAATCAGACCTATTCCGGGCAGGTACAGTATGTTCTGGGCTGTGGGTCAAGTGCGAAGAATAATGTCGCTGCGCAGGATACCTATGCTTTTTCTGATGTGGCCTTAGGCAGTAATGCCCTTTCGGGAACAGTAACCGGAGATACCAGCAACAATTATTGTGATCTGACGATTTCTGTTACGGACAATACGCTGAATGTTTCCTCAACGCTTAACAGCAGTGGCTTCAATCTTGATCAGACCTTTCTGGCGGAATACCTGTCTGCGGAAGGGAGCTCCCTGGACTTTGTGCAGACCGTCAGTGATGTTGAACTCAAAGGGGATGACACTGGTACACTGTCCTTGCCTTCAACGGCAAATGTAGTGGTTCTGGACATCCTGGGCGGTGGTGAGAGTGGAGATTCTTGGCATGAGGATAAGGTTCTTGGTCGCGTGACCATCGATCTGGACACCGGCCTTGCCAGTGGTGTGATTTTTGCCCAGATAGGAAGAGGGGAGGCCAATACCATCGCTTATGCCTTTACTGATTATAATATCAGTTCCGGGCTTTCCATTCTTGATTCCTCAAGTGGTGCCGTTATTGAAGGGGATACAACAAGTGATACCAGCATACTGGCTGATTATATCTTTGACTACGACAGCAGTGCCAATACCATTGACCTTACCAGGGTAAATACCAGTGGTACCCTTCACACTATGTTTTCCGGTCAGGTCTATGAACGCCTTGATGCCGGTTCCGCGGCAACCATTCTCGGTTCTGACGCCATTTATGAGCGAGTTCACTCCGGAAATACGGAGTTTAACTATACCCTGGATATTGCCGATAATGCCGAAACCGGAACGCTTACCATACGACTTGGCAATGGATACATCAGTCGTGATGATCAAACGCAAAATGAAAATATAGGTGTCGCCACGGTCTTTGTTGACCTGGTGAACGGCACAACCTCCGGTTCATTCCTTGTTATGCGCGCAGGTACACCAGATCTGATTTCCTGGAGTGATGTGCCTTTTGGATCAACGCTTTTTCCTTCCAGTGGAGGAACCTCTGAATCAAATCATGCAGCGGTAAATCAATTTAAAGATAATTTTTGTGCTCTGCTCTCTTTTGAAGTCGTAACCAATGCCGATGGTTCCCAGGATCTTGTCCTTACGAAAACGAATAATGGTACTTCCTCCTACGATTCGTGGGGTGATTATATGTTCAGTGCCCAGGTGCAGTGGGCGGGCCGTCAGACCATTACGCTTTCCGGTGTACCGGAGCTGGGCAGCCTGAGTGCCGGCACCGAGAATGCCGACGGCACCTGGACCGTGGGCGCCCAGGACCTGGCGGGCCTCCAATACATACCTCCGGCGGACTGGTCCGGCACCACCAGCATCACCGCCACGGATTCCCAGGGCAACCCCCAGGCCATCACCGTCAACGTGTCGGATGTGGCGGACGGCGCGGCCGTGACCGTCACGCCGACGCCGGGCACCGAGGACAGCGTCACCGACATTTCCAATATCGTCACCCTGCTGGACACGGACGGCTCGGAGAGCATCACCGGGCTGGTCGTCAGCGATATCGCCATCGGCCATGCGATCAGCGACGGCACCAACAGCTTCACCGCCACATCGGGCAGCCAGAGCGTGGACATTACTTCCTGGAACCAGGCGAGCCTGATCTACGAGGCGCCCGCGGATGTTTCCGGCGACTGCACCATAACCGTAACGTCCACTACCACGGACACCGACACCTGGGACGGCAGCGATACCACACAGACCCTGACCGGTACCTATACGGTCCGGATCGGTCAGGTGGATGACGCCAACGATGACAGTTTTACCACCGCTGAGGACGTTGCCGTTAGCGGGGATCTCTCTATCAATGATACTTACACCAATACTACTAATTATTCAAAAGACTCCGACCCCGCCAACGGATCGGTAATCATAAATTCCGACGGCACCTTTACCTACACGCCCGATGCTGATTTCAACGGCACGGATTTCTTCACTTACACGGTGAGCGATATCAACGGTCTCACCGAGACCCAGTATGTTCTGATCACCGTGACACCGGTCAACGATGCCCCGGTCGCTACTGATGACGGGCCGGTAACCGTAACCGAAGACACCCCCCTCAGTGGCACGATCATCACCAATGACAGCGATCCGGACAGCGCTGTTATCAGTGTTACACAATTTGTGATTGACGGAGATGCAACCGTCTATTCCGCCGGCGAAACCGCTGTTATTTCAGGCGTCGGCGAGCTGGTGGTCAACACGGACGGTTCCTACACTTTTACTCCCGCTGCCAACTATACCGGCTCGATCCCCTCTGTCACTTATACCCTGACCGACGGACTTCTTACCGACACTGCGGTTCTCTCCTTTAACAATATTGCAAATGTCAACGATGCCCCGGTGGCCATAAACAACAGCTATGAAACCACCTCGGGGTCAACGGTAAACGGTCATGCAATCACAGACAATACCGCCGGCGTAGGTGCAGACTATGATCTTGAGGACGCGGTCGGGGATCTGACCGTCACCACCACGGGCACCATATCCACAACCGGTGGCACCATAACCATAAACAGCGACGGAAGCTTTCAGTATACGTCCAATTCAGGATTTACCGGTCTGGATACCTTTACCTACACTATCGTTGACAACGAAGGGGCAACAGCCACTGCTGTTTTAAGCTTCCTGGTGGGCATGGATGCCAACACGGCTCCCGTGGCAACAGACAACACCTATGTTGTGAGTGAAGGCACTCCCTTTACCGGCAATGCCGTTACCGAAGACGCCGGGGGCGGCGTTGATTTTGATATTGACGGCCAGACCTTAGGCCTTGCAGCTTCATCCACGGGCACCTTCACCACCACGAACGGCGGCACCATCACCCTTACGGCCGACGGCGCGTTCACATACACCTCGGCCGATGGATTCTCAGGCACCGACAGTTTTGAATACACCGTCACCGACGGCATGACCACGGACACCGGCATGCTTACCTTTTTTGTCGGCCCGGTCAATGACGCACCGGTGGCAACGGATAACAGCTACACCCTTGCCGAAGAGGGAAGCGTCACGGGCAACGCCATTACCGACACCACCCCCGGGGGTGCGGACAGCGATGCGGACGGTGACTCTTTAAGCCTTGCCGCAGGTTCCATCGGAAGCTTTACCGTGTATGATCTGGATACCACCACCGAAGCAGGCACCATCGTCATATCCGCGGACGGCACCTTTGAGTTCACGGCTGCAGACAATTACAACGGCACGGCAAGGATACAATACACACTCACCGACGGTGCGGCCACGGACACCGCCTATCTTTATTTTACGGTCAGCGCGGTTAATGACGCCCCCGTGGCCACCACCAACCACTACACCCTGGACCAGGATACCGACGTTACAAGCAACGCCATCACCGTGGATACCGGGGCGGGCCTTGATTTTGACCCGGACAGCCCCATCCTGCGCCTGGACAGCGCCATGGTGGGCACCCACGATACCGCCAACGGCAGCATTACCCTGGCCGAGGACGGCAGCTTTACCTACACCCCGGATGAAGGCTTCACCGGGACGGATTCCTTCGTTTATACCCTGACCGACGGCAGCGCCACCGATACCGCCACCCTGACCTTCATCGTCAATGCGGTGAACAACGCCCCGATTGCCACCAACAACAGCTACGATCTCTTTGAAGATCGGGAAACGCCCCTTACCGGCAACATCATCACCGACGACACCGGTGACGGGGCGGACAGCGACGCCGACGGCAACCCCCTTACCCTGGCGGCGGGCTCCATCGGTACCTTTACCGTGTACGATACCGACGCAACCACCATCGCCGGGATCATCACCCTTGCGGCCGACGGCGGTTTCAGTTTTACCCCCGTTACCGACTACAGCGGCACCGCCACCTTCGACTACACCGTGACCGATGGAGAACTGACCGATACCGCGACGGTCACCTTCAATGTCACCGCCTCCAACGACAGCCCGGTGGCGGTCTCCAACAGCTACGATGTTGATTCAAGTACGGGCGAACAACAGCATCAGTCCGGCAATGCCCTGACCGACACCGGCGGCGGGGTCAATGCGCCGATTACGATCCCGACGGGGATACTATTACCGTTACCGCCGCTTCAGCCGGCACCTATAATTTGGACCACGGCACGCTTGTCCTCAATCACGGACGGCAGCTTTACCTATACGCCTTAATACCGGCGCCACAACAGGCGAGGACTACCTTCGCCTACACCATCACCGACGGCACCTATACCTCGGTGGCTCAATTGAGCTTTTTTGTGGGCAACCCCATAAGCAACGATGCACCGGTGGCCAACAATGACGCCTATACCCTCAACGAGGACAGCTCGGTGGAAGGCAATGTCATTACGGACGATGCCGGGGCGGCGCCGACACCAATGCCGAAGCCTCCCAGACCCTGGCCCTGAGCCTCGGTTTCCGTGGGCACACTTCACCGTTTATGATGTCGATACCACCACGGAAGCCGGTCTGATCACCCTGGCAAGTCAGACGGCGGCTTTACCTTTACCGCGATTGAACGGCTTTACCGGCACGGATACCTTCTGACTACACCCTGACCGACGGCTTGCCACCGCCACGGCCACCATCACCTTCACCGTAAACGCGGTCCAGGACGCGCCCGTGGCCATGGGCAACACCTACACGGGCACGGAAGACACCAATATAACCGGCAACGCCATCACCGACGATACCGGCGCCGGGGTGGACAGCGATGCCGACGGCGACGGCATCACCATGACGGCCGGCACCCATGCCACGGATCAGGGCGGCTCCATCACCTTTGATGTAAACGGCGATTTTACCTACACGCCGGCGGCCGACTTCTTCGGCACCGACACCTATACCTATACGATCAGCGACGGCAACGGCGGCAGCGATACAGCCACCCTGACCTTTGTCGTGGCGGCGGCCAACGATACGCCGGCGGCGGCGGATAACGCGTACGATGTAACGGAAGATACGCCATACAGCGGCAACGCCATCACCGATAACGACGCCACCGACGGCCTGGACGGCGATGCCGACACCACGTGATGTGCTCACCCTGCACACCGATTCCATCGGCACCTTCGCCACGGATCAGGGCGGCACCGTCACCCTGGCCAGCGACGGCAGCTTCACCTACACCCCGCCCGCCGACTGGAGCGGCAGCGATACCTATACCTATACCCTGACCGACGGCCTTGCCACTTCCACGGCCACCCTGACGTTTACGGTCGGCGCGGTCAATGACGCACCCGTGGTCAATGCCGACAACATCTCCGTAACCGAGGACTCGTCAGCCACGGGTAACGTGCTGACCAATGACAGTGACCCGGAAGGCTCCGGACTGACCGTTACCGAGTTCGAATTCGGCGGCACCACCTATACCGCCGGCACAACCGCAACCATCCCCGGAGTGGGCTCCCTGGTGATCAATACGGACGGCTCCTTTACCTTTACACCGGAACCCGATTATTGCGGCGCGGTTCCCTCGGCAAGCTACACCGCAAGCGACGGCACCGATACCAGTACCGGCACCCTGAACTTCACCGGCGTGGCTTCGGTTAACGATGCGCCCGTGGCCACGAATAACGAGTACACCGTGTATGAGGACACCCCGGTCACCGGCAACGCCATCACCGACGATGCCGGATTCGGCGCAGACAGCGATGTGGACGGAGCCCCTGTTCTGACGATCCACGCTGCTAAAATCGGCACCTTTACCACCACCCTTGGCGGAAGCATCACCCTGGATGTGGACGGCAACTTTGCTTATACCCCGCCGGCGGATGTTGACACGGGCCAGGATACCTTTATCTATACTGTAACCGACGGTGATCTGGCTGTAGACGCAACACTTTATTTTAACATTAATCCGGTCAATGACGCCCCGGAAGGAACCGACGGCACCATAACCGCCACCGAGGATACAACCTATGCCCTGACCGAGGCCGATTTCGGGTTCAGTGATCCGGTGGAGGGTCATGGATTTAACTCGGTGATCATCACCACCCTGCCCGATGCGGCGGCAGGCGCCCTCTATCTGAACGGCACTGCGGTTACCGCCGGAGATGAAATCCTGGTGGATGACATCAACCTGGGCAAGCTGACCTTTGAGCCGGTGGCGGATCTTTACGGCAGCGCGGTTACCACCTTTACCTTCCAGGTCAAAGATGACGGCGGCACGGCCAATGGCGGCGAGGATACCGACCAGAGCGCCAATACCCTGACCATTGATATTACCGCGGTACCGGACAACCCCACCGCGGCCGACAACACCGTAACCACACCCGAAGATACGGCCTACAATTTTACGGCCACCGAGTTCAACTTTGCCGATGTGGATTTAAGCGATACCCTGGCATCGGTCACCATCACGACCCTGCCCGCCGACGGCACCCTGGCCCTGAACGGTACGGCCGTCAATGCCGGCGCCGTGATCGCCGTTGCCGATATCCCCAATCTGACTTACACCCCGGCAGCCAACGAATACGGTACGGCTTACGCCACCTTTACCTTCAAGGTTACGGACAATACCGGCCTGACTTCGGCCTCGGACTACACCATGACCGTGGATGTCACCTCGGTTGATGATGCGGTTACTTTGGAT
Source organism: uncultured Desulfosarcina sp. (assembly GCA_963668455.2). GTDB lineage: Bacteria > Desulfobacterota > Desulfobacteria > Desulfobacterales > Desulfosarcinaceae > Desulfosarcina. Next base: position 241,113 of record CAXXOY010000004.1, read on the forward strand.
GGGCTTACCGATGAAGGCACGCCGGGCACGGATGACGGCACGGTCGCGGAATCGGATATGCCCGCCGGGTCAGCCCCCGCCGGCACGGCAGAGACCACCAGCGGCGCTTTTTTGATTACCGCGGGTGACGGCCTGGCAAGTCTGGCCATCGAGGGCACGACTTTCACCGAGGCACAGCTTTTAACCGCCACAACCGCCTCCCCCCTGACGGCCGCCACCTCCCACGGTGAACTTGCCGTCACGGGCTATGACCAGGCCACCGGCGTGATCGATTACAGCTTTACTTTGACCGCCGCCCTGGATCATAACTCGGCCACCCAGGAAACAATAGCCCTGACCGCCACGGACACCGACGGCAGTACCGTCTCTGGCAATCTTGTACTTGCCGTTACCGACGACGCGCCCACGGCCGTGAACGACGTCTGTGCAACCGTCAACCAGGACGGTCTTTCCACCAGCACGGCCGCCGGCAATGTCATCACCGGTACGGCCGGCGAGGACACGACCGGCGCCGACGGGGTGACGGTGACCGGCGTTGTCGCCGGGACGGGCACGCCCTCGGGCAATGTGGGAACCAGCATATCCGGCACCTACGGCACATTGACCCTGAACGCCGACGGGACCTATACCTACACCCCGGATTTCGCGGGCAACACGGATGTCCAGAATCTGGGACCCGCCGATGCAGACCTGGTGGACACCTTTACCTACGAGATTACCGATGCCGACGGCGACACCTCAACGGCCACCCTGACCGCCAGCATCAAGGGTGTTCCGGCCCTGCTCAACCTCGATGACGGCGCCACCGTGAACACCGACGGGGCTGTGGAGGAGGCCGCGCTTTCCGACGGCACCACGCCGGCGGAAACCACGGAGGCCGTCACCGGATCATTCTCAGCGGTTATGAACCCCAGCTATGCCCTGGCCACCCTGGAGTTCACCTACGAAACCGGTTCGGGGCCTACGACTGACACCGTTACCAAGGCTGAGCTGGATAATGCCGCCACCACCCCCATAACCCTGACAAGCGAATATGGAACACTTGTCATCACAGGGTATACCGAAAGTACCGGAGAGATTGCCTACACCTACACTTTAAGCGGTGAGGCGGATCATTCCGGCGGCGGGGTCACCGAAGACTTTGCCCTTATCCTCACCGATTCCAACAGTTCCCAGGCCAGCGGCACCCTCTCCCTGGAGATTGTGGACGACAGCCCGGTGACCGTGATTGATACGACTTCGGTCACCGAAGACACAAGTGTTACGGCCAGTGATAATGTGGTAACCAACGATGCGGTTGGAGCAGATACCAACGCATCCCCGATCACCGGCGTCATCGCCGGAACCGGTACCCCTTCCGGAAATGTCGGCACCCCCGTTGCCGGCACTTACGGTTCACTGACCCTGGACGCGGACGGCGGCTATACCTACACCCTGGATAACGGCAATGAAACGGTGCAGTCATTGACGCCGGGAGAAACCCTGACCGATGTGTTCACCTACGAGGTGACCGATGGTGACGACAGCACCGATACCGCCACCCTGACCATCACCATCAACGGCGATGACGATGCCGTCACCCTTACCAATCTCACCGGCAGCGCCGTCGACGAGGCCGACATCGCCACCGGCTCCACGCCGGCCGATACCGGCGAGACCGTGACCGGCACCTTCACCGTCACGGCGGCCGACGGCCTGGTCAGCCTGAGCGTGGACGGCCAGACCTTCACCGAGGCCCAGCTCCTGGCGGCCACCGGCGGATCGCCGCAAACCGTGACGACCAGCCTGGGTACCCTCTCGATCACTGACTATAATGCCACCACCGGTGTGGTCAGCTACAGCTATACGCTGAGTGCCAACGCCGATCACTCCGGCGGTACGGCCACCGAGTCCATCGCCCTGGTGGCCACCGACGACAACGGCACCACCGGTTCGGACAACCTGGTCTTCTCCATCACCGACGATACGCCCACGGCCGCGGCTGACGCGAATGCCATCACGGCGGGCACCGCCGGGATCACCGGCAATGTGGCCGCCAATGACACCCTGGGTGCGGACAGTACAGGCACACCGGTCACGGGGGTTGCCCACGGGACCGGCAGTACTCCGGCAGCCGGCCAATGTGGGCTTTGGCCGTCACCGGAGATTACGGGGCCTTGACCCTGAACGCCGACGGCAGCTACACCTATGCCCTGGACAACAGTTCGGCGGCGGTGCTGGCCCTGGCCGAAGGCGATACCATCACCGATACGTTCACCTACGAGATCACCGACAGTGACGGTGATACCTCAACGGCAGAGCTGACAGTCACCATCACCGGTGCCGATGACGGTGTCACCATCACAGGGCTTGAAGGCACTTCCGAAGGCACGGTTACGGAAACGGATCTGTCCACGGGCTCCAATGCCGCAGGCACCGGGGAAACGACCACCGGCACCTTTACGGTGACTGCCGGGGACGGTCTTGCATCCTTGACCATCAACGGCACAACCATTGCGGCGGGATCACTCAACGGTGCTACCGTAGCAGGTTCCCTGGGAACCCTGACCATTGTATCCTATGACAATGCCACCGGTATCGTCAGCTATAGTTATGAACTGACTTCGAGCGACGATCATACGGGCGGCACGGTAACCGAAGACTTTACCATCCTTGCCACGGACGCCGATGCATCAGGGGCGGAGACCGACACCGACACCCTGACCATTACCATCACCGATGATACGCCCACGGCTGCGGCAGACACCAACGCCATCACTGCGGGCACGGTAGATGTGACCGGCGATGCGGCAGCCAATGACACCCTGGGCGCAGACACCACAGCCACTCCGGTGACAGGCGTTGCCACGGGCACCGGCACCCCGGACGTCGCTAATGTGGCTTCGGCCCTGGCCGGCACATACGGTTCACTGACCCTGAACGCCGACGGAAGCTACACCTACACCCTGGCCAATGACTCGGCAGCGGTGCTGGAACTTGCAGGCGGCGAAACCGCCACCGACACCTTCACCTATGAGATCACCGACAGCGACGGCGACACGGCCACGGCCACCCTGACCGTCACCGTCACCGGGGCCGACGACGATGTCACCATCACCGGCATTAACGCCGATCCCGACACCACCGTAACCGAAGCGGATCTTGCCGCAGGCTCCAATGCGTCGGGCACCGGTGAAACCACCACCGGCAGCTTTACTGTTACCGCAGGCGACGGTCTGGCCTCCCTGACCATTGACGGTACCACCATTGCCGTGGCCGATCTTGTGGGATCAAGTGTAACCGGCACCTACGGCACCCTGGATATCACCAGCTATGACAGCGCCACAAAGGTGGTGGGCTACAGCTATACCCTGACCAGTAACGCGGACCACTCAGGCGGCACCGTAACCGAATCCTTCAGCATCACGGCCACGGACGCGGATGCCACAGGGGCTGAAACCGCCACCGACACCCTGGACATCTCCATCACCGATGATACCCCAGCCGCCGCAGCCGACACACCGGCTTCGGTCACGGCTGCTGCGGCCGTGGATACCGTCACGGGCAATGTGGCAGACAATGACACCCTTGGGGCAGACACCACCACCACCCCGGTCAGCGGCGTTATTGCAGGGACCGGGACGCCCCTGGCCGGCAACGTGGGCAATGCCGTTGACGGCACCTACGGCCAGCTGCTTGTCAATGCCGACGGGACATACACCTACCTGCTGGATAACGGTTCTGCCGCAGTCCAGGCCCTGGCAGACGGAGAAACCGCAACGGACACCTTCACCTATGAAATCACAGACAGTGACGGGGACAGCTCAACGGCCACCTTGACCATCACGGTGATCGGTGCCGATGATCCGGCCACCATCACAGGGCTTGACAGCACATCCGAAGGCAGTGTGGAAGAAAGCGACCTCTCCTTTGGTTCCACGCCGGCCGACACCGGTGAAACCGTGACCGGCACCTTTAACATCAAAGCCGGGGACGGGCTTGACAGCCTTGCGATCAACGGCACCAGTGTCATCTCTTCGGGCAGCCTGACCGGTGCAACAGCCGGCAGCATGTTTGGGGAATTGACCATCACAGGGTTTGATACTGCCACAGGCGTTGTCAGTTACAGTTATGAACTCACAGCCTATGCGGATCACTCCGGCGGGGCCGTGACTGACAGCCTCACGGTCACACTCACGGATATTGACGGTTCAACAGCCACCGACAGCCTTGATATCACTGTTGTGGATGATACCCCCACAGCGGTGAATGATGTGAGTGAAACCGTCAACCAGAGCGGGCTTGCCACAAGTTCTGCCTCAGGAAACCTTATTGACGACATCGGCGGTGCAGACACCACGGGTGCGGATTATGCCAGCATAACAAGCGTGTCTTCAACAGCTGGCGGAACCCAGCTTTTGACCTCGGGGTCTGTGACCATCACAGGCACCTATGGTTCCCTGGAACTGTATGATGACGGCTCCTATATTTACACCCCGGATTTTTCCAATACCGCTGTAACAGGCCTGCTGCCTACTGATCCTGATCTTGTGGATACCTTTACCTATGTGATCACCGACGGTGACGGCGACACCTCCAGCGCCACCTTGACCAATACCATCAAAGGGGTGCCGGCCCTGCTCAACCTGGCCGACAACACCACCTACGGCACCGACGGGTTTGTGGAAGAAGCCGACCTGGACACCATCGGCAGCACGGAAAGTGAAACCGGTGATGCTGTGACCGGCACCTTTTATGCCGTAACCCATGCCACATTCCCCTTAAGTACCCTGGAAATCACCTATAACTCGGGCACGGTACTTTCGCTGACCAAGACAGACCTGGATAATGCGTCGGGCACACCGATTACTTTAACTTCAGCCAAGGGGACGCTGACCATTTCCGCCTACGACGACACCACAGGAGAAATCACCTACACCTACACACTGGCCGGTGCCCTGGACCATGCAGGCGCCTCTGTTCAGGATGCCTTTGACCTGGTTCTCACCGACACCAACAGCTCCCAGGCCAGCGGCACCCTGGCCGTTGAGATCGTGGATGACGCGCCCTTCACCGTGGCCGACACCGGCACCATTACCGCCGGCGATACCAGTGCAGCCACAGGCGATGTCACGGCCAACGACAACTTTGGCGCTGACGGTTCCGCCACAGATCCCGTATCCGGGGTGGCGGCAGGCACGGGTACACCCGATGCCGGCAATCTCGGCACGGCTGTCACCGGAAGTTACGGCAGCCTCACCCTGAACGCCGACGGCACCTATGACTACTTTGTGGACAACACCTCCACCACGGTGAAAGAGCTTGCCACGGGCCAGAGCATCACCGATGTGTACACCTATGAGGCAAAAGACGGTGACGGCAGTACCACCACACAGACCCTGACCATGACCATTGAAGGGGTGACCGACCCGCTGGACATCGCGGGCGCGGACCAGAACAGCGACGGCACCGTGACCGTGAGCGGTACAGGAGAACCCGGTGCTGAAATCACCATCACCTTCCCGGACGGCTCCACGGGCACGACAATTATTGACTCCGACGGCAATTTTACCGTAACTTCAGACACCCCCCAGACCACAGGCAATATCACCGGGACCCAGACCGACGCCCTGAACAATACCAATAACGACCTCTTCTCCTTTGTCGATACCACGCCGCCGGAACCGCCCACCATCGATACGATGACGCCGAATCCCGATGGCACCGTCAACGTTTCGGGCACCGGCGAGCCGGGCTCCACGGTAACGGTTACCTTCCCCGACGGCAGCACGGGCACGGCGGTAGTGGATGAGAACGGCAACTACGGGCCGATCACTTCCACCACTCCGCAGACCGAGGGCGAGATGATCGCAACCCAGACCGACGAAGCCGGTAACGAATCCGGGCAGGATACCGCCGATTACCTTGATACCACGCCACCGGAAGCACCGGACATCGCGACGGTAACGCCCAATCCGGACGGCACCGTGAATGTTTCGGGAACCGGCGAACCGGGTGCAACGGTCACGGTTACCTTTCCCGACGGCAGCACGGGCACGGCGGTAGTGGACGAGAGCGGCAACTATGGCCCCATTACTTCGGAAAATCCGCAGACATCGGGCGAAATCACCGCTTTTCAGCAGGATGAGGCCGGCAATACATCCGAAGAAGATACCGCCGATTACGTAGATGTCACACCGCCTGCAGCACCGGTCATCGAAACGGTGACAGCCAACCCCGATGGCACGGTCAGCGTTTCCGGGGAAGGGGAGCCGGGCGCGACGGTTACGGTTACCTTTCCCGACGGCAGCACGGGCACGGCGGTAGTGGACGAGAACGGCAACTATGGCCCCATTACTTCGGAAAACCCGCAGACATCGGGCGAAATCACCGCTTCTCAGCAAGATGAGGCCGGCAACACATCCGAAGAAGATACCGCCGATTACGTAGATATCACACCGCCGGCAGCGCCGACCATCGAAACGGTGACAACCAATCCCGATGGCACGGTCAATGTTTCCGGGGAAGGGGAGCCGGGCGCGACGGTCACGGTTACTTTCCCCGACGGCTCCACGGGAACGGCGGTGGTGGATGAGAACGGCAACTACACGGTTTCCTCGTCCGAGCCGCAACCCGATGGGGAGATCACTGCTGTTCAAACCGACCAGGCGGGCAATGTTTCCGATCCCGCCAACGAGAACTATGCCGGATCTCTCCCAGGTTTTGACATGAATGCACTGATCGGAGACCCTGTCACTTCCGGGGTATCCGGAGATCCCGGCATGCCGCCACCTCCGCCTTCGTCCACCGATGTTGGCGAGGGAACGCATGCGGATTCTATCTCGGGCGAAGGCATCATCCTCAAAACCGTGAATGGTGCCAATCATCTCAATGGTATCCGGTCCATACATGTCAGGGACACCGGCTTCTGGCAGGATGCCGATCCCCATCATGACGAGCTGACTCCCTTTGTCCAGACCGGGAAAAGGGGCAATACGCAGTCCTGGACAGGGGAAAGCTTCTCCTCCGATATTTCGCAGTCGTTCGATGGCGCCTTTGTGGTTGAAACCATGTTCGATAACGATATGGCCTACATCAACATTCACTTTACGGAAGAAAACTCGGATCGACGTTTCCTCTTCGAGGAGATACAGGCAACCATGGCCGACGGACGGGCGCTGCCGAGGTGGATATCCATTTGCGGAGACGGCTCCATTGTGGCCCATGCCCCGGCCGGTATTGAGGAATTCGCCTTGCGTGTCACCTGCACCACAAAGGATGGTGGCTATATCGTCCAGACTTTTGCCGTGGATACAATAACGGGAGAAATAACCGCCATTGAAAATGAGCCGGTCAATCTTGGGCGTGATGATTTTTCTTCTGCCATCGAACAGTTTGCCATGGCGCTGAATCGTCAGGAAATGGGGGGATAGAGCTCTAAAAAGTATAGATTGTCGTCAACTCAAAAAAGGAGTCTATGGTGAAACGTCTATGTATTGTAGCGATCCTATTGGTGATCATGTCAGGTTGTGCCGTTACACCAACGCCATTCACACCTGACGAGATCGACGAGCAGGTACAAAGCCGATTAAGCGAGCTTACCACAAATCAGGACCCCGTGATGCGCGACATCACGCTGTATGACGCGATGGCCCGGGCGTTGAAATACAACCTTGACTACAAGGTCGCGGTGATGGAGGAGGCGTTGCGGTCAAGTGAATTAGGATTAACGTCCTGGGACATGCTCCCCAAGCTGGTCGCCAATGCCGGGTTTAACGGGAGGGGGAATTATAGCGGCGCTTCATCCAGTGAGTTGCTCGGGAGACGTGAAGTTGGAGAGGAGTCCCTGGTCGCCTCGACATCTTCCGAGAGGGATACGTTTTCAACGGACCTCCAGCTTAGCTGGGATGTCCTCGACTTCGGTCTCTCATACGTTCGCGCCAAGCAACAGGCCGATCGGGTGATGATCGCCAATGAACGCAGACGCAAGATCGCCACCCGCATCATCGAGGATGTTCGCACCGCTTTCTGGCGCGCGGTCAGCGCGCAACGCCTGATCACCCAGCTCAAGGATCTCGAAGAAGAAGTCAACGACACGCTTTCGTCCGCGGAAGAGGCGTATGAGCACCGCAAGGTTTCGCCGCTTCCGGCATTGACCTATCAGCGGGAACTTCTCAATATCAAGGAAGAGATCCAAAAATTGGAAAGTGAGCTTGTCGTTTCAAAACGGCAACTGGCCACACTGATGAATCTTACTCCCGGTCAGCGGTTTTATCTGGCCATACCGAAGCGTGACGACGGCATGCAACTCACCGTCGATATCGAGGAGATGGTCGATACCGCTCTGCACTGTCGTGCGGAGCTACGGGAAGCCGCTTATGAAGAGAGGATAAACAAGCAGGAGGCCAAGGCGGAATTGCTCAGGATGCTGCCGAGTCTGCGCTTCTTTGGCGGTGTTAATTACGATAGCAATGATTACCTGTACAACAACCTTTGGCCCGCCTGGGGTGCACAAGTAAGCTGGAACATGATTCAGGCATGCAGTTATGACGATAGAAAAAAGGCCGTGGATGCGCGTAGTGAACTCCTCCGCGAGCAATCGCTTGCCATTACCATGGCTGTTATCACCGAGGTGCACATCAGCCGTTTGCGCCACGAACACTCACGTCGCAAGTTTGCAACCGCGCGTAAGACATACAACGTTCAGAAAAAAATTCTCGAACAGATAGGCGCCGGGCACCGGACCAATGCTATCAGTCGCCAGACGTATATTCGTGAACGGATGAATTTTCTCCTGAGGGAAATCAAGTTCGATCTTGCATATGCCAACATGCAAAATTCGACCGCGAATATATATGCATCCATGGGCCTCGATCCCTACGGTAGGGATATTGACGGTGATGAGCCCGTGGATGAGATTGCCCGCAAACTGGAACACCACTGGACCTCTCTCAATGCTGATATGAGCGGCTTGGCCGGTGAAGATACCAGATAAGGCTTTTTCTGGTTTCCGGTTATTATGAGATCTCCGGATGGTGCTCCCTCGCCCCTTGAGGGAGAGGGCCGGGGTGAGGGGGATCAAATAGAGCGATTTTCCAAACACGGTTGCCCTGCCGGAGAGGCAAACGAATCCCCGGAGCGAGGAGAATTCGTCGCCGACTCCCTGCCCTGCCCGTAGGAGCCGGCCATGCCTGCGACCATTTTTATCGCAGTCATGGACCGCTCCCACAAGTCCGGTGGATGATTTGGCTATCGCAATCGTCTGTTATTTCATTTCGATACCGATAGCCTTCAGCTTCCCGCAAATACCCTTATTCAGGTTTCTTCTTGTAGACAATATGGTTGAACGCGAACCACCACCGACAATAAAAAGGCCTGCCATACCTTGAAAGCGTGGGTTATAGTAAGCGTTTCATCAAACCTTAACTACAGAGCCAAAATCAAGGAGGCAGGCCGTGAGCAAAATAGTAAAATATGTTGGGTTGGATGTCCATAAAGATTCGATTACCATTGCAATTGCCGATGAAGGCCGGGACGGAAATGTCCGGGTGTATGGCAAAATCCACAATGACTTGGAACAGATTGACAAAGTCATGCGCAAGCTAATTTCAACAAATAGTGAATTGCATTGTGTCTATGAAGCAGGTCCCTGCGGGTACCCGATATACAGGCATTTAACAAGCCAGGGGATCGATTGCGTTGTCGTGGCCCCGGCACTGATACCCAAAAAAGCGGGTGATCGGGTTAAAAACGATCGCCGCGATGCAACCAACCTAGCAACGCTCCACCGCTCCGGCGATCTTACGCCGGTATATGTACCCGATCAAATCGATGAAGCTATTCGTGACCTGGTTCGTACTCGAAAAGATATCGTCACGGCACGTCAAAAGATCAAGCAACAGATCAATGCATTCGTGCTGCGACAAGGGCTCAGCTATTCGGGTAAGAGCAAATGGAGCAAGGCCCATTTAAATTGGCTTACGTCACTAAAGATGCCGCATCCGGTCCAGCAGATCGCCCTTACCGAGTATCTGGACGCTTTGGAAAATCATGAGATCCGCCTCAAACGAATCGAAAAGACAATTGTGGGGTCCTGCCAGACCTGGCGTCTTCTTCCGGTTGTCAAAGCCCTGCAAGCGCTCAGGGGGATCAGTATGCTTAGTGCGGTAATCGTCGTTGCTGAATTGGGAGATTTGACTCGCTTTGACAAGCCCACCCAACTAATGGCCTTTCTGGGCTTGGTACCGTCGGAACATTCAAGCGGTCCAAGCGTTAAAAGAGGCGCTATTACCAAAACCGGCAATAGCCATGCACGTCGGGCATTAATCGAATCGGCACAAGCCTATCGCATGCCTGCTCGGAAAAGTAAGGCTATCCGTAAGCGCCAGGAGGGATTGCCCGAAGAAGTGCTGGAAATCGCATGGAATGCGCAGGTGCGGCTGTGCGGCCGGTACCATAGCTTGGTCGCAAGGGGCAAGAGCCATAACCTGACCGTCACCGCTATCGCGCGCGAATTGGCCGGCTTCATATGGGCCATTGCCCGTACTGTTCCAATAGCGGTTTAAATATTGAAATGGACGCCGCCAATAGTTTGCTTTTATAGCGTGGAAACCCAGGCCTATCAAGGCCAAGCCCTAAAGGGTGCTCGCTGTGCTCGCAGCCTTGACAGCCTTGAATTTCCACGCTGGGAGCAAATTAGCGACGGCGAGAGAAGCGCGACTGCCGCTCCGGCTCAAGAAGCTGGGAGAAGAATTCTCGGCAAACAAATTCATCATAAAAGAAAGCGGAAGGACTCGCTTTATCAAAAAACCAAGATAGCCATCGAGCATTTGGATAGGGGCGCGGTTGCGGTTCGGGGAACCCTCGTCGCTCCTATCGGAATAAGCCTTACAGCCGAAACTCCAGCTTGTAGATCGAGGCAGCTCCACGACGAAGCCTATTCAGGCGGTATCCAACCCGCGAATATCAGAGTGCTCAACCGTCGTTATTGCAAACCCCGCCTCTATCCAAACGCTTGATGAAAAGCATCGACCCAATTTTCTTGGTATGGATAGCTTTTTTTATTGACAAGTGTTCAACCATATCAGGAGCTGGCCGTGCCTGCGATAATAAGCTCCTATTTTTGGTTTACATGCGATTGTCCTGCCTTTTAACATAGGGGAAGTTGTGGATTTGAGTTTGGCGTTTAAAAATAATACCTTGCCACAACCCTCTTTCATTAATGGTGAAAAAGGCAATTCCATTGCGTTGTATCGATACCCGGCTCCCTTGAATAATAATGTGCCGGTGGTATTAACGCATGGGACATTTTCGAATGCACTGACTTGTGCGAAGTTGGCCACTTACTTGAGTTATAATGGATTTGATTGTTGGGTTTACGAGTGGTCGGGGCACGGGCAGAGTAAATACGGCGCTCTCTACCCGGATGCCGAAGATTTTGCACTCAACGATGTCCCCACTGTGATTAAAACCGTGTTGGGAAAAACAAATGAGAAATCCTGTATTTGGGTGGCGAATAGCGGTGGAGGTTTTTTGCCGTTAATGTATCTGGCGAGAAATCCTCAACAGCGGCACAAAACCCAACGAATCGTTGGAATTGGGTCTCAAACAACTGAAGTGGGCAAAAAATGGATCGGAAAGCTGATCGTAGGATTTGTTCCGATACTCGATTCTTTTTTGGGTAAAGTCCCAGGCCCTGCATTTGGTCTTGGTCCGGAAGATGAAAACTCAGCTTTCCTAAAGCAATGGTGCCAATGGAATCGGGCCGGCCAATGGATTGGCAAAGATGGGTTTAACTATTACCGCGCAATGAAGGACATTAAAATACCTGCATTTCTGATAGCTGGAAGTAAGGACTATATCGCGCCTCCGAATGGCTGTGAAAAATTGTTTCTGTCACTGGGCAGCGTTAAAAAGAAATTTGTTTTATGCTCAAAAGAGGAAGGGTTTTCGGAAGACTACAATCATGATAGATTGATTGCCTGTAGAAATTCTCAAACCGAAATATGGCCCATGGTTTTGGATTTTATCACCTAAATTAGGCGGTTGCCGAGCTTGCCGCATATACAAGGCGGGTGTCTTTCCGCTATATAGGCTATGCGGGAAGGCATCCAACGCCGTAGATGCGGTAAGATCGGCAAACCCAACGGGTTTCAAATTTTGGGAGGTCATTATGGCGCAATACATTATAAATCATACGATTCTCATGGGAACCAAAATTTGAATCGTCTAATTTAGGTTGAAGTCACCAGGAAAATCCGGCATTGGTCTTCTCGGCAATGCGGTGAAAGCGGTACATATCGAACACCCCGGCCTCAACCGGTTTTTCTTCGAGGAACTTGCGGTAGTGCCAGTCGGACTCCTGCCAGAAAATGGGATTGTTGCGCTGGATACCGTACTGTTTGGCAAAGTTGTAGTAGTCCAACTTGTCCCTGACTTTCAGGTAGCGCTCGATACGCGTTTCGATCTCGTCAATGGGAATGCGGCTGAAGGCATTCGGATAGCTCCCCACATGCCCCCTGACCACGGTGAGGGTGTCATTCTCGGGAATCCGTCGGTGGTCTTCTCGAAACAGCATCGAGTTGTTGCTGAGCGCCTTGTTACGGATGATCGTGTACGCCAGGTCTTCGCTTTTCTCGTCGGTGACGATATGGACAAAAGTCACGTCCGGCAGGACCTGGACCTCATCTCCACGCATGTTGGCGACCCTGCGCATGGCCTTGTCGGCCCGCAGTTGCTCCGGGCCGGCGCCGTTATCGGAACAACCATCGGCGCCACAGCGATTCAGACAGTCATGCGGATTGGTGGCCTTGCCCGCGTGAGCCATCAATTTTCCGAAAAACTCAGCCTTCGGGTCATCAGTGCGATAAACGATGCCGGTGGTGCGCTGGAGCCCACGGAACTGCTGATCCAGATAATTCTCGGACCCCTTGCGAGCGTCCTTATACCAGTCGGCCCAAAGCTCCCGGCGTTCTTCGATGGGCAGGAAACCGAGAAAATTGTTCTCCCCTTCCATACGCAGAAAATCCATATACAACCGCGTTTCCAACTGGTGGCCTAAATTGCCGAAGACGTTGAAACCGGCCACCAGTAGATAATGGATGCGCTCGAACAGGGGATAGTCCACCACCCACCCAGTTTTGGGCATCTTGCCGACGAATCCCTTGACCACGCTGGCGCTGTCGAAATGCCGGAACACCGTCAAAAGAGCATTGTCATTGACACCGTCCCCATTCCAGACAAAGCCCATATCGTTGCCGATATTATCGGGATTCATTCCCATCAGATATTTTTCCTTGGCAACCAGGTATTGCTTCTGAAGGTCGGCATAATGGTGCCAGGTACTCAGTAAACGCAGGGTACTTTTACGTTCCGACGGAATACTCAACAGATCGCTGACATCGTTCAGGAATCGGGAATCGTTGCTGATCGTATCCTTTTCCGGATCGAAAAAAGCCACAAAGAAATGATCGTTGATCACATTCAGGGCCACCTGGCCGCGACAGACGGGCCCCTTGATGAACCCTTCCACGAAAAAACGGGCATCGTCCAGCATGAACCGGTAGCGGGAGTGCGCCGGCAGTTCGGCAAAGATCTTGAACGGATTGGCGGTGGTGGCCGGATCATAGGAAGGCAGTTGAGTAACCACGACATCGTCGTTCAGGAACAGTTCCCGGTAGCGCTTCATTTTATCGGCGGTCATTCGATAGACCGTGTGATCCTTGACGGCTATGGTGGCGTCGAACCGGCGCAACCGGTAGTAAAATGGATCGATCCCTGGATCGTCGTAGGGTCTGACCGTGTTGATTTCGACCACCGGCTCACCCGGCGGCGTTTTTGAGCGAACCAGGCGGTAGAATTCTCGCGCGGGCAGGGCGTTGAAATGGATGCGGCCGATGAACAGGTGCTCGTAAAGGTAGCGAGACATCAATTGCTCCTTTAGCGAGGTTCCGTTTAGAAATGCTTCCCATTGCTTGACAATCCGGGCGGACTTTTTCGATGTGGGCGGCTTGGGTGTAACTCGGGCGCCCTGGCGTAACCAGGCCAAGAGCGTTTCGCGTTCGGTGTCGGTCAAGGCGGGAAGCGCATAAGGCATGCCCCATAGGGGGTATTTTTTCTTGTACGCTTCGAAATCCTCCGCCGTGGTGCAGATATAATTGTGGTCAAGGCCGATATCGAATGTTTCCGGCAGCAAATCGCTTTGCGGCAGGGGGTTGTCTTTTTTAAGTTGCAGCATCAGATTCAAAAGGGAGTTCTCAAGCTGAACCTCCGGCACCTGGTTTCTTTCGTTGAGTACCGGGTGGAACCCAAGCTCACGCCATCCGCAGGCCGACTCCGCATCGATATGCAGCCGTGTGGGGTGATCGGCGGTCACCCGGGCTGAATTATAAACCAGCATTTTGGTTCCGCCGCGTTCCATGCCTTCGAAGCAGGTTGTTTTAAACTGGCAGGGGGCATCGTAACAGCTATGGCAAACGCTGCAACGCCTTTCCAGAATTGGCTGCACATCCTTATGGAAGGATACCTCACCCGGCGTGTGGGCCGCCACCAGGCGATCTACCTTGGTCTGCACGGGACCGTACTTTCGATCCAGCTCGGCGGCTTTGAAAGCGGAGCAACCCGCCAGTAGCGCAACCACCACAATAAGAACTCTCCATTTTTGCATTACTTTTCTCCTGTTCGTTTTTGCTAATCGCCCGGCGGAACGATTCGATGGATGGCGTCCACCGGAAGATCGACGAACTCCGGCACATTGGCGGCCAGATGGTCGTCACTAAACCGCGACAGGCACACCGGAATGCTGTCCATGCCCTTCTCATCGATATGGGTCAGAAAGATCTCCGTATAATCCGAATTGACCTTGGAAGTAAACAGCATCCACCGCCCGTTGGGAGAAAACCCATGCCAGGAATTGAAACGCTTGCGGTTGCATCGCATGCGTCTGGGAATGCCCCCCGCGGCGGGAATCATATAAAGCTCGCTGTCCGGCTGAAGCATGATGCCGGACCGGCTGCGGGTGAAAACAATCCATCGGCCATCCGGCGAGAACCGGGCGAAATAGTTGCTCATGCCATTATGGCTCGCCCCCTCTATGGGCTTGGGAACGCCGCCCCGGCCGTTATTGAATGCCATTCGGTAAAGATCGAACCGAATCGGATACCGCTTGTTAAGAGCATGAATGCCGGCATTTTCCCTACGGGTACGGATATCGGTGATATCGTCGTGATAGGCGTTGTGTTTTTGCGCGCGGGCAAAAACAATCTGTTTCCCATCCCAACGCCAATTGGGATCGGTCTGAACAAAGTCGATGTTGTCGGCCCCGGGCAGGTGCCTGAATTGCCGGGAGCCGATATCGTACCAGGCCAGGATGCCATAGGTCGGAAACATAAGCTGGCAAAAGGCACGGTCATTGGTCAGAGCAAAAAAGGATATCTCGTTGACCGTGCCGACCAGGGTTTTGCCGTCGGGCGACAATTTGGCGAACAATCCCCGCGTCGGCGGCAGCAGGTCCGGTTTGGGGAAGTCGCTCCAGGTCATGAAATTTTCGTCCGAAAGCCGTATCGTTTTCTCGACCGGCGCAATAAATTGGGCGCCGTTGTCATTTCGATAATTCATCTCCATGCTGATCACGCGTGAATCCCGAGAGAACAAGTGGCAACAGGCGCAGGTGGAAGATTTTTGCATCACAATCGACGGCGCGTCATAGGATGCGATGTCTCCCATGCGCCACTTCATTTTGCGGATGCCGCGGGTTCCGGCTTCAAACGGCAGCGGCACCTGGCGGTAAAAAATGGATGCGTCCACGCGATCCTTCGATGTGGAGAAATACACCCGGCCGTGGGAGATGAGGGTTTTCGTTGGTGTCGGCATAACTCCGAAGATTGTGATTTGTGCCGGCCCGGCCGTGGATCGTGCCTTGAGGATTTCCCATGTCGGTTTATCAGGCGTCCATTCAGACTTATCGGTAATGGATAGGGGGATCTGCTCTTCATCGCCGACACCCCATGCGATCAGCCAACGGGTGGCTTGTGTGGATCGATCCTTCCAGCGAAAGGTGGGCGCCGCGATTTCCGGTGGGAAAACAGCATGATTGTACGGCGCAATAACCGTCAGTGTGGCGCTGAGCTTATCCTTTTTATCGATCAGTATCCGCCAAGACTGCCGCTCCGCCGGCGTCAGCCAATGCGGACGACAATGGCCCGGCCCGCTGAAGCTACAGTGGCACAGGATGAGCGCCATCAGAATCAACAATGGAATAATTTGTTTGGCTGTTTTCATGGCCGGGTCGCGATTCGTTTTTGTCGATTAGAAACATAGGGTATTTGCCCATGAGCGCTTTCAGGCGCAACAACGGTTCGCTTTGATCGCGGGAAATCCCCGCCAGCGCCCGTGCCGCCGCGATGCGTGGCTGTGACTCGGCATCGACCAGAAGCTCGGCAAGCTCAAGCGCCGCATCCGCGTAGCCTATCCGTACCAGGGCCAAGGCACATTGCCCGCGCATGCCGGCCGCTGTATCCACCGGCCGGCCATAGGCCGGTTCCGCCTGAATCCACTTAATGCCCCTCAGAAAAATGGCGGCGTCCCCATAATCCATCTGGTCCAGCGTTGCGATGGCGGCCTCCTTGGCCAAACATCCGGGATCGCGTTTGACGGGATTGTCGCAAAACCGGTCGAAGGCTTCGAGCAGGTTCGGAATCAAGGCGTCGATGCCGTGATGTCCGGCGATCGTCGCCGCCTTGGCGACCAGAATGTTGTTGGCCAGGCCCAGCATTTTACCCAGGGTTTTCTCGGTTTCCGGCACAAGGGGGGCGTTTTTCAGTTGCCTGAGCGTCGCCAGTTTTTCTTCGGTGGATTGTTTTTTTGCCATGTTTGTTGCCCGTTCGATATTTTATCAGTTACCGCATGATAAATGCGATTGACCTGATTGACTGGACAGATTCCTTCTGCTGATTATTTTATCGTTCACACCAATCAATCATTTAAGGAGAACATCATCAATGAAAATCGTAACACTTTTGGGCAGCGCCAGGAAAAAAGGAAATACGGCCACGGTGTTGGGGTGGGTCGAGGAGGAACTGACCACTCTGGGACATACCGTCGAGAGAATCTATTTGAACGATAAAACCATCGGCGGCTGCATGGGGTGCGGCAAGTGCAAGGAGAAAACCGATAGCATTGGTTGCATTCAGAAGGATGACGCCATCGATATCATGGAGAAAATGATGGATGCCGATGCGGTGTTGTTTGCCTCGCCCGTTTATTTCTGGGGGTTCACGGCCCAAATCAAGCTCCTGATCGACCGAAATTATGCGTTGGTGACCAACTACCACCAGCCCAACCATGCTTCTTTGATGAAAGGCAAGCGCATCGGGCTCCTGGCCACCGGTGGAGGTACCTACGAGAACAATGTCGAAGGCATTTTTGCCGCCTTTGACCGCTTTGCCGGCTTTTTGCTGGCCGAAAAGGTTGAGCCGCTGTTTGTGGGGGGGTGTACCGTTCCTGCCGAACTGCCGGAATCGGTCCGTGAAAAAGCCGTCAAGCTGGCCGGATCGCTGGTGTAAAACCTAAATCAGGCGATTGTTGCATTGACCCCTTGGCTGTTTTGGTCGAGGATATCGCCTGAGCAGGGCGACCGCCCGGTATGGGAAACAAGATGGAGTTTTCTCCAGGAACCCAACGGCTCTTTCAGGATGGCACCGGTCGCCGCGTCCTTCTTCATAAGGCCGGCATTGCCGTTTCTTTTTGGCTTGATGAAAACGATACCGTTCATATCGTGGATCGGATCGAGGGGATCGACTTTACGGAAACCGGTCTTCAATTAATCCACGATGGATGGAAATGCATCGGGCCGGGGATGACTTATGCCTGGTTGCTGAAGGAGGGGGGCGTTCCTTAGGTGAGATTGCCTACCTGGTGAGGTACGAAGAACTCTCCTTTTTATTAGAGGATTTTTTATTCGTGTCACGGGGTAATAGCCAAGGGCCTACCAACAGCGATGATAATAAATGAAAGCCAACCGACCCATTCTGCAATCCAAGTTGACAAGCCCTTACACAACGCATACCCTCCGTCGCCCGCGTCTTGAAGAGCAACTGAAAGCAATCGCGCATAAGAAACTGGCCTTGATTATTGCCGGCGCCGGTTACGGAAAAAGTACGCTGGCGGCGCAAACCGTATCCGATTTGGATGCGGATAGTATCTGGTACAACCTCGATGAATCGGACGGTGACCTGCCCACCTTCATGGCCCATCTGCTTGCAGGCATTCAAAGGCATAAGCCGGAGTTTGGCGTGGACTTGCGGCCGAAGCTCGCCGCTCCATTGACGTCGAAGGAACATCGCCGGAAACTACTGACCTCCTTTATCTGTGAAGTGGAAAGGCGTCTTTTACGGCAGATGGTCATCGTCCTGGACGATTATTATTTGATCCAGGAGAATCCTGAGATTCTCGACGCGATTGAGTTCCTGCTGGGCCGAATGCCGAAAACATTCCATTGGGTCATCGTCAGCCGCATGGAACCCGGCCTGAAGCTCTCCCGCTACCGCGCCACGACCGATATCATCGAGCTGGGCGAAGAGGATTTGGCTTTCAATTGCAATGAGATCAACCGGCTTTACCGGGAGCTTCTCGATGTTCGCATCGATCCTTCACAGGCAGACACGCTTTACGCCAAAACCGGCGGTTGGGCCGCTGCATTGCTGCTTTTCTTCAATGCCATTAAAGGATGCCCCTCAACTGAGGCCGTTGATGGGCTTTTTGAAATAGACAAACCCAGGAAGTTCATCTTTGAGTATCTGGAAGAGAATCTGATTGAAAATCTGCCAGGTGAGATTCAGGATTTCATGATGCGCTCCTCCCTGCTTACCCAGCTTGATTCTGAAATTTGCAATGAGGTTTGCGACACAAGCAAGTCCCATGAGATTCTGAGCCGCCTCAGCAGAAATCACCTGCTCACCTTCCCCCGCGACGCGAGTGGGGATTGCTACCAATATCATCTTCTTTTGAAGGATTTTCTCCGCAACCGGCTGGCCCGGCAGTATGGCCAGCCAACCGTGCGGGAATTACATCGGCATATTGCCAAAACCATGGAAAAGAGAGGCGATATCCAAGGTGCTCTGCATCACTATGTCGCTGGTGAACATTTCGATGAGGCTTGTGGACTTCTTAGCGGTTTGTCACTCATCGATTTCAAAGACATTCCCATCACCTTCCTCAAACAGGTTTTTGACAGGATCTCACCGGCTCTGATCGCCAAGAACGCCCGAGTACTGATCGTCAGGGCAAAAATTATGTCCGTTGGTGGAGAGATCCGTAAGGCAATACACGATTTTCAAATCGCCTTGGAGCTTTTCAAGGAAGAGGACGACGCCGACGGAATCGCCAGTTGCCGCAAGGAGATCGGATTCCATCACTATCTCACAGGTAGTCTGGCCAAGGCCATAGAGGCATTGGCGGCCCTTTGGGACCATCCCCACAAAGATCCCTTTTTCCCGCTGGAAGTGGGGGGCTTGCTGATTCTCTTATGCGCCATCATGGGGGATATGGAGGCCTCCGACGAGTACTACGATGCCGCTATGAAGAAATTTGCCGTATCGGATATCTTTGACGCGGCCCTTATCCGGGCATGGTTTAGTTTGTGTCATGCCTTCCGGTTTCATCTTTCCGGAAATTTTCGTAAGGCGGATTTCATGAACCAGCAGGCGCTGGAGACGTTCCGGGACATGAAGTTGGATAACTTCCTGCCGATCACCTATTTACAGACGGCGCTGACCGCGTACTACCTGATAGAGTATCGTCAAGGCTGCGACTATGTACAAAAAGGGCTGGCAATGGCTGAAAAACAAGGGGTCCACGACAGTCAATATGCTTGGCTGTTTCATGCGCGTGCCTTGAACCGGTTGGGAGTGGGTCTTGCCGACCAGGCCCGCTCGGATGCCGAGGCGGCCCTTGATTTATTTGCGGCCTATGAAAATGCCTGGGGACAGGCCATGGCCCATGAATGCCTGGGCATGATCCACGGTAGCAAGGGGGAATGGGAAAAGGCTGCGGCGGCCTGTGAAAACGGATTGGTAATTCTGAACTCTTCGGAGATGAAAAAAGCGCCGGCCCAGGCCGCTCTGGTGTTAGGGTTGGCGGAGGCTTTGTTGAATAACGGCCAGCTACAACGGGCAGTCCGGGTCTTAGATGGATGTCCTGAGAATATACGGATATTGCAGTTTGAATTGTTCAGGCTTCATTTGCTGCGGGCGGGAATCGAAAACGGGAACGCCGCCACCGACCGGGCGATTGGTGAGCTGGAGACCGCTTTGGCCATTGCCGAAGAGAACGGCTATGAGAAATGGATAAAACCCGAGCGCCCGTGGTTGCTTCCTCTTCTGGTGGCGTGTCACCATCGGAATAAGTTCCGGGAGCTTATCGAACGGGTCTTTATCGATGCGGATCGGGAGGCGGATATCGCCCTTTTCATGCTGAGAAACAATGGGGCCGCCGATCTTCGGCACGCTACGGACCGTTTGCTCAAGGCCATGCCGCACAAGGTTCCCGCTCCGCTGAGGATCCGCTGTCTGGGAAGCTTTTCGGTGGCTATCGGTGAGCAATTGATTCCAGGGCGGAAATGGCGTAGCGCCAAAGCCTCCATTTTGTTCAAGTATCTTGCCGTCCATTACGAGCAGGGATGGATTCCCAAAGAGACGTTGTTGGAACTGGCCTGGCCCGGTGAGGATCCGGCGGTCACCACCCCAAGGTTGCATGTGGCCCTGAATACGTTGCGGAAACTGTTTGAACCGGACCTTAAACGAGGTATGCCGTCCGCCTATATTGTGAGAAACAGCGATGGGTACCGTTTGGAGATCGGCAAGGACGGCAGCATCGATTATCTCACGTTTGCAAAGGTTGTGGACGAGGCCGCTGTAATTGACGAGTCGCGGTCCGACCAAGCGTTGGCGCTTGGTCTGAAGGCCATCTCTTTATACCGCGGCTCCCTTTTGGAAGAAGATCCTTACGATGAATGGCTGACTCAGGAACGTGAGTCGCTTCGCATGAAGTATCTGCAATACCTGGACAGCATGATCCGGCAGTTTGAAAAGCAGGGCGCCTGGCATCGATGCATCGAGCTTGGCGAGACCTATTTAATGCACGATGAATATGCCGAACCGATCTACCGGAAATTGATGGGACTCTATGCCAGGGTCGGCAACCTGCCGCGCGTTACCCAAACCTTTGAAAGATGCAAGTCCAGCATCAATGACGGCCTGGACTGTCCGCTTAGCGATATTACGTTGAATTTATACGATAAAATTATTAATGGCAATTATACAAGCTGAGATAGGAATGTTTTTGCAGGCACCCTCACGGGCTTTTGAACGGAAAAACAATCTTCATCAACATATTCTCCATTCAACTCAACTTGAAATGCATGGTTTACTTCCAGAATTTTGCTGAAATATTCAAGATGGGGGGAAATTCTTTTCAAAGAAGATGATTTGACTTCAACAAGAATCCAGGGGGAACTGTCTTTGGTTATAAGAAAATCAACTTCTCTTTTTACCTTATCCCTCAAATAAAAAAGCCCGTAATCCCCTAAACCGGAGTCTGTCCAGTAATGGACCGCTTTTAGCAGGTGCGAAGCGACTATGTTTTCATGCCGCGCCCCTTTGTCCGGTATAAGCGACCAATCCCATAAAAAATATTTGGGCTGTTTTCTTAAAGACTTAGGTATATTTTTGAAATAGGGCCGAATCGAATAACAATAATAAAGATTTTCAAGAATCACCAGCCACCTTTTTACCGTATCGACAGAGATATTGAGGCTTTTTGCAAGCGAGCTGTAATTGGTAAGCTGGCCGGTTTGATGCTTTAAGATTTCAGACAGAGTCTCTATTAAAGAAATTTCCTGTACGTTGGTCAGATCTCTTACATCCTCATAGAAAAATTGTTCCGTCCGTAGTTTGCCCCATCTATTATAAAATCTCTTGTCCGCTTTTAAAAAAGGTTCCGGAAACCCGCCGTATTCCAGAAGATCTTTCATGGTCTGGTCCGGAAAATTTTGGGGCTTGCGTATCTCTTTGTCAATCATGTCTGAATGAATCGTTTCAGCAACGGACAGAGGATGAAGACGATAGTTGAAATATCTGCCCATAAGGCTGTCACCGGACTTTTTGTAAATATTGAGCCGGGCACTGCCTGTCACCAAAATTTTGAAATCTGTGCCGTAGGTGTCAAAAAAACCTTTCAAAAATTGTTTCCATTTACCGTATTTGTGAATTTCATCCAGAATAATAAGGCTGTTCTTTTTACCCAGGGAGTCAAGGTTGTACGCCCTGATCAAGTTACCAGGCCCTCCGGTAATGTTTATGCGGTCGCTTTGATTATCCCAGTTGATATACAGGGCGTTTTCATCAATCATTTTTGCGGAAGTTGTCTTCCCAACCTGTCTTGGACCGCTGACAAATACCATTTGTCTGTTTTGGTTAAGGTGCTCCCTGATCAGATCGTTATAAATCCTTTGCATGAAGATATCCCCGGCAGCAGCCATACGTGCTTTAATAGTTTATTTTAAACAGCGGTACGCAACGCTATGTTTTCCCATTGCGCAGTACCGGTCATTATGTTGTTTTTTATACACTAAATTTATTTTTTGGCCAAGGACCATTTGGGGTAGCATCGTAAAATGGTCCGGACCGTTTTACGACGCTACTCAAAATGGTCCGGGTGGAAGAGGGCAAGGCACTCCTCAAGCAGCAAGGCAGCAAGACGCCATATGTGGCCGAAACGACGATCAGGCCCGGGGAACGCCTACCTTCGGCATCGATTAATTCCCGATTAATAGCCAGGGTGTATAGAAACAGTTTAGCTGTTAAAACAAACAAGGAGGCGTAATGCTTGAGATTTCACTATCGGGAGGGAAACGCTATTGGGGGTGGATCGGGCTCCTGGCCCTGATCGTTCTTACCGGATTATTCCTTTATGTCCGGCAATTGAAGGTAGGGTTGGCCATAACCGGCCTGTCACGGGATGTCTCCTGGGGATTTTATATTGCCCAGCTTACCTTTCTGGTTGGCGTGGCGGCCTCGGCCGTGATGCTGGTTTTGCCTTACTACCTCCACAATTACAAGACGTTCGGTAAAATAACCATCCTTGGCGAATTTGTGGCCGTATCGTCCATATGCATGTGCTTCCTCTTTCTCTTTGTGGATTTGGGACAACCCATGCGGGCACTGAACATTTTTCTTTATCCAACACCCCATTCCGTTCTTCTATGGGACAGCATCGTTCTGTCAGGATACCTTTTTTTGAATATCGTCATCGGTTGGAATGTTCTGGAGGCCGAGCGCAACGGCATTGCCCCGCCAAAGTGGGTCAAGGTGCTGATTTATGTCTCCATCCCCTGGGCCTTTGCCATTCACACGGTCACGGCCTTTATCTATTGTGGTTTGCCGGGCAGGGGGTTCTGGATGACCGCCATTTTGGCGCCCCGCTTCCTGGCTTCGGCATTTGCATCCGGGCCTGCGTTTCTGATTCTGCTTTGCATGGTTTTGAAGCGCGTTACCCGCTTCGATCCCGGCCAAAAAGCCATGCAGACGCTCTCCACCATCGTCACTTACGGATTGCTGGCAAACCTGTTCTTTTTGCTGTGCGAGGTCTTCGTGGTGTTCTATGGGCAAATTCCAAGTCATATGGATCATTTCATTTACTTGTATTTCGGTCTTCACGGCAAGGGAGCATTGGTTCCCTGGATGTGGGTATCGGTTTTTCTCATGGGATCGGCTCTGGTGGTGCTGCTTTTCCCTGCAGCCAGGAGAAGTGTTTCAACACTGGTCGTGGCCTGCATCATGACTTTTGTCGGTACCTGGATTGACAAGGGCGTTGGCTTGATTTCGGGTGGGTTCATCCCCTCGCCCCTGCACCAGGTGAACGAGTATATCCCCACCGTTGCCGAATTGATCATCTCCTGTGGAATATACGGAGTAGGTATGCTTTGCCTGACCTTTTTGCTGAAAATGGCGGTGGGCGTTAAGCTGGAAGTTCAACAACCATAATAGGGGCTGTTTATGACGACATCACATACTCTGCTAATAAAAAACGCCCGTCTGATCGATGGATTGGGAGCGATCCATTCCGAACCTCAATCCATTCATATCCGGGACAGCATCATCTCGGAAATCGGCCGGGATATCGATGCCGAGAATATCCGCGTGCTCGATGTCGGGGGCGCAACGGTAATGCCGGGCCTGATCGATGCCCACGTCCATTTGCAAAGCGTTCCGGGATCGGTTTTCCGCGAAGACAGTCTCGAGACTTTGCAAAAATACCGTTATCATCAATTGCGCGCCTATCTTGCCTGCGGCGTTACCACGGTTCTGGATAACGCCATAGCTGCGCCCATGTTGCGGGAGTTTCAAGATTATTTGAATTCCGACGGGATCGGGCCGCGTTTATATGCCCTGGCGCCGGCCTTTTATCCGCCCAACGGCTATCTGGATAACGATATGCTGACAGCTTATTGGGGCCCCCAATGGCGGCCCGCCGGCGGCAGGGCGGACATCGAGGCCCTGTTTCGGGAATACGAAGGGCTGGATAACATCGTCGGTGTAAAAACAATGCTGGAAACAGGCTTTGGCAAATCGAATGTTTGGCCGCTGCATTCGAAGGAGATACGCAAAATTATCGTCGATGAGGCCGCCAAAAGAGGTCTGCCCATTTATATTCACGCCTATAAAGAGAAGGAACAGGCCGTTGGGCTTTCCATGGGCGTTCATACCTTTGTCCATTCCGGCTTTATATTCAAGCAGCCGAAAGCTGATTTTTTGGACCGGATGAAGAGCCAGGGAACCTATGTGACCACAACCCTGTCCTGCACCTTCGATCAGATGCTGGTCAATTTTGAGCTGGAAAGGCTCGACGACCCGTTTTTAAAACTAACGGTTCCCGACACGTTGTTGCAAACCGCGAGAAATCTCGAAGCGTGGAAAGCGTACTACGATACCTTTTTTAGTAACTCCTCACCCCGCTGGATGCCGTCCTTTATTTTAAAGGCAATTACAAGGATGATGAACATCGAAAAAATGATCCGCGCCTGCCTGGCAAGTTCCTCCAAGGCGATTGCGACCATGCACCAATCCGGGATTCCCATTGTTGTCGGCACGGACGCTTCAAGCTGGCCGGTGTTTCTCAACTTTTTCCATGGCCCCAGCACAATTCGGGAGATGGAGCTGTTGGGCAGCGCCGGAATGCCTCCCATGGATGTGATTTCATCGGCCACCAGGATCCCGGCGGAAATGATGGGGCTCGAAAAGCTGATCGGAACCGTCGAGGTCGGAAAGCGGGCCGACCTGATCGTTGTTCAAGATGATCCGCTTGAAGACCTGTCGGCACTGAAGTCGTTGTTGTGGACGGTCAAGGACGGTGAAGCGCGTACGCCTGAGGAGTGGATATCCATGTAAACGATCGGATCATAGAACGAGGTGTCTCTTTATATCCCCTTTATCCCCCAAATGGGGGATGCATCCAACGCCGGCGTATGGTAGGAACCTACGAACACAACTTGAGCAAAAGGGAGGATTTAAGTATGGACGCTTCGATTTTTGAGACCAATTATGAAAACTATCTCAGTCAACTATCCAAGCTCGATTTCTCATCCATCAAAGAGACCCTTGGCTTGGAAATACGCGGCCAGGAAGCCATCATTCCATTTTATGGTGAAAATTACACCGTCTCCAGTGCGGGAATTACAAATTCAAACGGCGAACGGCCCGACTATTTGATTTGTGTGGTGCTCTCCAAATACCTGCTGCTGTGTCCCGGTGCTCCCATCGAGAACAAGGAGTGGTCCACACTCAAGGATTTCCACAAAACGTCTCAGTTCACGAATGTCAATGTTTTCACCAGTGATGCGGAAAAACCCATCGTGGCTAATTATTCGGGTCGCCTTGACAAACTGTCGGAGGCGGCCCGCAAGTTGGGCGGAATCCCCAGCGAATTCGGCGCCACCTACGATTTGGCCATGCAATTCAAAGCCCTGCCCAAGATCGACATCCTGCTGCTTTTCAATGACAGCGATGAAGATTTCCCCGCCACCTGCTCCATTTTGTATCAAAAACAGGCCGAGGACTACCTTGACCCGGAATCGCTTATCATGGTCGGTATCGCTTTCACGCGGAAATTGAAAAACCTGGCGGATTAAGCAAGTAACACCAGTGCGGTGATGTTCAACGCTGGACTTTCATCCGATAAACAAATCTACCCACTTTGAGTTTGTTCGATCGATCATGAACTCTTGTGAAAACCTATCGATAAGTTTCGGGAAAACTATGTGGTGGCCATGGGAGAGGCTGCCAAATAGTCACGGCACCTTGACAAAAAGGGTTGAAAAGGTTGCGATTGACATCGCTGCCTTTTATCAAGGCATTGTTTGGCTTTATTTCACTTAAAACGTTTTGAATTATATTCCTTTAAAAAGAGGATGTGTTTTCCCAGATATTCTGCCATTCTAACCGGGACTGCATTACCTATTTGCATGGCTACATGTTGATTCGTGCCGAAAAAACGGTATCCATCCGGGAACGATTGTAAGGCGGCCGCTTCACGCAAAGAGATGGCTCTATCCTGTTCGGGGTGACCATATCTTCCATTTGAAATGCTGTGGCAACGTCCCGTGAGAGCTGGTGCGGGACGATCCCAATGCATCCGCCCATATACATCGGTATGACCCTTATATGACCCTTTGTGACATTTAAGCCTTAATTCATCAGGCCAGGACCTGCGATCACCACCGTCCCTCGGAGTGTTCCTAAGGCGAGTAATGTTTAGTCCTGTGATTGACGCAGCAACATGGTTTGGGTAATCATCATTGGATTCACCGGCGCCGATTGCCGGGAAATGGGAAATGGTCTGCCTGACCGTTCTGAAGGGGCGCAAAGATGTCCCAAACTTATGTTTCGGCAGAGTCGGCCTGAAGTGCCTCGATGCAATCAGCACGAGCCGTCTTCTATTTTGGGGAACTCCGAAATATTTCGCGTCGAGGTTATTATAGTCATATTGGTATCCGTTTTTTTCCAGCATTAGGAGAAAGCGACGAAACGTACTGAAGCCTTTTACGTTTGCAATACCAGGGACATTTTCAATTAATACGTAACCTGGAAGGGCAGCTTCGACAAGGCGACCGAATTCTCCCAACAAAGTTGCATCATGACGTTTTCCATACCCTTTGCGTTGCGAGCTGAACGGTTGACACGGTGCGCACCCTGCAAACAGCACCTCATCATAGTTACGCAGGCGACCTTTCGCCGCGAGCGTTTTCAGAGTGATGTCTTTGATATCGAGTTCAAAGAATTTTGTGTCGGGGTTATTATATTCATAAGTTTTACAACATCTTCCATCTTTATCGAAACCTGCAACGACCCTGATGCCGGCATCTATTAGGCCGCGAGTTAACCCTCCGGAACCACAGAAAAAATCATAAGCCTTCATTTTTTTTCTTCGCATCATTTTCCAACTGCGTCAATATTTCATCCCGCCAGGCACCGAAATTTCTGTCAGGCAATCCTGGCCTACAGGCAACCTGCAAATAAGCCCATGAAACCAACTCCCGAAACGGGCTGTCAATAGACGCAACCCTGATAAAACAATCGGCATCGGACACGCCTATATCTTCAATCGGGATAAGCTCAAGGTCTTTTAAATTTGCAGCCATTATAGGGAGGACACCTTCTATCGCTGGCAAAGGGATCACCTCCCCAAGATGTCCTTTCGAAAGCATATCCTTTTCAAGACGATCCTGAAGCTTTTTTGGCTTCATATCGCATAAAGCGGTTGAATCCAATCCTTCCTTCATTGTCTGGCAGCGTGCGACCAATACCCGCCTTACCTTCGGACTCCTTCTGCCTGAATTGACCAGGTCACATGAAGGCGTAAGTACTATTCTATATGAAGACGGATCATTTGGTTTCCCATCTATCAGCCATAGAATATCTCCAAGTTGAGTGTCCAGGCTGACGGGTGGATACAGATATTGCTCCCAACCTGCCAGCCTTTCACCATCTTTTGAAAGGTTGTCCATGAAAGCGGCAAGACGACGTCTGCCGGAGCGTATTATGGTTTCGTTCCGGCGTTCGGGATCTTCGAACGTTGAAAAAGCATATGGTGCAACGGTTCTCATGGCCAGCGCAAATTGTTGTCCGATATGTGATTCGGCTTCTTTCAATGCCGCCACATGGGGCCGCAGAGCAACCAAAGCCTCCAACAGCTCATGCGCGCTACTGCCTCCTTTCTTGATGCAAGATACAAACGGGTGTTTTTCATAGCGTTCATTGTAGATTTCAGGTTCGGCAGAATATACTATTATCGGGCAGAAGCGATAGTCCCAGATAAAATCCCTTGTCTTTAAACCTTCAATGTTCGGGGTGGCCGATGCCCCCCCCACAAGCAGGTCAAGTACGACGATGTCGGGTTGTTGCGATTGAATAGTATCTACTGCAATATCAAAATCCACCACCTTACAATTCATATCCTCCAGCTTACGTTCAATCAGCCTTATTACCGGTTTGACCATTTCGGGTTCGTCTTCGACAAACAACAGATTCATTATGACAGATCCTCCTCGACCGTGGCTATTTTTTTAAAGGAAGGTCAAATGCAAACGATGCTCCCCCTTTCTTGCCGGGATGCTGAACGGACATTCGGCCGCCATATGCCGCAACCAGCTCGGATGCAACGGTCAGGCCCATTCCAATGCCACCCGGTTTTCTGGTAATTCCGGGCCAAAAAATTTTGTCCTTATATTCGGCATCGATCCCGGGACCCGTATCATTTATCCAGGCTCTTATCCGTTCTCCTTCATTGATGGGAAACAACTTGAATTCTATTTCCCTTTTTCCTTTAGGGACTTCTCCCAACCAATAAATGGCATTCGTGATTATGTTTAAAAGAATGGCATCAAGTTCTCCAGGGTCAGCAGCTACCGGGGTTTCGGTGTCGGGGACACAACACTTGATTCCCTTTCTCCTGATTTCCGTACGTTGAAGATACAGGCATTCCCTGATCTGATTTTCCATGACCGAGTTACGTTTGCGACGTTTGAAAGTTCTGCTCGCTAACGGCGCAAAGGTGTCTGCAAGCCGTTCCAAAGCATTAACGGACCCGTCGGCCGATCTGTATTCTTCCTCAAGCTCTTTATCTTTAAAGGGACCATATCTGCTCTTAATGAAATCAAGGAACAACCCGAAGGCTATCGTTCGGTTTCTGATTTCATGTACCAACATCTGTGCAATCGTTCCAACCGTTGCAACACGACTGTAGTAATAAAATCGTTTTTGAATGGTCATGCGAGCCGCATCTAAAGATTTTGAGAACGCTTGCAGGAGCGGTACCGCTTCCGAAATTCCGGCGCCCTCTTCGGATAGGGCAACTACTTCGGACAAAAGGTCTTCGGCGGACAAGCTTTCAAATAAATCTTCCATAGGTTTTTCTTTATCCGGTTTGATTCGATCCGCGTCTCTTTCATTCTCAAGAAGCGCAACAACGGCTTTGAGAATCTCTTCGAATTCTGCTACTTCCAGGCATGAGGCAAGGCGCTCCCGATCACTGGTATCCTCAATACTCGAATTCTCCTCTGCCGATATCGAAACATACCCGACAAGCTGGCTTGTACTCATACGGGTGCCGACCTTGCTTACACGCCTAAGGTCAAGACCCAACCAATCCCTTGCCTGATCCGATTTAGGCAGAACGAGGACGCCGTCACGATAAACCGATATACCCTTGTGTGCACGAATGGCCTTTCGAATAAGGCTTTTTTGTATTTTAAATCTTTCGGATAATTCCTGTGTGTCATCGGAAGAAATATCCCACGCTCTGATTTCAAATGAAAACGGACCGCACCGTGCTCTTTCACCGGAAAATTGGAATCTTGTCTTATCCTGAATTGAGTCGTATAAGCGTTCCCAGGATAAGCTCAAATTCTTTTTTCTTTTCGTATTGTCAGAAAAAGATTGAAACCGGTATTTGCACGAAATATTTCCGCTCTTATCTGCATCTCCTTCGATTGAATATTTAGGGGTAGCCAAGAAATCCGGTGATTCGATTTTTATCTCTTCTGTTTCATCCTCTTCGCGGTCTGCCAGATAAATATTAAAATCACCAAGATCGGAAAAAGGTGAAATCAATCGTGCCAGGTTCTCCTGAAGATCTGAAATGCGATTATCATCCCAATTACCGTTTAGACCAAAAATTCTTAGAATCGTGCCGGTTTTTTCAAACGGCGATCTGCCGGGATATCGCCTACAACCTGCAAAGCTATCCTCGATTCTGTCTCCGCCGGATATTTCAGTCCAATTGACAGTGACTTCGAGGCAGGGTGATTTTTCGGCCTGAGTAAGCATGGCAAGGCGATCTCCAAGGCGTGCCACTGATAGTCTGCCAAGCCCTTTTTCTCCGGCAACACGGCGGGTCTTATGGCCGCTTGTTATGACAGGATTTGTTTCTTTATATGGAGTCGCGACCAAGCACCATACATCCTCAATGATCTCCTTGGGCATGCCGATACCGTCATCTTCGATTTCCAAGAAGGCACCATTATCCGGATCTTCTGAAAATCGCAACCAGACATTGGTTGCGAATGCATCATACGAATTTTTTACGAGCTCAATGACAGCCACTACATCATTGGTAACAAGATCGGCACCCAGAGCCGCAAAAACTCTCGGATGCATTCGAAACGGTATTCTATCGAAACCGTTTTTTTCATTGTTGCGTTCTGTCATTTTGATAGCCTTTTGCTTTTAGTCTGAACGGCAGGTGAGGGTGTCTCGAGCAATTCACGATCTGATTTTAGAAATTCCCCGATCCTTTCGGCAATTTCGTCCATCGCCTTCGATCTGTTCGTTTTAGGTTTGCGAAAACTGCATTCCCAAATAACGATGACTCGCCATCCCGATGCTTTCAGCGCAACCATATAATCCGAATCTCGGTTACGGTTTCCTTCAAGTTTTGTTTTCCACCAATCCCGCCGAGTTGAGGGCAA
This sequence comes from uncultured Desulfosarcina sp., assembly GCA_963668455.2. Classification (GTDB taxonomy): domain Bacteria; phylum Desulfobacterota; class Desulfobacteria; order Desulfobacterales; family Desulfosarcinaceae; genus Desulfosarcina. Next base: position 272,110 of record CAXXOY010000004.1, read on the forward strand.
TTTTGAAAGAGGGCAGCCGTGCTGGTGCCAGAAACAGCCGTGTACGAATATAACAGCACGATATTTCGGTAAAACAATATCCGGCTTTCCGGGGAGATCTTTTACGTGTAACCGATAGCGAAAACCCATTGCAAAAAGTCGGCGCCTAAATGCCAACTCCGGTTTCGTATTCTTGGCTCTGACGGAAGCCATCATGCGGCTTCTTGTTTCTCTGTCTACCGTATCTGCCATACTGCTTGCCGCTTATACATAATCTAAAATTGCAATTGAATGAGAATCGCCTGTGTTGAGCGGGATCGGGGTATGAGGCCGTCCGGTTCACTGATTTTGGCAATCCCACGGCGGACCTCCTTTGGTTTTAACCTTTGGGTGGATCCGGGATGATGGTCATAAGTTGATCGGGGGTGACGTTAAAATAACGGCAGAGTTGTTCGATATGTTGCTTACTGATGTTATGCTTGGGGTTGTTAGCAATCCTAGAAAGGGTTGATGCCCCTATTCCTGTTGCTTCCTGGATATCTTTGTAAGCAATCCTTTTGCCTGTGACAGCACTTTTTTTGACCATCAACTCTTTTAGATTTACGATAAGCATCTCTCAACCCTTATTTTACCAATTTTTCAACTCTTTTCCATTTAACACTTTAGATAGCCTCAAATCAAGAAGTAATTTCCGTATATAGAAAAATATTCCATATAGTGCAAAAAAAGGTCGGGCTTGTTAACATTGACTCTCTCGCAAAAAGCAAAGGAAATGGGGTCGAACCAAGTGAACTTATCGATATTAAAGAAGAGGAATTGCCTCGAAATTGAATACGTATCATTTGAAGACCCCAAAGGAGATCAGAGCGGCAGTTGATACTATCTGCAATTCAGTCAAGGACTTTGTCGATGTTCAAATTTTGGCGGAACGTAAGCAAGTCAAAGCGAAAGTCTCGCCAGGCAGACCCTCTTTGACGAAAAGCGTTTATAAAAACAAATGGCAATTCACCTACAGTATCGAATGGACCCTCAATAAAAAAGGTCTTGAAGAAGCGTCCTGGACAGATGGCATATTCCCTTTGATCACGAATACGAAGCTATCCGCCGGCGATGTATTGAAAAAGTATAAGGACCAACCGTTTCTTGAAAAGCGTATGTACACCAAAAAGACGGTTCTCGAAGTAGCTCCGGTTTTTCTCAAAAAGAAGAAACGCATCGAGGCGATGCTATTTCTGTATTTCGTAGCCTTGATGATTGTCTCCCTCATTGAGAGGAATATTCGAAGGAACATGGCAAGAGAAGGGATAGAAAAATTGCCGATTCTGCCACAGGGAATGAACACCAGCAAGCCGACCTGGAACAATATCCGCTATTTCTTCCGTAACATCCATTACACAGAGATAAACAAAAACGGGATTTGTATCCAAACGGCGAACGGCCCGACTATTTGATTTGTGTGGTGCTCTCCAAATACCTGCTGCTGTGTCCCGGTGCTCCCATCGAGAACAAGGAGTGGTCCACACTCAAGGATTTCCACAAAACGTCTCAGTTCACGAATGTCAATGTTTTCACCAGTGATGCGGAAAAACCCATCGTGGCTAATTATTCGGGTCGCCTTGACAAACTGTCGGAGGCGGCCCGCAAGTTGGGCGGCATCCCCAGCGAATTCGGCGCCACCTACGATTTGGCCATGCAATTCAAAGCCCTGCCAAAGATCGACATCCTGCTGCTTTTCAATGACAGCGATGAAGATTTTCCAGCCACCTGCTCCATTTTGTATCAAAAACAGGCCGAGGACTACCTTGACCCGGAATCGCTGATCATGGTCGGTATCGCTTTCACGCGGCAATTGAAACCTAAATTAGGCGATTGACGAGCTTGCCGCATATACAAGGCGGATGTCTTTCCGCTATAGTAGGCTATGCGGGAAGGCATTCAACGCCGTAGATGCGGTGAGATCGGCAAACCCAACGGGTTTCAAATTTTGGGAGGTCATCATGGCACAATGCATTATAAATTATACGATTCTCATGGAGACCAAAATTTGAATCGCCTACTTTAGTGAAAAACATGACTTGATACCCCCGACGAATTCTGCAAAAAAAGAATGCTCTATTCCAACGAAGGAAGATGGATCCGATGCATTCACTAAACGTCGAAGGGTTGGGCAAACATTACGGCAGAACCCTGCTTTTTAAAAACATCTCGTTTTCGCTAAGTCAAGGCGAGGTGCTCGCCATTACCGGTTGGAACGGCTCGGGGAAAAGTACCCTGATGCGTATTCTGGCCGGGCTCACCCGTCCATCGGCGGGACAGATCGAGCTGTCCATCGACGGCAATCCCATTCCCACGGCCTCCCGGCGCAACCATTTGGGGCTGGTTGCCCCCGCGATTTCTCTGTATGAGGAGCTGACAGGGCTTGAAAACCTCGACTTTTTTTGTAAGGTTCGGGGCATTTTGTGCGATCGGTCGCATCATCTGGACATGATGGCGCGGGTAGGGCTGAAGGGACAGGCGGATAAGCCGTGTCGGGATTACTCTTCGGGGATGAAACAACGCCTGAAACTGGCTCACGCAATGGTTCATGGCCCTCGGCTGCTGCTTCTGGATGAGCCCGGCACAACCCTCGACGATGAAGGCATGCGCATTGTCCGTCAAATTATTGGAGAGCAACGTAACGTTGGCATGACCATTATCGCGTCCAACGACAAGCGGGAGGTGGATTACGCGGACCGAATCATCAACCTGTCTGAGCGAAGCGGCGGCAATCTGGACGCGCGATCTTAGATGTGAATTCAGAACCCGTTACGCAATCAATGCGATTTTGATGTTTGCCTTGACCACTCTGGTTGCGGTCAGCTTTTCCATTGGCGCGTATCGTATCGCGGATACCGAGAAACCGTTTCTCTATGCCGTGCTGCTCTGGATTATCCTGGTCTTCTCGGCCCTTTCGGGTCTTTCCCGATCATTTGTCAATGAACAGGAGGCCGGAACCATGGAGACGCTCAAACTTTGTGCCCGGCCCCAGGCGGTATTCCTGGGGAAGCTGTTTTTCAACCTGACGCTTTTGGGCGTCCTGGAACTTATCATCGTTCCGTCCTTCGTGATGCTGATGGGATACGATATCAAACTGCCGGGCTGCTTCTTGGCCATGGTCATCAGCGCCGGCCTGGGGCTGGGCGCCGGGACCACCATTGTGGCCGCCATGATTGCCCAGGCCAGCGCCAGGGGCGCGCTGTTTTCAGCCCTCTCTTTTCCACTTCTGCTGCCCTTGATGATCACGGCCATCAAGGGGTGTGAACGCGCGGCCATCGGGCTGGACCCGGCCGGTTGGCCGGAGGTTCGCATTGCCCTGGCTTATGCGGTGATAATGATGGTAATATCCTTGTTTCTGTTCCCGCTGATTTGGGAGGACTGACGTTAAGGTGAAAATAATTCTGAAAATATCTCTTGTACTATGGATGGCCTTCATAATCGTCGCAGCGTTTTTGCTGACCGAGGCGGCCAAGGGTTTTCCGGGACAGACATCGAGGATTCTCTTCTTTCATGTTCCCCAGGCCTGGGTGGCGACACTTTCCTTCTTGATCTCCATGATCGGCAGTGTTCTCTTTTTGGTGAAACAACGCGTCGAGGCCGATCACCTGGCCCTGGCCTCCGCCGAATTGGGGGTCGTTTTCTGTATCCTGGCCACGGCCACGGGCTCCTTGTTCGCCAAGATCGCCTGGGGATCGTACTGGAACTGGGATCCCCGGGAAACCTCGATCGTGCTGCTGTTGATGATTTATGGCGCTTATTTCGCCCTTAGGTCTGCGGTCCCCGATGATGAGAAAAAGAGGCGTTTTTCCGCTGTTTACGCCATTTTGGCCTTTGTTACAGTCCCTTTTTTGATATTCATCGTGCCCCGCATCACCTTGTCGCTACATCCCGAGGACACGATGAACCCTGCAAATCCAGGGATGGATCCCACGACATTGAAGGTGTTTCTGGGCTCCATGGCCGCTTATACGGGACTTTACGTTTGGATGCTGCGCCTCAGGCTGCGCGTGCTGGCTCTGGCGTTTAGGAAAAATTCGATAACGCTTTTCAATAATTCAAGAGGCATATCATGAAAGATGGTTTGGGGTTTGTACTGGGCGTCAATCTGGTCATCTGGCTGGGTATTGCCGCATACCTTTTTATACTTGATCGAAAAATCAAACGCCTTGAGGATCTGACGGAAGGCGACGAAACATGAAAATACAAAAAGCGCACATTGTCGGCGGCGTGGTTATCCTCCTGGCGATGGGGCTGGCCGTCAACGCCTTTCAATCCGCTCTGACCCCATACGTGACCGTGGCGGAGGCCATGGCCCACGGACGGTCGGTGCAGGTGGCCGGCATGACGGTCGATGGCTCGGATCGCTATGACCTGGACACAAACAAACTTGTTTTTACCCTTCGGGAAGACGGCGGGGCGAAAATGGTCGTCGAGTATGACGGGGCCAGGCCCGGGAACTTTGACGATGCCACCAAAATCGTGGCAATCGGCCACTATGCGAAGGACAAGGCGCTCTTTGAAGCCAAGGAACTGCTGGTCAAATGTCCCACGAAATATGAAGGGCGGGTGAAAGGCGAATGATTGATTTCGGTGGGCTGTGCATGTGGCTCGGCCTGGTTGCTCTGAGCGCATCTTCTCTGTGTTATTTTTTCCTGCTGGCCAAGCCTGACGATTTCGGTGCCAGAATCGGTTCGAGATTGGGAGTTATCGTTTTCACCGCTTGCGTCACCCTGGCCGGCATCTTGTTGATGCTGTCCATTTTGAGGCATGAATTTATTTTCAGTTATGTGGCGCGTTACTCGTCCCGCGATATGCCCCTTATCTATCAGATCAGTGCCTTCTGGGCGGGGCAGGAGGGGAGTTTTCTGCTATGGGTTTTTCTGGGCGCCTGGCTGGGGCTGTTGCTCTGTTTTACCGCCGGCCGTCAGGAACCCCGTGTAATGCTCGTTTATAATCTGAACAACCTGTTTTTGATGATCCTCTTGATCAAGCAGAGCCCCTTTCACATGGCTTCCGTTGCGCCGGTGGATGGCAACGGCATGAATATTCTCCTGCAGGATCCCTGGATGGCCATTCATCCGCCCATCGTTTTTCTGGGGTACGCCGCCTATGCCATTCCCTTTGCCTACGCCACTGCCGCTTTGTGGGATCGGGATTACGACGGCTGGATCAAACCGGGGCTGCCCTGGGCCATTTTTGCTTATGTTACGCTGGGGGCCGGGATCATCATTGGCGGATTCTGGTCTTACAAGGTCCTCGGGTGGGGCGGTTACTGGGGCTGGGATCCGGTGGAAAACGCCTCTTTGCTGCCCTGGCTGGCCGGGACGGCTCTGGTGCATGGCATGATCCTGCAGAACACCAAGGGGCACTTGCGCAAAACCAATTTTTTTCTCGTCACTTTTTCCTTTCTTCTTGTTATCTATTGCACTTTTCTCACGCGCTCCGGGATATTGGCCGACTTCTCCGTACACTCGTTTGTTGATTTGGGCATTACCGGCCTGCTGGTGCTGTTTATGGCCGTTTTTATCGTTCTCTCTTTCGGGCTCATGGCTATTCGTTGGATGGATCTGCCAGTCCCCGTCAATAAGAAGATCTTCTATTTCTCCCGCGAGTCAGGTTTCATCGCGGCCATTGTGCTCTTGTGTCTCTCCTGTCTGGTGACCGGCCTGGGCACCTCGGCCCCGCTGATTACACGCATGATGGCTCAGGCAGCCAAGGTGTCGACGGACTTTTACGTTCAGACCAATCTGCCCCTGGCTATTTTACTCTTGGCTCTGCTCTCCTTTGTGCCGCTTATGGCCTTTGGACGCAACACTCCTTCTCAATTGATCAGAAAGCTGCCCTGGGCCGCCGTGGGGGTCGTTATCGCGTTGGTCGTCACTGTCTGGCATGGTATCTCCGATATTCGTGGGCTGCTGATTGCCATCCCCGCCGGCGGCACGACCGGGCTGAATCTGGCGTTGACCGCAAGCCTCATGCGACGACGTTTCGTTTTGTCCAGCGGGGCGCTGGTTCACCTGGGCGTTGGTTTGATGTTTCTGGGCATCATCGCCTCATCTTTATATGACCGGTCGGAAAAAGAGCGCTTTTACCAGGGCGTGGCGACACCGGCCTTTGGCTATGAGATTACTTTGGCAACGCCCCGGGTGCTTGGTCACGGAAAAGGCGAACGGCTGGAATTGCCGCTGGAAATCAAAAAAGGAGAAAAACGTTTTATCGTCCGGCCGGATATTTATGTGGAGCATAAGGCCGGCGGTCAGCCCCAACGGTTTGTCCATCCTTACATCAAGCGGGGCATCATATCCGATCTGTATATCTCCCCGATCGATTACGATTCCGGCAAGAAGAGGCCGCCCTCCAACCAGATCGTAATCCAAAAAGGGCAGACCATTCACCGTGATCCATATACCATCACTTTCAGTGACTACGATATCCAGTCCGGGATGGGGCAGGGCGGCTCCACCGGCGTATCCGTGGGAGCCCGGCTGGAAGTCGTCTATAAAAAGGAAAAACCGGTGTCCCTGGTACCGGTGTTCAAAATGGGCTCTTCCAAGGATTCCAACCGGCCTGTCAGGCTCCCCGGCGATGAAACGGCGTTCGTGAGCCTGATACGGATCAATGCCGATGATAAAACCGTGACCCTGCTTTACGACGGTCCCAAGGGCGAGCCTCTTGAGAAGCAACAAGACGCCGAAAAACCGAAAGCATCGGTGATTCTGGATGTCAGCCTCAAACCGGGCATGACCCTCTTATGGGTGGGCACCTTTCTCATGCTTTTTGGTGGGGTGGTGGGGATTGTGCGGCGCCGGCAACGGTAATGTTCAATCCCTCCAAAGAATGCTCGATGATTGAAGCCTGAAAAATAATGCCTCACTTTAGTTTATCAGCCCTTTTGGAGGTGTGTGATAAACTGGTCGGCCTCCTGAATGGAGGATTCCATCTCCTGGAGGAGTTGGCTGACATCCTTTTCCAGGCTCACAAGTTCACCCCGCAACGAGGCGATGGCCCGGGCATTGAGATTGTGCTTCAGGTAGAGTACCTGGTCGTGGAAAATGGCCAATACGGGATCGATTTTATCCTCGGCCCGTTTCATCGCGGCGATAAGCTGGTTGTATTGCGTTCGTGTTTGCTTCAGTTTCTTCTGGCTGTCACGCCGTAGCGCCTCACTTGAATACTCCGCCAATTCCGATTCCCACTCTTTAAAAAGCGCTTTGGCGACCGATTCAACACCGGTGATACGCTCGTGAACGTTTTCAGCCTTTGATTTGCTTTCCTCGTACGCCTCATTCAGGACATCGTACCGGCTTTCAAGGTCACCGCCATCAACATCGACAACGGATGTAAACTGTTCGTAGGCCGATTGGAATTGTTCTTTTGCCTCTTCCTGGGCGTTACGCGCATCGGTTACGCGATCAACCATGACGTCCCGCTTGTGAATTCCGACTTTTTCCAGCGCACCGTAGTAGGCCGTGGAACACGCTGTCATAAGAAAAAGAAGAAAAAGAGCTGTCAAGGATAACGCGTTTTTATACATTTGATTCTCCCCGGCAAAGTTGGTTGTGTTCGTAACTGTAAAGTAAATATAACTACTTCAGGTATAGCTTAAAGCGACGCTTATGAAAATTGATTTTTTGTCGATACCTCCGCAGCTGCCAATGTTGCCGAGCGATTTCGAAAAACCGTTTCCGAGATCCTTATTTCCCATGGAGGACATTTTTTTTCAGGTGACCATACCCCTTGGCGTCAGTACCTGAAACAGAATCAGCTTGACGTCCTTGCATTTTGGAGCCTTTTCCAAAACGGTTTGCTTACGAAGCTGTCGTCATCGAGTCCGCAAAGCCGCTCAAACATTGGTTTGGTAACCGTAAGCGTAAGAATATCCGGTGGCAGATAGCGCCGCATGGCGATATCCGTCGATCCTATCAATGCCTTGGGCTTGTCCAAATCGGTAAATACCGAAACCAACTGCGAACAGCCGGAACCGAATTTTGAAATCACCTGATGATCGTTGCTGTCGGCATTTGGGTATTCCGCGCCAAGCAGCAGAAAACTCAGTTGATCCGGCGTTACGAAAAAAGTGATTGTTTTGAGATGATCATATTGATCTGCCTGCAACGGACCGATTACCAAAAATGGGTGGGCTTGGTTGTAGGGCTTCTGAACCTCCAGAAACCGGCTCATGATCGGTTTGGACGATTTGAGCCCCTCTTTTTCGACAAGAAAGGCAATAAACTTATCCCTGGGCATGGATTCGACACTGCATAGCCAGTACCCTGCGCCCGGGCACTTGAAATTCTCCTTTGAAAGCATGACACTTTGGCCGCATCGCCAATTCTCATAGGCCGAAAACAGGCAATGTTTGGTCTGAACAAAGGGCTCGAAGGGCTTTGTCTCCTCCACATCGTAGAGACCGATGAGCGGATAGGTAATACCGGCGATGTCCAATAGTTTTTCGGCGTTTGGTTGCATGGTTTCCCCCTTGTTACAGTCTGTCCTTTTGGGGCGGACTGGGACGAAGTGGCAGGGATTTACAGACCGGGCACTGACCGTATGGTAGGAAGAATCGTTTTTCTCATTCACTTTAAGAACTTATTCCATGGCGCAATGCCAGCTTTTCGAACATTCGCGTAATCCCCGTCCCCAAACCATACAATCCGTCAATGCCCAGATTGTCTTCGGCGCTGGCATCGAAAAACAGATTGAAATTGGACTCCATGCCATCTTCGGCATGCCAGTAACAGATAAGCAGCGGCACCAGGGGCAGGGGATAGAGCACCAAGGCGATATCCGCCTGGAACTGGCTTTCGGCTGGCTTTCCGTTGAACAGGACCACCAGGTCGCTGAAAAGCTCCGGGTAGGCATCGGCCACTTTTTTCATGGGTTTTTCACAAGTCTGGCCGAACAGCCGGTACCAATCCATCCCGCTGGGCAACTCGCGCAACGGCACCCATTTGCCCCTTTCAGGCACACCTTTACAGTGAAGGATATAATTCAGGATCGGGCCAGTTACCCATGGATTGGCATGGATATCCGAATAAATCGTTCCGGCTTTATCCACTCCGAAATCCTTGCCCATTATTTTCAATACCAGTTTTTTGCCATCATATACCCCGTGGGTGCGCTTGGCGGCACCCTCGAAATCAACCTCGTCCAAGCGAGACTTCAATTCGGCCAAAAGGTTCGAGGTTTGCTGTTCAATATTGGCCTGTTTGCCGGGCTGATCTGCATACTGTTCGGCAATTTGCGGATCGAGCTGGGGGCAGTCCGAGAGCGGTCGCCGACCACTGAATACGGCGGCGGCAAAGGCCATACACGTTTTTTCGTTGCATTTCCGGCAGTTGGATTTTTCAAGCAGTTTCAATACTTCCATGAGATTGTTGAACCGGGGCATGGTGGCCTCCTATCATTAATAATGATGATCGATATCGGCGAGCATACAAAAGAAAGAGCTTTTTGAAATCCCCCATTTGGGCGATGAACTGCTTTTTTTTAGTGGTTCTAAAAACCTTTACATTTCAGGGTGTGAAAGATAGGAGAGGTGGTAACTTGTGCAAACTATCAAGCGAAAACCCATGGACGGAGGCATGAGTCAACCAACCAACATTGCGAACCATGATTTTTCCTCGGCCTATTCAACCCTGGAACTTTTTTTATCCGGCCCATTGGTGGGGCAGGATGCCGAAGTTGATTTCAGATCATGTGGTGCGCGTTTCGATCTGGATTGTGATGTGTCGCCCCTGTTTCCCTATATCAATGCCGTGGCAGACCGCGCTTATTATTATGAAAAGCCGGTTTACATTAAATTCATGCTTGCGAACCGGCTATGCGCCTTTTATCCCACAGAAGGCGTCTTTGCGCCTGTGCGCGATATGGCCGAAGCCAATGCATTTTTGCCAACACTTTTGGACTTTATCCGAGACGTAAGTAAGCGCCGTTCACAAATTACCCCCAACCATAAAAAATACAAGCCGACCTCGGCGGTGGATATCTACCGGTTATTACCGGCTTCCAACTGTCGGGAGTGCGGTTTGGCAACCTGCATGGCCTTCGCGGCGGCGCTTTCCCGTGGGCGTATCCCCATGGACAAATGCCCCTATATGGTCAAGCCCATGGAAGAAAGCGCAACATTTCCGGTCTACGATGAAAAGGGCAATCTCCTCCGTACGGTTTCGTTGAATATCGATACATCCGGCCTGCGCCAAAAAATCAGCCAGAAGAATGATCATATCCAAACCCTTGAGACGCAGCTTTCGGATTTTGAGAAAAGTCGCCGTGCAGATATCGAGGAGGCGAATGCCAAACTGCCGACACCTCTCACCCAGAGAGAAATTCAGGTGCTGCGTTGCATTGCGAAAGGCCTTACCAATAGGGAAATTTCAAGCCAACTCAACATCTCCCCGCATACCGTGAAGAGTCATGTGATTCACATTTTTAATAAAATTGGTGTCAATGACCGTGCCCAGGCGTCCGCCTGGGGAGCCATGCATGGAGTGGTCGATCCTTTGTAATCGACCATTCAAGACAGCGGAAACAGTTTTTCCAGAATGTAGCCGACCCCCAGAAGAACCTGGGTTAGAAGAATAAAAACGACGTTGTCTCCCATGGCCTTGATGAGCCGATCTCGGTCTTCGTATGCTTTTGATCCGTTCATGGCTTTGATGGCCCAGGGCAGGGCGAGGAAGGCGAGCAAACAATAAATCGGCATGACAACGCGGCAGGTTGCCAGGGTGGCCAGCACACAGCTCACAATCCAGACATAAACGGCTTGGTTTGGGATTAATGCACTGATCAGTAAGGGAAATCAAAATTTTCCTGGTTTTGCCCCTGTATGGACACCCTGATTTATCACGATCCTGCCGTTGACAATGACCTTGGATATTCCCAATGGGAATTGGCATGGATCCTGGTAGGTTGCCTGGTCATAGATGGTGTCAGGATTGAACAGCACGGCATCTGCCTGGTAACCCGGTTTGATGAGGCCTGCTTTTTTGAGTTTGAGGCGAAGAGCCGGCAACCCGGTCATTTTGTGGATAGCCTCCTCAAGGGTTAAAATTTTCAATTCCCGGACAAAACGGCGGATGACCCTGGGGAAAGTTCCATAAAGCCTGGGATGGGGTTTGCCCTTGGAGAAATGACTATCCGACCCTACCATGGCAAAGGGCAGTTTTAGAAAGGCTGCCACATTTTTTTCATTCATGGTTTCGGAAATGATTTTAACCTCGTCGCCCTCCTGTTCGATCAGGTCCAGGATAAGTTCAAAGGGATCTGTTTTTTTCTGTCGTGCGATTTGTGCAACGGTTCTTCCTTCAATATCGTTTTTCCCCTTAGAATTGAACTGGGAAATAGTGATTTTTTCCCACCCTGCATTGTGATACATGTTCTCCCAGCCTGGGATTCCGTATCGGATATCATGAATGATCTTTTCTCTTTTTACGGCATCGTGCATCCGGGGGATCAGATGTGCCACGCCGCCTTCAATGGCCCAGGGGGGAATCAGCGCGGTTAACGAAGTTGCAGAAGAGAAATAGGGGTATACGTCACAGGTAAGGTCAAGGCCTCTTTTCCTTGCCGATAACAATTTCTCAATGACCTGATCCTCCAGGTGCCAGTTCCTGTGACCCGTGATCTTGAGGTGGGAAATCTGAACCGGGATTCTTGCCTGCTCACCAATGAAAATTGCCTCATCAATGGCGGCAAGGATCTCTTCTGCTTCATTTCGCATGTGGGTGGCATAAAACCCGTTTTTTTTTTGAAATTATACGGCAGAGTTCAACAAGTTCCGGAGTGCCGGCAAATATACCCGGGGCATAGATGAGCCCTGTGGACAACCCTATGGCTCCCTGGTCCATGGCCTCATCCATTAAGGTTTTCATTTTGTTCATCTGATCCTGAGTGGGAGTCGTGTTTGAAAAACCCATGACAGCTATGCGAAGTGTGCCGTGGCCGATGAGTCCCATCAGATTATTGGAAAGGCCTTTTTTTCCCAGCAATGTTCTGTACGCTTTGAATGAAAATTCATTCGAAGCGGTTTTATGTTTTTCAAGGCTGTTCATGGCATCTTGAAAGTCAACATACCTTGATTGGGGGCCCATGGGTGCCAGGGAAACACCGCAGTTTCCTAAAATTTCCCGGGTCACGCCTTGCTGCAGTTTAATTTCACAAAGACAATCCTCCACCCAACAATCATCTGAATGGGTATGGATATCAATGAATCCAGGTGACAGGGCCAGCCCTTTTCCTTCAATGGTCTGTTTGGCGCCTGTTGCCTCAAGGGATGATTCGACGGCGGCAAATTTATCATTTTTAATTCCCACATCCCCGATCCATCCGGGTTTTCCTGTCCCGTCAATAATTTTCGCCTGTTTGATTATCAAATCATGCATTTGCTATTGGCCTTAATTAATTTGGAATTCAAGTCGTTTGATGAGATTGTTTTGATCAACAAAAATAATAATTTACCTCTTGACCCCCACTAATGCGTTTGTTAATGTGCGCATTAAGGAATTTTTTAACATGAGGAGGATGAAAGGGCAAGAAAATTATGAAAAAAGAAAACCTTGAAGAATTTGCTTATAACGCCATCATGAAATTAATTCTGAGTCACCATTTTCAGCCGGGTGAATTTTTATTGGAAACCGAGATTACAGATCTTTTAAAACTCAAAAGCAGAACACCGGTACACCATGCCCTTGGACAGTTAGTGGCAAAAGGCTTTCTTGAAAGGAAAAATAAGAAAGGGTGTTTCATCCCTTTTACCACCCCTGAAGATGCGAGGCATGTTTTTTTTGTTCGTGAAAACATTGAATCCCAGTCTGCAAAATCCGCAGCAATTCATGCCTCAGACGAAGAGGTCAAAGAACTTGAACTGATCATTGAAAAAGAGGTGGATATCAGAAGGTCAGGTGACATTGTCACCTATTCTTCAATTAATGAAAACTTCCATGCCTGCGTGGCAAGAATTTCTAAAAACAGATATCTCCAGCAATTCAGTCAATATATTTTCTGGCGGTCCAATATCTATGTTTTTTTCTATCAATATAAATTCAAGCTTAAAAAGGTGGATGACGAACTACAAAGTTCCCCCTTGCAGCACATAAAAATTGTAAACGCGATTAAAAACAGAAAACCTGAGGAGGCGGGTGAGCTGATGCTGGAACATGTTCGCTGTACGTATAATAGTATCTGGTCATAAACTTCAAATACTTATCCACAAAAGAGGAGATGAACAATGAAAAAAGTACCTGTGTATCTTTTGGTTGTCCTTCTAATAGCCGGTTTCTTTGGCAGTGATCTGTTTGCTGCCAAGTCAGGCGGGACATTCAAGTTCTGTCTTCCTTATGGTGGACAGGTTTTCGGCCTGGACCCTCATAAATCAACAAGAACCCAGGACCGTATTGTAGAACTCAACATCAACAGGAGCTTGTATGAATGGGATGCCGTTACCAACAAGCCCGTACTGGCCTTGGCCGAGAAAGTTGTTATCTCCGGAGACGATAAGGTGTACACTTATTATCTCAAAAAAAATGTCAAATTTCATAACGGCAGAAATCTCACGGCAGATGATATCATCTGGTCCTATGAAAGGATAATGAACAAAGAACTGGCCTTGCCTGCTGCCAAAGAAATACGGATAATCAAGGGGGCAAAAGAAGTAGAACAAGGAAAGGTGGATTCCATATCCGGACTTAAAAAAATTGATGACCACACCCTTGAAATCACCCTGGTTGATCCGGTGGATCCCTCTTATAATCTTTACCTGATACAGACATCCATTCTCCCCAGAGAAGCGGTTGAGGAAAAAGGGGATGCATTTACGATTAGCCCTGTCGGATGCGGTCCTTTCATGTTTGAAAAATGGGTAAAGGGGAGCCAGGTCGTTTTAAAGAAATTCTCAGGTTTTTATGAAAAAGGGGTTCCCTATCTTGATAAGGTCGATTTCAGGATCATGGGAGAAGGTGCTGCAAGAGACATTGCATTTAAAGCAAAGGAACTTGATGCAACCATCGTGGGTGCCAATCAGTACCTGCCGTATAAAAAAAATCCGCAATATTCCAAGAATATGATTGAGGTGGCAGAGATGTACACCCGGTTGATGGTATTTAACCTGGAGAATAAGCATTTTGCGGATAAACGGGTCCGCCAGGCAATCAATTACGCCATTAATTCAAACCTGATCATTGAGAAGTATCTCAAGGGGAAAGCCTTTCCGGCCGTAAGTTTCCTGCCGACCACCTCTCCTGCCTTTGATGCCGGTCAAAAGGGATATGAATACAACCTTGAAAAAGCCAGGGCACTCATGAAGGAAGCCGGTTATGAAGATGGTTTCTCTTTTGAGGTTCTCTGTACCACCAGTAAATCCTATGGTGTCGGGGTTGTTGAGGCCATGATTCCATTCTTGAAAAAAATAAATATCCAGGTAAAACCTCAACTTGTGGAAGGTGCTGTTCTTGCCGAGCGGGCGCGTTCAGGTGAATTCCAGGCCGTAACCTGGTCCCTGGAATCCGGCCCTGACCCCTTGCAGGCCCTCATGCGGTTCCATTCTGAGAATCCCAGAAGCTCAAGCAACTATCCGGGCTACAAAAGTGCCGCGTTCAGTGGTTTACTTGACCAGGCAGCCAAGGAACGCAACGATGCCGCAAAAATTGCGCTTCTTAAAAAGGCTGATGCCGTATTTAAAGATGATGCGCCTGTATGGCTCTTTAACTATAACAAGGCCATCATTGCTTATCACCCCTGGGTTCACGGGATCCAGTCCGTGGCGCCGGAAATGATGTACCAGGATCTTTCAAAAATCTGGCTTGATGCAAAATAAGTATTTTTCCTGATTCATTCAGTGTCAATAAGCCTGCCGGTTGTTTTTAATTAACCGGCAGGCTGCCGTTTTCCCCTGCCAACACAATTAAAACAGAGAATCGCCATGGACTACCAGTGTCTTTTTTAAAGAGAAAAGGGAATGCTCGGTACCATTAAGCCAAACCGTCCAAATGAACGCATCAACCTTGAATAGGGATTGACTTATGTTGGCCTATACTTTACGGCGGCTGTTGCAGTTTATTCCAACCATTATTGGAATATCACTTATCATGTTCTGCTTGCTCAACGTTCTTCCGGGCAATGCCGCCCTCATGGCCGGCGGAAAACGTGAACTTGCCCCGGAATTAATTGAACAGATGAAAAAAGACTGGGGCTTGGACAAGCCCCTTTACGTCAGATATGCCAGCTACATGAACGGCCTTGCCCATGGAGACCTGGGACGATCCTTCCTCAGACAGGAAAAAGTGAATACATTGCTGGCCAGCAGAATCTGGCCGACCCTGAGGCTTGCTGTCACTGCAATGGCAATTGCCTTGACCCTTGGCATCCCTTTGGGTTTTTTTTCCGCCCTTAAACAGGGGACATGGGGGGACAGCGCATCAATGATTCTGGCGGTCTCCGGGGTTGCCATGCCCCAGTTCTGGCT
Organism: uncultured Desulfosarcina sp.; assembly: GCA_963668455.2. Lineage (GTDB taxonomy): Bacteria > Desulfobacterota > Desulfobacteria > Desulfobacterales > Desulfosarcinaceae > Desulfosarcina. The sequence continues at coordinate 287,585 of CAXXOY010000004.1, forward strand.
GGGACTTTTGCTCATGCTGGTTTTTTCTGTAAAAACAAACTGGCTGCCAACTTCCGGATACGGAGATGGGGATTTTATTCATCTTGTGCTTCCGGCGATCACATTGGGGCTCGGATCCATGGCCCTTCTGGCCCGCACAACCAGGGCCGCTGTCCTGGAGGTTTTAGAGGAAGATTTTATTCGTACGGCCAAGGCCAAGGGGTTGAGCCGGTTATTAATCAATCGCAGGCATGTATTTCAGAATACACTTGTGCTGATTCTAACCACGGCAGGACTTCAATTCGGCGGCCTCATCGGTCAGACCGTGATTGTTGAAAAGCTTTTTTCCTGGCCCGGCCTGGGTTCCCTTTTGGTGGATTCCATTTTTTTAAGGGACATACCCGTGATCCAGGGAGGGATCTTGATGATCATCCTGGCGTTTCTCATCGTTAATCTGGTTGTGGATCTTCTATATTGCGTCATCGATCCGAGAATAAAATATCAATAAAGGGAGACCTTGGGTGAAAGGTAAAATCAATAAAATTTTAAGAAGGAAAAACCTTGTGGTGGGTTTGGTTATAACCCTTGTGGTGGTTTTCATGGCTGTATTTGCACCGCTGATCTCTCCCTATCACCCCATAGATGACGCAGATCTAATGGTATCGGATCAACCCCCGAGCCGGGAATTTTTGTTTGGAACCGACGAACAGGGAAGAGACATCCTGTCAAGAGTCATCTATGGGGCAAGGGTCTCATTGACCGTCGGACTTATGAGCCAGGCCATGAACAGTGTCATCGGCGTGATTCTTGGGCTTCTGGCAGGATTCATGGGTAGGTGGTGGGATGATATCATCATGGGGGTAACCAATATAATGCTTTCCATCCCCTCCCTGGTATTTGCCCTGGCCATCATGGCATTGCTGGGTCCGGGACTGATTAATGTATTTCTCGCATTGGGTCTTACCAATTGGGCATATACCTGTAGAATCACCCGTTCCCAGGTGCTCTCCGCCCGGGAGCTTAATTTTGTGAAAGCCGCAAGGGCACTGGGATACGGTAAAAGAAGAATCATGCTGACTCAGATCCTGCCCAATATCATCGGACCGATTCTTGTAATGGCAACCCTTGGGGTTGCCGGGGCGATTCTTATTGAAGCCGGCCTTTCCTTTCTCGGTCTGGGCACCCAACCGCCGACACCGAGCTGGGGCGGTATGCTGGCCACAGCCAGGGAGCAGCTTTTTACATCCCCATGGATTTCGATCTTTCCCGGGCTTGCTATTTTTATAACGGTTTTGGGACTTAACCTTTTGGGGGACGGATGGCGGGATTATCTGGATCCCAGGATTTCAAGGCAGTAAGAGACAAGGTGGGGCAAACATGCATCACAATAACGCACTCTTGAATGTGAGGGACTTAAAAACATATTTTTATACCCTGGATGGAATTGCAAAGGCAGTGGATGATGTCTCCTTTTATTTGGACAAGGGTGAAACCCTGGCAATCGTGGGAGAATCCGGCTGCGGAAAAAGTATTACCGCGCTTTCCATAATGGGCCTTGTTCCGCAACCTGCCGGAAGAATTGTTAACGGCGAAATCTACCTGAACAATGACAATTTACTTGATTATCCGGAAACTACAATGCAGGGTGTCCGGGGCGATAAAATTGCCATGATTTTTCAAGAACCCATGACCTCTTTAAATCCCCTGATGACCGTTGGCGGCCAGATATCGGAAATGATACGGCGTCACCGCCAGGTAACCAAGAAAGAGAGTTGGGAAAGATCTGTTTCAATGCTTGAAAGAGTACAGATCCCTTCCCCGGGAAAAAGAGCCCGGGACTATCCCCACCAGCTTTCCGGGGGGATGAGACAGCGCGTAATGATCGCCATGGCGCTTTCCTGCAATCCCCAGGTTCTCATCGCAGATGAACCCACAACCGCACTTGATGTCACGATTCAGGCCCAGATTCTGGACCTGATGCTGACGCTTAAACAAGACTATGATACATCGATTATCATGATCACCCATGACCTTGGCGTCGTGGCTGAAGTTGCCCAGAGAATAATTGTCATGTATGCCGGAAAAATTATTGAAGAGGGCAGTGTGTTTTCCATATTTGAAGATCCCAGACATCCCTATACAAAGGCTCTTTTAAAATCGATTCCAAAATTAGGCAACCGAACGGAACGCGGGCGGGAGCCGCTTCAGGAAATTCCCGGAATTGTTCCCAATCTGTATAAGCTGGGTCCGGGGTGCAGTTTTTTCCCGCGGTGTGAACAGGCAATGGATAGATGCAGGTTTCAGGAAATTGGATTAAAAGATATTGGGGACGGGCATCGTTCCCGATGCCTTCGATGCGGTCAAAAAGGGGAGGCATAAATGGTAAAACCGATTCTTGAAGTAAAGGATCTTAAGGTCCATTTCCCCATTAAAAAAGGCATCTTTTCACAAACCAAAGGCTATGTCTATGCCGTGGACGGGGTCTCTTATAGCTTGAACAAGGGCGAGACCTTAGGCATTGTAGGGGAAAGCGGCTGCGGCAAAACAACCACAGGCATGGCAATTCTGCACCTTCTGAAAATAACCTCGGGCAGGATTGTCTTTAATGGAAAGGACATCTCGGATATCTCGAAAATGTCCTTTGATGAGGTCATCGAATTCAGAAAAAAAGTGCAGATCATTTTCCAGGACCCTTTTTCTTCCTTAAATCCCAGGATGACCATAGAGCATATCATCGGTGATCCAATGAGGATACATAAGATGTTCAAGGAAAAGGAAATTAAAGACAGGGTTGCCTATTTGATGAAAAAAGTAGGGTTAAGACCGGGGCAGGCAGACCGTTATCCACATGAATTTTCGGGCGGCCAGCGTCAGCGCATCGGAATTGCCCGGGCCCTGTCCATGGGGCCTGAAATCATCATAGCAGATGAACCGGTTTCCGCACTTGATGTGTCAATCCAGGCCCAGATCATCAACCTGCTTGTGGAACTCCAGGACGAATTTAATTTTTCCTATATTTTCATTGCCCATGATCTGGCGGTTGTTGAGCATATCTGTGACCGTATTGCCGTCATGTACCTTGGAAAAATTGTTGAAACGGCATCCTATGAGGAGTTGTTCCGGAATGCCAAACACCCTTATACCCGGGCGCTTTTTTCGGCAATACCCATTCCGGATCCCAGGATAAAAAAGAGCAGAATCCTTTTGCAGGGCGATGTCCCAAGTCCCCGAAATCCTCCCCCGGGATGTTCGTTTCACCCCCGGTGTCCTGACTGTTTTGACATCTGTACTGTCAATGATCCTGTTTTAAGGGATATGGGCAATGATCATTTTGCAGCCTGCAATTTATACAATTGTCATTGATGTGAATGAAATAAGGCCTGAACTTAAATGAATGAATTTATCATTTTATCGGCAAACGTATTTACGGGTGATCCTGAAAATCCTGTGGCAGAGGCTTTGTATATTAAGGGAAACCGGATTGTTGCCGTGGGCACCAACCCGGTGGTGAAAAATCTGGCTCCCCGTGATGTGAAAAGATTTGATCTTCCGGGACGTCTTGTCACTCCCGGATTGATCGATGGACACTGCCATTTTACAAGCATGGGTATTTTACTTCAGGATCTCAATTTGCGGGATATTCCCTCTATGTTTGAATGCCGGCAAATGGTCAGCCAGGCGGTCTTGACGGCAAAGCCCGGGGAGTGGATCATCGGCAGGGGGTGGAATGAGAACTTGTGGGAAGAGAAGCGCGAACCTGTAAAACAGGATTTGGATGATATTGCGCCCGACAACCCGGTTTATTTGATCCAGGTATGCGGCCATAGTGCCTGGGTAAATTCAAAGGCCCTTGAAACAGCCGGTATAACAGCCCGGACAAAGGATCCTTCCGGGGGAAAAATTGACAAGGATCCTTTAACCTGCGAACCCACGGGAATCATACGCGAATCCCTGGAACTCATATCCGCACACATCCCCCCAAAAACAAAAAACCAGTTGATACAGGCGGCAATGGCCGCACAAAAAGAGGCCCTGCGCTTTGGAATTACCTGTGTCCACTCTCTGGAGGATCTTGACGCGTTTAAGGTTCTGGGAGAACTTGACCAAAAGGGAGATCTTAAGGTCAGGGTTTATCATTCTCTTCATGTAAAAGATATTGAAAGGGCTGAAAAACAAGGATTTGAAATCCATAGGAACACGGAGCGTTTATGGCTTGGCCATGTCAAGCTTTATGCAGACGGATCCCTGGGTGCAGGCACCGCGCTTCTCCATGAACCGTATCAGGATCAACCCCATAACTTTGGTCTTGCCTTTCTGGATCGAAAAGCCCTTGGGGCAGGGGTGGAATTTGCCTATCAGCGCGGATATGGGGTAATGATTCATGCAATAGGGGATAAAGCCGTTTCAAACGCCCTTGAATCCATAGCCGATGCCAGAAAAAAATACCCCTGCCGGCCGCGGGATCGAATTGAACATGTGCAGCTTTTTCGTTCTATGGATCTGCAATTGTTTAGGGATCATGGGATTACGGCATCGGTTCAGCCTGTTTTCCTTGGCACGGACAGAGGGATGGCCGAAAAAAAATGGGGAAAAGACCGTTGCCGGCGTGGCTATGCCTGGCGGACTCTATTGGATATGGGGATACCCCTGCAATTTGGTTCTGATGCCCCGATTGAACCTGTAAATCCTGTACTAGGCATTTTTACGGCTGTTGAAAGAAAAAATCATAAAGATAAAACCCAAAAGACATGGTTTGCCGAACAGTCATTAACCCTTGAGCAGGCCATAACAGGTTTTACAAAGCAGGCTGCGTTCACATCGGGCAAGGAGAATGAATTCGGGGTGATCGCACCGGGAAAGCTTGCGGATTTAACGATTTTCCATCAAGATCTTTTTAATGTCCCAAAAGATCAATGGCCGGAAATTCAGGTGGAGATGACAATTATAAACGGTGAAATAGTTTATCGGAAATCTGTTGGTTAACGGTTTTGGCGAAACTCTTTGGAGGACAGCTCGTTGGGGATTTGGACAAAAAATGGAAAAAGGCACATTCGCTACTTTTCAAATAAGGTCTTTTTCAACAACCGGCGCATGAAGGTGGTGATAGGAACGTTTCCGGTCTACGATGAAAAGGGCAATCTCATCCGTACGGTTTCGTTGAATATCGATACATCCGGCCTGCGCCAAAAAATCAGCCAGAAGAATGATCATATCCAAACCCTTGAGACGCAGCTTTCGGATTTTGAGAAAAGTCGCCGTGCAGATATCGAGGAGGCGAATGCCAAACTGCCGACACCTCTCACCCAGAGAGAAATTCAGGTGCTGCGTTGCATTGCGAAAGGCCTTACCAATAGGGAGATTTCAAGCCAACTCAACATCTCCCCGCATACCGTGAAGAGTCATGTGATTCACATTTTTAATAAAATTGGTGTCAATGACCGTGCCCAGGCGTCCGCCTGGGGAGCCATGCATGGAGTGGTCGATCCTTTGTAATCGACCATTCAAGACAGCGGAAACAGTTTTTCCAGAATGTAGCCGACCCCCAGAAGAACCTGGGTTAAAAGAATAAAAACGACGTTGTCTCCCATGGCCTTGATGAGCCGATCTCTGTCTTCGTATGCTTTTGATCCGTTCATGGCTTTGATGGCCCAGGGCAGGGCGAGGAAGGCGAGCAAACAATAAATCGGCATGACAACGCGGCAGGTTGCCAGGGTGGCCAGCACACAGCTCACAATCCAGACATAAACGGCGATAGTGGCCCATTTGAACAACCGAATTGCCGCATCCATGCCGAACATGACCGGTGTGGTTTTCCGCCCACCTTCTCTATCGGCTTCCACATCCGGAAATTCGTTGAGAAGGAGCAGGTTGTGAACCAGGATGCCGCTGGGGATCGAGGCCAACAATACCATCCAGTCATACTTGCCGGCTTGGATAAAATAGAATCCCAGGATGGGCAGGATGCCCAAGCCCAGCCCCGGTGACCATTCGGGCCAGGGCGTTTTCAGGATCACCGGTGTATAGAGAACCAGGCACAGAACAGCTGCAACCAAAAGCGGCACCAACGGCCAGCCCTTTAACACAACGAAAAAAACACCGATGAACAGGGCGCCCAAAAAAGTCGCTATCCCCACCCAAAGTGCCTGATTCAAGGAAATTCTGCTCTCTGGAACCAACCCGCTGCCCCCGCTGAACGGCGTACGCTGTACATTCAGGTCAATACCGCTTTTGTAGTCGCAATAATCGTTGATGGCATTGACGCTACCATGGGTCAGCATCAAACCGAATCCCGCCAGCAGAGCGTATCCAATACTCACGGAGCCGTGATGCCAGGCGATGGTGGTGCCGAGAAACGCAAGCACAATGGAAAGGGTCAAAAACTGGGGTCTTGTCTCTTTAATCCACAATAACAGTGTTTGCATGGCGTCCACGAAATGTTGGTGAATAAAACGAGTATCCAGTACCGCACAGTCCCATAGAGCGCGTCAAAAAAAAGAAAAGTCGGAACCCCCCAAACTCCGGGATATCCGGTTCGCATCAATTTGCCGCATAATTTAGGTAAATGAAAGAGTTAAGGTTCTTTTCAGATGCCGTCTTATCGCTTCCCATGGATAAATCCGTTCAATTACCGTGCTCAAGTTAAGGTTTTACTTCACCTGTAGGCCGGGCTATTTGTACCGGACTATGAAAAATCCGCAGTCAATTCCTGGAAATCCGCCTTGATGATATTGCGCTCTTCCGTTCTGATCATTGCTTTATTTCTTAACCAGCAGCCGAGAACAATGTCAATATGTTGAGCGCTTTTTTCATCCTTCCTTGGATTTGGAATCTGCTTCATCGAATCCACACATATGCCTCCAGAAGCCATAGCCCGTGGTAATCCAGATTGCGTTTGCACGGATGAGTCTCAAACCCTCAAACATTTTGTCATTCATTTTCTGCAATTGGCGGCAACCTTTCCTGATTACCAATCTGCTGAGGAAATTTTGCATTTGGTTCCATTCATCAGCCGTAAACCGGTTCAGGAATTTCAGGTTCGATTTTAAGCCGACGGCCGGCAGGCCAGAATATAACGGTAGCCGTGGGTGATTACTTTTTCTTTGTTCTGATTGAAGACCTCACACATGATGGACGCGGCCCCGCGGTCCGGGCGGCTTTTTGAGCGTTCAAGCCTTGACCAGAATGCCTTGACAAACAACTTGTCTCCCGGGCGGACTGGATTGTACATATTAACTTCATGAATAGCCACTCCGCTGAGTACGGCAAGCTTGCCCTGGGCTTCGACCACGGTCCGTGTACAGGCGGAAATCGTATGTAGGGATGACGCAACGAGTCCCTTGAAAATAGAGCGTTCGGCTGCGGCCTCATCTGTATGGAAAGACTGCGGGTCGAAAGCTTTCGCAAATTCGATGATTTCGGTCTTCGTAAAGATTACAGGCCGGCAGTTCAGTTCCCGGCCTTCTGTAAGATCATCAAAATAGGTGGTTTCCATGGCTCGTCTCCGTTTTCAAAAGTTCACATTCCATGGACATTTCGTCATAAATTACGACTCCGGCAGGATTGCCACTTTTGTTCTCATCTGCGAAAGCTGCTATTTTCAGTATGTTCATATAAAAATTGTTGGCTCCTTTTGGATGAATAATAGTGGCGAGTGGGGCCGCTCATCAGCCCACAATACCAAATTTTTATATCAGCTGATTTCATGGCTTTGCAAGCCTGCAAGCCCTGGGGCGTTGACAAGTGATAAAAATGTAGTTGCAAAACTCAAAGCCATGGTTACCATTCAGCGTCCTCCAATACTTGATCGACGGGGGGATACTATCAATAAGAATTTATAAGGAAAAACGAATGAAAGTAAAGTATGCCGATAGTGTATTGGGCTTCCTGGTCCTATTTGTTTTGTTCTACAGCGGCTTTTGTTACGGACAGATGTCGGGGCTCGAGACTTCGCCTGCGACATCTCATCTGGCACCTGAGCAAAAAGCCTCGTTTTGGCAGCAACAATGCAAGGGAGCCAATGGCGATACCGGACAGGATCTGAACCAATGGTTCAAGGCCGTTTCCGACGCCGGGATTGAATTTGTTCGGTTGACACCTGCGAAATGGAAAGCTCAAAAACGGGATTTCCTGCTTGGGGACGCGGACCATTTTACCGGTATCCCCGAGCAAGACCTGTCGCGCCTTAAGGATGCCCTGGATGCGGCCTCGCGGTATAATGTGCGCGTGGTCCTGACAATGTTCAGTCTTCCCGGTGCCCGCTGGCGGCAGCACAATAAAGGAAAATTCGATTATCGTCTCTGGACCGATGAAGCGTATCAGAAGCAGGCGTTGTTGTTTTGGAAAAAACTTGCCGCAGCGTTAAAAGACCATCCTGCAATTGTCGCCTATAATCCGATCAATGAACCCTACCCGGCCCGGAAGGATGGATTTACCGATGAAGAGCATCGTGGCTTTGATGAATGGCTGAGAAAACATAAAGGAACCGCATCCGATCTCAATCGCTTCAATCGACGGGTTGTAGCGGCGATTCGTACAGAAGACCCTTATACGCCGATAATTCTTGACGGTTGGTTTCATGCTGCGGCGCAGGGGATTCCCTATCTTACCCCTGTCAATGACAATGCGGTGCTATACGCATTCCACTTCTATGACCCTTGGATTTACACAACCTTTCGTGTAAATAAAAAGCGGTTCTCATATCCAGATAAAATGCCGGTGGGTTCGACGGGAAAAACAGAAGTATGGAACAAGGCCAATATTGAGCAAAGGATGCAACCGGTTGTTGAATGGGCCGCTCGAAATAAGATACCATCCTCAAGGATTATCGTCGAGGAGTTCGGTGGGGACCGTCGTGTCGCAGGTATTCAGCAGTACTTTGAAGATATAATCTCGGTGTTGAACGATAAAGGATGGCATTGGGCCTTTTACTCATTTCGTTCATCCGATTGGGATGGAATGGATTACGAACTGGGAACCAAAAAGTTAAGATGGAAATACTGGCAGGAACGTGAAAAAGGAGTCCCTCACGAACAACTGATACATCGGCGGGATAATCCTTTGTGGGACGTATTCAAGCGTGAATTTAATAAACCTCACGCATCATCAATAATCGACTGATATGGAGGCTCGTCGGATGGCAATCAGGCCCATACTTCAGCTTGGAAACCCTCAGCTATACGAAAAAAGTCAACCTGTTCTTGAGGAGGATGTTGAACTTATACAGTCCGCGGTGGTGGATCTGCATGATACCATGATGAATTTTCGAAAGGATTATGGCGTCGGCAGGGCAATTGCCGCACCGCAGATCGGATTGATGAAAACGATTTTATATATGTGCATTGATAACGTTTCGACAGTTTTTATCAACCCACAGATTGTGGACAAAAGCGAAGAGATGATGGTTGTTTGGGATGACTGCATGTGCTTCCCCGATCTATTGGTGAAAGTGCGCCGACACAAGTCGTGCCGAATTCTATACAGAAATCAAAAATGGGAAGAGGAATCCATGTCTCTTGATGGGGACCTGTCGGAGCTGCTTCAACACGAATACGACCATCTTGATGGGGTCCTCGCTGTCGCCAGAGCCATCGACGGCAATGCATTCGCCCTTAAAAGTCAAAAGCATTTGATGGAAGATTTTAAATGACTATTCCAGATGCAAAAATATATCCCCGTACAGGAGATAAAGAGACCATTTACTTAAAGCATGCCATTACAAATCCCAACATAATGGTTGGCGATTATACGATGTATAATGATTTCGTAAATGATCCGGTGCTGTTCGAGAAAAATAATGTATTATACCACTACCCGATAAACAACGATAAGCTGATCGTCGGCCGTTTTTGTTCCATCGCTTGTGGCGCGCGTTTTCTTTTTAACAGCGCCAACCACACCCTGAGCTCATTGTCGACTTATCCTTTCCCCCTTTTCTTTGAGGAGTGGGGGCTGGATCGGAAGGATGTTGCCGACTCGTGGGACAACAAAGGTGATATTGTTGTTGGAAACGATGTGTGGATTGGTTACGAAGCCTTAATTTTAGCAGGTGTTACCATTGGAGATGGTGCGATCATAGGAAGTCGGGCCCTAGTGACAAAAGATGTTCCGCCATATACAATTGTTGGTGGAATGCCCGCCAAACCGATAAAAAAGCGTTTTTGCGACCAGACGATCTCCTCATTGCTTGAAATCAAGTGGTGGGATTGGCCTAAAGAGAAGATTGCAAGAAATATTGGTGCCATACAAACTGGTTCTATTGATAGACTGACCTAAGGCCGCGAAAATAAAATTGGATTTTACGAGTGCCAATCTAATCACATCTGCGGCATTGGATGTTTATCCGCGCAGCAGACTATAAAGGACTATGATTTTTGCAAGCAGCGCCGGCGTGTAAACACCGGCGCTGCTTTTTTTCATTCACGAGGCCCTGACTGAATCGCAACGCTTAGCCGCCAGCGCTTTGGCCCAGGCCCCCTTGTCATTGTTAAGTGGCTGGTGGCCACGGAAAGCTTTGATAAGCTCCGAGGGGGAGTCGGCAATGTGGATCAAATTTTCGCATTCCGAGGCAACGAATTGTTTGTCCATCATCTGGTGGACAAATTCAATGAGCTTGTCATAGTATCCGTTGACGTTGAGAAACCCACAAGGCTTTTGATGCAGGTTTAGCTGGGCCCATGTCAACACTTCGAACATTTCGTCCATGGTTCCGAATCCCCCCGGTAATGCAATAAATCCATCGGCCAGATCGGCCATCATGGCTTTCCTTTCATGCATTGTCTCTACTACTCGAAGATCTATTTGTTCCTTAAAAGCCACCTCCATTTCGAACAAGTGGTGGGTAATGACCCCTGTGACCTCGCCGTTGTGCTTTACGACAGAATTAGCCAGAATTCCCATCATTCCGATATTACCGCCACCATATACCAGGCCGATTCCGCTTTGAGCAAGTGCTTTGCCCAGACGATCCGCAGTACGAGCATATTCCGGTTCCGATCCCGGGCTTGACCCGCAGTAAACACATATTCGTTCCATTGCTTTTCCTTGTGCGTGTTACTTGTTTACTCAAAATTTGCAGTTTATATCTTTAAACAAAATAATGAAAGGCCGAATTTGTGACCACCCAAAACGAATCGTTTGGTTCAATAACAGCAACCTGTTGGTTACGGACAGGCTATTCAGTCCGTATTAATTTACTTTTCAAATCTTTTCTCGGCCTTTGAGGGATGTCTTTTCGGGCTCCAATCCCAAAAATTACTCCGGCTACCAGTTCATCGTCTATTCCCATAAGACTGTTGATTTCTGATTTGGCAAACAAGGTTCGAGATGATTGGAAATCATTCATAATCTTCTCTTTTCATAGCAACATATCCACCAAACAGATAAGCTTGGAAAAATTTCTGGAGTTTATGAAACCCCGCCGCTTTTAGAAGGGACTCAATACGATCTTGGGTGATGAAGTGGACCTCTTTTTCACGGATCATGAATTCCTTTTCAATTTTGGATTTTGTGCGTCTCGTGAACAACTGTTGATTTCTCCAGGCGGCATTGAGCGTATTGTACGCACTGGATCCGACTTCTCCTTCGAGATCGACGAGGATTATGAGACCCCCTGGTTTCAAATGGTCGCAAATGCTTTTTAGAAAATGAAGTTTGCTTCCATCGTCGGGAAGAAACTGCATCACCAGGATGGCTGTGGCCGCGTCGAACACCTTTTGCCCCACATCCTCGACCCGGCCATCGACAAGGGTGATTCTGTTTTCAAGAGAGGCTGCTTGAATTTTATTTCTCGCAAAAGAAAGCATCTGCTCAGCCGGATCTACGCCGGTAAAAGACCAATGGGGATTGTTTCGCGAAAAATCAATGAGTTCTCGACCTGTTCCGGCACCGGCCACCAGTATCTTGGCATCCCTGCTCAGCCCACATCGCATGAGGTGTTGTGTCAACTCGTAAATCAAATGGTAACCGGGGATAATTTCCGGTGCCGTATTGTCATATTCATTGCCCCACGATCCATCAAAATCTATTTGTTTTTCCATCTTTTCCATGTCCATCGGGTTATCATCGGTTATTCTGTAAATCGATTTCGTTTAATAGCGTTACATCTCTAATTGTTTTACGGTTTTAGGTTTAATTTGAAATCTATTTCACAAGTGCCTTTCTGATGCATGAGGCAACCTTTAAAATCCGGGATCATTTCATGTTGGACACCGATGGCGTCGAGCCAGCCTGTAATACGCTCGACAATACCGCAATCATAGTTTTCCAGCATACCGATTTTTTTAACACCGTCATGAGCAAAGCATTGGTTGAATTTGCAGTGAAGCAGGTTCCTCTCAGGAAAGCTGAAATCGAATTTTAAAAAGTCAGCCTGCACGAATCGAAATGCCGACTCGATAATTTCCTCCAGTTCTTCAAATTCGGCAACAACCAGGCCCTTGGGTTTTTCCATCAGTTTCAGAATACGCCCGATTTCGATTCCCGCCATCGACCTTACCGCCTGCTTGTTCAGCTTATTTGCTTTTTCGGGTCCCAGTTCGCCCAGGCAGAGCCCATACCACATGGCATCGTGGGTTAGCCAGTTTTTGGAAAACAGTTCCCTTACTTCGTGCTTGTCCAGCATCTCCATTAAATCCATACAACCTCCCCTCAAAATCAATGTTGGCGATTTCCGAATGGTTGTCGTTCAGACAGTTGCGATTCTCTTTTCTCATCTGCCAGCGGTTCTTCAACATAACATCTCAAGGGAAGGAAAATCCAATTTTTAAAACACTGATTGCAGGAAATGCATTTCGCTTTTTCCCGGTCACCCGCTTTCCATCTTTTTATCAACCCGGGCTCTCTGATTAAAGGCCTGCACATGGAGATAAAATCGGTGGTTCCATCTTCCAATAGCTTGGCCATCACACCGGGAGTTCGATGCCCGCCGACCAAAACAACCGGAATGTCAACCGCCTCTTTCAGGGCTTTTGCATATCCCTGAAAGTATCCTTCCTGCTCTTGCCTGCCTATCCCTTTAACAGCAATATGATCCATGCTTTCGGACAGGGTGCCGCCTGACACTTCGATGCAATCCATTCCGGCCTTTGCAATTATTTTTGCAATGCTCACCGCGTCATCCTTCCCAAGACCGCCTTCAACAAAATCATCAAAGTTCATTTTGATCATCAGCGGGTACTCCGGCCCAATCAACCGGCGTGCTGCGCTTATGATATCTACCATGAAACGCGCCCGGTTTTCGATACTACCGCCGTAATCATCTGTTCTGATGTTTGTGAAAGGGGACATGAAATTGTTGATCAGATTCCCATGGGCGCCATGAAACTGTACGGCATCAAAGCCGGCCGCTTTTACACGGCGACAGGCCTGGGCAAACAAATCAACGATTTTTTCAATATCGCTTGCATTCATTTCACGGGGAATTACATCGGTCCCTTTGATGGGGATGGGGGAAGGTGCAATCGGTGGCTTGCCCCGCAATGCCGGTATGCCTTGTCGGCCAAGGTGTCCGATCTGCATTGCTATTTTTGTTCCCCGCTGGTGAACGGCGGTTGTGATTTCCTGCCATGCTTCGATATAGGCGCCGCTGGTAATGATAAAATCCTACCTCCTCCTCGGCAAGCCTGCAATAAAGCTCTTTAAGGGCCGCTGTTGGATAACCGTCAACTGTGGCCATGCCTTCCGCAGTTGCTGAGCGGATGAGACGGTTTCTTAAGTGGATGCCTTTGATGGTTGCTGGTTCAAAAAATTTTTCAATCATTTTTTCCTCCTTCCAGAGCCTGTTTTGATGGGCTTTGATTTACTCTGTTTGTAATACTGGTTCGGAAAAAAGACATCGCCCATTTGGGGGATTCTATGTTGTGCTAAGTTGAGACTCCGGCTACGGATCGTGTTTTTGCATATAGTTGTTATTTCATGGAATAATTGTCGCGCGATTTTTAAGAATAGCTTCACTCCATGGGAGGATATTTCATCCTCTATTTCATTAGGGATTATATATGAATTGTTCAACAAAAAAACTTGACAAATTCAAGTAAAAATGACGAAGAGTGTACATGGCTGAAGCTTATTTTGTCCTCGCCGGAATTGTGATCCCGCGAGGCTGGAGTGAGACACCTTCATGGCAATCGCAAGTAACCAGGTAAGGACGGCTTCGTCCATTATCGGCATCCTTTGTATCGTTTTCGATTATTCTATGTGCGATTGCTCCGGAGGTATAAAATCCATCAATAGACGACAAAAAGGGGCGCCAGATGGCGATTGATCGTATCCGAGCGTTTAACAGGTTTTACACAGGGAAAATAGGGGTGATTGCCAGCCGTTTTCTAAACAGCGAGTATTCTTTGGTGCAGGCACGCCTGCTCTATGAAATCGCAAGCCACAACAGGGTATCGGCATCGGATTTGGCGAAGAAGATGTTGCTCACCCCCGATTACCTCAGCAAGGTAATCCATAAATTCGAACGCCTCGGCCTGATTCGTAGAACGCGTTCCGATCGGGATGGCAGGAAGCAACTTCTCTCACCAACCCCAGCCGGTGTAGCAGCATATGAAGAACTCAAGGCCCGGTCCAACCTTCATATCCGTAATATGATAAGCGGGTTGGATTCCGGCGAACTTCAGGCACTAATTTCCGCCATGGATACGATAGAAGGCATTTTGGGTGCTTCTGAAAAGCGCCAGAGCTTGGTTACGCTGCGGACCTTCCGGCCGGGAGATATCGGGACGGTGATTCATCGCCACGGGGTGCTCTACAACCGTGAGTATGGATTCAACCATGAATTTGACGCCTACGTAGCGATGGGCATGGCCCAATTTATACAAAATATCTCCGATCGTGATTGTTTATGGATTGCAGAAATCCGCGGAACCTTTGCCGGCTCCATTGCGATTGTACGGTCCGATGAAAATACTGCCCAACTGCGGTGGCTGATCGTGGAGCCCAAGTTCAGGGGCAGGGGGATCGGCGGCCAATTGGTCAATGAGGCCGTGCGCTTTGCAAAGGAGAATGGCTATCAATTCGTTAAATTGTGGACCATCGATTTTCTCCTTTCCGCCCGGAACCTTTACACTGCGGCAGGGTTTCGCCTATCAGAAACAAAGACAAGTCATGTTTGGGGGCGAGTCCTTGCCGAGGAATGCTGGGTTCTCGATTTAAGGGGGGCAGGGAACAATCCTTAACTTTTGATTATTTTCAAAACCTGTTTGGATGTGTACTCGCCTACATCCGCAAGCCCGGATACCGACATAAATTGATTTGCGTTATTTGAATACAGGCATCTTACGGAAGCCGGGAAATCCGCATCTGCTTCATAGAAAATATAGCATAACGCGATCTTCGGTAACGGATAAAGAATAAAGGAGAAATCTCCCCCAACTTCAGAAGGCCCATTTTCCCCATTAAACGCTTTGATAATGTGTTGCCTCGCTTTTTTAATTTCGGAAACATGAGGTTTGAGCAATTTAGTTGCAGGCATTGCCGAGGCTGCTACATGAGACAGGCTGTCGGGAAACTCTTGAAGGGATTTCAAGGGTGAGAGAACACAATTTTCTGAGTTGGCGTTTAAGGCGTAAACAGAAATTATAAGATCAAGCACCGGAGAGTTTTCTTCCTTTCCGAGAATAATTTTTTCCGGTTTTTTCGAGGAGGTTCAGGTTTCGTGTCAGCGTTGACCGATCCGTAACCGTCATTTTGGCGAGTTTGGTCAACGTGCTGTTGCAGCTTTTATTTGGAAATGGCATAAACGACAAATTAGTCAGATTAGAGGGGCTTTTAAAAACCGATTCCGAAAGAGCTGAAGTGAAGGAAATCCATGATTGAAACCTACAGAGGCGTGGTGTACCCGAATCAAATGGATCACATGGGCCATATGAATGTGCAGTGGTACACCGCAAAATTCGACGAGGCAACCTGGCATCTGTTTTCATCGGTTGGTATAACCAGCCGGTACATCCATGAAAAGCAAAGGGGCATGGCCGCCTTGGAGCAGTTTACGAAGTACAAAGCCGAAGCGATTTCCGGGGATTTACTCGTAACCAAATCCAGAATATTGGAAATAAAGGACAAAACCCTACGTTTTCTGCATGTGATGGTCAATGCGGAGACGGAGAAGGACGTTGCCTCCTCGGAATTGCTGGCTGTTCATCTTGACCGGGTGAAACGCAAAAGCTGTGTTTTCCCAGATGAGATTAGGGCCAACTGCGAGGCATTGATTGCCTAAGTGATAAGGTTTGGGTCGAATATGAAGTCGAGTAAGTTAACGCTGAGGACTTTGCTCCTTGAAGATGAAGTCTCTTTCAGGCGCGCAGTCGCTGAGTTTAAAAATGAAGTCTCTTCCTTTGAATTTGCGTTTGAATATGATGAATCGATCTCTTTTGCCGATTATGTTAAAAAGATTAATGGTTGGCCTCTCGGCAAAGGGCTACCGGACTCATTCGTTCCAAATACGTTTCTTGTCGGGATTGTCGATGGGCAAGTCGTCGGGCGAATATCCATAAGGCATTGTTTGACGGATTTTTTGGAAAGAATTGGGGGCCATGTCGGCTATGGCGTTATTCCGAGTCGCAGAAAGCAAGGATATGCCACGGAAATGCTCAGGCAATCGCTTCCGATATGCTTATCGATTGGGCTTGCCCGGGTGTTGGTAACCTGCGATGTCAGCAACCCGGCCTCCCGACGGGTTATAGAAAAATGCGGTGGTGTGTTTGAGAATATAACCGATGCTCCGGAACTTGGGGTCCAGAAGCGAAGGTATTGGGTGGACGCTAAATGAAGACTATCCTCATTTTGCTGTAAGCCCGTCGAATCACCTTGGTACTTATTACGTTCCCAGGAGATGTGGGCGGGGATAACCACGAGGCTACCCCCTATCCCAACGGGTTTCAAATTTGGGGAGGTCATCACGCCATTGACATTGATACCCACTATCTTGCAATTTTGAGATCAAAGACGGCATAATCGATGGGAATGGGAGTAGTGGCTGATTCAAATCATACCCGATTGATGCTATAGCCAATCAGGTAAGCGCGCTAACGGTTAATTACCGGATATCGCCATCGCCGGTATTCGGATTATTCAAGGAGAAGCTTTCATTCATGCCTTTCAATAGCGTAACAAACACCCGTGCGGCCCTGGAATCGGCTGGCTACATCTGCACCCGCGAAATCGCCACGGTCATCTTTCTGGCTGCCGGCACCCAGAAACCCGTTTTGGTGGAAGGCCCGGCCGGAGTGGGCAAGACCGAGCTGGCCAAGGTCGTCTCCCGCAGCCTGGGCCGCGAGCTGATCCGCCTGCAGTGCTATGAAGGGCTGGACGAGGCCAAGGCGCTGTACGAATGGGAGTACGCCAAACAATTGCTGTACACCCAAATCGTCAAGGATAAGCTGGCCGATGCAGTGCAGGGCGCCGGTAGCCTGAGCGAAGCGGTTGAGTCCATCGCAGGGCAGGAGGATGCCTTTTTTTCCGAACGCTTTATGCTTCCCCGGCCTTTGCTGCAAGCCATTCGGTCGTCATCCCCGGTGGTTTTGCTGGTGGATGAAGTGGATAAATCCGATCCGGAGTTTGAGGCCTTTCTCTTGGAAGTTCTCAGCGATTATCAGGTTACCATTCCCGAGTTGGGAACCATAACCGCCAACCATGTTCCGTTCGTGGTACTGACTTCCAACAGTTATCGCGACATGAGCGATGCCCTAAAACGGCGATGTCTGCATTTATATATAGACTATCCTGACCAGGAGACCGAGCTGGCCATTGTGCGATCCAAGGTGCCGGGTATCTCCCGTTCCCTGGCGGACCAGATGGTTGCCGCCATGGCTCGCATTCGAGACCTTGATCTTAAAAAAGCACCCAGCATTTCAGAGACGCTGGACTGGGCACGCTCCCTGATCGCCCTTCAGACGACAGCCCTTACTCCCGATGTGATTGAAGAAACGCTGTCAGTGATTTGCAAGCATCGAGAGGATGCGCGGCTGGTGCGTGGAGAGGTTCGGAAGGTGAGTGGTGAGTGGTGAAGGGTGAAGAACGAAGAACCATAAACCGGAAACCAGAAACCAAATGGAACAGGCAATTTTAAGATTTGTATCATGTGCCCGGGCTGCGGATTTGAGGATTTCCACTGCCGAGGCCATGGCGTGCCTTTCCCAACTGAAGTTGATTGATATCCTGGATGAGCGTCAATTCTATACTGTCCTGCGGGCCAACTTCGCCAAAAGCCGTCGCGAGCAGCACAGCTTTGATCATCTTTACCATCTTTATTTTCATGAGCTGCAAATGCCTGTGGCGGAGGCCAATGTCATTTCCCTTGAAAAGCCTCTTCAGGCAGTTCAGGAAGCGCTGCGCAGCGCCGTTGAAGAGCCGCCTGAGTTGGTTGCCATAACTGATTTTGTAACCGGTGAGCCTTCCGCTTTTCTGCAATTGCTCCAGGGTATCCAGTCCGAAGGCGGCAGCCGCCGCCAGGGACCCGGTAGTAATTTGGGAGCACTGGTGCGCCGCTTCCCGGTTCTGCGTGCTTTGGATCGTGCTGCGGAACTAGTTGACGGCCACCTGGATGAACATGACGGAACCATGCCCCGGGAAATCCGTAGGCAAATTCAGCAACATTTAAAACAGCGTCTTACCACTGCCCGCGAACTGCTCACCCGTGAGAAAACTTTTAAGGTAGACAATGTTAAAAAGGATTCGGGTGGTTTAAAAAAAGGGCTGGCGGGCCGGTCTTTTGGCGCCCTTTCGCCAGAGGAAACGATCCGCCTGCGCGATGCCATTTCCGAACTGGTGAGGAAACTCAAGGACCGGGCCGGGCTGCGCTATGCAGTTCGCAGCCGAGGCGCGCTCGACGTCAAAAAAACGTTGCGTCGGGCCGCTCGCTTTCAGGGGGTTCCGGTTGAGATCATCTTCCGGCAGAAACCGCCCCGTAAGGCACGCATCACGGTACTGTGCGACATCTCCGGGTCGGTGTGGTCCACGGCCAAGTTCATGCTCAACGTACTCTACTCATTGCAGGAATGCTTCGAGCGGGTTCGCAGTTTTGTCTTTGTGGCCGAGGTGGCGGAGGTGACCCACTTTTTCGATGACCACCCGGTGGATCCGGCCATCGGGAAAATTCTTTCCGGAGCCGGTATTAACTATGAGGCTTCCACGGATTATGGTTTTACCCTGCGCCAGTTCCGTCGCCACTATATGGACGCCGTCAGCCCTAAAACCACGGTCATCGTGATTGGTGACGGACGCTCCAATTATGCCAATCCGGAAACCACGATACTTGAGGAAATTCGTGATCGCTGTCGGAGGCTCATCTGGCTCAACCCTGAGGATGAGCGGTTTTGGAACACGGGGGACAGTGAAATGCGTTCCTACCGCCCTTTGTGCAACGAATTGCGTCCTTGCCGCAATCTGAACGATCTTTCCTCAATAATCAAGGAACTGGTTTTATGAGGAGAGAGGATTGTGATAGTGGCCCCTTGTTGCACGAACTGTTGTCTTGTCCGCTGGAAAAGATCGTTCGGCCGGTAGTGGATAGTTCAGGTTGGCGGAGTATTTGGGAAAACGCCGGCAAGCGTTGGACTCGGCCCATTCACAGATCCGTCTTCGCCGGCTTGGCTTGCGACCGTCTGGCCTGGGTTTTTGCCTCGGGCTATCAGGCTGCCATTCAGTGTCTTTATCCTGATTTGCCGGAAAACACAGTTGCCGCCATGTGTATCAGCGAGGCGGGCGGCAACCACCCCAGGGCCATTAAAAGCGAATTGACGCTAAGCGACCATGGCCATCTTCTTAACGGAGAAAAACGGTTTGTTACCGGTGGGGAAAATGCCAACAGGCTGATCGTGGCCGCCTCAACCGGTAGCGCGGATGGTCTCAATCAACTGCGTATGGCCTGGGTGGAACGAAACACCATTGGGATTCATCTCGCACCGGGGCCTTCATTGCCCTTCATGCCGGAGCTCACGCATTGCTCGGCCATTTTTCGAAACGTTCCCGTTCCCTCCTCAAACTTACTCCCCGGAGACGGTTATACCACGGCCATCAAGCCTTTTCGCACCATCGAGGACCTGCACGTTAGCGGGGCTGTCCTGGGGCATCTGTTGGGGATTGCCAGGCGTTTCGACTGGCCCTGGGATGTTGTCGGGCGATTGTCTTTGCTTATCGCCGGAGCGGTTGCCCTGGCGGACGAAGACCCTTTGTCTCCGGCCACCCATGTGGCCATGGGCGGTTTCTTCGATCAGCTCGAGACCCTGTTGGCGGCTTTAACCCCACTATGGCCGGCGGTGGAAAATTTCATTTATAGTCGCTGGCAGCGAGACCAACCGGCGCTGCGTATTGCCGACAACGCCCGACAATTGCGGTTGAATGCAGCTTGGCGCCACTACGGTCAGGTGCTTGAAAAGAGCAATAACCCCGGTTAAGTAACAAGGCTATGCCTTGCCTTGTAGTGTTTCCTCCAGCAGTTTCCCCAATCTTGCCAGATGCGTCTTCTCTTCGCTGGCGATTTGAAGCAGGGATTGTTTGCCATCTTCACTTCCGGCCTTCTGCGCCGCTCGTAAATAGAGGTCCATGGCCTGGGCCTCGATGGACATGGCCAGCTCAATGATTTCGGTCACCGTTTCATAGCTGGGCATGAGCAGGTTGGCGTATTCCTCGGTAGTCAGCCCGCCTTCCACTACCTCGGGCAGCTTCTTGGATTCAAAGGCCTCGCGGGTAATGGTTTCACCGGTCATTTCGGTGTATTGTTCCAGGATGCGATCCTGATGTTTCACTTCTATTTGAGACAGTTTGTGAAACAACTGTCTCGCCGGCTCGCTGTCGACTTTTTCGGTCATGGCATCATAGAACGCTTTCAAACCGGCTTCCAGGGAGTAGGCCACGGTCAGGGCCTCTTTCACCGAGGCAACCCCATCGAAAAGGGTCAGCCCTTTCTCCTCACCCAGAAACGCCACCTCACTCGTCCATGAGTTGAAGCCACCGGAAAGATTGATGATGTCTTTAAATCCCTGGCCGGTCAGCAGTTGCGCGGCGATACGGCTACGACCGCCGGAGGCGCAATACACAAAAACCGGCCGGTCCTTCTGTATACGCCCCAGACGGTCGGTCAGCTCGGGAAGTGGCGCGAGAACCGCGCCCGGTATGTGTCCGCTTTCGTATTCCATTGGTTGGCGCACATCGAGAATCGTAACCCCATCCACCTTTTTATCGGCAAGATACGCCTTGGCGGCGTCGGCATCGATGGATTTCACCGGGGTCAGAAATTGTCTCCAATTCATTTTCTCCTCCGTATGATTGTCGGGTGGATATCGAATCTGGTTGAAATAATAATGGTTTTAAATACCACACAAAATCCATGAGCCAAATTTTTTTCATGGCACACGGTTTGCTTTTGTCAACTATGCAATCGATACACGGTTTTTATCCCGAGCCGGATTGGATCGCAACCACCATTTTCAGCACCGATAGGGGGGGAAACTCATGAAATTTTCCGAATACAAGGACATTGACAAACAGGCCGTTACCAGCGAATTGGAAGTCAAAAAGTACTATAGGGCTTTCGCCAACGTAGGCTATCCGGAGGTACGCTAAATATGGCGCTATCGGTTGTCGATTTATATCGCGATGTCCTGCCCAAAACCAATTGCGGGGATTGTGGTTTCCCCACCTGTCTTGCCTTTGCCGGCATGGTGGTCTCGGACAAGCACCCCCTTGGCGGCTGTCCTCACCTTGCGACAGATACCGTGGACCGTTGCGTACTAGAGCTGCAGGCCCAATATGCGGCCGGCAAATGGACTAAACGGGATATGGCTGCGGATGCATTGGCCTGGTCCAGGGAGCGCTCCGCTTCCATGGACCTGTCGGCTCTGCCAGGCCGCATTGGTGGTGAATTAATCATGGTCGATAACAAGTCTGCGCTGAAATTACCATATTTTGACGGTCATGTAATCATCGACATGGATGATATCGTGTCTGCCGAAGACATAGAACTTACCCGTTGGGAGAAGGTGTTTATTTACAACCACCTGTCCCAGGGCGGATCGCGTAAGCCCACCGGCAAGTGGAAAGGATTCGAAGGATTCCCCAACACCGTGTCCAAGATAAAGACCATGGTGAGCCATGTGGAGGAGCCCCTGGTGGAACGGTTTGAAGGCCGAATATCCGAGTTGATCGCCGCTGCCTCGGCCATAGGCGCCACAGAGGTGACCGGAAGTGCCAACAGTGCCGATACGGCCTTGTTTTTTCGACCCTTTCCCCGCGTGCCGGTGATGCTGCTATTTTGGGATGAGGATATCATCGACGAATTTGGGGCCACGGCCAAGCTCCTTTTCGACGAGACCGTGGTCGATCATCTGGATATCGAATCCATCGTGTTTCTAAGTGAGCGGCTGAGACAGTTGTTATGCGAGACAGCCGATCGGATTTCATCAAAGGGATGAGAGGGGGGACGCATGCGCCAGTCAAAATGTCCGCTTTGCGGATGCGGTAAATTCCATGTGAAAGATCCGGACGATCCATACGAGATTTATGAATTTGAATGCCGGGACGGCGATATCTGCTTTGAAGACGACTCGACGGACAAGGAGTGTCCCCGGATCGGGGCGGGCACGGAAACTTTTTGCAATGCCTGTGCGTGGCATGGTAGATTCGACACGCTTAAATAACCACCATCCTTGTTGTCGAGGGTGCGGATCGTATGTTCTCCCGGCCGGAAGACCAAGTCCTTATCGGTCAAAGGGTCGCCGACTGGTTTCGTGGATTGTTGCACTGATCGTCAACCGGTAAGTCAATAATTTTTCACCACTAACAGGAGAACGCGCAAAGATGAATTTTTCTCAGATCCTGAGCGCCGAGTTTATTGACACCCAGTACCACCGTTGGAAATCCGATCCATCCTCCCTGCCGAAAGATTGGCAAGCCTTTTTCAAGGGATTTGAAATGGCCGGTGCCGCAGGTCCGGCGGTCTGCGATCCGGATCAGGCGCTGCGCCAGACCATGGTTGGCGCGTTGATCCATCGTTACCGGAGCCTCGGCCATCTTCTGGCCTGCATGGACCCTTTGTCCGCGTGTCCCACTTCACACCCCCTGCTGGAATTGGAGGCATTCGGACTTGAGGAAAACGACCTGACGCGCGACTTTGCCGCGCCGGGTCTGATCGACCAGCCGGCGGCGCCTCTGAAAACGATCATCACCAAGCTGAAGCAAACCTATTGCCATAGCATTGGCGCGGAGTACATGCACCTGCAGGATCCCGAGGAGCAGGAATGGCTGCGAGCGCGCATGGAAAACAGCGGAAACCGGATCGAGCTCGCGCCGGATGAGCGGGTTCAGCTGTTGGAGAAATTAAGTGCCGCCGGCTTGTTCGAGGGATTTCTCAATAAGAAATATGTGGGCGTCACCCGGTTTTCTTTAGAAGGCGGGGAAGCGTTGATCCCGCTTCTGGACGAAGTTCTTGCCCGGGCGGCCCGTGATGGCTGCCGGGAGGTTATTCTGGGCATGGCTCACCGCGGACGCTTGAATGTGTTGCGTAACATTTTTGATAAACCGTCCGAGGAGATCTTCGCGGAATTCGAGAACTGCTACGATCCCCAGGACTTGATCGGCTCGGGAGATGTTAAGTATCACAACGGCTACCTTGCCACCCCCAAAACTTCCAATGGCGGCGAGATCACCATTTACATGGTGAGCAACCCCAGCCATCTGGAAGCGGTCAACCCGGTGGTTGAGGGCATGGCCCGTGCCCGGCAGGACATGGCCGGAGAAGATGGGTGCAGGGCTGTTCTGCCGATTCTCCTTCACGGCGACGCCGCTTTTGCCGGCCAGGGCGTGGTGGCCGAGACCCTCAACATGTCCCAGCTAAAGGGTTACCGGACCGGCGGAACCGTGCATGTGGTCGTCAACAACCAGATCGGCTACACCACCCTGCCCGAGGATGCGCGTTCCACCCGTTATTCCACGGATGTGGCCAAGATGCTGATGGTTCCCATTTTTCACGTCCATGGAGAAGATCCCGAGGCGGTGGTGCATATTGCCCGTCTGGCGGCCGATTACCGTTACAAGTTCGGCAAGGATGTGGTTATCGATCTGGTCTGCTACCGCCGCTATGGCCACAACGAGGGCGACGAACCGTATTTCACCCAACCGACCATGTATCAGCGCATTCGCGATAGACAACCCATCAACCGGATTTACGGGGAGCGCCTGGTGGCCGAGGCAGTCGTCTCAAACGAAGGCATCGAGAAGATGGAAAAAGAGATCAACCAGGGCCTGGATGCGGCATTCGAGGAAGTCCATGGTTCCACCTGCCTTTTCCCCGAATCCCGCTTTTTCTCCGGATGGGAGAAGATCGGCTGCGGTTTTTCTTTCGATCCCGTGAATACCGCCGTGGACAGGGACACGCTGACGGAGTTGGCTCGCGGACTGGCGGACCTGCCAGGCGGTTTCACAATCCATCCAAGGCTTAAGACAGTTCTGAAAAAACGGTTGACGGCGGTTGCCGAGGGTGATGGGATTGACTGGGCCGGTGCCGAGGCCCTGGCCTTTGCTTCGCTTTTGGCTCAATCCCACGGGGTTCGCCTCAGCGGTCAGGATGTGGCGCGGGGCACCTTCAGCCAGCGCCACAGCGTGCTGTGGGACTACAAGACCGGGGACGCCTATACGCCGCTGAACCACCTCTCGAAGGATCAGGCTCGATACAACGTGTTCAACAGCCTGCTGGCCGAGACCGGGGTGCTGGGCTTCGAGTACGGCTATGCCGTGACAAGGCCGGATGTACTCACCCTGTGGGAGGCCCAATTTGGTGACTTTGCCAACAATGCCCAGGGCATCATCGATCTTTTTATTGCCGGCGGCCAATCCAAATGGCAGCAGTTGTGCGGATTGACCCTGCTGCTGCCTCACGGGTGGGAAGGTCTGGGCCCCGAACACTCCAGTGCGCGGCTGGAGCGATTTCTACAGCTTTGCGCGGAAGAGAACATGCAGGTCGCTAATCTCACCACGCCGGCCCAGTATTTTCATCTCCTGCGCCGTCAGGTGCTGGCGCCGTTCAGAAAGCCCCTGGTGCTGATGACGCCCAAGAGCCTTCTGCGGCATCCCAGGGCTGTTTCGACCCTGACCGCATTGTCGGAAGGCACGTTTTCGCCGGTATTGGAAGATGATGCAAAGCATACCTCGGTCAAAAAAGTGATATTCTGCAGCGGGAAGATTTACTACCAGCTCATCGACCGGCGCGAGAAAACCGGTGCGAGCGATACGGCCATCGTGCGGATTGAAATGCTCTACCCGTTTCCTGAAGCGGCTTTGGAGGCAGTTACCCGACAATACAATAAAGCGGAGCAATGGATCTGGGTACAGGAAGAACCCAAAAACATGGGTGCCTGGTCGTATATCCAGCCCTACCTGTCGGAAATTATCGGAGCGCCGTTGGACTACATCGGCCGGGATGCGTCGGCCAGTCCGGCCACGGGCTTTCCCAAAATCTACAAAATGCAGCAGGAACGGATTGTAACCCAGGCCACCGGTTAATTAAAAGGAGTAGTTATGTCAATTGAAATAAAGATCCCCAGCGTTGGCGAATCGGTTCAGGAAGCCGTTCTGGCCGAGTGGTTCAAAAGCGACGGCGATACGGTCAAGAAAGACGAGGCCCTGTTTGTCATCGAAACGGATAAGGTCACCCTGGAGGTGGTGGCCGAGGCGGATGGGGTACTAACAATCACGGTACAGGCCGGAGAAACCGTGGCCATCGGCGCCGTGGTGGGGAGCATCGAACCCGCCGATGGCCAGGCAGCGGAGCCGGCCGATGGGCCTGAAACAACCGAGAAAAGGGAAGCGAAACCGGAGCCGCCGCCTCCTCCGGCGGCTGAGAAGGAAAAAACCCCCGCGCAAGTAAAGACCGAAAGCGACATCCCCTTGTTTCCATCCGTGCGCCGGCTTGTGGCCGAAAACAATCTCGATGTCACCCGTATCAAGGGGACCGGCCCGGCGAGGCGGATTACCAAAGGTGATGTTCTGCTTTATCTGGAAAGCACACCGCCTGAAATGCCTCGAACGCATGCCGAGGCGGCAACCTGCGAGGATGAGGCGGCGGACCCGGCTGCCGCTGAAGAGCGCAAGCCTATGTCGCCCATCAGGAAGCGCATTGCCCAGCGTTTGCTGGAATCCAAGCAGAACACGGCCATGCTCACGACCTTCAACGAGATCGATATGTCACGGGCCATGGCGATCCGCTCACGATACAAGGATGCGTTTAAAAAGCGGCATGATGTTTCTCTTGGGTTCATGTCCTTTTTCATCAAGGCCTGCGTGGAAGCGCTTAAAGAAGTTCCCGAAATCAACGCGTTCATCGACGGGACGGACATCATCTACCATAAGCATCAACACATCGGCGTGGCCGTGGGCACCGAGCGCGGTCTGGTGGTGCCGGTGATTCGCAATGCCGAGTGCATGAGTTTTGCCCAGGTGGAGAAAGCCATTGTTGACTATGTGACCAAGATTAAGGCAAATAAGCTGGAACTGGCCGATCTGGAAGGGGGCACGTTTACCGTGAGCAATGGCGGCGTGTATGGCAGCCTGCTCTCCACCCCCATTCTCAACATGCCCCAGAGCGGTATTCTTGGCATGCACAAGATCGAAAAACGGCCGATCGTCATTGATGACGAGATCGTTATCCGGCCCATGATGTATGTGGCGCTGAGTTATGATCACCGCATCGTGGACGGCAAGGGGGCGGTGACTTTTCTCAAGCGGGTCAAGGAGTTCGTCGAGGATCCGGAACGCATGGCATTGGAGGTATAAAAAATGACGCAAGAGACACAGTTTGACCTGGCGATTATCGGTTCCGGCCCCGGAGGATACGTTGCCGCCGCCCACGCGGCCCAGCACGGCTTTAAAACCGCCGTGGTCGAGAAAGCCTCACGGCTGGGCGGGGTCTGCCTCAATGTTGGGTGTATCCCCAGCAAGGCCATGCTGGATGCCTCCGAGTTCTACCATCTGGCCAGGGAACGGTTCTCGGAATTCGGCATCAAGACCGGCGACGTTGAGTTGGATTTGCCCACCATGCTGGCGCGTAAGGACAAGGTGGTGGAGGATCTTACCCAAAACCTGAAGCGACTCCTGGAAGGCAACAAAATAACGATTGTGCATGGCGCCGCGTCCCTTTCCGCTCCGGGAAAGGTTGCGGTGGAGACGGCCGAAGGAGAAAAGCTCACCTTGTCGGCCAAATATATTTTGCTTGCCACCGGTTCCGCGCCCATTGAGATCAAAGGGTTGGAATTTGACGGAGAGTATATTGTCAGCTCCACGGAAGCGCTGAGTTTTAGCGCGGTGCCTGAAAACCTGGGCATTGTTGGCGGCGGCGTCATCGGTTTGGAATTGGGCTCGGTGTGGAACCGGCTGGGATCAAAGGTGACGGTCATCGAAATGCTGCCCAAGCTGGGGGCCGGCCTGGACGGTCAGGTGGCCCGCTCCCTGGACCGATTTCTCAAACGCCAGGGCATGACGTTCAAGATGGGCACCAAGGTGGCCGAGGCCAGTGTTTCCGGCAATGGGGTCAAGGCCGTGCTGGAAAAGGGAGATGCTCGCGAGGAGATGACCTTTGACCGGCTGTTGGTGTGCATCGGTCGTCGACCTTTAACCAAGGGGCTGGGGCTTGATGTCTTGGGTGTTAAGACCGATCCCAAAACCGGACAGGTCATTGTGGACGAGACTTACCAGACCAACGTCCCTGGCGTCTACGCCATCGGAGATTTGATCCCCGGCCCCATGCTGGCCCACAAAGCCTCGGCCGAGGGCATTGCCGCCGTTGAATGCATGCTTGGCCGTGAGGGGGAGGTCAATTACGACGCCATTCCCAACGTGATCTATACCTGGCCAGAGGTCGGCTGCGTGGGGCTTACCGAACAGCAGGCGCGGGAGCGGGAAATTCCTCATTCCGTGGGCAGTTTTCCGTTCTCCGGCGTTGGCCGTGCGCGCTGCATGGGCGATACGGACGGGTTTGTCAAACTCATCGCCCATAAAGAGACCGACCGTGTCCTGGGCGTGCACATTATCGGGCCGAGGGCTTCGGAATTGATCGCAGAGTGTGTGCTGGCCATGGAAATGGGCGCCGCCAGTGAGGACATCGCCCGCACCGTGCATGCGCACCCGACATTGGCCGAAGGGGTGATGGAAGCGGCCATGAAACTGAGCAAATAGTCCCCCCTGAAAGGTGATGTTGCGCTTGAGATGTTTTTGCTCTACGATTTTATCGAGGCCGTTGCCAAGGTTTCGGGCCGGGAGATAACAATTCCCGGCCCGTTTTTGTTTGCCATGGTTCAGGATGGCTTTCATGGCTTTGTGCGATGGCAGGTTTTGGTTATGGCATCCGGGAACCAGTGGTAATAAATGCCGGATAGGCTGGAAGCCAAGGTCGCGAGAAAAAACAAAAGCGCCAGGGCCACCCCGGTGGTGCTTTCTATATTGACATAGGGCGCCGCAGTGAAGAAAACAAGCTCACGGGCACCCATGCTGCCAATGGTTAAAGGGATGGCAGCCGCCAAGGACGAAATTAGAAAAAGCAGCACCAGGCCGGCGCTTGCAGAGATCCCCAAGGCGCAGCCAAAGCACAAGATGGCGCCCGCCTGAAGCGCCTGGATGAGGAGTCCCCGCAAAAACACGTGTCCCGCCACCGGCCGGTAAACACTCAGCCACCTTTGATGAAGCGCCCCCCACAAAAGAGCGGTGGCGTAAAGGCCAGCAGCCGATCCCAACTGCCAGGCTTTCTCCATGATTCCCAAGGGCGTTCCCAGCAGAAGCAGACCCACCAACAGAAGCAGGGCCGCAAGGCCAGAGAACCGGTCATAAAGCAGTGCGCCCAAGAGGTCGCGGCGGGAAATGCCAAACTCCCGGAACCAAAAATAGACTTTATAACCATCCCCGCCGATGCCTCCCGGGAAAAAAAAATTATAGAACATGCCGAGGTAGTACAGGCGGATCTGCCCGTCAAGGCTCATGAAGACCCTTATGCTTTTGACGACGGCATCCAGGCGCCAGGCGCTGGCCACCTGGGAAAGATTGAAAAGCAGCAAGCCGGCCAGAAACCATGGCAGGTGCATGGTTCTCCATAATCCTGCAATGTGATCCCATTCAAGGCGTGAGAAAATGAAATAGAAGACGGCAAGAGTCAGCGCTAATTTAGCGGCCAGGCGGCAAATCTTTATGAAAGTGCTCCTTGATGACATATTTGGGGGTGCGCCCTCTCTCGTAGTAATTGCGCATCAACAGCTCGGCCAGAAAACCCGTGGTGATGAGCTGCAGCCCGCCCAGGGTGATCATGACGCCCAGCAAAAGCAAAGGCCTGTGACCGATATCGTTGCCCAAGAGTTTGACAAGCAACAAGTGAAAATTGATGCAACTCCCCGCAACAAATAGAATCAGCCCCAGTGCCCCGAAAAAGTGCATGGGCTTTTGAAGGTAGCGTTCCAGGAAGAGAACGAACATTAAATCGCTGAGCACGCGCAGAGTTCGGCTGAGTCCATACTTGGAAGCACCGTTCAGCCGTGGATGGTGGCGAACGGCAACCTCGGTGATTTTGGCGCCGTATAGCTTTGCCAGCACCGGAATGAATCGGTGCAGTTCGCCGTAAAGCCCCAGGTTTTTGGCAACCCTGGCGCGGAAGACCTTCAGGGTGCAACCGTAATCCTTCAGGTAAACCCCCGTGCTGTTGCGGATGACCCAGTTGGCGATTCGGCTGGGCAGTTTTCTCCATAACCACCCGTCCCGGCGTTGGGCGCGCCGGCCGGCGACCACGTCCCATCCCTCATTTTTCAGCTTCTCCAGCATCATGGGGATATCGGCGGGGTCGTTTTGCATGTCGCCGTCCATGGTGGCGATGTACTCGCCACGCGCCGCCTCGATGCCGGCCGCCATGGCGGTGGTCTGCCCATAGTTGCGGTTCAGGACCACCAATTGCACACGGTGATCGGCCAGTTCCTTGATTTTTTCCACGGTTCGATCGGTGGAGCCGTCATCGACGAGGATGATTTCGAAATCGAGCCCTGCCAGACTCCTGCAGGTATGCTCGAGAAGCGGCGCGATGTTCTCCTCTTCGTTCATCAGAGGGATAGCAATGGATATCATGGAGACTGGACCCTCACCAGGGAATAGCCATGGGCCTGTTTTAGCACGGTAACTTCCCCTTCAATCCTTTTCAGATAGCGGGTTTTGGTGAAAACGGTTTCGCCGACCCTTGGGGGGCGTCGCTCAACGGTTCCCTGGTAATAAAACAGAAAACTGGGATTGTCCGTTTTCCATAAAACCGGATTTATTTTATGTTCACGGCAGTAAATAGCGGCATTTTTTACAGGAATCTGCATTATTTCAGCCACCTTGGGAAGCACCATGACCTGAAGCGCCGCAACCATGGAGATGGCCGTTGCCACAATCGTCACATCTCTCCTTTTCCGCCAGAAAAGAAGGAGAATTCCGGCCAGGGTCAGCATCACCATCGTGAAAACTGGGCCGAACAGGGAACGTGCGCCGTTGATGACTTCCACGGCAAAGGCGTCGTCAACCAAGGGCATGATTATGGGAACCGCCAGGGGAATAACGGCCAGCAGTGCAAAAAACAGTGCAGCGGGCATGAGATACCAGCCCGGATGCAGATTCTTGTATTCCCGAGCCATGAAAAGCAGCAGGGGCGTGTATCCGTAAACCACGTAGTGGGGCAGTTTGGTGCCGGAAAAAGAGAAGAAGAGAATGACGAACAGCGCCCATATCCACAGAAATCGGCTGATGTCATCCCCGGGAAGTTTCTTTATGTCGCGCTTGAAGGCTTTTAAAAACAGCGGTGTAAAAGGCATCAGTCCCAACAGCAGCACGGGCACGTAATACCACAGCGATCCGCTGTGTCCTTCCATGGGACTGTGAAAACGGTTGATATTGTGTTTGAGAAAGAAGCCGTTAACGAATTTCATACCGTGCAGCCGCAATATGGCGAGATACCAGGGCAGGTTGATCGCCAGGAAAATAAGCCAGCCCCAGATGCAAAAGCTAAAATTAAACCAGGTCCTCCATCGGCGTTGGAGAAACAGATAAAGGCTCATGACAGCGAAGGGAATGACCACGGCCACCGGCCCTTTGGTCAGCATGCCGGCGCCCATGGCGGCATAACCGATGAGAAGATGCTTGCGGTTGAGATGCTGATCGTACTCGAAGAAAGAGAACAGGCTGAAGGCCAGAAAAAAATTAAGCAGGGCGTCGGCAATTGCCGCGCGGGTGATCAATTGAAGTTGGATGGTACTCACCAGAATCAGAACGGCGATCAGCCCGACATCAGGTGATTTGAAATGCTTGCGGGCAAAACGACAAATCAAGATGCCCCATCCGGCAGAGGCCAGGGCCGATGGAAGGCGCATGGCGTAGGCATTCAGGCCGAGAAAAAAGGCGCTCATGCTTTGAAACCAGTAGATCAACACCGGTTTGTCGAAACGCAGATGGCCGTTCAGCCAGGGGGTGATGAAATCGCCGCGCTGGATCATTTCCCGCGTGGCTTCGCTGAAGGCGCCCTCATCCACGTCGAACAGCGGCACCATTCCCAGAAAGGCGAACAAGGTGAGGAGAGCAATGGCAATAACGTAGGTTTTCAGTTCTTTATGCATGGGTGGTATGACCGAGAGATGTGTTGGGCAGTGAAGACGAAGGGCGCATCGCTTTTCGCCAGACATCCAATGAACGGTGCCAGAAATACCGACAGGCCACCAGACTCATGGGGATTATCGCGGCAAGAAAAACACCGTCCTGTTCGATGATGGCCCGCAGCCCGATCATGATCGCCAGAAAACCCACAAGCATGACTGCTTGATACAAACACAAACGAAGTTCCCAAAATCGAGGACCTTTATAGTTGGAACGGTCAAGGGCCAGGTCCGGCAGGCGAAGGATGTGATAATAAAGCAGGTGAATGGTTATCCAGGCGAAAAAGATACTGGCCAGGCTGTCACTTGCCCAATGACGGAGGCTCATGCAGCGTGCGATGGTCATGGCCAGGGCGTTGACGATGGCGAAAATGCCGATGGAGGCGCCCAGTAATCGGGTGCGCCGATCATGGCGGGCATCGCCGGCCAGCACATAGGCCAGGGCCATGAAAATGAAGGCGACCGCCGTGTGGCCGCTTGGAAAACTACCCCGATAAATGCCCTGGGTGACGAAATGAGGGCCTAACTCAAACCAACTGCTATAGGAAAGCCCTTCGTGCAATACGGAGATGGGCCGGGCTCGTCCGATAATCCACTTCAGCGTATGGATGTTGCCAAGGCATGACCAGAATGCCGAGATCAGAATGAATCCCAATTGCGGCCGCCAATACCAAAGCATCCCGCTATCTTTGCTCACCATGACGTGGGTATAGACACCCAG
Source organism: uncultured Desulfosarcina sp. (assembly GCA_963668455.2). GTDB lineage: Bacteria > Desulfobacterota > Desulfobacteria > Desulfobacterales > Desulfosarcinaceae > Desulfosarcina. The sequence continues at coordinate 319,925 of CAXXOY010000004.1, forward strand.
TACGATGATCAAGAGGAAAATGCTCAAATCGCCGCTGCCGATCCAATCCCCTTCAAAGAGAGTCCGTCCCATGAAGTCCGACAAAAAATGGCATTGATGCCGGTGAAACCATAGGGTGAGAGACTGGTCCATCGGGATGATGACCGCCATGAACCCGGCGGCTGCGAGAATCAGGTAGAAAAGAGTGGTATCGACCGGGGTTTGCAACCACGTTCCCAGGCCAAGCGGTTTTAAAAGATGTTGCGTCGTTTTGCTGTTCACGCTGGCGCCTTCCATCTGAAAAGGAAACAAATCTCTGCAAATAATGACGGTTTTCACCGGTTCCTCCGTATCTGCCGAATTAGATAGAAGTTTGTTTAGTTCTTGATTAGCTGATTGTGAGGGTTTTGTGAGTCGATGGGGCGATCCCAATAGACAACCTTGGTCAATATGTCAACTGTTGATAGAAAATAGCAATTTGACACATTTAAAGCATTGATATATCAAATTGCGGCAAGTTCAGTGAAACCCCCACCGAAGTACATCGTCAATGATTCGATTCGAAGGAGCCGAGATGTCGAAAAAGACTTGCTGTATCATGGTAATTGCCATTTTTGCATTGTTGACCACCTGCCCCGCCGCGCCCGCGGGCCAACTGGAGCCATTGGGCAAGGGGCTCACAGTCTGGTTCGATACCGGCGGTCCGGTGGGCGGGCCATACAACACCGTTGTCCAGAATGGCGCCGTACAGGCGGCGGCGGACTTGGGGTGTACCCTGAAACTGCTTTACTCCGACTGGAATCCGGAGAAGATGGTCGAGAACTTCAAGACGGCGGTTGCCGCCCGTCCCGCCGGCGTTGTTATCATGGGTCATCCCGGAGACGACGCCTATGCACCCTTCGTCAAGGAGGCCATGGACGCCGGCGTTCTGGTCACCTGTGTGGACACCGACCTTCCCCAGATTCGCAAGGAATATCAATCCAGGGGCTTTGGCGTACTCGACACCGATCCGGACATCATGGGAACCAAGATGACCAAGGAAGCGATGGCCCGTTCCGGAATCGAGAAGGGCAGCCGGGTTTTTGTCTGGGGCCAGAAGGTCATGCAGGAGCGCGGTCGCCGGGCGCGGGCCATGATCCGTACCCTGGAAGAGGCCGGAATGGTCGTGGATTATATCGAAATCAGTCCCGAGATCAGCAAGGACACGGCCCTGGGCACACCCATCGTCACCGGTTATCTGGCGAGCCATCCGGATTGCAAGATGATGCTGATCGATCACGGCGCATTGACCTCTCAGATGGAGAATTTCCTGAAAGCCGCAGGTGTCGGCCCCGACGAGATTTATGTGGGCGGCTTTTCACTTTCGCCCGCCACGGCCACGGCCATCGAGCATGAGTACGTGGATGTCGTCCTGGAGATGCAGCCATACCTGTTGGGCTATTTCGGGGTGGCGCAGATCGTTCTGACCAAGCGCTATGGGTTTACCGGACTTAGAATCGATACAGGCGGCGGCATGATCACCAAAGAGAATATCGCCCAAATTGCGCCATTGGCCAAGCAGGGCATTCGGTAACCCATGAGTGATCGTGCTACCAAGCAGGGCAAGTGTTCCCGGACGCCGTGCCTGAGCCTGCGGGAGGTGAGTAAATCGTTCAACGGCGTGACGGCTCTTGATTCGGTCAGCATGGATCTCTTCCCTGGAGAAATTCTTGGGCTGGTGGGTGATAACGGGGCCGGCAAATCGACCTTGATCAAGGTGCTGGCCGGTGTTCATGCACCGGACAGCGGCCGACTTCTCATCAATGGTGAGCAGATCGATTTGAGCGCTTACAACGTCCGCCGAGCCCGCCGGTTGGGTATCGAGACCGTGTTTCAGGATCGCTCCATGGGTGAGAAACAACCCCTCTGGCGAAATACCTTTCTGGGCCGGCCCATCGTCAATCGATTTGGCTTCATCAAGGTCGAGGAGCAGAAGCGAGCCACGCTCGATCTCCTTCACTCGCATGTCGGCCTGCGGGGCGTGGGAATCGGCGCCGATGCCCGCGTGCGGACCCTCTCCGGGGGAGAGCGCCAGGGCCTGGCCATTGGCCGGGCCATGTATTTCGACTCCTCCATTGTCATCCTGGACGAACCCACCACGGCCCTTTCTTTGCACGAAGTGGAAAAGGTGCTGACGTTCGTGGCCGGTATCGTGGAACGGGGCAAGGCGTGCATTTATATTTCCCACAATGTGGGCCATGTTTATCAGGTCGCCCATCGGATCGTGATGATGGATCGTGGCGAAATGGTCGGCGAATATCTCAAGAAAGACCTGGCTCCCGAGGAACTCGGTATTCGGCTGATGGGAATCCAGGCAAGAACCGGCGCGGGTGATCCATGATTTCTCTCTTTTTTCAACGATTCAAGATCCAGGCGGGCGTTTCCGGTCTTCTGACGGGGCTTTTGGCCATCTTCATGATTGCCAGCCCGGCGACTTTTCTCGGGCCGCGGATTTACATCTCCTTTGCGTCGACGATTCCCTTTGTGGCCATTTTGGCCCTGGGCTTGACTTTTCTGGTGATCGCCGGGGAACTGGACCTCTCCTTTCCCGCCGTAATGGCAATCTCCGGCCTGACCTTTGCCGATGTTTTTCTTAAAACCCAGAGCCCTTTGCTGGGGTGGGTCGCCGCCATGGGCGTCGGGGCACTCGCCGGATATCTCAACGGGCTGCTGATCGTTCGGGTCGGGGTTCCGTCCATCATCGCCACCATCGGCACCCAGTTTTTCTGGCGGGGGCTATCTTCTCTTCTGGCCGCCGGTCTGGCGCGCAGCATGGCGCCGGTGCGGGAGACATGGCTGCACCACGTTTTCGTGGGACGCATCGGTGGCGTCCTGCCCGCCCAATCCTTGTGGTGTCTGGTGCTTGCGATACTGTTCATGCTTATCCTGAACCGTCACATCTTCGGCGATCATGTTCTGTTCATCGGAGACGATATTCAAACCGCAAGGCTGATGGGGGTCGACACCGATCGCGTACGGATTCTGCTCTTCACGCTCATGGGCACGGTGAGTGCCTTTGTCTCCGTGATGGTGTGCATGGAGATGGCCAATTGGTGGCCCACCCAGGGGGAGGGGTACCTGCTGCTCGTTTTTGCCGCCATCTTTATCGGGGGAACGTCCGTTTTCGGCGGGGAGGGGATGATCTACGGCACCCTCATCGGCGCCGTGATTATCGGCATCATCGAAGCCGGCATCATCAGCGCCGGGTTCTCCGGGTTCTGGACCCGTCTGGTGCATGGGTTTATCATTGTCGCCTCCGTGTCGGTGTATGCCACGGTGTTTAAAACGGGACGATAAGGGGGGGCTTATGAGTCCGGAAGGAATGCGTGTTTTCGATCGCCTGGCGGAACGCTGCCTGCTTGATCTGGCTGAATTCAAGGACACCGGGGGCGTTATCGCTGGCGCATACTGCCTGTTTGCTCCATCCGAACTCATTCGGGCGGCCGGGGCGGTCCCGGTGAGTCTTTGCGGAACGTCGGAAGACCCCATCCCGGCGGCGGAGAAAGTGCTTCCCGCCAATTTATGCCCGCTCATCAAGTCAAGCTACGGGTATGCCATGACGGATACCTGCCCCTTCTTCGCATCATCGGATATCCTCATTGGAGAGACGACCTGCGACGGCAAAAAGAAGATGTTCGAGCTGATGGGGCGTATGAAGCCGCTTCATCTCATGCATCTTCCGTACACGGCGGAACTGGAATCGGCGGCCCGCCACTGGCACGCGGAAATCTTGCGACTCAAGGGATTTCTCGAAGAGAAGACCGGTGTCGAGATCACACCGGCGGCGCTGAATCGGCAGATTGCGCTTCATAACAGGGTGCGCAGGCTCCTTAGCCGGTTCGTGGCCACTTGCGCGGGACAATGCGTGCCCATCTCCGGACGCGACGCCATGGTGGTGATGGAGGGCTGGAATTTGTCGGTGGACCTGGAGGCGTACGCGAATCTTCTTGAGCGGTTTATCCCGGAGCTGGAGGAGATAAAACAATCCGGAAGATCCGTTTGCGATCGCCATGCCCCGAGGATTTTACTCACCGGTACCCCGGTCGGCAAGGGCTCGGACAAGGTGCCCCGGATCATCGAGGCCTGTGGCGGGATCGTTGTTTGTCAGGAGAATTGCGGCGGCGTGAAGAGCCTGAATCTGCTTGTCGACGAGGAGGCCGAAGACCCGTTCATGGCCCTTGCCCGAACCACACTGCGTACTCCATGCTCCTGCATGTCTCCCAACCGGGACCGGCTCGACCTTCTCGGAAAGCTGGTCAAAAATTTCAATGTCCAGGGCGTGGTCGATCTTACCTGGCACTTCTGTCATACCTACAATGTGGAATCCTATCTGGTGCAGGAATTCCTCGAATCGGAACACGGCGTGCCAGTGCTGCACATCGAAACCAATTACTCTCCTTCGGACACCGGACAGCTCAGAACCCGCATTGAGGCGTTTATAGAAATGCTTTCGGTTTAGTTCCCATCCACGAATGGCCAATTTGCCCGATATCGGCGTTGCAGGAAAAATTCAATCAGCGATCCAATTCCTCACGAACTGCCAGCGCAAGGGCTTCCATGAGAAACGGCTTTTTAACATAAGCGCCGGCGCCCAGCTCCTGGGCGTCATGAACCCTTTCGGTTTCGGAAAAGCCGCTTGCAATGATGGCCTTTTGCCCCGGATACCGGGCGACAATCGACCGGTAGGTGTCGAGCCCGTCCATGCCTTCCCCCATGATCATATCAAGGACCACCAGATCGACCGCCTGCGTTTCGAAGTAAGTCACGGCCGCTTCTCCGCTATCGACCGTATCGACCCGATACCCGAACATTTCCAGAATGTGCCGTGCAATATCGCGCTGCAGCGGGATGTCATCCACCACCAGAATGGATTCGCCCTTGGCCAACAAATTTTCTCTATCAATTGTCTTTTCAGCGTGGGGCGGTTCCTTGCGAGTGGCCGGTAGGTAAACGTCAAACGTCGTTCCCTCGCCGGGTGTGCTTTGAGCATCGATCACACCGAGATGATCCTGAACGGTCCCCCACACCACGGCCAGGCCCAGGCCGGAACCACTCATCCCCAATTTTTTTTTCGTGTAAAAAGGTTCGAAAAGCCTTGGCAAGTCATTGGCATCGATCCCGCGGCCGGTATCGACGATTCGCAGGTGAACGTATTCTCCCTCGTCGATGTTCCGCGTGCCGGAATGTTGCCCATCGATGTAGCTGTTTTCGGTGACGATAGTTATCGTACCGGTGCCTTCGAGCGCTTCAAGGGCATTAATTATCAGGTTCATGACAATTTTGGTAAGATCGCCGGGCGCCCCCCGCAAATTCAACAAGTTCTCGTCCAGTCGCGTTTCGATGCGAACCCGAGGCGATTGCAACGCTTTCTTGAGATGCGACGGGCTCTTTAAATACTCGGTGATGACCGTGTTCAGGTTGACGATCTCTTTCGAGCCCACGCCGCGCCTGGCCATGGTCAGCAGATCCTGAACGATGCCGGCTGCTTGCTCGCCGGCAGTCTGAATGGTTTTCAAGGGGTTGAACAGGGGGCTGTCCGGGGGCATGCTGGCCAGGAGAAGATCCGGATAACTGACAATTCCCGAGAGGATGTTGTTCAGGTCATGGGCCACCCCGCCCGCCAGCGTGCCGATCGCCTCCATTTTCTGGGCATGCATCAACTGCTCGCTCAGTTTCTTTCGCTCGGCTTCGGCCTGTATGAGGTCTTTTTCACTTTGGGTGCGCCGCTGAACTTCGCGTTCAAGGCTTGCAACCATGGATTGTAAGTCACGATTGTGCTGTTCCGCTGCCTGTTGGAGCTTACGCCGGTGTCTGAAACCCCATAGCGCAGTGATGGAGAATCCGCCGCCAAACAGGGTCGCCAAGGCCATGAGCGTGTTGATCAGTCGTTCCCGGCGTTCGGTGCCCGTGGCCTCCAAAATCTCGTTGAGAGGTGTGGAGAGGCCGATGGTCCAGACGTAGTCCTCGAACCGTACCGGTGTCCATGAAGCGATTTCCTTACCCTTGCCCGGCAGCCAGACATACCAACCGACCCCTTCGCTGGCCGTTTCGACAGCTTTGCTCATTTCCTCGAAATGAAACGCGCCTTTTACTTGTTGCAGAGCGAAAATTTCCCTTATGCTTTTACCGCGATAAATTTCAGGAAAATCGGAGCTGAGATCGAAAACCACCCGGTCAGGGGCGTAAATCCAGGCATCGCCGTTTTCAAGCAGGTGAATCGGGGCCACGAAACGTTTGAGAATTTGTTGCTCAATGTCGTTGATGCCGACGCCGTGTGCCAATTGGTTTTCGACATAGAACCGGATACTGCGGGCCACCGAACGAACCACTTCCAACTGGGTTTCCTGGTATGAAACGATTGCCGTCTCAATCCGTGTCTTTTGATAACGATGGGCTATGAACCAGCTGAGAACAATTAAAACGATGATCAACAGGGGAAGGCTGAATTCGAAAAAGCGTTCCACTCGTTTCCATAATAGAGAAACATGGATTCTGGGAGGTTTGTTTGATGAGATCGTGGATGGCATTTGGTGCAACCTCACAGGTAAGGCCGCGAAAAGCGGTTCTGGATCAGGATCATGGGCATTGATTAACAAATTATCAGTTTATTGTAAAACCTGTTGGCGTGCAACATGAAATGATACACTTGGTCAAGCCAACTCATGGCGACGGGATTATTTTAATTAAAGCAGGTGGACGAGGACATTGTTGCCATTCCCAGGGGAGTTGAGCGTTTCAATGTCTAATTACCGATTTTCCGAAGAAAGTTTCAGCTTGTCGCATGAAAGGTGTTGTGGGCATAAAAAAAAGGCCTGCAAGTCTTAAACTTGCAGGCCTATGCTGTTTTCTGGTGGGCGATACTGGGTTTGAACCAGTGACTTCCACCGTGTGAAGGTGGCACTCTCCCGCTGAGTTAATCGCCCGAAAAAGTTCTCCAAATATAGAGGGGCAGGGCGATTGAAGTCAAGATCTTTTTCCTAAATTAGGCGAATCAAATTTTGGTCTCCATGGGAATCGCCTAATTTAGTTTTTCAATGGTTCTTCGAGATCAGGGCCTTTCCACAATAAACCACGGGTTCAAAAGGTTCTCCTTGTTGTAGGCCAGCGGCTTCCCATTATCGTGGCGGACCACCCGGGCGCCACTGGCCATGGCGATGGCTTGTCCGGCGGCCGTGTCCCACTCCATGGTGGGCCCCAGCCGGGGATAGACATCGGCCGCACCCTCGGCCACGCGGCAGATCTTCAGGGAACTGCCCGCCGAAATAAAGTCCACCTCGCCATGCTTTTCGCGCATGGTTTCCACATAGGCTTCAAGCTCCGGCGTGGCGTGGGATCGGCTGCCCATGACCGTGTATGGCCGGCCCGTTTTTTGGGGAAGGGGAATGCGGGTGGCTTTCTGAATCAGAGCGTCCAGGCCGTTGTTTTGCCCGGCAGACGTTTGGGCAATTGCCGCCTCCCGGCATGCCTCGATTTTGAAAGCGCCTTTTTCCTGATCAGAGAAATAGAGCGTGTCGGTCACGGGAACGAAAATAACGCCCATGGTGGGGATGCCGTTTTCCGCCAGGGCGATGTTGACCGTGAATTCTCCATTGCGTTTGATGAACTCTTTGGTTCCGTCCAGAGGGTCCACGATCCACATTTTGGGCCAATCCTTGCGCTGATCATGGGGGATATCCCGCCCCTCCTCGCTGAGGATGGGGATGCCAAAGCCTTCAATACCGGCTTTGATAATGTCGTCGGCACGCCGGTCGGCCAGGGTCAGGGGCGAGTCGTCCGCCTTTTTCTCCACATTCATATCCGCAGAGGCATATACCTCCAGGATTGCCTTGCCGGCGTCAAGGGCGCTTTGAACGGCTGTCGTCAGCCATTTTGATCGATTATCCATTTATTATCTTTTCCTTTGGTCCGCGCCTTCCGGAAAAAGGCAAGTCCGTCTTTTCCCGGACAGGTGTCTGGGTTATGGGGGCAATAAGTGAATGCTAAAAATGTCGACAGATCTGGTGAATACTAAAGGAAAAAGTCTAAAAAGCCAAGTTCGCACCAATGAGATGATCGCCTGATCGGCACGCCGGCAACAGGCGTTATTGCATCCTTTTTTTGACAGATCGTCGATTTTTTGAAGCCAGGCGCCCCCGCATGTGGTAAGGATGCCGCCGATAAACGAATAAGCGAAAGGCAATCCATAGGTTTATGACAACTCCATCCACACCCCGCCACCCGTTGATTAAAAACCACACTTGCGGGATTGGGCCAAAGACAATCCTGCCCTTTGTGGCGCTTGTCTGCGCGCCGCTGCTTTGGGGGGGATCTTTTTCAGCCATGCGCTTGGCCCTGAGAAGCCTGAACCCCTGGTCGGTGATGTGGTTGCGCATGGCCATCGCCCTTGCTTTGATTCTGCCTTTTTCCAGGCGGCTTTCGCTTACGTGCTATCAGAAGGGGGACTGGCGGATGCTATTGCCCATGGTGTTTTTCCAGCCTTGCCTTTACTTTGTGTTGGAGTCCCATGCCTTGCAATTAACCACCTCATCCCAGGCTGGTGTGATCGCCGCGTTTGTGCCATTGATGGTCGCCCTGGGCGCATTTTTAGTTCTTGGCGAACCGCTGGGAAAAAGAACCCTGATCGGTCTTTTCCTGTCGGTTACCGGTGTTGTGTTCCTCAGCATTGAAGGCGATGCCACCGGCCAGGCTGCCAATCCCCTTGTGGGCAATATCTTGGAATTGTTGGCCATGGCCTGCTCCGCGATGAACTTTTTGATCGTCAAGCGGCTGTGCGATCGCTATAACCCCTGGCTGCTGACGGCCTTTCAGGTGTTGGCCGGCGCGCTGTTTTTTTCTCCCGGTCTGTTTTTCCTTGTCCGGGATACGGTAGCCTGGACGCCCCGTCTTATTCTCTCTTTTTTGTTTTTGGGCGGACTGGTAAGTCTGGGCGCTTTCGGCCTGTATAACTGGGCCATGAGCTTTGTGCCCGCTTCGAAGGCGGCAATTTTTATCAACATGGTCCCTGTGGCGGCAGTCATTTTCGGTTGGACCTTGCTTGGCGAATCCCTTAGTGTCGTTCAGTGTGTATCGGCGGTTGGGGTTATCCTGGGCGTTGCCGTCAGTCAGAGTGCCGATTGACATTAACCTGTTGACCCCATGACCCGTGGTTGTTATGGATGTGTAATAAAAAAGGGGTTTTCCCATGTGCCCTTGGACAACGCTCAGGATGATGATTCCTTAGGTTATGGAAAGTACCGAACAAACACCTTTTTCTATAGAAAATACGACGCTTAAGTCGGACACCGACCAGTCTGCTTTCCCGGATCGTTATTCCATCAAGGGGGAGGGCGCGGAGAGGGTGCTGGTCTGCCTTGAAGCTCCCAATCTTCAAGTCGTCGTCAAGGCCGGTTTGACGGCCACCGCTTCCGCGGCACACAAGGCGCCGCCGGGAACGATCTACCTTGATGGGGTGGCCCAGGCAGAGCCTTTCCTCGATCACAATAAAAAAATCTACAATCTGGATCACCATGAAGGTTGTGTGCGTACCTTCACCGTGGCGACCTGCGAACAAGCGCTGATCATGTGTGTCAAGGGCTGGGATTTGCAGGACCGGGAATGGAAGATTTTTGCCAACGAGCCGGATCTGGACACCATTTTTGCCATCTGGATCATCCTCAATTACAAGCGGATCAACAATCCTAGCGCCATTCACCGGCGATCCCTGTTCGCCCTGGTCCGCCTGGAAGGCATTATCGATTCCCTGGGCCTTGAGATGAAGGAACTCAGCGGATTTCCCGCCGAGGTTTTACAGAAGTTGATGCGTATCATCGATCGTCTGCGGGCTACCGAACTGGAACTGAAGAAAGCCGGGGAGTGGGCCAACGCCGATTATTTGGAGTATACCATTGGCGTGTTGCGCATGCTGGATCAGATCCTGATCAAAGTGGGCGAACTGGACGATTTCAAAGGCGTCGAGGAGTTGGCCAGGGTCGAGCTGACCAATAACCGCATCGCCGTGGTGGTGGAGTCGGATCTCGGGATTTATGAATTGGAGCCCTACCTGACCAAGCTTTACGGCAACCGGTTGGGGTGGGTGGCCTTGCGCAAGGGCGAGAGCGAATACACCCTGAGGCAGATCGATCTGTTCATGCCGGCTTCCCTCGAAGAGCTTTACCAGCGGCTCAATTTCATGGACCCCACGGTCAAGGGGCGCATCAACGTCAATCGCTGGGGCGGTTCCGGCGATATCGGCGGCTCGCCCAGGTCGACCGGGACAAAGCTCACTGCTGAACAGATTGCCCTTGCCTGCCGTGACGTCATTGATAAACGAAGCGATATCCGGCATGTGAAACGATTTTTAATCAGCGCCGGGTTCACCCTCCTGATCCTTATCGCCGCCATTGCCACCGGACAGAACTGGCAGCCCTCGCTTTGGTTCGGGGTGGAGACGATGCGTGTCGGCTTTATGGGTCAGATGTTCGGCTATCATGCGGCCCTGCTGATCTTTACCCTGATCATGCTTGCCGGGGTGGCCTGGCGCCAGCCCTGGCAATTCGGCTTCATGCGGCCCATCGGCAAGGATTGGTGGATGCTCTTGCCGTTCGCCGTATTTTGTGGTCTCACCGGCGACATGCTGGTTCCCGGGCCGACGGTTTTCGCAAGTGATCCTGGAATAGCCCTGACCCTGGCGCTGATCCTGATCCCGATCAGTCTGGAACTGCTTTTCCGCGGCCTGGTACATGGGATGATGGCGCAGCTGGCGACGATTCAAAACTGCGAAAGCCGGTGGTTTTTTTCCGGCCCGACCATCGGCTCGGCGCTGCTGTATGCCCTCGTGGTCGCCATGCAGATGAACATGATGTCCAGCGCGCCCTTCATGGAGGGACTGACCAGCGGCATTCTGATTAAATATTTTACCGTAGCCGCCATTTTCGGGCTGGGAGCCGGAATGATTCGCGAGCGGTCGCACAGCATTCTGCCGGCCTTTTTGTTCCATTCCATTGCTGTAGCCGTTTCTCTCTTCATTATTGGGATGATTTGACATGCTTATGACAGCTAAACGTGCCGTTTGGATCATTGCCGCGTGGTTCGTCCTGGGGGCCGCCTGGAGCGCTTTTGCCGACACCACCGCCTATGTCGCCAGCAGCGGCGGCGATGAGATGCTGAAAGTGGTCGACAGCAGCGAGGCCGTTACCACCCTTGATGTGTCCGATGCGCCTTACGGCGTTGCCGTGACCCCGAAGGGCAGCCAGGTGCTGGTTACCCAGGAAGAGGGCGACGCCTTGGTTTTCATCAACACCTCTTCGTTTACCGGGATTGCGAGAACCCTGAAGGTGGGCGCTTCTCCCAGGGGGGTGGCCATCGAACCCGAGGGCAAGTATGCTTATGTGGCCAATTTCGACGATGACACCGTTTCCAAGATCGATATTTCGGGGCGCACCGTCTCGGCCACCATTGATGTGGGCGACGGCCCCATGGGCGTGGCGGCCCGTTATGACGCAAAAAATGATACGCCGGTCGTCTATGTGACCAATTATTATGACGACACGGTCACCGTTATCGGCAAGGACAATGATATCATAGAGACTATTTATGTGGACGATGATCCCGTGGGCGTGGCCGTGAGCCCGGATGGAAAATACGTGTATGTGGCCAATTACGGCGACGATACGGTTTCGATCATCGACACGGACGACGAGAGCGTCACCGATACCTTGAACGTCGGCAACGGGCCGTGGGGCGTAGCCGTGGGCGCCGGGGGAGATTACGTGTTCGTGACCAATTATCTGGCGGACACCGTCAAGGTCATCCGAACATCGGACAACACCATATACCGTACGTACAGTGTGGGTGACGGCCCGCGGGGGGTGGCAGCGCCTTGCAACGGTAATTTCGCCTATGTGGTGAATCAGGGCGATGGCTCCATCAGCCGCATTGACCTGGATGACGACAAGGTCGAAGAGTATGTTGCCGACCAGCTTGACGAAGCCTATTCCATGGGCGCTTTTATCGGTGATACCCAGCCGGACAAGCCCTCCAGCCTTGGTGCCGAGACCGAGGACGACAACACCATTAACCTGACTTGGACCGACAACAGCGACGACGAATCGGGATTCAAGATAGAAAGAAGCCGCGATGACGAGGACGGCTATTCCCAGATCGCAACCGTTTCCGCGGGCACACAATCCTATGAGGACAACAACCTGTCCAGCGATACGGTCTACTACTACCGAGTCAGGGCCTACAAGGAGGCCTCGGATTCGGACTACTGTGCTTCCGCCAATGCCACCACCGACCCTAACTCCGGATCGGTTTGGTGCTTTATCGATTCGATGATGGATTGACGAGTGTAAATATGGGAGAAACGACGATGCCATGCGGCCAGTGTGGCAAAAGGCTTTCCGAAGAGGATGTTTATATCTTTGAGGGCAAGCGTATGTGCGACGATTGCGCGATGAAAGCCGGCCTGTTTCCCCTTGAGCATACAGGCGCGCGAAGAGACAAGATTTCCGAAAGAGGGCGGCTGCTCACTATCCCGAAGCCATTATAAATTAGATGTACTGTCTTCTCTGTAGGCGCCGGCCATGTCCACGACAATGGTTTTCCTGCTATGTTGCAGGGCTCTACCGCCGGGGTGAGGGGGAATAAAATAGAGCAATTTCCCAAATGCGGTTGTCCTGGTGATGTTGCCTTGAGGGGTTGCAGAACATATTCGTAAATGGTAGGTGTTTCACCCGGGATATTACCAAGCCTCTCCAGCGTTTTTATTGGCGATGGTCTGCTGGAGTTCAATTATCGGCATTTGGCTTTGTTGTCGCTCGCGTGCTCCGAACCGGTTGAGATGCCTTTTTTTTGTAGCGCTTTTAGGTGGTTAAAGGGCGTACTACACATAGCGAGAAATCATCAGCGCGGAATGCGCTTTTTTTATTTGTTTTGGACAGTCGCTTATCGTGGATGGACACCGGCTGTAATTATTGTGTAATTATTGTCTGCAGTTATAGAATCTATAACCACATTGGAAAGAAGGAGTGTAATGACAGAGAAGAATGCAGACCGTTTTTTTTCGACTTTAACCCGTCGTCAGTTTATTCGGAATAGTGCTCTTGGCGTTATGACCCTTGCCATGCCCCAGGTGGTTTGGGCGGGTGGGAAAAAGATCTTGAAGGTTCGGGATTATGCCAACATCGAGAGTTTTGATCCTGCGATTCATGCCGGTATTCCGGAAGAATCGGCCCATCATGCCATATATAACAAGCTGGTGTCCTATGTGCCGGGGGACAAATGGGGATGGCGAAAAGAAGCGGCTGAATCCATAAAACAGGTCGATGACACTCATATTAGCTTCACCTTGAAAAAGGGTATTGTCTTTACCAATAATTACGGTGAGATGACGGCGGAGGATGTTAAATTCAGCCTTGAGCGGCATCTGGATCCGGAATTGAAGTCCCAGGTAAAGGGGGATCTGGGGACGCTCAGCCATGTGGAAGTCACCGGGAAATACACCGGCGTAATTGTCCTGAAAGAACCCTTTCAGCCCATCTGGATGACCGGTCTTGCGTATATGGCGGGCAATATCATTTCCAAAAAAGCAACCATGGAGAAAGGCGGGACGTTTAGCACGCCGCCATGCTGCTCGGGACCTTACAAGTTTAAATCATGGAAACCCAAGCAGGTGACCATTCTGGAAAGAAATGATCAGTGGATTGGCGAGCCCGCTGCTTTTGACGAAATCCATATCTATGTCATCGACGACGAGAAGACTGCTGAAATCGGCTATGAGGCAGGCGATATCGATTTTGCCCGCATCAGCATGTCCAGCATTGAAAATTTTAAGAAAAGCCCTCTGCCCAACAGTACACTGATGGTAAAGCCAAGTCTGTACTACGTCTGGATCGGGATGAATGTCGAGAATTCGATCCTGAAAGACAAGCGTATTCGCAAGGCCGTTCAGTACGCTGTTGATATCGATTCCGTGTTGGAAGCCGCGTATTTTGGTGTGGCGGAACGTGCGACCGGAATTTTGGCTCCCGGTCTGATTGGACATCGCCCCGAAAACCTGATTAAAAAGCCAAACTTGGCCAAAGCAAAAAAACTGCTGGAAGAAGCCGGTTACGGCAGCGGTTTGACGCTGACCCTGGATGTTTTGAATAAGACCACCTTTGTCACGGCCGCCCAGGTTATTCAGGCGTCACTGGTCCAGGTCGGTATCCAATTGGAAGTAAATGTTCACGATTCCGGTACATTCTGGTCATTGGGAGATGAATCCAAAGGCGATGACTGGAAAAATGTTCAACTGATTCTAAACCGGTTCTCAAGTGTTCCGGAACCTTATTATGCGACACAATGGTTCACCAAGGAACAGATTGGCGTCTGGAACTGGGAACGCTTCGACAATGAGGAATATAACCGTCTGCACAAAGACGCTGCCGTGGAAACCGACAACGCCAAGCGTGATAAAATGTATAAACGCATGATGGATTTGATGGAAGACGAGGGCGCTTATATTTTCCTCACGCATGAAGCCGTTCCGCTGCTTCACCGCAACACCGTCAAACCGGCATTAAGGCCGGACGGTGTGCCCATGTGGAGATATTTTAAATCCGCCGTTTAATTGCAACCTAAAGCAGGCGTGCCTCTTATTTACATTTAGGTGCAAGTTGTATTTTTCGAGGTTGTCTCCCTCATCGGAGATAACCTCTTTTTTCAACCCGGGACATCATAACTGTGTTTGCTTATCTGCTAAAACGCATTGGTCTTGCTGTTTTAATCGTTGTTGTTGCCATGACCCTTTTATATGGGATGATCCATGCCGTGCCCGGTGATCCCGCCAATGTTATTTTGGGGCCAAGAGCTACACCTGAAATGAAACAGGAGATGCGCACACGGATGGGCCTGGATAAGCCGGTTGCCGCGCAGTTGGTCACCTTTTTTGCGAATGTGGCCACTGGTGACTTGGGCGTTGACGTGTTCACCAATCGTCCCGTCGCAGACCAGGTTTTTGAGGTGCTGCCGCACACTCTTTACCTTGTTGTGGCCGGAATCGTCTGGGCCATTGTACTGGGTATCCCCATGGGATGCTATTCCGCCATCCGCAGGAACAGTTTTCTGGATAAATTCATCGGTGTTATCAGTGTCGGGACCATTGCCGTCCCTTCTTTTGTCGTCGCCCTGTACGCCCTGCTCGTGTTTGCCGTTTACCTGAAGTGGCTGCCTGCCATAGGCGTCGGGGTTGAAGGGAATTTCGGGGATATGCTCGCCCATCTCGTGATGCCGGCTTTTGCCGTGGGGTTGGGGTGGGTTGGATATATTGCTCGCATGGTAAGGGCCTCCATGCTGGAAGTCATGGGCGAAAACCATATCCGGACGGTCAAGGCCTTCGGGTTGCCGAACTGGATGATCACGTTCCGTTATGCCTTGAGAATCGCCATTTTGCCAACCATTACCATTTTGGGTGTGGGGATCGGGCGAATGATTTCCAACGCCGTATTCGCGGAGATCGTATTTGCCAGGCCCGGAATCGGAAAGCTTATTTATGATGCCGTGATCAGCCGTAATTATCCGGTGGTGATGGGGTCGGTATTGATGTCCACCGTGTTATTTGTTGCCGCTACGACCATGGCGGACTTTATTGCGGCGCTTTTCGACCCACGAATCAGAAAAAATCTTTAAAACCAAATGAACGACAACGTAGAATCGTATAAGCAAAAAAACAAATTATGGTCAGATTTTTGCCGTTTTTCCAAGCGGATTTACCATGATCCATTGGGATTGATTGGCCTGATTCTGGTTTCTTTGATGGTCATGAGTGCCGTCTGTGCAAACTGGATCGTGCCCCATGATCCCATCGCCCTGCATATCCGGGACCGGTTGGCGGACCCTTCATTCACCTACCTTATGGGCACCGATCAACTGGGAAGGGATGTGCTGAGCCGCGTGATCATGGGCGGGCGAATCGCGCTGTGGGTGGCACTGCTTTCCACCGCGGTTTCGTTGGCTATCGGCCTGGTTCTAGGATTGATTGCCGGATACGGCCCAAAATGGCTTGATTCCGTTCTGATCCTGGTGTTCGATGCCTTGCGTTCATTTCCCACCATTATGTTTGCCCTGGCCATGGTTACCTTGATGGGGCCGAGCCTGGAGACGGTGATTGTCGTGGTCATCGCCACCTCGGTGCCGGCTTATGGCCGAGTCGTGAGAACCCAGACGCAAGCCTTGAAACACAACGAATTTATTCTGGCGGAGCGCTCCCAGGGCGCGGGAATGTTCCGTGTTATCTTTATTCATTTGCTGCCCAATGTGATTGGCCCGCTTTTAATTATCGCCAGCATGGATATTCCGGTGGTGGTTACCATCGAGGCCGGGCTGAGCTTTCTTGGGCTTGGCGTTAAACCGCCGACACCCAGTTGGGGATCGATCCTTTACGATGGCTATAGCTTTATTCGCAATACGCCCTGGATTGTAATTGCGGGCGGGATTCCCCTGGTTTTGACCACCGTGGGCTTTACTTTTTTGGGGGAATCCTTGCGCGATATTTTCGATCCGAAGCTTAACCAGGAGCGATAGTCCGTGAACGCCGAGAACGTATTGGAAATTAAAAATATTTCCGTTGAATATGCCACTGAAGCAGGCCGCTTGAAAGCGGTGCGTCAAGCGTCATTCGATGTCCCCAAAAACCAGATTGTCGGTCTGGTGGGGGAATCGGGATGTGGAAAATCCACCCTGGCTTCGGTCTTGATACGACTTGTCAGCGAAAATGCGGTCGTTTACGGCGATGGCGTCTTTTTCCAGGAGAGAAATCTTCTGGAGCTGCCTGCCAGGGAGATGCGGTCCCTAAGGGGAAGCGATATTACAATGATCTTTCAAGATCCGATGACCTCACTCAATCCTGTGCTTTCCATCGGGGCACAGATGATCGATATTCAGCACCGAAGCCATATTCCCAAATCGCAAAAGCGTCAAATCGCCGAGGATATGCTGAACCAGGTGGGAATTCCCGATCCAAGGCAGCGCCTCGAGCAGTACCCCCATGAGTTCTCCGGCGGTATGCGGCAGAGAATATGTATTGCCATGGCGCTTTTGTCAAAGCCCTCATTGATCATCGCGGATGAGCCAACGACCGCTCTGGATGTTACCCTGGAAGCCCAGATTGTGCATTTGCTGAAGGATTTGCAGAAAAAAATGGAATGTTCCATTATCTGCGTCAGCCATCATTTGGGTATGATCGCGGAACTTTGCCATCAAGTGGTGGTCATGTATGCCGGAGAAATCGTGGAGCAGGGAACGGTGAGGGATATTTTCCATTCTGCGGCCCACCCTTATACCCAACGGCTGCTGGAATGCGATCCGGCCAATATTCGAAAAAGAACCCGAAAACTGCCAACCATTGCCGGTGAGGTGCCGGGATTGATCGATCTTCCCGCCGGTTGTATTTATCATGACAGATGCCATCAAAGAATGGATCGATGCGCTAAAGAAGTGCCTTCCGTCATGGGCCTATCCGGTGGACATCGTGCCAAATGTCATTTGCCGAGAAAAAAGTAGTCTTATGACCGAATTACTACGTGTTGAAAATTTAAAGGTCCGGTTTCGTGTCAGGGGCGCTTTGAACGCTTTAATGAACTCCTCGGCGACCGAATTTTTGGAAGCTGTCGCCGGCGTTTCCTTCGGTATTAACTCGAAAGAGGTCTTTGGCCTGGTGGGGGAATCCGGTTCAGGAAAAACAACCCTGGGAAGAGCACTCATCGGATTGACGCCGCCATACCAGGGAAGCATCCATTTTCAGGGCGCTGAATTGGCGGGATTAAGCGAGCGAAGATACAAACCCCACCGTAAGGCGATGACAATGATGTTCCAGGACCCGGTCGGTTGTCTAAGCCCTCGTTTAAAGATTAAATCGATCCTGGCCCAGCCGTTTCGCATTCATAACCAACCGGTGACAGATTTGCATGAGACAATTGCCGGGCTGTTGTCCATGGTGGGATTGCCGGAGGATTTCGCCAACCGTTATCCTCACCAATTGAGTGGTGGACAGGCCAGGCGCGTAGGATTGGCAAGGGCTCTGGCGCTATCGCCCAAATTGGTTATCGCGGATGAGCCAACAGCCGGTCTGGATGTTTCCATACAGGGGGATATCCTCAATCTGCTTGCCGAGATGCAGGAGAAGCAGGGGATCAGTGTTCTGGCCATCACGCACAATCTGGCGGTCATCCGTCATATCAGTGATCGCATGGCAATCATGTATTTGGGCCGGTTCGTGGAAGTTGGCTCCACGGAGGAAATTTTTCATCGGCCCTGCCATCCCTATACCCAGGCATTGCTTTCCGCGAATCCGATTCCGGATCCGGATGCCGATCTCCAAAGGATCGAGCTTAAGGGCGACATCCCAAGTTTGATGAACCGACCACCGGGTTGCGAATTCAATTCAAGGTGCCCTTTTTGCCGGGATAAATGTTTGACCGAAGCACCCACGCCGCGAAAAATCGGGGATGGCCATATGGTGATGTGCCATTTTCCGCTGCAGTAAGGGAAAACCATCTCCATCAACGTTATTATTTCATAGGAAGACATATGTTAACCGTTTTTAAAAATGCCACCCTGATCGATGGCAAGGCCGATCAGCCATTGGAAAATGCCGTTCTTGCCATCGAGAACGATCGGATCGTTTTCTCAGGCCCCTGCGGAGCCTGGGAAGAAAGAGACAATCAGAAAGCCATCGATTTGAAGGGAAAATGGATACTCCCGGGATTGATCGATTGCCACATTCACATGGATCTTCACGGGTTTGCCGATACGTTTTGCGAAAACCTGGTCGAGGATAAATTGCGAACCCTGCGGGCCGCCAAAGAGATGACCGATACCCTGAAAGCCGGTTTTACAACCGTGCGAAATGTGGGGTCGGTCAATTATATCGATTTCGCCGTCAAACAGGCCATTGAAACCGGCCTGGTTCCGGGGCCGCGAATTCTCACCTCGGGCAGAATCATCTCCATGACCTGTTCCGGAATCGAATATTTCAACGGCATGTATCGCCTCGCCGATGGCGTCGATCAGTGCCGGCTGGCCGCCCGGGAACAACTCAAGGAAGGCGCCGATCTGCTCAAGTTGATGGCCACCGGCGCCGTGATGAACCCCGGCGGCGTCCCGGGTGCGGCCCAACTCGATGTGGACGAGATGAAGGTGGTCGTCGATGAAGGGCTGAAACTGGGCAAGCACACCGCTGCACATGCCCACGGCGCCCGGGGGGTGAAAAATGCGGTGCGGGCCGGGGTGAGAACCATCGAACACGGCACCATGGCCGATGATGGGGCCATCCATGCCATACGGACCGCCGGAGCCTACCTGGTCCCGACTCTTTCCCTGCATGACCTTTTCGAGGAACACGCCCGGGAGATTCCGCCTTTTATTCTGGAAAAGAGCAGGCAGATGCAGGAGGCTTACATAAAAATTGTCAAAAAAGCGGTTGCCGCCGGTGTGAAAATCGCCATGGGAACCGATGCGGGCACCAACTACAACTATCACGGAAACAACGCGTTTGAGATGGTTTATCTGGTCCGGAAGGAAATCCTGACGCCCATGCAGACGATCCGCGCCACAACCCAAGTCGCGGCGGAAGCGATTCAGGCGGATGAGGTCGGGACCCTGGAAAAGGGCAAGTATGCCGACTTTCTCGTTTTGGATGAAAATCCTCTGGACGAGATCGAGGTGTTGACCCGAAAGGATAAAATCAACGTGTATAAAGGCGGAGCGCTCGTTTAAGATGAAAGCTTTAAAAGAGATTCCCATTTGCAACGTAACGGAACTGGAAAATATTTTTATTCCCCTGAGTGACGGATGCCAATTGGCCGCACGAATCTGGATGCCCGATGATGCCGCGCAAAATCCGGTGCCGGCAATTCTGGAATATCTTCCCTATCGCAAAAGAGATGGAACACTGGACCGGGATGAGATGACTCATCCCTATTTCGCTGCTCACGGCTATGCCTGTATCCGGGTCGACATGCGAGGCAACGGAGAGTCGGACGGGTTGATGTTCGATGAGTATTTGAAGCAGGAGCAGGATGATGCTCTTGAGGTGATTGACTGGATTACCGGTCAGGCCTGGTGCAGCGGCCAGGTCGGCATGATCGGCATCAGTTGGGGCGGTTTCAACGGTCTTCAGGTGGCTGCGCTGCGCCCACCGGCCTTGAAAGCCGTGGTTTCCATCTGCTCAACGGATGACCGTTACGCGGATGATGTGCACTACATGGGCGGCTGCCTGTTGAACTGCAACCTGAGTTGGGCGACCAACATGATGGCCTACTCGGTGCGGCCGCCCGATCCGTTGCTGGTTGGGGAGAAATGGCGCGACATATGGTTGAATCGTTTAGAGAATTTGCCTTTCCTGGCAGAGCCCTGGACAGAACACCAACTACGGGACGATTATTGGAAACACGCTTCCATTTGCGAGGATTACGAATCGGTCGAGGCGGCGGTCCTGCTGGTCAGCGGCTGGGCGGATGGTTATTCCAACACCGTTTTCCGCATGATGGAGAATTTGAAGTGTCCTAAAAAGGCTTTGGTCGGCCCCTGGGCGCATAAATATCCGCATTTTGCGAAGCCCGGACCACAAGTGGGGTTTTTGCAGGAGTGCCTCAAGTGGTGGGACCGCTGGCTGAAGGGCAAACCGGTTGTCGATAAAAAGGATGAGGCCGTAAGGCTATACATGCAGGAAAGCCGACCGCCCAAGGCTGAATACGAGTCGGTTCCCGGTCGCTGGATCGGCGAACCTGCCTGGCCCTCTCCCACGATCAAACCGAAACGGTTCCAGCTTGGCGATCATAGACTACAGGAGCAACCGGGAAAGGGAGAAGTGAAAATCGCCTCGCCTCAAACAAATGGCTCCCGTGGCGGTAGATGGTTCACTTTCGGCACCGGTCCCGAGCAGCCCCTGGATCAGATGGAAGATGACCATCTTTCCGTTGTTTTCGATTCCGCCCCCCTGGACGAAACCATGGAGATTTGCGGAGCCCCGGTTCTCTCGGTGGTTTTGACGCCGGACAAGCCCAGCGCTTTGTTGGCGGCGCGGCTATGCGATCTTCGTCCGGATGGCGCCATCGCCCGGATCAGCTATGGCGTTATCAACCTGACTCATCTTAAATCCCATGAATCCCCGGAGGCGCTCACCCCCGGCGTCCCTGTTGAAGTTCGGCTGCAATTGAACGAGGTCGCCTGGTCGCTTAAAGCCGGCCACAAAATTCGGTTATCCCTTTCCAATGCTTACTGGCCGCTTGTCTGGCCCTCTCCCGAAGCCACAAGTTTGGTGATCGACCTTGCCAAGAGCAGCCTGAGCATTCCTGTTCGTCCCTCAGGGGAAGACCCCACGATTTCGTTCCCGCCTGCTGAATCCGCCCCACTACTCAAACAGACGGTAATCCGCCCGGCCCGTTTGGACTGGCGTATCGAAACCGTGGCAAAGGATGGCAGCGTAATCACTCATAACCTTGATGACTACGGAGAGCGGATCATCAGCGCCCATGGTCTGAGAACCAGCCTGATCGGAAAGGAGAAGTACAGTATTTCCCCGGACGATCCATTGAGCGCCAGGGCGGAGATCAACTGGGACGTATTTGTCGGACGGGACGATTGGCAAATTACCGCGAAGGTGGAGACCGTCATGTGGTCGGATGAGAACTGGTTTTACCTGACGGCCAACCTGAAAGCTTATGAATTCGGCAAAATGCTTGTATTCAGCAAAGCCTGGCAAAAAAAAATAAAACGCACTCCGTAAGATAAGGATTTATTGCCATCGACAATCGCTATTCACCTGCTTCCATCAATTCAAATTATAAATTGGACATCCCGGATATTCCGTGAAATATGGGTAATTACTCACAAAAGTGTTGTAATAACCTAGGGAAGAGGAGTCTGTGCGCATGAAGAATGTTTTTGCTGGAAAATGGGGGATCATTTGTGTGGGAGCCGTTATAGGAATCCTCGCCGCACTGTTACAAAAACTAGGTAACCCGGGAAACATGGGGATTTGCGTGGCCTGTTTCGAGCGCGACATCGCCGGTGCCCTGGGATTGCACCGGGCCGGGGTGGTACAGTACATCCGTCCGGAAATCATCGGGTTCGTTCTCGGGTCGCTGATTGCCGCGTACAGTTTCAAGGAGTTCCGGCCCCGGGTAGGTTCGGCGCCCATCGTGCGTTTTGTTCTCGGCGCGTTTGCCATGATTGGCGCCCTGGTTTTTCTGGGATGCCCCTGGCGGGCCGTTTTGAGGCTGGCCGGCGGTGACGGCAATGCCATTCTGGGACTGCTCGGGCTGATCACCGGCATCTGGATCGGTATCCTCTTTCTCAAGAATGGATTCAACCTGGGCCGCACCCAGACTACCCATGCAACGGTTGGATGGATGCTGCCCCTGATGATGCTGGGCTTTCTGATTCTCATGTTGATTTATCCCCAGGTCGAGGGAGAGGCCAAAAGCGGCGTTCTTTTTTACAGCCTCAAAGGGCCCGGCGCCATGCACGCTCCATTGCTGCTGGCTCTGGTGGTTGGTCTGGGTATCGGTTTTCTGGCCCAGCGCAGCCGGTTCTGCACCATGGGCGCCATTCGGGATCTGGTGCTCTTCGGTCAGACCCATTTGCTTGGCGGCTTTCTCAGCCTAATGGTTTTCGCCTTTTTAACCAACCTGTTGCTGGGGCAGTTTCACCCCGGATTTGCCGGTCAACCCGTGGCCCACACCATGCATGTCTGGAATTTCGCCGGCATGATGCTGGCCGGTCTGGCTTTTGCCCTGGCCGGTGGATGCCCCGGGCGGCAATTGTTTCTCTCCGGTGAAGGGGATGGCGATGCGGCTGTGTTTGTCATGGGAATGATCGTTGGCGCCGGCTTCGCTCATAACTTCGGGTTGGCCAGTTCTCCCAAGGGTGTCGGCCCCCATGGCATTGCCGCCGTGGTGGTCGGAATGGCCGTATGTCTGTTTATCGGGTTTACCATGCGCAAGAAGGCATAAGGAGGGAAGAATCATGAGCACAACCATCGATGCACGCGGCCTGTCATGCCCGCAACCGGTGTTGCTGACCCTGGACGAAATCAAGAAGGGCAGCGAAAAAGATATAGTCGTTATGGTGGACACGGATACTTCCAAGGAGAATGTCTCACGGGCCGCCCAGAGCCAGGGCTGCACCGTTACCGACGTGAAGCCGGAGGGAGACGGCTACCAAATTTTCATTACCAAGGGGTAGCGTGGGATTTTTCGATTTTCTCAGGGGTAGCTCCAACAAAGCCAAACCGGCGGCGGAACGTCAGGAAGACCGGGGTTTTCTGGTGTTCGAAAACACCAGTGAAGTCATCCAGGCGGAGAAACACCTAAAAGCCGCCGGCTGGTCCGTGCGGGTGATGGGACCGCCGCCGGAGATCCAGCGCGGCTGTGATCTGGTGATCGAGTTTCCTCTTATCGAGCGGCTTGAAATCATGCGGCTTCTGGGCAAGGCCGACCTGCCGCCACTGGAGATGGTGCCGGTTACCGGGCCACTGCTGGTGCCGGTGGATCTGTTTAAAACCGTCGATTACGGGAAATGGCTGATGGTGCGGGCCGCCAACATGAAAATCTGCATTGAAAAAGAAACGCAGATTATTGTCAATGTTTCCGGCGGCGGGTGCCCGGATGTTCCCTATCTGGCACGGGAAATGGTGGGCAAGACACTTCTTGAGGCACCCCGGTCGCGCGATATCGGTCATACCCTGTGCGGATACGCCCTTGAACTGGCTCATGAGGAGATCTGCCGCCAATGCTCTGTATCCTAGGCACGGTGCCGGATGTCGACTTTCCGCTGGTCACCGGACCGGCGAGTATGGAAAACGGATGCTTGCGGGTGGCCGGCCGGACCGTGGAGGTCAATCGGGGTACACCGGCCTTGGTTGGCGCGGTTCTGGCGGCTGGAACGGTTTTGCAACTGCCGCCGGTGGAAGTATGGCTGGCCGGAGACATCGGCCGTGGCGAAGGCAGCCGCAACCTATACGCCCACATGGAAAAAGAGTTGGCCAAGTCCCCCTGGACGGTCTTGGTGTTTCATTACCTGCAACCGGATGTGGATTGGCACTGCCGGGTGCTGGCCGCCATTGAAGAGATGAATCCAAAACCGATTCTGATTGCCGACGCAGGGTTCATGTACGCCGCCAAGATGAGCGGACTGGCCGAAAGCTACGATCTGTTTACTCCGGATGTGGGCGAGTTGGCCTTTCTGGCGGACGAGCACGCCCCCCACCCCTTTTACACCCGCGGGTTTATTCTCCACCAGGAAGACAAGGTGCCCGCACTCATCGAAAGAGCTTATCATCACGCCAACGCAGCGAAATGGTTGCTGGTCAAGGGCAGTACGGACTACCTGGCCGATGCCCAAAAAATACACGCCACCGTTGACGCGCCGGCCACCGCCGCCATGGAAGCCATGGGCGGCACCGGCGATACCCTGACCGGGCTGGCCGCCGCTTTAACGGCCTCCGGAATGCCCATGGAGCGGGCCGCCATCCTGGCCGCCCGAGCCAACCGCTTGGCCGGGCAGTTGGCCAATCCCACGCCCGCCACCCAGATCAACGCCATTGTGGAAAGAATTCCAACGGCCCTGGAGCAGGTACTGACGGATGACGAAATGCACCCACTCTCATAATGGAGCCATGTGGGTTAACAAATTCGGCTACAAGCATGCATACCGGTGCCCGGTGGCATCGAGGGGCGGCGCGAGGCTGGCTTCCCCGTTGAAAAAACAAGGTAACGGAAGCCGTTGCCTTCCATCGTTCTCTTGCTCCCACGAGTGGGACCGCTGTCTGCTTTTCTCCTGACCGGCGTGGTCATGGGGCAGGGCGGTCACATGTAGCTTGATTTCTTTTTTCGCGGTCATGGCCCGATCATACGGTTCCACGCAAACGCCATAATTCAGGTTGCTTGCTGTAAGAGTGTCTTGCCTGCGATAACGTTTCGTTTAACGTCCATCCGATTATTGCGATATACACCTTAGCCAATGTAATAATGGACGAGTTTTCCCACTTTCGAAAAGACCTATTCTTACGACAGTCGCAACCGCAAGATATCCGAAACCGACATTGTGGACGAATCCACAAGCTATAGCACCAGCTTCGCCTATGACGCGGTCGGCAATCTGATTTCTCGCAAGGACAAGATGGGGCGCACCACATATTATACCTACGATGCCCTCAGTCGCCTGACCTCTGTGACCGATCCTGCTGCCGGTGTAACTAAATACGCTTATGACAACCGTGACAACCTTATCGCCCTGACCGATGCCGAGGACCAGACCACGCGTTTCGAGTACGATGCCGCCAATCGTCTGATCAAGGAGATCCGGCCCCGAGGCGCGGAGACCGCGTATGGTTACGACGCGGCCGGCAACCTGTCCGAAAAGATCGATGCCAAGAACCAGAAAACGGCCTATGTTTACGACGATGCCGGTCGTTTGGAAGAAATCCGTTATTTTACCGATGCCGGAGACACGGCTCCGATCAAGACGGTAACCTTTTCTTACGACAAGGTGGGCAACCTCACCGGCTATGACGACGGCACCACATCGGCGACCTACACCTATGATACCTTGTACCGCAAGACCGCCGAGACGATTAATTACGGCGCCTTCAGCCTGGAAAACGGTTACACCTATTACGCCAATGGCCTGAAGAAAACCTATACAGGTCCTGATGCCATCTCCTACGGTTATCTGTACGACGCCAACAACCAGCTTGCCGCCGTACAGATACCCAATGCAGGCTACATTACCGTGAGCGGTTACAACTGGAACCGGCCGGCCTCGATGATGTTGCCCGGCGGGACTACAAAACAGTTCACCTATGATCCGATGATGCGGACCACCGGTATCGATGTTGCCGATCCCGGGCAGAATGAAGTCTTGAACTATGCCTACACCCATGACAAAATGGATAATATCGTCACCAAGGATACCGAACACGGCGATTACGGCTACACCTACGACGATCTTTACCGGCTGACCGATGCGGACAACCCGGTTCAATCCGACGAAGCCTTCACCTACGACAATGTCGGCAACCGACTTACCGCCGCCAGCGATTCTGCCACCGAATGGACCTACAACGAGAACAACGAGCTCACCGGCCATGACGATGTAACCTACGATTATGACCTCAACGGCAACATGATCGAGAAAAACGCCGGTGGAGTGATTACCAAGTTCTTTTACAATGTAGAGGATCGTCTGGAGCGGGTTGAGGATGGTTCCGGCAACGTGATTGCCTCCTATTATTACGACCCGTTCGGTCGCCGTCTGTGGAAGGATGTCAGCGGCACCCGCACCTGTTTTCATTACAGCGACGAAGGGTTGGTTGGCGAATACGATGCAACCGGCAGCGTAATCAAGACTTACGGCTGGAAGCCTGGTTCAACCTGGAGCACCGATCCGCTGTTCATGAAAATCGGCTCCGAGTATTATTACTACCACAACGACCATCTTGGGACTCCTCAGAAGATGACTTCGGTCTCCGGGGCGGTGGTTTGGTCGGCAAAATATAGCTCTTTTGGCGAGGCTTCGGTTGAGGTTGAAAGCGTTGTCAATAATCTGCGTTTTCCTGGCCAATATCACGATAGCGAATCCAATATACACTACAACTGTTTTCGTTACTATATCCCGAGGCTTGGAAGATATCTTAAGACCGATCCGCTATGGTATGATAAAGGTTTCAACCTTTATGCTTATGTCAGAAATAATGCGATAACATTTAAAGATAGCCGTGGCCTTTTCTGTTCTCCTTGGATTCCAACGCTTGAAACAGTATGGATTGAAACAGATAGTCCGACAAGCAATTTGATGGAAAGAGTTTGGCCTACTTGGGCTATGTTAGATCTCGGAGAAAGCATTTACTCGCGCACACCCATAACTGGAATATGGGAGGTGATAGAAACTTACTATTTACTGGAAGAGGTCAAATTAAGAAGGCGGGTCAGAACGTGTTGTACGGTTGTTATTTGTACCGGCTTTTCATGTGGAGATGATGAGACTTGGCGAAGAGAAGGCACCCGTTGGGTAGAAAAAACAGTAAGCCTTGAAATTCGTAGGAAAGATTACTCTGATCAAGGCCCTAATATCCCTGATGCCTAAGAAAATGAAACATATTATGACAAATAATAACGCATTAACATTAAGGACTAAAGTTTGCTAAATTTTACTAAGCTGCAATACGCAGTAGTACTTCCACGAGAGAATTAACGACGGATTTTCGCTGCAACGGGAAAACCCTATTGAAATTACTGTCCAGCGCAGCTTTTGCAACAGCCCGGCGAACATCGGAGAAGGCAAAACCATTACGGCCATCGACAGCATGCCGTCGTGTTGGCGCCTTCTCCATCCGGCAGGCATAGATCCAGACCACGGTTGTCGCCAACATGCAAAAGTGAAGGTGATTGCTGACGGCCTGCGGGTGCCGAGTTTGAGTGTCGGCACTGCCGATGTCACGCTTCAGTTCTTTGAAAAAAGCTTCGATCTTCCATCGGGCGCCGTAATACTCGACAATTTGCTGCGCCGATAAAGTTAAATCGGTTGAATAGAGCGCTACCCACTGGGTTTGGCGGTAGACCCACACCACCTTGATCGCGCAACGGATTGTCTTGAGCATAAGAACCCGGTCATAGGCGACTATGGTCCGGTCGCGGCCATATAGATTGACGGTGTATTCTCTTGCCAGGGATTTAAATCGAACGGCCAGCGACGTAGCGTTGCCGATATTTTTTCCATATTTCCGGGGACGTCCCGGTCGACTGGAATGTGGACCCGGCAGTTCAAACAAATTGTTGTTCGATCTAAGCCTCGATATCATATTAACCCATATGCCCAGTTTGCCGTGCAACGGTTTCCAAAGACCATTATTACCGAACCATGAGTCCGTGACGATTACCACCTTAATACGGTGAAAGGTTTCGGCAATTTCCGCGATCATCTCTGCGGCCATGGCAAGCTTGCTTTTGAATGCCAACGTCACTCCATGGCTGCGGTTGATACGTTTAATGCTTTTTTTCAAAAGATAGAACCGGTAGCTCAAAGGTAGACAGGCCCACCGTCCTTTGATCTTTTTTAACAGCCCCACGGCAACGATGTTTTGTGCCCATGGATATCTGGATTGGTTCTGCTTGGCGGCGTGATCGAAAATTTTGTCGCAGCCAAATATTTTCTTTCCCGTTTTTGGATTGATACAATCGTCAAGGGCTATCAACAACATGCCATCGGTCAACGGCTCCGGTATCGTTTTCCACAGCGTTTGCCATAACCGTGTCCAAGGAATTTTTGGAGAGGCCATGAACGTGTAGAACTTTTTCCTTTTTATCCAATCAAATCCGAACACCGTTTTGAGACATCGGAGGATATTGGATGTTTTTGACGATGTAAACGGAATGATGATGGCAATGACCGTGTATACGAACCAAACACTACGTTCCTGGGCTTTCCCCGATTGTGGGAATTGGCTTTTGAGTTTTTTGAGAATGTCGTGTAGTATAAACATGCGAGGCCTCCAGGTTTTGGTGTTTTTTTCGTGGTAGAAGAAACATACCACAACCTGGCCTCGCAAGCAACATTAACATTCCGTATTTATTAGCTTTTTTACGTTTTCCCCCGAAGTCTTGGAGAATATTTGCAATGATATCAATAGGTTACGGCGCGCCCAAAAATTCGTAACTTATTGATATCATTGATTATTCTGAATTCAGTCATAAGTTCATCAGTGCGCTAGTGGCTATAAAAAACGGGAAACTTCAGATTAAGGATATTTATTGATATATTTGATTATAAAAATTAATTATAAATTCATTCCGATTTTACTAATATGTTTCTTCATCCTATCTGGTTGCGAACAGAAACATAAAAGAGCAGTTTATACACCATCAAAAACAGACTCACTCGAATTCGGGTGCATTCCCATTTAGTGGCACATTAAAACTGCCATTTCATGTCAGCAGATAAATTGTCCAACATAATGTCCCATCGGCCACAAAGCAGTGTGCTTCTCAAAAAAAGCATCAACTCTGCGGTTTCGCGTTTCCAGAAGATGCCGGGCGATTTGAGCCTCAAGTTGATGACACGGCGGATCGCGCTCTCGACACAACCGCTGCCTGTGGTCACATTGAAGTAGCGGAAGCCGGTGTGTTGCATGCGGTGGAAATTGTCCAAAAAATAGTTTTTGAATTTGGCAAGCGCCTCTTTCCGTTTCTTATGGGATTTGAACAGATCCATTATCTGTCGTTTGATCTCGTGTAAATTGCCTTTCCATAGTAGATCGTACCATTGCTTGGATATTTTGGCGATTTTCTCCGCGCCTATTTTTTTTCGGTAGTTTATCAATAATTGTCGATAGGTTCTGCTTGGCATGAGTATAGTCAATGACTTCAAAGAAAGTGGCTATGCCTATCTTCTTAGCCATTGGGCCGATTCGTTTCCAATATTTGGTTGCACCATCGGCACAAAAAACGACATGTTCGGCTTTCGTGATATCGAGCTGCCGTAGATATTGCTCAATGAGCTCGAACACCTGATCGATATCGCCCATGGTGGCATCGTAGATGGGAGGAAAATTCTCACACGGGCTACCGTCGGAGTTGAAGCACTGAATAACGATCTGGGTAGGTTCGCGCCAATCGGTATGATAGCCCCGTCGTTTCGGACTGATCGGCGGTCTACCGCCTTTGGCTTTTCGCTCACGAAGTCGGCCACCGTCGAGACAAACCAGAACCAGTCGATCGTTGGCACGATCCGTCTCGCCAAGGGCGATACGCTGACGATGGTTCATGGCCTGCTCGCCAACGGATCGGCTGATGCGTTGAATGGTTTTGACGCCCAGCTCGATGCCATGCCGGGAAAGTGTCTGCCTGGCGATTTCGAAAGAAGGGCATAGCAAGGCCGATTGAATCGCCACGGATGCCAGATGCAGACTGACTCGGTCGATGAAACCCAACCATTGCAAGGCCAGATGGCCATTGGTTTTGCGTCGTCGATTCCTTTTAGAGCGGGCTTTGACAAAATAAGGGACACGCAGCGGGATGGAGTCCCCGGTGAGTATTCGGACACGAACCTCCCGATAACCGTGGAACCGATACGCTTTTCTGGCCGCGAGGGTTTTCAATTGAATGAGGAAATCTTTTCCGTCAAGTAGCCGCTGAAGAACGGTGGCAATTAGCGTTTCGATAAAGACGGTCATTTTGCGGTGTAGCGATTTGATCAGACGATTGACGTCGGTGTGCCCGTTGAAATCGGCAATCGCTTCATTGATCGAGCCGGAAAATTGGAGCAATTCGGATGAGATGTCCACGATCCACCCCCCAAACGCTTGCAGGTTTGATTTTTATCCTGCCGGTTCAATGGGGAAACGCTTAACCGTGGCACAAGCGGTTTTTAAAATCGGCGGTGAGCGGATACACGTACAAATCCTTGACCGGGACCTTGAGCTTTTTATGGCGATCCTGTCGGCTCCGGCCCTTGGTTTGTCCGATACACAACCAATTGGCGGCCCTATAACACGTACCGATAAAGCGAGATCGGTCGACAAAGGTTTCCACCAGACACAGATCGTGCCCGTAACGCTGATGCCAATCGTGGCGAAGTCTTCTGACGCACGCCGCCAGAATGTAACTGGCCAGATTTTTAACCTGTACCCACGGCAGAATCAGAAAGCGGGTATTGTTGGTCATCATTTTCAGGTTTGCCTGGCGGGTGGGAATGTCCCAACCGATGAAACGATCCCGGGCCGCCGTTTTCCAGGCCGCAGACCCAAACAATAGACAAGCCAAGGGGCGTTGGCGGCTATCGACAGCCATGTATTTGATGTGTTCGCCGACATGACCGTGGCATCCCAAATAGTGGTAACGATCCATCAGACAATGGAAAAGATCGTCGGTATCGCCGCGACCGGTTATCATGGAAATCTCGACAGGCCCAATCTGTCGTAACGACGATTGGATTGGGTCGGTATCGTGTTCGATATCCTTTATTCGCCGAGCCCGATTTCCACTTTTTTGCGCCGGTGGTAAAACGAGAAACTCACGTTGTTCTAGTTTTCTCAGCATTGAACGGCAGGCCATATCCTTGAGCAGGCCGGTGTCCGTTCGCCAGTCCCATAGCTGGCACAAGTGTTTTGACAACCGGGTCCGATTCCAATCCGGGCGATCTTTAATCAAATGCCGTATGAATTCGATGTCATCGGTTGATAAATCGCGCCCTTGAATGGTCATGGTTTTGCTCATGGGCACAATTATACAGGTTACAACGGTAAGAGTCCAGACATATTTTCAGAGAGCGATGGATTTGCCACTAAACGGGATTGCACCCCTCGCTGATACGGTATCCAACGCCGGCGTAAAAGAGTTTCAGACGCCGATACGCCCTCGCCCCTTCTACGCCGGTTGGCCCTTAAATATCCATGGCCGCGTGATGTCCCTGGTAGATGGCGGTTGTGATGTTTGACGGCCTGACACAGTCGCCGATGGTCATGACGATGGGTGCGCTGTCGAGGAGCTCATCGACAACGTCCCGCCTCGGCTTCTGGCCAAGGGCGCACAGAACGGTCTTGCCGCTGATCATGACTTCCTTGCCGTCTTCTGTTTGGCACAGCACACCGTCATGGTTGATTTTAACCCCTTTATGATTTTTATAGACCGCGATGCCGCATTTCTCGATTTCCTGCAGCAACAGCGGGCGGTGGCGGATATTTGAATCGGGAGCCAGCTCGGCGGCCATTTCAACCAGACTGACCGTTTTGCCTTCTCTCGCAAAATGAATGGCCATTTCGCATCCCGCCAGTCCGCCGCCCAGCACAACCACCGATTCCTGCACCTGATCCGTTTTGTGATGGTAGTCGTTGACGACGATCACATTGTCGTTGTCAATCCCTTCAATGGGAGGCAGCAGGGGCCGCGAGCCGGCGGCAACGATAACCACGTCCGGCTTTTCCTTTTCGGCATAGGCGTTATCGACAAGGGTGTTCAGCCGGATGTCCACACCTTCTTCCCGCGCCAGAAGGCCCAATGTCACGCCCAGCCGGTACATCGGGTATTTAAACGGGATCGGCTTCTCTCCCACCAGAATGCCGCCCACTTCATCGCTTTTCTCGCAAAGAATGACCTCATGGCCTCTTTTGGCCGCCGTCAGCGCCGCCTGGAGCCCGCCCGGGCCCGCGCCTGCAACCAATACCTTTTTCTTGACGCGCGCCGGCAGGATTTCCAACCCTTCTATTTCACGGCCGATCATGGGATTGATCGAACAGCGTCTGGTGCCCGTTACCGCCCGCTCTGCCATGCAGACGAAACATCTCATACAGTGGACGATGCGGTCTTCCCGATTCATCACTACCTTTTTGGAAAGTTCCGGGTCCGCCAGCAGCGCTCTTGCCATCTCGACCACATCCGCCTTGCCGGAGGCGATGATCTCTTCCATTGCTTCGGGCTCGTTCAATCCACCGACCGTGGCGACGGGAACACTGACGTTTTTTTTGATTTCCTCGGCAAGATAGACGTTCGGCCCGTGGGAGAGGAACATGGACGGATGCGTGACGCCGAATCCCCGCTGATAGGTACCGGCCGATATATGCAGCAGATCGATTTTGTCTTCGAGGAGTTTGGCGATGGCAACGCCCTCGGCAAGATCGTAGCCGCCGTCGAACAGTTCCGAACCGCTCATACGAAATTCGATGGGAAACCCAGGCCCGACGGCTTTTCGGACGCTGTCCAGAACTTCTCCGGCAAAGCGGCAGCGGTTTTCCAGTGACCCGCCGTATTCATCTTCCCGTTTATTGAAGTAGGGGGACAGAAATTGATTGATCAGCCATCCATGCCCTCCATGAATCATGATCATTTCAAAGCCCGCCTTTTTGGCCAGGGCCGCCTTTTCGCCGTAGGATTTCACGATTTCCCCAATCAGCTCATGGGTCAATGCCTTTACTTCCCGGCCATCCGGCCTTGTGCCCGGGCTGGGTCCCCACTGTGCAATCGACTCTTTCTTGTCCTTGTCGACGAGATACGTCCCGGCGTACTGGCCGGAGTGCGAGAGTTCGACGCTGGCAATGGCGCCGTGTCTTCTGATGGCATCCGCCGTGTAGGTGAAACTCGACAACGATCCCACGGTCTGCAAGTCCAGGTGGAACATATGGGAGGCTTCCGTTTTGGGATGGACCACCAGTTCACTGACGGTAACGGTTGCTGCGCCGCCCTTGGCCCGGTTTTCATAAAAGGCCGTTGATTTCGGGCCGATGGTACAATCCGCCGTAATATCGGTGCCGCCCATGGGCGCTCCGAACATCCGGTTTCTGAAATAGACGTTCCCGATTTTAATGGGCTTGCACAAGTTGGGGTACTTTCGTTTCATTGATGGTTCTCCTGGTTGATCTTGATGAACGTGTTGACTTGGATGGTATCCAAAGTATTACTGTTTCGGTCTTCTGGGGGCATGTTTGGACCCTGAATACAAAAGGTTGGGATTGTGGGTGGGAAGTCCAGCGGCAGCAATCCGTAACCAATCAAGAAGATCTTGCTTATGGAATTAATGGGCGTTTTGCAAGGTTTTTGCTGAAAAAAACAGGGTTGTCGCTAGTAAACAAAAGATTGGGAATCCATTGTTGCAGGCACGGCCAATTCTTTCAATCGGGTTTTTCGGGCACCGCTTTGGTTTTAAGCGCGCAGTGCAGATCCGGGTTTTCACTGCTGATACCATGCACTTGGAAAGTAGTGTACAGATCAGGGCCAACAAGATGCAGGCCAATCGTTCTTTGTTTCGCCCTGAAATGGACTCGCCGTTTTTAATCGCTGAAGGGACGCTGCGTTGACTGCAGAGTCAAGGGGGAGGGAGACTTGCATTGACGCGTTTTCCTTAACATTTTTTTTCGATTGTCTAAGCTTGAGTAAACTCCAACCTGGTTCAATGTTTACCCAAACTTAAACATAGATCCTTATATATCGTTTTGTCAAAGCGGCCTTTCGTTATAACTTCCTCCTTAATGATCAACATTGCGTCGAAAGGACGTTTTTTCTTTCGGTTTAATTTTTCAGTGTTTGTGAGGCTGTCAAAACTGTCTATAAGGCCAATCAATCTTCCTTCAAAAGATAGATTGGCGATGCCTCTTGGGTAACCGCTTCCATCAATACGTTCATGGTGCTCAAGAATGCCGCAAGCCAATGATGAATCGATATTTTCATTCAATTTAATTATATCATGGCCAATGGCGGCGTGCGTCTTGTATACTTCAAATTGTTCATCACTCAGCCGATTGCTTGTCGAAATGACATCACTCGGTAATTGCGTAAGACCAACGTCATGAAGTAATGCCAGCAGGCTAATCCTTTTGGTTTCCTTTTCACTGATTTGATTGTTTAAACAGTATAACATAGTCATTGTCATGACGTTTACCGAATGGTTTGCAAGTGGATATCCTGAATAATTAATGTTTGAAAACTTTTTCAATAGATCGGACGGCTTTGAATATCCATCATAAATGATGTCTATTGTATCTGGTAGTGTTTCAATCGATTCATCAAAATTGTTGCATAAAGTTTCATTTACTATTTCACACATTGCTTCCTTAACATTATCTAATTTTCCGGAATTAATATTGTTTATGAGTTTTCTTTTCAAGGATACTTGCAGCTCTTTAACAGCATTTTCTTTGTCGGTTTTCTTTATATATAGATAGGGTTCTTGGTGCTCATAAAATTTGTCAATGTTGAAAGCTCTATTTTCAGGTTTAAAAAGAACAAATCCGGAGTCACTATTGAAAATATATAATGGCGTGTGAAAATAATTGTCTATTTGAGTTCTTTTTAATAAAATATAATCGTTCGTTTCTGAGTTCATTATAGGCTTATGTTTTTTCTTGCCCCTGAAAGAGCTAATTAGCAGTCAGCTTCAATTAGAACGTATCTCAAAAACAGGTTTTGTTTCCATGAGCAGGGCGGTGGCCCTGTCATCCGCCTGCCAGAGGTTCGATACCGTTGCAACCCTTTTCTGTCATCACGCTCCATGATGGCCAGGGCTTTTTCGAAAACATGGAGCGCCATGGCCACTTTGGTACTGGCAATCGTTTTCATCCTGACAATTTTCTGTCCATAAGGGCTATCGCCCGGCGATTTCCTCCTCTTTCCAAGCCCGGATCAGGGCCAATTCATCGGATACCAGGGTGACGGTGTCGCCGCTCTGATTAAACGCTTTGGCGCAAAGGGGGAGGGCCTTTTTTTCGGTCAGCCCCTTGTAGAAGCGGGTTTGTAATTTCTCTCTGGCGGGGGACTCAAGTCCAATGGCCACGGCCGTTACCTTTGCCATCCCAGGCGTTGCCACGGCAAGAAAGAACGCCAGGATACCGGCAAATAGTAATCTCATCGGAACTCGATTTTTAACCACCAAGGTAAAACTCCGCCATCCACCTAAAACAACATTGAGAAAACAGCTTTAGGGCCAAACCTTATTATCGGGACTGGGCGTGAATACTTGATTGGTGCAGCCCGGTATTCTCATCGAACTGGACACTCCGTTGGAGGTGCTGATAATGGTATGGCCCCTATCGAAATTATGAGTATTGGCTAAAAAGGCCGGCTATGATAATGAAACCAAATCCTCGATATTGACCGGGGAAACGGAAGCTCTTTTCCCATTGATCGTAATGCCCACCTAAAACAAGAAGGAGCAACAATGAAATCCTCATCCCCCAAGTTTTTCCCGTTTGCCAAAGTAAGTGTGTTCCTTTTTTCCCTGATGCTTTGCCTTGCCGGTTCGGCCGTTGCCGGTCAAAAGGTGATCGTTTTTCATGCCGGCAGCCTGACCGTGCCCCTGGCCCAGATCGAAAAGGATTTCGAGGCGGCCCATCCCGACATTGATGTTCAGCGCGAAGCCGGCGGCAGCACCAAAATGGCGCGTATGATTTCCGAGTTGGGCAAGCCGGCGGACATCATGGCCTCGGCCGATTTCAAGGTTATCGATAAAACCCTCATCCCGGCCAAGGCGGATTGGAATATCCGTTTTGCCACCAACCAGCTGGTGCTGTGCTATGTGGACGGCAGTCGCTACGCCGATCAGGTCAACGCCGATAACTGGTATGAAATTCTCGCAAAAAAGGATGTGGTCTGGGGACACTCAGATCCCAATCTGGACCCCTGCGGTTATCGCAGCCTGATGGTACTGCAACTCGCCGAGAAATTTTATGGCAAGGAAGGGCTTTACGACAAGCTGATCGCCAACCGCCCTGAGAAAAACGTACGTCCCAAATCGGTGGAACTGGTTTCCATGCTCAAGACCGGCAATATGGATTACGCCTGGGAATACCTTTCCGTGGCCATTCAGCACGACCTTAAATACATAACCCTGAACGATCATATCAACCTGGGGAATTACCAGTACGACAGTTTTTATAAAATGGCCCAGGTGAAGGTCACCGGCAAGAAGCCCGGAACCTGGATTACCCGCACGGGAAAATCGGTAACCTACGGCGTCACCCAGGTCAAGGACGCCCCCAACCCCGCCGGCGCCACGCTGTTTCTTGAATACCTTCTGTCCGCCGACGGCGGTTTGAAAGTGCTCAAAGAGATGGGTCAGCCGCCTTTCATCCCCTGCCGGGTGACCAGTCAGGCGGTGAAAGACGCCCTGCCGGGTAACCTTCCCAACCTGGTGGAGGTTCGTGAGTAAACCGGTGCTTCGAGTTGGCAGAGGACATTCCTATCGGGACCTTTTCTTCTGGCTGGCGGTGACCAGCAGCGCCGTTATCGTGGCCTTCATCGTGATCCCTTTGTGGGAGATGATGACCCAGCCCACGTTGGGCGCCTTGAAAGAAACCCTGATGGACCGGGATGTGATGCGGTCCATCAGGCTCAGCGTGGTCACGGCCGGTTCGGCGGCCCTGATATCGCTGGTGCTGGGCACGCCGCTGGCCTTTTTGCTGGCCCGGCGCACCTTTTTCGGGAAAAAGCTCCTGGAGAGCATCATCGATCTGCCCATCATGATTCCTCATCCGGTGGTGGGCATTGCCCTGCTCAGCATCGCCGGTCGCAATCACCCCATCGGCAAGTTTTTGCAGGCGATCGGGGTCGAGATCATGGGAACGGTCACCGGTTTGATTACCGTTTTGACTTTTGTTGGTCTGCCTTTTTACATCAATGCGGTCAAGGCCGGGTTCGAGGATATTTCGCCCCGCCTGGAGCATGTCTCGCGCAGCCTCGGGGCCACAGCCGGGGCGACCTTTTTGCGTGTCACGCTTCCCCTGGCTTGGCGTCACATGCTGGTGGGCGGGATCATGTGCATGGCCCGGGCGATCAGCGAGTTCGGCGCGGTGGTGATCGTGGCCTACCATCCCATGGTCGCGCCGGTTATGATTTACGAGCGTTTTACCGCTTATGGGCTGAAATACTCACAGCCGGTGGCGGTGTGGCTGATTCTGGTGTGTTTGGCGTTGTTCCTTGTGCTGCGGCTGCTTTCCCGGGATGCAAGGGGGGCGAGATGATACGAATCGAAGAGCTGTGCGTGAATCTGCCCGGCTTTTCCCTGGACCGGGTGAGTCTTGCCGTCGAGGAGGGAGAGTTCTTTTGCCTGCTGGGGCCCACCGGCGCGGGGAAGACCTTGATTCTGGAGTCCATTGCCGGCATCATCCCCACCTCCGGCGGCCGGATCGCCATCGACGGTCGTGACGTCACCCGGTTGCCCCCGGAAAGGCGCGGAATCGGCATTGTCTACCAGGATTGCGCCCTGTTTCCTCACCTGAATGTGACCAAAAACATCCATTACGGCCTGCGTTACAACCGCGACTCGGCAGCAAGGCACCGGAACCGGTGCGACGATCTTGTTCGGCGTTTGGGCCTGACGGATCTTCTCGACCGTTCGGTGACCACCTTGAGCGGGGGAGAAAAGCAGCGGGTGGCCCTGGCCCGCGCCCTGGTCACCGCACCGACGGTTTTGCTTCTGGACGAGCCCCTGTCTTCCCTGGATCCCTGCTTTCGTGAGGAGATTCGCGGGCTTTTCCGCAGCCTGCACCGGGAGACCGGCCTGACCGTGCTGATGGTGACTCACGATTTTACCGATGCCCACTGCCTGGCCGGCCGCGTGGCCATTTTGCATGACGGCCGCATCGAGCAGACCGGCGCTGTCGAGACGGTTTTCAAACAACCGGCCACCGCTTTCGTTGCCGACTTCGTAGGTATGAAAAATGTTTTACCGGCCAGTATCGACGGGGATCGGCTTCTGATTGGCGATCTGGTTCTGCAGGCCCCGGAAAATGCCGGGGAGGTGCGTTTGGCGATGATTCGCCCGGAACACGTCAAGCTTGCCCAGTTGCCACAAGCCGATGCGTCGGCAATTGAAATCGCGGGACGCATCGTCTCCATCGGCAATCTGGGCGCTTTCTCCGAATTGGCGGTGGTGGCCGCCGGCACCACATTCACCACCGTAATGCTCACCGGTGTGCTCATGGAGATGAATCTGAACCAGGGCACACGGGTTTATTTACGCATCGATCCGAAAAATATTCACCTGATTACTGCTTGACTTAGTCTTTGAGAGAAAAGCGCCAGGCGCAGAACCACTCATCCGGATGCTCGTCAGGTGGGCAACCGATACATTCGGTGACAATTCGCGAATCGACGGTGCGGGCAAAGCTCGTGTATTCGACCAGACCGCCGGATTTACACGGGTAGTCATCCAATCCCTTGCGCTTGCGAGCATTCTGGACCCGGCATTCGTTCATCTGAAAAATAAAGGCGTCCGGCCCGTCGTCATGAAAACTCTGGGTGTTGATACGGGCGTACAGACGGAAGCTGAGCGCTTTTTTCAGCCCTTCCAGACCGGGGTTGTCATCCAGGCCGAGAAAGTTTTTGATCAGCCTGGCCTCCACCGGCGAGAAGTGTCCCCAGCAGGAATCGTTACAGCGTTTGGCGTCGTTCATGCCGCTGTCGAACTCCACGGCTTGGAACCACACACCGTCATTGGCCAGCCAATTGATTCCCATGGCGTCCAGAAGGGTGTCCAGCGTCTCTTCGGGAAGGTTGGCCAGGGGGGACGGCAGGCCTTCGGTGGTATCAAAACCAAGAGTTTTGCCCAGCCGCTTGATCTGAATGCCACTGCTGCGCGGGAAAACGCCGGAGAGAAGTTCGGTGGCTTTCTCCAGCCCAAGCTGATGACGGACTTCGGCGAACCACAATCCATAGTGAACCACGGTTCGATGAAAAAAATCGGCGACGAGACGTACTTTCTGCTCCTGGTTCAGGTCGTTCATGGACTCAACTGTCGGTTGCATCGTTTCCTCCTTGAAAGTTATCCGGCAGACATCCAAACGGCGGTAACGTTTTTTCCTTACGCTTTTTTCCCCAGTAGTTCCATGGCCGTACGACAATAGATGTCAACGCCGGTGATTAAAATATCCTCATTGAAGTTGAAGGTTGGGTTGTGCAGGTCGCCATGGGCATCGCTGCCCGCGCCCAGAAAAAAGAAACAGCCCCTGGCCTTTTGCAGGAAAAAGGCCATATCCTCGCCACCCAGGGTGGGGCTTGGCTCAACGACAAGATCCGCGCCCACCACATCGGCGGCGATGCGCCGCAGCCGCCCGGCCATTTCCTCATCGTTGATCGTCGGGGGGCAGCCTTTGTAAAACCTGAAGGTATGGCTTGCGCCCATGGCATCGCATACGCCTTTGATCACGGGCTCGATCAATCGGGGCCAGCGCTCCCAGGTCTGTGTGTCGAAGGTTCTGGCGGTTCCGCCGATGGATGCGGTTTCCGGAATGACATTGTCGGCCGTGCCGGCATTGAAACGCCCGATGGTGATGATCGTCGGGGACAGCGGATCGATTTTGCGGCTGACGAGGCGTTTCAGGGCGTCCACCACCTGACAGCCGGTTTCCAGTGCATCCACGCACAGATGGGGGGTGGCCACGTGCCCGCCCTTGCCCCGGATGGTAATCGAAAAGCCCGATGTGGCGGCAAGCAGCGGCCCAGGGCGGATGCCCACGGTGCCTTCGGGAATTTCCGGCCAGATATGACAGCCCAGGACATAATCCACCTTGGGATCGTCCATCACGCCGGCCTCGATCATCGGTTTGGCGCCGCCGACTACCTCTTCAGCGGGTTGAAAAATGAATTTGATCGTACCTCTCAATTCGTCGGCCATTTCCCTGATGGCCGATACGGTCCCCAGGACCATGGCGACATGTCCGTCATGGCCGCAGGCGTGCATGGTTCCCGGGTGCCGTGAGGAAAAGGGCAGGCCTGTTTCCTCTTTGATCGGCAGGGCGTCCATGTCGGCGCGGATGAGCAATGTCGGGCCCGGCCGTCCGGTTTCCAGAACGCCCATGACCCCGTGGCCGGCAATGCCGGCGGTAAAGGGGAGTCCTTCCCGTTTCAGATAATCGAGCACATAGGCGCTGGTTTTCTCTTCTTGCTTGCTCAGTTCGGGGATTTCATGAAGATCCCGCCGGGTGTCGATAACCAATTGGCGAAAACGTGCGACCCGTGCCGACATATCCATATCAGAGCCCTTCGACAAATTGCTGGAGGACGAGAAACAGGGCCAACATGCTGTCGATATTGACATACTCGGCTTCGGCATGGGCCCCGCCGCCGTCCGCGCCCCAGATAATCCCGGGAATGTTTTTCTCGGAGAAAAAGCGGCCGTCGCTGGAACCCTCTTCGAAAACGATCCGAGCATTGGGCACCAGTTCACGCAGTCGGTCCAGGTAAGGGGATGTGCCGCCCATAAACATGGGTTCCTCGTGAAGAACGCTTAGTTCGCCGGAAACCATATCCTGTAGTTTGCGGAACAGTGCTTTTGTATCGTCATTCTCCGTGTAGCGGATATCGAAAATCGCCTCGGCACGGTCGGGCACCTGATTGAAGGATTTGCCGGCGTTGATGATCCCCAGGTTGAGGGTTTTGCACCAGGACCCTTCCACGGGCTTTCCGAAAAACGCCTTCAGTATGGCGTAATCGGCAATCAGATGGTCGATGGCATTGTCGCCCTTCCACGGTTGTGAACCATGGGCCGCCTTGCCCCGAGAGATCAGCTTGAGCGTGAAGATGCCTTTCTCCTTGGTGACGATTTTATCAACCGCGCCGCCATCCAGGGCGATACAAAATTCCGGCCTGAGGGTTTCGGCAAGAACGCCCGCCCCATGGTGCCCGCCAATTTCCTCATCGGTGGCGATCAGAACCCCGAATGTGAGATCGGCCTGGGTCTTGCCCATCCCCCGCAGGCGGTTCATCTCGGTTTTGAGCAGCGTTAAAGACAGGGCCACGGCATACTTGTCGTCCACGGAGCCCCGGCCAAACAGCCGGCCCTGGCGAACCGCCGGTTCGAAAAGGTCATCGCCGGCATCGACCACATCGACATGGGCCATGAGAAGGACTTTGCATACCGGTTTGTTACTGTCCGGGAGCACCAGGATGGATGGGTATCCGGCATCTTCAGTGCGTGAGAAGACAATACCCTCTTGATCGAGATAATTTTCTACGAAACTCGCGCAAGCCTTTATTTCATCCATCCGGCCATGCATGGTTTTAAAACGTATCAATGCCTCGGTGAGAGAAACCATCTCATCCAGTATGTGGGCATGGTGGTCGTGTGCTGGGGAATTATGATTTTTTTGTATTGTCATTTAAAAAATTCCTGGTTGGATCGATTTTGCCTACCATACAATGAGTGAGAGGCAATTTGTCAACTACTTGTTCAAACTTATTTTTTACAAACGATCAATTCATTTTGCAGCGATAGATGCTGTTTGGTTGCCGATAACGAGTCGCTTGCCGGCGCTCATCCCTTAGCAGCCAATTTCCAGCCAACGGATTTCTTACGCAGACCAATGAAATCTGCATAAAGCCCGCCTTGTTGCATCAATTCTCCGTGGGTGCCCTGCTGGATAATTCTCCCCTTGTCCAGCACCCATATACGGTTGGCATTGCGCACGGTGCTCAGCTTATGAGCGATCATAATGACGGTCTTGTCGCGGGTCAGTTCATCAATGGCCGCTTGCAGTTGAGCTTCATTTTCGGGGTCCACGTTGGCCGTGGCCTCGTCCAGCAGGACAATCGGTGCATCCTTTAAAAGGGCTCTGGCAATGGAAATGCGCTGTTTTTCACCACCCGATAGCGTTGCCCCGCCCTCCCCGATCACCGTGTCATATCCATCCGGCATGGCCTCGATAAATTCATGGCAGCAGGCCTTTTGAGCCGCCTTGACAATCGCATCCCGGCCGGCATCCGGATTACCGAAGCCGATATTGTTGGCAATGGTATCGTTGAACAGGTAAACCCGCTGGAACACCATGGAGAAATTGGGCAGCAAGCTATCCAGGGTATAAGCTTTAAGATTCCGGCCGCCGAGAGAAATCGTTCCTGAATCCGGATCCCAAAACCGTGCGATCAGGTTACACAGGGTCGTCTTCCCGCCGCCGGACGGGCCAACAATGGCAATGGTTTGCCCGGGCTGAATTTCGAAGCTGACATCGTCGATGATTCGCTTACTGCCATATGAAAAGACAAGATGTTCTCCCCTTATCTCCAATCCATCGGGTTTTATCTCCTGCCCGAATTCATCGATCACGGGCATGGTATGAATATTCCTCACCCGATCAACACAGATATCGACACTCCGCATCAACGAAGAGACGCTGCCGGCGGTTTCAAGCTGGCTGAAAATAATAAAGGTAAAAATCAAAACGAGCAGACAGAGATGCAGCGCCATGGTTCCGGAGAGGCAAAACATGACGGCGGAAAGGGCCATCGTCACGCTTGTCCATTTGAGAATAAGACTCTGTAGGGCAAAGAAAGGAATAAAGGCAAGCTCAAGGGTCACATTTTGCTTCTCGCACGTGGCAATGGCGCGATCGATGGTTTTATGGGCATCGCGCACCAGATTAAAAGAGCGCACGACACTCATGCCCTGTATATATTCAAGCACGGCCCCCACCAGTGACGTCTGAGCCGCGACCCTGGCCGGTGAGATCGTTTTGAACTTACGCTGCATGAGAGCATTTGCCGCAAAGAAAAGTAGTATTCCGGCCAGGGCGATGAGCCCCATGCGCCAATCGAGTATAACCAGACTCAAAGTGATGACTGCAGCGTGCACGAATCCGTTGATGGTTCTGCCCAGAACGTTTGTGGCGGTGTCCTGGATATCTTCCATGGTTGAGGTGACAGCGGCGGTAATTGTTCCCAGGCTGTTGCTGTTAAAATAGCCCATGGGCATATAACGCATACGGTCAGCGATTTTCGTGCGTTCCTCCCCGCAAAGGTGGAAACTTCCTCTGGCGTTGGCAATGACGGAAGCCGTTTTGGTAACGATGGTACCGGCCATGCTGAGCAGAATGATTGCAAACGAGGCCCAGGCCGTTGTATTGGTGACGGTGTCGGTCACAATGGCCTTGAGAACAATGTAAATGGCAGGAATCTGCAACGCCTGGAAAAAGGCGTCAAGAAGACTCCAGCCAATCCCTTTGTACAAATCGATTCTATATTTGCCGGCAAAAGCAAAAAATTTCCGGATGGTCTCAAGCATGATAATTCTCCTTTTCCACGAAATCCTTCACACTCACATGGGAGTGCCACATCTGCCGATACAGTTGGCTGCCGGAGAGAAGTTCGGCATGACGCCCGACAGCGTCGATTTCCCCACGGTTGACCACCACAATTTGATCGGCATCTGTGATGGTGGAAAGGCGGTGAGCAATTACGATCAACGTTTTTCCTTTGACCAGTCCTGCAATGGCTTCCTGAAGCACCGCTTCGTTTTCCGGGTCGGTGTATGCGGTTGCCTCGTCAAGGATAACGATGGGGGCGTTTTTAAGCATGGCCCGGGCAATGGTGACCCGCTGGCGTTCCCCGCCCGAAAGATGGGAGCCGGCACCACCGGCCACGGTATCGTACCCATGTTCAAGGGAAAGAATAAAGTCATGGCAGCCGGCCGCCCTGGCCGCTTGTTTAACTGCCTCGTCAGAGGCTGAAGGATCGCCCATGCGGATGTTTTCCAATACGGAAATGTCAAAAAGATAGTTGTCTTGAGCCACATAGGCGATGCAGTCCGTCAATTGTTCCTGGGGTATATCCTTGACGTTTGCGCCACCGATGGAAATAGTGCCGCGGTCCGCGTCCCAGAAGGAGGCGATCAGTTTGGCAATGGTGCTTTTACCGCTTCCCGAAGGGCCGACCAAAGCCGTAACGCTCCCCTCTGGAATTTTAAGAGAAACGCCATGCAGGACTTCTGTCTGGTCATAGGCAAAAAAGACTCCGGACAGTTCGATATCCATACCGATAAGTGTTGCGTTTTTCTCGGGCCGTGGTAACTCCTTCTCGTCAAGCACATCGCCGATATCGTTCATGATGGTGCCGATTTTAGCGATATCGTCCAGGTA
This sequence comes from uncultured Desulfosarcina sp., assembly GCA_963668455.2. Lineage (GTDB taxonomy): Bacteria > Desulfobacterota > Desulfobacteria > Desulfobacterales > Desulfosarcinaceae > Desulfosarcina. The sequence continues at coordinate 364,293 of CAXXOY010000004.1, forward strand.
GTAGAGGCCGGCCAGAAGTGGGGGCACGATACCCAAGGCCAGGATCATCACGGTGATGAATACGGATGAGGAGAGCGTGCCGCCCCGGTACAACACGCATCCCATGGGGAGCACACCGATGAGCACGGCCGGCCAGATACCAATGCTCATGGCAAAATAGCCCTGGATGCCCTTCATCCAGTCGAGGCCGTAATTGGCGTTGGCGGATACGGCATCGGCGAACTTTTTATAGGAGGAAGCCGAGCGGCCAAAGGCCTTGATCACCTCTATGCCGTTGATATACTCAACAGCGGTGGCATTCATCTGTTTGCCGATGGAGATGTATTTTGCGTATCTGGTTTCGTAATCTCTCATCATCATCATGAAGCAGAGGCCTCCCACCGGCAAGGTGACCAGAGAAATCAGGGCCATGCGCCAGTCCAGGACAAACAGGTAGCCGACGATAAGCAGAGGAATGAGAAGATTAGAGGTCATTTCCGGCAGGACGTGGGCCAGGGCCGGCTCGATGCTGTCCACTTTCTCCACCATGGTGTTCTTGAGTCTACCGGATGGGGTATCCAGGATATAGCCCATGGGAACCTGGGTCAGTTTTGTGGCGATCCGATAGCGAATCTCGGAGATAACGGCAAAGGTGGCCAAATGGGAAAGCGTGGTCGATGTGCTGTGGAACACGACCCGCCCCAGGTATCCCAACGCAGCCACGCCGAATAAGGCAAAATAGTACCCAGTATCCTTACCTCCCTCCGCCAGCCGGATGATGATCCGGGAAACGGCAAAATAGGGGACCATGGCACATGCCACTCCGATCACGGCGCAAATCACCGAGGCTGCGTATCTCCCCTTGTGCGGCGCGGCAAATCCGGCCAGCCGGGAGAAGCCACTTTTCATTGGTTTGTCTTTCATGTTCCGATCCTATATTCTTAGTAATTTGTCCCAGCCCGCCCTGGTGAACTCCGCCAGGCGCTCGGCATAGGAATGTGCTTTTTTCCGGCTCATATCGTGTCTGACCACCTCAAAGACACCTGAGAAAAGCGCGTTTGAAAGGATGTGCATAAGCTCATCCTCAATGGGCTGGGGGGTAAACCCAGCCAGCTTGATCATTTCGATGAACTGCCGGGTGGCGGCGATTTCAACCTCCACCAGCTGGTCGATATAATTCTCGTACGATGTACCGGCGCCACTGCAGATAATCAGTTTAAAGGCATCGAAGTGGTCATAAATATGGTTGATCATCCAATCTAACATGTTGCTTGTTTTTTCATGCATGGCCTGCACTTGCTGATCGGGCGGGCATTCTTTAAGTTCATCCAGTACGGCGATGAATTTTTTCAGCAGGATCGTGGCCGGTTCGGCCACCAATGTCTCGAACAAGGAGTGCTTGTTGGCGTAATAGCCGTAAATGGCACCGGTGGTCACGCCAGCCCGTTTGGCGATTGAGCGCAGGGAGGCGTTCTTGAAACCATTGTTCAGGAACTCCTCTTTGCCGGCTTTTAATATGCGCTCTTGAGTTGTCTTTTCGCTTGGACTCATTGTCGCCCCTTTTTTATAACAGTGTTATATAACGCTGTTATATAGGACTATGAATTTTATTTGTCAACCCTAACTTTGATGGGGTTATATTCTAAAAAGATAGGCTGTCGGGGGGCGCGCCATGGAAAAGCTGTTTTGCTTCAAGCACCTGATTAATCAATCAAAAGGCCAGAATCGCAAATGTTCCCGCCAGCAAAATTGTAAGAATGATTCTTTCAAACCAGATGACGATCATTTCAAAAAATGAGACCCGAATATCAGTTGACATGATGCAAGGGATAAAAGCGCTAAGGAAGATGATGGCGGAAACCGGAACAACAGCCATCACATATCTTGTGCCCAAAGCCAGTTCCCCTCCCTGGGAGGCCATGATCATTGGCAACGTAACATCCAGAAAAGAAAAAGCACAGGCTTGGGAGGCGGCAACTATATCCGTCGCAGGGATCTGGACAAGCTTCAGGATGGGGTGGAAAATGTAGGCGAAGTATTGAATGAGAGGTGTGTGCTGATTGATTAAGATCCCTGTGATGGTGAAAAAAGTAACACCGGTTGCAAAGGAAGCAACAATCAGAAGGGTTTCCTTTAAGATCAATTTTTCACGGAAGAACAGGGAGTCCTGACGTTTGGCAACCTTGACTGCTTCATGGAAAGCGTTTTTCAACAGATCGGTTTTGAATTCCTTTTCCAGGTTTTGTGTACAGCCTTCAATACACATTTCTGGTTTGGCCGCTGTGGGCCAGATTCGCGCCTGGATGATAGTCACTAATAGAGTAATTAAAAAGGCGCTCCAGAAATAGAAGTTCCAATATGCCTCCAGGCCGAAGGCGGAAGACAATAACATTAAAAAACCCACCGAAACCGTACAAAACCCTGTGCCAATCAAGACCGATTCCCTTATTGTCAGTCTGCCTCCGCGTTGCAGCATATCCACTGCAATGTGACCAATTGAGAAGTTTCCCAAAAATGCGGATACAGCAATAACGGCGGATATGCCGGGAGCCTTGAAAACAGGCCGCATTATGGGGCGAGTAAGCACGCCAACAAAATCGATCAGCCCGTAGTCCAATAAAAAGGGAAGAAAAAAGGCGGCAATAAAAACGGTGATGGTAATGGGAATCAGGATTTTGAACAGGACCGTCGGCCCGACATTTTGCGCCAGCAAGAAGTCCGGCCCAACATTGAAAACAACCATTGCCAGAATAATGAATCCGATAACTTTTGCAACGGACATGAAGATATTTGCCCTGTTACGGAAAAAGCGTTCTCTTCTTATGTATAAATCGATGATGCTTATTATGGCATTGAGGAATACGATGTGCTTCATTATGGGCGCAAGACCGGTTTGGACCCACCCAACCAGATGATTGACCAGGAATGTGCTTTTGTCACCGACTTGGAAGGAGACGAAAAATGAGAATAAACCAATACCGCTCATCAAACAGAAAAGGGTTGTTCCACGCGCTTTATTTTCCTTGGTCATAACTGTTTCCAGCATGAAAAGCCTCCTTGCCGTATCTATCTGCTAATCATTCCGAAATGTTTCAAGATCTTATAAATACACTGAATACGGTTTAATAATATTGTTAGCATAAATATAATAAGATACATATTAATATGTAAATAAAAAACAAGTAACTTGTTTGCATCAAAATCTTGACGCCGTCAAGAAAAAATTACTATCTGCCCGAAGACAGATTTCGGACAAATCTTATTTTAAGAGGCCCTGGAGGCGCTCATTAGAGCGTCAAGCAAGGAGAACACTACCTCCTCATGAAAAATGGCAGCTTTCTCGCTTGGCCGTAAAATTGTGTTTGAAGGTCCTGGTCCCTATTATTGACAACGTGACTACGGATAGGTACGCTTAAGTGTACATTATGAAAATAGTGTCGTTCACGGATGTCGGAAAATAATACTTCCCGCTTCATAACCGAAGTAAAGCATAGTGAGATAATTATTCTGTTGCGGCGGGGAAAAATGCCCGTCTTCTTTCCGAATTTATCGACTGACGATAATCATCGAAGGATGGAAAAAGCGATTCAGACCCTGGCTTGCCTGTGTATCATCTGTGCATGTCTACTAAATACCATCACGGCATCGGCCGAGCCGCCGATGCTTCAACGGGCAAGTACTTACACGGGCGAAGAAGATATCACCGGCTGGATGATGAGCGAAAAGCTGGACGGCGTTCGCGGGTATTGGAATGGGAAGGAATTGATGACCTGCAAAGGGAAAGCTATCCATGCGCCGGATTGGTTTCTCGCCAATTTTCCCCCCTTTGCCCTGGACGGCGAGCTGTGGCGCGACCGCGACGATTTTGCCTTTGTCCAGCAGACCGTTCTGGATGCCGCGCCCTCCGAAGGCTGGCGCCGGATCACCTACAATATTTTCGAGGTTCCGGATGCACCAGGTAATTTCAAGGCTCGTCTATCCAAAGCCGCAACCTGGTTCGACACCCACCCGGCACCGCATGTCCGCATCATTGAGCAGACGGTGTGCGAGGGGCCGGAACACCTGGCGGGCTTTTTAAAGAGGATCGAATCCCTCGGCGGGGAAGGGGTGATCGTCAAGGACCCGGCGCTGGATTTCCACTCCGGACGAACGCCCCATGTGCTGAAAGTGAAAAATTTCGACGACATGGAAGGCATGGTGATCGCCCATCGGCCTGGAAAAGGAAAATTCGAGGGGATGCTGGGCAGTTTGACCCTGCGCCTAGACAACGGCGTTGTCTTCAATCTGGGCACCGGGTTCAGCATTCAACAACGCAAACATCCCCCTGCCATCGGCGAGGTGGTGACCTTCAAGTACCAGGGCTTCACAAAAAACGGTATTCCCCGTTTTGCATCCTTTTTACGGGTGAGAAAAGAGTGATGCACTGTCTTTTCTATTGCGGCTCGAGAGAAATACTGAGCGAATAGGCGCCGTCCTCGAACCGCGTGCTAATCGGATACCCTCCCTTTTCGAAGACCTTCATCATGGCCTGGTTGGTGGCCAGAACATCGGCTGTCATGCCCCGGGCGCCGCGCTGACGGGCCAGGCGGGCCAGCATGTGATACAGATAGGTCGCAATTCCCATCCCCTGATAAGCCTCATCCACGACAAAGGCCACATCCACGGTGGGCGCGCCGGTATTTCGCGCAAGCCGGGCTTCGGCAATGACATGGCCTTGTCCCGGCGGACCCACCAGCCCCACCACGCTGAGCACATCGCGGTAATTGACATTCACATAGGCCTGCATCTTGGCGTGGGGCATGGTTTTGATGGGAGAAAAATAGCGGTAATAGATAGCTTTGTCCGAGAACCGGTAGAAAAGGCGGCGCATCTCCTCCTCGTCGGAAGGGCGTATCGCACGGAAACGGACGGTGGTTCCGTTTTTAAAGGTGTGCTGTTCGTTGATTTCCGAGGGGTAAAGGTGGGCGCTTTCCTCCAGGAAAATCTGATCCGGGTAGAGAATGTGCGCTTCCTTGGCCTGCCGCACCAACTCCGGCCGGTCATCGGGATGGGCAATTTCGATCAGGGCCTGGGCGCGTTCGCGCAAGGTCCTGGCCGAAAGCGAGGCAATCCCGTATTCCGTGGCGATGATGTCCACCGAATCGGGCAGATTGAGCTGGTTGGGCAGATCGGAGATGGATAAAAGGATATTGGCCTTGCCCTGGAGATTGCGGCTGGGCAGGGCAAAGATGGTAAACCCGCCCCGGGAAATTTCCGCGCCGTTGAGAAAATCCATGGCCTGGCCCGGTCCGGAGGTGACGTTGCCTTTACCCACATGCATGGCGATCCTGCCGGTCAAGTCTACCTTGCGGGCAGGCAGAATCGCCACGAAACGCGGATTCTTTCCGATTTCGATGGGGCTGAAGACCTTGTCGATGCCTTGGAATTCCACCAGTGGGTTGTTGTCCAGCCAACGCATCAACTCCTTCGAGCCCATGGCGTAGCTGGTGACGGATTTGTTCCGAAAGTTTTTTTTGCTCCGATTGGTGACCGCGCCGCTTGCGATCAGTTCCATGACCGCGTCGGTGAGGAAGGGGGTGTGAATGTTAAGGTTCTTTTTGGCGGCAAGATGGTGGGACAGGGCATCGAAAAGAGGGCCGAATGTGAACCCCAGGGAACTGCCATCCTCGATCACCGAGGCCACATGGCCCGCTATTTGTTCGTGAACCTCCTTCACCGGCCAGCGGGGGACATAGGGCACCGGCTCGTCGCTGTTTACCAGGAGGTCGAACTCCTTCACGGAAACGATGGTGTCACCGTGGGTGCGGGGAATATTGGCGTTTATTTCGGCGATCGCCACCGAGGCGCGTGCCATGGCTTGTCGACCGGCATCCACGGCGATGCCCAACGAACACAAGCCGTTATCGTCCGGCGGGGTGACCTGGAGAATGGCCACGTCCACAGGCAGTTGGCGGCTTTCAATCAGCCAGGGGATGGTGGAGAGCCGGCTGGGAATCAGGTCCACCTGGCCGGAACTGATGGCCGCGCTGGCCATCCAGCCGGAAAAGAAGGTTTTCAGCCGGTGTTTTTGCAAGCGTAACGCCTCCAGGTCGATGGCGTCACCGAAGCTCAAAATTTGAATCAGGGTGAGATCCTGAAGATTGCCGGCCTCGGAGGCCATCAGCGCCTTGACCATGGTACGCGGTTCCGCCGCGCCGGTGCCGAGGAACACATTCATTCCCGGTTGGATACGCTCCAGGGCCTGATCCGGGGTGACACATTTGAAGGAAGGGGGCATGGTGCCTCCGTGTTCGGTTATTAGTTATCGGTGAATCCAGATCCTTGAAAAAGCGGTCGACCTGACCATCTGTGAGTGCTATGAACTTGTGAGGGAACTACTTTTTACCAAGGAATGGAATAATTACCATGAAATACGATTTTGACCGGGAGATCAACCGCAAAGACACTCAGTCCGCCAAATGGGGCGTGATTCAGGACCCGGACGACCCTTCGCGATGGTTGGCAACCGATGACTATTTTGGAGAAAGACGCATGCTGCCGCTATGGGTGGCGGATATGGATTTTCCCACGCCTCAGCCCGTGGTGGACGCTATGATTCGCCGGGCACAGCACGGGATTTACGGTTACACCATCCGAACCGATGGCTACAAGGCGGCGGTGGTGGAATGGATGAAACGGCGGCAGGGCTGGGACGTGGAGCCTGAGTGGATGCTGTCGACGCCCGGGGTGGTTCCGGCAGTCAACCTTCTGATCCGCACCTTCACCCGGCCGGGCGAGAACGTTCTGGTTCAACAGCCGGTTTATTACCCGTTTTTTAGCGCCATAGAAAGCAACGGCGCCAAAATTGTTTCAAGCAGCCTCAGGCTCGATGACGGCCGTTACACCATGGACCTCGACGATTTCGAGCAAAAGGCCGCCGATCCAGCCACTACTCTTTTTGTTTTGTGCAGCCCCCACAATCCGGTGGGACGGGTCTGGACGCCCGAGGAGCTGACCCGCGTGGGCGAGATCTGTCTGAAACACGATGTGCTGGTGGTCGCCGACGAAATCCACGGCGACCTTATTTATAAAGATGTGACCTTCACCCCATACGCCTCCCTCGGCGAGCGTTTCGCACAAAAAACCGTGGTTTGCACAGCGCCCAGCAAAACCTTCAACCTGGCCGGGCTGCACACCTCCAATATCATCGTTCCCAATCCAGATTTGCGGCGGCGGTTCCAAAAGACCCTCAACAGTTGCGGTATGGGCGAATGGGCCAATGCGTTTGGCGTGGTTGCCTGTGAAACCGCCTATCGGGAGGGCGAGCCGTGGTTGGATCAGGTTCTGGCCTATATCGAAAGCAACCTCGATTTTGTAGTGGAGACCGTTAATGCCAGGATTCCCGGCATCCGGGTGATCCGGCCCCAAGGCACTTATCTGGCCTGGCTTGATTGCCGGGGCCTGGGATTGGACAACATGGCACTGAAGCGATTGATGATGGAAAAAGCGCGCGTGTTTTTCGATGAGGGCTTTATCTTCGGACCCGAGGGCGACGGGTTCGAGCGCATCAACCTGGCCTGTCCGCGCACGATTTTGCGGGAAACCCTGGAACGAATCGAGCGCGCGGTCGGGGAATTGAATTTACCATGAAAAAATGCCCTTTTTGCGCCGAGGAAATTCAGGACGATGCCATCAAATGCAAGCATTGCAATGAGTTTCTGGATGGCGCGCGCGCCCCAAGAAGGCCTTTGGATGATGCGCTGCCCTGGTATTACCGGACCTCCTTCATCGTTGTGGCGATTGCCGCGGTGGGCCCCTTTGCCCTGCCGTTGATCTGGTTTCGTCCGAACATCTCCCGGGCCTGGAAAATTGGGATCACCATCGGGCTGTTGGCGGCGAGCTGGATTTTGTTTCAACTGACAATTGAAGGGTTTAGGAACATCAAGGCCTATTTTGACCTGTTGAACGAGCTGTGATGGATGCCCGGGGACGAGTTGCCGGCCATGCTCACCCCTCTTTTTGTCTGGGAAACAGCAGAATCAACGGAACCGTCAACAGCGGCACGAAGGCGATGACCCGCAGCACCGCTTCCACCGAGTACAGATCCGCGAAGTGCCCTACCACCGGCGCCATGGTGCCGCCAAGCCCATAGGCCAGGCCCATCATCAGGCTGGAGACCATGGAGCGGCCTCCCGGCGCCAGCTCCTGGGCCAGGGTTACCCCCAGGGGGAGGGTGGCCAGTGAAAAGAAGCCCGCCACAATGAATCCGGCATAGATGATATTTCCCGAAAGATGCAGCAACAGCAGCAGTGCCGGTGTCATCAAAAGGTGCGCCGTGAAAAATATCGGCTTGGCGCCGATGCGGTCGGCCAGGAAACCGGACAAGAGCCCGCTGGCGGTTCCGGCCAGGGTGAACATGGAAATCATGAACCCGCCGGATACCAGGGGATAGCCCCGGCTGACCAGCAGCACCGGCATAAAGGTCATGAACGACTGGCTCACCAGAGATCTCAGAACCATCACCAACCATATAAAGAAGATGGATTTCCAGACCTTGCCGAACTGTCGCTTGAGGGTGCCCACAAACCCCGAGGAGGCCATGCCCTCGCTTTTGGGAACGGGAACGGTCATCCACAAATAGCCTATCACCAAAAGTCCCAGCGCCATGGTCAGCGGCATGGCGGACAGGCCGTGGCGGTTGACCATGGCCGTGATCAGAAAGGGGCCGACGGCGAAAGCCAGCGTGCCGCCGGTGTTGAACACCGACATGGCGAAGCCTTTGCGGGGGCCGGCATAAAGCGGGATCATGCCGGCCACGGAGGGGTGGAACATGGAGGAGCCCACCGACCCCAGGGCAATGCAGCAAAGCAGCGATAGGTAACCGCCGGCCATGCCCGACAGAGGGATGAACACCACCACCAGCAAAAGGCCTCCCATGATGATGCCGCGGCCCTGATGGCGGTCGGCCACGTAGCCGGCCACCGGCTGCACGATGAACGACAGGAAGCGATTGATGCCGGCGATCAAGCCCACCTGGGTCAGGCTGAGGTTCAGTTTGGCCATGAAGGCCGGGAACAGGGGCGTGGTGAAGGAACTGTAAAAATCCCCGGTGAAATGGACCAGGGTCAGGGCCAGGACGATTTTCAGGCTGGCGCGGCTGTGGGAGGCGGTTGATTGCATGGGTGTGTTGCCTGTGGATGTTGGTTGGGGCCGCCGTTTGCGATGTCGCGATGGCTTCCGATTCTAAAAATGCGGCATCTTAACAGAGATTGCGTCTGGGTCAATAGTAACCTGTTATAATCGGTATCTGTATCAGCGAACGCGGCGATCACTACCGGTATCGGAAAAAGAAAAGATGATTTCGATGGCGATACCGATTTAAGCTCACACACAGAAGATGCAGTGCTTGCATCCTAAATTTTCCAAAAATCCGCCCCCTGACAAAAAACTAATGCAATCCTAACAAAACCCTAACAATCCGACGGTAGGGTTCGCGCCAATGAGATGTCAGAATTAATTTTGAAATCAACGCATTAACACAATCCTAACACAATTCTGACATAAATCTAACAAAGGCATCACGCCTTACCGAATTCAACGAAGGAGAAATCATGAAGAAGCTTTTCCATCTTTTCGCGACCGTAGCTGCCGTGCTCAGCATGTGTGCGGTATCAGCCACCGCCGGAGATCTCGTGATCAAAGGCTCCACCACGGTTCTGCCCATTTCCCAGCTGGCGGTCGAGGCCTACATGAAAGCCAACCCGGATGTTAACATTTCCCTTTCCGGCGGCGGCTCCAGCAACGGCATCAAGGCCATCATCGACGGTTCCACCGATATCGCCAACGCTTCCCGCTTCATCAAGGGCAAGGAAGTGAATGCGGCCCACGAAAAAGGCGTCTATCCGGTTCCCTTTGCCGTGGCCTACGATTCCATCATTCCCGTGGTTCATCCCAGCAGCAACCTGACCGACATCACCATCGCCCAGCTCAAAGACATCTACATGGGCAAAATCAAGAATTTCAAGGAAATCGGCGGCCCGGACCTGAAAATCGTCGTCTGCTCCCGTGATACCTCTTCCGGTACCTACGAAACCTGGGAAGGCAAAGTCATGAGCAAGGAACGCGTTACCCCGGCGGCCCAGGTCATGGCCTCCAACGGCGCCGTTGTCACCGCGGTCAGCAACAACAAACACGCCATCGGTTACGTCGGCCTCGGTTACCTGAACAAAGACATCAAGGCTCTCAAGGTAAATGGGGTACAGGGTTCCAAGGAAAGCACCCTGAACGGCACCTTCCCCATCAGCCGTCCCCTGTTCATGTTCACCAACGGTTGGCCCAAGGGTGATACCTTGGACTTCGTCAGCTACATGCTGCATCCGGCTAAAGGTCAGAAAATGGTTGAAAAGTCCGGTTACGTTCCGCTGTATTAATAATTCAGTTTGTGTAGCACGGTTCAAAACAGGCAGTCCGCGCGGATGGTTTCCCGGGCGGATTGCCTTTTGACCAAAAATGAAGTGACGGGGCGGATCGATTGTCCTGTCTGAATTTATGGTAACTTTTAATCAAGGCCCTTCATCCATGGCTAATCGGCGCCAAACAACGGAAAAGTCGATGCAGACGATGTTTTTTCTCATCGCCACGGCATCCATTACGATTTTATTTCTGATTATGCTCTTTCTTTTCAAAGAAGGGTTGCCGATCTTCAAGACTGTTTCCGTCTCGGATTTTATCTTTGGTAAATACTGGTATCCCACCTCGGACCCCGCCGACTTCGGTATTTTTCCCCTGATCGTCGCATCCCTGGTGGTCACCGCCGTTTCCGGCATCATTTCCATTCCGCTCGGGGTCATGACCGCGATCTATCTTTCCGAAATCGCCACGCAACGGGTGGGGGAAATCGTCAAGCCCGTCGTGGAACTTCTGGCGGCGCTGCCTTCGGTGGTCATCGGTTTTTTTGGTATGGTGCTGGTGGCACCGTTTCTGCAGAATGTTTTTGGCATTCCCACGGGGCTCAATCTTTTCAATGCCTCCATGATGCTGGCCTTCATGTCCATCCCTACCATTTGCAGCATTTCCGAGGATGCGATTCACTCCGTTCCCGGCGCCTTGCGGGAAGCGTCGGTGGCACTGGGCGCGACCCAGTTGCAGACCATCGTGCGGGTCGTGGTGCCGGCCTCGTTGTCGGGCATCAGCACGGCGATTATCCTGGGACTTTCCCGGGCCGTGGGCGAAACCATGGTGGTTCTCATGGTGGCCGGTGGCGCGGCCATGCTGCCCGGGTCGATTTTTGATCCCGTGCGGCCCATGCCGGCCAGCATCGCCGCCGAGATGGGTGAGGCCCCGGTGGGGGGCGAGCATTATTACGCCCTTTTCGCCACCGGCATCGTGCTTTTTCTTTTCACCCTGGTGTTCAATATCGTGGCTGATTATATCTCCCATCGCTACACCCAGGTCGGTGAGGCTTCATTGTAAGTCATTTTTCGGAAGATAGGTTATTTACATGTCCAAAACCCATGAAACGTTTCCCGGTGTCGGTCCAGCCTATGACCGCCGCCGCAAAGCCAAACAGAAACTCTTTTTCATCCTTTTCCGATCTGCGGCGGCCGTCAACGGCCTTGCGCTTCTGGTGATCGTTTATTTCATGGTCGTCAACGGATGGCGGGCCATCACCTGGGAATTTCTGACGCAGCCGCCCATGGACTCGATGACTAAAGGCGGCATTCTGCCCTGTATCGTGGGAACCTTTTCCTTGAGTCTGGGGGCGATCCTCGTGGCCCTGCCGGTTGGGATCGCCTCGGCCATTTATCTGAACGAGTACGCGCGGCCGGGCAAGGTCGTGCGGCTGATCCGGTTGGGGATCAACAACCTGGCCGGCGTTCCGTCCGTGGTTTTCGGTCTGTTCGGGCTGGCTTTTTTCGTTGTTATTCTTAAGATGGGGGTGAGCATCGCCGCCGGTGCGTTGACCCTGGGGGCCATGTCCCTGCCGGTGATCATCGGCGCCACCGAGGAGGCGCTGAAATCCGTTCCCGATACTTACCGGGAAGCCTCCCTGGGGCTGGGGGCCACCAAATGGCAGACCATCTGGCGGGTGGTGTTGCCTTCCGCCCTGCCGGGGATTCTCACGGGAGCGATTCTGGGCATCAGCCGCGCGGCGGGCGAAACCGCGCCGATCATGTTCACCGGGGCCGTTTTTTTCACGCCCAAACTCCCGTCGTCGATTTTCAACGAGGTCATGGCGCTGCCCTACCATATTTACGTTCTGGCTACGGCGGGAACGAATATCGAACAAACCAGGCATTTGCAGTACGGGACCGCCATCGTCCTGATCGCTTTGGTGTTGGGAATGAACTTGATCGCTATTATCTGGCGTTCGCGATTGAGAAAGCGGCTCCAATAATCTATCTTAAAAAAAATATTAGTTAACCAGAATTAGGAAAAATGGATGATGAAGGCGTCTGAACAGCCGAACAACGGAAACGAAGCGGAATACAAAATGTCCGCTGAAAATTTGGATTTCTACTATGGGGATTTCCATGCCTTGCATGACATCTCCATGGTTTTCAAACCCTGCGAGGTGACGGCGCTGATCGGGCCATCGGGATGCGGCAAAAGTACCTTCCTGCGTTGTCTCAACCGCATGAACGACCTGATCCCCATTAGCCGAGTGGAAGGGAGGATCGATCTGGACGGCGAAAACATCTATGCGCCGGACGTAGATGTGGTCATGTTGCGGCGCAAGGTCGGCATGGTTTTCCAGAAGCCCAATCCCTTTCCCAAGTCCATTTTCGATAACGTGGCCTACGGCTTATGGGTCAATGGCGTTAAGGACAAGGCTTTCGTGAAGGAGCGGGTGGAGGAGAGCCTCAAGCAGGCCGCGATCTGGGAAGAGGTCAAGGATCGCTTGCAGGACACGGCCCTGGGGCTTTCCGGCGGCCAGCAGCAGCGCCTTTGCATTGCCCGGGCCCTGGCCGTAAAGCCCGAGGTGGTGCTGATGGATGAACCCGCATCCGCCCTGGACCCCATCGCCACCCAGAAGATCGAAGAACTGATTCATCAGCTAAAGGAAACCTACACGATCATCATCGTCACCCATAACATGCAGCAGGCGGCGCGGGTCTCGGACGTCACCGCCTTCTTTTACATGGGCAAACTGATCGAGGTCGGTGAAACCGATACTATTTTCACCCGCCCCAGGCAAAAACAGACCGAGGATTATATAACCGGCCGATTCGGTTGAAGAAGGAAATCCGACAGTGAAACATTTTCAAAGAGAACTGGATAAAATAAAAAAGATGATTCTCTCCCTGGGGGCGCTGGTGGAGCAGCGCGTCAACCGGATTAAAACCGCCCTTGAGGAGCGCGATGCCGTCCAGGCCAAGGAACTCCAGCACCTCGATTACGAAATCGATCAGATTGAGGTGGAGATCGAAGAGGAGTGCCTGAAGATCATAGCCCTGCACCAACCGGTGGCCGCGGACTTGCGCTTTTTGATCGCGGTGATAAAGATAAACAACGATCTCGAGCGCATCGGCGATCAGGTGGTCAATATCGCCGACCGGCTGGTGCGCGTCGCCAAAAGGCCGACGGCGCCATATGTTTTCGATTACAGCGAGATGATGGAAAAAGCGGAAAGCATGCTTCGCATGAGCCTGGATTCCCTGGTGCATCAGGACCTGGATCTGGCCGTTAAGGTCTGGCACCTGGACGACGAGGTGGACGCGCTTCAAAACGAAGCCTATGATCGCATCAAAAAGGCCATTGGCGAAAATGTGACCGAGGATATCGGTTACCTGATTAACCTGCTTCTTATTTCCCGACATATCGAACGCATGGCCGATCATGCCACCAACATCGCGGAAGAGGTGGTGTACATGATCGAGGGAGAGATCGTTCGGCATGGAAAGCTGGAATAACTTCTAAACCAATCGTGAAACAATGAAAAAAGAAAAAATTCTGGTCGTCGACGACGAAGAGGATATCCTCGAACTGGTTCGCTACAATCTGGACCGGGAAGGGTATCAGGTGGTCTGCGCCATCTCGGGCGAGGAAGCGCTTGAGGCGGCCGAGGCCGAACGGGTGGATCTGATTATTCTGGATCTGATGCTGCCTGGCATGGACGGTCTGGAAGTGGCCCGCCGTCTTAAACAGAGTGTCAACACCAAGGACATCCCCATTGTCATGCTCACCGCCAAGGGCGAAGAGGCCGACGTGGTCACGGGGCTGGAACTGGGGGCGGACGATTATGTGACCAAGCCGTTTTCTCCGCGGATTCTGATTGCCCGCCTGAAAGCCGTGATTCGCAGGCACGGCGGGGAAACGGACTTGGACAACGAGGTGCTCGCCATCCGTGAGTTGTCCATTCATACCGGGCGCCGGCATGTGACCGCCGGCGGAAAATCCCTGGATTTGACCTATACCGAATTTCAGGTGCTTTATTTCCTGGCCCGGCGGCCGGGGTGGGTCTTTACCCGTTCGCAGATCGTCGACGCCGTTCGGGGCGACGACTATCCGGTGACCGACCGCAGTGTGGATGTTCAAATTGTTGGTCTGAGAAAGAAACTGGGCTCGTTGGGCCATTATATCGAAACGGTGAGGGGGGTTGGTTATCGATTTATTGAAAACTAACCGACACGAACATCATATGAAAACAAGAAAACGCCTGATCTATCAACTATTTCCTTCCTACCTGCTGATTACGCTTATATCTCTGGTTGCCGTCAGCTGGTACGCCTTGAGCTTTACCCGCGATTTTTTTCTTGAAGTAACCCGGAAAAACCTGGTTGTCAGCGGCCAGTTGCTGGAAAAGCAGGTGGCGCGTCACCTCACGCCGCTGGATGCCGAGGCCATTGACCGATTGTGCAAGGATGCCGCCAGTCAAATCGTGAACCGGGTGACGGTTGTCCTGCCCGATGGACTTGTGGTTGGGGATTCCGAAAAACTGCCGGAGCGGATGGGCAGTCATCTGGACCGCGAGGAGATCCGTGAAGCATACAAGGGTAATCTGGGCGTCAGCATCCGATACAGCGAAACCATGCGGGAGAACATGATGTACGTGGCCCTTCCGCTTATCGTGAACCAGGAGATGAGCGGTGTTCTGCGCACATCCATTGCCGTCACCGGCGTCGACGAGCGGATCGATCATATCCGTATCCGCATTTTTATCGGCGCCCTGTTGATTGCCCTGCTGGCTTCCGGGGTAAGCTGGTTCGTATCCAAAAGAATCACCAAGCCAATTGAGCGTATGCGTGACGGGGCCCGGCATTTTGCCTCCGGTGACCTTCAGCATCGTTTGGATGCGCCGGATACGGCGGAATTTCTGGCCCTGGCCGAGGCCATGAACCAGATGGCCGAGCAGTTGCAACAGCGCATGGACGAGATCACCAACCAGCGCAAAAACACGGAAGCCGTGCTGGGCAGCATGCGCGAGGGGGTTATCGCCTCGGACATGGATCAGCGGGTGATCAGCATTAATCCGGCCGCGGCCCGCATGTTCAACACTCCCAAGACGGCCGAGGACGGGCGAAGCATTCTGGAGGTCGTACGCAACCACGATTTCCAGGAAATGATGAGCATCTGTCTGATCAACGGAGAAAGCCTGGAGAAGGACATTCTTTACTACCAGGGCAGCGAGCGAACGCTCAGCGTCCATTGCATGCCACTGGTGGACGCCATCCAGAAAAGGATCGGCGCCTTGGTAGTGATCAGCGATGTCACCCAGTTGCGACGGCTGGAAAACATGCGTCGCGATTTTGCGGCCTCGGTTTCCCACGAAATCAAAACGCCCCTGACCGCCATCAAGGGGTTCGTAGAGACGCTGGCCACCGGCCAATTGGATGATCCCGACGAAACCCGCCGTTTTCTGGAGATTATCGACCGGCATGTCAACCGCCTGACGGCCATTATCGAGGAGCTGATGCAGCTCTCGCGCATAGAGCGCGATGACGAGATACAGCAGATCGGTCTGTCCGAATGCCGGATCATGGATGTTCTCGAAACCGCTACCGGTTTGTGCAAGGAGATGATTCAGGAAAAACAGATCGATGTGAGGCTGGTCTGTGATGAGACGCTGACCGGTTGCTTTGACGCCACGCTTCTGGAGCAGGCCGCTGTGAATCTTCTGGATAACGCCGTCAAATACAGCCCCGATAAAAGCATCATTCTTATAGAGGCCGAAAGCGCCGAGGGCATCGTCCGGATCCGTTTCAAGGACCAGGGCATGGGCATCGCCGCCAAGCATTTGCCGCGCCTGTTCGAGCGCTTTTACCGGGTGGACAAGGCCCGTAGCCGCAAACTCGGCGGTACCGGATTGGGCCTGGCCATCGTCAAACATATCGCCCAGGCCCACGGAGGCCGTGTAACCGTGGAAAGCGAGCTTGGAAGGGGAAGTACATTCACCTTGACCTTGCCTCATAAAATGTCCTGATTCCCTTATGCATAGTTAGAAACAATGAAACTATGCTTGTGCACAACCGCACTCTTTTGTTATAGTTGCAATCAAGGTTAGAGCGAACACTGCCCGAATCCTTGGTGTAATCATTTCCTGATCTCCTTTCGGTACTTCCTGTTGGTCACCGTGCTGCAAAAGCATGCGAACAATCTGTGTCTTTCGCGCCTTTCCCATTTTTTTACATTTTGCTGCCTACGATCATTTGCTTGCGTTATCCGCCGTGTCGACGGCAACGAGCGAAAAGGAGCGTATTCATGCAACATAGAAAGAGAACGCCCTTGCGGGAACTGAAAGGCAATGCCGAGTTCATTGTTCACCAACAGTTGGCGCTTCCCCTGGACCAGGCCGGAAGCTGCCGGTCCATTATTCATGAGCTGCACGCGCGCCAGATAACGCTGGAGACCCAGAACGAAAAGCTGAGGTCCAGCCAGGACAACCTCATGCACGCCTGCGGCAATTACATGGATTTGTTCAACCATGCGCCCATTGGCTATCTGGTGCTGGACCGCGGCGGATTCATCTGCGAAGTCAATCGAACCTTTGCCTACAAGACCGGAAAAGAGGTCGGACGGTTGGCCGGTAAACCATTCGCTGATTTGCTGACCGACGCATCGCGGCATAATTTTCGAAACCGGTTCAAAACGTTTTTCAACCAGCCGGAAAACAGGCGGCTCGACCTGCACCTGAAAACGGCCGACGCGTCGGAGTGGCGGGTTGTTCTGTTTGGAAACCGAGAGAGGGGCGCTGCTGATATGCCGGGGGAGGCGCCGCCCCGCCATGGGCGCATCCGTATCGTCTGTATCGATTGGGATGATTCCGTGCCGGCTAACAAGGTCTCGATTAATACGGACAACTCGTTTTTTCTGTATCATGAAGTGATGGATCTCATCGCAAAAAACGATGGCGAAAAGATGTTCGTCAAGGTGCTTAACCGGCTCCTCGATCATTTCAAGTCCCAATACGGCTTTTTTGGTTACATCGACGAGATGGAAAACCTCGTTTGCCCCTCCATGACCCGGGGGGTTCTACCCCAATGCCAGGTGGAGAACAAAAGCATTGTTTTTACCAAGCCGGAGTGGAAGGGGCTTTGGGGAGAGAGTCTGGCCGGTAAAAAAGCCATTCGCAAAAACAGCGGCCTCAACCTTCCCGCCGGTCATATCTCACTGGGCAATGCATTGGCGGTGCCTCTTTTGAACCATGAGACACTGGTCGGGCAGATCGTCCTGGCCGAGAAAGAGGGCGGCTACGGCCTTGAAGATGAACAGATGCTGACATTCATCGCCAGTTGGATTGCGCCGGTCCTGGCCGCGCGCCTGGAAAGGAATCGGTATTACGAACAGCGCATAAAAGCCGAAAACGATCTGCGCCAGGCACAGCGGATGGAGTCTATCGGGGTTCTGACCGGCGGCATCGCCCATGATTTCAACAATATTTTATCTCCGATCATCGGGTATGCGGATATGCTGCTCGATGAGACCAGAGACTCCATTGACGTCCAACGGCAGTTGATGGAAATCTACAATGCGGCCAAAAGGGCCAGGCATCTGGTGGGCCAGCTTCTGGCGTTCAGCCGCAAGCAGATGGCGGTCTTCAAATCGCTGGACATCAACCTCTGCATCGAAAATATCTCCGCCATGCTCTGCCGCCTTATCCGCGAGGACATCGCCGTTTCCTACGATCTCGATGCCAAGGTTAAGTCCGTCAAGGCCGATCCGGGGCAGATTGATCAGATTTTATTGAATCTGGCAGTCAACGCCCAGGATGCCATGCCCCAGGGCGGCACATTGACGATCGCCACCCGGCTTCGGCATCTGGATGCGGATTTCGAAGCCAACCGCCTGCGGATCGATCCGGGAACTTACGTGGAAATATCCGTTTCGGATACCGGAACCGGCATCCCGACCGATGTGCTGCCGCTGATTTTCGATCCCTTTTTTACCACCAAGGATAAGGGCAAGGGCACCGGCATGGGGCTGGCGACCTGTTACGATATCGTTAAGCAGCACAAGGGCTGCATCTGGGCGGATAGCCGTCTGGCGGAAGGGTCCAACGTCTGTGTGCTGCTGCCGGTGACAAGCTGCGAAGCCGGTTCCATGGCCGAGCCTGTCCCTGATGCAAGTGCCGTGGCCAGGGCCTGTGGCGAAACCATTCTTGTGGTCGAAGACGAGCCGGCGGTTCGGAGAATCGCGGTTCTTTCGTTGAAACGGCTGGGATACCAGGTCATCGACGTGGACTCCCCTGAGGCCTGTATTGCGCTGACCAACGGCGAAGGGGCGAGCTTCGATCTGCTTTTGTCCGATATCATCATGCCCGGTGGAAACGGGACAAATCTTTATCTGACGCTGAAAAATAAAATTCCCAACCTGAAGGTGCTTTTCATGAGCGGATACACGGATGCCGTCGTTTCGAAAAAGGGCCGCCTGGAAGACGGTTGTCATTTCATCGGCAAGCCCTTTACCTTGGAAGAGCTATCGCATAAGGTGCGTGAAGCCCTGGAAGAATAGCCTGTTGTCTCCGTTGTCGGAATCCGCCATTTTGAAAAGGAAGGCCGTTGCCGTAAGGCCCTTTCAAGATGGCGTTTCTTCTTCCTGATATCGGTCGCGAATTTGAAGGATCGTACCCTGAATTGAAAAGAAGGCATCCACGATATCCGGGTCGAAGTGGGTGCCCTTGCCCTCCTTGATGATTTGGCTGGCTTTTCCCATGGTGAAGGGTTCTTTATAGGGACGGCGGCTGGTCAGCGCATCGAAAACATCCGCCAGGGCGACGATGCGCGCCATCAGTGGAATCTTGCGCCCCGCAAGACCTTTGGGGTAGCCTTTTCCGTCCCATCGCTCGTGATGACAAAGGGCGATGATTTCACCCAGTCGGACAAAACCGATTTTGGAACCGCTCAAGATAGAAGCTCCTATGGTGGTGTGGGTTTTCATGATGGTCCACTCGTCCTCGTTCAGCGGACCCGACTTGAGCAAAATGGCGTCCGGAATGCCAATCTTACCAATGTCGTGCATGGGGGCGGCGTAGAGCAATGTTTCGACGGTTTTCTTCTTTAATCCAATTTTACGGGCAATTGCCGCTGAATAGTTGCTCATGCGTTTGATGTGTTGCCCGGTCTCGTTGTCGCGACACTCCGAGGCTGCGGTGAGCCGCCAGATTACCTCCAGGGAAGCGTCCTTCAACTGCTGGTTGGCTTTCGCCAACTGCGCGGATTTCATGGTGATGATATCATCACAAACTCTTTTTTCCGTGTGCATTTCATCCAAAATGCGTTTGCGTCTCAGGTGATAATTGACCCTGGCGATGATTTCGGATGGATCGGCGGTTTTGGTGATGAAATCGTCCGCGCATTCACCGAGCACGCGGGCCAGGATGTCCGAGTCGTCACGGCCGGTGATGATGATAACAGGGATGTCTTGCCACTGTGGGGCCTCCTTGACCTGCGAGGCCACCTCGAAACCGCTCATTCCCGGCATGGACAGATCCAACAGAATAATATCCGTCGGGTGGGTGCGAAGCCGGTCCAGCGCATCGGGACCGGCATAGGCCGAATGAAAGGATATGCCATGCCGCCGGAAGATGCGTTTGAGCATCCGGTGGATCTGCGGGTCGTCGTCGACGATCAACATATTTGCGGCGGTGGTTTCCATGCCTGATATGATCGGTAGTAAAAAGCAGATCTTTACTTTGATGTTGCTCGGTGTCAGCGAAAGCGCAATCGCTATCGGTATCGAAAAAAGAAAGGACGATTTCGATGGCGATAGTGACGCCGATGTCAACTCAAATATGGGGGGAGGGCTGGTTGCGGGCGCAGCCGACCTTCAGATCAGAAATAATAGGTAAGCCAAAGGTACACCTGATCGTTGGGGGCCGAACTGAAGGAGAGACCGTCGGTGTCGATATCGAACCCGCCGAATTCAGTTCCCCCGGCACCCCAATTCCATTGGCCCCCGAAGATGAGTTGCAAGTCGCCGGTCATATCCCATACTACCTGCGGTTGCAGCAACCCCGAAGGATCGGCCAGGTTGACGATGGCCGTGGTGTAGAATTGCACCAGGGGGTGCAGCTCCACCTGGATCTGGCCGGCCAGGTAGGCCCGGCCAAGGGTGAACATCTCGCCGCGCAGGATTCTCTGCATGAGGGCATCGTTTTTCAATGTTTGCTCGTAGTCGTCATTGCTCCCCAGACCGTTATAATAAAACTCCACCAGGCCATAAACGTTTTTGCCACCCCACATCCAGGAGTAGTCCAGATTGGCCACGAGCTGGATGAAGTCGTCTTCCCCGATATCGTCCGAGAGGTGGGTGTAGGTGGCATTGACGCGCCAGACGGCATCCTTCAGATACCCGGTGGCTCCCAATCCGCCGATGGCGTCATCGTAGTGGCGAGCCGCCATGGCATTAAGCTCGAGCGAGCCGGCAAAGGCGTGATACTTGGCGGCATACGATGACGCTTCCTCTTCCAGGTCTCCGGTTGCGGTATCGCGCCGGGGAAGATAAATCAGTTGAACTTCGTTCTCCCCGATGGGTAGCTGCAGCAGAGCCATGTCGTCGCCGGTTTTGTAATCACGTTTCACGGCCGTGGGCGAGAATGGACTTAACAGGTCCATGGGGTTGAATATCAGGCCATTGCCCCAGGTCAGGGCCTGGCGGCCCAGGCGGACGGTTCCCCAGTCGGGCGACCAGGTGAGGTTGAGGCGATCCAGGCGGTGATAAATCAGGTCGTCATCGTTCTCGCTAAGCACATGTGTAAGGTCCATCAGCCGCCGGTCGTCATCGATTGGTTGATTGACGAAGATCGTGGATGAAGATGACCCGGGAAGTTTTTTCAACAGGGTTTGCGAGGTTTGACGGGTATCGCCGCCCGTCGCCACCAATTCGTAATGGGTCTCCAATGTCAAACGTGATCCGATATCGATCCGGCTGTTTTGTCGCCATTCCGCCTGACCGTCCAGATAAGGCCCATCGTCAACCCGGCCGTAGAGCGAATCCCCATCGAGCGCTGTTACGGTTCCGATAAATCTTGCATGGCCGCCCCATTCTGCGTTGATACCGGAGAATATGCCGGGTGGACTGCTATCCTGGCCGGAATCAGCCGACGCCGGACGCTGGAATGGTAAAAGGGCGACAAGGAAGCAGCCAAATATACCAAGACTGAGTAAAACTGTTTTTTTCATTTTTGATGAGCCCGTAAAAAGTCGCTGTTTGGGCGGATTCGTAAAAAGCCGAGATCAAGGCTTGCGAATCCTGAGGAATGAGGCGTACTGATCGTACTCCGCAGTGACGAAGGATGAAGCGTAACGCCGATATCGGTTTTTTACGAATCTGTCATTTTTAGTTGGACTTGGTGTGGTCATTGTCTATACGGCCGTCACGGATCGTCACGATGCGCCGGGCGTACTCCATGACCATGTTGTCATGGGTGGAGAAGATAAAAGTCACTGACCGCTTTTGGTTCATCTGGCGCATCAAGTCGAGGAGACGTTCACCGGTTTTGGAATCCAGATTGGCGGTGGGCTCGTCGGCCAACACAATGGAAGGGTTGGCCACAATGGCGCGGGCCACGGCCACCCGCTGCTGCTGACCGCCGGAGAGTTCGGCGGGGCGGCGGTCGTATTTCCCCTCCAGACCGACCGTATCCAATACTTCCCGGGCCCTTTGGGTTCGTTCGGCTGCGGCGACGCCCTGTAGAAGCATAATGTATTCAACGTTCTCAACGGCGGACAACACCGGAATCAGGTTGTAGGCCTGGAAGATAAATCCGATTCGATGCAGCCGCAGGTCCGCCATCTGTGAACCGTTGAGGTCAGCGTAAGTCTGGCCGTCCACCTGAATGGTGCCGCTATTGGGCTGGTCCAATCCGCCAATCAGATTGAGCAAGGTAGTCTTCCCCGACCCGGAAGGTCCGGCCAGGGCGATGAAACCGCCGGCCTCCACGGAAAGGTCGATGTCCGTCAGTGCGTTGACCGTCACCTTGCCCTGTTGATAGGTTTTCGATACCCCTTTGCATGACACTATAGATTCCATGATTTTATCTCATTCTTTCCTCGCTCCCCAAGCCCTTTGCGCAAGAGGGGCGCGATACCGATTCTTTTATTCAGTGCCCGTTCGTGGATGGACACCTAATTGTGTGTCATCGCT
Organism: uncultured Desulfosarcina sp.; assembly: GCA_963668455.2. Classification (GTDB taxonomy): domain Bacteria; phylum Desulfobacterota; class Desulfobacteria; order Desulfobacterales; family Desulfosarcinaceae; genus Desulfosarcina. The sequence continues at coordinate 386,835 of CAXXOY010000004.1, forward strand.
TCCACCGGCGTAAACCTCGCCGCCTTAATTGCCGGATAGAGACAAACCAAAATTCCCAGCACCAGAACCACGATGTTGGCACTCAACAGATCCTTGGCAAGAACCTGGGGGAAGATTACCCGGGACATGCCGGCGTATTCCATTCCCTGGGCCAGGGCCGACAGGTCAATGCCGTGAACGGAGAGGGCAAGACAACTGAGCAAACCCAGGGCGTTGCCAATGATCAGGCCCACCAGCAGAATCATCAGCGCTTCCATGAGGATCCCCTTGACGATGCGCAAGGGGCGCATGCCCAGGGCTTTGAGCAGGCCGAATTCACGCATGCGTTCGAAAACCGCCATCAGCGTGGTGTTGAGGATTCCGAATCCCATGGCCACAAATACTACCACGAACCAGATCAGGATGAAGGAGTCGTATATTTGAAGGTAGGCCTGCAATAGTGGCAGCGTCTCCAGCCATGACCGCACCGTGAGCTGCCGGCCCTCCAAGGCTACCGCAAGTGTCCGGGCGGTTTGCCCGGCCTGGTCCGGAGATGGCAGCAAGGCGCTGATCTCGGATACGGCGGTTCCCATTTTCAGCGACGTTTGGGCGGTTTCGCGAGTGACGAAAACATAGGCTTTTTCGGTGGCTTCCATTTCGGCCTGGAAGATGCCCGCAATTCGAAAGGCCTTGGATGCAATCTGGCCTGTTTTGTCCTGGGTCATCAAAATCAGTTTGCGGCCGAGGCCGGTTTCAAAGCGTTTTGCCAGCGCCTGCCCGATCAGAATGGCGTTTTTATCGTTATCTTCAAGGTAACGTCCCTCGGTGACGGCGGAACCAATGAAGGATACCGCTATCTCTTTGTCCGGATCGATGCCTACCAGGGTGACGCTGCTGTTGTGGCGGGCATTGCTGACGATGCCGTTGACCCTCACGCGGGAGACCCAATGACTGCCCTCCGGCAGTGTCTGGTCCAAGGCTTTGGCGATGATTGCCGGGTCCTCGATGCTGTTGTCGATCGATGGATCGCTGGGATAGTGATCCTGGTGTATTTGTATATGACCGGTCAGCGTATCGATGCCGTTGTGAATCATGCCCTGGATGATGCCCCGCATCAACGCGCCCAGAAAGATCATGCTCCATACGCCGATGACCACGGCGATCAAAATGACGGCCGTTCGCCGGGGGTTGCGCCAGATATTGCGCCAGGCTATTAGAAAATCCATGGGAGAAGTCCTTTGTCGTGTTTAAGACAACGCTTTTGGACCGCGTTATCGGTCCGTTCACCCTGTTCGCATGGCTTCCACTGGTCTTAATCGCCGAATCTTCAATGCCGGATAGAGCGCCGCCAAAACCGTGATGACAAATACGGCCAGTGGTCCGGCCGTCACCGAAATCAGGGTCAGCTTCGGGTAGAGTACACTGGGAATACCGAACTGGCGCGAAATCTCCGATGCGCCACCCAGATTGATGCCATGCCCCATGAAATAAGCCGTCACCAGACATCCAAGAAGCATTCCGGCGATGATACCAACCAGGGTCATGCCGATGGATTCGGCCAACACCAGCCGGGTAAGGCGGGCGGGGCGGGTTCCCATGGCCATCATCACTCCAAATTCATAAGTGCGTTCCAGAATTGCCATCAGAAAGGTGTTTAAAATACTGAACGCCACCACCATGATCAGGATCAGGTAGAAGATTGAACCGCTGATCAGATCCATGCTGATGGCCTGCTTGAGACCGGGCATCAAGGCCTCCCAGTCGAGCGCCGTCAGGGGCGGTTGATTGGCAATGCCTTCCAGGGTTGGTAGAAGTGCCTTTTTGATGGCGGTAGTGTCGGAAAGATGATGGCCGACGATGACGATTTCATGCACTGCATCGCCCAGACCAAAGATCTCCTGAAATGCATCCAGGGGAATTTGAATGACATTGCGGTCAAAGTCATCCATGCCCGCATTGGTGATGCCGTGTACCCGGAGCATGGTGGCGGCGATGGAGCCATCATACCCTTGACCCAGCAGGGTGATTTCGTCTCCGACATTTACTTTCAGGTTGCGCGCCAGCAGATGGCCCACCAATGCATCGGGCAACTCTGATTCCCCTGTGTTCTCACCCAGGTAGTCTCCCTGGCGCACAATGCTGGCCAGCGTCGAAACCTGTCTCTCGGCGGTGGGGTCGATACCCTCCACCATGATGCCGTAAGTCCGATCCTGTGAGGAGATGAGGGTAAAGGCCCGGCCGCGTGATGCGTAAGCCTTGACCTCCGGTATGGTATCGAGAACCTTTAAAACGGGGCGGGGGTCGGCAATGGTCAGACGGATTTCGTTTTCCTTCTGGTAACCTTGCGCCTGAACCTGAAGGTGCCCGGTGTGAACCTTGACCGATGCGTTGATCATGGTCTCGTACCCGCCCAATTGGAAAGAGAGCATGAAAACCAATAAAACACAGGCAAAGGCGATGGCCGTCACCGTCAACAGCGTTCGGCGGGGATTGCGCCAGATATTGCGCCAGGCCATTTTAACGTCCATGGCAACCATGGTATTATCTCCGACTTCCGGTTTTCAGTTCGTTCATGGTGAACTGCCGGTCGGGCAGGTCATCGAGAAATTCGATGGCATGATAACGAAGCAGGGTGTATTCCCCACTTTCGTCCGATGGTTGCATTTTCCATATCTTGGGGAATATGCGGCCGCCCATCATCTGTATCTCGCTGGTGGTCATGCGCTTGACAGACTTAAGATCCTCGTCGAAAAACTCCTGCTCCAGCATTACATAATCGTCGCGCACCTTGCTGACCTGCATGCCCCAGATCACCGGCGCCGCTGGCTTTGGCATCGACTTGATTGTGTACACGGTGTGCCCGTCCACTTTTTCGGTGTTTGTCAGACTGTGGGTGTAGTCGTTTATAATACTGTCGCTTTTGGCCAGGTCGTTGTTGGAGAAATCGGAGCCCATCCAACTTTGCGACATCATGGAGGGGGGCAGTTTGATTACCCGGTTGATCTTGGGATTGTAGGTCCACATTTCGTTTCCGTTTTTTAGCGTGCCGTTGTCCTTGTCTTTGGCTGGCTTGGTGATTCGGATCAGGCTTTTGTCATCGCCCTTGGTCCAACCGATCATGCGCATGCCGCGTTGCCAGGTGGGGCGGTGGATCACCATCTCCACGTCGGCCTTGGAGGCCTTGCCGCGGTAATGGTCAAAGCTGGCCTTGATCAGTTTCGCCGGATCCGGGGCGTCGGCCGCCGGGCACTGCGGGGCGAGGAAAGATATTCCTGTGAGCAGTAAAAGGGAAAATATTGGAACGCGCATTTTTTCTCCTGATTGTTGCAAGTATTTCTCTATGGTTTTTTAAGTCCCCTCAACACCACATCCAGGAACGCTTCGGATGTGGCCGGGGCGTCAAACTGCGGGTCCAGCCAGGCCTGTAGCAACAAGGCATCCAGGGTTCCGACCAGAGCCGCGGCAATTTTCATGGCATCGATATCCGGAGTGACTTCTCCGGTTTGCTGAGCGTCACGAATCATATTGGCGATATTGGTTCTTAACGCGCTATAACCGGCCTGAAATGCGGCCCTGAAGGAGTCCCGGCTGGATGAAGATGCCGTTGCCGACCAGAACTCCAAAACCAGGCCGTATATGTCGAGCTGTTCCAGCCAGGATTGAATAAGACCGTCAATCAGCTTCTTTATGCGCAGGGAGAAAGGCCCGTCCATAGAACCCTCGGCCTGGGCAATGCTATCAGTGGATTCGGCCATCATGGTTTCGAACACGGCGAAAAAGAGCGCTTCCTTGCTTTTAAAATATTCGTAAATGGTTCCCTTGCCCACGGAAGCGGCTTCGGCCACCTCGATCATCCGGGTGGCGGCATACCCCTTTTGGGCGAAGACTTGGCCTGCGGCCCGGAGGATGTCTGTTTTTCGGTTGGGATCTGCTTTGCGCGACATGGTTGATATCTGCTCATAATGTTCATGTTTTCAATACTGACCAGTCGGTCATTAATATAGGCTGTTTGGTATTGGCGTCAACTCTTTTTTAATTGGTTCCATACAGCACGGGATCTTCACATGAGACTGGCTGCGTGCCAGATAGCTGCAAGTAAACCAGGAAACGGGAAACCATTTTTGCAAACAAGGCCCGCTCTTACGGGTCACTGACCTGAAACTGACTGTCTTTTTAAGAGATCGTCAATCTTGGTGATTAAGGTGTCTGCCAGCGTATTCGTTTGTTCCATGACCGAGGCCGAGGAGATGGCGTCGATGTTGCGATCTTTCAGATCGGGGTAGACATCGGCCCCATCGGCGGTGGTCAGTACGATGATGGTGTCGAGTTCGCCAAACTTTTTCAGGAATTTCTCCACCGGAATATCCACCGTCCAGCCCATGGCGGTGTTGATGATCAGCACCACCGAATAGGCCCGGGCATCCTCGTCCACAAGACTTTCAACACCTGTGATTTTAATGTATGTTGATTTATCGGAGAAGGCGTCTTGGATTTTATCGACCAACGCCTGTTTGAATTCGCTGTCCCGAGAGGCGATCAACAACCGATGCTCTAAACCCGGCGCGTTGATTTCAACCGGCGCTATGTCCTTTTGTTTCCAGATGTAGTGAGGGGCGGTGCACCCATCGACAATGGCGATCAGGAATAGAGCCGCCCATTTTGCCCAGGTCATTTTGGTTTATCCTTGTTTTTGTTTTGTGGAGGTTTATATGGATTCTTACACGGTTTTTCCGGACGCGGCAATTACCAAGGATGGTATCATATCCAAACGATTCATCGAGCTTGGGATTGACCGCTTTCACGCCGCCTGCCAATGGGTGCATGAACTTCCCTACGGGTACAATTCAAATCGCGACGATTTGATGATTCTATTCAAGGAGAAGATGGGCACCTGTACCACCAAACACGCGGTCATCGCTACCCTGGCATTGGAACTGAACTTGCCGGTTGAGAAAAACATCGGCATTTACGCCATGACCGAAGAGATAGTTTCCGGCACGGATGAAATCCTTCAAGAATACGGGTTGCCGTATGTTCCCATGATTCACTGTTTTCTGGTACATGGCGATTCCCGCGTGGACCTGATCGAAGGCAACACCAACGGTAAAAACCAAGCCATTGATACATTTCTTTACACCGAGCGTGTTATGCCCAATATTTCCGCAAAGGATGAATACCTGAAATATCGCACCAACCTTAAAGAAAACATCCTCCAAAGAAGCGAAATGCGGGATATCGGTATGGTGACGGTTCTGCATGCCCGGGAAAAAGGGCTTGAACTCCTGAAGGCCAATATTTTGCCTCAGTAATCATCCGGCCTGGCAGGGTAACTGCAAGGTCTGAATATGATTACCCTGTTCAAAAAAGTTCTACGGGTTGTAATTTTTTTCCGTACGGACTATAACCCTACCGATGTTCCATATTCCATGATCCTTAAGCGCGAGTTCAATTCCTGGCGGTAGTTTCTCCGTATCTTCTGCGTTTCGCAAGTGTCCAGCTGATTCTGAGTAGATGGTGGTACCTTCACTGTTTATTTGTGCGTTTTTCGGGTTTGTTCGCATGTATGAAGATGTGACTGATGGAGAGTGTCCTGATGTCGGTAATGTGGTGGTGCCGAAAAGTTCCAGACGCCTTTTAAAGGAAAGTTTTAGATAAGTTTATTTATTTTTCTATACAAACCATAGGAGGTTGCAGTGCGAATTTCAACTATCATCATTTTACTATTCACCACATCTATTATTTCATTTTCATGCAGTGACAATAAAACACTTGATCGAAACAAAGCGGAGAAAATATTTCAGGAGCAAGAATTTACATGTGTAGTACTAAAAAAAAGAATTCATTTTCAAAGCGAAGATGCAAAAATATTAATAAAAAATGCTATTGTCACAAAATTCAGTTGGATTGCGTAGCTATCTGAACGATCTGCTCCGGCAAACTTAGCAGGTTTGATAGACGCCGAAAGCCTGGAAGGAGCTTTTCTGTATCGGGGAGTGGTTCAATGTCGCATTTTTCACCATTCATCTCGATTGAGGCAAACAGTTCTTCCAGGCTCGATTTGCCATCCAGAAGGATACCCATATAATCCGGATTGCTCAAGTTTTTTACCAACGGAGTTTCGGCCAGCATGGTCTGCAACCGTTTTCGCATACTATTGTTTCCTGTCCTTCGGCGATATTCGCGGCGCTGGCGACGAAAAAACTGTTCAAGGATATTGTTGGTCCGTTGCGGATATATCGTTGCGGGGCCTGTAGACGTATTGATTTCTATTGGATCGGCAAAAAGTTTATCGCCATAACGATCGATTTGTTTAGCAACTTTGAGGCAAAGCGGATCATCGGCAAATTTGTTGTTCTCCAGCCGTTTGCGAAATTGATTAACTCCTTGTTCGATGCTGCCCATGTCCTTGGTGCTGCCTTCATCGTTAAGGCCTTTGCCGCTACCGGGCAAGGCGATACGCATCTTCTCCCGAAGATCGTCAAACAGCAGGCAACGCCAGCGCAGTTCTTCAACGGCTGGCTCGAACACGGGGTCCTGAACAATAGCGACAACCTGGCGAACCAACTTATAAAATATACGATTGCCGATCCGGTCCTCAGCGGGCAGACACCGAATCAGGTCCGGCAAATACTCGGTTAATATCAACAGGCGCCGAGAGAACTCCAACAAGGGACGGTCGAAAGGAAAACCGTAGCCGTCGCCATTTTGCTTGCCCTGCAAGCACCACAGGGCCAGCGAGTAGGTCGATACCAGGGGCAGCAATGTCATATCGGAGACGGGGTCGGCACGCCTTATTAACGTTGCCAACTGTCTGGCATCGATGTCGTGCGGTTCAATTGTCTGGCGTACCTGACGCACCAGGGCATTGAGTTTGGTGGTGGCCGCATGCGTTCGCAGGCAGCTCCGCAGTTTGCGGTGGCAAGGATCGATCAGATCTTTGCCCACATCGCGCAGAAAGTGAAAGTGGCAGATAAAATCTCGGCAGTTGGGAAAAACCTCTGCCACCGCTTTTAGAATACCGGTGCCCATGTCGTGAACACAGGCGATCGGTTCGCCGTAATCACGGCGTAGCCGTTTTAAAAACGGAATGATGTATTCGGACCGTTCGCTGGGCAGCTTCACATTGGCCAGTACAAATTGGCTCAGGCTGTCCAGGCCGGTCATCAAGGCCGGTGAATCCGCCTCATGGGTGGCATCCAGATGCAGGATGTAACCACCGGAACGCTGCATGGCCCGATTGATTCGCGGTGTAGCTCGACGATGAGCGATGGCCAGATAGGTGATGAACTTTTGTCCCAGGTATTCGATCTCCGATGCGCATAGATCGACATGGCGGGCGAGAAGTCCTTGGCGAACCTGTTCGATATTTTGGTGTTGCTCGAACAACGCACGACCGACAAAGACCAGCACATCCCAGGCTACATTGCAGCAGCGCGGAACCAGACAACGCAATGCTTCGGAACGAAAAAGGCTCCCGCATTGCGGGCATTCGAGGATAGTCTCATGCGCGACAAACGGCGTAGTCATACTCAGTACTGTCTTTTTTCTCGTTTTCTGCACATTGAGTTTGCTGTCGCACAGACAGGTATCGTGTTCCGGTCGAAACCGAACCGTCGGCACCCGGGCAAACAAACCGGCCGGGCGAGTCTCCCGACCAAGCCGCTCCAGGCATCGGTTCAGCGCCGCCAAAGCTGCCGCACCGGAGTTTAACCCGTTTTTTTTAAACCGTGTCGACGGAACAGTTCCATGACTTGCCTGGCTTCGATACGCACTCCGGTGCGCCGTTTAACCGCTTGTGCCAATTGCCCGAACCCGGCATCGGGGTGGCGAATAAACTCGACCAGCACCAGAATCGCCATTTCGGCCGGAAGTTGACCACTGTCGTTTTTTTGAATTGCCCGAGACTGAGCGCCGGCCGTTTCGTCATCGGCGGCCAGGTAGACAAATGAACGCCCCAGCTTTTGTCGCTGCAAGCGGCCTTGACGGACCAAGGACACCAGCACCGAATGGCAACGGCAGTGCAGCATTTGTCCAAGTTGCTCGGCACTCATTCCCGCCGCGCTGCCCGACACCAACATGACAAGGGTATCGGTGAGACTTCCTGTACGTGAGAAGCCGATGTCTTTGTAAAACCATAATCCTTGACGTCCGAAGCGAGGTATCGAAGCCAGTGTGTACCAGCGCCCGTTGTGGGTAAAACTGCTGTAGTAACCGATCATTGCCATGAACCGTCTAACAGAAGGTACGGAATAGTCCGACTGCTCGGCCAAGGGGGCGATCATCCAACAAGGCTGCTTTTTAAACAGCGCTCTGATTTTATCCGAGCCATTGTTTGCTAACGCCATGGCGGCCTCCTGATAAAGTAATGCATATAGTCCAATTATAGGGTGTTTTATGCATTACCTTATCACTAATAGCCGCTTTCAACAAGTCCAATGATGTTGGCAAAATAAGCGATGCACTTTTAAAAATGCTATTGTGATCAATAGTATATGGTTTCAAACGAAAGTATTTCTACATGAGAAGAATTGGTTTGGCGGATACAGAAAAATGATCATGTATGGCACGGAATAAACATGTAACTATTTGAATTCTTTCAATCCAACTGAATTTTGTTTCTATAGAAAAAATGGTTTTGCAACAAAACCAAGCAGCTATCGTCTTGGTGGCTACTTTATTCCAACTAAAAAAATAATGCCATATTATTGTGGGAAAAGTGATTCTCATGGATTATATTCTGAATTCGTATATCTTGCGGCTGGGACAGTGTCAACAATAACAGCAACTGGCATAACTGAAAACGACCAGAATAATAAGAATGTGACACTTGAGTTATCCATAAAACCAAATGAAGTTGGCGAATTATTCGGAGTTAAAAGTACGATGACTATTATTACTAATTATAAACTATTTGACGATGGCTGGCGATTTGAAAAAATTCTTTGGGAGGAAAGTATAAAAAATGACCCATGGATAGATAAGGAAATGCACGGTTTTTTTCGAGAAATTGATTGTATAAACGCAGTGTTAAGGAATATGCACAAGAAAAAAATATACTCAACAAATTATTCAGATTTATTGGAGAAACTCGAAAAATCTAATGACTATATGCATCTGGACACAGTTGCTTGGGTTTATAAAGATAATGGCGATAAAAATAAAGCCATAATAATATATAAAGAAAGAGTATTGCCTGCTGTAAAAAAAGAAGGTGGCGATATACAAAAATACGAAAAATACTTAGTTGAAATATCTAAATAGCGTCCGTCCGCGAAAATAACTCTCCGGAATAAATAAAGCGCATTTTGTGTTGGCATTTTCTCACCATGTTTCGTATAAAGAATTATGACAAGTAATTAATTACTAAAGTTTGCTAAATTTTACTAAGCTGCAATACGCAGTAGTACTTCCACGAGAGAATTAACGACGGATTTTCGCTGCAACGGGAAAACCCTATTGAAATTACTGTCCAGCGCAGCTTTTGCAACAGCCCGGCGAACATCGGAGAAGGCAAAACCATTACGGCCATCGACAGCATGCCGTCGTGTTGGCGCCTTCTCCATCCGGCAGGCATAGATCCAGACCACGGTTGTCGCCAACATGCAAAAGTGAAGGTGATTGCTGACGGCCTGCGGGTGCCGAGTTTGAGTGTCGGCACTGCCGATGTCACGCTTCAGTTCTTTGAAAAAAGCTTCGATCTTCCATCGGGCGCCGTAATACTCGACAATTTGCTGCGCCGATAAAGTTAAATCGGTTGAATAGAGCGCTACCCACTGGGTTTGGCGGTAGACCCACACCACCTTGATCGCGCAACGGATTGTCTTGAGCATAAGAACCCGGTCATAGGCGACTATGGTCCGGTCGCGGCCATATAGATTGACGGTGTATTCTCTTGCCAGGGATTTAAATCGAACGGCCAGCGACGTAGCGTTGCCGATATTTTTTCCATATTTCCGGGGACGTCCCGGTCGACTGGAATGTGGACCCGGCAGTTCAAACAAATTGTTGTTCGATCTAAGCCTCGATATCATATTAACCCATATGCCCAGTTTGCCGTGCAACGGTTTCCAAAGACCATTATTACCGAACCATGAGTCCGTGACGATTACCACCTTAATACGGTGAAAGGTTTCGGCAATTTCCGCGATCATCTCTGCGGCCATGGCAAGCTTGCTTTTGAATGCCAACGTCACTCCATGGCTGCGGTTGATACGTTTAATGCTTTTTTTCAAAAGATAGAACCGGTAGCTCAAAGGTAGACAGGCCCACCGTCCTTTGATCTTTTTTAACAGCCCCACGGCAACGATGTTTTGTGCCCATGGATATCTGGATTGGTTCTGCTTGGCGGCGTGATCGAAAATTTTGTCGCAGCCAAATATTTTCTTTCCCGTTTTTGGATTGATACAATCGTCAAGGGCTATCAACAACATGCCATCGGTCAACGGCTCCGGTATCGTTTTCCACAGCGTTTGCCATAACCGTGTCCAAGGAATTTTTGGAGAGGCCATGAACGTGTAGAACTTTTTCCTTTTTATCCAATCAAATCCGAACACCGTTTTGAGACATCGGAGGATATTGGATGTTTTTGACGATGTAAACGGAATGATGATGGCAATGACCGTGTATACGAACCAAACACTACGTTCCTGGGCTTTCCCCGATTGTGGGAATTGGCTTTTGAGTTTTTTGAGAATGTCGTGTAGTATAAACATGCGAGGCCTCCAGGTTTTGGTGTTTTTTTCGTGGTAGAAGAAACATACCACAACCTGGCCTCGCAAGCAACATTAACATTCCGTATTTATTAGCTTTTTTACGTTTTCCCCCGAAGTCTTGGAGAATATTTGCAATGATATCAATAGGTTACGGCGCGCCCAAAAATTCGTAACTTATTGATATCATTGATTATTCTGAATTCAGTCATAAGTTCATCAGTGCGCTAGTGGCTATAAAAAACGGGAAACTTCAGATTATCAACAAGATCCTACTCCATGATTCCCAAGCGCGATTTCAATTCCTGGCGGTGGTTTTTCCGTATCTTCTGCTTGCCGCAAGTGTTCATCTGATTCTGAATCGGTGGTGTCACCTTCAAGCCTAAACTGGTCGATTGGCGAGTTTGCCGCATATACAAGGCTTACAAATGCCTTAATCTTATTCATTTGAAGATCCCGGAGGACTCTTAGTGAAAAAGAAGTGCCCTGAAGTGACAACTAAAATGGATGTGCTCAGGTTTACTTTTAAGTGGCTGGTCATTTTGACGTTATTAAGTCTGGTTGTTTACCAAGTGTTTGCTGGTATACACCTAAAGAAAGTGGGGATTCCAGGGCTTATGGTTGTTGAGTTTGGTGATGCCGGAGGAGATAAAGAAGAGAACCTTTTGAGATTTGACGGGTATTATTTTTATCAAACGGACCAACTCAAAAAGGATATGTGTATCAGGTTCTATGATGATAACATGTATGGGATAATTGGTGGTGACCTTTCGCGACAAACTTGTATCAATCACCTATATAAGGATAACCAGCTAATTCAGTTTGAACATTATGAGCAACATGGCGAGAAAATAACTATAGAACTATCAGATATGGAATTTTCAGGGCAGCTATCCAAGAATAAACTTGTCCTCCAAAGGAAGGGGAAAGAAGAAATATTCTGTTTCTCAAAATATAGTTTTCCTTATGATTAGTTAATCGAAAGTGCAAGTTGGGAAGAAGGTCTAATATGTCACTTAAAAAGGGAGGTACACAATGTCAGGGAAAATTTTTTACAGAGAAAGAAGAAAAATTAAAGACGGAGAAAAGAAACCACGTTTTCGCATTGTCGGGGTTAGTGATTGTAACCTGAAAGTTTATTCGGATCATCTTAGATTGTCTGAATTGGAACATCTTGCCAAAGAGACTAAAGCTGATTTGGTCTGTTTGCGCAAGGGAGGAAGGGAGGACAAAGGCAGCGGGAAAAATGATAGAGAAAAAACGCCTGCTTTAAGAAAGAGGTGATCATGGCTTTAGTACGAGATAAAGATGGAAAAAGGCTGCATGTCAAAAGCCGCTTGATGGGTGAAAGTCTGGTGAGCAGGGAGTTCATCGAAACATTGGAATTTGCTCCTCAAGAGAGACTATATCCTGACGTTGCCATACTGAAAATCGGAGGGCAGTCAATCTGTGACCGAGGCGTAAAAGCGCTTCCTGCAATTTTAAAAGAAATTGTCGCCAACAGAGAAAAGAACAAAATCCTTATAACCACCGGCGGTGGAACCAGAAGCCGTCATATTTACACCATCGGGCTTGAAATGGGAATGCCGACGGGCATCATTGCCCGTTTCGGGAGTATGATTTCCGATCAGAACGCACTGATGGTGGCAACGTTATTGTCTCCCTGGGGGGGGATAAAAATGTCGCACAGCGACATTGTCAAACTCCCCACTTATTTCGCGGAAGGCATTATCCCCGTCATGCATGGCATGCCTCCCTATGACTACTTTGCCATTAAACCTGAAAAGGGCAGGATACCCACTCATCGCACAGATGTCGGACTTGTGATTTTAGGTGATTTAATCGGTTCCAAAAGAATTATTTTTGTTAAGGATGAAAATGGGTTATATACGGATGATCCAAAGAAGAATCCCGACGCCGAGTTCATTGCAAAAATCAGTGTCAACGATTTGATTGGAAGAGATCAGGATGATCTCGTAATTGAGCGTCCGTGTCTGGATATTATTAAAAATAGCGAAGTGATCGATCAGGTCCAGATTATTAACGGACTGATTCCGGGGAATATTACAAAAGCGCTGGCTGGAGAACACGTTGGGACGATTATCTATAAGTAGCACCAATGTCGATTAAGCCTTTGGCAATCAGTGCCTTATTCAAAAACCTCTGTTATAAAACGAGAATTTCCGGCTTCCGGCCATCAATCGGTATCAGCGAAGCGGCTATCGCTATTGATGTCGAATTAACGTAAAACGATTTCGATGGCGATAGCGACCGCTATCGCCTAACATTCTGCAAATATTTCACAGTTATATCCCACCTGAAACATAAATCTCATAAACCTGATAGCGATTCCTATTTTATTTCTCGAAAAAGCGGAAGCGACTGCTTCAGGCTACCATGAACCATCGCGGCTGGGGATTGCTTATGCTCATTACATTGATGCTCATTTTTCTTTCGGGGTTGACGGTACCCGCTTTTGCAGAAATCCACGATGCTGCAATGGATGCCTCCAAAAAGCTGGTGGTCGCCGTATACAGCTCGCCACCGTATGCCATGCGAGATGAAAATAATGAGTTGATCGGTATGAGCATCGAGCAATGGGAACTGATCGCGGAGCACCTGGGGCTGCAATATGAGTACCGGCTTACCGATATGGATGGTTTGCTTCTTGGGATACGGGACGGTATCTACGATGTGGGGATCGGTGATATCACCATTACGCCGCTTCGGGAGGAATTGCTGGATTTTACTCATCCGTTGACCGTCTCCGAACTGGGGATTGCGGTGCCTTCCAATTTGGACCGGCATCCCATCGGACATCCTTTTGTTCTCATTTTTTCCAGTTTCATGAAGCTGGTTGCCGGCCTTTTAGGGCTGCTGCTGGTTGCCGGATTTACGATTTGGATCATTGAGAAAAGGCGAAACCCCGATCAGTTTAAGCGGGAACTGTCTGGGTTGGGGGATGGTATATGGTGGGCTGCCGTTACCATGACAACCGTGGGCTATGGCGATAAAAGCCCTCGATCCCTTTTGGGGCGGGTTATCGGCGTGATGTGGATGTTTGCGAGTATTTTCCTGATTTCGTTTTTCACGGCCAATGCCAGTTCCATTATGACATCGGCTCGGCTGCATGTGCCGACTCAAACCATAGATGATCTTGCGGAATCCAGAATCGGGACCGCAGGAAGGTCCTGGGGCGATGAATATCTACTGAGACAGGGTATTCGATGCAATTTCTATCCCGATACGCTGGAAGCGCTACTCGCCTTGGATGCCCGGAAAATCGATGCCGTTGTGGCGGAAATCCCGGTCCTGCTCTATTTCATCCACAAGAGATTCGGCGGCCGGTTGCAAGTGGTGGGAAGGCCCATCGAAAAGCATTATCTGGCCATTGCCCTGCCGCCGGGCAACGCCCTTCGCGAAGGGCTCAATCGGGCGCTCCTGCATTTGGCGAATCAACAACGCTGGAAAGTGATCGGCAAGCGGTATATGGATGGACGGGCAATGGAATGATGCAACGTTTTGCCGATGCTTGGTGTTTCAATTTGGCAATCGTCCACAAAAGGTCACTTTTCCCCGCCTGATAGCACATTTGCATACATTTTGATCGGTACTGTTTTGCCTGTAGTCCTGTCGCAATGCGGACTTGATCTTGGTTATGAAACAAAAAAACAATTATACTAATTGGTTAAGATGTTGTTTGGCGCACTGGGTGCGCCATGTTTATTTGAGAAATAAGTTGGTACGGATGATGCTAAAATAGAAGTCAAGTTTTTTGAAAATCAACCAGCTCGATAAAGGCAACCCACTCGAAAGGGTGTGACGCAAAGCCAACGGCCTAAGTCCTGAAAAGGATACGGCGGCAGGGCTGCCGAGCGAACAGAGCATCTTCATGAGTTTGCTGCTGATCGCACGGTAAGACAAACTCAGGAGATGCATCATGAAAAGATCAGCCCAAGCGCTAGTAACGATTCTGTTCGTTTTTTTCGCTCTGCTTACCATCACCGCCACAACCGCATACAGCAGCGTCAGCGTAATCATAAGCTGGGACGCCAATGACCCGGCCCCTGAAGGGTACCGGGTTTATGGCCGTGCAGACGGCGACAGCTACAACTACGATTCTCCCCTCAAAGATACCGGCGACACCTCCTGCACCATCGCCGGCCTCAGTGAAGGCGAGACCTACTATTTCGTGGTCCGCGCCTACGAAGGCGAGCTTGACGGCGAAGATTCCGACGAAGTTTCCTACACGGTTCCGGTATCCGAAACTAATAACGAGAACAATGGCGACACCGGCAGTGAAAACGGCAGCGGCGACAACACTGGGGACGACGGTAACGCGAGCGGCGATACCGGCAGTGAAAACGGCAGCGGCGACAACACTGGGGACGACGGTAACGCGAGCGGCGATACCGGCAGTGAAAACGGCAGCGGCGACAACACTGGGGACGACGGTAACGCGAGCGGCGATACCGGCAGTGAAAACGGCAGCGGCGACAACACTGGGGACGACGGTAACGCGAGCGGCGATACCGGCAGTGAAAACGGTAGCGGCGACAACACTGGGAACGACGGTAACGCGAGCGGCGACACCGGTAGTGAAAACGGTAGCGGCGACAACACTGGAAACAACGGTAACGGTAGCGGCGACACCGGCAGTGAAAACGATAACGGCGACAACTCTGGAAACGATGGTAACACCAACGGCGATTCGGATACCGAAACCGTGACCGCGACCGAACGGGTGGAGTTGACGCCGGTTCTGGTTCGCAACGAGTATTTCGGCACCGAGGACGAAACGCCTTACCAGACCCGCTGGCAGATCAGCACCGAAGAAAGCTTCGCCACCCTGATCCTGGATGCCACCAGCACCGTTCAGATCTATACCTACCAGGTCGGTGAAATGCTGCTCGACACCGATACGGTCTACTACTGGAGAGCCCGGTTCATCGATTCCGACGGCACCGCTTCCGACTGGTCCGAAACGAACACCTTTACCACCGTCACTGCCGAAAGCGCCGGCGATGCCGATTCTGACGGCGTGCAGGATAACCAGGAAACCGGCGAAGCCACGGACGTAAACCAAAACGGCGTAGCCGACGGTGAAGAAAGCAACATCATGACGGTCAACAGCGTGGACAGCGAAGTGACCTTGGGCGTCCAAAGCCTGTCCGATTCGGTAAGTCTGGTGTCGGTCAAATCCATCTCAGCCGACGAGATCGCCGATGACAGCATCAATCTGGGCTTTGGCCTGGTTGGTTTCAAACTCTACCTGGATGACGGCGTGACCACGGCTTCGGTTAAGATCCACTTCACCGAGGAAGTTCCCGCCAATGCGAAACTTTACAAGTACACCACCGAAAGCGGCTGGTTCGAATACGAAAACGCCACCTTCGCCGCCGACGGCAAAAGCGTCACCCTGGTCCTCGAAGACGGTGGGGCCGGTGATGAGGACGGTGTGGTCAATGGCGTGATCGTCGATCCTTCGGGAATCGCCTACGACGACGAGACCGAAAGCACCGATGATGAAGAGACCTCCGATACCGATAACGCCACCGCGGCCACCCTCGACGTAAACAGCGCTTCGGCCGGCGGTTCCGGCGGTGGCGGCGGTTGCTTCATCTCCTCCTGCGGCACCGAAATGGGCGGGATGAACGTTAAAAAAGTTCTGATTATCTTTCTGCTGGCCGGCGTGGTCCTGGCAACCGGAAAGGCTCTGATCGTCAAAAAGTAAAGGCAGGCTCAACGCACTAAATTAACAGCAGGCTCACCGAAGACAAACAGCCCTCCGGAAGAGAAATCTTCCGGGGGGCTTTTTTTAGGGCAGAGAAAAAATCAAATCACATCCTACCGATTCTTCCATTCCGGAGGCTTTTTTTCCAGAAAAGCCTTGATGCCGTTTTGGGCGTCTTCAGCCATGTTATTCATTACGATGGTATGTTTGGCGTAGTGCAGAGCCTGGGCATCGGTCATGTCCGCCTGAGCGTAGAGGCCCTGTTTGCCGATGGCCAGGGAGAACCCGCTGGCTTGGGCGATTTGTCGGGCCAGTTCCCGGGTGGTGCCGTCAAGCAGGTCCTTGGGCACGACATGGTTGACCAAACCAAGCGTTTTGGCCTCCTGGGCAAAAAATTCACGGCCGGTGACAAGCATTTCCATGGCGGCCTTGCGGCCGATGGCCCGGGTGATGGCTACCATGGGCGTGGTGCAGAAAAGGCCGATTTTTACGCCGGGCGTTGAGAAACGCGCGCCTTCCTCTGCGACCACCAGATCGCACCAGGCGGCCAGTTGACAACCCGCCGCCGTGGCAATGCCGTGCACCTGGGCAATCACCACTTGGGGAATCTCATGGAGCATCATCATCATGCGGCTGCATTGATCGAAGATGAATTTGTATTCCCTTACCCCGGCATCGACCATTTCGGCCAGATAATGGCCGGCACAAAAATGGTTTCCCGCAGCTTTCAGGACCAAGACCTTTAGGCTGTCATCGTCGGCGATCTCACCCAGTAGATGAGAAATCTCCTTGATCATTCGGATTGATAAGGCATTTATTTTTCCGGCGTTGTTCAAGGTCAACGTGCCTACGGCATCTTCACGGTCGAACAGGATTTCAGTATAGTACATCAACGGTTCCTCACGATTTCATGGCGGTCACATGGTTTGATCAATCACGTCAGGTGCCGTTCAATCCGTTTTTTCAGGCGTTGGGCGACTTTTTCTTCACGGTAGGAGATGACTGTTGCCGGCGAACGCCGGAATATCTTTTCGGCCACGGTTCCCACCAGCATGTGCTCAAGGTCGGTGCGACCCTTGGGGCCCATGACCACAACGTCGATCTCCTCCTCCAAAACCGCTTTTAATATCTCTTCGATGGGGTTGCCGACGAAAAACAGACTGCTGATTTTTACGGACGAATAGCCGCCATCGGCAATGAATGTATCCAAAATGCGGCGGCGTTCGTCCTTGATGCTTTGAATGTAATGCTCGCCATCCACTTCATAGCCCATGGAGGATATGGTCTGCACCGATTCCACATCGCGGGAATTAATCACGCTGACGACAATTAACTCGGCATTGGTGGATTGGGCGAACTGGGCCGCGAAATTGAAAGTTCCTTGGGCGTAGTCCGAAAACGCCAGGGCCACCATCACTTTTTTAACCGTTTTCATCAGACACTCCTTGTTCTTAAAATACTGCCGGTGCCGCCTCGGCCTTGGGCATCCGCGGGCGTTGAAACAGATACAGCAGACCGAAAATGGTCAGGCCGATCAGATAGGTCCAGTATCGTTGTTCGTGGGGAACGCCTATCAAGGAGGCGATGAGGTCCGGACGCATCAGGCTCAGGGTTACCGACAGAAAAATCGGTATCTCCCAGATTTTATTGCGTGCGATGAACCATCCCTGGGTGGCCGAGGCGAAGGCAAAGTTACCCATGCAGGCCATGCCGAAAATCAACAACCCCTGGGGCCAGGAGTAAACGTCGTGCAGGATCAGGTCGGCATTGAAAATGAACATGAACGGCAAAATGGCGGTCCGGATGTCGTACATGAATCCCTGGATACCGGTGGGTATGGGGGGCGATTTGGCGATGGCCGCCGCGGCATATGCCGCCAGTCCCACTGGCGGTGTATCGTCGGCCAGAATGCCGAAGTAAAAACAGAACAGGTGAGCCGACATCAGCGGCACGATAAAGTCGTTGAATCCGCCGATCTCGACGATGGCCGGTGCGGTCAGCGAGGCCATGACGATATAGGTGGCCGTGGTGGGCAGTCCCATGCCGATGATCAGGCTGGTGACGGCGGTGATGACCAACATGAGAAAAATATTGCCGCCGGAAAGGGTGTCGATGATCGATGTGATCAATTGCCCCAGGCCCAAGGCGACGACGCCCACGATAATACCGGCCGCGGCCGTTGCCAGGGCCACGGAGACCATGTTGCGCGCCCCGGCCGCCAGAGCTGCGAAAATATCGTCGATGCTTTTTTTGAAGGCCGGTCCCAGCGGTGTTTTGGCCATGTATGCTCTGATCGGATGCTGTAAGAACATGATGATGGCCATCACCCAGATGGCATTGAAGGCGGCCAGCTCCGGTGAATGGCGTACGACAATCAATTCATAAAGCAGCATCAGGATCGGCACCAGATAGTGCGTTCCACTGATCAGGGTTTTGAAGAACGGCGGCAGCTCGGCGCGGGGCATGCCCCGCAGGCCCAGTTTGGAGGCTTCGATGTGGACGATGTAAAAAAGGGCCGCATAGGAAGCAAACGCCGGTACTGCGGCGGCTTTGATGACCTCCACATAGGGGACGTTCACATACTCGGCGATGATGAAGGCCGCGGCGCCCATGATGGGCGGCGCCAACTGTCCGTCCGTGCTGGCAGCGACTTCCACGGCCGCCGCTTTTTTGGCCGGGTAGCCGACTTTCTTCATCAGCGGGATGGTGAAAGTGCCGGTGGTGACGATGTTGGCGATACTGGAGCCGGAAACCAGACCGGTGAGTCCACTGCCCATGATGGCTGCCTTGGCCGGTCCCCCCTTGAATCCGCCTAAGAGGCTAAGGGCCAGCCGGATGAAATACTGGCCGGCGCCGGCCCTGTCCAGCATGGCGCCGAAAAGTACGAAAAGGAAAACAATCGTTGCCGAGACATCCAGCGGAATGCCGTAGATGCCTTCGGTGGACATGGTCATCTGCCCCATGAAACGGTTCAGGGAAACCCCTTTGAAGGCGATCAGGTCGGGCATGTAACGCCCGAAAAAGGCGTATACGCAAAAAGCGATGGCGATGACGGGCAACGCCGGACCGATGACGCGCCGGGACGCTTCCAGAAGCAGGATTACCAGACAGCCGCCCATGATCAGGTCCCGCATGATGGGGGCGCCGTAACGGGTGACCAATCCCTCGTAATCGATGGCGATGTAAAGAGCGGCCACGGCGGCAAGAACGCCAACGGCCAAATCCAAAAGGGGAATGCGGTCGATGGCCGAAAAATAGGTGGTGCCGAACTTTGGTTTTTTAAAGAGTGGATAGTTCAAGAAGACGATCAGTAAGGCGAATCCCAGGTGGATGGCGCGGATGAAGGTCGAATCCAGAATCAGCCAACTGGCGATGGAAAGCTGAAACAGACTCCAGCAGACGGCAATGGTGGGAATCAGCCACTTGGTCCATCCCCTGGGGCGCCGTCCAATACCCTCTTCCTCCTCGGCCATGCGTTTCGCGATTTCAACCCCATCGTCATGCAAGTTGTCTGGTTTTTCAGTCATTGGTATCACTCACTATTTTCAAAGATCGGCTTGCGTTTTGCCAAGCCTCAATCAATTGCTGCGACCGTCGTGCCGATTTCAGACGGCCAACAACGAAAAAAGGGCCGGGCCGGTACAAGACTTGGCAGCCCGATACCGGCTCGACCATGATTGCGATAATGACAACGCGTTCCGTGCCTATTTCAGGCCGGCTTCCTTGTAGTACTTCATGGCGCCTTCATGGATAGGCGCGGACAGACCTTCCAGCATGCTTTCCTTGGTCAGCACGGAATAAGCAGGGTGCAGTTTCTTGAACTTGTCGAAGTTGTCGAAAACTTCCTTGGTGATGGCGTAGACGACATCCGCCGGCACCTTGGCGGAGGTCACGAAGGTGGCCTTGACGCCGAAGGTGGGTACGTCGGCGTCATTTACGGCAGCCGGATACTGTTTAATGGGGACGAAGGATTTTGCGTAGTAGGGGTATTTGGCGGTCAGCTTGTCGACATTGGAAATGGATACGAAGCGGACCTTGGTTGCACCTGCGGTGGCTTCCTTGAAAGCGCCGCTGGGGTGGCCGACGGTGTAGAAAAAGGCGTCAATGCGGCCGTCCTGGAGCAGCCCGGGCGCCTCGGCGGCCTTGACCTGCTCGGCGACGATGTCCTTTTCCCAATTGAAGCCGTTGGCTTCGAGTGCGTCAATGGAGTTCTGGCGCTGACCGGAACCCGGGTTGCCGATGTTGACGCGTTTGCCCTTGATGTCCTTGATGTCCTTGATGCCCGAATCCACGGTGGCGCAAAGAGTCACCGACTCGGGATGGATGCTGAAGACGGCCCGCAGATCCTTCTGGGGTTTGCCTTCCCATTCAGCTTTTCCTTCCATTGCCTGATACTGACGGTCGGATTGAACCACGCCGAATTCAAGGTCGCCGGACATGACGGCATTGACATTGAAGACCGAACCACCGGTGGACTCCACCGTGGCGCGGATGCCGTAGACCTTGCGTTTGGCATTGACCATCTTGGCGATGGCGCCGCCGGTGGGATAGTAAACGCCGGTGATACCGCCGGTACCGATGGTGACGAAGGTGGTCTTGGCCTGAACATCAGCGGGAGCCATACCGAAAACAAACGTCAACGCAATGAACAGAGCCAATAATGCCGCTTTTTTCATGAGAATCTCCTCCTTTTGGTTGTTAACTGACGAATGGAAAAAGACCCTTGTTGTTTTTTTACAAGGGTTTTGAAATTGGGGGACATTAAATGAATGTGCTACAGTTAATATAATTATGGACTTCTGTCAAACTGCCCCGCTATAGGTCAGTTGCCGGCGGATTTATTTTTTGATGAACGCCAATAGACCTGTTGCATTTCCCACAGCGCCTCCTTTTCTTTCAGCGCGGTGATTCCCTGGGGGCCTTTCGCGCGGGAAACCGCGATGAGCAGAGCCTGGGAAAGGGATACCGCGCTGGTAAAGCTTTCGATGTACCCGTCCAGTCCGTAGGAAACGGTGAGTACGACGTCGGCCATTGCCGCCAGCGGGGAGGCGTCGCCATCGGTAATGGCGATCAGATGGGCGCCCTGGCGGCGTGCATAGTCGGCCAGTTCGACAGTGATGCGCGTGTAGCGCGGCAAACTGATGCAGACGCATATCTCGTCGCGCTTGACCGCCGAAGCTTCATCCCAGAAATCGCCATTGCCTGCCACCAGAAGACGCACATCGGTTCCCAGAAAGGCGAGGCCTTCTTTCATGATCACGGCGGCTGCGTAGGCCATCCTAAGACCCAGCACCCATACCCGCGGCGCTGTGGAAAGCAGCTCAACAGCCTGTTTGAAGGCAATCGGGGAAAGCGTTTCCCATGTGGCCTGAAGATTGGTTACGTCGCGGGCGAACACCCTGGCCAGGGGATCCTTTTCGTTGGCGGCGGAAAAGCGTTCCACCGTGGTGCGGCGCCGTTCAAGATCCTTACGCAGCCATTCCTGATATTGAGGATACCCCTGGTGGCCGATGGCCTGCACCGCACGGATTACCGTGGAATCGCTCACCCCGCAGCGCTCACCTAACTCTCTGGCGGAAAGGTAGCTGACTTCTTCCGGGTGCGCTTCTGCATATTCCAGTACGCGATGTCTTGGTTTGGCGGCTTGAGCCATGGAGCCGTTTCCTGAAAATTATCTTTGAATATCGTCAATCATTTTTTTCTTGACTTATTGCAGTAATTGCTGCAAATGCCGAGAAAATATTGCAGGAATTCCTGCATATGTCAATACCCGCCAACGGGAAGCCGACTCTTGGACGGTATTGGCCGGTTCAACCAAAGCAAGGAAGGACGATAAACATGGAACAGGCATTGGAACGCGTATTCAACCCACAATCGATCGCCATTGTCGGCGCTTCCGAAGTCCCCGGCAAAGCCGCTGAGCGCAGGACGAGAAGCCTTTTGGAGGGGGGCTTTTCGGGAAAGGTGTACCCGATCAACCCGAAGCGCGACACCATTTTCGGAGTCAAGGCCTATCCCGACATCCGGCAGGTGGACGGCCCGGTAGACCTTGCCATGGTGGTCATCCCACCCAAGTTCATTCCGGCGGCGGTTGCCGGTGCCATTGAAAAAGGGGCCAAGGGGATTGTGATCATTACCGCCGGCCTTGGGGAGAGTGGCGCCGAGGGCAAGGCCATCGAATCGGAAATTTTGCAGATGGCCCGCGACAGTGGCACCTGTATCATCGGTCCGAACTGCAGCGGCATGTTCAGCGGGGAACGCGCTCTGAATATCCTGGGGATTCCCGATATCCACAAAGGGCATGTCTCGGTCCTGGCCCAAAGCGGCAACATCATCGATTCGTTGACCCACTATGCCAAATCCAAGGGGGGCGGATTCAGCAAAATCATCAGCGCCGGCAACGCCATCGGCGTCAAGTTTCATGATTATATCGAATACCTGGGGGATGATCCGGACACCCATGTTATCGCCATGTACCTGGAAGGAATCACCTGCGGGAACGATTTTGTGCGCGCCGCCAAAAAAGTCAGCCGGAAAAAGCCAATTGTGGCTTTGAAAGTTGGTCGTACCGGCGCCGGCGCCAGGGCCGCCATGTCCCACACCGGCTCCCTGGCCAGCGACGACATCATGGTGGACGCCGCTTTCCGCCAGGCCGGTATCATTCGTGTCTCCAATCCCGATGAGCTTTTCGATATCGCCCATTTCCTTGAAATATGCCCGCCCCCACAGGGAAACCATCTGGCCATCTTATCGGAGGGCGGCGGAGATAATTCGGTGGCGGCGGATAACGCCGAGCGTTACGGCGTCGAGGTGCCCGTCCTGTGCGAGGAAACCCAGGCCCGTCTAAGGCCGTATCTTCTTGCCGGCATGCCCGCCAGCAACCCCATCGATTACGGCGGGACCGCCGAGGAAAATCCCCAGATGATCACCCGCTGTTGCGAGGCCGTCATGGAGGATCCGACGGTTCACGGCATTTACATCACCGGTTTTTACGGCGGTTTCCGAGATATTATCGCCCCCCATGTGGCCGAACTGGAAGAGCAGACCGCTCGCGAACTGGCCGCCTTGGTCAAGACCCATAAAAAACCGTTGGCGATCAACAGCAGCTTTGCCAACGAGTCCTATCCCACGCTTCAGATTCTCAAGGAAAACAATATTCCCATTTTTGACGGTCCCGAACGGTCCATGGAATGCATGTCCGCCTTGATGCACTATTACGAAGGCAAGCGGAAAAGAGAGGCCCTGCACGTGGTTGACGAGGAAAAAGCGGTGCAGCCCGAGGCCGGCCCGATTATCGCCCAGGCCATGAAGGACGGGCGCACCAGTTTGCTGGAACCCGAAGCCATGCGCCTTTTGCGCGCCTATGGTCTGCCCATCGGCGATCCGATGCTGGCCACCAGTGCTGCCGAGGCGGTGCAGTTGGCCGAAAAGACAGGCTTTCCCGTGGCCCTCAAGGTGGTGAGCCGGGACATTGTTCACAAGTCCGATGTGGGTGGTGTTAAAGTCGGCCTGGCAAATGCCGACGCCGTGAGCGATGCCTATGGCGCCATCATGGCCAATGCCCTGAAGGTCACCGAGGCGTCCAGGATCGAAGGCGTTCTGGTGGCGCCCATGGCAGCTCCAGGGCAGGAGTGCATCGTCGGCATGACACTGGACCCTGTTTTTGGCCCCATGGTGATGTTTGGGCTGGGCGGCATTTTCGTTGAAGTTCTCAAGGATGTCGCTTTCCGGGTAGCGCCCGTAACCAAAGAAGAAGCCAAGGATATGGTGGCGGAAATCAAAGGCGCCAAAGTGCTCAGCGGCGTGCGGGGAGATTCCGCCAAGGATGTCGATGCCGTCACGGATGTTATTGCAAAACTATCTTGCGTCGCCCAGGCCCATCCGGAAATCAAGGAAATCGATTTGAATCCGGTGATCGTGCATGAAAAGGGGGTTTCATTGGTGGACGCCCGGATCATTCTTGGATGAGACTGTCGCAACAAAAGGCGATGATTTCGCAATGGGTCGCCCACCGCGCGTCCCGGATAAAAAAGGAAGGAAAAGAAAAATGGACCTGGAATGCATTATCTATGAAAAAAAGGACCGTATCGCCACGATTACCTTGAATCGTCCCAAGGTGTTAAATGCGATGAACAAGCAACTCTGGCTCGATTTCCGGACGGCCCTGAGAGACGCCGGTCAGGAGGAAACCATCAAGGCTGTCGTGATCACCGGCCAGGGCCGTGCCTTTTCCACCGGCGCCGACCTGAAGGACTCCAAGGGCCGCAGCCTGGCGGCTTACCGGGATTACCTGGAACATTTGCAGGAAATTTCACGTGAACTGATCCGCTTTGCCAAGCCGACCCTGGCCGCCATCAACGGCTATGCCCTGGGCTCCGGATACGAACTGGCCCTGGCCTGCGATATTCGGGTGGCGGCCCAAGGCGCCAAGGTGGGCTCCCCCGAGGCCAAGGTTTCCTCATCGGTGACCGGCGGCGCCATGCGCCTCTTGCGGGATCTTGTGGGGCCGGGCAAGGCCAAAGAATTGCTTTTCACCGCCGAGTATATCACAGGCGAAGAGGCGGCCCGCATCGGCCTGGTGAACTATGCCGTGCCCGACGATGAGTTGATGCCGTTTACCTACAAGATGGCCGCGAAGATGACCGAGAATTCCTCGTTTTCCATGAAACTAATCAAGAAGGGCGTCGATATGGCTTCGGAAGTCAGCCTGGAGGCGCTCATGGATTACGAGATCGAAGCCTGCCTGGCCACGGTGTCGGCACCCGAACGCGTGGATGCCTTGGACGATTTCGCGGATAGGAAAAAGTGAATAAGGCATCCTGCCGAAACTTGATGGTCTCGTAAAAAGTCGCTGTTCGGAAGGATTCGTAAAACAACAAAGGCACCCGCTTTTAGCAAGCAGGTGCCTTTGTTGTTTGTTTGCGATGGGTCTTTATTCAGTTTGATGGGCGTCCGCTTCCGCCGGCGCCTCTTCGTTAGCGGTTGCCGCTTCAGGCTTCGCATCATGCGCTGCCTCTGCCGGTTCGCTGGTGGGTTTTTCCACCGCGGAGGGGTGCATGGAAGGAAACCGCTGATCCTTGCGTTTTGACTTGCGGTTCAATTCCGCCTCAAGTTTTTCGGCCGCATCCTCAAGACTGGGGGCCATCACCACGGCATCATCCAGAGCCAGGATGATCCGTTTGAGTTGAGGAATCTTCAGTTTCCCCGATTCCTGCAGATAAACCGGCTGGATATACAAAAGCGACCCATCGGTGGGTTCGATAATCATTTTGCCCAGGATTACCTCGGACCCCTCTTGATTCCACAGGGTGAATTGTTCGGAAATGATCACATCCTGGTTCACCAGAGAGTGAATCTGGGCAGGGCCATAAACCTGCTTGTTGCGGGGGAAGAGGTAGGTGACGATTCTTCCGTAATTGTCGGCGTCGCTGCCGGCGATCATCAGGGCACGCAAATTGTCGCGGCCGAACGGCGAAAGGGGCATGAAGAGCTGGAATTCCTCCATGTCGGCCTTGATCAGGTCAAGGGTCAGGTAGTAGGGCTTGGCCCGCTTGAGTTCCCGGTCCTGGGGTACTTTGGAAAATTCCCAGATGTCCTCCTGACGATAGAAGTCTTCCGGGTTGGTCTGATGATAATTGGCGTAAATGGCCACCTGGTCCTGAAAAATATCCTTGGGGTATCGGATGTGATGGCGGATATCTTCCGGCATGTCCCTCATTGGCCGGAAAACGCCGGGATACATTCGTGAATAGGCGTTGATGATGGGATCTGTGGGATCGGCAATATAGTAGGTGACAGTGCCGTTATAGGCATCGGTGACGATTTTGACGGCATTTCGGATATAGTTGTAGCCCGCCTTGAGCTTCATGGTCAGGGGATAGTTATCCGCCGTGGTGTAGGCATCCTGAATCCAGAACAATCCGTCGGGGACATTGACGATGTACGGATCCTGATCGAGTTTCAGAAACGGCGTGATATGCTTGGCCTGATCGACGATATTGCGGCGGAATAGGATCCGGCTCTTGTCATTGGTCTTGGTTGTGAAGAAAATATTGCGATCCTTGAAATAATAGGCGAACAGCCCCTTGCAAAAAATCGAGGAGACGGGAACGCCACCGGTTCCCTCGTAATTGGAGATATCTTCCCCTTCTTCCGTGGGTTGGCCGATCTCGCCGGCTTCATTGGGCACCAGGATCCAAGGCATGTCGCCAAGGCCGTAATAAACAGCCGATCGCCTGTTGGTGAGGCCGTATTCGGATCGGGGAGGGATATCCTTGAAGAACCAGGTCATGAATTCATCACCGGCCTGGGCCGCGGGGATCATGGCCACCCCTTGGCCGTGGGTGTACTGAAGGTGAATGTTGATCCAGTTCTGGGCCGATTGGGGAAGCTTGGTCGTGTCGATTTCCCGAGCCCCTAAATAGACCTGCCGGTAACGGTTCTCCACGGTATAACGATCCACATCGATGCTGGGAAAGGTATAATAGGTTCGTATTCCCTGCAACTCCTTGAAAACATTGCCTAACATCCCGCGATCCCAGACGGGGATGTTTTGCAGGCGACGAATAAGATTGGGGTTCTGGGCATCGAAGGTTGCGGTTGGCGAGGATTCAAACTCCAGGGTTTGCACCGCATCCAGGCCAAATGCCGCCAGGGTGGTGTTTATGTTGGCTTCGATATAGGGTTTTTCGCGAATGATCTGGTTGGGGGCCACCATGTATTTACGAACCATATCGGCTAAAAATGGCGTGTTTTGAGCGGCAAGG
Organism: uncultured Desulfosarcina sp.; assembly: GCA_963668455.2. Taxonomy (GTDB): domain Bacteria; phylum Desulfobacterota; class Desulfobacteria; order Desulfobacterales; family Desulfosarcinaceae; genus Desulfosarcina. The sequence goes on from CAXXOY010000004.1 coordinate 414,023, forward strand.
GCGATGACGAGCAACAGGGTGAAAAAAGTGATGGCTTTCCAGCCCTTGTTTTTTCGATTTGCCTGTATAATCAGGGATATGCCGAGTCCCGCCATGGCAATCAAGCTTAGCCAGATCAGCGGTAAGATAACCCGCATTTCAACAAACCCCGGGCCGAAAAAGACCGGCAGGTTGACTGTCTCGTAGAGCAGGTCGTGGCGTTTTAGAGCAAATCCCCAACACAGGACGGCGATAGTGAGCAGGGCCAGAAGGTTGATGTGTATCCGGGCGCCGCGGGGAAGCGACGCGTCTGTGGATGACAATAGCCGCCGCTCATACCAGTAAAGAAACAGAACGACCAAAAAAAGAACCGCCATCACCAGAAGAAGTACTTTCTGGAGCAATTCGTAAATAGGCATCGAAAACAGATAGAAACTGATGTCCTTGCCGAACAGCGGCTCCGTGGTTCCGTTTGCCTTACTGAAAATAAACAAGAGCGCCTTTTCCCAATTGGCGAACATGGGAATCGCAACGGGCAGGGCCAAGATAAAGGAAAAGGGCAGGTAGAATCGTCTCAGCCCGTTGTGAACGCTTTTGATCAGATCTTTTTGGTCGGGCTGCTGGTTCGCTCCGGCGCTTCCCACAAACCGTGCGGCAACCCAGAAGTTTAAATAGAAAAAAACGAAGAAAACGAATGTGAAACCGGCGAACACGAAGTAGCGGTAAAGCCAGCGCATGAAAAAGTAGAGGCCGAGCCCCTGGGACTTGAACCATAAAAAATCGACCACGCTATCGATAAACAAGAAATTTGCCGCTATCGTCAGCACCGCCAGCAGCACAAGGACGATAAGGGCTATGATGAGCTTTTTTTTCCAGGGTTGCATATTGATAATGTTTCCTTCCTAAAAAGCAGCTTACCCCGTCTTACGGGGGAATTATCCACATTTGAAAGTCACTTTTTTCAGGTGACTTCACAATAAACGATACAAGACCCTATAAAACCAGAAAAGTCAACCACAGTACTATCGTGGGAATTAACGCCGAAAGGAAAATGGCGCCGGGAGAGACCTCCTCGTCGAAATGGGATTTAAGAATGCTTAATCCCGCCGGGTTGGGGGCGTTGGCGATGATGGTCAATCCTCCGCCGGCAACCGCGCCGGATACCACGGCATATTTCATCCCATCGGTGAAGCCGGGAACCAGGGTGCTGAGAAACGTAATGGCCGCGTTGTCGTTGAAAGCGGTCAGGATCGTGGCTCCGACCATGAGCGGCAATTCCTTCAGATTCCCCAGCACCGGTTCGATCCACCAACCCTGCAAACCGCCGTGGATGACCAGCCCGCCGAGAAAGAAGCCCACCAGAACGGCCGGCTTGAGGTTGAGCCGGTTCTGATAGGGTGCGGTCACCTGGGCAAATCCCAGAAAAAATAGCAAGCCCGGTATGAATAGTGGCGGATAGTGCGCGTTGATAATCGTCCATCCCATGAAAGCGATGTGGGCCAGGATGACCCACGCCGGCACCGGATCGTCCCGCCGGTCCCAGTCCGGATCGATGAACTCCGGACGTTCCTCCGGCGGCAACAGGGCCGGCAGGCCTCGCCGCATGCGGCGCAGCTGGAGTTCATGATTGCGCTCGGCAAAGGCCCGGCGGGCCAGCTCCGGGTCGACTTTTTTGTTTTTGAGATCCGTCAGGATTCGCTTTTCCAGCCGCTGGGTAAGATCCTGGGATGCTTCGTGCAGCTTTCCCTTGAAGGCGTTCAGAAAATGGAATTCGTTTTCCAGGCGGCCGATGCAGCCGTCCATCATGGTTTCCATGTCGATGCGTTTGAGATAGCGCTGCTGAATTTCGTTTTTGAGGTTGTTCAGGGCGAACGCTTCCTGCAGCCCTGCCAGCTCATTCCGAAAATAAAGAAAATAGACCAGGTTTGCCACCAGGATGCCCGTGACGGCCTTCCAGCCGAAGTGGGTCAGCATGAATAACGTATCCCATCCCCAGGGCGCCGATACCATCAGCACCGGTGGCGCCGCGTAATTGGTCAGCGTGCCGCCCACCGAGATGTTGACGAAAAGCAGGCCCAAGGTGGCGTATTTGAATTTTCTTGACGGGGAGAGGGTGTAGAATTTTTCGGAGAGCAACATGGCGCAGATGGTCATGGCGGCCGGTTCGGTGATCAACGACCCCAAGATGGGGCCGGTGGTCAGGATCGACCACCACCAGGCTGCCAGGCTGCCGCCCGTCAATCCGGCGATGGACCACATGAGTTTTTCCGATACCTGCAAGATGGGCCGGGTGGCCGCCAGGGTCATGATGACCACCACGAAAATCGGTTCGGTGAAGTTGACCTGATGGATAATGTAGTCTTTGGCCGTGGTCCAATCGAAAAACAGGACTATGGCTGCCACCAGGGCGGCTGCCCAGATACCGAAGACCGCCTCCACTTCCCCCAGAAAATGAAACAGTTCGGCGCCGTGATGGATGGATTCCCTGGGTGCCTGCCCCTTGTCAATTTTTTTCTGGTGGGCCTTTTCCCAACGGTGGGCGATGACCATGAAACGGCCGGTGAGAAAGGTGTGGACGATGGCGCACAGGAAGATGAGGGTGGCCACGAGGTTAAATGGCTCCTGCCGGATGCGGTGCTTGAGAATGTCGACGATACCGGTCATCTGGCCATCGCCGTAACTGTTCAGTTGGGGCGGGAACGCCGATCCGGAAGGATCGGGGCCGCCGGCGGCATTGACGATTACGGCCGCCGCCAGAAAGATCGATAAGATAAGGATAATCTTTACAAATTTTTCGTTCATAAATAAGGATCCCATCAAGGCGGTTTGCCGTGCTATTTTAATTGCAATCAACGCTCGAAAGCCATAAAGAGAATGTAAGGGAAAACGGTTTTTAGCACCACTTCCAGCGTCATATCTTAACAATTGAAACGCGTATTGTCACCCCAATCATCCGCCGGCAATACGTTTGAGAGAAGTTCGCCCGGCAAAATTATGAGTTTGGCAGACATGCCCCCGTACCGGAGGATAACGCACCGGGACGATTGGTCTCAGGAGGGTTTTTATGGAGAAAAAAGTGCTCGTCGCCGTGGATGATTCACGTCATTCGGAAAATTCCCTGCGCTATGCGGCGGGGCTGATCGAAACCGTAAAAGATCTGAAATTTGTCTTGTACCACGTCCAGCCCACCATCTCGCAATACCTTCTGGACGAGGCCAGGACAAAACCCGGCGCCAATGCCCAGTTGAAGAAACTGATGCGCAAAACCCACGACGCGGCCAAGGCGCTGTTGGCAAAACACAAGGCGATCATGGTCTCCCTGGGGGTTGCCGAAGCGGATATCCAGGTCATGACGCTGCCCCGACACTTTGGCGTGGCCAAGGATATCCTCGAATATGCCACGGCGCTGGTTTACGATGCGATCGTCATCGGCCGGCGCGGGGTATCCGGCTTGACGGAACTGCTCGATGGCAGCGTCAGCAACAACGTGGTCAACAACTCCGAATTGCTCCCCATCTGGGTGGTGGACGATACGCCTCTTTCAAAGGGCATCATGGTGGCTGTGGACGGCTCCAGAAATTCGCTGCGGGCCGTCGATCATCTCTCTTTCATCCTCGGCGGCAACACCGATATAACCATCTCCTTTTTTCACGTGATCCCGCGCCTGGCTGATTTCGGTCCCATCGACTTTTCGGACACGGACACCTCCCAATTGGAAGCCATCATCCGTGAAAGCGATTCGGCTCATATCGACCGCTTCTACGCCAGGGCGTTGCAAAAACTGGCCGATGCCGGGATTGAAGAACGCCAGATTCGTGTTGACGTTAAAAAAGGGGGGCTCAAGGTCGGCAAGGCTGTGCTCGAGGCCTATCACAAGGGCGGATTCGGCACGCTAGTCGTCGGACGACGGGGGGCGGACAGAAGATACTTTTCCGGCAGCGTCAGCAGGTATCTGGTCAACCGGTTTTCCGGCGGCGCGTTGTGGGTGGTGCCCTAGCTTCGGCCCTACAGGTAGTTTTGAATGTTTTTCAGTCGGCTGGCCATATCCTGCAACCGGCTGGAGAGCACCCTGACGAAGCTTTTAACGTCGGGGGTATGCTCGCCGTCGAAGGTGATGGCGATGCCGGCGAATCTGAACGCCACCGGGATATCCCTCACCAAAATGGGTTTTTCCTGGAGAATTTTCATGACCCGGACCAGCGCTTTTTTGGAGTCCTCGCGATCGGTCAGGGGAAGCAGCGCCACAATCGTGTTTTTACCGAGTTGACCGACAATGTCCACATCGCGAAAGGTCTCGGCCAGGAGCGCCAGGATCGTTTCTATCAGAATCTCGTTGGTAATGATGCCGGGTTTGACCTTTTGCCGGGGTTTGACGCCGACCATGGAAAAGGCCAGCGTGGAAAAAGAGTAATCATAGCGGTTGGCCCGGGCGATCTCTTTTTCAATGATAAACGCCATGGCGTTGGCCTTGATCACGCCCGTGGGCATGACCCGGCCTGCCTCCCGCTCCTTGATGTACTGCTTCTGGCGTGAAATTTCATCCTGGATGCGTTTGTAATCGTTCTCGTCGATTTCGCCGCCCTCGACTTTTTTACGAACGATCTTGAGAATCTCGCCGAGTTCGTCATTTTCGCTGACACTTTGCTCAAGCGTCTGGAGAACACTGAGCGTTTTGCGCTTTTTCCCCGGCCTGCCGCCGGTTGCGCCGCCTTCTTCGGCTTTTACCCATTCGCCACGCATCTGTTCCAGCATGTTTTCCATGCGGTCGTTTATGCGCTCTTCCATTTTGGCGATGACATTTTCGCCGATGTTCATTTTGCCCAATTGGGAGACAATTTTGGATTCGATCGAGCTGACGACCTCCTTTACGTGCTCCGGGTCGTCTTTGTCCTCGACTTCTTCCATGGCCATGTGGCCGCCAATTTGCTCCACATAATCGGCGAGGATCGTTGCCAGCGCGTCATCGTCTCCGCCACCCTTGCGGATTTCGGAGGAGAGGTAGATGAGCTGGGCGGCCTGCTCTGGATTCTTTTTGAACTCCTCGATCAGTTGATTGCCGTCTATGCCGATCTCCTCGCCGCTCTCCTGGAAGATGTCGGCCAGACTCTCGTTTTGAAGCTCCTTTTTAAGTTCCTGAATGAGTTCCAGGTACTGGGCATGGGACATGCCTTCTTCCAGCAGGGCGGTTTTGATTTTGGGCAGCAACCGCTTGAGCTCGGCCGCCTCGGGGATCAGGCGGTGGATAATGTAGGCCAGGCGCGAGGAGGTGATCATGCCTTTCTGGTATTCGTCCTTGATCAGTTGCATGAGCACCCGGTCGGCCAGGTCGTTGGCCTGATCCAGGATGTCGGCCTCGTTTTCGTAGGCCACGCCCATGGCTTTTTGGGCCTCGATGCCTTCCAGGAGCTGCTTTTTCATGTCGAACACGGCAGCGGCCAGGTCGGCCAGATCCACGTCTCCCCCGCCTTCCAGCTGTTTTTCCACTTCGATGCGCATGACTTCTAGCTGCTGAGACAAAAGACCGCCGGGAGCGCCGCCCGTTCCCGACCCGCCCGCACCGCCTCCTCCTGATCCCGTGCCCGTGCCCGTGCCGTCGCCCCCCGCGCCGTCGCCGCCTCCCGCCCCCTGCCCGTCGCCGGCCGAATGGGCAAGGTCCGCTTCGATCATGTTTTTCGTTACGGCGCCGGGGTTGGCCATCAAGGATTCAATGTTGATGGTCTTGGCGAACTCCTCGGAGAGAACGCTCTCAAGCAGGGTGTCCATGAACATTTTGCGGCTTTTGGCCTCGTCTTCGTTGAGCATGGGGTTGATGCCGCCCATGGTGTCCCGGGCGACGATTGTGTCATCCTCGGTAACCTTTTGATAGCGCACATGATTGACCTTGATGCCGGTCACGCCCCGGGAGAAAATGGCTTTTTTGAACGACTCCGCATCGCCGTAGCGGTTGATTTCGCCGAACACATCCAGAAAGGTTTTGATTTCGCGTTTTTCGAGGTCCGGCTCGATGGAGATCGATTGAATGCCGTTGTTTTTAAACAGGCCCACCAGGCGCGAGACATTGATCCTGGGGTCCAGGGGCTCTTCATCGATATAGAAATCCTCACGGTTGAGAATGAACACCAGCGGGTTGATGATCGCGGTCAGCTCCAGCGCGCCGTCGTAGAACATATCGATGGATTGTTGCACAAAGGGATGGCTGGTCTGGTACATCATGGAACGGTTGAACAAAAGCGCGATGGTTCGTCCGAATTGGGCGAGTTGGCGTTTGGTGGCGGTATCTAAAGTCATGCAGTCCTCATCGGGATGGCGTATGGGTCATCTTTTTCAGGTATGCTTCCAGTTGTCTGGCAAAAGTCTGGCAGGAGTCGTAGCGGCGATCCGCATCGAATGCCAGGGCTTTGAAAACGATTTCGTCTAATTCCCGGTTGGCCGCCGGGTGGACCTCGGAGGGCCGTTTCAGGAAAAGCTTTTCTTTTAGTGAGATCTTCATTTTAAGCAGATCCATGGCGTTTTTATACGGCGGATAAGGGGGCTCGCCCATGAGCATTTCCAGCATCATCACCGCCGCGCTGTACTGATCCGCACGGCCGTCGACACCTCCAGACAAGATCTGTTCCGGCGCGATATAGATGGGGGTTCCCAGAAGCAGCCGGTCGCTCTGGCTTTTGGTGCGTGACACCCGGGCAACGCCGAAATCGGTGATCAGAGGCCGTTTGGAGCGGTTCTCGATCATGATGTTGTCCGGTTTGATGTCGCGGTGGACAATGTCGTTGTCGTGGGCGTAGTCCAGCGCATCCAGAATGTTGATCATCAGGGGGATCGTGGTTCCCAGGGGCATCAGCCGCTTGGAGGGGACGATATTTTTACGGGCCTGCTCGATATAGTGGGTCAGCGGCTCCCCCTGAACCAGCTGCATGGTGAAAAAGAGAAAATCCTTGGTCTTTCCCACCTCGTAAATCGGGATAATGTGAGGATGCGCCAGAATGGCCGCCGACTCGGCCTCCTGCTGAAAAAAGGCAGCCGATTTTTCGGTGAGCATCGATTGGGGCAACACCTTGACCGCGATCTGCCGTTTGAGCGATTTCTGAAAGGCCAGGAATACGGCGGACATGGCGCCATGCCCGATTTTCTTGATCAACACGGAGGTGCCCACCTGCTGGCCGACCAGGTGGTCAAGATTGAGATTTCCGATCTTTGTTGTGCTCATAAGGGTCTGCTTTGATGCCTTATTCAAAAACTTCTGTTGAAAAAAAATTCTGTTGCCGGCCGCCAATCACTATCGGCGATAGCGATGTCGGCCTCAATCTGTGAGGTTTTGCCGGTCGCGGGCGTAGCCGCCCCCGGCTCACATCCCGATGCCGTCGACCATGCGACCGCAGGCTCGACAATGTCCATTTCCCAAAAACGTTCCCGTAATGCGGAACCCTTGCCTGGCGATCACGGTTTGCCCGCAACCGGGGCAATGGGTATCTTCTCCGCCTTGCCCGGGAATGTTTCCCGTGTATACATACTTCAGTCCGGCGGCGATACCGATTTGCCGGGCCTGCAAAAGCGTTTCCACCGGGGTGGGCCCGCGGTCCGTCAGCCGGTAGGTGGGGTGAAACCGGCTGACATGCCAGGGCGTTTCGGCGCCCAGATCCTCGGCGATGAAGGCGGCCAGCCTTGAGAGGTCGCTCGGATCATCGTTGAGCCCCGGAATGATCAGGGTGGTGACCTCCACCCAAACGCCAAGCTGCTTCATGCGCCTCAGGGTCGCCTGGACCGGTGCCCGGCGCGCGTTGCAAAATTTCGTGTAAAAATCATCGTTGAATGCCTTCAGATCCACATTGGCCGCATCCAGGAAGGGGCCGATGCGAGTCAAGGCCGCCTCGCTCATGAACCCGTTGGTCACGAATATGTTTTTAAGTCCCTGCTCATGAGCTATTTCGGCCGTATCGCAGGCAAACTCGAAAAAAATCGTCGGTTCGGTATAGGTGTAACTAATGCTGGCACACTGCCGATGCTGTGCGGCGGTCACAATTTGCGCCGGCGTTTTCGTTTCCCCGACGATCATACCCTCCCGATCCGCAGGCATCTGGGCGATGTCGGCGTTCTGGCAGAACCGGCATTTAAAATTGCAGCCCACCGTGGCAATGGAAAAAGAGCGACTGCCCGGCATCACATGAAACAGGGGCTTTTTCTCGATGGGGTCGTCACCGGCGGCAACCACGCGCCCGTAAACGGTCGATTCCAAAACGCCGTCACGGTTTTCCCGAACCCCGCAAATACCCCGTTTGCGGTTGTCGATTACGCATTGGTGGCTGCACAAAAGGCAACGCACCCGGTGGTCCGGCAAGGTTTCCCAGAGCCAGGCTTGCATCGAAAAAGGCTCCTTAGCGGTTCAAGGGTATCGGCGGTTTGTCCGGTTTATAGTCGAATTAATGAATTTATCAATTTAAAACAGATATTTGGATGACTTGTCAATACCTTCTTGAATGTGCCGCGAGAATTGTATGCCGATGGGGTGTCGGTATTGCGAATGGAGAAGTGCCGCCCGCCAGGATGTCGATGGTCCTATCCCCGACTGACCGGTACGGTGGTCGGCCGGGACCGCTGAGCGGCGGCGCTGCCGCATCCGGCCGTGCTGGGGGCGATGGGGTTGACCTTGTTGGGTTGGTAACGGATGGCCAGAGGCCGGGTTCGAAACCGGGGAACCAGGGTCACCACCATGCCGGCAAAGGTGCCGAAGGGGAAGCGCTGAACGATTCCCGACCCTTCCAGGCTTTTCATCCAGGAACTCCATGGACCGGGGAACTGGCATACGGTGCGCCAATTCACCGGTACCGGCCCAAGGATGTCGCGGGCAATGCGCTTGATCTCCCAGACACTGAAAAAATTGGCCCGATTGTATATGGTGGGGGTGAAAATTCCTCTTACCCGCCTGCCGATGCCGGTCAGTGCATAGCGGTTCAAAACGCCGATAAAAACCCGGTCCTTGGCCACCCGGAACGCTTCTTCCAGGGCTTTGCGGGGATCCTCCACGAACTCTAGGGAGGTGAACAGGCAGGCGTGGTTGAAGGAGTTGTCGTCGAAAGGAAGGTCTTCAGCGAATCCGCGATACAGGGAGACGCGGTTGCCCAGCATCGACGACATGATGTCCAACATGTAGGGCGATGGATCAATGGCGGTGACATTGAGTCGCTTCTCCAGGAGCGGGATGCTCGACGCACCGGTACCGCAACCGATATCCAGCACCAATTCTCCTTCCGCCGGATCAAGCATCTTCATCATCAGATGGCTTTCCAGATCGGCGGCAAAGCGATTTTTGCGCTTGATCAGCCAGTCGTCGTAATGCTTGGCGTCATGAAAATCGAATACATAGCCCATAACCATACCATTTATGTGATTCAGAAGGGTTTGGCAAGGTTTTCATTTCACCGTCGGTTTAAAACAATAATGCAGTTTTTTTTAAATCTCAAGTCGGCGCTGAATGACTCACTTAAATTTGGATGGAAAAAGTGATACGTGGTAGATGCATGAGCAACCCTATCACCCATAATAACGGCGCAATCGTCGAACGGATCAGGGGGGTCGTGGACCGGGTCACCTTCCACAACGCCGATAACGGCTGGTCCGTGCTCAGGGTGTCGCCCTTCGACAACCCCCACCAGCAGGAAACCGTGATCGTCCACCAGATGAAGGTGTTTGCCGGAGCCACCATGGAGTTTTTCGGCTCCTGGACCCTCAATCCCAAATACGGGCGCCAGTTCAACGCCACGCGGGCCGTGGAGCACCGGCCGGCCACCAGCGCGGCCCTGGAAAAATACCTGGGATCGGGGTTGATCAAGGGCGTCGGCCCCAAGACCGCCGGAAAAATCGTGCGTTTTTTCGGTAAGCAAACCCTGGAGATCTTTGAAACCGAGATTCAGCGGCTGGTGGAGGTGCCGGGGATCGCCGAGAAGAAGCTGGCCATGATTCAGCATGCCTGGACCGAGCATCGCGCCATCCGCGAGGTGATGATGTTTTTGCAGTCCCACGGCATCAGCACTCTTTTTGCCGTTCGTATTTACAAGGAATACGGCGATGAGGCCATCGCGCTGGTCAACGATGATCCCTATCGCCTGGCTCGGGATTTTTACGGCATTGGCTTTTTTTCGGCCGACAAGGTCGCCCTTTCCCTCGGGCTGGCAAAAGACAGCCGGCAGCGGATCATGGCCGGGATCAGCCATGTACTGGCCGCCAGCCGGGAATTCGGCCATTGCTATCTGACCGGCGAGCAGGTGCTTGACCAGGTCAATACGCTTTTGGATCTGGATCTCGCTCATCGTCTGCCGGACCTTTTGCAGGAGATGGAGGCCGACCGGCAGCTGATGGCGCGTAATCGCGGTGCCGATGACGGCGTGATCACGCGATGCTATTATGCCAGGTCGCTCTATTTCGACGAACTGACCGTGGCGCGCAGGATTTCCGCCATGACCGGCGGCGTGCCGGTCGACCTTGAGCGGGTTCGACGCTGGATGGAACAGTACTGCCAGGCAAACGCGATCGCCTTGAGCGAGGAACAGGCCGCGGCCGTGGAGGGCATCGTGGGGCGACGGTTCAGCGTGCTGACCGGCGGTCCCGGCGTGGGCAAGACCACCACCACATTGGTTCTGGTCAAGCTGCTGGAAGCCATGGGCTGCCGGGTGGTGCTGGCCGCGCCCACCGGCCGGGCGGCCCAGCGCATGAGCGATGTGATCGGTCGGGAATCAAAGACCATCCATCGTCTTCTGGAGTGGCAGATGGGCGGGTTTAAGCGGGGCGAGGAAAACCCGCTGGAAGCCGATGTTCTCATCGTCGACGAATGCTCCATGCTGGACATCAACCTCAGCGCATCGCTGCTCAAGGCCCTGCCCGACGGCTGTCGGGCGCTTTTCATCGGCGATGCCGACCAACTGCCGTCGGTGGGCGCCGGCAATGTGCTGCGTGATATCATTGCCTCGAACCAGGTCCCTTGTTTCCGCCTGACCCGGGTTTTCAGGCAGGCAGCCCAATCCCTGATCATTCGTTATGCCCATCAGATCAATGCCGGAGAGTTGCCGTACATCGACTCGCCTTTTGAAAAACCGGATCTGTGGACCAACGGGGCGGATTGTTTTTTCATGGATTCCGACGAGGCCACTAAGGCCCAGATCGGCTTTGTCGGCCGGGTCAAACGCCATTTCGAAAATCGCTTGGATGGAGAGATGGCACTTGCGCAAAGCGATAACCCATACGAGTTTCGTGTCGCCGAGCAGGTCGTGCCTTACGAAACCGAGTTGACCATTCCCAGACAATTCGAGCATGTGGACCTTGACCGGGTGTTGCAAGCGGACAACCGGGTGGCTGAACTGGTGGCGGTTCTCAAGAAGGTACATCCCTGGTCCTCCCTGCGCTACGGGTTGTCGGCGGTGGATATCGTGCGCAAACTTTGCGTCGAGTGGATTCCCAAATACAGGGACGGGGCGAGTGAAATTCAGGTGCTTTCCCCCATGACGCGCGGCAGCCTGGGCACGGTGGCCCTTAACGCCATGCTGCAGGGAGCGACCAATCCGCCCGGATCGGGAAAGCCGGAAGTAAAGGTGGGGGAACGGATTTTTCGGGTGGGCGACCGGGTGATCCATAGGCGCAACAACTACGATCTGGGCGTATTCAACGGGGACATCGGCCGGATTACGGGCATCGACAACGAGGCCCTGACGCTTGCGGTGAGTTTTTTTCCGGATGGCCGGCTGGTGGAGTACCAGCGTGACGATATCGTCGAGTTGGACCTGGCCTATGCCATCACCATACACAAATCCCAGGGCAGCGAATTTGAAATCGTTATTTTGCCCGTGCTGACCCAGCACTTCAAAATGCTGTTTCGCAACCTGATCTACACCGGCCTGACCCGCGCCCGGCGCCTGGCCATTCTCGTGGGAACCCGCAAGGCCATGGCCATGGCGGTGCATAACCAGGACACCTCCAAGCGGCAGACGATGCTGCGGGAATTATTGGCGGAAGCAGGTCTGTAATAACAACCGGAAGTATTACAAAAGAAAATCGACATCGACCGCCGGGCCGTTTTCCAGCACCACCCGGCTCACCACGGGTTTGGTTCGGGCGATGACTTTCCCCCGCCGGATGACGTGCAAGCGGGCCGGCCTGAGACGGATGGCATCAAAAACGCTCCCGGCCTGAAGCTCGACCATGTCGGCCCGGCAGCCCGGCGTGAGGCCATAGCCGTCCAGGTTCATGGCGCGTGCGCCGTTGACGGTTACCGCATCGAAGATTTGCTCGATTTCCCTGGTGCCGGTCATCTGGGCCACGTGCAGGCCCATATGGGCCACTTCCAACATGTCGTGGGAGCCGAAGCTGTACCAGGGATCCATGACACAGTCGTGGCCGAAGGCCACATTGATGCCGGCGGTGAGCATTTCTTTTACGCGGGTCAAGCCGCGACGTTTGGGGTAGGTGTCGTGCCGGCCCTGCAGGGTGATGTTGATCAACGGGTTGGCCACGGCATGCATCCTGGCCTCGGCCATGAGTGGCAGCAGCTTGGAGACGTAGTAGTTGTCCATTGAGTGCATGCTGGTCAGGTGAGAACCGGCCACCCGCCCGTGGAGACCCAGTCGCTGGGCCTGGAACGTGAGGGTTTCGATGTGCCGGGACCAGGGATCGTCGCTCTCGTCGCAGTGCATGTCCACCAGAAGACCGCGCTCGGCGGCTAACTCGCATAACCGGCGAATCGATTCGGCGCCCTGATCCATGGTGCGCTCGAAGTGAGGAATGCCGCCCACCACGTCCACGCCCATGTCCAGCGCACGTTTCAAATTCTCCATGGCGCCGGGGCTGCGCAATACGCCGTCCTGGGGAAAAGCAACCAGTTGCAGATCGATATGGGGTTTGAATTTCTCGCGCACATCCAGAAGCGCTTGAACCGCCAGCAGGATCCGTGGGTTCCAGGCCAGTTCCCGGGCAAGCAGGGCTTTTTGCAGATTCCCGCCGGAAAGCGTGCCGGTGCGGATGGCGCTGTTGGTCGCCTTTATGCCGACGTCGGCGTCGTAGGCCCCGAAGAGAATATTCATTAGGGTGGTCTTGCCGGCACCGTTTTCTCCCAACAGGCCTACAATCTCGCCGGCCGCCAGGGTCAGATCAATGCCGTCGTTGGCCGTGACGGCACCGAACCTTTTGGTGATGCCGCGCATTTCGAGTAACGGCGGTTGGGGTTGGTCTTGCATGGAGCTTCCCATTTCGTTGCTGGCGCGCTCATGCGGCGTATGGGAGCGAGAGGGCCATTTTAAAATAACTTCTACTCGGATTTGGGGATGGATTCGTCCACATCCACAATTTTGTTTTGATTTGGAGCGAAAAAGCGCGAGTAGCTTGCCTCTATTGTCCTTAAAAAAGAGTCGAATCAACCCTGTTTCCGCGCAGCATGGCAACCGTCCCGGGTTCGTCCAACAGCGTTGCCCAGGTGGTCAACTCATTGGGGGTGGGCCGGTAGCGGGAAACCATGTTCAGCGTGATGGGGCCGGTGGCCGCTATCCGGTCGCAGGCCTCCTGGGCCATGGCCCGGTTGGGGTCCAGAATTTTGGGATGATTGAAAGCGTCGGCGCGGATACCGAAGTGGGTGCAGGCCAGCAGGTACCAGGAAGCCTTGTCCGCGTCGCGGGTAAATGCGGCCACTTTTTCCTCAACCCGGTCCTGGTTGGAGATGCTGGTCTGAAGGCCGGGACAAGCGATCTGGTCGATGTGGGAAGGGGACCAGCCGGCGTCCGTCAGCCGTTTCAGATAAGTGTTCTCGCTGGTGGTCGTTTCGGTTCCGAAAACCGTGATGCGCTCCGTTGGCGACACACGCTCTCGAACCAGCGCCACGGCGGCGTCCACGATGCTCCTGGCGATTTCCGGCCGCCGGGCGGCAAAGGCGGTTTCCTCCAATAGAACCGACAGGGTATTGCATGCCACGAGAATTTCATCGGGCCGGCAATGGTGCTCCATCCCGGCAAGCGCCCGGTCGAACATCGCGATCTTCCCGCTTCGGCGGGCAATGGCATTGTATCCCAAATCGTCGGCATAACAGGCGTTGAAATAAACGATGTCGGCACCCTTGCGCGCCTGCTTCAAGGCTTTTACCAATTCGGCGCAAACGGACAGCCCGCCCATCCCGGAGTCGGTGACGCAGATGGTTTTCATGGGGGCTCTCCTTTTAAAGAATCTTTCCCGGCAAACGTCCGGTATGTTCCCCCTCAAGGACCACACACCGGCCGTTGACCAGAACCGCGTCAATGCCGCTGGGATACTGGTGGGGATCGCTGAAGGTGGCCCGGTCCCGAATGGTGTCCGCGTCGAATACCGTGATATCGGCCCAACAACCCTCGGCGATCAGTCCCCGGTCAATAAGACCCAATCGCCGCGCCGGCAAGGCAGTCATCTTTCGTATGGCCGCAGCCAGGGATAGCACCTTCTCATCGCGCACGTACTTGCCGAGAATTCTCGGGAAGGTTCCGTAGGCGCGCGGGTGGGGCTTACCCTTGCGCATCGGGCCAACGTTCGCGAAAGCCTCGCCATCGGTGCCCACCATGATCCCGGGGTGGCGCATCACCGTGTGCACATCCGTTTCAGACATGGAAAAACTGACGATTTGCACGAGGGTTTTCTCCTGGATCAAGAGGTCCAACGCCGCCTCAAGGGGATCTTTCCCGCTTTCTCCGGCAATTGCCTCCAGATTCATGCCTTCGTATCGCGGGCAGCCCTTGCACTGGGAGATCCAGGTGTTCGCGAAATAGCTGGACCGCACCCTGGTCTCGTTTCTCAATCGTTCGCGTATGGTTTGGCTTTGCAGGCGCCCAAGCACATCGGCCAGCGTGCCTTCCAGCGCCCAATTGGGAAGCATGGAAGTCAGGCACGTGGAGGAGGCGGTGTAGGGGTATTGGTCGGCGGTAACGTCAAGGCCCTTTTGGTTGGCCGCGTCGATCAGGGCCAGGGTTATGTTGACCTTGCCCCAGTTATTCTCTCCCGTGGCCTTGTGGTGGGAGATGTGAACCGGAACACCGGCCTGTTCCGCGATGGCAATGGTCTCCGTGACCGACTCCACCAGCCGGTCGCCCTCGTTGCGCATGTGGGTGGCGTAGAACCCGTCGTGCTCGGCGACGATACGGGCCAGGGCGATCAGTTCGTCCGATCGGGCGTAGCAGCCTGGCGGGTAGATCAATCCGCTGGACAGCCCCCGGGCGCCCTCTTCCAGGGCATGGGCCAGCAGGGTCTGCATCTGTCTTAATTCGGTCTGATCGGGTGCCCGCTCGGCATAGCCCATGACCGCCGCGCGTATCGTGTTGTGCCCCACCAGACCGGCGATGTTGAGCGCCGTGCCCTGGCGCCGGATGCGGGAGAAGTACTCCCCCATACTCAGCCAGTCCCAATCAAGGCCATATTTCTCGATAGGGTTGCGTTCGTTGATCAGATTCAGCCGCTCGTTTGTCACCGGTGCGGCCGATTCCCCGCAATTGCCGATCACCTCCGTGGTGATGCCCTGCCGAATCTTGCTTTCCAGGCGTGGGTCGGCCAGCACCGAGAAATCGGAGTGGGAATGCATGTCGATGAATCCGGGGGCGACACGGCGCCCGGCGGCGTCGATGACGGTTTTGGCTTGGGGCGCGGACTTGCCGATGAAACAAATGCGTCCCCGCGAAATGCCGATATCGGCCGCATAGGGTCGGCCACCACTGCCGTCTACAACAATTCCGTTAATGATGCTTAGATCGAACATCGTGTTCTCCTGGAAAAAGCCTCCCCGATCAACAGCCGCAGAACCGGCAGACCGCCTCGCTGAAAATTCGTACGCCCACCGAAAGTACCTGCTCGTCGAGATTAAACAGGGCCGAGTGCAGTGGATGGACGATGTCCTTTTCCTCGTTGCGGCACCCCAGCATGATCATGGCGCCGGGCCTGGCCTTGGTGAAGAAGGAGAAATCCTCGGCCCCGGTGGAGGGTTGAAGCCAGCTGATGTTCTCTTCTCCCAGTATCCGGCTGCCGATCTCGTGGAGAAAGGCCGAAACTTCCGTGTCGTTGATGCAGGGCGGGTATCCGGGCAGGAATTTCAACCGGCATTTTACGCCGAAGCCGGTCTCCAGGCCGGAAATGATTTCCTGGAGCCTTTTGAGCAGCACCTCGCGCACCTCGGGGTTCAGCGCCCGGACACCACCGGCCAGTTCGGCCCGGGGCGGAACCGCGTTGCCCGCCTCGCCGGCCACGAAACGACCGATGTGGACGACCGCCGTGTCCAGGGGATTCACGTTGCGGGCCACGATGGTCTGCAGGGCGGTGATGAAATAGGCCCCCGCGACAATCGGGTCCACGGCCTCGTGGGGATGCCCGCCATGGCCGCTTTTGCCCTCGATGACCAGTTGAAAGGGATCCGTGGAGGCATGGCTCTGGGAACGGAACAGTCCGGCCGTGCCCACTTTCAGATTGGGCGCCACATGGCAGGCCAACACGCGGTCCACATGGGGGTCTTCCAGCGCCCCCTTCTTGATCATCGGATCCGCGCCACCATCGCCCTCCTCGGCCGGCTCGAAAAGCAGCTTGACGTTGCCGGCCATCTCCTTGACCCGGCCGCTTTCCACCAGGTATTTGGCCACGCCGAGCATGATGGTGGTGTGGGCGTCATGGCCGCAGGCGTGCATCATCCCGGGGGTTCGGGATTTAAAGGGAACATCGGTCTGTTCCAGAATGGGCAGGGCGTCGATGTCGGCGCGCAGCCCAATGGTCTTGCCCGGTTTGCCCCCGCGAATCAGGCCTACGGCGCCGGTCATGTCGTCGAAACCGGTGTTCTCGATGTCCAGGCCGTCGAGAATTTCCCGAATCCTCCGGGTGGTCTCGATCTCTTTGAATTGGATTTCCGGGTGCCGGTGAAATTCTCGTCTCGTGTCCACCAACCATTGGTAAAACGCTATATCTAATTCAGGCATTGTTTTTTCCTCTTGTTTATCATCCTTCAAAGCGGCTTGCTTCAAGAATGAGCTCTCCCAGGGTGCCGAGCACCGTCATGCTGCCGGAACAGAACGCTCCCCGGGTAAAGGCCGCCACGGTCATGGCGCGGCCCTCTTTATCCTCCATGTAAGCCAGATCATGGCGCGTGGTGCTGGTATGCCCGCCCTTGGACCAGATCCGGATCCCTTTCGGCACGGCCGCGCCCAAAAACCCGTGGACCTGATTCCCCGCATGATCGCCTTCCTGGCGCTGCCAATCCCGGGAGAGCAATGTCAGCATACGCTGCGAGGTGGGTGCATCGATCACCCGACCGGCGGCGATGGCGTGCATCATGCTCGCCGCAGCCAGGGGGGTGAGCACATTCATGCCATACAAATCGCGGGCGATCCGGTCCCGGCCGTAGGGGCACTCCTCATAGGTGGCGTGAAGCACCCTTATGGGAGAAAATTCCGGCCAGTTGTAACTTTCAAAATAACGCTGCACCCAGGCGCGTTTCTCCCACCACGTTGTCATCTCCAGTTGCGGCAAGGGCTTGCCGCCCCAGGCATCCGTGATCCGGCACACGAGGTACTGGGTGGCATCGTTGCTGGAAACCCGGATCATGTCGGCCAGGGCGCGCTCATCCTCGCGGTCCAGGACAAGCTCGCCGTCCTTGACCCGTTTGAGCAGCGCCACCATGAAAAACAGCTTGATGACGCTGGCCGGATAAAAGGGCTCCTCGGCCCGGTAGCCATGCACGGCGCTGTCCGTAAAGCGATCCGGCGCGTTGCGGGGTGGCTGGTCATAGACCCGGTAGACAAAACCGAAATCGTCGGGTCCGATGTTTCCATCGAAGCACCGGATCAACCGTCGGGCGATATCCTCGGCGGGCGGCAAGGTAGATTCAGACATGGTTGTTTCTCGTCTTTTAGGATGCGTTTAACAGGTGACAACGCGCTCGGTGATCGTCGCCGATGCGGGTAAACATTGGGATTCCGTTCTCCCGGCAGCGGTCGCCCAGGCTTTCCCGGCAGCGGGGATGAAAGGGACATCCGGATGGCGGCTTCAGGGCGGAGGGGGTCTCTCCGGTCATGCGGATCGATAGGGACGTCGGATTCATGGGATCGGGAATGGCGTCGATCAGGGCCCGTGTGTAGGGATGCGACGGCCGGGTGAAAATAGAGCGCCAGTCCCCTTCCTCCACGATATGCCCCAGATACATGACGGCGATGCGGTCGCTCATGTGCTCCACCACCCCCAGGTCGTGGGAAATCATAACCAGGGCGATATTCAATTCGTCTTTCAAATCCAACAGCAGATTGATGATCTGGGCCCGGATGGAAACATCCAGGGCCGACACCGGCTCGTCGCAGATTACCAGTTTAGGGTTGAGAATCAGGGCCCGGGCAATGCAGATACGCTGGCGCTGGCCACCGGAGAACTCGTGGGGGTAGCGGCGGCCCTGCTCGGGTTTCAAGCCGACCTTGGCGAGCATTTCGGCCACGCGCGCCTCGCATTCGTCTTGATCCGACACCCCGTGCAGGGTCAGCGGCAGCGCCAGGGTCTGGTGAACGGTCATGCGTGGATTAAGCGATGCAAAGGGGTCCTGGAACACCATCTGCACGCACCGGGCGCGCACTTTTCGATCCGCCTGCCTGGCCGTGGCCACGTCAATGCCGTCCAGAACAATGCATCCCCGGGTGATGGGGACAAGCCCCATGATGGCCTGGGCCAGGGTTGATTTTCCGCAACCGGATTCGCCCACCAGTCCCAGGCATTGGCCGGCGCAAAGCGACAGATCGATTCCATCCACGGCTTTCAGGGGACACGACCCGAATCCGCTGCGGTTTTTTACCGCATAGTGGACGGCGAGATTCTCGACTCGCAACAATGGGTCCTGGTCTTTTTTCATTGTCGATAACCTCATAAAGGCCCTGTTTCAGACGATTTTGTAAAAAGCTCGAGATCAAGGCTTGCGAATCCCGAGGAATGAGGCGTACCCTATAGTACTCCGCAATGACGAGGGATGAAGCGTAACGCCGATATCGGTTTTTTTACGAAATCGTCAATCTTATCCATGCCGGTGACACCTCACATACCCACTGGCGACGGGGGTTCGGTGCGGCGAGCTTAGCCGGCATGGGTCCATGGCCTCGGCGCAGCGCGGGCGGAACCGGCAGCCCTCCGTAAATTTCAGAATCGAGGGAACCGTGCCGCTGATTTCGTTCAAGCGGTCGCGTCCTTTTTTCAGGCGGTCGCCCAGGCGCGGCAGCGAACCGATCAGTCCCCGCGTGTAGGGATGTTGCGGATCGGTAAAAATGGCGCTGCCGGATTGCTCTTCAACAATTCTGCCGGCGTACATCACCGCCACTCGGCGGCACATGCGCGCCACCAGGCCCAGGTCGTGAGAAATCATCAACACCGCCGTGCCCCGGGCGTTGCACAGCTCCAGAATCAGCTCCACGATTTCGGCCTGAATGGTTACATCCAGGGCCGTGGTGGGTTCGTCGGCGATAAGCAGGGCCGGGTTGCACGCCAGGGCGATGGCAATCATGATCCGCTGGCGCATGCCGCCGGAAAGTTGGTGCGGGTAGTTGTGAACCCGGCGCCGGGGGCTGGGCACCTGCACCTGTTCCAGGGCTTCGATGGCCTTTTTGCGGGCATCGCGCATCTTGAGCCCCTGGTGCAGCACAAACATCTCGCCGATCTGATCGCCCACGGTCATCAGCGGATTGAGGGCGGTCATCGGTTCCTGAAAAATCATGGAGATACGATTGCCGCGCAGGCGCCGCATGCCGCTGGTTTTCAGGTTTTCGATGGGTTGTCCCTCGAAGCCGACCGAGCCGCCGGCAATGCCGAGCCCCTTGCCTAAAAGACCGACAATGGCCAGGGCGGTGAGGCTTTTGCCGCAACCGGATTCTCCCACCAGACCAAAGACCTCCCCCCGCTCGATGGCAAAAGAGACCCCTTCGACGGCCGGGCAGGGCTTGCCGTCCACGTCGACGGCGATGGAGAGATTGTCTATGGCGAGTACCGGTTTTGTATTCATCTTTTAACCACCTTGCCGTGGGGATCGAGAAAATCCCGCAGCCCGTCCCCGAGAAGATTGAAACCGAGCACGGTGACAAACAGGGCCAGCCCCGGAAACACCGACAGCCACGGGGCGAACATGAGCTGCTCACGCGCCTTGGCCAGCATCCCGCCCCAACTGGGCGCCGGAGGCACGACACCCAGTCCCAAAAAGGAGAGCGCCGCCTCGGCCATGATGGCCGACCCCACGCCCATGGTGGCAATAACAATAATGGGGCCTATCATGTTGGGCAAAAGCTCCCGAAACATGATGTGCAGCCGACCGAACCCCAGGGTGAGGGAGGCCTGGATATAGGGCTGGGACTTGAGTGACAACACCTGGGCCCGGGAGATACGGCAACTGTAAGCCCAGTCGGTCATGCCCAGGGCCACCAACAGGCTGCCGATACCCGGGCCGAGAATGGCCATCAGGGCCAGGGCAAAGACCACCGTGGGGATGGAGAGAATCAGGCCGGTCATACCCATGACGCATTCATCCCACCATCCGCCGACATATCCGGCCGACAGCCCCAGGGAAACGCCGATCATGGTATTCATCATCTGCACAACCAGGCCGATCATCAGGGAAATGCGTGCGCCGTAGACGATACGCGAGAAAATGTCCCTGCCCTGCTCGTCCGTCCCCATCCAGAACGCAGCACTGGGCGGCTCCTCGGAGTATATCAGGTTGGCGTCCTTGACGGGGTCGTGGGGGGCGATGACCGGCGCGAAAATCGCCGTCAAAACAACGATCAGGATCAATCCGGCGCCCACAATCAGATTCCAGTTCACTCTTTTCATGGCCGCCTCATTATTGGTACCGGATCCTGGGATCGATCACCAGATAGGCGATGTCCACCAAGGTGTTGACGATCAGGAAGAAAAGGACGATCACCAGGATACACCCCTGTACCGCCGGGATGTCCCGCAGCCCCACCGAATCGATCAGCATGGACCCGACGCCGGGCCAGGCGAACAGCTTTTCGACCACCACCGAGCCGCCCAACATGGAACCGAATTGCAGCCCGATGGTTGTCAGGATGATCACGAAGGCATTGCGCGCCAGGTGTTTGAACACCACGCGCGTCTCGCTCATGCCCTTGGAGCGGGCGGTTCGGATGAAATCGGAATTCAGGGTTTCCAGCACCGCCGCGCGGGTGGTCCGGGCCAGAAGCGCCATGGGGGCCAACCCCAGGGTCAGCGCCGGCAGGATCAGGTTGCGCAGGCCGCCGTTGCCGTACCCGAAGGTCGGCAAAAGCCCGAGCTTGAGGGAAAAAAGATACATGGCCAGAAGCCCGAACCAGAACCCCGGAATGGAAAGGCCCGATACGGCGACCATCATGGTGGCGGTGTCCGTCAGCCTGCCGGCGCGCATGGCGGCCAGGAAGCCCAGAGGCAGGCCGAGGACGATGGCAAAGGCGATGGCGGCGCAGGCCAGCTTAAAGGAAGCCATCACGCGGGCGCGCAGCAGATCCACCACGGGTCGCCGGCTGGAAAAGGAGGTCCCCAGGTCGCCCCGCGCCAGATTGCCCACGTAGGCGGCAAAACGCTCGGGCAGGGGTTTGTCAATCCCCAGTTCTTTCTTGGTGCGCTCCACCACTGCCGGATCGAGGGCTCGCTTGTCTCCCATGAGAGAGGTGGCGAAGGTCCCCGGAATGACACTGAACAAGAGAAATACCAGGGTGACGACGATCATCACCGTCGCCACCGACTGGAGCAGGCGTTTACATAAAAGGGCTAACATTAGGAAAACTATTTCCTTGACGGTGAATTCTCATCCAACCACATGGAATCGACTTCTATGATGGCGGCTTCGGTCACATTGGCATCCACATTGTGGATCCAGGGCTGGGTCGCCACCACGGCCTTGTTGTAATTGTTGAACCAGACCGGCGCGGCATCCAGGATGTAGGCGTCGGCTTTTTTCAACAGCGCGATGCGCTTGGCCGAATCCCGGGTCGCGGCGATTTTGTCCAGCATGGCGTCGAAGGTTGCATCTTTGTAGGCGAATGGGTTGCCCCCGGTACGCGGAATCCGGCTGTCGAAGCAGCGCAGGGCTTTCAGCGGGTCCGGCCCGGTGCCTGTGGAACGGAACCAGACATCAGCCTTGCCGGTATTCATGGCATCCATCAGAACGCCGGCCTCTACCACCTTGGCCTTGCCGTGCAGCCCGACTTTTTCCAGAAAGGGCAGCATGGCTTCGAATACGCCCAAGCTGGCGGTGCTGTCCTTGAGGGTGGCTTCAAATTCGAAACCGTCCGGATACCCGGCTTCCTTGAGAAGGGCCTTGGCCTTTTCCGGATCGTAGGGATAGGGCTTGAGGTTTTTATCGAACGCGATCGAGGTGGAGGGCAGCCAGCCAGTGGCCTTGAAAGCCTTGTTCTTGAGCAGCTTCTTGATGATGATGTCACGATCCACGGCATAGTTGAAAGCCTGACGGACGCGTTTGTCGTCAAAGGGCTTTTTCTCGGTGTTGAATCCCATGTGGCGGGTGAACAGCTCGGGAACCTCGATCAGCCCCTTGGAAAGCTCGGGGTCCATCTTGTAGGCCGGGTAGGCGTTGCTGGAAAGCACCGTGGCGTCAATTTCACCGGCTCGAAAGGCCATGTCCAGCACGCTGTAATCACTGGTGATGGTGAATTCCACGCGGTCCGCATAGGGCTTGCCGGGTTTGTAGTATTTGTCGAACTTCTCGCCAACGATCCGTGAGCCTTCAACGTGTTCGACGAACTTGAAGGGACCGAGCCCCACCGGATGAAGAAGAAAGGATTCCTTTTCGACTTCTTCCTTGGGCAAGATGGCGGTAATCGCTTCGGACAGCAGCATGCCCGGATCCATGTAATCGGCGAAGGTGATCTGGAGCGTGAAGTCGTCGATCTTTTTCAATCCGGAGATGGTTTTGGCCTCGCCCTTGGCATAGGCCTGCGCCCCTTCGATGGTGCCGATCATGGTCGCTCCGGGATAGCCCTTGGTCGGATCCATGACGCGGGTGTAGGACCAGATCACATCGTCGGCGGTCATCTTACGGCCGTTGTGAAAGTAGACGTTCTTGAGCAGCTTGTAGGTGAAGACCTTGCCGCTGTCGTCCTGGGTGACCGATTCGGCCAGATCCAATGCCGGTGCGTTTTGAGCCGAATCCCAGGTGTACAGGGCCCTATGAAAGGCCTTGGCAACCACCAGATCCTGGGAACGGTAGGTCACATGGGGATCGAGGCTTTTCAACGCCGATCCGTAGGGCGCGGCAAGCCGCAGGGTCCCGCCGGCCATGGGCGTTTCACCGAAGGCGGGGGATCCGACGATAAAGGCCAATAAAAGAGATAACACCGCAATCCCGAACACATTGCCTTTTTTACTCTGAAAGATTCGCATTACCATTCTCCTCTCTTCCTTTCATGAAAAGCTCCGTATGCGCCGCCGGACCGGGGCCTTGGGCGACGGGCTGCCTAAAAATCCATGGATTCGATTTCCTGCTTCATTTCTTGCATTTCCCTTAACGTTCCCTTGCAAATGATTCGGATGTGGTTCCGCACGACCGCCTGGGTCTTCTCCACGTCCCGGGAAATCACGGCCTCGAAAATGGCCTGGTGCTCCTTGCCGGAGGCATCGTTGGGGCGATAGGAAATCAGGTCGTTGTCGTAGCGCAGGTACAACAGATCGTAGAGGTATCTAAGGATCCAAACGGAAATGCCCTGCCCGGAGAGCTTGGCCATGGTCATGTGGAAAGCCATGTCCTTGGCCAGTCTGACCTTGATGGGCTTGCTCCTGCTCGCCTCGAAATAGGCCGCCAGCGCTTCTCGTAGCAGACGTTCGCCGTTTTCGTCCAAAGCCGCGATGACGTGGGGAACCAGGCTGACCTCAATGAGCTCGCGAAGCCGGTAGACCTCCTCCACCTCGTGAGGCGTGATCTTGGCCACGAAAAACCCCCGGTTGGTTTCATGCCGGAGGATTCCGTTGTGCTCCAATATCTTGAGCGCCTGGAAGACCGGGGTCAGGCTCATCTCCTGCTGAGAGGCAAGTTTTCGGGCGGAAACCTGCTGGCCGGGACGGAATTCGTTGAAGAATATCATCCGCCTAATGTCCTGATAGGCATCCTGGGACAGCTTGGCGGCGTTTTCCTCGATGGGGGGATTTGTTTGGTCTTGACTCATGGATTAGGCGCTCTCCTTCAATGGACACCACCCTTTCACATGACCGAAATAAATGCAATTGCATTTTGCGATTTATTGTTTAAATCATACTTTATGATTGCATTTTTGTCATGAAAAGGATGGGTAACCAAAAAAACAACGGTCGGTGAAAATCAGGCTTTGGGCAATCGATTGGCGACCCTGTCAGTCCATGCCATCGATGATCCGGATGATTTCGTCTTTGATGGTCTTTCTGTATAAATGATAGAAAAAAAGGCCGATGGTTTCTATCAGTTTGATTTCCTTTTCCTGAAATTCCGGCGATTTCAACAGGTGCAGGTGGCGTTCGAAAAAAGCCATGTGGGTTGGCAGGACGACCTCCCTGACAAAGTCGACATATAGTTTCAGATCCTTGGGGTCATAGCCGTCCTTGGGGCCAACCCCCAACCGGTCCAATTCCACGACCAGTTTCCCGATAATGACATCCTCGGGCGCGTAAAATGTTTTCCCGTCTTTATGAGTTGGTGTGAGAATTTCCCACTCCTGCATTTTATCCAGCCATTTTGACGACATGCCCGTGGTTTGCATGAAGGCCTCCGCACCTTCGATGGAGTCGAGGGAGATCTGGTCGATGGGCCAACGGCTTTTGGCAATGAACTTGAACTTGATTTTGTCTATCTCCGAAAGCTTGCGCTGCTTTTTGAGGATCTTTTTGATTTCGGACAAGGGTAGAAAATAGTTGTCCTGCAAGTCTTTGATAAGCTGGATCTGCTCCACCGTTTCCTCGCCATAATCGGCGGTGTTACGGCCAAGTTTGCGCGGCTTGGGCAAGGCGCCTTCGCGGATGTAGAAATGGATGGTTTCCTTGGGGACGTTGGTCTTTTTGACCAGTTGACTGATTTTCATTGCCTTCCTTCCGGGAGAATGGACGGATTTGTATCGTGTGTATTGATACTACACGATGTTCGAACGTATATTCAAGTAGATAGCCTGAAATAATTATTGACATGGTGGATGAAATTCACTAAGCGACAAAAGGGTAAAATTATATAGTGCAACTCAACACTCTACAATTTGTAGGGGGAATGGCAAAGGATCGTATCATGAACACGCAAGACGTTAAAAAGATCGCTGTCATCGGTGCCGGCGACATGGGACACGGCATTGCCGCCTGTTTTCTCATTGCCGGCTATACCGTCACCCTTCGGGACATTCAGCAGGCGTTCGTCGATCGAGGCGTGATCGGTATTCGCAAAAGCTTCGAGAAATTCGTGGCCAAGGGCAAAATGACTTCCGAGGCTTATGCCGAGGCCATGAACCGCTTGATCTGCACGGTGGAAATGAAAGAAGCGGTGCAGGATGCCGATTTCATTATCGAGGCCGTCCCGGAGAAGATGGAGATCAAGAAGAGTGTCTTCGAGGATTTGGACCGCTACGCGCCCAGCCATGCGATTCTGGCCTCCAATACGTCGAACATGAGCATTTCCAAAATCGCCAAGGCCACCGGGCGCGAGGACCGGGTGATCGGCTACCATTTTTTCAACCCCGCGATTCTCATGAAACTGGTCGAGGTGATCAAGGGCGACGCCACCAGCGATGCAGCGGTTCAGGTCGGATACGATCTTGCCAAAAAGATTGGCAAGGTTCCCGTGATCGTTGAGAAAGATTCGCCAAGCTTTATCTACAACCGGGTCAATGCACCGGCCTGTGCGCTGTTGAACAAAATCGTCGAGGCCGGCAACCCGTCGCCCGAGGCATTCGATGCGGCCCTGAAGGCGTTCATGCCCATGGGATTGTTCGAGCTTTCCGATTATGTGGGCAACGACATCAACGTGCACGGTCTGATGTACATGGCCGAGGCGCTTTCCCCGGAATATCGGCCGTGTGAAGCCTTCCTCAAAATGATCGAAGAGAACAAACTGGGCAAGAAAACCGGCCGGGGATTTTACGACTGGTCCGCAGGACGTCCTCAAATCGATCCTGGCAAAGCCACTTTGGAATACGACATCAACCACTTGATCGCACTGCAAGTCAACGAAGCCACCAAACTTTTGGACGAAGGCGTTTGCAGCGATCCCAAACAGATCGACCTGGCCATGGTCAACGGCGGCGGCTCTCCCCTGGGACCCTTCGCATTGGCCAAAAGTTGTGGCTATCCTACGCTTATCTCCAAACTGGAAGAACTTCACGACAGGTTCAATCTCGATATTTTCAAGCCTACCGAGACCATGCGCAAGGGTGACATCACCGTGTGACACGAATATACAGTCGACCTGTTCTTAATCACTAAAAAAGGACCAACCAACAAGAGGAGTACTACATGGCACAACAGTTAGCTGACCGAAGAGATTTGGATTTTGTCATCTGGGAACAGCTTGATTCCGCGAAGCTGCTTAATCTCCCCGTGTTTGCGGGGTTCGATAAAAAAACCTGCGATCTGATCATCAATGAAGCCCGCAATCTGGCCGTCAAGGAGCTCCTGCCGACCCTTTCCGAAGGCGATGAGATCGGCGTCCGATTCGATCAAGGCCAGGTCGCGGTTCCTGAATGCTTCAAACGTCCGTATGGCCTGTTGCTCGATGGCGAGTGGGGATGCCTGGCGGTCGAAGAGGAGATGGGCGGTCAAGGGGCGCCTCCTTTTGCGGCCACCGCGGCCATTGAATATTTCATGGGCGCCAACTGGTCGCTTTATACATATGCCGCCATGGGCGGAAGTACTGCCGGAATGATTCAAAAATACGGCACGCCGGAGTTGAAGAAGACTTATGTTGAGAAGATCGTCTCGGGTAAATGGGGCGGCACCATGCTGCTCACCGAGCCTTCCGCCGGTTCGGATGTTGGGGCGCTCGAAACCACAGCCGTTAAAAACGAAGACGGTACCTATTCGATTGCCGGTAACAAAATTTTTATCACCAACGGCGAACACGACCTGTGCGAGAACATCATCCATCCGGTGCTGGCGCGCGTCGAGGGGCATGAGAACGGTACCAAGGGAATTTCGATTTTTGTCGTGCCCAAATTTTTAGTGAATGAAGACGGCAGCCCTGGTGAGCGGAACGATATCGTCTGCACCGGCGTGGAAGAAAAACACGGCATTCACGGCAGCGCCACGTGCAGCATGAACATGGGGGCCAAGGGGAAATGCATCGGCTATCTTTTGGGAGAAGAGAAGCAGGGCATGAAGATCATGTTCAACATGATGAACGAGGCCCGCATGGCCACCGGTCTTCAGGCGCTTTCCTATGCATCCGCCGCATATCTGTCGGCCTTGAACTACGCCAGGATACGCGTTCAGGGGCGTGATGTCGACAACCTCATGGATCATGCCGCCCCGTCGGTGCCCATTATCAACCATCCCGATGTTCGTCGCAACCTTTTGTGGATGAAAGCCATGGTCGACGGCATGCGGAGTTTCTTCTACTATACAACCGCTGTGGGCATCAAAGGCGAGTCTTCCGAAGATGAAAGCGAGCGGGAAAAATATACCGGGCTTTATGAACTTCTCACCCCCCTGATCAAGGAATACCTATCCACAAAAGGCCATGATGTATGTATCCAGGCCATGCAGGTGTACGGCGGCGCCGGCTACACCAAGGATTATCCCGTCGAGCAGTATGCCCGGGATTGTAAGATTGCGTCCATCTACGAGGGATGCAGTGGAATCCAGGCCATGGATCTTCTGGGGCGCAAGCTGCCCATGAAAAAGGGCCAGGTATTCATGAATTTCATGGCTGAGATCCAGATGACCATCAACGCGGCCAAGGAGAGCGAGGTTTTACGCGATCTCGCCGAACGCCTCGAAAAACTTGTTGGTTTCATGGGCGATGCGGCTATGCATCTGGGCGGGCAAGCCATGACCGGCAAGATCAAACCGGCCCTGGCCCATTCACTTCCTTTTCTCCACGCCACCGGCGATGTCATCATGGCCTGGATGCTGTTGTGGCGGGCAGTGACCGCCACCAATAAACTGGACAAGGCTTCCAAAAAAGATAAAGCCTTTTATGAGGGGCAGGTGAAGGCTGCTGAGTTTTTTATCAAAACCGTTTTGCACGAAACTGCCGGCCGTTTCAAATCCATAAAGGAAACCTGCGATGCCGCCATTGCCATTTCCGATGAGGGGTTTGGCGGATTGTAACCTAAACTGAGCGATTCAAATTTTGGTACATATAAAATCTAGCAAGAATAGCAACGCAAACAGATCCCTTTTGCAGCCCAAAATTTGAACCCTTGCGGGTTGCCGATCTTGCCGCATCTACGGCGTTAGATGTCTTCCCGCATAGCCGACTATAGCGGAAATCCATCTGCCTTGTATATGCGGCAAGCTTGGCAATCGCTCAGTTTAGGTGTAAGTAAAAGACCTTAGGCAGAAAAACCATCTTCGTGACCGGTGCAATGCCGGTCACGAATCCAGCGCTTTGGTGGCAATATCGAGTACCATGGGCATCATGGGTGTTTCCACGGGAATGCTCTTGACGCTGGAAAAGCCGGCTTCGGTCATGGCCCGGGCAATTTCTCCTTCGTCGAAAAGAAAATCCTGTCCCATAAGACCGTGGCACAAAGTGCCCAGGACCATGGATGCCGGTTCAGTGCGTTCGGCGCGCATACTTTCGGCCAGACTGACAAATATCCCGCCCGGTGCCACGGCGCGGTGGACTTTTTTAAAGAAGGAGACCAGATTGCCGCGTACGAAATTTAAGGTGGCACTGGCCCAGACCAGGTCATAGCCCTCGCCGATGGGATCGTTGAGATAATCGCCGCCCATGGTTTGGATGCGATTCTGGAGACCATATTCGGCGATGAAGGATTCGGCCACGGCGGCCACCGCCGGCTGGTCGAAAACTACCCCCCGCAGCCTTGGATGACGGCTGACCATGGCGATGCACAACAGCCCCGGCCCGCCTCCCAGATCGAGCATTTTTTCCCAGGATGCAAATCCGGGAATCTCCGCTATCATGGCCGCCATTTTCTGGGCCATGCCGCTGCGCTGGTAGTTAGCCATGGCCCGGGCGTAACCGGCCCATATTTCCTCGGCTCCAAAATCGATGTTTTTCTCCCGGGGAGGACCGTTTCTCACCAGAGCCGGCAAATCGGCAATGGGTTCGGTCTCCATGGCATACATCATGCTCAGCATGGGGCCGATATTGGCCGGGCTCTCTGAGCTTAAGGCCGGGGCGAATGCATTCCGTGTTCGATAAGCACCGTCACGTTTTTCCATCAGTCCCAGGGCCGTGAGGGCGTCAAGCAAAAGGGCGGTGTTGCCCGGATGGGTGCCGAGCTCTTGGGCCACTTCGGTTGCCCTACGGGCCGACGATGTGGCACTGAAGACGTCGAGTTCCACTCCGGCCAGCAATACCCGGGTTTTGACGGCGCCGATGAGAATATCGTGAAGCGGTCCTAATTGAATGTCGATATCGGGCAGTTTCTTCATAGTCTTCCCTTTCAGTCTTAGAAACGGTAACGAACGGTTATGCCAAAAACACAAGGCGCTCCGTCCACACCAACATTATAAGCGCCGTAAGGAGTGACATAGGTGAGATATTCCTCGTCGAAAACGTTCTCGCCCCAGAGCACCACGTCATAGCGTTCGGTTTCGTATCCCACGCGGAGATTGACGATTTCGTAGGCATCCTGCTTGGCGGTGTTGGCGTAATTGCCGTAAAACCGGTCGCTGCCATAAAGCTCGGCGCGCATGAAGATGCCCATGGGAAAACGGTACTGAGCTGATAGACTGTAAGTAAATTTCGGTGCGTAGGGGAGATCGTTGCCTTCGTAGTCGTTGGTCACCAGGGCGGTGTTGGTGCCGTTCCATTCCAGGGCGCTGAAATCGTCGAATTGAGCCTCGGTATATCCAAGGCCGGCACTGATTTCCAGCGGGCCGACGGGCCTTGCCGTCAGCTCCAGCTCGACGCCCTGGGAATGGGCTTCGGCGGCATTTTTGATGGCCACCGTGCCTGTATCGGGGTCAACCTCCGAGACTTGTTTGTCGGTGATGTCTATATAAAAAAGCGCCAGGTTGGCGATAAGGCGCCGGTCGAACCATTGGCTCTTGAGGCCGATCTCATAGTTCCAGGTGTATTCGGGATCATAGGTCAGGGTCTGCTGGCTGGGGGCCATGCAGTAGTTGAAACCACCCGTGGTGTATCCCTTGGAGGCGGAGGCATAGGCCATGACCGTACCGGCAATATCGTAGGCCATGGAGAATTTTGGCAACCATTCGTCATAGTCCTGCTCTTCGTTGAGGTCGTAGTCCTCATAACTGAAAGTTCTCATACTGAGATAGGTCCCCGACACCCGGCCATCGAGATTTTGATGGTCGAAGCGAAGGCCGGCGGTGAGATGCAGGCGGTCAAGCAGGGTGTAGGTGGCCTGCCCGAAGGCGGCCATGCCCTTGGTGGTCACATCGGTTACGGGGGTCATGTAGCTTTGATTGGCCATATACCAGGCCGGTTTGTTGACCACGTAGTAGTTGTAGTTGATATCGGTCTCTTCCTTGAACCCATAGAACCCCAGGAGCCATTTCAGAGTCCGTTTGTCGTCCGGCGAGGAGAAGCGCAGTTCCTGGCTGAGTTGAGAATCCTCATAGGAAAAGAACGACTCCGTGCGGTTGTCGGGGTCGTTCCACAGATCGGCTTCGTTGACATAGTCGTGACTGTAGTCGATACGGCTGGTCACCGACAGCACGGTGAAGGCATCGGCCTCGTATTCAACCCGCAGTGCCTGGCTGTTGCCTTTTTGCTCGGAAACCTGGTCCGCATCGTGCTGTACTTCATAGGCTTCGGTTTCGTATGGTCCGTCTATATACCGGTACCCGGCCATATGATCGTCGGTCTCCATCGCATCGGCGATCAACCGTAGGCTGAGACGCGTCGACGGGGTCCAGTTCAGATTGAAACGACCGTTCTTGTGATCCAGATCGGCGGCATTGTCATCGTCATCGTTCAAGTTTTCGACATATCCATCGGAAGCTTTTTGCTGCACGGCCAATCCAAACGAGAGAACATCGTCGACAATCGGTCCGCTGGCCTTGGCCCCGATCCGGTAGGTATTGTAGCTTCCGTACTCGCCGAAAATTTCTCCCTCGAATTGATCGCCCGGCGCCTTGGTGACAATATTAAGGACACCGGACTCGCTGTTCCGGCCGTAAAGCGTCCCCTGGGGGCCACGCAACACCTCGATGCGCTCGAGATCGAAAAATTCCGGATTGTGCATATAATGCAGGGGGTAGGCCACGTCGTCCACGTAAACGCCGGCCGGAGAGTAGATCGAGGTGTTGAAGGAAGACATGCCCCGAATAACGATGACATTTTCCGAATAGTTGTGCTGCATATGCACATTGGGAAGCAGGGGAATCAGATCGGTTGTCTCCGTGATGGCCGCATCCTCGATCTGGGTATCGGTCATGGTCGTTATGCTGGCCGGCACATCCTGGACGTCCTCGGTCCGTTTTTGGGCGGTAACGGTGACCGTTTCCAGGGTTACGGTCTCCTCCTTTGCCCCGGCCTGGGGATTGTTCCAGACAATGGGTACCACTATCGCAAGCATCACGATTCGCGCGAACTTGAGCATTTTCTTCCTCCTTTGAGATTATCCGATGAACATGTCGTGGATGTATCATCTTTGAAGAAAGGATGCTGTCGGTTGATGAATCGATGTTGTCGCTTAATGCATTCGTGCCCTATCGTCTGCAATGACTCGGAGATACACCAAAATGCTTCTTATAGGCTTGAGAAAAATGGCTGATGCTTTCGTATCCCACGGCCAGGGCGGTTTCAGTGACATTGAACCCGTCGTTCTCGATCATCTGTCTGGCGCGGGCGAGACGTTCATTCCTGAGAAAGGCAAAGACCGTCATGCCGTATAATTGGCGAAAGCAGCGGTTGAGTTTGGTGTGGGACATGCCGACCCTGCTGGTAAGGGCCTTGAGGTCGGGAGGATTCTCCAGGTCGCTGACCAGCATTTGGCGGGCCTGTTCGATACGACGCCGGTCGGTCGGATGCAGGATGCCGGCGTCCTTTCCCTGATTGATATCTGGTGAGAGCCCCTCAAGCTGGAAGGCGATGAGGGCCATGATCCGGCTCTCCAGATAGAGTCGGCGGGTCATGCCATGGTACGGGCAATGCAGAATCTGCTGCAGGGCCGAAAGCATGGGCGGGGTAATCTCACCAATTCGGCAAAAGGGCGTTTCGCTGCGCCCCTCGACAATTTGACGCAGCCTTTGCGGTAAAAGATTTAGATCGTCTTTAAGATAGCCGGCCAGATGGTTGGGCCGGACCATGATGGAAACGTGCTGGAAATCGATATGGGCTTCAATACGACTGGAGCCCACGGGCTGGGGAAAATAAAAAATGCCTTGCTGGCCCTGGGCCGGTGCCAGATTGGTGTTGTAACTGCCAAGGTGGGTTCTGGCACTGCCGGTAAGGTAAAAACTGAAAATCACCACGGCCGAATGGTCAACGCAGGAAAAAACCATTCCGGTTTGCAAACAACAGTTCGTGATCCAGATATCGACTCCGGATCGTACGTGGATCTTGTAAAGCCGTCCTTTTCCTAACTCTGCCGGGCAGATCCAGCAGATATTCCGGCCCTCGAGTCGGTTTGTCCCGAGGGTACAAAGCCCGTTTTGCTCACTGTAGGTAAGTCGATAGGCGACGGTGCTCATAATAAGGTATTCCAATTGAAAATAGAGACAGTTAAAGCAGGCGATTGTCGAGCTTGCCGCATATACAAGGCGGATGGCTTTCCGCTATAGCCCTCCCTATGCGGGAAGGCATCCAACGCCGTAGATGCGGTAAGATCTGCAAATCCAACGGGTTTCACATTTTGGGAGGTCATCATGGCACAATGTATTATAAATCATACGATTCCCATGGAGACCAGAATTTGAATTGCCTACTTTAGGTATGGCTATCTATTTGAGAGGATTAGTACCTCCCCGCCACGAATCTGTCAATCTTTCTTTCCTGCGTTAAAATTGGAATTCTTCAGGACCTCCTCTACAATGAAAACCTTTGCGAAAATATGAAAAGATATTGACTAAAATGAAACATAAAATTAAATAAATCGAACAAACATTAAAAAAATAAAGGGTGACCTCCTTGAATCATAAACAATTGCCAACCATCTGCCCCAGTTGCCAGGGGGAACTCAATGTGCAGCGCCTGGCGTGCGGTACATGCGGAACAACGGTCGGCGGCAGTTTCGAATTGCCGATACTGGTCCGATTGTCAAAGGAGGATCAGGCGTTCATCATCCGGTTGATCGAGGCCAGCGGCAGCTTGAAGGAGATGGCCCGTGTTTATCGCCTCTCCTATCCCACCATACGCAACCGGTTGGACTCGTTGATCGACAGAATCGCTGAAATAAAAAAGAACACCGATACCGAGGAGGATGGCGATGCATGAAAAAACATGGGATGAAGACTCCGGCCGACACGTTGAAGTCAGTCGCTGGTTGTTCAATCCATTCCACTATGTGGCCGGGGCGAAGGCCTTGGCAATTGGCATGTTGACTCTTTTGTTCACTGGAATTTTCGGGTTTTTAGGGGGAATT
Organism: uncultured Desulfosarcina sp.; assembly: GCA_963668455.2. GTDB lineage: Bacteria > Desulfobacterota > Desulfobacteria > Desulfobacterales > Desulfosarcinaceae > Desulfosarcina. The sequence goes on from CAXXOY010000004.1 coordinate 447,694, forward strand.
CGGTTTGACGGTATCCTCGATTTTCACATGGGGCTCCCGCCTCTGCGTATATGGTGCCATGTCGCCGAAAACTTCATATCGTGGATATTGTTGAGCGTGCTTTTGTTTTCAGCCGGAAAACTTGTTTCCAAAAGCCGGCCTCGCCCGATCGATGTGTTCGGTACGCAAGCTCTGGCGCGAATCCCTTATTTGCTGGTCGCCTTGATGGCGCTGATGTCAGGTTCCAACCGGTTCATTGTCGGTCTCTTAAACGGCAGTGCGTCGTGGAATCATTTTTCCATGGACATGGCGGTTTTTCTTTTTGTCGCGGTTGCCGGGCTGGTGATGATGATCTGGATGATTGCCCTAATGTATCGGGCCTTTGCGGTGAGTTGCAATGTGTCGGGGAGGTTTGCTGTGACGGTTTTTGCCATTGCCCTGATTGTTGGCGAAATTCTCTCCAAAATAATTGTTTATCGTTTGTTTCCCATTGTCATGACGGCATAGACCGGAAATGGGCGTTCTAACCATTCACAGGGAAGGGGGGCGGATATGGCATTTTCGATAAAGTTCATCGGCATCAGCAATTTAATGGTCGGTCTTGTAATTGTGGCGATCAGTATTCCCCTCATCTACGATAAGGTGCCGATGAATTCATTATATGGCATTCGGTTCAAGCAATCTTTTGACGAATCCGTAAAAAGCTTCTCCAGGCCATACATGGCCAAATATCCGAAAGGAACTTTGCTCCGGTGCCAATACCTGTTATTTCATCATCCGGACGCATTTGCAAATGACGCCGTTCGGACTTTGGTGCCTGAGTAAGGTGGGGTCTATTGGACCTTTACGTAGAGATAGATATCATAATGCTCTGTCTCATATCCGATTTTAGCGTTGACGATTTGATAGGCATCCCGTTTGCACTCGTTGGCTTTATCAAAATACATGTCACCATAACCAACCAAATCCGCCTTGGCATACAAGCCGTTTTGCCAACGATATTGGGCGCCGATATTAAATGTGTACTCCGGACTGTAGGGCGTTTTATTTCCCTGGTAATCACCGTCCTCATCTTTAAAATCGTCAAACTCAAGGTGGGTATAGCCGATGCCGGCCATTATGGTCAGACCGGCGGTTATCCGGCCCGTCAACTCCAACTCCACCCCTTTAGCGCTTGCTTCGGCGGCGTTGGTTAAATAAGATGTCGTTGGCGAAACCTTCTGGGAAACCTGCATATCGGAAATATCCATTAGAAAAACACAGGCGTTGACAATCAATCTGTTATTTAAAAAGGCGTTTTTTGCTCCGATTTCATAAGACCATAGTTCTTCTTCATCATAAGCGGCATATTCCGGATCTGTGGCTGAAGCATTAAATCCGCCGGCCCGGTATCCTTTGGATGCGCTGATGTAAGTCATGATTCCAGACAAAGGGCGGTATTCCAAGGCAAGCTTGGGCGTTAAGACATCCCATGAATCATCGAGATGCTCTGCACTGATATGGTTTTGGTATTCCTTTTCCGTTGTTTCGTACCGTAAACCGCCGGTGAGACTGAACCGTTGGGACAAAGGATAGGTCAGATTGGTAAAAACAGCATAGGTGCTCCCTTCGGAATCACTGTGTCTAACTTAACTCGGCCCTACTGGCCATGATTTTCTCTTCGTGGGTCTTTGCTTTATCTTCCTCGATATAGCTGTCGCGCCTCTGGTAGGAGCCGGCAATTCCTAAAAACAGCTTGTCGGTGACAACCGGACCACTCACCGCGGCTTTGTAGGCGTTTAAGTTGTAATCCCCATATTCCGCCGAGACCTCGGCTTCGAAGGTGTTTCCGGGTTTCTTGGTGATGATGTTCACAATGCCGCCGGCGGAGTTCATGCCGTATAAATTCCCCTGGGGACCTCTCAGAACCTCAATGCGTTCGATATCGAAAAGACTCGTTTGTACGTTGGTGTAACCGAGTGTAATCGGCACGTCATCGATATAGATCCCCACGGAAGGAGAAAGCAGATTGCTTTGACCTCTTATGCTTTGAAAACCGTCGGCACTATAATTTGGATAGGTTTCATAATTCGGGACATAATTGTGAAGATCCTTCAAGGAAAAAATCCTGGCATCTTCTATTTGAAGGTCGCTTACAACCGACACACTGGCCGGCACATCCTGCACGTTTTCCTCTTGTTTTTGAGCTGTTACGGTTATGGTTTCCAGCGACAACGCATCCGCATCCTGATCTTTGGCAAAACCCGAAGCAGCGGCAAGCAAAAGTGACAATCCCCAGCAGACAATGATCGAACAACGCTTCATAATGACTCCTCTTTTAATGTGGGCAATGATGAGAACCTAATAGTGTCAGGGGCCTCTCTGTTTTTGGGAAAAGAGAAACACCTGCTTTAGGGAGGAATCATTTTCAAACTTGAAGAAAAGAAGCTAACGTTAGCGTAATATTTTTAGACGCCAGCGTTTCAAGCCTGTGTAGAGCGCGGAAATGATTTGCGTAATTCGCCGGGCGTGATTCCGAACATCGACTTGAAGGCCTTGGCGAAATAGCTCAGATTGGTGTAGCCGACCATCATCGCCGCTTCGGTGACATTGATCTCGCTATCCTGAAGCAATTGCATGGCCGTCTGCAAGCGGTGGTTACGGAGGTATTCAAAGGGAAAAAGACCGAATATTCGTTTAAAGGAGCGGTAGAGTTTTGTCCGGTTCAACCCCACGGAATGGGCCAGCGCCGTTATGTCCGGAGGGTTTTCCAAGTCCCGGGCGAGAATATGGGCCGCATGGCGAACACGTTCGGTTTCCGAGGCTTTGATGGGAACGCCGTGGGAATCGCCGCCGGGATAGATCTGTTCCAGCTTATGCGCCAGCAACTCCATGGCCTTGCCTTCCAGGAAAACTTGCCGCGTTATTCCGCGATAGGGACAACGGTGCATCTGATGCAGGATAGCTTTCATCACCGGTGTCATGCCATGGCTGATGCGACAGGGGACTTTTTTCTCAAGGCTATTCAGTACCGGATAGAACCGGTCTTCGTCCCCATTGGCGATATCCATCAGAGAATCGCCATTCAGCATCAGATACATTGTTTTCAGATTTTCATTTCCCACCTTTTCAAAAACTTCCACCGATCTTGGAAAAGCGAAAAAGCCACTTTCTCCAGTTCGAATTGCAAGTGCGGTTTTGAGACAAGCCGGCCTTACCTCGAAACGGCCCGTCAGGCAAAATCCGAAGCCAACGGTTGGGGTGGAAGAAAAGTTCCGGATCTGCAGCGGTCGTTCAAAGTGAATGTCCAGAACGATAAACTGTAGACCTGAAGAGAAGGCAATAATATCAACCCCTCCCTGCCCGATCGATGAAGGCATGTCGATTCTGAATTGGTTGGAGGTTGTCGTCGGCTGTGGAGTGCCGAGCTGGATTGTTTCCATACGCCATTTCCATTGAAACGAAAAGGCGCAAAGGATAACCCGAGAGGGTTTCCCTGCGCCTTTGGTTCATTGTGCACCATGCCGAAGGCGACAACGATCGCATGTAAAAGACGCCTTCCGAGATCCCTTAGATATATCGAATTGAAAGATGTGTATCTAATAAGAAGTCTCGGAAGGGATGTCAATCCTTTTCAAGCGATTGCCATACTTTTACTTGACCATAAACGTCAAACTTGCGCTGTGATAAACCTGCTCGGCTTTGCCGAACAACTCCTTGAGCGGTCCGTCCTCAGTAACATCATCCTTGTGATTGACGCTGATCATCCACTGCCCGCTGCTCTGCACGCGGAACTGGGCTTTACCGCCCATGATGTAGGACATCAGGAAAAATTTGTCGTTTTGGCCGAAACTGCTGCTATGGGCGGTGATGAACTCCATGCTCTTGGCCGAAACGCTGAGTGGTTTGCCATGAAAACGGACATCCACTTCCACCAGATCGCCCACATGCAAATTGCTCAGATCCGTAAGCGGAATGATCTCCAACCCATGCCCCAGGGGTTTGGGCTCGGTCCATTTGTCGACGGTCACGTAGGATTTGGCAAAGGCCTGGTACTTCACGCACATGAGCACTTTTTGTACGTCCTTCAACTCGTTTTTGGGCTTGAGCTTCATACGCGGCTTGCCCTTTTTATCAATATACTGGGTGTAAAAAGCCGGTTTGGTCACGGCGCTGAGTTGATAAGTCCCTTCGACGCTATCCTTTTTAAAGGCCACTTTCTGGGCCGCCAGATCGGCGGAGAACAAGTCGAAGCTGTCCGAAGTCAGTTTTGGTTTGCCGATCTTGGAGGTTGGTTTGAGCAGATCGGTTTTTTTCAATGCGGGATCGAAGATCTCGAAATTTTCGATGATGACACTGCCGTTAGGCGAATTGAGAATGTCGTCCATGGGCATGGCATGCCCCCATCCCAGCGAAACCATCGCATGGTGTGAATTGTGAGCATGGGACTCAAAAGCGTTGATCCACACCGAATGGGCATTGGCCAAGGAGGCGGTGAGCAATAAAGCGATGAATGATACGATAACCTTTGTTTTCATTGTTTTTTCCTTTCTTTTATCTTGCACTATAAGAAACAGCGGCCTTTTTCTCTCTTTTATTAATAAACATGCGTTGCTTGGCTTCGACTGCTTTTTCCTTACCGAAGGGCTGCACCCAATTAAGCAGCACCGGGGTGATGAAATAGTCGGCCAAAAGCGCCGCAAGGATGCCGGCGGCGACCAGGTAGCCCATGTTGACGAACACCTTGGCCGCCGAGATGAGATAGGCTGAAAAGCACAGAATCAATACCGTGGAGGTAAGAAAAAGGGCCGTACCCACGGAGAAGAAGACACGGCGCGTGCTTTCGGCATAGCTTCCCGTGCGGGAGAATTCCAACTGGCTGTGGTTGATGAAATGGATGGTGTCATCCACTGCCAACCCCAGTAACATGGGAATACAGGTCACCGTCATCATATCCAAAGGAATGTTGGCAAATCCCATGATCCCGCCCACGGCAACGGCCGGGGCCACATTGGGGATCATGCCGATCAAGCCGGTCTTTAGGCTGCCAAACACGATCGTCATGAGCAGGGCGATCACACACAGGGCTATGAAAAAGGATTTTACCTGGCCCCAGGTCACATAATCCTGCATCACCGAGAACTGGGATATGGAGCCGATTAAAAGTACATGGGCGTCAGGGAAGAGCTCCTTTCCGCGCTTTTGAATCAGGTGCAGCTCCCTGGTCGCTTCCCCGGAATTGTAATCGCCGATCTCCACCATCAACCGCAGGCGTTGATAATCGTAGTCCACCCATTTCTCGGCTTCCACGCCGCCTGCGTTTTCGTATAGCAAGAGCATTTGCGCGATCATTTCGCGGGTGTCCGGAATGCGGTAATAGTCCGGGTTGCCGGCGTTGAGAACCTGATTCATGTCCTTGACGATATCCACCAGGGAGGAGACCTTCTTGGTCAGTTGCAGTTCCTTGACTTCCCGAATCAGTTGATCGAATTTTCTCAGGTTCTCCGGCTCCTTGGCCGCACCGGGCTCGGAAAACTCAAAGGCAACATCATAGGAGTACAACGACCCCACCTGTGACTGGCCGATATGGTTGAGGCGATTTACATAGGGCACCTTTAAACCAAAGGTGCGTCGGATATCAAAGGAGACTTCGAAACGGGTGATCCCCACCAGGCAGGTCGCCACGACAAGGGTAAAAACGGCAATGCTGGTTTTGGGCCGCGACAAGACCCGTTCGCCCAAAAAGGCCATCACCCGTTCTATCCATCGGCCGCCTTTTTCCAGATAGACCGCATGCGGCTCACGATCCTTGCCAAAGCTGAGCAGAGCCGGAAGTAAAATTATAACCAGCAAATAGGTAACAGCCACTAGGCAGGCGGCGGTAAGTCCAACCCAGCGAATGGGGCGCAAGGGGATGAAAATGAATGACAGGAGGGCCGCGATGGTGGTCAGGGCGCTGAAGAGAAGGGGCCAGCCCGTCTCCTCGATGGCGTGGACAAGTGATTGGCGACGACTTCCGGTCTGCCAGAAGGTACGCTTGAAGTAGTTGAATACATGGATGGAATAACCGATGGAAACCGCCAGGCTGAGAAATGTCGGCAGGAAAATCATGGAGGGATCGTTGGAAATGCCTAAAAATCCCTGGGCGCCGAATACCATCACCAACGCGCTGACTGCGGTAACCAAAGGAAAGACCACCCCGCGCACACTGCGCAGAGCAACCGCCAGAACCACCACGGTGAGCAGCAGCGAGAAACCGAACAGGCGGGGCGTTTCCTTGCCGAGGAAACTACGCTTGTCGACGTTGATAATGGGCAACCCTGCGTTTTTGGGATGCAATATGGCGTATTTTTCCTGGGCGGTGATAGTGTTGACGATGTGGCCGATAGCTATTTCGGGATTCTCCTCATTCTCCTTGTCCCACTCGTCTGGAATGGGTTTCATGCGCAGCATGATCCAGGTCTGCTTCCCGTCAACGGAGACGATACGATTTTTCATGGATGGTTTGGACAGCGCCATGGTCTTGATCCGCTCAAGGGCCGCCGCGTCCGTGGGGACCGGATCGGGCACAAGGTCGATGATCTGCATGCCCTCCTCGGTTCCGTAGGTGAACTCGAAGTCGGTCAGAGAGACCACATCGTCGGCATATGGAACCTTTGCCACCAGTTCATGGCCCAGTTCGCGGATCTTCGTTAACACCGTCGGAGAGAAAACATTGTCCGCCTCCACCAGTACGGCGCAGAAGTCGTCGTTGCCGAATATCTCCTCGAAGCGATCCTTGGCAGCCAAAAGGGCATCGTCCTCCATGAACCAGTTGTCCATGTCGACTTCGGTCTCGATTTTTCCTATTCCCACGACGGCCGTGGCCATGAGCAAAACGTAAATGATCAGGTTAACCCATCTGAACCGCAGAATGATTTCCGCGATGTGCCGAAACCAGATGTTGATTTTTTCTATGTTCAACATAACATTCTCCTTAAAAGCTATATTTCACCTTCACCCATACCTGACTGTTGTTGCGATAAGCGCCGAAATCACCATCGTCACCGCAAAAAATGTCCGCCCCCGTCATGAGATGCCATGCGTCGGTCAGGGCGTAATCCGCCTTGGGACGGGTATAGATTTCATTATCGTTCAAATCGTAATACAGCATGTTGGAAAGGGTCAGGGTATCGTTGAGCAAATCCTTGGAAATGCTCAACGTGGCCATGGGTTCCATCGCCTCGTTGGCCATGCGTTCATCGTGATCCATGATCGTTTCACAGGTCGCCTGGGCAATCACGGACCAGTCATTGCCGGGGGTCCAGTCCACGCCAACAAGCCATTTGAAAAGATCCGTCTGGATCGGATCGATGGAGATATTTTTCGTCGCTTGATACTTGCCGATGTAGTAGGCCGCCTCTCCGCGAAATACGAAATCCGACCAGGGGCGTGAGAATTCCAACCCCAGCACGGTCAGCCGGTGATGGCGCGGCGTGTAGTCGACAAACACATCATCGTCCTCACTACGGACGGTGCGGTGATAGGTCGGATTGTCGTCCCAGGTGTGAAATGCCGATGCAGCCACATCCAGACCGGATAAATAGGCGGCGACCTTCAGGGCGATCTCACTGTTTTCCAGGGACGTGCTCGGCTCGTCGATGTCGGCCATGTTCACATGCACGTTATCCGGCAAGTCCGTAGCAACCGCCCATGGATTATCACCAGAGGGTTGAACGGCCGCTTCGAATACCGGAATCCAGATCAGCTCGGCATTGATGACATCACCCAGTAACCGGAGTTTGGCCGCGTCCACGGGCATGCGGATTTCGTCCAGGTCGCGGGTGATGGATTCGGTGTAATCCGGCGGTGAGATAATGTCGGTGATCTGCACCCCGTCGGCACTGCCCCAGATGACAATTTGTCTGCCGACACGCAGGTCCCAGCGGCTTGTGGCGTATTCCACCCAGGCTTCTTGCAGCTCTATGCCGGTTTCACTATCGATCTGCCAATTTTTCTCGGCATCCGCTGAGACGAATCCGTAGAACGCGTCGAAATCAGCCTCCAATTCCAGGCGCAACCGCGCCCGCGAGGTCAGGCTGTCGTTGGGTCGATGGGTGCGCATGGATTGAATGGCTTCGGCCCACCCCTTGATCGAGAACGGCTCCAACCAAGGCACGTCCGTATCAAAGGCTTGCGCAGGAACCGTCATCCCGCCGAGCAATAGAGTGACCATCAATAGACGGACAAATGGAAAATTCAACGAATACTGCCCCGCTGGATGGTGGATACGCGGAACAGGTTATCTTTGATCCCGGTGTTATAGTTAACCGAACCGATTTCCATCACGGTCTTGTGATTGCGGGAGACATTGTCCATTTCCGATTTGAACAAGGTCCAGAATCCGTCCTGCATCCTGAAATCCAGGGCTTTGTACACCTTGAGCAATCCGTCCTTGTCGTAATATTCGGCCTTGATGGACATGTCCGCCTCTTTGCAAACCCAGATCACCTTGCGGGTGTACATATCCTCGGGGTCAACTGGAATCGATTCGACTTTCCAGCAATCATGGCCATCCACGGTTTCCTCGCCCAGCAGAGTGTGGGTGTCCTCCTCCACGTTGCGGTCGCCCATGTCGTCGTAGGTAAAGTCGCTGCCCATGAAATACTCATTTTTGGAAGCCCCACTGATGCGGCGCACCTTTTTCATGGCCGGCATGTAGAGCCACTTGTCATCCTCACGTTTGGGGTCGTCGTACTCCCAGGACAAAAACGCCGTGCCTTTCACATCAGAAGGCTTTTGGAACACCATGACCGATTTTTTGTCCTTTCCGAAATCCTTGGAATAACTCTTGACCTCACGCACCCGTTTGCGGCCGCTCTTGTTGATCAGGGTCATGGTGAACGATTGCGTGCGATCATCGCCGTCGGGACGGTCGTCCGCGCGGGTCATGATTTCAAGTCCGGTGGGTTTGGTGTCGTCGGCGATTGCCGGGAAAGCGGCCATCAGCAGGACCAGGAGACATAGCGTGGTTTTTAGAAAATCTTTGTGTGTCATCGTAATCGTAGCCTGTTTTAAAAGTTTCCGGATGTTCGTATCCACAAATTAATAGTGCCTACCCATTTCTGGATAGGCACTTAGTATCAAATTAGAATCTGGTTCCGCTAACGATGGGTGAACTATTTTTGCTGTTTGGTGAAAAAACAGGCGATTTAGAACCTGTATGTAATTGTTGTGCCCACTTGCCTTGGAATACCGTCAAAGACGCCTGCCACGCCGCCAAAATTAAACTGAACGCGTTTATAATCCGTATCAAACATATTGTTGCAATACAGGGCGATTTCAAATTTTTCCATCATATACCCGATTCTGAAATTAACAATCTCATAGGCGGATTCCTTTAAGGTATTTTGGGAATCGTGGTAAAAACTTCCTGTGCCCAGCAGGTCCACCCTTGCGTATATACCTGACCCATGCATGTACTGGGTGCCGATATTATAGGTCAGGCCCGGCGCATTGGGCAGTTCATGGCCTTCATAATCCTGTTGCTGTGCATCAAGGCTTTGGTCCCATTTTTCGATTTCCGTGTCCGTATACCCAAGGCTGCTGTAGATACGCCACCCCTGGGCCGGGCGTGCCTCAAGTTCCAGCTCAAATCCCATGGCCTTTGCTTCGGCTGCATTGAGCACCTTGGTTGTCAGGGTGGTTGCGCTGACCTCGGAAACCTGTTTGTCTTCCATGTCAATGTAAAAAACCGCCAGATTGGCAATCAGCCTGTTGTCAAACCACGAGGTTTTTAATCCTGCTTCATAATTCCAGGTGTATTCCGGGCCGTACATGAGGCTTTCGGAATCCGTTGCCATGCAATAGCTGAATCCCCCGGACATATATCCTTTTGCCACTGTGGTATAGACCATGGCCGTTTCGGTCAAATCGTAGGACAGGCTTGCCTTTGGCAGAAATTCTCCCCGGCTGTCATCATTGCTGTAAGAAGATGTTATCCCGGAATACTGTGTATAAACCTGGGTTCCTTCCATCTCCTGGTAGTCGTACCGCGCGCCCATCGTAAAATGTAACCGGTCCGCAAAGGTATAGGTGGCCTGGCCTAATATGGCAGCACCTTTCATGTCGATATCTGTTTTCCGGGTTTCAAGAAGGTAATAGCTGGTGTTCAGATCTTCCTTGAAAAAATAGGTTCCCACAAGCCAGGACAGTGGTCCCTTGTTGTTTGCCGGTGAGGATATTCTGAATTCCTGGCTGTAAAGGGTATCTTCCTCTTTTTGCGTACTGGTGTATAAGTTCTGGGAGGTCAAATCATAATCAGCAGCCCAGTCGTCGTCATAAGAATTACGCCCTGAAACCGAAAGGAAATCAAAGTTATCGCCCTGGTATTTCAGGCGCAGGGTCTGGGTGTTGCCTGCCTGGTCCCGGTAGTACGGCGCGTCATTGCTTACCAGTTGCCTGTCGGTGATTCCTTTGAGCCGTCCGGAATAAAATCCGCCGTCGCTGTCCAGCACATCAATGACCAGGCAGTTGTCCCAGGACTGGTTCGGGGTCCAGCGGAAGTTCACATGCCCGTTGAACCGCCGCTCTTTGTCTGACTGATCATCGGCATTATATTCGTTTTCAATGAACCCGTCAGTATTATCCAGTTTTCCGGCAAGGCCGATATAAAATTTATCTTTAACAATGGGGGTGTTCAGGGTGGCTCCTGCCTGGTAACCGGGGCCATTGCCATGTTCAGTATCATAGAAATTATACCCGGCAAACACCTTGCCCTGGGTCTCATTGCCCGGCTGCCGGGTCACGATATTGATTACGCCTGCTTCCGAGTTGCGTCCGTACAGCGTTCCCTGGGGCCCCTTGAGTACTTCAACCCGCTCGACATCAAGCAGGTCCGGGTTCTGCATATAGACCAGGGGAATATTTACATCATCAATATAATAGCCGGTTGCCGCATGCAGGGCGGTTTCAAATGAATTTATCCCGCGGATGATGGTCTGATGGTTTACTCCCGCATCCCTGACATACACGTTGGAAGAATATTGTAAAAGCTCGCTGGTGGTATTCACTCCGGCTTCCTCGATCATCTGGCTGGAAAAGACCGAAATGCTCATGGGCACTTTTTGCACGGACTCCTCTTTTTTCCTTGCCGTCACCGTGATGGTCTCAATCTGCGTGCTTGCCGTCGGATCATTCCGGGCTTGTATTTTCTGCGGATTTTCTGTGTCCGCCGTCACGCTTTCACCGGCCCAGGCCGTTGTTCCCAAGAAAACCAGGCAAAGCACCATCACTACCCGTTGATACACGTTCGGCTTGTTTTTTTCTAAATGCAATCTCATCTCTTTTCCTCTCGTCTCGTCATCCTCAATTTGAACGTCCGAAAAACAGACATGCTAATCGGTACATCCTGAATATTCCCATCTATAAATTCTTTTTCTTCAAGCGCTATAATGTGCTGTCATCTTTTTAAGAATTGTACTGCCCGTATTACTTGCCCGGGCTTGCCCCCCATCACCTTCCAGCCCCTGGCCTGCTGCCGGCTTTGCCAAAATGTTTGGTACAATCCGCTCCGGCATAGAAGAGCCTCATGTGTGCCCGTGTCCTCGATGCACCCCTGGCCATCGAGCACAATAATCTGATCGGCCGCCGTGATGGTGGCAAGTCGGTGGGCGATGATGATCAGGGTTTTCGATTTGACCAGTTCATTGATTGCCCCTTGAATGAGATGTTCGTTCTCGGGATCGACTGAGGCCGTGGCCTCGTCCAGCAGGATGATGGGCGCATCCTTCAAAATGGCTCGGGCAATAGAGATGCGCTGCTTTTCGCCGCCGGAAAGCGTTGCCCCACCTTCGCCCACCATGGTGTCGTACCCCTCGGGCAGGCTGCTGATGAAATCGTGGCAGCGGGCCGCCCTGGCCGCGGCCATGACCTGCTCACGGGTGGCGTGTTTCGCACCATAGGCGATGTTGGTATAAATGGTGTCGTTGAACAGATAGACATCCTGGAACACCATGCTCACCAGAGAGAGCAGGTTGTCGGTGGCCATTTCCTTGATATTGTGCCCGCCGATGAGAATTTCGCCGGTATCCACATCCCAGAACCGGGCGATCAGGCGGGTAATGGTGGTTTTGCCGGCTCCTGACGGTCCCACGAAGGCGGTGATGCGTTTTTCCGGGATGGTGAAACTGACATCCAGGAGCACTGGGGTTTTGTCGTAGGCAAAGCTCACGTTTTTGAACGCGATCTCCATGGTTGTGGGAACGGTGCCGGTGGTGGGCTCGGGCAGCGGCCGGGTATCCAGCAATTCCCGAAGCCGTTGCATGGTGACCTCTGCGGTGCGGACAATTTCATACACCGAACCGATGGCCTTGATCGGTTCGTAGATCCGCAGCCCCAATATTAGAAAAATCAACAAGGTGAAAAGGGTGATACCACCGCCAAGAAAAAGGTAGGCACCGGCCGCCAGAATGAGAACAAAGCCGAAATCGAGAACCGCCTTGAAAAGCATTAAAGGCGGCACCGACCGGATCACCAGTCGGAGGTTGTCCTGTTTGAACCTTTTTAGAGCCGCATCGAATTTCGAAAATCTCGGGCCTGCTTGTTTGAAAGCCTTGATCACCGCCATGCCTTGAACGTATTCGATGATTTTCGAACTGATATCGATAAGGGACCGGGACCTTTTTCTCACCCCATGGCGCAATATGCGTTGGCATTTTAAAAACAGGGGAATGGAGAGGGGAATAACCGCCAGGGTGACCAGGGCCAGGCGCCAATCAATGCAAAACAGAAAAGGCGCAAAAACAATCGGCAGGGTGATGGCGGCGATCAATTGCGGGAAGGCCATCCTGGGAATCAGGGTGATCATCATCAGTTCGTCGGAAACCATTGCATTCAGGTCGCCAGTGGCCTTTTGGCTGAAGTACTCCATGGAAAGTTTGCGTAAATGCTCACCCACGATAATGCGGATTTTCTCGCAGAGTTTGGTTCCGATGGGATAGGCCGCCCGGGAGAAAAAATAACTAAAAATCCCCTGGGCCAGAAAACAGCCGGCCATGGCCGTCGTATATCCCGCCACCCCTTTTGGCGTCAGCGTTCCGCATAAAAGATCGTTGAGGATTAGCACCATGAAGCCGTATGGCGCGCCGATAAAGACCGATTCCAGCACCTTGAACAGGGCCGAGAGATAAAAGGGTCGTCTTACTTCAGGCACCAGTTCGAGAATTTCTTTCATTATCCGAAACATGCTTTTCCTTCTTGTTAGCGTCCATCTACTCTTATGAAAGCTGCCAATTATGGTCTACATGGGCATTCCACATATTGTTGTAAAGATCACTCTCTTGCAGCAGAGCTTCGTGATTGCCGCGGGCCACGATTTTACCGTCATCGATAACCAGAATCTGGTCCGCGCCGGTAATGGTGGACAACCGGTGGGCAATGACGATGAGCGTCTTGTCCTTGACCAGGGCGTTGATGGCCTCCTGGATCAAGGCCTCGTTTTCCGGGTCGATAAAGGCCGTGGCCTCGTCCAGAACAAGAATCGGTGAATTTTTCAGCAAGGCCCGGGCAATGGAGATTCTTTGTTTTTCTCCTCCGGATATACGCGTGCCCCTTTCGCCCACAACGCTTTGATAGCCCTTGGGCAACCTTGTGATAAAATCGTGGCACCCGGCGGCCCTGGCCGCGGATTCGATCTCAGCCAGGGTGGCGTCAGGCTTTCCCATACGCAGATTCTCATGGATGGTGTCGTTGAAAAGGAAAATATCCTGGAAAACAAAGGTGATTCGGTCCATGAGAGCTTCAAGCTTCATGTGGCGGATGTCCGTATCCCCCAGGCCGATAGATCCGTCACTCACATCCCAAAAACGGGGAATAAGCCGGGCCAAGGTGGTTTTGCCGGCTCCCGAAGGTCCCACCAGGGCAGTAAAACTTTTCTCCGGCAAACTGAAATCGATGCCTTTGATCACGCTGGTCATGCCATAGGCAAAGGTCACCCCCCGGGCCACAAGACTGTTCTGGTCGGCCTGTATCGGCGCACCGGACGGCCCGGGAAGTGCCGGCGTATTTAAGATTGCGCTTATGCGGGCCATACCCTCAAAATGCTTTTCGATGAACGATCCCAGGGTGATAAACTGAAACAGGGGCGCACCCAACCCCAACCCGATCAGCAGAAACAGAACAAAGGTGGCCATGTCGATGCTGCCCGCCAGATACATCAGGGCGCCCACGGGCAACACCGCCAGCATATTGGCCGTGATCGAGACCTGGAAAATACTCATGGGGAGATGCCAGCTCCGGCAAAGAATGTCTTCGTATCGGGCGCAATCCTGAACGCTGGTGGTGTACTTTTTGAAGGATTCCACGGTGTGATTAAAGGCCTTGATAATGGGCATGCCCTGGATATACTGAACCATGGCTGCATTGGTGTTTTCGTTGGCTGTATAATACTTTGCCCTGAGAGGTTGGTTTGTTTTCAGGGGAAGCGTTTGTGCGAGGATGCCCACGGGCAACACCGCCAGGGTGACCAAAGCCAGGCGCCAGTCAAAAATAAACAAAACCCCGGTGGCCATGATCACATAAACCAGGGACCCGGTGAATTCCGGCAGATTATGGGCGATGAAAATTTCAAGCTGCTCCACATCCTCCAGCATTACCTTCTTGATCTTACCGCTGGTGTTGGTGTCGAAATAGCCAAGAGGCAATCTGGCCAGCTTTCTGGATATGGCGATCCGCAAATCGTAAAGGATTTCATAGGCAGATATATGGGCCAGCAGGGTGGACAACCCCATGAAAAGATATTTGAGGATCACCGCCAAGAGGCCGGCAAAAACCAGTCGCCAGACAAAGTCGTGTTCGATTTGATCCGAGGGTTTTCCGGAGATTTCCACAACGATATAATAGATCAAAACAAACGGAACGATCCCGCACCCCTGCCCGATGACGGCAAACAGGCCTGAAAAGATCGTTTTAAATTTATGAGGGATTACCAACCACATCAGGCCCTGAGGGCCGGGCTTGCTATTTAAATCGGTGCTCATGTCGGATGCCTTCTTCCCCTTTGACTTTGCCCGCCGTACCCAGTTGTCCATAACAATTCGGGGGCAACATTGATGAACTCGTAAAAAGTCGCCGTTCGGGCGGATTCGTAAAAAGCCCGAGATCAAGGCTTGCGAATCCTGAGGAATACCGCTATCGCGGGTGCCGAAGGCAGTGTACTTATCGTACTCCCAATGACGAAGGATGAAGCGTAACGCCGATATCGGGATTTTTACGAATTCGTCAACATTGGAATAGCCAGTTGTATTTGTAATAGTTATTTCAATCAAAGATGGGATAATTACACATCCAGCGAAACGTTGCCTCTCATCGCGGCCCGATAACATCTCATTGCGGATTTTTTAAGAAGGCTGGGCAGGGTAGAGCACTGCTTTAGTGCCTTAGTTCACATGTAGAGGACTTATGGGTTGTGGATTTCCCGCATTAGGAAAGATCTATCTATAGCCTGATATAGGTTTCGGTCAACGGAGGTGATCCTTGGGATTGGTGCCGAAATGGTTTTTGAAGGCTCTGGAGAAATTCCTTTGGTGAGTGTACCCCACGTCAAAGGCCGCTTCGGTAACGCTTTTTTGCTCACGTTCCAAAAGCTCCCTGGCCCGTTCCAAACGTAGGGTGCGCAAATGGTCGAAAACGCTGGTGCCGAAAACCTGGCGGAAGCCTCGGTTCAGCTTGTTCCTGTTGATTCCGACTTGCCTGGCCAGGGCCAGAAGGGATGGGGGATTTTCGAGGCTGCGTATCAAGACTTTTTCGGCCTGGCGGACACGTTCAAGATCGTCAGGGCGCAAGTTAACGGTTTTTTGTCGATCCGGTTCCGGGGCGGCAAGTTGATCCATGCTGTAGGTGATTAGTTCCAGGGCGCGGCTTTCCAAAAAGAGCTTGCGGTTCAGACCACCGAAAGGACAGTTGAGCAATTGTTGTAATGCCACGCGCATGGCCGGGGTGATCGCCTGAATGTTACAGAACAGATTATTTCGTTTTCCCTCCAGAATGTTGCGCAGGTCCGAGTGGATCGAATTCAGATCGGAATCGAAGTATGCGTGCAGCCGCTCCGGCGAGATAACGATCCCGATCTGACGAAAGGGTTGATCGGCGTTTATGTAATTACACCCATTTGCATCCGGACAGTAAAACACTCCTTGTTTTCCAGACGACATCTCAAAGGATTGCTGGCGATTCCATAACCGGGAGTACACTTTTCCGGATAAACAGAAACTGAAAGAAAAAAACGCGGGATGATCGTTGACGGAAAGACAAGTATTTTCCCGGGCCAGATAATCCGTCATCCAGATGTCGAACCCGGTCCGGATTTCGGTTTTATGAATTCGGAAGTTGCCATAGTCCCCCGATCCGTTCCAGCAGGATTCGAATTGTTCCGGGGCATCGCGATGGATATCCAGCCCGGACTGCCCACAAATTCCCTCCCGGGGTGTGTAACGGAGATGACTGGGGTTCGGTTCCGGTTGTTTCACGTTGCTCTCGATGACAGTTTATGGTTACGCCCGTGACCAAACGTCCAACAATAAAAGCGCTTGAGTATTTTCTCCATGAGAAAAATTTTCAAACGCCTTCACTTCATGCGCACCAATGGTTGGTCGCAGATCGTAAGGAGTGTCTATTAGAGATAGAAAATACAAAAACCATATAGTTGCGCGTTTGTCAACTTTTTTAGCATGCGGATGATTCAGCCGCCATCGGCATCCCGGTCCGGCACTCAGGCCAGAATATCTCCGGGTTGGCAGTCCAGGCCTCGGCAGATGGCATCCAGGGTTTTTCATGGAATATGAGAATCTTGGAAAGGAAGCTGTATGATTGTTCCATCGGGGATGGTCGGGCCGTGCTCTTTGGCGAGACTTTTCAGCACACGGTAAAGCCGATCTTCGATATTGATGACGGCCAGACTGCCCACCTTTGATAGCTAACACCTCATCGGCAGGATCTCCCTGTAAAAACACTGGCCGACCAGGGATTAATTTTTTCTCAGGCAATGCCGATAAAAAACATGAAGCGGTACGCTTACTCCTAATTTAGGCGGTTGTCGAGCTTGCCGCATATACAAGGCGGATGACTTTCCGCTATAGCCCTCCTATGCGGGAAGGCATCCAACGCCGTAGATGCGGTAAGATCGGCAAACCCAACGGGTTTCAAATTTTGGGAGGTCATCATGGCGCAAGGCATTATAAATTATACGATTCCCATGGAGACCAAAATTTGAATCGTCTAATTTAGGTTACTATTTGCGTTACAGTGGAAGGCGAACGTTGAACGTGGCAATTAAGCAAACGTTGTGGAGAGTTAAAAAGGAATAAATTCAGTGAGCAATGAAAATTCATACCACACCGAGAAGACCGTCATCGAAGAGGCGCAAAATGTCCTGGATCGATATCGCCTCTCCCAATCCATCCCCAAACACGAGTTCCAGCAACTGTTGGAACATTACAAAAAGTTGTTTCGGCAGACCCGGCGTCTGGGCCAATCCGGCGAACGGCTCCAAACCGAAAGAAGGCAATCCGGGCAGCGCATGCCCCCCACGGATCAACCCATCGGCGTTTTAAATCAATATAATTTCAATGACCGCTTGGAACGCGAAATCCAGAGCGCCGTCCAAAATGATGATCCGCTTTCCCTGATTATGGTCGATATAGATCATCTCAAATCCATTAATGGCCAATATGGTCGTCTTGTGGGAAATAAAGTAATTCAGTGGGTGACCAAGCTTTGCCAAAATTCACTACGCGGCAGCGATGTCTTCGGCCGCCTGGGCGGTGAGGAATTCGCCGTGATTCTCCCCGGCCTGTGTAAACACAAAGCCCAAATGATTGCCGAACGGCTGTGCAGAACCATTGAGAACGGCACCCTACACGAAAATGGCGAGGATATCCAGGTTACGATCAGTGTGGGCATCTGCCATCTGGCGGACGAGATCACCAGCCTGGAGAGAATGCTCAGCGCTGCGGACAGCGCACTATATGTCGCCAGACGCTCGGGACGAAACCGGGTCTGTTGCTATTCGGAAAATACCGAACCCATTGAAGTCCAAATGGCGGGCACTCTTGGTTGATTGAAAATATGCAAATCGCAAGTTGAAGTTGGGGATTGCATATTTTATGGGTTTGACGCGACCGTTTTCAAGATCGTCGCTGGAGGGATTGCAGGTAATGGTATGCAGGTTGTCGGGGGCGCCATATTTTACCTGGTCCGTTCCCGAACCATGTTTTGATCGCCACGGTTTGGCTAACACCCGTTGCGACCTGATTCCAGTCGGCACCGGTTTCAATCCGGGTCGGGATATTTTTATTTAAAGGCGTTCCGTCTCCTAATTGGTCATGGTCGTTATGGCCCCAGGCATAAAGCGTTCCGTCGGTTTTGATCGCCACGGTGCGGTCATAACCCGCCGCAACCCGGGCCCAATCCGTGGCGTTTCCAATCTGGGTCGGGATGTTCTTATCTGAAGTCGTTCCGTCTCCCAGTTGGCCCCAATGGTTGTATCCCCAGGCGTAAAGTGTCCCGTCGGTTTTAATCGCCACATTGTGGCGCACACCCGCCACGGCCTGAGCCCAGTCGGTTGCGGATCCAATCCGGGTTGGCTTGGTTTTGTTGCGGGTTGTTCCGTCTCCCAGTTGTCCTGAACCGTTTCTTCCCCAGGCATAAAGCATCCCATTGCTTTTGATCGCTACGGTGTGACCCCCACCCGCCGCAACCTGGGCCCAGTTCGTGTCTGTTCCGATTCGGGTTGGTTCTGTTTTGGCATCGGTTGTCCCGTCTCCCAGTTGTCCGCAACCGTTGTGGCCCCAGGCATAAAGCGTTCCGTCATTTTTAAGCGCAACGGTGTGGCCATAATTGCCCGCCGCGATCCGTGCCCAGTCCGTATCGGCTCCAATCCGGGTCGGTTTGGTTTTGTTATCGGTTGTTCCGTCTCCCAATTGTCCGCAATAGTTGTGGCCCCAGGCATAAAGTGTCCCGTCTCTTTTGACTGCTACGGTGTGGTGATAGCCCACTGCAACCTGAGCCCAGTCCCTATCGGTTCCGACCTGGATCGGTTCGGATGTATTATCGGTTGTCCCGTCGCCTAATTGACCATCATAGTTGCCGCCCCAGGCATAAAGCGTCCCATCGTTTTTGATCGCCACGGTGTGGTAATAACCCGCCGCGACCTTTGCCCAGTCTTTATTGGTTTCGATCTGGGTCGGTCCGGATATATTATCGTTAGTTCCGTCACCTAATTGTCCGTAATAGTTATGGCCCCAGGCATGAAGCGTTCCGTCGGTTTTAATCGCCACGGTGTGGCGCACACCTGCCGCGACCTGGGCCCAGTATGAACGGCAATTTGAATCGAGCAAAATTTCCTCCGGCGTGTCGGAATAGATTACCTGGTGTCCATTCGCGAATAGGATAATTTGGTCGAGATCAAGGCGCGCGCAAAATTTTACCGGAGGCGCCCCGAAGGAAGTGCCCTTGGGGTGCATATCATTGATATTCCGAGGATTAAATTTTAGGCGCAACGCCGATCTCGGGCAAATTTGCCATTCGTGGATCGACACTACCTATCGCTGTTGGGAATATAGACTCGTCATAGGGGAGAATTTCTCAAAATATTCCGGCGGGGGGTGTTTTGCGGTACTGCATGGTGGCGGGAGGGCTATAGCCGGAGGGTGGGGAAGGGCGCTTTTCCGATTTTTCTTTCACAAGGGCATGGTGTTTTGAACGCACTTTAGAAATCAAGGGTTCTGCTTTCGGTTGATCGTCACAGGCCTCGTTGATTTGTTTAAGCAGTTCACGGTTTTGGTGTCGCTGAAGTCAGAGCTCCAGTGCTGCCTCGATCATTTAATGTGGTATTACCACCTGGTTCCCACGCTCTGCGGGGGAACCCATATTTCCCGGCATGATAAACATGGCGCTTCCACGCAGAGCGTGGGCGCGAGACAACATGGAATATTGGCCGAAACGATGATCGACGCCGCGCGGGACTATTTGTTTTTTTTAAAAAGGGGCAAAGCTATGGTGTGAGGGTTACTCTATTTCCTTTGGCTCCATCAAAAGTTTGATGCCTTCCATGACCTCTGAAAGTCGTGCCTTCGATAGTGTCCCTATTTTTTCTATCAGGTCGCATTTATTAACCGTGAATATTTGCGAAATGTTGACCACGCTTTTTTTGGGGATATTGGCCTCCCCTTTTTTAAGCGTGACATTCCCGGGGGCATTTCCCCTCTTCAAGTTTGATGTCAGGGAACACACGACAACCGTATTTATCCTGCTTTGATTGAAGAGATTGTTTTGGATTATAAGATGAGGATGCCTATACCCAGGTTCGGAACCTTTTGGCTCGCTCAGTTCGATCCAGTAGATTTCACCTTGCTTTATTACCATTGGTCTTTCACAAGGGCATGGTGTTTTGAACGCATTTTTGAAACCAATGGCTCTGTTTCCGGTTGATCGTCATAGGCTTCATTGATCTGTTTAAGCAGTTCACTGTTTTGGTGTCGCTGAAGAAATTCTTTTGCAGCTTGAGAAAAAAGGTAACTCCTTGAAACCTTTAAATCCTTGGCAAGAATATCGATTTGTTCAAATATTGGTTTTTCTATTGAAATCGCTGTCTTAACATTTGGCATATCGGTTTCTCCATGGTTTTGCCAAAGTATAATCTATGGTATAACCCGCGTCAATACCAAATGTAAGGTTTGCGAACAACATGCCCCAAATCATCTGAGCGGTGGTTGTAAGTGTCAGCAGTGGTTGTTTCGAATTTTTGCGAATGATTCCTTAAAACCGTTTTTTGGCCCTCAAAAACATCGATTTAAGACCGGAAAACAGGCTGTTTTAGGATGCAACTAATTGATATCTTGGTATTCTTCTTGGTCCGACCCCAAGCCGAAATTTGCATTGCTATCCTTATTCTTATTGAAAATTCGGATTTACATTCCGAAATTACAATGATATGTCATTCTGCATGATAACGCGACAACACTATCTCGATAAAATTGATACCGCCATGCAACGCTCTCCGGTAGTCTCTCTGCTTGGCCCCCGGCAGTGCGGGAAAACAACCCTGGCAAGATTGTATGCAGATGGCCATACAGGGACATATTTCGATTTGGAATCTGCTCCGGATCAACGAAGGCTGCAAAATCCGGAATTGATGTTAGGTTCCCTTAGCGGGTTGGTTATTCTTGATGAAATTCAGATTATGCCCGAGCTTTTCAGTGTACTCAGGGTTTTGGTGGACCGGCCGGACAATAAAGCTTCATTTTTAATTCTTGGAAGCGCTTCACCCGATATCATTAAAAATGTTTCCGAAACATTGGCGGGGCGTACAGAATTTGTCGAGTTGTCAGGTTTTTCCCTTGAAGAAACCGGGACTGACGCGATGGCGCAACTTTGGCTGCGAGGAGGTTTTCCGCGCTCCTTCCTCGCCGCTTCAAACCAGGACAGTTTGGTTTGGCGGGATAATTTCGTCCGCACCTTTCTAGAGCGAGATATACCGCAATTGGGTATTTCGATTCCGGCACAAGCCATGCGACGATTCTGGACAATGCTTGCTCATTATCATGGGCAAACGCTGAATGCTTCAGAACTGGGAAGATCCATGGGACTATCCGATAAAACGATTATATCTTATCTTGATATCCTCTCCGGCACATTTATGGTTCGCCGGCTACAACCCTGGTTCGAAAATATCAGCAAACGGCAAGTCAAGGCTCCCAAACTCTTTATCCGCGATTCAGGCTTGCTTCATAGTTTGCTTGATATCCCGGATCGCCATCATCTCATGGGGCATCCCAGGCTTGGTGCATCCTGGGAAGGATTTGCCCTAGAGCAGGTTTTGCGGGTTGTCGGCCTTAATGACGTCTATTTCTGGAGAACGCACGGTGGCGCGGAACTGGATTTGTTTTTCTTAAAAAACGGGCAACGATATGGCGTGGAGTTTAAATTCAACGAAGCTCCCAGGGTTGGTAAATCAATGCATATTGCCCTGGATGACCTTGAGTTGTCGCATCTCTATGTGGTCTATCCAGGGCAAACCTCTTATCCTGTAGCCGATGATATTTCGGTTGTTGCCCTTGTCGATGTATGTGGCAAAACGAATTGGCCTGTGGGATAGCCGTTCAAACGGGTTGGTAGGCTTTCCTTGCCAACCGAAAAACATGTTGCATGATCTCAAATGGTCCATGGTTGCAGGTATTGGTTGCGGCGAACTTTAACTAAATTAGGCGATTCAAATTTTGGTCTCCATGAGAATTGTAAAATTTGTAAAGACTTGCGCCATGATTGGCTCCCAAAATTTGAAACCCGTTGGGTTTGCCGATATCACCGCATCTACGGCGTTAGATGTCCTCCCGCATAGAAGGGCTATAGCGGAAGGACATCTGCCTTGTATATGCGTCAAACTTGACAATCGCCTGATTTAGGTTTGACGGGGTGCAATCCCGTTTCGTGGCAAAATTGTTTTAACAATGAGAGTGAGCCGACATAAATACAATGAAAACGAGTTGTTAGGAAATATTCATTGGCCTTCACTAAATCCATTTGAGAAAAATCTGCAATATTTGCTATTACTGTATATTCAGACTGTTATCCGACTATTCTATTTGCCAACGAAGATTTGCCACTAAATTGGATTGCACCCGGTTTGACGAATTATTCCTTAAGCCGCTCTTTTCGGGGCCAAAAACATCGATTTAAGACCAAAAAATGGCCTGTTTTCTGAGCTAACCAACTGATATTATAGCTGTCTGCTTGGTCCGACCCCAGGCCATAAATTTCTTTCCTCCTTTTCCCGGTTTTTACTTCTCGGCTCGCGGCTGAAAACACCAATTTATGGACGGACACTAATTATTCATAATGTCTATTATTTTTTACAGTTCCATAGTTGTGACCCGTTAACTGAGTTTGTTTATATTCATGACCTAATATATTTTTTATTTGATAGCTCATTTCATCTTTTTGTAAGACAAATCCAAACCTTGTTACATTAGTTCTAGTATCTTTGAAAACGGATATGGGCATACCATCAAATAGATATACAAAAGTATGATTTGTTAATGTAATTTTTACTGGGCCACCAATAGTATTTATAGTCTTATTTTGTAATAATTTTACACGTGCATAGGTATCTTTATTTAAAAAATAGTTCATAAGCTCTTTTGCGCCCTCCAAGGAAGCAGAAATGCCGAGTAAATATTTGTTATCTTTTCTTGTGTTGTGAAATATCCCTACTTGGCCCCCACCGAACTTCTTGGCAGTTCCCTTGTAAGCGAGACAATTGGTATTGCCTGTAAAAATAATAGATTTTGCTTTGTTGTCTTCTGTAAGAAATTTTTCCTTATGTGCATAAGCTTTGTCACCATTGGGCATGGTTATACAAATTTCAGAGTAAAGGATAGTACCCCCCTTCATGATTGAATCTCTATCTGGATTATAAGTGACCAGCCTAATGTGTTTTATATCAGTAAATTTTATAGTATCCCCATATATAACAAAATAAGTATTAGCAAGATTCCAACTTGGTTCATGTTCATGAAGGTAAAAAGCATTTCTTTCTATAATGATATCTCTACAAATTTCATCTTTTACTACAGCAAATATAGCATAGGTCTTGGTATCGTCATCTAACCCTAATTTTCTTTTAATAAGAATTTCCCCTAATTCAAGAGTCATTGCGTAAGAAGCATTCGAAAAGAAAACCACCAAAAGCGATGTTAGTATTGAAAAGTGAAAATTAATTATTTTTGATTTTCTCATTATTCCCTCTCCAAATCAATGATAGCTGAAAGCGCCGCTCGGATTTGATCCGATTCTCGCGCATTATTTCGACAAATACGATATCGCAAATCAGTAGTGTCCGGTTAACTTTCAAATAATTTCAATTGGATATGACTGTCAGTAATTTCATTTTTGTAACTATCATTGGTAACCACTTGATAAATTAACTTTTTACAAAAAGCGAAATACTCAAAATCTGTAGAATTGTGTAAAGAGTCAGATCGATCTTCAGGCGCTTTTTCATTATCGCTACCAGAACATACGCTGAGATAGCAATCCAGACTTGAGTTTTGACAGCATTTTCTGAGGTTCCAAAAAACTTTTTAATTCTCAGATGCTGCTTGATCCATTTGAAAAAGATTTCTACTCGCCACCGATAACGATACAATTCAGCAATTGTTATTGCTGGCAAAAGGAACTGATTGGTAAGAAAGACGAACGATCTCCCTTTATCAGGATCAAAATATTTAACGCGACGCAGTTTTTCCGGATAGTCTTTCTTGCTGTAATAGCCTGTCAGGAGAACTGTCTGATCGCATCTGACACCGGTTGATTTATCAACTTCATTTGAATAAAGACGGCGAAGTCCAGTGTTTGTTTTCGAACGCGTCACGAATATGGCTGAATTTTGGTGCATCTGATACAGCCGCTGGAAATCCAAATAGGCTCGATCCATGACGTAGATGGCACCTGGCTCTGGAATCAGATGATCAAGCACATTAACGTCATGGACTTTTCCATCGGTAATCCAAATGAATGTAGGGATATCGCCACGCAAATCCAATAGAGTGTGCAGCTTTACAGCCGCTTTGGTTTTGCGGAAACGAGCCCATGGAAAAGTTGACAGGCACAGATCAATGGTCGATGAGTCCAAAGCATAAACGGTTTCTTTCAGTTCGAGACCAAAATCATCATCGATATAGAGGCGGCGCGCCTCATTGATCAGTACCTGGGCAAAGTCGCTGTAAATCCGCCAATCTCGGCTTTCATTTGCATCGGCTAATGTACTTCGAGAAACTTTACCTTGTATTCCGATGTGGTAAATTTTCTCTCGCATAGCTCTCAAGCAGCATTCAATATCACGTAGACTTTCGCGGTAAGCCAGTTGGGTAAAGGCCATGCATAGAAATTGATCATAGCATGTAAAAGAGCGTGTTCGGTGATTACCGTTATACCGATCGACACATTGAAGAAATTTCTTTTTTGGCAGAAAATCGATTATCTGAGAAAAGATAGTTTGACCTTGATTCATGGTGAACCTCCTTTCGTAACCTTTTCCAAAAAAAATCACAGAAGGGGTTCAGTGGCAATTCAAATCGATCCCTGCACTTTTCGTCAATATTTTAAATATTATCATATTGTTAAGCCATATCCAAAAAAATATTAGCCGGACAGAAGTGATCGCAAATATTGTCGATGAACATGTTTCAGTCGATCCAAGGCGAAAAGTTTTCACCCATTGCCAGGCTTGCATTGCATGATCACCGGTATTTTGTTCCAGCTCTTGCAGTTGTACCGGATTTGCCAGTTTGCCAGAGAAACCAATGTTCTCGATGTCCTGCTTCCGGGTATGATCCAAAAGAATATTTCGATGGCCGCCTGACCGACACCATGGATGCAATTAAAAAATGAAATTTAATGATGTGTCATTAACGTCCCGTTAAAAATGAACTTTATTAATTAGGAATCCATGTAATTAAGCAATCGACCATGTTTTTTTCTTTGCTTAAATCGTTTCCTTCTTTTTTATAGTAAAAGACATGATTGTTTGGAAACACAAGTTTATAATCAATAAAACCTTTATTGGTTACTTTTATGGTTCCGCTTAGAGTTCGATCTGAACTATTTTTTCTACCATCTAGGACAAGATTGCTTTTTGTAAATACTTCATAATTGCCATATTGAACTATTCCTCGTGGAGCAAAACTCCAAGTGGGCTTATAAAATTTCCCACCCTTGCAAGACATAATTTTTCCAGGTTCAACAGTTAGTTCATTTATTGGTAAACCATATTGGTTTACAACGCTTGCGTTTAGCGGGATTAGTATTTTTTTGCCAGAAAGCAAATCTCTTGCACCTTGGCCATGATATCCTGAATACAATTCTTTAGGAGATCGTTTTTGAAATTTTTTTTTAATTTTAATTTTTTCACGTTTTTTTTTCTCTAAAAGTTCTTTTTGGTATTTTTCAAAGGCTTCTTGTTCACTTTCTGCCAATAATAACTTTTGACAATAACTTTTGTTTGCATCGTATTCATTAGCACAATTATTATTATACCCACTACATTGGGGGGAAATATCATCGATGCCAGCAGCGGCTATAAATTTTATGCCAAAAATTAAGCTTAATAGACCAAAGAATAAAACAAAAGATATAAATTTCTTAGCCTTCATTAAGAATCCTCCAAAAAATTGATAAACTATTTGTAGCGGCTCGGAATAACGCTTCGATTCGGACTCACATGTGCTGCGTTGGTTGTGGTGATTTTTCCGACTAAATCCTTAAAACCGCTTTTTGATACTCAAAAACATCGATTTGAGAACGAAAAACAGGCGGTTTAAGAAGCCAACTCATTGATATCTTAAGATTCTGCTTGGTCCGACCCCAAGCCGATAGCAGCAAAAACAACCGACCATGCAAGCCGCGTCTACGCATTAAAAACAGCGAGCATTCATCTCAATTACATTTTTCTATCGAAAATTGCCTGGCCATTTCTTTCCAAAGAATGGACATTTTCCAAATCAGCTAACGCAGGAGATAACAAAACCAAGGTAATCATTAACCAAAAGGTACTAAGCGGCAAAGGATGGCCAATATTACTTCGCTGTTTTTCATTATTTTTAATGAAAGACATTGAACGCAAGGTGGTATAAAAAATACTCCCAGCCATTAAAAAAGATAAACATGTTGCAAAATAATTAATTATTGGTGCTGCTGCTACCAACCCTTTATCAATGTGATACGAGATATCTCCAAAACTGATACCGATGAGATATGTCAATCCAATTCCCGAGATTGCGAACAGAAGCGCAAAAAATATGGAAAATCGGTTTTTTTTTCTTATGAACAACGAGATGAATGAAATCATGAGCAAAATGATGTACGGTAAAGGTGCGCTACGCAATGAAGGTATCGCCTCAACGAGTCCGGTCGTTTTTTGCAGGCCGGACGCAAAAATATTGATAGGCGTCAACGGAAAATATGGATAAAATTTGGTCAGTAAATATGCTGCTTTGTCGCTTGAGTTGCTTAATCCGGCAATAAGTCCGTGGAGACCAATGGCCGAGATCCTGAACGCGGTGAAGTAATAAGCAATACTACCAATAAAAAGAAGATAGGTTGTCCAAACCAGTGTTGCATGAACCTTATCGTTGGATGACTTGACCGCGAAAACTGCGGAAAGAAAGGCTGATAAAAGGAAAACGCCCGTCACACCCCAAATGCACCAACCAGCGAAAAAGAAGTATTGCGTTATCAGTGCCTGAGTTTCACTATGCAGGTAGACAATCGCGACACGAGATGCGCACCAGGCAATCAGCATAAAACACACTATTACAAAAAGAAAGCCGTGAAGCTTGGGTAATACAATATTTATTTTTTTCCTGGATGACTTATCGTTCTCTTCCTTTGTTGATTTATTATCGGCCATGATCAACGCCCTCCTTCGATTTTTTTGTTAGCACCGTCATAGGCTGCCGCAAAAATCTGTGCATTGTGACCAAGCTGCCCATTTCTGGCAGTCTCAACGGCCATGCCTTCCATTGTATCTCCGACCTGTAACGCGGCCAGTCCCTGATCAACTCCGGTAGCATTGACGATAGCACCGTTCACGGAGGTCAAGCCGCCCCTCCCATTTGGAACCATATCGACATTATTAAGCAAATCATCCTTAGCGGTGGCTGTAACGCCATACGCCAACATTTTCGCGGGATCTTCGGCTATAGCGGTCCCGCGTAGATAAGGTGCCCGTTTGAGAATAGCCTCACTGTATACGTCCTCTATGGATTGCATTTGGCCATTAACCGGAACTTTTACGTTTTTCATGCATTCGCTTGCGACAAGATACTGAATATTGTCCCGATGATGATATATTGCGGCACCTGTTGCAGCTGCCACCAAAACTCCCGCCATGGCTCGTCTTTGAATTTCAGGATCACTCACCTTGCTTTTTATGTTTTGCATTATGGGCATTGCCTGCTCCACGGTTTGTACGCCACGCCCCTTAGTTTTTTTCAGAAAATCAGTTACTGCTTGGCCGCCTGATGTGCCTAACCGCGAAAGTGATTTTTTTGCCGTCCTTTTTGCCTCGGCACTAAAAGATTCCGATTTCTCGATTTTTTTCTCGATAATTTTTTTAATCTTCTGCGCTTCTTTTTCAGCTATACGTCTTTTTTGTTGGTATTTCTCACTAATATCCTCTTTTTTCTGTTTATATTTGTTACTAAACTCTTTCTTTTTTTGGTTGTATCTGCCACTAACCTCTTTCTTTTTCTGGTTGTATTTCTTGCCAAGATCATTTTTCTTCTGGTTGTATTTTTTACTATAGTCTTTCTTCTTTTGGTTATAATTTTTTTTAAAGTTGCTCTTCTTTTTTTGGTACGAATCCTTCCACCCACAATGGGCAGTTGGTTGGCAGATCCCAAAGACAAATATCACAAGACAAATGCTTATTGTACATAGCATATGCGGCCTGTTTTTTATTGCCATATTGCATTCCCTTATCTTTATATTAATAATTGTACTATCAATAGTTTAACGGATGAGATATCCCGACATTCATCAGTATTGATCATGCCTCTTGGCACACACCGTCGGGGCTTTACTTTTTCAGTAGACTGGCAACAAGATTAAGCCCAATAGAGATACCAGCAGCTATAATGATTTCCGTAGCAGCGCCACTTCTTTTGTTTAATAGCAGCCACCGCCCAGCAGCATCGACCAGACAAAATGCGGCGACTGATATCGACAAGGATTGTAGATTTACCACCACTGAAGTTTTCAGATATTTTGACCGGATGCCTTTGATAATAATACTAAGCGCAATGACCAATGCAATAATAACAAAAATGGTCATCATGCCCGAACTCAAATGTTCGCCTTGAAGGGGATTGCTAAGCGTTCCCTGCAAATGCATTGTATCAAAAATCGACCCCCGACTTTTAGAGTAACGTCTCATTGCACCTGCAGTACGAAAAAGGGCTGTCAATACCGCCGACCCCATAATCATGGTCATTAACCACAAACAAAACGCTACCATTCCATTAAAGAAACTGATAATTGTCTTGATTACTTTCTCCATTTCACGCTCCTTTATTCGTATCTTTTTTCGATGAACCGAATTCCCTGAATTTTGTATGAAGAAGTTTTCTGATTTCCCAGCTTGCTTTCAACCAAGGTCTGCAGGGATTTGTGCTCCGGCTGCGCGCCTTGGAAATCGGACTTGCCAGCCAAATCGTAAAAGCTTCTCCACACATTATGTGCTGCACATGGCTACCCTTGGATAGATTGAGGGTGTTGATCAATCCTGATTCAGAGATATTCGATTTGTTTCATCTTTTTTGAACACTCTGTAGGTTATATTTATGTGAGGAAGCATCTCCTCTCACCCATTATAATGACTCGTCATAAATTCAAAGTTCTCAAAAAAATTCAAAAATGGGGAAGGTTAGGGAAATAGAGCGGTGGGACTACAAAGGGAGTGTGATAGAATTGAAGCTATTAATGATCAGCTTTTGGTCATTGGCATCATTACAATCTAAATTATTTGACACATAACCAGAAGGTTGTGATGTTGATTTCACCGTATTGTTGTCGTCTCCATATCCATCCCCATCAGCATCTTTATAGAAAATTGATTCATTTTGGCTGCTTGGGTGTCAGCGGCGGCGTGAAGATGCACCAAAGATAGTGATTTAAAAATGCGCAATGATTATGCCGAGAAGTTTAGTCACCCGAGCCGATTTTTTACGACTCGGGTGACTTTTCATAGCGGTTTTATCCTTCGATTTTCTCTTTCATACGATAGCTTTTCCCTTCGATGAGAACGGTTTCGGCATGGTGCAACAGTCTGTCGAGGATAGCGGACGTCAGCGTACTGTCGTTGTTGAAGATTTCCGGCCAATCCTTGAAGGCACGGTTGGATGTGATGACCAGCGCGCCTTGCTCGTAGCGCTGGCTGATGACCTGGAACAATAGATCCGCGCCGGCCTTGTCGATGGGTAGAAAACCCAATTCGTCGAGGATCAATAGGGATGGCCGGGTATATTTTTTTAACTCCTGTTTCATCCGTCCAGCGGCCTGGGCAGCGGAGAGGGTATTGATCACATCGATGGCCGTGG
This sequence comes from uncultured Desulfosarcina sp., assembly GCA_963668455.2. Classification (GTDB taxonomy): domain Bacteria; phylum Desulfobacterota; class Desulfobacteria; order Desulfobacterales; family Desulfosarcinaceae; genus Desulfosarcina. Next base: position 477,783 of record CAXXOY010000004.1, read on the forward strand.
CGAACAGAACCGTATGCCCCGCAAGGCAGGCTTCGTAACCCAAGGCGGATGCCAGATGGGATTTGCCCAAGCCAACGCCACCCAGGAAAACGATGTTGGCCGGTTGCTTGACAAATTGTAGCTATTCGCGGCAGCCTTGTAACTGGAGTCGTTTCCGTGCAACACCCGTTATTTCTTTTTAGCCAACAGCATTGAGAAACGGGGGCAATGTTGTTGACTTAAGCGAATCAATACTTCCTACCTTCCAGGATTGCTTGCGAAATTCCAGATTGGCGCTCCCTCGCCCCTTGCGGGAGAGGGTCGGGGTGAGGGGTGATAAAAACGGCATTATTCCTAACAAATAAGGTTTGTTGTCGATTATGCCCCCTCATCCTGTCCTTCTCCCTCCGGGGGGAGAAGGGACGTACACTGGCTATTCGCTGGGGCCTTGTAACTGGAGTCGTTTCCGTGCACCCCCCGTTATTTCTTTTTAGCCAACAGCATTGAAAAACGGGGTCGATGTTGTTGACTTAAGCGAATCAACACTCCCTACCTTCCAGGATTGCTTGCGAAATTCCAGATTGGCGCTCCCTCGCCCCTTGCGGGAGAGGGTCGGGGTGAGGGGTGATAAAAGCGGCATTATTCCTAATAAATAAGGTTTGTTGTCGATTATGTCCCCCTCATCCTGTCCTTCTCCCTCCGGGGGAGAAGGGACGTACGACGGTTGCCTCGCGGTTTATCCTGCGGCTGGAGGTGTTCCAAAAAGTTCCTTTATTTCTTAAGTCAAAAGCATTGAGGGACGGGGGGGAGAGATGATTAAGCCCGGTTTTATTTCAAACAAATAAGGATTCTTGTCGATTATGCCTCCTCATCCTGTCCTTCTCCCTCCGTGGGGAGAAGGGACGTTCACCGGTTGCTTTACGGCTTGCATAGATCCTTTAGTCTTTCCAGCCGAGAGTCAATTTCACTCTTCACTGTCGGTTGTGCTCTCAGCCCCCTCCAAAACAGTGATTTGCCCATTTTGGCAAACGATTATCTCCGCAAAATCATCACTGTCCAGGTTCGAAGGAATGATTTCCGTAATTTCGTTGTCTGCTTCACCAATGCTCAGGGACCATTCAACGGCCAAGGTGGTTCCGTTTAAAGCCCTCACCGTATTTCCATCGGACATCAAGATTTCAGCCACACCGTCACCGTCAATATCCGCTATGGCGCGAATATAGCCGCCAAATTCAGCCTGATTGATCTGGCCAAGCTGATTGTCAAAGGCGATAACCTGCTCCAACACATGACTTGACGTAATGATTTCCTTGATGCCGTCATTATCAAGATCGGCCACAAAGAGTTCTGGTTCGGCATCATCACCAACCGATGCCTGGTACAACACGCCGGCATCGGTTGAATCGAGAATCCTCACCTGGGCGTCACCCGGATAGTCTGTAGTGTGTCCTACGGTGGCGACTATTTCATAAACACCATCTTCTTCAAGGTCTGTAATGATGTACACACTTTTACCGTTGGACCCACCTTCCGTGTCTTCACCAAGCATGCAGTTGATTTTTTCGGTGCCGTTCGCATCAACCACAATGGTGTATAAATAATAATCAGAGGTGCCGTCTCCTCTATCGCCATTAGAGGCAGTAAACAACGAAGGAAGCATTTCCAGCACCCCGTCACCATCGATATCCGCTACCGACGTCATCAGCGGCACAGGACCAATACCAAAAGACCATATATCGTTGCCATCGGTATCGATAACGGATAGGTTCTTGGAATAATAGGGGGGCTCTGTGGTGTACGACGCAGACACGGCAATCCGGTTGTCGTTTAAAAATGTTATTGGGCGAATCCAGGCAATATCGTCATCGGCATCACCGGTCCTTGTTTGCAAACTTTTATAAAGCGTTCCATCCCCCTCATATATATTGATCTGGAAATTCTGATTTGATTCTGTTCCTACAATGATCTCAAACGTGCCGTCGCCGGTAACATCCTCCAAAATAGGTGAAAAACCTATCTCAACAGGCAAAAGAACTCTTTTCGTTGCCCCATTGCCAAAATAAATAAAAAGATTTTCTCCATTGACCACGACCAGGTCGTTGACGCCGTCACCGTCGATATCGCCGGTTCTGGCCTCTGTCACTTGATCCGATGTATAGCCATCATCGGTTCCATTCGACCATGATACGGAAAAGCTTTCCGCCTGCGCCGCCCATGCATATGCGGAAGACCCTGTCATTTCCAGGTTGCCGTGATAATAGCGCCAATCGTCGGAGACCGGTGTGCCGGTATCGGTGCGTCTTTTATCGACGGCCCCGCCATCGCCGCAGGCCGTGAGATAAAGGGATAGGGCGGTTATGAGAAATATTCGAATAACGGGTTTGATTTTGTTTATATTCATATCACTTTAAACGGTAAGGAAACCGTATCCGGTTTGGGCGATAAGGCATCTTGTCGATTATGCCCCCTCATCCTGTCCTTCTCCCTCCGGGGGAGAAGGGACGTACACTGGCTATTCGCTGGGGTCTTGTAACTGGAGTCGTTTCCGTGCAACCCCCGTTATTTCTTTTTAGCCAACAGCATTGAGAAACGGGGGCAATATTGTTGACTTAAGCGAATCAACACTCCCTACCTTCCAGGATTGCTTGCGCAATTCCAGATTGGCGCTCCCTCGCCCCTTGCGGGAGAGGGTCGGGGTGAGGGGTGATAAAAACGGCATTATTCCTAACAAATAAGGTTCGTTGTCGATTATGCCCCCTCATCCTGTCCTTCTCCCTCCGTGGGGGAGAAGGGACGTACACTGGCTATTCGCTGGGGTCTTGTAACTGGAGTCGTTTCCGTGCACCCCCCGTTATTTCTTTTTAGCCAACAGCATTGAGAAACGGGGGCAATATTGTTGACTTAAGCGAATCAACACTCCCTACCTTCCAGGATTGCTTGCGCAATTCCAGATTGACGCTCCCTCGCCCCTTGCGGGAGAGGGTCGGGGTGAGGGGTGATAAAAACGGCATTATTCCTAACAAATAAGGTTCGTTGTCGATTATGCCCCCTCATCCTGTCCTTCTCCCTCCGTGGGGAGAAGGGACGTTCACCGGTTGCTTTACGGCTTGCATAGATCCTTTAGTCTTTCCGGCCGAGAGTCAATTTCACTCTTCACTGTCGGTGGCAGTCTCAGCCCCCTCCAAAACCGTGATTCTTCCCTTTTGGCAGACGATGATCTCTGCAAAATCATCACTATCAATGTTTGAAGGAATGATCTCCTTAATTGTGTCATCTTCTTCACCACCGATACTCTGGGACCACTCAACGGCTAAGGTCGTACCGTCTAAAGCCCTGACTGTGTTTCCATCGGCCATCAAGATCTCAGCCACACCGTCACCGTCAACATCCGCTATGGAGCGTATAAGGCCGCCAACTTCAGCCCGGTTAATTTGGCCAAGATGATTGTCAAAAACAGTAACCTGCGCCAAAACATGACTTGACGTAATAATCTCCTTGATGCCGTCATTATCAAGATCGGCCACAAAAAGTTTAGTCCAGGCATCCTCGCCCACCGACGCCTGGTACAACACGCCGGCATCGGTTGAATCGAGAATTCTCACCTGGGCGTCACCCGGATAATAGACGGGGTAGTGCACCACAGCGGCAACTATTTCATAAACCCCATCTTCTTCCAGGTCCGTAATGATGTGCACACTATGACCGTTGGCACCGCCTTCCGTGTCTTCACCAAAAATACGGACGATTTTTTCGGTGCCGTTCGTATCGACCACAATGGTGTATAAATCATCATCGGTGGTGCCATTTCCGGTGGCGCCATTATGGGGGGTAAACACCGAGGGGAGTATTTCCAATACACCGTCACCATCGATGTCCGCCACCGATGTCCAGCGCGGAATAGGCCCAATATCAAAAAACCATATCTCGTTACCGTCAAGATCGATAACAGACAGGCCCCTGGAATCAAGCGGGTAACCCGCCCTATAAGACACAGCAATCCGGTTGCCGTTTAGAATTGTTGTGGGGCGAATCCAGGAGGTATCGTCATCGGCGGGACCGGTCCTTGTTCGCAAATTTTTATAGAGCGTTCCATCCCCTTCATATATATTGACCTGGTAATCCCCATTCGATTCTGTTCCTACAATGATCTCAAACGTGCCGTCGCCGGTAACATCCTCCAAAATAGGTGAAAAACCTATCTCAACAGGCAAAAGCACTCTTTTTGTTGCCCCATTGCCAAAATAAATAAAAAGATTTTCTCCATTGACCACGACCAGGTCGTTGACACCGTCACCGTCGATATCGCCTGTTCTGGCCTCTGTCACTTGATCCGATGTATAGCCATCATCGGTTCCATTCGACCATGATACGGAAAAGCTTTCCGCCTGCGCCGCCCATGCATATGCGGAAGACCCTGTCATTTCCAGGTTGCCGTGATAATAGCGCCAATCGTCGGAGACCGGTGTGCCGGTATCGGTGCGTCTTTTATCGACAGCCCCGCCATCGCCGCAAGCCGTGAGATAAATGGATAGGGCGGTTATGAGAAATATTCGAATAACGGGTTTGGCTTTTTGGATATTCATATCACTCATGCGATTAGAAATTATAACCCACGGAAACGAACGCCTGCGTCGCGAATAAGTCCTGTGATGCTTCGTTCAGTTCATAGGTCAGGTAATGGCTTCTCACGCCAATCGACATTGCGGTATTTGGGTTGACGCTGTACATAAACATCGCTTCCGCGCCCGGACATATGAAATTTATTTGCTTATCCACTTTTTTCCCGGCGATGCTTTCCTTGTCATAGGCAAATTGCATAAACATGAGGTCCGGGCCGATCAACAGACCCAATCGGCTCAATTGTGCGATATACCTGGGGCCAATTCTCAAGGCGTACTGGTTCAGATCTTCCCCCCGGCCATAATCGAATGCGGCGGACAAACCGAACCAATTCTTGAACAAGCCTTTATAGTGAACGCTTATCCCGAATGTCGCGATATCCGGAACCAATTTGTCCGGAATATCTTTTCTGCCGGAAAATGTTCTGTACCCGCCCTCCAGGGAAACCAGCCATTTTCGGTGAGATATTTCATCGGGAATATCCAGGGTATATTCGTAGCCCGTTTTAAATTCTATGTTGTCTTTAAAAATGGTCTCGTTTTGCCGCCTGATCTCAACCATTTTTACGCCCGGCTCCAAAGTGACGCCCTTGGGAAATATCCCCTTAGGGGTGTTGTCCACGTACAGTTCCAGACCCTGATTCTGATAGGTGTAGGCCGACAGGGTGGGCTGGCCGACCGCGTGGGGAGTGCCGGAAACAACAATGGGGTCTTTCCCTAAAATTTTTGAATAGGCGGTCGGGACCTGGCAGTAGTTTTTCCGTGACAGGGTGTATTGCTTGGTTTTATCAATGGCGTAATTGTGGGCTTCGGAAATGGAAACGGCACCATCCTGGTTGAGATCGCCGTTGCGCATGCCTTCTATTAAAAAGTGCGTGTAGACGCTGTTGCCCAGCTGTTTGTCTTCAAAACTGACGCCGCCCAGCGGGCAGGAGGCCAAAATAATGGAGGCCTGTGAATCCGGAATGGCGACCTGGCGCATGCCTTTGGGGGATTGGGCCAGCTCCAATGGGTGGGCGCTGCGGCACATATCCAGGATCATCACCTTGCGTGTGGATTTGAGGTTTTCAAACCAATCGATAAAACGGTAAAGCGGTATCGCGGTTCGGGAAACATCGGCATGTTTCGCATTCGTGGTAATAATATAAGGCGTTTCGCGTATCCCGTCCGCGTCCTCGCCGCCCGATGCCAACGCGTCGTAATCCGGCACCAGGTTGCCATGGCTCGATACGTAAACGACGACAATATCCTGCTCGTTGGAATTTTTGATTTTAAATTCATCGAGCTTCTGGTTGAGAATGTTGTCGCGGGTGGTTTCTGCCGGATCGGTAAGGACCATCTTGTAATCAAGACTCAGGCTTGAACCTTGATCGAAAAAATTGACCATATCCCTGACATCCGCCTCAGGATAGATCAGGTTTTCCCACGTGGAATCCTCGTACTGATGAATACCGACAAAAAGCCCTAAAACCCTTGATTCATAGACCTGCGAAACATTATAGGGGCGGTGCTTAATGATGGCCCCCTTGGGCGCCGCCCATAGATTGGGAGCCATCGCGATTAACAACAAAGAAACAATCAAAGAGCTGTACTTACCGAACTTAGGAGGAATCATTTATCACCATTAACCAGAAAGTTCTCATACGCAAGATAAATACTGTTTGACTGGATCGTCATCGATGTCACGTTATTGACCGCCGACTCGGCAATAAGCCGCTCTATGTCTGTTTTGGCACTGGCTATGGGCGCTTTGGAAAACAGCATGATCAACGTGTTTGGCCCATTGTTGCCGGAAAGCGAGTACGCGGTGGATAAATCGTGAACACCATTGACTAATAGTTTGTCGGCAATAATTTTGTCAACCTTGTTTTGGTAAAGGGCATACAAGGAACAAAAACCCGTCCTTTTGACCTCTATCCTGAAAACTATCGTATCCTTCTCTGTCAATACTCTGTCAGGTCTGAGTAGTTTATTGTCGGAACCCAAAATGGCATATTGAAAGGATGCGGCCGACTTATTCTCAACACCTTTGGCGCCATGGGGTCCGGACCCGGGAATATTCATGAATTGGGTGCAAAGGGGAACCAGGCATACAATCAGCACGATAGCGGCCATGGCGGCCCGGTAATGTTTCTGGGAGAAAAACTGTTTTAAGGATCTTAAGAATTTTTGTGTAAACGGTTCGGCTGGCGGTTGAGCGGCATCTATCTCGATGCGGTTCCACAAGCGATCCATCTCTTCGACGGGTTTGGGCCGGAATGTGTCCAAAGCTTCCCGGTTGTTTTTTAAGTAACGTTCAAAAAGGGGGGTGGCGTTGCCTTCGGAAATGGCCTTCTCAAATGCTTCTTCATCGATCTCGGCCAATAATTTCTGGGTTTCTTCAACCGACAAGTTTTCGCCAAGAATTTTATTTATGTTATCGATCAATGCCTTATTCATCCCTCATCCCTCATCCTTCAATGGATTGAAACGATTGAGTATTTTTGCCAATTTCTTTTCGCCTCGATACATAATGTTCTTTATTTCCGTGGCGGTTAACCCCAGCTCTTCAGCAATTTCCTTGGGCTTGTAGCCGGCGACGAATTTCAATCTGAACGGTTGACGATATTTGGGGGGCAGCCTATCGATAGCATGGTTCAGCAACCGAATTTCTTCGGCAAAAAGCACCGCTTGCAGCGGATTTGCATGAATATTCCGGGCTTGGTCGCAATCGCCTTCCGGGGCAGCACTTGACTCCTCCCGACTACCGCGAAATTGATTCCTGAATTTTTTTTTCCGCAAAGCGCTCAGGCATCGGTGCCGATAAGCGGCGATAACATAGCTTCTGATTCCCGATCTGGTATCTGCCGTTATGGAGTCGATATTTAAAAGCACATTTACAAATGTATCGTGAGTAATGTCCTTGCAGCGTTCATTACCAAATCCGTATCGCTTTCCCATGCTGATAAAAAAAGAGTAATACTGCGTGTATATTTCCTTGACGATTTCAGTTTTTACCATTGAGCGGCTGCTTTCAATGAATAATGACTCATGAATTTTGGCTTTTTCTCGAAATTTTTTGCGCTATACAAGCATATGTTCGGATAATCTCCTGAGTTCTTTAACAAGTTCTCTTCTTGGCGATTGATACATTGTAAATTCAAACATGACCTTTTTAAAACATACCAACATAAAGAAAAGAATATTTTGCATTGATATCATGCTCCGTGATAAAAGCAAATTATGTTTTCCGTTGAGTTAAAGGCTAAACTGATCCAATTGGGGCAGCGGCTGCGCGACGCCCGTTTGAACCGCAACGAACCGCAACGCGAATTCGCTGTTCGACTGGGGGTCTCCATCCCTACCTTGCGGAAAATGGAAACGGGCGATCCTTCCGTTTCCATTGGATTGTGGGTGGATGCTCTGGATTTGCTGGGGCGTTTGTCGGATGTGGATCATCTTCTGGCTCCCCGTCAATCGCTTTTTGGTCAATACGGTGCCGAGCAGGCAAGGAAACGTCGGCGGGCAACCAAAAAGAAGACCGATTGATCAATGTCGCCATTGGCAACACCGACGGTCATCTAAAGAATGTTACCGCCTGCATGACGACAGTGGAATACACCCTTTCGGAGGAGATCATCTTCGGCATGCCCGACCAGAAACTCACTCTTCGCCACGATGCGGGCAGCAGCGCCCGGCCCTACGTGGATGGTGCGCTCCTGGCGATTCGCAAGGTGAATACCCTGGTGAGCGTCCACCGGGGGCTTGACCATGTGCTATATTTGGAATGGCAAACAATCCGTTGATCACCAAAATTTGTGTATTGACTCCATGCGTGTTTTTATACAATCTGTTACTGCTTGTAACTACATGACAGGTAACCGCCATGTTTTTCATCGCCGGCATTCAACCCAAAAACCAACGATTGGACGATCAACCACGGCGCTGTCCGGTCTGCGGGATGGCCCAGGCGTACACCACGCGGGTGGATCACTACCTGAGCCTGTTTTTCATTCCCCTGATCAGGGTTAAAAAAGGCGAGCCTTTCCTCCTGTGCGGGCAGTGCCAACGGCCGGTGGAGGTATCCGGTGCGGCCGCCCGGCAAGCGCCATCGGCCGACGGTCAGACCACCGTGTGCGTGGCCTGTAGGAAGGCTTTTGACAGTTCGTACAACTATTGCCCTTATTGCGGGCAGCGGGCGAAAGCGGGATGACCGTCCGCAAATAACAAACGAGGTGATCATGCGATTATCCAAACGGCCCGAAAGCGGCTTGAGTCGACGAGAGTTTCTGGTCATAACATCCATCGCCGCCACCAACCTGGCCCTGGGGTGCGCCACCAACCCGGTGACGGGAAGATCCCAATTCATGCTCATGGACGAGAGCGAGGAGATTGCCATCGACCACCAGCAATCGCCCCATCAGTTTTCCGCCGATTACGGGACGGTTCAGGACAAGGCCCTTCAGGCCTATATTCAGAAAACCGGCAAGGCCATGGCCGCCAAAACCCACCGATCACACATGCCCTACGATTTTCACTGCGTCAACGCCAATTACGTCAACGCCTATGCCTTTCCCGGCGGCAGCATCGCCTGTACGCGGGGGATTTTGCTGGATCTTGAAAACGAAGCCGAACTGGGCGCCCTTCTGGGACATGAACTGGGGCATGTCAATGCCCGCCACACCGCGGCCAGTCTGTCCAAGGCCAAGGTGGCCAGCGCGGCGGCGGGCGGCCTGTCCATTTTGGCCAGCGTGGCGGTCGGTTCTGATGTGGGCAGTCTCGCCGGGCAGTTGGGGCAGCTTGGCGCCGGTGCGCTGTTGGCCTCCTACAGTCGGGACAACGAGCGCCAGGCCGATCACCTGGGCATGGAATATATGACCCGCACCGGTTACGGCCCCCAGGGGATGGTGGGGTTGATGGATATGCTCAAAAGCATGAGCCGGCACAAGAGCAGCGCCACGGAGCTTTTATTTGCAACCCATCCCATGAGTTCGGAGCGCTACCGGACCGCCGTTGCCGAGGCCAAGGACAATTACCATGACTTCAGCGGTCATCCCCTGCACAGGGAGCGTTACATGGATCACACGGCGGGCCTTCGCAAGATAAAGGGGGCGATTAAAAATATGCAGGCCGGCGAGGCGGCCATGGGCAATAAGAAGTACACCGACGCCGAGGCGCTGTTTGGCAAGGCGCTTAAGACGGCTCCAAATGATTATACCGGTTTGTTGCTCATGTCCAAGTGCATGCTGGTACAGGAGAAAGACAAGGACGCCGAGAAGTATGCGGACAAGGCCAAGGCGGTTTATCCTCAGGAAGCCCAGGCCTACCACATCAGCGGAATCGCCAAGATTCGCAACCAGCGGTACGAGCGCGCCTACAAGGATTTTACTACTTACGATAAACGGTTGCCGGGTAATCCCAACACGGTTTTTTACCAGGGGCTTTCCCAGGAAGGGATGCAGAACAAGGAGGGCGCAGCCAAGGCCTATGTAAGCTATCTGAAGCAGGTCCAGCAAGGGAAGCAGGCGCAGTATGCGTATAAACGGTTGAAAAGCTGGGGATATACAAATTAACAGGTTCCAATGTCAGACAACGAACTTACTCTATGTTCAGTAGAACGCCATATTGTGCTTGTGGAGCCGGAAATCCACTGGAATACGGGAAATATCGGCCGTACCTGCCTGGGCGCCGGCGCCCGGCTGCACCTGATCCGCCCCTTGGGCTTTTCCCTTGACAGCCGCCATGTCAAACGCGCCGGTCTGGATTACTGGGACCGGGTACGGCTCGACCTTTGGGACAGCTTCGATGATTTCGAAAAGGCCGTGTGTCCGGCGGCAGGGGAGGTGGCCCTGTTTACAAAAGGTGGCTCTCGGGTGTTTTGGGAGATGCCGATAAGCCATAGAATGTTTTTGATTTTCGGGGCCGAAACCCGTGGGCTGCCACAGTGTGTTCTCGCCCGCTATCCGGATGCCCGTTTCAGAATTCCCATGACCGGCGAGATCCGTTCCCTGAACCTTTCCACGGCGGCGGGTATTGCCTTGTACGAGAGCCTGCGAACCGTATGTGTGGGCTGATTGCACAAAAACGGGGGGATCATGACAAAAAAACGCCGATGGACATGATGAAAAAGAATATGGGACGACATGCCAACCCGCTGAGAATTCTCGTTATTGAGGATAATCCCGATGTCGCCGCCAATATCGGCGATTATCTTGAGGCCAGGGGGCATCTGCCGGACTTCGCCTATGATGGCATCTCCGGCTTGCATCTGGCGGTAACCCAACCCATTGACGTAATCGTTCTGGATGTCATGCTGCCGGGCATGGATGGTTTCTCGCTTTGCCGGCGCTTCCGCGAGGAGTCGGACAAGGCGACGCCGATTCTGATGCTCACCGCCAAGGACACCATCGATGACAAACTGGAAGGGTTTGACGCCGGAGCCGATGACTATTTGTTGAAGCCCTTTGTCCTTGAGGAGCTGGAGGCGCGTCTGCACGCCCTTGTACGACGTTCGTCACCGGATTCGCCGTCCGTTTTGGAAATCGGCTCCCTGCGTGTGGACATGGGGGTCAGGCGCGTGACCCGGGAAGGACGGCCGATTCCGATGAACCGCACCTGTTTTCGAATTCTGGTCGAGCTGATGCGCGCCGCGCCCCAGGTGGTCACCCGCGACGATTTGGAACACCTGCTTTGGGGAGATTTCAAACCCGCCAGCGATGCGCTGCGCAGCCATATTTACGCCCTGCGCAAGGCCCTTGACACCCCGGGAGAAGCGTCGTTGGTTGAAACGGTCGTGGGGGTCGGCTTCAGGATAACAAACGAATCATGAAAGCCCCCCGGACGCTGAAAACCCGCATCGTTTTCTATTTCTGCGGTTATCTCGCCGCGCTGCTTGCGCTCTATTTGGGAGCATTGTTGGTTGTATTTCGAGGCGCGGAGGATTTGGCCTTCAACCGGCAGATTGCACAAATTGCCGACAAGCTGGCGCTGGAGATAGAGGCCCGGGGCCGGATTCCCGAGCAGTTGCCGGCGTTGGTTACGGCCTACACGGATTTTATGGATATACCACCGGCGCTCCGGGATTACGTGAGAGACCAGCCGCCAAGCGTTTTCGAAATCAACAAGGACGATTTGGGCTACCATGCCGCCATTAAACCCCTGTCCACCGGGCGGACACTCTACGTATTCTACGACGTGACCTCCATCAAAGCCACGGACCGATTCGAATCCTACATGGTTCTGGCTCTGTTCGCTACCGGGCTGGGCGTGCTCATCATGGGATGGGGGCTGGCGCGTACATTGGCCAATCGCATCCTCAACCCTGTATCCCGGCTTGCCGAAACGGTCCGGTCGCTTCCCATCGACAAGGAGACCGTCGCCCTCAGGGCCTTTACCTCCAACGATGAAGTGGGCCTGCTTGCCGGAACCATCGACCAGCTTTTAAAACGTATCTCGGCCTTCACACGCAGGGAACGGGAATTCACCGCCCATGCAAGCCATGAACTGCGCACGCCCGTCACCGTGATCAAGGGCGCCGTGGAGATTATCACGCAGAAAGGCGATAAAGAGGACAATGCCCTTCAGCGCCCCTTGAAGCGAATCCAGCGTGCGGTCAGGGATATCGAAATGCTCATCGACACCTTTCTGTTGCTGGCCCGTCAAGATCAGCTCCCGGCCAGGGACGAGACCTGCAGCCTGCCGGCCATTGCCGATACAGTAGCAAAGACGTATGGCTATCTGCTGGAGGGGAAGGCCGTTGACGTCAAGGTTCGCTCCACGGGATCCGTAACTGTTCAAGCGCCTCCGTCTCTGGTGACCATCGCCCTGGGCAATCTTGTGCGCAACGCCTTTCAGCACACTATGCGGGGAGAGGTCGAGATCCTGGTTCTCGCCGATCGGGTGCGCGTCAGCGACAGCGGTCCGGGATTCGATGCCACCAAGCCGACGGCGGGATTGGGATTGACCATCGTCAGCCGATTGTGCGAGCGCATGCGCTGGCAATTCGATATCACCGGCCAGCCGGGCCGGGGAACGCGGGCTGAACTTAACTTTTCTCAAAAGCTTGAAAATATATTCCCGTCACAGGAGTTACCATGAATAACGCCATCGAACCGATTCAAAACACCGCAGATGCCCACGCCAGGGTGTTGGGGATCGGGGGAAGCCCCCGCAAAGGCGGGAATTCAGATATACTTCTGAAGCATATTCTCAAGGGGGTGAGCAAAAGCGACATTGTCAGTGAGGCCCTTCAATTGCGCGATTTTCAATACCAAGGTTGCGTTGGGTGCGAGAGGTGCCGAAAGGATAAAATCTGTACCCGATTGAAGGATGGGATGTCTCTGATATACCCGAAAATTCTTAATTCCAAGGGGATGGTTCTCGTATCGCCCACGCACAATTACAATATCACCTCATGGATGAAGGCCTTCATCGACCGCTTATACTGTTTTTACAACTTCGACAACAACCGGCCACGGGGATGGTCGAGCCAACTGGCCGGCCAAAATCGAAAGGCGATCATCGCCGCGATTTGCGAACAGGAAAACAAGGCGGATATGGGATTCACGCTCGAGGCCATGCGTCTTCCCCTTGAAGCGTTGGGCTATGAGATAATTGGAGAAGTAGCCGTCTTTGGTGTTTTTGACAAGGCGAAGGTGAAAGAAAAAGACGAGATTCTGGTTGAAGCCGTGAAGGTTGGTGCCAGCCTTGCGGAAGCGATTTTGCAATAGCTTTTCAAGCATGGCCGGCACTCTCTCGAACCGGATGCCATCCAGTTTAGGATGGAAATTTATTTCTCTTCATATTTTTTGAGCAAGGCTTTGATTTTATCCTCTTCTCCCTTGATAATATGATAGCAATGCTGGTCTTCAGGAAATGTCTTGGCTTTGACGTCCTGAACATACTCAGACACTGCATCTATGTAGACTTTAGCAATATCGCAGTATTTTTTGACGAATTTCGGGGTAAATGCCTGGAACTGGCCCACCAGATCGGAGATGATCAACAGTTGACCGTCGGTATCCGGTCCTCCGCCGATACCATAAACGGGGATGGTCAGTTTTTTGGCGATGAAAGAAGAGAGTTCAGGTGGAACCGCTTCCAGCAGGATCAATTGGGCGCCGGCGTCCTGTACGGCCAATGCATCCTCGATGAGCATTTCGGCCGACTCCGCGGTTCGTCCCTGAGCTTTGTGGCCACCCAACTGACCGGAACTCTGGGGCGTCAGCCCGATATGGCCGCACACAACTATTCCGGCATCCACAATCGCACGGATTCTTGAAACGGTGCGTACCCCGCCTTCAAGCTTGATGGCGTCCACATTGGCTTCCTTTAAAAAACGTCCGGCGTTGGCCACGGCCACTTCATCGGACTGCTGGTAGCTCATAAAAGGCATGTCGCCGATTACAAAGGCGGTGGGTGCACCGCGGCGCACAGCCTCGGCATGCACAACACACTGGTCCATGGTGACCGGTACTGTGCCCGGATAGCCGTAAACACACATTCCCATGGAGTCACCGACAAGAATCATCTCGATACCTGCAGCTTCCTGGAACTGGGCGGTGGGAAAGTCGTAGCAGGTCAGCCAACTCACTTTTTCACCATCCGCCTTTTTCTGGTAGAGGTCATTGATGGATATTTTTTTCCTGGCCATGAAAGATCTCCTTTATATAAAAAATATTTGTTTTATTAAGAAATAAGTAAAAGCTATTTTGAATGATCTACGATGCCTTCTTTTTTATGGATAGGCGTTCGGTAGGGTCTTTAAGGCTACAAGGCAGGTTCACCTGGCATTTGGCGCAACCATGGGTGCGCTCGCCAAGTCCGAGCTTGATCCGGTACTTTCTGTTGAAGGCCAAACGGTTGTTGCAGCGGACACGGTCAATTCCGTTTTCCACGCTCACCGCCTTAACCGGGCAACGGGCAACGCACTGCAAACATTTTTCCCCGACCTTGTAAAGGCAAAGCTCCTTTTTAACCACCAGCGGATGGTCGCCAAAATCAGCATCGGTAAGAAAACTACCCATCCGCCCGGCACACCCCGAGGGGGTGATCATTTGCGCGTTGATTCCGAAGCGCCCCATACCGCACAAATATCCAAGATGCTTGTGCGACCAACGGGCCGTCAGGTTATCTTCATCCGTAGCTGCCGTCAGTTTGCATTTGTGTCCTTCCTTTTCCAACAAATCCCCTAAAAAGGCATTCGCCCTTTCAATTAAATCGTTGGTGACTTCATAGGCGATTCCCCAATTGGGATTAGGTAGTTTTCCAGGGTGATTTGCCTTCACCAACTCCTCTTTGAAAGGATAAAAAAGAACAATTACCGTTTGCGCGGTCGGCATGACCTCATGCGGCAGTAAATGATTGTCCGCCGCCATTTTCGGTAGCATTTCGAAACGATCGTCAATCCGTCCGGTGACGAGCAGCGGCTTTCGCCACCAATCGTTCTCATTATATTGTTTCGGGTACTCCTTGACGTAACGCTCGAATTGTTTTCTGAGTTCGTCGATATTCATTTTCAGGCGAACCTTTATGCGTTTATTGGTTGTTTTTGTTTTGACGGCCGTTCATGGGCGCAGTCACTTTGTTGTGACTCGCCCATGACGGAGATCAGGTTATCTTAAAGTTATCTCTTTCCCAAAAAGCTCATTAGAGAATGGATTTCCTCTTCCTGATAGTCTTCGGCATCGAGCAAGGGCGGAAGGCACTTGGCCGAATCGATAATGCCCATGTCTTTCAATGCAATCTTATGGACGGATTGCCAGCAATTATAGAAGCCAAGGTCGTTCCAGTATATCAGGGAGCTACGGTAAATTTTACGTGCATCTTCAATTTTTCCGCTATTTACCAGTTGCACCAGCTGGCTGCACTCTTCGGGGAATACGGCTGCGGTGGCCACCGATATCCCATTGGCGCCCAACATCAGGTGGCGCAAGATAAAGGTGTCGGCCCCGGCAAAGATGAACAGCTTATCCCCGACTTCGTCAATAATTTGCTTAAGCATTTCGCAATCGTGAGGACCAAATTTCATATGCCGGATCATTCCGTTTTCAACCAGATACTTGATCACGTCAACGGGAATGTAATCGTCCAATTGGCAATATGGCACGATGGGAATCTTGACCGCCTCGAACATGGCAGTATAATGGGGAACCAGGTGTTTGAAACCATATGGGTCGAAGCCTTTGTATTTTGGATTGAATACCAGGATTGCATCCGCGCCCCAATCTTCAACCTTCTTGCAAAGCTCCACGGCGCCGATCGTACTCATGGCCGGGGCGCCTGCAATCAGGGGGCCTCTTCCGTTAAGGGCGTCCTTGGCCGTACGCACCACTTTTTCCATCTCTTCATGGCTGAAAAGATAGCCTTCACCGATGGCCGCCAGAACGCCGACACCGGTGCAGCCCTTTTCCATGTCGTAGTCAATCAGTTTGCGCAGACCGGTCTCGTCAAGTTTTCCCTCTTCGGTCAACGGTGTTGGAATTAGTGCTATCGTACCTTTTAATTCTTGCATCTCATACTCCTTTTGTAAAATAAGTATTTTGTGTATTATAATTAAGGGGTTATCCTCGTTCCTTATCTTTGTTCGTCAGTATTGTCTATTCTGTCGGAGAAGCGAAACGATTCCAACAAAATGCCCTCAAGTCGAGAGAACTTTTCCCATCAACAATCAACTCGGCCATCAAACGGCCTACAATGGGACCCAGGCAGAAGCCGTGCCCGGAAAACCCGGCCGAGAAAAAAAGGTTTTCAAAACCGGGGACCCTATCGAGAATCGGAAGCCGATCCGGGGTGTAATGGATAAGCCCGGTAAAACAGCGGATAATATTCACGTGCCTGATGAATGGGAAAAATTCAGGCAGCCATCTGGAAACATCCACGAACGTTTTGAAATCCACGCTTTTTTCAAAAAGGTTGGCTGGCCGCTGTGTCATCTCACCGGCAACATGGAAGTTTCCTTCCAGCGCCTGTCGGAAATAAAACCGATCCGACTGCACGAATTGCCGGATCATTGGCGGCAATGCTTCCGTGATGATTTTGGATTCTCCCTTAACGGTTATTGGCACATCCAATCCCATTTTGAGGCAAAGCCCCCTGGCCCAAGGGCCGGCAGCATTTACAAAGATATCGCCTTCGTACACATCATTCGCCGTCACGGCGGCCGTCACCTTTTGATTGTCGGTCACAAAGTTCATAACAGGGGAGTGTTCATGTATTTGCACACCCAGGTTGCGCGCCATGCGAACGATCGCCTTTGTCGCCAGAAGTGGATTGGCCGTTCCGTCACTGGGACAATACTTGGCCCCCAGTAAATCAATTTTTTCGGACAACTTCGGTGTAAGCTTACGGGTATCCTCAGGCGATAACATCTCCACTTCAAGACCAAGTTTGGTCTCCCGCTCTAAACGCTCTTGTAAAAGTGTCAATTTTTCCTGGGAATGAGCATAATGGAGATTGCCGCCTTGACGATAACCGACATCCCAGTCCAGTTCATCCTTCATCCGGGCCCATAGCTTGATCGATTCCATGGCAAGGGGAATTTCGGCCGGATCACGGTCCTGCTGACGCACACCGCCCCCATTTCGGCCGGATGCCTCTTCTCCGACGCGCCCCTTTTCCAAGAGAATTACAGAATGCTTCTTCTCGGCAATTCTGTAGGCGATGGAACTGCCAACAATACCACCGCCGACGATAATAACATCTGCTTTGTAAGTGCTCATGTTTCTGCTATCACAATACCTGCTAAGTCAGTTGAAGACGTTCAGCGCCTGGCGAAAATCGGCTATCAGGTCATCCGGGTCCTCAATTCCCACTGAAACCCGCATGAGGCCGAAGGTAATGCCCATGCTCTGTCGCTCCGCTTCAGAAAGACCATGGTGAGATGAGGAGACCGGGTGGGACAGGCTGGTCCGATAGCCGCCTAAAGTCATGGCGTAGTGAGCTGAATTCAGTCTCCTTATGAAGGTGTTGATTTTTTCTCTGTCATCGGGCATCTCGAAGCTGAGCATGCCACAGTAACCGTTCTCAAAAATCTCTTTGGCCAATTCATGCTGGGGATGAGTGGTGATGCTTGGATGATGGACCTTGATAACACGCGGATCATCCTCCAGCGCTTGCGCCAGTTTGTTGGCGTTATCCAATTGTTTCTGTACGCGTAGGTCCATTGTGCGTATTCCACGCTGAACCAGCCAAGCGGTAAAGCCGTCGATGGTGCTGCCCAACAGCACCTGCAGATCGTAGATTTTTTTTACTAGTTCCCGGCCGCCGGACAGTGAACCGGCGACTGCGTCGCCGTGCCCATTGGCAAACTTTGTTAAACTGTTGATACTTATATCTGCACCCTTTTCCAGAGGTCGAATAACACGGGAGGTGGTAAATGTGTTATCAACAATCAGCAAAGCATCGTTGGCATGGGCTATTTCAGCAACCGTTCCAATATCAACAACCGTGATCATCGGATTGGAAACCGTTTCCGTATATAGTATTCTGGTATTTGGTTTGACCGCTTTGCGAACAGCATCCGGATTGGTGAAATCCACCAAGGTTGTCTCGATGCCATACTTCGGAAGTGTTTGGGTAACAAAAATAAAGGTTTCGCTAAAGAGGGTATCATCGGCAAGTATATGATCCCCCGTGTTCAAAAGGGCAAGTATCGCTGTTGAAATGGCTCCCATACCGGAACTGAAGATGATCGAATCCTCGCCGTTTTCCAGGTAGGTTACCAACTCAGCTAAAGTTTTACGGTTGGGATTTCTCGTGCGATTGTATGTATAGCCCTTGACTTCGTAAACTGCTTCAAGATCATCCAGGTCTTGTACATTGAAGGCTGTCGTTAAATAGATTGGCGGTGTCTCCGGATACTCTGCCCGACCCTTAACATAGGCGCCTTGGTATAGAATTTCGGTTGCTCGGCTGAATCTCTTTGTGTTCATCAACGTTCCTTCCTGATAAGATCAATTAACAGCATGGGACTGTGCGAAATCCTCGAAAATGGAAAACGGTATGGGCGACAGCGGTGGTCGAAGGTTGAAATAGCCGATCTCTTCGATAGGAATTCCCCGGTGAAGCATTATTTGGGCCGTGGCCCATTCGCAGGATCGTCCCTGGCATGGTCCCATGCCGACACGAGTCCTTTTGATCTCATTGATATTGCGATATCCTTTTTCGATACCGTTGATAATGTCGCCGACGGTGACCTGCTCGCACCGGCAAACGATGGTGGACGGAGCCATGGTGTTATAGAGTCCATGAACCGGAAGAAAAGTGCGGTTCAGAGCATTGGCATAATTCATTATTCGGGAGAGTTCTCTTTCTATACGCTCGTTTTTTTTATCCGCTCCTGATTGCGTAAGGCGATTTAGGGATACTGCTATGTGGCTTGCTGCCAGATATCCCCTGATTTGAGCCGCTTCCCGACCGGCAATGCCGGAACCGTCCCCCGCAACATAGACATTTTCCTGGCTAGTCAGATAGTTGGTATTTACTTTTGGTCGCCAACAACAATGTTGCTCATCGTAAAAATGCTCACAGCCCATAAGGCGGGCTAACCGAGAGGATGGTATGAAGCCACCACTGACGCCAAGGATATCCACATCGAAGAGTTGTTCCGAACCTCGAATGAAATTGCCATTCCGATCTAATTTGGCGACCCGCACCGATTCTAAACGAGTATCGCCGGCAGCAGAGATCGCCGCTGTGGAACGCAAAATTGGAATCCGCGCTCCGAAAATCGATAGAAAAGCCTGAAGCGCCTCGGCAACCACTTTTCTTCTTTTTATTAATTGGAGCGCAAGCTTGGGATATCTATCCGGGGCCACGGCGTCGGCAATGGCCAAAACTTTCCCGCCGGCCCGAACGATTGTTGCGGCTGTTGGTATTAGCAAGGGGCTGCATCCTGCCAGCATGATTTTCTTGCCTGGCAGGCAATGATCCTGCAAAATCAGCTTTTTCAAGCCTCCCACAGTCATGATTCCGGGAAGCGTCCATCCTGGGAAAGGCAACGGACGCTCCATAGCACCTTCGCACAAAAGCAGCTTCCGGAATTTAATGCTAAAAATACCGGCATCGTTGAGAAGTGATAGGGTATTGTCCTGGAAAGCGCCCCAAACATAAGTGTCGCTGTATATTTTTCCTCTGGTTTTGACCGCCGTCTTAAAAGCGTCGATCAGCTTATGAGCCTCTCCATGCCCTGGATGAGGCAAAGGCATTCCAGCAACACGATCAATCCTGGGGATTGGTTGGCGGAAAGCCTGACCACCGGGGCTTGGATTTTCGTCGATAATGGCGAACTCAACACCACACTTGGCAAGCTCGATGGCCGCAGCCATGCCAGCCGGGCCCATGCCGACAATCAATGCTTCGACAGTTTCACTCATTTTCCAAGCCTTTGTGCAAATGCTGGCTCTCGACCCGGCAACCATCGGATACTTTTGTTTGGCAGATCCTCACGCTGGAAACGCCATTGACCGTCATCACACAACTATGACAAACGCCCATGTTGCAGTTTACTCCCAATGGTTTTCCATTAACCGTCCGAGAAACGAGAATACCTGCATTGATCATCGCTGCGGCTATGGTTTCTCCTTCAAAAGCCGCTATCCGCCGGCCATCGATTATAATTTCGACCGGCTTTCTGCTCTCTCCCTTTTCGGGATTGTGTGTTGTTGATTTGGATCTCACCTGGGTGACCTTTATCTTGCCATCTGTTATTAATCGAAAACATCCAGCGCCTGCCGAAAATCGGCAATCAAGTCATCCGGGTCCTCTATGCCTATCGAAACCCGCATGAGGCCAAAGGTGATCCCCATCTTTTGTCTCTCTGCCTCGGGAATACTATAGTGAGATGAGGAGACCGGGTGAGAAAGGCTGGTCCGATAACCGCCCAGAGTCATGGCGTAATGGGCCGTATTCAGCTTTCTCATGAACGCGTTGATCTTTGTCCTATCATCCGGCATTTCGAAACTAAGCATGCCGCAATAGCCGTTCTCAAAAAGCTGTTTGGCCAGTTCGTGCTGGGGATGGGTGGCAATGCTTGGATGGTGGACCTTGATAACACGGGGGTCAGCTTCCAGTGCTTGAGCTAGTTTGTTGGCGTTGTCCAACTGCTTCTGTACACGCAAATCCATTGTGCGCATTCCGCGTTGAACCAGCCAAGCTGTGAAACCATCAATGGTACTGCCCAACAGCACCTGTAGGTCGTAGATTTTTTTAACCAATTCCCGGGAGCCGGTTAGCGCGCCCGCGACCGCGTCGCTATGACCGTTGGCGAATTTTGTCAGGCTGTTGATACTTATATCGGCACCCTTTTCCAGGGGGCGAATAACCCGGGAGGTGGTGAAGGTGTTATCCACAACCAGCAGGGCATTGTTGGCATGGGCTATTTCAGCAACTGTTTCGATATCAACAACGGTGATCATCGGGTTGGAAACCGTTTCCGTGTAGAGCATCTTTGTGTTCGGTTTGACCGCGTTTTTTACGGCATCCGGATCAGTGAAGTCCACGAATGTAATCTCGATGCCGTACTTGGGAAGTACTTTTGCGATCAGATCGATGGTCTCACCGTACAACGTGCCATCCGATAGGAGATGATCCCCGGTATCCAATAACGCAAGCATAGATGTGGAGATGGCGCCCATGCCGGAACTGAAGATGATTGACTCCTCACCGTTTTCTAAGTAGGTTATCAGCTCGGCCAGTGTGTTACGGTTAGGATTTCTAGTTCGATTATACGTATAACCCTGGACCTCATATACAGACAGAAGATCATCTAAATCTTCCACATTGAAAGCGGTTGTCAAATAGATGGGCGGAGTTTCGGGCCTTTCCGCCCGGCCTTTTACATAGGCACCCTGATACAGAATCTCCGTTGCCCGGCTGAATTTCGTTTCTCCCATTTGGATGTGTTCCTTTCCTATGTAGATTGAATAACGATATGCTGTTTTAATGAATTATCGTGGCGCTTGTAGTGGCATCATTTTTAGACGATTGCAGCACACAATCTCTTTCATTAATAGCTTCGTCCAGCCAGCCGATACGCAGATGAGGCACGGAAGCCATCAACACCTTGGTGTAGGGGTGCTCCGGTTCGGTGAGAACTTTTTTAACCGGCCCCTGTTCCATTATTTTGCCTTCACTCATTACGACAATATCCTGGGCTAGTGATGCAATTGTCGATATATCATGAGTGATAAACAAGAAGGCAATACCGAGCTTGCAGTGCAAATCCCTGATTAGATCTATAATCGACATCCGTACAATGGTATCCAAACCGGAAGTTACCTCATCACAAATAACGATTGAGGGATTGGCGGCAAATGCACGGGCCAGATTGATCCGTTGCTTCTGGCCGCCGGACAATTCCTGCGGTTTCCTGTTTGCTATGTGTGCAGGCAATTGAACCAGTTCCAGCAGATCTCCCACCATTTTTTTCTGATTATTACCGGTGACTCCCTGAAAATACTCAATCGGGCGACCAAGAATTTTCCCGATGGTGTGGGCCGGGTTCAACGCTGTGTCGGCCATCTGAAAAACCATTTGTATCCCACGCAGATCATTCTTGGGTCGTTGTCGGACAGTCGGTTGCAACGATTTTCCCAAAAAATTGATTTCGCCTTTCGCCAATGGTTGAAGCCCTGCAATAACACGTCCCAGTGTTGTTTTACCTGAACCGGATTCGCCGATAATGCCGACTATGGATGTTTCATTTACTCTCAAGTTTATATCTTTGAGAATCGGAATCTTGGGCAATCCATTCCGCTTAAGGCCACTGTAACCGGCGATCAGGCCTCTGACTTCAAGCAGGGGGGCGTCTGTTGTTTGACGGTCCATTTTATTTGCCGAACACTTAGGGCTGCCTGACATGACGCGTTTCATCTGCCGACTGCTGCAAGCTTTCTCCCGTAAAGCCATCAGGTTGTCACAAGTACTGGCAAGGGCCGAGTCTGGATCACAGGCGGCCATCAGCATGCGAGTATAATCGTGTTGTGGTCGGCAGATGATTTCCTCCGTGGTTCCTTGCTCCATTATTTCCCCATTGAGAAGAACGATGATCCGGTCGGCAATCTGGGCAACAACGGCAAGATCATGGCTGACATAGATGGTGGCCACTCCTTGTTGGCTGACGGCATTTTTAAAAGCTTTGAGAACATCGATCTGAGTGGTAACGTCCAGCGCCGTGGTTGGTTCGTCAAAGACCAGCATCTCTGGGCCGCAACACATGGCCATGGCCGCCATCAATCGTTGAAGCTGGCCTCCCGAAACTTGATGAGGAAATCGCCTGCCAAAGGATTCCGGCTTTGGCAGCATCAATTGGCGGTATATGTTGACTGCCTTGGACTGTGCCTTATCACGGGGCATTACATTATGAACAATTGAAGGTTCAACTACTTGAGCGCCGATTTTAATCCCGGGGTTGAATGCGGCGGCCGCACTCTGGGCCACATAGGCGACTCTTCGACCACGGAAATCCCGTAATGCGCTTCCTGCAAGGGAGCGAACATCGGTGTCGCCAAAGTTTATCGATCCTGACGATATTTTTAATCCTGGGCGGACATAACCCAAGGCTGAAAGGCAAAGTGTGGTCTTTCCCGATCCCGATTCACCGATCAGGGCAACAACTTCTCCACGGTTAACCGTAAGATTGATATCATTCACGATAGGACTGCTTGCTTCGGCACCTTCAATTTCAATACACAAATCCTTAATTTCTAAAAGTGCTGCCATTAGGTTATCCTTCTGGTGACTTCCTGGCCTGATCTTGCGACATAATCATCAACGATCAGATTCAGACCGATTGTAAGAAGCGCAATAGCAAACGCAGGAAAGATTGGCGCCATGGACATGCCACTTAATCCCACAATATTTTCCCGAACCATGCTGCCCCAATCGGCATGTGGGGGTTGAACCCCCAGGCCGAGAAAGCTTAAGGACGCCATGAAACGGATGGTGAAAGACAACCGGATTCCAAAATCAACGATAAGGGGAATCGCAATGTTGGGCAAAATTTCATGGCGCAGAACCCACCAGAGGCTCTCTCCCCGGGCCCTTGCTACTTCTACATAGTCCATCACTCGGATATCCATCCCCAAGGCGCGGGCAAGACGAAAAACGCTTGTCGCATAAACGAGTCCGGTGACCGAAATCAAGATCGGGATGGAAGAGCCCAGAGCAGCAATCGCCACAAGTCCTGCCAAAATGCCCGGAATAGACATTAGTGCATCGTTGAAGCGGCTGAGGAGTGTATCCACCCAGCCGCCCTTGACGGCGGCAAGGATGCCGAACAGCGATCCTACCGAGCATGCAATAAGTGTGGCCAGAAAGGCCATGCCCAGGGTTAAACGGGTGCCGACCAAGAGTCTGGAGAAAATATCGCGACCGATATAGTCTGTCCCTAAAAAAAACTCACTGCTCGGAGGGAGAAAACTATTTTCAGAGACAAACTCTGATTCCGAATGGGGCGCTATTGCCGAACCAAAAATGGCAATGAAAATGAATATTGCACATATTGCGATGCCAAACCAGGCCGGCCAGCGCAATTTGAACCTTTGTTTAATGAGGGCATCGCCTCTGCCTTGTACGTCTTCCATAGCTCGTTCTTGCTTTCCGTCAGCCTACATTAACGCGGATGCCACAATCGTGGATTGGAAACGATTGCCACAATATCGGCCAGCAGCATAAATAGGATATAAGCGATACAAAATACCATTGCGCAGGATTGCACGACGGGAAAATCCCTGGTTGAAACGGCATCCACAATCAATTTCGCCAGTCCCGGATAGGCAAAAATCGTCTCGACTATAACAACGCCGCCAATTAGAAATGTCAAATTCAACGCGATTACATTGGCGATGGGGCCGATCACATTGATCAGCGAATGGCGGAAGATGATTCGACCCCGGGAAACGCCTTTTAGGACAGCCATTTCTATATAAGGGGAATCCATAATATTCAGAATGGTGGCACGAGTCATGCGCGCCATTTGTGCCGTAATTACACATGCAATTGTCAAAACTGGCATGGCCAGCGTTTTGATAAAATGTCCTACGGAATGGTATTCGGTAGTATATGAGATGGCCGGCAGCCAGCCCAACCATACTGAAAACAGCATCACAAGAAGGCTGCCTGTTAAAAATTCCGGGATAGCAACCATACACAACGTTGTAATCGAAACCGTTCGATCGAAAATACTGCCTGGAAACATGGCGGCAAACAACCCCAATAGAAGAGCCACCGGTACAGCGATGCAAGATGTAACCGCCGCCAGAGTCAATGTGTTTCCCAAGCGGTCCTTTATAAGACGGGATATGGGAGTGCCGCTAGACAGGGAAACACCTAAATCACCCGAGGCAAATCCCTTTAACCAATCCATGTATCGGACATAAGCAGGACGATCCAAACCAAGTTTGCTACGAAGCCCGGCCACCGTTTCCGGTGTCGCGGATTGCCCGAGGATCGCCTGGGCCACATCACCGGGCAGAATCTCGGTGCCGGTGAAAACAATAATGGTAACCACCCATAAGGTGACGATACTTACAGCCAGTCGTTTGAAAACCATGCGGATCATGGTGAATAAATCCCTAAATTCGTTTCCTGACGATCCGATCGCACAAAAGCGCTTTATGTGTCGGATTAAATAGAAAAATAATTTCGGCCAATCGAAGGATGAAGTCCCGAGGTGCCGGGAGCTTCATCCTTCAATTAAATATTGGATTTTCGAACAGCCGGTTAGACATCCAACCAGACACTATCGGCATAGTTGAATCCACCGAGACCACCGTTTTTCCTGGGCACCAAACCTTTCACCTTGCTGTTGATGATATTGAGGTAGTCGGTAAAACAGGGGATGACGTTGGCACCGTCCTCATAAAGAATCTGCTGCAGTTTCCCATATATTTCCTTACGGGTGGCGAAATTTGATTCGGCACGCCCCTGATCAATGAGTTTGTCAACCTGCTCGTTCTTATATTGGCTTTCATTCCACTTGGCGTCTGATCGGAAACCGATGGAAAGCAGCAGGTCGTTGGTAGGCCGGGCATTCCACTCAGCAGCATGGAAAGAACGCTTCTGCCATATATTTGACCAGTAACCGTCCGATGGCTCTCTTCTGAGTTTAACGGTCAAACCAACACGGGCTGCTTCTTGCTGAAACATCATACCGAGTTCAACGCTGGCAAATGCAGCGTCACTGACATGCAGTTCCAGTTCGCCATTTTGCATGCCGGCTTTCTTTAAGTAATATTTTGCTTTTTCCCTATCCTGGTTGTGTTGAGGTAGATTCGCGTTGTAGAAAGGATCATTGGGTGCAAAAAGATGGTCATTGCCAAGCTGGCCGTAACCTTTCATGAGGGTTTTCAACACTTTTTCACGGTTAAGTATATATTTCATGGCCTTACGAAGGTCTGGGTTGTCAAACGGAGGACGATCGACCATCATTACAAAATGAGTGAAGCGGGGCGCTGGTGTTGCAAAAATTTCTACTCCTTCCCTGGCTTTAACCTCTTCCACCGAGGATAGGGAGATTTCGTCACTCATATGGATTTCGCCTGTATATACGGCGTTCATACGTGCTGAAGCATCTGAAAGACCTATCAGTTCCTGTTCGTCCATGTAGGGGCGACCACTGAGGAAATAATTCTCATTGCGAACACCTAATTGGCGAATACCAGGTTTGAATTCCTTGACTTTATAGGGGCCGGTGCCGATGGCAGTGGTAAAATCCGTTGTTCCGTTCTTGATGATCATAAAATGATAGGTCCCTAGGAGAATCGGAAGTTCTCCATTGGGTGCATCCAGCTTAACGATTACCGCATCCTTGCCGTCCGCCTTAACCGATCTTATCAAATCGGCCAAGCCTTTGGCATTAGACCCCACTTTCGGGTCTTTATGTCGCATCAATGAATAGACTACATCGTCGGCATCTAGGGTTTTGCCGTCATGAAAAGTCACGCCTTTGCGTAGTTTGAAAACCCACTCTGTAGCGTCGGCGTTGGGCTCGAAGGATTCGGCCAATTCCGCTTGGGCCTGAGCATCACCGTCAAGCCTGGTGAGACCGTTGTAGAAGGTGAACCCCCTGCAATAATCGCCGGCAAAAGAGAACCTGGCTGGATCCAATGTGTCTTTAATGCTTGAAGAGGTGTTGGCAACCCGCAATCTACCGCCCCGTTTGGGAGTAACTGCTGCAAATGCTTGATTGCCTAAAGGATTGGTCAGACTTGTAGCGGATACTGCCGTAACGCCCATGGCAGTCAGCCATTTAATGGCTTCCCTTCGAGTCATTTTTCCGGTTGACAAAGCATGGGTTAATGACTTTTTGTCCTCTTCAGCCAAACTCAAATCAGTCGAACCGACAGACATACCGCCATCACAAATCTTCTCGTCGTCTCTTTTCATACCGGTCTCCTTTCAAAATCGTCTGATTTATTGATTAAGGGCCAATCGTTCTTAAAAAAGATTTTACTTTTGACAATCCGATGCCTGACATACGGTCATGCAACTTCCGATAATGAATCGCGGCTAAAACTTTTCACACCTTGCTTCAGCCTTGACAAACCTTCTTTCAAAGTCTCTTCATTGGCAGCAAAGGATAATCGCAGGTGCCCTTCGCCCGAAGCGCCAAATACCCGGCCGGGAATGGTTCCCAGTTTCTGCTCGGCTATCAGGTATTTAGAAAATTGCCAGGAATCTTTGCAGATTTTGGATATATTGGGGAAAACATAGAAGGTGGCATCCGGAGTAACGTATGATACACCATCAATCTCATCCAAAGCACTACAAACAATATCCCGTCGTTCTTTATACTTTTTCTTCATTTCATAAACACAAGTTTGAGGACCTTCGATGGCGGCCAGGGCTGCCCTCTGGGAAACGGCCGTCACTCCGGACAGCATGTGCTCCATAAGTTTTTCCATTTCGTCTATGAGCGCATTGCCGGCCGTTACATATCCAACTCGCCAACCGGTCATGGCATATGACTTTGAAAGGGTAAAAACAGAGATCGTGCGATCCTTCATCCCGTCGATGGATGCAATGCTTAAATGATCGCCATTAAAAATAATATCCTCATATGGTTCGTCCGATAGTACATAGAAGTTATGTGCCTTTGCAAGTTCGGCAATTTTATAAATTATGTCATGGCCAAGCAGTGTACCTGTCGGATTTGTTGGTGAGTTAAGGATCAAAAGCTTGGTTTTACTGGTTACCGCCTTACGGATATCTTCCGGATCAACCTTGTAACCATTCTGTTCATGGGCTTCTACGGTTACAGGCACGCCACCGAAAAGCTTTATTTGAGAATAGTAATCAAACCCAGGATCTATAACAATTACTTCATCGCCGGGTTCGACAATATGCAAGACTGAATTGAATATTGCGTTCATTGCACCGACACTGACAAATATTTCTGAGCCGGGATCAGCAATTATGTTGTTTTTGGTTTTCAACTTCAAGGCAATGGCTTCACGTAGGTCTTCGAACCCTTTCGCCGGGGGGTAGCGCGTGTAACCTTCATCCAGCGCTTGTTTGGCAGCCTGGACGATATGCTCGGGCGTATCAAAATCAGGTTGTCCAATGCTTAAAGGTATTCCACCCGATTCTATTTTACTCATCATCATTGATATTTTGCGAATACCGGACCATTCTACTGCTAAATTGCGGCTCGCGAGAAAATTGTCGTCAATTTTACTCATGCACCATTCCTCATTCGACCTATCGATTTGCTTTGTTAGATACGGTTTACCCTCTTTTCAAGCCATATATTATGATCAAGTCGCAAAGATCATGAAATGATCATATTTGTTATGTTCATCGTCAAGGTTCATTCGAGGTGGCTCAAATTTTAAGAAGGTCATCTTTGTCCATTTTATATATGTAATGTATCATATGTCTCCATAAATGTATACATTAAAAATAACGAGAACTGTTTCGCTGAACCTTTGACGAAATATTGCTTTATTCTTCAATGCTTTGGATTGTAAATCCGCCGTTCAGGTGACCTCCACCGATCACCGTAATTGAACTTATCGCGTTGAATTATCAGGTGTAAACCGCTTCTTTTTTATGCCCTGGATACAATGCCGATGCTGGATGGCTAAACCAAGCAGCACTTTGCCTGAGAACAAAATACATAAAAGAATGTATACATAAGAAACCTACAACCAAAACTTTGGTATTCTTAAAATTGCAAGCACTGCATTATTGACACAGTTGTACTAATAATTCGCAAATAGTTGCTTATTTGCTGTCGTTTTTACTCTTGTAGCTTATATTTCCAACTTCTTTGCTTTTTGTTTTGTGTATAGGCGCCGAGGTGTTGTAACCACACCTGATGTACTGATTTGCGTTTGTAGAATGTGTAAGCACTTCATATGCCATTATTTCAAATGACGATGCTGGAAAATCCAACATGCAGTTTTTATTGTCTATTATAAATGCTCTGGAGGAGTCATATGGATCGGTTTTCAATACGAAGATGTAAAAACGGATGAAGAAACAACAATATTGTTGCCTGGATTACGTTGTTGTAAGCAATTGTCCTAAAAATCTCGACAACGATACCCTATCGCAATTTTCTTTCACACTGAGAGCGCATTATTTCACATCTCACTTCACTTGTTAAAGTGGGGTTTATTGGACCTTTACTTTGCTTTATACGCCGGTAAGTGTTTGAAATGAAAAATGTATATGGTGTTTCATCAATTCCGCGGCTTTATTCTGATGTTTTTTGACAATGGTTTGCAGAAGCTGCTCATGTTGGGTTGGAGATTTTAAATTTTGAGGATGCTTACTTTTTTTGGTATCTCTGTAGAATGAATCAAAAAAGAAAATATAAATGCTCGAATGCCTGAAAATATGATTGCCATACTTTTCCAGATACTGGTTTTTTGAGGCCTTCATGATGCCGAAATGAAACTCCTGATTTGCAAGCCAATATTCTTCTTTATTACCTGAGGAAAGCGACGTCCTCTCAAGAGCAAGGATTCTTTCCAGGCTTTCAATATCTGCATTAGTCCTGTTGAGTGCCGCCAATTTTGTCATTTCCATTTCCATGATTTCCCGCGCCTGAAAGATTTTTCTCCCATCTTCAGGCGTTGGGAAAGGAATAACACAACCTCTTTTTCTCTTCTTTTGAAGAAGGCCTTCGGCAATAAGCCTTCCGAGAGCTTGCCGTACCGGTGTCCGGCTAATATTAAGCCTTTTCGCCAGCTCCGTTTCCAATATGGCTTCACCGGGCCGGATTTCGTTGTTGATGATCATTCCCATGATGATGCGGTACGAATAGTGTTCCAGTTCCTCTTTTTCCTGCGGCACGTTCATTTCCCTATGTTGTTTACAATGATAGACGGTATCATGGCATATTAAATTGCCAAACTCATTTAGACAGTCCAATGATAATTTCCGTTTAAATAAATCTCAAGGATATTATTGTTGTGGGATTTTTAATTTAAGCGTTTTGTATAAAGCTGGTCTGGCGGAGCTGATGTAGGAAAGTAGATCCAATCGCGGATTGCTTATACAGACATGGAAGAAATGATGTGATAATACGGAGGGTTGGACTGTTATATCTGCTTTGTTTTTATATTGAATGATTATTCACCTCTTCCAGCGAAAAGTCATGTTCCAAATTCGTTTGTACCGGCTTCCCATCGGCACGTATCAATTCACCCTTGTCACAGACCGTTAAAAAACCTGGCACCAATATTAGGGTAATAACCGTTCCAAACAAAAGACCGGCGCTGATTGACAATGCTGCAGGGATGAGAAATTGAGCCTGTTCGGATGTTTCCATGATCAGGGGCGCAAGGCCGCAAAAGGTTGTCAGCGAGGTCAATAAGATCGGCCTTAACCGAAGGCAGGCGGCATCCATGATGGTGTCTCTATAATTTCGACCGTCAGCGGCCAGCCGGTTAAAGGTGGTCACTAGTACCAATGAATCATTGACCACCACACCGGTCATGGCAATGATGCCGATCACGGAGATAATCGACAGATCCACCCCCATCAGGATATGCCCCCAGATCGCCCCGATACCGCTAAAGGGAATCACCGCCAGGACAAGGATGGGCTGAATATAGGAATTGTAGTGCAGGGTCAGCAGCAGGAAGATGACTCCCAGGACAATCAAAAAGCCCTTTCCCAGGGCGCCTAAGGCCTCGTCGGCCTCAGCTTCTTCTCCGCCGACGATGATGGAGACGCCGGGGAAGCGCTGCTTGAGTTCAGGTAGGATTTTTTCGTCCAGGGCGTCCTCAACCTTGTCATCACTGACGCCGAAGGGAATGTCGGCGGTGACCGGAAAAATCCGCTTGCCGTCACGCCTGACCAGGCTGGTAAAAGCGTGGGTGGTCGTGATATCAGCCACCTCGGTAAGGGGTACCATATCGCCGGCAGGCGTTTTGAGCAATACCGCGCCCAATGCATTGGCGCGATTGCGGGCCTGATCATCCAAACGCACCATGACTTTGATTTCCTCACCGTTACGCACGAACCGAGAGGCCTCATCGCCGTAATAACGATGGCGTACCTGCCGAGCCACATCCAGAGCGGTGAGCCCCATGGAGAGGCCGTTGTCCCTTAACGTTATCCTGAACTCGGGCTTGCCGGCGCGGATCCCATCATCGACGGCGGTCAATCCGGGAAAGGCCCTCAGGCGCTCACCCAGCCAAAGGGCCGCCTGGCGAGCTGTCTTCGTGTCGGCATGAAATACGCCCAGGCGAATAGGCTCGCCACCGGTTACATTTGTTTCACCCGTAATATTAAGCGCTTCAAGGGCTTCGGGCGCGTCAAAGGCGCGTCGCCACTCTTCAGCAGAGGCGCGCCCTGAAAAGGGCCGTTCACCCTTAGGCGGCATGGCTACCAACACGGAGATATAATGAGATCCGGAAAGGGTTTCCATCTCGACCTCACCACCTTCCAGGCGGGTTCCGATCAG
Source organism: uncultured Desulfosarcina sp. (assembly GCA_963668455.2). Lineage (GTDB taxonomy): Bacteria > Desulfobacterota > Desulfobacteria > Desulfobacterales > Desulfosarcinaceae > Desulfosarcina. The sequence continues at coordinate 509,280 of CAXXOY010000004.1, forward strand.
GGAGAAAACACCGGGAGATTTCATCTGGTTGTCTGATAAAATCTTATTGGCAGCCTCCACCAGTTGCTGCTGGACAGCAATAGAGCGGGCTTTTGGTGTCCCATAGGGCAATGTGGCCTGGGCGATTACCGTGTCGGCCTCGATATCCGGAGTAAAGCTGAATCCCAATAGTCCACCTGAAATGCCACCGACTGTAATCAGCAACATTGAAATGGCCACGGCGAACAGGACAAAGGGGCGGTTCAGGCACCCATGGAGAAATTTTCGAAACGGTCCATTTGTGAATGCCTTGAGTTCTCGATTGACCATGCGCTGTGGGCGGGACAAAAACGCCATCCAGGGTGGTTCGGCATGTTCCCTGGCCAAGTGGACCGGCAAAATGAACAAGGCTTCTATTGTGGAGACCAGCAGAACGGCAACCACTACGGCGGGAATCTGGCGGAAGAGAACACCCATTTCACCGGGGACGAAAAACATCGGCAGAAAGGCAATTATCGTGGTCGACGTGGCCATCAGAACAGGCACTCCCATCTCCTTCAGGCCACTGATGGCCGCCTCCAAACGACTCTGTCCCCGTGCGCGGTACCCATGAATCGCCTCGCCCATCATGATACCGTCATCCACGACTACACCGATGGTGACGATCAGAGCGAACAGCGAAAGCATGTTGATGGTGGCATTAAAAAGCGGCAACAGCAGAATCCCGCCCAAAAGGGCCGTGGGGATTCCCACCATCACCCAGAAGGCCAGCCTGGGGGTGAGGAAAAGGCCCAGGGTCACCAGAACCAGGACCAGCCCCACCAGGGCATTATCGATCAAAAGCGCCATGCGTTGACGATAGGCCGCGGCCTGGTTCTCGAAAATGGTGATCGAGAGTTCCGGATAGGTTTGCTTGGCAATGGTGTCGATATACTCGCGGACGGCGGCCTCCACCGTGACCGGCGTTTCGTCGCCCACGGCAAAAACGTCGATTTGAATGGCTGGTTTGCCGTTGAACCAGGACTCTATGGGCGACTCGCCCACCCCTTCCTCAAGCTTGGCGATCTGCCCCAGGGTCAGCGGAATTCCGGCTTTGTTATGGGCCACGACAATGTCGGCCAGCGTTTCAGCCTGTTCCCGACGCTCGGAAATGCGCAAGGCGATATCGGCACGCCTGCCGTGCAGAGTGCCGGCGTGGCGGTCCAAGGAGCCTTGACGGATTGTCTCGGCGATTTCTTCCAGGGAAACACCGTATTGCCGCAGGGTCTTCTCGGAGAGTTCGATGGAGATCTCAGGATCGCTTGGAAAAGCCAATTGCACCTTGGTGAGCCCCACCCGGGTTCGCAGATCATCGCGAATGGCAGTTGCCGCGCGGTGCAGCCACAAGGGCGGCTGATCCCCGGAAATGACAATCGAAAGCGCCTTTTCGTTCAGAGAGGGGATGCTGACCACTGGCTTTTCCGCATCCTTGGGCAAGGTGGTTATGCGGTCAACAGCATTTTTTACATCTCCAAGCACTTCTTGCGCATTGGCCCGCCGTAAAAGCGGCAGAGTGACAAGCCCTGTTCCTTCGTAAGCCTCAGCGTCCACGCGTTTGATGCCATCCACTCCACGCACGGCGTTTTCGATCACTGCTAAAACCGAACGACTTATCTCCTCCGGGGATGCGCCGTCAAGCTCGACGGCAACCTCCACGCAGCGATCCTCTTGAACGGGCCACAGCTCCTGGCGAATAGACAGCGCGCTTATCAACCCACCGACCATGAGCAAAACCATGATGGCATTCGCAAATACCGAGCGCCGTAATAAAGCTTTGAAAAATACGTCCATTATTTTTGTTCTTTCAGATAATCTCTCAACGGCATGCCTTTGAGAGGGCTGGCGATATGCGAAAGAATCACTCGTTCCCCTTCGGCAAGTCCGGATCCGACAATCACATGATCCGGGTCCCGGCCAAGTACTTCGACCTTCCGAATGTCCAGTGTGTTTTTCTCGCCAAGAACCCACACCGTGTCGCCGGATCTCAAGGCCGCATCCGGCAGCACGGCGCAACCTGAAAATATCGGTCCGGGAAGCGTCAACGCCGCATAGGATCCCAGCACAATGCCATCGCCGTCAAATGCCACAAGGACCTGCTTTTGACGAGTTTTCGGGTCAATGCGTGGGAGCACGGACTTGATGGTTCCCTCATAGCGGTCGGTCCCGATCTCTATCGTGACATCGGACACGTCCGAATCAAGCTCATAGGCCGTGGGAAAATAGGCCAGCACATGGTAACATGTCGTGCAGGCGAGCTGCAGGGCAACGTCACCGCTATCGAGGACCTGTCCGCGTGCCACCTTTTTCTCAAGGATCACGCCCTCGCAGGGAGCCGTGATGCGAGTCCTCTCCAAATCCAGAGCCGCCTGATCCTGCTTGGCCAGAGCCATTTGCAAAGCGGCCTGGCGTATCTTCAGCTGGGGGTGTCGCAAAGCCAACGGTTTGTTGCGGGCACCTTTCCAATCCATGCCGTCCAGGAGTTTCCATTCGGATTGGGCGATGGTTTGCCGTCCCTGTTCAATGGTCAGGGACTGCGCCTCCTGATCATGGGCGGCTTTTGCCTCGGCCAGCGCGTTTTCATAAGGCCTGGCATCGATGGAAAATAGAGACTCACCGCGTTTCACCGTGCCGCCAATGAAGAGATCGGGTGATACCTTGCCAACCTTTCCGCCGACTTCAGGGCGAATATCGATGGTCTCCTTGGCTTCCACGATCCCCCATGCCGGAATCCGCAGGCGGTGGTTTGTATTGCGAACACAGAAGGTTTCCACGACCAGCGCCTGGGGTTGCGGTTCGGATTCGGCATCGTCATTCCCGCCGGAAGCCAACCAGGCAGCCACGGAACAACCGGCCAGAAGGATTAAAAAAGCAGCCAAATAATTGCTTGTTTTGCTTCTCATGTCAGTATCCATTCACGAATAGGATAATTTGTTCGAGATCAAGGCCTGCGACAAATTTTTACCGCAGGCATATAGTTTGATATTCCGAGGATCATATTTTGAACGCAACGTCGATATCGGGCAAATTGGCCATTCGTGAACGGTTACGGGTTCCATTTGGCCCCCAACGCCTTGAGAAGATATCCCCTATTGATCAACAAATCCTGCTCAAGCGTGATCTCTTCCTGCTGCAAGGTTTGCTGTTTGGAAAGGGCGGTGAGCACGGTCAGAAACGTTTCCTGGCCGTTGACATAGCACAGGGTGGCTTTTCTCACAGTATGCCGGGCAATGGTGATTTCTGACTGCAACAGGCGCAGCTTTTCAAAAAGGGAGTGCTCACGGACGAGCGCATCTTCTACTTCACGCACGGCCACGCGCATGGCTTGCTCAAGCGTGGCCAGGGCCTCCAGGGCTTCGGCTTTTCGTTGAGCGGCTTTTGCCTTGAGCCGTCCGGCATCGAAAATAGGCGCCAATACGCCGCCGGCTAACTGATAAATACTACCATCACCGAGTCGCGCGAGACTGCGTCCGCTTTGCTCCACTGTCGCGCTGATGGAAAGACGCGGCAGCCTGTCGGCAATGGCCGCGGCCACTTGATGATCCGCCGCCTCAAGGGCTAAAAATGATGCACGCAGATCCGGTCGATCTTCCAACAACCGCCGGGGAGAAGTGATTGTTTTCAGTGGCTCGATCACAGGCCACACATCCTCGACCAAATCCATCCCATTGGGCAGACGTCCCATCAAAACGGCATAAGTGTTGGCCGACCGCAGGCGCTTGTCGTCCACCCCGGGCAGGCTACCCGCTGTGGTAACCAGCCGCCCCCTTTGCTGCAGGACATCAAGGGCGCTTCCCTGTCCCTGGGCCAGGCGTAGTTCGGTCAGCGTTAAATATTGTCTGTTCGTCCCCTGTTGCTTATCCAGGACCTGTTTGAGACGGCGTGCCCCATGGTGTGTGATCCAGCTTTCCACCAGAAGGGTTTCGAGGTCCAAAGCGATTTGATCCACGTGGGCCTGCTTTTCCAGAAGCGTCAGCTTGGCGGCGGCTTGCCTTGCTTTCAACCGTCCCCAGATATCCAGCTCCCAGGAAAGCGTGGCAGAAAAAGCGATGGTATTGCGTGTGGTGGTGGTCCCGTCCGGCTCGTCTTCCTTTTCCCGTGTTCGATCAAAGTTCGCATTGGCTTCGAGATATGGGAGCCGATCCGCGCGAACAATGCCGAATGCGGCGGCAGCCTGATCCACGCGGGCACGGGCTGCCTGCAGTTCGAAATTTTCTTGCATGAGAATTTTAACATCTGCGGAAAGGACCGAACTCGGGAAACTCTCTTCCCACGCCAACGGCTTTTCCTCAGCCTGTCTGTCGCTGCTTGAGAATTTTTCCGGGAGCGTCTCGTGAACTTCGTCTCGGTTGCAAACCGGAGCTACCGTGCATGCTGAAATAGGCAGCAGGCAGATCAGCAGCGATAGTATTAAATTTTTAACGGCGTAAGTAAAACTTGGCATGGTCATCAGAAGGAGTAAGCTACTCCAAGAGCGCCTTCAAAGGAGTAATCCTCTTCCACTATCGGACTGTCGGTGATTTCCGAACCGTAAGTGGTAGCTTCCAAACGGCCGATGATGGAAAAATTGCCGAAGATGGGTCGCCGTATCAATAATTGGGCTGAGGCTTCATAGCTGGCATCGGGCGCATAGGCGGGACGGTCCGGACGAGCTTCGTGAACGCCAACCCCATAAAGATAATCCACCATGTCCGCACTCATCCAGGTCAGGCTAACCTCCGGATGAAAGATGAAACCGGCCGCGGTCCACTCATATCCGACTTCCAAATCGACCTGCTGGCCGTCGTGTTCGCCACTGACATCCTGGAGGAAGGTTAAACTGGTCTCCACTCCGGCGAGCGTTATACTGGCTTCCGCTCCGGCGTAGTATAAGGTGTCCAACTCGTCCATGCCTTTTAAATAATCGCTATCGTCGGGATGATACCCGGGATCGAGAGGCATGCTGCCGTTCAACCCAAAGGCAAAGACATCGTTATCGTATATGTCAAACTTCACATTGAGATCTTCGTAGGCGACGATATGAAAAGGGCCGTTATGATACACGAGAAAATACGATGGCTCGATTTCCGAATCAATATCTTTGAAAATATCTCGTTCCGCCGTGGCAGCCAATCCGATGGTGAGATCGCCACCGATCAAGGGCAGGCCTTTTTCCTCCTCGACGTTCAGAATCTCGCCGCCCGCTGAAAGGATCACCTCGTACTCATCTCCGTCCCGGGTTTCGATTTCAACCTCCGTGACCGGCTGCCCTTCCCAGGTGTCCTGCCTGGTTTTGTTTATTTCGGCTCCGGGAAAGCGCTGAAGAATGGTTTCTTCAAAGGCGATCGGCAGTTCGCCGGCATTGGCGAACGTCGCCACTCCGGCAAACAATAAGAAACCAAAAAGAAAAGTTGCTGTCTGATGGGTTGGCCTGACGTGTTTTGCTCTCATTTTTTTAACCTCCATATTGTGAGAGATATTTACCGGATTCAACCTCGACCTTGAGATTGTTTCTACAATCAATAGGAAGAAAAACCTTACAGGTGTAGATCAAGGAATCGTGGTAACCCTCTCGGATGACATCATGGTATAGGTGAAGGGAGTCATTAAATCTCTCCGCGTTATCTTTTATACAATGCCTTGCCTTGGGGTAGGCAAAGCCTTGGGTGTCGATTACGATGCGTGCTTTTTTGACGGGGAGATAATGGATAATTGTTTTTGCGAATTCGACGTTGGCGTGAACCACAAGTCGCTCCGGCTGGCCGGCAAGCGTAAAAGAATGGGTGCTACTGCTGAAATATGGCCTTCTGCAAGACACGGCCATCAAAACAACCAAACAAATGGCGCTCAATTTCAAGGCCCGCAGGCCATTTCCGGTGAGAACGGTTTGCTCAGCCGGGACATCTTGGAACTCGGGAATTCGCAGCACGAAATAATAGAGTGCCGTGATGACCATGAGCACGAAGCCCAGCGACCAAAGCACATCCGTCGGGAAGTGGCCGCCCGCAGCCATGCGGGCCATCCCCATCAGAGTTCCGTAGGTCAGTGCACCAAAACCACCAATCCAGGCCAGAAAGGGAGAACGCCTGCGAAACACCACCAGCGTAAAGAAAACATAGCCCATGGCACAGTGGCCGCTGGGAAAGGATTTGCCGCGACCGGGAATGCCGGGTGAAAAGACGGACCGGTACTCCCATGATCCTCCGAAGGCCTCGATTTGCTCCGGCCGTGGTCGTCCCCAGTGGTCCTTGAAGCCGACGTTAACCAAAAGCCCCGGGCCGATAATCAGCGTCAAAACGATCAAAAGAAAATGGCGTTGCAGTCCTTGCCAGCTGGCCTTTTTGAAAGACAGGCAAAACCCGACCATACCAAACACACCCAACGCAACACCGGGCAGGGCGCCGTATCGATACAGCCAGTACCACGGCTGCTCACGTCCCAGGTACCAACCGCGATCCACGTCGAACAAAAGGCTCATCAATCGAATATCCAACTGGAAAATATCGGCGAACAAGGTCAGCAAAATAAATAACGCCAGCAGTGCGATCAACAGATTAAGGCCGTTTTTAAGTGTCTCGCGTCGTATATGGAAAAGGATGACAGGCGAGGAGGGAAGGGCTTGGCCGGACCGGGAGAATGGTTTGATTTTCATGATGCGCTAGGTGACCTTTTTTCGACAGCTCCTATGAAGCTTCATGGTAATTTGTGGTTGGGCACTACTTAGGTTGCCGGTATTGTCGATATCAGCCAAAGTACAAGACAGGGGGTGAAAAGGATGTTAAAATGGCGTGAAAAAAATGTGAAAAAGCGTGATATTAGATAATTTCAACCGGATGGGAACCATCATGAAAAACAGCGTATCATCTTGTTTGGCGGAAGAGATGAAAAACACGACAACCGCATTTCTTGATAAGATCAGAAACAATGCGCCCTTGGTGCATAACATAACCAATTTTGTGGTCATGAACCCCACGGCCAATATTCTTCTTGCTTTAGGGGCTTCGCCCGTAATGGCCCACAGCCGGCAAGAAGTGGCGGAAATGACCGGCTTGGCGGGTGCGTTGGTGATCAATATCGGCACCTTGTCTGAAACCTGGGTCGAGGCCATGCTTTTGGCGGCCCGAGTAGCCAACAGGCACGACATCCCTGTTATCCTTGATCCGGTTGGTGCCGGCGCCACCGCCTACCGGACCCGCACGGCCTTGAATATTCTCCATGAAACGGAGGTTGCCGTGATCCGGGGCAATGCCTCGGAAATTCTCAGCTTGGCCGATGATAGCATCAAGACCAAGGGCGTGGATTCCTCATTGGCGCTTTCCACTGAAACCGATGATGCGGTCCGGGAAATCGCACGGCGATACGGCTGTATCGTGGGCATATCAGGACCTACGGATCTGATCACCGATGGTGAGAAGTTCTTGCGGGGGTACAATGGCGTGCCGGTAATGACCCGGGTTACCGGTCTGGGGTGTGGGCTATCCACCGTGGTGGCGGCGTTTTGCGCCGTGGCCGGCGGAGAGAATGGAGGGGGACACTTGGACGCAACTGCTGCGGCTTTCGGATTTTATGGCCTTTGCGGTGAATTGGCCGCCCGTGTGGATGCTCGGCCGGGGAGTTTTTTCACCGCTTTTCTGGATAACCTGTATGCTGCCGGACGTAAAGAGATTGATGAATTGTTGAGGATTGAATAGCCGGCATCGGGAGCAAATGCCGATAGCGATTAAGAACTACCGGCAACCAGCATTGCGCATTGCCATGCCCAACTCAAAGGCCAATCGTTGATAGGATGGTTCAAAACGGTCCCATTCAGGTGGCGGTTTTCGCTTGGCGGTTTCCATGATCGAAAGAATCCTGTTGGTCGTGCGTTTGAGGCGAGTGCAGACCGGCAGGCGGTTGGCGGCGTCAATGCCGGGAATACGCGGCTCGAGCTGGCGGAACCAGGCAAGGACGATGAAATACTGCGCCGGAGCGCTGCCCGGCGCGAGTTGATAAAGGTTCTGGGCGACTTCCAGTAATTGGTTGCGGATGCCGGCGTCATTTTTTTTGGTCTTTTTCCGGATCATACCGTCCAAAGCCCTGCACAACGCCTCGTGCATTTTTATCCGCTCAGTCTTATTTTCCCAGGATGTTTCCAGAGCAATGCCCTTGGCCAGCCCGTTTGCGGCACAGGTAAAATATTTGGCCGAACGTCTTTTTCGTTCGGCCATTCGCAGGCAGGCCTGGCCTTTGATCAAATGCTGCCGGGCGCAGGCGTGGGAGGCGTCATCGCAGTTCACCACCTGGGAGACGACCCATGCATCGTCTCCCCGATCGGCATGCCGCTGCATCCGGCTTGCTCGCCACGAGCCGCACCCGGAGAGAGCCAAGGGCAGCAGTAGGCACACCAGGGCCGCCATGGGAGCCAATCGCGGCTTTAAGCCTGTTTGAGAAAACGGCATCAAGCGCTTACATGTGCTCGGCAATACTGACCGTACGATCCCCCAACATATTTACATAGCTTGCCATTTCATTGTCGTACCAGCCGTAAATCACCGCCTGGGTGACCGGCGCGCGCACCACTGTATCGGCCAGGCTGTCCAGAACGGTCTTGGAAAAACCCGGGATATCGGCCAGATCCAGAGAGAGGTCCGCCGTACGGGTGTGGGTTTCGTTGCCTTCGATGACCGCCGCACACTGAGGATCGCCGAGAATATCGCCCGAAACGTTTTGCTTGTTGGTGAACTTGAGATAGCCGTTGGGGTCCAACTGGGCCGCATGTTCGTAGACCTCGTTTATGTTGGAGCGGTTGATCGGTTTTTCCGAAGGGCTCTCCTGGATGCTTAGTACAAGGATGATCAGTGAACCTGAACTGACGGGGACCCGCACCGATTCGGCGATGAAACCGATGCTCTCCATCTCGGGAATGACCAGGCGCAGGGCCTTGGCCGCGCCCGTGGAGGTGAGAATGATATTGTTCAGAATGGACCGATTCTTACGCAGGTCGGTCTTGCCGGTGCTGGGCAGCCGGTCCAGCACCTGTTGTGAGCCGGTGGCGGCGTGCACCGTGGCCATGGAGGCCGAGAGGATGCGTTTGGCGCCAAAAGCGTTGATTAGGGGCTTCATCATATGTGCCAGACAGGTGGTTGTGCATGAGGCATTGGAGACAATACGGTGGCGGCGGGGATCGTAGTCGTTGGCATTGATGCCCATCACCGTTGTCACGGCATCCTCGGGCATGTTGGCGCCCTCGTGCTTGATCTTGAATGGCGCCGAAACCACCACCTTTTCGGCCCCGGCTTCGAGGTGCCCCCTGACCGATCCTTTACCGTTGTCTGCGGGCAGGGTGGGATCCAGGAACTGGCCGGTGGTGTCCACCACCAGAGGAACGTCATTGGCTTTCCACTCTATTTCCTTGGGATTACGGGCGTTTCTCAGGATGCGCACGGGGATGCCGTCAATGGTCATGGTGCCGTCGTCGTCGTTTACGTTTTCGATAACCGGCGCGGCTTTGTAGCCGTGCAAAAACGCATGCAATGATCCATAGGTGGAGTCGCGTTCCAGATAGTGGGCCACATCGGCCAGGCCGCATCCTGCCTGCCTTCCGATATTGACCACGATTTCATTAAAGTAGCGGCGTCCAACATGGTGCCACAGGCTGAGCTTTCCGATACGGCCAAGGCCGTTGATGCCTATTTTCATCTGTCCTTCATTCATTATATTTCCCCCATGGGTTTCCGGATAGATTAGCGTAAAACTAAATTAGGCGATTGTCGAGCTTGTCGCATATACAAGGCGGATGTTTTTCCGCTATAGTCGGCTATGCGGGAAGACATCCAACGCCGTAGATGCGGTAAGCTCGGCAAACCCAACGGGTTTCAAATTTTGGGAGGTCATCATGGCGCAATGCATTATAAATCATATGCTTTTCATGGAGACCAAAATTTGAATCGCCTGATTTAGGTAAAAATCAAGTCTCTTGTATTTTTATTTCTCCTTGATAGACCGATCCCTCTCGGCCGTCAATGCTTATATAATCGCCGGATCGAATGAGCACTTGATCGAAACGGGCCGTTTTTTTCTTCTCACTACACAAGAGTGTTGCGCATCCCACCACGCAGGTTTTGTCCAGCCGGTGGGCGACCACCGAGGCGTGGGAGGTCAGACCGCCGCGTGCGGTGAGGAGTCCGTCGGCGGCGTGGATTTCCCGGATGTCGTCGGGAACCGTGTCGCCGCGGATTAAAATCAGGGAAGTGCCCGGTTCCTCGGCCCGCCAGCGGTCGATCTCCTCTAAATTAAAAACGGCCCTTCCGCTCATGGCTCCGCCGGCTACGCCGATGCCATTTCCCAGATAAGGGTTGTTGGAGGCGGTATCGATGTCGAATGTGAGAACGGTCTTGCGTTCGCGCATGGCCATGTCACGGGTCTGGAGCAGATAGAGGTTGTCGGCCGACGGGCCTTCGAAGGTGAACTCCATTTCCTGGGGGCTCCAGCCTTTTTTGTAGATCAGCCGGGCAGCCCACTTGCGAATGGCGGCGTAGATGTCCGGGTAGTGCGTCTCCAGGGTGATGTCCGTATTGCGAAGTTCGCTTTCCTGCTGCTTGACCGAAATGGGCAATGTCTGTACAAGGCCGGCCACCACGTCTTCGCCCTGGTTGCCGAGGGTGAAATCCCCCCACGGGCTGAGCGTGTCGCCGGACCAGCGGGGGTTGTGGGTGAAAAACACGCCCGAGCCGGCATGGGGCGAGATGTTGCCGAAGACCATCTGCTGGATGGTGACCGCCGTGCCCCAGTCATCGGAAATACCCATGATTTTGCGGTAGGCCTGGGCGCGGGGCGACTCCCAGGAGGAGAAGACCGCGTTGATGGTCATGAAAAGCTGCTCCAGAGGATCTTCCAGGAAGTTGATGCCCTCATCCTGAATACGCGTTTTGTAGGCCTGGGCGACCATCTCCATTTGCTCACCGGTAAACCCTTTTTTAAGTGGAATGCCCAGGCGCTTTTTAAAATCGGCGATGACGGCGTCGAAATCGTCGCGGGCCATGCCGAAAGCCATGCCGTAGCACTGCAGGAAACGGCGGTAGGTATCCCAGGCAAACCAGGGGTTGTCGATCTTGTTGGCCAGGCCCCTGGCGATTTCCTCATTGATCCCTACATCCAAAAAGGTCTCCATCATTCCCGGTTGAGAGATGGAGGCGCCGCTGCGCACCGACACCAGAAGGGGATTGGTCGAGTCGCCGAAACGTTTGCCCGAGATTTTTTGCAGATAGTTGAGTTGGCGGCGGACCTGCTGCTGGAAATTTTTCTTGACCGGTTCGAAACCGTCGATCAGCTCCCGGCAGCGAAACGCCTCGGTGGTGATGATGAATCCGGGGGGCACGGGCATGCCCAGATTTTTGAGCTTGAGCAAATTGATGCCCTTGTTGCCCATGTAAATAATGCCCACGGCGTTGTTGTTGATCTGGTCCAGGCCGGTGACGATGCGTTGGGGATCGTAATTGAGCAGCAGGTGCAATTTGTCCTTGGGCAGCATGCTGGATTGATGAAACAACGTGTTGAGAATGCGGGTCAGAAAAAGGTCGAGCTGCTGCAACCCGAGGGAAGTGGCGATCCGGTCGCGAAAGAAAACTTCCGACACGCGGTGCATGATTTTTTCCATGTCGCGGCCGCCTTCGCGGGGAAGATACTTCTCCAGGAGCCGATCAAGGGGACTCTGGGCCATGATACGGGTCAGGTTCTGGCCGTGGACGTTGTTGAAATGATCGTTGATAATGTTTTTCACCGCCACGGCAAAGCCCTTGAAGATGTCCAGGTACTGGGTCAGGGTGAAGCCCCGGACTTCCAGGGCGTGGGCCAGAAGGTCCAGCTGGCGTTCCAGCTCGACCGAGTAAATCCCATCCAGCCGCAGGGCTTTGTCGAAAAGGGTCAGTCGTTCGTAGATTTCGTGGAAGGTGGCGCGGGTGATCAGACTCAGATTGATCTGATCGACCAACTCCTCGAAAAGGACATTGAGCAACGATTCGACGCGAAAGGTCAGACCCAGGATATCGAATCTGCGCTCATGGTAACTGCCGTACATGGAGGGGATATCGACGGTGATGTGGCGTTTTTTGTAGATGTCGGCCCGGGCTTCGAAGTTCTGGTCCGAGAGGAGGACGGTCTTGAGGTGCTCCAGGTAATCCATGAGCAAAAAAAGGCGCTGTTTGAGATCTTTTTCCTCAAGGGCGATGCGCAGCTTGTCTATTTCCGGAAAGGATTCGCGGTCCAGGTGTTCTATGTGGTGGCGCAGCAGCTTATGGTCCATCTGGTATTTGTGGTAGAGCAATTTGTAGAAGGCCGCCAGAAGGGCCACGCGTTCGACGTCCATGGGATCGGCCCCTGGGGCCTCACTCAGGATGCTGCGGATGCGATCGTTTTCTTCGATGAGCAGTTCGTCCGGAAGGTGCAGCCCCTGCCCGGCAAGATATGCCATCAGGGCGTTGACGCCGTCGATGTATTGGCCGGTGGTTTCGATTTGATCGTGGATGTCGGGAGGCACATAGGGCTTCAGTTGACTTTTGTCGCGGGTCCGCCAGAAATACAGAACCGCTTCCATGAAGCGGATGATGCGGTTAGAGCTTTCCACATGGCTTTGCTTACGCAAAAAATGAATCAGAATGTCCCGCCGGTGAGTGAGTTCGTCCAGCCGGGTGGAGATGTCGCGCAGGGCGCCCTCGGCCCCGATGTCGTTGAAAAAGGCCGGGAATAGGCGCGTCAGTTGTTTGACCAGGTTGTAGACCGGTCCGATTTTGCTGTTGAGCAGTTTGGTGATGTCCTGGGGGAAAAGGTCCGTATCCTTGATGAAAATGCCGAACAGGGCCACCTCGATGGTCAGACAGGAAAGCAGTCGTGACGACCAGTTCGGTTTGCACTCGATCAGCTCCATCCAGGTACGGATGTTCTGCAGGTGGGCGGCGTTAACCTGAATCTGCCAGTCGTTGCTCACCCCCCCGAGCATGGGGGTCTGAAACCCCAGGTCCACCACTCGATCGATGAAAAAATTGACCATGTCGATCTCGTCGGTCTGGTAAACCGCCTGCCCCATGTTGAGTACACAGGTGAGGGTGGTGGCCGGAAACTGCTCCATTTGCGGTTTCAGAATTTTAAAGGTCTTCTCGATGAGGGTTCCGGTATGGTGGTAGCTCTCGTTTTCGATCAGCCAGGCCACGGTGCGATTGATTTCGCGCAATGCCTCCTCGTGGATCAGGGAAAGGCCGTCAACACCCATGATGTGGAACAGGAAGAGGATTTTCCATTGATGGCCGTGGCCGCTGTCGGCACCGGCCTTCAGCAGGGCCTGGGGCATTTTGCGGTAGCGTTCGACCATGGTGTTGAAGTTGGTCAACGCCAGCAGTTGGTTAAAGATGGTTTGTGCGTCGATGTACGTCTGGTTTTCGATCCGCTCGAGATCCTGCCTTGAAAGATGCAGGGTTTCGTGAGAAATGTCGGTGAAGCAGACGCGTACGCTCTCCGCATCGGGCAGTTCTCCTGTCGCCGCCTGGAAGCTCTCCCAGGGGTCTCTGATATCCAGCCAGAAGTCGTAGGTCGCCTTGAAGGTCCGAATCAACAGCCGGTTCATGATGGTGTAATCGTCAATGACACCGCCGCCGTGTGTCTTGAGCAGTTCCACGATCCGTTTGATGGGGTAGAAGCTTTTCACGAATAGAAAAAAATGATCCTGGGGGCAATCGTTTAACCAGATGAAGGCCTTGTTCAGAACCGGAAAAAAATCGGCCAGCCGTTCACGGGCGTTGCCGGCGATCTGCTGAAGATAAAGGAGCAGATTGTCGACGGCGTCGGTGCGCACGCTTTGCCTGACATCGGCTTCGATGACTTCGATGAAGATCTCCACCATGGTGCCCGCGGCCTCGACACCTTTGGGGTGTGGCTGAAACAGGTGAAAATAATCCAGGGCGTAGCCTCTGGCTTCGCCGACGATAAACTGCCAGTTGCGATAGGGGTGGCTGAGTTCCTGGAGAAAACTGTTGATGTTCTCCATCAGGCCGTAATAGCGGGACATGACCTCCTGGATGCTGGCGTAGCGGGGATCGATGGTGACGTCCACCTTGGTGTTGGCAAGGTTGGCTTCCAGGGCGGTCGATTTGATCTTGGTTGCTTTCAAACGGGTCTCCCCCATGGGTCGATTGGTTGATGGCGTTGACTGGGCCTTCTCTGAATTTTTTGTTTTTTTGGACAATCGCCTGCTTCAGGGACAATTTATCAGAGGGTCATCCGACTTTCAAGCGGCGCCGCCGCCGGGCCGGGCGATCGCATTCAGGCCCCTTTCGCAAAAACACCGGTAGATGTCATGACCATTGTTTATTTGACGGTTTTTCCTTTTCGGTCCCATAAAAACTATGATATCTGTGATTTAGTGCTCATTCACTTCGCGGATGGACACTGATATCCAATTCCTGCAACACCAACCCTTGCTGCTTCACCGGATCGTATCTATGGATGAAAACAAAATCAAATGGGACGATGAGGCAGAGCGTCTTTTTTCCCAGTTCGAGGGCATGGAGGACCAGCGCAAAGGCCGTTCCGTCGCCCAGATGATGACCGACAGCCTCATCGAGGAACAGAAGCAGCAGGATATCTGGCGGATCCTGCTGTGCGATATCGCCCATCGGATTGCAGGCTACCTGAAACCGGCCGGCCACGCCGACCCTTCCCCCGGGCAGGACCCCGCTTTCACGGAACTGACTGAAACACTGACCAAACTCAGCCGGTTTCCCCAACACGCCGGGCGAATTCTGATTCGCTACCGCGGCTTTTCAAGCAACGGTGAAATCCCTGAAAAACAGGATTATGAGATCCTTTTCGGCAACATGGTGGTGGATCTGGAGTCGGTCCCGGCCATGATCAAGCGCAACGGCCGGGTGCTTGCGCATCTTTTGGATCGTCTGTTGGACGCCTTCGGCACCTTTTCGGAAAACGGCATCAACAATCTTCACCTGACGCTGCCCCTGGGGGATGCCGCCTCTTTTGACCAGTTGAAAAAGGCCTTGGGGATATTCAGCGGGTTCTACCGCGATCACGGGCTGTCCGGCGAATCGGTGCAAACGCCGAACGGGGGGGGCATCGCCCTTGACGAGAACGGTGCCGCCGATCCCAATCTGACCCTGGTGGCCGGCATCAACCGCCTTTCGGCGACCACCATGAAGACCCTGGTGGCCAAAGTGGACGCCTGGATGCGGGAAAAGGAGGCCGCCGAGGCGGGGTGCCGGTTTACCAGCGTTTATAACGCGATTTTCGGCCTGTCCAAAATCAGTGAGAAGCTTACGCAGCCTCCCGTCGAAGTCAATAACATGGATTGGCTGATGCGTGTCGAGGGTGAAAGAACCTTTACCCGGCAAAAGGCCAAGGTCGCCCGTATTATCGCCAGCCTGGAAGCCTCTCCGGAAAAAATGGCCAAGGTGGTGAAAAGTGTTTACGGTGACGACTACCCCAGAATTGACGCCCACCGCCTGGCCGAACGACTGGGCCTTTCTTCCCATCTGTTGACGGCCATCGACAACAGGCCCAAAAGCGAGGACGCCCGCCAGGAGGTGTTGACCAACCTGAACAAACGGTTGGACACGGTGCGCGACGACGTGCTTGACGATTTGTACGTGATCCGGGAGGAAGACGCCCGGGACAGTGTCCGAGGCCCCATGATGGCGGCGGTTCACCGCCGGTTGTTCAAGATGGTTTCATTTTTCAAGGGGCGCGCCGTCACCCGCAAAAAGATGAAAGCCATGGTTCACCAGGCCATTCACTTTGAGCCCCAGGACTACGAGACGCTTGCCCGGGATTTTGGTGTCGATGTGGAATCGGCCCGGCAACTGGTGGCGGTGCTCAAAAACTGTTTCGACAAAAAGGGGCGCTTCGCAAAATCGGCCTTTGCCGACGGGCTGCCGCATTTTGTGCGCTATGAGAAGAAAATATTCGAATTTCTCTGGCGCCACCTCAAGGACGTGATCGCCCCCAAGGACCGCACTGCTTTTCTCAATTCCCTCCAGGCCCTGACCGCCCGTATGAAGCAGCCCAAGCGCGCCTTTAAAATTCTCCTGGAAGATTTTTTAAAGGACCCTGGGCAAATTCAGTTTTCGGACGCCAAGGCCCTGGTGTTGGCCAACCTGATTCTCCACGAGTACGACAAAACGCTGGCCGATTTCGAAATCACCCCCGAAGATATTCTGTTTGACCGGCGCGGACTCGATCCGGATGTGGCCAGGTACGCCGCCTGGCGCCTGGACCGGCAGCAGGACGTGTTTTTCGAAAAAATGAGCACCATTCACAAGGCGTTGGGCGAGACCCTTGAGCTGGGCCTGACCCGCAACCAGCGGATTCCCGTTCGGGATATTCTGGGGTTGGAGCGCGAGGTCTATATTTTCGTCTCCATGATTAACACGAGCGCCGGGTGCTCGGTGCTGAGAAGTGCCGTCACGGAATACGGCAACCCCGAATCCGATTTGTACTTTCTCCAGGAAAGCCCGCGTTTTATCTCCCAGCTTCTGCAAAACCTGCGCATTTGCATTCGTGGCCTGGCCACCCTTGGTAATAAGGATGACATTCCTCTTCTGGAATCCGTCAAGGCCCGCGAGGAGGTCTTTAAACGCCTCAAAAGCGCCAAGGCCCATCGTGAGCAGTCGCGTCTGATTCCGGAATGGGTGGACGAGGCGATAAAACTCATCAAATTCCGCGGCTGATTTTTTAATTCACTTTCCCTCCTATTTATGTCAAGTTAGCCCCGATTTTTTTGCCTGTTATCGCGGAAGGTTAAATAATTCGTTGTGTTGAATTGACTTTTTTATGAGCATTTGCAAGAAAAAAACTTGACGTTTTTTGAGCCTATGCTTACTGTTTGGTGCCATTGGAGGATGAGGCCTCCCAGGAATTTAATTGTGATCGAAAGATGGATCACCGCAGAATCGCCGAAGGAGATAAAGGGTAATGATCATAAGTATTGCCAGCGGGAAAGGCGGAACAGGCAAGACCACCGTGGCCACCAATCTGGCGGTGTGTGTGGAGCAGCCCGTGCAGTTGTTGGACTGCGACGTGGAAGAACCCAATGCTCACCTGTTTCTGCAACCCACCATCGAGAAAACGCAAGTCGTGAACACCCCGGTTCCCGATATAGATGAAGATAAGTGCAATCAATGCCGTAAGTGCATGGACATCTGTCGCTTCCGGGCCATCACCGTGATCGGTGACACCGTGCTCACGTTTCCTGAATTGTGCCACAGTTGTGGCGGGTGCATGGCGGTCTGCCCCGAGGGCGCCATCACCGAAACCGGGCGGGAATTGGGGGTGCTGGAGGCCGGCCACCGCGACGGTGTCGCTTTTGCCCATGGCCGGATACGGGTCGGGGAGGCCATGGCGCCGCCATTGATTCGTGTCGTAAGGGAGGTTGCCGACGATGACAAACTGACCCTGATCGACGCACCGCCGGGGACGTCCTGTCCCGTCATCGCCGCCATGAAAGGCACGGATTTCGTGCTGCTGGTTACCGAGCCGACGCCCTTTGGCCTGCATGACCTGCAATTGGCCGTGGAAGCCGTGAAAATATTGGGGATTCCCATGGGGTTGGTGATCAACCGCGCCGATATGGGCGACGACAAGGTCAAGGCCTATGCCGAGAGCCAGAAGCTGCCTGTTTTGTTGGAAATCCCTTTTGAGCGCAGAATCGCAACGTGCTATTCCCGGGGGGAGATGTTTGCCTTGGAGATCCCCGAGTGGAAGGCTCGCTTCCGTGAACTGCTCCGGAAAATCGAGGTGTTGACTGGAAAGGGGGGCGAGAAATAATGAAGGAACTAGTTATTTTAAGTGGTAAGGGGGGGACCGGAAAAACCAGCCTGACCGCGTCCTTTACCGCCCTGGCGGGCAGCTGCCTGTTGTGCGATGCCGATGTGGATGCGGCGGATCTGCATCTTCTGCTTGCGCCGGATATCAAAAAACGCACCGATTTCGAAGGGGGCGGCGAGGCGCTGATCGATCAGGAGCGCTGCACCCAATGCGGCACCTGCGCGGATATGTGTAGGTTCGATGCCATCGGCCCGGATTTCGTTGTCGATGGGATCTCCTGTGAAGGGTGTGGGGTGTGTGTGGATTTCTGCCCGGAAAAGGCCATCGACTTTCCAACCAAGATCTGCGGGCAGTGGTTTGTTTCCGATACCCGCTTTGGCCCCATGGTGCATGCCAGGCTTGGCATTGCCGAGGAGAATTCCGGCAAGCTGGTGACCCTGGTGCGTCAGCAGGCCAAACAATTGGCAGAGGAAAAAGGGATCGACCTGATCCTTACCGACGGCCCTCCGGGTGTTGGCTGCCCGGTGATCGCCTCGGTGGGAGGCGCCACCAGCACCTTGATCGTCGCCGAGCCCACGGTCTCCGGAATTCACGACATGGCCCGGGCCATTGAGCTGTGCGCGCACTTCAAGGTGCCGGTGATGGTGTGTGTCAATAAATTTGATTTGAACCTGGAAAACAGCGCCACCATCGAAAAAATGGCTCGTGAAGGGGGATTGCCGGTGGTCGGAAGGATTCCCTTTGATCCCGATTTCACCCGTGCTATGGTGAAAGGCCGGACCCTGATTGAATATGACAAAAGTGGAGCCGCCGGTCAGGCTGTCCAGAAGGTTTGGAAGGCAGTTATGAATACGCCGGCCATGTCCACCGAATAAAACAACACTGGAAAGGAGTACCTTGTACCATGCAAAACGGAAGAATCGCCGTTCCCTCCATGCTCGATGGTGGGCTTGACGGCAAACGGGCAGGTCATTTCGGTCATTGCGATGTCTTCACCCTGATTGATGTCAAGGACGGAGCCATCGAAAAAGTCACCACCCTTGCCAACGAAGCCCATGTTCAAGGGGGCTGTATGGTGCCGGTCAATCTGCTGGCATCCAATAATGTCAACGCGTTGATCGTTGGCGGCATCGGCATGCGTCCCTTGATGGGATTCCGTCAGGTGGGAATCGACGTTTACCATGACGACCAGCGTCCGGACATCCGGCCGGTCGTGGAAGACCTGATTGCAGGTAAGCTGGCCGCCATCGCGGACAACCAGGTGTGCGGCGGCGGTGGCGGCGCGCAGTAATTATCTTTTTTTCGGAGTTTAAGGAGAAACACCCATGAAAATTGCCGTGACTTCCACGGGACAGGATTTGGATTCGCCCGTTGATCCGCGCTTTGGTCGGGCTGCCTACATCCTTATTGTCAATACGGACGACATGGCTGTTGAGGTCCTGGATAACCAGAGTAACGTAAACGCCTTTAAGGGCGCCGGTATTCAGGCCGCCACGATGATCAGCGATAAGGGGGCTGAAGTGCTTTTGACGGGCTATTGCGGTCCCAACGCCTTCAAAACCCTGGATGCCGTCAAGATAAAAGTGGCCGGTGATGTCAGCGGAACGGTGCGCGAGGCCGTTGACGCTTTCGGGGCGGGTAAGTACACCTACGTATCCGAACCCAACGCCGATGGGCACTGGTAATCCTCGATTGCCCGTCCGCCATGAAATGAGATAACGATGTAAATGAATGTGCGGCATCCGGTCCGGCCTGCCTATGCCGACAGTACCAACCTCCTGCCAATTCGCTTGGTCGGGGCCGGTGCCGCACATTTCCATCTCTTTCAAGGCGGGAAGCCCGCACCTGATTTTTCTCTATCTTTGGGCTGTATCGCCATAGGCCTTGCAATTGTTTTTTCTTTTTTTCGATACCGGCAGTCATAGCCGCTTTCACTGATAACGATTGCCGGCCCTTCCCGCATTCCGTTTGACGCCCCCCTTAATTTTCATTAGACTCTCACCTGAAGCGAACGTTTCGCCTTTTTGAACACCTAAATCAGGCGATTTTTCCTCTTAAAAAGGAGACCGTCATTGGCTTCATGTGTAGATGAAGATCAGCACCAGAACGATATCCGCGTGGAAAGCTGGTGCGACCTTTGCGAACGGCTGTACGAGAATTCCTGGCAACAGGGGCTGCTTCGTTTTCGCTCCAATTTTGCCTTCCGGGGATTGTCCGACAAAGACTACGGCCTGAAGAACAGCTTCACCCGGCGGTGCGGGACCTACGAGCACCTGGAGTACCATCTGCTGCGCAATTTCAGCAAGTACGCCGATGTGCCCTGGACCGGCAACAACGCCTCCGATTGGCGCTGGCTCACCGTGGCACAGCATCACGGGCTGCCAACCCGGCTTCTGGACTGGACCTATTCTCCTTTTGTGGCGGCCCATTTCGCCACGGCGGACACGGATCGATTCGACTGCGATGGTGCCATCTGGTTTGCCGATTATGTGAAAATCAACAGGATGCTGCCCAGCCCGCTGTCCGATGAGTTGGTGGACCACGGTGCCAATGCCTTTACCCTGGAGATGGTCGAGCACGCGTTGGGCACCATCAAGGATTTCGATGCCCTGGGCAACGATCTGGTGCTTTTTTATGAACCGCCCTCCATCGACAATCGTATCGTCAATCAGTTCGCCTTTTTTTCGGTCATGTCCAGCCCGACGGCTCAGCTGGACCACTGGCTGGAAGATCATCCCGATATTTACGGGCGCATCATCATCCCCAGGGAACTCAAATGGGAAATTCGCGACAAGCTGGATCTGGCCAACATTACCGAAAGAATCCTCTTCCCGGGACTGGATGGTCTGGCCTCGTGGCTTAAGCGATATTACACGCCCCGCTGTTGACGGCGGGTGCTTATGGAGAACCTGATTTGGGGAGATGCGGCGATGCATCAGAGCCGTTCATTATCCCTATGATAAACAAATGTAAAAACCATATGGCTTATCCAAACCATTTTGGTCAAGAAAGGAACACATGTCGAGCAACAACAAAACCAAACCCGAAACATCTGTAGATCTGAGCTTTTCGCGAACCAACGGCGAGTTGGACGATGCCATCGACCAACTGATCGGCCGGGTGGGCGGCATTACCCATGAAGATATTGTCAGGGAAATCATTATTGCGGGACTCAAGGCCGGGCAGGAAAACGACGGTCGCATGGATCTGAAGCTGATGAATACCACCTTGAAGGAGATGCGCTTCACGGCCAAGGTGTTCGTCCCCTACCGTCGGACCCGCAAGGTGACCGTTTTCGGATCGGCGCGTACCAAACCGGATATGCCGTTGTACAAGCTGGCCCAAGACGTGGGGCGTAAACTCGCCGACGCCGGTTTCATGGTAATCACCGGTGGCGGCCCCGGAATCATGCAGGCCGCCAACGAAGGGGCCGGGTCGGAGCACTCCTTCGGCGTCAATATTCGCCTGCCTTTCGAGCAGAAAACCAACCCTGTACTGTTGGGCAATCCGCGCAGCATTACCTACAAATATTTTTTCAACCGCAAGGTGGCCTTTTTGAAGGAGGCCCATGCCGTGGTGCTGTTTCCCGGTGGTTTCGGAACCCTGGACGAGACCATGGAGTCCATTACCCTGCTTCAGACCGGTAAGCGCTATCCTTTGCCCCTGATCTGCATCGATACCCCCGATGGGACCTATTGGCAGCGTCTGCGAGGCTTTCTGGAGAACGAGCTTTCCCGCCACGGCTACATATCCCCCGAGGATTTCCGGTTGATCGACACGGTTACCAGTTCCGAGGATGCCGTTAAGATCATTCAAAATTTTTACTCGCGGTATCACAGTCTGCGTTATGTGGATGGCCAAATGGTGATGCGGCTTCTGTCGCCCTTGAGCGAGGAGCAGGTGGCGAGTTTGAAAAGCAAATTCGCCGACATCCTGGTCGAGGGCGGAGATATGCGGCTTTGCGGCGCCCTGGAAGAGGAAAAAAGCGAGTCGGAACTGGCCGATTTGCCGCGGTTGGTGGTGGATTTCAACCAACGCGATTGCGGCCGTCTGCGGGAATTGGTGGACGCGATCAACGCGTTTTAGCCGCCGTAAAAACGCCACCGCGTTGCGCTTGGCCCGGTGATGATCCGTTTGTATTTCTAATAGCGATAAAACAGATTTTGAAGCGCTTTCAGACCTCGTTTTTTGGTAAGCGCCAGCATGAGCAATATTCTGGCTTTGGCCGGGTTGAGTTCGTCTGAAGCGATGAATCCCAGGCTGTCGTCATCGACCTCCACGTTACGACCGACATTGCCGGTGGATACGCGTGAGCTGCGCACGATTACGGTGCCATTGCTTGCGACTATGGCGGCGCGTTCGATGGTGGCGGCATTCATGTTGCCATTGCCGTCTCCGGCAATGACGATGCCCCGGGCGCCCCGGCCGACACTGCAATCGATCAGATCGGCCGGCATGTCGATGCAGGCGTAGAGGATGTCAACCCGTGGCAGGCCCGCGACGCCGTCCAGGCAAAATTCGCTGGCGTGGGTGTGACGCCGGGCGGGGCGGCGGAAATACATGGTCTGTCCATAGGTGACCGTGCCGATCAACCCGCTGATGGGAGAAACAAAGGTCTCCACGGCGGTGGTGTTGCTTTTGGTCAGCGAATGGGCGCCGTGGATACGGTCGTTCATCACCACCAGAACCCCGCGTCCGGCAGCCTTGGGATCGGCGGCCACGGCCACGGCATTGAACAGGTTCAGCGGGCCGTCGGCGCTGATGGCGGTAAGGGGTCGCATGGCGCCGGTCATAACCACCGGTTTTTTACTCCTGACGGTAAGATTCAGGAAATAGGCAGTCTCTTCCATGGTGTCCGTGCCGTGCGTGACCACCACGCCGTCGATGTCATCATCGTCCAAAAGCGTATTGATGCGTCGGGCAAGGTTGAGCATGATGGCCACGGTCATGTCCTGGGAGCCCACGCTGGCAATTTGCTCGCCCTCGATCCAGGCCAGGATTGCCAGTTGCGGCACGCTGTCGATCATATCGTAGACGGGCACCCGCCCGGAGTCGTATCCCGGCTGTGTGGCTGAATCGGCAGAACCGGCGATGGTGCCGCCCGTGGCCAGAATAATGACGTGGGGCTTGTGGGCCTCCGAAGGATCTGTTTGCATATCGGACATGGTTTTCAATTCTCCTGGCAAGAGACTATTCGGACAGTTGTGTCATAATACGGGGTGCCATTGCCGACCATGCTGGCCCCCTCGCGTGTCAAACGGTTCAGCCCGTGGCCGGCTTTGAGCCACCCGCCACGCTCGGCCACCAGACAGTCGGGGCGTACATCGGTATCCGCGATCAGGTGCACCTGGACGCGTCCAACCCGGTTTTCCAAATACACGTTCGCATTGGGTTCCAGGTCTTGCCGGGCGGCCGCCTCGGGATGGATGCGTACCATCGGCAAGGGATCGTGCTCCGTCATGGTTCTTTCCGAACAGAGAAAGCGGTGCGGGGCGATGGTCAGCAAGGTATATGGATAGTTATCGTCATTATGTGTAAGATCCGATAGATTGAAATCGGTCATGAATTCAAATTTTCCGGAGCCGGTGGAAAATATTTTGTCTTCATAGGGCACCATGGGCGCGTTAAGGCGAAAAGGCCCTTTCTTTAATTGCTTCAGGCTGCATCCCTGGCCGACGATGGGGGCGCAGATTTTTTCCAGCCACTCCTCGATGCCGGCAATGAACCGGTCGGCAAAGTCAAAACGCCGGGCCAGTCCGCAAAACATGTCGAACTCCGCCCGGCACTGGCCCACCGGTGCGATGGCCCGGTTGACCGGCCCCACGTAATTATGGCCGTAGCTGGCCATGACGTCCTGCTCCTCAAGAAAGGTGGTGGCCGGCAGGAACACATGTGCCTGATCGGCGGTATCGTCCATGAAATGACCGGAGTAGACCACGAACTCGGCTTTTTGAAAGGCGTGTGCCACTTTGGCCGAATCCGGCGCCATGCACAGGGGATTAGCGGCCGTGGTGAAGATCATGCGGATGGGGGGATCGCTTGCCGTGAGGATTTCATCGCCGATGGCCGGCATCAGCAAGGTGCGGCGGACCGGGTTGAGATGATCACCCCAATAGGTCTGATCATAGGGGCCGTACTCCTCGAATCCCTGACTGACGCCGCCGCCTGAAACGCCGATATTGCCCGTGATGGCGGCCAGGGCGTCGATGGCGCGGATGGTGTGGTGGGCATGGGCATGGCGGTGCAGCCCCCAGCCCAGCAGGGTCGCCACCGGCTTTTCGTGGATGAATACCTCGGCCAGGGCGTTTGCATCATCCTTGCTCACCCCCGCCAGGCGGCACAGCTCTGAAAAATCGAATCTTTCCACGATGCGGCGGAAAGCCTCGGCGCCTGCGCTGTGGTTCTCAAGAAAATCGTTTGCCTGTGCGTGTTGGGTAAATACCCGGTCGGCGGCGGCCAGGGCCAGGAATACGTCATTGCCCGGGGCAGGGGCGATGTGTCGGTCGGCAAGCTTCGCAGAACGATTTTTATAGGGGTCCACGAGAATGATCGTGCCGCCCTTTTTTTTGATTTTTTGAATGATTGGCACCAGGCTGATGTTGGTGGAGACGGGGTTGCGGCCCCAGAGCACCATGGCGGTGCTGTTGAGGTGGTCCAGGGGGTCGTGGGAAATGCGGCTTCCCAGATCGAGGTTCTGGGAAGCCTGCCCGGTGCCGCCGCAAAGGGAGCCGCGCAGGGTGGTCACCCCGCCCAGCAGATTGAAGAAATAGCGGTTAAGCAGTTTCAGGGCCGTGCGTTCGCCGTAGCCCTGGTAATACAGGATCGCCTCGGGGCCGTCTTCCCGGCGAATGGTTTTTATGCGTTCGGCGATTTCATCCAGGGCCTGGTCCCAGCTCACCTTTTGCCAGGTTCCGCTTTTTCTGTCGGTTCGCAGCATGGGATGGCAAATTCGCTCGGGGCTGTAGACCCGGTCCACGTACAGCCCGGCCTTCACGCAGGCCCGGCCCCGGGTCAGCGGGTGCTCTCTGGCGCCTTTCAATTCTAAAAGACGTCCGTTTTTAACGACCGCCGTCAGCCCGCAGGTGTTGGGGCAGTCCCGGGTACAGGTGGTGCAGATGTATTCGATATCGTTTTTCATGGGTTCCCATTCGGATCCAAGGCTTTGATCGCATACCGGGTTCCTGGTGGAAAGGTGTGCATCGGCCTAAATCATTCAAATCGTCAATATACTACAAATGGTTGGCGCGCGCCATGTCCACCAAGGGTTGGATGGTTTGCCCGTCGGGTTACAAACGATTACAATTAAAGGAGGAATTTTAGCTAAAGACTTAAATAAGGAATACCGATATTCAAGATAACGAGAATCTATACCAGGCCGCATCATCGTTCATCCTGATACCGTCGATCCTGTCCATACGATGTGACCTCCGGAGGCAAGCAGGCACAAATGGGCATAGAAAATGTCTTAAACGATTCATTATCCTGGGCCAGCAATACGTCAAATATCCTGACCGAAAAGGATGGCGACGATCTTATGGCGGCGCTGGTAACCAATAACGACACCCTTGAAACCCTCTCCAATCAGTTTTTAAACAACGGCATCACCCATTACACCGAAGAGGATTACGAAAAAGCGGCCACGGCATTTCAGGCGGCCATTTCCGTTTATCCCGATTCTTCGTATTATTCGGAAAGCGTCCAATACCTTTCCCAGACCTATCTCAAGCTCGAAGATACGGACAAGGCCATCGAGGTCTACGAGAACGCGGTAACGAAAGACCCCACCAATGCCGGTTTCCGGTCCGCCCTGGCCAAACTCCTGTATTCGGAAGATCGGTTTGAAGAGGCCGCCGTTCAATACCACAAGGCCGTGGAACTCGACGATAACGCAGAAAACCGATATGCCTATGGTGAGGCGCTGCTGAAACTCGAAGATTACAATGGGGCCGAAGAACAGTTCAACAAGGTAATCCTGGAAGAGCCGGACAGTACCGCAGGGTATTACGGCATGGGCAAGGCCCAATCGCTCCAGGAAGATTACGACCGTGCCATTGAGTATTTTGAAAAGACCCTGGATCATAATCCGGAATTTTACGATGCTTATCTGGATATCGCCTATGCCTATGCGGACAAGGGCGACTACGAATCCGCCTGGGAAATCCAGGAAACCCTGGAAAAATACGATGAGGATCTGGCTGAACTGGCCGATGAATACATTGAATCCGTCGAGGCGCCCAAGATTGCGTTTGCTTACGCCACAAGCTCGTTTCCCTATAAAATGAGCGCGGGATACTCGGTATCGAATATCAGCGGCTACTTGCAGGAAGCCAATTCGGAACATGGCGTCACCATGAAATTTCAATTTACCAAGGACATGGATTTAAGCAGCGTGGAGGATATTTTCAACTGGAACATAACCCAGTCTACCAGCGGCAATCTTGCCAAGGATTACAACTTTGGCCAAAAAGTCCCGGATACGGAAGTGACGCTTGATTACTACCCGGATTATGTCATTTACGATTCGGATAACTGCTCGGCGACCGTCGGTTTCACGGTAAAGCAGAACGAAACGGCCGACGGTACGATAGATCCCTGTCATATCGTTTTTTCATTCGCCGGTGAAGATATCTACGGCGTATCGATGGATGAAGACGCCGACGAATACAGCGGCTTTTCCGGGGTTGCCTGATTTTTATCTTTTCAGCTTTGCAAGCAGTTGATGAACTCGCAAAAAGTCGCCATCCCAACGGATTCGTCAAGCGGTTCATACTCACCAAAAAATATGGCAGGGCCATTGCCGGCCCTGCCATAAAATTTTGAAAACAATTGATTACGAGCTACCGATTCAGGCGTTTTTGCCCAATTCCAATCCCAACTCCAGCGCCTTTCGGTTCATCTCCAGAAAACCTGAAGGGATGCGGGTCTCTAAAGACTTCATGATCGCCTCGGGGCTGACCACCTCGGTCAGGCCGATGATCGTGCCCAACATGCAGATGTTGAAGACGATGGGCTTGCCGATCTTCTCCATCACCGTTTCGTACATGGGAATTTCCCGCTGGCGGGCGTCAACCTTGAGCGCCGGCGTCACGTAGCGCGGGTCGGTGAGAAGAAGCCCGCCGGGGCGGATGATGCCCATGAACTTATTGTAGGCCTCCTGGGTCAGGCAGACCAATACGTTGGGCTGGATCACCTTTGGGAAATTGATGGTCGAATCAGCGATGATCACATCGGTGCGCGTGGCCCCGCCGCGGGCTGCCGCGCCGTAGGCCTGGGTCTGCACCGCCTCCAGTCCTTCGTGGAGAACCGCCGCCTCGGCCAAAATGATGGCCGCCGTGATCACCCCCTGGCCCCCAGAGCCGGAAAATACCATTCTGCATCTTTCCATTAGTTTCCTCCCCCAGCCTGTTCGATGATCCGATCATACTCAGAGCAGTACTCGGGCCTGTCTGTCTGCACGAAAATACCTCGCTCAATCAACTCGGGATTTTCCTGCTTGGCCTTGGACCCGATGGGCGTGGTAATCTCCTTCATGCGTTTCATCATGTCCACCGCGCTGCCCAGCTTGTTTTTACGGCCGAAGTAGGTCGGGCACTGGCTCATGACCTCCACCACGGAAAATCCCTCGTGCAAAACCGCCTCGCGAATGATATCGGCCACTTGCTTGACGTGGTAGGTCGTGGTGCGGGCCACGAAGGTCGCACCGGCGGCCCTGGCCATCTTTACGATGTCGAACCCCTGGTCAATGTTGCCGTAGGGCGCGGTGGTGGCTTTCATGCCCGGACCGGTCAGTGGTGAGTACTGCCCCCCGGTCATGCCGTAGATGCGGTTGTTCATCACGATGGCCGTGATGTCAATGTTGCGCCGGGCCGCATGGATGAAGTGGTTGCCGCCGATGGAGAGCGCGTCGCCGTCTCCCATGGGAACGATCACGTTCAGCTCGGGCTTGCTCAATTTGACCCCCGTGGCAAAGGCCAGGGCACGGCCGTGGATCGTGTGCAGCGTGTGAAAATCCAAATACCCGGATATCCGGGACGAGCAGCCGATGCCGGAAACCATCACAATCTCGTTGCGGCTGATGCCCAGTTTCATGACCGATTGAATCAGGCCGTTGAGAACAATCCCGTGGCCGCAGCCGGCGCACCATAAATGCGGAAAAAACCGCTCGCGGATATAGTCTTGAACCGCCATCTTACACCCCCCTTCCCTTGATCAGACGCAGGATCTGCTTGATATCCGTGGGGGAAATGAACACCCCGTCGATGCGGTTGGCCAGAAATACCTGCTCCGGATTACTCACCGAATTCTTGACCATCTGACAGACCTGGCCCATGTTCATCTCCACAACCACCGTGTAGTGGGCCTCGTTGCAGTACTGCCGGACCACTTCCGTTGGAAAGGGCCAGAGGGTCTGAAGCTCCAGAAGGCCGATCATATGGCCCCTGGCCCTCAACCCCTTGACGATATGCAGGGCCGAGCGCGCCGAGGAGCCGTAACTCACCAGCACCGTATCCGCATCCCCATCGTCGAGGTACCAGGTCTTGTACCTGGCCATCTGGCCGGCGTTGTTCTCGATCTTGTCCACGATGTGACGCAACAGGCCGTGCACGACCTGGGGATTGTCCGAGGGAAAGCCCCACATGTCATGGGCCAGGCCGGTCACGTTATAGCGGTGAACGTCACCAAAATCGCTCATGGGCAAACGGCCGTCTTCCCGGGGCAGGTACGGATGATAATCCACGCCCGAGCGCACCGCCGTGCGCAGCCTTTCAACCAGGGGAATTTCTCCCTCCTCGGGGATGGTAAGTTTCTCACGCATGTGGCCCACCACCTCGTCGAACAGCAGCACCACCGGCGTGCGAAAGGTTTCGGCGATATTGAAGGCCTCCACGGTCATGGCGAACACATCCTGATGGTTGGAGGCCGTCAGGCAGACAATACTGTGATCCCCGTGGGTGCCCCAGCGGGCCTGCATCACATCTCCCTGGCTCACATGGGTGGGAACGCCCGTGGACGGCCCGCCCCGCTGCACATTGACGATCACGCAGGGAATCTCGGCCATCACCGCGTAGCCCAAAGCTTCTTGTTTGAGCGAGAAACCAGGCCCCGATGTGGCGGTGAGTACTTTGTGGCCTGTGAGGCTTGCCCCGATGCAGGCACACATGGAAGCGATCTCGTCCTCCATCTGGATGAACTTGCCGCCCCGCTTGGGAAGCTGCACGCTCAAATGCTCGGCGATTTCAGTACTGGGTGTGATGGGATAGCCGGCGAAAAAATTCAGCCCCGCGTACAGCGCCCCTTCCACACAAGCCTCGTTGCCCTGGACGAATTTGATACTTTTGCTCATGCGGCCTCCTTCCCGGTCGAATTACAGGTCACGACCTCGATGGCCAGGTCCGGGCAACGCAGCTCGCACAGTCGGCAGGCGATGCAGTCATCAATCCTGACGGCCACCGCCTTGTCCTCCCGGTCAAGCTCCAATACCTTCTTGGGGCAAAAGGCCACGCAGATCCCGCAGCCCTTGCACCAGTCACGGTTGATTCGGTGCTCCTTTAACTTTGGTTTTGCCATGATGTTCCTTTGACGTTTTTTTGAATTGATACAAAATTATTTTTCCTCCCGAAAGAGGGAGATACAAGCCAGTAGAAGACCGCTGGTAACTAGAAAAAAGAGTAAAACGGGCTTATAGGCTTCCGGCGGGTAAGCACCATCGGCACCTCCTCCCATGTCCATGATTAAGCCACTGAGCGGCTGATACAGGGCGGAACCCAGAAACGCGAAGAAATTGACGCCACCCACGGCCGTTCCGGCAATTTCAAGGGTAAACAGCTCTTTGGCGGCCGCAAAGGTAACGACCGCAATACCATTGCCGAAAAAACCGAAAAGAAAAAAAATCGGGAACAGCATGGCATGCGGCAATCGGCCCTGCATGATAAAAAGACCTGCCAATAGAAAGATCTGCATCAGCGAGGCAAACCAGATTACGGTTTTTCTCTTGCGAACCATGCGATCCGAGATTCGACCCAGCAAAGGACCGCCCACAATCGTGCCTAAAGCGATCATGGACAAAACGTTGCCGGCCTCCGGTTTGGAAAGCCCGCAAACATCCATCAAAAAGGGGCCGGCCCACAATCCGCAAAATCCGAAGAGGATTCCTCCGAAAAAGAAAAACCAGCCGGCCAGGGGCCAGAACTGGCTTGTTGCGAATACCTGCCCCAGACCGTCCCATATACCGTGTTCCCGGTTATCGGATGCCGGAGAATCCTTGGAATCTGAATTCTCGGGTGGTTCCACAAGCAGGAACCAGGTTGCAATGGCCAATACAATGGTCAGCATACCGATTCCGGTGAATGTGCCTCGCCATCCAAATCGGTCCATCATCCAGGTCAAAGGGGTGGCGGCGATAAACCAGCCGACCCCGCCCATGCCCAACAGCAATCCTGAAACGGCGGCGTACTCACGGGCATGGAAGAATTTTGCGCAGACCCGCATGGCCGGAACGAAAATCGCTGAAAGCCCAAGGCCAACCAGTACCCTTGCGACCAACGCCATCTGAAAAGTGGGCGCCAGCCCGAAGAGAATTGCTCCGATGGCGCCCACGCTTGAAAAGATCGTGATCGTTTTTCGAGCCCCCCACCGATCGGCAAATACGCCCACCGGCAATTGCATCAAGGCATAGGCATAAAAATAGCCGGAAGACAAAAGTCCCAGAGAGGCGCCGCCGATGGAGAAGGCGGCGATCAATTCCCTGGTCATGAGGGCCGGCGATACCCGGTGGAAGTAGACCAGCAGGTATTGAAGCGAAAGGATCGCAAAAACGACCCATCGATATCCGGAGGGGCGGCTTTCAGTGGAAGATACCTCGGGCGCGTGCATCGGATTGGCTCTCTTTCCTAAACGGCGGCAATCGAGTGAGATCCCTCATTCACATTAAGGGGCAAAGCACCGATTCAAGATTTCTCCCATATCCCACACCCTGATGCCAAGATTTTTTTCGTGTTTCATCAGGTTGATCAGGCAGATGGGGCAGGCCACGATAATGTCGGGGCAGTTATCGGCAAGCTCCCGGGCCCGGATGCAGGAGATGGAACGGCTTAGATCCGAGTAGGCGTATTCGATGGGACCACCGCAACACCCTGTATTGACACCGCAGTTTTCTGGTTCCACGACTTCGATGCCGATGCGGGACAAAAGGGTTCTAAGAGGCTTCACGATTCCCAGGTCCCGGGTCATCACGCAAGAGTCGTGCAGGGCGATTTTGGGGGGAACGCCGTCGGGACGGGTTGCGGGAAAGATGTTCTCGGCGGCGGCAAGCACTTCCAAATAGTTGCGGACCACCAGATTGAACCCGTCAATATAATCGGGGTAGATCTGCCGCAACATGAAGGTCGTGTGCGGATCAACGGTCAACACCGTCCGGCTGCCGGTAGTCTGAAGGGTTTGGTAGACCTTGCGGGCAATGGGCCTCACCTCGTCTTCCATCCCCAGGTCGTAGAGCAGTACACCGCTGTAAGGCTCCTTATCGTAAAGATAGGCGGGGTCGATGCCGGCTTTTCTCAAGGCTGCCACAATGCCGGCAAGGGCTGCTTCGGTTCGTTTGCGAAGTTCGCCTTCCCGCCGGGCGCCCAGGCGGATGATCGGGTCGCCTGCCAGCGCCCCGGCGTATTCGGCCATCTTGGAAAACAGTTTGACCGAGAGCATGGGGACCAGTGGCTGGGCCTTGGCGGCCATTTCCGTGGTCTGGACCACGTAGGGCAGCATTTGATACATCCGGGCCGTGAACAGCAGGGGAGAGCCCTGGGTGGGAAGATTCAGATCCTCGGCCCACTGCGTCCAGTAGGGCGCTTTAAGGCCTAGGGGATCGCCGGTCCTTTCAAGGTTGCCATGGATCGTTTTCAGGGCCTGTGAGATCAAGACTTTAGAGTTTTGCATGTTTTCCTCCCCGCACCAAACGATCCGAAAGCAGTTTGCGCCCGCGTTGGATCAGCTCACAGATATCCAGATTTTGTCCCTTGCTCTTGCAGACGTTCTCGCAGCGTTTGCATTGCAGGCAACTGTATAGACAGTACGTCAATGCGTCGTCCAGTTCGAGTGTGCCGTTGAGCAGATGCTTGACGATTTGTATGCGCCCGAAGGAGGAAAAACTCTCGACACCGCCATAGGCCTGATACGTCGGACAAACGTCCACGCAAAACCGGCAGCATCGGCACTTGGCCAACTCCTTGAGCAGCATTTCTTGTTCTTCTTCGTCTCTCTTCACAGCCAACCCTCCAAATTGCCCCGGTTGAGGATGTTTTCAGGGTCGAAGGTCTTCTTCAGCCGGGTCAGGGTGTC
The DNA here is from genome assembly GCA_963668455.2 of uncultured Desulfosarcina sp. Lineage (GTDB taxonomy): Bacteria > Desulfobacterota > Desulfobacteria > Desulfobacterales > Desulfosarcinaceae > Desulfosarcina. The sequence goes on from CAXXOY010000004.1 coordinate 541,407, forward strand.
CACATACACCTGGCCATATTTTTTCTCCAGGAAACCCGCACGCTGGGCCGTCAGACCCCACTCACCGCCACACCCGCCGTATTTCACGTTGAGGGCTTCGGTTTTATCCCGTACTTCAAGGGTGACGGCTTTTTTAAGGTCGTTGGGAAGATCTTTGGTGGGAATGAACGCATAGGCATGAATTGTCGGTGCGCCGATGTGACCAAAGGAGTAAAACTCGTTTCCCTTGAAACTGTCCAGATTCAAAATAAGTCTTTTCGCTTCTTGAAAAGCGTCTTTGAGCTTATCCACCCGGGGCGTGATTTCGCTGCCGAACGTCGACCCGAGCCGGTACACGTAATTGCCTGCTTCGGCGCGGCTGCTCCAGACCTTGTTCCACTCGTCGGCATCCGAGACGATGCTTGCCTCGATGGGATTTGACTGTTTGACAAAATCAAGAAAAAGACGGGCCTTGGCCTGGCACCCTTCCTCGGTCGCCGAGTGCATGCTCATCATGGCCACGGCGCCCGGAGGGGCCGACAGCCCCACGGCCTCGAAGCCGACTTTGGAGGATTTTTCGTCCAGATACTCGAAAAACAGAGGGGTCGGAATCCCTTTACGGTACATGGCCATCACCGTGTCCAGGATTTCCTCGGTGGTGTTGAAATAGGCCACGAGGTTGGCCATGTGCGGCTTGGGAATCAGGCGCATGCGGATGCGGGTGATCACACAGAGAAGCCCTTCCGAGCCCACAAGAAATTTGGTGGCCTCAATGCCCGCCGGTTTTCTCGTGGACTGGGTTCCCGTGTTGAGAATTTCCCCGCTGGGCAGCACCACTTCCAGGCCCAGGACATAGTCTCCCGGTTTGCCGAGGCTGGCATCCACGGCATGGGCGCTGGTGTTTACCGAAACGGAGCCCCCGATGGTGGCGATGGGCTCGCTGCCGGGAAAAACCGGAAGCAGGGCGTTGTGCGGCGCCAGGGCCGCGCGCAGCTTTCCGATATGCATGCCCGGGCCGACCTCAAAATAGCCGCGTTCCGGGTAAATCTCAAGATCCTGCATGCGTGCCGTATCCAGAACGATGGCGTTGGTTTTGGGTCTTCCCAGCCCCACCAGGGAGGTCCCGGAACCATGGGTGTGTACCGGAATTTTTCTTCCGCTGGCGTACCCCAGAACGGCAGCCACCTCCTCGCTGTTGACCGGCCGCACGACCGCATGGGGCATGTGGTGCGCCTCGACATCCCAGGGCATGGTATCCTTGGCGTAGGCCAGTGAAGTCGGCAGGTCGCCAAACACGTTGTCCTTGCCGACGATGCCGGTTAAATCCTTGATCAGTTGTTTTTTGTCGATTTCCATCGATTTACTCCTCTTGTTCTTATTTCTTATCCGGTTTTATTCCCGCATAAACCGTGAAATTATACCGTTTAAAAAAACAGTCCACATCGGCAAATCCCGCCGACCGCATCCAGGCCAGCTGATGGTCGAGGGTGGCGGGACGGTCCGTGGCCATGCGCTGGTAGATGGCCTCTATTTCCTCTTTTTCGATACCGGTTTGCTCGATGAGCCTTCTCCAGTAGCTCTGGTAAAAGGCTTCCGTGGCCGGTGTCGCGCCCAGCGCCAGCTCGGCGTGGATAAATTTGCCACCAGGCGTCAGATAATCGAAAATTCGCTTCGTCAGGGCCTCTTTTTGAGGGTCGGACAAATGATGGATCGACATGGCTGATACGATCAGGGGGAATTTTCCCGGGAATGCTTCATCGGAATAGTCCCCAACATAAAAATGAACCCCATCGCTGCCTGTAAACCGTTGCCTGGCTTTTTCCAGCATTTTGGCGGAAATATCCAGAAGATGGGCCTCGGTTAAGGGGAATCGCTGCCGGATCAATGCCGAAACCAATCCGGTTCCGGCGCCCAGATCGAGAAAGGAGAATCGATCGTTGCGGGCAAAAGGGATCAGATCCAGCAGCGTTCCATAAAAGTCATCGAAACAGTAGATAATCTTGCGGCGGTTTCCGTCGTATTTCGCGGCGCCAGCGTCAAAAAGCGCTTTCACCGTCATGTGGGCGTCTTCCTGCACAATCGTCATGGTGTACTCACTGAATCAGAAGGGAGAACAAATCGTTGATATCCGCCAGTGATTCCAGATGGTCGATCTTCGAAAAGAGATCTTCGCGCGATGCTTCGGACAAGGCGTAATCACTGTATGCGAGGCATTTGTTGAATTTCTCGCGGCATTGAATTGTACTCATGGGATTTCCAGGGTTTCCCAGGGGAACCGGGACCAGTTCGGAAACGGCGCTTCCGTCCCTGCGGGTAACCGTCATTTTCGATTGCAGGATATCCTTGGCCTGCAAGTCCGGATCGGTTTCGACATGGATGCGTTTCGCCAGATCGAGTACCTCGGGGGCCGAGATGGCTTCGGTTTCGAAATCCTGCAGGAATACATCCCCACGGATCATGGCACAGGCCACGGTGTAGGGAATGCTGAATTGGGCGTCTACCTGCGGGTTCGTTCCGATTTTGAAGGGCTTGCCCACCATTTCAGCCGCCATGGAGCACACCGAGAAGTCGATGCGTTCGATCTCCGATATCGCTCCCACACGATCTTTCAGCGCCAATGCGGCGTCGATGCTGGCGTGGGTCATACGGCAGGCCGGATAGGGTTTGATGCTCAGATCGACAATACACTGGTGTTTCCCCAGATCCTTGGTGACAGCGGCGGCATCGAACTCCCCCTGCTCGTAAAGGTTGTAATAGCCGTAAGGGCCGGTGAGAAAATGCTTGCTGCCGGTCCCCCCGCGTTTCGCGAGAAATGCCGACAGTACGCCGGCAGAGGCGGCAAAGCCCGGCTGCATGCGCTTGACCAGGCGCCCTTCGACGAGGCCTTGGGCGTTGCCGGAGGTCTGGCTGTAGACAATGCCCAGGGCATTGGCGATTTGATCGCGATCGAGCCCCAAGATTTTGGCGGCGGTTGCCGCGGCGCCGAAACAACCGCAGGTGGCCGTGCGAATCCAGGACAGGGGGCGATTGATGGCCAGGCTGATTCGGCAGATGACATCCACGCCAATCACCAGGGCGGTTACAAGCGCTTTTCCGCTGACCTTGCCGCCGGCTTGTACCGTTGCCAAAGCTGCCGGTAAAACGGAGACAAAGGTGTGCAGAGCCGAGGCGTCGAGGGTGTCATCGAAATCCATGGCGTGCATGATGGTGCTGTTGGCCATGGCCGCCTGGGGCGGCGGCACACGAACATCGGAAAGCAGGACCGGAGCGCCCGTTTCGGATTGCCAGGTTCTTAACAGATCGACAAGTTCCGGGCAGGCCGGCGCCCGGCTGCCCGGAAAGACGACCCCGAGGGAGTCCACAATCAGCTTTTTACAGCAATCGATGGATTGCTCGTCCAGGTTTTCATAGCGGGTCCCGGCGATGTGGTCGATGAGTTCTTCTTCAAGGGTGATTGATAGTTCCGACATCATTTATCCGTTCTATATTCTTTTAAAACACGTTGCACGAGTTTGATTGACCATCAAGAAGCCTGCTGTCTGTAAATCAATCCGACGGTATAGCGTTTAAGCAAATCGGGGACCCGAATATAAAGCAGCACCAGGGTAAGAATCATGCCGATGATGTCCGTGTACAGGCCAGGGTAGATGAGACATGCCCCGCCGACGAACAGAAGCAGGCGAAAGAGAATATTCAATCTTCCGCCGAGATAGTTCTGGGCGGCACAAGCCAGGGCGAGAACACCGAAAAAGGAAGTGAAACACACCTGGACAATCTGCGCCGGGCTGCCGATGAGCAGCAGTGCATTGTTGTAAACGAACATATACGGAACGATAAAAATAACCATGGCCAGCCGGCAGGCGGTGAACGAGGTGCGCATCATGGGCGCCTCGGCGATACCCGCGGCGACAAACGCATCAGGCGCCATGGGAGGGGTGATTCCGGCTATGGTGGCAAAGTAGAAAACGAACAGATGCGCGGCCAGGGGATACACACCCAATTTGATCAGGGCGGGGACGACCAGAATGGACAGCACGATGTAGGCAGCCACCGGAGGAACGCCCATGCCGAGAATGATCGATGCGATCATGGTGAGAACAAGCAGGGCCAACAGATTGCCGCCGGACATTTTGATCAGAAGGCCGGACATCATCAGGCCCAGGCCGGTCAGGGTTATCATTCCCAACACAACACCACCCAGCGAAAGGATGGCTACCACCGGAAGGGCAGTGAGCGCACCTTCTTCAAGCCCTTTAATAAATTGGCGAATTGTCATCCTTCGGCCGGGGCCTGCCAACTGGCTGCAGATGGGAATCGAAATAGCGCCCCAGAAGGCCGCCCGGGTGACCGACACCTTGGAGTACATCAAGAAAAAAATCAGGACGAAAATGGGAATGAAGAAGAACCAGCCCTCCTTGAGGGTTTGTTTCAGACTGGGAAGTTCATCTTTGGGCATGCCGGACATGTCCAGTTTCTGGGCTTCGATATCGATCATTAAAAACAGACCGACATAATAGAGAATGGCGGCCAGTCCGCCGGCTTTCATGATGGTGACGTAGTTGACACCCAGAACCTCCATGATGATGAAGACCGCGCTGCCCATGATGGGGGGCATGAGAAGGCCGCCCGCACTGGACACGGTTTCCACGGCGGCGGCGAAATGGGGTTTGTAACCGCTGCGTTTCATCAGCGGGATGGTGATTTGCCCGGTACCGGCCACATTGGCGGTGCCGCTGCCGGAAAGCATTCCGAACAGAGAAGATGCCACCACGGCGATTTTGGCGGGACCGCCACGCACATGGCCGAAAAGAGCAAACGAGAGATTGATGAAAAATTCTCCTCCTCCGGCGGCACGCAGCAGGGATCCGAAAAGGATAAACAGAAAGATGTAGGTTGCCGAAATGCCGGCCAACATGCCGAAAACACCATCCGTGGTGATGAACATGTTGCTGACGATACGCTCGAACGAATAATTGCGATGGGCCAGGATGCCGGGAAGTATCTCACCAAAACGGGCGTAAAGCATTGCCACGACGGCGATTATCGGAAAAATCCAGCCCAGCGTCCGGCGAGCCGCTTCGATGCATATCAACAAAAAAGCCGTGCCCATGACAAGCTCATACCAGGGCGGACTCATACCGATATCGCCGATTTTCTTGAACCAGTTGGCCAGGACGTAAATACCCATCAGAAGTACGGCGCCGGATATCAGATAGCCATGCCAGGCGATACTTGTTTTCTTTTTTTGATCGAATCCATAGGTGAGAAAAATCAGTACCAGGGCGAAGGTCACATGGATGACGCGCTGGTTCATTGCCGTTAGCTGGAAAATGCCCGTATACAGTTGAAACAGGCTCATGGCAATAGCGATTACCCGGATGAGCATCGGGGGGGTATTGGCGACAGGTGGGGTAGGTTGACTCTCCATGATTGGCCCTTTTTCATGAGTGGAGAGGCATGCGAGCCATGCCTCTCATCGTTAACAATTTTTTGGGGACTGTGGTCAGACCACCTCGGGCATACAATAGCCCGATTGGCTGTCCGACAGTGGCTTCGGCTATTCGTAATGCTCGGCCCGTTTGTCCCAGATTCCGATTTCCTTGTAGTATTTAATGGCGCCGGGGTGATAACCGATGGGGACACCGGGAGATCCGCGAAAGGCGTTTTCCGGGGTGAATTTTTTGGCCATGGGATGGATGGCGTCCCGGTCTTCGGGATGGTCGTAAACGGCTTTGATCATTTTATAGACCATCTCTTCGGATAAATCGGTGCGGCAGAGCCACATCTGCGGCAGGCAATAGGTGTGGATATCACTGTCCACGCCATTGTAGGTACCGGCCGGGATTGTCAAAGGTACAACGTTGCTGAATTTACCTCGCAACTCTGCGAGTTTTTCCGGACTGATATCCAGAATACGAATGGGGATGTCGCGGGCAAGTTCCATGACGGAGGCCAGCGGTGCGCCGGCGAATATCAGGCCCGCGTCGATGGTTTTGTCTCTCAGTCCGCGGGTGACCTCGGTAAAGGAGATATATTTCGGAGAGAAATCGTCGAACGTCAATCCCCATGCACTGCTCAGGTGCTGTTTGGAGACGACATTGAGAGTGGCGCTGCCGGCCGGTCCGACACCGACCACCTTGCCCTTGAAATCGGCAATGGACTGAATGTCGGACTCCTTGCGAACCAGCCAGTGTACGTCGCTGGTATGGCCAATGGCGACCAGTTTGAGTTTGTCCACGTCCAGGCCCTGTTTTTTGACCGAAACGATGGTGCCCATACAGGCCAATCCCATTTCCATTTCGCCGCGAATCATCAGACGGACATTCTCATTGGACGCTGCGGTGGATTCGGCGGCGACGCGAACCTCGGGAACGTTGTTGTTGATCAACGAAGCGAACCCGGCGCCGATAAAATAATAAGTTCCGGCCGAACTTCCGGTGCCGAAAGAGATGAATTTGACAGCCCCGGCGGGCTGGGTGAACATGAGCAGTGCGAGACAGATGCCGCCCAAAATTTGGGTGAATCGGGACAATGCTTTTTTTCCAGACATGTTAACCTCCTCCTATAGAATTAGCCTATTTCCTTGACCATGATGACAAAACCGTCCGGCAGCTCGGTATTGAGCATCGGAAATTCACGCGTGAGTTCCTCACCCGCCGGAATGCCGGGGGCATCACTCTTGACTTTGCGCGGGAAAAGCCCGCCTGCCGAGCCGCCGTCAGGCAGAAAAATGTTGACCCGAAATCGTTTGGTTTGCTCCGAGATGTTTTTAATGGTGATGGACATGTGCAGATGATCGGCACCCTGGTAGGGTTTTATGCAATAGGCGATGTTCACGATTTCCGCGGATGAACTAACTTCGTACTGGATACAGGGGGACAGGGCCTCTTCCTTTTCAGCCACCTGGGTCGTGGTGCATCCCGCTATCCAGATGGATGTAACCATCAAGGCAACGAGCAATAATCCTTTCCGACTAAACATTGGCATTTGCGTACTCCTTTCTGTTGGGTGTGGGTTGGCGTTGGCTGCTTGTGTGGCCCCTGACACGGAGCAGATGACCGAGTAAAATGGGTCACATGTGATCATGGGCCGTCCTTAGGACTTTTTTTCGAACAGATAGGGGTTTTCCTGTTGAATGCGGCGGTCGATTTCCCGAACCTGATTTTTAGGCATGACGTGGGTGTAGGCCCGGTAGGTGTCGAGCAAATGTCGGCGGGTCATCTCATAGGCAACCTTCGGCTGATGTCCGATGATCGCTTCAAGAATCGCGCGGTGCCCATCGATGAATTGCTGAATCACACCGCGCTTCAACTTGGAGCGCGTCGATTCGATGATCACTGCCGAATGACTTTGGGTGATGGACTCGGTTATGAACAGGATGATTGGGTTTTGCGTTATTTTGGCAATCTCACAGTGAAACGAAACATTGGTGAGACGGGCGGTTTTGCGGGATGTCGCCACCTGGGAGGAAGCCAGCTCCAAAACATGGTTGAGTCTGTCTATATCCTCTTCCGTGGCGTAGGTCGCCGCAATTTCAGATGCCCTGGGTTCTATATAAAGGCGAGCATCGATAAGATGCGAAAAACCGATGCGGCCCATATGAATAAGGTTGCTAAAATTTTCGGTGATCGGATCGGAATTGGGCTCGGAGACGTATGCCCCGGCGTTGATTCCCCGTCGAATCTTGATCAGTCCGGAACTTTGCAGATTTCTCAGTGCTTCGCGAATCGTGACCCGGCTGACCTGGAACTGGTCCACCAATTCTCTTTCGGAGGGGAGTTTTTCGCCGGGTTGGAATGTTGAATCGGTAATGGATGTCTGAATGGCTTCTTTGACTTCCTGGGAAAGCAGTGGTTTTTTTAAAGATTTGTATTCCGGCATCTTTTTTTTACCAATGTTGCCTTTGGTTTTTCAGGGTTGTTGACTGTCGTTTGACGTCTGTTGTCATACCACTTATGTTATTTTTGTCAATGGATTGTCGGAAAAAATTTTGGGCACTCGCTTATTTATATGAATAGCCCCTGTTGTTGCCCGATTTGCGTGTGGTAATCCGAATTTGAGATTATGCCAGTGTTGTCGATAGCTTCAGACAATTTTGTAAAAGTAACGGGAGCACGGGATGACGGACGGAAAAAGCCGGGCGGTTGCCCGGCTTTTTCAAATTTTTGGGTTGAGTTATAGACCGATCCGTTAGGCCACTTCTTCATACTCGGCATCGACCACGTCATCGGCCGCCTGGGAAGGCTTGGCCTGGCCGCCGGGTTGACCGGCCGGTCCGGCCTGGGGGCCGCTCGGCTGCTGGTACATGGACTCGGCCAGCTTGTGGGAGGCCTGGGTCAACACCTCGGTGAGCTGTTTGATCCGACCGGCATCTTCGCCTTTAATGGCGCCTTTCAGGTTGCGGATGGCATCGTCAATTTCCATGCGCGCGCTGCCGTCAACATTGGCACCCATTTCACTCATGTTTTTCTCGGTGGCATGGATCAGGGCGTCGGCACTGTTCTTGGCATCCACCAGCTCCTTTTTACGGGCGTCCGCTTCAGCGTTCAGCTCGGCATCCTTGATCAATCTGTCGATCTCCTCCTTGGAAAGGCCGGAAGAGGAGGTGATGCGGATGCTCTGGGCCTTGCCCGTGGCCTGATCCTTGGCGGAAACCTCAACGATGCCGTTGGCATCGATGTCGAAGGTTACCTCGATTTGAGGGGTTCCTCGTGGCGCCGGTGAGATACCGGTAAGCTCGAAGCGGCCCAGGGTTTTGTTGCCGGTCGCCATCTCCCTTTCCCCTTGGAGTACATGCACGGTGACGGCCGGCTGGTTGTCCTCGGCCGTGGAGAAGACCTGGCTCTGGCGGGCGGGAATGGTGGTGTTTTTCTCGATCAGTTTGGTCATCACGCCGCCCAGGGTCTCGATGCCCAGGGATAGCGGGGTGACGTCCAGGAGCAGCACGTCGCTGACATCACCTTCCAGAACCGCGCCCTGAATGGCCGCCCCCAAGGCAACCACTTCATCGGGATTGACCCCTTTGTTGGGCGTCTTGCCAAAGATTTTTTCAACCCGCTGCTGGACGGCCGGCATACGGGTCATGCCGCCCACCAGAATCACCTCGTCGATATCACCCGACGAGAGCCCGGCATCCTTCAAAGCCGTTTGGCAGGGGGCTTCGAGCCGGTCGAGCAAGGCGTCCACCAGGGACTCCAGTTTGGCCCGCGTCAGCTTGATGTTCAAATGCTTGGGGCCGCCGGCGTCGGCGGTGATGAAGGGCAGATTGACATCCGTCTCCATGGCGCTGGAGAGCTCCATTTTGGCCTTTTCCGCCGCTTCTTTTAGCCTTTGCAGGGCCATTTTGTCGCCCCGCAGATCGATTCCCTGATCGCGTTTGAATTCGTCGGCCAGGTAGTCGATCAGGCGCAGATCGAAATCCTCGCCGCCCAGGTGGGTATCCCCGTTGGTGGCTTTCACCTCGAAGACGCCGTCGCCGATTTCAAGGATCGAAACATCGAAGGTTCCGCCGCCCAGGTCGAAGACCGCAATTTTTTCTTCCTTTTTTTTGTCCAGGCCATAGGCCAGAGAGGCAGCCGTGGGCTCGTTGATGATCCGCTTGACATTCAGGCCCGCGATTTTTCCGGCATCCTTGGTGGCCTGGCGTTGGCTGTCGTTGAAGTAGGCCGGCACGGTGATCACCGCGTCGGTAACGGTTTCGCCCAGATACGCTTCTGCTGATTTTTTCAGATCGGCGAGAATGAAAGAAGAGACCTCCGCCGGGCTATGCTGGCGCCCCTTGATGGCAATGCGTACATCGCCGTTTTCTGCGCCTTGCACCTCATAAGGCAGGTTTTTGCGGTCATCCTGTACCTCAGGCGAATCGTATTTGCGGCCGATCAACCGTTTGACGCCGAATACCGTGTTCTCCGGATTTGTCACCGCCTGGCGTTTGGCCACCTGACCCACCAGACGCTCTCCACTATCGGTGACGGCCACCATGGACGGGGTCGTGCGCCCGCCGTCGGCGTTGGTGATGACTTTGGCTTCGCCGCCTTCCATGACGGAAACACATGAATTGGTCGTTCCAAGATCGATTCCGATTGTTTTGCTCATAGTCCATTTACCTCCTGATTGTCGGGCGCATACGGCCCGTGGTTTTTCATGAGCAAATGGTAATGCAAAATTGGGCTGTGTCAAATTTATTGCATTACTTTTTATGAAATATTAAAAGAAATAATGTATTAGGACGAAGCCGGTTCCTAATTCCATCTTAAAACCGGAAATCAATCGTAATCGCCGGCCCATGGCAAATTTCCGTCCGATCATGGCTGAAGGACGCCAATCCGCCGCCTGAAGTTCTTTCCATGGGGATATTCTGGTATTGATACGCCACGGTAATGGCCAGATCGGCCCGGGTCCACGCCACCCCCAACCCGGCGGCGTACCCAAAGCGATTCTCGATCCGCAGTGGGTTCCCGTCATCGGACAGCGGGATAAGGCTTGCGTTTGCCCGGAAAACCGCCCCATTTTCCGATCCAGACGCCGTTATCGGACAGGAGAAAGCGGCTCCGATGACCGGGCCGGAGTTGGAATAAGAGCCGTGGCCGTCTTTGCAATCGATTCGTTTGTATCCCATGAGAGCATCGATTCGGTCATGCAGCGGAAAACCGGCCACCATATTCAACTCGCTTCGGCCTTGGTCCTCATCGGACAATTCGAAATCCAGTGTGGACATCATGCAGGAGAGGCCCTTGAACAGTTTATGCAAAGCATGTGGGCGGGCAGGTGCCGCGGATAACAGGGATGGCTGTATTTCGAACAAATTTAACCCGTTCGATAAAAGTGTCTGGCTGATTCCGGCGTTGAAATCCGCACTTTCGGCCACGGGAGAGGTTGCCAAGATAATAAAAGCCAGGATTCCAATTGCGCTTGCTGTTCTCATCTCATCCTCCAAACTGAAACCAATCGTCCCGAGTTAATAAAGCCCGTTACCGTTGTCCTGATTGTATGACGAGAAAAAGAGCGGTTTTCTCCTTAAGAAAATGAGATTCGTATAGCCGATGCGATGAACGGGACCACACCAGGCTTCTGATGCGGTTGCCAAGGGCAGGTTTTAAAAGGGAGGAAATGGCAGCAGAACCGATAAATCAGGTTTCGTCCAGGTCCGCGAACCGATTGATGCCCGCCCGGTCGGCAATCATTTTGTCGAACCGGCCTTTCCATCCAAGGCGTTCCTGTTCGCGGGCATACAATTTTTTGGCAATGGGCTTGAACACGTACAGCCAGATGGCGGTCCAGAGGCGACCCTGGGCGCGGATACGCTCGGAAGGGTTCCACCAGCCCATAATGGTTTCGTTGTGGTACCAGAAAAGGTATTGCAGCTCGTCGGAGGAGAGCTGGTGGGTGCGGACATTGGCCCACATGCCGTTGTAGCGCGAGTAATCGTCGGCGTTGGTGACCAGGCCCTGATCGATAAGTTCCCGGCGGATACCGGTCTTGGGGTAGGGGGTTAGAATCTGGCAATAGGCCGTGTCCACGCCGGTGGACTTGAGGAATTGATAGTTCTCGACGATTTCCTCTTCTCCGTCGCCAGGAAATCCGAAAATCATTCCTCCTACAACCATGATGCCGTATTTGTGGCAAAGGGCTACCGCCTTACGCGAGGCACTTAAGATGTCGCCCTTTTTGGCGGCCACCAGGTTTTTCTTGGAGGCGTTCTCGATGCCCAGGAACATGGACCGGAAGCCCGCCCGCGCCATTTTGGCCACCATCTCCTCGTTGCGGGAAATGGTCACGCAGTCGCATTGCACCACGAAATTTAGCTTGCGGTAACCTTTTTTGATGATGGCGTCGCACAGGCGGATCACCCGCTCGGTGTCCAGGACCAGGTTGTCGTCGGAAACAAAGATCCAGCGGGCCTTGCAATTGTAGTAGATGTCGTCGATGTCGGCCAGAATACGTTTTAAAGGAAAAGGGCGAAAGGCCCGGCCGTACATATGCCGGATGCTGCAGAAATTGCAGTTGCGGGTGCAGCCCCGGGAGGTTTCCATGACCTCGGCGTGACCGTTCATGATGTGGTAGCCCCAGGTAAGGCGGCGCTTGTCGCGGATGGGCAGCTTGAGGGTGGACAGATCCAGAAGTTCGCCTTTGGGATTGTGCACGAAGCGGCCGTTCTCCTTATAAGAAAGAGAGGGAATGTCCGCTAAGCTGTCTTTGCCGGTCAGCGCATTGACCAGCCGCCGAAACGCCTCTTCGCCTTCACCACGGACCATGAAGTCGATGGCCTCGGCATCATGGGAGGCGTCGATCTCCTCGGCCATGAGCGTGGCATGATAGCCGCCGATGACAATGCGCGTTTCCGGAAGAAGGGCTTTGATCAGACGAACGATCTTGATGCAGGTCGGGTATTGCCACGTCATGGATGACAGGCCCACCAGGTCCGGGCGAATGGCGGTCAGCCGGCGTTCGATGCATTTTTTGAGCCCCGTGCGCTGGCGGATCAAATCTACGATATAGACCTCATGCCCCGGGTCGATGTTGGCACCGATACTGGCGATGCCGAGGTTTGGCATGTGAAAGGCCGCTTCGTGCATAATCACCGGGGCCACATCCGGCATCGAAAACAACAGGATCTTCATTTTTTCTCCTATGCCTTTCTAATAATCGGTATCGCCATCGCAATCGTCTTTTTTTCGATACCGATAGCGATTTTGATGGCGTCAACGTTTTATCAGTTTTTCAGTATTTCCCGCACATCCGCCATCAATTTTTCCCGTGAGAAATCGGCAGCTTTATACTCGGGCAGGATGTGTGCAAGGTGCCGTACCCGAACGATACTGGCGGAACACGTGTCGAACAGAAACCGGCCGGGTTTGAACAGGTTCGCCGTGCCGTCGATACGCACTACATCAATGGGGGCGTTTGTCATGCGGGCGATTTTAAAAGCGCCGGTATTGAGTGTTCCGATGGCGCCGCTGCGGCTGCGGGTGCCTTCGGGAAAAATCAGCAGATTGCCCCCTTCGGCGAGCAGTGCCGGCATGCGCTCCATGCGCGAGATCATCACCTCTGCCAACCTTCCGTCGGACGACGATGGCAGATAGCCGGAGATTCTCAGCACCCAACCCAGAATCGGAATATGGAACAGGCGCTGTTTGGCGATGGTCGTGTGCCGTGGGAACAGGGAAATCAGCAGAATCGAGTCCAGATAGGAAAGGTGATTGGCAACGACCACCGAGCCCCGGATGGTTTTAACCGCATCGTCAATCTGCCATCGACAGGCAGGCACCAAGAAGCGCAACAGCAAAAAAAAGGTGCGATAAAAACGGGAATTGAGCCGTTGCGCGACTTCCGATGGATCTTTTGCCATTGCCCAGGCCAGGACGTAAAAGGGGGCAAAGAAAACCACAAAGCCAAGGGTGTAATAGATCCACAGAACCACGGTTATCATGGCATCCTTAACGCGTCCAAGCCAATTTGGAAAAAGGGCCATGGTAAAAACGATCCGTTAATCGCTGAATTTTTTAAGGAACAGACAGGTGTTGACGCCGCCGAAAGCGAAATTCTGAACGGCGGCGATGCGGATCGGCGCTTCTTTGATTTCGGTTACATGCCTCAGCATGGCGCAGCGCGGGTCCACTTCCTCCAGGTTCAATGTCGGTGCGATAAAGCCCTCGGCCATCTGAATCAGCGCGATCAGGGTTTCGATGGCGCCGCAGGAACCCATGGTGTGTCCCATGTAACTTTTCAGGCCGGTAACCCACGGCCCGTCGCCGTACACCTCGTCAATGGCCTGGGCCTCCAGGACATCTCCCATCTTGGTGGCCGTGGCGTGGGCGGAGATCCAATCCACATCCTTTGGCTCGATTCCGGCATTTTCCAGGCCCATTTTTATGGCCAGCACAATGCCGTCGCGATTGGGCAGGATCAGGTCGCCGCCGTTGTTGGCGCAGGAAAAGCCGATGACCTCCCCCAGGATCGGTGCGCCGCGTTTTTTTGCGGATTCCAGATCCTCAAGCAATACGGCGCCGGCGCCTTCGCCCACCACCAGCCCGTCGCGTTTGCGGTCAAAGGGCCGCGGGGTGAGATGGGGATTCTCGTTGAAATCGGTGGAGCAGGCTAATAGGTTGTCGAAGACGGCAACCGTGGTGGTATCATACTCGTCGGCCCCGCCGCACAGCATGGCGTCCTGAAGGCCGTATTTCACCGCCTCGTAGCCGAAGCCGATGGACTGGCTGGAGGTGGTGCAGGCCGTGGAGGAGCTGATCACCCGCCCGCGGATGCCGAACATCTTGGTGATGTTGACCGCCGTGGTGTGGACCATGGATTTGAGATAATCCACCGCGCCGATATTTCTCAGCTTGCCGGCTTCGTCGCTGAAAAAGGTACGATAAATATCCCGTTGAACCGTGGGGCTGCCGTGAGTGGAACCGAAAGCTACGCCCAGCCGCCCGCTCTGGATGAATTCCTTAGACAGGCCCGATTCCGCCAGCACCTCCTTGGCCACCTGGCAGGCGTAATAGGAGACCGGTCCCATGGTTTTGCGGTCCCGCCGGGCAAATTCAAAGGTCGGCGGATTGGCGACCGTACCGAAAACCTTGCAGTGGATGTGCTCCACGAGCAGTTCGTCGTTTCGCATGGGGCGAACGCCGGACTTGCCCTTGGTGAGGCTTTCAATGATCTCGGCGCGGGAGCAGCCAATGGGGGTGATGGCGCCTGCACCGGTAATCACGACGCGTCTGTGCATAACCGGCTACCCCTCTGGCCCCTCACGGTGGGCGTTGTCCAGGTTCTGTACATAATCCACAATCTGATCGATGGTGCGGATGTCCATGGCGGCCTTTTTTTCTTCCCGCGTGAGTTGAACGCCCAGGATCAATTCGATTTCCCTCAACAGCTCGATGGCGTCGATGGAGTCGAACTCGTGAACCTCGCGCAAATCGTCGTCCGGGTTCGGGTTTTCAATTTCAAACTGCTCCTCGAAAACACGGAGGATTTCCTTTTTTATTTCATCTCTCGTCATTTAACCTACCATCCTGTGAACAAAATCAGTGAAACCGTTTTTTACTATAAATTCGATCTGATTTCAAAGCTGTTACAAAATATTTCAATCTAAATCAGGCAATTCAAATTTTGGCCTCCATAAATATCGCCTGGTTTGGGGCTCATGTCCTTTCCCTTTACTGTGGCTATACTGCCAATGAGCGGCCTCGATCCAGAAAGGGTTCAAAATGCTGCCACTGAAACGGGTAGCCTCGTACGGCATCTTCCAGAAGCGTGGCGTATTGCTGGGCGGCCTGTTGCATGGCCGCTTCGCGCCGACTGCGATCGGCGGCCTGTACCACGATGGGTTGGGAGGCCGAAAAATGGTAATGCCGACTCGACGTTCTCAACGCAAAAAAAACGAACAGGGGGGCGCCGGTGGCCAATGCCAGGGCGTAAGGGGCCGCCGGCAACCGGATTTCATGGTCCAGGAAACGAACCGACAGCGTGCGCTGATCCTCCTGCCAGATACGATCACCGGTCAGCGAGACCAAACCGCCGTCTTTTAAAAAACGAACCGCCTCCACGATATCCAGAGGTGATCCGCCCGATTCGTCCACACCTTTAATTAAAATATCACTCTGCCGGACCGCCTGTTTTTGAATATTTTCGATCTGCTCTTTTTGTTTGACCCCCATGAGAAGCATCAAACGCAAATCGGGCAGGGTTTTCTTCAAGAGCCGCGCAGCCACTTCCCAATTGCCCATGTGAGACATGATCAGGATGCCGCCGCTGGCCTGCATGGCATCCCTGAGACGCTCCCATCCGTCGAATTCGTGGGTCAGGGCGCCTTCCTCGTTCATCACCAGGCGATCCCGGAACACATGGGTGAAATTGACAAATTGCCGGAAGGTGCACCACCCGTGGTAGAGCCGGCCGCGTTCGGGAAAAAGCGTCTGGTAAAAGCGCAGCCCCACACCCACGCGCCGGGGAAAAATGAGAAAATAGCCCGTGGCGATCCCGCCGGCGACGAGGCTGAAAAACCATGTTCCGAAAACGCGGGTGCAGCCGATCAGGATTCGGTAGAAAATAGATCGCATAACATCACAGCAGACATTTTTTTTTGCGGCCCGGAAACCACAGGGACGGAGTGAATACCCGGCGCAGAATCAGGCGGCTGAAGGTTTCGGAATTGCGTATGAAATCCCTGAACGGCCTGAAATGGGAGATCCGGGGAAGCTTTGCTCCGTAAGCCGCGGAAATGGGCGCTTCCACGATCGGAATTTTTAGCCAGGCAGCCAGGGCCAGAACCTCGACCTCAAACTGGTAGCGCCGGGCCGTGACCCCGAGGCCAAGCGTCTTTTCAATGGGATAAATACGAAACCCGCTTTGGGTGTCGGTCAGCCATGGCCCGCCGGCGGCCCAGACCCAGAAGTTGGAAAAGCCCCGGCCTTTGCGGCTGGTCCACGGCGCATCGATCATTTCTCGTTTGCCGATCACGATGGCGGCCGGATGGGAAGCAAGGGCCGCCACCAGACGGCTCGCCTCAGCCGGATTGTGCTGGCCGTCGGCATCAAGGGTAATGGCATAATCGGCGATATCCGCGGCAGCCTGCATGCCGCTGACCAGGGCCGCCCCCTTTCCCCGGTTGACCGGGTGCCGCAGCACATGAATGCCGGGCAGCGATTCCAGAACGGCGGCCGTTTCATCCGTGGAGCCGTCGTCGACCACGAAGACGGGATAGCCCAGCGTACGTGCGTTTTCGACCACCGCCGCAATGCGTGATCCATGATTATAGGCGGGGATAACCACCGCCAAACGGCCATTTGGAGAAACGTTGCTCATGGGGTGGGGGCGCTTTTGGCCGGCGAGCCGTATAACAGAACGCGGTTGGATGTCCAGATGCCCAGAATGCTGAACACTTGTCGGTCGGCGAAATATAGCGTTTCCACACCGTTTTGTCTGGCTATGGCGCCGATGGCGTTGACGTTCACCCGGGCGTACATGCCGATGCCGCTGATGGGCTCCTTGACTTCCACGACGCTGCCCGAACAGGGCGGATTGTCCGGGAAAGGGGTGGCGTCAAGGTTTTCGGTAAGCGGCAGCTTGACATTGGTGTAGACCATGCCGACCAACGGCCCGGTTCCGCAACCGGCCAAGCCAAGGGTCAATAACAGAAATAAGATCAAAAGCGGCTTTCCGCCTTTGGGCAACGCCGGATCAATCCCCATAAACCACCACCCGGTAGCGTGTGTAAAGCCCGAAAAATACCGTGAATACTTCCTGATCCGCGTGCCGTAGGGTGGTGATGCCACCGTTCTGGGCCGCCTTGGCATAACTCGCATCGCCCCAGGCAACCATCCACAAGACGCTGTATGCTTCGGCCGTGCCGGTTTTTCGGCCTAGGGTGGTCTGATCCAGATCCTGATCCAGGGGCGTTTTGGTGTTCACATAGGCGCACCCCGAAAGCGTCAATAGAAAAACGATCAGGGCCATGGTGACGGTGGTTTGACAAACTCGCATGCGGAATTGCTCCTCAATGGGGTGTTTTATTGCAATTTTATTGTAGGGACAGGGCCGGACAAAAGGCCACGGCCCAGGTGCCCGGTCCCACATGAGCGCCGGTGGTCAGGGAAAGCGGCGTGGTCATGATGCGCGCCCGGGGGAACGCTTTTTCAAGTGCCGGCCGGATATCTTTCTCCAGTCGCGTCCGGTTATCGGTATATTGCAAGAGCAGGGTAAGGCAGTCTTCAGTGTAAAACCGTTTTTTCAGGTAGTCCAGGGCAAAATCCAGCTGTTGGCCGGCGCTGCGCACACTGCCGATTTTCACCGCGCCCTCGGGCCGGGGACAGACCACCGGTTTGATGCCCAGCAAATCGCCGAAAAAGCCTTTGGAGCGGGAAAGCCGGCCGCCGGCAACCAGAAATTTGAGCTGGTCCAAAAACAAAAGTTCCCCGCAGTCCCGGATGGCGGTTTCGGCAAAGGCGGCAACCTCGGGCATGGAACGGGCGGTTCGGGCAAATTCGGCCACCAGGCGCACGATCAGCCCCAGACGGCCGGACGCGGCACCCGTATCCACCACTTGGAAATGATCCGGCCGGGAAAGGGTTTTACGCCACCCGCGCGCCGCGGCCACGTTGCCGGTAAAAACCGACCCTACGGCAAGATAAATGAGCCGGTCATGCCTTGCCAGCGCGCTTTCATAGCTCTGGTGGCGACCGAATACAGATCCCTGGGCCGTGGAAACCGGTCGGCCGGCAGCCATGGCATGGTAAAGCCGTTCGGGATCAAACAGGGTTTCGGGGATTTTTTCGCTGTCCATGACCAGGTAGCTGTCAAGGAGGATAATACCCAACGTTTTGGCTTCGTCGCGGGTCAGGGAACCGGCGGCATCGGTCATCACCCGCACGGCCTGATCTTTCAGCCCGGTTTTAACTGCGGCGGACGCTTGGGTAAGCGGTTCGGCCTGCCAGGCGGTCATGTGGCCCAGGCTTGCCAGGCGGGTACGGGCGCCTTCCTGGTCGTCGGTGTGTAGGTGAAGTCGGAGGCGGTTTCCGTCGGCCACGGTAACGACGCTTTCGCCCAGGTCCGCGCCGAAATCGTCCAGCTTGGTATTGGGTAGCGGCGTGAGGGTCGCGTTGACGCAATATCCGCCCAAGAAGGCGCCATCGCCGTTTCCCGTCACCTGTAAAAGTCCCTCGAATCGTTCGGTAATCGGTTTCAGCCGGGCCTCGTCGTTCAGCAGATTGCGGAAAAATCCCTCGAAAAAAACAAACGCTCCCAGGGCCCCGGCATCGACCACGCCGGCCGCTTTCAACGCCGGCAGCTGAGATGGCGTCTGGCGAACGGCCCCATCGAGGATGTCGATCACCCGGCTGCCGTCGGTTTTTTGCGGGGTTTCGGGCCACCGACACAGGGCGCTCTCCAGGGCACCAAAAAGGCTCAGCATCGTACCGGGTTTGGGATCGGCCACGGATTTGCGGGCCGCCTGGTTGCCTGCGGTGGTCGCCCGGCCAAGGGGGCAACCGCCTATAATGGAAAGAAAACCAGACAAAAACGCAGCCATGATGCTGCCCGAATTTCCCGTGGCCGCTGATACCAGTCTCTGGAGATAGCCTGCTTGCAGACCATCGGTGTCGATCAGGGGCGCCAGGCTTATTTTCAGGTTGCGCCCCGTATCCCCGTCGGCCACGGGAAAGACATTGATTTCATCCAGAAGATCAGCCCAGGCGGTGACCCGTTCGCTGCCGGCCATGAGCGCCGCGGCAAAAACCTGCTTCATGATTAAAAACCCAGCGCCTGGGTGATTTCCGGGGGGATTTCAAACTCCAGGGCCATGTCCGGCAGCTTCACGGCCACTTGCTCCCCGGTGCCCTTGGTGCAGACTTGGTTGTTCTCGGGTAGAATGATCTGAAAATCCATGGCGATTTTATAGCGCGCTTCGGTCACGGTGGCCCGGCAAATGAACCGGTCGTCAAAGCGCAGGGGCAGAATGTGCTTGATGGACGAGCGGGTCAGCGGGAAGACCAGCTTGCGATCGGTCAGGTATTGGTACAAATCCACCCCCACCGAGTCGAACAGACCGAAGCGAGCCACATCGAAATACTTGAAATAATTGCCGTGCCAGACCACCTGCATGGGATCCAGGTCGTGGAACGGCACTTTCATCTCTACGTCGAAAGAAACGGTCATTTCTCCTGCCAGTTTGGCTTGCGTTTTTCAAGAAAGGCCGATACGCCTTCCTTGGCGTCGGCGCTGGAGCATAGCCTTGCAAAGTATTCGTTCATGAGGCCGAAGGCCTTGTCGTATTCCAGATCGGCCGCTGCGTAAAAGCCGGATTTGGCGTTCTGGACGGCCACGGGGCTTTTTTCGGCCAGTACGGCCGCCCATTTACGGGTTTCCGCCTCCAGGTCATCAGCCGGGACAACCTTGTTGACCAGACCCATTTCAAGAGCCGCGGGCGCCTTGATCAACTCGCCGTAAAGCAACATTTCCAAGGCCTTTTTACGTCCCACGGAACGGGAGACGGCGACCACCGGTCCCACGCAGTTGAGACCCACGTTGATGGCGGTCAGCCCCATCCGGGCATTGTCGGCCATTATTGCCAGATCGGCGGCGGCCACCACCCCGGCGCCGTTGGCCGCGGCAACGCCGTGGACTTGGGCGATAACCGGCTTTTTGATGCGGCTCATGGTAATCAGGGGCGCTTCCATGCACTCGATCCATTCCCGGTATTCCAGGGTGCTTTTGTCGAAAAAATCCCCAACATCGATGCCGGCGCAAAACGCCTTGCCGGCGCCTTTTATAATGATGACCCGTACGCCTTTGTCGGCGTTGAGCTGAACCAGGGCCTCGCCCAGCTCCTTTGCCAGATCCAGGGTGAAGGTGTTGAGACTGTCGGGCCGGTTGAGGATAATTTCTCCAACGTAATCGTCATGGGTCGTTACCGCTACGGAATTTGCCATGTTGATCCTTTCATGGGTAATGAGTGGGGTTATAATGCCGCCCATACCGATGGTGCCGGGCTTTGCTGACTAGGGATCTTACAACCTTAAAACGGATTCGATCATAACGCATGCGATGTTAAATCGCAATGTTCCAGTGGTTGCGCACCTAAGCTCAGTTTAGGAAATAACAAGCTCCAAATTCCGGATAAAATCCAGATACGACTGACCGGTGGCAAACCGCAGGGCAACCGCTTTTAGATTTAATGATAAGGCAAATGCCATCTTGTCCCCCTCATCCTGTCCTTCTCCCTCCGGGGGAGAAGGGACGTCGCCGGCGGCTTCCCAAGGTTCATGATTCCTATGGAATTTCCGGGTGGCACTCCCTCGCCCCTTGAGTGAGAGGGCCGGGGTGAGGGGGGATAAAATAGAGCAATTTTCTAAATGCGGTTGCCCCGTAACAAACCGATGCCCGGCTTTACAATCCAAACGGTTGGTGATATTGCATGACCTTGTTAAAACAGGCGGTTTGATACAAAAAACCTAACAAAAAGCGGAAAAAACCGTCCCCCAACCCGCTTGCCATCACCGACACGCAACATGGAAGATGACCAATGGAATTTACGCCAGTAATCGGACTCGAGGTCCATGCCCAACTGAAAACCAAAACCAAGATTTTCTGCGGTTGCTCCACCGCTTTCGGGGCCCCGCCCAATACCCATACCTGCCCGGTCTGCCTGGGAATGCCCGGGGTGCTGCCGGTGCTCAATAAAAAAGTGGTGGACTATACCATCAAAATGGCTTTGGCCACCAACTGCACGGTTGAGCGGGAGAGTCGGTTCGCCCGTAAAAATTACTTTTATCCCGATCTTCCCAAAGGGTATCAGATTTCACAATACGAGCTGCCCATCGCAACGAACGGCCATTTGGACATCGAAGTGGGCGGCCGGACCCAGCGGATCGGCATCACGCGGATCCACATGGAAGAGGACGCCGGCAAGCTGATTCATGATCCGGATCGTCCCATCAGTCGCGTGGATTTGAACCGCACCGGCACCCCCCTGATGGAAATCGTCAGCGAGCCCGATATCCGCAGCCCCGAGGTGGCCGGTGAATACCTGCGTCAGTTGCGGGCCATTTTGCGTTATCTGGACATCAGCGACGGAAACATGGAAGAGGGCTCCTTCCGCTGCGACGCCAATGTATCCATCATGCCGGTGGGATCGGACACTTTCGGCACCCGCGCCGAGGTCAAGAACCTCAACTCCTTCAAGCATGTGGAAAAAGCGCTTTATTACGAGATCGCCCGCCAGAAGGAGCTTTTGATGGACGGCGGCCGGGTGGTGCAGGAAACCCGCCTGTGGCAGCCGGACAAGGGACAGACCGTATCCATGCGCGGCAAGGAAGACGCCCACGATTACCGATACTTCCCGGATCCGGATTTGCTGCCCCTGGTGGTTGACGAGGCCTGGGTGGATCGCATGCGTTCGGAAATGCCCGAGCTGCCGGCCCAGCGAAAGACCCGTTATATCAGTGATCATGGCTTGCCGTCGGGCGATGCCACGGTGCTGACCAGCAGCAGGGAGTTGGCCGACTATTTCGAGGCCGTCCTCAAGGCCTTCGATCAACCCAAAACCGTTGCCAACTGGATCATGGGCGACCTGCTGGGATATCTAAACGCCCAGAGCCTGGATATTGAAAACTCGCCGGTCGGTCCCGATGATCTGGCAAAGCTTTTAAAACTCCTCGATGAAGACGTGATCAGCGGCAAGATTGCCAAGACCGTTTTCGAAGCCATGGCCGAAACCGGTAAACCGGCCAAGACCATCGTCGAGGAGAGGGGCCTTGTTCAGGTTTCCGATACGTCCACCATCGATCCGATCATCGATGAAATTATCGCCGCCCACCCGGACGAGGTGCAACGCTACCAGGGCGGTCAGAAAAAACTGATGGGCTTTTTTGTCGGTCAGGTGATGAAGGCGACGAAGGGTAAGGCCAATCCTAAAGTTGTTAATGAGATTTTGGGTAAAAAATTGAGATGAATTTCAAATCCATCTTGGAGCTAAGGAAACACCATTGAAAAACCACTATTATATAAAACAAATCCTTCTACTGACCCTATGCCTCTTCTGGGTCGCCGCTCCTGCCCAGGCCGCCTCTCAGCGCGTAGCCATTCTGCCCTTTGACATGTATGCCGAAAAGGATCTCACTTTCCTCCAGGATGGTATTCAGGATATGCTCGCCTCCCGGTTGGCCTGGCCGGACAAGGTGGTTGTGATAGATAAGAACGAGACCAGGGCCGCGGTTGGCTCGGTTCTCGATGGGTTCGAAGGAGAAAGCCGTGCTCTTCTCGTGGGCGGAAAACTCAATGCCGACTATGTGCTTTTCGGAAGCATAACCGTGTTCGGCGAAAGTGTGAGTATTGACGCGAAGATGGTGGATGTTACCGGCCAACAGCCGCCCCTGCCATTTTATACCCAAACCCAGGGGTTGAATCGGGTCATCCCGGAAATCAATCGGTTTGCCACCAGCATTAACGAGACCGTGTTTGGACGGGCCGCACCCAAGCGACCCGCCGCCACCGCACCAGCCTCACGGCCGGCCGGGCAGTCGCCGGAACAGAAAGCCCATTATAACCAGCGTATGCATCCGGAAAAATTGCTCAAAGATCTTCCTTAAGCGTTTGCCTTAATCCTCAATATAGTGGCATGGAAACGAGTTGACTCCTTTTCCCCTTGAATAGTTTTGCAGGGGACACCACGCAAAAGACGATTTCCCGGTTGCCGTTGGAATCCGAATCGGCGATGCAATAATCGCTGATATAACCGGTTATGGTTTGGCCCGTTTTACGGATTTCCAAGCCAAGCCCGTTCCACGTGAGCTGATCAATGTGGCTTTTCCCGAAAATCCGGGTAGAGGATAGTATCTTTCTGGCCGAGTCGCGGTTATTGACCACAATCAACCCCTTTTTGCCACTGCCGTCAAGGTCGGTTGCGAAAAGCTGTTGCTGCAGGAAGATTCTATCCAGGGCGTAGCCATCGTCCTTTGTATAACGCATGCCCTTGTAGGCAACATATGTGGCCGATCCTCCGTATTCGTCGCTGCCTTTGTAGAGTTCCACGCCACCGGCGGAGTAAAGGGAAATGGTTCCGTTGAGCGCGAGCACGGCAATGGCCTCCGTGCCGCTTCCCGTGAAATCACCAAAAGCAATGCCGAACACATTGTCGGCAAAGGGAAAAGACCTCCCGGCGGCTTCAAGGTGTTGGCCATCGGTGGCAAGCCGGAGCTCCATTATGGGCGTCTTGAGAAGCTGTGACGTGGTGCCGCGTGTTTTTTGCCCTAACAATATGGGACCATTGGCGGTATCCACAACATTGAACAGATAGTTCACCGGACCAAGAAGCAGAACCGGCTTCATGTTCTCGACGCGGTAGATGAAGGATGTGGCCCGGGTATGGTCCTTGGTTGCGGCGGTCATACATAATTCTTTTTGGCCGTCGCCGTCCAAGTCAATGGCATCCACGAAGAGACAGGTTAAATCGATTCGGTCAATCTTGGTTTCGGAGACACTTACCAGACGGTTGAATTCACGCCTGTGGATTTCGATGGTATCATCGGCCAGAATGATGATTTCGTTTGTTCCATCGTTATCGATGTCCGCGACCTGAAAACTGTCGATGGCTTTTTTCATGAAGGGTCCCCGCCAGATGCTTTCCGTCGACGGTGGCAGGGTTGCGACGTCCTGGGCAGGGTCGGGCATCTTTTGGGGCGTTGGTGCGGCCACCACCGGGGCCGGTGGTTCGGCCGTGGGGGCCCCCGTTCCCAAAACCTGACTGCGGGCTTTATTGGCAAAAAGGTCAATATGTTTGATTACATCGCCTTTATTACTCCCCGTCTGGCTTACGTTCAACGCGACTTTACCGGTATCGGCGGCCAACAGGTTGACATCGGTGCTCACCTGGTCGCCGAAAATCAACAGGCTTCCTTCAACGATGTAATCGGCCTTGATTGCGTCGGTATTTTGTATGTCGGAGGCAAAAACAACCTTATACCGCCCCGGTTCGGTGAGCCGGGTGGCAAGCATCTGGTCGATCCCTTTCTTCAGAAAGTCGAGTTGCTCCGAAGCGTTGATTTGGAAGGGCTTTACTAAAATTATGCTCTCATTTGAGGCCGCCCAAGAGGAAGAGGAGACGGGGCCCCCAAACAAAAGGCAAACCACAATCGCTGTCAATATGATTCCTGATTTGAGATAAACACTTTTCATAATGCACCTTATTACTAAAAGGAAGAAATACAAGATTGACAGATTCGTAAAAAGTCCGATATCGGCGCCTGCGCTTCATCCTTCGTCATTGCGGAGTACGCTAAGTACGCCTCATTCCTCAGGATTCGCAATCCTTGATCTCGGGCTTTTTACGAATCCGCCCGAACAGCGACTTTTTACGAGAATGTCAAGATTCAGTACTCAAATTCCAAATAAATTCCAATATCGAAATCATGCGCTGTGCGGTTAGGTTTGTAAATTGATCATTGAGATTTATTTGAAATTTGAATTGCCCCGTTTAGAAAAAAAGCCGGGCGTGTATAATCTACATACACAGCCCGGCCTGAAAAAACAACTTAGATCAAATGATCAAATCATCGCGTTTAGAAGGAGATGCTGAACCGAGCACCAACTTCGAGCGGATTGGCATCATCGTCGCTGCCACCGGTGGTGGCGTCGCCGGCAAACAGGTAAGCGGCAACGAGATCAAGATTCAAGCCCTCGACGATTTGGTACTTGGCGGAGAGGTCGATTTCGGTACCCAGATCGGTGTTGCCATTGGTATCATCTTCAACCAACTGGGCATACCAGAGGTCGGCGCCAAGGCTCAACTTTTCGTTAACGGTAAAGCCGAAACCCAGGTTGGCGGCGATGATGTCGGAAATGGCATCCGCGCAGGCACCATTGGAAACCTGATTATCGAATATACCATAACCCATGATCTCAGCCCAGTAGTAGCTCTGACCGGCTTCGACGGTGAAAGCGGTGATGTCTTCATCTTCGGGATCCTGACCGGTTGCGTAGAAGGCTTCGGCCTTGAGGGTGAAAGCATCGCTAAGAGCAGCGCTGGCGCCCACGTCGAACAGATAGGCACTGACGTCTTGATCTTCAACTTCTCCGCCCTGGTAGATCAGGGTCGCAAAGTAGCCAAGAGCACCGGCTTTTCCATCAAGGTCGGCGCCAATGTACCAGTAGCTGTCGCCACCGGCCAAGTCGGTGTAGGTGATGCTGGGGGTGATGGTCAGGGCGTCGCCGCCGAAAGTGTAATCAATGTGGTAGTTCTGAACGTCATCGCCCAGGCTGTCACCGTTTTCTTCAACTTTCTGGAACATCAAACGCAGGCCGGCAATGCTGATGGTGGCACCGGAGAAGTCGTCATCGAAAAAGAGACCGCGATGGATGACTCCACCATGGGTACCCAGTTTGACATTGGCTGCGCCCCAGTTGAAATCGGCGTAGGTGTTTTTGATTTCAAGGGACATACCATCCGAACCGATGTCACCGTAGCTCAGTCCAAGGTTGTCGGCGTCCTTGATGTATTTCTGACCCCAGACGGCGTCCATTTCAAACTTGTTGACCACTTTGAGGTTGTCGTTGATGATCGCCGTGTAGTACAGACGGGTACGGGTGTCTATGCGTTGAACCTCGCTAGAGCGGCTGGTATCGTTGTCAACGCCGTCGAAATCGGTCTGGTTGAACATTCTCACACGCCAGTAACCGCCGAACTTGTTCTCCAAGGCATAGGCAGGTACGGTGAGCGCGATGCCGAGAACAGCAACAAACAATACTAAAGCAATCTTTTTCATTTTTTTTCCTCCTTAACGGAAAAAATTTGTCTTAACAGCTTTTACTTAAACCTAATAGCCTAATTTCACCTAAAAATTTCATCTGTAAAGTCTCAATACTTCTTTTATACAACGAGTGGTGCCCGCCACCCCCTTTCCTTTGGATTTATTTTAAAATTTCAGGCAAACAAAAAAGCCTGAAACACTAAAACAACAAGCTTTTCTCTTTCGGAAACGGTTTTCTTAAAGAGCGATAGGGGTATCGCTAAAACACTTAAAATAATGTGAAAAAAAATTGTCGAAGCTAATATGACAACTCTATTAGTGAGACTTCTACCAGCGGTGGATGCTTCTGTCAAGCGATTTTCCCTCTATTGAGAAGTCCAACCATACCCCATGGGTTTCTGTGAAAGAATTGGTAGTCTTGTGCAACAGTCCAATATTATGGGGTAAAACTGTAAGTGGACTACTACATTCAGTGCTTTTGGGTAAATAGATAACAAGTAGTATGCGGATAAATATTTTTATCTTTAATTACTAATAATTATAGCTTTCAGAGATTCATGCCCCAATGAGCCGGTATGGACGTTGGTGTAAAGCTCGTGGGTCCGGAAGCTAAAAAAGGCTTTCGACATCGTCGAAAGCCTTTTTGGCGTTGATGTGGCTGAGGGACAAGGATTCGAACCTTGATTGACGGAGTCAGAGTCCGCTGTCCTACCATTAGACGATCCCCCAGCAGGTTGAATGTGCTCGTTTACACAAAAGCACCCGGCGAGTCAAGGTTAAATTATAAATCTTTCGCCTTTATATATTCCACTGCCGACTGAATGCGCTGTGCGACCTTTTCCTTGCCCAGAACGGTGATCATTTCAAAAATTCCGGGGCTGACACCGGTTCCGGTGAGGGCCACGCGCAAAGGCTGTGCGATTTTGCCAAAGCCCAGGCCGAATTGCTCCATGATGTTTTTGAAAACCGCTTCCTGGTTTTTCTCCGACAGGTCGTCAAGCGCCGTCAACTGCTCCGACAATGCCGTCAAAACTTCCGCCATCTGCGGTTTGAAAAACTTCTTGGCGGGCTTCTCGTCGTATGGACGGACGTCATCACGATAATAAAAATGCGCGCCTTCGGCCATTTCAACCAGGGTTTTGGATCGATTGTGCAAGGTCTCGATAACGCCGGCGAGATAATCGTCGTTTTTTGCAGCATAACCCTTGGCCGTTAAAAACGGCAGCAGTCGCGGGGCAAGCTCGGTCACAGATGCCGCCCGGATATGATCGGCATTCAGGGCCGTCAGTTTGTCCATATCGAAAACACTGGCGGATTTACCGATGCTTTCAAGGTTGAATTTTTCGATCAGCTCCCGGCGGGTGAAAAATTCCTGGTCGCCATGGGACCAGCCCAGCCGTACCAGGTAGTTGATGAATGCATCGGGCAAAAAGCCCATGTCCCGGTAGGCGGCCGCCGACATGGCGCCGTGCCTTTTGCTGAGTTTGGTTTTATCCTTTCCGAGCACCATGGGCACATGGCCGAAAACGGGCAAAGGCGCCTTGAGGGCCTTGTATAGTAAAATCTGTTTGGGGGTGTTCATCACATGGTCGTCTCCGCGGATCACCGTATTGATGCCCATGGTGATATCATCAACCACCACCACGAAATTGTAGGTGGGTGTTCCGTCGCTGCGGCAGATCACGAAATCGTCCTGCTCGCTGTTTTGAAAGGCGATGTCGCCCTTGATAACGTCCTCCACCACGGTGGTTCCGGTGAGCGGCGCCTTGAACCGGATCACAGCGTTTTCGGTTTTGGGCAGGTTGCGTTCCCGGCAGCGTCCGTCGTATTTGGGCTTGCTGCCTTCGGCCTTGGCCTTTTCGCGCATGGCTTCGACTTCTTCGGGGGTGCAGGTACAGTAATAGGCGTCCCCGGAATCCAGCAGTTTTTGCAGATACTCGCGGTACACATCGAACCGTTGTGTTTGATAAAAGGGACCCTCGTCCCAATCCAGTTCAAGCCATTTCATGGCTTCGAAAATAGCATCCACGGATTCCTGGGTGGATCGTACGGTATCCGTATCTTCAATGCGCAAGACAAACTTTCCTTTATGCTTGCGTGCATACAACCAGTTAAAAAGGGCTGTGCGAGCACCGCCCACGTGAAGATAACCTGTTGGACTTGGTGGAAATCTAGTGATAATAGGGGTCATTTTGGGTTGCCTCATGCAATTAGACAAAATTTAAAAAGACTTCATATCTAGTAAAAAAAGAAGGCATTTTTGAGAAACGGTATAGGCCAGCCTTCCTTTTATATAAACACCGTTAACATCACGCCCGATGGGCCTGTTTGTTTTTTAGAAAATTCCATCAAAAAACCAGTTCGCATATAACTATCTGAAATGCTATTAATTACCAACAAATATGGCGGTTGCTGATCTGCTTCCGGCGTCTAAATAGCACATCCATCACTGGTGAACAAGGGATCGGGCAAACAATTTTCAGGAAAAACCCTTGACATTCCAATGCTTTTTAATTACTAGAGGCATCATGCGTTCAAAAACGCGCTGATCCTGGATAAAATGCATAAATAACAATAGGTTAGGAGATTACTTATGGCTGTACCAAAGCACAAGACATCTAAGTCAAAACGCGATAAACGACGCACCCACAAAAAAATTGACGCGCCGACCGTCGGTGTTTGCCCGGAATGCGGCGAGGCCAAGCTGCCCCATCACGCCTGCCCGGAATGTGGTGAATACAACGGGAAAAGCGTGATTATGCAGGACGAGGATTGATGACGATATAAACCCTTTTCCAATGAAGTGTCGCACAATAAGCTTGTAAGATGAGCTGGAGCGCGGTCTCCCTGACCCCCGACCGAATAAAACGCTCTTGGCACCGTGTCACTTTTTACCGGCAGGTGCGGGAAATTTTTTTATACACCTGCCGGGCATCTTGCAGCGCTGAAAACAAAATAAACGTAAATTATATAGGAATACCAATATGACGGACACCGGAGCCCATCGCCCGCAAGGGGGAGGTCTGGATGAAGAAACGCGTCAAATGGTGGTCGACACCGTGCGCCAGTTATCTCAGCGCCTGCTCACCAAGGACGCCATTCTCGAATGGGATCGGAAGGAAACCTTTCCCGAGGAAGCCATTCGGGAAATGCTCAGCCCCGAAGTCGGCCTTCAGCTTTTGTTTATTCCCGAAATTTATGGCGGTATGGGCGGCGGCGCCCTGGACTGCTGTGCCGTTACCCGGGAGATGAGCAAACTCTGCCTGGGTGTGGGTACTGCTTTTTTTGCCATTCAATTGGGATCGGACCCCATTATCGTCGGCGGAACCGAGGCTCAGAAAGAGAAGTGGCTGGGCGCCATTGCCGAGGGCAAAAGCCTGGTCGCCTATGCGGTCACCGAGCCGGAAGCCGGCAGTAACCTGGCCGCTCTTAAAACCAAGGCCGACCCCGTGACGAACGATGCGGGAACCCTTACCGGATACCGGATCAACGGCACCAAACAGTTCATCTCCACCGGCGGATATGCCGATTTCGTCACGGTGCTGGCCCATACACCCGAAGGCCCGACCTTTTTTGTTGTAGAGAAGGGCACGGACGGGTTCACCCAACAAAAGGGTGAGGAAAAGCACGGTATACGGGCCTCCAACACCTCTCCGCTGACCTTCTCCGATGTTTATGTGCCCATCGAGAACATGGTCGGAGAAACACCCGGAAAGGGGCTCAAGCAGGCGAATCAGGTTTTTGGATACACGCGTCTCATGGTGGCCGCCATGGCCCTGGGCGCGGGCGAAGCGGCCCTTGAAATTGCCATCCCCTATGCAAAAGAGCGTGAGCAATTTGGTGCGCCGCTCTGCGAGAAAAAGGGATACACCAATAAATTGATCGTTCCCCACTGGATCAACATGAAGGCCGCCGCCGCCTATATCGAGGCCATCGCCAGGCGGCTGGACAGCGAGGACGACGAATTGCAGGTGGAAGGCTCCATCGCCAAGCTGTTTACCACCGAGGCCGCCAACAACGCGGCGGACGATGCCATGCAGGCCCTGGGGGGATACGGCTACATCACCGAGTTCGGGGTTGAAAAGATCAAGCGTGACGTCAAAATCACCTGCATCTACGAAGGCACCAGCGAAATCCAGCAAAACATCGTTTCGACCTTTCGCTGGAAAAAAAGCCGCAAAACCAAGGGCGCTTACTACGAGACCATGGCTCAGGAGCTGGAAAGCAGTCACGCGACATGCAACCAGGCGGGTTGCCAGGCCCTGGCGGCCTGCGCACGGGCATTGAATCGAACCATCGATTTTGCCCATGCAAACCGCCTCACCCGGCACCAGCAGGTGATGTTCACCCTGGCCGATATGATGGCTGTTGTCGAGGTGGGCCACGCCTTCGGATGCGAAGTCGCCAGCCAGGGCGATGCAGTTGTCCTGGCCGCCTCAAGGGTGTTTGCCGGCACCTGTGCCCGTTTGATTGCCGAGAAGGCCCGCCTGATCGCCCATGGCAGCCGGGATGTCGATGCGCCGGCTCGCGAAGAATTCCTGCAATCCCTTGATCTGACGGTCTTGGAAAACAGCGTCGTGGGTGCCATTGACGATATGGACCTTGTTGCCGACCATATTTTTGCGAGGGCGTCATGAGCGAGACTCCTCAACGCGTTGTTGTTGTCACCGGTGGATCGCGGGGCATCGGGCGCACGATCTGCGCTGCTTTGAGCGCACCGGGAACCGCTGTTTATTTCAACTACAACAGCAATGCCGAGGCAGCCCAGGAAACCGCCAACGAGGTGGAAGCCGCCGGCGGCAAGGCGTACACCCACCAAGTGGATGTTTCCTCGGAAGCGGCCGTTGCCGATTACCTGGGCACAATCCTTAAAACAGCCGGGAGGATCGATGTTCTGGTCAACAACGCCGGCATCACGCGCGACGGCCTGCTGGTGCGTATGAAGGAATCCGATTGGGATGCGGTGATCGACATCAATCTCAAGGGGACCTTCAATTGTATGAAGGTGGTCGCCAAGGCCATGATGAAGCAGCGCTATGGCCGAATCGTCAATATCTCTTCGGTGGTGGGGGCGTCCGGAAACCCCGGGCAGGCCAATTACGCTGCCGCCAAGGCAGGTATTCTTGGACTGACCAAGGCCGTTGCCCGGGAGCTGGCCAGCCGCAACATCACTGTCAATGCGGTAGCACCCGGTTACATCGATACCGAAATGACCGACAAACTGGGCGAGAAAGCCAGAGAAAGCATGCTTGAGCAGATTCCCATGGGGCGTATCGGAACGCCGCGGGACGTTGCCGGTGTGGTCGCTTTTCTCGCTTCGCCGGCCGCGGATTACATCACCGGTCAGGTGATTCACGTCAGCGGCGGAATGTATATGTAGTCTATTGTTAATATATGAAAGGAGAATTTCAATGTCAGTGGAAGATAAAGTAAAAAAAATTATTGCAGAAAAACTCAGTGTGGATATTTCCGAGGTGGTCCCCGAGGCATCCTTTGTCGATGATCTTGGCGCCGACAGCCTTGACTTGGTCGAGCTGATCATGTCCATGGAGGAGGAATTCGACGTGGATATCTCCGACGAAGACGCCGAGAAGATGGTCACGGTCAAGGATGCCTTTGACTACATCAAGGAGCACTGATTCTATTTCCGGCAGGTATTGTTAACTCCCTGCACTCCGCCTTTTTTTGTTAAGACGGAATGCAGGGCGACAGCAGCCAGACATGATGTTTGGAAAGGGAAGGGGAAGAGAAGTTGAGCAAACGGGTCGTTATTACCGGAATGGGCCTTGTCACACCGCTGGGCATTGGCGTCGATGAAACATGGACGGCTCTTTGCGAGGGGCGCTCTGGAATTGGTGAGATCACGAGTTTTGACACCACGGGGTTTACCTCTAACATCGCGGGCGAGGTGAAGGCGTTCAACCCGGAGGACTTTCTTCCGAAAAAAGAGGCCAGACGAACGGAAAAGTTTATCGCTTACGCCGTTGCCGCCTCCCGGATGGCTGTCGAGAGCGCCCGACTGACCATCGACGAGAACAACGGGCCGCGCATCGGTATCATCACCGGTTGCGGGCTGGGCGGATTGTCCATGCTGGAGTTGACCGCCCGTACCGTCCAGGAAAAAGGTCCCAAGCGGTGCAGTCCGTTTTTCATTCCCATGCTTATCGGCAACATGGCGCCGGGCATGATTTCCATTCACCTGGGCGCCAAAGGCCCCAACCTTTCCATCGCCACGGCCTGCGCCGCCGGTTCGCACGCCATCGGAGAAGCCTATTGCACCATTTTGCGTGGCCAGGCGGATGCCATGATCACCGGTGGGGTGGAATCGGTCATTACCCCGACCTGCATCGCCGGTTTCAATGCCATGAAGGCCTTGTCCACCAGAAATGACGAGCCCACACGCGCATCGCGTCCTTTTGACCGCGACCGTGACGGGTTTGTGGTTGGCGAGGGCGCCGGTATTTTGATGATCGAAGATCTGAAACACGCCTTGGAGCGGGGGGCGCCGATTATCGCCGAGATCGTGGGGTACGGACAAAGCGGCGACGGCTACCACATGACCTCGCCCAGCCCCGACGGTGATGGTATGATCCGCTGCATGCAGGCGGCCATCGACTCGGCGGGTATTGCCCCTGATGTCATCGACTACATCAATGCCCATGGAACGTCCACACCGCTCAACGACCTTTACGAGACCCGGGCGATCAAGAAGGTGTTTGGCGATTCAGCCGGCAACGTCGCCATCTCCTCCACCAAATCCATGACCGGCCACCTTTTAGGCGGAGCCGGTGGCGTTGAAGGCGCCTTTACCGCACTGGCCCTGCAACGGGGAATCATTCCTCCCACCATCAACCTGGAGAATCCTGGCGAAGAGTGCGATCTGGACTATGTGCCCAACACGGCCCGTAAGGCGAATCTTACCTATGCCCTGTCCAACTCCTTTGGATTCGGTGGTACCAACGCAAGCCTTATCATGAAACGTTACAATCCCTGACTACCGTTACTCCTGAATGCCCTTCCCGATAAACGGCCATGGCATGACCCCGGCGGGACGGACAAGACCGGTGCGATGACAACTGCCCGGTGACCGTCCCGATGGGCGATGGAGCCAATCCTTTTGCTCCCCCATCATCCATTCGGGTGCCGCGAACTTTTTTCCTTGCGGTGATCCGTACCTTTTGGATATGTAGGCATGTTATGTGTTTTTTGAAGACTTTTTGCCATTGAAAGGAAATCTGCAACATGTCCGAAACCCCTTTACCGCAACGAATCATCATTGGTTGCGACCATGCGGCCCATGGGCTCAAGGAAACCCTCAAAAAGGCGTTGGCGGATCAGGGCATCGATGTCACCGATGTCGGTACCCACAGCGAGGACTCCATGGATTACCCGCAAACGGGCAAGCTCGTGGCCGAAAAGGTGTCCTCGAATGAATTCGAGCGCGGCATTCTGCTCTGCGGTACCGGATTGGGAATGTCCATGGTGGCCAACAAATACCCCCACGTCCGTGCGGCCCTTTGCAACGACATTTTTTCGGCGGCCATGAGCCGCAAGCACAACGATGCCAATATCCTGGTCCTTGGGGGCCGCGTGATTGGCGACGTGCTGGCGCTTGAGATCCTTAAAACATGGCTTGCCACCGAGTTCGAAGGTGGGCGCCACCAGCGCCGACTGAATATGTTTGATACCATTTGAAGGTGAAAGAGAAATAAACGTTGACGACAGACATTATAAAACAGGTTGACCCGGAGATTGCCCGGGTCATTGAAGATGAAGCAAGGCGCCAGCATTCCCACCTGGAACTGATCGCCTCGGAGAATATTGCCAGCCGCGCGGTTATGGCGGCACAGGGCAGTATCCTGACCAACAAATATGCCGAAGGGTATCCCGACAAACGCTATTACGGCGGTTGCGAATTCGTGGACCAGGCTGAACGGCTTGCTGTCGACCGCGCTCTGGCCCTGTTCGGCGCGGACACCGCCAATGTCCAGGCCCACTCGGGCTCCCAGGCCAACATGGCGGCTTATTTCGCCCTGCTGAGTCCCGGGGACACTATTTTGGGGATGGATCTGGCCCATGGCGGGCACCTGACCCATGGCGCCAGGGTCAGTTTTTCCGGAAGGCTTTTTAATTTCGTGCATTACGGCGTAAGCCGGGAGACGGAAACCATCGATTACGACCAGGTCCGCCAACTGGCTTTGGAGCACCACCCCAAAATGATCGTGGCCGGCGCCAGCGCCTACCCGCGGATTTTCGATTTCAAAGCTCTGGCCGATATCGCAAGCTCCGTGGAAGCCTTTTTAATGGTGGATATGGCCCACATCGCCGGGCTGGTGGCGGCGGGCGTGCATCCCTCACCGGTTCCCCATTGCGACGTGGTCACCTCCACTACCCACAAGACCCTGCGCGGTCCCCGAGGCGGATTGATCCTGGCGCGCGAGGCCCATGGCAAGAAAATCAACAGCCAGATATTTCCCGGCATTCAGGGCGGCCCCCTGATGCACGTCATCGCCGCCAAGGCCGTGGCCTTCAAACAGGCCCTGAGCGACGATTTTCGCGACTACCAGAAAAACATCGTGGCCAATGCGGCCATTCTTGCCGAAACCCTGATGGCAAATGGCATTGACTTGGTTTCCGGCGGGACGGATAATCATCTCATGCTGGTCAACCTGAACCGGTTGGACGTCACCGGTCGGGATGCGGAAACGGCCCTGGGCCGTGCCGGCATCACCGTCAATAAAAACGCGATTCCCTTTGACGAACGAAAACCCAACATCACCAGCGGCATTCGAATCGGCACCCCTTATGTCACCAGCCGGGGGATGATGGCAGGCGAGATGAAGATTATCGGCAATCTGATGTCCGATGTCCTGCACGATCCCCGGAACGAGACGGTTTTGGAGAAAACCCGCAAACAGGTGCGGGAACTATGCGATGCGTTTCCCCTTTATCCACCGCTGGATGACAAGGGATGATCAGGAGTTTGATTCATGGCACCACCTGCAAGCGGTAAACGTTCGGACTATCTTTCCTGGGATGACTATTTCATGGCCGTTGCCATGCTTTCGGCCCAGCGCAGCAAGGACCCCAACACCCAGGTGGGGGCTTGCATCGTCAATCGCCAGAAGCGTATCGTCGGCGTGGGCTATAACGGTTTTCCCACCGGTTGCTCCGATAACGATCTGCCCTGGGGCCGCGAAGGTGATTTTCTCGATACCAAATACCCCTTCGTCTGCCACGCCGAACTCAACGCCGTGCTGAACAGCCTTCCCGGCGATCTGACCAATTGCATTATCTATACGGCTCTTTTCCCCTGTAATGAATGTGCCAAGGTCATTATTCAGGCGGGCATTCAGGAAGTGGTCTACCTGTCGGATAAATATGCCGACAGCGATGCATCCCGTGCCGCGCGGATTCTGTTCAAGCAGGCCGGTGTGGCCTTGCGGAAGCTTTCTCCGTCCACAGCGTCGGTCACCATTGATCTGGTGGCAGGCGAATAAAAAATAGATTCGTTGATCGTTGAGAGCGCCAGTCAACCTCAGCTGGAGGGTAATAAATGAAATGTCCATTTTGTGGCGAGCTTGATAACAAAGTGATCGATTCCAGGGTCAGCAAGGATGGCGCCGCCATCCGCCGTCGCCGTGAGTGCATTGACTGCACCCGGCGCTTCACGACTTACGAGTACGTGGAGGAGATACCCATCATGATCATTAAAAAAGATGGTCGGCGGGAGGTTTTCAGCCGCGAAAAGGTGGGATCGGGTATTCGCAAGGCTTGCCAGAAACTGGACATCAGCATGAACGTCATTGAGGAGTTCATCGACGATCTGGAGCGGGATTTAAGGGAAACCGGAGAAAAGGAAATCCCTTCCAACGCCATCGGCGAGCGCGTCATGGCAAAATTGCACGGACTCAACGACATCGCCTATGTCCGATTCGCTTCGGTCTATCGAGAATTCAAGGATGTCGAGGATTTCGTTTCCGAACTCAAACGACTGCTTAGCCCTCCGGGGACGTGAGATTTTTTTCCATGGACGACGAGCTTTTCATGCACAACGCCCTTTCCCTGGCTGAAAAAGGGCGGGGATGGACATCGCCCAACCCCATGGTGGGCGCCGTTGTGGTAAAAGAGGGTGCGATTGTCGGCCGTGGCTGGCATGAGCGTGTGGGGGGGCCGCACGCCGAGGTCAACGCCATTGACGATGCCGGTGAAAAGGCTCGTGGGGCGACGATTTATGTTACCTTAGAGCCCTGCAACCACTTCGGCCGCACCCCGCCGTGCACCCAAAAAATCCTTGATGCCGGAATCAAGCGGGTGGTCGTGGCCATGAACGATCCTAATCCCGGAGTCAAGGGCGGGGGGAACCAATACCTTTTGGAAAAGGGTGTGGAGGTGACCACCGGCGTCTGCGAAAAAGAGGCGCGCGCGCTGAACGAAGGGTTCGCCTGCTGGGTCACCACCGGGCGTCCGTTCGTGATCGCCAAATGCGCGGCCACTCTTGACGGGCGCATCGCCACCGGCAGTGGGGATTCCAAATGGGTTACCGGGCCGGCGGCGCGCGACATCGTGCATCAACTCCGCCATGGCGCGGATGGCATTATGGTCGGCGTTGGCACCGCCATGGCCGATGATCCCAGTCTCACCACCCGCATCGAGGGCGAGATCGGCTCCGATCCAATACGCATTATCCTGGACACACGCCTGGAGTTGTCCCCCACGGCGAAAATGCTCCGGCAAAAATCCTCCGCGTCTACATGGGTCATTTGCGGACCGGAAGCGGATGACGAACGCCGGTCGGCTCTGGAAGCCGCCGGCGCACGGGTCATCTCCTGCGGGCTGAAAGAGGGCCGCATCGACCTGTCCCGGCTGATGGATAAACTGGGCGGCGAGGGTATCACCAGCCTGCTTGTCGAAGGCGGCGGCACGGTCCTAGGGTCGGCATTTAAAGCGGGAATTGTCCACAAAGTCCTTTTCTTTTACGCCCCCAAGATTCTGGGAGGCGACGACGGCGTGCCCATTTGCCGGGGTGTTGGGCCGGTGGCCATGCAAGACAGCCTTGTCGTTCACGATCTTCAGGTATCCCAGGTGGGCCCGGACGTTATGCTGCAAGGGTATTTGAAATTGACATAAATTTTATACACCTTACTTTTATTGCCATGTTTACAGGAATCATCGAAGGTCTGGGAACCATCACCGCCATCGCCGCATCGGGGCAGGGCAGCCGTATGACGATTGCCGCTGATTTCGATCTGGACGGCACCCGTGTCGGCGACAGCATTGCCGTCAACGGGGCCTGCCTGACGGCGACCACGCTGACCGAACGGCAATTCAGTGTGGATGTGTCTCCCGAAACCCTCAAGCGTAGCGTGTTGGGAAAAATAAAGATCGGTGACCGGGTCAATCTGGAACGCGCGTTAAGACTGTCCGACCGGCTGGACGGCCACCTGGTTTCCGGCCATGTGGACGGCACCGGGATTTTGCGGGAAAGAAAAACCCTGGCCAACGCCATCATCATCACCTATGCGGTTTCTTCGAGCCTTTCCCGATATATGATCGAAAAAGGCTCCGTGGCCGTGGACGGCACCAGTCTGACCATCAACCGGGTCGACTCATCCTCCTTCGATGTGAGTATCATTCCCCATACCGCCGGCTTGACCACGATCGGGTTGAAGAAGGTCGGGGACACCGTCAATATCGAGACGGACATGATCGGCAAGTACGTGGAGCGGTTCATGCTGAACCCCTCCGCCGAACAGACCGACGATCCGGCCGGAACGGGAATTGACATGACCCTACTGGCAAAATCGGGGTTTATCTGATAACAGTGCCCGGATAACTGTCGCCGGTGTTATTGCAATAACTCTGGAAATGAATGAAATCACAAATGGAATAATACGCAGGAGATAAACGCCCACCATGCCTAAAATTACCATTGAACAGGCCATCGAAGACATTCGTGACGGCAAGATGGTCATCCTCGTTGACGATGAAGATCGTGAAAATGAGGGCGACCTTACCATGGCCGCCGAAAAAGTAACCCCCGAAGCCATCAATTTCATGGCCAAGTACGGCCGGGGACTGATTTGCCTGGCACTCACCCAGCAGCGTTGCCAACAGCTCAATTTGCCCATGATGGTGGAAAACAACACCAGCCCCTTTGAAACCGGTTTCACGGTCTCCATCGAGGCCAAATGCGGGGTCACCACCGGCATCTCGGCCGCCGATCGGGCCACCACCGTTCTGGCCGCCGTGGCCGACGACGCCAAACCCGGCGACCTCACCCGGCCGGGCCATATTTTCCCCTTACGCGCCCGCGAAGGCGGGGTCATGGTGCGCGTGGGCCAGACCGAAGGCAGCGTGGACCTGGCGCGGCTGGCCGGCCTCAAATCCTCTGCGGTCATTTGCGAAATCATGGATGACGACGGTACCATGGCCCGCATGCCCTCCCTGGAGAAATTCAGCGAGGAACACGGCATCGGCATCTGCACCATCGCCGACCTGGTGGAGTACCGTATCCGCACGGAAAGCTTTGTGCACCGCGCCGCTGAAACCGTTATTCCCACCCTGCACGGTGGCGATTTCAAGATGATCGCTTTTGAAAACGACGTGGACAAGCTTACCCACATCGCCCTGATCAAGGGGGATATCAACCCGGAAACACCGGTGATGGTGCGGGTCCATTCCGAGTGCATGACCGGCGATATCTTCGGCAGCCTGCGCTGCGATTGCGGAGATCAGCTTCACAAAGCCATGGCCATGATCAACAAGGAAGGGGCCGGTGTGATCCTTTACCTACGGCAGGAAGGGCGGGGGATCGGCCTGATCAACAAACTCAAGGCCTACGAACTGCAACGCTGCAAAGGCATGGACACGGTGGAGGCCAACCTGAAGCTGGGGTTCAAGGACGACATGCGTGATTACGGTATCGGCGCCCAGATGCTGGTAAACGTGGGGGTTCGCAAGATGCGCCTTCTGACCAACAACCCCAAGAAAATGGTCGGGCTCGATGGATACGGCCTCAGTGTCGTGGAACAGATTCCCATTGAGGTCGAACCCAATGAGTACAATCGCGGCTATTTGGAATGCAAGAAACTCAAAATGGGTCACACCTTGCATTTTGACGATACGGAAACACAAACACAGCAATAAAGAGAGAGAGTATGCCTAACTATATCGAAGCCGGCCTGATTGCCGAGGGAAAACGGTTTGGCATTGTTGCCAGCCGTTTTAACGATTTTATTACCGACAGGCTCGTTGGGGGCGCCGTGGATGCCCTGACCCGCAGCGGGGCCGCCGATGGGGACATTGATATTGTTAAAGTTCCCGGGGCTTTTGAAATTCCGATGGTTGCCCTTAAAATGGCCCGTAGCAAAAAATACGACGCGGTGATCTGCCTTGGCGCCGTGATTCGTGGCGCCACCTCCCATTACGAGGTCGTTTGTGCCGAGGCCTCCAAAGGCATCGCCCATGCGAGCATGGAAACCGGGCTTCCCGTGATTTTCGGCATTTTGACCACGGACACCATCGAACAGGCCATTGAGCGGGCCGGGACCAAGGCGGGCAACAAGGGCTGGGATTGCGCCGTTGCCGCCGTAGAAATGGCCAACCTCATGGAGACCGTGGGAAAATAGCAATGGGAACCCGTCGACTATCCAGAGA
This sequence comes from uncultured Desulfosarcina sp., assembly GCA_963668455.2. GTDB lineage: Bacteria > Desulfobacterota > Desulfobacteria > Desulfobacterales > Desulfosarcinaceae > Desulfosarcina. The sequence goes on from CAXXOY010000004.1 coordinate 581,285, forward strand.
GCAGGCCCTGCAGGCCCTCTTTTATATAGACATGCATGGTGACCCGGGGGATGATCCGGTTGCCCTGTTTTGTCGTTGTTTCGCCGAGGAAAAACCCGCCGGTCCTTTTTTTCTCCGGCTGGTGGAGGGTGTCCGTGAAAACGGTCCGGGCATTGATGAAACCATCGAACGGTTTTCCAGCAACTGGAAGATCTCACGCATGTCCTGCGTGGACCGCAATATTCTTCGAATTGCGGTGTTCGAGCTGTTGTTTTGTGACGATATTCCTCCCAAGGTAGCCATCAATGAGGCCATCGATGTGGGCAAGCGCTTTGGCACGGAGGAGACCGGTGCGTTCATCAACGGCATCCTGGATAGTATTCGGCTAGCTATGGAAGCGAACCAAATCCAGTGTATCCGGAACAAAGGAGATGAGTCTTGATTATCCGTCAAATGCCGTTAGGCCCCATTCAGGCGAATTGTTTTATCCTTGGTTGCGAACAAACCCACAAAGCTGCGGTCATCGATCCCGGCGATGAAGCGGACCGGATTCTGACAGCCCTGGCGAACGATGGCTTGACCGTTGAGCAGATTGTCAATACCCATGGGCACTTCGATCATGTGGGCGCCAACAGGCGGCTCAAGGATGTTACCGACGCGCCTATCTCGATTCACACCGCCGATGCGCCCATGCTGAGCCAGCTATCCAAGGCGGCCGCCGCCTGGGGGATGCGGGCGGAAAACTCCCCTGCGGCCGACCGGCTGCTGGAAGACGGGGATACGATCACTTTCGGCAGCCACACCCTGAAGGTCATGCATACCCCGGGACATACCCCGGGCGGTATCTGTCTTTATATCGAATACGAAAAAGACGGCGTCCTTCAAAAGGCCGTATTTGCCGGGGACACCCTTTTTGCCGGTTCCATCGGTCGAACCGATTTTCCGGGCGGAAATTTCGAAACCCTGATCGACAGCATTCGAACCAAACTGTTTGCCCTGGACGATGCGGTAAAGGTATATCCCGGCCACATGGCGGGGACCACCATCGGCGCCGAAAAGCGCGGCAATCCATTTTGCGGAATGCATGTATAGGTTTTTGCGAAAGGTGGTTTACGCGTAAGATGTCTTTGCTCATAGTCCGAAAGAAAACCCGCCGCATCATGGTTGGAAATGTTCCCGTGGGTGACGGAGCACCAATTGCCGTCCAGTCCATGACCAACACCAAGACCCATGACGTGGCGGCCACGGTCCATCAAATCGAGCAATTGACCGCGGCCGGGTGCGAAATCGTGCGTGTGGCGGTGCCCGACGAAGCCGCAGCCGAGGCCATTGCCCGTATCAAGGCGGAGATCGAAATCCCCCTGATCGCCGATATTCATTTTGACTACCGGCTGGCCATTGCCGCGGCCAAAAGCGGGGCCGACGGTCTGCGTTTCAACCCGGGCAATATCGGCAACCCAAAAAATGTCAATGCCCTGGTGGACTGCGCAAAGGAGCATGCCATCCCCATCCGCATTGGTGTCAATGCCGGCTCGCTGGAAAAGGCGCTCTTGAAAAAACATGGCGGGGCCACCGCCGCGGCCATGGTGGAAAGCGCTCTGAACCACGCCGCCCTATTAAGGAATCTGGATTTCCATAATATAAAAATATCCATCAAGGCCTCCGATGTTCCCCGAACCCTGGAAGCCTACCGGTTGCTTTCCCGGGAAACCGATCTGCCCCTGCACGTGGGGGTGACAGAAGCGGGAGCGCTTTACTCGGGCATCGTCAAGTCGGCCCTGGGCATCGGAACCTTGCTTGCCGAAGGGATTGGCGATACCTTAAGGGTCTCCCTTACCCGTGATCCCGTGGAGGAAATCCGCGTGGGCTACGAAATTTTGCGAGCCCTCGACATCCGCCATCGGGGGCCGGAAATCATTTCCTGCCCCACCTGCGGGCGGTGTGACATCAACCTGTTCGAGATTGTCGATCGGGTCGAAAAAGCCCTGATGACGCGTACCGTGCCGGTTAAGCTGGCCATCATGGGCTGTGTGGTCAACGGTCCCGGTGAGGCTCGCGAAGCGGATATCGGGGTCGCCGGCGGAAATGGCGTGGGGATTTTGTTTAAAAAGGGGGAGGTGGTTAAGAAATTCCCCCAGGATCAACTGGTGGACGAAGTTTTAAAGGCAGTGGACGAATTTGAACTGCAGAGCCGGTCTTAGAAAACCCGACTTTAGAAAAATATAGGATGCATAATGGGAAAACAGCCAAAAAACGCCATCTCGCCCTCGCGGGTGGAAGACTACCCGGAATGGTATCAGCAAGTCATCAAAGCCTCCGACATGGCCGAGCGTTCGCCGGTGCGGGGATGCATGGTCATCAAACCCTGGGGATACGCCCTGTGGGAGAACATCGTGGCCCAGATGGACCGCATGTTCAAAGCCACGGGGGTTAAAAACGCCTATTTCCCGCTTTTTATCCCGCTAAACTTTCTGGAAAAAGAAGCCGAACATGTAGAAGGGTTTGCCAAGGAATGTGCCGTGGTTACCCACCACCGTCTGGAGCAGGGCGAAGCGGGTAAGCTGGTTCCCGGCGGAAAGCTGAATGAGCCTTTGGTGGTGCGTCCCACCTCGGAAACCATTATAGGCGACTCCTTTTCCAAATGGGTCAGCAGTTACCGGGACCTGCCTCTTTTGATCAATCAATGGGCCAATGTCGTGCGTTGGGAAATGCGTACCCGGATTTTTTTGCGCACCAGCGAGTTTTTATGGCAGGAGGGGCACACGGCACACGCCACGGATACCGAGGCCATCGAGCGCACCCGGATGATGCTGGAGGTTTACACCCGGATGGTTGAAGACTACTTGGCCATTCCGGTCTTCCAGGGTCGCAAGACCGCCGCCGAGCGGTTTCCCGGCGCCGTGGACACCCTGTGCATCGAGGCCATGATGCAGGACCGCAAAGCCTTGCAGGCCGGGACGTCTCACTTTCTGGGGCAGAATTTCGCCAAGGCCTCGGGGATTCGTTTCCAGACTGAAAACGAAACGGAGAGCTTTGCCTGGACCACCTCCTGGGGAACCTCCACGCGCATGATCGGCGGATTGATCATGACCCACGGAGACGATGACGGCGTTATCATGCCACCCCGCGTCGCGCCCGCGCATGTCGTCTTGCTGCCCATTTTCCGCAAGCCTGACGAACGGCAAATGGTGATGGACTATGTCGATAAGCTTGCCGCTTCGTTACGGGAAATCCGTTATGTGGGCAGGGATGTGGTTGTGGAAGTCGATTCGCGTGACATCGGCGGTGCCCGGGGCTGGGACTGGATTAAAAAAGGGATTCCTCTGCGTGTGGAAATCGGCCCCCGGGATATTAAAGAGGATGCCGTTTTCGTGGCGCGCCGCGATAAACCCCATCGGGAAAAGACCTCCATGAAGCGTGAGGATTTTCTCGGACGGCTGACCACGATTCTGGATGAAATCCAGGCCAATCTGTTCGACAGGGCCTTGACGTTCAGAAAAGAGCATACAAAGACGGTGGATGAACAAAAAGATTTTTACGACTGGTTCACACCGCAAAATACGGAAAAACCAGAGATCCACGGTGGATTTGCCCTGTCTCACTGGTGCGGAGACAGTGCCTGTGAGGCAAAAATCAAAGAGGATCTCAACGTCACCATCCGCTGCATTCCGTTGGATGCCGAAAAGGAGACAGGCCGCTGCATTTGCTGCGGTAAGCCCAGCGAAAAGCGAGTGGTGTTCGCTAAAGCCTACTGACCATGATTCGAATCACCGACATCATCGACAAGGTGACCGAGAACCATCCCGACGCGGATTTGGATATTATCGACCGGGCGTATATCTTCTCGGCCCGGGTCCATGACGGTCAGGTGCGCCTTTCCGGAGAGCCCTATCTTTCCCACCCCCTCGAAGTGGCCGGCATTCTGGCCGACATGAAGCTGGACTCGGTGAGCATTGCCGCCGGTCTGCTTCACGACGTGGTTGAGGATACTCACGCCACGGAAGATGAAATAGAGGAAATCTTCGGCCATGATGTGCGTCACATCGTGGCCGGTGTCACCAAGCTCAGCAAACTGCCTTTCGACAGCGCCCAGGCCAGGGAGGCGGAGAGCATCCGCAAAATGCTTCTGGCCATGGCCGACGACATCCGCGTGATCCTGATCAAACTGGCCGACCGGCTGCACAACATCCGCACCCTGCAATTTCATAAAAAACAGGCCAAGAAGAAAAAGATCGCCAAGGAAACCCTTGACATCTACGCACCGATCGCCGCACGGCTCGGGATCTACTGGATAAAGAACGAACTGGAAAACCGTTCCTTTGAGTTTTTCGATCCCGAGGCTTATGACAACCTGCGCCAGCGGGTGGCCAAGGACAAGGAAGACCGCGACGAATTTATCTCCAACGTCAAGGACGTCATCGAAAAAACGCTGGCCGAGAACAGCCTCAAGGCCGAGGTTATGGGGCGCTACAAACACTATTACAGCATTCATCAGAAAATGCTGACCCAGAATCTGCCCTATGAGGAAGTTTACGACATCATCGCTTTCCGGATCATTCTGGATACTATTCCCCAGTGTTACGAGGCCCTGGGGCTCATGCACAGCCTGTGGCGTCCCATCGCCAAGAAGTTCAAGGATTACATCGGCATGCCCAAGCCGAACATGTACCAGAGCCTGCACACCACCGTTTTCGGCCCCACCGGCGAACGAATCGAAATCCAGATCCGCACCCATGAAATGGATCGGGTGGCCAAGTCGGGCATCGCGGCCCACTGGAGTTACAAAGAAGGCCGGGTCATCGACGAGAATGTATCCAAGACCTTTGCCTGGGTTCAGAATCTGGTGGAAAATCAAGAAGCCTTCCGCGACCCCAACGAGTTTCTGGAAAATGTGCGCATCGACCTGTTCCCCGATGAAGTATACGTATTCACGCCAAGGGGAGAGATCAAATCCCTGCCCAGGGGCGCCACGCCGGTTGATTTCGCCTATCTGATCCATTCAGAAGTGGGCACCCAGTGTGTCGGCGCCAAGGTCAACGGCCGCATGGTGCCGCTGAAATACGAGCTTCAATCCGGTGAAATCGTGGAGGTTGTCACCCAAAAAGGTCATACGCCATCCAAGGATTGGCTGGGGTTCGTCAAGACCGTCAAGGCCCGCTCCCGCATCCGCCAATGGATCAAGACCCAGGAGAAGGAGCGCAGTATTTCTCTAGGGCGGGAGATGTGCGAAAAGGCTTTCCGCAAGCACCGGTTGAATTTCAACATCATGCTCAAAAGCGATGAGATGGAGAAGGTGGTCGAAAGCTTCGGGTTCAAGCAGACCGACGATCTGATCGCCAATGTCGGGTACGGAAAGATCACACCGCTTCAGATTGTCCGTAAGATCACCCCTCGCGACGAAGGGGCGGAAACCGATGCCCAGCGTACCCTGCCTACGGCCAAAGACCTGAAAAAAAGAGAGAAGGGCGGGGTCATGGTCAAGGGGGTGGACGACATTCTGGTCCGTTTCGGAAAATGTTGCCAGCCCGTGCCCGGCGATCCCATTGTCGGCTATATCACCCGTGGTTACGGGGTTACGGTTCACCGCACGACCTGTATCAACGCCATGAAAATGAATCCCATGCGCCAGATCGAGGTGGAGTGGAATCAGGATGCGACCGATTCATATCCGGTGAAAATTCTTGTTCGTTCTCTCGACCGAGTGGGCCTCTTGGCGGAGCTGGCCGCCAATATCAGCAAAAGCAGCGCCAATATCCTCAGCGCCAATACCGAAACCAAGGAAACTCAGACGGTAGACAGCTTTTTTACGGTGACTGTTCAGGGCACCGAGCATCTGACCCATGTAATAGAATCGTTGAAACAGGTTAAAGACGTTCTGGAAGTGAGGCGGTTGGGTTAAGCATGCCGCCCGACACGGCGGTTTCGAAAAAGGCGGGGTGAATCGGTTGGTTACAGTCGGCAATGCGGGCAAAACGCATCGTCGATGCGCTGTAGGTAATAAAGCGTCGGGATAGCATTTAAGATAATGTTTTTGGCAAGTTCCTATGGACAATGCCATATTTATATATCGCGCTTAACCAATCAAACCGCTCAAAAACATTATCTCGGCTGCTATATGAAAAGGCGGTTAGGGTGCCTTGACCACATTTCCCGACTTGATGCATTGCGTGCAGACCACTATTTTTTTGACCTGACCGTTCGGCTGAAGCGTACGGACGCTCTGCAGGTTGGGGTTGAAGCGGCGTTTGTTGATATTATGCGCGTGGCTGATGTTGCAGCCTACCATCGGTTTTTTGCCACATATGGCACACACCTTGGACATGATCGTATATCTCCGTTTTTAAACGTTGTTGCCACCAAGGGAGTAATCCCCATTTTTCACAAAACGACCTTGTTACCTTAATTTGGCCCCCATGTAAAGCGATTTATGACCCTTTGTTCACTTGATCAATTGGTTTTAACCGGGGGGGGCTCTAATCGCGATTGAATCCAGGTCTCGCAGTTGGCGAGATAGGCCAGGGCGCGCCTGTGGTAGCCAACGTCGGGGAATTTCGCGACAATGGCGGCGAAGCGTTTCTGGGCCGCTTTGTAGTTTTTATTTTTGTAATAGAACACAGCGATACCGAACTCGTGCCCGGCCATGCTCTGGTAGCAGATCTGCATATCCTTGCCGGCCATGTCGGCGTACCTGTCCGTCGGGTACAGCTTGATCAACCGGCGGTAGGTTTCGAGCGCCTTGGCAGCATTGGTCTGATCTCTGTCAATGGTATCGATCTGGTTGAAATAAGATCTGCCGATACGATAAATGACGTAAGGGACCGCCTCGTTTCGCGGATGGAGACGCTCGAATTCGTCGTAAGCCAGAATCGCTTCGTTGTAGGATTCCAGATTAAAATACGCATCGGGTACTTTCAGTTCCGCCAGGATGGCGTACTTGGAGAACGGGTACCAGTCTTTAAGGGTTTCGAACTCGCTGATGGATTTTTTGTATTGGCCGTTGTTAAAGAGGGCAATACCATCCTTAATCAACTCCTGGGCGGTTTTTTCCTGCCTGGGTTGGGTTAGCGAGCAAGCAACTAAACAGACTAAGACAATTGGAAAAAGCGGAAGCAGCCGTCTCATGATCGAAAACCCCTTATGGGCGCTTGGGTAAAACCACAGCCGGCGATATCTCCTTCAAGGGGAGCTATCGCCGGCAGCTTTAAAAAAAATCAGGTCAACGAGGATTGCAACCGGATCATGAAAGCGCGTTATTGAGCGCTTCTTCCAGCTTGGCTTTGGCAACCATGCCGGTAATCTGCTCCGAAACCTCACCGTCCTTGAAAAAGATCAATGTGGGGATGGCCTTGATACCGAATTTGCCCGGGGTGACGGGGTTGTCATCCACATTGCACTTAGTGAACTTGATCTTATCACCGTAGCTGTCCGCCAGTTCGTCGAGAATCGGGCCAATAGCCTTGCAGGGACCGCACCAGGGCGCCCAAAAATCGACGACAACCGGTTTGTCGCTTTGCATAACTTCCGCATCGAAACTGCTGTCTTCTATTTCTTTAATTCCTGCTGCCATGACGGATTATCCTTTCGAAAATGGGTGTTGAGATCATCGTTGAAAAACTCTTAAAAGATAATCGTCCGGGCCTTGATTGTCAACCACCCGGCCATTTTGCGACAAACGATTGTTGGTGAGACCGTAAAACGGGGCACGCTGCTTTTTACGAATCTGTCATTGTTGGGTTTCGCTGCTCAACTCAACCTACGATTAACTACTGTGGGGATTACTGAAGCGGCCAGCCATGATAACCTATATCCTTGGGCCGGCATCGCTATCGCTGATGCCGACACCGATTGGCACTCAGGAGCCTTGTTTTGTGATTTTTAAAAGGTATCAGGTGGCCTTGGTGGCCGTGTCACTCCATTCGCAGGCTTCCATGTACAGCGCGGGAAGGGCTTTTATATCCAGCTTCAAAGCCTTGGCCAGGCGGGTTATCTGTTGCCATAGCCCGGCCTCGTAAGCCTTCATTAACGCGATATAGCCGGCCAGGCGTCCCTTGTGGAAAATCAAGGCGTTCTTGATGGAGGCGGAGAGGGGAAGGTCCTCAAGAATTTTTTCCATGGGCTGGTCGATAACGGCATCGATCAGCGAAAACATGCCGAGTGTGAACATCTCGGACTCGCTGATTTTCTCTTTGGTTTGGTTGCCCAAAAGTTCGCATAATTTGCCGCGAATGCATGCCGTACGGATCAGCTCGCCGGGTTTGCCGTCGGCTATGCGGGCCAGGGCGATTAGAGAGATAAATCGACGTGTCTCCTTTTCGCCAAGGTAAACCAGGGCTTCTTTTACGGAGGAGACCTTGCTGGCCCTCGAATAAAAAGCCGAGTTGAGGTATTTGAACAATTTGTAAGCAATGCCCATGTCGCGGGCGACCAGCTCTTCCAGGTCATCGACGCTAAAATCGTCCTTGTTGATCTCGGACATGATTTGCAGCAGCGTGATCTGGGAGCTTTCGATCTCACGCCCTTTAATGATTTCCGGCTTGCAGAAGAAATAGCCCTGGAACAGTTCGAACCCCATGTTCAGGGCGGCCTCGAACTCTTCGTTGGTTTCCACTTTTTCGGCCAGAAGGCGTAACTCGCGGTCCGGCAGTTTTTTCAGGTAGGCATTGATCTCCTCAAGCGTGTTTAGCCGGAAATCGAATTTGATAATGTCGGCCATGAGGATGAGCGGTTCCAACTCCTCATGGTACTCAAAATCGTCCAGGGCGATGGTGTAGCCCTGATCGGCCATTTGTTTGCACGCATCGATAAGGACCGGTGTGGCATGGACGTCCTCTAAAATTTCGATAACCGTCGTTTCCTTGGGAAGCAGGAGAGGAATTTTTTGTTCTATCAGATTTTGGGTGAAGTTAATGAACGTTTTTTTTCCCGCGGTAAGGGCGTTCATGCCGATGGTGAAAAAGGTGTTGGATAAAAGACTGGTCGTGGCCACATCGCCGTCGATATCCGGGATGTAGTTTTGTGTCCCGTTGCGGAACAGCAACTCATAAGCGTATATGCTTTTTTCTTTATCGAAGATGGGTTGTCGGGCAACATAAACAACTTCCATTTTGCACCTTTTTAATATGCACGGTTAACAAATCTAATGGGAAATACAACCCATGAAAAAGCATCGGGACGTCAGGATGATAAGGCCTGTTACACAATGTAATATCGATCTTTGGCCTAATAACTTTAACCAATTGGTCGTGGTGTAAGGGGGGCGGGAAAAATGGTTTGTCTCGTTAGACTTTCTGATTTTGTGCCGGGTTTGAAGCAAGGATGCATAATTCAGGTATCCACCGGAATGACGCCAAACTGAGATTTTCCTCTTTTTACGAGACTGTCAAGAATTGACATGGCTCGGGATTATTTGGTACCACGGCACTACCGTGACGATCAGTCCGATAGGCGCCAAACACCCTATTGTCCATAACAACCAAATAAAAGGAAAGCGCATGCAAAAGATACGCATTGGCGCATTGATTTCAGGCGGTGGCACCAATCTGCAAGCCATTATCGATGCCTGTGAAGAAGGCGCCATCGATGGTGAAATGGTTTTCGTGGGCTCGGATCAGCCCGGTGTGAAGGGGCTGGAACGGGCTGCCGCTCACAACATTCCCACCTTTGTCGTGGACTATGGCCCAATTGTCCGGGCCTATCGCAGCGATCCCGCTTCGGTGGTCCTGCCGGCGGATTTTAGTCTTGACGAGATCATTGCCAAGCAGCATCTGTTTTCCGCTTCGGCGCCTCAGGAACGGGTAAACGCATTTCTTTGCACGCGGGCCGTGGCCGAGGATCGGCTATTGGCCGAGATGACGGCTTTGGGCCCGGTGGATCTGCTGGTGCTGGCCGGGTTCATGCGCAACCTGACGCCTTATTTCATCGACCGCTTCAACACCGATCCGGCAAATCCGCGTATCATGAACATTCATCCGGCCATTCTGCCCTCTTTTCCGGGTGTGGACGGCTACGGCGACACCTTTCGTTACGGTTGCAAGGTTGGCGGATGCACCGTGCATTTCATCGATTACGGTGAGGATTCCGGCCCCATCATTGGGCAGCGGGCTTTTCCCATTTTGGAAACCGACACCCTTGATGACGTCAAACGAAAAGGGCTGGAGCAGGAGTGGGCGCTTTACCCGGAGTGTATCCAGTATTTTGCCCAAGGCCGGCTGAAGACGATGAGGATGACCCACACCCTCGATAACGGAGACGTTTTTCAGCGCACGGTGGTCAAAATCGCTCAGGAACAATAGCCGTATTCATTTTTCCGAGCCGGCGGTGACGTCGGCCCGGGTCAATTCAACTTTTCCAAGATATTTTCTCAGGCGGTCGGTGTCCACCGCTTTTTGAAGATCTCGGAAGAACTTGCCGAGTCGCGTCAAAACACACCGGTTTCGGTCAATGGATGAGAATATCCCTTTTCAGTGACAAGCATGTCCAGGTGCAGGGAGACCACCTGCTCAAGGGGAGGGATGAACATGCGCTGCAATTGCCGGGTGTCCACGACCTTCAAATACTGTAGGCAGGCACCGCACAGGTAAACCCAATATTCCGGTTCCTTTTCGCTGTACAGGTACTCAAGGGCGTCGTTGTTGCGGTGGCCACAAAACAGACAAACCATGCGGTCGCCATGCCAGCGGTGCCAGCACAGGCTGCAATGCATCCACAAACCGCCGTTGGCATCCAGCTCACCAAGAATCGGCGCGCTGCCGCAGATTGGGCAACTGCTCCGGCGATTTGAATTTTCCTCAAGACAATCCGCCAGTTGTCCGGCAAGGCCAACCACGCTGGGCCGGATGGCCAGGTACAACAGGACGGTTAACAGATTCGGCGGCACGTCTTTCTCTTTCGCCAGCGCCTGAATGCGCTCCTTGCCTCCCAGAACGTCCTTGAAAAGCGGTTTTAGATTAACGCCTTCGGCCATGGTCAGGGACAGGACCTTACCCGCCATGCCCAAGTTTTCCCCAACGGTCATGGACAGATCGCATATTTTTCCCAGCAGCTTTTGGGCCGACGGAAGATCAATGGTGAAGGATGCCGGTTCGATCAACGCAAACCCCTCTTTTTGTCTTATCCGCAAGGCCGCTTTATCCACATCGATGCGCTTCGGGGACATTTTTTCGATGGCCCTGGCCTGGGCCGAAAAAACCGGCCCGTAAAAACGCAACAACGAGGCGTAGGCGGGCCGGGTTTGGGCCAGAAGAGCCGCGGTCTTATCAATGGCGGCTGCATTCCACGTAGGCGTACAGGTCATCGCAGGGTTCCTTTTTTCACTGGTTGGCTTGGTTAGCGTTGTGCCAACTGTCGAAACGCCCGTCTGAACGGCCGGGTCATTTTTCTCAAGGCCTGTTGCCGGGTGATGGCGTTCGTATCGGCGGCGGCCATCAGGTATTGATGATAATCGTCCGGCGGCGCCGTGATCAGATAGATCACGTTGACATCGTCGACGTCCACCAACTGGGCCTTGGGGTGCTTTTGGGCCACCTCTTCCAGTCGTTTCTCGGCCATGAAGACCATATAATCCCGCCAGCCGAAGTTCATGGCGCCCGTGGGGCAGGTCTGCACACAGGCCGGCGGCAGGCCGTTGGTCACCCGGTCGGTGCACATATCGCACTTGGCCAGGGTCCCGTCGGCCGCCATGCGGGGGATATTGTACGGGCAGGAGTCGATGATTTCTCCCGCATCCAGGTTTTTGGTGTTGGCCGTGAAAATCACCGCGCCGGTCTGCCCGTCCTTGTAGATGGCTTCCTCATCATCGGCGGTTTCCAGGCAGGGGGGTGAGAGGCAATGCCGGCACTGTTCGGGCATGAAAAGCCAGCGCAGTTTGTTGTCGATGACTTTTTCCTGCATGCGGACCAGCTTGTAGGTGCTAAAAGAGAGGTCCGGCGGGTTCTGGAAGGTGCCTCGGTTTTGGGTCTTCTCGGCGGGCAGGTCGTGCCATTGTTTGCAGGCCACCTGACACGCCCGGCAGCCGGTGCACCGTTCGGTATCTACGAAAAATGCGTAATCCATGCCGATTCCCTCCTTTTAGGCTTTAACCACATTGACCATGAAGGCCTTGGTTTCCGGAATACGGGTATTGGGATCGCCGGCCGATGGGGTCAGCAGATTGGCGCTCTCCTCCTTGCCGGTGGACGGCCAGCGCCATCCGTAATGCCAGGGGATGCCCACCTGGTGAATCGTCACGCCGCCGATGACGAACGGCTTGAATCGTTTGGTGACAATGGCGCTGCATTCCACCTGTCCACGGGCCGATTTGACCATGACCCGTTCGCCGTTACCGATGGCCTTGATGGCTGCCAGTTCCTCGCTCATCTCCACGAACATCTGGGGTTGCAGCTCCATCAGCCAATCCTGGGTACGGGTCATCAACCCCGTCTGCCAGTGCTCCGACACCCGGTAGGTGGTGCCTACATAGGGAAAGCGACGATCACAGGTGAAATGCGCATCGGCCTTGGTGGCGTAGACCGCCGCCGTGGGATTGACCCTCTGGGCGTTGAAGTAGTTTTTTTCGACGGGGCATTCAAGGGGCTCGTAATGCTCGGGAAAGGGGCCGTCGGCCCGCCCCGGCCCGAAGATCTGGGCATGGCCGTGTTTGCGCATGATGAAGGGATATTTGGCATCGTCCCGCCAGGAGCCGTCCGGATTCTGTAGCGGATACCAGCCGCCGTCGGGCACATCGCCGATCCATTTTTTCGAGACATACTTGCCGCCCTGCTCTTTTCCCTTGAAGTAGATCACCCAGTCCTTGCGGTCCCAGGGAATGCCCTTGGCATCCACCGAAGCCCGGTTGTAGATGATGCGCCGGTTGACCGGCCAGCACCAGGCGAATTCGGGATACAGGCCGATCTGGTTGGCCGCGTCATCCTGGCCGCGGCGGGCGGCCATGTTGCCTTTCTCGGTATAGCTGTTGCAGTACAACCAGTTGCCTGAAGAGGTGGACCCGTCGTTCTGGAGAAAGGCGAAGCTGGGCACCAGGGTTCCTTTTTTATAGGTTTTGCCCTTGATGGTGACATCCCGGACAAAATAACCGTTGATTTCCCTGGCCACCTTGTGGGGATCGTAGGCGCCGTCGGTGGCGTAATCCCATTTGAGGTTGAGAATCGGCTCGGGGAAGACCCCGCCGGATTTGTACACCTCTTTGATTTTCTCACCAAGCTCCAGAATGATGTCCCCGTCCGTCCGGCTGTTGCCCAGCGGTTTGGGCCCCTGGTAGCGCCACTGCATCCAGCGGCCGCTGTTGGTGATCGAGCCCTCTTTTTCCACGGAAACGCAGGCCGGCAGCATGAACACTTCGGTTTTGATTGAGCCCGGGTCCATCCCCGGCCCCTTCCAGAACGAGCCGGTCTCGTTGTCGAAGAGGTTGACGTTGACCATCCAGTCCAGATTGGTCATGGCCTGGCGGGTCTTGTTGGAATTGGCCCCGCTGCACGCGGGGTTCTGTCCCCAGGCGAAAAAGCCCTTGATTTTCTTTTTGTACATGGCGTCGAACAGGTCGAACCAGGAGTAGGCCACCCCGTCGTCCACCTTGGGAAGCCATTGGTAGCCGAATTCGTTGGCTGTGTTTGCCGCCTGGCCAAAGTATGATTTGAGAAGGGAAACGCTGTACTTGGGATAGTTCCGCCACCAGTTGGCCGACAGGGGATCGTTGCTGCTCGGCGTCCATTTTTTGTTATAGGCCGCCAGCGTGGTGTTGGAAGCCCTGGCGGTTTTCAGGTAGCCGGGCCAGATGTGCCACAGCAGGCAGTGGTCCGTGGAGCCCTGGACGTTGGATTCGCCGCGCAGGGCGTTGACACCGCCTCCGGCCACGCCCATGTTGCCCAAAAGGAGCTGGATGATGGCCATGGTGCGGATGTTTTGGGTGCCGACGGTGTGCTGGGTCCAGCCCATGGCGTACATGATGGTGCCGGCCTGGCCCCGTTTGCCGGTGGCGCTGTAGGTCTTGTACACCTTCTTGAGGTCGGCCTCGGAGGTTCCCGTCACCGTCGATACGGTTTTCAGATCGTAGCGGCCATAATGCTTTTTCAGCAGTTGGAAGACGCTGCGCCTGTGCTTCAACGCGCGGTCCATTTTGGGCACGCCGCTGTCGTCCATATCGAAGGCCCACCGGCTTTTGTCGTACTTGCCCAAGGCCGGGCCTTTGGACGTCTTTTCGTAGCCCGAGAAAAGACCGTCCTTGAAACCGAATTTTTTCCCGACGATAAAGGGCGCGTTGGTGTAGAGGGAGATATATTCCTGGTTGTACAGATCGTTGTCCAGGATGTATTTGATCATGCCCCCGAGAAAGGCGATGTCGGTCCCCGAGCGCAACGCGGTGTAGATGTCCGCCTTGGCGGAGGTCCGCGTGAAGCGGGGATCCACGTTGATGAGGGTGGCCCCCTTTTGCATGGCCTCGGTAACGTACTTGAACGAGACCGGATGGTTCTCGGCGGCGTTGCTTCCCATGATCAGGATGCAGTCGCTGTTTTTGAGATCGATCCAGTGATTGGTCATCGCACCGCGTCCGAACGACTCTGCCAGAGCCGCAACCGTGGCGCTGTGTCAAATGCGCGCCTGGTGCTCGACATACACCAGTCCCAGGGATCGCATGAGGGCCTGGTAGACCCAGCACTCCTCGTTGTCCAGGGCCGCGCTGCCCACCGAGGCGATTTTTGTGGTGCGGTTGACGACCTGGCCGTTGTCGTTTTTAAAGGTGAAGCCGGCGTCGCGGGTCTCCTTGACGCGATGGGCGATTTTCTCCAGGGCCCACTCCCAGGATACTGATTGCCACTTGTCCGAATAAGGTGCCCGGTACATGGGTTCGGTCAGCCGTTTTTCATTCTCGGCCAGTTGCTTCAAGGAAGCGCCCTTGGAACACAGCGCCCCGCGATTGATGACATGGCCGGGATCACCTTCGATATTGATCACCCGGCCGTCGCCGCGTTTGCTGGTGTGCACGATGGCACCGCAGCCTACCGCACAATAGCAGCAAATCGTGGTGGTTTCCTTGGCATACTTGGTTTTCAGCATACCGGCATGGGCGCGGACGGGGGTCATGTCGAAGCCCAACCAGCCCACGGCCAGGCCGGCCGCCCCGGCGCCGGTGATCTGCATAAACTGTCTGCGATTGAGGTCCATAAGCCTCCTCCTTGTTTTGTGAACCGGTTGCCAGAAATGGCGTTGTTGTCTCCGGGCCAAACAGGAGTGGTTCTTTTTTTTCTCGATCAGGGCAGGGGATGAGAAGGTTCGGGCGCATGCCCGGAGGTGCCGGATCGGCAGGCGGCCTCCCGAACCTTTCATCAGCAGGGAATCTCGCTGCGACAAAAGGCCGGAGAATCTGCATATTACTACCACGGTACGGGGTACAAAAAGGATACAAGCCGGTTGCTCATTCAGGTATGGCGTTGCGTAGCCGGTAGGGTGAGTAAGTACGCAGGATTTTAAGGAGGCGTATGAAATGCCGGAATTTCAGATTTCAGCTTTCAGTTTGTCTATTTCCCGATAGATTCGCTTCGTCGCCAGGTCGGGCTCTATGTCCAGTTCCTCCATGAGGCGTTTTCTCAGTGTTCGGTAAGCCTTGATCGCCTCGCTTTGGCGGCCCTGGCGCAACAACAGAACCATGAGCCGCTGGTGGAAGTGCTCGGCCAGCGGATCGGTCCGAATCGCCCTGTAGCAGCAGCGGATCGCCTCGTCCAATTCGTATTTTTGCTCCCAAAGCACTGCCATTTTCATGAGCACTCTCAGATATCGCTCGCGCAACGCCGTACGCTTTATTTCGACCCAGCTCAGATATGGTTCCTCCGGGAGAAAATCTCCTGAGTAGAGATCGGCCGCTTGACGGCAGGCCGCCAGAAAGGCGTCGCTGTCTTCGTCCGGCTTGTGCCGGCGAATCGTGTCACAGGCCGCCAGAAAGGCGTTGACGTCAACCCGGCAACGCTCATTGTCCAGGCTGACCCGATTGTCTTTCAGGGAGATGCAGGACGAACGGCCGTGACTGGTCCTGTGCGGTTCCAGGATGTTGCGCAGCCGGTGGAGGGTGATTTTGAAACGCCCCACTGCCGCCGCCGTTTCACTGTCCAGCCAGACGGCATCCATGAGGGTCTCTTTGGGAATGTCGCGGCAGTCGTTGGCTACGATGGCTTTGAGCATCAACTTCTGGCGATTGCCGCTCCATTGATCGCTGGTGATCGGTTCGCCGTCCATGTGACGAACCTCGAAGCCGCCCAGGGTGCGGATGTCGATCAATGGTCGGGCCGCAACGATCATGGCGCCGGTTGCCGGCGCGTGCTCGGGAATATCCTTGCCGGCCGTCTGCTTCCATGGGCCGGTATCATCGTCCGGTAACCCTTGGCCGCCGCCAAATCGAGGGCCGATTCCAGCAGCTGATTCGCTGTGGCCGTATTCCCCGCGTTTCGCTCGACCAGTGACAGGGCCAGGTGCGCCTCCACAATGGACAAGCTGCTGCCGGCTTGGCGGAAGTGATCCAGAACCGCCGCCAGCGCCTGCCTGGCTGCGTCCGGATCGCCTGTGTGAAAATTCGCCATGCCTTCGATTAACCGGCATCGGAATCGGTAGACGCTTTCGCCCAATCTTTCGGCCATCTTTTCCCCCGCCGCATGTGCCCATTGCCCTGCCGATTCGAAGCGCCCCTGGTGGTAGGCGCTTAACGCCCACAGTTGCAAAGCCAGGCCGAGATAAAAGGGATTGGCGGCCAACATGGCAACATCCTTGAGATGACGGGCGGTGCCGGCCGCGGCGTCGAAACGGCGCCGGCGGATCTGGAGCTGGCCGACTATATCCAAATGCACTGGGTAGAGAAAAAGCAGGCCAAAGGCGTCGATCTCTTTTCGGTTGGCGTTCAGTAGACGTTGCGCGCGGTCCAAGTTTTCCCGGGAGAGGGCCAGTTGTATGTGAACGATGTTTTTCAGGGCGCGGTATTCCGGAAAAGCCGCCTCCTCAAGGCGGTCAATGGCGGTCAATGCCTTCTCCGCCGTGGATAGTTCGCCGGCCAGGGTCAGGCCAAAAATATGGATGATGGTAGCGTTCGCCGTCAGGGATTCGTTGCCGATGGTGTTGGCCAGCAGTAAGGCGTTGCGGCAGGCGGACAACCCTTTTTGAAGATCCACGGCCGCCGACAGATGGCCGAATGCCGTCTGCATCCACAGAACCGTCTTGGCGAAGGGATAGTAGTCGTTTCCGCTCATTGCTTCCAACAGGGACCGGGCCTCGTCCAGCCGGCGGTCTATTTCCGAAACAGGATGACCGACGAAAACCGCCGCTTCGATGAGAAAGGCCAGGGACAGAATCTGCCCGCGCTGGTCCCGTTCACCCTTGAAACGCTTGTGAATTTTACCGAAAGCCTGGATGTTCCGGCGCCCGCCGCTTATTCGTCGGGCCAGGGCCTTGCAGAACAACAGCCACGTGTCGTCTTTGACGATCGCGTCGGGAAGGATATCGACCCATCTGGCCAGATCCGCGAACCGCCCCTGAACGGACAGTTGCATGGCGATTTTTTTGATCCCCGCCGCCGCCTTGTCATAGGCCTCGGCCTTTACAAAAAAGGTGACGGCTTGTTTATGGTCGCCCTCCCGCCAGGCCGCATCGGCCGCCCGGAGAAAAAGTCCCCGTCTGGTTTCGCGGTTAAGGGTCCGGTTGAAGGTATCTGCCAGGAAATCGCGGAACAGCGGATTGTATCGAAATACCCATCCGGTTTCGGGATCGTGGAACGACCGGGTAAACAGATTCCGTCTGACCATGGTTTCGAGGACGGCTTGGATCTCCTTTTCCGAATCGTTTTGGAAACAACGAGCCGCCGTCTGTGCCCGGATTGTGTTGAAAATGGACGAGCGGATGACAACGTCTCGGGTTTTTTCGTCCAGGCGGGCAAGGACCTCCTCGGCAAAATAGTTCAACCGGCCGGAGCGCAAGGCGTTCGGCAGGTCGTTTTCGATGAAAAGCGCTCGCCGGTCTGCGGGAACATGCTGCAGAACTTCCCGTGTCAGTACCAGGCCACCGGCCCATCCTCCGGTCAGCGTCCTGATGTTCGCCACCTGTGCCGGTTCGATGTGCAGACCATGCAGATCGTTGAAGAACCGATACGTTTCCTCGGTGGTGAAGGACAGGTCCGCGTTGGTCAATTCGATCAGTTTACCATGGATGCGCAGTGCTTCCAGTTTCAGCGGCGGTATTTCGCGCGAGACGAGGATCAGACAACTGTACGGGGGGAGGGTGCTCCGGATTCGTTCCACTATTTTAAGGCATTCGGGCGTGCCCCTACATGCCTCGATTCCATCCATGATCAGTCGTAGCGGTGTTGTGGCGTCACACGCCGCCATGAGTTTGTCGGTCATTTCGAGGATGCATTCGGCTCCGAATCGATTGTCCGGGGCAATGGGCGGGTCTTTGAGGAAAGGGGCCACATTCAGCTGTGGCAACGCTTTTCCCAGCGCGTGAACCAGTAGACGGAACAGGTTGGCCGGATCATGATCCGCATCGTCGAGGCTCATCCAGGCGCAGGTCGGGCCGGGCCGGCGGGCCAGCTCCGCGGCAAGGATCGACTTGCCCTGGGCCGCCTGGCCGGTAATCAGCACCACGCGCGCCCGAGGGGCGGCGGTCAGCTTCCGGATCAACCGTGGGCGGGGGATTACCCCGGCCGGAGCCGGAAGGATCGTTTTGGCTGTAATGCGCTCATCAACCATGGCGTTTGCATCACATATGAGCTTTCGGGGGTGCGATGCCCAACGGGCCGTTTCTGGAATGGCATCATGGGTGAAGGTTGTACACCACTAACGCCTGATTACGCAAATGTCACGACAAGAAAAGTGTTGAAAACGGTTCTGGTTCAAGAGCGATGGATACGAAACGCCGTCATAGATATTTCATCATCATGGGAATGGCGATAAACGTGCCCAGGGAGCTGCCCAGGTTGGTGAACACCACCACCAGCAGCACACGGGTCACCTTGTTGCGCCAGAAGCCCTTGACCGAGAGAATGTCGTTGGGCAGGTTTTCGAAATCGATCACTTTGGGTTTGCGGGAGAACGCCTCCACCAGGCCGGATACCCAGCCGGCGGCGACCATGGGGTTGAGGGAGGTCAGTGGGGCCGCCAGAATGGAGGCCAGAATCGTGAGCGGGTGTCCCAGGGCGATCAGCGCGCCCAGACCGGCCAGGATACCGTTGGCCAGGACCCACCAGGTCACCATATCGGCGCCGGCCGATGCGCCGCCTCGGAAAAAGCCGTAGACAATCAATCCGCAGATGCAAATCGGGATAAACCATTTCAAGAATCCGCTGACCGCGCTTTTGGGCGGCATGGCCGAAAGGGCGGCCAGATCGATTTCCTTGTCCCAGGAGGCCTTGATGCCCGGCACATGCCCGGCGCCAACCACGGCCACGATGTTTTCTCCGGGAGCGGTGCGGATTTTTTCGGTGAGATAACGGTCCCGTTCATCGATCAGCGTTTCACGGACCTGTGGCAAGGATTTGCCCACCTCTTCCAGAACCGAAGCCAGCATGTCCTGCTGCTTCATCTTCTCGACGTCTTCTTCGCTGATTTCGTCCACGTCGCCAAGTGACAGAATCAACTGGAAAATGAGTTTGGTCTTGCCCCACAGCCCCATGCTGCGCCAGGTGCGCGAGAGGGTCGTGCGAATGTCCCGGTCCGCCATGCAGATATCCGCGCCGACGGTTTCGGCGGAGGTCATGGCCTCGATCATCTCCTGTCCCGGAGCGACCTCCAATTTGTCGGCAATGCGTTTCTGAAAAGAGGCCAGCATCAGGTTGGACAACAGAAGGAAGGCTTTCTTCTCCTTGATCACCTTCATGATGTTCATTTCCTGCCAGCGTTTTTTCTGGCGGATGGCCTGGGCCCGGCTTTCGCACAGTTCCACACAAACCGTGTCGGGCCGGACTTCTTCGATGACGGACTTCACCAGGGCGACACTGTCCTTGGATACATGGGCGGTGCCCACCAGGGTGACTTGTTTGCCTTCGCACTCAAGGCTATGGACCATCTCGTTGATCGGTTTATCATTCATGGAATCTATGGTATTCTCCTTTGGACGGCGGCTGGGGCGTTGTCTGTTTTTCTCGGATTGAAAAAATAAAGTAATGCAAATATATACGCTCCTGTCGCGATGTCAAATAGTGTTCGGCCAACACAACCAAATAGGACAATTGCATGCTGGACAATCATCAAGCCAACATTTCCCATACCATCGACGAAAAACCGTTTTACTTGAGCACCGGCGAGGAGGTCGCCTTGTTCGAAGCCGCGGCCGCGGCGCGATTGCCGGTGATGCTCAAGGGGCCCACGGGGTGCGGCAAAACCCGCTTCATTGAACACATGGCCTACCGCCTGGGGCGTCCGCTGATCACCGTGGCCTGTCACGAGGACCTGTTCGCCTCGGACCTGATCGGGCGTTATCTGCTCAAGGACGATGAAACCGTATGGGTGGACGGCCCGCTGACCAGGGCCGTGCGCATGGGGGCCATCTGCTATCTGGACGAGGTGGTGGAGGCCAGGAAGGATACCACCGTGGTGATTCATCCCTTGACGGACAACCGTCGGATTCTCTCCATCGACAAAAAGGGCGAGGTGATTCAGGCCCATCCCGATTTTTTGATGGTGATTTCCTACAATCCGGGCTACCAATCCGTACTCAAGGATTTAAAACAAAGCACCCGGCAGCGCTTCGTGGCGCTTAATTTCGATTACCCCCAGCCGGAAGCCGAGGCCGAGATTGTTGCCACCGAGGGACGGGTGGACCCCGACACGGCCCGGCGTCTGGTCACCCTGGCAGGCAAAATCCGCAATATCCGGGAACACGGCCTGACCGAGGGTGCCTCCACCCGCCTTCTGATTTATGCTGCCGGCCTGATTCGCCGGGGAATCGATTTCAAGGCCGCCTGCACAACCGCCCTTTGCCAGCCGCTGACCGATGACGACCGACTGCAGGAAACCCTGGCCGATCTCATCGACGATTTGCTCTGACATGAATTACCCCCACCTTGCCGAAAGCGGCCGATCCGTCGCCACCCTGATGGACCATCTGGCCGTTGCCGACCCCCAAGCCGCCGATAAAATGCGTGGGCATTTGTCCGGCGTGACCCTGCCGGTGGATATCCGACGTCTCAAAGCCCTGACCGAAACCGTTATTTCGGCCCTGGCCCAGGAGCTTTCCTTTGGGCGTATGTTGGCCGATGGTTTGGGGCGCATGCTGGCCGGAGGAGGTGCGGCCGAACTGGCCCGCTATCTGGCGTGGGTGGAAAAAGCGGCGACCAGAGGACCCACCCTGGCGGCCCTGTTTGCCCGGCACCTGGTTCCCGTGCTGCTGTGCGGGGATGAAGGTCTGGTCAAGAGCTTCGAGGATGCCACGCATATCATGCTGGGCAAAGGCACCTATACCCTCAAAGCGCCCCTCGAAGCCCTGAGCACACTGATCGGGCAGAACGATCTGGCCAGCGCCCATGCTTTCATCGATTTGCTGAGTGTCACCTACCAGCTGGACATCACCTACAACCGCTGCGTTTATCTGACGCATACCCTGCCGCGGGCGGTGACCGGGTTCAGTGTGCGGCGTCGCCTCTGGCAAATCCGGGGGTTGACTCGTGTCATCGAGGAAGACGAGCACCTGGCCGACGATTACCTTCAGGGGCTGGCCGCCGGGCTGCACCTTTTAAAAGAGACCGCCCTGGATGCATTTTTGGATCGGGCCTTTGAGCGTTATGAAAAAGACTCGGAGGCGGGGGGGCGCTTTCTCTCCCTTGACTCGCGTCAGGCCAAAAGCCTGTGCCGGGATTTGCAGGTGGCCGTGCCCCTCGGGGAAGTTCGAGCCGCGCTGGAGCGCTACCTGAACGCCCGTACCGGGTTGGCCGTGGCCGTGCGCCCGCTTGGGGCCGTCGGGACACAGCTGGTGCGCTGCGACGGCCGAATCATTTATCTGCCGGGCGAAACGGATCTTCTGGAGAAAAAGAAAGCCAATGTCGATTTGCTCAAGCTGCTGGTTCGGCTGGAGGCCGGCGCCATCGAGTTCGGCACCTTTGATCTGGATGTGGAAAAAGCGCTCGGCGACGATAACACGACCTCCCCAACCGCTGATGTCGATTCCGATCTGAAAAAGTTGGTGAGCCGGTTCGAAAATTTTCAAGCGGCCTTGGATCTGTTTACCCTTTTCGAGCAGGCCCGCATTGCCCGGCATGTGCGGCAGCGTTATCCCGGTTTGTCCCGCCGGATCGAGGCGGCCCTCGCCGACGCGGGATTGCACCGAAAAACAGGTGGTGTTGCTGGAGGAACCCTCTTGCCTGTTTATCAGGATCTGGTATGCGGGGAGGCGCTGCGGGCTCGCCATGCCCGGCCGGCGGTTTTCAGAACCATGATCGACGGGTTCGAACGGGAAATGGCCGCCGGTAACGATGCTGTCGAAACCAGTGCGCGCTTGACCCGTGAGTATTATGAACCGCTGATGGAAGGATTCGGTTGCGGTGGGACGGATGCTTATGAACCACTGCGGCTGCCCTTTGGCCACTGCTTTGAGCCCGATTTTTTCGGCCCCTTTCACACCGCCTATCACCGCCTGGCCACGGATCTTCATCGGCAATTGAAAACGCGCCACATCCGGGTTCTCCGCTCGGATATCCATCGTCTGCTGGTTCGGCAAAGCGGCCAGATCTCGGCGGACGATCTCACGGTCCTGGTCGTCTCCCATAATCCTTCAGCCAATGGCAACGGTGCCGCCGATCCCGCTGCGCTCGATCTCGCCGCGCTGCTTGGCGATCATGCCCTGGCGACCAACGCGGAAGACGAAGACACGGCCAATGCCTTTCGTTACCGGGAATGGGACGCTTCCATGGGCGATTATATCCCGGACCGGGCAAGGGTTCTGGAACATGAGATCAAGCCCGGCAACTCCGGTTTTTACGAAGGCACCCTGGAACGGTTTCATGGACTGGTGCGGCGCATCCGATACGCCTTTGAACTGCTGCGGCCCGAGGAGCTGACCATCCTGCGCCAGTGGCGGGACGGCGATGCTTTTGATTACCGGGCGCTGCTGGATTATGCCGTGGACAAAAAGGCCGGCCTGATGCCCTCGGACCGGCTGTTCATCAAACGCACGAAAAAGATTCGGGACGTGGCGGCCCTGCTTTTGGTCGATCTTTCGCGCTCCACGGCCAATGCCGTGGATGATCTCGGCACACGGGTGCTGGATGTGGAAAAGCAAGCCATTGTGCTCTTATGCGAGGCCCTCCGGGTGGTTGGCGACCGGTTCGCCATCGCCGGTTTTTCGGGAACCGGTCCGCTGGGGGTGGATTACTATCGGATCAAGGATCTGGATGAGACCTTTGACGCCTCGATTATGGGGCGCATCGGCGCCATGGCTCCCCAGCGCAGCACGCGCATGGGCGCCGCCATCCGGCATGCTACGGCCCGGCTGGCCGATCTCCAGGCGCGGGTGCGGCTGATCCTGATCCTTGGTGACGGTTTTCCCAACGATTTGGAGTACAAGGGCGCCTACGCCGTGGAAGACACCCGTCGGGCCGTGATGGAGGCCCGCGCCGCCGGCATCCATGTGAAGGCCATCACCGTCAACATCAGCGACAACGGCCAATTGGACCGTCTCTACGGCCAAACCCACCATACTCTCATCGGCAATGTTCAGGATCTGCCGGATAAGCTGGTGAGGGTTTACAGCGCGCTGACTAAGCATTAGTGGGAGCGTCAGGCCTTGATCATCGTTTCGGCCGGAGAGACCACCTGGTTCCCATGCTCTGCGTGGGAACCTACAACACCCTCACCATTGGCCGAAACGATGATCAAGGCCGAGCGTCATGTTCATCATATCCCCGCAATCGCTACCGATATTATCCGTATTATCGATACCAATTTCCTAAAGCTTTTATAAAGCATCCGCCGCCTTCATTTCCGTTGCTATCATTACCATCGCCCGCACCGTCGTTCCACATTTTCTTTTTCCAACCATTTGTTGACGTTATAGTTGTCCAATTATCAGAGTAAAGCTTGTGGGAAAGGCGTGTTATAAACTATGATAATTCTTGAAATTTTTTTCTAAAACCCAATGGAGCTGAAATGCAGCTAAACGACTCTTTCGTGCCACCCGTTCCAACTATTGTTACTGTGCCATAGTCGAGAATACGACCCAAAACACTCTGGTTAACATTTACTGTTTCGATTTTGTTGAGGTTCATTTCCAAGGTTCGCCGCGAAATTAAGCCAACTTTGATGATAACCCGCTTTGTTGTAATTGCGAACTCGCTTGTTAAGGTTTGAATGACAGGTGCTATAAAGAGTGTCAGCAAGGCTTTAAAGGATATAAATATCATCCAGTGTAACTTCGCCTCGTAAACTACCAGTTCGTCTTTTGTCAGGTTGCTGTCTACATACGATCCCATTGTTTCTCCTTTTTATTTTCCGATTGTTTGTTTGTAATATCCTCTCCCACAAAAGCCTTGATTATAAAATTGCACATCACGTTTTAATAGCTTTGACGATAAGGAGGAATTTTTATTCAAAGGAAATAAAATTGTTTTCAATAATATGAAAAATTCAGTGCTCCCACGCAGAGCGTGGGAGCGAGATGACATGGACCTTTGTCCGAAACGATGATCAAGGCCGGAAGATCTTATGCAAATGCAGTCTTTTTGGTAAGAACGCTTTAAAAATTCCACTAATATATCAAAAACTAAAAACTGAAAATCCAATTCCAATTCGTTTGTATTCCAAATCTCCCATTAAATAGTTAAATATGGCGTTAACGCTGAAATTCTTTGTGATATGATATCTAATCCCGCCACCGACTAAAAAACTTGTTGTGTCAACAGCCTCTATCCCTTCGACATCCATATCCATCATGTGAATGCCAACTTCAGCAAAGGGAACTAAATTTTTATTCTTACCTATGGGATTGAAATTATATAATCCTAAAAGTGAAAAACCCAAAGCATCGTAATCAATATCGTCAATTTCTCCATCCTCCCAGTGAAGTGCCCCGCTTACTTCGATGTTGTCATTGATAAAATAGCCGATTGCAGGTACAGTCGCCACTCCAAACATTGAGCCTATAAAATTTGTGCTTATTTCTACTGATCCCTGACCATAAAGTGTCGCCAAGTTATCCTGCGCTAAACAGATTGAATTGAAAAAAAGCACAATAAAGATCGACAATATAAATTTTTTCATCTCACTCCTCCTGGTAATCATTAATGATGTTATGTTTGACTTGCTCTCATTTAAACGATGGATTTTTTCTATCACCTCCTTCCGTCTTTTCTATTTAATTAGACGGCAAGGAGGAGTTTTTATTCAAAGAAAAAACAACTCTTTTTGCCAAATCATTTATCGCTGCACAGTGCGCACAGCACGTACATAACTGGAGTAGGAGTCGAACTTCGCTCTATAGCTGACCCCACCACCTTGATAACCGAAATAAATACGCCACGCAGAATTTTGATACGTTGCATGAGAAGTCGAAGACCAATAATGGTCGCGTCCTATAGCACCCGGAAAAGCGACAGTATCGATAGGTCGAGTGAACAATTCTGAGTAGTCGACTATGGATTGCAATTCGTTACGGTTGGGCAGCCGCCAGTCACTATAACCGGCTAATTCAAGGTCTTCGCAATACTGTAAAGCTTCTTCCCAAGTCATTTCATCAGTTTCTGATTGTTGCCACATTAGCCCGCTTTGCTGATCGGTCACTGTTCCATCACCATTGTCGACTAAGTTATTCTCAGTCTGTGAACCTTGACCAGCAAATACATAATGGTAGTATGACTCCCATATATAACTTACGTGTCCGTTACGGAAGTTGACAGCCCACCTCATAGTGCTATTTCGACGAGGAGTCGAAGACCAATATTCGGAGTCTTGTACATTCTGAAAATAATTTGTATCAATTGTTGGTCCCGGAGATGGGCTATCGGCATCAACCAATGAAGATAACTCCTTTACCGTGGGTACCCGCCAGTTGTTGCAACCACCAAAACTTTCAGCGTTTAGTTGGGCAATGAAGCGATCTTCTACCCTATGCCAGGGATAATTTTTATCCTTGTCATGAAGGCTGCCATCGTCTTTCTTGTTTGCCCAAATCAAGCCAGTTACATTGTCTCTCACCATTCCCCATTGTGTCGCACTATCCGACAATTCATTTCCACTTTCGTCCAGTTTGGTGTAAGATTTAGGATTTATAATGTAATCTGAGTCTTCGCCAAATGTATCGGTGTATGAAGTAATTTGGCTGGTGTCTGGTAATTTGCCAGCAGCGGAAGTATCGGTCTGATTGATAGTAATGGAAATAGTGTCCATGCCCGTCAAAGCACCCAAATCCGTAGCGGTCAATGTAATATCATGAGTGCCTGCACCTAAAAAATCTATAGAACAAGTCCCGCCGGTTCCGATTTGACCATCAATATCAGAACTCCAAACTAAAGATATACCGCTTAATTCACCATCTTCAGCGTCATTCCCAGTACCTGTGAATTGAATTTCATCATCGATGTTAAAGATGCTTTCCGCTGAGGGCGTAATAATTTGGGCTACAGGTGAATTGTTGTTTCCATCATTACTTACGACCTCATCTCTATTCCCATCTCCATTCCCACCGCCACCACCACCACCGCAACCGATACTTACTAGTATAAAAAGGGTTAAGGTAATTAGTAGAAGCTTTTGAATTTGTTCTTTCAATATCTTGTGCCCTTTAAAATGTTTCCGCATAATCCATCTCCTTGATATATTCACGATTTTAAGCGAAGAAACTTTTTCTATCACCTTTCTTCTTCTCTCCATTTTTGTTGCATTAGACGGCAAGAAAGAATTTTTCTTCAAAGAAAAATTAAAATAGTGACCATCATCATTATTTTATTTTTTTCCCATCAGTGTTTGGCCTAAAGTAGACGATTGTCGAGCTTGCCGCATATACAAGACAGAGGTCTTCCCGTTATAGTAGCTTATGCGGGAAGGCATCTAACGCCGTAGATGCGGTGAGATCGACAATCCAAACGGGGTTCAAATTTTGGAATCCAGCATGGCGCAAGTCTTTACAAAATACGATTCTCATGGAAACCAAAATTTGAATCGTCTATTTTTCGTTTGAATAAATCCGGAAAAGCTACGTCTACATCATCAAACAGAAGCTCATTTGGGTCTATTTTTGGTCATTTGCTTTGGATTTGCCGTTTTCTATCAAATTTTGGCACCGTGAAATAATTTTTAAAAGCAAGGAGAAGCACCATGAAGAGAAATTTTGAATTTATAGGTTTTGTATTGTGTTTTACATTTTTTTCTTTAGCGTTTTGCGGATGTTCCGTAATTCCTTTCAGTCCTTTGTCGTTTGTAACTCCTGAAAACACTACAAACAGTGACCATGGAAGTTCGCAAGCGATGCGACATGCTCAGGAAAAACTCAATTCAAACGGTTATGATGCCGGAGCGGTGGATGGAGTCTATGGGAAAAATACAGCGAATGCGCTAAAAAATTTTCAGAGAAACGAAGGGCTGCAAATTTCCGGAAAATTGGATCTTGCTACTGCTCAAGCACTTGGAATCGTACAATCCTCAAAAGTCGATCAACCTGTTCAATCCCAAAAAACGGTACAGGCCAAGGCCCAGCCACAAAAAAGGCAATCAAAAGGTAAGGGGCTTATGTCTAGGACGGGGGGCTTTTTATCCGGATTTTCGAATCAATTACGGGAATTCGGAAAGGGGACAGCCTTTGAGGGCGGAACGAATCTGGCCTCGGATATCTATGGTGGGATTGGCGAGGGGATGGAAGGCTCGGACAATAAGAGTTTCGGCGAAACTGTTGGTGATGTAAATAAGAATATTGTTGATGCAGTAAAAAAATAAAAAGCGAACGATCTGGGGCTATAAAAAGCCCCAAGTTAATAAATCCTGCAACATCCTTATGAACAGACCGATTTCGATTGGCTGACTTTAAAAAAGGGCCTGGGTGTAACGGCGGGATGGCAGGTTATTCTACCCACCATTTCTCAAGGAGAGTATACCTGTGTTTTTTCTCTGGTGGTAAAGTAAGTTGGCAATTTTCCTCTCTTATCAGGGCATATAAAGAGACTCCTTACAATTTTGCCGTTAAATAGTTGAAATAGGCTAATCAATGCGGTACTTTACGATAAAATCTTTTAATCTGGCCTAAATCCACCACTTCCAGTGGTGGACCCGGAAAGGTTCTACCGATCCGGTGAGAAATAAAATAGGCTCTTCCTCCGGAAAGCCCCACAAGGGACATGAGGAGGAAGAACCTATGCACGATTGGCAAAGTTTATCGCACGTACGTTGGGATTGCAAATACCATGTGGTCATAGTTCCAAAGTACCGTAAAAAGAGGCTGTACGGAAAATTCAGACAGCGCGTAGGTGAAATCATACGCGATTTGTGCCGACAACGTGGCGTGGAACTGATCGAAGGACATTCGATGCCAGACCACATCCACATGTGTCTGGGCGTTCCACCAAAATTCAGTATTGCATTTGTAATTGGTTTTCTGAAAGGGAAGAGTGCTGTGCTGATCCACAGGAAATTGCTCAAGACAAAACGAAGCACAGGGCTGCATTTCTGGTCCAGAGGATATTGTGTGAGCACAGTAGGTTTGGATGAAGAAACCATACGCAAATACATCCGTGAGCAGGAAAAGTCCGAGAAAGATCAAATGGACTTTGAATTTGATGAATAACCAATAGCCCCTTTGGGGCTTTCCTTTACGTAACCGCCCCCCTCGGGGGGGGGCTTCTTGAGGCCTCCCGCTATGCGGGAGGAGACTCACTCTTTATATAAGATCATTGAAGCATTTAGAAAATGAAAAGCCATACTAACGAGACTCTATCGATAATTATAAAATCAATTGTTTACGGTGCAAAAACTATTATGAATATATCCATCTTTGCCTTTGTAATTAATACGATAAAAATTACCGACAACTTCTATAAAATCTATTTTTTTACCTGGAGAAATGGATCCTATAACGCTTGCAATGGGATTTGGTTTAGAGAATATTTTGATTTTGCCTTTGGTGGAAACAAGTAGAATTTTTTTGGCTGGAGCCTCGGCAGGTTGTTGTTCCTCAGTTTTTTCAGGTAAAATTTCTGATGATTCATCGGAAATCGGATCATTTGATATGTCATTCAATATAATTTGGTCATTCGAGTCAGAGGATTTGATGTCTCTATTTGTTTTTGAAATCTGCTCTGAAAGCTTATTTGTAACTTTTTTGGGTTTGGATTCTTTAAGTATAGAAAGCAGGGACTCCGTAGGCAATCCATCGACAGTAAGATCATTATCCTGTTGAAAAAGTTTGATAGCTTTCCTGGTTTTTCCACCCATAATACCATCTGCAGGGCCTGGGTTATAACCTAATTCAGCTAGTTTCTTTTGGATATTATATACTGTTTTATCTTGATTGGTGTTGCTTTGGATTCTTTTGTTTTTGTATGAACCATCACTTTTTCTAATAGACCAAACTTTAAAAAAAGTAATACCTCCAATGCCGCCAAGTTGAGAATGATCAACTGTTGTCCCACCAACTTTTGTGCCGGAGGTCTCTGTAATAGTCCCGAAGACATCAACTTTAGTATTTTCAGAAAAGCTAAAAATTATTTCGGATTTTTTTTCTGGGATAATAATTCTTTCGGAACACACATTGTTGCGGGTGGGATCACAGAGTTTTAATGTGACATGATCACTCACTCTAACTTTTGCATTTGGGGCCGTTCCCTTGTATCGTGCAACAAATCTCAATCTTCCGGTTAAATTTTTTTGGAATGTTGGATTTATTACTTTCTCAAAAGGAACCATTTTAAATTCCTCTTCATTTTCTGGCGTTACTTCATCCGTCATATATATTCCTGTAAAATCTTCAACAAATTTACCAAAATTAAAATTTTCATTTGAATTTGCACAACTAAATGTAAAAAAAGCAAACAAGCTTAATAAAATTATGCGCATACTAACCCCCTTACAAATATTAATCGACCTAATTTGTTGCTTTAAGAAATACTACAAATCAATTTCAGTAATCGCTAATCCAAATATTTATTTTGTTGTTTTGCATTCAACATTCTGTTGAATATTATGAAAAATTTGCAGCAACTGAGCATTTAAAACTATTGTAGCACCAAATAACACACCAATTACACTTAAAATGCTACTCCATCCCAATGATTCAATAGTTTTACTAAAGCCAGCGTAAAATTTGAATCTTGTGACTAATTTTGCAGCCTGTATTCCCTTCACAATGCAGCCGATAAGAACTATAAGCAAAAATGTTAAAATAGCGAAAGCTCTAAGAGTATTAAAAAAATTGGATAATCTTTGTTTAAATAGTTTTTTTCTGATTTGCTTAATGCGATCTTTAAGTTCGATCTTTCGCTGTTCAAGATTTTCAATTTGCTGTTTGAGTCCATTTAAATCCTGTTCGTTTGCTGCAGCAATATCCCGCAATATGTTTTTTTGTAAATGAGCATATATGGGCTTGATTAAATCCAGCTTTGCAGGTTTTGTTTTTTCCCAGTATTGCTTAAGAAAAAAAATATTATTAATATTCCCATTTATATTGTAACCATGGCTGCTAATAATTTTATCTATTTGTTCATCGGGGGTAAATTCATAATAGGCTCCAGCCGTATCGTTTTGTTTAGCCATTTGCGATACAATGCCGATATACGTTAAGAAAGAAATCTGCAATGGTTTGTGGGGGACTTTGTTTGGCTCTATAAAATCAGGAACAGCGATCATTTCATTACGTAATGATGGTGAAACAATGACGGCTTTTTCAAGTACATCCACTGCCAAAGGAAATAATTGAAGACGTAATGCCGTTTCTGAAATTTTATAAAGATTTGTAAATTTGTTAATTTTATTTTTTGCTTCATTTAAAAGCTTTACGCCATTTTCCCGCAAACCGTTTTCTATTAGATACTCTGCAATTGAAAGGTACTCGTCCAATTTGCATTTGATATTTCCAAGCCGCGTAGAGGCTATGTCAATAATTTTGCTGCTTTGATTATTCTTAATGCTAAAGGCTATAATTTGTTTTAAATCTTCAGCTTTCTTGCACCTTTCTACCGCCTGCGATAATAAATTCTCTGCTTCCGCCGCTCCTTTTGGGCCAGTTCCTATTAAATATTGTGCCAAATCCAAAATCTGCTTTATACCCGTGGCTGCCAGAGGCGCGCTTTCCAAAGCCAGTCGAGACGAGTCTCCCATCTGGTTGCTATCGAGAAATTTAGCCAAATCGATTAACTTCTTAACATTGCTTTGAGAAACGAGGATATGTATAAGGCGCTCGGCAGAGCGTGAAGCCTCAAGAACTTGACCGTATTGTATGAGTACCTGCATGCTTTTACGATATATTGCTTCAATCGCCTCATCTTTCATATCCTTGGAAGATAGATTCACATCATTTAATGCCTTTAACGTCCTTTGAATCTTTCCTTCGGCAGAGGTTTCTTGATAAAATGAAGCCAAAGTGAATAAATATTTTGCCGAATCCCTGCGAAGTTTTCCGGAAAACGGCTTAAATGTAGAGTCCTTAACTTCTATTATGGGGACCTCTATAAATTTATTTTCAGAGTTTTCCATTATGTATATAAATCGTTCGACGGGTTCCAATGTTAATAATTTATTCGCTTTCATAAGCTTTTGTTCAAAAGGATCCAGAAAATCATTATCTAAATTTTGCGTATCGCTGTACGTCATATCAGTCGTTTGCGCGGAAACGACCAATGGGAGAAAGAAAAGTGCCTCAAAGATTACTAACATTATAACAAATATCTTTTTATACTTATTAAACAGGTTTTTTTCTTTAATTATTAAAAATAAAAAATGATTCAATACCATTAAAGGAAAAAACCATAAAATAATAATTGACGCCATACCTCCTAAACTTAAAATATAAGAAATTATTCCACTGCTGAACTCCTCATTAGATAACTCGTTTAATTCGCTTCGCAATTTATTTTCTTCGGCTTTTAATTCTTCTATTTCCTTTTCTACCTGTTTTTTATTTTTATCATAATTATCTAATAAATTTTGTTTTTGTTTTAAAAATTCTGTTTCTGTATATGGTTCCGAAATGTTATTTTGAACGTTCGATTTTGAATGTGCCGAGCCAACCCATGTCAGAGATAATAAAACCACGGCCAAATAAATTGCTAATGGAAAAATGGAAATTGAAATCTGTCCTGAAGTAACCGTAACGAAGCTAAAATTAGATTTTTTCATTTTTTGACCTCAAAGCGTTTACTATTTTCACATTGAAGAAAAATTGCCAATAGCGACAGATAGTGCCTTTTGATTCCTGTCCATCCAGGTTGCCACTATGGGCAATGCATGTAACTTTCCTTTCACACTTTCCGAGTGAATATTTAAAAAATCTTCTATCATCACAAATTCTACTTTATTGCCTTTAATAATTTGTGTTTCGATGTTTTGAAGCCCTTCGGCTTGATAGAAATTAATTCCTTTTTTTTGTCCCAGTAACGTTCGAATTGCTTTGTACCGCGCTAATTTTATTGCCTTTGGTATGTCACTTTTAATAATAGTCGAGGCTACGGATATAAGAACCCGATCACCATTTGGCAGGATAAAGCCTCTTGCGCCACCATGAACAATCAAATCCGGAGACGCTTTAAGAAGGCTTAAAAATGGTTCGCTAGCTTCGATGATTTTTTTTGTTTCCAGTGCATTTGCCGATAAATCATCAAATTCAGAATAATTGTTAACTGTATTCGCCACCATCAAGTCGCCAACGGCAACAAAAAAAGTGCCACGGTTCATTGACCACCAGGTGCCGATGACAGACATTTGTTTTATTTTTCCTTCAACTTGAACTGCGGTTGTATGATAAAAAGATGATAAAGAATTGTTTTGAGAAAGAGTATTTCCGGAGTGGCTTTTATCATTACCGCCCCTTGCAGCGGATATTTCAATATTGCTACCCAATTCAAGAATGGCGGCTTTTGCCCGAATTTCACCTTTCCTGATCATTCCGGGAAGCATGCTCGATACGTAGTTTTCTGGAAAAACTTTAGCAATGCTGATCAGCACGATTTTACCAT
The DNA here is from genome assembly GCA_963668455.2 of uncultured Desulfosarcina sp. GTDB lineage: Bacteria > Desulfobacterota > Desulfobacteria > Desulfobacterales > Desulfosarcinaceae > Desulfosarcina. The sequence continues at coordinate 614,370 of CAXXOY010000004.1, forward strand.
TACGATTTTTAAATATTTGGGCGCCGCCCTCTTGCATGAAATCCGGATCTGATGTCAAAAGGTCATGATAACGGTGATCTATGTTTATTTCGCGAAATTCATCTAAGGTATTTCCTTTGCAAGGGGTTACCCAAGAAATAGAGAGTATTAAAAAGTTGATTGATATTATTTTTAAGGCCGTTATCATTTCTATCCAGAAGTATGTTTATATTTATTAATAAGCGTCCTCATCCGCACCCTTGCCAGTAATCACGCCTTTACGCGCTTCCGTCTCAGTAGTGGTGGCCTTTCCGTTTTTGGTTGTCGCTTCCTTGCTTTGTGATTTGGTTGGCTTATAATCAATGGCCTTTTTGACCTCTTTTGCCATGGATTGTGAAGATGGTGACCATGCCATCACCTTGATGACCATGGGCTTGCCTGTAAACGGATGAGTTAATTCACGGGTAGCCAATCCATGCAACCCCGCCACATTCTGCTTGCTCGCGGCAGCCTGTACTTTTTCACTGAATTGACTGACCGATTTATATTCTTGTTCGCCCTCCCCATTGCCGTCCTCTTCTGCCGCATACAAAGCAAGGATCTCGGCAAGTTCCTCGTTGGCTTCGAATGCAACTTTTTCGCCCATGAAATTTCGCATGGCTGCCATTGCTCTTAACCGCGCCTTTTTTCCAGCCCTTTCATAAGCAATATCTTTGCGTCCACCGGTTATCTCCACGCCGGACTGTCCGACGGCCAATAAAACATTTTCGCCTTCCTGATTGATGTAGGAACGGACACCGGTTAAAATAGCCATCTGATTTGGATCTTCAGGTAATTGTCTGGTAACTTCGGCCTTGGCATTCTTCCTTGTCATCCCGTTGGGGGCGCTACCGGAAAGCATGCTATCAACCATTTTTTGCATGTTTTGGGACCACAGTGTAACGACTTTTACCTGATAACCACCCCTATATGAACCTTCGAAAGTTTGAATGACCTGGGTTCCCTGTACTTCACTAAACGCTGCGGCTGAAGCCTTCATTGATGCTTCACTGATATTTCTAAGGCGTGCCTGTTTATTTTTCTTGGCTTTACCCGCCGCTTTTCTATCGGCTGCCGCCTGTTGTTCCTCGCTAACATCAACACCTGTATTCTCTATTGCTTTATCGAGTTTTGCGGATGCAAGGGTCTTGGCTTTGTCTAAAATTTCGTATATCGAGTCCGAAACTTTCATCATTTCCGTATTTTTTTGAAGCGTCGGGCTGGTATTCATGATTTCTTCCAGGGCGGCCCGCTCTTTCGGATTGATTTCTCTTTCCGAGGCGCCACGTGCGGTCGTTAAATCAGTGCCTAGGAAAATCGCGGTCTTGGCCTTCGCCATTAACTCAGCTCTTTGAAACGCCAGAAAACGGCTATCTATAAATTTGGGGTCCGAAGGTTCTGCCCGCACCGACGAGGTTCCGACGCTGACATAAAGCAGTTTTCCTTTTTTAAGATTTCTGCCCTCCTCAAGATTTCGGTCCCATAACCATTCCGTAACGGTTTCGTCGGAAAGATCTCCTTCCGTCATCACTTTTCCCGGACGCTTGAGTTCCTCTGTGACAATTGTAACCCCGGGGCTGGTGGCAATCACTTTCCAATCCGATTCCGATGGCTGGTTCTGTGCATCCACAGCTTCTTCGCTGTTGACCGCTGACTGTGACATGACCGGTTGATGGTCCAGTGCCAGAAATACGACCACGCAGAATGCGGCAAACGACAATCGATCCAGAGATCGAAATAATAATGTTCCCATCGCAATTTCCTTTCCGTACTTGGGTAACCATATCAATTGGGCAATATGAAACTTAACGAGCGAATTCAGAGCGGTTGAAAAGGTCAGAACTTAAATGAATAATACTTATAAAACAATTTGAGTAAAAAATCAAAATCGTAGAAAAAAATATATAAGTAGTTAAAATGCTAGTATAAAACGCTATTGATCCTCCTTATGGAAATCCGTTTGTATGCGGAGCAGAAGCATGCCATCGTTAATTTGGGGACCACCAATAACTGCTACCCCATCATCAAGTGTCTTAACCAATGTATTAAACACAAGATTTCCATCTTTGCGGATTGCTATATCCAGTTTGCCATCGTATGCCGATAATTCAACCGGCGTGACCGTTAACCAATAGCCATCGGGCATGGGCATTTTGCTGGATTCCATTTTTACGAGTTGAAAATACCGGTCTTTCAACACTCTATACCCTTTAAAATGTAAATCACCATTTGTTGGATCAGCGGTGCCTACCAAATTTTGATCCATAAACGAATCTTTTTTCGAGGTCAGAATCACTTGAATATGGACCTCAACGCTATTCGAACGCCGTTTTGCAGTAATGAAATCTCCAAGGTATTTTTGCATCAGCGGTATAAATCGATACTCATTGGCATCGGTTTGTTGATCCACGAAAGGCGACAATGCTTGCTCCACCTGTTCGAAAATTCCGGCTTGGTTCAAATGCGGCAGCGCGGCGCACAGGATTTGATCTGTTTTGTCAGGATGCGTTGCCATTCCGGTTTCAAGGATAATCTCTATGATCTTCAAGGAATGTGATGTATTTTTTGCCGATAATGAACAACTCAAGGCATATGCCAAATCATCAAGAAAATAATCCGTTGGTTTGAATTGGCTCAATCGAGTTAAAAAAGGTATCGCTGCTTCTATTTTCCCATTTAATAAAAGCGCCTTGGTATAAAAATGAAGCGCATATCCAGCCAAGATGTTCGGTTGAATTTCTTTTAAATGCTGCTGATATAGCTTTTCTGCGGTATCTTTTTCCCATGATGATGTCTGAACAGATGACAACAGATAATAGGTTTCGGCCAGGGGGTATTCGTATCCATCCCGGTTGATTTCGCCTGAAACCAACTTTTTGAATGCTTGATTGTTCTCCCAAAGGCGGTCAACGGCGCGTCCTTGATTTTTTGCTTCCATATTCACCAATTCATGGAGGATGGCGTATTCCAACTTCCGATCACGGCCATTCAATTGGAGATCGGATCGATTAAGCCAGGCAAGAATCAATGGGTCCGAAATCGGTTGATCGAATCGCTCGCGAACCATTCCTCTGAGTGGATCAGGTCCTTGATCAGCGTTTTTCATGGGCTGCCCCGCGCAACCTGAAAGCAACAATAAGATTAGTAATTTTAAAGTGGTGCTTTTCATTTTTTATTTCATTCCTTTTCCGGTCCCGTTCAGGGAGTGCAAAAGGAAAAGCCGGTCACCGATTTTACGGCTTTGCAAATCTCTTCACGGTCTGTTGATTTGCTGTCCGAAGCCATAATTCTATACTGGAAGCGTGAATGGATTTCCCTTTCCGATTCCCACCTGAAAATTTCTAATTTTAGATTTGGCAACATGCCGGACAACATCTCCAAAAAATTCTCGGCATCAAGAAAATTATCGAAGTGGGTCAACACCATGTACTCTTTTTGACTTGTTGTTTCGGGTATTTCATTTTTCAGTCCGGCAAGGATTTTTTTCAAGTGAGAGTGGATATACCGGACGTATTCATCGCAGTCTTCCCGCAAACAATAATTTTCCCCATCGACGCCACCCGGTCCACAATAGTAAGCGGCAAGCGTCAGGTATGGATCTTGGAATCTGGCGTAAAGGTCGCTAAGGTAATGAACACCAACGTCGATATTCACCTTTGGATCGGACAGATCCGTCTCAGTAATGCCATAGTCGGCGGCCGTTGACGGCATGACTTGCATAAGTCCCACAGCCCCTTTGTGACTGATGGCATTGGCATCGAAAAAGGACTCCCCCCTGATGACGGCCAAAACATAAGGAAGCGCGAGGCCGTACTTTTGGGATGCAGCGGATAATAAATCTTGATAGGGGTATCCATTCACCTGGGGGGTATCATCAAATACGGCTTTAAAATCTCTTTGAATACTTGGATCGGGCATGATGGTTGCCCATGAAATACCTGTGCTGCTGGCTATGATAAGGCCGATAACGAGGCCTAAGTATTTGATAATCGTCTTCAATGCGTGCCTCCATTGGTATCTGAAGCATATTCTTTTTCAGTTCGATATGCTTTGAATCGAATTTTTCCGTTACCGGAAATGGAAAGAATGCCTTGTGCGCCGGTCGATTTCAGAGTCTCTAAATTCTCGACAAACTTCGATTCCAAAATTTTATCGGTGAAGACGATCAGCGCCTGACGAACGGGGAATGCCTTTAAAGAGGGATTGGTGTCAGCCAACCTCGCTAAAAACCATTCCCGATCCTGCCCTTGTTTTATTTCCCATAACCCTTGGGGTATCGCGGCTGTTCCCTTGAAATTCAGATTGCTGTTATTTGAGAACCCTTCGAACAGCAAATCGAAACCCGTTGCCTTGGCTCGGCAAAATGCCTTGATTTTTCCGGCATCGATAAGCGTAAGAAGTTCGTCACGACTATCGAACTGCAGGCGTATGCCTCGCTGCTTCACATTTTTTTCTGAAAAGTGGGAATGATTAACGGTATTTGACGATTCGCTGGAATTGCTTTTGAGTTCATCATCTTTCCGGGCAGGTTCAGTGTTCTTGGTTGTTTTTTCGTTCTCATGATTCGGTTCGGTTTCTTGTTCGTTTTTTATTGGCGTAGGATTTAATATTTTCCGTTGGTGCAAACTCGATTGTTCGGGTTCTGTAAAAGGGATGCTTTTAACAACAGAGAACAGTATCCAGAACACGATGCCGATGATGGCGACGAAACGCATGATATCCGTTTCCAGCACCTGATCTTCATTAAGGTTGTCTTGGGTAAGCAAGGTAAGTTTATCCATTGTCTTCCCCTAAAACAAAGCGATCCCACCGGCGTCCGATGAGCACCACTTTCAGCAAACGGAAGGAATAACCGCACACGCCGCCAAACACGGTCGTGCTTAAGGCAAGCAGTAGCCCTCCATTGACAAGCCGTTCCAACAATCCCCATGCGGTGAGGGCGGCAGCTTCGCTTTCCTGCCCAATACCATTGAGAGCACGCATCAATGCCGTTTCCATGCCGATAGCCGTCCAGATCACGCCCACTCCGAAAAACATGGAGATGGTAATGTTAAGCAAACGGTCGAGGAAAGTCAGATCCGAAAGCATTGTGCCTGGGGCATCCAATCGCCCACGTATTTTAAGGATTAACCATCCGTATAAAAATATCAGGCAGCCAAAGGGAATCACGGACAAGCGCAGATGTTGGTATAGCGTAGCCACCGGATTGACCATCCAATCGACAGGTGCCGCCAATGTCAGCCATCCGGTGAAAACGCCCAGGCCAATGAAAAGCGCCGACCAAAAAACAGACAGGAACAGGATTGCAACAATCGATTTCATTCCAAATCTCCTTATCAATCGACACCCTTACAGACGGCCCACATAGTGTTGTAGACATACATGGCGTTCAGGAAATGGGTGTCCGGGCTACCCTGACGGCAAATTTTGAAGCCGGCTCTTTTTAGCTGGTATTCACGCTCGATATTTTTTTTGATCTCAGCGAGTGCGTGGCACTGTTGGTCTATCGGACCGTTTTCCGGCAGACTTACGAATTGGCGGGAGAAGTAATAATTCCATACGTTTTTGGCCAAATCCGGAGGAACCTTGCCACTTTGTTTCAAGGGAACGATGAAGTGTTCCCAAATAATATCGGCATTTTCCGAAGATGAACTGTTTTTGCACTGTTCCACGATTTTTGCAAAAATCGCTTCGAAACGTTCCTGCCCGTAGGGGGTGTTGTTGGTTACCGCCAAGGCCTGTTGGCAAGCCAGTTCGGGGTTGAAGGAATCAATCCCATCGATGGTAGCCAATACGGGTTGTGGTTGTTCACGTTTGTTTTTTTCGACCGGAGCGGTTGCACATGCGGTCATCAGACATACTATGATAACCAGGGTGACGAATAGTTGAATTGATCTTCTCATTTTTCCCTCCACAGATAGTAAAATCATGAAATTAAAAATAGTTGTGCTCGCGCCTAAGAGCGGGGAGCAAAGCCCATCGCTTTTTCACTTTCCTTGACCGCATCTTCCTTATTTCCATTGCGATAAAACTCCAGCACCTTCTGATTGGGCTTGGCGGTCAGTCGTGTTCCGGTATACTGGAGTCCGAGGACTTGCGGCATGGCGCCTACCGCATTGGTTGCGTTGAAGATGATTTCACCATATTCGCGTTGGGATTCGAGAACAAACTTGGCTTTTTGAAATTTCGCGGCCAAATAACGAGCGTGCTTGGCTTTCTTCATCATGCTGACCTGAGCGTTTCCGGCGCGAACCGCTTCGGGAATCTCCTTGCCGAAATCCGGTACCAGTTTTTCCAAAACTGAAAACATCTTGTCGGTGGGATCGGGGAAGTCATCCACTTCAAGGTCGAAAGGCGTCCCTTCTTCTCCAGGTGATCGTTCACCCAAGGGCGGCGCATCGATAATTCCGTCCATAGTGGACTGATATAAAGACGCGGCAGTCTGATTGGCAGCATTCATTCCAATGATGCGGTTGGCGCCCTTGGCACCCTGTTCATATCTGGCCGCCACATCGGGTAAATAATCGCTCAGTTTTTCGTATAGCTGAATCCCGGTTTCTCGCATCTGTTCGGCCATCGCTTTGCACGCATCGCTGGCTTCGTTGGGATCGAAATTTTCTCCGCCCCCGCATGAACTACTCCATGTTTTATACTGTGTGTCGAAGGTTTTCATCCGGTTGGCAATGTCGTGAGCTTTGTTGGAAGATGCCAACTGACCCAATTCCGATCGGGTATTGGTGATAACACGCTGGATGGCCACGCCTTGGGATGCATCGGCTGCCGGCGAAACCAAAAAACTGCAAATAATCAAAAGGGATAATAGGTTTTTTAACATTACTGTGCCTCCTTTATTTTTCTCCATGGTTTAAGGGGGTTAGGTGAAGATGTCTTTCCTGTTTTTTTATTTGGACGGAAAGGAAAGGTTTTTATTCAAAGAAAAATGATCTATAGAAGCAAAACCAATTATGAATTCCATTTGCTGAAAACAGAGACGAATAAATATGAATTTTCTTCAATGGTATTGAAGAAAATGCAATGCCGTTACGTCAATAGGTTGGCAGGTACGTTTAAAAGCAATATCAGGAGACCATCAATGAACAAATGCACTATTGCTGCGACTTTGCTGGTTTTTTCAGCAATTTTGTCCGGCTGCCAGACTGGCACGATGGAGGACGGTAAGGCTGCCAAATACATGAAGGCGCTGACGCTGCATGACGCCATGGCCTATTTGTCTAAAAAACTAGTTGAATCGGTCAACAGCCAAGCAAAAGACCATATAATAAACAGAATTGCGGTAGCTGACTTTATCGGCCCCGATGATCGGATTACCGGGTTGGGGGAGTACATTGCCGATAAAACCAGTGTCAGATTATTCGATTCGGGAGCATTTCCCGATTTCATGGAGCGGAAGCAGCTAAAACAAATACTGCAGTCACGTAAAACCGAGATGAGTGGCTATTTTGATAGGGATTCGGTCGTAAAATTCGGGAAGTTGATAGGTGTGGACAGTATGGTGATAGGCACTGTTGCCGATTTGGGCAGCTACTATGATGTTACCGCCAAAATCATTCAGTCCGAGACAGGTCGGATATTGGGGATGGCGGATGCGCGGCTTTTAAAAGATGGTGCAACTGAAAAATTGTTATCCAAGAGCATGTTTTCAACGCTTACAATCAGTGTGGATCCTCAGGTTGGCGGCAAAGCCTCGGTCGGGGGAAAAACCCTTTTCATGAGCCAAGGCATAGTCACTTTTACCAAAATTCCTTACGGCGAATGCCAAATCATCATCAAGCCCGAGGGGTACAGCCCGATCCAATCCAGCATTCCTATTCGGTCCCAATTTGAGTCGTTTTTCCAAAGGTTAAAAGCCCAATCCATTGATGTTGCCTTTCAAATTATTCCGCCCGATGCAAAATTAACTGTGAACGGAAAGAATACCCCTTTGAATGATCAAGGGTTTGCCGAAGTCAGAAACCTTAGCTGTACCGAATGCAGTTACGTTATCGTGGCAAAAGGGCACAAGACGCGAACCGGCGAATTTCGGCCGGCAATCGACAAATCCATGATCATCAATCTTGAGACGGAAGATGCTTTTTATGATCTCGGGAATCAAATTTTTAGTACCTATAAAGAAATCGAAAAAAATAAGGATTTCGAAATTAAGTTATGGTCGGATAAAAAAAACTACCGGGTCGGAGACTCAATCACATTTTACTTCAAAACGGATCGTGATTGTTATTTGACCTTGATAAATATAGGTACAACCGGAAACATTACCCAGTTATTTCCCAATAAATTACATCCCGATCACTCCGTTAAAGCCGGCATGCGGTACCGAATTCCCGGATCGGATTATGGCTTCGAATTAATCGTTCAACCTCCTGGAGGAACCGAACGCATATATGCTCTGGCCAGCACCAGCCCGATTGATATTTTTAAGAATCAGTTTAGCGAGCAGACATTTACATCGTTGACCAGAAATAAAACGCGCGACATAGGCGTATATCAGGCTGGCAAGAATTTAAATTCGACAAAATTGGAATCGGCCGCTGAATATGTGGTTCATTCGCGTTGATGCGCCAGCCTGATTTGAAGGAGAAAACGATGCTGAACCTGGCCAACACAATAAAATATTCTATTGTTTCAATCCTATTGATAATTTTTCATGGGATCAACGCGTCGCTTGCATTTTCAGACGGCAAGGTCAATACCGTTACCGCGACGGGCGTCACCGCCATTCAGGGGGACAACATTCAAGGCGCACGTGAAAACGCCATACAAGATGCGCTTCGGCAGGCCTTGGAGCAGGGGGTGGAAACATTTATGGAAGCCGAGACAACAATCGTTAACGATGATCTTTTGGAACAAATTCATACTCACGCAAAAGGTTATTTCGCCGGCTATGAAGTACTCAAGGAAAAACAAGACGCAAGCGGTTTGTATAGGGTCAAGGTTCGGGCAGAAATTAAAACCGGTGAATTAATGAGCACTCTGGTCCAGTTGGGGTTGATCAAACAGATGATGGATTACCCCAGGATCATGTTTATTCCACATCCGGATAACACACTCTCCGGAGCATCGAAATCGGCGGAAGATATCTTTATTAAAATTTTTGCGGAAAAAAAATTTGATATCGTCGATCCGGCTCAAAGCAAAAAGCTGCATGGCGAGATCGCGCAGCTTTTCAAAACAGGTGACGAGGAAAGTGCGGCAGCGACAATCGGATTGAATCATCACGCTGAAATTGTTTGCCTATACATGGTAGAAATATCAAGTTCCCAATATGATGGCATAATGGAAAATGTGCCGGTTGAGTTGAAAGCAAGGGCCATTGTGACGACCACGGCACAGATTCTTGCAGCCGAGGTAACCAATATAACCGGTGTCGGACAAACATCGGAGATGGCATGCATGCAAGGAACGCAAGCGGCGACGGAAAAAACCAGCAAAACATTGATGACGACAACGCTCTCTTGGTGGGCCGATTACACCGCCAACGGTTTGCCATATATCATCACATTGAAGACGCCTTCTAAATCCATGCGCCAAATAATTGCTTTTCAGGAAGCGGTTGAATCCATACCTGGTGTCATTTCGCTTACTGAACGTAGCTCTGGAGGTGGAATCACTGAAATGATGGTGAAATACAAATATGATAGTGCCCGGCTAAAACGGAACATAGTGAAAAAATTATATGGGGTGAATGGGTTTGAAAAGCTGGATATGCCGGTTAGCAAGGGACGGTTTATTGTTGTTTCGTTACTTTAGAAAGAAGATATTGCTTTGAATGAACAATGCGAAAATGGTGAACTCATGAAAAGAATGATAATCGCCTTGTTTCTTTTAATCCTTGCATTCGCTTGTTCAGGATGTGCGGTGGTCAGCAGTTTTGTTTCGACAAAAGAAGATCAGCTTTTCCACTCAGGACAGTACGAGGAATTACTCGATGAATTGGAGACCAGTTCTCCGACACAGAAATGTCAATACTGGCTATATAAAAATTTAAAATTGATGAATCATCGTTACAAAGCGAATGCAGTCGAGTTGCTTAAATATGAATTTTTCTGCGCACATTACCGCATATATTCTCTTATTGAGATGGGGCGGCTTGATGAAGCCGAGGCGCTGTGCGAAGACTCTGTCAATAATCTTGAGGCGATAGTATGGTGTGCAAATAAAAACTCGGACTCAACAGAGAAAGTTAGTCGAAAGGTTTCATCATGGCTCAAAATATATCGGGGTTTCATTGTATGGTTCAAAACAGGCGATAAGGAAAAGGCCCTTCGAATAATAGAAAACATTCAGACCGATGTACTACCTGAGAAATCGCGAATATACATATGGCTATATCAGGGATTTTTTTATGACAAAATAATTGGGGATTATTCGAAGGCGATGGGATGTTTTAGGCAAGTGGTGGATGCGTCCAAGGCGCTTGGCCTAATGGATACCGATGCCAAATATGCCTATGCCCTTCAAGCCTATCGCCGCATGATGCTTATTGATATGAAACTTGGCAGGCTTGAAGATGGCAAGGATGTAATGAAAGAATATGAAGCGCTTGCGGACGATCTGCTTTTCAAAACAGGCAAAACAATATTCGGATCATCCGAATATTTACGTGGTTATATTTCCATGATGGATACGAATACGGGAATGCTTTATTCATTGCTTCGTGATTTTAAAACTGCCGAAGTATATTTCAAGAAAGCCTGGAAAAGAATTGACGGTATTGATCCTGAATCAGAACATATGTGGGACCGGAATGCCTTAGGCTCTTATTATGTTATGTATGGCGCTTATTTTCTTGGCTTACAGAATCGATACAATGAAGCTGCGGAATATATCGATAAGGGAATCAATTATCTTAGACCCTATTACATTGAGTCTATCGTAACGGAAATTGATATTGAAAGTGCCTGCATGAACGCGGCGGAGATATATTATCTGCTTGGCGACAAGAAGAAAGCGCTTGATAGATTGGAAACCGCCATACGGTATTCAGAAAGGTATCACCGAAAGACTGTCGCCTCTCAAGCCTTTACTCTCAAAGGAAAAATATACTTCGACCAGGGGCAATACGATCTGTCGTCCAATTGCTATAACAAGGCGATAAAGCTGATCAATAACATCGAGAGCTCTGAAAATTGGAAACTGTACTATTATTCAGGCCTGTTGGCCCAGAAAAAGAGAGAAAATAAAAAGGCGCTTAACTATTACGGCAAATCAGTTCAAGAAATAGAAAAATTATGGAGCGGCCGTTTCAAGGACGTACGCAGGCAACTCTCTTTCATGGAAAATCGTCTGGTTGTTTTTGAGCCGGCCATTGAATTGATGGTTCGGCAGACTCAGTTCTCAAATGCTGTCGGTTACATGGAGAAGGCCAAGTCAAGAAGTTTTTACGAAACGACGGATTTTTACAGAGAAGAATCAAAAACGAAATCTTATGATACTCCAATGACGGCCTCCGAAATTCGAAAGTTTATTCCTGGTGACATGGCCGTTATCGAATACTATGTTGGTGAAAATGCGGTTGTTGGATGTTTGATGACGCGAAACCGAATTTATGCCAAATTACTCGATATAAATGCCAAGGCACTCGGTACGCTGGTAACCGATATGAGAGAGAATATCACAAGCATGGGGGATTATGCCGACTCCGCAGTTGAATTATACCAGAAAACCGTGGCGCCCTTTGAAAGCCGGATGAAAGGTTTCGAGCGGCTTTGCATTATCCCTCATGGTGTCTTGAACTATCTATCATTTCAAGCCTTGGTGACTATCCCTCACCAAGAAGGAAAAGAAATTGTAACGGAGATGTCGTTGCAAAGGGATATCCAAGTCATGGCACAAAAAAACCATAAGGTGTTCTATAAAACGCGAACAGGTTTTTTAATCGAACATTATGGCATCCTTTATGCGCCCAGCGCCACCATATTGCGAATGGTTCATAAAAATAACAGATCGAAAAAAGATCGATTGTTTGCGGCGGGAAGTCCCCCTCAGACAGAGCAAGAAGGCATTGGGGAGATCCCGAAACTCGAATTCGCGGAGGCCGAGCTTAAAGACGTGGGTCGGCTTTTCGACGATAAACTTGTGCTGTTTGACACACAGGCCACTGAAACGGCCGTCAAAGACAATATGCAACAATACGATTTGATACTGTTTTCAACGCACGCGAAGATGATACGGACGGATCCTTTTCGTTCCTTTATTCTTTTCGAGAAAGATTCTATCAATGATGGCCGATTAACAGTTTCAGAACTGGAGCAGATCTCGTTACATGCGGATATGGTGGCGCTTAGCGCATGTGAGTCCGGGTTGATGGCGGGATATAAAGGCCTTTCTGATCAAACGTTTACAACTCTTGCGGATGAGAAATTTCCTCCCGGTGATGATATTTTCGGTTTTCAGCGGGCCTTGTTGCAGGCAGGCGCCTCTTCGGTAATTTCAACCCTCTGGAGCGTGGCCGACGAATCGACGCGGGAATTAATGGTCCGATTCTTCAATCAATATCAAGAGCAGAAAAAAGATGACAAAGTCATGGCGCTACGCGATGCACAGCTTTATCTCATTCAGGAAAAGCAGGAATGGGCGCATCCTTTTTTCTGGGCGCCTTTTTGCGTTAGCGGTGATTGGATGTGATCCCAATTAATGCAGACAACAATTAGTCTCAAAATGTGGCCCCGATTTGCAGCATCAAAACACCATCTTCATGCGGGGGGCCGCCGATCAGCGCTCGACCCTCGTCGACAAGCAATAGTATCGTTCTAAATGTTTCCTTGTTTTTTTCAAGAATTTTTACCAACACCCGTGCCTGATTGTTCGAGAATTCGAGAAAGGTAATTTCCAATGTTCGATTTGAAGGAAGTACTATTTTTTCTATTGCCTTCTCGGATAGTTTTGCCTCTGCCCGTTTCACTAAAGAAAAGCCTGTAAAATTCAGAAGAGGAGACACCTCCTTGACCAAGTATTCCAATCCGGGATCGACTGCGGCAGTATTCCGAGTCGCTTTAACAATGATCGCCTCAATTTTAATTGTGGATGCGGAGGCGAATAAATTATGGGGATAGATTAAAAACCCCATGAAAAGCAATATTGATATTGACCGGATAAATGGTATTTCATTCATCAACCGGCCTCCTTTTCGGATGTTGTTTCAGGTTGATACCAGATTAATGGCTGGCCACTTGCGGCAGTTTGTAACATAACTACCTGCCCGCTACCCGCGCTGACCTCTTCCACGCTACTAACCAGGGGGGGGGGATTGTTTGTATGCATGGGAAGAAGGATAATCATGAGAACTACAGCCATTGCTCCTACTGTCGAGGGTATCCAGACAGCAGGCGGTAATTTAAAGCGTTCTTTAAAGTGCCTCCACAGATCAACTATTCTATCGGAAAAACTTGGCGACAAATTAACTTCGGATTGGATGTTTTCCCACATTTTTTCAAAGTCGACGGCCTGATCTGAATAATCGGCAGCGGACATGACCAATTCATTTGTCTCTTTCAATTCGGCAAGAAGTTCCCGACAAGCCGCACATGTCTTTAAGTGGGCCTCCACTCTTTGTCTCTCATTGTCTGCCAGCTCATCATCCATGAATGCGGCCAACATGTTTTCAATAGATTCACAGGACGTTTTCATTTATTTTTGTCCTTGTAATGCTTTTCCAGGAGAGCTTTTAAATTTTTTAAAGCTGCTGTTAAGTTTGTACCCACGGAACTCTTTTTAATTTTAAGTTTGTCTTTTATTTGGTCGTAGCTAAACCCCTGCTGCCTCAATTGTAGGACCTCACGCTGTCTTTTGGGTAATTGCCGAATTGCAGCGTTGACTATATCCATTGCTTCTTTTTTTTCTATTATTGCATGTGAATCAGATTTTATAGATTCATCAATGATATCGGCCATGCCATCATTGGCTTCGATTCGAATTTCATTTCCTGTTCTCTTTTTTGCCTGTTTCCTTCTGACATAGTCTATGCATTGGTTTTTCGCAATTGAGAATAACCAAGTTTTAAAAGATGAATCCCAACTAAAGCCTTCCAATCCTCGATATGCTCTTAGCATGGTTTCCTGGGTCAAATCTTTTGCATCTTCACCGTCGCCCACTCTTACTTTTATGTAAACAAAGAGTATATTATGGTGCTTGTTAAAAAGGCGTTTGCAGTGTTTTTGTACACCTTTAAGACACGATTCCGCCAGATCTCTATCATCCTGTGGCTCTATATCATCTAACTGCGGCAACGTGTTCCTCTACTTATTGTTTTAGACGTAGGAAAATAATTTTTATTTACGAATTTTTATAATATTTTCTGTGAATTATTTCAACAAGCTTTCTAAAAACAAATCTATTTTGGCTTTTCCCATGCCGCATATCTTTCAAGCCAATTCGTTTTTTCGTAAGCGTTCACAGGGTGCCGCATCTGCTTTGTTCCCGGGCGCTTGAAGTATGACCAATATGTCTGCGCGCCCGGCGCCTCACATCTGCGGCACCCTGTAAACGCTTACGGCTCAAGCAGTTGCCGTACATTGGGAATCTAAACCCTGTGAACGGGTACGTTTTTTCAGAAGGTCGTTTGAATAAAAGTGGAGAGGCTGCGTCTTAGCTCTCGAAAGGCTCAATTCACATTCAGAGTAGTTTTTCTGAAACAAAAACATCAAACAAAGGAGAAGGAGAAAAAATGGAAAAAAATGCACTGACCACCACCGTGGCGATTTTGTTGATCCTGTACGCCCTTATAAACCTTGGGGCTGGATATGGACAATTCGTAAAAGCTCGCCTGGTAAGTGGTACGACATCCCTTGCAGCCGACATGGGGCAATGGGCCGGGGACGAAGACGGATCTAAACAGGTCCGAGCTCGGGGAATGGAAACATCCACCATTCTTTATGGCATTGCCATTCTTATCCTGGCGACCGGTGTTTTGGAACTTGCCGGGTCCGTTGGGCTGTTTGCCGGTGCTCGATGGGCGGTGCCTCTGGTAATCACGGCAGTAATTTGTGGCTATTTGGTGGAAGTTCAAGACATTGCTGAAGATGGTTTGGGTCCTGGCAAACTGATTTTCCTCGCAATCAATACCCTGGCGATGATAGCGATTGTGAAAACGAGGCGCTCTAAAACGGCTGTAGAGTAAATTGAATAATGCGCCGCCTGAAGAGTGAGCGGCGCTCATTTTGGCAATGGCGTTAAAAAATCAATGCAAAGCAGGAGAGAAACAGAATGACATTCATTCAATTTTGTATGCACTGTGTGGTTACGACGGTAGAAGCTTCATTTGGGTTTATTTTGATCATTTGCTTTTTGTTTCTACTGAATCGAATTTTTCGTAAGCCTTCGCCCCGTGAACATATTTACTAAAAGGCCGCATACACGGCTAGCCCGGCAAAAGAACCTGGGTTTACAGTGTGCCAACCAGGAACTATATTGTTTAGCAAACTTTTGGATTGTTCCAATTCATCTATGGTAGTGTTGCTATCGAATTGATCTTTGTAGAGGATTGTAAATTACAATTCGCTGGAGGATACCTGATGAAAAAAATCGACGAGGTTCTATACTGGGATGGATATGGCGGGAAATTCAACCTAGCCGCCGGGCGTTGCCGGTTGCGGTTGTTCGATCTCACGGAAGAACAGGGCGCCGTGGCACTGCTCAAGCCCATCATCGTCGTGGTGAACGATTTGCCCCGCGATGATCCGGCGACAATGAAGAAGGTGACCGTGCGATCGTGCATCGGCCACATTGCCACCACCGTTGTGCATCGCTTCAAGCTTGATCCAAGCCGTATGATGCTAGTGGAGTATTCTCCCAGAAAAACGTATGGTCTGCACTCGGACAAGGTCATCCCGGAAAAATTCGAGCTGGTGGATCTTAAATGGCATAGCGACAAGGCCATGTTTCCCAGCTGGCGTCCCTTGCCGTCACCCCTTCTGGAAACCGTTCGCGATTTGATTGCCCAGACCCCACAGGGCAATCGCCGGTAAACCAAAAACGGGTACTATATACATTCATATGATTAAGAAACCCGGCCATGCAAAAAATCGAGCCGTTCCTCTTCGGGAAATCTCTCTATGGCGTAACGCAACATGGTTCGGGGCATGTCACGGTAATGGCGGACGAGGAATTTCCGTTCCACCGCAATATCCCGTTTGCCGACTTCCCTCAGCATCCAGCCCACCGCCTTATGTATCAAGTCCTCGGTATCATGTAAAAGCACTGCGGCAATTTTCAGAGTGGGTTCAAAGCGTCCCTGTTTAATGAAGAAAAAGGTGGCGACAATGGCGATACGCCTCTCCCATAGGCTTTTAGACAAAGCAAGTTCGTCGAGGATAGAGGTATCCCCCTTTTCCAAATATGGGCCAACGATGTGATAGACGGAAAGGTCCACCAAATCCCAATTGTTGATATAGCGGGTATTTTCCAGATACACTTGATATACGGTTTTTCGATCCGACTCATCGCCGCGTTTAAAACGGTCCACCAATAGCAAAAGGGCAAACAATCGCGCTTCGTGGTACGTGGAGGCCAGGAGTTTCATGGTCTGAGCGGTAGACATCGAACGATAGTCAGGCACCTGCTTCCTCAAAACGGGAACGCGAATCCCGAGGAAGACATCCCCTTCCCCATACTCACCCTTGCCGGTTTTAAAAAACCGCTGGGAATGTTCGGCGATGCCTGGATCAGCCAGTTCATTAAGACGGGCAAGCGCCTGTTTTGCGGTTACTTTCTTCATGGTTGCATCCTTTGCGGCTACACCGTTGATACCCATTTAAAGAGAAATCAGACCCCATATTACCATACGCAGTCTTTTTATTCGAGAAAAAGCAAATCCAAATGCGGTTACCCTGAATCCAACCGGATTTCAAAACAAGAATTGATTTCTTTTGTAAAACCCCTTGACAAATTACACTATGTGTAACATTGTACGATGTACAACGTTGCGCATTACCCCCATCTGGTCGCGAAGTAATCGTATTTGAATTGTCGTGACCATGGGTAAGCTTATAACCACCTGTACTTAATGAGGAAACTATGCAACCGGCAAGCCGCACCGAAAAAAGGAAGCAACGGACAAGGCTCAAAATTATCCGCGTTGCCATCGAATTGATACAGCGCCAGGGATTCCAGGCAACGACCATGGATCAGATTGCCACCGAAGCCGACATCGCACGCAAGACCCTCTACAACCACTTTCCGGTGAAAGAGGCGATCGTCGACACCTATGTCAGAAACCAATCCATGGAGTTGGCAAATACCACCCGGCAACACCTGGACCACCACCCCGATACTGCTGCGCGCCTGCTGGCCGCCCTTGACACGGCCTATGCATGGGTGGAGAACCATCCGGAATTTACCGGCATTTGCCTTGGCTACCGCATGAAAAATGTATGGCAAGGAAACAGAAGTGAGCATAAGGAGACAGGCACCCAGGGGCTGATGACTGAAATCATTCGCCGGGGACAAGAGGCGGGAGAAATCAGAACCGATATCCCCGTCAAATTGCTGGTGATGCAAATCGACATGCTGCGTAGTTCCATCGTCATGAAATGGCTGAGGGACCGAGAAAAAGTTGAACTGCGCAAGGAGATTTCCATGATCGTGGACCTGTTCCTCCACGGCGCTGCAGGGAGGCCTGCGCTGAGCGATTAGCCTTTAGGGAAAAGAGGTGAGCAAGGTGGAAAACCAGACGACCAAATACCTGATGAGCTGGGAAGAAGCATTTCACGCCGGTACTGAAACGGCCGGCGGCAAGGGGTGGAATCTGTCGCGGCTGGCGCGCTACGGGTTTCCGGTTCCCGAGGGAATGGTTCTCTCAGCCCGCGCCTACGCGGAATTCCTTGAGTACAACGGTCTGCATGAATCCATAAACGAGGTAACCCGTTCGATTGCCGAAACAAATCCCGCCGATCTTGAAGCAGACAAAGGACTCGCCGCATTGCGTGAGAAAATCGGTCAAGGCGTTATCCCGCCTCGGCCGGCCAGTGAGCTAAAGGCCGAATTACAAACGGCCGGCCTTTCGCAAAAGCCGCTGGCGGTCCGTTCCTCGGCCGTCGCCGAAGACTCCCGGCAGGCATCGTTCGCCGGAATGCATGCCTCTTATCTACAGGTTAGTGGTCCGGATAAGGTTCTTCAGGCAGTAAAAGATTGCTATGCATCCCTGTGGACATCCCAGGCCGTGGCCTACCGCCGCAAAATGAAGATCGAGGCCGATCAGGCCGCAATGGCCATCGTCATCCTGGAGATGGTGGCGGCCCGGGCCGCGGGCGTCGGTTTCACCTGCGATCCCCAGACCGGCCGCCGCGATCTTCTGGTGATCAATGCCAATTTCGGCCTGGGTGAATCGGTGGTGAGCGGTGTCGTGGAACCCGATACGTATTATCTGGAGGGCAATGCCTTGCAATCCAGGCCACGCATCGTTTCCAAAAAAATCGGGAAGAAACAGGGTATCACGCAGCCTGGCGAATCGGGCGGCACGGAACTTGTCATCCAGGAAGAGACTGCAGACCGACAGGTGCTGACCGACGGGCAAATAATACTTCTGGGCCGGCTTCTCCAGCGGGTTGGCGAGGCCCTGGGCGAGGGCTGGCGGCATCAGGATGTGGAGTGGGTCTTTGACGGCCAAAATTTTGTCCTGGTGCAGGCCAGACCCGTTACCGCCTTGCCCCGCCGTACCTTTCCGGCCCTTCGGGACCAGCCGGACATCTGGTCCAACGGCAATTACCGGGACGCGGTGCCCATGGTGCTGTCGCCACTTTCCCGCCGCTTCATGCAAGACATTATCGATTCAATTCTTACCTTCTCCTTTAAAGGGAGCGGTTACCGGTTGCCGGTGGGGTTACAATTCTCACGCTTTTTTCAGGGCCGGCTCTACTGCAACCTGTCGGCCTTGCAATGGGCCTATTTCGATTCCGTGGGAGGGATGCCGCGCGACACCAATGTCTTCTGGGGAGGGCATCAGCCGGAAATCGAGATAGAGGATTCGAAACCGTTTCATGGGATTACGGGAATAAAACGGATGTGGCGGGGCATGCGCTCTTTTGCCGCCATTTCCGCTTGTCGTAAAAAAGCTCCGGAAATCCACGACCGGGTCCGGCGGGCTGTCGCAGGCGTAACTGTTCGAGAATTCGCTGCCATCGAAGACGCCGACCTGATCGAGGTATATGACGAGCTCGGAGAAATCACCGGGGGATATACCCTAAAATTCTCACTTCTGGCGTCCATTGGCTCCATGCCGGTGGCGCTTTTGATTCGAAAACTCGCGCCTTATTTCCAGGACCGGGCCCTCTCCGTGGTCAACAGCCTGATGGTCGGCGGCGAGGCGAACATCACCAGCGCCGATCACGGCTACCGGCTTATTGAATTGGCCGAAATCGCCCGCAATGACGCCCACGCGGCCGGCTTCTTTGGTGATACGGCCTTCACACCGGCCGCCTGGCGAAACCGCTTACCGGAGAACTCTCCATTTAAACGTGCATTTCAGGATTTCCTGGAAACTTACGGCCACCGGGCAATTTACGAGCTGGATCTCATCAATCCTAGGTGGAATGAAGACCAGAGCTATCTGCTGGAAATCATAAAAACCAATCTGCAAACCGCTGATTTGCGATCCTTCAGGAAAAGCCAAAAAGATAAATTCCGGCAGGCCTGGAAACAGGTAGAGGAGAAGGTCCCGGCCGGGAAACATTCGGGAATCAAGAAACTGGTAAAAAACGCCCAGACCGGCGCGGCCATACGGGAACAAACCAAATCCGTGCTGGCCCGGATCATCCAGGCCTACAGGCTGCTCGCCCGGGAGATTGGAGACCGCCTGCAATCCCGTGCCCTTTTGGAGGAAGCGACCGATGTCTATTATTGCGCCTGGCCGGAGCTGATTTCGATTCTCTCCGGAGAATGGGATGGACAGGGGCTGCGGGAACTGGTTGTCACGAGAAAAGCAGCCCAACAGGCCATGGAAGCTCTGCCCGCCCCGGATGTCATCCTCGGCGACAAACCGCAGACCACCGTCCAAACCGCGCCCACCGGCGGCAATTGTCTGACGGGAGTGGCGGTGGCCGGGGGCAACGCCTCGGGAACGGCGCGCGTGATCAATCATCCCGGAGAGGGGCACAAACTTGCTCCGGGAGAAATCATGGTGGCGCCGTCAACCGATCCCGGATGGACGCCCCTGTTTTTGCAGGCCGGTGCATTGATCATGGAAACCGGAGGATTTCTCTCCCATGGCGCCATTGTGGCCAGGGAGTATGGCATTCCCGCCGTTGTAAACGTGCCGGGCGCTATGCACATCTTAAGCGACGGCATGCGGGTTACGGTGGATGGGGATGAAGGCAAAATATTCCTGCACGCGAGGTCAAAATGAAAGACAAAAATCTGAAAAAATATCAAAATGCTAAGTTTGGCGAGGGATTCTCGAAAGAGACAGCCAAGGCCAGGTATGAGAACCTTAAAAGCGAAAAAGAGAAAGAGGTCATAAGCCAGCGGGAAAATTTGGCTGACATAAAAATCAAACAGGCCATGGCCGAAGGCCAATTCGACAATCTCCCCGGCACAGGCAAACCCATCGATTTGTCTCACTATCATGATTTGCCCGAGCATCTTCGCACGGCATACCAAATGATCAAGAATTCTGGATTTGTTCCGGAAGAGGTCAGGCTAAAAAAGGAGATGGAAACACTGAAGGAAAAACTTAAAAAATGTGACCGGGCCGACGAAAAACAAAAGCTCATGGAGCAACTCACCGAGATATCGCAGCAATATCATTTTCACATGGAATACAATAAGGGGTTTAAGAAGACCTTCTACTAATGGTAGAAAGACCCTGTGAAATCGTTACTTCGACTATATCCGTTTTTACGGCCATACCGCATCCAGGCCGGTATTTCCTTGTTGTTGCTGTTGCTCATGGTCGCCGCCGACCTTGTTGTTCCCCGTCTGGCCCAGCGAATCATAGATGAAGGCATAATGGCCGCAGACCTGCATGTTGTTGTGGCCACGGCCCTATATATGATCGGGGCCTCGATCATTTCCATGCTCTTTGCCCTGGCCAACAACTCGCTTTCGGTGATCGCGGCCATGGGCTTTGGTACCAACTTGCGCCGCGCAATGATGCGCAAGGTCCAGTCCTTTTCGTTTGCCAATCTTGATCGCATTCAGACCGGTAATCTCATCGTCCGCTCCACCAGCGATGTCAACATGGTTCAGATCATCGTGATTCTGTTACTGCGCATCATGACCCGCGCACCCATCTGGGCCGCAGGGGCGATTGTGCTGCTGGCCTTCACCAGCCCGCGCCTGGCCCTGATGACAGCTTTGTTCCTCCCCCTGATTATAAGCGTGATGTGGATTTTTGCCCGCAAATCCCACAGGATGTTTCTCCTGATGCAGCAGCGCCTCGATCATCTCAACACCGTGCTGCAGGAAAACCTGGCCGGAATACGGGTGGTCAAGGCTTTTGTACGCAGCGCCCATGAAATTGCCCGCTTTGACGGCGCCAACCAGGATCTCATGAACCGGGCCATCCAGGTTTCCCAGATCACGGCGATTTTTCTGCCGCTCATGATGCTGATACTCAATTTTTCCCTGGTTTGTGCGATATGGCTCGGCGGCAATCTGGCCTTGTCCGGTGAGATGTCCGTGGGCCAGGTGGTGGCGGCCATAAACTATCTGGCCTTTTCCTTGTTCCCGATTTTGCTGCTGGGCAGTATGCTCGGCCCGCTTGCCTCGGCCGATGCCTCGGCCGGCCGCATCCTGGAAGTGCTGGATGCCGAGCCACGGGTCACATCGCCGCCGTATCCAAAGAGCATAACCAATCCGCAGGGACGGATTGTTTTTGAGGAGGTTTGCTTCGGCTACAACACGGATCGCGCCGAACCGGTGCTGCAGGGTGTCTCCTTGATTGCCGAGCCGGGAGAAAACGTGGCGATTCTCGGTGCCACCGGGAGTGGCAAATCGACCCTGGTTCACCTTATCCCCCGTTTTTACGATGTTACCGCGGGCCGCATCACGTTTGACGGCATGGATCTGCGGGAACTTGATCTTGGCTGGTTGCGCGGCACCGTGGGCATGGTCCTCCAGGAGGCGGTTCTCTTTGGCGGAACGGTGCGTGACAACATTCGTTACGGCCGGATGTCGGCCACCGAGGAAGAGGTGCGGGCCGCGGCGGAGATTGCCCAGGCGTCGACGTTTATCGCTAAGCTTCCCAACGGGTACGATACCGTTATCGGGCAGCGGGGGGTAACCCTCTCCGGCGGGCAACGGCAAAGGCTCTCCATTGCGAGAACCCTGCTGATCAATCCCAGGATACTAATTCTGGACGATGCAACCAGTGCCTTGGATGTTGAAACGGAAATTCGCCTTCAGGACGCCCTTGATCAACTGATAAAAGGTTCCAAGCAGCCAATCACCCGCCTGATCGTGGCCCAGCGAATCAGCACCGTGCTTACCGCCGACAGGATTCTGCTGCTTAACCGGGGCCGAATCGCCGCTGTGGGAACGCATCGGGAACTAATTGCCTCAAGCAGTATGTACCGGGATATCTACCGTTCACAACTTGGTGAACCGCCAGAGGAAGAAAAGGAGTAATGGCAAATAACCAGGAAAAACCTCCGATTCACTCCGGCGGCCCGGGGAGCGGTGGCCCCGCGCTTGGTCCGAATACCAAACGCGCCAAGGACGCCAAGGGCACGTTGCGCCGTCTGTTGCGTTACCTGCGTCCGCATCGTGCCACGCTTGCATTGATCATCATCATCGCTGGTCTGGGAACGATGATGACCCAGAGCACCCCCTACCTGATGGGCCGGGCCATCGATCAGTTGAGCAAAAAAGACCCCAACGCACTGCTAATGCATCTACTGCTCATGCTGGGCGCCTATGTGCTTGCCACCTGCGCCCAACTGACCCAAGGGCTTCTGGTAGCCCGCGTTTCGCAAAGGGCCATGCGTGCCCTGCGTGCCGAGCTCTTCAACCATATGCAGAGCCTGTCGCTCAAGTTCTTCGATACCAGCGCCCAGGGAGAACTCATGAGTCGGCTGACCAATGACATGGATGCCATCAACCAGGTACTGACCAATCATGCGGCGCAACTGTTCATCGGAGTAATGAATATTATCGGAATTCTCATCATTATCTTCTTCCTGAATCCCTGGCTGGCCGCGGGTTCGATGCTGGCTTTCCCCCTGATGATCGGTATGGTGGGCATGGTCGGAAAAAGAACGAAGGAAAAGTTTCGGGCCTATCAACGGGATATAGGCGCGCTGAATGCAACCCTTGAGGAGACTTACAGCGGACAGCGGGTGGTTCTGGCCTTCGGTCAGGAACAAAGCGCTCTCGCAAGATTCGATCAGGCCAACGAGGCGGTGCGTGCTACCGGTGTCAACGCCATGACCCTGTCGCTTGTAATCATGCCGATGATGGGAATCCTTTCCAATCTGAACATCGCCATTGTCTGCGGCCTGGGTGGCTGGCTGGCCATTCGCGGGATGGTGTCCATCGGCACCATCGCGGCATTCATCTCCTATTCACGACGGTTTGCAGAGCCGCTGCGCCAACTGGGCAATATCTACAATCAAGTCCAGGGAGCCCTGGCCGGGGCTGAACGCATATTCGAAATTATAGATACCAAACCCGACCTTAACGATGCACCCCAAGCCCACGAATTCTCAAGGGTGACCGGAGAGGTTGTCCTTGACCATGTGACGTTTTCCTACGTTCCCGGCGTTCCCGTGCTGCGCGATGTTACCCTGCATGCCCGGCCCGGGGAACGTATTGCCCTGGTGGGACATACCGGTGCCGGCAAGACAACCCTGATCAATCTTCTCTCCCGCTTCTACGATATTGACCAGGGAAGCATTTCCATTGACGGCGTCGATATCCGTGACGCTTCCCGTACAAGCCTGCGCCGGCAATTGGGCGTGGTTTTGCAGCAGTCCTTCCTCTTCAGCGAATCGGTCATGGAGAATATCCGCTATGGGCGGCTTGACGCCAGTGATGAAGAGGTTTTTGCCGCGGCGCGCATGGCCCGCGCGGATGGTTTTGTCCGGCGTCTGCCCCGGGGGTACGACACCATTCTATCCGAGCGGGGCCTCAACCTCTCCGAAGGTCAACGCCAGCTTCTGGCCATTGCCCGGGCCATCCTGGCCGATCCGGCAATTCTCGTTCTGGACGAGGCCACAAGTTCCGTGGATACCCGCACCGAGCTTTTCATTCAGCAGGCCTTGAATGAATTGATGCGGAAACGCACCAGTTTTGTCATTGCCCATCGCCTCTCCACCATTGCGAACGCCGATCAGGTGATCGTCATCGACAACGGCCGGGTGATCGAACGGGGCACCCACGAGGAACTTCTCAACATACGGGGCAATTATTGGCGTCTGTATCAAAGTCAGGTTCGCGGCAAAACAGTCGGTAATCAGTAACTCCCGAACCAAACTTTATCCCCAAATAACCCGAACGCAATCAACAGCCGCCCTGACAACCGCCTCATTTTGTCGTCGTTGACTATAGGCAAAGTTGAGATTCACCGTGTCGACGACCTCCTCATCCCAAACGGCTATTTTCCCTTCTTTGCAGTAAGTCATGGCTTCGTCTTCCATCATCAGTGCCAGGCCTATACCTGCGGACACCAGGGCTGCCACAGCCGGCTCATGATCGGCAATGGTGACTTTAGACGGTTTTAGATTACGCTTTTCGAATTCCGTTGTGGCAACGGTACGGAAAGCGCAGCCGGGCGGGGTCAGGATCCATGGCATGCCGGCCAGGGTTTGCCAGTCGGCGCCCGAGAGACGCGCTTCCCAGGTCATTGGTGCCACGACCCTGATATTGCAGCGTTTAAGCAGTATGGCCTGTATATCTTTATGGTGTGGCTCGCCGTAGACAAAACCTGCATCGATGCGTCCTCTGGGAAGGTCTTCGAATTGCTGCCAGGTCCAGCGTTGGAGCAGGTGGAAATCAAGCCGGCCATGGACGCGCCGCAGTTCGGACAGCAAATGGTCGATGCGCAGGTAGCGAGGATCGATGTGCAATCCCAATTTAAGGGTCCCGACCGCTTCGTCCTGCAATGCTCCCGCACGGCATCGAATGCCATCGATCATGGAGAGTGCTTCGGCGGCCTGGGCTTTCAGGGACAACCCTTCCTGGGTGAGCTGCATACCCTTGGGCGTGCGGGTGAACAAAACCACACCCAGCTCTCTCTCAAGGCTCTTGATGTGGGCGCTGACAGCCGGTTGGCTGGTGTTGAGTTTCTGGGCGGCCCGGGTAAGATGCTGCTCATCGGCTACGGTGATAAAAGTTTTCAGATGGTAGATTTCCACGGCGATTCTCTTTGCAGACCGATTATAAATACCTATGCCGAACGATAGTAATCGTCCTGATAGAGCCTGTCAATCAGCTTTGCTGAAGCACCGCATCCGTTCTTATGATTGGAAATCCAGGTATAGGTGGTATAAACCATGTTCCATTCATGAATTAACATATCAATGGAGGCACATGATGGAAATTTCAATTGTCAATATGCGAGAAAAATTCAAGCAAATCGATGCGCTGCATGCCTATAAGGCTGTGGCACAAATGAACGAATATCTTTTCAAATTGGTGCGCATGAAAAGAGAGTTCATCTGGCACAAACACGATGAGACCGATGAGGTATTCATGGTTATCGAGGGTAGCCTCATTATGGACCTTCGTGATCGGCGTCTTCAGCTTGGTCAAGGCGAAATGGTTGTCATTCCCAAGGGCGTCGAGCACAAGCCATCCTGCACGGAAGAGTGCAAGCTTATGTTGATTGAGCCGGCGGGAACGATTAACACCGGTGATGCCGGTGGTGATTTGACCGACATGGAATTGGAGTGGATATGATTTGTTTTGTCAACAGCAGGTTTTTGCCGGCATAAACAGAAGTCGATCATCCGTTACACAGTATCCACTTGGGCTCAGGGTCAAAATCTGTTCCTGGATCCTTCGTCCAGCATAATGAGTCAAGGGCAGATTCGACCCTATCCTTAGTCAATCCCGGTCAATCAAACCGGATATGAATGATTTTCATCATTTTGCGCATGGCCAAAAAGGAGAATAAGGGCCGCTGCGGCCGGAACTGCCGAGAGGGCATTCTGGAAATCGGGTTCCAGTCCGTTGACACGGAAAAACCGGGCCACATGCAGGCGTCCCAAAAAAAAGATAAAAACCGGCGCACAGACAACAGCTGTGCATAACGCCAGGGGGAATCCGCCACTGCCGATGGAAAAGATCTCCCGTGGCAGATCGCCCTGCATGGGGACCACCAAAACGAAATAGCATGCGAGACAAACAACGGCGGTTACCCGCGGGTTGATGCGCTGCCGGTTGACGAGGGGCCCCTTGGCGGCAGCGTATGAAGATCCGATGCAAATAAGGGCTGCCAAGGTCGCGATACTAAAGGAGCCCTGCTGGATCAAACGGCAAAGGGTTTCCCAATGCCGACCGAACAACGAGGTCAGGAGGGTATGCAGTTGAGGCAATGGCAGATGGAGAACCAGAAGGGCCGCAGCCCCGATGATAATCAAGGGTAAAACAAGCGCCAACCCTTGACGCACAGCGGTAAGCAACGCGGTTTCGGCAATGGATTCCAAAGCTGGAACGAGCCGAGCCACCAATAGTTGTATCAGCCTGATGCCCTTTAAAAAAGGCTTCCTGAATTTAACGCACTTTTCATTTCGAAATCGATTAACACCACGCCACGGTTTTCATTTCCATCCATCTTTGCTTTTTTACCACCAAAACGATCAGTCCACGTCATGCGTCAACCCTGCTCCGAAATTATCTTTTCTGAACAACTAAGACACCTTAAGCCGTTACAAGCACGAGAGTTATAGGGACAACATACATAATCCCTTTATCGGAGAGTACGGGGAAAAGATAAGGGAAACAGTCTGCTTACTTACCTGAAATTTTGAAATGTCGACCTCCATGCCCGGTGACGCGGCCTTCACTACAACCCCGGTCATATGTGGAACGGATACCCTCTGGTAATTGGATATAAAAGTGCAGAAATGTTATTTTTGCAAAATAAAGTTGACAACCATCGCGCATGCCATATATTATGCAGTAATGACATTACAGCATATTGTAGGTGATTGGATGAAGATGAAAATAAAAAAACTGGCAACCGTGCAGATGGGATACTCGTTCAGGTCCCGCCTCGAAGCCTCTGAAGGTGGCGGAGTTGCAGTTATTCAGATGAAGGATCTTCTGGATGACAACACGGTCGGCTGTGATTGTTTGGTCAGAATCAACATGGAGACCATTAAAGAGCACCACCTTGCACAAAGAGGCGATCTCGTATTCAGGTCTCGCGGCCAAGTAACCACATCAGCTGTTCTCCTCGAAAATCCGGGTAAAGCAGTTGTTGCAGCTCCTTTATTGCGGATAAGGGTAGCGAACCAGGACAATATTTTGCCTGAATATCTGAACTGGTATATCAACCAGCGGGACGCACAGATATTTTTAGCCAGCAGAGCCAAAGGTACGGTTCAGAAAATGATCAGTAAGCAGGCCATTGAAGATCTGGAAATTTCGCTGCCAAGTATAAAAAAACAGAAGGATATAGTTGAGCTGGCTTCGCTGGCAGCTCGTGAGCAAGACCTGCTTCATACTTTGGCCGATAAGCGGGAGCAATACATTGGTGCAGTACTCATGCAGTTTGCAAAAGGAACCACGAATGGACACGGATAAACACGAATTATTGCTGAAAGATGAGGTTTTTCAGATTATTGGTTGTGCCATGGAGGTGCTGAACACGCTCGGGCACGGCTTGCTGGAGAAGCCTTACGAAAATGCTTTGGTGGTTGAATTTGGATTAAAGGGCATTCCACATAAACAACAGGCCAGGTTCCCAGTAGTTTATAAAACAGTGCAAGTGGGTGAATACATTCCCGACCTGATTGCTTTTGATCAAGTTGTCGTCGATGCAAAGACCATCGAGGCGATTAGCAACAACGAAAAAGCCCAGATTATAAACTATTTAAAAATTACAGGTCTGCGAGTAGGCCTGATACTGAATTTTAAGCATGCCAAGCTGGAGTGGAAGCGAATTGTCCTCTAAACCCATTAGTGAAAATTCGTGCCCATTCGTGGTTACAAAACAAGGAGTATTACAATGAATAAGATTGATCAGAAAGACATCAACAACGCGGCATGGGCTGCGTGTGACACTTTCAGGGGCGTTGTTGATCCGGCGCAGTACAAAGACTATATCCTCGTGATGCTGTTTGTGAAATATATCTCCGATGTATGGCAGGACCACTATGAAGAATATCAGAAGCAGTATGGCGATGATGATGTTCGTATCCGCCGCAAGCTTGAGCGTGAACGTTTTGTTCTCCCGGTGGTAAAACTCACCGAAAAGGATGACAAAACCGGCATCGAGACGCTTCTGGATGAATTCCCCGCCACCTATTACAGCCTGTACGAGCGCAGGTCTGCCGCCAACATCGGCGAGCTGATCAACATCGTGCTCGACCATATTGAAGAGAGCAACAAGAGCAAACTCGAAGGGGTGTTCCGTAATATCGACTTTAACAGCGAGGCCAACCTCGGAAAAACAAAGGATCGCAATCGCCGCCTGAAACAACTGCTGGAGGATTTTCACAAACCCCAGCTCAACATGAAGCCCAGCCTCGTTTCCGAGGATGTGATTGGTAATACCTATATCTATCTGATTGAACGCTTCGCCTCCGATTCCGGGAAGAAGGCCGGAGAGTTCTTTACCCCGCTGAAGGTAACCGAACTGGTGGCCAAGCTGGCAAGTCCCAAGCCGGGCGACCGTATTTGCGACCCGGCCTGCGGTTCAGGTGGACTTTTAATCCAGGCGGCCAAGCAGGTGGGGAATCGTAACTTTGCCCTTTTCGGGCAGGAATCCAACGGCAGCACATGGGCGCTCTGCCGCATGAATATGTTTCTGCACAGCTTTGACAGCGCCCGGGTGGAATGGTGCGACACGCTCAATAGCCCGCTATTGATAGAAAACGACCGGCTCATGAAATTCAACTGCGTGGTGGCCAATCCGCCGTTCTCGCTGGATAAATGGGGAGCCGAAAATGCCGAAAGCGATCAGTACAACCGCTTCTGGCGTGGCGTCCCGCCCAAGAGCAAAGGCGATTGGGCCTTTATCAGCCACATGGTGGAAACCGCCCTTGAAAAGCAGGGCCGCGTTGCCGTGGTAGTGCCCCACGGAGTCTTGTTCCGGGGCGCAGCCGAAGGGCGTATCCGCCAGAAAATGATTGAGGAAAACCTGCTGGATGCAGTGATCGGGCTTCCGGGCAATCTGTTTCCGACCACCAACATTCCGGTGGCGATTCTGGTCTTTGACCGGAGTAGAGAGCAACCACGAATGGACACGAATAAACACGAATCAACCGTTTTGTTTATTGATGCGAGTCGGGAGTTTGTGTCGGGGAAGAATCAGAATACGCTGAGTGCGGAGCATATTGACAAGATTATGCGCACTTACAAGGAACGTAAGGAGATCGAAAAGTACGCACACTTGGCTCCATTCGCCGAGATCAAGGAAAACGACTTCAACCTCAATATCCCCCGCTATGTGGACACCTTTGAAGAGGAAGAGGAGATAGATATCGATGCGGTGCAGGTGGAAATTGAGGCCATCGAAAAAGAATTGGCTGAAGTCAGGGCACAGATGGCGGAAAAACTTCAGCAAATTCAGAGGTAACCACTGATGGACACGGATAGACACAGATTTATGAAAACCATTTTCGTAACGCCAGGAAAATGGTCAAGGTGCAGATTTAATTATGGCGAATCTGCCACAATTAACCGTGTCGAATTCGAAACGTTTGGTTCAAATAAGAGAGGATTTAAAAATGAGCAATAAAAATATTGAAAAACAGCATCACCAAACATTCGAAAACATCAAGCAGACTGGAAATGATGGCTCTGAATTCTGGATGGCAAGGCAGCTTGGCAAGATTCTGGACTGTGCCGAATATTGAAACTTTCTGCCGGTCATAGAAAAGTCGAAAAAAGCCTGCGCCAATAGCGGGCTGTCAGTATCGGATCATTTCGTGGAGATACACGAGATGATCGAAATCGGCAAAGGCGGGAAAAGAGAGATGCCCTCCTATGGGCTTCTCCCGCTACACCTGCTATCTGATCGTCCAGAATGGTGCCCCATCCAAATCGGTCATAGCCAACGGTCAGACCTATTTCGGGAGCTTGTAAAAGTTCGCAGGCAGATGGCGGAAAAATTACAGCAAATTCAGAGGTAACCACGAATGGACGCGAATTTACACGAATACAGCCGAACCATTTCGTTGACCTCAACGAGATGGTTATGTCCTGGCGAAAAGAACCATCTCGAGCATTTGCTCGGAATGGTCATTGAGGGAGGATATCATGCAGGATAACAGCAACGAAGCTCCTAAAGGGGAACTATTAGTGTATCAGGGCCAAGGGCTGGACAGTCCTGTGCACGTGCGCCTGGAAGGAGAAACTGTCTGGCTCAATCAAAAATTGATGGCAGAACTGTATGGGGTATCCATCCCGACTATAAACGAACATATATCCAATATTTATGAGGATGAAGAACTATTACCCGAGGCAACTATTCGGAAATTCCGAATAGTTCAAACTGAAGGCAGCAGGCAGGTTGGGCGTCTGATTGACCACTACAATCTGGAAATGATACTTGCCGTCGGATTCCGGGTTCGCTCCAAACGTGGGAGTCAATTTCGCAAATGGGCCAATGAGCGGATCAGTGAATATCTGGTCAAGGGCTTCACCATGGATGACGAGCGCCTCAAAGGAAACGCCGGTGTGGTCGATTATTTTGACGAACTTCTCGCCCGCATCCGGGAAATCCGCGCCAGCGAGGCTCGGGTTTATCTGATGATCAAAAATATCTTTGCGCTCGCCAGCGACTATCAGGAAGGAGAAAAACAGACCCAGCTATTTTTTGCCACCATGCAGAATAAGATGCACTATGCCGCCACCGGTTTGACCGCAGCGGAAATTGTAACGCTGCGCGCCAATGCCGAATTGCCCAACATGGGGCTTACCAACTGGAAAGGTTCACGCGTGCTCAAAACCGATGTCGGTACCGCAAAAAATTATTTGGATAAAGAAGCGATCGACACCCTCAACCGAATCACGGTCATGTTCCTTGATCAGGCCGAATTTCGGGCGCAACGGCGCCAGACAATCCAGATGGCAGATTGGGAAGTATTTCTTGATAAATTCTTAAACGATGTGGAACTGCCTGTATTGGAAAACGCCGGAAGCGTAAAGCATCACCAAGCACTGGCCTTTGCCAACGAGCAATACGACCAGTTCGCCGAAAAACGCCGATTGGAAGCGCAACAGAGTACGGACCAACACTATATCGAAGATCTCAAAAAATCCGCTGAAATCCTGAAACGCAAAAGAAATGAGGACTGAATGATGAATGAGAAATATAATGATGAATGCTTAGTGCTGAATGATGAATTGATTAAAACTCATCACTTATCATTTAGAACTCATAATTCGTCGTCAGGCGCTTGGGAGATTCAGTGATGAGTAGGATCATAAACCTACCTACTGGTTGGAAAAGAAAACGCCTTGAGAAAGTGGCTATTATACAAACAGGAATTGCCAAAAATCAGACGTCAAAAGAAGAATGTATAGAGTTTCCTTATCTTCGAGTAGCCAATGTTCAAGATGGTTATTTGGATTTGTCGGAGATAAAAACGATTAAGATCCCCAAAAATAAAGTAAATCGTTACAGGCTTAAAAATGGAGATGTTTTGCTAACTGAGGGAGGCGATTTCGACAAACTCGGAAGAGGATCCGTTTGGGAAGGACAAATCCATAACTGTCTACATCAGAATCATGTGTTTGTGGTACGCCCAAACGACCATGAACTATTGTCAAGTTTTCTGTCAGCTCAAACAGGCAGTTCCTATGGGAAAAGGTACTTTCTCAGCTGTTCAAAACAAAGTACTAATCTGGCCAGCATTAATTCATCTCAGTTGAAAGCATTTCCTGTTCTGCTCCCTCCGCTACCTGAACAAAAAGCCATTGCCGATCTGCTGTCCACCTGGGATGAGGCCATCGAGAAAACCGAACGGTTGATTCAGGCCAAGGAACGGCGGTTTAAGCAACTACTAAATGATCTGATTCATCAAGGGCACAGCAACCATACGTGGAAAGATTACAACCTTAGTGACCTTTGTAGCCCAGTTTCTCGTAAGAATGGCGAAAACAATACGAATGTACTGACTTCCTCTGCTCAGAACGGATTAGTTAGTCAGCTTGAATATTATAATAAAAGCGTGTCGGCCAAAAATGTGACAGGTTACTACCTTCTGAAAAAAGGTGAATTTGCTTACAACCGAAGTTCAGCCAAGGGATACCCCTATGGTGCTACAAAACGTTTGGACAGATATGAAGAAGGCGTTTTGTCGACCTTGTATCTTTGCTTTGCATTGAAACCTAATGCCCCATGTGAATCCGATTTTCTCCTTCACCTCTTCGAGTCGGGAGCGGCAAATCGGGAATTGCGTGCAGTTTGTCAAGAGGGCGCGAGAAGTCACGGACTCTTGAATATCACAAAGACCGATTTCTTCGGGATCAAACTCTTCCTGCCGAGTCAAGAACAACAACAGAAGATCCAGTCTGCGTTGAATACTGCTCAGCACGAAATCGACTTACTGAAACAGCTCGCAGATAAATACAAAACCCAGAAACGCGGCCTGATGCAGAAGATGCTCACCGGCGAATGGCGGATGCGTGGCTTTGCCACGAATGATGAGAGATGAATTATGAATGATGAAGTGAAAACAACTCATAACCAGAAATTAAAATCCGAAGAATTGGCACAGTCCATAAGTGAAATGCGAACATTTATTGTGGGTAAGCAAAATGCATAACCTGTTCTTTCCGTGCCTTTCCGTGTTTTCCGTGGTTCAAAAATTCGTGTTCATTGGTGTCCATTCGTGGTTCCAGCGGCTTCGCCGAATGATGGGGTGTGAATTATGAAGGATGAATTTGAAAAACACTCAGCACTGAGCACTCAGCATTCATCACTCGCCAAAGGCGCTGAATCCCAAAACATAGAATGGAAGCAGTCATGGCATGACGGCTACCTGAAATGGATCTGCGGGTTTGCCAATGCCCAGGGCGGACGCATTTTTATCGGCAAGGATGATGCGGGTTCGGTTTCCGGCCTGAAGAACGCCAAGAAACTGCTGGAAGACCTACCGAACAAGATTCGTGATCATCTGGGATTGATGCCGCATATCAATCTATTGCATGAAGAAGGCAAGGCCTATCTGGAGATCATTGTCGAACCCTCAACCGTGCCCATTTCCCTTCGCGGCTCCTACTACTGGCGTTCCGGCTCAGTGAAGCAGGAACTGAAAGGCCATGCCCTGACTGAGTTTTTGCTCAAGAAGATGGGCATGACCTGGGATCATGTCATCAACGAGAAAGCGTCATTGGAAGACATTGATGAAGTCACCATCGAGTTGTTCAAAAAGAAGGCAGTTACAGCTGGTCGCCTTCCGGATATTTCTGACCTTTCTACGAGAGACTTGCTCTAAAAATTACGCCTGCTCTCCAAAGATGGACTGACCAATGCGGCCTTGGTCTTGTTTGGCAAGGATCCTGGCGAATATTACCCAAACTTGTTTGTCAAAATTGGTCGCTTTGGCACAAGTGTAGTCGATATGCGGTTTCAGGAGGTATGCGAAGGCAATTTGTTCCAGATACTTCATGATGTGATGGAGCAGCTGGAGAAAAAGTTCCTCATCAAACCAGTGCGCTTTGAGGGGTTGAGTCGCATTGAAGAGTTGGAATATCCCGTTCCGGCCCTTCGCGAGATGCTGCTCAATGCACTGGTTCATCGCAACTACATGGGCAGCATGACCCAATTGAGAGTTATGGATGATCGGATTGCTTTATGGAATGCCGGGACGCTGCCGATCGAACTTTCTATCGACAAGCTGTTCCAACTGCACAAATCTATTCCCCGCAATCCTTTAATTGCCGAAGTGTGTTATCGAGCTGGATATATCGATTCATGGGGGCGGGGTATAAAGACAATAACCGATGCATGTGAACGAGCTGGTTTGCCAAAGCCAATTATTGAAGAAGAAACCGGAGGTGTGGAAGTTTCACTACTGAAAGCACCGGCTTCCGAAGAGTTGGGTAATCAGTTGGGTAATCAGTTGGGTAATCAGTTGGGTAATACCAAAGAACGGATTCTCGCTGAGATGAAAGCCAATCCAAAGATTTCAGGCGCTCAGCTGGCTGAATTATTAGATATCAGTACAACGGCGGTTGAGAAGAATATTAAGCAACTGCGTGACGATGGCCTCATTAAACGCATTGGCGGAACTCGTGGTCATTGGGAAGTAATAGAGAGTGATGAGGGCTGAATGATGAATGATGAATTAAAAAATAACTTAGTACTGAGCACTCAGCACTCAGAACTCGCCGGAGGCGCCTATGTGTGATTTTGCAACGAACGAAAAATTAACATGCCAGATCCCCGCTGTTCAATTGCTGGTGTCCATGGGCTATGAATACATTTCCCCGGAAGAGGCATTGGTAGAACGTCAGGGGCGCACATCTAATGTCTTGTTGGAGAGCATACTGCGCAATCAGCTCAAAGAGATAAACCGCATTCGATATAAAGGCAGTGAGTATCTCTTCAGCGAGGAGAATGTCCAGTCGGCTATCCAGAAGCTGAAAAACATCAAATACGACGGTCTGCTGAAAACCAATGAGGCTCTTTACGACCTGATTACGCTTGGGACAGCCATGGAGCAGACCATTGAGGGCGACTCAAAAAGCTTCAACATGAACTATATCGATTGGCCCAAATCTAAGAATAGCCCCGGTCGCAACAAGTTCCATGTGACGGTTGAATACAGTGTTGAACGTTCCAGAAGTACAGAGACGGCCCGTCCGGACATCGTTCTCTTTGTTAATGGTATTCCGTTTTGCGTGATTGAGTGTAAAGCGCCACAGATTGAAGTTGAACAGGCCGTTTCGCAGTCGATCAGAAATCAGAATGATGACTATATCCCGAAGCTCTTCATCTACAGTCAGATGGTGCTGGCTCTGAATAAAAACAGCGCCATGTACGCAACAACGGGAACCGCTGCGAAATTCTGGTCCGTGTGGAAGGAACCACGAATGGACACGAATGAACACGAATACAATAAGCTAAAAAAGATTGTGGATGAATCGCTTCGCTATGAAGTCAACCCCGTTTCATTTGATCTTATTGAAAATTCGTTTGAATTAGTGGTTTCAAAGTCTCGTTTGGTAACAGAGCAGGACATAACGTTGTATGCTTTGTGCCGTCCGGAAAGGCTCTTGGAATTGGCATGGAAGTTCACGGTGTTTGACGGGGGAATCAAAAAGATTGCCCGTTATCAGCAGTATTTTGTCATCAAGTCTACCCTGAACCGGGTAAAGAACTTTGATGGCACTCATTCCCGTAAAGGCGGTGTGATCTGGCACACTCAGGGATCAGGAAAGTCACTGACCATGGTGATGCTGGCCCGTAACCTGGCGCTCGATCCTGAGATCATAAATCCACGAATTGTTCTTGTGACAGACCGTGACGACCTTGACAGGCAGCTTGGAAACACCTTTGCCGCCTGTGGCCTTGAAGCAAACCGGGCAACATCAGGCAGAAACCTGCTGGAGCTGGTTGCTGAAAAAAAATCAGGGATCATCACAACCCTCATTCACAAGTTCGACAAGGCATACGCGGCAAAGAAATATCAGGATGAATCACCCGATATTTTCATTCTGGTGGATGAGAGCCACCGTACCCAGTTCGGTTCCTTTTCCGCTCGGATGAGACAGATGTTTCCCCGTGCCTGTTATTTGGGATTTACCGGCACGCCGCTGTTGAAAAAGGAAAAGAACAGTTTTACCAAATTCGGTGAACTGCTGGAGCCCCATTATTCCATCACACAGGCCGTTGAAGATGGCGCGGTGGTTCCGCTTCTGTATGAGGGCCGGCATGTAGAGATGACACAGAACCAAACCGCTGTTGATCTGTGGTTTGATCGGCACACACAGGGGTTGACCAAGGAGCAGAAAGCTGACCTGAAACGGAAATATGCACGAGCAGAAATGCTGAACAAAGCCGATCAGGTTATCTACATGAGGGCTTTTGATATCAGCGAACACTTTCGTTCCAGCTGGCAAGGAACAGGGTTCAAAGCACAACTGGTGGCTCCGAACAAGCCTTCAGCGCTTAAGTACCACAACTTCCTGAATGAAATTGGCTTTGTACATTCTGAAGTCGTTATTTCCCCGCCAGACATGAGAGAGAGCTTTGAAGAAACTGATGATGAGGCGACAGATGAAGTAGTCAGGTTCTGGCAGAAAATGATGAAACGCTATGGCAGTGAAGAAAAATACACCAAGCAGCTTATCAACCAGTTTAAACACGGCAGTGAACCTCAAATCCTTATTGTCGTGAGCAAATTACTAACTGGTTTTGATGCTCCTCGAAATGTAGCTTTATACTTGTGCAAAAACTTAAAGGAACACACACTGCTTCAGGCAATTGCCCGGGTCAACCGCCTTCATGAGGGTAAGGAATTCGGTTTTATTATCGACTATGCAAGCGTCCTCGGCGAGCTGGACAAAGCGCTTACCATGTACAGCGTATTTGAAGGGTTCGATGAATCTGATCTGGTCGGCACCCTGACATCCATTAACAGCGAAATCGAAAAACTGCCCGGCCGGTATTCTGATCTTTGGGATCTATTCAAAACGGTTAAACATTCCTACGATGAAGAAGCCTATGAAGTGCTGCTTGCCGATGAGAGCTTAAGAGAAGAGTTTTACGTCCGTCTTTCGGAGTTCGGGAAGACACTTGGTATAGCTCTCTCTTGCGAAAAATTCCTGACCGAAACCGATGAGAAGACCTTGTCCAGGTACAAGGCTGATTTTCGGAAATTTCATTCACTTAAAAGTTCTGTCAAACTCCGGTATGCAGAGGCAATTGATTACCGGGATTATGAGCCCAAAATCAAAAAGCTCCTGGATACACACATTCAAGCCAACGAAGTTGTCCAGCTGAATGAGCCGGTCAATATCTTTGACGACAAAATGTTTACGCAGGTCAAGGAGGAACAAGGCGTCTACCAAACAAAGAAAACCACGGCTTCAAAGGCTGACACGATTGCCCACGCCACCAAGAAGGTCATTACCGAAAAAATGGATGAAGACCCTGCGTTTTATGAAAAGTTCTCAAAACTGATCCAGCAGGCGATTGAAGATTTCAGGGCTAAAAGGATCTCCGATCTGGATTACCTGAACAAAGTCATTGATATCCGCAACAAGGTTGTCGGCAAGGTGCATGATGACATACCGGATAAGCTCTCCGGGAATGAAGACGCCATGGCCTATTTCGGGGTGCTTAAGCCTTTCCTTGAAAAGCACGAATTAGGTGAAGAAGGCCTTGAATCCGCTACGGCAGATACAGCACTTGCTATTCATGGAATATTTGCAAAACATAGGAAGATTAACTTCTGGGATGATGAAGACGCTCAAAAACAGGTAGTTAATGAGATCGACGATTATCTCTATGATGAACTCAAGACGGAAAGAGGGATCGACCTGTCGCTTGATCAGATGGATGACATCATCGAGAAGGTCCTGCAGGTGGCAAAGCACAGGAGCTATAAATAATGGAGGCATTAATCCATAACAACAAACACTCGGTTGTTTACGGTCGGAAGACCATCGATTTCAGCCTGTTCTACTGTGACAGAAAAACGATGGAAATTGCTGTGCATCCTGACTGTACGGTTATCGTCAAAGCGCCCGTACAGTCCGATATTGCATTGATAGAAAAGAAAATAATAAAACGGGCTCGTTGGATTCTCAAGCAGCTGAATTATTTCAAGCAGTTTAATCCTAAGACGCCTGATCGTTGTTACGTGAACGGCGAGACCCACTTGTATCTTGGCAAACAATACCGCTTGAAGTTAGCCGAGGGAGAAAAAAACTCAGTGAAATTGTCTCGCGGCTTTTTTCATATCACTTGCCGGAACGAACCGACTCCAAATGCAGCCAAGAAGCTATTGAACGGGTGGTATTTGGAAAAGGCACAACTTCAATTTGCAGAAAGCATGGATCACTGCTGGCAGAAATTTAATGGACTCGGTATTGATCAGCCAAAACTATCCATTAAGCGAATGCAAAAAAGATGGGGCAGCCTTTCAGACAAGGGCACAATAACCCTCAATACAGACCTGATAAGAGCACCTAAAGAATGTATTGAATATGTTGTTACGCATGAGCTGTGTCACCTGAAATGTCATAATCATAGCCCAAAATTCTATACGCTCTTAGACTCTGTTATCCCGGGCTGGAAAAAGATAAAACACAAACTCGAACTCAGTATGGTGTGATCATGAAACGGCTTTAGTCATCGCGGCGCATAGCCGACTATAGCGGAAAGAGATCCAACGCCGTAGATGCGGTGAGATCGGCACCCCCAATGGGTTTCAGATTTTGGAAGGTAATCATGGCGCAATGCATTATGATTAATATGATTTTCATCGAGACCAAAATTTGAATCGCCTTTTTAGGCGGGAATCAATCCACCTTAATCGAGGACGCCCTATTCCAGCAAAAATTGACATGTCGCTCCCACAAAGGGGCGCGGGAACGACATGGAATCATGTGACCGAAACGACAATCAATCCCGGTCAACCAAACCGGATATGAATGATTTTCATCATCTTGCGCATGGCGGGGATATTGGCCAGTATCCGTAATGCAAAGGGCTGTTGATCGAGGTGGCGGTCAAAATAGTACTCTTCGCCCACAAAGCGGATGCCGAGATTCCACGCATCCATTTCACGGCCGGTCTTTATGCCCCATTTGAAGGTGGCGTTGTATTTCTTAACGTCGGGGTGTTTGTTGGTCCTCTTGGCTATTAATGGAGACATGGCTTCCAGCAGCATTTCAGCGCCGGGGAACCGCTTGCCGATGGTTGCCAGCAGATCCTTAACTTCTTTTTCGCTGAAATACATGAGCACGCCCTCGGCGATGAAAAGGGTTGGCTTATCCGTGGGGATGCAGTCCATCCATGAATAATCAAGGACCGATTGTGCTATAAAATGGTGACGGTCGGTCTCCTCAAAAAAGTTTTTCCGCAGCTCGATGGCCTCGGGGACGTCCAGGTCGTACCAGATAACCGATCCGTTATCCAGCCGGTGGAAACGGGTATCCAGGCCGCAGCCCAGGTTAACGACCAACGCCTCCTTGTGTTTGGCGAGGAACCGATTGGTTCCTTCATCGAGAATTTCGGTCCGGATACAGCACCCTTTTTGAGATCCTTTGGAGACTTCATTCTTCCCCGAAAAATCGCATTGGATACGATCCAGAATTTCAACCGATTTGGGGTCATTGATGATGCCGTTCGCCCGTTTTGTTTCAAGATACCGGGCTCTTAAGGGGATAAGCATGGTCTTGGGGACGTTTTCCAGACGGGATTGAATTTGTTCCATTTTTTCAACCTTTATTTTTGATGAATCCGTAAAAAATCGTTATTCGGACGAATTCGTAATTTTGTTTTATCTTCCAACCAACATTCTAATAACAAAATTCTTCCACGCAATAGCGATTATCGAATAATTTTGCCATTTCCTAAAAAACGACAATCCCCACCTGGTAGGCACCAATGCCCCACAGCAGCGAAAGCGCCGTATAGTAGGCGACCGACCCGAAAGTCCACCGGAGGGACTTGGTTTCATAGTAAATCGCGGCGATTGTTGCGTAACAGGGTACGGAAAACAAAATGGCGAAAATAAAGGCCAGGGCGCTGGGTTTGGAAACGGTGGTGGCGAGGTAGTGCCCAATGGCGTCGCTGCCGACTTTGGGAAAGGGATCGGCCATCATCAAATGGGTCAAAGATCCGCCCGAATCCTGGAGCCCGAAAAGAACGGCCATGGAGATCAGGGCGGCCTCCTTGGAAAAGGTGGCCACGAACAGGCAGGTGAGCAGTTTCCAATCCATGCCCATCAGCCGGCCGACCGGTTCCAGGGCACGACCGGCAATGGCCAGGTAACTGTCGGCCATGTTGCCGGTGGGAAAATAGGAGAGCGCCCACACCACGACAATAATTGCCAGGATCAGTGATCCCGCCTTTTGCAAAAATGCCTTGAAGTGCAACCACACATAGTTCCAGATCGTGCGCCAATTGGGCAGATGATAGGGCGGAAGCTCCATGATCATGCCGCTTTTGCCCCGCTTCAGCACGGTGACATCGAGCAGAAAGGAAGAGAGAAGGGTCTGTAGAAGCAGGGCTGCGATTGTTGCGGCAACGATCACTGGCGCGATGGGGCCGAAAAAGATGCCGATGATGAAGGCAATCGTCATCATCACGCCGGGGCACGGTACATGGGAGGAGATCACGATCGTCTTGAAACGCTGGCGAGTGGACTCCACCACCCGGCAGCCCATGACAGCGCCGATATTGCAGCCGAAGCCCATGAAAAGCGGCATGATCGACTTTCCGGGAAGGCCGATGCGGCTCATGAAAATGTCGGCCACATACGCCATGCGCGGCAGATAGCCGATGTCTTCGAGAAAACCGATGAAAAACATGAGGCCGAAAATAAAAACCGAGACCCCGAAAATCATTCTCACCCCGGGCACCAGCCCCTGGCAGACAAAGGCGGTGAGCATCGGCAAATACTCGCCGGCCATGCTCTGCACCCACTGGGCGCCGGCCACGAAAAGCGGATGGACGATGCTCACGCTGGTCATGGCGATGGCGGCCGCCAGAACAAACCCGATCAAGGTCACCAGCAATCCCAAAAATGCACCGGTCACCGGATGGGTGGCGAGCTTGTCGAAAAATGAACGCCGAATCGCGGTTCCAGCCCCAGGCCTGCCCCTCACACATCCATCCAGCACCTGTTTGATCCAGGCGTAGCGTGCGTTGGCCATGACGGATGCGCCCCGGCTGTTTTCGGGGATGAGCGTTTTCAAGGCCAACAGATGGTTCTTATCCATCCGCTTATTCATCATCCCGGAAATTTCTCGGTCTCCTTCGAGCAGTTTCTGGGCAACCCAGGGCAGTTCATAACCATCCGGCACACTACCCGTGATGGCGGTTTCAAGGTTTCTCAGGGCAGTGGCGGTTTCTCCTGCAAAAGAAATATTTGTGGATAGGTGTGGGCGGGTGGTTTTACCATCTGTGACGGCTTCGTCGATGCCGGCGCAAAGCTCGGCAATACCGATGTTTCTGGAAGCCGTCATGGGCACCACCTTCACCCCCATATTCGCTTCAAGGGCGGCAGTGTCAATGGCAAGCCCTTTTTTGTGGGCCACGTCCATCATATTAAGGGCCACCACCAGCGGCACACCAAGGGGCAAGGCTTCGGAGACCAGATAGAGAGAACGGGTCAACTGGGAGGCGTCCACGACCACCACCACAAGGTCAGGATTATTATGAACAATATAATCGCGGGCGATAATCTCCTCGGTGGAGTTGGCGGAAAGGCTATAGGTGCCCGGCAGATCCACCAGGCGGGCCGAGGTGCCGTTGACCGTAAACCACCCCTCTTTTTTCTCCACGGTTTTGCCGGGCCAGTTGCCCACATGCTGGTTGGACCCGGTGAGAAAATTGAAGATGGTGGACTTGCCGGTGTTGGGCTGGCCTGCAAGGGCTATGGTAAATGTTTTTTGTCCGACACCCGTTTTCTCACTCAGCAGCATGCCGCCTCCGTACCATGATTTTCCTGGCCTCGCCGCGACCTAAAGCCACTTGTGTATCCCGCAAATAGACGATCATAGGACCAAATTTGAAATTTTGCACCACCAGCAGATTGGCAGAGGGTGTCAAGCCTCGGCCGGCGGCACGGCTGACAAAAGACTTGTCTCCATCGATGGATTCGATGACGGCCCAGGTTTTGGCTTTTACCCGATCAAGGGATGTTGTTCTCATTTGCTCATCCTTTAGAAGTAACAGGTCACCTGGCCGCCGTATACTGCCGGCTCACCGGCGCGGCCGGCACTGGTGGACACGGTGTGCACCAGATAATCCTCATCCAGCAGGTTGCGACCATACAGGTAAGCGGACCAGGCTTTGCTCTCGTAACCGATTTTGGCGTTGACGATGGTATAGCTGTCCTGTTCGATCTCATTGAGTTCGTCCATATATTTCGGTCCCATCAAGGCGCCGGTGAGAGATACAAAAAAGCCCATATCGTGACGGTAACGCGCCCCCAGGGAGACGTTGTATTCATTGGTGTTGGGCAGTGTGTTGCCGGAAAGGTCCAGTCCGTTGGGATGGTTGTCGTACTTGTCGAACTCTCCGTCGAGCCAACCGAAGCCGGCAAAAAGATCAAGGCAGCGCAAGGCCTGCCAGCGGGTCTCGAGTTCCACGCC
This sequence comes from uncultured Desulfosarcina sp., assembly GCA_963668455.2. Taxonomy (GTDB): domain Bacteria; phylum Desulfobacterota; class Desulfobacteria; order Desulfobacterales; family Desulfosarcinaceae; genus Desulfosarcina. Next base: position 656,790 of record CAXXOY010000004.1, read on the forward strand.
GTAGCTGTGGGCTTCGGCGGCGTTCTGCATAAAGGCGATATTGTTTTTAACCGCGCTGACCTGCATATCAGTCCAATCGATATAGAACGCGGCCGCATTGACCTGTACCCGTTTGTTGGCGAGCAGACCTTTATAACCGAGCTCATAGGTGAGCGTGTATTCGGGGTCCACCGATTCGCGGACCGCATCGAGATCCACCTGGTTGGAGGCATAGTCGCCAACCTTGTATCCCCGATCGATGGTGCCGTAAATCCGCTGTTCATCGTTGATGATGTAAGCAAGGCTGATGGAGGGCATCACGCCCAGCCAGTCATCGTCCCGGGAGTAGTCCTGCGCAGCCGCGACCTGCATACCGCTCATTTCGGTCCGTCCCTGCCAGGTCATCTCTCGCTTTTCATAATCCAGTCGCAGCCGGGCCCTGATCTCGATCTTTTTCCAGGGCACGACCATCTGCCCGAAAAGCGCGGCCCCCTGGCTGTCGATCTCCCCATCGCCGATCATGTGCAAACCGGCGACCATGCCCATGCTGGCCGCGTCCTGGCCAAAGGAGAAATCCGTCAGTGAATCCTGTTTTTCGGTCATTAGGGAGACGCCGGCCAACCATTGGATACGGGCTTCCTCATCTCCCTCAAGACGGAACTCTTGGGTGAGGGTGTTGTAATTTTCGTCATAGTCGAAAACCATGATATCGTATTGAGTAAAATCCTGATCGTACTTGGTTTGGAAATTGGAGCTGGCGTAATTGGTGATGGAGGTCAGCGTGAATGGAGAGAAAACCTTTTCCCAGGTCAGCGTTGGCATCAAGAGATGCCCCTTATTCTCACCCTCTTCACTGTTGCTGGTTGTGTGGGTGGCCCCCCTTTCAATAGGCGCAAAATCGTCGTAGCCCCCCTCGTAGGTATCTCCGGTGAGGGTCAGACGAATCAGATTGTCATCCGAAGGTCTCAATTCGTAGTGCAACCGGCCGGAGAACTGCTCGGTGTCGCTACCATCATCGGTGTCCAAGAAATCGTTTTCCATGTATCCGTCGCTGCGGGCGTACCCCAACGCCAGGCGGTATCCCTGTTTATCGCCAACAGGTCCGCCGCAAGCCAGGTTGACCTTCTGCGTATTGTAGCTCTCCGCTTCCACAAGGGCATCCAATGAGAATTGTTCGGAGGGTTTCTTGGTCACGACGTTAACGACCCCTGCATGGGTGTTGCGGCCGTACAGGGAGCCCTGACTGCCGCGCATCAACTCCACATGCTGTACGTCAAAAAACATATCGACGCCTACGTAAGGAACAATCACCCCATCCACATTGGTATTCCAGATCTTGTTCATGTTGCTCATGCCGCCGATTCCCCTGAAAACGACTTGCGTAAGATGGGAATCGATCTTGTCGATGTTGATGTTGGGCGTCAGGTCGGTCAGCGAGTCGATGCTGTCAATGGAGAGATCCTGCATGGTAAAGCCGTCCATCACGGTCACATTGGCCGGCACGTCCAGGGCTTTTTCCTCTTTTTTCTGAGCGGTGACGGTAAGTTCTCCGAGCTCGTATGCCCCGCGGGCTGAATCGTCTTGAGCGGAATCCTCCTGAGCTGTCCCGGCGAACGCGTTGGGTGAGAAAATGAAAGCCAGTAAAAAAACAACACCGGTCCAATACCGTCGTGATTTAAAATCGTGCATGGCAATCCCCCATGGAATGGAATAAATTTGTAAGAATGAACCAAAATAGAAGCAACTAACAGTTTTATAGTTGCATCGCTGCCCCGGGGGGGACTTTTTTCACCCCGTAAGGGTCTAAAGGCCGTGGAGGAATTAAACGTTTTGCGGGAATATTGCTGCGGTCTTGTGGGATTTTAAATAATCGCTGGGACGAATTCCGAAATGGTTTCGAAAGGCCGCGCTGAAGTGGCTGATATTTGTGTACCCGACGGCGCTTGCCGCCTCGGTCACGTTCGCTTCATGGGTCTCGAACATCATCCGGGCCTGCTCCATGCGGTACTGTCGTAAAAAGCCGAAGACCGTGGTGTTATACAGCCGGCGGAATCCAAGCTTGACCTTTTTCGGATTCAAACCGACCATGCGGGCCAATTCTTCGGTGGAAGGAGGAGAAATCATGTTTTTCATCATAATTTCCCTGGCTTTTTGCAGTTGTCGGATATCGTCTTTATCGAAATTTGTCGATCTGACACACGGCGCGTCCACACTGTCTATCTCATGGGCCAGAATCTCAAGGATTTTTCCCTCGATAAACATTTTTTTGGCAACGCCATGAAAATTGCAGCGGAAAAGTTCGTGTACAACGGTCATCAACGCCGGTGAAATGACGCTGGGTTTGACATATCCATGCTCACCCTCTGTCCGGGAGAGGAGCCGGGCGACGGGATGACGCTGATCCTCGCCGGCAAAGGCAAGGATCTTCTCCAGAGCGATATAAATATAAAGAGATTGAATCTCCGTGGATTCATCGGTTTCGGCGACACCCCTGACCTCGGTATCGAAAATGGCCGTTCGCATTCCGGAGTGAAAGGCCATTTGTTTTTTGCAACCATGCTTCGTGGCAACGGTAAGACTTGCGTCCGCGGAAAGGATATAGACAAGCTCCAGGCATCGTAGGCGACTTTTGTAAAAGGGGACCACCATGCAAGGAAAAGGGGAAAATTGATCAATGCAGATCAGTAATCCTTCGGCAATTTGATAAAAATTCTTGCTGTCCAGGGAAATGTTGTATTTCTCCGGATAGTTAGGCGCATCGATGCCGTAGTGTTGCTCGATGATTTGTTGATTGATCATTTCGTTGCGTTTGGCGATTTGTGTTTGACGGCTATTAGTAAACCAAAATTTTAATATACCTTTCTATCTGTATTGGTTTCGTTTGTCAATAATCGCCGGGCGGCATCCATCACTTTGCCGCCGCATTGGTCTCCTTCCGCGGCTTGGGAAAATCCTTTTTCGCGGGTGAATTCTTGATCTTCAAGGGGATACCGGGCGACCATCGCAACCATCGCTCGCGGGCCTCTTTGTGCAGCTCGAAAATAAAGCCGTTTTTGGCCCGTTTGCCCATGGCATCGCCCTCTGGCGTCGCGAAGGAGACGCCGCCGGTCATTAGCGCTTCCAGGGACTCGGTTTTAAGCCCGCTGAATATGCCGAAATCCACGCCGCTGACATTGAAGAAAACACTGTTCTCATGCACCAGGGGAACATATTTTTTATAGATCACGGCATTGATGTTGACCGCATCGCCGGAAGATGCCAATTCGTAACCGGTGACCTCTCCCACCTGGACTTGCTTGTAGTACACGGGCGAGCCGGCCTTGACCGATCCCCGGCTTTCTCCCTGAAGGATAATATCCAGATGGCCCGAGACCGCTTTGGTCACCGGCGCTTTGTCCAAGGCCACGAACTTTCGTGCGGGTTTGCCCTTGAGGTTCGGAAGCACATCGATGTAGGTGCCGGAAACCAGGGTGTCGAGCCCTGAAACTTCGGTGAGGCTCACCTTGGGAGATACCAACCAGAATTGCGTGCCTTTGCGCAGGATGCGGCGGGCCTGGGTATCCATCACAACCTTGGCGGTGACGCCCGACAGATCCGGTCTGACCTTTACGCTGTCCACCAATCCAATTTCCAGCCCCTTGAAACGCACCTTGGTGCTTTTAGGCGTCAGCCCCTGGCCGGTCTTGAAAAGGATGGACACGACGATACCGCTCTGGGCCTCCTGATAATCCTCAAACAGGGCGAATTTGTCCATGTTTTCGGCCGGGACGGTATCTTCGCCGTAGTCCGGGGTGTCGAAGGCAATACCGCCCCTGACAAGGGACGTCAGCGATTCGGTGCGGATGTCCAGATCGGTGATACTTCCGGAGATGTGAACACCGCTGGCGTTCCAGAAACGCGATCCCTTGGTTACCAGCGATTCATATTCCGGCTGAATATGGATGGCGATCTCGAAGGATTGTTTGCTTTCGGTGAGCCTGACGTCCTGGACGGTACCCACCTGATGCTTGCGGTAATAAATGGGGCTGCCGCCTTCAATGGACGGCTGTTCGGGCGAGGTGAGAATCAAATGCAAACCGGCGGCGTTTTGGTCCAGGGGCGGCGGCCCCTCCAACCCCTCGAACCGGGCTGCCGCCGGGCCGTCGCCGGGCCGCATGGCGATATAGTTGCCGGAGACAATGGTTTCCAATCCGGTCACGCCGCTGGCGTTTACGGTGGGAGTGACCATCCAGAACTTGGTGTTTTTTCGAATCAGGTGCTTGAGTCTGGGGTCGAAGCCCACGCGAACCTCGACGGCATCACCCTTTGGGCTGAGCTGGACGTTGTCCACCGTGCCGGCCGGAAGCCCCTTGTAAACAACCTTGGTTTTGCCCGCCTCGATTCCGTCGGCGCTTTTGAACTGGATTTCCACCTCGACGGGCGCATTGACGATACTTTTATAATACAGCCATCCGCCGATGGCCGCGGCGATGATCGGCAGCAGCCAGATCACGGAAATACCGCGTTTTTTTTGGGGAATGGCGCTTGGAAATGCTTGGGGGTCGATTTTGTTTTCTTCGGTCATTTTGATTCCTTGGATTTATGATGCTAAAAGCTGGCAGCTAATCGTTTTTTCCAGTCGTTGTCTCCCAGATCAATCGTTGATCGAACACCATGGCGGCCACCATGGTCATCACCACGGCCATGCCGAAATAGACGGCGGCGGGATTGCCCTCGACGGAAGCGATATTTCCCAGGTCCACCAGTTTGGCCAGGATGGCGATCACAAAAATATCCAGCATGGACCATTTGCCGATGTACTCCACCATGCGGTACATCAAGGTGCGCTGACGCGGGTTGATTTTCCATTTGAACTGAACCGACAAGAGCAGCACGATGATTCCGGTGATCTTTAAAAATGGCACCGCGAAACTGGCGATAAACACGATCAGGGCAATGGGAACCATCCCGTGATGCACCAGATAGACCACGCCGCCGATAATGGTGGAGGTTTCCCCCTCACCGAACTGGGACATGGTCATGATGGGCAGCAGATTGGCCGGAATCAGCAGAATCAGTGCCGTCAGGGTCAGTGCCCAGCACTGGCCGATGCTTCCGTAATGGCGCTGGCGCACAGCGGCGCCGCAGCGGGGGCATTGCTGTTTGGCGTCGGGCCGGTCGGCCTGCCAGCGCAAACGTTTGTGGCACACCGGACACAGGGCGAGCCCGACGGATTTGGCAGTCAGCGGTTGCATTGGGTTTCGATCCTTCTCCAGACTTCGTGGTTGCTCAAACTGACCTTGCTGGCAATATTGGCCAGCATCATGCCGATGAAGCAGATCATACCGATCCCCGGCATGATCGAGGCCATGCTCATGATCTTGATAACGGACACAAGCAGTCCGATCATGTACACCTCAAGCATTGCCCAGGAGCCGATCCGTGTGTAAATACGAAACAAGGCGAGCGACGGAAACAGATGGCGGCCCGCCATTGCCTGAATCAAGACGATTCCCAGGAGGATAAATTCGAACAAAGGCGCCAGTACACTGCAGAACAGGACCATCATCGCCACCAGTGTCATGCCGCCGTGAGCCATGACGCCCACGGCGCCGACCATGGTGTGGGTTGATTCGATACCCAGGATGTTCAACTTCAGAATGGGCATGAAATTGGCCGGCCAAAAGAAAAGCAGGCCGGCGATCACGGCGGCCAGGGGTTTGGCCAGGCCTTGTTCAAGATGCCCTTGGATGGGAGACATGCAGCGGGGGCATTTCAGGGCGGCGGCCTGCGAGCCGGGCAGCCGCACCAGCAGGTCGCACTCGTGGCAAACGGTAAAGTCCTGCGCGTGGGTTTTCATCACTGAATCGCTCATGTAAAAAGACCTTCTGGGGGATCGATGATAATTATGAGGAAATAAGAAATATACCTTTCGGACAAGGGGGGTGTCCATGATTTTTTATTTGCATACGTCCTTTTTTGTGCTTATACTCACAAAGCGATTTTGAGTATATACCTATTTGCGGCGGTCATGGTTGGCCGGTGCAAATGGCCCACACGAAAAAGGAGAGTACATCATGAAAATTGCCATCAGCGCTTCCGGAAATAACCTTGACGCCAACATCGATGAGCGTTTTGGACGGTGCGGCTACTTTATTATTATTGAAACGGGCGACATGAGTTTCGAAGTTATCGAAAACACCAACGCCGCGCTATCTTCAAGCGCCGGCATTCAATCGGCCGGTTTCATCGCTGACAAAGGCGTGCAGGCGGTTCTCACGGGAAATTGCGGACCCAAAGCCATGGCGGTCTTCAACGAAACAAAGACGCGTGTTATCCTTGGTCAGCAGGGTGTTATCCGCGATGTGGTCGAACGCTTCAAGCAAGGTGATCTCGATGCCTCCACAACAAGCAATGTCCCCGAAAAATCGGGCGTTGCCGCAAGCCCGTCGGGGGGCGGTTCCGGTATGGGGATGGGCGGTGGTCGCGGCATGGGTGGTGGAAGAGGCATGGGGGGGTGTGGCGGTCGTGGCATGGGTGGTGGTGGTCGCGGTATGGGCGGCGGCATGGGCATGGGACGCCGGTGTGCGACGGCTTCTCCCGGCGGTTCCCCAACCGGCCAATCCGTGTCCAAGGACGATGAAATGGCCTTGTTGAAAGACCAGGCCGAGCAGTTGAAAAGACAAATGGAAACGATTCAAAACAAGCTTGAGGAATTGAGTAAGAAATGAACGACAAGCTCGATGATTTTGTAGCCAAATTGCAGGAAGAAATTTTTGACGAGACCAAAAAGGCCTTTGGCGAAGCCGGGTTTGAACGCTGGCGCAACCCGCGGTATCGCGGCCCTCTTGAGAGTGCCGACGCCCATTCCCGGGTGACGGGAGAGTGTGGCGATACCATGGAGATGTTTTTGAAATTCGAAAACGGCTGCGTCAAGGATGCCGCCTACCGGACCGATGGATGCGGATCATCCGCGGTCTGCGGATCGTTCGCGGCGGAAATGGCCCATGGCAAAACACCCGACGAACTGACCGATATTACCGGAGAAAGCATTCTGGCGAAATTGGGAGCGTTTCCGGAAGAAGACCAGCACTGCGCCTTTCTGGCTGCGGGCGCCGTTCAGGAAGCCCTGCACCAGTACATGACGGCCAAACGCAAAAAGGATTGAATCGCTGATGAAACCGAACGATTACAAGTATTTGTTCGGACCGGTGCCTTCACGGCGTTTCGGGCGTTCGCTGGGGATCGATCTGACCCCGCACAAGAAATGCAGTCTGGACTGCGTTTTCTGCCAACTGGGCCGAACCGGACAAAAAAGTGTGAGCAGGGAGAACTTTGTCCCCATTGGCGAGGTTCTCGCGGAGATTGCCCATTGGCTGGAGCACGATGGAAGCGCCGATTATCTCACGCTTTCGGGCTCCGGTGAGCCGACCCTGCATGCGGGGTTCGGACAGGTGCTGGATTATCTGAAAGACAAGCCGATTCCATCCGTGCTTCTGACCAACGGCACCCTTTTGACCGATCCCGAGGTTCGGCGGGCCGCGGGCCTCGCCAAGGTCGTAAAGGTCTCTTTAAGCGCTTGGGATCAGGCCTCTTTCGAATGGGTCAACCGTCCTCACGAGACGCTTTGTTTCGATCGGGTTGTCGATGGCCTGAGAAAGTTTAGGGAGAATTTTGACGGCCGGTTGTGGCTGGAGGTTTTTCTGCTTGCCGGAATGAACGCCATGCCCGGTCATGTGGAGAAGATCGCCGCCATCGCCAAAACGTTCAAGCCGCATCGCATCCATTTGAACACCATTGCCCGCCCGCCCGCCGAGGACTTTGCCGCGCCCGTCTCCATGGCGCAAATGCAAACCCTGGTCACCTGTTTTAACCCGCCGGCCGAGATTGCCGCCGGCTTCAGCACCAACCGCTCCCAACGGGTAATCGCCAACGAAGCCAACATTCTGTCCATGCTCAAACGCCGGCCTTGCACGATGAAGCAGATCGAGGACGCCTTTGGTCTGCACATCAACGAGGTCTCAAAAGTACTTGGCCAGCTGATGCAGGCTGATCAGATCTGTGCTGATTTGAGAAATCAGGATGTGTATTATCGATGTGCATTCACATCCCAACCAGAAAAGGAGGCCAATCCATGAAAAGCTTGATCGTCTATTCGAGTCAAACCGGAAATACAAAGAAGCTGGCGGATGCTGCCCAACAAGCGTTGCCGGACGGCGCCGACATGTTTCCGGTCAAAGACGCGCCGGATCATTCGCCATACGATTTTGTCCTTGTCGGTTTTTGGTTGATCCACGGCAAACCGGACCCCGATTCGCAGGCCTTTTTGGAAAAGCTGAAAGGGCATGAAAAGCTCTTTCTGTTCGGCACGCACGCGGCGCTCCCTGGATCGGAGCATGCCAAAGGCGGGATGGCGTTTGCCAGATCGCTTGTGGAAGGCGCCACCGTTGTGGGGACCTTTTCCTGTAACGGACAGCCCAGCGAGAAAATCCTGGCCAAGGCCCGCGGCAAAGAGACGCCCCCGGTCTGGCTGGCGGATGCGCCCAGCGCCGTGGGCCACCCGGATGCGCAGGATCTGGCCAATTTGCAGGCGGCCCTGAAGAAAAGCCTTGGCTGAGATCCGATGAGAACTAAATTAGGCGATTCAAATTTTGGTCTCTATGGGAATCGCCTGATTTAGGTATTTGTTTTTTGGGGATAGATCCTTCCTTATAAGCTGGATGGGGCCTGGTGGGCGGAAAATCAAAAGAAAATGGACGGAGAATTCCAGCACTGGAAAGCGTTGAAAGGGTTTTCATTCCAGGGTGGGATGCGACCTTAAACAAGTAAAAATATTGGATTGTGCGAATAAGGGTGAGTCCGGGATTATTCCTGCCTCTCCTTTTTTCTTTGGTTGTGTATGCATGCCGTATGCAATCGACATAGCTGTGAATTGTTTGGTAAAGGTCCAATAAACCACATCTTCACAGATCCAACACGTCATGGCAATATACCCTTCAAAAAAGGAGGGCACCACATGCCAAAAGATTTCGATCAGCAAAGCGACCAAGGAAGACGAGAATTTTGGGAGAGCCATCTTGAACAATGGAAACAAAGCGGCCTGAGCCAACTCGCCTATTGCCGTCAACACCATCTCAAATCTCATCGGTTTTATTACTGGCGACGACGGATTTTAAAAAAGCAAACGAATGTTTCGTTTTTGCCCATAAGACTTTCCGCCAATCCAATGCCTCATCCGCAAACCGTTCGCGTTCTCATGCCAAACGGATGTTCCATTGAGATAGAAGGGCTGGATGGCTCGGAACAATTAACCCGTTTGGTTAATCTCGTGGCAGGTTTATGATGCTGCCCGATTACCTGCAACAGGTCTATCTGGCCGTTGGCGATACGGATATGCGCAAGTCGATCAATGGGCTGTCAGTTTTGGCCGAGCAGGCCATGGGACATAATCCTTTTACCGGCGACATGTTCGTTTTCTGCAACCGGCGCCGCAACATGATTAAAATTCTTTACTGGGATCAAAACGGTTTTGCCTTATGGCACAAACGACTTGAGAAGCAGCGATTCCATTGGCCCACGTCAACAGACGAAGTCGTTTCTCTTGAGACGAAGGAGCTCGAATGGCTTCTTGCCGGCCTGGATTATACGCACGCACATAGCCGTTTAAACTACCGTTTCGCAAGCTGAGAAAATAGCATTTTACATCGTTTAAACATTTGCAATTACAGTCAGTTATGATACTTAACGGGCATGACTTCGGAACTGACAAACTTGCCTGAAGACGCCCAGTCCTTAAAGCAGATCGTTTTCTCTCAAAAGCAGCAGATCGAGTATTTAGAGGAGATGAACCGGCTGCTGAAGAACGAGCTGTTCGGTCGCAAAAGCGAAGTCATCCCTACTGTCAATCCCAACCAGCTTCAGTTGTTCGCCCCGGATAAGCCTGTTGAACCGATTCAAAACGATGACGAAATCGTCGTCCCAGAGCATACCCGCAAAAAACGTGGCCGCAAGCCATTGCCCGAGGAACTGCCGCGAGTCGAGGTTATCCACGATATCTCTGAAGACGAGAAACGTTGTGCGTGTGGCGCGGAATTGAGCCGAATCGGCGAAGAGATCTGCGAGAAACTCGATTACGTTCCGCCCAAGATTCGGGTGATTCGTCACGTTCGCCCCAAATATGCCTGCAAGGCTTGCGAAGGCGTCGAGGACGACGGCCCCACGGTCAAAATCGCACCACCGGTAAAACAACTGATCCCCAAAAGCAACGCCACCGAGGGTCTGCTGGCGCACGTCGCCACATCGAAATTTGCCGATGCGATTCCCCTGAACCGCCAACAAAAAATATTCAGCCGCCTGGGTGTCGATATCTCAAAGTCCACCATGGCCAACTGGATGATCGAAGCCGCCGGTTGCAGTCAACCGATCATCGAACTTTTGCAACAGGAAATTCGAAGCGGGCCTGTGATCAATATCGACGAAAGCCCATTTCAAGTTCTCCAGGAACCGGGACGCAACAATACCACAAAGTCGTATATGTGGGTATTTTGCGGCGGACCGTTGGGCGCCCCCGTGGTGCTATATCAATACCATCCAACCCGTAGTGGCAAGGTGGTGCACGATATGCTGGACGACTATACAGGCTACGTTCAAAGCGACGGTTACAGCGGCTACGATCAGCTTTCCCAAAAAGAGGGTATTACTCATCTTGGATGCCTGACGCATGCCCGGCGTAAATTCGTCGAAGTGAACAAGGGCCGCAAGCGTGGCAAGCAAAAAACATCCAAGAACTTTGCCGACGAAGCATTGGAATATATTGGCGCGCTGTACGACATCGAACGATATGCTCGGAAAAACGATCTCTCATATGAGCAAATACTTGAATTGCGGCAGGAGAAGTCCGAGCCGATCCTGGATAAATTCAAGACCTGGCTGGATACCTATTATCCGCAGGTTCCTCCCAAAGGCCTGCTCGGCAAGGCTATCCAATACACCCTGAATCAATGGGACAAACTTGTTGGCTATACCGAAGCCGGATTCCTGAAACCCGACAACAATGTTGCCGAAAATGCCATTCGGCCGTTTGTGGTGGGCCGAAAAAACTGGCTGTTCTCGGGAGCGCCCAGGGGGGCCGAAACCAGCGTAACCTTTTTCAGCCTCATTGAAACCGCCAAGGCCAACGGCCTGGAGCCGTACGCCTACCTACGCTACCTGTTTGCCAAATTGCCTTTTGCCGAAACGCCGGAAGATTACCAGGCGCTCTTGCCTAAAAATCTCGACAACGATACGCTGTCGCAAGTTCTTTTTCCAAGTTAACCGACTCCGCGTCCGATCCAAAATCTTTTCCACACACTGTGAGCGCACCATGACAAATTTGGTGACGCTTGTTAAGGTGGGGTCTATTGGACCTTTACATTGTTTGTAAACAATATCCAACAAACTAAATTTATAAGGGGGGGCATGCAGACATACAACATTCACGAGGCCAAAACCCATTTGTCTCGTTTGGTGGGGCAACGTGTGCCTATTTTACTGGTCGACCGTAACGGAAATCAACCGACATATCCTAACCTAACAGATATTTGTGCGGCAGCTTCTAGAAGATCTGGGATAATTTCTGTTTCTATTTTTTCTCTGACCATTCGAAAAGATGGCCCACTAACACTTATGGCGGCAATAGCCTCACCAGTTTTATCGCGGATGGGGGCGGCTATGCACTTCACATCCGGTTCATTTTCATACTCATCCACGGCATAGCCCCTTTCGAAAGTTCGCTTTAGCTCCTCCTTAAAATCCTCGGCATCACAAATTGTGTTTGGCGTATATCGAATAAACTCAGTGTTTTGAATATAATCTTCAATGCCATCTGAAGGAAGATGGGCCAGCATCGCTTTTCCCAGTGCAGTGCAATAAGAAGGGAAAATTTTGCCAATTCTCGATAACATGCTGATCGGGTACTGGCCTTCGACTTTGTCTAAATAAAAGACATGAAAGTCGTTAAGTACGGCTAAATGTACGGTTTCTTTACTTCTTTTGGCGAACTTATTGAGGATTGGCATCGCTTGGTTATGTAGCGTGCTTTGGCTGATATATACATTGCCTATTTGATAAAGCCGGTAGGTGAGGGAGTATTCCTTCGTTTTGGGATGCCTTTCAACAAACCCGGCTTTTTCCAATGAGCAGAGAAGCCTGGTGACCGAACTCTTATTAAGTTCAAGTTTTTTGGCAATTTCGTTGTTGGTGTAAGATGGCGTGTCGGTTGAAAAACATTCCAGAATTTGTGCGGCCCTCACCACCGAATTGATGACATAACGATCGTCCATTTATTAATTCTCCGTCTAAATCGCAGTTTATAATATGAAACTCAGTTTAATTAGTACAGGCCTTTTTTGTCAACATTTTTTCTCAATTATGGATAAAGCTATGCGAAAATAGCATGTTATGATGGGTTTTGGTCATTGGCTACAAAAAACGATGCCTGTAACGCGATATTGTCATGATAAAATAACTCTTGACACTTCAAAAATGTAGAATTTATATAAGAATCATGTAAAGTGAAACATGGTTTAATATGTGAAACTAATAAAAGTTTGCTTAAGGGTATCGACTTGAAATCATAAATATTCGGTGTCGATACGAGAACAACCGTAATTCATAAAATTGGAGGAGATGCCAGAATGGAGAAAATGGAACAACGTATTAGCTCGATCGGTCTGGGGATTTTGGTTTTGTTTATTTCAATCGTTTCGTTTTTTTGTATGCCGGTACAGGCGAAAACGTGGAACGTTCGAATGGCTACCTATTTTGGTAGCGATCATGCCGCAAGTATAGCTTTGCGTGAAGTTTTCGTGCCCATGGTGGCAAAAGAGACAAACGATCGTGTCAAGGTTAATGTATTTGATAATTGCCAGCTTGGCGCAGAAAAAGAGCTTACCGAAAATCTTAGAGCTAATACAATTGAGATGGCGATTTTCGGCAACATGCTAGAAAATACTTTGCCCAAATTACAGATTTTGCAACAACCGTTTGTTTTCAGAAACGTTAACCACCTATTGAAAGTCATCAATGGCCCGGTGGGAGAAGACCTTTTGAGCGACTTTTCAAAGGTTAATGTGAAACCGCTATCCGGGTTTTCACAGGGGGCGGTACATCTGGGTAACAAGATTCGGCCAATTCACACACTCGAAGACTGTAAGGGAATGAGAATGCGTGTATGGCAAGGGAAATCCATTATTGAAACGATGAAATCGTTTGGGATCGCCCCAACGGCACTGGCGTTAACCGAAACGTATACCGCTCTTCAACAGGGAATCGTTGATGGCGTTCCGAACTCAATTCTTAACTACAAAAACATGGGATGGGGTGATCAAGTCAAATATATTAGCAAAATGCCCTGCATTATATTCCCCAACTATTATGTAGCCAATAAAAAATGGTTCGAGAAATTGCCTGAAGATGTCCAGCAGGCAATTCAGCGTTCGGCTGTGGCCGCAGCAAATAGAACCATTGAAATTCTGGATGAGCAAGAAGCAAAAACAGAAAAATGGTTTAAGGAAAAATACCAAGTCCAAATAATTCAGCTGACCGATCAAGAGATCGAACCGTTTAGAAAAGCGGCAAAATGCGTATTGGATGACTTTTGTAAAAAATATAACTGGGCGGAAGACATGCTCGTCAGAATCAACAATGTGAAATAACACATTAACCCATGGCATTGAGGACAGGCGGGAGTTTGTCCATCCCGCTTGCCCTTAATGCTTTTTGCCGGCTTGTACCCGTACATTCGTAATTACAAAAAAGGTGGAGAAGATGGTGCCAAAAGAAAACAAGGGATTACAACAGATACAACAGGTTTCGGAATTTATAACCAAAATACTGAAGTACATCCTTTTTATCCTACTCATGGTAATGGTCATTACGGTTTTTGCTAATGTTGTAGGGCGTTATTTCTTTTCTACTTCCCTGAACTGGGCGGATGAGGTGTCAAGGGCGGCATTCGTGTGGCTAGTATTCATCGGTGTTGCTGTAACCATGTGGGATAGAGGGCATATCGGTTTAGGCAATGTTATCGCAAAAATTAGCCGGCGTGCAGGGAGGATTGCTGACATAATAACCCACTTTTTGGTTTTAATATTCTCTTTGTACATTTTGGTAGGTGGATTCAAGTTGGTTGCTCTTACCATTGTGCAGATGACAGAATATCTTTCCATATCAACAGGTTATATTTATTCAATTGTTCCCTTTGGGGCCATGCTGATGTCCTTCATCAGTTTGCGGGATCTGTTTCGTGCACTTTTACTCAAAGGAGAAGAATAATGCTTATACTGCTAGCCTTTTTAGGAACCTTGGCCATAACGATCGTGATCGGCGTGCCTATTGGATTTTGTCTCGGTATTTCCGGGTTGGTGCTCATGCTGGTTTCGGGAAATACGGACGCCATTATTGTTGCCCGCCGGATGGTTTCGGGGGTAGACAGTTTTACGCTTATGGCCATTCCTTTTTTTATGCTGGCGGGCGAAATTATGAACCGGGCCGGCATCATCGGCGATATACTTAAATTTGCAAACTCGATTGTCGGATGGTTTCGTGGTGGACTTGGATATGTAAACATAACGGCAAGCATGCTTTTCGCGGGAGTAACCGGATCAGCAGTTGCGGACACGTCCGCACTCGGTATGCTTGAAATCCCGATGATGGAAAAAGCGGGATACTCCAAGGATTATGCCTGCGCCATTACAGCCGCTTCTAGTGTAATGGGACCAATTATTCCACCAAGTATCCCGATGATTATTTACGGAATGATATCGGGAACTTCCATTGCAAAACTATTTTTGGCAGGTGCCGTTCCCGGAATTCTTATAGCTATAGCGTTATGTATGATTAATGGCTATTTTTCCAAAAAACACAACTTTCCTCGGGAAGCGCGTCTACCGCTAAAGGATATTCTCCAAATTACCATTCGCGCGTTTCCGGTTTTATTTCTTCCGATAATGATACTCGGTGGAATATTGATCGGCATCTTCACACCAACGGAAGCAGCGGCAGTTGCGGCAGTATATGCGGCGTTGATCTCAATCACTATTTACCATCTGGATATTCGAGTGTTCCCAGATATTTTTGTCCAAGCATCCAAGAATACTTGTATTGTTATGCTTGTTTGTGGTGCCGCATCCATTGTTACATGGCTTTTAACGATAAGCATGGTTCCCCAACATCTGGCCAGCTTTGTTTTTGAATTGTCGGCAAATCGATACATTATTTTATTTGGTATCATGATTTTTCTTCTCATTGTGGGGTGTGTCATCGATCTTGTGCCCGCACTCTTTATTCTTGTTCCGGTAATGACCCCTCTTGCACAACAACTTGGGATCGACCCCATTCATTTCGGAGCAATTGTCGTATGTAATTTGTGCATCGGACTGATTAGCCCCCCGGTAGGAACGGTTTTATATGTGTGCTGCTCTATTGGTGAGATAGAACTAGGACGGCTCGTTAAGAGTATTACGCCCATGTTGATTGCAGTAATTACGGTTTTGTTTTTAGTGACTTATTGTCCCAGTTTAATTCTTTTTTTGCCGAATTATTTTTAATAACATTAGATCTGTGTGTATGAAATGTCGGGAGCATATCATACCGTTAATTAAGGATTAAGTTCTGAACAGGAGTTCCAATTATGGCTAGATACAAACGACTTGAAACACTTACATTAATGAAAGAGATAGGGTTAATTCCCGTATTTTACAACAACGATATAGAGATAGCAAAAAAAATCGTCTGTGCTTGTGCCGACGGTGGTGCCCGGTTGGTCGAGTTTACCAACCGGGGGGACGGTGCCATTGAGGTGTTCAAGGCGCTTGAAGCCTACCTCGCCGTTAACCGCCCCGATGTTATTCTCGGTACCGGATCTGTTGTGGATGCACCGACCGCGGCCATGTACATTGCAGCTGGTTCAAATTTCATTGTCTGCCCATTATTAAACGAGGAGACTGGGAAGCTATGTAACAGCCGCAAAATTACCTGGTGTCCAGGATGTGGAACAGTTAGCGAAATTCACCAGGCGGAAATATTGGGTGCCGAGATCTGCAAGATATTTCCCGGAGGTGAGGTCGGTGGGCCCTCTTTTGTAAAGAACCTGATGGGGCCTTGTCCTTGGACTGATATTATGCCTACCGGTGGGGTCTCTCCGACAACGGAAAGCCTTTCCGCTTGGTTCAATGCCGGTATCGCTTGCGCCGGGATGGGGTCAAAGCTGATTTCCAAGGAATTGGTGGCCAAGGGAGATTTTGATGGTATTCGCGACAAGGTTAGTAAAACGATAGCTTCAATTAAAGATATTCGTGAAGGAGCAAAGTAATGCCGGTATTAGATCTAAAAAATAGTGAGGCGTGTAAATATGACATTTTGTCCTTGGGGGAAGTCATGGTGCGGCTTGATCCCGGAGATGAGAGAATTCATATCGCCAGAAATTTTCGTGTCTGGGAGGGCGGTGGCGAGTACAATGTTGCACGGGGCTTGAGGCGTTGCTTCAATCAGCGTGCGGCCGTCGTGACCGCTATTGCTGATAACTCCGTTGGCCGTCTGTTGGAGGACTTGATTCTGCAAGGCGGTGTCAGCACGGAATACATCAAGTGGGTCCCTTACGACGGCATAGGCCGTAAGGTTCGTGTTGGGCTAAATTTCACGGAACGCGGTTTCGGAATTCGTGCGGCTTTGGGTTGCTCCGATAGGGGCAATACCGCCGTCTCTCAACTTAAAAAAGGCGATATTGATTGGGACACCATTTTTGGCAAATATGGCGTTAGATGGTTCCATTGTGGGGGAATTTTCGCGGCGTTGTCCGATACAACTCCCGAAGTGACCATCGAGGCCATGGCCAAAGCCAAGCAGTATGGTACCGTTATCTCCTATGATCTGAATTATAGAGCTTCCCTGTGGCAAGACATCGGCGGAGTCGAACGTGCGCAAGCAGTGAACCGTGAAATCGCTCAGTACGTGGATGTTATGCTTGGAAACGAGGAGGACTTCACCGCATCCCTGGGATTTGAAGTGCAAGGATTGGATAGTGACTGCTCCAAGCTGGATCCAGGTAATTTCAAGAAGATGATTGCCATGGCAGTAGATGCTTATCCCAATTTCAAGGTAGTCGCCACAACACTCCGGAATGCAAAAACCGCCAGCCAAAATGACTGGGGTGCGGTTGTTTACGCCGCAGGAGAATTTTATGACGCTATGATGCGTCCCGACCTTGATATCTTCGACCGTGTGGGAGGCGGAGACAGCTTCGCTTCTGGACTGATTTATGCGCTCATGCAGGGAAAATCCGCACAAGACGGCGCCAATTACGGCGCTGCCCACGGTGCCCTTGCCATGACCACCCCGGGAGACACAACCATGGCAAGGTTGGATGAAGTGGAGAGAGTTATGAAAGGCGGTACTGCACGCGTCAAACGCTAGTGCTTTTTCTAAAAATACCGAACGCTTAAAAGAGGTGTTCCATGAAAGTAATCGATTCACATACACATTTAGATACGTTGACTTGGTCAAACTTGGCCCAAATGCGGTTAGCCGGTATCCAGGCGATTGTTTCGCCGATTCATCTCGATACGGCCAAACCTGTTGCCTGCCAGACAATAATAGATGTCTGGGATTATTTGTTGGAAGTTCAACTGGGGAGAGCTAAAGCCAATGGGATAAAAGCCCATGCCATGATTGGTATCAGCATGGTTAGTACCCCGGCGAATGATCCTCAAACATTGTTTTCAACACTGCCGAACTATTTGCGCAAGGAAGAAGTTGTCGCCATTGGCGAAATTGGTTTCGAACCAAACTCACGCACTTGTTCGGATATCGCCGAGCAGGCAACGCTTATCCGTAAACAACTTGAAATCGCTGCGGCAGAAAACATATGCGTCAATTTCCATGTTCCCAATGCACCGGATCAAAAAAAAGAATTCACCGCAAAAACGCTGGAAATCTGTAGTGAATGCAAATTCCCGATGCATAAGGTTATTATCGATCATTGTAGCGAAGCCAATCTTGGCATGGTGTTGGAGGCAGGTGCCCATGCAACTATCACTGTTCAACCCTGGCGAAATATGACACCGGCACTCGCCGCTGATCTTGTCTTAAAGTTCGGTCCCGAGCGTATTATGGTCGACAGTGATTGCGGCGGCGGTATTTCGGATCCTCTGGCAGTACCCAAAACAGCGGTTCAACTCATGGATAAAGGGGTGGGCGAAAGCCAAACCGAAGCAATCTTGTACGGCAACGCGATCAAGGCGTATGCATTGCCCGAATAAGAATACTAACACAGGAGCAAGATCGGGGTTCCTAATCCATTTGAGGATGGATTTTGTTCCTGTCCGTTTTTAAAATGCGGAGCAGGGTATGCCAGAAATAAAAGATTTTGATGTAGTCGTCATTGGTGCCGGTATCGCCGGGGCCGTGGCTGCCAGGGCGCTTTCCAAATATGATTTACGTATTGGAATAGTGGAAAGAAATGCGGATGTCTGTTTCGGCGCCACGAAAGCCTCCCATGCAATGGTGCACTGCGGTTTGCCGGGGGGGGCAGCGTTAAAGGATCGGGCGGAACTAGAGGGTAATATCATGATGCCCGAGATTTGCCGCCAACTGGATGTGCCTTTCCGGCAAACCGGCAAACTGCTGGTTGCCTTTAATGATCAAGAAATTGATTCGTTGCGGGAAATCCAGGGCAAAGCCACGCGGCATGGCGTGAAGGGTTTGGAACTTATACAAGATAAGGCGCGCTTGAAGAGCATGGAGCCTAATCTTTCCGATGCTGTAAAAGCTGCTCTTTATACGCCGACAACGGGTGTTGCAAGCCCTTGGGGACTGGTAATCGGTCTGATTGAAAACGCCACCGCCAATGGCGTGAAACTAATGCTTGAAACGGATGTCTCCGCCATCACGGAAAGATCCGATGGCCGTTTCCACCTGCAAACCAACCAGGGCGCGATTATCTCCTCCTGGGTCATTAACGCCGCCGGCCTGTATGCCGACAAAGTGTCCCGTATGATAGGGGATGATAGTTTTTCTCTCAAGCTCCTTAGACAGGAGCGAATAATCCTGGATAAACGATGCGGCAAAAAAATTAACCATTTGATTCGTGGATTAAGCAACGGCAATCCAACGGGCGATTTCATCGGGCCAACCGTTGATGGCAATGTCATGGTCGGTTGCCTGGTGGAAGAAGTCTCGGAGGCCGAAAGAGTTGACACAACAGATTTTGGCCTCCGGGAGCACGTTATTCCCCAGTATGGCAAACTCGTTACCGGTATTTCGCCGGAACTGTGCATTCGTCCGTTTTCCGGAACTATTCCGCTGGTTGGCCCGGAATATCACATTTGCTCTGCGATGCGACATCGGCGGTTCATCCAGTTTGTCCTGGGGCCTTCGGGTTTTACCGGATCGGTGGCCATGGGCCGCTATCTGGTGGAAGAAGTCCTGCCGGATGCGGGATTCAGTGCGGCTTTAAGACCGGATTTTCAACCTGAACGAAAGGATATTCCACGCTTCAGTCAGATGACGAATGAGCAAAGAAAGGCAGCAATCGCTGCCGATCCGGACTGGGGAAGGGTGATCTGTCGATGCGAGATGGTTACTGCCGGTGAGATTAAGGAAGCCATTCGCAGGGGCGCGCGTACCCGTGACGGTATCAAGTTCAGGACAAGAGCCGGGATGGGACGTTGCCAGAGTAATTATTGCGGCCACAAGGTTCTCTCCATTATGAGCGAGGAACTGGGGATCGATGCCTCGTCTTTGACACGTAAAGGGGGTGTTTCTTACGAGTTTAACAACACCGCGTCGACGCCACGATGGAAGAAGGGGAATCGGTAATGGGTGAAATAAAAAAAATAAAATGCGATGTGGCAGTGATCGGTGGCGGTCCCGCAGGCATTTCCGCATGTTTGGAGCTGTCGCAAGAGACGAATCTGGATATTTACTTGTTCGAAAACGAAGACCGTTTGGGTGGCATTCCCCGTAGCGCCCATGTCTTTTTCGGAATGCGAGACCTTAAACGGGCCTATAGCGGTAAGGCGTATGCGCAACGCCTTGAGACGTTGCTTCGTCAAACGTCGGTCAATATCCGGACCGATTCCACCATTATAGAGATTCGTACGGGATCTGCCGGGCAGCGTCACTGTTTGACCGTGAGTTCGCCGGAGGGTCTTGCCATATATGAATGCCGGCAAGTGCTTTTAGCCATGGGGTGCTGCGAAGCGTCCAGGGGCAGTCGCTTGATCCCCGGAACCCGGCCGGCGGGTGTCATAACGACGGGCACCTTACAAAAACTGGTCAACCTGGAACATAAGAGTCCCGGCCGTCAAGCTGTCATTGTGGGCAGCGAGCATGTAGCCTTTTCAGCGGCCCTTACGCTTCATAAAGCCGGCGTCAAGATCAAAGCCCTTGTTGAACCGAATGAAACGTTGCGCACATACGGGTTTGTCGCCAATACTCTTAGCCTTTTGCTTGGCTTCCGGATTTTGAAAAAACATAAAGTCGAATGCATATACGGGCAAGAACGGGTTGAGGGCGTAAAACTGAACGGCGGCCAGGGTGTCAAGGAAAAAGTACTGCTTTGCGACACGCTGATTGTTACGGGTGATTTTCGTCCCGAAGCGACATTGCTATACGATAGTGGCATTGAGCTTGATCCATGCACCGGCGGACCGGTTGTGGACACGGAGTTACAGACATCGACTCAAGGGATCTGGGCCGCAGGCAATCTTCTTCGCGGAGCAAACATGCATGATCTTTGTGCCCTGGAAGGCCGGAAGGCTGCCAAAGGGATGCTCAAACGGATTAAAGGAGCCACGCTGGATCGACCTGCAACGGTACGAATAACCCCGGAAAAACCGATTCGTTTTCTGTCCCCGCAAAAAGTCGTGCCGGGGAATCTCAAGCAGTACCGAATGCCATGGCTTGGAAGCGGATATTGTTTTCAAGTCGCGCATACCATAAATGGTGCTGCCATCCGTGCACTATGCGGCGATATTTGCATTTGGCAAAAGAGCTATCGGAGATTGATTGCCGATTCTTCCTACAAGCTGCCGGTGGAAAAGTTCAACTGGTCGGCGGCTAAAGCCTCTCAGGATATTCGTTTGGTTTGCGTCCGGGAGTGAAATTTCATGCATAAACTAAAATTTGTGATCGAAATTGCTGCTTTCAAAGTGTTTGATTGAGTGGGCGATGTGACAAAACAAAATACGTCAGGTGGACTAGAAACCGATTATCGTGCGAAAATACAGGTGGTCTCAATCGGCGAAACCATGCTCCGAATGTCTCCCAGGAATGTTTCAACCTTGGAGGAAGCAAACTGCCTGGATGTTTATGTCGCCGGAGCGGAATCAAATGTCGCTGTAGGTCTATGCCGAATGGGAATCGCTTCGGCATGGATTTCAAAACTTGTCGATAATCCATTGGGACGCTCGATTATTTCCCAGATACGGGGATTCGGAGTAGATACACAGAAAGTCGTGTGGAGCGATACCGGTCGTGTCGGGGTGTGTTTTTCCGAAGTTGGTGTCCCGCCCAGACCGTCACGGGTCATCTACGACCGAGCGGATTCCGCTTTTACAAGCTTGCAACTGGATGAGATTGACTGGGAATATGTTCGCAGGGCGAAGTTGGTGCATCTAACGGGGATAACTCCGGCTTTGGGATGCGATTGCCGGCATTTAACCGAAGAGACGATCGCTTTCTGCAACGCAAACCATCTCGCTCTTTCTCTGGATGTCAATTACCGTCAAGGGTTATGGTCACCGCAAGAAGCGCATGACTGTTTGTCGCAACTCATTCCTTACGTATCCCTTCTTATCTGCTCGATTGACGATGCTAGAAAAGTATTTGGCATACACGAAGCAGACGCAAAACGTGCTTTAGAAGTACTTCTTAAACGTTTCAGCATGCCCGCAGCGGTGCTGACGCTGGGTGCCAAAGGAGCGATAGCTTTTGACGGGGAACGATTTTTAGAGGCTCCCGCCTACCCCTCGGAGGCAGTTGATCGAATTGGCCGTGGAGACTCATTTACAGCCGGCGTTCTGAGCGGTTACCTGAAAGGCGACCTGAATTCCGGTTTAAGGGTTGGCAATGCCATGGCCGCGCTTAATCAGACGTTGAAGGGCGACTTTTTTAGATGCTCGTCCCAAGATATCGAACGCGTTGTAGGCGGTTCGTATGAAGCACTATCGCGCTAAGGTAAACAGGGACGGATACCCCACCCCACAACGGCACTTTCGATGCCTGTGTGACAAAGAATGAGGTTCTCGAAAATGAATGAGGATAAACTGATAGCCGGTTTGGAAAAAATCGTCTCGGCAGAATACATTTCAACCAAACTATTTGAAAAAATAAAGAATTGCACTACCCCAAGACCCTTGGAAGTCGAAGAAAGCATTCTACCTTATGCGGTTGTAATGCCCGAAACAACGGCTGAGATCAGTGCCATCGTGAAGCTGGCGAACGAGATGAACGTCCCTGTATTTGTCCGAGGATCGGGAACGTCATTATCAGCTCAAACTAGGCCGCATACAACGGGAATCATAATAAATACCCACAGGATGCAAAAGCTGGAAATCCTGGAGGAATATGGCTATTTCGAATGCGGTCCGGGCATAAGAGCCGCCGCTGTTGCGGAGAAACTGACCAAAATTGATTGTTATCTGCCGATTTGGCCCGGAAGTCTGATCATCGCCTCCATGGGGGGGTTGGTCTGCAACAACACCAGCGGCCATATCGTGGATGCCTGCTTTGGTAAGCCTGCGGATTATATCATGGGCCTGGAAGTCGTTTTGCCAACGGGTGAAATTATCGAAACCGGCACCAAAGGCTTACGCCGCATAGCCGGTACGGATATAACCAAGTTTTTCGTAGGCAGTGACGGCATCATGGGGATTGTCACCAATATTCGGATGCGCCTGGTTCCTCAGTTTCAACAGGCATATGGAATCGCCGTGTTCGAGGATCTCGGAGATATGGCCCGAGGCGTTCGTGACATCTATCGAAAACGGCTTCCCATACCGCTTTTTATGGAGATGATGAGCGAGGATGTGGCCAAAATCGGATACGAGATTAAAGGAATGACTCCACCGCCGGGCGCGGTCCTGATGTTTAATCAGATCAGTTACGATAAGGATCTCGCCGGTAAAAAGATAAATGCCGTCCTGGATGTTTTGAACCGTAACAAAGCCGTCAGCACCGAAGCCATTGAAGATCCGGAGGTTTGGAAAAATATTGTTGCCACGCGTGAGGTGATCGGCCCCTATTTAATGCAAAAAAATGATGGCATCATCAATTCAGCCGAAGTTGCCAGCAACCTGAATGACCTGGAGGATGCCATGGCGGCGTCCATTGCATTCAATGAAGGACTGCCTTTGCTCGGGCAGTTGAAAAACTACCTGTATGGCCACATTGGTGCGCTGACTTTTCATCCTTCATTTATTTTTCCGCACTCCTGGTCCGGCGATGAGAAAAAACAAGCGCTCAAGGAACTGTTCGCGCAAGAGACAAAGTTAAATTTGAAGTACGATACGGCCGGCGGCGAGTGGGGACAATTCGCTCCGCGAACACCGTTTTTTATCCAGAAGTTTGGCGAAGAAGGCTATGCAATGGTTAAAAAAATAAAACAGACCCTGGACCCCGGGAACATTTTAAATCCAGGCATTTTAGAGGGTTTTCGGTAAAAAACGGAGAAATAACCGGTCGTGAAGTTGTTCAACGTTAATACGAGGAATACTGAGCCATGAAGACAGATGAATATATAGAAAAATTAAAAACAACAATTCGTGAGGTTGTCGGGAAGTGCTGGAATTGCAATTTCTGTTATTCGGCTTGTCCGAATTTTGACTCAACCCGGGGATTCCAAACCCAAGGGCCGTCAGGTATTACCCAGTCTCTTTATTACGCAGTGAAATGGGATCGGCTTGAAGGTGAAGACGCCCAAGATCTAAGGCGCATCCTATACGCGTGCACGACTTGCAATGCCTGTGTCAACACTTGCAGCAAAATGAGCGCCGGCGTCTCTTTGCTGGATGCGGTGGACGCCGGACGGCAATTGTTGGTTGAGGCAATGCAGGGCCCGTTGCCCCGCCAAGCGCGTTGTCTTGAAAAAATCGATAAGTACGGAAACCCATACGGGAAACAATCAAAACGGAGGCTGGACTGGGTTGGTGATCGGCCTGTGAACAGGATTCCGGGGAAAAGGGTTAAAAACCTGTTGTATGTCGGCTGTTCAGCAGCGTTCAACCCTGAACTCCATGGTATTGCGACCAGCATGGTTGATCTACTGAATGCGGCCGTGATAGATTTCGGGATTTTGGAAGAGGAAGTTTGCTGTGGCGATCCCGCGCGAACCCTCGGGGACCACTTTTTGCTTGAAGAACTCATGGAAAAAAACAGCCTGATGGTTGATCAGGCAGAAATCAATAAAATTATCACGATCTCTCCCCATTGCTACACAACGATGAACAAGTATTACCAAAAACTCGTTCAGCACGCAGAGATTCTTCACTATACACAGGCTCTGGAACCATTGTTGCCGATCTTGCAAACCAAATGGAAAAGGCAAGATAAGGTGAAGGTGACCTACCATGATCCATGCTATCTGGGGAAACACAATAGTGAATATGATACACCGCGGAATTTGATTTGCGCCATTCCAGGTGTCGAGTTCGTCGAGATGGACCATAGCCGTGAGAACAGCCTTTGCTGTGGTGGAGGCGGAGGGCGTATGTTTGAAGAAATGGAAGAGACGGTGCGGCTTGGTCATCGACGTGTCGAGGAAGCCGTTGCAATCGACGCGGAAGTCCTGTTAACGGCCTGCCCATGGTGTCATCAAATGCTGGATGATGCTGCGAAGGATAGCCGGCTGGGAAAAAAGCCGCGTGTCATGGATATCGCTGAGTTTATGGCTGAGC
This sequence comes from uncultured Desulfosarcina sp., assembly GCA_963668455.2. GTDB lineage: Bacteria > Desulfobacterota > Desulfobacteria > Desulfobacterales > Desulfosarcinaceae > Desulfosarcina. The sequence goes on from CAXXOY010000004.1 coordinate 681,680, forward strand.
GGTTTTGTGATTCGGAAAAATGTTCCTCCTAAAGTAGGCGATTGTCGAGATTCATTTCCTTTTAAAAGCTGTAAAATAATAGGCTTGACAAAAAAGCCATGGCGTATACAATCGTAATAAATTGTATACAGATATGCCATATGGTATACGAAATCCCGAGGGAGCGTTATGAAAAGTCTATTAAAAACCGAGCCCGGTGCTGGTAATCTCCGATTACAGGAGGTTGCTATCCCGGAGCCTGGGAACAAAGAAGTCAGGGTAAAGGTCAGTTATGCCGGAATTTGCGGAACGGACCTGCATATCTATGTGGATGAAGGCTATCCGACAAAACCACCGGTTATTATCGGCCATGAACTCAGCGGGACGATTGATAAGAATGGGAAAGACGCCGACAAGTATCGGATTGGAGAGAAAGTCGTGTCGGAAACCTATTACCACACATGCGGAGTCTGTGGTTATTGTCGAACCGGACATGAGAATCTTTGTGCCGATCGTCTCTCGATAGGCAGTGGCGTAAACGGTGCATTCGCCGAATATGTTGTGGTGCCGGAGAAGAATATTCACACAATACCGGAGAATATTTCCCTTAAGGAAGCCGCCCTATGTGAACCGCTTGCGTGCTGCGTGCAAGCGGTTTATGAGTTTGCCAATTTACTTCCTGAGGATTTTGTAATTGTTACGGGACCGGGCGCAATCGGATTGTTATGTCTTGAAATTATAAAAACAATAGGGTGCAAATGTATTGTCATAGGGACAGAAAAGGACAAAGACAGGTTAAGGCTTGCTGAGGCGTTAGACGCTGATTTGACTTTTGTGGATACCGACGCCTCTCTTCAACAGAGAATATTGGAAATGACCGGTGGATATGGCGCAGACTGTGCCTTTGAGTGTTCCGGAGCTGGAGCTGCTATCAATTTTTGTGTCAATGCCGTCAAGAAGGGCGCGACAATCGTGCAGGTGGGATTGACCGGAAAGCCTGTTGCAATAGATGCCAATACGATAACCTTGAAAGAACTTACTTTTCAGGGAACTTTTGCTCAGAAATGGGAATGGTGGGACAAGGCGCTGGCGCTGATGGCTGGCGGCAGGCTGAAACTCAATGAGCTTATAACGGATGTACTTCCATTGGATAATTGGGAGGAGGGGTTTAACCGCAGCCTGAATAATGAAGGTTTCAAAATTATGCTGAAACCTTGAATTGAGTTTCTTTCATTCGAATATGTATTATAAATACCGGAAATCCATAGATCGGCAATATTATGAAGAGTAAAATCTTAAGTGAAGAGGTATATACGCATATTCTGAATATGATTCTCAATCTTGAAATCGACAGCGGCGAAAAAATTCCGGAAGAAAGAATCGCCGCCATGCTTGGGGTCAGCAGGACGCCTATCCGTGAGGCGCTTCGAAAGTTGAATGAGGCCGGGCTTGTTAACCTATATCCACGACGTTTTGCTGAAGTCGCTTCCTTTGATGAGGAGATGATCCGCAATATCGGCTTGACAAGAATATCACTTGACCAACTGGCCGTTGAAATGGTCATCCTGAACGGCAGCAATGCGGAATTCGAACGTATAGAAGAGACTGCTCAAACTTGTCTTGAAATGGCAAAGTCCGGCGACAAATTCAATGCTGTTCGTTGGGATTCCGCTTTTCACCTTGAAATTGCAAAATTATCAAAAAATACAGTTCTTTTTGAGATATTAAACGGTATCCATCTTAAAGTCAGATTCATTCAGATGAAATTTGAAAAAAAGGCGAATGTCTTACACAGACATGTAGCGCTTCATATCCCGATCGTTGAAGCAATCAAAAAGCGGGACGAGGTGCTTGCTGTTACGCTGGCTAAGAAGCACCTGGTAGAGTTTTATGGTCTCGAAAATCATTCAATTATTAAAAAAACGATGTGACCACACATAGAGACGGTGAACAATGAAAACGTTAACGGAAAAAGATGCTTCTTACCTGAAAGCAAAGGCGCGGGACGTACGAGCGAAAACGATAATTGCGATAGGTAAGCTTGGGGTAGGTCATATAGGGGGCGCGATGTCCATCGCCGATGTGCTAACGATACTGTACTACCGACACATGAGAATAGATGTGAATAACCCCAAAAAGCCTGATCGGGACAAACTGGTGTTGTCGAAAGGGCACGCGGGACCTACCCTTTACAGCATACTTGCCGACAAAGGCTTTTTCCCCGAGCACTGGTTGGAAACACTGAACAGGGGCGGGTCACATCTGCCTAGCCACTGTGACATGAACCTTACTCCAGGAATAGATATGACGACGGGCTCTCTCGGGCAAGGGTTTTCATGTTCTGTTGGGATGGCGCTTGGAGACAGAATGAATGGATTCGATAACATAATCTATTCGATAATTGGGGATGGAGAAAGCAATGAAGGCCAGGTATGGGAAGCCGGGATGGCGGCGGCGCAATATAAACTCGGCAATCTGATCGCGTTTACGGATTACAACAAGATGGAGCTTGACGGGTGGATGCATGAGATAATGGACATTGCCGACATAACCTCGAAGTGGTTGGCTTTTGGGTGGTATGTGCAAAGGGTGAACGGGCATGACTTCATCCAAATCGATCAGGCGATAGAGAATGCGAAGATGGAGACGCAGAGACCGTCAATGATCATCCTTGATACCATAAAAGGGAAGGGCTTCAACTATGGAGAGGGGAAGGTTGAAAGCCATAATATGAAATTTGGGGTAGAGATAGCTGAAAAGGCGGTAGCGGCGCTCGATAAGGAGATTGTGTTATGAAGGAGATGAGAGCGGCATTTACTGACAAGCTTATAGAGATGGCCGGAGAGGACGATAGGATCGTGCTGCTTGAAGCGGACCTTATGAGGGCCACGGGGACTGGGAAGTTTAAGGAAGTTTATCCGGAAAGAATGATCAATGCGGGGGTGGCGGAGGCAAACATGGTGGGAATGGCTGCCGGGTTATCCTCTTCCGGAAAAATACCTTTCGCTTCGACGTTTGCCTGTTTTGCGGCCAGGCGGGCATATGACCAGTTTTTTTTATCAGGAAACTACGCGCAACAGAATATAAAGCTCGTTGGATCCGATCCCGGAATCCTTGCAGCGTTGAACGGTGGAACGCACATGCCGTTTGAGGATGTGGGGCTGATGCGGAACATACCGGGGCTGGTCGTGTTTGAACCTTGTGACTGTACATCCCTTTTGAGTCTTCTACTACAGTCCAAGAATCACGAAGGATGCACGTACATGAGGCTTAACCGCAAGCCAACAGCATCTGTGTATGAAGAAAGCGCGACGTTTGAACTCGGGAAGGGGACGGTTGTCCATGACGGTGTGGATATAACGATAATAGCAAGTGGATCGGTGCTTGTGCCAGAGGCCATGGAGGCGGTGAAGGCGCTTGCGACAGAAGGCATATCGGCTGCATTGATAGATATGCATACGATAAAACCGATAGACACAGAACTGATCGTTAAATACGCGGATAAGACAGGATGTATACTGACGTGTGAGAATCACCAAATAGTGAATGGGCTTGGTTCGGCGGTAGCAGAGGTGTTGGTTGAAAACCGACCGGTGCCGATGAAGAGGCTGGGAATAAACGAGCAGTTCGGACAGGTAGGAGATGTTGCGTACCTAAAAAAGGCCTACGGTTTAACCCATGAGAATATCAAAGCCTGTGTACATGATTTACTGCAAAGAAAGTGATCCATACATTATAGGCGGTGGTGCTTTTAACGTCGATTTTAAGCGATGCATGGCGGCTTTGGAGAGACGGTAGTTTTCCAGGCTGAGCGGGTGACTCCCGGTTATTTTCCTGGGACATTGTAAAATTTTGGTTCTGGGCGAATGGGAAATGGCTGGAAAGGCCGGTGCAACACCATCAGTAAGAGGGCACCCGCAGGCTTCCCGTGCGGCCGATCCCAATAAAAATCCTCATCTTTCTTGGCAGATCCAGTGGCGATGATAGTGGTAGCAGCGGATCCGGTTGTCGGTTTGCGGGCAGATCGTGAAATACTCGCCGGAGCCGTAATAGCCCGGCGGCTTGTGCGTGAAGGGGATCGATTCGTTAGCGCATTCCCAGGCGTATGCCATGGACGAGAAGAAGAAAATTCGGTTCCTCGCTATTTCATGTGGGTAAATCGAACTCCAATTTGCCTGCAATAAGATAAATTATGGTGATGAGCGTTCGTTCGGTTCGATACCCTCGGGCTCTGGCCTTGACAGCCTGGATCAAGCTGTTTATTCCTTCCAGGATTCCGTTGTTGATATTGGATGTAAACCAACGCAAGACCCCGTCCCAGTGGTTCTTGATTGTGTATGCGGCTTTTTTAATGGGCTCCAGGCGGCTATGGGTTGCCCAGAAATACCATTTCTTCAAAAAGATTTCGGCGGTCTGGGGGGACTGATTGTAGAATTCCTGAAAGTTGATTTTGATATGGTACGCACGACTGGTTTTAAGGTTGAGTTTTTTGATCGTCAATTGTTCGAGCTGTTCTGACTGGGACTCCTTGAGATTGGATGGGTTCTTAAGCCAAAGATAGCGGCTGCCCTTCAGCACCGGCTGGGTTTTGGATTCTTCTCGGCGAACCTGGTCTACGGCTTCGTTGAGGACTTTCAGTACGTGGAACTTATCAAAGGTGATATGGGCCTTGGGGAAATGTTTTTCGACATCGCTGATGAACGCCGGAGACATGTCGCAGCACATTTCCTCGATAGCGTCTGGAGTGCCGCCATGGTCGGTGAGATCTTGTTTGAATCGATCCACGGTTGAGGCGTCCTTACCACCGGTGGCGAACAGAACCCGAGTTTCATCAAGATCGACAAACAGGCTAAATTCAATGCCGTTTCCTTAAGTGGAGAGATGTTAAAAAACTTTAAATAAACAATGGGTTATGCTATAATACTACATGCTTTATTGCGGAACAAATCCCACCATAAAAGGAGAAAAAATGATTGAAAATGAGAAGATTGGCATGGAGCTTGATTTGCCACATGTGTGCCACAACTTGTTGAATCTATAAAAAATATCATCCATTCTAATAATTTCCGAGATAGAAACAAAGAAAATCCAAAAGATTTTACTCGAAATAGGCTTTTGCCGTTTCATGAACTCATTTTCTTTTTAATGAACATAAACAACCAATCATATCAAGAAGAACTGGATCGATATTTCCAGGTCCTTCACCATGCCGAGGTTCCAGAACGTATTTTGTATAAAGGAAATTTGTCCAAAGCCCGTGCAAAACTGAAGCATAACGCCTTTATAGAGCTAAACGATCACATGGTGAATTTCTTTTACAATCATTTCAGATCGGAAACGTGGTTCGGATTCAACCTGCCGTACGAACCAACTCCCTAAGAGACCCGCGTCCCATCCGCTCCAGTTTATCCAACCCACGCTGTAAAATCATCGCCGCGGCCAGGGCGTCGCCGGCGGCGCTGTGGCGGCGATACATTTTAATGCCCAGATGGTGGGCGTAGTCTTCGAGGCTGCGCGGCTGATGCCGGGGGGCGGGGGGGGGCACCCCGCGGCCCAGGAGTTTGGGCTGCCGCTGGATGGCGCCCAAAAGATTGGGCAGTAAAATGGTCTCACAAAGGGGCAGGGTGTCTATGGTGAGGTTCTGGAGCTTGAACCCGTGGCGCCTAATCATCAGGCGGTTGAGAAAGGCCAGATCAAAGCAGGCGTTGTGGGCCACGAGGATATCGTTTCCCAGGTAGTCCAGAAAATCTTCCAGAACCTTGCCCCCCGTCGGGGCGGCCGCCACCATGGAGGGCACGATGCCGTGTACGGTAATCGATTCGGGTGGCATGTCCGTTTCGGGATTGACAAGTTGGTTGAAGACATTGCCCAAGTGAATTCGACCGCTCTCGACTTTGAACGCGCCGATACTGACAATGTTGCTGTGCACGGGGTCCAGGCCGGTGGTTTCCAAATCCACCACCGTGTAGGTATAGGATTGGGCCGGGGCGCCGCCGACCAGATGATCGAGTGCCTTCAGGTTTTTCTCCGCCCGTTTGTCGGCCGGCCTGTTTTTATGGCGAATCCTCACCAGTCGGTTGGCTATGCGGGCCATGATAAGTGCGCCCATGTTTTATATTTCCCTTGAACGCAAGCTTTTATAATGGGCGGCGAGAAGTTCCTGGAGTTGCCCGATAATGGTGAACCCCTCCTTGAGAACCTTGCGCTCCATGGGGTTGAGACGGGCCGGGTCCACCAGATTGGTCAGTTGCTCTCCGGCGTCGCTGCTTTTTAAGTGATGATCGATCCGGATCCAGTTGATGTAGTCATAGGCATCGTCGATGGCGGCCAGCATTTTGGGGCGGATGATTTTGCCGCGCGAGGCGGCCTCAAGGCGATCAAGGGTGCTGGTGGATGTTTCTCCCAATTCCAGCGCCAGTACGCGAGCGGCATCTACCACGGGCGTCAGGCCGCGCAGCTTTAGATTGAGACCGCTGGTGTGCTTGCCCGAGGACTCCACCACAAACTGGCGCAAAAAACCAAGTGGTGGGCGGTTTTTCAGGGCAATCATGGCAAGTTCCCGGGTAAATGACTTTTTCTCGCATGTCATCTGGATGAGCGCTTTTCGAAGATGGCGGGCGATGGCGTTGTATTTGGAGACGCCGCGGAAATCGAAAAAAATGGTGGACAGGCGCAGACTTTCTGGCGTGGGGGCGTCGATCCACTGCGAGAAAAGAGCGATCCACTCACTATAGGGCATGCACCATTGGGGGTTGCTGGCGATGATGCCGGCCTTGCATTTGGGAATTCCGAAACGCTCGATGGCGTCCACCACCCGCCTGGCGAATTCGAGAAACCAGGCCTTGACGTTCGGGTCCCGCTCGGCGGGCACATCGGCATAGACAAGGGCGTTGTCCTGGTCGGTGAAAAGGGTCTGCTCCCTTCGACCCTGGCTTCCCATGGCCAGCCAGCTGTATGAGGCCGGCGCCGGTCCCCAGGTTTCGGCCTTCATCTCATCTTCGATAATGGTCATGGATCGGCGCACCACGCGGTCATTCAACTCGGAAATCAGATCCACCATGGGCTTGACCGCACCGCTGCGGAAGAGGGCCATGCGCAGGATGCGATCGATATAGACTCTTTTCCCCACCAGTTCTTCTATCGTGACCGCGGTGGAGATGTCGGCGATCATGCCCACGGGCGAGGAGCCGATCTCCAGCTGGAAATCATGCTCGCTGACAATCCCGACGGCACGGTGATTGTCGGTGACGATCAGATGGCTGACCCTGAAGCGGCTCATGTCCAGCAAGGCATCGAAGGCATAGGCGTCGGGGCGTACCGTGCAGATGGGCGTGCTCATCACCCGGTTGACGGGCAGATTGAGGTCCATCCCCTCGGCCACGACCTTGTTTCGCAGGTCGGCGTCGGTAACGATGCCCTGGGGCGAGCCGTCTTCGGGAACGATGATGATGGACCCCACGCCGCGGCGCTTCATGCAACGGGCCGCCTCCCGAATGCTGTCCCTCGGCCGGCAGGTTAAAAGCTCCGTGGTCATCAGTTCCCGGACTTTTTTGCCGGTGAGATAGATGTCCAGTTGAAGCTGGCTGTCCCGGGTGAGAAGATCGAGCTGATGATCGGCCGATTTGCGCACGGCCTTGAAGTTACGCGCCAGGGAAGAGGTGAAAAAGCGTCTGAAGGTCGTGTGCTCGGCCATGAGCAGTTCCACCGTGGCCTTGGGGACCAGCAGGGCAATCAGGTCTTCCTCGGCGGAGACATCGAACATGGCGTTGCCGCCCTTGATGAGACTTACGGCGCCGAAACTGTCCCCTTCACCGCGAAGATCCACCAGCAGGTTTTCTCCGGATTCATCCTGGATCGAAACCCGGGCGCAACCGGTCTGGACCACATAGAGGTAACCGCCGGATCGCTCGCCCGTGCGAATGATGGACTTCCCGGCGGGGTAAAAAGCAACTTGGGCGGATTTGATCACGGATTGCAGAACCACTGCCTCCAGGGTACTGAAGGGCACGACTTTTTCCAGAAAATCGGTCAGGCCGGTCAGGGGAAAATCGGGCATGCACACGTCCTTTGCTGATTGGCTGCCTTTGATGGCAAGCTTTACAAACATCTATTTTAAACGCAATACGGCGCAACTGCAAGAATGCAGTCACGCCGTATTCGATTATTCACTATGTATCAGCTTTTGATGGTTGCGCCGCTCGCTTGGGGGATCGGGGGGAACCCGATTTTGCGCGGCATCAAAAAGAGTTTGGCCAATACGAAATAGCACAATCCGGCCGCCAGCGAGGCGGGGAAGGCCGCGCCGCAAACCCGAAAGACGGATTCGATGTGGGGCACGCAGGTCACCGGGTTATAGATGGCCAGGGAGATGACCGTTCCGATAAAACTGGCCAGCACAAAGTAAAGATTAATGCCTTTCCAGTAGTAATAGGCCCCAGTGGGACCGGTGTTGTAAATCTCCTTCATGTTGATGTTCATTTTGCGCAGCAGGATATCCACCACCCAGACAACCCCCAGGGGGCCCAGAAGGGCGCCGTAGAAGGCGACAAAGGTGCCGTACTGATCGTAGGCCGCAGGTACCAGAATCAGGATGATCACCAGCAGGTTGATCGAAAGGGCTTGCAGCCAGGAGAGTTTCGGCCAGACCACCCGGGCGGTCAGGGCAACGATATACATGGTGCAGATGCCCGAGAAGATGTTGGCCACGCCTAGAAAAATCATGTACAGGACCACCCATACGCCGCCGATGTCTTTGAGCAGATAGACCGGATCGGTGGCGCCGGCAACCAGGCCGCCGGCAATCGCCGGAATACAGGCGATTGCCCAGATGGGGCCCCATCCCCACCAGGTCCCGTAAAAAGCCGCCGATTCTTTTTTCGCCATCCGGCAGTAAACCGCGAAGCTGAAGGGCCAGCTGAATCCCAGGCCCACATTCATCTCCATGGCGATCATGAAACTGATCCACGGATCCTTGTGAAAGCCCTCGGGGATAATCTGGGCAATGTGGGACCAGCCGTAATGGGAGAAGATTTTATAGGTGAGCAGTGCCAGCAAAAGCAGGATGCAAGGCGTTACCACCCGGAAGAAAAACTTCAGGACGGCCGCCGCCTTCCACAGAATCACAAAGGCGATGCCAAGGGCGATGAAGGACCACATCTCGGCGTTGGTCAGTGCGCCTGAGACGCCCAGAAAGCCGAAGGATTCGTGCACGGTGCGGCCGAACATGACAATCGGGATCGAGGTCCATCCCAGATACATGGGCGTGGTTACCGCCACGACGATAATCATCGTACCCACGGGACCTGCCACCGAATTGGTGATGATCCCGTTGTCGAGTCCCCACCGGGCCACAAAGGGGCCGATCAGGCTGTGCAAGAAAAGAGGCAGGGAGCATCCCACCAGACAGGCGATGATGGCCAGGGGCAGCGTGGTCGCCATGCCGGTCCAGGCTCCCAGAACGAGCATCCAGGTGGCTACGCTGAAAGAGACCTGGATCATGATCATATCGGCCATGCCCAGCACCCGTTCGTTAGGCAGGGTGGGCATGCGCGTTTTTACGACTTCCTCACGGACCATTTCCGCGGTTGTTTGCGTTGCCATGCTTTTTTGAACCTCCGTAGCGTTGAGAATGAGAATTTGCAGCTCAGCAGTAAAACCGTTAGCTTGTCAAAACGGCGCCGGAAGTCTGACAGCCTTGATTCACAAGATTTCCGGCTAAAGAAAGAACGGCTGTCCGTCAGGCCGGCGGAAAGTAGGCCGGGAATATCGAAATGGCGGCCCATGCGAACAGGCCGATCATTGCCAGGGATAAATAGATGCCGTGCCAGGCGTGTTTCATGGTGAACGGTTCCACCTCGCACGCCGGGGTTCCGGGATTATAATCATAATAAATGTCGATTCTGCGGTTGGTTTCCTCTTCAATCATGGATGTGTAATCGTTCGGGAGGGTTGCCATGATTTTATTTTCCTTTCTGCGGTTTCGTATTTGTGTTCAAACAGCTGATTACCAGCCACCTTCCGCGCGGCGGTCGTATTGCACATCACCGTCAAGATCGAAAACCAGCAGTTTGCGTTCGGTGAAGGTTTCGAGGAACCACTGGGACAATTCCCGGCCCACACCGCTCAGACCCGCACCGCCGAAGGGCGCCAACTGATCCCAGTAATTGGAGGTTTCGTTGATATTAACGGAGCCGTGGGGCAGCGCTTCGCCGACTTTCCAGGCCGTTGCCAGGTCGCGGGTCCACAGGGAGGCGATCAGCCCCAGGCCGGACAAGTGGGCGATTTCAATGGCTTCCTCGGCGGATTTGATTTTGATCAGAGGCGCCACGGGGCCGAACGTCTCTTCCCGGGCGATGATCATGTCGGTGGTGACATCGGTCAATATGGTGGCCGGGTAATAGAGATCTTTCTCGGGGCCGAATTGCTCGATGTTGGCGCCCTTGCTCGTTGCATCTTCCACATGGGCCTTGACCCTGGCCAGCGTGCCCGCATTGCACAGCGGTCCCATCTGAGTGTTCTCATCAAAGGGATCGCCGATGATCAGCTTTTTGGTTGCGGCACGGAATTTCTCCAGAAATTCGTCGTAAACCGCCTCGTGTACCAGCAAGCGCTCCGCCGAGGTGCAGACCTGGCCGGAGTAGTAGAAGCAGCCGTTGATCGCACCGGCCACGGCGCGATCAATATCGGCATCGGCAAGAATGATGAAGGGGCCGTCCCCGCCAAGCTCGAGAAGATGCGGCCTCAAGGGGCATTTTGCGGCAATCTGACGGCCGGTGGCGGTGGAACCGGTGAAGAAAATGCCGTCCACACCACTGGAATCCACCAGCGCGGCGCCCACATCGCCCAATCCCTGAACCACGTTGATAATGCCGTCCGGCAGACCGGCTTCCTTGAAAATGTCCGCCACCATGGCGCAGCAGACCGGAGAAAACTCGGAGGGCTTCCAGATCACCGCGTTTCCCGCCACGGCAATATGTGCCAGGGCGATGGAGGAGATGTCGGTGGGGAAATTGTAGGGCGTGATGGCGGCAACGACGCCCAGGGGGCGATGGTTCATGACCAGTCGTTTGTTGGTGGTGTTTTCCTGGGTGGAGGGAAAGGACAATCCACGAAAGCGCAGAATTTCCTCCGCCGCCTTGCCCCAGGCCGGGGCCGCGTACTCAAGGACTTCCTCTCTGGCATCGGTGATGGTTTTTCCGATTTCGGCGGTGATCATGCGGGCGATGGGTTCGGCGCGCTCCACGAACAGTTGGTGGATGCGGCGCATGATTTTCGCGCGTTGAATATACGGGGTCGCCCGCCATGCCGGCTGGGCCGCTTTGGCCGCCGCCACGGCCCTGGCGGCATCGTCGGCATTGCAACGGCCGACGTTGTGGACCAGTTCCCGGCTGTGCGGGGAACGCACTTCAAATGTGCCCTCCCGGCCGTCAACCCATTCACCATTGATCAAAGCACCTTTTCTGGGGGCGGAATCCATTGCATCTGTCGTGTTCATCGTTGCCTCCTTCAGTCATAATGGTTTGAAAATTAAGCTCTTCGGTCCTTCCTGAAACCAATCGATTAGAACCGAACCACAAAAACAAAATGGTATTCGTTTGCCAAATAATCGTTTTTGAATACAATCGTATAAAAAATAACGAAAATGTAATTTTTTGAGGAAAAAAAACTTCTCACACACAGCGGATTAGTTTTTAACTAATCGGTTTTGTAACAATTACTTGGCAAATAATGCCGGTTTGAAGTGCTTTTACCGATTGGATGATGTGAAGAATCTCACGCGCAGACTTCTTTTTCAATACTGAAAAAAAAGGTACTGAATGGGTATAAAATATACCTACTCGATCATTTCATCAAGATAGGTTTTCAGGTTGATTTTTTTGCCGATCAACCCCAGTTTTCTGCGAATGCCGCGGCGTTGGGTTTCGATGGTTTTGGCGGACAGGCACAATAGCGATGCGATTTCCTTGGTCGATTTGCCCTGTTTGATCAGTTTGGCGACGGATAGCTCCGCCGGAGTCAGATTCAGGTGCCGGGCAATCAACTGGCGTGAGAAGGGAGAGATGATCTCATTGAGGTTGGAGCGCACGATCCCCAGATAAACCTTCTGGGTTTCGCTCAGGTTTTTCTCTTCGATTTTTTCCAGGTACGGTTGTACCAGTTCCCTGATGTTGGCCAGAATGTTTTCCTCGATCTCTTTTTTATTCTCGGCGCTTTTTTTGAGCAGAACCTTCAGCGCGTTGTTGACTTCCCGAAGATGCTCGGACTGCCGCTTCAGATGGGCCTGGCTTTTAATCAGAGAGCGCTCGCTCTCCCTGAGTCTGCGGGTTCTTTTCTCGATTCGTTTTTCCAGGTCCGAATTCAGCCCTTCCAGCTCAGTCTCCATTCTTTTGCGCTCGGAGATATCGACCTTGGTTCCGGCCATGCGCAGGGGCTTCTGCTCTTCATCCCATTCGACCACCTTGCCCACGTCCAGCACCCAGACCCATTTGCCGTCCTTGCCTTTGAGCCGGTGTTCGCTTTCGTAGCGGGGCAACTCGCCTGACAGGTGCCGCTCCAGTTTTCGCATGACCGGCCGCAGATCGTCAGGGTGCAGGAGTTTTTCCCAGGCCGAGATATGGGGCTTGATTTCATCAAGGGTGTAGCCGAGGATGGCGGCCCACTGCTCACCGAAGATGACTTCTCCGCTCGGGATGTGCCAATCCCACAAACCGGCGTCGGTGGCATGGATCGCCAGTTCAAGTCGTTCCTTGCTCTTCCTGAAATCCTCCTCCGCCTGGCGTTGCTTGTGAATGTTCTCAAGGTGCACAAGGCGCAGGTCCTCATCCAGATAGGTGGCCACAAATTTCAGGCCCGGATGTGTTTTGTCGCGATCTTCCTGATAGCGTGTCGTTTTGGAGACCGGAGGCTGTGTCGTAAAACAGGTCTCCAGCCAGGCGAGCAACTCCGGGCAGTTGGTGAATATCTGAGTTATGGATGCGTTTATAAAGCATGGAGAAATGTTGCCGAGGGTTTCGGCCGCCGCTCGATTATAGCCGGTAAGAGCGATCTGTTGCCCTTTTCGCTCAAGAAGGAAGGTCGCAATCGGGGAATCCTCGAAAATGGCTTTGTAGTTGATTTCGTTGTTGGCCATCGATTTTCGGTTATAAATTGGACTCGTCTATGTTTACCTGGATTTCCCGTTTTTTTAATTCGGCGAAGAATTTTTCAGGATCGATGCACTGCTCGGGGCAAAGAACGCCCGTCTGGTCGATTTCACCGCCGGCCACCATTTGGGCGCCGATGGACGCCGGCCAGTCGGTCGCATGGCAAAGGTCGGCGTCAATGGAAAAGCGGTAGGATGCAGGTCGACCTTCTTTTTCTCCGGTTACATCGATGTGCATGCTTCCCTGGACCGGTGAGGGCAATGGCGCTAAGGCGGATTCGATTTCAGAAACCATTTCGGGGGTCTCGATATGGGACTCGAAACAGGCCAGGATGAATTCGCGGGGAGAGATCATCATGCCCGGCAGCTGAACCGGCCGGTCGGAGAGAAGGCCAAGCTCGGCGATTTTTTGGATGGTTTCCTGAAAAACAGACGGGTATACCGTCCCGCGTACTGTGATGGATTCAATCCCCGGGATGTGCCGGGGAAGCATGATCGGTTCCGGGTGGCCGATGACCGGGGCCTGCATGGTTCCGAACGGCTCCGGAAAAGTGACAGCCTGCGGCACCTCGGCGCCTGGAGAAATCCAGACCCGCCGTCCCTCGCGCACGATCGGAACGGGCCCGCAGAGACTATGGAAGAAGTGAAGGAAAACCGCATCGCCGCCTTCCCCGACGGCCCCCACATAGGCGATATCCACCTTGCGTACGCGGTCCAGTCGATCGGCGGCATATTTCACGCAAACGTTGCTCACCCCCGGTGTGAGGCCCAGCCCCACAATCACGGGAATACCGGCGGATCCGGCTTCCCCGTCAAGTTCCAGAACCGCTTCGATGGCATCGAAATCGTCATTGATATCGACATAGGGCGTACGCGCGTCAATGGCCGCCCTGGCGGTTTTAAGGCCGTAACGATAAAACGGGCCCAACGCAGAAATCGCCACATCGGTGTTATGCAAAATTCTCATCAGGCTTGCATGATCGTCTGCATCGACAAATTCCGTGGTCACTGTTGTTTGCGAAGATGAAAATGCCGCCGCCAGTGAGTCGGCCGATTCAATATTACGATCGGCAATGACCACCTTTTCAACCGAAGCCCCGACAAGGTCTTTCACGATGCCTGCGCCTTCAATGCCGGCGCCGCCCAACACGGTGTACTGCATGGTCCTACCCTTTTACCGATGTTTCGCCGTCCAATGTCAGCAGCGGGCCGTATTTCTCGGGCCGGCGGTCCCGGAACAGCCCCCAGGCCGCACGTTCGCATGCATAATCGGAAAAATCGAAATCGGCGATCAAGATACTCCTGGTCTCGCGGTCGGCCTGCTCGATGATTTGCCCTTTGTTGTCGGTAATAAAGGAGGAACCGTAAAAGGTGATTTCCGAACCGTCAATGGTTTCCGTGCCGATTCGGTTGGAAGCCACCACCGGCATCAGGTTGGCCGCGCTATGCCCCTGCATGACGGTTTGCCAGTGAGCCTTGCTGTCATAGCCGGGCGTTGCAGGCTCGGAGCCGATGGCCGTGGGGTAGAAGAGAATATCGGCGCCCATCAAAGCCATGCAGCGGGCCGTTTCCGGAAACCATTGGTCCCAGCAGATGCCGACGCCGATGTTGCCGTAATGGGTTCGCCAGACTTTGAATCCCGTATCGCCGGGGTTGAAATAAAACTTCTCTTCATAGCCCGGACCGTCAGGGATATGGGTTTTGCGGTAAACGCCGCGGATGCTGCCATCGGCATCGATAACGGCAACACTGTTGTAATACGCTTGATTTTTCTTTTCGAAAAAACTGATCGGTAGCACTACCGTCAACTCGCGCGCCAGTCTTCTCAGCACGTTTACCGCCGGGTTGGATTCGAGTGTGGTGGCCATTCTGAAGAAATCGGCTTTTTCGGCCTGGCAAAAATAAAGGGCTTCGAAAAGCTCCTGGAGCAGAATGATTTTGGCCCCTTTGGCGGCTGAATCGCGGACGAGCCGCATGGCCGTGGCGAGGTTTTGATCTTGATCGGTGGTACAGGCCATTTGGGTCGCGGCGACGCGGGTGGTGGGCATGCGAGTTCTCCTGATTGGCGTTCTCTAAAAGGGAACATGGGTTGAGTTGAAGGACGAATCCGCCCAAACTGCGGCTTTTTACGAGAATGTCAATAATGGGTTCTACCACATTTTTTCCTCCCACACAAAGCGTGGGAGCCATTGTAAAAACATACCAGTTCAAATTATTCCGGGCAGCGGAGTAAGTCAAGGTCCCGCTGCCCGGTTTTTCTAAAATGAATGATGAATCCCGCTCCGGACCAGTAGCACGTCACGGTCCGAGTAATTTGAAATCCGTTAAAAAATGCCGTTCATCGTGGAATCTGCTGGGTGATGCAATGGATGTTGCCGCCCCCCAGCAAAATTTCCCGGCCGGGAACCCCGACCACGCGCCGCCCAGGGAAAAGGCGGGCCAGAAGGTCCATGGCCGGTGAATCCATGGGGTCGTCGAACAGCGGCATGACGATCCCGCCGTCGGCAATGTAAAAATTGACGTAGGATGCCGCCATGCGATCGCCGGCAAGACGCGGTTTGGCGGTCTCGCTGGCATCCAGGCCCCGGCACTCGTCTTCACCGATATAAAGGGGGCCGGGTTGATGGAGTTTGTGCACGACAAAGGATCTGCCGCGGGCGTCGGTCTGGGATTCGAGTGCTTCAAGGGCTGCTCGGGATATGGCATACTGGGGATCGACCTCGTCATCAGTCCAGGTCAACAGTACTTCTCCCGGTTTTGTAAAACAACACAGATTGTCCACATGCCCGTTGGTTTCGTCCTCGTGCACCCCTTTGCCTATCCAGACGATCTTCTCAACACCCAGATAGGCTTTGAGGTTGTCCTCGATCTCCTCCCGCGACAAGTGCGGATTGCGATTGGTGTTCAGAAGACACTCCTCGGTGGTGATAAGGGTTCCCTCGCCATCCACGTGAAAGGAGCCGCCTTCCATGATCAATGGCGCCCGGTAGCGATCCACGCCTTCGATTTCGAGTACTTTTCGGGCCACCAGACTGTCCTTGTCCCAGGGAAAATAGAGACCTTCCTGCGTACCGCCCCAGGCGTTGAACATCCAGTCTATGCCCCGCAAATCGCCCTTGGCGTCCTTGACGAAGGTCGGTCCCACGTCCCGCATCCAGGCATCGTTGGATGAGATTTCCACAACTCTCACCTTATCCGGAAGCAGACGACGGGCATTTTCCCATTGCCCATGGCTGACACCGACGCTTACCGGTTCGAATCCAGCGATGGCCTTGGCGACCTTGGCAAACGATGCTTGAGCCGGTTTGGCGCCCATGCGCCAGGTGTCCCCCCGCTCGGGCCAGAGCATCCAGCATCCCCGGTGGGATTCGAATTCTCCCGGCATGCGAAAACCGTCCTGAGAAGGCGTTTTTGCTTGTGTTCGTGACATGTTTGTTCCCATTTTAGATAAAGGCCAATCAACGGGCAAAATGGGCGGTTTCAGCGGGGAACCGCCCATGTCCCTGAACATGGTTATTATACGGTCTGGTCCTTTTTGAAAAGGCCCATCCAATTATTGACGGCCATGGGTTTGCCGTCGATATCCACCAGCGGTTTGGGGGCGTCGCTTTTCTGGGTGAGAAGAGAGAACACCACCATGCAGGTCAATGAACCGATCACGGCCCAGACACTGCTGATGTAAAGTGAATCCCACATGGCCCAATCAAAGTAAATACCTGATTCCGCACCTTTGATGCCAAGGTCCGTGTTGGCTTCCTTGGTCATGGGCAGGTAGCAGAAATAGGAGATGACCCACACGATAAGCCCGCCCCAGAACGCGGCGATGGCGCCGGTGTTGTTGGCCTTTTTCCAGAAATAGGCGGCGGCGTAGGGCACGAAGAGACTGACCAGAAGCAGTGACCAAGCGATGACCATCAGATTATAGATGACCTGGAAGTAAAGCGCCAGGACCAATGAGCTGAGCGTTACCACCGGTACCATGATCTTGGTCATCTTCAGCGTCTGCCGTTCGTCCGCTTCGGCGTTGAAAAATTTGTACCCGTTGTAGCCCAGCACCGATGCCGCCCCCAAAATTGCACTGTCCGAAGAACTCATCAGGGCCGCCACCAGGGCGCTGACGAAAAGGGTGGCGAAGAAGGGGTTGAGATGTTCAACGGCCATGAGCAGGAGGATTTTGTTAAGGGCATCGTCTATGGAGAGACCCGGATTGAGGTGAAAATAGATCATGCCGATCAGAACCGGCATCATGCCGACGGTTACATAAAGCAGGGCGCCCAGATAGCTGGAGTAGGAAGCCGTCTTTTCGTCCTTGGCCGAGAGCACGCGCTGGGCGAGATCCTGGGCCGGAATGCTGCCTAAACCGATGGCCAGCCAGGCAGCCAGCCAGTAGAACCAGCCCACATAGCCGGTGTAGTACATAAATCCGGCGTTTTCCATCTCCGGACTGGCCGCCGATTCCGGTGTGGGCACAAAGGACCACTGATTGATGCCCATCAGGTTGTGTTCGGGGTTGTTGGCGAAGATCGTATCCCAACCACCGGCCAGGGGGATCGCCACGTAAAGCATGATGGACATGCCCACCATGAGGATGATCATCTGGAAGACGTCGGTCAGGGTAACGGCCCACATGCCGCCCAGATAGGTGTAAACCACCAGGATTGCAGTTGAAATAGTGATTCCCGTCCACAGAGGGATACCGCTGAAGTAGTGAATGATCGTGCCGAATCCGACCAACTGCGCGCCCACCCAGCCCATCTCGGCGATGGACAGGGAAGCCGTGGCGAACAGGCCCATGGTTTTGCCGTAGCGCAGCTCAAACAGATCGACCAGGGTGATGTAGCGCCCGCGACGCATCAGACGGGCGAAGAAAAAACCGGTGAGCAAAAGACAAACGGCGGCGCCCCAGGGGTCGAAAATGACGCCCTGGTTTCCGAAAATATAGGCGTTTCCGGCGCCCCCCATACACGTTCCCGAACCGAACCAGGTTGCGAACAGGGTTCCCGTACAAAAAAAGATTCCAAGCCTGCGTCCGGCGACCACATAGTCCGCCGTGGTGGAAACCTTTTTGGATGCATACCAACCGATAAACAGCATCAGAACCATGTACAGACCCAGGCCTACCAACACATAATTGCCGTATTCATATGTACTTTCCACAATTCTTCCTTTCTCTCTTATAGAGAAATCTGGAACTCCGTTGATCGAAGAGGATTTCGTTACCCCTCTTCACAATTATCCCCCGGCAATTCTTTGGAAAAATTTGATCATGGCGCCATGGGGGATGCCATCTCCCTCGCGAGACAGTTTCCCATTGACTGTCACGAGCCCTATACGCTTCCTGGGAAGACATAGATTGTCGGCCACGAACCCCACGGTTGATTTTTCCGGCAGCTCCATCTCTATTCCCGAGGGTGGATAGCTGCCGGAATAACAGGACGAAAGGGTTCCCATGAGTTTAATGCGAACCTTCATTGCATACCCGCTTAAAAATCAAACGTGGAGTCCATCTCTTCGTCGCTGACGAGCACCACGGCATTATGCGGTGGCAGCGGCTCGTTGTAGAACATGGCCGGCAGACGGTCATCCTTGTTGGTAAATCCGGCTTTGCGGTTGAATTCACGCTCCGCCTTTAAAACCTTCAAGCCGAGATTGGTCCAATCGGTTTCCGTAAACGGTTGACCTGATTTTGCAGCCACCATTTTGTAAACGTTGTCGATGCCTTCGGGTGACGCCAGACCGGATTGGGCGAAATCGCAGATGCCGACGGTATCAACAGCGGCCATGTGAATCTGAGTATCCCTGGAGGCTTCCACCTGTCCTTCGGCACCCAACGGGTTGATCGTTCCACCGAAATCCTCGAGGTTTTGGTCGACAACCCATCCCGCGGTGTGGTCGCCGCCCATGGGGGTTGTGGCATAGGTTACCGCCATTCCCTGAATGGCCCTGGGATCGTAGGCCGCTATGCTTTGGCCCTTGACCGTGGGTACGCGGTCGTTGCCGAAATGTTTGCCAACGGCATTCGGGCCGCTGCCGATGATTTTGCCCAATGCGGTCCCTTGCGCGACTTCTTCCACCATTTCAATTGCTGCGGCGGCATCCCCAAAGGATTTGTAACCGGCGTCCATCGCAACGGCGATAGCAACACCCGTGTTCATGGTGTCAAGGCCGATGTCATCACAGAGAAAATCCAGTTTGGCGATGCTATCCAGATCGTCATTGCCGATCATTCCGCCCATGGACCAGATTGTCTCATACTCCAGGGAAGAGGTTACGTATTGCCCTTTGGTATCCACGAATTCATTGGAGCAGTTGATGATGCACTGGGAGCAGCCCTTGTGGGTGGTCAGCCCACCGCGCTCCTTGATCAGCCCGGCCATGGTTTCACCGCTGATTTTTTCGATCTGCTCGAACTGGCCCTCACGGGCATTGCGGGTAGGGAAGGCGCCGGCGGCATTGATGGCTTCGACCAGAACCGCAGTCCCCAGTTCGGGCAGAATCTCTCCGCTGAACTCATCGGCTTTGACCGCCTTGGCGTAGTCCCTGGCCGCGGCTTTGAACGCGTCCGGATCCGCCAACGGTACGGGCGTTTTGCCTTTCTGGTCCACGATCATCGCTTTCAGCCCCTTGGAACCCATCACAGCGCCCAAACCACCCCGTCCGGCTGCCCGACAGGGACGGCCGTCGAGGTCGGTCGTCTGAATGGATGCCGAAGCCATTTGGAAATCTCCCGCGGGACCGATACAGGTGATACTGACATTTTTGCCATACTCTGCGGTCAGCTTTTCGACCAATGCATACGTTCGCATCGATTTGGTATCCCCGGCATCGACCAATTCAACCGATTCGTTGTCGCTGATTCTAAGGAAATAATATTTGTCGGCGGGGGCCCGGCCTTCGACGACAACAGCCCTGATGCCCATGCGGGCCAATGCATACGCAACTGTTCCACCAACGTTGCTCTCTTTTATTCCTCCGGTAAGCGGGCTTTTGGCGCCAATGGACAAACGGCTAGTATTGACCAGAGAGGTGCCGGCAAAATAGCCCGGCGAGAAAACCAATTTGTTTTCAGGACCCAGTGCATTGCAGGTGGCGGGGACCTCTTTGTTGATCATGGTGGATGTTAATCCCCGGCCGCCGAGTATTTTGTATTCGTCCGGGGCGGCTTCGATACTTATGGAACGATCCGTCATGTTTACCCGTATCAATTTCATTTGTATCTCCTTTGTGTTGATGGATTGGCGGGTTAAGCGGCTTTGCCGACTTCTTTCAAGGTGTCGCGGAGTCTGTTCAGAACCTCGTCAATCTCTTCCTTGGTGACGACCAGCGGGGGCTCGAAACGGATCGCCTTGGCATTGATCAGGGTCCCGGCAACCAGTACCTTGCGGCGGAACAGACCGGCAGCGACCTTGTAGCCGACCTCGTCGTCGATGAAGTGCTGGCCGATGAGAAGTCCCTTGCCGGTGATTTTCTCGTAGATCCCCGGGAACTCCTCGGTCAGCTGATTGAGCTGGCCCATGAAGTAGTCGCCCAATTCGGCGGCCCGTTGGGGCAGGTTGTCGCGCAGGGTGACCTGGATGGTGGCGATGGCCGCCGCGCAGGCCATGGGGTTTCCGCCCGTGGTGGTGGTGTGAATGAACGGGTTGGGTTCCTCGAAGGCTTTCCAGATTTTACCGTTGCCCATGAAACAGCCGATGGGCATGACTCCGCCGCCCAGAGACTTGGCGGTCATCATGATATCGGGCTCGACATTCCAGTGATCCACGGCCCACAGGGCGCCGGTGCGGCCAAGACCGGTCTGGACTTCGTCGCAAATCATCAGAACGCCGAATTTGTTGCAGATCTCACGCACGCGCGGCCAGTAATCTTCCGGCGGCAGGATGGCGCCGGCTTCACCCTGGATCGGTTCGGCCACGAACCCGGCGATTTCGATGCCCACGGTGGCGCAGATTTCAAGTTGCTGCTGCAAAGCGTCGGCATCTCCGAAGGGCACGAAGAAGGTCTGGGCGCCGTAAGGCTGCAAGGGAGCCCGGAAATCCTTTTTACCCATGACCGAAAGGCTGCCGGAGGTTTTGCCGTGGAAGGCCTTGACCGTTGAAATAAAGCTGTGTTTGCCGGTGTGCAGGCGGGCGATTTTCAGCGCGCCTTCCACCGCTTCCGTGCCGCTGGCCACGAAGAAGGCGTGGTCGATATCACCGGGGGTGATTTCGGACATCAGTTTGGCCAAAACGCCGCGCAGGGGGTCCATCAGCTCCTGGCTGGGAATGCCGGAGCGCAGGGCCTGGGCGCGAACCGCCTCGACCACCTCTGGATGGGACCAGCCGAGATCCAAAGCGCCGTAGCCCCCCAGGAAATCGAAGTACTCATTGCCGAAGTTGTCGTAAAAACGGGCGCCTTCGCCGCGCCATTCCACCGCGCCGTAGTCCCCGGCCTCGGTCATGGATTTGCGGTAATCAACCCATCCGGCGTTGAAGTGGTTTACAAAGTTGTTCTTGGTCTCTTCCGAGATCCATTTGGCTGTTTCCGTGTCGATGGTCTGAGATTCCTGTTTGACGATGCCCAACCATTTGGCGCAATATGAAAGTGCGTCCGTGTAACTGCGCATGAAATACCTCCTTGGGTTGTAGGTGTTGTTAATATACAAGGTTGTAATTAATTGAATGTTCGTTTAATTTTTTTGCGTAAAACCAATGCCGGGCAACTCGGCCGTTCGTGGACGGCCATTTGCTAGAAATCTCCGCTTTTGAGAGCCCTTATCAAAGACTTTTTGGCCACTTGCGAAAAGGCTTCGAAGGGTTCACCGCCTGCGAGAAAATGGTTGTGAAACTCAAGACCCTCCATTATGGTCACGATATACTCGGCGGCCCGGTCGGCATTGCTCACCCGAACAACGCCTTGGTCGTTGAAATAGATGAGTTTGCGGCTGAGATAATCGCGAAGCCATTTGAACATGATCTTGAAGCGGTCCATGATCTGTTCCTGCCGTAGACTGAGATAATAAAAGGCGAAGTGTACGGATGGCTCGACCGTGCGATTCCATTTAAAGGAAAAAATGACGTCCATCAGGGCTTCGAAATGCGCCTCGTCATCGGAGAGTTGGTCGAAATCAAGCATGGCCGGGGATTTGTATTTCTCGATGAGCAAATCCACCAGCTCCAGCTTCATGTTTTCCTTGTTCTTGAAATAATGGATGACCAGGCTGGGATGAATGCCGTTTCGGTTAGCAATCTTGCCAATGGACGCCCCTTCCAGGCCATCCTGGATCATGACCTGGTAGTAGCTTTCGAGGATGTCCGGCTTTCGCAACGCCGCGTTTTTATTCTTACGCATGACCATCTTCATCGTTTGTTGAATAGGAAACTGACAATGATTTATTCCTTATTTCAGATTCACTTTGTTTTGGCAAGTATTAACTGCATGTTCAATTAAACCTCAACGGTAATGCCGTTTCAATCCGAACGGGGTTTCACTCGGCAACATGTCTGCGGGACGAAATCGTGACACCTGTGGCGGGGGATCTCGGCCCGGTTTGTCACAATCGACTTAGAAAATAAGAATATGAAGCGAATGAACTGAAAATAGAAAATTGTTTTGGTGGGGGGGGCGTCCTAAATTAGACGATTCAAATTCTGGTCTCCATGAGAATCGCCTAATTTAGGTACGTGTAATTCATCTTTTCGCTTCAATGCCGGGGGCTTAAAACGGTGGCCAAGGGCATGCTGCGTGTACGGGTGGTTTTTCAGACCGCTTGTTCGGAGGCCGGTGGTATACCGTCGGGCCCCCAGCCTTTGAGCTGAAAGTAATCCCTTATCATATATAGCAGGTCGTCATCGTTAAGGCGGTTGCCGTCTTCAATGGCTTCGCTCACCAGGCGCCGGGGCAACCGGTCGTCATCAAGGGTCAGGCCTTCTCGCAGATTGAAGCGGCGGGCGTCTGCGGTGATGCTTTCGGCCAGTTCCTTCAGCTCGGCCTTGGTGAAAAAGATGCCTGTGGTCAGTGAATAAATCCGCGCCAGGGTTTCCCAATCGTAGAAGTCCCGGTAGAATCGGCAGAGAATAAGACTGTCGAAGAGTGTACAGCGGTTTTCAAAATCGATGAACATCTCCGCTTTGCCGTTGAGTTCATCGGGCTCGATCATTTTGGACAGTTCGGCCTTGTAGAAAGTTGTACGCAGATGACAGGCCCCCCGGTCGCTGACGGCGTAGGCTAGGCCCATGCCTTTCAACTTGCGGGGCTCATAGCCGGCGGGTTCCAGACCTTTTACGTGAACGGCGACATCATCCAGATCCCATTGCCGGCTGACACTCTTGATGCCCTCGGCCAAGAGGTCGCCCGTTCCCCGCCGGGCCGCGATATCGCGAACCAGTTCAGCCGCCTGCTCCGGTTGGCCGTAATCGATGACCGTGTCGATCCGCCCCCGTTTTGACGCTTCAATGGCCAGGGCCACCAGGTTGCCCGTGGAGATGGTATCCACCCCCAGGCGGTCGCACAGATCGTTAAGATAAACAATCTCTTCGATGGAGTCGATCAGGCATAGCCCACCAAAGGCGTATATTGTCTCATATTCGGGGCCTTCAAGGACTAAGCCCGCATGGCGGCCGCCTTGTAACTCGACCCGTTTGCCGCAGGCCATGAAACAGGTATGACAGGCATGCGGTTTGGGGTTGCACCTGGCTTTGATCGCCTCGGCCGAGATTTTCTCCCAACCCGGCATTACGCCCCGGGACCAATAGCGATTGGGAAAGGCGCCGGCCTTGTTCATCACTTCAACCATGACCGGCGTGCCCGTGCTGCGGTAAGTATGCGTGGCCGGGTGGTCCTTGAACGTTTTGAGTGTTTCCCGGGCATAAGCTTTCAAGCCTTCGGGATCGGCAAAGGGCCGCTTTTGGTTGCCATGAAAGGCGATGCCTTTGAGACTTTTGGCGCCGAAAACAGCGCCCATTCCGGTACGTCCGGCCACCCGCCAGCCGTCGTTTTTAACAACGGCAAAGCGCACCCGGTTCTCACCGGCGGGACCGATCACCATAACCCCCGGGCGCTTGACGTTAACGCGTTCCTTGATGGATTTTTCTGCCGAGAATGTATCCTGACCCCACAGGTCGGCGGCGTCGTGAAAAACCACCCCGCCATCACTGATTTCAAGCCATACCGGCGTGGCGGAACTGCCGCGAATAACCATGGCGTCAAAGCCGCAGCGGCTCATGGAAACGGCAAGGCTTCCACCGGAGTAAGATTCACCGAAGAGTCCGGTTTGGGGAGATTTGGCGAAAATTCCATGGCGGCAGGAGCCGTATACCGGGCTGTCACTGGCCGCACCTAAGGCCAGGATAACGTTGCTTTCCGGTGATAGCGGATCAACGCCAGGCGGATTGCGTTCAAGCAGGAGGCGGGCGGCAAGCCCCTTGCCGCCCATGGTCCTGCGTAACAGTTTTTCTTCAATGGCCTCTTCGCTGAATGTTTTACCGGTCAGGTCAACTACCAGCAGTTTGCCAAAAAATCCCTTGAGCATTATTTCTCCCCACAGGTTATATCTCGGATTGTAAAAAGTGTTTCATCGGTGCTTTTACACAATCCCCTGATCCAGCATGGCGTCCACCACCTTGACAAATCCGGCGATGTTGGCGCCGTTCATGTAGTTGCCCGGGGTGTCGTATTGCTCGGCGGCCGACAGGCAGGTCTGGTGGATGCTCTTCATGATCATCTGCAGCCGGTTGTCCACTTCCTCTCGGGTCCAGGACAGACGCATGGAGTTCTGGGTCATCTCCAGCCCGGATACGGATACGCCGCCGGCATTGGCTGCCTTGCCCGGTCCGTAGAGAATTTCGTTGTCGATAAAAATGTCGATCCCTTCGGGCGTCGTGGGCATGTTGGCGCCCTCGCATACCACCAGTGCGCCGTTGCTGACCAGGTTCTGGGCGTCGGTGCCGTTGATTTCGTTCTGGGTGGCCGAGGGGAAGGCGCAGTCAGCCTTGTGATTCCATAGCGGGTTGCAGTCCTGGTCCGGGGTTGTCTCGGTGTAGACGGCATCCGGATACTTCTCGACATACTCTTTGACCCGGCCCCCGCCGCACGTTTTTAAGGTTCATCAGGAAGGCCAATTTCTCACGGTCGATGCCCGATTCGTCATAGATGTAGCCCGAAGAGTCGGAGCAGGTCACAGGTTTGGCGCCCAGGTCCAGCAGTTTCTCTATGGTGTACTGGGCCACATTGCCCGAGCCGGAGACCAGACAGGTTTTGCCCTCCAGGGTTTCGCCCTTGGTGGCCAGCATCTCGGCGGCAAAGTAGACCGAGCCGTAACCGGTGGCCTCGGGACGGATCAGGCTGCCGCCCCAGTTCAAGCCCTTGCCGGTGAGAACGCCGCTGAACTGGTTGCGAAGTTTCTTGTACATGCCGAACAGGTAGCCGATTTCGCGGCCGCCGACGCCGATGTCGCCGGCCGGTACGTCCGTGTCCGGGCCGATGTGGCGGAACAGTTCGGCCATGAAGCTTTGGCAGAAGCGCATGACTTCCATGTCGCTCTTGCCCTTGGGGTCGAAATCGCTACCGCCCTTGCCGCCGCCCATGGGCAACGTCGTCAGGGCGTTTTTAAACACCTGTTCGAAAGCCAGGAATTTGAGAATTCCCAGATTCACCGACGGATGAAAACGCAGGCCTCCCTTGTATGGGCCGATGGCGCTGTTCATTTCGATGCGAAAGCCTCGATTGACGTGAATTTCGCCCATGTCGTCCACCCAGGGCACACGGAAGAGAATTACCCGTTCAGGTTCCACCAGACGTTCGAGAATTTTGGCCGCCCGGTATTCGGGGTTGCGGTCCATCACCGGCTGGATCGAGGCCATTACCTCCGTTACCGCCTGGTGAAATTCATTCTCGCCCGGATCTCTTTGTTGAACGTATTCGACAATGTTGTTCATTTAAGATAACTCCTTTTTTCGTTGGTGAACGTGACTTGCTGTTGATGATTCGCGAGTTTGGGCTGGTCATCGGTCTTAAGCGGCATCACAGCAATTCCCGTGCCATGGCTTGTCGGTATGGCTTCGGCCGCTGGTGGCAAGGCAATACGCTCAAAACCCTTGGCTGGTGTTTTCTTAACGATTGAGAAAAATATGCAAAAATGCATAATCCGACGGTGCGCCTCTTGTACGGAGGTTTCCTGGCATGGACAAAACGAGCGTCAATCAGGAGCGAGAGAGCTTTTTCATTTTTCGGGCGATGGTGGATTGGTTGACCCCAAGGGCTTTGGCCATGCGGCTCTGGCTGCCGTACCGTTTTTGGGCGTCCTCCAGGATGCGGCGTTCCGTCTCGGCTAGCATCTGGGCAAGGCTGCGGTCTTTTCGAAGGCGGACCATCTGGCCCGCTTTCCAGCGTTCGGCGGCGTTCAGAACGGAATCGGGAAGGTCGTCGATAACGATTTCGTTTTTGTCGGCCATGACCATCATTCGTTCGCAAAGATTGACAAGCTCCCGAACGTTGCCCGGAAACGGATAGGCCAGCAGGACGTCCATGGCCTCTCGGCTCATGCGCGTTTTCGCCTTGGTTCCGAATTGTTTGGCAAAGTGGTCGAAATAATGCCGGATGAGCGGCGGAATGCACTCCTTACGCTCCCGCAAGGGAGGGATGTTGATGGGGATCACATGCAGCCGGTAGTAAAGATCCTCGCGAAAGCGGCCCTCGGCCATCATCTTGTCCAGATCCTGGTGGGTGGCGCACAAAATACGCACATCGAGCTGACGGCCGGACGTGCCGCCCACCCGGGTGACTCCGGGCGCTTTCCAGAAAACGGAGCAGTTTTACTTGAGAAGAGAGCGGCAACTCGGCGATCTCGTCCAGAAACAGGGTCCCCTCGTGGGCAAGTTCCAAATAGCCGGGTTTGCCCTTCAGATCCGCGCCGGTAAATGCGCCTTTCTGGTAGCCGAAAAGCTCGGTCTCCACCAGATTTTCCGGAATGGCGCCGCAGTTGATTTCGATCAAGGGCTTGTCGGCGCGATCGGAATGCTGGTGGATCAGATTCGCGATGAGACCCTTGCCGGTACCCGATTCCCCCAAAATCAGCACCGTGGTTCGTACCTGGCTGAGTCTAAGGGCCTGTTTGACGGCTTTGATCATGGCGGGGCTGCGGGCCACAAGCGATCGGTCTATTGTCAGGGAAAGCTGCATTTCAAGAATCTGATGGCTCATTTTGTCCCGCATGGCCATTTGCTCATCGAGTTCTCGGGACAGGGTGTCGATTTCGGTGATGTCCCGTTCGCTGACCACCACCCCTCGCGATTTGACCGGCATTGTTGAAAACAGGGGTTCCCGTCAGGACCAGCTTGCGTCCGGATCGGGTTCTCTGGATGATGTTTTGCCGGCAGCGCTTTTGGATAACCTCGATAGTCACGCTCCGGTCGATAAGCCCCTCCTCCACCAGCTCTTCCATGGAACGGCCGATGACGTCTGCGGCGTGCACCATGTTCATACGCTCCGATGCCGCATTGATGCGCAGGACCTTGCCCCGGGCGTCGCAGACCCAAAGCCCGTCGTCGCTCGAATTGATGATGGCGTCCAGTTCTTCGTTGAACTCCTTGAAGGCCTGCATTTGGGAGACCATTTTTTCCAGTTCGCTGTGATTCTCGATCACGCACAAGGCAACCGGTTCATGATCGGGCTCGTAAAGGGGTACGACCCAGGCGCGAAAGGTGTTGCCGTCCATATGCAGGGTTGTTTCGTTGGGCTGCGGCTTGCCGGATAACTGCCGCTTGACATGCGCCCATAGATCGGGGAGGGTATCGGAAAGGCGCACCCCGGCCTGAAACGCCTCTTCCTCCGGGGCGGCATTTGATCGATCGATGATTCCCCCGGCATCGACCAGGATGACGCGGTGGGGTGCGGTTTCCAGGATCGCCGTCATACAACCCGGCCAATCGACACCGGCTTGAGGGAACGCACCTGTTGTTGCGGATTTTGGTTTTGTCGGCTTCATGTTTTTATAGTTAATGCATATTTGCATATGAAATGCAATAATGCATTGCCGGATGCGGCAAATACGTTTTCGCAATTTCCGCAGCACTCGATTGAACGTTGGATAACTAATTTAATTTAAATGAAATCTCCCATTGTCCGGTGGATGTCGTATGGGCGAGGAGGGAGGGCCAAGTTGGCACGATGCTTGATAGATGTTATAAAACGCATTGCAGCATCATTTCAACATATCAACCCGGCATCACGGCATACCAATAATTCTGTGGCCCTGACGGATCGATATCTTTAATCAATGAGTGGATAAGGAGAAAAACATGACAACCAATCAAGAACTTCAGGACCTTCGCACCAAGGTTATTCCTAACGGTCATTCAAGCAGCACCGCCTGTTATATCGAGTCTGCCAAGGGGGCCATCGTCAAGGATGTGGAAGGCAAGGAGTACATCGACTTCGCCGGCGGCATCGCGGTGATGAACGTTGGCCACAGCCATCCCAAGGTGGTCGATGCCATCAAGGCCCAGGCGGAGAAATTCACCCATACCTGTTTCATGGTCCATCCCTACGACGTGGCCGTGCGTCTGGCCGACCGGCTGTGCAAGCTCATCCCGGGAAGCTTCGAGAAAAAGGCCCTGTTCGTCAACTCCGGCGCCGAAGCTGTCGAAAATGCGGTAAAAATCGCCCGCTACTATACCAAAAGAACGGGCATTGTCGCATTCACAAACGCTTACCATGGCCGGACCTGCCTGACCATGACCATGACCTCCAAGGTGAAGCCCTACAAACAGGGGTTCGGACCGTTCGCGCCCGAGATCTACCATGCGCCCTTCGGTGATTTCGAAGCGTTCAAGGAGTTCTTTATCACCGGCATCAACCCCGAAAACACGGCGGCCGTGGTGGCCGAACCGGTTCAGGGCGAAGGTGGTTTTATTGCACCGCCAGACGATTTTTTCCCCAAGGTGGCTGAGTTCTGCAAGGAGCACGGCATCCTTTTTATTGCTGATGAGATCCAGTCCGGAATCGGCCGTACCGGCAAGATGTTCGCCATGGAGCATTGGGGCATCGAGCCCGACCTGGTGACCGTGGCCAAGAGCCTTGGCGCCGGTATGCCCATCAGCGGCGTGGTGGGTAAAAAGGAGATCATGGATTCGGTCCATGCCGGTGGCGTTGGCGGAACCTATGGGGCCAACCCCGTATCCTGCGCCGCTGCTTTGGCGGTGCTGGACATTTTCGAAGAAGAAAACCTGCTGGAAAAGTCCAAGAAAATCGGCGACAAGCTCACCGAGACCTTCGGCGCCTGGAAGAAAAAATACAACATCGTCGGCGACGTCAGGGGCCTGGGCGCCATGCGCGGCATCGCTCTGTTCAATGCCGACGGCAGCCCCGCCGCCGAACAGGCCAAGAAGCTCTCCGGCTACTGCTTCGACAACGGCCTGATCACGCTGGTCTGCGGCATCCATGGAAACGTGATCCGTGTACTGATGCCCCTGGTCATTGAGGACGATCAACTGCAAAAGGGGTTGGATATTATCGAGGCCGGCCTGGCCGAGGTTACATACTGATTTGACGGTATCCGGCAACTCAAGCCGGTGTGATGCGTTTTTTCTCGCTCCCATGCGCCTGCATGGGAGCGTCTATCCCTCCTTTTCGTACTGGCCATTTTCTTCTCCATCCGCTATGTTGTGGTTTCCCGTTTAAACTACAAATGGTCATCCAATGATGTCGGGTGCCGATGGAGGAGAATGTGGGCACACCCTTAAAAGACGATGCCCGCCGATCGGGGATGGGCGCTGTCTTACGTTTTAATCGCATGGAACTGGCCGGGTCCCTGGGCGATCTGGGAACCATATTGCCGCTTGCCACCGGGATGATCCTGATCAACGGACTCGATCCCTTGGGGGTATTTCTCTGTGTCGGCCTGTTCTATATTTTTTCCGGGCTTTATTTCAGGGTGACCAGTCCGGTGGAGCCCATGAAGGTGATCAGCGCCTATGCCATCGCCACCGGGCTTACCGCCAGCCAGATCCAGGCATCCAGTTTGCTGATCGCCGTGTTTTTACTCATTGTGGGGGCTACGGGGATGATTACCCTGATCGGACGTCTTATTCCCAAACCGGTGATCCGGGGGGTCCAACTTTCCACCGGAGTACTACTGGTTTCCCATGGTGTGCGGTTGATGCTGGGCACATCGAGTTTTCAAGCCTACCACAAACTGGCCGAACCTTATCTGAGTATACAACACCTGGGACCGCTGCCTTTTGGGGTGGTGATCGGCACTCTCTTAGGCATTATCACCCTCTTGTTGCTTGAGAATCGACGGGTGCCGTCGGCCATTGTCGTAGTTGGGGTGGGGATCGCATTGGGTCTATTTGTTGGTACGGGGGAAGGCCTGCAACAGATTAAAATGGGGCTCCATTTGCCCCATTGGCTGCCTTTTGGCGTGCCAACCACGGTCGATTTCAGTTTTGCCTTGCTGGTGTTGGTACTGCCCCAAGTACCCATGACCATTGGTAACGCGGTTTTAGCCAACGCCGATCTGTCGTTGCAGTATTTCCCCCAGGACGGCCGACGGGTCACCACGCGTGCGCTTTGTATCGGCATGGCCCTGGCCAATCTGATGAGTTTTTTTCTGGGGGGCATGCCCATGTGTCAGGGTGCCGGCGGGTTGGCGTCGCGTTACCGGTTCGGGGCGCGCACGGCCGGTTCCAACCTGATCGGTGGGGCCATTTTTGTGGTTTTGGCCCTTTGTCTGGGGGGCAGTCTCATGGGGGTGATTTATCTGCTGCCCATGTCGGCCTTGGGAATTTTGCTGATGTTCGCCGGCCTGCAACTCAGTCTGACCCTTCTGGACATGAATACCCGCAAGGAGATGGCCGTTCCGGTGGTTGTGCTTGGAATTACGCTTGCCTCGAACCTGGCCGCCGGGTTTATTGCCGGTATTGTCGTGGCTTACGCTTTGAAATCGGACCGGCTTTCTATCTAAGGCTATAACAATCCTTGCAATCGCTCCGTGATCAGCGTCGTGGCCTGGTCCATGATCCTTTGAATAAGCTCCTCACAGGTGGGGATGTCATTGATCAATCCCGCCACCATACCGCAGGACCAGGCCCACCTAGTGCATGCCGCCTTGAACGATAGGGTGCTGAATGCCAAGCAGTTCCGTAATTCGCCTTTTCATTGACTCATCCTTTTGGTGAAACTATATCGGTATCGGAGGCGGTGTCCATGCCGAAGTTTAACAGAAGGAACGGGGTTGTCAATTGGCGTGAATTGTCCGATAGTAAGAGAATGGAAACGGGGAAAGAGATCTTACCATGCTTGTCATCAATAACCATCTGACCCTCGCGGATCATGAAATCGACATACATGCCATCCGCGCCCAGGGCGCTGGTGGGCAGAATGTCAACAAGGTCGCCTCGGCGGTTCATTTGCGGTTCGACATTCGGGCCTCTTCCCTGCCCGAGGAATGCAAGGCAAGACTTCTTAATTGCCGTGACCGGAGGATTAGCAAAGATGGCGTGATTGTTATCAAGGCCCAGGAGCATCGCGCCCAGGAGAAAAACCGGGAAGCGGCCTGCCGGCGGTTGGTCGAGTTGATCCAGCGGGTTTTGCGTCCCAAGAGGAAACGCAAGCCCACAAGGCCTGGACGAAAAGTGGCCCAGCGTCGCATGGATAGCAAAACCAAGCGGGGGCGGCTGAAGCAGTTGAGGCGCAAAGTCAACAACGATCAAGGGTAACAAGCATGAGTGCTAACGATAAAAATTCTCGTCTGGTTTACTCGACCGAAACCGGCGGGATATGCCCGGACTGCAGGAAAAAACGGAGCCGCTGCATCTGCAAAAAAGCCAATGCGGCGGTTCGGGGCGACGGTATCGTGCGAATCCAGCGCTCCACCAAGGGGCGCAAAGGCAAGGGCGTGAGCGTGATCACCGGCATTCCGGCCGGCGATGGGGAACTGAAACAGATCGCCAAAACCTTGAAGCAGAAATGCGGCTCGGGCGGAACCGTCAAGGCGGGTGTCATCGAGATTCAAGGGGACCATCGGGAGATTCTGGTGGTTGAACTCAAAGCCATGGGGTATCGGGTTCGCTGATCGGTCGTCCTGTCATCGGGATTGTATGAAAATATGGAAAGAAAATAAAAATGCTGAAACGGGCGGTCATTTTCGATCTGGATGGAACCCTGCTCGACACTCTTGAGGATATTGCCGACTCGGTGAATCTCATGCTCGGGGAAAATGGTTTTGAATTGCACGGCCTGGAGGATTATCGAGACTTTATTGGTGACGGGATACGGATGATTGTCACCCGAGCACTGCCCGAGAGCCACCGCTCGGAAAAGATGATTGATGCCTGCCTGCGCCGCACACGTGAGATCTACTGGGAGAACTATAATCGTAAAACCACCATTTACGATGGTGTTTTACCACTGTTGGACGCGCTTGAGGAAAGTAAGGTTGTCAAGGCCGTGCTCTCCAATAAGGCCCATGATTTTACGGTTAAATATATTGATTCGTTTTTTAAGGGGTATGCGTTCGATGTGGTCATGGGAAAAAGTGAGAGATTTCCGCCCAAGCCCGATCCCGCGGCAGCCCTGGAGATTGCCCGGTGTGTGGGAATCGATCCCGGCGAATTTCTATTTGTGGGCGACAGCAAGGCGGACATGAAGGCCGCCACTGCCGCCGGTATGCATGCCGTTGGCGTTCCATGGGGATTCAAGGCTAACGTGCTTAAATGACAAAACTGACAGCCCGGACGAACTGATTCAAAACGGTTGTCGGACGCTGATTTCTCATCCTTTGGAGATCATGCCCTTTGACGGGCTGCCGTCCATCAATACGCTTGTCGAATCAAGAAAAATGATTCGGTGCGTCAGGGACCTGGGAATACAACGCCTGTTGGTCGTCGCGCCACCATTTCAACAACTGCGGGCCTTCATGACGGCGGTTACGGTGGCGCTTGAATGGTACCCGGAATTGAAGCTTTACAGCTCTCCCGGCATGGCCTTGCCCTGGATGGATACGGTTGTCCACTCCCAGGGGACGCTGCAGGCGCCGCGACGGCAATTAATTAAGGAAGAGCTGGTGCGTATCGAGACCTATCAGAAAAAAGGCGATCTGGCTCGGTTTAAAACGGTTTTAAACTATATCGATGAGCGAGACCGTTGAATGGTGCCTACCCTTTTTTAAGGATGGGCCTTTACCAATAATCAACCTAAGACAATTCAAATGACAAAACCAACCATTCTCGTTACCGGCGGTGCCGGATTCATCGGATCCAATTTTGTCCATCAATGGCTGGCGGAGGGCAGGGGACGCATCGTCAACCTGGACAAATTGACCTATGCCGGCAACTACGAAAACCTGAAATCCCTGGAAGACAACAAAGACCATATCTTCGTTCGCGGAGATATCGCCGACCAGACGCTGGTCGCGTCAATCCTTTCAGATCACAAACCATCGGCAATCGTCAACTTTGCCGCAGAAAGCCACGTGGACCGCTCCATCACGGGGCCCGATGCCTTTATCCAGACCAATGTCGTGGGGACATTCAACCTGCTGGAGGCAGCGTTGTCGTATTGGAAAGCCCAGTCCGATGCGGCTCGCGCGGGTTTCCGTTTCCTGCATGTCTCCACCGACGAGGTCTACGGCTCGCTTCAAAAGGACGACCCTGCCTTCAAGGAAACCACGGCCTACGCGCCCAACAGTCCGTACTCCGCATCCAAGGCCTCCTCGGATCACCTGGTCAGGGCTTACCATCACACCTACGGTTTGCCCACCCTGACCACCAATTGCTCGAACAATTACGGCCCCTACCAGTTTCCCGAGAAATTGATTCCCCTGATTGTTCACAATGCCCTGAAGGGGCTCAATCTTCCCATTTACGGGGATGGCAGCAATATCAGGGACTGGCTTTACGTGATGGACCATTGCAGCGCCATCGGCGCCGTGCTGGAGAAAGGCCTACCCGGAGAAGTCTACAACATCGGCGGGAACAGTGAGAAAACCAATCTGGAGGTGGTTCATACGATTTGTTCCATCCTTGACGAATGGGTTCCAAAGGCCGGTGGAAAGAAATATGACACATTGATCACCTTTGTCACCGATCGGCCGGGGCACGATCAACGATACGCCATCGATCCCGCCAAAATAAGACGGGAGATCGGTTGGGAGCCCCGGGAAAGCTTTGAATCCGGCATGGCCCAAACGGTAAGGTGGTATCTCGATCATTCCCAATGGGTGGAGAACATCACCACGGGAAACTACCAGAAATGGATAGAAACCAATTACGGGAAACGCGCATGAAAAGAAAAGGCATCATTCTGGCAGGGGGCAGCGGCACCCGGCTATATCCGATCACCATCGCCATTTCCAAACAACTGCTGCCGATTCACGACAAACCCATGATTTACTACCCGCTGACCACCTTGATGCTGGCCGGCATTCAGGATATCCTTGTCATTTCCACGCCCCAGGACACCCCCAGGTTCGAGCAGCTTCTGGGCGATGGCTCCCAATGGGGAATCAATATCACCTATGCGGTTCAGCCAAGGCCGGAAGGCCTGGCCCAGGCATTTATTATCGGAAGCGATTTTATCGGCGACGATCCCAGCGCACTGGTGCTGGGCGACAATATTTTTTATGGTCACGATCTTTCCAAACATCTCACCACGGCCAATCGAAAGCAGGATGTGGCAACCATCTTTGCCTATCAGGTCCATGATCCCAAACGGTATGGCGTTGTCGCTTTCGATCAAAACGGCAAGGTTGTCGGGATCGAGGAAAAGCCCGAGAATCCCAAGTCCGATTTTGCCGTGACCGGGCTTTATTTCTACGATTCCCGGGTGGTCGATATCGCGAGAGATATCAAACCCTCGGAAAGAGGAGAACTGGAGATCAGCGACGTCAACCAGCGCTACCTGGAGCTGGGCAGTCTTGAAGTGGCCCTCATGGGAAGAGGGTATGCCTGGCTGGATACGGGAACCCATTCTTCTCTTTTGGAAGCCTCGCGCTTTGTGGAGATTCTCGAACGCCGACAGGGACTGAAGATTGCATGCCCGGAGGAGATCGCCTGGCGGGCGGGGCACATCGGAGACGAGAAGCTGGAAGAGATCGGCCTGTCCATGAATAAGAATGGTTATGGTCAGTACTTGCTGAATATTTTGAATAAGAAATTGAAACAAGAGGCCAATGGCGCCGTTACTGCTCTTGAAGATTGAGATAATATGAAAATAGAGAAGACCCAAATTCCCGATGTGTTGGTGATTGAGCCCGCCGTTTTCGGAGACAGTCGGGGGTTTTTCATGGAGAGCTACAACCGTAGAGTTTTCGAGCAGCAGGCGGGCCTGACGGTCAGTTTTGTCCAGGATAACCACTCCCGCTCGACGCGCAACGTGCTCCGAGGATTGCACTATCAGATCAAACAACCCCAGGGCAAGCTGGTGCGGGTTGTCAGGGGGGAAGTGTTCGATGTGGTCGTGGATATCCGGCAGTCGTCGCCAACCTTCGGCCAATGGGTCGGGGAGATGTTGAGTGAGGAAAACAAACGCCAGCTTTGGGTGCCGCCCGGATTTGCCCATGGGTTTCTGGTGGTCAGCGACACTGCCGAATTCCTGTATAAAGCTACCGATTACTACGCCCCGGAGCATGAGCGCTGTATTCTCTGGAACGATACCGATCTGGGGGTTCGTTGGCCGGTAAACGGACAACCTTTGATATCTGCCAAGGACGAAAAGGGGACGCCTTTCAAGGACGCGGAGGTATTTGCTTGAATATAATGATTGTCGGAAAAATCGGTCAATTGGGAACGATCCTATCTCAAACGGCTCCGCAGGGGATCGGTATCCACGCCCTGGATCTACCGGATTTCGATATCACCAATGAAAAACAGGTGATGAAGACGGTTGAAACCAGGAAACCGGAGGCAATCATCAACGCCTCGGCCTACACGGCGGTCGACAGGGCCGAAGAGGAGTCGGACATGGCTTTTAAGGTCAACGCCGACGGGCCTCGGAATTTGGCCCTCGCCGCTAAAAAAATCGGTGCGCGTCTGATTCATGTTTCCACGGATTATGTGTTCGATGGTACCGCCTGTACGCCGTATGCGCCGGAAGCCCCCTGCAGGCCCCTTGGCGTATATGGGAAATCAAAGCGCGAGGGCGAGGAACATGTTTTGGAAGTTATGGATGCGCCGGTAATCATCCGTACCGCCTGGCTTTACAGCCAGTTTGGCAACAACTTCGTGAAAACCATGCTGCGCCTGTTCAAGGAGAAACCCGAGGTGCGGGTGGTGGCTGATCAGGTCGGTGGTCCAACTTGGGCGGCGACCCTGGCGGGGGCGATCTGGAAGATGGTGGAACAGCCTGATCTTAAAGGCGTTTTTCACTGGACGGACGCGGGAATAACCAGTTGGTACGATTTTGCCGTGGCCATTTCAGAAGAAGCCATGGCGCGCGGCATGATCGAAAAACAGGTTCCCATTCATCCCATCACGACCGCCGAATTTCCCACCCTGACTACCCGTCCGTCATACAGCGCGTTGGATTGCAGTGAGTCCTGGCGGGCGCTCGGACTCGCCCCGATGCAGTGGCGGGTGGCGCTACGGCAAATGTTGGATGTCTTGGGGATGGATAGTGCCTTTCATACTTGATTAAACGGCCTTTACAGGCGCAAGCCCTTTAGAACGGTTCTCTATTTGCGATACATTTTCAAAACGATACGGTTTTGCCTCATTTGTTTCATGGCACTGGTTTCCCTTGAACTGATCTATTTTATGTGGATTGAAACAAAGCCGTCGGATTTGCCTGTCCATGCCGATACGATTGTGGTCTTCGGCGGCAGCAGCAGCCGCATAAAGTACGCATTCGATCTGGTAAAACAGGATGGGGCGGAAAGAAAGCTTATCGTCAGCCCTGCAAGTAAACATGTTCTCGCCATTTATAAAAAGCGGTATTCCGCACCCGAAAATGTAACGTACATCCTTGAGGAAAACGCGCAGACAACATTTACCAATGCCCTCTACTCATCGAAACTCATCCGGGATCATCATCTTTCCTCGGTTTTGCTGGTGACCTCCGATTATCACATGCCGCGTTCCTTTT
Organism: uncultured Desulfosarcina sp.; assembly: GCA_963668455.2. Classification (GTDB taxonomy): domain Bacteria; phylum Desulfobacterota; class Desulfobacteria; order Desulfobacterales; family Desulfosarcinaceae; genus Desulfosarcina. The sequence continues at coordinate 718,854 of CAXXOY010000004.1, forward strand.
TACTGCTGAAACTCTTATCGGTCGGTGCCGATTGCCGTATCGACATGGCCAAACTGGATACCTGGGGAAAGCTGCCGGCAGGGCAATATGGACGCATACACTGGCTGAAACTGGCTTATAACGAAATGGTGAAGGTGTGGGGAAGCCTTATCGAGGGCGGGTTGTACGTTGTGGGAGGGGATAATGCATGGCTCAGGCGGTCCTCGCCCGGTATTACCAAGTGGCTGCGAAAGTATCTGCTTTTTAGTGTTCCGTGCCTGGATTGTGTTTAAACGGGGAATTGCTTTTCCGTCGAAGAAAATGGCAATCAAAAAAGTGGCTGAAATCTGATTTTCATCCCCCCTGGATGACGTCAAGAAAGAAGGCTCGGGAATTCATCCCAAGCCTTTGTTTTTTTTGGCGCGCCCGGTAGGGATCGAACCTACGACTCCCAGCTCCGGAGGCTGGAAAAGCTACGAAAATGTAATTTTACTTGGGTTTGCCAGAATTTACTTGTATATACCAAAAACATATAAAAACAAATAGATAAACAGTTCGTCATTTTACTTTGACATTTTTTTGATACCGCTATATTTAAAGTGGAGGTTGGAAATAGGGTTGGAAATGGCTTTTTCCAGCCTTTTTTTGGTAAGTCGCCAGCTCCACGATGGGAGCGGGCGAAAAATCCAACCGGGTAATGGGATAAAATCCAACCAAAGCGGAGATATGTTGAATGGCTAAAAGGGTTAAGGTCGATGGGTATGCAGGGGTTTATTACCGCGAAGTTGAAAGGGCTGGCGGCAGCGGCATCGAAAAAATGTATTATGTCGTCTATAAAAAGGACGGCAAGGTTGTTGAAGCCAAAGCCGGCGGACAGTATCGCGACGATATGACACCTGCCAGGGCAAGCCGATTGCGATCCGCTCTTATCGAAGGCCGGGAAATGAACCGCCAGCAAAAACGAGAGATAGCGGAAGCTGCCAAATTAGCCGAAGCGGGCCGATACACCATATCGAAACTTTGGGATGCCTACAAAGCTGCAAAACCGAATTTGAAGGGCTGGGAAAAGGGCACTTATGACAGTCTTTACAACAAACATATCAAGCCGGTATTCGGCGAAAAGGAGCCTAAGGATATTTTAGCCCTGGATGTCAAGCGTGTTGAAAACCGCCTGCTGAAAACCCATTCCCCACAACTTACCAAACATGTTTTGAAGCAACTACGTATTTTATGCAACTTTGGCAAGCGAAATGGCCTATGTTCTGGATTGTCATTCACAATGGAAATGCCGCGCGTCGATAACGTTAAAACCGAGGATTTAACCCTGGAACAGCTTGGCCGGCTATTGAAAGCCATCGATGCCGATGAGCACCCCCATGCTGGCGCCATGATGAAGACGGCGCTTTGTACCGGCATGCGGCGGGGGGAAATGTTTCGGTTGAAGTGGTCCGACCTGGACTTCGACAAAGGTTTTATCCATATCCGAGATCCGAAGGGCGGAATCAGTACAAAAATCCCAATGAATGAACCTGCAAGGCAGCTGTTCACGGCACATAGAGCTTGGATGGAAATGCGCCGGGCTGGAAAAAAACCGCCCAAATGGGCGTCAAGCCATTATGTGTTCCCTGGGTGTGCTGGTGGGCAGAGAACTAGTATTGCCAAGCCGGCCAACGCCATTAAAAAGGCTGCCGGCCTGCCTGACGACTTTCGCCCCTTGCATGGCTTGCGGCATGTCTACGCATCAATGTTGGCATCATCGGGTCAAGTGGACATGTATACGCTGCAAAAGCTGCTGACCCACAAAACGCCCACGATGACCCAAAGATATGCACATCTTCGGGATGAGGCGCTTAAGGCGGCTTCCGACCTGGCTGGTGAAATTTTAACTGGCATTCCTACTGAAACCGATATGAAGATTGTCAATATTGAGGATCGGAGCAAACAGTAGAATTGACAATACCCAAAAAAGGTATATAAAATGGCGTGGACAGTGACGTTAACTCGTCGGGTGGAAAAACAGGTTCCCCGACTGCCGCTGAACGTCCGGCAAAGGCTTTATTACCTGTTGTCCGAAATTGAAAACAACGGGCCGGTACGGGGAAATTGGCCGAACTACGGAAAGCTCGAAAAGGACGTGCACCATTGCCATATTAAAAAGGGTAATCCCTGTTATGTGGCGGTTTGGGAGGTGCGCGACCGAACCATACAGCTTGTCGAGGTGACATATGCAGGAACGCACGAAAAAGCGCCATACTAAAGAAAGCGTGGTTCTTACCTTCCAGGGGCCGGCCTTAAACCGGCAGGCCGCGATAGATTCACTTTCCCGGCTGGGGTTTGTTGATACCACCGATTCGATCCCTTGGAGAAAAGCTTTCCAAGAGTTTGAAGGGAACGAGAGCGGGACCGTGCTCCGTGGCGCAAGGCTGAAGGAAGAAATGACCCAAAAGGAACTGGCAGAGAAAACAGGCATTCCGCAGCGCCATCTTTCCGAAATGGAGAACGGCAAGCGGACAATAGGAAAGAACCGGGCCGAGAAGCTGGCGGCAGCTTTGAATGTGCCGGACTACCGGATGCTTTTGTGATTGTTTTTCCAGGGGTGAAGGTTGTGGCATGTATTTGGGGCGTTGGTCAATTTGGTGCCGGATGTCTCAAGTAAAGGCCGGTAAAATGGTGTTGTATCAAATAAAAAGAAAGCTTTTGAAGGAAAATTGATTTAGATAAATTAATTATAATATCGGATAGATATGAAGCAACGTCCTATAAGGTACAATATGTAAAATTAGACATATCTAACTGTCATAAGGTCTAAATATTAAAGCATAATCATGCAGTATGGAATATTTATAAAGTGTCTCGTGTGGTAGTGTAAAACTATCATAAAATCTCCTTTTTTACCAAATTTTGCAGTGTCTCATCTCTTTCGGTTTTACTATCCATATATGAATATTTCCTCAGATCCAGATCTGGCTAATCATCACCGCGACAGACAAGAACGATTTTATAGAGGGGTCAAAATGAGCGAAATGCAAAAGCTTCAAATGGAGTTGGAGGATTGCAGAGGGGTAGTCGAAAACCTAAAAGAGGAAAGAGATGGCCTCGATGCAGAAATCGAAGATCTTTTAGATCAGATCGACAACTATTTTGATAATTTTACCCAACAAGAGGATGAAATTAAAGCGCTTCGGGAGACAAACGACGGTTTGCAAAAATGTATTGATAGTATGAATAACAGTTTCGGTAGTTTAAACGACACAATCAAATCCTATAAAAACATGATCCATTCCTATGAAAAAATGATCGGGGAAAACCAAAAGACGTTTGTGTCCGCCATGAAAGATATGCAGGCTGAGCTTGACAGAAAAAACGATCTTATAGCTTTTCAAAACTATTTTCTGAAAAAAATTTATCGCGACAAAACTTCGAAAGTAAAAGCGATTTCCGATTTTGCAAATACCAATAAACGGCCCTTAGCTGAAATCGAAAAAATGGTTATAGCTGTTGATTTCGCATAGGAATTCCCCCGGACAGTCTTGAATACTGTTAACATCAAGGAAAATGGAATGTCGTTAAACACAAACTTCTGGTTCGTCGAAAAAGATGATGTCCCCTTTGCCATTGAGCGCCGCGGAGGTGCTGTATTCCGCATGGTCGGCAGGGATATGGAAAAATGGTCAGAGGTCACGGATTCAGACAACCGCTGCAGGATCATGTCCAATTCGTCTAAAATCTCGGAATCCGAGGCGTTGTTGCTGGCTGATGAACTGGCGGCCGACATCGCGGTATTACGGTAATACTCCAAACAAAAAAACCGGGCCACCAAAAGGCAGCCCGGCGAGGGGAAGAAGAGGAGGGCTCGGCAGGGTTGGTGCCGTCCGTGTTGAAATCAATATACCGCCCGAACCTTACTGGGGGATGATCCGGACATTACCGGGTTGTCATCATCGGAGAGGTTCTTGACGCAAGCCTCAGTCACGGTAATCACCTCGTCCAGGCCAACGCCAACCATTTTGGGAATTAGTGTCGATGGCCAATCCAGATCTGCCTCGGATAAGGCGGTACAGATCCCCCTGAGGCGCAGTAGCATGTCCAAAGCCAAACCTGAGTTGAGTTTTGCCTCTTCGGTTTTTGTGTCGTCAATCTCGGTTTGGATGTGGTCAGTCGGCATCTCTTCCTCCTTGTAAATAGCGATCTAAAATTACCAACAGATTACTTGACGAAGCGCCGAAAAAATACGGAAAAGTCTATTGAAAATTTTCGTAGGATTTTGCTCAATTATTGCCGCCCTCTATCAGGTATTGGAAAGCAACTGCGAAATCTTCGTGAGATAAAAAGCCGGACAATTCTTTTGAATCACAAACCAATAGAACTGATAAACCAATTTTGGGATTGCAGGGTCAAAAAAAGGGTCAAAGCCACTCCGGCTTTTTGACCCCATTTTGAACCATTTTTTTTGTGTTATTTTTGTTGTAAACACCTATGAATACAGAGCTTGAGACTTTCCCATGGGTGACTTTTTTGATAACATTTTAGATATGCGATTTTTGAAAAATCGATTTTTTGCGCGGTTTCGGTACTTTTTGTTTTATCCGTTTTGACCAATGCCGGCTTGGTTTTATCCAAGATCAACCGTCCTTCGGCCTGTTACCCTTTTTGTGACCCAATTGGCGTTTGCCTGTTTTGAATCGGTGCCAGTACCTTCGTGGAATCAAAATTATAGCCTGACCTTGGCCGTGGATTTTGTGAGCTCGCGCCAATGCCTCCAAAGGATCACCCAAATAGGGGACACACACGGGTTTACCCATTGTCGCACCTAATACTGACCGGCCAGCCCCGATAATCCCGTTCCCATTTAGACATGGGGCAAGCCGCCATATTGATTACCGGTTGTTTGGCCTGGTCACACCATAAGCAATCCATGCCATCGTGTTGCCGGTATCGGACATGATCACACTCAAATCCCAGGCACTTGGTGGCAACTGGCTTTTGTGTCCGGCGCTGTGGGTCCAAACCGCACACCTCCCTGAGCGGGCAACTGCCATCAGGGGTAGGCACTACCCGTTCGCGGAACAAGCGCCGGAACAAAAGTGGTGCAAATCGGCATTCAGCGGGAACAGGACCGCCATGCAATGGGCATCGGTCGGGCAATATGATTTCGGGCTTGCTGTCTTCAGGTGCCGGCTTCTTTATAGTCGGTACCTGAAAAAAACCTTGTTCATGGGGCTTCGTTGTTTGAACCCATTTTTGGTAGAATCCCATAAAAATCCCCTTTCAAAACCTTGGCGCACAATCCGCAGAATTCGCAGAATTGCCACTTGAACTATTTTTGCGTATTGTGCGTATTGTGCGCCAAAGGATTAATTTCGAATTTTGGGCTCGGCTTCCTGCCGGGGCGGTCCCTCTTTTCGGTGTTGACTCGGCGGATATAGGATCGGTCCTCCAACTCTTTGAGACCCGGGAGAACCAAATCCATCTTTTGGAATCGGCTATCACCTCTCACAATGTTGAATGCGTCTCGGGCGGTGAATGTTTTGATATGCTCGTCGTTGATCCATTTGAGGATTTTTTTGCCACACTCCACGGCGGGATCTGCACCCATCTGCCTAAATGCCAGTTGGGCGTGGTCGGTCAATATTGCCGCCAGCCCCAGAGCCATCTCCATGGTCTCGGCAGAAATGGGCTCAGACGCGGGGTTGTTGACCTGCGCCACATGGAAAAGGCCCGCAATCCGAATGGCTTGGCCCGGCAGTTTCCCGGCCCAGTCTGTCATGTCATGCAGTTCTCCACCGTCTCCGAGCTCTCCTTCAACGGACTCAGCGAACGTTACCCATCGTTGGTAGGCGTCTTGGGAGAGACGGATTACATGGTGGGTCTCGTTGCCATTCTCATCGGTGGCCCATGGAGCATCGACGACGTTAAACAGCATTGACTCGTAGGCGCTTGAACATCTGACAGGAATTGGTCGGGTCTCGATGGTTCGCCGCCCCAACCTCGATTGCGGCAGGCAGTATAAAAACCGCCCGAGGAGCCCACGGCCCCTGAAGCCGTCTTTATTGCCGATATCACGGAGCACGTCTGGCTGGGGGAGTAACACCATGGACAATGCTGGTTTGTCGATATGGATGGCATCTTTCGACTTCCTGTCGACGGTAATCTTCTCACCGCTCCATGCCTTTAACCAAACATTGAGATTGGCCTTGCCGTTCGTGTATAGGCCCGAAATCAATTCGAAAATACCGCCTTCGGCTTCAAGGACGGCTGCACGGCCGCCTTGCCGTCCCATGAATTCCACGAGTCCTTCGGGGGTAACGTCATCAACAAACAGGCGGGGGGGAATCGGTATTTCGGGGAGGGAATTCTCGAGATTTTGAACTTGCTGGATTATTTCATTGATGTCGTTTTTTGGGTTCCCTGCTTTCGCGCGTAGATTCGTTATGGCCTTTTCGCGGGTTATTCTTTCAGATCGGATTGCCTGGATCTTGGGCGCCATTTTCGTGGCCTGCTCGGTTTCCCACCGACTCAACGGCGCCTTGCATTTTTCCAGGGTGCCGGACTTCCTCTCCCCAGGCGGCAGGACGGCCACCATATAAATTGATAACGGTTCGGTGTAGCCGCCTTTAACGACGACAACATACTTCCCTTGTGACGCCGCTGCCAAGGCGCCCAATGCGGCGCAGAAAACCAAATCAAATGGAACTTGCATTGCCTCTGCGCAGGATAAGCAGAATCCGCGTAATGGTTCCGGAATGTTGTCAGAGGGGATGGAGGGCGCCTGCATGTTATCAAATGGTATTGGATGTTCCCAATCGCTCTCGGCGGGGGCAGATTCAACCACAGTAGGCTGTACCGGCGCTCGGGCATCCTCAATCCCCGCGCGAACTACATCCGAGCCATGGGTAGCATGGACATCGTTCCAATCGCCAGGTTGGCTTGGGGTCGCCAACAGGCCACTGATTTCTCTCGCGGCCTTGGTTGCCGCCTCAACGCCGGGATTACTTCCGGTTTTTGATTCGGTTTTGGTGTCATTGTCGGCAGCAATGATGACCTTCCTCTCCGGGTATTGAGACCTCGCCATGCGTGCAACGGCAAGCAAATTCCCGGCGCTGAAAGCAACAAGGACCGTATGGCCGGTCGCCTCATGGATTGACGAGCCGGTGGCCAACCCTTCGCAGATCAGCAACGGGCCGTTGTCGCCCTTGATGGCAAACCAGCCGCCGGCCACGAGGCATCCGGCCGCAAATCGCTTGCCGCCGGTTTGGTCGATTCGCTGATAGGATATCTGCTGACCGTCGGAGCCCAAAACGGGCACAATCAAGTCGTCCCCATCCATCAGTAGGCCAGGGCAAGGCTGGACGCCCTTATATTGGAGGTAGGGGTTGGCATCTGTCGCTGGTTGTAGGCCAGCCAAATACTCGCGAGCCTTTGATGCGGCAATTTGATTTTTGACTGCCTCCGCTGCTTTGCGTTTTTGACGTTGCCTATCAATCTCCGACCGTAATCGTTCGCGGTCGGCAATAGATAAGGTTTCATTGGCAAAGGACCATGTCCCAGACGCACCCGTCGACCAGTCCCCGTAAGCCCCTGCAAACGGATTTGCGTGCAGAACATGCCACCCGTTTTTGGATTTGGGATGGCCGGCGGTTCCGTGTCGGCGTATTTTCCCATCTGGCGCAATCTCGCCCGGCTGCAAACCAGCGTCAATAAGGGCGGCCCCGAACTCGACCACAGGATCGTTTAGGTTGGGTGCCATCATCATCGGCTCCCATCGGCCAAAACGAGCAACAGATCAATGATGCGGTACCGACCGATCTGTTGCGGCAGTAGTCCCGCTATGACCAACTCGGGAACCCAAGCCAGTAGCCAAGTCGCGAGCATTGCTCGGTAACAAATCAAGTGCGTTGCCATTTTACGCTCCCGGCTCGATCCGGCAACTGTCGCGATACGTCTTCAAGTCTTCAAGTTGGTAAAACACTTTGCCGCGCGGCGTCGGGGGCATTTTGATGTAGGCAGGCCCTCTGCCTTGGAATCGCCAATTTCGGAGGGTTTGGACTGCGACCCGCAAATATTTGGAGGCCTCCACGTCAGTCAGGATGTCGGGTTTTTGATTGTTTTTTGGATTAGGATTAATTTGCGGCATATACACCCCTTTAGATAATTGAGTTATGCTTGGCCTTTAAGTTCTGGCTGCTAATTATCTATAGCCTCGTTGAACGTTCGCTATTTTTCAAGCGAACGTTTTTGCATACAGTGGGTAAAGGAATAACCGCTAATAATCACTATTTTTGCGTATTTGCGCCGCTCGTTTTACGCCATGGGGGGGCGAATTGGAGTGGGTAGCGATGCTTTAGACCCCTTGAGGGCCGGATATTCTGTTATTTTGAGTTTGTAGGTTGGAAATAGGGTTGGAAATTGATAGCGACAAAAAACAAAGGGGTTTGGCTGTTTTGCCTAACCCCTTTATTTTTATTTTGTTATTTGGCGCGCCCGGTAGGGATCGAACCTACGACTCCCAGCTCCGGAGGCTGGTGCTCTATCCACTGAGCTACGAGCGCTTGATGTTGAGCGAAAATAGAGGATTGGCGTTAATAAGTCAAGACTCTCCTTGAAGACGGACGGCAAAACCCACATATTTCATGCCGACCTCCTTGTTTTCACGGATTTTACATCCGAAAAGGAAGATCCGACGATTTTTCAAGGGCCGCCTTGGCTTCGCCGACAACATAAAGCGAGCCGGCCACGCAGACGGCGTCTTCCGGTCCGGAGGTGGCGATGGCATGCCGAACGGCATCGCCGACATCGGAAACGATTTCGATTTCCGGGATCATTTCCGTGGCGACCGTTTTTAACGTTTCCGGAGGCAAGGCCCGGTCGATCTTGGGCTGGGTGGCCACCAGTCGGGCGCAGGGTTCCGTGAGATCTTTAAGGATCGCACGATAGGGTTTATCGTCCAAAATGCCGGCGACCATGGTGATGCGTTTGCCGGCCAGGGCGGTTTTGAGGAAGCTTTTAAGCCGCCTTGCCGCCATCAGGTTGTGGGCGCCGTCAAGAATCACGAACGGTTTTTCGGAAACCACCTCGAGGCGTCCAGGCCATCGGTTTTGAGCAAGACCGTTCTTAATATGTGTTTCCGTAATGTTGGCTTGGCCGCGCATCAGCAACTCGCAGGCGGCCAATACCAGGGAGGCGTTGTCGATCTGGTGGGCGCCGGCCAGGCTCGTTTGCATCTTAGGCCACCGATGATCCATGCCGGTGTAGGAGAAGCCGCCGGTACCTTTGCTTCGTACCTGGAAGTCCCGGCCTTTGAGAAAAAGCGGCGCGCTTTCCTCGGTGGCTTTTTTCTCGACCGCGGCGCGGGCGCTTTTTTGGGTTACGCCGGTAACCACCGGCACACCGGGCTTGATGATGCCTGCCTTTTCGTAAGCGATGGCGGCAATGGTATTTCCCAGATAGCTTTTGTGCTCCAGCGAGATGTTGGTGATGATGGATAGAATCGGCGAAACCACGTTGGTTGCATCCAGTCGACCGCCCATGCCGGTTTCGATGATGGCGAAATCCACCTCCTGGCGGGCAAATTCGTACAGCGCCATGGCCGTTGAAAATTCGAAAAAAGTAGGCTCGCGATCCCCCTGATGAACGGCCTTGACGGCTTCCCAGGAAGCCACCACGGCATCGTCGTCGATGGGCTCGCCATCGATACAGATTCTTTCGTTGAATCGAATCAGATGGGGAGACGTATAGAGGCCGACGCGATAACCGGCCAGTTGAAGAATCGTTGCCAGGGCCGAGGCGATGGAACCCTTGCCGTTGGTGCCTGCAACGTGGATGATGGCAAAGCGGCTTTGCGGGTTGCCCAGGCCATCGAGAATTTGGGTGATGGTCGAAAGCCCGAGAACAATACCGAAACGACGCATGCTGTACATGGCGTCAAGACAGGCGGTGTAGGCATTGGAAGGCATGGCGTGAGGTTTCTTTCTTGGTGTCGCCCATCCACGGATGGATGCTTGAAACAAAAACCCGGCAGGGAATTCTACCTTCCCGGCCGGGCTTTGAGATCATACGGGGTCGTTATCGATATCTTCTGCTTCTTGCGGCGGAAATGCGCTGTCTGCGCAGTGCCTCGCGTTCTTTACGACGGCGGTATTCACTCGGTTTCTCGTAACTTTTTTTCAACTTCAAGCGTTTGAAAAGGCCGTCGTTTTGAATTTTTTTCTTCAGAATACGCATCGCCTTTTCGAGATCGTTATCGAAAACTTTTACTTCGATTGCTTTCAACCTGCATCAACCCCCTTTTTTCCCATCGCGTCTACAAGTCTGCATCTCTTGCGCTGAAATTGTGATGGTTATTTCTTGAACTAAATCCAATCTTATAACAGAATTGAAGATTAGTTTCAAGATTAAGTTTTGTAAGATTAAAAAAGAAGACCGGTGAAGCCCCAATCGCGACCTTCACCGGTCTTTCGTATTAACGATGATAATAGAATCAGTCGAGCTTGGAGACCAATTCTGCGGTTACGTCTTTCACGCTGGGGGTGCCGTCCAGGGTGATGTATTTCATGGAAGCGCCGCCTTCGGCAAGATCCTTGAAGTAATACGCCGAGGCCAGGGTGCCTTCAGTGCTGTCGTAGTAGATGTTGTGGCGTTTGTTGATGGCCTCTTCGTCCTGGTCGTCGCTTCGGGTCTTCAGGTCGCCGCCACATACACGGCATTTGTCGCCATCGGGCTTGATGGCGTCAATGTAAATGTTGTTGGGGTGGTTGTTGTCGTTGACGCACAGACGGCGGCCCATGATGCGATTCTTGGCGATTTCGCGATCCAGCAGGATTTCGACCACGATATCCAGCGCCATGCCTGCTTCCTTGAGGGCTTCGTCCAGTTTGATGGCCTGATTCTTGTTGCGCGGGAAACCGTCCAGCAGCCAACCGTTTTTACAATCATCTTGTTTCAAGCGGTCGAGGATCATGGGGATGGTGATTTCATCCGGAACCAGATCGCCTTTGTCGATGTAGGCCTTTGCCTGGGCGCCCAATTCGGTTCCCTTGCCGATGTTTTCACGGAAAATCGCCCCGGACTCAATGTGTGGCGTGTTGTACTTGTCTTTCAGGATTGCTCCCTGGGTGCCCTTGCCGCTTCCGTTGGGACCAAAAAACAAGATATTCATTCACCTTCTCCTTTCTGTTTCCCGTTGCCATTAACAGGATAATTGAAAAACCCCATCGCACCAAGAGCGCCGGATCATACGCGGTTTAGCCGTTAAACGAGATGTCCGGTAATGCGTTCAGGTGCCGCTCATTTTAATTGTATAAGTTTGAATTCAGGTGGGCTGGTGTTGAAAGATATTGTTTACCAGCTCCTGGCGTTAGTACAGAAATGGCAAGGCCTTGTCAAGAAAAGGCTTTGGTTTTGCCTTTTAGTCGTCCGGGGGTTCGTCTTGTCCAAACGTCGCTAAATGCCCTTTGACAAAGGCCAGGGCTTCGTCCCGGGTCGATAGGTCTCCGGAGAGCCGGCGCTCTTCCACGCCGCGCAGTATCTGTTTGAAAAGCGGCGAGGGAACAAGGCCGAAAATCGTAATAAGATCGTTTCCGTCGATAAGAGGCGGCGAGGCGGCCTGTCGATTTCGAAACTCGGTATAATCGGCCATCAAGCGTTCGCAAAACGCTAAAAAGCTTTTGTCTTTCGGCTGGAGAACGGCATGTTTGGCCAGACAATCGGCCATGGCGTGGACAATGAGCGAAACGGCAAGGTGATCGACGCGATTGAAAAGACGAACGATTCCGCGCCGGCCTGACGCATCGTTTTGCATGGCGAGGAACAGGGAAAGCGGGCGGATGTGGTTGCGAACGATGGTGTCGGCGGTTTTCCTTTGAAGGGTGGAGAGCCGCAGTCGCCGGCTGATTGTATCGACAAGATCCGCGCCGTGGCCGGCGTGGCCCAGGAAATGGACACGGCCGTCGGCATCGACCTTGCGGGTCGCCGGCTTGCCCACATCGTGCAGCAACGCGGAATATTTTATCAGCGCGCCGTTGGCGGCAAGATTGGCCAGCTCATCCTCGGTAACAAGATGGCCCAAGTGCTGCCCGGCATTATTTATGAGCGCTTCGGCCTGAGTGTAGGTGCGCAGGCTGTGCTCGAATACATCGTATTGATGAAAGCGGTTCTGCATACACCCCATGGTCGGTAAAAGCTCCGGGAAAATCGATGTTAGTAGACCGTCTTCTGTCATATTGTGAACAAAGGGCGATGACGCGGACGTGGCAAACAGTTTCATCAACTCGGACCAGATCCGTTCCCCGGCAACCCGATCGATAAGGTGGGCATGCCGGCCAATGGCGTCTCGGGTTTGACGATCAATTTTAAAAGAAAGCACCGTCGCCATGCGATACGCCCGTATCAGACGGGCGGGGTCATCGGCAAACGCCGTTTCCGATACCATGCGGACGATTTTGTCATTCAGATCCGAGCGGCCGCCCGTAACATCCACGATGCGCCGTTTTTCCACATCATAAGCCATGGCGTTGAACGTGAAATCGCGCCGCACAAGGTTTGCCTCGATCGTTTGTTCTTCAAGGGGGGCGATGTCAACGATCAGGGTCGGCGAGGCGACGCGTAAAACGGCAAACCCCTTTTTCCCTCCCAGATCGACGACCCGGCCCCGACACCTTCCGGCGATGGCCGAAGCGAGTCCGGCCATATCATTGCCTGTCACCAGATCGATATCGGCGGGCCGGGTGCCCATCAACAGATCGCGAACCGTGCCGCCCACAAGGTAAATGCCATTGCGCTCAGCCGGCAGGAAATTAAGATCGAGCCCGATTGCGTCGGTCATTTTGCGCCCCGTGCAAGGGCTTTTTTACGGTGTTTTCGGCGGGTGTTTTTCACGGGTTGTCCCCATCATGCCTGGCTTGTTTCAAATTCCCTTGACACTGGTGAATTCATAGTATAACAATTTTGGAAATACTCACTTAATGCCCCCCTTTACGGGGTTAACTCTAATAACTTCTATCACAAAAGCACACAATTTCCTCCAAAAAACCAGCAGGCCAGCCCAAGCCATCCGAAAGGCTCCATTGCAACGTGAAATCAGACATGTTGGAAAAGGTTACACTGTTCTGCTATATGAAACGGAACAAAGAGCTTCTGCGGGCTGATTTGGGGACGTGTGTAAAACTATTGATATTCAAAAAGTTGCGGCATATGGGCGGCAATCATTACTTTTAACGGGGTGTGTTGATGAATATCGTCGAATTAAAGAACAAAAAAATCAATGAACTTACCAAAATGGCGAAGGATCTCCATATCGACGGAGCCGCCGGCATGCGCAAGCAGGAGCTGATTTTCTCCTTGCTTCAGGCGCAGATCGAAAAAAACGGCCTGATCTACGGGGAGGGTACGCTGGAAATTTTGCCCGATGGCTTCGGCTTCCTCAGGGCGCCCACGTACAACTACCTGCCCGGCCCCGACGATATCTATGTTTCGCCTTCCCAGATCCGGCGCTTCAATCTGCGTACCGGCGATACGGTATCGGGGCAGATCCGTCAACCCAAGGAATCGGAACGTTATTTTGCGCTGCTCAAGGTGGAGGCGGTCAACTACGAAGACCCCGAAGTGGCCCGGGAAAAGATCCTGTTTGACAACCTGATTCCCCTTTACCCGGATCAAAAGGTCCAATTGGAAATCGAAGCGGAGAACTATTCCGCCCGCATCATGGACCTGCTGACCCCCATCGGGTTCGGACAGCGCGGACTGATTGTCTCGCCGCCCCGATCCGGTAAGACCATGCTGCTGCAGTGCATCGCCAACTGCATCGTCAAAAACCACAAGGACATTGTCCTTTTCGTTTTACTGATCGACGAACGCCCTGAAGAAGTCACCGACATGGAACGCTCGGTGAAAGGGGAGGTGATCAGTTCCACCTTCGACGAGCCCGCCGAGCGCCATGTGCAGGTGGCCGAGATGGTCATCGAAAAGGCCAAGCGCCTGGTCGAGCACAAAAAGAACGTGGTCATCCTTCTGGACAGCATCACGCGTCTGGCCCGGGCCTACAACTCGGTGATGCCGCCATCCGGGAAGATTCTCTCCGGTGGTGTCGACTCCAATGCCCTGCAACGGCCCAAACGGTTTTTCGGTGCCGCCCGAAACATCGAAGAGGGGGGCAGCCTGACCATTATCGCCACCGCCCTGGTGGATACCGGATCACGCATGGACGAGGTCATTTTCGAGGAGTTCAAGGGAACCGGCAACATGGAAATTCAATTGGATCGCCGCCTGGCCGACAAGCGTATCTTCCCGGCCATCGACATCAAGAAATCCGGTACCCGCAAGGAAGAGTTGCTGCTTGACGAATTGACTTTGAACCGGGTCTGGATCCTCAGAAAACTATTTTCATCCCTTAATCCGTCCGACAGCCTTGAATTTTTACTTGAAAAAATGAACGGAACAAAGGATAATGCCGAGTTCTTGGAGTCAATGAATGCATAAATCTTTATTAGGGGGTTGAAATAACAATGAAAGCTGACATCCATCCGGATTATAAGGAAACAACCATCCAGTGTGCCTGTGGCAACACAATCGAGGTGGGATCGACAAAACAGGACATCCGCGTGGAAATTTGTTCCAAATGCCATCCGTTTTTCACCGGCAAACAAAAACTCGTGGATACGGCTGGACGAATCGAACGATTCAGAAAAAAATACGAAAAATTCCAGAAAAAATAGCGCCCTTCGTCCTGTCTTCCCTTCGGCTTGATGTGGTGCCGGCAACCATACCGGCACCGATAGCCCTACCATCGGCATCATTTTCTTATCCGAATTCATAATTTGAGTTGACGATGAACAGCCTCTTATAGACGATTGGTGGTGTATATGTTCAACAAACTAAAAGGCGTTGAGGATCGTTTTCAAGAATTGGAGCGGTTGTTGGCCGATCCCGAGGTCGTTCAGAACCGGGACGTCTACCCGAAATACATTCGCGAGCATGCCGAGATCTCGCCCATCGTGAACGCCTTTCGTGAATACAAACAGGTGGATCAGGAGTTGACCGACAGCCTTGAACTCATGGGCGACGACGATCCTGAAATGAAGAAAATGGCCGGAGAAGAAGCCGCGCGCCTCGAAAAAGAGAAATCGCGCCTGGCCGATGAATTGAAAGTTCTGCTGATCCCCAAGGACCCGTTGGACGACAAGAACGTTATTTTAGAGATTCGCGCCGGTACCGGTGGCGATGAGGCCGGCCTTTTTGCCGGCGACCTTTTTAAGATGTACCAGCGTTATGCCGATGCCAGGGGCTGGAAGGTCGAGGTGATGGACCACCACTCCACCGGGGTGGGGGGGATCAAGGAGATCGTCGCCAACGTTAACGGAAAAGGGGCTTACAGCCGCTTGAAATACGAGAGCGGAACCCACCGGGTGCAGCGGGTGCCGACCACCGAAACCCAGGGCCGTATTCACACTTCGGCCGTGACCGTGGCGGTTTTGCCCGAAGCGGAAGAGGTGGAGGTCAACATCGATGCCAATGAATTGAAGGTGGATGTCTACCGTTCGTCCGGGCCCGGCGGCCAGAGCGTCAACACCACCGATTCGGCGGTCCGTATCACCCATTTGCCCACGGGGTTGGTGGTGACCTGCCAGGACGAAAAATCCCAGCACAAAAACAAGGCCAAGGCGCTCAAGGTGCTCAGGTCGCGGTTGCTCGACCAGATGGTGCGGGAGCAGAATGAAGAGCGCTCCCAGAATCGTCGCAGCCAGGTGGGCAGCGGTGATCGCAGCGAGCGCATTCGAACCTACAATTTCCCTCAGGGGCGGGTGACCGATCATCGTATCGGCCTGACCCTGTATCGCCTGGAGGCGGTTTTGCAGGGCGACGTAGACGAGGTTATCGACGCGCTGGTCACCCATTACCAGAGTGAGGCCCTGCAACATGCCGAACGTCTCGACGCCTGATCGGTCGATCTGGACGATTCTTGATTTGGTGCGCTGGACAACCGATTATTTTGGCGCCCACCAGCTGGAAAGCCCCCGCATGGAAGCGGAAATTCTTCTGGCGCATGTCCTGGGCGTGCGGCGTATCGATCTTTATCTCAATTACAATCAACCGTTGGAAAAAAGCGAACGCGAGCGCTTCAAGGCACTTATTAAAAGGCGGCTCGGCGGCGAACCCGTGGCATACATAACCGGCGTCCGGGAATTCTGGTCCCTGGAGCTGGCGGTAGGGCCGGCGGTCTTGATCCCAAGGCCGGAAACCGAATGCCTTGTAGAGGCGGTGCTGCCCTTTCTGGAAAAGGGGGGCAACGCGTCCATGCGGGTGCTGGACATGGGCACCGGCTCCGGCGCCATCGTCATTGCACTGGCCCATGAGCAACCGGCGCATCGCTATGTAGCCATGGATCGCAGTATGGAAGCCCTTTGCCTGGCCCGCCAAAATGCCCGCAAGCACGGTGTGGACGACCGGATCGACTGGTTCCGCGGCGATTGGGACGGCCCGCTGAAAAAGGATCGGGCGGCATTCGATCTGATTGTCTCCAACCCGCCTTATATTCCACGGGACGATATCGAAGGCCTGCAAGAGGAAGTGCGTGATTACGAGCCGCGGCTGGCCCTGGACGGCGCAGCCGACGGGCTGGCCTGCCTGGAAACGATCATTTTGTCGGCACACCGCCACTTGCGCAGGGATGGCCTGCTGGCCCTGGAAATGGGGTGCGACCAGGCGGACGCGGTCGTCGATCTGGCCGATCGGTGCGGCGGTTACCAACTCCCGCGCATCATCAAGGACTATGCCGGGTTGGATCGGGTGGCGATCATGGTGAAGAAGATCTAAGAAAGATCTTGCGAGTGCAACCGTTTTTTGTTAACTAAAATCGTTTTTATAAACCGCACGTCCGTGGACTTCATCCCGGTGCTTTCCATTTGGAAAGTCGGATCGAGGGACGAAACGGACGATAGGCTTAACCAAACACAAGGAGAAGACAATGGCCTACGTTACAATGAAAGAACTGCTGGAAGCCGGCGTGCACTTCGGTCATCAGACCAAGCGCTGGAACCCCAAAATGAAGCCCTATATCTTTGGGGCCAGGAACGGCATTTACATCATCGACCTGCAGAAAACCGTACGGATGTTCCGAGATGCCTACGATTTTATCGGCAACACGGTGGCCAGCGGCAAGACGGTGCTGTTCGTGGGGACCAAGAAACAGGCTCGCGAGTCGATTTACGAAGAGGCCAATCGAGCCGAGATGTTTTATGTGCACAACCGCTGGCTGGGCGGCATGCTCACCAACTTCCAGACAGTCAAGAAAAGTGTCGACCGGTTGAATTATCTCAATACGATCGAAAACGACGGGTCCATCAGCCTTTTTCCCAAGAAGGAGCGGCTGAAGCTGGGCAAGGAACGCACCAAACTGGACAGCACCCTGGGTGGTATCCGTAGCATGAACAAGCTGCCCGGCGCCATTTTTATCATCGATCCCAAGAACGAATCCATCGCCGTGCGCGAGGGACGTCGCCTGGGAATTCCCATTGTGGCCATTGTCGATACCAACTGTGATCCCGATGAAATCGATTACGTTATTCCGGGTAACGATGACGCCATCCGGGCCATCCGACTGGTGACTTCCAAGATGGCCGATGCCTGCATTGAGGGCAAGGCTCGCTTAAAGGAAAAACAGCAGGCCGAGATGGATAAGGCCGATGCGGATCCTGCCGAGATGGAGAATGCGGCCGCGGATCTCAAGCCCGGCGAGCGCAAGGTTATTTCCGATGGCACGGACGGTCCCGTGGTTGAGATTATCCGTAAAGGTGCCGCAGCCGGCGAGGAAAACGAATCCACCGAGGAAACAAGCCCCGAGGCAGCAACCGCCCCGGATGCAGAACCGACAGGAGAATAAGTCAGATGGCTACTATCAGTGCAGCAATGGTGAAGGAACTCCGGGAAAAATCCGGAGCCGGTATGATGGATTGCAAGGCCGCTTTGAGCGAATGCGACGGCGATCTTGAAAAGGCAATGGACTTTTTGCGCGCCAAAGGTATCGCCACGGCCGCCAAGCGTGCCAGCCGCGCCACCAGTGAAGGCACGGTGCAATCCTACATTCATATGGGCGGCAAAATCGGAGTCATGGTGGAAGTGAATTGCGAGACCGACTTCGTGGCCAAAACAGACGATTTCAACGAATTCGCCAAGAATCTGGCCATGCATATCGCCGCCACCAATCCGGTGGGCATCGTTCCCGAGGATGTTCCTCAGGAGGTTGTCGACCGCGAACGCGAGGTTTATAAAGCGCAGGTCCTGGAGATGGGCAAACCCGAGCAGATGATCGAGAAGATCGCCGAGGGTAAAATGAACAAATTCTTCAAGGAAAACTGCCTGATGAACCAGCAGTATGTCAAGGAGCCGGACAAAACCATCACCGACTACCTCAACGAAACCATCGCCAAAACCGGCGAGAAAATTACCATTAAGCGGTTCGCCAGATTCCAGATAGGAGCGGAATAACCGTGGCGGCCAAATACAAACGTATTCTGCTTAAACTCAGTGGCGAAGCCCTGATGGGTGATCAGGGCTTCGGCATTGCTCCCGAGATGCTGGCCTATGTTGCCGAAGAGGTTCGCTCCATTGTGGAACTTAACGTGCAACTGGCCATCGTTGTAGGTGGAGGAAATATTTTCAGGGGGGTCGCGGCATCCTCGTTCGGCATGGAGCGAACGTCGGCCGATCATATGGGGATGCTTGCCACGGTTCTGAACAGTCTGGCCCTTCAGGACGCCTTGGAGAAAAAGGATATCCAGACCCGGGTGCAGACCGCCATTTCCATGCACGAAGTGGCCGAGCCCTATATTCTGAGACGGGCGATGCGACACCTCGAAAAGGGCAGGGTGGTGATCTTTGCCGCCGGTTCCGGCAACCCATACTTCACCACGGATACGGCGGCAGTGCTGCGCGCCAAGGAAGTGCATGCCGAAATCCTGCTCAAGGCCACCAAGGTCAACGGCCTCTACGATTCCGATCCCGAAAAAAATACCGACGCCAAGTTCATCAAAACCATTTCCTACATGGAAGTTCTCGAACGGCAGCTGAAAGTCATGGACATGACCGCTATATCGTTGGCCATGGACAACGGGCTGCCTTTGATGGTATTTAATCTTAAAGAAAAGGGAAATATCCAAAAGGTCGTTAACGGAGAAGAGGTGGGAACCACCATCGGCGGATAAATAGTGTCCATCCACGAATGGCTAATTTGCTATATATCGGCGTTGCGATTAAAATTCAATCCTCGGAATATCAACCATATGCCTCCGGTTGACCCGAGGTAAAAGTTGGGGCATGCGCCTTTACCCCCCAGGCCAAATTATCCTATTCGTGGAAGGACACTAACGAAATACTTATTAGTGATTCAGTACAGGTGGAAAACATCTATCACGATACGAGGTGTCCAAACCATGATCGAAGAAACCCTTGAAGAAACCAAAGCGCGCATGGGCAAAACCATCGACGCCCTGGAAAACGAGCTGAAAAGGATCAGAACCGGGCGGGCGTCGCTATCCTTGCTGGATGGTATTCGGGTGGACTATTACGGCGCACAGACCCCCTTGAACCAGATGGCCTCCCTTTCGGTTCCCGAAAGCCGTCTGATGGTCATTCAACCCTGGGATGTTTCCGCCATTAAGGATATCGAAAAGGCCATCTTGAAATCCGATTTGGGACTTACCCCCTCCAGCGACGGCAAACTGATTCGTATCTCCATCCCACCGCTCACCGAGGAGCGCCGTAAGGAGTTGGTCAAGGTGGTCGGCAAAATTTGCGAGGAGCACAAGGTCGCGACCCGCAACATCCGCCGTGACGCCAACGAATTGCTCAAGGGCTTCAAGAAAGACGGCGATATCGCCGAGGATGATGCTTTCAAAGCCCAGGACCAGGTCCAGAAGGTCACCGACGACTTTATTGCCAAGATCGACGGCATTTACAAAGAAAAAGAGAAAGAGATTCTTGAATTCTAGTTCATCCACGTCGATGGAAAATGAACTCGATCCTGGCCGAATACCGAAACACGTTGCCATCATCATGGATGGCAACGGCCGTTGGGCCAAGAAACGGTTGATGAACCGGATCAACGGGCATGAAAAAGGGGTGCAAACCGTACGGACGATTGTGCGTGCCGCCCGCCGAGTCAACATTGCCGCTCTGACGCTTTATGCGTTTTCCACCGAAAACTGGCAACGTCCCAAAGCTGAAGTCTCAGGCCTGATGACATTGCTCAGGCGGTTTCTGGATACGGAACGGGAGACCCTTTTCAAAAACAATATCCGCCTGAATACCATCGGCCAGACCGATCGCCTTCCCGACAAGGTGCGCAACAAACTCGAAACGGTCATCGCCGAAACGGCGTCCCATGATAAAATGGTGCTTACCCTGGCGCTCAGCTACGGGTCCCGGGCGGAGATCGTGGATATGGTCAAAAAGATCGCTTCGGCCGCCAAAGCGGGCAGCATCGATCCGGAGCGCGTGTCGCCCGAAATGATCGCCGATCATCTTTACACCCGTGACCTGCCGGACCCCGATCTTTTGATCCGTACCAGTGGCGAGCAACGTATCAGCAATTTCCTTTTATGGCAGATTGCCTACGCGGAAATGTTTTTTACACCAACCCTCTGGCCGGATTTTGGTGAAGAGGAATTCATCCAGATTCTGATGGACTATCAGAAACGGGAACGCCGTTTTGGCGCGGTGCCGACCCCGACGATCACCGGATAAGTACTCCTATGCACTTGAAACGCTGGATAACCGGCATCATTGCCGTTCCCATCATTTACCTGTTGGTGAGAGCGGGGGGGGCGGTTTTTTTTCTGCTCATCGCCGTTGCCAGCGTACTGACCATTTCGGAGTATTACCGGGCTGTCTTCGGGACGGACGAACGCGGGCTGGTGCGGGCGATGCCTTGGCTGGGGTTTGTGCTCTCCCCGGTGATCGTATGGATTGCGGTTTACCGAGGGCTGGCCTATGTGCCTCTGATTATCGCGGTTGATCTTATCGTGGTGGCCGGAATGACGCTGCCACTGTTTAAAAACGACGACCAGGCGCCTCATCTGGTGGCCAAGCAGGTTCTGGGACTGATTTACATTGCCTTGTCCCTCTCCTTTCTGGCCATGATACGCGCAGAGCCTCAAGGAACGCAGTGGATCTTCTGGATTTTGTGTATTGTCGCCGCCGGTGATATCGGGGCCTTTTATACCGGTAAGAGTATCGGGCGGAACAAATTGTGCCCCTGGGTCAGCCCCAAGAAGACCATCGAAGGCAGTTTTGGCGGATTGTGCGCCAATGTGATTGCCGCCCTGGTGTTGAAAATGCTCATGTTGCCCGAACTGGCCAACCCGACCTGCGTGGTTTTTGCCCTGCTTATCGGCGTCGCCGGACAGATCGGGGACCTGTTCGCATCCGAATTTAAACGCGCGGTTGGGATCAAGGATTCCGGGACCCTGCTGCCTGGTCATGGCGGATTTCTTGACCGTCTGGATGCCTTGCTCTTCGCTTCGCCACTTGCCTATCTGATGAAAATTTGTTTATTTTAAATCAATATCGTGTCACCGCCAACATAAAGCAACTACCATGAAATCTCTATCCATTCTGGGGGCTACCGGCTCCATTGGTACCAACGCCCTTGAAATTGTAAGGCAATTTCCGCAAGCGTTCACGGTAACGGCGCTTACCGCCCATACTCGGGTGGAGGCCTTGGCCAAGCTGGTCGTGGAATTCTCGCCACGGGTGGCCGCGGTGGCCGATGCCGATTCAGCAGACCGGTTGAGGACGCTGTTGCCGTCCGGCCAGGATGTGGAAATCGTCCATGGGCAAAGCGGATACGTTCGGGCCGCCGCCTTCGAAGATACGGATGTGGTTTTGGGGGCCATGGTGGGAGCCGCCGGATTGGTTCCCACGCTTGCCGCCATCGATGCCGGTAAGGACATCGCCCTGGCCAATAAGGAAACCCTGGTTATGGCGGGGTCCATTGTTATGGAGCGGGTTCGGAAAAAGGGCGTCAAACTCATGCCGGTGGACAGCGAGCACAGCGCGATTTTTCAGAGCATGGAAGGAAGAGGCCCCAACGCCATTCGGAAGATCCTTCTCACCGCTTCAGGCGGGCCGTTCCGTAAGCTGCCGGCCGAGAAGTTCGACGCCATTACGCCCGCCAAGGCCCTGGATCACCCCAACTGGTCCATGGGCAACAAGATCACTATTGATTCGGCCACTTTGATGAACAAAGGACTTGAGGTGATAGAGGCCCACTGGCTGTTCGATACGGCCTACGAGAACATCCGGGTGGTGGTTCATCCCCAGAGCATCGTTCATTCCATGGTGACTTACGCCGACGGGGCCGTGCTGGCCCAAATGGGCGCTCCGGACATGAAGGGGGCGATTGCTTACGGCCTTTCACATCCCCATCGGTTGCCCTTGAATGTAGCTGTGCCCGACTTTGCGGGAATTGGCGCGCTTACTTTCGAAGAACCGGATTTTGAGCGGTTTCCCTGCCTGCGTCTAGCTTTCGCCGCAGGCAAGGAAGGCGGCACCCTGCCCACGGTGCTTAACGCGGCCAACGAGGAAGTCGTGGCGGCCTTCCTTGGGAAACAGTTGCCCTTTACCGGAATTCCCGCCGTTGTGGAAGAGACGCTTAACCGGCATGACCGGGGCTCCGGCACCGATCTGGACCAGATACTTGCGGCTGACGCGTGGGCCCGGCAAACGGCCCGCGCCCTGATCCGCCAACAGGAGTCTTGACGAGTCGCTTATGACCACGAATATTGTTGCCTTTGTTATCGTTCTCGGCGTTCTTATCTTTTTCCATGAGATGGGACACTTCCTTGTCGCCCGGCTTTTTGGCGTGGGGGTCGAGAAGTTCTCCCTGGGATTCGGGCCGCGCCTTGTGGGCCGCACCGTGGGGATGACCGATTACCGCATTTCCGCGATCCCCTTGGGCGGGTACGTAAAAATGGTTGGCGAAGAGCCCGACGCGGAACTTGAACCGGAGCAGATTCCCTATTCATTCACCCACAAAAATGTCTATCAGCGCATCGGGATCGTGGCTGCCGGGCCGTTTTTCAACCTGCTTTTGGCGGCGCTGATTTATGCTGCGTTTTTCATGTTCGTCGGCACCGAGGACATCCGTCCGGTGGTCAACCACGTGATTGCCGAAAGCCCGGCCGACAAAGCCGGTGTGCGGGTCGGCGACTTTATCGAGAGCATCGATGAAACACCGGTCTCCTCCTGGGGCGATATCAACCGGCTGATCGAGGACTCCAAGGGCGAGGCGATCACCGTCCATTTCAAACGCGAAGGCGAGATCCGGCAGGTTTCGATCACCCCACAGACCAAGATGGCCACGGATATTCTGGGCGACGATATGCCTTACCTGGATGCGGGGTTTTCCGGGGTTCCGCCTCTGAAAGCCATTGTCGGCGACGTGGCCCAAGGGTATCCGGCCAAAGAAGCCGGTTTGAAAAAGGGAGATCTGATCCTTGAGATCAACGGCAAGCCGGTGGACAACTGGTTTACCATGAAGGAGATCATCTCCGCCAGCAAGGGAGAGAATCTTGACATCCGGGTTCTGCGTGATGGAGAAAAACTCAGTGTTACAATTGTGCCGGTCCTTTTCAGTGAGGAAAATGCCCTTGGCGAGAAGGTGGATAGTTACCGCATCGGCATCTCCACGCCGGGGGTTGATATCCCGGAGAGCGACCGCCTGATTATCAAGCTTGGGCCTTTTTCGGCGATCGGCGAGAGCATCAATCAAACCTATCAAATTTCGCGGTTGACCGTTTTAAGCATCGTCAAGCTGATTCAGGGCACGGTTTCCACCAAGACCCTGGGCGGTCCCATCATGATTGCCGAAATGGCCGGGCAGCAGGCCAAGGCCGGATGGACCAATCTGGTTTTTTTCATCGCCGTGCTCAGCATCAACCTGGCGATACTCAATTTTTTGCCCATCCCCGTGCTTGACGGCGGGCACTTGCTGTTTTTTCTCATCGAGGCGGTAATCGGGCGCCCGGTGAATATCAGGATGCGTGAAATTGCCCAACAGGCGGGACTGTTCATCCTGATGATGCTGATGATTTTCGTGTTCTACAATGATATCATGCGGCTGTTTGCCAGTTAGGGAAAAATCATGCCCCAGAGAATAGAAATAACCCTGAAAGACGACCTGTTCGATGCGGAAGGCGAGGGCCTGCGTCTCAAGGCCAGGAACTATTTCGGCATCGAAATCGATTCGGTGAGAACAATTTCCATCGTAACCATCGACGCCGAGTTGAGCGACGACCAGGTGGAAACGGTTCGCCGTGAAATTTTTACCAATCCGGTGACTCAGGTTTCATCAACGGCGCCGCTGCCCACCAATTTTGACTGGATCGTTTGGATCGGGTTCCGCCCCGGCGTGCGGGACAATCCCGGCGCCACCGCCGTGGAGGCCGTGGAAGACCTCCTGCGCATCAAGCTTAAGGCCGGACAATCCATTTACACTTCCAAACGCTATTGTCTGAAAGGGGCTGGGTTGACACGCCGGGATGCAGAGCGTATCGCCGGTGAGCTCTTGGCCAACGATATTATCCAGCAGTGGGCTGTTTACGACAAAAATGCCTGGGACCCTGAGGCCGGGGTCGGGTTCATTATCCCCAAGGTAATTCTCAACCGCCAACCGGAAGTGAACACCCTCGCCATTGACAGCGACGAAACCCTGGCCCGGCTCAGCGACGAACGCAGCCTGTCCCTGAATATCAACGACATACCCATTATCCGGGGCTATTTTCTCGATCCCGAGGTCCGGCGTCAGCGCAGGGCGGTTTCTCTCGACGAGCCCACGGACGTCGAGCTGGAGTATATTTCCCAGGCGCGCAGCGACCACTGCAATCACAATACCTTTGGCGGGCGTTTCCATTACAAGGATCTTTCCACCGGTGAAACGCAAACCATCGAGAGCCTTTTCAAGACCTATATCGAGGCGCCCACGCTCGAACTGCAAAGCAGAAAACCCTGGGTGGTTTCCGTGCTCTGGGACAACGCCGGGGTGGGGCGTTTTGATGACAGCCACTATTATACGATTACCGGCGAGACCCATAATTCGCCTTCCAACATGGAGGCCTACGGCGGGGCCATCACCGGCATCGTCGGCATCTACCGTGATCCCATGGGAACCGGCAAAGGCTCCCGGCTGATCATGGGCAGCTACGGTTATTGTGTCGGGCCTCGCGATTACGACGGCGACCTGAAGCCGCACCTGCACCCCAAACGCCTGCTGGACGGCGTCATCGAGGGGGTGCGCGACGGCGGCAACAAAAGCGGAATTCCGACGCCTTTCGGCCAGGTGCTTTTCGATCCCGGATACCTGGGCAAGTGCCTGGTCTTCGTGACCGCCCTGGGGCTCATGCCGGCCGTGGTGGACGGCGAGTCCTCGGATCGGAAAACGATTTTGCCCGGGGATCTTTCCATTATGTGCGGGGGGCGCGTGGGCAAGGACGGCATCCACGGGGTGACCGCCTCCTCGGCCACCTTCTCGGCAAACACGCCGGCCGGCCATGTGCAGATCGGCGACCCCTACACCCAGAAGAAAATGCAGGACTTTCTGCTGGAGGCCCGCGACGAAGGGCTGATTCGCTTTATCACGGACAACGGCGGCGGCGGGCTCTCTTCCTCAGTGGGCGAAAGCGCCCGGTTTTCCGGCGGGTGCGACATTCAGCTGGAAAAAGTCCCCCTGAAATACGATGGGTTGGATCAGTGGGAAATCTGGATCTCAGAATCCCAGGAACGCATGACCGTGGCCATCGATCCCAAACATCTGGATCGTTTCATGGCCCTTTCCCGGCTGCACGCCGTGGAAAGCACCGTCATCGGCACTTATACCGATACGGGCAAGATTCACATCACCTATAACGGCGTCACCTGTGCCTACATCGATCTGGATCTTCTCACTTCGGCCTTTCCCAAATGGGAGTTCGAGGCCGAATGGCAACCGCCGGCCTTCCGAGGGCTCAGCGAGCCGGTGCTGGGAGCGCCGAGGGATTTTAAGTCCCTTGTCCTAGATCTCCTGGCGCGGCCAAACATCTGCGCCAAGTCCTGGATCAGCCGTCAATACGACCATGAAGTGCAGGGCTCCAGTGTGATCAAGCCCCTGGTGGGCGCCGAGCGGGACATTCCCACGGATGCGGCCGTGATTCGGCCGGTGCTGACCTCGGAACGTGGACTGGTTTTCTCCCAAGCCCTGATCCCGCAGTATTCGGCCATCGACGCTTTTCATATGACCGCCTGCACCATTGATGAGGCGGTGAGAAGGGCCATTGCCGTGGGCGGTGATCCCGACCATCTTGGCGGAGTGGACAATTTCTGCTGGCCCAACATCCAATATGATGCAAAGACCAATCCCGACGGGCGCCACAAGGCCGCCCAACTGGTGCGTTCCTGCCAGGCGCTCAAGACCATGTGCATGACCTACGGAATTCCGCTGCTTTCCGGCAAGGATTCCATGTATGTGGACGGTCATTTGTCGGGCCGCTATGGCCAGACCACAAAGGTGTCGGCCCTGGAAACCCTGCAATTCTCGGTGGCCGGCGTGGTTCCCGACGTAAATCAATGCCAGACCATGGACCTCAAGGCCCCTGGTGATCTGGTTTACGTCATCGGCCAGACCAAAAATGAGTTGGGTGCATCCGAATATTACGCACATCTGGGGGCTTTGGGCCTGAATGTGCCGGAGGTCGATCCGGACATCTTTTTTGCCGGCTATAAAAAAGTGGCCGATGCGATACGCAAGGGGCTGCTGGCCTCTTGCCACGGTGTGTATCGGGGCGGGCTGGGGATTCACCTGGCCATGACGGCCATGGGTGGGAACCTGGGGGTAAGCGTTGATCTGTCCAAGGTTCCGGCCGAAGGCGCCCTGGACGACGACACCCTGCTTTTTTCGGAAAGCGCCGGCCGGTTTATCATCAGCATGGCCCCGGAAAATCGGAGCGACTTCGAAACGCTCATGGGGGATGTTCCCATGGCTTTGGTGGGCGCCGTAACCGAGGCGCGAGAACTGAAAATCACCGGCAGGGGCGGCAACGCGCTGGCCGAACTGACCGTGGACGAAATGAAGGCGGCCTGGAACAGGCCTTTTGGGGATCTGATATGAAACCAAACGCACTGGTTTTGACTGGCTTCGGCCTTAATTGCGATCATGAAACGGCGTATGCCTTTGAACTGGCCGGGGCCGGCGCCCATCGAGTACACATTAACGCCGTGATCGGTGGCGATGTGGCGCTTGCAGATTACCAGATTCTGGCCTTTGGCGGCGGCTTCAGCTGGGGGGACGACCATGGGGCCGGGGTGATCCAGGCCCTCAGGATGAAAACCAATCTTGGCGACAAACTTTTAGATTTCGTTTCCCAAGGCAAGCTCGTGATCGGCATCTGCAACGGTTTCCAGACCCTGGTCAATCTGGGTCTCCTGCCCGGACTGGATGGGGATTACACCAAACGCAGCGTGGCCTTGGTCAACAATGATTGCGGCAATTTCCGCGATCAGTGGGTAAAGCTCGTCATCGATGCCGATTCGCCCTGTGTGTTTACCAAAGGGCTGGAGACCATCGATCTGCCCGTGCGCCACGGGGAAGGCAAGTTCTACACCGATCCGGAAACGCTGCAAATCCTGGCCGACAATCATCAGGTGGCCGTGCAATACGCCCTGGATGACGGAAGCCCGGCGGAGGGCGCATTTCCTCAAAACCCCAATGGATCCCTGAATGATATCGCCGGTATTTGCGATCCCACGGGGCGCATTTTCGGTTTGATGCCCCATCCGGAAGCGTATAATCATTTCACTAACCATCCGGATTGGACGCGCGTGAAGCGCCAGGGCCTAGGCCTGACAGCGAAGATCGGCGAGGGCGTTCGGATCTTCGAGAACGCGGTCGCCTATTTCACGAATTAAAGTGACCCATCGACCTTAGATACACAACATGGCCAAGAGAAAACCAGCGACGCCGAAGGATATTAAGATCTGTGGGATCATCACCCGCCTGATTTGCGCATTGGGCCGCATTCCCCAGCCACTGGCGCAACGGATTGGCAATTTTCTGGGCGACCTCGCTTTTTTTATGGATCGACGGCACCGCCAGGTGGTTGTTGATAATCTCATCCTCGCTTTTGGCGACGAGCTTACCAAGGAAGAACGGTGGAATTTTGCCCGTAAGGTGTACCGGCATCTGGGCCAGATTCCGTTCGAAGTGGCCTGGTCCATGACGGCATCCGAAAAGGAATTGGATGCCGCTATCCGCATTGATGGCCTGGAACACTATCATGCCGCCATGAAAAAGGGTAAGGGGGTGTTGTTTGTTACCGGTCATCTGGGCAACTGGGAACTGATGTCCTTTGTTGCCTATCGTGCCCGGATTCCCATCAACGTGATTTACCGCCCCATGGATTTTTCACCGCTGAATCTTTTTTTCGAGAACCTGCGCGGTAGATTCGGCGCCAATTTGATTCCCACCAGCCACGCCATGATCCGCATCGCAAGGGCACTGAAAAGAAAAGAGGCCGTGGCGATCCTGATGGACCAAAGCGTGGATTGGTACGACGGGGTCTGGGTGGACTTCTTCGGCCACCGGACCTGTACGACCAAAGGCATGGCGCTGATCGCCCGCAAAAGTCGCAGTCCGGTGTTGCCGGCATTCATTTATCGTGAGAAAAAGGGGTTTCGGGCCGTGTTCGGTCCGGAGATCCCCCTGGTGGTCACCGCTGATAAAACCAAGGACATCGAGGCCAATACGCTGAATTTTGGCAAGGCGATCGAGAAGGGGATAAAGCGGCATCCCGAACAGTGGTTTTGGGTGCATCGGCGCTGGAAGAAAAAGCCTTATTGTGAATGGCCTAAGTTAAAATGAATGTCAAAGAGCGAAAAGCGATAAAGAAGCTGCTGGTAAGATCCACCAACTGGATCGGCGATGCAATCATGACCTCTCCGGCCGTACGGGCCATCCGCCGCAATTTTCCGGATGCGCACATCAGCATGCTGGCCAAGCCCTGGGTGGCGCCGGTATTCGCCCACAGCCCCTATGTGGACGAAATTGTCATTTACGATGCCAATGGTCGCCATGGCGGCGCTCTTGGCCCCTTGAAACTGGCCAGGGATCTTCGCGCCCATGATTTCGATGCCGCCATTTTGCTCCAGAATGCCATCGAGGCTGCGCTGATCGCTTTTTTGGCCGGCATCCCCATCCGCATGGGGTTCGATACCGATGCCCGGCGTTTTCTACTCACCCACGCGGTGCGGCGCACCAAGGCGATCAAGAAGATCCACCAGACCGGCTATTATCTTAAGATCCTCGAAGGGCTGGGGATGTCCGGCGGCTCTCAAACTTTGGAATTGAGCCTCGGCCTGGCGGATGTCCGGCGGGCGGGGATGTTTCTGGCCGAGCGTGGCGTGGATCCGAAACGCCCCATTATCGGTCTGAATCCCAGTGCCACCTTCGGTCCGGCCAAACAATGGTTTCCCGAACGCTATGCGGCCCTGGGAGACCTTCTGGCCAAGGAGATGGGGGCCGGTATTCTGATTTTCGGTGGGCCCGGTGACCGGGAACTGGGCCGCACCATAACCGATCTGATGGCATCACCGGCCGTGGACTTTTCCGGCCGCACCAGCCTGGGCGAGGCCATGGCCCTGATCGGTCGTTGCAATGCTTTCGTGACCAACGATTCGGGGCTGATGCACGTGGCCGCGGCCCTGGACGTTCCTCTGGTTGCGGTTTTCGGCTCCACCAACTCGACCACCACCAGCCCGTTCAGCGATACCAGCCGCATCGTCCGGGTGCCCACGCCGTGCAGCCCCTGTATGCAGAAGGTGTGTCCCCTGAAGGATGCCGAGCGCCATATGGATTGCATGCGCAAAGTGACCGTGGACATGGTGGCCGACGCCGTCAAGGATTTTTTGTGAATATCCTGATCGTCAAACTCAGTGCCATCGGGGATGTGATCCACACCCTGCCGGCCCTGAACGCCCTTCGGGCATGGTATCCCAACGCCCATATCACCTGGCTGGTGGAAACCGCGGCCGCCGATCTTGTTCTCGGCCACCGGGTCCTGGACCGGGTGATCGTTTCACACCGCAAGCGCTGGCTGCGGGAACTCAAAGGTCCTTCTCGTAAACAGGCTTTTTCCGAGATGCGCTGTTTTTGGAAAGACCTGCGTGACACCCGCTATGACATGATCATCGATTTTCAGGGGCTTTTGAAAAGCGCCCTGCCGGTGTGGCTGGCCAGGGGCAAGCGCAAGATCGGCTTTGACAAGGGCATGCAGCATCAGGAGTACAGCTATCTTTTTTATAATGAGCGCATCACGCCGGTGGATATGGAGGTGCACGCCCTGACCCGGGGGCTGATGCTGCTGAACGCCATTGGCGTGGAGACGCCATCCGTGGTGTACGATATTCCTGTCTCCGCCAATGACCGACAAACGGTCAAGGCACTGCTTGAAGAATCGGGTATTAACGGATCACGTTCGTTGGTGACAGTCAATCCCGTGGCCCTGTGGGATACCAAGCTGTGGCTGAACGAGCGCTTTTCTCTTTTGGCCGACCGGCTGGCAAGCGAATGCGGGGTGGATCTGGTGTTTACCGGCGGACCCGGCGACCGCGAGACCATCGGCGAGATTCGCGGGCGAATGAAACAAGCATCGGCGGATTTTTCCGGCCGAACGACCCTGACCCAGTTGGCGGCCCTCTACCAAAAAGCTGATCTTCTGGTGACCACCGATACCGGCCCCATGCACCTGGCGGCGGCCGTGGATACGCCCGTGGTGGCCATTTTCGGCTCCACCGCGCCTTGGCGAACCGGTCCTTTCGGGGAAGGGCATACCGTGGTGCGCACCACGCCGCCTTGCAGTCCCTGCTTCAAGCGCCAGTGTGAAGTTCACCAGCACCGCTGCATGCGTGATATCAGCGTGAAAATGGTTTTCGAGTCAGCCGCGGCCCATCTTGAAGCTCGCTCCGCATAGAAAGGTAACGCTCCTTTATGAACCGATCATCCATCACCGCCTGTCTGAAGGACCCCCAAACCACAGCCTGTGAAAAGGCACTTTTCGTTTCGGCGGCGCTGACCTTTTTCTGCCTTCCCCTGGGAACCGCACCGCTCAATATCGCCGCGGCCCTGTGTGCCGCCATCTGGCTGTTTTCCGGAATTGCCTTTAAAAAACGGAACCTTTACCTGAAACCATACTGGTGGCCCGTCTTCGGACTCATTCTCCTTCCATGGATCGGCATGCTCTATACCCTGGACTCAACGGGTGTGGCGATGGACTATGCCAAGAAAACCCATTACTGGCTCTTCGCTTTTGCCGTGGCCGCCATCGCTTTCCGGCATCTTTCCGCGAAACGTCTGGTTCAGGCATTCATGCTGGGGCTGGGGGTAAACGTTCTGGCCGCCATCTGCCAGATTGTGTTCCACCTGGCGGACAAAGGCAACCAGCATCGGGGGCTTGGCCCCGATTACAGTACGCTCTCCGCCTTTCTGATCGTCGGCATCATGATGGGTGCTTTTTTTCTGGGACATGAAAAAAAGGGTCGTAATAAGCTCATCCTTTCGGTACTGGTCGGGCTTTACCTGTTCCATCTGCTGATTCTGCGCAGCCGGGCCAGCTACGTGGCTTTCGTGATGCTGATACCTGTTATCGGATATACCTTTTTCAAAACGCATCAACTGCTAAAGACCGTGGCCCTGTGCGTGTTAATTCCCGCGCTGATGATGGCCTCGCCGGTGGTTCGCCAACGGGTGGCCCTGAGCATCGAACAGCTCTCCTATCATATGCATGCCGAGGACGACACCGCCTGGGGCCGGACCTATACAGAACAGCAGGATCGTTTTTACATGTGGAACGGGGCACTTAGAATTATTGCCGCCAATCCCTTGCTGGGTGTGGGCACGGGCGGTTACTCCAATGCGATGTTTGTTTACGGTAGTGACCCCGATGCCCCCCTGATCGCTCACCCTCATAACAATTTCCTTTACATGACGGTAAGCTTCGGTATGGTGGGATTGGCTGTCTTCATCTGGTTTCTGGCGGTTACCCTGACAAGCGGCTGGTGCCATCGACAGACAGCCCAGGGGTACATGCTTTTTTCCGTGGTCGCGGTGTTGGCGACCACGGGGCTTTTCAATACTCAGATCCTGGATGTGGGAACAGCTTCGCTTCTCTCGCTGACCGTCGGGCTGATACCGGCCCTGAAATGGAGTAATGGGGATGCCTGATTTTACGAGGCCCTTGCTTTCGATCGCCATCATCGCCAAGGACGAGGCGGACCGCATTCCGGTCTGCCTGGGCAGCCTGGGTTTTGCCGATGAGGTGGTGGTCGTCGTCGATGCCGCAAGCCGTGACGACACCCTGTCCATCGCCCAATCCCATGGATGCAAGGTGCTGTCCCAACCGTGGCTGGGCTACGCCGGGCAAAAGCAGGTTGCCGTGGACGCCTGCAAGAACGAGTGGGTGATGATCCTGGATGCCGATGAAGCCATTCCCCGGGAAACCGGCGAAGCCATCATCCGGCTGTTGGCCGATCTGCCTTCCGATATTGCCGCCTATGGCTTCATGCGAAAAAATATTTTCCACGGCCGCTGGTTTAAGCGCTGCGGGTGGTGGCCGGATCGTGTGGTCCGGCTGGTGAACCGCGGGCGAGGGGCGTTCAGCAAGAACATGGTTCATGAACAGTGGCTTGTGGATGGACCGGTCAGGCAACTGGATGTGGCCATCAAGCATTACAGCTTTCGCGATTTCGCCGGTTTGATCGAGAAAATGCAGAACTACTCGACCCTGGCTGCCCGGCAGATGAAAGCCGAAGGCCGCCGGGCAGGATGGTGGACATCGATTTCCCATGGCTTGTGGACGTTCGTGAGATCTTATTTTCTGGAGTTGGGCATTCTGGAGGGGTTTGACGGGTTTGTTGTTTCAACCACCAATGCCGGCGGCTCATACCTGAAATATGCGAAGCTCTGGGAATTATGCCGCCATGGTGAATTCCGTGGAACCGGGAAAGAGGATAGCGGTTATCTTAAGGACAATGAGTGAATAAGCGCCTCGCGATAATTTTCACGTGAATATCGGCGGGCATATTCGGCCGCATTGGTCTTGAATCGTTGCCTTTGGCCTTCATCCATCGAGGCCGCCTTGGCAAGACAAGCGGCCAGGGCCGGAACATCGCCCGAAGGAAAGCGCCATCCGATTTTATTATCGCCCACCAATCTTCCCAGCAGTTGTTCATCGGAGGCGATTACCGGCTTGCCGGTTGCCATGGCCCGAGAGAGGATGCCGCTGGTTCCGAAATGGTTCAGGTAGGGCAGCAGTACTACATCGGCGGCCTGAAAACACAATTTTTCCTCGGCGCTCGATACATACCGGTCCAGGAGCAGGGCGCGCCTTTCCTCCACCAATTGGTCGATGCCCTGCCTGACGGCCGCGGGAGGATTTTGTCTGCCGGCAATCAACAGGAAGGTTTTTTTGTCGGCAACACCCGGCATCGCCTCTACGGCCAGATGCAACCCTTTGCGTCTGGCGCCAACCCC
Organism: uncultured Desulfosarcina sp.; assembly: GCA_963668455.2. GTDB lineage: Bacteria > Desulfobacterota > Desulfobacteria > Desulfobacterales > Desulfosarcinaceae > Desulfosarcina. The sequence continues at coordinate 752,377 of CAXXOY010000004.1, forward strand.
GAAAAAGAGAAATACAACCTTGTCGGACGGTATGCCAAGCGCTGATCGCGCTGTTTGAGCATTTCCGCTGAAGTCGTTCGGGCATGGATCGGGAAGAAAGAAGATCGGTTCATTCGGAAAGCGCTGTTTGAAATCCTGGGCCAGGTATTCGTCAAGAAAAAGCAGCGGGCGAATCCAGCCCGATTGCATGAATTTTTTGAAACCGGCGGCTTTGAGAATGCGGTTTGGCGACCACCAGGGCGCGTCGGTAAAGCGCGGTCGGTGGTAAATACCGCCCATACGTCCCCGGAGCGGCGGCGGCGGATAGAGCCCAACGGCTGTTCGGCGAAAAACCGACGAGGCCAGCTCGTCGAATTCGCAGAGAAAGGCCCGGGGCGCCCGCGATGCTTCGAGCCCGAGCGCGATTGCGGCCGTCAGGCTGCCGCCTTGCGGCCGGCCATGGTCATTGAGCAGAGGAAACAGCGTTACCTTGCCGGTCAACTCGCCAAGGTGCTCTTCGATGATTTTACGGGACGGCGGCCTCAAGTCCACGGCCAGCGTAAGTTCATAATCGGCGGAGAGCAGATCCTCGGTGATGAAACGCAGCCATCCGGGGTGGTGGCCTTCCACGCGGGGATCGACGATTAGCAGTTGCCGGTTGCTTGATGGGGCGTTTGGTTTTACCATTTGATCAATTAAATGCTTGCCGATTGTTTCAGAGTGAATTATCAAAGCTTTACACCATCATTGGTTTTATGTAAAGACAGCAACAAGGAATCACCACCCAATGGAAAAACGACCGCTGACGATCCTGCACACGGAGAGCCATAGAGCCTGGGGAGGGCAGGAGATCCGGGTGCTCACCGAATGCCTGTGGATGAGAAAAAAGGGGCACCGCCCCATATTGGTTGCATCCAAGAAATCTAAAATTTATTACAAAGCCAAGGAGGAAAGCCTCGAAGTTCTGCCCATGGCCTTCACCAATTTGTCTGCACCGGGCGATGTGTTGAGGCTTCGCGGATGGTTTCGCCGGTATACGCCCGATGTACTCAACACCCATGGGAACATGGATGCCAAGGTCGGTTTGCTGGCCGCAAAGGGGATGCATATTCCTTGCGTGATCCGTTCCCGTCACCACAGCCATCCCGTGTCTCCTTCGTGGCACAACAAATGGATGTACCGCCGGCTCAGCGATTATATTTTTACTTCCGCCCAATGCATTGCGGATCAGATCGCCAGTGATCTTGATGTGGCATCTTCAAAGATGGCGACCGTCAGCAGCGGCTTCGTTCCCCCAGAGAGCCTGCTGGAAAAGGAAGAGGCCGTAAGACGGTTGCAGGAGGAATTCGGCCTGGACCAAAAGGCGCGTTTTATCGGCAGCGTGGCCATGCTGGCCGAGTGGAAAGGCCATCACGTTTTGATCGACGCCTTTGCTTCCATCAGCGAGCGGTTTCCCGATCACCATCTGATGATTGTCGGCGATGGCTCTGAGATGCAGTCCCTGGTCGAGCACGCAAAAAAGTTGAAGCTTTCGGGAAGAATCCACTTTGCCGGTTTCCGCGAGGATCCTTGGCCTTTTTTTCGTGCCTTTGACATCAACATCCTGGCCAGCACCAAAAACGAGGCCACCTCCCAAGTCCTTCCCCAGGCCATGTACGCCAGGTGCCCGGTCATAGGGACCAATGCCGGCGGCATCCCCGAAGTCGTCGAGGACGGTAAGGATGGGCTTATTGTCGAACCGAGCGATTCCGCGGCCCTGGCCGATGCCATACAAACGATATTGACCTCTCCTGAGAAAACGGCGGCCTGGGTGGAATCGGCTTATCAGAAGTCCGCCGGTTTTTATACCATGGACATGATGATCGAGAGAATTCTAAAGCTCTATCAACGCGCTTTCGAAAAAAAGGGCGGGGCCTTTTAAATGGGCCGGATGGAAGGCACCGTCACCATTCATCTCGTTTTGGTGTCATTTGCGAAGACTGCCTGACGAAAAGGGAGAAAACGATGGCTTTCATGGATTACCAGAACGTTCATGCAATGCTCAAAGACGTTGTGGAGACAGCCGCGGATCAAACCGCTTACAGATGGTTTGTCGACGCCCAAAAACTGGAATCGGTTACCTGGGCCGAGCATTATGAGAATGTTAAAAAGGTCGCTAAAAGCTTGATTGCCCTGGGTGTTTCCGGCCACGAGAAAGTCGTCATTCTGAGCTATACCTGCTACCGGTGGGTGGTCGCGGACTTTGCCATCACCAGCATTGGCGGCTGTACCGTCGGTATTTATCAATCCAATTTGCCCAAGGATGTGGCGTACATTGTCAACCATTCGGATGCGGTGATTGTTTTTGCGGAGGACGAAACGCAGCTGGCCAAGCTTTTTGAAATCAGAGACGAGATCCCCAATGTGCGGAAAGTGGTGCTGTTTAAAGGAGAAGCGGCGGAAAACGACTGGGTCATCTCTTTCGATGCATTCATGGAACTGGGTAATAAAATCAGCGAAGCGGATTTCATCGGCCGCACCCAAAAGCCGCAGCCAAACGATACGGCAGCCCTGGTATACACATCTGGCACCACCGGGCTTCCCAAGGGCGGCGAACTGACCCATGACAACATGACCTTCACCGCCCAAAGCGTATTCGAATCGGTTGAGTTGCGGGATGAAAGGGATTCTTTTTTGTTTTTGCCGCTGGCGCATGTTTTTGCCCGCACCTGTGTGCTCACGGCGGTCTTTGGCCGTGGTGCAACAACATTTGCGAGGGGAATCGACACCATCGTCGAGGATATTGCCGTTGCCAGGCCCGTGTGGTTCGCCTCCGTGCCCCGCATTTTTGAAAAAATATATTCAAAAGTCATTGGCGGAGTGGAGGCGAAGGGTGGCTTCGCCCTGAAAGTATTCAACTGGGCGCTTGCCGTGGGGCTGGAAGCCGGCGAGCGCAAACTCGACAAAAAGGAAATCGGAACGCTGCTGGGACTGAAATACGCCCTTGCCGACAAACTCGTTTTTGCAAAGATAAAAGCCGCCTTGGGCGGCCGTTTGCTCTGGTGCATTTCCGGCGCCGCACCGCTCAACGAAGAGATCGGCAAGTTTTTTCATGCCGCCGGCGTGCTGATTGTCGAAGGCCTTGGCATGACGGAAAATATGAGTTTTTCGCATTTAAACCGGTACGATAATTACCGCTTCGGCTGGGTTGGGCAACCCGGCCCGGGCATTTCACAAAAGATCGGCAAAGACGGTGAACTCATGGTCAAGGGGCGCAATGTGATGAAAGGGTATTATAAAATGCCCGAAGAAACCGCGCAGACCTTTACGCCCGATGGCTGGCTGGTGACAGGCGATCAGGGGGAGATCGATGATGACGGGTTTTTGCGGATCACCGGTCGCAAAAAGGAGCTAATCATCACCGCCGGAGGGAAGAATATTGCGCCTTCCGCCATTGAAGGCGTGTTGGCAACGTCCAGATACATCAATCAGGTTTGCGTTATCGGTGACCGGAGAAAATATTTAAGCGCGTTGATTACCCTCGACGCCGAGAATGTCAAGGCGTGGGCGAAAACCAACGGTATCTCTTTCGGCTCGATGGAGGATTTGGTTAAAGATCCCCAGGTCGTTCAATTGATTGAAAAGGACGTGGAGGAAAAGAACAAAAGTTTTCCTTCTTACGAAACCATAAAAAAAATCACTGTGGTTCCGGAGTTCACCATTGAAAACGGCGGATTGACGCCAACCATGAAAGTGAAGAAGAGCGTGGTTGTCGATCGGTATCGGGAAGAGATCCGGAAGATGTACCCGGGCCAGTAAAAAGGCGCGCCAAGCTCGACAATCGCCTGATTTGGTTCCTTGCTGGTAAAACAGTGTCGGCTGTTACTACAGCCCAAACAGAAGGGTCGCCAGCGCGGCGAACAAGACGCACCCGGCCATGGCCAGACAATCCACGGCGGCCCGGCAAAGCATTTTTGTAAAGTGTTGCACCTGCCAGCGATGGAAAAAAGACCGGCGGGGGAGGACAAGCGACTCAAATTGAAGCGGTTGCAGCATCCGAGCATCGCCTGCCGCGGAAAAGGACGGTGTGCATCTTTCCGTCCAGGACGAACCAAAATTCATTCTCGTTGCCGGGGATTGAAATTCCATAACCATCTGATCGGTTTTACTCATGGCTTTACCTCAACTCTCTGCAGATCCAGAGGACCTTTCCAATAATCCGAACGCTATCCATCTCCTCATCGGATAAGAAAATCGACGCGTACTCCTTGTTGTCGCTTAAAAGAACCAGTTTGCGGGGGTGTTTCTCGATGCGCTTGACCATGATCGTATCCTCCACCCCCACGGCATAGACGGTGCCGGCGATGATTCCTGTCTGGGATTGATCGATGAGTACGGTGTCCCCGTCCTTGATCTCCGGCGCCATGCTGTTGCCGAACACATCCATCAAAACCATGCGCTCCTTGAGCCCCTTTCGCTGCAGCCACGCTGTTTTAAAAGAATAGTGATCTTCGATCTGAGCCCCCACTTCAAAAGAACCGGCACCGGCGCAGAGCCGCGCCTGAACCTTTGGCACGGGGAAGAAGGCCGCACCTTGCGTGTCGCCGGGGGTGAGCCATTTCGGGCCTTCACCGTTTTCCAACCAGTCGGGATTCAACCCATGGCTGCGAAAAAGAGCCAGCAGCCAATTGGCGGGAATGGAATCCTTTTTACGGGCCTGGGTAATGGAAGACCGATTGACCTGTAAGGCGGCCGCCAATTCGGAAAGGTTTTTGATGCCCAAGGCTTTGGCGACACGGTTAAAAAATGCCTGAAATTGTTTTTCCATTTTAACTTCCATGTTGTTGATGGTTTGAACATACAACAAGATGTTAAGTAAATGCAACAAAAAATATTTAAAAAGAATGGAAGCGGGCTGTGTGTTGTGAAAGTAGAACATCCATTTTATAAAGATATGCCTTTAACGGCATGGGCTCTCGTACATCATTAAAAAAGGGTTTACAGATCTGTTGATCCATAAACCCTTGTTAAAATTGTGCTTCGGTGTTTGTTGAAAACTTTTTATTTTTCTAATGTTTCGTCGGTCACTCCTTATGATTACCGGCGTGTTGCATCATATAAAGTTTGTGGTATTCGCCGTTTTGAGCGAGCAATGCCTCGTGGGTGCCTTCTTCAAGGATTTTACCGCTCACGATCACGGCAATCCGATCGGCCCCGGCGATGGTCGAAAGCCGGTGGGCGATGATCACGGTGGTGCGTCCCTGCATGAGGTTTTCCAGCGCCTTTTGCACCACCGCCTCGGCCTCTGAATCCAAAGAAGAGGTGGCCTCGTCCAGGATCAGGATGGGGGCGTCCTTGATTAGGGCCCGGGCAATGCACAGGCGCTGCTTTTCCCCGCCCGAGAGCCGTCCGCCCAGTTCGCCGATCAAGGTGTCGTAGCCCTTGGGAAAGCGCTGGATGAAATCATGGGCAAACGCGTCCTTGGCCGCCTGGATAATGCTTTCCTCGTCGGCATTGATGTTGCCGTAGGCGATGTTCTCACGCACGGTCATGTTGAAGAGGATCGGCTCCTGGGTCACGATGGAAATCTGGCGGCGCAGATCAGCCAACCGAAAGTCGCGAATATCGGTGCCGTCTATCAGGATTCGGCCGCCGGTCACATCGAAAAATCGGGGAATCAGATTGGCCAGGGTGCTTTTGCCGCCGCCGCTCATACCCACCAGGGCCAGAACCTGGCCATGCTCGACGGTAAGGTCGATGTCCTTCAGCACGTCCTGGTCCCCATAACTGAAGCGCACTTTATCGAATTGCACATCATGGGTTCCCTGCGAGATTTGCAGCGGCGTATCCGGGTCGATGATGTCCGTGGGGGTTTCGATGATGTCGAACACCCGGTCCACCGCCGCCATTCCCTGCTGAATGGTGTTGTTGAGGTTGCTCAGTTTTCTCACCGGGTCGTAAAGCAAAAGGACGCAGGCCAGAAAGCTCATGAACGTGCCCGGCGTGGTCTTGCCGGCGATCACCTCGGAGCCGCCGTACCAGATGACAAAGGCGATTCCCAGTCCCCCGAAAAACTCCATGATCGGCGAGGACATGGCCCGGATCTTGACACCTCTGATTTCCAGGTTGAAAAGACGCCGGGTCATGTCAAAAAAACGGCCTTTTTCATGGGGCTCCATGCCGAAGGCCTTGACGATCTTGTTACCGGCGAAGGCTTCGTGCAGGTAGGCGGAAAGGTCGGCCATGGCCTCCTGGCAGCCGGTGCTCACCCGGCGCACCTTGCGGCCCAGAATGAAAATCGGCCAGAAGGCCACGGGCAGCACGAAAAAGGCCAGGATCGCCATGCGCCAGTTTTGGTAAAAAATAACCACAGTCAGCCCCACGATGGTTGCGATATCGCGCATGGAGCTGGTGACCGCCGTGGAGACCATGGATTTTAGAATGTTCACATCGTTGGTGATGCGCGACATCAGGGTCCCGGTGCGCTCCTTCTGAAAAAAGGCCAGGGAAAGATCCTGGATACGGTCGAAAAGCTGGTTGCGAAGTTGGCGAATAATATCCTCGCCAACGTAGTTCATGAAATATTCCTGGCCATAACGCCCCAGCCCGCTGACCAGAAAAACGCCGATCACCACCAGGGGCAAAACCGTCAAACCGGTAGTGTTGCGGTTGACGAAAATATCATCGATGACCGGTTTGATCAGATAGCCCATGGCCGTGGTGGCCGCCGACATCATCAGGCTGCATATGGCGGCCATGACCAATCGACCGGCGTTTTCCTTGATCAGGGCCATGACACGCCGGTGCCGGTCTTTTAAGCTGAATTTCGTATTTATTTTCAAGGTGCTTTTCCTGGCTTTTCTTTGGTGAGCGGATGAATCCGGTCCCCTCTCCATGTGATTGCGTTATCTGTCTTGGATTTGTATCGTATGGCGCTTGTTTTGTAAACGATGGGTTGCCTGTGCCGGTGTGCTTCGGGATTGGCATTGCCAAGGGGTTGTCCAGCGGGGTATAAATGGTTCAAATAATCATCCTTATCATAATCGCTATCGGTATCGTAATCGAATCCGGATAATATTTTTCGATACCGATATAGTGCCGATACCGACAGCGATTAGAGCAGAGGAATACATCGTGCCATATAACGAAATCGATCTATCCGCGATAAGAACCTACAAAGCCACCACCAGGGCTTCCAAAGTTACCACGGACCTGGAAGGCAAACCCATGCGGGCGGGAATGAACGTCGGCCAGTGGCTGGATGCGCTGCCCGGTGTGTTGAAAGCCGATGACCTAAAGGCTGTTGCCTTGGCCATCGCCCATGCCAGACAAAAGAGAAAGCCGGTTATCGTCATGCTCGGCGGCCATGTGATCAAAACCGGTTGCGCGCCGGTCCTGGCCGGCCTGGCCGTTGACGGGTTCATCTCCCATCTGGCTTCCAACGGCGCGGCGGCCATCCACGACACCGAACTGGCGCGCTTCGGCCATACCTCCGAGGATGTGGCCGCCCAATTGGCCGACGGCTCTTTCGGCATGGCAGCGGACACCGCCTTGCTGGTCAACGACGCGGCCCGGCGGGCCGCCGGCGGCAAGGAAGGCTTCGGCGAGGCGGTGGGCGCCATGCTGCTCGATGAAAACGGGCCTCACATTGAGCGGGCGCTTATCGCCCGTGCCTATCAACTGGGCATTCCATACACCCTGCATGTGGCCATGGGAACCGACATTGTCCACCAGCACCCCACGGCCAGCGGCGCGGCCATCGGCGAGGCCTCTTTGCGGGATTTTCGTATTTTTGCGTCCTCGGTGGCCAATCTTGGCGGGGGAGGCGTCATTCTCAATCTGGGTAGTGCGGTGATCATGCCCGAAGTGCTGCTCAAGGCTCTGGCCGTGGCCCGCAATCTGGGGAATCCAGTGCGTGATTTCACCACGGCCAATTTCGACATGATTCAGCATTACCGTCCCGGCGTCAATGTGGTCAGGCGGCCGGTGCTGGAGGGCGGCAACGGCTTCGCCATCACCGGGCACCATGAACTCATGATACCGCTTTTAGCCGCAGCGGTTTACGAGGCCGCGCAAATCGTGGAATGACCGAACCTAAAAAAGGCTGCAAATCCATTGCAGGTATGTTAATAATGCCTTTTTTCGCGTGCCCGATTCATGTTTTCCCATTAACAGGAAACCCCATGCCATGCTTACTTCTTTGATTGAGGATCATATTCGCTGCCTGCGGCAAGTCGACACCCTCTCCGAGGAGATCGAGAAAACCGGGGCCTTGCTATTGAACTGCCTGCTTGCCGGCGGCAAACTGCTTGTTTGCGGCAATGGCGGCAGTGCTTCCGATGCCCAGCATTTCGCGGCCGAGATCGTGGGGCGCTTCGAAAACGAGAGGAAGGCCTTTCCGGCCGTGGCGCTGAACACCGATACCTCGATTCTTACCGCCGTAGGCAACGATTACGGTTACGATGAGGTGTTCGCCCGACAGGTTGAAGGCCTTGGCAGGTCGGGAGATGTCCTGGTGGGAATCTCCACCTCCGGCAATTCGGCCAATGTTCTGCGCGCCGCCGCGCGTGCCCGGGAGCTGGGCATAAAAAGCGTGGGCCTTCTGGGAAAGGATGGCGGCAGTCTGAAAGCCAACGTGGATCACGCCATCGTGATCGACCATGAAGTGACGGCAAGGATTCAGGAAGCGCACATTTTTATTCTGCATTTTTGGGCCTGGCAAATCGAAAACGGCTTGCTCTCCCATCCAGGAAAGCCCTGATGACCGTGTTTGCCGATAGTTCCGATCTGGGACGGCGCCTGGCCGGTATCACCGTGCTGGTGGTGGGCGACCTGATGTTGGATTGCTATTATTGGGGCGAGGTCGGCCGGATCTCACCGGAAGCGCCCGTGCCCGTCGTCAAGGTCAACCAGAAAACCTACACCTTGGGCGGCAGCGGCAATGTGGCCGCCAACCTTGCCGGGTTGGGGTGCAAGGTGAACCTTGTGGGCCTGGTGGGCGAGGACGAATCGGCCGATAGACTGCACCGCCTTCTGGCCGATCAGGATGTCGCCGACAGAGGCATTCGTATCGCCGGCCGCGCCACGATAACCAAAACGCGTATCATGGCCGGAAAACAGCAGGTGGTCCGGCTCGATGAAGAGGATGGTCGGCCCATTGACGAGGCCATCGCCGATCGCGTCAAGGCGGCTGTCGATGAACGATTGAGAGAGGCCCGAGCGGTGGTGTTGTCCGATTACGGAAAAGGGATGTTCCATGACAAGGCCTTTGTCCAGACCCTTATCCGCGCTTGCAAGGAGGCATCCATCCCCGTTTTCATCGATCCCAAGGGGGCTGACTGGCAGCGTTATGAGGGCGCCACCTGTGTCACCCCGAACACGGCCGAGCTGGCTCTGGTGGCCGGCAAGCGAGTTGACGGCGAGGACGTTTTGGTTGCCGTTGCGGAGGCGCTTCGCGAGCGTTTGTCCCTGGATCGGCTTTTGGTTACCCGTGGCCCGCGGGGGATGGCCCTGTTCGGCGACGGTTCCGATCCTTTGATGATCGCCGCGCGCTCGCGGGAGGTGTTCGATGTTTCCGGCGCGGGGGACACGGTTATCGCCACCATGGCCGCCTGTGTGGCCGCCGGTTTGTCCTTTGGCCAGGCGGCAGGCGTGGCCAATGTGGCCGCCGGGATCGTGGTGGGCAAGGTTGGCACCCAACCGGTGCACTGGGAAGAGTTGGAACGGGATCTTGCCGAATCGCGGCAGACGTCGGCCTCCGCTTTGTGGAAAGTGGCCGATCCCCGGGAGGCGACAGCCCGGATTTCCCGCTGGCGACAGGCCGAACAGCGCATTGTGTTCACCAACGGCTGTTTCGATTTGCTGCATCCCGGCCATGTCAGCCTGCTGCACCAGGCTCGTCAATTCGGGGACCGTCTGATCGTGGGTCTGAACAGCGACACCTCCATCCGGCGTCTCAAGGGGGACGACCGTCCCATTTTGCCGGGACAGGATCGGGCCGCCATTTTAAGCGCTCTCGAAGATGTGGACATGGTGGTCTTTTTCGAAGAGGACACGCCGCTGAATCTTATTGAGCAATTACGGCCGGACATTCTGGTCAAGGGCGCCGATTACCGCATCGAAGAGGTGGTCGGCCGGGAAATCGTCGAAGCATACGGCGGCAAGGTCAGTTTGGTGAACATCCTGCCCGGACACAGCACCAGTGCCATTGCACAAAAAATAAGCGACCAGGCCGATAGAAAGGGAAAAAACGATGGCAATTAATAAGGAACTGTTGGATATTCTGGCCTGCCCCAAGTGCAAGGGGGACATTCACCTGAACGAAACGGAGGACGGCCTGGTTTGCGAAGCCTGTCGGCTGGTGTATGAAATCCGGGAGGATATTCCCATCATGCTGATAGAAGAAGCCAAGCCGCTATAAATGAGTACCCCCCAGCCACCCAGACCCGCCAAGCTCATCGTGGGTTTTTTTCTCAAGGACAAAAGCCTTGCGCAAGGGCTTGCCCGGGAACTCGGCGAGCGCCTGGGACCGGTGGAAACCGTCAGCCCCTGGCTGAAATTCGATTACACCAACTATTACGAAAGGGAGTTGGGGACTCCGCTCAGCCGGCGGATGCTGGTTTTTCGTGAGCTGATCGAGCAAACCGAACTGCCGGCCATCAAGCGCTTTACCAATGGCCTGGAGGAAAAATACCAGATAGAAGACAAACGCCGGATCAACATCGACCCCGGATACTTGTTGCCCGAACGGCTGGTTCTGGCCACCGGAAAAAATTTCACCCACCGCATTTATCTTGGTGACGGGATCTATGCGGATTTGACCCTGATCTACCAGAAAGGGGCTTTTCGAACCCTGCCTTGGACCTTTCCTGATTACGCCGACCGCCCCATAATTGACTTTTTGACCCTGATTCGAAATAATTATATGTTGGAACTAAAAAAGAGGGAAAAAGGGAATTCGTCAATACCCCGCCGTTGAGTTGACGATTCCTCCTTATAAGGAAATCTCATGATTAAAAGCATGACCGCTTACGCACGGGCCGAGGATTGGTGCGCTCCCTTCACAATTCGTATCGAGGTGCGCTCATACAATAGCCGCCACCTGGATGTGGCCCTCAAACTTACCCGCGGCTACGAGAAACTCGAAGAACGCATCAAAACCTTCATCGCCGAACGGGTGGTCCGGGGGCGCGTAGAAATTCGGGTGCAGATTCAGGACGAATCCGAGGAAAGCAACCGGTTCGAGGCCAACCTGCCGCGCGCCAAGGCCTACCATGAAACCTTGTGCGCGTTAAGCGATGCCCTGGAAATCAAAACCCCGGTGGGCCTGGAAATGGTGCTGGCCAGCGGTGGCATGATCCAGGCCGTGGAAGTGGAAAAGGATACGGATAAAATCTGGCAAAAGCTTTCGCCTTGCCTGGAGAAAACCCTGGTCGATCTGGATGCCATGCGGCGGGCCGAGGGAGATAATTTGGCCCAGGATTTCGAGATGCGTCTGGCCGCCATCGAAACCATGCTGGAAAAGATTGCCGGCCATGCCGACCAGATCCCGGAGCTTTACCGGCAACGGCTCCAGGAGCGCATCGAATCCCTGACCCACGGGATGGTTGAAATCGATCAGGCGCGTATCGCCCAGGAGGCGGCGCTTCTGGCGGATCGCAGCGATATCTCCGAGGAGATCGTGCGCGCCGGAAGCCATGTGAAACAATTCAGAAGCCTGATGGCCGACGACTCGGCCGCCGGCCGCCCGTTGAATTTTCTGCTCCAGGAATTTAACCGCGAGTTCAATACCATGGGCTCTAAATGCGGTAGGGCCGCCATGGCCCATACCATTGTGGCGGTGAAGTCGGAACTGGAAAAATTACGTGAACAGATCCAGAACGTCGAGTAAAACCATTTTACAAGTCATACCGCCGCCTGGCGCGAACAAAATAAAAAAGGAGTAGGGCATGCAAAAAAAATTGCTTAATATCGGCTTCGGCAATACGGTCGTCGCAGAGCGGGTCGTTGCCATTGTTTCGCCCAGTTCTTCGCCCATGAAACGTCTCAAGGATGAAGCACGCGAAAAACAGCTCTTGGTGGATGGCACCCAGGGCCGCAGAACCCGTGCTGTAATCATCATGGACAGCAACCATGTGGTTTTGTCGGCCATTCAGTTCGAGACCATTTCTCAGCGGTTCGAAGACCTGAAAGCCGAAAAATAACCCAAGGACAAATGCCATGCCCACCGATGCCACGTTGAATGCACCCTCCGGCGGCCGTCTTTTTATTGTTTCGGCGCCCTCGGGCGCCGGCAAGACCACCCTTTGCCAGGCGGCGCGCAAGCAGTTGCCCGACATTGTCTATTCTGTCAGTTCCACCACCCGGGATCCCCGAGCGGGCGAAGAAGACGGCAAGGATTACTTTTTTGTGGATGAGAAGCGCTTTCGCGAGGGTATCGAGAACGGACAATGGGCCGAATGGGCCAAGGTTCACGATCATTACTATGGCACCTCGGCCGAATTTATCGATAGCCACCTGAATGCAGGCCGGGATGTACTTTTGGATATCGATGTCCAGGGCGCCCGCCAGATTCTGAAACGTTATCCCGAGGCGGTGACCGTTTTCATTATGGCCCCTTCCATGGACGCCCTTCGACAGCGGCTTGAGGGCCGGGGGAAGGACGATCCCGCCGTGATCGAAAAGCGCCTGAAAAATGCCGCCGAGGAGATCGCCAACAGGGACTGGTACCGCCATGTGCTGGTTAATGACGATTTGGAGCTGGCCACCCGGCAATTTGTTTCCATCCTGAAGATTGAGGCGGAGTGAGATGGGCGGCAACCCGAGGGGACGAGGCGCTTTTTCCGGCGGATTCGAGGTTTTGTATGGATTTCACCCGGTGATGGAGGCACTTGCCGCCGGGCGTCGAATTTTTGAGAAAGTGATGATGGACCGCTCGGCACTGTCCGAACGTCAGGCAAGGCTCGCGGAACTGGCCCAAAAACTGAAAATTCCGGTTCAAACCCTCAATGCCCAGCAACTGCGCGCGGCTTGCGGCAGCGAGCAACACCAGGGGGTGGCCGCCGAGGCCTCGGCCCTGCCGCTGGACAACCTGGAAGACCTTCTCGGGAAAACAGCGGACGGGCAAGCCCCTTGTTTGCTCATGTTGCTCGACAGCATCAAGGATCCCAATAATCTGGGGGCCATCGTGCGCTCGGCCCATTGCGCGGGCGCCCACGCCCTGGTGATTCCCAAGGACCGCGCCGCCGGGGCCACGCCGGCGGTTTCCAAGGCATCCGCCGGGGCTTTGGAACACACCCGCCTGTGTCAGGTGACCAACCTCGTCGAAACCATTAAATGGCTGAAGAAAAAAGATGTCTGGGTGGCCGGCATGGCCATGCAGGCCGATCAATCCATTTTCGAGGCGGATTTTAAAGGGCGCCTGGCCCTGGTGGTGGGCGGTGAGGAAAAAGGGTTGCGTCCTCTGGTCAGGCAGCAGTGCGACTTCCTGGTCTCGATCCCTTTGCTGGGGCGGGTGGATTCCCTGAACGCTTCGGCCGCCGCGGCCGTGGTGCTTTACGAGGCCTTTCGCCAGCGCCGGTGATTTATGATCGATTCCTGTTTCATTTCCATAAAGCCTTGGTTCGCCAGTCTGCAAGACGCGCTTTTTCCGAACAAATGTCTGGGGTGTGGAGAACTTTTTCAGCGGGAAAGGGTGAGGCAAAGCGATGCGGTTGATCTCTCGCAAAGTCTTTCCCTCTATTTTTGCGAGTCCTGCCGCCGGAAATGGACAGCGGTTTCCTCGCCGTTGTGCCGGCGGTGCGGGGTTCCTTTTAAAAGCCGTGAAGGCGAGGATCACTTTTGCGGCCGCTGTATAGAGAATAACGGGGCATTTACCATGGCCCGGGCCGTGGGCGTTTACGATCAGAGCCTGAGAACCGCCATTCAGACGCTGAAGTTCAAGGCCGGGGTCCAGCTGGCAAAGCCATTGGGGCGCATGCTGCATCAAACTTTTCAGCGGTACTGGTCCCCCGGCAAGATCGATCTGATCGCGCCGATCCCCTTGCACCGGCGGCGTTTCCGGCAGCGGGGCTTCAACCAGGCCTATCTTCTCATTGCCCGTTGGCCTGGCGCTGGGGGCGAGAAGATTGTGCGCGACCTGCTGGTGCGGCAGCGCGCCACGCCGCCCCAAACCGGGCTGGATCGCCGCCAGCGGCGAATCAACATCAGGAATGCTTTTGCCGTGCGGCGTCCCGGACAAAGCGCCGGCAAACGGGTACTCCTGGTGGATGATGTCTTGACCACGGGCGCCACGGCGGAAGCCTGCGCCAAGGTTCTGCTCAAGGACGGCGCCAGTCGGGTGGATGTGCTAACCTTGGCCAGGGCGTTATAGCGGCAGGTGTCCCATTGCATTTGATCAAAGATCGGCAAAACTTTTTCTTTCAATTTGAAGCCCTGAAGCGGTCTCCGGGCCTCTGGCACGCGGTAACCACGCGTCTCGGCGGAGAAAGCCGTGGGCCTTATGCCGGTTTTAACCTGGCATTGAGCGTGGGGGACGATCCGCAGGCGGTTGCCGGCAATCGGGAGCGATTGCACCAAATCACCGGCAGGGGCGTTCATCTGTATTGCAGTCAGAATCACGGCACGACCATTCATGTCGTTCGCGAAGACGACCTGCCGGGCAAACAGCCGATACAGGCTGCGTCGGGAAACGCCGATGCGTTGATCACGGATGTGCCGGGTGTCTTTTTGCTGATCCAGACCGCCGATTGCCAGGCGGTGATGATACACGATCCCCAACAGCGGGTGGTGGCCAATGTGCATAGCGGCTGGCGGGGTAGCGTGGCCGACATTGTCGGTTTGACGGTGACGCGCATGGTCGAAGAATTCGGCTGCGATCCGGGTCGGATGGTGGCCGCCATCGGCCCCTCTCTGGGGCCTTGCTGTGCCGAGTTCGTCCATTACAAAGAGGAAATCCCCCGAGACTTGTGGCCGTTTAAAATCGGAGAAAACCATTTCGATTTTTGGCGGATCAGCCGGAAGCAATTGCTCGATGCCGGTTTGGCGGGCGACCGCATCCACACCTCGAACCTGTGCACCCGCTGCAACCCGCACCTGTTTTTCTCATACCGGGGACAGAAGCAGACGGGGCGGTTTGCCGCGATTATTGGACTCAACCCATGAAGAATAACGGATTATCATGATCGTTCAAGACGCCATCATTTTGTGGAACCGAGCCGAGGCCCCAGGATACCGGCGCATGGGGCTCTCCTGCGAGGGCGGGTTCGATGCCGCCAAGCCGGGACAGTTTGTCATGCTGCGTATCGGCACCACCTCCAACCCGCTCTTGCGCCGCCCTTTTTCCCTGCTGGGTCTGATTCGGGAGGATGACAGGGTAACCGGTATCGAAATTCTCTACAAGGTCGTGGGCAAGGGGACCCGGCTGCTTTCGGATGCTCGGGAAGGTGACCGCCTTTCCGTGATCGGACCGCTGGGCAACGCGTTTCTAATTCCCGACGATTGCCGTCGGCTCGTACTGGTTGCCGGCGGGGTAGGGGTTCCACCGATTCGTTTCCTCGCGCAATCGCTTGTCGACCGGGGAGAGGCCCTCGATCGGTGCATGGTGTTTATCGGCGGCCGCGGCAGGGACGACCTGGTTTGTCTTGGAGAATTCGACCTGCCCGGTTTTCTGATGGACATCTCGACGGATGACGGCAGTCAGGGGCACCATGGGGTTGTCACCCAGAGTTTGAAACGCGCCCTTGACCAGGAACCGGCCGACCTTGTTTGCGCCTGTGGGCCGTTGCCCATGCTCAAGGCCGTGGCCGAGATTGCCGGGGAGCGCGACACCGCCTGCCAGGTCTCCATCGAGGCCATGATGGCTTGCGGAATGGGCGCTTGCCTGGGGTGTGCGGTTAAGGTGGCGGATGATGCCGATCGGTACCGGCATGTGTGCATGGACGGTCCGGTTTTCGATTCGAGCCGGCTTGTGTGGTGATGACGCCCGGCGGCTATCGGCATCGAGAAAAGAAAAAACGATTGGGATCGCGATACCGATTGATATCGGTGTGCGTGTAAGGGCGGGCCGGTTTTTGACGTTGACTTGAATAACCTGCCATGGTAAAGGCATTTATTCCGATCAAGACCTGCTCCGGTTAATTTTTCAATCGGAAAAAGGTCGACTCCCATGAAAAAAGAAAACAGGGCATGGATAAGAGACCTGGCCTACTACTCAAGTTTGGGGTTCTCTGTCTCCTTCGCCATTTTTATCGGGCTGGGGATCGGAGTGTGGCTGGATCGGCGCTTTGATACGACGCCTTGGCTGACGCTGATTTTCCTGGGGCTGGGAATCGCCGCAGGGTTTCGCAATATCGGTTTGGCGATAAAGAAAAGCCGTAAACTGTGACCTTTACAAACACAGAAACGTCCACAGTGAATATCCAACAGCGCATACTTACATTCGTCACCCGTTCCAACTGGGTGTTGCTGATCTCCATCAGTTTGCTGGGGCTCTTGGCGACATCTCCCTCTTTTGCACGAGGGCTTATTTTTGGCGGCCTGATCGTGACCGTCAATTTTCATTTGTTGGCCCGAACCCTGAGTAAAGCCCTCAACCCAAAACGCCTGGCTTCCCCCAACTCGGTATTGGTGAAATACTACATCCGCTTTATGATCAGCGGAGTAATCATATTTTTGCTCATTCGCCAGCAAGTGGTGAATCCAATCGGATTGTTTATCGGTCTTTCCGTCGTGGTGGCCAGCATTACCCTGGCGACCATGGTTGAAATTAAACACATCATTTTCAAGGAGGCGGTCTAAGGATGGAGCATCCCTATCTATTTTTCGTGAAGATTTTTGAAGCGATCGGGCTGGGGCATTTCGCCCACACATACACCCATGTGGTCTACTCCTGGGTCCTCATGGCAATCTTGATCATTGCCGGGGCACTGGCCACCAAAACCATCTCCATGATTCCGGGCAAGGCTCAGAATCTGTTTGAAGTCATTGTTTCCGGCATCGAGGAGTTCATGGTCGAAACCGCCGGAGAAGAGGCCCGCTGGTTGTTCCCCCTGGCGGCAACGATTTTTCTTTACATCTTCATCGGCAACCTGATCGGGATTATCCCCGGATTTTTCCCGCCCACCGCCAACCTTAATACCACGGCGTCCTGCGCCATCGTGGTGGTGGTTTTCACCCATATCATCGGCGTGAAATACCACGGCGTAAAATACATCAAACACTTCATGGGGCCGGTGTGGTGGATGTCTCCGCTGATCTTCGTCATCGAGATCATCGGCCACCTGGCACGTATTCTTTCCCTCTCCTTCCGTCTTTTCGGAAACATGATGGGACACGAAATCGTCCTGGCCATCCTTTTCGGTCTGGCCGGCGCTTTCTTCGCACCGCTGCCGATCATGGCGCTGGGTATCTTCGTCGCCTTCGTGCAGGGATTCGTTTTCTTCTTGCTCTCCATCATTTATTTCTCAGGGGCCATGGAACACGCCCATTGATGGAGAAATTTTTTCGGACACCCGTTGGCGCGACTGGAAGCGCGTTGACTGTTGCTCATTAATCGTTTGGGGTAACTGGAAGAAGCCCTACTCATCAATCTTTTAAAGGAGGTATTTAAGGATATGGAAGCTCAAGCATTACAGTTTTTTATCGCATGTGTGACCGCCGCTGGTTTTGGTATTGCTATCGCCGCTTTCGGTTGTGGTATTGGACAGGGCATGGGCCTCAAGTCCGCCGTTGAAGGTATCGCCCGCAATCCCGAATCTTCCGGTAAAGTCACCGTGACCATGCTGATCGGTCTGGCCATGATCGAGTCTCTTTGTATTTACGCTCTGGTTGTGGCTCTGATCCTGATCTACGCTCATCCGCAGGCAGCCGCCATCGCTGGTCTGTTCGCGCACTGATTTTTCGCGCTGTTTAATAAAAAAGGCCGCTGCGTTTGCAGCGGCCTTTTTTTGTTGGTTTTTATTTTATTGAAGCGTCCGGATCAGCGAAGCTTTGAGCGTTTTGAATTCATCGTCATCGATGGCGCCGCTTTGTTTTAGATCCACCAGTTGCTGCAAGCGATCAAGGATCTCGTCCCCGTTTGCCGGGGCGTTGGGTGCCGGTAATATGGGGTGCTCGGGATTTGGCAGGCTTGGCTGTGAACCTGGCGAATCCTTCCCGCAGGTAAGTTTCAGCATCCCGTTGAAAACGGAGATCTCCACCGGCTGGCCCAAAAGCAGATTGCGGCGAAACGCTTGACCGGCGATGGAGCCGTCCCGCCGGAAGTTGCGCCACAAACGTATGATGAGTTTCACCGCCAGCCAGCTCAGGACAACCCCCCCAACGCATCCGGCGGCAATGATGACGTAGCGCAGATCAAGGGCGCCCTTGATCAGGATCACCACGAAGGTTCCGAGCAGAGGGACGGCGAATAGGGCGATCAGGATAATATAGAAAATCCCCAGACTCGAAAGAAAGTAAAACTGACGCTGCCAATAGCCTTTTTCCGGATCCACGACTCCGATTTTCCTTTTTTCCGATTCTTATCAAGTGGCGAGCAAACAAGGCGATAGTAACCTTGATTGGGTGCGGCTACCTTTCATCCCGTTGCTACAACCTGAATTCAAGTACGAATTACAGTATCCCAAAGGCAAAACCCAGGTCAACAACAACAAAAACCGATCAGGGATCAGTGCCGCCAATAGTGGACAAACCCGGTCTTTCATTTTATAAAGAATTATCATAAAGTGCACAGTTTCAAGATTTTCAAACCGAAAAGAAAGGACAATCAATTGATGCAAGCTGATAGCGCTCAGCAGGTTGCCTCCATTATCATGGCCGCGGGCAGGGGAAGCCGCATGAAAAATTACAAGGGCAGCAAGACCCTGTTGCCGCTTGAACCCACCACTTCCGTTTTCGAGGGAAACCGGCCCCTGATCCTACATATCATGGACCGTCTTCCGGCGGGACCCAAAGCTTTGATCGTCAACCATTGTAAAAACGAGGTTATCGATGCCACTCAGGCAATAGGTGCAAAATACATCGAGCAGCCCGTTCTCAATGGGACCGGCGGCGCCATTCTGGCTGCGGTGGATTTCCTCGGTTCCCTGACCGTTGACCAGGTCATTATAACCATGGGCGATGTCCCTTTTGTAAAAAGAGAAACCTACGCTTCCATGGCGGCGGGGCTATCGTCCCACGATTTGATGATCCTTGGCTTTTCTCCGGCCGACAAAAAACAATACGGCGTACTGGAAATCGAAAACGGCAAGGTGCAGAAAATCACCGAATGGAAATACTGGCGGGATTACCCGGCCGAGCGCCAGGAACAGCTCACCGTTTGTAATTCCGGCATCTATTCCATTCGGCGCTCGGCCCTGGCCCATTATCTCCCCATCCTGGCATCGCGCCCCCAGATCGTTCAGAAAGAGGTGAACGGCAAGCTGACCGATATCGAGGAGTTTTTTTTCACCGACCTGATCGAGTACATGGTCGAGGACGGCAAATCGGTCAGCTATCATGTGGTCGGCGATGAGCAGGAAACCATGGGCATCGACGATGTCGATGCCCTGCAAAAGGCCCAGGCGATTTTTAGTGCCCAAAACGGGTAGCTCTACTGCTTATCCCTCTTGAGTTTGTAACTTTCATACTGGATGGCCTTGGACCTCTGTTTCTGTTTCCTGGCCACATCCGCCGCCGGGCCGGCGAAGGTTTGCTCGACCTGATTTTGCAGCGCCTGAACATCGGTGGTCAGATTCTTGGCCACCGCTTCGGATTCCACCATGCGGTTGATGGCCCGTTGTTTGGCCTCGTATTTACGGATGCGCGCTTGGGCACCCGCTTTGTTTCCCTTTCGAATATCCTCGGCCACCTTTTCCTTGAGTTGGCTGAATTCATTTTGAACCACCTGATCGCCCCAGATCTTTTTGTTTATGCCGGCCATGGCCTCGGCTGGGTCATTTACGCACGTGACCATCATCGGCTTTGGCATGGGCGTTTGACGCGTCGCGCCTTCGAACTGGTAGCGCGTTGCGACGGTCCCCAGGGAAATCGTCCCAAGGGCGTCGGTGGGGGCGGTAAAGGTAAGAAAGAAGGTGCGTTTCTGGCCGGAATACAGATCCCCCGGGTAAACAACGGATTCTCCGTTATCGTGGTGAATCGGATACCCCGCGGCATCGCTCAACGTTACACCGGGGGCAAGGCGCAGGCGGATTTGAAGGTCGGTTACGACAACCTGGCGGCTGGCGTGAAGCTCTTCTTCAAATATTCGGGCAAAGGCCGCCGGATTCTCCATGAAATGATAGCTTCCCGCGCCGTGATCGGCAATGGTGGTCATGAGCATTTCGTTAAAATCCAGCCCGACGCCCACGGTACTGACCGAAAACCGGTTCTCCACGGCCGCTCCGGCCATGATGCCCAGGGCCCCTGGGTCGGTGACGCCCTGGTTGGCCAACCCGTCGGAGATCAGAATCAGCTTGCGATGATGGCCTTCACCCCGTGTCGAAAGCATGAGATCGACCCCCTGCTGAAGACCGCCCCCCAGATTGGTTCCACCGCCGGCCATGATGCTCCGGGCCATGGAAACCATTTGTCGCCTATTGACCGGTGTCACCGGGGTGAGCGGAAAATCAGTTTGCACGCCGTTGGAATAGGAAACCAGGCCCAGACGATCCTTCGGGCCAAGTTTTTGGATCAGCCTTGCCACGGCTTGACGGGCATCTCTTAGTTTTTGCCCTTCCATGGAGCCGCTGCGGTCCAGGACAATCACCAGATCTGTATGGGCCACGGGCATTATGCGCTTTTCCGGCACCCGTGGTGCGAACAGGTTAAACGCCACCGCCACTTGGCCGTCACCGTCCTTAAGGATTTTTTGCTGAGCGATTTCGCTTGACAGGGTCAGGCCAAAGGCAGATGTCGCCTGGATCGTGCCGATGACCAAAATCAGGCCAAAGATGCTTAGTAATCGTCGGGTGGATTGAAACATGGGATGCCTCCTATATTGCAAATGCTAAAAAAAGTTTTGTGGGCGCATCGGCCCTTTCTCGAGCCCAGTTTGGCGGGGGGGCGGGTAAAAACACAATTCAAACAAATGCAAAAGGTTGGAAGGCTCTTTTTGCAAAACTTTTGCTTTGCCCGAACAACACCACGGTGGTAGCCTTCTAAAATAATCATGGAAAACAATGGCCAGAAAGGAGAGGGCATGACCGCGCCAAAAGCCAACATTCTGATCATCGAGGATGATGACGCCATTCGCAAAGGGCTTTGTGACGTGCTGGTGTTCAACGGATATGCCGCCGAGAGCATCGCCGATGGAACCCGTGGGGGTGAGGCCGCAATGGGCGGGACCTACGATCTGATCCTTCTTGATGTGATGCTGCCCGGCATGGATGGGTTTTCCATCTGTCGGGAAATCAGAAAACTGGTACCGCTTCAGCCGGTGATTATGCTCACGGCCAAAGGCGCCGAGGACGATCTGGTGGAAGGGTTCGCCGCCGGTGCGGACGATTATGTGAGCAAACCTTTCTCTTTGCGGGAATTGATGGTCAGAGTGGAGGCTGTCTTGAGAAGAAGCGGGAAATCCGCCGGCAGCGAGAAGATTGAATACGGTGGAATCCTCTTTGACGGCTTGAACCTGCAAGCCGTCTGCAATGGCCAAAGCGCGCCATTGACCCGCCGCGAAATGGAATTGATCGCCTTTCTTTTTAACCATCGGGATCGCATTGTCTCCAAGACCGAGCTGCTGAGCGAAGTATGGCGCTATAAAGATCCGCATGTGGAGACACGCACCGTGGACATCCATATGCTCAAGCTGAGAAAAAAAATCGCCGGATTGGCCGATGGTGTCGGACTGATTGAGACCGTTCGTGGGGAAGGATACCGTCTGGAGCCTGAATCGTGAAAAAACTGCGCCTGACCATGATCGTGTTTGCGATCCTGATCTCGATTCCTCTTTCCGTGGTCGCATGGCGTACCTATGGTGCGCTGGATCGGGAATCCCGTTCCCAGGTGCGTTTTTTTTCCGAACAGCTTCTGGATGAGATTGAAACCTGGCTGGCGGATCTGGTCCGACGTGAGGAAGACCGGGCGGTAGACGAATACCAATATCAAATGGTGACTGCCGACGGGCAATCCATTACTTCTCCCTTGGCAGGCATACCTGCCGAGGCATATATTCTGGGATATTTTCAGAACAATCCGGACGGCTCCTTTCAAACACCGTTGATGGAAGGCGGGAAGAATGTGTCGCCCCTTTTGTTGAAACGGGTGGCAATGCTTAAAAGGTTGAATGCCGGCTTTAATCGGTGCAAACGAGACCCTAGGGCAACGACCCCTTCGGTGTCTGTGGCTTCTTCTTCGGAGCCTTTCAGAAAGATGGCCAAATCGAGTTTTGCCGGACGTTTTCTTAAGACCGAAACCCGAAAAAAAAGCAAGGCGGTTCTCGGCCAAAAAGAGGCGCGGGTGGAGGAAATCACCGTCGGTCAGGCCATGAACCTGGCCAGGCAGGACAGCGCGCCGCAAGGATCGGCCATGGAAGAAAAGCTGATCGACGCCGAGCGGATAGCGGCCAGGGCTGCGCCATCCGGGGATGTCCGGCGGCCCCAACGCTCGATTGACCGTGCGAGGCAGGATGGCGGTCCCTCTCGGCCGGCACTGTCAATAAGCCGTTTTCAGGTTGAAGTCGCGCCGCTTCAGGCCGTAACCCTGGATAATGGCGAGGTGTTTGTTTTCCGCCGCATTGTCATCGACGGGCAGATTTATCGGCAGGGGGCCGTGATTGAACTTGGTGCTTTTCTCGATCATCTGCTCACCACGTTTTACGATTCCCAACCTATTTCCGAGTACGCCCGGCTTGTTTTGAATGCCGCCGGGGTAAAGGCGTCGCGAGATCTTTTGAAAGGCAACACCGAGGCGTCACTACCCACAGGCCGCCTTGCCGAGAGAACATTCCCGGCACCATTTGATTTTCTTTCCGCCGAAATGCAACTCATGTCACTGCCGCCATCACCGGCGCGGCAGGTGTTGTCGCTGACCTTGGCTGCACTTGGCATCGTCATGGTCGCGGGGTTGGGGATGATCTATCGACACGCACGGGCGGTCTTGGATTTCTCCGAGCGACGCTCACGATTTGTTTCCACGGTGACCCATGAGTTGAAAACGCCCTTGACCAACATCCGCATGTACATCGAAATGCTGGAGCAGGGGATCGCCCCCTCGCCCGAGCGGGAGCGTGAGTACCTGGACGTTCTGTCCTCGGAAAGCGCCCGTTTGTCCGGACTGATTGAAAATGTTCTGGAATTGTCGCGTCTGGAAAAGCAAACCCGGCGCTTTGTGTTGAGTGACGGCGATTTGAACGATGTGCTGGCCGATGCCCAGGCCAGTATGGCCGAGCGCCTGTCCCGGGAGGGTTTCAATCTGACCATTGACAAAGCGGATCTTCCCGTGTTTGCCTACGACCGTGAGGTGCTGGTGCAGGTTCTGATCAATTTGATGGAAAACAGCATTAAATTTGGCCGCCATCTCGCGGAGAAAAAGATTCGTATCAAGGTGCGCGCCCTGGAAAAATGGGTTCGTATAGACGTATCGGATACCGGGCCGGGCATCCCCAAGTCCTCGCTTAAAAAAATTTTCGATGAGTTTTACCGGGTCGACGATACCCTCTCGCGGACGGTCGGCGGAACCGGCATCGGATTGGCCCTGGTGAGAAAACTGATTTTGGCCTTGGGCGGTCGGGTAAGCGCGGCGAACAACCGTGGGGGCGGCTGCACGATGATCATCGAATTGCCGGCGGATCGGCAGTGAAAAGCAGAGTAGAAAAGGATCATGGAAGAGAAAAAGATAAAATTGAAGCAGATTTACGATGCGTTCGAAGCTGCCGCAGCCGGTTATAAACGCGAGGCAGTCTGCAGGAAAGGATGCGCCTTTTGCTGCCGGGACGCCGGCAGTATTGATATTACCACCTTGGAGGGGGTGGTGATTCTGGACCGGTTGGCCGATCTGCCGCGATCCCGTCAGGTCACCATGAAAAAAGGGCTGGCTGCCGACATGCGGAGGAGGGAGCGTAAAAAGCCGTCGGCTTGCCCCTTTTTAATGAAAAACCAGAACTGCATGATATACGAGGCGCGCCCTTTCGCCTGCCGCCGGATTTACTCCCTGAAAGTCTGCGGCGGCGCCCAGCATCCGGTGGTGAGCCGTCAGGCCATGGAACTTGGCGACAAAACCATCCGTTCCCTGCAAATGCTGGACGAGAACGGCTACAGCGGCCACCTCTCCTACATCCTCCACATGCTTGAAACCCCCGCCTTTTTAAAAACCTACCGGGCCGGCGAATTTCGCCCGGAAGCGGTCATGGCCTTTGGCAAGACCCATGGCATTATCATCAACCAAGTGGTGACGGGGCGGTTAGATTAGTTGCCTACCGGCTTTTTGTCAGATAGAGATTACGCCGACTTGAAAAACGAATCCATCAAGGTCCTATACCGCTCCCCTCGCCAAGCGGAGTCGGGACTGGTATCGACGGATGTCAAAATATCCTTGTAAACAAAGGGCAGGAAATCCGATATCCCCGGCATGACGACCCGCGCCACGGGAAAATCAAGCACCGGATGCGTTAGGTTTAAAACGATAAAATCCGTTTCAAGTGTCCGGCATATCCGTTTGATGGATTCGATTTCAGAGAAGATATCCTTGCTTCTAAAATTGCGGTATGCAGTGGTTTCTCCTTGTTCAAGAAAAGAGATGTCCTTTTCCGAAATACAGCATTTGAACAGCAAATAAAGATTGCTGACCCGGGTGCGGTGCATGACCGGCCGGTCAAAGTGGGAGGTGGGCACCTGAAACGTGTTGCGGCCCTGCGTAATCTCGGTAAGGCAGCGACTCAAAGCCTCATCCATGGTAAAGGAGACGCCGGGGACCAGGATTTTATGCTCCCATCTCCCCGGCCGCAAATTGTGGTTGATGAACAGCACGCCTATGCTGGGAATCAATCCATCCAGAGAGAAGTCCTTCAACACAATTTCCACGTTTTCTTTTTCGTAGAATTCGATCATTGACTTCAGCCGCTCATTTTTTACGGTTTCCTTATCAAGGGTGGGAATGATTGTCTCGGGCCCGATAACCTGGATCTGTGTGAATCTCTCGAAGATTTCACAGCTTGCCTGAATCATCGCCTCTTCCAGGGTGTTGCCGGCGGCCAAGCCGTTGGAAGCGTTGATGTAGGCAATGAAGTTGATAGGAACCTTGATGGTTTTACCCTGCATTACCGAATAGCCGTCCACCCAGTGCCTTGCCATCCGGCTGTTTTTTATCTTCTCCACATCCACTGAGCCTAAGTGCGTTTGTTTGCGCAATAATGATTCGATGGATAAATGGTCGTCGTCAAGCTGCCCCTGGTGGCTGTTCACATAACCCGGCAACCATTCATAATTCAAAAAGCGATTGACTTGCCGGCTGTACAGGGCCGTCAGGTTAAAGCGTACCTGTTCCTCGAAATCCTGGAAAAACAATCCCCCGCTGAAGCGTTCGGCCAGTTCGGCATGGGCGCTCGCCTTGGCCAGCTCGGGCGTCATCCCCTTTCCCTGGCATTGCAATTTTATGGAGTCGATGGATATCTGGGACCAGTGAATCCGATCTTCGAGCGTATAAGGCATATACCGAATGGCGTATCCCAAACGATCAAAGCCGGCGGTGATCCGATTTATCGTGTTTTGCGGTGTGTCGGTTTTATTAAATTCGTTGCGGATGTGGTTTTGAAAATTCATGATTACCTTTCTTTATCCCGGCACCTTGAGCAATTAAGTAAGAAGTTATAATTATAACTTCTGTGGGAGCAATGCAAGGTAGGTCAGGGAAATATGGGCAATCAATCCGTAAAAGACCCGTCAACGGGCGGCTTGGTGTTCTCTTCCGGAGCGTCACCAGCCCCATTTCCGGTTTCGGAGGGCACGACGGGAGGTGTTTCGGCATCCTCAACGGGCCAGCTATCTTCGCCGTGATCAATGATATCGTTGTCGCCGCTTTCAGCAGCTTCGGCACTTGTCGGTACGGCATCCTCGGGGGCAGCGCCTTCCCGCCCCTCTTCCAGTTTGGACTGGCTGAGATCCTCGATTTCTTTCGGGGTGGGCAGGTCCTTGAGATCTTTCAGCTCAAAGACCTCGAGAAAGTGCTTGGTGGTGGCGTAAATCAGTGGCCGGCCGGGGATCTCCTTGCGGCCCAGAACCCGGATCAGTTTGCGTTCCATGAGCATTCGGATTACGCCGCCGCTGTCGACGCCGCGGATGTGCTCGATGTCGCTGCGGATGATCGGTTGATTGTAGGCGATGATGGCCAGGGTTTCCAGGGCCGCTTTGCTAAGGCGCGGTGCACTGGGCTTGACCAGCCGTTTGATCCAGGGGTTGAAGCGCTCCTGGGTGCGGAATTGGTAACCGCCGGCAACCGCTTTGAGAACAAACCCGCCATTGCGATCCGCATACTCGTCGGTCAGCTCCTCGATGGCGGCTCTGATGGCGCCGGTGTCGACGGTTTCAAGAACGGTTTTGAACTGTTCGACCGTCAGAGGAACTTCCGAAACAAAGAGCAGGCTCTCGATAATGGTTTTCAATTTTTCCGGGGGCCGTGCCTGGCTGTCGTTATCCATCATTGATAGAAAATCCTGATTATTCCTGTCGGTACATGCTGGGCAATGCGAAGCAGGCCGAGCTTGGCCATTTCAAGGATCGCCAGAAAAGTAACAATGATGTCGTGTCGCTGCTTGCATTCGGAGAACAGTTCATCGAACGTCATGGATTCGTTATCTTCCAAAAGCTCGGTCAGCTGGGCAATGCGCTCCTGAACCGACACCCGATCACGGGTCAGATCGACACGGTGGCTTGGCGTAACCTTGTCGAGAATGTTTTGAAAGGCATCGATCAATTCGAACAAACCGATGCGAATCACTTCATCGTCGGCCACATCCTTGAAAAACTGGCTGTCCGGTTTGCGTACGAAGGTTTTGTCGCCCAGAAGATTGCGCTCGGCCAATTGCTCGGCGGCGGATTTGATACGCAGGTATTCCAGAAGCGGACGGGCGATCTCCATGCGGGGATCTTCCTCGTCCTCGTCCCCCTCCTGGGCCGGGAGCAGCATCCTCGATTTGATATGAGTCAAGGTGGATGCCATGAGCACGAAATCGCCGGCAAAATCGATGTTCATTTGCTGCATCCATTCCAGATACCCCAGGTACTGCTCGGTAATCCGGGCAACGGGAATATCGTAGATATCCACTTCCGCCTTTTTAATCAGGTGTACCAGAAGATCCATGGGGCCTTCGAAAACGTTTTCCAGCTTCACCCGATAGCGGTCATCCCATAAATCAACGGATTGTATATCCATTAGCAGTTCCATTTTCCGGCGAGATTGTATCGCTTTTGAGTCATAAACATTTAATTCTATAGGGAACCATTGGCGCGATCAAGTAAAAAAGAGGGCGGTTTCAGCGGTATGGGAGGGAAAAGATGGCTATTTCACAAAATGTTCTTTCACGAAACGCAGTTCGTCTTCGTGGGTTTTGACCAGACCGTTTAGTTTCAGTGTTTTGAGTGAGTCCATGATTTCACTGAAAAGCGGTCCCGGTTTCAGGCCCAGGTCGATCAGGTCTTTGCCGCGGATACCGGTGGATACGTTGCGCAGCTTGGTGTGAAACAAGGAAATCCGTTTTTGGGCGGTTTGCGATGAAGCACGGATCATCATATAAAGGATCAGTTCCGTTTTAAATCCTTGCAGCAGGCGATAAATTTCAGCCTGCTTGATTGGGCCTTCAACCTCCAGATGTTGCAATCGCTTTTCAGCCTGCAGTCTGAGTTCTCCGAACAGCTTGATATTTCGTGGTACGACGCATAGGTGCTCGCAGATCTCGTTCGAAGCCTTGAGGTCGCAGTGGCCGATCAAGGTCATGAAAAAGACGGCCCAACGCTTGTAGCTTTCGTCGACGAACAGGAGTTCGTGCCAATCGGTTACCTTCTTAGCGGTGTCCAGAAGGTGCACCAGGTCTTTTTCGATTTTTATTTTCGGATGAATGACCTTGAACAGGTCGTAATCCTGTAATCTCAAAATCGCCGGGGCGGGGTTTTTTTCCTTCAGAATCAGCTTCAGTTCCGTATAGACCCGTCTGCCGCTCAGATGGCGAAAGAAATTCATGCTGATGGCATTGTCGATCAGGCTGGCGGTGAGCTTGCCGATGGTGAACCCGAACCGCTGTTCAAAGCGCAGAACCCGAAAAATGCGGGTCGGGTCCTCGACAAAACTTAAATTGTGCAGTACGCGCAGAACGTTATCCCGGATATCCTTGCGTCCCGAAAAGAAATCGAGCAGCCTGCCGAATTTGTCCGGATTGAGTTCGATGGCCAGGGTGTTGATGGTGAAATCGCGCCGGAACATGTCCATTTTAATGGAACTCATCTCAACAACCGGAAGGGATGCCGGAAATTGATAGTATTCCGTACGCGCGGAGGCTACATCGATTTTTAGACCCGTGGAATGGACGATCACCGCCGTACCGAACTCGACGTGGGTATGGACCCGTCCGCCGAATTGTTTGGCGAAAACCTCGGCAAAGGCGATGCCGTCGCCTTCGATGACGATATCGATATCTTCGTTTTTTCGACCAAGGAAAAGATCGCGTACAAAACCGCCGACCACATAGGCGCTAACCCCCAGCTCGCCGGCCGCTTCACCAACTTTTACCAGGATGGTCATGATCGATTCGGTAAGGTGTTCGCGCATGAGCCTGAGAACCGTCTGCGAGCGGCTGACGTTCATCTCACCGGCCGGCAGAGACGTGTCACCCTCGGGAGAACGGTGTTGTTGAACCAGCACGTTGAGCAAATCCGTCCTGGTAATCACTCCCAGCACCTCACCGTTTTGCACAACCGGAAGGATGCGCTGTTTGTAGCCCATGATTTTGTTTTGAATCTCTTCGATATCCGCGTCCGGATCGACGGATGAGATCTCGCTGCTCATGTACTCATGAATGGGTATCTCCCCCAGGTTGTGAAACAAGGCCTTTTCGATGACCTGACGGGTGATATAACCGCTTGCCCCCCCGTCTTCCGTGTTTTCGGGCCCAACCAGCAGGGCGTTGATGTTGTAGCGGGTGAGCAGGCCTCTGGCATCTTGACAGGTGGTTTGCCAAGTGCCCATGATGGCCGGTGACGACATCAGGTGACGCGCCTTTCGCCTGGGGTTGATGGTGATGTTGAGGACGTCGAGAAGCAGTTGCTCCGTTTGCGCAAGGGTTTTGCCTTTCAATGTGGCTTCCGCGGTCCTATGACTCCCACTTCCGCCAAGCCTGCCGAGGATATCGCCGGCATCGGCATCGTTTATGCGGCTTCTGGCGACGACGTGGACTTCGTTTCCCATCAGCCCCAGTGCAAAGATGACATCGCTATTTTCCATCTTGGCCATCTTGCGAACGAGAAAAGAGAAGTCGGGAATAAAATTGTCGGTGGCCACATTGGTCAGGAGAATCTCGACACCATTGATCATGTAGCGACGTGAGGATTGAAGCATGTCGTTGAGCAAACCGACCTGGCCGGGGCTGAATTCCCGGGTGATCATTGTGGAGATCATGTTCAGATTGGCGCCTTTGGACAAAAGATAGGCCGCCGCCATAAGGTCGTGTTCGGTTGTTGATGAAAAAGAGAACGATCCGGTGGCTTCGTATATTCCCAGGCAGACGATTGTGGCTTCCTGGGGGCTGATGTCGATCTCTTTTTCTTTTAAGAGGTCAGTTAGAATGGTTGCCGTTGCGCCGGTGAGCCTCCGATAATCTTTGTCGACGCGAATATCGGACTCCTTCTCGGGGTGGTGGTCGTAACTGTGAATTTCCAGATCGGGGTTGTCCAGAATCCGGGAAAGCGAGCCGATGCGGTCGCGTTGGCTGGTATCGATCAGAACCAACCTGGTGATCGACGACAGGTCGATTTGCTTTTGCTCGACAAGATTTAAAAGGTAGACCACGGATTGGATGAGAAAAAGCCTAAGGTTTTTTTCCTGAGAACCCGGAAAGACCACCAGGGCGTCGGGATAGAGCTTCTGGGCGCAGAGTACCGAGGCCAACGCATCGAAATCCGCGTTAACATGGCAGGCAATGATGGTTACCGGCTTACCGGGTTTTGTGTTTCTCAGGTTCATCGGGGTGCGATGCCTTATCTGTTTTTCAAATCGACTGCCTTGACGATGGCGAATTGAAAGATTGGCGCATACTATGCGTTTGGTTCCTTTTTTGCAAGTCACTTGCCCTGAAGCGGCATGAAATGGTTTTCGGTTACACCTGAGGCGTGCTAAAGATATTGTTGTTTCAAATAGTTTGTGTTAATTATAATAACAATCCAACCATGCTCCCAATGATGCCGAGTTCACATAGTACACATTTCATATCCCGCAGTGCAGATTATAACATTTTTTACGGATCTGGAGAACTGACGCTCACCTACCAAAGTAAAAAAGAAATTATAGATTCTGCGGAGGGTGCCGAAATTGTGAAATATAGATCCAGATTGCCCATAAACCGATCAAACGAGATGATTTGAAACGGGCAGATAACACTTAAAATTGCGCCGATATCGTTTCTACGTAATGACAATCGTGTGTTTACCGATATAGGGGGGATGGAATGCCGGTTTACCTTTGGGAAGGCAAGAACAGAAACAACATCGTGCAAAAAGGTGAAATGGATGCTAACAGCGAGGATGCCGTTCGCGCCAATCTTAGCAAGCTCCGAATCACACCGACCAAAATAAAGAAGAAGCCGAAAGATCTTTTCGAAAACGTATCGTTTCTTCAACCTAAAGTCACTCAAAAGGACGTCATTTTATTTTGCCGTCAGTTTTCAACGATGATCGACGCCGGGCTCCCAATCATTCAATGCATGGATATTTTGTATTCGCAGCAGGAAAACGTCAGCTTTAAAAAAATGCTGAAAAGCATCAAGGAGCAGGTCGAAAGCGGGGCCACCCTGGCCGATTCGCTGAAAAAATACCCGAAGCAATTCGATGATTTGTTTGTCAATATGATCGCTGCGGGCGAAGCCGGGGGTATCCTGGACACCATCTTGAGGCGCTTGTCGGGCTATATGGAAAAGTCAGCCAAGCTAAAAAGCCAGGTTAAAGGCGCCCTGACTTATCCGGTGGTGACCATTATCATTGCCATTTTGGTGGTGGCAATCATCCTGGTGTTCGTTATCCCCGTTTTTCAGGAAATGTTCGCGGACATGGGCGGCACCCTTCCAACACCGACCCTTATCGTCGTTGCCATGAGTGAATTCGTTAAATCGAAAATCCACTGGATGATTATCGGTCTCGTCCTTTTCATCTGGGCCTTCAGAAAATACTACAGAACCGAAAATGGGAGGAGGACCGTTGACGCCGCCATGCTGAAACTTCCCGTCTTTGGTATGCTGATAAGAAAGGTGGCCGTCGCCAAATTCACAAGCACCATGGGAACCATGCTTTCCAGTGGCGTGGCCATTTTGGAATCCCTGGACATTGTCGCCAAAACCGCAGGGAACAAAACCGTTGAGCGCGCAATTTACAAGGTTAGAAGCGGCATCTCCGAGGGACGCACGATGGCCGATCCCCTGGCCGAAAGCGGGGTCTTCCCGCCCATGGTGTGTCAGATGATATCCGTCGGGGAATCCACCGGCGCCCTGGATGCCATGCTGCATAAGATCGCCGATTTTTATGAGGAGGAGGTCGATCAGTCGGTTGAAAACATGACCGCCCTCATCGAACCGTTCATGCTCGTTTTTCTGGGCGTGGTTATTGGCGGGCTGGTTGTTTCCATGTATCTCCCGGTGTTCAAAATGGCGGGCAATCTCTAAGGTGTCGCGAACGCCTCTTTTCCTGATTACGGTTATTGATACCACTTCCTGGCTAACGCTTTGGTCGATTACGAAATAGACCCCGAGATATTTGGTCATAAGCTTAAATGGCTTATCTCTTTACGGTTCGTATTTGCTTTATTGCTTTTAGGAGCCACCATTGCCTATCATATCGGCAGTTCCTCCGATGTCCTCGAAAAGCCGGTTGTCTTCCTATACGGCCTGTCCGGAGCGATCCTTTTATTAACCATCGTCTACGGCTATTGGCTTCCTTCCATAAAGAAAAACGGCTACCTGTTTGTGCAGGGACAGATCGGGATCGATGCGTTCTGTGTTACCCTGATCATCCATATCACGGGGGGCTACACAAGTTTATTCCTGTTTTTATATCTGGTCGTTGTCATTTATAGCAGCGTGTTTATGGGGAAACGCGGGACACTTTGGGTCGCCGTTTTTTGCAGTGCGCAGTTCGCCTTGCTTTCGATATGCGAACTCAATCATTTCATCGATCCGTTCTGTTCGGCCAGCGCCCTTGCCAAGATGTCGCTTACCGGTGCCCTTGTGTTCCAGAAGTGCGCTATCCTTACCGGCGCATGCTTTTCCGTCGCTTTGCTAAGCGGCTATCTGTCGGATCAGGAGCGTCAGTCAAAAGCCGAGCTGGTTGCCATTCAGGCGCATTTGGGTCGCGTGCAAAGCCTTGCCCAGATTGGCGAAATGGCTGCCGGCCTTGCCCATGAAATAAAAAATCCCCTGGCATCTTTATCCGGGGCGATTCAACTGCTTAAAGGCGAGATGGAAGAGACGGATTCGGATAATATTCGCCTGATGCACATTGCGTTAAGGGAAACGGATCGGCTCAGCAGTCTGGTCAATAATTTTCTGACCTTTGCCAGGCCTTCCGCCGGTAAGCTGGAATCCGTAGCGTTGAAAAACGCCCTGACAGAAGTTGTCACGCTTTTTGAGAAAGACCGTTCCGTAGGAGAGCGGGTTGCCATTTCCTTGACTGCATTGGAGGATGTGTTTGTCTGTTTCGATTCCTTGCAATTGAAGCAGGTCTTTTGGAATTTACTCTCCAATGCCGCCGAGGCCATTGAAGACGAGGGGCAAATTGATATCGTCGTGCGGCAACGGAAAAACGACCAGGTCATCGTAACCATTTCAGATAGCGGGTGCGGCATGGATAAAGACACCGTTAAATCCATATTCAACCCGTTTTTTACCACCAAGGATAGCGGCACCGGCCTTGGCCTTTCCATTGTCTACCGAATACTTGAAACCTACGATTGCCGGTTGGATGTCCACAGTGAAGTTGGCGTCGGCAGCACGTTCACGCTTTATTTTAAAAGGATTATGCCTTCCGGCAAAAAGGCCTGTTGATTGGCGAACCATCAACAGGGCCGATATCATCTGTGAACAAACTACAAAAACACTCCTCCTGAGAATTTAGCTCCGGGGGGGAGGCTTAACGGGAACGGCGGTTGGCGCACAGGGAAAGCGCAATGCGGGCAAGCCTTTGGGACGCCCCTTTTTCGCCCAGCCGTTTTCTTACGTTCAGCAGCGCATTGCGGGTTAGCATGTAAGCGTTGTAATCACTGGCCAGACGAGTGATTTCAGCGGCGATCATTCGCGGCGAGACGTCCTCCTGGATGAGTTCCGGCATGATTTCTTTTTGGGCGATGAGGTTGACGATGCCTATATGCTTCACTTTGATCAGGCGTTTTCCGAGCCAGTAGCTGGTTGGCGAAACCTTGTAAACGATGATCGTTGGAACGCCGTGCAGGGCGGCCTCCAGGGTAACGGTTCCGGAGGCGGCCACGATAAGATGGCTGTTTGTTATCACCTGTTCGACAGGCCCGTCGATCACTTCCAGATCAAGCCCTTGGCCGTGGTGTTCAATGATGTCCTGGATAAGCCGTGGCTCGATTGAATGGGCACGCGAAACCAGGAATCTGGCGCCGGTCAATGCCCGGCTTATGGGCCGGCAGGCGTCCACCATGGTCGGTAGAAGGGAAGAGGCTTCCTTTTCCCTGGAGCCGGGCAGCAGACCGATGACCGGGTGGGCTTTCAAGTCGGATTCCGATGGCGGCAAGGGGACTGAAACGCGGCGATCAAGAAAAGGGTGTCCAACAAAGGTTACGGGAACCTTATGTTTGCGATAAAACGCCGCCTCGAAGGGAAAAATGACGGCCATGTGATCGACCATACGCTTGATTTTTTTCACGCGGCCCTGGCGCCAGGCCCAGATTTGAGGGCTGATGTAATACAACACTGGAATGTTCAGGCTTTTGGCGAACGTTGCCACCTGAAAATTGAAATCCGGAAAGTCGATGGTGACAACCAGGTCGGGCTTCAGCCTCCTGATCGCTTTTTTGACCGTGGAGAGCGACTGGTAAATGGTCGGCAGTTTGGAAACCACTTCCGTGATGCCCATCACCGAAAGACGGTTGATGTCCACCACGATATCAACCCCCTGGGCCCGCATTCCCGGGCCGCCGACACCGAAAAGAAAGACCCTTGGCGCCTCTTTTTTTATGGCTTCGGCCAATTTTGCGCCATGCAGATCACCGGAAGCCTCGCCGGCAACGATCATGATTTTGGTTAAACGCATAGAAGGCCCTTTGTTTCCAATTCGTGGATAGATAGGTAATTTAAAATCGTGGCATGACCATGCCCCGGTCACTCGCAGATGATGGCGATGCCTTTTTCGTCCGCCAGGCGAATCATTTCCTGCCGATCGAAGACGATGGTCCGTTTTGCCTCAATGGCGAGGGCTTGAACACCATTGAGGCTCATGATCTCAATGGTTTTTACACCAACGGACGGGACGTCAAAACGGAAATCCTGGTTGGGCTTGCAGATTTTTATCAGCACGGCCTCGTCCTTACCGTAAAATCCACCGCGCTTGATGGCTTCGTCGGTGCCCTCGATAGCCTCCACGGCGAGTACCGTCCCCCCGCCTACGACAACGCTTTGGCCAATATCCAATCGTCCGATTTCCCGGGCAATGGAAAAGCCAAAGGCGATATCCCTGGCTTCGGTGCGGGAAGGCTTGCGGCGCGTCCAGATGCCCTCGCTGGCCAAAAGCTCGGGTAAAAGCAGGGTGGAGGGCTCGATGACGATGCCTTCTTTTTCGAGGCTGTCGGCAAAGGCACGCATGATGGCGTCATCGTGGGTGTGGCGCATTCCCGCGATAATGGCGATGGCCTTCATGTCGGGTTTGACATCGGTGAATAGCCGGGTTTTGCGAACGGCACCAAGCATTACCGCCCGACGAACCTGGTTCTGTTTGAAAAACCGGATCAGTTTTTTGACCTGGCCCAGATGCATCCATTCGATTTTTTCCGACAGATGGGCGAGCTGGGGATCGGCCTCGTTGACGTAAGCCGCAGTAAAGATGGACAAATCGCGCTTTTTGGCGGATGTCGCGAACAGGAGCGGAAACTGGCCGCTGCCCGCAATGAGTCCTATCTTCTCAGTCATGGCAGGGAGCTTATCTCAGGTTGAAAAAGGTTTTTATCGTCTGAAAAAAAGCGGAATGTCACCGGGTAACCCCTCTTGGAGATTCCTTGATGAAATCGATAAAGTGTTCGACTTCGGGCAGCATTTCCACTTCGGCGCGCACTCGGGATATGGCTTCGTGTTGCGTGAGTCCATATCTGAAGATAATACGATAGGTTTTTTTCAGGGCGGCCAGCGCCTTGCTGGAGAACCCGTGACGTTTCAGCCCCACTCGGTTCAGTCCATGCAGGACCGCCCGGTCTCCAGAGGCAATCACGTAAGGGGGGACATCCTTGACCACCGCCGATTTGCCGCCCACAAAGGCGTAATCGCCAACCCGGACAAATTGGTGGATCGCCACCAGGCCGCCCACGATGGCGTTGTCGCCGACAACGATGTGGCCGGCCAGTGTAGCGGTGTTTGCAAGCACCACCATTTTGCCGACATGGCAGTCATGGGCCACATGGGTATAGGCCATCAACAGCGATTTGTCGCCTATGGAGGTTACCCCCCCGCCGCCTTCCGTGCCGCGATGGATGGTGACGAATTCGCGGATGGTGACCTCCGATCCAATACGAACCTCACTTTCTTCTCCCCCGAATTTGAGGTCCTGGGGGACGGCTCCGATAGCGGCGAATTGAAAAATGCGGCATTGTTCTCCAATGCTCACATAAGGATCAATCACCACGTGGGGACCGATCCAGGTTCCTTCGCCAATGGTGACATGCTCGCCAATGACCGAATACGCGCCGATTTCGACATTGTCGGCGATACTCGCACCCGGGCTTACAATAGCAGTGGGATGAATCATGTTAGTCTCCATAGGTGGCCATTAATTGAGCTTCGGCGACAACGTTTCCGTCGACTTTGGCGATCCCGGCCATTTTGACCACCTTGGCTCTCATTTTCAGCATTTCAAGTTCCAGGATCAATTGATCGCCGGGTAATACCGGCTTTCTGAATCGTACCTTGTCGAATCCCATGAAGTAAATCAGGTCGCTAGACTCCAGCCGTGGCTTTGATTGGGTGACCAGAACCCCGCCAACCTGGCCCATGGCCTCCACAATCAGAACCCCCGGCATGATGGGGGCACCCGGAAAATGCCCCTGGAAAAAGGGCTCGTTTATCGTCACATTTTTTAAGCCCACGATGCGTTTATTCTTTTCGAATTCGAGCACTCGATCCACCAGCAAGAAGGGATATCGATGTGGCAGCTTTTCCATAATTGCCTTGATATCGAATACGGTTTCCATAAGCGGGCCTTTCACGTTTGTTCAGTCTTTATCCAACTTGGTTTCAAGATCCGCGATCTTTTTTTCCAAATCCGTTATTTTTTTCTTCATTTCCGGAAGATTGGGAATGATTCGTTGAACCCTCAACCAAGTCCGGTGGGGCATTGACGGCGAACCGGACGAAACCACCTGCCCGTCGTCGATATTTTTAGCGATGCCGGTCATGGGGCCTACGGTAACGTGATCACCAAGGGTCAGATGGCCGGAAATCCCCGCCTGGCCTGCCAGAATGGCGTGGTGGCCGATGCGGGTGCTGCCGGCAATCCCCACCTGGGCCACAATCAGGCTGTCTTCGCCAATGACCACATTATGGGCGATGTGAATCAGGTTGTCGGTCTTGACCCCGCGCTTTATCCACGTCCGCCCGAACGTCGCCCGATCGATGGTGTTGCAGGCGCCGATTTCCACATCGTCATCAATCTGGACGATTCCGATCTGGGGGATTTTATAATGTTTGCCCCCATCCTGGACAAATCCGTAGCCATCGCTGCCGATGACCGTTCCCGGTTGAATCGTCACCCGGTTGCCAATCCGGCACCCATGCATGACCGTGACATTGGGATGGACAATGACATCTTCGCCGATAACAACATCGCTGCCGATACATACGCCGTTGTGAATCACGCTGTGTCGGCCGATGGTACAGCGGTCACCGATGGTTGCGAAGGGGCCGATGGTGGCGCTGTCGGAAATATGTGCGTCGGCGCCGACGGCCGCCCGTTGATCAATGCCCGGGACCGGCCTGAGCGGTGGGTGAAAATGTTCGATCACTTTGACAAATGCGCGCTGCGGGTTTTGCACGACAATCAGATTCACACCGGGAAAATCGCCGACCGTTTCGGGCACGATGATGACGCCTGCATTTATTTTATCGATGTTTTTAAGATATTTGCCGCTGTTGGCAAAGGTGATCAGGTCCGGAGCGGCCGCTTCGATGGGAGCGACACCGCTGATGCGTTTTTCGGCATCACCGATGAGCCGCCCGTTTGCGATGCTTGCAATCTCCTTGAGAGAATAATCGACCTTCACGTTGGTCTCCTGCTTTTTTTATTTGTTTTTTTGGGCATAAAACACGTTATATTTTTTCACCACCTCATCGGTGATGTCAATGGTGCTCGGTGAATACAGCACCGCCCGTTTCTCCACGATCATCAGGTATTTACCGGTGTTGCCGATTTCCTCGATAATCGTGATGACATCACTCTGAATGCCGCCCATCATGCGTTTTTGCATATTCGCAAGCTCGTTCTCGTATTTTTTTTGGAGCATCTTGATGTCGTTGACCTTGATTCTGAAATCGCGTTCCTTCTCCTCGCGCATTTCCTTGCTCATGACCAGGGCTTCGCGCTCCAGCCGTTTTTTCAACTCTTCGATCTCGGTTCCTTTTTCCTTGAGTTCGTCCTCTCTCTTTTTGCCCTCGGCGGTAATCTGGTCCTTGACTTTTTTCCCAGCCTCGGATTGCTCGAAAAGTTTCTGGAAATCAACCACCCCGATTTTTCCCACATCAGCGCAAAATCCGCTTTCAGCCAGAATCAACAGGGCGACCAGAAAAATACCAAACCATTTACTCGATGAACGCATGTTTTCCCCTTTCATTGGCGTCCCTGCCAGATGTCTAATACCGGCCGGGGCACCGTTCGGTTTTTATTAAATATGCCAGTCTCGCAAAAAGTTGGAAATTTCAGTTTGGCGTCATTCCGGCGTATGCCGGAATCCAGTGATTACAACACTTTCTGGATGCCGGATCAAGTCCGGCATGACGAGCCGGCCACTTTTTACGAGTTAATCAACTTAGAATCGTCCAGTTTAGGTTCAAATCATCCGGGTGGGCAGCCCATCTTTTTTATCGTTGTCGCCAATCGACCTTTAACAAAAGCCCTTATGCAGTCTCGGCAGCACCTTTGATTCAGGCGCTATCGTTAGGCGCGGACCCTAAAACGAGGTCCCCATGGAAAACTCCCAGTTGCCGCTCGAGCTTTCTCCATCCTCGGGGTCCAGAATATAGCCACACTCGATTCGAATGGGGCCGATCGGCGAATACCAGCGGAAACCATATCCCACGCTTTCGCGAAGATTTCCAAGATTGATGTCTTCATCATCGTCAAAGACGTTTCCCGTATCGTAGAAGACCACGCCCACGATGCCGACATCCTTGAAAATGGGATAAGTGAATTCGACATTGAACTGGACGTATTTCTCGCCGCCTTCCTCGGCAGGCTCATCATTGCTGTTGATGGTGTCGATGTGGACATCCTGGTAATCGAATCCGCGCAGGGAGTTCATGCCTCCCAGATAGAATTTTTCATAGTCAGGCAGTAATAAGTTGTTGGATTGTGCTACATATCCGGCTTCCGCATGCAGGAAATTAACCAGGCCTTTGTAAATGGGGGTATACCACCCCAACTCGCCCACGACTTTGTTGAATCCGATATCTCCGCCTATGCCGGCGTAGGTGTAGCTCAGCCGGTGGTCCTGGCCTTCGGTGGTGTTGAAGGTCTTGTCCCTGGAATCGTAACTGATGTAGGTGGTGATTGCACTGGTTGCGTTTCTGCCTTCCAGCTCCTTGACGTTGTCCGACGCCTCGATTTCGTCGATTTCGTCGATGGTGGTGATGTCGTAGCGATACGACACACCGACCCGGGTATAATCGAAAATCGGATAGCTGACGCCCAAGGCACCCCCCGTGCTGGTTCTGTCGTAGGTGTCGTATTCACGGCTGGTCCGGTAAATGTTGGCGGTGCCGGAAAGCGGGGTGTCGTTGATATAGGGTTCGGTGAAACTTAGATTGTAAAGATCCGACGAGCCTCCGATCTGCCCGCTGAGTTTGAGGATTTGTCCTTTCCCAAGAAAATTGCGCTGGGTAACCGAGCCGGTGACAAAAAAATCATCCACGGTGCTATAGCCGGCGCCGAAGGTGAAATTGCCGGTGGGCTTTTCGGCGACTTCGATATTTACGTTCATTTTGTCGTCGTCGCTTCCCTTGGGCGTTTCGACCTTGATATCCTCGAAATAATCCAGCCGGTTCAGGTTGCGCACGCTGCGTTTGAGTTTTCTGCTGCTGTAAAGCTCCTCTTCGTTGATGTGCAGTTCCCTGCGGATTACCTTGTCACGGGTGCGCGTGTTGCCGGTTATGGTGATGGTCTCGAAATAGACCTTGCTGTTTTTCTTGATATCGTAAGTGATGTCAACCAGATGGGTCTCCGGGTGTTCCCGCGTCAGGGGGGAGACGTCGGCATAAGCGTAGCCCACATCGGCGCATAGGTCGGACAGGGAAAGAACATCCTGCCTGACGATTTCGCGGTTGAAAAAGGGCTCTTTGGAGATGGACAAGCTTGGCATGATTCGCTCCTTGGGACGAATCAGGTCGCCGGTGATGTCGATCATGCCCACCTTGTAGCGCTCCCCCTCCTCGATTTTAAAGGTGATGTAAATCCAATCCCCCTCGAAAACGACGGCCGGGTCGGCAATTTTGGCATGGATGAAGCCGGTGGTGTGATAAAAGGCCATCAGGCGAGAGACATCCTGACTCAAATCCTCCCGGTTCAATTCTCCGGAGGAGGTCAGCCATGACCAGAACCCCTTTTCATTGGTTTTTATCTGTTTTTTCAGCGTTTCAGCATCAAAAGTGGTGTTGCCCTGGAAGGTGATGGTCTTGATCTTGATTTTTTCGCCTTCCTCGACGACGAATTCGATATCGGCCTGGTTGTTTTTCAGATCCTTGGCCGTATAACTGACTTTTACATTATGATAATTCTTCTCCTTGTACATGATTTCAAGCTGTTCGATATTGGACTTGATGGTGAAAATGTTCAGAATGGAACCCGTGCTGATGGTCAGGTTTTCTCTCATCTTTTCATCGTCGTACACTCGGTTGCCGCTGAAGGAGATTTTACGGATGGTGGGCTTTTCCTTGACATGGAAAACGATTGTTTTGCCTTCGCCGCTCTCTTCGGCTTCGACGCGGATATCGTCAAAATAGCCCATGTTGTATATGTTTTTTACATCCTTGGAGAGATCGCCGGCACGCACCGGATTGCCTGGAGATGTGCGGATCACACGCTCGATGGCATCGGATTCGATACGCTTGTTGCCCTCGATTCGAATGTCGCTGATGATTTCGCGCCGAAACAACTGGCGAGCCAGTTTGTCGGCGGTTTTCTTGGCCACCATTCTCAGATTTTCTATTCCCGTTCCTGCCTCATAAACCGATTGAACCGGTTTGGTGCCCACCGTTTCCACGATGCTGGTATCAAGACTGATATTCTCCCCGATACGGGTCATGCTGCCCCAGACTACGCTATCGGCGCCGGCATCCAGCCCCATTTTGCGGATTTCGTCCACATTGGCACCCGTGGGCAGCGAGGCTCTCGACTCGATCAATACCGCGCCATCGGCTTGCAACTCTTTTCCGATGACTTTGGGGATATCGTTTTGCAGGTAGGATAGATCCTGCTCGGCATGAATGGTATAAGGCAGAATTAGAACATGCACGTTGGTTTCGGCAAGCGCTTCCACAGGGATAAGCAAAATAGGTAGCAAGATTAAGATAAGGTGTCGCCTCAACATTGGGTCTCCTAGGCGGAAATGGTGTTATGTCGGATTGCGGTCTACGGATGTTTACTCGGTATAAGTAGTGAGTGTTTCACGATTCGTGCACTTCTTCGAGTTTTCCATTGAAGATCGTCACCCTTCTTGAAACCAGGTCGGCAAGCTCCGGATTGTGAGTGACCACAACCAGTGCCATTCCCAGTTCTTCGTTCAGTTCCATCAACAGGCGATGGATATGGTTGCTGTTCATGCGGTCAAGATTGCCGGTGGGCTCGTCTGCGAGCAGGATCGACGGCTCCTGGACCAGTGCTCGCGCCAGGGCCACCCGTTGCTGCTCGCCGCCGGACAACTCCGATGCCCGGTGGGCAAGGCGGTCTTTCAACCCCACGCGGACGAGGATTGCCTCGGCACCATGCCTGGCTGTTTTCTTGCTCTTTCCATTGATCAGGGCCGGCATCATGGTGTTTTCAAGGGCCGAGAATTCCGGCAGCAGGTGATGGAATTGAAAAACGAAACCGATGGTTCTGTTGCGAAAACGGGCCAACCGGGTGTCGTCCCACTGGAAAACATCTTTACCACCGTATTTCAAGCTGCCGGTGTCGGGGCGGTCTAACGTTCCCAAAATATGGAGAAACGTCGATTTGCCGATTCCCGATGCACCCACGATGCCAAGGGACTCCTTGGGGCGTAAATCGAACGACAGGCCATCAAGAACCGTGATGCGAGACCCTGTGTGGTCATAGCTTTTGCAGATATTGGTGGCCCGGATCAAAATGCCGTCGCCGCGCGAGGCGGCATGTTCCCTGTCTGTGGTGGCGTTTTGCAAAGAATTATCCATGGCGGATGGCTTCAACGGGATTGACGGAGGCGGCCTGGCGCGCCGGATATACCGTCGCCACCAGACAGATGATCAATGCGCTGACCGCGATCAGCAATACGTCGAGCAATTTCAAATTTACCGGCAGTGTCGTGATGATATAGACATCGGCGGGCAGATGAATGAATTGGTAGCGGTCCAACAGCGTGCATAACCCAACGCCCGATATGGTTCCCAACAAAATACCCATCACACCGATCATAAGGCCCTTGACTACAAAAATTCGGGCGATGGATCGGCCCGTTGCCCCCATGGTTTTCAATATGGCGATGTCTTTCTTTTTTTCCATGACCATCATGACCAGTGAGCCGGCAATATTAAAGGCGGCCACAAGGACGATCAGAGCCAGAATGACGAACATGACGGTTTTTTCCAGTTGCAGAGCCGAAAAGAGGTTGTGATTTAGCTGCTTCCAATCTTCGATGGTATACCCGGGGCCAATGATGGCGCCTATCTTATCAGCAATTTGCCCGGCATGCTCGATATTTTTCAGACGGACCTCAATGCCGGCCACCGAGGTCGGCATTTTCAGCATCTGCTGGGCTTGACTCAGATTGACCAGGCACAAGGTGCCGTCGAATTCATACATGCCGGATTCGAACAGATCGACAACCTGAAACTTGATCATGGCCGGAATATGACCAATCGGCGATAACATCCCGCGTGGTGAGATGATATGTACGGTATTCCCCCGCTGAACGCCGAGATTGGCCGCCAGCTGTTTGCCCATGATAATTCCGGGCAGGCTTCCGGAGTCGCTCGCGTTTTTGGCGGCCGATGGCATTAGCAGGCTTGTGTCCAGGCCATGGGCTGCGCTTATTTCCCCTTCGGATGGCGTCACCCCTTTCATGACGGCACCGGCCACGCGCGATTTGGTCCGCAAAACCACCTGGGTTGAAATAAACGGAGATAGCGTGTCAATGCCCGCCATGGGGCGCAATTCTTGGGTGATCCGCCGGTATCCAACGAAGTCGCCGTCGGTTTTGGTGATGACCAAATGCGGACGGATGCTCATGATGCGTTGTTTCAGATCGGTCTCAAAACCGGCCATGACGGCGATGACAATAATCAGTGCCATCACGCCGACGGTGACGCCGGCAACCGACAAGATGGTAATCAGCGAGATGAACGCGCGTTTTTGACGCGTCCTTAGATATCGCCCGGATACGAATGTCACAAATGACATGGCATTAACCCCGCCCTGGCTGGGACGATGCATTGTCACGGCATTCAAGATTCTGCTTTTGGGCTGCATTATCGGTTGTCGCGGTATTGATTATACAGCTTCCTTTCTTTTGATTCCGGCAAAAACAGTATCCCGTACGCCCTTGTAAGGACCTTTGCCTTTCACGCCTAAACCGTCAATTTTCGACTTTCGATTGGGTTGATCTGGGTCTCATGTGGGGAAACAGGATCACCTCGCGAATGGACGCGGAATCGGTCAGCAGCATGACCAGCCGATCGATGCCGATTCCCTGGCCAGCCGTGGGCGGCATTCCGTATTCCAGCGCCTCAATGTAATCCTTATCCATGAAATGGGCTTCGTCATCGCCGGCTTCGCGGTCTTCCACCTGTTGTTGAAAGCGGCCGCGTTGATCCTCGGGATCATTGAGCTCGGAAAAGCCATTGGCGATTTCCCGGCCGGCAATGAACAGTTCGAAACGCTCGGTAAGCTCCGGATTTTCATCGCTTCTCCTGGAAAGGGGAGATACTTCGGCCGGATACCCGGTAATGAAGGTCGGTTGAATGAGTTTGGGCTCGACCAGGATATCGAACAATTTGGTGATCACCTTTCCCAGACGGCCGGTTTTGGTCATGGCGATTCCCTTGGAGGCGGCGAACTCAAGCAGCCCTGCTTTGTCGCCGAGAAGCGCGGGGTCGACCCCGCCGATCTGTTCGAGGGCATCGAATAGGGAAATGCGTTTCCAGGTCCCGCCAAGCTCGATTTTATCACCCTGATAGGTAATTGAAGTGTCGCCGTTTACCGCCTGGGCGATGGTTGCAAACAGGTTTTCGGTCAGGTCCATCAGGTCTTCGTAAGTCGCATAGGCCCAATAAAACTCGACCATGGTGAATTCGGGGTTGTGCTTGGTGGAGACGCCCTCGTTTCTGAAGCTGCGGTTGATTTCAAATACCCGTTCAAAACCGCCGACGATCAGGCGTTTGAGGTAAAGCTCGGGGGCGATCCGAAGGTAAAGGTCAATGTCCAGGGCATTATGATGGGTGACAAAGGGGGTTGCCTCGGCACCGCCCGGAATGGGCTGCATCATGGGGGTTTCGACTTCGAGAAACGCGTGCTCCAGAAAAAAGGCCCGTAACGTCTGAATGATTTTGCTGCGCTTATGGAACAGATCCATCACTTCAGGGTTCATGATCAGATCGACATAGCGCTGGCGATACCGCTTTTCGGGATCTTTCAATCCGTGAAATTTTTCGGGCAGGGGACGGGTGGATTTGCAAAGCAGTTCCAAATGCGTCGCCAGAAGGGTCCATTCGCCGGTTTTGGTGCGGAAAAGCGAACCTGTCAGGCCGACGATGTCCCCCATG
The DNA here is from genome assembly GCA_963668455.2 of uncultured Desulfosarcina sp. GTDB lineage: Bacteria > Desulfobacterota > Desulfobacteria > Desulfobacterales > Desulfosarcinaceae > Desulfosarcina. The sequence goes on from CAXXOY010000004.1 coordinate 796,925, forward strand.
TCGAGCTTCTTGAACAGCTGGTATGCCGCATCACCAACTTTGTCCAGGCGCACATAGGCCTGCATCATCCCGCTTCTGTCCTTAAACCGGATGAAGGCGGATTTGCCGAAACGGTTGATGGCCATCATCCGTCCGGCCACGGTGAATTCGGCCGAGTCCTCGTTTTGCCCTTCGGGCAGGCTGTTTATGTGGTCATTAACCGCGCCCACGGTATGGCTGACTACAAAACCGTTGGGAAAGGGGTTGATTCCCTCGGTCTTGATTTCGTCGATTTTTTGTTTTCGTTTGCCAAGCAAATCCTTTACATCGTCCATAACTGACTATCTCCGCTTTAACTTAACGCCGCGTTTTACGCCAGCGGCTTGTGGCCGGGATGGCGGCTGCCGTATCATACGCGTCGGTGCGTTTATCGGGCGTCGTCATCTCGTAACCGGCAATAAAATTATAAACAAACTTTGCTATCGTATTTGCTGCAAGGTGTCAAGGATACCATCGGTGTTCCCGGCAGGGCTACTATTTTATCGAATACCTTGCTTTTATTCATTTTTAAAGCTAAATCGGTAAGTGTTGACGACAATCCAAGCGTGGGCTTTTGCAAAAGGAGACGTTTTATGGCCAGGAATTGCCATGTCGAGCGGAAAACGACGGAGACCCAAATCGAAGTCGATTTCGACCTGGACGGTGGGGGAAAAGCAGACATTCGAACCGGCATAGGTTTTTTTGATCATATGTTGCAGCTTTTCTGCGTCCATGGCCGCTTTGATATGAATGTGACCGCCACCGGTGACCTTGATGTTGATTTTCACCATACGGTCGAGGACGTGGGGCTGGTGATTGGAGATGCGATTTCCACCGCCCTTGGTGATCGGGTGGGTATTCGTCGCTACGGCTTTTCCGTTACGCCCATGGACGATGTCTTGGCGCAGGTGGCCATCGATTTGTCTAACCGGCCGTATCTGGTCTGCCACCTTCCCCCCCTGGTCGATTCCGAGGGACCATTCAACCGATTATTGGCCAAGGAGTTTTTCAGGGCGTTTTCGGTCAAGGCCGGCATGAACCTGCACATCAATGTCCCTTATGGCGAAAACGAGCACCATATTCTTGAAGCCATTTATAAGTCCACCGGGCGGGCGCTTAACGAAGCGGTTTTTGTCAATGCCGATGCAAATGGGGTTCGTTCGACAAAAGGGACATTGTAAATAACCGATTTTGCTGCCCCCCAAAAAAAGATAGCCTGGGTTATTGACAAAATACTATTTGATATGTATTTTCATAAATTTAAAAAAGGTTATCTATATGCAGCAGCCGGTTGTCATTGAGGTCCCGTCGCCCCGGTATTTTTTATGCCACCTCCAATCCGGCCCATAACCATTTAGCAATTTAAATGGCCAAGGTCCCTCCGGAGCACCTTTGACCCCGAATCCATTTGAAATGGAGGCGGTACTCTTTGGCGGCATATATTCCTGAAGAAAAGATAGAAGCGATCAAGAACGCTTCCGATATTGTCGATATTGTATCGGAACACGTATCGTTGCGTCGCGCGGGGCGTAATTTTGTCGGCTTGTGCCCGTTTCATGCCGAAAAGACGCCATCTTTTACCGTGAGCCCGGATAAACAGATTTTTTATTGTTTTGGGTGCGGCGCCGGCGGCAATGTGTTCAGTTTTGTCATGAAGCAGGAGGGGATGACCTTCCCCGAGTCGGCAAGATCGTTGGCCAGGCGCTATGGGATTGACCTCCCCACCGGCAATCTTTCACCCCACGAAAAAAAGAGATTGTCCGAAAGGGAAAAAATCTTGGCCATCAACGGCGATAGCATGGCTTTTTTCCAGGACGCGTTGACGAACAAACCATCCGGCAGGCAAGCCATGGCCTATCTAATAAAAAGGGGGCTGACTAAAAAAACGATCGATGCATTTAAACTGGGGGTTGCCCCTGACGGTTGGGACCATCTTCTTAGACACGTTTCCTCAAGGAAGAAAAATATTGACGTGGCGCTGAAAGCCGGTCTGATCATCCCGCGTAAATCGGGCAGCGGTTTTTATGATCGTTTCCGCAATCGAATCGTTTTTCCTATTTTTGACGCGCAGATGCGGACGATTGGCTTCGGTGGCCGGGTGATGGACGATTCCCTGCCGAAATATCTAAATAGCCCCGAGACACCGGTCTACAACAAAAGCCGGTCTTTGTACGGCTTTCATCGGGCTCGTCAGAAATGTCGGCAGACCCAAAGCGTCTATGTGGTCGAGGGATATTTCGATCTGATCGCCATGCATCAGTTCGGCATGGAAAACACCGTGGCAACGTTGGGAACCTCCCTGACCGCCGATCATGTGCAGATGCTTAAAAGCCAAGTGGGGCCCCAGGGCAAGGCCATTCTGGTCTACGATTCGGACTGGGCGGGTGTTAAAGCAGCCCGGCGCAGCGTCGCTCTTTTTCAAAAAGGGCTTCTGGAGGCCCGTATCCTGATTCTTCCCGAAGGGGATGATCCGGATTCCTTTTTGATGAAAAACGGGCCTGACGAATTCGGAAAGGCGGCGGAAAAGGCCATGGACATGATGGCGTTCATGATCGAGGCCGCCGTGGAAAAATACGGGCTGGGCATTGAGGGCAAGGTCCGTATTGTCGACGAACTCGGGCCGGCCATGATGGCGGTTGATGATCCCGTGGCCAGATCACTGCGGGTAAAGCATCTGGCGGAACGGATCGATGTAAAGGAATCGGTGGTTCTTCAAAAGATTCGCCACCACAAAGGCCCGGCGGACCAAAAAAGAGCCATGTCTGCCCCTGGGGGAAATTCCATGGGGGCGGCAGCGCCGGCGGCCTTGCAAGGCGAGACCTGGCGGATGGAGCGGCAACTGGTGACCATGATGCTTCAGATGCCTGAAATGGTACCTGCCATTGCCAAACGGCAATTGGTGGATTATTTTTCAGATTCCCTGTTAGCGACCGTCGGTCGGGGAATAATAAAAAATTATACAGCGAGCGGCGGTGATATTGCTAATCTTGTTTCCCAGTGGGAGGAGCCGGAAATAAAAGCCATGCTGGCCCGGCTGTCCCTGGGCGATGAAAATTGGGATCGCGAAGGGTGCATGCGTTTGATCGCTCAATTTGAAAATAGTACCCATCGCCGGGACAAGGGCTTGTTGAGACGTATACAGGCCGCGGAAAAAAGCGGTGACGACAATCTTTTACTTGAACTTTTACAAAAAAAACAACATCAGGTCGTAAAGCGGATGGGAATTCATGGCGGGCAACACGATTGATCGCCCCGTGTTTTTGGTTGGACATGAGTCCGGCCGCTACAGGAACGAATGATTTTCAGCAAATTCAGCATGCCAATGATGGACTGCGAAACATCCTGCTTTTTTCAGGAGGCATAGGGAATGACCAAAGAATCCGATGATAAAGTCGAGCGGACGAAAAAGAAGACAGCCAAGCAAAAAGTTGGTGCTGCAAAGCCTGCTGCGGATGCGGTTTCCAAAAACGCGAAATCGGAAAAGGGAAAGAAGGCGATCGAAAAAAAGGATCAGAAGGCGCTTAAGGCTCTAATCGAAAAAGGGAAAGAGCAGGGATCGCTGACCTATGACGAAATCAACGAGGCCCTTCCCAATAAGATGATGTCCTCGGAGATGATCGATGATACCCTGATGATGTTCGATGACATGGATATCGATATCATCGAAAATGAAGAAGGGGAGGCAGGCAAGGGCGGTGGACCCCAGAAAAAGGCGGCGAACACCAAGGCGGCGACCGTGTCGGACTTTGGATCGGTAACCGACCCGGTGAAGATGTATTTGCGCGAGATGGGCATGGTTACCCTGCTCAGCCGTGAAGGTGAAGTGGAAATCGCCAAAAAGATCGAGGCGGGTGAGCAGGACGTGCTCAAGGCCCTGCTGGAAACCTCGTTGGGTGTTAAATACATTCTCGATTTCGGTGATTTGATCGAGAAGGGGGCCCTGCGCCCCAAACATGTGCTTCGCGATGTGGACGAAGGCGATGCCTATGTCGACGAAATGGTTCAAATCGAGAATTTTTTAAAAACCATTTTTGCCATCCGGGCCGTCGACCTGGAAAACCAGGAATATCGCGACCGTATGTTCACGGAAACATTGGAACCCGACGAAGCGCGCCGGATCAGACGCTGTATCATGCGTCGGAATAACAAAATTTTTGATTTGCTCAAGGGGTGGCGACTCGAAGGCGGGGTGATTGACCGCATCGAAGCGCATATCCGGCATCTGATCGAATGGTTCGACGCCCAGAACCGGCTGATCGCCATGACGGCTGAATCCTTTAACTCTCCCATCCGGGATCTGCGGGAAAGCCTGGAATCCAAAGACGGGTTCATAAAATGGGCGAGCAAGCGGTGCCGCCTGGATGAAGAGGCATTGGTGCGGATTTATAATCGTCTCGAATCCGCCACCGTTCAGATGGTTGAAAAGGAAAACGAGTTCAAAACCAATAATCGCAATCTGAAACGGGTCATGGCCAGTGTCGATGAAGGGCGCATGCGGGCCAAATTCGCCAAAAGCGAGTTGATTCGGGCCAATTTGCGGCTGGTTGTCAGTATCGCTAAAAAATATACCAACCGTGGGCTCCAGTTTCTGGATCTCATCCAGGAAGGCAATATCGGGCTGATGAAAGCGGTGGACAAATTCGAATACCGCCGGGGCTACAAATTCAGCACCTATGCAACCTGGTGGATCCGCCAGGCCATCACCCGGGCCATTGCCGATCAGGCGCGTACCATTCGTATTCCCGTACATATGATTGAAACCATCAATAAGCTTATTCGCACCTCCAGGTATCTGGTTCAGGAATTCGGCAGGGAGCCCAGGCCGGAGGAGATCGCCGAGAAAATGGAAATTCCCATCGACAAGGTTCGTAAGGTGCTGAAAATCGCCAGGGAACCGATCAGTCTGGAAACGCCCATCGGTGAGGAGGAAGACAGCCATCTGGGTGATTTCATCGAGGACAAGAAGTTCATGCTGCCATCGGAGGCGGCGGTGAGCATGAATCTGGCCGAGCAGACCCGCAAGGTGCTGGCGACCCTGACCCCCCGCGAGGAAAAAGTTTTGCGCATGCGGTTCGGCATCGGCGAAAAAGCCGACCATACCCTGGAGGAGGTGGGCCAGGATTTTACGGTGACCCGTGAGCGCATCCGGCAAATCGAGGCCAAGGCGCTGCGCAAGCTCCGTCATCCGACCCGCAGCCGAAAGCTGAAAAGCTTTATCGACAGTTGACGGGTGGGTGAATCGGTTGATTCATTTGCTTGACAACGATCCACAACGGGAGTAGGTAAACAATCCCTGACAAGGGAGTTGACATACAACAACGCGGATCCGTTACGCCCCCATCGCATTTCACCAAACGTCAAGAACGTGAAACGGAGATTTTGTGCCAATGGCGGGCCAACAACTCGATTCTCAATGCTGTAATAAAAAAGACTACGGGCCCATAGCTCAGTTGGCAGAGCCACCGGCTCATAACCGGTCGGTCCCTGGTTCGATCCCAGGTGGGCCCACTTTTTTAAGCTGCCGGTATTGTCCCTTTGCAGATGATCGCAAGATGTCGGTAAATGGCGACAATACCGGAAAGAAAGAACGGCGTGGCGCCTTTTTATGGCGAACGCGCCTTTTTTTGTCCATGGGGGGCTTAAACGGCACCTAAGGGGTACAAAATGACCTGCAATGTGTCGACATTCATAGATATTGTTGAGCGTTTGGCGCCACCTCGCCTTGCCGAGTCGTGGGATAACGCAGGCCTTCAGATCGGCGATCGACGCTGGCCGGTCAAAAAGGTTTGGACGGCCCTTGATCCGCTTCCCGAGGTCGTGGCCGCCGCCTGTGATAACCACGTGGATCTGCTGATCACCCATCACCCGCTTTTTTTCAAACCCATTAAATCCATCGATTGCGGCTCCCCTCTGGGCGATAGTGTCCGTAAAGCCCTTTGTTGCCGGTTGGCCGTTTACAGTGCCCACACCAACTTGGACAGTGCCGCCGGCGGGGTGAACGATGTTCTGGCCGGGCGCATCGGGATGTCTGATTTGCGAGTGCTCGCTCCGGCCCTGGATGGGGAAGATCCGAATCAGGGGTTGGGCCGCGTCGGATCACTCAACGAAACCACAACGCTGGGCGCTTTTGCCGAGAAAATAAAAACGGCCTTGAGTATCGGTGCCGTTAACGTGGTTGGGGACCTGGACGCACCGGTGAATACGGTTGCCGTATGCTCGGGAAGCGGATCGAGTCTTTTGGGGGTTGCCTTTGGCTCGGGGGCGCAGGTCGTCGTGAGCGGGGATCTGGGGTATCACGCTGCCCGGGATGCCCAACAGGCCGGTATCGCTTTGATCGATATCGGCCATTTTGGTTCGGAACAAGTGATCGTCGACGCTTTGGCCGCTTCCATCCGCCAGGCCAGCCAAAAACTGGGGTTGGATGCAATCGTTGAAGCCACGACCATGGAAACAGACCCCTTTCAGCATCTGTGAGCCAAGGGGCATAGAAAGGCAAGCATGACGGATATTCAGGCGCAATTATCGATTCTGATCGCTTTGCAGGAAGTCGAGTCGGAAATCGATAAAGTCGGCCAAGAGATTGCCGTACTCAATGATGAAGCGACATCCCTGGGGAAGGCGGCTACCGAGCACGAAGGACAGGTGGCGGAGCAGCAGGAAGTCCTTGACCAGTTGAAAAAGACCTATCGGGAACTCGATTCGGAATCCAAGGATAACCTTTCCCAGATAGAAAAAAGCAATGCCAAACTGCGGGCGATCAAGACCAACAAGGAGTACCAGGCGACCCTGAAAGAGATCGAAGAGCTGCGAAAAAAGAATTCCGGTATTGAAGACCGGATGCTCGAATTATTGGATCAAATAGAATCCCAGAAGGGCGCCATTCAGGAAAAAAACAACAAGCTGGCCGAGTTTGTCGATACCTGTAACCGCAAAAAGGAGACCCTTGCCGGTCAGATCCAGGAGCAGGAACAGGTCGCCAGGCAGCTTGACGAGAAGAAATCTCAGATCCGAACCAGTGTTGAACCTCGTGTTCTGGCGATTTTGGACGATGTCAAAACCAAGGTGCGGGGGGTGCCGGTGGCGCCTGTGGAACAATCGGTCTGCATGGGCTGCCACCTGAATATCCCGCCCCAATTGTCCAACGAATTGCGGCGGTTCGATGAATTTCGGTTTTGCCCGCATTGCGCCCGTATTATATACTGGAAGGAACAGGATACCGATTAGCGGTTGGAGTAAACCGGGCGGTCGCTGGTTTCGTGTCAAGCGGGACTGGAGGAAAGTCCGAACACCACAGGGCAGGGTGCTCCATAACGTGGAGTCACGGTGACGTGAAGGCAAGTGCAACAGAAAGCAAACCGCCACGCCTTTTTGGCGCGGTAAGGGTGAAACGGTGCGGTAAGAGCGCACCAGTTCCCCGGGTGACCGGGGAAGCTAGGTAAACCCCACCCGGTGCAAGACCAAATAGGGGAGTGCTTGAGGGCGGCCCGCCCAAGCTCCCGGGTAGGTCGCTAGAGGTGCCGGGCAATCGGCATCCCAGATGAATGATCGCCATCTCCGAATCCGGGTAACCGGTCGGAGGGACAGAATTCGGCTTACGGCGTACTCCAGCCGCTAATCCTTTCCAACTTCGAATTAATCCGACGAATGGAGCGTCTCGTGAACGGTTCTTTTTGTGATATCTCTTTTTCCGAGAAGGTTCGCATTTTTTCCAAAGATTATTTGAAATGTTGCGTATATATTTCAGAACACCGGACGCTTGACCACGTTTTCACCAAAAAGCTTTACTCAAAACTGGTGTCCACCTCCCAGGTGCTTGAGGATTTTCTCGATTTCCACGGCGCCAAGAACAGCGAAGATTGGTACCTGTACCGTGAATTGTGCGCCAGTGTCAGGCATTTGAGCCTGGGTGCCTACACACAGAAACATATCCTGAATCGTCTGATATTTTACGATATCCCCGAAGCCGAGCCCTTTCGCATGGAGGGCGAAAACACCAACCGTGCGCTTAACACGGCGCTCAACAACCTCGCGCCCGTCATCATAGACGAAGCGGCCCGGCTGAATATCGTCATGCCGAGCGATCGGTTTGAGCCCGAGGATTTTCCCGGCATCTCCACCGGAGAGATGCTGAAATACGACATTGATGACGACGCCAAGGACGTTCAGAAGCGCAATATCGTTAAAATCGCCAACGAGTTCTTATCCATTGCCGCCAGCTTCGATCCCATGGGCTTTTACGAGCCCTACAACAACGAAGACATGATTGCCATGGTCCCGGCAAGCGTCAACGAGGTGGAAATTCGGCGATATGAGATGCTGGTGCATAATCTGCAGTCCGCGTTCGACACTTACGTCATTCATGGCGGGTTCCGCTTTGGCGATCGCAAACTCAAATCCCTGAGAAGTTATTTCTCGGTCGTTTTCCATCTGCTGCAGATGATGGGGCGCCTGCTGCATTATTACGAGCGCCATCTTTCCGAGGCCGGCTATAAAAACATCTACAAGCGTGTCCAGGACAAATTGACCTCTCTGGTGGATCCCATGCTGCTGTTGGATCGAACCATCAATTACGGCCTTTATTATGCCTGCCATTATCTTAACAGCGGCAAGAAGCTGGCCCGTGAAATCCTCAACGAGAATATCGAGCGTGAATCGATTACCGTGGGGATTCCGGTCAAGCTAGGCTTTCACAGCCGCCCCAGTTTGATGGTGGCCAAGATTGTTCAGCATTATGGAGGCCAGGTCGAGCTGGTGGTGGGCAAGGACCGCTTCGATGCCAGCAGCGTGCTCGATATTCAATGGGCCGGTGGGAAAATCCAGAAGGAGGAAATCACCGAGGTCGTCTTCGAGGGCGATGCCAGGGCCCTTGCCGACATCAGGATTCTGGCCGGCGTCAACTATGGTGAAGATTCCATGGGCAAGGGCGTTCCGCTCCCCAAAGAGCTGAGCTATCTGAAATGATCTGCGCCCTGATTGTTGCTGGCGGTAGCGGCTCGCGCATGGGCGCGGCGCAAAAAAAGCAATACCTGCACCTGGGCGACCTGCCGATTGTGTCCCATACGGTACTGGCCTTTGACCGTATGGACGCCCTTGACCGTATCATCCTGACAATCCCGCAAGAGGATGTTGAAATGTGCCGGCGCGATATTCTAAGGCCGCTGTCCCTTTCCCATGACATTCAGCTCGTGGCCGGCGGTAGGCGGCGGCAGGATTCGGTCCTAAACGGATTGAACGCCCTGGGCACGGACACCGGCATTGTCATGATTCACGACGGGGTGCGGCCGTTTGTATCTTCATCGCTAATCGAGCGTTGTCTGACGGGGGTCAGGGAGACGGGCGCCTGCATTCCGGCCATTCCGGCCACCGACACGCTGAAGTCAGTGGATGGGAACGGTTTTGTTGTAAATACCCTGGATCGGCGGGCCGTAAGGCTTGCCCAAACCCCCCAGACCTTTTCCATTCCGCTCATCGAGCGCGCTCACCGACTTGCGTTGAAAAGCGGATTCGCCGCCACCGATGACGCTTCGGTTGCCGAATTCGCAGGCGAAACCGTGACCGTTGTGTCCGGAGATCCGAACAACATCAAGATCACCACACCCCACGATCTGGCGGTTGCCCGGGGTATTCTGGATGCGCAAAGCGAGACGCCGTAAACAATCGCGTCAGGTCGAATCCGCCGATTGTGTATATGTTGATTGGGAAAGCAGGCGTGCGATCACGGCGGCAAGCTTTTTCGAATCGTGCCGGATCACGTCCCCGGACGTCTCCAGTAAATCCTCGGCAATGATGCTGACATGTTCGCCGGCCATCCCGATATCCACGAAATCCGACTTCTGTTTTCGATACAGCTTGATCAGCCGTTCTTCCGGGCGATTGTTGTTGACGATCGCCGCGGATATTTTGCGGCCGGTAAAGCTTTCCAGGGTGGCGATGAAGTCACAGGCCTGAAAGTGGTTGGTCTCGCCATACTTGGTCATGATGTTGACGATCTGGCACATGGGGGCCGAGACCTCGCTCAGCTTTTCCCGCAAGCCCGGAACGAGAAGATTGGGGATGATGCTGGTGAAAAGATCCCCCGGCCCCAGAATAATGAGGTCCGCATTTTCGATTGCCTTGAGCACCGGCGGATAAACGGAGATGGCATCGCTGTGGTGGGGTACGAGATAAACGTCGCGGATGGTTTCGCGCTGGTGGCCGCGGGGCATGTCGATGGCGCTTTCCCCGAAGATTCGGCTGCCGTCGGTCAGCTCCGCCACCAGGGTGGCCCGGTCGATGGTCACCGGCAGGATTGCCCCGCGGACATCCAGAATTTCCGCCAGGGCATGCACCCCGGCGGGAAAGCTGCCCGTGTAGCGTGAGAGCATGGTCAGCAGCATGTTGCCGGCGTTGTGCCCTTTCAGGCGGCGATCTTTCTTGAAACGTTTCTGGAAAATCGCCCTGGCTACGTCCTGGTGGGGGGAGAGGGCCAGGATGCACTTTAAAATGTCTCCCGGCGGCAGTGTTCCCAATTCGTCGCGCAGGCGGCCGGTGCTGCCGCCGCTGTCCATCATGGAAACCACCGCGCTGATATGAATGCCAGGAATCTTGCGCATTCCGGAAAGAAGCGCGAACTGACCGCTGCCGCCGCCGATGGTGACAACATTCAGGAGATCTTTATTAGGCGTCTTTTTTTTGCTCACGGATTTCCTTTCCGGTGATAATCCAAAAATCGCTCCTTGAAGTCCCCATGATGGTGGACGCCTTTAGCCACGACCAGTTTCTTGCCGCATTCGGTCCCGTCTTCAAGGACCTGCCTGTCATGGGACGGTCCCTTGCGGGAAAACGAGCGCAGGTTGGGGTAGCGCCGATGGACGTAGCGAATCAGGGCCTGATCGTCAATTTTGAGCGGTAATCCGGTGTTTGAATCGTATAAGGTGACGGCCGAGGCTTTTTCCAATGTGCTGCGAAACCCCTCGATCACGCCGATGGCAAAGTCCGTTTTGCGATAGCGGTTCAGGCCCTTGCCTTTGCGGTAGGCGTCCCAGGCCGTGTCGATATACTGGCCAACGCAGTCGAAAAGGTATTCGGCAATCCGGACGTTTTGAAGGCTGCCGTTGATTTCCAGCACTTTTCCCATACGCGCTTTTTCCAGCACCCAGGCCTCGGTCCAGACCCCTTTGACGAAATAGTAGTCCTGGAGCAGATGCGCCAAGTGATACGCCTCCCGAAAATGCCTCAGACGTGGCTCACCCAGGAAAATACTGGTGTAGTTCTGGGGTTTCCCATGACGAATCAAGTCGATATTATGGTGCGCAATAAGTTCGTGGGCCTTTTTCATGGCCGCACGGGCTTCGTTGGGGTTGTTGCTTTCGGCCAGGGCCATGAGTTTCTGGATCTTGACCGCGATGCGGTCTTTCGCATCCAGGGCGTCGCCTTGCTGCAATCGCTGGTGAAGCGTCGGATACTCGCCCGAGGCCCTGGGATTGGCTCTGAGGAATTCGCAGGCGGTTCGAAAGCCGTCACCATGATCGGTTTCCCGGTCTGCCCCAAGTCCCTCGCAGGCAACTTGATGGGCCATTTCATGGAGCAAAACCTCTTTGACGTCATCCCAGGCATGTCCGCTTACAAGTTCCCGGCTCAGCACGATTTCACGCTTGGCGGAGTCCCACAGGCCCAGCCGACTCGGCATTGAACGAATGGCGAAAAGAGGACGGCGGATTTCGTGGCGCAAGGTCTCGGGCAAGAGCCAGAGCGCATTTTCCCACTCCGCCATCAAGCCGTGAAGCACCTGGTGCTCGAATGCCGATTGCAGCCGTCCACTGGAATCTTCGCGGTTACCGGGCGATGCAGGACGTTTGCGCTTGGCCTTGGCCATTTTATAACTTACCAGTTCGCCTTGAGTTGGGCAATGGTTTGCTTGTAATCGTCGCTGCCGAAAATGGCGCTGCCGGCCACGAACACGTCCACGCCGGCCCGGGAGATGTCGGCGATGGTTTTGGCGTTGACGCCGCCGTCGATCTGAATCAGCGTGGAGAGTCCCCGCTCCCGGATCATGGTTTTCAGTCGGCGGACCTTGTCCAGGGTAGAGGGGATGAATTGTTGTCCGCCGAACCCGGGATTGACGCTCATGACAAGCACAAAATCGAGATCGTCGAGGATCCATTCCAGGGTTTCCGGCGGTGTCGAGGGGTTCAGGGCCACGCCCGGTTTGGCGCCTTTTTCGCGGATCAGTTGAACGGTCCGGTGAAGGTGGGTGCAGGTCTCCTGATGGACGGCGATATAATCGGCCCCGGCCTTGGCGAAATCGGCGATATAACGATCCGGGTTGGAGATCATCAAATGGACGTCGATGGTCAGTTTTGTCGAACGGCGCACGGCCTCGGCGATCAAGGGCCCCATGGTGATGTTGGGCACGAAGTGGCCATCCATGACATCCACATGAATCCAATCCGCGCCGGCTTCCTCGACGGCGCGGATCTCTTCGCCCAATTTTGCAAAATCGGCTGACAGGATCGATGGTGCGATATATTTCATCTTCATTGACTCCTTTATAAAATTACAATGGGGTTACCATTTTTTAAAGTGAAAAGCCAGATTTCTTGACCGGTGTAAAAGGATGCAAAAGATCATAAATATGCCGAAAAGAGGGACACGGTTTGTGCGGTGATGAAAAACCCGCTTTTATTTGAAATCGGCCTTGTTGATGCCCAGTTTTCGCATCTTATCGTAAAGCCCTCGGGGGTGGATGCCGGCGATGGCGGCGGTCTCCCCGATTTTCCCGCCGGTTTTCTTTAAAACCATCTCCAGATACGCTTTTTCCACCCCGGCGACCACCGCGTCCCGAACCTCCGGCAGGGTTTTCCCCTTCCAGGATTGCATATTCTTCAGGATCGCATCCGCGCCCAATGAGTGCTCCATGTGTAGTTGCCGGTGAAAAATATTGGGAAGATTGTCAATGGAGATCGTGTCGGATTTGCAAAGCAGGATCGCCCGCTCGATCACATTCATCAACTCACGGATGTTTCCCGGCCAGTGGTAGGCAATGAGCGCTTCCATGGCATTGGGAGAAAATTGTTTGATCGCACGGCCGATCTTCTGCTTGTACATGGTTAGAAAGTGGTTGGCCATGGAGGGGATGTCCTCCTTGCGATTTCTCAAGGGAGGCAGGGTGAGGGTGATCACACCTATGCGGTAGTAGAGATCTTTGCGGAAATTTCCTTTTTCGACCTCCTCTTCGAGACTCTTGTTGGTCGCGGCAATCACCCGGATATCCACCCAGACCGGTTTCTCGGCCCCGATGGGGAAGAATTCCAGTTCCTGGAGAACCCGCAACAGTTTGATCTGCATCTGAAGGGGCATCTCCCCGATCTCATCCAGAAAGATCGTCCCGCCATGGGCCATCTCGAAGGCTCCCCGTCGGGAGCGCACCGCCCCGGTGAAGGCGCCCTGCTCATGGCCGAACAACTCACTTTCCAGCAGTGATTCGGGGATGGCGGCCATGTTGATGGGGATGAACGGCCCCGAGGCGCGATGGCTTTCGGCGTGGATCGCCTTGGACAGGTGCTCCTTGCCGACGCCGGTTTCGCCCAGAAGAAGGACGCTGGCATCGGAAGAGACGATCTGGCGGGTCTCCTCCAGGAAAAGCTGCATCTCGCGGCTGTTGGAGGTGAAATCGTTGAGCCGGGGCAGAAAGCGGCCCCGCTGGTCAAAACGATCCGCGTAATAGTATTGGCGACGCGAATCCAGTGTGCTTTCAAGGGCTTCCACAAGGCTTTCGGGCGGGGTGCCGGTGTACAGAACAAGGTCGATGCCCGATGCCAGTAGCTTGGCCTGCTCCTCGGAGGACTCCTTGTTGTGTAGGACAACGGTGATGGGATTTTCCGGCAAGTCGTTGAGAAGGGCGATGCTGGATTCCACGGGCTTGGGAATCAGCGAGCTGCTGACCACGAAAATATCCGCGCAACTTCTGGCCAACGCCTGCCAGGAGAGCCCGTGGGGCTTGAAAAAGCGGAGCTGGATATCCAGGTCGGCCATTTTTGTTTCCAGGGTTGAATGGATGGGCTTTTCCTTGATGGCGCAAGCCAGGCGTATCAACATTGGTGTATTTCCTGTATCGGTATTGGAATGCCGATTTTATAAAGTCGTTAAAAAACAAAAAAGTCTAAATTATATATTAAATTTAAATAATTAAATCAGCATTGGTTGCGTCGCTTGAGACAATGATTAGTGGTAGGATACTTATCAGAAAAATTATGCTGAAACAATAGTTTGCGGTATTTCTATACCGAAAAAATTTGCTAACCATTTTGTCTGTCATCTTTTAACTGTTTGAAATTAAAATGAATAAAAAAATAGGGGTGCTTTTGGGGTTTGGCACAAACCATGCTGTGCGCTTCCTCGAAAAGTAACCAACGGGCACGCCCATGGCAATTTCCCGGACAGCAATAACAATTAACAATAAAGGGGCATGGGATATGGAACTCGAAATTCTCAGAAACCCGGATGAGTGTCGCGCGGCCTGGCAGAAATACTGGCCCGTGGAAGGTTTGTTCGATTTGTGGGCGGTGCGCTTTTGCTTTCATGCCGCTTTTGACCGGCCGCTGCTTTTTCTGCTTGCCAGGAACAACGGTCGGGTGGAAGGCTTTTTGCCTCTTTGCTGGAACGAGGATTCGGGGAACTATGTGATTTTTCCGGGCGAGACCTGGCAGGGCAAAACCTGGTTGGAGCAGAACCGACTGATCGCTAGGACGCCGGAGGTCTTGACCGCCATGCTGCAAGCGGTTCCCGGCCCCGTGAACCTGCGCTACCTCAACATGGGCCCTCTGATGGATAGCCTGGAAAGCGTCGAGCAGGATGAAATCGGCTACCTCTTTCATCCGGCGCGCCATGAATTCTCCATGGAGAAATACTGGGCCGCCTTTCCCGGGAAATCCCGCAAGAAGATCCTGGCCGAAATCGATCGTTTGAAGGCCAAGGGCCTTACTTTCCGGTTCGATCAGGAGGAGGACATCGAGGCCATGTTTCAGCTGAACATGAATGCCTTCAATGAGTACTCCTATTTTTATGACAACCGGTTCTACAACGCCTTTAAACGGCTGGCCGCCTTCCTGCGGGATACGAACATGCTCAGGATCACGACGGTCCTCGCGGGGGACGAGATTGCCGCCGTCGATATGGGCGCCATGTTCAACGGTTCCTACACCCTGCTGGCGGGCGGCACCAACTCGAACTTTCTGGGGATCGCCAAGTTTATCAACCTGCATCACCTGGAGTGGTCGTGCCGGCAGCGGTTTGAAAAGGTTGACTTTCTCTGTGGCGATTTCAACTGGAAGGCGCGCTTCCGCCTGACGCCAAGGCCGCTTTATGCGCTGAATCATCTGCCTCTGGAGTCCCTGATGTCGACCCCTTATCTCCGGGAAAAAGCCTTGGCATATGCGTAAAAGCGATCGGGTCCTGGTCGTCGGGACCACGTCTGACTATATTGAACGCGTACGCCTGGCGCGGCCGGATCAGGTGGTTTTTCTTACCGCTCCGGCCGTGCGCCGGAATGCCAAGGAGCCGAAGCCGGAAGCGGGTGAGGAAATCCCCTGGGATTCGACCGAGTACAAAACGGTCCGAAAGGCTGTCAAAAACCATTTGGCCAATTGGCGGATCAGGGTCCGCGGGGTTGCCTGCTTCGATTGCGAGGCCATGGAAACCGCCGCCATGCTGGCCGCTGATTTCGGTTTGCCTTACCCGAGTGTCGATGCGGTTCAAAACAGCCGGGATAAATATGTCTGCAAACGGATCTGGCGCGATGGCGGTATCGCTTGCCCACTGACCCAGCCGATCCACGGGAAAGCGGATATCCTCCAGTTTTTGGACCGTCATCGTAAGGGAATAGTGCTGAAGCCCTTTTGCGGCAGCGGTAGCGAACTGGTCTTTTTCTGTAAAACCCGGGAGCAGTGTGAACAGGGGTACGATTGGATCAACGAGGGCCTGGCCTTGCGAACGGAAAGCGAGCTGTTCGCCAATACCTTCTGCTCCGGGTATCGCATGCTGGCCGAAGCGTGGATCGACGGGCCGGAGTACAGTTGCGATTTTTTTCTGGACAAGGGGCGGGCCACCATTTTGCGAACGACCCGCAAAATCAGGCTGCCTGACATGCTCTTTGGTACGGCCTCCGGTTATGCGCTTTGTGAAAATCCGGATGACGGCAGGCCGGAGATGGCCGATCTGCTTCAGAGGGCTGCTTCTCTATTGGGAATCCAGGGTGGAATTTGCATGGTTGATTACTTCCTCGAAGATGGGCAGCCCGTGCTGATCGAAATGACTCCAAGGCCGGGCGGGGACTGCCTGCCCTATCTTCTGGAAGCCGCCGGTGGCGTGGATATCCTGGGACTGGCCATTGATGTGGCGGCCAGGCGGCCCATGGCGATGAATGAGAATCGGAACTACGAGCCGCTGGTCGGTTTTCGTATCCATGCGCATCGTAGCGGCATTCTCAAAAGCATTGATGCAAATGCTTTGGCGGAAAAGAAAAACATCAGACAAGTGAGCCTGATCCGTAAGCCCGGGCATGCGATCAGGATGCCGCCCGAGGATTATGACTCGTGGTTCCTGGGACACGTGATTTTCATGCCGGATGGTGAAACCTCGCTTTCCGCTCAATGTAAACGATTGGCGAGCCGCCTTGATGTGGTAATTGAATGACCCTGCCTTCAGACAATAGCATGGGCGAGTCCCGGCCAAGTTTATTGCCAGCCGAATTCATCCGGGAATTTGTCTCGGGCTTCCTGGCCAACCGTGACCGTTATCTGGCTGCCGTCAATGCTTTCGGGTCGCCTTTGTACCTTGTCGAAAAGGCCGTCCTCATCGAGCGCGCGGCCCAGTTCAAGCGCGCTTTTCTTTCCCGCTTTGCAAGGGTCGGTTTTTATTATGCCATGAAAAGCAACAACCTGCCCTACCTCTCGGGCGTTCTTCTCGATCAGGGGTATGGGCTGGATGTTTCCAGCGGGGTGGAACTGGAAACCGCCATCCGTTTGGGGGCCTCGGACATCATCTTCAGCGGGCCGGGGAAGACTGATGCGGAGCTTGAGCAGGCCACACATTACAACGATCGGGTCACGGTTCTGCTGGACAGTTTCGGAGAGTGCCGGCGGCTCGCCGATATCGCTTTGCGGGGGAGGCGGGCGGTGAGGGTCGGCGTACGCCTGAACCTCAATCCCAATGGGTTGTGGTGCAAGTTCGGTATTTTGCTTGAGGAACTGCCGGAACTGTTCTATAGGGTACAGCATTATCCTTATCTTGATTTCAAAGGCCTGCAATTCCACTCTTCCTGGAATATGATGCCGGATACGCAGGTCGAACTTCTTGGACGGCTGGGCAAGGGCCTGTCGGTCATGCCGGAGCCGTTTTGGGAGCAATGCCGGTTCGTGGATGTCGGCGGCGGGTACTGGCCCCCTCAGGGGGAATGGCTCCTGACCGGCGATCCGGGAGAATACCATCTCAACCCCGCGGCCGGTATCGGTGTTTTTGCCGAGCGGCTTTCCCGTGCCGTTGAAAAAGAACTGCCTCATTTGTCCCATTGTCGCATCTGTTTTGAACCGGGTCGTTGGATTTGCAACGACGCCATGCACCTTCTGCTCACCGTTGTCGATCGCAAGGCCCCGGATATGGTGGTTGTCGATGCCGGCACCAACACGGTGGGGTGGGAACGCTTCGAGACCGATTACTTCCCGGTCCTGAACCTGACCAGAAGCGGGCTCGAAGAGCATCCCTGCCATGTTTTCGGTTCCCTGTGCACGCCCCATGACATTTGGGGGTTCAGCTATCTGGGAACGGATATCCGGGAGGGTGATGTTTTGATGGTGCCGACCCAGGGCGCTTATACCTACAGCCTGAGGCAGCATTTCATCAAAGCCCTGCCACGGGTTGCGGTGGTGGATGAAAATGCGCGTTGTTTTTTATTGGATCTTGAGGGCGAGTGTATAGCGCCTAGCGAATAAGGAAAAAAGATGGTGCTCGATTATCAAGTGTCCAACCGTAGGGAATACGCGGATGACTACGATGCAATGCGGTGGCTGACACCGGAAACGGTGATATCTTCCACCACTACTCGGCAGGCCCTGCTTGACGCCATCTTTCGCTTTCCGGACGCCCATTGGGTTTTTGGGAAGACAAAGCCGTATACCCACGCCCTTTCTCCAGGATGCCAGCTTTGCGGACAAGGGCAGTGGTCCTGCCTTTTCATCAACGGCGTCTGCAATGCGCGTTGCTTTTACTGCCCGACGTCACAGAACGACGCCGGGCAGCCCATGACCAACTCCATTGTGTTTGAAAAGCCAAAGGACTACGCCGATTATCTCAATCGGTTCAATATCCGGGGGGTCAGTTTCAGCGGCGGTGAACCGTTCATGACTTTCGACAAAGTACTGGCTTTCATGGACACCCTGAAGACTCGTGTTAATCATGCCCTATACACCTGGATGTACACCAATGGCCGCCTGGCCACAAAAGAGAAATTGTCTGCCTTGAGGGATAGAGGGCTTGACGAGATCCGTTTCGACCTCAGCGCCAATGACTACCGGCTGGATTATCTGGAAAAAGCCCTTGGCGTGATTCCGTGGGTGACGGTGGAGATTCCGGCCATTCCGGAAGACTTGCCCAAGACCAGAAAACTGATTGCCGAGCTCGCGAAATTAGGTGTGAGTTTTCTCAATCTGCACCAGATCCGCTGCACCCCGTACAATCGTGAAAAGCTTGCCGAACGCGGCTACACCTTTCTCCACGGCCCCAAGGTCACCGTGCTGGAAACCGAACTGACGGCCCTTGAATTGATGCGCCATGCCTTAGAGAAATCCATCGCGCTGCCCATCAACTACTGTTCATTTACCTATCGCAACCAGTTCCAGCCCCAGGGGGCCAGGCGGCGTGGCGCAGATCTCGTCAAAACCGGTTTCGAGGATATCACCGGAACCGGCTTCATCCGTCGCATGACCCTTGTCGGCCAAAAGGAAGCTATTGGCGAGATCGGCGACACACTCGCCATGCACGCTGTTGATCCCTTATTCTACAGCCTTTCCAACAACCGGGAGCAACTCTCTTTTTCGGCCGATCTGTGGCCGTTGATCGATTTTTCACGGGTGCGGCTGAAGGTCGTTTACCACCAGGCGGCGTTGCGGGAACGCGTCAGTTATTACCATCCGTTCACGGAAGTCATGCTCCCTGGTGGTAAGTCCATTATTGTGGAAAAACAGATTCGATCACGCGAAATTTGGTTTGAAAAGGAAGAGATCGAAAAATTTGGCGATTTGATAAACGTTCAGGCCGAAGAGCGGTTGCCAAGGAAAAGTGAGGGGGTGACGCCAAAATGGGATGCCAATATTTTGGTTTATGAAAGGGGGCGTGAGGGCTTGGCCTCTTATTGTTGAGCTTGAATACAAAAAGCCATACCCGCCAAGAAACATTACGGCGGGTATGGTTTGCTGATTTTTAGAATTCGGTCAACGGTTCGGAATTAATACATATCGTCGCCCATGGGAATTGCCGATCCCTTTTTCTTCTCGGGCTTGTCGGCGATCATGGCCTCGGTGGTCAGCATCAGGCCGGTAACCGAAGCGGCATTTTGCAGGGCATAGCGCACCACCTTGGTGGGGTCGATGACACCTGCTGCGATCAGATTTTCGTAGGTTTCGGTGGCCGCGTTAAAACCAAAATCGTCTTTGCCCTCGAGAACTTTGTTGACCACCACCGAACCTTCCAGTCCGGCATTGGTAACGATCTGGCGCAGCGGCTCCTGAAGGGCGCGCTTGAGAATATCGATACCGTTTTTCTCCTCGCCTGTGACTTTCAGTTTGTCAAGAGCGCCCATGCCGCGCAAAAGGGCCACGCCACCGCCGGGCACTACACCTTCCTCCACCGCCGCGCGGGTAGCGTTGAGGGCGTCCTCCATGCGGGCCTTTTTCTCCTTCATTTCGGTTTCGGTGGCCGCGCCGATGTTGATCACGGCCACGCCGCCGATCAGTTTGGCCAGACGTTCCTGAAGTTTTTCACGGTCATAATCGGATTTGGTCTCCTCGATCTGAGCGCGGATCTGTTTGACCCGGCCCTCAATGGCCGATTTGGTGCCGGCGCCGTCAACGATAGTGGTGTTGTCCTTATCGATTTTGACCGTGCGGCATTTGCCCAGATCGTCGAGAGTCAAACTTTCCAGTTTGATGCCCAGATCCTCGGAAACCACTTGGCCGCCGGTCAGGATGGCGATATCTTCCAGCATGGCCTTGCGGCGGTCGCCGAATCCGGGCGCCTTGACGGCCGCCACCTTGATGGTGCCGCGCAATTTGTTGACGATCAGGGTCGCCAGGGCTTCACCATCCACATCCTCGGCAATGATCAAAAGCGGCTTGCCGGCCCTGGCCGTTGATTCCAGGACGGGCAGCAGATCCCTCATGTTGGAGATTTTCTTCTCATTCAATAGAATGAAGGGCTCTTCCAGCTCGGCGACCATTTTCTCGGAATTGGTCACAAAATAAGGGGAGAGGTAGCCACGGTCGAACTGCATGCCTTCCACGATGTCGAGGGTGGTCTCCATGCTTTTGGCCTCTTCCACGGTGATGACGCCTTCCTTGCCCACTTTTTCCATGGCGTCGGCAAGCAGCTTGCCAACGGTTTCGTCATTGTTGGCCGAAATCGTGCCGACCTGCTCAATCTCTTTACGATCCTTGGTGGGTTTGGAGAGCTTCTTCAAAGCTTCGATCACGACACCGGCGCCCATGTCGATGCCGCGCTTGATGGCCATGGGGTTGGCTCCGGCGGCCACCAATTTCTGTCCTTCGGTGTAAATGGCCTGGGCCAGAACCGTTGCCGTGGTGGTTCCGTCGCCGGCCACGTCGCTGGTCTTGCTGGCCACTTCCCGGACCATCTGGGCCCCCATGTTCTCGAATTTGTCGGTGATTTCAATTTCCTTGGCCACGGTGACGCCGTCCTTGGTGACCAGCGGCGCACCATAGGTTTTGTCCAGAACCGCGTTATTGCCCTTGGGGCCCAAGGTGACTTTGACCGCATTGGCCAGGGTGTTGACGCCCTTGAGCATGGCTTCACGGGCAGCGGATCCATAAATAATTTTTTTTGCAGACATTGCTATTCCTCCTATTCCAACACACCGAGAATATCATCTTCACGCATAAAAAGATGTTCGACACTGTCGATCTTGATTTCCGTACCGGCATATTTGGAGAAAAGCACGCGGTCGCCGACCTTGACATCCAGAGGTACCC
Organism: uncultured Desulfosarcina sp.; assembly: GCA_963668455.2. Taxonomy (GTDB): domain Bacteria; phylum Desulfobacterota; class Desulfobacteria; order Desulfobacterales; family Desulfosarcinaceae; genus Desulfosarcina. The sequence goes on from CAXXOY010000004.1 coordinate 818,179, forward strand.
GCTTGCCTTTTTCGTCGAGCTTTCCTGAACCCACGGCAACGACTTTGCCTTCCATGGGTTTTTCCTTGGCCGTGTCCGGGATGATGATGCCGCCCTTGGTTTTCTGCTCTTCTTCGACACGCACTACCAGTAGCCTGTCATTCAACGGTTTGACCTTCATTTTGCCTCCTATTGTTTTTCAATAAGATTGATTTTTTAACGGGCCTGCCGGAGCTTTCGCCACCCACAAGGCCTTTGATGGGGGTATGTGATTCGTCCCGATTGTAGGTATTGAATTAAGGGGTTGGCCCCAATGAGATGTTGAAAAATTAAGGCCAAAAAGGACCTTGTCAAGAAACCGAAAAATCGATTTTTTCGGTTTCCCTGTCGTAGCACCCGCTATACAGAATAAGGTCGGGCCGATTGTCCAGGGAGGACCAGTCCTTAACGGTAACGCCGGCACCAAAGGCTTTGTCGGAGGAGAATATTCTGAATTCCTGGGCCTTTTTATGACCTTCCACGGGACGGCTGACATATTTGAGTGCCCATACCACATCGGGGTCGATTTTCATGGAAACAACCATTTTACGGCCAACCGCCTCGGGAATATCTCTCGGTTTGGCAGCTTTTGGCGGTTTGGCTTCCTTGACACCGTTTTGATTGGATGCTTTTTTCCAGAATTTCCAGTTCATTGGTGGGTATCCTTTTTGTGTTATTGGTATAGGCCGGCATCCGGTAGGTTTCGTTTGTCGTACCGGATGCGTGCCGATATCACCGTTAACCAAAAAGCATACCAGTTTGACGATCTCGGTAAGGGGATTTTTACCTGTGTTGAAAGAGTTTGAGATTGAGGAAAAAGCAAGCGGAAACGATGGGTTGTGGAATTGCCTCCATAAGGGGAGACAATGACGGCAAAGCGGCATGGCCGGTAGCGGCAGGCGAATCGGAACTTGGAATTCCGTTATGGCAAATCCGGTCGGGTCGTTTGAGAGAAACCGCTTTTAAAAGCACTTTTTTCCAGCTGATATTTGTGCATCAGTTTGTTCAACTGCCGGGTGCTGATGCCGGCCTCGATGGCCGAGGCGTTGATCCTGCCATTGTTACGGGTCAGGACCTCTTTGAGATAGCGGCGCTCGGTCTCCTCAAGGGCCTTTTTTCTGGCCGAGGCCAGGGTCTCGCTGGCGTCGATGGCGATCTCCGCCACCGGCTCGGCATGCTCGAACAGCTCGGAAGGAAAACTCTCGGGGGTCAGCTCCGATGCCGATTCCAGAATATGGGCGCGCTCCAGTAAATTTTCGAGCTCCCTCAGGTTGCCCGGCCAGTCGTACCGCAACAGGGCCTGCATCACATCGGGGTGAACGCCACCGATCTGTTTGCCGTTGAATTGATTGAAACGCTGGATGAAAAAATCCACGAACAAAGGGATATCTTCCTTGCGCTGGCAAAGCTGGGGGATGGTGATGGGAAACACATTGAGGCGATAATACAGATCCTTGCGAAAGGTGCCTTCGGTGCACATTTGCTTCAGATCGCTGTTGGAAGCGGCGATCACGCGCACATCGACCTTCAGATCGTCCTCGCCGCCCACCCGTTGATAGATTCCCTCCTGGAGCACGGTCAGCAGCTTGACTTGCGCGGCCGGGGTCACCGTGCCGATCTCGTCCAGGAAAATGGTGCCCCCGCCGGCCAGCTCGAACTTTCCCGATTTGCGCCGGTGAGCGCCGGTGAAAGCGCCCTTTTCGTGCCCGAACAACTCGCTTTCGATCAACGTGTCCGGGATGGCCCCACAGTGGACGATGATAAAAGGGCCGGCCATGCGGTTGCTTAGCTTGTGGATCATTTTGGCGGTGAAACTTTTTCCCGTTCCGGTCTCCCCCAGAAGCAGCACCGTGGCCTTGGTGGGGGCCACGGAACGTACATTGTCAAGCACCTTGCTCATCGACGGGCTGAGGGCTTTCACATGGTCCAGGGTGTCTTCCCGCCAGAGGCGCTCCCTGAGGTAGGTCAGTTCGGACTTCTGGCGCCATTCCCGCGAGATTTCATCCATGACCAGCTGTATCTCTTCCGCGTTGACCGGCTCGGTGATATAATTACTGGCCCCATTCTTCATATAGGCCACGGCCTTGCGAACGGTTGCGTTGGCGGTGATGATGACGATTCCGATGCTCGGCCGCAGCTTTCTGATTTTTTCGATGACCGCCTCGGGATGCTCGGGCGCACCCATGTCCTCGGCCAGTTTCTCCATTTGGCAAAGGTCGATAAAGAGACAATCGCCGGCCACGTCCTTGAGGTTTTTCCACAACAGCGCCGGGGTATCGGCAATAATCAGCCGGCTGGTGGCGGACATGATGTCGCGGACCGTCTGGCGTGTCTGAGCGTTACGCGTGGATAGTAAAATTGCGTCCATGGGCAAAAGAAGGAAACGTTCGCGTTGGACGGCGGTCGGGTTGTCCTGGCCGCCCCGGTGTCTAAGCTTTTTTAATCATCGTTGCCTTTGTCACATCAATGGATCAAAGACAAGCTTAAAAACGACCAGGGCAACCGCATTTGGATTTTTCAACAACATTGAGGGTCGAGGGGGGGGATAAAAATAGAACCATTTCCCAAATGCGGTCACCCTGTAAAAGCGACCAGGGCCGTATTTCGTGAAATTTTTCCAAAATGGCGATAGCGATGAAAGCCCACGGATAGAGGAAATTATGGGTTGCGGGGTTCTGGGCCGTGGCGGCTATTTACCCCGTAAGCTTCTCGTAGGCTTCCCGACGGTTTTTACAGACAATGCAATAGTTCGTCATCGGTCTGGCCTTGAGGCGTTCGATAGAGATCGGTTCTTCGCAATCCAGGCAGATGCCGTAGGTGCCGTCCTCGATGGCTTCGAGACTGGCCTCGATCTTTTTAATCAGTCGGCTTTCCCGGCTGCGGATCCGTAATTTGTCCTTGTGACAACTGTCCAGGCTGGCCCGGTCCAGCGGGTCCGGTGCGCCGTCCGCCGTGGCGCCCAACAGTTCAATGATAGCAATTCCCGCTTTTTGGCGCAGCTCGTCTAGCTCGTTTTCAAGCAACTGGCGGAAAAAATCCAGCTGTTCCCGTGTCATGTATGTGCTGACGGCCGTTTCGATTCTTTCCAAGGTTCAAATCCCTTCGATTCCGTTTATTCCTCTACGCAAACCCCATCAAGAATTTCGAACTTTTTAATGGCGATCGTCCGGTGGGCTTTCTTGGCGCTTTTGACAAGGCCCATGGCCCGGATCGGTTTCTGAACCACGTCTAAAAACCGATCTCCGTTTTCGATGATGTACTCTTCGTCATCCGTTGCCGACAGCGAGACCCGGCAAACCTGATCGTTTTCGTCCCATGCGTAGGGGATGACAATGCCGACCAGCGATTGCATTGACGATTTGACCTTTTTACTCATGCCGATCCACTCCTGATTGATTGACGTTCACAAGGTTATCGTGTGCTTGTTCGGATCATGTTAGATCCGGCACCGTGAAAAAAAGCAATGAGTGCGCCAAAAATATAATGCTTTGATATTATATCGTAAAAGTATTTCTTCTGGGGCAGAAATGGAAAAAACCGGTAACTTCGGTTCCGGTTTTTTACGAATCCGGAATCGCCGGTTCCGATGAGATGGCCATTGTTTTGCCCGAAAGAAGACAAGGGGCCGATGACGGTCATGGCCGCCCCTATACAGACTCAGCCTGATGTATGGTTGAGAAAACGATAACTAATTGAAAATTAAGATTGTTATTAACCAGCCACACAACATGTTTCGCCAGTCGATCTTTTTTTTAAGTGGCCCGACAAACCAAGGCATGGGTTGTCACGGTTTTTGCTTTTGGAGGAGTTGCTTTCCATGGAGAACCGTCTCAATGAGGGCAAGACCACCACCGGCATGATCGGACATGCCGTGACCTGGGACCATTTTTGTCAAATCCGACAGGGATCGTTATGAGCAAGGCTATTTCATCTTTCGGGGCGCTGTTCGCGGCAACATTTATCTTTCTGATCGGCAACGGGCTTTTAGGTACCTTACTGAGTACACGCATGGCTCTGGAGAACGTCTCCCTGGTCACCAACGGAATCGTTTTGTCGGGTTATTATATCGGTCTGTTGGCCGGGCCGTTTTTTTGTCATCATCTGATCGAACGAATCGGGCATATCCGCGCGTTTACCATTTTCGCCGCCGGCACCGCCGCGGTGGCGCTGATGCATGGGCTGTATCTTTCCGTCGTTTTCTGGTGCGTTCTGCGGTTTCTATGCGGGATCACCAGCTTCGGCATGTTCATGGTCATCGAAAGCTGGCTCAACGAATGCGCCGAACCTCAATACCGCGGAAGGGTTTTTTCCGTTTATCTGATCTTGAGCTATCTGGGCATCGGTATCGGCCAGCAGTTGCTCAACGCCGGTGATATCCAGGCAAATACGCTTTTCATCATCGCCGGTGTCATTTTCGCTCTTTGCATGATTCCGGTTTCGGCCACGGAAAGTGTCCAGCCACGGTTGCCCGAGAGAAAGAAAGTCGAGTTTTACGCGATTTTTAAAACCGCCCCCGTGGGCATGCTGGGCTGCATGGCGGCGGGCATGACCAATGGTTCTTTTTACTCGCTGATGCCGGTTGTCTGCTCGGACATCGGCATGACGCCGTATCAGCTCTCCTGGATCATGACCGTCACGGTTTTCTGCGGGTTGGCGGCACAGTGGATCGTGGGCACCCTTTCGGATCGATTCGACCGGACGGTCGTTCTTTCCATTATTGTCTCGTTGATTGCCGTGGCCAGCGGGTTCATGTTTTTCTTCAAGCAGACTTCCCCCGGCCTTTTTGCCGTCAGCATGGGCGCCATGGGGACTTTGATTTTCGCGGTCTATCCGTTGGCCGTGGCACGGGCGCATGACGTTTTCGAAGGCAGGCAGACGGTTGCCGTCAGCGCCTGTCTGCTGCTTTCCTACGGCATCGGCGCCAGCGTCAGCCCCATTCTGGCTTCCGGGGCGATGTCCCTTTTAAAAACGCCTTTCGGCCTGTTCGCCTTCTGGAGTGCGATCAACATGGGATTTGCCTTGATCGGTCTGGTCCTGGTTAAGAAGGAGAAGGTGGTCAAGGTCGCGGTGGAGGATCAGGTTGCCTCGTTGCCATTGGCCCATCCCCATGGCGGCCCGGTGCTGCCCATGCGAAAACGGCGTTTTCATTTCTTCGCGAAGTCCTTCAAATTGCCGGCCTGCCAGTTGAAGGGCAGCCGTTCGTAATCCTCCGCCTCCCGGTTGCGGCCCCGTTTGCGGCAGCCGGCGGCATAGATGGCGCACTTTTGGGAAAGAACGTCCTGGGCCGCCGCCGTTTGTTTTTTCGAAAGCACTCCCCGGCGCAGGATCTTGACGATGGCCTGGATACGGTAGCAATCCAGGCCCGGCATGGCCGATAGTTGATCGGCATGGCCGCCGTGTTTGACGATCAGCGGGGTGTCGATCAACTCGACCGAATGCTTCCAGGTGGTGCGCAGCCACAGATCGTAATCCTCACAGGCCGGCAAATCCTCGTCGAAAAAGCCCACGTCATCGAATAACCGCCGTCGCATCATCACCGCCGAGGGGCTGATCAGGCAAAGGTTCAAAGACGGCTCGAAGATCATTCCGCGCCGTTTTTTATGATGCCTCCGGGGATTGACGCGCTTGCCGTTGCGCACCCATATCTCTTCGGTCTGGCAGATGAGAACATCGGGATGGGTGTCGAAGAACGCCACCTGGGCCTTTATTTTTCCCGGCAGCCAGGCATCGTCCGAGTCCAGCAGCGTGATCAATTCTCCCCTGGCGGCGCGGATACCGGTATTGCGCGCCGCGCTGACCCCTTGATTCTCCTGGCGAATAACACGAATGCGGTCCTCGTAGGCCGATAACAGCGTTGGTGTTTCGTCCGTGGAACCGTCATCCACGACGATGGTTTCCAGGTTTGCATCCTCCTGGGCAAGGACCGAGTCGAGCGCTCTTTTCAGGGACCAGGCCCGGTTGAACACGGGAATGATCGCACTGACCAGGGGAAGAGAGGATTCATTTCTCATGGGAACAATCTTTCGAAGGCGCCGCCGAAAGGCAACCCGATGTCGGACAAGTTGTAAAAGTCGGTTTACAACTCGGATGAATTCTGTAGAATGTACTGATAACAGTCATTATCTTCATGGTGGCATCGTCGCTTTGGGTGCTGGAACGTCTTGCCGCCCGATCAACGGACCCGAACATAAACATATCCACCTCCGTTGTAGCCAAACGGACTGAACATGTGGTGATAATTGGATGACAACCCCTTGTAGAAGGTCTCCAGCGAGATCTCGTAGGGCTGTTTTTCATCAGGGTCCACGTCCAGAACCGTGATCCTTCGGGTGCGGGCGTCATAGGCGCCCACCGGCGAAATATGAGGAATGTTCGGCGTGGGAACGAACGCCCCCTGATCGAAATGAGCGATAATCAATCCCTCGCCTTGCCGGTCAAAGGCGTTAAGCCGTCTTTTCAGAACGGCCAGGGCGGCCGATGCGGCCGACTTCTCTTTGGGCGCGGCAACAGCCTCCACCGATCGGACCCTCAGGCCATAGATCGCGATACTGTCGGCGACCACCCGGCCCAGGAGGGGCAACGGTAGTCCCCGGCGCCCGTTGTGCCCGTTTTCACTCATGCGTGCTTTCCAGTGGCCGGTGGTTACCCGGTCGAGAATTTCAAGCTGGGTTATCGGCCGGATTTCACCGCCGGCCAGCGAGCGAAGGGCGTTGATGCATGCCACCACGGATGCCACGGAACAGGACGATTCGTGGTATTGTTTGACGTGATGCTTCCAGATGCTTTTTTTCAGCGGGTTCCATCGGGGATCGGGCGAGCTATCCAGATAGCGGGCCCTGTCCCGCCCGAAAGCGCCTGTACCGGTGAGGCGATGAAACCCATGGCGGACAGCCAGGTATGGCCGGATCATCGTGCGCTGCAGGTTCATTGGCGGCCCCTTTCATCAACGGCGTTCACGTTCAAACAGACGGCCTAGGATACGCACATGGATTGTCTGTATTCAAGTTTTTTGCCCCAAGGCGGATAAACTTAGGTAAAGGGAGAATGGAGTCCGTGATGGTTCACAAACGCTTTTTCGCCTGTTTTGTTCTTGTTCTCGCTGTACTGTGTGCACTGTCCGTGCCTGGGTATGCCGAAGAATCGCCCTTTCCCGAGTTCACGATTCTTGACCCCAATGTTTCATTTTGGACAACCATTTACGCGCGCTATACCACCACCCAGGCCGTTGTCCATGATAACCTGAAGCTGGACATCGTTTACGACGTCATCGATCTGGTGCCCAAGGGGACGCCGGGTGCCCGCGAGACCAATCGGGCTCGCATGAAAAAGGCATCAAAGACCTACACCGGCATCCTTAAACGCCTGGCTGAAGACCCTTCCTGTCAGGATGCGGACTGCCTGCGCGTGGCCGCTCTTTTCGGGGAAGAGGCCGACGCGCAAACGTTCTTGAAGGCCGGCCGCCGGGTACGCCTCCAACTCGGCCAGAAGAATCGGTTTCAGGAAGGGCTGGTGCGCTCCGGGGCCTATATCGACCGGATTCGCGCCATTTTATTGTCCCAGGGCCTGCCCGAAGACCTCGCCTATCTGCCCCATGTGGAGTCCTCCTTTGATATCAACGCTTACAGCAAATCCGGCGCTGCGGGGATGTGGCAGTTCACCCGTTCCACGGGCAGGCGTTTCATGACCGTTGATCATCTTCTGGACGAGCGGCTGGACCCCATTGCCGCCACTTATGCGGCCGCCGATCTGCTTAAGGACAACTACGAGAAGCTGGGCACCTGGCCCCTGGCCATTACCGCCTACAATCACGGCGCAGCCGGCATGCAGCGGGCCAAGGATGTTCATGGAGACTATCCGTCCATTTTCAAGGCATATAAAAGCCGGTCGTTCAAATTCGCCTCGCGCAATTTTTACTCCGAATTTCTGGCCGCCCGCAAGGTCGCCATGAATTACCGGCAGTACTTCGGCGAGCTGGAACTGGCCGCCCCCGTATCCCACGCTTCCGTGTGCCTGGACGGATTTGTCGCGATTGACGAGCTTTGTCGGCATCTCGGCGTGGAGGAGACAAAGCTGCGGGCGCTCAACCCCGCCCTGCGGGGGCCGGTGCTGAACGGTCAAAAACGAATTCCCAAGGATTACCGGCTCAACCTGCCGGGCACCGCCGCGTTCAGCGAAGACAACTGTCTGGCGGGCATGCTGTCCGATATCTACCACGATAAACAGAAGCCCAGCCTTTTCTACAGGGTTCAGCGCGGCGACACGGCCGGCAAAGTCGCGCGCATGCACAACGTCAGCCTAAACGATCTGGTGCTCGCCAACAATCTCGACGGGCGGGCCACGGTATACGTTCGCCAGCGGTTGCGCATTCCCCAGGTCAAAAAGCCGGTCCTTGCCCAAAAGGAGCCCCTGCCGGAAGGGGCGGAGAAGCGCGCGGACAAATCGACCGTCTTGAAAAAACTGCCGCAACCGGATCAAGCGATTGTTTCGGCATCCCTTCCCGTGGCGGGCGAAATGGGCGTTTCCCGCCGTCCGGGGCCGACACCCGCCGAACGGATCGAAGAAACGATTGTAGCAATCCGGCAGCCGGAGCCTGAACCGGTGCCGCTGGCCAAGCCGTTGGTCGCCAGTGCACAACCCGCGGCCGACGAAAACGCGTTTGCCTTTGCCCGTGTCGAAAAGGGAGTGAAAAAGCCGGTCGGAACGCTGCATGTCCGCGTCAAGGAGACCATTGGTCACTATGCCGAGTGGGCCGGTGTGCGGGCCTCTCAGATTCGCCGGTTGAACGGGATACCTTTTGGAAGACCCTTGAAATTGCACCAGAAGGTCCGCATCCCGCTGGGGCGTGTGTCGGCCGATCTTTTCGAATCCCGCCGCCTGTCGTTTCACGAAACGTTGCAGAAGGAATTCTTTGCCGCGTTCAAGGTGGAGGAGACCCAGCGCTATCGAGTCCAGCCGGGCGACAGCTACTGGTCCCTGTGTCATAAGAAATTCAAATTGCCGGTATGGCTTCTCCAGCAGTATAACCGGGGGGTGGATCTGGCCACCCTGCAGGCCAATCAATCCCTGATCATTCCCGCTGTCCAGAGTATTCAGCGAGATCAGACGACCGCTCCGGACGCCTGAACGCCTCAGACCGTTGAATATCTTATGATATCATGCGAAAAATGGATTTGTCGGCTGCTCCCACGTCTGTAGCGCCTTGACTCCCTGTGGCAATCCTTTTATGATGTGCCCAGCAAGCTTGTCGCAAGGCTTGCGGTTACCTGCATTCAACGCCAATTGGGCCTGGTTTTCATGACAGAAAAAATTCCGTTGCCGTCAAGATTGGCGGCCTTACTTGTCTATAGTCGTCCTTTTCTGGTCTTCGGCGGCATGATCTGCGCCATCACCGTCATGTGGGGCAGGAATCCGGTGGTCTACACCGTCGGTGTCTCTTTTCTGATCCTTTCCATGATCTTCGATCTGGTCGACGGATGGTTTTCGGCCCGCTTCCGGCCCAATGCGCCCCTTGCGCCCCTGGCCGACCGGTTGATGGACAAGCTGGTTTACTCGATTATTTTTCCCGTGATTTCCGCGGGGATGATGTGGCGTCTGCTGGTCTCGGAAACCGATCCCACACGGGGACAATTGCTCAACGCCATTTTTGTCCTGATTCTTTGTGTCACAGTGTTGGTGCGGGACAGTTTCGCCACCTTCATGCGCGGGTTTGCCATCCGTCAGGGGGTTGAGCCCGAAAGCAGCGAGTACAACCGGATGCGTACCATCGTCGCCGCACCGGTCAGTGCGCTGCTCTATGCCTATGCCTTTTATATTCCCGAGGGGCCGGAATCGTGGATCTATTTTCGAATTTCCTATCTGGGAAACGTTTCGCTGAGAATTTTGCTCTTTGTGGAAATTTTGTTTTTCATTATCAATCTGGGCTCCATTGCCGGGTATTGCCGGAAGTACGGCACGGCCTGCCTGGATGAGCTTTGCTTCGGCGACCATCTTCTGCGGCGCAAGATCCTTTCGGTTTTTCCCAACGCTCTGACCGTGATGAATGCCCTGATGGGCTTGATTGCCGTTTTTTTCGCCTATCAGGGGCGCATGCGCGAATCCTATCTGATGATGATCGGAGCCGCCACTTTCGATAAGCTGGATGGGGCCGTCGCCCGTCGGTTGGGTCTGACCGAACCGCTCCCCGATGAGTATCCCCGTAAAAAAATCAACATGGGCAGCATCATGGACGATCTGGCCGACGGCATCAGCTTCTGCATTGTGCCGGCCTGGATTTTTTATATTATTCTCAGTCAGTTTGGTGAGGGCCGATTCGGTGACATGCCCATCGGCTGGATTGCCGTTTTTTACGCGGCGGCGGGGATTTGCCGGCTGATCTATTTCACCCTGGATAAAACACCCATCCCGGGATTTTTCAAGGGGTTGCCTTCTCCGGCAGGGGCCATGCTGGTGCTGTCGCCATTAGTCATTTTCGATCATGCCTTGGCGCTCTCCTCCCAGCGAATCGATTTTTGGGGCATTTTTGCAATGGTCACGATGGTGTTCGCCGGCGTGATCATGAATGTCTATCCGATCCGCTACATTCACCTGGGCCGGACCATGAGTCGGGTGCCATGGTTTGGGCGCGTCAATCTGATTTTGTTGTGTGTCAGCATGTTCACGCCCATTTTCGGCCAGATTTGTCTGGCGTACATGATTTTTTACCTTCTCTCGCCGCTTTATACCTGGCGGATTCAACCGGAGGTGGCTGCCCGGGAAAGCCATCGCTCGGCACTGGCCGAGGGCCAAAAGCAGACGGCTTGTCCCGATAGCAACCAATCCTGATTTTTATCTATCCTTTATCGATCAAAGCTCGATTTTGGTCCCCAACAGATCCAGGAATTTCCGAATCCATGCGGGATGCGCCGGCCACGCAGGGGCGCTGACCAGATTCCCGTCCACATGCGCATCGGTGAAGGTCTCGTTGTTTGCCGCCCATTTCCCGCCGGCCTGATCGATATCCGGGCTCACGGCCGGGTAGGCGGAGCAGGTCTTGCCGGAAAGAATGCCGGCCGCCGCGAGAATTTGAGGCCCATGGCAGATGGAGGCGATGGGCTTGCCGGCATTGAAAAATTCCTGGGTCAGTTTGATGATTTTCTCGTTCAGCCGCAGGTATTCGGGAGCGCGGCCGCCGGGGATGATCAAGGCGTCGTAATCGGCCGACGCCACCGAATCGAAGTCGGCGGTGATCGGAAAATTGTGGCCCACTTTTTCTGAATAGGTCTGGTCGCCCTCGAAATCGTGAATCGCGGTTTTTACCGTGTCTCCTTCCTTTTTGTCCGGACAGACCGTGTCCACATGGTGGCCGACCATCACCAGCATTTGAAACGGGACCATGGCCTCGTAATCCTCGACGAAATCTCCGACAAACATCAGGATCTTTTTGGCTGCCATTTTTTTCTCCTTTTGTGTGTTGTCAATATGGCCTTATGCGATATACGACTCTATTTTGAATTCGGACCGGGAAACAAGAAAAAAGCGTACACCGATAATTGTTAGCCTTTTATTAGGGGCGGCGATGGCGGCACCCAACGCGTGGCAAAGGGGGCGGTTGATTCAGCCCAATGCTTGATGAACTCGTAAAAAGTCGCCGTTCGGGAGGATTCGTAAGAAGCCCGAGATCAAGGCTTGCGAATCCTTAGGAATACCGCTATCGCGGGTGCCGAAGGCAGTGTACGAATCGTACTCCGCAATGACGAAGGATGAAGCGCAGGCGCCGATATCGGGCTTTTTACGAATCCGTCAATGCTTGGGTTGCGGTAAAACAAAGGGCTTGCAATTTTTATTGCAAGCCCTTGATGCGATTTTAAAATTTGTTCAGGGTGAAAAAAAACAGTCCCGCGATCTTTCGTTTACTCACACAACTCAAAAAGCGCCGCGGCCCCCATGCCGAAGGCCGTGCACATGGTTTCCACACCGTAGCGGACCTTTTGGGTCTGCATGTTGGCCAGAAGGGTCGCGCACAGTTTGGCGCCGGAGCAGCCCAGGGGATGGCCTAGGGCAATAGCGCCGCCGTTGATGTTGATGCGATCCATGTATTTGTCCAGCCCCAGTTCCCGGATGCAGTACAGGGATTGAGAAGCAAAGGCCTCGTTGATCTCCCACAGGCCGATGTCATCGATGGTGAGACCGGTTTTCTCCAGGAGTTTGGGAACCGCGTACCGGGGGCCGACCCCCATCTCATCGGAGCGGCAGCCCACCGTGGTGTAGCATTTCAATTTGGCGATCGGTTTGACGCCCAATTTCTTGACCATCTCCTCGCTCATGACCACCGTCGCCGCCGCACCGTCGGTCGTCTGGGATGAGTTGCCCGCCGTGACCGTGCCGTTGAGGGCGAAAACCGGCCTCAACTTGGCCAGCCCCTCGACCGTGGTCTCCGCACGGATACCGTCATCCACCGACTGCAAAAAGGTCTCTTTCTTAAAAGTGCCGTTTGCCTGCTCGGCATAGCGGGTGGCCGGCGTGGGCACGATCTCCGTGAAACGGCCTTCGTCCCGGGCCGAGGCGGCCTTCATGTGTGATTGGTAGGCGAATTCGTCCTGATCCTCCCGGGAAACGTTATAGCGCCGGGCGACATTTTCCGCCGTGATGCCCATGGAAGCGAAAAACTCGGGATGTTTGGCGGCGTAGCCGGGATTGGGCCGCGGCTGGTTGCCACCCATGGTGACGTAGGTCATGGACTCCACGCCGCCGCCGATGGCCACATCGGACCAGCCGGTCATCACCCGCATACTGGACATGGCGATGGCTTCCAGGCCGGATGCGCAGAAGCGGTTGACCGTCGCGCCGGAAACGTTAATGGGAAAGCCGGCGATCTGTCCGGCCACCCGGCCCACGTCGAATCCCTGTTCGGCTTCGGGAAAGGAACAGCCGACCATGATGTCGTCCACGACGCTTTTTTCGAGGCCCGGCACCCTCTCTACGGCTTGTTTCAGAATAAAGGCCATCAGTTCGTCGGGAAGCGTATCCTTCAAGGCGCCTTTGTTGCGCCGGCACCCTGGTGTCCGGACCGATGATACGATATATGCATCTCGCATGGGTTTTCCTCCTTGATCGCTGCGGTTTCTAATTTCTCAGCGGTTTACCCGTTTTGATCATGTGGTCGATCCGGGCGACGGTTTTTTCTTGCTTTAAAAAGTCGATGAACGCTTCCCGCTCTAAAGTCAAAATGGCATCCTCATCCACCTTGCCATTGGTCCGGGTCTGTCCGCCACTGATGACATAGGCGATGCGGCGGGCAAGAAATGCGTCATGCTCGGTGACGTAACCCGCCACCCCCATGTTGTACATTTCGCTGCCCACCATGCCCTGGGCCGCTTCTCCAAACACTTTCAGAGATCGTTTCACCGGTGGCGCATAGCCGTCGGCCAGCATTCTCAGCACTTCCTGCTTGGCTTCACCGACGAGATGATCGCGGTTGGCCACGATGCGGTCGTTGGGCCCCAGAAAGCCGATCTTGCGGGCGTCCGCCGCCGACGTCGAGATTCTGGCCATGGCAATGGCCATGAAGGTGGGCAGGAAACACTTGGCCCGGTCCACATCGCCAAGCGCATGGGGCAGGCCGTTGATGAATTTCTTCCACAGATTCAGGCATCCGCCGCCGGCCGGCAGCAGGCCGACGCCGATTTCGACCAGGCCCATGTACAGCTCGGCGTGGGCGACAATACGGTCGGCGCTCAGGCATACCTCGCAACCGCCGCCAAGCGTAAGCCCAAAGGGGGCGGCCACGACCGGGAAGGGCGCGTACTTGGCCTTCTGGCCGATCTGCTGGCCTTTGGCGATAAAGTCGGAGATGTCATCGAAGCGCTGGTTGTCCACATGCTCCTTGAGAAATTTGATGTCGGCCCCGGCCGAGAACGCGCCCGGCATGCCGCCGGCCTGATTGCCGATCACCAGCCCCACGCCATTGGCGGCCACGTAATCCAGCGAGTCGGAGACAAATTCTGATATTTCGCCGTTCAAGGCATTCATGCGCGTGTGAAACTCACAGCAGAACACCCCGTCACCCAGGTCCACCAGGGAGGCCGAGGCGCACGATTTGACTTCCTTGCCCGCGGCTTTCAGGCCGGCCAGGCAGATGGCGTCCTCGCCGACATCGACGGGCTGGTAGGACTTGGAATCAAAATCGTAGTAAAAGGATTTCCCGTTTTCGGTCTTGTAGAAGCTTTCGCATCCGGCGGCGAGCATGGCCTTGACCTTCTCGGGGACAATCAAACCGTCATGTTCCATCTTCTCGACCGATTCGGCCACACCGATGGCGTCCCAGGTTTCGAAGGGACCCATCTCGAAATTGAAGCCCCAGCGGAGGGCTCGGTCGATTTCGACGATGGTGTCGGAAATTTCCGGAATCCGGTTGGCCGAATAGATCAGGTTGTGGGCCAGGGCCAGCCAGGCAAATCGGCCGCCGGGATCGTCGGCGTAGACAACGGCTTTCATGCGCCGGGCCAGATCAGGGATCTTTTTGGCCGTGGCCAGGCAGGCCAGGTCGGGTTTTTCGACGTCAATATACTCCAGCGTCTCGGGATCGATCACCTTGCGGATTTTCTTGAATTCCGGGGTGAAGTCGGTTTTGTAGAACCCGGCGCGGGTCTTCTTGCCCAGCAGGTTTTTCTCGATCATCTTGGAGATGAACGCCGGAACCGTGAAATCCTCGCGGGCCTCGTCCCCCTCGATCATCTCGTAGGTGTTTTGGGCCACATGACCCAGGATATCCAGGCCCACCAGATCGCCTGTCTTGAAAGCCGCCGTCTTGGGCCTGCCCATGACGGGGCCCAACAGGGCGTCCACATCGACGATGGACAACCCTTTTTCCAGCATCAGGTGCATGGTCTTCATGGAGCCCTGGATGCCGATGCGGTTTCCCACGAAATTGGGGGTGTCCTTGGCCTTGACGATCCCCTTGCCCAGGCGGCGCTCCCCGAAGCGGGCCATAAAGGCGAAAACCTCGGGCAGGGTGTCCTCACCGGGAATCAGTTCCAGAAGCTTCATGTACCTGACGGGGTTGAAGAAGTGTGTTCCCAGAAAATGTTTTCGGAACTCGGGGCTCAGATTCTCGGAAATTTTCGCCAGCGGAATCCCCGAGGTGTTGGTGGAAACGATGGTGTCGGGGCCGCGCACCTCATCCACTCGTTTGAGCAGGGACTGCTTGATTTTCAGGTTTTCGACCACCACTTCGATGATCCAGTCGCACTCGGCCAGTTTGTTAAAATCGTCCTCGAAATTGCCGAGTTCGATCCGGCTTGCGTCGGACGGGTCCATCAACAGGGCCGGTTGAGAAGACTGAAGGGTCCTCAGTCCGGCCTGGGCGATTCGGTTTCTCGCTGCCGGGTCGTTTTTCTCGTCATCTTTCAGGTCAAAGGGAACGATGTCCATCAGCAGCGTGCGGATGCCTGCGCTGGCCAGCAACGCGGCTATTCCTCCACCCATGACGCCGGCGCCGAGGACCGCGGCCTTTTGAATTCGTTTAATCATGCCTGTTTCTCCTTGGTAAAATCCTTCTGATTTTCATGGGCGAGTTATCCTCCAAACGAAGCCTCGTCGATGTCCACTGCCGCCGAAGTGCCGCGCAAAATTGCCTGCATCTTGCCTAGGGTCACCGGCAGTTCTCCCTGGATAAAGAATTCAGCGCTCTTGATCTGGCCCTCGTAGAAGGCGAGGTCTTTTTTCTTGGCTCCCGCCTGAATCTTCTCACTGGCGACGGCCGCCCGCCAGAGCAGCATCCAGCCCATGATCACATCGCCCATGATCTCCAGAAAAGGTACCGAATGGGCAAAGGCGGTCTTGAACTTGGGCGACATGGCACTCTGGCCCATGTGCATGGCGGTCTTGGCCAGCTCATCGACGACCTTGGCCAGGTCTCCGGCGATCTGCGCCAACGCTTCGCTGGCTTTGGCCCGCTCGATAACCTTTTGCACCTGCTCGACAAAGGCCATGAACACCATGCCTTTTTTCATGCCAAGTTTGCGGCCCAGAAAGTCCATGGCCTGGATGCCGTCGGTTCCTTCGTAGATGGATGCGATCTTGCAGTCCCTGGCCAGTTGTTCCACCGGATATTCCTGGGTGTAGCCGTAGCCGCCGAAAACCTGGATGGCGGTTATGCAGACATCGAATCCATGGGTGGCGTTGTAGGTTTTCAAAATCGGCGTCAAGAGGTCGATCAGGTTCTTGTGGTGCTGCCGATCTTCTTCCGTGTCCGCGATTTCGGAAAGTTCCAGGCTGTTGGCCACGAAGTAGGAGAAACTGCGCATTCCCTCCACATAAGCCTTCATCCACAAAAGCATGCGCCGCACGTCGGGGTGCTGGATGATCGGCACCTGGGGGGCGTCCTTTTCCAGCATTTTCTCCAGGGCGCGTCCCTGAAGCCGCTGGCGGGCATAATCGAGAGCATACAGGTAAGCCGCCGAGGCGTGCACGAACCCCTGGATGCCAACGCCCAGCCGGGCTTCGTTCATCATGTGGAACATCACCTTCATGCCCTGGTTCTCCTCGCCGAGCAGGAAGCCGCGGCATTTGTCCTTGCTGCCCAGGGTCAGGCTGCAGGTGGCGCTGCCGTGCAGGCCCATCTTCTCCTCGATGCCGGTGCAGACCACATCGTTGGGCTCGCCCAGGCTGCCGTCGTCGTTGACCCAGATTTTGGGGACGATGAACAGGGAGATCCCCTTGGTGCCGGCCGGGGCACCCTCGATGCGCGCCAGCACGGGGTGGATGATGTTCTCGGTGAGGTCATGCTCGCCGGCGGTGATGAAGATTTTGCTGCCGCTGATGGAATAGGTGCCGTCGTCGTTTTTCACGGCGGTGGTGGTCAGCGCGCCTACGTCGGAGCCGGCGCCCGGCTCGGTGAGCAGCATGGTGCCGCCCCATTCCACGGTGTAGAGTTTTTTGAGAAACAACGCTTTCTGCTTTTCGGTGCCAAACAGCTCGATCATCTTGCCGGTGCCGTGGCCCAGCAGGGTGTAGCTGGAGAAGGCGAAGTTGGTTCCCAACAGATATTCGTTGGCCGCGATGTTGACCAGTTGCGGCAGCCCCTGTCCCCCGTATTCGGGATCCTCGGTCAGAGAACTCCATTCTCCTTCCCGGAAGAGTTTGAACGGGCGACGGTAACACTCGGGCGCCGTCACCGTGCCGTTTTCGAAGCGGGCCCCCTGGCGGTCGCCCTCGGCGTAAGTGGGCAGGATCTCCTTGGCGGCGAAACTGCTCGCCTCCTTGAGCATCAGATCGAACATTTTGCGGTTGAATTCCTGGTATCGCTCTTTTTCAAGAATCGCTTCGGCATCAAACTGCTCATAGAGAACAAAATCGATATCTCTGCGATCTGCGGTAACTTGTGCCATGCGCTCTCTTATCCTTTCTGTATTGGGTTTCGGGCGCAAAGGTGCGTCCGAAACGGTTTACTCGGTTCAATTTCAGGGCATCCCACGGTGGTAGGCCGGAAAAACTTTTTCCTCGGTGTTGGAACCCATGATGCTGTCAACGGTCATCGTTGCGCTCAGGGCGGCCGCATCCACGCCGCAGCCTAAAAGTCTTTTGCCGTACTGGTCGCCGGTGAAGTAGAGCCCTTCGACGTCGGGAGACTTGACGTCCACGCGGTCGGTGCCGATGGGCTGTATCCAGGCAAAGGCGTGATCGCAGCACATCCAGAGCAAAAAGTCCATTTCCGATTCCCATTTGTCGGCGCCAAAGGTTTCCTTCCACCAGTTCTCGTTCCAGTCCATGACAAGATCGACCTTGCGGGCGTTGCGCATCTCTTCGTGGGTCAGGGCCGTGGAGAAGATCCAGCCGTGCTTGCTGTCGGGGGCGCTGCCCGTTTCTCCGGTGAGATCGGGATTGGCGTTGAACCCTTCGTTGACCTTGGCCAGATTCCACAGGACCATATCGACGCAGCCACTGAAGCCTTCATCGGCGCTGATGACATCGGGCATGTAGATGAAGCTGCGCTCCTCGATGCCCCGTTCGGCCCAGATGTCCGATCTCATGTTGCCCAGGCCCGTGATCATGCCCGCGCCCCAGAATTTCTGCTGAATGCGATCGACGACGTCCTGGGGGAAATAGCGGGGGTGAATCAGGTTGAGCATCTGCTTGGAGGGGATGTTGCAGATTACCTTGTCGGCATAAACCGTTTCGAATCCGTCGCAGGATTGATAGGTAACGCCCTTGGCCACGCCGTTCTCGATGATCACGTCCACCACCGGGCAGCCCCTGAGTACATCGCCGCCGTTGGCCTTGATGACTTTCTCCATCAGCAGGGCGAAGGAGATGGTTCCAGGATTGGGCACGGAGGCACAGGAGCCCTCCACCAGGTTCATTTTGATGGGGACGGCCGTGGCCATGTGCACCAGCACGTCGGGCGCGGGAGTGAGATTCAGATCGGCCTGGCCGGTCTGGGAGGCGGCGAGCACCTTGATGTAATCGTAGGCTTCCTTGGTCACGTTTCTGGCCTGGAGCCAGGCCTCGAAGGACATGTGACGGGTCTTGCCGATATCGTCCATGGTCAACAGAGCCATGTCCCGCAGGGCCTTCATGGTCGATTTGAACCCTTCGGGGCTCATCCACTGGTAGGGCTCGCCCTTGCCGACCTGAAAGGCCTGGTTACCGTTTTTGTAATCTACGAAGGCGAAACCCACATTGCAGGGCAGCTCCACCGGTTTGTCCAGGTAGTCCATCAGGCAGCGGATCTTGCCCTTGTTGCCCCAGAACAGGCCGTGGCCCAGGTCCAGTGTCGTGCCGTCGAAAAGCCCTTTCTCGAAGCAGGTTTTAAGATCCGGGGTGCAGCGCGGTGACCAGGCGCCGAGCATGGCCATGTCGCGCCGAAAGCCGTTGGCGTCCCTTTCCAGTCCGTCGATATAGACCTTGTCGCCTTTTCCCACCCAGGATGCCAGCCGTCCGCCGATAAAGGGGAGCTTCTCCAGGACCAGGACCTTCTGGTTGAAATCCTTGGCCAGAAGACTTGCCGAACCCAGGCCGGAAACACCGGAACCGATGACTACCACATCCACTTTTTTTGCCATTTCTCAATCCTCCTTGAAAGTGTTCATTTTCTCTTTGTCGTATTGAAAACCTTACAGGATTTACTTGATCCTATCCGACCAATTGTCGTCTTAGCACCTTGCCGGCCCCGCTTTTGGGAAGACTGTCCACGAAGACGATTTCCCGGGGGCGTTTGTAGGCCGCCATCTGGGATTTACAGAATTCGAGGATTTCATCTTCGCTCACCGTGCCCGTGTAGCCGGGGGCGAGGAGCACGAAGCCCTTGGGCTCCTCACCCCGATAGGGATGGGGAACACCGATGGTGACCGCCTCGGAAACCGCCGGATGCCGGGCCAGCACGGCGTCGATTTCGGCCAGGAAGACCGAATATCCCGATACCTTGATCATCTCCTTGCAGCGACCAACGATGCTGACCCAGCCGTTCTCGTCCACCTCGGCGATGTCGCCGGTCTTCAACCAACCGTCCTCGGTGAGTGCCGAGCGGGTCTGGTCCCCGGCCCGCCAGTAGCCCTTCATCACGCAGGGACCCTTGATCAACAACTCTCCGGGCTGACCCACTCCCACATCTTCTCCCGTGTCGATGCCCACCAGGCGGATGTCGTGGAAGTAAACCGGCGCGCCCACGCTGCCGGGACGGCGGTTCTGGCGGTTGTTGCCGATGATGCCGCCGGTGCATTCACTCAGCCCGTAGCCTTCCACCAGCGGTGCGCCGGTGGCCGCCTCCCATTTCCGGTGAACCTCCACCGGTACCGGTGCGCCCCCGGAAAGCACCAGGCGCAGTGAGGAAAAATCGAAGTTGTCCAGATTGGGCAAACTGATCACCGCCACGTTGATGGGTGCGATGGTGACCATGGTGGTCACCTTGAATCGCCCGATGACATCCAACATGGCGGCCAGATCAAAGCGGGCGAACATGATCAGGGTGCTGCCCTGGGCCAGGGCCGGGTTCAGGGCGATGTCCAGGCCGGTTACGTGGAAGATGGGCAGCAGCAGCAGATGGACGTCGTCCTCGGCATATTCGTAATAGTGGCGGACCGCTTGCCCATGCACGGCCAGGTTCCCATGGGTAAGCATGGCGCCCTTGGGCATGCCGGTGGTGCCGGCCGTATACTGGAGCAGGGCCAGGTCGTCCGTCTCGATAGCCACCTCGGGCAGCGAATCGCCGGCGGCGCCCTCCAGCAGAGCCATCAGGTCGAGGGTGCCCTCGATTGTCTGTTTCTCGGCCGACATGGTCTCGTGCAGGGCAATCGTGGGCGTCTCGGGGAGAAAATCGGAAAAAGAGGTTACGATAACGTGCTCCGGCCGGGCTTCTGCGGAGACCGCCGCCAGGACCGGGTAGAGCGGATCTTCCAGAAGCAGGGCGCAAACCCCGGCATCCTTGAGCTCGTGTTCCAGCTCCTCGGTTTTATACATGGGACTGCATGTGACCACCACGGCCCCGATTTTGAGAATGCCGTAAAAGGCGATGGCGAACTGCGGGCAGTTCTCCAGGTAGATGCCCACCCGGTCCCCCTTGCCCACGCCAAGCTTGATCAGGGCGGCGGCGAAGCGGTCCGAAAGGGTGTCCAGCATTTTATAGGAAATCTCATACCCGTAAAAATTGATCGCCGTTTTGTCGGGCAGTGCGGCGGCCTGGTGACGAATCTCCTCGAAAATGGGCCGGGAGGTCGGTTCGGGCACCATGGGCTCGGTTTGCGGCCATACGGTTTTCTCCCAGGTTCTTTCCAGCATTTCATCCTCCTATGTGCGGCGGTATTCCATAACGGCTGTCGACTCAAAGCAGATAATAGCGGTCGTTTTCAAATGCCACGCTTCCCCGGGCCATGAGCCGTTCCAGGTGCTTGACCATGTGGTTGCGTTCTCCAAAAGCATAAAAGACTTCGGGTTCCCGGCGTTTGCCGTAGACGATCCACTGTTTGGAGGTTTCCTCCAGGGTGTGGGGACCGGTTTTGAGATAATCGAGCACGGCATCCTCCCGCCGCTGGATCACCCCTATATAATCGTCCCACAACCGGCCGGGTTCTTCCGGAAAAAATCCGGTCTCATGGCTGCAGATCCATCGCCGGGCCGGTATCTCCCTGAGCCTTGTCACAGAGCGGTAAATATCGTCGATATCCGAATCCCGATCCCCGTACCAGGGCCCGAAAGGGGTTAGATCCATGTCCCCCAGGAAGAGCGTTTCGTTTTCCCGGAAGTAAAAGGACAGGTGGCCCGGGGTGTGGCCGGGGCTGTGGATGACCTCGACGCTGAGGTTCTCGGCCAGTTCGATGACCTCGCCGTCTTCCAGCAGCCGATTCGGTGTGCGGGATCGGAAGTGAAACTCATTCAGCATGATGGGGCGCCAGTATTCCGAGAGCGCCTGGTCGATGCCGTACCACTGGAAAAAAACGTCCAGATCCGCCATGGGCGGAGCGTCGATGGGACTCATGGCCAAGGGCAGGTCGTCGAAGAGGTCCAGGTTCCCCCAGTGGTCCTCGTGCCAGTGGCTGAGCCATACCGTCTGGACATCCTCGGTGTCCCGCAGGCGACCGAGGCACTCCCGACCGGCGCCGGGGTCGATGATCAGCCCGGCGCCTTCGATATACAAGGTGTTGCAAAAGGGGTATCTTCCGCGATTGCCCCCTTGTATCAGCCGGATGGGGCCGATTTGCATGGTCTGGCTTTCCATGAGTCAGGCTATTTCCACGATCATGGCCATGCCCATGCCCGTGCCGCCGCAGAGGGTGGCCAGGCCGTATTGGACGTCGCGTCTTCTCATCTCATGCAGAAGGGTGACCACCAGACGGCTGCCCGTGGCGCCCACCGGATGGCCCAGGGAGATGCCGCTGCCGTTGACATTGATGATGTCACGCCGGTCAGCCAGATCCAACCCCTTTTCGCAGGCCAGGTATTGGGCGGCGAAGGCTTCGTTGATTTCGATGAGCCCCATGTCGGAGAGACTGAGGCCGGTCTGCTTGAGAATTTTCTGCGTGGCCGGGACGGGTCCCCAGCCCATGATGTCGGGATCGACGCCTACCACCGAGAAGTCGACGATGCGTGCCAGGGGTTTCACCCCCAGTTCGTCGGCCCTGGATTTGCGCATGATGACCACGGCCGCCGCGCCGTCGTTGATGCCCGAGGCGTTTCCCGCCGTCACCGTTCCGTCTTTCTTGAAGGTGGGCTTGAGCCTGGCCAGCTTTTCCACGGTTACGTCCGGGCGGGGGTGCTCGTCGGTATCCACCAGCACCGTTTTGCCCCTGGGGCCGCGTACCTCGATGGGGATGATCTCTTCCTTGAAGCGGCCCTCCTTGATGGCGGCCGTTGCCTTCATGTTGCTCTCGTAGGCCAGTTGATCCTGGGCCTCTCGGCTGATGTCGTACTTCTCGGCCAGGTTCTCGGCCGTGAGCCCCATGGCCGGCCCCACGCCGATGGAGGTGACCCCGTCCCACATCATGTCGCGCACTTCCATGTGGTTCATGCGCGCGCCCCAGCGGAGGGAGTCGATGGTGTAGGGCACGGTGCTCATGCTCTCTACGCCGCCGGTGAGAAAAACGTCGTTGACGCCCTGCTTGATGGCCATCGTCCCCTGGGCAATGCTCCACATGGAGGAGGTGCACACCCGCATGACCGTATAGGCCGGAACTTCCACCGGCACCCCCGCCTTGATGGCGGTGACCCGGGCTACATTCACCTCGTTCTCGGCGCGCTGGTAGCAGCATCCCCAGCCCACATCGTCGATCACCGCCGGATCGATCCCGGCGCGGTCGATGGCGGCCTTCATTACCGGTACGCCAAGCGGCACGTTTCGTGTTTCCCTGAACTGGCCTCCGTAGGTTCCGATCGCGCTTCGAACGGCGGATACAATCACCACATCGTTGGATTCCACTATTTTCTCCTTGTTTTTTTTGATCGAATGATTCAGGGCGGTCAATGCCCGTTGCCATTCCGGTTTGAGGCTATGACACCATGCGTTCCTTGTTTTTCCAGAACTCGGCCCGGATGGCCTTTTTGTCTACCTTGCCTAGGTTGGTCAAAAGAATATTCTCCCTGAAGACTACCTGCTTGGGCGTCATCATGCTTCCCTTGCGATTTTTGACAAAGGCCATGATATCCTCGGCGGTGGTTTCGGCATCCGGTTTGAGAACTACCACGGCGGTCACCTGCTCGCCCCATTTGTCATGTGGGGTGCCCACCACTGCTGCGCCCTGAATCGCCGGGTGCTCGTACAGGATGTCCTCGATCTCGCGGGGGTAGATGTTGAACCCGCCGCTGACGATCATGTCCTTCTTGCGGTCGACGATGTAGAGAAATCCTTCGTCGTCGATGGTGGCTACATCGCCGGTGTACAGCCAGCCGTCACGGATGGTGTCGGCCGTGGCCTCGGGATTGTCGTAGTATCCGCTCATCATGTTGGCGGCCCGCACCACCACTTCTCCGGCGGCGCCTTTGGGAACCGCGTTGCCCCCCTCGTCCAGTAGCCGAACCTGGGTGTGCAGGGTGGGGCGGCCGGCCGATGCGAAGATGCGCCGTTCCCGATCCGGGTCAGCGATCACGTGCTCCTCGCGGCTCAGGGCGGCCAGGGTCATGGGCGCCTCGGTCTGGCCAAAGAGCTGGGTAAGGATCGGGCCGAAGGTGGAAACGGCCTGCTTCAGCCGTTCCGGCGCGATGGCCGAGGCCCCGTAGATAATGTTCCTGAGGCTGGACAGATCGTATTTTTCGCGTTCGGCGAAGTCGAGCAGCACATAGATCATGGTGGGCACCAGAAAGGTCATGGTAACCTTTTGCGCCTCGACGTTGGACAACAGATCGGCCGGGTCGAAATGATCCAGGATGACGCAACGCCCCTTGCGCAGCAGCACCGGCAGCATGAGGCAGCCTCCGGCGTGAGTCAGAGGCGTGGCGTAGGCAAAAACCTCGTTCCAGCCGAAGCCGAATTCGAGCATCTCCATGAGTACGGTGTAGACCCAGGCTCGGTGGGAAAGCATGACCCCCTTGGGCTTGCCGGTGGTCCCGCCGGTGAAGTAAATGCCCACGAGTTCCTCGGGGTCGATTTCAACCGGCTCGATGGAGGGCTCGTGACCCTTCATCAGGCCTTGCAGGTGCAGGTGGCCGGTTTGAACGCTTTCCTCGGACTCGGCCACGCAGATGAAGTGTTTGACCGTCTTCAGCTCGGGCATCATTTCCAGCACCCGACCGGCCATCTTCTCATGGTAGATTAACGCCTTGGCCTCGACGGTGTTCATCATGTAAACATGATCGCCGGAGCTGAGTAAAACCGCCAGGGGCACCCGGATGGCGCCGATCTTGGCGATGGCGTATTCGCAGAAAACGTATTCGGAACAGTTGGCCATCAGAAAGGCGATTTTGTCTCCCTTCTCAAGGCCCAGGCCCTGGAGAGCGTTGCCGATGCGATAGGCGTTTTCGTGTATCTCTCCATAGGTGTGATTTCCGCCCTTGTAGGTCAGGGCGACGTGGTCGCTGAAGTTGGTGGTGCAGCGGTCGTACAAATCGCCGATGGTCTGGCTGATCATGGCTTACCTCCTTGATATTGAATTCGGGTCGGCGCCTTCAAGCAATCGACTCGAGAATGTTGACGCAACAGGCGTACTCTTCGGAAGAGATGACGCCGCCACCGTTCTCGGTCAACCCGTGGCGACAGCCCTTGACCTGGCGATCTTCTGCCTCGCCACGCAATTGTGTGACGATCTCGTAGATCATGGAGAGTCCCGTGGCGCCTACCGGATGGCCCTTGGAGACCAGCCCGCCGGAGGTGTTGATGGGCAGGGAACCATCCAGGCCCGTGGCGCCGGACTCGATGAAACGCCCTCCCTGACCGTCGGGGCAGAAGCCAAGCATTTCCGATTGATAAATTTCGCAGAAGGAGCAGGCGTCATGAACCTCGGCCACATCGATGCGGTCGGCGTCGATGCCGGCCAGGGCGTACGCTCGTTCGGCCGCATATCTGCTAAGGCTGGGCTCGTCGATACGGCGGTGTTTGCCAGAGGTCATGGCGCTGGCGGAGACCTTGACGGCCCGTCGGCGTATTTCTTGAGGCAATCCCAGGAAGTAGTTCTCGGAACAGAGAATGGCCGCCGCGCCGCCGTCGCCGATGGGGGCGCACATGGAGCGGGTCAGGGGATAGGAGACCTCGTAATCGGCCAGTACTTTTTCCACCGACACATCAAAGCGGTACTGGGCCTTGGGGTTCAGCGCTCCGTTGTGGTGATTCTTGGACGCTCCAATGGCGATCTGTTTCTGTGTGGTGCCCCATTTCCACATGTGCCAGCAGGCCTGCATGGCATAGGTGTCCATGAAGACCGTGTGGCCGGGGCCCAGTTTGAATTCTCTGCCGCATTGACCGGCAATCTCCATGTATTCCGACACCAGACGGTCCTTGTCGCCGCGATCGATCCCGTGCTCGTAGGCCACCAGCACCTTCTGCATCTCCGGGTGGTAGAACTTGTCCACCCCGATGGCCAGGCAAACCTCGCTCTGGCCGCTGAGAACATCCTTCCAGGCGGCGTGAAAGGCCATGGAAGCCGTGGCGCAGGCCCCTTCCACGTTGATCAGCGGCACCCGTTCGGGAAAAAGGCCTTCTTCCACCAGGGGCATCATGCAGATATGGCCGCGGACGATGTCCTGTTCCCACAAGGTTCCCATGGAGCAGTTGCCGAAGTAGGCGAACCCGATATCCCGACCGTCGTCCATGCCGGCATCGGCCAGAACCCCCAGATAGGTGTCGCGGGTCAGGTCTTTCATGGACTTGTCCTGCCATTTCTGAAAAACCGTGCTGAATGATCCGATCAGATATACGCTGGGCATCGATTTCATCGTTTACTCCGTCGCTTGCGCGGGGGCGGGCCGCATGTGAAACATCAGGGTGTAATCGAAAACCATCACTTTCTCGTCGCGCTGGTTGATTACCGTGTAGCGCCAGGTCTGGACGCCCTGTTCGGGGTTCTTGGTGGGGCGCTGCTCCAGCACCTCGACCTCGACCCGGATGGTGTCGCCGATCTTCACCGGGCCGAGCATGCGCATCTTGTCGGCGCCCAGCCAGGCGATGGCCGCCGTTCCGCCGATGCCGGTCATGCCCACCAGACCCACCGCCAGGGCGAAGATCATCGGGCCGTGCGCCAGGCGTTCGCCAAACGGGGTCTTGGCTGCGTACTCCTTGTCCATGTGCAGGGGATAGAAATCCATGGTCAGGCCGGCCCAGTTGACCACGTGGGTTTCGGTAACGGTAATGGCCGCGGTTTTGTAGATATCGCCGATGTGGTACTCGTCGCCGTATTGTCGCTGTTGCATCTCGTATCCTTTCCGCGCCTAATTACCGGCCACCGGCCGGAACTTGGGCAGGGTGTATTCCTCGTCGAGCTTTTCGAAAGTCACCTCCACCGGCATGTCGCAGGCAAGGGTGTAAGGATCGCAATCCACCACATTGCTCAGAAGCTGAACACCTTCCTCCAGCCGGATTACCGCCACCACGTAAGGAATGTCGTTTATGAAGGCCGAGGGTGCGTTGCTCTCCACTACCGTGTAGGTATAGATGGTGCCTTTGCCGGAGGTTTCGATCCACTCGATGTTGTCCGAGAAACAATCCGGGCAGGCGATGCGCGGATAGAAAATGGTTTTTCCGCAATCCCTGCATTTCTGAATGATCAGACGCTCTTCTTTGGCCGCGTCCCAGAACGGCTTGGCCCAGGGGTTGACCACCGGAATCGGTTTTGGTTTTTGTTCCATTGTCTTTCGCCTCCTTTACGGAATTTCGTTTCCCAGAATGGTCACCTGGGCGTCCATGTAGGTGCCGCCGCATGCGGTTTCCACGGCAAAGCGCGCATCCGCGACCTGCCGTTCGCCGGCCTTGCCCATGAGCTGCCGGGCCGCTTCCACCATCAAGGCCACGGCACCGCCGGCACCAGTGTGCCCCTGGCTGAGCATGCCGCCGTTGGTGGTACAGGGCATCTTGCCGCCCGGCCAGGTGGCGCCGGAGGTGAACAGGGCGCCGCTTGCGCCCCGCTCGCAGAAGCCGAGCTCTTCCAGACCGATCATCTGGAACACGGGGTAGGAGTCGTAGATTTCGGCCACGTCGATGTCTCCGGGCGTCAAGCCGGCCTGGTCAAAAGCCATCTTGGCCGCCTTTGCCCATCCAAAGCGGGCCAGGTCAGGCTCCTGAGAGTAGACAAAATGGGTCACTGATCCGCCTTCGCCTAGCACATAAACCGGTGTGTCGGTCAAATCCCGTGCTCTTTCCGCCGAGGTGATCACGAAGGCGGCGCCGCCATCGAAAAGCATGTTGGACATCTTGGCGCGTAGCGGGGTGGAGAGCATCTTGGAGGCCATGACCTCCTCCACGGTGAGTGGTTTACGAAAGAACGCATTGGGATTTTTCTCGGCCCACTTGCGATTGGACACGCAGACCGAGGCAAGCTCATCGTCGGTGCAACCGGTTTCGTGCTTGTAACGCATGGTGGTCATGGCGGCGATGGTGGAGTAGTGCTGGCCATAGGGAACCTCCCACTCGGCGCTGATGCCGGCAGTGGAGAAGAGATCGATTCCGCCCTGGGCGGTAACGCCGGTGCCAAGCTTGTCCGAGTGAACAAAGAGGATGTTCTTTGCCATGCCGCTTTTAATCAGGGCCTGGGCCATCTGCAGGCCGCAGGAACTGCTGGAGCCGCCGGCAAAGACCTGGCAGTTCTTTTTGCAATTCTTCAATCCCAGCTCCTCGACGATTCGGCAGGTGACCAGCTCGGTATTGAAGGGCGGGCTGAACAGGGCCGCCGTGGGCATGCAGAAGTCGATGTCGTCCTTGTTTATGCCGGCGTCGCGGATGGCCATCTTGGCCGCTTCCAGACCGAAGGTGATCGGGGCCTTGTCGGCGTGACGGCCCGTGGGCACCTCACCGATGCCAACAATGGCGACCTTGCCGTCTGTTTTACTCATTGGTTTCTCCTTTTCGCTCAAAGATACAGAGATATTCAATTCTCATTCTTATTTAACGGATACGCTTTTCACTACCCGTAAAAGCGCTGACCCTTCTCGGCCATTTTTTGAATGCGCGCGGCCGGTTTGAACCGGACGCCGTGGGTCGCCTCCAGCTCCTTGAGCATGGCCAGAACCTTGTCGATCCCCAGGGCGTCCGCTTCCCGCAGTATTCCCCCGCGCACGGGCGGATAACCGCAGCCGTAAACCATGGCCAGATCCATGTCCGGTGCCCGGTCGCAGATGCCTTCATCCATCATGAAGGCCGCTTCGTTGATGGCCCGGGCCAGCATACGCTTGGCAAGATCGGTCGTTTCGACTTCCCGGGGCTCTACGTTTTTCTCCTTCAAATAGGTGTCGATGACTTCAACCACTACCGGATTGGGAAACGGTTTGGAGCCGTTTTGGTAGTCGTAATACCCGCTGCCGGTCTTGCGGCCATAGCAGCCGGTCTGAAAAATATGCCGATGAAGGGTTGAAACCGCCCAGCGCGGTCCAAAGGAGCGCTCGAAGTTCTGGGCCACGCGAAAACCGACGTCGATGCCGGTGAGATCGTGCAGGGTAAACGGTCCCATGGGCAGTCCCAGTGCCATGAGGGCCTTGTCGATGACCGGCAGGGGGATGCCTTCTTCCAGCATGAAATTGCATTCACCCATGAGGGCGTTGAGCTGACGGGAGACATAGAACCCGGGGCCGTCGTTGACCACCACGGGGATCTTTTTGATTTTTCTGGCAAAGGCCACCGCAGTGGCTAGGGTAGTATCGGACGTGGCCCCGGCGCTGATGATTTCCACCAGTTGCATGCGTTCAGCGGGGTTGAAAAAGTGCAGCCCCATCATGCGTGAAGGATCCTTCAGGCAGGTGGCAAGCTCGGTTATGGGCAGGGCGGAGGTGTTGGTGGCAAAGATGGCATGCTCGCCGCAAGCCTTGTCCACCTGCTGCCAGATGGCTTTTTTGATCTCCATGTTTTCCAGCACGGCTTCGATCACCAGATCCGCCGGGGCCACGTCTTCGATATTGGTGGTGAGAACCGCCGTATCCCGGATGAGTTTGTCCAGGTCGGCTTCGCTCATCTTGCCCTTTTTGATGGGATAGGCGAATGTCTTGCGAAGGGCCTGAACACCCCGTTGGAGCGCGTCGTCGTTGACTTCCCATAGGATGGCCTTGAAACCGCTGCGCAAGAGAAGGTTGGCGATGCCGCTGCCCATGACCCCCAGGCCCACCATGGCCACGGTGCGGACCTGGGCCGGTTGAACGCCCTTGATGCGGGGCAGGCGGCCCGCGCTGCGGGAGTTGAGAAAAATCCCGATCAGGTTCTTGGCGATATCCGAAACAGCACATTCTGAGAAAAGGCGTGCCTCCAGCCGAATGTCCGCTTCAAAATCGTCGGTGAGTCCTTTTTCCAGGGCTTCGATGGCTTTGAAGGGCGCGATCAATCCTTTGGCCTTCTTGGCGGCGGTCTCCTTGGCAAAGGCCATGATGGCCGCTTTCTCTTCAGTCGTGGGCAGACGGTCCGTGCGGCGGCTGGTCACCCGGTCGGCATGGTTTTGCTTGCCCCGGACAAATCCCTTGGCGGCGGCGATGCCCGATTCCAGAAGATCTTTGGGCGCCACGACTTCGTCGACGATTCCTTTTTTCAAGGCATTGGCGGCATGCACCGGCGCACCGGTGGTGATCAGGGGCAGGGCGTCGGCCAACCCACAGAGCCTGGGCAGGCGCTGGGTACCGCCGGCGCCGGGGATGAGGCCGAGCTGTACTTCCGGCTGCCCCACCACGATGCCCTCGGCGGCGATGCGGTAGTGGCAGGCCATGGCCAGTTCCAGTCCGCCTCCTATGGCCGGTCCGTTGATTACGGCCACCACGGCCTTGGGGCTGTTTTCGATGCGATTGTAGAACTCGTCAAAGGCCAGAACTTTTTCGCAAAGGGCGTCGACTTCGGTGGCATCCTTGATTTCGGTGATGTCGGCGCCGGCCATGAAATTGGTTCCGGTGCCGATGATTACGATGGCCTTGACGGCACTGTCACGGGCCGCGGAATCAAAGGCGGAGGCCATGTCCTCACGCAGGGTTCGTGAGAGTTGGTTGACCGGCGGGTTATCCAGTTGGAACACCGCCACTTCGTCGTGCAGGGTAACGTGAATGGTCTGGTAATCGGTATGCATGGCATTTCCTTTCTTGCTGAATGCTTGAAAACGATGGGTGCCGGTTCAGCCGGGCAGGTCCTTGCGCAGGACTTTTCCCACGGCCGACTTGGGTAGTTCGTCCACAAAGACCACGGATTTGGGTACTTTGTAGGCGGCGAGTCTTTGTTTGCACCAGCCGGTCACCTCTTTTTCGGTGAGGGCGATGCCGGGCAGGGGGACCACATAGGCGCGGACGGTTTCGCCACGATACGGATCGGCGATTCCCTTGGCACAGGCCTCCAGGATCTTAGGGTGTTCGAAGAGAACTTCGTCGATTTCGCGCGGGTAGATATTGTAGCCGCCGGCCAGGATCATGTCCTTCTTGCGGTCGACAATAAAGGTGTAGCCGTCCTCGTCCATCATCGCAATGTCGCCGGTGTGCAGCCAGCCGTCGCGGAAGGTGAAAGCGGTCTCTTCGGGCATCTTGTGGTAACCGCCGCCAGCGACCTGGGGCCCGCGTACGCAGAGTTCTCCCGGAACGCCAATGGGCACGTCGACATCACCGTCTTCAAGGTTCAGGATGCGGGATTCGGTGTCCGGCATGGGCAAACCGATGGACCCGGGCTTGTTGATCCCACCAATGGGATTGATATGGGTAACCGGACTTGCCTCGCTAATGCCGAAGCCTTCCACGATTTGCGCGCCGGTAAGCTCCTCGAAACGATGGATGATCTCCACCGGACAGGGGGCGGCCCCGGAAATACAGACCTTCAGGGAGGAGAGATTGTATTTGCTCAGCTTGGGGTGGTTGAGCATGCCCACCAGCATGGTGGGAACGGCCGGAAAAATGGTTACGGCGTTGGCGGCAATGGCTTTCATCAGGGCCTCGGATTCCGGCCGCGGAATCAGAACCGTGCTGAACCCGCAAAGCACGGCCAGATTCATGGCGAAAGCGCCGAAGGCGTGAAAAATCGGCAAAGGCCCCAACACCATGTCGCCTACGTCGTTGCCTTCAAACAGCGATCGGGCCTGCTGGGCGTTCTTGGAGAGATTCTCATGGGTGAGCACGACGCCCTTGCTCACGCCCGTGGTCCCGCCGGTGTATTGCAGGGATGCGGTTTCGTCCATCGCTACCGGGGTTGTGATGGGTGTCGATGAGTAGATCTTCAGCAGGTCGGTCCACTCGCTCAAATCCGGCCCCGGTTCGATGGCGCGGTGCTTGTCCCGGGCAACCAGGGGAAAGAGGCTGCGCATCCAGAAGCCCAGATGATCGCGGATATGGGCCACGATAATATGCCTTATTCCGGTGCGCGGCTTGAGGGCGATCATGCGCGGAGCCAGCAGGTCCAGGCTGATGAGCACGGTGGTGCCGGAATCGTTCAACTGGTGCTCCAGCTCCCGGTCCGTGTACAGGGGGTTGTTCATCACCGTCACCGCGCCGATACGCCAGATGGCGTAGGCGGCCACGACGATTTGGGGAATGTTGGGCAGCAGCACGGCTACTCTGTCGCCCGGTGCCACGCCCAACCCCACCAGGGCATTGGATAGGCGATTGACCATGTTGTCCAGGGTTGCGTAATCGATTTCGTTGCCCATGAAGACCAGGGCCGGCTGGCTGGGCCGGTTGGCGGCCACCCTGGCCAGGATCTCGGGCATGGTGAGATTCTCGTAGTCCAAGGGGCCGGTGCCCTTGACTCTGGAAACGTTTTTCTCC
Source organism: uncultured Desulfosarcina sp. (assembly GCA_963668455.2). GTDB lineage: Bacteria > Desulfobacterota > Desulfobacteria > Desulfobacterales > Desulfosarcinaceae > Desulfosarcina. The sequence goes on from CAXXOY010000004.1 coordinate 850,012, forward strand.
AACGGTGCCGCCTGCATGTCGCCTCCTTATAATCCCAATAATTTGCCCACGCGTTCCCGGGCGGCTTCCTCACCGTCGGCGGCTGCGGCCGTGCCAACGGCGTCGCGCACGTAACGCTGGATGTCGTATTCCATGGTATAGCCGTAGCCGCCGTAGATCTGCAGCCCCTCCATGGCGCACCGGATGGCGATGTCACCGGTTTTGAGCCGGGCGACGGCTGCCTCGCGTCGAAAGGGTTTGCCCTTGTCCGCGCACCAGGCCGCCCGGGCCACCAGCATGGCGGCGGCGTCGATGTCGGCCGCCATTTCTGCGAGGCGGTTGCGCAGTGCGGCGAATTTGCCGATGGCCTGACCGAATTGAACCCGTTGGCGGGCATGTTCAAGGGTGTACTCGAACGCGCCCCGGGCCAATCCCAGGCTTTCGGCGGCGGCCATCAGCCGGGCAATATCCGTCACCGTTTGCCACGCATCGGCCCCACCCTGCAGAATATCGGTTTCCTGAACGGCGACTGCGTCCAGAATCACCTTGCCGTACCGGGCGCCCCGGCTCCCGATCTTGTCCGTGGGCGTCACGGCGATGCCCGGCAGATCGGCCGGTACCAGAAAGAGGGTTATCTCCTTGGCTTCGGATGTGGCCGGCACCAGAAGCATTTTGGCCTGGTCCGCCAGATGAACGTAGGCCGCTTCCCCTTGAAGACGGTAGACGGTTTTATCCGAACCCGTTCGGTCTTCCTGAAAAGCGATGCCGGCGGTTTGATGCGCGTCCAGATCCAGGGCGGCGATGAGGCAACGCCCTTCGGCGCCGTCGGGAAGCAGGGTTTTCTTTTGGGCGTCACTGCCCAGGGTCTCGATGAGAAAACCACCCATCAAGGCCTGGTGGGCGTACCAGCGCGCCAGGGGCTGGAAGCGGGTGGCGATCTCCTCGACCACGATACAGGCCCCTTGAATGTCGATGCCTTCGCCGCCGTGGGATTCGTCCACGGTCATGGCGCAAAAGCCGAGTTTGCTCAGCTTCTTGCTCATGGTGGCTGGGTAGGCGTCGGCGGCATCCCATTCCTCGATCTTGTCCCGGGGGCACTCCTTGGAGACCCAATCGCGGATGGCCTCCCGAACCATTTTGTTTTCACGTGAGATATTGAAGTCCATTTCGATTCCTTACCGTTAGAGGCCCAGGGTTTTGGCGATGATATTCTTCTGAATCTGGCTGGTCCCACCGCCCACCGACAGGATGGGAATGTCCCTGAAAAAACGCTGGACACTGCTCTCCTTGGACCAGGCACGGTTGCCCATGATGCGCATGGCCGTGGTGGCCACCTTCTTGCCGGTTTCGGCGCAGAAGTATTTGGTCATGGAGGTCTCGCGCACACACGGCTTGCCCAGGGTGACCAGTCTGGCCGCGTGGTTCGCGAGACAGCGGGCCGCCTCGACCTCGGTGACCAGTTCCGCCAGCTTGTGTTCCACGTCCTGATAACGGCCCACGGGATTGGCGGCGGCAGAGAGCTCCTTGACAAAGGGAATCAGGTGAGAGAAGACACGCTCGCAGATCCCCAGGGCGCAGGCAGAGAGGTTGAGACGTTCTCCATTGAGAAGCCGCATCATCTGCTCCCAGCCCTTGTTGAGGCATTCGGTACCGCCGAGAATACTCTCCTCGGGCACGAGAACATTGTCGTAAACCACCTCGCAGGTATCCGATCCCTTGTAGCCCAGCTTCCTGATTGGGGATGCCTTGTAGCCGGGGCTTCGGGTGTCCACCAGAAAGGCGGTGATCCCACCGTATTTGCTCGGCGCGGTGCGGGTGTTGGTTACGGCGATGTGGGCCACCGAGGCGCCGGAGATGAACATCTTGTTGCCGTTGATGGTCCAGCCTTCGTCTTTTTGCTCGGCCGAAGTCTGGATGCTGGCCGCATCGGAACCGGCGTCCGGTTCGGTCAGCGCGAAGCAGAAGATCAGTTCTCCCTTTGCCAGGCGGGGCAGGTAGGCTTGTTTCTGGGCATCGTTGCCGTTGGTCTTGATGATGTTGTTGCCGTACAGGATGACGTCGCCGGCCGTCCATGCCAACACCGGCATCGCCTTGGAGATCTCTTCGAAGAAGGTCATCTCTTCGATGACGCCGCCCCCCAGGCCGCCGTAAGCCTCGGGCACGTTGATGGCAAAGAACCCCGCTTCGGCCAATTTGTTCATGAGCTCGTGGGGAAAAGTGTCCGCGGCTTCCACGGCCAGGGCTTTCTCGTCGGTGATTTCCCGCTCAACGAAAGCACGCGTTTTTTCTCGAAGCGATTCCTGCTGCAAACTGAATGGGTGATCCATGGGTAATCCTTTTATGGCCCTCCGCCACCTTCTCACATGGCAACGGTGGTTGATTCGATCAGGTTGATGCGGCGACGGATATCCCGGGCACAGGTCTCGGCTGCCTCGACCACGGCCGGCAGGCCGGTGGTGCCGGGCGGCTTGGCGCCGTCGCCAACGTTATAAAGATTGATGATCGATGTTTTGACCGGGACGTCTTTTCCCGGCAGGGCGTGCATGGCCGGCCGGTCGCCGTAATACGCATCCGTGGTCAGAATTTCGGCGTCTTTCAACAATCCGGGGAAGAGCCGTTCAATATCCGATAGACAGCTTTTCGCTTCTTCTTCCAAATCAGCTGTGCCGGCATCCTGCGGCAGGGTGGCCAGGGCGATGAGCAGATGCCTGTCGGCAGGCGCCAGCTCCGGGCAGACCGCAGTCGGTTGATAGAGCCTGGTTACCCGCCGGGTTCCGGTTACCCACAGATGGCTATGGGAGAAGAGGGGCTGCCGCAGACCGATCTGGACGCAGACCGCTCTGGCCGGTCGCAGGCGTTGATCGAGAATGAACAAGTCATCCAGATCAAGATTTTTTCTGCCGACGAGTTTGGCCGTTTTCTGCGGGCCGGTATTGCTAACCACCGCCGAGGCCTCGATCTCTTTTTCAAGGCCGAGGTGATTGACCAGAACGCCCTTGGCGACCCCGTTTTCGATCCGGATACGTTTGGCCTCGGCACCGGTCCAGACCTCACCCCGGTTGCTTAAAATGTAGCGTTCGAGGCTTGCGGGAAGGGCGATGGCGCCTTCGGGCGCATAACCGAATTTGGGAACCTGGGTGAGTTTGTCGAAAAAAGAGAAGAAAGCGGCGATGGCGATCTCTTCCGGCTCCGCCAGCAAGGCGGCCGATGCCAGCATGCGAAAGATGCGCACCAGACGTTCGTCATCGGTGTATTGCGCGAGCCATCGATCCAGTGTGAGATCGGAGGATGGGACGTGCCAGTTGCTCCCCCGCGAGATGGCGCTCATGAGTTTTTCGATCTCCCGGGTTTCCGCTCCGGCGGCCCTGAGCAGTTTCTTCATGCCGCCCCGGATGGGAATTCCCACCGCCGTTCCATCGATCAGGCAGGCCAATGGCCCGGCCGAACGGATGTCGAAGGGGAGGTCGAGCGATTTAAAAAACCGCTCGACCACCCCATTGCGTTCGATGCCCACCACGCCGGTGGTCAACTTGAATCCCCCTCGATTGCGAGTGGAGCATCGCCCGCCAATGCACGAGAGGGATTCCAAGACCAGGACCCGGTAGCCGTTATGGGCCAGGCGGGCCGCTGTAGACATGCCCCCCATGCCGGATCCGATCACGATGACATCGAAACGTTTCAAGACAGCTCATGCTCCATGAGAAAGAGTAAACAATCGTTAAAAGAAGGCGCCACCGTTAAGGACCATCACATGCCCGGTCATGTAGTTGGTTGCCGTGGACGCCAGAAACAGAGCCGTCTGGGCGATTTCCTGGGGTGAGGCGACGCATTTGAGCGGGGTGAATTTGAATTCTTTTTCCATCAGTTTGTCATTGGTCCACAGGGCTTTGCTGAAATCGGTCTTGACCACGCGCGGGGCGATGGCGTTGACGCGAATATTGGCCGGCCCCAGTTCCAGAGCCATCTGCTTGGTGAGCATGTTGATGGCGGCCTTGCTGATGCAGTAGGGCCCAAGGCCCTCGGCGGGGCTGACGCCGCCGGCCGAGGAGACATTGATGATTGTCCCCCCTTTTTGCTCCTGCATGATTTTGCCGACCAGTTTGGAAAGAATGAAGTAGCCTTTAAGATTGGTGTCGATGATGTGGTCGTAGATTTTCTCTTCGGTGTCCACCACCGCTCCCATGGCCGGGTTTGTAGCGGCATTGTTGACCAGGATGTCGACGCGGCCGTAGGCCTCCTTGACCTTGGCGACCAGGTTCTCCAGATCCCCGACGTTTTTGGCGTGGGTGGGAACGCAAAGGACCCGTCTTCCCGTGGGCTCGATCTCCTTGGCAACGGCTTCGAGGCCTTCAAGCTTACGGCTGGCGATGGCCAGATCGGCGCCGGCGTCGGCGAAGATTTTGGCGATCTCCTTGCCGATGCCCCGGCTGGCACCGGTGATCAATGCGACTTTTCCTTCCAGGGATAAAAACGAACAGTCCATCTTTTCCTCCATGTTAAAAGATCGTTTGCGGTTCGCGCGCGGCCAAGCCCCGCCCGAACCGGTGTGGTTTCGACTGCAAAGATTCGGGGTCGAATCAGCTTTTGACCTGGGCCATCTCCTCAACGAGTTTCTGACAGGTCTTGAGAACTTTGGCGCCTTCCATGAAGATGGTCATGCGTTCGGCCATGGGCGAGCCTTCTCCATGCAGGCAGATGGTTTCCAGATCGGCGCTGGTGATGCGGCGAATCAGATCCAGCATCCTCAGTCGATTCTCGGTGGACACCGTCTTGACCCCTTGTAGGTATTTGTCGATGTCATCGTGCAGGTCGGGATGCTGGTAGTCCTTATAGGTGGGGGCGGTGACCAGCAGGCCGCCGGCCAGATCCTGAACGATTCCCACGACACTGTGGTAGTTGTGGGCAAAATGGTATTTAGCCATGTTGGTGGCGATGGGGTTGGGAACCGCAACGCCGCCGCGCATGACGAAATCGTAGCAGGCGGTCTTGGAGAGTGCCCTCAGGGTTTCCAGATAGATGATCAGGTCCGTGAGTTTTTCCCGTACATGGGGGGCCTTGGCGATGCCGTTGTATTCGGCGATGGCCGCGCCGACGCCCAGGAGCTGCTCGCTCAGGGGAATCCGGTAGGCGCACCCGGTGCGGCGATGCATGAGGGCGAAATTGTAGACCATCGTGGCGGCATGTTTCCACTCGCCGCAAAGGAAGACGCGCTCCCAGGGAACCAGCACGTCGTCGAAGACGATCAACGAATCGCTGTGCACGCGGAAAGGCCGGTCGTTGGGGAATTCCAGACTGCTGATGCGGGAGGTGAACGGCCGGCAGATCTGGCGAATGCCATCGGTATTGGCCGGGATGGCGAAGGCCACGGCGTAGTCGGCGTCCTCCGGTCCCATGGCGCGGCAGGGGATGGCGATGATGTCGTTGCAATAGGCCGCACCGGTGATGTGCACCTTGGCGCCGCGCACGATGATGCCCGCGTCGGTTTTCTTGACGATGCGCAGGTTGAAATCGGGGTGGGCCTGCTCCGGATGAGAGGGACGCAACATGCGGTCGCCCTTGACGTCGGTGACGGCTGCGCAGGTGGCCAGATCCTTGTCCTGCAAGACTTTGCGGTAATTCTCGATGCGGTCGATGTAGTCCTGATTACCGATGATGTTGGCGGTGATGTTGATGGCATTGAGGGCGTCGGCGCCGATGTCGTGGGCCAGGGGGATGTAACCGTCGCCCAGTTCGGTCGCCTTGACGATGAGATCGTGAGCCTTGATCAAATCCTCGGCATTTTGCGGTTTATAGTAATAACGACTGATTTTCTCACCCGTCTCCGGGTCGTTCATTACCGCCATTTCGCTAAATGCCGGATCTTCCGCCATCTCGTAATCGATGGCCATCAATTCCACGCAAGCCTTCAGGTCCGGATGAGTAGCCACATTTTCAACGCGCTCGCCCTTGTAGTAGACAACGCGTCCGTCGTTCAGGCTTTCCTTGTATGCTTCCGGTGTAATCAGTGCCATTTGATTGAACTCCTTTCTTTGCCGCTCAAACTTTTTTAAGTTGATTGAGAACTCATTTCTCTATTGGTGTTGTTGGTATGTGCAGGATTGCATGCGATTACGGTTGAGCGAGTATCGATTCAAAGTAGGAGCAAGGGCGGTGCCAACGCTTTTTAAAAAAATATTTTTTAATGTATTCAGATCGTTATTTGGACGTTAGACGATGCTGAACAAACCGATGCGCAACATGCTACACCGCCCGGTCAATATTTAGCTTTTTTGCTTGACAGGCGTCGCCGACTTTTCTACCCTAACCAGCATTGTTCCTCTCCTTCTTTTTCATGCAGCACCATTTGTGAGAAGTTTCATGCGCCACCGGTCGGCATTGTAAGCCGTCCATTTAGTGATCAATACAACTTAAGGAGTGCCCCGCCATGGCGAGAAAAGCAATGACGCTCAACCCGGCCGGTTTTCAAGTTGATTCGGAGCAGCAGGTTCTTTCCGTCGCAGCCATGTTTCACGGGCGTTTCAATGTCGACTGGCTGGTGGAGCTTACCGGACTGAAAGCGACCCAGCTTTTGGCGGCGTTGGAAAAGCAGGTCAAGAATGGCCAATTGATATCGGACTGTCCCGGCATCTACGTGTTTGACAACAAAAAACGGCAAGCCGAGTTGATGGGCGAGATCCCCGAAACGCAACGGCAGCTCCTGCATCAGCAAATTGCCGCGCTGTTGATGGACGATCTGACCGAAAACAAGGGCAGTCCTCATCTTCTGTCCCACCATCTGTTGCAGATCATCAATGATCTGGAAGGCTGCCAGTGCCTGATAAGGGCCGGGGACATGCATTTGCGGCAATACGACAACGAAATCGCTTTTCAATGTTACGCCAAAGCCATCGGCGATCTCGGCCTGCTTTCCGGCGAAGAGGTGGACAGTCTTTTTGCGGAAACCGCGATCAAATACTCGAAGCTCTCCACCGCAAGGCATGACACCGCTCACGTGCTGAGCATCCTTTACGATGCCCTGGGACGAGCGGAGGCGATGAGCATCGAGCCGTTTAAAGTCCTTTTGCACATGCACATCGCCAAGAACGAATGGCTCCGTGCGCGTTATGCCAAGGCGTTTGTCGCTTTCGAAAAGGGCTGGGCCCAGGCCAAGGCGCTCAAGGAACCCAGGCTTCTGAGATCGGCCAACACCTTCTCCACCTTTTTTCTCTACTGGCAGGGCCGCTTTCGGGAGGTGGTCGAAAACTACGAGAAATCCGTGCCGGATGTGGACAAGCTGCCCGTGGGCCAATTTCCTCTACTGGCGGCCATCACCGTGGGCTATTGCTACTCCCAGATCGGCCAGGTCACCCAGGGACTGGGCATGCTGGACACCATCCGGACCTTTTGCACGGAGCGCGGCGACCTCTATCTCTCCTCTTACGCCATCGGCAATATGGGGGCGATCATGCTGGACAGCCGCCGTCTGGACGAGTCCATCGATTATCTGGATCAATCCGCCCGTGAAGCCGAGCAGGCACACAACGACTGGGTCTGGATCCACGTGCGCATCATGTTGTCCTTTGCCTATTACCTAAAAGGGGAAAAAAAGAAGTGCATCCGCTGCCTCAAGGATTTTCTGGAGAAAAGCCGCAAGACACAGACCCGGGTTCTTCCGTATCCCTATCTGCTGGCCCTTTCACTGGCCATGAAAGAGGGGAAACTGCCGCAGGTCAAGGGTCTTTCCCTGGAGGATGAGATCGACGTCAAGTTGCGGGGCAAGAACCTGTTCAGCAAGGCGCTGGGCTACCGCTATAAAAGTTATGTGTACCAGATCGAAGAGAATTCCGTGGATCTGTCCATAGAATGCCTGCAAAATGCGATGAAGTGGGCTAAACGGTCGGGGCATGTGATCGAGCAGGCGCGCGTCAACCTGGATTTGGCAAGGCTGCTTCTGTATCGGGGGGAAAAGGAGAGGGCCGAAAAACTGGCCAGCAAAGGGGCCGGCGTGTTGAGCCGGTTTAACGAAGGATTGATTCCCGACGATTTGCGCAGCCTGGCCAGCCGAACGTCTCAGTCGGACGACATGTTCAAGACGATCCTGAAGATTACCCGTGAAGTCGCCGCCATTCGTGATTACAAGGATCTGGTTCAGCACATCATCTCCACGGTCAACCGCCTGACCGGTGCCGAACGGGGGGCGATTTTTCTTCTCGAACGCGAAGGTGCGTCGCCCAAATTGCGGATACGGGCATCCAAAAACCTAACCTCCGCCCACATCGATCATCACAATTTCGTTTCGTCTATGAAACTGATCGAAGAGGTGGCGCGTTCCGGGAAAGGACAGATCATGGAAAGCGATGCCCTAAGTGAAGAGCACTTTTTCTCCAACGAGAGCATTCGGTCGAGAATTTGTGTGCCCATGATCCTGCGCAACAAGGTTGTCGGTGTACTCTATCACGATAACCGCCTGCTTTCCAGCGCGTTCAACGCGCACCATCTGGACCTGCTGGCCTTTTTTGCCGCCATTGCCGCCATTGCCCTGGACAATGCCCTGGCCAACGAGGAGATCCAGCGCCTCAACAAAAAGCTGAATCAGGAAAAAAAATACTATCAGGAAGAGCATATCCAGAGCCTGCACTTCAAGGAGATCGTCGGCAAGAGCCAGGCCATCCAGCAGGTGTTGTCCCAGATCGAACAAGTGGCCGAAAGCGAAGCCACGGTTCTCATTACCGGCGAGACCGGGGTGGGCAAGGAGCTGGTGGCCCGGGCCATCCACCGCCTGAGCCCGCGCAAGGAAAAACCGTTCATTCGGGTGCATTGCAGCGCTTTGCCGGAAAACCTGATCCCAAGCGAGCTTTTCGGCCACGAAAAGGGGGCTTTTACCGGCGCCGCCCAGAAGCGCACCGGTCGATTCGAGCTTGCCGATACGGGCACCTTGTTTCTGGACGAGATGGGCGAGATTTCTCTGGATATTCAAACTAGCCTGCTGCGCGTATTGCAGACCAAGGAGTTCGAGCGGGTGGGCGGCACCGAGACCTTGCGCTCGGATTTTCGACTGATCGCCGCCACCAACCGCAACCTGCAGAACGAGGTCAAGGCGTCCAATTTCCGGGCCGACCTGTACTATCGGTTGAACGTGTTTCCCATCCATGTCCCGCCTTTAAGAGAACGCCGGGAGGACATTCCGCTTCTGGTTTACCATTTTCTCAATATCCATTCCAACCGGACCGGAAAACAGTTCTCGGGGATCGATCAGGAAGATATGGAATACCTGCTGCGCTACGACTGGCCGGGAAACGTTCGCGAACTCGAGAATGTCATCGAACGCGCCTGCATTCTCAGCACGGGCAGCCACCCTCGCATTCCGGACCTCAAGTCCGAAGGGGCGGCCGACAACCCCATGGTGAGTGCCGTGACCATGAAGGAGATGGAGGTCAAACACCTGCTTTGGGCTCTGGAAAAAACGGCCTGGAAGGTCAGGGGGCCGGGAGGCGCCGCCGAGTTGCTGGACATCAACCCTTCCACCCTGCGATTCAGAATGAAGAAGCACGGCATCGCCAGGCCCATGGCCCAGCGATAGAACCTGCATTAGGAAAAAGTAAATCAGCGCAGCATTTGGCATTCGAAAGTCAAATGTTGCGCCATCCCACCTTTCGAATCGACCGTTTCCGGCGGTTCGCCGCTCTATTTTACCGTTCTTGATTACTGTTTTCAATTATAGACGATTCATTTCCGGTTGGCATCTCTTTTGCTCATCTTCGAGAAGCAGTGTGCTGCGCACTCATGCAGCCCCCTGAAGAAAAGTGATGGGAGTCATGCGTATTCAAACACCACTGACCGAAATGCTCGGGATCAGCTATCCGATCATCGGCGCCCCCATGTTTCTGGTCTCTTACGAAGCCCTCACGATTGCCGTGTCCGAAGCGGGCGGCCTGGGAACCTTTCCGCTGCCCAATTACCGGGATAAGGTGGACGCCGCTCCCGAACTGGGCTCCAAAAAATGGCTGGATATCTGGAGCGCCGGGCAGAGCGTTGCCCAGGCGGAGTCGATTGCTCCCGCAGGTGATATCGTGATAGAAATGGCCACGTCTTATAAAGAGGCCTGCGAGAGACTGCAAGTGACCCTTGAGAAGCGTTAGGCAGAGAGGAAAAGGACCGATGATTCTTTCGTCGCAGGAGAAAATCAGAGAATATGAGCAAAGTGGGTACTGGGGAAAAGAAACCATTCTGGATATCCTGTACCGCACCGCAGCGCTTCACCCGGACAGGGACGCCCTCGTCGATCCTTACAATCGTCCGGTGCTCACCGATCAAACGCCCAAACGATTCACCTATGTCGAGATGACTCAATCCATCGACCGCATAGCCGTAGCCTTTGAAAAAGCGGGTATCGGCAAGGACGACGTCATTCTGATTCAGCTGCCAAATATTGCGGAAATGATTCTCTGTTATCTGGCGGCCGCGCGAATCGGCGCCATTTCCAGCCCCTTGTCCGTGATGGCCAGAAATCACGAATTGAGTTCGGCCCTCAAAGACACCTGCGCCAAGGCCATGGTCACCCTGCCGTTTTTTCACGGCTTTGATCACGCTGAAATGGCCCTCATGTTCAAGGAGCGGACGCCCTGCCTGGAACATATTTTCTGGGTGGGCGGCGACCGGCGGACGGACGGCTTTCAACTGGAGGAGATTCTTCAAACCGACGTCGATACCTCCGTATTGCAAGGTAAGGCGTCCGGCCCCAACGACGTGTTTACCATCTGCTGGACCTCCGGTACCGAAGCCGCGCCCAAGGGCGTTCCCCATTCCCACAACGAATGGATCAACATCGGCCGCGTGGTGGTGGAGGGCGGCGAACTCAAGCCGGGCTACAATATCCACGGTAGTTTTCCGGTGATCAACATGTCCGGGTTCGGGGGGTTGTTCACCCCCTGGGTGCTGACGGGCGGTAAATTCGTCCTGCACCATCCCTTTGATCAGGATGTCTTTTTCGCGCAGTTGGCCAAGGAGGCGCTTGACTATACCCTCATGCCCCCGGCGCTGTTGGACACCATCGCCAAATCACCAAAGGCCGAGGCCCTAGGACAGTTGCAGGTGAAGGTGATCGGATCCGGGTCCGTGCCGCTCTCGCCATGGATGGTCCGCTTTTACCAGGACAAGTTCAACATCGGCATTATTAACTTTTTTGCCTCCAACGAAGGAACTGCGTTTTTCAGCGCGCCACGCTTTTTCCCGGAGGCCGAGGACCGCGCCACCTACTTTCCCCGTTTCGGACGTCAAGACATCTCTTGGGATGTTCCCGAGCCTGTCGTGGGAGGCATGCGCAGCCGATTGGTGTTTCCCGGTACCACCGAGGAAATCACTCAAAAGGGAGAAGTGGGAGAACTTTGTTTTGCCGGACCCACCGTATTTCACGGCTACTGGAATCGCCCGGATCTGACAGAGAAGGCTTTTGACGAAGACGGCTATTACCACACCGGCGATTTGTTTTCCATCGAAGGAGAAAAACAGGACAAATACTTGTACAGCGGCCGATATAAAGATATGATTATCCGCGGGGGCATGAACATCAGTCCAGAGGAGGTGGAAACCCTGATCTTCGGGCACCCCAAAATCAAGGAGGTGGCCGTTGTGGGTTACCCCGACGAACGGCTTTCCGAGAGGAGTTGCGCAGTGGTGGTGCCCATTGCCGGGGAGACCTTGACCCTTGAGGAGATCTCGGCCTACATGGCCTCCAAAGGGGTGGCCAAATACAAGTATCCCGAACGGCTGGAACTCGTCGACGCCTTGCCCAGAAATGGGGTCCAGAAAGTGCTGCGCCGCGAGATTCGCGACTGGCTATTGCAAAAGGTGGCGGCTGAAAGATGCGGGACGGATGCATCCACCTGCAAGCAGCCGGCCCTGAACTGAAAATTTCCAGGTTTTGGAAAATAGAGAAGAGGAGAAATACCTCCGATGCTTCCACAACACCAGCACTTGCAGCCGACACCGATTATCGATTCGGACCACGAGGTCGTCCAGGCCTTCGCCCGTCGCCACGCCGGCGATTCCGGCGATCCGACAAGTCAGGCGATCAATATATACTACGCCGTGCGGGACGAGATCCGTTACAACCCCTATCTGTACAGCCTTGAATTAAGTGACCACAAAGCCTCCACCACCCTGAAAAAGGGGGAGTCATGGTGCGTGCCCAAGGCGGCCCTGCTGGCCGCCTGCTGCCGCGCCATGGGAATTCCGGCGCGGGTAGGGTTTGCCGATGTGCGCAATCATCTTTCCACGGAACGCATGCGCAGGCGCATGAAGACCGATGTGTTTCACTGGCACGGATATACAGCCATCTACCTGGAAGAAAACTGGGTAAAAGCAACGCCGGCGTTCAATGTTGAACTGTGCGAGAAATTCGGTCTGCTGGCGCTCGACTTCGACGGAAAAAGGGACTCCATCTACCACCCCTTCGACCTTTCCGGCAACCGGCATATGGAGTATGTTCGCCACCGGGGAGAATTCGATGACGTCCCCCTGGATTCGATTCGAGAGAGCATCATGCGGGTTTATGGAAGAACCACTCTGGGGGAGGAGGACGCCGATTTCGATGACGATGTCTCCCGTGAAAAAGAAGGCAAAACGCTTGATGCTTGATACCACTATGCAACGTGGGTAGTTTCTTTGTCCCAGAACGGCCTTCTCAGGTCGTTCTTCATGATTTTTCCCGAAGCGGTTTTCGGTAATGCATCGACGAAATCCACTGTTTTCGGGACCTTGAAGCCGGCCAATCGCTCTTTGCAGGTGGCAATGATCGTCTCCTTCGTTAGCTTCGCTTCCGGCAGGCGGGCGACAAGCGCCTTGGCGGCTTCGCCCCATTTCTCATCCGGCACGCCGATTACGGCTGTCTCCAAGACCCCTTCGATCTTATAAATCACCGCCTCGATTTCCACGGGATAGATATTGATACCGCCGGAGATGATCATGTCCACGGCTCGGTCGACGATATAGTAGTAGCCTTCTTCGTCCTGCCGGGCCAGGTCGCCGACAGTTGCCCACTCCTCATCCAAAAACGCGTCCCGGGTGCCCTGTTCGTTTTTCCAATACCCCCTGAACAATCCCGGGCCACGGGAGTAAAGGATGCCAACCTTTCCCTGGGGTACATCCTTGCCGGATTTGTCCAATAAGCGGATCTCCATGTCCATCCAGGGCTTGCCAACCGAACGTTCCTTGCGTAGTTGATCCTCGTCATGGAGAATAGTGGACATGGCCAATTCCGTGCTTCCATAACACTCGTTGAGCTGGGCGCTGGAAAAGAGTTTCTTTATTTTCAGCTTGGTCGGCGTATGCAGCGACGATCCCCCGCAGATCAGGGTTTTCAGCGAAGAGAGATCGTATTTTCGTTTCACGTCGCCGGGCAGGGAGAGGATCATATTGTACATTGTTGGCACCATCATGGTCCAGTTGACCTTGTGCTCCTGAATATTTTTCAGCACAAGCTCCGGATCGAAGGCATCCATGATCACCTGCGTCCCACCCGCCACCAAGGTCGCCCAATAGGTCCCGCACGGTCCCACATGGTATTGCGGGGGCACCGTCAGTAGAACGTCTCCCGCTCTGATGCCGGCTTCCGCGCAATAGGTGAGCCCCACATTATGGTTTTCGGCAAAACCGCGTACCACGCCTTTTGGGCGACCGGTGGTTCCGGAGGTATATAATAGTATTTCAATATCGTTTGGAGAAATCTTAACTTCCAACCCATCGGGAGGACTTCCTTCAATTAGCTTTTCGTAGGGAATCGATCCAGCGTGGTCGGACGAGCCGACGACGACAACGTGTTTCAAACTTGGAACTCGATTTTTCATCTCGGCGGCAATGCCTATCAAATCAGCATCCACCACCAGTGCCGATGCTTCACAATTGCTCAGCTGATAGGCGAGCTCCTCTGTTTTCAAATGGAAGTTCATCGGCGATTTGATCAAGCCGGCTTTGGCTGTTGCGACAAAGAGTTCGGAAAATTCAAGGCAGTTTTTCAAGACCATGGCAACGCGGTCCCCTTTGACCAGGCCTATGTTGAGTAATCCTCGGCCCAACCGGTTGGTACGCTCCCACATGTCGGACCATGTTTCCGATTTTTCGTTGCAGGCGATTGCGGTTAAATGGGGATAGGTTTTGGCGTTGCGGCGAATGCTGCCGATCAGATTGGTTGAAGTAAAACATTTGGGTTTGCTGAAATCCATCAATTGAGTCATAAGCCACCACCTCTATAAGGCGTCGCCGGCGGGCGTGTCATCAGTCCCGGCGAGGCTTTACAAACAAGCGGGATTATGTTGACGACGGTGCCCGCCACCGCCTGCATCTCTCCCGTGACGCGATCGGTTTCACCGGCGCGCCGCTCGATTTCGACAGAAAGCTTGATCCCCGGCTTTCCATCTACCACAACATGCCATAGCGGCGGGTCGGGGGCGTCAAGATAGGCGGTCTCCATGTACCAATGAATGCTCATGGTCAGTTTGCATGCCCCATCACAATACCCATGCCACTTCCAGTTCGCATGGCTGATCCTGCCTTTTGGAATCGTGCCGGCGGCAACTCTCAAATCCTTACTGGCACCGTACACCCGATGGACGGTTTCCACCCGCTCAAGGGCAAGGCCCAGGTGCTCGGCCATTGCCGCCAGAACCTCTCCGTACAGGCCGTTGAGGACGTTGGCCGGCCCCCAGTTGGGGTTGTTGGGGTCGATGGCCTCGGGATCGGCGCGAAACCCCAGGGTGTTGAAGGCATAAACCGGATCACGTACCTTGCCGGCATCGACGAATTCCACCACCGTCACATGGTCGAGCTCCTGGCAGATGCCCGACGCCACCACGGCCAATTGCTCGCCGATGAAACCGGGATTCAGCCCGCCGGCGACCAAGGTCGATCCGCCTTGCAGGCAGGCCGCTTCCAGGGCGGCCCGCCGGTCGCTGCTCCCATGTGTCGGTTTGCTGTAGCCATTGATGCTGATCACGTTTTTCCCCGAGGAGAGCAGCGGGATGAGTTCCCGATCATGGCTGCCGTACGGCGGGATCAACCGGCCGCAATGGATGACTACATCGGCGTCCAGGGCGAGGATCTCCTCGATTGAGTTTGTTGCCAGAACGCCCGCGGGAGACCTTTTGACCAGCTCGCCGGCATCTTTGCCGTGCTTGTCCTCACCGTAGACGTAAACACCAACCAGCTCCACGGCGGGGTGATCGATCAAACTTCTCAGTACGGCCCCGCCCATGGCGCCTGTCGCCCATTGAATCGCCCGATATTTCATGAAGGTTTTAACCTCGCAAGGCTGCGGCTTCTACGTTGTCGGTCTCGTTGGATTCGGCCGTGCATGCGCTGTGCGTAATACTGGCAGGCAGCAGCCAGGTGGCCAGTGCCGGCAGCAAAAACACGGCGCCGATCATATTCACCAGAAAGAGAAAGGTGAGCAGAATGCCCATGTCGGCCTGGAATTGCAGCGGCGAGAAAATCCAGGTAGCCACGCCGATGGCCAGGGTCACCCCGGTGATGGCTACGCCGTTGCCGGTGACGGCAAGCGTTCTGGCGTAAGCCTCCCGCAGGGGTTTGCCTTCCGCCAGGATGCTCTCCAGGCGGCTATAGATATAGATGCCGTAATCCACGCCGACCCCGATGCCCAGCGCCACCACCGGCAGCGTGTTGACCTTGAGCCCGATCCCCAGCATGGCCATCAAGGCATAGCCCAGCAAGGAGACCAACCCCAGGGGCAACACCACGCACAAGGTCGCCCTGATGGATCGGTAGGTCAGCATGCAAAGCACGATGACCGCCGCGAAAACATAGAAGAGAATCGGGAACTGGGAGGCGATGACCTCTTCGTTGGTGGCCGCCATGATGCCGACATTGCCGCCGGCAAGCTTAAATTCCACCGGACCGCCCGAATTTCGTTCGCCGTAGGCCTTTACCGCGGCGACAATTCCGGAGATGGTTTCCTCCTTATGATCCCGAGTAAAGATAAAGATCGGCATGACGCTGCAATCCCGGTTGAGCAGGCCGGTGGTGGTGGGAACATACTGCACCGCTTCGCGCAGAATATCCTGGTTGCGAGATAGAACCCGCCACTCCAGGCTGCCCTGATTCCATCCGGAGGTGATGACCTTGGCCACCGATGGAAGACTCAGACAAGCGTGTACTCCGGGGATGTTGCTGATGTGCCAGGAAAAATCGTCTATGGATTGCATGGAAGCATAGTCGATACAAGCATCCGGCTTGGCATCGGCATAAACGGTGATCACATCGGTGCCGATGGAGAACTTCTCGGTGATGATACGGGTGTCAACATTGTACCGTGAATCGGGCCGAAGCTCCGGTACCCCTTGTTGCTGGTCGCCAATGCGGATATCGGTGCCTTTCCAGACGCCGATGACCAGCAAGGCCAGGGCCGCCAGGATCACCAAGCCGGCGTTGCGACGAACGGTGATGCCCGCCAGGGCGTCCCAGATGGTTTTGAACCGGTCGGCGCGGGCGCGCAGCCGCTTCATGGATTTTTCACCGATTTTAATATAGGAAAGCAGCACCGGCAGCAATACCAGGTTGGTCAGGATGATGGCCATGACCCCCAGGCTGGCGATGACGGCCATTTCCTGGATGATTCGGATTTCGATGAACCGGATGGTGATAAAGCCGATCGTGTCGCTGGCCAGGGCGATGACCCCCGGAACCAGAAGCCGGCGAAAAGATGCCCGGGCCGCCTCCATGGGGGTCGCGCCGGCGAACCCTTCGGCGCGGTTGGCGGTGACCATCTGAACTCCATGGCTGACGGCGATGGCGAACACCAGAAAGGGGACCAGGATGCCCATGGGGTCTATGCCGTATCCCAGAATCGGCAACAGGCCCAACTGCCAGATCACCGCGATCAGCGAACACGCCAGAGGCAAAAGTGTTCGTCGTAAAGACAAGGTGTACATCCATACCATGACGGCGCTCACCAGCAAGGTTATCCCGAAGAAGAGAATAACCCGGGAGGCGCCCTCGGCCATGTCGCCGATGATTTTGGCAAACCCGATGATATGAACGTCAATGTCCTTTCCGGAATATTTGGATCGGATTTGTTCCAAGGCTTTGGATACCTGAATGACGTCCAGTTTTTTGCCGCTGGACGGATCCACTTCAAGCAGTTCGGCGCTGATGATGGCGCCCGAAAAATCGTTGGCCACCAGACGTCCCATGTACTGGGAGGCCAGGATGTTCTTGCGCACCTGGGCGAGTTTCTCCGGCGTTGGCGTAAAATCCGCCGGGACGACATTGCCGCCGGCGAAACCGTCTTCCACGACCTCGGAGTAAGTCACGTTGGGGGTGAACAGCGAGGAAACCCGGCTGCGGTCAACCCCCGGCATGAAAAAGACGTCATTGGTGGCCGATTCCAGGGCGGTGAAGAATTCCGGCGTGAAAATATCACCTTTTTTGGTAACCAGGGCAACCAGGACGCTGTTGGCGCCGCCGAAGGTTGCCCGGTAGTGGGTAAACACCTTGATGTATTCGTGCTTCATAGGCAGCAGTTTTTCGAAACCGGCATCAATGCCGAGCCTCGACGCGCTGACCGCCATGAGTATGGTCAATGCGGCGAAAACGCCGATGATCAGGGGACGATTTCTGAAAACGCACTGTTCGAGAAAGGATGTTACCGAAGACATGATCGATTAACCTTTTGGATTTGGGTTGACCCGGAAAGCAATGATGGCCCGCAGGCGAAAAAACACGGTCTTTCTATTTTCCAAGTGCCAAGGGTGTCGCCCCTTGCTCGCCAAAGCAGACCAAACCGGGCGAATCGGTTTCAATGACGGCCCAGACGCCCAGACGCCCAGGTCCTGGAATAGGTTCGAAGGCCATGTCTTGCTCCTGGCTGACAAGTACGGTGCCGGCCAATCCGGCAAGCAGTATCCGGCCGTCAGACAGGCGCAGTCCATCGGCCAGGGTGGCTACGGTGCCGGTGGGGATTTGCTTCCAGGTTTTCCCGGCGTCTTCTGATCGGAAGACATGGCCGCGCAGGCCGAAAACCAGCAGGGCGTCCTTTGCCAGGGGAATCAACCCGAAAAACGAACCCTCATAGGGAGAGGGCAGGGTGATCCAGGTGGCGCCATCGTCGTCGGATCGGTAAATCTGACCGGATTCCGCGGCAATGTATAGACGGCCGGATTTGGAGCGGACCATGTGGTGCAGATGCCAGTCATCCTCGGAAATGCGCACTTCCCGCCAGCTGGTTCCACCGTCGTCCGTACACAGGCAAATGCCGTAGGCGCCGATGGCAAACCCCCGGGAGGCGTCCTGGAACCAGACGTCCAGAAGCGGACGGTCGTCATCGGGAACACTGCGTACCGCTTCCCATTGCTTGCCGCCGTCCCGGGTGCGAAGAATGATCCCCTCGTGGCCCACGGCCCAACCTGTAAGCTCATCATGAAAGGTTACGCCGGTGAGTGTGGCCCTTGTGGGAACCTGGACTTGGCTCCAGCTCCGGCCTTTGTCCCGGGAAAAAAGCATGTGGCCTCTCTCGCCCACGGCCCAGATGCGATCCCCGACACATGCGGCGTCGAGCAGCAGGCTGCGCGAGGCCAGCGGGGCTTGAACGGAGATGACATTGCCCGTATCGGCATCGGTTCCAAACACCGTTAAAAGGATCAACACGAAAACAATCGCGGCCGGGAGGCGGCGCAAAACCCGCTTCAAGGCCTTGCCGGCCCGAAGGTACGGGCCGGAAGAATACAACCTTGGTTCCATAACGTTTCTCCATTAACGTCCGTAAGATCTCTATCGCCGACCCTTGCGGCGCAATTCGCCGATGGTGAATTCGTTGGGAGCGAATTCGGGATCCATTTTCCACTCTTCCTCTTCGTTGTTCATGCCGTAGGCCAGGTAACGGCCGGATTGGAGGTCGACGATGCATTCCACATTGGTACAGATGCCGGGAATTTCCCACCAGTTGATGGTCCAGCCTTCCGATACGCGCCAGAGCTGGTCGCGATTGTCGTAGAAGTCGCCCGCTATCATGTGCCAGGAATCCTCATCGATGTAGTGGACACGCTTTTTGTAGATGTGGCGCATGCCCGACTTGAGGGTTGCCTCAATGACCCACACGCGATGCAACTCATAACGCAGTACTTCCGGATTCAAATGCAGGGGGGGCAGGATCTCCTTGTACGTCAGGTTTTTGTCGTGGAGTTTGTAAGCGTTGTAAGGGACGTAAATCTCCTTTTTGCCGATCAGCTTCCAGTCGTAGCGCTCTGGACTGCCGCTCCACATATCGAACTGATCGTTGGTGGAGAGGCCGTCGGAGCCGGACTTGGGATTGTCGAAGGCGATATGCGGCGCCCGCCTGACCCTTCGCTGGCCGGGATTGTAGACCCAGGCTTTGCGGTGCTCCTTGCTCTGGTTGAGGGTGTCGAACAAGAGAATCAGGCGCCCGGCGATGCGTGGCGGGCCAAGAATGTGCTGGTTGCCGACGAGAAAGAGATTGCCCAGTTTTTCGGCGGTCATACCCTCCTGATAGTAAGGGATGTGGAAGTTTTCGAAATATCTGGCCAGGGTGTAGGAACCGCCGCGGGTAACCGGCGCCTGAACCGAGTAGCGGGCAAAATCGGGGCGGTATCTCAAGGTCGCGTTCCAACAGACTTCCAGGCCGTTTTTGGGGATTGGGAAGGGAACGCCGCCGATTCCCCCTTCGACGCCGTTGCCGTCCGGAGTCAGTCTGGCCACAGCGGCTAGTTCCTTGGTTTTGTCGTATATTCGCTGGGGGGCGCTGGCCGTGCGGCGGGTTTTGTAGACATTGATTTTAAACGTCGGGTAGGCTTTTAGCATGGCCTTGTGCCCTTCGGTGAGCTTATCTGCGTACTGGTCCATGTTTTGGGCCGTGATGCTGAACAACACCGAATCATCAGCAAAGGGGTCGGGATGGTGCTCCCCTGTCACACCAGCCGGCGGGCCGGTCATTCCCCCGGTCCAGGCCGGGATGGTTCCGTCGGCGTTGCCGGCTTTTTCAGCGCCCATGGGGGTCAGATCGCTTCCCAGGCGGGCCAGTTCTTCTTCGGTCAGTTCCGCTTGGGCCACCGAGACGGTAAGCCCGAGTATCAATGCACACAGGATGCCGATCCAATGCTTTTTCATTATGCTCTTCTCCCTTGTGTCCTTGTTCGACAAGTTGTGTTGCCGGTTGTCTGATCATTCCACCGGGCTGCCGGAGCGGTTTGGCGACGGCAGCGTACAGTACTGTCGGCCCATCGGCCGGTATCAGTTAAAAGGAGTATTTAATGTTCAGTCCTATGAAATCCCGGTCGTGTATGAGGTTGTGATCTTCATTGCCGAAATATCTGGTATAGCTAAGGTCGGCGATCCAGCTCTGGTATTCGGCGCCCAGGCCCAGGGTCAGGGCTTTGCGATCGTTCAGGAAGGGGCCGCCATAAGGACTGTTGCCTTCCACATCATGGGCCCAGGCAACCCGTGGCGACAAGGATACCGGCCCCATGGCATTGTAGTAGTTGAGCTTACACATTAGCCGATAGCCCCAGGAATCGGCGTCGG
This sequence comes from uncultured Desulfosarcina sp., assembly GCA_963668455.2. GTDB lineage: Bacteria > Desulfobacterota > Desulfobacteria > Desulfobacterales > Desulfosarcinaceae > Desulfosarcina. Next base: position 870,514 of record CAXXOY010000004.1, read on the forward strand.
CGAAGTATTCATCCTCGGCGACGGGCACACTGGAGCCGGCGGCTGCGATGGCGTTGCCGGGTGTGAATGTGCCGGAACCTTCCATGCGCAACTCATCCTTGTCGGGCATGTTTTCCACATGCACCCAGCCGACTTCACCCAAAATCACGCCACTGTCGTTTCTCAGGAAGCCGGGGTTGAGAATTTTGCTCAGCGTTGTCTGGGCCTGGAACATATCCCGTTCGATATAGCCTTTGACCTGTTTGTCCAATTCCGTGGCCGCGCCGAGCTGGCTGAGGCCGCCCATGGCCGGGTTGAGAGGGCCCAGGATATGAAGGAGCAATTCGGCGTCGTCGATCTGAATCGGCGCGTCCGGCCTATAGGAGACTTCTCCCTGCCAACCAAGTCCAAACAGTTCCGTTGAAAAACTCACCCCATAAAGGTTGAGATCTTCCACATATTCGGTGTAATAACCTCCGGATTTTAGATAGGCGTCCAGGGCAACGGCCTGGGCCGCGGAGTCCACGGCTGCTACGGTGCCCGGGGCAACACCGGCCTGGGCATAAACCGCCGCGGCGCCTGAGGCGGCATTGGCCAGACCCTCGGCCGTTCCGGTACGCACGCTTAAGGTGGGCAGCCGCGCATGATAGCGCAGGTAGTAGAAACCGAATTCCGCATCGTTGAGGGCCGGTACAAGCGCTCTTACCGCCGCACCGAACTGCCCCTGATCATCGGCTTCCTCACTGGGGTCGCGGGGCGCGGAGAGAAATGTGTCGGACACCGAGGCGTTTCCCCCGTCCGCCACCCGGCCGTATCCGGTGAGTAATTTGAATCCGCCGTCACCGACGAAATCGGCGGAGGCGAAATAGGTGCCCGGTTCGTCGATCTTGGTCTCTTCCCAGTCATACAGGTACAGCCCTTCGGCCGTGATGTTATTGGTTATCCCGACCGATGCCCAGATCATGCCCTCCGGGGTCAGGGCCTCTTTCAGTTCGGCACCGGGGACACGAATCTTGGAGACGTCGATGGGGTTGATACTGTTGATGGAGCCAGTGATGAACGTACTTTCGCCCCAGCTTACCACCTGTTCGCCGACGCGAACCTGCACAGGGACGGCCCCGAATTCATGATCCAACCAGAAGTAGGCATCGAGAAGATCCGCGCTCCTGCCCACGGCGTCTTCTGCGTCATCGCTCAATTCCGTGCGCTCGGTATCGCCGTGCATTACCTCGAAATCGTAGAAAGCCGTCCCCCTGATAAAGGCACCGAAATGGCGGCTTCTGACGTCCAGCTCCGATGTAAGTTTAAGGGCGTTGCTTACCAAGCCTCGGTTGTAATTGAGGTTGCCGTCATCATAATTCGTGGAGTAGGCTTCCCCGCCGTTGGCAATCCCGACGATACCCGAGTCCCGTTCCTGGACGCGCCATTGCAGGCCATAGGAAACCGTATTGTCCAAATTCACATCCCAGGAGTCACCTCGATACAATTCAATTCCGGTGGCAATCGACGGCATCCAGAAGATGCCGGCCAGTAACGCGACGATCGCCGTTTGGGTCCATGCCAGAAAAACACATTGTCGTCTTCCCCGATTCTCCATTTTCTCCCCCTCTTTTCCCATCCTCTGGAACCCGGCCGAAAATGGCCGGCATTTCGTTGCCGAATCGTTCACCGCGAAACGGGACTGCTATGCAACTCAGCGCGCGATATAAAAAGCCGATAATACGTCTGCTTATTCATGGGATATCTTCGACTAATTCTCATTCAGCAAAAAAAATGCCATCATAAAATACGATAGCTTTTACTGATAAAACAGACTGTTGAAAACGGTGGTGAGAATTGACCTCGATGAGCGCGCAACATGCAACCCTGCGGGGTGATATTTTACGCGCGGAACGATAGATAAAATGTCGAAAAATAAAAAAGCGGATCAGCCATTTGGGCAAATCCGCGGGGAACAGTCGGGAACCTTGGGGGTCGTCCGATAAACGGCAAACAATCCAGACAATTCGATTCGGCGTGGAGGCTGATTCGTTGCATCGCCGTTATCAAAGACTTGCATTGCCAAGATCTCCGGCATAAACTTTGAGAAGTGAGCCACACAGGAGAAACTATAGATAAAAGGCAAAAAAAATAAAAAAGCGGATCAGCCATTTGGCAAATCCGCTCTTTATTGTTTATTTCTGGTCGGGGCGAGAGGATTTGAACCTCCGACCCCTTGAACCCCATTCACCGCCATTAAGTCCCTAATATTTTTATAACATATTGAAAAGAAAGCGTATTCTTGGTCAGATGGTTTTCAAAACACCATTGTGCATGCTGTGCATGGGGTGAATAAAATCAAATGGTTACGCATGGGCGAGGATGCTGTGGGTACACATTTGGCACACAGAGATTACTTCCGACTACCTTCAATAAAGGGAATTCAAGAATAGTGGATTTGCATGACCTTTGGTTTCAACGACTAAGGATCAGGTGGTAGACTATTCTTCAAGAATACGATGCGTATCCCGCCAGGACAAAACTTGCCCATTCGAACGGTTTTGGGATTTTTCTCCGCCAAACACAACGTAAGATTCAACGGTGAAAGCCCTGTCCGGTAGTTCCATACGTTTAGAAAAGCCGGTAAGGTTCTTAAAAAAATCCCTGTTGACGGTTGCGCCCGATTTGATTTCCACGGCAGAGAGGTTCTGCCCATTCTCGATGATCAGATCGATTTCAGGCCCTCGGGCTTCCCGATAGTGAAACAGGTGAGGTTGTCTACCTTTATGGACACTCGTTTTGTAAAGCTCGGAGACTACCCAACTTTCGAAAATTGCCCCTCGCAGCGGATGAAGACGCAGCTGCTTCGGCTCTCGAATTCCTAATAAATAACACAACAGACCGGTGTCGAAGAAATGAAGCTTGGGCGCTTTGACAATCTGCTTCCGGATATTGGCATGCCACGCCGGGAGTCGATGAATGATAAAACTTGTTTCCAATACGGAAAGCCAGGCGCGCGCTGTGTTATGGGATACCCCGGCATCGCTGCCCAATTTCGACAGATTGATTTCCTGAGCCGTGCGCCCGGCACACAACTTCAAAAAACCGGCGAAAGTCTGAAGGTCGCCGACATTGATGACTTGACGAACATCCCTTTGAATATAGGTTGAAGTGTAATCCGCAAGCCACTGGTGCGCTGGTATTTGTCGGTCATATATTCGGGGGTAGGCACCTTGCCAGATCAAATGGAACAATTCATCGGGCGAGTCTGAGAAACGCCCCAACTCATCGAGGTCGGGCGGCAGCAGCACCAAAATACCACAGCGGCCCGCGAGCGATTGCGAAATGGACTGGGATAAGGCAAAGTGCTGAGACCCTGTCAGGATAAAGCGTCCAGGGTCCGGCCGTTCGTCGATTTCGCCCTGAAGGTAGCTCAGCAAATCGGGGGCCTGCTGGATTTCATCGATGATGACACCATCCTCATATTCGGACAGAAACCCACGGGGATCGCTTACTGCAAAATCGCGGACATCGATGGCCTCCAAAGAAACATAAGGCAAATTGGGAAACGCCATTCGGCACAGAGTGGTTTTGCCGGATTGCCTCGGTCCGGTGATGACCACTGCGGGATAGTAACCTGCGAGTTCATGCAGCTTTGTTTCCAGAGTTCGGGGTATCATAATGATAAGAGTTGCATGGTTTACATGAATTGTCAAAGCTAATTACAAATTATGAATTTGGCCTATCAACTCCATTCGGGTGACCATTGTTTTGTTCGTCGAGGACTTGGATGCTAAATTCGCAATGACCTTTTGCGATTTCATTGAAATCTGAAAAAATAACTGTTTTACCAGCCGAAGACCAATTCATAAAAAGAATCCCTCTATAAATAATAGATTTGCACGATAATATCTACTATATAAAAGTTTTATTGTAAAAAACTGAATTTATAATTATATTACCAGGTAGATAATAATTTTACGAGGATGTCCAATGGGAACAAACGATTTGGAATTTCGTCCTGCAGGGTATGCCTATTTGCTTGATAAACTTGGACTCACCGGCATGCCCCATTGGCATATTTCCTTTGTGTCGACATCGGGAACTCGCAGATCTACGGTTCAAAACGGTTTAATTGAAGACATCTATCCGGTAAGGTACTGGCCCGGAGAGAGCGTAGGCGCCCATCTTGAATTTGCATTGAAATATGACGGGGTCAATCTGTCATTGCTGGCCCTCATTTTAGAAAATATTTCCCAGGAAGATCTCATTGGGTACATTAAATCCAAGCCGACTGGAAAGTATACTCGCAGGATCTGGTTTTTTTACGAGTTTTTGATCGACAAGCAATTGCCTATTGATGATATTGCCACAGGTAATTATGTCGATGCCCTGGAGGCAAAGAACTATTACACCATTCAAAATGGCGATAAATCCCAGCGCCACCGCATCGTCAACAATCTTCTTGGTCCCCGAGCGTTTTGCCCAATCGTCAGAAGAACCGAGAAACTTACCCAGTTGGATTCGGTCGATCTGCGTAAAAGGTGCGAAGATATTATCACTCAATATCCACCGGAACTGCTCCGACGAGCATTGAGCTACCTCTACAGCAAGGAAACAAAATCGTCTTTTGAAATTGAGAGCATAAAGCCCAATGCTTCCAGATCTGAAAAATTTATTGCCTCTCTGGAACTCGCCGAGAAAGAAGACTTCTGCGAAAAGGGAAGGCTGATAGACCTTCAAAATCGCATTGTTGATCCGCGATTCAAAGACAACAACTATCGTGAAAGACAGAATTACGTCGGGCAGATAGTCGCCTATCGGAAAGAGATTATTCATTTCATCTGTCCAAAACCCGATGATCTGCCAAGCCTGATGGAGGGTCTGATCGGTTCGCACAAACGAATGAAATCGGGGAATGTGCCTCCGGTCATACACACTGCGGCGATTGCCTACGGTTTTGTATTCCTGCATCCATTTGAAGATGGAAACGGACGAATCCATCGGTTCCTGATTCACAATATCCTCTCCTTGCAAGGAATGGTTCCGCGTGGCCTCATGTTCCCGGTTTCAGCCGTCATGCTTAAAAACCCGGCGGATTACGATGCATCGCTGGAGGCTTTTTCCCGGCCCTTGCTCCAACTCATCGATTACAAGCTGGATGAGTTGGGCCAAATGGTGGTCGAAAATGATACCGCAGGATGGTATCGGTATATGGATATGACAACGCAGGCAGAACTCTTGTACGCGTTTGTAACCCAGACCATCGAAGAAGAACTTGTGGAAGAACTCAGCTTTTTGGCCAACTATGACAAAACCAAAAAAGCGATACAGGACATCATTGACATGCCTGACCGCCTGATCGATTTGTTCATCCAGCTGTGTCTGCAGAACAACGGGCGCCTTTCAGACAGAAGAAAAATCACTCACTTTGATTTTCTGACCGACGAAGAACTATCGGCCATGGAACAGGCTGTAAAAGTTGGTTATGACCAATCATAAACAACTGTGGAGATTTGAAAGCCGCTAAGGAATGTCCTGTAAATAGACCTTTACCCAAAGGTATGATTGATATTCACACTTTTAATTGCCAGCAAGGCTTTTACGATCAGAATAAATAAAGAAAAGAAGGCATAACAAGGCTAATTCATCCGACGCAAAAACAGTGAGGTTGGCTGAAGGATTGCCATCCGCTGCCACCCCAATCAACCTCTTACCCATAGCGTTCAACGAAATACCAGTCTGCCCCGATTACAGAAATATTTATTTAATTCATGTGCTTTTTTTAGGGTCACCGCCCCCCATGTTTCAACAGCCTTTCAACACTTTTTTGAAACAATTTATCAAACTTTGAAAACCGGCCCTGCCGGCACCGTATGGAATCACCAAGAATTCATCTTTACGGACAAGGAGGGCAAAGCCATGACCCAGCATCAGCACCTTGCATCGCAACATTGTGAGATTATCGAATCAAAAATCGCTCAAGTCAGGGAAGACGCCTTTGCCACCCTGGACGATCTGGTAACGTCAAAAACCAATGCCGCCCTCAACGCAGCAAGATCAATCGGCACCGAGATTGGCATCCTGTTTCGTGAAAAGCGTTGGGAAGATATTCTCGCGCTGTTTCATCCAGTGGAAGAAAAAGCGCCGGAGGTGGCCGAAAGCGGCACGGATTTGGATATCCGCCGAAAAATCGCCTTTGCCCTGGGCCAAGCGAGCCGCTTTGACGAAGCGATCGAACAGCTGAACCATTGTATCGCGCGTCGGAAAGACTCCTTTTATTTGCACAACGCCATGGCGTACACGGCTTACAACTCGTTGTATGCCGCTATGAATCGGGAAGTTTTCCTGCGTGGCAAGCATCGAGCCCAGCGCATCGAGCTGGCCCATCGCCATTTTAACGAGGCTCGGCGTCTCAGACCCGACGGCGTGACCAACGGCTACCGGCAGGGAATGTTGTATAAGCAGATCGAGGGCAAGCCGGCCAAGGCTGTTCCCCTTTTTATCGAGGCGATCAAAAACTGGGAACGTATGGACGAGACGACTCGCGAAGACCGGCGCCAGGAGTTCAAGAATTATGTCAAAGCTCTCTACAACGGCGCTTCTGCGTTGCTGGCCGGCCACCGGGCGCAACAGGCCCTGGATCTGATTCAGCGATGCATGAAGGCCGATGCGCAAACAGATCATGTCGCGCCTGCCCTGCGTCACTTTGCCCTCGGCAAGGTCTACTTTCATTTAAACCGTTTCGAGGATTCCCGCCAGGCCCTGGAAACGGCCCTGACCTGTCGGCACCAGGGACCGTTGGATTTTGTCCGTGAGCTGCTGGCCCGGACCTGGCTTTGCCTGAACGACTGGGAGAAGGCCCTTGCCGTACTGCGTCAAATTCCCGAAAAACGCCGCCGCCCATATATCCGCTGGACCGAAGCGGACGCTCTCTGTGCTTCCGGCGATCTGGCCACGGCGGCTGCGCTGCTTGATCGTTCCGCTGCCAGGGATGGACGATCTCGTCACAAGACACTCATTCGACTATCCCGCATTTTCTACCTCCAAGGAGAGTTTGCAAAAACCGGTAAGTGCGCTGCCGACGCCTGTCGCTTTTTCCAGGAACAGTGGGGCAAGGACTTTGAAGACGGACTTTTCTGGCAGGCACTGAGCGCGTTGAAGGGCGGCGACACGGAAGCGGCCAGGGAACATGCCACGCAGTTGAAGGCATGCAATCCAGAGTATCCCAAACTCGACCATTTGATGGAGGCCATTGCATGAAACCACAGGTCGCCCCTGAACGAACGCGGCGCACCGATACGGATTTTCGATTGGCCATTGCGACGCTGGAGAAGAAAGTGCTGGCAGGCGAAGATGGGGAAAAAACGCGCCGTGTGCTTGCCAATCCCCGTATCTACAGTGCATTGCCGGACAATCAGAGGCTTCGCTGGGCGGGATTGGCCCAGATGTGCGGAGAAGTCGAGGCTGCACTGGCCATTCTGGACACGATCAACCGTTCGTCGCCGCAAAATCACCAGGCCTGGCGGGATCATATCGCCCTGCTACGCATTCTTGACAGGCAAAACGACGCGGCGCGCGTACTGGCTCTGGCGCGCCGCCAACTGGGCGACACGACCCTGGCCGATCTTTTGCCCCCGGTCGCCGCCGTCCCATCGGATTCGGTACCGAGCAATACACGACCGGGCGCCTTTGATCGTTTGCGCCGCCGTGAACGGCAGATACAACGCTACATGTCGCTCTTCGGCGGCCGCGAAGATGCGTTTGCCCGTCAGTGGGCTGATCGTGCCAAATCGTCCCAGGGATATGTACCGGTACGCCGCCCCATGTCCGCCACCGATATCGCGGACCATCTGAAGAGCCGCTTCACCTATGGCGTCTATCTGTTGCGGGCCGACAGCACAACCCGGCTCGGGGTGATCGATGCGGATCTGATTCCCGCTTTTCGCAAAGGCCGCCAGGATTCGGATACGCGTCGCCGCATTTACCGTGAGAAAACATTCATGATGTCAAGGATCAAGGAGCTTTCCGCCGGCTACCGCCTTACGCCCCTGGTGGAATTCAGCGGTGGCAAGGGATTCCATTTCTGGTACTGTTTCCAAGAGCCAATTCCCGCGGCCCGCGTACGCGATCTGCTGAACACGATTGCGCGACAGGTATCCTCGGATCTCTCCGCCTTCACCCTTGAGATTTTTCCCAAACAGGATCGTCTGGGCGGTAAGGGATTCGGCAATCTGGTCAAATTGCCACTGGGCATCCATCGTGGCAGCGGTAAACCGTCGGTCTTTGTGGATTGCGCCGACCGGGGCATCGACGCCCAGCTCGATTTTCTCGCGAACGTGGTTCCGGCAGACCCCAAGGCCTTGGGCAACGCCGAAAAAATAGAACCAAAGGCCAGCGTGGTCGCCCATCCACGCTGGCAGCAATGGACGGACGATTTTCCCGAACTAGCCCGCCTTTGCGAATGCTGCGCACCGCTGGGTCAGATCATTTGCCTTTGCCGCGAGGGACGAACGCCAAGCCAGCGGGAGGAAAGAATTTTGTTTCAAACCGTCGGGATGCTGGGCCGTGCGAAAACATTGATGCACCACCTTTATTCGTTCACGCCGGATTACAACCCGCACTGGGTGGATTTCAGACTCAGTCGATTGCGCGGCACCCCTTTGGGATGTCGGCGCATTCATTCGTTGATGAACCATGCCGCCGATCTTTGTGTTTTTCCTCATGCGGACGGATATGCGCATCCCCTGCGCCACTTGGATAAGGACGCCATGGGAGAAATCGCGCCGCGTTCGGAAAAGACGGAAAATCTCAACGATGCGCTTGAGCACCTTCAGTCGGCCATGGACCGCGTTCGTCATTTCATCAATCCGGATTAGGATCAAAAAGATGCCTTGTGGCGTCCGGGAGAACAATAAAAATGGAATCGGTTTACGTTGTCGAGCCGGGCTGCTATTTGCGCCGTTCCGGTGCCGCGATTCACATTTGCCGGGGCAAGGAGATCCTCCAGAAAGTGCCGGGGAATGGTCTGAAAAAACTTATGCTGGTGGGGTATGTGTCGCTGACCGGCAATGTGATGGACTTTCTCATCAGCCGCCGCGTGGAAACTGTATTTCTCACAAAAACCGGACGATTTCGCGCCCGGCTCGGAATCGACGAACACCGTCATGTAGAGCTGCGCCAGGCGCAGTATCGGGCTTTTGAAAATGCGGCATCGGCATCGGCATCGGCGCTGGCCGGCAGAATCGTATCCGGGAAGCTGACGAACATGGCCGGTCTGCTTGTCGCCAGGGCGCGTTCCGGCGATGACGAGGCCCTTCGCATCGCTGCGGCTCGTATTCGAGCCATTGTCGAATCCTGCAAGGCGCCCGGCGAAAACCTCGAACGGATTCGAGGCCTTGAAGGCGCCGGAACCCGTATTTACTATGGCGTCTTTGGCCGCCTGATTAAGAATTCTCAATTCCGTTTCGCGGGAAGAAACCGCCGTCCGCCCCTGGACGCGGTCAACGCCTTACTCTCTTTTGTGTACACGCTTTTGACCAACGAAGTGCTCTCCGCCATCAAGGCACGCGGGCTGGACCCCTATCTGGGCGCACTGCATGAAATCAGCTACGGACGCCCGTCACTGGCCTGTGATCTGGTCGAGGAATACCGCTGCCCGTTGGGGGATCGCATGGTTCTGGGGCTGATCAACCGGCAAGCGATCCTCCCAAGTGATTTCATTTACAGGCAAATTCCACCGGACAACTTCATCGACGAAAGAGAAATGAAAGAAAAACGCCCGGTGGAAATGAAACCCGACATCATGCGCACCTTCATCAAAGCCTACGAGGAAATGATGGAGCGAAAAATTAAATTCCGGGATAAAGCCCGAATTTCCTATCGCCGAGTGGTGCATGAGCAGGTGGGATTGTTCGCCGAGTGTCTTCTCAACCCGGAAACCGAATATAATCCCTTTTCGGTGGACTATTGAATGTTCTATCTTGTATGTTTCGATATCGTGGATGATCGCGACCGGCGCAAAGCAACAAAAATTCTGTGCGAATACGGTTATCGCGTCCAGAAATCCGTATTCGAGTGCCCGCGCCTTACCGAAAGAAAGTTTCTCCGGCTTCGCGACCGCCTGGAAACCGTGATTGACAGCTTGTGGGATACTGTACGGTTTTACCGTCTTTGCCGTGGGTGCATTAAGGACATGGAATATATCGGCACCGGCGGGCCGCCCAAAACAGCCGCGGTGGAGGTCTTTTAACCGGGCATCTCGGCGGTTTACTACCGTTCCGAGTGAAAAAATGGCCTTTTTGAAATAATTTAAGAGGGATAAGTGGCTTTTATCGCAAAAGGGGTCCCCGGGAGGCAGTCAATATGGTTATTGACAATTAAAACAATTGGATATGAGTATGTGTGGCATTTATTACAGTGTGAAAAAAGTTTCCGAACCCCCTTTTTGGGGTAGGTCCCCGGAAATAGGGTTGCCAACCCCCGCCAAATGGGGGTAAAAATAACCTGGAGTCTGAAGGAACGCCCCGATTCGAGGGGATTGAGACTTTTTTAGGCGTGGTACGTATGGGGAACCTTTATTCCGTCTGAAGGAACGCCCCGATTCGAGGGGATTGAGACGTGGTCCGGACCACCCACGAGGATTTGCGAAATAATCCGTCTGAAGGAACGCCCCGATTCGAGGGGATTGAGACTCTGCGAGCGCCCGCAGCGCCCGCAAACTCTCTTTGTCCTGTCTGAAGGAACGCCCCGATTCGAGGGGATTGAGACTTTGGTCCTCGTATAATTGCATGGTTTTTAGTATTTCCGTCTGAAGGAACGCCCCGATTCGAGGGGATTGAGACTCGACCCGGCGGCGCAGCTTGGCCAGGTCGGTCTTGTGTCTGAAGGAACGCCCCGATTCGAGGGGATTGAGACTCCCCCAGGCCGTCTTGAACTCCTGGGTCACATCCTGTCTGAAGGAACGCCCCGATTCGAGGGGATTGAGACCCGGCTGGCCGAGACATACCGCGGGTCTCCCCGCGTATAGTCTGAAGGAACGCCCCGATTCGAGGGGATTGAGACCATAGGATGAAGAGTTCCACAGTCCATACAAAGTTTAGGTCTGAAGGAACGCCCCGATTCGAGGGGATTGAGACTGGCAGCTTCCCAAAGCAGGCGATTTATCATGCTGGGTCTGAAGGAACGCCCCGATTCGAGGGGATTGAGACTTCGTCCGGCGGCAACGCTGCATATGGGTCTGCCCTCGTCTGAAGGAACGCCCCGATTCGAGGGGATTGAGACCGTGGTGCGCCAGGGTGTACATGGACCCTTCGACTACGTGTCTGAAGGAACGCCCCGATTCGAGGGGATTGAGACAAAAAGCCCGGAGTTCAAACAGCCGATCAAATATTTTGTCTGAAGGAACGCCCCGATTCGAGGGGATTGAGACTCGGTTTTGCGTCATCCCCAGTAGATTAATCTATTGGCCCGTCTGAAGGAACGCCCCGATTCGAGGGGATTGAGACCTTTCAATTGCTTTTCGGTGCCTACGTTCTGAGTGATGGGTCTGAAGGAACGCCCCGATTCGAGGGGATTGAGACTTCATCTAATGATAGTTTGCGCAACAACTGACGTACGTCTGAAGGAACGCCCCGATTCGAGGGGATTGAGACTTTTTGAGTCCAATGGTTTGTTAAAATACTTGATTCTTGTCTGAAGGAACGCCCCGATTCGAGGGGATTGAGACTGCATGCTCCCTATTTTGTGGACGCCTTGGACGTCCACGTCTGAAGGAACGCCCCGATTCGAGGGGATTGAGACTTCCCAGAACAGTAATTCGTCCTCGTCCTCGTCCCATCCGGTCTGAAGGAACGCCCCGATTCGAGGGGATTGAGACAAGTCGACACACGACGCGGTGTTTAGCTCCTCCTTGGGTCTGAAGGAACGCCCCGATTCGAGGGGATTGAGACTTAAGTGCTCATTATAATGAGGGCGTGGCATTCTTGGGTCTGAAGGAACGCCCCGATTCGAGGGGATTGAGACGGTAATCGGATATAGCTTTCTCAACTCCACGGTTACGCATGTCTGAAGGAACGCCCCGATTCGAGGGGATTGAGACTTTTATTTCTGAACCAAATATTAATGATGTCAGGGCTTTATATGAGTCTGAAGGAACGCCCCGATTCGAGGGGATTGAGACACAAAATTGGCCAAATGTGCAGAACTTCCCGGTTTTGGTCTGAAGGAACGCCCCGATTCGAGGGGATTGAGACATAAGCATCGGATTTAATTCCAAGATCATACAACTGGGTCTGAAGGAACGCCCCGATTCGAGGGGATTGAGACTCGATTGGCGCTTCCAGCTTTCGGATATTGAGATATTTTTGTCTGAAGGAACGCCCCGATTCGAGGGGATTGAGACACATATCGCGGGCTTCCCCACGTATGCCCCAGCGTGGTGCGCCAGGTCTGAAGGAACGCCCCGATTCGAGGGGATTGAGACTCCACTTTAGCTGCAACCGTCCAAAAGAGCAGCTCGTCCGTCTGAAGGAACGCCCCGATTCGAGGGGATTGAGACTGGTACTGGGGTTATTTAGAGTACATCTTCGTACTCAAGTCTGAAGGAACGCCCCGATTCGAGGGGATTGAGACATTTTTTCCCGTTTATTCGCACTGTGAATGTTTTGTGTCTGAAGGAACGCCCCGATTCGAGGGGATTGAGACGAGGTGTAAAGGTGGTTCGTGAACTCCTCGGAGCTCCGTCTGAAGGAACGCCCCGATTCGAGGGGATTGAGACTTAATCAGGATGTCCATGGGAATCGCAGAGGCTATCGGTTTGTCTGAAGGAACGCCCCGATTCGAGGGGATTGAGACCCAAAACCTTCCCTAATGCGCAGAACGCCGCCCTGGCTGAGTCTGAAGGAACGCCCCGATTCGAGGGGATTGAGACAGTAATTCGTCCTCTTCGTCTTCGTCCCATCCGGCCTTCCAGCCTAAGTCTGAAGGAACGCCCCGATTCGAGGGGATTGAGACACGCGCGACGCCTCCGAGGGCGTCAAGGTCGAAATGGGTCTGAAGGAACGCCCCGATTCGAGGGGATTGAGACTTTTTTAGTTCCGCAAGACACGCCTGGATGTTATACTCAAGTCTGAAGGAACGCCCCGATTCGAGGGGATTGAGACAGGTGGTTCGTGAACTCCTCGGAACATCGAAGGATCAGTCTGAAGGAACGCCCCGATTCGAGGGGATTGAGACTTGTTTGCATTTTTCGCCCCCTGCATCTCGAACATTTGTCTGAAGGAACGCCCCGATTCGAGGGGATTGAGACAAACACACACACGTTCTGGAGTTTGTTCTCTCTGCGTATGTCTGAAGGAACGCCCCGATTCGAGGGGATTGAGACTTTGCATCGCTGTTGCACTTTTTTAGTTCCGCAAGACACGCCTGGTCTGAAGGAACGCCCCGATTCGAGGGGATTGAGACTGCCATGATGTTCCTCCTTTTTGTTAATTAACAGTTAGGTCTGAAGGAACGCCCCGATTCGAGGGGATTGAGACTTTTCCTTGTCCTCTTGGAGCTTTTCGTACGCTTCTCGTCTGAAGGAACGCCCCGATTCGAGGGGATTGAGACTTGACCAAACGTGCAAAACTGCCCGCCCTTGCTTCTTAAGTCTGAAGGAACGCCCCGATTCGAGGGGATTGAGACTTCTTGGATAGTAAGCACAGAGGAGCTTATTGTTTGTCTGAAGGAACGCCCCGATTCGAGGGGATTGAGACTTGGAGACACCACGGCGCTTGCTCCAGGTACCATCCTTGGTCTGAAGGAACGCCCCGATTCGAGGGGATTGAGACAAAGATGAGCGTGGACGCGCTAACTGATGGAAACGCGGTCACGAAAAGTGATGGATTAATTCGATAAGGATGCGCTACGCGCAATCTGATTTGATTGGGTTTTTTAAGGCATGAGCAGGAAGGCTTGAATAAAGCCAAAAAAAGCGAGGGGAACAGCAAGTGTGCTCTGCCGCTCCCCTCTGTGGCATTATTCAATGCCTCCTGCACCCGGCTATCCCTCGACAGGTTGCTCCCCAGCAGAGCCTGTCTCCGTTTCACCGGGCAACCGGTATCTCACTGGCTATGAACAACCAATGATCATTTTTTTCTCCTGCGTTGGGATTTAGTCGCTGACGGTGAGAACAACGTAAAGAACAAAGACTCATCAAGGCGCGGCAGGTTCTGTTGGGCCGCCATGGCGAGCAGTTCGGCGGCCATTTGGTTGAGTACCCGCAGGTTGTTTGCCGCGTGTCCGGATAACGTAAGGATCAATTCGTCGGACATCAGTTGGCTGTTCCCGGCCGTTTCGAGAGCAAAATACAAATAATCCTGAAGCTGTTCGGGAGAAAGCGGTTCGAGCAATAGTCGCAAACCAATACGACTGCCCAGGGGCAACAAGTCGGCGGTTCGGAACCTGTCGGGCAACCGATTGTCCCCACACAGAATGGTAAACAAAAGACTTTGCGAGTCGAACCGATGGCTTTGCAAGATCCGCAACTCGGTCAGACACTCGGTCGATACCTGCTGGGCCTCGTCAATTAAAAGAACCGGTTTTAACAACGTCGATTGGCAATGGCGCTGCCAACGATCCCGCAGGGATTTGAAGCCGCCATAGCGGTTGGAGGGGGACAAGTTGACGTTGAACAACTCCCCCATTTCCCGGTAAAAGTCCCCCAGTTTGCTTTGGGGGCGTTGCATCACACCGACGGTCAGATCGGGTATTTGTTCGAGTTGATGGGCGATTTTTTGTAGCGTCTTGCTTTTTCCCAATCCCGGTTCGCCGGTGATCAATGCAAAACCGCCGCTCTCGGCCATGGATCGCGCACGCAGGCCGAATGACTCGGTGCCGGGTATGGCATACAAGGCTTCCGGTGGTAAATCTGGCAGGAACGGGTTGTATTTGAGTCCGTACAAGCTACGGATATCGGCATCGTTCATCTTTCTATCTCCTCCTTGGGGATATAAGCCGGGGGCAGACCCGTTGCCGCGTAGTCGGCCATCCATTTTCGAAGCAGCGCCGGTAGCGGTCTATGGGTTGATGGAACCGGCGCCGCCGTATTTCCGTGAGGTTGGATGAGGCGACGTTTTCCGGATGCGTTTTTGGTTTTGTCCTGGGGTAAAAGACGCGCCAGGGGGGCGTCGGTATCCGGATCGACCAGCACCATCTGGCTTCTATCCCATCCGGGCGCCCGTAGGATCACCGATGGCAGATGAGCAAAACGAAAGGGAAGTTCATAACGGATGCCATCGACCACAACGGTGGCATCGCTGCGCCGTGGCCGTCTTGTGATTCGACGCGTAAAGGCCAGGCGAAGCGCGTCACCGTCAGGCGCCGGCCTGGAGACATCGGTACCGCCCAGCAGCCGGTTTAAAGGCGTCGTATTGATTTCGCGGTGGTATTTTCGGTGATAGTCCTGCTCGACCCAGGCTTGGGTTGCTTGGTTGACGAAGGCCAACTGCAGATCTTCGATCCCACGCAACAGCTCCATCAAACGGCTTTCCAACTGTCCCCAAAACGTCTCTTGTTTGCCATTTTGATAAGGCGAATACGCCAAGGTCGTTTGATGATCGATGCCCAACCGTTCCAAACCCCGGCGGGTTTCTTCGGCCAGCATGGCCGCCCCGTTATCGGTCATCAGTGCCCGCGGTAATCCCCGTTTCATGAATGCCTGGGATAAACCATGGATCAGGCACTCTGCCGTTTCGGCCAGATATAATTGCAAATGACAGCAAAGTCGTGAGTGATCGTCGATAATGGCCAGCGCCACGGGGCGGTGCCACGTGCCTTTATTGTCGAGAATGCGGATTTTCGCATGGTGAAAATCGAGATGCCAGAGGCCATGGACATGGGAGACTTCGAACCCGCGTATTTCACGATGCTGTCGTCGCTTTGCGGCTTGTAATTGGCCATCGGTCGGTTGTGCGGGTTCGTTCGTTTTCAGCCAACCGTTTTCGCGCATGCAACGCAGTACGGTTTTGTAACTGGGCACGTCTTTAAGGCTGGCCTGCTCTTTAGCCATTGCCTTCAGGTTGTCGTAGTGCAGTTGAACGTTCCACCGGGGGTAATTTTCGTACTGCTCTTTTAACGCCTGCAATAATGCCTCGGGCATTGACCACCTTACACCCGCGTCCGAACGGATTTTCCGTCCCAAAACGGCGATCGGGTCGGAAGCGCTCCTGGCTTTGTAGTACCATCGTTCGATGGTCGACACACCGAAACTGATCAGCCGATTGGAATCGATGGGATGCCGGTAGTTTTTTTGGGCCAACTGACCGATGGCCTGTTGCAACTCTCCTTTTGGTGGCGGGCAGGACAACAGTTCACCGATCACCGAAAATCGGAATTGTGCCCAGCGCTGCCACATGGGCAATTGGGAATCGCTCATGGGATCTCTCCTTCCTGTTCGCTTCCTCTGGCCTCCCCCATGGAGGCAAACAGGGGCGAATCGAGGGTTGGATACTTGTAGCGGATTGGATCGGGTTTGACATCGGCCGATCTTCTGCGTGAGGCAGAATCAAAACGGTGGCGCCTCACCGACCGAGGCCGTCATGGTCCCAGGGCAAGGGTTCGCAGGCAGTTCACCAGTGCCGTTTCGGGGTCTGCGGTAGCGCTTTCAAATCGGACCAGCAACGCCCTTGGAAGATGACTGGAATGAATCGGTGGGATCAGGCGCCCGGCCAAACGCCGGTAGTTGATTGTCTGGGAAAACAGTTCTTGAAAATACTGTTTCCAGTGGTTGACGGTAGAACGCCACGGTCCGAAAAGGCCTTTGAGTTGCTCCAAGGTGCGGTCTGGATGTCGTCCTTGGCGGAGGGCGGTGGCGATAAAAAGCACCGGCGCCCAGTACACCCGGCGCTGCCAAAACCGAACCGATGGCGGCAGGACACGGCGGCGGCAACCGTCACGCCCGCAGCAAAGGCTATAGCGAAGTTCAAATGCCTTATCAATTTCAGGAGGACCACCACGAGGCTTTCGAGGATAGTTGGCATAGTGTAACGGCCCCCCGCAATAGGGCAGCGGCAAATTCGTGTCCGCTCTGCCAGCTCCAAGTCAATCTTGTGAAGAAGGGAAAATAGCGCTTTGTGATTGAGGATTTCTGGTGATATCATTGTCCCTGCCATTTATGGTTTTTGTGGCAGGAGCCCCCTACGATGCTCTGGCCAAAGAACGCGAGGGGGCTCCATCATTCTTCCCTCACTGTTCTTGTCCATTTCAAGCTATTTTTCCATCATTTTTTGTGTCCGCACTCAAAAGATCGGCCAGTTTTTGGTTGCGCGCAACGATTCGTCTGAAGGAACGCCCCGATTCGAGGGGATTGAGACTTCAAGCCCTTTGGCTATTAACTAACGTGCTCACTACGTCTGAAGGAACGCCCCGATTCGAGGGGATTGAGACATTACCTCAAGCACAGCTTGATTGATTCGAAACTTAGTCTGAAGGAACGCCCCGATTCGAGGGGATTGAGACGTCTGCTTGAACATCTTCATTGAACGAAGCAAGCGTCTGAAGGAACGCCCCGATTCGAGGGGATTGAGACGTTATCAAAGTGTTCGATTGTTTGCTCTCTTTTTGCGCGTCTGAAGGAACGCCCCGATTCGAGGGGATTGAGACTTTCTCTCCACTCCCAACATCTGTTATGTCTTGGCTTGTCTGAAGGAACGCCCCGATTCGAGGGGATTGAGACCCTCCGCAGGCGGTGAACATCGTAATTGAAATTATTGCGTCTGAAGGAACGCCCCGATTCGAGGGGATTGAGACTCGGAGACGGTTGTGACACCGCCTTCATATTCGAAGAAGTCTGAAGGAACGCCCCGATTCGAGGGGATTGAGACTTCTTGACAGTTTTCAATCATTTGTTTCTTATTCATTTGTGTCTGAAGGAACGCCCCGATTCGAGGGGATTGAGACACGCTGATTCTAGCGTCCCCGCATTGTAATAGTATGTCGGTCTGTCTGAAGGAACGCCCCGATTCGAGGGGATTGAGACAGTGAAATGAATGCAATCGTTTTTATCAACGATTGCGGTCTGAAGGAACGCCCCGATTCGAGGGGATTGAGACACATGCCGTGCACTGTGCGTATATATTATAATACATTCTTGGGTCTGAAGGAACGCCCCGATTCGAGGGGATTGAGACTTCATCAACACGAAGTTCCGAAGCAAGAGTCTCCGAAGTCTGAAGGAACGCCCCGATTCGAGGGGATTGAGTGGGAGAGTTCATAAAATTACAAGTGACTAAAATGCCTAAAGTTAAGAAAGGGCAGAATTCCTTAATTTTAGGCACTCGGAAATTTAGCGCACTTTAGGCACTTTTTTCTCCTCAGCAACTCCAATAGAAGCAAATAACGATGGAAGACAAACAGTTCGCCAAAAAACTTGAGAACAGGACCAAACACTTCGCAATCAGTATTATCAGATTGTCGGCCGCATTGCCCAATACCACCGAAGCGTGGGTAATTCGTAATCAGGCAACAAAATCCGGGACATCGGTGGGTGCAAACTACCGTGAAGCCAACAGATCAAGAAGTCGGGCAGAGTTTTTTAACAGGATCAAAATATGCGAAAGCGAAGCGAGCGAAACGCAATTCTGGCTGGAAATCATTGCTGAGATGGAATGGGTTTCCACACAAACGATTGAACCCGTCCATCAGGAATGTTCGGAATTACTGGCTATTTTTTCTTCTATCGGGAAAAACAAATAAGGTAGAATTCCACAATTTTAGGCACTCGAAATTTTAGCGCACTTTAGGCATTTTTCCCCTCCTATTTTGAAAACCTCCCCCACAGCACCGTAATATCCTCCTGAAAGCTGTCCCAAGGCATAAGCCGATGGGACAAATCTTAAGACCACGGCCGGGAATAAGTCCGGTCCAACAGGAGGATCGAAAAATGACAAATCAACTTTCACACACAAAACAACAAGGCATGGTGTGCACCGCCTGTGGTGGCGGCATAAAGGGTAAGATGATGGCTTCCAATTTGGATCGTGCGACCGAAATCGTAGCTAAATACACCCTGGTCGCATCCGCTACCGGGGCGATTCCCGTTCCCGCTGCGTCTGCGGCGGTGGTTGCTGAAAACGCAGTTATGATCGCGCAGATTGCCGACGCCATGGGGGCGCCAGTGGATGTAAAAACCGTTACATCATCATTTGGTATTGCAGCCTCAATAAACATTATTGGTAGAACGTTGTTCATCGAGGGGGCAAGGCTCCTGGCCTGGGGCACGGCATCGGTATGGGCGGCACCCACCTTGAGCGCCCTGGGTGCGGCGACCGCCGGTATTCAGACCTATATTGTAGGGCAATTGGCCATGGCAATTTGCAAGAACAATGGCAAAGCACTCGGAGCGCGAGCAACCAAGGCGATTATTTCAGATGCGAAAGCCGGTTTTGACGATTTTCTGGCGTATTGGAAAACGCAGAAAATAAACGAGCCGTGATTTGTTTAAAACGGAAGAATTTTAAGCGGTAATTTGAAATTAATCACTTCCGGCACCGTAAACAAAAAATATGCAGCTAACCATTTCTTACATCAACTGGAAGGAGGCTATCATGACGGCATCCAAAAAGTTCAAAATCAAATCTTACCCAGGTGAAGGTGCGATCCGCCGGGGAGCGACGGCTGCCGGTGCCCTCGTTTCATCTGCCGGCACCATGGCTATTTGGTACGGAAGGCTTGGAATAATAGCCAAAATCGCCCTGCCTTTCGGGCTGGTATCACCCCCCACCACGATTTTGGTGGCTGCGGGTATCGTCGGAGGAATTGCCGGCAGGACCTATACCAAACGGCAGTTATTGAAAAGAGATCGGCAATGGGCAAAAGAACACCTCTAATTGGAAAACAAAGGAGTTTTCTCATGAACAGTAACAAAAACCAAATCAATACCAACGCTTCGTATGAGCGGGTAAGAAAAAGCGACTTTAGCGAAAAACTGAAAATTGAGCTGTTAGTGGTTCTTGGCAGGATGTATGAGGAGGGGCATGAAATCATTAATGACTTCATGGGCTATGTAGAAAGTCATCCGCAGGTAAAGGAATGGCTCAAATCCGCGACGGTGATAGGCTTGCTACTTGAGGTCGTCCCAATATCCAGATTCGGTATTGCCGTAATGCCCGGTTTCGTCCCCGGCGCGCTGGTAGGCTACTTGAAAGGAGCGGCAACGCAAACTCAGGTGAGGTCGACGATTGTTGGCGGCATTGCCGGTTGGCCATTAAAACCTATTCTCATTCTTAGTCCGCTCATCGGCCTTCTGCTGACGGCCTTCGCCGCCGGTTACCTGGAGGAAATGCTGGAAAACGCGATGGAAGTGGCTAACCAGAGGTTGTCGGAAGCAAGCAAGGCTGTGTGATTCGCCCAAACAAGAATGGTTCGGTGCTACAAGCAAGGGGGGATGCCTAACATTGCATCGCTAAGTGGCTTGAAGTTTGGGATTTGGCCATGACCGTGGACAGTCGAATTTTTTTTGTAAATATCGTGAGTGTTTGGCCGATAAAATAGAGGGAAGCATGGTTTGGCCATGATACGGATAGGGCAAAATTTCATCAATATCCAGCTTTTTCATTATGCAACGGTTGATTTCTCTTTACTTGGTTTTATTCGCTATGTAAAAATATGAGCATATGATTCATTGGCGCATTTTGAAAATGCCGCTCTGAAAAAAAGCCATGGATTGGATCCAACAAAAAAGCCACGCCAGCCCCAATAAATCAGATCCGTTCTCTCCACTTTTCGCGATGAGGCTATTTTATGAGCAAAGCGAACGTCCACCGGAAAAAGAAACGCCATGTGCTATCTTCTATAGCAGCGCCAAACGCGACCACTCCGATGGCAAAACAGAATATCGACTTGGTTCTCGCATCGGTAACGCATCTTCCCATGGCTTACTGGCAGCCCTTATTCTTTTTCAAAGGCGCCAACGATAAGGAATTGCTCCGTTTATCCAACGGACTTTTCCCCCTGACCACCAAACCTGGGAAAACGCATCCCGTGATATCCCTGAAGCCAATGCCCGACAACAGCGGGTACAAGGTTTCACCCTGTAGTACCAAAAGGCCGTGGTATGCCAAGACCAGCCGCTATGTCCGCAAAGGCTGCTGTCTTACCCCGACCGGTCATCCAATGGACAAAAACAGTTATGTGATCGAGCACATCGAATTCCCGATTCCGGCGTCTCTGGCAACCAAGCTGCGATTTCTGGGAAAGATTCCTGTTGAATGCATCGTTGAAATTTCATCAAACCGGAAAAAGGATTGACCCGATGGAAGCAGCACAATCTGATCACCAATTTTGGGATTGGCTCGCCAGTGACGAAGCTATGAGTATGCTGAGCAAGGCTGCAAGCTGGGTTGCACATAAGATCAGAATCCATAAAATTTCGCTGGCCACGTTGAAACTGCCGGAAGCAGCGCAAGACGATGAAATCCGTGAGACAATCCAATCTGAACTCAAATTTTTTCTGATCAAAACAGTAATCGCCGGCAAGAAAAAAGCATTGGCTCCCGAAAACGACGGCGCCATGTTACTGGCCAGGTCATTTGTCAATCACCTAAAAGATCTTGATCGGGCATCTCCAAGCAAAAACCTCTTCCGCTATGTTTACCATCGATTTAGAAAGGTTATAGGAACGTCAGACGACTTTTTTACTCGGCCAATTAAGCGAAGTTATTCTCTATACAGCCGGAAAATTGACAGCATCGAACTCGGCCCGATAGACGACGAGGACCTCGCACAAATCCCCTGGCCACCTAATTTAGCGTACACCGGAACCTATTCCGATATAAAATGGGCAAAGGACCTTCTTCCCTTGGCCGGCTGTTTCTGGGAGGGCATCGCTCACATGGCCGGCCAGGCAGTTTGGATAGCGATACGATTACTTGTCAGATGGGTCGATCGGTTTGTGCCCTTATCGGCAATAAAAACCGAAACCATCGACACAAAAGACATTCCACCGCCTGAAAACCTCATCGAGAGGGAAGGCGATGAAATGGTTCTGCTCCGCAGCACCATGGCCGGGCTTGCCGAACCGTTCATAGAGCAGTTAAGTGAAAAGCAGATTCAGGCCTTTTTCCTGCATGAGGGAATGTCTCTTAAACAGGAAGATGTCGCCCGGGAAATGGGACTGAAAAAGGCATCAGGCGCGAATTACCACATATCCGCCGTAAATAAGAAGATTGACACGTTTGTGCGCGGCAAGGGCCTGATATCCGACAACCATGACCAGTCAGACCGGTATATGGCGGTTTGCGCTATTTTTAAAATGACGCTCGTCAAAACCCTGAAGAGCCGGCTATCGCTTTAATCTGAAAAACGCAAGGAAGCACCCATGCATTACAGTAGGAAGAATGCATTGTCCCTGGCCAGGCAGCAAAGAACATGCCCGCCATTGTCCGTTGCGCAACTTCCGGAACATGCCGAATTGCTCGAGCAACACCGCAACATCTGCCCATTTTGTCAGGACGATTCCATTGATGAGTGGGCCGCCGTGGCGGATATCGCAAGCAGAATATTCGACCAAGTTTCCCCTTTATCCAAATCTGCCGTTGATTCTCTCACTATCGGCCAGATTCGATACATTAAAATGGAAAAGGCGATCTGGCGCGAAGCGTATTATTACAAACCGCCTATGGTTCTGGTGCTGAATACCATTGAAGCGCCCGGCGATGCCATTCGGGTGGCCCAGATTTACGACGATGATCTGTTAGCCGGTACGGGAGACTTGATCCTGAGGGAAGATCGGACTGATGGCGCCGGAGAATTATTCGTCGAGTGCTGGAATACTTACACGTTACGTACCTCCTGGTTAGGCAGCCTGGTGGGATGCGTATCAGGTGACGTGCTCGACGCCGTGAAGCGTTTGGAAACGGACCCGGGAGATCTGCCCCCATGGGGTATATTGCCCTGGCCGATGCGCGACGATGACCCACGAATCGCCTTCCGCGAATTGGAAGTGGAGGTGGCCTATACATTCTCCTCACGCGCATCTGGAGAACTTCTGGCCGCCCATGAGGAAGCGGCGCTTAGAAACGAATTGGCCGATCTGGTGCCCCACATCCATTTACCCCCAGGTGCAGCCGACGCCCTGACTCTTCTCGCCTCGGCGCGATTGCCCGACGAGATGCTGCCCCTGGCCGCCGCCGACAGCGAGGCAAAGATCGTTTTCGGCAACCGGGTATTCCTGGACGAAGATCAGCTCGTCGATGTCAAACCGGTTAAGGTTTACATCCTTGGCGTTCACCGTCGAGAGGACCATCTTGTTGTTTTTGAGGGGCGTGTTGCGGATGACGGTTTTCCTACACCGGAGAGAACGGTTTTCCGCCTCCTCTCGGACGACGAGACCCTGATCGTACCGAAACAGGATGATTTTGATAATGACTCCGGCGGCTTTATGGTCACCTTTTCCACAACTTCGGTAGACTGGCGTAATCTTAGGGTGGCGATCATTCATGAAAGGCAATAGCTGTTTAGCCAATTATTCATACTACGGTTTTCTCGTGCAGCAGGAGGATCGATCTTTCATTATCGATTATCTGAGCCGGGTTCAGACACCGCCATGGACAGGCATGACACTTGGTGATCTGAATCGCACTCATGAGAAAATCAGACGGGCGTTGACCCAAGCACCGGACATCGACCGACTCCTTACGCTCCATCTTGCCGCCCACCGGTTCAATGAAGGCGACGCCCTATCGGAAGAATTAAGAGAATTCATCGATACTCACGTCGAGTACGAAACGCTTTTCCCGGGAATCGACCGTGCGTTGCTGTTAGGTGGGCGCTGGGCAGCGGTTGCGGTCCCCGTGGTCAGTAGCGGCAAGGCCAGGCTTCGCTGGTTTATGGTCGGCCGACTGGAGGTACCGCAATTGCCTGGCCTTTGGCCGGCATGGAGCACGCCTCTTTTGGATGAAAATTCCCGAACGACCGCCCAGAATGCCGCCAGCGCCGCCCTTCGTCATGCCAAAAACGGAACAAAGGAATCGCTCTATCTATTTCCCCTGGCTCTGGCCAACAGCGAATGCCAGATTTCCGGATCATCCCTCGGCCTTCCCCTTGCATTGGGTTTCATGAGTCTGCTCGCTGGCGACTCCTTGCCGCAAAGGCTTCTGGCCACCGGTTCCATTGATCCGGACGGCACAATTCGCCGTGTTGGCGGATTGCTGGAAAAGCGCACTGCCGCAAGTAGCGGCTTTGACGGTTTTTCTCTGTTGCTCTGCCCATCGGAAAACGAGTCTCTACCTCCGGATGAACGCATGGAAACCCTGTCGGTTTCCGATCTTGACCAGGCGTTCGCGTTGGCCCGCTGCTACCGCCCCGGAAACGCCGACCAACTATCAACGCTGCGTCTGATGGATGAAAAGCCAAACGACTTTATCCGTCATATGTCGGATGTTCCTGAACCATGGCTAACTCTCCTTACTACAAAAGGCCGTTTGACGGCCGTATTGAAGGAAATCGCAACATCGCCGAATCTATTCGCCCGCTTTGCTGCCAATCTGCAAGCCCTGTCCGATGGCTGGCAACTAAGTCGCGGCGCGTACCTTGCCGAACTTCTTCACAACGATGTCACCGCGCATACGACTGCCTCCTATCCGGTTCTGGCGTTTCGGTATCGTACGGTCTGCCTGGCGCTGGCCAATCATCGCGGTGATCTGGATGCTGCCGATCAGGCGATTCGATATGCTGACCGGCTTTTCGGCGATGCCATGCAAGGGGATCTTGAAGTGTGCGCCGACTATCTCAACCTGCGTCTTGTGGACCGCCACAATCGGTTTCGTTTCGAGCCCGAACTGGACCGGCAGTCCTTAAATTTCTTAAAAGTGTTGGAAGCACGCCACGAATCCCAATGCAAATTTGGCTGCCCGACGGAGCCCGTGCTGGCAAGACTGTACGGGACCATCGCCCAAAATTTTGCATTCTGCGGCCCGGACTGGCTGAACGAGGCAAAGCGGTACGCACAAAAAAGCATTCAGGCCTTCGGTGATGACGAGGTCGCCGAGTATCGTCCCGACATCTTGCGTCAGCACGGCTATCTGGCTTATGCGAACCTGGACGCGGGTCGGATTGAAAACGCGCAAGACCACCTTTTCCAGTTTGTTGAAGCGACAGATTGGGATGCGGTTCGGTCACGTTGGATGGAGAAGTTGCTGAGTCAATGGCAGCATACGTTGTTGGCAAGATTTCTCGCAGATACCTCGTCCGAAAAAAGTGCAGCCTACCTGGATTGGTGCACCGAACACCCGGAAGCCATTTCCACCGAAGGCCATCCGTACCAGCTCTGGACATACAACCTTGGGCGGATCGCCCTGGCGCTGAAGCGCCCGGACAAAGCCGCCGACTGGTTCAGGAAGAGCCTTTCTTTCTGTACAAGCCAGTCCAGTCGCCAGACCATCTTCGCTATGGCCCTCTTGCCCATGGCCGAACTCATGAAAGCGGGCTTGCTGGAAAAAACCTGCGGCATGGGCCAAATCAATGCTGTGACGAACACAGCCCACGGACTCAACCCGATCCATTTCAAGTCATCCGCGAACGAGGACCACGCTCTGCCCCTGGTGGAAGCGGTGGCAAAAAATCCGGCGCGCTATTTTCCGTTCAGCTACCGGTAAATTTGAAAAAATCAGGTTCCGGCACCGTATTAATCATCAACCACACCGCATGGTGTGAGAAAAAAGCAGCGTTACCGGAGGCAATATCTCATGCAAGGATTACAATTCGGCAAGTACACTTTTGAATGTCGTCTTGACGCACCGGCGATCCTGCCGGCTTACAAGGGGTCCACGTTTCGGGGAGTGTTTGGTCTGGCACTGAAAAAAGTAGTCTGCGCACTCAAACATCAAATATGCGACCAGTGCCCCTTGCGACATCAATGCCTTTACACAACCGTTTTTGAAACACCACTGGCAATAGAGCCTCCCAAAGGATTGCGTGTGTCCGCGACACCACATCCGTTTGTTCTCGAACCCAGTGCAAAACCAGACCGAAATTTTTCTCCCGGTGACACCTTGGAATGCGACCTGTTGCTGTTTGGCGATGTGAATCAGAGTCTGCCCTATTTTGTTTATGCTTTTGAACAGACAGGCAAAATCGGTATCGGCAAGCGTATCAATGGCCGCCGGGCTAATTTTACCATAGAGACTGTAAAGACCGGAAGCGATGTCATTTTCAACAAAAATGATCAACAAATTAACCAGCCTCAAGAAACCGATGCATTGACGTTGACTTCTTCGGCCGATCAACCCCAGGATGTTTTCAGGGTAACGGTCCGATTGCAAACGCCACTTCGATTAAAACACGATAACCGGATCAAGGCCGACCTTCCATTTCACATTCTGCTGCGGGCGATGCTGCGGAGAGTCTCTTCATTGTTTGCCTGTTATGTGGGCAATGAACCCGCACTTGACTACAAAGGAATGATCCAGAGGGCGGGCTCGATCACCACGGTTGCATCGGATTTACATTGGCATGGTTGGCAACGATATTCGAATCGGCAGAAACAGCGCATGCCGCTGGGCGGCGTCGTCGGCTCGGTAACTTATGAAGGCGCGTTTGCAGAGTACCTGCCGCTGATGGATATCTGTTCCAAAGTGCACATCGGAAAGAATACATCTTTCGGACTCGGCAAAATCGATTTTGACCTTACAACGCAATTATAAAGGTTGAGGAGAATTGTATGGATGAGACAACCCTTAAGATATCAATCGCTGCGTTCATTCATGACATCGGCAAATTTGCCGGGCGAGAATTGCTTGGCCTGTCATCGAATGTAATTGACCAGAAAGCCGCCGATTTTCTACCGGTCTACAATGGCCGTTATTCACACCACCATGCTTTGTACACTGCCGAATTTATCGATCGCTTTAAGGCCTCTTTGCCGGGAGAATTCGACCGCCCCTGGGGTGAAGGAGACGGATTGGTAAAACTGGCGGCATCCCATCACAACCCATCCACGGCCATGGAGTGGATTATAGCCGAGGCGGACCGTCTTTCGAGCGGTATGGATCGTGAAACGTTCGATGCCGGCGAAAACGATGCCATTGCCATATCCGACTATGAAAAAACGCGCCTTTTACCGGTGCTTGAAATCCTGAACGCAGGGGATCAAAATGAAGCGATAAAGAAAAAAGAGCAGTACAAACACGCCTTACCACTTGCACCGCTCGGTCCGCAGACAATGTTCCCGATGCCTTCGGAAAAGGTGGTGCCAAGTGATAAAGCAGCGGCCAAAGGTGAGTACAAGCGATTGTTCGACGCATTCACCCAAGAATTGGATAACCTGCTGCACAAAAACTGTATTGGATTGTGGTTCGAACACTTCGAAAGCCTGACCATGCAATACCTTTCCCAAATGCCTGCTGCCCGGGTGGGGCACGTGATTGCCGACGTCTCCTTGTACGATCACATGAAAACCACTGCCGCCCTGGCCACGGCGCTTTACCTTTACCACAAAGGCACGGAAAGTATGACCGTCTCGGCGGTGAAGGATGGCCAAACCGAAAAGTTTCTTCTCGTTTCCGGTGATTTTCATGGCATCCAGAAATTCATTTTCAGCGGGTACGGCGATACGCGGAAATACCGATCGAAACTTATTCGTGGCAGATCATTTTATGTATCGGTGCTAACCGAACTGGCAGCCACGCTGCTTTGTAAGAAGATAGGATTGCCGAGTGTGTGCGTGGTATTGAATGCTGGCGGTAAATTCACCCTGATTGCTCCAAACACGCCGGCTGCTCAGGAGTCGGTTCGGGAAACACAAAAAGAGATTGATGAGTGGTTTTATCGGCTCACCTATGGCGAAGCCTGCATCAGCCTGTCCGCGGTGGAGGCCAGTCCCGATGCGTTTGGTAGCGGAGAATTCCCGCTACTCCAGGATCAGATAAACCGGCAAATGGTCGAACGGAAACTATGTAGAATAGATCTGGATCGTTTCGGTGGCACAATCGAGTCATACTTCAACCACCAGGAAGACAGGCCTTGCCCATTCTGCGGCAAACGACCGGCAGATCAGACGGTGACCTTGGCGGATGACACCCACTCGTGCAGGTTGTGCAAAGATCATATTCAACTCGGCCAATCAATCGTTAAATTCAATACCATGGCCGTTACCGAAAAAATGAAGCAACCGGGCACGAACGATTTGCAGGAAACGATTTTCGACACCTTCCAGTTATGTTTCCCGGATAGCGACATGGCGTCCGAAGCATCCAGTGGACGTCTTTTAAAATACTGGAGGCTGAATACCGACAATAATACAGCGCACACTGGTGGCGCGACCCTGAGATATTACAACGGTTATGTCCCCACATATATCGATGTTCAAGAACCAAGTCTTGAGGAAGCGATAACTGTTGGAGCCCCCAAAACCCTCAATGATATAGCTGCTCGGGCAATATTGACCGGAACAGATGGGAAAACGAGCGGAGTCGAAGCTCTGGGGGTTTTAAAGGCGGATGGCGATCAGTTAGGGTTACTGATGGCCTGCGGACTTCCAAAAAAATTATATAGTATTTCCCGCCTGGCGACCATGAGCAGGCAAGTGAACAACTTCTTTGTCATATATTTGCCGTGGCTGCTTCAGACCGACGAGCGCTTCCAAAATGTTTATACGGTGTTCGCCGGAGGGGACGACCTTCTGCTCATTGGCCCCTGGAATGCCATCGTCGCCCTGGCGCCGGTGGTTG
Organism: uncultured Desulfosarcina sp.; assembly: GCA_963668455.2. Classification (GTDB taxonomy): domain Bacteria; phylum Desulfobacterota; class Desulfobacteria; order Desulfobacterales; family Desulfosarcinaceae; genus Desulfosarcina. The sequence continues at coordinate 899,178 of CAXXOY010000004.1, forward strand.
CACGCGAGTTCAACGCATACGCATGTAAAAATCCCAACATTCATTTATCTGCGGGGATTTCCATCCACAAGGTTCATACGCCTGTCGATGCCATGGCCGAAGAGGCCGAGACAGCCATTGAGCATTCAAAAACCGGTGGACGTGACAGATTGACGCTTTTTGGCGAAACCGTGACCTGGAGGGAAGTGGAGGAACTGGACCAAATCCGAAAAACCATGGAAACCTGGCTCGATAGTAAAGCTCTCAGCCGTTCGATGTTTTACCGGCTCAATACGTTTATCGACATGGCCGGCCGGGAAGCCCTTCTAACCAGAAACCAAACGATTCATATCCGTGACATGGACTGCACCCGCTGGCGCTCGCTGCTGGCCTATGCCGTGGAACGTAACGTCGGCAAATCCATCAATCCAAACGAAAGAAGTCAAACGATCCGTGAAATTCGGGAAGCATTAACCCAATGGTTGTTGACATGGCAGGGGAAGCTTCGCATCCCCCTGTGGGATATTCAATACAACAGAAGGTAAAGAGGTGATTATGGAAAAGATTGAATTTTGGAAAGATAGAGCAAAGCAAGTTGTCGATCCAGCACTGTTTTCAAGCCAAGCTGAAGCTTTCGCGAAGTTGATGGCTTCAGACCATGACAGTTCTCGACGTAAGGTAAACAAGCGTACTCAAATCAGAAAATTCTTCGATGAAGTCGTCCATTTGGACATAACCGCAAAATCAAGACCTAAAGAGTGGGCGAATATTCTTCCGCTGGTTCATATGATGACCGCCAAAGCAGCGTATGCCAGTGGGAGAGAGTTAATTTCAAAATCGTTTTTGCAGTTCATGAAGCAATCCGTGGATCAAGTTGAAGATCCAAAAGATCTTGCTATATTTGCAACTTTTTTCGAGGCATTCATAGGATTTTACAGACTGCATGGGCCATCTAATTAGAAGGAGCGTATTATTATGAAACTTATTGGTGTCAAACAATACACGGGGAAAATAGTTTTGCAAAGCGGGCTGCACATCGGGGCCGGAGACACGGAAATGCATATTGGGGGAACGGACAATCCCGTGATCAAACACCCCCACACCCTGGAGCCGTATATTCCCGGCTCGTCCATCAAGGGCAAGGTCCGTTCTCTTCTGGAGCTGAAAAGCGGACTGATCGGTAAGCGCGGCAGGGTTGACGGCGGCCCTCTGAGCCTGAAGGACTTCAACACGGCTCAGGGACAGGACCGGGAGGAATGCGCCGCCATTCTCAAACTCTTCGGCGTCAGTGGCGCGGACCAGGATGAGAAGGGAGAAATCGGGCCGTCACGTGTCTCTTTTGCCGATTGCGCTCTTGATCCGGAATGGAGGCAGGCGGCTTTTGAAAAAAGCTTAGCGCTGACCGAGGTTAAGTCCGAAAACTCCATCGATAGAATCAAGGGAACCGCGTTGAACCCCCGTTTTACTGAACGGGTTCCCGCTGACACACAATTTTCTCTTTCCATTACGGTTAAACAGATGGAGGGAGACGAGGGCCTGGAAAACGTATTGTTTCAAGGCTTAAAACTACTGGAACTGGATGCCCTGGGCGGTAGCGGCAGTCGTGGATACGGCCGAGTCAGGTTTGTATTCGACACGCCCCAGGACCAGGAAACCTTTGCATCCATTTCCCCCTTCTGATCAGGAGGCTCCCATTGAAGTTTTATGAAATCATCATCAAACCGGAGTCATCTTTCGGTACGCCGTTGAAAGGCGACACACTGTTCGGCCATTTCTGCTGGCAGGCAGTCTACGATCAGGATCTTTTGGATGGCGGCCTGGAAGTACAACTGGAAAAGTACGAGGAAAAGCCATGCGTTGTTTTCTCTTCCGCGTTTCCGGCCATAGAAACGATGGATGGGAACCGGCGATATTTTTTACCCCGCCCCGAGGCAATTGTCCTGGACCGGCGTTTGACTCCTGCCAAATCCCGTAAAGCTCGCCTCTTAGAGGGCAAAGCGCTGAAAGAAAAAAAGTGGATGGAGTTAAACCGATTGGATGTCATCGACCCGTCCACGCTGGAGTTTCTTACTGACGATGAGGTGGCGTTACGTATAAAAGCGAGTCTTCGGTATGACGAATTGAATTGTCCAATAAAAGCCGAAGTCACAAATTTTTTAACGGCCTTCGCCCAGCCCCATAACAGCATCAACCGGTTGACCGGCACCACCGGCAGCGGTTCATCCTTTGCGCCTTACGAAACGGAAAGCCTTTACTATCTGTCCGGCATAACGCTTGCGGTGTTTACTCTTTTTGATGAAGCTTGCACGGATATCGAAAAAATTTGTGCCGCTTTAAGGCGAATCGGGCGATGGGGATTTGGCAAAGATGCATCCACGGGGAAAGGAAAGTTCTCCATCCATTCGCATACTGAAATTCCTTTGCCGCGAATTGACGGGGCCAATGCATGTTTTACCCTTGCACCCGCGGTTCCTCGACCAGGAAGTTTCAAGCGCAGCTTTTTCACGCCTTTCGTACGTTTTGGTAAGCATGGCGATCAACTGGCCACGGGAAAGGCACCTTTCAAGCGGCCTGTAATCATGGCGGATGAAGGCGCTGTTTTCTTCCCCGCCGAGAGAGATATATCCGTCGAGCCATGGATAGGGACCGGTATCCGTGGTGTTTCCTACGCCGAATCCAAAACGGTTGTTCAGGGATACGCCCCGTGGTTGCCATTTAAAATGGAGCTGTAAACAATGCAAAAAATAAAAGATACTTTTCGTTGTGTCCTCAAGATTGCATCTCCGGTACATATCGGCTGTGACGAGGTGTACGAGCCCACCGGGTTTGTTGTGGACGAGGAGAAACAATGCCTGATCGCATTCGACCCGTTTATGTTTATTCAATCGCTGCCGGAAAATGAGCGTGAAACCCTTTCCGCGATTTGCCGAAAGGGTACCATCGCTTCGGTTCTCGAAATATATAAGTTTTTCAGAGGAAAGGACGTCAAGGGGCACGGAACCGATTTGTGCCGTGGCTTTGTGGACCATTACCGCAAAGTGTTGGCGTTACCATCAAATGATAAAGTGGTTGCCCAAAATCTAAATAAGTTCCAAATTTCAAGAACAGCCTTCAAGAGCAGTGATAATCGGGCCTACATTCCGGGTAGCGCAATCAAGGGAGCGCTCCGTACGGCTTACCTGAACGCCTGCGCCAAGTCAAAAAAAATGTCGAAATTCAAAGGAAAGGCAGCGGATCTGCAAGCGGAACTCATGGTCTATAAAACCAACCAAATTGAGACAGACCCCTTTCGCTTAGTGAAGGTGTCCGATTTCATGCCGGTTGGCGAAGTTCATACCAAAATCATCTATGCCATCAATAAAAAGAAAAAAATCAGTGATCGTGAAGCCCGGGGACCATACCAGATTCTTGAAGTCGTTGAACCAGGCGCCTGTTTTATTGGTGAAATATCGGTTGATGCACCTCTATCGAAAAAATTTATAAGCAAACCGGTAAGTCTCGAGGCGTTGCTGGAGAGTCTCAATCCTTTTTATAAAAAAGAAAATGAAAAGGAATGCCAAGGGTTTAAGGTAATCGGGGTCGAGGGAGCAGCATTGAATCCAGCGCAAGGCGAGTACACATTGAGGATCGGCCGCCATTCGGGAGCCGAATCCATAACCGTTGATGGACATCGAAATATCAAAATCATGCGTGGCAAAAAAGAATCTCCTAAATTTCTGGACCATGCAACTACCTTCTGGCTGGCCTCCGAAACAGAAAAGAATCAACACAATAAAGGATTGCGGCCTTTTGGCTGGACCGTTCTTGAGCTACTGACCAACGAGCAGGAAAAACGGCTTCGAGCTGATGAGGAAGTTTTTGTTTACGAGCAAATGCTGATCGAAAAAAAGCAGCTCGATGATGCTTTGGAAAAACGCGAGCTTGAGCAAAAAGCGAAGGAAGCCGCAGAACGAAAACAGCGTGAGAAAGAAGAAACTGAAAAACGCGAGGCTAAGCGAAAAGCTGCTTTTGAAGCAATGTCTCCTGAGGAGCGGGACGTTGTCGCCCTGGAAAGCCCAGATTTAATTGAGAACACAGCCGTGGAAATATTAAATCGAATCGACGATTTTTCGGATGAAAATAAACTTCGTGCGGCAAAAGCCTTGAAATCCTTCTATGAGGCCAACAACAAATGGAAGGTCAATAAAAAGAAAAAGAAACAATTGGAAAAGGTCAATAAAATCAAGGCAATTCTCGGATAATAGAAAAGCGTCCATGAAAAAAAGGCTATTCCTCATTTTTAACCACAACCTCACCGACCTTCAGCGCCGTGATGCCGAGATCAATCTCGATATTGATCGCATCGTTGATCTGCCGGAACATCTCAAGGCCGTCTGGCGTCAGGTTCCGCCTGATGTGGAAACCATCGATGTGGCGATTGTGCCGGTGGCGGACTGGTTGAGAGAAAACTCGCGACCTGGTGATTATGTGTTGATCCAGGGCGATTTCGGGGCGGTTTATCAAATGGTAAACATCGCCTTCGATTTAAAGCTGGTGCCCGTTTATTCCACGACAGCGCGCGAAGCCACGGAAACGTTGGGGCCGGATGGCGACATTGAACTGACGCATCGGTTTCGGCATGTACAGTTTCGTTCATACAGGAGGTAGGTATGGCCAGGGTTTATATTTCCTTTTTAGGCACAAACGATTATCTCGAGTGTATTTATAAAAGTGCCCACGATGAAATAAGCAAGCCGGTTCGGTTCGTTCAGGAAACGACGCTTGATCTGTTTGCAAGGCACGCGACCGAAAAGGACCGGGCGTTTATCTTCCTCACGGATGAAGCTCGCCGAAAAAACTGGGATGACGACGGGCAGTGGGATCGAAAAAACAACTGTCCTAAAAAATGCCAAGGCTTAAAAACCCGAATTGAGCTAATGAACCTGCCATTTCAAGTTATGGACGAAGGCATTCCGGATGGGCACGATGAAGACCAGATATGGGAAATTTTTCTAAAGGTGCATGGTGTTTTGCAGGAAAAAGACGAGGTAACCTTCGATATCACCCACGCCTTTCGTTCGATCCCCTTGCTTACCATGATCATTCTTAATTATTCAAAAGTATTAAAACAAATTTGCCTTCAAAATCTGCATTATGGTGCTTTTGAGGCACTTGGACCACGCTGGGAAGTGGAGAAGATCCCATTGAGGGACAGGATTGCCCCCATATTGGATCTGATGCCTCTTGCCACCTTATCTGACTGGGCCACCGCCGTCGACCGTTTTATCGGCGCTGGAGACGCGAAAGCGGTTTCCGATCTGGCCCGGAAGACAGCCCTTCCGGTGATGGCGCAAACCAAGGGGAAAGACGAGGCCGCCAGTGCGGTAAAAAACATCTCCGATGCGCTCGATTTTTTCTCGCGCCAGATTACAACCTGCCGAGGTCCACAGATCGCGAGAGGCGCAGCCAATGTCAGGAATGCGCTAAACAAAAACCTGAAGATTGATTTTGTAAAACCGCTGGCCCCTTTGCTCGAACATGTGGAAAAAAAGTTCTCGGCGTTTAACGGAGAATCTGTTCACGACGGGATTCAGGCTGCAAAATGGTGTCTGGACCATGGAATGATTCAACAGGGTTTTACCATTCTCAAAGAGACGCTGGTTTCCCTTGTCTTGATTCGGTGCGACGAAAACGAATTTGAAAAGAAACATCGTGAAATCGTGTCCGATTTGTTTGGCGTTATGCAAAAAGGAATGCCCAAGGAAGAATGGAAAGGTCATTTGGCAATATCGGAAAATTCTGCAAAAATTGAAAAATATATTAAAACCATCAACCTGATGCCAGAGATTATGGCCAAATGGCAAAAGCTTACCGACTGCCGAAACGACATGAACCATGCGGGCTATAGATCGGAACCATTTGGAGACAAGACATTCGAACCCGTGCTTAAGGAATTGGTTGAGTTATCAGAAGGTTGGCTGGCAAATAAGATTATGGAATGTGGCATGCGTTCAGGATAATTAACCTCTTTTCCGGGGACCTTTTGCAATTACTAGTCAATTATTCGAAAAATAAAAGAATTTGTTTTCTTATCAGTGGCTTAAGTGGTTATATAGAAAACATAGGTCCCCGGAAGGCTATTAATGTCATTATCATCTATTAAAACAATTGGATATGGGCATGTGTGGCATTTGTTACAGTGTGAAAAAAGTTTCCGAACCCCCTTTTTGGGGTAGGTCCCCGGAAATGGGGTTGCCAACCCCCGCCAAATGGGGGTAAAAATTACCCAGAGTCCGAAAGGAAGCCCCGATTCGAGGGGATTGAGACACTTGCCTTTCCCCGGTATTTGCACCGATAGATACTTCGTCCGAAAGGAAGCCCCGATTCGAGGGGATTGAGACTAGTTTGAAATCGTCTTAACACTCAGGCACAACTTGTCAGTCCGAAAGGAAGCCCCGATTCGAGGGGATTGAGACCCCACTGGCTCACCTTGGACATCTATTTTTTCATGGCAGTCCGAAAGGAAGCCCCGATTCGAGGGGATTGAGACTTTGATTACCAGGTTGATCGATGTGTTGTGGAAGTCGGTCCGAAAGGAAGCCCCGATTCGAGGGGATTGAGACGGGGTCAGGGCGGCCCACTTAAACCCTGCCGACTTGGTCCGAAAGGAAGCCCCGATTCGAGGGGATTGAGACAATTTTAACCGTAGGTTTTTATCCATTGGACACCTCTGTCCGAAAGGAAGCCCCGATTCGAGGGGATTGAGACGTTAAAGACCTAATCTGCGTACAGGAAGGGGGATTAAGTCCGAAAGGAAGCCCCGATTCGAGGGGATTGAGACCGTCCACCTCAGCAGCGACCTTCCAGAAGAGCAGTTCGGTCCGAAAGGAAGCCCCGATTCGAGGGGATTGAGACATTGATTCCGTATGACCTGGAAGAGATTCCGCATTCTGTCCGAAAGGAAGCCCCGATTCGAGGGGATTGAGACTTTACTCGTGGGATCGATGAGCGCCGCATGGAATGCGGGTCCGAAAGGAAGCCCCGATTCGAGGGGATTGAGACACATCTCTGAGCGAATGGGAGCGGCCAGGGCGCCTAAAGTCCGAAAGGAAGCCCCGATTCGAGGGGATTGTGGGAGAGTTCATAAAATTTCAAGTGACTAAAATGACTAAAGTTAAGAAAGGACAGAATTCCTTTATTTTAGGCACTCGGAGATTTAGCGCACTATAGGCACTTTCTTCTCTCCCGATTCGAGGGGATTGAGGAGAGAGTTCATAGAATTGCAAGTGACCATGCCTAATTGATTTTTCGATAAAGAAGTAGTCGTTCTTACTTGCCCCCCCGATGGCGTTAAGCGATTGTAACCAAAGTTAAATATTTCTAATATACGCAAAATTTGTTACGATAATTCATTATGCATCAAACATGCAGCGGAGATGTTGTGAAAAATGTTAGAGATAATCGTGGGGCTAATAGTACTGGTGTTTTTCTACCGGGTATTTCCCAAAAAAAGTGAATCTGATCGTGAATCCCTTATCTTACCATTTCTTGATGAGGACGCCCGTACAAATGGCAGTAAGCCCAAAAACGAATATTACGATTGGGGGGATGAGGACGGCGATGATTTTACGTCAAACGGCGAAGATTCCATTGGTGAAGCTGACGCCGACCTTTTCGATGAAGAATCTTTTCATCACGATTAAGGTGTATTAGTTATCAAAAACAATTTTATTATTGCCAATATATTCCCAAGCTTATTTATACCTAAACTGAGCGATTGCCAAGCTTGCCGCATATACAAGGCAGATGGCTTTCCGCTATAGTAGGCTATGCGGGAAGACATCTAACGCCGGAGATGCGTAAAGGTCCAATAAACCACATCTTCACAGATCCAACACGTCATGGCAATATACCCTTCAAAAAAAGGAGGGCACCACATGCCAAAAGATTTCGATCAGCAAAGCGACCAAGGAAAACGAGAATTTTGGAAGAGCCATCTTGAACAATGGGAACAAAGCGGCCTGAGCCAACTCGCCTATTGCCGTCAACACCATCTCAAATCTCATCGGTTTTATTACTGGCGACGACGGATTTTAAAAAAGCAAACGAATGTTTCGTTTTTGCCCATAAGACTTTCCGCCAATCCAATGCCTCATCCGCAAACCGTTCGCGTTCTCATGCCAAACGGATGTTCCATTGAGATAGAAGGGCTGGATGGCTCGGAACAATTAACCCGTTTGGTTAATCTCGTGGTAGGTTTATGATGCTGCCCGATTACCCGCAACAGGTCTATCTGGCCGTTGGCGATACGGATATGCGCAAGTCGATCAATGGGCTGTCAGTTTTGGTCGAGCAGGCCATGAGACATAATCCTTTTACCGGCGACATGTTCGTTTTCTGCAACCGGCGCCGCAACATGATTAAAATTCTTTACTGGGATCAAAACGGTTTTGCCTTATGGCACAAACGACTTGAGAAGCAGCGATTCCATTGGCCCACGTCAACAGACGAAGTCGTTTCTCTTGAGACGAAGGAGCTCGAGTGGCTTCTTGCCGGCCTGGATTATACGCACGCACATAGCCGTTTAAACTACCGTTTCGCAAGCTGAGAAAATAGCATTTTACATCGTTTAAACATTTACAATTACAGTCAGTTATGATACTTAACGGGCATGACTTCGGAACTGACAAACTTGCCTGAAGACGCCCAGTCCTTAAAGCAGATCGTTTTCTCTCAAAAGCAGCAGATCGAGTATTTAGAGGAGATGAACCGGCTGCTGAAGAACGAGCTGTTCGGTCGCAAAAGCGAAGTCATCCCTACTGTCAATCCCAACCAGCTTCAGTTGTTCGCCCCGGATAAGCCTGTTGAACCGATTCAAAACGATGACGAAATCGTCGTTCCAGAGCATACCCGTAAAAAACGTGGCCGCAAGCCATTGCCCGAGGAACTGCCGCGAGTCGAGGTTATCCACGATATCTCTGAAGACGAGAAACGTTGTGCGTGTGGCGCAGAATTGAGCCGAATCGGCGAAGAGATCTGCGAGAAACTCGATTACGTTCCGCCCAAGATTCGGGTGATTCGTCACGTTCGCCCCAAATATGCCTGCAAGGCTTGCGAAGGCGTCGAGGACGATGGCCCCACGGTCAAAATCGCACCACCGGTAAAACAACTGATCCCCAAAAGCAACGCCACCGAGGGTCTGCTGGCGCACGTTGCCACATCGAAATTTGCCGATGCGATTCCCCTGAACCGCCAACAAAAAATATTCGGCCGCCTGGGCGTCGATATCTCAAAGTCCACCATGGCCAACTGGATGATCGAAACCGCCGGTTGCAGTCAACCGATCATCGAACTTTTGCAACAGGAAATTCGAAGCGGGCCTGTGATCAATATCGACGAAAGCCCATTTCAAGTTCTCCAGGAACCGGGACGCAACAATACCACAAAGTCGTATATGTGGGTATTTTGCGGCGGACCGTTGGGCGCCCCCGTGGTGCTATATCAATACCATCCAACCCGTAGTGGCAAGGTGGTGCACGATATGCTGGACGACTATACAGGCTACGTTCAAAGCGACGGTTACAGCGGCTACGATCAGCTTTCCCAAAAAGAGGGTATTACTCATCTTGGATGCCTGACGCATGCCCGGCGTAAATTCGTCGAAGTGAACAAGGGCCGCAAGCGTGGCAAGCAAAAAACATCCAAGAACCTTGCCGACGAAGCATTGGAATATATTGGCGCGCTGTACGACATCGAACGATATGCTCGGAAAAACGATCTCTCATATGAGCAAATACTTGAATTGCGGCAGGAGAAGTCCGAGCCGATCCTGGATAAATTCAAGACCTGGCTGGATACCTATCATCCGCAGGTTCCTCCCAAAGGCCTGCTCGGCAAGGCTATCCAATACACCCTGAATCAATGGGACAAACTTGTTGGCTATACCGAAGCCGGATTCCTGAAACCCGACAACAATGTTGCCGAAAATGCCATTCGGCCGTTTGTGGTGGGCCGAAAAAACTGGCTGTTCTCGGGAGCGCCCAGGGGGGCCGAAGCCAGTGCCACCTTTTTCAGTCTGATCGAAACTGCAAAGGCCAATGGTCTGGAGCCGTACGCCTACCTACGCTACCTGTTTGCCAAATTGCCTTTTGCCGAAACGCCGGAAGATTACCAGGCTCTCTTGCCTAAAAATCTCGACAACGATACGCTGTCGCAAGTTCTTTTTCCAAGTTAACCGACTCCGCGTCCGATCCAAAATCTTTTCCACACACTGTGAGCGCACCATGACAAATCTGGTGACGCTTGTTAAGGTGGGGTCTATTGGACCTTTACGGAGATGCGGCAAGATCGGCAACCCGCAAGGGTTCAAATTTTGGGCGGGAATAATGACCTGATGTATTATCATTCCTGCCAAATTGAATGCGTATCAAAATTTGAATCGCTCAGTTTAGGTTATAATTATCTATACAGTTATACGTTAGAACTGAAACATGGGGTAGGGTTTCATCAACCCATTTTGTAAAATATGTATCTTTTCCTTCCTTGATTAAAATAGTTTTGAAAATGAATCTTATTCTACTTAAATTTTCATAAAAAAGCCTATATGATCCATAATTATTTTCTATAAACTCAATATATTCAATCGAATCAAATTTTTTTAATTTAGTAATGATCGACTTAAATGCTTTGTTTTTATATATATTAATTACGTTATACTTACCTAATTGAAAAAATGTTTTTTCCTTATACTTTATGCCGTCAATAGTTTTTAATTCAGGAAATATAACATTTAATACTCTATCAAACACCAGTATTAACCCGTCAGGTTGGAATGAAAAGCCACATCCATTTATTCTGATTTCATTAGGGATATAAATGCTCCTTTTTCCAAAAAAATATTTAACATCAGTTTTAAATTTTTCTTTCATTTCTCTATGATTATTCCATATATAGCGAGCCACTTTATTGATCCTTAAATTTGTTATTGATTCATGCTGTTCAAACCAAAAACAGAAAAAAATATACTATATAAAGGGGTTATGGATATTGAGAAAAACTAATATCCTAATTTGGGATATTTGGCAAGATGTTTTAAGGGGAGGAATGAGAAAAAAAGAGATTTTTCAACAAAATGAAATTTTGGGCGAACTATTGCGTACCATAAGAAAGGAGAATGGCCTGACACAGGCTGAAATTGCAAATAGGTTAGGAAAACCACAAAGTTATATCAGCAAATATGAAACCGGTGAGAAACGCCTTGATTTGTCTGAGATCCGTAGTATCGCTCAGGCTATTGGAATCCAGTTGAGCGAAATTGTCAATCGCTTTGAAATTATTATCACACAAAAGCCCCAGTAATCGTTTTCCCTTCAACATATGTGATACTATCCTACCAGTGATATAAATTAGGGGCTCTGATGTAATAGTTGTAGCTTGTAAAAATCCTATAAAATAAATTGGTTATCAAATTTCAGGATCGATTGTGCAACTTAGTCAGGCGTTTCCAAATAGAGGTGCACAACCAAAATTTAAGTAGGAGGACAAACTCATATTCCGCTTGGTGCAAGCTGCGAGCATGCCAGGATCGCTTACCTGCAGTTCTCCTTCCCGTGGAACGCCGCCCGCGTTTTCCCGGAAATGCAGGTCCCCACGCACAGTGTGGGAACTGGTGCATTCCGACCAAAAGAATGTTAAAATACAAGTTTTAATTAAAATTAAGCCGGTTGTTCATGGATATTTCAGTGAGCCTATGATACTCTTCTAACTCCTCTTTTTCATAACTCGTCGAATAGAATTCTTCTGTGATTTTTTCTGTGTCGTTTAAAAGTTTTGCGGCCATTTCGATATTGCCGATGGCTTTTGCTCCATTACTCAATAATAAACGTATTGCATGCCCTCTTACGCCATCCGTTCCAGGAATCAGTGCTGTAATTGCCAACGAATCATTAGACAGAGTACACCTATCTATTGGTTTTAATGGGTCGCTGTTTTTCGCATTTGGGGAGCAGGGGCGGAAAATATAATCGCATTCATATTTTTTCCCTTCTTTTTTACCACCACCAACCATTCGAGGCCTATAAATTTGAATATAATCATCAAAAATTTTTTGAAGCCAACCTGGAAAAAAAATTACGATATCTTCATCGGATAGATGCTTAGCATTTTTGAATTGATCTCTCGGTAGCGACCAGATCCATTTGCCATTAATTTTGCAAAAATTTGCGTTTGATTCATTTTCCAATGAAAATGTTTGACGAGCCATTTGAGTTACACGTAACGGAAATGTATATGATAAACAAACAAATAGTAATCGCCTAGACCATAATAGATTCTGTATCGTTAATTGTTTTATACATGGTTTGACCGGGAGTCGTTTTTTGATGTTATAAATCAGATCTGGAAATGTATTAGTGATAATTATTTTAGTCTCATCTCGTTGAAGCAGACGTTTGATTGGACGTTTGGTGTTGCGTCCAATTCTGAAATATTTTACATTAGTTAATTTTACGATCTCATTATATGATTGGCAACACCATTCTGTCCACGTTATTTTTTCTTCGGTAATATATCTCATTAATTCAACACTATCCACAGAAAATTCATAATTTAGATATTCTCTCTGAACGAAATATCCATCATCATTGCGTATCAGTGTTTTCGCAATAGCGAGAATTGTTGTTAAATTTTTTGTGTAATAACCCTCAGAATCTATAATCACAGTATTATAGATGTATTTCTTTTTAGTCGAATCATAAACAGATTCTATTCCATATTTCGATCTTATTTTTAAAAAAATTTTGTATTCACTAAGCAGTTCGGGGTTGACAAACATAATTAGTTCTAAATCGTTTTTATTATAACCCATTCCCCGCATATATTCGTCTTTTGAATCTGTGGGCAAAATTAAAAACCCAAAAAATGCCTCAAATCTCTTAATCACAACGTTTTCAACATAGTTTTTAGTCCATTGATTTGATCTCTTCAGACCCAATGGAACATTATCCATTGTCATAAATTCAAACAGGTCGAGAATTTCATTTTTTAAACTATCAGGAAAATCATTATATTTGAGACCATAATGGTTGAATCGCACAAATCTAGCTTTTTTAGATTCGATTCGATCATTTCGTTTAATTATCAGTTCTTTTTTAATTCCATACAATAAACGTCTGTCTAGAGAACTTGTTAATATGCCCTGGCAATTTAAAACTTTTTCGATATCTTTTACATATTTATAAAATTTTAGGGCGGGGAAAACATCGTTACGTTCCCAGCGGCCAATTGTACATGCAGAAACGTTACTGTCGATTTTTTTCGATAATTCTTTTCGCGTGAATCCTCGTAACTTGCGATAGTACCGCAAAAGTTCCCAAAATTTTTCGCTTTTTTCATTTAATTGGAACTCATGAAAAAAAATTTCATACATTCTGTATATTTTTTTAATCGCTGTCATTTTTGACGGAACAGTAGATGGTTTCCAAATTTGATTTGCGGTTTTAGGTAATGTTATTTCAAAATTATTAAATCCTGCAAATTCATATGATGAATCCTTTTCTTTTTTGCCATAATGTTTTAAATAAACGCGAAACGATGAAATCGTATTGTTGATCACGTTCAATGAAATTGCATTTTCCAGTGCTTCCTGTTTATAACGATAAATTATTTGAGAAAATAGTAGTTTTTTCATATTAATTAGTTCTCCATGATTCGATCATATGTTGGTCCAAATATAGAAATGCTGCATCTAACATTTCTATTGCCCGTTTTTTGTTTTGAGCGCGTTTAATATAGCCTTTTTGTTCTAATGCTGACAATATTTTTGACGGTGAATTCCCGTTACAGCATGCGTTTCCAATTTCAGACGAGAGCGGATAAAAATTTTTTGTTTGCAAATGCCATCCAATGTATGACAATACATTTTGTTGGATTTTTGACAGCGGTGGTGTTAATGGAGTTTTTGGTTTCGTTATTGGCATAATTCTTTACCTCCAGAAAAATTGGTTTATTTTTCTATTATAGGTTTTTTGTAAAATGCCAAATGATTCTGAAAATTTTTTAAAATGCTCTGTTTGACAGATTCGTAAAAAGTCCGATATCGGCGCCTGCGCTTCATCCTTCGTCATTGCGGAGTACGCTAAGTACGCCTCATTCCTCAGGATTCGCAATCCTTGATCTCGGGCTTTTTACGAATCCGCCCGAACAGCGACTTTTTACGAGAATGTCCTGTTTGATTAGTACAAAAAAAATTCTTCCAATTTGTTTAAAAACCATAGTTAAAAGTACTCCAAAGATACTCCGTGGTAACTATCTGTAAACACATGAAAAAATAAAATAACAAAAAGACTAATGATTTTTTTAACAAATGAAAACACGTAGATATTAATAATTATTTATTATTATAAATGTTTATGTGTTTTGATGCGAAAAACACAACATTCAATAAAGTGGAGAATATTGTTGAAGTTGTGATAAAAAAAATTGTTAAGGCATACTTTTGCGGCTATTTTTAGAGCCATGTTTGAGGCAGGGGAATGGTTTTAGCGTAACAAATTACATGGGTTAATTATAAATGATATGAATTAAAATGAAAATTGATTTATGTTTACTACTGAGAAGAATTTGAGTTGATGGTTTACTACCTATAATGAATTGCAACGTTAATTTACTGCTATCAAGTATTTCAAAAAGCGGTTTTAAAAAAGTAAAAAAATCTAAAAGAAAGTCAAAAATGACAGTCTCGTAAAAAGTAAAAAATCAAATTTCGGTGTCATTCCGGCGAAGGTCGGAGGCTCGTCATTTCAATGTGTTGTAGATTCAGGATCAAGTCATGAATGACGAATCGGGAACTTTTTACGAGTTCATCAAAAATAATTTTGCAAAATTTTTCTAAAAGAAAATATTTTACGATAAACAATGTTTACAAAAATGAAAGGAGTTGTTTGGCGATTGCCAGAATGTTTAGGTATTTCCGTTAAAGAAAAAATTTAAATAAAGAAAAAATTTAAATCGATGAAAACTCTAAGGAGCGATGATACATTGCATTATAAAATATTGTGGTATTGATTTGGAAAAAAATTTAGAGGAGTAATAATAGTTGAGGTGTAAAATAATTTCGTTAACGTTATTGCGAAGCATTGGGTCTAATACCCCGTTCGCTTGCAGCGGTGTAATTCATTATAAAACGGTACTTTACCAAATTTCATAAAATATAAATTAGCGGGAAAAGCGAATTAGAGTTTTTATTTTTCTTAGAAAATTTGGATTTCTGATCGAGGTCAATAAAAAGATTTTTTTTGCAAAAATAGTCTGTTTCAAAAAGGCAAGAGGCTAATTCTCTCTTTACGGCTATGTTCTTACTCTATTTTTCGAATGGGCTGGTCATTTTTAAAAAAAGAGAAAATTTTGTAAAAATATTAAAGATCATTACCCTATGACATCTATAAATCACGAGGTTGTCGTGAATTGATAAATTTCACGTTCTCACCTATTATCAATATTGATAATAGGCAGAGTGTAAAATATTTTTTTTAGCAAAAATGGTTTTGCTTGTTTGCTGGTTGATAAAAAATGATTGAAATAGCAAATAATTTACTGATATTTAAGGGGATAATATATTTTTATAAATTTTATGGCTTTTTGTTAAAAGATTATGTGTAACACTTTCAGGGAAGGTCGGTTTTTACGTTGAATTTCCTATGATTAACTAAATTAGGCGATTGTCGAGCTTGCCGCATATATAAGGCAGATGCCCTTCCGCTATAGTCGCCTATGCGGGAGGGCATCTAACGCCATTGATGCGGTGAAATCGGCAAACCCAACGGGTTTTAAATTTTGGGAGCCTATCATGGCTCAAGTCTTTACAAATTAAACAATTTTCGTGGAGACCAAAATTTGAATCGCCTATTTTAGGTGTAATGAAGTCGTTAAAAAAAATGAGGGGAGATTAATAATATGTTAACTGTAAAAAAAGAGTAAAGGTCCAATAGACCCCACCTTAACAAGCGTCACCAGATTTGTCATGGTGCGCTCACAGTGTGTGGAAAAGATTTTGGATCGGACGCGGAGTCGGTTAACTTGGAAAAAGAACTTGCGACAGCGTATCGTTGTCGAGATTTTTAGGCAAGAGAGCCTGGTAATCTTCCGGCGTTTCGGCAAAAGGCAATTTGGCAAACAGGTAGCGTAGGTAGGCGTACGGCTCCAGACCATTGGCCTTTGCAGTTTCGATCAGACTGAAAAAGGTGGCACTGGCTTCGGCCCCCCTGGGCGCTCCCGAGAACAGCCAGTTTTTTCGGCCCACCACAAACGGCCGAATGGCATTTTCGGCAACATTGTTGTCGGGTTTCAGGAATCCGGCTTCGGTATAGCCAACAAGTTTGTCCCATTGATTCAGGGTGTATTGGATAGCCTTGCCGAGCAGGCCTTTGGGAGGAACCTGCGGATGATAGGTATCCAGCCAGGTCTTGAATTTATCCAGGATCGGCTCGGACTTCTCCTGCCGCAATTCAAGTATTTGCTCATATGAGAGATCGTTTTTCCGAGCATATCGTTCGATGTCGTACAGCGCGCCAATATATTCCAATGCTTCGTCGGCAAGGTTCTTGGATGTTTTTTGCTTGCCACGCTTGCGGCCCTTGTTCACTTCGACGAATTTACGCCGGGCATGCGTCAGGCATCCAAGATGAGTAATACCCTCTTTTTGGGAAAGCTGATCGTAGCCGCTGTAACCGTCGCTTTGAACGTAGCCTGTATAGTCGTCCAGCATATCGTGCACCACCTTGCCACTACGGGTTGGATGGTATTGATATAGCACCACGGGGGCGCCCAACGGTCCGCCGCAAAATACCCACATATACGACTTTGTGGTATTGTTGCGTCCCGGTTCCTGGAGAACTTGAAATGGGCTTTCGTCGATATTGATCACAGGCCCGCTTCGAATTTCCTGTTGCAAAAGTTCGATGATCGGTTGACTGCAACCGGCGGTTTCGATCATCCAGTTGGCCATGGTGGACTTTGAGATATCGACGCCCAGGCGGCCGAATATTTTTTGTTGGCGGTTCAGGGGAATCGCATCGGCAAATTTCGATGTGGCAACGTGCGCCAGCAGACCCTCGGTGGCGTTGCTTTTGGGGATCAGTTGTTTTACCGGTGGTGCGATTTTGACCGTGGGGCCATCGTCCTCGACGCCTTCGCAAGCCTTGCAGGCATATTTGGGGCGAACGTGACGAATCACCCGAATCTTGGGCGGAACGTAATCGAGTTTCTCGCAGATCTCTTCGCCGATTCGGCTCAATTCTGCGCCACACGCACAACGTTTCTCGTCTTCAGAGATATCGTGGATAACCTCGACTCGCGGCAGTTCCTCGGGCAATGGCTTGCGGCCACGTTTTTTACGGGTATGCTCTGGAACGACGATTTCGTCATCGTTTTGAATCGGTTCAACAGGCTTATCCGGGGCGAACAACTGAAGCTGGTTGGGATTGACAGTAGGGATGACTTCGCTTTTGCGACCGAACAGCTCGTTCTTCAGCAGCCGGTTCATCTCCTCTAAATACTCGATCTGCTGCTTTTGAGAGAAAACGATCTGCTTTAAGGACTGGGCGTCTTCAGGCAAGTTTGTCAGTTCCGAAGTCATGCCCGTTAAGTATCATAACTGACTGTAATTGTAAATGTTTAAACGATGTAAAATGCTATTTTCTCAGCTTGCGAAACGGTAGTTTAAACGGCTATGTGCGTGCGTATAATCCAGGCCGGCAAGAAGCCACTCGAGCTCCTTCGTCTCAAGAGAAACGACTTCGTCTGTTGACGTGGGCCAATGGAATCGCTGCTTCTCAAGTCGTTTGTGCCATAAGGCAAAACCGTTTTGATCCCAGTAAAGAATTTTAATCATGTTGCGGCGCCGGTTGCAGAAAACGAACATGTCGCCGGTAAAAGGATTATGTCTCATGGCCTGCTCGACCAAAACTGACAGCCCATTGATCGACTTGCGCATATCCGTATCGCCAACGGCCAGATAGACCTGTTGCGGGTAATCGGGCAGCATCATAAACCTACCACGAGATTAACCAAACGGGTTAATTGTTCCGAGCCATCCAGCCCTTCTATCTCAATGGAACATCCGTTTGGCATGAGAACGCGAACGGTTTGCGGATGAGGCATTGGATTGGCGGAAAGTCTTATGGGCAAAAACGAAACATTCGTTTGCTTTTTTAAAATCCGTCGTCGCCAGTAATAAAACCGATGAGATTTGAGATGGTGTTGACGGCAATAGGCGAGTTGGCTCAGGCCGCTTTGTTCCCATTGTTCAAGATGGCTCTTCCAAAATTCTCGTTTTCCTTGGTCGCTTTGCTGATCGAAATCTTTTGGCATGTGGTGCCCTCCTTTTTTTGAAGGGTATATTGCCATGACGTGTTGGATCTGTGAAGATGTGGTT
>CAXXOY010000005.1:0-1484631 GCA_963668455.2 uncultured Desulfosarcina sp.
GGGGATTTTTGTTCCCAAAAATCAATGGATTGGCGATGATCAGAAATTTGAGGGTGATCAGCTTCCTTTAAAAGATCAGACCTTTTTCCCGGAAATGCTTTTTCAGAAATGGCATTCTTTTTTTAATCACTCGGAGCCTGTTTTGGGTTTTTCCTGCCCTGTGGGGGATACGAAATTAACCCTGAAGGAGGTTGCTTCCAAAAAGGTCATTATTGGAAATCAGTCGCCACTTTTACAGGGACTGACAATGGTGTTTATTTTTATTCTTCTGCTTGGGGCTGCCGGTGTCATCATGTTTGCTTTGACCCAGAATCTCGTCCTCCAGGCCCGCGTTGAGGAGTCCGGCAAACGGGAGAAGGATATTGCGCTTAAAAATGAGCTTCTTGAAGCGGAGATTGAGAACCGAAAGCGTCAGGAGGCCGCCCGGATTTCCCTTGAGGCACAGATTCAGCGGGTCAGGAAAATGGAGGCCATCGGGTTGCTCGCCGGTAGAGTGGCCCATGATCTGAACAATATTCTTACCGGTATTGTCAGCTATCCGGATCTTCTGCTCATGCAGCTGCCCGAAGACAGTGAATTAAGAGAACCTGTTGAAACCATAAAAGAGTCCGGCAGGAAGGCCTCCGCTGTTGTACAGGACCTGTTGACCCTGGCAAGAAGGGGGGTCATGGTCAATGAAGTAATCTGCCTGAATGCGATCATCCGTGACTACCTGCAAAGCCCTGAGCATCTCAAGATGATTTCCTGTCATGAAGGAGTTACGGTAACCAGCCGTCTGGGTGGAAATCTGCCCAATATATTGGGATCTCCCCTTCATCTGTCAAAAACCGTTATGAATCTGGTAACCAATGCTGCCGAGGCCATACCAGAAGGGGGACGTATTTCCATTACCACAAAAAGTGTTTATGTGGACAGACCGGTGGGCAGTTATGAAAAGGTCAATGAAGGGGACTATATCTGCCTGAGTATTTCGGACACAGGTGTGGGTATGGTGAAAGAGGACCGGGAAAAAATTTTTGAGCCCTTTTTTACCAAGAAAGTTATGGGACGGAGCGGCACAGGTCTGGGCATGTCCGTAGTCTGGGGAACTGTAAAGGATCATAACGGCTACATTGATCTCTCTTCTGCCGTGGGAAAGGGAACAACCTTTGACCTTTATTTCCCGGTAACTGACCAGGAGCTGATGCCTGAAAAGAAGGCCGAGTCCATAGATAGATTCCGGGGTCAGGGCCAGGCCCTGCTCATTGTTGATGATGAAAAAGAGCAACGTGATATTACGGTGAACATATTTTTGAAGCTGGGGTATAAGCCTGTTGCCGTGGAAAGCGGCGAAAAAGCCGTAGCATACATGGAAACACACAGCGTGGATCTGGTAGTGCTGGACATGATCATGGAGCCGGGTATTGACGGGCTTGAAACCTATGAGAGAATTATAGCCCGTCATCCGGCACAGAAAGCTGTTATTGTCTCCGGCTTTTCCCAGACGGCACGTATCCGCAGGGCTGAAGAACTCGGCGTCAGAAAGGTTGTGGCAAAGCCCTATTCCCTTATAGATATCGCATCGGCTGTTAAAGAGGCTCTAAATAGCCCGGCTGATGATTTTCAGTCCGTCCAGAGTTAATGCCTGATCTACAATTTCAATGGTCTCGGACGCTTCACCGATGAGCGGGGCAAGGCCGCCTGTGGCAATAACCAGGGGAACCGTTTTCATCTCCCGATTCATCCGGGCCACCATGCCGTCCACCATGGCGGCATTGCCGTGAATGATACCGGATTTAATGCTCTCAATGGTATCATTCCCGATCACCCGTTCCGGGGCTTTGAATATTTCCACCCTTGGAAGCCGGGATGCCCTCTGGAACAGGGCCTCGGCTGAAATCATCACGCCAGGGCAGATGGCGCCCCCGAGGTATTCCCCTTTTTTCGTGATGGCGTCAAAGGTGGTCGCCGTGCCAAAATCAATGATAATCAGTGCCTTTTTGTATTTTTCATAGGCTGCCACAGCATTGACAATACGGTCCGCCCCCACCTCATTGGGGTTGGAATAGAGGATGGGCATCAGGGTCTTTACCGATGCCGGGTTGATCCATAGAGGCGTCATGCCCAGATAGCGTTCACAGAAATCGTTCAGAATTCTCACTGAAGAGGGCACCACCGAAGAGATAACGGTTTTGGATATATCTGTGAGATGAATACCTCTGTCCGCGAACAGTGCCCGGGCCAGGATATTGAATTCATCTGCTGTGGTCTCCCGGATGGTTCTGATGCGCCAGTCCTGTTTAAGAATTTCATTCTCATACACACCCATGACGGTATTTGTATTTCCCACATCAATGACCAGCAGCATAATATTTTGTCTCCTTTAGAGTCAGAATTATTTAATTTTAACGGTAAATACCCGGGGAGAGGCATTGATCATGACCAGTTCCACAGGGATGTCAATATAGGCATGCCGGGCATAGACCCCGGGCTTGAGTCCTGAAAGATCCATGAATGCGTAAATTTTTTCTGTCAGTGCCATATTATTCAAATCCTCCTGGGAGCCTTTCAGGTCAATGGATATAGTTGCGGGTTCCACACTGGCCTTATTACCCGGGCTGTTGCGCAGTTCAATGGGGATCCGGGCAATGGTCCTGGTGCCTGGCCGGGGTCGGACCGGTACCGATACCACAAATATGGACTGGGCAGGGGTGAATAATTCCGGGTGTTCAAGGTCCAGAGGCACCTCTTTTTTAAAATCCTCATTGGCATGACTTAAGTCAACGGGCTTGGTCTGGAGCTGCTCAATCCTGCTGATCAGGGATTCCATTCCGGTCAGGGCCACAGTGCCTGGCTCGCAGACCGGTGCCAGGGCCATATAGCCATCAGCTGCTTCGCCGGTCAGCGGAGCATTTACTTTAAAGACCCTGGTGATTTTCCTTTCGAGGTGAACACTGAGATAGGACGGAGTAATGCTGATAATGGAAACAGAGGAGCCTAGAGGAATCCGGGTTTTGTCCACAGGCAGCAGATACCTGCCCGGTTCAATGGCATCTGTAGATCTCGTTGATCCGGGCCAGCAGTTTGATGTCGAAGCCGGTGTCGCGATTGGTGCCCAGAAGAGACATGACCAGCGGTTCGATAGCGGCGTGAGAAGTGCGGTAGGCGTAAGGCGTCATGCAGGTGTCGATGATATCCAAGCCTGCCTCGATGGCCTTGAGATGGCTCATGGGGCTCATGCCGGAAGTGAAGTGGCTGTGCAGGTGGATGGGGCACTTGACCGCGGCCTTGAGGGCCTTGACGATCTGCGTAGGCATCGTAGGGAGCGATGAGGCCGGCCATGTCCTTGATGCAGATACTGTCGGCGCCCATGGCCTCCAGATCCTTGGCCTTGTTCACGTAGTAATCCAGGTTGTAGACTTCTCCGCCCAGGCGCGGCTCGGTCATGGTGTAGCAGATGCAGCCCTGGAAGTGCTTGCCGTACTCCTTGATCTTGGGAACGACGGTCTGGAAGTTGCGGTAGTCGTTCAGGGCGTCGAAGGTACGGAAGATGTCCATGCCGTTTTCACAGGCGCGATCCATGAAGGCGTTGGCCACGTCGTCGGCGTAGTTGCGGTAGCCCACCAGGTTCTGGGCGCGCAGCAGCATGGAGAAGGGGGTCTTCTTGAAATAGCGTTTCAGGGTGCGGATGCGTTCCCAGGGATCTTCGTTGAGAAAACGGTGCATGGTGTCAAAGGTGGCTCCGCCCCAGGTCTCCACGGCCCAGAAGCCCACCTGATCCATCAGCTCGGCCACCGGAATCATGTCTTCGGTGCGGCCGCGGGTGGCGAACAGGCTCTGATGGCCGTCACGGAGGCTAAGATCCATGATCTTGACCGGGTTCTCCGCCTTTCGGCCGGTCCACATCGTAGTTCATGGTTGTCATTTTGACTTGATCGTGGTCACTCATTGTATTTGGGTCTCCTCATGAAAAAATGGGGTTGATTGGCGTTATTCATTTCACCGCCGATTATGCACTCCGGCACTAGCGGAGGCGGTTAAACGTTTTCATTTGCATGAGATTGCGCATGTTCATCATGCCCTGCCTGCCGGACAGGCCCCACAGGTTACCCTGTTCAAAACGGCGGGGTTCCGGCCGTTTGGGCGGCGGGAGAGAGCAGCGCTTCCTCTTCGGTCTGGATATAGGCCGATACCGCGGCAAGGGCGGCGGCCAGTTTTTTCTCGTTTGCTTCCATGAATCAGCCCTTTCCGGTTGGTTTAGGTCGGGATGTTGCCATGTTTCTTAGGCGGCCTGAGCTCGCGCTTGCTGCACATGATTTCCAAAGCCTCGATCAGCCGCTGGCGGGTCTCGGCGGGTTCAATGACCGCGTCAATATAGCCC
Organism: uncultured Desulfosarcina sp.; assembly: GCA_963668455.2. Taxonomy (GTDB): domain Bacteria; phylum Desulfobacterota; class Desulfobacteria; order Desulfobacterales; family Desulfosarcinaceae; genus Desulfosarcina. Next base: position 4,361 of record CAXXOY010000005.1, read on the forward strand.
CGTTCGGCGGCGCAGTAAGGATTGGAGAAGAGATTATCGTATTCGGCAATCTTCTCTTCCCGCTTGGCCTTGGGATCATCGGCACCCTTGATCTCCTTACGATGGATGATGTTGGCCGCGCCGGCGGCGCCCATGACGGCGATTTGCGCCGTTGGCCAGGCCAGGGCGTAATCCGCGCCCAGATCCTTGGAACACATGGCCAGGTAAGATCCGCCGTAATCCTTACGGGTCACCAGCAGCAGCTTGGGAACCGTGGCCTCGCTGTAGCACCACAGCAGCTTGGCGCCGTGGCGGATGATGCCGCCCCACTCCTGGTTGCTGCCGGGCAGGTAGCCGGGCACGTCGGCGATGGTAAGCAGCGGGATGTTGAAGGCGTCGCAGAAGCGGATAAAGCGGGTTGCCTTGTCCGAGGCGTTGATGTCCAGACAGCCGGCCATGACCGTGGGCTGGTTGGCGATAATTCCGACGCTGCGGCCGTTCAGGCGGGCGAATACGGTGAGAATATTGGGTGCAAAATACTGGTGAGGCTCAAAATATTCGCCGTTGTCCACGATCGATTTGATTACTTCGCGCATGTCGTAGGACTGGTTGGGGCTGTCCGGAATAATCGAGTTGAGGGCCTCGTCATAAACGCAACGGATCGTCGTTGGTCTCCACCATGGGCGGCTCTTCCATGTTGTTGGCCGGCAGGAAGGAGAGCAATTTCTTTATCTGTTCGATGGCGTCTTCGTCGTTCTCGCAGGCGAACTGGGCCACGCCGCTCTTCTCGTTATGGGCCATGGCGCCGCCCAGGCTCTCAAAATCGATCTCCTCGCCGGTGACTGATTTGATCACCTCGGGGCCGGTGATGAACATGTAGCTGGTGTTCTTGACCATGAAAATAAAATCGGTCATGGCCGGGGAGTAGACCGCGCCACCCGCCGTGGGTCCCATGATGGCAGAAATCTGAGGAATAACGCCCGAAGCCACCGAGTTGCGGAAAAAAATCTGTCCGTATCCGGAGAGGGCGTCCACGCCTTCCTGAATACGGGCGCCACCCGAGTCGTTGAGTCCGATGAAGGGCACACCGGCCTTCAGGGCCATATCCATGACCTTGGTGATTTTCTTGGCCTGCATTTCTCCGAGGCTGCCCGCCCGGGAGGTGAAATCCTGGGCATAGGCGAACACCGGCCGGCCGTCCACCAGGCCATGGCCGGTAATGACGCCTTCCGAGGGGATGTCCACATCCTGCATGCCGAAATTGACGCAGCGATGCTTCGAACGAACATGTCGATTTCCCGGAAGGTTCCCTCGTCGAACAGCTTGTTCAAGCGTTCACGAGCGGTAAGCTTGCCTTTTTCCTTATGCTTGGCGACCAGCTTTTTCCCGCCCATCTCAAGCATGCGTGCCTCGCGCGCCTTGAGATCCTTGATTTTTTCCTCCACAATACCCATGTCACATTCCTTTCACCATAAAGTGCAGAACCTTTTGACATAGCTGCCGGCTAAACGTCAGGTAACGAGCCATCGCCAGCCTGTCCGTAAATTGAATTTGGTTTATGATAACGATTTGTTGAGCGCCTTCTGGATAATCGCTCGTCAACTTGATCAGAAAAGATGATTACCCTTCTATCGACTCAACTGGTTGTTGTCAAGTAAAAAAAGAAGGGACTCGGCGCCCACGGTGGGAGACAAGTTCTCCCACGTTGAACAGACGCTTCGATATGCCGTAGACGGGCGCTCACTTCCGGGTTGTTGAAAAAACGTTCCTTGAGCCCATCTTCGATTCATAGACCACATCCATGCCAGGGCCTGGCTGACGGCGCTTTTCATCCAGTTCGCCAGTGCCCGACATCCGTTGACGATAGTCTTTTATCGTCATCCCAGATATGATCGATGCCCGCCAGGGTCAAGGCGCTGCACGTCAAGCACCGGTGGTGACCAGGTGGGCGCTTGCCGGGTTAAGCAGGTGAAGGGCCATTTCATAGGATCGTCGGGCTTTTTCCGCCTTTCTCCATATTGTCGCCGTCGGCCTTGTTGATGGCCACGGCATCGGCCAGTTCCAAGCACACCCTTTTTTATCCCCTGAAGTTCGTCGCCAGCCCCGGCCAGCATCAACACCAGGAAAAAGTCGACCATGGAGGCCACCGTGGTTTCGGATTGTCCGACCCCCACCGTTTCAACAACCACCACGTCGAACCCGGCGGCTTCGCAAACCAGCATGGTCTCCCGGGTCATGCGTCCCACCCCTCCCAGGGTGCCGCCGGACGGTGAGAGGGCCGGATGAAAGGCCGCCGGGCGCGGTTGCCAGACGTTCCATGCGGGTTTTGTCGGCCATGACACTGCCGCCGCTGCGGGTGCTGGACGGGATCCACGGCCAGCACCGCCACTCTGATGTCCCTTTTCCCACCAGCATCATGCCAAAGCTTTCGATGAACGTGCTTTTACCGACACCGGGCACGCCGGTGATGCCCAAGGCGGACGGCTTTTGCCGGTTCCGGCAGCAGACTGTCCACCACACGCGCGCCCCAGTTGGCGGTGGGCAGGCAGTGTGCACTTTCAATCAAGAGTAATGGTTTTGGCCAGAATGCGGCGATTACCGGATCGGACACCGTCAATATAAAAATTGGGATCTTGCTCAACCATTGATAATTAACGACTCCCTTCAAACGCGTCCAGGATCATTGGGTGAATCGGGTTTCCTACCAATTCCTTTTCCTTCCGGCCTGCATAAACCTTCACAAAGCAGGCCGGAAGGAGTGGTGGAATCGGATAAAACGGCTGTTATGCCTTGCGGCCCTCCAGTGCGTTCAGAACTTTATTGGCCGATTCGGTAATGGCGGTTCCCGGACCGAAGACACCCACGGCGCCGGCTTCATACAAGAAATCGTAATCGCCAGGTGGGATAACGCCGCCCACGATTACCATGATATCTTCGCCCCCGAGCTCCTTCAGCGCCTTGATCAGTTGGGGTACCAGGGCTTTGTGGCCGGCTGCCAGGCTGGAAGCGCCCACCAAATGCACGTCGTTTTCGACGGCCATCTTGGCCGCTTCTTCAGGCGTCTGGAACATGGGGCTGATATCCACATCGAATCCCAGATCGGCAAAAGCCGTGGCGACCACCTTGATACCGCGGTCATGGCCGTCCTGTCCCATCTTGGTCATCAGGATACGCGGCCGACGGCCCTCCTTAGCCTTGAAATCATCGGTGCGCTTGCGAATCGCATCGATCACCGCGTTGTCCGAGTACTCGGATGCGTAGATGCCGGAAATACACTGGGTGGTGGCCACAAACCGGCCAAACACCTTTTCCATGGCATCGGAAACCTCGCCCACCGTGGCCCGGGCGCGAATGGCCTCAATGCTGGCTGCCAGAAGGTTACCCCCCTTTTCAGCGGCGTCGGTGACTCCATTCAGGGCGCTGTTTACCTTGGCGTCATCGCGCTCGGCCTTGAGTTTTTTAATCATTCGGACCTGCTCTTCACGAACCTGATCCGACACTTCAAGTACATCCATCTGGGTGTCTTGCTCAAGTTTATACTTATTGACCCCCACGATGACATCCAGACCCTGGTCGATGCGGGCCTGTTTGCGGGCTGCGGACTCTTCGACCCGCATCTTGGGCATGCCGGTCTCGATGGCCTTCGCCATGCCACCCAGTTTTTCCACTTCATCGATAATCTTGCGGGCTTCCTTGATGATACCGTCGGTGAGGGCTTCTATATAATAGGATCCGCCCAACGGGTCGATCACATGGCACACCTGCGACTCCTCCTGGATGACGATCTGGGTGTTGCGGGCGATGCGCGCCGAAAAGTCGGTGGGCAGCCCCACCGCTTCATCGAAGGAGTTGGTGTGCAGACTCTGGGTCCCGCCCAAAACAGCCGCCAGGGCTTCCAGGGTGGTGCGAATGATGTTGTTATAGGGATCCTGCTCGGTGAGGCTCCACCCCGACGTCTGAACATGAGTACGCAGCATGGAGGATTTGGGATTTTTGGGATTGAACGGTTTGATCAGATCGTTCCACAAAAAACGTGCAGCCCTGAGCATGGCGATTTCCATGAAAAAATTCATTCCAACGCCAAAGAAAAAGGAGAGACGCGGAGCAAAGGCGTCGATCTCCAGGCCGGCATTAAGCGCCGCTCGCACATATTCCAGGCCATCGGCCAGGGTAAACGCCGTTTGCAACACGCTGTTGGCCCCGGCTTCCATCATGTGGTAGCCGCTGATGCTGACCGTGTTGAATTTCGGCATGTTCGCCGAGCAATAGGCGATAATATCGGAAACGATGCGCATGGACGGCGTGGGCGGATAAATATAGGTGTTACGGGTCAGGTACTCCTTGAGGATGTCGTTCTGGATGGTGCCGGCAAGTTGCTCCTGCTTGACGCCCTGCTCCTCGGCGGCCACGATGTAACCGGCCATGATGGGCAGAACCGCGCCGTTCATGGTCATGGACACGCTCATTTTATCCAGAGGGATCTGGTCGAAAAGAGTTTTCATATCCTCTATGGAATCAATGGCCACGCCGGCCTTACCCACATCGCCCATAACCCGGGGATGGTCGGAATCGTAGCCCCTATGGGTAGCGAGGTCAAAGGCCACCGAAAGCCCCTTTTGACCGGCGGCAAGGTTGCGACGATAAAACGCGTTGGACTCCTTGGCGGTGGAAAACCCCGCGTATTGCCGAATGGTCCAGGGTCGACCGGCATACATGGTTGCCATTGGACCGCGGACATAAGGATCAAACCCGGGCAAGGTGTTGACGTGGGCCATATCCGCCACGTCTTCCGCCGTATAAAGAGGCTTTACCTTGATGCCTTCCGGGGTATCCCAATCGAGGTTTTCCAGGGCCTTTCCCCTGAGTTGCTTGGTGGCCAAATCTTTCCATTTTTGCAGGTCGGAATGTTCTGACATGATTTGTACTCCTTTGCTAAAACGATTCATCCATATTCATGGCGTTACCGGCCCCCCCGATAATTGCCACTAAGCAACGCTTTTCCACCCACTACGCCAAAAACGATCATTCGTCCTTTGGATCCGGGTTGGACATAGCGCGCCAGATCATCTCAAAAAGCATGGTCGCCTGATCGGTCAGGCGGCCCTGCTGCCCCCTGGAAATCCACATGGTAAAAGCCCGCTGAACGGTTCCCAGCATGAAATCAAGCAGGACGCCGGCCCGTACATTGGGATTCAAAACGCCCTCTTTCTGGCCTTTGCGCACAACCTCCAAGTACATATTGATCATTTTTTTTTGCTTGAAGGTCTCGTCGGCCATCCAGGTTTTCATGGGCAGGGTCATGAAAATGATTCGCGCCAGCCCCGGGTTGCGTTCGTAGTAATCCAGCTGCAGCCACAAGACCTTGCGCATCTTTTCCTTCAGATCCTCGATGCCCTGAAGATGGTCGTAAATTCGATCGGTCAGCTTGCCCAGCCAGACGTCGACAAAGGCGAAGACCAGTCGTTCCTTGGAGCCGTAATGTTTATAGATGGTGGAAAAACTGACGCCGGCCCGGCGGGCGACGTCGCGGATGTTGGCTTTATGGAAATCGGAATGGGAAAAGATATCCAGAACAGCATCTTCAAGCCGTTGATAAACATCGGGTTTTAAAGGTGGAAACATTGTTATGGGATGCCCAATCCAATTGTTGAAAGCGAGGCTGACAACAAACTAACCAGCTGTTATAAATACGAATAAATATCAACCAGGTTTTGTGCCGGCACCTCGATCTCAAGATTTATAATGTTGTTATCTAAATAACAACTCATAACTACCTATATTTATGTAAAATATTTTGAGCTATCGAAATTTTGAGCTTATTTGTGTAACAATGTTATTGCTTGCCTTATTAGGACGGTCATCAGGCTGTTGTCAAGGATTATTTTTTTAAATTTACAATATTTAATGAACGTTATTTTATCCGCTTACTTCATCGAAATTGTCTTTTTCTTTCTCAATGCCGATTGCAATCGCCGCTTTCACTGATACCGATAGCGATTGGCAGCCAGGGGGGCTTGAATCCAAACGACAAGTTGCATATACTGCCGTAACGTAAATAAATATACCTATGGAGGAAAACGGCCGGCAGCAGCCGGCCGGGCACCATGTACACGCTCGATGATTATGACTACAGCCTGCCGGAGGACTTGATCGCCCAGGTTCCTGCCGGAGAGCGGGATGAGTCCCGCCTGCTGCATCTCAACCGACAAAACGGCAAGTTGGCCCATCGACGGTTTGCGGACATCGTGAACCTGTTGAAGCCGTCCGATGTCCTGATTCTAAACGACACCCGGGTCGTGCCCGGACGCTTGCACGGCCACAAAGAGACCGGCGGCAAGGCCGAGCTGCTCATTCTTGATTACGGTAGACAGCCAAACGCGGAACAATGTTTCTATCAATGCCTGATCAAAGCTTCCAAGCAGGTCGCGCCCGGGATGCGAATTTTGTTCGATCAGGGGCTTTGCGCCGTGGTTCACGATTTCAAGGACGGTATCTACAGGGTGCGCTTCGAAGGAACCGTGTCTTTGGAGGAGGCCCTTGGCCGTATTGGCCGGATGCCGCTTCCCCCCTACATTAAACGGGACACCGCGCAGCCTGATCCGGCCGATCAAATTCGGTATCAGACCGTTTATGCCCGGAACAAGGGCGCCATTGCCGCCCCTACCGCCGGACTGCATTTCACGGACGAGGTACTGGCAAGAATTCGTGAAAAAGGCGTTACCATCGCAACCGTCACCCTGCATGTAGGGTACGGCACCTTCGTGCCGGTGCGCGTAAACGATATCCGCGATCACCGGATGCACGAAGAGTGGTTTTCGATCTCCGAGGAAACAGCCCGGATCATCAATGAGGCCAGGGCCAAGAAAAGGCGGATCGTTGCCGTAGGAACCACCAGTGTACGCACCCTTGAGTATGCCGCCGGAGATGACGGCACCCTCAGCCCGGGCAGCGGCCTGTGCGATCTTTTCATTTACCCCGGCTATGAATTTAAACGAGTGGATGCCATGCTGACCAATTTTCACCTGCCGCGCTCCACCCTGCTGATGCTGGTATCGGCCTTCGCGGGCCGCGAAACAATGTTACACGCCTACGCCCAGGCGGTTCGCGAGCGGTATCGCTTTTTCAGTTATGGGGATGCGATGTTTATTGAATAAAAGATAGAGTTAGCGTTACACTCAACACTATGACCAATTACCAAATCCAAACCCTATCAGGTAACGCCCGCGCCGGTGAGCTCTCCACCGCCCACGGCAAAATAAAAACCCCCGTCTTCATGCCCGTCGGCACCCAGGCCACGGTTAAAACACTGACGCCGGAAGAGCTGGAGGCCGCCGGGGCACAGATCATTTTAGGCAACACCTATCACCTGTATTTAAGGCCCGGCACGCAAATCATAGATATTTTCGGGGGGATGCACCGCTTCATGCACTGGGATCATCCGATCCTTACCGACAGCGGCGGGTTCCAGGTCTTTTCCCTGGCCAAATTGCGCAAGCTTACCGAAGAGGGATATCAATTCCAATCCCACATCGATGGCTCGCGGCACATGTTTACCCCTGAAAAATCCATCGAGGTGCAGATTTCCCTCAACTCGGATATCATCATGTGCCTGGACCAGTGTCTCGAATATCCGGCCACCCATGAGCAGGCCGTCGAAGCCCTTGAACTGACCAACCGCTGGGCGGCACGCTGCAAAACCTTCTGGGAAGCGCACACCCATAAGCAGAACCACCTGTTCGGCATTGTCCAGGGGGGAATGTTCGCCGATCTGCGGTCACGTTCGGCCGAGGAAATCGCCGGCATCGATTTTCCCGGATACGCCATCGGCGGCCTGAGCGTCGGCGAACCCAAGGAGTTGATGATGGAGATGGCCGCCCACACCCTGCCGCTCTTGCCGACGGACCGACCGCGTTATATCATGGGCGTGGGTACGCCCTCGGATCTGGTGGAACTGGTGGGCATGGGCGCCGATATGTTCGATTGCGTCATGCCCACACGCAACGCCCGCAACGGACAGCTTTTCACATCAAAAGGGCCGATCAATATCTCCAATGCCCGTTTCAAAGAAGACGAGGAGCCGGTCGATCCCTCGTGCGACTGTTATACCTGCCGCCATTATAGCCGGGCCTACCTCAGACACTTGTATATCGCCCGTGAGATCTTGGCATACCGGCTGAACAGCATTCACAATGTCCACTACTACGTCAACCTGGTCAAGGCCATGCGCCAGGAGATAATCGCCGGGACCTTTGACGATTTCAAAAAAGACTTTTACAGTAAGCAAGAGAAAAAATGCACACCACCGAAATAATCGTCAGAGGCTATCACCTGGATGTGTTCGGGCATGTCAACAATGGCCGCTACCTTGAGTTTCTGGAAGAAGCACGCTGGGCGCTCTTTGCTCGGATAAAAAGTGTTGAAGAATTCGTCAAGGACGGCTTTGCGTTCAATGTGGTCAACATCAACATCGATTACCGGCAACCCGTTGTTCTAAGCGATGTCATCGTTGTGGAATCGGTCCTGGGGCAAATGGGAAAGCACTCGGCAACCCTGGTTCAGACCGTAAAAAATAAAATGACGGGAGCGGTCGTTGCCGAGGCGCGGGTTACCTTTGTCATGCTTGATTTGGAAAAGCAAAAGGCCGCCCTGCTGGAAGGAAAGCTCAAGGAAGAGCTTCTTGAAGTCATGCAACCACAGAAAACAATAGAAGGGAAACTCCAATGAAAGAAAAAGTCCAAGCCGCCATTGATAAAATCAGACCCATGCTTCAGGCAGACGGCGGCGACGTGGAGTTGGTCGACGTCGAAAACGGGATTGTCAAGGTACGGCTGCAAGGCGCCTGCGCCGGCTGTCCCATGTCCCAGATGACATTGAAAAACGGCATAGAAAGGGTACTCAAGCAACAGATTCCCGAGATCAAATCGGTCGAATCGGCTTAATCTCACTCATTTTCAACTTCTTGCCCGATACCGATCTGGAAATAAGCAAAAGGAGCAGCGCATGCTGAACCTTTCCCTTTCCCGTCGTTTCGCGGATCTGCGCATCCGCTACAAGCTGTTGATCTGCTATGCCGCCGTGTTTCTGTTGACGCTGACCATCGGCACCGGCATCATTTTCTTTTTCGTCAAAGCAACCATCGAAGAAAATATCGAAAGTGAGCTGACCAACACCACCCAGACCATATTGAACATGGTGCGCACCACCGCCGGCGTCTCCATAAAAAACCACCTGCGCGCCGTGTCGGAAAAAAACCGCGAGATTGCCCGGCATTTTTACGACAAAGCGCGCAATGGCCTTATCGGCATGGATGAAGCCAAGGCCCGCACCCGGGAGGTAATGCTCAGCCAGACCATCGGCAAGACCGGCTATATTTATTGCCTGAGCAGCCACGGGGTGATCCAGATCCATCCGGAAAAAAAGCTGATTCAGGCCGATTTGTCTCCCTACGCATTCATCACCGACCAGATGGCGCGCAAGGACGGCTATCTGGAATACGACTGGAAAAATCCCGGGGAAAAACGGAAACGGCCCAAAGCGCTCTACATGACCTATTTCGAACCGTGGGATTGGATCATCTCGGTGACCTCCTATCGCAACGAGTTCCGCGAACTGGTCAACCTCAACGATTTTCGCGACAGCATCCTCTCTATCGTGTTCGGCAAAACCGGTTACATTTACGTCCTGGACCTGGAGGGCAACCTGATTGTTCATCCCACGCTCGAGGGCAACTATTACGATGCCACGGATGTCACCGGACTACGCTTCATTCAGGAAATATGTGAGCGCAAAAACGGCAAGATCGTCTACTCCTGGGCCGCCCCCGGTGAATCCGAAGCCCGCCAGAAGCTTGTTATTTTCAACTATATTCCCGAGTACAACTGGATCGTGGCTTCCTCCAGCTTCATGGAGGAATTTTACGCCCCGCTGAGAACCATCAGCCATCTGATCCTGGCCACCATGGCCATCTCTCTGATTCTGGTCCTGCCCCTCACCTCCAGAATCAGCTCTTCCATTACCAGCCCTTTGCGAGAGCTCATGACGCAATTCGCCACCGGGGCCAAGGGTGATGTGTCGGTGCGCCTGACGCCTCGCGGCAACGACGAATTGGGCACGCTGGCCCGTTACTTCAATACCTTCATGGAAAAGCTTGAGGCCTACAGTGAAAGCCTGAAAACGGAAATCGCCGATCGAAAAAAAGCCGCTCAGGAAATGGCCAGAATGCGCCACTATCTGAAAAACTTCGTGGATGCCATGCCCTCGGTTCTGGTGGGCATCGACCGCAAGGCCGAGGTAACCGAATGGAACCAAAGCGCCCAGCGCATGACCGATATCGGCGAAGACAAGGCGTTGGGCCTGCCGGTAACGGACGTGTTGCCGCTGCTTACGCCCCATTCCGAAATGATTGAGGCGGCCATCGCTCAAGGGATCGCCCAACAGGCTGAAAAAGTGCTATGCTCCAATGGCGACCACCAGTTTTACGCGGATATCATGGTCTATCCGATCATGGCCGATCAGACCAAAGGCGCGGTCATCCGGGTTGACGACGTTTCCCAGCGCGTGCATATGGAAAACATGATGGTTCAGACCGAAAAAATGATGAGTGTGGGCGGCCTGGCGGCCGGCATGGCCCACGAGATCAACAACCCCCTGGGCGGTATGTTGCAGAGCCTGCAAAACGTATCCCGACGCCTGTCCCCGGACCTTCCTGCCAACGCGGATCATGCGAAAGCCTGCCACATCAGGCTGGAAGACATCCGTTGTTATCTGGAAAAAAGAGATATTTTCAAGTTTCTGGACAACATCCGCATCTCCGGGGAGCGGGCCTCGCAAATCGTCGAAAACATGCTCAATTTCAGTAGACGCAGCGAATCCCGCAAGACCGCCGTGGCCCTGCACGATCTTCTGGATAAAGCCATTGAACTGGCAGAACACCATTACGATCCCAAGAAAAAATTCGATTTCCGCAATATCCGTATCGAACGGCAATACGCTCCCGATCTGCCAAAAGTGCCCTGCGTGGTCACCGAAATCGAGCAGGTGGTTTTCAATCTGCTGCGCAACGCGGCCCAGGCCATGCGGGAGGAAAGCCCGCCGGACAAAGATCCGTGCATAACGCTTTGCCTGCATAAAGAAAGCGACCAGGTCGTGATCGAGGTGATCGACAATGGACCGGGAATCAAAGAGTCATATCTGAAACGGGTTTTCGAGCCTTTTTTTACCACCAAGGAAGTGGGGGTAGGCACCGGTCTCGGTCTTTCGGTGGCTTATTTCATCGTTACCAACAATCACAACGGATCCATGTCGGTTGAATCCAGGCCGGGACACGGGGCTCGCTTCATCATTCGGTTGCCCATTGACGATGCGCGTCAACCGGCCAATACCGTAAAAAGCAATGACGACAACGAGGAGAAGGTGCGTGACGGTTGAGCCCTGTGCAGAGCGGCGGGTGCTTGTCATCGATGACGAGGATATTGTCCGTGACAGTGTGTCCACCTACCTGGAAGACAGCGGTTTTGTCGTCTATCAGGCCGGGGACGGGCAGGAGGGCCTGGATGCGTTTCAGGACAAGCGCCCCGACGTGGTCCTGCTCGATCTGCGCATGCCGCGCATGGATGGTCTGGACGTACTCGAAACCATCGCCGCGCAGCCCGATCGAACGCCCGTTATCGTGGTCACCGGGGCAGGCGTATTGAAAGATGCCGTGGCGGCCCTGCGCCTGGGAGCATTCGATTTCGTCACCAAACCCATTGTGGACATGGCGGTTCTGGAGCACACCGTCAACCGTGCCCTGGAACATCGCCGACTGTCGAAGGAAAACCTTCGCTACCAGTCGCATCTGGAAGATGAAATCCGGGCGCGCACCCAGGATCTGCACCAGCGCACGGAAGAGCTGCTGACAGCCAACAACGAACTGAAAAAAGAGATGGCCAGGCGCGAGAAAGCTGCGGCGGCCTTAAGACAGAGCGAAGCCCGGCTGGTGGAAATCGTCTCCATTTTCGAAGGCTTCATCTATACCTGCGATGAGGTCTTCCGCCTGGATTTCGTCAACAGGCGCCTTGCCAAACACGTGGGCGAGGATGTGATCGGCAAACGCTGCCACACCGTGCTGTTCGATTTTGACGATCCCTGTCCCTGGTGCCGCCATTCCGATGTCTTCAAAGGGCAGACCGTGCATACCGAATTCTTCAACACCAAGGACGGCCGGTGGTACGATGCGGTGCAGGCGCCCGTGTTCGACAGCGAGGGCCGCGTCTCCTTTCTGGAAGCCGTGCAACTGGACATCACCGAGCGCAAGGCCACCGAGGATTGGCTGCGTCAGCGGGAAGCCCAGCTGGCCGAAAAAGCCCGGCGCCTGAAATCGAACATGCGCACGGCCAGCCGGTTCGGCAATATCATCGGCAAAAGCCGCCCCATGCAACTGGTTTATGAAAACATTCTCAAAGCCGCGGAGTCCACCGCCCATGTGATCATCTACGGTGAATCCGGAACCGGCAAGGAGATGGTGGCCAAGACCATTCATGATCTGAGCGATCGCGGAAGCAAGAAATTCGTAACCGTTCATTGCGGCGCCATTCCGGACAATTTGATCGAAAGCGAATTTTTCGGTTATCGCAAAGGCGCTTTCACCGGGGCGGAGAAAGACAAACCCGGCTACCTGGATGCCGCCGACGGCGGGACCCTTTTCATGGACGAAGTGGGGGAGCTGAACACGACCATGCAGATCAAACTGCTCAGGGCCATTGAAGGCGGCGGCTACACCCCCATTGGCAGCAACGAGGTCAAGCAGGCCGACATCCGTATCGTGGCGGCCACCAACCGCAACCTGCGCGACAGTGTCGAAACAGGCCGCTTTCGACGCGATTTCTATTACCGCATCCATATCCTGCCCATTCATCTGCCCCCTCTGAAATCACGTACTGAGGACATTCCGCTTCTGGTCAACCATTTCGTCAGCGACTTTCCCCATGGCGACAAACTCCCCGTCGTTCCCCAACGCATTATTACCGCCATGCAGCGCTACGATTGGCCGGGCAATGTCCGTGAGCTGCAAAACACCATCCAACGGTATATCACGTTGGGGGAAATCGATTTCCTTGACCTGCCTTCCGAAGCCGAACCCCACTCCACCGACCTCCAGCCCGCCGGTCAAAACGCCCGGTATCAACCCGAACGGTTCGACCAGCCTTTAAGCGAGGCGGTCAGTGCCTTTGAACGGGATTATATCGAACACCTGCTGAAGGAAAACCAATGGCACCGGTCACGGGTCGCGCACCTGTTGGGAATCGATCGGCGTACCTTGTTCCGCAAAATGAAAAGCTATGGGCTGTAGACTCCCCCAACTGGGACATTTTTGTCTCGACACGATTTAGTCATCAAAACCAATGGATTATCAGTTAGCCTATCACTTTTGGGACAAATATACCCCAAATTATAACCGAATGAGATTCATTTTTATTTTGCCCTTCAATTTTTTTAAACCATCTATTTTACTGTAGCTTATTAATTTTAATGGACGGATGGCATGGCGATTGCTGAATCAACTGCAGAAGCACCTTTTTCCAACTTCATCCCCTAAGGAGGTCACCATGGCAGAAGCAGGTCAAGGAAATCCGGCAGTCGTAGGTTTGGCAGGTTTTGGCTTAACCACGTTAATTCTTCAGTTTCACAATCTTGGGTGGTGCGGCGTGGGGCCGGTGTTGGCTCTCGCCCTCGCATTTGGCGGCGGTGCGCAACTGATCGCCGGGTTCCAGGAATTCAAATGCGGCAACAACTTCGGGTACAGCGCCTTTGTCTCCTACGGCGCGTTCTGGATCGCGCTGGGCATCATCTGGCTGTTGAACTTTTACAAGATCTACACCCTCAGCGGGACGGACATTGGCTTTTTCCTGATTGTCTGGACCCTCTACACGGCCATCATGTGGGTTGGCGCCCTTCGCATCCACGGTGCCATGGCCTCGACGTTTACCCTATTGCTCATCGGCTTCATCGGTCTTGATCTGGCCCATTTTGGCTATCCCGGCCTGACCAAACCCACCGCCATCGTTCTTATTCTCTGTGCCCTGAACGCCTGGTATATGATGGCCGCCGCCATTTATGCCCAGGTTTTCGGAAAACAGATCCTTCCTCTTGGTAAACCCTGGATCGATTCCGAGCCCGATCCGATGCCTGACCTGGCCAAGGAAACCGCCTAATCACGCATCGTGCAGAAACATTCTCATAGTACCATGGTTTCTTTCTAATTCGTTTATAACCTGCGGAAATCATCTTACTTAAAAGATTCTCTTTTGAAAGGAAGGGCGTATGAGCAACCAATATGAAATCGCGTATTCGGAATCGATCAATGACCCCGAAAAATTCTGGGGCAAAGCCGCCGAGGACTGCCACTGGTACAAACGCTGGGACAAGGTTCTGGATGACAGCAACAAACCATTTTACCGGTGGTTTACCGGTGGCGAAGTGAACACCTGTTACAATGCGCTTGATTTTCATGTCGAAAACGGCCGCGGCGACCAGGCCGCGCTGATTTATGACAGCCCGGTCACCGATACCATTAAAACCTACACCTACAGTGAACTTCGCGACGAAGTGGCCAAATTCGCCGGCGTGCTGGTCGATCAGGGCGTCACCAAGGGTGATCGCGTCCTCATCTACATGCCCATGATTCCCGAGGCGGCCGTTGCCATGCTGGCCTGCGCGCGCATCGGCGCCGTCCATTCGGTGGTATTCGGTGGTTTCGCGGCAAATGAGCTCGCCACGCGAATCGACGACGCCAAACCCAAGGTGATGGTGTCGGCATCGTGCGGCATTGAAGTCAAAAAGGTAATCGCCTACAAACCCCTGTTGGACGAAGCCATCAACATGGCCGATGCCAAGCCTTCATCCTGCGTCATTATCCAACGCCCCATGGTAAAAGCGGAGATGATCCCGGGCCGCGATGTGGATTGGACCGAAGCCATGGCCAAGGCCCAACCCGTGGATTGTGTGCCGGTGGCCGCCACCGATCCCCTTTACATTCTCTACACCTCGGGGACCACAGGACAGCCCAAGGGCGTGGTGCGGGACAATGGCGGCCATTTGGTGGCCCTGAAATGGACAATGAAGGCCATTTACGACATCGACGCCGGGGATGTTTACTGGGCCGCCTCGGATGTGGGCTGGGTGGTCGGCCACTCCTATATTGTCTATGCCCCGCTGTTCAAGGGCGCCACAACCATTCTGTTTGAAGGCAAGCCTGTGGGAACGCCCGATGCCGGCGTCTTCTGGCGAGTCATTTCCCAGCACAAGGTCAAATCCCTGTTCACGGCACCCACCGCTTTCCGCGCCATCAAAAGGGACGATCCCAAGGGGGAATTGATCAAAAAGTACGATCTGTCCAATTTCAAAATCCTTTTCCTGGCCGGCGAACGTTCCGATCCGGATACGATCCAGTGGTCGGAAAACAACCTCAAGGTTCCCGTCATCGACCACTGGTGGCAAACCGAAACCGGTTGGGCCATTGCCGCCAACTGTATGGGGCTGCAACATTTTCCGGTTAAGTATGGATCCCCAACCAAGGCCGTACCGGGTTGGGACCTTCAAGTGGTCGATACCGAATGCAAACAGGTCGCTCCAGGAGAAATCGGCGCCCTGGTGGTGAAACTGCCCTTGCCCCCGGGGACACTGCCCACCTTATGGCAAAACGATGACCGCTACGTCGAATCCTATCTGGATGAGTTTCCGGGGTATTATAAAACCGCAGATGCCGGGTACATCGACGACGAGGGCTATGCCTATGTCATGTCCCGCACCGACGACATCATCAATGTGGCCGGCCACCGCCTGTCCACCGGCGCCATGGAGGAAGTCCTGGCCGACCATCCGGATGTGGCCGAATGTGCCGTTCTGGGCGTCGAGGACAAACTCAAGGGTCAGGTGCCCATTGGCTTCCTGGTTCTGAATGCCGGCGTCGACCGCCCCAAGGACGACATCCAGAAAGAGGCGGTCCAGATGGTCCGTGACCGCATCGGACCGGTAGCCGCCTTCAAGACCGCCACGGTGGTCAACCGCCTGCCCAAAACCCGTTCGGGGAAAATTTTGCGCGGCACGATCCAGAAAATCGCCGACAATAAGGAATACAAGGTGCCGGCCACCATCGACGATCCCACCATCCTCGGTGAAATGGAATCCGCGCTTGAAGAGATCGGCTACGCCAAGGCAAGGCCTGCCAGTTAACGATCCTTGATCATTTGCCTGATACCGCCGGAGCGTTTTCGATCAACGCTCCGGCGTTTTTATTGTTGCAATCCATCTTTTTCCGGCAAAACACCTATGGGAGGACTTATGAAAACGACACTGGTCCCTGGTATTGAACATGAATTCGAATTCCCCGTTACCGACGCCCAGACCGTGCCGGCGCTATTCCCGACAGCCGAGGAAATGCAGGTCATGCCAAAGGTTCTGGCCACGGCCTACTTAATCGGACTTTTCGAATGGACCTGCATTCAGGCGTTGCGCCCGCATCTGGACTGGCCCGACGAGCAGACAGTCGGTATCGGCATTGACGCCAGCCACATCGCCGCCACGCCGGTGGGATTCAAGGTAAGGCTGAAGGTGAAACTGATTGAAGTCGACCGGCGCCGTCTGGTCTTCGAGATTGAGGCACATGACGACAAGGAACTGATCGGCCGCGGCAAGCACGAGCGTTTTGTCATCGACAAGAAAGGCTTTGACGCCAGGTTGAAAGAGAAAAGTGCCAAGAAGTGATCCCCTCCCGGCACGTGGACGGCCTCACTGTTTTCGAGACCTCCAATTGTCCCGTTCCCTGTCAATAGATAACGCAGCATGGCCCGCCGACAACGCCTTCCCGTCGCGGGCCATTTTTGCCCTTTCAATCTGTCCCTGCCCAAAAACGACGGTCAAGTTTTCTTAATAGGTGCCGATAGGTTATGCGTCAGACAGTTATTTATCTACAGTTGCGCAGGCGCCGGCGATCGCTCCGGGAAAGCGGCCAAAAAACGACAGGGCCGACCAAGGGGCTATAGTTACCAGTTGAGAGTTTGGAGTGATGACAGATCAAATAAAATTCTTCAAAAGGCTGTCCAGCCTGAAAAACCTCCCCACCCTTCCCAGCATTTTGCTCAAGCTAATCGAGGCATGTAACAGAGACAATCCGGATCTGAATGAAATCGGCAACATGGTGTCGGCGGACCCCGCGTTGAGCGCCAACATTCTGAAGCTGGTCAACTCCGCGTTCTACGGCCTGCCGCGCAAAATCGAGCTCATCAACCATGCCGTCTCGTTTGTGGGTACCAGTGGGATCAAAAGCCTGGCGATTTGTGCCTGCGTCCATGAGGTATTCCCGAAACCTAGAAAAAAGAGCATCTTTAATCTGAAACAGTTCTGGTGGCATTCGCTCCGTTGTGCCTTTCTGGCCAAGCTGATCGCGGCCGAAAAACAGGATGCCGGCCAGTCCGATGAAGCCTTTCTGGCGGGATTGCTTCACGACATCGGAAAGGTTGTTCTGTGGGCCAATTTCAGAACCGCTTACGAAACAATGGTTGAGCGATGCAGCCCAAATACCGATTTGCTGCTGGCCGGAGAGGCGAACATGGGGGCTACCCATGCCGAGATCGGCGCCTGGCTATTGGAACGCTGGAAATTGGAACCCATGATCGCCGATTGCGTCCGCTACCACCACGAGCAAATCGACCGGATCACCCATGCGCTCACCATGGTGCAAATCGTTCATGTCGCCAATCTATTGTGCCAGAATAACCCGGATGAAATCGACGACGGCCTGAACGCCGCGAAGCGTCTCTTTAATATGGAGGCTTCCGAATGCCGGTCCTTGATCGACAAATCCGATGAGCAGGCCAGGGAAATGGCAAGCTCTCTTGATATCGATATCGGCCCAGACGTCATCGACAGTGCTGATACGGATACAAAAGACAAGACGGCCAGGGATCGCCTGACACACGAATTCCAGGATTATTCGCTGGCGGTTGGTGTCCTCGAAGGCTTTTTCACGGCTGAAAACCAAAATCAAATCCTGCGGTGCATGGACAATGGACTCAAGCTGCTTTTTGACATTCAACGCACCATCTTTTTCCTTTTCGACGAAAAAAGAAACGCGCTGGTCAGCCATATTTCGGACCCGAGCGGGGCCTTTGTCCGCTACCCCCGCCTGGCCGTTTCGATGAACATGCAAAACAGTCTCATGGTTGGTGCGATGTCAACGCATACCGCGGTGGATTCGTTTGCAGCGGCATCCAAAGCGCCCTTGGCGATTATCGACGAACAGATCCTGAGGCTGCTCGGCGCCGAAGGAATGTTCTGCCTGCCGATGGTTGTGCATGATGCCCCCGTGGGCGTTCTGGCCATGGGTATTAAAAGCGACGACCTTTCCAGCCTGCTTGAAAAAAACCGTCTTTTAAAGCTCATCATGCAAAAGGGAGCCGCTGCCTTGCACACGGAAACCATTCGGCGCGGTGAGCTGCGGGTTATCCATGAAAAACGCATGGCCGCCGCCACGGATCTTGCCCGGCGCGTTGTCCACGAAGCCAACAATCCGCTCAGTGTAATCAAAAATTACATCAAAGTAATCAGCATGCGCATGTCAAATGCGGGGTTGGATCACGATGAATTGAGAATCATCAGCGACGAGGTGTCACGGGTCAGCCGCCTGCTCCAGAAACTGACCGCCTTTTCCACAAAAGAGGTGGCGAGCACCGATGCCGGAAGCGATGTCAATGCGCTGCTGTCGGATGTCATCACATTGTTCGAGGGAAGTATCTGCGACGGGGCCGCCATCGGCTTTCAAACCGATCTGGGCGACAACATCCCTATCGTCGGCATTCATCCGGACAGCTTGAAACAGGTTTTGATCAATTTGATTAAAAATGGTGCCGAGGCCATGGCAGACAAGGGGGGACAATTTTCTGTCCGGACACGTTTCATCTCCGCTCCCCTGGGTACAAAACCGGCCGCCTCCAAAGGTGAGGCTGGCGGCCATGTGGAAATCGTGATCGCCGACAATGGCCCGGGGATAGCCCCCGAAATCCGGGAAACCCTCTTCGACCCCTACGTCACTTCAAAAAAAGGTGGCCATTCCGGCTTGGGGTTATCGATCGCCCACAACATCGTCACATCTTTTTCGGGGGTCCTTGTCTGTGACAGCGATCCTGGCCGGGGCACGACCTTCACCATGGAACTGCCGGTTTGACCGCTCTTTTTATTCGTACAGCTCGGGATATAATTTGTGTGCACATTCCGGGCAGACGCCATGGCTGAATTCGGCGTCGGAGTTATTTTCGATAAATTTTTCTATTTGAACCCAACAGCCGGTTTCATCCCGAATTTTTTTACAGGATGAGCAAATGGGCAGAATTCCACTCAGCCGCTTGACCCGGGCAAGGCTTTTTCTCAAGCTTTCCGACTCTTTCCGTAGGCGCGTCTCGTTGTCTTTGCGCACCGAGACGTCGCGGTTGATCCCCCGGTATCCGATGATCCCGCCCGTTTCGTCATGTATGGGCACTCCGCTGATTTCCAACGTGACCCGAGAGCCATCCTTGCAGCGGTTGATGCTTTCTATATTTTTCAATGGCTGGCCGGCGGCCAGGGCATGTTCAAACAGGGCCTGGAGACGCAGGGACTCCTGTTGGGGCATGAAGGAAAAAGCAGATTTTCCCAGCACTTCTTCCGGCGTGTATCCCAAAAGGTTGTAGACGACCGGGTTGGTATAGGAGAACAGGCCCTTGCAGTCCACCTCCCAGAGCCAGTCACTGGTAAGCTCCGCCAGGTTACGGAATTTCTCCCTGTTATTCTCGATTTCCCTTGCGACGCGTCTGTCACCGGCCACATCCCGTCCCACGCCTTGAAACTCCGTTAGCTGCCCGTCGTTATTATAAATACCCTCGAAGCGCCACTCTTGCCAATGTTCGGTATTGCCGTCAGCGGAAACCATGAATTCGATTTCAATAGGCCTTGCCTCGGACCGAATGGACGTCAGCGCTTCCAAAAGAAGAGGGAGGGTCGATTCCGACACAACATCCGTGATGGGCTGACCAATCATGGAATACGGCGTTTTTCTCATAAAAGAGGCATAGGTTTGATTGACGAATGTAAACAACAAATCCGAATTCAAACGGTATAGATGGTCCGGTTGGCTATCGATCACTTTGCGGTAGCGTTCGCGGCTGTTGGCAACGGCAAGCTCTTTTTTTACCTGGGCGGTGATGTCGCTCAGCAGGGCAACACCATACCTTTGGCCGCCTATTTTCTCCGGGATCGGATCGACCCGCTTGCAGACTGTCAACGGACGGTCTTGAACCCTGTTCAGTTCGGCCCTCCCTTTCCATGGAACACCGGTTTTTAACGTCTGCCTGATATGCTCATCAATGACCACACCGCCCCCGTCCGCGTTTGGATCAGCAGAAAGCTGGCTGCCAGCTTTTTCTTCGGTACCCGTCAGTTGGCGATAGGCCGCATTGGCGTATACGATATCGCCTTCGGAGGCACCGACCGCAATGGCCACCGAAGACGCTTTGACGGTATGTTTGAGCAATTTCAGCTTCCGCTCTTCCCACTGACGTTTTAAAACCGTATTCACTGATTCGATAAGCTCGTCAGGTTCAAACGGCTTTTTCAGATAATCGGTCGCCCCCTTCTTCAAGGCCGTGATGGCGTAGCGCTCGGAGTGCTGTCCAGTGACGACAATGACTCGGGTATCCATACGACAATTGACAAAATCGTCCATAAGCGACAGGCCGCATTGGCCTTTCAGCCCGATGTCCAGCAGTGCCACGTCATAGGGCTCGCCATGAATAGAATTTCTCGCGCCTGATAAATCGGTTTGGGTATTCACATCGAACCCATGCGCACTTAATAGTGCATGCATGCTTGCCCGCATCTGTGAATCGTCTTCCACCACCAGAATTCTAGGGTTTTTCGATTGGCGCATAAAAATACAACCTCTCAAAGTAGCTCAACGATGTATGGAATTAATATAACAAATTCAAAATGATACCTTATTTGGTTTTCAGCTGAAGAATCGGCGGAAATTAAATAAAAATAGACTCGGGAGAAACACAATTCGTGGAAAAAGACCAGTCTTTCGCTCTTACACCAAAACGCTTGACAGAACAAGAAAAAACCAGAAAACGCTCCTTTTCATTCGCCGAATGGTTATGCGGGGTCATGGTGACGGATTGTGCAATAGTTGACTTATCTCAATTCTTACCCTATATAATTTGCATTGGTTTCTCATACAAGGATAACCATCAAGAATTGAAAGAAAAAACTACTATTTCAAAAATATTTGGGTTTGCCCTTATCCTCGTGTTATGCGCGGTGTCGGAGGCTGTGGCGAACGGCGTTTTGGTCCAGGCGACCGAGAAGGGACGAATCGACTGGAGCGCCCGCACGGCCTCGGCTCAAGGCACCGGTGTCCCGGGAACGGGACCGTCCGATGGTATAGACGCCGCCCGCCTCAACGCCCAGGCCAACCTCATGGAAACGGTCCGAGGCATTCGTATCAACGCGACTTCACGGATATCCGGCCGCATGGCCCAAAACCCCGATTTTTTAAAAGGGTTGAAGGTCTTGATTCAAAATGCGGATATCACTCATCAAAAATACTTTTCCGATGGCACTGCGGAAGTTGAAATAACCATGAAGCTAAGCGGCGGATTTGCGCAGTTCGTCCTTCCGAAAGAAATCCGGCAGGTGGACTCGATAACCGCCACAAGCGGTGTAAGCCAGGAGGAAATGCCGACAGGGACCAAAGGTGAGCGTGTGCCACCCTTTACAGGCCTTATCGTCGATGCTGTTGGCATCGACGCTGAACCCGCTTTGGTGCCGTTGATCATCGACGAAGCGGGGGAAACGGTATACGGACCGGCCTTTGTCAGCCGTGAGTTTGCCGTCTCCCGTGGAATGAGCGGTTTTGCAGCAACCCTTGAAGCCGCGAAGATGGATAAACGCGTGGGCGAAAACCCAATGATCGTCAAGGCGATTCGCATCCATGAACTTACTGGAAATACGGATTTGGTGATCTCCAACACCGATGCCGCCAGGCTTCGCAGCTCGGCAGCTTATTTGAACTTTCTAAAAGCCTGTCAGGTCAGTATTGTGCTTGACCTAAAGACCGGTTCGTGATTATTCGATAAGGGTCGCAGCCATGAAAAAGCGAGGAAAAACCATGAGCCAACGGAGCACCTTAATCTTACTGTTATTGCTCGTCAGCCTTTTTGGTGCATGCGGTCCGGATACCATTTTTCTCCGGCTGGACACCCCGGCTCAACACGTAAAAAACGGACATAGCCTTCTCTCTTACGGAAAAATCGAAGCCGCCAACAAGGAGTTTCTTCGTGCGGCTACCCTTGACGACAAATATGTCCCGGCCTACGTTGGTATTGCCCTTGTGCAGGGGCACCAGGGAAATCCCGATCAAGGGTTTCTAACTCTGGAACAGGCAAAGACGATAACAATGACGCCCGAGGAAAAAGCGACCCTGAACGAGGGGTACAGGCAACTGGCCGAACTCAAGCAAAAACGACTCAATTAGCGCCCATCCGATTCTGGAATAAATAATCGCCGAGAGGCGAATTCACCAATAAATAAAGGGGGCCGGAACCGCCAAAAGGCGTACCGACCCCCTTTTTTATTCCCGAAAGGAAATAATCAATACCGATAATGGTCCGGTTTGAAGGGGCCTTCCACAGGCACGCCCAAATAATCGGCCTGAACCTTATTCAGCTTGCTCAGTTTTACGCCCAGGCGATCAAGGTGCAGACGTGCGACCTCCTCATCCAGCTTCTTGGGCAGGGTGTAAACTTTTTTCTCGTAGTCGCCGGTTGCCAGTTCGATCTGCGCCAGGCACTGATTAGTAAAGCTGTTGCTCATCACAAAACTGGGATGCCCGGTGGCACAACCCAAATTGACCAGACGCCCCTCGGCCAGCACAAGGATCGACTGGCCGGACTCCAGAAGCCACTTATCAACCTGCGGCTTGATGGATGTTTTCTTGCATTTGGGGTTGTTGGCGAGGTAGCTCATTTCGATTTCGTTGTCGAAATGGCCGATATTGCAAATGATCGCCTCATCCTTCATGGCTTCCATATCCGCGCCGGTGATCACCTGATAGCAACCTGTTGCCGTGACGAAAATATCGCCCTCGGGTAGCGCATCCTGCATGGTGGTAACCTCGAAGCCTTCCATGGCGGCCTGCAGGGCGCAGATGGGGTCGATCTCGGTAACCAGCACGCGGGCACCGTAACCTCGCATGGAGTGGGCGCACCCCTTGCCCACATCGCCATACCCACAAACCACGACGACTTTGCCGGCGATCATGATATCCGTGGCCCGTTTTATTCCGTCGGCCAGGGATTCGCGGCAACCATAAAGGTTATCAAACTTTGATTTGGTCACGGAATCATTGACATTGAAAGCCGAGAAAAGCAGCTCGTTGTCCCGGGCCAGCTGGTAAAGCCGGTGAACACCTGTGGTGGTCTCCTCGGAAACCCCGCGCACGGTTTTGGCAATGCGCGTCCAGAAGCCGGTATCTTTCTGGTAACCGGCCTTGAGGCGGGCCATCAAGAACTGCATGTCTTCTGAGTCGTACTCTTTCTCCAGTAAAGTGGGGTCTTTTTCCACGGCCACGCCCTGATGAATGAACATGGTGGCGTCTCCGCCGTCGTCCACGATCAAATCCGGTCCGCTGCCGTCCGGCCAGACCAGGGCCTGCTCGGTGCACCACCAGTAATCCGCCAGGTTTTCCCCTTTCCAGGCAAAAACAGCGGCCGCCCCCTTGTTGGCGATGGCGGCGGCGGCATGATCCTGGGTGGAAAAAATGTTGCAGGACGCCCAACGGATGTCAGCGCCCAGAACCTTCAGAGTATCTATGAGCATGGCCGTTTGAATGGTCATATGCAGGCTGCCCGTCACCTTCAGCCCCTTGAGAGGCTGCTTGGCGCCGTATTTTTCACGAACCGCCATAAGCCCCGGCATTTCCTTTTCCGAAAGCTGCATCTCCTTGTCGCCCAGATCGGCAAGGGCAAGATCGGCTATTTTGTATGGCAGTGACGGATCGTAGACCTGCGGGCCGTCGATGGTCACCACGTTATCAGCAAGAGTCATTGGTATTCCTTCCTTTTGTTATTAAAGTCCGGCCATTTCTCGGATTATATCCGCCTTGTCGGTCCGTTCCCAGGAAAATTCCGGCTCGGTACGACCAAAATGGCCGTAAGCGGATGTTTTACGGTAGATGGGCCTTAGCAAATCAAGGCCTTCAATGATGGCGGCCGGCCGCAGATCGAAAACTTCTTTGACGATCTCCTGCGCGCGATCCTCGGAGATCTTGCCTGTTCCCATCAGGTCGACCATTACCGAAACCGGCTCGGCCACGCCGATGGCATAGGCCACCTGGACCTCGCATTTTTTAGCCATACCGGCGGCCACGAGATTCTTGGCCACATACCGCCCCATATACGATGCGCTGCGATCCACCTTGGACGGATCCTTGCCCGAAAAACAACCACCGCCGTGACTGCCCTGGCCGCCGTAGGTGTCCACGATAATTTTGCGTCCGGTCAGCCCGCAATCGCCCATGGGACCACCCACCACAAAACGACCGGTGGGGTTGATGAAATAGCGGGTGTCGCCGTCGATCATCTCGGCCGGTATAACTTTTTTGATCACTTCCTCGATAATCGCTTCGGTCAATTCCTCATGGGTCACATCCGGTTTGTGTTGGCTGGAAACCACGATGGTGTCGACCCGCTTAGGCATGCCATCTTCGTATTCGATGGTTACCTGTGATTTTCCGTCCGGCCGCAGGAAATCCAGGGCGCCGTTCTTGCGCACCTGGGTCAGACGGCGGGTCAGCTTATGAGCATACATGATGGGCATGGGCATCAGTTCGGGGGTCTCATCGGTGGCAAAACCGAACATCAATCCCTGGTCACCGGCCCCTTGGTCCTTGTAAAGCCCCTCACCGGTATTCACCCCCTGGGCGATATCCTGGCTTTGATGGTCGATGCTGGTAAGCACCGAGCAGGTGCGCCAGTCAAATCCCATCTGAGATGAATGGTAGCCGATATCCTTGATGGTTTCGCGTACGATCTGGGGCATATCCACGTAACAATCCGTGGTGATTTCACCGGCAATGAACGCCAGGCCGGTGGTGACCAGGGTTTCGCACGCCACGCGACAACGCTTGTCCTCGGCCATGATCGCATCCAAAATGGAATCTGAAATAGCATCCGCGACCTTATCCGGATGGCCTTCGGTTACGGATTCGGAAGTGAACAGGAATTTGTTGGTCATACATCGTCTCCTTTAGTGAGATAGATAATCCGGGGAGGGAATTATTGGGCCTTCGATGGCCTCGTCTCTTAATTCTCAACACTATTAAAAAGTTATCGGCCGTTGTTCGCCGATCTTTACAATGCCATGAACTGCGGTAGGATAGGATAAGCAGCAAATCGTGACAAAGCAACCAATTATTTAACCAAAACATACCGAACTGTCAATTAATACATCCTTTTATCCCTTATCGAACAACGCGTGAATCCGGTTGCGCTTTGCCTGCGACATGGTGTGAGTCGCCGACGGTTGATTCAAATGTCCATCCGGTGTATTAAAGGGCACACTAATTGTTGCGAAAAGGGCTGAAATTGAAACGGATTCATTCAACAGGAATCATCGACATCAACGTGGCCGTGATGCTTTTCGGCATCGCGGGCCTTTTCGGCAAAGTACTCTCCCTGCCGGCCTGGTGTATTGTGCTCGGCCGCACCGGTTTCGCGGCGATGGCACTGGGTCTGGTCATGGCGCTCTCCAAAAACAGGGCAACACAACCGCACCGTGTGGGCATTCCGATCATGGGCATTTTGGGGGCCATACTGGCCATCCATTGGGTTACCTTTTTTCACGCCATCCAAATCTCCACCGTGGCCGTAGGCCTGCTGGCCTTTTCCACATTCCCGCTGTTCATCACCTGGTTGGAGCCCTGGTGGTTCGGCGAAAAGCGTCGCCCCTTCGATGTGTTCACATCTGTTGCCGTGCTGCTGGGCATCGCCGTCATGGTGGTTCCGTCACCTTTTGGCGGCAGGGTTCACGAGGGCGTTTTCTGGGGAACGATCTCCGGCTTTACGTTTGCCCTGCTCAGCCTGCTGAACCGCAAATGGGTCCAACATGAAGCGCCCGTACGGATCGCTTTTTACCAGAACGCCGTGGCATGCCTGCTGCTGCTTCCCATGACCTTGTGGGAAAGCGTGTCGGTCGACGGCCGCCAGATGGGCTGGCTGGTCTTTTTAGGGGTCATCTGCACGGCCTTGTCCCATGCTCTTTTCATCCGGGGGCTGAGCACGGTGCGCGCCCAGCTGGCATCGATCATTGCTTGTCTTGAGCCGGTGTATGGCATCGTCCTTGCCGGCTTGCTGTTGCACGAAATCCCATCGCCATACACGCTGGCCGGCGGGACATTGATATTATTAACCACGGCGGTGGCCATGGTACGCCGGGCGCCAACCTGAGCCGCTTACCACGTTCCAATTAAAAGCAGGAGAAATTGCCATGGACGAAACAGCAGACAATCCGGACATCATTGTCGATTATATCACCGGCACATCCGTTGCCAACGTCGGGGCGGAACTCAACCGCCAGCAGGTCGAGCGCTATCTGGTGGAGAAAAAGGGGTATCGGCGCGAGGATATTCTGGTGGATGCCCCGATCCTGATGGACATCAATGGCGACATCTATCGTTCAAAGGTGGATCTTGTCATTCAAGTCGAAAATCGGCCCGTGGTTGCTTTCAAATGCGCCGCCGGATCGATAGGCTCACGGGAACGGGAAGCGGTCGGTGCGGCACGCCTGTTCGCAGCCACTCCGATGCCGCTGGCCATAGTATCGGATGGGAAAGATGCCACGGTGCTGGAAACAATTAGAGGAAAAGCCGTAGGCAAGGGACTTGCAGCAATCCCCGACCGTGACCAGGCGGTCGAACTGGCACGGTCGGAAGCCTTACAGCCAATTCCCCAGGAACGAATCACCAGAGAAAGATTGGTGTTTCGCTCCTACGATTCCATGAACGTCAATGTGCCTGAATAATCTTGATGGTCTCGTAAAAAGTCGCGGTTTAGACGGATTCGTAAAAAGGCCGAGATCAAGGCCTGCGAATCCGTAGGAATGAGGCGTACTTAAGGTACGCCGCAGTGACGGAGGATGAAGCGTAACGCCGATATCGGACTTCCAAGGAACTCAACCATCATTATTGGGTTGTAACCAATTGATCTTGATTAGTATTTACCAACTCTAAACCAAAATATTTTGCTTTGCGTTTTAAATTACGAAGCGTGCGTTCTTTATAACGATTTTGATAATAGTCGACGCCCAAATCTGTGTACTCAGTACGGGCTTTCAGCATCTCATAGAAGATGCGGGCGATCTTATGTGCCGTGGCGGTGATCGCCTTCGGCGCTCCAAGTTGAGATTTTTTCCGTCTCAAAAATGCTCCGATGGCTGTTTGGCTCCGATGAAGACTGTAAGCGGCCAGTCGAAAAGTGTGGGCGGCCCGGTTGGCACTGGGTTTGGTTTTGCTGCTGAAATTTTTACCACCGGAAATCTTGCTGCCTGGAGACAACCCCAGCCAGGATGCAAAATGCTTCGATGTGGGCCAGCGACTCATATCGAGGCCGACCTCTGAAATGATGCTTAAAACCGTTGGGGTATTCAAACCAACGATCTGGGTTAAGTCCACACCGGCCATTCGGTAAAGATGATCACGGGCATCGAAGGTCAGTTTTTTACCGTTAACATTGGACTTACCCGTGGGAGGAGGTAGCTCACCGCCGTTGCTACGATCCTCGAAACGGCTCAACTGAGCTTGGATTTGCTGATCGCAAGCTTCAATCTGAGTTTGGTAAAAATCATACAGGGCTACGGCTTGCTGCAAGGCAAACAAGTGTTCATCGCGCCAGTTGCCATGCAACGACTTGGCAATCTCTTTGTCTGTTTTTTTACAGCGAGGATCGCGATGCTTGGCTAACTTTGTAGGATTGCGTTCACCGGATAGAATACTGCGAATAATTTTCATGCCGGTGGTTCCTGTGATGTCAGAAATCACATTGTTGAGCTTGATATTCATCTGCTCCAACGCCTTTTGCATATGTTGGATATGGGTGGAGGCGTGGCTGACGAGCATGGTTCGTTGCCGGTGATACGAGCGCAATACACCGATTTGATCGTCAGGACGAAAGGCGCTGATTAATAGACCATAGGAATGAAGCTGTTGAATCCATTGGCAATCAACCACATCGCTCTTTCTGCCAGGTGCATGTTTGATGCTTCGTGGATTGACCAGTCTGACTTCGAAACCATTTTTTTCGAGGATCTCGAACAAAGGAATCCAGTAAATGCCGGTCGATTCCATGGCTACCGTATCGATGTCGCATTTTTTCAACCATTTGGCCAGCTCGATAAGATCGGTGGTAAACGTATCAAAATTGCGAACATCGCGCCCTTCGGGATCTCTGCCCTTAGGAACGGCAACATAGTGTTTTTCAGAGCCGATATCGATGCCGGCGGCATTGATGTTAATTTGTTCGAATTCGCTTGGCAGTCCTGAAGCAACGGGCATTTTTTTGTTGACCTTTTTACCTTTGTTTTTCAATGCGTCTCCTTTCGAAAAAAAGATGTGGGACGCATCAAGCAGTATCGGGATCGCGGAGTTGAACAAACTTCCAAACGGGATCTATGTCACCAAGGATAATGTCGCGAACCGATCAACCAAGCTTTTTAACGGGCACTCAGGCACCAAAGTCCGAACGGCGTCATTTGCAAATGCGTCCGGATGATGAAATAACAGGTATTGGCACCGGAGCAAAGTTCCTTTCGGATATTTGGCCATGTATGGCCTGGAGAAGCTTTTTACGGATTCGTCAATCTTAAACACCGGCAACGTCCTTGCCACAATGCTTGCAAACCTTGGCCCGCTTCTTGATAATTTCCGCGCAAAAGGGGCATTCGCGGGTGAAATACCGTTCGTGAATCTTCGAGATGGCCTTGTTCACCTGTTCCTGCAGGCGCTGGTTGCCAAATTTCAGATTGCGGATGGGCTCGATGGCTTCCAGTTCCCCGACATCGCCGATCATCTCCGCCGCCTTCATGCGAACGCGAACGGGTTCCGCCGAATCGACCAGAAGGTTCAAAATGGAAACGCCATCTTTATTCACATAACAATCGGCCAGAATTGAGAAGCCCCTTTTGATATTCTGCTTAAGCGCTTCCTCCTCGGCCAGCACCTGGTCGTCGATTAATTGCCCCTTGGCACCGGTGGGGCTGAAAACGGGGATGAGTTCGAACTGATCCGTTCCTGGAAAATTGATGCAGCGGTAGGAGGCGTGGTGGGCATAATTATCCATCAGATTTTCCCACCCCTTGGTATAAAGCGGACACTCGTCGTTAAAACACATGAACAAATAAGGTGTTCCCCAGCCCAACCCATCACCAACATTGATGGGAGGAACCTCCCAAAGCGCCATCTGCTCGTTGCAATGAGGACAAATCGGCTTTTCCATCTCCAGTATTTTTTCCAGGACTTCTTCTTTGGTTTCAAAGGCCATTTGGTAAACCTCCATGGGTTTGTCGGTAGTGCGATCACACCATTTGAAAAATGGATGGGCGCTATATCGCTGCGTTAACAAAATCGATCAAGCAATAATCTTTTCGGACCAGCTACAAGTTAAGGCTTGGCAAACGATTGTCAATCAACCGCCGAGCGACGATTCGTCTTGCACGGCAGTCACTTGCGCAACAAAAAAAAATAAAGTCTTTGGCTCGAGTGGCCGATAATTCGTACAGGTACCTTATAAGCTGCACGATGGTTTAACAAACATCATCATGGAAAGCCAAAAGGAGGGGCGTCATGGAGATCAACACCAGCAATCCGGTGAACACTCAGGTTGAAGGGCTCACAAACACCCAGAAAAATGAAGGAATCAGACCGGAACAGGAAAGAGAGGCCAGTCAACAGGGCGTCCAGACCGAGGAGGACAATCCGGATTATCGTGTCAACCTGTCCGAGATGGCTAAAAACAACATTGCCGGCGTGACCTATCCAAAGGAAGACAATCAATACGCCGCGGGGGACGATCTGAACGACCAGGAGGCCGCCGAATTGGCCGAGCAGACGGCCGCGCAACTGTCCCAAACCAACGTTCCCATCGCCAATCAAGCCGTGCAAAAAGCTGTCGATCTCTTCTCCTAAGCGCCCCTTCTTCCCAAGCGTCTCAGTTGCTGCCCCTACCGCGATTTTCCAGAGAACAATTGAAAACAGCCGATCCATGTTCAATGAATCGGCTGTCTGATTTACACGTTCAACAACCATGGGATGAAAAACAGGGCAATTCCCCCTAGGCACCCTTTTTCAAATGACGGGCTACCATCCCCAGGTGAGGTAATCGTGAATGGAGTCCGCCGCCTTACGGCCGGCACCCATGGCCAGGATGACCGTTGCCGCACCGGTGACAATGTCCCCGCCGGCCCAAACGCCTTTTTTGGTGGTCTTGCCCGTTTCCGGGTCAGCCTCGATATACCCCCATTTATTGAGCGACATATCCGGGGTGGACTGGGTAAGCAGCGGGTTGGCGCCGGATCCAACGGCAACGATAACCAGATCGGTATCCATGTGAAATTCCGAGCCTTCAATGGGGATTGGGCGACGGCGGCCCGAGTCGTCCGGTTCGCCAAGTTCCATCTTCAGGCACTCCATGCCGGTCAGGCGCCCTTTTTCGTCTCCCTCGAATTTGGTGGGGTTGGTCAGCAGAAAAAACTCGATGCCTTCTTCCTCGGCATGGTGAATTTCCGCGCCCCTGGCGGGCATTTCGTCCCGTGATCGGCGGTAGACAATCTTGACGCTTTTCGCCCCCAGACGCATGGCGGTCCGGGCCGAGTCCATGGCCACGTTACCGGCACCCAGCACAACCACGTTCTTGCCGAGCGGGATCGGGGTATCCACCTCGGGAAACTTATAGGCTTTCATCAGGTTGGCCCGGGTCAGGTACTCGTTGGCCGAAAGGATACCGATCAGGTTTTCGCCGGGCAGATTCATAAAGCGCGGCAAGCCGGCGCCCACGCCCAGGTAAATGGCCTCGAACCCCTGCTCGAACAACTCGTCCAGACTCACCGTACGCCCCACCACGGCGTCCACTTCGACATCTACGCCAAGGCGCTCCAGAAAATTGACTTCCTGGCCCACGATGGCCTTGGGCAGACGAAATTCGGGAATACCGTAAACCAGCACACCGCCGGCCTTGTGAAAGGCTTCGAACACGGTCACGGAATACCCTTTCTGAATCAAATCGCCGGCCACGGTTAATCCCGAGGGACCGGAGCCCACCACGGCTACTTTTTTGCCAGTGGCCTCTGCCTTGGGCGGCAACTCGCCGGTACCGTTTTCACGCTCCCAGTCCGCCACAAAGCGCTCGAGATTACCGATGGCTACCGGTTCGCCCCGTTTGCCAACGATACATTTGCCCTCGCACTGGATTTCCTGGGGACAAACCCGTCCGCAAACCGCCGGCAAGGCGTTTTTAGACCATATATGCCGGATGGCGCCTGTGAAATCGCCCTTGGCCACCAAACCGATAAACCCTGGAATGTCGACGCTCACCGGACACCCTTCAACACACCCGGGTTTTTTGCACTGAAGGCATCTAGACGCCTCCTCCTGGGCCATGGCAACGGTGTAGCCGGTAGGAACTTCCTCGAAATTATGTTTTCTGATTTCCGGTTTCTGCTCGGGCATTGCCGTACGAGGCGTTTTGCCCTTTTTTTCTTTTTTTTCGGTCATTTCATTCTTCTCCCTGGCAACGATTCCCGTCAGTCAAGCGGCTTGGGGCGATGTTGCCGATGCATGCTTTTACGCTCGTTTATTTCCCGTTACCGTTCTGACTGGCGCTCAGGAGGCATCCTGAATGGTGCAAAAGTCATTGTAGCACTTTTTCTCATCCTCACAGTAAGCCTGAAGACGCAGCATCAATTCATCGAAATTCACCTCGTGGCCATCGAACTCGGGGCCATCGACACAGGCGAATTTTGTCTCGCCGCCCACTGTCACCCGGCAACCGCCGCACATCCCGGTGCCGTCGATCATAATGGGGTTAAGGCTGACCAGGGTTTTCACATTGTATGGCCGTGTGAGGTTGGCCACGGCTCTCATCATGGGGACCGGGCCAATGCCCACCACCAATTTGACATCCCCGCCCTCGAGCGCTTCCTTGAGAATATCGGTCACGAAACCATGGTGGCCGTATGTGCCGTCATCGGTGCAGACCCGTAAATCGTTGGAGGCGGTTTTCATCTGTTCTTCAAGAATCAGGAGATCCTTGGTCCGGGCACCGATGATACAGGTTACGTCGTTACCAACGTCCTTGAGGGCACGCGTGATGGGATGCAGCACGGCCACGCCGGTGCCGCCGCCCACGCAGACCACCTTGCCCACCTTCTCCAGATGGGTTGGCTTGCCCAACGGTCCGATGACGTCCTGGAAACCTTCGCCCACGTTCAACGTTTTGAACAGGGCTGTTGATTTTCCGACCACCATATATATGATGGTAATGGTGCCCTTGTCCGGGTCCGTATCTGCCATGGTCAACGGAATCCGCTCACCGTTTTCGTTGGCCTTCAGGATAACGAACTGGCCGGGCTTGGCTTTTTTTGCGATCAGGGGCGCCTCGATTTCATTCAAGATGACGGTCCCTTCAGCCATTTCCTCTCGTTTTACAATCTTAAACATATCTGCCTCCGAATAAAAAGTTTCCCACTAACTTGGCAGCGAACAAACAGTTACTATATTTGTCCGACGATAATGATTACTATACAACCTCGTTTTTTGAAATCAAGCTCAAAACTATCATTGGTTGAAGATTAAAATAATTAACAACCGTTAAATAATTAGACACACGTTAACCGGCATGCATGCCTGCTTTAGGATTAGGAATGAAAATTTTCGACAGTCACTGTCATATGGATGATGAATCGTTTAACCAGGATTTCGACGATGTACTCCAACGGGCCGCATCGGCCGATGTTCGCAGGATGCTTGTCGTCGGTGTGGACCGGGAAACGTCCACACGAGCAGTGGCCCTGGCCAAAGCACATCCCCATATGTTTGCATCGGTTGGGGTTCACCCCCACGAAGCGCAATCGTGTTCCGAAGCGGTCCTTTCCCGCCTCAGCGATCTGTCCACCAATACAGATGTCGTGGCCTGGGGTGAAATCGGACTCGACTTCAACCGGATGCATTCACCCCGCGAAGATCAGGAAAAATGGCTGATTCGTCAATTGGAGGTTGCCGAGGCCTTGGATCTGCCAATCATTTTTCACGAACGGGACAGTCAGGGCCGTCTGCTGGAAATTCTGAAGGCAATGCCCAGCGCCAACCGCCGGGCGGTGGTTCACTGTTTCAGCGGCAGTGAGGTCGAGCTTCACCAGTATCTGGAAATGGGCTTTTATATCGGCATCACGGGAATCGTGACCATTAAAAAGCGCGGCGCCGACCTGCGGTCGATGATCTCCGGCATTCCGGTTGATCGGCTCCTGGTGGAAACCGACGCCCCCTACCTGACGCCAACCCCCCAGCGCAACAAATTCCGCCGCAATGAACCGGCCTTTGTACGCAGCGTGCTGCTCAAGGTGGCCGAGGTACGCGGCGATGCCCCCCAGGATCTGGCCGGGCAGGTGTGGTTCAACACCTGTAACCTGTTTGGCATCAATCCGGAATAAAATGTAACCTAAATAAGAACTCAGTCGGCCATCAGATGTTGAACCGCCTTTTCCAGGCCGTCGATGGACAGTTCGAACATGGGGAAGATCTGCTGAATCATGAGAATCGTGCGCGTATAGCCCCACATGGACTCGGGCACCGGGTTGAGCCAGACGCTGTGAGGAAAGGTATGTGCGATGCCCCGCAGGCATTCGATGCTGGGCTTGCCGGTGCGGTCCTGGACATAGATGGAACCGTCGCGGGACATCAGTTCGTAAGGCGCCATGCTGGCATCACCCACCACGATGATGCGGGTGTCCGGATCCAGGCGGGCCATTTCCGCCATGCGCATGGGTTTTTTGTAACGGGAGGCGTCTTCCCAGACCGTATCGTAAATGGTGTTATGAAAAAAGAAGGTGCGAACCTCCTTGAACTGAGCCCTGGCATAATCGAAAAGCGTCTGCACCACCGAGATATAGGGATCCATGGACCACCCGCCATTGTCGATGGCCAGAATCACCTTGAGGCGGTCCTTCAGGCGACGATCGAAGATAATCTCAATTTCTCCAGCGTTTTTCATGGTGCGGTAAATGGTTTCATCGACATTCACCTGGTCCTTGGGACCGGCGGGCACCAGATTACGCAGTCGTTTTAAGGCTTCGCCCACCATGGCCTGGGTGAGAGGGCCGGAAAGCGAATAGTCCTTGTAGCGCCTCTCCATGGCAACCTTGACGGCGGACTTGTTGCGCGACACGCCGCCCACCCGCATGCCCCCCGGATGATATCCGGAATGGCCCACCGGTGAGGTGCCGCCGGTACCGATCCATTTATTGCCGCCGTCGTGACGACCGTCCTGGTCCTTGAGCCGCTCCTTGAAATACTCGATAAGCTCCTCGGGCGTCATGCGATTCAAGGTTTCCTCATCAATCCCCAGGGCGCTTGCCATGGTCTTAGGGTCCTTGAGCCAATCCTCGAGCATGGCCCGGGCGATCTCATCGAGCTCCAGCCCCTCGGCGTCGGGCAGTTCCGCGCCTTCGAAATGGTGGGCGAACACCTGATCAAAGAGATCGAAATAGCGCTCGCTTTTAACCAGGATGGTCCGCGACGCTGTGTAGAATTCATCCAGGGTGGCAATCAGACGGCTCGCCAGGGCCCGATGCAGGGTCAGGAAGGCCGTGGGGCTGACGGGAATGCCCACCTCTTTCAGTTTATAGAAGAAAGCCAGAAACATCAGAACATTTTCCGCCGGTTGACGAATGTATTGGCCCGCTGGTAATCGCCGCTCTTTTTGAACAGCACGCCCAGAAAAGGCACGTCGCCCTTGGCCAGGCGCTTAGGTTTGAAATCCGGATCGGCCTTGAGGGCCCTGATCCAGTTGATCAGCTCGCGCGTGGCCGGCCGTTTCTCCATCCCATCCAGTTCCCGCATACGGTAGAAA
Source organism: uncultured Desulfosarcina sp. (assembly GCA_963668455.2). Classification (GTDB taxonomy): domain Bacteria; phylum Desulfobacterota; class Desulfobacteria; order Desulfobacterales; family Desulfosarcinaceae; genus Desulfosarcina. Next base: position 39,520 of record CAXXOY010000005.1, read on the forward strand.
GCCTCGACGGCATTGTTCATCAGATCATCATCAATATCCGGAAAATGCACCCCAATGATGCGCCGCATCATCTTGGCATCCGGAAAGGCAATGTGATGGAAGTTGCAGCGCCCCAGGAACGGATCGGAAAGATCCTTCTTGGCGTTGGAGGTGATGATGATCACGGGCCGGTGCCGGGCCGGGACGGTCTTGTCGATCTCGATGATATCGAACTCCATTTGATCCAGCACATCCAGCATGTCGTCCTGAAAGTCGGTATCCGCCTTGTCGATTTCGTCGATCAGCAGCACCGAGCGCTGTTCGGCCACGAAGGCCTGACCGATCTTGCCCATCTTGATGTACGCTTCGATGTCACTCACGTCCCGCTTGCTGTCACCGAAGCGGCTGTCGTTAAGCCGGGTCAGGGTGTCGTACTGGTAAAGCGCCTCCACCAGTTTCATGCTGGATTTTACGTTCAGCACCAGAAGCGGCATTTTCAAACTGTCGGCAATGGCATGGGCCAGCATGGTCTTTCCCGTGCCGGGTTCTCCTTTGAGCAGCAGGGGCATTTCCAGAGCCATGGAGATATTGACGATCTGAGCCAGTTCGTCGTCCAAAACGTAGCGGGTAGCCCCGGTGAAGGACGCGTTCGATGATTGCACGGTCATAACACCTCTCTAACGGTTAACGATTTTTCTCTAAACGATTTCAGAGGAATTTCTAACACAGTGCACAACACTACACAAGAACAGGATAATATATTACCATAGTGAGGCGTCATCTTGAATGAATGACCGATTAAGCGTCAATTGACACCCCTACCCCACAATGCTATTGTCAGTTCATTAACTTTGGCCGTTTTCGCTATCGGCACGTTCTTTAGGGCAACCTTCATATTTTATTTGGGGGGAGAGTGGACCATGGGCACCATCATTTCCCTTGATGAAAAGTTAAAAATCAGCCAAGGAAAAAAGGATGCGTCGATAAAGAAAAAGAAGCTCCTGGCTGTCAGGAACAATTATCGCTGCACGCACTGCCTTTCCAAGTGCGAGAAATGCGGCGTGCAGATTATTGCCGAGAATCGCCCGGTATTGCCTTCATACAGACTTCCTTATGTCTTTTGCGACAGTTGCGCCGAAGACTACATCGATTATATCGAGAGGCTCAAAGGCAAAAAAAACCAGGTCATGTACTGGCAAAACGATGCATGGATGAAGGTGTGGGCAACCTGGATCGAACACCGGGGAGCCATGGACAATTATTTAAAATCCAAGGAATTTGAACGGCTGCTTGCCGAAATGAGACCGAACCAACCCTGAAAGACGATGCGGGGCGGATGAGGAGGAAAGACCATGTTTGGAATCGGAATGCCGGAACTGATTATTATCCTGGTGATCATTCTTATTATTTTCGGGGTGGGTAAATTGCCTGAAATCGGCGGCGGCATGGGAAAAGCCATCCGCAACTTCAAGGCAGCATCCAAAGAGGTCGAAGAGGAAACCCCCGAAAAGAAAATCGAAGGAGACAACAACGCCTGATAGAGTCGACTTCTCACGTCAATCAAACGCAAATGTCAAGCCGGTTGCACGAAAGGTGGCCCACCATCGTGTGCGCCGGCTTTATTATTGATGCTTACCGATAAAACCGCCATTCGAGTTCAGTATTTCTTCTATTTTGGGGCCATGGGCGTCTTCCTGCCCTACTTCAATCTGTATTGCCTGAACATCGGCCTCACCGGTTTTCAGATCGGAAGTCTGTCCGCCGTGCGGTCAATGGTACTGATCGTATGCGCCCTTTTGTGGAGCCTTCTGGCGGATCACCGCGGCACAAGGCGTCCCATCTATATCCTTTGCAGCTTTTTCAGCGCCGGGTTGTGGGCCCTGTTTTTATTTACCACCGATTTTTATCCGATGCTGGTCATTACCATCGCTTACGGAATCTTTTACGCGCCCCTGATTTCCTTTCTTGAAGCCTTTGCCATGGATGCGCTGAGCAACACCAAGAACCGCTATGGCCAGACTCGCGCCTGGGGATCGGTGGCCTTTATCCTCGTGGTAATGAGCTTGGGAAAAATCATCGAGCGCCATGCCATCGGCACCGTAATCGGTGTCGTTTTGGTTCTTTCCATTATCCAGGCATTGGCGTCGCTGACCATGCCCACCGGCAATGTCAGACAGAAAGCCCAAGGGACGGACGGCAAACAATTTTTCAGCGCCCCCATGGTGGTTTTCCTCATCTGTGCGTTTCTCATGCTGGTCAGCCACGGTGCTTACTATGGGTTTTTCTCCATCCACCTGGCGCAAATGGGATATGGCGGCGGTTTCATCGGCATCTGCTGGGCCCTGGCATCCCTGGCCGAAATTGTCTTGATGATGGGCTCGAACCGTCTCTTTTCCCGGTTTTCCTTTCAACAAGTGCTGGCCATGTCCTTCGTTGTGGCCGTCTTGCGCTGGGCGATGGTGTATGCGGCCCACTCGGCAACGATGATCCTGGTCAGCCAGCTGCTTCACGCCATCACCTATGGCGCCTTCCACATGGCCGGCATTCTTTACATGGACCGACTGGCGCCCCCGGCGGCCAAAACCCTGGGCCAGGCGCTCAATAACGCCGTCACCTACGGATTGGGACTGACGGTGGGTTTTTTTGCCAGCGGCGCCCTCTTTGAGGCCGTCGGCAGCCGGCCGTTGTTTCTTTTCAGCGCCGCCTCGGCCCTTGCCGGAGGCATCGTTTTTTCAGGCTTTCATTATCTCGGGTCCAGCCAAAAAACTGAAATCGATCGATTTTAATTTCCGCTAAAAACGAAACCATTTTCCATTAAGCGTCTCCTTAGGAAAAAGCGCATCTTTATCAATCCACCCGGAAAAGAAAGGAAACCGGCATGCAAGAAAATGTCGTTGTCGCCCTGAGTTGTGGTACCGATAACCCCAACCGTTCCACCCGTGCCATCCACCTGGCCACCATCGCTCACAAGGAAGGCAAAAACACCATTTTATTCCTACTCGACGAAGCTGTTTATATTGCCAAGGAAGGGCTTGCAGAGCACCTACGGGCCGCCACCGGTGATGTGGCCGACGATTTGATCACCTATCTCCAGGCCCACGAAGTGCCTATTCTGGTGTGTACCCCCTGTGCCAAGGCCCGCCGTATCGAAGAGGATGATCTTATCGAAGGCGCCCGTATGGCCACGGCCGCCGAATTGATCCACAAGTGCTGCGAAGCAACGGTTATCAGCCTGTAATAAAAATTGATAAAACGTTAGGAGCAAGAGGGGGAAACCCTTTAGAAAAACAAGTACTGCTCGGCCGTGGATGGCGCGGGTTTCTTCTTGATGCTATCCGCCCGGATCACCGGCACATCCGTGCCGTTGAAATTAACGATGGTCAGGGTGCCCTCAACGCACACCCAGTTTTCGTCATTAAAATCCGTTACCGCGGGGTTTTGCACGAACAGCCAGACCGGCAGGGCATCCGCCGCGCAGCAGAAAATGGCAAACCGGAAAAGGGTCAGGTGACCCGGCGGCATGATTTCCGGACGGTAGACCAATCCCTCGGTGACGACCCGTTTTCCTTCCAGTTGTTTCATTTGCCTGGCGATTTGTAAAAGGGTCAGCGAGCCATTGTCGGCAAGGGGTTTGTCCTCTCCGCTTTTTAGCAGTCGGGCCAGCGTCTCCTGTTCATTGCCTGTATATTTTCGGGTCAGGGCCTGGGTTCCCATATTCTGGTGCATGGACAACATGAGAAAAAGGACGGGCATGGCCAGTACCAGGGCCTGAAGCGTGTGATCGGCCAAAAGCCAGTTGTGGTGGTGCGATTTTGGTCCGCGAATCATTACGAAAATAAAGGCCGTCAGCATCAAAACCCCGACCAACAGAAACAACCGGAAACGAGGATGTAAAAAGGCCGTAGTGTTGCCGCTCAACAGCAACCAGGCAATGGCCCCCGCCAGGGCCGACAGCACCATGGCGTCGAGGGACGAAAAAAATCGCTTCATGGCGTTTGTTACTCTTCCCATCACCATCCCATCCATTGCACACAAAGCATCGCCAGCAACACCACCAGAAAGCTGGCCGTTGACAGGGTGAAAATCAATCGTTTGGTGAAGACCCTGAAATACATGGCGATCAGTTTGAGATCCAGCATGGGCCCCAGCACCATGAAGGCCATTTGGGCGGAAAACGGCAGGGTCGATCTGAATGAGGCCGCCACGAAAGCATCGGCTTCGCTGCACAGGCTGAGCACAATAGCCAGAACCATCATCGCCAAGATGGAAACCACCGGTGATCCGGTCAATGCGGCAAGCTGGCCCCTGGCCACCAGGGCTTGCAGCATACCGGCCGCCACCGCGCCAAACACCAAAAAACGGCTGACATCAATAAAGTCGGCGGCGGCGTGGCGCATGGCCCAACTGATTTTCGTTGCAAAACCGGCCGGCGTTGTTGGGCCGCAAGCCCCATGGTCATGCGTTGGTTGTTCAACGCCAAATCGCACCAAAGCGGATTGGCGAGCGAACAGGCGATCCATCAGCAGGCCCACCACCACGGCAATCAGGTAGCCTCCGGCTAAACGCAAACCGGCCATGCGCACATCGTTGCCATAGGCTACTGCCGTGGAGAGAAATACCAGCGGGTTAACGATGGGAGCCCCCAGCAGGAATGCAATGCCGGCACCCAGGGGCAATCCCTTGGCGAACAGCCGGCGAATCACCGGAATAATGGCGCATTCGCAAACAGGGAAAAATAGGCCCAATCCGGCGGCCAGCAAAATCGCAGCCAGCCGACCATTCGGCAACACCCTTGTGATTACGGTGCGCGAAACGAATACCTCTATCAAGCCTCCAATAACGGCACCAAGCAGCATAAAGGGCAAGGCTTCAAGGAAAATCGCCACAAAGGAAATGCTGAAGGTGGTGAATTCGGGCGCCTGTCGAAAGAAGACAGCCAGAACGAGAAGAAAGGCAACAAAACCGACCTGCAAGAAAACGCCAAGGCGAAGACCGGCCGATGGGCCTTCATTCCCGTCGTGACAGCAAACCGTGTTGGATGGAGCGGAGGTTTTCATTTACTTAAGGCAATTCTTGCAAACGCCGTCAATACGGATCTCGATCTTATCGATACGGCCGGGGAAGGTTTTCCAGATGGAAGAGGTGTCCACGGTGAGACTTTCCGGTGTCAGGCAATCCATCTGCCCGCAGCGTTTACAGTAAAAATGGGCATGCTCCCGGTGATGTTCGTTGGGGGCCAGACCGTAGTAAAAGGCCCTCCCGCCGGTGCTCAGACGGTTCACCACGTCATGTTCCACCAGAAGGTCCAGAATCCGGTAGACGGTTACACGGTTAATGCTGCTGGAACGCTCCAGAATATTGTGGATATTAGAGGCTGAAAGCGGGTATTGGTTGCCGCCGATTGCTTCCAAGACGGCAATGCGGTTGGGTGTGGACTCCAGCCCGGCATCGTTCAGCATCGTTTCGTAGTCGCAAAGATCGCACATATCGGTTCCTTTCAGCTCAAGCGGCCGGGCGAATTTCTCCAGAGGGGTCCAGCGGCTGTTGCGTGACCATTTTCCAAAGGCGCTTGATAAAAAGATTTAAAAAAAAGAAAAGACCGGCCACCAGAATGATCGAGGCGCCGGAAGTCAGGTCGAAAGTGTAGGCGATCCACAACCCGGCCACGGTGAACAGTGCCCCCAGAAAACTCGATCCGATCATCATGGTGAGCATGGAGCGGGCGTAGCCCTCCATGATAAAGGGTGGGATGGTGAGGAGGGCAATCACCAAAATCAGACCCACAACCTGAATTACCATAACCACCGTTACGGCCAACATGGCGATGAGCATGAAATACAGCGCCGTCACCGGGACACCGCGAACACGGGCGAACTCCTCGTCATAGGAGAGCGCCAATAGATCCGTGTAGTAGATCGACACCATGGCCAGAATAATCAAGCCCATGACAAGCATCATCCACAGGTCGCGATGGGGAACGGTCAGAATGCTGCCGAACAGGTAGCTCATCAAATCTACGTTGTATCCGGGCGTCAAGTCGATCAGGATGATCCCCACGGCCATGCCAACAGCCCATAGAACACCGATAATGGTATCTGCCCGGTGCCTGGCTTTGATTGTCACGCCGGCCATAACCATAGCGGCCGATAGGGAAAACCCGAGGGTTCCTACATAATAAGGCCAGCCCATGTAAAAGGCCAGGCCGATGCCGCCATAGGCGGCGTGGGCAATCCCGCCGGAGAGGAACACAATCCGATTGACCACCACCAGGGTTCCCATGATGCCGCAGATAATGCTGGTCAATAGGCCGGCCATCAGGGCGTTGCGCATGAACTCAAATTGCAGGGCTTCGATCATGGATTACTCCTCGTGATGCTTGAGTACGCGATGCGGCAGGTGGCCATGGGTAATCAGTTCGACGGGGCAGACTTCCTCGACGGTGCAGGGGTACATGGTTTCCAGCATGTCGCCGGTGATTTCAGCCTGATGGTGATAGTGAAGGCGGCGATTCACGCAGGCCACGGACTTGACATAGGTGGAAATCACCAGCAAGTCGTGACTGACGACCACGATGGAGATTTCGTCGTTGAGCCCTTTGAGAAGACTGTAGAACTCGGTCTGGCCCCGCGTGTCGATACTGGCCGTGGGTTCATCGAGTAACAGCAACCGGGGACGGGTGACCAGGGCCCGGGCGATAAAAACCCGCTGACGCTGCCCCCCGGAAAGTTCGCCGATACGCCGGTTGGCAAAACCGGCCATGTCTATGCGGTCCAACACTTCCAAAGCGTCGCGCCGGTCCTGAGCACCAGTTTTGGACCAACGCCGGCCCGGTGCCAGCTTGCCCATGAGAACCACGTCCATTGCCGTGATGGGAAAGTGGTGGTTGACATTCACGTCCTGGGGCACATAGCCAATCTGGTAGGATGCCCGATCGGGACGCTGCCCGAGAACCCGGATTTCACCCCTCTTCGGTCTTAGCAACCCCAGCATGAGCTTGAGCAACGTCGTCTTTCCGCCGCCATTGGGACCGATCATGGCAATAAAATCGCCCTCACAAACGGTCAGATTGACATTTTCCAGAACGCGCTGGCCGTTGTAGGCAAAATCAAGGTCGCTGATTTGGACGATGGCATCGCCGGTATCGGAATTGTTGACGGTCATTGTATTGTTCCTCGGTGGCGGTGGCGCAAATTGGTTGCTTTGCGTAACCCATTTAGCATCCTGCTGGTTCTGCAAGATTGGAACTTGAATCCCGCTATGATAAAAAGCGAAATTACCAATGCAAATCTATTGCATTGGATGGCTGTTGGCAAGGGGGAGCATAAATGGGCGCCTCTTTTTTTTGGGACGGTCAACCATGATGGTCTCGTAAAAAGTCGCCGTTCGGGCGGATTCGTAAAATTTTAAGCGCAATGCCGCTATCGGGCAAATTGGCCATTCGTGGACGGACACTAAATCACGCCCGCATCAGCCTTTTTAACCCACCCGATTTTATCCTTGGTGTACTGGATGAGAAGATAGTCGTCGGACTGGCGCTCTACCCGCACCTTGGTACCGGCGTGCAAAACGAAAAGCTGGGTGGCGCTGTCGGTAAAACCGGAGCGGACGGGTACGTTGGCAGGAAGGATGACGGCGTGGTGGACGTGTGCATCTTCGAAAGCATTATAAAATGCAGTGGCCGCAAGAATGAGGGTCGGCACGGCAAGCAGAACAATACCAGGGCGCAGGAGCGGTTTTTTGCGGATGACCAGCACAATCAGTGAAATCCAAAGCAGGGCGTTCATGCCCAGTGCCGCCCAGCGGATGGTTTCCGGGCTGAACTCGTATTTCCAGAAGAAAAGGATTCGCAACAGGGGAGAAACCGTCTCGGCCGGCTCGTCCTTGGTCAGAGTCAGGGCGTAATCGTAGTTAAACCTCAGGTCGGGATCATCAGGCATCACTTTCAGGGCGCGTTCGTACCAGAGCAGGGCGCTTCCCAGGTCGTCGTTTTTCAGGTAGGCGTTGCCCAGGTTGTAAAAAAGCTGACCGGTATCGCCCCCTTTTTCTACCAGTTGTTCAAAGGCCTGGATGGCCGCCGGCCAGTCCCCCTTGGCGTAGGCTTCCGTACCGTCCATGAAAAGTCGGGCGTTTTCCGAGGCCATGACATTGCCCGGAATGGAGGCAAGCAGGAGCAATGTAAAAAGAATGGCAAACCGATATCTCATTTGATCAGCCTCCGCACGGTCCGGCGTGACCGGTCCAGGAGATCGGTCCGTTTTTCGGCATCGAGAGTTCCCCCTGAGTAGTTGAAGGATTCGATCTCCTCCAGGAGCCGGGCGTCGGCTTCGGCCGCTTCGTCGTCCCAGCCGATATGGATCAGGTGCGATTTTGCCTCGGACCAGGTGAGCGAAGTGCCCATTACGCCCTGTCGTCCCAAAATGGCCGAGACCAGGGCGCGGTACAGCGCCGAGAGAAAATCGGCATCCGACAAATTGGAACCCGCCGCCGTTTTCAGGGCCTGGCGAGAACGGTCGGCCATGATTTTCTCCGGTGAATCGTCCTTCCTGGACAGGCGCAGAGTCAGCAGGGTGAGAAAAAATCCCAGGCAGGGCAGGGCCAACAATCCGCAAAACCATGTCGTCGACAATTGGCGTCTGCTTTCCAGAGCATCCAATGTCTCCTTCAGCGGCAAGATATCCCGACCGGTAAACTCCACCCGCTTTTTCAGCGAAGGAATTTTTGCCGGCGTGCCCCGAAAAACATCAATATCCGTGGCCGCGTTCGCCGACGGCGAGACATGCACATCGAACGCGGCCGAGCTCAGGGTGCGGTATTCTCCCCGCTCCACGTCAAAATAGGTCAGGCCGGCCGGCTCCAAATGATAGTCTCCCGCTTTTACCGGCACCAGTGCCGTGCGGAAGGTTTTGCTTCCGGAAATACCGTCGGAACGTTTCTGAATGCTCTCTTCCGGATTGTCGGCATAGGTTTTAAAACCGTCGGGCGGCGCTATTTGTGGTGTGGCGGCATCCATAATATTGCCGTTTCCACTGACGGTGACGGTCAGGGTCGTGGAGTCGCCCACCTGCAACTCGGTCTTATCCAGCGATGCGCTGATGTCAAAGTGCCCCACCAGCCCCGAGAAGCTGCTTCCCGGCGGTTTCTCGGGAAGACTTCTCACCGTGACGGTCAATGGATCGGTTTGCAGAATGCGGGTGGTGGTCTCAGTGCGCCCGAAAAAGGCATCCATGCCGGCAAACGGTTGACGTTGACGGCGGCTTTTCTGGAAGAGCGCCACCTGGAGCACCGCCGGGTCAATGGTCAGCGTTCCGGTTTTCACGGGCACCAGAATGAAGGTCAGCTCGGTGATAATGAATTCGCGTCCGTTGATCACCTTGCGATAGGACTTGCGGTCTTCTATCTCATCGGCGTGAAAACCCTCGAATTCAGGGGGTTGAAATTTGGCATCGGCCACCTGGACGGCGTTAAACAGGCGGAAGGTGTAGACAAACTGCTGGCCGATCCAGGCAGCGGTATTGGAAACCTTTGCCGTTACATACACATCCCGTTGGCCGCTGTCGACCGAGGGTTCCTTGGAAACTCTCACGGTGATGGGTTTTGTAAACTGCCGTTCCCCGTCAATGGTCACGGAAATAGGCGGAATGGTGAGATTGCCGGCCCGGAGTGGAATCAGCACATAATTATAGATCATCCGACGGGACGTTCGCCCGTTGATCATCTGAAAGCTGTTGGTGGAGCCTCTGGAGATGGTTTTGAAACCGGTCAGGCCGGAAAGGTCTATCTCCCCGTCCCCGCCCTCGATACTCACCTGCAAACCCAGCGATTCGCCCACCGTGACCTGATTGCGGTCCACCACGGCGCGTACCGTGGCCGCCTGGGCGCCCATGACGGTGGTCAGCAGGATGACACTGGCTATCGTAAATACCCTGAACAATCTCTACCAGTCCTTTTCTACGCGCTTGGCACCGGCGGCCGGCATCAGGGCCCGCCCCGGCTGATCCTGTAAACGGTTAAGCATCCTTTCGGCCTGGCCGGGATCACCTTCGTGTTGTTCCTCGCCGGGTTGGGCAGCCGCCTGATCGGCCTGCTGCTCGTCGGATTCATCGGACGGCTGTGGTTGGGGTGCCGCCTGCTGGTTTTCTTCCTCGCCGGATTCAGGAGAGGATTGATCTTCTCCGGATTGCTGCTGGTTTTTCTGTTGCTGGTTTTCGGACTTTTGGTCGTCCTTTTTATTATCCGATTCGGAATCGCCTTGCTGATCCTGTTTTTTCTGCTGGTCCTGCTGGTTGTCTTTCCGGTCCTGCTGATCTTTCTGCTGGTCGCCGGATTGTTTTTGTTGTTGCTGCTGCTCAAGGGCTTTTTGAACGAACTCCAGATTCTCCTTGGTCAATTGGTCGTCCGGGTCCAGGTCCAGGGCATCTTTGTAATGCTTAATGGCGGCCTTGGCATCGCCTCGCTTGAACTCGGCATTGCCCAAGTTGAAGAGCGCTTTTTGCTTGAGCGTTTCGTCCTCGGTTTCGAGAACTTTTTCATAGTGCTCGACGGCCGCATCGAAGTTACCGGTTTTATAGTAGCCATTGGCCACATTGTAAAGGGATTCGGCCTTATCCGGCGCGCCCAGCTGGGCATCCACAAAATGCTTGAGGGCCTTTTCGTAATCCCCGGCCTGATAAGCCTCAATACCCTGGCTGGTGTCGTTGGCCCGGGCCGGCATGGCAGGCAGGGTCAACATCATGACTGCAAGCACGGCCACCAATGATTTGCGCGAAACCGGCAGCAGCAACTCTGCCAGCAGGCAGGCCAGAGCCAGAGCCAGGGGCCACTGAAACCGGTCTTCCCACACCTGCTTGCGGCTTGAGGTGAGGGTTTGGGCATCCATGGTCCGCCTGATTTCATCGGTATAGATGGCGTCCAGATCCATATCGCCGGCCACGGAACGCACATAGGTGCCGCCGGTGATCACGGCAATTTTCTTCAAGGTTGTCTCGTCCAGGCGCGAGAGAACGATTTTCCCGCTTTTGTCTTTCTTGAAACCGCCCTCGGCTTCGGGGATGGGCACACCATCGCTGCCGCCCACGCCCACGCAGAACAGTTTGATCTTTTTCTCCTTGAGGGCTTCGGCCTGTTTGATCGGATCACCGTCACCGGTGTTCTCGCCATCGGTAATGAGAATAATAGCCTTGTCGGCGGAGCTTTTGGGGTCGAAGGCACCGGCCGCGGTTTCAAGCGCCCCGGTGATATCGGTCCCCCCCACGGGCAGATAATCGGGGGAAAGGGAGCCGAGAAAAAGGTTGAAGGCATTGTAATCAAGGGTCAGGGGGCATTGCAAGAATGCACTGCCGGCAAAGGCCACCAGGCCCACGCGATCCCCTTGAAGCATTCCCAGAAGATCGAAAACCTCACGTTTGGCCCGCTCCAGCCGGTTGGGTTTGATGTCGGCGGCGGTCATGGAGCGTGAGCAGTCCAAAGCGAGAATGATATCCACGCCGTGCTGGTGAATTTCCTGCCAGCGAAAGCCATATTTGGGACCGGCCAGGGCAACCGTCATGAATAAAACGGTTGCCGCCAACAAGCCGGCCTTGATCCAGCGCCTTCGGCCTGTTGATTGGGGAGCAATGGACGTCAGGCCGTGTGCGGATGAAAACCGATGCAATATGCCGTTTCGCCTTCGCATGCCGTAAGCAACAACAAGGACAAGCAAAGGAACCAGCCAGATAAAAAACAGCATTTGGGTGCGAAAAAAACTCATGGTACCACCAAATACCTTGTATTGCGTAAAACAACATACGCGGACAACAGCACAATGGCCGGGATCAGCAGCCAGGGGTAGATTTCACTGTAATCGGCGAAAATATCCACCTTGACCTCGGTTTTCTCCAGCTTGTCAATGGTATCGTAGATTTGCCGCAGACCATCCAGATTTTCCGCCCGGAAGTAAAGCCCACCGGATTTCTCGGCAATCGCCGTCAGCGTGTCTTCATCGATATTGACGCGTTGGTAAACATAGCGCTGGCCGAAAAGCGGGTCGTTGACCAGAAACGGCGCTTTGCCACGAGTGCCCACGCCGATGGTGTAAATCTTGATGTTTTTCTCCCTGGCGATCTCGCCGGCGGTTTCCGGGGAGAGTTCGCCGGCATTGCTCTGGCCGTCGGTGAGCAGAATAATGATGTTGGATTTGCTCTCGATGTCGGCCAATCGTTTGATGCTGATACCGATGGCGTCGCCGATGGCGGTCTGTTTTCCGGCTGCGCCGATTTGAAGCCGTTCAAGCATGCTGACAATGGTGTTGTAATCCCGAGTCAGCGGCAGTTGAGTATAGGCATGACTGCCGAAAACCACCATGCCGATACGGTCTCCCGTACGTTCGGCAACAAAGTCGTCCACCACGCCCTTGACCGCTTCCAGGCGATTGACCACCTGCCCCTTTCTCTTGAAATCAAGGGCGGACATGCTTTCGGAAAGGTCAAGGGCCAGCACGATGTTGATCCCTTCGGTCTGTACCTCGGTGCGCTCGGTGCCCCACTGGGGCCGCGCCAGGGCAACGATGATTAACGCCAGGGCCACGTATTTAAGGATCGGCACCAGCGCCTGAAGCCGCAAGGCAAAGGAGGCCTCCACCTTGGCCACCGGAAAAAGGGCACTGCTGGCAAGGGTCGGTGGACGATGCCGCCAGTGCCGGTACCAGGCAATCAGCGGCAACAGAAGGATCAGCAGAAAAAACCAGGGAGAAGCAAAGCGCAGCATGGGCTACCCCTTTCTTTCTGCTTGTGGCAACGCCGGTGGCTCGGCGCTGGTTTCGGATGGCGATTCAGGATCGGCTTCCTGCGTTGTCTGCCGCACAAACCCACGTACAAAGAAAAGATCCTCTTCCATCTGTTTTTCCATAGTCTTCTCACCGGCGAACTTGACCGGCTCCATGGCTTTGCAAAGTTTCTTCAACTGACGGGACAGATCCCGCGCCACGGGCAGCCTACCGATACAGGGCAAGAATTCCTCGGTGGTCATCTCCGGCGCGCCCACGCCAAAACGGCCGAAAACATATTGCCGCAAAATGGCCGACAGACGAAAGTAAAAGGTCTTGCCGTCCTGTCCGCGGACATCGCCGATGGCATCCAGGGCCTGCATGGCGACCATGTCGGGCGGCAACTCGGGAACGACGGTTTCTATCGTTCTCTTTTTGCGGTGTCGCCGCCACCAGAGAAAAAGGGCTGCCAAGAGGCCAACCACAGCCAGGGCAATCAGCGTGGGCAACAGCCAGGGCGGGATATCAAAACCCACCGGTACCGGCGGCCGGATATCGTGAATGTCGGTCATGGGTGCCGGCGCGGTGGGAGCAATTGCACTGGTTGTGCCTGGCGTGTTGGACACCGCCGGTGGTGGTGTAGTATCCGCCGATAGAACCGGAAGAGAAGATCCAATGACCAGAAACAGGACCAAAAGCGTTGACCATTTTTTGTAGGCGTTGAGAGGGTGCTTTTGGCAAGGCCGGAGGGAGGACGCTGTATAATCAATACCGCGACGACCGACAACGCCGCCCAAAAGAATCATCTCAACGAATAGCCGCTTCATCGGCGCCGCCTTTCCCTATACCTGAAATACCGCACCAGGTTGTCGGCCGCATCGCCGTCCGTAGGCATATCGATGCAATCCATGTCCATGCTTTTGTGGGTTTGCAAAATGCGCTCATGCACCGCCCGGCGGCTGGCCTGAAACTTCTCGCGGGTTTTGCGGTCGCCGGCGTCCAGATAGCGCAACTCACCGGTCTCCAAATCCCGCAAGGCCACGATGCCTCCTTCGGGCAGATGGAACTCGCCGGGATCGGAGACCAATACGCTGACCAATTCGTGTTTGCGGGCCGCCGAACGAATACGCAGAGTCGTCTGCCGGTTAAAGGACTCGGTGAGAAAATCGGAAACCAGGAAAGCCACCGTGCGCTTACGACAGACCCGGGCCAAAAAATCCACGGCGGCAACGATGTCCGTACCGGTATGGTCCGGCTCAAAGGTAAAAATTTCGCGAATCAACCGCCACACATGGGCCGAGCCTTTCTTGGGCGGAATATAGCGCTCCACCTGATCGGTGAATAGAATCGCTCCGGCCTTGTCATTGTTGCGGATGGCGTTGAAGGCCAGGATGGCGGCAATCTCGGCGGCGGTTTCCCGCTTGATGCTGTCGGTGGTGCCGAAATGGCCCGAAGCACTCATATCCACCAGCAGCATCACCACCTGCTCGCGTTCCTCGCGGTAGCGCTTGATAAACGGCTTGCCCATGCGGGCCGACACCTTCCAGTCGATGCTTTTCACATCATCGCCGGGGGTGTACTCGCGCACCTCCTCGAACTCGATCCCCGTACCCCTGAAAATCGACCGGTACTGCCCGGCCATGATCGTGTTGACCATGCGCCCGGTCCGGATATGGACCTTTTTGATTTTTTTTATGATTTCGGGAGAAAGCATTAATTTAAGGCACCTCTACCGAGTCGAATATCCTTCCCACAATCTGATCCGTATCGATATCCTCGGCCTCGGCTTCGTAGGTCAGCAAAATACGGTGGCGCAGCACGGCCGGGGCGATGGTTTTGACATCCTGGGGCGTCACATAGGCGCGGCCCTGCAAAAAGGCGTAGGCACGGGCGGCCAGGCTGAGAAAAATGGTGGCCCTTGGGGATACGCCAAATTGGATGTATTGGGCGGCATCGACGTTATAGGCCTTGGGATCACGAGTGGCGAAAACCAGATCGACAATGTAGTCCTTAAGTTTTTCATCCATATAAACGCTATTGATCAACTCGCCCACGGCACCGATTTCAGCGGGATCGAGCACCGAACCGACGACATCCGGCGTATCGAAGCCGACCCGTTTCATGATCTCTTTTTCCTCGGCCTTGTCCGGGTAGTCGATGATCAGCTTGAGCATGAAGCGGTCCACCTGGGCCTCGGGCAGCGGGTAGGTCCCCTCCTGTTCGATGGGATTTTGGGTGGCCAGAACCAAAAACGGAGCGGGTAAAGGAAATGTGGTGTCGCCGATGGTTACCTGGCGCTCCTGCATGGCTTCCAAAAGGGCCGACTGGACCTTGGACGGCGCGCGGTTGATCTCGTCGGCCAGGATGATGTTGTTGAACAACGGACCTTTCTTGATGGAGAAATCGCCGGTCTTGGGCCGGTACACCTCGGTTCCCACCAGGTCGGCGGGAAGCAGGTCGGGGGTGAACTGGATGCGTTTGAAATCGGCATCCACTGTGTCGGCCAGGGCTTTGACCGCACTGGTCTTGGCCAGCCCGGGAACACCTTCAATGAGAATATGCCCACGGGTGAACAGCCCCATGAGCAGGCCGTCAATCAGTTCCCGCTGCCCCACCATGACCTTGCCGATTTCCTCCCGGATGCGGTTGACTACGAGATGTTTCTCTTCAATCCGCGCTTTTAATTCCTCGAGCGACACACCAGCCTCCTTGTTTTATCAGTGTCCATCCACGAATGGCCGATTTACCCGATATCGGCGTTGCCGCTTAAAATTTTATCCTCGGAATATTAACGATATGCCTGTGGTAAAATTTTGCGCGCGCTTTGATGCCTTGATATAGGCCAAACCATCCTATTCGTGCATGGACACTATCTAACGACGATTCAATGGCCTGAAAAAATACGTTTTTATGAGACATTGGAATTATAAATCGCCACCGGGGCTTGTCAAGGTTTACCGGCATTGAGTTGAATTGATCCAAAGGCGGTGCAAATATATTTGTAAAAGGCGACCCTTACGCTTACCTTTTAAACCAGTCTGTGTTATGGAATTTAGAGATGATTAAATGGTAATTTTCCAACGTTGAAAAAAGGAAGGTAAAGTATGGCAGGTGGAGTTAATAAAGTCATCCTGGTGGGTAACCTGGGTAGGGACCCCGAGATCAGATATACCGCCGACGGCCGACCGATCGCCAATTTTTCGATTGCCACGTCGGAGAGCTGGATGGATAAAAACAGTGGCGAGAAACGAGAAAAAACCGAATGGCACCGGATCGTGGTGTTCGGCAAACTGGCTGAAATTTGCGGGCAGTATCTTAGCAAAGGTAAGCAAGTTTACATCGAGGGAAAACTTCAAACCCGCAAATGGCAGGGACAGGATGGACAGGATCGATATACCACGGAAGTGGTCGTCGACTTCGGCGGAACCATGCAAATGCTCGGCAGTCGCGATGGCGGCGGTGGTGGCGGTTCGCGTCCCTCTTCCTACGGCGCCACCAACAGTGGCGGGGGAAGCGGTGGTGGTGGTTACCAGGACCAGGGGTATCCTCAGCCGCCCTACCCCAATGACCAGGAGGACGACATTCCGTTTTAGCCCTCCTGGAGAGACAAGCGTCATACCTCTAAAAGCCCTGAATCAACGGGGCTTTACCTTTCGATGTGTATGAAGACAACCTCAAGACAGATCGGTTTTTCGCTGACGGGGTGGGCGGCCATTTGCGCTCTGTTGTTTTTTCTCGTGGCGGCGGCCGATGCTTCTCAGCCGGAAAAGCTGACGGTTTCCGCCACTTCCGACTCGGTATGGGAATCGTTCGACGCCGCCCTTGAAAGTGTCCGATCCGATTTGACGGACATGGAACAGGGGCTTGGGCAATGGGAACGGCTGAAAAACAGCACCCTCCAGGAAATTGAAGCCTTCCGCGTTCAAAATGCCGTTCACGAAAATCTTCTGCTCTCCCTGGATAACGACATTGACACCCTCGAATCCGCTCTAAATGCCAATCGAATAGCCCTTGCTCGCCTTTCGGAGAGAATCGAGGAATTTGAGAAGATCGGCGTCGTTGCCCCCGAGCTGCTGGAAGAGCTTTCGGACCGCATCGCCATTGCCGAAAAACGGTTAAGCGAACTCAAAGGGGAAGGCGTCTCCGGAGGCCAGAACCGGGAAATCTACAAAAAGCTCAAAAACCTGCTCGACATTCTTTATGCAAAGAAAAAGCAGGGAAGCGCATTTATAAAAAAACATGCCGAACTTTTGGACACATTGGGCCGTACGCGTTCCGACCTGGCCAAAACCCGTCAGCAGCTACAAATGCGACTGCAATCGCAGACAAAGGCAAAACTGTTCGAGCGCCACCTGTTGCGTTTCAAAATTCTCAATGTCAAAAACATAGCGGCAGAATTAAATGCCGCTGCACATCGTGTCACATACGTTGCCAGGCCAACATTCTGGACGCAACAATGGCTTAAATTTCAGTATGTCGGCGGAACGGCTCAGGCGATTTTTCTGGTTTTGTTTTTTACCGTCGTGCTCTTGAGAAAAAAAATCTGGCGTCTTTTTCAAAAAGCCGAGGTGCGGCTGGAAGGCCCCGATGGCTCGGCACGGCAGCTGGCCGTAATGCTTTTCAGGCGTTCTTTCTTTTTGATCTGCGCCTCGTTTTTTCTATGGCTATACGATCTGTTAAAATTGCCCTATGTCAACTATCATATCGTGCACTTTCTGAATCAGGCGATATTTACCCTGCTATTGACGCGGTGGGGCGTCGATTATTTTCAAAACCGGCTGAACGTCTTCAATTCCGATCTGAATCAGCTGGTGCAAAAGCGGTGTGTGAATTTATTTCGTATGCTGCGAATAGTAATCATCATCCATCTTGCCCTGATTGGCATCGTCGATGATGAAAGCATAACGGCTTGGCTGTTCGGCCTTGCCATCCAAGCCTTCCTGGCCATCTGGACAATCCGTTTCTGGCGAGCCGTCGATGACAAAATGATAGCCATTGCGCGCCAGGGAGAAAGCGCGCCTTCGCAGATTTTGCTCCATACCGTTCGCGGTTGGAACCAATTGGTTGTGAGCGCTGCAATTGTGATCGATCTGATCGGCTATCATACCCTGGCCGGTCACTGGCTTATCTCCTGGGCAAAAACCTTTGCACTGATTTTATGGGCCTATCTTGGCTGGTTGGCCATTCAGGAGTGGCATCAATCGCAAAAGGCCGCCACCGTCCCGCAAGCAAGTGCAAAGGATCCCAAGTTGGCGGCACCGGTAAGCTGGCTTGTTGTCCAGATGACGCGCCTGCTATGGTTCTCGGCCGTTCTGGCCGGAATTCTGACATCCTGGGCAGGGTCGGATTTCACACTGAAAACCATAGGAGCATTCTTCAAGCTGGATTTTTCGGTGGGTAGTTTGACGGTCAGCGTAAAGGGAATTTTATTGGCAATCGTCCTGTTTTTCGTCACCCAGGCGGCAACCCGCATCGGAACGCGTTTTTTAAGCGAAAAAGTTCTTGATTCAAAAGACTTCGAACGGGGGCTCAAGGATTCCATCGTCACCATTACCAATTATGTGGTTTGGGGGCTTGGCATTTTGCTGGCCCTTGGCCTTTTGGGCGTGAACGCGACTTCTCTGGCGGTTGTTTTTGGTGCGTTGAGCATCGGGATCGGCTTCGGGCTGCAAAACATTTTCAACAACTTCATCAGCGGCCTGATTCTGCTCTTCGAACGTCCCATTCAGGTTGGGGATTGTATCGAGGTCAATGGGCTGTGGGCGGAGGTAAAAAAAATAAGGGTCAGGGCCACGATTGTTCAGACTTTTGACAACGCAACGGTCATCATCCCGAATTCCGATCTGATCAGCCAGCAGGTGACAAACTGGAGTTTCAAGGATCCACGTATGCGCCGCCATGTGGATGTGGGTGTGGCATACGGTTCGGACATCGAAATGGTGAGAAAAACCCTGCTTGAAATTCCCGAAGGCATTCCCGATGTCCTGAAATACCCCAGGCCGGATGTCCTGTTCATGGATCATGGGGACAGCGCGTTGATCTTCCGCCTGCGCTATTGGACCCATGTGAATAATTATTACAGCACCTCTACCGCGATTCGTTTCGAGCTGGACCATCGATTCCGCCAACTCGGCATTGAAATCGCCTTCCCGCAAATGGATTTACATCTTCGCAGCAATGAAACCAAAGGCCCCGAAAAGAACGCTGACGGTAACGGTTTCGAGCGTCCCGAGCCGCTACCACAAGGCGGTTAGCCCCTTTTTCAAAATCAAATAAAAAGCGAAAAAGGATACCGCCACAAACCTCGCCGCTGCATTCCGACCCTTTTCAAGCGATTGTTCGCCAAGGAGGATGTTACAATTTCTTTCCCATCCGAACGTCTGGTCTTTCTCCTTTTTTAAAGCAGATATAAAGGAGGATTCCAGACAAAATAAAAACATAAATCACAAATGGAATGATCATAAAAGGAGACTTTACAAGAAAAAACGCACCCAAAAACAACAGAGCGAAATACGAAACAAAAACAACCCAACCTTGCCAAGCAATTGGCAATCCCCAGCCGACTCCATATTTCATTGCCGAAAACCAGATATCTTTGTTATTCCTTTCCATCTTGCGTCTCCTTTTAAGATAGCGCTTGATGCGCTCGGGCCCCATGCAGTGGATGTTGAAGTCCAGGCCGAGTTCTTTACAGCGCACCGCGTCACCGGCATATTTGCGCTTATTGAAGCCACAACCAAAGGTTTCGTTGGATTTCTCCTCACGCAGCATTTTCAAGCCCAAACTGTAATTCTGAAGTCATTTTTCAGGCTCTTCATCTTTCCAAGTACCCTGTCTATAAAAACAACCTTGGTTTCCATGCTCTTGCGCGGAAGCCTATATTGCTTCCACATCATCCTATTCCCCGAAAGATCAAACGTACCGAAGCCACGATCAGAAAACCGCCCAAGGTGCGCCGGAACCAGGTTTCCGAAATCCGGTAAAATGTGCGATTGCCGAAATATATACCTACGGCCATGGACGGAATCAGCGTCAACCCCCAGATGAAGACCTGTTTATCAAGAAGGCCGTTGATAAAAAAGGTCGCGGTCTGGGCCATGGCCGCCGGGATGAAAATCAACACCAGCAAGCGGCGCAGGCGGCGCTTGTCCAAAAACCGACTGAAATGCAATATGAGGGGCGGCGCGTTAATACCCACGAACCCGCCGCAAAAGCCGGCCAGGCCACCGATGGAAAGGTCCATCGGCCTTGCGGCGGATGGTGGATCAGCCTGTGCACGCGGTCCGGGCGTTTTAAGAAAGAACCACATGGCTGTGAGAAAAAAAACCGCCCCCAAAAGAAGTTGGAACGGTTCGTTAGGGATGATCTTCAATGCCGCCGCGCCGGTCACCGATCCGGCCACCATGAGAATCGAGATGGGAATCCAGTATCTTTTGGACAGCGGTACGGGATCGATTTTCACCATTGCCAGTCCACCGAAAATATTAATAAAAGATGCTAGTACCACGGTTGTTTTAGCATCGATAAGTAACGAGCAGATGGCCACGATGACCGTTGTGGTACCGGTCCCGGTGACGCCTTTCAGAAAAAAAGCCAACAGTCCGGACAGGGGAATAATAAGATATTCGATGGGCCACCTCCACTGGAATGGGAACACGTGTTGAGCACAGGAAACGTCAGGGTCTCAGGGCATCCCGCAGGTTCTCGAACATGTGCCGGATGCTTTTCTCGATATAGCGACAACTGATTTTCTTGGCAATACGATTGTTGATACTCATGTTGACTGATCATGATTCATTCTTTCCACAGCCAGCACCTCGCCCCCTCTACCAATGCCCGGGTGAGACTGTCCAGGGAATTCGTGGCCACCTGCCAGCAATGCCAGTAAAGCGCCACGTCCACAACGTCACCGGGTAGTAAATCCACAAGGCGGCCTTGTTTTGCATGGGGCAAGGCCTGAACCTCCGGAAGTGCGCCATAGGCCAAACCGGCAAGAATCCAATCCACAAATTTTTCCGATGACGGAAGATAATGGCGCGGGAAATTGTCCGAGAGGTCATCGATGCCGCATCTCAGCATGCGGTGAGTCAACTGATCCTTGCGATTGTAAATCAGAGCCGGCGCGGCGCCAACGGCAGTTTCCGTGACGCCTTTTGGAAAATGGCGCTTGGCAAAGTCGGGAGTGGCGTAAAGCCGATAAGCCATCCGGCCCAGGGGGGTTATCCGGCAGCCTTGTACCGGCGTGGCTTGCGTACTGATACAACCCATAACCTCTCCATCGCGCAGCATACGATGGGTTTCATCCTGATCGTCCACCCGGATATCCAGAACCAACCGCTGCGCCTGAAGGCAGGGCACCACCGCAGCCATGAACCAGGTGGCAAGGCTGTCGGCATTAATGCCGATGGGAATGGATTGGTATTCCATCGATTCAGTCGAACCGGTGGCCTCTGTAAGTTCCGTCTCCAACTGGATTACCTGGCGATAATGCTTGATCAGGCGTTTGCCGGCGCTCGTGGGGCGCGGAGGGGTGGTGCGGGCCAGCAGAATCTGACCAGCCTGGTCTTCCAGAAGGCGAATGCGTTGAGAGATGGCGCTTTGGGTAAGGTGCAAGGCGGTGGCGGCACGTTCAAATCCGCCTTTTTCAATTACCGTGGCCAAGGCTTGCAGCAGTTTATAATCCAGCATGTTTTGAACATTAGCATTATTAATAATATATGAAAAACATTAATTTCCCTTTTGGCCTGGATTGGCATAAATTCGTTTTTATTCCCCCTGCCCCGGCTCTCAATGTTGTTGAATTAAAAATGAGGGGCGGACAGAAACTGCTCAGATAGCCAAACCGTGAATTAACCGGTGAACGTTCCTTCTCCCCTGGAGGGTGAGGGACAGGGTGAGGGGGCAAAACCGACAACGCGCCTTATTTACAAGGACAGGTTAATGCTTGGACCATTTCTAAAAGGATTCGGCGTGGGCGCCGGATTGATCATCGCCATCGGCGCCCAAAACGCCTTCGTTCTATCCCAGGGGGTGCGCCGCAACTATCCCCTGTTGATCGCTTTTGTTTGCTGGTGTTGCGATGTTGTGCTGATAATGGCCGGTGCGGCCGGTCTGGGCAAGATCATATCAACCCATCCGGCGTGGATGCGACTGGCAGCCTGGGGAGGGGCGGCGTTTTTACTGGTTTACGGATTCCGATCCTTCAGATCGGCCCTTGCCGGCGGGCATCTTGAGACCAATGGCGCGGAAGTAACCACTGCCCGAGCCGCCGTTCTGACGACCCTGGCCGTCACTCTGCTAAACCCCCATGTCTACCTGGATACCGTGGTGCTGTTGGGCAGCCTTTCCGGTCAATTCCCAGGCGCCGGCCGTCTTGCCTTTGCCGTCGGCGCGATCTTCGCTTCCCTTGTCTGGTTCCTTGCACTGAGTTTGGGGGCTCGCCTTCTGGCGCCGCTTTTCCGGCGGCCGATCGCCTGGCGCATTCTGGATAGCCTGGTTTGTCTGACCATGTGGGGGATAGCCCTATCGCTTATCCATCAGAGCCTGTTTGGCAAACCCGTCTAAGGCCCGCTGTTTGCATTGGAAATGAGGTGTCCTAAAAATGAAACCGGGCCGCCTGTGCAGCGGCCCGGTTCACCGGGAAGCATTATGGACGCAAGAGGAGAAGGTCCATGTGGGTTCTATTAATAAATGCACATTTTATGTTAGCCGATGACTAGTGTGCTCTTTTTTTTTCAGATAAAGGCAAAAAATATTTAGCCTGCCGGAATCACGCTTCACCCGGAATCACGCTTCACAATGAACAGGAAAGTCCCCCAAGCGCAGTTCCAATTTTTCCTTCCAGGCCTGGTACAGATCGCCATACTGCTTTTCGAGATCGCTTTCGGGTTCGATGGTCTGAAGGCATTCAAGATGCGTAAAGGCTTCATCCATGGAGGCATAAATACCCGCCCCCACGCCGGCGCCCCGCGCGGCGCCGATGGAACCGTCCGTGTTGTAAAGCTGCACGGTGGCGCCGGTGACATTGGCAAAGGTTTCTCGGAACAGGGGACTCAAAAACATATTGGCCTTACCGGCCTTGACGGTTTTTATCTCCATGCCCATCTCGCGCATGATTTCCATGCCGTAGAAAAGGGCGTACACGATGCCCTCCTGGGCGGCCCGCAGGAAATGTCCCCGAGCGTGTATGTTGAAGTTCAGCCCTTCCAGCATGGCGCCGGGGTTGCGGTTTTCCAGGGTTCGTTCAGCGCCGTTGCCATATGGGTAGAAATGCAGGCCCTCCGAACCGGGAGGCGCAGTGGCGGCCATCTCGTTCATGGCTTCATAGGCAATGGTCTGCTCCATACTCAGGCAGCGCTTCAGCCACTGGTTGAGGCTGCCGGTACCGTTCAGGCAGAGCAGAATCCCGTAACGCGGGTCATCGGATCGGTGGTTGACATGCACGAAGGTGTTGACCCGTGAGCGCGGATCGTACAGCGCCTGGTCCGCGATACCGTAAACGACACCGGAGGTTCCCGCCGTGGTGGCCGCCTCTCCGGGCTGCAAAACATTCAGGGAAAAGGCGTTGTTGGGCTGATCACCCGCCCGATAGCTGACCGGGATATTTGACGGGAGCCCCAATTCGTCCGCAACTTGCCTACGAACCCGTCCATGCTCGGCAAAGACCGGCTCAACCCTGGCAAGCAGCGTTGGATCAAAGCCAAAATAATCGAGCAGAAACTTAGCCGGCGTCTGGGCCCGGCAGTCCCAGAGAATGCCCTCACTCAATCCACTGGGCGTGGTGACAGCCTCGCCGGTAAGCCGGTACGCAATATACTCGCCGGGCAGCATGATCTTCTTGATCCGCGCAAACAGTTGAGGTTCCCGATCCTTGACCCAGGCCAGTTTTGCGGCGGTAAAGTTTCCCGGAGAGTTGAGCAGACTTTGCAGGCAGCGCTTCTCCCCGATTTCCCTGAAGGCATTGTTGCCGTATGGAACCGCTCGGCTGTCGCACCAGATAATGGCATCGCGCAGGGGCCGTCCGCCTTTGTCAATCGCCACCAGGCCGTGCATCTGATAGGCAATGCCGATGGCCTGGACCTGTTTCAAGGCATCCGGCTTTTGAGCCGCGATTTGTTCGAGGGAAAGCCTGATGTGACGCCACCAGAGATCGGGGTGCTGTTCCGCCCAGCCGGTTTTTCGGGCCGTAATCTTCATCTCCGAGGCAGGAGAAGAGCCGGAAGCGACGACTTCTCCGCTTCCGGCGTTGATAACGCTAGCCTTGATGGATGAGCTGCCGATGTCGATTCCCAACAGGTAGTCGCTCATGAAAGTTACCTACAGTTCGATTTGAATCTTGACGTCGCTTGGCCGGAGCTCCTTCGCCCTGTCAAAAGCCTCGATGGATTGATCAAAGGAGTAAATATCGCTTACCAGCCGTATGACATCCAGTTGCCCGGAGGCAATCAACTCGATGGCCCGGGGGTAGATGTTGGCGTACCGGAAAACCGAGGCCAGGGTCAGTTCCTTGGACTGAATCATGGCCACGTCCATGGGCACCGGATCGATGGGAATTCCGACCAGGACGATGGTTCCGCCCGGGCAGCAGTAATCGGTGATGGTTTTGTAAACAGCGGGCGAACCGGAAGCTTCGATGACGACATCGGCGCCCCAATTCTGAGTCGCTTCCAAAACAACGGCAAGCGGATCGGTCTCGCTGACAAGAATCGGAGTGACACCGGGATAACTGCCGGCAATATCGAGCTTCTCCTTTTTAACATCGGTAATGAACACCCGGCTGCATCCGCCGGCAATGGCGGAGATGGCGCACATGATGCCAATGGTGCCCGCACCAATGACCACCGCCACATCACCAGGTGTGATCATTGCTTTTTTTGCCGCCTGCAGGCCGATGGCCAAAGGTTCGACCAAAGCGCCTTCGGCCAGGGAAACGTTATTCGGCAATTTGAAGGTGAATTCGGCCGGATGGATAACCTCTTCGATCAGGCAGCCGTGTACCGGCGGCGTGGCCCAGAACTGGACATCCGGATCGAGGTTGTACAGGCCGATCTTGGAAGCCCGTGATTTGGGATTGGGGATGCCGGGTTCCATACACACCTTGTCTCCCACGGTGAGATTTTTTACATTGGCACCCACCTCGAGAATTTCACCGGCGGCTTCATGACCGAGAATCATCGGCGCTTCAACGACGAAATGGCCGATACGGCCGTGGGTATAGTAGTGGACGTCACTTCCGCAAATACCGACATTTTTTACAGCTATGCGGACACTATCCGCATTCATTTTGCCCTGAATGGGCATATCCTGAATGGAGATGACATCCTTTTTTTCCAGAACAACAGCTTTCATGGTTTGATCCTTGTTTAAAAAATCAAAGGGGCGGCAACCCGCCGCCCCTCTTTATTCATTATTCGGAGCGGCGACGCTTATTGGATCGCTCCCGACTTTTTGTGAATCTCGATGTATTTGTCCACGTTATCCTTGGTAATCAGGGGGCAGTCGATGTCCGTGTCAATCTGCTTGATTTTACCGGTGACCAAATCATGGGCGACCTTGATGTTCTTCTCGGCCAGGTCATAGGCGTTTTGGAGCGAGGTGGCAGTCATTTTGCCGGCCTTGATCAGCAGAACGGCCTCGGCGGTACCGTCCACACCGTAGCTCAGGATATTGGCGAATTTGGGGTCGCCCTTGATGACTTCCAGGGCGCCGGCGCACATGTTGTCGTTCATGGAGACGATGACATCGATCTTGTCATTGGCCTGAACCCAGTCCTCCATGTAACGCATGGCTTCTTCCTTGTTCCAGTGAGCGATCTGCTCGCCGACGATCTTCACATCCGGGCGTTTGTCGAAAAACTCCTTTTGCCACGCTTCACGACGCATATCGGCGTGCATGTTGCCGGAAGGACCATTCAGGACCACGGCGTTGGCGCCCTGGGGAACCTGCTCCAGAGCCAGACGGGCATTGACCGCGCCCTGCTCGTATGGATCGGCATCAACGGAAGATGATCCTGGAATATCCTTGATACGGGCGTTGGTGGTGATCACCGGGATGCCTGCTTTGACCACTTTTTCCACGTAGGGACGCTGGGCCTCACCGTTGTTGGGCTGCACGATGATCAGATCGTAATTGTTGGCGATGGCGTTTTCGATGAAGGCGTTCTCCTTGGCGTCGTCGGCCTGGCTGTCCATGACATCGACCTTGAGGTCCGGATATTTGTCCGCCTCTTCCTCGATGCCGTTGGCGAGCCAGGCGGCAAAAGAGTCGGCCTGAGCCCTTGCGATAAAGGCAACCTTGTATGTTTTTGCTTGGACGGCCGTGGCCATGATCAGGCAAAGGGCTGCAATAAAGAAAATGCTGCGAATGATTTTCATGATCGTTACTCCTCTTTAGAGAAAAAATAGCGTGTCCTCGGACACAAAAACACCCCCAGGATTGCAGGGGGTGTTACCCCTCGGTTTTGGTTGGCGGCTCCTCGGCCGTAGCTTTTTTCACGGCGATCAAGCCCTTGCGGGTGCGCTTGTTTTTGGCCCAAATATCATAAATGACCGCCAGAGCGATTATCGCGCCTTTGATGACCTGTTGCAGATAGGAGTTCACCCCGGTCAGGTTCATGATATTGTTCAAGAATCCAACAATAAAGGCGCCGGCCAGCGTGCCGCCGGCCGTTCCCAGGCCGCCGGAAAAACTGGTGCCCCCGATGATGGCCGCCGTGAGGGCCTCGAATTCGTATGAAACGCCCGCGTTGGGCGCGCCGACATTGGTGCGGGACATGAGCAGAATACCGGCCAAACCAACGAATGCGCCGTTGATCAGATAGGCGCCGATCTGGATGCGCCCCACATTGATGCCGGATGCCCGGGCGGCCTCTTCATTGCCGCCCACCGCGTACAGCGAGCGTCCAAAGCTGGTATGACAAAGGATAAACCAGGTGAGAATGCCCACCAGGATCATAAAAATCACCGGAATAGGAATGAATCCCAGCTTGCCCTGGCCAAACCATACATAATCGCCAATCTGATAAATATTTCTTCCCTTGGTGAAAAGCAGGGCTGTTCCCCTTGCCATGGTCAGCATGGCCAGGGTGGCGATAAAGGGTGGTGTCTTAAAATAGCGGACGAGGATGCCGTTGACATAATTGCAGAGCATCCCGAAGAAAAGGCCCACGGCAAAGGCGAATGCCATGGAGCCGGTCTCCTTGAAAAAAAATACCGACATCAGCCCGGACAGGGCCAGAACGGAGCCGCAAGAGAGGTCGAGCATGCCGCCGATGATGAGGATGGTCTCACCGAAGGCAAGGATGGTGGTCACGGAGATTTGCGCGGAGATATTGGCCAGGTTGCGGGTGGAAAGGAAATTTTCATTGAGAAAATTACAGACAACGATCATGAAGATCAGCACCAGATAAATGGAATATCTGGACCGCAGCGCCTGCATTTTTTCCGATGATAGGTTAAACATGGTTCTCCCCCTTTTAGATCTTCATTGCGTGGCGCATTATCCTCTCCTGGGAAAACGCCTCCCTTGATAGTTCTCCGGAGATCCTCCCCTCGGCCATGACGTATATACGATCACACATGCCGATGAGCTCCGGAAGCTCCGAAGAGACCATGACGATCGCTTTGCCCTCTTCGACGATCTCCGTCATCAGCTTGTAAATTTCAAACTTTGCGCCCACATCGATGCCCCGGGTGGGCTCATCGAGAATGAGGATATCCGGATCACGCATCATCCATTTGGAAAGAACGATTTTCTGCTGATTACCGCCGCTGAGAGTGCTTACCTGGGTATCGATGGAGGGCGTCTTGACATTGATTCGTTTGCAGATTTTTTCGACAGCCGAGCGTTCCTGATCCGCATGCAGCCGGCCGCCGTGGAAGTATTTCTCCTGTGCGGCCAGCGTCACGTTCTCTTTTACGTCCCGGATCAAAACCAGGCCAAAACGCCGCCGATCCTCGGACAGCATGACAATGCCGTTTTTGATGCTGTCCTGAACGTTGCGTAGTTTTATGGGTTTGCCCTGACGTTTGACCGTGCCCCGGCTGTGTTCGTCCAGCCCGAACAAGGCCCGCACCATTTCGGTCCGCCCCGAGCCGACCAGTCCGGCAAAACCGATGATTTCGCCTGCCCGCACATGAAAATCGATGTCCTGAAAACCGGCGGGGCCGCTGAGCCCCTCGACTTCCAGCACGTTTTCCCCCAGGGGAATCTCTTTTTTAGGATACGACTTGCCGAGCTTGCGGCCGACCATGAGAGCGATCACCGCGTCGATGTCGAACAGCTCCTTGGGGCGTGTCTCCACGATCATGCCGTCCCGCAGAATGGAGATTTCATCGGCGATGCGAAAAATTTCGTCCATCTTATGGGATATGTAGACGATGCCCTTGCCCCTTTTTCGAAGCGCTTCGATCTTTTCGAACAGGACTTCCACCTCTTTAAGGGCGATGGACGAGGTTGGCTCATCCATGATCAGGATATCCGCGTCCCTGGAGATGGCTTTCAGAATTTCGAGCATCTGCAGGTTGGAAACCGACAGGTCTTTAAGTTTGGTTTCGGGGTCGTAGGGGAGGTTTTCCTGCTTTAAAAGGTCAAGGGTTTTACGGCGAATGGTTTTCCAGTCAACCAGACCGAAACGCGTTTTGGGCAGATGGCCGATGAACAAACTCTCTTCGATGGTCATTTCAGGAGTGTAATTCAATTCCTGAAAAATCATGGAGATGCCCAGTTCGGCCGCTTTTATGGGTGACTGGATGGAAACCTTCCGGCCTTGGACAAATATTTCGCCGCTGTCTGCCTGGTGCAGGCCGTTGATGATTTTCATCAGGGTGGATTTGCCGGCGCCGTTTTCCCCGCATAACACATGAACCGTGCCCGGCTTTACCGAAAAGCAGATATCTTCAAGCGCCTTGACCCCTGGAAAGGACTTGCTGATATTTTTGACTTCCAGAATCGGTTTGTTTGTCATGCCTCCCCTCCCTTTACCGCTCCCTTGCGCAAAACGGGAAAAGCGAGCTTTCCACCGCATGACCGGCAAGGGCGTGATTAGGATTTGGCCGCACTATTGTCTGTTACGTAAATTATGTCAAACTGTTTTTTCGCTGTTACCTGTTTAAAAAATCAGCGACTGACGGTTGTTACGTTTAATAGGACAGAACGGGGAGGTCTTTTTAGCAGCTGCGGATTGCGAATCTTATTGATGACAAATTCAACGGAAAGGGTGCCGATTTCAGCGGTCGGCTGCTGAATCACAGAGAGAGGAAAAGGCAGAAATTCAAACCATTTGTTTTCGTCAAAACTGATAATCTGGACATCATCGGGAATCCGGATATTGTGCTCCCGGAGCGCGGCAACGGTTTCGTAACAGGCATGGCTTGTTCCGCAAACCAGCCCGTCCAGGCGGTGTTCGCCGACCATGGAGGCAATTTTTCCAGGGCCGCGGTCGGTATGGTACTTCAGGCGCAGCACCTGCGGCTCCTCTTTCCTGCCCGAAATCTCAAGGGCGTCAAGATATCCAAGAATTCTTTTTTGAATGGTGAACACCGAGTCATCATAACCAATAAACCCTATCCGTGATGCGCCTTGACGCAATAGATGAAGGGTGGCCTCGCGCCCCGCGGAAAAGTTATCGATGCCAATAAAATCATAGGGTTGCCCTTGGTAGCAGCGATCGATCAGAACAATAGGAAGCTCTGCCTGCTTGAGCAAGGCGGGGGGCGAAGCATGATTGATTGGCGCCAGGATGATGCCCTGAACACCTTGCTCCATGAGCATCCGCAGGTAAAAAAGTTCCTTGTTCTCATCGTCCTCGGCGTCGCATAAGATCAGGGAATAGCCGTTTTCACGGGCCGTCGTTTCGGCGGCCTTTACGATTTCCGTATAAAAATCCTCACGGATATCGGCAATAATCAAGCCTATCAACCGCTTGCTCGCCTTTCGGGGAGCCGCGGGCGAGGCCACCATATATCCAAGTTCGTCTATGGCATTGAGCACAGCTTCACGCGTTTTTTGATTTACATGTCTGGTTTTGTTGATGACGTGGGATACGGTCGCGATGGAAACCCTGGCATGGCTCGCTACATCCCGCATGGTTATATTCTTGGGCACTCCTGCACCTCTTCAGCGATGGGGAAAATTCCGTTGTGAGACTATATTAGACGATTACTCGGCAGATGCAAGGATGTTTTTCTATTTTTACGTAAATCCCATTAAAATACGCATTCCCGCCTTCGCCATCGGTATTATCTGCTCTTTTTTTGATAGCGATTGGCAGCCCGGCCCCAGACGATTTCTTGCTTTTACAAGATGGTCAATCATCAAGCAGCCCGTTTTTTATTTCCAACTCATAAACGAAAATGATAAAAAGAGTCCTCCATGTCGCAGGAACGCTTGCGAACTGTGATTCACATCGCGATCAAAGTCGCTTTGATCGCCTTCCGGAAAACCGCTCACGTGGTAAAGCGAATCATGCCCCCCTGGAAACTCGACATTCCCAACAACCGGCTGCCGGTGATCCTCTCTACCCTGCTGGCCCTTTTTCTGGCGGCCCTGGACACCCTGATCATGGGGGCTGCCATGCCCACCATCGTGGCCGACCTGGGCGGCGTGCACCTTTATAGCTGGGTTTTTTCCACCTATTTACTCAGTCGGGCCGTGGCCCTGCCGGTTTTCGGCAAACTGGCGGACCTTTTTCCCAACCGGACCCTTTATGTGATCTCCATCCTGATCTTTCTGGTGGGATCACTACTGGCCGGTACGGCTCACAGCATGTTGGCCCTGACTGTGTTCCGGGCGATTCAGGGCATTGGCGCTGGTGGCAACTTCGCCCTGGTTTACATTGTGCTCTCGGATATCAGCACGACCGAAGAACGCGGCCGCATGATGTCCTACGCCAGTTTCGTCTGGGGACTGGCCAGCGTGCTGGGGCCGCCCATGGGCGGGTTCATCGTCAGTTGGGTTTCCTGGCGCTGGATTTTTTACATCAACATCCCCATCGGGCTGGTGTCCCTGGCCGGGATCTGGTTTTTTCTCACCGAAACCCGCGAGAAGCGCGCGGTTATCGAAATTGATTATGCCGGCATCCTCACCCTGGTGGCGGCGATCCTCTCCTTTTTGACTATTTTTCTTTTGGGCGGCCGGACCCATGGCTGGACGTCCCTGCCGATGATCGGGCTGATGGCCCTGTTCGCGGTCTCGGCAATCGGTTTTTACCTGGCTGAAAAGCGCAGCAGCGATCCGATTTTCTGTTTCGATTTTTTCCGCTCGCGGGGGTTCACCACCGCCAACGGCCTGGTCTTTTTCAGCAGCATGGCCATCTTTTGCATCTCCGCCTTCAGCCCGCTGTTCATTCAGGGCGCCCTTGGGCGAACACCTTTTCAACTTGGACTGGTCATGGTGCTGCTCAGCTTCGGCTGGTCGGGCGGGGCACTGTTTTGCGGGCGTATGGCCAACCGGATAGGTGAAAAAGCCTTGGCGATCGCCGGCAGTTTGATTCTGATTCTCGGATGTGCGCTGGCTGCCAGGTTTACCGCCGACACCGCCCTCTGGGTCTGTTCCCTTGCCATCGGCCTGGCCGGTGTGGGCATGGGCTTCACCTCTATCTCAACGCTTCTCATCGTCCAGAACAGTGTCGATCAGAAAGACCTGGGCGTGGCTACCTCATCGCATCAGTTCATGCGTACGTTGGGCGGCACGGTGGGCATCGGTATTTCAGGCGCCCTGGTAACGGCCAAATTCGCCGGTGTGGCGGACGCCGTCAACCAGGCAAATCTTCAGGGCGCCATCGCTCCCGACATTCTGGAACTGATCCGCCGCAACTTCGAAAATTTTTTCCGGCCGGACCTCCAGGCACGATTGACCGACACCGCTCGCGAAGTCCTGCAACAGGCAATCGGCAATTGCGTGATTGATGTTTTCTGGTTGGCTTTTCTTACGGCTTGGACCTGTCTGGCGTTCGGTGTGTTTTTGCCGGGCCGGAAAAGGGTCGAGTCGAAACCCTTTAAAAAAGCTTGACAGGGGCCGATTGAGTTTGTATCTCTCAGCAGAATCAGCGAGAAAAAAGGATAGATTCCATGTTTCATTTTTACACCGGCAGATATTTTTACTTTTATTATTTTTTTA
This sequence comes from uncultured Desulfosarcina sp., assembly GCA_963668455.2. Taxonomy (GTDB): domain Bacteria; phylum Desulfobacterota; class Desulfobacteria; order Desulfobacterales; family Desulfosarcinaceae; genus Desulfosarcina. The sequence continues at coordinate 71,354 of CAXXOY010000005.1, forward strand.
GCAAGGGTCTGCCTGGCGCGCGCTGAAACGTCTATCGTATCGACAAATCAAACCAAGCCGTGGGCAGACCTAACCCCCACGGCTTTTTCATTTTAAAAGGCCGTGGAGAAAAAATCCGCGGCCTTTTGTTTACAACCGGAGCAAATTGAAAAGTGGCTAACCAACATGGACAATAAAGGCAAATCAACGCCCCTGCCAAAGGGGATCGACATCGGCGATATCCGCCGCCAGATCGATGACGTGGACAATACCATCCTGGAATTGATCAACCGGCGGCTAAATCTGGCCAAACGCATCGGCGAGCTGAAGAAAAACAGCGGCAATCAGGTGGTGGACAGCTCCCGCGAAAGCGAAATCCTCAAGCGCCTGACCGACCGCAACAAAGGCCCGCTCAATCCCGGCGTGCTGCATCACATCTTCATCGACATCATTGCCGCGGGCCGGGCCATCCAGGCATCCCAGCGAGTGGCCTACCTTGGGCCCGAGGCAACCTTCACCCATCTGGCCGCCACCAGTCAGTTCGGTTATTCGGTAACCTATGTTCCCCAGCCCAGCATCCGCGACATTTTCAGCGAGGTACAAAAAGGCGCCTGTGATTACGGCGTTGTGCCGGTGGAGAACTCCGTGGAAGGATCGGTACGCCACACCCTGGATCTGTTTTTCGAATCGGACCTGTATATCTGTGCCGAACGCTACCAGCCTGTCTCCTACGATCTTCTGGCCCAGGAAATCGGTCTTTCTGCGATTCGTACGGTGTATGCCCACTCCTCGGCCCTGAATCAGTGCCGCATCTGGTTTAATCAGCATCTTCCCGATGCCGAATTAAAGGAGTGCGGCTCCAGCGCTTTTGCCGTCAAGCAGGCAAAGGTGCAAAAGGATGTGGCGGCCATTGCCGGCGTCGGTGCATCGGCCCTTTTCGGCCTGGAAGCGGCTGCCTCGAAAATTGAGGATTTTTCGCGTTCACCCACACGCTTTCTGGTGATCGGAAAGGAAAAGGTCAGGCCCTCGGGCAAGGACAAGACCTCCCTGATGTTCGCCCTGGCCCATGTTCCAGGAGCCTTGGCCCAAGCCCTGGCACCTATAACCGATGCGGGTATCAACCTGCTCAAGATTGAATCGCGGCCCACCCGCCACGAAAGCTGGAGCCATTTCTTTTTTATCGATCTGGAGGGTCATCAGGAGGATGACGATGTGCGCAAGGCCATCGATTTGATCCGTCCCCATGCATTGTACCTTAAAAACCTGGGGTCCTACCCCATGCTCGGACAGGGGGTTTAACCATGAATTCATCTTCTTGTTTGTCGTCCATCACGCCCCGTACCCGGCTTTTCGCGGTCATTGGAGATCCCGTGGCCCACAGCCTGAGCCCAATCATGCACAACACGGCCTTCGCCCATACGGGGATCGACGGCGCGTATGTGGCCTTTCACGTTACCGATTTAAAGGGGGCCGTGGCGGGAATTCGGGCACTGAATATTTCAGGATGCAGCGTGACCATTCCCCATAAGATCGCCATCATGGATTTGATTGACGAGGTCGAACCCGCGGCCAGGCAGATCGGCGCCGTGAATACCATCGTCAATGACAACGGGCGATTGATCGGGATCAATTCGGATAGTCCGGGCGTCATGACGGCCCTGCTGGAAAAAACCTCCGTGGAAGGCAAACACGTGGCCGTGCTCGGTGCCGGCGGCGCGGCTCGGGCCGTTGCCCATGGGGTCAAGCAGCATGGCGGAAGGCTGACCATTTTCAATCGCACCCCGGAAAGAGGGCAACGTCTGGCGGATGAGCTGGGAGGGGAGTTCATCCCCCTAAATGCATTTGACGGCAAAGACATTGATGTGTTGGTCAACACCACACCGCTTGGCATGACCCCAAATACGGATCAGATGCCGATTGCCCCGGACTGCCTGAAAAGCGACATGACGGTCATGGACATCGTCTACAGCCCCCTCGAAACCCGGCTTTTACGAACGGCCCGGGAAAAAGGCTGCCAAACGGTGGACGGCCTGGCCATGTTCGTGCACCAGGGGGCAATCCAGTTCGAGCGTTGGACCGGTGAATCGGCTCCGGTCCAGGTTATGCGGGAAGTGGTTTTGAAAGCATTGTCGAGGTAGGCGATTAGCAGTTAGCTGCCAGCTATTAGCGGAATCGCTTTACGAATGGAAATTGATACCAAACGGCTAACAGTTAATGGCCAACGGAAAAAACCATGATTGAAATCAAACCCCACCGGATCGGAACCTGCCGGGTCAGCGTACCTGGCTCCAAAAGCTACACTCACCGTACCTTGATCGCCGCAGCCCTCTCCAACGGCCCCTGCACGGTTCGGCGGCCGTTGCGTAGCCAGGACACCCTGCTCACCCTGGCGGCGCTGGAGAAAATGGGCGCATCGGTTGACGACCGCACGGAAACTATTTGCGTTCAGGGATTGAACGGTCGTTTCAAGCCCTGCGATGAAGAGATCTATCTGGCCAACTCGGGCACCTCCATGCGCCTTTTGACTGGCGTGGCGGCCCTGGGGCACGGCGCCTATACACTGACAGGTACGCCGCGAATGTATCACAGGCCCATCGGCCATTTGCTGGATGCCCTGAACCAGTTGGGCATCGATGCCCGCGCCTTGGAGCAAAAAGGCTGTCCACCGGTTTGTATTGCTGCCGGACAGATTCCAGGTCGCGAAGTTTCCATCAATTGCAGCGTGAGCAGCCAGTTTCTGTCGGGGCTTCTACTCATGGCCCCCTGCACCGAGAAAGGCCTGTCCATCTCTGTTTCCCACGGCCCGGTATCCCGTCCCTATGTGGACATGACCGTGGACATTTTGACCAATTTCGGGATCGAGATCAAACGAGACGGTTATACTCACTTCGAAGTGGCCGGTGGCCAAGCTTATCGTGCCGGGGACTACACCGTGGAGCCGGACGCCTCCCAGGCCGGTTATTTCTGGGGCGCGGCAGCAATAACCGGCGGTAGCGTTACCGTGGATGGCGTCACCAGCGCCTCCAGCCAGGGCGATGTGGGCCTGGCCAAAGTGTTCGAGAAAATGGGCTGCCGGGTGGATGAGGATGCAAACGGCATCACCGTGACCGGCGGCAAGCTGAAGGCCGTGACCGTTGACATGGCCGACATGCCCGACATGGTGCCCACTCTTGCTGTTGTGGCGGCCTTTGCCCAGGGCACGACGGTGATCGAAAACGTGGCGCATCTAAAGGCCAAGGAGAGCGACCGGTTGACCGCCACCTGCACCGAGCTTAGAAAAATGGGCATCGAGGCCGTCGCCGAGGAGGATCGTCTGCTGGTTACCGGCGGAACACCCCGGGCCGCTGAAATCGACACCTATGACGATCACCGCATGGCAATGAGTTTTGCCATGGCGGGGTTGATGGTTCCCGGCCTTAAAATTAAAGACCCGGATTGCGTGGAGAAATCCTTCCCCAACTTCTGGGAGGTTTGGCAAACACTATATTAGCCAACAATATGCAGCCAAATTATATAGGTAAAGGCGGACATGATGGTGCTGGTCGATATGTCGGCCACGGCAAATTCATCGTCGCCATGCATCTCCCTGGCCATCACATAGGCAACCGTTGCCGTCGGCGTGGCCAATAGAATCAGGCCCGGCAGGTATTGATCCGCCGGAACTCCCAGGAGCGTGAAGGCCGCAAAACCGACAAGGGGCAATCCGATGAGTTTGATGGCCACGGCGCCCGCCACGGAGCTTATGTTTTTTCGCATGACCTGAATGGAGAGAGACGCTCCGATAAGCAACAGCGACATTGGCGGGGCCAGGCCGCTGAGGATATCCAGAAAGCGATGCAAAACGGCAGGCAGGGGAATTTGGAAAAACGAAACGACCATGCCGGCTGCCGCGGAGATGATGATCGGATTGTGTATCAATTTTTCTGCCATATCCCGTATTTTATGGCCCCGGTTCCTCTCTGCCGAGGAATGGGCCTGCAGCGCAAGGACGGACAGGATGTTCTGCATGATCATGAGAAATCCAGCCAGTATGCTTGCCTTAGCCAGGCCGCTGCTTCCGATGAAATAGAACGCAACCGGGATACCGATATATCCGAGATTGCCGTGTGCGGAGCACTGGATGAAAGAGCCGATACGGGCTGTGGGCCAACGGGTGAAATGGCCGCCGATCCATGCGCCCAGGTAAGCCAGAAACGCAGATGAAAGCACAACCAACAGGACGGTGGGATTGAACTCCGTTACAAATGAAGCTTTGGCCACCGCGCGAAAAATCAGCGCCGGTATCGCCAGGTAATAGACCAGGCGGTTGGCCGGACTGAGGAACTCGGTTGGCATGAAGCCTTTTTTACGGGCGATAAAGCCCAGAATCACAACGAAAAAAATCGGAATGATGGTGGAAAATACTTGCATTGATTCGACTTATCCTTCCAACTACCGGTGCAGCGGGCAGACGGTGTCCTTCTTGAGTGGTGGAGGCTATGTTTGTATATTGACGTTTGGTTTCCATTAAGTATTGATTTGTATTAAAAAATCAACAAATCCTGTTTTTTGTATCATTACCCCAAATGCTCTACGGGTTCAATGCCGCTGTATCTATTTGGACATGGATTTCGATCATGCAATTAAAAGAAAGCCGGGCAGGTCTACTGCTCAAAGGCGAGATCCTGCATGACGGGTTTCAAATGGAATCGCGCATTTTCAGCCTGGAAAGGAGAAATGATTGAGACTTCAATGCAAAACCCAGGTGATCGTGCGCAACGCCGTCATTGGTGGACCGGATCCCTTGGTCTGTATACCGGTGGTGGCCGCAGATACGAAAGCACTACTCGAACAGGTGGAGATTTTGAAACCGCTTTCGCCGGATATTGTCGAGTGGCGGGTGGACGGTTACAAGACCATTGAGGATACTGCAACTTGCCTGGCGGCTTTGGATGCCATGCGCGAGGCCATTGGCGATATCCCGCTGATTTTCACCTGCCGTATCGAAGCCGAGGGCGGTATGCAGCCCTTGTCCCAGGAAACCCGCCTTTCCGTCATTGATGCGGCGATTAAATCCGGCAAGGTCGATATCGTGGATATCGAATTGAGGAATGAGGAAACCTTCATCGACGCGGTCCGCACTGCAGCCAGGGCAAATGGGGTCAAACTGATTCTTTCCTACCACGATTTCAAAAAGACTCCCGGCGAAGACATTATCTTCAACAAGCTTCAACAGGCCCAAACCATGGGTGCCGATATCGCCAAGGTGGCGGCGATGCCGGAAAACGTCGCGGATGTTCTCACCCTGCTCCAGGCGACCCTCAAGGCTCGAACCGAAGCACTGTCTGTGCCCATTGTCACCATGTCAATGGCCCGGGAAGGGGTCATTACACGTATGGCCGGCGGCCTTTTCGGTTCCGACATCACTTTTGCCATCGGGCAGGCGTCGTCGGCGCCGGGCCAGATTCCCATCGGCGATCTGCGCCAGGCAATGTCTCTGCTCTACTGATGAAACCGGCAATCGTCACCATCGCCCGTGGCAACGTCTGGGGGCATCAGTATGCCGCCGCCATCCTGGCCGACGGGATCAAACGTGTTTTCGATGTCACGGCGGAAATGGTAGCACGAGAAGACGATTTTTTCGAAGTTCGGGTCAAGGGCGTTTCGATATACAAGCATCAAGGGGAGATCCGGTCGTTTGATGCAAACGAAACCATCCTGGCCGGCATGCGGCAATATCTCGATCCGGTAAATCCCCTGGCATCCGACATGTCGCCGTCGGGTGCCGGGGACGAAGCCGAGGAACGCATCTGGATGCAGTGCCTGTGTTCAGGGGAATGAGAAGTGCCTATCCCTTCAAGTCCCGAAGTGTTTCGATTACCATAGACGGATCGACGGCATCGGTAACGAAGGTATCCCCGACATCCCGCATGAGAACAAAGTGAATGCGGCCCGCCCTTTTTTTCTTGTCCGTGGCCATCGCTTCGAGCAACCGATGCGGATCCACCTCATTTGGAATACGGGTGGGAAGCGATACCAAGTTAAGCATGGCCTCGATCTTCTCCTGCAACGCCGGCCGGCAATGGCCGAGTCGCGCCGACAAGTTGGCCGCCGCCGTCAGCCCCATGGCAACTGCTTCTCCGTGGTAGATGGCATGGCGGCTGACCTGCTCGATGGCATGGGCGAAGGTATGCCCCAGATTCAGAACGGCCCGCCGTCCTTTTTCAAAGGGATCGTCCTGGACAATTTGAACCTTCACCCGGATGGCCTGGGCCACCAGATCTTGTAGAACGGACAGGGAGGGCTGGCCCGAGGCGGCATCCCATATCCAGCAGCCCTGTTCGATTTGCCTGAAAAGCGTTCCGCCGCCGATCAGCGCGTGCTTGATCACTTCGGCCATGCCATGGGAGAACTCCTCCGGAGATAGGCTTTGCAGGGTCGCCACATCGGCGATCACGGCCTTGGGCTGCTTGAACGCGCCCAACAGGTTTTTACCCTGGGGCAGGTTGATACCTGACTTGCCGCCGATGCTCGTGTCGATCATGGACAAAAGGCTGGTCGGGCAGTGCACCAGATCCACGCCCCGCATATAAACCGACGCCACGAATCCTGCGATTCCGCTGATCACTGAACCGCCCAGGCCAATAATCGTGCCGCTGCGGTCAAATCCCTTTTCCACCAGATCACTGCAGATGTTCTCCACGGTGGCCAGACTTTTTTGTTGCTGACCGGGCGGTATGGTGATCACTGTGGCCGCCGGACCGCAGCTCTGCGCATACAAAGGCCCGGTGTTGGTGTCGGTGATTACCGCCACCGGACCGACGATTCCGGCGAGACCGGTCACGAAAGGCAAAAGGCCGCCGCCGACGATATACTCGTAGTGTGTATCCGGCGCTGTAATCGGTATCCGCAGATCCGGATCGGCCTGAAAGATGCCGATCAGGGTTTTGGTAATCTCGTCGGGCGATTTCCGGGAAGTGACCATTGGGGGAAATTGGCCGTACCCATCTTTGCGCTGGTCCATCAATTCGACAATACGGCCCATCGGGTTATCCACGGCCAGCAGCGGCCGCTCATGGCCGGTGTCCCTGGAGACCCGATCGAGAATCTCTTCCGGCGTGGCGATCAGGCAGAACACACGGCCGGTTTTGGTCAGCGCGGCGGCATTGCTCGGATCGAGCATCAATCGGCCTCCGGTGGCGACCACCTGCCCCTGCATATCGGCGACCTCACGCGCGATGGCGGTTTCCATTTCGCGGAAAGCCTTCTCGCCCAGATCCTTGAATATTTCCGGTATCGACCGGCCGGCCCTCTCCACGATCATGTCATCGGTGTCGATGAAATCGTAATCAAGTTGTTTGGCCAGGCGTTTACCAATGGTGGTTTTGCCCGTCCCCATAAATCCGGTCAGAATGATATTGGGCTTTTTCATATCGTCCGATTGTTTGCAGTTTTATTGAGTTGCACAACAGCTTCCTATCAAAGATTGCCAGAAAGATTAAGCGCTAAGTTAAGCGATTAGCCGTCAGCTTTTAGCCATTAGCCATAGGTCAGGGTGCGCGCGATAACGTACGCCCTGACATTTCCCTTGACAGGCATAAATCTGCTCTGTATCTTCAACTTGTATTTTAATTTTATCGGGATATGGAAACCATGACGCGCTTTAGCAGCCACTTCTTTTTTTACTTTTATTGCTTTTTTAGCAAGGGTCTGCCCGGCGCGCGCTGAATGTCCTGAAAAACCAAACAGACAAACCAAGCCGTGGGTGGACCAACAAACCCCACGGCTTCTTTATTTTAAGGCCGTGGAGAACATCTCCCCGGCCTTTTTTAATCGGAGGAAAACAATGTCCAGTAGTTTCGGAACGCTTTTTAAAATCTCCACTTTTGGCGAATCGCACTGCAAGGGCGTGGGCGCCATTCTTGACGGCTGTCCGCCGGGTATGCCCCTCTCCGAGGAAGATATTCAGCCCCAGCTGGATCGCCGAAAACCGGGCCAAAGCAAGCTGACCACCGACCGAAAGGAAAGCGACCGGGTGACGATTCTTTCCGGCGTGGAAAAGGGCCTGACCCTGGGCACGCCCATCGGCCTGTTCGTGCCCAACAAGGATCAGCGGCCCGGCGACTATAAGGAGATGAGCAATATTCCCCGGCCTTCCCACGCCGATTACACCTACCAGATGAAATACGGCATCCGCGCCTCCTCCGGCGGCGGGCGCTCCAGCGCCCGGGAGAGCATCGGCCGCGTGGCTGCCGGCGCTGTGGCGGAGAAAATGCTGCGCTTGCTATGGGGTATCGAAATTGTTGCCTGGGTGAGCGCGGTGAATGAAATCGTTTGTCCTGACCTCGACGAGCAAACCCTTTCCAGGCAAATGGTCGATCAAAACCTCATGCGTTGCCCGGACGCCGAAGCTGACGCACGCATGACGGAACTGGTGGCGCGGGTTAAGGAGGAAAAAGACAGTGTCGGCGGCATCCTCACCTGTGTGTGCAGGGGTGTTCCGGCCGGCTGGGGTGATCCGGTATTTGATAAACTGGAGGCTCGGTTGGCTCAGGCCATGCTGTCCATTCCCGCCACCAAAGGGTTCGAAATCGGTTCAGGATTCGCCGGTACACGTCTTAAGGGCTCGGCGCACAACGATGTCTTTTCGGCCGGGGATGGTCATTTGACGACCCTCACCAACAACAGTGGTGGGATTCAGGGCGGCATTTCCAACGGTCAGACGATTCGCTTCCGAGTGGCCTTCAAACCGACGGCCACCATCGGCCTGCCGCAGTCAACCGTTGATTTCGAAGGCAATCCGGTCACCCTGGAGGCCAAGGGGCGCCACGATCCTTGCGTGGTGCCTCGTGCCGTGCCCATCGTTGAGACCATGACCGCACTGGTATTGGCCGACGAGGCCCTTCGTCAGAGGGCGATTGCCGGACTGGCTTTTCCCGGTGAGGAGCGTGATAACAAATGAACCTATCCCAGCGCATTGAATCCATTGAAGGCTCAAAAACCGCTAGGTTCATTCCGTTGATGGCTGAACTCAAAAGACAGGGGCGTCAGGTGATCAGCCTGGCCATCGGCGAGCCTGAATTCGACACCCCCGGCCCGATTATCGAGGCCACCCAGGACGCCTTGAAGCGCCAGGCAACCCGTTACAGCGAAATTCCCGGTCTGCCTGCCCTGCGCCAGGCCCTGGCTGAACAATTCGAGGAGTGCACCGCCGACAACATCGTGGTCTTCAACGGTTCTAAACAGGCCCTGTACACGATCTTCCAGACCGTTTGCGATCCCGGTGACGAGGTGATCGTGCCCACGCCCTGCTGGGTGAGCTTCACCGAGCAGATCAAAATGGCCGGCGGCCAGGCGGTGCCGGTGCCCACCAGGGACCACCAGTTGAATCTCGATACCATGGCGGCCGCCATCACCGATCGCACCCGGGCCATTTTGATCAATTCGCCCAACAACCCCACCGGCGCCGTCTACCCGCGAGAGGACCTGGAGGCAATTGCCCGTCTGGCCGAGCGGCACGATCTTTTTCTCGTAGCTGATGAAGCCTACGATTTTTTCGTTTACGACAATGCTCCCAGCGCCAGCTTGTATGGCATTCCCGATAGTCGGAACCGAACAATTCTCACACGCAGCTTTTCCAAGCACTATTCTATGACCGGCTTTCGACTGGGTTATGCAGTTGCGCCGGTGGCCGTGGCCAAGGCCATGATCCGCCTGCACAGCCATCTCACCGGCAATGTCTGCACCTTTGCCCAATACGGCGCTCTGGCGGCCCTTTCCATGGATGAAACCCTGCTGATCCGGAGAAGGGCCGAGCTTCAGCGAAAGCGGGATCTGGCCATGAAAGAAATAGACGGCCTGTTTCCCTGTGTGCGGCCCCAGGGGGCGTTTTATCTTTTTCCTGATGTTTCCGGCCACCTTGAACCTGGTGAGACATCGGGGGGGTTCGCGACCCGCATTCTGGAGCAGACCGGCGTGGCCATGGTTCCCGGTGAGGATTTCGGCCTGGACGGCCATGTGCGCATCTGCTTTGCCGCACCACAGGAACAGCTCACTGAAGCATTCAAGAAAATTCGAGAGGTATTGTGATGGGTATCGGTATTATCGGCTTCGGGCGTTTCGGTCAACTGGCCGCCCGTTACATGGCTCCTGATTTTCCGGTTATCGTGGCTACCCGCGGTGACAAGGATGAGGCTGTCCGCGCTTGCGGCGCCCAGCCGGCGTCTTTTGAAGAAACGTGCGGACAGCAGATGGTTCTGCTCTGCACCCCCATCTCGGCCATGCGCGAAATCCTCGCCAGGGTGGCGCCTCTGCTCAGGCCGAACGCCCTAGTGATGGATGTCTGTTCGGTAAAAGTCTACCCGGTTGAGTGGATGCGTGAGTGTTTGCCGGCAAGTGTATCGATCCTGCCCACCCACCCCATGTTCGGGCCGGACAGTGCCGCCGAGTCCCTTGCAGGATGCAAAATCGTGCTTTGCCCCGAACGCATCGACGAGGATCGCTATGCCGACATTGCCGCCTGGCTCGAGAGAAAGGGGCTGGTCGTCATTCGCGCCACGCCCGAGGAGCACGACGAAAAAATCGCCGTCACCCTCTCTCTCACCCATTTTATCGGTCGCTCGCTCTCGGCCTTCGGGGCGACGGATATCGATATCGACACCGAGGGCTACAAACGATTAATGCATATCCTAGGAGTGGTCAGCCACGATACCTGGCAGCTCTTCGAGGACATGCACACCCATAACCCCTATGCCCGGCAAAAGCGCCAGGCGTTTATCGATGCCATGACCGGCATCCATGAAAGGCTGAACAAATGAAAATCGCATTCCAGGGAATTCGCGGGGCCTATAGCGAAATGGCCCTCCATGAGCACTTTGGCAAGGACGTCGAAGCGATCAGTTGCGAGACGTTCGATGAGGTGTTCGCGGCAGTGATCGACGATGCGGTGAGGTTCGGCTTTATCCCCGTGGAGAACACCATTGCCGGCACCGTGGTCGAGAACTACGATCTGCTTCTTGCCAACGACGTGTTTGTCATCGGCGAGGTGTACCTTCCAGTGCGCCACACGTTGCTGGCCAAGAAAGGCGTCCGCCTGGAAGCGATCACCGAGGCCTTTTCCCATCCCCATGCCCTGAAGCAATGCAAGGATTTTCTCAAGGCCCACGGCATTAAAATGAGGCCCACCTACGATACCGCCGGATCGGCCCAGACCGTTGCCGACGAGGATCGCGAGGATTGCGCGGCGATCGCCTCGGAGCTGTGCGCCGAGATCTACGGCATGGACATCCTGGAGCGCAACATCCAGTCCAACGTTTCCAACACCACCCGCTTTTTCGTTATCGCCAAAAAAGAGAACGCTCCGGAAGACCTTAAAGCCAACAAAACCACGGTTGCTTTCAAAACCCGCCACTATCCCGGCGCGCTTGTGGATTGCCTCAAGATTTTCCAAAAATACAACCTGAACCTCACCAAGCTGGAGTCGCGCCCCGTTCCTGAAAACCCCTGGGAATACGTATTTTATGCAGCCTTCGAGGCCGGCATTGACGACGACGGGGTCAAGGCAGCCATCGGAGAACTGACCTTGCACGCCGTTTTCGTTAAATTGTTAGGAAGTTACCCCAAGGCCGAGAAGTGCTGGTGAATGAATCAAGGTTGATGTACTCGTAAAAAGTCGCCGCTCGAGCGGATTCGTACCCCCCCGAGATCAAGGTTTGCGAATCCTGAGGAATGAGGCGCACTTATCGTACTTTGCAATGACGAAGGATGAAGCGCAGGCGCCGATATCGGGCTTTTTATGAATCCGTCAAGGTTGACGCATTGATCGTTTTTACATAAGTAATGCCAGTCGAGGTGTTTTTGCTCCACTTGTATTAACAACATAAAAAGGAGTGAAGAAAGATGGCGGATTATTTCATTAACGTGTTTCTGGATGAGGAAAAAAAAGCGGCAATCACGGACGCGGGCCTGGCCGACAGCATTGTTTCCATTGACGGCAAGGATGCGATTCAGGTGGAGATGACCAAAAAGGAATATAAAAAGCTGTGCAAGGGGTTTTCCGATCTTGCGGTTGACGATTCCAAGGCGTGCGTGTTGCCCGAGGAAGCGGAAAAAACGCTGGTTGGAATCGTTGCCGAAATGAAAACCTTGGATGTAATGAAGTTTGCCATCATGAAGCTTTACAACCCGCTTGCCGGCAAAGCCCCCCGGGCGGCAATGCGCTAGCATTGTGCCGTTTTAACGCATAAATCATTATAGGCCGGTATGGTGCCAATTGCACCATACCGGTTTTAGTTTTAACGAGAAAAGAACCATTGGAAATGATTAATACCCTGGCCATTGCCGTGGCCCTGGCCATGGACGCCTTCGCGGTTTCCATCGCCGCCGGCGTGACGCTTAAAGCCGTCAGCCTGCGCCAGACGTTTCGGCTGGCCTGGCATTTCGGACTGTTCCAGGCCCTGATGCCCATTATCGGCTGGAGCGCCGGACTGACCGTCAGGAGCCGCATCGAAGCCTGGGATCACTGGATCGCCTTCGCACTATTGGCCTTCGTGGCCCAGGGCATGCTGCGCTCTGCCATCAAGGGCGAGCAGGAGGAAGAAACGTACAAGGACCCTACCCGGGGCATGACACTGGTTATGCTTTCCGTGGCCACCAGCATTGATGCACTGGCCGTGGGACTGAGCCTCTCCATGATCAATGTGTCCATCTGGACGCCGGCCCTGATCATCGGAATCGTGGCCGGCGCCTTCACCACGGCCGGCATGCATCTGGGCAAGGCCATCGGCGGCATGGCCAAACTGGGCCGGTGGGCGGAATTGACCGGCGGTGTGGTTCTCCTCACTATCGGGGCCAATATTTTGCGTGAGCATGGGGCGCTTGGGTGGTTTTGATGGCGAGTAATCTCCCAGACAGACACAGACAGCCCCTATCATCATAAAACCGCTGATTTGCAAATCAGCCGAATTTTCGATTCCGCCAGTCAATCCCCCGCCCCAATAATTTCTCGCGATCTTTAGTACTTACCTGATAAATAGGCCGGCACCCACCATCCGATCCATTGCGTGTAACTCATCTCACGCGATCAAATGCAAGAAATACTCTTTAGAGAAATGAGTAATCGACCGATACCCCAAGTGCCGAGGTAATAGGGCCGACGCTATCTGCGGCAATATGTACGGACGAGAATCTGGTGAGAAAATGTGCATCACTGCCATATAGACCACTTGACTGATTTATTTGGGCCCTTCTTTCAGCGTTGGAGCAAACAATGAATACAAATTCTATCAATAGCAATGAAAGATTGCTGGACACTATTGGTGAATTTCTTCCATCTCGAAAACAGGATCAACACCAGCCCCAATTCATAAAAGATGGCCCCACTATCGTTGTGGTTGGCCCAACAGGAAGCGGCAAAACCGCATTGTTGAATCTGCTTATAGGAAAACCCATTTTACCGGAAGGGACCGGCCTCACAACCGCCGCTCCCATAGTAATTAGAAACGACAGCGCCGCTACCATCCGTGCAAATGACCATAACAACAAGCCGGTGAAGGGCATCCCGACAATAAAAAACATCAAAATCAATAAAAACGAAAAACTGCCTTGTTTGGAAGATGATATCCTTTGTGCTTTGAAAAGAACGCAAAATTGGGAACTTATCAACAAACTCAAGAAGACTTTCTGGGCCCCGGCCTTTAAAAGCGCCAGAAAAGGAATCTGCCAATATATCGATGTAAGACTGCCTCTGCCCTGGCTACCTGAAAATGTTAAGATCCTCGACATGCCGGGTTACGAGGGTTGGCAACCCAATGGTCGCACGCAATTACATGAACGCACTTCGTCCTGGCTGAAAGACGCGGACAATCTCTTGATTGTAATGGAAAAATCCAAAATCCTTTTGAGCGGCGCCTATAAGCACATAAAATCAAGTGAAGCTCGAGGAAGCATATCTGTTTTGATCAATCAAATGGACACCTTCAATCCACTGCAAGTCAAGGGAATTAAGCGAGAGGAGCAGGCATTTCCCATATTCAAGAAGAACCTGCTGACACGATTAAAAAAGGAAAATTTCCCCGTTGAAAGCGTACCCATTCATTTTGGCGCGGCACGTATCGGAAATCGAATTCAACCAATGCTTAAAAATCAATTGGCGGCCGAAATGTCGGCGTGGTTTGAAGATTTCAGCGGCATGCTTGATGTAATAAACAAGAAGCGTGAGGGAAACTATCGCCCCGGGAAGCCCTTAAAAAGACAGAAGCAAAAAAAGTTCAAGGAATATTTGAGAAGCATGGTGGTGGAATCAATAGATACCGCCTATGATCAGGCGCAAAGAATATTTCTTTCCGAATCGAAAATTAAATGTGTCAAGCAGCACATTGGCAGCGCCATTAACAATATGGATATTGCTTATGCCGATCTTTTCAAAAAAAGAGAACTTGCCGAAAAATATAACTTCCAAATCATAGAGAAAATAACTCCTGCGGTGAAGAATAATTTTGAAGATGCACTCAGAAATTATTGTAACTGTTTGCAGCATCAAGTTCAAAACTCTTTGGATGATTTTGCAAAGAAGGTTAGCTGGAACAGCGCGTCCATTAATCAATCGGGTTTGTCAATCCTACTTGGGCAAAGCTCGGGGAGCATCAACGATCAAGTATATGGTTCCCTGGCGACATTGCTTGGTGGTGTTATCACATCGATCGTCTTTTCCCTGGTGATGGTGGAAACAACAAAGATCTTATTCATTGTCATATCCACCACCGTCAATCCGGTTTTTTTGACCACTGCCATTGTTGGCGCGTTAGCGGCTGCAATAGGAGCCAAGAGTTTTTTTTCGTTAAAGAAAAGAGTCAACCGTAAAGTCAGTGACGCCGTGTTGCCCATATTCAACCGGGACATGATGTCCGATATCTGGAACAAAAGCACCAAGGAGTTGAATTCAAGGGTATTTGAGGCCATTTGGAACGGAAGAGATAAAAATGGTGCACCGTTATTTCTGAACGGCAACCGATTCGATGGGTTAGAAGCCTTAATCGAGTAAGACCCAAGTTAGGCGATTCAAATTTTGGTCTCCATGAGAATCGTATGATTTGTAATTCATTTTGACATGTAGTTAAAATCTCTCAATAAAAACGGTACCGCAATCGAATCGTTGACATTTTTTCCGATCGCGGTACTGTTTTAACGATCAATCTTTACGATATTTTTTTCCGAGCGGATCATGGTTGTCGGGAAACATGGCGCTGAACGGTTCGAAACAGTTCAAATCCGATACCTTGCAAAAATTCATCCCCTTGCGGGTACCCGTCATCATCAGGGGGCGAGCCTTGGCGTTATCCAAGTCACCGTCTTCGCTCAAAACATTGTCCGCTACTTCCAGACGCACAACCTTGCCCATGATCAAAATGTACTGGGCTTCCTCATATAACTTGAACAACTCACATTCCATCCAGGCATAGCTGCCGGCAATACCCGGGGCCGTTATCTTCTCCGACGGTTTTTCGGTCAGGCCGGCCAATTCGAACTCGTCCGCTTCCGGCGGTGAGAATTTCGCCGTTGGTATGACCTTATCCGCAAAGGGTTCACCCACCAGATCGACCACGAATTCGCTGGTGTCACGCCTATCCCCCAAACGGGGAATGCAACTGATGTAATAAAGTAGTTTAATAGGTGACATGGGCCAAAGGCACTGATTCAATACCAACAAATCGAAAGGGGTAAAATGAGTATGGAAATTTTTCTGAAAGTCAGGAAAATGGGAAAAGCGGTGAAGACCGTAAGGAGAACGGAAATGATCGATTACGAATACATGACCGCCCCTTGCGGTTTTATTACCATCTTTGCCGCATTAAAAATGCTCGGACTCGACAAATGGGCCAGGCAGGAGGCCGGGGCGATTCTGGATAGCTATTTTTATGGGACGTGAACATTATGAGTTAGCTTTCTTGCCGATCCAGTTTAAACTCTCGCAGTCGACGATACATCGTACTGCGAGAAATATTGAGTTCACGTGCAGCTTTGGAAATATTGCCATTATGGTTCTCCAGGGCCTGGACGATCAGATCGCGCAAACTGTCCTTAACTGTAAGAGTGGCGGAACTGCTACATGTACAATGCCTTTGAATCATGCGCTTGGGAAGGTGATCACAGGTAATCTCCAAACCGCAGGAAAGCATCAGCGCCCTTTCCAGGCAGTTTTCCAGTTCCCGTATATTGCCCGGCCAGTCATGTTCGCGCAGGATCTGTATTGCATCCTGGGAAATGGCGGGCCTGTACAACTC
The DNA here is from genome assembly GCA_963668455.2 of uncultured Desulfosarcina sp. Lineage (GTDB taxonomy): Bacteria > Desulfobacterota > Desulfobacteria > Desulfobacterales > Desulfosarcinaceae > Desulfosarcina. The sequence continues at coordinate 87,592 of CAXXOY010000005.1, forward strand.
GTCCTCATGAGTATAGCTGTCCATGAAGTGCGAGATCAGCACCGCCAGGTCATCCAGGCGTTCCCTTAGGGGCGGCAGGCTGATCTCCATGACATTGAGCCGGTAATACAGATCTTCCCGGAAATCGCCTAACTCGACCTGTTGCAGTAAATCGCTATTGCAAGCTGAAATCACCCTTACATCCACTTGAATCGTCCGGTTGTCACCCAGCCGGACGATTTCTTTCTGCTGTAGCGCACGCAGTAGTTTTGCCTGCATTTCCAATGGCATGCCGTTTATTTCGTCAAGGAACAGGGTGCCGCAATGGGCCAGTTCAAATTTTCCTACCTGCCCTCCCTTGCGTGCGCCGGTAAAGGCACCCTCCCGGTAGCCGAAAAGCTCGGCTTCGATCAAGTCACGCGGAATGGCGGCGCAAGAGATAGCCACAAAGGGTCCGTCACGCCGGTGGCTGTAATTATGGATAGCCTGGGCAAACAACTCTTTCCCTGTTCCGCTTTCTCCGGAAATGAGAATTCTTGAATTTGATGCAGCGGCAATTTTAGCCACTTCGATTTGCCGCAAGAGTTCCGCATTTTTGCCCTTGATGTTTGAGAATTCGTACTTTGCACAGTTGCCGCCCATTCGTTTGACAATATCAATTACCGTCTTTTTTTCCGTCAATGTGATCAGGGCACCATGTCCTGGCACTCCTCCCTCCATGATGGGGTTAAGGCTGCATAGGTAGGTGTTGACGCCAATCGGGCTTTTGAACGTGATTTCCTGGTTGAGCAACAGGCGCTTCTCTTTCAGCGCCTTGGCGAGCTTGGCGTCGAATGTGATTACCTGGTCTAACGCCTTTCCAACCACTGCCGCCGGATCCAATCCCAGCATGTCCGTTGCCGAACGGTTGAGATTGGCAACCGTGAAGTCTGCATTCACAGCGATTACTCCGTCGGAAACTGAATTAAAAATCGAGGTCAGCATGCAATTCAGCCGATGCTTTTCCCGGGTGAGAGTTCGTTCCCGCAGTTGACCTTCGATGGTTTTGGCGGCTGATACGGCAATGGCCAAAGTGTGTTTGTGAAGCCCTCGGGAGGGGCCCGAAAGAGTGAATGCACCGATCAGTTTCCCCTCGGCGTCATGGATGGGGGCCGATGAACAGGTCCAAGGATGGTGATAGTAGTTGTAGTGTTCCGCGCCCACCAATTGAATGGGCTTGTCCTCAATCAGGGCAAGAGAAATGGCATTGGTGCCGGCAGTGGCCTCGCTACGGTTGCATCCCGGCAGGTAGTAGTTTTTTCTCGCCATTTCAAGCGTCTCATGATCTCCTGAAATGGCCATGACATATCCGTCCAGGTCGGCAAGTGCCGTTATGAAACGGGTCCCGCGGGTCGACAGATCCACCATGTCCATCAATGGCTTGGCGGTCTCGATAAACAACCGGTTGGCTTCCAGTCGCCGGCTCAACTCGGTGGTGTCCAGCGTCGGCGGTTTTTTCGGGCGGTAGGGATCGAGTCCCATCTTGCGGCAACGTTCCCATGAATAGAGGATTTCCGAGCGGATGGGGTAGTTGGGGGTTAATCCCTTTACCACCATTTGCTCCCAAGCATTCCTGATTCCCGCCAGTTCCGGTTCAATCAACGGGTTGTCTTTCAGGTTGTCTGCATTGGTCGAGGTCAACGTCAACGCTGTAACCATTCCACCTCCTTTTTGACTCTGTTTCCTGTATCCGCCGGCAGTATGTGTCATGATAGTGTGTCAGAGAAGTTGTGCCATATTGAAGCAACTGTACCATCCTGCCACAACCAGTGCAATGCAAAAAAACCTTTGCTGTCGAGGCGCATGCGATCTTAACTATTAGTAAATATAGAATAATATGTTTTTCTTGTGTGTTTAAAAACAGTGTTGGCACATATTCTGCTCATGTGAAGGGCCAGCGGCTAATCCGATAAACAAATGCAGTTTTTTATTGTTGGCCGGATTTGTCGGAACGCTAACCTGGATTGCAATGATTAGAGGAGAAAACATGAAACACTCCAAAAAACAGATTTTGGATTTTTATCGAACCATGTTGAGGATTCGCCTTTTCGAAGAGCGCATCGTCTATATGTACGCGAGAGGAGAGGTTCCAGGGCTCGCTCACTTGAGCATTGGCCAGGAAGCATGCGCGGTGGGCACTTGCGCAAACCTGCGTGAGGACGATTACATCAGTTCAACGCATCGCGGCCACGGGCATGTGATTGCCAAGGGCGCCGACGTTAAGCCGATGATGGCCGAGCTTTTCGGCAAGATCGACGGATACTGCAAAGGCAAGGGCGGTTCGATGCATATCGCCGACATGAATATCGGTATCCTTGGCGCCAACGGCATTGTGGGCGCCGGGCAGCCCATAGCCGTGGGAGCGGCGTTGTCAGCCAAGCTGCGGGGCACCGACCAGGTAAGTGTCTGCTTCTTTGGTGACGACGCCACGAACATTGGCTCCTTCCACGAAAGTCTCAACCTGGCCTCGCTGATGAAACTGCCGGCTGTCTTCATGTGCGAGAATAACCTTTATGGTCTATCCACGCCCCAGGCCAAACACCAGCCCATCACGGATATCTCCATCCGTGCCACCAGCTACGACATGCCGGGTGTGACCATCGACGGCAACGATATTTTCGCCGTTTACGAGGCGGTATACAAAGCCGTCAGGCGAGCCAGGTCCGGTGAAGGCCCCACGCTTATCGAAGCGAAAACGTACCGCTGGCGAGGACATCATGAAGGAGATCCCAATGCCGGTGAACGTTACCGCACCAAAGCGGAAATAGAGGCTTGGAAGAAAAAATGCCCCATCCTTCGCCTCGCTGAGAAAATCGTTGCCGACCAGCTTGCTACCCAAAAAATCCTCGAAAAGATGGAAAAAGAACTCACCCAGGAAATCGACGAGGCCGTGGCTTATGCCTATGCCAGCGACTTTCCGGTTTTGGAAGAGATGTACGAGGATGTCTATGTGTAATCTCCGGCATCCCTTGGGACATCGGCAGCAGTAAACGTTCTATCGTAAATAGTGCAACTTTTCGGTTCAATCCGGATACTAACTTAGCGTCCGGCGAGCCGTCACGAACAGGAGATTGAAAATGGCGGAAATCACATATGCAAAAGCTTTGAATGCCGCTCTCAGAGAAAATCTGGAAAACGATGACTCCGTTTTCCTGATCGGTGAGGATATCGGCCAATACGGAGGCGTTTTTCAAGCCACCGCAGGCCTTTTGAAAGATTTTGGTCCCGACCGGGTTATCGAACCTCCCATTGCCGAAACCGGTTTTGTGGGAGCGGCCATTGGCGCGGCTCTCACTGGCATGCGTCCCGTGGTGGAAATAATGTTCATCGATTTTACACCGGTCTGCATGGATCAGATTGTTAACCAGATGGCAAAGATCCATTTTCAGTTCGGCGGTCGCGGCAAGGTGCCGATGGTCCTCAGAACCAACCTGGGAGCCGGCCGGGGTGCCGCCGCCCAGCACTCCCAAAGCTTCATGAACTTCTTTGCCAGTATTCCAGGGCTCTATCTGGCCTGCCCCTCGACGCCTTATGATGCCAAGGGTCTTTTGAACGAGGCGATTCAAAACGACAACCCGGTTATTTTCATGGAACATAAGAGGCTTTACATCACCAAGGGAGAAGTCCCGGAAGAGTCCTATCGGATTCCTTTCGGCCAGGCGGATGTCAAGCGTTCCGGTAAGGACCTGACCATCGTGGCCACTCATGCCCTGGTGAACAACGCCCTTGAAGCCGCTGAGGAAGTCACCGCCGAGAATATCGATGTCGAGGTTGTCGATCCCCGCACAATTGTTCCCCTGGACAAGGAGAAGATCCTGGATTCGGTCAAGAAGACCGGCCGGCTGATCGTGGCCGACGAGGGACACAAATCATTCGGTATTGCATCGGGGATTTCCGCGATGGTCGCCGAAGAAGCCGTTGATTACCTCAAGGCGCCTATCAGGCTGGTCTGCTCTCCGGATACCCCTGTGCCTTATTCGCCGCCACTTGAGAAGGCGTTTGTACCCGGCAAGAAGGACCTGCTGCCGGCCATCCGAGAAATCATGGCATACGCCTGATCATACAAGGAGGAATGCATGGTCACCGAAGTTGTTCTCCCCATGCTGGGGATCACCGTTGAAAAAGGAAAGATCACCCAGTGGCATAAGGCGGAAGGTGATACCGTCAGCAAAGCGGAAATCATCTTTACCGTTGAGTCGGAAAAGGTTACCACGGATGTGGAATCCCCCGCCACTGGAATCCTGGCCAAAATACTCGTCCAGGAAGGGATGGAGGTGCCGTTGATGACTATTGTCGGTGTCATCACGGAGCCGGGTGAGGCCGTTCCCGACAAATACCTTAATGGTCTGGTGCTGCCGGATGGCGCCAGCCCTCCGAAAAGTGAAAGACCGGCCGATCCGGCCTCTGCGCCTGTCGAGGTACCGGCTCAAGCGATTGACGGGCCCCTACGAATCGTTCCCGCAGCTCGTAAACTGGCCCTTGATCTGGGTGTAGATCCCTTCCAAATCAGAGGCACAGGGCCGGAAGGCATCGTTTGCGTGGCCGATGTAGAAAGTCAGACATCGTCGCTGTCTGCCCCCAAGGCATCCACTCTGGCCAGGCGCCTTGCCGCAAAGGAAGGCATCGATTTAGCCGGTGTTGAGGGATCCGGGGTGCGTGGACGTATTATGCGTGACGACCTCGCCGCCATTGCCATTCAAGATGTGGCAGCACCGTCCGCCGGCCCGGGATTTGGGGACCTAATCCCCATGAGCAGTATTCGCCAAGTCATCGCGCGCCGGATGTCCGACAGCGCCTTCAGCGCACCACACACCTATTTCTTTACCGATATTTCCATGGACGCTCTGCTGGCATTCCGTAAGCAGATCATACCGGATTTTGAAAAACAGTTCGGTTTGCGGCCTTCGGTCAATGATTTCCTGATTAAGGCCGTGGCCCTGAACATCCGTGATTTTCCGCTGTTCAACGCCCAGATGGAGGGCGATGATATCCGCATCATGCCCCGTATCAACGTAGGTCTGGCCGTGGCCCAGCCCGAAGGACTGATCGTTCCGGCCATTGCCGATGCAGAACGTATCGGCCTGGCCGCCATCGCCGGTCAGCGGGATGACTTGGTCGTCCGCGCCCGGGGGGGGCAATTGACCATGGAGGAGATGGAGCGCGGAACCTTCACCATCTCCAGCTTGGCGCAATATGACATTGCCCATTTCACCGCCATTATCAATCCGCCTCAGAGTGCGATTCTGTCCGTAGGTCCCACCCGGGATCAGCTTTTCATGGAGGGAGACCAAGTCGCCGTCAAAAGGGTGGCCACCTTCGGCCTGTCAACCGACCATCGCATTATCGATGGAGTCCAATCGGCGGATTTCCTACAACATCTGAAATGGAAACTTGAACGCCCAACCTTCACGTTCATGCATCTATAAAGGGAGTCAAGCCAATGACCACGCATAAGACAGAATATGACCTGGCGGTTATCGGCGGTGGGCCGGGGGGCTACCATGCCGCCATCCTGGCCGCCCAACAGGGGATGCGTGTCCTCCTGGTGGAAAAAGACAAACTCGGCGGCACCTGTCTCAACAGGGGCTGTATCCCAACCAAAACCTTTATTCATGATACCCGGCTGCTGGCTGCAGCCAGGGCGTCTGCTGTCTTTACCGGTCAGGAAGGCCTGGGAATTGATCTTGCCCGATTAGTGGCGCGCAAGAACAAGGTGGTGGCAGCCAATGTGGGTGGCCTTGAAGCCATTTTCCGCAGTCGCAACATCAATATCACCAGCGGCATGGGGGAACTTCTCGGCCCCGGTCAGATCCGGATCAGCCCTAATGAGGGTGCTCCGCAAACGATTGCCGCTCGAAACATCATTCTGGCAACCGGATCACGGCCAGCCGTGCCCGGCTTCATCCCGGTTGACGGCCAGATTGTACAGACTACCGATCAGGTGCTGGATGCCGAGAACATTCCGGGAAAGCTGGCTATTATCGGGGGCGGTGTCATTGCCATGGAATTCGCCTCCATTTTCAGTGCCTTGGGTGTCCAGGTCACTGTACTCGAGATGTTGCCAGATATTTTGATCACCGAGGATGAGGAAATTCGGGCTTTGCTCAAACGTCTGCTCAAGCGGCAGAAGGTGAATATCCATTGCAGCGCCAAGGTAACCGCTGTAGAAGTCGGCGGCAAAAATGCAAAGGTCAGTTTCACGGACGATGGCAACAATCCCCGAAAACTCGATGTCGACCGGGTGCTGGTGGCCACCGGTCGGGCGCCGGTCGTTGACGGGTTGCCCATGGGGAAAAATGAGCTTACCATGGACGGGCCATACGTGAAAGTCAATGCGCGCCTGGAAACGAGCATGCCTGGCGTCTACGCCATCGGCGACCTGATCGGGGGGATGATGCTGGCCCACAAGGCGTCGGCGGAAGCCGAGGTGGTGATCGCCAATCTTGCCGGGCATCGCCGAAAGACCATTGACAGTAACCGCATCCCGCGGTGTATCTGGTGCTCGCCGGAAATTGCGGCCGTGGGTATGACCGAGGCCCAGGCCCTGAAAGGTGGGCGAAAGGTCAAGGTCGGCCGTTTTCCCTTCAGCAATTCCGGCAAGGCCCATGCGGTGGCATCCACGGACGGGATGGCCAAGGTAGTCGCCGATGCTGAATCCGGTGAAATCCTGGGCGTTCACATGATCGGTGCGAATGTCACTGAGCTTCTGGCTCAGCCGCTTCTGGCCATGACTATTGAAAGCGCGGTTGAAGACCTGGCCGAGGTAATCATGCCTCACCCCACCCTGTCTGAAATCATCAAGGAGGCTGCGCTGGACTGGAATGGCATGGCTATTCATCTACCAAGAAAATGAAAACTGATTGGATCACATCAGCCACACCTAAAAAGGAGAATTAACATGAAGTACAACCAACCACATGCAACTGCGAACTGGGGCACAATGGCTACCGATTGGGAAGCCGGGGTTGATTTCAACCGCCTGGTTCGCGACCGGTCCTCAAAAGCCCAACAAGCGATTAAAGATGCCGGTCTCGGAGCTTTTCTCTGCTTTAACTTCGATAATATTCGCTACATTACGTCAACTCATATCGGTGAATGGTGCCGGGATAAAATGAACCGCTATGCCATTTGCCCTAGAGAAGGCGGATCCTATCTCTTTGATCCGGCGGTCCCGGCCAAGCGCATCAGCTCACCATGGATGGAAGATCGTATGGAAGCACCCATCAGTACAATGCTCGGTGCGCTTCCTCCGGGAATGAAGGTCGAAAACTCCTTCGCCAAACAGATCAAGCGCGTACTCGGCGAATATGGCGTGGATAAAGCGCCCATCGGAGTAGATATGATGGAGCTGCCCATGTTGCGTGCACTCGAGCGTGAAGGGCTGGAAATTGTTAACGGGCAGCAGGCCATTCTCAATGCCCGGGAGGTAAAAACCCCGGACGAAATAGAGCTACTCAAACAAGCCGCATCAATGGTTGACGCCGTGTACGAAGATATCGCCAGGGCAATTCGACCCGGCCGCAAGGAGAATGAATTGGTTGCGCTGGCCAATGAAAAGCTGTTTCTCATGGGGGCCGAGCGTGTGGAATGCGTCAACTCCGTATCGGGCGCCAGAGGTAAGCCCCATTCACATACCTTCTCCGACCGTATGATTCAGCCTGGCGATATGATTTTTTTAGATTTGATGCATACGTTCAATGGTTACCACACCTGCTATTACCGGACTTTTCTTTGCGGCAAACCGAATAAGTTTCAAATAGAAGCTTATGATTTGTGCTCCAAATGGGTTTCCGATGCTATCGATGCTATTAAACCCGGGGTCACCACCGCCGATGTTTGTAGCGTGTGGCCCAAGGCGGAAGATTTTGGCTATCGCAATGAGGACGAAGCATTTTTACTCCAGTTTGGCCATGGTATCGGAGTGAGTTTATGGGAAAGACCCATTCTCTCTCGCCGATTCTGCTTTGACCACCCGACAGAGATTAAGGAAGGAATGGTTTTTGCCGTGGAGTGCTGGAAGGGGGCCGAGGACGGCTCCGGCGCGGCCAGAATAGAAGAAGAGATCGTTGTAACTAAGGATGGATGTGAAGTCATCACCAACTACCCCAGCGACCATCTCATTTCATGTGGGTTGCCAGGCTGTGAAGTATACTGAAATCGTGTAGCGGCGTTATTTGAAACGTTTTATAAAATGTGCCCCCATAGGCAAAACTGAGGAGAACTATTATGACGGAAAAATTATCTATCGGATGGATCGGTCTGGGGAAAATGGGTGTTCCAATGGCAACGAACCTGATCAATGCGGAATATCGGGTAACGGCCTGGAACCGTTCATCGGAAAAGACCAAAGCTCTGGCTGATGCTGGTGCAACGATTGCCGGCTCTATCGCAGAACTTGCAGAGAAGACAGATGTTATCATCTCGATGGTATCAGACGATTCGGCTTTGGAGTTGGTTTCTGCGCAAGCATTAGACGTCGCTGCCAATGGAAAAATTTATGTTGATATGAGCACGGTTTCACCGATTGTCTCCAGCAGCGTTGCGGAACAGGCTGAAAAAAAAGGTTTTAAATACCTGCGTGCACCGGTATCCGGCAGCACGGTTTTGGCAGAAGCCGGTAATCTGACCATTTTCGCCTCCGGCCCCAAAGCGGCGTTTGATCAATGCCAGGAGGTCTTCAATGTTATGGGGCAAAAGTCCTTCCATGTGGGCGAGGGTGAAGAAGCCCGTTACCTGAAGCTCGTGCTGAACATGATGGTTGGACTGACCTCGGCCATGGTTGGCGAGGCGCTGACCTTCGGAAAAAAGGGAGGTATGGATTGGGAGCAGATGATCGAGATCGTCAACAACTCGGTTGTGGCATCGCCCCTGGTTTCTTACAAAACCCAGCTTCTCAAAGACCGCAATTTTTCTCCGGCATTTACCGCCGCCCAGATGGCCAAGGATTTCGATATTGCTCTAAGTACTGCCAATAAAGGTAATGTCCCCATGCCGATGACCAGCTTGATGCGGCAGTTTCTCGGCAGCATGATCGCCAAGGGGAATGGAGACCTTGATTTTTTTGGCTATGTAACCCTTCTTGAAGAAATGGCCAATATCGCCGAATGATGATTCTTTGGCGATAATGGGGAACGAACGGGGACCGGTGTCGTTCACCGTTCCCAGTTGGTTCTCATATTGAAACGTTGCCCTTTACTTTCAGCTTAAGAATCTTAACCATCCGGAAGGGGTAGATATAATGACAGGCGTGATAGTAGGAGTTATCGTTTATCTTTCGATGTTGATTTTTGGCGTTGGCGGTTACCTGGCCTTTAGGTCAAAAACAAAAACAAAGTCGGGTTCATTTCTCCTGTCCAACCGCGATCTTCCGACGCCCGTGGTGGCCACCACCATGGCCCTGACCGTCTTGGGATCCGCCCACGTTTTGGGTGGGTTTGAAATGACTTGGTTCATGGGAGCTGTTACAGCGTGGTTTAGCTTGGCCCATGTAATTTTGTTGACTGTTGCCTGCACGACCACGGGGCGGTGGGTTAGGCGACTCGGCGTTTCGACTGTTCCCGAATTGATGGAAATGCTGCATGGCAGAAGCCTTCGGATGACGGTCTCCTGCGTGATGGCTGGAGTGATTTTCGGCATCTTAACTCTTGAAGCCCAGGGCATCGGTATCCTTTTTGCCACCCTGACCGGGTGGTCCATTATCAAGGGAGCGCTGGTTGGTGGATGTTTTGGCATCTTTTACGTCATATTGGCGGGCATGAAGGAAATCGGTTGGGTAAACCTGATCAATACCATAGTGATGTATGTGGGAGTGATTGTGGCCACGATCTGGATCGGCTTAGGATTGCCGGCCGGTGGGTGGCAAGATGTCACTACATTTTACACCAGCCAGGATCAAGGATGGATGCTGAGCATTTTGGGTACTCCCCATCTGTTGCTCACGTTTGCCTTGGGCAATGTCGTCGCAGTAACTTTTTGCCAGGGAATAAATCAGATGCTCATGCAGCCCTGCATGTCGGCTAAAGATGAGAACACCGTAAAGAGATCCCTCTGGATTGCCGCTCCGGTGAATGGCATGTTTGGCATTTTTATCATTATTCTGGGGCTCGCCGCTAAAACTATGCCGGAATTCGCCGCTGCTGGTCCTAAATTATACGGTCCCGCAATGCTTGCCAAAATGCTTCCGGGCTGGTTGGTTGCCTGGGTGCTGGCATCTTTCACCGGGGCTGTTTTATCTACATTTGCCATGTGTTCCATGGGGCCAGCGACAATCTTCGCCATGGATATTTATAAAACCTATTACAACCCCGAGGCTGACGACAGCCAGATTACCAGGGTTACCCGTATCGCCATCGTCATCCTTGCCGTTATTGCCATCGCTGTGGCTTCTTTTCTACCCCCGATCCTCGCTGCGATCAACTGGCTGTTTTCTTTTATCGTTCCCGTTTTTTGGATGGTCGTTTTCGGCCTTCTATGGAAGCGGTCGGGAAAAGCGGCCATTACTACCTGTCTGATCGCCTGGGCGGCAAACTTCATTTGGTCGTTCACCAGCCTTCCTGTAATGCTGAATATGAGGGATTTACCCAACGCATATATAACGCTGGCCATCTCCCTCATAATTGGACCGCTGCTTTTGCAGATAATGAAAGGAACTGATGGATATTTTAAATCAGAGGCATATGCAAAAATAAACAATGCATAAAGACTCCGATCGTAAATACATAGAAAAGGAGATGAGCAATCATGCCGTGGAACATTTTTATCAGTTCGTTTGTCGCAATTTTCGCCATTATTATAATCGGACAAATACTGTTGAATGTCTTTTCAAGGAAAGGAGAATAGTTCATGGAAGAAGCAGCGGTTACCCAACTGTGGATGCTGGGAGTTGTCGGCATTATGATCGGATTCGGGATTCTGACTACCATAGGAGCACTGAAAAAACGTAATAAATGAACTCCTCACTTACTACAATACAAGAATATTAATTAGAACTCCTTTTCGATGCGGCGATGACCCAAAACCCGCCAATCAGACTTGGAGCCAATCGTGACACTATTATCATGTACATAAAAGCTATTTTTGGGATCGGGTGAAGATAATAACCACCGGTGGTGGAAAATGTTTTATTCCCCCTCCCATACTTACCAATCTACTATCAAGGAGGAAATGATTATGGCTGGAAAATTGTTCAAAATCACAAAAGACACCAAGTATTCTGTCGATCCCCCCGCACACAAAAAAACTTTTGCTTACCCATTGGTCAACCCCAAAACCTGTCCAGGAGCCCAAGTCGAGTTCCACATTACCGAAATTCAGAAAGATGGGGCAGCCCTGGACGACATCCACGAGAATGAGGATCATGTATTTTACGTTCTTTCAGGACGTGCGGAAGCTAAGGTGGGCGATGAAACCTTCCTTTGTGAACAGGGTGATGCCCTGTGGGTGCCCCAAAATACTACACACAATTTTACCCCCTTGGGTGGGGAAACCTTTCGGATTTGTGTTGTATTTGCACCGCCGAGACCGATCTGGGGATAATACACAAACTTTGTCACCAGAGCATTACAACCATGAAACGCACATTTATTCAGGGCTAATACGCCCGCTGTTTTAAGTCATTGAGCCCATCGCTCGTAAGACGATGGGCTCACGCTTACCGGCCATTACTCATTTATCGTTCAATGCATATTTGTTCTACAACCTGGACCGAAAGAGGAGAGAATATTCATATGAAAAAGGGACGCAGATTGATGGTTGCAGTATTGGCTATTATCGGATTGGTATTGGGAGGCGCAATTTCTGTCGAGGCAGCCACATCGGGTTCGCACTACCCATACGGGGGCGAGGGGGTTCTGGCGGCAACTGTACCCCCTCCCGGATTTCACTACCGTGTCTACACGACGTGGTATAATCCAACAACAGTCAACGACAATAATGGCAATGACCTAAATAATGGATATGATCTCAATGTTTTCTCTATGGCTCACCGTTTTATTCATGTGACAGAGAAGAAAATTTTGGGAGCTAACTTCCTGTACAGCATTATCGTGCCTGTCATAGATAAAAATCTCACAATCGACGCTATAGGTGTATCAGATAGCAAGTCCATGGCCATGGGCGATATCACCATCGAACCCTTTGCCCTGGCGTGGCACCTCCCGCGATGGGATGCAGTGGCGGCTCTGGCGGTAATATTGCCCACCGGTGAATTCGATATGAACAAATCAGCATCTCCAGGTTTGGGTTATTGGTCCGGGATGTTAACTATAGGCGGGACCTATTATTTTGACGATGCCAAATCTTGGTCGCTCAGTGCCCTAACTCGTACACTGATTCATACAGAACAAAATGATACTGAGGTAACGCCAGGATCTGAATTCGTTGTGGAATACGGCCTTGGCAAACAGATTACTGTAAACGATAAACTGCTTATTCGCCCTGGTCTTTCTGGTGTTGCATATTGGCAGATTACCGACGACAGTGATGACGGCCAGGGTACCATCGCTGATGAGCGTAAGCAGGTCTATGCCCTGGGTGCTGAGTTCAACTTTTTCTGGTTGCCAAACTTATTACAGTTGAACTTGAGAGTATTACGCGAGCTTGAAGTCGAAAACGCTCCTGAAGGCTCCCAGTTTGTCCTCACTGTCACCAAATCATGGTAATTTGAAATGCAAACTTACCGCCTCGGTACTATTCGACGAAGTCCTCTGTTTATCCTCAGGATGTGACCTCCTCCTGACGCAAATCAGCGGATGGTACCGGGGCTTTATAGTTATTTACGGCAATCTGAACCCTTACGAGAATATTTAGCGAAAGAAGCACCAACATGGAAAAAAAAGTCATGGATGCAACATTCCACCATGTTGCCATCGCCGTGAAGGATATGGACAGTATGATCACGTTTTACCGTGACTGCCTAGGATTTTCCATCAATTGGGAGAAACCAGCCTACAGCGGGATGGAATTCGGAAAAGTGGTCGCGCTGGAAGGCGCCATGGCCCATGTGGCCATGCTCAGCGGATATGGCATGCATCTGGAGCTATTTCACTATTTCGAGCCTCCCGGTCTGGACAGGGGAGTTCCGCGTATGTGTGACTTCGGCTATACCCATTTTGCACTTACAATCAAGTCACTGGAAGATATTTACAGTCGGCTGGTGGAGGCTGGCACGGCCTTCAATTCACCCCCACAGAATTTACGCCCGGGGGTATGGGCCGTCTACATGAACGATCCCGAAGGAAACACGATCGAACTTGTTCAATATGATGACACCTGATGGCTAAAGGTGGCGATGCATCAAACAATGGAACAAACTCGCCGGATCAGATTGGAATTGGCCCGCAAGATTCCGGTTTTCCCATTGGCGGATGGCATTCAAGCCTGACCGGTGCGCATCATGGGTCTAAACGCGCGCTGGTTGGTTCAGGAGAATATCAACGGCAAGCACATCCTTACCATGGCTGGGGCCTACCGCGGTCACCAGGCCCCCCTCTTCCACTTGCATCACCGCTATATGCAACGCTTCATCAGCTGTCACCGATGATGATCCAGGTGCGCAGCAGGGAGCCGTTTTATTCCCAGGTCACCGGATTTTCCAGGCGGGTACGGGCAAACGGCGGAACGGTACTGTTGGATGAATGGGATGGGCTGCCGCATTTATGGCAGTATTTCTCTTCTGTCTTTCAACCAGGGAGAGAGGCCATTGAGAGAATCGGCTTGTTTATTCGCGAAAAAATTCTGTCCACAACATTTTCAAACACTTCGACAGGTCCCCTTGAGCGTGGCCCGCTATTTGGCGGCGGTTGACCGACCGGATTTGATGTCGCGACTTGAAGATATCGGAATAACCCGGAATGACCCGATTAAAAAAACCAATGGCCGATTTAATCCGCGAGCGGCCTGGGTCAAAACCAACAAGGGATCGTTTATTCTTAACCGTAAAATAACCGCATCCCTGGTGGTGCAATTGGATGAGACTACATCGTCACTGGCTTTAGTTTCGGCCGGCCAAAAGAGAATTATTGTTGGGCATGTAGGTGAACAGCGACACCCTTGTAGGGCGACGAATGTCTTGTCTCCGGGCATGCATGTAGAGACAATCAGAACTCTGCCGGAGGCTATCTTTACGTTCCAAGCCAAAGACAAAATAGTAAAGACAGTTTCTCTGAATACAGCCACCCATGTATGGGGGCTCTCCAGGGGAAAACATGTTCAACTCGCAACGGTTCTATTGGGGGAGACGCTCACGATTGAATCGTTTTCTTCTTCTTGTGTAAAAAAACGCTTCATGGATTGGGGTATGGAGCCGGGTATAACGCTACAACTTAAACGCATATTTCCGGCCACCCCCAAAACGCTTTATTTGAAAATTGAAGGACCAGCATATGAAATCCTCATTTCTCAAGCTAATGCAAATTATATCTATGTGCGTGCTTGTAACATCTGCTGGTCCTGTGGTGCCTGCATGACATCTTGTGAATGATTCATTGAAGTAATGGATGGACCTTAAGTTTTAGAACCGCAACCGATATTAAGGAGAATTAATGAAAAAAATTACGTTTACCATTAATGGGCGCTCTCAGCAGGTGGTGGCCGATTCCGACATGGTCTTGCTTGATCTCTTACGCGAGCATTTCCATCTGACCGGCGCCAAGCAATCCTGCGACCGCAAAGGGCAGTGTGGCGCCTGCACGGTGATTGTCAACGGAAAGGCAGTGCTTTCCTGCCTGACCAAGGTTGCTAAGTTGGACGGTGCGGATATCATCTCCGTAGAGGGACTGGGTACTCCGGACAACCCCCATCTAATACAGGAAGCCTTTGTGCTGGCCGGCGCCATTCAATGTGGATTCTGTACACCCGGCATGATCATGTCCACCAAGGCCCTGCTGGATAAGAATCCCGATCCCACGGACGAGGAAATTAAACACGCCCTGCGCCGCAACCTCTGTCGTTGTACCGGGTACGTCAAGATCATCGACGCCGTACGCCTGGCCGGACGTTTCCTGCGAGGCGAAATTACACCCGAAGACATCCGCCCCAAGCCCACGGACGCCAAAATGGGCGTATCCCATCCACGTCCCTCGGCCCTGGCCAAGGCCTGTGGCACCGCCCAGTTTTGCGCCGACATCAACATGCCCGGGGCTGCCGAAATTGCCGTGGTGCGCAGCCCCCATTTTCATGCAATAATTAAATCCATTGATTGTACAGTGGCCGAAGCCATGCCCGGAGTGATCGGCACCGTTACGGCCAAGGACATCAAGGGCACCAACCGGTTGAAATACGTTGTGGATGACCGGCCGATCTTGTGCGAAGACCGGGTGCGCACCCTGGGCGACGCCGTGGCCATAGTGGTGGCAGAAACCCTGGAGCAGGCCAGGGCTGCCGCCGATACAGTTAAGGTTGACTATGAACCGCTGCCGGAAGTGCGTTCCCCGGAGCAAGCCTTGGTTGACGGTGCGCCGCAAATACATCCGGATCGTCCCAACCTATGCTTCAGTCAACCGGTTATCAAGGGTGATGCCGACGCGGCATTCGCCTCTGCGGCGGCCGTGGTGGAAAATCACTTCGTAACCCAGATTAACCACCAGGCGCCCATGGAACCGGAGAACAGCGTTGCCTTCATGGAAGGCGAAGGGGAAGACGCCGAGTTGGTGGTCATGGGCCGTGGCATCAACATCCATTTGCATATGGCTATGTTACAGGCGGCCCTGGGCTTTGAGAACATTCGTTACGAGGAGGCCTTTGCAGGCGGCCAGTTCGGCATCAAGCTGGAAATTTTCGGCGAGGGCATCGCCGCCGCTGCGGCACTTAAATTCAAACGGCCGGTGCGCTACCTACCCAGCCAGGCCGAGTCCATGCTGATTACCTCTAAGCGCCATCCCTTCGATATGCATATTAAACTGGGTGCCGACACAGACGGCCGGATCACGGCCATGGACATGGATATCACGGTGGACAACGGCGCCTACAATTCCATCGGCAACGTGGTCATCAACCGCGCCTTGCACATGCTTTCAAGCTCCTACTATATTCCAAACATCAACGTGGCATCAAAGTTGGTGTACACCAACAACCCCTGGGGCAGTGCTGCGCGTGGCGCCGGACCACCCCAGGCGCACTACGCCCTGGAGTGCGCCGTGGACATGCTGGCCGGGAAGCTGGGCATGGATCCGCTGGCCTTCCGTAAGCGCAATGCTTTAAAACCGGGTGAAACCAAGGCCACCGGCCATGTGATTGACGAATGGGCCTTCGAAGGGATCTGCGAGGCTATCCGGCCGGAATATGAACGCGCCGTGGCCGCTGCCGCCAGCAGCGGTAACGGATCGGTGCGCCGCGGTGTCGGCCTGGGTGCGGCCGCCTTCGGGATCGGCTTTCCGGGTGATAAGTCCATCAGCGCCGTTCAGCTCGAACCCGACGATACAGTGACGGTGTACGCCGCAGCCGCAGACCCCGGGGAGGGCAACGATTCCATGCTCACCCAACTGGCCGCCCAGGTACTGGACCTGCCCCTGGATCGGGTGCGGGCCGACACCCGCCGCACCGACCGGACGGCCGCCGCCGGGCCGGCCTCAGGCAGCCGGGTCACGTTCATGATCGGCGGGGCCACCGTGGACGCCCTGAAGCAACTCAGGCAGGCCATGGGCGAAGTGGGCGCCAAAACCCATGCCGCCTTTTTGGCCGCTGATCGGCCAACCCGTTATGTGGGCCATAAAGCGGTGGTGAACACCGCCCCGCTTGATCCGGCAACCGGCCAGGGGCCCTCCACCGATTCGGACGTGCATGCTATTCAACTGGCCGAGGTGGAGGTCAACACCGGCACTGGCGAGGTAAAGGTGCTTAAGATGACCGCCGCATTGGATGCCGGACCGGTTATCAACCCCAATAACCTTGAGGGACAGATGGAAGGCGGCATGGATATGGGCGTGGGCTACGCTCTGCGCGAGCGTTACGAGGCCGGTAAAACCAAGGATTGGCGCACGTTCGCCTTCCCCACCATAAAAACCGCCTTCGAATCAACCGTGATCACCCGGGAAACCCCGCGCAAGCGTGGCACCCTGGGAGCCACCGGTGTCGGCGAGATGGCCATGGTCAGCACGGCCCCGGCCGTGATCAATGCCATTCATGATGCCTGCGGCGTCTGGATCAGAGAGCTGCCGGCAACACCGGAAAAGGTCAGGGCTGCCCTGGAGGCGGCAGGCAAGGCCTAAAATGGATGAATCCTCCTCCCCAAACGAGCAGGCGCGTGACAGGCGACTTCGTACAGTCGCCGGTCACGCGATCTATTTCGACTGGGAAGATTTTTTGTGGGATCCCCAGGATTGGAACGAAGAAATTGCCCTGGCCCTGGCACGCGAAAGCGGACTGGACAGACTGGATGACACCCAGTGGCGGGTTATCCGGTTCATGCGAAAATTTTATTTTTACCAGGGCCGGGCTCCCATGAACAAGGACCTCAAAAAGGGTACCGGCCTCAGCCTGATAACCCTGGAGGCCTTGTTCCCCCAGGGTATCCGCAAAGGAGCCCGGCGTCTGGCGGGCCTGCCCAATCCCAAGGCGTGTGTGTAATGCGCCGACCGCACCAACCTAACGGGTCTAATCGGCCTACGGCTTTCTGTCGATTGTCTGGTGGCAACCGACATGGAAGCAATCCACGACCGAAAAACCACCATTCCTTTTCTCGTTATCCCGCGTGCTGAACGGCCAAATGCTCGGGCCATTAATGAGCGGGTAGCCGCATTTGGACCGTATATACGGCCCGATGAAAGTCATTGACGCTCCCTGGCGACAATTAGAGGTTGTATAAAATATTGTCATAATATAGTATGACAATATGAAATTAACCCTAAACAAATCGAATCCTCTGGGCGTCAAGGAACAGATCAAACGACAAATCAAGGGACTGATCGAGTCCGGCAGCCTGAAGGTCGGCTCGTCGCTTCCTTCCTCCCGGGATCTGGCGACAACCCTTGGCGTCAACCGTAACACCACCTGGGCCGCTTACCGGGAATTGGCGGAAGAGGGCTGGTTACGCACCACGACGGGTTCGGGAACTTATGTGAACCGGATGAAAACCACAGTGTACCGGGAAGATATCGGCAATCTATTTGATGAACTCCTGTCCAAGGCCGCAACCATGGGATATGGGGCCAATGAGGTGGCGGATCGCTTTTTGAGCCACTTGGCCTTTCAATCGGCGGAGCCGCAAAGCTACCACCTTTTGGTGGTGGAATGTAACCATGAGACCGGCCTTCACATGGCCGCCTGCCTTGAACGTGAATTGAATGTAAGCACCGAGACGATGCTGATTCAGGAGATCGAGGGAAATCCCCGCCGTGCATTGCAACGACTGAAAACCATTGATCTGGTCGTCTGCGGTTTCAACCATCTGGAGGAGTTCAAGGCCGCCCTGCCGGACGCTCCGATAGCGGCGATGGGAATTTTGATGCGGCCCGATCTCAAGGCCATGGAGATTCTCGGTCGCCTGCCGGCAGGCACGGCGGTGGGCCTGACTTGCGCCAATCGCCGCAGCACCGAGACGCTTTTCAGGGAGGTTATATATGACAACGGGTCAACCCTTAAGAGAATTTGGGCGGGAATGGACGATGCAAATGGCATTCGCGAGATGTTGAAGACATGTACCGTGGTGCTGGCTTCGCACTATGTTTACAAACGCGTCAAGGCCATTGCCGGCCAGGACATTGAAATCGTCAAGGTTGCGCTGGTCCCTGATCCGGCGGGAATAAAAATGGTTCGAGAGTACCTTGCCGGCCGTTAACCGGCATTGACCAGTCTGCCGTATTCATAGATCGAAAAGGCTTTGAGACATGACAGATGCACATCCAATGGATGACTGGCTCAAAAAAAGAGTCGATCAATACGACGCGTGGTTGGAAGAACGGAAAATCGCATTTACTTCCAAGGTCGTTCCGATAGCCGAATCCCTGGCCGAAAAACAATGGGTTCTGCCAACCGAGCAGGTGATCAGGTTCATAACCGATGCGCGATCCTTTGCCGTGGCGGACTGCGTTTGTAGAACTCACTACAGGCGTTGCGACAACCCGGTGGATGTTTGCGTTTTTATCAATGAGATGTCGGACAAATTGGTCAAAAAAGGACATGCCCGGCGAATCGCCCTCGATCCCCTGGTGGAAAAACTCCATCTGGCCAACAAGCACGGCCTTGTCCATTTAACCCTTTATAACCCCAAGCAATACCCTTACGCCATATGCAGTTGCTGCCGCTGTTGCTGTCATGAGCTTCAGTTACTTCTCAACTATGATCGCAAGGATTTAATCGCCGACTCGGAATACATTGCCGTCTGGGATCAAGAACAATGCTCACATTGCGGAATATGTGTGGACCGTTGCGTTTTCGGGGCACGCACCCTCGAAAACAACAGGATGAACTACGATCCGGATAAATGCTACGGGTGCGGCCTTTGTGTGACGATTTGTCCCAACGAGGCGATCAAAATGCAAAGGAGGTCAAAGCTTTCGATCAACTTCCTCAATAGAACATCCCCCGAACGGGGGATGTATTATGAACTCAATCGCAACGGTGAGCGAATCAGTTATGATTACTACGAAGACGGGGAACCGGTGCGGAAAGGAACATATTCTTACGATGATGAGGGCGTGCTGATTCGGTTGGATAGCTACGAACAAACGTAGTAAACCTTCCAGACGCCTTAAATCATTTTCTTGCCACGTCAATATCCAATGGCCCCAAATCGCTTTCGATGGCAAAGCTCTGAACCGACTTAAAGCCGCATTGCACGATTGCCCCGGCAATCGTGCCCTTGGGAAAGATCATGTCCATGCCGGCAAGTTCATTAAAGAGAAAATCGCAGACGTGACCAACGGGCTTGGTTCTTTCGTGGGTGACTTCATTGTGCACCGAGATAAAAACCCCTCCGGGATTCAGCGCTTTATAAATTTTGCTTATAATTTCGTCGAGGTGGTTTTTGGCAAAATAGAGCGTGCCGCAGGCAATGATTAAATCGTAGGCGTCGCCGATTGCATCGGTCGTGTAATCACCGGCCATTACCGATACTCGGTCATCCGCCTCATATTCCCGAATGAATTCACGGCAGATATCGACAACCGGCGACAGGTCGAAAACGACGCCCTTCATGGTCTCATGGGCGGCGACGATGGCCATTGTGTAAAATCCCGCGCCGCCGCCCAGGTCGAGCATTTTTTTCATCCGGGGAAATTCCGGTAACGACTGAACGAAGCCGGCAATCGTCTGAGCGGGACCGCAATACTGGTACGCGGAGGCTTCCCGGGTATACGCAATCCAGTTGGAATCATCCATCCGGCTTACTTTTTTTTCCGGACCGTCTATGAGAAGTTTTTGCATTTGGGAGGCGGATTGGAACCGTCCATACCAATCGTGCACCCGGCAAAAAAAGGTTCCCAAGTTCGCGGGGCTCGATCTCAGCAGGAATTCATTGCTCATCCCCGTATTGACGAACAGGCCCTTCTGCTTCCTGAGAAGATCCATGCCTGCAAGCGCATTTAGCAAAAGCTCTGTGTTTCTACGATGAAGGTTGAGTATTTCGGCAACCGAGGCGGCCGAAACCGGTCTGGTCAGGCATTCGAAAATTTTGCATTTGATTGCCGTTACCAGAACCTCTCCCTCAACCTTCATTTTCAGGAAATGGTAAATCGTTCCCCATGAGTGTTTGATTGTTGGAAGTGGATTCATAGGATTTGAATCTAATAATTAAAGGAGATCACAACGCCGAATGTTCGGGGAGTGCCCACCTCCTTGATTGTGCCGATACCAATGGATCGACCATAGCTAAAATACTCCTCATCCATTATGTTGAGGCAATAAAAATATAAATCCCAGTCCGAGGCCTCATAGCCGACTTTCATATTATAGACTTCATAGGATTTCTGGCTGTCTGTATTGGCGTCGTTATAATAGGTTTCTCCGTTTCCCTGCATCTCCGCACGGGTGAAAATCCCTGATGAATGCCGGTACTGCGCACTTAGATTAAAGGTGTATTCAGGTGTTCCATAGATTTTATTACCTTCATAGCCGCTATACTCATCATATTCGGCATCGATCCAGCCGAATTGCGCCATGAGATCGAGCCCCTTGATCGGTCTTGCCCTTGCTTCAACCTCAACCCCCTTGCTATGGGCCTCACCTGCGTTGGAGGCGACAAAAACATACGGTTGAGGCATACTGTAGACATGGATATCCTCAATGTCCATATAGAACAGTGCAACATTCAGAGACAAGCGGTCGTCAAACCACTGTGTCTTGGCCCCCAACTCATAATCGATGGAGGTTTGTTCATCAAATTTTGCTCGATCTTTTACAGTTTCATAGGCATTAAGGCCGCCAGCCAGATACCCCCTGCTTAGACTGGCATATACCATTGCATTATCCTCTACGTTCCAGAAAAGTGTACCCTTGGGTAGAAGGGCGTTCCAGTCATCTTCAACATCGTAAGCCAGATGATTCAAGATTTGGTTGGTATCAAGGCGGATCTCATTGTAACGAAAATTTAATTCCTTGTGGACTTGCTCGTACCTCAGCCCGGCGGTGAAATTGATTCTCTTGATCAAGGGGATGGTTACCTGCCCGAAGGCGGAGAAGGTTTTTTCCTTTGTATCTCCTGGGTAGTCTTTCTGTTTGTCGTATCCAAGGGTGGCTTGTGTATTCATTATGCTGCCGCTTTTAAGGAGGTTTTCGTCCCCCTGGGAAAAATATAGACCACCAAGCCATTTGAAACGGTGACCCTCGTTTTTTGACTGGACGCGAAGTTCTTGGGTAAAAATTGAATTTTCTGTTTCGCCATGGCCTATCCAGGCAGGTTCTGTTCGGTAATAATTGAGGTTTTGCCTCAAATTGGTTTCATTTTCACTAAAAGTGCTGACCGATGTAAGTTCGATGTCATCCCACTCATAGGTGAGATTTAGACCCAAATTCAATATGTCGGTATCCATCTTGTCATCGGGATCTCTGGTAGCGGAATAACAAACTTCGTCTGAACGGATAACAGCTCCGTTGTTATTCCGAATACGACTTGCACCCGCGTGTAAACGAATTTTCATGCGATCCGTGGCAAACCAGTTGAGCAAAGCCTTGGTTTTAAAGGAGTGATTACCGTCAAAATAATCCTCGCCGGGATAATTATTCTCCATATAGCCTTCCGTTTCGCTCCATGAGCCGGAAAGCCCAAGAAAGAGCCTGTCTTCCAAAATCGGACCATCAACGTAAGCGTTGGCTTTGTAGGTTCCATTTTCTCCATATTCAGCGGTACCCTTGGCATTAAAATCATTATCCGGTTGCTTTGAGATAACATTTATAATGCCACCAATGGCGTTTTTCCCGTATAGTGTTCCCTGGGGTCCTCTGAGGATCTCAACACGCTCTATATTGTTGAGATCGGCATCGAAACTATTCACATGATCATGGGGAATGCCATCAACGTAAATAACCACTGGATTTTTACCCGTGAACTGGCTGGGGCGTATTCCTCGGAAGATGGTTTCCCGTCCGAGAAATGTCTCGCCATAATTCATATTGGGGACCTGTTTGATAACTTCGCCGATTTCTTCTATACCGGCATCATCAAGAGCGGTTTCGGTATACACCGTGATTGCCGTTGGAACTTTTTGGGCGGTTTCATCTTGCTTCTCAGCAGATACGGTAATTTCTTCCAATCGTATCAATTCCGATCGGTTTTCCTGTGCAGAACCATATGAGCCCCATACCATTCCACTCACAACGCATACCAGAAAGTAACTCCACGCAGTTGATTTAAATCGGCACATGACACCCTCCCGCAATTAAACTTGCAATAAGAATTCGTACCACGGTATCTATTCAAGAAATGAGGGTAAGTATTGCTTAAAGAGGTCCACAATATCTATCATATGCGTTCATTTCTTTATAAAAAGCGTACATCTCTTCTACACATGCCCAGTTTGACGATAATGGGAGGGGGGCATGCCGTAAAAATCCCGGAAGGTCTTGGTGAAATGACTGGAGCTTGAATAGCCCAACGCATAGGCAATTTGCGTCATGTTCAAATCTTTATTCCTGACCATTTCACCTGCCTTTTCAATGCGTTTCAAGCGAAGATACTCCATGGGGGAAACACCATATAATTGATTGAATCCACGATATAATTTTGTCCGCGAGACACCGGCCATCTTAGCCAGTTCTATTGTATTCGGGGGAGAAGAGAGATTGCGTGTCAGATGCTCCCTTACAAAATGAATTCTTTCAATATCACTGGTACCAAGCGACAACTCTTTTTGCGATGTATGTCTGGATAATTTAATCTGGTTCAATTTACAGGCGATTAATTCCAATGCCTTTCCCTCAATGAAAATGCGGCGTGTCATTCCCTCATAAGGACACTGAAAAATCTGTTCGATAATCATCCGCATGGCAGGTGTGACAAGGTCTGTGGTATGATAGGGTTCATAATTGTCTTTGTTGGCATTGAGAATTGTTTTTTCATCAAAGGGAATCTCGTTCATGTCTTCTTCCATCATAGACAAGAAAAAAGATGGCTCAGCCATTATAAAAACTTTATGGACATGTGTTCCAGGCTTATTCTCAACGCGACTTTTCATGTTTGGGAAGTAAAAAGCACCGCATTCACCGGATTTTATCATTATGCTCTCTTTTAAGCATTTCAGTGATAGCTTTGTATGGTCTGAAAGACAAAACCGGAAGCCAAAAGAAGGAGAGGCTTCGTCACTTTGCATGGCAAATGGGTTAAGTGCCATATAATCGTGTAAGTATATGTGGAGACCGCTTTCCAACCGGAATTCTTTTATCGACCCCTTTCCAAGATCGGACGGGATGGAGATGTTCATTTCAAAATTACCGCATTTTTCCTGGAGGGAATTCCATCTATTTTGGTCAATTCTGGTTCTGTCCCGGTCGGATGGAGGTGTGCCCATTGTCGTTCCTCTCATTAGCAATCTGCTCAAAGATCTCCGTGAGACAGGCCGACGATGGTCGTCACCTATACCGGCATAAAAAAAGCCAGGAACTCCGGAGGAATGATTTATTCCGGCCTTCCTGGCTTGGTTGTCGGTACCTATTGATCAATGTTCGGAAATAAAAACGGCTTCATGCCGATATATTTTCGATATCGAAATAATATACATTGCCGTTTATGTCAAGAAAGGTGACCCCACGCTTGTCCGGTAACGCCTTCGGCGCAACCGGACACACACGGGTTATGGCATTAGTTGCGGCTGCCTATCGTCCAGTCCATCCATTGTGCTGCGCGCAACTTCTCAGCCGTTTGCTCATCCACGCTGTATACGTTACGGTAAAAATCGATCAGCCAGTCGGCCAAATCAATATCGGTGAACCGCTTCGGATAGGCGGTTTTGGCCATGACCATGATATCGATGGGATACTCCAGACGTTTGTCGCAATTGCAGGGGGTAAAAGGCAGTGACGCCACACGGCGGTTTTTTACGGCTGCCATCTGCCGCAGGTCGGCATAGTACGGGGCTTCGTATAGTTCCTGGGGGGGATGATAACCCCAGGCGGTAGGCAGGATGATGGCATCGGGGGCAAGGGCCAGGATCTGCTCCGTTCCCAGGACTTTAAAATTTCCGCTTTCCCGAAACACGTTGACTCCCTTGACGATATTTTCGAGCAGATAGGTATCGGAGGTCCCCATTCCGACCGCCATGCCGGCCCCACCAGCCTCCCGTGATTTTGGTGAAAGCCCCAACATCAGTACCCTGGTGCGTTGGTCTTCCGTGATGGTTGCAGTACGCCGGCGCACATTGTCGACCTGGGTGTCGAGGTAATTGATTAGTTTCGCGGCCTGCTCTTTTCTTTCGAACAATTCGCCGAGTATTTCTATCTCCTTGTTCAGAATGTCAAGATCCGGCTTATCTTGGGTGATGGGGCTGTTCAAGACGACAACGGGGATGCCCAGGGATTCGATCATCCGGATGGATTGAGAAACCTGATTGTTGTCGCTATAGTGCCAGCAGGAGCCCACTCGAATGATCATGACGTCCGGTTTCAGTTCGGCGATTTTCTCGTAATTGGGTGCGCTGTTCCATATTGCTATCAAGGGCAGGTCGGCGATCCAGGGATGCAACACAAGGGCGGTATGCAGACCATTCTCATAGTTCCGGTCTTGTCCTCCTTCCGCGGGGAAGGAGAAACGATAATTTTTCATTGTGATGCAGGACGATCCCACGCCCACCAGGCGTTTTTGAACACCGAAAACGATCATGACGCCCTCGATGAGCCCGTCGCTGATGGTGACCACCCGATTGATTTTTTCCGGCAGCGTTACGCGAATTCCCCGTCCGTCGACCACGCTGCGAGAAGAGCTTGAATCGGCTGCCTGACCGCAGATGGCGGTTGATAGCAGGATAATCAATGGAAGTATAAATCGCATGATTGGTTCTCCTTGAAGTTTCAATATTCCAAATCCAAAGTAGTTCTCCGGGCCACCTCACGAGGCAAGACCAATTTAAGTTCTCCTGTCTGCCCGACGCTGCAACTGTCTCCGTAAATCGTATCCAGGAGATTGTGGTTCAGGATCTCCATGGGATCACCCTGGGCTGCGGTACGGCCATCATGGATGACCACCATGCGATCACAAAACCAGGCAACGTGGTTAGGGTCGTGAGTACATGCCAGAACCGTCGTGCCGTTTTCGGTCAGTTCCCGCAGAACTTGCCAAATACGAATCTGATTATTGAAATCCAGGGCCGAAGTGGGTTCATCCAACACCACCAGGCGGGTCTCCTGTGCCATGGCCCGGGCAATCAGAACCAGTTGCCGCTGTCCGTTGGACAATTGGTTGTAGGGACGGTCCGCCAGATGGTGGATGTTAAGGCGGTGCAGGGCGTCATAAGCCTTTTGTTTGTCCATGGTCCCGGCGCCGAAGATGCCGTTCAAATGCGGTGTGCGCCCCATGAGAACGACCTCCTTGACCAAAAATGGAAACGGCGGGCTATGTTGCTGAGGAACGTAAGCCACCTGTCTGGCGATTTCCTCAATCCGCAAGGATTTGATATCGCGTTGGTTCAACACCACCGATCCACCGCTGAAGGTGAGGAAACGCAAACAGCATTTGAAAAGTGTGGTTTTACCGCATCCATTAGGGCCGAACAGGGCGCACAGTTTGCCTTCCGGTACGCGAAAAGAGACGCCTTTGAGGATTTTGCAGGATCCGTAGGAAAAGGTTAAATTATTTACTTGTAACATGGCTACGCACCAAACGCGGATTTGCCTTTGGTCCTGATCAAAAAGAACAGATAAGGCGCTCCGGCAAGAGAAGTAATAATACCTACTGGGATTTCCGCGCTGGTCAGGGTCCGGGCCAGGGTATCGCAGATGATTAAATAACCACCCCCCAGGAGGCTTGCCAGAGGAAGGACAAAACGATGATCGGGCCCGGCCGTCATACGGGCTGCGTGAGGAATCATCAACCCTACCCAGGCGATAATGCCGACAACCGAAACCGACAAAGCGGTCATCAGGGTTGCCAGGCTCAGCAGAATGAGTTTGATTTTATCGGGATTCACACCCAGCGAGCGGGCCTCCTCGTCCCCCATGGAAAGCACGTTCAGTTTCCACCCCAGTGCCCATGAAAGCAAGAAACAGCCCGCAATAATGGGCGTGATCAATCGTACGTCATCCCAGGTCACATAATAGAAGCCCCCCATAAGCCAAAAGACGATCTCCCGCAAGGCGGCATCCTGGGCCACGTACTTCAGGATGCCCACCAGGGCCGAGAAAACCGATCCCACCACGATGCCGGCCAGGACTAAGGTAATGGTCGGTATGCGTCCTCTTACGCGCGCCATGCTGTAGGTACAGATTACGGCCACAGCTCCTCCTGCAAAAGCAAGCACCTGAACCGACGCCGGCAGCCAGGGGAAAACGATGCCAATGGCGGCTCCACAGGCGGCGCCGGAGGAGACCCCGAGAATATAGGGCTCGACCAAAGGATTTCTGAAACATCCCTGGAAAATGGCTCCGGCCGAGGCCAGGGCCGTACCCACGGTTATGCAAAGCAGCACTCTGGGCAATCGAATTTTCCAGACGATGGTGTTAAACAGTGGATTTACCAAATCCCCTCCCCGAATCAGATGCGCATTGAGCACCGATAGGATATCCGGCAGGGAAACGTTATAGGCGCCGCACGAAATGGCCAGTCCGGATAATCCGATCAGCCCGGCGCCAGCCGCCACCAGGAGCCAGATTTTTTTTGTCACTGTAAAGTAGGCCGTTGTCGAAGCGTTTTTCTCACCGGCGTCGACTCTGCCACCAAATGGAGCCGGAATGCCCTCCTCCCTGACGGTTGTATCGCTTTTCATGTGGTTAGGCCCTTTTTCACCAGATTTTCATGCTTTGCCAGGTATATGGGAGAACAACCTTGCCGTTCTTTTTCTCCATCTGCGCTACATCCATGCCTTCGTTCTCCATATCCATACAGAAGGGTATGGATATGCCTAAAAGAGCCATAATATCTATCACATGCGTCCATTTGATTATCAAACGTGTTCATTTTTGGAGCTTGAAACCAAGACTGACGCCAAACACCCTACTTCCGACATGTCTCACATATTATATGCGCAATAAAAAAGGCCATGAGATCTCACCCGCTATCGCGGATAGAGACCTTCATGGCCTGATTTGAGTACAAAATATAGGAAACACTAAAAAAGCTTCGGCTTTTTATTTATTCGACGTTTTGTATCGGCCCCGGCAAAGCGTGTCAAGCCTTTGTATCGTACAATTTGGTGTATCGTACAATTTGGACCGGCGGCTGAAAAATATAAAACCTTATATTTCGCTAACATTTATCATCCATATATATAAATTTGTAATAATTGGCGGGTTTTATACAGATTTCAGATAATGAAAATAAAATAAATAAGATCAGCGTGATACCCATGAAAAAGAACCAATACCCAACTCACCCAATCCTGATCGTCGATGATGAAAAAAACGCGTTGGAAAGCTTTGAGCTAACCATTCGGGCCATTGGCTTTAATAACATCATTCGTTGCCAGGATAGCCGTGATGCTATTTCAATTCTGTCTTCGGAAACAATTGAGCTCGTCCTACTGGATTTAATCATGCCACACGTCTCGGGTGAGGAAATTCTCAACCGGATACACGCCGAATATCCGGACCTCCCGGTTATCATCATCACCGGAGTGGATGAGCTGAACAAGGCAGTTGAGTGCATGCGTGAAGGGGCCTTCGATTATCTTGTCAAGCCGGTCACCAAAGAACGACTTAGCTCCAGCATCCGGTTGGCATGCAACCTGAGTAACCTTCGCCGGGAAAACGAGAGTCTGACCAGGCGCTTTTTTAGTGATCAGCTGGAAAATCCGGAAGCTTTTTCCGAAATATTGACCACCAGCAGGGCAATGCACTCCATTTTTCAATATTGTGAGGCCATCAGCAGCAGTAATCAGCCAATATTGATAACTGGGGAAACCGGGGTCGGTAAGGAATTGATAGCCACGGCTTTGCATCGGCTTAACCGCAGTGAGGGCGAATTTGTTGCGGTTAATATTTCGGGGCTTGACGATCATATGGTCAACGATACATTGTTCGGGCATGTCAAGGGGGCTTTTACCGGCGCGGACAGCGCACGCAAGGGATTGATCGAAAAAGCGTCCGGCGGCACCCTTTTTCTGGACGAAATCGGAGATTTAAGCCCAGCCTCACAAGTGAAGCTGCTGCGCCTGTTGCAGGAAAGGGAATACTATCCCATGGGCTCCGACATGCCGAAACCGACCGATGCGCATATCCTGGTGGGGACCCATCGCAACCTGGAAAAATTTAAAAATTCCGGCGGCTTTCGTCAAGATCTGTTTTATAGGTTAAAAGCACACCATGTCCATGTCCCTCCTCTTCGGGATCGACTCGAAGACATCCAGATTCTCCTTGAGCACTTTTTGAGGATGGCTTCCAGGGATTTGAATAAAAAAACACCTAGCTACTCGCCAGAGCTTTTGACACTACTCAATACCTATTCCTATCCCGGAAACATTCGTGAACTCCGCGCCATGGTCTATGATGCCGTGAGCCAACATAAAGGCAAAATGATGTCATGCTCCGTTTTTAAAAAAGCGATAAATGGGTATAGAACCAAGACACTATCCGGAACGATTGACAATCCCGTCTCCAGACAGAACGGTTGGATCTCGAATTTACAGGAGCTACCCAGTATCAAGGAGATCACAAAACAAATTATTCTGGAAGCCATGAAACGAGCCGACAACAACCAAAGCATAGCCGCCCAATTGCTTGGTATCTCACATCAGGCGCTAAATAAGCGTCTGAAGCGGATGAACTGGGATGATGCTTTAGCCTAAAACGAACCCCTGCAACTTTTGTCTTGGTCAGCCCAAAAGTTGCATCCCTGTTCGGGAGCCGGCAGCCGCGCTATTGACGGCGTAACGCCATCCATTCCTTTCAACTAAAGTTGCAATAGTTTGTCAGCTTAGAGAAATTCTCTTTTTCCGCCTAAACCACCGTTTTATATAGGTGTTTGCGACAAGCAAACCGATTCGGCACGAATATTTCAATAGAGATGTCCGCTACTGTATTTTTCATCTTAAACATCTTATTCACTATCGCTCGGAGGAATCATGGAAAAGCCATGGCGCTGTTTATTGAAATTATTCGGTAATCATCTGTTGCTGGCTGCAATTGTTGTTTTGACAATACCTTCTATTGTGATTGCCGCTGGATATCCAACAGCCCGCAATCCAAACGGCATTAAAACTGAGTATCCCTATCAACTAGATCGAAAAGATTATGAGAAACAGACTGGGACCAAACTGAAACTAAATGAAAATCCTCTTTTTGCTAAGCAGGTTACGGAGAAAAAATTACCGACCGTGGAGCAAAGGGTCCCGGAGGATGCTCTGGTTGTCTTGCCTTACGATAAAATCGGAAATTATGGAGGAAAACTCAGGGGCGTTGCCTTGGCGCTGGAATCCAGCACATCGGAAGGGATGTCCTGGCGTCAGGTAAGTCTTGTTCGCATCAGTGACGACATGCGTACCATTGTCCCCAATGTGGCTAAATCTTGGAAATGGAATAAGGATTATACCGAGATCACTTTCCACTTGCGCAAGGGGCACAAGTGGTCGGATGGAGAGCCCTTCACGTCTGACGATGTTGTCTTCTACATCAACGATATCATAAAAAATAAGGAATTGCACAAAGTCGTTCCCAATCGGTGGAAGATAGGAGGAAAGGCCGTAGATATTGAAAAAATCGACAATCAAACCTTCAAGTTAATTTTCGCCCAGCCTTATCCCGGTTTTCTGCATATGCTCGGCGCCAGTGGATCCTATTACTCGCCCTATGCCGTCAAGCACTTTTTAAAAAACTACCATATCAAATATAACCCTAAAGCCAACGAACAAGCCAAAGCCGCCGGTTTTAAAACATGGGCCGAGTATTTTGGCGTTTTCTTCAATAAGTGGAAAGACGCGGTTACGGCAACCGCATACGGCTTAAAGGTTCCTACGCTGGAAAGCCATATCATGAATACCGAGCCTAATTCCCAGCGGCGAACATTCGTGGCCAATCCCTATTACTTCAAAGTGGACAGTGCCGGAAACCAGTTGCCATATATCAACTACCATCATGAACGATTCCTGGACAAGGAATTGTGGCCTATTGAAATCATGAACGGTAATATCGATCAGAAATCCCAAAACATGGGGTTGAACGATTTTCCGGTACTCAAGGAAAACGAGGAAAAAGGCGGCTACGCGATGCATCTCCCTCCAGGAATGGCGGGGCCGGTAATAATTTTCAATCAGACTCATAGAGACAAGGAGCTTCGCAGAATCTTCAGCGATGTCCGATTCCGCCAAGCCATGTCGTTGTCTATCAATCGAAATGAACTTAATGAAGTCCTCTTTTTGGGAATTGCAAAGCCTCAACAGGCCGTTCCGGAAAATGCTCCTTTCGTGACTGATGCCGATAGAAATTACATGATTCAATATGATCCGGGCGAAGCCAATCGGTTACTGGATGAAATGGGCTTAAAACGCGGGAAAGACGGAGTCAGGCTGCGGTCGGACGGAAAGCCAATCACCATATTATGGGAGTATACCCTGCAGTATGCCATATCCCCTGAGTTTCCAACGCTTATTGCTGACTATTGGGGGAGAGTCGGCATCAAGGTCCTAACCAAGGAAATCACTTCCGCGCTTCTGCGTGAAAAATCTGCCGCCAACTTTAACGATATAAATATGGAATGGTTTGTTCCTTATGAAGTCAGCCTGATCAGCAATCCGGTTTATTTCACTCCGCCATATTCAACCCTGGTTCCTCAGGTGGGGGCGCCGTGGCTTGAATACTGGAATAGTAAAGGCAAGAGCGGAGAAAAACCGCCTGCCTGGGCGCAGCGATTGCGTGATATCGCAACGGAATGGAAAACGGTCGCCCCCGGCAGTAAAAGGTACCTTGAACTGGGAAGGGAGATGATTAAAATAAATCTTGAGAATTTGGTAATTATAGGCACCATGGGTAAAGTTCCGCTTCCCAACGCGATCTCCAACCGGCTTGGCAATGTCCCTGAGTTTACAATTGACAACACCCACTATGGATACGCCTATCCTTTCCGGGCCGACCAGTGGTATTTCAAACGCTAAAGTCTCATAACTAAGATATGTTACACTTATTGCTGCATCGAATGGCGGCGTCGATAATAACCTTGGCCATGATTTCGGTCGTCGCCTTTTTACTCATCGAACTTCCCCCGGGTGATTTTGTCGACTCCTATGTGAGCAAGAAAACACAAGGAGGCGACGTTATCACCCAGGAGGAAATCCAGGAAATGCGTACTCGCCTGGGGTTGGATCGGCCGATCTGTGTCAGATACCTGAAATGGGTCGGAGGCCTGGTTAAGGGAGATTTTGGTTTTTCATGGGAATATCGACGGCCGGTTGGTGATGTTCTTGCCGAACGTTTGCCGCTGACCTTTATTCTCGCGTTTAGCACGCTTTGTTTCACGTACTTGATCGCGGTTCCCATGGGGATCTTCTCGGCCGTTCGGCAATACTCCCCAAGTGACCATGTCATAACGATATTGGGTTATGTCGGGCTGGCGCTGCCACAATTTGTTTTTGCCCTGATATTGATGTACCTGGGACACCTCTGGTTCGGCGCCAGCGTTGGTGGTTTGTTTTCTCCCGAATTCGAGGATGCTTCCTGGAGTATTGCCAAGGCCTTGGACTTGCTGGCCCATATCTGGATTCCGGTTATCGTTCTCGGTACCGCCGGGACCGCGTTTCAACTGCGTACCATGCGGGCTGTTCTTTTGGATGAACTGAACAAAATATATGTCACCGCTGCCAGGGCCAGCGGACTTTCCGAATTCAAATTGTTGATGAAATACCCGGTGAGAATGGCTATCAACCCCATCGTTTCGACCCTGGGATGGGAGCTGTCGCATATCGTATCGGGGGCGCCGATTGTCGGAATCGTCCTATCCTTGCCCGATACCGGGCCGCTGTTTGTAAACGCTCTTCTCAACCAGGACATGTATTTGGCTGGAACCATGATCCTTATCTATTGCGGCCTGGTGATTGCCGGGACCTTTATTTCAGACATCCTGCTAATGATAGTGGATCCGCGGATAAGGATAGGAGCCGCGAACTGATATGTTTTTAAAAAGGAAAAAAAAAGATATCCGGCGCGTCGATCTGGCTAGTTACCGGCAGCTTGTATGGTGGCGCTTTCGTCGGCATCGCATGGCAATGATCGGCGGCATGCTCCTTGGCGTTTTTCTTATAATCACCCTTTTCTGTAAATTTTTGTCACCGTATGGGCCACATGCCCGGAACGCCCGTTACACCCAGGGAACGCTCATGGGAATTCATTTCATCGACCAGGATTTCGATTTCCACCTTCGCCCCTTTGTCTACGGCCGGACAACCAAAAGGAATCCCGTCACCTTTCGTTTGACTTCGGTCACCGACACCTCAAAACACTGGCCGATCTATTTTTTTGTCGAAGGAGATACTTATCGGCTATGGGGCCTTTTTGAAACCCGACTACATCTTTTCGGGACAAAGGAGGGCTTCGTCCACCTTTTCGGCACAGATCAGTTGGGAAGGGATCTTTTCTCCCGCATCCTCCACGCAACCCGCACCTCTCTTTCCATCGGCGCGATAGGTGTCTTCTTGGCCTTCGTGCTCGGCCTGATCATGGGAGGCCTCGCCGGATACATGGGGGGCATTGTCGACGAGTTTATAATGCGGTTGACGGAATTCATCCGTTCCATACCGACACTTCCCCTGTGGTTGGCCTTGGCGGCGGCGCTGCCACGCGAATGGTCGGCACTTAAAGTTTATGTCGCGGTGACCATCATCCTGGCCTGTATCGGCTGGACAAACCTGGCTCGCAGGATTAGAAGCCGCCTGTTATCGTTAAGAACCGAAGAGTTTATCCTGGCGGCCCGCCTAGCGGGCTGCAAACCGTCCAGAATCATATCCCGCCATATGCTGCCCTCATTTCTCAGTTACCTGATTGTGGATCTGACGATATCCTTCCCATATATCATTTTGGCGGAGACCTCATTGAGCTTCCTTGGATTGGGACTTCGTGAACCGATTATCAGCTGGGGGGTTCTGCTCTTTTCGGCGCAAAATGTGCGTTCCATCGCCCATATGCCGTGGTTACTGTTGCCAAGCCTTTTCGTGGTGATTGCTGTCCTGGCATTTAATTTCTTGGGAGATGGCCTCAGAGATGCCGCCGACCCTTTTTCAAAATAAGAGAAACGATAATGAACGATAATTCTCTGCTGGCTCTGAAAAATCTCTCAATATCCCTTAAGGTGGATGATCGCTTCGTGCCTGTTACCGAGGATGTCGACTTGCGGATTCAACCGGGAAGAGTACTGGCTCTGGTGGGGGAAAGCGGATGCGGCAAGAGTGTTACCGCATCGGCCTTGTTGCAACTACTTCCCAAGGAGCTTATGATTGTAAACGGAGAAATCCTTTTTTACCCATCCAACAAAAAACAACCCTTGGATATCGCCCGATTGTCGCCCAAGGGGAAAGAGATTCGCCGTATCCGAGGCAATGAAATCGCCATGATTTTTCAGGAGCCGATGAGTTCCTTTTCACCCCTGCACACCATTGGGAATCAAATAGGAGAGGTCATCTCATTGCATAATAACATCACTAAAGCGGATGCACGTGTCATGGTGGTCAATCTTCTTAAAAAGGTGGGAATCGGGAATCCGGAAAAATCCGTTGAGAGCTACCCGCATATGTTTTCGGGGGGGATGCGACAACGCGCAATGATCGCCCGCGCGCTTTCCTGCAATCCGGCTTTGTTGATTGCCGATGAACCGACAACGGCATTGGATGTAACCATTCAGGCGCAGATTCTGAATGTCATGAGGGAAATGCAAAGGGAGTATGGGATGGCGATTCTTTTTATCACCCACAATCTTGGAGTGGTCGCCCAAATGGCCCATGATGTGGCGATTATGTATATGGGCAGGATAATTGAGCAAGGCTCGGTTTACGAGATAATGAGAACGCCCAGACACCCTTACACAATCAATTTGTTACGAGCCGTCCCCAGACTGGGGGATCTTGAAGCGCAAAAGAGACTGAGACCTATCAAGGGGTCTGTTCCTTCCCTGTTTGAACGTCCGCAGGGATGCGCTTTTGCGCCCCGTTGTGATCAAAAAATAGAAGGCTGTTGCGGCAACCAAATTCCGCCACGACGACAGCTTTCGCAGACTCATTTCGTTTCATGCTTTTGGGAGGGAAAATCCTCGAAGGGGGATTGTATTTCATGAATGCGTTGATCCAGGTAGACGATTTAAAAGTCCATTTCCCCTCGGGCAGTCCCAGGCTATTCGGCAAGCCAAGATCCTGGGTGAAAGCTGTGGACGGAGTATCTCTGGATATAGCCAGGGGAGAAACTTTTGGTTTGGTGGGGGAGAGCGGCTCCGGCAAAACAACCTTGGGGCGCGCCATTCTGCGATTGATTAAGCCGACGGGGGGCAGGATATCCGGAGTCTTTAATGGCCAACCGGTCAATATTTCTCAACTTGGCTTCAAGGCGCTGCGCCGGCAATGGCGGCATATGCAAATGGTTTTTCAGGATCCATATGCGTCGCTCAATCCTCGCATGACGGTAAAAGAGATCATAGGGGAGTCACTGTTGGTCAACAAAGTGGCAAGCGGCAGGCAGCTGGAAAAGAGGGTTATGGATATTGCAAGTCGTTGCGGCCTGGACACACAACAACTGAGTCGTTATCCCCATGCCTTCAGCGGCGGGCAAAGGCAAAGAATTGCCATCGCCAGGGCATTGGCTATCCGCCCGGAGTTCATTGTGGCCGACGAACCGGTCTCTTCACTTGATGTTTCCATTCAGGCCCAAATTCTCAATCTGTTAAAGGACCTTCAGCAGGAACTGGAGTTGACGTACCTTTTTATCGCCCATGATTTGAGCGCTGTCGCCTATGCCTGCAACAGGGTTGCCGTAATGTACCTGGGGCGTGTTGTGGAACTGGCTCGAACGGAAAACATTTACTATACCCCCAAACATCCCTACACGGAGGCATTGATGTCGGCGATTCCCGGGTTGGACCCGGATTGCCCGATGCAGCCGGTACTATTAAAAGGAGAACAACCAAACCCATCTGATCCTCCTTCGGGATGTCCTTTTCATCCAAGATGCAGCTACTCCGACGATGAGATTTGCGCCAATCAAAAACCTGGTTTTCATGAGATATCAGATGGCTGGTTTGTCGCCTGCCATTTTGCAGGAAAATTGAAGCTCAAGGGATCGAAAGACTACTCATAAAGGATTGTCATAGGAGGAGCGTCAAGTGAACATACTTCATATATCGGATCTTCATTTCGGCCCCCGTCATTGGGAAGGCAACGATGACGACTTGCTTGCAAAACTGAATTCATATCAATCTGATATCGTTATCAATACCGGCGACAGCACTACTGACGGACTTGAAGATGAATTCAGGGCCGCAGCATATTTTTTAGACCGGATTGAATGCGACAATCTTATTTCGATTATTGGAAATCATGACAAGCGAACCATGCGGTCGCACCAATTTTTCAGGAATTACATTAATAATGCGGAAATCATTCGCCCCCTGAATTCGGATCGGTGCACAAAAGAGAAGATTTATCTGAATAAAAAGATCACAAAAATTGATAACAACTATACGGATGTTAATTTCATCAAAACGCTTAACGTCAGAAAAAAGAAGATAATGATCATAGGCGTTGATTCCAACGAGCTTTATAACGACAACGGCTATATCGAGGAGGAGGTGCTTCATGCCATTTCCCATCAAATAAACGGTCTGACGTACGATAACTGCCTGTTGCTTACTCACTACTCCATACTTGGTATTGATGAAGATCCTCTTAACAACTCACTGCGCTTGATCGACTTTATAAACAAGCATAAAATTGAACACGTTTTTTGCGGCCATACTCATGAACTGGAGATCAGGCGTTCCACCGATCTTTATCACGGTCACACCTTCACACACTATATGTGCGGTTCCCTGTCTTCATGTAATCATCCCAACGATACCAACCAATTCCTATATTACGAGAATTTTGGGGATACGGAATCGCGAATTCATCTCATACGAATTCATGAGGACGGCGGTAAAACCAGGTTTGAAGAAGAGATCATCGCAGGAGCGTGAAGATGATTCCAATTTCAGCGGAACTGAAAGAAAAGCTTGAAAAGGTGCGGGCATATCTGGAGATACTGGAATCCCCGCTTGGCAATGAGGTGCTCCATGAGGGGGTGCATGCCGTCAGGGACGACAACGATCGCATCATTCCCGGCTGCCTTCAATATGGCAATAGCCCGGACAAAGACAGCGTGACTCTGTTGGGCGGCATTCACATGAACGAATTGTCCGGAATATATGCCCTGCTTGAATTTCATGACAGATGGCTTAAGGGCCACCGGCCTGAGAATACAACGGTTTTAACCGGCGTCGGCCATCCCGGCCGCAGCAGAGCGTTTATTGACGCTATTATACAAATGGATGAGGTGGCCCCAACCACCTGGTCCCGATTTGGAAGGACCGAGGACTTTTTTAATTTTAACAGAATCCCCGAAGACATTTTGTCCGGAAGGATAACCAGCGGACCGCATGGTCGGCGAGCCTATGACCTTGTTAAAAAGGTTGTAATCCCATCCCGAGGCAGGATCCTTGATATACACAACACCTCAACAATCGCCCCACCGATGCTCACCCTCTTCATGGAAGAAGAGGAACCCCCAATGGAAAGTGTGCGGAGAATAAAAGCCACCAACGCAACCAGAGGATTGCCGGTGCATGATTTTATTATATGGCAACCCGGACCCTATAACGGCGTGGAGTCTATTCGAAGCTTTGGCAAACGCCGGCGGGACGCTGTGCCGATTCTTGTTGAGACCGGCGCCGGCTTCGATCCGGAGTCTTTTGACAGGGCCGATCTCTGTTTACGGATCTGGTTAAGCAACATCGCTGGGCTTGATTTCGGCGAATTCTCCTGCCCGGATAGTTGGGATGAGACAAATCAAAATTATTATGTGGAGGCCGATGCGCTTTACCATCCCCATGTCAGACCGCGTGATTATCAATCTCTGGCCAAGGATCTTTATGCGAAAGCCGAAAAGGATACCCTGGTTTTGATAAGGGATCGCGCGTCATTGGAAAATATCCATTGGTCTGCGGCTGCCCGGCGGGTCTTGGACACTCTTGATGAACGAAAACTGCATAAAAATCGCCTGGATAATTTTCAGCCGATTTTCAAAAACGAAATTATCGCTCTCGGTATCGAAACAGGATTGGAAATACGCTGTCCTCGGGATGGTTTTGTCTTGATGGTCGGCACTGATCCCTTTGTTGAACCGACGTTCAATGAATCCTTCGCCAATATTGGTATTAAGGTTCAAGGCACATGAACCAAAAAGAGCTTTTAAAACGAAGATATCGTTTGCTGGGGAAGGATTTCCCCCTGTTCTATGACGATCCATTGCATCTTGTTCGTGGTGAAGGGGTATGGCTGTGGGATTCGGATGGCAAACGCTATCTTGATGCCTATAACAATGTACCGGTCGTCGGTCATTGCCACCCTTATGTTGTCGAGGCGCTTGTCCGCCAAGCCGGCACACTGAATACTCACACACGCTACCTGCATGAAAACATCATCAATTACGCTGAACGGCTGCTGGCGACCTTCGACAACTCGTTATCCATGGCAATGTTCGTCTGCACCGGAAGTGAAGCAAATGAACTTGCCATCCGTATGGCGCGGCATTGTACCGGGGGGGAAGGAATAATCGTAACCGATTACGCCTATCACGGAAATACGTCGGCAATCGCGGAACTGAGCACCGCATTCATGCCCGAAGGAGGGCAGAGTATACGGATTCGGACCATTCCTGCCCCGGATTCTTATAGGCCGCTTGAAAATTTGGAGGGCGATGCGTTGGCAGACGCCTATGCAAAAGAGGTAAAACGTGCGATTAATGGATTCCATAGGGATGGAATCAAGCTTGCCGGGATATTGTTCTGTCCGGAGTTCGCCATCGAGGGTTTGCTGGATGTCCCCGCCAATTTTGTCGAAAAAGCCGTCAGCCATGTTAGGGCTGCCGGCGGTTTGTTTATAGCGGATGAAGTGCAGGGCGGATTTGGGCGAACCGGAACCATGTGGAGCCATCAACTGAATTGCGTTGTACCGGACATCGTCACCATGGGCAAACCAATGGGCAATGGATATCCTCTCGCTGCGGTTGTTGCCCGAAGCGATCTTGCGGTTGAATTCGGTCGGCACGCCATGTATTTTAATACCTTTGGCGGCAGCCCGGTGGCATGCGCCGTTGGCATGGCCGTCCTGGATGTGTTTGAAAAAGAGAATCTCCTTCAACATGCCAAGGAGGTGGCTGCCTATATTTCTCAAGGTCTCAAGCATCTTCAGCGAA
Source organism: uncultured Desulfosarcina sp. (assembly GCA_963668455.2). GTDB lineage: Bacteria > Desulfobacterota > Desulfobacteria > Desulfobacterales > Desulfosarcinaceae > Desulfosarcina. Next base: position 126,598 of record CAXXOY010000005.1, read on the forward strand.
AATACGATATCATCGGGGATGTTCGGCATCGGGGACTGTTTTATGGTGTGGAATTGGTTACGGATCGCCATAGGAAAACGCCCGCAACAAAAGAAGCCAACCGGGTTTTAAACCTGATGCGTGAACAAGGGGTCCTAATCGGCAGGATCGGTCCTCATGATTGTGTCTTGAAGATACGGCCGCCACTGCCCATCGACCGGAACAACGCGGATTTGTTACTGTCGGTTTTAGATCATGCCTTGGGCAGACTCTGACGCTGATGTTTGAAAAAGGATGTGGTCATGAAACGACTGTTTTGTTTTCTTTTCCTCGCCTTCGGTGCGGCAACGGTTTACGGGCAGGAAGTAAGAATCTGTGACGATGATGCCGAATGGCCGCCCTATCTTTACTATCAACGCGTTGATGGAAAGGTTGACAAAAAGCAACTGGTAGGTATCGTAAAAGAGTTGTTTGATATTATTTTTAAAGAGGTGGAACTGGAATACTCCATCAAATTGATTCCCTGGAAGAGATGTCTGGCTGAGCTCGAAAATTTCGATACCAGCCAACGATACGAAATTGTCGCCAACGGGAGTTATAGTCTTCCCAGGGCGAAAAAGTTCTGGGCAAGCCTGCCAATGTATATTACTCATCGAGGCGTCTTCTATTCCGAGAAGAGATTTCCCGATGGCCCTCCCATCAAGAAAAAATCCGATGTTGCCGATTACCGTATATGTGGAGTGGATGGCTATGACTATCGGGATATCTTCACTTGGGGGGAGAATATCAAAATAGATCAAGGAGCGAAATCCAATGGCGCTGCTTTGAAGAAAATCGCCCTCGGTCGTTGTGATATAATGATAACCAGCATGGAGCCCATCTATGGGGCGGCTGCAATTGGAAATTTGACGATACCGAAAGGTATTAAAAGTTATCCAATGCCAGGACTCAAACCCAGTATATTTCATTTCTGGATTTCAAAGAAATCACCCCGGGCAACTGAATTGTTGCTGGCTCTTAATGAGGCCATGATGAAAGTGATTTATACCCGTCAATACGAGCGTATATATAGAAAATATTTGCCGGGATCAGATGTGCTGTATAATTAGGAGTTCGCGAGAGATGTTCCTGCAACTTTTTGCCCAGAGACAAAAATATAGATTATCGTATCGTTTGCTGGTTTTTATTCTCATCTGCAGCTCTTTCTTTACTTTATTGATTACTGCTTTTCAGCTTTATTCCGACTACCAAAGCAACATTGCAGCCATTGATGCCAAATTCCGTCTTGTTGAACAAAGCTATCTGGAGGCAATCAGCTCCAGTGTTTATCATATTGATCGCCCCCAACTTAACATCCTTCTGATGGGGGTTGTCAGTCTTCAGGATATTGTATATGCTCAGATTGTTGACCGGTCAGACCCGGAAGGATTAAGCGTTCATGCCGGCGATCCAAATACGCCTAAGAATATTGTCAGGCAGTATTCACTAGAAATTACCAACGAATTCAATCAACTCGTACGCTTTGGCACACTTTCCGTATCTGCAAGCCTGGAAGGCGTGTATCACCGCTTGGCAAACAGAACGATGCTCATCCTTGTCTCTAATGCCGCCAAAACATTTTTAGCCTCTTTCTGTTTTCTACTGATTATTCAATGGCTGATCACTCGCCATCTGCACACCATGGCGGATTACGCGGATAGCTTGAGCCTGGACAAGCTGGATAAGCAGCTCATCCTGAAACGAAGAAAGGTGGAACCGAAAAACATGGACGAGCTGGATACCGTTGTCAATTCCATCAATATGTTGCGTATTCGTTTGCGGAATGAATTCCTGGAAAGAAAGCGAACCCATGAGATGATCATTCAGAACGAAAAAATGAAATCTCTGGGAGAAATGTCCACGGGGATTGCCCACGAAATCAATAATCCCAATAATTTCATCCTGCTCAACAGCGCCATTTTGAAAGACTCTTGGGATAAGATAATGCCGATCCTGAATCGTTATCATGAAGACAACGGTGATTTCAATGTAAACGGAATTCCCTTTTCCGATCTTCGCAGTCATATTCCTAAATTGTTTGATGGAATCCTTGAGGGGGGAGAGAAAATCAAGCGTATTGTCAATGGCATGAAGGAGTACTCATACCCGGAAGATGCATCCAAGCGAACATCGGTTTCGATCAAGTCGGTATTGGAATCAACATTGATACTATTGGATAACGATTTGAAAAAGAAAAAACTGAAAGTTCATTATGAGAGAGATCTTTTCCCGGTATGGGGAAACTTCCAGCGCCTTGAACAGGTTTTTATCAACCTGATACAAAACGCTTGTGACGCCCTGACGGATTCAAGCCAGCAAATCGTTATCTCAACCCATAATGATCTTATGAATAACTCGGCCGTCATTACCGTCAGGGATGAAGGCTCTGGGATTTCAAAAGAAAATCTTGCCCGAATCAAGGCCCCCTTTTTCACCACCAAAAGAAAATACGGTGGTACGGGATTGGGGTTATTTATTTGCTCGGGAATTATCGAGGAACATAACGGCCGACTGGCGTTCGAATCGATGGAAGGCGAAGGCACTGTTGCTACCGTGACATTGCCCATGCTGGTGGATAACGGTTTTTAAAGCAATACCCCAAAGCATCGTTTAGGATTTTCAGATCACCCCTACCGATCAAACTCCAGTCGCCGCCCGCTGGGCGTTGGATCGATTTCTCCATTCTCATAGGCCAGGTGCCCTGACACGAAGGTCGCCATGATGCGTGAGCGAAAGGTCCGGCTTTCATGGCCTGATTTGATGATTATAACATATAGGAAAAACGAAAAAGCTTCGGCTTTTAATTTTATCCGACGTTTTGTATCGGCCCCGGCAAAGTGGGTCGTCAAGCTTTTATATAATAAGATCAGGATAACCGCATTTGGAAATTATAACAAGGGGGGCATTATATTGCAGCAAAAACAGCTCAACTTGAATTCTGGGCAAATTCGCCTGAAAGAACAAGAAATACTTAAGCTTTTGTTTTGAAACATGCTACTCTCTGAAACTATTTATAATTTCAGGGAGTAGCACATAAGGAGTGATCAGTACCCCTAAATTCAACTGAACCCTGATGCTTTAGGAGATAAACGTTTACTTGGCATCAAAATCGTAATTCGAAGCTACTCGACCCGGATACTATCGATAAATCAGCTCGGGCAGCCACATACATAAATCCGGAATAAAGGTAATCAGCAAAAGCACTATGGCCAACGGAATCACCAGAGGGAACGTTCCTGCCACGCAACGCTCGAACGGTATATTGGCGACACGTGACAAAACATACAGGACCATTCCCACTGGAGGTGTAAGGAGTCCAAGCATCAGATTCAAAACCAGAATAACACCGAAATGAACCGGATCCATGCCCACCTTCATAGCAATAGGTAAAAGCACCGGCACCAATATAGTGATGGCGGCAATTGTTTCCATAAAGCAGCCGACAACCAGAATAATTGCAGTGATCAGCAGAATTATAACCAATTTACTGCTTGTAAATGACAGTATCAGGCCTGCCAGTTTTTCGGTAATCTGAGAACTTGTGAGAATCCATGAAAAAATCGAAGCACCGGCAACTATAAGCATTATTATAGCGGTTGTTTCCGCAGTCTCCATGCTGATCCGTACTAAATTCTTCCAGGTCAATGTCCGGTAGATGACCAGGCCAAGAATCAACGCATAAAAAACTGCTGCAATTGCCGCTTCTGTTGGCGTAAAAATGCCCGTCATGATCCCGCCGATGATTATTACAGGAGTCAATAGAGATAAAAAGGCTCGACGGAAACCAAGCCACAACATAGGCCATGAGAAAGTGGTATCGCGACCATATCCTTTTTTCTTTGATTGCCAGGCGATAATTATCATCAGGGAAAGTCCCATGAGAAGACCCGGCATGAATCCGGCAGCAAAAAGCTGCCCAATAGAGGCCGAGGCAAGAACGCCATAAACAACCATCGGCAGGGAGGGCGGAATAATGGGACCAATAGTGGAGGATGAAGCAGTCACACCAACGGAAAATTCGGTGTCATATCCTGCATCCTGCATGGCTTTGATCTCAATCGTTCCCAATCCACCGGCATCGGCAACCGCCGCTCCCGACATACCTGCAAAAATAATACTGGAGCCGACATTCACATGGGCCAGTCCACCCGGTAGCCAGCCGACCAGGGCCCTGGCGAACCCGAATATGCGGTCTGTGATATTTGCAGCGTTCATCAAATTACCCGCCAGAATAAAAAAAGGAACGGCCAGCAATGGGAAACTGTCAACTCCGTTGACCATGCGATGCACAACGACATGGCTGGGCACATCACCGGTCATTAGTATGTAAATTATGGAAGGGGCGGCCAGTGAGACGGCCACCGGCACCCCGCAAACCAACAAAATAAATACCAGACAAAGCAGAATCAATATCATGTAATGACCTCACACTTTAGGCACTCTCGAAAATATCGTTAACATCATCGGACCAGCGGCGGTCAATGCCGGTTCAACCATTTCGTTTTCGATTCCGGGAAAAAAGTTGCACCCCTCGAAACGTCATTAAAACAAATCCGACAACTACCATACCGTAGAGATATGCCTTTGAAAAATTAACAGATGTCATTTGTTGGCCTTTAGTAATATAAGCAACCTTGAATGCCAACCAACTGCAACAAGCGCAGAAGACAATGACAATAAGGGCATTGAATATTTTTACTACCTGGCTCACTTTTTCCGGCAGATAGTGATGCAGGAACTCAACACGAATGTGGGATCTATTGCGAATTGCTGTTGCCGAGCCGATGAAAGTTACGTAGATCAAAAGGTATCGCGCGATCTCTTCAGTCCAAATAATGGAATTATTAAAGATATAGCGACTGGTGAATTGAATAAATACCACGACGGCGAGAATCCAGAAAAAGAAAAGCACGGCATAATCTTCAAGCCCACGTTTCTGTGATGAGGAGGAAGACTCCTTGTTGCAGTCGGAGACTTCCTCAGATACTGATTCGCCGCCCACTTCATTTTTATCAAATTTCATGGACGCTCCTTGCGGCACAATTTATTTAATGTCTGAACCGGAGATCATACTTTTTATTTGATACTATTTAATCTCCTGCAACCGGTTGTAAATGTCGATTGGCCACAGATTATCCACATTATGAATTTTAACCGTGGCGTCCCGCATGGCCTTCACGTCAACATCGCTGATAATAGTAACGCCTTGCTCTTCAAACCAGGGGACAAGACTTGCCTCCTTGGACAAAATATCGTTGGAACAAGATTCGGCAGCCTTTTGAAAAACCTGCTTGAAAATTACCTTGTCGTTTTCGCTGAGACGGTTCCATCGATGGCCACCGGCAATGATATCTATATCATTGATAATGTGCCCGGTCAGATTTATAAATTTCTGGACTTCATATAATTTTTTGGCTTTAATTGTCGGCAGCGGGTTTTCCTGAGCATCCACGGTTCCCGATTGAAGAGCCAAATATACTTCGGCAAAGGCGATGGGTGTCGGATTTGCACCGACGGCTTTCGGAAACATCATCCATACGGGTGCGTTTGGCACACGGATTTTCAGGCCTTTCATGTCCGCCGGAGTTCTAATCGGCTTGTTTGATGTTACGTGACGTGAGCCGTAATACAGTGTCGCTACGATGGTGTTACCAGTAACCTTTTTATACCCGGCGCAGAGAGTATTTAAGTAGAGATCACTGTGGATGTATTTTTTAAAATGATCATAATCGCGAAACATGTATGGTGCACCACCGATGCCGATCGGTTTATATACCCTCCCTAAAAACGCAGAGCTGGTATAAATAAGGTCGATGGTTCCCAGTGTTAATCCTTCATTGATATCGCCTTCCTTACCCAAAGAAGAAGCGGGATAAACAGCTATTTCATACCGTCCGTCAGTGCGATTCTTAATTTCATCGGCAGCCCACACAGCCCATTTATGAAAAGGTTCACTGGGTTCATACGAATGGGCGAATTTTAATTTCTCACCTGCCATTGCAATGCCACACAGCGGAACTAATACGATGGCCAAAATTAGAACCAGACTCATTTTTTTGATCATCTTCACTCTCCTTTTTTTAGGCTTACATTAATATATAAATTCTTCTGGAGTCATTATCATTTACAGTTTACCGTAGCGCTCCACCCCCCTTGAGACCCGACGAAAACGGTTGCAATTGGCACCGCTTAACACCATCACATACCCGCTTAATATTGTGCCTGATGGCTTTAGGTACGGCATCGAAGACCTATGTCAGCGCTTAAAAAAGCGACTCCAAAATTAGGAAGCAGGATTTAGATGTTTATTGATATCTCTTGATATCTCGCATGCCAGCAACGGTACCACCAAGCTGATCTGCTCCCTGGCCAGATCAAGCATCCCTTGCAGTTGTTAGTTTTTCGGAGGCAGATGAATCGCCAAACCTGAAAGCGCCATGGCTGCCTCTGCAAGAGATTCCGACAATGTAGGATGTGCTTTGAGGGTATTGGCAACCTCCTCGACTGTCGCTTCGGCGGTTATGCCTAAAGCAAATTCTCCGATAAGTTCGGTTGCGTGCTCACAAAGTATATGTGCACCCAGGATTTCGCCGGTTGACATATCGCTAAGAATCTTAACCATGCCTTCAGTTTCACCGGAAACCCGTGCCTTGCCGTTTGCATAGATGGGAAACCGCCCCACTGAAACATCGTCGTATTTTATTCTGGCATCTTCTTCCGTCATACCGATGGCCCCCACTTCCGGAAACGAATAGATACAATTGGGCACCTTTGGGTAATGTGCTTCCCGGTACCCGCCCATTATATTCTCCACGGCAACGTCGGCTTCCATAAATGCAGCGTGCGCCAGCATAACTCCTCCGACGACATCACCCACTGCATAAATGCCCGGGGCATCGGTTTCCATCCTGGAATTAACTGCGATTGCACCTTTTTCCAACTTGACTCCGCAACTTTCGAGATTCAATCCGCGGGTAACAGGGACCCTACCAATGGCCATCAGGATCATGTCAACATCGGCAACAAAATCGCCTTTTTCTCCACTGATAACAGCTTTGACCTTTTTTTCTTCCTTTTGCGCGGAAAGGATCTTTGTGGCAGTCATAATTTCAATGCCGCGATTCTCGAGACTTTCCCCGAGGCTTTTCGATATTTCGCTGTCGAGAAAAGGCATAATCTCAGGCATCGCCTCAATCAGGGTTACCGCAGAACCCAGCGCATTAAAAATACACGCAAATTCAACCCCTACGGCCCCGGTGCCCACGATGAGAATTTTTTTCGGTATTGACCGGAGATTCCAAATCGTATCGGTAGTATGGATGGCCTGCCCGTCAACCTCGACACCCGGCAGGATTACCGGGCGCGCGCCGGTGGCGATAATTACATTGTCAGCGTCAACTTCGAAGCGCTGCCCTTCATCCGGTTCAATGGAAACCTTCACGTTTTCCTGCAAAACCGCCGTCCCTTTGATAACCGTTATACCGTTGTCTGAGAGCAGAGTACTGATCCCGTATTCAAGCTCAACAATAGCGGTATCCTTAACAGCCGCCAACTCCTCCATATCAACAGTAACATTTTCGCGGTTCTTGAAAACTGACGACTTTTTCAATTTTTCCAAAACGCTGGCTTTCGCCAGATAGGCTTTGGTAGGCATGCAGCCGGTATGTAAACAGGTGCCCCCCAACGCCTTTTTCTCAACCAGCGTGACCTGGGCGCCCAGTTGTGCAGCCCGAATAGCTGCCACATACCCGCCGCTGCCGCCTCCGATAATAACTATATGACGTTCACCCTTCTCCCCGGAAGCAATAGATTCTCCTTTAGCCTTTTCGGCCACGACGTCGTTATCAAACGAATTAGAATTTTTATTATCGCAAGAATCATCACCAATTTCCTCACCTGATTCGGCAACAATTGCGACCACACTTCCAACAGGGGCTTCCTCCTTTTCTGGCACCAAAATTCTGGCAAGAATACCCTTGCCCGGAGATTCCACCTCCATTGATACTTTCTCCGCCTCTACCAATAGCAGGGGTTCGCCGGCCTCAACGGTATCTCCGACCTTTTTAAGCCAATCCGTGATCTTCGCTTTTTTAATATTTTGCCCGATGACCGGTATGACAACTTCAATAGACATATTTGCTTTTCTCCCTCATTTAGTACTTTCTCTAATTCATTTTCAGCAGCATCTGCGAGGTATTTTCGAGTATTCTCTTCAGTTCCGTAAGAAATCCCGCCGCCATGGCGCCGTCAACAATTCGATGATCAACCGATATCCCGAAAACAGCCACCTTGCCGATCTTGAGTTCTTTTTCGGCCACCACCGGCTTTTCCAGGGTTGGTCCAATCGACAAAATAGCACTTTGAGGCGGATTGATAATGGCTGAAAAATGGTGAATGTCGTATCCGGCAAGACTGGAAATGGTAAAGGTACCGCGTTCGATCTCGGCCATACCAAGTTGACCGGATCTGGCTTTTGAAACCAGTTCAGTACGCTTACGCGCAATATCATGAAATTTGCTCTTGTCGGCATCCGGAATCGCCGGCACGATCAGGCCGTTATCCACAGCGACGGCGAGGCCTATATTAATCTCCTTCCAGAGTTTAATGTTATCTCCGTCAAAAGTGGCATTCAGGTATGGGAATTCCTTGAGTGTTAAAGCTGTCGCTTTGATGAGCAAATCATTGATAGAAATTTTAACCGGATCTCCGGGCATGGGACTTTGGGTTATTTGCGTCTTCAAAGCCAGCAATGGTTCCATCGAAACTTCCGTAAAGAAATAGACATGCGGAGCTGTAAACTTGCTTGCTGAAAGACGATCGGCAATGGTCCGGCGCATGCTGTTGACTGCAACCGCTTCATGGTCCGGTTCCGCTAAACGCTCCTCTGTCGGCTTTTCCCCGGCCAGTCGGGCATCTAAGGAGTGTGCGGCTGCATCATTTACTACATCCGCCTTCATTATTTTGCCTCGCGGACCCGATCCGCGGATTTGTTGCAATTCGAGCCCGAGATTATCGGCTGCTTTTCTGGCCAGGGGGCTTGCAACCGGGCACTTTTTTGCAACACTCTTTGCTGTGGCGGCCTCCTCGACCGTCCTGAGCATGCCGGCTTCAATATCTTTCACCGTGGGAGTCATGGCGTCTTCCAGCACCTTCGACACAGGCGGCGGCACATCAGGTGCTGTAATCCGTGCTATCGGGACAGCCAGATATTCGAAAAATCGCTCCTGGATTTCATCTGCGATACGACCGGATAACCCCATACTGCGCGGCACATCTTCTACAATCAGCACGCGACCTGTCTTTTTGACCGAAGTTCCGATAGTATCATAATCCATTCCGATATAATCTAGTGTACGCAGATCAATCACTTCTGTATGAATACCCTGACCGCTCAGATTTTCGGCCGCGATCAGCGCATCCCGTACTCCGGTCAGGTATGTCAATACCGTCAGGCCAGAACCTTCCCGAACAACTCGGGCCTTGCCATACGGTATGAAATACTCCCGGTCATCCTTAGGGACATCTCCCTTTTCGGCATACAGTTTAGCATGCTCGATAATCAGCACCGGATCATTGAAGCGCATGGCCGTATTTAACATGCCAATACAGTCAAAAGAATTACTCGGAGCCATAACTCGCCAACCAGAAAAAAGAGCAAAAAATCCGGCCGGACTCATGGAATGCTGACCACCATACCCTTCACCGATAGCAACTCGGGTCCTGACAACTACAGGGAAACTTGCCTTGCCGCCATACATATGCCTCAATTTACCTATCTGATTAAAGAGCTGATCTGCAGCCACAAGGGCAAAGTCCGGGAACATAATTTCAACGACCGGATGCATCCCGACCGAAGCAGCACCACCGGCCATGCCGACAAAGCCGCATTCGGAAATTGGTGTGCTAATCAGCCGTTCGGGAAATAGTTTATTGATTCCTTTGGTTGCCTGATACGCGCCTCCGTTCAGGTGACCGACTTCCTCTCCAATCACAAAAACCCGGTCATCCCGTTTCATACAGGACAGCGTTGTTTCTGAGATGGCTTCCACATAAGTCTTCGTTTCAAAATCGGTAACGTCTTCAGGCTCAAGAAACCGAACATCGCCAAACAGATCATCTTCACAACGCACTTCATTTTCCAGGGAGTCAAGTTCCGGCCATTTATCTGCCGGAATGAACATCTTGTCTTTCCTGCCGGCCGTGGAAAAGGCAACGGCTTCATCCACCGATGCAATAGCCTTCTGTTTAAGGGCGTCATTGTCCTTTTCCGTTAGAAACCCGGCTTTAATCAACTTCTCCGGGAACACGATCAAAGGATCCCTGGCCGACCATAGGCCCTCTTCCTCCTTGGTCCGGTAACCGAAAAGACTGCCTGGCAAGCGTCCGGCATGGTGTTGAAAGCGATAGGTTTCCGCCTCGATCAAATAAGGTACCGAATTGTTACGCATCTCCTTCATCACACGCTGGAGCGCCGCATGGACGGCAATCGGATCCATGCCATCAACGATAATGCTGTCGATCCCGTACCCAAGGCTTCGTTGTCCCAAATTTTCGCAGGAAGAAGATTCGCCAATGCCAGTACCTACTGCATAAAAATTATTCTCTACGAAATAGAGAATTGGCAGTTTATATATCGCCGCCATATTGGCGACCTCATGGAAACAACCCTGATTAATGGCACCATCACCAAAAAAACTTATAACGATATTATCACCGGCCTTCATCTTTTCAGCCCAGGCCGCCCCGGTAGCAAGGGGGATGCCGCCAGCCACGATCGCATTGCTTCCCAGGTTGCCGGATTGACTGTCGTAAAGATGCATTGATCCACCACGTCCACTACACCATCCGGCCGCCAGTCCCATAATTTCGGCCAGCGTTTTGTTTACCGCCTGCTGCATCTCCTGTGTAATCTCTTGTTGCAGCGGAAGATAATGGTCAGGGGCATAATACATAACCGCTTTGGCAAGAAAATGTCCGTGCGCACGGTGAGTAGAGCCGACCATATCTGTTTTACGCAACAGTGCACCTGCGGCGGCTGCAATTGCTTCCTGTCCTATACTCACATGAGCTGGACCGTTAATTAGTCCCTCATCTTTTAAATCGAGAACCGATGACTCAAATTCGCGCACCAGATGCAACAAAAAAAGCATCTGAATAAGATCGTTTTTATCGATACCTAATAAATCCTTCTGCGACACATCCAGGCGAGAACATACAGCCGGCACCTTCTGTCTGATCAGTTTGCTCATATATTTCCCTCAACTCTCAATTGGCAGTCGATAGTGTTTAGAAACTCATATCCAACGTTTAACGCATTGTTGGCCTGCTTATCTGCACCTTGCTAAGATCTTAAATCTTAAAACAGATATGGATACCAATGTATAAATTATTAGAATTTCAATTTTTTCTTGATACAATTTCCCTGATTTCGATCACCTCATGTTCAGCACCTTTGAAATAAGCCACAAACACGCCGGGACGAATTTCCACAGGCTCTCCCAAAAATTTCACTTTATGCTTCTGCAGGTGTTGATAAACGGACTGGAAATCATTAACCAGAAAACCGATATGGCTCAGCCCCAAATCGCTCTGTTGACGGCCGGGCAGCGGTTCCCGAGCGGTTGGATAACTGTAGTTGAAAAGTTCAACCATGGCATCCCCCCTTTTCATATGCACCACCCGTGCAGAAGCTCCCTCGGTATTGAGAAGTTTTACCATTGGCTGGTCAATTCGACGATCAAACACTTTTTCCATTCCAATAACATCACGATAAAATGCAATCGTTTTTTCCATATCGCTAACACTCATGGCAACATGGTCCATATGCTTAAACATTTCGCCCCTCCATCTCGATGAGTATTTTTACCCCTTTCCCTTCTCTCATCATGGCAAAACCAGCTTCCCATTCTTCAAGTGGTAAAATTTTGGTTACAAGGCGCTCAAGCTTGGCTGATTCCTCCACCTCAGCCGCAAGAGCGAGTTCCCAGCTGCTGGGTGGAGAGCTGAAGCAACCGACCAAATCTAGTTCTTTTAACGATATCCGATTCCAGGGGATCGATATCGTATCGGGACCTGTAAGTCCGATCATCACCACTTTGCCGGTCTTCTTTACTAAGTCGAATCCACCTGCTATTGCAGCACCGGAACCTGAGCACTCCACCCAGACATCTACCCCGTCACCCTCGGTTTCTTCTGCAATAACTTCGGCAATATCTTCTCCCATCACATTGACTGTACGGGCAGCCCCCAATGCACGCGCCAAGGAAAAACGCTGTGGCATATCGACATCGCAGCCGGACACGATAATCCGCCCGGCACCCAGTCGACTTGCCCAAATCGTCGCCATCAACCCCATGCCTGCAGCACCCGATATCAAAACCGTATTACCTGGCTGCACTGCGCCCCTCTCCGCCAGGCAGTGCGCCGCGATGGCAAATGGCTCGGTAACACCGGCAACTTCCCATGACAAGGAGCGCGGCATCCTGTGCGCCAGCCAAGCAGGAATGGTCAAGTATTCGGCAAAGGCGCCATTATATTTTGATCCGAGCGCCATTTTGCTGTCACAGATGTGGGGCTTGCCATTACGGCAAAGAAAGCACCTGCCGCAGGCTCCGGTATGCAGTTCACCCACCACTCGATCACCGACAGACCAGAGGTTTTTAACGGCCTCACCAACCTTTACTACCGTACCGCAGTACTCATGCCCCATAATCACAGGCGGCGCATTGGGAAATTCATCGGCATATATGTGCAGATCGGTTCCACAAATACTGCAATATTTCACCTGGATCCTGATCTCATCTGGTTTTGGATCCGGCACCGCAGTCTCCCGGATACCTACATTTCCCATACCTGAATCGAATTTCATTAAGGCTTTCAAAGTTTGTCTCCTTTTTATTGCTTCTTCCGCAACTCACCATCGAAAAAGTATCACTAAAAAGCGGGCTCTTCGCTGTTTCTTTGGGCGCCGAGCATAATGTTTCTATTCAAAACCAGCAAAGTGTTAAAAACCTTAAAATCTTTCTGAAAGAACTATCCAATAAGAGATATTGATTCTATGTGAAAATAATTCATAAGCAAAAGCATCTCCTGCACAAAGGCAAAAACGTTTTGATTCAAACCCTGCAATTTTACAGGCATGAGAAAATTTATAGGAAATCTCAAATGCCAAGGGCTCGCATCATGGAAGTGGTTAAATGTTTTTCACAGGCAGCGGCCGCCAGCTCGGGATCATTTTTTTTAATCGCACGAATAATCTCCATATGCTCTTGCATGGCTGGTAGAACGCGACGTAGCGGGAAGGAGGAGTCGAGCCATATAATCCTGATTTTATCGAAAACCTGCCTGAAAGTATTTGAAAGCAATTCGTTTCCCACCTCATCGATAATGGTTTCATGAAAAGCATAATCAACGGAAAGCGATTCGCTTAAAAATTCCTTACTAGTATCTCCGCTCTGGTGACGCGTGATGATATCAATCAAGCTCTTTTCGAGTTTTTCAATGACTGCGGGATTTGCATTTTTGGTAAAATAACGTATGGCTTCATTTTCGATAAAAGTGCGCACCTGGTAAGCATCCTTTATGCGTTTGATATTCATTTCTGTAATCTGGATTCCACGCTGGGGGATTACACTTACTAGGCCTTCCATTTCTAGTTTCTGAATTGCGTCACGTAGCGCGCCTACAGGTACTTCCAATAGCTGGGACAAATCATTCTGAGTGACAAACTGGCCCGGTTTCAGGGACAGTTTGAATAGTTTTTCTTTAAATCGTTGATAAGCTTTTTGTTTTAGCAGCATTTGTTTGCTCCTTTATGAGATAAATTATATTGCCCGGGCCCTGCTTAAAAGGACGGCCTTAGATTTCTTTCATTCGTCCAGTTTTAAAGATGCAGGTGGTTTTCATGGGGAAGCCCATCGCTGCCCCAGCCTCGGGCTCTATAATAATCACTAAGCATTTTTTGCATATGTTCTCGCCTAATAATCTTGCCGTCTTTTCCAAGCTTTTCCGTATAAAATCGCTCAGGCAGTCTGTCATCCGCAGGTACAACCCCCTCTCGGAGATTGAACACCCGCGCCCGGTCACTTATACCAGCAGCTATTCGGCGCATATCCTTTATACGCAAATCGAGTCCGGTACATCCTTTTATCATGGTCTGAAGCTCTTCCCATTGATACATATCCCGGTAGAACCGGCATAGAATAAGCGTATCAAATATTGTCAGACGATCCTCCCAGGCGGCAAACATTTCGGCCTTGCCCTCAATCTGATCGGGATCGATCATTTTAGACAACTCGGGTTTATAAAAGGTGGCCCTCAGATGGCAAGCACCGCGCGGTGAACTCGCATAGGCCAATCCCATGCCCTTTAATACACGTGGATCAAACGCAGCCGGTTCCAATCCTTTGACATGGATCGCCTGGTCTTCCATGTGCCATTCTCTGGCAGCTTCCTTAATGCCACGAGCCAAGGTTGCACCGATTCCGCGTCGGTAAGCGGTATCCTCCAGGAGTTCAGCGATCCGGTCTACCTGGCCATAATCAATCGTGTAGTCGATCCGTCCCTGCCTGGACGCCTCAATGGTAAAGGCTGCCAAATTACCGGCAGTCATCGTGTCAAGACCAAGCCTGTCACAAAGATCGTTTAAAAAAGCAATCTCTTCAATGCTGTCTACTTCGCAAAGCCCTCCAAAGGCACCAATCGTTTCATATTCCGGCCCCTCTATTGTCAAACCGGCATGCCGGCCCGCTTTAACAGTGGCCAAACGGCCACAGGCCATGAAACATTTGCGACAAGCACTGGGGGTAACCGACAAGCGTTCATGCAGGGCACCGGCATTGATGCGGTCCTTGAATTCCGCATGGTCCTTATGCCAATAGCGAGTTGGAAAACTCCCGGCGGCATTCATGACATCCACCATCATCGGAGTTCCCAGCTTTTTATAAGCTTTTGCCCCGCTATCACTCTTTCCCCGCTGAGCGATGCTGCGGCTAAAATCCTTGATCAGACCAGGATTTGCCATTTGTTTCTTACACTTTCCCGTGAAGGCGATGGCCTTTATATTTTTCGATCCCATTACCGCGCCGGTACCTGTGCGGCCGGCACTGCGCCATTTGTCATTCTCGATGACTGCAAAACAAACCTGGTTTTCGCCGGCCGGACCAATGCAAACCACGCCGCAGCCTTTTGGGGAAGATCGGTTTTCCTTAATCCAAGTCTTGACCTGTTCTTCGGCGGAATAGGTATCCAGCCCTCGGAGATTGCCGGCCGGATGAAAAACAGCACCGGTTTCGTTAATTTCAATCCATACCGGCTCAGCTGCAGCGCCCTTTATCATGAAGATATCAAACCCTGTACCCGCCATATGTTCAGCAACGGTCCCCCCGGAATAGGATTCCGAAAAACAGCCGGTCTGTGGCGATTTGGTGTAAACACCGTAACGGCAACTCCCCCATACAGGACTAGCCGTAACCGGCCCGCAGGCAAAAATCAGATGATTATCCGGGCTCAGGGGATCAACACGTGGAGGATTGTTCTTAAGCAGAAGGTGCGTCGCAAGTCCCTTGCCGCCCAGTGTTTGTGACAAAAGCCCATTTTCAGGCGATTTTATCTCGAATGATTTTCGGGACACATCAATAATCATCATTCTATTGTAAACGCCTTGCACCAATCCAATCCTTTCCCTTGAAAAAACTTACAATATATTTCTGGGGAGACCACAAAGCAGCCCTATCCACCCATAAAACTTGACAAATTGCATAGTAATTTATCACTGATTTATCAATAATTCACACTTGATGCAAGGATTATTTTAAAACAATCATCTTTTAGAATGGGAATAGATCAACCAATACACTATTAAAGGGGCGCAACCATTCTTAAATATCTCTTGTGCCACAAAATAATTAATGATAAATCAGTGATGAATCAATCGGGAAGAAAACTGCGTTATTAACCGAACGACAAACCGGCATGAGGATTTAATTTTTAAGAAAAGTGAAAGGACGGACAATGGAATTTAAAGGTAAAGTAGCCGTTATTACCGGTGGTGCAAGCGGTATTGGCAGAGAAGTGGTGAAATTGTTAGCCGGAGGCGGTGCTACCGTTGTTGTTGCCGATATACAGGAAGAAGCTGGAAATGAATTTCTTGAAGAATTAAAAAGTCAAAATATCGAGGCACGGTTTGTTAAAACCGATATGGCCGACATAAATACGATCAAGACATTGTTTTCAGATGTTATATCAAATTATGAAAAAGCAGATTTCCTGATCAACTGTGCCGGTATTTCGCGTCTGACATCGGTCCTCGAGATAACGCCGCAAGAGTGGGATTTGGTTATGGAGATTAACCTCAAAGGGACTTTTTTCTGTTCTCAGGAAGCCCTGCGTCATATGTGCCGCAACCGGTATGGCCGAATTGTTAATATCGCCTCAATGGCCGCAAAACTGGGGGGCGTTGCCGTGGGAACGCATTACGCGGCTTCCAAGGCGGCCATAATCTGTGTAACCAAGTCGCTGGCTCTTTATGGCGCTTCCAGTAATGTAAATGTAAATTGTGTTTGTCCCGGACCTATTGCCACTCCGCTTACCGATGAATGGGGAGACGATCTTAACCGAGAATTCGCTGCCAAAATTCCTTTGAAAAGATATGGCACGTCGGAAGAAGTGGCGCATGCCGTCGAATTCCTTTTGTCGGATAAGGCTGGTTATATTACAGGAGAAACTATTGATATCAACGGCGGGATGCTCATGGATTAGGTTTGAAGGTGTTGTTAAAACTGCATTGCGGATTTCACCGCAATGCAGCATATTCTCTTTCGTTTGATTTGTCTGCCGCTGGAGAAAATTGGATTACAAGTTACCTCCTAATGACACTTTGCTCTGCCGAAGCTTTACACGCACGCCTTAGGGTTTGGCAGGCCCGCCAGACGACGAGCCCCCTTACGAATGCCTTGCGGGAAAAGCGCTTCCAGGGCCATTAGGCTTATTCCGGTACCTTTTTTAAGATCCTTGTTCATCGGGGCCCGACCCTGATAAAAATAGAAATCGCGCATGAAGTGGATCACTTTCCACTGGGTATCATCAAAACCTTCCATGCCGCTTTCGTGTGCCAGGGCCAGGGCGATCTCTTCGTTCCAATCCAGAGGGTCCCACAAAAAGTTCTCCCAATCGAAATAGATGGCGCGCCCGGCAACTATGCGCAGTTGCCGGTCACGCCCCTGCTGCCCTGCTTCAGAGGGGAAATCGTTCACTATCATTCCCTCAAAAAACTATTATGCCTTCTTCTCGGCCGCCATTATGGCCGCTTTCACCTTTTCCGGTGTGGCCGGCAAATCCGTGATCCAAACACCGCAGGCATCAAAGATGGCGTTGATAACAGCCGGAGCCGTGGACACCATGGCCATTTCGCCAACCCCGGTTGCCCCAAGGGGTCCATGATTACGCGGGGTTTCGCGGGTGATGACCTCCATGTCAAAAGCGGTCTTCATTGTAGGAAATGAGAATGTACGCCAATCT
Organism: uncultured Desulfosarcina sp.; assembly: GCA_963668455.2. Lineage (GTDB taxonomy): Bacteria > Desulfobacterota > Desulfobacteria > Desulfobacterales > Desulfosarcinaceae > Desulfosarcina. The sequence goes on from CAXXOY010000005.1 coordinate 144,133, forward strand.
GTGGTTTTTCCGGCTTCAAAACGCTCACGCAGAGCGTAACCCACTCCCATGTCCATACCGCCTTGCATCTGCCCCTCAAGGTTATTGGGGTTGATGATCGGCCCTGAGTCCACCGCTGCGGTTAGTTTAAGTATCTTGACCTCGCCGGTTTCGGTATTGATCTCCACCTCGGCCAGTTGGATGTTATGCACGTCGGACTCGGCTGATGGTCCCTGCCCGGTTTCAGGGTCAAGGGGGGCGGTTTCAATTACTGTTTTGTGGCCTACATAACGGGTGGGTTTACCAGCGGCGGTGAAAGCGGCATGGGTGCTGGTCCCGACTTCGTCCATGGCGGTCTTGAGCTTTTTCAAGGCATCAACGGTGGCCCCCCCGACCATGTAGGTGATACGACTGCCTGAGGCCGGCCCGGCGGCGGCGGTGCGTTCGGTACTGCGAGTATCCACACGGATTCGATCCAGGGGCAAATCCAGCACCTGGGCGGCCAACTGCGAGAGCATGGAGTCGTTACCCTCGCCAGGGTCGGCAGCGGCTGCGTAGACCGTGACTCTATCATTTGCTTCCAGCTCCACTGTGCTGATGGACTTATCCCCAGGAAAGCCGATTCCGAAGGCGGCCGCGCCTAACCCGACGCCGCGTTTGATTGGCCCCAGGGAGGCTGAACCGGCCGCATCTTTCCGGGCCCGTTCGTAGGCCGGTTTGATGGCGTCGCAGACTCCCTCGAAAGCCCATTGATCGACCACGTACCCAGTGGCCTTGGACTGCCCCGGCTGAAGAGAGTTCAGCCTACGCAGGGTCAGGGTATCCATGTCCAGTTTCTTTGCAAGCATGTTCACGGCGCATTCCAAAGCGTAATGGGCCTGGGGGGGGCCAGCACCCCGAGCCGCGCTGCCCCAGGGGTTATTGGTGTAGACCAGCTTTGAGGCAACCTTGAGATTGGGGATGTAATAAGAGCTGGTGAGCATGTTCAGAGCCCGGTTGATAACCACGTTTCCGTTGGAGTGGTAAGCGCCGTTGTCAACGGTGATGTCCATGGACAGGGCGGTGAAATGTCCATCGGAGTCGGCCCCCAGGCGAATTTGCATGTCAAAGGGATGGCGCTTGGAAGTAATCAGCATGGATTCTGCCTGGCTGGGGAGGTAGCGCACTGGACGCTTGAACTTGAGGGCTGCGGCCGCCGCGATGCCCTCTCCGATAACTTCCAGTTTGATACCGAACTGTCCGCCGGAGAAAGCTTCTTCGTAACGGATGTTCTCGAAGCCCAGTGCTTCCTGAAGCATGGCCATGTGCAGATGTATGTTAATGCTACGCCCCATGACAACGAGCTGTTCCTCATCCCCTTCACCTTCCATGAAGGCAACAGCGTTTTCCGATTCCATGGGTGCCTGATGATTGATTTGGGTACTGAAATGTTTTTCCACCACTATGTTTGCCGCGGCAAAGGCCGCATCAGCATCGCCTTTGATCAACGGCTGGCTGAAGCACAGGTTGGGCCGTTCCGGATGGATCCGCGGCGCATCGTCAGCAAGTGCCTGCTCTGGAGAACGTACTTCAGGCAACGGCTCGTAATCCACCTTCACAGCACCGGCGGCGACCTTGGCCTGTTCCCGGGTTTCGGCCACCACAATGGCCACGGCATCTCCCAGGGTGCGCACTCGGTCCTCGCACAGAATCGGCCGGTCATCGACGATATATTTCAATCGGTTGGTACCTTTGATGTCCTTAGCGGTCATGGTGCCGATCACACCGGGCAAGGCCTCGGCCGCCGTGCAATCAATGGATTTGATTGTTGCATGAAAATGAGGGCTGCGTACCACGGCAATTTCCGCGGCACCGGGCATGTTGATGTCAGCAGAAAACTGGGCAGTGCCACAGGCCTTGGCCAGGGCTGAAGGCCGCGGGTGGGATACGCCCATTTTGGCGTCTGTGGGTTTGGGACGAATCTCGTCAGGTGTTATTTCACCACGCAGGAAGCGGCCGGCCAAACGTACGGCATCGATAATCTTGGCGTACCCGGTGCAGCGGCACAGATTACGGCGCAGGGCATGCTTAATCTGCTCATCCGTGGGATCAAGATTTTTGTCAAGCAGGGCCTTGGAAGCCATGATCATGCCTGGAGTACAGAAGCCGCATTGGATGGCGCCGGCCAGTACAAAGGCCTCCTGGATCAAATGCGGGTTGTCCGGAGTGCCCAGCCCCTCAACGGAAATGACATCTGCGCCGTCCAGCTTGGTAACCTTGGTCAGACATGAGAGCACTGCTTTGCCGTTGACAATCACCGTGCAGGCGCCACACTGTCCCTTACGGTCACAGGATTCTTTGGTCCCGGTCAGATGCAAATGGTCGCGCAACAGGTCAAGCAGCACCATGTCGGAACTGGCCACCACCTGTTGCGGGCGCCCATTGATGGTAAGATTAATTTTCTTCATTATTTCTCCTTAATATTGGTTCTCCGTCTGTCAGAGACCGTATCAACCCTGGCATGTCCAAATTGGAAGTAATTTTGATACGCCCTTTCTGATTTATAACTGATTTATCACTAATTCATTTCCGATACAAGAATTAATTACAGACGGTCGAACCCTCTTGACAGTCCCGCAAAGAAGCGAGAAATCAATCCATCATTAACAGCATCTTTCTGAAGAAGGCCCGGCGGATCGAAGTATTGGGTCTGGTGCTGTTAATTTCTCTTTTGATGGAACGTTCCATGCGTCGGTATGTCAAGGCCAACGACCGTGAACTGCCAGGATAGGGCTATATGCGCCGACAAACCAAGAAACCGACCACCTTTATGATGACAACCAAGTTCGCTTCCATAATGGTCATCATCATCGGCGGTCACAGGCAGTTGGCAAAACCTTTAAACCATTCCAGTTGGAATATTTTAAAGGCTCTGGGCGTCAATTCTGACGCTTTCACCGTTCCTTAAAAAAGTTAAAAAGTAGTCAAATAGGTGGGCGTTGGGGTGCGGAATGTGTGTTCAAACCAAACGACTTAAAGCCGCATGGAATCACGATTATCTCCTGAAAATCCTTACAGCATGATTTTTACTTGCGATCGTCTTGGTAAAAAGAAGAGCAAATTAAATTCGCTACCGATCAAACTCCAGTCGCCGCCCGCTGGGCGTTGGATCGATTTCTCCATTCTCATAGGCCAGATGCCCTGACACGAAGGTCGCCATGATGCGTGAGCGGAAGGTCCGGCCGGCAAACGGCGTCCATCCGCAGCGGTAATGGATGGTCTCGTCATCCACAGCAGCAATGGTGTGCGTGTCCACCAGCACCAGGTCGGCCCAATATCCTTCCCTGAGATATCCCCGCTCCTTCACGTCAAACCGCCGCGCCGGCGCGTGGGCGGTTTTCTCAACCACCTGGGAAAGCGTCAATGCGCCCTCATGAACATGTTCCAAAAGACTCACCAAGGCGTGTTGCACCAAAGGCAGGCCCGATGGCGACTGTTGATAGGGCTGCTGTTTTTCCTCAAGGGTGTGAGGGGCGTGGTCCGTTCCAACGGTATCGATTTTGCCGCCGGCCAGGGCCGCCAGCAGCCCTTTTCGGTCCATTTCGGTTTTGATTGCCGGGTTGCACTTGATCAAGGCGCCTTTGGCGGCGTAATCGGCATCCGAGAAATAAAGATGATGAACGCAGGCCTCGGCGGTTATCTTTTTATCATCAGGAGATCCTTCGGGAAACAGCTCCAGCTCCTTGGCCGTACTCACATGCAGCACATGCAGCCGGGTGTTGCAATACTCGGCCAGGTCGATTGCCATGGCGGTGGACCGATAGCATGCCTCCTCGCTACGAATGGCCGGGTGCAGGGATACGGGAATATCATCTCCATGGGTTTTGCGGATATACCGCATATTCTCACCGATGACGATATCGCTCTCGCAGTGAGTGGCCACGATTATCGGGCTGTGGGTGAAGATCTGCTCCAAGGCCGCGGGATCATCCACCAAGAGATTTCCCGTGGATGATCCCATGAATACCTTGACTCCGCAGGCCGCCTTCGGATCCAGGCCTTTAATGACCTCGATGTTATCGTTGGCGCCTCCGAAATAGAAGGCGAAGTTGGCGAAGGATGTTTCACCGGCAATGCGATATTTTTCGTCCAGACGTTCCATGGTGGTGGTGGGCGGGGAGGTGTTGGGCATCTCCATGAAGGAGGTAATGCCGCCGGCCACGGCCGCCCTTGATTCCGATCCGATATCGCCCTTGTGGGTCATTCCGGGTTCCCGGAAATGCACCTGATCGTCGATCATGCCCGGCAGCAGCAAAAGCCCCTTGGCATCAATCACCCGGCCGGCCTGCTTGCCGGACAAATCCTTGCCCAGGGCCTCTATCCGTCCGTCACGGACAAGCACATCCTGGCAGATCGATTCGCCTTCGTTTATTGTTTTTGCATTGGTAATCAAAAAACTGGACAACATATCAACTCCGGTAAGCGGTGGAAAAGGAGAACAACGAAATCGCATAAAACTTTTGTAGTTTATAGTCTGACGAATTGCTTGTCCAGAGCCAATCTGCCGAACAAAAATCTTGGTCGTTTACGTAAACGTCAACTTTATGATATGGCATCTGTTATGACCAATAAAAAACCAACCTATACCATCTCCCAAATCGCAGGTGAACTCGACATTTCCACCCGGACCATCCGCTTTTACGAGGAAAAGGGGTTGATCAGCCCGCAGCGGTCAAAGGGAAATCAACGTATTTACACCTCCCGCAACAAGGCCCGGCTCAAGCTGATTCTGCGCGGCAAGCGGTTCGGATTCAGCCTGAGTGAAATTGCCGAAATGATCGGCATGGCCGACACCAATTTCGACGAACTCGGACAAATCGAAAAAAGCCTGGCCTACGGACAGGCAAAGCTTAAGGAAATCCGGGACAGGAAAAAAGAGCTGTCCCTGTTGGAAAAGGATATCCTGGCCACCAGAGAAAGACTGCTCCGGCGCAAACGCGAAATCGAGGCCGGCTCGCAAACCACCAAAGGAGAAGAGAACAATCATGCATGAATATCTGCTGAACGATGAACAGAAAGCACTCCAGAAAGAAGCCCGGGAATTCGTCAAATCCATTCCCAGACAGATGATTCTGGACATGGACCAGAACAAGATCCAGTTTCCCAAAGCGTTTTTGCAGGAAGCGGGAAGGCGCAACCTCATGGGCTGCCGCTACCCTGAAAAGTGGGGCGGCCGTGGACTGGACTGGGTCTCCACCTGCATGGTAATGGAAGAAATCGGGGTGCTGGGTTATATTTTTGCCTGTACTTTTGGTGTCGGCGCGGAACTGGTCTGCGATGCTATTGTTCTTCACGGCTCCGATGATCAGAAAGAGAAATATGTAAAGCCTTTACTCAGGGGAGAGCTTTTCGCGGCCGAATGTCTCACCGAGCCCCGGGGCGGTTCGGATTTTTTTGGCACCACCACCACGGCCGAGGACAAAGGCGATTATTTTCTGGTCAACGGGCAAAAACGGTTTATCGTGGGCGGCGAAGGCGCTGACTATTTCCTGGTCTACGCCCGCACCGATCCCGACGCCGAACCCAAAAACGGGATTTCCTGCTTTATCGTTGATCGAAGCGAGGGCGTGAAAACCGAGTACCTTTATGGGTTGATGGGATGCCGGGGCGGCGGAGCGGCGCGCATGGTGTTCAAGGATGTCAAGGTGCCCAGGGAAAACCTGGTGGGAGGTCTGAACCAGGGCGTCAAGGTGTTCAACACCATGATGATTCCCGAACGCCTGGGAACCGCGGCCATGACCATCGGCGCGGCCGTGCCGGCCGTTGATGTGGCCACCCGCTACACCTCTAAACGCCGGGCCTTCGGCCGGCCGGTGGCCGCCTTCCAGGGCGTATCGTTTCAGGTGGCCGAAGCCGTCACCCTGCTGGATGCCGCCAGGGCCATGATCTATTCCACGGCCAGGGCCGTGGATGCCGGCATCAACGCCAAGCAGATCCGGCGGCTGGTTTCCGAATCCAAAAAATTCGTTACCGAATCCTGCCAAAAAGCCGCCCACAACGCCATGCAGGTCATGGGGGGCATCGGTTACACCGATATTTATCCGGTGGAGCGAATCTTCAGGGATCTGCGCCTGGCCTCCATCTGGACCGGCACCAACGAGGTCATGTCCATGATTATCGCCGGCGAGTGGTACAAGGAATCCTTGCAGGGCGGAGAAAAGTCCAAAATCCGGGATATGGAAATGGATGCGGCCGAGGCTTTTGCCGCTGAGGAAAAGATCTATTAATACTTTGGTCAAAAGCATCTGGTTTCCGGCTACCAATCGGTATCGGTATCAGCGAGAGCGGCTATCGCTATCGGTACAGAAAAGAAACAAGACGATTTCGATGGCGGTGCCGATTTCGATCCTGCCTGGTTGAATGTGGTGCCCGGTCGAGGACCGGTTAAACCTATGGACACCTCAAACACCAAATGATAAAGGTATCATAGAGTTGATCCGATTTTTTCCTTTATTCACCGCAGATGAGAAACACCGGAATGCTCGATTTTTTAAAATTCCAACCTAGACTGCCCGGGCTCAAGGAATTTCCGCTGTCGTCCTATTCCATCGAGTGCTCGTTGGACCGTTTAACGTTGGGCGTTGATAACATCCGCTGCGATGTCCGCCTGAGTCCGACCTTCTGCCGTACGACGGCAACCCTTGCCGGACTGCTTATCGAACGCGAAACGGGCATCTGGACCCGTCCGGAAAAAAACCGCATTGCCGACATTGCACGGGAGCAGGAAAGTTTCTGCGACGCCTATGGCGAAATCATGATCGATGCGGTCAACAAAGCCAAGGCGGCCAAAGAGATTCAAATCGATTTCCTTGCTCAAATCACAATATTGAGCATGGTTCATGATGAAATCCGCAAGCAGTACGACCTTCATATCGGGTTTTGCAAGGCCGCCATCCGCCGGTCGGATCTGACCCATCACGATGATCCCGCCAAGGCCCTCACGCTCAAGGATAGCCTGGCCCATGTCCTGTCTGTTCGGGAAACCGCACAACGCAAGGTGGGGCTCGAAATTTGCGACATCTTCCGGAGCATTCGCGAGACCACCATCAGCGAGCTTCGCGAAGCCGTTTTCGGGCAGGATCCGCCATTTCTGTTCGATCTTCTCGCCAATCCGATCGTCCATACGGACAACCCGCAGGACGACCATTTCATGATCGAGACCTACGATCTCTGCCTGGGCCGCAGGGCCGAGGATCCTGATCGCTACGACATGATGCTCAGTTTGCTGCGCAATATTTACGCCTATCTGGATGTCGAAGAGACCTCCTCCATCGCATGGTCCATTGACCGCCGCCGCCGGCAGATCGCCGCCGCCGAACTGCCCAAAGACGTTGACGCCAAGAAATTCCGGCTGCAACGGCTCGACGGTTGGATTCGTGTTCCGGAAAATATCGATCTGCTGTTGAACCAAAAGCGGTCCACAAAACAGCTCCAGGCCTCGAAGCGCGGCAACCGGGACACCAAGGCCACCACGCGCCTGCGCCGGCGGGTCAAAAACCAGGGGCTTTTGATGGGCTATTTTCTCCGGCAATTTTCCCGGACCGGCTTGTTGGAGCGAATTTGCGCGTCCTATGAAATGCAATCGGTTTATCGCGACTACTGCCCTCCCCTGATTCCCCAGCAGATCCTGCAGTACCTTATCTCCCCCAAAAGCCGCAGACAGGTTAAAAGCAGGCTCAAACGCCTTAAAAAGCTTTATGGTAAAAGCTTTCACATGTGGCCCCTCAACCGCAAGGTGGTTGAGATGGAACGGCTGGGAAAACGCAAGAAAAAAGTCTATCTGATCCGCTTTCTGCGCGCGTTTTGCCAATACAATCGGGACAGCTGCTGCTTCGATGTCTATCGCAAGGCCAACCAGCGGATCAACCTGGTTACCGATGAAAAAATCCTGGCACTCTCCAAGGCCAACAATACGCTGTATGAGTTTTTGCTGCCCCACGAAAAGCAGGCCGATGAAAAGCCCATTCTGAATCATACCGTTATCAAGGCCGATCTTCGCGGATCGACGGACATCACGCACCAGATGAAGGCACGCGGCCTCAATCCGGCCACTTACTTCAGCCTCAATTTTTTCGACCCCATCACGGATATTCTGCCCGAATACGGCGCCCAGAAGGTGTTCATCGAGGGCGATGCCATCATCTTGACCATCTTTGAACGGGAAGAGACCCCCGACGGCTGGTACAGCGTTGCCCGGGCCTGCGGCATGGCCATCAACATGCTGATGATCATCAACCGCTACAACAAAAAGAGCAAAGCCTATCAGTTGCCGATCCTGGAGCTCGGCATCGGAATCTGCCATCGCGCCGACATGCCGACCTTTCTTCTGGACGGCGACAATCGCATCATGATTTCTCCTGCCATCAACCTCGCGGACCGTCTATCCGGTTGCAACAAAGGGGTCCGCGACATTATCCACAAAAACGCCAGCCCGTTTAACCTGTTTGTTTTTCAGGGGGCCACGGACGAGGAGATGGAAAAAACGGCGGATGACTTGCTGTTGCGATATAACATCAACGGGATCGAACTCAACGAGCAGGGCTTTCGGAAACTGTCCCAGGAAATTGATTTAAAGGAATTCAACGGAGACATCCCGGACCTGAAACTGGAAAGGGTCCGCCTTTACACCGGCAAGTTTCCCACCAAATCAGGGCGCTACCAGCGCCTCGTGTTGCGCGAGGCCGAGGTGCCGGCGGTCAACCCCGCCAACCTCGACCAGCAGTACTTCACCCACCGCAAATACTACGAAGTGTGCACCAGCCCCACGATTTACCAGTTTGCCCGGAAAATGATCAGAGCTTAAAGCGTATTATCCTGAGGGATAATCCTTATATCAATCCGGCGATTGATGGCCCGCCCGGCAGGCGTGGCATTGGAAGCCAGCGGCCGCTCGGAGCCGTATCCCACGGCCGAAATGCGTTCCGGCGCCATGGGTTGGTTGGCGATCAGGTAATCGCGCACGGCCTCGGCACGTTTCTGGGAAAGCAGCATATTGGCCTTGACCGGGCCGGTGGCGTCGGTATGGCCTTCGATGATGACCCGGGGATCCTTAAAGGTGCCGATGGCTTTTCTCACCTTGGCGAGCAGATCTTCGCTTTGCGGCAGCAGTGCGCTTTGGCCGACGGGAAAGTGCATGGCCTTGAGCCTTAACACCAACTGATTTTCCTGCTTGTAAACCTCGGCTTCATTTTCTTCGAAAAAAGTCCTCACCTTGACGTAGCGCTGGTTGAATTCTCTCTCCTTGGCCAGCCGTTTTTCAACCGCTTTGCGCTCCCTGGCCATACGCTCCCTGGCCATCTGGTCTTCACGGGACTTACCCGCCAACATGGACAATTCAATGTTGAGCTCGTCGATACGTGTCTGGCAGTCGACTCTCTCCTTTTCCAGCGTTGCCTCTATTTCGTTTTTGGATTCGGAAAGAAAATGACGGTCCGATTTCAGGTCGTTCACGGCGGCAACGAGCCCGTTCACCTGCGCTTGGGGGGCTTGATCGCGCAAATCCTCGGCGTCCAGGGCCGTACCAATGGCGTGCAACCGCTCCTCCATGAGGGTCACGATTTCCTCGGGCCGCATCTCCTTCACCTCGCCGGCCAGAGCGCCAAGCACCATCAGACGGTCGGTCTCGAACATCGCCTTTTCGGCCATGGTCTGCATGGCTTCCCGGTCATGGGGATGGGCCGAAATAAAGGCATCCGTGGCCGCCAGTTGCTGCGCGGCTCGCTCGTATGCCTGGGGAGCGAGCTTGTGGGCCTTGGCGGCCTTGGCTTCGTCCATACGCCGCCGAACCCCGCCGATCACCTCCTCCTTGATCGCCAGGATCTCCACCTGCCGATACTGTTCGGTGACCTCGGCACTGCCTTCCTCGGCACGGGCGAGTTTGCCTTTTTCGATGGCCCGGGTCAAATCGAGGAACGCCTTTTCGACCCGCTCATAGGGCTTTCCCAATTTAACGGCCCCGGCATCACGCGCCGCTTCCCGGGCCTTGAGCGTATCGGCAAGGTGGGTGCGGGAAGTGTCCGCGATAACCTCGGCCTTTTGGAGGTAATCTCTCGATTCGAGAACGCCGGCCTGGATATCGGAAATCTCGCCGGCCGTTGACAACGCCTCCTTGGCATCCTCATAGGCGTCTCGCGCCCGCTCGAATTGTTTTGGCGAGAGGACATCGAGTTGATCCGCGCGGGCCTTTTCGATGGCATCGCCAAGCCGACTCACCATCTCCACGGGCGCCCCTGCCAAGGCCGTGCTTTGGCCCGGGACTGTCGCCGATCCGGCCATTTTTGTCTGGACACATCCGAAGGTAATCAAACCGACGATCAAAAGGGACATCCATAGGGGATATTTACCAAAAGCTCTCATCCGAAACCTCCATTTAGCAATCGTCAAAATCTTTCTGTCGATGGCAACATCTATCGGAAAAAGTGCGCTGCCGTCAATCCTCAACGCAATTTGAGCTTGCACTTTTAGATTTAGTCGGATAGGTTCGCTGCGGTTTGTCCGCCGGAGCCCCGGGATAATGGTAATGCACGATCCCTTTTCCGGCAAAAAGCAACAATAACAAAGGATTCATTAAATGGACGACGCTGGACCCGGCAGTAGTAGCCATTCCACCCAATCAGACACTGAAACCGGCATTCCCATACGGGGTGTCCGGCCCGCAGCAAGTCCTCGTCTTTTGTTGACACGGTCATCTGACCGTTAGTCATCGGGCGCCTGTCTTCTGTCGGCCGGATAACGGCTGCCGGAAGTAAAGGAGGCGCACCATGACCCTCGCTCACAACATCAACGTACCTTTCGCCCCTCTCGACATGACCGTGTTCCCTCGGCAAGAAGTCGGGAACCTTGAAAACCTGCATCCCTCGGATATCGCCGAAACGCTTGAAAAAAGCGTGCTTTCGCCTTGCGCCATCGTCGATGCCCTGGTTGACATCGGCAACCATAAAGCCTGCGACGCCTTTGCCCAGCTCTCCATCGAGACCCAGCAGGAATGCCTGGAGACCTCCAACGCCCGGACCATGCTGCGCTTCATCGAAAACATGGAGCCTGACGACCGCGTGGACCTGCTCAAGACGGTCGATGTGGATGTACGCGAAGCCATCATGCCGCTCATCGCCCAGGCCGAGCGCAACGAAATCCGGCGGCTGTGGAAATACGAGGAGGGCACCGCCGGCGCGGTAATGACCACCGAGTACGCCATGCTGCCCCAATCCATCACGGTGGCCGAGGCCCTTGAGCAGATGCGCCTGCAGGCCCCCAACAAAGAGACCATCTACACCATTCACATCACCGATGCGGACCGCCATCTACTGGGGATTGTCTCCCTGCGGGATTTGATCATGTCCAAACCGCGAGCGACCCTCGACACCATCATGCAAACCCGTGTGATCAGCGTTGCCCATGACATGGCCGAGGAAGCCGTGGCCGCGGTAATCGCCAAGTACGATATCCTGGCCGTTCCGGTGGTGGACGTCGACAACCGGCTTCTGGGCATCATTACCGTGGATGACGTCCTCGATATTCTCGAGGCCGAGAACACCGAGGATTTCCAGCGCATCTCCGCCGTGGTGCCCTTCGAGGAGGGCTATTTCAAGCGTTCCCTGCCCGGCCTGTTCTGGAACCGCTTTATCTGGCTGGCCGTGTTGCTGTTCACGTCACTTCTGTCCACCACGATCATGGAGATGAACCGTGCGGTGCTGAATCAAATGGTCGCCCTGGCCTTTTTCATTCCCATGGTTACCGGCACCTGCGGAAACGCCGGTACCCAGTCGGCAACCATGGTAGTTCGCGCCATGGCCCTGGGGGAAATCCGCCCCGGTGATTTCTTACGGGTCTTCCGCCGAGAACTGATCATGGGCCTGGCCCTGGGCGCGACCCTGGGGTTCATGGCCTATTTCCGGGTGTTTTTGCAGGACCAGAATGTTTTGCTGGGGTACACCGTCGGGGTCGCCCTGGTGGCCACCTTGCTGACCGCCAATCTGACAGGCGCGCTGCTGCCCCTTTTGCTGAAAAGGCTTCACCTCGATCCGGCACTGACGGCCGGGCCGTTTATCGCCACGATCATCGATGCCGTGGGAATAACCCTCTATTTTCAAATCGCCATTTTATTGCTGAAGATAATGCACGGATGAAGAGTTGGAAATCATAACAATGCAGGGGCCGAGGGCGCTTCATGGTTAGCGGGAGAAGGGGCTGTAACGGGAACCGCGATCTTTTCTAAAACACCGGTTATACCGATTTCCAGCGTTTGAGATCTGGGATGGTTTCGGTCATCAACACCCGTGCCTTTTCTTCGGGCATAATTTTCTGGCGGCACATGATCAGGACGCATTTATCAATCATTTCCTGCATCGTAATCGTCGGTTCTTTGAATTGCCCGTCTTGATAACAATAAATACAAAATTCTTTTGTTGTCGTTCCATCGGCATGGGTGCCGAACATTTCGCAATCGCTCATTGGCAATGCGCAGCTTTGACATAAAGGGGTTTCTTCTCGATTTATCATGGCGCATCTCCTTTGCCTTGTCAGCGTATTATTTTTACGTGACTTTCACCGTTCTCACCCGGAGGGGTGACCTTTTTTTTGGATGATAACCAACCAATACCTTTATAAAATTTTATAGCAAGGCTGATTTTGTGTCAATGCAAGGCTGACAGACTCGTAAAAAGTCGCCGTTCGGGCGGATTCGTAAAAAGCAGCTTACCCCGTTATTGGGCGTTCAGCATTTCCATGAACGCATCGATGCGCGTTTCGATCTGACTTTCGGCGAAGTTGCGCGCATCGCACATATCCGCCTCGATAATCAGTGAAGGGATGCTGCATCTATCCTGCACGATGCGCTGGATATCGTACTGGCCCAGGCTGTAGGGTTTGCAACTGCGGTTGGAGTGAATCACCAGGCCGTCGGCCCCGTATTTTTCCACCATAGTCACCACCATGTCGGCCATGCGGTCCGTTCCGATATTGATGTAGACCCGACCGTAGGCTTCGGCCATGGAATCCAGAAAATTGTTTTCGTCGAGATACTGAAGCGAGGCGCACCAGGCCGAGGTATAAGTATCGGCCACGAGGCAGGCGCCGTGGCCGGCGAACTTTTCCGAGAGCCAACGGGTTCGGTACCACACCGGCAGGTTGTCCCACAACAGACGAAAATTCTCCACGGGCACGGCGGATATTCCTTCGGCCACCCGGATTTTCATCTCCTCCAGGAGTTCTCCATAATAATCCACGACGGTCTGGGTGCCGCGCAGGGTGACGATCAGGGCCAGGTGAAAAAAAGCGTCAAAGGCGCTCAAGGGCGCCGGCCGGTTGGCGGCGGTATCCAGCACCTGCTGCCAGAGGCGCTGCCCCTCCACGGAGAGACGGCCTGTTTCCGCAAACCGGTCATGATCATAGGCCCGGCCGCAATGGGTCTCCAGAAAAGCGATGTACTCATCCAATTGAGCGCGGATGTAGGCGTGGGCCTCACGGGTGTACTCGGTGTGATTGAAGGGCGTGTCCAGAATGAAAAGCGGCACGTTGAAATGACGCGCCTGGACCTCGTACCATTTCAGCACGGTACCGCAAATGTTGTTGCAGCAGACCAGCATGTCCGGCTTGGGCAGCCCGCCGATGGGGCCGCCGTTTTCCAAAGCACAGGCAATATCCGTCCGGGCATAGGAGCACAGGTCACTCGCATAGCCCAGAGCCTCGGCCTTCTCGCACAGATCCACACCCATTTTGGCGGCGCCGATCATGGCGCCATGGTTTTCCGGGTAGACCGGAATCACGTCCATGGTGATCAGCGGCTCCACCGGCCCGCCGCTGGTGATCCAGGCAACTTTTTTGCCAGTCTGCTCGGCGGTTTTGGCGTCGATATAGTAGTGGGTCATGATCTCCTTCATGCGACCCACGGATTTTATCTTGCGTCGCTCTTTTTCCGGGTCCACCGGATTGGCGGCATTGTTCATCGATCTCTCCTCATCAAAGCATTTCCATGAAAGCTTCGCAGCGGGTCCGGAACTGCCCTTGGGGAACGGTCTGCTCTTCCAACTCCACCATCAGGCAGGGGATGCCGGCATCGTCGAGCATGGCCGTGAGATAGGGATAATCAAACGCGTGGGGGTCGCAGAACTTCAAATAGAGAAAAATGACCCCTTCGGCTCCCGCTTCCCTGGCCAGGCGTACCAGATCTTCTCCCCGTCGGGTGATGCCGGCATGCTTGGCCGGACAGATGACCCTTGCCAGGTAACGCTCGGCGATGGCGGTCATGGGATCGCCGCGATCCGTCACCAAACCGGAAAACCCACGGCTGCCGGTGCACAGATCGTCGCCGACCACGATGCCGCCGGCCGCCTCCAAGGTGTCGTATATGTCGGGAAGGTTGCAGACCCCGCCCGAGAGAAAAATGCGCCGGCCCTGTGGGAAAGTTGCGCCGGCGGATTCCAACCCGTGAACAATGCGGGTGAGTGTTTCAAAAAACGCCACGCGGTCCATGATCATGGAAGCGCGCACGATGGCGTGCAGATCGCTGCCGGAGATGATCCCGGGACGCTCCCGGCGCAGGGTGTAAATTCTCTGCATGGCCGTGCGGATACCGTTGATGGTTTCAATTGCCCGCGCAAGGGCGTCATCGTCGATGGTTTTGCCCAGGGCGGCCTCCAGATCGGCTCGGGCTTTTTGCAGCACGGCCACGGCATACGCGCCGGCGCTTGGCGTGTCGAGCTTGACCGGCAACACCACGTCCAGGTGAAAAGCCAGGCCGACGTTCATTCGCCAGATGTCCGAAAGACGCTGGATGGAATCGCAGGTGTGAGGAAAAATGGCCCCGTCGAGAAAATCAAGTTCCCTGGAAAGCGCTGTTTCCAAAGCACCTCTCACCAAACTGCAGCAATAGGTTTGCAGGTGGCTGTCGGCCCGGGTAATGGCTTCAGAGCCGCCAACCATGCGCAGTCCCAGCAGATCGGCGGCCAGGATGAGTTCCTCTGGGGCGTATGAGCAGAGCGTGGCAACCACTTTCCTGCCGGTTCGCTTTTTCCACTGGCGGCCATACGCGTAAGGATCGGCCGCGATCTCCCTCAATTGTTGGATGTCCTCATTCATTGTGTTGAGAGTATCCTATTTGAGATGGTGTGTCTTGGGAGTTTAATATCGAACGTCGGACGATGTGTCAAAAGAAGGGGAAAAAAGAAACCGGCAATTAAATAGCGCAATCGTCACGGGAGCGGCAGCATTGCAAATCAAGAAATCCAGGTTCCACAAGGAGCATCATTTTCAAGCTGGCCATTTAATTGCCGGTTTCAATACCCATTATCGTCAGGCGAAAATAATACTTGAGAATTTTATGAGAAAAAAAATGAGAATTTTTATAACCAACCGAAATTCTCACATATATTTTTTGAGAAAAATAAAATTCAGTTAATGATTTGAATACGGGATCAAGTCCGGCATGACGCGCCGGCAATTTTTTACAAGTCCATCAGAGAAAATTGCGGGTTGCGGGGGTATGGCCTAGATGAGAAAATACAGCCGAGAATCTCCTACACGTCCTCATTGTATCACAAGTCGGGATAAAGCCGCGCCGCACAATCGACGCACAGACCGTGGCTGACCTCAAAACCGGTTTCGGTTCTCAGAAAAACAGCCGGAGCCAACCATTGGCCCTCCCGGCCGCGGATCTTCTTGCAATTGGCGCACATGACGACAAGCTCCTTCAAATCAGCATCGCCGCTGTCGAACGCCTGAGCACCGGAGGAGCCCAATGAGCAGGCATGCTTTTGCTCGTCGATAGCCACGGCAATGCCGATTTTGACCAGGCGCCCGCTTTTTGTAATCAAGGCCGATTCGATCATGTCGTACCGACGACCCGTAATTGTATTTTCGATCTCTCGCCGGAGGCTGCCCAGCGGCGTTCCCTTTTCATCCACCAATTGCCTGTCGCTGCAAATGGAGCAGGGGCCTACCTGATCCTTCTGAAGCACGCGCCAGCAAATTTTTCCGGCAACATCTCCAAAAATACTCGTCATATAAGTATTGGCAAAAACGATCTCGTGGGTTTGCATGTCAATCGTCATGACAATTACCGGCAGGCAGTCAAGCATTTCTCTTGGGATGCCGATAAAATCGTTTGCATCGCCTTCTGTTTGAATCGCTGTTCCAGGCTGCGTCATGGGGAGGTCTCCACTCTTCAATAAAATGAACCGCTTGTAAGCCGTTTCGGATAATAGCGCGATGCCTACCGTCAACAATTGCCCTTGAATTTTTGGCAAATGTGTAGTCAATATGAAAAACTTGATTTTAGCTTCAAACACGGTGCCACATAACATATTATTTTTTATGCGCTTATAACGATCTGTAATTTCAATTTATTTTTTCGAAAAACCAAAACAGGGAGGGCAATCCGGTGTAACAATACGTATCAGTTCACGCCCTGTTCGCACCAATTTATTGTTACCATATTAGTCAGTCGATACATCAGACAAAAACTTGAACGATTACCCCGAAGCTGAGACGGACCATGGAAAAACCTCTTGTATATCTGGTCGATGATAGTGAACCGTTCCTTGATTTTTTTGCCTTGCTGCCCGAGACACATGACATTACGCTAAAAACCTTTGACTGCCCCCAAAAGGCACTCGATGCGTTGACCCCCAACCCGCCGGACGTGATCATCACCGACATTCAAATGTCCGGGATGAGCGGCCTCGAACTGTTCCACCGGGTGAAAGATACGGACCCCATCATTCCGGTGATCCTGATCACCGCCTTCGGCTCCACCGAACAGGCCGTCCAGGCCGTCCAGCAGGGGGCGTTTCACTATTTCGAAAAACCCATTACCGACAAGCTGTCCCTATTCTGGACCACGGTGCGTGAAGCCATAGACAAAAGCCAGATACAGCGTCAGCTGGAGCGCTACAAAAAAAGGCGCCAGTTCGAGGCGAGAATGCCGGCAACCCTCGTCGGCCGCTCCAAGGGAATTCGAAAAGTGATGGAATCGATCAACCTGGTTGCCGAATTGCCGGTCACCGTGCTGTTGACCGGCGAGACCGGCACCGGCAAGGAACTGGTCGCCCAGATCATTCACGATCTGAGCGGACGGGATCCCGACACCTTTTTCGCGGTCAATTGCGGCGAATTTTCCTCCGGCGTTCTGGAGAGCGAGCTGTTTGGGCACGAACGGGGCGCTTTTACGGGAGCCATCAACCGCCATGAGGGCTTTTTTGAAATGGCGAACCAGGGGACCCTGTTTCTGGACGAAATCGGCGATGCCCCCGCCGCGTTTCAGACCAAGCTGCTGCGCGTTCTGGAATCCAAGGAGTTCACCCGCGTGGGCGGAACAAGCGCCATCGAAACAAATTTTCGACTGATCGCGGCGACCAATCAAAACCTGGAACAAAACTCCGCCAAAGGGGACTTCCGTAAAGACCTGCTCTATCGCATCAAGGTTTACGATATCGAGATTCCCCCGTTGCGCCAGCGCCGGGAAGACATTACCCTCCTGGCCTCCTATTACCTGGAGCAATTCAGCCAGCGCTACGGCCGCGACATCGATGGTATTTCCGAGGCCGCCCAGATGGCCCTGAGACAATACAATTGGCCCGGCAATGTCCGCGAGCTGGTCAACGTCATCGAGCGGGCGGTGATTATCTGCCAGAACGGCACGATCACCACGCGCCATCTGCCCTTTGATAAAAAAAATACCGAGACCAAGATTTCCAGCCTCAACCTCGCGGATATGGAAAAGTTCACCGTGGACCTAGCCCTGCAGCGAACCGAGGGCAACAAAAGCCAGGCCGCCCAGATTCTGGGCATCAGTCGCAAAACGTTGATCGACAAGGTCAAGAAATATTGTTTGCAGTGGTAGTTCTTTTAGCAACCTGAACGGAAAAAGCATTTCGCATGAAACCGATCAAGGCCCACGCCGCCGGCCCTTTATTGAAAAACGGTTCACCCTTTCCGCGCCTGGCCTTGGCCTGGTCGCTTGCGGTTTTGCTCTGTATGCCCGGCGTCGCTTTCTGCGAGGACGACAGCGATAGCGAAAATACGATCAAGAACACCATCGTGGTAACCGCCACGCGATCGCCGCAAGAGGCATCAAACGTGGCGGCCAACATCAGCGTTATCACCGCCGAGGAGATCGAGCAGCTGCCCGTATCCACCGTGGCCGAGGCGCTGCAATTCGTCCCCGGCGTGACCATCGATTTTCAGGGCGGCCCGGGCAGCGACGCCAGTGGAATAAGCATTCATGGATCGGACACAAGACACGTGGCCATCTATCAGGATGGCGTGCCCCTGAACCTGCTTGTCAATTCGCGTACGGATCTCTCCTCGCTGCCGGTGGAAAATATCGAACGGATCGAAGTTTACAAGGGCTCGGCCTCGTCCGCCTGGGGATCGGCCCTGGGGGGCGTGGTCAATATCATCACCAAGTCGCCGGATGGGAAACGGCCGGTTTCCACCGATGCCACGGTTTCATACGGCGAATATGACACCTTGAAAACCCGGGCCACGGTTAGCGGGACAGCCGGCCGCCTGGGGTGGAGCGTCTCCGGTACCCATGAAAAGAGCAGCGGATTCATGGAATATACCGATTACCGCCAAAGCAGCGGTTATGGAAAGCTCGATTACGATCTGGGGAAACTGGGCCGGATCGACCTGGTGGCCTTTTTCGGCGATGACCAGGACTCACAGCCCCTGCCCAACTACTCGGAATTCTGGGACCACCGGGAGCAGCGGCGTGTTTATCAGCGTCTGGCCTGGGAGATCGCCCCTGCCGATACCTTGTTGGTGACGGCCGAGGTGCGGCATCATCAATACGACACCCGCATCGACGATGTGTATGCAACCCGCCGAATCATTTACAACGACTACGAGGACGAGTCCTGGGGCGCAAGCCTGAAGGCCAACTGGGACATCGCTTCGACCAACACATTGAGCGCCGGATTCGACGCCGACTGGGGCGACTATGACTGGGTGTATTACACAGATACCTACGATACCCGCGACCAGGCCATTTGGGCCAACGATACCGCCACCTTCGGACCACTGACCGTAACCGCCGGTCTGCGCTACGATGACGACCTTAATTTCGGTAGTCAGGTCAGCCCCAGCGCCGGAGCGGTGTACCGCTTTTCACGGTACCAGGCCCTGCTCCGGGCCCAGGCGGCAAGGGGGTTCTCGGCCCCGCCGGCGGCCTGGGTAAATGATCCCACCTATGGCAATACCGATCTGGATGCTGAAACGGCGAACACCTACCAGATTGGCGGAGAGATCCAGCCCTGGCGTTTTTTCAAGGCTGACGCGACGGTTTTCCGGGCCGACGTGGATGATCTGATCACCTGGGAAGCCGCCACCAATCGCTTTCAGAATGTGGATTCAGTAAAGCGCCAGGGCGTGGAAGGCGGCCTCACGGCCTCGACCGACTTCGGGTTGACCCTCTATTTCGGCGGCTGTTACGTGGACGTGTTCGACAAGGATACCGACGAAAGAATCCAGGATATTGCCAAACTGACCTACACGGCGCGGGTGCTGTACACGGGCGACCGGCTCAGCCACACCCTTGTCGGGCGCTACATCGATCACAACTCCAGCTATGACGAAACCCGGGACAAACGCTTTGTGTGGGATTACAAGCTCATGATCCGCTTGCCGCTGCCCGAGACCTATGGTACCGCCAGGCTGTTTTTTAATATCTACAACCTTACCGATTCCGATTACCTATACCGCGACAGTCGACCCAAGCCGGGGCGGTGCGTGGAGGGTGGCATTCAATTTGTTTTTTAGAAAGGAACAAACACCTTCAAGGCGTGGGTGGCTGAACCGCGCCGTCGGCATGCCCCTTCTCATGGCGGCATTCGCGGCGCTGCTGTTGTGCACCTGCGATTCCGCCCCGGAGAGCCGGGCCACGGCACCTGCCGGCGATAACGCCAATGAGCTGCGTTTCGATGTCAACGCCCCCTTTGGACCCCTGAACCCAACCGGCGCCGGTGCCTCCGGGGCGAACTATATCTTTCCCTTTCTATACAGCTATCTGTTCGTTCCCGATGAAAACGGCAACCTCGTGCCCGATCTCGCAACCCACTGGCAATTCGACCCGGAACGCCTGACCTGGACCATCGAAATCAGGGAGGATGCCAGATTCCATGACGGTAAGCCGGTAAGGGCGAAGGATGTGAAACATTCCCTGGACTGCCTTATTAAGAATAAAGATCCACAACTGAGCGCACTTATCGCCGGAATTGCCTGTCCGTCCATCACCAGAGTTGCAATAACGCTTAAAAAAACAGATCCGCATTTCCTTCACACCATCTGGCAAACCAACATTCTTCCATCGCGCCACAATGTGGAGGCCGCGGATTTCAGCAATCATCCCATCGGCTCCGGCCCTTTTGTCTTCCGGAGTCGGCAGGGCAGCGACCAGGCGATCCTCGAAGCCAATGCCGACTATTACGGCGGTCGCCCCTCCCTGGACAGAATCGTCTTCTCCTACCAGCCGGACCGCGAACTGACCTGGCTGCGGTTGCTGCGCGGAGAGACGGACATCGCATCTGAGATTGTTCCCCTGAATTACAGGATGATGAAACGTATTGAAGCGCTGTTCTATTTCGATCAACACATTATCGATTATTGCACGACCCTCTTGTACAATACCCACGATCCTCTCTTCTCCGACCCCAGGGTGCGCATGGCCCTGACCCACGCCATCGACCGCCAGTTCATTGTGGATGAAATATTGGAGGGGTACGGGGTGGTGGCCGCCGGCCCCATGGGGGTTGACTCCCCCTATCGTGACCCGGGCCTGAAGCCGATTGCCTATGATCCATATAAAGCCGTGTCTCTTTTGCAATCGGCCGGATGGTCCCGCACCGAGGACGGACGCCTGGCGAATGCCGACGGCACCTTCTTCGATTTCACCCTGCTGGTCTTCAGGGAGAGCCAAATCGAGAAGCGGGTCGCCACCTATATTCAGCTTTGCCTGGATGAAATCGGCATTCGGATGAGGATTAAAGCGGTTTCGTATGATGAGCTTACCCGGGCCTATTACCGCAATACCGCTTTTCAGGCGGTGTTGACCGAACTTAGCAATGCCGAAGTGAGTATCGGATCGTTGATAGCAATCTGGGCTCCGTCAATATCCGGTTGTTCGATCGCCGGCTGCTTCCAGGATCCCGAGATCATGCGGTTGTCAACAGAAGCACTCCAAGTTATGCAGCCGGAACGGCAACGCGCCCTTTTACAAGCCTTCGACGCAAGAATAGCGGCCCTCCAAGCAGGCTCCTTCTTGTTTCAAAAAACAGCTATCGATGTGATTTCCAAACGGTTCAAGCTGGCCGATCCGTTTTCCCTGGATTGCCGAGGATTGTGTTCCCTTAAAAATGCCTCGCTTACGATAAGATGATTGGGTGTGCCAGTTGTTTGTTCAATCCTTTCTGCCCAAAGCCCTCACTTTCTTTTTAAAAGTATGAACATCTCACCTTTTATTTTCAAACAAAGCCATCTTTTTTTCTAAAATTAACTATAATATCAGCATGATAAATATCTTTCAAAAGGTTGGCACATGTTATGATTATATCCCTGGCAAGCCGGCTGAGAAAAGCAGTAACCATCAACCTCATGAAAGGAGAACGTCATGCACAAAGTCATCGTAAAAAAAGGAACGTATCGGGTCAGAATCAATGGATTGACTTGTTGCGTAGGTGCCCCGAGTGTCCGCAACTAACTGATCAGTAACCAACCCCTCCCCGGAAACCCCGGGCCCGGGGAGGGGCCCCAAACCAGGATAAGCCAATGACCAAAGAGCGCCTTGAGTGGGAAATCCGCAGACGCGGCGGCGAATACAAGCTTCCCGATCCTCCCAAAACGAATGCCGAGAAATTCGTGGCTTCCGGAATCAAGTTCGCGGAAGATCAGGTTCGCCAGGTGCTTGGCATGCAGGAATACGTCGGCGATGCCCGGCAGCCCCGGATTCGAGTCGGCATCATCAATAATACGGAGATTGACGCGTTCGTATTTCCCTTGCAGAACGGGAACGTCTTCTTTATCGGCATCTATCTCGGCGCGCTCCTGCGCTTTTACAACATTCTTTTCGGGGCAATCATAGAGGAATCGGGCTTGCTTGGATACTGCATCAATAAAGAGTACAAACCCATAAACCCGAAGGCCGAAAATTTGATCGCACCATCCATCCACCGCCCAGGCAGCGTGGCCTTGATGATTCGTGACTTTGAACGCTTTACTCGTGTCCGGTGCGATGCCTACTATCATGAACTTGTTGAGGATGTGGTGACGCATGCCGCTGAATTCCTCATCATGCACGAGCTTGCCCATGTGCTGCGAGGCCATTTCAAGACATTGAACGAACATTCATCCCGCCATGCGTTTGCGCCCATAGCTGAAAGAGAGATGCTTTCGGCGTTCGCTCTCGGCGATGAAGATGAGGGGAAAAGGCTGTTGCGCGGCATTGAGGCGGATGCGGACATGCAGGCGATCTGCATGGGCTACAATTTTTTCGATCTCGTGATATCCCAACTTTCCCGCAACGAGCCAGCAACCCTTGATCATATTCTGGACGATACTTTTTTTCGCCTGTTTGCAATCGGCGCGCTGTTCCTTCTTATGGATGACGGGCTTCCCATTCAACAACAGTTCGAAAAACATCCACCGGTGTATGTTCGGCTGCTGTATATTCAATGGTACCTTCTCAACTGTTACAAAATCGTTTCCAAGTGCCCTCACGAAAAACTTAAAAATGAAGTGATTACCGTTTTTTCGGAAATAGAAAATCTTGCCTTGTTGCTTGGCGCCGCAAGAGGCCGGTGGATACGCCATGAATCGCCGAACGACAAAGGCGTCGCTCTTGAAGTGCAGAGCCTGATCAAAGACAATACGTTCATTAAGGAAGATCGCAGTGTCTTCGAGATCATAGACCTTATCGACCAAACTTCCGAAGTCTGCTTTATCAGCGGAGTTAAGGAATGAACGGAAACCGCATCCATGCGACACAAAGGCGCCGACATCAGAAAAATCGAACTGCCAATGGAAAAGGTCGCGGCCGGGCTGAGGCAAACCCTGGCATCCCTTGAGTGGCGGATTCTCCATGAACGGGTCCATGACGGCGAACTGACGATCCGAGCGACCGGAAACCTATCCGGCGGATTTGCATTCTGGATCGCCTCCGGCCGACAACTCGCCGAATGGCGGCTGGCGGCCGCCGCCCCCAACCAGACAATCATGGAAACCCACTATGGCCTCGATCCCCGCTTCCGGCGGCGTTTCTGGTTCTTTTTGACGTTATTGGCATCCCTCGCTCTATTCTCTTATTGCGCCGGAGATTTCGTTTTCGGGCACATATTCATTGGGGTCTCGGCTCCATTTTGGAGATCCGTACTCACCCTTTGCCTCTCCGCCGGTTTTCTGCTGACCTGCCTTGCATTGGCCGCTAGCGGCATTGGTGGCAACCAGAGATTCAACCGGGTAATCCAACGTCTCGGCATGGATCTGGAACGTGAATATGGTCCCCATACCCATAAAACCCTGCAAAGCGATTATCTTTTCCCCGATTTTTCTTATTTGCTGGCTTTTTTTATTGGTGTAGCGGTCCTTTTCATCTTTTACGACAGATTGTCTCAAGGGAGTGGCGCTTACTTTCAGCTTTTTGCCTTGTGGCCCATCCTCTGCTTATTGGGAGTATTACTTGCGTTTCTGGTACCAGGCTTTTTCTACCGAGGATTCACGGAAAGGCTTACCTTTGTCAGCCTGGCCATGGCTGTTCTCGTTCCGGTGCTGATCATTTACAGCTTGCCGACCATCAACATTTGGTTTACCGGCGATCTGTTTTCCGGGGGATTAGGAAAAATAAATGGTTTTTCAATCGAACGTATGCATTGGTTAGTGCGATCTTCTCCCGTACGCATCAACACTCTTGCCTTCCTGCTGGCTGCTGGAAATTTGTCCATCTTGTCCCTGGCGGCGATAATAGCTATGGGAATGCCAGCCCTGGTCGAAAACCTTATCCGCCGACGAAGGGATTTTCTCTTTGATTCTCCCAGACAATCGGTTTATCGCCAAGCCCTGGAAGCACGTTCTTTTTCAGGGGTTTTTACTTCGTTGGTGCTGGCCTTCTGGCTGGTTGCCGCAGCTATTCTATACTGGGAGCTTTATGCGGGATTGTCGGTTTTGGAGCTGGGGTGCCGGGGGGAGCAGGTATGGTTTGAATCCAAGGCTGGTCAGGCCTTTTTTTGCACCCTGCACCTGGTCGCCAGTGCCGTGCTTGTACCTTTGGGCGCGGACAATTTCGCTGTTCCCGTCGCACGAGCTGTGGCGCTTGCTTATGGCCTCCCGCTACCCGCCATCGCTGTTTTGGTGGCGATTAAACGGTGGACCACTTGGAGGCATAAACTCAGGCTTGTACACGGTCGCCTCGCGACGCCATCACAAGGCAGCACGTACACCCTGAAGCCTCACTGTGATTGCATCGCCCGCCAAAATGGGCTGCGCGGACCTCTTTTTATCGTCGATGCCTCGCCACTGCCGGCACTGCAATGCTTTTTCATGGGCTTTCCCTATTTCAGATCCGTGCTGGTGGTCAGTCGGGGTTGCCTGCGCCTGACCGCCAATGAAATCGAGGGATTGCTCGCCCATGAACTTTTTCACATCAAGCGGCATACCCGGCGGTGGTACCTCCTGAGCCTGCTTTCGGATATCACCTTCTTCGGCACGGGCTTCCTGAACGTTCTGACCAACACTTTTGAAAACGAGCTGGCAGCGGACCGCTTTGCCGTGGAATGGCTCCACAAACACAACATCCCTACAGCCGATTATACGCAGGCGCTTAGAATCGTCTCCATGGCGGCGGCAGTGAATCCGGCGGGAGGGCCTTCCCTGCTCGCCTCCACACCGGCCTGGCCGGCGCAAGCTCCGCCCATGGGAAAATTACGTCTGCTGTTCGAGCTGTATTTCGGCGATACGGTGGCCAGCTATATCCACCCGCCGCTGGAGGAACGCATCGCCATCATCGAGGCCATCGACGCCGGTCCGCCGTCTATTGACGAATCAGGTCCAGCAGCCGGTTGATTAGAACGTCATCCGCGCCGATCCGATCTCCCGCCTTGCGCATTTTCTCCTCAGCCGCCGTCTGATCAAGAGCGCTATTGCGCGCGCGCTCCAGAACCCCCAACAAAATGGCCACCTGGGTCGCCACCCGGCCTTCTTCGGTTTCTCCAACAGCTCCCAGGGCGCCGGAGGGAATTGTTCTAATAAAGCTTTCCGGTTCAACATTGTGGAAAATACGCCAGGCCATATCCAGCCACCGGGACTGGTCCGGGTAATGACGATCGATGAAGCGGCGCGCCAATCCGAGCAGATCATCCCCTTCACCCCGCTTTTCTTCCGGGGGTTCCGTGTCAGCGGATGTCTCCGAAACCAGTTGACTGGCTTCGGCAAGATAGGTGCGGGCCTGATCATGGTTACCCTTTTTCTCGGCCTGGCGAGCCAGTTCACGGCAAACATCAATCAGAGCGGTCCTTGCCTTCTGATCGTCTGGAAACTCCATCACCAGGGTTCTCAGCATCGGAAGGGCGTTAAAATGACGTCTTTCTGAAATACGAAGCGCAGCCCGTTCGTGGAGAATTTCGGCCAGCACCCGATCCAGTTGTCTTAAAGGACGTTTTTCAGGCATGGGATTCTGTTTCCCCTTCATTTGGGTTTCCATTTCCGCCGGTGATCGATCCAGCCTGACAGGCTTTTGCCTCCCTCCATGTTTATTTTTTCAACTAATTTTTTTTTGATACGTGTGCTTTGTTTTTCGAAGGCACCTACCTTGTTGTTTTTGCCCGTGACACGATTGACCTTTTCACAAATGCTTTCATAGGTCTCCACACAGCGGAAAAGATGAAAGAACGTCAGCATCTGGTTGTCCGTCAGGCACCGGGCAAAGTAGCCAATTTTTTGATCAAACTCCTCATTTTCCTCATAGGCCAGATACTCGTTGAAATTGTTCCTGGCCGCCAACAGACCGATCTTCAATTTTCTTTTAAAACTTTTCATAAGCGTTTGCCTCGACCATATTCGTCATCCCGGCTACAAAGTTTAAAATTGTCCATTTTGTCCGTTTCGTCCATTGTCGCCTTTTTCGTCAAAACCGTCCTTTTTACATTTATATCAGTCAGTTATCAGTTGACTTCCCTGATTTTTTGTCCATAATCGAACCCATCAGGCGCCTGTTTTCCAGAGAACTCGATGAGCAAATAACAAACACAATAAAAGGGGAGGCAATGATCATGAACAGCCGAGAACTGTACCACCACCCCGACGGTTTTTGCAACATGGTCGGAAAAAGTCCGTCCATGCGAACCCTTTATGGCATGCTGAGCAAGGTTGCCCCTTCGGATTGCACCGTGCTGATCACCGGTCCCAGCGGTACCGGCAAGGAAGAAGCGGCCCAGGCCATTCACAAGTTGAGCCCGCGCTGTGACCAACCCCTGGTCGTTATCAATTGCGGGGCCTTTCCCGAAAATCTGATAGAGGCCGAGCTGTTCGGATATTGTAAGGGGGCCTTTACCAACGCCGTTAGAGATCGCAAGGGGCGTTTTGAAGAAGCCAAGGGCGGGTCCCTGTTTCTGGATGAAATCGGAGAGCTGAGCCCGGCCATGCAGGTCAAGCTGTTGCGAGTAATCCAATTTGGAGTTTTCGAGCGGCTGGGCGACAACGAACCGATAAAAGCGAATGTGCGTTTGATCGCCGCCACCCATAAAGACCTGAAACAGGGAGTGGCCGAGGGCTGGTTCCGCGAGGACCTTTTCTACCGGCTCAACGTCGTGCCCATCGAGGTCCCTCCGCTACGGGAGCGCCGGAACGACATTCCCCTGCTGGTCCGCCATTTCCTTAACCGTCATGCAAAAGACGGGGGCCATCGAAAACCGGAGATAACGCCACAGGCCCTTGCCGCTCTGGAAAAGTATGCCTTTCCCGGCAACGTGCGCGAGCTGCAAAATATCGTCCAGCGGGCGCTGGTCCTTTCCGACGCGCCATTGATCGGCACCGACGCCCTACCTCCCGAGGTGTGGCCGGATCAACCAACGCCGATTGGTGAGGACAACCATCAGACCGAGGTGAATCGCAAGGCCCTGTCCGCGGCCCTGGATGATGCCGTGGTCACGAACAAAAACGGCGAGCAGATGCCTTGGGGAAAGGGCCTGCGCTGTGTGGAAATAAAGCAGATCCAAACCTTTCTTTGTTCCTGTGGTGCCGACTGGTTTACCCGAAAACACTATGTCCGTTTCCTGGAGGATTCGGACAACAAGGCTTGCAGCAAATATAAAACCGCCGGTACACACCTGGCGATCCTGAAAGCCAACGGCATCTGCAGCCACAATAATGAAAACGCCAACCGGGCGGCCTACCGGCTTCATCGGCGTTTTCTTCTCGAAAAGAGCCATTGATGGCTTGCGATTATACCCCCTCATCCTGTCCTTCTCCCTCCGGGGGAGAAGGAACGCATATCTGTTGGTGATCGTAGGTCGGGTAGAGCGCTGCGAAACCCAACCTACGATTACCACCCAGACTCCATGGCTAACTGCGTAATTCCAGGCCGGCGCTCCCTCGCCCCTTGCGGGAGAGGGCCGGGGTGAGGGGAAATCAAATCCGATGTTTTCCGATTATACCCCCTCATCCTGTCCTTTTCCTCCGGGAATCAAGGAAGAATCACGGCCGCTGGGTGAACAACACTTGCCGGTACGAACTTCTCCACCAGGTTCGAACCTTCGGCCATGGGTCCGAACCCACCTGTTTTCCACCGCCTTGAAGCACGCCTCACAAACCAGAAAACAGCCTTTAATATCAACATATTATACATTCTAAACGCAATTACTCCCACATGGCACAACTCTTGATTTAGTACAGGCCAGGGTGACTGCATGAGTAGTAGGTCGGGTAGAGCGCAGCGAAACCCGACAACCGATTGTTGGGTTTCGTTCCTCAACCCAACCTACGATTCCTCACCCCGATACATGACCAGCCAACGCCTGGCATTCCAACTCAACCCGCCCTCCCGGTAAACCGCAGGTTCCGGGAGGTATCACAAAAGGAGAAGAAACCATGTCCGACTATCAACCCTCCCGTTTTACCGTGACCGTTCCCGTAGATGATGGACAAGACCGGATGATCGCCGCCTACCATCTCATCTCGCGGGCCTTTGCGATTGTTCCCAAGCCGATCTGGCAATGCCTGCCGGATGCCGCATCCGGAAGCGCCCATGGGCAGCTCCGCGACCAACTGCTTGGCCAGGGCATTCTGGTGCAGAAAGGGACCGACGAATTGCCGATTCTCGATTTATGGTTCCGACAATACGTCCACGACACCAGCCATCTGAAGTCCAAAATCATGGTGACCCGCAAGTGCAACAACCGCTGCACCTATTGTATCCTGGACCTGGAAGCCGAAACCATGACGCCGGAGACGGCCCGTGCCATGGACGATTTCTACCTTAAAGAGATCGAACGCCAACGCCCGCTCAGAGTGACGGACGCCTATTCCGGCGGCGAGCCCCTGCTGAACCTGAAAGTCATCGTTGAGAGCGCTTCCCGGCGTTATCACTATTGTCTGGGAAAAGGCATCGATTACGGATTTTCCCTCACCACCAACGGCACCCTGCTGACCCCCGAGGCGGTGGAACAATTGCAGAGGCTGGGTCTTTCCGCCATCCGGGTCAGCATGGCCGGCCCCAAAGAGATCCACGACCGGTTGCGGCCTTCGGCCCAAGGCCGAGGGACGTATTCCACAATCATGAAAACCCTTGTGGCGGTGTCGGGCATGGTCCCCATTACCATCGAATGCCAATACGACGCCGATTCTGACGACTTCAGGCGGATCACCGAAATGATGGATGATCTGGTCCGCAACAAGATTCAAATCGCAGACATTGCCTTTACGCCCATCCTGGCCAAACGAAGCGGCAACGGGTTTTGTGGCGGCATCGGCGCCCCGGAGCAGATGCTCTTCCTTCAACGGGAAGCTTTGGCAAGAGGGCTGGCCGAACCACCGGAAGCGCCCGCCAACACCTGCCAGGCAGATTTCCGAGCCTCTTATGTCTTTGATACGGATGGCTCCATCATTCCCTGCTCTTCCCTGCAATGCGGGGAATTGGCCTACGGGCATGTCAAAACCGGTATCGATTTCATGGCCGAAGCGCAACTGCTTGACCGGCTGCTGCCGGACCGGTGCCGCCAAGACTGCAATCTGCTGCCCATCTGCATGGGCGGTTGCCGGCTTCAAGCCATGACTCATGGGGACGACGACTTCAATGGGATCGACTGCCATTACGACATGTACGCCCGACTGCTGGAGGAATGGATCAGGAACAAAGCCGCCTGCATGACGGTCGCCAAGGCAGCCTGATGGCATATCGTGCATCCCATGCCCGGCGCATGATCGCGGTCGAGCTTTTCTCCGATCTGGGGAACCAAGCTGTTTGCATGGTGCTGCTCGCCGAACTGTTTTTCCAAAGCGCCGGTAAGGCCGAGAACCTTGTTTTGCTCTCTCTGATCCAGCAGGTGCCGACCCTGACCCTGGGGCCATGGGTCGGCCGCCTGGTGGATCGCCTGGGACCCGGAGCCGGGCTTTTGGGGGGCATCCTGGGAAAACTTGTCATGGCCTGCGGGCTGCTTTGCTTCAGCGGCCGCATCGCCGTGTGGGGGATCTACCTTTTGTTCATGGTCGCCTCCCTGGTGTTTCTGATCTCCCGCCTGGCCATGACGCCCTGCATTATCCCCCGACAGCGGCTGATCCGGTACAACGCACTGAATGAACGTGTGGCCCTCGGAGCCGGCATTCTGGGGCCCGTGCTCATTGGATTGTCCATCCGCCATATGGGGATCGGCATCGCCCTGGGCGCAGGCCTGGCCATGTATGCCATCAGCGCACTGTTGATTCCGGGGCTGCCGGCCGCCGGAAACGGCCCAGGCGCAAGGCAATCGAATCGTGCTGATGCCTGGCCGCGCCGGCTGATCCACTCCTATTTCGCCCCCCTGACGGACCGGCGGATCGGCACCTGGGTGATGGTATCCGTGATGGTCATCGGCATCGGCGGGGTACTGAACTTCGGTGCTCCCGTCTATCACCGCTTCTTTTTCGGCGGAGATATTCTTGCCTGGGGCATGGTCATGTCCGCTTATCAGGCGGGGTCCTGCCTGGCGGCCCTTTTGCTGCCGGCCCTGACTGCACGGTGGCGTCACTCGGCACTTGCCTGTGTCTGCTTCTCTCTGACCGGTCTTGGATTTGCCTTGCTGGCCCTGCTGCCCCGAATGCCTGTTTTCATCTCAGCCATGGCGGGCTTCGGGTGTGGCTTCACCCTTCTCCATCTTCTGGCGGAAAGCCGGATTCAAAGGGATTGCGGGGAGTCAAACCGGGGGGCCACCATGGCTGCCCTGGACATCGCTACGTGGAATGGGGCAGATCCATCGGCATTCTGGCGGGATACACCCTTACCGCGTTGTCCGGAATTCTTGTCATGATGATCGGAGGCGTTCTGGCCGCTGTCGCGGCGGGGGCGGTATGATCATCAGATCCCCCGCATTACAAAATGAGGACAACTCCCTCGACTGACCTTGAAACGATTGCCTGATGATCGCTTGCAATCCACCCGGATTTCAAGTTAGTTAACCGTCATGCAACGCCCACCGCGCAAAACCGCGCACGATCGTCAGACAGCAACAGATCCTCATGCTGTCTTTCGTATTCGTTGCCATCGCCTTTACGAGCATCCTGCTGACATGGAGCACCTTTCGGTTTTTCCAAAAAACCATCGAACAGGATTATAACAATATCCTCCGGACATCCGCTTCGGAAATCGATTTATTCATGGACACCGCGATCACGGACCTGAAAACGCTTTCTTATACATTGCAAGTTGGAGGTTTGGATGACTGGCGCATGGAACTGATTTTCGCCGCCTTTCAATTCAACAAGCCGCATTTTAGGCACATCCAAAAAATCGATATCGACAACCTGAATTCTTTTCCGCTGGAAAACAACAATCCTGAAGACGAACGCCTGGCCAACCGGGTGACCCAGAAAGCACTTACCGAAGAATTCGCGCTTTCATCGGTTGTTGTCGGAGACCCGCCGCTTCCCAGAATTCATATGGCCGCTCCCGTGACGCACATGGGGAAAATCAAAGCGGTGCTGTACGCAAAGCTTAACTTAAAGTACATTTGGGATGTTCTGGAGGGGATTACCATCGGCGACACAGGCGGGGTTTTCATTCTGGACCAATCGGGTTTTTACATGGCCCACCGCGAAATGAATTATGTGGCAACGGGTTACGCCCCATATGGTTCCAGTCGACTGCAAACCATCAAATCCTCGCCAAATCCCGTCAAGTGGTTCGAACTGGAGGGGAATACGCGGTACTTCTGCCTTGGCACCCATCTGTCCAGCAGGGATTGGGTCGTTGTTCTGCGCCAGGCTCTACCGGAAATCTACGCCTATCTGTACACCAGCATTTTCTGGACCATGGGAATCACCATCACGGCCTGTCTGCTGGCCATTATACTAGGCACCTGGCATATAAGACGGGTCCTGCGCCCCATCGAAACCATGCACCGGCAAGTCAGACGCATTGGCCAAGGTGACTTGGACCAACACGTGTCCGTAGCCGCCAACAATGAACTCGGCGACCTGGCGGAAGCCTTCAATGACATGGCGGCATCCCTGAAAGCGACCATCGAGCGCGAGGTGCAAACCGCCACGAAGCTGGCTCACGCCCGCGATCTGGCGGTTCTGGGGGCATCGGCCGCCAAGGTCACCCACGAAGTGGGAAACCTTTTGAACAACATGGGGATGCTGGTCAATGCCCTCAACCGCGAAACCTTTAGTGAGACCGGGCAACGCGTTCTGGCCGGGATGGAAAAGGAATCGGCGCGGGTAAAGGATTTTGTTCAAAAATTCCTGCAATTCGCCAAACCGCCGGAACTGAATATCACACCCACCGCCCTGGACTTAATTATTCACGAAGCGTTTTTCGCCCGGCAGCAGACCGGAAAAAGCGGCATCGAGTTCGAGCTGGATTGGCCCAAAGAGATCCCCTGGGTGCCTGTAGATGTACGGCTCATGTACCAGGTTTTCACGAATCTACTTAAAAATGCCACCGAGGCCATCGAAACGAGTGGACTGGTACGCGTCAGCGCAACCGTCGAAAAACCGTTTTTGAAAATCTCCGTTCAGGACAACGGCTGCGGAATTACCCCTGAAAACCGCAAGCGCGTTTTCGAACCCTTTTTCACCACAAAGGGCAACGCCGGCCTCGGCCTCGGCATGGCCACCGTACAATCCATTGTCACCGCCCACCGGGGTAGCATCGAGTGCCACAGCAACGTCGGCACCGGCACTCAAATGATCATTCGGCTGCCTCTGTAATCCTTTCCGTTTCATTCCATGTCTTGCACCACCCCTGTTTTCTGTTATACTGAATAGAATGGTCGGTTGACGCTCTCCAAAAAAGCCGTCGCCAAACCGGCGCCCCCGTGATCAGAGTTACAAAATGCCGAATACAATCACATTTAAAGCCAAAATGATTCTTGGTGGTATCGCCATGGTCCTGGTCCCTTTTATTATCGCGGGAGCGGTTATCACCATCAAGCTGTCCCAAGAACTTTTGAAAATTTCAGAAGCGAGAGCAGTCCATTTAGCCGATGACCTAGCCTACCACATAGACACAAAACTCCGGCAGGAACTCAAGCTGATTTCAACCATTGCCGGGGAGCCGGCGCTGGTCCAAAATGCCATCACCGGCGATTATCTATCCATCCAAAAACGACTGGCCTCGCTTCAAGAACGCATCGGCCACCACTATTTCTCGATTTTGCTGCTGGACCGCAACGGCATCGTCCAGGCCGATCCGGTTTTCCAGCAGATCGGGTTGAATCTTTCCGACCGCGAGTACTTTCAAAAGGCCAAAAAAGGCCATGCCAATGTGTCCGGCCCCTTGATCGCCCGGGGTGATCTCACCAAGGGCGTTCCCATTCTCGTGATCGCAGCCCCCCTTTTTCATGAACAACAATTTTTCGGCATGGTCGCCATTCTTTTCGATTTCGATTTAATGATCAAAATCACATCGGAGATAAAATTCGAAAAAACGGGATACGGGTTCATCATCGACGACAAAGGACTGATACTGATTCATCCGCGCAAGGAATTCATTCTCGACAAACGCCTGCCGGATCTGCCCGGTTCCGAGGAAATCCAACAGGTATTGGCTGACACCAAAGCAGGAGTGGCGTCGTATTCTTTCGAGGGGGAAAAAAAAATCGCCGGATTTTCCCCGGTGGCGATTACCGGATGGATCGCCGCTTTTTGCCAAAACAGAGAAGAAATCATGAATCCGGTGAACCGGACGCTGCAATATATCTTTTCCATTGCGTTCGCATTCCTGATCCTTACCGTCATCGGCATCGTCTTTTTTTTCAGTAAGCTCAGCAGCCCAATCCAAAAGATGATGGCCCTGATGGCACAGCTCACCCGTCACTCACCGGAAATGATCCTGCAAATCGGGTTGGATAGAAAAATCATCCATGCCAACAAGGCTTATGAAACCATCACCGGTGAAAAAGTCGAAACCGTGATTAATCGCGAACCCATACTCGATAACCCTGCAAAATTTCCAGCAGAGGCCATTTGGAAACTTCTGGAAGAGGGTTCCTCCTGGTCGGGCCGGGTGATATTAAAACGAAACATGCGGGAACCGGTTCCCCTGGATGTCATGATTATACCGCTTTTGGATGAAAAAGGCGTAAAACACGGATACGTTGAAATCGGGCGGGATGTGACCACGGAGTTGCTGTTTGAAAAGCGCTTGCAGCAGGGGCAGAAGCTCGAAGCCATCGGCACCTTGGCCGGTGGTATCGCTCACGATTTCAACAATATCCTCAGCGGCATATTCGGTTACGCCGAACTTGCCCTGATGAAGAAGGCCGATGACCCTGATACGCGTACATACATCCGCCGCATCATGCAGGCCTCGGGGCGAGCGCGTGATCTCGTCGGCCAGATTTTGACCTTCAGCCGGCAAACGGAAGTCGAGCTCAAGCCGTTACGGCCCCAAATAGTGTTGAAGGAGGCCCTCAAGCTTCTACGCGCCTCCATACCGGCCACCATCGATATCCGGACCAAACTCGACAGCGAGGCATTCATTCTGGCGGATCCGACCCAGATCCACCAGGTGGTCATGAACCTTTTCACCAATGCCGCCCACGCCATCGGCAACAACACCGGCTCGGTGGAATTGGAGCTTGTGGATTTTGTTGTGGATAAAGCCTTCGCCCAAGCCTACCCAAACGTGAATGAGGGGAATCACGTACTGATACGCATATCGGATACCGGGAGCGGCATACCATCGGAAGTCATCGAGAACGTCTTCGAACCTTTTTTCACGACCAAATCCCAGGGAGAAGGAACCGGGCTCGGCCTTTCCATGGTGCATGGCATCGTCAGGCAATTGGGGGGGACGATTTCCGTTGAAAGCCAAGAGGGGCAGGGAACCACCTTCAGCATTCTCATCCCCTCCACCCAAGGCGGAAAACCATCGAAGGACTCCGGGGATTTGGACCTCAATCGAGGCAACGCGCAGGTCATGGTGGTGGATGACGAACAGGATATTGCCAGAATTCTGCAAGCCATCCTTTCCCATCTCGGCTACCGGATATCGGCCTTTACGGACGCCAACCTGGCGCTTGAAAAAATTGTTGCGAATCCCGGCCGGTTCGATCTCATCATCACCGATTACGCCATGCCCAATCTTACGGGGCTGGAATTCGCCCGGCGTTTGGAGGAAGCCGGCATCGATCTGCCCGTGATCATGATATCCGGCTATCTCATCGAGGAAATCGAAGGAGTCGCCAGGCAGACATGCATTGCGGAGTTTATCTCCAAACCCATCGATACCTACCGCCTGGCGGAAGCAATACAGAGGGCACTGAAAGGCCGCTCCAGCCAATCCAATCAACAACAGCAAACCTAAATTTAAAAATGGATTCAATAGTGATCCAAATCCTTGAAAGTCGAAATCAATCAGAATGCGATCGTCTTGTCACTTTGCCCCTCCTTGCACCTCCCCCAATTTTCTGCTAATTGCCACCTTTTAAATTCAACTGAAATTAGCAAATGAATTACTATTGACATTCTCGTAAAAAGTCGCTGTTCGGGCGGATTCGTAAAAAGCCCGAGATCAAGGCTTGCGAATCCTGAGGAATGAGGCGTACTTATCGTACTCCGCAATGACGAAGGATGAAGCGTAACGCCGATATCGGACTTTTTACGAGTCCGTCACTATTAATAACTACTTTTTCTAACGCTGCGGTTCGGAAATATTTAAAAGTACGGCCCCGGAATAAAAACAACCCCTATTCATCCGCTCCTGTCTGCTCCACCTGCATGCTTCTTCCGGCTTCCAGATTGACCTTTTTACGATTAAGGTTTTAAAAATGCTCAAGCCAATCGCATTTAAATCCAAGATGGCCCTCGGAGGCATAGCCATTGTCATGATTCCCTTTTTAATCGCAGGGATGATTGTCTATTTTCAACTTTCCAGATCGTTGCTGAAACTATCCAGGCAAGGGATACTGCATTTGGCCGAGGATCTGGCCGCCGTTGTCGATGAAAGGCTCAGGCAGGAAATCAAACTGGTTTCAAGTATTGCAGCGGAACCGGTACTTGTTCAAGCCGCCATCAGCGGCGATTACAGGGCCGCCCAAAAAAGCATGGACTCTTTATGCAAACGCATCGGCAAAAGCAATTACTCAATCTTTCTGTTAGGCCCGAATGGCATAGTCCAAGCCGATCCGATTTTCGGCCGGATCAGGCTGGACCTTTCCAATCGCGACTATTTTCAAAAAGCCAGGAAAGGTCAAGTCAGCGTATCCGGCCCCTTTTATAGTCGTGGCGGCCCAGCCCACCCAAGCAAACCCATTGTCGTAATCACCGCACCCATTTTGCAGGAAAAAAAATTCTTCGGCGCTGTTACCGTTCTTCTGGATTTGAATTTAATGACTCAGATCATCTCTAAGAAAAAGTACATAAAGACGGGATATGGATATATCGTTGACGCCCAAGGGCTGATATTGGTTCATCCGCGGAAGGACTTCATTCTCAAAAGAAACATGCTCGCGGAACCCGGAACAGAAGAAGTGCGGGAAGTTCTGGCGGGTAACAAAACAGGCACCGCAGCATATTGTCTTGAGGGATCGGAAAAAATCGTCGGGTTCTCGCCAATGACGCTTACCGGATGGATCGCCGCTTTTTCACAAAACAAAGAAAAAATCATGATTCCGGCAAACCGGATTCTGTTGTCCATCTTCGCTGCCGGGGCTATCTACATGATACTCACCATTATAGGCATTGTTTTATTTTCCAACAAACTTGGCAATCCCGTCCAGGAGGTGATGACCCTGGCCAAACTCCTCATGAACAATACCTCCGAAATGATCCTGCAGATCGGAGTGGATCGAAAAGTTACCCACGCCAATGATGCTTATGAAAGGATTACCGGGCATAAGATCAAAACCGCGCTACATCGAGAGCCCATCCTTAATAATATGGAAAACGTTCCTACTGAAATCATCTGGAAAAAAATGGAGCAAGGTTCTTCCTGGGCGGGCCGGGTGATACTCAAAACCGACGGCCAGAAGCCTGTGACCCTTGACGTCATAATCATGCCGCTGATTGATGAAATGGGTACGGTACACGGGTATCTTGAAATCGGGCGGGATATAACGGCTGAATTATTGGCTGAAAAGCGCCTGCAGCAGGGACAGAAACTTGAAGCCATAGGCACCTTGGCCGGTGGTATCGCTCACGATTTCAACAATATCCTCAGCGGCATTTTCGGTTATGCGGAACTCGGCCTGATGGAAGCAGCAAATAATCCTGACAAGAAAAATGAATGTTTACGAAATATCATGCGAGCTTCGGAACGGGCGCGCGACCTGGTCAGCCAGATTTTAACATTCAGTCGGAAAACGGAAATCAAACATCGCCCGCTGCAATTAAAAACAGTACTCAACGAATCCCTTAAACTTATGCGGGCCTCCATTCCAACCACGATCAAAATCCGCCTCCGAATCGAAAGCGAAGCGGTCATTATGGCCGATCCTACTCAAATTCATCAGGTTGTCATGAACCTTTTTACCAATGCCGCC
Organism: uncultured Desulfosarcina sp.; assembly: GCA_963668455.2. Taxonomy (GTDB): domain Bacteria; phylum Desulfobacterota; class Desulfobacteria; order Desulfobacterales; family Desulfosarcinaceae; genus Desulfosarcina. The sequence continues at coordinate 181,308 of CAXXOY010000005.1, forward strand.
CACGCCATCGGCAATAAGGCCGGATTGGTGGAATTGGAGCTTACGGATTTTATCGTGGATGAAGTATTTGCCCAGACCCACCCTGACGTGAAGGCGGGGAGCCATGTCCTGATTCGCATATCGGATACCGGCAAGGGAATACCGCCGGATATCCGTAATAAGGTATTTGAGCCTTTTTTCACAACCAAAGCCCAGGGACAGGGAACCGGCCTGGGCCTTTCCATGGTGCATGGCATTGTAAAGAAGCTGGGGGGAACGGTTTCCGTCGCCAGCGAGATGGGGAAGGGAACAACCTTTAGTATTCTTTTTCCCACAACACAAAGCGATAATTCGGAACCGCCCATCAGTGCGTATACGCTTAAAGGGGGCAACGCACGCATCGCCGTGGTCGACGACGAACAGGATATCATCACAATTCTACATAAAACCCTTACCAAGCTTGGATACATCGTAACGACTTTTACGAAAGCCCAGGCAGCCCTAGAGGAATTTTTAGCTAATCATAATGGATTCGATCTCATCGTCACAGATTATACCATGCCCAATCTTACAGGGTTGGAAATTACCCGACATTTACGGGGCGCCGGCATCAACATTCCAATAATACTGATCTCGGGCTATCTGGATAAGGAGATCGAAAACATCGCAAGGCAGGCCGGAATAGCGGAATTCATTGCCAAACCCATAGATATCTATCACCTGGCGGAAACCATGCAAAGGATCATAAATCGTCGCGCAGGTGATTTGAACCAAAAAACGAATGAATCAAGCCGGACAGTCTAACGCCCCTAACTAAACATGAAGTTTAGCCTTCAATTGCGCGACAAGCCAGGCGAGCCATTCGTCGAAACCCGCCTCGGTCTTGGCGGAGAGTTCGAAAACGGGCATGCCGGGGTGGATGCGGCTGATGGTTTCGCGGGCCAGATCCATATCAAAATCAAGATAGGGCAACAGATCGATCTTGTTGAGCAGGGTGGCGTCGCACTCGCGGAACATCAGAGGATACTTGGCCGGCTTATCCTCCCCCTCGGTGACCGAAAGCACCACCACACGCTTATCCTCTCCGATGTCGAACTCCGCCGGGCAGACCAGGTTGCCGATATTTTCCACGATGAGCAGGTCGATGGCATCAAGGTCCAGGTCGGCAACGGCCTTTTCCACCACATGGGCCGCCAGGTGGCAGTCGCCGCCAAATTCGTCGGTGTTAATCTGGATCACCGGAGCGCCGGAATCGGCCAGTCGGTCGGCGTCGTTGGTGGTGCAAATGTCGCCCACGATTACGGCGCAACGCAAATCCGGCATAATACGGGCCAGGGTTTTCTGCAGGGTGGTGGTCTTGCCGGAGCCCGGGGAACTCATCATGTTGAGCACAAAAACCTTATGCGCGGCAAAATGGGCACGCATGTTTTCGGCCATGATGTCGTTGGCGTCCAGCACCCGACGGACCACCTTGATTTCGCGGGTGCCGGATTTGCGGGTTTCCACGCCGTGATCATGGGAATGAGAATGGTCGTGGGAGCCGTGATGGCGATGGTCATGGTGATAACGTTTGGCAATGTATTGATTGAAATTCCACATGGTCAGTCCTCGTCCTCCAGTTCAATGGATTTTATATCCAGCTCCCGCCCGGAAAGGATGTCTATATTTCCGCCCCCGCACGTTTCGCAAATGAAAACCGGCTCGTTAACGGTCCACTGTGCCTGGCAATCCTTGCACCGAATCACCACGGGCAATTCCTCGATGGCCAGTTCGGCGCCCTCCAGGGGCGTATCCTTGATGACCAGGTCAAAACAGAACCGCAGACTGTCGGCGACAATGGCGGAGAGCTTGCCCACCTGAAGGTTGACACGCTTGACCGCGGCGCCTTGCATATCTTCCGGAATGGAGGCCTTGGCAATATCCACGATCTCCATGGCGATGCCCATTTCGTGCATTTGGTGCCTCTGAATCTGACAGCGGGTAAAACTGACGAATTCGTAAAAAACCCGATATCGGCGTTACGCTTCATCCTTCGTCACTGCGGAGTACGATTCGTACACTGCCTTCGGCACCCGCGATAGCGGTATTCCTCAGGATTCGCAAGCCTTGATCTCGGGCTTTTTACGAATCCGCCCGAACAGCGACTTTTTACGAGTTCATCAAAACTGAATTAGGCGAAAAAAAGGCGACCATTCCGGCACACAACCGAAATGATCGCCAAACATAGCATTTTGGAACCCGCTTGTTCAATATCGACTTTTTTTCGGTGGGAAACAGCCAACCGCTATACGGTCAACCGATTCCCCTACTTTCTCCGAGCCTCCTTCCTCCGCTTTCTCTCACGAACAATAACATCCAGCTCCTTGCTCATCTGCCCGGCGATGGCGGTATTCTCCTCTGCCCGGCGGGTCAGGTACGGCAGGGTTGCTTCCACCGGCCCGTAGGGCAGGTACTTAATGACGTTGTAGCCGGCCTTGGCCAGGTTGAAGCTGATGTTGTCGCTCATGCCGTAAAGCTGGGCAAACCAGACGTGCGGATGATCGCAGGTGATGCCGCGCTCGTTCATCTGCCGCATCATCAAACGGCAGGAGAACTCATTGTGGGTGCCCAGGCACAGCTCGCAAACATCGATGTTGTCGATGAACAGGGCAATGGCCTTGTTGTAGGTATCGTCGGTGTCCTCCTTGGTGGCGTTGATCGGAGAGGGATACCCCATTTCAGCGGCCCGCTCGCGCTCTTTTTCCATATACGCGCCACGCACGATCTTGACGCCGATATAGTATCCCCCCTCGCGCGCCTGGTCGATCAGCTTTTGAAAATAATCGATACGGTCCCACCGGTAAAGCTGCAAGGTCGTGTACACCACTGCCCGTTCTTTGTTGTAGCGGGCCATCATGGCCTCGGACAAGTCGTCCATGGCCACCTGAACCCAACTTTCCTCGGCATCGATATAGATGGGCTTGCCAACATTGCTTGCCGCTTTGCAGATGGTCTCCAGCCAGGTCTCGATCTTTTTCCAGGCCGTCTCTTCTTCCGCGGAAAGCGCCTTGCCGGCGGAAACCTTCTCGAACAGCGATAATTCCCCCACCGAGGAGAGCTTCATGCAGGCACAGGGAATGTTGGGGTTGACCGCCGCCTCCTCGACCACCTTGAGAAGTTCCTGAGCGGTGTTGTCATAACCGGCTTCGTCCTGGGCGCCCTCAACGGAATAATCCAGAATGGTTCCAATGGTTGCGCGGCCCAGGGCGTCAATGACCCTGCGGTACTCACGGCTGGATTCACCGCCGCAGAATTGTTTGAAGACCGTGCTTTTAATGATTGTCTTGATGGGCAGCCCCAGATCCAGACAGAGCTTGGCCGCTTTGGAAAGCACCTTGACCAGAAACGGATTCTTGGTCAGCGTGAAAATCAAGTAGGAGAGGAAAAGCTCCCCATTGGATTTGTTTTTGAAAGCCACCTGGGTGTCCTCGAAGGAGACGGCTTCTTCCGGGGAACAGATGTTTTTTTGATTCATGTTGTTCCTCACTGCCTGTTGGGTGTTGCGGGTTTCATGGATGGCGTGGAAGAGATCCCACACATCTAATTCATAGCCGGGTTGACCTAAAAGCCTGAAGCTAACGACTTAATATAAAAGATGGAAAAACTCAGGTATCGTTGGAGACGATACTGCAACTTTCAGGACAAAAAATCAAGAGCGTGGGAACCTGTTGAAAATCAGCGTCTTTGCGTGAGAAAAAGATGATCAGGCGATCTCTCGCCTGCCTCGTTCAAAACGACAAGCGCGCAAAGAGAAATGTGTGGGTCAGGGAACGCGCCATGACGCGTTCCCCGACATTTGCCGATCAATCCAAAACTTCCTCACCGACAAAATCCCGGTAGGGGGAGAATCCCTCCAGGATGACACGGTCGTCGTCCGTGGATTCCTGGGCGACCAGGCGGCCAACCAACTCGCCAACGCCCGGCCCCAGCATGAAGCCCTGGCCGCACATGCCGGTGGCATGGACAAGGCCCTTGACCTCCCGATTCCACCCCACGATGGGCGAGCCGTCCGGTGTCATGGGATACAATCCCCGCCAGACCCGGCGAACCCGCAAATTCTTCAATCGTGGCATCAAGTTCACCATACGGGAGCAGACCTGCGGAAGGAAAACCGACGTTTCCCGGATATCGCTGCCCGCAATAGGTGGATCCGGCGTGATACAGAATATCAATTGGCCAAGCTTGTTTTGGTAAAAATAGTAGTTTCTCGATCCCGGGGCGGGCCGCATGTCAACCACCATGGTGGTGAAAAACGGTTTCACCGGCTCGGTGACAGCCCCCTCGTGGCTCTCGGGAGCCACGGGAAGGTCCACGTCGACGGTGCGGCACAGATCCCTTGACTGGGGCCCGGCGGCGTCCACCACCACCGGGGCGGTGTACTGGGTCTTTTCCGTGGCCACACCGATCACCTGACCGCCGGCAGCCATGATGCGCTGCACATTTTCCTTGAAGTGAAAGGTCACGCCCAGGGACAGGGCCCGGCGGTAGAAGGCGTTGCTGGCGAGAAGCGGAGACGCCGAGCCGTCGTCCGGGGAATCGATGCCCCCCAAAAGGCCCTCGGGGTTGATACCGGGAATCACCTCCATGATTTTTTCCGGCCCGTGGAAATCGATGTTCATGCCGTATTTTTTCTGGATCGGCAAAAGACTTTTCAGGGCGTCGGCTTCCACGTCACGGTAAACGGGGAAGGTGTATCCGCCCTTCAGCCACTCGATATCGTCTCCGTAACATTCCTTCCAGGTAGAGAATATCTCAAGGGAGCGCAGGCTGGTCAGGATCTTGGCCGTATCGGAATGGGTTGCCCGAACCCCCCCCAGGGCGTGTTTGTTCTGTCCCTGCCCCGGCGACGGACGCCAGTCCAACACGGCCGTCCGCAGGCCTTTTTCCCCCAAAGCCATGGCCACCGGCGTTCCAATGGAACCAGCCCCAACAACAATGACATCATAATCATTCATTTTTCTCACCCCCTTCCATTCCGGCCAGGCAGCCAATGGGTACTTCCACGAACATAGGCCGGTCGACACGGTCGGTCACCTCTCCCAGGTCAACGCCTTCCTCCTGGAAAATACGCCAGATCATAGGCCGGCAGGTCTTGGAACCGCAGGCCCCCATCCCGGCACGGGTAATGGCTTTCAAGCGGTTCATATCCCGAACGCCGTTTCTGATCTGCGCGCGGATTTCACCGGCCGTCACCCGTTCGCAACGACAGATCACGGCTTCGTCGGGAAGCGGTTCCTTCTCGTATATCTCCGAGGGTTCGATCTGCTCCTCCTGGACCCAAATCCCCACTGCCTGCTTGGCAATGGCCTTGTCCATCTTCACCTTAACCAAAAGGGTGCGGGGGTATTTTTTTCTCACCCGCACTCCCTGGACCTCGAAGTATCCCAGAATGGCCCCGTCTTCGTCGGTTTACCGGCACCTTCTGGCCAACCTCAACCTTTTCACGCCAGACCTCGTAGGGCAGTGTCACCGTGGGATGATCCTTATCCTTGCGATAATCCACCAAGGTTACGGCCAGGCCGGGGCAGACCGCCACGCAGCTTGCGCAGCCCGTGCAGGCGGAGCGATCGGTAACATAGGGCAGACCGGTGATTTTGTCGTCCACCGTACGGACGATGCCAGCCTTACACACCGAGGTACAAGGGTTGCACGGCACCTCCTGGAAGCAATGGAAAATCGGAAACATGCCCTCTTCCTCGGTCGGTTTTTCCCGCTCGACGGCCGGTCCCGGTTTGGATTTCAAAATGGCGGCCTTCTCATCCCACTCCGTGGGAATCTCCCCCACGTTAAGGCCCAAGGCACGGGCAATCTTGAGTCCTTCGATTTTGCCGGTGAACATGGCCGCCGATGCTTCAGCGATCTCTTGGGCATCCCCGGCCGAATAAACGTCCAAGCCCCATTTTTTGGCCTTGTTATAGAACTCGTTGACCTCGGCCAGGCCCACAGCGATAAGCACCGTATCCACTTCAAAGGTGCGATGGGTGCCGGGGGTGATTTTCCAATGCTTGTCCAGTTGGGCGATGGTCACTGATTCGACCCGTTCTTTGCCGTGGGCAGCCACCACCGAGTGACCAGTGAAGATCGGCACCCCCAGGCGCTTGAGCTTGTCGGCATGGACCTTGTAGCCGCCGACCTGGGGCAGCGCCTCTATCAGGCAGGCCACCTCAATGCCGGCCTGGATGGCGTGGTAACCGGCAATCAGTCCCACGTTGCCGCCGCCGACAATCAGTACTTTCTCTGCCGCCTTGACTAGGTCCCGGTTAACCAAGGTCTGGAACGCCCCGGCCCCGTAAACGCCCGGGAGGGTGTTGCCCGGGAAGGAGAGCATTTTCTCACGGGCACCCGTTGCCACCAGCAGCTTCTGCGGTTTGATCAACCGGTAGGTACGGCCTTGGACGGCCCCTATGATGCCGTCGGCGAAAACGCCCACCACGGTTGTGTTCAGCCAGACCTTCACCGAAGGGTGGCCCTCGATCTGCTCTGCCAAAATCTTGCCAATCTGGAAACCGCGGGTACCGGCGTAGGAATCGGCCACCGAGCCGAAAAACTTGTGGGTCTGCAACACCAGCTTGCCTCCCAGGCGGTCCTTGTCGTCCACGATCAACGTGTCCACGCCGTGGCGACCAAGTTCATTGGCTGCGGCCAGGCCCGCCGGTCCACCGCCGATGATGAGCACTGCCACGGATTCCGCTTTGACGTCGCTGACCTCCGGTACCTGATCATCCACCGGCAGGGTTGGCAAACCTTCCACGCTTTCAACGTTCATGCCGGGAACCAGCGGCGTCATGCACGACTTGACCGGTATGCCGTCTGCCAGAACCAGGCACTGTGAACATTGGCCGTTGGCACAGAAAATACCCTGGGGACTGTTATCCTTGTGATGATGGCCAAATATATGAATCCCGTTAGCGACTAGGGCCGAAGCGATCGTCTCGCCGTCGAGCCCGGTCAGGGAGCTGCCGTTCCAGGTAAAAGCAATCTCCTTTTTTTCCGGGACCTCCAGAATTGGATGGCGGGTAATGCGATTAGTTTTCATGTCAATTGATCCTCTGTTACGATACTATTTTAATACTGACAAATTCTCAAATTGGGTGGTAACGGCCTCCTCCGGCTCCTTGTCCAGCAGGCTGACCACAACGATGCTAACGGCGCAGAAGACAAAGCCGGGTAGAATTTCGTAGACATCGAACAAGCCGCCTTCCAACTGCTTCCAGACGATCACCGTTAACGCTCCCACGACCATTCCCGCCAGGGTGCCATTACGGGTCATACGCTTCCAGAACAGGGAGAGGATGATGACCGGGCCGAAAGAGGCGCCGAATCCGCCCCAGGCATAGGCCACCAGGCCGAGCACTTTGCTGTCCGGATTCCGGGCCATGAGAATGGCGACCAGGGCAATGACGAGGACCGCGACCCGACTGATCCAGACCAGTTCCTTCTGGCTGGCCTCCCGACGAAAAATCTGTTTGTAGAAGTCCTCGGCGATGGTGCTGGAACAGACCAGCAGTTGGGAATCGATGGTGCTCATGATGGCGGCCAGGATAGCGGCCAGCAGAAAACCGGCGATCCAGGGATTGAACAGAGCCTGGGCCAGCGCCATAAAAACGGTTTCTGAATTTTCCAGGGGTTGATCGGCAAAAAAAGCGATGCCCAGGAACCCGGTGAAAATGGCGCCCAAAAGGGAAAGCACCATCCAGGTCATGCCGATCAACTGCGCCTTGGGAACTTCACCGGTGTTTTTAACGGACATGAAGCGGGCCAGGATATGAGGCTGGCCAAAATACCCCAAGCCCCATACCATCAGGGAGACGATTCCCATGAAAGTCATACCGGAATAAACATCCACCTGGTTTAGGTTCATGGATGCGATTTTGTTGACTGCTACGTCCCAGCCGCCCACTTTGTCCAGGGCCAGCATGGGAACGCACAAAAGCGCGATAAACATCATGGTGCCCTGGAAAAAGTCGGTCCAGCACACCGCCATGTAGCCTCCCAAAAAAGTATAGGAAACGATGACCAGGGCGCCGACCCACAGGGCAACCTGATAGTCAAGGCCAAAGGTCTGCTTGAAAAGAATGGCGCCGCCCACCATGCCGGCGGAGGTGTAAATGGTGAAGAAAACCAGAATGACGATGGCGGAGGTGACCCGCAGAACGCGGCTGGAATCGTCAAAGCGGCTTTCCAGGTAGTCGGGCAGGGTTATGGAATCGTTGGCACCCTCGGTAAAAACTCGCAGGCGTTTAGCGATGAACTGCCAATTGAGGTATGCGCCGATGACCAGGCCTATACCGATCCAGATACTGTTCATGCCGCCCACGTACATCGCACCGGGAAGCCCCAGCAGCAACCAGCCGCTCATGTCCGACGCACCGGCGCTGAGAGCGGCGACCGCGCCAGTCAACTGACGCCCGCCCAACACATAGTCACTGAGGTTTTTGGTCCGCAGATAAAAAAAGATGCCGATGGAGAGCATGCCGATCAGATAAATGATAAAAGAGACGATAACCGGTGTATTCATGTTGGTCCCCCTTTCCCGCGGAAAAGATTGATAATCGATAAAACGATGATCAGCGCTTGAGGACCGATCAGCCAAAACCAGGTTGCTGCGCTTAATGAGGCCTGCTCCATTTGATATATCCTTTCATTTTAGGCGTTTAAAGGGACTGCAAGTTGGTATACACCTCCCCCTGACGGATTCATAAGCGTTTTCTGAGGATTATGAATCCGTTGTTTGTAGGGGCAATCGTCAGATCGACGATTGCCGGTTTATGTGTTTTTCTCGATAGGCCCGCGTGAGGGCGCAGGATCTACTCTTCCTGCATAAACGGATAGTCGAAGGCCGTCGGTGCGTCGAAGGTTTCCTTGACGGCGCGGGGCGAGACCCAGCGCATCAGATTGATGGCCGAGCCGGCCTTGTCATTGGTCCCCGAGGCCCGGGCACCGCCAAAAGGCTGCTGGCCAACGACCGCACCGGTAGGTTTGTCGTTGATGTAAAAGTTTCCGGAAGCATTTTCCAGCGCGGCCATGGCCTTGCTGGTGGCCAACCGGTCATTGGCGAAAACCGCGCCGGTGAGACCGTAGATGGATGTCTGATCGCAAAGGGCCAGAGTCTTTTCAAACTCGGCGTCAGGGTAAACGTAAATCGTGAGCACCGGCCCGAAAATTTCCTCCTGCATGGTCTTGAATTTGGGGTCCGAGGCAAGGATGATGGTGGGCTCGACGAAGTAGCCTTTGCTGTCGTCGTAACCGCCGCCGATGATCACATCCGCGTCGCTGGAGGACTTTGCGGTTTCGATATAGCCGGAGATGGTGTCGAAGGCGGCCTTGTCGATGACGGCGGTGACGAAATTGCGGAAATCGCTCACCGGCCCCATTTTGATTTTCTTCATTTCTTCCGCAAGAAGGGCTTTGACCTCCGGCCATAGGGATTCGGGGATATAGGCCCGGGATGCCGCCGAGCATTTCTGTCCCTGGTATTCGAAGGCGCCCCGGATGCAGGCGGTAACCAATCCGGGAACATCGGCGCTGGAATGGGCGAAGATAAAATCCTTGCCGCCGGTTTCGCCGACGATGCGCGGATAAGAACGGTAGCCCTCGATGTTTCCGCCGATGGTTTTCCAGATATGCTGAAAAACTTTTGTGGATCCGGTGAAGTGAACCCCTCCCAAATCGGATGAGGCCAGGAGTTCGTCGCCCACCAGTGATCCGGGACCGGGCAGAAAATTGATCACGCCGTCGGGCAGGCCGGCTTCCTTGAAAATATTCATCAACAGCCAGGGGGTGTAAACGCAAGTGGAGGCAGGTTTCCAGACCACGGTGTTGCCCATGATGGCCGGTGCCGTGGGCAGGTTGCCGGCAATGGCGGTGAAATTGAACGGGGTGATGGCCAGCACGAAGCCTTCCAACGGTCGCCACTGGGTGTAGTTCCAGATTCCCCGGGAGGAGAGCATGGGCTGTTGTTCATAAACGGTCTGGGCAAAATAGACATTGAAACGCAAAAAATCGATTAGTTCGCAAGCGGCGTCGATTTCGGCCTGGTAGGCGGTTTTGCTGGTGGAGAGCATGGAACCGGCATTGATCATGAAACGGTATTTGCCGGCGATCAAATCGGCGGCCTTGAGGAAGATCGCCGCGCGCTCCTCCCAGCGCAGGGTTTTCCAGTCGGCCTTGGCGTCCATGGCGGCCCGGATGGCCATCTGGGCCTCTTTTTTGCCAGCCTTGTGGTAATCGGCGAGTTTGTGGCCGTGATCGTGGGGCATGACCACCGTGCCCAAATCACCGGTCTTGATTTCCTGTCCGGCGATAATCAGCGGTATTTCAACTTGTTTGGCGGATAGATCGGCCAGGGCGGCCTTGAGTTTTTTGCGGGCCTCGGTGCCGGGGGCATAATCGAACTGGGGTTCGTTGATCGGTTCGGGAACGCGAATGACACTATTATTCAATAAATTCATGTATTTCTCCTCCTTGAAAAAGATCTGTTAAAAAAGAGATGGCCCGTTTGTTTCTATACATAGCAAGGGCAGTGCCACTGCTATTCTATGACGGGCCGTTGAATTTGATTAAAATAAAACAAAACAACACATTAATGAAAATTATGGTGGTGGTATCTCGACAAAGGGAATGGGAGCGACAACCGAACTCATTAAAATTTTATTCAATGCTGAATAAAAAGATCAAGCCTTTTTGGTTTCCACAACGAATCCGGCAATCAGGCCATATTTTTTCATGCGGCGCGCAACGGTGGGCTGGCTGACACCCAATACACCGGCAATTTGCGCTTGGCTTCTGCATCCATGCATGGCTTCCAGCAAGTGAGCGCGTTCCACGCTCTGCAGAATCTGGTCCAGGGTCATCTGCCGGGGCCAGTTAAAGGACACCTGGTCGGTTTTCTCGACCCCCTGGATGAGCACGTCTCGAGGCAGGTCCTCCAGGCCGATAACCTCGGTTTCGCTCATCACCACGGCCCGTTCGCAGATGTTCATCAGCTCGCGTACATTGCCCGGAAACGGATAGGCCATGAGGGCCTTGCTGGCGGCATGACCAAGCCGTTTGGGCCCTCCGAGCTTGGCGGAAAAATGATCAACGTAGTGGTGTAGGAGCGGCAAAAGGCAGGCTTTGCGCTCGCGTATAGGTGGAAGGATCAAGGGAATGACATTCAGTCGATAATACAGATCGTGACGGAAGGTTCCTTCGGCCGTCCTTGTTTTCAGATTCCGGTGGGTGGCCGCCAGGATGCGGGCATCCACCTGGTACGGCTGGGTTCCTCCCAATCGCGCCACCCGTCCGTCCTCCAGAAAACGAAGCAGCTTGACCTGGGAGGAAAGCGGCAGTTCGGCGATTTCGTCCAGAAACAGGGTGCCCCCGTCGGCCAGTTCCAGGCGGCCGGGTTTGCCGCCGGACCGCGCGCCGGTAAAGGCTCCTTTTTCATATCCGAAAAGCTCGGATTCAATCAGCGACTCGGGAATGGCCCCGCAATTGATACGGATCAATGGTTTGTCGGCACGGATGGAGTTTTTATGAATCAACTCGGCCACCTGTCCCTTTCCGACCCCGGATTCGCCTGTGATCAATACCGAGGATTTCGTTTTGCTGACCTTGATGGCCTGTTTAAGGACGTTGACCATGTTGGGACTGCGGGCGATGATCTCCTGGTTTCGCAAAAGATTTTGTTGCAGTTCGGCCAGTTGGTTTTGCAACTGATCCTTGATGGCCTGTTCTTCCTCCAGACGGCGTTGCAGGGTATCGATCTCGGTGATGTCCCGTTCGCTGACCACCACACGGATCAGTTCTCCCGACTCGTCGAAAACCGGCGTACCGGTGGAGATCAACCGGCGATCTCCCTTTTTTTGCAGCAGACTGACCGTGGTCTTTTTCTCGATGGCTTCCAGGGCCGCTGACCGGTCAATGAACCCCTGGAGAATAAGGTCGTACATGCTCTTTCCAATGAGCGTTTCGGCCTTGACTTCGTGGATGCGTTCCGAGGCGGGATTAACCCGGATGACCGTTCCGTTGTTGTCACAAACGAACAGGCCGTCGGATGACGAGTCGATAATGGCATCCCGTTCGCGGGCCATTTCCTGTAAAAAACGCATCTGATCGATTGTGGAATCGGGAGTTTCAGCGTCTGTTTGAAAAGCAATTGTTACCATTGATTTGGCCTTTGATTTGTTCCTTCTAAAAGCTTATACAAAATTGAATAAATTATTCAAGAATATATTTTTCTTTCCATGGTTAACCGTTTTTTGGGCATTGAGGCGATCGTTTTCTCCTTTGGTGAGAAAATTTTAAACGTGAAATGTATTTTTACCCTCCTTATTAGGTTGGCAGACATAACACCCGCGTTTCCACTGGATCTCCAATGTTGGCTTCCAAGTGGCACTATTTTTGAACCGCTTTGAAGCCGGAGAGATTGCATTGAAAGACGACATGTTCACCAAAAGGTAATGACCCCTTTTATTGTTCTTGACGATATCGAATGGAAAAGAAAATGCCAAAAGCAATGTTGAAGGAGCACCGGATCAACCGTGACTGGTGCAAGGGCTGCGGTATCTGCGTGGCCTTTTGTCCCAAGAAGGTGCTGGAACTTGACCGTGAGGACAAGGCCGTGGTCGTAAGGCCCAAAGACTGCATCGGCTGCCGACTGTGCGAGCTGCGCTGTCCGGACCTGGCCATCGAGGTGGAGGTCGAAACGCGACAGGCGAAGGAGGTAGCCGCATGAGCAAAACTATCAAATTCGTCCAGGGCAACGAGGCCTGTGTGGAAGGAGCGTTGTATGCGGGGCTGAATTTTTTCGCCGGTTATCCCATCACACCCTCCACGGAGATCGCCGAGCATTTAAGTGTGCAGCTTCCCAAGCGGGGCGGCAAGTTCATTCAAATGGAGGACGAGATCGCCTCCATGTGTGCCTGCATCGGGGCAAGCCTAACGGGCCATAAAGTTCTCACGGCCACCTCGGGTCCCGGCTTTTCGCTCAAACAGGAAGCTTTGGGCTATGCGGTGATGGCTGAGATCCCCTGCGTGATCGTCAATGTGCAGCGGGGCGGGCCCTCCACGGGCGTTCCCACTCACGGGAGCCAGGGAGATGTGATGCAGGCGCGTTGGGGAACCCACGGAGACCACAGCATTGTTTGCCTGACCGCCTCCAACCACCAGGACGTCTTCGCCATGACCGTAGAGGCCTTCAACATCGCCGAGACCTTTCGCACACCGGTGGTTCTTTTGTTCGACGAGGTGGTGGGCCATATGCGTGAGAAACTGGAAATTCCCGAGGAGGGAGAAATCCCCCTGGTAGATCGTTTGCGCACGGCGGTGCAGCAGGGGGTGGACTACCATCCGTATCTTCCCAGGGAGGACGGCCGTTTGCCCATGAGCGACTTCGGTGACGTTCACCGCTATAACGTGACCGGCCTGGCCCACGACATGTGGGGGTTTCCCTCGGACAATCCCCAGATCGTACATGGCCTGTTGCGTCACATCGTGGACAAAATCGAGAACAACGCCGGCCAGATGGCCAGGTACAAAACCTTTTACCTCGACGACGGGGCCGCGGACACGGTGCTGGTGAGTTACGGCTCCTCGGCGCGCTCGGCCCTGCACATCGTCGAGGGGCTGAGGGCCAGGGGCCATAAGATCGGCTTGTTGGAGCTTCAGACCCTCTGGCCGTTTCCGGCCGATGTGGTGAGGAAGTATTGCTCCGACGCCCATTACACGGTGGTGGTGGAGATGAACATGGGTCAGGTTTGCCAGATGGTCAAGGCGTCGGTAAGCAACCCGGAGCGGGTGTTTTTGGCCAACCGTTTCGACGGGGTGTTCATCTCGCCCACGGATATCAAGCAGATGCTGCGTCTGATCAAGGGAAGGGGTGTGTGATATGGCGGTTCAGGATTATATTCGTCAGCGGTTTTTCCCGCATCTCTGGTGCGCCGGCTGCGGTCACGGGATCGTGCTAAATGGAATGATCCGGGCGGTTGAAAAATTAGGCATCAGCCGCAATGAGATGGTAATGGTTTCCGGTATCGGTTGTTCTTCTCGCATATCGGGATATTTGGATTTTCACACCCTGCACACGATTCACGGCCGTGCCCTGGCCTTTGCCACGGGGGTCAAGCTGAGTAAACCCGAGTTGAACGTGATCGTGCCCATGGGCGATGGCGATTCCCTCTCCATCGGCGGTAATCATTTCATTCACGCCGCCCGGCGCAATATCGACATCACGGCCATCGTGATGAACAACCGCATTTACGGCATGACCGGGGGGCAGTACTCACCGCTTACCGGTCCGGGCATGAAAGCCACCACCGCGCCCTACGGCAACATCGACCAGGGGTTCGACATCGTGGAGATGGCCAAGGCAGCCGGGGCGACCTTTGTGGCCCGTACCACCACCTACCATGTGCAGCAGATGGCCGATATCATCCGCGATGCGGTTTTGCACGAAGGCTTCTCCGTAGTAGAGGTCATGAGCCAATGTCCCACCTATTTCGGCCGCAAGAACAAATTGGGCAGCGCGGTGGACATGATGAAACGGCTTAAAACAATTACCACGCCCATCGGGTCCAAGGCCAAACAAGAAAATCCCGAGTTAATCGAGCGGGGGATCTTCGTGCAATCGGATAAACCCGAGTACTGCGCAGAATACGACAAAATCATCGAACGGGCTGGAGGAGGAAACTAATGGAAAGATGCAGAATGGTGTTTTCCGGCTCTGGAGGTCAGGGGGTGATCACGGCGGCCATCATTTTGGCCGAGGCGGCGGCGCTTCACGAAGGGCTGGAAGCGGTGCAGACCCAGGCTTACGGCGCGGCTGCCCGAGGCGGGGCCACACGTACGGATGTGATCATCGCCGATTCGACCATCAATTTTCCGAAAGTGATCCAGCCCAACGTATTGGTCTGCCTGACCCAGGAAGCCTACAACAAGTTCATGGGCATCATCCGCCCCGGCGGGCTTCTTCTCACCGACCCGCGCTATGTCAAACCGGCGCTCAAGGTGGATGCCCGCCAGCGAGAAATTCCCATGTACGAAACCGTGATGGAGAAGATAGGCAAGCCCATTGTCTTCAATATCTGCATGCTGGGCACGATCATCGGTATGACCGATTTGATCAATCCCGATTCGATCATGAAATCCCTTGAGTCCCGTATTCCCCCCGGGTTCCTGGATATGAACCGGGAAGCTTTGGAGTTGGGATTGACGTTAGGGAAAAATTAATAATTACAAGAGAGGTGTTGCCATGCAGTCGATCGTCGATGTTGTCAAAGCAAAGGATCCGGGAGAAAGAGAGTTTCACCAAGCGGTCATGGAAGTAATGGCCTCGATTCAGCCAGTGATTGACCGCAACCCCGAGTACCGGTCAGCCAAAATTCTCGAACGACTGGTTGAGCCCGAGCGGACGATTCTCTTCCGCGTGCCCTGGGTGGACGATCAGGGCGAAATTCAGGTCAACCGAGGGTATCGTATCGAAATGAACAGCGCCATCGGCCCGTACAAAGGTGGGCTGCGTTTTCATCCGTCGGTGAACCTGGGAATTCTCAAATTCCTGGCCTTTGAGCAAGTTTTCAAAAACGCCCTGACCACCCTGCCCATGGGCGGCGGTAAGGGCGGCAGCGATTTCGATCCCAAGGGCAAGAGCGACATGGAAGTGATGCGCTTTTGCCAGAGCTTCATGGCCGAGCTGTTCCGCCACATCGGTCCGAACACGGACGTGCCGGCCGGTGACATCGGTGTGGGCGGCCGCGAAATCGGCTATCTGTTCGGGATGTACAAGAAGCTGCGCAACGAATTCTCCGGCGTGCTCACCGGCAAGGGGCTGGGGTGGGGCGGCAGCCTGATTCGTCCCGAAGCCACCGGTTACGGCTCGGTCTACTTTGCCGCCGAGATGCTGGCCACCAAAAGCGAGAGTCTGGAAGGCAAGACCTGCCTGGTCTCCGGTTCGGGCAACGTGGCCCAGTACACGCTCGAAAAACTGCTCGACCTGGGCGCCAAACCGGTCACCTGCTCGGACTCCTCGGGCTACATCTATGACGAGGCCGGTATCGACCGTGAGAAATTGGCCTTCCTGATGAACCTTAAAAACGTGCGGCGGGGCCGGGTCAAGGAGTATACCGAGAAATATCCGGATGCCGTTTACACCCCGGTAGACCCGGAGCAGGACTGCAACCCGCTTTGGAACCACAAAGCCGATTGCGCCTTCCCTTCGGCCACCCAGAACGAGATCAACAAAAATGATGCCCAGAACCTGATCGATAACGGCGTCAAGGTTGTGAGTGAAGGGGCCAACATGCCCACCACGCCTGAGGGGATCGACCTGTTCATCGAGCATAAATTGCTCTACGGACCGGGCAAGGCAGCCAATGCCGGCGGCGTATCCGTATCGGGCCTTGAGATGACCCAGAACTCCATGCGCCTCTCCTGGACCCGCGAGGAGGTGGACAATCGCCTGCAAATGATCATGAAGAGCATCCACAAGACCTGCCTGGATGCCGCCGAGCAGTACGGCACGCCCGGCAACTACATGAACGGCGCCAATATCGCCGGGTTTGTCAAGGTGGTGGACGCCATGCTGGATCAGGGAATTGTGTAGGTGTAAAATGATTGTCGGACGGGTTGCGCTTATATCGACAGACGACAACCCGGGCGCAACCCGTCCTTTTTTCAGGTCTGCAACTTGGAATTATTCAAATGCCGCGAATGGTCCCGGGAGGTTTTTTTGCGCAGATTTTTGGCCATCGCCGCCTCCAGATCCACACCGGTCTGGTTGGCGATACAGGTCAGTACGAAAAGCACATCGGCCAATTCGTCGGCCAGATCCGACGGCCGCTCCTGGGGCTTGGCGCTCTGCTCGCCATGGGTGCGCGCCATGATGCGGGCCAGTTCTCCCACCTCCTCCATGAGCACGGCAAGGTTTGTCAGCTCGGAGAAATAGCGCACCCCGTAGGTCTTGATCCACGCATCGACCTTGGCCTGGAGATCTTTTACAGTTAACGGCGAGTTACTTGGCATGAGCCACGATGTGCCCCAGATCCGGGAAAATCAACGCCTTGCAGGCAAGCTTGCAGGCCTTCAGACTGCCAGGCATGCAAAACACCACGGTTTCGCCGATGGTTCCGGCCGCTGCCCGGGAAAGAATGGCGGCGGCATCGATCTCCTCGTAGCTGAGTTGAGCGAAGATGGCGCCGAAGCCCGGCATCTCTTTGGTGAAAATAGGGGATATGGCCTCGATGGTGACATCCTTGGGAGTGATGCCGGTGCCGCCGGTAATAAGCAGGGCCTGAAGGCGGTTTTCCCGGATGGCTTTCAACGCCGTCTCGCGAATGGCGGCGATATCGTCGGTAACCACCTCGTGAAAACGAACCGTGTGCCCTTCCTTTTTGGCCAATTTTGCGATCCACAGGCCGCTTTCGTCATTATCGAGGGTTCTTGTGGATGAAACCGACAGAATGCCCACATCAACGAATTTCGGTGCCGATTTGCGATGCTCGTGTACGCCCATATTATTTTGCCTTGTGTCCTTTCTTATGATCCGCGTCAAAGGCTTTCAATCTCTCCTCCAACTCCGCGAAACGATCCGCGCCGGTCATGGAGACGCAGGCCCGGAGGCCCTCGGCACGGCTGCTGCCTGTTGTGGAAAGAGAGATGGCGCTGATGCCGTAGTAGAGCAATTCCTCCACCAATTCAACACCGGAGAAGCCGGGATAGCTGAGCGTAAAGTAAAAGCCATCGGCCAGGGGCTGCTCCTCGTCCATGTCGTAAACCAGGGAGAATCCGTTTTGCAGGAACAGTTTTTTCATTTCCCGCGCCCGCTCCCCGTATTCACTCACCGCCGAGACAAAGTTATACGCGCCGTCATTAACGGCCTTGAGCAATGCCGCAACCCCATATTGAGTGCTATGACACACGCCGGAGCTCAGGGAGTAGATACCGCCGAAGATGTAAGCGTAACCAAAACGATCCGTCCCGAAATAAGGCTCCAGCCCATCGCCCGTGGATTCAAACAATTTACTGGAAATGGCCGTCATGCCAAAGCGTTGGCCGGCCAGGCTGAAGGATTTGGAGGCGGAGATCAGCAGAATATAGTTCTCGGTGTAATGGGAGACCGTGGGAATAAAAGGTGCCTTTCCCGGGATCGATGTGTCCTGCCGGAAATCCATGCCGAAATAGGCCAGATCCTCCAGGGCGATCACATCGTATTTCGTGCAAAGCTCGCCGATGATGGCCAGCTCTTTTTCCGTGAAACAGATCCAGGCCGGGTTGTTGGGGTTGGAGTACATCAAGGCTCCGATTTTACCGGTGGCCAGGATCGATTCCAGCTTGTCCCTTAATTTATCGCCCCGGTGATCGTAGACATCGAAGCTCTCCTGGCCCAGCCCCAGTACCCGCGCCTGCTTTTTATTGACCGGGAAGCCCGGATCAATGAACAAAATGCCGTCACGCCCTTTTTTACGGCGGCCGGCCATCATCATCGCCAGGTAGCAGCCCTGCATCGACCCAACAGTGGGCAGACAATGGGCCGGCGCCACATCCGTGTCCAGAAACAACTTGATGAAGCGGACCATTTCCCGCTTCAATTCCGGGATGCCGTCAAAGGGCGGATAGGTTGCCCCCACGCCCCGGCGCAGGGCCTCGATTTCTCCCTGGATTTCAACCTCGGGCGGTTTAAGGCCGGGAACCCCCATCTCCATGCGGATGAAACGCCGGCCGGAAGCGGTTTCAATCTCTCCGACCAGACGGTTCAGCTCGCGAATGGAAGCCAGGCCCACGCTCGCCAGACGACTTTCACTGATTTTTTCCCGAACAATGGAAGCGGGAATCGGTGTATCCATGATGGTTCTTCTCCTTGTGGGGCACTTAGTTGGATGTGTGCCGTATTTCATCGGATAGAAATCCGCTCTCGCCGTCGATGGGCTTTTTGTCCAGAATGCGCTGGGGTGAGAAGATGGACAGATCCAGGGTCGGCGTGGCGCCGGTGATCAGCTCGGCCAGGTAACGCCCCACGGCCGGGCCCTGCTGCAAGCCGTGGCCGGAGAAGCCGTTGGCCAGATAAAACCCTTTGAGTTCCGGCCATTCGCCGATAATGCCGTTGCCGTCCATGTGATTGACCGCGTACAGGCCGGCCCAGCCGCGAACCAGCTTGAGGCGTTCGAATTCCGGCACGAACTCGGCCAACTCCGGCCACAGTACTTCCATGAAGCGATCCTGGCTCCAGGTGAAATCGTTGTAGCCGATCACATCGTCGGGCATGGATTTTCCCATCAGCATGGTTCCGCCGGTCTCGCTGCGAAAATAGAGCCCCGTGGGAATGAAAGTCAGCGGCAGGGGCCGGTCTGGCTTGGTCGCCGGATCGGCGCAGAAGCACTGGCGCTTGACCGGGTTGACAGGCAGTTCGAAACCGGCGCTCCTGGCCAAGTCGTTGCACCAGGCGCCGGCGCAGTTGATAACGATCTCCGATGCGTAGCTGTCGCCGGCAGCGGTCTTGACGCCTACGATCTGCTTGCCTTCGAAAATCAGATCCTTGACCTCGGCCTCGATGTACTCGGCGCCCTGGGCGCGTGCGTTGGCCTTGTAGGCCATCAGCACCGCGTAGGCGTCGAAATGACCATCCTCGGCGCCGAAGGCGGCCCCGGCGATGCCTTCGAGATTTTCCGGTTTATAAAGCGGATAGTTCTTTCTGATCTCTTCCGGCGACCACCACTCGATCTTGCAGCCCAGTTCTTTCTGCATGACCATGGCCTCCTTGGTCGCGGCGACGCCCTCTTCTTTATAAAGGAAAAGGTTGCCTTCGCGGTGGTAGGCGATGCTGGGCCGGTTGTCGTTGACGGTCATGGTCTCTTCGAAGTTCTCCAGAACGTCAAAGGCGAACCTGGAAATCTGCACGTTCTGCTTCAGGTTGAACTGGATCCTGGCGTTGACCATGGACAGCGCCGTGGAGGCTTTGGCGAACGTCAGATCACGCTCGATGACCGCCACCTTGAGCCGGGGGTCTTTTTGGGTCAGGTAATAAGCGGTGGTGGATCCCATGATGCCGCCACCGACAATGATGACATCAACTTTTTTTTTGTCCATGGCCTTCTATTCTCCTAATTATACTCTTTTGTAATTCGGTCCTTCCCCGCCCTCGGGACAGGTCCAGGTGACGTTGTGGAAGGGATCTTTGATATCGCAGGTTTTACAATGCAGGCAATTGGTAAAATTGAGTTTGATGCCGGTCATGCCGCCATCCTCTCCGGTTTCCAGCTCGTAAACATCGCCGGGGCAAAAGCGCGTGCAGGGAGCCCCATAAGTGGGGTAACACTTCTCCACGCACACCTGGTGGTCATGAATCACAAGATGACAGGGTTGATCTTCGCGGTGTTTGGTACCGGAAAGATAGACACCTGTGAGCTTATCCACCATGGCCGGATCATCCTTGGACCACTCAGGCTTTGCGCCCATGTCCGGAGAAACGGAAAGAGGCTTCAGGGTCGTGGCATCGTCGACGGCGGGGAGTTTATCGACAATCCCTTTCCCCCTGGTCACATACTGGGCACCCAAATGAAACAATTTGGTAACACCTTTCTTGGTCAAGGCCTGGGCATAATTGCGGCCTTCACGAAGTTCCTCTCCAGCCCAACTATCGGCGAGGCGCTCAGCATAATGATTAAGAGCCCCCTGGTTATTCTTACCCATGATCAATGCATTGCTGATTGTTTCCGCAGCTATCATTCCCGATTTCATGGCCAGGTGAATACCCTTGATCGCAGGGGTGCTGTGCATGGCTGCGGCGTTGCCGGTAATCACGGCACCGTCCAAGGCCAATTGCGGCATACTGAACCAGCCACTGGTGGAAACGACCCGCGCCCCCTGTTCGACAACCTTGCCACCCTTTATAATTTCCTGAACCATGGGATGTCCTTTGAAGCGCATGAAGGTATCGTAAAGGTCAAGATTCGGGTTCTCATAGCCAAGGGCCACCAGGAATCCCAGGGCAACACGGTTTTCGGCCATTTCGTAAATGAATCCGCCGCCCGGTGTATCCATATCCAGAGGATAGCCCAGCGTGTGGATGTCGTTGAACGGACTGTTATTGAAAAAGTTCTCTTCCGGTAGTTGAATCACTTCCTTGATACCGGTCTCAAAAAGCTCCGGCTGCCGCCCGGTACGAATGGGAAGTTTGGCGGCCAACGATTTGACCAGGCTGCCCCGGGCCCCCTCGCCCAACACGGTCACCTTGGCCAGCAAATCGATCCCCGGTTCGAAATTGGGTTTGGGCTTACCATCCTTATCCAGCCCTTTGTCGCCGGTACGGACGCCGATAATGGTGCGGCCGTCGTCGGCGAAAAGAATCTCCTTGCCGTCAAACCCGGGAAAAATGTTGATCCCCAACGCCTCGGCCTTATCACCCAGCCAGCGGCAGAGCCGTGCCAGACTGACAATGGGAAAACCGGCGTTGTGCATCTGGCGCGGCACCATGGGCATCTTGATATGGCGCCCCTTGGTCAAAAAGAAAAAGCCGTCCCCTCGGATCGTTTTTTCCACAGGAAAACCCTGCTGCATATAATCGGGGTAAAGTTCGGCGAGGGCCACCGGATTCATTACCGCTCCACTGATGGCGTGGGAGCCGATCGCCGCGCCCTTATCGATAATGGCCACCTCCAGTTCCTGGCCTTTTTTCTCGGCCAGTTGCATCAGGCGGATCGCACCCGCCAAATTGGCAGGGCCGGCACCAACGAAAAGGACATCGAATTCAATGGATTCATGCGTGGTCATGGTAAAATCCTCTTTATCATTCAGGTTATCTGATAAGCATGGCGCAAAAAGCGAACAAAGATGCGCCCATTCAATTAAAAAGCTGTATTCAGATAGCCTGATTCCCTTTTAATGACAAGGGCTGCTCACATACTTCCCTCATAAGGTCGGCGGACGATGGCCGAATGCACATGGTCAATCATGGTGATAAAATCGAACACCGGCCGCCCCGTGGCCGCCTGAACCGCATGGGCGAACGGCGGCAGGTCGCTGCACTCCAGCAGGATGGCGCCCACGTCGGGGTCACGGGCCACCATCTGTCGGGCAACATCGACCACTTCCTTTTCCATGAGATCCGAGTCCAGGGTGCCCCTTTCCTCCAGCACCGCCTGGCGGAACTCGTCCTTATCCTGCATCCCGGCGATGACCTTGGGGATCTCCGGGGAGACCCCCGCCTTTCTAAAATGTTCGTCCGTGAGCACGGATGCATCGGCGGTGATGATGCCGACCTTGTTCCCGGGTCCCAAAATCTGGTTGATGAACGGGATCTGCAGCAAACTGGAGAGAAAGACCGGAATGGATACGGCGGCGGCCACCTCGGGCTGAAACAGAGCCATGAACCCGCAGGCGCCGGTGATGGCCTTGACGCCCTCGGCTTCCAGTTCCCTGGCCGCGGCGATAAACGGCTCCGCCAGGGCCGGGTCCCGCTGATTGAGCAGCCGGTCGATGGATGCCTCGCGGATCTCCTTGTAGCGCACCGGGAAATCATAGGTGGTGGCATTGCCCACGTTGCCGGGAATGCACGGATAAGCGGCATTGAGAATGAGAATACCGACGGATTCACCGTACCAGGATTGCTTTGGATTGCTCACGCGATAGACCGGCATGCCTGCCTCCCGTTACATGGTGTTTCAAGTACACCTGAAGTTTTATCAGTTGTATACAACCAACCGTGCCGACTGTCAAGAATCAATGCACCAAGGTTGGCTACGCCATCTTATCCCCCTCACCCTGTCCCTCTCCCGCCCGCGCAGAGGGAACGTAGCCGACGGCTTCCCATGGTTTATGACTATTGTAAAATTTCCGGGTGGCACTGCCTCGCCCCTTGAGGAAAAGGGTCGGGGTGAGGGGGAATAAAATAGAGCAATTTCCAAATGCGGTTGCCCTGGTGCCCCACAATAGGCTTGTTTAATCAAAGTAACCATGCTATCAGAATTGACTAATCTTTTTGGTTCAATCCCCTACAATCATACAAAGTTCCCCCGGCATTGGACCGTGTACAGCCATCCAACCGGAGGCAAGTAGCGAGGAGGCGCAGAGCATGGCAAACCGAGGCAATCTTTCCGCATGGATTTTACTGGTGGTGTTGGCGGTATGTCTCCAGGTGGCATTCGTTTTCTTGGGTCACAAAGAATCGGCGACCAAAACGGCAACCGATTTCGCCAAGGCCTATTTTCTCCTGGATGATGACCTGGATACCTATTTGTGCGGGGACCTGGCCGGAGATGAAGAAAAAACACCGGCAGCGGCGTATCTGGACGCCAAAGCCACCGAAGCGCAAAATCGTGGATTCGGCCTTGGCATGGTAAAAAAAATGGTCACCCACATGCATGCCGAAACCCTGGCCCAGGACGAGGAGTCGGCCACGATTCATCTCGAGGGGCAGAGCCGGACGTGTATCCACCCGGTTTTTACCTATGTTGCCGGCATTTTCCGCATCGGCAAAAAATACAGCTTTGAAGAAACGCTTGAACTGGTCAAGGAAGACGGGCAATGGAAGGTTTGCGGCACTCCCTTTGGCCTGCCGCTGAACGGATAATTCCCGATCCCCGGCGTCATCTCCGCGCCAGCGGAATCGATACGCCGGATAACGGTCGGCGGCGATAGATTGTCATCGCTGCTCGCCAACAAACCGCGATAACGATTTGCCGCCGGCTTCACACAACCCGTGAAGTCGGCTTTTTTTTCTTAATCAGTATCCGTCCACGAACAGGAAAATCTGGCCATTCATAGCGTGGATGGGCACTTGCCGGATGTGGATACACCGTCGATGGACAACGTTTATCTGGAAATTCGAAAAGCGGCCCGACAAATCGTGGATCGCTGCCCCCTGCCCGATTTCTACAGGGACCATCCGACGGAAGCCGACACCTCCCAGCAATTTTATCTCACCGATGCGTCCATTATTCACCTGAAAAGGAGCCTGGCCGACAGCCTGGACGAGGATTTCGGCCACGGAATGGGGCATGTGGAGAAAGTGGCCATCGATGCCGGCACCCTCGTTCTCATCGAGAGCCGACGGGCGGGCTTCACCGAAGATCTCATCCAGCGCAACCTGCTGCTCGCTCAATACGCGGGCCTTTTGCATGACATTTGCCGCAAGCAGCCCTCCCATGCCATCAAGGGCGCCGAGGCCGCCAAAAAAATTCTCAAAGCGTATCCCCTGACGAACGATGAAATCGCCCATATCTGCATAGCCATTCGCAACCACGAGGCATTCGCACACCTGGAGCGCCTCCCGACCCAGCAAGCGCATATACTCTCCGACTGTCTCTACGATGCCGACAAATTCCGTTGGGGACCGGACAATTTTTACCACACCCTCTGGGACATGGTGGCTTTTATTAACCCGCCCCTGGAGGCATTCGTTGCCCGATACCCAAAAGGTATGGTATTACTTAAAAAAATACGAGAAACCTTCCGTTCTCACACGGGAAGGCGCTACGGCCCCCAATTCATCGACATGGGGCTGACCATCGGCGATGAATTGCTCCAGGTGATCCGCACCGAGTTCCACCCCGAACCCTGAACGCTATGTTCCAATACGGACGGCCCCGGCGGCGGCCTGATTTCAACTGGATTCTTCTAATCTTTTGTGTTAGGGCATTTAGGTTTCTACTGTAAAAATCGAGGATTTATGAAAAAACAACAGACGCTGGTCATCGCCACCCGCAACAAAGGCAAGACGGCCGAAATTCGCGACCTGCTGGACAACTTTCCGGTAACCATTAAAAATCTGGACGATTTCGGCCCCATTCCGGAAGTCGTCGAAGACGGCGAAACCTTTGACGACAACGCTTACAAAAAGGCCAGTTTCACCGCCCGGGTGCTGGGTTACCCTGCCCTGGCGGACGATTCGGGCCTGATCGTGGATGCGCTGGACGGTGCGCCGGGCGTGCACAGCGCCCGCTATGCCGGCCCGGACGCCACCGATGAGGTACGCTACCAAAAACTGCTCAAGGAGCTGGAAAACGAGCCCAATCGCAAGGCGGCCTTCATGTGCGTGATCTCCATTGCCGTTCCCGCCGGCGCGGCACTGACCTACGAGGGGCGTTGCGAGGGATTGATTGCGAATGCGCCATCAGGAGACCAGGGATTTGGCTACGACCCCGTGTTTTTCTACCCGCCGCTGGAGAAAACTTTTGCCGAATTGACCATGTCCGAGAAAAGCGGGATCAGCCACCGGGGTAAAGCGCTTCAAGAAATCCGGGAAGAATTCGATAAGGTTATTAAATGGATCGATCAGCATATGCCTCAGCCGGAACCGGTCGGTTGTCAAAGCAAGGAGGTCTGACCGTTTCTCTACATTAAGAAGGGATATTTTGCATGTTGAAAAAAAATGAAGGAATCGACATTGTCAAGGAACTGGGCGGAATCCAAAATATTGAGCAGGCTCAGGCCCTGTTCGAAAAAGCCCTGGACAGCGAGCACCTTTCCCGCATACGCAAGCTTAAGCATTCCGACATCCTGATTAAAATCGCCAATGCCATCTCCATGTGCGACCCCGCCCGCGTCTACATCAACACCGGGACCGAAGCCGATCGGCAGTTCATCCGCCAACTGGCGTTGAACAAAGGCGAGGAGGCGGTCCTGCCCATGGATGGGCACACCATCCACTATGACCTCAAGGAAGAGCAGGGGCGCATCATCGACCGCACCTATTACATCGCCAATCCCGACGAGGCGGTCAGTTCCCTGGCCAACAAGCTTCTGCGGGACGATGCGTTGAATGTGGTCAAGGAGAAAATGGTCGGCATCATGAGCGGCGCCACCATGGTGGTGGGCTTCTACTCGCGTGGCCCCGTCGGCGCTCCGGCGGCCAACCCGGCCCTTGAGATCACCAGCTCGGCCTACGTTTCCCACAGCGCGGAAATTCTCTACCGCAACGCGTTCGCCGATTTCGAAAAAGAGGTCGACCGGCTGGGCCACTTCTACACCAATATCCACAGCGAGGGCCTCAACCGGGCAGAAGACCTGCCCAATGCCCGCGTTTTCATGGACCGCAGCCACCGCACCACCTACTCTTTCAACTGCACCTATGCCGGCAACACCTTGCTCCTCAAAAAGGGCAACCACCGCTTTTCCGTGGACAAGGCGGTTTATGAAGGAAATGGCATGGAGCTTTCCGAACACATGTTCATCACCGGGATCAATGGCCCCGACGGCCGGGTCACCTGGGTGGCCGGCGCGGCCCCATCCGGCTGCGGCAAGACCACCACGGCCATGGCAGGCAACCATTTCGTGGGCGACGACCTGGCCCAGATGTGGATCAACGAGGATGGCAGCGTGCGCTCCATCAACCCGGAGTGCGGCATCTTCGGCATCGTTGAGGATGTTAACTGGGAAGGCGATCCCATGCTCATGGACCGCCTGCGCAATCCAGGCTCGGAAGTCATCTGGTCCAATGTTCTGATCGATGAGAACGGCACGCCTCACTGGACCGGCGATGGCGACACGCTGCCCAGCCGGGGTCGGAATTTCCATGGCCCCTGGAAAGAGGGGCTAATCGACGCCGGCCGCAAGGCCATCCCCATATCCCACCCCAACGCCCGTTGCACCATCTCCTCCTCGGCCCTGGCCAATTATTCCGAAAAGGCCGAGGCGCCGGAAGGCGTTGAAACCCGGGTGATCACCTACAGCGGCCGCGACAGCGACACCATGCCGCCCGTCTGGGTGGCCAAGAATTCCGATCACGGCGTGGCCATCGGCGCCTGCATCGTATCGGCGGCCACGGCCACGGAAGTGGGCGCCAGCGGCGTCAAACGCGCGCCCTGGGCCAATGCGCCCTTCATCCCCGGCGCCCTTGGCGATTACATGAAGGCCCAGTTCGACTTCTTCGGCAACAAGACCATCGCCGACGGCAAGCGGCCGATCCTGGCCGGTCTGAATTATTTTCTCACCGAGGGGGCCCGCGGAGGCAGCGGCACCAAACTGCTGGGCGAGAAAAAAGATGTCAAGGCATGGCTGGGGTGGCTGGAACGCCGGGCACACGGTGATGTGGAGGCCATCGAAACCCCCATCGGGTTCCTCCCCAAATACGAAGACCTGAAAGTTCTCTTCGAAACCCTGATCGACAAACCCTATGCCAAGGAGCTGTATGACCGCCAGTTTTCCCTTTACGTGGAAAACATCATCGCCCGCATCGACTTGCAGATCAGCGCTTATGGGAAAGAGGAGAGCATTCCCCCGAAGCTGTTCGAGGTGCTGAGGGAGCAACGGGAGGCGTTGATGGCCCTGAAGGCGGATTTCGGCCCCATCGTGACGCCGGATCAACTGCTTAAATAATTTTGGTTTTTTACGACAGAAGTTTTTGAATAAGGCACCAAAACGGTCAACTATTCTTAAGGGCGACAGATCATCCCTCTGCCGCCCTTCTACTTTCGCTATGACCCTAAAAACCACCCTATCCGTCCTTTTTAATCGCCGCATGCTGGTCTCGCTGGTGATGGGGTTCTCGTGCGGCCTGCCGCTCTTGTTGACCCTGTCCGTCCTGCAGGCCTGGATGAAGGAAGCGGGGGTGGATTTGACCACCATCGGGCTGTTTTCCCTGGTGGGGTTGCCTTATACGCTCAAATTTCTATGGGCGCCGGTATTTGACCGTTACCGCCTGCCGTTTCTGGGGAGGCGGCGCGGGTGGCTGCTGGTGAGCCAGCTTTGCCTGATGGCGGCCCTGGTCTGGCTGGGCGCCAGTAATCCGGCCCTGAACCCGACCATCCTGGCCATAGCCTGCCTGGCCGTGACCTTCAGCAGCGCCTCCCAGGATATCGTCGTGGACGCCTACCGGCGTGAGGATCTGTCCGACCGGGAGCTGGGGTTGGGTTCTTCGCTTTATATCAACGGTTATCGGGCGGGCATGCTGCTGGCCTCCGGGGGCGGACTGATTCTGGCCGACCATATTCCCTTTTCCAGGGTTTATATGGTGATGGCCCTGTGCCTTTTGCCCGGCCTACTGACTACATTGTTGACGCCTGAACCCAAGGTGGACACCTTTCCGGCAACCCTGACCGCCGCCGTCATCGATCCGCTCAAGGAGTATTTCAGTCGCCCCCTGGCGCTGTGGATTCTGGCCTTTATTTTGATGTATAAAATCGGCGACAGCATGGCCTCGGCCATGACCACGCCCTTTTACCTGGATGTGGGCTTTACGAAAACCCAGATCGGCACGGTGGTCAAGCTGTTCGGATTCTGGGCGACCCTGGGAGGGGCGCTTGCCGGCGGCATCACCATCATCCGCCTGGGGATCGTTCGCAGCCTGTGGGTCTTCGGCGTTCTTCAGGCGGTCTCGACCGCCGGATTCGCGCTTCTGGCCCATATTGGCCCCAGCCTCAGCGCGCTTTCGGCGGTGGTGGCTTTCGAGAACCTGACCAGCGGCATGGGAACCTCGGCCTATGTGGCCTACATGGCCAGCATCACCGACAAACGCTTTACCGCCACCCAGTACGCCCTGCTTTCCAGCCTGATGGGTGTTCCCCGGGTCCTGGCCTCCGCGCCCACCGGTTATCTGGCGAGCCATCTGGGATGGGCTTGGTTTTTTATTTTATGCACCCTGATCGCCATTCCCGGATTGCTGATGCTTGTCCGTATCAAAGACGCCGACACGGCTTGATTTGCAATCTTGCCAATTGCGAACGCCCAACATTATAATTGATGAAATAATTAGCTAAAAGCCATTTCGCCTCCCAAAAGGAGTTCGACACCAATGACAAATACTCAACCCCTTGTTTCCAAACACAATCAGCGACTCCAGCAATTGGCCCAGGCGAGGAAAAGGATTTTATCCCTGCCCGCGGATAAGGCCATGGACGCCATCCTTGATCATCCCCAGCCGGCGGCCCTGGTGCACTCCTTTCCCGAGCAGGATCTGTTCTTTCTGATCCACGATGCCGGCCCCGAAGAGGCCCTCCCGCTTATCTCCCTGGCCTCCAACCGGCAATGGGAATACTTTCTGGACATCCAGGGCTGGGACCGCGACCAGGTGGACTATCCCAAGGTTACCGCCTGGCTGGAGCTGCTGCTTCAAGCCGATGCCAGGCGTCTGGTAGATTGGTGTTTCGGTGACAAACTCGAATTTCTGGAGCTGTTCCTCTTCCGAAACATCGAGGTGCGGGTGCGTGAGACGGAGGAGAGCCCCTCGGATTTCGGCGAGGGATTTTTCAGCGACGATGACACCTACTACGTACGCCTGGTGGATTACCCGACCACGACACCCGAAGAGGAGTCCGCCAAGGCCGGACGCAACGCCACCTTGCACCACTTGCTCAAAAGGCTCTCCACCTTCGATCATGTCCGCTACCAGGGGCTGCTGGCGGAGGCCGTGCATATGATTCCCGCCGAAGCCGAGGAGGAGCTTTTCCGGTTGCGCAACGTGCGCCTGGCCGAAAAAGGGTTTCTGCCGTTTCACGAAGCCGTTGGGGTTTACCAGCCGCTGGCCCCCGAAGACTTAGACGGCAAACCCCTGAAGATTGTTCGCCGCGGCACGGGCAAGGAGATCGGCATCAGCCCGCCTCAGCTCGCCGCCACCTTTCTGGAGGAGGACAATCTTTTCGTTCGCGCGCTCAAGGGGATTTCCGATCCTCTGATCATCGAACAGTTGCAGGGCGAGCTGGCCGGCCTGTGCAACCAGGTGATCTCCGCTGACCAGGATACCATCGTCAATCGCGGTCAACTTCAAGGCATCGTCGCCAAGACCAGCGGATACGTGAGCATTGGCATCGAGTGTCTGACGCAGGCCGATCCGGACAACCGGGAGGCCAGGGCGTCGCATCTTGTCCAACGGCACCTGCTGGCCGATCTTTTCCGGGTGGGCATCGCTGGCGCATTGCAACTGCACTGGGACGCGCTAAAATGGCGCAAAACGAGCTGGTTCCAAACCCAACGGCTGCCGCTGACCTTCTGGGGCGAGGCCTGGCTGGGGCTTTTGGGGGGGCTGCTCGTGGACCGGCCCAAACATTATGACCCGTCAATACCGGGAACCAATTATCGGGACTTCCGCACCCTTGGAGAAATTCGCGCCACCCATGACGGTTTTAACCGCATCACAAATCTTGACCAGATCATGGGAGATATGCAGATCTCTTTGCAGGGCCTGACCAACACCCGTTTTCTCACCTATAAAAACGTGTTGTTGACCCTGTGGGCACGCAGCCGTCTGGATCTTGCCCCCCTTGATCCCAAGGCCTCCACGATCGCAATTCCGATTGCCGAATTCATAAGCTTTTACAAAGCGTTATGGAGAGATGAGGGGGGGCGCCGCTTCATCGAGGACGCCCAAAAGAATACATTTTTGCAATGGATCGCCGAGGCGTCGGGACGCGAGGCGGAACACCTGTCCCGGACGTTCGGGATGTTCTTCGAGGCCATGTTCAACGAAATCGAAATGGAATTGGGGCCCGTCAAATCCGGCAACCTGGAACCGCGCTACGTACGGCTCTTTTTGCTCAAACCTTGACTTTTTAACCCATCGATAACAACCGGACGCTTTCCATGCATATTGTCGGTGTTCTCTGTTCGATCGCGGCGGCCCTGTTCTGGGCCATAGCCGTCATCCTGTTCAAAATCTGCGGCAGCAAGATCCCGCCAACGGCGCTGAATCTGTTCAAGGGCGTCGTTACTCTGGCGCTCATGGTACCGACGATGTGGATCGCCGGGGTACCTCTGTTCCCCGCCTGCCCGCCGGGAGATTGGCTAAGGCTCTGCCTTTCCGGGATACTTGGCATCACGCTGGCCGATACCTTCTTTTTCATGTCCCTCAACCTGCTGGGGGCCGGCTACCTGGCGATCATCGAATGTATTTACCTGCCCAGCGTCATCGGACTTTCTTTTTTCTTTCTGGGCGAATCTGTTGGGATAAAAGGCATCGCCGGCGCGATACTGGTCATTTTGGGTATTCTGGCCGGTTCTTATCAGGGAAAACGCATTGACTGCTCGCGCGGCGCCCTTTTCAGCGGATTGGCTCTGGGCGTTTTCTCAGTGGGGTTGATAGCCGTCAGCATTGTGATGGTCAAGCCGATTCTCGCCCAGTCAAATGTTCTGTGGACCAGTTTTACCCGTCAAATTGCCGGCGTGGCCGGATTGCTGATCGTCAGTGCCCTGCATCCCCGCCGGCGTGAAATCATGGGCGTTTTGAAACCGTCACCGGCGTGGAAGCAGGCCTTTCCCGGGGCCGTGATGGGCAATTACCTGGCCATGATCGCCTGGATCGCGGGGTTCAAATACACGCTGGTTTCCGTCGCCGCCATTCTCAATCAGCTGTCCATGATCTTTACATTCATACTGGCGGCGTTTTTTCTGAAGGAACCGGTCACTCAACAGCGTCTGGCGGCCATTGTGCTGGCGGTGAGCGGCGCGGTTCTGGCTTCGCAAGTGTAGCGTCACGCCTCGTGATCGAACAGATAGCCGATGGAGCGGAGGCTTTTAAAGTAGACGGGCTGCTTGGGGTCCTCCTCGAAATACTTGCGAAAACGAACAATGAAGTTGTCCACGGTCCGGGTACTGGTCTTACGCGAATACCCCCACCCGATCTGCAGAAGCACATCACGGGAAAGGGGCTTGCCGCGATGGGCAATGAACAGCTTGAGAACCTTGGCCTCCTGTTCGGTGAGGACGATTTCACCTATTTGGCAGGTTGCCGTGTTGGTGGTAAAATCAATGTTGTTGTCGCCGAACCGATAGGTTTCTATGGGCGGCCACACCGGCGCGCCATTTTCCTTGTTCCATCCGCCACGCTTCAACAGGCGCTCCACCCGCAAAAGAAGTTCTTCCAGATTGAAGGGTTTGGGCAGGTAATCGTCTCCTCCCAGGGAGAGCCCCTTGACCCGGTCCAGAGGATCACCCTTGGCCGACAGGATTAAAACGGGCATGCGTTCGTCTTCAAGGCGAATGCTCTGCAGAATGGAAAGGCCATCGATTCCCGGCAGCATGATATCCAGAATCATTAAATCCGGTCGACGGGCCTTCCAATGATTGAGACCGGCCACGCCATCCGAAGCCACGATCACATCATACCCCTGAAGGGCAAGATTCAACCGCAGCCCTTCGGCGATGTGCTTGTCATCCTCGACGATCAATATCAGTTTGTTCATGGACATCGTCATGATTCTCCATACTTGTCGGCAAAATAAAAGTAAACGTCGATCCCAGGCCCCGCCCCGGGCTATGCGCCCGTACCTTGCCGCCATGCAGACGGGCAATGTTCTTCACCAGATAAAGGCCCAGGCCGCTGCCTTTGGCCGTCATGTTGTCCGGACGGCCAATCTGATAAAATTTACCGAATATCTTTTTCATCTCCTTTTTATCGAAACCGATGCCGTTATCCTTGAAGCTGATCGTGGTTTTGCCGCGTTTGTTCTCGACGGTGATATCCATGGTCGGCGTTTCGGAAGCATTGTATTTGACGGCATTGGTCAGCAGGTTGATCAAAAGCATCTCGAACAGATTGCGGTTTATATGCGAATACACCGGGCCGGACCGGGACTCGTGCACGATAATTTGCAGCTTGCCGAACAAATGGGCGTTTTGCGCCACGAATTCCCGCATCATCCGGATCACATCCAAGACATCGAACTCCCCCATGTAGGTCCCGGCTTCCAGTTTGGCCAGATCGAGGATGCGGCTGATGTTCTCGGAGAGCCGATTCACGTCCGTCAACATGAACTGAATGTACTTCAGCTGATCTTCGCGCGACAGAGTATGTTTGGAAAAGGTTTGCAGGAAAAGCTTCAGGGAGGTCACCGGCGTCTTGAGCTCGTGGGTGAAATTATTGATGAAGTTGTTCTGCATGCGATAAAGCTGCATGGTTTTCTGGCTGAAAATGAAAATAATCAGGATACCCAGCAGGATAATCCCGATCAGGAGGCTCAGGACCAGGATCACCACCCAGGTGTCGGCGGACAGGGCCTTGTCCTGCTCGATATTGAACCGCGCGATGACCGAGCGCAAACCGCTGCTGGCTTCGACATACCAATAAATGTACAGAAAAAGGGAGACCGCCAATGCGGCAATCGAGTAGATGAACACCAAAATGGGATGAAACAGCCATTTCACCGATTTCACGTTACCTGCCCCTTCTCTTTCTCGAAGATCACAACCCACGCCTTAATGAAGAATTACCCGAATTAAAATGATCCTATCGATTTTTTTAAAACTAATCAATCCAACGGATGGTTGTCCATTCCAGTTGGATGTTATGGGAACGATCACCAGTCGTCGGTGGCGGATACCACATATATGTAACAAAACAGACGATCCGTTGACCCGTTGCTGGCAAGGACTCTGATGATAAATTTGCACGGTGGCAATGGCGACAACTATTTGATGACATACCGGAAAACGGATTTGCTGCCGGGGCAATGTCATGTGCACCAACAGTCCGCATGCGCTCGCGCCCTTCAAACGGCAAGGTCAATGTTGATAGACTCGTAAGAAGTCACTGTTCGGGCGGATTCGTAAAAAGCCCGAGATCAAGGCTTGCGAATCCCGAGGAATGAGGTGTACCTATCGTACTCCGCAGTGACGAAGGATGAGATGAAGCGTAACGCCGATATCGGACTTTTTAAAAATCCGTCAAGTTTCCATGCTCTACGTCCCGCAATAATATTTCAAATTTCCCATCGGCATCCTTGCCGGTTTTCCTGACGGTAAAGGCATTGTCTCCATCTCCCGCGATCCAGTGAGTGATCGAACCTTTCGGGGAAGTTGCCCTGAATCGCTCACATGAGAACATCCTACCAGCAGCCTTGATTTCCTCGCGGCGTCGCTCTTCAAACCGCCAGGAGGTAATCTTCAGCTCGACCGTATCCAACACACGCACACCGGGTCCGGTCGCCTTGGGCACCGGGCCAAACAGGAATACGGGCAGCTCATCCGAAGTCATGTCATAGGCCTCGGTGGATATTTCCACATTTCTTACGATTTTGAGCGCCTCTTTTGGGAGTTCATGCCCATCGCTGATTGAGGTCCGACTGCCCACCTCGGCAACCGTGCACCAAAGCCCTTTGCCTCTTCTCTCACCACGAATCAGCCAGTGATCGTCATTTTCATCAATTCGATGATCGAATTTCAGCAGCCCCTTCGCCCCCAGCCATATCGCATCTTTTGCAGCCAGATTGTAAGTACCCCGTTCTCCGGACAGATGGATATCCGTTGAGATGTCGATTTTCCTGACAGGCTGCTTTTCGCGAACCGTTCTACTACGAGTGATTTTCATATGGCCTGCATCCGTGCCGTCAACCTTGATATCATAAAGGAGGACCACTTCACCGCCGACCACGGTTTCCAAGACATCCGCCCAAGCAGGGCCAGGTAGAATTGCCGTCATGGATATGGCAACCGACAGAAATATAACGAAAAACTCACGAACCATCGTTATCGTATCGAAACAGGTTGATTTCAAAAACCCCATCGGAATCCTCCCCTTTTTCTCTGACGATAAAGGCGCCCAAAGTGTCTTCGGCAATCCAGTATGTCGACTGGCTTTTCTTTGCCTCTACGAGAAATACCCTACAGGCGAACTTCCGGCCAGCCCAAACGATTTTTTCATTTCCTTTCCGGGTGACAGCTACAGACTCTATCTCCAGTTCGGAGGTGTCCAGTATTCTGAACCGGTTTTCCTCCTTTTCGGGCAGCTTGAGCAGATAGGCCGGCAGTTCACACATGGTTGTATCAAACCGGTCCAATGGCACGGCCACATCGCCCTGTTCATCGTCATCATCGCCAAGCAGATTCAGGACCATCAGCGCATCCCCGGCATAGGGGACCGTTTGCGTCACGATGTAACCGGCCAAATCGACAATCTCGTCGTCTTCCTGCTCTTTTTCGGTTTGCACCTTACGGGCGCTGCACCATAACGCCTGTTTGTATTGTTTCCCAAACAAATGCCATCTGTTTTTATTTTCGGTGATTTTGTGGTCAAAGTCGATAACACCTGAATGATCATGATTCACAATGCTCTTTGCGTCAAGGGCCCACGCGCCCCAAAATCCTTTTACCTGCAAGGTTGTCTTGGTCTCCGTTCTCATCAAATCCGGAGCCGAATCGGTTGATCGCTTCTTAGAGACCACGGTTTCGCCGATCTTTTTACCCTCCAGCGACATAACATATTCACAGGTTCTCTTTTCAGGGTTCATGTTTGCGGCGTAACTGCTCGTACCGCTGGCGCAGCAGAAAAACGCGACAAAAAACAGGGCCGGCGCAAAAGAAAGAAAAAGACCGGGACCGATGTATTGCTGGGTAAGTATTTTCTTTTTCATGGCAATTACCTATGACATCGATTTCGAAGGTATGTTTCGACGGCAAAGTGACTTGACGTTACCGGCAGCCATTTTGCAGTCATGCCCTATGTGTATCAATACCGGCACAATGAAGAGGGTGACCGGAGTGGCAAACAGTTCTCCCCACGCCAGGGATATGGCTGCTGGGATCAGATACTGAGCTTGTTCGGATGTTTCCGAGAGTAAAGGCATGAGCCCACACACGGTGGTCAGGGTAGTGAGAATAATAGCCCGAAAACGGCTGTTCCCGGCGCCCATCAGCGCGTCGAAACAGGAGGCGGCGGTCGGCTGCAGATCATTGTACCTGGTCATGAGCACCAAGCTGTCGTTAACCACCACACCGGTCACGGCCAGCATGCCGAAAAAGGAGAGCACGCTCAAGGGAAAGCCCATGACCCAGTGGCCGATCACCGCACCCACAAAGCCAAAAGGTATAACCGACATGATGACAAAAGGCTGGATGTAGGATTTCAACGGCACGGCCAACAGGGCGTAGATAAGAAGCAGGATCATGATTAACGCGCGAATCAGGCCACCTTTCATTTCATCCATCTCTTCCTGCTCGCCGGCAAGTTTGATGGTCAGTTGAGGATAGAGGGCTGTCAGCTCCGGCGTGATTTTCTCTTGAATCAGTTTGCCGACATCACCGGGGCTGACAACTTCCTTGTCCAGGGCCGCCTCCACCTGGATTACACGTTGCCCATTCTGCCGGGCAATGGCGCTGGGGGCGTAATTGGATTCAATGGTGGCCACCAGAGCCAGGGGGACCCACCGGCCCTGCCTGGTTTGAATACGGGTGGCCAAAAGATCCTGCATATAGCGACGCCGGTCCTCACGGTACTGCACCATGACCTTGACCTCTTCGGTACCGCGTTGTACGCGCTGTATTTCCAGTCCGCCGAAGGCATCACCAATCTGCTCAGCCAAATCGGCGGTGGTCAGTCCCAGGTGCCGGGCTTCGGATTTGAGGCGCAGCCGAAGCTGGGGACTGCCCTGATGAAGATCGTCGCGCAGGTCATGCACACCATCCACCTCACCGAGGGCTGCGGTAAAGCGTTTGACCGCATCCTCCAGCACCGAATCATCCGGAGCCCCCAGTTCAACCACAAAACCGCCGCCGGTCTCAAAGGAACCGCTGAAAGTGAGGGTTTCGACACCTTCCAGCGTCCCCACCCGTTTACGCCAACGGCGCAAGGTTTCCAGAGTATCCAACGGTCGATCCGTCTCTGGCTGAAGTTCAGCGTAAATCTCAGCACTGGTGGGCCCGTTCACACCAGTCATCAGACGGGCGATGGGCGGCTTATCGGTGTGAAGCTCGGCCATGGCGTCCTCATTGATCGCTTCGGCAGCCTTCTCGATGGTTGCGATGTGTGCAGCGATCAGGTCCGATGGAGAACCGCTCCTGGTCTTGAGGGTAACCGTGATAATCTGGCCGGGGACTTCCGGGAAAAAGACGGTCTTGATCCAGCCGTTACTGATCAGACTGATACCACATACGGCGATGGTCAATAAAATAACCAGGGCGGCATAACGATGCTTGAGCGTAACCCGTAAAAACGGCTGATACAGGCGATCCTTGACGAAAAGCATCAGTCCCACGGCCAAATCCTGCACCTGTTTCCACAAATGGGCCGGATGCATGCCTTTGGCTGCTGTTTTTGGTTCATCCAGACGAATGGCCGCAAGATGGGCCGGCAGGATCAGCTTGCTTTCCAGCATGGAGGACAAAACAGAAATAATGACCACCACCGAGAAGCTGGCGAATATTTTTCCGACCTCGTTGTCGATGAGGAGAAGCGGATAAAAGGCAGCCACCGTGGTGAAACAACCGAAGACCGTGGCGGTTGACACCCGGCGAACCCCTTCGATGGTGCCGTTCAGCGGGTCACCGCTCTCCCGGCGGGTCGCGAAAACGCTCTCGCCCACCACAATGGCGTCATCCACCAGGATACCCAGGACAATGATCATCCCAAATGTGGTGATATCATTGAGAGAGTAACCAAGAAAGCGGTCTCCCATGAGCAAAAGGGCACCGGAGAGAGAAATAGGAATGCCCATGGCCACCCAGAATGCCAGCTTGACATTGAGAAAAAGAGCCAGCAGCACAAAAACGATCATCAGGCCTTGCCAGGCATTGGATGCCAAAAGCGATAATCGGGCCTTCATATAAGGCGCCTGTTCGGCCCATACATCCACATCGATTCCCTGGGGAAGGCGTGGACGAATTTTCTCGATCACCTCGTGAGCGGCCTTGTTGATTTCGATCAGATCGCCCTTCTCTCCGCTGTAAATCAGCATACCCACCGAAGGGTCCCCCTGAAATCGGGCGAAAAAGGGCTCGGTTTCAAAGCCGTCCACTACGGTGGCTACATCCCGGACCAAAAGCGTTGAGCCATCGCTCAAGGTACGCAGCCCGATGGAAGAGAACGCCTCATAGGAATCGGCCTTGTGGTCGGCACGAATGAGAATTTTTCCGCTTTTGCTTTCGATACTGCCGGTGGAATAGTCCAGTGAAGCGCTGTTGATGGCCTGGGCCACCTCGGCCAGGGTCATCCCATAGGACCGCAGCCGGTCCATATCGACCTCGACACGAATTTCATAGGGTTTCTGCCCGAAAAGCTGTATTTTCGAAATTTTGGGATGAGCGAGTAAATTATCCTTCACCTCACGAGAAACTTTTTGTAGCGTAACATCGTCGACATCGCCGTACACCTGGACAATCAGCGCCATGACATTGAATTCCTGCCGCGTTATCAGGGGGCGTTCCGCGCGCTTGGGCATATTGTAAATGCTGTCCACCCGCGATTGAATATCGTTTTTAAAACGGTCTATGTCCGTTTTGCTATTTTTTTTAACCGAGACCGAGGAGTATTCCCTTTCCGAAACCGAGGAAATCTTTTTGATGCCGGGCATACCCTCCAGGGCTTTTTCGATCTTACGGGTAATCCCCTCGTCCACCTGATCGGCGCTGGCGCCGGGGTAGGCGGTCTCAATGTTGACCGTATTGGTCGGCACGGCCGGAAATCCTTCGATCCTTATGGAATAAAGGGTAAAGACGCCTGCGACAATAACGAGAAACATGAGCAAATTGGCGGCCACCGGATTTTTGGTGAACCAGGCGGATAGAGCGTGCATGGGTTATCCCCTCCCCTCTTGTTTGGGCTGAACGAGAAGGCCGTTGGTAAAGCTTGCATTGGGTGCGACGGCAATGGCAAGCGCCTCTTTCGTATCCCATGGATTATGGATATAGACACAGCCTTCACCGTGGAATACCGGCCGCGCCTGAATGGCGCGCAGCCGGTCGTCGGCGTCCACCAACCAGACCAGCCCCTGTTGGGTCAGCGCAGTTTCGGGAATACAAAGCAAGTTCGATATCTCCCGACCTGAAATTTCGGCGCGCACAAAAGTGCCGGGCAGTAAAGGCGGAGTCTGATCCAGAGGGCGGTCCACTTTCAAATAGAGAGTGCGCAAGCGAGACTCTGGATCAAGGCGACGTGCGTCCCTGACTACGCGAGCCGTCCAGGTGGCACCTGTTTGAGGTGAAACGAGATGAACGTCCATCCTATTTTTTTCTTCTCCCAGCAGCTCCCACTGGTCATTGGCTACGTGAACCCCAATTTCGGCGGTACCCACACTCCAAAGGGTACAAACCTCATCACCCGAGAAAAGCGTCTCACCGGGATTGACCTGACGCGAGAGAATAATACCGTCAAAGGGCGCTATAATGCGGGTATAAGACTGCTCCTTTTTTGCATTGATGACCGCATCCTCAGCGGCCTTGAGTGCGGCACGAGCCGCCTCCAGTTGCGGTTTACGAAGCACCAGCGACGAGTGCGGGGCGCCTTTGATGCCGGAGCGGTCCCAATTGCGCTGTGCCTCACGTGCCTCACGCTCCTCTTTCAACAAGGCAAGCTTGGATTCTGCGGCCTGGCTTTCGGTCAAGCTCAGTTTGGCCTCGAAAGCGGTCCTGTCGATCTCAACCAAAAGCTCCCCTTTTTTGACCAGATTGCCGGGCTGCAGGCGATCCGAAATCTTAAGAACCGGCCCATCCACCCGTGCCTTGACACTCGATTGCCAAAAGGGTTTCGCCTCCCCCAAGGTTGTGATCAGCGCCGGGTATGATGATGGTTTGATCGTTTTAACGGTTATCGGCATTCCCGACAGGGTCAGGCCCTTTTCCGCCTCGTGTATTTCTGTTTTTCTTTGCGGTTTCGCCTCCAAAAAAAGAACCGTTCCGATGGCACACAGAAAAAGGGTAACGATGAAAATCGTCCATTTGTTTGTCAGTACGCGAATACTATTATGAATCATATTAACCTCTCAGAAACGTTCTAATTTCTCTCAAAATCCTTATCATTCAACCCTGCCCCCACCGCCAAAGCCAAATCTATACGATTGCTCAGACGATCGGCCATGGTCTGGTTCAACCGAATTCTGGCTGATATCGCCTGTTCCTTGGCAATAAGGAGACTCTGGATGTTGTCGAGTCCCTGGCGGTAACGGTCACTGAAGTATGTGCTGCTCTTCTCTGATTCCTCCACGGCGAGTTCGAGAACCTTGGCCTGAACAGCCAGTGCCCTTTCAAGAGTTAGCGCGTTTTCCACTTCCGAAAGCGCACGCAAAACGATAACGTGCAGATCGAGAACGGCGGCATCGGCCTGGGCGTGCTGGGATCGCGCTTCGTCACGCAGCTTTCCGCCCTGAAACACAGGTTGAAAAACAGATCCCAAAAGCCCCCAATAGGTAGTGGCGCTACCGATATCAGAAAGACGGGCCCCGGTCCGAAAAAGCTCGCCAGACAAACTCAGGCCGGGCAGTCTGGCTTTGTCTGCGGCCCTGGCAAAATTGTAGGCCGATTCAACACGGGCAAGGCCGGCTCGAATATCCGGACGGTTGGCGAGAACCGTTGCCGGCGCCTCTATATGCGGCAGATTCATGGTTGGCCACGAAATATCCGAAACAAGTTTCCCTTCCGGATAGCGTCCGAGCAGGATTTCCAAACTACGCACCGACTTGGCGAGTTCCGTTCGCTGGACGCTCAAATCTGCCTTGGCGATCTGAGTACGGCTGGCGGCTGTAGAGTAATCGTCCAAGGTTCCAATGCCGTCTTTATAACGACTGATCAGGATGTTCTCAATCCGTTCTAGAACACTCAGCCGTTCCTCTTCGATGGCAAGGGCCCGACGGTTGGCAAGCTGTGTTATCCATGCCTGAACAACCCTCGCAGCCAGAGCATCGCGGGCCTGTGAATAGTCCTGCGCTTTGGCCGCCACACCATATTTGGTTCCTCGATACTGATCGGCCAGACGCCCCCATACATCCAGCTCCCAACTGATATTGGCATAAGGCTTATAGGCGGTTGTGGTCTCCCTTTCCATTGTATCGTAATTGTAATCCTGGTTGTTTCGCCCGACGGAAAAACCGGCATCAAGTTTAGGCAGCATTTCCGAGCGCGGACCGCTGAGTAGATATCCCTCGGCTTTCAGTCTCAGAGCGGTTGCTCTCAGGTCCGGATTGTTATCCAATGCTTCTTCGACAAGCTGACGGAATTTCCTCTCCTTGCCGATCATCCCAAGAAGATCGGTTGTTATGGGAAGCGTCTCAATTTCCACCTTTTCCTGCCAGTGAGTGGGGATATCATCCGCCAATCTTGCGGGTTTGGGAGGTTTTATAATCGCGCAACTTGAAAGGCAGAAGGTAAAAATAAAGATCAAGCCAATGCCGCGAATGACCGCTTGAAAACGCCCACTAACGATTTTCTCTTTAAAAAGCAACATTTGCATCGTTACTCCTTCGTAGTGCATTGGAAGCACCACTAAAAACTGTAACCAACCCCAAGCCCGACGGTCAGCTCATCACTGCTAAAAAAATCTATATTGGAATTCACCCGGCTATAGGAGATCAAGCCATTGATGGAGAATCCCCTCCACCCAAGGGGCTCCTCAAAGGAAATCAGTTCTGTAAACTCAACTCCCCTTTCATCACGTGTCTCATTGAAAACGGGATGAACCTTGTCAAATTCCCAGTCGATCAGCGCCACCGAAGTTGCAAAAGACCACGAGCCAATCCCCATCAGATGGGCCAGTTCGGCTTTATATTGTTTACTGGAATTACTTTCCCCATCGCGATCTTCGACTACCATCTCAAAAGAGGGAATGATCACCTGGTTTTCCCCGAGCGGGATGCCGTATCCAACCGATACCCCCATTCTCTGCCCATCCCGTTTGAGATCACGAAACCGCTCACCAATCAGGTCCTTATCAACATCAATATCACTCAACTTGAGGGATGCCATGGCACCGGTACCGGCAATTTCTTCAAATTCCAGGGTCACATTATAGGAGATCTCATCGGTCTCTTCCCTTTGAACCTTTGTGAGGTATGGATCAGCCCACACATCTTCCTGACCATAGCCGATGGTGGTTCGAACAAGGCCCATCTTTCCCAGAGATTGCTCCACTGCCAATGCCCCAATCGACTTTTCGCCTTTCTGGTTTCCAAGCGAAATTTTGGTACCGGTACTTGTAATGTAATAGCCGAGTTCCCCCATGATAAAAGGGATTCCCCGCTCCTGGCGAACCGCTTTTTCGTTCAAGGAATCGATATTTCTGTTTTCATCCGTCACATGCAGCTGGCTGGGCCTTCCGGCGGAAATTCCACCACCAAGCACGAGGTTACCGAAAAAGCCGCCCTTTTCCACTTCATCCATTTGCGCAAAAGCGACCGCCGGGACAAAAGCCAACGCCATCAGTAACCACCAAACATTATTCGATTTCATCATTACCTATCCTTTTAAATTTTAATCAACGCCGTGATAAAGCGCGCAACCAATTACATTCGGAAGATACAAAATATAGCAGCACGGATCTGTTGCCTTTTTGTACCTATTTGTAATCAAATGTAGCACCCCGTTGGTTGCTATGATTTCATGCAAAATTTAAGGTAAGGTAGATGGTAGACTGCCGGGAAAAACAACGCGCACATAACAACTATTTGTAATTACTGTATAATTCAAAACACTTTCTGGTGCAACCAACTATTTATGTCCCCGATGACAGTTCCTGATGGGTCATCTCCATCGGAAAGGTGTAGGGCGTGGTCATATTCAGGATAAAAGATATAATCGATATTGTTCTTACCTTTCTTTTTCAAGGCATTCACCATCTCGGTCGCCTTTGCCGGTGAAGCGGAACGATCGTTCCCGCCTTGTAGAATAAGTACGGGGCTGTTTATCCGGGCGAGTGTGGCCTCCTGATCGAAAGAGAACATCGAGTGCCACCATTTATAACCATGATTACTCATTTCTATATCAAAAGGTGCATCTGAATGGATGGCCTGGGCCAGTTGCCTTATGCCTTCAACACTCCTCGCGAGTTCCTCTTCCGAGGAGATGGTAAACGCCATGCTATGAATGACATCGTCAAGAAAATAGCGCCCCCCAACTCCGAAAAGGACAGTTGCGGAGATATAATCCACTTTTGCCGAAAGCATGGCCGCCACGGTGGCGCCTTCACTGCCACCAACCAAAATGACTCTTCTATAGGGCCACTCCCCCCGCAACAGCCGAATTATCCTGTCAATGTCGCAAGCCCTCTGCTCTATGCAGTCATTTTCGATGTACGCGTCAGGGCAGTCCGCTCTTTCCGTTTCCGCACTGTACGGCAACGCATCAGTAATCCCATACTTTTCAACAGTCAAAACATCCGCATCCCGGTATACTTTCCTGAGCGTATCGATCCCCTTTATTTTGCTAACACTGTTGCAGTCCGATCCCTGCAATAGAACCAATAAGTTGTCTGAATGTTTACCGGCCTCTTCAAGGCGCAAATAGTATTGAATCGATGAACCGTCGTCTCGTTTGACCAGTGGCAGATTATTGAGCAGGGGTTGCGCCAGTAGAGCGTTTGCAATAACCAATTGAATGACAATCAACATATTCAAATAATGGAAAATCATACTGGCTCATAGGATTCGATATATTGGAGGATATCACCAGGTTGGCAATCAAGATGCCTACATATTGCCTCTAAGGTGGAAAGCCGAATGGCTTTGGCCTTCCCCGTTTTCAAAATCGACAAATTCTGTTCAGTAATTCCAATGTGTCTTGCAAGCTCCACGGATTTCATTTTACGACTCGCCAGAACTACATCCAGATTGATGAGAATAGGCATAATTATCTCTATTGTGTTTAGTTGTTATATTATCAGACGTTGTTCTTCGGCCATAATCCGGCCTTCATCCATCACCCAGGCGATAACATAAACCATCCCGGCAACAAACAGGGTAGTAAAATCAGATGAGCTGAAGCCTACGCTGACGACTCTTTGTCCCGGCGGGTTTCCCATTGAAAATAGAATACTTTTGGCGGATTCATAAATAATCGACAAAAACACCCACCAAATCAGGGCCGTCGCGGTTTTTCTGAAAATCCGCACATGTTCAAAGGAAAAGACGGAGCCCTCCCTGTAATATACAAAAAGCCTTCTTATGTTGATAAGTCCCCAAATCAACGCCCAAAGGGGAAACAAACCGACGACAAAACCAACCAACCGCCACTGAACGGGCAGATAATTTTCTACCAATGGAACCGATGTGGTAATATTTTTGGTTATCAATACATCCGGCAAATGATTCAAAAAGGTCCAGTATATGGCGTTATACAACGGAATCGCG
This sequence comes from uncultured Desulfosarcina sp., assembly GCA_963668455.2. Lineage (GTDB taxonomy): Bacteria > Desulfobacterota > Desulfobacteria > Desulfobacterales > Desulfosarcinaceae > Desulfosarcina. The sequence goes on from CAXXOY010000005.1 coordinate 225,269, forward strand.
ACGAGCATCACAGAAATGAGCAAAACGAAGAATCCACTGAGTTTCCTGATTTTCGATAAATTGTTCACGACACACCTCCTATTGGCATTATTTCCCGACACACTATCAAGTTTTTAATGTTTTACAACTATTTTTTATTGTTTTACGATTATTCTTTATCGTTTTTCAACCATTTTCGTTGGCATTCATGAACAAAAATATGAAAAGGGCCTCATCGCCTGTTCCTCTATTTTTCGAAAATCCGCGCGCCATGATCCAGTTCCGAATGGTACTTGACAAAAGCTTTCCACGGGCTTATTTGTATGTGCAACTAAAGGAATGATTATGAACTGTACCAAAAACAACCCCCTGGAATGTTGTCTTTTTTTTACAGCCAATTCTCTTGCCCGCGATATCACTAGAATGGGGGAGGAGGAGTTCGCCGGCATCGGCATGACGCCGTCCTATGCCTTTTTGCTGACGCTTGCCATTGAATCACCCGGTATATCGCAAAAAGAAATTTCCGAAGGAATGAACCTGGCGCCTTCAACTGTCTCGCGCTTTATCGACGCTCTGATCAAAAGAGATCTCCTAACCAAAACAATTCAGGGCCGAACGACTTATATTCACCCAACCGAAAAAGGAATTCAGTTAAAGGAGAGCATCAAGAAGGTTTGGACTAATCTTTACGAGCGATACAGCAAAATTCTCGGTAAGAAGGAAGGCGATGCCTTGACCAGGCTTTGTCTTGAAGCAAGCAGAAAATTTCACCGGAATCAGGGGTCTTGATAAACCTTGTGGCATGACCACCAAAAGGATTTTAGCAAAAGCAATTGTTTGTATGCACAACTAACAAAATGAACGCTTATTTAATTTGTAGGGTGGAGGGAAAGAGATGAAAAAACTAAAAATTGGAGCAAAAAATGCCTTATACCCGTCCCTGACAACAATCGTCGGCGCCGAAGTAGACGGCAATCCCAACTGGATTACCATTGCCCATGTAGGAATCATGAACCGTGCATCGGGCGATATCCCCGGTTACCTGTCCATCGGCGTAAGCAAATCCCATTATACCAATAAGGGCATTCACGAACATGGAGAATTCAGCATTAATATCCCCTCCCAAGCTCTGATGGAACAAACCGATTACGTGGGGCTGGTTTCCGGCGCAACGGTGGACAAGTCAGATCTTTTCACTGTCGAACAAGGAGAACTGGAGCATGCTCCGTTGATCAAGGAATGCCCTGTATCCATGGAACTTCGACTCCATCAGACTGTTCCAATCGGCCAACATGAAGTATTTATCGGCGAAATTATCAATACTTATATCAATGAATCATGCCTGACCAACAACAAGCCGGATCTTGAAAAAATCGACCCCATACTCTTTGATTTCATGCAGATCGATTACTGGTCCCTTGGCAAACGGACCGGGAAGCCCTGGCATGCTGGAAAGTCGCTGAAAAAAGAAAGGATGACAACACGATGAAAGCACTAGTTCTGAACAAACCCGGCACGCCGGACACCTTGACCCTGACGGAAGTTCCGACACCTTCTGTCAATGAAGGCCATGCCCTGATAGAAGTCAGGGCGGTGGGGCTAAACCCGGTGGACTACAAGACAGCGGCGCGGGGTAACGATGCGTGGTCATGGCCCCACATTCTCGGCCTCGATGTTGCCGGTATCGTTGTGGACAGTGACCCTGCGGGTAGTGATTTGAAGGCCGGAGACCGGGTCTACTACCACGGGAATCTCGCCAAGCAGGGTGGCTATGCCGAGTACGCGATAGCGCCGCAACACATTCTGGCTCCTATTCCGGACGAAATAAACTTTGAAGATGCGGCGGCGATACCCTGTGCCGGGTTTACGGCCTGGCAAATTCTCAGCCGCAAGATCAAGCCGTTCAAGGGGCAAACGATTCTTGTCCATGGGGGTTCTGGCGGTGTCGGTGGGTTTGCCATCCAACTGGCCAAACATCTGGGGCTGACCGTGATAACCACTTGCTCATCCGCCAATTTTGATGCCGTTCGGGCGCTTGGAGCGAGCCATGCCATTGATTATAAAGAGGAAGATATCACGGTGAGGGTCAAGGAGATCACAGATGGGCGAGGCGCTGACTTGGCCATAAATACCCTAGGCAGCGAGTCTGCGACCCATGACCTGGAACGTCTGGCATTCGGAGGCCACCTGGCCTGCGTTGACGGTCTGCCCGATTTCGACAAAATAATCCCTTTCACCAAAGCCGTATCCATTCACGAAAGCGCGCTCGGTGGTGCTCACCTTTCAGGAGATATTACAGCCCAAAAAGATCTTGCCAAAATGGGGAATGAAATGATGGATTTTCTCAGCCACAGAATTATCAGCTCGATGTTGACGGAAGTTATATCCATGGCTGAAATTCCGGGCGCTCTGACAAAACTTGCAAACAGGCATGTTCGTGGAAAAATCGTTGCCGCCATTGGCTGACAGGTTGACATGCCGAGAAATCTCACCACGCAATTATAGGGGCTGTCATAATCGCCAAACACATCGAGACAATCGTATTCTCAATCCTGATTGGTGTTGTTATGCTTCTGCCAACAATTACGTTTTTGGAAGATGCTTGTTCTATTCATCCGAAACATAAGCGGGAACCATCAGAAGCGCCATGAAGCACCCATACAAAAGACTTATTAAACCCACCGCAAGGGAAGGCCCTATTTTTGAAAGATCCCCCAAACTGATCAAGGCGGTAATAATCCCCATGATCATATAGAATAGCCCTCCGAACAAGGCTGACAGCATGACGGTTTTTGCTGCTGATTTACGGAATCCAGCCGCCGCCGTTCTGCTCGGAGACAACAAAACTATCATTGCGCTGAGGCTTCCGCTTATTCCGAAATTGCAAATAAGCGCGCCAATACAGGTTCCAGTTACGACAATGAGGCTGGGAAGATTCAAATAGAATTCCAAGCCGCCTGAAAACCAGCCCGCCCCTACAGCCAGGAATAGTATCAAACCAAGCCCACAATAATATGAACCTTTCATTATTTGTCTCCTTGTTTAAGATCGGGAGTATCCGTCCCACTTAATAATATCATCACCTGTTTATCGGATAATCCGAGAAGGCGTATCCTGTTTTGAACAACCGGAAGCTCGAGCTCAATGAATTTCCTGTAGAGAAAAGACCTGCATTTTTCCAGAGCGCCCGGCCGAATAATGCTGCCTGAACCATGCACAGACTCGATAATCCCCATATCTCGCAACCGGGCATGCGCATTGGCGGCAGTGTTTGGCGTCACACCCATTCTCATTGCCGTTTCCCTGACTGACGGCACTTTATCGCCGGGAACGAGCGTTTCTTTAATAATCTGTTCCATTATTGTTTCCGCGATATCAAGAAATTTGCTTTGACCCAGTGCTGACCGCATGGTCCTTTGCCCTTTTAATGTCTTAGTGTAGTATCTCAGTGATACACTTGCGACCGGCTTTTGTCAAGTTCAAAAAGCATTATCTTATATCCTATGCGTAAGAGAAACCGGTAAAAACTGCAATTGGAAATCAGGCCGGCTATAACAGCTGTTCAACCTCGCTTTTATAAGCCAAATTGCGGCAGAGGGCGTTGCCTGAAATGCGACTTTCCCCTGATTTTGAAATACCAGATAGGCACGTTTCTCGGCCCTGGCGGTTCCCTGGGCAAGCTCATACTGGCTGATCGGCTGTTTTTTAGCGGTTATAACCTTCACGTGTAGAGGTTGTTCTCCCGCAAAGACCGCGTTTGTTGAAAATAAAACTAAAAACACCCATAACTTCCTCATTTATTTTCTCCCAACCTATGTATTTTCCGTCAAACAAAACCATGGCAGATGGGAATAATCCAATCTGCGGGCCAACGCCAGGCCGCTACCCATTTAGATGCTTGAGTTTGCATTTTCCGTGGTCCCGACGCAGTGCCATCTCCATGAACAGCCAGCGAAACTCACCGAATAACATCCATGTAAGTATGCTGTCCGTCTTGTTTCGCGGCAAAAACCCCAATCGTTCATAAAGCTTGATCGCACCGGCATTATTCGCCGCAACGCTTAAAGTGTACCGGCGGAGCGCTTCCATTTGACCAGCAAACTGTCGACCATGCTCAATCAATTGGCGACCAATGCCCAGACCTTGCGCTTCCGGCAGTATAGCCACATGCTCGATATAAGCTTCATCCGATGAGGCCGATTCATGAAGCAGTGCAATCCCCACCATCGAACGCAAAATATTGAGAAAACCATATTTAGCGCATAGCTCGAAAATCGATAGCCGGGGAAATCCGGGACGTGCCTGATTGCTCCATTTCAGCACAAGGACGCCGACCACACGCGCATTCACCTGGGCAACGAAATAGCCGGGGAATGGTTTATTGTATGCAAACCCGCTGTCCTTGAAAAACGAAACCAAATCGTCACCTCCCAACCGAATCATGCGCTGGAATTTCTTTGCGAAAGAGATCGCCAGTATCCCGGCTACCGCCTCCGTATCTTCAGTTTCAAATTGACGGATCACAACTGCATTTGCCTGTTCCAATCAGCGCCTCACTTATACCGTAATTTCAATACGATTATTTTCAGGATCAAGGATGACGCTTTCATAATAGCCGTCACCGGTTTCTCTTGGCCCATCAAGGATGAGTGAAACCATCGTTTGCCAATGTGGATGTCAAGGAATCGACTTTTTCTTTGGAGCCAACGGAGAATGCAAGATGAGCAAACCCGAGAGACAATGTTCATAGTCGGCCCTTAAAAATTCTGGAGTTTAAGGCGTATTAAAAGCAAAAAATAGAAAACAGCGATACCGGTCAGCGCGAGTCCGCAGCAAGGAAGGACAATTTTTCTCCAAGTGGAAGCAAGATCAACATGATAGTATTCGCAAGTCAACATGAAACAGATATGAATCGGTGAAATCATCACACCGGTAAATCCCGCAAAAGTAGCCAAAACAAGATAGGCGATGGTCTGGTGCTCCAGATGCATAACCTCGAGTATAGTATGAAAAGCCAGCCCAGGGCAAACATGGCGAGGATGCCGGGCCGGCTTTTGTTGATAAAGGAAAGGATCGGAATGTCGGCCAGGGCAACGGTCAGAATAATGCCCGGATAGAGCGGCCAGGCGAGTTCCCAAACCTGGCGGAACCAATATTACCAATTCAAATAGGCTAAAAATTAAAGACCGAGCCCCAATCGAATTCGGCCGAATCTTCATACCACTCGGGCCATCGGGCACACCAATCAGGAAGCCCCACATTCTTAACCCGGTCTGAACAGGGATGATATGGCTTAATGTCTATAATTGGAGAGCCACTTTCCGCGTCAGTCCACGGTAGTTCAATGATCCCCTCCGCCACATCGACCCGGATGACTTCCGCGATTGTGGTCAGAATCGGATTTGGACGGATCTCTCCTCTGGTTGCAAAGACCCCCATTATATCGGGACTTTTATCATAGGGTTTTTCCACGATCAATGTATCCCGGGACGTTGATGAATCTGCCCGGTGCCCCCACCAGAGTATGTTAATATGACTAAACCCCTCCAGCGCGCGCAGCCCTTCCCTATACCTCGCCTTTACCGATACAAAAAAACGTTCATTTTCAATTTGGATATTCCCGACGGGATTGATGGTGATTTCCAATGACATGTTGCCTCCTTTTTGGTTTGTTGGTTAGTTACAACCGACTTATAGGTACAAACCAATAATAGCCTCACGTCATGAAAACGCCGCTCCGTCTGTGCTCAGTATTTGTCCAAACGTGCTATTTTTACCGGCACACAAATATCAACATCGAAAAAACGTTCGCCGGCAATAAATTTTTCTTCGCGGCATCGCTCGAAAGTCTCGCGATCGTCCTTCTCATAACCGCTTTTATCGAGCCAAACAGAAAACATCCAATTCCATGCATCCGAAAACTGGCTCTTGTTCAACAGGAAACGGCATACGCCATATTTCCCTCCGGACATCCCGGTAACGCCAATAAATTCCGATGGACAGGCATCCTCATGCACCGGAATCGCCGCCATTACTCTTAACTTTTTATTATCGGTTATCACCGGGTTATCATGGTACAGATTTAAGATGTAAGTCTCTTCACTCACATATCCACGAGGAACAGCCCACTGAAATAGTTGTGCATAGAGCTTGTCGAACAAGGTGTCGTCCCCCTGATAGGGCCCCACATTGCGAACATAGGCAATCTTCAATGGCGTAATGTTTTCAATCACAACCTGCCGGATTGATCCTTCATTTTGAAAAGTCCAGGCTGGCGATCCTTTGGGAAAGGTAATTTTGCCTTGTTCAATCTGGAGTGGCTGAGATTTTTCATCAAAAAGCGATTCCGCCTGATTTCTCCACGCGGTGGCATTCATCCGAAAATAGCAGGCAAAACTTTTTGCAAAAGATGAAGGGGTCGAGAAGCCGCAGTCCAATGCGATTTCCGTTATGCTCGTCTCCGGCTCCATGAGCAATCGCTCGGCCGCTTTCTCCAGTCTCAGTCTTCGAATAAACTGATAGACCGATTCGCCCATCTGTTTTTTAAAAATACGGTTGAAATGAAATTCCGAATAGCAGGCGACTTTCGCAAGTTGCACAATAGGAAGAGGCGTGCCCAGGTTGGCCTGAATATAATCTATCACACGGTTTATTTGGATATTCACGGCAACTTTAATCGGTTTCGTATTCGGGACGATAGGGGCCATATGGCAACCGCTTGCCGGGACAGGACATAAAAAGACAGTCGCTGGCTTTCGCAGCCACCAGATGTGCCTTGTCGCTAGTTTGCGAAAGGACCTGATCGAGCGCGGCGATTATGAGCATGCCCACAATATCATTCGATCCGCTTGAGGAACTATCCTGTAATCTGGACCGACCGTCCCATATTAGTCTGCCGCTTCTCACATCAACCAGCCGCGCCGTTACCTGCACGACCGTGGCACTGTCCAGGATGGCGTACTTGGTCCCATATTCGTTCACAACCAGGTATAAAACGGCATCGGCTCCGATTATTTCATCTATCTTGTGTAAAGGGATCTGATGCATTTCTCCCGGTGTCGGCATCCCGTTTTCCTTCAAGAATCGATCGATAACCGCGACAGGATAAACATAATACCCCATTTCGGCCAACGGCCGGCTGACGGTTGAAAGCACGGAATAAGTCGCCTTGAGATCAGTACTTTCGTTCAACGGGGGAAGGACCAGTATCGAACGTGGGCGATACTCACGTAACAGCGTATAGTCAGGGGTTTGAATGTTGGAGGCACATCCGGTCAGAAAAGATATAGACAGAAGCGCCCAAGATATAAGGCGTATATTCATCGTTCCTTTATTTTCTCGATAAACCTGTTCATCAACGTCGCGGATTCAGGAAAAGTCGCTTTTTCGGCCTCGAATGCCTGCAGCGCCAAATCATACTTCCCTGTCTCGAAATAAAGATATCCCAAATGGGCACGAAAGCCGGGGGGGAGCGCAAGCCCTTTGGCGCGGGCGATTTCGATATCCGCTTCCATCCTTTCCAATTGACGTTCGGGAGGCGTTTCACCGGGATCACAATACATTCCGTACAATTGATTTTCGTAGCTACCCCAAAAGTAAAGGGTATTTGGCTCGGTAGCACAACCGGCGAGCAAGAAGGCGAAAAGCAGTCCTAAAAAGGCAATGCGGCGTCTCATTTCAGCCTTTCACCGGGTTCCATTTCTCGGACTCGATTCCTTCAACAAGCCGGTTGACCGCCTCACGGATGGCAAGATCCAACACCTTTCCGTTAAGTGTCGAATCATAGGCGGCGGTCCCACCGGTGCCAAGGATTTCCCGATTGCTCAGCGTATATTCACCAGCCCCCTGGACAGAGAAAACAACCCCCGAGGTCACCACGTCAACGATATTCAAGGTAACCTTGGCATAGGCGCACTGTTTTTTGCCGGAGCCAAGAATTCCGAACAACTGAACATCACCGGTCTGCTTACGACCGAACTCGGTAACCTGGCCGGTTACGACATAATCGGCACCTTTCAATTTCTGTGCAGCCCCCTGCAACGTCGCTTCCCGGGACAACGCCTCCATATTGCTCCGGTCAAGCACGCTGAAACGCCCTGTCTGTTGCAGATGGGAAATCAGGATGGTTTTTGATTGGCTTCCAAGCCGGTCAACGCCATCTGAAAACAAACCCCGCATATAATTCGTCCGATTATCGAATTTACCAACGGCCAAAGCGGCCTTCGAACCATGATAGACCGTATTTGCGGTGGCCACCTGCGCCGGCTGAATCGCCCGGTTTGACTCCGTTGCACATCCCGCCAAGAGAATGGGCAGCACGAGGCAGGCAATCATCAACAAATAGTTCCCGAACATGGTAGCCTCCCCGGCAGGAAAAGTCAGAATGGTTTCTTTGTTATCCTCCCGGAGCAACGGTCTTTTTTGTTTGGCAAACAAATTCATCAGGACCTCCTATTCAAGTTCGAAACTCACGGCGACCATGGCGCTGATTTTAATTTGCCCCAGGGCGATAGTCGCATGCGAACCGGCGGAACCGGCTTCATCCATGGTGATATTTTGGATCATTCCTCCGCCCCTTTGCAAGCTCAAATGGTTCCATGGCTGATTGCCGGAGGGGATCTCCTCGATTGAATATGGTTTTCCGACTTTTTGGCCAAGCTCCCCGGCCAGATCATTGGCCTTTTCACGAGCGGCCTTCACCGCAAGTATCCGGGCTTCATCTTTATGTTTTCTCAGTTCGGTCGTTCGAAATTGGATATCTTGAACAAAATTGGCCCCGGCTTCCAGGGCATCACCGAGAACGCCTTCGAATGTCGAAGTATCCCTTAGCGTCATTACAATGGATTGCCTTACAATATAACCAATAAAAGCTCTGCTGTTTTCATATTTATAGTCATATTGCGGTTCGATATTCATAAAATCCGTCCGGATATGTTTTCGGTCTATTCCGTTTTTCTCAGCCGCGTTAATAACTTTTTGTATTCGTTTGTCGTTTTCCGTTTTTGCGGAATTCAAATCCTTTTTACATGTTTCCACTCCCAACGTAATGACAATCTCGTCCGGGACCACCATAACCTCGGCATTGCCGGTCACGGTAATCAGCCGCGGCCTTGTTTCTTCGGCAAAGGCGGAATGGTATAGGAGAATAACAATCAGAATTGGTATAATATTGGCGATCTTTTTCATAAGCCCCCCATTAATCTCGATTTTTCAAATATGTTCATTGATGAAAGCACAAATTTCTTCCATTGCCTCGGTTGCCTCCCCTTGTAACAAATGGCGGTTTCTCACTTCATAATACTTAATATTCGACTCTTTAAACTTTGCATTCATACGCCCCCATTATTTACAATAGCTTTTTTGACAATGGCGACAATATACAATGCGATCCAATGTATCTACTATCTTTTTGTACCAAATTGTAGGCAAGAAAATATATTTCGACACCACCGTGGTTATCCCACTGTGCAAACAATACAAAATGGTACAATCAAATACAAAAACTCAACAGACATCTTGATAACCGGCCATTATATATGTGAAAATAAAGAAAAACACCGATTTTCTCCATTTAAATCAGAGGTGACACATGCAATCAAAAAAACGAATCCTATTGGTTGAAGATGATCGCCGTCTAGGTGACCTGGTCGCCAAATATCTGAGCCGAAACGATTTTAAGGTGTCCATTGAACGGCGCGGAGACACGGCTCCCAATAGAATCATCAAGGAGGCGCCCGATCTGGTGGTTTTAGATTTAATGTTGCCGGGTATGGATGGTTTTGAGATTTGCCGGCGCGTAAGGCCCGACTATCAAGGGCCGATTCTGATGCTGACCGCTCGCGAAGACGACATGGATCAAGTAGCAGGTCTGGAAATGGGGGCCGATGATTATGTTAAAAAACCTGTGGAACCCCGCGTATTGCTGGCCCGCATCCGGGCGTTGATGCGCAGATTCGAAAAAATGGATGAATCCCACATGGTCAAGACGCCTCATCTTTCAAAAACAAATGAGTTGGTCTTCGGTGTACTCACCATCAATCATTCTTCACGCACCGTGAAACTGGCCGGTCAACAGGTGGTCCTGACAACCAACGAATTCGATCTGCTTTGGCTGCTGGCCGATAACGGTGGAACGATTCTCGACCGGGACACCATTTACCAGAAATTGAGGGGGATCGACTACGACGGTCTCGACCGCAGTGTGGATCTGGCAGTCTCCCGGCTGCGCAAAAAGCTGGAAGACGATTCCGTACACCCGCGACGAATTAAAACGGTCTGGGGGCAAGGCTATCTTTTTGTCCCGGATGCCTGGGAATGATATGAAACGAATTTTTTTATCCTTCTTTTTGTTTACCATGGCCAGCATTGTGACTTGGCAATTAGCTTTTTCTCCGTTGGTTGAGTGGTTGATAGTTGAGCATTTCGATCAGGAATTGGACCAATACTATCGTAGATTGATCAAAGGCTTATACAGCATGTTGATTGAGGACATCGATGCTTTGCCGCCTGATCAATGGGATCATTATATCAAGCTCAGGCAACCGCAATTCGGCTATCCTATAGGCATAGAACCACTGGCGTCCCTGGACTTACAGGACAAAGATCTGGCGTTCTTAAAGAGCGGCAACATTGTTGTGGAACATGATGGAGAATCATTTTACAAACGGCTGGGCAATAGCGACCAAGTGGTTACCATGGGACCGCTTGGAGATTTCAAGGCACCTTTAAAAATCGAGGTTTTGTTATGGGGCATGGTTTCTGCCAACTTTGCCCTGATGGCGCTTATCTGGACGTTCCCCTTTTGGCGAAAGCTAAGGCGCATCAGTCAGGCCACCGAAGCCTTTGGCCAGGGTGATTTCACCGCCCGAGCCAAAATGGCCAAGCACTCCACACTGTTCCCCCTGGCTAAATCATTCAACAACATGGCTGAGCAGATACAGCGGTTGATCGGTTCCCATAAGGAGCTCACCCAGGCCGTTTCTCATGAACTACGCACACCGATTTCAAGAATCCGATTCGGCATGGAGATGTTGGGGGCCGCAGACGATACAAAGGAAAGGCACAAAGACATCTCAGAAATAAATAAGGATGTGGATGAATTAGAGACCCTGGTCACCGAGCTTCTGGTCTATGCGCGTTTTGACCGGGAAAAACCAACGTTGAATCCGGTTGAACTGCCGGTCGCCCCCTGGCTGGCCAATATCGCAGATAAAGCCGGCAAAAGCTTTCCCCATATCCAAATTAACCACCACATAGCCTCTCAAAATCAAGAAGATCGAGTCTCTTTTGATCCACATTATATGGCCCGGGCATTGGGGAACCTGATTCAAAACGCCTTGAAATATGCAACGCACCGAGTGGAAATTAGCTTTGAAAGGAGGGACGTGATCTGTCAGATCCATGTGGACGATGACGGCCCCGGCATCCCGGAAGCGGATCAAAAACGAATATTCAAGCCCTTTATTCGCCTGGATTCGAGCCGCAGCCGGGATACCGGAGGGTATGGTCTGGGGCTGGCCATCGTCAGCCAGGTCGTGGCCTGGCATGACGGTGACGTTTATGCCGGGGAATCACCGCTTGGCGGCGCCCGGTTTACAATCAGATGGAAGTGAATCACCCCATGGCCTGGGCCATCAAGTCGCCGACCATTTTGGAAAAACGACCCGGGTTATCCAGTTTTCCGCCCTCGCCGACCACGGCCATGTCAAACAGAATCTGGCTGTAATCCTTCAATTGCGGGTTCTCCCGGTCACTTTCGTACAAGGCTTTGATCTTGGCGATCACCGGATGATCCATGTTCAGTTCCAGGACGCGTTTGGTCTCGGGCGCCTGCTGGCCCGATGCCTTGAGCAGTTTCTCCATGTATGCGCTCATATCGTAGGTATCGCCGGAAAGACAGGCAACGGAATCCTTCAAGCGGCTCGAGGGTTTGACCTCCTTGACACTCTCTTCCAACTGCCCCTTGATGAAACCGAAAAGCGCGTTGTACTCTTCCTTCTTGGCTTCATCCACTTCATCCAACCCGAGGTCACCTTTTTCAGCGCTTTTCAGGGCTTTCCCGTCATACTCGGTGAGTGACTGCACCACCCATTCGTCCACCGGATCGGTCATCAAAAGGACTTCGTAATTCTTTTCCTTCAATTTCTCCAGATGTGGACTGTTGAGCAGGGCCGAAAGCTTATCGCCGGTGATGTAGTAGATTTCCTTTTGGTCCTCGGCCATATTCTTCACATACTCATCCAGGGAGACCCATTTATCCTCGGACTTGGTGGTCTTATAACGCGCCAGGGGAGCAATTTTCTCCTTGCGTGACGGATCGGTGTAGATGCCCTCTTTCAAAACAGCCCCGAATTCGTCATAGAACTGGTTGTATTTCTCGGCCTCCATTTTTCCAAGCAGTTCAAGAAGTTTTTTCACAAGGTTCTTCTGGATATTGAGAACCAGGCGATCCTGTTGGAGAATTTCGCGGCTGACATTCAGGTTCAAATCCGGCGCGTCCACCACGCCCTTGACGAAACGAAAATATTCAGGCATCAACTCCTTGCAGTCGTCCATGATAAAGACTCGCTTGGAATAAAGCTGAATGCCGTGGCGACGCTCCGGGGTGAACAGGTCAAAGGGCGCCTTGGAGGGGATGTACAGCAACGCCGTATATTCGGTGGTGCCTTCGAATTTGAGGTGCAGCCGATCCATGGGGGGATTCCAGTCGCTGGCCACATGTTTGTAAAACTCCTCATGCTCCTCATCGGTGACCTCGCTGGCGCTTTTGGCCCAGATGGCCTTCATGGAGTTGAGGGTTTCCTCCTTCATCACCTTGCGGGTGGTGGAGCCAATGGGCTTATCATCCTTGTCTTTGATGATCTCCTCATCCGGCAACGGCTCATCACGCTCGACCTCCATGGTAACCGGATAGCTGACGAAATCGGAGTGCTGCTTGACGATGCTGCGGATCGTCCATTGATCGGTAAAATCCTTTTCGTCTTCCTGTTTCTTTTTCAGATCCAAGGTTATTGTGGTGCCGCGGGAGGCTTTTTCGGTCTGCTCGACGGTAAATGACCCGTCCCCCGTGGAAACCCATTTGACCGCCTGATTGGCGTCCGAGCCCGCGGCCCGCGTGATCAGAGTGATTTTATCCGCCACCATAAACGCGCTATAAAAACCAACGCCGAACTGCCCGATGAGTTCCGGAGTTAGGCCGTCTTTCCCGGCTTGCTCGATGGCTTCCATGAAACCGGCTGTTCCGCTTTTGGCAATCGTACCGATATTCTCAAGGACTTCGTCGTAAGTCATGCCGATACCATTGTCGCTGATTTCAAAGGTCTGCTTGATGGCGTCCGGCTTCAGGTGAATGTTAAATTCCGTGTCCTCGCCGAGCAGTCCCGGCTCGGTCTCGGCCTTGAAGCGAACCTTGTCGATGGCGTCCGAGGCGTTGGAAATCAACTCCCGCAGAAATATTTCCTTATTCGAATAGAGGGAATTGATGATCAGATTAAGCATTTGCTGTACTTCGGTCTTGAACTGGTGGGTTTCTTTCTTTGCTTCCATAAGCTCTCCTGATTGATTCAGTATCTATTTTTTACCAATGGTTATAATTAGTTCGGGGAATATGATGAAACAATAATGGGTGCGATTTTCGGTTTGTCAAGACATCCGGGCGGGAGAGACGGGGTAATCGCATGTAAGCATTCTCTTTATCAGGGCTTACGATTATCAATCGGTATCAGCATCAGCATCAGCATCAGCGAAAGCGGCTATCGATATCGAGAAAAAGAAAAGATCATTCCGATGGCGATAGCGCTTTATAGGCACCACCGAGGGATAAAAAAGATCCGGTTTAAAAAACGGAACACAATAATATCCCATAACTACAAATAGATACAGCCAATACGGGAAATTTTTGATACGCTGTTCAAAATTTTAAACTTGGCCTCAAAATGCAAAAAACATATAATATTTCAGATAGATATATCGATAACCGCAATTTCCTGGTTTACGTTCTTGAACATTTTAACGCGCCATTGATCATAGCGCCCGGCATTTAAACGGGCAGGCAAAAAATCAAAAATAGCATAACCTGCTGAAAACATTTTAATAAAAATATATTATGAAAATTTTTCAGCCAATCCCCAAAAAATGGCAACGAACTTGCAGAAACACAAAGCAACCTAATAATTTTCATCTTTTCTCCTCCTTAACGGTTAATCGGCCTCATCCCCCGGTTAACCGTTACTTTTTTGGCGCGGAATAAATTGCAAATTCCCGGCCGACCGGTTACTATTTCCTCCAGATGCATTTCAGCGGTACTCAGCTTTTCACGCCTTGTCAGTCAGCATCTCAATTACCGAAGGTTTATGCCGTTAGCATCAGGAGGGTTTATGCTTCGCGTTGTTTGGATGACGACTATCGCTTGCCTTTTCTGTCTGTCAACCGTTGTTCCGCGTGTTCATGCGGCCGCCAATGAATCCACACTTCCACCGGCCCTTGCGCCATGGAAGGCGTGGGTGCTCCACGGAGAGGAAAGCCTGCGCTGCCCCACCCGATTCAACGACCACGAGAATCATTTTTGCTGGTGGCCTTCTCAACTGATCCTTGACATTGGCGACCAGGGCGGTCTTTTCGACCTGCGGGTAAAAGTGTATGCCGCCACCTGGGTCATGCTTCCCGGCGATGCGGCCAATTGGCCGGAGTCCGTTTCCAACGACGACAAGCCCTTGCCGGTGGTTGAAAAAGAAGAGCGGCCCTGGGTTTGGCTTTCACCCGGAGAGTTCCGGCTTAGAGGCGCTTTTGTATGGGATGCGCTGCCGGAAACGATTCATCTGCCACAGGCCGTCGGGGTCGTTTCTCTCACCATCGGAGGCCGTGAAATTGTCGTTCCCGATGTGGATACCACGGGCCGATTGCGTCTTACCAGCCGAAAAAAGCAAGCCGGAAGCGAAGACACGTTGACTACCGACCTGTACCGTCTGATCGAGGACGATATTCCCATGCAGGTCATCACCTGCGCGCGGCTGCATGTTTCCGGCCGTCACCGCGAGCTACACCTCGACCTGGGACTGCCTCACGAAACCAAGGTCATGCGAATCGACAGTTCGCTGCCGACCAAACTGGCGAAAAATGGCGATCTGTTGGTGCAGGCCCGGCCCGGACAATGGGATATATTCATCACCGAACGGCTTGCAGGCCCCATCGATTATCTTTCCGCGGGCAACATGCCTTTGGGCGCTGAAACCTGGTCGTTCAAGGCGTACAACCATTTGCGCATGGTCAAAATCGGCGGCGCACCCGCCATCGAACCCTCCCGAACACGAATGCCCGATGAATGGAAACGGTTTCCCGCCTACCGCATGCCCGCGGACGGTCGGCTCTCCTTCGAGGTTCTGCGGCGGGGCGATCCTGAACCGGCGCCCGACCAATTGAACCTGGAGCGCTCCTGGTGGCTGGATTTCGACGGATCAGGCTTCACCATTCACGACCGCATTCAGGGAACCATGAGCCGCGCCCGACACCTGGCCATGACCGCACCGACCGATCTCGGGCGGGCCTCGGTCGATGGCGAAAATCAATTGATCACCCTGCAGGGAGATACGCCGACTTCGCCCGGCATTCAGTTGCGGCGGGGCAAGCTCAATCTGGAAGCGGACAGCCGCCTGCCGCGCAAAACAACAAGCCTGCCTGCCGTTGGGTGGGATCATGACTTTCAAAAAGTGGCCGGGGTTCTCAATTTGCCGCCGGGCTGGACCTTGTTTTCCGCCGCCGGCGTGGATGTGCCGACGGGCGCCTGGTTGCAGCGCTGGACCCTGCTCGATTTTTTCCTGGTGCTGATCATTGCCATCAGCACCTTCAAACTGCGGGGCATTAAATCCGCCGCATTGATCCTGGTGACGCTGACGTTGATTTTTCACGAGCCCGGCGCCCCGCGCCAGATCTGGCTCCACCTGCTTGCCGCCTCCGCCCTGCTGCGATACCTGCCGGACGGCTGGTTCAAACGCGTTCCCAGACTATGGGGTTCCGCCGCCTTTATCGCCCTCATCGTCACAGCCCTGCCGTTCATGATTCAGCAGGTCAGGGTCGCCATCTACCCCCAGTTGATGAGGCCTGACCATGGCATCCATCGCATGGCCCATGAACACAAGGCGCGCGATGTCATGCAGGAGGTGGACGAGGCAATGCCGATTACAAGAAAAACAGGGGGTGGAAACAAACTCGCCAAAACGAGCAGGCCCCAATTATCAACCACCACCGATTATGCCTCCGCCCCCAAAGCCTTAGATGCGGCCGATCCCGACGCTCTGATCCAAACCGGCCCCGGCCTTCCCGACTGGCACTGGACATCGGTTCGGCTGCGTTGGAACGGCCCGGTCGATCGCCATCAACAGATCCGGCTGTGGCTCATCTCTCCAATTTTCAATCTACTTTTGGGCCTTATCCGTGCTGCGCTGCTCCTGGCCTCCATCTGGATATTCTTAGACCTGTTGGGCTGGCGCGAGCGCCTGTTCCGGCCCCTGACAAACAAAGGGCTTGTGCAGACCCTGCTGGTTTGTGGTCTGATCTACGCCATCCCAACCAATGCCGCCGAAGCGCCCGGAGCGTTTCCGCCACAGACCCTGTTGGACGAGCTTCGCGAGCGGCTTTCGGAGCCGACGCCCTGCCAGCCCACCTGCGCGGACATCAGCCGACTCGAGCTGGCCGCAACCCCGGACCAGTTGCGACTGATTCTGCAGGCCAACGCCCTTTGCGATACCGCCATTCCGCTCCCCATTGCCCAGGATACCTGGCGACCCAATCAGATCTCGCTTAACAACGAGGCCCCCGGCACGCTGGTTCGTGACGATCAGGGCCATTTGTGGATGGCGTTGCCCAAAGGCGTGCACCGCATCAAGATGACCGGCCCGACAACCGGCAGCGATGAAATCCGCATTGCCTTTCCCATCGTTCCCCACATTGGCACCTTTGCCGGCGTCGGTTGGCAGGCCCACGGCTTTTTACCGGACAAAACCATGGAAGCATCGGTCTCCCTGTCCCGCGTAAGACAAAACAATCGAACGGCAAACACCGCCGAGAAAGCACATATTGCCGCCTATTTCCACGTTACCCGGACCCTTCACCTGGGGATTCAATGGGAGGTATCCACCTGTATCGAGCGCCTCACCCGGCCGGGTGATCCGGCAATGCTTTTCGTACCCCTCTTGGAAGGGGCCTCTCTGACCACCGACGGAATTCTGGTCCGCGACCAATCGGCCCAGATTTCCATGGCTCCCAATCAGACCCAGGCCCGATTTTCATCAAGCCTGCCGGTTTCATCTATCCTGTCGCTTACCGCGCCTTCCGATGTCCCCTGGACTGAAACCTGGGTTCTGGATGCCGCCCCCTTATGGCGCTGCACCATAAACGGCCTGACTGCGGTGGCACACCGTGACCGAATGCAGAACTGGCAACCCCGATGGCGGCCCTGGCCCGGAGAATCGGTAACCATCGAGGTCTCCCGCCCGGAAGCGGTGCCCGGCCGGACCATCACCATCGAATCCGCCCGGCTTCTGGTGACCCCGGGGCAACGCTTTACAAGATCCGAATTAACCCTGGCCATTCGTGCCGGCAAAGGCGGTCATCACGGCATCGAGCTGCCCGAGTTGTCCAACCTGCAGGCGGTCCGGGTCAACGATACGGACCTGCCGATCCGTCAGGACGGGCAGAAGCTGAACATTCCTTTGGAGCCCGGCTTTCAGCAGGTCGATGTCGACTGGATCGAATCCAGCGAATCAATAACCACCATAAAGGCGCCGACGGTGAAGATTGGCGATGCAGCCGTAAACGCGGCGGTCAGTATCAACATGCCGGATCAGCGCTGGATTTTGTTTGCCGGAGGTCCAAGGCTCGGCCCTGCCGTACTGTTCTGGGGCGCGGTGATCGTGGTTGTTATCGTGGGCATCGGACTGGGAAAAACCGATCTCACCCCCCTTGGCCCCTTGCAGTGGATTCTGTTGGGATTGGGATTGACCCAGGTACCGGCGCCCATTGCCGTTATGGTGGCGGGTTGGCTGCTGGCTCTCGGGCTTCGCGGGCGTAACACACCCATTGAGCGACCGTTGGCATTCAACCTGATGCAACTTCTGCTTACAGCGCTCAGCATAGCGGCACTGACCGGTCTTTACCTCGGCGTGGAACGTGGCCTGCTAGGCATTCCGGACATGCAAATCGCCGGCAACCACTCCAGTCAGTCTCAACTCAACTGGTATCAGGACCGTATTGTTCAAACGTTGCCCACGCCATGGGTATTCAGTCTTCCCCGCTGGACCTACCACTTCGTCATGCTCTTCTGGGCCCTTTGGCTGGCGTTCAGCCTAGTGAACTGGTTGCGCTGGGGATGGGGATGTTTTTCCAACAGACGGCTGTGGATACCGTATAAAAGGCGGAAAAAACCAGCGAAAGATCAGATCCACAATGAAGAAGGTCAAAAAATGGAATAAATTTATTCCACTAAACGAAATCGTTCCAAAGTTCTAAATTTTCTGTAAATACTATTAGATAAATAGCGTTTTTGAAACAACTGGAATAAAATCTTTCCACTGATTTGTTATCAGTCGTTTGGAGATATTGAAAAAACCGTGACAATTCAAACATCTGGCTGCTGTTTTACTTTGGCAACGATCTTGCTTCTTACCAACCCGATTGCGCAGGACCACCAGCGCTTTATGAAATACCTACCCATTGATTTTGATAAGGAGAAGCCATGATTATCGGAATTTTAAAAGAAATTAAAACAGAGGAAAACCGGGTGAGCATGACCCCGGCAGGCGTTGAAATCATGTCCCACCACGGCCATACGGTTCTTGTGGAAAAAAGCGCCGGAACCGGATCTGGCTTTACCGACGCCGCTTACGAAAAGGCCGGGGGCACCATAACGGATACTCCCGCGGAGATCTTTGAAAAAGCCGACATGGTCATGCACGTCAAGGAGCCGCTCCCCGCGGAATACGATCTTATCCGCGAAGGACAGATCGTTTTCACCTATCTGCATCTGGCTGCCGACGAGCCCCAAACCCAGGCCCTGGTCAAGAGTAAGGCGGTCTGCATCGCCTACGAAACCATCCAGAAGGCCGACGGCTCCCTTCCACTCTTGACCCCCATGAGCGAGGTAGCCGGTCGCATGGCCGTCCAGCAGGGCGCCAAATATCTGGAGATGGCTCAGGGCGGACAAGGTGTGCTTCTGGGCGGCGTGCCTGGCGTGGACCCGGGAACCGTTCTCGTTATTGGTGGCGGAGCCGTGGGCGTCAATGCGGCCAAAATGGCCTGCGGCCTTGGCGCCAAAGTCTATCTGCTCGACATGAACCTGGACCGCCTGCGCTATTTGAACGATATCATGCCGGCCAATTGCTTCACCCTTATGTCCAACCCCGCCACGGTACGCGACCTGGTGAAAAAAGCGGACGTAGTGATCGGTGCCGTACTGATTCCCGGCGCGAAAACCCCCAAACTGGTCACCCGCGACATGCTGCCGACCATGAAACCGGGATCTGTAATGGTGGATGTGGCCATCGACCAGGGCGGTTGCTTCGAAACATCCAAAGCGACCACGCACACCGATCCTACCTATGTGGTGGACGGTGTGGTTCATTACTGCGTGGCCAACATGCCCGGTGCTGTGGCCAAAACGTCCACCCTTGCATTGACCAATGCAACGCTTCCCTACGCCCTGGCCATCGCCAACCAGGGATGGAAACAGGCCATGCAGTCGAACCATGAAATTCTCTTGGGCGCCAACGTGGTCAACGGACAAATCACTTACAAAGCCGTTGCCGAAGCGTTTGACATGCCCTATACCCCAATTGAGAATTTTCTATAATTTCTTTTTTAGTTAAGCTTTCAATAAAGGCCTTTCCATTCACATGGAAGGGCCTTTTTTTCTCGCCACGCCTTACCCTATCCCCCCCCAAAAAAAAACAAGATAGCGCCCCAGCAGTCATCAGCAATTAACATTTTTGGGATACCGATGGTGTATATATTACAATATCGAAAGCTTTCTCTGCATTTCTTTATTTCCAAGAATAACGTAACCACTCGTAATCTTAAAAGATAGACAACATCTTTAGCAATTGGCATGTAATTTGAGAACTAATATCGAAAAAACGATGGCGGCAGAAAGATGTTCTTTCATTTATTAACTAAATCAGGTTTTTTAAATAACTAATCTTGACAAAATATCAGACTTCCTATAATGGTCAGACCATTCTACATGAACCCTGTCCACCTTCGAGAATGGCGATTGCAACCAACGGCTCAAGCTTCCCCGAGCAGGATACCGTTGAGTTGCCGACAATATAGAACGCACTGGCGACACCTTCTGAAGTGGTTATTTAATGCAGACCAACTACCAACCAGAATCCAAAAGCGGCCCTGGAGTCAATTTGTTTCGCGCCGCTAAACAGCAGAGAATTTTTCAGGATGTGGTGGAGCAGATTCAAGAGGCCATCATTAATGGAAAATTGAAAGTTGGCGACCGTCTTCCCGCCGAACGCGAACTCAAGGATATGCTCAACACAAGCCGTGCCACGTTGAGGGAAGCCTTGCGAGTGCTGGAGCAAAAAGGTCTCATCGAAATCAAATTGGGTATGGGTGGTGGCGCCGTGGTCAGGACGGTCACGGCGGACATGGTCTCGGAAAGTCTGGATCTCATGATCCGTTCTCAACAGGTTTCCCTTCAGCACATTGCCGAATTTCGAGAGCGCGTCGAGGGTGATGTTGTCGTTTTAGCCACTCGGCGGCTCAAACCTGAGGACGCAGATGTGTTGCGCAAACTATTGGCGAACGCCCGCGAGTGTGCCGAAAAGGGAGACAATGCGGTTTCGGAATTTCTCACGGCCGATAAAAACATACACATTTGTTTCGCCAAAATCACCGGCAACCCCATCTACATTTCTATTCTCAAAACCATCCATGAGAATATTCGCCGCTACTACGACGATTTTTTAATCATGGAACACCCTGAAATGAAGGAAAATTTAAAAGATCTGGAAGATGTGGTTGCCGCAATGGAAAAAGGCGATGCGCGAACAGCGGGGAATATCGCCCGTGCCCATGTCAGCCGGTTCAATGGATACATGGAACGACGAGAGAGAGAATATCGCCTGTGACAGGATGGGTTGGTACACGGCAACCGCCCTCCGACCAGGTAACGGTCACAACATAAGTTAACGGTTAATAATCATGGCACATCTTGAACTGGATAATGTAACGGTACGATTCGGCGGCCTGGTTGCGCTGTCAAAACTAAGCTTTTCCATCAATTCCGGCGAAGTGCTTGGGCTGATCGGCCCCAACGGCGCCGGCAAGACGACGGTATTCAACGTCCTCACCGGCGTATACAAAGCCAGTGAGGGAGAAGTTCGCTTTAATGAAAAGGTGATAAGCGGTAGGCGTCCCAACGCCATTTTTACCTTGGGCGTAGCCCGAACCTTCCAGAACATCCGCCTGTTCTCGGCCATGACCGCCGTGGAAAACGCCATGGTGGCTCGCCATTGCCGCTCTGGCATCGGTGTGGTCGGCGCCATTTTTCGAACCGCCTCTCAGCGCCGAGAAGAAAAAGAAATTCAAAACCGGGCTTTGGAAGCCCTGAAATTCATGGGCGTGGACGAATATGCCGACACGGTGGCCTCCAACTTACCCTATGGCCTGCAACGACGCCTGGAGATCGCCCGCGCCCTGGCATCCCAACCCAAAGTGCTGCTTTTGGACGAACCGGCAGCTGGAATGAACCCGTCGGAAAGTTCCGCACTGATGAAGGATATTTCCCGAATTTCAGAACTTGGAATCGATGTGCTGCTGGTCGAGCACGACATGAAAGTGGTTATGGGTGTGTGTAACCGTATTGTTTGTGTTGATCACGGTGAGAAGATCGCCGAGGGAACCCCCGGAGAGATTCAATCCAATCCAAAGGTGATCGAAGCCTACCTGGGTCAACCGGCAAGTTAAAAAAACACTAATGCAAGAGGAGTAGAAAATGAAAAGAAAACTGTTCGTCGCCATGGTACTGAGCCTCATGGTCGTTCCGTTCTTGATGGGATCGGCCACCGCCAAAACCCTCAAACTTGGTTCCATGGGTCCTCTAACCGGCCCCTACGCTGCTGACGGTAACGATATCAAAAACGGCGTGCTGTGCGCCATCGACGTAATCAACGACCAGGGTGGCGTCAAGGGCTTCGACAAAATCGAACTCTTCCCCCAGGATACCGCCTGCGACCCCAAACAGGCCGTGGCCGCCGCCAACAAGCTAATCAACCTGGAAGTGGTCGGGGTCATCGGCGCCTACTGCTCGTCGGCAACCATCCCCGCCTCGAACACCCTTTCCGAGGAAGACATCATCATGATCACCCCGGCCTCCACCAATGAGAAAGTCACTGATCGCGGCCTACCCTATATGTTCCGCATGTGCGGTCGTGACGATGACCAGGCACCGGCCGCCGTGAAGTTCATGAAGGATGCCCTTGGCGCCAAAACCATCTTCATCGTCGACGACAAAACCACCTACTCACAAGGCCTGGCCGACGGTGTTAATAAAACCGCCAAAAAGATGGGTCTCACCGTCCTGGGTCGCGACCATGTCAATCAGGGCGACAAAGACTTCTCCGCCGTGCTCACCATGGCCAAAAGAAATAATGCCGATGTACTCTACATGAGCCTGCAGAATCATGCCACCGGTTCCCTGATGGCCATTCAGGCCAAGCGTCTGGGTCTTAAATCCAAAATTCTTTCTCAGGATGCCATGTTCCATCCCAACTTCATCAGCGTTGCCAAGGCCGCCGCCGAAGGCGTTTTCGTGACTTACGGCTACACCGATAAAACCACCGATGCTTACAAGGCATACGCAAAGCGGTTCACCGCCAAATATGGACAGATCGGCGCCTACGGAACCTACGCTTACGATGCGGCTTACTCATTGATGACCGCCATCAATAACGCCGGCGGCACCACCGATCCGGCCAAAATCAAGGCTGAAATGATGAAGCTGGATTACAACGGCGCTTCCAAGCATATCAAGTTCAAACCCAATGGAGACAGCGGGTCGTCCTATGTGGCCTTCAAAATCGATGGTGGCGAATACAAGCTGTACTGGACACCGGAAAAAGGCATCGTAAAATAGTACCCATCCACGAATGGCTAAACGACGCGGGTTCGGCTTGGACCGGACCTGCGTCAACAATGCTCCTTGCCGATTGCGATACAGAAAACAAACTATGGAATACTTCATTCAACAACTGATAAACGGCCTGACACTGGGCGGCCTTTATGCGCTCATCGCACTTGGATACACCATGGTTTACGGTGTCATCCAACTGATTAATTTCGCCCATGGTGAATTTTTCGCGGCTGGTGGCTACGTTGGTGTGATTCTCCTCAACTACTTCGCCGGCCGTGGCCTGATGGACTCGCACCCCTGGTTTTGCCTGATCGCCTCCGTCGCCCTTACCATGGCTTACTGCGCATTTTTGGCCATGGGTGTTGAAAAAGTGGCCTACAAGCCGTTGCGGCGCCAATCCCGGCTGGCGGTGCTGCTGTCTGCGCTGGGGATGTCCATCTTCCTTCAAAACGCAATGATGCTTACCCAGGGTGTTTTTGACAAACCCTATCCGGGTGAGAAATTCTCCGGCGGCCTTGTTTTCGGCGACATCAGCATCAGTGTACTGCAAATGATGATCGTCGGTGGAACGATCTTGCTGCTGGTTGCGTTGAACCTGCTGGTTTTCAAAACCAAAATTGGTATGGCCATGCGCGCCACGGCCCAGGACAAGGTGATGACGTCGTTGGTGGCCATCAGTGGCAACCGAATCATCTCGCTGACCTTTGCCATCGGCGCCGGATTGGCCGCAGCCGCGGGAATCATGGTGGGCCTTTACTACGGGTCAGTTCGCTATGACATGGGATTTGTCCCCGGGATCAAGGCATTCTCTGCGGCGGTTCTGGGCGGCATCGGCAACATCACCGGCGCCATGCTGGGTGGTCTGATTATCGGCATGGTCGAAATTTTCGGCGCCGGCTACATCTCAGGACAATATAAGGACGTGTTCGCCTTTATCATTCTGATTGCCGTGCTTTACTTCAAACCGACTGGAATCATGGGTGAGAACATCGATGATACACGAGTTTAAAAAAATCTGGAAAACATACACCATCGGCCTGCTCTGGCTGATGGGCCTGATCTGGCCCCTCCTGGGAATTCATGCCGACGGAACCTTCTCTTTCGTCAATTCCTTTACGCTCTGGATTTATATCGCCGTAGGGTCATTCATCTGTGTGATCATTCATGTTGCCAACAAAAGCGGCAATCTTGACCCCATCGCCCGCCCATTATCGAGCACGCGAGAAAAACTGATCGCCGGCGCCGGTATTTTACCCCCTTGGGTCTGGATCGTTGCCGGCCTGGTTGCAGCCTGCCTCTTCCCTGTGTTTACCTCCCGCTATGCCCAGGACGTGGCTATCAATGTTCTCATTTATGTCTGCCTGGGCCTCGGGCTCAATATCGTGGTGGGGCTGGCCGGCATGCTGGATCTTGGCTACATCGCCTTTTACGGTGTTGGGGCTTATACCTATGCATTGCTCAATATGCATTACAGCATGAGCTTCTGGATGTCCCTGCCCATTGCCGCCATCCTGGCCCTTATCGCCGGTTGCCTCATCGGCTATCCCACACTTCGTATGCGCGGTGACTATCTGGCCATCGTCACTCTGGGGTTCGGTGAAATCGTCCGACTGATCCTGAACAACTGGATGGAACTGACCAACGGTCCCAACGGTATTCTTGGGGTGAAACCGCCCAGCATACTGATTCCAACCTTCAACGGGGGCCTGGGCTTTGAGATGTTTGCAATCAAAAAGCTGCATTTTCTTTATTATATCGCCTTGGCTCTGGCCATTATCACGATCATATCGGTGCGCAACTTGAATTTTTCACGAATCGGCCGGGCCTGGGAGTCCATTCGCGAGGACGAAACCGCCGCCGAGCTGATGGGTGTCAACACCTTTAAACTAAAGCTTCTGGCCTATGGGATGGGCGCTCTCTTCGCCGGTCTGGCCGGAGCCTTCTTCTGCGCGCGCATGCGCTGTGTCAGCCCGGAGAGTTTTACCTTCCTGGAGTCGGCCATGGTTCTCAGCATGGTTGTGCTGGGCGGCATGGGTTCCATTCCTGGCATTATTCTTGGCGCCGCTGCCCTGATTGTTCTACCGGAAGTATTTCGTGAATTTGAGCTTTATCGCATGCTCGCCTTTGGGGCGGCCATGGTGGTCATGATGCTTTTCCGGCCCGCCGGCCTCATCCCGGCCAAAAGAATGGGCAAACGATCCGAGGAAATGGAGGAATAAATGGCTGCCGAACCGATTTTAGAACTCAAGGATGTTTACGCCGGCTACGGTAACATCAAGGCCCTGAAGGGAATATCGCTGAAGGTCTATCCAGGAGAAATCGTTGCCATCATTGGCGCCAATGGGGCCGGCAAATCCTCGACCCTTATGGCCACCTGCTGTATTCTGCCCATCGAACGTGGTGAAATTCTTTACATGGGAAAACCAATCAACGGCAAGGCTCCGGAAATTCTCCCCCCCATGGGTCTATGTCAGGTACCTGAAGGCCGCCGAATCTTCCCAAGGCTGTCCATTGACGAAAACCTTACATTAGGCGCGTTTTACCGCAAGGATGTCGCCGATGTGGAAAAAGACCGACAACGCATGTTCGATCTGTTTCCCATTTTGAGCGACCGCCGTAAACAACACGGCGGTACCCTTTCCGGTGGAGAGCAGCAGATGCTTGCCATTGCCCGGGCCTTGATGAGCCGCCCCAAGGTGCTGCTCCTCGATGAGCCATCCCTGGGACTGGCGCCTTTGATTGTCCAACAAATATTTGAAATCATCCACGATATCAACCAAAAAGAAGACACCACCATCCTGCTTGTCGAACAAAATGCCAACCTGGCCCTGCAAGCTGCAACACGTGGGTACGTGCTTGAAACCGGCACCATTACCCTGGAAGACGACGCTAAAAAGCTGC
The DNA here is from genome assembly GCA_963668455.2 of uncultured Desulfosarcina sp. Taxonomy (GTDB): domain Bacteria; phylum Desulfobacterota; class Desulfobacteria; order Desulfobacterales; family Desulfosarcinaceae; genus Desulfosarcina. Next base: position 251,280 of record CAXXOY010000005.1, read on the forward strand.
TCGTCAATTCTGAAATTCGCAAGGCGTATTTGGGCGAATAAAATCATTTCCCCTAAAATAAAAAAGCCTCCGCACCTTAAAAAGGCAGCCGGAGGCTTTTTTACGTTCAGGCTGTTATTGACAATTAACATGCCGAACGTTATCTTAGATTGATTGATGATCTTTTAAAAATTGGGGGCGAAACGGCTTCGACGGGGATAAAGAAGCTCAGATTGCATGCCGAGCTCTCACCGACTCGTAAAACTGGTGGGAAATAAATATAATCGCTGACGATTATAACTACGCCGTAGCAGCTTAGTGCTACCGTTCTACCGGGTTTTTCCCGCGAATCTGGATAGAACGTCGACTAGTGGGATAGCCAATGCTGAATGCCTGCTACAGCAGCGGCGAACTTTTAGCAGGATAGCCTTTGCAGTACCCTGCCTGATGGAGACTTGCGAATGCGATACTTAGAGATCAGGATAAGCATGTAGATATCTGCGTGGAATATTTTCGGACGCGGGTTCGACTCCCGCCGCCTCCACCAACTCTTCATTATTTCATCCTCTTTACTGATAATAATGACGATCGATAAATCAGGTAAAAAAACCGCAAGGGTGGCTCGGTATAAGAGCCACCCTTTCTTGTTATTTTTTTAAACCAGACTGTAACCTCATGATCGTTTTGTGTCTAGTTTTGCACCTCTACACGATCATTAATTGTCATGGAAGTGCCATCATTCATCTTTATCAACACAGTGAAAGTATGAGATCCATTGCTCAAAGAGCTAGTATCGAAAGGGTTTGCTTGACTAGCGGAGCCGCCTTCTAAATCAAAAGGCGCAGCCCTGTCGAGCCACTTCTTTTTTCCGTCTATTGAAAATTTAACCCAATAAATATTGGTCGATGGGGAAACAAACACATAGATATCGCCGCTTACCGTTGAACCGTCCAAAGCTGCCTTGTTAGAACGATCTGCTGAATAGCTTAACCATTGGTTATAGTCGGAATCACTTGGGCTGTCGGATCCAGATTCGTCTGAGCCACTGCTGGAATTTGTGACATAGATCTCTGAGCTAATCGTCTCGGTATCGCCATCGCACGTCCTGATCATTGCTGTAATCGTGTGATATCCACTACTCAAAGAACTTACATCGAATGGATCCGCTTCACGATCGGTGCCGCCTTCTAAATCAAAAGGCGCAGCCCTGTCGAGCCACTTCTTTTTTCCGTCTATTGAAAATTTAACCCAATAAATATTGGTCGATGGGGAAACAAACACATAGATATCGCCGCTTACCGTTGAACCGTCCAAAGCTGCCTTGTTAGAACGATCTGCTGAATAGCTTAACCATTGGTTATAGTCGGAATCACTTGGGCTGTCGGATCCAGATTCGTCTGAGCCACTGGAACCTGACTCACTTGAGTAAACATGAAGTGTTGCACTAATCGTCTCAGTATCGCCATCGCACGTCCTGATCATTGCAGTGATCGTGTGATATCCACTACTCAAAGAACTTGCATCGAATGGATCGGCTTCACGATCGGTGCCGCCTTCTAAATCAAAAGGCGCAGCCCTGTCGAGCCACTTCTTTTTCCCGTCTATTGAAAATTTAACCCAGTAAATATTGGTCGATGGGGAAACAAACACATAGATATCGCCGTCAGCACTTTGATCATCTAGGTAATTAGCACCTGAGCGATTTGAGTTAGTGCTCATCATTAGACAAAATGTGTCAGAAGATTCTTGAACGGTTGGTGTCGCCTTCATTGTCTGAGTATTAGTGTCCTCATTACCGGATTGATCCTCTACTCTGATTCCAAATTTGTAACTAACATTGTTTGTCAATCCATTTATGGTGGCTTTATTTGTAAAAGTGGTTCCACCAGACACCGTAACATCTGATACAACATTATTTTTTAACCAATTATTATTGTTCCAATTTTTAGTTTTAGCATAATATACATTAAAATTTAAATCTGTATTATCTACCTTATCCTCAGCCGTGCCAAATTCCACACTCACGCTACCGCCAGTACCGTTGTCCTCAGCGAGTCCAATCCCACTGGTCGCACCAGACCAAACGGGAGGTGTGCTATCGCTACTATCTTCCGAAGAGGGTGCCTCATACTGTGCTTCATTTGAATTGTGACTTTCCAAAGAACCGTCATAAGCGCGCACCACGAAATAATGGTCAATTGTTTTGGATAAACCAGTAATAGAACAAGTAGTTTTTGATCCTTCCCAACTTGGATTATCATAATCATAACTGTTGCCTGCGACACGGTGAAAGACCCGATAACCATCAGGATTGGATGCTGATGCATCCCATTGCAGCTGAATTTTCATGGCATAGGCAGTGCTTGTCGTGGATAGTGTAAAAAGCAAAGAAAACAAAATGAAGGTTAGATGACAAATAGTCGCAAAATTAGTCTTTTTCATATTCAATTTTAGTCGCAGTTTAGGGTATGAAGCAGCAATACATATTCAGGCCAGCAAGCTATCTAATTTGGATAGGCACAGCAAATTGCCTGCCATCACTTCATACCAATTGATGCAGCACCTTAACCATTTATAATAATTATTTTTATTCCACATGAAAAAAATATCCAAAACCCAAAAAATATAAACGAGTGAAAGTTTCGTAATTATTCCGGAAAAAACTGTAACTATCCAATTGCACCTGTAGCGGAAGGGCTCAGCATGGCTGTCTTAGTTTCCAGTTAATGGCACAGCGGATCTGAAAAAAATAGGGTAACACTCCCGAGTGTAAGAATCAATTACATCGAAAGGAGTGCAGCAATTCTCGCTGAACACGTAAATTGTTAAAGAGGGGCGAATCGCCAAGGCAGATTGATGGAAATTTGTCAGTTGAGCAGCACAATGCCGGCCGCAAAGATTGGCCATGAGTATTCTTATTGCCTGTTCGATAGAATTTGGTCGTAGCTGTGCGTCGCCGGCAGAAAGAAAAACCGGATTATAGGGGGGGGTAACATGGATGGACTGAATTGAAGTTAAGGGGGCTCCAACATCGGTGGATCGAAAAGATAGGTCAAAAGATGGTCCCAACTTCTGAAAATCAAAATGCGGAATGTACAGCGTAGTTGATTCCAGTATTCTTTACGGGAACTGAATTTGCCACGGCATTTTTGATATAAAGGATCGGTCAATTCGAAAATCTGATGGAAGAAAAAAGCCAGTAGGTTGAGGATGAAAAAGATCATCGACAAATTGTTTTTTCCATGACCGAAATTGTGCTCGAGATGATAACCTTGATTTTTCAGGGTGTTAAAAGTCTCGTTTTCAATTTTCCAGCGGGCGCGTCCGCACCGCACTAACTCTTTGATATTTTTTTCATCGATGAAGATGTCGGTCACCCAACTATTTCGATAGGTTGTTTTTCCGTCTTTGACAATCTGGTATTCAAAAAAGTTTACGTTGTCGGCATCTTTCGTCCCGTTTAAAGGAACCTGGTTGATCCAACGGTAGGTGTGACAGCGATCGTTGGATGGGGCATCGATAGTCAGATGGCCACCTTCGCCCAATTGGGTCAGTTCATTGACCCATTCGAAAAGGATTTTGTGATCGGACGGTTTCGCCACAAAAATAAAAGACATCCGTTCCTGTTTGGCCTCATCGATGAAAGGCTGCTTGGAGTATAACCCATCGCCACCGATAATGAATTTTATCTTGGGATGACGTTTACGCAGGTCACGAATTAACCGTTTGCCGGCATTGATTTCACAGTCCTGCTTTTCCGTACCGTCGGTGTTGGCGACCTGCTCGGGTGCAAAGGGAATAACATGCCTTTTATCCGGATGAACCATTGCGGCTTGAAGAATCTGATGGTGGTATCGGGTTTTCTTTTTCGATTTTGTGATCAGGCAATGGGGACAATGGATTTTTTCTGAAGAAAAATATTCAGAGCCGTCAATGGCTACCAGATAGTAACCATCGAGGACTTGATAGTGCACCAAATGCTTCCCGCGCTGTAGGCCGCTGAACAGGTCATCGAAGATGCAATCGATGGACTCGTTCGACAAACCGTCGAGGACATCGCGCAATTGAGAATCTTTTGGGATGGATGAGACTTGGAAAAGCGCTTTGAGGTTGTTTTGTTGTATCGACTCTTCCAGCCTGCGCTGGAAGGCGAGCATGGAAGGGTCTTGGAATACCATCATGGCAAAGGCACTCATCAGGCAGTCATGCACACAATAATCGACTTTAGCCTCTTGTCGGCTATCATCGATCATCCTGAATCGCTCTGACATTTTTTTTCGCATGGCAGAGAAGCTGAGATGTTTTTTTTGATGCATCCGCCCGCCTTTCCGTAACCCACTGAAAACATACAACAAAAAAGGGCGGATGTCTAGACAAAAATTATTTGCAACTATATCAGTGGGTTATGGTGTTTTCGTATTATTAACAGTGCGAAAAATAAGTTTGAGAAAGTCTATGATTATCTGAATTTACGGAATGAATTTTTTCGCCGAGAATTGCTGAAAGGAGTGCCCCATGAAAAAAAAGAAGAAAAAGAAATCAAACGGGGGAGCGAGAGGCACCCGGGTCTGGGCGTACCCGGTTGAATTCCGGCTCAAAATCGTCAAGCTTTTTCTGGAAGAGGAATACAGCGCCTCCCTTTTATCCGAACAGTTCGGTGTCAGCCGGTCAGTCATTGGCCGATGGGTAAGATCGTATCGGCAGAGTGGGCCTTCCGGATTAGAAATCAAACATCCATCCGGGGGCAAAATCAGGGTGCCCCCCGAGGTTCGGCAGTGGATGGTGGCGGTAAAGAAAGCCCACCCGGAATATGGACCGCGGTGGATTGCTGATGTGCTCAAACGATTTTTCATGATCCCCACGAGCCAATCAACGGTACACAAAACGCTGTCCGAGGAGGGGTTGGTAAACAAAGCCAAGCGCAAGCCGGTAAAAAATCCTTCCAAGCCCCGGTTCTTCGAGAGGTCCCGCCCCAACCAGTTGTGGCAAAGCGATATCATGACGTTCGGGTTGGCCGGGGGGAATGCCTACCTGATCGGCTTCATCGATGACTACAGCCGTCACATTACCTCCCTGGGGATGTATCGCAGCCAGACCGCCCAGCACGTGCTGGAAACCTATCACCGAGGTATTGCAGAGTACGGCGTGCTCAAGGAGATGCTCACCGACAACGGGCGCCAGCACACGAACTGGCGGGGGAAGACCCGCTTCGAAAAAGAGATGAAAAAAGACCGCGTGAAGCACATCCGATCTCGCCCGCACCACCCGATGACACTTGGCAAGATCAAGCGATTCTGGAAATCAATCCAAAACGAATTCCTCCAAAGGGCCCAGTTCGACAGCTTTGATCAGGCGGTAGAGCGAACCGCTTTCTGGGTTTCATATTACAATCACAAAAGACCCCACCAGGGCATCGGCGGCCTGTGCCCTGCCGACCGGTTCTTCGAGATCGCCCACGACCTGAAAAAGACACTGCAACACGGCGTAGCGGAGAACGTTCTGGAACTTGCCCTTCGGGGCCGACCGGTGGCCCCTTTTTATATGGTGGGCCGCATGGCAGGCCAGAGCGTGGTCATCCGGGCGGAAAAAGGTAAAGTCCGGATGCTGGTGGACGATGAAGCCGCCGGCCAGGAAAAAGAACTTGTGTATGACGCAAGAAAGGATATAGATCATGAAGACAAGCCAAAGAACTCGCAGGGTATTCGAACCACAGCAGAAAATCACGGCCGTGTTGTTGATCTGGACCGAAAGGCGGACGACATCCCAGGTATGCCAGGAACTGTCCATCAGCCCGACGCTCTTGGGCCAGTGGCAGAATCTGGCAATCGAGGGAATGCTCAAGGCCCTGGACCCGAAACAGAAAGACCCCTTTGCGCCGCTAAACCATTGGCTGTCACGACTGATTGATAAAAATACTGGCCGGCCCGAACGGCCGTTTTGAAAAGCAACTCAAAGCCCTCCAGAAAGCGAACCCAACCAGTGGAGGTTAACAGAGGATGACTATGGCCAACCATGCATCGACACCGCAAACTGCCAGGTTGAGGGCCGAGTTGATCATGAAGGTTCGCTGCGGGCTGATGACCGCCCGTCAGGCGGCCAAGCAGCTGGGTATCTCCCGCAAGACCTTTTACAAATGGGAGCAGCGGGGACTGTCTGCCCTGCTCGAGGGGGTGACCGACCTGCATCCGGGGCGCCCTCCGGATTCTTCGTACAACCCTTGCCAAATATTGGAGAAGCAGCTGTTGGAAGCGAAACGGGAGATCGGGAGATCGAGCTGCTGAACCACAAAATGGCCTTAAAGGATGTGTTGATGGACCTGAAGCTTCCCAAAACCGGTTACGACCGGACGAAAAAAAATGAACGGATACAACAGGCAATAACCATGATCGAGACGGTAAAATCCAAATTTTCACTACCGTATGATAGTCTGGCAAACCAGGTGGGGCTCAGTTATCGAACGCTGATGCAGTGGAAACAGCGTCTTGCCAACGGGAAGAACGCCGTGGAAAAACATGGCCCCAAAAAGGCCCGGCCGCTGAACCTGGGTGAACTCAAAAAAAAGATCCGGGATTTGGATCACGGCCCCAAACGCAGCCATGGCACCGGAGAACTTCATGGCGCCTACGCCGGGAGCATCTCCCGCAGGGAATTGAACGAACTGGTCAGAAACCTGCCATGTCAGCTGGCTGCGACCGAATCTTGCCTGGGCCATTGACGATTGCCGGCAAAGGGATACCGCAGTCCTCGGAACGCTCCACCTCCACAACCTGACGGATCTGTGTTCTCGTTATAAACGGCCGCCCATCGGCTCCGATCAGTTGCCCTGTGGCGATGAGGTGGCCGGACATCTTTCGTATCTGTTCGGCCGCTTCGGGCCGCCACTGTTCTGCAAACGGGATAACGGCAGCAACCTTAACCATCCAACATTAAACGACGTGCTGGAAGATGCATGGGTGATCCCCATCAACAGCCCGCCGCGTAAACCGTCATACAATGGTGCCATCGAGAGAACCCAGGGGGTGTTTAAAACCTTTCTCAAGCATTGGCAGTGGAAAGCAAAATCGAAGGATGCGTTGTTCATCCTATCAGAAAACGCGGCCCATGAGCTAAACCACATGCACAGGCGCTGCCTGGACAATAAAACGGCCTGCGGAACCTTTTTCAAGGAGGACCGTATCCACTACACCAAACGTCAAAGGAAAGTAAAGGTCCAATAAACCACATCTTCACAGATCCAACACGTCATGGCAATATACCCTTCAAAAAAAGGAGGGCACCACATACCAAAAGATTTCGATCAGCAAAGCGACCAAGGAAAACGAGAATTTTGGAAGAGCCATCTTGAACAATGGGAACAAAGCGGCCTGAGCCAACTCGCCTATTGCCGTCAACACCATCTCAAATCTCATCGGTTTTATTACTGGCGACGACGGATTTTAAAAAAGCAAACGAATGTTTCGTTTTTGCCCATAAGACTTTCCGCCAATCCAATGCCTCATCCGCAAACCGTTCGCGTTCTCATGCCAAACGGATGTTCCATTGAGATAGAAGGGCTGGATGGCTCGGAACAATTAACCCGTTTGGTTAATCTCGTGGCAGGTTTATGATGCTGCCCGATTACCCGCAACAGGTCTATCTGGCCGTTGGCGATACGGATATGCGCAAGTCGATCAATGGGCTGTCAGTTTTGGTCGAGCAGGCCATGAGACATAATCCTTTTACCGGCGACATGTTCGTTTTCTGCAACCGGCGCCGCAACATGATTAAAATTCTTTACTGGGATCAAAACGGTTTTGCCTTATGGCACAAACGACTTGAGAAGCAGCGATTCCATTGGCCCACGTCAACAGACGAAGTCGTTTCTCTTGAGACGAAGGAGCTCGAGTGGCTTCTTGCCGGCCTGGATTATACGCACGCACATAGCCGTTTAACCTACCGTTTCGCAAGCTGAGAAAATAGCATTTTACATCGTTTAAACATTTACAATTACAGTCAGTTATGATACTTAACGGGCATGACTTCGGAACTGACAAACTTGCCTGAAGACGCCCAGTCCTTAAAGCAGATCGTTTTCTCTCAAAAGCAGCAGATCGAGTATTTAGAGGAGATGAACCGGCTGCTGAAGAACGAGCTGTTCGGTCGCAAAAGCGAAGTCATCCCTACTGTCAATCCCAACCAGCTTCAGTTGTTCGCCCCGGATAAGCCTGTTGAACCGATTCAAAACGATGACGAAATCGTCGTTCCAGAGCATACCCGTAAAAAACGTGGCCGCAAGCCATTGCCCGAGGAACTGCCGCGAGTCGAGGTTATCCACGATATCTCTGAAGACGAGAAACGTTGTGCGTGTGGCGCAGAATTGAGCCGAATCGGCGAAGAGATCTGCGAGAAACTCGATTACGTTCCGCCCAAGATTCGGGTGATTCGTCACGTTCGCCCCAAATATGCCTGCAAGGCTTGCGAAGGCGTCGAGGACGATGGCCCCACGGTCAAAATCGCACCACCGGTAAAACAACTGATCCCCAAAAGCAACGCCACCGAGGGTCTGCTGGCGCACGTTGCCACATCGAAATTTGCCGATGCGATTCCCCTGAACCGCCAACAAAAAATATTCGGCCGCCTGGGCGTCGATATCTCAAAGTCCACCATGGCCAACTGGATGATCGAAACCGCCGGTTGCAGTCAACCGATCATCGAACTTTTGCAACAGGAAATTCGAAGCGGGCCTGTGATCAATATCGACGAAAGCCCATTTCAAGTTCTCCAGGAACCGGGACGCAACAATACCACAAAGTCGTATATGTGGGTATTTTGCGGCGGACCGTTGGGCGCCCCCGTGGTGCTATATCAATACCATCCAACCCGTAGTGGCAAGGTGGTGCACGATATGCTGGACGACTATACAGGCTACGTTCAAAGCGACGGTTACAGCGGCTACGATCAGCTTTCCCAAAAAGAGGGTATTACTCATCTTGGATGCCTGACGCATGCCCGGCGTAAATTCGTCGAAGTGAACAAGGGCCGCAAGCGTGGCAAGCAAAAAACATCCAAGAACCTTGCCGACGAAGCATTGGAATATATTGGCGCGCTGTACGACATCGAACGATATGCTCGGAAAAACGATCTCTCATATGAGCAAATACTTGAATTGCGGCAGGAGAAGTCCGAGCCGATCCTGGATAAATTCAAGACCTGGCTGGATACCTATCATCCGCAGGTTCCTCCCAAAGGCCTGCTCGGCAAGGCTATCCAATACACCCTGAATCAATGGGACAAACTTGTTGGCTATACCGAAGCCGGATTCCTGAAACCCGACAACAATGTTGCCGAAAATGCCATTCGGCCGTTTGTGGTGGGCCGAAAAAACTGGCTGTTCTCGGGAGCGCCCAGGGGGGCCGAAGCCAGTGCCACCTTTTTCAGTCTGATCGAAACTGCAAAGGCCAATGGTCTGGAGCCGTACGCCTACCTACGCTACCTGTTTGCCAAATTGCCTTTTGCCGAAACGCCGGAAGATTACCAGGCTCTCTTGCCTAAAAATCTCGACAACGATACGCTGTCGCAAGTTCTTTTTCCAAGTTAACCGACTCCGCGTCCGATCCAAAATCTTTTCCACACACTGTGAGCGCACCATGACAAATCTGGTGACGCTTGTTAAGGTGGGGTCTATTGGACCTTTACAAAGGAAAACCGCCTACCAATGGATCCTGGACCTAGCCGCAGAAATCGCAACCCGGGTTATCACAAACGTGGAATGGAGAATCGTTGCCAAGCAGTGCCTACTTAAAAAGGATCTGATCAAAATCAAAAAGGCGGGAAAAGTGTTACCCCATTTTCATCAGAAATTGTGCCATATTTAGCGATGCCGCACACCAAAGTAAACCTTGTTCATGTTAATGAATAGCAATCAATCCTGGCTAAGAACTCTTTATAAAAAGGGTTTCCGTCCAGCCACCAAACAAACAATCCACCAACATCAGGCTGGTTCAACAACCGAATACAATCATAGCTCTCTTCGCTCTTACGATCGATCCTTATTCGTTTCGTTATTTGAGCTAATTATATACAGGGTTAAGAGTTGAAAGAAAAAGGCGCTTCATATCTAATCTCAATCCAAGCGCTGCTTCGATCATTTGTGTTTTCATTTTCTATTAAGTCATCAGAGGTAATTTGATATCTATATCTTAAGTATAGTTTTAAATTTTTTGACAATCTATAGAATAAGTAAGGGCCAATTTTATAGTATCGATTATCTACAGAATCTTGTTCTTTGTCAAAAAGACCATAAGTAAAAACCAAACGCCCTCTAAGACCTACGCCAAATCGTTCCGCAAGCATATATTGATATTCAAGATGAAAGTTATCAACATTCACATCCGTTCCTTGCGCCAGCGTTGATAGATCGTGATAATATTTAAAAGTAATATCGGATTTAATTCCACGATGAATTAGATCTAATTTGGCTTTAACACCCCACCTATCCTTATCATTCCCATCGTTATCTTCCATTGTAGCATAACGGGCACCAATAGAAGCAAAACTATTTGTAATTTCGCTCCATTTGCGTTTCCACCCCATATCCAATGATATATAATCGGTATCATTGGAATCATTCTCTCTATGATAAAAAGATGGGCCTAACAAAAATGTATCGATTTCATTTTTAAGTCGATGACGATACCTTATATTTAATCGGTGCAATCCATAATTTGAGTAAATATCTTTTTCATATTCGGCATGCTGATATCTATAATCAATATCTAAAATCGAAACTTGTGTCATCTCATAAGAAAAACCAGCGGTTCCATAATAAAAATCTCTGTCAACCTGATTTGTCAACTGGCCAGTTTCCTCCAGGTACGTATTTAGAGTCGTATCTTGAGTATATTGCAAACCAATTCGCGTATCCCAACGTTCAGTGAAACGATGCTTTCCTTGCAAACTGTAGTTTTGATCAATACGATTATAATCATTGTCATCAAGATATGCCAGCATATCTAAATCTGCTATAATTTTTAAAGATGATAGCAACGACTTGTAATCCCATTCAATTCCTGGCTCAGCTTTCAGTATTGAAGAATCTATTTTCTCACTCCGGACGTATGTGATATTATCATCATATCCTCCTGAAAAATAAAGCTTCGATGTCAATTTACTTTCGGCAGCATATGCATATGAACACATTGCTAAAAACAGAATAGCAATTGCTGCAATTGAATAACTTAAACAAAGCGGCAATTTAAAATGCAAATAGATAGATTCTTTTTTATGGTTAATCATGTTATCGTTCCTCATTAAGCTATCTCAAATGTTGGGACTCCGATATTGAATATGAACATTGAGTGGTACCACTATAACATACCATAGACAATTGAATCGATACTACCATACAAATCGGGTTGTTATAAAAACTACATAGTAGCCATGGGCCATGAAGCTTGTGAAAAAAAGCTGAAATTTCAATTTATAACTCGAAAACATTAATATCACAAAAAAAGCAACCCTGCAAGAAATAAGATTTATCCGCCATATTTTCAATACGATACAAATGGTCTCGTTTCGTTGCTAAGCATATATGAGATATATTCAATCAACAACTCACCGGACTGGTTTATAGTAAAATAGGTTCGAGCGGCTGAAATATATTTTCAATTACAGTAAGTTATGGTATACTTACATAATGATCAAACAAATCAAATAGGGATTGCTTTTATTAAAGTAAGCATTTTGATAGCGATAAACTTCTTATGCATTTTCGCAATTTTTTAATTATTTTTTAAGATATCGAATAGAGGTGCACAATGATTCACAGAATCAAAATATATGGAGAACGAAATACCAACACCAACTACATGAGCAAGCTTATTGATTTAAACTTAATTGCTAAGGAAGTCTCTGGAGTAGCTCCTCAATTCATATTAAAATTACAGAGATTATTGCCTGGTAAAGACATAGTGAAAGATATCTATTTTTTTTTAACATACAGAAGAAATCTTGGATGGAAGCATACGCTGGTCAAACCCTTACAAAGACTTAATTCTTACGGTATTGTCAATGAATACCTGTACTTTATTACAATTACCAAAAACCCTTACTCATGGCTCATTTCTTTACATCGAAACCCTTACCATCAATACTATTCCTTGAAACCCAGCTTCGAAGAATTCTTACAAACCCCTTGGAAAACTATCGGCAGAGACAATATCAAATTAGAACTGAAGAGCCCGATAGAACTTTGGAATTTAAAAAACAAATCCTACTTGCAACTAAAAGGAAAAAAATCGCTGCAAATTACAACGGAAAGTATTTTTGAAAACCCTAATAAAATCATAGATGACATCAGCAGCAAATTTTCTATCCCCAAAAAGCATGATAAATTTGTTAATTTCGAGCGGTCAACAAAAGACAAAAACAAAAATAGTAACTACTATAGGCAATACTATTTAGCCGAAAAATGGAGAGAAAAATTATCTGATGAGGCAATTTCAATTATCAATGCATCCGTAGACACTCAACTAATGCAACATTTTGGATACCACATTTTATTATAATTTTAAAACTGAGGAATACACTTGAATACAGTCTAAACAAGAAATTGTATTGAAAGTATCCAATTCTGACTAACGATATCTCATTAAACAAGGCGGTATTATGAGATTTAAAGCGAAGTCTTCACCCTTACACACTTTGCTTTTGAGAAGTGATTATCGTCGTATGAATTGTTTAAGAATACCGTACGCTTCATTTTTATGTATAGGATAAGAACCAATTCAAAACAAAGGTTGACAGTCTCGTAAAAAGTCGAACTTTTCAAATTACGACTTGGTGTTAATGGTCGTGATAAACTGAGCCAAAAATGGTCGTTTAAGATTGAGCCACCCATCGTGGTGGGAAATGCTTAATGTGAGCATTTTTCACTAAGAACTAATCAGGAGGTTCAACCTTTGAAAAAAAGGAGACCATTTTGGATATTCTCACTTTGCACCGCAAGGGACTGACCCAGCGAGCAATTGCCAGGAAGCTTGGCGTCAGCCGTAACACCGTTAAAAAATACATTGATGATCCGGAGTTGATCCTTGCCCCAGCAGAACCCAGGCGGCGCAGAAGCCTGCTTGACCCATTTAAGGACAATATAGACGCTTGGCTTTCCGAAGACGACTATACGGCGACCTGGATTTACGACAGACTGGTCAACATGGGGTTTACCGGAAGCTACGAAATCGTCAAACGCCGGGTAGCCCAACTAAAGGGGCAACACCAAAAGGTTGCCTACATGCGATTTGAAACAGAGCCCGGCTACCAGGCACAGGTAGATTTTGCAGAGTTTCAGGTTGAGCATGCCGATGGAAACGTCGAGAAATTATATCTCTTCTCAATAATTTTGGGCTACTCTCGTAAAATCTATGCAGAGCTGATTAGACACTGCGACCTGACGACTTTTCTGGATTGCCATATCCGGGCCTTCGACTACTTCGGCGGCGTGCCCACCGAAATTTTGTATGACCGGATGAAAAATGTCTACATTGGTCGGATAGCGGGACGAGACAAATTCAACGATACATTGATCGGTTTTGCTCTGCATTACGGGTTCATCCCACGGGTGGCACCAGCCTATGCGGCTTGGGTGAAGGGAAAGGTCGAGAGACCTTACACCTTCATCCGTGAGGGCTTTTGGCGCGGCTATGGATACGCTTGCCTCGAAACAGCCAACAAAGATCTGAACCGTTGGTTACGAATAAAAGATCAGCGGATACATGGCACCACCCACGAAGTCGTCGCTGACCGTTTTGAAAGAGAACAACCACATCTTAGCCAGTTACCACGACAGCCTTTCGATACTTCCTACAGGATCTTCAGGAAAGTCCATAAGGATTGTACGGTTAGATTCGAAGGCAATGGCTTTGTTGTCCCGCACAAGCTGGTGGGGAAAACCGTTGTTCTGAGAGTTAAGGAATGTACCCTGCGGATCTTTGACGATAACCGTCTGGTCGTCATTTATACAATCCCTTCGTCCAAAGGTAATCTTGTTCAAGACAAGCGCTTTTATGCGGAACTGAAAAAGGACCGTGAGATGAACCGGCGCAAATACGCTCATCCTAAGCAGGGTAAGGGCCGCGCCAAATGCACCATCAGCCCGAATAAGCCCCTGTATGACATACCGGTGGATATCCGCCCGATTGATACCTACGAGCAGTTCGCACAGGAGGTACAATTATGACGGACACATTGGTGGCCAATCGCATTGAAGCCAATTTGACCAGGCTGCGTTTGCCCAGGATACGGGAGATCCTGGACAGTATCGTTAAATCCGCCGAGCAAAACAGCCAAAGCTATCTCAGCTTTTTGGATGACTTGCTTGAGGAAGAAGTGGCGCAGAAGGAACAACGCCGGATTGAAACGGCCCTGAAGATATCAGGATTACCGTTCACAAAGGGTATTGATGAATTCGATTTTACCTTCCAGCCCAAACTGGATCGTAGGCGTGTCATGTCGTTATTTGATCTGACATTCATTCGCCAAAATGGAAATGTCATTTTTCTTGGCCCTCCCGGTGTTGGCAAGACGCACCTGGCTGTATCTTTGGCTTTAAAAGCCTGCCAAGCGGGTATGAGCATCTATTTCACAACCATGGCGGACCTGATCGTCAAACTGAAGAAGGACCATGAAGCGGGGCGTCCCGGCAAGGGGCGAAGCTACTATAAATCCTCACTTGTGATCGTGGATGAGGTTGGGTACACGCCCATCGACCGACAGGAATGCAATCTGTTCTTTCAGTTTGTAGCCACCCGCTATGAAAAGGCCAGTACCGTAATCACGTCTAACAAGGCCTTCTCCGATTGGGCGGAATTGCTTCAGGATCAAATCATCGTCACTGCGATATTGGATCGTCTCCTTCACCATAGCGTAGTGATAACGATCAATGGAAACAGCTACCGTTTGAAGGGGAAAAATATGGAGGAATCAATAAATGCCATTCAGTAGATAGGGGCGTGTGGCTCATTTTTAACGACCCAAATTGGCTCAGTTCTTCGCGACCGTTGACACTTGGTAACCATCTGAAATCATAGGTTGGCAAATTTCAGAAATATCTTTTTGGCGACTTCCAAGGAACTCAACCTTCATTATTGGGTTGTAACCAATTGATCTTGATTAGTATTTACCAACTCTAAACCAAAATATTTTGCTTTGCGTTTTAAATTACGAAGCGTGCGTTCTTTATAACGATTTTGATAATAGTCGACGCCCAAATCTGTGTACTCAGTACGGGCTTTCAGCATCTCATAGAAGATGCGGGCGATCTTATGTGCCGTGGCGGTGATCGCCTTCGGCGCTCCAAGTTGAGATTTTTTCCGTCTCAAAAATGCTCCGATGGCTGTTTGGCTCCGATGAAGACTGTAAGCGGCCAGTCGAAAAGTGTGGGCGGCCCGGTTGGCACTGGGTTTGGTTTTGCTGCTGAAATTTTTACCACCGGAAATCTTGCTGCCTGGAGACAACCCCAGCCAGGATGCAAAATGCTTCGATGTGGGCCAGCGACTCATATCGAGGCCGACCTCTGAAATGATGCTTAAAACCGTTGGGGTATTCAAACCAACGATCTGGGTTAAGTCCACACCGGCCATTCGGTAAAGATGATCACGGGCATCGAAGGTCAGTTTTTTACCGTTAACATTGGACTTACCCGTGGGAGGAGGTAGCTCACCGCCGTTGCTACGATCCTCGAAACGGCTCAACTGAGCTTGGATTTGCTGATCGCAAGCTTCAATCTGAGTTTGGTAAAAATCATACAGGGCTACGGCTTGCTGCAAGGCAAACAAGTGTTCATCGCGCCAGTTGCCATGCAACGACTTGGCAATCTCTTTGTCTGTTTTTTTACAGCGAGGATCGCGATGCTTGGCTAACTTTGTAGGATTGCGTTCACCGGATAGAATACTGCGAATAATTTTCATGCCGGTGGTTCCTGTGATGTCAGAAATCACATTGTTGAGCTTGATATTCATCTGCTCCAACGCCTTTTGCATATGTTGGATATGGGTGGAGGCGTGGCTGACGAGCATGGTTCGTTGCCGGTGATACGAGCGCAATACACCGATTTGATCGTCAGGACGAAAGGCGCTGATTAATAGACCATAGGAATGAAGCTGTTGAATCCATTGGCAATCAACCACATCGCTCTTTCTGCCAGGTGCATGTTTGATGCTTCGTGGATTGACCAGTCTGACTTCGAAACCATTTTTTTCGAGGATCTCGAACAAAGGAATCCAGTAAATGCCGGTCGATTCCATGGCTACCGTATCGATGTCGCATTTTTTCAACCATTTGGCCAGCTCGATAAGATCGGTGGTAAACGTATCAAAATTGCGAACATCGCGCCCTTCGGGATCTCTGCCCTTAGGAACGGCAACATAGTGTTTTTCAGAGCCGATATCGATGCCGGCGGCATTGATGTTAATTTGTTCGAATTCGCTTGGCAGTCCTGAAGCAACGGGCATTTTTTTGTTGACCTTTTTACCTTTGTTTTTCAATGCGTCTCCTTTCGAAAAAAAGATGTGGGACGCATCAAGCAGTATCGGGATCGCGGAGTTGAACAAACTTCCAAACGGGATCTATGTCACCAAGGATAATGTCGCGAACCGATCAACCAAGCTTTTTAACGGGCACTCAGGCACCAAAGTCCGAACGGCGTCATTTGCAAATGCGTCCGGATGATGAAATAACAGGTATTGGCACCGGAGCAAAGTTCCTTTCGGATATTTGGCCATGTATGGCCTGGAGAAGCTTTTTACGAGTTCATCAAAGGTTTGCTAACCACAAAATATTGTAGCCGCTGGAGCTAAGTGCATACCCCAGTTTAAAAAAAAGGCGGAACCTGACGGCTCCGCCTCTTATGAGTGCTTTATCTGTTATAATTGCAAGTACGATTTAGAACATACTGTCAATGAAGCAACTACCACCACCACCACCACCGCTGCCGCTAACTGTAATGGTTACGGTATCCATATCTGATCCGACCCCCTCTTCGGTAACCACCAGTTGAAAGGTTAGTGTCGCATCCTCACTTGGTGCCGTAAAAGTTGGCTGGGCGGTTGTTGCGCTGGACAGCTCGACCTCAAAACCGGAATCGTCGGTCTGCGTCCAGGCGTAGGTCAGGGTCGCACCATCCACGGACGGCGTGGACGCACTGCCGTCAAGGGTAACCGTGGCGCCTCTTTTTACCGATTGGTCGGCGCCCGCATCGGCTACGGGACCGGCAGCAGCACCTTCCGGATTAACGGTAATCGTTACGGTATCGGTATCGGTCAGATTGGTTACTGCTTCGGTAACCGTTACCTCGAAGTCATATTCCGTCGCCGCTTCGACATCCGGAGCGGTGAAGGTCGGCTTCTCGGCGGAAGCGCTGGAGAGCGTAACGCCGGTAGGCGCGGTCCAGGCATAGGTCAGCTCACCACTGTATGCCGCACTGGAACCGCTTGCATCCAGGGTAACCGTATCACCCTCGGTCACGCTCTGTGCGTCCCCGGCATCGGCCGTGGGCTCGATTGGTACCGTAAGCGCCACGTTAGTGGTATCGGTGGCCGACTGACCATCGGAAGCCGTAACCGTCAGGGAGAAGGCCAGGGTTCCCGCCGAAGTGACCAACGGAGCGGTGAAGGTGGGAGACTGGGCCGTAGCATCGGAAAGTGTAACGCTTGTGCCGCTGGTCTGGGTCCAAGCATAGGTTATTGTTGTCCCGGAATATCCAGCAGCGGACCCGGAACCATCCAAGGTAATCTCAGTTGAACCGCTTCCGGCTTCCTCTTGATCATCACCGGCATCGGCTGTCGGAGCCGGGCGCAAGGTATTGATGCCATCGCCTAAGATTCCGGCATCATAATGATCGCCAACTTCGGTGGCGGATAACGCTCTACCAAAAATGGCTATTTCATCCAAAGTACCGTTGAATCGCGGGAATGCAGAGTTGTCTGAATAACCAATCGTTATATCGGCAGACGCATCTGAAAAACCGAAGCTATGGGTAACGGAAACTGTGTTAACCAATGTTTCGTCAACGTAAAGGAGGCTATTATTACTCTCGCCGTCTCTTACTGCAACTATATGATGCCATGCGCCATCGGATAAATCACCGCCTTTTACGTTACCGCCAGTAACGCCACTTCTATCGACAAGACGGAAAACGGCCTCGTCGCTGGCGTTGACACCAACATACCAGCTCATATCTGAGTCATCACCATCACCAGTTGATTCATATCGGCCAATGAATGTTTGAGCAACACCAGTTGTGGTTAATTTGACCCACAGCTCAATACTAAAACTAGCGTCTGAAGCCCAAGTGTAGTTAGAACTTGTAGGAGCTGGGACGGTTATTCCATCCGATGTACCATCAAAATATTGAGCGCCATCTATCTGTCCTGTGGCGGCAGTTGGATCGGCTGCACCGGTACCATCATACCCCAAAAACGAATCTTCATAGGTGCCTGCGCTCACTTCGTCCAGTGCCCAGACTGCAATTGTATCTTCCGGATAAGGCAGAAATGTTGAACAAAGTGCCTCTCCATCGATGCCATTACTGTAGTGCTCAGCAATGTCATCCGCTGATAACGCAGCATTGTAAATGGCAATTTCATC
The DNA here is from genome assembly GCA_963668455.2 of uncultured Desulfosarcina sp. Classification (GTDB taxonomy): domain Bacteria; phylum Desulfobacterota; class Desulfobacteria; order Desulfobacterales; family Desulfosarcinaceae; genus Desulfosarcina. The sequence continues at coordinate 269,877 of CAXXOY010000005.1, forward strand.
CAAAGTACCGTTAAATCGCGCGAATGCAGAGTTGTCTGAATAACCAATCGTTATATCGGCAGACGCATCTGAAAAACCGAAGCTATGGGTAACGGAAACTGTGTTAACCAATGTTTCGTCAACGTAAAGGAGGCTATTATTACTCTCGCCGTCTCTCACGGCAACGATATGATGCCATTCACCGTCAGATAAATCTCCCCCCTTTACGTTACCGCCAGTAACGCCACTTCTATCGACAAGACGGAAAACGGCCTCGTCGCTGGCGTTGACACCAACATACCAGCTCATATCTGAGTCATCACCATCACCAGTTGATTCATATCGGCCAATGAATGTTTGAGCAACACCAGTTGTGGTTAATTTGACCCACAGCTCAATACTAAAACTAGCGTCTGAAGCCCAAGTGTAGTTAGAACTTGTAGGAGCAGCAACCGTTATTCCATCCGATGTACCATCAAAATATTGAGCGCCATCTATCTGTCCTGTGGCGGCAGTTGGATCGGCTGCACCGGTACCATCATTATAGGAATAGTTATCTTGGTAAGTGCTACCAGAAGTCTCGTCAAGCTTCCAGTGGGAAATCATGTTGTCTGGACATGCGGCGTAAGCCACAATGGGTAATAGGAAGAAAATACAAACAACCACTAACAATCTGTAAACATAAGAAATTTTTTGCTGAGTTCTCATAGACCATCCCTCCTTGATAAAGTTAGTGTAATTTTAGTTCAGTGCGTCTTATAAGTTGTTCAATCCATGTACCATTTTAGCCGTCAAGGAATAATTTTTTAAGATTTCTTTTTGTTAAGGACTGTTCCTATTATTGTCGATTCCGCCAAATTATTAACCATTTTTTTAAGTTGCTCATTTGAGGTTTTTTCAGATTCAATAACTGCCAAAACGCCATCTACATATTTTGATAATATCATAGCATCTGGGAAATGCAAAATTGCCGGTCCATCGACTATAATTAATCGGTCAGATGAGTACCGACTTCTAATATCCTTCATCATCTCTTCCATTTTGACAGAGTTAAGAAGCTCTGGAGAATTATCTACTAGCTTACCCGCAGGTATCAAAGTCAATTTATCTATTCCTGGATTAATTAATATGTCTTCAATATCGGCATTGCCTTTTAGGTAATCGGTCAATCCTTTCTCTACCTTTAATGAGAAAAATTCTGTTGAAAAATCAGTATGTTTTTGCAACGGGCGTCTGATATCGGCATCAATAATCAGAACAGTTCGATCAAATTCTTTGGCAATACTTACACCAAGGTTGATGCTAGTGAATGTTTTGCCTTCACAGGGATTCGCACTTGTAACTAATATGCTATTACCCCCAATATCTTTCAATCTTTTTAAAACCTGTGTTCTCAAAAATTTAAATTGATTCGTTGTTTCTAAATCCTCGAACATAGATAAAACCCTGTTATTTTTAAGCATTACAGGATCATTTATCTGCACTTTTGTTTTTGAGTACCTGACCAATACATCCTTTCTACGTGGCTTAGGATTAAAATCTTGAGAATTTAGTAAAACCTGTCTGGTTTCGGTTTGTTCTGAAGGTTTTGATGATTCCTCTAAATTGCGAGTTTTATAATAATTTGAATTATCTTCGGAATTGTTTAAAATACTCTCATTTTCATTTTCTGAAGAATGGATATAATTTGTATCTGCTGAAACAGAGTTGCAATTTTCATTAACAGCTACCTTACTCTTTTGCCTAATTGATCTATCAGCATTATTATTTTTTATTTCAGGATTTAGTACTTTCTTATTTTCTCTTGATTTTGTTTCTTTACCGCTAATAGATCCATGTAATCTATCCTGATACTCTTGCGAAACTTTACCTTCTTTTGTCGAAGAAAGATTAGACTTCAAATTTGCAATTGGTTTTTGGGAGGTATTTGTTTTATCTTTTAGATAATTTTGCTGTTGTTGTAAAGATTTACTATTTTTTTCAATTTGAGGTTCACGTTCAACAAGCCTTTGGTTCTCTGCCTTTTTAAGTGCTTTAAATATTTTACCCATTTGTTTTCCTTTGGGCTATTAGAACATTATATTATGATTACTTACAGTATTAAAAATTAGTCTATTATTTCAACCAATCTATCTGCTATGTTTTCATATAGTTGATCAAATGGTACTATAAACCAATTGACTGCAAATGATATAATTACTAAGAAAGTTACTATAGCCGTAAAAATTAAAAGATATCTTCGAGTTCTGATTTTTTTTTGAAGGGGTGAATCAAAAAAAGAAACAGTTGCTAAAACTGGAACACCTGCTATTGCCTCTATATCATTTGATTCTTTCACAGATGAATCAAGCCCTTCAGCTATAGCCACCAGTAAAACACTACATCCAATACCCAATACAAAACCCAAAACAATAATCATAAGTCTGTTTGGCTTAATCGGCTTGTATGGCAAATAAGCTGGAAATTCGATATGAAATCTTTCACCACTCTCTGAAGTATCCAATTCTTTAGCAATTTTTGCATTATGTAGTTTGTTTGATACTTCATCATATTTTTTTTTGGCATTTTTGTAATCCATAGTCAAGGAATTGTATTCTTCATCAATAAATGGTGCCATTTCTAGCTTGCGTTGGTAATCTTCTAATTTATCGGTTAATTTCGATTTTTCTTTAAGCAGCGCCGTAATCTCCGATTCGGCTACTATGATCTGAGCCTTAATGTTCATGTACTGTGGGTTATCTGATTTCTCATCGATGGTATGAGTATTTTCGTTTAATCTTTTTTCATCAGATACCTGCTGCTTAAGCAATTCAGATTCCTTAACTAGCTTTATTAGATCAGGGTGCTTTTCTCCAAGTGCCGTTTTCATTTCAGCAATTTTTTTTTCAATAATCTTTAAACGATCCATTTTCTCTTTATAAGTTTCTTGGCTTCCCCCTTGTGCTTCTAACTCGCTAATTTCGCTCTTCAGCCTAATAATATCTGGATGCTTTTCTGAAAATTTTGCCTGTTTCTGTATTAATTGTAAACGCAGGTACTTTAGACGATTATTTGGATTACTGGCCACTTGGCCACTGTCAGTTAGAATAGGAATCAAAGGGTCTATATTAGCGATTTGACTTTTTAGATAGACTTTTTTTTCTGTGAGAGTTCTGATTTTAGTTTCAAGGCTATCTATGTCTTGCTCTAACCGGAATATAGTTTGTTGAAAAATATTCATAGACCCCGGAAGTTGATTAATATTTGCAGCTTTAAATTTACTTATTCTTTCTTCATAACTCCTTACTTGTTCTCTTAACTCCTCTAACTCTTTTTCCAAAAATTTAGTAGTACTCTTTGCTTGTTTTTGTCGTGATTTTAAATCTTCATTAACAAATAAATTGGAGAGAACATCACAGATTTGTTGTGCGGTTTTGGGATTATTATGTTGAAATGCAAGCGTAAATGCAATCGTTGCTGACCGCCTTCTATCCGCCATGCTAACGTTAATAGTCTTAAAAGTAATATCGTTTTTCAGTTGCGAAACCATCTCTCCTTTAGAATCCATATCTGGATATGGATTGTTAGATTTAACAATTTCCAATAATTTTCCGTAACTTAGTATCCTTCTTTCGAGGATTTCTAACCGCTGGCTGATAAATGTTGTTGTTGTAGATTGAACATATTCCTTAGGAATCTCTTGGTTTTCAATAATAATCATCGCTTGAGATTCGTATATCGAGGGAAGTGCCAAGGCTGCAATCAAAAATGCAAACATTATAGAAGATGAGCTGATTAGAAATATTCTTTTTCTACGTCTAATTATATCTTTTAATTCCGATATACTGAATTCATAAGCCATAAATTATTTTCATCCTATGAGGTTCGATAAAATTTAGCAAACAATATCTTTATCCTGGTAATTCACATTTTAATAAATCATGCTTAGGGGACAACAACTACGTCCCCTCTTTTTAGAAGTATATCCTGCTTTAGATTCCTCCCATTAAGCACCTCTTTATAATTGAATCCAATCTTTTCTATCTTGTTATTTTGATAACGTAATATGTGAATATCCTTCTCTGAGGCAAAAGGAGTTAATCCTTTTGCTTGTGATAGGATTTGCATAACTCGAGTCTCTAATGTGATTGGAAATTCACCTGGATTTTTCACTTGTCCAATAACATATGCTTTCAGGCAATTTATTTTTTTTAAAATAACTGTGACTGATGCATCAGGTATATACTCTATCAATCTCTCTTTTATTAACTTTCGAATTTCTGCAATGGATAAGCCAGAAACATTGACATCATCAATGAGAGGAAATGACAAATTACCGTCTGGCGGAATCGTTAGATCACGGCTAAGCGTATCGTCTTTCCATACTGAAATTTCGAGTATATCTCCTGGCCCTACTTTATACACATTAGCCTGTACCATTCGATACGGAAAGATTAATAAGACTATTACTAAAAAAGAAACCATTGCTTTTTTCATTACCTATTTCTCCTATCCCCAAAAAATTTAGAAATTCTATCCTTGTAGTTCTCGAGGCTTCCTTCGCAGTTCTCCCATCAGTACTTCATAACTGTAGTACAAAACAACTATTTTTAAAGCAACCAATCCCAGTAGATAACCTTGCAAAGCAGTATTTGGCAAGTTAGGGACTAATATTATAACAAAAATCACCAGGAAGTCTAAGGTGGAACTTCTAAACCCATTAGATCTCCTTGTAAACTTCATTGTTAATAATACAGCAGCCAAAAGCAATAAATACAGAATATTTACTAATAACAAATAAGTGTGATCAACCGATATATTAACAATTTTTTCAGACTTGAATACCATAAAAGGAGTAAATAAATATATTGCAATTTTAGCAATTTTGTTTATTGGCTCTTTATTAATAAAATAAGAAAAACCTATTATTAAAAAGAAACCACAAGAAAGCAAAATAAATCTTTTATCATTGATTACAGGGATAAGAGCATTATAAAACATAAGTAATGGCAAACCAAATTTAACGAAACCAAAAACAACTTTAATTAATTGACCTCTATCTTTCAAGGGTTTCAACCTCGATTTAATTCTAAGAATCATTCCATTTCTATGTATTTGATATCCTGTTTTATTTACTTTTTCTAAAATTAATAGAACAGAAATTGAAAATATAATATAGACAAAAATTAAAATCAAATCATTGACATCATTATATTTAATAGCAAATAAAATCAAAGACGATTGACATAAATAAATAATTAGTACTGCCTCAGTATGGAAAAAACCAATTTTAATCAATTGATGATGAAAGTGATTTTTATCAGCTGAAAATGGAGGCTTTCCATTTATCAATCGTTTGATCATAACAGCAATTGTGTCTAGAACTGGAATGCCAAGAATGATCATAGGCAAAATTGAACTAATATTTTCGGATTGCTGAGTCAATTGAATCAATAACACCACGGAAACGAATCCGAGAAGCTGGCTACCAGCATCCCCCATAAACAACTGAGCAGGGTAGCTATTGAATCTAAGAAATCCGAGTACACTACCACCCATTGCTATAGCAATCATTGTAATAACCCAGGCTTTCTCATCAACAGCAAGATAACCAATGCATAAAAAAATTAAAAGAGCAATGCCTCCAGCTAAACCATCCAAACCATCTGACAGATTTGTTGCGTTGGTAACACCTACTATAACAAAAATTGTCAAAGGTATTGCCACCCAATTTGGCAATATAATTCCCTTTGACACTAAACACCCGAGATCATATATTCTTACACCACTTACCAAAATAATTACCAATGATGCTGCTATTTGGCCAATAAGTTTGTATTTAGGTTTCAGATCTTTTATGTCATCAATTACTCCAAATACAACTATTATTAGACCACCAATCAAAAGTCCTTTAACAAAGTGAGTTTTTGGAGCCCATAATAATATTGGTACTAATACACCAATAGCCATTGCCATACCACCGCATTTTGGCATTATACTCTTATGTACTTTTCTTTTATTTGGCGTATCTAGAGCATGTAGTTTTATCGCCATCTCTCTACAATACGGCATGATAGCGATAGTTATAATGATTGAAGTCAATAAAGTAGTAAGATAAAACATAAATCTAAACGAAGACATTATAAGGTGATCGTTATAGCAATAAGCAGCAAATATTTTATTGCGGCATCCCCAATTCACTATAATAGCTGATAGTCTAAATCATAACTGAATTAGGATTACATTTAAAGCTTAAAATCTTAATTTTTAGAACAGTCACTCTTAAAAGAAGTAAAGCTCTTCTACTGACTTATCTGCAGGCGAAGAATCTCCTCTCAATTAAGCAAGGCAGTGCCATTGATGGATTTCTTAAAAATATCGGAGCGACCGAATATTTGACGACCAGTGGACTGGTTGCCTGTTATCAGGTCAGATTGTCACCATATAATTGTTCTATTCAATCGTACGTACGATCTGTTATGCGATAACTAAGGTGGACCCCATTGGTCGGACAGCCTGACGGGTGAGATAAGCTATAAGAAAAAAAATTAAAATGAAAAACACGGCCGTCAGCTCGCCTCGGAAAACGGACGGGGTAGACCAAAGTAAACCTCATCCGGGGTTTTGTCGTCAAGAGAAGAATGGCCTCGTATGAAATTATAGTACTGAATCCAATCGGCAAGTCCTCGCCTGAGTGCTTTGCCGCCCTCAAAGGAATGAAGGTAAATAAACTGGTGCTTAAGAGTCCACCATAGCCGTTCCACGAAGATATTATCATGGCAGCGACCTCGGCCATCCATGCTGATGGCAACGTTGTTGTCTTTGAGTAATTGAGTGAATTCCTTACTGGTAAACTGGGCGCCCTGGTCGGTGTTGAAGATTTCGGGGGGACCAAGTCGGCAGAGCGCTTCTTCCAGAGCATCAGCGCAAAAGGTCGAATCCAGGGTATTGGAAATCCGCCAGGATAAAATCTTGCGGCTGTACCAGTCCATAATCGCCACAAGATACATGAACCCCTTATCCATGGGGATATAGGTGATGTCGGTAGCCCAAACCTGGTTGGGCCGGTCGATGGTCAGATTCCGAAGCAGATAGGGATACACCTTATGCTGGGGGTGAGGTCTGCTGGTATTGGGCTTGGGGTATACCGCCTCAATTCCCATCAAGCGCATCAACCGTTGTATCTTTTTTCTGCTGGCATTGACGCCTTGACGCTTCAGTTGGCGACGGATCGTCCTGCTCCCGGAGGATGGGTTTTCAAGATACAATTCATCGATCTTTCGCATCAGGTCCAGATCCTCCTGCTTTATAGGCCTTGGGCGGTAATAGTAAGACGAACGGTTAACGTTCAATATTTTGCACTGCCTGGAAATGCTCAGCCTCCGATTCTTCGGCTCAATCATCGTTTTGCGTTGCCTTGGAGTCAGCTGCCGAGCTTTCGCGATAAAAAATCGTTTTCCACTTTCAATTGCCCTATTTGCTTATAGAGCTCGTCGGTTCGGGCTTCTGTCTGTTTCCTGGTTTTGTGATTTTTATCGAAGATGTCAGCGGCGCCTTCCAGCATTTGCCGCTTCCAGTTGGAAACCATGGTAGGATGGATTCCAAACCGACTGGCTATCTGTGCTGCGGTTTCATCGTTTTGGATAGCGGCCAGAGCCACTTTTGCCTTGAACTGTGGACTGTGTGTTTTGCGCTTATTACCCATTGTCAGATCCTCCTGTTTTTTGGTCTGACTTATAGCTTATCACACTGTCCAGTTTTTGGGGTCCACCGCAAACGTTGCAAAGATTCAAGACCTTATCGTAAGGCCGCTGAGAGAAATTCGACAAAGCCGCAGTAATCCGAGGGACTTCAAGAAAAAAAGCCGGAAAAAACTTAGCACAACGTACAAGCCTATTTCTTAATTCAACGACATTGAGATGTTAGTGCACCTGTCATGGCTGTCGGTTCCTATGCTAGCACGGTGCGTAGACGATTGATCGACATTGCCGGGAAGATTGTCTCCCACAGTGAGGAAACGATCCTGAAAATTTCCAAAGCATGTTTTGAGAGTCTGCGGTTTCCAGAGTTATTCAGTCGATGTCAAAACGCGCCGAAAGTTGAATAGCCGGTAAAAGGCCAAAAGTTCAAAGCAAAATCCGTGGGAGAAGTACGTCCGTAGGCACACAACTTGCGAACATATGCGCATAAAATTTGATCGCATGGCGTTTTGTGGACTAATTTGATTCGGTATGTATGCTGCCGCGCCATTTTCTCTCAGGTTATGTATAGCTTTCCGCATATACTAGACAGATGGTTTCACGCTATAGTCGCCTATGTGTAAAAATATCTAACGCCGTAGATGCGTTGAGACCGGCAAACCCTACGGGTTTTATATTTAGAAAGCCCATCATGGATCAAGTCATGATAAATTATTCAATTCTTATGGAGACTAAAATTTCAATAGCCTAATTTCAATGCCGTTTCCTTAGCAATTCGTTTTATACTCAAAGAAAAAGCGTTGTAATTTGACTCTGTGCCTCCTCGGAAATTTTCTATTGGGTCTTACAGCTTCTGTAGTTCGGATAAATATTTCACGGAGTTTATCTGTAATTTCTACGACTTTTGGAATGATTTGATGAAAAATATGAACAATCGTATGCTTCATTTTTGCCAAGGCCTGAGTGAAATTTATCTGGTGTAAATATTTCAGCTTTTTGGATTTTGAAATAATTTGTTGTTTTGTTGTGCTGGCCACGGCTGCTGTAAAGTTCTTTGAAAATAGTTTTGCATGGAAATCCTGATAGACTGAACGGTAGGTCTTACCGGAAAAGTTTTCGATTTGGATGCGGTATTTCAAAGTTTTATAATCCTCTTCTACCGGCCAGCGCAGATGGTACAGTTCCGAAAATTGTTCATGCGGATGCGTTTCCATGTTCTTCAATGATGTGATGAGTATTTCTGTCTCTCCAGAATCCAGCTCAACTCGAATAAAGCGTACCTTGATCGGCTTGTTATCAATCCCCATTCTATGGGACTTGCGAAGAGATTGAGGAGTGGGAATGATCTTAGCGATTTGTTCCTTTTTTCCTGAATGGTAGAACTTTTCAACCAATTTCCATTGATTGTACGAGACCCTGGCGCAGAAATTAGCTCCCATTGATAAAATCAGAGCGAACAGCCAATGAGAAGGATATCCACGATCCAAAAGGATAAGATCACTGGGATGGATCTTTTTAAAATGTCTTGCTGCTAGCTCCCTTTCGCCTTTACTTTTGGGGCTGATGATGGCATCGACAGTGATTTTGTTGAGCACATCGAACATTTGAGAGCTCCTGGCTTTTGGGCAAGTTCTATCGCCCCTCGTAGGATTCCAGGCACCAAAATGATTTTCAATGTTTGCTTCGCGCGGTAATCTGAGTGTTGTGCCATCTACGGCAAGGAGGTTGAATCCGAACCACGTTTCCGATCTGAAATGATTGTAAAAGAAATTCACCATGTGATCGTTTAGCTCTATAAAGGCGTTATGCTTCAGTTTTGCACGGGCTTTGGACAAATTTCCTTTATACAAAATACGTTCTGGAACCTCGGCATGGTGAAGGACCTGGAAATATCGATCCAGTTCTTCTTGATATGATTGGTTGTTTATGTTCATTAAAAAGAAAATGAGTTCATGAAACGGCAAAAGCCTATTTCGAGTAAAATCTTTTGGATTTTCTTTGTTTCTATCTCGGAAATTATTAGAATGGATGATATTTTTTATAGATTCAACAAGTTGTGGCACACATGTGGCAAATCAAGCTCCATGCCAATCTTCTCATTTTCAATCATTTTTTCTCCTTTTATGGTGGGATTTGTTCCGCAATAAAGCATGTAGTATTATAGCATAACCCATTGTTTATTTAAAGTTTTTTAACATCTCTCCGCTTAAGGAAACGGCATTGAGCCTAATTTAGGAGAAAGAGTCATATATGTTGATAGATAAGAAGATAGCAAAGCAAGCCAACAGATATAAAATATTGGAATGCGGGTTTTCTATGATAAGTATTAACCACCAATTCATTCAGATGTTAGAATATCATGCCAAGCCGTTGAAATTACTTGGTAGCCACTATCATTAGGGTGAACACCATCAGAACTATAAAGGTAAGGATATTGATCTGTAAATATATTATAAAAGTTTGGTCCAATGTATACATCATCTTCCGAATCATCAGCAATTTCTTCAATTCTTGCATTATAACTTTCAACGATGCTATTTAAAGTTGTTTCTTGGCTGTTATAGAAAGGTAAAACTTCAGCAATATATACTTTTTCAATATTTCCAATAAGCGAAACATTGATTACTTGAGTTATATTAGTCTCGTAATTATCCACAGGCACACTCAAACTTTTCCAAGCATCGTTTGTCCCAATGAGCAACAGCATCCTATTAGCTTTTGGATGGCGCTCAAGAATGGAATCAATACGATCGATATTCAATTGTTCAGAAGTATCTCCGGGGATTCCCTCGTTAAAGATAATTTGGGGAAGGCCTGTACTGTTTGTAAGCGCATCATTCAACTCAGCCGCATAACCCTGAATTCCAACAGTTCTACCGTCGAGCGAAGAATTATTATCTGGGTCATCGTCTCCTGTCCCGTTTGTAATACTATCACCCACAGCAATAAAGTAATTACCACCAACACCAATAGCTGAATTCGAGTCACTCGCCACTATATTACCATTCCCGTCTCTTAGTTTGACAGAAATCTCATGCTCACCATCTTCTAATGATGTAAACTGGCCAGAATACAAAACCCCAGATTTTGTAGCGTTTACTTCAGTATTATTATCCAATTCAAATACAATTTCATTATTATCTGGTTTATTAAAAACCACTGCATCAGCGTTAATAATCTTCTCTTCATTGGACAATACAGCCATCGAATACGCTATGGGAGTTACAATACCAACCATTGGCATTAAAGAATTATCAGAAACAACAACATTGTCAAAACTTACCTTATCTTGTGAATATAAGGCAATCGTTCCAGGAGTAATGTCAAGGCCAGCCTCAGCGAAAACAATCTCGTCATTGATCATGACAATAATTTTATCTGAATCAACCTCAATGGTAAAATTTATAGATTCATCGTCAACATAACCTATAGAATTAACAGCTAACGTTTTAAAAGTTTGCCCAACACGTTTTTCCAATCTTGTATAGCCCCACCTCGCATTCATTGATAAGCGGTAATATTCGGTTAACGATGTATATGGGAACATAATTCCAATATCATTTCCATCTGAAGAACTATTATTATTAGATCTTGGAACAACGTCTACACTAAACCTGAATGATGAGCTTGAAGGTAAAATAGAATTTTTAATATAAGCAAAAGTTCCGGTTTTATATGATTCTATGTATCCATCCTTGTTCACATTATTCAATTGATACAGCTTTCCATTCCGCACACACCAATCCGACTCGCTTCCTGATTCCTCCTCAACGTCCCAATTGGATAAGCTACTATTATCATAAAAAGAATCTGAAAATAATACAGTGTTAACGTATACAGATACAGTATCTGTACTATGACCTCCATCATTATCTGTGACCGTCAAACTAAATGTTAATTGCTCAGTTGAAGAAGGGGCTACAAAACTTGCGGATGTAGAATCAGAATTAATTAAATCAACTGAAGAACCGCTAGTTTGCTCCCAATAATAGGTTTCAATAGTTCCATCACTGTCACTCGATGACCCAACTAAAGTTACTGTATTATCCGAAAAGCAAGTTTGGTCGGTTCCAGCCTCAACATTTGGCTTCACATTAATAGTGATTTTTACAGTATCCGCATTCGTTAGGCCTTCATCATCGGTAACGATCAATTCAAAAACAATTGACTCTCTATGATCCGTCTCAGGCGCGTCAAAATATGCGCTTGCAGTATCTGCATCTTCGAGATCTACAGACACAGTGCCTTCAATTTGTGCCCACTCATATGAAGCAATTGTACCATCTTCGTCGTAGCTACCAGTTCCATTTAATACTACTGAATCACCTTGATTAACAGTGATATCTTCGCTAGCATCTGCTATAGGTTCTAAAGCTACAGTTATTGGAATAGTATCTGATGCCTCTGCTCCATCGTCATCAGTCACAATAAGCTTAAAAGTTAATTCAGTTCTAATAGTTGTAGTGGGTGCTATAAATTTGGCAGTAACCGTATTGGCATTATCTAAAGTCACAGTGGTGCCTTCTACTTGCTTCCATTGATAAGAAACAATCTGGCCATCTGAATCAGCACTCAAGGATCCATCAAGCTCGACTTCATTTCCCGAACCAACAATTGATCGTGCGCTTGCCTTGGCGGTTGGTACCTCGTTTCCTATATTTGTGCTATCACTACCTCCATTCTTGCAACCCAAAACTGAGATTATAGATAAAAATAATACGATTATAAAAACTTGTCGATTGTTCATTTTTTTTCATCACTAATGATTTAATGGTAAAATTCAAAAATGCTTTTCTCATAGGAACAGTCGCTTTTGTCTGCAATATAAACCAACGCAATAACCTACCACCAGTCTAAAATAAGCTACAATCCCATTAGAAGGCAGTGCAACAATGATGCCAAACGACGCTTTTTCTATTATTAGCAACTCAATAAACTCTAATCTGGAACCAAAATTATTCCTATTTAATTACAATAAGTTATCCTCTTTATTTCTTTTTCCTTTGAACGAGCCATAAAGAAAAATGTATATACTCTTTAAACCTACTTGTAAAGAATGTCATAAGAAGGAAATAAATTACTCAGCAAGGAGTTTTTAATGTGCCTCTGTTTTTATCTGTTATAATATATGCTTATATCATATATCATATACTCCTATTTACTTTAGGTTCGCAGTTTTTTATTAGCCTTTAAAAAAATTCTAAAATTAATCATTTTTTTTTGCGAAACTCTTGTTTCATGGGATATTTAAATCCTAAACACTTGTGCTGAAGGCAGAAGCACAGTGCGGAGCGCGCTCTTGATCGGACAGGCAGGCGTGAGGAATAAACTTTAGAAAAATTAAGCAATCTACATTTTTTAGAAAGACATACCTCACAGGAGCCGGACGATCTGTCGCCAAACAATGCGGTGGACCCCAAAAACCCGACAGTGTGATAAGCTATAAGTCAGACAAAAAAACAGGAGGATCTGACAATGGGTAAGAAGCGCAAAACACACAGTCCACAGTTCAAGGCAAAAGTTGCTCTGGCCGCTATCCAAAACGATGAAACCGCAGCACAGATAGCCAGTCGGTTTGGAATCCATCCTACCATGGTTTCCAACTGGAAGCGGCAAATGCTGGAAGGCGCCGCTGACATCTTCGATAAAAATCACAAAACCAGGAAACAGACAGAAGCCCGAACCGACGAGCTCTATAAGCAAATAGGGCAATTGAAAGTGGAAAACGATTTTTTATCGCGAAAGCTCGGCAGCTGACTCCAAGGCAACGCAAAACGATGATTGAGCCGAAGAATCGGAGGCTGAGCATTTCCAGGCAGTGCAAAATATTAAACGTTAACCGTTCGTCTTACTATTACCGCCCAAGGCCTATAAAGCAGGAGGATCTGGACCTGATGCGAAAGATCGATGAATTGTATCTTGAAAACCCATCCTCCGGGAGCAGGACGATCCGTCGCCAACTGAAGCGTCAAGGCGTCAATGCCAGCAGAAAAAAGATACAACGGTTGATGCGCTTGATGGGAATCGAGGCGGTATACCCCAAGCCCAATACCAGCAGACCTCACCCCCAGCATAAGGTGTATCCCTATCTGCTTCGGAATCTGACCATCGACCGGCCCAACCAGGTTTGGGCTACCGACATCACCTATATCCCCATGGATAAGGGGTTCATGTATCTTGTGGCGATTATGGACTGGTACAGCCGCAAGATTTTATCCTGGCGGATTTCCAATACCCTGGATTCGACCTTTTGCGCTGATGCTCTGGAAGAAGCGCTCTGCCGACTTGGTCCCCCCGAAATCTTCAACACCGACCAGGGCGCCCAGTTTACCAGTAAGGAATTCACTCAATTACTCAAAGACAACAACGTTGCCATCAGCATGGATGGCCGAGGTCGCTGCCATGATAATATCTTCGTGGAACGGCTATGGTGGACTCTTAAGCACCAGTTTATTTACCTTCATTCCTTTGAGGGCGGCAAAGCACTCAGGCGAGGACTTGCCGATTGGATTCAGTACTATAATTTCATACGAGGCCATTCTTCTCTTGACGACAAAACCCCGGATGAGGTTTACTTTGGTCTACCCCGTCCGTTTTCCGAGGCGAGCTGACGGCCGTGTTTTTCATTTTAATTTTTTTTCTTATAGCTTATCTCACCCGTCAGGCTGTCCGACCAATGGGGTCCACCTTAGTAGCAGCGCTGCGGAATTACGGTCGATGATGTTTTGGATGGTTCCGGTGGCAATGGGGACTTGCAACACGGATTCGCAAAACTGCTTGACGTCGTTTCTGCGTAAAGGTCCAATAGACCCCACCTTAACAAGCGTCACCAGATTTGTCATGGTGCGCTCACAGTGTGTGGAAAAGATTTTGGATCGGACGCGGAGTCGGTTAACTTGGAAAAAGAACTTGCGACAGCGTATCGTTGTCGAGATTTTTAGGCAAGAGAGCCTGGTAATCTTCCGGCGTTTCGGCAAAAGGCAATTTGGCAAACAGGTAGCGTAGGTAGGCGTACGGCTCCAGACCATTGGCCTTTGCAGTTTCGATCAGACTGAAAAAGGTGGCACTGGCTTCGGCCACCCTGGGCGCTCCCGAGAACAGCCAGTTTTTTCGGCCCACCACAAACGGCCGAATGGCATTTTCGGCAACATTGTTGTCGGGTTTCAGGAATCCGGCTTCGGTATAGCCAACAAGTTTGTCCCATTGATTCAGGGTGTATTGGATAGCCTTGCCGAGCAGGCCTTTGGGAGGAACCTGCGGATGATAGGTATCCAGCCAGGTCTTGAATTTATCCAGGATCGGCTCGGACTTCTCCTGCCGCAATTCAAGTATTTGCTCATATGAGAGATCGTTTTTCCGAGCATATCGTTCGATGTCGTACAGCGCGCCAATATATTCCAATGCTTCGTCGGCAAGGTTCTTGGATGTTTTTTGCTTGCCACGCTTGCGGCCCTTGTTCACTTCGACGAATTTACGCCGGGCATGCGTCAGGCATCCAAGATGAGTAATACCCTCTTTTTGGGAAAGCTGATCGTAGCCGCTGTAACCGTCGCTTTGAACGTAGCCTGTATAGTCGTCCAGCATATCGTGCACCACCTTGCCACTACGGGTTGGATGGTATTGATATAGCACCACGGGGGCGCCCAACGGTCCGCCGCAAAATACCCACATATACGACTTTGTGGTATTGTTGCGTCCCGGTTCCTGGAGAACTTGAAATGGGCTTTCGTCGATATTGATCACAGGCCCGCTTCGAATTTCCTGTTGCAAAAGTTCGATGATCGGTTGACTGCAACCGGCGGTTTCGATCATCCAGTTGGCCATGGTGGACTTTGAGATATCGACGCCCAGGCGGCCGAATATTTTTTGTTGGCGGTTCAGGGGAATCGCATCGGCAAATTTCGATGTGGCAACGTGCGCCAGCAGACCCTCGGTGGCGTTGCTTTTGGGGATCAGTTGTTTTACCGGTGGTGCGATTTTGACCGTGGGGCCATCGTCCTCGACGCCTTCGCAAGCCTTGCAGGCATATTTGGGGCGAACGTGACGAATCACCCGAATCTTGGGCGGAACGTAATCGAGTTTCTCGCAGATCTCTTCGCCGATTCGGCTCAATTCTGCGCCACACGCACAACGTTTCTCGTCTTCAGAGATATCGTGGATAACCTCGACTCGCGGCAGTTCCTCGGGCAATGGCTTGCGGCCACGTTTTTTACGGGTATGCTCTGGAACGACGATTTCGTCATCGTTTTGAATCGGTTCAACAGGCTTATCCGGGGCGAACAACTGAAGCTGGTTGGGATTGACAGTAGGGATGACTTCGCTTTTGCGACCGAACAGCTCGTTCTTCAGCAGCCGGTTCATCTCCTCTAAATACTCGATCTGCTGCTTTTGAGAGAAAACGATCTGCTTTAAGGACTGGGCGTCTTCAGGCAAGTTTGTCAGTTCCGAAGTCATGCCCGTTAAGTATCATAACTGACTGTAATTGTAAATGTTTAAACGATGTAAAATGCTATTTTCTCAGCTTGCGAAACGGTAGGTTAAACGGCTATGTGCGTGCGTATAATCCAGGCCGGCAAGAAGCCACTCGAGCTCCTTCGTCTCAAGAGAAACGACTTCGTCTGTTGACGTGGGCCAATGGAATCGCTGCTTCTCAAGTCGTTTGTGCCATAAGGCAAAACCGTTTTGATCCCAGTAAAGAATTTTAATCATGTTGCGGCGCCGGTTGCAGAAAACGAACATGTCGCCGGTAAAAGGATTATGTCTCATGGCCTGCTCGACCAAAACTGACAGCCCATTGATCGACTTGCGCATATCCGTATCGCCAACGGCCAGATAGACCTGTTGCGGGTAATCGGGCAGCATCATAAACCTACCACGAGATTAACCAAACGGGTTAATTGTTCCGAGCCATCCAGCCCTTCTATCTCAATGGAACATCCGTTTGGCATGAGAACGCGAACGGTTTGCGGATGAGGCATTGGATTGGCGGAAAGTCTTATGGGCAAAAACGAAACATTCGTTTGCTTTTTTAAAATCCGTCGTCGCCAGTAATAAAACCGATGAGATTTGAGATGGTGTTGACGGCAATAGGCGAGTTGGCTCAGGCCGCTTTGTTCCCATTGTTCAAGATGGCTCTTCCAAAATTCTCGTTTTCCTTGGTCGCTTTGCTGATCGAAATCTTTTGGCATGTGGTGCCCTCCTTTTTTTGAAGGGTATATTGCCATGACGTGTTGGATCTGTGAAGATGTGGTTTATTGGACCTTTACGTTTCTGCTCATCGCCTTGATGCCACTCAACTCACCGATCAGCGCTGTAAAGCGTGGACCGTATCCGGTAGCCTTTTCCTTTGGGAGTTGAGCCTTAACGGTTTTCCCGCAGTTGGGACAGTCACATTCTTGTAAAATATAGTGGCTGACCTGCATTTCGATTTTGGGCAGCTCGATATGTTGATGCACGTAAAAGGGCTTCGTATTTTTCTGGTCAAATTCCGAATGCCCGCATGATCAGCGTTTCGGTATCAATCGGTAACTTTCGGTTGGGTCCAGCACTTGCTGTTGGTTCGGTTTATGGCCTTTTTGACCGCCTTTTGTACGGTTGCTTTTTTCTGAGTTCTCTTTTTTCTTTTAAATGGCGGATCCGAAGAAGGCGGTTTGCTGGAATTATGCGAATTCTTATTGTTTTGGTTTTCGAGTTTTTCGATACGCTTTTCGTGGGCCTCGACACGACGATTCATATCATAAAGCGTACGTTCCAAGGCCATAATGTAATTTCTCACCGGGCCTGGAGTCCGGTTCCAGTCGAGTTCGGAAAATGTTCTGGTAGGCTTCATGAGATCCAACCTACCATAATTAAAGGAAAAATTCTAGGTTTGCATCCCCTGTAATTACAGTGTGTTATGATTTTTTTTGCAAAACAGACATTCATTGGATAGAAGATTTAGAGGCTTGGGGATTTGCCACCTGAACGCTTACCTTTATTTTATTTCTTATAGATATGAGCCAAATCTTTTCAGAGTACTATAGTACATATTATTCTCTTATTTATTTTTAAAAATTAATTTTACATGATATCGATGAGTAAAGATCTTCCATTTGATTTGCAATTTTATCCCAACTATAATCCTTCATTACATAATCGACGGATTTTGCTTTCATAACTTCTACTTTCTGAGGATTGGATATTAGGTATCTAAGAACGCTTTCTAAATCAATTGGATCACGGTTTCTAAAAATATAACCATAATCCTTTATAGCCTCCAAATTTTCAGGAATATCACTAGCTACGCAGCAGTTACCATAACTCATAGCCTCTAACAAAGCGATAGGCAAACCTTCTAAAGTTGAAGGCAGGCAAAAAAGATAGGCATTACTGAAAAGCTCTTCCAATTTGTTTCCTGTAATAAATCCTAGAAACCTAATTCGATTATCTCCTTCTGCCATTTTTTTTAAAACTCTTTTATATTTTTCTGAATGGGCTGCATCACCAGCTATTACAAGGTTCATATCCGTATTAATATTACGAAATGCCTCAATTAAAAAGTGAGCTCCTTTTTCTTCAACTAATCTAGCAGCAAATAATAAGTAATTATTTGGTTCAAGATTTAGAGTCAATAACCATTTAGGACTACGACGTTTTACAAAATTAACACCAGTAGGAATATAACTTATTTTTTTATTATACTTTTTTTCAAAATAATTTTTTTGGACAAGAGAGACGGCTGTAGTAGCATGAGGGAAATACACAGCAGATAATTCTACAATCTTAAAAAACATTCTGCCAAATGAACCCCACTTGTCACGCTTCCACTCAAGTCCATGTGTTTGAACAATAGTTGGAATATTTTGAATTCTTGCGAAAATTGCAAATAAGGAAGGGCCTATCGCGTGAATGTGAACTATGTCAACTTTTTCATTAAGGGATATATCTAATATTGCATTTAAGCAGATTGACAATTTATGCAATGATTTTGTATTAATTGAAGGTACCGTCCTTATTTTCATACCTTTATAAATACCGTCTACAGTACCATAATCACGGCTAGTATAAACCAAAACCTCATGGCCTTTTTCAACCATCCTCGATCCAATTTCTTCAGTCAACTTCTCAATGCCGCCGCCAATCGGCATACCTTTTATTGCGATGTATGCAATTTTGCTCATTTCACCTCATGATCTCTTTTGCTTCATAGTATACTTTCATTAACTGATTGAAATGACTTTCCTCGTTATAAGTATTTTCTATTCTTTCTCGTGCTTCCCTTCCCATCTTTTCAATATCATAATGATTTTTATTCATAAGTGTAATCATGACTTTAGCTAAAGCATCAGCACTCCCAGATTCAAATAAGTAACCATTTTTATTATGTTCGATAATTTCAGGTATACCACCTATTTTAGATCCGATAACTGGCTTACCATAAGCCATTGCCTCAAGGACTGATAAGGGTGCATTCTCGAACCACTCTGATGGAACTACAACTGCCAATGCCTTTTTTGTAATTATAGCAAGTTCAATCCCTGACAAAAATCCGCAAAATTTTATACGTTTATCCTTTAACGCAAAATCTCTGAGTTTTTTCTCTAACGGTCCATCGCCTGCTATTTTTAGTTCAATATCTTTCTCTTTGATTGTGGAAAAAGCTTTTATTAATGTATTAATTCCTTTTTCGGAAGATAAACGCCCAATATACAAAAAATATTTCCCTGGAACAAAATTTGGTGTAAAATTTTTTGAACTAATAAAGTTCGGTATATATTTTATTCTCGTCTTGGGCCACCCAAAATCGATTAATTTTGTTTTTAAGAACTTACTTGGTGAAATAAAATATTGAACATTGTTATGATATTTTTTAAAAATAAAGTTAAAATAAGTCTCAAAAGCATAAATTGCTGAAGCAACAAAACTATTTTTATGGCAACAATTTAATATTGCATTATAATATGAATGCTTATAACAATCCTGACAAATTTTTCCATGGTGCATCATTTTATAATTTGGACATAAAACTTTGTAGTCATGCAAAGTCATTATTATCGGTATTCTATTTTTTCTTAAAGTATCCAATATGGAAGTGGTTAACCTCCCATAAATGTTATGAGCATGTGCTACATCCACTTTTATTTTATTTAACAAGGATTGAATAGAACACTTTGACTCCATAGAATAAAATAGTTTAGGAATTAAGAGAAGCTCTTTCAAGGTATATGAAATTTGATCGGTAACTATTTTGGAAGGGAAAAACTTGTCATATTCGGATAAAACATTTTGATTATGATCTCTGCTAAATACAGAAATAGAGCAGCCTTTTGATTTTAGCAAATTCATTTCCTCAAAAAAAACACGTTCTGCACCGCCTTTTAAATAATGATAGTTATTTATACACAAAACATTCATATAGATATATCCTTGGAATAGTACAATTTAAGTGTGTTATAGTTCCAAAATATTAGGACTGCTTAATATGATTGATGTAACTAATTTACAAACACTTTCAAGCAAAAAGTGCTATAATACAACTTATGAAAAATATAATTATTTAATTTTATATAAGAAGTTTAAATATCAAAGGATTTCTATAGGAATGATCTAATTAATTGCTTATGGTTAATAATTGTTACTTTTACTATATTGCGAAATATTATGGATTTCTAAAATTTCAGATTGTAGAAATTTAATTACCGAATAATTCGATACTGCGGAATCACCTCAAGGTTAATTATTTTTGTTTTTATTTGATCTTTTGTCATTTCATAAAGATTACTTTTTCTTAAAAAAACAACAGCCATTGAATAAAAATATAATGCAGGCATTGTATCACCCCAAAAACCGCTTGGATTATAAATTATAAAAAAAATAAACATAGAAAATGAAAAGCAAACTGATCCAACTGCATATGCTTTCCAATATCTATCATTTTCAATTAGATAAAGTGACCAACTCATTTTAAATAATAAGATCAAAATTGCTGAATAAAAAGCAACACCAACAACTCCAAATTCAATTAAAATCTTTGTAGCAGATGTCATTCCATACTTAATTTTTAGTTTACGATAGTTTTGCCGAAAAATTTCTTTTGCTTTTGCTGAGTCCAATGGTGATGTAGTCGTATAACTAGGCCCTAGCCCAAAAGCAATATTCCAAAATCCAGCTTCCGATAGTATTTCTACTATGCGTTTAGTTGTTGCAAGCCGACCGTAGGACTCTCCATAACCATTAACACCATAATTGTATTCATTTGCGAAATCCATTACATATTCTAAATCAACAGAACCACCAACTTCATTTTCAGGGTTAAGAAATGCATTAAAATGCATAATCGACCCTAAAACAATTATTATAAATAATAATCCTAAACATAAAGTAATAAATTTATTTGATGTTTTAACATTAGTTTGCTTTACATAAATAAAATGGTAAATGAAAAAATATTGTATTGGATATAAAAAAAATATAGCTCTTTTCATAGCTATTATCGAAAAAACAATATATCCTAAGCCGGTGAACAGAAATAAAGATCTATTTTCATATATAAAATAATAGGATGATAAATAAAAGATAAGTGAAATTGGAAGCATAGTTGCAATTGATCCACTATGAACTGCATACGCTCCCATTGTTTTCTCACTTATACCATATTTCATAAATTTTATTGCGATAACAGGAAATTGTAAAATCAACAATATTAAAATGAAAGTATTTATTTTTTTTAACACACTCTCGCTTGGATTAATATAGATAATGCCTAAATAAAATATATAAAACCGAAATAGAAGCCTTAGGCTAGAAAGGGATCTTAACATAGGCGTGTTATTAATCGTAACTGAAGTTACTGTTGCCATACCAAATAGAACTAAAATAAACCAAAGGTGAGGCAGATAGATACTACGTCCTTGCCGTGAAATGATTGAAAAAGCAAAAAGGAAGTATATTAAGATTTCAGTAATAACAGAAAATACCTCAGGCACACCAATAGTGTAAAAAAGCCCGCCAAATAGGGATATAAACAAAATAGAATTAATAAATGACTTTTTCATTGATAAATTTATATAATTTCAATTTGGTTCGAAATATCTAAAGATTTATATCGTACAGTTTACTGTATAAAAGAGAGTAATCAAAAAATCTATATTAAACTAAGAGTACTCGGATAAACAATCGATACCATAGGAATAATTAAGATTGTTTTTACCAATACGCTTTCTATAAGAATAGGATTTTTTTATCTAAAATTAAACAACTTTATTTTTCTATACGCAAACCTTATTTTAATCAATTTTCTCGATTAATTAAAGTTGACAAAACAGATAAGCTAAAACTTAGCCTATTTTGCTTTGTACATTTATGCAAAATTTCAGCCAAATAGTTAATGACATATACTCATAATAAGTGTTTTTTAATATTGAAAATCCCAAATATGCACATCCGAAACATCTACAAAAAGAATTACCTAAATAGCAAAACAATTTCGTAACCAGTTTCAATTATTTCACTTTATTTTATCCTAAACAACAAGATTTTATATTAAACTTTTTTATGCTATTATTCCTCAAAAGAAAATTTCCACAATTCTATCTAACTTGAATTTCATTACATATTTACAAAGATGGCTACAACATTAAAATCGAACTAAAAGACAGAATCAACTTTCTTAAACAGTCTTTTAATCTGTAAATACTGCATGTTATATGGTCAAATGCAATATCCAAATCATATGGAGAGTTAAAATTTCCTTTAAATTATAATACACTTTTATAAGCGCCCGCCCCTTACTTACGGCACACTTTTTGCTTTTATTTTTTTGATTCAACTTCTTTCAATTTTCTCAAAATGAGGTGATCGTGAACTTTCTAAAAATTACACTTACTGCTCTAATTCTTTTAATTCCTTCCTATTCTTTTGCTGGTACTTCCTACTATGTTGATCCAAGTCAATCTGACCCAAATGAGGATGGCTCCTACGAACACCCTTGGAATAGCATAGAAGATGTTAACTCTCATGCTTTCAGCACTGGCGACGACGTTTATTTTAAAGCGGGATCGTACATGAATATTCCTAAAAATAAATTTCTTAATATTGACTGGACTGGAAGCAAAACTGATCAAGTTATAATTGGGGCTTATTCCACTAAAGGTAATTTCAGACTAAATGGCGGATCAAGACCGATCTTTGATGGTAATTTCGTTGCTCCTGGAGAAAATTTTGCTTTAATTCGAAGTAATAATCAAAAAGGCTATACAACAATTAGAGATTTGAGAGTACAAAATTCAAATTGGAATGGTATAGAAATAAGTTATGACTATTCGGGCTCTTTAAATCTAAAAACAATAAATAACAAGGTACTAAACTGTTATACTAAAAACACCGTCCGAAAAGGAATAATTTTATATAGTTGTTCAAATAGCATGATAAAAAACAACACTGTTGAACGAGCAAGCTATAATTATTCACCTGGCGGTGGGATAGTTGTTTCAGGATCAAACAACGAAAATGTTACGCTCAATAATACTATATCCGGAAACACTGTATACTGGTGTTATGAAGGTATTGGAATATATCAAGGTGCAAGATATACAACAACCTCAAATAATATAGTATATGACTGTCGATCCTATCATATCTATGTTGCAAATTCTAGAGATGCTAAAATTTGTAACAATATCGTTTATGAAACAGAAGACCAGCTAGGAACGGATGGCAGAGATGCATTAATTGTATCCGACAGTGAAGGTCATATCGATTCTTTTATAAAGGTAAACGGAAATGTTGAAATATTGAACAACCTCATAGCTGGAGGTTCAAGAGGAATAGCTCTTTTATCGAATTCAATGGATTCAGGTATTTATCAAAGCAATAATATTATAGCTAAAAATATTATAGTCGATTGTAATTATAATTTCCAATTTGGTAACTCTCAAGGTTGGTCTGACAATGAAATTAGAAATAATATTTCCGTGACAGTTACGGATGGAACAAGGCATTCAAATAATTACTCACCGACGGGTGTTGTATGGGACGACAATACTTTTGATGATGTAGTCTCCGGAAATGCTTCTAATGGAGCAACTTACAAATTTCCTATGCTAAAAAAATCTGGCTGGCGCACCCTTACTCCAGGAGAAGTGACTTCCGAAACATTCCGTCTTGATAGCGGTAGCGGCACAGCTCAGTCTGTCTCTTCTCCTGGAACTCTTACTATTATTGAAATAAAATAAATAATTCAAAATAACCTCATTAGAATCATAACTTGAAAATTTTCTAAGTGTTTGTTGTTTAATTTTCTATAAATAATTAAACTTTTGCGCCTTGCTACGCTGGGCGCAAAAGTTTTTTCTCACAGCTAAAGTTTTTTTTCATAAATGGTCATTGTTTTGTTTTTAAATTGTATATTTATTAAGGGGGGTAGTCGGTTAGCTCCTCCTGTGGTATACTTTCTTGCATGACGACAGAAGGAGATTTCCCGAACACGTACCGTGAGTTTGTGCAACACTTTCCCGATGACAATGTATGTGCTGCCTATTTGGAGCAGTTGCGGTGGCCGAATGGCTTCTGCTGCCCCATATGCCAGACGAGCGGGGAGCCTTGGCGCCAAACACGTGGTCGTTTGGTCTGTTCCGCCTGCCGCCATCAGACATCCGTGACGGCTGGTACGATTCTGGAAAAAACGCGAACCCCGCTGACCACTTGGTTTGAAGCCGCCTGGCACCTGACAACCGGTAAGAACGGCTTTTCGGCCAAAACCCTGGAGCGAACATTGGGCACCAGCTACCAGACGGCGTGGGCAATGCTCCAACGTTACCGCATATCGATGGTACGTAGCGAGCGAGAGCGGTTGACGGGTGGTATCGAAGTCGACGAGACCCTCGTTGGTGGTGTTGTGCAAGGAGGAAATCGCGGACGCGGAAGTAGTAAAGCCATTGTTGCGATTGCTATCGAGGTCAAAGAGCCTAAAGGTTTTGGGCGAGTTCGAATGCGTCATATTCCAGATGCCTCTTCTGAGAATCTCCAGCCTTTCATCTGTGACGTCGTGGACAGGAGCGCAACCGTTCGGACAGATGGCTGGAAAGGATACAACGGTCTGTCAAAGCACAATTACATACATAAGAGGACAGTGTTATCCTCATCAGGCGATCCCGCCCATGTTGCGATGCCAGGTATCGGGTTGCAAGCCTCCTCAAGCGCTGGATATTAGGCACCCATCAAGGTTCTTTTGTCCCGGCCCACCTCCAGTCGTACTTGGAGGAGTTTACATTCCGGTTCAATAGGCGTAACTCCCGCAGCCGCGGTCTTGTCTTTCACCGACTTCTGGAGCAAGCGATGGTTACCGGGCCGGTAACCGAAACTGAAGTGACGTTCGGTTACAACTGGAACCAGAGCCGAGAGAAGAGGAGCTAACCGACTACCCCACTTTATTAATTACAAACTGTAGCCCGTTGTATAGGTCCACCGCTAAATGTGCCTGACCCATCTGATCCGTAAAGCCGATGCCTTAGCTGAAATAAAAGAAAATGGGTTTACTCTGCGCAGCCTTATTTTCGTATGAGCAAAATCCTTGTGAGAAGTGCTTCCGTAGCAATACATTTTTCATACTGAAGTTTCCCGTTTTTTATAGCCACTAGCGCACTGATGAACTTATGACTGAATTCAGAATAATCAATGATATCAATATGTTACGAATTTTTGGGCGCGCCGTAACCTATTGATATCATTGCAAATATTCTCCAAGACTTCGGGGGAAAACGTAAAAAAGCTAATAAATACGGAATGTTAATGTTGCTTGCGAGGCCAGGTTGTGGTATGTTTCTTCTACCACGAAAAAAACACCAAAACCTGGAGGCCTCGCATGTTTATACTACACGACATTCTCAAAAAACTCAAAAGCCAATTCCCACAATCGGGGAAAGCCCAGGAACGTAGTGTTTGGTTCGTATACACGGTCATTGCCATCATCATTCCGTTTACATCGTCAAAAACATCCAATATCCTCCGATGTCTCAAAACGGTGTTCGGATTTGATTGGATAAAAAGGAAAAAGTTCTACACGTTCATGGCCTCTCCAAAAATTCCTTGGACACGGTTATGGCAAACGCTGTGGAAAACGATACCGGAGCCGTTGACCGATGGCATGTTGTTGATAGCCCTTGACGATTGTATCAATCCAAAAACGGGAAAGAAAATATTTGGCTGCGACAAAATTTTCGATCACGCCGCCAAGCAGAACCAATCCAGATATCCATGGGCACAAAACATCGTTGCCGTGGGGCTGTTAAAAAAGATCAAAGGACGGTGGGCCTGTCTACCTTTGAGCTACCGGTTCTATCTTTTGAAAAAAAGCATTAAACGTATCAACCGCAGCCATGGAGTGACGTTGGCATTCAAAAGCAAGCTTGCCATGGCCGCAGAGATGATCGCGGAAATTGCCGAAACCTTTCACCGTATTAAGGTGGTAATCGTCACGGACTCATGGTTCGGTAATAATGGTCTTTGGAAACCGTTGCACGGCAAACTGGGCATATGGGTTAATATGATATCGAGGCTTAGATCGAACAACAATTTGTTTGAACTGCCGGGTCCACATTCCAGTCGACCGGGACGTCCCCGGAAATATGGAAAAAATATCGGCAACGCTACGTCGCTGGCCGTTCGATTTAAATCCCTGGCAAGAGAATACACCGTCAATCTATATGGCCGCGACCGGACCATAGTCGCCTATGACCGGGTTCTTATGCTCAAGACAATCCGTTGCGCGATCAAGGTGGTGTGGGTCTACCGCCAAACCCAGTGGGTAGCGCTCTATTCAACCGATTTAACTTTATCGGCGCAGCAAATTGTCGAGTATTACGGCGCCCGATGGAAGATCGAAGCTTTTTTCAAAGAACTGAAGCGTGACATCGGCAGTGCCGACACTCAAACTCGGCACCCGCAGGCCGTCAGCAATCACCTTCACTTTTGCATGTTGGCGACAACCGTGGTCTGGATCTATGCCTGCCGGATGGAGAAGGCGCCAACACGACGGCATGCTGTCGATGGCCGTAATGGTTTTGCCTTCTCCGATGTTCGCCGGGCTGTTGCAAAAGCTGCGCTGGACAGTAATTTCAATAGGGTTTTCCCGTTGCAGCGAAAATCCGTCGTTAATTCTCTCGTGGAAGTACTACTGCGTATTGCAGCTTAGTAAAATTTAGCAAACTTTAGTTTTCATACATATGCACATAAAATTTGATCGTATTGCGTTTTTTGGACAAATTTCTTTCGTTATGTATGCTACCGCGTCATTTTCTCTCAGGTTTTATATGTATTACTTCGTATTGAACCAGAATCTCTCAGGTTAGGTTTTTAATACTTGTATTTACCTATTTTTCATAGAGTTTAATTCTATAGAAACAAAATTCAGTTGGATTGAAAGAATTCAAATAGTTACATGTTTATTCCGTGCCATACATGATCATTTTTCTGTATCCGCCAAACCAATTCTTCTCATGTAGAAATACTTTCGTTTGAAACCATATACTATTGATCACAATAGCATTTTTAAAAGTGCATCGCTTATTTTGCCAACATCATTGGACTTGTTGAAAGCGGCTATTAGTGATAAGGTAATGCATAAAACACCCTATAATTGGACTATATGCATTACTTTATCAGGAGGCCGCCATGGCGTTAGCAAACAATGGCTCGGATAAAATCAGAGCGCTGTTTAAAAAGCAGCCTTGTTGGATGATCGCCCCCTTGGCCGAGCAGTCGGACTATTCCGTACCTTCTGTTAGACGGTTCATGGCAATGATCGGTTACTACAGCAGTTTTACCCACAACGGGCGCTGGTACACACTGGCTTCGATACCTCGCTTCGGACGTCAAGGATTATGGTTTTACAAAGACATCGGCTTCTCACGTACAGGAAGTCTCACCGATACCCTTGTCATGTTGGTGTCGGGCAGCGCGGCGGGAATGAGTGCCGAGCAACTTGGACAAATGCTGCACTGCCGTTGCCATTCGGTGCTGGTGTCCTTGGTCCGTCAAGGCCGCTTGCAGCGACAAAAGCTGGGGCGTTCATTTGTCTACCTGGCCGCCGATGACGAAACGGCCGGCGCTCAGTCTCGGGCAATTCAAAAAAACGACAGTGGTCAACTTCCGGCCGAAATGGCGATTCTGGTGCTGGTCGAGTTTATTCGCCACCCCGATGCCGGGTTCGGGCAATTGGCACAAGCGGTTAAACGGCGCACCGGAGTGCGTATCGAAGCCAGGCAAGTCATGGAACTGTTCCGTCGACACGGTTTAAAAAAAACGGGTTAAACTCCGGTGCGGCAGCTTTGGCGGCGCTGAACCGATGCCTGGAGCGGCTTGGTCGGGAGACTCGCCCGGCCGGTTTGTTTGCCCGGGTGCCGACGGTTCGGTTTCGACCGGAACACGATACCTGTCTGTGCGACAGCAAACTCAATGTGCAGAAAACGAGAAAAAAGACAGTACTGAGTATGACTACGCCGTTTGTCGCGCATGAGACTATCCTCGAATGCCCGCAATGCGGGAGCCTTTTTCGTTCCGAAGCATTGCGTTGTCTGGTTCCGCGCTGCTGCAATGTAGCCTGGGATGTGCTGGTCTTTGTCGGTCGTGCGTTGTTCGAGCAACACCAAAATATCGAACAGGTTCGCCAAGGACTTCTCGCCCGCCATGTCGATCTATGCGCATCGGAGATCGAATACCTGGGACAAAAGTTCATCACCTATCTGGCCATCGCTCATCGTCGAGCTACACCGCGAATCAATCGGGCCATGCAGCGTTCCGGTGGTTACATCCTGCATCTGGATGCCACCCATGAGGCGGATTCACCGGCCTTGATGACCGGCCTGGACAGCCTGAGCCAATTTGTACTGGCCAATGTGAAGCTGCCCAGCGAACGGTCCGAATACATCATTCCGTTTTTAAAACGGCTACGCCGTGATTACGGCGAACCGATCGCCTGTGTTCACGACATGGGCACCGGTATTCTAAAAGCGGTGGCAGAGGTTTTTCCCAACTGCCGAGATTTTATCTGCCACTTTCACTTTCTGCGCGATGTGGGCAAAGATCTGATCGATCCTTGCCACCGCAAACTGCGGAGCTGCCTGCGAACGCATGCGGCCACCACCAAACTCAATGCCCTGGTGCGTCAGGTACGCCAGACAATTGAACCGCACGACATCGATGCCAGACAGTTGGCAACGTTAATAAGGCGTGCCGACCCCGTCTCCGATATGACATTGCTGCCCCTGGTATCGACCTACTCGCTGGCCCTGTGGTGCTTGCAGGGCAAGCAAAATGGCGACGGCTACGGTTTTCCTTTCGACCGTCCCTTGTTGGAGTTCTCTCGGCGCCTGTTGATATTAACCGAGTATTTGCCGGACCTGATTCGGTGTCTGCCCGCTGAGGACCGGATCGGCAATCGTATATTTTATAAGTTGGTTCGCCAGGTTGTCGCTATTGTTCAGGACCCCGTGTTCGAGCCAGCCGTTGAAGAACTGCGCTGGCGTTGCCTGCTGTTTGACGATCTTCGGGAGAAGATGCGTATCGCCTTGCCCGGTAGCGGCAAAGGCCTTAACGATGAAGGCAGCACCAAGGACATGGGCAGCATCGAACAAGGAGTTAATCAATTTCGCAAACGGCTGGAGAACAACAAATTTGCCGATGATCCGCTTTGCCTCAAAGTTGCTAAACAAATCGATCGTTATGGCGATAAACTTTTTGCCGATCCAATAGAAATCAATACGTCTACAGGCCCCGCAACGATATATCCGCAACGGGCCAACAATATCCTTGAACAGTTTTTTCGTCGCCAGCGCCGCGAATATCGCCGAAGGACAGGAAACAATAGTATGCGAAAACGGTTGCAGACCATGCTGGCCGAAACTCCGTTGGTAAAAAACTTGAGCAATCCGGATTATATGGGTATCCTTCTGGATGGCAAATCGAGCCTGGAAGAACTGTTTGCCTCAATCGAGATGAATGGTGAAAAATGCGACATTGAACCACTCCCCGATACAGAAAAGCTCCTTCCAGGCTTTCGGCGTCTATCAAACCTGCTAAGTTTGCCGGAGCAGATCGTTCAGATAGCTACGCAATCCAACTGAATTTTGTGACAATAGGTTTAATTTATCTATTCAAAAATATTTGATTTTTCAGATCATCACACATTTTTTTCACTTTAGGATTAAATTCTATTGATGATCCCTTTCCAACTGATTTTGGATGAATATTTTTTATGATATTTTTGTTATACTTCATTCCGGTATGATTATATATTTTCTTAAACCAAAATGCCGGATCTTCCACCAACTCTTCATATTTAATTATAAGGAACCTTTTATTTCTAAATAAATCACTAATCAAAATTGTTCTGTTAACACTCCACCAGATAAGAGCCATCCAATCATTTTCATTTAAATAATTATAATCAAAATCAATGTTTGATAAAATTCTTTTAGTATCATGATGAATCCCTTTAGTAATCCAATTATCGCCGTCATCGTACATTATATAATTTTTGATATAATTAGCAACCTCGTCACCAAATTTTATCAAACTAGAATTAACCATATCTTCATAATTTCTGATCATCCAAACTATTTTTAAAGATGGAAAATCTATGAGAAATTGATTAGCTTCAAACGAATTCAAAATAGGTTTCATTACAACAAATTTTGATTTTGATAGAATTATTGCTTTTTGCATTTTGCTTTTATCGATTATATAGTTATTTGCAATTCTACTATCATTCTCATTAAAAGTTTCAATACTATTATCTCTTATAAATGCATTAAGTAGCATTGTTGTCCCAGATCTACCACACCCCTGAATTAAAATCGGTTTTGATTCTTGTTGGGATGTTTTAATTAATGAATATAATTTCTTTTTATAAATTATCGAATTCTTAATAATATTCTCTTTTTTTAGCTTGTTCATAACATTTCTCTTTTACTCAAGCAGTTAAAATTGCACAAATAGTTTTTAAAAACATTTTAAAATTCAATTTGATGCTTCTTTTATCAATTAAATTTTGTTTATTTAGGCAGTTTGAAATATAAAACATTGCAAAACAATTGCAATTCTAACATGTAAGATCTGATAAATTTCAGCATAAACCGTAAGGAAAAAGAATGATTGCTAAATAGAGAACTTTGGATGGCTTTATGCGGACACGATCAGTTCCAAATCGTAATGGTTTCCCTGAAAAATATTTGAGCTTTTTGGTTTTAATTATATAAATTATTTGGTTACGTAGGCTATAGTTTATTTTTTCTTTTAGTAACAGTTTCAACCCAATTTATATTTATATATTTTACTGAAAGCAACTCATATTTGCGAGGTATTATAACTATTTTGCTTTAGATTTTCGTTCATTTCAAGACAGTTTTTTCTTCATAAAATAGTATTTTATTTTAAATAGTAATTCTTTTGTGATTCTATTTAGTTTTATTAAATATTTATACCATAAAGCTATCATAATAATTCTATCCTGCAAAATAATTGCATTATTTTGATTAGAACTTTTTATATCTTTTATTTCCAATACTTTTTCTATTTTTTTAATAATGGTTTTTTCTTTAATGGTTTTGTAAACGATTTTAGGAAGCTTATGGTTATACGTACCATTATAATATATTGATCTATGCATTGAATCAGTCATTTTTTTATCTGTATTAAATTTAATTTCATTTCGATTTAAACTATCAATTGATTGTTTATATGCTTTATTATTTTCATCATACATATGAAACTTTGAAGATGTATTGGCAAAAAGAATATGATGTTTTTTTTCCCAAAAGAATATCATTCTATGATGGAATTTAAGATCATATAATTCACAAAGTTTCTTTATCTCAGAGTTTCTATTTTTTACAAGATCTTTATATTTAATTGTATACCAATCGCAATCTTTAAACATTTGAAAAAATAATTTATGATAATTTATCCAAGCTCTATCCCAAAATTTTATTTCATTCCTTTTTAATTTGGATAAGGCAAATTCTTCAGGTGTTTTCCAAATTAGAATTAATTTCGTCTTGATGCCGATTTTATGTAATTGATTAATTTGTTTTTTAATCCAAAATGGATCTTTACTTGACTCTATTATGGTTTCTATATTATTGTAATTATTGAATATAGTCCTATAAATATTATTTTTTTTTCCGTGCTTTTGTATTTCCAGCCATACATTACACTTAGGATTTCCACAGCCGCATTCAGGATTTATATGATACTTTTTAGTAGGGTGAAATAGACCTCTAACTTCACCTATTGCAAAAGAATTACTTGAATTTCCTAGTATCATATTAAGCATAGAAGAACCACTGTAAGCAGTTCCAGCTATAAATATTACTTTATTCATAAATTTATTTCTAAATATAATCTTTGCTTAGCCAAAAATATTTGGCCCAGACTATTTTTGGTATTCTTTCATTATTACTATCTTTTAAAAGGTATTTTAGAGTATCTTTAGATTATTAATGATCTGGCAATATTGAAGCTTGCTATTATTGCATAGTTTGAATTAACTCTTGTCTTATTTCTATTAAATAATTGCTAAGGTGCGCTTATAATAAAGTACCACTATATTTTATTTGATTTTTGATTTAAATATACACTTGCTAAAATATCATGCAACAAAACCATTTCACAGATCCAGTCTTAAGCATTTTCAAATAATCCAGTGAACTTTTCTAACATATTTTCAAGGGCATAATTTTCTTTGGCAAATATTCTTGCTCTTTCACCCATATCATTTCTAAAATCATCGTTTTCAATTAGTGTCAACACATCCATGTATAATCTTTTAAAATTACCTGATCTAAAACCAAATTTATTTGTTTCTAAAATTTTATCTGGATCTGCATTCAAACTTACAACTGGAACTTTTCTCATCCAAGCTTGCACAAAAGTGTTAGAAAAGCCTTCATATAAACTGGTATTGACTAGTATATGGCTTTTTTCTAAATATTGATTTACAATATCTTGAGTGACATGCCCTAAATACGTCAAGTTCGGAATGTCATTAATTTCCTTTATCATTCGATCATATTTTTTTTGATTGACTTTTTTATCACCCATCATTATAAATTTGACTTTTTTATAATTCAAAAATTTTTTAGATAGCTTAATGAAAATATCTGGTTGTTTTAGTGGTTTTATATTTGCAATCCATAAAACACATATTTCATCAAATTTTTGTTCTAATTTAACGGGAAATTTGTGTCCAATTGGAATTATTTTATCAGTCTGTTTTTTATAATTTTTTAATAATAAAGACTTTTGGGTTTTCGTTTGAGCGACGATATAATCCGCATTAATAATACCATACGATAAAATTTTTCTTTCTAAGTAATTAAAAATTATTTCCTTTTTGCTATTTAGTAATTTATAATTAACATCTAAATCAGATGCTACATGCCAAATGAGTTTTGCTTTATTTCTTTTGCAATAAGCGGCAGCAACACCGGTATAGGAACATCCAACATTTTGATAAACTATTTGAGGTGCTATTCTTTTTAGCTTTAGATAAAGTGAGAGTAAATCAAACAAAATTGTAAATCGCCCAAACAGATTACCTACGCCTTTAATTTCATCGAGTCCAATTTTTAATATTTTATGGTCAATAATCATTTCATGAGGAACTCTTTTTGAAATAAAACTTACATCAAATTTGTTTCTCATTAAAAGTTCTTCAAGTAAAAGACGAGCCTGGTATTCTGCTCCGCCTTTTCCTACATATGGATGAACGGGCATAATTAAACAAATTCTTTTTCTCATTTTAACTTTCTTATGATAAAACACTTAAGTTTTATAATTTACAACTCTCATCAATAAATCAGCGAGTAAATAAAGACTATTTTTATACAACGTTGTCAGTTTAAAAAATACTATTCCCAGAACTATATTACAAGCCAATCATCAGTAAAGAAAACAAAACCATTATGTCAAGATGCAAAATTATATTATGTTGATTCTTTCTTCTTCAAAAGGCCATAAATCAAAGCAATTATAATTGTAAATGTTCAAAAGTGTTGAGCCTTGACAGGATATATCCAAATGAAGTAAGCTCAGAATAGGTATAGTGTAGTTTTTGTAATAGGCAATGAGGCATTAGTTTTAGTTTCAATTTTTTAGCGCCAAAGATCACAAAAATAGAGTAATACTCCCGATGATAATAATCAATTAAATCCTAAAAAATGATCCATATAAAAAAGATATAGAAATAAAACGAGTGGGCGAAAAGTAACCAATATATGGCGTACAATGTTCGCCTCCTTCTCAAAATTATTAAGAATTTTCATAAATAGAAATACAGCTGCTACCTTTTATTCAAACAGTTCAGTACCTGCCAGTAAGTCATTGTACGATTAAAATAATTGTATCGGCAGAGTGTGCCTTCCGGATTATAAATCAAATATCTTTTATACAGCAAAATCAGTTTGCCACTTTTAGCGTTGCCTCACTTCAGTAAATTATCGAATCCATTTTCATCTGCGATATAAAGCTTCATTTATAATGCCAACTTCATGCTTTTGGTAGTGTATCGATTTCAATATTTATTTGGATATATAGACCAAATTATTTTTCATAGAAATTTTTTTTATTTATTATTAAAAAGTGTTTTGACTAATTCTAATAAAGATGGTTGGTGTGAATTTCCAGCCTCATCTAAATCATGATCTCCGTAGCTGATTAACCATTCTTTTTTTTCTATTAAATTCTTTTTATTGCTAAATTCTTTAGACAAAGAGAAAACTCCTTTGTTTTTTTTTAATAAAACAAATCCATGATTATAGAACGCTTTTAATTCTTTATCTATTGAATTGGAAACTAATATAAAATTCACCTTTGATTCAGATAAGGTTTTTATTGCAAAATTTATCATTTTGTCAATCAAAAAATTATTTCCAATATTGTATATTTCTGATATTATACCAACTTTATTAGTTTTTCTTAAAATTAAAACACCTTTAATTTCATTTTTTACTTGAACGATGTATTTTTCATAATTCATATGTGGTTGATCAGAATATTTCCAATTAAGATAGTTTTTATCTCTAATAGCCGTAAGTCCATAATTATTTCTAATTTGCTCCCACAATCTATCAACCTCATTAGAGAATCTATTTACTTTTTTAAAAACGACATTTGAAATACTTTTAGTTTTTTCTATTTTTTTCCTTTTTAACCAAAATGCACTTACTATGATTTTTGAAATTATTTTGCCTATACATAAATTTTTCCCAATATTGTATAACAACTTATTTTGATTTATTCTTATATATCTACTAAAATCATCATAAATCTTAACTTGATCAAATTTTTTCAACAGTATTAATTTATTAAATGCTATTTTAGATGAATAGCCTATTTTCTTTTTCAATTCTATGGAAATATTAGATGATGTAACACTGAAAACATTTGTGTTTTTTTGTCTCAATCTTTCCAATTGAGTGGCAATGCCCATTCTACGATAATCAGGCAATATTCTAAGGTCGGAACACCATGCCCCAAAAATCTTGTTTCCTTCTACACAAAACTCTTGAAGCATTAAAGTTGACATTCCAACGATTTTATCTTCGTCTAATGCTATCCAAATAGGTAAAAAATAAGATTCCTTAATATACGGATTATTTTTATATAACCAGTTAAATCTTTCTGGATATTTATAAACCGCATTATTACCATATCCATCAACATAGAAATTAGCAATTATTTTCTCATCTTTCCATTCTGCTTGTCTATAAATTAATTTCTTTTTCATAATAATATTTTAAATATTGTTATATTATATTCTTTTTAAATATATTATACATTTCACCAAAGGTTTTTATTTTTAGTTTTTCTTTCTTTGAAACATAATCTATAAACTTTCTAAAAACTAGTATTCTCTCATCGCTTTCGCCTTGCACCCAGGGATGAAAACCAATTGCGATAAACTTTTTTTTTTCAACAGTCTCATCAATTTTATTTTTTAGCAATTTAAACATTTGATTTGGATTAACATTACCAGCTTTATATCCCCAATCATCATATCCAACTGGCATTCGTACGAGTGCTTTATTATTATTTTTTATTAAAATATATGGAAACTCCGCAGTATCTCTTTCAGCTGTCCAATTAAGCCCTTCTTTTAATAAAACATTCATTTGCTTAAAAGACCATCGACCTTGAGGTGATCTAAATCCAGTTAGCTTTAAATTTAAAGAATCAAAGAGCTTTTTTGACTTAGAAATATCATCATAGATGTCATTTTTTGTTAGATCTTGTATAATTCTATGATCATACGAATGACTGGCCAATTCATGACCGTTTAAAATTATTGCTTTTGCGATATCAGGTTTGTCTAATATTAATTTACCTACAATATTATAAGTAGCTTTTATTTTGTACTCATTTTCTATCTTTAAAATTTCGTTTATTCCTTTTATCGAAAGCGCCTCAACATGATCGAAAGCGTACTTTCCTTCATAATCATGAAAAATAGTTAAGTAAGCGGTATTATTTAAAATCGATACTTTTTTTTGTCTATTATATATTATTGCACTTCTTTTCAAATTATATTTTCTCAAAATGCTATATTTTATATATTTCAACAATTAATCAAGCCTTTCATAAAACAATTTTTATTAGTACGTTTTCAGAAAATTTACCAATCAAATATATTATGGGACAGGAGAGCCTTTGTTTTTTGAAGTAACCGTTGCTTAAAACAACAAGAATCTGAAACTTAGATGTTGCCTTCAACCGGGATATTATATTAAACGAGATCATTCGCTCTACCCTCCAATTACCTCGCTATTATTGGTGGAGTCTTCCTGAGCGTGAAACACCCGCAATTCGTCCATCTCCCGTTTGATCTGCCGGCGACGATGCCGTTGGGTTCGTAAATTCTGACCGTAGACATCTAACCTACCATAAAAATTTTAAAATACCGTGATTTTATTCTACGTAAAGTCAATCTTTTACGATTTTTTGTCTCGTAGACATTCATTCGAATAGAAAATTAGTAAACTTAAAGTTTCATCCCCTTTATACTTATAAAACAATTTGATAAAAAACTTCCTATTGTTTTATATAGTACGAGTTAGTAATCACTTTGATTTACAAATGATCCTCAGAATCAATCAATATAAGCCTTAATCAATTTATTTTTAAAGGAATTAAAATGCATTAAAGAAAATGTATGTTGGCTACAAGGAATTGCAAAAGTTAAATGCACATATAAGGAAAAAATTAGCCTGTGATTAACTAAACTAATTTTTCGATTTTAAAATTTCTTTAAAAGTCTCAGCGTACCTTTCAGCTACAGATATCCAACCAAATCTATAGGAAATCCTTTTTGAAGCATTTCCCATTTCTTTTTTAAGTTGAGAATTTAAGGCAAGACATTTAATTGCATCTGACATTGATTTAGAATCCTTAGACTTAACAAAGATTCCATTTGCTGCTTCCACAATATCCCTATTCCCGGACACATTAGTTACAACGCAAGGAAGTCCGGCAGCCATTGCCTCCAACGTAGTTAAACCGAAGCTTTCACCATTTGATGGTGAAAAATAAACATCCGAGATATTGAGTAATTCTGATATTGTTCTTTGTTCAACTTCTCCAGTGAAAATTACATTTTTTTGGATTCCAATTGCTTTTACTTTTTCAATTAACGGCGCCATATCTCTTCCAACTAAAATATATGTAATAGGCAAACCTTCCTTAACTAAAATCTCTATCGCATCAATACCATAATCAAAACCTTTTACAGGGTGATTTCTCCCTATTGATATTATAATGATATTGTCTTTAGGTAAACCATACTTTTTCTTTAATTCATTAACGTTTCCATTTTCTATGAAATTCTCTAACCAAATTCCATTTGGAATATTGATAATTTTATCGTCACTAATATTCATTGACCTAAGTACACAATATATTGATGGTGAGATGGCAATAACTTTTTCGAAAAGTGATAGATTTCGTCTCACAATTTTATCAGATCGAGGATTTAGTCTAACTCCATTTAAACAATCAGAAGAGATTAACACATCATCGCCATGAGGAGTAGCGATCACTGGTAAATTTTTATTAATTATGTTTTTATAAAAAAACGCCCATGCGCCAGCCCTATGGACATTATGAACATTTACAATATCTATTTTATGCTTTTTGACCGCATAAGCTAACGACAGAACTGCGGTTGGAAATAGAAGCTTTAACTTTCCATCACCTCTAAAGCCAAAACGTTCAACTTTATAACAATATCTATCATTAGGCTTTAACTGATTTTTTGGAAATGGAGTTACGTGTATTACGACATGCCCCAATTTGGTTAAGGCAATTGCAAGATTATTAACTACCATTTCAAGCCCACCTATCAAAGGTAAAGCGGTTGAGGAGAGAAGACAAATATTCATTTTATATGGTTTAATTGTTTAGTATAAATTCTTTTTAACTTAGATGTTATTATATATAATTTCAGGCTTGAATATTTAAAATTTATATCTATGCAATTTGATCTCTCTTTGGAATGATCCATTAATAATTTTTTTCTGCATCTCTGAGTAAACATTTCTATAATGTCTTTTGTCTTTACGATATTCTGATTTTGCCCTTACACCGAGTGATCCATTAAATGGAATCCCTATATAATTAAACACCTCCCCCAAATCTTCATTTAAAGATTCGAACTTTAAAACTCTATCAACCATTACTTTTCCATTTTTATTGGTATAAATAGGATAATTAAAACAGAAATTTTTATTTGTTAAATAATCATCAAAACTCATTCCTTTAAATTTTGTATCTTTAGACATATAATAATGTGATAAACTTTTATCCCATGGATTTCTTTCTACGCAAAATTTATAATAGCTTTTCCAAATACGTTTATCTACTCTTTCTTTTAAAACAATTGCTGGAATATGATTATAATACTTGCTTCTATTTTTGAAATCCTTGAAAGTTTCATTAATTTTTATATATCTGTTAGTAATTTCTGGAAACGGATTCCAGAATCCCTTATAATTTCTAGGATAATGCGGATCGACATGGGGAAATATTGGTGTAACAATATCATCTTTAGAACAATGTTGAGATAGATAAACTTCAATACTTGTTCCTGCTGTTTTTTTCGTTTTTATAAAAATGAATTTATATTTATGTGATATTATCATTTCTTTTACCATTAGGTCTTTAACGAAATATTAGTTATAATTGTTGTTACTATTAATTGCTCTTTTTGATTATTCTGATAATACATAAAAAATTCATCTAAAAATATTCCTAATATCGCAATTAAATTAATCTCAAATGAAATTAAATACTACTATAAATAAATACTATTGCTTATTCAATTTTTACTAATTAACACTGAATCTTTTCAGATTTTATTCTTAAAAGTATTTTTTCTACAGTATTAGCAGTTTCTTTATAGTTGCGTTTTGATTTTATATATTCATGTCCTTTTTTTCCCATCATTGACGCAACCTCAGGGTTATCAATCAAATATATTATTGCTTTTACAAAAGCGGACTCATCCCATTCAACACAAATCCCTGCTTGACTCTCTCTAAGCACTATCTGCTGTTCTGGATGATTGTTAGCAACTGAAGCTTTACCCATCGCCATATACTCTAACAATTTGGTTGGAGAGCCAACATCAAATGAAGGAGATGGATAAATCGGTGATACACAAACATCCGCATCTTTAATTTGCTCCCAGGCTTTTTTTTGAGGTAAAAAACCTGTAATAGTTACTGAGTCATCAAGACCATGTTTTTTAATTTCATATTTCAAATCCAAAATATCTTTTGGAATTTCGCTATCTCCAACCAATTTCAATTTAGAATTTTTTTTCAACTTTTTAACTTCATTAAAAACTCTAATGAGAAAATCAATTCTTCTTAATTTTATCAAAGTTCCAAGATATACAATCACTTTTTCGTCTTTAGAAACATCTGTACTATGATAACCAAAAAATGGTATATCATCAATCGAAACAGCCATTGGGACAGCTGTCATTTTAGATTTTAAAATTCCTTTTTTTATAATTTTCTCTTTCATATATTCGGTTTGAACAAACGCATGATCACAATATTTTAAAATTATTCTATATAACAATAAATGAAAAACAATTCCTCTAATAAAATATAGAGTAGGGAAGTTTACAGCCCTCTCTTTAACTTTAAAAAAAGAATCTTCAGGGAATGGGAATGATAGCCAGTAAATAAACTTAATATTATATATTTTCGCCAAAATAAGTGCCACAAAACCAGCAATAAACTTATCCTTTATCAATAGTAAATGGTAATCATTATTTTTTAATATTTTGCATAAATAGAAATCATTCACTATATTTTTAATTAATGATTTTAATCTTTTATAAATTGTACTACATTCGTTATTCGGTCCAATAAACGCTCGCCCATTAAACAATAATGTTTCGTATTTTCTTTTAAGTGGCTTTTCAGATTGTAGTAGCCAATCAATTCTATGTCCTTTTCCGGAAATTTCTTTACCGAATAGCACTTTAACGTCCACCCTAAAAGGTGGGAATTTATCAGCACTTAGAAAAAGTAGTTTTATTTTTGAATCATTACGTTTCATTAGTAAACTTGTAAGAATAAGATTGATTTTTACATTCGATATTGACAATTAATTAATTGACAAATTAAAATCTACACACTAACTGTCGTTGACTATATTTATTAGAAAACCAATAAGAATTAATTCAATCTATATATTTATATTGGCGGAGTATTCATTTATCTTCAGCGACTTTTCTTTTAAGCACATTTATTAATTTGAGCTGGTGGTTTCCGTTTTACGAAGATAAATGAAGCCTATAGAATTCGTAAAAGATTATGACTGCGACAATCACTTCTCAGAAGTTTGAATATTTAAAAATGTAATCTTAGCTTTAAATCTCCTAATACTGCTTTTTTAATTACCTAAGTTAGGTAAATATCGAGCTTGCCGCATAACAAGACAGATGTTTCTCCCCTATAATCAGCTATGCGTGAAGGCATCTAACTCATAGATGCTGTGAGTTTGGCAAACCCGAAGGGTTTCAAATTTTGGTAGCTAATCATTGCCTAACGCGCTAAAAACGTTTTGATTTCCGTTTAAACCAAAATTTGCATCGCCTATTTTAGAATCAATGCCGTTTCCTTAAGCGGAGAGATGTTAAAAAACTTTAAATAAACAATGGGTTATGCTATAATACTACATGCTTTATTGCGGAACAAATCCCACCATAAAAGGAGAAAAAATGATTGAAAATGAGAAGATTGGCATGGAGCTTGATTTGCCACATGTGTGCCACAACTTGTTGAATCTATAAAAAATATCATCCATTCTAATAATTTCCGAGATAGAAACAAAGAAAATCCAAAAGATTTTACTCGAAATAGGCTTTTGCCGTTTCATGAACTCATTTTCTTTTTAATGAACATAAACAACCAATCATATCAAGAAGAACTGGATCGATATTTCCAGGTCCTTCACCATGCCGAGGTTCCAGAACGTATTTTGTATAAAGGAAATTTGTCCAAAGCCCGTGCAAAACTGAAGCATAACGCCTTTATAGAGCTAAACGATCACATGGTGAATTTCTTTTACAATCATTTCAGATCGGAAACGTGGTTCGGATTCAACCTCCTTGCCGTAGATGGCACAACACTCAGATTACCGCGCGAAGCAAACATTGAAAATCATTTTGGTGCCTGGAATCCTACGAGGGGCGATAGAACTTGCCCAAAAGCCAGGAGCTCTCAAATGTTCGATGTGCTCAACAAAATCACTGTCGATGCCATCATCAGCCCCAAAAGTAAAGGCGAAAGGGAGCTAGCAGCAAGACATTTTAAAAAGATCCATCCCAGTGATCTTATCCTTTTGGATCGTGGATATCCTTCTCATTGGCTGTTCGCTCTGATTTTATCAATGGGAGCTAATTTCTGCGCCAGGGTCTCGTACAATCAATGGAAATTGGTTGAAAAGTTCTACCATTCAGGAAAAAAGGAACAAATCGCTAAGATCATTCCCACTCCTCAATCTCTTCGCAAGTCCCATAGAATGGGGATTGATAACAAGCCGATCAAGGTACGCTTTATTCGAGTTGAGCTGGATTCTGGAGAGACAGAAATACTCATCACATCATTGAAGAACATGGAAACGCATCCGCATGAACAATTTTCGGAACTGTACCATCTGCGCTGGCCGGTAGAAGAGGATTATAAAACTTTGAAATACCGCATCCAAATCGAAAACTTTTCCGGTAAGACCTACCGTTCAGTCTATCAGGATTTCCATGCAAAACTATTTTCAAAGAACTTTACAGCAGCCGTGGCCAGCACAACAAAACAACAAATTATTTCAAAATCCAAAAAGCTGAAATATTTACACCAGATAAATTTCACTCAGGCCTTGGCAAAAATGAAGCATACGATTGTTCATATTTTTCATCAAATCATTCCAAAAGTCGTAGAAATTACAGATAAACTCCGTGAAATATTTATCCGAACTACAGAAGCTGTAAGACCCAATAGAAAATTTCCGAGGAGGCACAGAGTCAAATTACAACGCTTTTTCTTTGAGTATAAAACGAATTGCTAAGGAAACGGCATTGATTTTAGAATTAGATCTCCTTAATCAGAATTGAATATTCTTAATGCAAGATCTTGTATAGACTGAAATCAAATAAATAACCCAAAAAATATTCTTTTTTAAAAGCATTTTCAACAAGCAGTAGCTTACATTTATTTAGGTTAAGTTATCAATCTATCATTTTATTTAAATTTTGATTAATTTTCTCTGAAAAAGCTTTAAATGAATGATTATTTTTTATAAAATCTTTACCTAATTTAGATTTTTCAGATCTCAATGATTTACTTCGCATTAACTTGACTACTTCTAATATCATTAACTCCAGAGTATCAGCAACACCAATACAATTATTAGGCAAATCTTGCAAGCCATTTATACCTTTGGATGTTGTTACTACTGGCAAACCAGCTGCCATTGCATCTATGATTTTAGTCTTTATCCCTCCTCCGCTTAAAATTGGGAAAAGTGCAATATCCATATTCTCAAATGCCGTATTTAAATTAGGTAAAAATCCATGTATTTTAATGTGGTCCTGGAAGAATGATGAGCTCACCTCTGATCTAAATTGTTCTGTATTGGGTCCGACAACATGAATTTTAAACCGCTTTTCTTTTAAAAATAATTTTGGTAGTATTAAATCAACTATATATTTTAATGACAGTTTGTTTGGTGGGTGTTTATATGCACCTATGAATATTATATTAAAAAAATCGGTTTCTCTGGGTTCTTTATATGTAATTGACGAATTTACAATATGTGGTATATAGATAGCTTTCTTAGGAAGCTTCTTCATTTCATCAGGATTTAGAAAAATTTTAATCGAAACACATTTATCGAGCATATGCTCATATAATTTTAACTTTGCACCTTCAATTAATAAAAAGAATTTGTGTGATAATTTTTTCTGATTTTTAGCCATTTGCATGAACACTTGATGGTGAAGATCATGATATACCACTACTCTTTTCAATTTCTTGTCAAGGTAAAAGGCATGTTTAGTAAACCAAAAGTGTTCAAAGAAAGCAATTTCTACACTATGTTTACTTATCAATGATTTAATCACCCGGCAAGCTAATGGGTAAGTAGCACTGTTCATAAAGCTGTTGGGGAATGATAGAATTTCATTTATTCGTTTAAAAATACCGTATTTTTCTTTTGCATTAAAATTCAATAATTTGAAATCTTTAACTCCAATTTTTAATAAGTCTGACTCTAAATTGAAATATCGTGAGCTATTCTCTGACAAAAAAAATACACAAATTAAATTGAAATAGGTTGCCAAAGCCTTCATCATGAAATAAGCATGTTGCTTACTACCCATATCTAATGGAAATGGATAAGCAGATATAAAAAGTAAGTTTTTTTTATTCATAATTATTTACTTAGAACTACGATTCTTGCACTAAAATCATTAACAATTATAATTTTAATCAATTACAAATATAGAAAAAGGCTATAGAATGAAAGATGAAATATTGAACGATTCAAAAATGCCGCGGATATTAATGATTGCACCTGTTTTTTATCCTTACCCACCTATCTGGCCTGAAGGTATGGTTAACGCAAAGCTTGCATTGGCTATGAAGCAGGCGGGTTGGCATGTCGATATAATCGTTGCAGGTTATCCTAACGATTCAAGTCGTTATCCGACAGAATCAAATGAATGGAAAGAGTTAGTTGGCAACATCTATATTATCAACTACAGTAATCGTAAAAAAGTTATTCAACGGTTTTTTAACGCAATAAGAGGTTTTTATCTCACAAAAAAACTACTCCATGGGCTGGACTGGGGATTAACGGTTCTTGATGTTGTACAAAAACTTAACAGCATAAATAAATATGATTACATTCTATCGAGAGCCATTCCGGATTCTGCACACTTTGCTGCAC
This sequence comes from uncultured Desulfosarcina sp., assembly GCA_963668455.2. GTDB lineage: Bacteria > Desulfobacterota > Desulfobacteria > Desulfobacterales > Desulfosarcinaceae > Desulfosarcina. The sequence continues at coordinate 314,021 of CAXXOY010000005.1, forward strand.
TACTTGTTCACAAAGGAATTAACATTTCATGGATTGCAAACTGGAATGATCCTACACCAAACCATAAATTCCCAGCGCCTTATGGAGATGGACCATTTTCACCTCTATCTCAAAGTGCGAAACAATGGTATAATTTAATTTGCAAACATTGTGCTTGGCATCTTTTTCCAAGTGAAAGACTGATGAAATACATGAGCTCATATTTGCCAGGCAATATAACTTCCAAAAGCTCTGTTATACCACACATAGCAATGAGAAAATTTTCTGTTCCGCCGGTGAATCATACCGGATTTTCAATCTGTTACGCTGGTAGTGTTTTGCCTCCTCGTGAAGTTTCTGTTTTTCTAGAAGGTATAAAACGTTTTAAAAATAATATTGAGAAAGAAGATGAAATTATTATACGCTTTCTAGTAGACCAGCCAAATCTTGTACTTGAAAAAGCAAAATCATTTGGAATCGAGAATATTGTTAGAATTGAAGAAACTGTCCCTTATTCAAAAATGCCAGAAAAGTTGGCTCAATCGGATATATTAGTAATAATTGAAGCTCCATTAAAAGAGGGCATTTTTATGCCCTCTAAACTTGCCGATTATGCTCAAATTGGGTGCCCAATTTTAGCTCTGTCACCCCCGAATGGTACTATATCAGATATTCTTTCTAAGCATGGCGGAGGAATAGCAATAGACAGTCAATCGCCCAATGATGTTGCAATTGCCTTAAAAACTCTTTACATTAGTTGGAAGGCTGGAGCGCTTACAAATAAATACAGCTCCATTTGCCTTTTTGACTATTTAGGAGAAAACAACGTTATCGAACTTTATCGACAACTTTTCAAAAAATTGAAAGATCACCAGAATTAAATAATTAATCAATTTTCAAGATTTAAAATAAATAATCAATTATGGTTTTGAATGTTTTTCTTTCTTCTGCTAATTTTACCATAATCATTGCTGACAAACTAAATTGAGTACACCATGTATACATTCCACTACTTAGGATATTATCTGATTTACAATTATTATCACAAATCTGATAATAAAACCCTCCGAACATATTTGGATCTTCATTATTTTTTACTTGATTTTTTAAAATGAAATTAACTGCCTTCTTTGCAGCATCCAAATATTTTTTGTCAGAAGTGACACAATAAAGCAAGGACCATATTCTAGCTGATTGTGCTGTTGCATCCACAGTTTTCCATGGTTTTTTTCTTTCACTCCGCCACAGATTAAAAGACATTCTATATTTATTCCCAAGCCATCTTCTCATAGATATTTTATTTTTATAAATTCTAAACAGAGAGCCATCACTGTTCTGCAAATTAATAAGTGCATTTCCAGCTCTCAGGGCAATCGCCAAGTACTCATCGTCTTGGGACAAATGATATGCCCAAAGATAACCTTCAGTTGCATAGCAATGAGCATGAGTAAATACATATTTTTTATTTGGATTGGCCCAAAACAAACCATCTCGCCCCATAAGCAACTCGCCCCACCTGCATAGGCGTACTGCTGCGTCGAAATAATTTTGCTTATCTAAAACTTCTTTCATACACATTAAGCCGATTGCGTTTTTAACATGAAGACATCCATTATCATAGAAAAATTCATCATAAGGATGCTCAGTAATATTATTGTTAGAATCATAATAGCTATAAAATGAACCATTGCCTTTCTGCAACCTTAAGAGAAAATCCGCAATTCGTATGCAAGCATTTTTGTATTTTTCATCATTGCTATATTTATATAAATTAGCCATACCATGTAAAATGACGGCGTTATCAAACGAATAATAATTATTTATTACATTTAGATCAGGCAACATTAGGCTATGAGAGATTCCTCCAAAATCAAAACTATCAGGATCTGTTGACTGCTGTTTTATTAAATAATCAGCTGCATCTTTAGAATTTTCCAAATAACGTTCATCTTTGAGAAAATTACTTATTCCTAAAAATGCATTAATTGAGTAACCAGTTATTTCATTATATACATATTGATATTTTCGCTCTTTCCATAAATAGCCATTATTTACTCCACCATAGCTAGCGATAGCTTTATCTTTATTAAGAATATCTGACTCACTTAACCATTCAATAGCAGCTTTATAATTGTCTTTCATTGATTCCCTCTTTAAGTATCAATTCAACTTAAATTATGCTGGGAGTGTTCCAAAATTGCTTCTACAATACGAACGCTTGCTTTTCCATCACCATATGGATTATTTGCCATTGACATCTGTAAATAGTGTTCTCTATTATCCATTAAAAAATTAAAACGCTCTATAATCTCATTGGTATTTGTTCCGACAATTTCGATAGCTCCAGAATCCAATGCTTCCGGCCGTTCGGTCACATCTCGTAAAACCAAAACTGGCTTATTCAAGCTTGGAGATTCTTCTTGCAATCCACCAGAATCTGTAAGAATAAAATATGATCGTTTGATAAGCTGTACAAATTCAATATATTCCAGCGGACTTTCTAAAACGACATTTTCCAAATTACCTAAAATTGAATGCACTGGCTCTTGAATATTAGGATTGAGGTGAACAGGATAGACAAAGATAATATCATCTCTAAGTGTAGCCAACTTTTTAATTGCATTGCAGATATTCCGAATAGGATAACCAAAATTCTCGCGACGATGCGCTGTTACAAGAATTATCTTTTTCTCTCCTTCTGGCAATTTATCAAAAACTGTTCCAGCCGGCGAAAAGTTTCTATTGGCAACATCCAACAATGCGTCAATTACCGTATTTCCGGTCACTTCGATTATTCTTTCATCAATGCCTTCTTTTAGCAAATTTTCTTTTGCCTGCAATGTATGCGCAAAACATAGATCACTTATACTATCCAATATCTTACGGTTAATTTCTTCTGGATAGGGTTCAAATCGATTCCAAGTTCTAAGTCCAGCTTCCACGTGTGCTACCTTAACTCGATTATAGAAAGCGGCCATGCCTGCAGCCATTGCGGTAGTGGTGTCACCTTGCACAATTAGAAAATCGGGACGTTCTTTTTTTAGTACAGCGCTTACTTCAGTGATAACGTTAGTAGTTATATGCTCAAGCGATTGGTTAGCTAGCATGATATCAAGCTCAAAATCTGGCTCAATTTCAAAAATCTGCAAAAGTGGTTCGACCATCTCTTTGTGCTGCCCGGTCAGAAACGCTTTGCAGATAATCTTTTGTGGGTGCTTTTTCAATTCTTTGATTATAGGTGCAATTTTTATTGTCTCAGGACGTGTCCCAAATACTATTAAAACCTTAAACATCGTTCCTCCAGGATTAAAATTGACCCCTTAATACACAGGTCTTTATACTGTTTCAGCATAAAATTTTGATTGAACAGTGAAAAGTAGTTATTAAAATCCATATATCCGATTTATAATTATGTTTCAAAACAAATCCTAAGAATCTTGCTTAAAATATTAATACTACTCATTACTTTTTAAAGCTATGTTTAAAAACGTTACTAAAAGTTCCGAATATATTAAATTTTGAGTTACATGCAATATTGAAGGTGCTTGTTTTGGCGCTCTCACAATTTCTTCTAAACTATAAATAAACTAAATTTTATTAAAGGAATGCTATTTAGCACACAATAAATTGCGCGTTTTTAGCTTTTCAATCTCCACTTTTGCCTAAACAATTCAACTTCTTCAATGGTGTAAAAGTGGGAGACAAATTTTGAATTATAAAACCGGTCAAGATAATCATCGGAAAGTTTAAAAAAACTTAAAAAATTTCTGTAAAGGCTTGCCGATTTTTTCTTTGAACCAATATTTTCATGGAGCAATTCGATCGCGCCGACATTCAAAAAATCCGAAAACGATTGTCCGAATACTTTATCGAGCATTTCTAGTTTTATGAGCAAAACATCAGCACGGTCATTACTGTATATTTTATACCCTCTTTCTTTTGGAAAAACGCAATCAAACACATCTATACCAAAATTAGTTTTGAGTTCTTTATCAAACCAAAGAAGTGGTAAATCATGGTTATCCATGTTTTTATAATACAATTTGGGCAATTCTTTTGGAATTGATCGCTCTGTTAATAACTTCTCATAACCATAACGGATTGAGGAAATATAATAGCCGGAAGGAGTTTGCTCTAAAATCATATTCGGATACTGAAAAAAATGAGAAATATTTCGAGCTACTGGATCACGGATTAAGGTAATAATTTTAATTCTATGTTTGTACTTTGTTTTACGTATAAATCTTGCAAAAAACTGTTGGTCCCATAAAGTAAAAGGTAATGGTCCGTTTGGAACCCACAATTTCTTAAACTGATACTCCGTACGCCTAAGATTTTCACGATTAAACGTATGAACATTAAATGAATAGATATCTTTCGCTTTTAATGATTTTACGACAGAACTTGAACCAACCTTCCCCATCTGATAAACGAGAACGAAAACATCTTTTTTACGCAATATTTTTAATAAATCACTTCGATACAGCAGTCTAGCTGTAGAATAATAACGATTTATTAAACGTCTGAAACGTTTTTTAAGTTTCAGTAACAATGAAAAGTTCCATCTCTTACTGCTCTGAGCAAGCATTTCCGTTATACTTTTTTAAAGATAGATTTAAAAATCTTCTTAAAATTATGAATTGGCCTGTTTAAAATTTTCCAGAGAACTGCTTTTGCTAATCGTAAGCGTTTAAGCGGAAATCCCATTTCATCGCAAACACGTAAATGGTACTTCCAAAAATCTTTTTCCCTAAAATTGAAGACACTCTCCGAAAGAAACCAGTAATACTCCTTCTCTTTATGCGACAAATAGGATTGAAACATGTCACTAGAAAGAAAAAGTGGCCCATATCGTAAATAAAGATCCAAATTTGATAGCATAGTCTTACTGTAAGAGGACGTTATCATTTCTGAAGCTGATTCATCATGCGTACGAATGAATGATAAAACTTGATGAACAAAAGCAAAATCGTATTTCAATAGAATATCATAACATGCCATTACATCTGCGTGAAGATAATCTTCATTGTAAAAGGGGTCTCTTTTTCTTATTATGTCGGAACGAATCAACAATGACGATGGTGACCAAAATGTATAAATTTTATTGAGTAGATTTTGTCTGGCAAGTTCTTTTCCCTGCATAAAATTTATCGAATGCGGAATGCCATCAGAAACTACTTTTTTTCCCCAAAGACTGTATGAACCGACAATGCCCGTTGTAGGTCTCTCCTCTGCAGCATTCACCAAATTTGCTAAACAATTTGGAAAAAGAAAATCATCAGCATGGACCATTTTACAATATCTGGATTTAATCGAAATTTGTTTTAATGCAAAGTTATGATTCTTAATTAATGGTAATAAAGTTGTCGTGCTTACCACTCTAATGCGTTTGTCCTCTGAGGCATGTCTATCAGCAATTTCTTTTGTTCTGTCGGTACTACAATTATTAACAACAATATATTCCCAATTTAAATATGACTGATCGCGTACGCTCTGTATGCAAGTGTCGATATATTTTTCACCGTTGTAAACTGGAGTTACAACACTTACAAGAGGAAAAGCCATTTCTGTCATTTATTAATTTCCATTTTTTCTAGATCACAATCTTTATTAAATGATTTTTCACGCATTTTTAGAACACGCGCGGGTACACCGGCAGCAATCGAATTATCCGGCAAATCTTTATTAACAACAGACCCGGCCCCAACAACTGTCCCCTTACCAATATGAACACCATCCAAAACAGTTACGCCAATCCCCAACCATGCCTCATCGTCTACAGTTATTCCACCTTTTGTGTTTAGCGGCTGACTATGAATTGGTCGACCCAAGATTGTGCCGTGATCATAAGGATAAAATGCGCAAAAAGGTGCAATTTCAACATTGCGACCAATATAGATCGATGCCTTATAGGCCGATAATTGACAATTTGGTTGTATTGATGTGCCGGAGCTAATGTGACAAGAGCCACCGAAACCGGTTTGTATGAATGAATTCCCTATTATTTTTACATGATTCGCGAGTTCAACGGTTCCACCATCGACATCACGATATATAAAGACGCCATCACCAATGAAAACATGCTTACCAGTAATCAGATTTGGATGATGAACCTTAGCTCCAGAGGCTACAAAGCCTTTTGGACTAAAATCAGCCAAAACTACCTGCCCGTGAAAAGGAGCAAAACCGATGGTAGCCAGTCTTGAAGCGAATCGTCCAACAATCGGAATCTCTGCATATTTCAAGCACAATCGAACAAAGCGTTTATGGCTCTGACTAATTTTTTTCATTATCTTTCTGCTAATGCCAATTGGTAAAAAGCTATAACCCAACATGAAAGTTATAAATATCGTTATTAGTAACTGTAAACCTCTCTTATTTTAAGATATGCTTGTAGCATGGCTCTGTAAAATTTCAGCAATTGACTTTTTGTATTGAATAGCAAAATTCTCGCGAGTATGCTGGGCATTTACAAAGTGCCAGCAATCCATACTCATAATTTTTAATTTTTCAGCTGGCAGACTGGAAACATATCTGACAGAAGCCTTTATTTCCTCAATAGAGGATTCCTTTAAAACTACGCCAAAAGATCCAACATCAACGCTAGCTTCATAGCTTACAATTGGTACAAGGCCAGCATGCATACAATTAATCACTGCCCCGCCACCGCCTTCAGCACAAGACGGATATATAATAGCAATACAATTGTTCAATTTATCTATAAACGATTGACTGCTGACGTCAATCCATCCTTCCGTGTGGATATTTTCTGTGTGGTAAAGCTCTTGACGATATATATTTTCGAAGTCCTTTTCGTCACTGATGGGTCCGAAAACATACAAATGATGATCGGGCAAATCAGCAAACGCCTCTAGCACCAAATCCAACCCTTTATGTACCAAGCCGCCACTTCCGAACCACAGGAAATTTCTCTTGCACCACTCAAAATCTTTATCCTGCGGTGATGGGTATTGATCACAGGTTGAAATTGGAATCCGGTATAGTGGCTTTTTTGCATATCGATAGGTGTCAATCGTAAACTGGTTGCCGAGAACCGTTGCATAATCGGCCGATTCGATAGCCCAATTTATCTCTGCAAATTTAATATTCCCCAGTGTAGCACATCTTCTTTCCTGAAGAGATTTTAGCCGTTGATAGGCTAATGCGTTGTTGACAATCCAGTGCGCCATATCTAAATGAGCGATCTTTATACAGTTTTCATTGAGATGCCCGGCAATTCTTTGAAGGTTGGTCCTTGCAGAAACGAAAATATCGTACTTTTTTGTAGGAACAAATTTGAAATTGTCATAATCGACAACATCTACATTATAACCAAGCTCTATAAAAGTCTTAGCAATTTGCATAGATTCCCAATGATTAGTGTGCCTATTCGAAAGAGGTTCTCCCTCTTTAATTAGAAAAGGCTCTAATACATAAGATATCAAAACATTGCCACTATTCCCCGTTTCGCATCTAATAGAAACGATTTCTTGCTGAGCCCGATGGTGCTTTGAACAATAAAGGCGATGAATTGCTCGGGAAATAATCTTTTTGCTATTTCTGAGTACCAAATGAAAAAAGTCCTTCAATCGCTTCAATTTTGATTGTAAATATCTGCTATCAATTTCTAATGGCTCAACCTTGATCAGGTTAAGCGGAAAACCAACGCCAAAAATGCGATCTGGATTCGTTGCTTTTTGAAGATTGAAAAAAGTTTCCCGGTTCATCCAGTTCCAGTCACTATACCACGTCCAGCAATTGTTTTTTTTATAGATATCCCTTATTTCTGCCGCCAGTTGTCTATTTGTTTCAAGCGTGATCCGATCAGCCCCGCAGAGAGATAAATACTTAAACATTAAGGGAGATGACTTATTGCTACAATAATTTGGAAACCACACCTTATAGCCAAAGTCCTCTTGCAATTGTCTAACTATACAAAAAAGTTGGACGTGCTCTTCGTGCCCGTATTCACCCCATGGATTGTGAGTAAAAACATTTTCATATCCGGATAAAATTGTTTTCAATTTATCCTTTATAAAGAAAAAATTTTCTTTGTAAGCATTTCCTTCTGCTTCCGTTCCTCTCACCGAAAGGCCATGAATATCTATCTCAGGATGAATCCAATTATTATCATCAAAAATGTTTGTCTCATCACAATTCAGACACACTACACTGTCGAGCGGATATTCTTTCAGACTTTTGATTCTTCCAGATCTTAGGTCTGGGAATAGCTCACTGTAAACATAACAGATAATTACCTTATCAACTTGATTTAGAACAGAACTGAACCATAAGATTTCGTCATCAGGATGAGCGACGACAATGATTGATTTATCCAGCGCAAAGCTATAATGATTATCTTCCATCTATTTCTATTCAAAGGATTAAGGTGGAAAATCAAAACCGAACCTGATTATATGCGAAAAAGCCACTATAAAATTAAGAATATCCGAAATGGGACATCATTTTGGAAAGTTCGTTTTGAATTTTTTCAGCTGACCGTTTTGGCAATTCATCCTTCCAACCATCAATTTTCCCTTTCCTCACGTAGAACCCCTTTTCTCCTTTGTCACCAGAATAAGGTTCTGCACCAAATTGAACCTCTTCTTTGCGCATATTGTTAAATGTACTTTTCTCCAGAGCATTTTCAATCATTCCCTGATCATATTCTATTCCTACAAATTCAGCCACTTTTTTCAGGGTCTTGATTTTTTGCGTGTGCATATCCTCATATTTTACAAAATGGACCGGCTGGTTCTTGGATCGCTCCAGCCAAGCCATAATTTGCTTGTCCCAACGAACCAAATATGGCTCCAGCTCTTTGACACAACCAAACTCCAGCATCTCATTAACGAAATCGTCTATGGGCCATTCATGATTTTGAGTATCATGGACGCAATGATGATAATAGGAAACATATACAGATCGCGGATCCCTGAGAATATAAATTGTTTTTGGATACAGTTCTGGATAAAGCGGGCCTTCATTTCGAAAGAACCGAGGACTCTCCAAATCGTCATATAGTGCGATATCATTATCCTTGGCATGAAAAGCCGGAATTGCTTTCTGGATGTTGGACAAATTTACACCATCTCCAAAACGATCCTCCAATAAGCTAATGATCATACGGCAAAGCCAAGTGTTCCCCGATTTTGGATGCCCAACAATAAACACGTCAGTACTTCTTAGATGCCTTTCAAATTCTCGAGTATCCTTGTATCTTGCATATTTCGCGTGTACTGGCCGAACTATACGTTCTTTAATTTTTTGCTTCAACATCGCTAATTCCATTCTTTTTGGTCTCCCATTGGAAGATTGGAGTGATAATTCCTTTTCTTGTTTTGGGTAGTGGATATCCAACATCGGAGATATCGAAGGTAATTGCATTCATATGACGCTCAAGCATCTTGCCAGGAGCCATTGCGCCGATGTGGATCTTGTAGCGACCTGGCCTCATCAGTCGGGAAGGCACTTTGCAGATGGATGAGTATTTGCCGGGTAATTTGGTATTAGATTCTCCAATCGTTTCATCTGCATCCTGTGACGCCCAAATGTCATTGCCGTAAAAATCAGCAATTCTTACGAACACAACCATATTTTCAATAGGTTGACTTATCGTATAATTGATGCCTACGTTAAACCCATCGTCGTATTTGACCATGTCTGTTGGTTCGTTGCTGGGGGACAGAACCATTGCCGACAATAAATGCACCGGGGAATCCGGTTGACCATTCCCCGTGGCAAACCACCTTGAACTCAATGCCTGCCCGGAGGTAAGATACTTTTCTATGACCTTAAGTGGAGAACCAGAATCCGTAACACTGCCATTTTCTATCAACAAAACGCGATCACAAAGATTGGCGATAGCTCTCATGTCATGGCTAACGAATAAAACTGTCTTTCCTCCCTTTGCAACCTGATCCATACGGCCCAGGCATTTTTTCTGAAAATCAGCATCACCGACAGCAAGGACCTCGTCAATTATCAATATTTCAGGATCAAGGTGCGCAGCTACAGAAAAAGCTAATCTGACCTTCATGCCACTTGAATACCGTTTGACAGGTGTGTCAAGAAACTTACCAATATTGGAGAACTCAACGATTTGATCAAATTTCTGATCGATTTCTCGTTTGCCCATACCCAAAATGGTTCCATTCAAATATATATTTTCCCGACCGGTCAATTCAACATGAAAGCCTGTACCGACTTCCAGAAGACATGAAATCTTTCCCCTGGCTTCTATCCGTCCATTGGATGGTGATGTAATTCTGGATAGAATTTTCAGAAGTGTCGACTTCCCCGCACCATTTCTCCCTATAATGCCTAAAACCTCTCCACGGTGAACATCGAAAGAGACATCATTAACAGCATAAATAATGTCTGACGGCGTATCTACGGAATTATCATTGTCGCCATTTCTAACATCATTGAAATTATACAGCGCCCGATATTTTTTGAAATTTTTTAAAGGTGATTTTAAATAATGGAGGACTGCATGTACAAAATTTTCATGTATGTCATCTTTCGTACCGATACGGTACAATTTACTTATATTACGAACTTCAATAGCAATATTGTTATCATTCATTATCGAGTCCAAGTATCGTTTGTAAACGTTTTAAATAGGCAATTTTGGTCTTTATGGAAAAACCGCAGGAGGCACATATTTCCCTCAAACTTACGAACCTCCTTGAACAAACCAGCCCTGCCACAATAGGGCTACAATCGTTTTAGGGTTAACACCACACCCGCATCCTCTGCCCAAGCTTCAGGTGGTGGGGGCAAAACCCATCCATCAATTTGACCCTTCATCAAAGGGGTTTTCCATTCCCGAGTATCGAAATAGGAATACTCATACTGACCTGCCGGTATATTAATTATTACTGGGTTGGGTGTGCGGTTTCCCCAAAAATAGACAAGATAAGCACAACCTTCATCTCCGAGGACTTGCCAATTCTCGGCCGGTCCAGAGGAGACTATGCGATCATATTCCGTTCCGTTGTCTGCAACTGGTCTAAGCTTCCAAAACGGAAGCGTCTCCATAATGTGCCGTTGAGCCTGTACTGCCCTTGCTCCGTGCCTCCAGACGTCACCTCCAACAGCTGGCACATGCCCAAAATAGAAGAGATAATAACCACCGGCAGTTGCGTGTCCCCATGATGCTCGTATCTCTTCATTCAGCTTTTCTAAGTTCAGGATTAGATCGAAAGCGGGATACGGTGGATGAGAGGCTTTATTGTAAAATCCTCTACCCTCATTGTTTATTAGCATTTTGCCTTTTAACTGGTGGCCACTCAAAAGGGCCGAGATTCGGTTCGGATCGTATATATAAAAATGAAAATTCATACCGTCTATGTATGGCTCATCCCAGTATACCGCACTGCTTGTCTCCAATTCGGTAGTGGTACGCCTATATCCAAAACCATGAGAATGCACAGTTACAAGCGCATTGGTACGAGATGCCAGATACCTTGCCATCTCTTTTTGCCATTCATGTAATTTAAAATCCAATACGGCTTCTTTTCTTCCGGGAAATTCGTTCATGATCTCGAAATAAACATTCGGATTATCAGCGGTCTCTTTTATGAATTTATCGATAAGTGCCTTTTGTAGCGACTGCGCGGTGATACCTTTCTCCTGGTAATCTAAATCAAAGAACTCCGGTATTAAGGTTCCCTGCGCATTTGGCGTTCCCCAATCCTGCACATTGTATGAACAATGAAATGGGTACCGTCGGTCCGCATGTTCTCCGAAGTATTTCAGTGGTCCAGTTATTTCGAAGATTGAAATCTCTATAATAATTTTGTGCTGATCTGCATATTTCAGAAATCCGTCCAGTCGGTTCCAGTACTCATCACTCCACTTAAACAGATCGAATTTTTTCTTTTCCGGGTCGTATTCATATGGATATAGATTGCTTTGCTCCTGGCTTAAAAAATTTGTAATACCCCATATTCTCACATTGTTGATATCGTATCGGGCCAAATGATCGACCAAGGTTCTATAATTAATCCCAGAATCACTCGCTAATTGCTGCAAATCCATCCCGACAAAATATTTAAAATCACCTCGATACTTGATATAGCGGTTCTCCCACCCCCCACGCTGAATGAAGGTCGATCTGGCATTTGCCATTGATCCCATAACGATCATGACGGTAGAAATCCACAAAGAAATAACAATATACCTTACCATATTGCTGAGACTTGTCCTCCCCACTTTTAATGATGGCCCTTTCTACCAATAACCAGAATAGAACTCCGAAAAATATCAATGTTCGTTAGTTTTGAAGCCACGGCAAGACATTATATAACATCAACGAAAACCTTCTCCATGTGCTTGAAATAAAATGCACCACTGAGCAACAGGAAAATAGCGACAATCACTCCTGGAAAGATGTAAATCCATGGCATCGGTAATCCAAGAAGACACGCCCGAAACCCCTCAATAGCACCGACAATGGGATTTAAAGAATACACAAAGCGCCATTTTTCAGGTATCTTAGATGCCGAATAAACAATTGGTGCCGAATAAATCAGCATCCGAGTAATAAAATTCATTGCGTATTTGACATCTCGAAAGCGTATTGCCATCGCCGACAGCCACATGCCAATTCCCGCAGATATACTGATCATGAGAAGGACAAAAAGCGGGAAAAATAAAATATTCCAAGTGGGTGTCACATGATAATAAACCAGCACGGCTACAATAATCAGAATAGAAATACTAAAATCGACCAATTTAGAAAAAACCGGTGTGATGGGGAAGATCAGCCTTGGGAAATAAATTTTCCCCAACATTCCTTGGCCTGCAACAAGGCTTTGACTAGATGCTATCATGGACTGTGATATAAAAGTCCACGGTATGATAGCAACGGATGAAAAAAGGAAATAGGGGATACCGTCTGTGTCTATCTTCGCGACCCTTCCAAAAACAATTGTGAAAATAATGATTTGCACAAGCGGCTGAAGGATTGCCCATGAAAAACCCAAAATAGTTTGCGCATAAAGAACCTTTATATCTCTCCAAGTGAGAAATAAAAACAAATCTCGATACTCTATCAACTCTTTAAAATTTATTAGTTTCCATGGTGAAATAGGTTCTATCACCGTAATCGTTTTGTTGTCCATATTATCAAAATTGCTTGACATATATCTATTAAAACTCCTTAATCCCACTCTGTTATCTTTATTTTATGATACTACGAAAGCAGCCCTACTATATCGTTTGCTAAATTCATGATGATTTTTTAAAGTTGTCAGATTTAATCAGCCCTCTATAAAAGATTAAAAAGAGCCGGAACCTTCAAACCGAATATGTTGGAATTCCTTGCTTTCAGTAATTCGAACAAGATTTTTCGGTATCCCAATATCAAAGCAAACTCCTTTGGGGAAAAAGACTGCATTAGTGGACAATCCATTCTCTATCCCCTTTTGTATTATGTCTCCCATGCTCAGCTCTATTTTTGAGGTATGATGCGATATTTCTGCTTGTGCATCTTGCCTGCAACTACGACAAAAAATAAGATATTGATGCATGAATTGTGTAAAAGTTGGTGCCCACACCGCAATAAACCATGCCTGTGAATGGTGGCTTAAGTCCCGTTTAACATGAATCTGGCGAACGGTTCCGTCCTCTGCCACATCAACCGTGTCCCAGTTTTGCGGATCTTCAACCGTTGCAAGCCCAAGGACGATATCAGCGCCGGTTTTTTGTTTTTTGCATATCAGATGGTAGAATGCATCAACTGGTTCGAAAATAATATCGAGAAACCCTAACGCAACAATTGAATTATTGACAAACGAATACGCCTGATCGACACTGAAAGGCACACCGTCAGGAATCCGCATCATTAAGTAGGATAGGTTCATTTCCAGCGAGTGGCCGTCTTTAAAGTAAGCAGGGATATCCCACTTCCCATCACGAAGAACCAAGAAAGCTTTATCGATTCCAGCTCGTTTAAAACGTTCCAACAAATATTGGCCAACGGGCTTGGCTCGCAAGCCTCTCTCTTTAGAGTTCTGAAATCCAATGGGATACAACTCTTTAGAGCAAGGTAGCGGACTAAGACGCTTAGCTCGTCCAGCTGCAGGAGCAACACCAACTATATTTAGTGGTATGGATACTGATGAAGCAACCATATATTAAAGCTGACCGAGTTGCATTTGTTTCTGATACCAAGATACTGTTGAAGCTAATCCTTCGTCCAAAGAAATCGATGGTTCCCAGCCAATACTTGCTTTACTATCCGATATTCGAGCAATTCGTGTCTGTTCTAATGGTCGCTCAGGTAGAGTGCCAAATTGCGGTATAATCTCAGGGTTTATTAGATTCACTAGTTTTTCAACAACAGTTTTAATCGTTGAAAAATGACCGGATCCAAGATCGACTCTTGCATTTCCAATTTCTGAAGAATTGGCCATAGCCATCAGCCCCCGGACAACATCATCCACATAAACCCAATCAATCTGGCGATGGCCGCTGGTGAGATCGGGTGCCTTACCATTTAATAGAGAGAGAATAACATAAGGTATCAGCTTTTTTAGATCCATCTGACCAGGACCATAAACCATAAATATTCTTGCGGTGTATACCGATAGTCCATAAAGTTCACGGAACATTCTGGCGTATGCATTAGCCGCCCATTTAGCCGCAGCATAGGGAGAAGATGGCACTGAAACCTCGTCACCATAATCTGGTTCCTCCATAGACCCAGCGAGAATGATACGTTGGCATCCTACCCTGGCCGCAGCAGTCAACAGGTTAACCGTGGAAAATAGGTTGCTATTAAAAGTAGGCAAAACTAAGGAAATATCTCTCGCCCCGGCCACATGGCTTCCCAGGTGAAACAGAATGTTCGGTTTGGCCTCTTCAACTACGTACTGTACCCAACCATTGTCAGCTAAATCACCTTGCCACCAATTAACTTCACATCCGTTATCCGGAACCGACCGCCTTGAAATTCCATGCAAAATTGCTCCAGATAATGATAGTTGCCGGCACAAAACTGTTCCGATGAAACCGGTGGCACCTGTGACTAAAACCGTTTTACCAGTAAATGACGAACTCATACCCATTACTTTTTTGATTTCTAGTTAACGATTTGCAATAGCCCGTGTTTAACCAGCATGTCTCCAACTATTTTTATAAAATCAAAGCGGATGCCCGACATTTCGGAGATATCCACGAGCGAATGGTTGCCGTCAGAAAAATTCAGAACCCAAAGCATGGCCATTTGCTGCTCACCACTATCGGGATTACCACCCATATGGCTATAAAGCCCTCTGGATCCAAGCTGGGGCTCACATTTGGGATTCATATTAAGATATGTGACATTGTTCTCAAGGATATAAAAAACCGAAAGATAGGTTTCTAATGAATCAAGGAGCGCTTCGGCCTTGACAAAATCCAGGTTGTCTGCGGATGTATGATACTCCTCATATTGTCCATGCGGCGTTCGCATGAGACAGCCCATTGGCAGATTGATCCCCGGCGAGCAATACTGGCGTTCATCATAGCCGTATGGGAAAAAATCCTCTATCTCATACTCGACTTCTGCATCTCTAAAGGCAAGCTGTACAGCCCGATCAATATCTGCGGTAGCACGGCGGCTTTTTTTGTATGTCAGATGGCCCGAATCACCGACACAAGCAGCCACAAGACCATGCTTTATTGCCGGCAGGCGGTGCTCGTTGAGTGCCAACCAGGTAATAGAACCAATTGTTCCCGGAATGAATAAAACTCGATAGGAGTATTTGTGAGGAGACTTGGAGATGATACTTGATAGATACGTGGCAAGGGAAATACCTGCCAGATTATCGTTGCACAAGGATGGATGGCAAACATGTGTAGAAATAAGGATCTCATTTTCTGTCTGCCCTTTCAGAAATATCTCACCATAAGTCAGGTTGCCCGGCTTCAAAGACGAGTCAATGTAGATCTCGTACTCTCCATCCGGCAGCCCCATGTATTTATTATGGCTAAGACAAAACCCCCAGTCCTCTTGGTAATAGGATGTTCGATAAGGAACCCAATCCGGATGATCCGGCAGCGTATGTAAATGAGGCTTCAACTCCGCCAATGACATCTTTCTGTTTACCGGTACGCTGTAGTTGAGAACATGCAAGTTGTGATCCGCAAAATCAACAATGCGCTCGCCCGAAGGTCCCTTAAAATATGCATCAGTGATATTCCACTCTGGGGGAACGACCCAGTCAAACACCTTGGTTCCACTCGGCACCTCATGTACCAATACAGGGTAATGCTGGCTAATGATCTTAAGGGTCTGCCTTACACCATCACCGGTAATACTTCTGCAAATCGGATACAACTTGGCAACAAGGTCAACCATGGCGTCGCCAACATCTTTTTCATTAGCACGCTGCTTAACGTAATAGGATAACTCCACGTTGCCTCCATGAAAATCATTTAACCCAAAAAGTCAGGATATTGTAAATCTTTATTTGAAATTGTGGAAGGTTTCATCGGCCACTCAATTGAAAACGCCGGGTCATTAAAACGCACGCCCCGAGCACACGTAGGAGCATAAAAAGCAGACATCTGGTAAAACACCTCGGAATTATCCTGCAGAGTTAAGAAACCATGGCCAAAACCCTCTGGAATATAAATCATTTTCCTGTTCCCGGCCGTCAGTTCAACAGCAAACCACTTTTTATAGGTCTTGGATTCCAAGCGCAAATCAATAACGACATCATGGATACTGCCAGCTGTACAACGGACCAACTTTGCTTCTTCATGGGGGGCAACCTGGTAGTGCATCCCCCTGAGTGTGCCGCGCCAATAATTAAATGAAATATTGCATTGAGCCAAATCCGTATTCAATCCCCTTTTGGCAAATTCCTGCTGGCACCAGGTCCGGGAAAAAAATCCACGTTCATCCTTCATCTTTTCCGGCTCAATAACGTATAGACCGTCGAATTGTGTGGGCAAAAACTTCATCAGTAAACTTGTGTCGATGGAATAAAAACTACGAATTTCCCCCCCCAATCGCGTATATGTTTCATCTGTTCCATAATTTCGCCCTTAAGGTTCCATGGAAGGATGATCAAATAATCCGGACGGGTCTCTTTAATTTTATCTGGATGATAGATTGGGATATGGGTTCCCGGTAAAAGTAAGTCCTGTTTGTGAGGGCTTCGGTCAACAGTGTAATCAATGAAATCGGTTCGAATACCGCAGTAATTTAATAGGGTGTTACCCTTGGCGGGTGCGCCGTAACCGGCAAGGGATTTTCCCTTGTTTTTAGCATCAATTATGAAAAGCAAAATCTCTCGTTTAATAGCCTTGACCTTTGCATCAAAAGACAGATAATATTCCATTTGATTAAATCCGGAAGCTCTCTCCCGATCCAAAAGGTCATTAACTCTCGATCCAATAGGCGTATCCCCATTTTCTTTGTGCCGAGCAAAAATTCTTAAAGACCCACCGTGCGTGGGCAACTCTTCAACGTCGAAAATCGTTAGTTCATGTTTGTCAAACACCTTGTTTACAGTAAGAAATGAAAAATATGAAAAATGCTCATGGTAGATCGTATCAAATTGATTATGCGCTATCATACGCATTAAATGGGGAAATTCCATGGTAACGATTCCGTCTTGCTTGAGCAAAATCTTCATTCCTTTGACAAAATCATTGAGATCGGGAACGTGGGCTAACACATTATTACCAACCAAAAGGTCTGCTTTTTTACCATCCTCAGCCAACTGTGTAGCAGTTGCAACACCAAAAAAATGGGAAACAGTAGGGATGCCTTTTTTAATGGCAGCCTCAGCAACATTTCTAGCCGGTTCTACTCCAAGTACAGGCACACCTTTCTCTATGAAATACTGAAGTAGGTAACCATCATTGCTCGCTATCTCCACCACAAGACTATTGGCGTTAAAACCGAAACGAGAGATCATTGCTTCCGTATATACCTTGGAATGCTCAAGCCAAGAATCCGAGAAGGAAGAAAAATAGGAGTAATCTCCAAAAATGTTCTCCGGGGTCTCAAATTGTGGTAATTGCACCAACTTGCATGACTCGCATACATAAGCATGTAAAGGAAAAAAAGGCTCCGCCTGTTGAAGCTGCTCTTTTTTTATATACGAGTTTGCTAGTGGTGACACGCCCAAATCCGTAAAAGTGTACTTTAGTGGTGCATCGCAAAAACGACAACTATTAAATTGCATAGCCATTTATCCACCTATATCATGGTTCTTTAAATAGGCTGATCGTTGATCCCCATCGACAAAAACCAATCAGCCTTTAAGGTTTTATCCAATTAATTAAAGACCTACATTCTTATTTAAAAGAAAAAACATGCTAAACTCAAGGCATAAAAGTAGTATACCTTCACGAGGTATACCCAAGAATCAAATCCAAGATAGATCAGGCGAGGTTTTTTGGAAATAGGCTTTGACGCAGTCAACAAGAACCGGGAACGTGGCCATTGCCTTCAAACGGCAAGTTTCTTTAAGCGAGCGTATTCGCTCCACCCATTAATTGCCTTTTTCGCTTTGGGTTCCCAGGCTGCGTTTTCTCCAGAGTCCCCCGAAGCGTAATGCTCTTTCAGCACGATTGTTGGTGGGATCAAGGCCTTCGTGATCAAAAAACACCTATAAGTTGTCTATCTCCCGTTTGATCTGCCGGGCGAGCCTTCCGGCATCAGTCTTGTCGGGTTCCCAAAGCGAAACCGTAAACAAGAAGAACGTGTAAAAATCTGGCCACTGATCCTGGTCGGGAGGCTTTTTGGCAAACGAAACCAGTTGCCGTAACCAAGCTTCGATAATTTCTCCAAAGCGGCGCAAATCCGCTTTTTTGCTTTCCGCCAAGGCATCGGCTTTACGGATCAGATGGACCAGACACGTTTGGCGGTGAACCTATTTTTTGGTATAGGCCGTAACCGTCGCTGACAAGGATAACGTTCCAATGCTGGATCAGTTGGATAAAGGTCTCCTTTGAACGGTGAGGATCGATTCTATAAAAAGCGGCTCGCTCGTTTAACATGGCCTAACCATAAGGTTTCGTCGATGTAGTTGCACCATTCGCTACGGACGATACAGCCAATAGAGTCATATACCGGTAGTAGCGCTTCGTAATTACGGTCGATGATGTTTTGGATGGTCCCGGTGGCAGCACGGATTCGCAAAACTGTTTAACATCGTTTCTGCTCATCGCTTTGAGGCCACTCAACTCACCGATCAGTTATTCGTTTGGGTCTCGAGTTTTTCGATACGCTTTTCGTGAGTCTCGACACGACGATTCATATCGTGAAACGCACGTTCCAAGGCCATGATAGAGTGTCTCACAGGCTCTGGAGTTAGGAGCCAGTTGAGTTTTGAAAGTTATTTAGTGGGCCCCATTAGTCCTAAGCCACCATAATTAACAGAAAAAACATAGAGTTATAGACTTAGGAAATTACCTACTGAGCGCTTACGTACATTGCCACTTCGCGGAGAGGCTTCTCAAGCATCACATCGGCAATTATCATTTTCCATATCTATGGTTTTATTAGTTGCATGTAATCGTCGATCTGCAGGCAGGTTTCAGAAAACATGTCTGCGCCCTGCTGAAACTTATGGTACCAGGCTGCCACCCATTCCAGGGCCAATGGCAGATCGATCAGAGGCTTCCACCCCAGAAGAGTCTCAGCCTTCGAACAATCAAGCTTTAGGTAGTGTGCTTCGTGAGGGTGTTCATCTGGATCCTGTTCCCAACAGGCACCCTTACCCCAAAGGCGGGTCAGTTGGTCAACGATCCACCGAACTGGGCGTGTGCTGTGAGTATCGGGGCCAAAATTCCAAGCATCAGCAAAACTTTCTTCTTCGTTCCACAACCGTTCGGCCAGCATTAAGTAGCCACGCAACGGTTCAAGAACATGCTGCCAGGGCCGAACGGCAGTTGGGTTGCGGATAACCACAGGTTTTCCTGCCATTAAGGAACGCATTATGTCGGGTATTAATCGGTCATCGGCCCAATCGCCACCGCCGATTACATTGCCCGCTCTGACACTTGCGATCATTACCGCTCGCTCGCTCACGCTCCCGAAGAAGGATCGCCGATAAGCTGAAGTCACTAATTCCGCACAGCCCTTGCTACAGCTATATGGGTCATACCCACCCATAGCTTCATTTTCCCTATATCCCCAACAGCATTCGCGGTTTTCATAACACTTATCACTAGTCACCACCACGACAGCTCGGACGGAATCTACAGCCCTGATGGCTTCTAATAGATTGACCGTACCCATAACGTTAGTGTCAAAGGTATATACGGGATCATTATAGGAGTTTCGCACTATGGCTTGGGCCGCAAGGTGAAAAACGATATCGGGCCTGCAGTCGGCCATACTCGCGCGCAACTGCTCCAGATCACGTATGTCTCCTTTTAGCGAACAGGTGTGCTTGTTGATAGCGGCCTCACTGAAAAGACTTGGCTTCGATGGAGGCGACAACGCGTATCCAAAAACTTCGGCTCCCATCTTTTCAAGCCATAGAGAAAGCCATCCGCCTTTAAAACCTGAATGCCCAGTTAAGAATACCCGCTTACCAGACCAAAACATTGCATTCATGACCAAATTTTCCATTGCGGATTTGGTGACGACCATAGATCTTCTAAGTACATCTTATCACGTAAAGAATCCATATTCTGCCAGAATCCATAATGGCGGTAGGCTGAAAGCATGCCATCCTTGGCTAACATCTCCATAGGTTGCTGTTCCCAAACTGTTAAATCATCCTTTATATAATCCATTACTCCTGGCTCTAAAACAAAAAAACCACCATTGATCCAGGCTCCGTCCCCCTTAGGTTTTTCTTTGAATGCCGTTATTTTTGTCTGGTTTTTATCTAATTTAAACGCTCCAAAACGGCCTGGGCCTTGTACGGCGGTCAATGTTGCCAACGTCCCTTGTTGCCGATGAAAATCAACGAGAGCTTTAACGTCCAAATCCGTGACTCCATCTCCATAGGTCAGACAAAACGTCTGATCGCCGATGTAGTCACGAACCCGCTTGATGCGCCCTCCAGTCATTGATGCTTTACCAGTATCTACCAAAGTAACCGTCCACGGTTCGGTTTCGTTTTTATGGATTGACATGCTGTTATTACGTATATCAAAGGTCACATCCGAACGATAAAGCATGTATTTCGAAAAATATTCTTTAATTATATGACCTTTGTAACCCAAGCAGATAATAAAATCGTTAAAACCATGAGTTGAATAAATTTTCATTATATGCCACAAGATGGGCTTATCACCGATCTCGACCATTGGCTTTGGCCTAACGCCAGTCTCTTCGGCTAATCGAGTCCCAAAACCTCCTGCCAATATCACAACTTTCATTAATCCCCCTAATGTTTTCCTACAAGCAACGAATTGTTTTTACATAGCTCCGCTTTCTCGATTACAATAAAATCGAGCTATTGTTATACAAGCGATTTTCCTATCGCCCTTACCTTAATTGTGGGACGATTATTTTCGCCTACGTCTTCGGCTTTTGGCGTTTATTCGTATGGTGCGCCATATATAATTACGTTGGATTAAATGCTTTTGGTGCTCTAAAGGACTCCTAACTTATTATCGGCCGGAACGACTGTATCAAAAGCTCATTCTCTTTATTTTTTTTATTCAAGCGAATGAACGCAAAGAATATACACCAAAATAACAAAGATACAAATGTAAACTGAAGTTTCCCGTTTTTTATAGCCACTAGCGCACTGATGAACTTATGACTGAATTCAGAATAATCAATGATATCAATAAGTTACGAATTTTTGGGCGCGCCGTAACCTATTGATATCATTGCAAATATTCTCCAAGACTTCGGGGGAAAACGTAAAAAAGCTAATAAATACGGAATGTTAATGTTGCTTGCGAGGCCAGGTTGTGGTATGTTTCTTCTACCACGAAAAAAACACCAAAACCTGGAGGCCTCGCATGTTTATACTACACGACATTCTCAAAAAACTCAAAAGCCAATTCCCACAATCGGGGAAAGCCCAGGAACGTAGTGTTTGGTTCGTATACACGGTCATTGCCATCATCATTCCGTTTACATCGTCAAAAACATCCAATATCCTCCGATGTCTCAAAACGGTGTTCGGATTTGATTGGATAAAAAGGAAAAAGTTCTACACGTTCATGGCCTCTCCAAAAATTCCTTGGACACGGTTATGGCAAACGCTGTGGAAAACGATACCGGAGCCGTTGACCGATGGCATGTTGTTGATAGCCCTTGACGATTGTATCAATCCAAAAACGGGAAAGAAAATATTTGGCTGCGACAAAATTTTCGATCACGCCGCCAAGCAGAACCAATCCAGATATCCATGGGCACAAAACATCGTTGCCGTGGGGCTGTTAAAAAAGATCAAAGGACGGTGGGCCTGTCTACCTTTGAGCTACCGGTTCTATCTTTTGAAAAAAAGCATTAAACGTATCAACCGCAGCCATGGAGTGACGTTGGCATTCAAAAGCAAGCTTGCCATGGCCGCAGAGATGATCGCGGAAATTGCCGAAACCTTTCACCGTATTAAGGTGGTAATCGTCACGGACTCATGGTTCGGTAATAATGGTCTTTGGAAACCGTTGCACGGCAAACTGGGCATATGGGTTAATATGATATCGAGGCTTAGATCGAACAACAATTTGTTTGAACTGCCGGGTCCACATTCCAGTCGACCGGGACGTCCCCGGAAATATGGAAAAAATATCGGCAACGCTACGTCGCTGGCCGTTCGATTTAAATCCCTGGCAAGAGAATACACCGTCAATCTATATGGCCGCGACCGGACCATAGTCGCCTATGACCGGGTTCTTATGCTCAAGACAATCCGTTGCGCGATCAAGGTGGTGTGGGTCTACCGCCAAACCCAGTGGGTAGCGCTCTATTCAACCGATTTAACTTTATCGGCGCAGCAAATTGTCGAGTATTACGGCGCCCGATGGAAGATCGAAGCTTTTTTCAAAGAACTGAAGCGTGACATCGGCAGTGCCGACACTCAAACTCGGCACCCGCAGGCCGTCAGCAATCACCTTCACTTTTGCATGTTGGCGACAACCGTGGTCTGGATCTATGCCTGCCGGATGGAGAAGGCGCCAACACGACGGCATGCTGTCGATGGCCGTAATGGTTTTGCCTTCTCCGATGTTCGCCGGGCTGTTGCAAAAGCTGCGCTGGACAGTAATTTCAATAGGGTTTTCCCGTTGCAGCGAAAATCCGTCGTTAATTCTCTCGTGGAAGTACTACTGCGTATTGCAGCTTAGTAAAATTTAGCAAACTTTAGAAATGTAAATATAATTTATATATAATATCAAAAGAGGAAAGCCCCCCCTCAAAAGCCAATTAACTCACTGAAATTATATTAAAAACAATCAAATCTATAGCAAGACTATACACACACCAATGGGTATAGTTCCTATAGCCAAAGCAGTAAAAATTACCAACAAGCTTAATATAAAAATCGGATAACCATCTTTATTTAAATAGGATTCCAGTATGCTAAGGGATCAACCTATTTTTACTATCTATTCTATAGAAAACCTGAGCCTTGATGCATTCCTCCTAAAACATCGCCAAAATACTGTCTCTGCATATTTTAAGGCCATAATTTCAAATGGTTGAAATGCTGAATATTGAGAATTTCGACGTTTTACGGGACTGTCAAGATTTGCATGGAAAAGAACACTTTTTGGGATATGCATCGATTAAAAAATGTAATTTCACAAAATCGGCGAAAAAAGCCGAGCAGCGCGAATAACCAACCGAAAAAGCAGCGAGCGCCGATAGACATCGTCGGGGGTAAGGGGATTGGAAACGGCAAAATCCTCAAGGCACATTTTCTCGACCCTGCGGATAAAGCCGGTATCGCTGAAAACCATGGTGATCTCGAAATTGATTCTCAGGGAACGGTTGTCCAGGTTGGCCGTTCCGATGCCGGCCAGGTCGTCGTCCACCAGAAACACTTTCTGGTGCATGAATCCTTCACGGTAGGTGTATAGTCTCACCCCGGCCACGGCCACGTCGGAAAGATAGCTGTGGGCCGCCCACCACACAACGCGCTTGTCCGGGTTGGCCGGGATGACGATGCGCACGTCCACCCCGCGCATGGCGGCCAGTTGCAGGGCCTTGATCACGGCCACGTCGGGCACGAAATAAGGGCTGAAAATCCAGCATCGCCGAGTGGCGTTGTTGATGGCCTGGACCATCATCAGAGATCCGCTTTCCATGATGTCGCCAGGGCCGGTGGGAATGCAAAGCACCGGCTCATCGCCGAATCTCGGTGGCGGCGCCCAGGAAACGTCGGGCAACCGCCCGCGTGCCCAGTGCCAATCCTCCACAAAAGAGAGTTGCACAGCCAGTGTCACCGGGCCCTCCACCATTACATGGGTGTCGCGCCAGGCCGAAAACCGTCTGCCCCTACCAAGGTACTCATCGCCGATGTTATGGCCGCCCACCCAGCTTTTTTCTCCGTCAACCACAACGATTTTGCGATGATTGCGAAAATTGATGCGAAACCGATTCAACCACCCTTTTCCCACCCCGAACGCCCCGACCTGGACACCGGCGGCCTTCAGATCGGCGATGTAGGCCTTGGGCAACCGAACCGAGCCGATCTTGTCGTAAAGAAAATAAACCTTGACGCCGGCCCTGACGCGCTCGATCAAAGCCGCCTTGACGCGCCGGCCCAAATCGTCATCATGGACGATAAAAAATTGAATCAGGATATATTGCCTGGCCACCGCAATACCGTCCAGAATGGAATCGAAGGTGGCTTTGCCGTTGATCAGCAGCGTACAGCGGTTGCCCTTCATGACGGGAAACTGATAAATATCTGAAAGCACATCAATTTGGGGCGTTTCCCGGATCATCAGATCGCGCAGCGTTCGGTCCTGCCGCAACTGTTTTCCAAGATGATGAATGTCCAGAAGACCGGACTGGTGGGAGACGGTATATTCACTGAGCCGCCTGGCCCCGAACATCATGTAGAGAAAAATTGCCAGGTAGGGAAAGAAAAAAAGCGCCATCACCCAGGCGATGGTGCCCTGGCTGGTCCTGCCATGCATGATCGCATCGAAAATGAAATAGACGCCCGCGGCATGCATAACCAGCGGGATCAGGAGCATCCAGTAATTAACGGCGATATCTACGAAGGCCATCGGCGCATACCTTTACCCGTCAAGCGACCCCGCCCGGATCCGTTTCGGCCTCCGGGTGGACCATTTCCATGAACTCATCTTCCATGATGACTTCCTTGTCCAGCAACAGGGTGGCAATGGAAACGAGAAGCTCCTTTTTATCGGTAAGCAACTCGGTTACGCGCTCCTCCCGCCGATGGAGAATCCGGCGCACTTCCTCGTCCAACCGGGCGGCCGTCTCTTCGCTGTACTCTCGGGTTCCACCGCCGGGCTGGCTTCCCAGAAACCCCGGCCCCTGGTTGCGAGGATAGGTGGAAAGGCCCAGGGTCTCCCCCATCCCGTATTCCGAGACGATGGCCCGGGCGATATCCGTGGCCCGCTGCAAATCGTTGTGAGCCCCGGTGGTGACGTCCGTGAACATGATTTTCTCGGCCACGCGCCCGCCAAGCAAAACGTCTATCTTGGACAACAACTCCTGGTGGCTCATCAGATATCGATCCTCCGTCGGTCGCTGTTGGGTATACCCCAAAGCGGCCAGCCCCCGTGGAATAATCGAAATCTTATGCACGGTATCACACCCCGGTGTCAGGGCGGCCACCAACGCATGGCCGACCTCGTGGTGGGCCACGATGTTTTTCTCCTTGGGGTTGATTACCCGGTTCTTTTTCTCCAGTCCGCCAATCAACCGGTCCACCGCTTCGTCCAGTTCCTCCAACCCCACGGACGATTTGTGTTTCCTGGCCGCCAGAAGCGCCGCCTCGTTGATCACATTGGCCAGGTCCGCGCCGGAAAACCCCGGCGTTTTCTGGGCGATTACCATCAGGTCCACGGTATCGTCCAGCTTGATGTTTTTGGCATGGATGTCCAAAATGGCTTTGCGGCCGTTCACATCCGGCCGGTCCACCAACACCTGGCGGTCGAAGCGGCCGGAACGCAAAAGGGCCGGATCGAGAACCTCCGGACGGTTGGTGGCCCCCATGATCACCACCCCTTTTCGGGAGTCGAACCCGTCCATCTCCACCAGAAGCTGATTGAGCGTCTGCTCGCGCTCGTCATGGCCGCCGACCATGCCGGCCCCGCGAGCCTTGCCCAGGGCATCCAACTCGTCGATAAAAATGATACACGGCGCCTTTTCCCGCGCCTGGGTAAACAGATCCCTCACCCGGGCGGCCCCCATTCCCACGAACATCTCCACGAAATCCGACCCGCTGATGGCGAAAAAGGGCGCCCCCGCTTCTCCTGCCACGGCACGCGCCAAAAGCGTTTTACCGGTTCCCGGCGGGCCCACCAGCAAAATTCCTTTGGGCATATGGCCACCAAGATCCCGGTAGCGCTCCGGTTCGGTGAGAAAATTAACAATCTCGGTTAGCTCTTCTTTAGCCTCGTCCGCGCCGGCCACATCGCCGAAACGGGTTTCGATATCGTTCTCGCCGACCAGTTTGGCCTTGTTCTTACCAAGGGTCATCATGCCGACACCGCCTGTCTGCATGCGCTTCATCAGGAAAAACCAAATCGCATAGAAAAGCCCGATGGGAATCAGCCATGACAACAGCGTCTTGAAAAAGGTGTCCTGGATCTCACCGGAGTATTCAACCCGGTGCTGCGAGAGCTTGTTGGCCAAATCGTTGTCCACGCGGACGGTTTTGAAAAAGATCTCATCGCCCTTGTCATCCTTCATTTTGCCGTGAATGGCCTGCTCGCCAATGGAGATCTCCTTGACCCGGTCATCGACGACGGCCTGGATAAATTCGCTGTAGGGAATAATGCGCGGCCTGAATTGAGACATGAAAAGATTCTGAAGAATCAGCACTCCCAAAATAGCCATCAACACGTAGGAAACATTAAATTTATGCTTATTTTCCATTTCAACCAACCCTTTTTTCCGCGAAAGACCGAGAATTCCACCTGGACCGCGAAACGCCGATCACCTCGAATTGAAAGCAGCACTTTCAATATAGTACTCAATTAAGCGGCAATCAATCAAGAGGAGCGGTAATATACACAGCCGCTGCATCATACGAAGCCATCGCATTTTAATGGGTTGACTTGCAAGGGTGGTCGTCTATAATTTATTTGTATTTTCGTAAAGTTGCCAACAATCAACAACCATGGCGCCGGTATGCGGAACAGCTGCATTGGAAAGAATCCAACGAGCTTCATATAAAGGCGCCGGGAGGTATGAATGGATGTAAAAACTGGAATATTCTGGACGGTCTTGTCTCTCCTCCTGGTCTGCACGGCCCAGGCGGGCAGCATCTATACATGGACCGATGCCGACGGCGTGAAGCGCTACTCCAATGAGCAGCCCCCCGAAGAAATTAAAAATGTGGAAACCATCAATGAGCTGAAAACCGATCAAGACGGCAGCACCAAGGTTCGCCGGGAATACGACCGGATGGTGGAAAAGGCCAGCCAGGAGGCCGATCGCGAGATCGAACAGCAAACGCGCAAGAAGACCAAGACAAGGGATGCCGCCCGGCAAAAGGCCAAAAATGAAGAATGCAAAAAACTTGAACAGGCCCGCCAAAACCTGCAGGAAGAGCTTGACGCCATCAGCGCAAGGGGACTTAGCACCACCTTTTCCGCCGGGCAGAAAACCTATTTGATGGAACAGGTGCAGGTCAAAATCGATCAAATCGACAATCAGTTAAAAGCCTGTCTCAACCGGTGATCAGGGAAATTTCAACCCGCCGGTTGCCGCGGCGACTGCCTTCGCTTGTGTTAGGCGCAAGTGGGTTGAATTGCGACTGCCCCTGGATTACCAACCGGTCGGGAGAAACCCCGTATTCCATAAGCGCCTTGGCCACGCTGGCTGCCCGCCCGGCGGACAATTCCCAATTGGAAGGAAAGGCGTTGGTGTGAATGGGACGGTTGTCGGTGTGGCCGGTGACGATAATCCGGCTGGGTTTGGCGCGGCTTATCAATGCGGCAACCCTCAAGATGGCCTTGCGGGCCCCCACGAGAAGGTGTGCCTCACCGGTTCGGAAGGTGATCCGCTCCCCAAGCACGATTATCGGCTGCTTGTCCTCCCAGCGCACATAAAAGTCCTCATTGAAATTACCCTTTAACTCCGCCAGCAGTCGGTGGTCCGTGGATTGAGGCGCCGGTTTGCTTTTTTCGGTCAGGGCCTCTTCCTCCGCCGCCTCGGGCAATTTTTGTTTGGCTTCCTTTTCGCCAACATCCACAACCGGCGCTTCGATCCAGTACTCTGAAAACACCCCGTCGATCTTGTCGTCGGCAAGGGGCGCGGAATCGTTTTTCTCACTCGATTGTCCACCGCTTAACGGCGTTGTGATGGCATTGGAATAAAGCATGATAAAAAAAACGAGTAAAAGGGTCATTAAATCGGCAAGGCTCCACAGAAAAGAATCGTTTCCCGCGGGCGGCTTCACGTATGATGCCTGAAACCGACGCCTGCATCTGGCGGCATCCTGCCTGTTTATACGCCAATCCTCTATTGAACCTGCCTCCACAGTCACGGTTTACCTCGCCAACCCGTCGGTATTCATGGCCGGCGGCAGTTTCTGCCAGACCGCCTTGGACTCTGAAGAACCCGTCCGATTACCGCCTCCGTCGGTGTCCACATAAAATGACAGCCGGTGCAATACCTCGGTGGACGTGCATTCATCGCAAATCGCCAGCACGCCTTCGAAGACGATATTGAGCGTAACGGTTTCCCGTTGGATGTAGGCCGCCATTTTTCCCGCCAGGGGTGTTAAAATAAAATTCGCCACCAGCAGGCCGTAAAAGGTGGTCAAAAGCGAAATGGCCATGCCGTGCCCGATCAACGTGGCATCGCCCATGTGATTGAGCACATTGATCAGTCCGATGATGGTTCCCACAAACCCGAAAACCGGTGCAAGTCTGGCATAATTATGAATAGCCGCCAACTGGGCCCTCAACTTTTCCAGATGATGAGAAATCTCTTTCTCCATCGTCTCCTCGACCCGCGCACGCCCCCCCCAGATCGAGCAGATTAAGCATGCCCCGCCTTAGAAAGGGGTTTTTCAGCGTGTTATAACGGGGGCCAAGCTCCCGCACGTGCATCATGCGGTGAAGACGTGCCAGTACGGCGATTTGCTGGATCAACGCCCCATTATCCTGTCCTTTTTGCGTCAGGCTTTTGATCACGCTTTGCTGGAAGCCGGCAAAGGCATTGACGGGAATCGACAAGGAGCCGCCGATCAATGTTCCCAAAAGCACAAGAAAAAAACTCTTCAGATTCACCAATATCGGCATGCTGCCGATGACGTCCCGGGAAAGCACACAAAACACCATGATTCCAATCCACAAGAAAATTCCCCTGATCATTTCCGCATCGTCTCCAGTTGGTCGTTGTGTTGAGAAGTCTCAAATTCAACAGCAGTTTTCGTGCCAAATACAAAAACAACGTAATCACAATGGGTTTTCAAATTTATTGATCTCTTGAGCAGGGTCGCACTTGAGAAAAAATTGCCGGGCTGGTAATAATTTCCGGGTGCTCGGAGCCGGTTTCGCGCTCCATCGCCATTGAGGGATG
This sequence comes from uncultured Desulfosarcina sp., assembly GCA_963668455.2. GTDB lineage: Bacteria > Desulfobacterota > Desulfobacteria > Desulfobacterales > Desulfosarcinaceae > Desulfosarcina. The sequence continues at coordinate 343,659 of CAXXOY010000005.1, forward strand.
AACAATCCGAAAAGGTACCGCTCAAATGCTCACCAACGAAACCATCGCCGCCCTGTACGGTGTTGCCAGCGCCCTTACCTGGGGCGCGGGAGATTTCACCGGCGGGGTGGCCTCTCGCCGGGTCAACGAATTCACCGTGGTTTTTCTCGCGCAACTGATTGCCGGGATTCTGTTACTGGCCCTGGCCCTGGCCATTGGCGGCCCCCTGCCGGCCTGGCCCCAATTGGCGACCGGCGCACTTGCCGGTAGTTGCGGGGTGTTGGGGTTGGTTGCCCTTTACCGCGGGCTGGCCTTGGGTCGCATGGGCATCGTGGCACCTTTATCGGCCATTATCACCGCCCTCATTCCCCTCACCCTCACCTGGATCACGGTGGGCGCCCCAGGCTGGCCACGCGTACTGGGATGCGGCCTGGCGCTGGCTGCGGTATGGTTTCTCTCTTCCCAGGGCGGGCGGTTGTCGCTCTCGCCCGGGGAACTACGTCTTTCGCTTTCCGCCGGCCTGGGTTTCGGGCTATTTTTTGTTCTCATGGACCACGCCAGCAGCCAAGTCATTATCTGGCCGCTGGTCGCCGCCCGCAGCGGGGCCATCATGGTTATGCTTGTCGTCATCATGGCAACCGGCCGCTGGGTCTGTCCGGCACCCGGCACGCTTCTCGCCATTGCCCTGGCAGGCATCCTCGATGTATCCGGAAACGCAGCCTTTTGCATGGCCGCCCAGGCAGGACGCCTGGATATCTCGGCCATTCTCTCGTCCCTTTATCCCGCCTCCACGGTCCTTTTGGCCCGTCTTTTCCTGAAAGAACAGCTTACCCAGCGTCAGTGGCTGGGTGTCGCCACGGCCGGCATGGCGTTGATACTGGTTTCTTCATAGCCCCACCTGAAATATTCATTCATTTATCTCAGAGTTTCTGAATTTTTCATCAGAAATACAAAAATAATTTGACATATCCGTCATACTCCATCAAAAATAGAGGAGAGCATGACGGCTGTTTTGCCACGCAACCCACCGTCTGCGCGACCGATGAAGCCAAAAGTCACCGTTCAGGAATAATTATCCATGAAAATCGATGAGTTAAACATTTCCATCATCCGCCATCTACAGGAAGGGCGCAAATCCTACAAAGCCATCGCCAATGAGCTCGGGGTTTCCGAAAACACAATTCGGTCGCGGGTGGGCAAGCTGGAGGATGAGCGTGTACTTGAAATCAAGGGGCTGGTTGATCCCGAAGCGCTTCACCGGCATCGGATCGTGATGGTGGGCGTCAAGTTGAGCACCATGGACCTGGTAAAAAAGGGGGAGGAATTCAGCCGTATACGCGGCGTGGTGTCCGTTAATGTGGTCACCGGCCGGTTCGATCTGATCCTGGTCGTACTGCTGAAGGAAGGGTTCGGCCTGTTGGAATTCTACACCGAAGAAGTTTCCCGACTGGACGGCGTGCAATCGGTGGAGACCTTCGTGGTTTACAAAAGCTACAACCTGAAAATACCTTACATCTTTTAATGGAGAGCTTTGAGATGACGGTCAAGCACAAACGCACCCCGCTCAATGCCTGGCACCACGACCGGAATGCCAAGATGGCCGATTTCGGCGGCTATGACATGCCGCTCTGGTATTCGTCGGTCCGGGACGAGCACCTGGCGGTAATCACTGCGGCGGGCTGTTTCGATACCAGCCACATGACGGCGCTGACCGTCACCGGGAAAACGGCAGCCGATCTGCTTCAAACCTGTTTTACCAACAACCTTGACGCCTGTTTGGGACCCTCTAAAAAACCGCTTGAACCGGGCCGTTGCGTATACGGCGCCTTTCTGAATGAAAAGGGTTTTGTGATCGACGACGCCATCGTATTCTTCGTGGCCGCAAACAATTATATGGTCGTGGTCAATGCCGGGATGGGCCCAGCCATAGCCAATCATTTGAATAAACAGTTAAACGGTCTGGACGCCCAGGTGACCGATCTTACCGACCGACTGGGCAAGATGGATATTCAGGGACCGGCCTCTGCAAAAATCCTGGCCAGGGTGTTGGCCGATCCGGATACGGTTTTCCAGCGCATGCCTTATTTCTCGTTCAAAGGGCACTACGGTACCGATTTACCACCGGCAGATGCCGTGCACCTTGACGACGGCACGCCCATCCTGCTTTCCCGCACCGGCTACACCGGCGAGTTCGGTTTCGAAATTTTCATAGCACCGGACAAGCTGGAAACCCTTTGGAAACGCCTGCTGGATGCCGGCGAGCCCCATGGCGTGCGTCCCTGCGGCCTGGCCGCCCGGGACAGTTTACGGGTCGGGGCGGTTTTACCCCTGTCCCACCAGGACATCGGCCCCTGGCCGTTCGTCAACCACCCCTGGCCCTTTGCCCTGCCTTATGCCTGGGATGGGGCCGGCTTCACCAAGGAATTTGTCGGCGGCAAAGCCCTGCGGGACGCCGTCGATGCGCCCTTTACACATGCCTTTGTGGGTAAGGACCCACGTAAAGTAGGTGCCGGTAAGGGCTCACGGGTTCTGGATGCCGCCGGACGTGAGATCGGAACGGTCCTCACCTGCGCCACCGACATGGCCATCGGCATTTTGGAAGACACCATCCGCGGCATTGCCGACCCGGACAAGCCGGTGGGATTCAAACCCGGAGGACTCGCTTGCGGATTCGTCAAAGTTTCCGAAAAGCTTGCCTTGAACCAGCAGATAACCATCGCCGACAGTCGACGGACACTGCCGGTGACCATCGTTGACGATATCCGTCCTCACAGAACGGCCAGGAAAGCAATGGCAACCATGCGCTGACTGCGGACAGCGCGCCGTGTCACAATAACGAAGCAAGGAAAGGAAATCATATCATGAAAGAAATCGATGAGTTGAAGCTGCCGGAAGATCTTCGTTACGCCGATGATCACGAGTGGGTAAAGACCATGGGGGATGTTGTGCGCATCGGCATTTCCGATTACGCCCAGGATCAATTGGGAGACGTTGTTTTTGTTGAACTGCCCGAGGTGGGCGAAACGTTCGCCAAGGGAGACGCTTTCGGCAGCGTGGAATCGGTCAAGGCCGTATCGGAACTTTTCATGCCCATCGGTGGCGAGGTAACGGCCGTTAACGAGGCCCTCGCCGATCAACCGGAACTGGTCAATAGCGATCCCTACGAAGGCGGCTGGATGGTCGAGGTCAAGCTCGCCGATCCGGCCGAAATGGATGCTCTCAAATCCAAAACCGATTACCTTAAATTCCTGAAAGGATAAAAGCCATGCGTTACCTGCCCCATACCCGGGAAGACATCCGGAAGATGCTTCAGGTGGTGGGCGCCAAGGATCTGGATGCACTTTTCAGCGATATTCCCGCCGACTGCCGCCTTAAAGAAAACCTGACCCTGCCCGAGCCGCTTACCGAGTGGGCGCTTAACGGGCACATGGACGACTTGGCCGCTTCCATGGGGGCCGCGCCCGCCTTCGACGTGTTCATGGGCGCCGGCAGCTATAATCACCACATTCCCGAACTCGCCCGGCAGCTTTTGCTGCGCAGTGAGATTTTCACCGCCTACACCCCCTACCAGCCCGAAATCAGCCAGGGGACCCTGCAAACCATTTACGAATATCAAACCCTGGTTTGCCGCCTGCTCGGCATGGAAGTGGCCAACGCCTCCATGTACGACGGGGCCTCGGGCCTGGCCGAGGCCATGCTGATGGCCATCCGGGTCACCCGCCGCGATACCGTGGCCCTTTCCAAGGCGATCCATCCTCTCTACCGCGAGGTGGTCAAGACCTATTTCGCGCCCACCGGGTTCAAGGTGGTCGAGCTGCCTTTCGGTGAAGACGGCCGCACGGATCTTTCCGGCCTGAAGGATCTCGGTGAACTGGCCGGCGTGGCCCTGCAAAGCCCCAACTTTTTCGGTTGCATTGAAGATCTTGAAGCGGCGGGCAAAGCCATCCACACCGATCCCAAAACGCTCTTCGTGACCGCCTTCAACGAGCCCTGGCCTACGGCATGCTCAAAAGCCCCGGCGCCTGTGATGCGGACATCGCCTGCGGCGAAGGCCAGAGCATGGGCATCCCCCAAAGCTTCGGCGGGCCCGGCCTTGGCATGTTCGCCGCCAAGCAAAAATATGTGCGCTCCCTGCCCGGACGGCTGGTGGGCAAAACCGTGGACAGGGACGGCAAAACCGGTTTCGTGCTCACCCTGGCCACCCGCGAGCAACATATCCGGCGGGAAAAGGCCACTTCCAACATCTGCTCCAACCAGGGTCTCTGCGCTACGGCAGCCACCATTTACATGGCGGCATTGGGCGGTACCGGTATCCGGAAGCTCTCACGACTCAACCGTGACCGGGCTGAATATCTCAAATCGGGCTTGACCGCGGCTGGTTTCGCGTCACCTTTCAGCGCGCCTACCTTCAATGAGTTCGTGGTACGTTTCCCAAAAGGGTTTGACGAGACCTGGCAGGCGCTTCTGGAGAAAAAAAATCGTCGCCGGGCTGAGTCTGGCGCCCTATTATCCCGAGCTTTCCGACTGCCGGCTGATGTGCGTGACCGAAACCATCGACAAAGCCGCCATGGACCAATTGGTGAAGGAGGTGGCCAAATGAGTGAAAAAATGGGAACTACGGGTCTAATTTTCAACGAACCCCTGTTGTGGGAAAAAGGCTCGAAGGGTCGCACGGGGATCTCCCTGCCGGAAAACGATGTGGCAGAAGCGCCCCTCGATCCGGCCCTTGCCGGTGACGGCCCCGATTTTCCGGATCTTTCCGAACCGGACGTGGTGCGCCACTTCACCAGGCTGTCCCAGTGGAATTTCGGCGTGGACAGCGGCATGTACCCCCTGGGCTCCTGCACCATGAAGTACAATCCCAAGACCAACGAACGCCAGGCATCCCTGCCCGGGTTCACCGGCGCCCATCCGCTGTTGCCGGCACAGCTTTCCCAGGGGCTTCTGCAACTGATGGCCGAGCTGGAGCAATACCTGGGAGAAATCACCGGTCTGCCGGCGGTCACCCTTCAACCGGCCGCCGGCTCCCAGGGTGAGTTGACCGGCATGCTGATTTTTGCCGCCTATCACAAAAACCAGGGTAAACCGCGCGGCAAGGTGCTCATTCCGGACACGGCTCACGGAACCAACCCGGCCAGCGCGGCATTGTGCGGCTTCAAGGCGGTACCCGTGGAATCCGGCCCGGACGGCATTCTTCTCCCCGAAACCGTTGAGGCGTTAATGGACGAGGAGACGGCCGGTATCATGATCACCAACCCCAACACCCTGGGCCTTTTCGAAAACAATATTCAAGAAGTGGCCAAAATCGTCCACGACAAGGGCGGCCTGGTTTACGGGGACGGGGCCAACATGAACGCGGTGATGGGCATTGTCAGTCCGGGCGAGCTCGGCATGGATATCATTCACCTGAACCTGCACAAAACCTTCTCCACGCCCCATGGCGGGGGCGGTCCGGGATCAGGTCCGGTATGTGTCACCAAAGAGCTGGAGCCTTTTCTACCCGTTCCGAGAGTGATAAAAGAAAAGGACGTCTACCGCTTGAAAAGCGATTTTCCGCTTTCCATCGGCAAGGTGCATGCGTTTTACGGCAATGTGGCCATTCTGATCCGCGCCTACAGCTACATTCTCAGCATGGGCGATGAACTTAAAACCGTCAGCCAACATGCCGTGCTGAACGCCAACTACATCAAGGAGCGCTTGAAGGACGTCTACCACCTGCCCTACGACCGTCCCTGCATGCACGAATGCGTGTTCACGGACAAATTGCAGCAGGAGCACCATGTGGCCACCCTGGATATCGCCAAGCGGCTCATGGATCACGGGTTTCATCCACCGACGATCTATTTCCCGCTGGTGGTGAGCGGTGCGATCATGATCGAGCCTACGGAATCCGAATCTAGAGAAACCCTTGACCTTTTCATCGACGCCATGCGGCAAATTGCCCAGGAAGCCGGGGAATGTCCCGATTGTCTGCACGAATCGCCCCGGTTTCCCAAAGTTCGGCGGCTGGACGAAACCCTGGCGGCACGCAAGCCTTGCCTGCGGGGTTGATGGCAAATTAAAAGGGCGGCCTTTTGGCCGCCCTTGAAACTTTAATCTAATTGGGATTATATCTATTTATGGCGTGTATGAAGCTGGGGCGTCAAACGGAGTTACCCCGGATAAAACTTCATCGTCAACATCATCCTGGGAAGGTCGTAGTCTTCTTAAGACAGTGGTCGTAGTTTCGCTGCCCAAAACCTCCGTACTCACCTTGATTTCCGCGGTAACAAATCCGGCATAGGTTTTAAGATAGGTCCAATCGATCGTGCCGACGCCATTCTCGTCCACCTCGACGGTCGATGGCATATTACCGGCACTGGAATTGGGAGGCGTCAATTGCCCATTGTTGTTCCCGCAATCCGTGTTTGTATCTTCTCCATCATCCAGAACCTGATTTCTATAATAATCGCTGCTCTGGCCCCAATAATCGTCCTCATTCAAATATCCGGTGCAGGCGGATCCATCTCCTGCGTCTGAGTCGTCATCACCGAAGAGACCATAAACACAGTCGCCAATCCAATAATATTTAGGCCACAGGTTAATGGTCACGATGGCACCCGGAACGGGATTGCCGTTGGAGTCGGAAACAAGCACGGACACCGGTAATTCATAGGCCGTGTCATCGCTGACCGACAGGATGGTCGTACTTTCGCCGACAACAACCGAACCCGAAGTCCCGCCGATGATGATGTTAATAGAGTCGGTAATGGTAGTACTAACGCCACTGTCGGTAAGCAAGGAGGCTGTTATTATCATCCCCGACCCACTGGTGCTTAGCGAGCCGGAAGTCAGTGTCGTTTCGGCATACCCGTATTCGTCGGAAATGGCCACGGATGGAGCCAGTTTTTCTCCCCCTCCAGGCGTGTTGGCCATGGAATACACAACCGCTGCATCGCCGACAGGGTTTCCAAGCTCATCGGTTACCCGCGCGGTGAGCGTGATGGAATTGGACACATCGGTGGAGCTCAACCCGATCACCGTGCTGCTGGCCTGAAGGGCAAGCTGCGATGCATCCTCGGCCGGCGCATACATGACCACGGATACGGTATCGGTGACTCTTGGGGCGGCCATGTTGTAGGCCTGGATGGTGGCCGTTCCGGACATGGTTGTTTCCAATGTGGCAGAGGCAGAGCCTGAGGAGGCGTCCAGGCTCACGGCCGAGGAACCGTCAAGAGTTCCCAGGGTAGTTGAAAGCACCACCGTTCCGTTATCCGGGTCACTGACCGTCACCGCCATGGTCTGGCCGATTTCAAGGGTTGCCGGGTTGGCGGTAGGCGCCGTGATCTGCAGGAGGCTTCCCGATGTTGTGGAAACGGTATACGTACATGAGGTGGTGGCACCGGCCGCGCTGACATTCAAAATCGCGGACCCGGAGGTTTCGGCGGTCACGGTAACATCCAGGGATCCATCGACGCCCGTGGTTCCCGATGTGGACGAAAGGCTGACGCTTCCGGTGGACGAGCTGTCCACGGCGATGGTCACATCGGCATTGTATATCCCGCTGCCGCCGGCGTCGGTTACATATATTTCAAGGGTATCGGTGGCATCGCTGGAGTTGAGCGTCGTGCTTCCCTGGGTCACTGATACGGACGTGCCGGTAATCTGAATCGGAACGGTGGCCGTTCTTCCGCCCGATGTAACCGTAATCGTGGCCGTCCGATTGCTTTTATCAATGGCGCCGGCTTGAAATGTGATTTCGGCCGTTCCACTGTCATCGGTCGTGGCTGACGATGCGCTTAGCATGCCGCTGGTCGTGGAAAAACGTACCGTGGCATCCTGAATGGCTGCATTACTGCTGTCAAGCACCGCTGCCGCCACCGTGATACTGTCCGAGCCGTCCGACTTCACCGATGACGACGAAACGCTTACCGAAATTGAACTAACACTTTGGGTTGTTGTGTCATCATCGGAACCGGACCCACCATCCTCCGCCCCCGAGGAACACCCCATGACACAAAGCAACAGCATCGAAAGGAATAATAGTAATATTTTAAATCGATCTTTCATGAAAATGCCTCCGCATTTTGGATCTTTGCTCCTAAAATATGATTATGACATGGAATGATGATTCCGATTGTTGGCGATGGTACTTTTATTAGTTTAAGTAGCCCCGCTGCTCCAGCTGAACGATTTTAGGATTGATGAATATAAGCAGTTCTCGCTTTTCGGACTCTTCCAGGTTGCTTTGAAACAACCAGCCCAGCACCGGAATCTTGTAGAGTCCCGGAAAGGCGTTTTTCTCTTTTGTCTCGGCATTCTTGATGATCCCGCCAATAACCACCGTGTCGCCATCGTTGACCAGCAGCTCGGTTGTGGCCTCGTTGGTGGAAATGACCGGCACACCGTCAACATAATCGGTGACATCGTTCTTGGTGATCATAATCGTCATGGAAATCCGATTATCTGGCGTTACATGGGGCGTTACTTCCAGTTTCAAATCGACTTCCTTGAATTCCACCGATGATCCGCCCGAGGAATCCCGCTCCAGATAACCGACTTCAGAACCCTGGCTGATCACCGCCTTTTTATTGTTCAGGGTTACAATCTTGGGGGCCGACAGTATTTTTCCGTTTCCGTTGATCTCGATGGCGGACAGTTTGGCGTCCAGTGAAAAGGGCGTTCCGGCAATCTTGTCGTATGCCAGCGAGAAACCGTTTTGGGTGTTTTCAGCGGCGTAGTCCATGGCGATATCGGTGGTGTATTCGGTTCCGCCTTCATTCATGCCTATGGGCCCGAACGTACCCGACCAGTTGACACCGATTTCCTTGGTAAAGCTTTCCTCGATCTCAACAACCCGCGCCTCGATAATCACCTGGGCGGTGACCTTGTCGATCAGCCTGGCGATCTCCTCGGCCTGGGCGATCTTCTCCGCCGTGTCGGTGATAATCACCTGATTGTTTTTTACATCCACCGTCGCCGTGCCCCGCTCCTTGGTCAGGATGTTCTCGATATGGGGCAGGATCTCTTTTTCCGCATCCGAATAACTGATCGGGATGTATTTCGTTTCCAGCGGTTCAAGCGCCTTGATCTGCTCTTTTTCCTTTTGAAGGGCCGCGATCTGGGCCTTGCGCAGATCGTTTTCCTTGGTCAGGGTTTCCAGCGTCGCGATCCTGTAGATATCGCCCTCGACAATCATTCCTAGCTGGTTCATGCGTAGCACCAGGTCCAGGACCTGGTCCCAGGGAACCGGCTTCTCAAGGGTCATGGTCACGTTTCCGGTAACGTCCTTGTCGATGGCGAAGTTCTTGCCGCTGACCTCGCGCAGGATCCGGAACACATTTTTTATATCCGTCTGGAAAAAGTCCAGGGCGATTTTCTCTCCCGTGTAGGTTTTGGTCCGCTTTTTAAGCACCATGGCATCGTCAAAGGCATAGTTGCCACCGGAAGCATCCATGGCCAGGGGTTCTTCCGTTACCATCCGCGGGTCACTGCCCGCCGAGGTTCCGATGGCATCGTCGGTCACGGGCAAGGCTGCCATTTCAGCCGGACCGATGGCCTCTTCCAAGGCCTTCTTCCACGTCGGCAGATTGGTTTCGTCAGCCGGCGAGGGCGGAATGGAGGAGGCTCCAAAATGAACCTGGAGCAGTCCGTCGATCTGTTCGGTGTAGTAGGTAACCGGTTCGCGTAGTTCGATGGAGAACAGCGAGTAGTCCTTCATCGTCGGCAACTGAACGGGCATGATCCGGTTGACGGCGCTGTCGAATCGGGTGGTGATCAGGGGCCGCTGCCTGAATTGCGCGATATTGGCATTGTTCAGACGCAGCTCCAGCACTTTGTCGGAAACTTTGTCGATGCTGAAACCAATCTTTTCCGTCGTTTCAATGGACAAGGTCGAACACCCGTCGGGCTCGCCGAGAAAATCGATTCGGTTGACCCATACCCGGTTTTCGTTGCCGATGGGAAGCCCGGTGCCTTGATACACTTCCGTGGGCTTGGCTTCGGCCTGGTTCGGAAGCGCCGTCACGGGCGTATCGGCTTTTTCGACTTCGGCCGGCGCGGCAACGGCCTGCTCCACTGATGGTGTCTCCGTCTCCCATGCAGCCATGGAACCTGCTTTTGAAAACTGGACGAGCAGGGCATTGTCATCCTGGACAACGTTATAGGAAACATCGGACGCCAGATTGATTTCCACCCGTGAGATATCCCGGTTGTCCCCAACCTGATCCACATAGATCGCGGTAACCGGATCGACGGGCGCCGGCAAATCGGCCTGACTGAAGGTCAACCGGGTATTCGGGAAATACAACACGACCCCCAGGGGCACCGGTTGTTTTACCGACGTGTAGGTCAGCGGCTGCGCCGAGTTGATTCTCACACTTACGGCGTCAGACACTTCGATAATGGCGACGTCACTGATTTCTATCGGTGGCGGCAACTCTCCATCGGCCGTACCCGCCCGATTTCCGGCTTGTTGCGACGCACAGCCCAAAAGCAAGGCGGTAACCGTTATCGCGATGCAAAAGGCGCGTACCGACGTTCCTAAACATGTAATCCTGAATATGCCCATATTACTCTCCAGTTGCTTTCTGAAGTTTTATTTCAGTATTCTGAAGGACCAGCTCACCCATCAGGTTCTCTTTTTCTTCTTCGACGACAATGCTGTCGGCATTGATTTTGGTGATGATCCCCGCATTCAGGCCGATATAGGTACCGCTTTTAATAATGTAGCCTTTGCCGCCGCTATCCTCGACGAGCGCTCTGTTGCCCGACGGTGCCCGGATGACAGCCTTTAGTTGAAGCTGTTCGAGGCTGATTCTCTCAAGCGGTGTCTGGGCCACTCTCTTCTTCCTCTTCGACTTGCCGTCTCTGCCGCCGCCTTTGCCGTCATCCGCCCTGAACAGCGGAACAAACGGATCCAGACGTTTGGCAGGATCGTAAATCCGTTTTGCTTCGACGGATTTTTCATCTGCCGCGGTGTCAGAGGATTCTTTCCCGGGTTCGTCCTTTTTCTCCTGGCTTTCGGCTTTTGTCTGATCCGCCGGGCTTGCCGCCGGCTTGGCCATCGTGGGAATTTTCTTGCTGACGCCAAGCGGCTTGGGTTTTTCCCGCGGCTCGTCACCGCAACTCCAAAACAAAGGCGTGCTCAGCAAGGCAAAAATGGCTATCCCGTATAGGTATCGATTTGAGATTCGCATGGCTTACCGCTTTTTCCTCCGTTTGGTCTTTTTAGACTTATCGGTTTTGGATTCGGAGGCTTCAATGAATTTATAGGTTACCGCCGTACATTTCGCTACCAGGCGCCCCCCCTCTTTTTCGGGCGCCACCTCGATGTCCTTGATATTAACAATACGATTCAGTTCGGCGACACTTTCAAAAAAGGTGGCGACACCATGATACTCTCCGTTGACCTCGATTGACACGGGGATTTCGGCATAAAAGTCCTTCTCGACCTCGGCCTTGGGTTGAAACAGCAAAAAATCCAATCCAGAGTCCTTGCCGGCCTTGGAGATACCGGTGAGCAAAGTCGGGATTTCCTCTTTTTCGGGAAGCGCGCGCATGACAATGGAGAACTGCTCTTCGGCGTCCTTCATTTTTTTTCTTTGTGTGTTAAGCTCCCGCGCATTACGCTTTGCGGTTTTCAGCTCGCTTTCGGCCTTCTTCAGATTCGACTGCAATCTATCGATTTTCGAATATTTCGGCATATAGGAAAACCAGACAAATCCGGCGACAAGCAAAACCATGACAGTCACCCAGATGGCGATTCGCTGAACTTTGGTAAGCTCTTCAAGCGCCTTGAAGATCGGGCTGGTTTTATCGGCCGCAGCCTCTTTTTTCTTCTTCATATGCTTAAGCACCCGTTTTAGGTTGTCTTTTTGGAAGTTTCTTCTTTAGGGGTCGCCCTTTTAAAAGCGATTTCAAAGCGTTTCAGCTCAAGACCCTCGATTTTGGTTTCCTTGTTGATTTCCTTCAGTTTTACATCAACGTATTTCTCCGAACTCTCGATACGGGTCATGTATTCCGCGACCGTCGGGTTGTCCAGCGCGATGCCGACGACCTTCACGCCGGTGTCCTTTTCCGACAACTCCGTCAGCCACATCTGTTTGTCGACCACAAGGCGGGACATGTCATCGAGCAATTCAACCGGTGCCTTGCGCGTCAAATCCAGCGACTGGATGACCTGGATCTTTTTATTTAAAATATCCAGTTTCTTGTTTATCTGGGCAATCTCTTTGTTGATCTTGTTGTATTTCTCCACCTGGGCCTTGGTGTTTTTGACCTGCTTGTCCAGCGTATCTACCCTGCCGGACAACATCCAGCCGAACCAGGTGGCGACAATGATCAACAGAGCAATCGACAAGAAGAAAACGGATAGCTGACGCCGGATGTTCTCTTTTTTTCTTGCCGCACGGAATGGTAGTAGATTTATTCGTATCATTTATCGTCAACTTTTCTCGTTGCCAGCCCCATGCAAATCGAAGCCTGGGGAGCGATTCGTTTTAAAAAGTCCACATCAAACCGGTTTTCGTCGACAATTAACGCCTCGAAAGGATTAATGGTGGTCACCTCGGCGGAGGTTTCGACGGACAACAACTGCCTGAACGCCTTGATGTTGCCACCGCCTCCGCTGAGAACGATTTTCTTTATCTGGTCATCCGGATAAGTCGAATAAAAAAAGTCCAGAGCCCGCCTGATTTCCGTGCACCAATCCGAAACAACCGACGAAACGATATCGGACAAATCACCGGACGTTATTTTTTCCGATTGCGCACCGAATTTTATCTGCTCCGCCTCGGCGATCGAGCAATCGATGAGAGATGCAATTTTCTGATTGATTTGACCGCATCCCAGGGAAACGTCCCGCATGAAGACGGAGGAGTCGCCTTTTAATATGTTGAGCGATGTCTTGCTCGCACCGATATCGATCAGCGCGGTATTCTCCCCTTTTTCCGGAGAGTAATTCAGTTCGTAGATATTTTGCAGGGCGAAAGCATCGACATCGATAATACAGGGATGGAGTCCCGCCATCTGGGCAAGATTCACATAATCGTTGACCATTTCCTTCTTGGCGGCCACCAGCAGAACATTCATCTGGTTGGGATTGTTTTCGTTCTCACCCAGAATCTGAAAATCAAGATTCACATCCGCGATATCGAACGGGATATATTGCTCCGCTTCAAAGCTGATGGTTTCCTGGAGCTGCTCTTCCGACATTGTCTGGACATTGATTTTCTTTACAATAACCGAATAACCACCGACCGACATGGCAGCCTGCTGCCCCTTGATGCTGTAGCTTTTCAAAAGGTTGCGGATCGTTTCGGCAACCTGTTCGGCATCTTTGATGGCGCCATCCTCGATCAGGCCGGGGGGGATATCGGTGATACCGAAGCGATCCAGGACATACCCCTTTTTGGTTTCAGCGATCTCTGCCGCCTTAATGGATCTCGATCCGATATCCAGGCCAATTACGCGTTCTTTTTTTCCAAGAAACATGGGTATTCTCTTCTATTCGCCAAAGATTTTTTTACTGTCCGAGAGACCATATCCCAGTGCCAGCAGGATTTTTCTTTTGGTTTCCAGTCGGCACGGCTTCCCCTCTTCGATGCGCGAAATCGTTATGGGTGAGACATTGGCTTCCCTGGCCAACTCCGATTTGCTCATCAGAAGGGAGACTCTGATTTTCTTTAATGAATTTTTCGCCATTTGAACCATCGTTTTTTATATCGACTATAAAATTGGTTTGCCGGGTTCGCTGTCTATCTCAGGACAAGCATGCTTCCATCGCATTGTGCATAATCTGTACCTTGGTATGATAATACAAAACCCAAAATTAATTGTTGTCAAGCAAAATTAGATAACTTTTATATATAATTTTATGTAGTTAGTTATATTTATATTCTTTTCCCAATAACTACCGCTCTGGAGCATGTCTGTTCTTCGATCACACCAACAAATAAAAAACACTTGGTTCGTCATGCATTGACATGTGAAAACGGTTGCTTTACATCGCAGTAGGGACACTTTTTCGAGGTACAATTTCAGATTCGGCATTACTATCGAAAACTTTAGCGTAATATATGAAACCATCCACACTTACCGAACGCACCAAACCCTTTAGACTGGTTAAGTATTTTACCTTTGCCAGTTTAATCGTCATTTTTTTCGGAACCATTATCCTCAGCGTGCTCAGCACCCACTGGGTTCGTTCGATGCAGTACCAGAAAAGCGAAGACTACGGGATTTTGCTCATCGAGAACCTGAATCATCAGGTTTTTTTACAATTTATCCTTCCGGTGGGGTTGAAATACGGAAAAATCGAATTGAGCAACAAGGACCAGTTCGAAAGAATGGATAGTGTTGTGCGCAGTACGTTGCACAGTTTTAAAATCGAAATGGTCAACATCTACAGCAAGGACGATGTCATTGCGTACAGTTTTGACTCCGAACTGGTCGGCAAACATAATGTCGGCGGAACCTTCTATAAAAATGCGCTGACGGGCAAAGCATCCTCGAAACTCGTGCAAAACGGAACCTTTTGGGAAATTGTACTGGGCATCCCCAAGGAAATCAGCATTGTCACCTTTGCTCCGCTGCGAGCGGAAAAACCCCTTTCGCCGATCTCGGGTCCCGTATTGGGGGTGGTTGAAATCGAGCAAAACCTGTATAGCGAGTACAGAGCCATTTTTAAGTTCCAGGTGCTCGTCATCTGCAGCATCAGCGTTGTCATGATCATTTTGCTGCTCACGCTGATCTTTGTGGTCAAACGGGGCGAGGGTATCATCGAAAAACGAGCCATCGAGCGAATCAGGCTGAAAGAGCAGCTCTCCAAGGCCAAACATCTCTCCTCGTTGGGGGAGATGGTTGCCGGCGTGTCCCACGAAATTCGGAACCCGCTTGGAATTATCAGCAGCTCGGCGGAGCTTTTAAAGAAAAAAATGAACCCGGCCGATCCCCTTGACGCCATCGCCGAGATCATCGTGGCCGAATCGCGGCGGCTAAACGCCATCATTACCGACTTTCTGGATTATGCGCGCCCCAAGGAGCCAAACCGTACCTCTTGCCGGATCGATGAAGTAATCGCCAAAAACATTCATTTTCTCGACCAGCAGCTCAAGGAAAAAGGATACGTCATCAGGACCGCTTTCAGCGCCAACAGCCCCGCCATCGAAGGCGATTCGGACATGCTGTACCAGGCATTTCTCAATCTGTTGATCAATGCCATGCAATCCATGCCCCAAGGCGGGCTTATCGACGTTACGATCGAGGACAAGGAAGGATCGCTATGGGTGGTCATCGAAGATTGGGGGGAAGGGGTCTCGCCGGCCGCCATGGAAAAAATCTGGGATCCCTTCTTTACCACCAAGGAAAAAGGGACCGGTTTGGGCCTGGGAATTGTGCGCAATATCATCGAGGCCCACGACGGTATGATTCGCATTGAGAACCGCCGGGACAAAGGCGCCCGGGTTGCCGTCCAATTTCCTCTGGATCAGGAGACTTAAAAATGGAAACCATTCTGGTTGTAGATGACGAACGCAACTATACACTGATTCTCGCCGCCGTTCTTGAAGACGCCGGATATGAAGCGCTGACCGCCAACAGCGGTTCCGAAGCCCTCGACACATTGACGCAATCGGATGTGGATCTGGTGGTGACGGATATGAAAATGCCGGCCATGGACGGCATCGAGCTGCTCGAACAGATCAAGAAGGCCGACGCGGATCTGCCCGTCATCATGATGACCGCCCACGGGACCGTCGAAAAGGCGGTGGAGGCCATGCAGAAGGGCGCCTACAACTACATTCTCAAGCCTTTCGATAACGAGCAACTCGTTTTATATGCGAAAAAAGCGGTTTCCACCTATGGCGTCGTAAAGGAAAACCGCCAACTGAGAAGCGCGGTGGAGAGCCGCTACAGCTTTCACAACATCATCGGCAAAAGCAAACCCATGCAGGACGTGTTCGAAATCATCCGCAAAGTCGCGCCGGCGTCGGCGACGGTCCTGATCGAAGGGGCCAGCGGTACGGGAAAGGAACTTGTTGCCAGCGCCCTGCACTTCAACAGCCCCCGCAAGGACAAACCCTTTATCGCCGTCAACTGCTCGGCTCTGGCGGAAACGCTATTGGAGAGCGAGCTGTTCGGACACGAAAAAGGGGCCTTTACCGGTGCGGTCTCCATGAAAAAGGGAAGGTTCGAAATCGCCGACGGGGGGACCCTGTTCCTGGACGAAATCGGGGAACTGTCCGGCGGCCTGCAGGTGAAACTGCTGCGGGTGCTTCAGGAAAGGGTCATCGAGCGGGTGGGCGGCATCAAACCCATCCCCGTCAACATCCGTCTGATCGCGGCAACCAACAAATCCCTGAAGGAAGAGGTGGCCGCCGGCAACTTTCGGGAGGATCTGTTTTACCGCCTCAATGTCGTTCCCATCACCCTGCCGCCGCTTCGGGAACGGCTTGAAGACATCCGGCCGCTGGTAAAGCATTTTATCGACAAATACAGCCCGGAGCGCACCGCCGGCGAGCCGATAACGGGGTTCGACCGGGAGGTCGAACGCCTCTTTTACGAATACGACTGGCCGGGAAATGTCCGCGAGCTGGAAAACGTCATCGAACGCGCCGTGGTTCTCAGCCCCGAGGCCGTCATCCAGGTTTCAGACCTGCCCAAGGATTTCGTGGACAGCGCCCACAGCACCCTGCACATGGACGGAATTCCCGTGGACGCCAATCTGTACGACACCCTGGCCCTGGTTGAAAAAAACATGATCGTCCGTGCCCTGAAAAAGGCCGATTACGTTCAAACCCGCGCGGCACAGATGCTAGGCATCGGAAAAAGCGGGCTGAACCAAAAGATCAAGAAATACAAACTTTTCAACAAGCGGGCGTCTTAGGCGGTTTCAGCCAACCGCCTTAAACGAAGGGGTTATGGCTATCCCTGAATTTTTTCCTTGACCATATCCCCGTAAACCGAATCGGGAAAGTCCGCCAGGAGCTTTTTATACTGTTCGGTACTGCGCACTTTGTCTCCGGTGGTTTCGTATAACCATGCCAGGCTGAACAGGGCATCGCTTTTCAAAAGGTTTTCCTGGCTTTCCAGGATTTTTTCGAAATAGCCGATCGATTTGGGATATTCCTTCTTCAGCAGATAGGCGTGGCCCAGGCCGCTGAGAATGATCGGTTTCATGGCCGGGGCCTGTTCAAAATCGTCCAGGGCTTTCTGGTACATGGTGATGGCGGTATCCGCGTCTCCGGCGGAATAACTCATGTCCCCGTAAACGATACGCGCAATCTTGGCCGCCTGTTTCGATCCGTAAGCATCGAAAATCTCGCTGAACTCGCCTTTCACGGCCTCATAGGCGGCGGCTTCGTCCTTATCCTTTAAAACGGAGGCGTAGGTTGCCATCGCTTTCTCTACACTCGCCGACGCTTTTATTTCGTTACGGTGAGAAACCTGTGTTACGACAACGACGGTAATCAGCGACAAAAAAAAGGCCACCGCACCGATCGTCAGTATTGTCAGATGCCTCTTTGCAAAATCGATCACCCTGCCGACAAACACCATGAACCTGTCCGGCTCGTTTAAAAGCTCTTTTCTCGATATGCGCCCTTTGGCCATTATGCCTCCATGTTCTTCTTGATTCGCATCCATCCATCATCAGGTATATCGGCACCGATTACCTGGCAAACCTCGTAACCGCATGCCGAAGCCAATGCGCCGCATTTCCCGTGGGGAAATCCACGCACCATTCCATACAAAAAACCGGACGCCCAGAGGTCGCCCGCACCGGTGGTATCCACCGCCGATCCCGATCCCTGGGGCGCCACACGGCACACCCCGGACTGGCTGCGGATATAGCTGCCCTTCGCACCAACTTTCAACACCGCCACATCCACGTTGCGGAACAGGTGCTCGATTGCCTCCTCTTCAACGTCAAGGCCGGTATAAGCCTTGGCTTCGTCTTCATTGGCAATCAAAATATCCACATACCTGGGAATGATCTCCTCAAGCATATCCTTGGATTGCTCGACCACGGTAAAACTGGACAAATCCAGGGAAACCAGGCATCCGGCGGATTTTGCGGCTTTTAGCGAGGCCAGCATTAAATCGGGATTGAACAGCCAGTATCCCTCGATATGGACCACCGCCCCGCCCGTGAAATGGTCCGGCACAAGCTCCTCCGGCAGGGTTTCCGCCGAAGCGCCCAGATAGGTAAGCATGGTGCGCTGGGCGTCGGGTGTGATGATGGAGAGCACCCGGCCCGTGGGTGTTGACGAAACCATCAAATTGGGCTGAACCCCACGTTCGACCAGAGCTTTCTCGAAAAACCGGCCAAGGTCGTCATCCCCCCGCTTGCCCACGAAACGGGACTTGCCGCCCAGACGCCCCACCCCCACGGCCGTGTTGCAGGCCGATCCGCCGGGCACCACCGTGGTCGGGTTGGTTGTCCGGGAAAGGACATCCTCCAGAACCGGCAGATCCACAAGGGTCATGCCGCCCTTTGGAAAACCGATCTTATCAATAAACGCATCGCTTTCATGGACCAAGATATCCATCAGCGCGGCCCCCAGCCCAATGATTCGATTTTTACCGTTCTTTATTTCTTCCAAATCAACTCCTTGCCTATTGTCCCCTCAGAAAACAGAACTATTTGGATCAAGGCTTGGCGGATTCATCAAGGCTTACCATACTAAATTTTTGTGTATCCACCCATCATCACCGTCAGCATGGACAACGTGAAGCCAATCGCCCTTTTCTTTCAGCACCTTGAAAGGAACCCCCCGGTCCACGGTGAAACAGATCGCCGTGTCGGTTCCCGGCCCCGAGCGGACATTGCATTTTTCCTTTTTCACAATCACCGACCGGGTTTTATCCATCAGCGAACAGGAAATCCAGCCGCGATCGCCTTCGAAATCCTTGATCAGGCACCATTGCCCTTGTTTCTGAACAATGTTCAGAGGATGATACTTCTCAACCTGCCAGATTTGCTTGTCCTCGGTACTGGGCCCCGTGCGGATATTGGCGACATCCACGCTCACGCTCATCCGCTCCGCCCACACCGGCCAGGGAGAGCCGAGAATCAGACCGACAACCGTAAAAAAGAAAACTCGTTTCAGCATATCAAGGCCCGGGAATCGTGTACGTCGTGCATGATCCCGAGCTGCACGTCCGTGTCTGGGAAGTTGCGCCGGAGCCGGAGGATGATCCGCCGCCGGGAATGGCATGGTTGGTGGTGGAAAGAATCCGCTCCAGGTTTCCCGACCCGCAATGGGAACAGACCATCTCGACCTCATCCTGTTTGTTCATAACCAACAGTTCCATGAATTTGTCGCAATCCATGCACTTGAATTCATAAATGGGCATAACGACCTCCTTTTATCAATAAAAACATATCTTTTAGGAGCATCCCGCCGGGTTTGTCAAGTATCGGTAACACCGGGCCGTGCCTCAACCAGGTTGCGGGCATGCTCCAAAGCGGTGGCTGTCACGGTTTCCCCGCCCAGCATGCGGGCGATTTCCTCTATGCGCTCCTCGGCGCCCATGGGCCGGATAGTGGTGATGGTCCGCCCCTTTCTGACCGTCTTGCGGATATGGTAATGATGATCGCCATACCGGGCAATCTGGGGTAAATGGGTGATGCAGATCAATTGGTGCTTGCGGGACAAAGCGGCAAGTTTTTTCCCCACCACATCCGCCACGGCGCCGCCGACACCGGCGTCCACCTCGTCGAAAATCACCGTCCCCACCCGATCGGTTTTGGCCAAAATGGCCTTCAGGGCCAAGACCACCCGGGACAACTCCCCGCCCGAGGCGGTGGCCGAAAGGGGTTTCAAGGACTCACCGACGTTGGGAGCGATCATGAACGCCGCCTGGTCGATGCCCCTTGCCGACAATTGGCTGCCATCCACGCACAGCCAATCCATATCGGCTGAACCGCATGGCGTTCGGGAGAGCCGCGCCTCGAAATGGGTGCCCCCCATCTTCAGGCTTCCCAGTTCCTTCTCAACGGCCCGGGCAAAATCCGCAGCCACCTTTTCCCGCTTTTCGGAAAGGCGCCGGGATAAATCGGCGATGCCGTCATAACAGGTCTTCAGCCGCTGCCGATGGGATTCGATGTCTTCATCCAGATGGTGAATGGTTTCAAGCTCGGCCCGGATCTCGGCCCTTTTCTGGAAAAGCGTTTCCAGGCTTCCGCCGTATTTGCGCTTCAAGCGGTTGATCAGGTCCAGCCGGGTTTCCACCTCATCGAGGCGATCGGCGTCCGTTTCCATGGCGTTTAGCTGGTCGCGCAGCATGTCGGTAACATCTTCGAGTCCATAGGCGTGATCGGAAAGCCGATTCAGGGCGGGCGTCAGCCCCTCGTCCAGTTGCGAGGCCTTTTCCAGGTTTTTGCGAAGCTCGCCAAGCTGCTCCAGAATGGCGCCGTCGGCACCATGCAGGGTCTCAATGGTGGATTGAAGGGTGTACTGCAAGTGCTGGGCGTTTTTCAAGCGCAGGCGATCTTTTTCCAGGGATTCGTCTTCGTCCTCCAAGATGGCGGCCGCGTCGATTTCATCGAGCTGATACTGAAAAAGCGCTTTCTCCTTGTCCTGCCGATCCTTTTTCCTGATGAGGCTTTCCAGCTCCCGCGAAAGGGGCACCATCTCATTATAAAGCTCGGAAACCTCGTACACCGATGGCATGAGGCCGCCAAACTGGTCCAGGATGGTCAGGTGAGAATCTTCCCGCAGCAGCCCCTGGTGGGCATGCTGGCTTGAAATACTGGCCAAATCGGCCGTGATGGCGGACAACATCTGCATGGTGCCCATGCGGTCGTTGATATAAACACGGTGGCGGTCATTGGCCGCGATCACCCGCCGGACCAGCAGCCCGTCTTCGGGTTCGTATCCGTTTTCACGCATGACCTTGGCGGCGGACGAGGTTTTGGGTACATCGAAAAAGGCCGACAGTTCGGCGCCGGCATGACCGTCACGAATCATCTTGGCGCTGGCGCGGGCCCCCAGCAAAAGATTCACGGCATTGATGATGATCGATTTTCCGGCGCCGGTCTCTCCGCTTAAAACGGTGAGCCCGTCCTCGAATTGGATGTTCAAGTCGTCAATAATGGCAAAATTCTTGATCAACAGCTCTCTGAGCATGATTCACTCCGCCAGGGGTCCCAGTGTTCTTTGGACAAACTGGCAGTATCATAGAAAAGCCCCCTGGGGGAATCAAGCTTAATCCTTTGCCGATTTTTTCGGGTTGCAGTTTAACCGGCAGATGCTATACTTATTGTGAGGCAAGGAATTTCTCATCCTGATCACTTAGCAGCATCGGCCTGGATTCACTCCTTCTGATCGCCCGACACCGCGCCTTGCCTGAGGCAACCGTTACGATAATGTTTTTGGTCCGTGCTACCGGTCGTTGCGGTATCAATTAGTGCTCATTCTCCCTTCATTTTCAGCAAAAGCATTATCCCGGGCATGACAGCGCCCTTTATCCACGGTAAAGAATGCCGGAAGGCGGACGCCGCCACCTTGTCCGGTAGGCACCGCCCGTTTACGCCTTTTTAAAACAGGTTATTTCATCGTTACCTTTTTTGGGGGAAACCATGGGAAACAACAACGCTTCAGCGCTTCACCAGCATTTGATCGGGGTCAAGAAGGGAACCCGCTGCTTTGAGAACGCTTTTCAGGGGGTCGCCCGCATGATTCTCGAAAGCGACATCCAGAAAGTGGTTGTCAACGGGAAAACGACTTACGATTTCAGCATTTTCAGATCCGGAAAGAAGCACATCATCGGCATGTATGACGAAATCAACAGCTTTGTTTCCTATGTCAAGGATGCCGCGGAAAACGGGTCCTCCAAGGAGATGGCCTTTGTGCTGGTCGGCGAGCCCGGCAACGGCAAGACCTTTCTGGTGGAGTATCTCTGTAACAAATATAGATCGTTTCTTTCCATTGAAACCAACCGCAAATACTCCTTCCGCTTCGTCGGGTTGGACAAGCTGGGCGGCTACGGCAAAATCAAGAGCATCGAATCCCAGACATATGAAGATCCGATGATTCTGGGAATGAACATCAACGATGATCCCGATCAGAGCCGCGACTTCCTGGCCCGTGAAATCGGCTTTTCGGACAACGAGATCGAAACCCTATGGGGTGACTACCGGCCGCTGGCCGCTTGCAGCGGGTACGTGTGGAACGACATCAGAAATTTCACGGGCGGCGATCTTTCCAAGATGCTGGAATTTATCCAGATCTTCCCGGTACCAATGACCGAAAGCCTGGGCACCATCACCGGGAAATATCCGGCCCGCGACAAGATCACCTCCTCCGCGGTGGATCTTCTGGGCGAGGAATCCATCCAGCGGCTCATGCACATCACGGAAACGGGCAACCCCTTTCGTTTTGATTTAAGACGCGGCGCCCTGGCCCGCGTGGCCGGCGGGGGCGTCCATTTTTCCGACGAAATCTTTAAAAACAAGAAAGACCTGGTGCAGGTATATCTAGGCGTGATCCAGAACCGCAATATCGAAATCGACGGCTACAAATGGCCCATCGACACCTTGATCATCGCCACCAGCAACAACTCCGAATTCAACCGTTTTCTGGCCGAGAAGGAGGAAGCCCCCATCGTCGACCGCTGCCGGATCTGCTACGTCTCCCACAACACCAACTACAAACTCCAGGAAGATCTTACCCGGTATGCCATCGGCAACGAAACGCGAACTACCCTTACCCGCGAGTACCTGCACCAGGATCCCAACGTCAATTACGCGGCGTCCGTGGCCGTGGTGCTGTCCCGCCTGGCCCGCTCGGAAAAACTGACCCCCGTCGAAACCATGAAACTGGCCGCCGGAGAGGTGGCCGGAGAGAAGAGCATCAAGACCCTGGCCGAAGTCATCGACACCCTCAACCAAAACCCGGACATCACCAAACGCTTCGGCCAGAAAGGGCTGGGCCAGCGCAACCTTGGCCGGGCCATCCAACTGCTCATCGAAAGCTCGGAGACCAACGAAGGCAAGTGCATGTTCGCCTACGATATTTTCAGCGCCCTGGAGCGCATCGTTCTCGATTATGTGACCGAGGCCAACGATCGCGTCAAATACCTGGAAGACCTGAAAACCGCCAAGGGGCTTTACCGGGAACGGATCATGACCGAGATGTTCAACGCCTACATGGACGAACCCCTGGCCATCCGCAAGGATGTCATGAACTACGTCAACATGATCATTGGTATCGATGCCGAAAACCTGGGGCCGGACAAGATGTGGAAATACAAGGATCCCCAGAGCGACGAGCTCAAGGCGCTCAAAATCGACGAGCGCTACATCAAGAGCGTGGAAGAACGCCTGGGCCTGAAAACCGCGGAACAGAGCGAGACGTTCCGCACCGCCATCCGCAAAATTTACGGACAGAAAATCTCGGTGGATCCCAATTACGACTTCATGGACAACCTGGAACTGGTCAAGGCGGTCACCGACGTGCGTCTGAAATCGGACATCGCCGGCGCCGGCTCCCTGATCGGCGCGCTGGCCAACCGAACCAACGAGGAAAACCAGAAGCTCTACGACCGAATGGTGGATACCATGCTCAACAAGCTGGGCTATTGCCGGACCTGCGCCCAGAAAACCATCGAATATTTTTGTTCGCAGGAAGATGAAAATTAAACTCAAAAAAATATATGAAGAACTGAAAAAGGCCGGATTGACGCCCCAGCAGGAAGAAAAGATTCTTCTGGAGGTGAACGACAACCGGCCCCACGACATTCGGGCGGCGTCCCGCGATATGGCCGTTGTCACCACCGACGAAGGCGATTTCCGGTTGATAAGTCTTTACGACTACCACGATCTGATGGTCCTTCAGGCCCTGGCGCCCTCCGCGGGGTCCTATGTCAGCCATATTCGCTCCATTGACGAGCTTTTGGAAAAAGACCGCCAGCGGGAAAAGGACGGGTTTCCGCGCAAAATCCGGGTAGGAAAAATGATCAAACCCGGGAAGGTCGGCAAGGGCAAGATCGTTGTGGTGCCCACGACGGTCGAGGAGAAATTCATTCACGACCCCACCCTGGCCGAACAGGAAGAGGGCCAGGGGCAAGGCGGCAGCGGCGATGGCGAAGAGGGCGAGGTCATCGGTGAGCAGCCGGTGCGTGATCCAGACCAGGCCGGTGAGGGGGGGCCGGGCGAGGGCGAAGGCGGTCAGCACGAAATGGAGTCCTCGGCCTACGATCTGGGGAAAATTCTCACCGAGCAGTTCGAGCTGCCCAATCTCCAGGACAAAGGCAAGAAACGCTCGCTGACCCGCTACACCTATGATATGACCGACCGCAACCGCGGTTTCGGGCAGGTGCTGGACAAGAAAGCCACCCTGCGTCAAATTCTCGAAACCAATATTCATCTGGGCAATGTTCCCGATCCCGCCGATATCGATCCCTCGGGCTTCATCATTTCTCCCAAGGACAAGATTTATCGCATCCTCTCCCGCGAGAAGGATTTCGAGTCCCAGGCCGTGGTCTTTTTCCTGCGCGACTACTCCGGCTCCATGGCGGGCAAGGTGACTGAACTGGTGGTCACCCAACACGTCCTGATCTATAGCTGGCTGCTCTACCAGTACGCCAATCAGGTCGAATCCAGATTCATTCTCCACGACACCGAGGCCAAGGAGGTCGATGATTTTTACACCTATTACAATTCGAAAGTAGCCGGCGGCACCCAGGTATTCTCAGCCTACGAGATGGTCAACCGCATCGTCAAGGAGGAAAGCCTTGCCGCGGACTATAACATCTATGTGTTTCACGGGACCGACGGCGACGATTGGGATTCGGAAGGCAAGCGGGCCATCCCGGCACTCAAGGAGATGATCGGTTACGCCAGCCGTGTGGGCGTAACCATCGCCGAGCACGGCGGCGCGACAAAAAACACCACGGAAGTCGCCAGCTATCTGAAAAGATCAGGCATTCTGGAAGAGCATCCCAAGCATGTTCGTTTGGATGTCATCAACGAGAACAGCGACGAGCCCCGGTTGATCGAGGGCATCAAAAAACTCATTTCTTAATAAGAATTATGCAACTAATCGATCAACACACCAAGAAAATCATGGAGGGCTGCAAGGAGAGGGCCCGGGACGCCGGCCTGCGCTTCGAGGATGAAAGCCTGGAATACATCGTCACCAACCGGGACCTGCTGGAACTTTCTCCCAAGGTCATGATCCCCACCCTTTACGACTACTGGGTCCAGGACGTGGAAGTGCTCAGGGAAAAGGGCAAATACGAGCTTTATCCCGGCAACCCCTACGAAACGGTGATCAACACCCGCCCGGCGATCTCCTTCTACAACGACAACAATCCGGACTGGCTCAACGTGATGATTTTTTATCACGTCATCGGCCACATCGATTTTTTCCAGAACAATCTCTATTTTCGCCACACCTGGGATTACGACTTCAACGGCGAAGCCCTGTCCGACAAACGGGTCATCGCCAAATTGCGCAGCGAACGGGGCCGCTGGGTGGACTACATCATTGAGTTCACCCGGGGCATCGACAATCTGGTGGGCTATCACAGCCTGCTTTCGAACCTTTTCTCACCATCGGGCAGCGGTTTTTCAGCCAAGGTCGATTATTATTTCGATGTCTATCTGCAAGATATCGTCAAGGTCAGCATCGCAAAATACATCAAGGCTCTGGATGCGTATAATACCGCTGTCAACGAAGATCCGTCGCTGGGCGAGGACGCCTTTTTCCTGGAAATCGATCGCCGTCACCCGGAGTTCGGCAACCTGTTCAAAAAACACCAGGAAACGAAACAAAAAAGATCCCAGGACCTTATCCAATTTATCATGGAGCACTCCAGAATGCTTCGCAGGGAAGAGAATCAATGGATGCTGACGGTCATGCAGGTGATTCACAAGACCGGCCTTTTTTTCCAGCCGCAGATCCGTACCAAAATCATGAACGAGGGCTGGGCTTCCTACTGGCACGAGACCCTTTTTCTCAAGGACGACCGCATCGCAGGCCACGAGGTCGATTTCGCCCGGATCAACGCCGGCGTGACGGCCATGCCCCGCGTGGGGTTGAACCCTTACGCGCTGGGCATGCGCATGTTCTACTTCATCGAGGAGCTGGCCGATCAGGGCAGGCTCTCCTGGGATTTCCAGCGCATGCAGGGCGCCAAGGCGCGTGAGGACTACGACACCGCAGCCGGGCGGGGCCGAGAGTTCATCTTCAAGGTTCGGGAAAATTACAGCGACTTCACCTTCCTGCATCAGTTCGTGGACCAGGATTTCGTGACCGCCAACAAACTTTTCGTTGCCGGCAAACGCCTGAACCAGAAAAAAATGGTCTGGGAGTATTATGTGAAAAGCCGCAGCGCCGAGGATTACCGCGACATGCTGATGGCATCGCTGTACCACCCCCCGAAAATCGAGATCGATCTTGAAAAGACCAAAGACAATGTCCTGTACCTGATTCACCGCTTCGAGGGCAAACCGCTTTATTCCGATTATATTCCCAACACCATGCTGGGCATCGAGGTCCTGTGGGGCGGGCCGGTCCAACTGGAAACCACGGAGGTCGAGGCCATGCCCAAGGCTGGGGCATCACTGCCCATTCCGGGCCTTCCCGGCGAAACCCCGGCACCCAGGGAAATAAAATGGAAGCGGGTCGTGTATACGATGAAGGACCGTAAGCTCAGGAAAAACGCACTATAACGTTTGAGACAAAACCGCCATGGAGAACATCAAAAAGGCAATGCAGCATATCGATGTTGCCGACGAAGGAACGACTCGCGGCAATGCCATCACCTTCGAGGACTTCCTGGACAAGGTGCTGGCAAACCCGGTCGGCACGATCCGTAACGTATTCCAGGTGTTTCATGACCTGTTCGCCGAATACGTGGGCGAAGGGGCGGACGAATATCCCAACGATCCGGAATCCATCCAGTATGTGAGTTACGATTGCAGCAAATTGCTCGTCGATGACGCCGATCACCCTTTTTTCGCCGACCGCCTGTTCGCCAACCGCCTGGTGAATATCGTCAAGGCCCTGCGCAGCGGTGCACAGCAGAACAAGATCTATATTTTCGACGGTCCCCACGGGTGCGGCAAAAGCACCTTCCTCAACAATCTGCTCAGGCGTTTCGAGCTATACGCCAACACCGAATCCGGCACCCGCTACGAAACCGTATGGCGCCTGAACCGCAAGCAATTGTCCCGGGAGGGCGGCAGCGAAACGGTCTCCATCCTGGAAAACCTCCTGCGGTTGCAGAACAATCCGGAACATAATCAGTTCGAAACCATCCGCGGCATGGCCACCCGGAGGCCGACCGGGCCATACATTGAAATTCCCTGCCCCTGCCACGACAGCCCCCTGCTGCTCGTTCCCAAAACCCTGCGGCGCCAGTTTCTGGACGATCTGTTCGACAACGACAAATTTAAATACACCCTGTTCACCGACAAGGCCTATGAGTGGGTGTTCAAGGATGTGCCCTGCACCATTTGCAGTAGCCTGTACGAGGCGCTGCTCGCAAGGCTGAAAAGTCCTGCCAAGGTTTTCGAAATGGTACATGCCGTACCTTATACTTTCAACCGCCGCCTTGGCCAGGGCATCGGCGTGTTCTCTCCCGGCGACCGCCCGGTCAAGCAGATCATTCTCAGCAACGAGTACCTGCAACGCACGATCAACCGGCTTTTCGCGGACAGCAACCAGGTTCGCTACATCTACTCCCGCTACGCCAAGACCAACAACGGGATCTACGCGCTGATGGACATCAAGTCTCACAATATCGAGCGCCTGATCGAACTGCACAACATCATCAGCGAGGGCGTGCACAAAGTCGAGGACATCGAGGAAAACGTCACTTCCCTCTTCCTGGCCCTGATGAATCCCGAGGACAAGAAAAACATCCGGGAGTTCCAATCTTTCTCGGACCGCATCGTTTACATCAACATCCCCTATGTTCTCGATTTGAACACCGAGGTGGAGATTTACCGCAACATCTTCGGATCGCATATCGAAACCAATTTTCTGCCCCGGGTGCTGCATAACTTCGCACGAGTCATAATCTCGTCCCGGCTCGGCCTGCGGTCTCCGGCCATGCTCGAATGGATTCCCAAGCCGGACAAATACAGCCGCTACTGCGACAAAAACCTGCAGCTGTTGAAAATGGAGATCTACACCGGCCATATTCCGGAGTGGCTGTCGGAAGAAGACCGCAAGGCTTTGACCGCCAAGCGCCGGCGCCAGATTATCGGCGAATCGGAAAGCGAGGGCCGGCAAGGCATCTCCGGGCGTGATTCGATTAAAATTTTCAACGATTTTTTCACCACCTACGCCAAGGCCGACAAGCTGATCGACATGTCCATGCTCTGTAATTTCTTTCATTCAAAAAAGGAATTGAAGGCTTTTATCCCGGAAGGCTTCCTTTCGTCCCTGTTGTTGCTTTACGATTTCTCCACCCTGCAGGAAGTCAAGGAAGCGCTTTACTATTACAACGAGGAACAGATTCAACGCGAAATTCTGAACTACATGTTCGCCGTCAACTTCGAAATCGGGGCCACGGAAACCTGCACCTTTACCGGCGACCGGGTTCACGTCACCGAATCGCTGTTTGAGGGTTTCGAGCGGCGTACGCTGGGCGCCAAGGCGGAAGCGGAGCAACGGCTCGCCCTGCGCCGGGACACCCAGAAAATGTATACCTCCTCGACACTGACCCAGGAAATTCTGGTGGGCGGCATGGCGGTCACCGAAACCAAGCTTTTTGAATCCCTGAAGGAACGCTACGAGTACAATCTAAAAGAAAAGGTGCTGGACCCCTTTTTGGAAAACGAAAATTTCCGTCGCGCGATCAAGGACTATGCCCGTGAGGATTTCAAAACCTATGACCGCAAAATCCGGGAGGATGTGACCTTTCTGATAAACAACTTGATGGAAAAATACCGATATACCGAGCGCGGTGCCAAGGCTATTTGCATTTACGTGATCGACAACGACCTGGCCAGAAGATTCACCTCGCCCTAATTAAGTGGTCAGCCCTGCAAGAAAAAACTATCCCATAATCAACTTTTTTTATAACCGACCGATTATAGTTACAACTTCAGACAATAAAATAAAAAACAATAACCAAAACGCTACCGTTTAGGGGCAAGGGAGGCACCAAAAAATGATCGTGTCAGTCAGATATCCTATTATAATCGTACTTTCTCTCCTGGTTATGGCTTGCGGTTCCGGGCAGGAATACATCCGTCACGGCCAGATTCAATCGCGCGCCCGCTATGTTGCCGTGTTGCCCATGGTGAACCTGTCGTCCTATCCCCACGCCGGACGCATCGTCAGCGATATTCTCACCACCGAGTTGTATGCCCAATCCGACTTTCAGCTCATGGAGCAGTCTCTGGTCATCAGCCGGCTTCGGGGAGACGCCCTGGAGATCGATGACGTGCTGAACAAGACAAAAATTCTCGATGCAGCTCAAAAACTGGGCGTCGATACCGTGATTTACGGGTCGGTAAGCGAATACCGCTATAAGCGAGGCCTGAACGAAGATCCGGTGGTGGGCGTCAACCTGCGCATGTTGGATGCAAGGACCAAGCAGGTTTTATGGGCCGGCAGCAAATCGGAAACCGGCGGCTGTTTCTGGTTCTGCGAGGACTCGCTCAACCGTTTGGCGCAAGACGTCTGTAATTCTCTGGTGGCCCAGATGGTCAGGGATTAACCCGTAACAGCCGGCTAAACAGGGCGGCCAGCCCACGGGAGAATTACAGTGAAAAGGTGTTTTTGCGAGTATCTGATTGCTCTGTGGATCGCCGTGGCGGTTCTCCCGCCGGCGGCGGCATGGGCCGGTGATGCGCCGCAGGATGTAAACAACTGGCTGTGTTATTACGGTGATGTGTTCGGCCAAGAGATTTATAATCGTTTCGATCTTGTGGTCGTGGACAGTCATCATCACCCCCCCCTGTCCGAAGCCGAGAATCATCCGCCGATCCTCGGTTACCTGTCGGTGGGCGAGGTGGACAGCAAGGGGCCGTACTGGGAGAAGGCGCGCAACGCACCCTATCTGGTCAAGGAAAACACCGCGTGGGATTCATGGATCGTCGACATCCGCGACCCCGCCTGGCAGCGCCTGTTGTTGGAAGTCGCGATTCCCGAAATATTTGCCAAGGGCTTTGACGGCCTGTTTCTGGACACGTTCGACTCAAGCCTGCACCTTCTCGAGACGTCTGATGGCAAGAAGTACAAGGGCGTCGTCAACGCCCTTTTGACCGTTGTCAAATCCATCAAATCCGCGTATCCGGACAAATGGATCGCCGTGAATCGGGGGATTCCCATTCTCCCGATCATCGCGCCCTGGATCGATTTCATCGTTTATGAAGATCTTTACAGCGCATACGACCATGAAACCAAGACGTACCAAAAAGTCTCCGAAGCTTCCCGAGCGGCGCTCATGCCGTATATCGAAAGGGGGCTTACCGCCAATCCGTCCCTGGAGCTGCTCAGCATTGACTATGCCGCCGCCGACCAGCCGGAGCTGGCCCGGGAGGCGATCCGCTTCGCCAGAAAAAAGGGGTTTATTCCATATGTCAGCACGGTTGAGCTGGATCAAATTTTTTTATATACCCTTAATCGTTAGTCTGCTTTGGATCGCAGGGCAGTCAAACCGGGCCATGGGTGCGGACGCGTCCGGGCCTGCGCCGGTTTCGCGCAAAATCCTGGCTCTATACGACGCCAATGCGGAACCGTCCAACAACGTCACCCAAATCGCCGAGGATTGCCAAACGATTCTCAACTATCTGGGTCTGACGATAGATTACAAGGACGTCAACCAGCCTCTTCCCGGCCCCCGGGAAATGGCCGACTATCGGGGAATTCTGACCTGGTTCGAATCTGACGAAATCAAATCGGCCCACATCTATCTGAAGTGGCTCGATAACCAGTTGCGCCGGGGACTGAAACTGGCGATACTTGGGTCACCGGGCTTCCTCGAAAGCGACCTTCCATCGGAATTGCAGTCCTTGGCGAAGGACGTCTACGCATACCTGGGGCTTACCCACACCAGGGACCAAACATATCAGCGCCCGCTATTGCGGTACGCACAAAAGGATGCCGGCATGGTGGCCTTCGAGCGGGACTACCCACCGATCCCCTTGGATTACGACGGATTCTTCCCGCTGGACGACCGGGTGACGGTGCACCTTGGTCTTTCCCGGGTCGATCGTAGCGGCGCAATCAGTGCGGTGATCTCTACCGGCCCCGGCGGGGGCATGGCCTGGGGGCCGTATGTACTGTGGCGGGAGGCCCCCCCGACCTATCGACGGCAATGGTATATCAACCCTTTCGCCTTTTTCACCCGGGTATTCGATCTGGAAAAACTGCCCAAACCCGACCCGACAACCTTGAACGGCCGCCGCATCGCTTTTTCCCACGTTGACGGCGACGCTTTTTCCGGCTTCACCGATGTCATGAAAGGCGGCATATGCGCGGATGTAATCCGGGAGCGCATCTTCAAACAGTATCCTTTTCCAATCACCGTTTCCGTGATCGTCAGCGAAATCGACCCCGACGCCAGGGGCAGCGAAAAACTGGTGGCCAAGGCACGCGAAATTTTCAAGCTGCCTAACATCGAACCGGCCTCCCACTCCTATTCCCACCCGTATTACTGGGATCCGGATTACGATAACAGCCAGTCCAAATACCCCAGCCAATACGGCTTTAAAATCCCGGGCTATGAATTTGATCCGGCGATGGAGATCGACTACAGCGTGCGTTACATCAGCGACAATCTTGCTCCGCCGGGCAAGCCCTGCCGGGTCTTTCTGTGGTCCGGCAACTGCGAACCGATGGCCAAACACATCAAGCGTTGCGACGATCTGGGGATCTTCAACATAAATGGCAGAGATACGCTTTTCGATGCGGTCAGCAACTCCTACACGGGTGTGGCGCCGTTGTTTATGAATGTCGGCGGGCGTTACCAATACACTGCCGGCCAAGTCAACGAAAACATCCTTACCAATCTATGGACCGGCCCATATTACGGTTTCCGTAAAATCATCGAAACCATGCAGCGTACCGGAACGCCCCGACGCATCAAGCCCATCGATATCTACTACCATTTTTATTCCGGCCAGTACCCAGCCTCGGTGAAGGCCCTGGAAACGGTTTATGACTGGACCCTGGCCCAGCCCATCGCCCCCATGTTCACTTCGGACTATATCCGAATCGTCAAAAACTGGCGGGGCGGCCGTCTGTTCGGCGACCCGACGGGGCGCCACTGGAAAGTGGAAAACTACGGCGACTGCCTGACCTTGCGATTCGACACCGAGGAAGCCGTCCCGGATCTTGAAAACTGCGAAAATGTTCTCGGTTATCTCAAGGATTCACACGGCCTGTTCGTTCACCTGGCACCGGGCGGCTCAAGCGCGCGCATTGCCCTTTCCCAGGCGGACAACACTGCATCCGCAAATGGCGTTCGCCCCTACCTGCGCCAAGCCAATGGATGGGTCAACAATTTTCGCTTCACCGACGACGCCATCGCTTTTCAATTTAAAGGATTCGGATCGGGTTTGGTTGAGTTGGCCGGCGTAACCCCGGGAAGCCGTTGGCGGCAAATCGGCAATGCAGCAAACGCGTCGGCAACCGTTCATAGCGCTGATGGCCGGGGCATTCTGCTTTTATCGAACCTTGCGACGGGACTTGTGGAGATCGAACGCCGTTGAATATTAAACTCTGGAAAATAATATGCTTTCTGGTCGTCATCGTGGCGGCCACGATTGTCGTGCATCCCACCCAGAGAGATATTTTGCGCAGCTATATCGAAAACGGCCGTTATGCCAAGGCCTGGAACATGATCGAAGCCCTTCTGAAAAAATCACCGCTGGATATGTCTTTGAATTCGGAAGCATCCCGACTGGACCTTTTGGAGGGCCGCCCGGACAAGGCCATCGACCGGCTGGAGTCCCTGGCCAAGCATACGTCACTTCAGACGGACCAGTTGGAACAGTTGGCCAAGCTTTACGAATGGGGCCGCCAGCCGCAAAAAGCGTTGAATACCTGGGAACGGCTGCTTAAAAAAGATCCCGACAGCCGGATGGCCTTAGCCAAACTGATCGGTTATTATCGCTATCAGGGTGATCTTACCAGGGAGTGCCGCACCATTGTCCGTCTTATCCATCTGCAGGAAGCCGACGGCATGTGGCAAAAGCACGGAAAACGGCTTTCCAACCTGATCGCGGACCAGCTCAGCCGGCTTGACGTGCCCGCCGAGCCGGAACCAGTGCCGCCATTGACCGCCATGCTGGGCAGCGGCCTTTATCAGATTTACGAAAAAGAGATCAGTGAAACGAAAGCGGACACGCCGTTTGTGACGGAAAACATCTTCCGTTGTCTGGAACAATTCGTCTGGACAGGGCATCTGGCCCTTGGCCGGGCCTTTGCCGATCGCACCGACAGCCTATGGCAAACCGGGATCGACCAGCAGTTGCGCCTAGTGGAGGTGCTGCAGTGGAGCCGGATGGACAAGGAGGCGCTCGATCTGCTCACCCGGCTTCACAACAAGGCCCCCGAGGATAGCCGGGTGTTGATGGCCATGGCCCAGATCGCGGACCACATGTCCGACCCGGCGGCAGGCATCGCTTTGTATGAAGCCTTGGTTCACCTGAATCCGGACAACCCCGTTTACCGGCAAAGGCTCACGGCGCTCAAACTGCAAACCGGACAAGCAGCGAAGCTGTTCGACGATTACGAAAAGCGGTACGCCGAAACCAAAAACCCGAATCTGATTCACGAAATGCTGGAACTGGCCATGCCGTCGGGAGAACCGGACCTTCAGATGCGCGCCTTGCGCTTTGCCGAGCAAGCGGGGGCCGATGACATGCGGTCTTTGAAACTGCGCGCCGACCTTTACCTGACTCTGGACCAGCCCGAAAACGCCTATCCGCTGCTCAAGCGTCTTGCCACCGGCCATGGCGGAAAAACGGCGGACTATGAATCCTTGATCCGGGTGGCCGGCTACACCGACAACCCGGCCATCATCATCGATGCCCTGTCAATGGCAGAGCGGATGCGGCCGGACGATCCAACCCTGCTTGGTCGGGTTGCAGGAGGCTGGCTGAACGCCAATCGCCCCCAGGATGCCTACCGCACCATGCGGCACTTGACCGCGCTGAACGGCAATCGATCTGCCGACATCCACCGCACCCTGGATATGGCCTGGCACACCGGTGAGCCGCAAACGATAGAGGAGTCCGCCGCTTGGGCCCTGGACCTGTCGCCCGACGATCCCAAGGTCATCGACGAAGTCATCCGTCTCTACCTCTCCGTCAACCAAACGGAAAAAGCTTATGCGTTGAAGGCCGAACAGATTCGCCGGCAAAAGGACGCCTCGCAGATAGCGACCCTCATCTCCCTGGCCGAAGCCACGGGACGCCTGGAAAATGTCGGAGAGGCCCTTGACATGGGCCTGCAATTGGCGCCTCAAAATACCGACCTGTTGCGTCGCCTGGCCGAGTATCACCTGGCCCGGTCCAATGAACCAGAAGCCATCACCGCCTTCGAGCGCTATCTGCAAAAAAGGCCCGAAGATCGGAAGGCGCGCCGGCAGTTGGCCCAGCTTTATGAATGGCAAAACCAGCCTGAAAAGGCCATTGCCATCTACCGTCAACTCGTCCGCGAGAACCCGAAGGACAGCTTTGCCGCCCAAGCCCTGGACCGCCTGACAGGCAAATCCGTGGTTCCGGAGGAATCCCTGGCGCAGATGAAAAAACAGGCCGACGCCGATCCGAAAAATATCGACCTGGCCCTGGCCGTGGGGCGCACTCTGGTGGCCGAGGGACAGCTTGAGGAAGGCGCTGTCTATTTACAAAGGGCCGCCGAACTGGCCCCGGAGAACACCGATATCTGGCTGGAACTGGCCGATGTTTACGAAGCGACCGACCAGACCGATCGACTGATCGATGTACTTTCCCGCGTGGCCAAAAGCGACAGTCTGGACCGACGTCGAACCCTTTTGCTGGCCGATGCATATCTAACCCGCCGGCACTGGTCCGAGGCAGCGGCACTGCTAAAGCCGCTCATGGACGACACGGTGCTTCCCCGCCGGGAAGGGCTCATGTTAATCGATGCCTATACGCAAATGGGCCGCCACAATGAGGCCATCCGCCTCATCCGGCGATTGAAAGCCG
This sequence comes from uncultured Desulfosarcina sp., assembly GCA_963668455.2. Lineage (GTDB taxonomy): Bacteria > Desulfobacterota > Desulfobacteria > Desulfobacterales > Desulfosarcinaceae > Desulfosarcina. The sequence goes on from CAXXOY010000005.1 coordinate 378,760, forward strand.
AAAACGGAAGCGACCCTGAATTTCTGGCCAGCCTGGGTCAGCAGGCACAATGGGGGCGGCAATTGGATCTGGCCCTTGATATTTACGAAACCGTACTCCGGCAAAAACCCAAGAACCTGAAGGCCCTGAAGGGCATGGGCCAAGTTTACGCCTGGACCGGCAGACCCGAAAGGGCCATCCGGTCCTTGAAAACCTACAACCGGCTTTTCCCTGAAGACCATGAAACCTGGTATCTTCTGGGAGAAACTTACCTGGCGGTCCATCGTGACGCCGAGGCCCAAAAAGCGTTTCACGCGGCCAAACGCCTGATCGATGCCGCCAAAACCAAGAACGGGCCCACCGCCGAGCCATCCATTCGGAAAGGGGCATGGCCATGAATCCGCATCGCTATTTTAACATCCGCAAACGAACCTGGCTGCCAAGCTGCCTTTTGCTATTGGTACTGACCATGGGCGTACCCGCGCTGGCCGGACAGGATACCGGTCCCGAATCCGGAAACCTGGCGGCCGAGAATATCGACACCCGGCAGGCCGGCCTGATCAAGGCACGCATTTACAGCCACGAAGGCAAAGTGGACGAAGCCTTGACGATCTTCGAAACGCTTCGCAAAACCTATCCCCGGGACACCGATATCCGTATAGAGTACTGCGGCTTCCTGTTGGATCAGCACCTTTACGACATGGCCCAGTACGAGTTGACGGCGCTTTTCCTTGACGAGCCGGAAAACCACCAGGCACAGCGCCTCCAGGCGAGGCTCTACTGGGAATTGAGCCAATACGGGTGGGCATCCGCACTTTACGATCGCATTGTGAGATCCGACCCCAACGACGCCGTGGCCTGGTCCGATTATGCAAGCGCCCGCCTGAACAACACCCAGTGGGCCGAAGCACTGGCCAACTACAGCCGGGTGCTGGAATTGCAGCCCGACAACCGGGAGGTACGCAAGGTCGTCTACGATATCCATAAAACCTACGGTCCAAAGCTGGACGTCAGCTATGAGCGCTATGACCAGATGGGCGAGGATACGACCACCGACACCCTGGCCTTGAATGGATCGAGCTACCTCACCGAATACACCAAATTATCCGTGATGTTTCAGCGCATCGATATTTCACGCGAGGAAGGGCCTTTTATCGAATCGCTGGACGAGGAAATCAACGACGGGCTGCTGGCTCTGACCCACCGCTTCGGTTATCGCTGGTCGGCGACAGCCGGTATCGGTGGATACAGCGGCAACGAACGGGACACCAGCTTTCTGGTTGGCGGCGGCCTCAATCCTTTCCCGGGGCTTGCCATCAATGCGGAATTTCAAAAGAATCGTCCCTGGACCGACCCTGCGGAAGCCGTCCGCTACGACGGTGACTTCGATCGGCTGCAGCTGACCCTTGACTGGTACGACGGAAAGCGCTTGGGCGTGCACATACAGGCCAAGGACTATTTTTATCGCCTTGCCGGCTCAACTTACGGAACCCAACCCACGGTAGAAGGACTCATTTCCTGGCTTCTTATCCCGAACCCGGAAATCGTGGTGGGATACTCCTATTATCGGGCCTGGTTCGATTACGAAGAGGAGAACTGGCAGCCCGTGGAAATGGTGGATGATCAGGGATGGCACGGCGTTTTCGCAAGCTTTGTCCACCGCCCCTGGGACGACTGGCTCTGGGGAATTTCCGGTGGATGGCGTTACGACCATATCCGCGACCTGGATGGCTGGTATATCCAACCGAATTTCAAGGTATTTCTTGCTAATCGGCTGGAGCTGGAAGGCATGTATGAGTATTCCAGCGAAGCCACGGGCGCCGTTGCTGGCGAAAGCCAGCGGTTTAAACTGACGGCCCGGGTTTATTTCTAACCGGCTATAATGATGGGAACATAAAATGAACCCTAAACAAGAAAAACTCTCATCAGCCACTCAGAGCCAACCGGCGCTGCTCAAGCTGCCCAAGTCCGAGTTCACCGGCAGCATTCTGGGGCTGGCGGTTCTATCGGTGGTCAATTTTATTTGGTTTTCCAACAATCTTGGGTTTGAAACCGTTTGTCCCCATCCCTTCTGGCTCGTGATCCTGCCCATGGCGGCGCGGTACGGATTCAAATCCGGCGCCTTCGCCGGAGTGCTGGCGGGCCTGATCCTGTTGGGGCTTCGCAAGCTGGGGCACCCGGGGGAACCCTGGCGGGCACTGTGGACGCTTTCCAACATGGTGCAGCCGATTCTGTTCATTGCCGTCGGAATTCTGCTGGGCGAAATCCGCGAATCCCAGAAAACGCGATATGAAAAACTTGTTGTCGACCACAACGATTTGACTGAAAGACACGAGGACGTTATTCAGCGCTACGAAGCCTTGAGCCGCGCCAAGCAGGAACTGGACACGCATATTATCTCCCAGGAACAGTCCCTGACCACGGTCTACGAAGCGGCCAAAGGGCTGAAGTCGCTTAGAGAGGAAGAAATCTACCCGGCGGTGGTGGAATTTCTGGTCACCTTCCTGGCTGCCGACGCCTGTTCCGTTTACCTGCTTGCCGAAGACCGACTGCTGCTGGCCGCCTGCCAGGACCCGGAAGACGATTTCGAACGACAGACAGAGCTTTCCGTGGATGAGGGAATGGTGGCCGAAGCCATCAGCACCAACCGGACCGTATCCTTGAATGCCCTCACCCCTTCGGCGGACTTCGCCCAACTGGCCGATGACGGCATCGTCATCTGCGTGCCCCTGCTGGACAGCAACAATCACGTGCTGGGCGTATTGAACATCGAGCGCCTGCCCTTTCTCAAATTCAATCCCCAGGCCGTACGATTGGCCTCCATCATCGGCGAATGGTGCGGATCTGCCATTGAAAACGCCCGGACCTACCAGGACACCCGCGACAGAAATATTTCCAACGACGTCACCGGTGCCTACACCTATGCTTATTTCCTCAAACGGTTGCAGGAGGAATTTCTGCGGGCACGGCGCTACGGCCAGGAGTTGAGCCTGATCGTTTTTAAAATCGACGATTTTAATTCCATCGAGGACGGCCTTCAACAGGATATTCTGACAGTGGTCAGCCTGGTTTTCAAAAACAGGCTGCGCGAAATCGATCTCTATTTTCACGATCAGGAGGAGTCGCGCTATTTCATCGTTCTGCCCGGCACGGAAATGGGCGGCGCGCAGGTGGCCAGCCGGAAGATCTTCAGCGAGATCCTGGCGTTCAAATTCCGTCCCTATGAAGATGACCGGGCCATGTCCATCCGCACGGGCATCGCGTCCTTCACAGGCACCATGGAGCAGCCCGAGGAACTCATTGCAGAGGCCGTCGATGCAATCAAAAAAATCAAATACTGAAGCGTCACGCCGCGAAGCCTCGCACGCGACTTTTGTCTGGTTGGGAGCCGTGCTTCTCGAAGGCGTGGCCGTCTGGCTGGTGGTCTGGATTCTATCCGGCGCCGGGCAGTGGGCCTGGATCGCGGCGATTGCCTGCCATCTTGGTGCGGCGGGGGTGCTGCTGGCCTTTGGATTCAACCGTAAAAAGGTCTTCACCAAAAATCGCCATCGCGCACGGCTCTATGGTTTGCTGGTACTGTTTTTGCCCGTCATGGGGCTGATTGGCTGCCTGGTCCTGCAACTGGTCTGCGATCGATGGGTACGCGCCCACGGAATAGTGAAGGATTTCCAGGACGAAACCGCCCAACGGGTGATCGAAGCCAAGGGCCTGGACATCCAAAAGGATCTTACGGCCTATTTCGACGAAGAACTGGCCGTTCAGCCGGTCCTGGACATTCTGGCCGGATACGACGATGATCTCAAACGCGGAGCCATCGACACCCTGCGGCGCATCGGCACTCCCGAAGCGATATCGATTCTAAAAAAATGTCTCTCCGATTCGAGTACCGAGGTGCGCCACAACGCCCATACCGCCCTGACCCGACTGGACGAAACCTATGTCCATGCCATCAAGGATGCCAAAAAGCCGCTGGAGGCCGGCGAACCGAAAGCGGTGCATCACCTGCGCCACGCCGGCCATTGCATCGAATACGCAAAAAGCGGCCTGCTGGATAACGATACCCGCCGCTACTATCTGGAGATCGCCCGGGAGTCTTACCTGGCCGCCCGGGAAGCCGGCGCATCGAATTCAGAACTAAACCTGAACCTCGGACGCCTGGAACTCCAATTGGGCAATTTCGACCAGGCGACCGATTACTTTCAATCCATTCTGGACGAGGACCCCAACAACGTCACAGCCCTGGTCGGCCTTGCCGAAGTGCACTATACCAGGGGTGATGCCGGCCGGCTGCAGGCCGTTGTCCGGCGTATGAAAACCGCCGATGCCGACACCGTTGGAGAAACCTCGGTGAACGATGGCATCCTGCTCCATTTCTGGACGTCTTTGCCAAAGGAAGTCTAAAACCATGTCGCCAACCGAACCATACGATGTCTGTCTTATTCTGGAAGGAACCTATCCGTTTGTGTCCGGTGGCGTCAGCACCTGGGTTCACAATCTGATCCGGGCATTGCCGGACATTCGTTTCTGCGGGGTGTCCATCTTCCCGACGCGCAAGGATACGGAAGAGCTTAAATACGAGCTGCCCGAGAATTTCGATCTTACGCACGTCGCCTATATTCATGAGTACAACCTGGAAGACGAAGGCAATCAAAAGCGCCGGGAGCGCCAGCGGATCGTCGATACGATCACCGCTTTTCATCGCGGCCTTGACCATCCGGACAAAAGCCGTTTCGGAGCGGTGGTGGACATGTTTCAGCACCACGGAGAAAGCGGCCTGACGATTCGCGACCTGGTCCATGGCAAGGAGTCCTGGAACTTTCTGGTGGAACAATACGGGGGCAGTCAGAACACGGTTTCGTTCATCGACTACTTCTGGACCTATCGGTTCACCCATCTGCCCCTTTTCAATTTGCTCAGCGCTCCGATCCCGCGGGCCAGGGTGTACCACACCATTTCCACGGGGTTTGCCGGCATGCTGGCCACCATGGCAAAACACATCCACCGGCGCCCCATGCTGCTTACGGAGCACGGGATTTACACCAAGGAGCGCAAGATCGAAATTTCCCAGGCCGAGTGGATCTATGTCGCCGAAGGTGAACGAGTACGGGTACAAAAAGACGTCAACGCTTTTCAAAAACTGTGGATCAACATGTTCGAAGGGCTGGGGCGCATGGCCTACCGCATGGCCGACCGCATTTTCACCCTGTACGAAGGCAACCGCAAACTGGAAATCGCCGAGGGCGCCGACCCCAAAAAAATCGAGCTAATTCCCAATGGCATCGATATCGAGCGCTTCGAGAACCTCAAACCGGCGGCGCTGGACGAGGCCGAAAAAAACAAAAAAGCGTTCACGGTGGCCTTCGTCGGCCGGGTCGTGGCCATCAAGGATGTCAAAACCTTTGTGCGGGCCTGTAAAATCGCCTCCCTTCAGATGCCGGACCTCTCCTTCCTGATCCTTGGACCAACGGACGAAGACCCGGATTATTACCGGGAATGTCAGGATCTGGTCCAGCTTCTGCGGCTGGAGAAGCAAATCACCTTCACCGGTCGCATCAATGTCATGCAGTATTATAAAAAAATCGATCTGCTGGTCCTGACCAGCGTCAGCGAAGCCCAACCCCTGGTGATCCTGGAGGCCAATTGCGCCGGCATCCCCGTGGTGGCTTCAGATGTGGGTTCGTGCCGGGAGCTTATCGAAGGCCGCACGCGCAACGATCGCATGATCGGCCCCTCCGGTGCGATCACCCCGGTGGCCGACCCGACCGGCACGGCCAGGGGCATTGTCAGCATCCTCTCCGATCCTGACATGAGGCAGCAAATGGCCGACAACGGCCGCCGGCGGGTGAAACGATATTACCGGGAAAGCGATTTGAACCGTAAGTATCACGATATTTATAAACACTTCATGAACCAAGAGGATCAATAATGGCCGGTATCGGTTTCGAACTGAAAAAAATTCTCGACCGACAGTCGTTCCTCAGCGACATCGCGGCTTATATGTACGCCGCCATGGTGTCGTCGGGCCCCTGGCTCATGTCAATCATCTGCCTGGCCGTCCTGGGTCTCTACCACAGCGCGCAACCGCATCGGCTGGACCACGACCTGTTCCGGGCCACGGTGGTCTACACCTATGCCTTTTCCCTGATCCTGGTGGGCATCGTCCAGATGATCGCCACACGCTACATGGCCGACCGCATGTACGAGGACAAAAACGAACTGATCCTGCCGACCCTTTATACCTGCGTGTTGATGGTGCTGATCGGAGGATCGCTCTTTTCAATCACCGGCTATGCTTTCTGTCAGGTCTCTTTACTGTATAAGCTGCTGGGAGTGATGCTGTTTCTGGTGACCTGCCTCATCTGGCTGTGCATGATCTTCCTGTCGGCCATCAAGGACTACAACGGGATCGTCAATGCCTTTGCCCTGGGCGCGGGCATCAGTATCGCCACGGCGATTTATCTTAGCGAGCCCATGGGAACGGAGGGATATCTGGCGGGCTACCTGCTGGGCCAGTGGGTGACCCTGTTCTGGATTCTGGCCAAAATATGCGTGGAATTTCCGTCCCAGATGACCTGGAATCGTGATTTTACAAACTATTTCAAAAAGTACTGGGACTTGGTGGGAATCGGCTTTTTATTCAACCTGGGCATCTGGGCCGACAAGTTCGTATTCTGGTTTGCACCGGACGCGCGGGTAATCGTGCCTCTGTTTAGAACCAATGATATCTATGAGGGACCGGTCTTTTTCGCATACCTGACCATCGTTCCGGCCATGGCCATTTTCCTGCTCAAGATCGAGACGGCTTATTATCAGCACTACCGCCAGTATTATGCGAAGGTTATCGGGAAACGCTCGCTTTCCGCCATTCTGGATGAAAAGGCCTCCATGGTGAAAGCCCTCAAGGACAGCTTGCGGGAAGTTTTTATCATTCAGGGAACGGTCACCATCCTGTGTGTCGTCTTCGCACCCTGGATGGTCAAATGGGCCCGCCTTACCAGCTTGCAAATCCCGATTTTCCGTGTGGTTCTGATCGGCTCGTTTCTGCAGATCCTGCTCTGCATCAACGTTATCATCCTGTTTTATTTCGATCTGAGGCGACAGGTGCTTCTGGTCAGTATTCTTTTCGCGGTCGGCAACATCGGCCTCAGCGCACTGAGTATCTCGATGGGATTGTCCTTTTACGGCTACGGTTACACTTACGCCTGCCTGATTGCCTTGATGGCGGCCTTTCTCATGCTGGACGCCAATGTCGATGATCTGGAATACATCACCTTCGCCAAACAGCCGGTGACATCCTGACCCGCTTACGCTTCAAAGGCGGCGATGGCCTCCTCGCGGGTTTTATAAAAATCCATCAACCGGTCGAAGGCCATCAGGCGAAACAGGGAGTTCAGCTTGCCCGACAAGCCGGAAATCTTCAATTCGCCATCCTTCTGAGCCAGCCGGTTCGCGCAATTGGGAAATACTCCGCAGCCGGTACTATCGATGAAATCCACTCGGGACAAATCGACAACCACTCGATCCGCGCCGGAAAGCAGCTGTTCGATTTCGTTCCATAGAGCCATGGCGTTATTTTCTTCTATGGTCGGCTGGGCAACGGTGATAACCGTGAGCCGATCTATCTTCTCGATTTCCAGGGGCATAACATGTCTCCTCTAAGGATCACCCGTTTCAAACCAGACGGTTGTTTCCTCCTTCATGCCTTTTGTAAATGATTTTTTACCAAACGGATACATTTTTCGCCGGGACGATTGGTACAATACTCGATCTGATCCACGCACTGATCAACCAGGTAAAGACCGAAGCGGGATGTCTGTGAACCATCCAGAAGCGGCGGGGGAACCGTATCCGGATCAAACTTCCGGCCATCATAGAGTATCAAAAATTCAATGCGATCCGCAAAAGCCAGCCCCTCGATGCGAATCATGGGGTTGCCGCCCTCGCCCATGGCATGCCGGACGATGTTGGTCACGGTTTCGTGAACGGCCAGTTCCATCTGCCAGGAATCCCTGAATCGGTTTTCGGACGGCACATCCTGTTTACAGAAAGCATCCACAAAGCGGCGCGCCACCACGGCCTGGTCGATCCGACCCGCCACTTCGATCACCCGATGCGCGCTCGGGGGGTCATCGCTCTCGGTAAAACAAACCGATCCGCCGGTATATTCCAGGGCCAGCAGGGTCATGTCATCAACAAACGCGTTGGATCCGCGCCAGCGGCGAAGCCTGCGATCCAGGGCCTGTGCGCTGGTGACCAGGCTCTCCCCGATGGTCCCGGCCAGCAGACGAACCAGCCGATCCCGTCCGAACGCATCGTTCCGTTCATTCACGCAGTCGGTAATGCCGTCCGAGTATAAAACGAGCCGGTCTCCCGGCGAAAGCCGCAATTCATACCCTTCAAAATGCGCATTGGGCAAAATGCCCACGGGAAATCCATTTTGTCCCATGGCCGTCGCCCGCCCGTTGCCGTGCACCAGCACCGGGTGGGGATGGCCGGCCTGACACAGCCGCACCAACCCGGTCGTGCGGTCGATAATCCCGTATATCATAGTGAAGTAACGACTGAAAGGCTCCGCGCTTTGGAATCGTTGATTAAGATCCAGAACCACCTTTTCCGGCGGCACCAAATAGTAATAAGGCGGTTCGGGTTGCCAGCGTTTGAGCAGGTTGTCATGGGCGACGTTGGGCACCAGCTGCTTACCGATCATCACCGACAGCATGGCCGCCGGAATACCATGCCCGGAAACGTCCAGGAGGTAAAAACCCAGATGGCGCTCGTCCAGGGAAAAACAATTGAAAATATCGCCCGCCACATGGGCGCAGGGTTGAAACAGCCAATGGAAGCGCACTCCGGCGTGTACGGTATTTCGTTTGGGAATCAGTCCCTTTTGGACCTGAGCCGCCGCTTCCAGATCTTTTTTCATGATGCCAAGCGCGCGTTGCAGATGATCTCTGGATGCTTCGAGCTTACGGTTGCGCGCTTCTAGCCGGCTTTGTAGATCCAGGATGCGTCCACCGGCACGGATACAGGCCCCGAGCACCTCACGGGTCACCGGCTTGACCAGAAAATCATCGGCGCCGGCATCCATGCCGTGGACAAGGTCCGCCTGCTCATCCCTGGCGGTAACGATGATCGTATAGATGTAATGCCGCAAATGGGAATTGCGAATCCTGGCGCACAGCTCAATGCCATCCATGCCCGGCATCATCCAGTCGGTGATCACCAGGGAAATTTCCATCGAGGTAATAATTTCCCACGCCTGTTCGCCATCGTCGCATTCGATCGCCTCGTACCCCAGCGCCATCACATGCCGCGAGATAAGCTTGCGACTTATGCGATCATCGTCAACAACCAGAATCCGCATCCGCATCCAACCTTTTCTAACTGTTTTTATTGTGATTCTTCTCCATCTTCAGGCACCTGCGGCCTGTTTGTCAAGCCTGGAATCCCAACGGCGCCGGGCAACCACATGCAGACTTGAACGGATGCTCGCGGTTGCCCCGGCACCGGCACAGGCAACGCTTTACGCACACCCGCGGGTTTGGTAAGAATCAACCACGACTTCATTATTCCATTATTAGGGGAGGGCTCATGCAAACGCAAAAAGTTCGTTTTTCATCGGACGGCTGTGAAATCGAAGGGCTTTACCAGGAAGGCGATAAAACCGGGGGCGTGGTCATCACCCACCCACACCCCCTTTATGGCGGCAACATGTTAAATCCGGTGGTGGAGGCCATTGAATCGGCCTACCGTAAAAAGGGCTTTGCCACGCTGAGATTCAATTTTCGCGGCACCGGAAACAGCACCGGCAGCCACGACCACGGGCACGGTGAGCAATCCGATCTGGCCGCCGCCGTGGACTTTCTGAAATCCAGGGGAACCAAAGCGGTTCACCTGTCGGGCTACTCCTTCGGCACCTGGGTGAACGCCATGGCCGTCAGCAAGGGATTGGCCGTGAAAGAAATGACCATGGTGGCGCCGCCGGTGGCCTTCATGGAATTTGGGGATGACATCCGGCTTCCCGAGCTTTCCCTGGTTATCGCCGGCGGTCGTGACGACTTTGGTCCGGTGAATCTGATCCGCCCGGCCCTGGACCTTTGGAACCCCGACGCCCGCCTTGAGATCCTTCCTGACGCCGACCATTTTTTCTCCGGATTCTCGGATGAGGTGAGCACCAAATTGGCTTAAGCGTATCAGGTAGCAGGCTGGGTGAGCGCAGCGAAACCCAACACTACCCCACCCGACAGTTCATGTCTTATTTTCACTGTTATCGTCTCGCTCCCACGCTCTGCGTGGGAGCGCCGGCCTGGCATTGCGTAAGTAATCCTGGAGGCAGGTGGTCGTCAGCGTGGATACCCGCTCCATCCAGAACCATGGCGACGGCCGAAAACCAATCATCCTCAATGGAAATTACTTCGTCTTCAAATATTTTGAGTTAAAAAACTTTTTTTCTAATATAAAGAACACTTTTGCATTGAAAGCAGCCTTATGGTAGAAGCTAGAGGTTGACATCACCGAAAAAAATATAATATATTTATACTCTTGGCGATTTTGGGCCTCTTTTTCGGGTTCGTTTCAACTAAACCCGACGCCCGTTTTTTGATCCGAAAAAATCGTCTGGCCCTTTAAATTTCATTTGACCTCAATATTTTAGGACGGCATTTTATTAATGCTTGGCGAGCCATGAAACCAGACACAAACCATTCTTTGCCATTCAGCTCATCTGTTACCGACAACGTCATGATCAACCTTCGGAAAATTATCCGGGCGATCGACATGAATTCAAAAAAACTGATCAAACGTGTTGGATTGACAGGGCCGCAACTGGTCATCCTGAATGAAATCGAGCATAGTGGCGAAATTTCCGCCGGGGAGGTGGCGCGGGCCGTGAGTCTCAGTCAGGCGACGGTGACCGGCATCCTGGACCGACTCGAAAAACGGGGCCTGGTTCATCGGCAGCGCAGTCAACATGACAAACGGCGCATCATGCTCAGCATCACCGACGCCGGCAAGCAGATCCTGGAAACCAAACCGCCTCTGATGCAGGAAGCCTTCGTGGAAAAATTTTCCAGCCTGCAGGAATGGGAACAAACCATGATTTTGAGTTCGCTCCAGCGATTGGTTGCCATTTTGGATGCCAAAACGATCGATGCGGCGCCGTTTTTATCGACCGGCCCGGTGGACCATCAGCTTGCCAAGCCAGAGGAAAGGACGCCGTCATTTTGACAAAAAGGCGTAACAACCAATCGTAAAGGGAATGTATTGTGGATAAAATCGTTATTAAAAATTTGTACAAAATCTTTGGAGACAATCCTAAAAAAGCCCTGAAGCTTCTCAAGCAAGGGGAAAACAAGGAATCCGTGCATGATAAAACGGGCATGAACGTAGGCGTCGACAATGCCAGCTTCACCATCAAGGCCGGAGAAATCTTTGTCATCATGGGACTGTCCGGCTCGGGCAAATCCACCATGGTGCGCATGCTCAACCGACTGATCGAACCCACCGCCGGCAGTGTGATCGTGGATGGCGACGATGTCACCAGGATGACCCAGGACGAACTGGTTCGCTTTCGCCTAAAAAATATGAGCATGGTCTTCCAGTCCTTTGCCCTCATGCCGCATCAGACGGTTCTCGAAAACGCCGCCTTCGGCCTTCAATTGGCCAAGGTGGAAAAAAAGGCCCGCCATAAGCGCGCCATGGAGGCCCTGGAGCAAGTCGGCCTGAGCGGATGGGAAAACTCCTATCCCAAGGAACTCAGCGGCGGCATGCAGCAGCGCGTGGGACTGGCACGCGGCCTGGCCGTGGATCCCGACATTCTGCTGATGGACGAGGCCTTTTCCGCCCTGGACCCGTTGATCCGCACGGAAATGCAGGACGAATTGCTCAAGCTCCAGGAAGATGACCAGCGAACCATTGTTTTCATCTCCCATGATCTCGACGAAGCGCTGCGCATCGGCGACCGCATCGCCATCATGGAGGGCGGCCGCGTGGTTCAGGTGGGACCGCCGGAAGAAATTCTCCAGCACCCTGCCGACGATTATGTGCGCGCCTTTTTCAGGGGCGTGGATCCCACCAATGTGATTTCAGCCGGCGATATCGTGCGCGACACCGCTCCCACCCTGGTCGTGACCAAAAAGGGAAGCCTGCGCACAAGCCACGAGCTGCTCAGCAGCAGCGAGCGCGATTACCTGATCATCCTGGATGCCAAACGGCGTTTCCTTGGGATCGTCTCCTCCGATTCCGTGCGCGATGCCCTGGAAAGCGGCAAGCCCGACAACCCGATCAGCCAAGCCTATCTGGAGAGCGTGACGGCCGTTAACCTCAATGACTCCATGCAGGACATCCTGCCAATGGTCGCATCCAGCGCCTGGCCTGTCCCGGTAACGGACGATCAGAATGTCTACAAGGGCGTGGTATCCAAAAACCGTTTTCTGAGCACCCTGCACCGCACCGAAGAACAAATGGAAACACAACAGGCGGTCGGCTATTAATTTCCACCTGGAAAGTGCCGTATAACTGCCGCTTTCTTATTTAATCACCCGGGCAATGTACCCGGCATGGAGAAATAACGATGTTTGAAGACAAATTAATTCCCCTCGATATATGGGTTTCCCAATTCGTGGAATGGCTGGTCGATAATTACCGGGATGTTTTCCAGGCCCTTAAATGGCCTGTGGAAAAAACCCTCAATGGCATGGACACCGGCCTCAACGCGCTGCCGCCGCTGCTCGTCATCGCGGTTCTGGTCTTCGCCGCCTGGCGATTTTCCGGCAAGGGGCTGGCCATTTTCACTGCCGTCACGATGACGTTTGTCGGATTGCTGGGCCTTTGGCCAGACACCATGACGACCCTTGCCATGGTTTTGTCCTCGGTTATTTTTTGTGCCATCGTCGGCATCCCGCTGGGCATCTGGGCCGGTCGCAGCGATCATTTCGAAGCCGCCATCCGGCCTGTTCTAGACGCCATGCAGACCACACCGGCATTCGTATACCTGGTACCCATTGTTATGCTCTTTTCCGTGGGCAATGTGGCCGGCGTGCTGGCGACCATCATTTTCGCCCTGCCCCCCATCATCCGATTGACCAGCCTGGGTATTCGACAAGTCCACCCCGAACTTGTGGAAGCGGCCCAGGCCTTTGGCGCCACCAATCGCCAGGTGTTGGTCCGGGTTCAGGTACCGCTGGCCATGCCAACCATCCTGGCCGGGCTGAATCAGACCATCATGATGGCCCTGTCCATGGTGGTGATTGCCGCACTCATCGGAGCCGGGGGTCTGGGCTCCCCGGTGGTCCTGGGATTGAACACCCTGGATATCGGCCGGGCCGTGGTTGGTGGGCTTAGCATTGTGCTGATGGCCATCGTGCTTGACCGCATTACCCAATCCGCCGCCCAGCCAAAATAGACCGATCCATAGTCCCGATAAATGCGCAACAGATAACGATAACTACCGTGAAAAACAAAGAGGAGATGAAAATGAAAAAGCTATTATGGGTATTGCTGTTTGCAGGAATCTGCCTTTCCCTTGGAATCACCCCTGCATCCGCAGACGATATGAAACCGGGTAAGGGAATCACGCTCAAACCCGCCCGGGCAACCTGGAATACCGGTTTTTTTCAGGAAGCGCTGGTTCGCCGAGGCCTCGAGGAGATGGGCTACAAGGTCAAGGCCCCCAAAGATCTGGCAAACCCGATTTTTTATAAATCCGTGGCCCTTGGCGATGTGGATTACTGGACCAATGGATGGTTTCCCAACCATGACAGCCAATTGCCCAAGGATTTCTACAACAAGGCCGAAGTATTGGGTTATGTTGTCAAGGCCGGTGGATTGCAGGGCTACCTGGTATCCAAGGACGCTGTTGAAAAATACAACATCAAATCACTGGACGATTTCAAACGGCCCGAAGTCATGGAAGCCTTTGATAAAAACGGCGACGGCAAGGCCGACCTGACCGCCTGTCCCGCCGGCTGGGGCTGCGAAAACGTCATCGCCTGGCACATGAAAACCTATGGTCTGGATGACTACATCAATCCTGTCAAAGCCTCCTATGAAGCCGGCATGGCTTCCGCCCTGGGAGACTTTAAAAGTGGAACACCCATTTTCTTTTACACCTGGGCGCCCAACTGGACCATCTTCAAGCTAAAACCGGGCAAGGATGTAATGTGGATCAACGTTCCCAAAATCGTCCCCAAGGATTCCCAGAAAGCAGGCGTGGAGCGCATGACCGTCTCCGGTGTGCAAGGGGCCGTATCCGACCCGGTCAAACTGGGGTTTGTGGTTTCCGATATCCGTATCGTGGCCAACAAGAAGTTTCTCGCCAAGAATCCGGCGGTTAAAAAATTCTTCGAGCTCTTCACCTTGCCGCTTGAAGACATCAACGCCCAGAACACCCGCATGAACGAAGGCGAGAAGTCTCAAAAAGACATCGTAAAACACGCTGAAGAATGGATTTCCAAAAACAAGGCAACCTGGGACGGCTGGCTGGCCGAAGCCCGCAAGGCCGCTAAATAACCATCGGCATCCAGACAATATAGCCTGGTCAGAAAAGCCTGAAACCGAAGAGTGCCGGTTTCGGGCTTTTCTTTGTCATGCGCTCCTTAAAAAAAGCGCTTTTTTCCCTTGACGATGCGAAGCGGTCCTTTCTACTCTATTGGTAACTCTCACCTCTTCTTTTAATACCGTTCCAGCATTTCGACTTTTCATTCACTTTTTTGGGGGACAATTATGGCTTTCGACGACAAAATTTTGGAAAGAAGCATCGATCCTACTGTCCATCAGATGCTCGACAGGGCTGAAACACTGGGTCTCGAAACGGTTTGGGATCGTTATGAAAAGATGCTGCCCCAGTGCGGTTTCGGCGAATTGGGCGTTTGTTGCCGGAACTGCAACATGGGCCCCTGCCGGATCAGTCCGTTCGAGGACGAAGGGCCCCAGCGCGGGATCTGCGGGGCCACGGCCGACATCATCGTGGCCCGCAACCTTGTCCGCATGATTGCCGGGGGTGCGGCGGCCCACTCCGATCACGGGCGCGATCTGGCCCATACCCTGCTGCTCACCGCGGAGGGCAAAAGCGGAGGATATGAAATCAAGGATGAGACCAAGCTGGCGGCCCTGGCGGCGGAGTACGGCATTGCCACGGAAGGACGCGCCAGGGAGGCCATCGCCAAGGATCTGGCCAAAGCGGTTTACGCGGAATTCGGCAAACAGGAAGGACCGTTGCAATTCACCCGCAGGGCGCCGGAGAAGCGTGTGGCCCAATGGGAAAAAATGGGCATCGATCCGCGCGGCATCGACCGTGAAATCGTCGAGATCATGCACCGCACGCACATCGGCGTGGACAACGACCCGGTCAACCTCATTCTCCAGGGCCTCAGGGCATCCATCGCCGACGGCTGGGGCGGCTCCATGGTGGCCACCGAAATCTCGGACGTGCTTTTCGGCACCCCCACCCCCGTCAAATCCGAGGCCAATCTGGGCGTGCTCAAGGAAGACCATGTCAACATCATCGCCCATGGCCACGAACCTGTGCTTTCGGAGATGATCCTGGCCGCAGCCGAGGACAAATCCCTTATCGACAAGGCTAAGGCCATTGGCGCGAAAGGCATCAATGTCGTCGGCATGTGCTGTACGGGCAACGAACTAATCATGCGCCACGGCATTCCCCTGGCCGGCAACTTCATGCAGCAGGAGCTGGCCGTCATCACCGGCGCCGTGGACGCCATGATCGTGGATGTGCAGTGCATCATGCCGGCCCTGGGCGATTTGTGCGAGTGTTTTCATACCCGCTTTATCTCAACTTCTCCCAAGGGCAAATTTCCAGGGGCCGCGCACATGCAATTCAACGAGGAAAACGCCTTGGCGATCGCCAAGGATATCGTGGGATCGGCCGTTGAGAACTACCCCAACCGAGTACCGGAAAAAGTCTTCATTCCCACCGAGAAGACGGACTGCATGGTCGGCTTCAGCACGGAAGCCATTCTCAAGGCGCTGGGAGGAACCCTCGCCCCCCTGCTCGACGCCGTCAAATCCAACGCGGTGAGGGGCATTGCCGGGGTGGTGGGGTGCAACAATCCCAAGATCAAACACGATGCGGGCCACGTTGGGATGGTGCGGGAGTTGATTAAAAACAACGTACTGGTGGTGACCACCGGATGTAATGCCATCGCCTGTGCCAAGGTGGGGTTGATGCTGCCCGAAGCAGCCGATCAGGCCGGCGACGGACTGGGAGGAATCTGCAAGGCCCTGGGCATCCCGCCGGTGCTGCACATGGGCTCCTGCGTGGATATCAGCCGAATTCTTTCCTTGTGCGCGGCGGTGGCCAATGCCCTGGGCGTGGACATTTGTGATCTGCCGGTGGCCGGCGCGGCCCCCGAATGGATGAGCGAAAAAGCGGTCAGTATCGGCGCTTATGTCGTCTCGTCGGGCATCTTCACCGTTTTGGGCACTGTTCCACCGGTTCTGGGCAGCCCGTTCGTGACCGAGGTCTTGACCCAGGCGGCCAACGACGTGGTGGGAGCGGCCTTTGGCGTGGAGACCGATCCCGTGAAAGCCGCCGAACTGATGATCGCCCACATCGACAACAAACGCCAGGCATTGGGCATTTGACGCCAACCCGGACAGACGAAAAGGAGAAAAAGATGTCACAGCCCAAGGAGATATTCGTCAGAACCGATCGTTGCCTGGGATGCCGTTCCTGCATCAATGCCTGCGCCATCGAGCACTCGCAAAACAAAACCCTGTTCGGCGCCATGATGCAGACCCCGCGCCCCAAAAGCCGCGTCTACGTGGAATGGTTGGCCCCCGACCGCTGCGTGCCCCTGGTTTGCCGGCAATGCGAGGACGCCCCCTGCATGCACGCCTGTATCAGCGGGGCCATCCGCAGGGATGACGATGGGATTGTACGCACCGACGATGATAAATGCATCGGCTGCTGGACCTGCGTCATGGTCTGCCCCTATGGCGTGATCGGCCGTCACCTGGAGAAACACAAGGCCTATCGGTGCGACCGCTGCCCGGACCGGGACGTTCCGGCCTGTGTCAGCGCCTGTCCTACCGGCGCCCTTATTTTTCAGACTGTGCCCGCCTACGCCAAAGCGGTTCGGCAATCTGCCCTGCACGGGCTTGTCCAGGAGGAAAGGGGGTGACGGTGTGGACCGGGAGCAAAGCCAATATGTGATTGTCGGCGGCAGCGCGGCCGGTATGGCGGCAGCGCAGGCCATTCGCGAAACCGATCCGAAGGGGACGATCACGGTGCTGTCCGAAGAGCCGGACCGTCCCTATTTCCGCCCCCTGATTCCTTTTCTCGTCTCCGGGAAAAAACAGGCGGACGACATGGCCCTGGAAGGGTCGGGGCCTTATCGCGGGAAGGGTATCACCGTCAAAACCGGCTCGCGGGTGGCCTCCCTCGACGACGCCGGCTATAGCGTTGTTTTGGAAAACGGAGAGCGATTCGGATACGCCAGGCTCCTTTTGGCCACCGGCAGCCGCCCCTACATGCCGCCCAACATCCAGGGCACCGATGCCGACGGGGTTTTTGCCCTGCGAACCCTGGCCGATGCCCGCCGCATGGCGGTCAGAATCGATCAGACCCGGCATGCCGTCATGCTCGGCGGCGGGCTCCTGAACCTGAAAGCCGCTTTTGCGCTGCTGGAACGGGGTGTAAAAGTGACCCTGGTGGTCTACTCACCGGAGGTGCTCAGCCAACTGATGGAGCCCGAGGACGCCACCCTGATTCGTAAAGCCCTGGACGACGCCGGATTGACGATCATGACCGGTGTAGCCGCCACGGCGATTCAATCCGGTCCGAGCGGTGTGACGGGGGTAGCGCTCAACGATGGAACAGAGATGCCTTGCGAAATGGTTTGCATCGGCAAGGGGGTACGCCCCAACGTCGAGTTCCTGGCCGGCAGTGGTATTGATTTGGACGAGGGAATCGTCGCCGATCGCCATACAGCCACCAGTTTGTCGGATGTTTACACCGCCGGGGATGTTGCCGTGACCCATGATCCGGTCAGCGGCGCGCCCATCATGACGGCGCTTTGGACCAACGCCGTGGAAATGGGCCGCTGCGCGGGACGGAACATGGCCGGCAACAAAACCGAATACAGCGGCACCTTCGGCATTCTCAACGCCACCCAGGTAGCGAATCAACCGTTTGTTGCCATGGGGGTTGTGCATACCGGACAAAAGGGCTATGACGTTTATCGCAAGGCGGGTGTCGGAACTTACCGCAAGTTGGTGTTCGACAGGGATGGCAGCCACCTGATCGGCGCCGTCTTTGTGGGGGACATTACCAATGCCGGGCTATATCGGCATGTCATCCGTGAAAAAATGCCGACGGCGTCCATCAAACACCAAATCGTTGACCATCGGCTTCATTATGGCTATTTTAGTGTTTAACCTAACTTCAGTTAAGGTAAGTTACAAATGTTCGACTACTCACTGGCCCACTGGGCCACGTTTTTCGTCGCCGCCTTTTTGTTGAATCTGTCACCTGGCCCGGATATGGCGTTCATTCTCGGCCAAACGGCAAAAAGCGGCATAAAATCAGGATTTTCAGCCATGTTTGGCATTTGGACCGGCGCCTTTGTGCACGTTCTTTGCGCAGCCCTTGGTCTGTCGGCGATCATCGCCACGTCGGCCATCGCGTTTTCGGTCGTCAAGTGGATCGGTGCCGCATATTTGATCTGGCTTGGTATCCAGGCGCTTTTCTCCAAGGGAGCCCATTTAACGAACAACGGGAAAACCCCTCAAAAGAAGCTTCCGGAAATATACAAGCAAGGTGTGCTGGTTTCGGTACTCAACCCCAAGGTCGCTGTTTTTTTCCTGGCTTTTCTTCCTCAATTCGTTGAACCTGGGGCAGGACCGGGTAGCGCTCAGCTGTTCCTTCACGGCTCGCTGATCATTTTCGTGGCCGCCTTTGTCGAGCCGCCGCTCATCCTTGTGGGCGGCAAATTGACAGGATACCTGAGCAACAATACAAAAGTGTCACGCTGGATGGATCGAGGACTCGGCGCACTATTTATCGGGTTGGGAATAAAATTGGCCACGAGTCATCGATAGGCTGGACTTTAAAACAAAAAAGGGCGCCGCCTGAACGGCAGCGCCCCTATTAAAAACGGGATGAGGAAATTCTAGACCACTTTCACATTTGCTGCGGCAAGCCCCTTGGGGCCTTCCTCAATATCAAACGTTACCCGGTCACCTTCATTGAGAGATCGAAATCCATTGGCAACAATCGCCGAGTGATGAACGAATACATCAGCGCCATCTTCCTGCTCGATAAAACCAAACCCCTTGCTGTCATTAAACCATTTTACAATACCATTAGCCATGCAACATTCCTCCTACAAGTAAATAATGATTCAAAGCTTCAAACTTCAGGCGCCACTTTTTACAAAAAAGATCGATCCCTCAGCAAGAAACCGGCCAACCCGCACTGGCTGACCCTGATAACCGTTAACAATAGCACGAGATCGGATAAATGCAAGAAAATGATGGACAACTTGCAACAAAATCGTAACAAAAGGCGCAAAGCCCCTGATTTTTTCACTCCTTTGGCCTGAAAATCGCTCGCGGGAAGCCATTGGCAGGCATTTAGGCCCTGTTGCAGAAGCGGAAGGAACGGTTACAGCCGCAAATAGTAAAATTCAAATTCACCGTTGTTGATGTTGATTTTCAGATTGTAGCCACGAGCCTCGGCAAATACGATCCACGGCGGTCGGTCGCCGCCTGCGCCACAATCGAATGTGGGCCAGAACTCACCGGTCTTGGCGCTGTGATAGGAAAGCATCATGGCATTGCGGTTCAAGGACCGGGCATTGGTTTTGGCAATGATGCTCGCCGCGGCCAGATCCAGGTCCGAATCGTCGACTTCAAGATCAAGGGTTTTCATGGAATAGGTGTCGGAGGCGTCATTCAGCTGGGCCATAAAGATCTCCTTTCGGGTCGGTATTGTTGGTATATTCGTTAAGATAAGGTTTATTCATGGTTTGTAAATTTGAAGAAACGGAGAACATTTTTCTGAAAGGACGTTATGAGTAAAGCAATGGAAGCGGTCAACCTGGCCGTATTCTGCGATTTTGAAAACGTCGCCTTGGGGGTCCGTGATGCCAGAGATGCCCAATTCGATATCAACAAAGTCTTGGAGCGCTTGTTGCTGAAGGGCAGCATCGTTGTGAAGAAAGCCTACTGTGACTGGGAGCGCTACAAAGAATTCAAGGCCGGCATGCACGAGGCGGCCTTTGAGCTAATCGAGATTCCCCACGTGCGTCAGTCCGGCAAAAATTCCGCGGATATCCGCATGGTGGTGGACGCCCTGGACCTTTGCTACACAAAATCTCATGTGGACACGTTTGTCATTGTCAGTGGCGATTCGGACTTCTCCCCTCTGGTCAGTAAACTGCGCGAAAACAATAAAAATGTCATTGGTGTCGGCGTAAAAAATTCCACATCGGATCTGTTGATGGCCAATTGCGACGAATTCATTTTTTACGACGACCTGGTCCGCAAAAAGAAAAAGGCTAAAAAACCGCCTCGCAAAGCGCCTCCCAAAGGCGCCAAACCCGCATCCCATGAATCCGTCGCTAAAGAAGATGCCGAAACATTGACTCAGGAAGCGCTCGATCTCGTTATGGAAACCCTCGAGGCGCTTGCCGAGGAACGCGGCTCGGATGATAAAATCTGGGGGAGCATGGTCAAGCAGACGCTCAAGCGCCGCAGGCCCGGATTCAACGAATCCTATTACGGGTTTCGCTCCTTCAAGCAGCTCCTGGACGAAGCCTCTGCCCGCGGCCTGATGGAACTGGAGCCGGATGAGAAGTCCGGCGGCTATATCATTCGCGGTTTCCACTCCGAGGACTGAACACACCCCAGCCTTTGATTTTACCCGATGCACAAAAAAAGCCGGGCCGCATTGCTGCGGCCCGGCACAGGGAAGAAGAGGAGGAAGCATCAATGGGTTTCAACCCATCGTTGAGTGTCACTCTACCAGCTGATAATGACGGGAACCTGATCTAAAAATTACCACATGGTAATACTTGATAAGCTCCAAAAAAACTAAAAAAGCTGCCGCCAATCAGGCCGACTTTTTCTCAAAATCCTTTATGGCATTGATCATATCCTCCGGAAAAGGTCTGACGCATCGATTCCTGTAATCGAAACAAAGCACCGTCAACGATCCCTCGGCGCAAACCCCATCGCCTGATGCGATGAGGAATTCCATGACAAGGGATTTTTCCATTATCTCCCGGCAGCGGCACCGGACCTCGACGACATCGTCTATACGAAGCTCCTTTTTATACGTGCATCTGGCATCGGCGATAATCGACCCGAACTCGGCATCGCTTTCAAGATCAACACCCATCTTCGCAAAATAGGCGATCCGGGCTTCATGAAAGAACACAAAATACTTATCGAAAGAGACATGTTGAGCGCGGTTGACATCCTCTTTGGCAACTGTCAAGGAAATGGAAAATGGGAACATGGACCCAACTTTCTTTGGATAAAAGGGTGAGTATGGGATAATTAGTCATCTCTGCAGGAAAACTATTTGATAATCGGAAAAACCCGCCCACAGGTCAATTGGATCAGGTCGGCGCTTTTCATCTCAATGGTATGGGTATTCCTGCCGCTTCCGCAAAAAACATTGCCTGAATCGGTAAGCGTGGCCTCAAAAACAACGCGAATATCCTCTCGGATGGGAAACGGTCCCACGCCGCCGAGTTCGAACCCCAGTTCTGATTCGACCTGCTCCGGTGAAATGGATCGTAGTTCCTTGCGTTTGACGCCCATGGCGTCTGCGAGTTTTTTATAGTGGATGCGAACACCGCCGGTTACCGCAGCAAGAATCCAGTCATCGTCCTTGATGCGGAAAACAATCGTTTTCAAAAGATTGTGAGTCAGGTGGGGAACGATTCGATGCGCTTCGGCAATCGTGGTAACCGGCGGGTGCCGATGAACGGTATAGGCAAAACCGCTTTGCTGCAACAGCTCTATGACTTTGGAATAAACCATTTTGACAATCTATGGCTTATCACTTGAGTGATTCTATATCAAGTTCAAATGGGATGACTTCTTCATTCGGGTCGGCAGATCCACTTTTCTATAATCCCGGATAATTCAGACGGTTTAATCGGCTTGGCGAGATAGTCGTCCATTCCCGCATCGAGGCATTTTTCGCGATCGCCTTTCATTGCATTTGCCGTCAAGGCAATGATCGGAACCTGGTGATTGAGAACCTTTGATCCGGAATCGCGGATTTCACCGGTAGCCTCGTAGCCGTCCATGATCGGCATTTGACAATCCATGAATACGATGTCGTATTCCACGTTGGACAACGCATCCACCGCCTCTCGGCCATTTGCAACCACTTCTGAATTATAACCCATCTTTTTTAAAAGCTTAACCGCCACTTTTTGGTTGACCAGGTTGTCTTCGGCCAAAAGAATCCGAAGATTCTGCTTTTTTGATTCGGTCAGATTGTATTTGGTTACAATTTTTTCCTGATTGTCCAGTACTTTATCCTCGCTGAATCCAATCAACGTTGTCAGGCAATCGTATAATTTTGACATTTTCACAGGCTTGGTCAGGTAAGCGGCAAACCCAATCTCCTGCATCCGCTTTGCATCTCCACGTTGACCAATGGAGGTCATCATTACCAGTATTGTATCTTTAAGAAGCGGATCGGCCTTAATCATTTTACCAAGCGTTTCACCGTCCGTTTCGGGCATCTGCATATCCAGAAGGGCCATCTCGAACGGCTTTTTCTCTTTCAGAGCCCGATGAAGATGTTCGATCGCCTTTTCGGCATTCGCGGTTCTCTCGGTGATGCATCCCCAGGATTTCAGTTGCTCCTGCAACACGAACTGATTGGTCCAATTGTCGTCCACAATCAAAATTCGCTTGCCTTTGATATGTTTGGCCGTCGCAACGGGCTTTTTATCGATCTCGACTTGTTTTTCAAATTCGGCGGTGAACCAGAAATTCGACCCGATTCCTTCCCGGCTATGAACGCCGATTTGACCGCCCATCATTTCCGCCAACTTTTTGCAAATACTCAGCCCAAGGCCGGTTCCGCCGTATTTGCGTGTTGTGGAGCCGTCCACCTGGGAAAAGGATTTAAAAAGCCTGTCCATTTTGTTCTCAGGAATGCCGATCCCGGTGTCTTTAACACTGAAGAGCAAAGAAATCTTTTCGGAGCTCTCGTTTTCGACCTGCACGGTTACCGAAATTTCGCCTTCCGAGGTAAATTTGATGGCGTTGTTAATGAGATTGATCAGAATCTGGCGCAACCGGCCCGGATCTCCCATCAGCTGAGAATGAACGTCAGGCGAAACCAGGGTCACATATTCCATTCCCTTTTCAAAAGCTCTCAACGAAACCAGATCGGAGACCTCATCCATCGTAACCCGTAAATCGAAATCGATGGTTTCAAGATCCAGTTTGCCAGCCTCGATCTTGGAATAATCGAGAATGTCATTAATGATATACAACAATGAATCCGCACTGCCCTGGATGGTTTGTGCGTACTCTCGTTGCTCATCGGTCAATTCGGTATCCAGGAGCAAGCCGGTCATGCCGATAACGCCGTTCATCGGCGTACGAATCTCATGGCTCATGTTCGCAAGGAATTCACTTTTGGCTCTACTGGCGGCTTCCGCATCTCTCTTTGCCTGCCTCAATTCCCGCTCGGCCTGCTTTCTTTTTGTAATGTCCTCGATAACCCAAACCGCGCCCTTCGCCAGATCGGGAGGCGCGATGGCCTTGCCGTTGAATTGGCACCAAACCGTATGTCCATCCTTGTGCCTTAGGGGATATTCAACGCCGAAGATTTGTTTGTGCGCCAATTGCCAGTAATATTTTTCGCCGAATTCGTGAAAATTTTGTTCGGAAAGATGAAGTTGTTGCGGACCTTGGCCTATAATTTCTTCCGGCTCGTAGCCGAGCATCTCCGCCAAAGGCCTGTTGACTTTGGTCAGGATACGATTTTCAAGAACCATGATCCCGACAAGGCTGCTGTCCAGAATGGCCTCGAGTTCTTTCAGTGCCTTGGTAAGGGAGGACTCGGCTTTTTTTTGTTCGGAAATATCCGTAAAGGTTTCCAAAAGAACAGCTTCACCGCCAAGCTCGACCTCCATCACCGTTTTCAGAATCGGTATTGTCGAACCATCGCTGCGACGCAGGATTCGCTCGGAATTAGCGACGGCCAACCCCTCGTCCAAAACAGGACAGAGACATTCACCCTCCGGGCATAGATATTCGGAACAGGGACGCCCGGCGATCATGGATAGATCGTTCACCGCCGCGATGTTGCAGGCGGCTTCGTTGGCCCAGCGGATATTGCGGTCTTTTCCAATCAGAACAACCCCGAAGGGA
Source organism: uncultured Desulfosarcina sp. (assembly GCA_963668455.2). Classification (GTDB taxonomy): domain Bacteria; phylum Desulfobacterota; class Desulfobacteria; order Desulfobacterales; family Desulfosarcinaceae; genus Desulfosarcina. The sequence continues at coordinate 403,111 of CAXXOY010000005.1, forward strand.
CACCTTTTTAAAATGTCCTTCAGATGAAAGCTCGTTATCGAAAAACCTTTTTCCATTTGTCTTTCTTGATCATGATCCTTGTTTAATTCCCCTGCTATAGACATAACAATCCTACTCGATTCGCTATTATAATCTATGACCCTAGCTTTTTTAAGAGATAGGTCGATGTCGAAATATCGAATCCTGCAAACAAAATAAAAGAGTTAAGCGAGCTAACGATAGTATTATCGACCCATCCCTTGAATAAGTTAAGAATCGATGTCCGTTTGCCGCCCATTACCGACAAAAGGGTTTGTTGCTATAGGCGGCGGCAGGAAATACAATCGATTCCGCCGGTCATCGCCATAACCCCACCAACCGTCTCGCTGCTGTTGCCGTAAAAAATAAACAAGCGTTTACCATTCTGGTTCAGGCGTGCTATACTTAAGTCAGCAATTCTTTCTTTCCGGAAAACCCTCACAAGGAGCCTATACCTGATGAAAGGTTCAAGCCGGAATGAGCTTGATGGTCATATTGTCTTCTCCCATGCCGGAGAAACAACACCCAATGTTACCCGGTCATACGGAGCCCATAACCCTACCCGTTGTCACGTTAAAAGCGCCGTACCTGACGGCACACTTGGAATACTCGCCTTCGAAGCGAATGGCGCAGGCCGCAGCCCGGTAAAGGCCTGTGCCGCGCTCGACGCCAAATACGGATCCGGACGGCAAATGCCGCCCCGGAGAAGCGAAACGCAATCCCAGGCGCAACATTTCCCTCTGGTTTCACGGGAAACGATCTTCAGCCCCTTTACTGTTGCCGAAGCCGCTGCCGAGGATCTGAATCTTGCCGCCCTGAACCCGGTCTCTGACAATAGCGAAACACAAAACCTGCACCGGCAAGCTTTCACCAGCTAATTAAACGCTGGTATCGCATTTTCGACCACCCTAACGTTAACGCTTAATTAATGATAACCATCAGCAAAGGAGGCCTATTATGATCAGACTGGATATTCTTAAGAAAATAGAAGCCCTTCAGGAACTGAACAATGATCAGCTAGTTAAGATCCAGAATATCAGTCAGGTTGTTGAGTTCACGGATGGAAACCGACTGTTCAGGGAGGGAGACGCAGCCGAACAGGTCTGGTTTGTCGTCGAAGGCCAGGTGGATCTGCGTTTCGAAATGCCGGATCGTCGTAAAACCAGCACTGACCATACGGTTTCATCAGTGGATGTTCCCCGTTTTTCCGTAGCCCAGGTGCTTGGGTGGTCCTGTTTTGTTCCCCCCTATAAAATGCGCCTTTCCGCCTACTGTGTTTCGCCCAAATGCAAAATTGTACGGATCGACCGCGAATCGTTGCTCAGCCTTTTTGAAGCGGACACGTCCATGGGATACCTTTTCATTTCCTATCTCATCAAGGTGGTGGGATACCGATTCCATCAGTTTCAGGATGAGTTTGCGAAAAACATGGGCGAGGATATCATGAGCGGATGGTAACAGGACAGCGCTCTACGCACATTCGTTAAAGACCACATGGAAAAATGGATTTGCGCCGTCGACAGTATTGATGGTTTCGTAAAAAGCGGCCTGCCTCACATTCCCGGGCAAGCTGCTTTTTTCGATTTCAGCAACCCTGCCTATAAATGATTCAAAACACCCGTCCCAAACCATCAATGGTGAGCTGCTAATGCTACAATTTCATCTGCCGATATATGGATAGGGCATTGCTCAAATCGGCTGATATTTTACTTTTCATCACCATTCTAAATTAGGCAATTGTCGAGCTTGCCGCATATACAAGGCGGGTGTCTTTCCGCTATAGCAGGCTATACGGGAAGACATCCAACGCCGTAGATGCGGTGAGATCGGCAAACCCAATGGGTTTCAAATTTTGGAAGGTAATCATGGCGCAATGCATTATGATTAAAGTGATTTCCATCGAGACCAAAATTTGAATCGCCTAATTTAGGACCATATTATATGAAACCTAACGTCTGGATTTTGACAGGATAGACATTGCGTTTGCGTACTCATGTTAGCGACATATGGGAATATGGTTAACTGACGTAGGTAAATCGTAAAACCATGAAAAAAGAATTATTAAGCGAAGTTCAGCTTTTCAACATTCTATGCTTTATAGCGATCATTTTCACGGTAGTTATCGTCGCTTGCGCCACCATCTCCTATTCAAAAATCGTTAATCTTAAAAAGCACTCTGTTTTAACCGCTGATGAACTCGAGTCTTTTTTACGCTACCCCTTATTCGTGGTGGATAACGACCAGGCCGTAAGGATTGCCGAGACCTTTTTGCTTTCCGGAGAAATATCCGGAATCGTAATTGAAACGTCTGCAAGCGGAAACATTCTTTCCAGGGAGGCAAAAAAAAGCTCCTATTGGGTTCCTAAAATCACCAGGGAACTTTATCAGGATGAATTCCTGCTGGGAACATTCACCATAACATTTGACGATGCCGAAATTTACAGGAACATACAACAGCTTTCGGTCATATCGCTTATCATCGTCTTCGCCGTTTTCACCGTCTTTAACTCTGCCAACCGTTATTTTATCGCCAATCGAATAAGTCGAACGTTTGAACCTATTCTTTCGGGATTTTCTTCTTTTTCTAATGGGAATTACGACACCATCATAAAGCCGACGCGTTACACCGATGTAAATATTATCGTCGACTACTTCAACGATATGGCCAAAAAAATCCGGCAAAAAAATGCGGAACAGAAAAAAAGCCAGGAACAACTTATCGCCGAACGGCGATATTGGATGGATATTATCGACTTTCTTCCGGATGCCACCTTGATTCTCGATACAGAAAAAAAAGTCGTAGCCTGGAATCGTGCCGCAGAGGCGATGACATCTGTTCCGCGAGACAACTTGATTGGAAAGGGCAATTATGAATACTCGCTGCCTTTTTACCATGAGCGACGACCCATTCTAATCGACTATTTAGACTCTCCCCATGACGGGAACCAACCCCTTGGAGATTACGAATCTTTTAAACGAACGAATAACACTTTGTCCAGTGAGGCGTTTCTTCCCCTTTTAAATCAAGGTCAAGGGGCACATATCTGGTTTGTCGCCGCAGCACTTTTCGACCAGGAGGGCAACCGAACAGGCGCTATTGAAGTCGTTCGGGATGTCTCGGAATACAAAGAGGCGGAAAGAGAAAAGCATCAACTCCAAAGACAGCTCCAGCAAGCCCAAAAAATGGAGGCCATTGGTACGCTCGCCGGTGGCATTGCCCACGATTTCAACAACATACTTGCCGCGATTATTGGGTATGTCGAACTCGCTATTTTTAAGATGGACACAAAAGGCATGGAAGCGAAATACATGGATGGCATTTTGAAAGCCGCCAATCGCGCAAAAAATCTGGTTCAGCAGATTCTTGCCTTCAGCCGGCAAACGAAACAGACCCTCAAACCGGTTTCCGTTACGCTTGCCACAAAGGAGGCGCTTAACCTGCTTCGCGCATCTTTACCCTCCTCCATCGAAATCAGACAACAGTTCAAGAGCGACTCCCTTGTAATGGGAGATACCACCCAGATACATCAAATTTTGATGAATCTGTGTACCAATGCCGCGCACGCAATACCGGAAACCGGTGGAACCATAGACGTGGAGATCGTTGATGTGGAACTGGACGAAGCGTCCTCGCCCGACTTCATGAATATGAAACCGGGCAATTATTTGCTACTGACCGTCAGCGATACCGGCAGCGGAATTCCACAGGAAATAATGGAACGGATTTTCGATCCCTTCTTCACAACAAAAGCGATAGGCGAGGGCACAGGCATGGGATTGTCCGTCATCCATGGTATTGTGGAAAGTTTTGGGGGAAAGGTCAAAGTTCATAGCGAGCCCGGAAAGGGAACCCGTTTCCAGGTCATTTTGCCCGTGGTAAGCAAAAGCGTTGAACCGGAACAGACAGTTATGGAGTCGCTCCCCAAAGGCACGGAACGGATTCTTTTTGTGGACGATGAACCGGCCCTGATTGATATCGGGAAAAAAATTCTGGAAACCCTGGGGTATACGGTAACCGCCACAACACAGCCGGCCAAGGCCGTAGAATTTTTCCAGAATAACCCAGACGAATTCGATCTTCTCATAACGGATATGACCATGCCCAAAAAGGCTGGAGACACGCTGGCCCGGGAAATCTTTTCTTTTCGACCCGACCTGCCGGTCATTCTCTGCACGGGCTTCAGTGCCGGAATAACTGAAGAAAAAGCAAGAGCGATTGGAATCAAAGCCATTTTTAAAAAACCCATTTCATGGACCGATATAGCGAGACTGATTAGAAACGTTCTGGACGAGAATAACACCCCAAAACAAGATGGCTCGGCCACTTCCACCATGGATTTGAATTAGCATCGGGTAATTATTCACTATCCTCAATCGATTCTTTTCTGACTTTCCTTCCGGCAAGGTACCGGTCCATCTGGGATTTACCGATTTGGGCGGATAGCGAAAAGGGATTCAGTTTTTTGCGTTTCCAGGCGGTGCGCAGCAAAGTGACGGCAATGGTGGGGGGCACGGGGGGTTGTTTCTCGCGGGATTTGCGGGCCAAGCGCAGGGCACCGGAAGGACAGGTAGAGACACACAGGCCACAGCCGATACACCGGCCGAGGTCCAAACTGATCCGACCATCTTTCATCGTCAAGGCGTCCATCTGACAGCGTTTGACACAAATACCGCACCCCTTGCAAGCCGCTGCGTCCAATTCCACAGTGAACGGCGAGGCCACCAACTCGGCTGGGTGTGGATATGTTTTTATGGTACGCAGCACGCCGCAGCAACACCCGCAACAGCAGCAAATCCATGCGGGATCACGGCTGTTGCTGGGCTGGATGACCAGCCCCGCACGGTCGGCCTGCTCCAAAATGTCCAGCACGGTTTGACGATCCACCTGCCGACCGATGCCTGCCTGGACAAAATAGCTGGTCTTGTCTCCAAAGGAAATGCAGGTCTCCAGCGGCCTGTCGCAGCCCTCGCCGGCCATGCGGCGCTCCTGTCGGCAAATACAAGGTGCCACCACGAATCGGTCCTTTTCGGCGATCAATCGGGCGGCGGCCTCATGGGGCAGTACCGGCAGTTTTGGATCGATACTGCGATTGACCGGGATGGTGCGCATCTGCGGGGCACGCCGCCAGGCATTGGCCTGGAAAAGGGTCGGCATGTACGCTTCCATGTCGGCCACAAGCTCGGGACTCAATCGATTGACCTGAAATTCCCAGATTCCGACCACGAACTGGGACGCCATGTAGCGGACCCGTTTCTCCGAAGTATCGGACTTTAAAATCAAGCCCTTGTGCCACATGACCGCCAGTTTTTTCTCGGTTTCCGTTTCCGGAAGGCCACATCGATAGGCAACGACCCGGGCCGTTTCCGGAATCAGCGTCAAACAGCAGGCCAGTCGGGCCTCCTCTTCGGTAAAAAGCCGCTTGAGAATCCTGATCTCCACACCGTCCGGGGTGGAGGGAAACCCGCCGGGCAGCCGATCCAGATGCCTGGCCAATTCATGAAAAATGGTCATTGCCCGTACTTCTCCATCTTATACCGCAACGTCCCCCGGGGAATACCAAGCAAACGGGCGGCCCCGGCCGTGTTGCCCTCCGCCTTGTTCAGGGCCTTTTTGATCAGCATGGTGGTGACGTGTTCGATGGCCAGTTCCAGATCGTAGAGATGCTCCGGGATCGGTATATCGGAAAGCACGGGCTCCGCGGATTCCAGCTCCTGGGGAAGGTGGCGGGATTCCAAGACCTTGGCGTTGTGCATGATGCAAATGCGCTCGAAGACGTTTTTAAGTTCCCGGACGTTTCCCGGCCAGGGGTAGGCCGTGAGGATTGTACGGGCACCTTCCGAAATCGATTCAAAGGTGCGGTGGAATTTCTCGGTGTAATAAGCGAGAAACCGGTCGGCCAGGGCGGAGATATCTTCCGGCCGCTGTCGCAAGGGCGGCAGGTGGATGGGAAAAACGTTCAGCCGGTAGTAAAGATCCTCGCGCAGTTTTTTCTCCTTGATGGCGGTCTTGGGATCCACATTGGTGGCGGCGATTACGCGGATATCGGTTACAATGTCGCGGTTGCCGCCGATGCGGCGGATTTTGCGGCTCTCCAGCACTCCCAAAAGCTTGGCCTGCAAGCTCATGGGCATCTCGCCGATTTCGTCCAGGAATATGGTGCCGCCATGGGCTTCCTCGAAAAGTCCCTTCTTGCGCTGCACCGCATCGGTAAAGGCGCCCTTCTCATGGCCGAAAAGTTCGCTTTCCAAGAGGTTTTCGGGAAGGGCCGCGCAGTTGATATGAAGCAGCGGCATGTCGCCCCGCGGACTGAGTTGGTGAATACGGCGGGCGATTACGTTTTTGCCGGTCCCGCTGTCGCCGGTCAGCAGCACCGTCGCGCTTTCGTGTTGGGCCACCTCGGTGGATTGCTCCATGATTTGCCGCATGGCGGCGCTTTCGGCCACGATATCCATCTCCTCGGGCCGGCCCAGACTTTTTTGCAGCAGCCCAACCTGGGTTTTGAGGGTGCGGGTCTCCAACGCCAATTTGACGATCAGTTTGATTACATCGGCCTTGAATGGCTTCTTGATATAATCGTAGGCCCCAAGCTTGATGGCCTTTACGGCCGACTCTACCGATGCGTAGCCGGTGATCACGATAACCAAAAGATCCGGGTCCGTACTGCGGATCTTCTCAAGAACGTCCAGGCCGTTGATATCGGGAAGGTTCAGGTCCAGCAGCACCAGGTCGTTGTCATGGGACTCCAGATGGCTCAGGGCGGTGCGGCCATCGGCAACGGCATGGACGTGGTACTTCTCCTCCTTGAGGATGCGGGACAGGTTGGCCCGGATAATCTCCTCATCATCTACAACCAGAATACGTTTCATGCGCCTTCCTTTGAATCGGTTTGTTCCGGGATCGCAGGCAGATAGATCGTAAAACAGGCGCCTTCCCCTTCGGTCTCGGTCTCGGCCAATATCTTTCCGCCGTGCTCCTCGACAATGGTATGGGTGATGGATAATCCCAACCCGAAGCCGCCGGCTTTTTTAGTGTAAAAGGGATCGAAGATAAACTCCAGATCCTCCTTGGCGATTCCAGGTCCATTGTCCCTGACGGTCAGCCGGACGGCCGGCTTACCGTCCAATATCAAGGAGATGGGAATAAAGGTTGTGGTGATGACCACCTTGCCATCCTCGCGATCCGCGAGAACGCCCAGAGCGTTGAGAAGAATATTCAAAAGCGCCTGCTTCATTTTCTCGGTGTCCACCATTACCCGGGGCAGGTCTTTATCAAGCTCCTTGACCAGGGTGATATGGGACTTTTTAAACTGCTTTTGCACGAAAAACAGGGTTTGAGCCACCACCTGGTTTATATCGCCGGCCTTGGGATTGGTCTCCTTTTTGGAAGCAAAGGCCAGCAATTCGGATATAATTCCATCCAGCTTTTCGATTTCGTTCAGAGCGCTTTCCATCATCAACCGTTCCTCGGTGCGTGTGGCCATGCGGTCGTGCAGGTCGTCGAGCAAAAGAGAAATTCCGGTTAGAGGATTGCGGATCTCGTGAGCGATTCCGGCGGCCAGGATACCCATCGATATAAGTCGATTGGAACGGTTCAGCTGGGCTTCCATGGCCTTGCGCTTGGTCACCTCTCGAAAAATGAACAGAACCCTCCTCTCATCGGGGTTTGTTTCCGGCACCAGCCGGGCGCGGGTGGTTTCGAAGTAAACGGTGCGGCCGTCGGGCAGTTTCATGTTGATGGCCGACAATATCGGGTCGGACTGGTCCTGATCACCCGTGAGCAAACCCAACATTTTTGGAAACGGTCCGAAAACCTCTTCCACGTGCCGGCCGATGAGATCTGCTTCCTTGCATTTCAAAAATTTGGATGCCCGGGGATTGGCCGACAGGATGATGCCCTGGTGGTCAAAGACCATCAGCCCGCTGAGCATATTACGGAAGATGCTTTCAATGAGCTTGCGGCGCTTCAGGGCCTCTTCGACCATGCGGTTGCGTTCCAAATAGTAGGCATCCAGATCCTCAACGTGCGTTTTGAGCTGAATGCCCAATTGCCTGACATCCTCGGCCAATAAAGAGAGCTCGTCGCGGCTGTTGACGGAAAGGTCCACCAAGTAATTGCCGCGGCCGATTTCATCAACGCCGTCTTTGATGGCCAGGATCGGCCGGGTGAAGCCACGCGCCAGCCAGATAGCCACAAGCGTTACCACGATGCCTGAAATTAGAATGAATATTGCCAGGTTGCGAAGGGTTTTGGTCAACATGGCGTCTATGTCATCGGATGTTTCGGAAACGATATTCTGGAACAGATTGATTTGCGCCCCCAGGGTAACGCCTCCAAAAACGCCGGATCGAGCATAGGCCCCATGAGAAAAACGGATGGGGGCGTAAGCCAGGATGCGCGGTATTTCACTCACATTGCGCGCCTGGGCGATGCCGGACTCGCCGGATAGGGCACCCCGCGCAATGGTTTGGTAGCTGGTATGGACAAACGGCACATGTAGCAGGTTGAAGGGTACCGTGCCCGCCTTGAGCGCGGCTTGCGTATAGTCTTCGGATTGTGGGTCCACCAGGCGTCCGGTGTGAGGTTCGGCCCCGCGGATATCCCAGGCCTTGGGATGGGTGATGGCCCAGCCCTGATCGTCGAATAAAAAGGCGTAATCGCCACTGTAATAATCGGGTGAAACCACACCCTTCAGGCCAAAGGGCAGCACATGTTGGGTGAGTTCCATCAGATGGCGCTGGTCAAGGGCCAGGGTGATCGCGCCGGCGAAAATGCCATCATGGAAAAGGGGCCGGGCGAAGCGGTAGTAGCCGCGAAAGCCGCCGGGATTTGCTTCGGCGTTCTCCCGATCCACATGCCAGCCCACCAGATGGGAAACATACAGCTCTCCGGGAGCCAGATCGCGGACCTTTTCGAAATAATTTTCCGGGCCGTAAGCGCCTGTGATACCCGCCGAAATATCGCGGCCGGGCATTTCCCGGCCTTCACGGATGCGGATTCTTTCCATGCCTGCGGCATCGACCAGGGCGGCCTCACAGTACAAAGGCATGAATTGATGGGCAGGTTGCGAATCGGTCGTGGCGGGGAGCCACACCGAACGGGTGCGGGTGCTTACAAAACGGATGAAGGCCTCCGGCGTGGGCGGCATGATCGATAGCAGCCTGATATCGCTGACGGTGGTTTCCAGAAGTTCCTCGACCTGGACGGCGATATTTTTGGTGCGGTTTTCGAGCAGGGCGATGGAATAGTGCCTCAGAGAAGCCTGGCTGCTCTCCAGGATATCGGCCCCGGCGCGATTGATATTCAGCCAGGTGAACAGGCTGAATCCCACAAGCGGCAATAGGGCAACCAGCAGAAAGGCGCAGATGAATTTCTTCAGGATTCCGAAATGCATGTTTGGTATCATAACCGATCAATACCTGAAAACCAAGACCGTAGGGGCAGGCCCCCGTGCCTGCCCTTCTCCAGCCCCCGTGCCTGCCCTTGTCCACCCCCCGTGCTTCCCCTTCTCCATCCCAAACAACGCAATCCCCGGATTGTTCGGGCAACCCGGCGGTTCGGGCAACCACGGGGGTCAGGGCAACCACGGGGGGTTGCCCCTACGCCCCGGATACAAAATGGAGGGGTGCCCGACCTGGCTCCAATCGGCGAAAATCCGCCACCAGGTGATGAAAATCCGCCTTCGGACAATGGTTTCCAAACAATTTCCGTTTCCACCAAAAAATCCGCATTGCCCGTTTTAACAATAGGTAACCGCACAAGGTCTTCCTGTCAACGCCCCGTGGTACGGCTGTTGCTATTAATAGAATTACAGCATGGGCTTTTATTCAAGGCTGGCCAAACCCCCGAAGCGAGGAGGATAGCAAAATGCAAACCGAGAAAGATAAAAAACGCCGAGCGGCGGTACGAAAAGTGAGCTTGATTATCGCCCCGATTGTATTCGTGCTCTTGTTGATGACGAACCTGGACCCGGCCAAGCCTGAGATCTCCCGCATGGCCGCCGTGGCTGCGGTCATGGCCATTTTGTGGATGACGGAATCCATTCCCCTGGCCGCCACATCCCTGATTCCCGTGGTGCTCTTTCCGTTGATGGGTATCATGACGGGCAAGGCGGCTGCCGCGGTCTATTTCAACAGCACCATTTTTCTCTTCCTGGGAGGATTTCTGATCGCCCTGGCCATGGAGCGCTGGAACCTGCATAAACGGATCGCGCTGTTCACGGTATTGACCATCGGCGGAGGGCCGGCGCGAATCGTTTTTGGATTCATGGTGGCCGGCGCGTTTTTGTCCATGTGGATTTCCAACACCGCCACGGCGGTCATGATGCTGCCCATCGCCATGTCCATCATCACCAAGCTGGAGGATGTGTTCCCGGAGACGGAGACACACAATTTCTCCATTGCCCTGCTTTTGGGAATCGCCTACTCCACATCCATGGGCGGCATCGCAACCCTGGTGGGCACACCGCCCAACCTCGTGCTGATGCGCACCTTCACCCAGATGTTCCCCAACGCAGCGCCTATTTCCTTCGGGACCTGGTTTATCATGGCCCTGCCGATCTCCATCTTTATGATCGGCGCAATCTGGTTCCTGTTGACCAAGGTATTGCTTAGAATTCCCTCCAACCTGAGTGTCGATCCCACTGTCATGGAATCCGAATACAAGGCCCTGGGGCCTATGAGTGCTGAGGAGCGCAAGGTAATGGTGGTATTCGCGATGACGGCGATTTTATGGATTTTTCGCAAAGATTTGGTGTTGGGAGGATTTACGATACCCGGTTGGGGGCAATTGCTGCCCTTTCCCAAGCTGATCGATGACGGCACGGTGGCCATTTTTATGGCTTTGACGCTGTTTTTCCTGCCGGTCAAGCGAGAAGATGCCGAATCCCCGGCAATTCTGGATCCATCGGTGTTTGCCAAACTTCCCTGGGGCGTGATTCTGCTGTTCGGTGGCGGTTTCGCTTTGGCCGCCGGTTTCAAAGAGTCCGGGCTGAGCGTTTATATCGGCAACCAGTTGAAAGTTCTCCATCATGTGGCCCCGGTGTACATGGTGAGCATGATTTGCACCACCTTGACCTTCTTGACGGAGATGACCTCCAACACGGCAACCACCCAGATGATTCTGCCGATTCTCTCCTCCATCGCCGTGGCCATGAAAACCAATCCGCTGCTGCTGTTGATCCCGGCTACGTTGTCGGCCTCCTGCGCCTTCATGATGCCCATCGCCACGCCGCCCAATGCCATTGTTTTCGCCAGCGGCCGGATCAAAATCGCCCAGATGATGAAAATCGGCATCCTGCTCAACATCATCGGCATCGCCACCGTGACCACCCTATTCTATTTCGTTGGGTCCTTTGTCTTCTCAATCGACCCGGACTTGGTCCCCATGTGGGCCTTGGCTGTCGCTAATTAATATCCGTCCGGTAAAAAAATTAACATTGAGATGGGCACCCTTTTAGGGTGCCTTTTCAACACCTGCCATCAAAACGGTGTCAAGGCCCATGTTCAGGACTGTTGGCCACGATCATGAACCGTAAAGGATTTCTCGAATCCCCATGGCCGCGCAATATCGCGCCAACAGTGTTGTATCCGAATATGAAAATGATTCCGGCGCTGAACAGCCGCATATATTCCCTTGCTTCAGCCATGGCGGTAGCCGGAACTCCCATGATTTTGAACGCTGAAGCATAAGACCACAGGCAAGTCGTTGTAACAATCGTGGCAACTATAAAAGAACACACAAACAGAGCGGCGGCGCTTTGTTGCTGGCCTTGTATGCTTTTTACCCCTTTATACCGTGCGATGAGAACGGTTGCTCCCATGCCAAAGCCCAGGCTGATAGAGGTGATGAGAAAGACAAGCATGCTCGCATTACTGATTGCAGCCAGCCCGGTGCTGCCGACATAATGTCCGACAACGACCATGTCCGTGATGCTGTAGAGCGATTACTAAACGAGCAGACAAAAAAGGCCGCAGATGAAACATCACCTGCGGCCTAGGTAGCGATGGTACCGGAAAGATTAAACCACTACGAAGGAATAAGCCTTAGGGCATGCCCTTAATGAATTGTCCTCTTCCGGTGAAACCAACTGTTTTTCGCTTAAGCTCCGTGCAATGTTTCACCATTGTTCTTACCGGAGCATATTCAATCCCGAGTTTCGTGGCACTGTTCCGTTGGTTTTTTGTTCTCTGCATCAATCCGAATTCGGTCCCCATGGGGCTTTGGCCGCCGCTAACGGATATCCGCTTTCACATCAACTTAGCATTGATGAGCAGGTGACACAGAATACTGGCCGCATACCCCAGAATGATGACCGGGGTCCATTTCAGGTGGGCGCCGAAAGTGTAAATTCCCCGGGCCGTTCCCATCAAGGCCACACCGGCGGCGGAACCGATGGAAAGCATGCTTCCGCCGACCCCGGCCGTCAGGGTCACTAGCAGCCATTGGCCGTGGGACATGGTCGGGTCCATGGTAAGCACGGCGAACATCACCGGGATATTGTCGACAATGGCCGAGAGAACCCCCACGATGACATTGGCCCAGGTGGCCCCCAGATCGTGATACATGTACTGGGAAACGGCACCCAGGTAGCCGAACTGTGCCAATCCGCCCACACACAGGATCACCCCATAGAAAAAGAGCAAGGTATCCCATTCGGCCCGGGCGATTTTCTTCATCAGATCAAAGTGCTGGGCCGCCGCTTTCTTCTCTTTAAAATCCTCGATCACTTCAACGGCGCCGATCACTTGATCGCTTTCGTCCATCAAGGGGGCTCCGGTAAAAGAGACCCAGAGACCCTCGTCTCCCAGGGTTTCCACGAACTTGGAGGCTTCATAGGCGCCGCAGATATATTCGTTGCGATTGAAATTGCCCTCGTACTGCTGGTCGATCATTTTTTCGGGCATGTAGTTCAGCACCAGATCGGCCATTACCGGCTGCTGCGCTTCGTAAAACGGCTTCCACTGATCGCGGGTGCCCACCATCTCCTTGGCGGAAAGGCCGGTAAAGCGCTCACAGGCTTTGTTCCAGTGAGTGATGGTGTGATCGTTATCGATGGTAAAAGCCGGCAGATCGATTTTTTCGATAATCTCGGGCAGATCCAGTTTGCTTTTCGTGATGGTCGAGATCGGATACATCGATTCGGCCCCCCGGGCACCCAGAATGTAATCGTAACGCTCGCCGCGGCCCTCGTGCATCTTGATGTAGTAGGAGAGCGGCCCCAGAAACCCCAGCCCCAGCATCATTCCGGCCACGGGAGGAAGATGCAGGAAGTTATGAAAACTGACCGCCGTGGCAATGGTCGCCAGAAAGAAAGCCATGATGGCCTTGGCGCCGAATTTCAGCTCCACTGTCTCGTCCAGCTTTTTGGGCACCGATTTTTCAATGGCAAAGCTCATGATAATGGCCGGAACCAGCCAGTTCACCAGTGAGGGGAAAAAGATTTTGAAGAACTCGGCAAACTCGACTTTCCCCTTCTGCCACACCATCAGGGTGGTGATGTCGCCAAAAGGAGAAAAGGCGCCCCCGGCGTTGGCGGCCACGACCACATTGATGCAAGCCAGGGCAACAAACTTCTTTTTATCCCCGCCTACCGCCATGACCACGGCGCCCATCAGCAAGGCGGTGGTCAGGTTGTCGGCAATAGGCGAAATAACAAAGGCCAAAACTCCGGTCACCCAAAAAACCACCTTGAGGGAAAACCCCCGCGATACCAGACATGCTCGCAGGGTCTGGAACACATTGCGCTCTTCCATGGCGTTGATGTAGGTCATGGCGACCAGCAAAAAAAGAAACAACTCGGCGTATTCCAAAAGGCTGTGTTTGATGGCCTCATGGGCGGTGTGGGTGTCGCCGATGCGAAGGTAGGCGATGGCCAGCAACGCCCAGATGATGCCGGCGGCCAGCAGAACCGGCTTGCTCTTGCGTAGGTGAATAATATTTTCCAGCGGCACCAGCGAATAGGACAATATAAAAACGATGACGCCAAGGTAGCCGTACATCGTACTCGTCAAATCGGCGGCACCGTGACTGGTGCTCGCCCAAGCCAGCATGGGGGCAAGAGTAATTACAAAAATCGACATCATCCAGCAGATCCGTTTCATATCAGCCTCTCAAACATTTAGAAAAATAGTTCATAAAAAATCAGTTGGTACGTAAAACATGGGTCTGTCGGGTGTACGCCCCAAGTCAGGATCGATTGGAACGCAGATAAAAAAAAGCAAAAGAATTGTAGATATAAATTAACAAGTTGTGGATGACAATATTATTTGGGCTTAATCTTATTAATCGTATTCCGTAGATGATTGCGCGTCATAATTTCTTCCGGGCTAACGCATTGGTAAAACAATCAGGAAAGAATCGCTTTCTAAGATTGAGAGAAATGAAATCATGAATTATCAACTGAATGGGGCCGTATGAAAGCAACGAGCAGGGAGCCGCAAAGAATCATGCCCCCCAACACGATGACCCCCAAAGCGAAGCTGCCTAAATCCCCCATCATACCGATCATCATGGGCATGACGCCGCTGCCCATTAAAAACGCAAGGGGAATGGTGAGCGATACGGCCACATTGCTCATCGCCGAGGGCGTGATCATGGAAAGAAGCGCAAAGGCCGGCGGGAAAAAGCAGACCGACACCAGAGATTGGGCAAACACCACCAGCAACACAAGCCAATACCCATGAACCATGCCAAGCAGAATGGTCATCGTGCCGCAAATGGCGAACACCGTCACCAGTGTGCGCTTGGCGCCGAACCTGTCGTTGGCCCAGCCGGCGAAAAAAGCCATGGCGGGACAAAAAATACGCGACAGGCTCACCAGCTGGTTTGCATCGCCGCGTGTGATGCCCTGCTCCGCCACCAGGTAGAGCGGCAGCATGGTGTATAGCCCCATCGTGGAGCTGATGCCCAACATGAAAAGCGCCATCACGCCCCAAGAAGAAGGCATTCGAAAAAGGACCTTGAAAGCATTCAGGTTTGGCGCCTTGCCTGGAAAGTCGCCGCCCTTTCCGTATCTGGCAAAGGCCAGTGCCATTGCCAGCGTCAGACTGCCCAGAATAATCAGGGTATGACGCCAGGACACCCACTCCAGGGCAATCTCGGCAATCAGCGGGGCGACGATGAACCCAAGATTGGGCGCCACTTCATGAATGGCGATGGCCTTTCCCCAATGCCTGGGATTGACCAGATCGGTGATGGTGGCCAGCCCCGAAGGCAAATAAATGCCGGCGGCGATTCCTACGCCCACAAGCCCAAGACGCAATTGCCAGAGGTTTTGACTGAAGGCCGAAAACAAAAGAGCGCCCCCCAAACTGGCCGCGGACAGAACAATCGTTCGCCGGTGGAGCCAGCGGGCGGAGAAAAAGCCGGAGGTCAGCAGCGTGAGAAAATATCCGGCCGACGTAAAAAGAAAAAGAGAACCGGCCGCAGTGTGGCTGAATCCCAGGTCTTTTTCGATGACGGGCAGAAAGGGCGCCAGGACAATTCGCGCCAGAAAATTGATGAAAAAAATGGCGGCCAGAAACGCTACCGGTCCCAGGTAATCGGCGAACCGCTCCATCCCCTTACCGGTGTTGCTGGCCGCACCACGCGCACCATGATCCTTATTCAAAACAAAAGGCCTTTGATTAGCTATTGAACAGCGGACCGCACCTTGTCGGCTTGCCTGCCAGGCGCGGTATATAATGATCGAAAAGATAGGCAGCAAGAAAGCAAAGTGCAAGGCTTATGGTGGTGATTATGATTCCGGACGCGTACCATCAGGCCTGTTCTGGAAAAATAGTCCAGCAGCCACTTGGCCAAACCTGACACAAAGCAGGGATGCATAATGGGTTAAAACATTTTTCCCGTGGCCCCAATACCGCAGGCTCAACAAACGATTCGGTTCAATCAGGATTCCACCCAGTCAAGGGTCCGCTGGACAGCCTTTTGCCAGCAGCGAATGCCTTTCCGGCGTGTTTTCTCATCCATCTGGCACTGCCAGGCCTTGTCCTCCAACCAGTATTGCTTCAGCTCTTCCATGGAGGACCAGAAGCCCACGGCCAGCCCGGCGGCATACGCCGCGCCCAGGGCGGTGGTTTCCGTGATGGAGGGCCGGATTACCGGAACGCCAAGCAGATCGGCCTGAAACTGCATAAGAAGTTCGTTGGCCACCATGCCGCCATCCACCTTGAGGCTGTTAAGATCGACCCCCGAATCTTTCTTCATGGCCTCCATGATGTCCAGGGTCTGGTAGGCGTTGGCTTCCAGCACGGCGCGCGCCAGATGGCCTTTGTTGACATACCGGGTCAGCCCGGTGATAACCCCGCGCGCGTCGGATCGCCAATAAGGGGCGAAGAGGCCGGAGAAGGCCGGAACGATAAAGGCACCGCCGTTGTCCTCCACGGTTCGGGCCAGGGTTTCCACCTCGGGCGCCGAGGAGATCAATCCCAGGTTGTCACGCAACCACTGCACCAGGGCGCCGGCAATGGCCACGGAGCCCTCCAGGCAGTAAACCGGCTTCTCTCCACTGATCTGATATCCCACCGTGGTGAGCAATCCATGGGTCGATGACACAGGCTGATTTCCGGTATTGAGCAGCATAAAACAGCCGGTACCATAGGTATTCTTGGCCTCACCCACATCAAAGCAGGTCTGCCCCACCAGCGCGGCCTGTTGATCGCCCAGAGCCCCGCAAACCGGAACACCGGCTCCCAGGGGGCCTTCAGGAAGGGTATGTCCCCACGTATTTTTATCGATGGAGGGGACGATACGAGGCAGCATTTCCCGAGGAATTCCGAGAATTCCAAGTATCTCCTCATCCCAGGCCAGGGTTTCCAAATCCATCATCAAGGTACGGGATGCATTGGTCACATCGGTGACGTGGGCGCCACCGGCCGTTCCGCCGGTAAGCTGCCAGATGATCCAGGACTCGATCGTTCCACATAATGCCCTCCCCTTGTCAGCCGCCGCCTTTGCCTCGGGGACATTTTCCAGAATCCATTTGATCTTGGGGCCTGAGAAATAGGGGGCCAAGGGCAAGCCGGTTTTGGCGCGGAAACGGTCCTGACCGCCTTCCTGGGCCAGGGCGTTGCAGATTTCGTCCGTGCGGGTGCATTGCCAGACAATGGCATTATACAGAGGCCGGCCGGTTGTCTTGTCCCACACAACGGCGGTTTCGCGCTGATTGGTGATGCCGATGGCTGCGATGTCCCGGCCGCTGATGCCTGTTTTCCCCAAAGCGCCTTTTATAACCTGGCACGAATTCTCCCAGATCTCCATGGGATCATGCTCCACCCAGCCGGGTTTAGGAAAAATCTGCTCATGTTCCATCTGGTCTACGCCGACGATGTTTCCCTCATGATCGAAAAGGATGAACCGATTGCTGGTGGTACCTAGATCCAGAGCGCCGATAACTTTACTCATGGCAGATTCCTTTCTTTAAGAAGTCAGAGCCTCAACCGCCCCATACGCCGTAGCCACCGCCAGACCGGTGCCGCTCTTGGTGCGGATCCAATCCTGATGGGCCAAAATCGAGCCGGCGGCGTAAAGATTCTCGGCCACCGGCTTACCCGTTTTATCAAGCGGCCGGAAGGCGGCATCCACCTCCAGACCGGCCAGGTTGATGGCGTGGCCCCCGGGGGCCAGAAATGTCTGTCGATGCCAGTAACTCCGGTTTTCAGGCTGATTCACCGGAATGTCAAGCAGTGTTTCACGAATGCCCTCCCGCCGGGCCTCCAACCCCTTGCCCAGAAACCTTCCGGTGGCCAACAGCAAGTTGTCGGCGACAATGCTCTGCTCCGGCTTGCTGCGCCCGATATCCAGGGCGAATTGACCGTTTTCCAACCGTCGTATGGTGTGAACTCGATGGTGGTAAAAAGCGGTGATCCCCTCTTCCGGCATCTTTATATCAAAGGCCTCCTTCAGCCGGGTGCCGGAAATGGCCGGCGGCATGGTGGGAATTTCGAATACGGGCACGCCCAACAGTCGCTCCAGATCCTTATGGATGGCATCCATGGCGTAAATACCGAGAATAGCGGGTAGCCCCACGGCTTTCGCGGTTTTCAGATGCGGCCGGATGGCGTCGGCCAGTTGGACGCGCGGGCCCTCGAGTTCCAGACTTCGGGCGATGTGTTCGGCGTATTTGGGGCCCAGCCGATCTTCCCAGGGCACTGCGATGGTAGCGGCGTGCAGATCCGGCCAGGCATGCTTCAACGTGCCGACAATCTGGGCGGCGCTGAACCCGCGCAACCCCTGAATATCCACGATCAGGCAGGGCGTCTTCTCTTCCAGCGCCGTCACGCCGGCCCACATGGTGGCCGGCACGCGAAAGGTTCGCTTGATGGTTCCCACGGGTGTGATCAACCGGACGTTACGATCCGGATATCCTTTGTACGAAAGTCCGGCGGTTTTTAAAAATTCCGTGAAGACATCCAGGCCCGCACGGACCTGCTCGGCCGTTACCTTGCAAAAGGGGTGGTCGGGATGGGTTTTGCGCAAGGCCTGCAACCCCGCATATGGGTCGTCGATGAGATCGCGACTGTCGCCGTGGGCCACACCGTACAAATCGAACAACCCGCTGGCATACAGGGTTTCCCCGGTGAGCCCCGCCTGGGCCACGGAAAGCCCCCTGCGGGCGGCGAACAGCGCCGCTGCCATGCCGGCCATGCCGGCACCGATGACCATTAGATCGTAGGAATGGGTGTTGTTTGCATTCATATCGGCTCTCCCGTCTCCAGCCCCAGCAACCCGCAATGCAACGCCTCCTGCAATTCGGCCTGGCCAACCGCCGGCCCCCATAAGAGGGGTTGCATGCCGCGCCAGCGTTCGTTGAGGAAATCCTTTAGTTCATCCACGCCTTCGTCGTTTTTCAAGAGGCCCGTATCGTACATGTGTGCGGCCATGCGCAGGCTGCAGAACGATCCCTGGCAAGGCCCCTTGCCAACGCGACTGCGCTGGCCGATCTCGCGCAATCCCGGACGATGACCGTTGTTTTCCAGGCTCGCGGCGATCTCGTTGAAGACGCTGGTGGACACCATTTCGCACTCGCAGAGCAAAAGGTCCGAAGAATCGTTTTTCTTGAACCATAGCTTGGGGGTCAGGCCGGGTTCCGTGTATTGGGCATGATCGGAGGCGGGCAAAGGCTCGGTGGTTGTCCTGCACGGCTCGCTATTGCCCAATCGCCGGCAGACGAGATTGGCCGTCTTCTCCGCCATGAGCCGGTAGGTGGTCAGCTTGCCGCCGGTGATGGTGACGAAATTGTCCAGACCGTTGTTTTCGTGATCCAGGAGGGAGAATCCACGGCTCACGGCCCGGTCGTCCGATCCGCTTCCGGAGCGCACCAGGGGGCGCACGCCGGCATAGGCACGGATATAGCGCGTGGTGGCGAGTTGCGGCACCATGGCCTTGCCGTCGTCGATCATGGCATCGATTTCGGCCGTGGTGGGACGGCAATTATCCGGTGCGTCGATTCGCTTGGAGGTGGTTCCGAAAATGGAAACGGTTCCCGCCGGCACCAGAATGTCGGCATCGGCGGCCTTGCGCAGGCGATTGATCACCCGCTGGCCGATACGGGCCTGGCTGATCACCAGACTTCCCTGGGAATAAAGCATGTCGATGTGGGCGCCGGCCATGGCCGCCACCTCGCCGGCCCAGGCCCCAGCGGCGTTGACGACCTGCTCCGCGTGAATAGTGATGTCGGCGCCGCTGAGAAGATCCCGCAGCCGTACGGATTTGATGCCCCCCCCCTGTTTGTCGAACCCCAGCACCTTATGATGCAAAAGCGCCTTGGTTCCCAATGATCCGGCCTGCGCCAGATTGTCCAGGGATAGCATGAACGGATCGATGGAGCCGTCTTGCACGGCAAACACGGCGATGGCATCCGGAGATAGGCAAGGCTCTTCTTCCAGCGCCTCTCCGGGATCGACAGCTTTGGCTGCAATCCCGCAGCTTTGGCAGCGGTCCGCGAAATCGGCGATGTAAGCCTCGTCATCCCCCGGCACGGCCACGAAGTAGCCGCCGGTATCCTCCACGCATTGGGGCGCCAGGCGCTTGATCAGCCCCCCCTCCTCACGGCACTCCCGGGCGGCATGCGGATCCGAGGCAATATACCGCGCCCCGCTGTGTAAAAGGCCATGGTTGCCGCCGGATGCGCCGGTGTTGATGTCCTGCTTCTCAACCAGGATGCAGGCCACGCCCCGCAGCGCCAGATCTCTGGCCAGCCCCGTTCCGGTGGCGCCGCCGCCAATAATCAAAACCTGGGTGGAAAGGGATTTTTGCGTCATTTTTCTGCCCCCATGTTTTCGCTTGAGAAAAAACAGGATGACTGTTACACATATCGAAAATATTATTAGACAATATCGGTTCTTTTTTAACTAAAAATATCACAGCGAACCTGTTCTGTCATCTTTTAATTTTCGTTTTTCGACAACAGTCATTCAAATTTTCTTTTACGAAAAAAAACAGCGCCGTTTTCAAAGAGGGGAGATTCGTAGTGCCCTCGTCACACAAAAACAATGGGAAAGTGGCACCCGTCCAAAAGCGCCACGCAAAAATTCGACAAATGGTTCAGGCACAGGGATTTGTAACCATAGAGGCCCTGTCCAACGCCTTCGCCGTGACGCCGCAAACCATCCGCCGAGACATCAACACCTTGAGCGAAAAAGGCCTTTTGTGCCGCTACCACGGCGGCGCCGCCACGATCACATCGACGGAAAACGTGGCCTACAACGAGCGCAAGGTGCTTTGTCTGCGGGAAAAACAGAAAATCGCCCGGCTTCTGGCCAGCCATATCCCCGACAACGTCTCCGTATTCATCAACATCGGCACCACGACCGAAGCCATCGCCCACGCTCTGGGCAACCACAAACGACTGCGGGTAATCACCAACAACCTGAACGTGGCTTCCATCATGAGCGTTCATAAAAGATTCGAGGTCATCGTCGCCGGCGGCCTCGTCCGCCACCGGGACCAAGGCATCATCGGCGAGGCGACCATCGACTTCATCAACCAGTTCAAGGTGGATTACGGCATTATCGGCATCAGCGGCATCGACATGGACGGCACCCTGCTGGATTTCGACTATCGCGAGGTGCGGGCCGCTCGGGCCATCATCGACAATTCGCGAAGCGTCTTTCTGGCCGCCGACCACACAAAATTCGGCCGTAACGCCATGGTCCGGCTGGGCAATATCTCCGAAATCGACGGCCTGTTCACCGACCGGCAGCCGCCGCCCGGATTATCGGAAATCATAGCCGCCGCCGAGGTGGATCTGTTCGTTGCCTGACGGTTGCACAAGTTTTCGCTTGCGAAAATATTATCATAATGCTAACAAGATCGAAAAATACACCAGAGAACCTGCTAATTTGATCCTTTTGTTTTTCATAACAATTCGGAGCTGAAACCATGGGTCTGATTCTCCAGGGCATCACCAAAATCGTCGGAGGGGAAACACACCTGTCGGAAATTAATCTGGAGTTCGCCCCCGGTTCACGCAATGTCATCCTGGGCAGAACCTTGGCCGGCAAAACATCCCTGCTTAGAATCATAGCCGGTCTGGACCGTCCCACCACCGGCAGGATCATTGTTGACGGAAAAGACGTGACCGGCGTTTCAGTACGCAAAAGAAGCGTCGCCATGGTTTACCAGCAGTTCATTAATTATCCCTCTCTCACCGTTTACGACAACATCGCCTCTCCCCTTAAAATCAGCGGCATCTCCAAAAAGGAAATCGACCGGCGCGTTCGTGATACGGCCGCGATTCTCCACCTGGAGGAAATGCTGGACCGGGTGCCGGCGGAATTATCCGGAGGCCAGCAGCAACGCACCGCCATTGCCCGCGCACTGGTAAAAGAGGCTCAGCTTCTGCTCCTGGACGAACCCCTGGTCAACCTGGACTACAAGCTGCGTGAAGAGCTTCGGGTGGAGCTTCAGGAAATATTTAAAAAACGGTCGGCCATCGTCGTATACACCACCACGGAGCCTTCCGAAGCCCTGATGATGGGCGGAAACAGTCTTGTTCTCGACGAGGGACACATATTGCAGACCGGACCCACAGCCAAGGTTTACCAATGTCCCGAAACCCTGCGGGCCGCGGAAGTGTTCAGCGACCCTCCCATCAACGCCCTGGATGGGAGCATCTTATCCGGGGAGGCGGTCATGGGAGAAGGCGTCCCGATCCCCCTGACCAAACAGCTGGCCGGGCTGGCCGAGGGAAGCTATCGGTTTGCCTTTCGATCCAACCACCTGTGGCTTTCCCGTCGGGAAGAGGCGGATATCCCCATTGCCGGAACCGTGGAACTGTCCGAAATCAACGGCTCGGAAACCTTCATCTATGTAAATCACGGAAAACAGGCCTTCGTGGTGCAGCAAAACGGCGTGAACACCTATTCAATGGGAAGCGAGATCACCGTTTTCATCAACCCGGAACACCTGTTTGTATATGACACCACCGGTCGGCTGGTGGCCGCTCCACAGGTGGCCTAGCCCTTACGCAGGAGACCGTCATGGCGCGCATCGAATTCGATCATATTGCCCACTCCTATTATCCCGATCCCAAGCAGCCGTCGGATTACGCCTTAAAGGAGATCGACACCACCTGGGAGGATGGCGGGGCCTACGCCCTTCTGGGGCCGTCGGGCTGCGGCAAGACCACCTTGCTCAACGTGATTTCCGGATTGCTCAGACCCAGCAAGGGACGGGTGTTATACGACGGTGTGGATGTGACCGTTCTGCCGCCGGAAAAACGGAATATCGCCCAGGTTTTTCAATTTCCCGTGCTCTACGACACCATGTCCGTGTTCGGAAACCTGGCCTTCCCCTTGAAAAACCGAGGGGTGGGTAAGGCCGATATCGACCGGCGCGTGCGGGAAGTGGCCGAGATGCTCGACCTGACCGACGTCATGCATAAAAAAGCGGCGGGCCTTTCCGCCGATGCCAAACAGAAAATTTCCCTGGGACGCGGGCTCGTGCGCAGCGACGTGGCGGCCGTACTCTTCGACGAACCGCTGACCGTTATCGATCCCCACCTGAAATGGCAATTGCGGCGCAAGCTCAAGGAGATCCACGAGCAATTGCGACTGACCCTGATCTATGTCACCCACGACCAGGTGGAGGCCCTGACCTTTGCCAAACAAGTGATCCTGATGAACAACGGCGAAATCGTGCAGGTGGGAACGCCGCAGGAATTGTTCGAAAACCCCAAACACAAATTCGTGGGCTATTTCATCGGCAGCCCGGGGATGAACTTTCTGCCCTGCACCATCGAAGGGCAAAACGCCCGGGTGGATAACGCGACCATTGCCCTGGATCCGCAGACGGCGTCCCTTGGCGGCGAGGCGGGCGGCAATCTGGAACTGGGCATCAGGCCCATGCACCTGGAAGTGCATGCCGGTGCCGTGGACGGCGGGATTCCGGTCGCCATGAAAGCCGTGGACGATCAAGGCGCCTTTAAAATTCTCACGGCCGCCTTTAACGGCCATACCCTGCGCGCCCGTATCCCCGAAGGGCACCCAATACCGGAAGACAGGGCCTGGTTGAAATTTCCGCCCGAGCGCACCAAATTGTTCGCCGACGAAAGGCTGGTTAAATAAAGAGAAAAGGAGAAGCCCTTGGACAAGTGGGAAGACAATCGTGCCTGGTATCTGGTGCTGCCGGTTTTCGTCGTCGTTGCGTTCAGCGCCATCATCCCTTTGATGACGGTGGTCAATTACTCCATCCAGGATATTTTCGGGCCGGGCAATGCCGTTTTCGTGGGCACCGAGTGGTTCAAGGAGATGTTGACCGACCATCGTCTGCACGATGCCCTCGGACGCCAATTTCTCTTCTCGGGTCTGGTTCTGCTGATCGAAATCCCCCTGGGCATCCTGATCGCCCTGGCCATGCCCAAAAAGGGGTGGGCCGCCTCCGCCAGCCTGGTCACCATAGCCATTCCGCTGCTGATTCCCTGGAACGTGATCGGCACCATCTGGATTATTTTCACCCGACCGGACATCGGGCTGTTCGGTGTCGGCATCAATAGCCTGGATATTCTCAAGGTACCCTTCGACCACACCGCCAGGCCGTCCTATGCCTGGATCACCCTGATGGCCATGGAGGTCTGGCACTGGACCCCGCTGGTGGCGCTGCTGTGCTACGCCGGTTTGCGCGCCATCCCCGAAGCCTACTATCAGGCCGCCAAGATCGACGGTGCGTCAAAATGGTCGGTGTTCCTCTATATTCAACTTCCCAAGATGCGCGGCGTACTCACCATCGCCGTTCTACTACGCTGGATGGACAGCTTTCTCATCTACGCCGAGCCCTTTGCCCTGACCGGCGGCGGACCGGGCAACTCGACCACTTTTCTATCCATCTACCTGGTCAAACTGGCCACCGGCCAATTCGACCTCGGCCCGGCGGCGGCGTTCTCCCTGATCTATTTTCTCATCGTACTGCTGTTCAGTTTCGTTTTCTACCAGGCGCTTCTAAATGTCGGCAAAGGAGACAGCCCATCATGAAAATCCAAAAACGATCTTTGGCTCTGATCTTCTATTTTATACTGCTGCTGATCCCCATTTACTGGATGCTAAATATGTCGCTGCGCAGCAACGCCGACATTTTGAGCAATTTTTCCCTCTACCCGGCCAACATGACCCTGGAAAACTATATCAAAGTCTTCACCGATCAAACCTGGTATTCGGGGTATATCAACGCCATGATCTATGTCAGCCTGAACACGATCATGTCCCTGGCCTTTGCCCTGCCGGCCGCCTATGCTTTTTCGCGTTATAAATTTCTCGGCGACGGGCAGATGTTCTTCTGGCTTTTGACCAACCGCATGGCGCCGCCGGCGGTGTTTTTACTGCCCTATTTTCAACTGTATTCCACGTTTAACCTGATCGACACCCATATTGCCGTAGCCCTGGCCCATTGTCTGTTCAACGTCCCGCTGGCCGTCTGGATTCTGGAAGGGTTTATGTCCGGCATACCCAAGGAAATCGATGAGACCGCCTTTATCGACGGCTACTCATTCCCGCGCTTCTTTTTCGTTTTGTTCCTGCCGCTGATCCGCGCAGGCGTGGGTGTCACGGCCTTTTTCTGCTTCATGTTCAGTTGGGTCGAACTTCTCTTTGCCCGAACCCTGACGGTCACCGAAGCAAAGCCCATTGTCGCCACCATGACCCGCACCATCAGCGCCACCGGCCTGGACTGGGGCCTTCTGGCCGCCAACGGAATCCTCACCATCGTACCGGGCGCGCTGGTCATCTGGTTCGTACGCAACCATCTTGCCAAGGGTTTTGCCCTGGGTCGCGTGTAAGGAGGCGTCACTATGCATTTGGAATGGATGTACTGGACGACGACCACGGCGATTTTTTTCAGCATGATCCTCTTGATGATTGCCGGCATGTTCATTTGGGAGTTGGTTTCGCCAACAATCGAACGCAGCGGGTTTCTCAGGATTCCTACTACCCGGGGCACCCGTTTTTTTGTCGGATTATTGGGCTCCGCCTATATTCACCTCGCCTGGCTGGGCCTGACCGACCTTAATCTATGGTTTGCAATGCCGATTTCGATCGTCTGGCTGATTGTGGTCATGCGCTGGGGATAAACCGGCGCACGGTCATCGATGGCAAGCAGCGCTTTCCGTTTTTGCAAAGGGGTAGAAAACGTTGCCGGCCATACAAGCCGTGATCGATAACGTGGTCTTCTTTTTACCTAAGTTAGGCGATTGTCGAGCTTGCCGCATATACAAGGCGGATGTCTTTCCGCTATAGCAGGCTATGCGGGAAGACATCAAACGCCGTAGATGCGGTGAGATCGGCAAACCCAATGGGTTTTAAATTTTGGAAGGTAATCATGGCGCATTGCATTATGATTAATATGATTTCCATCGAGACCAAAATTTGAATCGCCTAATTTAGGTTTTAGTTACTGCATGTTAACAAGGACGTTTGCCTCTCGCTGGACGGTTTCAGCCTTCACGACCGCGACGGCGTCCGACAGGTCCCACCCCCACCCCCCCGAAGGCTATAAGGAGGAGACGCATGAAAGGAATGTTTAAAAAATCGGTTCTATTCAGTATGGCCTTGGCGCTGATGTTCGCCGTGGCGGCCGGCCCGGCCGCGGCAAACATGGATGCTGCCAAGAAATGGGTCAATGATGAGTTTCAGCCCTCGACCCTCACAAAAAAACAGCAGCTCGAAGAGATGAAATGGTTCATCAACGCCGCCAAGCCATTTAAGGGCATGAACATCAAGGTGGTCTCGGAAACCATTCCCACCCACGAATACGAAGCCAAGACCCTGGCCAAGGCTTTCGAGGAGATTACCGGCATCAAGGTATCCTTCGACCTGATCCAGGAAGGCGACGTCATCGAAAAGCTGCAAACCCAGTGGGCCTCGGGTCAGAATATCTATGATGGCTGGATCAACGACTCCGACCTGATCGGCACCCATGCCCGTTATGGCTATGTCATGCCTCTGACCGACTTCATGGCCGGCGAGGGCAAGGATGTCACCCTGCCGACCCTTGATATCGACGACTTCATGGGCAAATCGTTCACCACCGGTCCGGACGGCAAGCTTTACCAACTGCCCGATCAACAATTCGCCAACCTTTACTGGTTCCGCTACGACTGGTTCAAACGCGAGGACTTCCGTAAAGAATTCAAAAAGATCTACGGTTATGAACTGGGCGTACCGGTCAACTGGTCGGCTTACGAGGACATCGCCGAATTCTTCACCGAGCATGTTCGTGAAATCGACGGCAAGGCGGTCTTCGGCCACAATGACTACGGCAAGAAAGCCCCGGACCTGGGCTGGCGCTTCACGGATGCCTGGCTTTCCATGGCCGGCGCCGGCGACAAGGGGCTTCCCAACGGCAAGCCCGTTGACGAATGGGGAATCCGCATGGAAGGCTGTCAACCCGTGGGCGCCACGGTTGCTCGCGGCGGAGCGGCCAACAGCCCGGCGGCAAAATACTCCCTGAGAAAATACATGGACTGGCTGAGAAAATACGCCCCTCCGGGCAGCCTGGGCATGGATTTTTACACCTACCTGCCCTTCCTGGCCAACGGCAGCGTGGCCCAGCAGATTTTCTGGTACACTGCCTTTCTGCCCAGCATGGTCGAACCCGGCCCGACGGTCAACGAAGACGGCACCCCAAAATGGCGCATGGCTCCCTCGCCCCATGGCCCCTATTGGGAAGAGGGCATGAAGCTGGGCTACCAGGATTGCGGCTCCTGGACATTTATGGAGAGCACCCCGCTGGATCGACGCAAGGCAGCCTGGCTCTTCGCTCAGTTTTGCGTGTGCAAGACCACCTCCCTGAAAAAATCCCATGTGGGCCTGACCCCCATCCGGGACAGCGACATCCGGCATGAATCCTTCACCAAGCGTGCCCCCAAACTGGGCGGCCTGGTGGAATTCTACCGCAGCCCGGCCCGCGTGGCCTGGACGCCCACCGGCGTCAACGTGCCGGATTATCCCAAACTGGCCCAGCTCTGGTGGCAGAATATTGGTGAGGCCGTTTCCGGCGAAGTCACCGTGGATACCGCCATGGACAACCTGGCCAAGGAAATGGACAGGGTCCTGGAACGTATCGCCCGCTCCAAAACCCAGGGCGACTGCGGTCCCAAGCTCAATCCCAAAAAAGACGAATCCTATTGGCTGAATCAGCCGGGTTCACCCAAAGCCAAGCTGGCCAATGAAAAGCCCCAGGGCGAAACCGTCGATTATGACGAGTTGATCAAAGCCTGGCGTGAGGGCAGAGTGAAATAAGCCTGCTGCAAAAGGCTACAGAAGTTGGGGGGAGGCTTCGGCCTCCCCTTTTTAATGAGAAATTCGGGCATCTGTATCGTCAGTAATCAGCATCCATTGTGAGAAAACTGTCAAGGCCTGTATAAAAAGCAAGCATGAAAGGTTAGATGAGAAAATTGAAACCCGGCTAAGTACTCACTAAATAACAGGACCCACCTTTGGTTCCTTTTTTGAATTTTGCAAAATTCTCTTAAAGCCAAACCACAAAGCGCCGATAATTCTCCTCAATATCAAGCATAAAACTGATTGAATCGCTTAAAAAAATTTGCGATCTCGTTGGAATCACTGATTATAATTGGTTTGCGTCGTTCTGCGCGAGTTCTGGACGATGAAAGGAGATCCTGCTTATGTTCAATTTCTCACTGGCATTTTTGCTTTCCACTTTTGCTGCCGGACATTTGCCATGCCGTTAATCTTCTCTTTTTTCAAGAAAGCCTCTGATGGCAACAATAGGGACATCAGATTTTGGGTAAGCCTGGTCGCATGCGCCGTTTTGCTGGCATTTGCCTGTACACTCACCAACAGGCCCACGGTGGTGGCGAGCTCTCCCTTTCACGAAAAAACCGACGGCCCATCACAACCGGCGCAAAAGCCCGCATCGGAGGATGATTCGTTGCCGGCAGCTGACTGCGCCGAAACAGAGGCCGACCAACGCGTGGCCATCGCCGTGCCGGCTCCCGCAAAACATAAGGCGCGGCCTAAAGAAAGCCATCCGTTTCAGGGAATTATCACACAGGTAGCCGGGGAGTATGAGGTGGACCCTTGCCTGGTGCGGGCCATTATTTTTGCAGAATCCGGATTCAACCCCAACGCCAGGTCGGAAAAGGGCGCCGGCGGGCTGATGCAATTGATGCCGTCGACGGCCGAGGCCCTCGGCGTGCGCGACATCTATGATCCCAGTGAGAATATATATGGCGGTGTACGATATTTTAGATTGCTGCTGGACCGCTTCGACGGCAACGTACAGCTCGCACTTGCGGCTTACAATGCAGGCTCCCGGCACGTTCGCAACTACGGGGGCATTCCGCCATTTAAAACGACCCGAAATTACATCAAGAAGGTGCTCATGTTTCAGGAGAAATTCAAGAGGCAGTCCGAGACCTGATTCCATCGTCTGGCCTGCTGTTAGGGATTGGCGAAATAGACCCAATCCAAGGGAGACAAAATCGGGAGGCCCATGGTCTCCTTTTTTATTTTTCGTTCTGGGAAAAAACCATCGGTGCACATCTCAACCAAGCGGTTTAAGGAACTCCTGGTGGGGAATTTCCCGACCGGTCCAGAGCAGAAAGGTGCGCTTGGCCTGATATGCCAAAGTGGAAAGTCCGTCCATGAAAGAAGTGCCGTTGGCGACGGCAAGGCTTTGCCAAAGACTTTCCTTCTGGCCGTAATTAAGATCGAAAACCAGTTCGCAGTTATGAATTCGCATGTTTTCGACAATCCCGGTCAACTGTGCACTTTCACCCTTGTTGGAAACGGATGTGGCGTTGATGAGGATATCGGCGGACAAGGGAAAGGCGCCTAAATCCTCCAGCGACCGCGACGTGCAATCGAACTGATCGGCGATGCGGCGGGTATTGGCATCGTCCCTGCCGGCCACGATCACGCTATCGGCCCGCAGCCAATTAAGGATGAACACCACGGCCCGCGCAGCCCCTCCGGTGCCGATGACCAACGCCTTTTTTCCGGCAACATCGAAGCCGACTCGGTTGAGCGCATCCATGATGCCGATGGCATTGGTGTTGTACCCCTTGAGTTCTCCGTCTTTACAAACGATGGTATTGACCGCGCCGATGATGTTGGCGCCCTCGGAAAGCACATCCAGGTAGGGCAGCACCATCTCCTTGAACGGCGCGGTGATATTGGCGCCGGCAACGTTGAGCACCTGCAGGCATTCCAAGGCCTTGCCGATATCCTCCCTCGCGATCATCAAGGGGACATAGGCCCCCCTGATTCCCGTTCGTTCGAACACCGCATTAAAGATTTCCGGCGATTTTGATCGAAAGACCCGTTGATCGCTGATAATACAAAACACCTTGGTCTGGTGATCAATCGCCGAATCCACGATTACGGAAGCATGCGCCATTGGATTGGGCCTCGATTTGGGAAGGGCTTTCCGGACCCGGACAAAAACACTCAGTTCTCATTTGATCGTGCTTGTTGCGGAACGCACGGTTGGAAGCGATTCTTGTTACCAGGAGTGAACATTTTTCGATATCCGAATCCGGAAAGCCGCCGACTTACCGGCCCGGACCCGCCCCTTTTGGGCCAGGACCGGTACACCGGTTGAGGGCCGTTTTAAATTTGTTCGTTAAATACCCAACAAACCTTTCAAACTCTCCGTGATCTCCTCGGCCGATGCCGGCTTGGGAAGATAATCGTCCGCTTCCATGCTCATGCCGTCGTAATGAGAATAGCGCGTAGAGGTGACATGGGATGCCACGGCGGTGAGCATGACGATGGGAATCTCGGCATAGGCTTTATCGGCTTTCAATTCCTTGCAGACCTCGTAGCCGTCTTTTTCCGGCATCATGACATCCAGCACGATCGCATCCGGCGGGTTGGCCTTGACCTTTTCCAAACCCTGGGCGCCGTCATAGGCAACATCGACCTCGAACCCCTCTTTTTCAAGATTTCCCTGAACAATAGAGCAGAAATCGGGCTCGTCGTCCACAACCAATATTCGTTTTTTTTCGTTCATAAAAATTCTCCTTTATTTATAGCTGAGTCCTTTTACATCAGCAGCCTGAGCAAATTATCTATTCGATCTTGGGCCTTGGCAGCACCTTGGCGCGCTCCGCGATCTCCGGCACCTTGTGTTCCCATTCGATGGCCATCAGGTGAACGCCGGCCACGCCTCCCATCTCCTTGAACTCGTCGATCTGTTCGATGGCGAATTTAATGCCCTCTTCGGCCTGCTTGCCTTTTCCCGCACCCTTCAGGCGCTCGATCAACTCCTCCGGAACGTCCATGCCCGGCACCATCTTAGCCATGTATTGGGCCATGCGGGCGCTTTTCATGGGCGTTACCCCGGCCAGTATGTAGGCTTTTTCCGCCAGGCCCATGTCCACCGCCTTTTTCATGAAATCCCTGAAGCGCGGCATATTGTAAATGCACTGCGTCTGGATAAAATCCGCCCCGGCGTCAATCTTGTTGGCCAGCCGATAGATACGGAACTCATAAGGATCGGCAAAGGGATTGGCGGCGGCGCCGATAAACATCCGAGGCGGTTCGTCGATCTCCTCTTCGTTGAGAAATTTGCCCTCGTCGCGCATCTTCTTCACCATGGCGATTAGCTGCATGGAGTCGATATCGTAGACGTTCTTCGACTGTGGATGGTTGCCGAAGTGCTGATGGTCGCCGGAAAGGCAGAGCATGTTTCTCACACCCAGGGAATAAGCGCCCAGTATGTCGGCCATCATGGCCAGGCGATTACGGTCGCGGCAGACCATCTGAAAGTTTGGTTCAATGCCGTTGTCGACCATGATGGCCGAGGCGGCCGCACTGGACATCCGCACCACGGCCGTCTGGTTGTCGGTGACATTCACCGCGTCAACCATGCCGCGTAAGTGTTCGAATTTTTCCTTAAGGTGTTCTACGTTGGCGCCCTTGGGCGGTCCGCATTCGCCGGTAAAGGCAAAATGGCCGGCCTTGAGCACTTTCTCCAAGTTGCTCCCCGATTTATATCCGTTATTGCTCATTGCACCAACTCCTCCCTTATGCTTTTGCGTGGTCCGCCGTCCCTAGCCGTCTGCCAGTCCTTGGCCATTCGGATATTGCGCAAATCCTCGAGCCGGCCTTGCTCCATCTTCTTCTTGACGATGGTGTCCCAGACGCATTCCACTTCC
Organism: uncultured Desulfosarcina sp.; assembly: GCA_963668455.2. Lineage (GTDB taxonomy): Bacteria > Desulfobacterota > Desulfobacteria > Desulfobacterales > Desulfosarcinaceae > Desulfosarcina. The sequence continues at coordinate 434,742 of CAXXOY010000005.1, forward strand.
TTGGAGATTTCGCACTTGCCGCTGGCGCTGCCGCCGCAAGGTCCGTGTTGCAGGCTCTTGGAGCAGCGCGCTATGGGACATAGCCCGTCATAATAGTGGATGATACAGGTGCCGCAACCGGCGCAGCGTTCTTCCCATATGCCGTGCTGCACCGCCCCGCCAAAAAACTTGGTGTTTACCGCGGGAAAAAATTTCTGGCCCGGATAGGCTTCGGCGAGAAATTGGGGACCAACCCCGCAGGCCATGGAAAGCACTGCATCGTACTGGTCGTGGATGTCCCGGAGCTGTTCGATATATTCAGGATCGCACTGGCGCTCCAAGGTTTTCTCATCGATTTCGACGGGCTGGTTCTCCTTCTTGCGCCCAATTTTCAGGGAAGCCGCCAACACCCCCACCTCCTTGGCGCCTCCCACATTGCAGACAGTGACGCATCCCTTACAACCCACGATGAGAATTTTGCTATACGGCTTGATCATGTCCAAGATCTCTTCCAGAGATTTTCGATCGGCAACTATCATGGTTTCACCTCTTTAGTGTCCAAATGCGACACAACAGGTCGCCGGACCGTTTAAATTTTGACCGGGGTGGGACCCAGCGTTCTTATTTTTTCAGTCATCTCGCTGGCGATCTCGGCGAACCGAGGGCCCATGGCGGATGAGAGGTTGAACATCTGTACACGCTCCGGTTCGATGCTGAGTTCCTGCAGGATGCGTTGAACCGACTCCACCTTGCGCCGGGTCTTGAGGTTGCCCTCGACAAAATGGCATTCGCCCTCCATGCATCCGGCCACATACACGCCGTCGGCTCCGCGCTCGATTGCCGTCAGCAGGTGAAGTATATCCACGCGACCGCTGCACGGAACCTGAATCACCTTGATGTTGCCTGGATAATTCAGCCGCATGGAGCCAGCCAGATCCGCCGCCGCATATGCACAATACTTGCAGCAATAAGCCAGAATCTGGGGTTCGAAGTTTTCGCTCATGACTTTTCTCCGATAAAGGTAACAAGGGTTTCAAGTATGGACGCCCATGGTTCTCAGGCTGCCGGGGCTATTGGCGCCCATGTTCCAATTTTATCAAGCCGCCTGCCCTTTCTTCTTCTCGAAAAGCGCTGCGGTTTTGGCCACGATTTGCTCGTCCGTGAAATGCTTCAGCTGGATCGCCTTGCCCGGACACTCGGAAACGCAGCAGCCGCACCCATGACATTCGGCGGGATCGATCAACGCGTGTCCCTCTTCGCCGATATAAGGAATGTGATAGGGGCAGGTGCGTACACAGGTGACGCAAACCGCGCACTTGTCCGGGTCAACCTCTGCCACCACACCGCCCACCATGATCGAATCCCGAGACAGGATGGTCATTACCCGGGAAACCGATGCGCGGGCCTGGGCGATACATTCATCAAGGGGTTTGGGATAATGGGCCAGGCCCGCCATGAAGATGCCCTCTGAGCCGAAGTCCACCGGTCTCAATTTGGCGTGCGCTTCCACCAGAAAGCCTTCGGCGTTGATGGGCACCTTGAAGAGATCGAAGAGATCCTTGTTCTCATTGGGCAGCACCGCCGTGGCCAGGACCAATAAATCAGGTGCGATTTCAATAGGCATCTGCAAAACATGGTCTCGGATCTTGACTCTAAGCTTGCCGTCGTTGGCGGTGCGAACCTCGGGCAGGTTGTCCTCTATATTGTAGCGCATGAAAATCACGCCTTTTTCGCGGGCTTCCTTGTACAACTCCTCCCTGAACCCATAGGTGCGCATATCCCGGTAAAGGACGTAAACGCTTAGTTCCGGATCACGCGCCTTCAGGGTGAGTGCGCTTTTTACCGTATGTGTACAGCAAAGCCGGCTGCAATAAGGGCGCTCTTTGGTCCGTGAGCCCACACACTGGATGAAGGCCACACTGCCGGCCTTGGCCAACCGCTCGTCATCGGACTTGAGCATCCCATCAAGATCAAAATGAGTGAGAACATCGGGGTTCTCGCCATAAAGGTATTCAGTGGGCGTGTACTCCTTGCCGCCGGTCGCCAGAATGGTGGCACCGTGTTCCACCACGGTCTGGGTCAGGGTTTCCCCGGCGGTCATCAGGGTGGTGGTGAAATTGCCCATGCCACCCGTGGTCTCAATGGGCTCCGTTTTCATGAAGACCCTTATATTGGCGTGGCTTCTCACCTTTTCGATCAGGTTATCCAGGTAAGGCGCGACCGGTTCGCCCTGCCAGGTTGAAACCAGGTTATGGGCCACGCCCCCCAGCCGATTGCCCCGCTCCACGAGAAATACCGGCAGCCCCTGATCTGCAACGCCCAGGGCGGCTTCCATGCCGGACACACCACCGCCCACCACCAGTATCTTCTGGGTGACGCTCAAACGAACCTGGTGCAAAGGCTCTATATAGGCGGCCTTCGCAACGGCCATGCGTACCAAGTCCTTGGCTTTTTCAGTTGCAAGCTCGGGATTGTTCATATGCACCCAGGTGTTCTGATCACGGATGTTTGCCATTTCGAACAGATATTTATTCAGGCCGGCATCGCGGATGGTCTCCTGAAAAAGCGGTTCGTGAGTTCTGGGTGAGCAGGAAGCCACGATCACGCGGTTTATGTTGTTCTCCTTGATCACCTCTTTCATCTTGTCCTGGGTATCCTGGCTGCATGTAAAGAGATTGTCCTCCACATGCACAACATCGGGCAGGGTTCGCGCGTATTCTCTTATGGCGGGCACGTCGGCCACGCCGCCGATGTTGATGCCGCAATTGCAGACAAATACACCAATGCGCGGCTCCTGGTCGGAAACGTCGATTTCCGGAGGAAGTTCCTTGGTTCGAATCAACGATCCGCGTGCCGAGGCCAGGGGGCTGGTGGCTGTCGAGGCCGCCGCCGAAGCCTCCATGACCGACTGGGGAATATCCTTGGGCTCCTGAAAGGCGCCGCACACGAATACGCCCGGACGGGAAGAGCTGACCGGTGCCAGCGTCGTCGTTGCAGCATGCAGATGCTTGTTGAGATCGATGCCCATGGTTTTAGCCAGGCTCACCGATTCCTTGTTGGGGGCCAGGCCCACGGCCAGCACCACCATATCGAAATCCTCTTCCTTGACCTCGCCCTCTTCGGTTATGTAGCGCAGCCGCAGGTTGTCATTCTCCGCCGGATCGATGGTGTGCACCTTGGAACGGATATAGCGAACGCCCTTCTCCTCCTTGGTTCGCATGTAATACTTCTCGAACTCCTTGCCGTAGGTGCGCATATCCATGAAAAAAACCGCCGTATCCAGGGGCTTTTCGCTATGCTCCTTGGCAATGACCGTTTGCTTGTTGGTGTACATGCAGCACACCGAGGAGCAATAGCCATAATCCGAACAGTTGATGTCGCGGGAGCCCACGCATTGGAGCCAGGCGATCTTGTCCGGCTCCTTGTGATCCGATGGCCGCACCAAATGGCCTTCGAAAGGACCCGACGCACTGAGAACTCTCTCAAACTCCAGACTGGTGACCACATTGGGGTGCGATGCATAGGGATAGGTCTTATGGCCTGTGGGGTCGAAAGGGGTGAACCCGGGGGCGAGGATGATGGCGCCCACGTTGATGGTTTTCTCCTCGGCGATCATGTCGTGGTTGATCGCATCGGCCAGGCAGGCGTCCACACACTGATAGCATTCCGAGCAAAGTCCACACTTGAGACAACGCATGGCTTCACTCTTGGCCTCTTCCTCATTGAAACCATGGGAGACTTCCAGAAAGTTGCATTCCCGGCCTTCCGGCTCCAGGCAACGCACCGGTGTCCGCGCTTTTTGTGGCTCCTGGCTCACATCCGGCTTATGGAAATCCCACTGCTTTTGCCGACCTTCGGCAAGATCCATTCCGTTGATGAAACGATGAATGCTCTCGGCGGCCTCCTTGCCGCAGGAAACCGCGTCAACCACCGATTTGGGGCCGTAAAAGGCATCACCGCCGGCAAAAACCCAATCGATGGGTGTTTGCAGGGTCACCGGGACGGGAAATAGCGATGCCCTGCTCCTTGATGCCTGTGAGGTCCGTGCTTTGCCCGATGGCGATAATCACCGTATCACCAAAGAATGGCCGGCATTCGTTTTCTTTATAACTGGGATTGAAGCGGCCGTTCTCATCGAACACCGCCGTACAGGTCTTGAAGTCGATGCCCGACACCCGTTGGCTTTTGTCGATAAGAAAGGACTTGGGGCCGAAGCTGTTGACGATATTGATTTCGCTTTCCAGGGCCTCCTGAATTTCATGTTCCCAGGCAGGCATCTCCTCACGTTTTTCCAGGCAGATCAGGGTGACGTTCTTGGCGCCTTTTCTCTTGGCGGTCAGAGCGACATCGATGGCCACGTTACCGCCACCCACGACAATCACGTCTTCTCCCAGGTCAAAGTCCTTGCCCATGGAGGCTTCCCGCAGAAAATCAACCCCCTGGAGCACACCTTCGATATCCTCGTTTTCCACGCCCAATCTGCGGCCGCCGTGCAGGCCGATGGCCATGAAGCAAGCGCCGTAACCGTCGGCCTTGAGACTTTCCAGGGTCACATCCAAACCGAAGGTGACGCCGCATTTGATCTCGGCCCCCATTTGGCGCACCACATCAATTTCCTCGGCCAGGATGTCCCTGGGAAGGCGATATTCCGGGATTCCATAGCGCATCATGCCCCCCGGCTCGGGCATCTTTTCGAAGATGGTCACGCCATACCCCTGTTGCAAAAGGAAGTAGGCCGCCGTCACGCCCGCCGGGCCGGAGCCGATGATCGCAATCTTTTCATCGCGTTTCTCGGCCGTGATTTCAGGGACAAACTTCTCGCCACTTTGTCTTTCGTAATCGGCGAGAAAGCGGTGCAGTTCGCGAATGGCCAGTGGCTCGTCCACATCATTGCGGGAACACTCACTCTCACAAGGATGATGGCAAACCCTGCCGCAGGCGCCCGGAAACGGGTGCTCGCTCTTGAAAAGCGCCAAGGCTTCCTTGTAGCGACCATCATTGATTAGGGCGACATACCCTTGAATACTCACATGGGCCGGACAGGTCGCCTTACAGGGCGCGGTGCCGCGTTTATCAATGGCATATGCGCTGGGCATGCCCTGGGGGTAGAGTTTGAAAGCGGCCTTGCGGTCACGCAGACCTTCATCGAACATATTGGGGGTCTCGATGGGACAGACCTTGGAACACTCCCCGCAAGCCGTACACTTGTCCATTTCGATGTAACGTGCGTTCTGACGCAGCTTGACCGTGAAATTGCCCACCTCGCCGGACACCTCTTCGATCTCGGTCAGGGTCATGAGATCTATGTTGAGATGACGACCGCACTCGACCAGCTTGGGGGAAATAATACACATGGAGCAGTCGTTGGTGGGAAAGGTCTTGTCAAGTTGGGCCATGACACCGCCAATGGCTGACTTGGTCTCAGTCATGTGGACAAAATAGCCCGAATCTGCAAGGTCAAGCGCTGCTTGTATTCCGGCAATACCGCCGCCAACAACCAAGGCGCTGCCGATAACATCCTTCTCTTTTGGTTTTGCTTTTTCCGCCATTACTTTTCCTCTTTATTTTTTAATAGAAGCAAGACGTTTTAAACCATGTCCATCAGCTTTTGCAGCTTATCCTCCCACCCCATGGCGGATATGAGGACGCCGGCAAACCCCGCCTCCTTCAATGCGTTTATGGTTTCGGAAGCAATGACGAGACTTTCGATGGCCTTATCCGGTGCATGCATCATGCGCTTGATAATCTCCTTGGAAACGGAGACGTTTAGATGCCGATCCAGATAGCGGGCCATACCGACAGATTTAAGAAGCATTACGGTGGGTAAAACGAGCGTTTGCTTAAGGTCCACCTTCTCCATGAATTCAGCAAACGCCTCTGGATCGAAGGCCGGCGGCGCGATAAAAAAATCAACCCCTGCCTCTTTTTTGGCTTCCATGGCATTTAATTCATGAGACAGCGCATCTCCGTTGGCCCGGGCATTGACGCGTGCGCCCACCAGGAATGCCGGCGCTCCGGAAAGTTCGTTGCCGGCCATGTCCTTTCCGGTCTGGAGAATTTTTATCGCTTCCAGCAATTCTTTCAGATCGATATCGTTCACGGCCATGGTTTGATGATGATCGCCAAGGCTGGGATCTTCTCCGGAAACGCCCATTACATTGATTATCCCGCAAGCGTAGGCAGCCAACAGGTCCGCCTGGAGTGCAATGCGATTACGGTCTCTTGCGTTCACCTGCATGATGGTCTCAACCCCTTTGGCTTGCAGGATCACGGCTCCTCCCAGAGAACTCATGCGCATCACGGCGTTACCCATCTCCGGCACCAGGAAGGCATCCACTGCCTTGCCGACGCGTGTGGCACTGTCCACCATGGCCGACACATTCACCCCTTTCGGCGGCTGCATCTCCGCAAGAGTGACAAATTTGCCGGTATCTAATTTGTTTTTTAAATGCATAAGAAGATCCCCTCATGGTTGCTACAAAATAGAAGTGACAATCGTTTATAAAAATGGATGGATTGAATATTTTTAACGCGAAAGGCGGCGATGCCTTTCAAAGGAACTGATGTGACGGTTGAGCTGTCCAAAATGCAACATTACTGTCCATTATGGAACAGCAAACCATGTGCCATTTCTCATCAAAAATTTTTGAGAAAACATATCCCACCTAAATAAATACAAATAAATTGATATTACGCGTTTTTTCTCCACACCCTGACTTCATTGTTTTTCTCTCGACAAATATGCCAAAATGGAATATTAATTAAAATTAACACCGATAAAAGAGGATGTTATAAATTTGATGCCATTTTGGTATATGCCATTTTGGCACAAATCAAAGAGGGGCGACGGACATGAACAATACGGTGGTTATCGTCGACGATGATCGGGACTATCTTGAAATTCTGGGGCGCAAACTTGGCGACATTGGTTTCAATCGCGTTCGCCTGGAAGACAATGCCAGGAAACTGGCCGATGAAATCGAAAAAGGGCAGACCTTTGACCTGGCCTTGATAGACATCACCATGCCTGAAATGGACGGGGTTTCCTTGCTGGAAGTGATCAAAACCCATTCGCCCCCCACTGAATGTATCATGGTAACTGCCATCAACGAGGCGCGCATCGCCGTGGAATGCCTTCACAAAGGAGCCTATGACTATCTGGTCAAGCCCGTTGCGACAGAGCACCTCTCCCTGACCGTTAAACGAACGCTCGAACGAAAGCGATTGCTGGATTTATTAGACATCGAAAAGCGTGACGATCTGCCCACCCTCGACAACGAAGCGCCATTCAAGCCGATCATCACCCAGTCCAAGAAGCTGTTGAAAATTCTCAAGGAGGCCGAACTTCACGCCTCCAGCCAGGTACCCATTCTCATCACCGGCGAAAGCGGCACCGGAAAGGAACTTCTGGCGCGCGCCATCCACGGCGCAAGTCCACGCGCCAGCCATCCGTTCACGCCCATTAACATGGCTTCGCTGAGCGATTCATTATTCGAGGCCGAGTTTTTCGGCCATACAAAAGGCGCGTTTACCGGGGCAGAGAGCGGCCGGGTCGGTTACCTGGAGTACACCAATAAAGGAAGCCTTTTTCTTGACGAAATCGGAGACCTGCCCCTCTCTTTGCAGGGCAAGTTGCTACGCGTGCTTCAGGATGGAGAGTTCTTAAAAATCGGATCGAACAACCGCGAAAAGGTTGACCTGCGGTTCATCGCCGCGACCAATGAAAATCTTGAACGCATGATCGCCCAAAAGCGATTCCGCAAGGATCTTTACTACCGCATTCGGGGAGGCTGGCTACATCTTCCACCGCTTCGCGAACGCCGCGAGGATATCGTCCTGTTGACCGGCAAATTCCTCGAAAAGTATTACGATACCAGCCAAGAAGGCTTTATCGAAAAGAGTGCGCTGAGGTATTTGATGCAATACCCGTATCCGGGCAACATCCGTGAACTCAAATCCATTTTGCAGTCTGCGGTTAATCTTGCCCGAGGCGAAGCCATACGCGAGGAACATCTCCCGGCGCACATCCTTGTATCCTCCAAAAATAGTACAAACGAGAATACGGACACGGTTTATGAGCCCATCAAGCCTTTGGCGATCGTTGAAAAAGAATATATTTTGAAAGCCTACGAGCAAACACAAAAAAACAAATCCAAAACGGCCAGGCTGCTGGGAATCGGATTAAACACCCTGCGCCGCAAACTTGAACGCTACGGCATTGCACCGTAGCATGAGGGTTCTCATCGATTGCTCTGAGATAATTGACGAAGGCGGTTGACAACATTACGAAACTATCTTTTAATCTGCCGATCGCGAGTGTTTCAGAACCCTCAACCCCCCGGGAGGTCTGATGCGCACGGAAAAAGAACGCCGGTTACTGCTTAAGGCCCTGGAGGCCTTCAATCGGAAATTAATTATCGTATCCAAGGATTTTCGAATCTTGGCATCGGCTGGAATTGACGACGCCATTCGAAACAGCAGCCTTTCTGAAAAACGTTGTCACCAGGTTTTTTTTGATCGTTCAGAACCGTGTGACAACTGCCCGGTCGTGAAGGAGCTGACATCCCAGCCTCCTTCCTTACAGGATCTTTCCGTCAAAACGCTCATCAAAAACAAGCGCCCCTGCCTGTATGCCTATCCGTTTACTGACGATGACGGCCAAACGGTAATGGCCATTTTAAATTTCGAACTGCCCGCCCTGGATAACCTCGAGGAAGAACTGCGCCGGACAAATTCCTTTTTATACAATCTTTTGCAAAGCGCATGCGACGCCGTGGTGGCCGCCAACCGTAAAGGAAAAATTCTCGTTTTCAACGATGCCGCCACCGAGGTGACCGGCTACCGTGTCGATGAGGCACTGAACGAGCTTTACATCTGGCAGCTTTACGAAAACGATGAAGCCAGGGAGATCATGCGAAGGATAAGAAGCAAGGATCAAGGGGGCAGGGGCAGGCTGAAAAAGTACCGCACCAATGCCGTCGCAAAAAATGGAGAAGCTTTCCCCATCAGTCTATATGCGTCAATCCTTTATGACGAAAATGGAGAGGAAGTCGGATCTATAGGCTTTTTTCACGATTTGCGGGAGCGTATTCATATTCAGAAAAAACTAGAAAAAACCCAGCTTCAATTGATCCAGTCGGAAAAAATGGCTTCCCTGGGCAAGCTGTCGGCCGGCGTGGCGCATCAACTGAACAACCCACTGGGGAGTATCACCCTTTACACAAAACTAATGCTCGAGGACTACGATCTTAACGAAAACGCCCGCCAGGATCTGAGCCGTATTTTGAAGGATGCCGAGCGATGCCGCGAGACCGTCAAGGAACTGCTCGAATTTTCCCGCCAAACACGGCAGTTCATGCGTCCGCTGGATATCAACAAGGCTATCGAACGGACCCTGTTTTTAATCGAAAACCAGACCCTGTTTCACAACATCACCTTCCAAAAGCAAATGGCGCCATCCATTCATTTGGTCATGGCCGATTACCAGCAACTTGGTCATGTTTTTATGAACATCATCATTAATTCCGCACAGGCCATGGACGGCAACGGCACCATCACCATCAATACACGCGATTCAACCAATTATGACCGGGTACGCATAGAGATCAGCGACACCGGGCCGGGAATACCCGCTGAAAATATAGAGCATATTTTCGAGCCCTTTTTCACTACCAAGGAAGAAGGCAAGGGCACCGGACTGGGTCTCAGTGTCGTTTACGGCATCATCGAAAATCATAATGGCAAAATTTCCGTTCAAAGCGGTCCCGACAGCGGCAGCAGCTTTGTCATCGAGCTTCCCACAACCCACGAAACCGAATAAGGAGCCGATCATGCAGAACACGCCCGAAACTGTAAACATAATGGTGGTTGATGACGAAGAAGGTATCCGGGAAGGATCGGCGCGAATTATCAACCGTATGGGATGTCATGCGCTGACCGCCAACAACGGCGAGGAAGGACTGGATCTCCTCGGACGCACCGATGTTTCCATTGTGCTCTTGGATCTTAAAATGCCGGGTATCGACGGCATGGAGGTCCTGAAACGGATACAGACCATGAATCCCGATATACTGGTTATCGTAATCACGGGTTTCGCCACCGTCGAAACCGCCATCGAGGCCATGAAACGCGGTGCCTATGATTTCATCCCCAAACCTTTCGAGCCCGATCAACTGCGAATCGTTGTCAACCGCGCATTGGAAAAGATAGCTCTTAAGCGGGAAGCCGCCAACCTGCAGGCAGAGCGGCAAAGAACGCTCACCGACCTGGGAACCGAGAAAAGCAGGATACACACCATTATCGATTCTCTTCCCACCGGGATTGTGGTGACCAACGCGGATGGCCGGGTTGTGCTGATCAATCAAGCCTTTCGGCGGCTATTGTCGCTGGACCAAAAAATAGAGACCGGTAAAGAGGTATCCGATTATATTCCGGACGAGAGCCTGTGCAAGCTGATTATGGAAATCTCAAGCGGCCGCCATGTGGATTTCGACGATATTCCAAACCACGAATTCTTCATCGGCGACGACCGTTTTTTCATGGCCCGCGGCAGGCCCGTATTGGGTGAGCGAAAGGAGTGCCTGGGGGCGGTGGTGACGATTGTCGACATCACCAACATGAAAGTTCTGGACAGGCTTAAATCCGAATTCGTGGCTAAGGTGTCCCATGAACTCAGGAGCCCGCTTTCCACCATCCACGAACAACTTGCCTTGGTGCTCAACGACCTGATGGGGCAGCTCAGCGAATCCGAGGAGCATCTGCTTTCAAGGGCCAAAGAGAAAACCCAGGGATTGATTTCCACCATCGGTGACCTGCTGGACCTGTCGCGTGAGTGCGGACACAAAAAATGATGGAAAAATAGCTTGAAATGGACAAGAACAGTGAGGGAAGAATGATGGAGCCCCCTCGCGTTCTTTGGCCAGAGCATCGTAGGGGGCTCCTGCCACAAAAACCATAAATGGCAGGGACAATGATATCACCAGAAATCCTCAATCACAAAGCGCTATTTTCCCTTCTTCACAAGATTGACTTGGAGCTGGCAGAGCGGACACGAATTTGCCGCTGCCCTATTGCGGGGGGCCGTTACACTATGCCAACTATCCTCGAAAGCCTCGTGGTGGTCCTCCTGAAATTGATAAGGCATTTGAACTTCGCTATAGCCTTTGCTGCGGGCGTGACGGTTGCCGCCGCCGTGTCCTGCCGCCATCGGTTCGGTTTTGGCAGCGCCGGGTGTACTGGGCGCCGGTGCTTTTTATCGCCACCGCCCTCCGCCAAGGACGACATCCAGACCGCACCTTGGAGCAACTCAAAGGCCTTTTCGGACCGTGGCGTTCTACCGTCAACCACTGGAAACAGTATTTTCAAGAACTGTTTTCCCAGACAATCAACTACCGGCGTTTGGCCGGGCGCCTGATCCCACCGATTCATTCCAGTCATCTTCCAAGGGCGTTGCTGGTCCGATTTGAAAGCGCTACCGCAGACCCCGAAACGGCACTGGTGAACTGCCTGCGAACCCTTGCCCTGGGACCATGACGGCCTCGGTCGGTGAGGCGCCACCGTTTTGATTCTGCCTCACGCAGAAGATCGGCCGATGTCAAACCCGATCCAATCCGCTACAAGTATCCAACCCTCGATTCGCCCCTGTTTGCCTCCATGGGGGAGGCCAGAGGAAGCGAACAGGAAGGAGAGATCCCATGAGCGATTCCCAATTGCCCATGTGGCAGCGCTGGGCACAATTCCGATTTTCGGTGATCGGTGAACTGTTGTCCTGCCCGCCACCAAAAGGAGAGTTGCAACAGGCCATCGGTCAGTTGGCCCAAAAAAACTACCGGCATCCCATCGATTCCAATCGGCTGATCAGTTTCGGTGTGTCGACCATCGAACGATGGTACTACAAAGCCAGGAGCGCTTCCGACCCGATCGCCGTTTTGGGACGGAAAATCCGTTCGGACGCGGGTGTAAGGTGGTCAATGCCCGAGGCATTATTGCAGGCGTTAAAAGAGCAGTACGAAAATTACCCCCGGTGGAACGTTCAACTGCACTACGACAACCTGAAGGCAATGGCTAAAGAGCAGGCCAGCCTTAAAGACGTGCCCAGTTACAAAACCGTACTGCGTTGCATGCGCGAAAACGGTTGGCTGAAAACGAACGAACCCGCACAACCGACCGATGGCCAATTACAAGCCGCAAAGCGACGACAGCATCGTGAAATACGCGGGTTCGAAGTCTCCCATGTCCATGGCCTCTGGCATCTCGATTTTCACCATGCGAAAATCCGCATTCTCGACAATAAAGGCACGTGGCACCGCCCCGTGGCGCTGGCCATTATCGACGATCACTCACGACTTTGCTGTCATTTGCAATTATATCTGGCCGAAACGGCAGAGTGCCTGATCCATGGTTTATCCCAGGCATTCATGAAACGGGGATTACCGCGGGCACTGATGACCGATAACGGGGCGGCCATGCTGGCCGAAGAAACCCGCCGGGGTTTGGAACGGTTGGGCATCGATCATCAAACGACCTTGGCGTATTCGCCTTATCAAAATGGCAAACAAGAGACGTTTTGGGGACAGTTGGAAAGCCGTTTGATGGAGCTGTTGCGTGGGATCGAAGATCTGCAGTTGGCCTTCGTCAACCAAGCAACCCAAGCCTGGGTCGAGCAGGACTATCACCGAAAATACCACCGCGAAATCAATACGACGCCTTTAAACCGGCTGCTGGGCGGTACCGATGTCTCCAGGCCGGCGCCTGACGGTGACGCGCTTCGCCTGGCCTTTACGCGTCGAATCACAAGACGGCCACGGCGCAGCGATGCCACCGTTGTGGTCGATGGCATCCGTTATGAACTTCCCTTTCGTTTTGCTCATCTGCCATCGGTGATCCTACGGGCGCCCGGATGGGATAGAAGCCAGATGGTGCTGGTCGATCCGGATACCGACGCCCCCCTGGCGCGTCTTTTACCCCAGGACAAAACCAAAAACGCATCCGGAAAACGTCGCCTCATCCAACCTCACGGAAATACGGCGGCGCCGGTTCCATCAACCCATAGACCGCTACCGGCGCTGCTTCGAAAATGGATGGCCGACTACGCGGCAACGGGTCTGCCCCCGGCTTATATCCCCAAGGAGGAGATAGAAAGATGAACGATGCCGATATCCGTAGCTTGTACGGACTCAAATACAACCCGTTCCTGCCAGATTTACCACCGGAAGCCTTGTATGCCATACCCGGCACCGAGTCATTCGGCCTGCGTGCGCGATCCATGGCCGAGAGCGGCGGTTTTGCATTGATCACCGGCGAACCGGGATTGGGAAAAAGCAAGACGCTACAAAAAATCGCCCATCAACTCGAACAAATACCCGATCTGACCGTCGGTGTGATGCAACGCCCCCAAAGCAAACTGGGGGACTTTTACCGGGAAATGGGGGAGTTGTTCAACGTCAACTTGTCCCCCTCCAACCGCTATGGCGGCTTCAAATCCCTGCGGGATCGTTGGCAGCGCCATTGCCAATCGACGTTGTTAAAACCGGTTCTTTTAATTGACGAGGCCCAGCAGGTATCGACCGAGTGTCTGACCGAGTTGCGGATCTTGCAAAGCCATCGGTTCGACTCGCAAAGTCTTTTGTTTACCATTCTGTGTGGGGACAATCGGTTGCCCGACAGGTTCCGAACCGCCGACTTGTTGCCCCTGGGCAGTCGTATTGGTTTGCGACTATTGCTCGAACCGCTTTCTCCCGAACAGCTTCAGGATTATTTGTATTTTGCTCTCGAAACGGCCGGGAACAGCCAACTGATGTCCGACGAATTGATCCTTACGTTATCCGGACACGCGGCAAACAACCTGCGGGTACTCAACCAAATGGCCGCCGAACTGCTCGCCATGGCGGCCCAACAGAACCTGCCGCGCCTTGATGAGTCTTTGTTCTTTACGTTGTTCTCACCGTCAGCGACTAAATCCCAACGCAGGAGAAAAAAATGATCATTGGTTGTTCATAGCCAGTGAGATACCGGTTGCCCGGTGAAACGGAGACAGGCTCTGCTGGGGAGCAACCTGTCGAGGGATAGCCGGGTGCAGGAGGCATTGAATAATGCCACAGAGGGGAGCGGCAGAGCACACTTGCTGTTCCCCTCGCTTTTTTTGGCTTTATTCAAGCCTTCCTGCTCATGCCTTAAAAAACCCAATCAAATCAGATTGCGCGTAGCGCATCCTTATCGAATTAATCCATCACTTTTCGTGACCGCGTTTCCATCAGTTAGCGCGTCCACGCTCAGCGTATCGAGGCGGGCTCCACCTGTCAGGAGCCCAAGCCAATTCAACTTGATGAGCTTCTGGGCAATATCGTCGATTTTCTATCCACCCGGGCCAACAACAAATCCCAGTCCCTCAAGCTGATCCGGCCGGAGAAACCGCTGCCCACGATCAAAGCGGATCCGCTGGCCCTGGAAAGCATTTTCGGCAACCTGATCACCAATGCCATAAACTACACCCAGGCGGGTGGCGAGATTATCGTCAAGATTGATTTATCCGGCATTGCCCTGAGGATTCAGGTAATCGACAATGGATTTGGTATTGAAGAGCGCTTTCGGGATAAAATTTTTGACAGGTTTTTCCGCGTCAAGAATGACAAGACCCGGTTTATTACCGGAACCGGACTAGGATTGCCCATTGTCAAAGGGCTGGTGGAAGCGCTCAATGGCCGCATTAGTGTGGAAAGCGAACCTGAAAAGGGAACCGCCTTTACGGTGTTGTTACCGGTGGAGTGATCAGAGCTCTTAAAAATAGGCGCTAATCAATGAAACTGCTGATTCCGCACCGGGTTTGAATCCTTCAGCCGTTGCATGAATTCCGCGTCGTTATCGTAATGAGACTTCGGCTTTTTGGGCATGACTTCATCGATATAGCAATCCTCGCACAATACTTTTAATTGATGGTCATAGCTTTCCTCTTCTTTTATAACTGACTTACATTTTTCACATTTTTTCATTTCACAATACCATTCGGTGGTTGGGCCTCCATTGAACAGCGACTATTTCCATTAGGTTCATCATGGTTTCATCCCATTTTATCGCCTGCCATACAAGTCTTGCAACTATTATTTATTTAATGATTGCAATTCATATAACTATTATTATATAACCGCAGTTATAAATTAACCCAAAAGGCGAAAAAACACAGAATGCCCAAGAAAACCAAATACACCCGGGAAACCGTAATCGAAGCCGGACTTGAACAATTAAAGGAACATGGCTGGGAAGGCATTACGCCAAAGCTCGTGGCGAAAAGGCTTGGCGCATCAACCATGCCGATTTTTTCTCATTTCCCCACAATGGATGCGTTCAAGGAGGCCATTCTCGACAGGGCCTGGGACATTCTCAGGGAATATGCCCTAAAGCGCTATACCGATGATCCCTGGATGGATCACGCCATCGGCTACATCCTGTTCGCAAAGGATCATGGCCTTCTTTTCAACAGTATGATCCATGGAAAATCCGATGAGGTTAAAAAACGCAGATACGCATTCTGGCAGTCGCTTCATAAGGAATTGGGAGAAGACTATCCGGGCTTTAAGGGGATGAACGCCGAGCTTGTCGGATGGATAAGATTGATTCGCGCCCAACTGTGCCATGGCATTGCAACATCGGTAAGCTCAGGCACCGGACCCGTGTGGACAAACGACGTTTTTATAAAAGAGATGATACCCATATGCAGCCAAATCATCTCCAACGGATTATCTGAAAAAAGGGATGAACTTAAAAAAGCATCCGCCAAGCTTACGCAGGAGCAAAGGGAACTGGTCAGCGGCGTGTCTTCACTTTAATCATGAGGAGAGGAGCAGAAAATGCTGAATCAACTGTCCAGAAGTCGTTCGGGTTTATGTTCCATGGTTTTCACGCTTTTTATCTTGTCGGCAATCTTCAGGTTTGATGTATCCCTGGCGAAGCCGCCACCAATGCAGATGCTGACGGTCGGCATCGAGACCTTTCATGGCTTTGACGCCTTCAAGTATCGCGGATTATTTACCATATCCACATCAATCGTTGTCAACAGCGTGCTGGAACCCCTGTTTTATACCGACGAAAATGGTAACCTTGTTCCCTGCCTGGGGCTTGCCGCAACGTCTTCAGAGGATGGAAAAACCTGGTTTGTAAAGCTCCGTAAAGGCGTTCTTTTTCATGACGGCACCCCTTTTACCGCGGATGCGGTCACCGCCCACTGGGCCCGGATGATGGATCCGAAAGAAAAATTCGGAGGTCGTGCCTACATCGCCCCGGTAAGCACCGTGGAAAAAAAAGATGACCACACGGTTTGTTTTCACCTGAAACACCCCTGGCCGGCGTTTAAAGGGGTCATTTCATGGATTCGCGGTATAGGACTGATTCCTTCGCCGGCGGCAACGGACCGGGAGACACGCAACAATGCGCCCGTAGGAACAGGCCCTTTCCGTTTTGCTCAATGGAAGCATTCGGATTATGTCCGCGTGGAGAAAAACCCGAATTACTGGCAGCCCGTAACGCCCATTGCAGAGCAAGTCGTTTTCAGAATCATAAGCGACCACCAGACCCGCTACACCTCCTTGAAAGCGGGTGAAACCGATTTTATTTATACGGATCGCGGGATCCATATCCGGCAGGCTGAAGAAAATTCCAATTTCAATGTAATTTCGGTTTTGGATAACGGGGCGGACATCATCCGGATGAATCATAAATCCCCGCCGCTGGATGACGTAAACGTCAGAAAAGCGGTTCTCCACGCCTGGAACCAGGCCCGCTATATTTCCGTCAGTAAGAAGGATACAATCCCAAAAATTGAGCATATCTTCGGCAACAGCCTGGAATGCGGCGATACGGCCTATCCTGAACATGATCCGCAAGCCGCCAAAGCCCTTCTGGCGGAATACGGCAAACCCGTAAAAATCGAATTTGTCCACACCCAGACGCCAAGGGGACAGGAGCTTGGTCAGATTCTCCAGCAGTTTATGAAAGCGGCGGGCATCGAACTTGTTTTGAATCCCCTGGACATGGGCGCCCTTATCCGAAAAATCGTCAGTGGCGGCTATCAGCTGGGCAGTGGACGGATTCCCAGCGCGCCGGACCAGGGCCCCTCTTTGTACAAGGAATATCATTCCAAAAGCAGGGCCAATCTGGCCAATTACGCTGATCCGGAAATGGATGCACTCCTGGAAAAACAGCGCATGGAAACCAATCCCGAAATCCGCAAAAAGATTCTTTGCAGCATTGCGACAAAAATCAACAACGATGCCGTGACCCTGTTCCTGGGCGGTCGTCGGTATCATTTCCTCACCGCTTCCAACGTTGAAAGCCCCCGGCGCATTGTGCAGGGGATACCGCTTTTGTATTCGGATTAAAGCAGTGGTAAAAATGGATTCCCTCAACGCCTATGTCCGCCGGCATCTGGGAAGTGATCTGCCATACGGGCCGGCCCATGAGGTTGATTTGGATTCACTTGGAATCGAAACGCGAAAGTATATTCTGCGGATGCTTGATCTCATGCGCCGATCCGGGCTGTCCGCTAAGGACTTAAACCCTTCGCTGATATGGGAAGCATTAACCGTGATTCCCCGGATACTGCCGGGTTCCTTGGACGGCATGATCCCGCCCTTTACCAATCCGGGACGCCATGAAATTTTGGATTCGTTTGTTGGTAAAACGGTATTCGTTCACGGAGACGAACCCGGTATTTTTGTGGATGCGGGTTGCGGATTCCCGCCGTTCACCACGGTTGAGACAGCCCGCAACCTACCGGGCTGGAACGTATTCGGGATTGATCAAAACTTTGCGCCCTACATCGTAATCGATCCGGACGGCCATTATGCCTGTTTTGGAAACAGCGGCTCCCTGCAATACATGCACCCTAAACTCAGCGCTTCCGATACGCTGGGTTTTTATAAAAACAAGGCCGTCGTTGGAAATCGCTTCAGGGCGGCATTCGCACAATTGTCACCCATGCTGAAACACAAGGCGGCTACCGAAACCGTCTCGGTCGAACACGGTGGTTTCAAGCTCAAGCAATTCGCCATAAGGGAGTATGAAACCCGACGACTCGCCTTTCTTGAAACCGGGTTGGAAGATTGTTCGCTTCGGGGCGCCAACGTCGTTCGGTGCATGAACCTTTTGGTCTATTTTGATGTGGCGGGCAGGGTTGGCCTGACGATCCAGGCCGGAAAAATATTGGATGAGGGCGGCATTTTTCTATTCGGCACCAACCATGCTGCGGGACCTATTGTCACAAAATTCAGTTGGATTGCGTAGCTATCTGAACGATCTGCTCCGGCAAACTTAGCAGGTTTGATAGACGCCGAAAGCCTGGAAGGAGCTTTTCTGTATCGGGGAGTGGTTCAATGTCGCATTTTTCACCATTCATCTCGATTGAGGCAAACAGTTCTTCCAGGCTCGATTTGCCATCCAGAAGGATACCCATATAATCCGGATTGCTCAAGTTTTTTACCAACGGAGTTTCGGCCAGCATGGTCTGCAACCGTTTTCGCATACTATTGTTTCCTGTCCTTCGGCGATATTCGCGGCGCTGGCGACGAAAAAACTGTTCAAGGATATTGTTGGTCCGTTGCGGATATATCGTTGCGGGGCCTGTAGACGTATTGATTTCTATTGGATCGGCAAAAAGTTTATCGCCATAACGATCGATTTGTTTAGCAACTTTGAGGCAAAGCGGATCATCGGCAAATTTGTTGTTCTCCAGCCGTTTGCGAAATTGATTAACTCCTTGTTCGATGCTGCCCATGTCCTTGGTGCTGCCTTCATCGTTAAGGCCTTTGCCGCTACCGGGCAAGGCGATACGCATCTTCTCCCGAAGATCGTCAAACAGCAGGCAACGCCAGCGCAGTTCTTCAACGGCTGGCTCGAACACGGGGTCCTGAACAATAGCGACAACCTGGCGAACCAACTTATAAAATATACGATTGCCGATCCGGTCCTCAGCGGGCAGACACCGAATCAGGTCCGGCAAATACTCGGTTAATATCAACAGGCGCCGAGAGAACTCCAACAAGGGACGGTCGAAAGGAAAACCGTAGCCGTCGCCATTTTGCTTGCCCTGCAAGCACCACAGGGCCAGCGAGTAGGTCGATACCAGGGGCAGCAATGTCATATCGGAGACGGGGTCGGCACGCCTTATTAACGTTGCCAACTGTCTGGCATCGATGTCGTGCGGTTCAATTGTCTGGCGTACCTGACGCACCAGGGCATTGAGTTTGGTGGTGGCCGCATGCGTTCGCAGGCAGCTCCGCAGTTTGCGGTGGCAAGGATCGATCAGATCTTTGCCCACATCGCGCAGAAAGTGAAAGTGGCAGATAAAATCTCGGCAGTTGGGAAAAACCTCTGCCACCGCTTTTAGAATACCGGTGCCCATGTCGTGAACACAGGCGATCGGTTCGCCGTAATCACGGCGTAGCCGTTTTAAAAACGGAATGATGTATTCGGACCGTTCGCTGGGCAGCTTCACATTGGCCAGTACAAATTGGCTCAGGCTGTCCAGGCCGGTCATCAAGGCCGGTGAATCCGCCTCATGGGTGGCATCCAGATGCAGGATGTAACCACCGGAACGCTGCATGGCCCGATTGATTCGCGGTGTAGCTCGACGATGAGCGATGGCCAGATAGGTGATGAACTTTTGTCCCAGGTATTCGATCTCCGATGCGCATAGATCGACATGGCGGGCGAGAAGTCCTTGGCGAACCTGTTCGATATTTTGGTGTTGCTCGAACAACGCACGACCGACAAAGACCAGCACATCCCAGGCTACATTGCAGCAGCGCGGAACCAGACAACGCAATGCTTCGGAACGAAAAAGGCTCCCGCATTGCGGGCATTCGAGGATAGTCTCATGCGCGACAAACGGCGTAGTCATACTCAGTACTGTCTTTTTTCTCGTTTTCTGCACATTGAGTTTGCTGTCGCACAGACAGGTATCGTGTTCCGGTCGAAACCGAACCGTCGGCACCCGGGCAAACAAACCGGCCGGGCGAGTCTCCCGACCAAGCCGCTCCAGGCATCGGTTCAGCGCCGCCAAAGCTGCCGCACCGGAGTTTAACCCGTTTTTTTTAAACCGTGTCGACGGAACAGTTCCATGACTTGCCTGGCTTCGATACGCACTCCGGTGCGCCGTTTAACCGCTTGTGCCAATTGCCCGAACCCGGCATCGGGGTGGCGAATAAACTCGACCAGCACCAGAATCGCCATTTCGGCCGGAAGTTGACCACTGTCGTTTTTTTGAATTGCCCGAGACTGAGCGCCGGCCGTTTCGTCATCGGCGGCCAGGTAGACAAATGAACGCCCCAGCTTTTGTCGCTGCAAGCGGCCTTGACGGACCAAGGACACCAGCACCGAATGGCAACGGCAGTGCAGCATTTGTCCAAGTTGCTCGGCACTCATTCCCGCCGCGCTGCCCGACACCAACATGACAAGGGTATCGGTGAGACTTCCTGTACGTGAGAAGCCGATGTCTTTGTAAAACCATAATCCTTGACGTCCGAAGCGAGGTATCGAAGCCAGTGTGTACCAGCGCCCGTTGTGGGTAAAACTGCTGTAGTAACCGATCATTGCCATGAACCGTCTAACAGAAGGTACGGAATAGTCCGACTGCTCGGCCAAGGGGGCGATCATCCAACAAGGCTGCTTTTTAAACAGCGCTCTGATTTTATCCGAGCCATTGTTTGCTAACGCCATGGCGGCCTCCTGATAAAGTAATGCATATAGTCCAATTATAGGGTGTTTTATGCATTACCTTATCACTAATAGCCGCTTTCAACAAGTCCAATGATGTTGGCAAAATAAGCGATGCACTTTTAAAAATGCTATTGTGATCAATAGTATATGGTTTCAAACGAAAGTATTTCTACATGAGAAGAATTGGTTTGGCGGATACAGAAAAATGATCATGTATGGCACGGAATAAACATGTAACTATTTGAATTCTTTCAATCCAACTGAATTTTGTTTCTATAGTGCGGGACTGTACAGACGTTATCTGGTTTACAGAAAACAGGGCGTTTCTCTTTTACCCGAGGCGTTTGCCTTCAGTTTGGATGTGCTGCGTCCCTTGAGCACGATTCCCTGGTACACCATCCACGAGAACGATCCGGAAGCCGCGTTTTTAGCCGAACTAACCGGAACCATACGCCGCGACGAAACCTTTTGGCGGCCATTTTCAAAGCGTGCCGACGTTCTCTTTGAAGCCCATGGTGTTTGCCGGCGGGATGAAAACGGATTTCTGACAACGCCCGAGAAGCAAACCACACCGGCCATGCAAATAAAATTATGCCGCGCGGTTTGGCGGCAACTCATCAGGGAAGGATCTGTCGACAAAGCCGTGGATGCGCTTTGCAAAGCAGGTTATAATGCATTCAGGAACACCGTTGATGACATCGCAATCCGGCCGGAACACGGATTGTACTTCCCGTCCCTCTCCACAGCCTGAAGAGAA
Organism: uncultured Desulfosarcina sp.; assembly: GCA_963668455.2. Classification (GTDB taxonomy): domain Bacteria; phylum Desulfobacterota; class Desulfobacteria; order Desulfobacterales; family Desulfosarcinaceae; genus Desulfosarcina. The sequence goes on from CAXXOY010000005.1 coordinate 456,184, forward strand.
TTATGCCTTTTATCCATGGAAAAATAATGCGGCTTGTCTTGACTGTTTTCGCCGTGACGCTGATCGCTTTTCTCATGGTTAATGCACTGCCCGGAGATGTTGCCCATATAATTGCCGGCCCCGATGCGGGGCTTGAGGATGTCGAGGCCATTCGCAGGGAGCTGGGGCTCGAACGCAATCTGCTGGCCAGGTATTTCATATGGCTTGCAAATGCCGTCCGGGGCGATCTGGGCGTATCTTTCCACACCGAGGAACCGGTTTTCGATGCCATCGTTTCCCGGCTGCCGGTGAGTCTGGAACTGCTTGTCATCGCCCAGTTCATCGCCCTGGTGCTTGCCTTGCCGGCCGGCATTGTCTGCGCTTATCGTAACAACGCCCTGCCGGACCGTCTCATCGGCGGAGTGGGGTTTGCGACCCTTTCCATTCCCGCATTTGTAATGGCCTTTTTAGGCATCTACCTGTTTTCCATAAAACTTCGGCTGCTGCCGGCAACCGGTTACACGCCTTTTTCCGAAAGCGCGTTTGATAATGTCAGATCCTTCATCCTGCCCGGACTGAGCATTGCCTGCGTGGAATGGGTTGTGCTCATGCGGGTGCTGCGCAGCGACATGATCACAACTTTGCAGGAAAATTTTATTCTCATGGCCAAGGCCAAAGGATTGCCTCCCTGGCGGATTATTTTACACCATGCCTTGCGCCCGTCTTCTCTGACCCTTCTCACCGTTCTCGGCATTCAGACCGGCCGGTGTATTGGTGAAGCCGTAATCGTGGAAACCATCTTTGCCCTGCCCGGCATCGGAAGGCTTTTGCTCAATGCCATTTATGCCCGCGATTATCTGATGGTCCAGGGATGTATACTTGTAATCACGATCGGGTATGTCGTCATTAACTGCATTGTGGATCTTTTGTACACCTTCCTCGATCCACGTATCAAAACGCAGGATATCCATGGACAATAAAACCCATAATCTTGGACCCGCTTTTTGGTTGTCTGTTTTCTGGATCGTTGTTCTTGTCGTTTTCTCTTCAACCGCTGACCTGTGGGTTAAAAAGACACCTGACGAGATGGACTGGAACAACCTCAATGCCGCTCCCTGCACACGGGATGAGAAAACAGATATTCTCTACTGGTTGGGCACGGACGGCATGGGCCGGGACATTCTGTCGCGCATCGTTTACGGGGCCAGAATCTCATTGTCCATCGGACTGGCCGCGCCTTTGATCGGGTTTTTAGTCGGCGGGCTTTTGGGCTGCGCTGCCGGCTTCCACCGGCGCGGACTCGAGTTCGTGATTGTGGCGGCCATGGATATTGTTTTGGCATTTCCTGGGTTGCTGCTGGTCATGGCTGTCAGTTTTTTTATGGGGCCAAGTCTTGCGACGTTGATTGTATCCTTCGCTATTCTCTCCATCCCGGCTTTTTGCAGGGTTGCCAGGGCCAGGGCGCTTAGCCTTGGTAATCTTGAGTTCGTTCAGGCCGCCAGGCTGACAGGCGCTTCCAACTTCTCGATTCTCATGCGCGAAATCATTCCGAACGTGGCTCTTCCGCTGGCCATTTACGCGTTGCTGGTGGTTGCTTTTATGATCATGGCCGAAGGGTCGCTGAGCTTCCTGGGGTTGGGCGTTCCGGCGCCGGCGCCCAGTTGGGGACGAATGATCGCGGAAGGCAGGGATGTGCTCGATCAACACCCCCATGTCAGCTTGATTCCGGCCGCGATACTGTTCTTGACCGTGCTTGCCTTTAATTTGATTGGCGATCACCTGCGGCATTTTTTCGAACACGGGAAAAAGCAACTATGACGGCGGCCTTCGGCAGGTCTTCTCTTTTAAACGTCAAGGATTTACAGGCCGTTCTGCCCACTAGACACGGACCGCTGAAGGTCGTCGATCAAGTATCCTTCTCCCTGCATCGAGGCAGAACCCTGGGACTTGTCGGTGGATCCGGCAGCGGCAAAAGCATGCTGGCAAAGGCGATCATGGGGCTTTTGCCGTTGGATGCCCTGGTTTCGCCCAATTCGGTTGTAGAATTTAAAGGACGGAATTTGCTCAACCTGACCGCCAAACAAAAACGCCGGATTATTGGTCATGAAATCGCCATGGTTTTTCAAGATCCCATGACATCCCTTAATCCGGTGATGAAAATTGGGAAGCAGATCAGCGAGGTTCTTCGTTGCCATCTTAAAGTAAGCCGTGCAATGGCCGGCAAACGTGCTGTCGAGCTTCTGGATTCGGTGGGGATTTTGTCGCCGGAACTCAGGGCCGGGCAGTATCCACACCAGCTTTCCGGAGGGCTGCGTCAGCGAGTGGCCATTGCCATCGCCCTTTCCTGCGGACCCAAACTTATCATCGCCGATGAACCGACAACGGCCCTGGATGCGACGGTTCAGGCCGGCATCTTGGATTTGCTGGGTAGAATTCAGGAAGAGAGACAAATGGGGATGATCTTGATAAGCCACGATTTGGGCGTGGTGGCCGGGAGAACCCATGAAACGGCGGTAATGCATGCCGGCAAAATCGTGGAACATGCGCCCACGGACGAGCTTTTCCGCCACATGCAAACACCCTATACTCGTTCCTTGATGGCGGCCGTTCCACGTATTTCCGATCCGCCGCATACAAAGCTTCAAACCATGAGCGGCCAGCAGCCGGTTAAACCAAAAGCGTTGCTTGTCACCAGGATGCTGACGATTGCGTATCGTATCGGGTTCAAAACGGAGATCCAGGCTGTATCCAAAGTCAGTTTTGAGATTAACGCGGGCGAAACCCTTGGGTTGGTTGGTGAATCGGGATGCGGAAAATCGAGTGTGGCGCGGGCGATCATCAGACTGCTCACCCCGATTTCGGGCCGTATTTGTTATGACGGTGAGGATTTGCTGAAGTGCACAAGCCGGCGGCTAAAAGAAATCAGACCCGGCATTCAGATGATCTTTCAGGATGCGGTCGCCTCCTTGAATCCTGGCCGCAAAATCGGCAGAGCCATTGAAGAGCCCTTGCGCGTGCTCGGCAAAGCCGATCGCCATGAGCGCGAACGGCGCGCCCGTTTGATGATGAAAGCGGTGGGTCTCGACCCGGACCTCCTGTATGATCGTAATCCCCATGAGTTGTCCGTCGGCCAATGCCAGCGCGTCAGTATCGCCCGGGCACTGATTACCCGCCCGCGTCTGTTGATTTGTGATGAACCGGTTTCCAGCCTAGACGTCTCGATTCAGGCCAAGATTCTGCGTCTGCTGGAAGAGATGAAAAAGCGATTCGACCTGACGATGTTATTTATTTCCCATGATCTGGCGGTTGTAAAGCACATCAGTGACCGGGTCGCGGTGATGCGTGAGGGCGCGCTTTGCGAAATTGCCGATGCGGAAGCACTTTATCGCTCGCCAACACATCCCTATTCAAAAATGCTGATTGCATCCATGCCTGATGAATTTTTGGTCTCCATGGGAATCGTATGATTTATAATGCATTGCGCCATGATGACCTCCCAAAATTTGAAACCCGTTGGGTTTGCCGATCTTACCGCATCTACGGCGTTGGATGCCTTCCCGCATAGGAAGGCTATAGCGGAAAGTCATCCGCCTTGTATATGCGGCAAGCTCGACAATCGCCTGATTTAGGTATGATATTCCGGAAGGGGCTGGCGAGAATTCTTTAACCATTCTTAGACCCGTCGGCGTCATGATAAATTGTGATTAATTGAAGTATATGTATACGGGCTGAAGCTGCGCAGCTTTTACCAGTCCGAGTTCATGCAGTTGTTATAGCTCTTCTTTTATATGTCTGCATTTTGTCAAATTTTTGAACAAGCTGCCGAGAACAGATTCCTGGTATAGATCATTAACTTTTCTATTTAATCTTGAGAACAAGCCCTCACATTTTTCTAATAAATGTTCTTCCCTAATTATCTCATCTGAAGTATATATTTCATCTCCTAATTCTCTAAAGATAAGATGTAATAAGAACCTATTCCCATGGGTCACCATTAGCTTATCCCGACCATATAGAACTCTTTTTTTATCAGCGACAAACTTTTCCACAACCCTTAATACCTGAACCTCTCGCCATAATTTAAGACATTGGGTGCTTGAATTAAATAGTATTTTATATGGTGGCTTTTCAATATCATCCCAAAGTTTACTTATTTCCCTTTTCGCCTGGTAGGTAAACTGAATGTCGTCTTGTACACAAGCTCTTGCAACTGTGGCCTCGACCAAGTCCAAACCTTCTTCTTCCCCTCTAAGCTCACCGGATTTATACAAATATACTAAGCTTTCTATATTGAACTCATCATGTAAACGCTTCTGTTCCGGGTCCAGAGCAACAAAATCACGTTTTTCAATTCTATTTTGCGTATTGTTGGTTTTTGTTATATTTTTTGCCAAACCCTCATCAGCATTTTCAAGCGAAATGATTCTTATCCATACTCTTGTTTTTTCGAGATTCTCGGGATTCTTACGCAACAAGGAATGAATTGTGCCTACTGTTTGTGCCCCATTTACTATTTTAAGATTCGTACATTCAAAAATTCCAGTCTCGTGACCAGTTCCACCTATTGGCTTTTTATCAATTTTATCACATAGAGCCGTAATACCATTATTGAAGTACCAAAAAAATTCGGGAGTACTATCTATAGTTTCAGTTATTCCGTCATTAACATCGGTTTCTCCTAAATAAACTCTAATGTTTAAGGTGGACCCCATTGGTCGGACAGCCTGACGGGTGAGATAAGCTATAAGAAAAAAAATTAAAATGAAAAACACGGCCGTCAGCTCGCCTCGGAAAACGGACGGGGTAGACCAAAGTAAACCTCATCCGGGGTTTTGTCGTCAAGAGAAGAATGGCCTCGTATGAAATTATAGTACTGAATCCAATCGGCAAGTCCTCGCCTGAGTGCTTTGCCGCCCTCAAAGGAATGAAGGTAAATAAACTGGTGCTTAAGAGTCCACCATAGCCGTTCCACGAAGATATTATCATGGCAGCGACCTCGGCCATCCATGCTGATGGCAACGTTGTTGTCTTTGAGTAATTGAGTGAATTCCTTACTGGTAAACTGGGCGCCCTGGTCGGTGTTGAAGATTTCGGGGGGACCAAGTCGGCAGAGCGCTTCTTCCAGAGCATCAGCGCAAAAGGTCGAATCCAGGGTATTGGAAATCCGCCAGGATAAAATCTTGCGGCTGTACCAGTCCATAATCGCCACAAGATACATGAACCCCTTATCCATGGGGATATAGGTGATGTCGGTAGCCCAAACCTGGTTGGGCCGGTCGATGGTCAGATTCCGAAGCAGATAGGGATACACCTTATGCTGGGGGTGAGGTCTGCTGGTATTGGGCTTGGGGTATACCGCCTCAATTCCCATCAAGCGCATCAACCGTTGTATCTTTTTTCTGCTGGCATTGACGCCTTGACGCTTCAGTTGGCGACGGATCGTCCTGCTCCCGGAGGATGGGTTTTCAAGATACAATTCATCGATCTTTCGCATCAGGTCCAGATCCTCCTGCTTTATAGGCCTTGGGCGGTAATAGTAAGACGAACGGTTAACGTTCAATATTTTGCACTGCCTGGAAATGCTCAGCCTCCGATTCTTCGGCTCAATCATCGTTTTGCGTTGCCTTGGAGTCAGCTGCCGAGCTTTCGCGATAAAAAATCGTTTTCCACTTTCAATTGCCCTATTTGCTTATAGAGCTCGTCGGTTCGGGCTTCTGTCTGTTTCCTGGTTTTGTGATTTTTATCGAAGATGTCAGCGGCGCCTTCCAGCATTTGCCGCTTCCAGTTGGAAACCATGGTAGGATGGATTCCAAACCGACTGGCTATCTGTGCTGCGGTTTCATCGTTTTGGATAGCGGCCAGAGCCACTTTTGCCTTGAACTGTGGACTGTGTGTTTTGCGCTTATTACCCATTGTCAGATCCTCCTGTTTTTTGGTCTGACTTATAGCTTATCACACTGTCCAGTTTTTGGGGTCCACCGCAGTTTGGAGAAAATAGCTGTCTTCCATTATCATTGTACCAATTGGCCAAGTCACTAGCGGCTATTTGACCATAAAATGCTTTTAACGGTTCTTTAGTATCCCCCCAATTATGAAGCAGGACGTCCATGTTTATTGGACTGCCTTCTGCTCCAACGCTGATATAAGTGTGAATTTGTCTTTGATCATATGTGGTAAATGTAAATATTTCACTAATATCATTATACTCTTCAAGAAAATCATTGATAATAGAATGACAATGGCTTGAAAGTTGATCTTTCCCCGTGTGGACTAATATAAGTGCAAACTTTGTTTGAGCATCTAACAAACAATTCTCAATTTCCGATGATCGAGAGCGAATTCTTTCATTAAATTTATCGTACCGAGTACTGACTAGATCCTTTATCCCCTGAAGAAATTTATGCAAATCTCCGGTTTCAATAGATCCATTCCCATTTGAATGATATTTGCTTTGAATGATATATAGGCATTTCTCATCAGAATTATAAAAGACACCGTCAATACCATTATCGTCAAAACCATCAGTAATATTTTCACATGCTATTTCAGGAGTGACTCCCGACATCATCGATATGATAAATGCCACTAATGATCGCGTAAATTTAAGATTCTGGATCTCTACATCAGACTTTCTAAGTTCATCTTCTGTTAATTGGATGTTAGCAAAATAGTTATTTTCCAAATAGTTGCAAATTTGTCTTAAATGGAGAGTGCTCATTTTATCCCCTTAATATAAAGATCACAAAATTTCTTAGTGCTATAACAAGTAATTCTCCGGGTCCGGATATCATCACATTTGTAATGTTATCTATTTAAAATGCAGATTTTGTACAAATAAAGATACATTGAGATTATCCAAAGAAATTAATGACTGTCAAACCTTGTGATAACATACCATAATCCTCAATGTAGCGAAACGGGCGATTAGTACAGGAAAGCACAGGAATCCATCCTCAAGAAAAAGATGTGATAGTCATGGTGCCAGTCGCATCAAAATTTTCCTCCCGCCCCCCAAAAAAAAGACAAACTTGATTATGGCCAACAACGCGATACAGTGTATTACACAACTAAGAGAGGATATTATCACGGCTGCAAAAGCGATGATCCATGTCAGGGTCGAGGAAGAAGTCAAGGCCACAGGCCACGGCAACGCTGGCCGCCATGGGGCTGTCCGTTTCCGATGCGGTGCGTGTGTTTTTGAAGCGGGTCGTTTACGAACCAGGCTATCCCGTTCGATGTCCGCGTCCCGAACAAGGAAACCTAGGCCGCGATCCAGGAGCTTGAAGCCGGGAAAGGCGCTCAATTCGATAGCGTTGAATCTTTGATGGCCAATCTCAATGCGGACGCTTGAACGCTCGACCGCGTTTAAGCGGGATTATAAACGGGTCAAGGCACCGCTTATAACATATGCTTGACATATGCCACATGGCATGCTATTCATAGCCATATGATAAAAAGATACTTATAGGGGGCAAAAATGAAAACGGTATCAATATTTACAAACGGTAAAAATCAGGCCGTGCGCTTACCTAGGGACATGGAGTACCGGGAGGTTAGCGAATTAGAAATCAGTAAAAATGGCGACGTAATCACGTTGCGGCCCATTCGTCCGGATTGGCTATCTTTTGAAAACGTTGAAAAAGCTGATAGTGACTTTTTAACAGAGCGTAAAGATGTGATCGCAGACGAGGGGCGGTTCGGTTTTGAAGAAGAAAATTGATTATATGCTGGATACCTGCATTTGTTCCTTTATTATGAGAGAGGTCCCTATCTCCGCACTTAAAAAGCTACAATCCGTTGTTCGCAAGCAACATCGAGTCGTTATTTCGGCGATCACATATCAAGAAATGCAATTTGGCTTGCTTGGCAAGAAGGCTTCGCCTAAACACGCCGTCCTGGTTACTGAATTTCTAAAGCGAGTTGATGGAATACTTCCTTGGGACAAAAATGCTGTTGACGCAACAACCGAGGTAAAAAGACAACTCATGGAGAAGGGCACACCCATTGGCAACAATGATACAGCCATTGCTGGTCACGCGATTGCTACAGGCTGCGTATTAGTAACAAACAACACGCGCGAATTCTCACGAGTTGAAGGGCTTAAACTTGAAGATTGGGCTCTGCCTGAGAATGAATAATGATAGGTCAGGGAACTGTGTAAAAAATATGGGCTCAATAAAAATAACGAACACATATAACGTCGGGAAACAGCCTCCTTTCGAATTTTATGTAAAAGCAAAAAACAGCGATGATGCCCTATCAATAGCAAGAAGTCATTATCCCGATTTTTGCTGCACTCAAATTAAGCACAACACCACACACAAAAAGAGTTAAAAAAGAAACAAAATTTTATTAGATGAATTAGATCCTCCCGCCGAGGGATAAAATGGGAGTTAGCCTCACAAATCAGAGATCGAATATGGAAGAAACCTGGGCGTCCGGCTCATTAGAATTGTTAAGACATGCTGATTCGCACATTCAGCTCGATACCGCTTTTGATAGCAGAATTGCTTTCATTAGTGTTGATAATTCAGTTGAGACCTCCATCAGAACTTTCCTATCTCTTCCAGAAAAAATATCGGGCGTGAAATTCCAACGAAAGGAAGTTGAGGAAGCTGGAAACAGCTTTCCTAAAATGGTTGATCTTCTGTTTAACAAAGCTCGGCCAAAACTAGCTGGTTTAGATGATGGTGATATCGAACATTATCATCGCATCAGAAATCAGCTATATCACAATGGAACTGGCTTAGGCGTTGATCGGCGATACTTGGATGCTTATCGGCAAATAGCAGCCGTTCTGCTCAACAACCTATTTGGTGTAAAAGCTGACCCCAAAGGCGCAGAGGCCACGTTAGATAACCTGATATTACTCTTTAACGAAGTGGAGACATTGGTTCGCAAAGTATTCGAGGATTCTGGTGTAGACACGGGACATACGTTCAAATGGGAGATGGCAATGCGTGAGGGTGTATTGGAAATGGAAGATATCAATCAGCTTACCGAATTACGCATGATTCGAAATACCCAAGTACATTCTACGGCAGAAAATATCGATAAGAAGCGTATCGACCTGGGTGTCGAAATAGCCGAAAAATTAATCAAAAAACTCTATTCTACAATTCAGCTACGTTAGAACGCATCGGCAAAAAACACGGCATCACAAAAGCAAAAAATATTATCGACCAAGTAATTGCCGCCGTGGCCGAATGGCGAACGGAATTTGAGCGATATACTGTACCGCCCGAAGATGCCAAGCGGTTAGCATACAGTATTGATAAAAGATTAAACATGTAATTGCTATCCTTCCCAGTGTAGGATGCCAATCGGCGAAAAGAGAAGAAAAAGTCATCAATCGATATTGAGCATCTTCCTGGCCGTGGCGATCCTCTTTTCAAGGTCCGCGTCTTCCATCTCCTCGGCAACCAATTCCAGATGTTTCGGGATCTCAATGTCCTGGGGACACTTTTCAAGGCATTCGCCGCATTGCACGCATTGGGAAGCATAACCGGCCGAGCCTCTGACCACGCCACTCATGCGGACGGCATAAAGAAATTTGCCGTTTTCCAACCCCTCGTCAAACAGATGCATCTTGTTGTAAACCTCGAAACAGCCCGGAATAAACACGCCGGAGGGACAGGGCATGCAATAGCCGCAGCCGGTGCAGCCGACCTTCATCAGGGACTTATACATTTGGCTGGCTTCCGAGACCAGCGCCAACTCATTTTCCGAAAGTGAGTTCGCAAGCGCCTGTTCGGCAATCGCCAGGTTCTCTTCGATGTGATCGTCCTCGTTCATTCCCGAGAGAACGACCGTCACCTCGGGATGATTCCAAATCCAGCGCAGCGCCCATTCCGCCGGTTTCCGTTGTGTTGCCGCCCTTTTCCAGATGGCGGCCACTTCTCTGGGCGGCTCGGGAACCCCTATATTGCCGCCGCGCAACGGTTCCATGATAATTACGCCCAGGCCTTTGGAGGCCGCATATTGCAATCCCGCTGTCCCCGCCTGATTCTCCTCGTCGAGAAAATTATATTGAATCTGGCAAAATTCCCAAGGATTGCTGTCCACGATGCGTTTGAAATCGTCCAGCCGGCCGTGGAAGGAGAATCCGGCGTTGGTAATACGGCCGTCCGCCTTGGCCTTGTCCAGAAAATCAATCACCCCAAGCGTTTCCAGATTATTCCAATGGTTTCCGTTGAGAGAATGCAGAAGGTAGTAGTCGATGCGGTCCGTCTTTAGTTTTCCAGTTGGGCGTTGAGGAAAACATCCATGTCCTCGCGGGTTTTGATCATCCAAGAGGGCAGCTTGGTGGCGATTTTCACCTTCTCGCGATATCCGTCGGCCAGGGCGCGGCCGAGAAAATTCTCACTCTCCCCGCCATGGTAGGGCCAGGCCGTGTCCAGATAATTGACCCCCCGGTCGATGGCGCCCCGGATCTGGCGGGTCGCCCGAGTTTCATCTATTTTGCCATCTTCCCTCATCGGCAAGCGCATACAGCCGAATCCTAAAATGGACAGTTCCTCTCCGGTTTTTGGTATTTTCCGATAAAGCATGTCGGCCCCCTTGAATAATTTTATGGGATGTCAACTTTTGGGATTATTTTTCCTGAATTATACGATTCCCATGGAGACCAAAATTTGAATCGCCTAATTTAGTTTTCCCGTGGTACTCTTCACTGATGGCATCCAACCCGGCCAGTGAGAAGCGAAGGTGGTGCTTGACAAGTTCATCGTAACCATCCACCTCCTTAAGCTGCTGCATGGGATTTGGCGTTCCATTTCCCGACACCAGCAAAAGCAGTAAAGGCGCCATGATACTCATCATACAACGTTGTATGGCCAGGTCATCCTCCGGTATTTTCGTGATCTGATGCAAGATTTTGCGCAGATACATTTCCTTGGGCATAATGACGGTTTGAAAAAAATCTTCCATGTTTATTGAAGGAGCAACCACTTCGCTAATGAAGACCTGTGCTTGCCATCCCGGCTCCTTCATCAGCTTCACCATGACCTGTTCGAGAATGCTGGCGAGCTTCGCGCGAGGTTCGAGGTCGCTTTCATCCAGGGCGGCAAGCGCCGCGATGTCTATGAAATGCCTGTGACCTTCGGCCAGTACCGCCTGATACAGACCAGCCCGCCCTCCGAAATGGTAGTTTATCGTGGCCAGATCCACGCCCGCCTTCTCGGCGATGGCCTTGTTGGTTGTATGGGCGAACCCCTGCTCCACGATCAACGTCCCAGCCGTTTCCAGGAGTTGGGCCCGGGTTGCCTCACCATCGCTCCGTCGCCTTCTTATCATGAATTAGACCCCCACCTTATGTAATACAACTTGTTACATAACAAACTTGATTATAGTTTAAAATTGATTTAAATTAAATCGAATTTAAACTATACCAATTGATCAATCAAGATCATTTCTTTCACGTTTAAGGAGTCCGCTCAATGAAAAATATCCTGGGCATTATCGGCTCTCCCAGAAAAACAGGCAATTGCGAACTGATGATCAAGGAGGTGAGCCGCCATGTCGGCCTTCCGCATCGGCTTCACCTGCTGCGCTTGTCGGATTTTAACATTCGGCCCTGTCGTGCCTGCTATCGCTGCCTTTTCAGGGAGTGCCCACTGAAGGACGATTACTCGTTTTTTCTGGATGCCTTGCGGGCCGCGGATGCCGTTATCCTTGCCGCGCCGACCTATTTTCTCGGCGCCGGCGGGCTTCTGAAAATGATCATTGATCGCGGTATCGGCCTCCACCACCATATCGACGACCTGTGGGGCAAGCCGGCCGTGGGAATTGCCATCGCCGGCATCCCCGGCAAGGAGGGCAAGGCGCTGCTCGACATACAGAATTTTCTGAAGCTCACCCTCACCGACATGAAGAAAACCGCCGTGATCTATGGCGCACTCCCGGGAGAAATCTTCATGGATGCTGAAAACAAAGCCGTGGCCAAGGCGTTGGGACAAACGCTTTTTTCCACCTACCCGTCACAAAACGGTCCTCACTGTCCGATCTGTGGCGGGGACACATTCAGGTTCATCGACGAGTCCCGGGTGCGCTGCATGCTGTGCAGCAACAGCGGCCCCGTGCGCATGGAAGGCGGAAAAATCCGATTTCTTATCGAGAAAAGCGATCACGAGCTTTTTCTCACCAGGGCCGACGTTCTCGATCACAAGGTGTGGCTGAAGAGCATGAAGGCCAAATTCCGTGAGCATAAACCCGCACTTTCCGAAATTGCCGCGAATTACAAGGATGAGGACTTGTGGATAAAACCGCCCGGCAAAGAACAGGCGCCCAAATGAGGAAATACCACCTCAACAAATCGTGCGACACTTTCAACCACCAACAATTTTTCTTTTGAGTTGATAATGAAACTTAAGATAGCCGTTGGAGTCACCGGAGTAGCCGTTTATCTGATCTCTCTCTATATCATATGGAAGTCTTATAATGCGCTGACCGATACCGAAAAAGGGATTGCCGATTCCATTGAAAGAAAACTGGGCAGAAAACCCATCAGAGCGTTTCTGGTTTTACTGCTTCTTTTAAAAGCCGGGTTGATGACTTCAAGCATCGACGCCAAGTATGTTTATTGCGCCGTTTTTTTCCTGTGGATGTTGGTGCATGCCCATCAATACGGGAAATTAAAGACCGTATTTACCGATTCCAATCTACCGGACAATATCGTTTCGATTTTTTTAAGTTCTCACGTCTTTCTTGTTGTCGGGCTGTTTTTCGTGTTTTTATCCTTTCTGTAGGCCCCCAACCAAATTATTACATTTGTCACAAAATATATTTACATTGACATTTACATTTATCGGGACAATAATAAATAAAACGCCAGACAAATGGGGAAGCCTAACATGCGGACACCACCGACACCCAGACAACAGACGCTTCTGGACTACCTGCAAAGCGCCGTCAGTCAGGGGGGCCAAATGCCCAGCCTGCGCCAGGCGGCGGCGGAGCTTGGCATCAGCCACACGGCCGTGGCCCACGGGCTCAAGGCCCTGGAATCCAAGGGGTATATAAAAAGGGAGGGGCGTTACAGCCGCACCGTTCACCTGCTGAATCGCGACCGCGAAGCCGCCGGGGTCCACCGGTGGCGGGAGATTCCCGTCATCGGCCGCATTACCGCCGGGCTGCCCATGTACGCCCAGCAGGAATGGAATGGTGCCGTGGTGGTGGACGGTTCCGTTTTCACGGGCGACAACCTCTTCGTTTTGCAGGTGCGCGGCGATTCCATGCGCGATGCCGGTATTATGAACGGCGACCTGGCTATCTGCCAACCCCGGCAATATGCCGAAAACGGAGAAATCGTGGTGGCCCTGGTAAACAGGGAGGAGGCCACGGTGAAGCGCTTTTTCCTGCACGACGACCACATCGAACTGCGCCCCGAAAACCCCGACTACCCGGTACTGCGCTACGGTTTCGACGAGGTCTTGGTACAAGGCAAGGTGGTGGGCTTGCAGCGCGGGCCGGACAGCGCGCTGTGGGAGCCCTCGCTTCGAAACAAAAAACCCGATAGGCATCAACAATGAATTCTCCAGCACGCAAACACCCATTACCCCCGCCCTGCGACCTGCGGGTGGGAACCAGCGGCTACTCCTACGCCGAATGGGTGGATGCGGGGTTTTATCCGCCGGGAACGCCGGCCCGGGAAATGCTGCCCCACTATGCCCGGGCCTTTTCGGCCACCGAGCTTAACTTCACCTGGTATCAGATGCCCAAGGCCTCTCCCATGGAACGCATGATCGCCAAGGTGCCCGACAACTTCCGGTTTGCAGCCAAACTCACCCGCACCCTGACCCATGAGATCGATGTTCAGGGATGGCAATCCCAGGTTAACCAGTACCGGGAAGGCATCGCACCTCTGATGCAGTCCCGGCGGCTGCTGGCGGTGTTGATTCAGTTGCCGCCCTCCTTTGTCCGGGTGCGCGATAACCGGCTCTATTTAAGCCGCCTGCTGGATGCCTTGAAGGGACTGCCCCTGGCCGTGGAGTTCCGCCACCGCTCCTGGGCCGAAGAACAGGTTTTCGCCGGGCTTAAAGAGCGGCGGGTGACCCTGGTGAGCGTGGATATGCCCGATCTTGCCTATCTGTTTCCAAGCCTGGATGTCGTCACCAACCCCGACCTGTTCTATATCCGGTTTCACGGCCGAAACACCCGGGGCTGGCGCTCGGGCAACATGCAGAAGCAATTCGATTACGATTACAGCCCGGATGAGCTTGCATCCTGGAGTTCGGCGACCATCACCGGGATGACTGAGAAGGCCCGGGCCGGCGTTATTTTTTTCAACAACCACGTCCGCGCCCAGGCGCCAAACAACGCGCGCGTCCTGACGGAGCAACTGGAAGCCCAGGGATTTTCGATGAACGCGCCGCCGGCTTCGGACCGATGAACGATCATGGAACGATCCATCATCCACATCAACGTGGCCGATTTTGCCGTGGCCGTGGAGCGCCTGACGGATGCGGGGCTGCGCGAACGGCCGGTGATCATCGCCGCCGAAGGGGCCACCCGGGCCGTGGTGTACGACATGAGCGAGGAGGCCTTTCAATCCGGCGTACGCAAGGCAATGCCTCTGGAACGGGCGCGCCGCCTGTGCCGGGATGCCCGCATTCTGCCGCCCCACACGCCGCGTTACGAGCAGGCCATGGCCGACCTGCTGCGCCAGAGCCTGCCCTATTCCCCTTTGATCGAGCCGGGCGAGGACGACGGCCATCTATTTGTGGACGTTTCCGGCACCAGCCGCATGTTCGGGCCGCCCGTGGATGTGGCCTGGCGGATTCGGCGCGAATCGCAAAAAACGCTTGGCCTGGACCCCATCTGGTCCCTGGCGACCAGCAAACTGGTGGCCAAGGTGGCCTCGCGCCTGGTCAAACCCCTGGGCGAATACATCGTCGCCCCGGGAGAGGAAGAAGCGTTCCTGGCCCCCCTGCCCTTATGGCTGATTCCGGGCATTGAGCGCCGCGACGTGATCCGGCTTCAAGATTTCAATCTTACCCATGTGGGCCAGGTCACGGCGCTGGGATTCTCCCATTTGCAACAAAGCTTCGGGCACCGGGCCGAGTTTATCACCCAGACCCTGCACGGAGTAGACACCAGCCAGGTCCGGCCGGTGAACGAACAGCCGCCCAAGGTGGTCTTGGACCACACCTTCGGCACGGACAGCAACGCGCCCGTCAAGGTTCGGGGCGCCCTTTACGCCTTGGTCGATCAGGCCGGCCGCGCCTTGCGCCGACAAGGCCGGGCCGCGAGGCGGGTAAGTGTCTTCGTGGACTACAGCGACGGCAAACGCTGCATCCGCCAGGCATCCGTTAAACCGCCCACGGCCAATGACCTGGACCTGTTTCCCTTTGCCGATCGTGCCCTGAAAACGGCCTGGCAGCGACGGGTGCGCATTCGCCACCTGCGTCTGGTCTGTGATCGCCTGGTTTATCCGCCCGCCCAGATGTCTCTGTTTGAGAGTGACCGTCGCTTGAACGAACGCCGGGAGAAAATCGTCTCCGTCATGGACAGTATCCGTGACCGGTACGGTGACCAAGCGTTGCGCATGGGCCGCTTGTGCGCCTGAAATCCCGCGCCATGATTCCCCTGACCACCCGATCCAACTACTCGCTGATGTGGGGCACGGCCTCGGTCAAACAGCTTTGCCGGCATGCCCGCATGCTTGGTTATGAGCGCCTGGCGTTGACCGATACGGATAATTTATATGGATTGTGGCCCTTTTTGACCGCCTGCCGCCGGGAAGGCATCACACCCATTGTGGGTGCGGAGATCACCGACCCTAAAAGCCGGCGGCGGGCCGTTTGTCTGGTGGCCGATGACACCGGCTACCGACATTTGTGCCAATTGCTCACTCGCCGGCATATGCAACCGGATTTCGACCTGGCGGAAGAATTGCCGGAACTGGCGACCGGTCTGGTGGTTCTCACTTCCAACCCCGATCTTTTGGAGCAATGGTACGCCGCCGGTGTGCGGGTGATGGCCGCCATGCCGCGCGCACCGCTGCCGGCCGGCCATGCCTTACGCCAAGCGGCACAAACCCTGGGATGCCCCCTGGTAGCCACGCCGGGCGCCTTTTTTTTGGAGCCCAAGGATCATGCCCTTCATCGACTGCTGCGGGCCATCGATAACAACACCGGCCTGGAACGGGTTCAGTTTCGCGACATGGCTCCGACCGACGCCTGGCTGGCCGAACCGGAAGTATATGCCAAGCGATTTGCCATTTGCCCGGAGGCCATCGCCAACACGCTTGATGTTGCCGAAAGGATTCACTTTACAGGCCCCGATTTCGGGATCGTGATGCCGCCGTGGTCGGACTCCCAGGGCCGATCTCCGGAAAACGCCCTGCGGCAAAACGCCTATGCCGGTGCAAGGCGTCGCTACGGCCAGGAACTTGCCGAGCCGGTGGTGGAGCGCCTGGAACACGAGTTGGGCATTATCCAAAGCATGAACTTCTGCAGTTATTTTCTACTGGTTCAGGATATTGTGAAACGCAGCCCGCGCACCTGTGGCCGGGGCTCCGGAGCCGCCTCCCTGGTGGCTTACTGCCTGGGCATCACCAATGTCTGCCCGGTGAAGCACAACCTTTACTTCGGCCGCTTTCTAAACCCCGGTCGCCAGGACCCGCCGGATATCGATGTGGATTTTGCCTGGGACGAGCGCGACGCGGTGATCCAGGGCGTACTGGACCGCTTCGGCCCCCGGGCCGCCATGGTCTCCAGCCATATTCTCTTCCAGCCGCGCATGGCGGTTCGCGAAACCGCCAAGGTATTCGGGTTGACGGCCTCGGAAATTGGCAGGGTGACCAAACGATTGCCCTGGTTCTGGCGGATCACCTCTGCCGCGCCAGACCTGTTGGCCGACCTGAAGCAGCGTCCCGAAGCCAAGGCTCTGGAATTCGTTCACCCCTGGCCGCAAATTCTGAGCCTGGCCCAGCAACTGATCGGCATGCCGCGCTATCTGTCGGTTCATCCGGGCGGGGTGGTGATCACGCCCGACCCCATCGACCATTACGTGCCGGTGCAGCGCGCCGCCAAGGGCGTGCCCATCCTACAGTGGGAAAAGGACGCTGTGGAGGATGCCGGCCTGGTCAAAATCGACCTTCTGGGCAACCGCAGCCTGGGGGTCATCCGCGATGCGATCCACAATGTGAGAAGCAACGGCAACGCATTGGAAGAAAACCGCTGGGAACCCGAAGATGATCCGGACACCCAGGACGCCCTGGCCCAGGGAAACACCATGGGTTGTTTTTACATCGAAAGCCCGGCCATGCGCCTGCTCCAGCAAAAAGCGGCCATGGGTGATTTCGAGCATCTGGTGATCCACTCCAGCATCATCCGGCCGGCGGCCAACGATTGTATTCAGGAATATTTACGACGGCTCCACGGCGGGCCCTGGTCTCCCATCCATCCCCTGCTGGACGATGTGCTGGAGGACACCTTCGGCATCATGGTCTACCAGGAGGATGTCTCCAAGGCCGCCAAGGCTCTGGCCGGATTCTCGGACGCCGAAGCCGACGGCCTGCGCAAGATCATGTCCAAAAAGGATCGACGCCAAAAACTCGAGGACTACCGGGAGCGCTTTGTTGCCGGTGCCCGGGCAAACGATGTTGCCATGGAGAAGATCGAATCGGTCTGGGAGATGATGATGAGTTTTTCGGGATACTCCTTTTGCAAGCCCCACAGCGCGTCCTACGCCCGGGTCTCCTTCCAGGCCGCCTATCTCAAAATCCATTTCCCGGCCGAATTCATGGCGGCAGTGATCAGCAATCAAGGTGGATTTTACAGCACCTTTGCCTATGTCTCCGAGGCGCGGCGGCTGGGGGTGGCCATTTCGCCCCCCGACGTCCACCAAAGCCATATCCGTTGGCGCGGACGCAATAAGGAAATCCGGGTGGGGCTAATGGCCGTCAAGGGGATTTGCGCCGATACCATGTCCTGCATCGTCGCCCAGAGGGAAAAGGCGCCGTTTACCGGGTTGAACGATTTTCTATACCGCGTTCGGCCGGCGGACGACGAGGCCCGCGCCCTGATTCATAGCGGCGCCCTGGACAGCCTGGCGTCGGGTCTTTCCCGAGGTCAACTTCTCTGGCAACTCACCTGCCGGCAAGCCGAAAACAAAACCACTTCGAATTTGCCTACCTTATTCGACGCCCAACAAGAAATCGCACCGCCGCCCAAGCTTCCGCCGGACAACGAATTGATGCGCCTGCGCCGGGAATTCAAGGCCCTCGGCTTTTTATGCGAATGCCATCCCATGGCCCTTTTTGCCCCGGCCGTCGATAAAACCCGCACGGTACGGGCCGCACACCTGGGCCGCCGCCTGAACCGCAAGGTGCGCTTTGCCGGCTGGCTGATCACCGGCAAGGTGGTGCGCACTAAAAAGGGAGATCCCATGGAGTTTTTGACCTTCGAAGATGAAACCGGTATCGTGGAGACCACATTTTTTCCCAAGGCCTACGACCGCTTCTGCCATCTGCTTGACCGCGGCCGGCCGTATTTATTGGAAGGGGTTGTGGAACAGAACTGGGGGGCGGTTACGCTTACGGTTGGTAGGGTGCAAGCGCTATGAGAAACCTGTTCGAGGGCAAACCTCCGTGAGCAAGAAAAGACTGGTTATGCCGATATTTCATCAATTGGTAGTATTTGTTTGCCATGACGGACCGTAAGGATAGATATTTGTTTCTTTTCAAGGCGATATACAATTCTGTAGTTTCCGTAAATAATTTCTCGGAATTGGTCATTGTTTATCTCTGGAACAAGCCTCCCAAGTTCAGGTGAGGATTCCAGACTCTCAACTTTCGAAAATACGGTGTTAACCCAATTCTCAGCAGCTATGGGTTTGTCCTTTGCTATATAGCGAGCAATTTCCGTAACTCTATCGAGAGCTAATGGTGACCAGACGATTTTCATTTTAAAATTCGCTGTAGAACCATCTTTTTTGCATCATTATGATTGATTCCGGCTCCATTTTCTATCTGGTCAATCGCTGTTTGTATATCCGTCAGGAGTTCGATTTTTTCTTGCATGGATTCATATTCACAGGCATCCATAAGAACCGCAACCCCTTTTCCATGCTGGGTGATAACCACCGGCCTTTTGGTGTCGCGAACCTGTTTAATATACGACGCAATTCCAGTTCGGACCTCCGAAAGCGGTTTTATATCTTGATCTATCCTTAATCTTTGCATTTTATACCTCGAAAATATGTAATTTCTGTACATTTTAAAGTACAATATTTAAGTGTGCAATACTTTTCGTTGGAATTATGAAAAACAAATCAGACTATCAAAACGGGATTCTTTCTCGGCTGTGATCATTAAAAGCATTTATCTTGTTGGTTATGACCATGAATATGACTATAGTCAAAATATTCGGCAACGACGAAGAAAGGGTGGGATATGGAAATACAAACCATAAAAGCATCGGTATTCAAGGCCAAATGTCTTGGGCTCATGGAAAAAGTAAACGAGACCAGCGAAGAGATTGTAATAACTAAAAACGGCAAACCGATCTCAAAGTTGGTGCCTTATCGATCACGTCCCGAGAGTCTTTTTGGTTTGCATGGAGACAAGATACGCAGCAGGGACGATTTAATCGAGCCCATTGACGTTGAGTGGGAAGCCGATCAGTGATACTTCTCAACACCCATGCCTTCTTTAAAAAAGAGCACAAATCACTTCCGAAAAGACGATAAATACGCCTCCCACTCCATGGGCAGAAGCTGTTTTTTCTTGTTGTTGCATTCCTTGCAGGCCGGCACCACATTGCCTTTGGTGCTTCTTCCTCCCCGAGCCACGGGAACGATATGGTCCATGGTCAGTTCGGCCGCCGGCGTCTCTTTCCCGCAGTAGTAGCAAACGCCCTTGGCGCATTGGCGTTTCCACCACTGGGAGGCCCGCAGTTCCCGGGCCTTTTGGCGTTCGCGTTTGATATCGCGCTCGTCCAGATCGTAGGCATAGGGTTTCATGGTCTTTTCCGTTACTGATGTTGTGTGGTTGCAAGTCCGATAGCGGCCAGCCAATTATCGACGGCGGCTTGCAGCAAGTTATAAAAAGGCATGGAGCCGCCCAACCCTTCGCGTCCGAAAAAATAATTGATCTCCAGCATCAGGGGCGTCGGGTCGGGGCTTGTCAGATCGGCTTCATGGAAGATAAAATCCAGGCCGGCAAGGTTCGTTTTTGTCCGCTCACAAAACCCTCGGGTCAGGGATTTGGCTGCACGGTCGATCTCCGGCGACACCGCCATATCGACCCGCGCGCCTTTGGAAAGGCTGGTACCGAAAACAGCGGTATCGTCCTGAACCCGCCAATAGGCTTTCAAAATCCGGCCGATGACCACCACGCGCAGCGCCCGATGATCATGGGGAATCATGGATTGCAGAAGAAATCCGTACTGGCCGGAGCGCTCGTAATCCTCGGCTTTGGCCAGGGCCCGGTCAAGATCGGTTTGGTTCTTGAGAAGCATGACCGTGTCGCCCTCACCGCCCCAATCCAGTTTGAACACCAGGGGGAACGTCAAAGCTGGAGCGATTTTTCGCCGGCGCTCGAATTGTTCCAGCCGGAAAAACGTCCAGGACCGGGGATGCGAAATCCCGTTTGATCGGAACAACCGGATCTGGCCGGTTTTGCCGGGATAGGCAAAACGGGCATCGTAATTGGGGAAAACGTGCGGGCAGTTGTCCCTGGCCATCTCGTAAAGTGTCTGCCGACACCCCTGGGGCAAAATCACCGCCGAGGCCTTTTTAATGGCGGCCAGATCCTCGTTATTCGGATCCCTTCCGGCACAGAGCCGGTTGACGGCAACCTCGTAACAGGGGTGAAAGGATAAAATCACGAATTCTCACTTCGGCAGAGCCGGTATTTCACCCTCACCAAGGCTCTCAATGTTGTTGACTTAAGAAACAAGGGTCACTGGCCTGGAACTGAGTCGTCCTCGTAGGTCAGGTAGAGCGTAGTGAAACCCGACAATCGATTGTTGGGTTTCGTTCCTCAACCCAACCTACGATAACTGTTCAGGTTAGAGGAGGCTTTCGTAAAAAGCCGAGATCAAGGCTTGCGAGTCCCGAGGAGTGAGGCGTACCAAAACGTACGTCGCAGCGACGAGGGACGAAGCGTAACGCGGATATCGGTTTTTTACGGAAGCCGCCCGCCCATCAATAACCAAACTTACGCAACGCCTTGGTATCCTTGGTCCAGTTCTTCTGCACCCGCACAAACAGCTTCAAAAACACGCGCGTCTCCAACATCTCCTCCATGGCCAGCCGGGCGGCCTCGCCGATCTGTTTGAGCTTGACGCCCTTCTTGCCAATCACGATTCCCTTCTGGGAGTCGCGCTCCACATGAATAGTGGCATGGATACGAACCAACGCGCCGGCCTTTTCTTCCTCATACTTATCCACGGTGACCGCCACGGCATAGGGAATTTCCTGGCCGGTCAGTCGAAAAGCCTTTTCGCGGATCAGTTCGGCGGCGATGAAACGGGACGGCATATCCGTCAGGCTGTCTTCGGGAAAAAAAGGCGGACCGGGCGGAAGCAGATCCTGCATGGCATCCAAAAGCCGGTCCACCTGCTCACCGCTTTTGGCGCTGATTGGCACAATGCCGGCAAAAGAAAGGGCATCGGACCAGGTTTCTATCTGCTCCAAAAGGTCCGGCCGTTTGATTTGATCGATTTTATTGAGGGCCAGCAAAACCGGCTTTTTCTGCTCGGCCAACTTGCGAACCAACAGCGCTTCGGACTTCTGGTCCGGGCTCTTGGCATCGGCCACCATCAAAAGCAGGTCAACCTCGGCCATGGTGGCCAGGGCGGCATCCACAATCCGGCTGTTGAGCGGTGTTTTGGATTGATGAACGCCGGGCGTATCCAGAAAAACGATCTGCGCGGACGGCCGTTGAACCACTCCCAGAATACGATTGCGGGTGGTTTGGGGTTTTTTGGAGGTGATGGATATTTTCTGTCCCAACATACGGTTGAGCAGGGTCGATTTACCTGCGTTGGGCGCACCCAAAATGGCCACATAGCCCGATCGGAAAGTCTCCTGAAATGACGAGTTTTCACTCATGGGAATCCTCCTCGATCAGCGCGTCGATCGCCGACCAGACCTCGGTCTTGCCCTGCCGGCTCTTGGCCGAGAAAAGAATCAGATCGGAAGGGGCTCTGTCCAGGGCCGCTGCAATGCTCTGGCGCTGTTTTTTGCGGTTCATGCCCGAAAGCTTGTCCGCCTTGGTGACCACCAGGATGGCGGCCCGCCGGTAGAGGGCCAGCCAGTCGATGAAATTCTTCTCCTCCAGGCCCGGTGTACGGCGGATATCGAGAATCAGAACCACGCCTTTAAGGGACTCACGCCCTTTCAGGTAGGTTTCAATCATCGGCCCCCACTGCCGTTTGACGGCTTCGGGAACCTTGGCGTAACCGTACCCCGGCAGATCCACCAGAGAGAGGGCGTCGTTGACCGAGAAAAAATTGACCAGCTGGGTGCGGCCGGGTGTCGAGCTGGTTTTGACCAGCCGTTTGCGGTTGACCAGGGTGTTGATCAACGAAGATTTGCCCACGTTTGACCGACCGGCAAAGGCCACCTCGGGCCAGACCCCCTCGGGATACTGGGATGGCTTGACCGCGCTGGTGACGAATTCCGCCGTTTTAACAATCATTAGGCGCGAGCCTTGAGATAGGTTTCCAGACGATTTAAGCCTTCGACGATGTTTTCCAGGGAGTTGGCATAGGAAAAACGCAGATAGCCTTCACCCTGCTTCCCGAAATCGATGCCCGGCGTGACGCCCACGCTGGCGTTTTCCAGGATATCGAAAGCAAGCTTGTAGGAATCGTTGGATAGGTGTTTGGCATTGGCGAAGATATAAAACGCACCGGTGGGCTCCACGGTAATGCCAAAGCCCAGTTCGCGCAAACGCTTGATCATATAGACCCGCCGCTCGTTATAGATGCGTTTCATGCGCGCCACATCCTCCCCTGCGTGTTTCAATGCGGCGATACCGGCCTTCTGAATCATGGCTGTGGCGGAGATGAAGAAGTTCTGGTGAACCTTTTGAATGGGACGCATGAACGCCTTGGGTGCGATGAGATATCCAAGGCGCAGGCCGGTCATGGCAAACAGCTTGGAAAACCCGTTGAACACGAAGGCGCGGTCGGTGAACTCCAGGATGGAGTGCTCTTTTCCCTCATAGACCAGGCCGTGATAGATCTCGTCTGAAATGACCCATGGCGACATGTCGGCGATGGCCCGCATACGGGACTCGGACAGCAGGTTGCCCGTCGGGTTGGACGGCGAGTTGATGAAAATCCCCTTGGTGCGCTCGGTCAGTTTGGCCTGGATGGCTTCGGGTCGGTATTGAAAACCGTCCTCTTCCAACACAGGCACGGTCACCGGCACGCCACCGTTGAATTTGATAAAGTTGGGGTAACAGGCGTAATGGGGGTCGGAGAGAATAACCTCGTCGCCGGCCTCCAAAAGAGCGGCGAAAGCCATGAAGATCGCCGGGGAGCTTCCCGAGGTCACCACCACCTGATCCGGATCGATGGCAACGCCATAGGTTTCCTGGTAATACTCGCAGATGGCTTCACGCAACTCCAACATGCCAAGGCTGTGGGTATAATGAGTAAACCCGTCGGCCAGGGCCTTGCAGGCCGCTTCCTTGACGCAGGCCGGCGTATCGAAGTCGGGCTCGCCCACTTCCATATGTATGATACTCTTGCCTTCGCACTCCAGAACACAGGCCCGTTCCAGTACATCCATGACGATGAAGGATGTCATCTCCTCGGTGCGTTTCGATGCCATGCAATTTTCCTTTTAAATAACCTTATTAAGCGGATATTCTATTATACCTTCGGCGCCGTTTCTGAGCAACTCCGGAATCAGGTCGCGAACCACGCCGGTGCCAACCACGGTCTCCACGGAAAACCAGTCGGATTGGTATAGGGAGGCAACCGTCGGTGCCTGGAGGCTGGGTAGCAGGTCGACAACCTTTTCAATTTTATCCTGGGGAACGTTCATCTTGATGCCCACCAATTTTTCCCCTAGCAAGGCCCCCCTGAGCAGCAGGGCGATCTGTTCGATCTTATCCCGCTTTTCCTTGTCCTGCCAGGCATCATGATTGGCGATTAACTGGGTGTTGGTCTGCATAAGTTCATGGATAATCCGCAAACCATGGGCCTTGATGGTGCTGCCTGTTTCAGTGACCTCGACGATGGCGTCGGCCAGGCCGGAAACCACCTTGGCCTCGGTGGCACCCCAGGAAAATTCAACCTTGACCTTTATATTACGCTCCTCGAAATAGCGTTTGGTGAAGGCCACCAGCTCGGTGGAAATCTTTTTTCCCTCCAGATCCTCAAGGGATTTTATCGGAGAATCGTAGGGAACCGCCAGAACCCACCGGGCCGGCCGGGCGCTGACCTTGGAATAAATCAGATCCTCGACAACATGCACGTCCGAGGCGTTCTCGGCAATCCAGTCCTTACCTGTCAATCCGGCATCCAGGGTGCCGTTTTCCACATTACGGGACATTTCCTGGGCACGGCAGATGGCGCACTCGATGGAGTCGTCGTTGATTTCCGGAAAATAACTGCGATCATTGACCGTTATATTCCAACCTGAACGTTTAAACAACGCAAAGGTGGCGTTTTGCAGGCTTCCCTTGGGGATACCCAGTTTCAGGGGCAGGCTCATTTTTTGTAAACCTCCTTGGGATCGAAAACCGGCTCGCAATCAGTCACCAGTTTTCCATCTTGAACATGTCGATAAAAACAGCTGGCATAGCCTTTATGACAGGCCGCGCCACCCACCTGCTCGACCTTGAGCAAAACGGTGTCGTTGTCGCAATCCACCCGGATTTCCTTGACATTTTGAATGTGCCCGGAAGTGAGCCCCTTGACCCACAAGGTATTACGGCTGCGGCTGTAGTAGGTTGCCTTACCCGTTTTCAGGGTTTCCTCCCAGGCCTCCCGATTCATGTAGGCCAACATCAATACCTCTCCGGTTTCGGCATCCTGGGCAATAGCCGGAATCAAACCGCCCGTCTTTTCAAAGTCCAACTCTATCATTTGATTGTCCCCGCTTTTGACCAGATCCTAGCGCCTTTCATCGGCGACGCATCGTCCCTGACCGTTTAAAAAACTGAATTATCTAAACGGATACCCCTGGCGAGTCAATCCCTTTTTTTTGCAACTAAGGGATAATCTTGCGAAAACTTATTTCTTTTGTTAGGCTGGCTTTTTTATTAAAAAGGGTGAAAAACTAGGGCGATCGCAAGCATACCAAAAAAGAAATCAAGCTACACGCGATTGCCCTAGAAGAGAAACGCCCTGACGTTGACTTCACCGTTTACAAGGCAGCCGAACGCCACCATGCCAAGAAAAAAAAGCGCATCGCAAATACTGAAAAGCAGAGCCCGCCGGCAATCCAGCGCCAGCACCTTCGGACGTCTGATCAAATGGTCACTGATCATGACCATTATCCTGATGTTCGTGACAATGGTCGCCATGGTGGGCGTCTATTCCTACATGAGCAAGGATCTTCCCAAGATCACCTCGCTTACCGATTATCATCCGTCGATCATTTCAACGGTCTATTCGGACGATAACCGCAAAATCGCCGAATTTTATAAGGAACGGCGCATCGTGGTTCCCCTGTCCGAGATTCCTCTTCAGCTTCGGCAGGCGTTCATCGCCGCCGAGGATTCCCGGTTTTACCAGCACCAGGGAATCGATTTTTTGAGCATCGTCCGGGCGTTCATCAAAAATCTGGAAGCCGGCACGATTGTCCAGGGAGGCAGCACCATCACCCAACAGGTGACCAAATCCTTCCTTTTGACGCCCGAGCGCAGTTATGAGCGCAAAATAAAGGAAGCCATTCTGGCCTATCGAATAGACAAAACCTTCTCCAAGGAAGAGATTCTTTACCTCTATCTGAATCAGATCTATCTCGGCCATGGAGCTTACGGGGTGGAAGCCGCCGCGGAAAACTATTTCGGAAAATCGGTCAACGAATTGAACCTGGCCGAGTGCGCCATTCTGGCCGGCCTTCCCCAGGCGCCGAGCCGCTATTCTCCCTTCCGGCACCCGGAACGGGCCAAACAACGGCAGATTTACGTTCTCAACCGCATGATGGAAGAGGGATACATCGACAATCACCAGGTCACCGAAGCCATTGATGTCAAAATGGACATCAAACCGCGCCGAAACTGGTATATTGAGCAGGTTCCCATCTACACCGAGCACATCCGGCGCTATGTGGAACAAAAATACGGCCACGACGCCCTCTATACCCAGGGGTTGAAAATCTATGCCGCCGTGAATATCGAAATGCAGAAGGCCGCCCGCAGGGAAATCGAAAAAGGCCTTCGCGACCTGGACCGACGGACGGGATACCGGGGGCCGATCCAGCATTTGGCCGCCGAAGAAATCGACGGGTTCAGCGAAGAGATCAAGGCCACGTTCGAAGAAACGCCGCTGGCGGAAGGCACATCAACCAAAGGCGTGGTTATCGATGTTGACGACAAGGCCGGCAAGGCAACGGTGCGCATGGGCGATGCCCGGGGCGTCATCACCCTTGACGATATACGCTGGGCCAGAAAACCCAACCCGAATCTGGCCACCTACCATGCCCGTGTCAAAAAGATCGGCAAGGTTCTAAACACCGGCGACGTCATCTTGGTTAAAGTGAAAGACAAACAGAAAAAGGGCGATCTCTGGAACCTGTCCCTGGACCAGGAACCGGACGCCCAAAGCGCGTTGGTTTGCATCGAGGCCGAAACCGGGCTGGTCAAGGTGATGGTGGGCGGCCGTGACTTTTTCGCTAGCCAGTTCAACCGGGCCATTCAATCCCGAAGGCAGCCGGGATCGGCCTTTAAGCCGATTATTTACGCCGCCGCCTTGGACAAGGGCTATACACCGGCCACGGAAATAATCGATTCGCCCATCGTGTTCGATGACCAGGTCAACGATTTCACCTGGAAACCGAAAAACTACGGTAAGAAATTTTACGGCCCCACCCTGCTCCGCAAGGCCCTGGCCAAATCGCGCAACGTGGTGACCATTAAAATTCTTCACGACATCGGCATCAATGCCTGTATCGATTACGCCAGAAAACTCGGCATCACCTCTCAACTTTCCCACAATCTTTCCCTTGCTCTGGGATCTTCCGGGGTATCAGTATTGGAACTGGTGAATGCCTATGCTGTGTTCGCCAACCAGGGGTATCTGGTTAAACCGGCCTTCATCACCAAAATCGAAGACCGCAACGGAAACATCCTTGAGGAGATGAGCCCCGCCCGCAAGCGGGTGATCGACAAAAGCACCGCCTATATCATGACCAGCCTGATGGAAAGTGTGGTCAAGGAAGGAACCGCGAAACGAATCAAGGCACTCAAAAGGCCGGTGGCCGGAAAAACCGGAACCACCAACGACCTGCAGGACGCCTGGTTTGTCGGTTATACCCCAAATTTGATTTCGGGCGTCTGGGTGGGCTATGACAACGGCCGCTCCCTGGGCCTGGGGGAGACCGGATCACGCGCCGCAAGCCCGATCTGGCTGGGCTTCATGCAAAACGTACTGAAAGACAGGCCGGTGAAGGTCTTCCAGGTTCCCGAAGGCGTGGTATTTGCCAAAATCGATGCGGAAACCGGGCTGCTGCCTATTCCGGAATCAAAGGAAACCCTTTTCGAGTGTTTCAAGGAAGGCACCGTGCCCACCGAATATACCAAAAAACCCAACACGATCGTGGACGCCGAGTCCTTTTTTAAATCCGATATGTAAAACAGGGTCGCATCGACCGCGGGAGCGGTTTTCTATGAAGCTGAGATCCATCTTACGGATTCTTTCTTTTCTGGCTTTTGCGTCCGCCTGCCTGGCCGGTTATTCGTACTACGGCTCGTTAAAAGATTATGCTTTTCAGGAAGCTGAACGAAACGCGCTGACCCACCTGCAAACCACCAAAAAAAATCTCTCGGCCTTCTTCAGCGGAAACACCAAACCGGTCCGCGTTCTGGCGGGCATGAAAGCTCTCGGCGAACATCTGGCGAGCCCGAATCAAAAAACCCTGGCCGAGGCCAACCGCATACTGGATCTGTTTAAAACGACCTTGAGCGTCAATGTCTGTTATCTGATGGATGCCAACGGGCTTACCCGCGCCTCTTCCAATCGAATGGATAAAGACAGCTTCGTGGGACGCAATTTTTCCTTCCGCCCCTATTTTCAAGACGCCATGCAGAGCCTTCCCTCCAGTTACCTGGCCCTTGGAACGACATCGCGTAAACGGGGCGCCTATTACAGCTATCCGGTTTATCATGAAAACCAGGATACACCCATCGGTATCGCCGTCATTAAAGCGTCCATTCCTTTTGTGGAAAAGGAACTGGCGACCAAGGACAACAGCATTCAACTGGTGGTGGATCCCCATGGCCTCGTATTTATATCCAGCCGGCCGGAATGGCTGTACCATCTGTTATGGCCGCTGCCGCCCAGTGAAATCGAAAAGCTGCGTCAAAGCCGCCAATTCGGCGATGGCCCCTGGCCCCAAACCGGAATGGTGCGCAAGGGAAACAAATTCGCGGTAGACGAAAATGGGAAAAAATACCTGTTCCATCAAAGTGATGTCGATAACTATCCGCAATGGAAAATTATCCAGCTCTATGACCTGAAGATGGCCTCCAAACTGGTGTCGGAGCCGTTGTGGAACATCATGGGGCCCGTCATCTTTATTTTGTGCTCGCTATTGGGCGTTTCCATCTTCTTTTTGTATCGGCAGGCAAGCCAGGAGATCGCCAGACGGCGCAGCGTGGAAAGCGCCCTTCGAAAAAGCGAAAAACGTTATCGCTTTCTTTATCACAACACGCCGGCCATGCTGCACTCCATCGATAAGGAAGGCAATTTGATCAGTGTCAGCAACTTCTGGTCCGACGCTTTGGGATATACCAAAAACGAGGTCATCGGAAAAAATTTCACGGATTTTTTCTCTCCGGAATCGAAAAAATATGCCCTTGAAAAGGTTTTTCCCACCTTTTTGGAAAAGGGCTTTGTCAAGGACGTGCCGTATCGGATGATCAAAAAAGACGGTGAGGCCATCGAGGTTTTATTATCAGCCATCACCGATACGGACGAGCATAAAAATACGTTCCGGTCCCTGGCCGTATCCATGGATGTCACCGAGCGTAACAAGGCCGAGCGGGCGCTTCAACAGGCAAGGGATGAGCTGCGAAAATACTCCAAAACCCTTGAAAGCGAAGTCCGTAAAAGGACAAGGGAAATTTCCGGAATTTTACAGTATACCCCCGCGGTCATCTACATCAAGGACGCCGATGGCCGGTATACGATGGTCAATTCCAAATTCGAAACGGTATTCGGCATCGGCTCCCATGCGGTAAAAGGAAAAACCGACAATGACATTCTCGCACCGGATATCGCCAAGCAGTTTTTGGAAAACGACAGCCGGGTTCTTAAAAACAGACAGTCGATTCAAGTCGAGGAGGTCATTCGCATCGACGGCACAACCTACACCTATCTCAGTACGAAATTCCCCCTCTACGACGGCAGGAAACGCGTCACCGGCGTTTGCGGAATAGCGACCGACATATCGGCCCTGAAAAGCGCCCAGGAACAGCTTCGCCGGCTGTCGGGCGCCATCATGGCAAAACAGGAAAAGGAACGCGCCTATCTGGCCAGGGAGCTTCACGATGAATTGGGACAGGTGCTCACCGCGCTTCGCATGGAAGCTGTCTGGATTCGCAACCGCGTCCACCATTCCGACCCAGCCGTCGCGGCCCGCGCATTGACAATGTGCGACCTCATCGATAAAACCATTGAAGAGGTTCGCAGCCTGGCAATAAGACTGCGGCCGGGCGTACTGGATCATTTGGGGCTGGTGGAGGCCATAGAATGGTACACGGCCGATTACGAACGGCGCTTTGATGTCGCCTGTGTCTTCGAACATGAAAAATACCCCGAAATAAGGGGAAATGTAGCCACCGCGGCCTATCGTATCACCCAGGAGGCCCTGACCAATGTCGCCCGCCACGCATCGGCGACACGCGCCCAGGTGGTTTTGAAAATTAAAAACGGATGCCTGGTCCTGAGTATCAAGGATGACGGAAAAGGATTCAATGCGGATGCCCTGGGTGAAGGAGAAGGCCTGGGACTGACCAATATGAGTGAACGGGCCAAGTTGGTGGGCGGATCCATGGATATTCAATCTCAACCGGGTAAAGGGACAAGTATCAGTTTCAAAGTCCCTATATAGGAAACCAACCATGATCAAGGTTCTGTTGGCCGATGACCACAGTATCGTGCGCGAAGGTTTACGGCGAATCGTCGAGGAGAGCGGTGATATCGAGGTGGTGGCCGAAGCCGCCGACGGTCGGGAAGCGATACTGTCGGTTCGCCGGGAACAGCCGGATGTGGCTATTATCGATATTTCCATGCCCGTATTGGACGGGTTGGAAGTGATTACCCAGCTAAAAGCCGAGTTTCCGAAAATGCCTATTCTTGTGTTGACTATGCATGAAGAGCATCAATACGTAATTCGAGCCATAGAAACCGGCGCCATGGGGTATATCACGAAAAAAAGCGCACCGGAGCAACTAGTCACGGCCATCCGCAAAGTCCATTCCGGGTCACGCTTTCTGACCCCTGAAGCCGCCGAAGCGCTGGCGCTTCACATCGCCAAGGGAATCAATATCCAAAGCCCCCTGGAAATTCTCTCCACGCGCGAGCTGCAAGTCCTGCGGCGCCTGGCCCTGGGCAATACCAACCGCGAGATTGCAGACACCTTCCACATCAGCATTAAAACCGTGGACACTTACCGATCACGGCTGCTCAAAAAACTAAATCTGCGCAACAACGCCGATATCTCGCGCTTTGCCATCCAGAATCATATCATTGAGGCATAAAGATATTTAGATCCGTTTGCCGGATTCAGGATTAAAAAAATAGAGCTGATCAGGAGGGAATTGTGTCCAGCACGTTTTAAGCTCAGCCTGCGATGTCTCTTCCGTATTTATTATAAATTGATTATCTCCAATCGAAGCGTAGAGCAGGTCATTCGCTCCAAGTTTTTCATGAAAGTCTATGTTGATCCGTACACTGTTCTCCGCCTGTTCGCCAAGCAGCTTCAATTTTTCCGGTCTGATTCCAACAATAAGATCCTTTTGCGAACCTTTCACGGCGCATTTAAGGACGATACCGTTCGACAAACGCACGGCGTCATCTGCCACTTTGGTTGCCGATAGAAGATTCATCGGTGGCGAGCCGATGAAACCGGCCACAAAAAGCGTGGCTGGATTATGATAAATCTCTGCCGGCGTGCCGATCTGTTCAATATAACCTCCATTCATCACGACGATCTTGTCGGCCAGCGTCATGGCTTCTATCTGATCATGGGTTACATAAACCATGGTGGTTTTAAGATTGGCATGCAGTTGGTTTAACTCGACCCGCATCTGCTGACGCAATTTGGCATCAAGGTTCGAAAGCGGCTCGTCAAAGAGAAAAACCTCTGGATTGCGTACGATGGCCCGACCCATGGCCACACGCTGCCGTTGACCGCCGGAAAGCGCTTTCGGCTTTCGTTTGAGAAAATCGCTCAATTCGAGCATATCAGCAGCTTCCTGAACGCGGCGTTTGCGCTCCTCTTTCGGAACTTTTTGCAGTTTAAGGCCATACGCCATGTTTTTTTCAACCGTCATATGCGGATAGAGTGCATAATTCTGAAAAACCATGGCGATATTTCTGTCCTTGGGTTCCAGCTCGTTCACCACCGATCCACCAATTAGTATTTGACCGCCCGTGATTTTCTCCAGGCCTGCGATCATTCTGAGAATCGTGGATTTACCGCAGCCCGACGGACCGACAACCACGACAAATTCGCCATTTTCGAAAAAAGCGTCGATGTTGTGGATAACTTCCGTATTGTCGTAACATTTAACCAGGTTTTTTATTTCTACGGTTGCCATAAAGCTCTATTTTTCTATTACTTCTCGGTTTCGGTTAACCCTTTAACGAATACTTTCTGCATCCCCACGACAACCAGCACCGGCGGCAACATGGCCAGCAGGGTAAACATCATGATCCTGTTCCACTCCAGGTTGGACTCGGCCACATCGAGCATCTGTTTGATGCCGATGACGATGGTGTACATCTCAGGCTTGGTCGTTATCAGAAGAGGCCAGAGATACTGGTTCCAGCCGTAGATAAAATGGATGACAAAAAGGGCGGCAATGGTCGTGCGAGAGACGGGCAGAACAATGTCCCAGAAAAAGCGCAGCGGACCCGCACCGTCGATTTTTGCCGCTTCCAGCAATTCGTCAGGAATCGTCATGAAACTTTGACGAAACATGAACGTGGCGGTGGCGGAGGCAATCAGGGGCAGGGTCAAGCCGGTATAGGTGTTGAGCAGATGCAGATTTGAAGCGACGGAAAACGTCGGCAATATTCTCACCTCGACCGGCAACATCAATGTGATGAAAATCAGCCAGAAGAAAAAATTGCGTAGCGGAAAACGGAAATAAACAATGGCAAAGGCCGAAAGAATGGAAATAACGATTTTGCCGATTGCTATAATCAATGCCATCACCATGGAATTGATGAGCATTCTCGCAGCCGGGGGTGTCGTACCATCCAGATTATGATGAAATACGGCTTTAAGATTGTCAAAAAAATGCGTTCCCGGCAGAAGCGGCAGGGGCGCATGCGCCATGCGCAAGGCATCGTGGGTGGCCGCCACAAATGTAAGCCAGATGGGAAAGGACAATATAATAATCGAAATGATAAGTCCCGTATGGCAAAGTATATTGGTAAGTGGTCGTTTTTCTATCATATAATTTTCATTAATACTCGACCTGGTTCTCGATATATTTAAATTGCAGGACCGTCAAGGCGATAACGATAACCATCAAAATCACCGATTGCGCCGCCGAACCGCCCAGGTCAAGACCGACAAAGCCGTCGTTGTATACTTTATAAATGAGAATATTGGTTGATTGGCCCGGGCCGCCCGAGGTCATGGCATCGATGATGGCGAAGGTATCGAAAAAGGCGTAGACCACATTCATTACCAGCAAAAAGAAGGTGGTGGGTGAAATCAGCGGAAACATGATTCCCCAGAACCTGCGGACGGGCCCCGCCCCATCGATCGCCGAGGCCTCGATCAGCGATTTCGGAATAGATTGCAGCGCGGCGAGAAAAAAGAGAAAATTATAACTGATCTGTTTCCAGATGGATGCGAATATCACAAGGGCCATCGCCTGTCCGCCGTTGAGCCGGTAGTTCCAGTGAACCCCCGCGTAATGCAGAAAATCGGTCATTACCCCTAGGGTCGGATCGAAAAGAAACATCCATAACGAGCCGGCCACCGCCGGCGCCACGGCATAGGGCCAGATGAGAAGCGTCCTGTAGGTTGTCGCCGCGCGTACGGTGTGATCCGCCATGGCTGCGAGCACGAGGGCGATAGAGAGAGAACCTATTGCAACACAAAACGAAAAGAAAAAAGTGCGACCGAAAGATTGAAGATAATAAGGATCGGCAAACAACGCTTTAAAATTTTCAAACCAGACAAATTGACTGGAAAGACCAAAAGCGTCTTCCACCAACATACTTTGATAAAGCGCCTGACTGGCCGGCCATATGAAAAACACCAGGGTTATCAATATCTGCGGAGCAACGAGCAGGTAGGGCAGAGTGGTGGACTTTAAAAGGACTTTTTTGCTCATGATAGGTTAGTGGATCTGATTAAACCCCTCACCCATGCGGCCGAAAAAGGTCGCCATAAGATGAGGGGCCTTAATCATCTATCCAACACTATTATTTGTTAGCTTTCTGGAATTTCTCCAGCAACGCATTGCCGCGCTTGGTGGCAGCGTCCATTGCCTGTTGGGCGGTTTTGGACCCGTTCCAGATGTTCTCCAGTTCCTCGTTGATGATATCCCGGATCTGGACGTAGCTTCCGAAACGAATACCACGGGAATTGGCGGTCGGGGTATTGAGGCTGAGCTCTTTGATACCGGTGTCGGTGCCGGGATTTTTCTCGTAATATCCCTCTTTTTTACTGAGCTCATAGGCGGCGGTGGTGATCGGTACGTAACCGGTGGTCTGATGCCACCAGGCCTGGACTTTTGGAGAAGAGAGATAAGTGAAAAATTTGGCGATGCCTTTGTAAACTGCTTTGTCGTGACCCTGCAGAACCCAAAGTGTTGCACCACCAATAATCGAGTTTTGCGGCTGGTCGGCAATTTCTGTGTTGTAGGGCATCATGGTTTGGCCAAAATCGAACTTGACGGCTTTTTTGAGACCGCCGTAGGAACCTGAGGAATTCATCCACATGGCGCATTTTTCGTTGATGAAAAGCGGTTTTGAATCGTCGCGACGTCCGCCGTATTCGAACAAACCCTCTTTGCTCATCTCATAAAGCTCGTTGAGCATGTTAACCTGTTTTTCATTATTGAGCTGCAAACGGGTGTCGAATCCATTATACCCGTTGTTTTCGGTTCCCATGGCAATGTTGTGCCAGGCGCTGAAATTCTCGACCATAATCCAGGACTGCCAACCGAAGCTGATGGCGCTTTCAAAACCGGCAGTCTTGAGTTTTTTACCGTATTCTTTTACGTCATCCCAGGTTTTCGGCGGATTTGAAATGCCGGCTTTTTTGAAGGCGTCTTTATTATAATACAAAACCGGCGTGGAGCTGTTGAACGGCATGGAGAGCAGTTCGCCTTCGTTGTTCTGGTAATAAGAGTAAACGGCGGGCAGAAAAGAGGTGCGGTCAAAAGGCTCGCCGGCATCCTTCATCAGTTTTTCGACGGGATAGATGGCGCCTTTGGCAGCCATCATGGAAGCCGTTCCCACCTCGAAAACCTGAACGATGGCGGGTTGTTTATGAGCGCGAAAAGCCGCGATGGCGGCGGTCATCGTCTCGGTGTAATTTCCTTTATATACGGGAACGACTTCGTATTCACTCTGGGATGCGTTGAAATCCTTGGCGATCTTGTTGACGTTATCGTTCAACGTACCGCCCATGGCGTGCCACCACTCAACCTTGGTAGCGCCAATCGCAGCGGTTGCACTGCTCACTGCAAACACGGCGGTGATTGCAATCGTTCCTAACAGTTTCCTCAGTTCCATGATTCAATCTCCTCTGACATACGGTTGTTATATAGAAATAAAAAAATGTGGCGGACAGCCGGAAAATAAACAGAAGGCGTTGGTCATCCTTTCGGCCGCAAGGCACTTGGTTTCCAAACTCTGAGTGGGAGTGAGACAACAGGGACCATTGGCCAAAACAATGATCAGGACCGAACGGAAATATGGAGGAAAATTGTTTGGAAAATATTAGGCTATCGTTTGAATTATAATTTATTACAACGTGCGAACAAACAATCGGATGGCTGTTTTTCGTACACGGGCATCCTGATCCTTGAGCAGTTTACTTATATGCGGATTCAGGGCGCTGTATTCGAAAGGGGTCGATTTGGAGAGATTGTTAAGAACTTGATGGCGAATCCGCGCATCCGCGTCGAACATGAAATTACGATATAACTCGATGAGTTTCGGGGAAAGGGGAAGCATGGCCAGGCCGGCCAGCATATCCAATTGCAAGTCCGTGTCGGATTGCCATATATATCTGATGTAAAAATTTTCAACTTTACGGATGTATCTTCTAAATCGCCAAAGATGCAGGAAAATCAGGCGCCGGTCTTCCTTGCCGCCGCGCTTTATTTTATCCGTTAAAAGGGTCAACGCCTTTTCATCCTCGATGGAGGACAAGGCCGCAACCACGGAAGCACGAACATGTTCGTCGGTATCGTCAATATGCGCCATGAGCGGCAAAATGGAAAGCGTGTTTCCTTCCCATCCCAGTGACAGGGCGCAACCGGCGCGGATGTCGGCATCCGGATGATCTAAACTTTCGATAAGCGATATAACGACGGCATCCGCTTGCTGGCTCAACGACAAGGCCACCCCAAGGTGGATGGCGGCGCTGGTGCGCAACGCATCTCCAAGCGAATCGGAGCATACCATGTCGTAAATCGGCCACAGCACGCGATCATCTCCGGAGCAACCCATAAGGGGAATCATATTGGAAAGCAGGTGGCTGTCGACGTAAGGCAAGGCATCCAGAAAAAGGCTGACGGCGTTGGGTATATCCGAAAAAAAATACTCCGGATTGGATGTGTATCCTTTCACCCGCTTGGCCAGCCGGAGGGGCCGATCCATCGGAATCAGTTTCCCGTTTTTCATCATCAAAACTTCCGCTGTTTTTCAGAGTATTGTTTCAGGATAAATTTTGCGGGAAAATTTTCGGATTCCAGATAGCGCTTGGTTGTTTTAAGGGTCATCTCGCAGATATCCTCGATAAGCCGATCCTTCTGAGAGGCGCTGATAAAGTTGCGATCCTTCTTCTGCTCGAAGCGGACCACATCCCCCAACTCCCGGCGAATGCCTTCAAAATCAATATCTGAAAAAATTTGACGATCGAACCACTTCTTCTCAACGGGAATTTCAACCTGAACCGTAACGCTGACATACCACCTATCCGTGGCGATCTGTTTGGATCTATCCACAAAATTCAACTCCAGTCCATTGTCCAACCTGTGGCTACCTATAATGTTTCCAGATGACATAAGAACCTCTAAAATAGCGAAAGCTGCTGCTGTGCGCGATTGGTGTTTTTTTGCCCTGTCGATTCAAGGAATCGTTTATAGCGGTTTTCGATATCTTTGACAAACGGAGAAAGCGATCGATTTTCCTTTTGTCCATTAATCATCCTGACATCGGAACTCGTTAAAAAAAGATGCCGCATGGCGCGGGTCAGGCCGACGTAAAAAAGGCGACGTTCCTCTTCCATATCGCAAGGATGGGCACTTTTATGATAAGGAATCAGCCCATCTTCGCATCCGGCTATAAAAACTACTTTAAATTCAAGTCCCTTGGCGGCATGTAACGTCATCAGGGATACTTTTTCGACCGTGTGGCGATAAATATCGGTATCCTTGCACAGGGCAATTTCGGCTAAAAACCCAATGGGATCAAAAGGATGATTGTTGCTGATTTCCAGAAGCCGGCCAATGCCTATTTCAAATTCACGATCGTCCACAAAGCTCTGCGATATTCCTGTTTCGGAAAGGATGACATTAATGGTTCGATCAACGTTGCTGTCCTCGATTTTTTTGCGAATCGTTTGCACGTTGTTGATAAATGCGAACAAGTTACGCTGCTGGGTAAGTGAAATATCGGGAATCGGCAGGCGACAGACGGTTGCAAGGGCCTCATCCAACGCTATTTTTTTTGTATAGGCCCACCGTTTGAGGTGTTGAAGGGTTTTGGGAGAAACGGAAGGCTTCAACAACTGGGTGCCGTTTTCAAGATCGTCGAAACAGGCGTTGTTGTGGATAATTTTAAACAGAGCAATCAAGTTTGCAATGCCCGGATGATCCATAAGCGTGCCGCGGTCGACCTTTTGACAGGGAATGCCGGCCTTGGTAAATATATCGTAAAGCGTGGGAATCTGACTGCGGGTTCTTACCAGTACGCAAAAATCGCCGAAACTTAAATCTTTAGTGTGAGAGTAATCGCTCACGGCCCCCGAATCCATGGAAAAAAAGCTGGTTCCTCCAACCATTTGTTCGATGGTTTTTCCGATAGCCACCGCTTCCACGCGATCCGATTTGGATTGCAGGATATCAATGGTTGGATCGCCGGAAAGATCCGAAAAAACGGCCCGGCGGTGACCGGTGCCAAGGCGTTCGGGATTGGTGCGGATAACTTGCGCGGATACATCCAAAATGGTTTGAATGGACCTGTAATTTTTTCTCAAATAAACCGTTTGGGCATCGGCAAAATCGTTTAAAAACCACTTGAAGCACTGGGTATCCGATCCTCTGAACCCATAAATGGATTGATCCGGATCGCCGATAATACAAATCCTGGTCTGCTCACCGGCAAGTTTTTTAACGAGCTGGTATTGGCCTTTATTGATATCCTGATATTCGTCTATAAAAAGATGAAGATAGCCATCCGCCGACAAGGGACACGCCCCGCCGTTTTCTTCAAGCAGCATTACCGATTTGAAAATCAAATCCTCGAAATCGACAACCTGTTGAATTTCCAATAGCGCTTCGTAATCCTGATAACATTTCGTAAATGCGGACAATGCGTCGGGCTGGCAAATATCATCCAGTGATCCGGTGCAAGGAATAAGCTGCTGTTTGGCCGCGACAACCCACGTCATCAACTCGTCCACCTTAACGGTCGACGTCAGGCGATTGACCCAAATAATATCCTTGAGCAGCGATTTTCTGGAATTTTCGTCTAAAATACTTAGAGATACATCCGGCACCGACGCATTCAAAATTCTGAATCCCAACCCGTGAAAAGTTCCCACGAAGGGCAGCGCCCTCCCTTCACCCAACAGACTCTCCAGGCGCTCTTTCATTTCCGCGGCGGCTTTATTGGTAAATGTCAAGGCCAGTATTCGATTTATATCCGCCCCTTGCTCAACGATATGGGCTATTTTGTGGGTGAGGGTTCTGGTTTTTCCGGTTCCGGGGCCGGCAACGATCATCATGTGGCCCCTGAAGCCGGAAACCGCCTGCTGCTGATCGTCGTTCAATAAGATGGCGGGTTCATCGGGCTTGGCCGTTCCATACAGATCGTCAACCGATACCGATTTGACTTGGGCGGCTTTATTCGCACGACGTTTTTTTTGTTTGTATGCAAGGCTTTTTTCAAAGGCGCTGAAAAGACTTTTCTGCCCCAGCAGCTTATCCTTTTCCTGAGCGGTGAAAATTCGGAGTGATCCGTAACAACCGTCATAGCCCGGAGAAAAAGTTATCCGGTTATCGCGCATTCGGCGGATAGCCTCACCCAACAGCGGCACGTCCGCCTGATCGATTATATCGATATCAATATCATGCAAAATACTGAATTCGCTACCAAATCTTTCAATAAGCGCACTATAGGTATGCTGCACTTTTTTTGACTGCGCGCCGAACCCCAACAGATCGGACAACAGATTCTCCAGAGGAACCAGATGGTGAAACGGAAAAACGCGTTCGGGCTTCATTCCTTCAGGCCTTGTGGCCAACTCTTCAACGCGATGCAAAACGCCGAGGGTAAGCGGCTTACCGCACACCGGACAGATTCCCGAATGATCACGGGTTTGCGCCGGCGTGAAACAGACCTCGCATTTACGATGACCGTCCACATGGTATTTTCCCTCTTCGGGATAAAATTCGAACGTCCCCAGAAATGCGGTTTTATCCCCTTTTTCGATGGCCTCTCGAATGGAAAAATAACTCAGTTGGGTATTGAACAAATTGGCTTCACGGCCCAATTTGGATGGCGAATGGGCATCGGAATTGGAAACCAAGGTGATACTATCGAGATCCGACACACGCCAGTTCATCTCCGGATCGGAGGAAAGGCCTGTTTCGGCGGCAAAAATATGCTGGCTGAGATCACCGAAACAATCCGTCAGTCGATCGAACCCTGATTTGGATCCCAACATCGAAAACCAGGGCGTCCATATGTGCGCCGGAATCAGATAACCATCCGTTGATGTTTCAAGTACGATCTCCAGGAGATCGCGCGCATCCAGGCCGAGAATCGGTCTTCCGTCGGAATGAATATTGCCGATCGCTTCCAGGCTGGTGTTGAAACGCTTGACACAGTCAAGATCTGGAAAATAAACAAGATTATGATTTTTGCGGGTTCGATCACCTTTTTTATAAATATTACTTATTTCACAACTCAATAAAAATCGAACCGGCGCCTTGCAGGAAAGCGGCACAAAATCATCCAGGGCGCGTTCAAGATCCGGTTTTAAACGAAAGAGACCGGCCTCGGCCGGTTCCAGTTTATCGCTTAACTCGCAAAACCATTCAGGATGGGTAAAATCACCGGTTCCCACCACCGTGATTCCCTTTTTTTGGGCCCATATATAAAGATTTTCCAAATCGAGTTTTTTTGCCGTAGCCCGCGAAAATTTAGAATGAATATGCAAATCAGCTATAAATGGAGAAGGTTGCATCATAACCTATTTGTTTTATTAATAAATCAGTATATATTTGAAAGATATCCGATTTACCCGGCATTGGCGTTGTCCATTGAATTTTAAAACCCCATTTAACATTTTTGGGACGTTTCGTTAATGGCTCTTTTAATCCCTGCCGCTGCCATAAAAAAAGATTGATATATCTTCCAAAAAAATATATATTTATTTGTTTTTAATAATAAATTTATTCTCCGCGAGAAGACAGGAATATTTGAATGGGAATATTATCGTCATCGGTTTCCATCACCCAATATCAGGTGGAAGGGACGATCGAAGAGCCGATTATCGAAAACGTCGCCAAAGGCCTTAAAAAATTCACCGTCGAGGATATCGACAACGAATCGTCGGACAAGGCCATCGGTTGGACCTGCTTTAACAACCCTTTTAACACCAATTTCGACGAATGCCCGTTCATTATAGGAACTCAATTCGTTTTTTCGATGAGAATCGATAAAAAATCAATTCCAACCAAAATCGTTCAGAAACATTATGCGTTGGAGATGAAAAAACGTCTTGAAAACAGCGGTCGCGAATTTTTGAGCAAAAATGAAAAAAAAGAGATCAAGGACCACGTGCTTAACGTGCTCAACCTGAGAATTCCCGCAACACCCAATATTTACGATCTGATTTGGGATTACGAATCCGCGAAACTCTGGTTTTTCTCCAATTTGAAAGGCGCCAACGAGGAGTTGGAAACGCTTTTTTCCAGGTCTTTCAAACTTAAATTGATCCGCCTTTTTCCTTACAGCATGGGCATGCTGACCGCCCCTTTGAGCGATGCGCAAAAAGACGGCCTTTCAACGCTTACCCCAACCCGTTTCACGGAGTAATGGATCGCATATGTTGGATGTTTCAGTCGCTTATAACCGCTACCAATTTTTAGGAAACGAATTTTTAACCTGGCTGTGGTTCACCATCGATACCGCGCCTTCCTTTTTCCAAAGCATCGACGCCTCTATTGTTTCGCTGGATATCGGCAACCGGATCGTTCTCGAAAACAGCATCAACGATGCAAGCGAAATAATAACCATAAAAGGTGACGACGCCGGTCTGGAAGAGGGATTGCTCTCACTTCGCAAGGGAGCCGTGGTTATCGAGATGAATCTGATATACAAGGCCGAAAACCAGGAGTGGAAATTTACCCTCAAGGGGGAAAGCCTGAGTTTCTCGAGTCTGAAGGCCCCGGAAACGGGCCCCATGGAATCCAAAGAGGATGTCGAGGGGTTGGTTCTGGAAAAAATTTATCTATACGAAAAGGCCATCGCTCTGGTGAATCAGCTATTCAACCATTTCCTTGAGCAAAGGTGCCATCTGGATTGGAACCAGAAAACAGTCGGTGAGATGAGAAAATGGATTCAAACCTGATCAAAAATATGTTCATAAGGTTAATAACTATCTGTTTAAATAATTAAATTTAATCACTGACCCCATTATTGACCGCCGGTTAGCGATACGCTGTCAATAATTTTTGAGTTATTAACAAAAATAATTTTGGTATCCAAAACGGCTGGTCGGTAAACATTAAATCCATATTTTATTAACACTTGGACCGTGTGTTTTTTATATGATTTAAAGCAGTTAAAAAGTTGTTAACGGTTTGTCAACGCCTATTAAAACAACAAATTAAGAAAAAGGATTTATATTATGAAATTCACGATAAACAAATCCCAAATTGTTAATGTGCTAGCGAAGGTGCAGGGGTTGACAGGCCGGCGCAGCAATTTGGCCATAACGGAAAATATATTGATCAAGGCCACAGGCGAAGGCCTGCAATTAACGGCCACGGATCTTGAAACCGGATATGAAGGTTTTTATCCCGCTTCGGTTGAAGAAGAAGGCGCCATTGCCGTGAGTGCTAAAAAACTATATGAAATTACACGTGAATTTCCATCGGAAGAAATTTTTATCCATGAAGTGGACAATCGCTGGATAGAAATCGGTAAAGGCAAGGTTCAATACCATATTGTTGGAATGAATCCGGATGATTTTCCTGAAACCCCGCATATCGGGGATGTCGATTTTTTCTCCATAGAAGCATTGGCGATGGAGAAAATGATCGAACGCGCCATTATTATATCAGCCGCCGGTGATGAAAAAAGGGCACATATCAATGGCGTATTCGTGGAAAGGACCACCGAGGAAAACGGACATCGGTTCAGATTCGTTGCAACGGATGGCAGCCGTTTGCATGCCGTGGATCATGTATTCGATCCGGCCATGGCGTTTACCGCCGGAGAAGGCGTGCTGGTTCCCAAAAAAGGACTCAATGAAGTCGCCAAATTTTTGGACGTCGACGGTGAGGTGCAGGTCGGCATCAAAGAAAGCAACTTTATTGTTAAAAAGGAATATGAAACCATCATCATTCGTATGCTGGAAGGAGAATTTCCAAAATATCATGATATTCTCAATAAAGGAGAAGATCACCTAATAGAGGTGGATAAAATTAATTTCGGGAAAATGCTCAAACGCATGTCTATTTTGGCGACGGACAG
Organism: uncultured Desulfosarcina sp.; assembly: GCA_963668455.2. Lineage (GTDB taxonomy): Bacteria > Desulfobacterota > Desulfobacteria > Desulfobacterales > Desulfosarcinaceae > Desulfosarcina. The sequence continues at coordinate 498,702 of CAXXOY010000005.1, forward strand.
TTACAAAGGCGCTGTTTTTACTTTTGAAGACAATAAACTGATCGTTACCGCCACCAATCCGGATTACGGCGAATCCAAGGAAGAGACGGAAATAGAATTTTCCGGTGATTCCATCGAAGTCGCCTTTAATCCGAAATATTTCCTGGATGCTTTAAGTGTTATAGATGACGATACAATCATCGTCAATATAGTGGATGGCAACCATCCGTGTATTGTTGAAGGAGACACGGATAAGACTTTTATCAGCGTTATCATGCCAATGAAATTATAGGAACATATGGACAACAAATACGATGCCAACAGCATAGATGTTCTTGAGGGGCTTGAACCTGTCAGGTTGCGGCCCTCCATGTACATAGGGAATGTGGATGTAGCCGGCCTTCATCATCTGGTTTATGAAGTCGTGGACAACAGTATAGATGAAGCCATGGCCGGTTATTGTGACCATGTAAGCGTGTTTATCCATCCGGATAACAGCATTACGGTGGAAGACAACGGCCGCGGTATTCCCGTGGATATTCATCCAACCGAAAAAGTGCCCGCCGTTGAGGTCGTGCTGACCAAACTGCACGCGGGTGGAAAATTCGATAACGACAATTACAAGGTTTCCGGCGGGTTGCATGGCGTTGGTGTCAGTGTGGTCAACGCCTTATCCAAATATTTGGAAGTGGAAATTTACTCAAACGGGAAAAAATATTTCCAGACATACGAAAAAGGCCTGAAAACCAGTGAACTGAAAATCACCGGTGATAGTGATAAAAGGGGCACACGTATCCATTTTGTTCCCGACGACGAGATTTTCAATGTAAGTGAATTCAGCTACGACGTATTGAGCAGGCGGCTTCGGGAGTTGGCTTTCTTGAACAAAGGCGTGACCATATCCATTGAGGATCTGCGCTTCGATAAAAGCGAAACTTTTTTCTATGAAGGTGGTATCGTCTCTTTTGTGGAGTATATCAATCGACGGCATAATGCGCTGCATGAACCGGTTTTTATTGAAGGCTTCCGCAACGAAGTCAATATAGAAGTAGCCATTCAGTATAACGATACCTATAAAGAGAATATTTTTTCTTTTGCCAATAATATCAACACGGTTGAAGGTGGATTTCATTTAATTGGCTTTAAGGCGGGGTTGACTCGGTCCATCAACCAATATGCAACCAATGGTAATCTGCCTAAAAATCTGTCCGCTAAAATAAGTGGCGACGATGTGCGCGAAGGGCTGACGGCCGTTATTAACGTGAGGATAAAATCCCCACAGTTCGAAGGCCAGACCAAAACCAAGCTGGGAAACAGTGAGGTAAAGGGATTGGTGGAATCCCTGGTTAATGAAAAACTTAGTGCATTTATGGAGGAAAATCCGGCGGTTGCAAGAAAAGTTATCGAGAAGGCCGTCGATGCCGCCAGAGCCAGGGACGCAGCTAAAAGGGCTCGAGATCTGGCAAGAAACAAAGGCGCCCTGATCGATTCGACGTTGCCGGGAAAATTGGCCGAATGCCAGTTATCCGATCCTACGGTTCGTGAACTTTTCCTGGTGGAGGGTGATTCGGCAGGTGGCTCCGCAAAACAGGGCAGAGACCGGAAATTTCAAGCTATTTTACCGTTGAGAGGTAAAATTCTCAATGTTGAAAAGGCCCGCTTCGATAAGATCCTGAGAAGTGAGGAAATTAAAAATATAATCACTGCCCTGGGAACCGGTGTTGGCAAGGAAGAGTATAATATCGATAAAATAAGATATCATAAAGTCATTATCATGACCGATGCCGATGTTGACGGATCACATATCCGGACTTTGTTGCTAACTTTTTTCTACAGACAGATGCCTGAATTGGTCGACAAAGGATTTTTGTATATTGCACAGCCGCCCTTGTTCAAAATAGGCAAGGGAAAAAGTGAAACCTACATTAAAGATGAAAGTGAACTAAATGAATATATTCTCAAAAAAATATGTGAAAGAAAGAAAATAACCATAGGAGATGAGCAACAGGAATTGTCCGGACATCAACTGTTTCTTTTTTTAGGAGATTTGAGTGAATATGTCTCGGGTATGGCCAAACTTGATATTACAGGTTATGACCCGATCGTTATTGAAGCGCTTTTAAAAGCACAGGTTCAGGACAAAACCTTTTTGAAAGACCTCTCAAAAATGGAGGCTCTTCAAAAGGAGCTGGAGGAAAAATCCTACATTACCGAATCATTAGCATTTGATGAAAATGAGAATATGTATCGGTTAATTGTGAAAACACCGGTCAATAAGGATTATCAGAAGATGATAGAGATTGACCGGAACCTGATTTATTCCTCGGATTTTCAGAAGTGTATGATATTGGATAAAAAACTGGAAGAGATGGATAAACCGCCCTTCAAGGTTTACAAAATAGATAGTGAAGATAGCCCGGAAATATTTGATGATAAGTGCAAAATGCTCAATTATCTCATAGAAGACGGTAAAAAAGGGTTTAACATTCAGCGTTATAAAGGCTTGGGAGAAATGAATCCGGAGCAATTGTGGAAGACGACCATGCATCCGGATAAACGCAATCTTTTAAGGGTAACCGTGGAAGACGCAGTGGAATCCAATGAGATATTCACTATTTTAATGGGTGATGAGGTGGAGCCGAGGCGGGATTTCATCCAAAACAATGCGCTTGAAGTGAGTCTACTAGATATTTGATTCATCAAAAAAAAGAACCCCTGAAATTCCTAATGGAAAATCAGGGGTTCTAAATGGGTGCGCTCTTTTAATTTTAAGTAAATCAACCACAGTTCAAATTCAGCTCAGGTACAGGAGTAGCAACAATCACCGTGTCAGCATTTAGCAGGTCCGCTTAAAATTCTCAGCAACAAAAACAACTCAGTGTCAGGTTCAAGGACTTTCCAGCATCCAGATCAGCTCAGGTACAGGCGTAGCAGCACATTAACATCAGAATTTAGTAAAATCACATGGAATGTTCAACATCAGAAGCGAATCCGTCTCAGAAATAAATTAACCAATATCTAATTTAAAAGAGCAAGCTAAATTTCTCATGAAAAAATAAAACTGTCAACTTTTTTTTAAGAAAAATTTTCTATATAAAAAAATACACACTTTGGGAGAAATTAAAAATCAATACTCCCCGGCGTTCTTGGGAAAGGGATTACATCACGGATATTGGATATCCCGGAAACGAGCATTAGGAGACGCTCAAAACCCATGCCGAAACCACTGTGCGGAACGGTTCCAAAGCGACGGGAATCAAGATACCACCAATAGTTTTCACTGGACAGTCCCGATTTCTCCATTTGGTCTTCGAGAACGTCAAGCCGCTCTTCACGTTGGCTTCCACCAATGATTTCCCCTATTCTGGGAACAAGAATATCCATGGCAGCCACGGTTTTTTCATCATCGTTGAGACGCATATAGAAGGGTTTGATGGTTTTGGGATAATTATAGAGAATAATAGGTTTTTTAAAGTGTTTTTCGGTAAGATAGCGCTCATGCTCGGATTGAAGGTCCATGCCATGATTGATGGGATAGGAAAATGATGTTTTGGAAGACAGAAGGATATCAACCGCTTCTTTATAGGAAAGCCTTTCGAAATCGGATGAAACGATGTTTTCCAATGTAGCCATCAATTGTTTATCAACAAAGCGAGAAAACAATTCCAAATCCTGTAAACAGTGATCGATGGTGAAGTTAATCAGATATTTGACAAGGATCTCGCCAAAATCCATGTTGCCGTTGATATCACAAAACGCCATTTCAGGTTCAATCATCCAGAATTCGGCGACATGACGGCTGGTATTGGAATTTTCAGCACGAAACGTAGGACCAAACGTATAGACATCGCCAAGCGAAAGGGCGAACATCTCGGCAGACAATTGACCGGAAACCGTAAGATTGGATTCAGTCCCGAAAAAATCGGATGAATAATCGGGCTTTCCATCCGGCAACACAGGAATGGGGGGATTCAGCGTCGAGACCCGGAACAACTCACCCGCACCTTCACAATCGGAGCCGGTTATGATCGGGGTCTGGATATAGCGAAATCCTCGCTTTCTAAAGAAGTTATGCACAGCCCAGGAAAGTTCCGAACGGATGCGGAAAATAGCCCCATATTTGTTCGTGCGAGGCCTTAGATGGGCAATTGATCTTAAGTATTCATCGCTATGGCGTTTTTTCTGAAGAGGAAAAGAATCGGGGGCAACGCTTATGATTTCAATATGATTTGCCTGAATTTCCCACTTCTGGCCACTGCCTTTTGATGGAACGAGAGATCCTGTGACGGAAAGGGCCGAGCCGGTGGTTATTTTTTTAATGGATTCATAGTCGGCGATTGATTCATCCGCAATGATCTGGATATTTTTGAGGCATGATCCGTCATTTAATTCTATAAACGAAAAAGTTTTGGAATCCCGTTTCGTACGGACCCATCCCTTAACCAGAACTTGTTCAAGGGAGTGATCGGATTCAAGCAGCTTGTCTAATTTAATTCTTTCCATCAGCCGTTATCCTTCATGATTGCATTAATGTTATATAGATAGGCACCGCGCTGGATTAGCAAAACAACCGAGGGTTTATCGCGGTACTTAACGATGGCCGATTTGAAATCGGATAAGGTGTTGATTTTATCCTCATCTATCTGATGGATAATATCGCCGGGCTTGACGCCGATTTGAGCAAGATAACTGTTTCTTCTTAATTTTTCGATCAAAATACCGGATACTGCATTCAATCTGTATTTCGAACGGGTTGAATCATTGACTTCGGCGACCTGGACACCTAACCGGTCCTTGGCAAGATCCAATGCCAGATTCATCGGAAATCTGGAAGCCTTCAAAGGTATTTGGAGACGTTTACCCTTGCGGTTGATTTCAAGGGTGATTTTCTGACCTATGGAGATATCGTTTAATTTTTGATGATAATCGCGAATGGCGGTCACTAAATGGCCGTTAATGGATAAAAGAATGTCGCCTTCCTTTAACCCCGCTTTATCGGAGGGGCTGCCATTGAATATGGATTTTATAAAAACCCCCCGGTTTTCAACATTAAGATAGGCGGATAAATTGGCGTCGAGCGGTTGAACCGTAATGCCGATCCAGGGTTGAATAACGGTTCCGTAGGTGATGAGATCGGATACGATACGTTTTGCACGGTTAATGGGAATCGCAAAACCGATACCTTGTGCCTGGGCGTAGATCGCCGTGTTGATGCCGATCAACTCTCCATTGATATTGAGCAGGGGACCGCCACTGTTCCCGGGATTTATGGAGGCATCGGTCTGAATGAATTTATGAAAAACCCGATCAGACGTTTTTACACTGCGGTCAACGGAACTGACAACACCGGTCGTTACCGTATGGGAAAAGCCAAAGGGGTTGCCAATGGCTATAACTGATTCACCAATCATGATATCGTCGGAATTCCCCATTTGAACAGCGGGAAGAGAACTATCGGTTTTAATTTTTAATACGGCTAAATCGGAATCCGGATCCATACCTACGATGGTTGCTTCGAATTCCTTTTCATCTTTGAAGGTAATGGTAATTTTAGTCGCTTTTTCAACAACATGAGTATTGGTCAATACAAACCCGTGGGGCCCATCGATGATGACGCCGGAACCCAGGCTGGTGCGTTTTTCCCTTCTTTGGAGTTCCGGAGAAAAAAAATCATGAAAAAAGCTTTCTATACGAGGATCCATCCCATATCCTGAGAAAGGACTGGAATTTTTCCGGATTTCATATTGTGAGCTTATGTTGACAACAGCAGGACTGACTTTTCTAACGGCGCGTACAACACTGTTTTCACGAGATATTGCAAAACAATAGCCGGAGTGGAAGAGAATCAGGAAAATCAATAAAAATACCGTCAACAGGCCTGGAGGCATTGTTTTATGATTGATTTGTTTCATCATCTTTGACATGCAACCCCTTCTGGAAAAAATAACCATAAAATTAGAAACATATCATGAGCCAAATAACCATTCAAGATATCCTGCCGCTGGTACAGAAACCAAGTCGCTACCTGGGGTGCGAAGCAAACAGCATTAAAAAATCCTGGAATGAGGTGAGCTTGCATTTTGCGCTTGCCTTCCCGGATTTGTACGAGATAGCGACATCACATTTCGGGATTCAGATCCTGTATAGCATGCTTAACGAACAAAAAGATATTTTAGCGGAACGGGTATTCGCACCTGCAGGCGATATGGAAAACCAACTTCGTGAAAAAAATCTGGAATTGTTCTCACTTGAATCGAAAACGCCGCTCAAGAATTTCGATATAATCGGGTTCAGCCTGCTATACGAGCTCAACTATACTAATATGGTAAACATGTTTGATTTGAGTTCAATTCCATTTTTTACCTCGCAAAGAAATATAAACGATCCGTTCGTTATCGGTGGGGGGCCATGTATGTGCAATCCAGAACCGGTAGCCGATTTTTTTGATGCAATTGTGGTTGGAGATGGTGAAGCTGTTATTTTAAAAATTACAAGCGCTTGGAAAGAATGGAAAAATAAAGAAGAAAAAACAAGAAAGGAGTTACTTCAAGCCTGGTCCGGGATAGACGGTGTGTATATACCATCTTTTTTTGATGTACGATACGATGAGAGTGGCAGGCAGTTGCTGAAAGCCAAATACGAGAACTACCAGGCAGTGGAAAGAGCAGTAATTTCAGATCTGGATGATTCGCCGCTTCCAGGCGCGCCAATAATACCCTTTGGAAAACCCATTCACGACAGGTTAAGAATGGAAATAGCAAGGGGCTGTACCCGTGGATGCAGGTTTTGCCAGGCCGGGATGATCTACCGGCCCGTAAGGGAGAGGAAACCTGAAAAAATCGTATCGTCGGTGAGGCGATTATTAGAGGATACCGGGTATGAAGATCTCTCTTTGCTGTCACTCAGTACCGGTGATTATTCCTGTATAGCAAGCTTGATGGATCGGATAATGGCATTTGCGGAAAACGAGCATGTAGCCATTTCACTACCATCCTTAAGAGCCGGTTCGCTTACGCCCGAGTTGATGACGATTATCAAAAAGGTCAGAAAAACGGGATTTACCATAGCACCCGAAGCTGGCAGCCAGAGGCTTAGAAATGTGATCAATAAAAATATCAGCGAAGCCGATATCGTCCAAACGGTTGAAGACGCATTCTCCATGGGATGGAAGTTGATAAAGCTTTATTTCATGATTGGACTGCCCACAGAAACGCAAGCGGACCTAGAAGCCATCATTGATCTGGTGAACCACATTCGTAAAATCGTAAAAGAGAAAGGGACAAGAGGAAAAATAAATGTAAGTGTGGCGACATTTGTTCCGAAGCCGCACACACCCTTTCAATGGGAGCCTCAGATTTCGATTGAACAGGCACTCAATAAAATGAAATGGCTTAAAGAGCGCTTAAAGACAACCGATATTCAAATGAAATGGCAGGATCCAAGGGTAAGTATGATCGAAGGCGTTTGGTCGCGTGGCGATAGACGCTTGAATAGAATTTTAATAGACGCCTGGAAAAGCGGTTGCCGTTTCGATGGATGGACGGAATATTTCAATTATGACAGATGGATAAGCATTTTTAACAAGGCCAACTTCAATCCACAAATTTTCAGAGATGGTGTCGATGATAAAAAAGGCCCGCTGCCCTGGGATCATATTGGAATTGGAGTTGATAAAAGTTACCTTGAAAATCAGAATGATTTGGCCATTCAAGAGGAAATTACACTAGATTGCAGGCGGGGGGCGTGCAGTTCCTGCGGCGTCTGCGATTTTAAAAAGACCAAGCCAATATCATTTCACAAAAAAAATGATGATTTACTAGCAGATAATAAAGATGCGGATCAAGCTGACAAATTACCTTCCATGACACATAAATATTTAGTTAAATTCACAAAAATGGGTATTGCGCGCTTTATCGGGCATCTTGAAATGATAAAACTCTTTATAAGAGGAATACGAAGGGCAAAACTGCCGGTTAAGTATTCCGCCGGTTTTCATCCCATGCCGAAGATTTCCTTCATGGATACCCTACCTACCGGAATTCAGAGTCAAGATGAGAATATGATTATATCATTGACGGAGGCGATGTATCCCGAAGAGATAATTACACGGCTAAAACCGCAAATGCCGGAAGGTATCGAAATTTTAGGCTGTTCGGAATTTAGCCGAAAGGACACGGCCCAAAGCCATGATCGCATTGGTTACCGCGTAAAACTAAATGATGGCTTTTTTTCAGAAAACGATTTAAAATCATTTTTCGAGAAACAACAGGTATATATCCAAAGAACCGACAAAAAGGGAAAAGCCGTTCAAATTGATCTGAAAAAAGCTGTAGAGATGATCGAGATAATAGATGGGCAGAATTTAAGGATGGTTCTTAAAAAAGTAGGTAACCGTATCGTAAGACCCTCGCATATGCTGCGCTCCCTATTTACTTTAAGAGAAGAACAATTGCAGAGCGCACTAATAACCAAACGCAAAGCGGCGTATGTATAAAAAAATAATAATAAATGTGTTCGAGCACGAGACCAGGGTCGCACTTGTTGAAGATGAAACCATCGCTGAGCTGTTCATAGAAAGAAAAGGAAGTAGGGACAGCACTGGCAATATATATAAAGGTCGTGTGCAAAGGGTTCTTCCTGGAATGCAAGCTGCTTTTGTGGATATTGGTTTGGACCAGGCCGCTTTTATCTATGTAGATGACGTTCTCATAAAGGATTATACCGATATTGAAGAACAGTTGATCTGCAATGATATAGATAAGGAAGAAGAAGAAGAAAAAGAAGAAGAAGAGGATACGATTTCATTCGCCTATAAAACAAGAAATGGAAATATCGACGATTTAATCACGGAAGGCCAGGAAATTCTGGTACAGGTATCAAAATCTCCCATTGGAACAAAAGGCGCCAGAATAACATCGAATATATCACTTCCAGGACGCTTTCTAGTATTGATGCCCACTTCTTCCCACATCGGTATATCAAGAAGAATCGAGGATGAAGGCGAAAGGAAACGGCTCAAGGATATTGTAAGTGAATTATCACAGAACAGTTCAATGGGATATATCGTCAGAACGGCTGCAGAGGGGGTTCGTCAGGAAAAATTAGCATACGAAATGGGGTTTTTAAAAAACCTCTGGTCTAATATAACCAAAAAATATAAGACCGCCGTAACGCCTTCATTACTTCACCAGGAACTGAATCTGAGTTTAAGAGCGGTAAGAGACCTTTTGATTCAGGAGGCGGAAAAACTCGTCATTGATTCTCCAACCGATTATGCGTCGGTTTTGAACTTTCTGGAGACCTTCAACCCCTCATTGAAAGATTCCGTCGAATTATATGAAGGTGACGAGCCTATCTTCGATGCATATAACCTTGAAGGAGATATTTCCAGGGCTCTGAAAAGAAAGGTTTGGCTTAAATCAGGGGGTTATATCGTCATAGAGCATACCGAAGCGTTGGTGGCAATCGATGTAAACACGGGAAGATACGTAGGAAAACACAATTTAGAAGAGACCATACTTAAAACGAATTTGGAAGCCGTTAAAGAGATTGCTTACCAGATACGCCTGAGAGATATCGGTGGTATTATCATTATCGATTTTATCGATATGGAAAAAAAATCAAACCAGGAAAAGGTTTTTTCCGCATTAAATGAAGCTTTTACCAAAGATAGAAGCAAAACTCACATATTACCTATATCGGAGATGGGGTTGATACAGATGACCCGTAAGCGGACAAGAAAACCGCTTACGCGGCTGCTTTGCGACCCATGCCCGTACTGTGATGGTGAAGGCTATATTATTAGTATAAAAACAATATGTTATTCATTGTATAGAGAAATTTTGAGATACGCAGTGGATATGACGGGAACCAAACTCACGGTCAGGATTAATCCAGAGGTGGCTGAGTTTTTGCTCGGAGAGGAAAATAGAATTATTTCTGATTTGGAAAAAAATATAAAAAAACAGATAGTTATATATCCAGATAATCGTTATCACATGGAAGCATTTGAAATAATAGAAAATACAGTTTCATAGCGGATGGGTCATCAATACAGCATCCCTGATGCAAAACACTATATAATTGAAACTTGACACTTAAAAAATCATATGGTTAAGTAACCGGTTCAACCGACATCAATCAAATGTAAGCGGAAATATTAAAAAAGGTAAAATTAAAAATGAAAAGAACTTATCAACCCAGTAGAATCAAACGCGCACGAACCCACGGTTTTCGGAAAAGAATGTCTACAAAAGCCGGAAGGCGAATAATTAATCGTCGTAGGGCGAGAGGTAGAAAACGGCTGGCAATGTAAATGAAAAATGGAGACGGACCCCTTTTTATAATACTGGTTAAGCAGCAGTGTAGGACTAATGCTGGCAAAAGGGGTCTTGCTCAGTGAATAATTTTTCTTTTACCAAGGCAGAGCGTATAAGAAAAACATCAGAGTACAGAATTCTTTCGAAAAAAGGAAAAAGATATTACAGCGATTGTTTTATTATCATTTTCCGAAAAAACAGATTTTTACACTCTCGTCTTGGTATAACCGTATCGAAGAAGGTCGGGAAGGCCGTAACAAGAAATAGGATAAAGCGAATTATTCGCGAGTATTTTCGAGTGAACAGAAGCATCTTGCCGGAAAAAATTGATATAAACATTATTGCCAGGAAACCATCAAGTACAATAAAAAATGATTTGCTCATCATGAAACTGGAACATGCATTCGAGCAATTAAAAAAAAAAAATGATAAAGTAAGATGAAAACACTGGCATTATTAACTATAAGATTTTACAGATATTTTATATCCCCACTAGTGGGGCCGGCATGCCGTTTTGTACCGACCTGTTCAGAATACGCATATCAGGCTATCTATAAATATGGATTTTTAAAAGGTAGTTTGTTAGCAACCAAAAGGATATTACGGTGCAATCCATTCAATCCTGGTGGTTTTGATCCGGTGCCGTAAAATCTTTGTTATTCGAAAATAAAACTATATCTTTAAAACCCGCCTCGACTTACCTGCAAAGAAGTGCCTACGTTGCTCTAGGAAAAGTAACAATTAATTTACATGATTTGACACAACTAGTGTCAAGGAGAAAAAATGGAACAAGCTCGATTGCTGTTAGCCATTGGTCTATCCTTTTTGGTTTTATTTGTCTGGAGCTTTTTTTTTAATGATCAGCCGGCGGTAACTAATCAAAATGATACACAAAAACATACACAGCAAAAAGAAGTTGAACAAGCAAAAACCGCAAAAGCAATAGAAATCATAAATCAGGCGCAAACCGTAGTTAAAGAAGGCGTTGATGATATTTCCGCGGATGGGACCGGAGATGAAGCTGAATTTAGAGAAATAACTATTGAAACACCCTTTTATAAAACACGCATTTCTTCAAGAGGTGCTGCGTTTACAAGCTATACACTGAAAGAATATAGGGAAAAGGTAGAAAAGGATTCGCCGAACAAAGAACTTATACCGCCGGATTTTAAAAGCGGCATCTTAAGAACAACACTGTTGAATCAATCCGTGAAAGGGCTTGAAACCGCTAATTACGCGATTGATCAAACAGAAGAACAGATAGTTGTAAAAGATACAAAAAAGAAAGTAGCCTTCAAGTGGGTTAGCGATGATGGTTTTGCATTGGTTAAAACCTACACGTTCGATCCAAAGTCCTATTTAATAGAACTGAATATTTCGGTTATTAATTCTTCTACCGTAGCGATAAAAGATCAACTGGTGCTGTCGCTTCGAAAGCCGGTCAAAGAAACAAAGGGTTACGGATTTGTCGGACCGAATGCCTATATTGATGATTCGCTGAAAGAGATAAAAATTAAAAAAATCGAAGATAATGATAGTTACAGCGGAAAAATCAAATGGATTGGGATAGAAGATAGATATTTTCTTACAAGTATTGTACCCGGAACCGAAACAGAGGGTAGTATAAAGTTGGGATTGGATGGAGATGTTATTACCAATCGATTGATCAATCCGGAGTTTCAATTGGCTTCAGGTATGAAGGACGATTTCGATTTTTTCATTTTTATGGGGCCAAAAAGCATGGAACTTCTGGATAGTCTTGGCCATGATTTAGGCAAGGCTCTTAATTTCGGTTTTTTCAATGTGATAGCAAAACCATGCTTGTGGTTTATGAACAAAATTCATGGCGTTATCCCAAACTATGGTATTGCCATTATCTTGCTTACTATTTTTACAAAAATTCTTCTTTGGCCGCTTGGAAACAAAAGCTACAAATCAATGAGCGAAATGAAAAAGCTTCAACCGCTCATGGCTGAAATCAGAGAAAAATACAAAAGTGATAAGCAAAGAATGAATCAGGAACTGATGGCTCTGTACAAAACCTATAAGGTAAACCCTGTGGGCGGCTGTCTGCCAATGGTTTTGCAAATCCCCGTATTTTTCGCTCTTTACAGAATGCTTTACCAGGCGATAGAGCTTAGACACGCTCCATTCATGCTGTGGATAAATGATTTATCGGCGCCCGACAGGCTGTTTGATTTTGGATTTTCCATTCCTTTTATGGAAGCTCCATACGGTATACCGGTATTAACGATTGTTATGGGAGCAACAATGTTGCTGCAACAAAAGATGTCACCTCCTCCCGGAGACCCCACCCAAGCCAAGATGATGATGATGATGCCTATTGTTTTTACATTTATTTTCATTAATTTTTCATCGGGGCTCGTGTTATATTGGCTGATCAATAATATTCTATCAATCAGCCAACAATACTACGTACAAAAGAAAAGCATTTAATTTCCGGAGGTAAGAATGCCTATTTCCCAAGAATTTAAAGGCAAGAATGTTGAGAAGGCCATAGAGGCCGCCAGCGAAGCATTGGAAATTGCTCCTGAAAAAATTAAATACGAAGTGGTAACATATGGCTCAAGCGGGATTTTTGGGTTGGTGGGAGTAAAAAAAGCCGTAATTAAAGTATTACTGGAAATTGAAAAGACAGTTAAACCGAAAACAGAATCCAAAATCAATAATTTTAATGATATCAGCATAGATGAAGATATACCAATTAAAGAAGAAAAAGATGAAGATAAGGAGAATATCGATCAGGAAGATGATATTCTTGATTTCGGGAAGCAGGCTTTAGAGGAAATTGTCCATGAAATAAGTGAAAATGCAACCGTTAGTGTCAGAAAAATAAAAGAAAGAGTTTATTTTTCAATAAACGGAGGAGATAGCGGTGTGTTGATTGGAAAGCGTGGGCAAACACTGGAAGCCATACAATATATTATTGAAAAAATAATCAATAAGAAGACCAATAAGAGAGTACGGATAATGGTGGATGTCGAGGGTTACCTCGAAAAACGTAAAACCAATCTAAAAAAGCTGGCAACGAGGATGGCTGAAAAGGCTAAAAAGATTAAGAAGCCTGTCACGATTGGTCAAATGAACGCCCATGAAAGAAGAATAGTTCATATACACCTGAAAGATGAGAGAGGTATCCGTACACAAAGTATTGGTGAGGGGTATTATCGAAAACTGATGATTTTCCCCAAAAAGCATGGATCATCAAAAGCGCGTAACAGTAATACTAAAATATAAAAGGCAAGTTTATGCCAACGGCAAGATGATAAATGGATAACAGAACAATTGCCGCAATAGCCACACCATTAAGCCCGGGGGGTATCGGTATAATCCGTATTTCCGGGCCTAATGCTTTGAATGTTCTGAAAAAGCTGTTTGTTAGAAAGAATAAAAGCAAAAAAGAAGCCTATAAATCCCACCAAGTTTACTACGGCCATATTAAAGAAAAAGAGAGCCAGGAAATAATTGATGAAGTTCTGGCAATTTATATGGCAGGACCCCACAGTTACACCAAAGAAGATGTTGTAGAAATACAATCCCATTCAGGATTTATTTTACTTGAAAAATTATTGAACGCAGTTCTCAGCTGCGGTGTAGAAATTGCCAACCCTGGTGAATTTACATTAAATGCTTTTCTAAATGGTAGAATAGACCTTTCACAAGCCGAAGCGATCACCGATTTGATCAATGCACCAAGTAAAACGGCTGCAAAAATTGCATCAAGGCAGATGTCAGGGGAAATTTATAAGGAGATAAAAGGTTTAATCAAAATTGTAGATCAAATACGAGCGGTTTGCGAGGCTTCAATTGAGTTTGAAGAAAGCGATAATTTAGACGTTTTTCCCATAGAAAATGCAATTAAAAAAGAGCTACTACCAAAAATCAGGGTGTTAATCCAAGCGCAAAAAAATAAAGCAATATTCATTGAAGGATTGTCGTTAGCTATTGTTGGCAGCCCAAATGTTGGTAAATCAAGTCTGCTTAACAGGTTAGCCGAGAAGGAAATCGCCATTGTCTCGGAAATTCCAGGGACGACTAGAGATGTAGTGCGGGAATATATGACTATTAAAGGTATTCCAGTTATGTTATGCGATACGGCAGGGTTGCACGATACTGATGATCCGATCGAATCTATAGGTATAAAAAAGGCAAACCAACAAATAGAAGAGGCGGAATTGTTGGTTTTTGTCATGGACGCGTCTCGTAAGATGAACGAGTTTGAAAAAGAGGTTTTATCTAATATAAAAGAAAAACCAACAATTGTTGTTCTTAATAAAATCGACATATCAGATGTAAAAGCAAAACAATCCATAAAAGAGGAAATCGTTGGGTTTGCATCAATTGAAGTCTCGGCCAAAGATGGCACTGGGATTAAAGATTTGGAAAAATTAATCTTTTCAAAATTCGTGAAAGGTGATGTTGAGACTGCCAACTCAACGATTTCACCAAATTTAAGACAAAGGAAGCTTTTAGAAAAAGTCCAAAGCGTGCTTCTACAACGATTAGATAATAAAGAGCAAATTGAGTTGATTACTGAAGACTTGGCTGTAACCCGAGACCTGTTGGGTAAAATTATCGGCGAAGAAGCCGATAGCGATCTTTATGATAATATTTTCAATCAGTTCTGTGTTGGTAAATAATGTTTCACGTGAAACATGTGCTAAGGAGCCTAATAAATGCTGGAAAAATTAGAAAGTGTCTTTAAGAAATATGAAGGCCTTGTAAAACAGGTTGATGATGTTTTTAAAAGGGTTCAAGAACAATATACGGATTGTGTAAAATGCAAATTGGAATGTTCTGATTGCTGCTATGCCTTATTTGATCTTTCTTTTATAGAGGCGTTGTATATTAACCAGAAATATATTGATACCGTTGATTCTCAAAAAAGGTCGGATATTACTGAAGGTGCGAATACCGCTGATAGAAAAATCTATCAGTTGAAGCGGAACGCTTTTAAATCCGTTGAATCGGGTAAAAAGACAGAGGATCAGGTTCTGTTCGAAATTGCAGCAGAGCGGGTAAAATGTCCATTGCTTAACACTCAGAATAAATGTGAATTGTATAAATACAGGCCTATAACCTGCCGCCTTTACGGCATTCCGACTTCCTTTGCCGGTAAGGGCCATACCTGTGGGTTATCTGATTTTAAGGAGGGGGTTTCCTATCCAACGGTCAATCTGGATTCTATTCATACAAAGCTTTATGAACTCTCTCAGGAGGCGGTGGCTGCTCTAAAATCAAAACACATTAAAATGGGCGATATGCTCATGCCTTTGTCTATGGCAGTTTTAACGGTGTTTGATGATGAATATTTGGGAATTGGTGACGGAAAAATAGATCAAGAAGAAAATAAAGCATAGATAATAGAGGGTGTGATGAATAGCAAAATTACTGATGAAGATAAAAAAAGGGCTATTTTTGATTCGATGTCGCCCAGAAGACGGAAGCATATAGAAAAAAAAACAGGCTACGAAAATTGGGATCCTTTTGAGAAACCAAAAGATCCAATTGATATTCGCACGGACCCAACTAAAAGAACTTCCCAGGTTCTGGTGCGAGAATTTCTTCAATCTCGCACCATGGACGGCTATTCTAATAGTTATGGCAGGGGCGTTCTTGAAATGGCCGTAGGATTGGTTAACGATGATGATCGATTCATGGCTATGTATGAATTTGCTTTGTGGTACAGGGCGTTGCTGGAAAAAGAGAAGGTCGTCTAACGACCATCAGAATCGAAAGGGTTGAAGGCTTTGGTGAATGATTTAGAATCAAAGATTCTTCAGATTATTGACGAATCGCCTTCCAAAGTAGATTTCAACTTACTGAAAAGAAAGCTCCGTCGTTCAAATACTACCGATTTGAATAGCATCAAAAAGGCAATATTAAATCTTATTTCTTATGGAACACTGTTTTACACACTTCAGTATGGGCAGTCTTATATTGAACGTTCACTGGAACAACCCATTCATGTCTCTCCTCATATAGTTATTAAGCCAGAGAGATGCACAGTAACTGACCCTGGAAATTGCATTGTGATCTCCATTGAAAAGGGTGCATCCTTTGGCTGCGGAGATCATCCCACCACCCGTATGGCTATCCAGTTGATGGATAATTATATGTATCGGAAGTGTGGAAAGATAGCTTCCGAAAAAACAAAGGCTTTGGATATTGGAACCGGATCAGGAATTTTAGCGATTGCCGCTGCAATGTTAGGCATAAATTCCGTTATAGCTGTAGATACGGATCCCTGTTCCATTTTTGAAGCCAGTAGAAATGTTAAAATTAATAAATTGGATGATAGAGTTAAACTTTCCGGTAATCGGCCGAAACCTATCGAACGAGAGTATGATTTGATTGTAGCAAATCTTAGAACACCGACGCTGATTTCTCTTTGTGGTGAAATAGATAAAATAGCTAAACGCCAATGTCTGCTAGTGTTTTCCGGTATGAAAATAGAGGAGTCCGGTTCTGTATGTGAAAGCTATGAGAAAATGGAATTTAGTCTGGTTGAAAAAAGAGTTGAAAAGGGGTGGAGCGCAATATGTCTACGGAGAGGCTGAATTTTTAAATCATACCCCCTATCCATACTTATGTATTCAGTATGAGATGATCGTTTGATTTTGGGCTATTTTCGGAGTGGTGTGTAAGTGTCTGAATATTCATTGTTTATTTTAAAATCAGTTACTTTTCCATATTAAAAGAGGTTCCCAATAAATATTCTTCATATATAGTCGGTCCTTCCTGGTAAAGCTCCAGCATAGCTTCATACTGTTTCCTCTCTTCACTATTTTTCCAAACATACCATTCTTCAATTCGTTGCCAACTGCAGATTACCGCCAGGCTATCGGGATGGTCTTGTTGTGTTAACGTTTCACCGGAAATATATCCCGGTTGGTTCATGGCAATCGAGCGAATCTTGTTTAATAGAGGCAGAATTTGGGGGGCGTTCTCTTTTTTAAAGCGTCTTTTAATAATAATTTTCGCGATCATAATTTCTCTCCTTATTAAATGTGATAAAGATGATCGGCTTGGAGGTGAGAGAAGGAGAAGTATTTTGAGGATGAAAGCGTATTTAATCGGTCGGTAATCACGATTGCTGCTTGTCAAGCCTGTAATTAGAATCTCACAGAAAATTGCAAATCGTCAAGGCAAATAAAAAACCGCCGGGGGGGTTAACCCCCGGCGGTTTGTTTTTGTTGCACTATTTTAGAGCAAATTAGCCCATATTAAAGCTCCAGAGGATACCGGCACAAATAGCGGAACCGATAACACCGGATGAGTTGGCGGCCATGGCATGCATCAGTAGGAAATTGGTGGGATCTTCCTTTTGGCCCATGAGATGGACTTCACGTGCTGATCCCGGAACTGCCGAAACGCCGGATGCGCCCAATAGTGGGTTGATTTTTTCTTTGAGAAACAAATTCATTATTTTTGCAAAGATAAGTCCGGAAGCGGTAGCAATACTGAATGCAACTGCACCGAGGGCAAAAATACCGATTGATTTGGTGGTTAAGAAAACATCGGCCTGAGTACTTGCACCGACTGTAAACCCTAGAAATATTGTTGCAGTATCAATAATTGCGTTCCTTGCCGTGTTTGCAAGCCGATCAACGACACCGCTGACTTTTAAAAGGTTGCCGAAAAAGAAAGTGCCCAAAAGGGGTATGGATGCCGGTGCAAGAAAGCAACAAAGGAAAAGCCCGATAACAGGGAAAAATAAAAGCTCCTTGCGAGAGACCGGCCGCGGGTCCGGCATATGAATCATTCGTTCTTGTTTAGTGGTTAACAGCTTCATGATTGGGGGCTGAATGATAGGAATCAACGCCATGTAGGAATATGCGGCAATAGCGATCGGGCCTATCAAGTGGGGTGCGAGTTTAGCGGTTAAGAAAATCGATGTCGGTCCATCGGCGCCACCGATGATTGCGATCGAAGCGGCTTCCTTGGGTAAAAATCCCAATGCAAGAGCGCTGAGCAGGGTAAAGAAAATACCCATTTGAGCAGCAGCGCCTAAAAGCATAAGTTTGGGACGCGCGAGAAGTGATGAAAAGTCCGTCATTGAACCAAGCCCAAGAAAAACGATAGATGGGTAAACACCTGTGGTAACACCAAAGTACAGGTAATGAAGGACACTGTTCTGTTCGTAAATGCCTAATCCAAATCCTTTAAAGAAGGGTACATTACCAACAAGTACGCCAAAGCCGATCGGCAGCAGCAGAAGCGGTTCGTAATTTTTAGCAATGGCAAGGTAAACAAAAAAAATGCCAACGCCCCACATCAGGAAGTGCCTGTAGTCAGAAAGGTAGTAGCCGGTATTTGATAAAAATTGCAGCAATAAATCCATTTTGAAAATCCTTCCGAATTAGTCTGATGTAAGTTGCCAGGAAAATTGCCCACTTTCCGAAGCTTTGAGGATGCCGGCCTGACGGAAAGAATTTATCGTCATGTGAGGGTTGGGCAACCCGGTCTCTTTGCATTTCTTGTGCAAATCAACCAAATCAAAACTTTCTCCTAACGCTTCTGTTAATTCGGAAATAATCAGTGCTGCTGAGTTAATATCATCAGGCAATTTGTCGATTTTTTTCGTTTCCGGCGTTTGGATTTTCTGCGCGCCCGCCTCTTGCGTATTCTTTTTATCGTCTGAAATCCCTGGTATGCGGGGAAGCAACGATATCAAAAAAGAGAGCACCGTTAAACCACATAAAACGATGCAGGCCCCAGCAGCTGCCATAGCCCATCCATTAGCCTGTTCAATAGCCGCCAAACCATACATACTTTCCTCCTGATCATGGAATCTAAAGGGTATAGGTGGATATAAAAGGTAATTGTATTAAATTTATTTTAATTTTGGTGCGTTCAATGGTGCAAGGCCCATTTTTGTACCAGAGGAGTTTAACGATCATACCCAGAACAAAAAGTCAATGGCAAAGGGTAAATAGGTACAGAATGAGAAAATTCACTACAAATTAGTAAGAAAATCTCTTGCAGAATAGATTTTAATGGTCGAGGAGCGGGTATAGATTGCGTTTTCAGGCTTCACTTAGCCTTTTGGCTAGCTGCCTGTTGACTTGAAGATTCTTATCGTCGTAGTAGGTGTTGTCACATGGTTTTTGTGTTTAATCAAGATCTGTTTTTATGTATCCATTTTTTGCCATAAAGAGGAGGCTCAAATGAGTTGGCGGCGCTTATCTAAAAACAATTTTTTGTCTTTGTTTGTCGTGATGGCTTTGGTTTTTGGCGTTTTTACATCGGTCGCTTTATCTGCTGACAAGGAACTCAAGGCGGGTTTTGTTTATGTTGGGCCGGTTGGCGACTATGGCTGGTCCAATGCTCATGATTTGGGTAGGAAGTATGTCTTGGAAAAATTTCCATGGATGAAAACCATTTATGTGGAATCCGTACCGGAAGCGGATTCGGCAAGAATTATCGATCGTTTCATCCAGGAAGAAAAATGCGATGTGGTTCTTACAACAAGTTTCGGCTACATGGACGACACCATAAAGGCTGCCAAAAAGTACCCGAACAAGAAGTTCATGCATTGCTCCGGATTTAAAAGAACCAATAACCTCGGTACCTATTTCGCCGATCTTTATCAGGCCTATTATTTGAATGGTCTTATGGCCGGCGCCCTCACAAAATCAAACAAAATTGGTTATGTCGGCGCGGTTCCAATTCCCGAGGTAGTCCGTCATATCGATGCCTTCGCGCTGGGTATCAAAGCCGTAAATCCAAATGCCAAAGTCCACGTCCGCTGGACATACGCATGGTATGGCCCGGACAAGGCCAGAGAGGCGGCTGAAGCGTTGATCGCCGAAGGGTGTGATAACCTGGCGTTCACCGAAGATACGCCGGCTGTAATCGAAGTTGGTCAGGAACATACGGAAAAAGGCAAACAGATCTATACCTACAGCCATTACAGTCCGATGCAGCAATATGGAAAAGACTCCACTGTCTCCGGCCAACTGGTGGACTGGGGGGTCATGTATGAGAAAATATTCAAGGATCTGCACGAAGGAACCTGGAAGAGCGAAGATATGTGGTGGTTGATGGCCGAGAAAGCGGTGCTCCTGGGCGCCTCTTATGATGAACCCATCAATCCAAAATTTATCGATGATCTGAAAGCGGTTACGCTTGATTCCTCCGACGGTAAATCGATTTCCATTTACGATCTGGTGTTGAACCGTTATGAAGAAATGAAAAAAGGAACCGATTCTTTTGATCCTTTCGTGGGTCCCATTTCAGACAACACGGGAAAGCTTCAGGTAAAAGAGGGAGAAAAAGCTTCCAAGCAGGATCTTTTGAGTATTATGTATTATATCGACAATGTCGTAGGAACCATTCCCCAGTAATATCTGAGGAAACAATAAAATGTTTATAAACGCTAAGGGAGGGCATGGTTGAAAAACCCGGCCTCCCTTTTTGTTTACCCGGAAAACCGATAATGGCAAATAAAATATCAACACTTGAAATGGTTGAAATAACGAAATCATTTCAAGGAGTAAATGCAAACGATAAGGTTAGCTTCGGTATATCGTCGGGAGAAATTCTGGGCCTGTTGGGAGAAAACGGTGCCGGAAAAACTACCTTGATGAATATTCTGTATGGTATTTATCAGCCTGATGGTGGAGAAATTCGCATTAATGGTGAGCGGGTATCCATTGATTCCCCAAAATCTTCCATCGAGTATGGGATCGGTATGGTTCATCAGCATTTCATGCTCGTGCAAAACCATACCGTTTTAGAGAATATCGCTTTAGGATATATCGGCTCGCCGGCGCTGTTTCCGAAACATAAAATTAGAAAACATATTGTTTCTTTTTCAGAAAAGTTTGATTTTAACATCGATCCGGACAAGAAAGTCTGGCAGCTTTCCGCGGGTGAACAGCAGCGGGTTGAAATAATAAAG
The DNA here is from genome assembly GCA_963668455.2 of uncultured Desulfosarcina sp. Classification (GTDB taxonomy): domain Bacteria; phylum Desulfobacterota; class Desulfobacteria; order Desulfobacterales; family Desulfosarcinaceae; genus Desulfosarcina. The sequence continues at coordinate 519,927 of CAXXOY010000005.1, forward strand.
GCGCTTGTCAATGGCGCGAATCTGCTTATTTTGGACGAGCCCACCTCCGTTCTTACCCCGCAGGAAACCAAGGCCTTTTTTCAGATCTTGGAAAACATGAAAAATGACGGCCAGATCATTATTCTCATCAGCCATAAGCTGGATGAAATAAAAAAATTGTGTGATCGTGTCGTCGTTCTTCGTAAAGGAAAAATCGTCGGTGGTGCCGATACGGCTCATCTCGATAAGCGTGAGATGGCACGCATGATGATTGGCCGGGATGTTGTTTTTTCTTTTTCCAAGGAGAAAATGCCCCGAAGTGAGAAGGTCTTGTCGATCCGGTCGGTAACGGTAGAAGGAGATAAAGGAAACGATGTGGTAAATGGGGTTTCCTTTGACGTTTATCGCAACGAGATATTTGGCATAGCAGGGGTTTCCGGAAACGGGCAGCGAGAATTGGTGGAGGCGATCACCGGCTTGCGGGCGGTAAAACAGGGCAGTGTCCTGGTTAACGATGCGGATATAACTAACCAGTCACCGAGAAAAATATTCAATAACGGGGTTGCCCATGTTCCAGAAGAACGCATTCGCTTCGGGATTGCACCCAATCTTTTTCTGCATGAGAATGCCATCCTCAAAAAACATCACCAGAACAAGTTCTCCAAACATGCCTTCATGGCTTACGGCAAAATCAAAGCGCACACCCGGCAACTGATCAATGACTACCAAGTGGCCGCACAGTCCATTAACGTACAGACAAAGAACCTTTCCGGCGGCAATATTCAAAAACTCATTCTGGGCCGGGAAATTACGGACAAACCGGATCTGTTGGTCGCTTCACACCCAACCTATGGCTTGGATGTTGGTGCCACGGAGTACTTGCGTAATCAGCTTCTTAAAAGAAGAGCTCAAGGTGGCGCCGTGTTGCTGGTCTCGGAAGACCTGGATGAAATTTTTGAATTATGTGACCGAATCGCTGTTATTTTTCAAGGGCGACTTATGGGAATTCTCGAAGCGGAAGATCCGCGCACCGAAGACATCGGATTGCTCATGGCCGGCGCAAAGAACTATATGACGGAGGATAAAGCCGATGTTTCATGTTAAGGTTTCGGACCGCGAACAGATTTCATCGCTGGGCTCCTCCATAACGATGGTGTTGTCTCTGTTCGTGGCGATGCTGGCGATTGGGATTATTTTTCTCAGTTGTGGTGTAAATCCGCTGTTCGCGTTCAAGAAAATCTTCATGGGGTCCTTTGGCAGCGCTTATGGGTTCAAGGAAACGATCACCAAGGCGATCCCTCTGGTTTTAATCGGTACGGGGCTGGCGCTTGCCTTCAAAGCCAAATTCTGGAATATTGGCGCGGAAAGCCAATTGCTGATGGGCGCCATTTTCGGGACATGGGTTGGGCTGAACTGGGGGCCTTCGCTTCCTTCGATCGTGATCGTGCCCTTGATTTTTATCGCCGGATTTATTGGCGGCGCCCTGTGGGGCGTGATTCCGGCAATCCTCAAACTTCGCTTTTCGATCAATGAAGTTATATCCACGTTGATGCTCAACTATATCTGTTCGGAATTTCTCACTCTGCTCATAACCGGTCCCTGGAAAAGCAAAAAGAAATTCGGCTTTCCCTATACCGACGATCTTCCCGACTCGGCGATTTTATCCGCTTTTCCCGGTTCCCGAATTCATATGGTCACGCTCGTTCTGGCGGTGCTTGCCGCTGTTGTTCTGGCGGTTATCGTGTACCGGACCCGCTTTGGCTACGAGGTCCGGGTGATCGGTGAGAATGCGGACGCGGCAAAATATGCGGGCATTAATTTTAACCGCACAACGATTTTTATCATGATTATCAGCGGCGGCATGGCCGGTCTTGCGGGTTTGGGCGAGGTTGCCGGAATCCATCACTATCTCAGCTATCCGGATTCCATCTCTTCCGGATACGGCTTTACGGCGATTATTGTGGCCTGGCTGGCCAAGTTGAATCCGATTTATGTCATATTTTCCGGACTCTTCTTTTCCGGCGTATTGGTCGGTGGAGACGCCATTCAAATATCTCTTGGATTGCCGGCGGCAACGGTTGAAATTGTAAATGGAACCATGTTGATCTTCCTGATCATGGGAGATTTTTTTACCAAGAACAAGGTTCGGATACAATTGAAGGAGAGGGCCTAGTTCATGGAAGATATAATTGTTTCTGTTGCACAGCGCACCCTGGTCGCCGGCACCCCGTTGTTATTGGGTACGGTTGGTGAGATTATTTGTGAGCGATCCGGTATTCTCAACCTGGGCGTGGAGGGGGTCATGGCCGTTGGCGCCGTAAGCGCATTTATCGTGACCCATCAAACCGGCAATCCTTGGCTTGGCCTGTGTGTGGCCATTGCGGCCGGTATGTTGATTTCCATTATCCATGCGTTTACTTCCGTCACGCTTCAATCCAATCAGGTGGTCTCCGGTTTGGCGCTTACCATGCTCGGCCTCGGTATTTCCGGTCTGCTGGGTAAACCTTATGTAGGCAAACCGCTTTCCGTGAAAGTCAATGCCATCGCGATTCCCGTCTTGTCCGACATTCCATTCGTGGGTCCGGTCTTTTTCAATCAAAGTCCCTTTTTCTATCTGGCGGTCGTGCTTGCCATTGCTGCCTGGTTTGTTCTTGAGCACACGCTTATCGGCATTCAGATCCGCTCAACGGGTGAAAATCCAAAAGCGACGGAGACCCAGGGCGTCAATATCGCCCTCGTTCGCTATTTGTCGGTGATCGTCGGGGGCGCTTTTTCGGCCATGGCAGGGGCCCATTTATCCATTTCCTACAGCAAGTCATGGATCGAAGGAATGACGGCCGGGCGCGGTTGGATTGTCATCGCCCTGACGATTTTCGCGCTGTGGAACCCCTTGCGGGCAATTGTCGGAGCGTTTTTGTTCGGCGGTATTTTTGTATTGCAGTATCTGCTTCAACCCCTGGGCGTTTCGCCCAATTTTTTAGCCATGCTGCCCTATGTGGCAACACTGCTTGTGCTTCTTGTGGGAAGCCTGAGAGATCGCCGGCGGCTTAACGCACCGGCCATGCTTGGAGAGCCTTATCGGCGGGGTGAACGGTAATCCCTTTTCAGGTTGACCGCCGAATTTCCTGAACGACAAGGGTGGTTTCCTGAACCGACCAACTGATATCAAGATCGTACAGGCGCATCCCGAACTCCTTTCTATCCGGCGAATGGCGTAGATAGGCCGGGCGCGGGTCGGCTTGCAGAACCTGAATGATCAAGGTCATCAGATCGGGCCGGGTTTTCTCCAGCCGGATACATGCCTGTCGGCTGGACTCGGTGAATTCGACGATCAGGGAGGAATCGGGGGCGGTGGCGGCAAACCCGCCGACGGCCTCAGGAATCGAATCCGCATAGGGAAGATAAGGCTTGACGTCAAGCACGGGGGTCTGATCTAAAATATCAATACCGGACAGATGTAAGTGAAGGCTGCCGTTTTGTCTGTCGATTTTGTCCAGGCGCACGGCGGACATCCCTATCGGATTGGGCCTGAAGGTCGACCGGGTGGCGAAAACCCCGGTGCGGCGATTGCCCCCCAGCCTTGGAGGGCGTACCGTGGGCTGCCACTTTCCTTTCGGGATGCCGTGGAACACAAACACCACCCACAGATGGGAAAATGTGCCAATCCCGTGGAACGCTTCGTCTTCATCAAAGGGGGGTAGAATCTCCAGAATCCCGCCGGCAGCGGTAGCCAATCCCGGCTGCCGGGGAATACCGAATTTCTCTTTAAAGCAAGAGTGAACTATTCCGATCGGTGAAAAGTCAAAGGTTGAATCCATAAATAAACTCCAACGTTAAGGAGGTAAAACCAATGAGTCAATGGTACCTGAGCTACGACGGCAATCAAATGGGTCCTATGGACTTATCCCAGGCCATCGCGCAGGTCAAAAAGAATCCCAACGGCTTTGCATGGCGGGATGGTTTGGCAGAATGGCAACCAATCTCCAGTATCGACGAACTCAGTTCCGAACCGGCAATGCCGGTACCCGCGCCCCCGCCGCCTGCCACATCGCGGCTCTCGCGGGCAGATGAGATAGACTACAAGGTATTTGGCGCCGAGATGCAGTTCGTGGAAGTGGAGCTGGATCCAGGGGAAAGCGCCGTGGCCGAGGCAGGCGCCATGATGTATAAGGACAGTTCCATCGATATGCAAACCGTGTTCGGCGATGGCTCGGAAACCTCCGGCGGCGGTGGTTTCATGGACAAGCTTCTGGGCGCGGGCAAAAGGCTGCTTACCGGTGAAAGCCTATTCATGACCGTTTTTACCCACACCGGCCACGGCAAGGCCCATGTGGCTTTCGGCGCCCCCTACCCCGGCAATATCATCCCCGTTCCCCTGCCTTCCGTGGGCGGCCGCCTGATTTGCCAGAAAGACAGTTTTTTGTGCGCGGCCAAAGGGGTTTCCGTCGGCATTCATATGCAGAAGAAAATCCTCACCGGCCTTTTCGGCGGCGAAGGGTTCATCATGCAGAAACTGGAAGGCGACGGAATGGTCTTTATCCACGCCGGCGGCACTGTGGTGGAACGTCAGATGAATCCCGGAGAAATTCTGGATGTCGATACCGGCTGTATTGTTGCTCTCGAACAGACCGTAAAGTTCGATATTCGCCAGGCAGGCAACATAAAATCAGCCCTTTTCGGCGGCGAAGGATTGTTTTTCGCCACTCTCCAGGGTCCCGGCAAAGTCTGGCTGCAATCCTTGCCCTTTTCTCGTTTGGCCGGCCGTATGCTGCAAGCTGCTCCCCAGCGCGGCGGCAGTCGGGGCGAGGGATCCGTCCTGGGCGCTTTGGGCGGTCTGTTCGATGGAGACAACGATTAATAAACGCCTATTTCTTTTTGGTTCCGGCCTTGAGCAACGCCTCGAGGCCGGCAAAAGGTTTGTGTGAGAAGTCGGATGTTTCCGGCTCTTTTGAGGGAGCTTCGGTATCGTAGGACTCGGCGACTTCCAGGCGGCCGTGTTCGTTGTCGTGGCAATAGATACAAAGCAGTTCCCAATTGCTTCCGTCCGGGGGGTTGTTGTCGTGATTATGGTCCCGGTGATGAACGGTCAACTCCCGCAGTTGTTTGCCGCTGAATTCCCTCCCGCAGCGCCCACAGATATGCGGAAACATCTTGAGGGCCCGCTCGCGATAGGTTTTTTCTCTTTCCCGCATGTGCTTCCGCGCCTCGGCGACCACACTGGACAAACCGGATGAATCTTTCTTCTTTTTCTTATCGGACATCTTGCTCTCCCATTGATATAGTGCGATAAGTTATCCATTGATTGCTGTTCATTTTTTTCACTTGCTCCTATTTTGTTGGCATACACCGAAAAAGGAGGCTTAACAAGCATCGCATGCGCCCTACCCTGCATCCGCCGAATTCCATCATGATTGTCGATCATGAGGCGTCCAGCCTGCTATCCACGGATACTACCCTAAAGGTCGCCGGGATCAACAATACCCTCGCCTGCCAGGCCAGCCATCAGGTATTGGCGTTGATGGTCAATCATCCCATCGAAACCATGCTGTTGGATTTGAATATGCCCGACATTGATGGCCAGCGGCTGCTGGACGCCGTCCTTCAACGCAACCCCGAGCTTCCGGTGATCATTCTCGCCGACGTTTTCGATCCGAAAATCGCCGCGGATTGCATAAAGGCCGGTGTTTTCGATTACCTTGTCAAGCCGGTGGAGGCGGATCGTCTGATCACGGCCGTCAATCAGGCGCTTACGTTCCGTGAACAAAAAAGAGGAAGTCATCCCCCTCCCCAGCCGTTGCACCGTGATGATCCGGAGCGCTACGAAGAACTGGCACATCCCGACGTTTTTAAAAAAATCGTTACGGGCAACAAAAAAATGCTCGCCATCTTTCATTATGTTGAAGCCATCGCCACAACCATGCAACCGGTTCTCATTCGCGGCGAAACCGGTGTCGGAAAGGAGTTGATTGCCCGCACCATCCATTCCATCAGCGGTCTGAAGGGAACATTCGTGGCCGTCAATGCCGCCGGACTGGACGACACGGTTTTCTCGGATACCTTCTTCGGCCATGCCAAGGGCGCCTTCACAGGGGCCGACGCCCCGCGTGCCGGCCTTATCGAAAAGGCCAATGGCGGAACCTTGTTTCTCGACGAAATCGGCGACCTGACTCAGGCGTCTCAAGTCAAGCTCCTGAGGCTTTTGCAGGAAGGAGAATACTACCCCCTGGGCTCCGACGCTCCCAGAACAGCCAAAACACGCATCATCGCCGCCACCAATCAGGACCTCTCCAAGTCCTTGCATGAAGGGCGGTTCCGCAAGGATCTCAACTATCGCCTGAGAACCCATCGTATTTATATTCCGCCCTTACGGGAAAGACTTGATGATATCCCGCTTTTGCTCGATCATTTTCTGGGCATGGCCGCATCCCAGCTGGACAAGCCAAAACCGGTTCCTCCACGTGAATTGGTGCCGCTGCTTTGCACCTATTCCTATCCGGGAAACATTCGCGAACTCGAAGCCTTGGTCTTTGATGCGGTAAGCCGCTATCGCAGCGGTACCCTGCCCCTTTATTCTTTTAACCTGCACATCCTCGGCGAACCCTCACGCGGGCGTCTGGCGACCCGTTCACCCGTCAACTCAGGTGAACCGCCGATTCGTTTTTCTCATCACTTGCCAACCATCAAGGATGCCACCCGATTGCTGGTCGAAGAGGCCATGCGGCGCAGCGACGGCAACCAGTCCAGGGCGGCCCGGATGCTGGGGATCTCACAGCAGGCCTTGAGCAAACGGTTGATCAACATGAAGAAAAAGGCGTAAGGGGCGATCGTCACAATCCTTCCGCCGAAAAAAGAATGACTTTTTCCGCGGCAAAGTTGATCATGATATATCGGCTATCGTTGCCCCAAATGCAGTTTTTTATGCCCATGGTTCCGCCGCAACGGTCGGGTTTCCCTAATATTTCGACAATTTCAGTGTATGTCATTCCCATTTTTATCTTGTCGTAGTTTTCGACAGAGAGCTTGCCACAGCCAATGAGCATGGCGACCGTTATAATTGCGATTCCACGTAATATGTTGTTAATTAAATGTTTTTTAAAGCTTTTCACGAGTTCTCCATTTATTATCCGGCGCGAAAGGGTCTCTTCTCCCACCCGGGCGCTAATGAATAAAATAACAAATAGTTAAAAAATAAGCGGTTTACCATCTTGTTACAAGTTAATAAGTATGGTACGAATTTTCAGATAGTTATTTTTTTTACGAGTTCGGACCACTGCTCATGTCGAGTGGGGCTCCGAATTCCTTGGTTGCAAGCATTACGCGATTATGACTGTCGGATAAAAAGCATGCGAATAGATGATACACCCTATATTATTGTAGACAATCAGAGGATTCGGCCCATCGGCCGTTCTCCACGCCCGGATTCAAAAACCGTTGAAAGCCGACAGATTCAGGATCAGGATTTTGGTGTAGTCGATCGCGTTACCCTTTCCAGGGAGGGCCTTGAAAGATCCAGGCAATCTTCCTCAAATGGATGGGCCGAAGAGGAATCGACAGATTCCGGCCGCGCTATGTTGACCTATTCTCCCAAGCGTTTGTCCTAAACTTGACGGATTCGTAAAAATCCCGATATCGGCGTTACGCTTCATCCTTCGTCATTGCGGAGTACTAAAAGTACGCCTCATTCCTCAGGATTCGCAAGCCTTGATCTCGGGCTTCTTACAAATCCTCCTGAACGGCGACTTTTTACGAGTTCATCAAACTTATTTTCGGCAGTAAAAATGAAGGTTAAAGGGATCGTTCGGTATTTCAGTAACGCAAACGTTGCCGAAACCGGCCTCTGAAAGCATCTTTTCCGCCAACTGCCGCCCCCACATCATTCCCAACCCGGCCCCGCCGTTCAACAGCCCAACCGGCATGCAATGCATTAAACTGACCGTGTATAAAAAAGCGCCCATGGGATGATTGCGGTTGCCGGCGATATCGGATTCGGCGGCGATGTCGATCATGGAAAACGCGCCGTCGTCCTTTAAAATCCGGTGAATTCCCTGAAGCGCTTCCAGGGGCCTGGTCTGATCGTGAATGGCGTCGAAGGCTGCGACATAATCGAATGTTTTCGATAGCTCGCCGGGGTGGCGCAGTTTCGCGGCGTCGCACGCCTTGAAATGGATGTTGGTCAGCCCTTTTCGACTGGCTTCGGCACGGGCGGCGTCAAGCGCCTTTACACTGATGTCTATACCAGTGAATCGGCTGTTGGGAAAGGCTTCGGCCATTAAAATCACGGCCAGACCCTCGGCACATCCCAGGTCGCAGACCTCGATGCCGCGGCGTAAAGCTTCAACCAGTCGGCCGTTATCCACCGAGGGCAGGAATACATCCACCAGGACCTGGCAATGCTTGGCGTCGGCCAGCTCAGCCATGAAATCGTGAAAGTCCGGGTAGTTCTCGTAGGGAATGCCCTCTCCGGTTTTAAACGCTTCGCTCACCCCGGTCAGCGCGGTTTGGGTAAGCAGGGGGATCTCCTGGGTATATACGCCAAGGTTGTTGTTTCCGGCCCGCCGGCAAAGCAAATCGCCATGGACCTTGGGCAGGAAAAAGCAGGATTCTCCTGAATCGTCGGTGCTCAATTCAACGATACCACCGCAGACCATCACGCCCAGCCACTCCTTAACGTACCGGCGATTGGCACCGGCCGCCCGGCAAAGCTCGGTTAAGGACAGAGGCCGGTCGGCATCGTCCATGGCATCGAAAAGGCCCGCCCGGTAACCGATACCCATGGCCAAGTTCAAAGAACCATAATTGAGGATATCCACCATTTTTTCGGAAAACGGTTTCTCACTTGTCGACATTGATTCTCCCTGTTTCTGTCGTCATTCTTTCTTTTGGCGCTGTGCTTTCCCTATGCTCGCGATCCTGGGTGAACAACCGATCTATGCGGCGCGGCAACCCCTGGGACGAAAATTCAGAGGGGCTGTCGTTTCCGGGAAGGCGGATCGAGAGCCGATGCGCATGCAGGGCCAGTCGGTTGAACCCAAGATGCAGCTTCAGGTAATTCAGGGCGCGTGTGGAGCCATAGCGCCGGTCCCCAACCACGGGATGTCCCGCCAGTTTGGCGTGCCGGCGGATCTGGTGTTTGCGGCCGCTTTCCGGTAAACATCGAATCAGGCTGTAGTGAAGACTGTGATCCAGAATCCGCCATCGGGTACTGCAGGGAAGCCGTTTGCCCCTTCCCGCCGGGGTTTTTCGGCCGGCTGCGTCGGCGGTCAGCGGCCAGTCCCACATGCCCTCATTTGAATGATCCGGCCCGGGAGCCATGCGGCCATGCACCAGGGCAAGATATTCCTTGTGTACCTTTCGATTGGAAAATTGCTCGCCGAAAAAGGCACGGATTCGCGGATCTCCGGCCAAGAGCACGATTCCGCTGGTATCCCGATCAAGGCGATGGATTGCATGCAGAGTGGTTGTTTCAGCGCCCAGCCCGGGCAGGGTTCCGGCCTGGACGGCCGATTCCAGAAGCGAGCAGAGGTCGTTTCCAGGGTCGTTATGGATGCTTATGCCGCAGGGCTTATCGACGACCAGCCAACCCGGACCGCAAGCCACAAGTTCTATTTTTGATAAGTCGTCTTTGATCGATTTACCCTTTTTGCCGTCCGTGCCGCCCATTCATCCCCATCCTTTGTCCGGGATTATTGTGGTGAAACAGGTTGGCCAGAGGCTGTCCTGCACCTGAAAACCCATACCCCACCCGAATCGGCAAGTCAATTGATGCTCCTCTTATACAGATATGCACAGTTTTGCTTTAGTCCAATCGATTTTGTGCCGATTTAAAACCTGTGTACCGGTTGAATCGAAGCCTATCTGAAAACAGGCGCAACGCCGTCGTATACAGGTTTATCAACGTTTAAGGATATATTTTCAGGATTAGATCCATTCATGTATAGCTCCTTCATCCATCTGTTTGCTGCGATACGGCGCAAGTTGAAGCGGAAATCGACGATCGATACTCCGCTCGGGCAGCTTTTGGTGGCGCGCAAGATCATTAACGAAGATCAATTGGCGAGTGCCCTGGCGGTCCAGCGCAAACGATGGCGGGAAAAGGGGCAGTCGGTGCGGTTGGGACAGATCATCGCGGAGCTCGGTATGGCTTCCGAAGAGACAATCGTCACCACCATCAACGAAAACTTCGGCCTCAAAGCCTCTTCCCTATCGGACAACATCCGGGAGTTCATCACCCATCGGCGAAACACCTTGGAAAGGCGGCTTTCGGCGCCGAAAATACCAATCTGGCTGAGACTGTGCCTTGGCGCCTTGGCCATTGTCATGATGACAATGCTGTCTTTCAGCTATTTTATCATCACCAAGCAAAAGGCTCGGCTTTTGGACCAGACGGTAATTGTGGGTGCGGTGAGCCTGTCTTATTTTGTGAACAGTGCACGACTTCCACTGGTGGATGGCGATGTTTCGAGCCTCGACATCCTGATCGAGGATGCCAACACCACCAAAGGTCTGCGCTATGTGGCTGTGATAGACAGGGCTGGAATTGTCCGGGCCCACACCGATGTGAACCTCATCGGCACCATTTGGGCGCCGCCCTTCCCTTTGATGTCGCCGGTAACCCATGACGGCCTTACCCGATTTTCCTTTGTTTCCAAGTCCAAAGAGCGGATTCTGAACCTCAGCCGTGAGGTGGTGGCCCGGGGCAAGCCGGTGGGGTCCGTCCAGGTGGGGATGTCCCTGGATTATGTCGATCAGGAGGTTATCAAGGAAAAGCAGCCTATCCTGCTGATGACCCTGGGGCTGCTGAGCACCGGCCTGTTGATCGCCATTTTCATGGGTGTTCGTTTTTCAAGGCCGATCAAGAAGCTGGTGGCGGCCACCGAGGCCATCGCAAAAGGGGATTATCATCACCGCGTCAAGCTCACGAGCAGGGATGAGCTGGGTCACCTGGCTAATGCCTTCAACCGCATGGCGGCGGAACTGTTACGGCACAAGCTGGCCCGTGAGTCCTTCGGTAAATATGTGGGTGAAGAGGTGCTGGAGATGATCGTCAACGACTCCGAACAATTGTGGTTGAAGGGCTATGAAAACGAAGCCACGATTATTTTTGCGGATATCCGGGGGTTTACCGCCTATTCGGAAAATAGAAATCCGAAAGCGGTGGTTGCCATGCTGAATACTTTTTTTGAAATCGCCACCGGCGCGATCCTGGATTACGGCGGGTACGTGGACAAATTCATCGGCGATTCCGTATTGGGGGTTTTCGGTGTGCCGGTGGTACGCAAGGACCATGTGGAACGGGCCGTCCGGGCGGCATTGGCCCTGAACGAGCGCCTTCAGCAGCGCGGCAACCAAACCAACCCCCTATTGTCGTTTGTGGGCATCGGCATACATACGGGTCGCGTCGTTTCGGGCAATATCGGTTCACAGTCGAAAATGGAATACACGGTCATCGGAGACACGGTGAACCTGGCGTCGCGGCTCAGTAGCCTGGCGGCGCCAGGGGAAATCCTGGTCACCGAAAAGGTGCGGCATGCCCTCGGCGGGTCGATAACCGCGACGCCGGCCGGTATTCGCGTTATCAAAGGCAAGACCGATCCGGTTAAAACCTACCGCATAGACGCCATCGAACAAGACTCGCCTGTCAAGTCCGTCGCTTGACCGCCCTTGACCTCTTTTCGTTCTCTCTTGATTGTTTAACGGGCCTCTTCTGTTTTGAGTTTCTGCATTGCCAATGCAAGTAAAAATGCGGCGAAACCGGCACCGTCGGTCCAGTAGGAAGGCCACAAAAGGCCGGCCGCGGCCAGCCAGAACAATATGGTTTCAATCCAGGAGGCTTTGCGCATAAGGTAACGCTCGATGGCTGCGGCAAAGGCGATCAACCCCAGCATGGTGACGACCATGGACCAGATGACCTGCCCGTGCAGCAACTCGAAATCCGGCCCCATTCCAAGAAGCGGGCGATAGGCCATGACAATGGGGATGATGTAAAGGCCCTTGGCCAGCTTCCAGGAGGTAAAAGCCGTCTGCATGGGATTTGCGCCGGCCACCCCTGCTCCGGCGAAACTGGCCAGGCTGACCGGCGGGGTCACGTTGGCGTCCTGGGAGTACCAGAAAACGATCATGTGGGTGACCATCAGCGGTACGCCCATGTCCAACAGAGCCGGCCCGGCCAGGGTGGCCAGGACAATATAGCTGGCAGTGACCGGAAGGCCCATGCCCAATACCAGCGAGGCGGCACCGATGAGCAGGATGGCCAGGGCCTCGATGCCGAAACTCAGATCAAGAACAAGCCCTGAGAATTTGAGGCCCATGCCGGTCAGGGTCACCATGCCGACGATAATGCCGGCCGCGGCGCAGGCCACGGAGACCATGATGGCGTTTTTGGCGCCTTTTTCCAGGGCCGTTAAAATGCTTTTGAATTCCCCGGTGGCAAACCTTGCGGCCGATGGTTTTGCCGGCACGGCAGCGGCCGGCGCCGCCGCCCAATGGTAGGTATTGGCCGCCAGACTGGCCGCCAGGGTGCTTACCACGGCCACGAACCCGGCCATCATGGGAGAGTAGTTGTTCACCAGGACATAAATCAGAATCAGCACGGGAACGATAAAATGCAGCCCCTCCCGGACAACCTTGGTTACCTTGGGCAATTGATCCTTGGGCTGGCCGGTGAGGCCGTGCTTTTTGGCTTCGAAGTGAACAAAGAAAAGAACGGTGGTGTAATACATGATGGCTGGAATCAGGGCCACCTTGATGATGGTCAGATAGCTGGTATTGGTGAATTCGGCCATCAGAAAGGCGCCGGCGCCCATGATCGGCGGCATGAGCTGGCCGCCGGTGGAGGCCGCCGCTTCGATGGCGCCGGCCACATGCGGCCGGTAACCCACCTTTTTCATCATCGGAATGGTGAATGATCCGGTGGCGACAACATTGCCCACCGCCGATCCGGACACCGATCCCATGAATCCAGAGGCGACAACGGACGTTTTGGCCGGTCCACCGGAATACTGGCCGGTAAGGGCGTAGGCCAGATCGATAAAAAAGGCCCCTCCCCCCGTGGATTCGAGAAAGGCGCCAAAAAGGACGAACACGAAAACGAAGGTCGCCGCCACGCCGATGGGCAATCCGAAGATGCCCTCGGTGGTCAGCCATAAAGTGGTGGCGATGCGCTCGATGGAATAGCCCTTGTGGATGATCAGCTCGGGCATGTAGGGACCGAAATAGGCGAAAAGGATCGCCACTGTGCAGATGCCGGTCATGATCACGCCGATCACCCGGCGGCAGGCCTCGAGGACCAGCAGGGTGCCGACAATGCTTACAATCCGGTCCGCCGCAAGCCAGTCTCCCTGGCGATCGAAAATTTCAGTGAGGTTGATGCAGATGTAGGCGGTGCAGTAGATCGAGGCCGCCACCAGTATCCAGTCCATGATGACCCAGCCGTTGATCCGGTCCTTGCGCGCTTTGGCGAAAGGCCGTTTCAGCAGGAAGGTCAAAACTAGGATGGCGCCCAGATGAATGGAGCGCTGAACCAGGGCGGTAAGGGTGGCGATCCCGGCAGTGTACAATTGATAGAGACTTAAACCGATGGCTATGAAGGTAACGATTTTGGCTGTCAGGATGGTCAGTTGGGATTTTTTGCTGGTGGTGTCGGAATCCGTTGTCACGATGAGCACCTGTTCTTTGGTTATGTAATTTGTACGTTAAGTGCTAGTCTGAAAGCTGAGTATTGAGCAAGAGTGGCGCCGTTCTGCCCCCACCCTTGGGGGTCGCCCGATGGGGGAAAACCCATCGCCACAGGACGGTTGCCCAGGATAGCGGGCGGCCTGAAAACAGGACCGCATGGTGGGGCGCCATGTCGCTCAGGTTGGTTTGCGTGCCGCGCCAGATCAGCGTGTGATCCACCCCGGCACTGCCTACGCGCAGGATAAAGTCGTCGGTGGGCATATGCATATCGACGATGGCTTCGTAAGGGCCCTTTTTGACCATGCGTCCCACGCCGGGCATTTTGCCCATTCCGGCGCCGAATTTGAGATAGCGCTCTTCCTCGATGAAAATATCTCCGGCGTTGTCCAATGTGTGAACTTCCCAGATGGGCGCGTTTTCCACGGAATGATAGTAATGCATGGTAAACGGCTCTCCGGGGTTGAGGGGCAACACCGCCAATGGCCGGCCGGTCTCGACCAGGGCCACACGCAACTCCACCTTGCCCGAAGGCAGGATGGCGCTGCCAAGGATCGGCAGCGCCAGCAGGATGCCGATAACGGCAATGCGCTTATAACTGGTTGCGTTCATGCATGAATCAGGGTTTCAGGTTGTCCGGAACGGCAACACCCTTTTCCTCTAGGTACTTGATCGTTCCCGGATGAAGGGGGATTTTCGAGTATTTGACGGCATTTTCCGGGGTGGTGTAAGCCGCCGAAGGATGAATTTTCTTCAAGTAATCGTTGTTTTCGAACAGGGCCTTGGCCAGCTTGTAGACCAGGTCCGTATCCAAGGATGCCTGACAGATCATCACATTCCAGACACCAATGGTGGGTACGGGCTGATCCACGCCGCGATACAGGCCGCCCGCCAGATCGACGGCCGAATAGGATGTGTTGGCTGAGGTGATTTTCGCGGCCTGCTCAGGGGTGAAGCCGAGCATCCGGATTTCGTGGGTTGTTGCCAGATCGAGAATTGAACTGGTGCCCGGCCCAACCGACCAGATGCCCACTTCGATGGTGCCGTCGCGCAGGGCATTGGCGCTTTCGGTGAAGGAAAGACGGCTGTCCTGGTAGCTGTCCTTGGCTATGCCCAGGGCTTTTAAGACCGCTTCGGCCATGAAGTTGGTCCCGCTTCCCGGACTTCCGGTACTGATGCTGCGGCCCTTGACCTGCTCGATGTCGGTGATGCCGCTGTCTTTCATGGTTACGACCTGCAGCAGATTGGGGTACATGATGGCCAGGGCGAGAATGTCGTTTTTCTTTCCCTTGAACTTTCCGGTGCCGTTGTAACCGGCGACCGCCACGTCGCCCATGACCTCGCCGATTACCGTTTCGCCTTTATGGGCCAGCTTGACGTTTTCGACGCTGGCGCCGGTCACTTCGGCCACGGCCTTGACGCCTTTGACGTGCTTGGACCAGATTTCAGCCACACCGCCGCCATAGGGATAGTAGATGCCACCCGTGCCACCCGTGCCGATACCGATGAAGGTGGTTTTGGATAGTGCGGGGGGGGCCAGCAACAATGTGGCGGCGGCAACCAAAAGAACTGCGATACCTATACGTTTCATATTCAAACCCTCCAGATTCTCTTTTCTCTATTTAATCGCCAATGCTTTTTATCAACAATTCGATTGAGTCAGGGGCACATGTCATCCCGCCCACCGGATAGACGAAACCGGCGGTTTCCCCGGGCGCGACCAGTCCCTTTGCCGTTTTGCGCGGAATGAGCCCGCCCACGGCCTTTCCGTTGTCCAGGAAAATGTTGACTCTGTAACGTTGCGGCTGGTCGCTGATGTTTTTCAGCATCACGTTGAAGTGCAGGGTGTCGATCCCTTCCCACTTTTTCATCATGCAGGAAAAATCGACCAGCTCGGCTTCGGGGGCTATGGTTTTTTCGATCTTGCTGTCGGCGGCACATGGGAACGCTTCGCCGGGCTTGGGTGCGGGACCGGCGCAACCGGCCGTAATCAGGCAGGCCGCCAGAGTGCAAATCCCCAAAAAGAATACAACAGGCGTTAATCGCATCACTTTCTCCTCCTCCTCAGTTGTCGTTGAACAGCATGGTTAATCGACGCTACATTAATAAAAGAATGGCAGCTATCTTTAATGAGAGTAATTTTTACTAAACGCGGTTCACAAAACGATTGTTTTGTTAGCAAATTTGCCGCTGTTTCGCAAGGGCCGGCCCATGGCAGGCAACAAACCGGTTGGTGTTTTTATGAGAGTTGAATGTAGTGAGAAAAGCACGGAAGGTAACACCAACGGAAAAGCGAGATCCAGGAGCACGGGCTCTCGATTCGGTCTTTTTGATTTCCGCCATTCTTTGAAAAGGACTGTTTTTTAAAAGCCGATCCCACTTTTTGGCGGATGGATCATTCCAGAATTGATTGGAGAGAATTCATTTTTTTATAGCGTCGCCGCCAGATTTCCTGGGCTACGGCCGCTTTGACCAAATTGCCCCGGAAATCGGGATGGGCCAGGCCGAAGCAGGGGCATCCGGGCCTCCCCATATTCAGTGACGACGCAATCAACCATCTGGCGCGGGATGGTGGTGATGGAACCGGGTTTGAAGTCGGCACAATACTCGGTGCATTGCCCTCTTTGTCGGCGATCTGTGTCTTGTGTACTTGAGAAGTCGGTTTACAATGCCGTCTCACATTCCGGCAGCTGGGCCTTGAAATGATCTTCTTGTTGGATGAACAAGAAGACCTCCACCGGCCGCGTTGCCCTTTCTATCACGACCAGCACCCTCAGGCCATCCTCAGTTGAGGAGGGTTTTGTTGATCAGTCGTTCACAACGGCTATTCTTATTGCATGTATCCAATAATTTTTTGATCCAAGTTAGGCGATTGTCGAGCTTGCCGCATATACAGGGCGGATGTCTTAGGCTATAGTAGATTATGCGGTAAGACAACCAACGCCGTAGATGCGGTGAGATCGGCAAACCCAATGGGTTTCAAATTTTGGAAGGTAATCATGGCGCAATGCATTATGATTAATATGATTTCTATCAAGACCAAAAGTTGAATCGCCTAATTTAGGTATCAATTATATGTAAAGGCTTATATCCAATCTATTCTGATATATTTGATTTTTCCAGAAAAATTATTTATCCAAATAAAAGGCCTTTGTGAAATTGTCAAATACAATAAGGATACATAATCTACGTTAAGCCTGAGTAGGAGGTCATAATTGAGAGTAACTGCAATTCCCTTTCTATGCTTAATATTTTTATTAAGCTGTAACTTTACGAACAAAGATCCTTCTGATGTCCTAAAAAGCGCACGGAAACATGTTGATAACAAAGAGTATTCAAAGGCTTTAAAAGACTATAAGTGGTTTTTTGAAAATTCAACTAAAATTAAAGACTCAATGTTTGGTGTTAAACACTCATATTGCGTTAACGAGTGGAGAAAATTGGGTGATTTATATAAACCAGCATTAGAACTTTATAGAGCCGAAATGTTAAAGAGAAAGAACAGACTTATAGAAGGTGAAACCAACTGGGATCTATTTATGGAATTTGATGCTTTATGTGAATATGATGGTAAAAAAAATGAAGTCGTAGATGTTTTTATGGCATTTGATAGTGACGACCAAAAAAAGGATTTTACAAAAAGTATTTTCAGCCCTATCAAGGAAGACCTGCTATCTTTAGGACATATTGATATCTGCAGTAAATACACAACAGATCCTGTTCGCGAAGCTGGACACATAATTGAATTGCATCGCTTAAATGTTGAATTTGAAAAAGAACGCGAAAATACTCTCGAAAATTATGATTTTGCTGATACTTTTTATAATGATGAAGCTGGATATTTACTAACTGTTCTTAAAAAATCCAATAGGGATGATGAATTTAATAAGGTAAAAAGCATATTACAATCCTACTATTTTCCCGATAAATTAAACAAGTTAATTCTCTCATTAAATAAGATTGAAGGGGCTTAACAAACTGCTGGTAGGGACGCGCAAACTGCCGCGCGCTCCACAGCAGCACGTTATCGCGCCGAGGAAAGCTCGGTGCATCTTGCAGGGTGAGAGTCCCTGTCGGGAGGAGAGCCAGTAATGGCTTTCTGTAAGGGTTAGCCACCCACCCGTATCGAGCCTTGGGTCCATGGCGGAGATACTCACTGATCATTGTAAGTGCTGGACGCTGAAATTTTTTTTTTTTTTTCGGCTGGAAACGAGCCGCGACCCGGAGAAGCCGGTGACATTCGCGGATGGTCTCACCCCACTGAACGTCCAATGCAGAAGGAGCATCGAACAAGATGGGCTAAGCGTAGGCAGAGAATTCTGTAGGCCGTAGGGGTGATCGCGCACCCTGAAGTGCTGGTACAGCTTCGAAAGAGCAACTCGCGGACGCCGAGGGTTTTAACGTGCGCCGAAGGCAACACAGAAGCATCCGTTATGGGCGAGGATGTTGAGGTCCGCCGGAGTCATCAGGCCGTGGCATGCAGGAAGAGATGCATCGTAGAACTCGGGAAGCCCCAAAGGTTCCAGGAAAAGACCAATGGTACACTACAGTGCTGAAATGTTGAGTCCCTGGTGGGAGGAGAGTCGACCTCTATATGCCGATGGGGTGTCTTATCAGGCATACTACTCAGAGGTGGGGAAAACCCACTACATGGGGAAGGACCTGACGGAAGTACGTAGCCCGCAAAGGAAACTCGTACCGGACAAAGTAGGGCTGGGGCAATACGAGCAAACCTCACTACGGGGAATAGCAATTAAGTCGAAAGAGAGTGCAAAACACCGATTTCAGAACCTGTACCGGTGTCTGAACCACCGATTTCTGTTAAGCTGCTGGACGGATTTGAACAAGAATGCATCCAGCGGCGTGGATCGGGTGACGTCCCAGGCTTACGAGGAAAATCTCGAAGCCAACGTCAATGCACTGGTAGAGCGACTGAAACGGAAGCGGTACCGCGCCAAACTGGTGCGGCGATGCTACATTCCAAAAGAGAACGGTAAGGAGAGGCCGCTGGGCATTCCGGCGCTTGAGGACAGGCTTTTGCAACTGGCCTGCGCCAAGATCCTATCGTCGATATTCGAAGCGGACTTTGTTGAGACCAGTTACGGATACAGACCAAATCGAAGCGCCCGAGAGGCGATCGAGGATTTACAGTTCAACCTCCAGTTCGGAAAATATGGGTATGTCGTGGAGGCCGACATCAAAGGCTTCTTCGACAATATTGATCATGACTGGCTTCTGCGGATGCTCCGTGAACGAATAGACGATGCCGCCTTTCTGAACCTGATCCGTAAATGGCTGAAGGCCGGTATCCTGGACACGGACGGGAAAATCATCCATCCGGAATCGGGAACGCCACAAGGGGGTATTGTCTCACCCGTGCTGGCAAATATCTACCTTCATTTCGGTCTGGACCTGTGGTTCGAAAAACGAGTCAAAATAAACTGCAAGGGAAGTGCGTTCATCCTCAGGTACGCCGACGATTTTATCTGCGCGTTTCAATATCGAGATGAAGCCCGGCGGTTTTATTGCGAACTCCCCAAGAGGTTGGCCAACTTCAATCTTGCAGTGGCACCGGAAAAGACCGCAATGCTAAGGTTCAGCCGCTTTCATCCGGGCATGGAAAGGCGAATTGTCTTTTTAGGTTTCGAAACCTACTGGATGAAGGACAGCAGCGGTTCCGTTAAGGTCCTACAGCGGACGGCCCGCAAAAAGCTTCAAAGCGCCTGCAAGCGAGTCAAGGAATGGATCAAGGAGAACCGGCATCTGAAAGGACGCGTATTTATAAAAGCGTTGAATCGACGGTTACAGGGGCATTACAACTATTACAACATCCCTGGTAATCTGGAGTCGATATGGCGCTTTTACTCTTGGGCGATGGGATGTGCATTTAAATGGCTGAATCGCCGTGGTGGCAAACGTAAGAGCTTCACCTGGAAGGCATTTGACAAAGCCATTAAAATATTAGGCATAGCCAAACCGAAGCTGCGAATGGTTAACCGCCAACACCGCGTGTTTGCATAAGTCTACGACTTACGCGAAAGCGAGTACAACCGAGGAACCGGATGCGGGAAAACCGCACGTCCGGGTCTGTGCGGGGGGCGCTGGGTAACTGGCGTTCCTACCGCGAGATGTGCAAAGAAGGAGAAAAAAATGAAAAAGGCTATTTGTTTCGCTTTAACGGTATTATTTATCGCAACAACCGGTGTCTATGCAGATGTTACGATTCGAGTTACTGATACAAACAAAAGGATTATGCGGGTAACATATTTATGGACTGACTCAAAGGCAGGAGCAACTAAATTTGAAGCTGGTCCATTACTTTTCGCCTCAACACCTATTAAAGTCATTTCAGTTATTGAAAAGAATACGGAGCAAGATCTTGAGGCAAAGATATTCCAGAAAGATGGTAAACAATGGCTCTTAGTTGAATACCCAAATCCCGTGCCAAAGGGAGGAAACTACAAGCTTGATGTGACCATAGAAGCAGAAACGGAATGGATTTCTAAAGATTCTAAAGGAAAGCATGTCTTTACATATAAAACAGGACATGTTGCATTCTTTGTTCTTCCAAAAGGACATGCGGTTGTTTACAGCAATTATCCTGTATTGGTTTATGAAAGAAGAGGGAATACTGTGCTACAAGTAAAAGAATCAGGAACTAAAGAGTTAATTTTCAAGACAATGGCATTCTCTACAGATTAGAAAAGCCAAAGTGCTTCACAGAGGGCACATAACAAGGCTAATTCAGCCGACGCAAAAAGCCGCGCGGCTGATTAGCGGCGTTATACAAAAAAATCTATATCGAAAAAACCTGATTATAACGGATTTTGGGGAGTGTAACTCCTAAAAACGGAATATGTAGTTGCCCGCCCCAAAAAGCATACAACATATTGTAATAACACAGGATAATCGCGCACTAGATTTTTTATTAATAATTTTATATAGTTAGAGACACATCCCCGCCAAAGGAGGTCTCTAACTATATGGGAATAGCAGATGCAAGATCCACTAACCAGAATAAAAGAACCATATGCTTACCATTTTCTCAAGGTAATTATGAACGTAATGTCACTGACCCGGTTGATTTCAGGAACTGCATCGACGAACAAATCGAATTGTTTCCTGAGTTATTTCCTGCTGCAATCGCAAATGGATATAGGATGAAGGATTTCTACTACTCTAAAAAATTATCCATATGGATTCGCAGAATTAAAATTGCCGGTGTTGCATACACGATTCGCCCTTCATTTATAATGCCATACATGGTTGGACTTGTTGACGATGTTGAAAGAGCCTTGTTTTTCAGAAAATTCAACGTGCCGTTTTGGGCCTTGAGTCATGTTTTTGGCAAAGATTCCATGTATTGGTATCGAATCGAGCAATCCATTGGACGAAACAGCATTGTCGGAACAACAGTCCGAAAGGGTGAGGATATTCCCAAACATCTTGCCGCAGACGAAAAGCACACACGGATCTTAGGCCATAAAACGTATGTAGCAACGACCGTTGGTAGCGGCTGCATTCTTGGTGCATCTGTCGCGGAAGATGCCGGCGAGAAATCGTTAACCGATGCCTATCGAGTATACAAACAAGAATCCCGATGCTTGGATCCGGCACACTCACCTGAGAGCGTGAATATAGACGGTTGGAAAGCTACCAGGAATGCTTGGCAAACCCTATTCCCAACGATAGCGATCATTTGCTGCTTTTTGCATGTGTTCATTAAAATCCGTGACCGTGCTAAAAAGAAATACAGAGATATTTTCGAGAATGCCGCATCGAAGCTATGGGAGTGCTATCGAGCCGAAAGCAAAAGAACGTTTTCTCAAAGAATCAGGAGGCTGATCGAATGGTGCGAAAATAACGATGCGCCATCCGCGATTATCAATCCCATAACGAAGTTAAGGAAAAACATTGCCAACTATCGTGTGGCCTACGACCATCCGAACGCACATCGAACCAGCAATATGGTTGATCGGTTAATGCAAAGAATGGATCGCCACCTATACGGTGCTCAATATTTTCATGGATCAATGGGTTCCGCACAATTGAGCATCCGAGGATGGACTCTGATCAATAATTTTGCGCCTTACAATCCTCGCACCGTAAAACAGCTCAATGGATTTAAAAGCCCGGCTGAGCGGCTAAACCAATTTCGATACCATGATAGCTGGCTTCAAAACTTATGTATCTCGGCTTCTTTGGGTGGGTATCGGAGCCCGCCCCTAAATCCGATATAATCAGGAAAAAACTAATCGGAATAATTGCAGTCATTATGATATTCTCCTCAATTTCACATGCAGAAAATCAACCACAAAATATCAAGAAAGAGGCAAAAGTGAAGAAGCATGAAAAAATCAATTACGTTGAATTTCCTTCAAGGAATATAGAAATTACCAAGAAATTTTTTGATGAAGCATTTGGCTGGACGTTTACTGATTATGGACCTGAATATATTGCTTTCTCAAACGGAGGTATAGACGGAGGATTCTATAAATCTGATCTTACTGCAACAACTAAAAAAGGAAGTGTACTTATTGTTCTTTACAGTAGCGAATTAGAAAAGACCCAATCAAAAATTCAAAAAGCTGGTGGTAAAATAACAAAACCAATATTTTCTTTTCCCGGTGGTCGCAGGTTTCACTTTGCCGACCCAAATGGAAATGAATACGCTGTCTGGTCGGAATAAATCCTTAAGCCGAGTATTATGATAATGAAAAAGTTCAGGAGTTACTCAACGACATAGAAAATATTGATCCTGAAAAACATGATATGCTCATGGAATTACGTAACTTAGTTTTTGCGCTTCATCCAGAAATAAAGGAAAAAGTAATGTATGGCGGTGTTATGTTTACTTTGACAAACGACTTCGGTGGTTTATTTGTCAGAAAAAAACATATCTCCTTTGAATTCTCATCTGGAAATGAACTGAAAGACCCTGATAAACTTTTGGAAGGAACGGGCAAATATCGAAGACATCTTAAACTATATTCACAAGACGACATACAAAATAAAAAAGTATCATACTATGTTGAACAGGTCGAATAACAACAGAATATTAAATGTATAACCAGTCATTCCACCTGACGCTCTATTCGTTCGCGCAGGTGAATTCGCCGTTATATGGCGAAATGATTCCAGGGTTTATAAACAAGGGGTAAAAAAATGTTTGAAACAATCGCTTTGTTTTTTGCAATTGGTGCGTTGTTTCTGCTTGTTCTCGTCATCGTCGTTTATAAAACAGGTATTGTGCATGTTAATGGTCGTGATAAACTGAGCCAAAAATGGTCGTTTAAGATTGAGCCACCCATCGTGGTGGAAAATGCTTAATGTGAGCATTTTTCACTAAGAACTAATCAGGAGGTTCAACCTTTGAAAAAAGGAGACCATTTTGGATATTCTCACTTTGCACCGCAAGGGACTGACCCAGCGAGCAATTGCCAGGAAGCTTGGCGTCAGCCGTAACACCGTTAAAAAATACATTGATGATCCGGAGTTGATCCTTGCCCCAGCAGAACCCAGGCGGCGCAGAAGCCTGCTTGACCCATTTAAGGACAATATAGACGCTTGGCTTTCCGAAGACGACTATACGGCGACCTGGATTTACGACAGACTGGTCAACATGGGGTTTACCGGAAGCTACGAAATCGTCAAACGCCGGGTAGCCCAACTAAAGGGGCAACACCAAAAGGTTGCCTACATGCGATTTGAAACAGAGCCCGGCTACCAGGCACAGGTAGATTTTGCAGAGTTTCAGGTTGAGCATGCCGATGGAAACGTCGAGAAATTATATCTCTTCTCAATAATTTTGGGCTACTCTCGTAAAATCTATGCAGAGCTGATTAGACACTGCGACCTGACGACTTTTCTGGATTGCCATATCCGGGCCTTCGACTACTTCGGCGGCGTGCCCACCGAAATTTTGTATGACCGGATGAAAAATGTCTACATTGGTCGGATAGCGGGACGAGACAAATTCAACGATACATTGATCGGTTTTGCTCTGCATTACGGGTTCATCCCACGGGTGGCACCAGCCTATGCGGCTTGGGTGAAGGGAAAGGTCGAGAGACCTTACACCTTCATCCGTGAGGGCTTTTGGCGCGGCTATGGATACGCTTGCCTCGAAACAGCCAACAAAGATCTGAACCGTTGGTTACGAATAAAAGATCAGCGGATACATGGCACCACCCACGAAGTCGTCGCTGACCGTTTTGAAAGAGAACAACCACATCTTAGCCAGTTACCACGACAGCCTTTCGATACTTCCTACAGGATCTTCAGGAAAGTCCATAAGGATTGTACGGTTAGATTCGAAGGCAATGGCTTTGTTGTCCCGCACAAGCTGGTGGGGAAAACCGTTGTTCTGAGAGTTAAGGAATGTACCCTGCGGATCTTTGACGATAACCGTCTGGTCGTCATTTATACAATCCCTTCGTCCAAAGGTAATCTTGTTCAAGACAAGCGCTTTTATGCGGAACTGAAAAAGGACCGTGAGATGAACCGGCGCAAATACGCTCATCCTAAGCAGGGTAAGGGCCGCGCCAAATGCACCATCAGCCCGAATAAGCCCCTGTATGACATACCGGTGGATATCCGCCCGATTGATACCTACGAGCAGTTCGCACAGGAGGTACAATTATGACGGACACATTGGTGGCCAATCGCATTGAAGCCAATTTGACCAGGCTGCGTTTGCCCAGGATACGGGAGATCCTGGACAGTATCGTTAAATCCGCCGAGCAAAACAGCCAAAGCTATCTCAGCTTTTTGGATGACTTGCTTGAGGAAGAAGTGGCGCAGAAGGAACAACGCCGGATTGAAACGGCCCTGAAGATATCAGGATTACCGTTCACAAAGGGTATTGATGAATTCGATTTTACCTTCCAGCCCAAACTGGATCGTAGGCGTGTCATGTCGTTATTTGATCTGACATTCATTCGCCAAAATGGAAATGTCATTTTTCTTGGCCCTCCCGGTGTTGGCAAGACGCACCTGGCTGTATCTTTGGCTTTAAAAGCCTGCCAAGCGGGTATGAGCATCTATTTCACAACCATGGCGGACCTGATCGTCAAACTGAAGAAGGACCATGAAGCGGGGCGTCCCGGCAAGGGGCGAAGCTACTATAAATCCTCACTTGTGATCGTGGATGAGGTTGGGTACACGCCCATCGACCGACAGGAATGCAATCTGTTCTTTCAGTTTGTAGCCACCCGCTATGAAAAGGCCAGTACCGTAATCACGTCTAACAAGGCCTTCTCCGATTGGGCGGAATTGCTTCAGGATCAAATCATCGTCACTGCGATATTGGATCGTCTCCTTCACCATAGCGTAGTGATAACGATCAATGGAAACAGCTACCGTTTGAAGGGGAAAAATATGGAGGAATCAATAAATGCCATTCAGTAGATAGGGGCGTGTGGCTCATTTTTAACGACCCAAATTGGCTCAGTTCTTCGCGACCGTTGACAGTGCACAAGACTCGCAATTCTGAAGGACATTTGAAAAAGAGACAATCGTTTGCTGGTTTGGCAATAATGTTTGCTGTATTAGGCCTAATGATCTTTTTTTTCACTTCTTTTCAGGTATCAGCATTTGATTCAGAATCCAAGTATTCTGAAATAGTGTTAGGTACATCAATTCTAATGGTGTTGCTTGTAGTGTTTGATTCTGTTTTTATAGATTTACTATTGATTGGTATAATTAGACCTTCATTTCTTTGCATACCTAAAGAAACAACACTGGAAACTATGAAAACGCATGTTGTAAAAACCTTCACCGTTGGATGGGTATTCATTATACCTATTGTGGTGATCAGCTCTTTAATATCATTTTATGGTTTATTGACGATTTAAACATATAACTTGTGCATCAACCCGATGGCTTACGCTGCGCTTCAGCCATGGGTTATGCTTGTGTTATGTTTTTTTTCGGCTGTAAGGGCTTATGGACATAATTAAAGAAATATCGAGCAGAATCGAATCTATAGTGTCTAATGAGGGTCGAACCATTATCGCAATTTGCGGTGCAGCAGATTTGGGTAAAACGTTTCTATCTGAGCGATTAGCTGATGAGCTTAACCAGAATGGGCTAAGTACAGAGCACCTGACTCTTGACTCATTTATGATGGATCGAGAGCATAGAATCAGTCGTGGGCTCAGTGGTTATCAGCCGGAATCTCACGATTTAGCCTCGATAGTGAGTCACCTTGAGCAGTTCAAGTTGGGGCAAGCAATTGAGTATGCCCCTTATGATCACTCTACGGGTAAAACAATACCAGACACACTTACCATACGTCCCTGTTCTATCCTTATTGTTGATGGTCTGCATTCAATGAGTACTTTGTTAATTCCATACTTGAGTTTTTCCATCTTTGTTTCCACTGACGATGATCAATTGAGGCATATAAGGCACGAGGCTGATATAGCCAAGAGAAAACAGTCGGTTGAGTTCTCGATGTCCCAAGCTGACTCAGAATTCGACAAGTACAAACAGTATATAGAGCCCTATAAGCATCAGGCTGACGCAATCTTGATTTTAAAAGAAAGGTGGGATTACATATTGGTAAATGGTACATGATAACATAACGAATAAGGATAGATCGTGAGAGTGAAGCGATCCACGATCTTATCCGGTTGTTGAACAAGCCCGATTTGAAGACGGATCTATTATAAAGGGAATATCTTTTCAGGTGGGATCTGGGTGAGACCGTTCTTTGAAATATTCAGCGTTTTTTGAGCATACTCGTGCGTCGGCCCTGAACAGGCAAATTAAAAATCATATTTTTCATAAAACGATCAAAACCTCCTATATTTATCGTGAGCCACTATCCTTTACCGGCGTTATGGTTATCCAGGTTCGAACCTGAAGCCGATGACCACCATAGGTGATTTGCAACGGGAACACTTGAAGGCCTGACGAACCCGAAGCAGAATTTCAGGAATGCTCACATGCAAAACCAATTGGACCAAGGATAGGAGCTTTTTCGAGTTGGGATGCAGAAACCCGTAATCTCTCACCCTTCGGAAGCCTTTGGGCAGTACATGCTGCAGGATCAGGTAAATAAAATCCTCACCTAATAGTGTGCGGTTTTCAATAGCTTTGGTTTTACTATCGACATACTGAAAGGTAACCTTGCCATCTTCGTTTTCAACGATGTTCTTCTCGCCGATAACGCCTTTGTACAGGTATTTGGAAAGGTATTTGATGGCTGAGAGCCCTTTCCCAACCTGCCGGCAATCGACGATCCATTCGCAAGGGGCTGTTGGAATGGGAAGGCCACCTTTGCTCAGTTGTTCCAAAAAACGCGCACGAAAGACCTTGGCGAGGTTTTTCTGCCTGAACAGATATTTCCCCTTTTTCTTTTTCCACTGTTTTCTTGAGCGGATGATGCCGCCACCGGGCACGATCACATGGATATGGGGGTGATAGTTCAACTCGCGGCTGTTGGTATGCAGTACCATGGTCATCCCGATTTCAGCTCCCAGGTGTTTGGGATTCAACCCGAAATCTTTGAGGACACCGGCAACACATAGAAAAAACAATGAGTAGATTTGTGTTGGCAAGCGCTTGGCCAATGCCCGCAACTGGAACGGCAAGGTAAACGTGACCATGAAGTAGCGCACTGGTAGCAGCTTGTTGACCTGTCGATCGATCCATCGGCTGGTGTTATGGTTTTGGCATTTTGGACAGTTGCGATTTCCACAGGACAAGGGCTTCCACTCAATGTGAGAACAGCGGGAACACGATACCGCGACTTCGCCGGATTCAATGGTTCTGCATTCCAGTATGTCTTTGAAGGCCTTGAACTGTTCGGACGAAAGAGAACCCTGGTATTTACGCATGAAGGGTTCCCGATATTGGTGTAAAATCTTGGCAAGTTCCATGATCACACCTTCCTGAAATCCACATGGATGGAGTTGATCAGGGAATTGATGGTGGAAAAGCTTTCTTTTTCAGTGAAACTTGTCAAATGCGCATAACGGGCGGTGGTATTGGGATGGGCGTGCCCTAATATTTTCTGGATATGCCGCAGACTCAGGCCGCGTTCGAGAAGATGAGTGGCAAAACTGTGGCGGAGGGAATGGACGGAGACTTTTTTTTAATGCCGCATTCGTTGACGACCACTTTCATGGCATTTTGTGCACCGCCCCTGTCCATGTGACTTTTTGCATGTTTAATCCGATCGAGTGGCCCGATGGCGTTTGGAAACAATAATGTCGGATGCCTGTGTTTGCACCATAATTCACGCAAGCCAAGCAGCGTGAGGTCCGGTAGTGGAACAAACCGGTCTTTGTGGCCTTTTCCCCGGCGGATATGAACCTGTTTTCTTTTTCCGTCAATGTCGCCGACTTGCAGCGATAGGGTTTCGCTCAGCCTGAGACCCATCGAATAGGTGGCCAGGAGAAAAACCCGGTAACGCAGTTTTCGTGTTTTTGCGATAAGCTGTTCGATTTCCGATGGCGTCAGGATATCAGGGAGGGATTGGACCTTGGGGGGCTTGACGATATTGACCCATTCCCACTCTTTTTCGAGTACGAATTGCCAGAAAAATTTGAATCCCCAACAATCGATTTTTACCGTGCTCCAGGAATGGGTTTCCACCAGTTTGGCGAAATAGGATTCCAAATCCTTGGGAGTAAGTTTGTCCGGGCAACAATCAAAATGATCCCGCAATCGCCGAATAGCTCTTGCATATGCATCCTGGGTCTTTTCGCTCATTCCCTGGAGCTTGAGCATTTGCAAATGGCGCTGATACAGTCTGTCGAATCGTTTAGTTTCTTTCTGGTTCATGGTATACTCCTTTTTGGTTATGACCGCCCGGAATTGGTCGATTAATAAGAGTATACATGATTTGATTTTTTTTCCGCCGCGTGAGCGGCTTCGTTCAACGAATCACTGGAGCAGACGCCTGGGGCATAGCGGGTTTACGCGAAGTCAATCGGGGCGCTGCTCAGTTCAACGTTTTTTTTAAATTGAAAGTTGATCGCAAAAAATGAAATCAGAAAAAAATTTATTCTTCAAAAAAGAATTTGTAGAAAAATATGACGAAGCTGTGAAAAAGCAGAAATGGTATGGTGCTGAAATTGTGTTTGGAATGATTTATGAGAACCTGAATGCAAATGATAAAATTTTGGATATAGGCATTGGAACAGGGCTAAGCGCAACAGCATTTCACAAATTAGGCTTGGAAGTCTATGGCCTTGATTATTCAGAAGAAATGCTTCAGATTTGTAAACAAAAGAATATTGCAGTCGATTTACAACAATTTGATCTCAATAATACACCATTACCCTATCAAAAGAATTATTTTAACCACGTGAGTGCTAATGCGGTTCTCTATTTTATCCCAGAATTAGATGCATTGTTTTCTGAAGTGTCGAGAATACTGAGAAAAACAGGGATATGGGCATTTATTGTCGAAGAGAATACAAATCAGCGGAATGCAAAGTTCATAGAAAAACCAAAAGGTAAAAACGGATTGGTGAATTATCAGCATAGTAGCAAATACCTTTTAAGCCTGATGAAAGATAATGATTTCTTTTTGCTAAAGAAGCTGGAATTTGTTGCGGAAAATTTTCAAATGGAAGGAAAAGCAGTTTCTTTTCAAGTATATGTAACAGAAAAAAGATAACAATGCCGTTGCAGCCGACCCGGGGGGCTATCGGCTTTCCGAAAGCCCTTAGTTTTCGAAAAAATTTGGCTTTTACAACCTGTTTGGCTGTATACCCCGGGCGGCTGGACTCTACGTTATCGCGCCGAGGAAAGCTCGGTGCATCTTGCAGGGTGAGAGTCCCTGTCGGGAGGAGAGCCAGTAATGGCTTTCTGTAAGGGTTAGCCACCCACCCGTATCGAGCCTTGGGTCCATGGCGGAGATACTCACTGATCATTGTAAGTGCTGGACGCTGAAATTTTTTTTTTTTTCGGCTGGAAACGAGCCGCGACCCGGAGAAGCCGGTGACATTCGCGGATGGTCTCACCCCACTGAACGTCCAATGCAGAAGGAGCATCGAACAAGATGGGCTAAGCGTAGGCAGAGAATTCTGTAGGCCGTAGGGGTGATCGCGCACCCTGAAGTGCTGGTACAGCTTCGAAAGAGCAACTCGCGGACGCCGAGGGTTTTAACGTGCGCCGAAGGCAACACAGAAGCATCCGTTATGGGCGAGGATGTTGAGGTCCGCCGGAGTCATCAGGCCGTGGCATGCAGGAAGAGATGCATCGTAGAACTCGGGAAGCCCCAAAGGTTCCAGGAAAAGACCAATGGTACACTACAGTGCTGAAATGTTGAGTCCCTGGTGGGAGGAGAGTCGACCTCTATATGCCGATGGGGTGTCTTATCAGGCATACTACTCAGAGGTGGGGAAAACCCACTACATGGGGAAGGACCTGACGGAAGTACGTAGCCCGCAAAGGAAACTCGTACCGGACAAAGTAGGGCTGGGGCAATACGAGCAAACCTCACTACGGGGAATAGCAATTAAGTCGAAAGAGAGTGCAAAACACCGATTTCAGAACCTGTACCGGTGTCTGAACCACCGATTTCTGTTAAGCTGCTGGACGGATTTGAACAAGAATGCATCCAGCGGCGTGGATCGGGTGACGTCCCAGGCTTACGAGGAAAATCTCGAAGCCAACGTCAATGCACTGGTAGAGCGACTGAAACGGAAGCGGTACCGCGCCAAACTGGTGCGGCGATGCTACATTCCAAAAGAGAACGGTAAGGAGAGGCCGCTGGGCATTCCGGCGCTTGAGGACAGGCTTTTGCAACTGGCCTGCGCCAAGATCCTATCGTCGATATTCGAAGCGGACTTTGTTGAGACCAGTTACGGATACAGACCAAATCGAAGCGCCCGAGAGGCGATCGAGGATTTACAGTTCAACCTCCAGTTCGGAAAATATGGGTATGTCGTGGAGGCCGACATCAAAGGCTTCTTCGACAATATTGATCATGACTGGCTTCTGCGGATGCTCCGTGAACGAATAGACGATGCCGCCTTTCTGAACCTGATCCGTAAATGGCTGAAGGCCGGTATCCTGGACACGGACGGGAAAATCATCCATCCGGAATCGGGAACGCCACAAGGGGGTATTGTCTCACCCGTGCTGGCAAATATCTACCTTCATTTCGGTCTGGACCTGTGGTTCGAAAAACGAGTCAAAATAAACTGCAAGGGAAGTGCGTTCATCCTCAGGTACGCCGACGATTTTATCTGCGCGTTTCAATATCGAGATGAAGCCCGGCGGTTTTATTGCGAACTCCCCAAGAGGTTGGCCAACTTCAATCTTGCAGTGGCACCGGAAAAGACCGCAATGCTAAGGTTCAGCCGCTTTCATCCGGGCATGGAAAGGCGAATTGTCTTTTTAGGTTTCGAAACCTACTGGATGAAGGACAGCAGCGGTTCCGTTAAGGTCCTACAGCGGACGGCCCGCAAAAAGCTTCAAAGCGCCTGCAAGCGAGTCAAGGAATGGATCAAGGAGAACCGGCATCTGAAAGGACGCGTATTTATAAAAGCGTTGAATCGACGGTTACAGGGGCATTACAACTATTACAACATCCCTGGTAATCTGGAGTCGATATGGCGCTTTTACTCTTGGGCGATGGGATGTGCATTTAAATGGCTGAATCGCCGTGGTGGCAAACGTAAGAGCTTCACCTGGAAGGCATTTGACAAAGCCATTAAAATATTAGGCATAGCCAAACCGAAGCTGCGAATGGTTAACCGCCAACACCGCGTGTTTGCATAAGTCTACGACTTACGCGAAAGCGAGTACAACCGAGGAACCGGATGCGGGAAAACCGCACGTCCGGGTCTGTGCGGGGGGCGCTGGGTAACTGGCGTTCCTACCGCGAGATGCACTAAAGAAGACTATACCTGTATTGCTGAGAACATATATGAATGATTCTGAAATCACTTTTGAATTAAAAGTTTGGAGTGGTGTTGCAGTTGTCGCAGGTCTTATCATTTTCGGGTTGGCGGGGCATCATTATATGTACAACTACAACCCGAAATTGGAGGAATTGACCCAAGCTTTGCAGTCGGATGATCCATCAGTGATCGGAAAGGCTTTGTACGAATCAGGTAGGTTTACGATGGGCAAGGGTCATAAGCTCATTCCCTACATTCTGCCTCACCTTAGTGACGATAGAGATTTGCCTGAAAAGTTGAAACAAAAGATTATTAAAGGGATCCAATCCACACCCGGCAGCATTCCAGGAGTAGAATCAGATTTAGGGGGAATTTTTAGCATTGGTTTCACTGCAGCACTAACGCTTCAAAGCTTGGTAATAAAGGATGTGGAAAATAAGCGATGGATCGGCGGTAAATATCGAGCTCTAATTGTTGAATATATCCTTGATGAGATTGGGCCATATAGCGATGAATTCATATTAAAAAATGGACTCTGGGCGGTACATCTAACTCATGATGAGAGGTTGGTTCCATTTTGGTTTCAATGTCTGGAAATAGAGTCTGAATCCATTCGGTCACCAGCCCTTTCCGGATTATATTACTATATCTACGATAGAAACCATGGTTTATTTACATGGCATCCAGAAAAGGAAATCGACGCGAATATGATTGAAAATCTGAAATCTTGCTTATTTGATAATTCTGAGCTTGTGCGCAGATCTGCATCGCTTGTGACGAATGCGTTAGCTGAGGCCGGTTTGGATGTAAAGGGTATAGACAACTAAAATAATAGCATAACCAAAGGGCGACGGCAAAAAAACCGCCGCGCCTTATTCCTGCCATTATGCAATGCAATGATGAAACAACACGTATACCTTATAATGGATAAATGCTTTTCCGGTGATATTTGGTCATTATCACGTGACCGACATATTTGGATATGTAACTCGGAATCGAAGACTCCACAGATAAAAGCTGTTTGGGAAAAAGATAGTGACTATTCTCAGCTTAAAGGAATTACGTCCTTTGATATTGGAAATAACCCTATAGAAGACTTTTATAAATTTTTAGGAACTATCGATGAACACCACAGTGGCAATTACAATGACTTAGAAGCGTGGTCATATATTGCTGTTTGGGGTGTCGATTTTGGTTGTATCTTAAAGGAAATAATAGAGAAATGGATAGAAGTAAAAGTGTGTCTTGAGAAAAGTGAAGACCATTTTATCATAAAAAGAATTGCATAACCCGGTGTTTCACATTGACCGGGAACCCGTGGCGCGCATTTAAATTTAGGCCTTCAGCTTTCAACGCTTCTTTTATGAAAGCCCGCATTGGGTTCCTGGCAAGTGAACTATTCGTTGGAATGACGAAAGACATATATAAGAACATGAAAAAAAGAATTGAATCAACTACTTCAAGAACAGCCGAAATGACATGTATTTCACGCGCAATTTCGGTAATGGAAAAAAGAAAACACTATAAAAGCGACGACTATATAGCGCCTTTAATGCTTCCGACTTGGTTTAAAACTATCATTCGTTTACCTTTCGCCAAAAAGATTTTTACACGTGTCATCGCTCCAAAAGGAATTTATGAATATGTGATTTCAAGAACCAAATATATCGATTTTTTATTTAAGCAAGCTATCTTACAAAATTTTAATCAAATACTTATTTTTGGTGCTGGTTTCGATTCTCGGGCGTTACGATTCAAAAACGAAACCGGGCAAATTAAAATATTTGAATTGGATGTAACTGTCACCCAACAATCCAAGATAAATCAATATCAAAGAAGAAATCTTACAGTTCCCGAAAATCTTGTATTCGTTCCCATCGATTTTGATAAAGACTCTTTATCAGAAAAACTTGATGAATCCAAATTTCAAAAAGATTTAAAAAGTTTATTCGTTTTGGAAGGATTGATTATGTATTTACAGCCAGAATCAGTGGATTTTACTTTCAGAACAATACAGAACTATTCGGGCAAAGGAAGTTGGGTGGTCTTTGATGCTGTACATGATTCCGTACTCCATCACAGTGGGAAACATTATGGGGGAGACGGAATTAAAGAAACTGTGTCAAAAGCTGGAGAACAATGGAATTTTGGGCTCAACCAAGACAGAATAAAACGGTTTTTAAACGAATATGGAATGGAGTTAAAAGATCTGAAGAACTCAAAGGATCTAGAAAAAGACTACTTTAATTCTTCCAATGGACAGACAATCGGCTGTGTTAACGGAACCCATTTTCTTGTGACAGCTGAGCGCAAGTAGCTACACAGATCCACTCAATTCCAACAATGCCGTTGCAGTCCGACCCGGGGTGTTAGCGGCCTTTTGAAAGTGCTTGGTTTTTGCAATCTGTTCGGCAATTGCCCCGGTCGGCTGAACTCTACGTTCGATTTCAGAGAAAGCAGGAGTATACACATGAAGGATTTTAAAAACAAAGTTGCTGTGATTACAGGTGCAGCAAGCGGGATCGGCAGGAGCCTTGCTGATTATTGCGCCAAAGAGGAAATGAAAATTGTTTTAGCCGATGTAGAGAGCAAAGCCCTATCCATTGCCGAATCCGAAATTAAGTCCAAGTGCGCTGATACAATTGCTGTTGTTACAGACGTTTCGAAAATTGATGATGTCCAATCCTTGGCCCAAAAAGCAATCGAAGCATTTGGAAAAGTTGATTTATTGTTCAATAACGCTGGCGTAGCAACTGGATCTTCTATTTGGGAGAGTTCCATAAACGATTGCAAATGGGTTGTTGGCGTCAATTTATGGGGTGTTGTCCATTGTATTCATGAATTTGTTCCAATTATGTTAAAGCAAGGAACGCAATGTCATATTGTAAATACATCATCTATTGCAGGGCTTACAACCTATCATCCTTCAGCGCTCTATCATCTCACCAAACACAGTATTGTAGCATTGTCGGAGCAACTTTATCATGATTTGGAGATGAGAGGGGCAAACATAAACGTCTCGGTAATTTGCCCAAACGTTGTTAATACCAATATTATGGACGCTGAACGGAATCGACCTAAGGTATATCTAAATGATCGCCCTGCTGATACTCGAAAATCTGTATCTGATGAAATGGAGAAAGTTTTTAGAAAAATGATTAAGGACGGGATGTCGCCTTCAGTATTGGCTGAAATCGTTTTTGAGGCCATTAAAGCAGAAAAGTTTTATATTTTGACACATCCGGAAATGAAACCTTTGATTAAATTAAGGCATGATGGAATTATGGAAGAACGAAACCCATTTCTTCCGCCACTGCCAAATCCTAATGAATGATAAAAATCGAACAAATTATTTCACTCGGACTGGTGTTCCGCTGTCGCTCCACACTATCCGGTGAATTAAACGTTAAAGCTCAAGGACTCAACTGTGAATCTTAATGCATATAAAAACGTTCAGTCGATAGCTAAAAAAGTACTTGATAGGCTTTATGGCCATATGGATGAAAGATCAACAGAAGAGTCAATTGTTCAAAAGTCTATTGATATACTATCCGAATACGGTATTTCAGAAACATGGTATCACAATGTGCCCGCGTTTGTTTTGCTTGGAAGTCGAAGTTGCTTGTCAATTTCAGGCCGGGACTATTCGCCATCTAATGAAAAGGTGGGCAAAATTAATTTGGTTACAGTGGATTTAAGCCCCTCTTTGGAAGGAATCTGGGGAGACTGTGCTCGTTCATACTTTATTGAAAATGGACAATGTACAGTCAACCCTCAACTCGTAGAATTTCAAGAAGGGCAAACTGCTGAAGCCGAGTTACATCTTAAAATGAAAGAATTCGTGACGCCGAAAACAAAATTTTCAGAACTTTTTGAGTTTGGAAACATTAAGATCAAAGAATTTGGATTTGAGAACTTGGATTTTTTAGGCAATCTCGGTCACAGCATTGAGATTCAAACATCGGCAAGGCGCTTCATTGATAAAAAATGTCGTGAAAGTTTGGGGAGCGTGCAGTTATTCACCTTTGAACCTCATATCAAAAAAATCGGGGGGATGTGGGGATTTAAACATGAGAACATTTACTATTTTACCAAATCGGGGCAAGTGCGGGAGCTTTAACCACCACCCAATACACCGGATGCAAAAGGTCGCGGTTTTTTGCTATATTTAATGGCTTGCATACAGACATCGGAGACTCATACAATATTTTGTGCAAGCCTTTTGCACTCGGTGATCTGAAACGTTAAGTCCCGTAAGAAAGACGTATGAGATATACAAAAGAAGACATTATAGAATTTTTTCTCAAATGTGAATCGGGGACAACAATACCTGGATGTCTCTCGGGAAAAGCATATCAATTTATCCGATTAGAAAAATATATCGGTAAGGGGAAATATGCACGTAAATATTCAAGGTTAAATCAGGAAGACATCATCGTTATTGAATCCAAAGACAGAAAAAGGAAATTCATTAAACTTTTTCCAGAACCTCTTTCCGTTCTGTGTAACTGCAATTTGGATGAAATTGGATATGGAAAACTACCTTCGTCATTTGTCATATTGGAGTATTCTGACGATGGTCCTTTATTTCCAAATCTTTTAGAATATGCGACCCATTATAAGGCCATCAGCAAATACATTATTGAAATTACAGATAAAAATTATCGGGATAGGGAGTGACCTCGCGGTCACCCGCTCCCACACCAACCGGCATACGGATCGCGCACCAAGGCGGTTCGGCTGGTACTAACGAAACCGGCTGTGAGTGATCCCACCGGTTCCACCGGGTTTTCAGAGTGAACACGCTACGTGAATTTCGGCAGCCGCCGCATTATCCCTGTAAGTGAACTTCCCCTACTCACCACCTCCATTTACCCGTACCCTTCGGTCCGGGCACCGTTCGGACCTTCGTCGGTGTGAGTCCTCTGGGTATACTTCTACCGCTTTCGAGAGGCCCGGCTCGTTTCCGCCGACTACTATGCCCTCTGCTGGCTTATGCCACGTGGTCGCCTCCCCTTGCGGTTCGGTCAGTCCGTCAAAAGACATCGTGGTAGATCTCCCGGGGTGAACACACATCGTTCGGTACGTAAGCGCCGAGTATACGAACACTGCCTATGATAGATAGAGGACTTAACCTTGTGTTGCAGGCTGGTCCCACAAATGCGCGCCTGACTCGGTTTCTGTTCGTCGCCCCGTACCTTCGCGGCACCCCGCCATGGCAGGGCGGCTTCCTCCCCGAGCACCGTCGCCGGATACCCGGTTGCCATACCGCTACACCCTTCGCCTCCATCGGGCTGGGTCTAAGACTTGCCAAGCCTTTCGATCAACTGATATGCTTGACTCACTTTTAAAATATGTGCCGTTCCCGGCACACAACAAGCCAATCCAGCCGACCGCTAAACGCGGCGGCTGATTGAAACGTTATAAAAAAACAAAATGAAAAGCATATCAATAAATGGACAGAAATTGCATGAAGTACAAATGTTGCTTCAACCTTACAACAACAACACAATAAGCTATCTTCAGTATCCAAAACATAGAATAATTTACGATATAGATGAAGATACCGTTGTTGTAAAGCTACCATCTATGTTGTCTCTGGAATTGTTCCGGACAGGTATTTTAACACAAGATAAAAGTGACCAGGTAAAACTCAGCATAAGTGGAAAAAGTATTGGAAAATATGTCATTGATGATTTTAGATACCCAAAAGATCATAGTGATATAATAACAATTAAATTCAAAAAGAAAAAAATTCTATAATATCCCAGTGAAGGCGATCGCCAGGGTGTGGCGCGCTTGAACATTTGTATCAAACTGGAACTCATCAAAAGTCTAAACATTCGGTGGAAGCCCTGGCGGCTCCTGGCTGGCGCGTTAGCGGTAAGTAAAATAAACTCCGAATTATCCAAAAAAAGAGCAATAAAATGATAAAAAGAATGAGCAGATGGGGTGTTGGGCCAATTTTCGCTTCGTTATCAATCAGTTACGGGTTAATAATGTTATTAATCAGTAAATATTATAAACCTTTGTTTCAATTCTGTTTTATACCGTATTGGTTACTGCGGATAGTAGGAATTCTATTCATTATAATCGGCACATTATTTTTTATCATTTCAGTAAAAGCCGTTATGCAAGCCTACAATTCAGATAAACTTGTCACTAAAGGTGTATATCAGTTTTGTCGCCATCCACTATACACATCATGGGTTATTTTTATTGTTCCTGGAATTGTATTTTTGGCAAATAGTTGGCTAGGGATGACTGCTCCTATATTTATGTATTTTTTGTTACGGAAATTAGTGACAAAAGAAGAGGCGTATTTAGAATCTGTTTTTGGCGCTAATTATCTCGATTATAAAAAAAACGTACCATGTATTTTACCGTATGGTTTAATAAAAAAGGACGTATAAACT
The DNA here is from genome assembly GCA_963668455.2 of uncultured Desulfosarcina sp. Lineage (GTDB taxonomy): Bacteria > Desulfobacterota > Desulfobacteria > Desulfobacterales > Desulfosarcinaceae > Desulfosarcina. The sequence goes on from CAXXOY010000005.1 coordinate 557,860, forward strand.
GTTATTCCACCGGACTCGCTGATGCTCGCCGGTGAATTCTTCGTTGTGTGCCTATAATGATGTTGCAAATTGATTGGAAAAGAAAGCATGCCGATTGTATCCATAAAAATAGCAAAAGGCCGTACAACTGAGCAAAAGAGAAATCTTGTTCAAGCAATAACCAATTCAGTTGTTTCAACATTGGATGTCAAACAAGAATGGGTTACAGTATTAATTGAGGAGCTTGACCGGGAAAATTGGGCTACTGGAGGCAAACTACATATTGATAAATTTGGTGTTGGGTGTGGAAAAGAAACCAAATAAATCACACAACCACCGCTTCCACTCCGACCGGGCGGGCCTCGGTATTCCTTTTGAGAGCTTATAATTTCATGAATTATGGAATCTTTTTGAAAACTTTATCTGGTTATCCGCCCGGCCGGTGAAGCAAGCGTTGCCCGCCTTGCGAAAGTAGCAGAGTAAAAAGAAAATATACAAAAATCAATGTGAATTCAAAAGATCAACCATCATCATTTAAAAGAGGTAATGTAATTTTCATAAATCCAAAAATCCAAATGATTTGGCAATTTGAGCATTACTAAGGAGGTTGATATGCAAAACATAATAAGTTCCGCTGGGGATAATCTAAGCCTATTGATACCGATTTTGCTAATAATAATAGCATTAGTAATAACCTACATGGTCTTGATGGTGCGCGCTATTATCGACATGCTACGATACGATGTTCACGGTGTGCTTCTCACTTTCGCTTTCCTTGCACTGATACCATTCCCTTTGATTATAGTTATGGGTATAATGATTCTTATAATTTGGCATTACCATAAAAAAGATATCTTGGCAGGAAAAAGGCAATCGCGGGGGTGAAGGAAGGAAGAAACCGAAGGGTATTTGTGCAGTTAACGGTATATTCAAGTGGAGTGGCTATAACTTATGTTTTCTATAAATATCTATGAGGTTAACAAACGTTTTTACAATGGACCGCTCTTACCTCGCGGCCTGTGAAACGCGGCTTTATGTGGAAAAAGAAATGATCAGAAAAGCAAATGGGAATGATTGTAAAAATTTAGCGGCATTGTCAATTCAAGTTTGGTTGCATACCTACGCCATAGAAGGAATCAGAGATGTGCTTTCAGATTTTGTACTCACTACATTCACTGAAGATTATTACTTAAATCTTCTTAAGAATCCAAATTACCAGATTTATCTATATATAGAAAATGAACACCTTGTAGGATTCATCGTTTTAAACTTTGATTCATTTTACAAGCATGAAGCTAATGGATTTGAAATTAGCACTTTCTATGTTCAAGAACATTTTCAAGGACAGGGCATTGGAAAAAGACTGCTAACTGAAATAAAAAAGAATCATGGAAATACGTTTTGGTTGTCCACCTGGGTCCATAATACTGCTGCTATATCTTTTTACATAAAATCTGGATTCAAAGATATTGGTTCAATAGAATTTAAGCTTGGAGATGAATCTCATGAAAATCTGGTTTTATTATATAATTGCACATAACAAAAAAATTCAACCCACGTTTTTCGCCGCTCCTGCGTCGCTCTGAAAAACGCAGGTTAAATGGGTATTGGATATAAATGTGAGCAATGAAATACCTAAATTAGGCGATTCAAATTTTGGTCTCGATGAAAATCATTTTAATCATAATGCATTGCGCCATGATTGCCTTCCAAAATTTGAAACCCATTGGGTTTGCCGATCTTACCGCATCTACGGCGTTGGATGTCTTCCCGCATAGCCTACTATCAATGCCGTTTCCTTAGCAATTCGTTTTATACTCAAAGAAAAAGCGTTGTAATTTGACTCTGTGCCTCCTCGGAAATTTTCTATTGGGTCTTACAGCTTCTGTAGTTCGGATAAATATTTCACGGAGTTTATCTGTAATTTCTACGACTTTTGGAATGATTTGATGAAAAATATGAACAATCGTATGCTTCATTTTTGCCAAGGCCTGAGTGAAATTTATCTGGTGTAAATATTTCAGCTTTTTGGATTTTGAAATAATTTGTTGTTTTGTTGTGCTGGCCACGGCTGCTGTAAAGTTCTTTGAAAATAGTTTTGCATGGAAATCCTGATAGACTGAACGGTAGGTCTTACCGGAAAAGTTTTCGATTTGGATGCGGTATTTCAAAGTTTTATAATCCTCTTCTACCGGCCAGCGCAGATGGTACAGTTCCGAAAATTGTTCATGCGGATGCGTTTCCATGTTCTTCAATGATGTGATGAGTATTTCTGTCTCTCCAGAATCCAGCTCAACTCGAATAAAGCGTACCTTGATCGGCTTGTTATCAATCCCCATTCTATGGGACTTGCGAAGAGATTGAGGAGTGGGAATGATCTTAGCGATTTGTTCCTTTTTTCCTGAATGGTAGAACTTTTCAACCAATTTCCATTGATTGTACGAGACCCTGGCGCAGAAATTAGCTCCCATTGATAAAATCAGAGCGAACAGCCAATGAGAAGGATATCCACGATCCAAAAGGATAAGATCACTGGGATGGATCTTTTTAAAATGTCTTGCTGCTAGCTCCCTTTCGCCTTTACTTTTGGGGCTGATGATGGCATCGACAGTGATTTTGTTGAGCACATCGAACATTTGAGAGCTCCTGGCTTTTGGGCAAGTTCTATCGCCCCTCGTAGGATTCCAGGCACCAAAATGATTTTCAATGTTTGCTTCGCGCGGTAATCTGAGTGTTGTGCCATCTACGGCAAGGAGGTTGAATCCGAACCACGTTTCCGATCTGAAATGATTGTAAAAGAAATTCACCATGTGATCGTTTAGCTCTATAAAGGCGTTATGCTTCAGTTTTGCACGGGCTTTGGACAAATTTCCTTTATACAAAATACGTTCTGGAACCTCGGCATGGTGAAGGACCTGGAAATATCGATCCAGTTCTTCTTGATATGATTGGTTGTTTATGTTCATTAAAAAGAAAATGAGTTCATGAAACGGCAAAAGCCTATTTCGAGTAAAATCTTTTGGATTTTCTTTGTTTCTATCTCGGAAATTATTAGAATGGATGATATTTTTTATAGATTCAACAAGTTGTGGCACACATGTGGCAAATCAAGCTCCATGCCAATCTTCTCATTTTCAATCATTTTTTCTCCTTTTATGGTGGGATTTGTTCCGCAATAAAGCATGTAGTATTATAGCATAACCCATTGTTTATTTAAAGTTTTTTAACATCTCTCCGCTTAAGGAAACGGCATTGACTTTAGTATTAAATCATTCGTATTACTTTGGAATAAATAACGACTGGATGCGGGCCAATACAAGCACGCGGTTTTGGGGTTGTTGTTTGTAAAGCACATGATCTACCATCGCGCGCCCAACGGTTCCATGGGCTTGCTTTTGGCCAACGGATCAGTAAAGCATCAATTCTGGTTGTTAAAGATCCGAACGGCTTTGTGTTCCGTAATCCAGGATGTATGAGGGTGCCGGCGGAACAGGCTCTGCTGAGGTGGTGAAAGTGACTGCCGCAATCGTATGCCGCACCAGATGTTTTTAATGATCAACCTTGGAGAGCGGGCAGGTTCCGGCCTGCCGAAAATCTGCCAGGGCTGGGAGAGTGCCGGCGGGACCCTTTCGCTTTATGATATCTTTGAACCCTATGACCAGACCCGGCTTGAGATGATGTGGGGAGGTGTTGAGAAGGAAGGGGCACTCGCGTCGGGGAAAATGTCGGGGAAAATCATTGATACCATCCTCGAAAATGAATATGTCACCATACCCGAGCTTGAACGGAAAATAGGTGTCACTGAACGGACCATTGAGCGGAATATACAGAAGCTCCAGGCCGGTAACAGGCTCAGGCGAATCGGTGCGGCAGAGGGCGGCAGATGGGAGGTTATGGGTGATCAGTGAACACCAGCTTGAAAAATGACCTGTACCAACACCAGGACGGTCTATTCCGGCAGGAATTTCCAACATTCAACAACCATTTGCGTTTTTTTGCGGTTAACCCCAAAAATCTTCGGACCTAGCTCCGAATATAACAGCTGTGGCATTAATGGCGGATTTTGTGTCAATGGCATAGGAAATCAGGGTATTACACAATTATTTTCGCGCCGGCCGGCTTGGATAAACCGAACATAAGCCTGTTATCATAGTTTCGGCCAGGTAAAAATTTAGAAATTACCAGAAGACGACCGGTTCCCATGCTCCGCGTGGGAATCCCTGTTCCCGGTCAGGATTAACACGGCGCTCCCACGCAGAGCGTGGGAGCGAGACATTTCCGATCAACGAATAGGTGAAACAAACCCTTTACACTGTCAAAAAAATGGAGACACCAAATTCCTCCCGATGACACCCTGCCCCCTACCCTTCGTCTTTATTTAACGGTTAGATTTAATTTGTATTATTAACGATTTTTCCTGCCTGTATACAGTTTTGCGTACCTGGCACCGCCATTGCTTTTGCCAGAAGCAAGCGAGCGCACCGCTTCTCTTCATCGCCAACGACTCTTTCAGAAATATCATCGTTCGCTTGGAGGCACTTGGATGAATGCCAACCTTAAATCACCGCATCTGCGAAAGAGACGGCCTGGCCTCACCAATGCAAGTAAACACAGTTTTCTCGGAATGAACGCAGGCCGGAATGCAACCAGCGTTCCCATCACAAAACACAGCGTTTTTATTACTACCTCACATGCCGCATGGGGTGATAGGCCGGGCTCCAGGCTCCCTACGCGGAGCCCGGCAAAACGCTGCCCAATCCTTTGGAGAAAATGCCTATGCGTAGCCAACCAATGATTAATGAGTCGTGGCAGCAGCGCAAAATCAGACCGGATGAAATCCGTCGGTACATGCAGGGTGATAGAGATTTTATCGACGATGTTGCCATTAACGCAACCCTTGCCGCCAACCGCCATCCGGATACCATTTGGATCCGCGAGATCATCGCCAAGGCCCTTGCCATCGAAACCCTTACTTTGGACGAGGCCGCGGCCTTGATTCATGTGGACGACCCGGACCTGGTGGCCGAGATGGAGGCGGCCGCGGCAGCCATCAAACACAAAGTGTACGACAATCGTATCGTGACCTTCGCACCGATCTATTTGAGCAATCATTGCGTCAACAACTGCCGCTATTGCGGGTACCGTCTTGAAAACAAAGCCATCAAACGCATGACCCTCTCCATGGACGAGATTCGTCGGGAGGTGGAAGTGCTGTGCGGCAAGATTGGTCACAAACGGTTGATCGTGGTTTATGGCGAGCATCCGGTATCGGACATCGACTACATGGTGGAGTCGATCCGCACCATCTATGACGTCAAGGTGCCCACCCGCCGGGGCGTGGGCAGCATCCGACGGGTCAATGTGAATGCCGCGCCCCTTTGCATCGAGGATCTCAAGCGGCTGCATGAAGTCGGCATCGGGACGTTCCAGGTCTTTCAGGAGACATACCACCACGCTACCTATGCCCGGTTGCATCCGGCGAACACGCTCAAGGCCAACTACCCCTGGCGGCTTTACTGCATGCACCGGGCATTCGAAGCCGGTGTTGACGATTTCGGCATCGGCGCGCTCTTTGGCCTGGCTGACTGGCGATTCGAGGTCATGGCCCTTCTCTCCCACGCCCATGAATTGGAACGCGCGGTGGGCATCGGTCCCCATACCATCTCCTTCCCGCGCCTGGAGCCGGCGGAAAACACGCCCTTCATTCATGATGTGGCTCGCCGGGTCTCCGATGCGGCTTTCCGGCGGGCGGTTACCGTGCTGCGCCTGGCGGTTCCCTACACGGGGATGATTCTCACCGCACGCGAATCAGCGGAGACGCGGCGGGCGCTGATGCCCCTGGGGATCACGCAGATCGACGCTTCCAGCCGTATCGGCGTGGGCGCCTATGCCGACGGCAGTGCCCTGGACGACCAGGACAACCGGCAGCAGTTCGTCCTGGGGGATATCCGCAGCCTGGATACGGCTATCCGAGAATTGGCCCATGACGGTATCATTTCCTCTTTTTGCACGGCAGGCTACCGATGCGGTCGCACCGGAAAGCGCATCATGGATTTGCTGCGCACCGGCAAGGAGGGAATGTTTTGTAAGCTAAACGCGGTGCTGACATTCCGAGAATGGCTGGACGATTTTGCCTCCCCGGAGACAGTGGCTGCCAGTGAACCAGTGATCCAGAGCGAGATAGAGGCTATTAAACGAGAACAACCCCAGGTTTTGGATCTGTTCATGGATTACTATCGGCGCATTTGTGTCGGAGAACGTGACCTTTACCTTTAGATTTTGAAATGAACCCTCCCACCGACCTGCCAGATATCGGTGCTCCACAAAGGCTCAGCGCCAAAGAGCTCCAGGCTCTGCTGAGCCTAACCTCTCTGGAAGCCATCAACACCTTGCGGCATAAGGCCCATGAAACAACCCTGGCCTGGTGTGGGCCGGCGGTTTACTTTCGCGGCCTGATCGAGTTTTCCAATATTTGCCACCGTAACTGCCTGTATTGCGGGATCCGACGCGACAACAACACCGTGGCGCGCTACCAGTTAAGTCAGGCCGAAATTGTCAATCAGGCCCGCTGGTGCGCTGACCAGGGTCTCGGTTCGGTGGTGCTTCAATCCGGCGAGCGGCAGGATCCGCCGTTCGTCGGATTTGTGGTCGATGCCGTGCGTGCCATTAAAAGAGCCACCCGCTCCCGGCGACTTCCCCAGGGCCTGGGCATTACCCTGTGTGTGGGAGAGCAGTCGCGGGAGAGTTACCAGCGATTCTTCGATGCCGGCGCCCATCGCTACCTGCTGCGCATCGAAACTTCGTCTCCCCCGGCTTTTTAGGAAATGGCACCCGGCTGATCAAACCTATAAAAACCGGCGGCGTTGCCTGGAAGATCTGCGGTCCATCGGCTACCAGGTGGGCACCGGGGTGATGATCGGCGCCCCGGGGCAGACGCCGGCCAACCTGGCAGCCGATGTCCATTTCTTCCGGGACCTGGATGTGGACATGATCGGCATGGGGCCTTACATCCCGCACCATGCCGCCCCCCTGGGAAGGGCGAAGGTCCCGGCGCTTGACCGGCGATTTCAACTGGCGCTTTTGACCATAGCCGTGGTGCGTCTGGTGTTGGGCGGGGTCAACATCGCCGCCACCACGGCCCTGCAAACCCTCACGCCCCTGGGTCGTGAAATGGGGCTCTCCTTCGGGGCCAATGTAATATACGGAACAGGCATTGATGGCCCATTTTAAATCGAAAGCGATTCCCTTTCTACTCGTCCATAACAAAAGCGATCTGCAGCGGTGGCAAGACAATGACTCCCTGCTCCCACCAAAGACGCAAGTATTGGATTATTCGAGCGTGTCCCATGAAGATCCCTGGCAGATACTGCGAGCGCTCAAACGCATCGTTCCCGAATCGGCATTCAACCGGCAATCTTTAATCGGCGATTTGGTTTCCTATGGCGATATCGTGATGATGATCGTGCCCATTGATCTGGAGGCCCCGGAGGGGCGCTTGATTCTGCCCCAGGTGCAGGCCATTCGCGATATTCTCGACAACGATGCCGTTGCCATCGTTCTGAAAGATCGGGAAGTCGATGTCTTTCTGAGAAATACGCAAATCAAACCAAGCCTGGTCATTACGGACAGCAGTATTTTCAACAAAGCCGGACGCCATGATTCCGGAGGATATACCGCTGACCGGATTCAGCGTTCTGCTGGCGCGGTTCAAGGGTGATTTTGATGCCTACCTGGAAGGCACGCCAAGGATATCCGAGCTTGAAGACGGCGATAGGATACTGCTGTTGGAGTCGTGCTCGCATCATACCTCCTGCGACGATATCGGCAGGGTGAAAATCCCGCGCTGGATTTCCAATTTCACGGGCAAGAAGCTCCAATTTGAGATCGTCGCCGGAACTGGACGATGTTCCGGGCGCCATCGACGATTATGCCTTGGTGATACAATGCGGAGGCTGCATGATCACGCGCCGTCAACTGATCAACCGACTGCGGCCCGCCCGCGAAGCCAATATTCCGATTACCAATTACGGCATGGCCATCGCCTATTTGCAAGGTGTTTACGAACGCGCCGTGGCGCCCTTCATTACAACAGGACGCCCGGATGAAATATATTTGTAAAGCAGTAAAGGAAAAGCTGCGAACGACAAACTTTTATTCAGGAGGAAATGTTATGACCGACACCATCGAACCGCTCTTCAGCCCAAGCTCCATTGCCATCATCGGCGCCACGAACCGACCCAACAGCGTGGGTCAGGCCGTTTATGAAAAATCTTATCCAGGGAGGATTTCAGGGGGTGCTTTATCCTGTGCATCCCAAGCTCAAATCGATTTTTGGGGTCAAGGCCTACCCATCACTCAACGCCATACCCGATGAGGTTGAACTGGCCATTTTCATGGTAAAGCCGGAAGTCGTGCCGGATCTTTTGGAGGATGCGGGAGATAAAGGCGTTAAAGGCGCGGTAATCATTACCGCCGGATTCAAGGAGATCGGTGGCCAGGGGGCCGAGCTTGAAAAGCGGATACAGGAGATCGCCGCACTTAAAAAAATCCGCCTGGTGGGGCCCAACTGCCTGGGAGTAATTAATACCGATGCCGGTGTTTGCATGAACGCCAGCTTTGCCCGCCTGATGCCACGGCCGGGCAACATCGGCTTCATCTCCCAGTCCGGGGCCCTGTGCACTTCGGTGCTGGACTATGCCGAGGGCCGTAAGATCGGTTTTTCCAAGTTCATCAGCTTCGGCAACAAGGCCGATGTCAATGAGATCGATCTTCTGCGCTATCTGGGAGAAGATCCAGAAACCAAGGTAATCTGCATGTACCTGGAGGACCTCTCCGCCGGTCAGGATTTCATCCGCGTGGCCAGCGACATCTCCTGGAACAAAGGCAAACCGATCCTGGCGGTAAAATCCGGCACTTCTTCCGAAGGGGCCAAGGCCGCCGCTTCGCACACCGGCTCCCTGGTTGGCTCGGATTCCGCCTATGACGCCATTTTTCTACAAAGCGGCATTCAGCGCGTAGAGGGCATCACCGAGCTGTTCCATTACGCCATGGCCTTCTCGCGTCAGCCGCTGCCCAAGGGCCGGCGGATCGCCATCGTGACCAATGCCGGTGGGCCGGGCATCATGGCCACCGATGCCGCCGTCCGCTATGGCCTGAAGCTGGCCGACTTTACCGATGCAACCACAGCAAAACTGAAGGAGAGCCTGCCGCCTACGGCCAATATCCACAACCCGGTGGACGTAATCGGCGACGCCACCCACGAACGCTATGAAAACGCCTTGCAGACCGTCATGAAGGACGAGAATGTCGATGGCGCCATCGTACTGCTCACCCCCCAGGCCATGACCGATATACTGGAGACGGCCCAGATCGTTCCCAACGTGGCCCGGCAGACGGACAAACCCATCCTCTGCTCATTCATGGGTATCGTGGACGTGTCCGAAGGGGTTGAGCACCTGGAGACCCACGGCATTCCCAATTACGTTTTTCCCGAGTCCGCCTCGCGTACCATGGCGGCCATGGTGCGTTTTGGTGAACGCCTCCATGTCAGCAAGCGCGTCCTGCCCGATTACACCATCGAAAAGGATGGGATTTCCCGGCTAATCAAGGCAAAGCTCAACGGCAACGACTCCTGCTACCTTCCCGAACGGGAAGCCACGGAATTGCTGGGCGGTTACGGTCTGCCCCTTTTGACCAGCCGGCTTGTATCGGATGCCGCGCAGATCGCGGATGCCATGGATGCCATGCATGCGCCCGTGGCCATGAAGGTGGTCTCCAAGGATATTGTTCACAAGGTGGACGCCGGCGGCGTGAAATTGAACATCACCGATGCGGACCAGGCCCGGCAGTCTTTTGACGAGATCGTGGCCAATGGCCTGCAATTCAACCCCGAAGCCAAAATCGACGGGGTGCTGATGCAGGAGATGGCCGGCACCGGGGTGGAGGTGATCATCGGCTGCATGCGTGATCCCAAATTCGGACCCATCATCATGTTCGGCCTGGGCGGCACCCTGGTGGAGGCCCTGAAGGACGTGACCTTCCGGTTGGCGCCCATGTCCATTGCCAGCGCGGAAAACATGATCCGTTCCATTAAAACCTTTAACATTCTCCAGGGGGTGCGCGGCAATCCTCCGGCGGATCTCGAGACCATCCGGGAGTGCATCCTCAGGGTGGCGACCCTGGTGGACCATCATCCGGAAATCAGCGAATTGGACATCAATCCACTGATTGTCTACCCCAAGGGCCAAGGTGCCGTGGTGGCCGACTGCCGTATTATGTTGCGTACCGACGGCTCATAATATCTCTCCATTCCTGCCATTGGGGCGGTCACTTTCGGGTGGCCGCCCCTTTCTTTTTCCGCATGTGGGTCAGGCGTTATTTGCCGGCGCCGTGTTTTTGCTGGTCGCCCCAAGGTAAATCGCGGAGAGGGTCATGGTTACGCCGATCCAGGCCATGGCCGAGGTGGCGCGATTAAAAAACAGCACATCCCACACAAAGGAGAGCGACGGCTGAAGCAGCAGCAACAGCCCGGCCACGGCCGCCGGGATACGTGGCAGGGAATGAGTGATGAGAAGCCAGCCGAAAACCTGGCTGAGAAGCCCAAGAGCTACCAGGGAGAGACCGCTTTGCAGGTCCGGAATGGCAAAGCTTTCTCCGGTGCGCAGAATTTCCAGGGCAAGGATCAGCGTGGTGGAAAGAGAGACCACCATCAGGCCAAGCATTGCCGATGGCGCGGATCGGCCGGATTGCAGCTTGCGCAGGATTACCAGGAATCCGGTGTAGAAAACCGCCGTTGCCAGGCCGTAGGCAAGCCCGATTCTGGTATCCGGGGTGAGCAAATCGAAGCGAACTCCCACGATCATGAAGAGCCCGGCGATGGCTATCGGAACGGAAAGAAGGAACCGCAAGCCGACCCGTTCGCCATAAAGGAAAAAGCCGGCCACAGGCACCAGAAACACTTCAAAATTGGCCATGATGGTGGCCAGGCCAGGCCCCACGTGGATGATGCTGCGGTGCCAGCTGTAAAGATCCAGGGCAAAGAAAAGCCCGGCTGCCAGGGAAAACCACAGACAGCGCCACCCCTGCCATAATGCCTTCCCGCGAAATAGAAGAATTAAAAGGAGAAAAACGCCACCGATGAAAACCCTGTAAAAAGCCGAGACCGTCGGGGTAACATCGGCCAGTTTAACCCAAACGCTGGAGAAACTGATCATCATGGCGCCGATGGTGGTTTTCCAGGCGGCATTGGGAAGGAGTGGAAGTGGTTTTCGAGGCATGATCGAACCTTCTTTATTGGCCGATGGTCAGTTTGCGTGCTTTTCAATTCAAGAAGGATGTCTCCTGTATCAGGATTATATCCTTTTCGGCAACCGTAATCGTGAGATTTTGACCGCCAAGGCGTTCTGTAAGAAAAATTCCTACAAAACAATCAGAAATACCCCAATTGATCCCATCTCTTTGCCTTGCTAATTATTCTGGTAAGATCCAAATCCATGAAAACGCTCCGGAAATTCGCCAAGCAGGCCTCCGGGGGAAATCGACTAAAACATGCAGGAGGAGCAAATGGGAAACAGATTTTTTGCAATGGTGGTTGGGGTTTTCGCTGTCTTAACGATGATGTCCTTTTCGGTCGATGCAAGCGCCAAGGCCATGTACAAATTCGGCGGTGGTCCGGCCGGGGGAACTTTCCAGTTCATGGCCGGTGGCATATCAACCTATCCCCCTGTTAAAGCCATCAAGGATTTCCGGATATTGGCCGGCGCTTCCGGCGGCAGTGTGGAAAACATGCGCAAGGTGAACTCCGGCTCTTACGCCTTTGGCGTGGTTTACTCCGGCCATGTTTACCTGGGGCGCAACGGGCGCATGAAAAACGATACCAAGAAATATGAAGACGTGCTTGGCGTGGCCTATTTTTACGGCGCGCCGGCTCAACTGATAGTGAAAAAGGGCGGCGGCATCAAAAGCGTCAAGGACCTGGTCGGCAAGAAAGTTGGCGTGGGCAATGCCGGTTCCGGTGCTTTTGCCAACTGCGAACTCTTTTTCTCTCACATGGGCGTTTGGGACAAGATCGAGCGTAATGCCATGGGCTACAACGACGCTGCCGCCGCCTTCGGTAATAACCAACTGGACGCCTTCTGGCTGTTCACGGCATTTCCCAGCGGCGCGGTGGTGATGGCCGCACAGCAAAACAGCATCGACATGATCGATCTGAATGCCGAGGCCGAGGCTTCCGGTTTTTATGAAAAATATCCCTATTTCGGCAAATTGAAGGTTCCGGCCGGCACTTACAAAGGCGTTGATCGCGATATTCCCTCTTTTCAGGATTCGGCGTTATGGGTCGCCAACAGCAAGGTTCCCGCGGAGGTGGTGTACACCCTTCTCTCCAAAATTTATACCCCCGAGGGGTTGGCGCACATGGTCAATGTGAAGAAGACCGCCAAAGCCATGTCCATCGAAGACGGTCCCAGGGGCATCGTTACACCGTTGCATCCGGGCGCCGAGAAATTCTGGAAGGAAAAAGGCATCATAAAATAGATATGTATTGATGGGTGCCGGCGGCCTTTTATCGCCGGCCCCATCTTCCCCAACATTAACCTTTCAGCCATAAGGTAGGGTCGTCGTGTACGATCAACTCAAGCGATTCGAACAAATCATTTTCGACGTATTGTCGGTGACATTGGTCTTGTTTTATTCATATGCGGCTGTGGTTCAACCGGCGGCCACCCAGTATCATCGGGGCATTTATGTCATCATTACCTATGTCCTGGTTTTTCTTCTTTACAAATCAAAATCCTCAATTATGCGGGTGGTGGATTATATCCTGATCGCTTTATCGCTTGCGTGTGTCGGTTATTGGATTTTGAATTTTGAAGCCATCAACTACCGCACGGGAGCGGAGACAGCTCTTGATAAATCAATTGCCATTGTCGGTGTGCTCATCGGCGTTGAGCTGGCCCGGCGGGTGGTGGGCAACGCTTTCGTGATTATCGGTACGGTGATGCTGCTTTACGGCGTTTACGGCCCCTATGCACCGGAATTGTTCGCCCACCCGGGAGACACTTTCCCCAACTTGTGTACGACTATTTATTACATGAGTGATGGTGTGTTCGGCATCATGGCCAATGTCTTGGCCACTTACGTGATCCTGTTTGTTCTTTTTGGCGCTTTCCTTGAAAAGAGCGGCGCCCAGAAATTCTTTATCGATTGGCCCCTGGCTGCCGTAGGACACAAAATCGGCGGGCCGGCCAAGGTGTCGGTCATCGCTTCGGGTCTGTTCGGCTCCATTTCCGGCAGCGCCATCGCCAATACGGTGTCCACCGGGGCCTTTACCATCCCGATGATGAAAAAGGCGGGCTTTCGGCCCCACATTGCCGGCGGTATAGAACCGGCGGCCTCCATCGGTGGGATGTTCATGCCGCCCATCATGGGTGCCGGTGGATTCATCATGGCGGAACTGACCGGGGTGCCCTATTCGCGCATCATGCTGGTGGGCCTGTTTCCGGCATTCATGTACTTTTTCAGTGTTTTTGTGATGGTGCACTACGAAGCCAAGATGTACAACGTGGTCGGCGAGCGCAGCGAGCACAGCCCCATGGAGATCCTGAAGAAAGAGTGGTTCTACACGTTGCCGTTGATTATTATCACCATCTTCATGCTGGCCGGCTATTCACCTGGTTATTCGGCCATTTTGGGGTTGGCTACCTGTATCATCGTCAGCTACAAATACGAGGAAAACAGAATCGATAAAACCCTGTCCGTGGTCATGGTCCTGGTGCTGGCCACGCAGATGATTACTCTTTTTCTGAGTAAAGCGGTCGATCCCGATGTGGCGCGGCGTTTCAACCACATGGTTACCGAGCGGGAGATGGTTTTTGCCGGCATCGCCATTTGCGCGATTTGGTATGCCTTAAAAAAGAACCAGCGGCCGAAAATCAATATCGGCCTGAAACGGTTTGTGGAAGCTTCACGCCAGGGCACGGAAAACAGCCTCAAGATAGGCGCCACGATAGGCGTTATTGGTATTATCATCGGCGTTTTGACCTATACCGGCCTGGTGCTGACCTTCGCCGATATCGTTATCGAACTGGCCGGCGGTTCTCTCGTTTTGACGATTTTTTTCATTGCCCTGGCCTCGCTGGTTCTCGGCATGGGCGTTCCGGTAACCGCCGCCTACCTGATCACGGCAGTGGTGGCCGTGCCGGCCCTCACCCATCTGGGCGTTAATCCTATCGCCGCCCATATGATCGTTTATTGGCTGTCCCAGGATTCCAACATCACACCGCCGGTGTGTATAGCGGCTTTTGCAGGGGCGACCATTGCCAGGGCCAATATGTGGCGCACGGCCTTCGCTTCCTTCAAGTTTGCCAAGTTCCTCTACCTGGGGCCGTTCCTGTTTGGTTACGTACCGGCTTTCAGTCTGGACGGAACACCCATGGATATCGTCAAAGCCTTTATTCTGATTATTATTGGAACCTATGTTTACGCCTACATCCTAAGTGGAATCTGGATCAAGAATATCAAAGGGTGGTTCAAGAAATCCCCGGCCGTCTGATCCGTTTCCCTTATCCATCGTTCATCTACCAACCTACTTTTAAACCTGAAACCCCCTGCCCAATTGGGTGGGGGTTTTTTAGTGTCTATCAATTTTTAAATAAAAAGAGATCTACGATAGTTAGAGGTCAATCTTTTGCTCGCCGAGCATGAGGCGGTTGGTAGGCAGGTTGTCATCCTGGAAAAGGGAAACCGATTGGATGTTGAATTTTTGGCGGATGCTTTTGATGTTACGCTTGTTCAATCCCTGAACACGAGATACCATGGTTGGATGAACCTCAAGGGTCAGTCTTTGGGGAATGGTTTCCATGTTGGCCAGTGCGCCTTCAATCGCCTCCAATACGATTTTTCCATGCACCAAGTGCCCAAACGCCGGATGATAGGGGCCGGTGAGAATGGTGTTCGGATCGGCGAGACCGTCCGAGGCTTGGAGCCCCATTCGAACCACGGCGATGCCGTGCCGGGTGAATAAGCGGTAGAGTCTTGCCACCAGAAAGACACAGGCCTCCAGGTTCATCGGTGCATATCGGCCGTCCCGAAACATTTTTGCCAGGGGGCTTCCGTTCAGCACCAGAGTGGGGTAAATGCGCACGAAATCCGGGGCCAGATCGATGATCCGCAGGGCCGTGTCCATGGCCCCTTCGTCGGTATCCCCGGGAAGGCCCACCATCATTTGCAGCCCCAATCGGTATCCCGAGGCCTTGATTAATCGGGCTGCGGCGATCGTGTCTTCGGCGGTGTGGCCACGCTTACACATTTCCAGAACAGTATTGTTCATTGACTGAACGCCGATTTCCACTGTCTCGACGGGAAACCGTGTCAATGCTGCCAGCCGATCAGGGGTGATCGTATCCGGCCGGGTGGAAAAGCGCAGGCTGTCCACGGCGCCCTGGTCGACAAAGGTGGTTACGCATTCCAACAGCCGCAGCATCTCTTCCTCTTTCAGGCCCAGAAAATTACCCCCGAAAAAGGAAATCTGGGTGGTGGAATGATCTTTTCGGGAAAAGGTCAGGTAGCGGTTGATTTCATCCTGAATTTGATCCGCCGTGGGCAGCACGCCCGATACGCCGGTGATTGCCCGCTGGTCACAGAAAACACACCGATGGGGGCAACCCAGATGAGGGATGAAAAGAGGAATGATCAAATGACGGTCGGTAGCCGTGGCGGGTGCCATGATTACGAATCTTGATCGAGCAATGCAAGGCCGGCCCGGGCGGCTTCCTGTTCGGCCATTTTTTTGCTTTTACCGTCGCCTTCCGAACGGATGTCGGCCACGGTCATACGGACGGTGAACGTTTTGTCATGGTCCGGCCCTTTGCTGCAAATCACCTGGTACCGGGGCACCTGATGATAAATGGATTGCACGCGCTCCTGAAGCTGGCTCTTATAATCCGTTGCATAGCGGTTGCGGTTGGCCCATTCCAGCCTTTCCGTGAATTGGCCCTCGACAAAGGCGAAGGCGGCATCGAAGCCTCCGTCAAGATAGATGGCGGCGATAATCGCTTCGACGGCATCAGCTAAAATGGAGCTTTTTTTTCTGCCATCGGTCATCTCCTCGCCCTTCCCAAGCCTCAGGCAGGGGCCGATTCCGATTTCGCGGGCAATGGCCGCCAGGCGGGTTTCGTTGACCAGGTAGGCCCTGTTTCTGGAAAGATCCCCTTCCGGCAGATCGGGGAAGTGCTCCATCAACATGTCGCTGACGATCAGATTCAGCACGGCGTCACCCAGAAACTCCAACCGCTCGTTGCTGGTCAGATTCGGATGGGCCTGTTCGTTGACATAGGAGCTGTGACAAAGCGCGTGAGTCAGGTGCGTGGGATCGGCAAAGGTGTATCCCAATTGGGAGATAAGGGCTTGAAGGGCGTCGGTGCCTGTTTCCGGATGTGTCATTGTTACTTGTCCAGACGGGCGGTTAGGTCCTTGAACGCCTGATAGGGAACATGAAAGGACCCGTCACCGATTCCCAGTTGGATGCCAGGGGTAACCTGGCCGTGAAAATCGGTTCCGCCGGTGATTAAAAGGTCGTATTTACGGGCTAAACGGCTGTACAGCGTCGCGTCTTTCATGGGTTGGCCAGGGTAGATGGCTTCAACGCCGGAAAGTCCCATGTCGATAAGCGTAAGCAAGAAGGATTCGAAGGTTGTCGGGTCGTCGATGCGGTTCAGGTGAGGGTGTGCCAATACCGCGATGCCGCCGGCCTGGTTGATGGCGGCGATGGTTTCGTCCATGGGTGCCCGGTATTTATCCACGTAAGCCGCCTGGCCTTTTCCCAAAAAGCGGTTGAAGGCGTCATCGATGGAACCGGCCATGTTTTTATCCACCATCAGTCGGGCGATATGGGGCCGGCCGGCCGATCCTCCCCCGACCAGGCGATTCACCTCGTCCATGGCAACGTCTATTCCCAATTCGTTGAGTCGCTCAATGATCTTGGGATTTCTGTTGTTCCTGGCCGCCGTGAGGGTTTCTATCAATTTATTCAGACCGCCGTGACAGGGGTCGATTCCGTAGCCCAGAACATGAACACTGCCTTTTACGGCATACCCTTCCGGGGCTGCCGCGCTGATTTCGATACCGGTGATAAAGTCAAGCGAGGATGGAATGCCTCCGGCCCGGGCTTCAATCGAACCGGCCAGGGTGTCGTGGTCGGTGATGGCGACAGCCTTCAGGCCAAGCCTGACCGCCAGCGCCAGGATCTCAGTCGGTGTCAGGGTGCCGTCGGATGCCGTCGAGTGAACATGCAGATCGATACCGCCACGACCATCAGATACCAAGGGCTTTTTCAAAAGCCTCCTCTTTGGTCTTACAGTCGATGCACTGGGTCGTGACCGGTCTTGCCTTGAGTCGTTGTACGGAAATATCTTCCCCGCATGTTTCGCAGATACCGAACGTTCCGTTTTCGATTCGCTCAAGCGCTTTTTTTACTTTTTTGATCAGTTTGTGTTCCCGGTCTCGAATCCTCAGCATGAAATTCCGGTCCGATTCCAGCGTGGCACGGTCAGTCGGATCAGGGAAATTTTCCTTTTGCTCCGTCATTCCGGACACGGTCTCTCCGGCGTGACCAAGCAGTTCGTCCAACCGTTTGTGAAGGAGCTCCTCGAAAAATTTTAAGTCTTTTTCTTTCATGTTTGAATCCTGCAAGAAGTGTGGTTGACTTCGGATCAAATGGAAAAAGTAACACAGGTGTATGGCTATGTAAAGCGTTTTATGCTTATCCTGGCTCGGTTGATTGCCTGATTTTATTCTCTTTTTTAGCGGCTTGGCTGTTTGTCTATTCTTTTTCGAAAAGAGGTGCCTTCTGTCAGGACAGTTCGGTGAAAAGCGCGTCCAATGTCTTCATGTCCCTGACGCAATACATGCTGTAGGGCACATCGGCGGGGACGATTTTTTTTACGAGACCCGCCAGGACCTTGCCCGGGCCGACTTCCACAAACACGTCTGTTTTCTCCGCCACCAACCGGCGCACCGTGTCGTACCATTTAACCGGGCTGCAGAGCTGGCGGGCCATCAACCCGCGGATGGCGCAAGGATCATTACATTCATCGGCGGTTACGTTGTGGAGAACCTTGCTTTCCGGTGGCTTGAAGGTAAACCCCTCCAAAAAGGTGCTGAACTCTTCCTCCGCGCCCTTGATCAATTCACTGTGCCAAGCGCCGCTGACCTTGAGCGGGATGGCGCGCGCACCTGCGGCCTTGGCCGCTTCGGAGGCAGCCGCGACGCCTTCGGGTGATCCGGTGATCACGATTTGCTGTCTGGCGTTGTGGTTGGCGACGGAGACGATGCCTTTTTTTTGGCCCTCTTCCACCAGCTTTTCCACAGCGTCGATTTCAAGGCCCACGATTGCGCTCATGGCGCCTTTGTTTCTCAAGGACTCGCGGTGCATCAGCTCGCCGCGTTTGAACACCAGGCGAAGGGTATCGGCCATGGAAACCGAATTGGCGCAGGCCAGTGCGCTATACTCTCCCAAACTGTGCCCGGCGGTAAATTGGTAGGCGATTCCGGCCTTTTGGATGGCAAGCAGGCAGGCCAGGTTAACCGCCGTGACGGCGGGCTGGAGGTTTACGGTTTCGGTCAGGGTCTCCATGGGGCCGTTAAAGCAAAGTTGGGAAATGCGGGTGTGGGCGATTTCGTCGGCAGCGTCGAAAAGCTCCCTGACGCCGTCATATTCGTCATACAGGTCTTTTCCCATGCCTACGGATTGGCTGCCCTGGCCGGGAAATAAGAATGCTACGGATTTCAATGGTTTTCCTCCAGATTAAAAAGTTTACGGGTCAAATCGAGAGCGGCCGATTTGTCGCTCTTGCACCCGTTTTTTTTCAGAAAATGCGTGGGATCATGAAGAATTTTGTTGACCAGTGAGCGCGTCATGCGCCG
The DNA here is from genome assembly GCA_963668455.2 of uncultured Desulfosarcina sp. Lineage (GTDB taxonomy): Bacteria > Desulfobacterota > Desulfobacteria > Desulfobacterales > Desulfosarcinaceae > Desulfosarcina. Next base: position 576,760 of record CAXXOY010000005.1, read on the forward strand.
GATGGCCTCTTGATCCTCGTTGGAAAGATGGTTCATGGACGAAAGGCTTTTATCGAGTTCCTGGCCGGCCATGTTTTCCACTTTACCGCGCAGGGCGACGATGGTGGGCACCACCGCCAGAGTGTCGTACCATTTGCGAAAGCCGATGACCGCTTCGTCGATCATGCGCTGTGCCTTGGCCGCCTCGCGCCGGCGGTCTTCCATGTTTTCGTCAACGATGCCCTTCAGATCGTCAATGTCGTAAACGTAAGCGTTGCTGACCCGGTTGATGTCCGGGTCGATGTCGCGCGGCACGGCGATGTCGATAAAAAACAGGCTGCGATTGCGCCGGCTTTTCATGGCGTCCCGGATCTGATCCTTGCGCAGCACATATCCGGTCGCCCCGGTGGAGCTGATAACAATGTCCACCTCATTGACGGTGTCCACGATTTCATCGAATCGGATGGCCTCGCCAGAAAATCGCCGAGCCAACTCCAGGCCCCGGGCAAAGGTCCGGTTGGCAACCACAATCCCGCCCACATGGTTGTGAATCAGATGCTCCACCGCCAGTTCCGCCATTTCGCCGGCGCCGATGAGCATGACGCGCTTGCCGGCAAGGTCGCCGAAGATTTTTTTCCCAAGCTCGATGGCCGCATAGCTGATACTCACCGCGTGGTCGCCGATACCGGTTTGGGAGCGGACCTTTTTGGCCACGAAAAAGGTCCGGTGAAGCAGTTTGTTGAGAATGGCCCCGGTGGTTTTTTCTTCCGTTGCCCGGCGATAGGCCTCCTTCATCTGGCCCAGGATCTGAGGTTCGCCGACGACCATGGAATCCAGGCTGGAGGCGACCTGAAAGGTGTGGCGGACCGCCTCGTCTCCTGAAAAGTGGTAGAGTGCGTTTTCGAAGTCGGCAAGGGGCATGTTTTTGAAATCGGATAAAAAGCGTTTGGCGGCCTCAATGGCCGCCGAACCGTCCGGCGCGGTCATCAGCAGCTCGATGCGGTTGCAGGTGGAAAAAAGGACCGACTCGGCGATCGAAGGTTCTTCGCGCAGTTTTTCCAGGGCCAGCTCCGTTTCATCGGGGGTGAAGGCGATACATTCCCGAATGTCAACAGAAGCGGTTTTATGATTGAGTCCTATGAGAGCGATATCATGCATGGCAATAAAGCGATCCTACAAGGCCGTAAAGGGTCCGTGATGGCCCTGTAAAAGAAAATTTACCCCGAAAAAGGTAAACAGCAAGACGGCGAAGCCGATGATGGCCATGGTCGCCGTTCGACGGCCTCGCCAACCGACGGCAAGTCGTCCGTGCAGAAGGGCCGCGTAAAAAAGCCAGGTGATGGCGGACCAGACCTCCTTGGGGTCCCAGCTCCAGAATTTCCCCCAAATCGCCTTGGCATAAACCACACCGGTGATCAAGCCGATGGTGACCATCGTAAAACCAACCACGATGCTGGAATAGCCGGCGCTGTCCAGAAGGTCCAGCGACGGCAGACGACTGAAGAAAAAGCCTCGTCGCTTTGTTTTGATGGCGCTCTCCTGAAGCAGATACAAAAGGCCCAGGCCGCAGGCCAGGGCAAAGGCGGCGTTGCCGATGAAAATAGTCACGATATGGGCCGCCAGCCACCAGCTCTTGAACAGCTTGGGGTTCTGGGCCACCGTATCGGGCATCTGGTTGGCGGCAATCAGGGTCAGGGCGATCAGGGGGGCGGCGTAAACGCCCAGGATTTTAAGTTTATAGATGTGGGAAAATCCCAGAAAAACCGCGGCAATGGCCCAGGCCGTGACCGACAGGGTTTCGCGGAAGTTGTTGACCGGAAAATTGCCGTTGTGGATGCCGGTGGCGATCAGGGATGCGGTGTGAAGGGCAAAGCCGGCCAGCATCAGGCCCACGGCAATGCGCTGAAGCCTGGCTTTCTGGGAAAAAAGGTAGCCGAAATAGCAGCCGCAACTGGCCACATAGGAAATCAAGGCAATGGTAAAAAACGGCTCCATGTCACCTCCCGGCGTCAGGATTGACGGGCACCAGGTGCCGGTAGCGGTAGCCTGGCCCCAGTACGCTTTCCAGAAGCTGATCGATGCGGTCGATATGATCGGCTTTTATCAACTCCAGCAGGCCTCCCGTGATAAGGGCTTCGAAAAGCGGTTTGTGCTCCTCCGGCGCATGGGCCTCGGCCAGAAGCCTTGCCCTGACAGCGCCCATCAGATCGAGCAACGCGCCGTACTCCGGGCCGAACTCGGATTCCAGTTTTTTCCGGATGTGCTTGGCAAAAGCAGGGCTTTTGCCCGCCGTGGAAATGGCCATGGTGAAGTCGCCGCGGGCGACGATGGCCGGCAGGGTGAAATTGCAGATTTCCGGCCGGTCGGCGATATTGCACAAGATGCCGCGGCTTTCGGCATCAGCGTGGATACGGCGGTTAAGGTCTTCATCGTCGGTGGCGCCGATAACCAGAAACATGCCTTCCAGGTCTTCCGATTGATAGGGCCGTTTCTTTAACACAACGGTTTTGCCGTCCACCAGCGCGTCAAGCCGGGGAACGGTCTCGGGGCTGACGACGGTGACGCCGGCCCCGCATTGAGCCAGGGTTTTGACCTTGCGGACGCCAACACGGCCGCCACCCACCACTATGCAGCGTCGCCCACGAATATCGAGATTTATCGGATAGTATCGCATATTAGCACCTTACAAAGGCACGGTCATCAAGTCCCGGGCCAGTAAAATCCTTCCATTATAGGCGCTTCGACACTGTTTTTCAATATCCACCGTCTCGCATTCGGGATAAAAATGGGTAAGGATAAGACACTTGACTCCGGCCGCCTGGGCGATTTGGCCTGCCAGGGATGGCGTCAGATGGCCGTCGATTTTCATTTCGTCCGGCATGGCCGACTCGCAGACCATCAGATCGGCGTCGGCGGCAAATGTTTTCAGCCCTTCGCAAATATCCGTATCGCCGGAATAGACAAACCGGTTGCCACCGGCATCGTCAATCCGGAAGGCCAGGCTTTCGGGCCGGTGGTTGACGGGCATGGAGGCGGCGGTAAACGATTCAAACGTATGGTTGTCTTCTTTGGCGGTATCGAGTTCGACGATGTTCAGCAGATCGTCGGGAAATGCCAAAAATGGCTCATAGAGCCGTTGCAGGCCATTGATAAAAGCGTTGATTCCCTTTCCCGCGACAAGGGTCAACGGCAACCGACTGTCGGGTTGATGGGAATATTTCAACGAAAACAGAAACGAGGCCAGTTCTCCACTGTGGTCGGGGTGAAAATGGCTGAGAAATAGGCAGGACACGTCGAAAATGGAAATGCCCGCCTCAAGCAGCCTTCGCATCGTCCCGGGTCCACAGTCGAAAAGTAAATTCAGACCCCCGGTTTTCATTACCAGCGAGCAGGAACCGCGCGCAAGGGAGGGGGTGCAGGTTCCAGAACCAAGTATGACAATCTTGTTTTGCATGACGATTACTCACTCCTTAATGGCAAAAAGTCGTTCCTGTCAGCATAAAATGATCCGCCGGGAAACACAATCCTCTCATTGAGAACATGAACCCCGACGCGCCCCGGTTTTACTCGGTAAGTGCTCGTTTTCGAACGCCAAAGCCTCAACGCCCGATATAAATTAATTGGAAGTGAGGTAATTATGAAGCTTGACATAACTGAATGGTATTTGGTATCTATGACGCCGTTTGGAAATTAATCACTCCCTATAAATTAGTTGGTGTCCTGTTCGGTGTTTGTGCGTTGCCGGGTAACTACATCGATTTGAAACGGCAGGCACGACCCGATGTTTTTCTCTTTTTTTGGAATACAAATGCTCAATGGATAAAAACGGAAAGTTTGATTGTTCGATTATAAGAAAAATAGGGATTGGGCAGAAAACCTGACCCTTGTCACGCAGCTGGGGCTGACCATGGCCGGCTGCATTGTTTTTTGCTTCTTCCTGGGCTTTTTTATCGACGGATGGTTAGGACTGAAAGGGGTATTTACGACCATCTTTATTCTCCTTGGCATAGCAGGTGGAGCCAACGTCTGTTACAGGCAGATACTCGAAGTGATGGATCCCAAAAAAAAGGATGATCCTGATGACCACCGCACTTCCCGTAAATGAGATGCAAAAATGGTATGGCTCCAAAGCCATGGCTCTGGCGATCTGCATCAGCCTGATATTCCTGGTCCTGGGGCATAAATCCATCTGTCGGGGTCTTGTTCTCGGCGCTATTTTCAGCACGATCAATTTTGTACTTCTGGCCTATTCCTTTCACTCCAAAATCATCCCTGATCGCAAAAAGGCCTCGCTGGCCGCCTTATATAATATTTTCACCCGCTATTTGTTCATGGCGATTCCGCTTTATATCGCCATTAAGTCCGTCAGATTCGATCTGGTGGCTACCGTTGCGGGGTTATTCATGGTGCAAGCGGTTATTTTTATACATCATCTTTACCGATCTGTTCAATTTTCAAGGCGAAAATGAAAAAAAGGCATAGCCCATGGAAGAACTAGGAAAAGTTTATCAATTGATCATCCCCTTATTCGGCCACGATATGGTTTTCAATTTAAACGCCATTGTCTTTTCGTGGATTGTTATGCTTTTGATTCTGCTTTTGGGGGTGCTGAGCACTAAGAAAAGAAGCATTGTTCCGGGAACCATGCAGGTGGTTGGCGAATTGTTCGTGGCCAAGCTTTACGACCTGACGGAGGATGCGCTGGGACGCGAAATGGCCAAGACCTACGCGCCGCTGGTGACCGCGCTGTTCATGTTTCTGGTCCTTTGCAACTGGATCGGAATCATTCCCCATCTGGAAGAGCCCACCAAGGATTTGAACACCCCGCTCAGCCTCGGGGTTATGGGATTTGTCATCGCCCATTACGTGGGCATCAAGACCAAGGGCTTCAAGGCATATATCAGCGAGTATTTTCAGCCGTTCTTTATCATGATGCCTCTGAACCTGATCGGCGAGTTGGCCAAGATCGTATCCATCTCGTTTCGTTTGTTTGGTAATATCATGGGCGGGTCGATCATCATCCTCGTGGTTTCGTACTTGACTTACAGCGTCCTTTTGCCGCCTTTTCTGTTCGCTTTTTTCGGCCTTTTCGTGGGCGCTATTCAGGCATTCGTTTTTACAATGTTAACCGTAGTATATATCTCGGTGCAGGCGAAATAAACCTATGGAACAAGACATTCAAACGTGGGTCAAGTTAGCGTCTTTCGCGGGAGCGGGTCTCGCCATGGGCTGTGGTGCCATCGGCGCGGCTATCGGCGAAGGGTACACGGCGGCACAGGCCAATTATGCCATTTCACGCAATCCGAGCATTTCCGGTGATGTATTCAAGTCCATGCTCGTCGGTCAGGCCATTGCGGAATCGGCTTCGATTTTTGCCCTGGTTGTCGCCATGATTCTGCTGTTTTCCAATTTCCCCGGCGACTCCTGGGTGACCGTTTCGGTTGTGTTTTCGGCCGGGCTTTGTATGGGCCTCGGCGCCATCGGCTCCGGCGTCGGCTCGGGGTTTCCGGCAGGCGCCTGCTGTATCGGCATGTCTCGGCAGCCGGCCATGAGCGGCCGCCTAATGACCAATATGCTGATTGGCTCTGCGGTTTGCCAGACCCCTTCCATTTTTGCCCTGGTGACATCATTTATCCTGCTATTCACCAATTTTTCCGGCAGGCCCGTGTCGCCCACCTGGGCGGCGATCCTCGGTGCGGGATTGGCGTCGGGTTTTGGCGCCATCGGATCGGGGCTAGGCGGTGGACTGGTGGCCGAAACCAGCTGCGAGGGAACGGCGCGCAATCCGGAAATGGCCGGTACGGTGACCAATGTCATGCTGCTGGGGCAGGCCGTAACCCAGACGACGGCGATTTACGGCCTGCTGGTCAGTTTCATCCTGATGTTTAAACAGTTTCCGGCTGCTGATACCCTGGCGCCCTCCATGGCGCTTCTGGGTGCGGGCCTTTGCATGGGGCTGGGTGCGTTCGGGCCGGGGGTCGGCGAGGGGGCTGCGGCCAGATCCGCGGTTCAATGGATCGCAAGGCGGCCCCGGCAGATCGCCGAGTTGACACGCACCATGCTCGTCGGCCAGGCGGTCGCGGAATCAACCGGTATTTACTCTCTTGTAATCGCTTTGATTTTAATATTCGTCATTTAGAATTAACCGATCAACCTTATTTAATCGCGGAGGAAAACAATGGCTATTGAAGGCGTAGATTTGATTAAGGCGGCGGCGTTTTTGGGTGCGGGACTTTCCATGGGACTTGGCGCGATCGGACCGGGCGTCGGCGAAGGCATGGCGGCCGCCAAGGCTTGCGAAGCCATTGGCCGAAATCCCAATGAAGCCGGTTTGCTGACACGGACCATGCTGGTCGGGCAGGCCGTTTCCGAATCGACCGGTATTTATTCCCTGGTGGTCGCATTGCTTTTGCTTTTTGTGGTTTAGGCCGCGACCGAACCCACCGCACTCATCGGTCGGTTGCCTGTCGGCTCAATTTGCATCCGTGTTCACCAACAGACGGAGTAATGGATCATGGAGATCATCAGTGCCACTGCATTGATAAGCATCAATGAGACGTTTTTCGCCCAATTGATATCGTTCCTCGTTTTTTTGTTCATCCTGAACAAGGTGATGATTCAGCCCTTGACCAATACCATCGCTGAACGAAAAGGGCATTTCGAGGACGTGAAAGAAGATATCGTAAAGGCCAACGCGGATCTTGAGGCGATCAACGAAGATCTGGAAGAGCAGCGCAAAAGTGCGCTCAAGGAAGCGGATCATGTCGTGAAAACGTTGGAACAGGAGGCCGACAAGATGGCTTCCGAAGTCATGGACGCGGCACGTTCGCAAATTACGGCCTTGAGGCAAGAGACGGAAAAAAAGGTCTCCCTGCAGATAAAGGATGCCAGGGACGAACTCACCGGCGAGGTGGAAGCCGTCACCACGCTAATCATGGAAAAAGTGTTGCATCGGAGTCTTAACCCATGAAAATGGTCAAATCATGCGATGTGAAATGCTGGGGTTTGTTTTTAGCCTTTTTGCTGGTGATGATGCCATCGGTTGCCACGGCAGGGGATGCGCCTGCCTGGAGGCCCACTTATGACCTCATTTTACGCTGGCTAAATTTTCTTATCCTGGCCGCCGTGATCGTCAAGTATGCCAGGGAACCGGTTAAAAGCTTCCTCAATCAACAAAAAAAAGATGTGGCATCGGCGCTTGAGGCGTTAACTACCGAAAAACAAAACATTCTTGAAGAAATCCAGGCGGCGAAAACACAGGCCGAAAAACGGGAAGAACGCCTTAAAGAGCTTCAACAGCGGCTGGTTTCACAAGGTGAGGCGAAAAAGAAGCAGATCATCGAACAGGCCCATCAGCAGAGCTCGGCCATGATCGAAGAGACTCACAAGAAACTGGAAACCCGTATCTCACAAGCGAAAAATCAGCTTAAAATGGAGTTGGCCGATCTGGCTTTCGAGCAGGCTGTCCAGAGGTTGCCCGAGATTATAACCGAGAGCGACAATCAGCGCTTTCTGGATTTTTATATGGAGGGCATGCAGCTCAAAGCATGATGATCTGATCCGACTCGGATCAAATATTCTTATTGTGTCTTGACGGCTGAAATTTTTTCTTTATACTGCCGGCTTTGACTGATTCGGGCGTTTGCCCACAACCCTGTTTGCCAAACGGGAGAGGTGAAAAGAAACCATGGCAACCTCCAAACCTTCCATTGAAACGATAATCAAGGAGCAGATCGAGAAGTGGAAACAGAAAACCCACAGCAAGGTTCCGGTCATTACCATCTCATCCCAACCGGGCAGTGGCGGACGGGTGCTTGCGCGGGGCATTGCCGATCGCTTTGACATCGATTTGTTCGACCGGGATATGGTCAAGGAAATTGCTGAAAGCGCCCATATCAGCGGCGCCGTCATCGATACCATAGAGAAGGAGCGCCTGTCCGGCATCCAGGATTTTATTTCTTCCCTGGTCAATGACCGTTATTTGTGGCCTGGCGTTTATCTGGAGCATCTGATGAAAGTGGTCGCCACCATTGCCAGTCACGGTAATGCGATCATCGTTGGTCGTGGCGCCAATTTTCTGATTCCCACTCAAAAACGGCTCGCCATCCGGGTAATTGCCCCCATGGAAGAACGAATCAAAAAAATCAGCCAGGAGTTCGGCGTGACCCCCGAGGAAGCCAAGCGGCGGGCCATCAACCGTGAAAACCGTAGAGCCGCGTTTATCCGGCAATCCTTTCACGCCGATATCAATAACCCGCAACATTACGAACTGGTGATCAACACCCAGCGGCTGAATTACGAGGCCGCCATGGGCGCCGTGATCGGTATGGTTGTCGGTGAAAAGGATATCGTGGAGGAGGAATCCAAGGGCGCCTAGTGCGCCCTTTTTCCCTTGATTTATCAATATGCCTGATTCACCGGCTTTTGCCTGCAAACACGCCACCCCGGCTTCCGCACCGTTCGTCCCTCATTGCCCTTCTCTTTATAGCACTGCTGAATCGCGTTCATCTATAGTCGTTTCAAACAGTTTATCAATGAGAATTATAATATTCTGATATAATTTAATATACAAAGTCTTTGGGTTTGACATAACCGTGCCGATAATTTATTAATGCGGTCCTTTCGAATACCTTTTTTTAAGAGACTGTCAACGGTTGTTTTGCGTCGTTCATCGACCGGCCCAAGGAGAGAATGATATGGAAGGGGCATTGATTCCGATTCTTATTTTTCTGGCGGTTTATGTGGCTCTGACCTTCGAATTGGTCAATAAAGCTGTAGCCGCCTTGCTGGGCGTTATGTTGCTGATCGTTTTCCGATCGGTCACTGAGCACCAGGCTGTGGAGTTCATCGATTTCGAAACCATCATGCTTTTATTGGGCATGATGTCCATCGTGGCCATTTTAAGAAAATCGGGATTTTTTAAAATCATTTCGGTGCGTATCGCTGAATTGACCAAGGGCAGCCCACTGAAAATCCTGATTCTTTTTTCCGTTGTCACGGCGGTGCTGTCGGCGTTTCTGGATAACGTTACCACCGTGCTGATCATTATTCCCATCATCATCGAACTGACCGCCGGCATGGGGCTTGATCCGAAACTGTATGTCATCAGCCAGGCGATCATTTCCAACATCGGCGGCACGGCAACGCTGATCGGCGATCCACCCAACATTATCATCGGCTCCAAGGTGGGCCTGACCTTCAACCAGTTCATGTTCAACCTGACGTTGCCGGTCATCGTCTGTTTCGTTGCCGCGCTGGCGTTTCTCTGGTTCACCAACCGCGAAAAGTTCAAACCCATCAACACCAATATGAGCAAGCTCTTTTCGGTTCAATTGCTGCTCGAAAAGATTCGCTATAACTTTATGGATACGCGGATCGACAAGGTGTTTTTAATAAAGAGCCTGTCTTGTTTGGCGATAGCCATCCTGCTGTTCGTCACCCAGACCGTGACCAAGCTTTCGCCGGGTGTGGTGGCCGTTTTCATGGCCATGGTCCTGTTCCTGATCACACGCATCAATGTCGAGGAGATGCTTGAAGAGATCGAGTGGAGCACCTTGCTTTTTTTCACCGGCCTGTTCATCCTGGTGGGGGTTCTGGAGGAAAAAGGGGTCATCGAGTGGATCGCCCATCATGTGTTCATGCGTGTGGGGGACAACCCCTATGTGATCGTTCTGACGGTTTTATGGGTTTCCGGCATTGTTTCCGGGTTCCTGGACAACATTCCGTTTACCATTACCATGATTCCCATCGTCAAACTGATGCTGGAAACCACTCCGATTCCAAACAATATTCTATGGTGGGCGTTATCGCTGGGAGCTTGCCTGGGCGGCAACCTGACCATGATCGGCGCCTCGGCCAACATTGTATCCATAGGCATGGCCAAAAAATTCGGACAGGAAATCTCATTTCTTGAATTTGCCAGGAAAAGCGTGGTGATTACCCTGATCACCCTGGTTGTCGCATCAGCATACTTAATGATTTATTTGTGGGTGTCCTTATGAAAAGCGAAGACAAGGCAATATTGTGCAGTTTGATTCGCGACCACGAAGATACCGTGGGCGCGTCCCGGGTCACCATTATGGCCCTCAACGCCTTTATCGAATCCATTCGCCAGGTTAGTTGCACCATTGAAGAGCTTGGCGTGTTGCATGCCGAACTGACCGATGTGATTAAAAACACGGAGCCCAAGGTAATCCCCCTGATTCACCTGATCGAGGAATTCGAAAACGAGATCGAAAGCGCTTCGGCGGAAGCCACCCTTGAAGAGGTCAAGGCACAGGCGATCGGAATTCTCGAGAAAAAGGTGGAGAAGATCCAAACCAAAATCGGTAAGGTCGTTGAGTGTGGCCTGTCGTGCATCAGTGACGGGGATGTGATCGTCGCCCATACCGGCAGCAAGGACGTTGTCGATATGCTGAAAATGGCCCGCCAGGTTCTTCAAAAGGACTTTCGTATGATCATTTTGAAGCAGGACCCGGCCAAAACCCGCCGATTGATCAAATCGCTTTCCGAGGCCGACATCGAGATGGAGGTCATTCCCGAATACAGCCTGGGCCATTATATCGAAAAAGCCAACAAGTATTTCATGGACGCCCTGTCCGTTACCGAGGATTTCAAAACCGTTTCCTCCGCAGGGTCGGCGAACATCGTGGGGCTTTGCCACCTGAATAATCTACCGGTCTACCTGTTCGCAAATAGTCTGAAATTTTCCCATAAGCACTCATCCCAGCAACAGATCCATCGCAAGGTGGAAGCTAAAAAGCATGGCGATGTCTCCTTCCAGCTGATCACCCATTCCCACGACACCGTGGACATGAAGCATGTGGATTTTCTGGTCACCGAGTATGGAATTAAAGACAAAACCGCGATTTTGGATTGCATAAAGGACGGGCGCGGTTTCACGCAATGTGAGTTTTCCTGAGGAAGGCCGGTGGGATTCGGCCGATAAGCTGTTTTGCCTTTTTATGCTTTAACCAGTACGGTTGCCACTAAATTGCTGTCCTCTTTCACGGCAAGCTGCTCATCGGTCTTTTTGGCCGGAGACGTGACCAAGGTTTTCCAGCGTTTTTTATACATCTCCTGGAACACGATGTGGAATATGGCCTCGATCAGAGGCTTTGCCTTGATTTCATAGGGTTGCGTGTCAAAGGCAGCTATCGTATCACTTTTTTCCTTCTCTCCCTTTTTTAAAATATTCAGATTGGTTAAAAAAGGAACCATTTTGTCGGCTAATTGACGGTGGTTTTCCGGTAGATTGGTTGTGTCCTTCCAGCGCCCGATCTGTCTGGTAATCTCGGTAGTGGTTGCGCCGATTAAAAAGTCTTGGTTTTTCTTGCTTTTCATCAATGGAGAGAGTGAAATCTGTTTATGGATGGCTTTATCAAGGGACTTTTGTTGGTGTGCCAGCTCTTTTTTGATGGCGTCTGCCATGGCTTCGGGGACGTTCACACTGATTTGGTCAAGAACCGTTGAAAAGGCCACAGTCTGTTTTTTAATATCCGTGGCCGCGGCCGCCCAAAAGAGACGGCTCATTTTCTGTACCGTTGCGCTGTCCGGTGAGGACGGGTTCTGACTGGTTTTGAGGATTTTCAGAGAGCCGGGAAACGTGCGGGCTGCTCTGGGAAACAGGTTCGCTCCGGTAATCGCTTTAAAGAGGATGGCGACCGTAGCGTACCAGTCCTGAAGGTGCAGCACATGAGGCAGATCCTCGAAATTTTCCGTGATGGCCTTGTTTTTCAAAAGATGGATGGGCGTGGCATATAAAGGGGTGCCCCCGATAAGGGGTTGGGCAATGCTGCCGTCCGGCCGGGGATCGATAGAGACGGCCGTTTCCACGTCGATGACGCCAATGGAAAAAGCAGATGGGTCGGAAAGAAATCCCGGGTAGGCATCCGGATCCGCATCCAGAAAGAGGTTGTCGGGTTTAAGGTCCCGCAGGGCGATGCGTTTTTCCTTGAGCCGGCACAACAGGGTCAACATGTTCGAGCAAATATTTTGAATCTGCGGACGGTTTTTGCGAAACGTCTTGGCAGACTGTTTGGTTTTCAAGAGCAGAACGAGCCGGTCGATCTGATCTTGATTGGTTTTAAAAATAGTAAGAAAAGCCTCGGTTATCCGCTTGAGCAAGTCGGCATCCATGCCATCTGCCGCTGCCGGGAGCGCATCATCGGTGAGGGTTGCCAGAAACCAGTTCTTGATTTGATATTGATGGACGGGCCGGTCCCTGCCGGATTCCTTGATCAGCCGCTTGGCCTCGACTTCGCATTTACGATAAAGTTCTTGAAGCTCTTTAAAAACCGGCAGCGCTTCAAATCCATAGCGATTGATAAAGGCTTCCTGACTCCAGGCCAACTCTGGTGACGCCTGAAGCTCTTCACGGATGTTGGTTTTAATTTTGTGAAAGCTGTCGATGACGCCGCCAAGGAAAAAATTGTTGGCAAGCTCCATGAAAAAGGCGAAACGGCCGCCAATTTTTAAATAGCTCTGGTATTCGGGGTGCTCCTCCACCAATCGAATGTACTGCTTTTCCAGTTGCTCCTGGGTGAGGCTGGATTCGTAGGGGAGTTTTTTAACCTTTTTTAAAACAACGGATACCATGGGAACAATGCAGGCGACCGGGGTGAGTTGGCCGGCGATCTGCACTTCCTTGCGGATGGCGGTGATGTATTTATCGAGATCGGTTATTTTTTCAGGCGGTATCTTGACCACCATGTGGGTATCGTAAATCACGTAAAAGCATTTGCTCTTGCTTCCGCTATCCTCTCCCAGGGGGGCGATGGACATCCGACGGCTGATCCAGTCGTGTTTGCCTTTTACGTCCAGATCGAACAGTTTCCTTTTTTTTGATTTTGATTTGGATCGGATGGAAAAACGGGAAGGCGCATTGGGTGCAAGACCATTTTGGATTTTGAACAATTCCAGAAAGAACAAGATGATATCGCGATATTCGGAATCTTCCTGGCGATATTCGATAATCAGCTTGTTTTTTGTGTCGGGGAGCGTGTCGTTTTCTGGAGAGGCGGCCGAAATCCTCCCTTTAATAACGCCGATCATTAAAAAGGTGATCTTTATGATGAAAAAGGTCACACAAAAAACGGCAATAAAAATGAGGATGCGGCTGTCCAAGGCGTTGACCAGTTTCGGACATAGCCCCATGTCCATCATGATTTGCCGTTTGGTGCGGTCTACGATCTCCAGAACCGACGTTTTTATTTGCGTCGGCAACGTTCCGGTACCCGAGACATCGTTTTCCATGAACATGCCGCGGTTTCCATCGGCCTCGTAAAGGAAAAATCCATCGGCTTTGGTGATGCTGTCCACCACCACGGGATCACCGTTTTTTATATAGATCACCTGTTTGTGAACGGTGTTGTCAATTGTCAGAAAAGAGCCGGCAATCGCGCAACAGATTGAAAAGGCGGTTAATAGAATTATCTTTTTCATGGTGCGGATTTTCCGTTATAACCGTTTCAAGCAGGGTTTTGGCGGCCCTATGCCCGATTGCCCATGGCGAATTGGAGGGTTACCGACCCTATTTTGATGATGTCCATGTTTTTCAATCGGACCGGTCCCTTGAATTTTTTGCCATTGATCTTGGGCTTCATCCAGCCGCCGGCATGGTTTATGTAGTGGTGCTCCGGGGTTTTGCTGATGACCGCTGCCGGGTCGCCGGCTAAAAACGAGAAAAAGCCCTGCAGGACGATGTCGCATTGACCGCTTCGGCCGATGGTGAAAAGGCTTCGGTTCAGCTCGACGCTGCCTGTTCCACCGGATATAAACGCAACCTGGGCCCTTGTTGCTTTTGCGGATTCGGGGATATCGCCGCTTTCGGCCAGCATCCGCCGGTAGATTTCGGAATCCATGAACATCGTATGGTCCGGACCGGGATCCTCGGGGACGCTGGATGTTTTGAGGCCGCTCTGCTCATGCCGTTGCCTTGAGCGCCCGCGGTCAAGAAACACCAGGGCGTGCTTGCCGATGGTAATGATGTCCCCATTTTTTAACACCGCTTGTTCAATGGTCCGCCCGTTCAAGAAGGTCCCGTTTTTGCTGTTGATGTCTTTTACGATGTAGCGGTTGACATCCTTTGTGATCTGGGCATGGTTTGATGAAACCGCGAGGTTGTCGATGACGATGTCGTTCCCGGAAGCTCTTCCGATAGAAAGCGTATCGATCCGGTCAAGGTCGAACTCCTTGATGGTTCTGTCCTTAAACTTAAAAAGCAGTCTGTTCATGATCGTTTCCGAACGCCAAATAGTGAAGCTACTTTAAGGGGAACAGCAAGTATCCTGGATAGCAGCATTTCCTTGAATCCGGGTTTGGTGGATACAACGTGTATGAGGATGATCGTGATATTATCTTCTCCACCGCGTTGATTCGCCAGGGCCGTCATTTTTTCACAGGTGCCGTCAAGATCGTTCGGGTCGGTCAACGACAGAATCTCTTCCTTCTGGATGTTGTTGCTGAGCCCGTCGCTGCACAAAACAACGATATCGTTTTCAAAGCACGGCGTTTCCAGGACGTCGACGTTGACGCTGTCACGGATACCAACGGCCCGGGTCAGAATATGCCCGAGCCTTTCCTCCGGAAACCGGTTCAGTATGGCCTTGGGGATTCTGTGACGCTCGTGCAACAAGGTGTGGGGCGTGTAGAGACGTTCAATTTCCTGGTTGCGAATCAAATATATCGGGCTGTCGCCGACATTGGCGGCAATCATGGTGTCTTCGTTGAAATAAAGGGCGGAGACGGTGGTTCCCATGCCCTTGAAGGCTTCCTCGGCCACGGACCGTTCGTAAATTCGCTGATTGGCAAGGCTGATGCTCTCGATCAGGCGATTGGCATGTTCGTTGTCGAGCGTGTCATCGTTGCCGTCGGCAGCACTTCCCAGCGGGTTGGAGGGGACCGACAGGTAATGTTGGATGATGTCAACGGCCATCTGGCTGGCTACGTCACCGCCGCGATGCCCGCCCATGCCATCCGCGACGACGTACAGGCCCACGGATGGATTAAGCAGATAGCTGTCCTCATTCGCTTTGCGAACTTTCCCGATATCACTGTAGCCAGCGGACTGCGTTATAATCATATTTTCCCCTTTTTTATACTAAAAACAATAAATTAAAGATTCTGTCAAGCAAAACACCGCTTCGCCGATGCCAACAGGCGTTGCGGCAGGGGATCTGCTGACGGCGCTGGCGCCAATAGTAAATATGTGCGTGCAATCCGTGAAATGGTGAGGATTGACGGCGGCTTTTTTGATAGGTTATTAAAAATAAGCCGCCATTGGAAACCAAACCGGGACGGACCTTGAAACAGAATCATCGTATGACCCTCGTCAAACGGTTTTTGCAACGATCACCCTTCCTGTTAGCCTTGTATCGGCTGAAACTTCCTTTTCTGTTATTATTTTTCCGGGATTGATTAGAAGGAACCAGAAGGCGGCTGATTCCCACGCACTGCGTGGGAACCATATTTTTCAGGCATGATAAACACTGCGCTCCCATGCGGAACGTGGGAGCAAGGGGAACAATCAGGTGGTTCGATCCAGGCTGGCGCGTTGACCCGAAGCACGGCTGCTCCAGGGTTAATCGCTATCCCAATGGACTTTACATCAACGCGGGAAATGCGGAGGACTTGGCCTTTGCGGGTGATTCAACGGACTGGAATGTAAAACAAACAAGGGGCCGGCAATACGCCGGCCCCTTGTCGTCCGCCGGGCGGCATCAGGCATTGGGAATCAAATAGGCAAGATAGCCGATATAGGAGCACAGAAGGACAAAACCACCCGCCCGGCTGACTTTGAAGTTTTTCCACATGATTAGCCATGTCAGAACCGATACGCCCACCATCACACTGTAATCGATGACCAGACCGCTGGCGAAAAATCCGCCGGGAATCGGAATCGGACGAACCATGGCGGCCGCGCCGATGACGCTCAGGATGTTGAAAACATTGCTTCCGATCAGGTTGCCGATACTGATGTCCATCTCTTTTCTAAGGGCGGCGACTACGGACGTGGCCAACTCCGGCAGGGAGGTCCCGAAGGCCACGATGGTCAAACCGATGAATTTTTCGCTGACGCCGAAGCCGCGCATGACGATCACCGCCGAATCGATCAACACCTGGGCGCCGATGACCACACCGGCGATGCCCACGACGATTAGTCCGATCTGCTTGGTGCGCGACTCGATAAATCCGATATCCTCCAGTTCGGCCTCCGCATCGGAAACGCTTCCGTCGGCCAGCGCCTCCGTTTCCTTTTTTGACAACCGGTAATTGTAGATTGTGTAAAGAATGACGCCGGCAAAAAGAATCACGCCCTCGACCCTGCTGATATACGAATTCCATGAGAAAACCAGCAAGACAAGAGAAATGGCAAGCATCAGCGGTATGTCCCGCCTGACGACGGAATGGTTGCTGGTAATGGGCATTAAAAACGCCGCCAGTCCGAGAACGAGCGCGATATTGCATATGTTGCTGCCCACCACGTTGCCGACCGCGATCATGCTTTTGTTCTGAATCGATGCGACGAAACTGACCACCAATTCCGGCGCGGATGTGCCGAAGGCGACTACGGTCAACCCGATGACGAGCGGTGTAACCCCCATGCTTCGGGCAAAACTCGAAGACCCCTTAACAAGCCATTCCGCACCATAATAAAGCAAAACGAACCCGACGATTAACAGGATATAATGAATTAACATGGTTTTCGTCTCCTTTCGAAAAAATGGGGCCGTACATCGCCGTTTTCCATCCGCCGTGGGAGTCGCCGATAACCGATCCGGTCGCCTCTCCCCTTCTGACGCAATGGGAACAGCAAGCAATATGCCAATGAAATCCCTCTCTTTGGATGGCCGTTGGGCGGCAACCGTGGCCCGAGGCTAAATCCGCAGCAGATAAGGGCGCTCGCCTTTTCGCCTTCGCTTCGGACGATCCCTCCGCCTGCTTTCATGGCAATTATTTCCAGTTTCGTCACCCTGTCGGTTGTCATCTGCCAGTTTCAGAAACGTCGCCGCTGGGGTTACAGTTCTTTTCCCGCAGCTCGAATTCAGCTTTTTACCCCTGCCATTCTTCTCATGTCCACAGGATGGTGACAGCTTATCCGGACAATGTCCACCGGGAGTATTCAAGGACTGCTCTCTAAATTAGAAGATAATTCGTGAGCGCTAAAATATGTAATAAATTCTTGCTGTTCAAATGTTTTCACAGATTCTTCCAATTGGCATGGTGATTGAAAATAGAGGAACAAACACAATCGATTTGTCGGTTTGAAAATTTCAACAATGGGAAAGGAGAAGAACCGGGACTGCAAAAGTGATGGGACGGTGAAAACAGATCATTTTTTATATTCATAAAGGAGGGGCAAATGGATAATACAACCAATGAAAAAGTACATGGGTGGGAGGTCGCCAGGGACCTCGAAGGTGAGAAGCAAACCATAATGGAGCGATTGATTCCCGAATGGCGCCACTTGAAGGCCGCCCTGGGAGGCATTTTCGTGTTTTTCCTTGTTTTCCTCTTGGGATGCTGGCTGGCGGGCAATCCCTTCGAGCCCACGGTGCGAATTCAATCCCCTTATTCAATCGCCCACGGCCTTGCGGGCAATGAGTGGCACATCGTATGGAGCGTCGTTCTGCTGGCCGCCTTTTTCGAGTTCATGGACGCGTCGGCCGGCATGGGCTTCGGTACCGCACTGACGCCAATCCTATTGGTGCTCGGATTCGATCCCAAGCAGATCGTGCCCGTGGTTATGATTCAGCAGGGCGTCGCCGGTCTGGTGGGTGCCTTCCTGCACCGGGAATTCGAGAATGTGGAGTGGAAGTTCAAGCCCATGTCCGAAACGGTCAAGCTATGGTTCATTATCGGGATTGTGGGCTGTGTCGCCGTGGCGGTCTCCATTGTCGGTGTCTACAAGATTCTCCACGTCGACAAGGTTTGGATCAAGCTTTATGTGGCGGTACTGCTGGTCATGATGGGCGGTATTTCCCTGTTCCAGGGTCGCAAGGACAATCCGTACAGGCCCAAACGAATGATCGGTTTCGCGGCCCTGGCCGGTTTCAATAAAGGCGTCGGCGGTGGCGGCTATGGGCCGGTTGTGACCATCGGCGGCCTGATCGCCGGGGTTCCTGTAAAGAGCATGCTGGCCGTGACGGCCATTTGCGAGGGAACGGTAAGCGGTTTTTCGATTATCGTCTGGCTGGCGCTGCTCTCCAGCGGGGTGCAGATCGATTATTTGTTGCTGCCCTCCTTCATGATCGCCACCATGTTCTCGGCCATCGCCGCACCATATATGACCCGTGTGTTTCCGGAAAAAGCGTGGAAAGTCGTGGTTCCCTCCTATTGTCTGGTGGTTGCCGCCATCTGTTTCTGGAAAATCATCCCGAGTATAATGGCCAAGCTGGCCGGCGGTTGATAATGACTTTGGAATAAAAAATCGCGCGACCTCGCAGGACTGTGGTCGCGCGAGAAAAAGGGTCACTTTTTCCACAAAGCGCTCCAGGAGATATAAAATGAATCATTATGAAAATCTCGCCATTTCCGATATCAACGGCCAATCACGAAACGGGTTGGTGCAAAGTCGCCTGCGCGGTTTCGGGACGACCATGATCGTCATGGGGATCAGTTTCATTTTTTATTATCTGGGCCTTTTCGGTTCCGTCGACGGTCCCCTGAATCCGGATACCATCGGCCTGACCCTGTCTACCTGGGGGGTGACCCGGTTTCATGTAATCCTCTGTTTGTCAATAATGCTCGTCGGGGCCGTCGCCTGGAATTGGGTGATCAACCTGGTCTGTTTCGCCATGGGCCGCCGTTTGACCTGCACTGCAACGCCAACGGGTGCAGTGAGCGCCTGTGGGAGCGAGGTCAATCGCATCCGCCGTGTTTCCAGGCGCTCGGGCAAGACCATCGGCCACTATGTCTGTGCCCGCGGCCACCATCGCCCCGACGCCCAATTTCACCCCATAAAAAAAGGCACAACGAGTCATTTTTGCTGGCTGGCCTGCCTTGCGTTCCTTCTAATCGTCATCTGTTACGCCTGAACAGATAGAAAGGCAACGTACGTTCCAAGTGCCCTGTTCCCTCCAGGAAGGGCCAGTCAGTCCGCCGCACCGCCCCGGTTTTCGCCCCAGATTGTCCCGGGGCGGTGCTTTTTTACAAAGCGTAAAAAAAACCGACAGACGATTTGGTGGCCGCCTTGTATTTAGGCGTTTTTTCAATGGCATACGATTTGCTCTTTCTTTCCTTATGGAAACGGTTTCCCAAAAAAGAGGCGATGTCGGCCACCGATTGATTATCGTCTGTGTCGCCCTGCTGATTCTGCTGGTGACCGTTGTCATTCATCATCGTTTCACCCTGCAGATGGTTCATCGGGTAAGCGATCAGTTCAACCAGGAGCAGCTGGCCATTGCCCGCAGTGTTCGCAAGCTGGTTGAAAATGCGCTCAACTCCCTGGAAAGGGACATGCTGCAAATCGCCGAGCGCGGTGCCGCGCCGATCGTAAACCCGCAAGCCTTGTCGGCGCGTTGCCAACTTGAACTGGAGCGGGTCGTCGCTGCCGGTATTTCCGAAATCCTGATCTGGGACCGAGATACCGATAGCGCCTGGGCAATCTCCCGCGGTGAGCGGAGCCGGGTCCCCTCGCCGATGGCCCGTTTTTCGGGAGAAGCGTTGCCGAGGGCCGGGGACATCCTGGTGGTTCGGCCACGGGAAGAAACAAATTCGCCGGAAATGTGGATGGCTACGCCCCTTGGCACGGGCAAGCGGCAGTATCTGTTTTTCCGTGTCAACCTCACCTGGTTGCTGGCCCCTCTGGTGGCCGACATTCGCTCCGGCGTCAGCGGGTATGTGTGGATTATCGATGGCCAGGGGCGATTTCTATATCATCCCTACACCGACTTCATTGGCCGCAGTGCCTTTGACGTGCGCAAGCAAACCTACCCGGATCTGAATTTCGACAAGATCAACCGTATTCAAAAAGAGCGGATGGTAAAGGGCCTTGAGGGCACGGGCACCTATCAGGCGGGGTGGCACCGGGGCATAACCGGCAGCATGGACAAGTTGATCGCCTTTTGCCCCATTTTGATCTCGGCGACGCCCCACCAGGTCTGGAGTGTGGCGGTTGTCGCCCCCACCCATGAGATTGCCGCGGCCGTCAGACAGATCCATCGCTGGGAACTGACCCTGTTGGGCCTTTTGCTGCTGGTGGTGGTGGTGGGCGCCACCGCCCTGATTATGATGGAACATCGGTTCTCGGGACGGCTTGAGAATCTTGTGGCCGTGCGCACACGGGCCTTGAAACGCTCGGAGGAGAAGTATCGCCTGCTTATTGAAAGTGCCGAGGATTTTATTTTCACCCTCGATGAAGCGGCCAATCTCAAATCCGTGAACAGTTACACGGCCCGCATTTTCGGCATCGATGCCGACGATCTTATCGGCCGCCCGCTATCCGATTTGCTGGCCGAGGAGGTGGCGCGGCGCAACACTAAGGCCGTTCAGCAGGTTTTCGCCACCCGGCGCAGTGTACGGGAGGAGATAGAAATTCAATCGGTGGAGCCGACAATGTGGCTCAACGCCAACTACATGCCCCTTAAAAACGAGGCCGGGGAGATCACCACCGTGCTGTGTATTGCCAGGGACATTTCGGAAAGCAAGATTTTTCAACGCCGCTTGGTGACCACGGAGAAATTGGCCGCCCTGGGAACCCTGGCCGCCGGTGTGGCCCACGAAATCAACAACCCCCTGGGTGTGATTCTCGGTTTTTGCGATCTGTTGGTACGCAAGCAACCGCCGGAAAGCCAGGCCCATAAGGATTTGAAAATCATCGAGCGCCAGGGGCTGCACTGCAAGGGAATCGTGGACAACCTGCTGAGCTTTGCACGGGATCGCAAGGAGTCCGAAAAATCCACCGATCTCGGCCGTTGCCTCACGGAGATCATCCAGATGGCGCGGCATAGCATCGAGCGGCAAGGTGTCGCGCTGGATGCCCGTATTGCCGATTCCCTGCCCATGGTATGCGGGGACTGCCGTCAATTGCAGCAGGTGTTTCTCAACCTCATGACCAACGCCGTGGGCGCTATGTCCGACGGAGGCCGATTGTTCATTTCCGCGGTTTGGGACAAGGCTTCGCGGCATGCCGTGGTGAAGGTGTCGGATACCGGTTGCGGCATTCCCGAGGGGAATATGGACCGGATCTACGAGCCCTTTTTTACGACCAAGCCCGAAGGCCAGGGAACGGGGCTGGGGCTTTTTGTAAGTTATGGTATTATCAGCCGTTTCGGTGGCAGTCTGCACTGCCAGAGCCGTACCTCTGACAAGGCCGGTGACAAGAGCGGAACCACGTTTACCGTGGAATTGCCGCAAGCAGTATAAAGGGAGGACAATATGAGTGGTTGCATAATGGTCGTGGACGATGAGCGGGACATGCTGCTGCTGATCGATCGTATAATTACGGAAGAATCCGGCCACCGGGTGGAAACGTTCGATGATCCTCAGATGGCGCTTGAGCGGCTGCCGTCCGGAGGTATTGACCTGGTGATTACCGACCTGAAGATGCCCCGCATGGATGGAATCACATTCATGGAAAAGATCCGGTCGATAGACGCATCCATCGCGGTGGTGGTGATCACCGCCTTCGGAACCATTGAAACCGCCGTGGCGGCGACCCGCAAGGGCGCTTTTGATTTCATCACCAAACCCTTTCGTCGGGAAAGGATTCTGGTGACCATCAACAATGCCATGAACATGCAGACCGTCACCCGCGAAAACCGTGCCTTGCGCAAGGCGCTGGGCCAGACCGGCGGGTTCGACCGGATTCTCGGGACCGCGCCGGTGATGCGCGGGGTTTTCGACCGTATTCGTCAGGTGGCCCCGACCCAGGCCACGGTGTTGATCACCGGGCCAAGCGGGACGGGTAAGGAACTGGTCGCCAAGGCCCTGCATGCCCACAGCAACCGCAGCAAAAAGCGCTTTGTGACCCTCAACTGCACCGCCATTCCCGAAAATGTTCTTGAAAGCGAGCTGTTCGGCCACGTCAAGGGAGCCTTTACCGGGGCCTGGAAGGATAAGCGCGGACTGGTGGAGGAGGCCCACGGAGGGACCCTTTTTCTGGACGAAATCGGCGATCTCCCGCAAATCTTGCAAACCAAGCTGTTGCGTCTGCTTCAAGAGGGGGAGTATCGTCCCGTGGGGGGCAACAGTACGCTCAAGGCCGATCTGCGTTTTATCGCGGCCACCAATCGCCGTTTCAAGGAAGAGATCGAACAGGGGCGTTTCCGTGAAGACCTTTACTACCGGCTCAATGTCATCAACCTCGAACTGCCGGCCCTGTCCGAACGGCGTGACGACATTCCCCTGCTCTGCCAGCATTTTCTGAAAAAATATGCCGCCATGAATGGAAAAAAGATTACCGGGATCTGCCCGCTGGCCATGCAACGGCTTTTGTCCCTGGACTATCCGGGCAATGTGCGCGAATTGGAAAACATCATCGAGCGGGGCGTTATTTTTTGCCGCACGGATACCCTGGCGGCCGAAGATCTGTTTATTGATCGGGAGCCAATCGCCAAACCGGAAGGCGAGTCGCGGTCCTTTCGGAATTTGTCCTTCAAGGACGCCAAGGACCAGATGCTGGCCACCTTCCATCGGCAGTATATCGATACCCTGTTGCGCGATAACAACGGCAATGTAAGTCGGGCCGCGGAAAAGGCGGGCATCCAGCGCCAGTACCTGCACCGTCTGATGAAGGAATCGGGCATTGTTACGGGCGATTATAAGGATGGGCCAGGCTCTGAATGGAACAATGTGGAATAAAAAACGATCACGCTATCCGGATGCCCACGCTGTCAAAAGCATCGTTAAGCCGGATGCGTCCCACCGGCCGCTGGTTCCATAGCACGGCAATGGTGTCGACATTGTGTTTGATCATGATTTCGATGGCTTTGGTCAAGGGGTCGTTCAGCATCACCGAGGGGGATGTGGGAAGATCCCTGGTGAGAGGAAGCAGGATTTTACTTATGGTATTGGGAGGTAGGTTGGTCATGGCGACATCCTGCTGGATGACGAAATCACCTTGCGGTTGTTGACTTGCCATCCGGTTGTATCTTTATACCCTGGCAGTCCAGGCGGTGACGATCTTTTCAGCCCGATTTGAAATACGGAAATTGCAAACCCAATGCCAGTAACAGGTGTTCGTCTCCGAATAGGGATAATGGATCGAGATCAAGTTTGACCAGAAAAGGCGCCCGGTTCCCAAGCTTTGCATGGGAACCTATTTACGGGCATGATAAACACCGCGCTCCCGCGCGGAGCGCGGGCGTGAGCCGGCACGGTCCCAGTGGCCGAACAAGAGAATCAAGGCTTTCCGGGAATGAGAGCGCTCACCGTGTCACCGGTAGGTTTCACTTTTTTGCGCAGGTGTCCAGGCTAAGTTGACAATGGAGGTTTCGGCCATGAATAATGTATCTCAATCCCACACCCCTTCCCGGCGGGTACTGTTGGTGGATGACGAGGCGCGCTTTGTCACTCAGATGGCGCGGCTGCTGGAGGCCCGTAATTTTCAGGCGATGACTGCGGGTAACGGGCAAGAGGCCCTGGCGATCATGGAAAACGAGACTTTCGATGCCGTGGTGCTGGATATCCGTATGCCGGTCATGGACGGCATGCAGGTTCTGGAAGTTATCACGAGCAGGCCCTCGCCGCCGGCGATGATCATGCTAACCGGTCACGCATCGCTGGAAACAGCCGTGGAGGCCATCAGGCAGGGCGCTTTCGACTATCTGATGAAGCCCTGCGGCATCGAGGATCTGGTGGCCAAGCTGACGGTGGCTTGCAGAGTCAAGCGGATCCGACGGCGGCCCATCCTCTGGCCCCGCAGCCAGGCCGGGGAGCTGATCCTGAACGCCTTCAGGCGCATCAAGGATAGCGATCCCCTGCTGGAGGCTTTCTCGATCTTCAACCATCGGCTGACCCAAATGGCCGGCGAAACCCTGTTTATTGTCGATCATGCCAATCGCCTGGTCGGTCATTTGAGCAAGCAGGACATGGTCCGCAAGGCCAAGGGGCCGGTGGCGTCCGTCACCTGGGCGCGGCTGTCGGCCAATCCCCAATGGCTCCCCGATCTGACGGTGGGAGACGTGATGCGGCGCGAAACGATCGCCGTCAAACCCGATAGCCCTCTGGAAACCCTGGCGCGCATCATGATCGACAACGCCTACCAGACCTTGCCGGTGATAGATGATTCCCGGCGGGTACTCGGTGTCATCCGCTTCCGGGATGTGCTGGTGTACATGGAACACGCCGCAAGCCGGGACGATGATGCCATTGACGATTCAGAAGTCGAAGAATGATTAAGAGAGAGCACATCCAACAGGCCATCCAGGTCATCGGTCGCATTGACCGCAATTCCGGGTTCGGACTCCAGGCCCTTCTGGACGATTATCGCATTCGGGTCGTTCACGGTTCCGCCGCCCCGGAAGAGTTGTCGAGCGACAAGGCTTTCCATTATTACTTCGATGGACAGCGCGTGGATGTTCCCAAAACCGCTTTCGTGGCCGAGGGTATTGCCACTCTTGAACAGTCCCTGGTGTTTAAATGGGGGCAATCCAGGGAAAAACAGCGTCGCCTGGCCGGCTGGGAAGCAGCCGATATCCGGCAACTGGCCGGGGACATCCGCCGGGCCGGGGCCGCTCTGGTGGTCGATTACGAGCTGGCGCGACTGAAAGAACGGCCGGACAACCTGGATGGGCCCTTCGAGTTGCCCACCGCTCGGTCGGCGGGAGATCATTTCTTCGGGCATCTGGCAAACGGACTGCCGGCGTGCTTCATGCCCCTGCCCCTCAATCGGGAAATGCTTTTGCAGGTGGCGGAACAGCGCTTTGAATTCTTCAGCGTTCGTTTTCTTCTGCAATGCTGGGTGGACGGTACGTTACCTTTTTTATACGCCTGCCTGGCCGGTGGGCGACTGCTGGGGATGGTCAAACTGCGGCATCACCGGCACCGGGTCGACGAGCGTCTCGAAATTAAATACATCGCCCGCCAAATGCCTCAGTATGACGATACCGATACCGCCACCAGGGGGGTCGGCACATTCATGCTGGCCGGTGTTTGGATGCTTTGGCACGGGTTTTTTCCAAAAGTGCGCCATGTTTTTCTGGATGGTGAAGTGGGGGCCCGCCGATTCTACCTGGATGCCGGGTTTCAAGAGCAACGGTTGTGCCGTTATGTGCTGGTTACCCCGGCGGGCTATCTGCAGGCGGCCCTGGCCGACATGGCCGACGATTCCAGGCCCCCGGCGGGGAAGGTGCGGGCGTGCATGGAGGGGCTGATCCATTCGTCCATCAAGGCCCTTGGACGCTCCCGTTGGGGCCGCAAAAGCCGCGCCGCGCACCTTGCTTTCATCCGGCGCTGCCTGTTGTGCCGGCATCAGCCCAACCCGGCCACCACGGCCCTGTCCCTGTTGCTCGATAACGAAAAACGCATTCCCGAAGCCAAAACCTTGGTTCACATGGCCACGCAAACCGGATCCGTGCGCATCGCCGGTGAAACGCCCAATTCTAAAGCATCGATCCTGGTGGTGGACGATTCGCGTTTCGGTTTGCACCTGAAGGACGTGTTTCACCTGGAAAGCCCCCGCCGTTTCGATGCCTTTTGCCACGCCCTGGCCCACCCCAGCATTGCCGGTCGTTGGGATTCGATGATGATCGAGCCGGCGAAGCGCGAGCAGCTTTTGTGGGTGCACACACCAGACTATATTGACAAGCTGGAGAAAACTGCGGGGCGTCAATTGGTCACCCTGGATATGGACACCCAAACCACGGAACACTCCTGGGATGTTGCCTGCCTGGCGGTGGGCGGCGTGCTTCGGCTATTGGACGGCATTTGCGGCGGTCGGGCCAAACGGGGCGTGGCCGCCGTGCGCCCTCCCGGCCACCACGCGGAGCCCGATCACGCCATGGGGTTCTGCCTGCTCAACAACGTGGCCCTGGCCGCCCGTTACCTGCAAAAGGTGCATGGCATCGAACGCGTCATGATCATAGATCTCGATGCCCACCATGGAAACGGCATCCAAACCGCGTTCTACGAGGACAAGTCGGTTTTGTATCTCTCCACCCATCGCTATCCGGCCTATCCCGGTACCGGCAGTATCGGTGAGATCGGCCATGGCCCCGGCGCCGGTTATACAGTGAACATACCCCTGGACAAAGGCGCCGGAGATCGAACCTTCACCTTTGTTTTTCGGCGAATCGTCGATCCGTTGGTACAGGCCTTTCAGCCGGAATTCATTCTGGTTTCCCTGGGATTCGATCTTTACCTGCATGACCGGCTGGGAGGTATGCGGGTGACCCCGGAAGGCTATGGCCGGCTAACAGATATGCTGATCCGTATGGCCGGGAAAGTGTGTGGCGGCAGGATCGCCTTTGTTCTTGAGGGTGGATACAGCGTCAAGGGCATCGAGGAATGCGGCCTGCACTTTCTTCAGCGCTTGTGCGACGGCGCTTCCGGCAAGGAAGATGAAGAACAACGGCACCGGTCGCCGTCGGTGTTTCTTCCGGCCGTCGTTCCAAAGGTGATCGAGATTTTGCATCCTTTTTGGCCGCAACTTGCCCGTGCCCGTTGAGTTTGCCGCCCGGCGCGATCAAGAGACACCCTTGTCACCGCCGGGTGGACACCTGGTCGACAGGTCGGCCATACAGCATGCAGTGTAAATATAACATATAGAAATTTAAAGTAAAAAAATCGTTATTGAGCATATGTCGGTTGGCATGCTCCTTGATATTGTCAAGATGGAAAAGAGAATTGCATTCATTACTGACAAAGGAGAGCCCCATGCATGATTTGCCGGCAGATGATCTGAAAAAGGAGACCGGCGCAAGTTCCGATCCGGATCGCCGGGACCGATACAAAAGGCTTTTTGTTCGGTTTGTTCTATTGACGCTGATTTGTTCCGTCGTTCCCCTGCTGCTGGTGGGATGGGGGATGACCATCAAATATAACCATTTCGCCGAAGATCGGGTCATGGCGTCGTTTCGTAAGGAGGTGGAACATCATCGCAAGGTCATCGAGCTGTTTTTGCAGGAACACTCTTCAAAGCTGGCGCTGATGGCCGCCACCCATGGGCGCCGGGATTTTGCGCGGCCAGGCTATTTGCGATCGGTGTTCGACCTGTTCAACAAGAAGCACTGGACCCTGAATGATATTGGCGTGATCGATGCCGCCGGGGATCATCTGGCCTATGTGGGGCCTTACGATCTTCTGGATAAAAATTACAAGGACGCCCACTGGTTCAAGAAGGTCATGGAAGACGGTCTTTACATCAGCGACATGTTCATGGGGTTTCGGCGCGAGCCGCATTTTATCATCGCCGTGCGGGGAGATGATGAAAACGGCTCCTGGATTTTGAGGGCCACCGTGGACACCGAGGCGTTCCGCGCCCTGGTGGAGAATGTCATGATCGGCCGCACCGGAGAGGTCTTTCTGGTCAACCGGGAAGGCGTTTATCAAACCACGCCCCGTTACAGCGGACGAATCATGGAACCGGCTGCCATTGCCATGGGTGAGGTCCATCCCGGCATCAGGGTTCGGCGGGAAGCGGCCGACGCCGGTTACAAGGGCGAGCGCCAGGTCAAACAGATCGTCAGTACGGCCTGGCTGACCAATCCCCAATGGATGCTGGTGGTTCGCCAGGATTTTGACGAGGCTTTCGGGGCGGAGAATCAGGCCAACGTTTCCATGCTGATTTTTCTGCACGTGAGCGCCGTGACGATTCTGGCGGTGACGATTCTGGTGACCCGGCACATGCTGAACCTTGTCAAGCGCAAGGATATGGAGGCCGACCGGTTGAACAATCAGCTCATGCAGACGAGCAAAATGGCGTCCATCGGCGAGCTTGCCGCCGGGGTGGCCCATGAGATCAACAATCCCCTGGCCATCATCTCGACGGAGCGACAGATCGTCCTGGATGCTTATGGGCTGGTCGCCGATACCATGGAGCCGCAATTCAGCGCTCAACTGGACGACTCCATGAACCAGGTCGATATCCAGATCCAGCGCTGCAAGCGAATCACCCACAATCTGCTGCGGTTTTCCAGGCGCACGCAGTCGGTTATCGACACTGTGGACATCAACGCTTTTATCGACGAAGTGGTCGATCTGATGGAGCGGGAAGCCAAATCCTCGGGCATTCGCTTCTTTGAGAATCTATCACCCGAAGTCCCCCCGATTCTTTCGGATTTGTCCCAGTTGCAGCAGGTCTTTCTGAACCTGATCACAAACGCCATCGATGCCCATGAGAACAAACAATACGGCTCCATCACCATCGCCACTACGTTTCTGGAATCCGATAATGCCGTGCAGATTGTTTTTTCGGACACGGGCAGCGGCATTGCCGAAGACAAACTGGCGAAGATTTTCGACCCCTTTTTCACCACCAAACCCATGGGACGCGGAACCGGTTTGGGGCTTTCCATCTGCTACGGGATCATCAAGCGCCTGGGGGGCGATATCACGGTGAAAAGCGTTGTCGACAAAGGTACCGATTTTACCATCCAGCTTCCGCTACGGACGCCGGAAGCCAGGGACGATTCCACAAACGGATTCAACACAGACATGGAAAACGCCGCGTAGGCGTAACATTTACCGGGCAGCGTCACTGTCTTTGACAGGCGATGCCCCTACCGAAAGGAGACCATGATGATCGGATCAAAAATACTGCTGGTTGACGATGAGGTTGTCTTTACCACCAACATGAGTCGCCTGCTGGACAACAGGGGGTACCGCAGCACGGCGGTCAATAGCGGGGCGGAGGCCATCCGGGAACTTGAAGACAAGGACTTCGACGTGGTGGTGCTGGACCTCAAGATGCCCGGCATGGACGGCCTGGCGACCCTGAAGGAGATCAAAAAGCTGGGATTGTTTGTCCAGACCCTGATCCTGACGGGGCATGGCTCCATCGACTCGGCCCTGGAAGCGGTCAAGCTGGGCGCATACGACTACCTGACCAAGCCCTGTGAGATTGACGAACTGGTGGACAAGATCGAGGGGGCCTGGGACAAGAAGGACGATCTTCAGAAAAAAGACATGCAGGAAAAGGTTCAGAAGGTGATCGAGTCGCCCAAGGATGCCTTGCGAATTTTTTCGAGGTAGCAGAACGGCAATGTGCACTTCCAATCCGGCCATCTTCAAAAGGGGATGGCCGGATCTGTTCGTGCCTTGTTCGTCCGTTTATGTCGGAAAACAACAAGAAATCCAGTGAAAGCCCGCTGCCGATTTTATTGGTAAACAACAAATCGCAAGCACTAAATTCCAAATCCCAACACCCAATTTCCAAACTTGGCATAAGACTGCGGTGTTAGTGTTTGTAATTTGGACTATTGAGATTTATTTGGATTTTGTGATTTCATACAATAAAAAAGCTACCGCCCAAGGCGGTAGCTGATTGATTCGTTTAGATTAAGAGCGAAGGTAATGGCGTGATTACGGCTTCTGGGGAGCGATCCCATTTTCCGTCAGCGTCTTCTGCATTTTTTCGGAGGTCAGGAAGTCCACGAAAGCGCTTACCGTTTTGCTGGGTTTGCCCTTGATCACCAGGCTGAAGTTTTGAAAATAGGGGTAATCCTTGTCCGTATGGGTCTGGCCGTTAACTTTCAGAATGCTGACGGCCACGTCACGGGTATCGGAACCCTTGGTGATGAAGGAGATGCTTCCGGGAATGTGGCTGACAATCTGAACGACCATGGTTGACCGATAAGTCATGATATCGTAACGGATATCGAAGCGTTTCAGCGCCAATTGAGAGAAATTCTTCAAGGCCGCGGTATCCTTCCCGGGAACGACCACGATGATCTCCTCGTCTTGTCCACCCACCTCTTTCCAGTTTTTAATCTTTCCGCTGAAGATATCCTGGAGCTGTGCCTGGCTGAGATCGCCGACCGAGGTTCCGGGGTGTGCAATCACCACCAGCGGGGCGCTGCAGATTGGAATTTCGGTGTACCCGTAGTCCACGACGGTGCGTTTGACTCTTTCGGCCGTGCCGGCCACATCGCTCATGCCATTGAACAGCCGTTGCATGGCGGCGGCGGATGACGTGATCGTGAGATCGATGGTGGTGCCTGTTTGCGCCTCGAACTGTTTCAGAACTTCGCCGGGATAAATGTCGTAAAGCTGCGCCGAGGTGCTGAACCCGAGTATTTCCTTGGCATAGCCGTTGGGCGCCGCCACAAAAATTAAGAGCATGCAAATCAGGCAGCTTCTTTTAAAACCCTTCGATAGTTTTTGTTTCATGATGCTTCCTCCTTTGACCCTCTTCTTTTCCGTATCCCATGACACGGTAAGATAGGTTAGATGGTGTTCTTTTTGATTTTTAAATTGCGTTTTCATACGCGCTCCTTTTGCAATCTTAATTATCAAGGAACATGCCAGATTATACTTCTTTGTCTGTGTTTAATTTATCAATAATTACAGTGGTTTGTTTGGTCGGTGGGTGCGCTTGTGAATTTACCGGATTACTGCCTGTCAGCTATTTTTACACTCTGGAAAAGTGCCTGGCCGAATGGTATCATGGCTTTCATGGCGGTCATTATCGTGCCATGGGTGTTACTGTCGTCTTATTGATTCATTTTTTCGGATAAGCAGGGGGGACATGAAAACGATCGGTTTGATAGGTGGAATGAGTTGGGAAAGTACGCAGACCTATTATCGGGAAATCAATGAAGGCGTTAAGCAAAGGCTTGGCGGACTGCACTCCGCCCAAATCGTTCTTTACAGCGTCGATTTCGATCCTATCGAAAAGCTTCAACATCGTGGCGACTGGGAGGGGACCGCCCGGATCCTTTCCGATGCAGCCCGCGACATTGAAGCCGGTGGCGCGGATTTTTTCCTAATTTGCACCAATACCATGCACAAGGTCGCCGCAGAGGTACAGGGAGCGGTGAGGATTCCTTTGCTGCACATCGCCGATGCCACGGCAACGGCGCTTCTGGAGAATAAAATTCAGCGGGTGGGACTGCTGGGCACGGCCTTTACCATGGAACAGGATTTCTACAAAGGCCGATTGGTGGAAAAGCATGGGCTGGACGTGCTGGTTCCGGAGGCCCCGGACCGCCGGCTGGTTCACGACATCATTTACAATGAACTGTGTCTGGGGACCATCAGCCCGAAGTCCAAGCAGATATATGCCGGGATCATTGACCGCCTGGCCGAAAAAGGCGCCCAGGCCGTTATCCTCGGCTGCACGGAGATCGGTCTGCTGATCGACCAGAGCGATACAACCATGCCCCTGTATGACACCGCGAAAATTCATGCCGCCGAAGCGGTTGCGTGGGCGTTGTCATAGGTCGGGATATCCCTTGAAAGGACAGGGTTGCGGTCGTCCGGTTAGCCTTAAATAGTCTAAAGCCATCTTCCCCGCCGGCCAATAACCTCCTTTATGAAAACAGCGCTTTTAACAGCATGGAAAAAACTGATCGCGGCCTATCTCTTGTCGGCGGTGGTCGGATTGGCCGTGGGCATGGTTTTGGTCAAGGGGGTGGGGATTCATCCCGAGCGGCTCTTCGCAATGTCAACCCAACGGCTGGCCGTCGCGCTGCCGGTGTTCGAGCACGGCGCCCGGCTGGGGGTGGACCTGGGGGTGTTGCTTTTTATATGGAACAGCCTTGGGGCGATGGTCACCATTTCTTTTGTCCATGCGGTGGGACTTCTTGATCCCCGGCGGCTCGATGCGCCGCCACGCTGGATAAGGCAATTGTTCATCGGGCGTTCGCGAATGAAATTACTTTGCCTTCTGCCCGGTTGCGCCAGGATCGAAGCGGAGCCCTTGCGACGGCTTTACGTCTGGCTCATGGTTCCATTATTAGGTCTGATGCTGCTGGGGCTGGAAAGCGGCCTGCAAATCTGTGCGGCCACTTTTTTCGGCAATGGGTTTTTTTCGGCCTTGATGGCTTTTCTGCCCCACGGCGTGATCGAAATCCCGGCCTTTGCCCTGGCCGGGGCGGTTCCCTTTTCGGCCCATTTGCTGGTGGCGTCCAGGGCCTGCGATTTGCCGCTTCCCGCTGTTTTTGATGCGGTCGACGTTCACCGAAAAGCGCTTCCCCTCAAGGGCGTGGCCCTGATTGTTGTTGGCGCGCTGATGGTTGCCGGGTTGATCGAGGCGCACCTGACGCCGTATCTGATGCGTATCGTTTAGCCTGCTATGGACGTAATGGACCAAGTGGACAAGGTGGGCGAGCCACGGCGTCCACCTTGTCCATGCCGTCCTCCTACTCCGAAGCTGCTTTCCGAAAAACCACCTGCTCCCCATCGACCTCGGCGCTGATGCGATCGCCCTCGCCGATCCTGCCTTCAAGAATTTCCATGGCCAGCGGGTTTTCGATGTGGCGCTGGATCACCCGCTTGAGGGGCCGTGCCCCGTAAACCGGATCGTAGCCTTCGTGGGCGATGAGGTTTCGGGCCGGGTCGGACAGGATCAGTTCGATGTTTTGCTCGGCCAGGCGCGCCGCCAGATGTCGTATCTGGATATCGACGATTTTGCCGATCTGCTCTTTTTCCAAATTGAGAAAAATGATGGTTTCGTCGATGCGGTTAAGGAACTCGGGCTTGAAGTCGGCACGCAGGGCCTCGTTGACCCGGCGCTCCATCTCCTCGCGATCCCTTCCTCCCAGCTCCTGGATGAAATGGCTGCCGATGTTGGAGGTCATGATGATGATGGTGTTCTTGAAATCCACGGTTTTGCCATGGCCGTCGGTCATGCGGCCGTCGTCCAGGATTTGCAGCAGCACATTGAAAACATCGGGGTGCGCTTTTTCGATTTCGTCGAAGAGCACCACCGAATAGGGGCGTCGCCGGACGGCCTCGGTGAGATAGCCGCCTTCGTCGTAGCCCACGTATCCCGGAGGGGCGCCGATGAGGCGGGATACCGAATGCTTTTCCATGAATTCGCTCATGTCGATGCGCACCATGGCCTGCTCGGAATCGAAGATAAACTCGGCCAGGGCTTTGGCCAGCTCGGTCTTGCCCACACCGGTGGGCCCCATGAAAATAAATGATCCGATGGGGCGGTTGGGATCCTGAAGGCCGGAGCGTGCCCGGCGCACGGCGTTGGAGACGGCGGCAATGGCCTGTTCCTGGCCGATCACCCGCTCTCCCAGACGTTCTTCCATCTTGACCAGCTTCTGGCGTTCACCTTCCAGCATCCTGCTTACCGGAATGCCTGTCCAGCGCGAGATCACTTCGGCGATATCCTCGTCGTCCACCTCTTCCTTGAGCATTTTTTTATCGGCCTGGAAAGTTATCAGCTCCTGCTTGGCCTGTTCCAGTTGCGCTGTCAGCTCGTTTGCCCGGCCGTAGCGCAATTCGGCCACGCGGGCCAGGTTACCCTCCCTTTCAGCGCGCTGCTCCTCGACACCGAGCTGCTCCTGTTCCTCCTTGATCTTGCGAATGGTCTGGATCAGGCTCTTTTCTTTTTCCCAGTGGGTTTTCATGCCGGCGATCTGGGTGTGCATTTCTTCCAGGCTGTCTTCCAGCTTGGCCAGACGCTCTTTTGAGGCCGGGTCGGATTCCTTTTTAAGGGCTTCGCGTTCGATTTCGGCCTGGAGCACCTTGCGCTGGACCTCGTCGATCTCCACGGGCATGGAGTCGATCTCGATGCGCAGTTTGGAGGCGCATTCGTCGATCAGGTCGATGGCCTTGTCCGGCAAAAACCGGTCGGCGATATAGCGGTGGGAAAGGGACGCCGCCGCCACAATGGCCGAATCCTTGATACGCACGCCGTGGTGCACCTCGTATTTTTCCTTCAGGCCGCGCAGGATCGAGACCGTGTCCTCCACGGATGGCTCGCGAACCAGCACCGGCTGAAAACGGCGTTCCAGGGCCGCATCCTTTTCGATGTATTTGCGGTACTCGTTCAATGTGGTGGCGCCCACGCAGCGCAAGACCCCTCGTGCCAGGGCCGGCTTGAGCATGTTGGAGGCGTCCATGGCGCCTTCGCTGGCGCCGGCGCCCACCAGGGTGTGCAGCTCATCTATGAAAAGGATCACTTCGCCTTCGGCCTTTTCGACTTCTTTCAAGACTGCTTTGAGGCGATCCTCGAATTCGCCGCGATATTTGGCCCCGGCGATCAGGGCGCCCATGTCCAGGGACACAAGACGCCGATTTTTCAGGCTTTCAGAGACGTCACCGGCCACGATGCGCTGGGCCAGGCCCTCGACGATGGCCGTCTTTCCAACGCCGGGCTCTCCGATGAGCACGGGGTTGTTCTTGGTGCGCCTTGAGAGTACCTGAACGATACGGCGGATTTCGTCGTCCCGGCCGATCACCGGGTCCAATTTGCCGCTACGGGCCACATCGGTCAGATCGCGGCTGAATTTTTTCAGGGCCTCGTATTTCTCCTCGGGATTGGGATCGGTGATGCGTTGGTTGCCGCGGATTTCCATGAGCACCTTGAGTACAACATCACGGTTGACGCCGGATGTCGCCAGAATTCTGGACGCCTCACCCGCTTTTTTATCGCACAAGGCCAGCAGGATATGCTCCACACTGGTGTATTCGTCCTTCATTTTGCCGGCCTCGACGAAAGCGGCTTCCAGGGCGGCTTTGGCCGTGGACGACAGATAAACGTCCCCAACGCCGCTGACTTTCGGCAGGCGGTCAATTGCAGTAGAGATCTCCTGGGCAATTCGTTCTTCCGAAGCACCCAGCTTTTTCAAGACACTGCGCGCCACGCCCTCTTTTTCGGAGAGCATGGCGGACAGCAGGTGCTCCGGTTCGATTTGCTGGTTGCCATGCGTCGACGCCAGGCTTTGGGCATTCTGAATGAGTTCCTGGGATTTTATGGTAAATCGATCAAACCGCATAGATGGTTCCTCCATGAGTATATATCTATTCTGTTGAGTCTTGTGGTCCGTATTTTGCAATCAAAAGATAAA
Source organism: uncultured Desulfosarcina sp. (assembly GCA_963668455.2). Lineage (GTDB taxonomy): Bacteria > Desulfobacterota > Desulfobacteria > Desulfobacterales > Desulfosarcinaceae > Desulfosarcina. Next base: position 611,646 of record CAXXOY010000005.1, read on the forward strand.
CACCTGCCGGATAATGTCAAATCGTTTAGAACGCACTGATCATAAAGGTAATTTGCCAATTTTTAGAGAAGTTGCAAAGGGGGGGCGATTTTGAAAATGCGTGCTTACTCTTGACTGCCAATCCAGCTTATGCCAAAAAAACAGAATCAAACCTGTTCGTTTGAATTCTCAAACGTGTCTGGGCGTTGGTATTGGATTTTGGATGGAGTGATCATGAGAGGTTACAGACCCGTTTCCGTGGAACAATTCATTAAACAATATTTGCGAAACAACGCCGATGCGAAGCCCGATGTCGTTCGCAAAGGGATCGAGGATGCATTGGCAGCCTGGCGGCAAGGGGTGCATTGCTCCTGCGGCAATCCCTTGTGGGTGGCCGGCTCCGCCGTTGCCGGCTATGGGTGTTTCCGCTGTATCACCGGCTCGGATAGACCGGATGGTGATCCGGAACTCGTCGAGGTGGTCGGCGATTACGCTTTTGAAACCGAAGATGATCCCTTTGCACGTGTCAACGAAATCCTCAGGGCGCATCCCCTGGATTTCCGGGAGCGCTTGGAGGAGATCGGCGTTGTCTGGCAGGATGACGAGTATGACCTTCTTTACGAGGAGGAACGCCGGGAGGAGCGCATGGCCGTCGCGGAAACGGAAAACCAGCGCCGGCTGGTCCATTTTCTGGATAGCGGCGGGATTGTCGATCAGGTGATTCTCGGGGCTTATCTATTTGAGCGAAATTCCGAAACGCCCAATCTGCCGTTGATTCGAAAATACTTCAAGCAGGCCAACCCCAATCTGAAAGCAATCCTGATGGCGGGGCTTACCTTCAACCCCACCGATCTGGATCTTTTGGATGATCTGGCCTATTTCAGCGAATTCGACAGCATGCTGGGCGAGCTGATCGATTTTTATACGGACGCCTGTCAGCGGGAAACGGACATGGAGCGCTTTTCCCTTCTGGTTCAGGATTTCCATATGAACACCTACGAACAGGGATTCGATGCGCTGTACGAATTGACCTCGATTTTCCAATCGGGCGACAAGGGTGCCGTGATTCAACACCTTGCCGAAACCATCGACCGGTACGATGCGTTGGATGTTCCCTTTTAACGGCCCACCAGGACTCGTTTATCGCTTTTATCGGGCTCCCGTCATTTCCTCCATCGCTTCTTTTAAGACACCCCCCAGGATTTCAATGGCCCGTGTCAGATGACTTTCGTCGGCCATGGTATAATTCAGGCGCAGGGTCTCGCGGCCATCGCCGGGGTGCGCAAAGAAAAAGGTGCCCGGCACAAAGGCCGTATGGCGGGCAATGGCTTTTTGGTTGACGGCCTGCATGTCCATTCCCGCCGGCCCCTGGACCCATAAAAACATACCGCCTTCGGGTTCCGACCAGGTAAACCCCTCGGGAAAAAAACGTTTCATGGCCGCCAGCATGGCGCCTTGGCGCGGGCCGTACAGGGAGATGATGGTCGGAAGGTGTCGCTCTAAATACCCGCCGCTCAAATATTCTGCCGCGATGGCCTGATTGAAGGTGCTGGTGTGCAGGTCGACGCCCTGCTTGGCCAGGACCAGCCAGCGCTGAATGAACGCCGGCGCCAGGCAATAGCCGATGCGCAGGCCTGGGGCAAGCACCTTGGAAAGGGTCGATACATAGGCCACATGATCCGGGGCCAGGACCTTGATCGGCATTTGCGGCGTTCCCCGGTAACGCAGGTCCCCATAAGGGTCGTCCTCGACCAGAAACGTGTTGGTTTTTTGGATGATCTCGGCGATGGCCTGGCGTCGTGGCGCGGACAGGGTGCGGCCCGTGGGGTTTTGAAAATTGGAAACCAGATAGACCATTTTTATGGGTTCGCGTTTCAGGGCGCTCTCCAGGGCGTCGGGCAAAATACCCCGGTCGTCGGTTTCGATCTGGACATAGCGCGGCCCGTAAGGGGCGAAGGCTTGCAGGGCGCCCAGATACGTTGGTGCTTCCACCGCAATGGGGTCGCCGGGAGAGATGAGAATTTTTCCCAGACCGTCCAGAATGCCCTGGGAGCCGCTGGCGATCAGGATGTCATCGGGTGTGCCGGCAATGCCCTTGGCGGCCAAATACCCCACCAGGGCTTCCCGCAGGGGCGGAAACCCCTCGGTCAGGTCATATTGGAATGCCCGTGAGCCGTATGATGCCATGACGGTATCGGTAATCTGTTTAAGGATTTCCATGGGAAAGCTCTCCGGCGCGGGGATGCCCCCGGCCAGGGAGATCATGCCGGGACGGGACACGACCTTGAGGATTTCTCGGATGGCGCTGGCGCCCATGGTTCTGGTTCTTTGAGCAAGTAACGATTCGTCAAACATAAATTTCTTCCTTCTTTAAATTAAGACCGGTTGGTATTTTAGTTTCAATACCAAACACGGCCACTGATCACCAATAACCAATCACTTCTTCAATTGGCCAATAAAAAACGAGAGTTGATCGTTCGCCTGCCGGGGGATATCGCTTTCCCGGGTGGACATATACAAGGTCGCGGCGCCGTTCAGGGTGATGATGATGAAATCGGCAATTTCCCGGAAATTAAGATCCGGTTTGAGCAAGCCCTTTTCGTCGGCCTCGGCAAGCCAGGCCTGAAAAAGCTTGGAGAATTCAACGAATCCTTTCAGGATCTGCCGGCCCATGGTGTCGGACTGGCCGGACAACTCCACCAGCATGTTGACAAAAAAACAACCGCCGTCGAACACCTCCTTGCCCAGGTAGTTGAGCAGAACGTTTTCGACGGTGCGCTCGATGCGATCCAGGGGGTCGGCCACGGATCGCATGTTTTTGAAAACAACGGCCCGCCACAGGGCGACTGCATCGTCGTAAACCGCCCGCCATACATCTTCCTTGCTTTTAAAATGGCAGTACAATCCCCCTTTGGTCAATCCTGTGGCTTGTAGAATGTCACTGATGGAGGTGTTGAAATAGCCCTTGACGGAAAAGAGCTGCAAAGATTTTTCGATTATATTCCGGCGGGTCAATTCGCCTTTGGTAGACATGGTGGACTCCTTTTTAAAACCAACCGGTCTTAATTTATTTCTTCCACAAACAAAAGTCAACCATTGATTTATGGATTGAAGGACGTCGTCGCGGATAGAAGGAGCCCATAAGTGTCGGAGGAAAAGGGAGCGTGCGTGTGGCGGGGCTGGCAAGAAGAGGGCAAAACCGGCCGCTTCCGATTAAACGACGCCGGAAAGCGGACCAGGGTCTATCGAAATTCAGGCGGTCTGCTCCTGGACCGCTGTGTGCCTGCTCAGGCCAAATTCGTCGAGAACAAGAGACGAAAAACGTACAATGCCCGTGATCAGACTCAAAGAAACAAAAGAGATGAGAAAAAGCAGGCAAAAAACAAAAAGACCGGATATCAATCCTAAAAGTATGTAGTCCAGCATAAAATGTCCTTTCATTGGAGCGTGTTTCAATGTATCTTAACTGTTAGCAATTTGATTGCCACTTTGTTAAAAGTTAATTAACTATTTTTAAATACAGAAGATTTCTACACAAGACAAATGTCCGGCCTATGAAACAAGCTCTGGTAAGTTACAATAACTAACCACGAACTTATAAAATGGGAAATTTAGGAAATATATTTCTGTATTGTAACCGTTTTGCTCACAGGGTCGCTGAGAATTACCGGTCGCCGTTTTCGATAACACTTAAAATATACAGGTAAATCTTCTCATAACGGTTTGTCTGACTCAATTTTTTGATGAGGTGCCATCCGGTGCCGGTGCGAGAGAAAGCCGGTAACCTGATGTGCAAATGTCGTCATTATGGAAAACCCAACAAACGATTATCGGCAGGCGGTTGAGCAAGTGGCCAACGCATGGATTTCCTCGGGCCTGCCGTCCCGTCAGGGACTCGATCATTCGGCGGATGAGTTGCTCGCCTTGAGAAAACGCCTCGGTGCCACGGGGCTCTGGGAGACTTCTCCTGTCATGATTACCGCCACATTAGACGACGGGTTGGGTCAAGGACTGAGCATTATCGAGAAATATGCCAGGGTTATGGGCATTCGCATAATCTCACTTGGGCTTTTGCAGACGCCGGATTATATTGTCGCCGCCTGTCGGCGGGAGCAGCCCGACTACCTAGGCATGACCGTTCTTCAATTCGACAGCGAGGAGGAGGTTCTTTCCATTGCCCAAAGGCTTCCTGACCATACCCGGATTGTCGCCGGTGGTCCGGTGTTTACGGCGGACCCGGATTTTGCAGAAAGGGCCGGTATCCACCATGCCGCAAAAAACGTGGCTCATTTTATAAGATTTATGCTTAATGTCCGGCACTGAGAAAAAGGCGCGCATACCGCTTGACGTTTCATCTCCAGCGTCCGCCATGCCTTTGCGGGCTGTTCTTTTTGCCGTGATGCTGACGGTGATTTTTGGCGGTAACGCAGTGGCCATTAAACTAACCTTGACCGGGTTGGGGCCGTTTACCACTGCCGGTCTTCGATTTCTCCTGGCTGCTATGGCCATTTCCTGCTGGGCTTTTTACACCGGGCGTCCGTTTCGTATCCGGGCAGGGCAAACGGTTCCTCTTTTGGTCATATCTTTCGGTTTCACATTACAGTTTTGCCTTTTCTATTTGGGGCTTGAGAGGACCTATGCCTCTCGCGGGGCGTTGCTCTCGAATTTGCTGCCGTTTTTTGTTCTGTTTCTTTCCCATCGATTCATTCCGGAAGAGCGCATCACCATGGGAAAGTTGGCGGGCATCGTTTTGGGGTTTGGCGGGGTGGCAACGCTGTTTGCCGGCGGCAGGGTCTACACCGGTTCGGTTCACGTCGGCGATGGGTTGATTCTTGTTGCCGTTTGTGTTTGGTCGTGCAATGTGGTTTTTACAAAACGGGTTATCGCCGATTTTCACCCTTTTCAAATGGTTTTCTACCCCATGGTGTTCTCGGCGCCGCTTTTTCTCGGCGCCGGCGCGTTATGGGACGAAGCCTGTTTTTTCAACCTGAGCCCGGTTGTCATAGGTGCATTTGTCTACCAAAGCCTGGTCAGCGCCGCATTTGGTTTCGTTGCCTGGAGCACGCTGTTGAAAAGATACGGGGCCTCCACGCTGCATGCGTTTGTGTTCATCATGCCCATTGCCGGTGTGGGGTTAAGCGGCCTGGTTTTGCACGAGCCCATGACGCCCAATCTGATTTTCGCCATGACCTTGATTGCCATGGGTATTTTATTGGTTCATTTAAGTCCCAAGTGGACCGCGGTTGATCCTCCCTTTGGTCAAGCCGGATGATCTGATCCGGTTGCCGGCGCTTCTTTTGCCGCCGGTGCACTCTATAATTTCATAAGCCGCCCTGGAGGTATCCTATGCTATTTGGTGCAATGAATTTCCCGATAAAGCCGGTTGTGGACGAAATCGAAGACTTTGCTCACCGAGGATTCGATTATCTGGAACTGACCATGGATCCGCCCATGGCCCACTACAGCATTCTGGCATCGGCCCGTAAGGAGATCGTGCGCGCTCTGGAAGATAAGGGGCTGGGGCTGGTTTGCCATCTTCCCACTTTTGTTACCACGGCCGATCTCACGGAGAGCCTGCGGCGGGCGTCGGTGGAGGAAATGCATCGCTCGCTGAAAGTGGCCGCCGAGCTGGGTGCCGGTAAAGTTGTTTTGCATCCGAGCATGCTGGGCTTCATGGGCGCTTTTGTGAGGGATGTGGTCAATGGGTATGCCTACGATTTTTTATCGGGGATGGTGACGATTGCAAATCGCCTGGGAATTACCATCTGTCTGGAAAATATGTTTCCGCGCTATGGGATCGGGGTGGAGCCGGAGGAGTTCAGAGCATTTTTCGAGGCGTTTCCGGAACTTAAAATGACGTTCGATACCGGGCATGCCCACATTGATGATCCGGGCGGAAAGCGGCTCAAAGGGTTGGTGCGGGAATTCGGCACGCGTATCGGGCACTTGCATATCAGCGATAATAAAGGTCATCTGGACGACCATCTGGCCGTGGGACAGGGCACGATCGATTTCGTCGATCTCGTTCAGCGTCTTAAAGAGGTCGGTTATGACGACACGGTGACCTTCGAAGTCTTCGATCCCAACCGTGATATGCTCGTCGCCAGCCGGGAGCGAATTCGATCATTGTTCATGGATTTGGACTGACCCGTAAAGGCAACACCTTGTAATAAAACCTAAATTAGGCAATTGCCGAGCTTGCCGCATATACAAGGCGGATGACTTTCCGCTATAGCCCTCCTATGCGGGAAGGCATCCAACGCCGTAGATGCGGTAAGATCGCCTACTTTAGGTAAAAGTAAAGCCATCCAATATACAGCTTGTTGAGTAGCGACATCTCTATTTTTTACCCGTTTTCAGAGCGACTCCAACATGCGGTTAAATATGACCAATGGTTGTATTTAACCTGCATTCGTTGGCATTCCAACACTCTACACGTCCACCCGGTCACACGTATTTATCTGTAAAATCAATTTGATACGAAATTCCATGATTGCGGCATGATCCTTGAGACAGCCAGGTCAACTTAATTCAACAATCCATGGGAGCATGAAATATGAACAAGGAGCTTGTAATATGAATAAAGAGCAGTTGGAAAAGATACTGGCCGGGATTGATCATTTGAAAGAGAAGATAGGCCGGTACAGATTGGCTTTCGGTTTGAAGACCATGCTGGGTGGTTTAATGGTTCTGATTGTCTGCTATCAGCTTTTTTTCGTGTATATCCCGCCGGATGAGTATGGCATCAAGGTGGTTCGCATTGGCCTGAACCGCGGCGTGCAGAAAGAGGTCTATCATGCCGGTCTGACGTTCGTTCTGCCCTTTGGGTTTCAGCAGATGTATCGCCTGCCCAAGGGTATCCAGGTCCTGGAGCTGACCAATTTCCCGGAGACCGCCGCAACGGCGGCGCGCAAGGACCGAGCCGCGCACATTCAGACATCGGACGGTTTTTTCGTGGATGTGGACGTATCCATGCTCTACCACATCAAGGATCCCTATCTGGTTTTTACCACCATCGGTCCCGGCACCCTCTTTGAAGACAACGGCATTATCCCCAAGGCCGAACCGGCCTTAAAGGAAACGTTGGGCAAACTGACCACCGAGGAGTTTTACAACAGCCCCATGCGGGTTAAAAAAGCGGAAGAGGCCAAGGTACAGCTGAACCGCGAATTGAACCTGAAAGGCATTGAGGTCGACCAGGTGCTGGTGCGCTATTTCAAGTACAGCCCGGAAATCCAGAGAAACATCGAGGAGAAGAAACTCCAGGACCAGATGGTCTTTACCAACCAGTCCGCCGCGCGGGCAGCAAAGGAAGAGGCCGAGTTGAAAAAAATCGTTCAGGAGGGAATGGTGATTACCGCCGTCGAGATGGAAAAAGGCAAGGCCTATGTCACCCGCAAGATCGCCGAAAAAGACCTTTATGTTCGTGAGATAAAGGCGAATGCCGATTTGTTGGTGCGTCTGGCCGAGGCGGAACGGGTCCGCCTGAAAAACGACGCCCTGAAAGGTCTTGGCTCGGAGCGCATGGTGGGGCTGAAGATGGCCGATGCCTACAAGGGGCTTGACCTGATTATTCTGCCCAGTGACGGACCGCATGGCGTAAATCCACTGAACATAGACAATACCCTGCAATTGTTCGACGTTCGCAAAGGAGGTGACAAGTGAAGCGCATACTCACTCTGATTGTATTTATTCTCGTTCTGGCTGTCGTGGCCGGCTGCATGCCGCATACCACGGGAGAAACCCAGGTCGGCGTCAGAACCGAAAAAGTGGGGCTTTTTGGTTCCAAGGGAGTTCAGGAAAAGGTGTATGCCCCCGGCGCGACTTATTTTTTCCCTCCGATTATCAACGATTGGAATGTCTTTGACACCAAATTGCAGAATCTTGAGATGACGTATTCCAGTGGCAGGGGGGATCGCAGGAGTCAGGACGATTTGGTATTCAAGACCACCGACGGCAACGATATCAGCCTGGATGTGATTATCGCCTATCGCATCGACGCGAGCAAGGCGCCCTACATTCTCCAATACGTTGCCCGCGATGACGCCAGTCTGCGTGATACAATCGTCCGTACCGTTGCCCGAAGCAAGCCGCGCGATATTTTCGGCGAACTCAAGACCGAGGCGTTTTATGTGGCTGAAGCGCGCGAGACTCAGTCCAACAAGGCCAAGGATGCGCTTCAGCAAATCCTGGGTCCCATGGGGGTGATTGTGGAAAAGGTCCTGACCAACGATTATCGCTTCAATCCCGAATACACCAAGGCCATTGAGGATAAGAAGGTGGCCGATCAGCAGGTGGAGAAGAACAAATCCGCCCAACACGCGGCCAAAGAGGAGTACAAGCGCAAGCTGGAAGAGGCCAAGGGTGAAGTCAATAAGATGGTTGCCGATGCCGACGGCCAGTATCTCAAGGACAAAATCGAGGCCGATGTCTACCAGGAACAGCAGCAGCTGCTGGCCAAGGCCATCCGGGCCGAAGGCATCGCGGACGCCAAGGGCATCCAGGAGATGAACAACGCCCTGGCCGGATCTGGTGGCGAAACGATTGTCAAACTGAGGATTGCCGAGGCGCTTCAGGGCAAGCGCATTATGTTGCTGCCGGTTTCAGAGGGAGGCATGAACCTTAAAACCACCGATATCAACCGGCTGATAGAAACCATGGGTGTTCAATCGCTTGCCGGCGGGAAATGACGTCGGTGGTTGCGGTGAATCGCCGCCAGGACCGGGGCAAAGCAATCTGGCCTCTATGACAAACCGGACCCGGTATGCGGCGTATCAAGGGATTTTCCCCGGACACCAGTGATAGAAAAGGACCTGGAAATCAACTTTTGAAAAAGGAGCACAATCATGGGCGATAAGGGCGGTAAAAAAGACAAGCAAAAAAGTCAAAAACAAAAAAGTGACCAACAAAGGCAAAAAACAAAGGACAAACTCAGAAAACAGCAGCAAGGGCGCCCCGAGCTATCATTTCCGCGTCAAAAAAAATCGTGATTCACTCATGTGAAAGCGTCCACCAGTAATGATGACATGGCGCGGCGATAGGTGTGTTCGGTAAAATAGATTCGCCTCTTTTATACGCTCTGTGTGGGAGCGCCATGCATCCCCTGCTGGAAGAAGGGTTCCCACGCGGCGCGTGGGAACCAGGCAATCCATCCAACAGCGATTTCAAGCAATCCAGATAAAGAATACGGACAAACGGTGGTTGGGAGCTTATTGGCGCCTTCAACCGCCGTTCCCTTTTTCGGAGCGGCGATTGCCGGCCTTTGTTGCGTTCGCCAGACATCTATAATAGAACCCAAAGTAGGCGATTCAAATTTTGGTCTCCATGGGAACCGTATAATTTTTAATGCATTGTGCCATGATGGCCTCCCAACATTTGAAACCCGTTGGCTTTGCCGATCTTACCGCATCTACGGTGTTGGATGCCTTCCCGCATAGGAGGGCTATGGCTATAGCGGAAAGTCATCCGCCTTGCATATGCGGCAAGCTCGACAATCGCCTACTTTAGGTAGAACCAGACTTGGTTATGAATTGGCGGCGATTTCCCTGAAGCGCACCCTGATCCAAGGGGATGACCTGTAAGGGCGAAATGATTCAGCGATCCATCTTACGCATGGCATGGGACGGGTAAATGGAAAATCACTTTCTTGAAATTTTTAGCAGCCTCATGGACTCGATCCGGGAACCACTGGTGCTTCTTGATCCCGAGCTGACGGTAGTGAAGGCCAACCGCTCTTTTTACCGTACGTTCAATGTCTCCCCCGGGGAAACCGAGGGCCTGCTGATATATGAACTCGGTAACCGGCAATGGAATATTCCAAAACTCAGAGAACTGCTTGAAGACATTCTCCCGCAAAATTCTATTTTCAACGATTTTGAAGTGGAGCACAATTTCGAGACCATCGGCCAAAAAATCATGCGCCTGAATGCCATGCGGATCCACAATGAAAAAAAACAAACGCGGCTGATTCTTCTGGCCATGGAAGATGTGACGGAGCGTGTGAATTATAGAAGAAATCTTGAAGGGATGGTTGATTCACGGACAGCCGAGCTCAAGGCCGCCAAACTCGAGGCGGAAGCCGCGCTGGATGAAATAAAATGTCTCAAGGACCAGCTCGAAGCCGAGCGAGCCTATCTCCAGGAAGAGATCAAGCTGGAATTCAACCATGAGAACATTGTCGGGCGAAGCAACGAAATTAAATATGTATTTTACAAAGTCGAGCAAATCGCCGCCACGGATACCAATGTTCTGGTTCTTGGAGAAACCGGAACCGGTAAGGAATTGGTGGCGCGGGCGATTCACGGCTTGAGCGCCCGCAAGGATCGCGCCCTGGTAAAAATGAATTGTGCGGCGCTGCCTTCAAATCTAATTGAAAGCGAACTTTTTGGGCACGAAAAAGGCGCTTTCACCGATGCACACTCCAGACGGTTGGGACGATTCGAGATCGCCAATGGCACGACCCTGTTTTTGGATGAGATTGGCGAGCTGCCACTGGATTTGCAGCCCAAGTTGCTTCAGGTGATCGAAACCGGCGAGTTTGAGCGCCTGGGCAGCTCAAATACGATAAAAGTCGATGTGCGCATTATTGCCGCCACCAATCGTAACCTGGAAGCGGAGGTCCGAAAGGGCACATTCCGGGAGGATCTGTGGTATCGGCTGAATGTTTTTCCGATCACCATGCCGCCGCTCAGGGAGCGCAGGGAAGATATCCCTTTGCTGGTCAATTTTTTTGTGGATAAGATATCCAAAAGGATGGGAAAGGGGGTCGATCTGGTCCCGGTGCACGTGATGGACGCCCTACGGGAATACCACTGGCCCGGCAATATTCGGGAACTTGAAAATGTCCTTGAACGGGCGGTGATCAACTCGTCGGGAGCTAAACTGCATCTGGCGGATAAACTGAAAAAAACGAACGAAAAGGTAATAAACACGAATCGAACGCTTGCGGATGTAGAGCGGGAGTATATTCTGTGGGTCCTGGAAACAACCCATTGGAAAGTCAGTGGCAACAATAGTGCGTCCGAAATCCTCGGCCTTGATCGCAGCACCCTGCGCGCCCGCATGCGCAAGCTTGGTATCCATAAACCATAGTGGTCACATATGAGCAATGGTCATATGCGGCCAATCTTATTATCTGTTTTTTATCCTCCATTTTGATCTGCTCAATCTTTATTTCCTATTAAATCAGATTAATACAGACAATTTACGACACCTTCCAAAACCGGCATGAACTTTGAGTATAACGTTGACGGGTTCCGTTGCATGGGATCCTATGCATGGGATCCTAATTTCCGTCAGCGGGTAAGTTGTCCGCGATAGGGTGAAAGGATGCGTGCCCCTCTCAACATGGTTCAAACCGAAAAAGGCGGTCCCCAATGAAAGACATGATAGAAATCATCGCCCGCGCCCTGGTGGATCAACCCGATGCCGTATTTGTCACTGAAGTCAACGGATCGCATGCATCGATTATAGAGCTCCATGTCGCCAAGCAAGACATCGGTAAAATCATCGGCAAGCAGGGACGAACAGTGGGTGCAATGCGAATACTGTTAAGTGCGGCTTCTTCTAAGGCAAAGACGCGTTCGTGGCTTGAAATCATCGAGTAACCATTAAAGCCGGCATTACCTGGAGGTCCCGCCATGATTGTTGTCAGAATTACCATGCATGTGCTTCCGGAAAAACAGAAAGAACTGGTCCAAACGATTCTTTCGATGGTTGGGGCCATGGAGAAGGCGGAGGGCTGCCTGAGTTATGACCTTTTTTGTAATATAGAAGATAAAAACCTGCTGAATCTTTTTGAAGAATGGCAAACACGAAAAAACCTGGAGCAACATTTAACGTCCGATATCTTCGGCGTTTTGCTGGGGACCCGAAGCCTGCTGGTCGAACCCCATGGGATTCATATTTACACGACGCAACAAATAGAGGGAATGGAAGCTGTTCTTTTGGCCAGAGGATAAATGCACGACCGTATCGATGTCGATGGGGCGTTGCCGCTATCGAGGACATGGCATCTGCTTTAAAGTGGAAAAAGAACCACACGACAAAGATCGTTTCGTGGAGGACGGCATTCCAGTCCACATGAGGAGAAACAAAGATGGAATTCATTTGGATGATCATAATCGGCATGACGGTCGGATGGATGGCCAAACAATTTATAAAGGGTGAGGACTTCGGCGTGACCGTGGACATCATCACCGGCATGGTCGGCGCGCTGATCGGTGGCCTCCTTTTTGAAAGAATCGGTCTGCTTGCCAACGGCGGTTTAGCGGGAAATCTGATCGTCGCAAGCGGTGGCGCGATTGTCTTTCTGTATGGCATACGGGCGTTTAAAAAGGCATAGGTGGTCTAATGACATCGGTTATCAAGTATTACACGGGAATCAACTCGGTTGCCGTCATCGGCAACTACTTGCCGCGACAATGCGGCATCGCCACCTTCACCACCGATCTGGTTGAGGGATTGACAGCGGAAGCACCGGATATCAACTGCTGGGCGGCCGCCATGAACGACAAACCCGATGGATACCCATATCCGGACAAGGTCCGTTTCGAGATCAACCAGAATAAGCTTGGCGATTACCGCACCGCTGCTCAATTTCTCAATATCAATCAAACGGATATTGTCTGTGTGCAGCATGAATACGGTATTTTCGGAGGACCGGCCGGCAGTCATCTGCTGAAACTCCTGGCCGATCTGCGCATGCCGGTGGTGACCACATTGCACACGGTGTTGGAGACCCCTGCCCCGGAGTACCGTGCCGTCATGAGCAAGTTGTCCGACCTGTCCGACAAACTGATCGTCATGAGCCATAAGGCATCCGAGCTCCTCAAGGATATTTATGCGGTGCCCGAAGAGAAAATTGTCTTTATTCATCACGGCATTCCCGATACGCCGTTTATCGATTCAAGCTTTTATAAGGACAAGTTCGGCGTGGAGGGCAAAAATGTGTTGCTCACCTTCGGTTTGCTTTCCCAGAACAAGGGCATCGAAAATGTTTTGCATGCGCTGCCGGCGATCACCAAGGCTCACCCTGATGTAGTCTATATCATTCTGGGGGCGACACATCCGCATGTCTTGAAATCGCAAGGCGACGCCTACCGGATCATGCTGCAGCAGCTCGTGCGCAGACTCGATATCGGTGAGCATGTCATTTTTCAAAACCGGTTCGTGGAACTCAAGGAGCTGTGTGAATTTCTCGGTATTGCCGATATCTATGTAACCCCTTATCTCGAAGAAGCCCAGATTACTTCCGGAACCCTGGCCTATGCCATGGGTGCCGGCAAGGCCATTGTTTCGACGCCCTACTGGTATGCCGCCGAGATGCTTGCCGACGGCCGGGGCCGAATCGTGCCATTCAACAACCCGAAGGCCATCGCCGAACAAATCATCGACCTTCTGGACAATGACGTAGACCGGCACGCCATGCGCAAAAAAGCCTATACCTTCAGCAGTGAAGCGGTTTGGCGGGAAGTCTCCCGAAAATACCTTCAGGTTTTCAATGAGGTGCGGCAAAATCGCACCTGCCACCCCCGCCCCCGGCATTCCTATGTTGAAGGAATCAAAGCCATAACGAACTTTGAATTGCCGGATATCAATCTCAATCACCTGAAAGCCTTCACCGACGATACCGGTATGCTGCAACATGCCAATTTCACCATCCCCGACCGTACCCATGGCTACTGCACCGATGATAATGCCCGGGCCCTGCTGGTTGCAGCCATGGGTCAAAAATACCTGCCGACCAACGGCCTGGGGCTCGATTCGCTAAGTGGTCATTATCTCGGATTTCTTCTGTATGCCTACAATGAAAAAAGCGGCCGCTTTCGAAATTTCATGACCTATTCGCGGCAATGGATGGAGGAGATCGGTTCCGAGGATGCCCATGGCCGGGCACTCTGGTGCATCGGTAAGGCCGTGGCTTTTCTTGATGATCCCGGGCATCTGGCAATGAGCACAACCCTTTTCAACAAGGCCCTGGCGGCCGCCGAGAACTTTCGTTCGCCCCGTGCCATCGCCTTCTGTCTGGTGGGAATATACGCCTACCTGAATAAATTCTCCGGTGACAGCGATGTACGCAGGGTTCGAAGTGTTCTCGCTGACCGGCTTTTCGATCAGTTTGGCAACCAGGCAACCGACGATTGGCCCTGGCTTGAAAACTCCCTGAACTATGCCAACGGGAAACTGCCACATGCACTGCTGCTTTCCGGTCAGGGGATGCAACGCGGCGATATGATCAAGATGGGTCTCAGGTCCTTGAAATGGCTGCTCGCCATCCAGACCGAGGACAAGCACTTTGTGCCCATTGGCAGTAATGGGTGGTATGAAAAAGGCGGTGCCAGAGCCCGTTTCGACCAGCAGCCCATCGAGGCCAACGCCATGGTCGAGGCCTGTGTGGAAGCATTTAACGTGACCCGTGACCAGGCCTGGTTCGAGAATGCGGTCATGTGCTTCAACTGGTTTCTCGGGCACAACGACCTGAACATGCCGCTTTATGATCCCAAAACCGGTGGTTGCCGGGATGGATTGATGGCCAACGGCATCAACCAGAATCAAGGCGCCGAATCTTCTCTTGCCTGGCTGCTTTCCCTGATGACCTTGCAGAATCTTTATGCCGAAGAGACGCTCAATCAGTGGGCGTCTCAAAAAATAGAATAGCCGAGGAATCGTCTCATGCGAATTGCCATGCTCTCGCCCATTGCCTGGCGCACCCCGCCCCGCCACTACGGCCCATGGGAGAACGTGACGTCACTGTTGACTGAAGGGCTGGTAGCGCGCGGTCTCGATGTGACCTTGTTCGCAACCGCGGATTCCCGAACCAGCGGCAGACTGCATGCCGTTTGCCCACGGGGCTATGAAGAAGACCGCACACTCATCCCGAAAGTCTGGGAGTGCCTGCATATTTCGGAGCTGTTCGAGGATGCCGAGGCATACGACATCATCCATAACCAATTCGATTTTTTGCCCCTGACCTACAGCGGGCTGAGCGCCACACCGGTCGTGACCACCATTCATGGGTTTTCATCGCCCGGCATTCTGCCGGTCTACAAAAAATACAACGGTCGCGTGTTCTATGTTTCCATCAGCGATGCCGATCGATCGCCGGATCTTGATTATGTCAAAACCATCCATCACGGGATTGATATTCGGCAGTTTGATTTTCAACCGACTCCGGACGACTACCTGCTCTTTTTCGGGCGTATCCATCGGGACAAAGGCGCCCGCGAAGCCCTGGAAATCGCCCGGGCCTGCGGCAAAAAGCTTATCCTGGCCGGCATCGTCCAGGACCAGGCATACTACGACCGGTATGTCGCCCCGCATGTGGACAACGAAAATGTGGTCTATGTTGGCAGCGTTGGCCCGGCGGAACGTAACCAATTGCTCGGCAAGGCCCGCGCCTTGCTGCATCCGATCCGGTTTGACGAGCCTTTCGGCCTGTCCGTGATCGAATCCATGGCTTGCGGCACACCCGTGATCGCCTTCAATCGGGGCAGCATGCCGGAGTTGATCGAAAACGGAAAAAACGGTTTTGGGGTGGATACCGTGGCAGAGGCCATCGAGGCGCTGGCAGGCATCGATCAGATCGACCGCGCAACCTGCCGTCGCCATGTCCAGCGGCATTTTACGGTTGACCGCATGGTCGATGAGTACATAGGCGCTTATGAAATGATTTTAAGGGAAAGGTCGGCATGAAAATCCAGACTCCGATCATCACGCGATATAAAGGCAATCCCGTTCTGACCCGCGAGGATGTGCCCTATCCGGTGGGCACGGTTCACAATGCGGGCGTCGTCAAGCATGACGAGCGCTATATCATGCTGTTTCGCTCCCATCTGTTGAACGGTCGCTCGATCATCGGCAGGGCCGACAGTGAGGATGGGTATGCATTCACGGTCCATCCCGAGCCCTTTTTGACACCGTCGGCGGCACCGGCTTTCGCTGAATATGAAGCCTTCGGTGTCGAAGACCTGAGGATTTGCCCGGTGGAAAACGAATACTTGCTGACCTACAGCGCTTATTCCCGCCATGGCGTACGGATTGCCCTGGCGCGTACCAGCGATTTCGAAACTGTTGAGCGGGTGGCACTGATCACCCAGGCCGACCTGCGCAACGTCGTCATTTTCCCGGAAAAATTCGGTGGTCGCTATGTGCGTCTGGACCGTCCGCACTCTGAAATCTCCCCATGGTCAATCTGGATTTCCTATTCTCCGGATCTGGTTCACTGGGGCGATTCGCGGGTGGTCATGAAGCCCTTGGCCTACCACTGGGACGAAATGAAAATCGGACCCGGCGCGCCCCCCTTCAAAACCGAAAAGGGCTGGCTGCATATTTACCACGGGGTTTTCAAGACCATGGCCGGGGCGGTGTACCGGCTTGGTGCGGCCCTGCATGATCTTGACGACCCGGCGACGATCATCGGCGTTGCCGATCCGTGGATTCTGCAACCCGAGGATCCCTGGGAGGTGACCGGTTATGTTCCCAATGTGGTCTTTGCCTGCGGCGCGGTTCCGGAAGCCGATGGCACGGTAAAAATCTATTGGGGCGGCGCGGATACGGTCATGTGCGTTGGAACGGCCGTGATCGAGGAGTTGGTTGACCTCTGCCTTTCCGATTCACGTCCGGCGATGTAGCTTATTTTTTTCAAGGATCTATCGATATGCAAAAAAGCGGGATTCAACCTCTGAAAGTAAAACGAAAAGCGATCAAGATCGTCGGGGATACGTCACGGGTGATCACCCGGCTGCATTTGCCCGATGAGCGTTCCCGCATCGATAAAATCATTCAGCGGGTAATTAACCTGACGGATCAGGCGGCCAAAGCGTTGCTGGGACGGATCATGGTTGATTTTGCCGGCCGGCACGAAGACATCGAAGCCATTTTCGAGCGACATCTGAATGCGGTGAAAAATTATCTTCCCCCGGATGCCGCTCTCGACGATGTTCGGGGGGCGCTCATCGGTGCTTATTTCACCAAGGAGTACTCCATTGAATCGGCGGCCCTTTTCAACCCGTCCATTGTGCCCCATCCGGATCAGAGCCATCTGAAAAACGGCAGCCTGCGCTTTGTCATGAGTCTGCGGGCGACCGGTGAAGGGCATATTTCATCCATCGTTTTTCGCAGCGGCGTTCTTGACCGCCACAATCGGTTTCGTTTCGATCCGATCAGCGATTATGTGGAAACGCCCGATCTGCAATTAAATCCGGTCTACAAACGTGACCCTTTCCAGCGCAAACTGAGGGAGATGGGCGTCGGCAACGAGATAACGGCCCATCTTTTCGATCAGATGCCGGATGATTTTACGTATAAAGAGCTAATCGAAAAAATTGGTGCCCTACGCGAAAAACCGCTCTTTCCCAGGAGTCGCCAGAACAAAGCCTTCGAGGTGATGTGGTGGCTTGCCAATTCCAATTATGAGGTGAGGTTTCATCCCGATCACCGCATATCCGAACGGGTGATTTTTCCGGTCTCAAAAAACGAAAGCCGAGGCATCGAGGATGCCCGTTTCGTTCAGTTTTTGGATGACGAACAAAAAGCCACCTATTATGCGACCTATACGGCCTATAACGGGCATACCATCCTGCCGCAACTGATTCAAACCAGGGATTTCATCACCTTTAATATTGTCACCCTCAATGGTAAAGCCATCAAAAACAAGGGTATGGCGCTTTTCCCGCGTAAAATCGGCGGCCGCTATGCCATGCTATCCCGCCAGGATGGTGAAAACAATCAGATCATGTTTTCGGACAATATCCATTTCTGGCAAACATCCCAAATTATTCAGGAGCCTGAATATCCGTGGGAATTTATCCAGATCGGCAACTGTGGGTCACCCCTGGAGACGGATCAAGGCTGGATCGTGCTCACCCACGGTGTCGGGCCCATGCGCCAATATTGCATTGGCGCTATTTTGCTCGACCTTGACAATCCTTCGAAAATACTCGCCCGCCTGGACGAGCCGCTGCTCTCTCCGCATGAAAAAGAGCGCGAGGGATATGTTCCCAATGTTGTGTATTCCTGCGGTGCGATCATCCATAACAACGAATTGGTGATTCCCTACGCTATGTCCGACATCAATTCCGGCATTGCGACTGTTGCCGTGGACGCGCTGCTGAATGGCATGCGGGCGGTGGAATAATGAGTCGAGAGTTTCCGTAAGATCGGCTATGACGAAACGCCGACATTCAGGGGTTTTGATCCGAACCGTGAAATACTTGTCGCCAGCCGGGAGCGAGTTCGAAAACTCTTCAGCGATCCGGCCTGACGCGTCGCGGCGTTGTTGATTGCTGGCGGGCAACGTACCCCGAGAGTCAGTTGGGCTTGTTTTTTCTCAGTATATCCACGATTCGATCGAGATAGTCCTGGGCTTTTTCCCGTGGGAAGCGACACGCGCCGGCACCGGCATGCCCCCCGCCATCGAAGGCCGTCAGCATTTGCCCCACATTGACGCGGCACCCCCGGTTTAAAATGCTATGTCCCACGTTGATACTGGCCAGGTTTTCGTCTACATACGCAACCTTGACATTCACCGTGCATTCGGGGAACAAAGAATAGATCAAGAACCGATTGCCGTCCGGCACAGGGGCCAACCCTCTTAAATCGGTTACCGAAACGTGATCCACCAGTGTGGTGTGCTTTTTCAATACTTTTTCGTAGGCGGTGTTGGATTCCACCGTAAGCCGACAACGCTTTTCAACTTGAGGGTCCTGCATCACCTGTTCGATGGAATACTTGCGCAACAGATCGACCAGATGATCCCAATATATAGATTTATCGGGGTCTTTGCTGGTGATTGTCATGGAGAGCAGGATATACGGATATTTTTGAGGATAGAGGATTTCATCTAATGATAAATCGGCCGAGTCGATTTTATCGGTCTGCTTTACCAGTTCGGTGTAGTCGCGTTCCAATTTCTCGCGATAGGTTTCAAAAACGACCCCTGCCGCAGAGGGAGCGATTTTGAATGCGCCATTAAAGGCTTTATCGGGTTGGTTTGAGAAGTGGTGGTCGTACCACAGGCTGCAATTTTCGTGATAAGGCAGATTGGCGATCACATCGCCTTTCCGGACATCGACCCTGCCGTGCTGCATCTCGCTTGGCTGGACCCAGAGAATGGGTTCTTCTATGTCCAGTACATCCAGCAGCAGGGCCGCGCACACAACCCCGTCGAAATCAGGTCTTGTCACTACCCGCATGGGATTTTGTCCTTTTCTCTTGGTTGAAGGTAATGAGTTATTTCTAAAAATGAGTTTACCAATAATCCGTGTTGACCGCAATAGGTGTAGCTACGTAAAATTATTGTTTTATAACGGAAATCGGCAAATTGGGGTTGAAGTTTAGTTTAATTCATGAAAAACAAAACGCCCGATGGGCTAAAGGCAACGACGAAAGTGCCGTTAAGTTCTCTTGGGTGCCCGGGAATAGTTCCCGAATCTTCGCCTTCGGCAATCGTCGGGAGAAATCCGGTTCCAGGGCGGCCGGCGCCGTAACTCTGCACGTTAAGGTGGTTTTTTATAATGCACGATACCCAGCTGTCGAGCCTGATCAGAATGGACACCCCCCAAGATGTTCTTGAGGAGGCGCTTCTTGTCATAAAGATGTTTTCTTCCACCTCGGACACACATGCTATCCGGTCGGCGTTTAATCAAACCGTCGCTCTTTACGAGGGTGAGTGGCCGGATATGCGAGGCTGTAACACCGATTATCACAATCTGAAACACGCGACGGATTGTTTTCTGGCCATGGTTCGGCTTCTGCATGGTGCTGCCGCTTCGGGCGTTTGTTTTTCCCCAACCGATATTCATTGCGCGTCGGTCGCGGCCCTGTTGCACGATGCGGGGTATTTGCAGCACAGCGAAGACACCCTTGGAACCGGTGCTAAATTCGCCGCGATCCATGTGCGCCGCGGGATGGAATTCGTTCAACGCCATTATGCGGCCTGGGGGATTTCCCATAAGGATGTGCATGCCTGCATCACCATGATTCACTGTACGGATTTGGCGATCGATCTGTCGGAGATCCCTTTCCCCGATTCGTCCACCGAAAGGTTGGGCAAAATGCTGGCCGCCGCGGACCTGTTGTCTCAGATGTCGGATCGCAGCTATCTGGAAAAACTGGACGCGTTGTATGGCGAAATGAACGAGGCGCGTGTCAGCGATTGCGCCGACGAGCTGGATTTTTTAAAAAGTTCGAGGGAGTTTTACTTTAAGATAATGGATCGCCTGGAACATCAGCTCGCTTCGGTCAATCGGTTAATGATCCATCATTTCAAGGCGCGTTGGGAGATCGATAGAGATCTCTACCAGGTGGCCATGGACAACCAGCAGAACTATCTCCAACTGGCCCTGTCCAGCGAAAAGCCCCGCAACTGCCTGCGGCGCGGGCGCGGGCCGGCGTCGATTGATCGTTAGACAACGCCATCCGGCATGGGCGCCACGGTCTCGCCGCCCAGCGGGTAACCGCCATCCAGACGCAGGACGCTGCCGGTCATGAACGGTGCATCGTCCAGTAAAAAGCGAACGGCTTTGACGACATCGTCCAGGCGGCCCGTTCGCCCCATCAGGGTATGGTCCACAATGGCCTGCCGCTGCCTTTCGGTCAGCAGCCCCCATCCTCGTGTTCCGGGTCCGTGGCGGGTTTCCACGACGCCCAGCATCAATTCGTTGACCCGCACCCGGGGCGCACCCAAGCGCGCCCATGTTTCGGTCAATGAGGAAATCCCGCGATTTGCACTCGCATAGCCATCGTTGAAAAGATAGCTGGCCGGCCCGCCGCGACCGACGATCCCGGCCATGGATGAGATGTTGATCACGACGCCGTCTCCAGCGGCTTTCAGATGGGGAAAAGCCGCCTCGAAAACCCATTGTTTGGCCCGCAAGGTGGTGGCCATTTCAAGATCCCATTGCTTTTTGATATAGGCGCCGTGCACCACCGGCCAACCGCCGCGTTCGATGTTGTTGATCAAAATGTCCAGGCGGCCGAATCGATCAACGACACGCTGAATCAGCCCGGGGATGGCTTCGGTGTCAAGCAGGTCGATTTTCTCGATCATATGCTCGTTTTTTGTGGCCGCGAAATCGGTCTGCATGGCCGGGAGGCTTTCGGGCCAGTCGAACCAGGTGCCTGCCACGGTGATACCCCGGTTTAACAGATCCAGGGCAATCGCTTTGCCTATGCCTTTGATGCTACCGAGCACAAGAGCGACTTTTTGTTGGGTTTTCATTTTCTCCCGGACCTCTCATTTTTTAGACAGCCGAAAATTGTCTCACCGACCCAGGCCATGGCGACGATCAAGAGATCTTCGTCGCATTCTCCGGCGTTTTGAAGAATCTTGGGGTCCACCTTAAGCCCGGCATTTTTGCATGTGCTGAGAAGGGTTTCGCGGAATGCATCCAGTTCGTACAGGGCGGTGTAGACTTTTTCCCCCTCGGTGGGGCTGAGTACACCTGGCCGATAACGGTTTTTGGATCCGATCAATTCCAGCATCTTGTCGTTCATGCGATTGTAAACATCGATGCCTTGATCGGCAATCCAGGTGTCCACGGTTTGAGAACGCCCGGTTTCAAAGCCCAGGCAGTGGGGCTCGCGGATGACGGCCCAGTGTTCGGTCAGCCGACCGGTATTTCGGTCACGGGAAACACCGCGGGCCAGAGGGTAAGTGCGGCAGGAGCCGGGCCGGGCAGGATAAACGCTGCAACCGGCATCGGTGACGAACGGGCAGGCCAGACCCGCGTTATCCGAAAAGCGCATGGAAACCACGGGCAACCCGGTTCCCGGCCCCGTATGCGTTTCGGTATACATTTTCAGAAATTCTCCCGAGGACAGTTCCAAGTGGCGTTTGAGACAAAGCACGTCATAGGGCGTCAGCGCCTGGTTCAAGTCCCGGCAGCAGGCGTTAAAGCAGGCCACCCGGGGCGAGCAGGAGAAAAAGAAGGGCTCGTCGGCTTGCAAAGGCGCAATGGGATCGGTCATTTACGATTTCCTCGGTTGTTGAATCAACGATTGACAGTCTCGTAAAAAGTCGCCAGTCCGATGGATTCGTAAGAAGTTCGAGATCAAGGCTTGCGAATCCTGAGGAATGAGGCGTACTTATCGTACTCCGCAATGACGAAGGATGAAGCGTAACGCCGATATCGGACTTTTTACGAATCCATCAACGATTGGGCTTGTCAGTGGTAGCATGTTGACCCGACATGTCAACGCCAATTTTCCGTCCATCGTTCAAATGAAATACTCAGTTGTACCGACTTTTTAAAACGTATCGAAACCGGTGGGTTTTCTTTTTTCCGGGGAGAAAACTTTTTTCCACCATATATTGTGCTTATCATGATTTGCCCGACGACATGTGGTTGGATTCGTGGCTGCCTGTAAGTTGCTGCATCTTTAAGCCTTTTTGACTATCGAAATTTCTTGACAATAAAAATGCTGGGTGATATTGATTTTATCTTGCATTAGGCTGTAAGTATCTTCCCGAATTTATACGACATTTAATCGAACCAGACGATGCCGGAGCGCATTGATTTTTATCCGATACACACGTTCGCGAACGGGTATGGGGGTAACGAATAGATATAGGGTTTAGAATTTATAGGGTGTTTGGGTCCGAACCGAAACCATTCGGGCTGCACCAAATGGAAGGGAGGTGTGACGAACCAAAGGTTTAAACCTTAGTTTCGGAAAGTAGGTTGAGTGAACTCTTTTTTAACTAACCGTAGGAGGTATACTAAATGCCAAGTTTCGTAATTCAGGAAAAATGTGACGGCTGCAAGGGTGGCGATAAAACCGCTTGCATGTACATTTGTCCCAACGACTTGATGGTGCTGGATCCCAACGCCATGAAAGCCTACAACCAGGAACCGGATCAGTGCTGGGAATGTTTTTCCTGCGTCAAAATCTGCCCGACCCAGGCCATTGAAGTCCGCGGCTATGCCGACTTTGTACCGCTGGGAAGCTCAATCATGCCCATGATGGGTACCGAAGACGTCATGTGGACCTGTAAGTTCAGAAACGGCCTTATCAAACGCTTCAAATTCCCCATCCGGACCACCCCCGAGGGCCAGGCCAACGCCTACGCCGACCTCAAGGGCAAGGATCTCGAGAGTCCGTTGCTGTCCACCCAGGAAGCGGACGGCTACACCGTTCCGACTCCGAAGGTTTAATACCGGACCCTTTATCTGGTAAATTTATTAAAAGAAACTGTATTTCTACAGGAGGATAAAATATGGCATTACCAAATAAACCTGTGGGTGAACTCAAGGCCGTACGGGATCCTGAAGTTGTCGAAAAAGAAGTTGATGTTCTCATCGTCGGTGGTGGTATGGCTGCCTGCGGTACCGCATTTGAAGTTAAAAAATGGCTGAAAGACGATCAGACCGTTCTGCTGTGCGACAAGGCCGCCATGGAGCGTTCCGGTGCCGTTGCCCAGGGTCTGTCCGCCATCAACACCTACATTGGCGAAAATGCTCCCGAAGACTACGTCCGCATGGTCCGTAACGACCTGATGGGCCTGGTTCGTGAAGACTTGATTTTCGACCTTGGCTGCTATGTCGATGATTCCGTTCATCTGTTCGAAGAATGGGGTCTGCCGGTTTGGAAGAAAACCGAAGACGGAAAAAACCTGGACGGTAAAAAAGGCCAGAAAATGGGTACCCTCAAGAGTGGCGCCCAGCCTGTCCGTACCGGTAAATGGCAGATCATGATCAACGGTGAGTCCTACAAGCGTATCGTCGCCGAAGCCGCCAAACTGGCACTGGGCGAAGACAACATCATTGAGCGCTGCTTCATCGTCGAACTGCTCCTGGATGCCAACGTTGAGAATCAGATCGCCGGCGCGGTTGGTTTCTCCGTTCGCGAAAACATTGTCTACATCATCAAATGTAAAACCATGATGGTTGCCTGCGGCGGCGCGGTAAATATCTACCAGCCCCGTTCGGTTGGTGAAGGTAAAGGCCGCGCCTGGTATCCGGTATGGAACGCTGGTTCCACCTATACCATGGCCATGAAGGTCGGTGCCGAACTCACCATGATGGAAAACCGTTTCACCCCGGCCCGTTTTAAAGATGGATACGGCCCGGTTGGTGCTTGGTTCCTGCTGTTCAAGGCCAAAGCTCTCAACGGCCTGGGCGAAAATTATGCCGCCAGCGATGCCGCCAAGAAAGAGCTGGAAAATTATGCGCCTTACGGAACCGCCGCCATTACCCCGACCTGTCTGCGTAACCACCTCATGCTGTTTGAGATGAAAGAAGGCCGTGGACCGATCCAGATGGATACCGTCACCGCTCTGGCTACCCTCGGCGAGACCATGGACAAGAAAGAACTCAAGCATCTCGAGTCCGAAGCTTGGGAAGACTTCTTGGATATGACCTGCGGCCAGGCCAACCTGTGGTGTGCTCAGGACTGTGAGCCGGAGAAGAAAAACTCCGAGATCATGCCTACCGAGCCTTACCTGTTGGGTTCTCACTCCGGTTGCTGCGGTCTGTGGACCTCCGGCCCCGACTATGAATGGGTCCCGGATTCCTACAAGATCAAAGCCCGTAACGGCAAGATCTACAAACAAATGACGACTGTTGAAGGTCTGTTCACCGCCGGCGACGGCGTGGGCGGCTCCGGTCACAAGTTCTCCTCCGGTTCCCATGCCGAAGGTCGTATCGCCGCCAAACAGATGGTGCGTTACGCAGTTGACTTCGCCGATTTCAAACCGGCTTTGAAACAGTCCAAGGAAGAATTGGTCGACCTGGTGTACAAACCGGTCCGCACCTACTTGGATAACTGCGAATACACCACCGCCGTGGACATCAACCCCAATTACATCAAACCCAACGGGATGATGTATCGGCTGATGAAGGCTACCCATGAGTATGGTGCTGGAACCGCTACATACTACATGACCACCACCAAATCCCTGGAAGTCGTCATGGACCTGCTCCAGACCATGCGCGAGGACTGCGAGAAACTGGCTGCCGGTGACCTGCACGAACTGATGAGATGCTGGGAAATCGAGCATCGTATCTGGACTGTGGAATCTCACCTGCGTCACATCCAGTACCGTAAAGAAACCCGTTACCCGGGCTTCTACTATCAGGCGGACTATCCGGGACAGGACGATGAGAATTGGTTCTGCTTCACCAATTCCAAGTACGACCCGGCAAAGAAGGAATGGGATGTCAAGAAGGTTGACTACGTCAAGATCATTCCGGATTGATAGAATGCCGACGGTTGTTTTAGTCGAATAGTTGTACACCTCCAGGTGCCCCATGGGCGCCTGGAGGTTTTTATTACCGAATGGTCGGTAACTGTTTTCGGGTAGTACCCATCTGGGTGGATTAAGCGGCCCCAATGCGGGTGATGGTCAAAGCTTGCCGTTGGAGCCTGAAGCCGGCACCTGGAGAAGTGCGTTTTTAATGCTCGAGCCCTTTCCAGTTCCCTGTTTCCGGTTTCAATAAAAGGGTATTGCCCGAAAAATCGAGGCAGTCAGGATCCGCAATTAAATTTATGATTTATAGAAAAACGTTGATGCACGGAGGGATAGCATGACAAACGACAAAGCAGCCCCTGCGAGTGGAAGCATTATGGTGGTTGGCGGCGGTATCGCTGGTCTGACCACGGCCATTGAGGCCGCTGAAGTGGGGTATGAAGTGTTTTTGGTCGAAAAGAATCCTTATCTGGGCGGAAGAGTTGCACAGCTAAATCAATATTTTCCCAAGCTATGCCCTCCGACCTGTGGTTTGGAGATCAATTTTCGGCGAATCAAGGATAACCCCAGAATCAAGGTGTTCACCCTGGCGGAAGTCGAAAAAGTAGAGGGCTCGGCCGGCAATTATACCGTCAGCGTTAAATTAAACCCCCGTTATGTGAACGAGAACTGTACCTGTTGCGGCGCTTGTGGTGACGCTTGCGAGAGCGAAGTATCCGACGACTACAACTTCGATATGTGCCGGACCAAGGCCGCTTACCTGCCCTTTGAAATGGCATTTCCCTCGAAATATGTGATTTCTCCTCAGGTTATCGGCACCGAGGAGGCCGACAAAATCAAGGAATCCTGTAAATACGACGCGGTGGATCTTGAAATGGAGGCCAAAACGGTTGACCTGCCCGTGGGCGCCATCGTCTGGGCTACCGGCTGGGAACCTTACGATGCTCACCGCATAGACAACCTGGGCTTTGGCCAGTACGACAATATCATAACCAACATGATGCTGGAGCGCCTGGCTGCCAATTCCGGTCCCACCAAGGGCAAGATCCAACGTCCGTCCGACGATAAAGCCCCGGAAAGTGTGGCTTTCGTCCAATGTGCCGGTTCTCGTGACGAGAATCACCTGCCCTATTGTTCCTACATCTGTTGCATGGCATCACTCAAGCACGCCACCTATATTCGTGAACAGTATCCGGATACCAAAGTTTATATTTTCTATATCGATATCCGCTCTCCCGGGGATCGATACGAAAAGTTCTATAATAAGATCAAGGAAGATGAGAACGTCATCTTTATCAAGGGTAAGGTCGCCGAGGTCAGCGAAGACCCGGATACCCAGAATATCACCGTGGTTGCCGAAAACGCGGTTACCGGCGAGAAGATTCATCAGACGGTGGATATGGTTGTTCTCGCTACAGGCATGCAGCCTACTGCCGCCAACACCAAATTGCCGGCCGACTTGAAAATCACTGACGATGGCTTTTTCGTCAACGATTATGAGAAGGGTGGCATATTTGCCGCTGGCTGCGCCACCAAGCCGGCTGATGTGATTTCATCCAATCAGAACGCGACCGGCATGGCTTTGAAAGCCATACAAACCCTGGTGAAAAGGTAGGAGGTAACCCATGGATAAGAAATATGGTGTGTATATCTGCGAAGGTTGTGGCATCGGGGACGCTCTCGATGTGAAAGCCCTGTGCGGGATTCCCGAGGACGAGGGGGTGCCCGTCAAGACCCATCCGTTTTTGTGTGGCAAGGATGGTGTTGAACTGCTCAAAAAGGATATCGAGGACGGCACCAACAGCCTCGTTATCGCCGCCTGTTCTCGCCGGGTCAATTTTGATATTTTTCGCTTCGACGGCTGCATTGTTGATCGCGTTAACCTGAGGGAAGGCGTGGCTTGGTCGCACCCGCGCAAGGATTTTCCAGCGCTGACCGAGGAAGAAAAGGAAGACGAAGACAATTTCGACCGTGTCCAGATGATGGCCGAGGATTACATCCGCATGGGCATGATTCGAGTTGAGAAGGTCTCGCTGCCCGAGCCTTATCAGCTGGATAATTTGACCAAGAAAATCCTTGTTCTGGGTGGCGGCATCACCGGTATGACGGCTGCCATTGACGCGGCCAAGGCCGGTTTCGAGGTAACCATCATCGAGAAAACCGACAGCCTGGGCGGTTATGCGGCCAAGGTGAGAAAACAGATTCCTGTTTCCGCGCCCTATGACGCGCTGATTTCGCCGGTGGTCGAGGCCAAGATCGCCGAAGTCGAGGCCATGGACAACATCACCGTGAGAACCGGCACCGTCGTGGCGCGTATCGCCGGTCAGCCGGGAGAATTCACGGTCACGATGAAAAAGCCGGGTGAGAAGATTCCGTTTGACGTCCCCTTTCCGCTTCCCGAGGAGATGAAAGTCGATGAAAGCGGCAAGGAACTGGATGTCGAAAAACAGCACGAAGCCTACCTGAAATACAACGAAGGCCGGAAAGACATTCTGCAGTTCGATCCGGAGGGCGAGATGTTCGGTGCCGTTATTCTGGCCGCTGGTTGGCGCCCGGACGATCTTTCGGACGGCGATTTCTCTCACTTGGGATATGGCGAGATTCCCGATGTGGTGACCAACGCCCAGTTCGAAGAGATCGCCAAGGCCGGAAAAATCGTGCGCCCCTCAGATGGCCAGCCGGCCAAATCGGTGGTTTTCGTGCAGAGCCCGGGCAAGGGTGATTCGGATGAAGACTTTGCCTATGCCGGCGCGGTGACCAGCATGGTTTCCCTGAAACAGGCCAAGTATGTGCGCGAGGATTATAGCGACGGCAAGGCTTTCATTTTCTACCAGCATATGCGTACCCCGGGCTTCTCCGAGCTTTTCTACAAGGGTTTACAGCAGGATCCTGGAATTTTCATGACCAAGGGCTCCGTGATGGGCGTCGCTAAAAACGGTGACGGTCTGATCGTGGATGCCGATAACACCCTGCTTGGCGAGAAATTGCAGGTCAAGGCCGACCTCGTGGTCCTGGGCGCCGGCATGGTTCCCGCGACCAAGGATGATCCGGTGGTCAACCTGGCCTACCGTCAAGGTCCCGGATTCAGAGATATCGGCCTGTTCAATGGCTATGTGGACTCCAATTTCATCTGCTTCCCCTATGAAACCCAGCGAACCGGCATCTACGCCGCCGGTGCCATCCGTCGCTCCATGACCATGGAAGAGTCCATGGAGGATGCCAGCGGCGCGGCCCTCAAGGCCATTCAGTGCCTGGAGTCGGTCAACCGCGGCGTGGCCGTGCATCCCCGCTCTGGCGACATGACCTTCCCGGATTTCTTCTTCCAACGCTGCACCCAGTGTAAACGCTGTACTGAAGAGTGTCCCTTCGGAGCCCTGGACGATGATGAAAAGGGTACGCCGAAACCCAATCCCACTCGCTGCCGCCGCTGCGGTACCTGCATGGGCGCCTGCCCCGAACGTATCATCGGGTTTGCCGATTACAATATTGACAGCATCGGCTCCATGGTTAAATCCATCAGTGTTCCTTCAGAGGACGATTACAGCGAACCGCCACTGCGCATCCTGGGCCTGGTTTGCGAAAACGACGCCTACCCGGCGCTGGATATGGCCGGCCTCAACCGCTCGGGGTATTCGGCGGATGTTCGTATCATCCCCATCCGCTGCCTGGGTTCCATGAACGTCATCTGGATCAAGGACGCCCTCTCCCAGGGCATGGACGGCGTTTTTCTGCTGGGCTGCAAACATGGCGACGATTATCAGTGCCATTTTGTCAAGGGGTCGGAACTGGCCGATATTCGTATGAAGAAGATCGGCGACGCTTTGGCCAGCCTGGCCCTGGAAAACGAGCGCGTGGCGCAGTTCGAGGTCGCCATCGACGATTACGACAAGGTTCCCAAGATCATCAACGATTTTGTGGATTCCATCGAGGCGCTCGGTCCCAACCCGTTCAAGGGTTTCTAATTAATTAACGATATGAGAGCAAGGCGGCTTGGGCCGCCTTGCTTACCCATTTGTCCAAATGAGGAGGTTACCAATGGCCAATTCATATCTGGTCGATCCTGATGTGAGTTTTATTGAAGAACTGGGCAGACTGGGCGGCGCCGATGTTAAAAAGTGCTTTCAGTGCGCTACCTGCGCGGTGGCCTGCCCGATCTCTCCGGACACCAAACCGTTTCCCCGTAAAGAGATGATTGCTGCATCCTGGGGATTAAAAGACCGTTTGATCGGCAATGGCGACATCTGGCTGTGCCATAACTGTGGCGACTGCTCCACCTTGTGCCCCCGTGGCGCTCATCCGGGTGAAGTGCTTTCAGCGGTTCGCGCGGCCACGATCATTGAATATGCCAAGCCCAAAAAGATTGCTCAGATGGTCAGCGATCCCAAGAAACTTCCCATACTGCTGGCGGTTCCGGCGGTTCTTATCCTGGTGTTGGGCCTTTTGCTCAAGCTTGTCGGTGTACATTGGCTGAACTTCGCTCCAAGCGGTGATCACCTGTGGCAGGCAGACTATATCGGAAACCTTTTGGTGGATATCATTATGATTCCCACCCTTACCGCCTCTATCGCGATTTTTGCCTTGGGCTTGAAGCGATTCATAGCCGACATGCACGCCAATGCCTTGCTGGAAGGCAAGACCGACAAGGAAAAAATCGATCCCAAGGGATTTATCGAAGCGCTGGTAAGAGTCGTCCCCACAATCATGAAACATAACAAATTTACCGAGTGCGGAGAGAACCAGGAACGCTCGACAGCGCATATGATGGTACTCTTCGGGTTCATTGGTTGTGCTATTGTCACCGGTTGCTTTTTCGCAGCCGAATGGGTTTTCCATATTGAAGGCCCCTACCAGCAGATCAACCCGGTTAAATGGCTGGCAAACTTTGCCGGCATTGCCTTGGTTATCGGCGGGCTGTTGATGCTGAAAAACCGTCTGGCCAAGAAAGATCAACCATCTACTTACTGGGATTGGTACTTGGTCGGCATGGTGCTGACTCTGGGCCTAACCGGTATGTTGACCGAAATGGCACGCTTGGGTGGTATGTACGGCCTTTCGGCGATCATCTATTTTGTTCATCTGATCGCCGTATGGGCGCTGTTCGCCTACACCCCGTTCTCCAAGCTGGCTCACCTTGTCTACCGCACGGTGGCCATGGCTTATCAGGAGTATAGCGGCAGAAAATAGGCCGTTTGATTAATAGGTAAGATAAAAAAGGAGGGCCTTGGTGGCCCTCCTTTTTTTTAACTAAATTAGGTGATTCAAATTTTGGTTCCCATGAGAATCGCCTAATTTAGTTAATTAAAGCAAATAGTTCCAGCCTGTCCTGAAATTAGTTGGGCGCCATGAATTTCCCCATATGTTCGACAACTACCAGATCATGGGCAATGAAAATTTAGGAAAGATTGAATTCATCTGAAGAAGCCATCCATAAGATGTATGAATTGTCGGCAGTTCGGCTCAAACTCAACGATGTGGGTCTGATAGATCCTTGATGTCATCAATTTATATGGTTTGAGGATCAATAATTCTCCCCATGAAAAGAATCCTGCCCGTGGGATTGTGGCGAATACAGAATAGGAACGGGTGGTCGGCTCTGAAAATCTTTGGATCAGGATTGGGCATGGGCATGGAAGTCGCTCTAATCATAATCGCCGTTGCCGCCGCAGCTGTGGTGCCATCTTCATCGACGGCAACAAAGGCTTTGTGGATGACCTCGGAGATAAATAGCTTGTCAGCGGCGGTCATGCCTGAGAAATCGGCCGACACCGGTGAGAAAGCGTCCACGATACCCAGATCCTTGAGAATGGTAGATAGGTTGAAGCTGCTGGTGAACTCGAATTTCGGGAAATAGACGTCGACCTCTTCGCGATGAAGGCCAGCCATCCAACCCTCCAGTTTGTCTGCCGACAGGGACTTTTCAAGATCGTCCAACCCGTCCACACGCCTGGGAAGAAATACGACCATGGCCAGTTCGTCGGCCTTGTAGGGCATCTCCAAGACCTGAAGGTTTTCGGTTTCCAGGTAAGAGAAATTATTTTTTTGAACCATCATCGATACCGGAATCTGACTGGATTCGGATAGTCGAAAAAGCATGTCCCGGGTTGCATGATCGGGGAACTCGTTGGCCCAGGCGGCTTTGAAATAGATCGCGTTGGTCAGAATCAGGCGCATCATGGAACTGATCGCGCCTTCCGGAATCAAATCCTTGATTCGCTCCCGGGTTGTCTCTTCCACCCAGTTATTTATCGTCTTGCGGGCCTTTTCAGGATGGCTTGCAAAATCGACTTGCCGCAGGCCGGCTCCGTAATTGGATTCCGTCAGATCCAGAAACGTCTTATTCCAGGGATACCCCTGTTGCCCCCAAAGTGCATTGGCGATAACCAATTCGTAGGCGGGTTTCTCAACCCTCTTGAGATCATCACCAATCTGTTCGTAGGATTTTACCATTCGTGGGGTATTCAGTTGCTGTAGCAAGGCCTTGAATGCCTGGTGAACGCCCTGCCCGAATTTTTCAACATGCAGGCTCTTGGCCATCTGTGAGGCTGTTTGGCCCTTGGCACCACCGTAAGCCATGGCCATGGCTGTTTCAATGCTTGCCGGCGAGAAGAAAAAATTGCCTCCGGAACTAGCCAATCGGCCGTATAAATCCAGAGCAAAGGCATTGCCGGTGACGGGATAATTCCCCTGTGAGTCGCTCGCCATGGATGGCGTGCAACCTAGTGCGATGGAAATACAAAGGAAAGCAAGCAGCATTTTTTTAAGTATTGATGAAGCCATTGGCCTTAATCCCCTTTTTCGCAGATTGGCTGCGATCGTTTTGGGTTTTCAGACAACGCCCGGCCGTTCCAGAAGGCTGCCCCGGTTTTGTCGTCATAGAATATCTTTCAGCGTTAAGCCATCTGACAATAAGGTGATGTGGCGCTCAGGGGCGTCGATGCGAGCTTTTCAAGGTATTTTTTCCGTATATCATAATGGCCATGATTTGTAAACCAATTAATGAATGGACGTCCCCTAAAAGCATTGCCCCCGTTATCCTCTGTATTTAAGAATGACATGCGGTAATCCAACGGATCTGATGCAAGATAAATTCTTGACTATGAATTGATATTTTATTAGGTAAATCTATTTAAGTTTATATATGTGAATGGCTGGCGGTAAAAATGGGCTATATGAGAGATCTATGAACCAGGGAACATCAACGATAATCGATGCAGAGGATCTGTTTGCTAACATTTGCGACCTGGAGCCCACTCGGAATGCCACAAAGGGCTTTGAGACATATTGGGCGTGGTGAGCGTGGACGCGCTAACTGATGGAAACGCGGTCACGAAAAGTGATGGATTAATTCGATAAGGATGCGCTACGCGCAATCTGATTTGATTGGGTTTTTTAAGGCATGAGCAGGAAGGCTTGAATAAAGCCAAAAAAAGCGAGGGGAACAGCAAGTGTGCTCTGCCGCTCCCCTCTGTGGCATTATTCAATGCCTCCTGCACCCGGCTATCCCTCGACAGGTTGCTCCCCAGCAGAGCCTGTCTCCGTTTCACCGGGCAACCGGTATCTCACTGGCTATGAACAACCAATGATCATTTTTTTCTCCTGCGTTGGGATTTAGTCGCTGACGGTGAGAACAACGTAAAGAACAAAGACTCATCAAGGCGCGGCAGGTTCTGTTGGGCCGCCATGGCGAGCAGTTCGGCGGCCATTTGGTTGAGTACCCGCAGGTTGTTTGCCGCGTGTCCGGATAACGTAAGGATCAATTCGTCGGACATCAGTTGGCTGTTCCCGGCCGTTTCGAGAGCAAAATACAAATAATCCTGAAGCTGTTCGGGAGAAAGCGGTTCGAGCAATAGTCGCAAACCAATACGACTGCCCAGGGGCAACAAGTCGGCGGTTCGGAACCTGTCGGGCAACCGATTGTCCCCACACAGAATGGTAAACAAAAGACTTTGCGAGTCGAACCGATGGCTTTGCAAGATCCGCAACTCGGTCAGACACTCGGTCGATACCTGCTGGGCCTCGTCAATTAAAAGAACCGGTTTTAACAACGTCGATTGGCAATGGCGCTGCCAACGATCCCGCAGGGATTTGAAGCCGCCATAGCGGTTGGAGGGGGACAAGTTGACGTTGAACAACTCCCCCATTTCCCGGTAAAAGTCCCCCAGTTTGCTTTGGGGGCGTTGCATCACACCGACGGTCAGATCGGGTATTTGTTCGAGTTGATGGGCGATTTTTTGTAGCGTCTTGCTTTTTCCCAATCCCGGTTCGCCGGTGATCAATGCAAAACCGCCGCTCTCGGCCATGGATCGCGCACGCAGGCCGAATGACTCGGTGCCGGGTATGGCATACAAGGCTTCCGGTGGTAAATCTGGCAGGAACGGGTTGTATTTGAGTCCGTACAAGCTACGGATATCGGCATCGTTCATCTTTCTATCTCCTCCTTGGGGATATAAGCCGGGGGCAGACCCGTTGCCGCGTAGTCGGCCATCCATTTTCGAAGCAGCGCCGGTAGCGGTCTATGGGTTGATGGAACCGGCGCCGCCGTATTTCCGTGAGGTTGGATGAGGCGACGTTTTCCGGATGCGTTTTTGGTTTTGTCCTGGGGTAAAAGACGCGCCAGGGGGGCGTCGGTATCCGGATCGACCAGCACCATCTGGCTTCTATCCCATCCGGGCGCCCGTAGGATCACCGATGGCAGATGAGCAAAACGAAAGGGAAGTTCATAACGGATGCCATCGACCACAACGGTGGCATCGCTGCGCCGTGGCCGTCTTGTGATTCGACGCGTAAAGGCCAGGCGAAGCGCGTCACCGTCAGGCGCCGGCCTGGAGACATCGGTACCGCCCAGCAGCCGGTTTAAAGGCGTCGTATTGATTTCGCGGTGGTATTTTCGGTGATAGTCCTGCTCGACCCAGGCTTGGGTTGCTTGGTTGACGAAGGCCAACTGCAGATCTTCGATCCCACGCAACAGCTCCATCAAACGGCTTTCCAACTGTCCCCAAAACGTCTCTTGTTTGCCATTTTGATAAGGCGAATACGCCAAGGTCGTTTGATGATCGATGCCCAACCGTTCCAAACCCCGGCGGGTTTCTTCGGCCAGCATGGCCGCCCCGTTATCGGTCATCAGTGCCCGCGGTAATCCCCGTTTCATGAATGCCTGGGATAAACCATGGATCAGGCACTCTGCCGTTTCGGCCAGATATAATTGCAAATGACAGCAAAGTCGTGAGTGATCGTCGATAATGGCCAGCGCCACGGGGCGGTGCCACGTGCCTTTATTGTCGAGAATGCGGATTTTCGCATGGTGAAAATCGAGATGCCAGAGGCCATGGACATGGGAGACTTCGAACCCGCGTATTTCACGATGCTGTCGTCGCTTTGCGGCTTGTAATTGGCCATCGGTCGGTTGTGCGGGTTCGTTCGTTTTCAGCCAACCGTTTTCGCGCATGCAACGCAGTACGGTTTTGTAACTGGGCACGTCTTTAAGGCTGGCCTGCTCTTTAGCCATTGCCTTCAGGTTGTCGTAGTGCAGTTGAACGTTCCACCGGGGGTAATTTTCGTACTGCTCTTTTAACGCCTGCAATAATGCCTCGGGCATTGACCACCTTACACCCGCGTCCGAACGGATTTTCCGTCCCAAAACGGCGATCGGGTCGGAAGCGCTCCTGGCTTTGTAGTACCATCGTTCGATGGTCGACACACCGAAACTGATCAGCCGATTGGAATCGATGGGATGCCGGTAGTTTTTTTGGGCCAACTGACCGATGGCCTGTTGCAACTCTCCTTTTGGTGGCGGGCAGGACAACAGTTCACCGATCACCGAAAATCGGAATTGTGCCCAGCGCTGCCACATGGGCAATTGGGAATCGCTCATGGGATCTCTCCTTCCTGTTCGCTTCCTCTGGCCTCCCCCATGGAGGCAAACAGGGGCGAATCGAGGGTTGGATACTTGTAGCGGATTGGATCGGGTTTGACATCGGCCGATCTTCTGCGTGAGGCAGAATCAAAACGGTGGCGCCTCACCGACCGAGGCCGTCATGGTCCCAGGGCAAGGGTTCGCAGGCAGTTCACCAGTGCCGTTTCGGGGTCTGCGGTAGCGCTTTCAAATCGGACCAGCAACGCCCTTGGAAGATGACTGGAATGAATCGGTGGGATCAGGCGCCCGGCCAAACGCCGGTAGTTGATTGTCTGGGAAAACAGTTCTTGAAAATACTGTTTCCAGTGGTTGACGGTAGAACGCCACGGTCCGAAAAGGCCTTTGAGTTGCTCCAAGGTGCGGTCTGGATGTCGTCCTTGGCGGAGGGCGGTGGCGATAAAAAGCACCGGCGCCCAGTACACCCGGCGCTGCCAAAACCGAACCGATGGCGGCAGGACACGGCGGCGGCAACCGTCACGCCCGCAGCAAAGGCTATAGCGAAGTTCAAATGCCTTATCAATTTCAGGAGGACCACCACGAGGCTTTCGAGGATAGTTGGCATAGTGTAACGGCCCCCCGCAATAGGGCAGCGGCAAATTCGTGTCCGCTCTGCCAGCTCCAAGTCAATCTTGTGAAGAAGGGAAAATAGCGCTTTGTGATTGAGGATTTCTGGTGATATCATTGTCCCTGCCATTTATGGTTTTTGTGGCAGGAGCCCCCTACGATGCTCTGGCCAAAGAACGCGAGGGGGCTCCATCATTCTTCCCTCACTGTTCTTGTCCATTTCAAGCTATTTTTCCATCATTTTTTGTGTCCGCACTCAGAATACGCTGGGAAGTTTGGTCACCCGAGCCGATTTTTTTACGACTCGGGTGACTTTTCATAGCGGTTTTATCCTTCGATTTTCTCTTTCATACGATAGCTTTTCCCTTCAATGAGAACGGTTTCGGCATGGTGCAACAGCCTATCAAGGATGGCGGACGTCAGCGTACTTTCGTTGTTGAAGATTCCCGGCCAATCCTTGAAGGCACGGTTGGATGTGATGACCAGAGCGCCTTGCTCGTAACGCTGGCTGATAACCTGGAACAATAGGTCCGCGCCGGCCTTGTCGATAGGTGTCTTAGTTTCCAGTTAATGGCACAGCGGATCTGAAAAAATAGGGTAGCACTCCCGAGTGTAAGAATCAATTACATCGAAAGGAGTGCTCCATGAAAAAAGAAGAAGAAAAAGAAATCAAACGGGGGAGCGAGAGGCACCCGGGTCTGGGCGTACCCGGTTGAATTCCGGCTCAAAATCATCGATGGGTAATGTGCCAGATATATCCTGGAACAAAATGTCGATAAGCGCGTGCCATCGCTCATGTTCCCTTAAAATGGTTGTTTTGCCCCTAAAAGTGGTCGTTTAAGGCTATTTTAGAGACCATCTTTTCATGTTTTTTTCTTTTATGTCAATTGGTTAATTTGGTGCGACCCCGGAGCATTCGCCGCTGCGCTTCACTTCGTGCCTAACAAGTCCAGGGGGATGAGAAAAAAGGGCGGAAATTGGTAACACAATCCCGACAATTATGCAAAATAAGATGTCTTCAAAAGAAGCAAGGCAGAATTGGGCCAGGTTAATTCAAAAAATTTATGAAGTTGATCCTTTGGTTTGCCCAAAAATGTCAGGGCCAAATGAAAAGTATTTGGCGGGGGTATATTTCAAGCTTCTGATGTTCTTCCATACTTTGGGAGTCAAAAAGCGAGTTCTTATTTGTTGTGCAACTCAACGTTTGACGATGCCAAGTTTTTTCATACGGCTTCGTAGCGTATTGGGGTGAATATCCAGAATATCAGCAGCTCCGTTCTTTCCCTGAATTTTTCCGTGAGTCGCTTTCAATACGCTCTGGATATGGCGGCGCATGGCCTCATCCAGGGTGATGAACTCTCCCGTATCGTTATAGGGATGTGATGCGGTTGATTCAACACTGCCATCTGCTGTGAGTCTGGGAAACGCAAGTTTTGCCCCCTGTTTTCCCTGATGCTGAATCAAGGACCGCTCAACGATGTTTTCCAATTCCCTGACATTTCCCGGCCAGGCATAGTTGATGAGCATTTCCATGGTATTATGGGATATGGACGGATGCTCAATCAAATTAAAAGCCTTTAATTTACGTTCGATAAAGTGATGCACAAAAGCCGGAATATCTGTTTTTCTCTCTCTGAGCGGTGGAATCTGTATGGGAAAAACATTGAGCCGAAACCAGAGATCTTCACGGAATGATCCTTCTTTTACCATCTGCTGTAAATCGCGGTGGGTGGCTGCGATGATTCGAACATCTACCTTGATGCTCTCTGTGCTGCCCACAGGATCAATATAGCCATCCTGGAGCACCCGCAACAGCCGCACTTGCGCGGCAGGGGCCAGTTCGCCGACCTCATCGAGAAACAGCGTTCCCTGATGCGCACGGGCAAAACGTCCCCGCTTGCTTTTTACAGCGCCGGTAAAAGCACCTTTTTCATGCCCAAACAATTCGCTGTCCAGCAGGTTTTCCGAGAACGCGCCACAGTTCACCTTGATAAAAGGGCCTTCGCTTCGGGGTGAGGAATAATGAATGGCATTGGCGATCACCTCCTTGCCCACGCCTGTTTCTCCATTCAGCATCACAAGGCTGTTCAATGGAGCAGCCTGCCGCACCTGTTCCATCACCTCCAGCAGGCCGTAACGGGCTCCCACAATTTCATTGCCTGAGGTCTGGCGAAGTTCCTGGAGAAGGTAACGGTTATCATCAGCCAGGAGATCCTTGAGCCGAAGGACCTCCCGATGCCGTAATACATTTGCCAGGGCTACCGCAAATGGATCATGCAACAGATGGAGCAGGCGGGCGTGCTCTTCGGTGAATTCGCTGTGGGAATTGGAAAAGAGCTGGACTACGCCAAGTTTTTCCTGATCAATCTTCAGGTGCAGCACCATTTCGGAAAAAGCCCTGATCCCAAGTGCTCGATCAATGTCTTCCGAGACAGGATTGGAATGTTTTCTGGAATGAATAAGAACACCATTTCCTGTTTCCTGATGAATAAAGGCCTGTGATTCAGGTGACAGAAAAATGGAACGGAGTCCGTCAGGAACCGGAAGTGCTGGGGAATGGGCAAAAATACGAATGGATCGACTTCCCTGCTCATAGGTGGAAAGCATGAGCCCCTCGACCGGCATGAACTGCTGTAAATACTTTTCACAATCACGGATCATCCGGTTTTCATCCAGGCTGCCGCATATGGTCATGGTGCCTTGATGGAAAAAGCTTTTGTCATCAATCATATTCTCTCCACTATATTTCGTATCTTGTCCGGCTTCTACCATATTCCGTTGCCTAAGTCACTATATTTCGTATGTTAATTTACTGAACGTTACAAGTTTTTTTGTAAATACAGTATGTTATGGAATGGCACGTTGCTTGCTCAGGAGATATTATGAAGTTGAAAGGCGATCACCTTGCAGGCAAAGGTTCAAAGAGGGCTACTACGTGTCCAACACAACAGGAGATGCAATATGCAATGGATGGAAATAATCAACGCCCGTATGACGGATCCATCTGTACACAGGGAGATAACGGAGCTGTTTGGCGACATTCACTCCCAGATGAATTCGAAAATGAAACAACAAGTGAAGTTGATGATCTATCGCAACAACCTGATTGAAAATGACTGGTCCATTCATCTGAACTGGACAGGCACTCAAAAACCCAAAGGAAAAAGCGAGCTTGGCGTGAAACTGGCAGAGCTGTTGCGCCCATTTGCCCTTGTTGATCACAACGTATGGGTTGAGGCAAAGGTTATAGGCGCAGGCTTTTGAGGAGAATCAGAGCACGGCGTCTCACAATATTTAAGAAGCAGGAGAAAAAAACAGTGAATAAAAAGGAGAGAGTTTTGCATTTCAGACAATTTTTTGTAGTTCTCTGGGTATTGAGCAGTGCGCTGCTCTGCTTAAGCCTTAGTGGCTGTAAATCGGAAAAAACCGAATCAGTGGTGGAAAGCCTGCCCAAGGAAATCCCGGTCACTGTTCAGCCAGTCAAAGAAGTGATGACGAACAATGTCATTTCCGTGAGTGGCACACTGGTGGCAGACAAAACCGCACCGCTGGGTTTCCTGGTTCCAGGCCGGGTGGATCTGGTCAAGGTGGATGAGGGAGATAAGGTAAACAAGGGTGATCTGCTGGCGACCATTGAGTCCCAGGATTATAAAAACAGCCTGGATATGGCAAAGGCTGCGGTGCTTCGGGCCAGTGACGCCTATAAACGCTATGAACCGCTCTACAAGGAAGGCGCGTTCGCTGAAAAAAACATCATCGAGCTTAAAGCCAACCTGGCCGAGGCCAGGGCAGCCCGAAACATTGCTGCCAAGGCACTCAAGGATACCCGCCTTTATTCCCCCATTACCGGCATTGTCGGCAGTAAGAGCATTGAGCTTGGGCAGATGGTTTCCGCCCAGTCGCCTGCCTTTACCATCGTCAAAACCGATCTGATCTACGCCCGGGTGCCGGTTCCGGAAACCGAGATTGATCAGGTCACCATGGGGAAAGCTGCCCAGGTTTCCATCTCTGCTCTTCAAGGCAGGACCTTTACCGGAAAAGTCACTATGATCGGGGCGGTTGCCGATGTGCAGGCCCGCACCTATCCGGTCAAGGTAGAGCTTCAGAATCAGGATCTGCTGCTGCGTCCCGGCAT
Organism: uncultured Desulfosarcina sp.; assembly: GCA_963668455.2. Taxonomy (GTDB): domain Bacteria; phylum Desulfobacterota; class Desulfobacteria; order Desulfobacterales; family Desulfosarcinaceae; genus Desulfosarcina. Next base: position 651,426 of record CAXXOY010000005.1, read on the forward strand.
GATCGCACAGACCAATATCCAGTGCGACCGCCCCCTTACCGTGCTCACGGTCCCAGGCGTTGCCATTGTCCGTGACGCAGATACCATCACCTATGTTTTTGTTGTGGATCAACAGAGCAAGACAGCCCATTTGCGGCGCGTCACCCCTGGCAACGCGTACAAAGACGGCATTGTGATCCGTGATGGTTTAAAAGCCGGTGAATTAATTGTTGTCGCAGGTCAGAATAAACTTGCTGACGGCACTGCGGTAACCCTGCTTTCGGCTGAACAGGAAACCTCGCCTTCTGATCTGACCACAAGGGAGGTCCGGCAATGAGATTATTTGAAGGTGCCCTCAAACATAAGCAGATCACCCTGCTTTTGACCATGATCCTGGTTGTGGCGGGTATTCATTCCCTGCAGCACATGCCCAGAAGAGAAGATCCCAAGATGACCATCCGCCAGGGGCTGGTTATCATGCAATATCCCGGTGCAACCGCCCTTGAAATGGAGGAACAGGTCACCAAGAAGGTGGAAAATCAGCTCTTTCGTTATGAAGAGGTCAAAAAAGACGAGACCGAATCCACCACCAGGGATGGCGAGATGGTTATTCAGGTCGAATTGCAGGAATGGGTCACGAACAAGGAAAAGTTCTGGTCCAAGGCGCGCCATGACCTCATTGAGCTGAAATCCTCCCTGCCGGCCGGGGTTATAGGCCCGATCATCAACAGCGATTTTGGTGATACCGTAGCTCTTCTGATCGCCATTTCCTCTGACCGCCACGGCTACAAGGAGCTGCGCGATTATCTGGAAATCGTCGAGGACGAGCTGCGTCCGCTGCCCGAGGTATCCAAGCTCAAACGATACGGTGAGCAGGACGAACAGATCTATGTCACCACCGATTCCGCCAAGATGGCGCGCTTCGGCGTGACCCAGGAACAGGTGGCAGGTGCGCTGCAATCCATGAATACGATCACCTATGCCGGTGAGATCAAAAACGGCAATTCAGAGATTCCGCTGCATACCAGCAGCCTGTACACCTCCATCCAGCAGGTTGAAAACCAGATCATCTATACCTCGAAAAAAGGCGGTATCGTGCGGCTGAAAGATGTTGCCAAGGTGCAACGCCGCTATGAGGAACCAAACTCACTGATCCGCCTCAACGGCACCAAAACCCTGATCCTGTCGGTGGAGATGCAGAACGGCTTTAACATTGTCGAATTCGGGGAAAAGGTGGACAGGCAGCTGGCTCTGGCAAGGGATCAAATCCCGCCGGATGTGACGGTGCGCAAGACCATTGACCAGCCCCTGGTGGTTGAAGAGAACATCAACCATTTCATGAAGGAGTTCGCCATCGCCATTGTGGCGGTTATCCTGGTCACCGTGCTGCTGCTGCCCATCCGGGTGGCACTGGTCGCAGCCATGGCGATCCCCATTACCATCATGATCACCTTTGGCTTTCTCGAATTTTTCCATATCAACCTGCAGCAGATGACCCTGGCCGGCCTGATTGTGGTGCTGGGCATGGTGGTGGACAACGCCATTGTTATTGTCGATGACTATGTGGAGCGGCTCGATCAGGGCGAGAGTACCTGGCAGGCGGCCTTGAAAAGTGCCACTGATCTGTTTGTGCCGGTCTTTGCCGCCACCCTTGCCATTATCTGCGCCTTTATCCCGCTGAACCTGATCGTTTCGGGCAACGCCGGAGAATTTCTGCGCGCTTTGCCCATCGCGGTCACCGTGGCCCTGATCATTTCAATGGTTGTGGCGGTTCTGCTTATCCCGCTGCTCTGCCATGTGCTCATCAAAACCGGGCTGCATTCGGCAGACAGCAAGAAAAAGCGCTTGAGCTTTCTTGATCTGGTGCAAAAAGGCTACGACGGGCTCCTCGGGCTGGCCTTCAAGATGCCGGTACTCACCGTGCTCTTTGGCATCCTGGCGGTAGTTGGCACGGTCTTTGTCGCCAAGCAGGTACCGGTGCGCCTGTTCCCCTATGCCGAGCGCAACCAGTTCTGCTTTGAAATCTATATGGACAGGGGCACCCGGCTGGAAGCAACCGATGCGGCAGTACGAAAACTTGAGGCAATACTAAAAAAAGACGAACGCATTGTCGAGGTGACCAGCTTCATCGGCACCGCATCGCCGCGCTTCTATATGACCTATGCACCGCAGCAGGATGAGAAAAACTATGCCCAGATCCTTATTCAGACCCGCACGGTAGAGGACACCAACGAACTGGTCAGGCTATATCTGCATCAGCTGCACAACTATCTGCCCAACGGCGAAATCCTCATTAAACAACTTGGCCAGGGGCCGCCGGTGGACGCACCCATCGAGGTGCGGGTATATGGGCGTGATCTTGAACAGATCCGTCATATCGGTGCCAAGGTCAGCGACATCCTGAAAAAGACCGAAGGCACCAACTGCATCCGCACCACCTTTGAAGAGGACTATTACGGCATCCGCATCCAGGTGGACGAAGAGGTCGCCAACCGATTGGGTTTTACCACCCAGGATGTTGCCCGGGCACTGGGCGGCGGTTTCAAGGGCTTGCCTGTATCGGTTCTCTGGGAAGGCGATAATCCGGTTACCCTCCTGCTGCGCCTGGACAAAGAAAAGCGCAGCACCTTTGAGGATCTGGACAACACCTATCTGGTGTCTCCTGTGACCGGAGTCAGGGTACCGCTCAGGCAGCTGGCCACCCTGGAGCCGGAATGGCAGAATGGTCGTATCCGCCGCCGTAACGGCATGCGCTGCATGACCGTGCGCAGTGAGGCCCAGCTGGGACGCATGCCCAATGACATCCTGGGCGAGATCATGCCCCAGGTCGCCGCCATCAAGCTGCCCAAGGGCATGACCATCAGCTACGGCGGTGAGATCGAGGATCAGAAAACGGTTATGGGGCAGCAGGGGGCGTCGTTGCTCACCAGCCTGGTTCTCATCTTCATGGTGCTGCTCTTCCAGTTCAAGGGCATCCGCAAGACACTGATCATCATGGCTGCAATTCCCATGAGCTGGTTCGGAGCCTTTCTGGGGCTTTTTATCACCGGCAATCCAGTGAGCTTCACCGGTTTTATCGGGCTTATAAGCCTCTCCGGCCTGGTGGTGAGAAACGGCATTATCCTGGTGGAATATGCAGACAAACTTGCCGCAGCCGACCCTGACGAGCCGCTTAAAAACATTGCAATACAGGCGGGAAAACGGCGTATGCGCCCGGTATTTTTAACGGCAATGGCTGCGGCAATGGGGGTTGTTCCCATGATCATCAGCGGCTCTTTGCTGTGGGCACCGCTGGGTTCAGTCCTGTCAGCCGGTCTTGTTTTCGGCATGGCACTGACCCTGCTGGTTATGCCGGTACTTTACTGGGTTGTTTTGCAGCCCCGTGGAAAAAAACGGAGGAAGAACCTGAAAATCAGGCAGGAACAACTGGAATGCTCAGAATAATTAACAAGGGAAATCAGCAATGAAACGATTCAATTTTTATATATATTTGTATGGTGTTCTGGTCCTGGCTGGGTGGGGGGTGCTAACGCTGCCCACTGCTGATGCCGCTCAAAACGGGCAGCTCTCTTTGGATGAGGCCATCCAGATTGCCCAGGAGCACAATCCCATGGGCAGAAAAGCTCTGGAAGATATTACAGGTGCACAATTCACTGAAAAAAGCGCGTTGTCAGGATATATGCCTAATCTGTCGGTAAATTATTCAATAACGCAAATGGCGGAGCATGTTTATCAAGTACAAAATGGCAAGGATGTGCAGGTAGCGCATGACACCCAATATGGCTGGGGTGTGACACTGGTGCAACCGCTATTCACAGGTTTTGCAGTCTCCTCCCAACATGAAATTGCCCAAATAGGTGTGGAGGTCAGCAAAAAGGAGAAGGAACAGGTCTTTCTTGATCTTACCCGCGGCGTAAAAGCCGCCTATTATCATCTGCTGCTTGCCGACAAGATTCTCTTAACCGCTGATGAGGCAGTAACCACCTTACAATCCCATGAAGAGGATGCCCAGCGGTTTTACAAGTATGGGATTATCAGACAAAACGATTTGCTCCGGGCAAAGGTTGCGCTTTCCGATGCGGTACAGCAAAGAGAGCGCAGCCGCGCGGATGTGGATACAGCCAGGGCAGAACTCAACCGCTGGCTGGCACGGGATATCAACGCAGATACCCAGGTGGAGCAGGTGGACAGTATCAGATCAATCCATTCGACGCTTTCGGATTTGATGGCATCGGGGCTTGCCCAAAGACCACAACTGCAGGCCATGACCCTGGTTAGCGAGAGCATAAAAAAGGCGGTTAAGCTTGAGAAGAGCAGTTATTACCCAACGGTTTCTCTGGTTGGCAGCTATTGGCAAAACGGTGACACCCCCATAGCGGATAATAATGATTATGAGAATGATCATAATGCGTCCCTTTCTTTGCAAGCCTCCTGGCAACTTTTCGATGGCTTTAAAACCAGATCCAATGTGGGGAAGGCCGCATCAGCAAAACGCTCCTATGATCAGACGATAAGACAGGTACAGGATCAGATTCGTGTTGAGATTAAAAGTGCCTGGCTTAACCTGGGCGTGGCGCAGCATAATGTGAAGACCTCAAAGGTAACCCTGGCTCAGGCTCAGGAAAATATGCGAATTACCCAGCTGGCATATCGTCAGGAAGCGGCAACTTCCACTGAAGTGCTGGATGCTCAGACCGACCTGACTGGTGCCAGGACCAACTATTATCAGGCCCTGTACGGATATCTGGATGCACTTGCGGCACTGGAACATGCCGTTGGGCATACCCTTGAAAGTGAAACGTCAGCTGAAGCGCTTACTACACAACAAGGAGTGACACCATGAAGAGTGATTTTATAATTTCTTATCCGGGTTTCTTTGTTTCCGAGTTCCATGATGAAACTCTGTGGCTGAAATTCTCCGGCAATTTTTTTCACAACCTGCAATGTTTCGACCGAAAAGATTTCCTGCAGGAGTATTTTACCGAACTTGCTGCTGACCGGGAAATCCGCACTGTGGTTATCCATTCCGCATTCAGCAAATCGGGCCATGACGAATACCTGCGCTTTTTTCTATTTGACTGCCCGGAACAGGAACTGGGGCACTTTGGTTTTTCCAACACCATGAACCGCTATGAGCTGCACCGTTTCTGCAACATCGTGGATCAGTCCGTTCTGGCCATCCGGTCCATGGATAAAATGTTTATTCACATCTGTACCGGCGACGTTATCTCCCTGTTTATGAATATCTCGTTAAGTTGTGATTATCGCATAATCACCAATGACACAATTTTCCATAATATCTATCAGGAAATAGGCATGCTTCCCAAAGGCGGGGCAGCTTATTTTCTGAGCAAAACCATTGGAGAGGCAAAAGCAAAACAGTATCTGCTTCAACGGTATATCTCTGCGTCGGAAGCGCTGGCTGCCAATATTGCCAATGAAGCTGTGGATTCGCAGGATTTAGAGAATCGGGCAGTGGAAGTGGCCAGCTATTACAACAGCCTTCCCCCTGACACCTTGATGGGAGTAAAAAAACTAACCAATTATGACCAACGTGATTTTAAAAATTATCTGCAATACGAAACAGAACTGATTGTGAAACTTGGCCAAAAAAAAGGCTTCGGTGAAGAATAAAAAATGACTGATACTTCTGATGAAATGGTACCGGAAAGCACACCTCATCCACATAAAAAACAAGAGGAGTTAAGCCTGAAACAGCAGGTTCTAATAATGTTGCCATTGCTTATTGGCGGATTCATTGCATTGCTGAACGAAACAATTTTAAACGTGGCTTTTCCCCAACTGATGGAAAGCTTAAACGTATCGCTTGGCACTGTTCAATGGCTTGGTACTGCCTACTTGCTGATAATCGGCATTTTGGTGCCCGTTACTGCTTTTTTGATAAAAACCTTTCAGACCAAAAAGCTTTACTTGTTTGCAATGCTCTTGTTTTCTACTGGAACAATATTATGCGGCATTGCCCCAAATTTTACGTTTGTACTGGTTTCAAGAGTTTTGCAGGGTGCCGGGACAGGAATGTTGCTCCCCATTATGATAGATACCATGATGGTCATTTTCCCACCGGCCAAACGGGGAGCAGCTATGGGAATTTGTATGATGGTGGTAATTGCCGCGCCGGGCATAGGGCCTACCTTGTCGGGACTTATCCTGCAATACATGGAATGGCGATGGTTGTTTTTCTCAATGCTCCCTTTTGCCGTTCTTGCAATTGTAACAGGATCTGTTTTTCTGAAAAATTACTCGACATTGACAAAACCCAAAATCGACAAGCTCTCCATCCTGTTCTCCACCATCGGTTTTGGCGGACTGATATTCGGGCTTGCATCTGTCGAGACAATGGGACTGAGAAATACTTCGGTGATTGTTTCATTACTATGCGGGGGTATCGGACTGTTTGTTTTTTCAAAGCGACAGTTAACACTGAAAAGCCCTATGCTGGAACTGCGGGTATTTCGACACCCTATGTTTGCATTAGGTACAGCCGCTTTGTTTTTATCGTTTATGATGCCTTTTGAATTTACCCCAATTTAGTGGACACCACTGAAAGCCCAATGTATACGGGCAACAGGAGGTGTTCCATTGGTAAAGAAAAAACGAAAGACCTACAGCCGGGAATTCAAGAAGGAATCTGTGGCGCTGATCACCGAAAAGGGATACAGCATTGCCGAAGCCTCCCGGAATCTGGGTGTCGAATACAGCATCCTGCGCCGCTGGAAAATGCAGTTGTCCGACGATTCCCAAAACGCCTTTCCCGGCAAAGGGCGGCTAAAGCCTGCTGACCAGGAGCTTCGCAACCTTAGAAAAGATCTGGAGCGAGTAACAGAGGAACGTGACATCTTAAAAAAAGCGCTGGCCTACTTTGCGGAGGATCAGAAATGAAATTTAAATTCATTGCTGACCACCGGGGGATGTTCAATGTAGGCCGTATGTGCGCGTTGCTCAATGTCTCCCGCTCTGGTTTTTACTCATGGCTCACTCGTCCAGAGAGCCGCCGAAGCATCGGAAACCGTGCCTTAGAGGACAAGATACGTGTCCTTCATGCCGCCAGCCACGGTATTTACGGGTCGCCCAAAATTCACCGGGATCTTACCGACGAGGGCATTCGTTGTGGCAGAAACCGCGTAGCCCGGATTATGCGTGAAGCTGGCATCCGGTCTCGTACAAAAAAGAAGTTCAAAGCCACGACCAACTCCCGGCACAACCTGCCGGTGGCTCCCAACCTGTTGAACCAGGAGTTCACCGTGGACGCTCCGGACCGCACCTGGGTCGGCGATATCACCTACATTCATACCCGGGAAGGATGGTTATACCTGGCCGTTTTGATCGATTTGTTCAATCGCAAGGTGGTCGGCTGGTCCGCCTCATCCCGGATGACTCGGCAATTGACCATCGATGCGTTGCAAATGGCGTTGGATCATCGACGCCCCGCCCCGGGATTAATTCACCATTCAGATCGGGGCAGCCAATACGCTTCTGGAGATTACCAGAAACTGCTCACTAAACATCAGATGATTTGCAGCATGAGCCGCAAAGGAAACTGTTATGACAACGCGGTTGCGGAAAGTTTCTTTCGCTTGCTGAAAACCGAGTGGGTGAATCATCACCGGTACCTCAGCCGATCAGAAGCGACCAGCAGCCTGTTTTACTATATCGAAATCTTCTACAACCGAAAAAGGCGTCACTCTGTGCTTGATTATGCAACTCCGCAAGAATACGAAACTTTCCCCCTTGCGGCTTAACTCGATGTCCACTATTTCGGGGAAGATTCAGACGTATGTGCAAAAAATAGTATCAGCACTTGAAAATATGGGTGTAGAATTTAAACTCAGTACCGAAATAGGCACAGCTATAAAAATTGAAGAATTGGAAAAAGAACACGACAAAGTATTTTTTGCCACCGGCGCTTGGAAAAGGCCGGTGCTTGGATTTGACGGAGAGCAATTCACCGAATTTGGTCTGCAGTTCCTCATTGAAGTCAATAAGTGGATGAACACCAAGACACGTAAGACCGTGCTTGTATCTGGTGGTGGAAACGTAGCAATGGATGTTGCGATAACGGCAAAGCGTCTTGGCGCGGAAACGGTTATTCTGGCTTGCCTCGAATCAGAACCTGAAATGCCTGCAAGTACAGAGGAGATAGCGCGTGCAAGGGCAGAAGGCGTAAAGATCATGCCATCCTTAGGTATTTCGAAAGCGTTGTATAAGGACGGCAAGGTAACTGGCATGGAGCTCGTGCGCTGTACGTCTGTATATGATGAGAAACACCGCTTTGCCCCCGTCTATGATCAGTATGACAAGGTTGTTATAGAAGCGGATTCCATACTGATGGCTGTGGGTCAGAAAATTGATCTCTCGTTTTTGGGTGAGAAATACGAGCTTGCACAAGAACGCGGTTTAATCGACGTTGAAGCGGATACACAGAAGACCAGCAGGTCCGGCATATATGCGGGAGGAGACATAACCACGGGTCCGTCTACTGTCATTTCTGCAGTCAGGTCTGGACGTGTTGCTGCGTACAGCATGAACAAAGCACTTGGTTTTAATGGCAAAGCCAAACAGTCAGCCGCTGAAGGCGGTTTTCTGACATTTAGCCCGTCCGGTATTAAAAAAGAGAAAGCGATAAAGCTGGCGGAGCTACCTATCCCGGAAAGGAATTTAGAGCTTGAGGATACTTTTAGCCCAAGCTGGGAAGCTGCACGGGCGGAAGCCGAACGTTGTCTCAACTGTAGCTGCTATTCAGTAAACGCATCTGACATATCTCCCGTATTAGTTGCGCTGGATGCGGATATCATAACGACCGGCAAAACAATCAAGGCAGAAAACTTCTTTACAACGAAGCTGAAAGCGACAGATATGCTGGACGAGGGAGAACTTGTAACAGAGATAAAAGTACCCATTTTTAAAGGCTACAAAATGGCGTATGACAAGTTCCGCATAAGAGAAGGTTTGGATTTCGCAATCGTTAGCATGGCATCAGCATATGCAATGAAGGATGGTAAAATAAAGGACGTTAAAATTGCGTTTGGCGGAGTGGCGCCTGTGCCGGTCAAGGCAACAGAAGTTGAGGAATTTCTAAGGGACAAGGTCCCGGATCAAGCTACGGCTGACAAGGCTGCTGGAATCGCAGTGAAAAATGCAATATGTCTTGAACACAATACATACAAGGTCAACGAAATAAAAGCGCTGGTAACACGGTTCGTTCTGAGTATGAACAACTTCGAAGGCGAAGCATAGTGTAAAATGACAAAACAGCGTTCTCGCTTGCAAGCGAGAACGCTGTTTTAATAATGCGCCAAATATAACCAACGCTTTTTGTGCTTTGGATTCAAATTTCATAATCATAAACGATCAGTTGATTATCATTAAAATGACGAAGAATTGGGAGCTAAAGTTTCCTAAAAACATCACGCCGCCATGCGCTGAAGTACTTCCACGAGAGAATTAACAACGGATTTACTTTGCACAGGGTAAAGGCTATCAAAATTATCGTCCAATGCAGCTTTGGCAACCGATCGTCGTGCATCCGAGAAGGCAAAATTGTGGCGGCCATCAATGGCATGCCGCCGTGTTGGCGTCTTCTCGATCCGGCTGGCATAAATCCAAGTCACTGCGGTCGCCATCATGCAAAAGTGCAGATGGCTTCCGACCGCCTGAGGATGCCGGGTTGTTACACCCCTCACCCCGACCCTCTCCCGCAAGGGGCGAGGGAGCGCCATCCTGGAATTGCGTAGATAATCCTGGAGGTAGGTAGCCCTCGTAGGATCTTTATACAAGGTCAGGTAGAGCGTAGCGAAACCCGACAATCGTAAGTTGGGTTTCGTTCCTCAACCCAACCTACATTAACTGTGCGGGAGCACCTTGTTGGAATATAGGTTTCCACGCGGATGTAAGCAACCAAGCTACCGGTTTACGTCCCTTCTCCCCCGGAGGGAGAAGGACAGGATGAGGGGGACATGATCGACAACAAACCTTATTTGTTATGAATAATGCCGTTTTTATCGCCCCTCACCCCGACCTTCTCCCGCAAGGGGCGAGGGAGCGCCAATCTGGAATCACGTATGTAACCCTGGAGAGAGGTAGTGTTGATTCGCTCGCCTGATGCGACGCATCAACGATTAAAAACAATGGCCAAGCATCGAAAAGTTGACCGTCTCGTAAAAAGGCCAAAATTTCAGTTTGGCATCATTCCGGCGAAGGCCGGGCACGAAGTAAAGCGTTATCGCTATCCAGCAGTTACAATGTGTTCTGGATGCCGGATCAAGTCCGGCATGACGAGCCAGCGGGTTTGGCGAGCTCAAGGCCGATCCCTAACAGGGATCAAGCGAAGCCTATCGCTTTGCTGATCAATGTGGATAATCAATGACTGAATATCGTCATCCGTCATTTGGCAATCCACCATCCGGCCGCCCTGAATTTTCCAGATGGTCGGCTGTTGCCCCCTGACGTTGATATAGATCACCGGCAACACCGATCCGGCGGGGAGTTTTCTCAATTCCCGCAGATTGATGATGATCGCCTCGTCGGATCGATCAACCCGCCCGAACGTCCGGTAGGCAAACTGGGAGATGCTGGTGGCCGTGTCCGGCGCCAGCATCTTCTCCATCCGGTCATAGCCGGACCGCATAAAAGCAACCCAGTCGCGGATAACCTCCTCATTGCGATTTACGTCTTCGTGGAGCAAATTGGCCCAGTGAAGGCTTATGATCGGCCTGTTAAAACCAAATTGGGGGCGGGCGGCGGCAATGTCCCAGGACATGGGTGCCAGACCGCGCTCCATCAGCAGAACGCCTTCTTCCCAGGCCATCTGTAAATGTTGCAGGGGCCGATGTTTCCAGGCCTTGTTCAGGTCGGTAATCACGTGGCGGACCCCGAATCGATTTAAAATGGCGTGAATGCCGTCCGGTCCGTTGCCGAAAGCGTGATTCAAGCCCGGTGGAATAAAAACCGTCGGAAAGGGCCCCAGATCGTTTTGTTCCAGAATCGTCGCAAACGCCTCCACATGTTGCCGGATATCTTCCGCCGGGCGCATCTGGCCGTTTGGGGTGTGAAATTCGGTGCGTGAGCGACGGCCCGATTCCCAATATTCGTGCCCGACGGCGTGCAGGCCGATCTCCAGATGGTTGCGGCTGGCGTTTAAAATCGACGCCGCTTCCTCCAGCCATGGGCCGACGTTTCGACAATTGTCCCAATCCCTGCCCATCCAGGTGGCGGAAGGAATTTCCTTCAGGATATTCTCACGATCCCATTCGCAAGCCACGAATCCGATCAAGGGACGCATGCCCAACTCCCTGGCCAGAAGCACCAGGGCCTTGTAATCAAGGGGATGATGCCGGCGATGCATGCCGGTCCGAAATGGATCGCCGGGCCCCACGGGATGAGATTTTTCCCACCAGCCCACATCTTCGATGGCCAGTTGGATCGCCATGGGAATTGTCAGTTCAAACGGCAGGCTTGCCATCGTCTTCTCCTATAGGCCAATATGCCGGCGCAGATAAGGCCCCAGCAGACGTGAAAGGCCCAGCGGTAGGCGTTTCCAGAAAGGATAGGAAAGATGCTCCGCCAATGGGTCAACGGGTTCGCCGTGCAGGGTCAAATAATACCAGAACAATGGCGTCGGCATGGCGCCCCATTGGCGTTTGAATGAAAACGTTCCGGCGCCGGGGGAAGAACGACCGAAATCAAAAACGTTCGCTCCGGTATCACAGGCATGGGCCATCATGGCCCAGTAAAGCAGCATGTTGGCCCCGAGCCGGCGGTGGGCGCGCAGTGAAGACGCCCAGGGGTTGTGTAGTCGGTTTTTGAATTCCAGAACCAATGCGCCCGCCACCACGGCCCTGCCCCGGTGAACCAGAACAACACGGGCTTTCGACCCAAAGGTGCACATCACTTCCTCGAAGAGCCGGTAGGGGTGGACCGGTGATCCCAGATCGCGCATGTTGTGGGAAAAAACGGCATAGAACGCGGGCAGCAATTCAACACCGCCCACGGCGTGGGTTAGTCCGTTTTTCATGGCCTTGCGGATCTGGCTGCGCAGCTTGGATTTGAAGGATTGCATCAGCTCATCGGCGGTGAGCGGCAGGGGGCGCTGCAGGCCGGCCTTATGGCTGGAGACCTGAACCCGCCACCGTTCATCCCCGGCCGACAGGCTCGCCAGTGCATCGCTTTGGCGCAGTTCGATCCAGCGCGAACGAGTGGTGCGAGCAATCTTCACCGCCTCTTGAATAAGCAATGCTTCGCTGCCGGCATCGTCGGCCAGTATTCCGCCCAGATCCACATAGGGTGACGCGATCAGGCGCCTGCGGCTTCCCGGTGAGTTAAGCAGAAAAAGAGAACAGATGCCGCGCACGCGGGATCGCCCAGGGTCGGACCGGTCATCGACAACCATGAGATGATGTACGTGCAGCCGATAGGCGCGCTCGAAAATCCGTTTCCAGCCATAAAGATGATAGACACCGCCCTGGGCATGATTGGCCACATAACGGTCCCACGCCTCCGGCTCCCGGCAGTCAATTACTCGCATCGGTATGTTCCGTTGTAATGCTAATTGCTAACAGCGAATCGCTTTGGGGAAGAATATCATACAGCCATGGAAATGGCCACGGCGGCAACATCGTCGTGGGGTTTGAAACGGGGATACTTATGGCAGAGGGGATCGGCTGCCTGCAGGTCGTGAACATAGCGATAAACCGCGTCCAGGCCGCCGTCCAGAAAACGCTCCACCAAAAGGTCAAAACACTGCTCTTCCCTGGGATCTTCCTTGGGGATAAACAGACCATCGGTGAACAGCAGGATGTGTTCGATGCCCTCAAGCGGTGCGCGTCCCTGACTGATAAAATCGAGCGCCTGCGGTTCGCCGTTGAGCACGCCGTAGGTCACGTTCATGCCCCTGCGGACGGCGACCAGTTGTTCCTTCAGGCTTTCGAAAATGTTGGGCGTACCGCGCCCGGCCATCTCCCGCCACATGCAAAGCGTTTCGGTGTCATGGGCGGAATCGGGAACCAGCACACGATAGCGATGATCCCGGTCGATGGCCAGGATGAGACTGTCACCACTTTGCACCCATTCAAAGGCATCATTGTCAACGCGGACCACGGCGAAGCTGGTGCACCACAGGTTTTCCTTGTGCTTGAGGTCCACGCCCCTGGACTGCATGGCATCGAAAATTTCGCGATTGGCCCGGTCGGTGAGTTTGAGCAGGGGAGCGTTGTTGGCCCGAAAAACATCACGGGCCAGTTGCGCGGCAAAGTAGCCGCCCGTCAGCCCATCCTCATAGATGGCGCCATTGAGTGCCGTGGAACCGTCGAATACACCACATATCCGATTGCCCAGAAAATAGGCGTCTTCGTTCAGCCTGCCGCTGCCCTTTTTATGAAGCCAATCGAATGTGCAATCTGCCATGGTCATGCCGGTCAATCGCTATAAGATGTCGGGAAAATAGCTCTTTTTCATCACGGCATTACTTTACCCATTGGCCGAAAGAAGATCTAATCGTTAGTTTCAATCCGACGAAGTGGTCTCCATAGAAAAACTGAATAGAGCAAAGGTCCGTTTGACGGTTTTCGATTCTCTGCTATTTCAGAACGAAGGGATCGAATTGCCTCTGTAAATGTGGGGCGGACCTGTGTGTACACCGCCCGAATCCCCACGACGGACCTGCATGCCGGCCAAATCCGGCGAATCGTTAAACAAAGGGCGAACACAAGGTTCGCCCCCACCCCTCCCTACACCAGATTGTCCATCTCCGACAGCGCCCGACTCATCTGCCGCAGCCCCTGGCGGATACGGTTTTCATTTTCCACCAGGGCCAGGCGCAGATAACCGTCCCCCTCCTCGCCGAAACCGGCGCCGGGGGTGACGGCCACGTTGGCCCGTTCCATCATCTCGAAGGCAAATTTCACCGAACCCATCTTGCACCACGGTTCCGGGATTTTCACCCACACGAACATCCCGGCCTTGGGTTTTTCCACGGGCCAGCCCATGCGTTCCAGCCCTTCGCACATGGAATCGCGCCGATTCTGGTAAAGCATGGCCTGGGCGGCGATGTCGTCCTCACAGTCGCGCATGGCCACGATGCCCGCGATCTGAATGGGAGAAAAAATCCCGTAGTCGTAATAGCCCTTGATGCGGCCCAACCCTTCGATGATTTTCGGGTTGCCCAGGCAATAGCCCACCCGCCAGCCGGCCATGTTGTATGATTTGGAAAAGGAGCCGAACTCCACGCCCACATCCATGGCGCCATCGACCTCCATGAAACTGGGCGCCGTGTACCCGTCGAAAGTGACCCGGGCGTATGCGAAATCGTTGACCACCATGAACCCGTAACGTTTTGCCATGGCCACGATCTCGGCAAAAAAATCCTTGGAGGCCAGCGCGCCCGTGGGATTGTGAGGATAATTGAGCATCAGCAGCCGGGGCAGCGGCGTCAAAGATTGGCAAAGCGTGGTAATGCTCTTTAAAAACTCATCTTCCGAGGCGATGGGCACCCGGATGACATTGGCACCGGCGATAACGGCCGCATAAACATGGATGGGAAAAGCCGGTGCCGCCACCAGGACCGTATCCCCCGGCCCCAGCAAAGCCAGGCAAAGGTGTGAAATACCCTCCTTGGAGCCGATGGTGCAGATCACCTCGGATTCAGAATCCAACTTTACATCATAATGGCGCTGGTAATAGAGGGCGATTTCCCGGCGCAGGTTGCGCATGCCGCCGGCAACGGGATAGCGGTGGGTCTTGGGGTCCTGGGAAACCTCGCACAATTTGTCGATCACTGCACTGGGTGCCGGGTCCACCGGGTTGCCCATGCCCAAGTCGATGACATCCTCACCTTTCCAGCGCCGCTCCATTTTCATCTTGTTGATCATGCCGAAAAGATACGGCGGCAGGTGGGACATGCGATCCGAAAACCGGATATTGGAACTTTTTTCCATCTTTTTCTCCTTGATTGGCCTTTCAGTTTATCATTGAATTAATCAGCACCGGCTATCGTTGGCCCGGGAGACAAAAAAACCCCCGATCCTTTCGGCCCGGAGGTTGAAGCGAAACGGGCCGGTGTCGGGTTCCGGCCCAATTGAAGTTCGGTGGCTTACTTTTTAAAGTTACCGCCGCCGACCGTCAAGGGACCGTGTCCGTTGCGGCGGCCGCGGCAATGATGATATAAGAAATCATGTTTGTCGGCCTTTCGTTTCAAAACAAATACAATAACTCTCAAATAACAAACCGCTGGAGGCACTGTCAACATTTTGCTGACGGTGAAATTGCAGATGATGTTTTTGTTTAAAAAACTTGTAACGCCGTTCCTGTTGCCGCCGGGAATCATTATTCTCTTGCTTGCCATCGTGGGGCTCGCCAGCCTGACCCGCCGTCACTGGCGCATCGGGATTCTCAATCTGTTGATTGCCACAGGTCTTTATTCCCTGTCCATCGTGCCGGTGGCCTCGTACCTGACCCACGGCCTGGAGAAAGAGTTTTCTTTTCCGCCCCAAATTGAAGGCGACGTTATCGTGCTGCTGGGCGGGGGGAGCATTCAGAAAGTGCCGGATCTTACCGGCACCGGAACGCCGAGTATGCTGACGATGGGGCGTATCGTCACAACCGCGCGGCTGTACAATCGAACGAAACTGCCCATTATCGTCACCGGTGGAAAATGGTTCGCGGACGATATCAGCGAAGCCGCTTTGGCGGCCCGTTTTCTAGTGGATCTGGGGGTGCCCGAATCGGCAATCATCAAAGAGGACAAAGCCCGCGACACGGCTGAAAACACCCGTTTCACGGCCGACATCTGCCGGGAGAAGGGGTTTTCCAGGCCCATCGTGCTCACCAGCGCCTTTCATCTGAAACGGGCGATGATCCTCTTTAACAGGCAGAACCTCGAGGCAACGCCCCTGCCAGCCTATTTCCTCAGCACGGGCGACCCCACCACCAACTGGCCTTGCCTGCTTCCCGAGGCATCCTCTTTATACCTGTCTTCCCTGGCTCTTCATGAGTATCTGGGAATCTGGTACTACCGGCTCGTGGGATAACAAAGGAAGTCATGACAACGATAAGACAATTCAAACCGGCGGTACCAAAATGCTGGCTGTTCGCCATCGGCGGGCTTTTGTGGAGCGGTGTGGGCGTCATGCTGATCGCCACGGCCATCCATTGGCTCATTCCTCAGGGGCCTGCCAAAGGCATCTTGTATGGGGCGGTTGGCCTAACAATCGCCGCGCTTTTCCTGCGCCAACGGTTTGGCCGCCTGGCGATGCGCAACATCGGCCGGTTGAGTAGGCTGCCCGACCGGGGATGTGTCTTCGCCTTTCAGAACTGGAGAAGTTACCTGACCATTGTGTTCATGATGGCCCTGGGGTACACCCTGCGCCACCTGCCCTTTCCGCGCCCTTTGCTTGCGGTGATTTATACGGCCATTGGCGGGGCGCTGGTGTTGGGCAGTTTTCACTATCACCGCCGCTTATTACGGTTGGGCCGGATCATTAGAAACCGTTAAAAACCAGAACACGAAAAACGTTCAGCCAGGGTTCCCCCTTCCACAAAAGCGCCTCATCCCAACACGGAAGTGGATTTTACCAAATCCACGATCTGTTCGCCGTTTGTGTACCGCCTGGTTTCGTAGCGGGTGATGCCCATCAGTTTACGAGTGATGGCGCCCAAGCGCTCCACCTGGTCCTTGATTTTGACAATCCTGTTGTAATGCGGATCATCGGGGCCCATGGTCGCCATCAGCAATTCCGCATTGCCCGAGATTGCCATCATGGGCTGGTTCAACTCGTGGCAGATCGCGCCGGCGGTTTCCAGCACAGCCTGAAGCTTTTCGCGATACAATCGCTCCGATTCGCTTTGGTGACGGTGCAATGCGATTTCTATGGAAACCATGAGATTGCGGGTTTCAAACGGCTTGACCACATACCCGAACGGTTCCATGGCCTTGACACGCTGAAGGGTTGCCGAATCGGAATGGGCGGTTAGGTATACGACGGGGAGACCAAACCGCTCCTGAATCAGCTTGGCGGCCTCGATACCGTCCATCTCACCTTTCAACTGAATGTCCATCAGGATCAAATCCGGCTTTAACTTCTCCGCATCGGCAACGGCTTTCTCACCTTCGTGAGCCACTCCGCATACCGTATAGTCGGCTTTTTCCAGGCGGCTTTTGATTTCCTGAGCAACGATGCCTTCATCTTCCACCACCAGTATGCTCGCCTGTGTCATATCGATTTCCTTTTCTCATGGGTCATGGGTATTGATAATAATACTGAAACGGGTTCCATTTTCGGTCTCAACGGTCAATTTTGCATCCAGTTGTGCGGTCAGTGTGTCGATCAACCGCAGTCCCAATCCGCGGGAGCTTGTGCCTTCGGGTAGGGTTTGCATGCCGATACCGTCATCGGCAACAGTAATTTCCATCTGCCCGGCCGTATACATACGAATGACGACCTCAATGGTGCCCGTATCCCTTTTCTCTTGCGGAAAAGCATGCTTGACGGCGTTGGAAACAAGTTCATTGATGATCAATCCACAAGGAACCGCCTTGTCGATGCCAAGGGAAATGTCGTCAACCTGAATGTTGAGCCGCAACCGTGCCGTATCGATGCCGTATGCGTCGAAAAGGTTGGCCGACAGACTTTGCACATAACTACCGAAATCTATCTTGGCCAAATCGTCCGTGTCGTATAGTTGCTCATGGATCAAGGCCATGGATTTAATACGGTTCTGGCTCTCGCGCAACGCCTCGACCCCTTTGGGATCACGCATGGCGTCTTCCTGCAGGTAGAGCAGACTGGAAACAATCTGCAGGTTGTTTTTGACGCGATGATGGATCTCCTTGAGCAGGGCCTCCTTTTCGGCCAAAGACTGCCGCAGCTTTCGATCGGAAGCGAGCAGCTCTTTCTCCGCCACCTGGCGTTCGAACAATTCGCGGCGCAACTCGGCGGTCTTGCGCGTCACGATCCGCCCCTGACGCAAAGCACATAAAACAATCACAACCACGGCAACCGTCACCATGCCCCACTGCCACTGATCCACGCCTTTGGTTCCAGTTACGGCAGCGGCCTGCGCAGGGTCAAAAAACAACACCATTGAAACCCAAAAGGAATAGTGCATGGAAGCGGCAACTCGTTTAGAAAAGGTAGCACAAAAGGGCATCAGATCAACTCGTCGACCCTTTGGGAGAGGTCGTGGATTGCCCGGGCCGCCTTGCTGCCCGGGGCCTGCTCGATAAACGGAACCTGGTCCAGAACCGCCCGTTTAACGCATTTGTCCTCCGGGATATCGCCCAGATGAAAAATTTCCAGATTGAGAAAACGCTGCGTGACCCGCTTTATGGTTTCAACGGTGTGCTTCCCTTCCCGCGCACCTTGAACAAAGTTGAGCACCATATTGAAGCAGTTGATGCCATGGTCCTTGGCCAATAGTTTGATCAGGGCGTAGGCATCGGTCATGGAGGTCGGATCGGGGCTGAGAATAAAAATATTATGGTCGCAAAACCGATTGAACCAAAGCACCGACGAGCCAATGCCGGCTGCCGTATCGACGATCACATAGTCGAACCCTTCCGCAGCGTGTGAGATAAAGGTTTCTAAATGGGCATGCTGCTTTTCGCCCAGGGACACCATTTCCGGCACCCCGGAACTGCCCGGCAGCACGGCCAGATCGGGCCGGATAAAAATCAGCGCTTTCTTGGGGTCGCCTCCGGATGCAAGCACATCCCGGATATTCTGTTTTACCGACAGCCGCAGCAACACATCCACATTGGCAAGCCCCATGTCACCATCCACAATCAGCACACGCGCATCGTTACGGGTCAGGGCAAGGGCAAAATTCACCGTAAAGCTGGTCTTGCCAACCCCTCCCTTACCGCTGGTCACACATAAAAGCAGCGGTTTTTTTTTGGTTGGAGCCATAAATTTTCTATCCACAACACCTATAAAGTAGTTTTCGACATATAATTAAGAAAAGCCCGTATCGAGAACGTCATTGCATCCTCTTGAGCACAATATCGGCTCGCACCAGGCTTTCTTTAACCGCGCACTGATATTGGGACGATGGGGAAAATTTGGGAGTGATACATAAGGCAAGGCAAGGCAGTTATAATAAATGACATCGCTCACGCCGAATTATTGGAAAAAAACGAGGGTTGCATAACGGGTTAAGACATTTTTTCCGCGTCCCTTGGGAAAGCATCATTTCCGCCTTGTCGGCGGGGGCGGCACCGGTGACCCGTCAGGCTGCATGATCCGGAGACCCACCGACCGGGTTCCCCCGATAATAACCGGATCCATCAGGTTTGCAAAATTTACGGCAAGGACCCGGTCATCTTTGGCAAACGCCCCTTTCAGAGGGGAAACGATTCCGGCAGGGTTGATAAAGAACCATTTCCCGTTATCCTTTCGCACCACGGCGACGAAAAGATCCTTGGGGCTCAAGGAGATATCCGCCCGGCTGATGGAATCGGCGGCGTCCCATTCGGTTTTTAACATATCGCCTTCCGAAAACCGGCCGTCAGGATCTAATGTCCATGGGATGACAACCAGCGCTTTTGCATCATCAGCCCTGCCCGCCCACGTTAAAACCGCGCCGTGGATGATATCTTTTTCATCCGGAATAC
The DNA here is from genome assembly GCA_963668455.2 of uncultured Desulfosarcina sp. Lineage (GTDB taxonomy): Bacteria > Desulfobacterota > Desulfobacteria > Desulfobacterales > Desulfosarcinaceae > Desulfosarcina. The sequence continues at coordinate 671,026 of CAXXOY010000005.1, forward strand.
AGCAGGCGGCAAGAAAATCTCCGTCCCACGAAGCCAGAGAGGTTGCGGTTATGACCTTACCATTGTCCCAGGACAGCATGGAAAGCGCCATCCGACCGGATTCGCAGAGGATATAAGGCGCCAACCGCTTCCCCTCGGCCAGGTAGACATTTCTGATCCAGGCCGGCATCAGCCCCCCAGTGACCTTGGCGGCCTCGCCCGGCCGGGCACTGATGCCGGACAATTCAAAGGCCTGGAGTTGTACATTGGGCGGGGAGCCCAAAATGAGCAGTGCCTCTCCCGCTGGGGTGTCCGAATTCTCTCCCCCGGAGGGTTTCCAAAGCATGGGGCCGACAATCCTTGCCGTGTTGTTGCCAAGGATCGCACTGCCCGGTTCCCCCACTGGGTTTTGGGGTTTTAGAAAAGTGAACGTCATCTGCCCCTTATGCACCCAGGCCACCCACTGGCCGGGCGCCATCGTTCCATTGACCGGAACAGACAGAACCGGCTCGGACAGTCCATCCGCCTGATCCACAATTCTCACCGCCTGAACCCCCCCTCCACTCATAAGGTCGATTTTGGCCCAGACCACGTGAGCACTCTCACGGTCCAAGTCGATCCAGGAGCCAAAATAGGAATTCGACGCCCTGCCGACGGCACTGGCAAGAAAAAGGTTGTGGGGAGTGGATGGCTTCACCGTCAGCCGAACCGGCTGGGATTTCGTGGTCAAATCTCCCTCATTGTAACGATAACGGGCTGTTAATTCATATTCCCCGGGAGGTAGATCGGGAATTTTTCCCTTCAGCGTAAATCCAAGCAGAGACCTCTGGCCGGGGGCAAGATCCATCCATGGCGGATCGAATTCTTTTTCCGAAGGATGAGAACAGCTTTCATGCAAGGACGCCTTCCCCGTGTTCAGATCAATCAGCCTCAAAACAGGCCAGCGGTTCGCCATGCGCGGAGGGATAATCTTAACCGCCTTGGCCCCTCTGTTCTCAAGGGTAAGCGTGCAGTCTGGATTTTCCTGATAAAGAATGGTGGGCTTGGGCAGCGTTAAATCAATGTGAAGACTCATTTTATCCGACCCTCCCCGGCAATTGGCAACGAATGCGATTTCCCATGCGAAGAACAGCAGGAAACACCCCATTCGTCCATAACCTTTGGAATTCATACTCATTATCTCCAATGTTACCGTTTATTAAGAACATTTGAGCATTTGTGAGTACAAAATCTCACCACTGCGGCTGCAGGGAACGGAGAAAACCGACCTCTTTGCGGTATCGTGAAATCGTGGAACGATGAACGTGAAAGGGATTGTCGGGCGGCTTCGGAATTGGCAGCATGGCGCCGTGATGAAAACCGGCTTTCTCAGTACTCATATTAAAAGCGGTGAGCATCAATTCCTCAAGGTTGATGACATCCTGAAGGTTATACGCCAGAAGGGTCTCCAGGGCGTGCTCATCGCCGTTCCGCAAGTAGGCCTTCCACAGCACTATCGCAAAAAGGCCGTCAACGTCTTCCAAATCGTTACGCGCCATCCCCAACAGCTTCTCACAGCGTTTCAAACCGCCCTTGAATCCAAGCCTGGCCAGAACATAGCGCAGGTCGATGTGGGCTTGATCCAGCCGGCATCCCAGCTCCCGCTCAATCACAGGCACGTCGAAGCACTTTCCGTTATACGTTACCAGCAGTTTGTACTCACGGATATCATCAACAAAATCATCCAGGTTCTTCCCATTAACATAGGTGACCATTTTTGACCCGTCGTACATGGCAATGGTGGAAATCGTGCAATTCGCATCCAGTCCCGTGGTCTCGATATCAAGGTAGGCCGTCTGATGACGGAATTCGCTGAACAGACGCCACTGCTCGCCGGCCGGCAAACGGCTGGAGAAAAACGTCGCATTCCGATCATCCAGCTGAAGCTTTGATTCGTGTAGTTCAGCGGCAATGCATTTCCGCCTGGCAGGTGGCAGCTTCAGCGGCATTCCTTCGCAAAACGATGCCCAGTCTTTCACACCGGCCGCCCAGAAGCCTTGTTCCGTCTTTGTTCCCACCCCTGAAATGTGGATAAATGTATTTTGAAGCATGAGAAGCTTATTACGTCCTAAATTAGGTACGTGCAATGCGATTCAAGCTTTTGCAAGAACCGTAGCAAAGAGATTACGGTGACATCGTGGCTGACCGGGAATTCGTCGTCACCGCCATAAACAATAAATTTTCTGGTGGCGCCGACATCATCGCAAATGGCGCTGTAATGTTTACCAAGTTTTGGAGCGCTGCCGTATTTGATTTCCACGGCCCAAATCTCCGATGAAGGCAGCTTGATAACCAGGTCAACCTCCGCGCCTGCAACGGTACGGTAAAAATAGGTTTCAGCACGGCGGGGCAATATTGCATGAATATTCTCCACCACGAACCCCTCCCAGCTTTTTCCAAGTACCGGATTGGAGAGCAGTGCATCATAATGATCGATCCCAAGCAGCCGGTGCAAAATGCCGCTGTCCCGAATGTAGTAACGTGGAGATTTTATCAGCCGCTTTTTAACATTGGCATGCCATGGTTCCAAACGTCTGACCAGTAACAAATCCGACAGAATATCTATATAGTTGTTTACTGTTTTGCCATCAATTTCAAGGTTTGCGCCAAGCTTTGAGTAGTTCACCGGTTCACCCTGTAAATGTGCCAACATTGTCCACAGGCGGCGCATCCTGATTGCTGGAACACGGAAACCCAATTGTGGAAGATCCCGCTCAAGATAGGTGCGAATCAAATCCTCAAGCCAATCCATGGACTGAGCATCATCAGCAGCCAGGTAGCTCTCAGGAAAACCGCCTCTTAACCAGAGTTTGTGTGTTGTTTGGCTTTCCTTGCCGGTCTCGAGCACGCTCAGACCTCCCATATATACATAACTGATTCGCCCCGCGAGGCTTTCAGACGTCTGCCTCATCAAATCCATGGAAGCTGAGCCAAGGAAAAGGAATTGCCCGGATTTACGTCCCTTTTCCCTATTCCTATCAATAATACCCCGCAACACCGGAAATAAATCCGGTGCACGTTGTATCTCATCCAGAATCACCAGTTTCTCACTATAAGCGCGTAAAAAAACGGCAGGATCACTGAGCTTGAGCAGATCTTCCGGCGCTTCCAGGTCAAGATAAATGGAATCCAGCCCTTTTGCTATTGTTTTGGCAAGCGTGGTTTTACCCACCTGACGAGCACCAAGAAGCGTAACCGCTGGCACCTGCACAATTTTTTTCTCTATTTCATTTCTAATCCATCGGGAAATCATACCTTACAATTTAGGATATAAATTCCGAAATGACAAGGTATAAAAACGTGACCGCGCTAATATTTTGAAAGGTACACAGACAGTAGAATGTAACTTGGAGGAGTTATTATCCAATCTAATCAACAATGAAAGTCACGCATTCACTGTTTTTATCACCACCAGCGCATCCACCGCCACGGGCATATCTCCCTCGACAATCAATGGATTGATATCGATTTCACAGATTTCCGGGTGGGCCAGAGGGATCAGGCTCAGCTTGTGAACGACCTTGGCCAGGGCGTCCATATTTACCTCGGGCATGCCCCGGAAGGCGCCCAAAAGCTTTTTCGACCGGATATCCATGATCATCTCCCCGGCATCCTCCATACTGAGGGGTGCCGGCCTGAACACCACATCGTCCAGCGCTTCGGTGAATATTCCACCAATTCCGAACATCACCGACGGGCCGAACCCTTCATGATCCACGATCCCGGCGACGAGCTCCCGCTTTCCCTTGAGCATCCGGCCAACCAATGCAGGCACCTTCTTTCCGGCAGCCCTTTGGATCTTTTCGTAGGCAGTGGTAACCGCTTCCACCGAATCAAGATTGAGATGGATGAAGCCCTTGCCGGTTTTATGGCGAATTTCTGGAGAACTGGCTTTGAGCGCGACAGGAAAGCCAACGATGCCCGCAGCCCGCGCCGCCTCCTCACCGTCGTGGACAAGAACATCCTCGTTCACCGGCAGGCCCCAGGCCTTCAAAAACCGTTTGGATTGATGTTCATCGAGATTGGCCTGCCCGAGGGCCAGGCACTCCCGAACCAGATCCTCGGCAATCGCCGGCGGATCGGGAACCACCGGCGGGGTCCAGGCCGGCCTCCGGCGAACCTTGAAATGACGGTACATGGCGCCCATGGCGCCGGCCGTTTTTTCCGGCGCGTCGAACACCGGAACGTCATGGTCCTGATAGGCGGCGGTATAATCATCATCACGGTCCATGAAGCTCGAAACGGCCACAGGTTTAGCATGGGTTACGCAAAGCGAAAGACTCTGATCGCTAATCGGCGGGATGGCCTGTAACAATTCATCAAAGGATGCATCCTGAAGGTAGTTTTTCAGATGCTTGAAGATCTCGGCGAAGTACCCTTTTCGCATGGCCCCGTGAATGACGAGCCCGTCCACCTCCCCGCTTTCCAGCAGAATTTCGGGAATTTTCTGGGAGAGAAGATTGATATCCAGGTCAAAGGTCAGATCCACCGGGTTACCGCAGGGCGAGTGGGCGTGAACCAGCGGCTGTATCCTGGATTGCAGCTTCTCCGAAAAACGAGGTACATCGAACCCCTCCTTCTCCAGGGCGCCGGCAATGGCGGAACCGGGTCCGCCTGAATTGGTCACGATGCCGATTCTTCGTCCCGTCAAGGCGGGTTGCAGAGCAAGCATGTTTCCATATAGATAAAGATGCTCAATGGAATGAACACGGAGAACCCCCGCCTGCCGGAACACACCCTCGTAAAGGTGATCCGGCGCCGCCATCGACCCCGTATGACTGAAGGCCGACCTCGCCCCGGCATCGGACCCGCCCACATATTGGGCCAGCACCGGTTTGTGGGGAGTAATTCTGCGGGCCACATCCACAAACCGCCTGACATCCTTGATCGATTCGATATAGAGGGAGATGGCCTTGGTCTGCTCGTCCCGGCCCAGGTATTCAAGCGCATCGGTGATGTCGATATTGGCGCTGTTGCCCACGCTGATGGCTTTGCTGAATCGAATTCCCCGTTTGACCATATAGGGCGTGGTTTGAGTGAGGTAAGTGCCGCTTTGGGATACGAACCCCAGTGCCCCTTTGGAATAGGTGTAGGGAATGATGGTGGTGTTAAGCCCGATTTCACTGTTGATGATGCCCATACAGTTGGGCCCCAGAAACCGAATGCCGTACCGCCCGCAGATCTCGTCGAGCCTCTCCTGCATCACCTGCCCATTCCGGCCCGTTTCACCGAATCCGGCGGTGACGATAATGGCGCTCTTGGTTCCCTTTTGGCCGAGCTGCTCCATGATGGGGATCACCCGGCTCGAAGGAACCACAAGCAGGGCCAGGTCCGGTGTCTCGGGGAGATCCTCCACCGATGCATAAGCCTTGCGGCCCATCACCTCTTTTTCTCTTGGATGCACGGGAAAAAATTTACCGTCATACCCGTCCTCGATAATGCTCAAAGCATGCATGGTTCCCATTTTCACAAAGTTGTTACCCGCTCCGAAGGTGGCGATGGAAGACGGATTCATCAGTTGGCATAACGGATTGGCGTGCATATCGCTCCTTAGCTTTATGAGATTATCGATTATTGAATTCTCTATAGATCGGTTGGTCGACTGTCAAGCTTTCGGGCTCCGACACATTTCATTACAATTTTATACACTCATGAGATGCCTCTCCGCTCAAATGATTATACGCTCCTAATATAGACGGTATAGATATTGGAATCCATGAAGATCGTAGGAAGTTATAATGCGCGATGCCATGAATGACTCTCCAAAGTTGACGAATTTAGAACATTGATGGTGGTGATTGAAATTTATTTAGTCTTGACTAAATATTAACCTTGACAAATATTTAGCATTCTGATCTTTAGGGTCTCCAAATTTTTAAGGAGGCATGATGAAAAATAGCGATGCGCTAACCGATGCACAGTACATCTTCTCCACCGGCAAATTGATTCACGATATTATAAGCCGTATGCAAATGGCAGCCGGTATGGAAAAAGGCAAGCGGTCCCGTTTTGGAGAATTGAGCGCCCAGCAGTTGAACATGATTTTGATGATTCGTGTAAGGGAGTCCGCCTCGGTGACGGAACTGGCCGGCATACTCAACGTCTCGCCACCATCGGTATCGACTATGGTTGACCGACTGGTGGAACGGGGGCTGCTAACGCGCACCCATAGCAAAAAAGACCGCCGCCGGGTCGAAATCCGTGTGGTGCCGGAAGTGGTCAAGGAGATCGCTGAGGTTGAAAAAAAAATACAGAACTCCTTTTCGGAACTGGTCCAGGCACTGGATCCGGAGATTACCCGGCAGTGGTGCCAGGTGCTCCAGCAGGTAAAACAGGTTATAGACGCAGGCCTTTGGCCGCCCAAGAGCATTTTCGGGAACCCTGACTAAGGCCGCCACCGGCCGGTTCTTAAAGCAAGGTGAACAAATGACTATTGAAAATGAAAACAAACAGAAACAAAACAAAGTATCCCTCTACGTAGCCACATGCGTGTTGATCATACTTGTGGGCGCGACCGGCATGATCGCCCTGGCCAAAATGAAAAAATCGCCGGCCAAGGCCAAGCAGGAAGAGCACGCCATGACGGTAGAGACCGCCACGGCCGACCCTTCGAATTATCCGGTGACCATCACCGGCTACGGTCAGGCCCGCTCCCTGACCGAGGTCACCATCTCCCCCGAGGTGTCCGGCCGGGTCATGGCTACCCATCCCCATCTCAAGGCGGGCCGGGTCATCCCCAAGGGTGAGCTTCTGTTTCGCATCGATTCCGCCGACTACACCGCTGGTCTGCAGGAGGCCCGCGCGGGCGTGACCCAATGGCATAACACGGTCGCCCGCCTGAAGAAACAACTGGCCATCGACAAGAAGCGGCTGAAAACCATTGAGCGCAGCGCCGAGCTGGCCCAGTCCGAATTCGAGCGTGTACAGCGCCTCTTCAAAACGGACCGGGTGGGTACCCGCAGCGGTGTTGACGAGGCGGAACGCGCCTTCAACGGTGCTTCGGACCAGGCCGACGCCATGGCCCAGGCGGTCAGCCTCTATCCGTTGCAAATCCGAGAGGCCCAAAGCAGCCTGGCCTCGGCCGAGGCACGGTTTGCTGTGGCCCAAACCAATCTCGCCCGCTGTGAAGTAAAGGCGCCCTTCACCGCGCGCATAAAGTCCGTCGATCTTGAAACCGGCCAGTATGTCACCCCGGGAGCCCCCGTGCTGACCCTGGCCGACGACACGGTACTGGAAATCCAGGTTCCCCTGGACAGCCGCGACGCCCGCCAATGGCTGCAATTCGAAAAAATGCCGGACGAAGCGCGAACCACGGCCTGGTTCGGCAAATTGAAACCGGTGGAATGCACCATCCGTTGGACCGAGGACAAAACCGGGTCCATCTGGACCGGCACCCTCAATCGAGTGGTTAAGTTCGACAACCAGACCCGCACCCTGACCGTGGCCGCGCGCATTGATGCCGCCGCGGCCGCCGGAAAAAAACCGGGAGACCTGCCCCTGGTGGACGGCATGTTCTGCGCCGTGGACATACCCGGCCGGACCATGCAAAACGTCATTCGCCTGCCGCGCCAGGCGGTCACCTTTGAAAACCAGGCCTATCTCGCGGACGCCGACATGCGGCTCAAAACCGTTTCGGTGGAGGTAACCCGCAGGGAGGGAGAATATGTCTATGTGTCCCAAGGCATCACTCCCGGCGACCGGGTGATCGTCACCCGCATGGTCGATCCCCTGGAGAGCAGCCTGCTTCAAATCACCAATACCGACGGGGAGAAACCCGCCTCATGAAACAGATCCTGACCGCCTTTGCGCGCAACACCGTTTTCGCCAACATCGTTCTGGTGCTTGTTTTCGTTTCCGGGTACATCGCCATGATCAGTATGGTCCGCGAGACCTTTCCCGAGTTCTCTCTGGATATGATCACCATCTCGGTCTCCTACCCAGGCGCGGACCCGGAAGAAGTTGAAGAGGGCATCAGCCGCAAAATCGAAGAGGCCATCGAAGGGGTGGAAGGCATCAAACAATATACCACCCAGTCGGCCGAAGGCGTTTGCTCGACAACCATAGAAGTCCTGGAAGACTATGATATTGACGAGGTCCTCGATCGGGTACGCACCAAGGTCGACGCCATCTCCACCTTTCCGGACGACGCCGAAAAGCCGGTGATCAGCGAGCTTCTGCTTAAGGATCTGGTCTCCCTGCTCTACCTGTCCGGGGATATGTCCGAGCGACGCCTCAAGGAGTGGTCCGAGACGGTCAAGGACGAAATCCAACAGCTTCCCGCCGTTTCCCAGGTGGCCACCTTCGGCTCGCGGGATTACGAGATCTCCATCGAGGTTTCCGAGGAGAAGTTGCGGGAGTACGGGCTATCCTTTGACCAGGTGGCGGCGGCTGTCCGGCGCGGTAGCCTGAATCTGGCCGGCGGCACCATCCGCACCCGCGAAGAGGAGATCCGCGTGCGCACCATGGGGCGCAAATACACCGGCGCGGAACTGGCCTCCATCGTTGTCATGGCACGGCCCGAAGGCGATTCAATCACCCTAGATCGGTTGGCCAAGATACGAGACGGCTTCACCGAGGACCCCATTCAGGCCACCACCAACGGCGAACCGGCGGTTTTCATCATCGTTTACAAAACCCCCGAGGAAGACGCGCTCGAGATTTCAAAAACCGTCAACAAATATATCGACGGCAAACAATATCAGGTGCCCGAGGGCGTTCATCTTAAAGTTCTCTATGACAACACGGACATGCTCAACTCGCGTATCGACCTGCTTGTGAAAAACGGAATCATCGGCCTCGGAATCGTTTTTCTGCTTCTCTGGTGTTTCCTTAGCACCCGGCTTTCCTTCTGGGCCGGCATGGGCATTCCCATATCCATCTGCGGGGCATTGGTGATTCTGTGGGGGCTTGGCGGCACCCTTAACATGATTTCTCTCTTCGGATTGATCATGGTCCTGGGGATCGTGGTGGATGACGCCATTGTCGTGGGCGAGGCCATTTTCGTGCATCGCAAGCAGGGCAAGACGGCCTTGCGCGCTGCTGTAGACGGGGTCTCGGAGGTGGGCATGCCCGTGGTCGCGGCAGTTCTCACCACGGTGGTGGCCTTCATTCCTTTGTTTTACGTGGGCGGGATCATGGGCAAGTTCATTTCCATTCTACCGGCCGTGGTGATCGCCTGCCTGATGGTTTCCCTTCTGGAATGTCTTTTTCTGCTACCGGCCCACCTGAGCCATCTGCCCGACCCCAACCTGCCCGTCCAAAACGAGAACTGGCTCATGAAGGGCGCCGCCCGGATTCAGGGAGCCACCGCCCGTAGCCTGGAACGTTTCGTGGCGCACATTTATCTACCCTTCCTGGAAAAAGCCCTGCGTTGGCGCTACATCTCTCTGGCCACGGCCATTGCCGTCCTGATGCTCACCCTCGGCCTGGTGGCCAGTGGAATCATCAAATTCGAGATCTTCTCCAAAATGGACGGCTTTGTCATGACCGCCACGGCCGAGTTCCCCAGTGGCACCCCGCCGGAGGTGACCCGCCAGGCCATCAAACGCATCGAGGCAGCCCTTTTACGCCTGGGAGAAAAGAACCCCACGAAAAACGGAGCCCCCCTGGTGAAGGATCGCCTGACCCTGGTGGGCCAAACCCTGAGCGATATCCCCGATGTCGGCCCCAACTACGGATCGGTGCAAGCCATTTTGCTGAATTCAGAAGACCGGGGCATCCATTCCGAGGATCTGATGGTCAAATGGGAGAAGGAGATCGGCAACCTGCCCGGGATCAAATCCCTGACCTTCAGCGGCATGGAATCCGGCCCGCCCGGCGACCCCATCGAGGTCTGGCTCCAGGGCCACGACATGCAAACCATACTGGCCGCGGCCGACGACTTGATGAAGCAATTGCGAAAGTATGACGGGGTTTATCAGATCCGCAGCGACTTCTCACCGGGCAAAAACGAAATGCGCCTCTCCCTGAAACCGGAAGCCCGCGCCCTGGGCCTGACCGTGGAGGATCTGGCGCGGCAGGTCTATGCCGGATACTATGGTGATGAAGCCCTGCGTTTGCAACGGGGTCGCGACGACGTGCGCGTAAAGGTGCGCTACACCGCCGACGAGCGCAGTCGACTTTCCGATCTGGAACGGGTACGCATCCGCACCGATAACGGTGTCGAAGTGCCGTTGCTATCCGTTGCCGATGTCAACTTCGCCCCCGGTTATTCCACCATCACCCGCACCGACGGCATGCGCCGGGTGGCGGTAAGCGCCGGCGTGGACACCAAGCGGGCCAACGCCAACGAAATCTTCGCCGAGCTTTCGGCACACTACTTCCCTGATCTCAAAAAGCGCTACCCCGGCCTTTACGTGGCCCTGCAGGGTGAGCAGAAGAAGATGCGCGAGTCCTTCGGCAGCCTCGAAGTCGGCTTCCCTTTGGCGGTTCTGGCCATTTTCATCATCATTGCCACCATTTTCCGTTCCTATGCCCAGCCGTTCGTGATTTTGTTTACCGTGCCCTTCGGCATCATCGGAGCGATTGTCGGCCACCTGCTCTTGGGTTACGATCTCTCCATAATGAGCATTTTCGGCATGGTGGCCCTGACCGGCGTGGTGGTCAACGATGCTATTGTACTCATCGAGCGCATCAACGAGAACCTGGCCCATGGCATCCCGTTTTTCGATGCTATCCTGCAGGGCGGTGCCAGGCGTTTTCGGGCCATTATCCTGACCACGGTGAGCACCGTGGGAGGATTGGCACCACTGATCCTGGAGACCGATTTCCAGGCCAAATTCCTGATCCCCATGGCCCTTGCCATCGCCGCCGGAGTGGCCTTTGCCACGATTCTCACCCTGGTTCTGATTCCCAGCCTGTTGGCCATCTTGAACGATCTGCGCCTGGCGGCGTACCGTTTGCGCCATGGCGCCTGGCCTGATCGACTGGCCGTGGAACCGGCCAGCGGACGTTACAGCACCCATGAGCCGGAAGAACCGGTATCGCAACCACGACCACTACCGACCTCGAATACTACCGACAGGCATCAAGCCATCGAGGAGAAATCAGCAAGATGAGAAAACACCAGATATGGTTATCCGTTGCCTTTTATGCAATAGGAATTATTGGTCCACTGGCGGCTTCCGCACAAGAATCACCTGACACAAAAACACCCGTGGATTGGTCCGCCATCACCACCATGGATTTACAAACCACCGTCTCCATCGCCCTTGCCGGCAATCCCGGTATCGAAGCTGCGGTGCAGCGGGTCCATCAGGCCAAGGCCAGAGTGGATCAGGCCCGTTCCACCTATTGGCCGCGCCTGGACGCCAATGCTTCCGGCGCACGAGTGGAAACATCCAAAAACACCTATGACGGCAACCTGGCCACGGCCCGCTACTTCAACCCCAACGCCACCATCGATAATCCAGATGAGTACTACAGCGCGGACCTTACGGCATCCTGGACCCTTTTCAACGGGTTCGAGCGCAAATTCTCCAATCTGGCGGCAAAATACGGGCAAAGCGCCAGCGATGAGGCACTGAAAGATGTCCGGCGGCTGCTGATTTCCGCCGTGGCGCAATCCTATTTCTCCGCCCAACTGGCCCTTGAGAACATCGCCATCGCCAAAGCCGACGAGGCCTTCAACCAGCGCCAATTGAAAGACGCCGAAGCCCGCTACCGGGTAGGCACCGGATCACTGAGCGATGTGCTTAATTTCCAGGTCCGGGGGAACCAAGCCAAAACCACCCGCATCAACCAGGAGTATGAGCACCAGACCGCCCTGTTCGGTCTGGCGGCCCTATTGGGTCTTCCCGAGGCGCGAATTCCGAAGCATGTCAGCCTGGCGCGGCTGGCTCCCGAAACCACCGACGAAATGGCCACGCCCCCGGTGGAACAACTGATCGACAGCGCCATGGAAAGCCGGCCCGATATCCGGCAATCCCGCTGGAACATCAAGCAGACTGAGGCGCAAATCAAGATTGCCCAAGCGGGCTACTATCCCTCGGTGGTGGTGGCCGGCAGCGTGGAAGGTGATCGTGACGGAGATATGCATTTCGGCGAGGACGATTTCGGCAACAGCATCAAGGTGGGGCTCTCCTACAATCTCTTCTCGGGCGGATTGACCAAGGCTAAGGTTCGCGAGGCTCGCCATCAAAGGCGGGAGTTGGAGAAAAACCTCGAGGAATTGACGCTTTCGATGACCGCCGATATCCGCGGTTCGGCAGCCCTGGTGGCCACGGCCCAGACCCAGGTTACCCTGCAACGCGAAAACGTGGATCTGGTGCGGCGGACCCGCGATCTTGTCGAAAAGGAGTACAATGCCGGCCAGGGCTCCCTGGTGCGCCTCAACGAAGCCCAAAAGGATCTGACCACGGCCCAGGGCAATTTGGCCCTGGCATTGGTTGGGTTGCGCCAGGCATGGGTGCAATTGGAGACACGAGCCGGTACGATCACGAACGTATATCCATGATGGTTGATGGGGCGTAGGGGCAACCCCCCGTGGTTGCCCTCACCCCGTGGTTGCGCCCACCGTGGTTGCCCTCAACGTGGTTGCGCCCACCATAGGGCAGGCACGGGGGCCTGCCCCTACGGCCGTTACCGCCGACATTACGGTTCCCATCAAAATTTCCGAAATAATTTGTCGGATTCCCACCTCGCAGGATTGTTCCGAATATAATCGCGGATATGATTCAAATCCAATTCATCACGGATAATGTGTTCCCAATAATTGCGCTGCCACAATTTACCCGGAAAGGGTGGCCAATTGGATTGTTTTACGCCATCGGCGTATTTTTTCGTCGTCATAGTTTTAAACCGATGCACAACATCGGGTAACGACATCCCGGTAACGGCCGAAATGACCACGATCCCGTGAATGTGGTTGGGCATGGCGACAAATTCATCAATGTTTATTCCGGGATAATAAAATGGAATTTCATTCCAAACGGTTTCAACCATTCCTCCCGCATCATTCAAACGGCACTTCCCGTCCGAAATGGTGCCGAACAAACATTTCCGATGTTGCGTGCAGATGGTTATGAAATACATACCCGGCTTCGAATAATCATACCCCGATAATCGTATGGAACGTCGATGATAAACCGCTGGATCATATTTCATGCCGAATCCGATACCTATTCAAAACCGAATCCGCATACCGGCATCCAATCGCCACGCGTCATAGATATCAAAATCGGTGGTGTAACCGACATCGGCGTAGAACTGGAACATTGTGAACTACCAGAAGAAACTAGACCAGGCGGGAATGGGCGGGATTGGATGGGAATGAGTGGGATGTGAATGATTTTGGTGGCTTGGAGTGGGATCGGGTGTGTGGGGTGATTTTTGAGGTTTGAAACCGGGTTGGTGATTTTGGAACAAATTTGACGGATGGTTTGAAACCAACACGATGTCTAAAACTGGCATTGAAATAGACATAAACGTTTGTTGATCGCGGGTTTAAATAGATTTTAAACCCGCAATCAACCTATGATAGAAAAGTGGGAAATGAAAAAAGTCTGTCAATCCGAGGAAATGGTCCCAAATCGGTTGTAAAACGCGTATTTGTAATAATAATGGTTTGTTGATGATTTTGGTGGTCTTGCGAAAGTGGGAAATGGTTTTTAGCTATTTCTTTGGGAATTTGAAACCATCATCCTTTAATAAATTTTCTGTTTCGAGTAATAACGGCTCGACTTCCGGACAGCTTTGACCGTTCCCGCCGCAATATACACAAGAGAAGGCGGCATAGGCGGCCTGACTCAACCGGCCCTTATAGAAAAAGTCATCGATGGTCTTGGTTTCTTCAACCAAGGCCATTGCTTTTTTCCGCAGATGCCCGTTTGCTGCGACGCACTTCCTGACATCCGCCGTATTGTTAAGGTTATATTCTGCATGTATTTCAGAGCCCTTTTTTGCCAGCCCCCTGAGCTCCGAAACAATTTCATAAATTCGATTATGATCTATCGCAAAAACAGGGTTGATGGAGCATAGAACGGCCAGGATCAGAATCAGGAAAAGTAGGTGTCGGATCATTTCAGACTCCTTTTAATACGGGTTTTAAAAATGAAACATTATTGTTTTCCCCTTTTCGCTATTTCTTCAAGATTTGCCCATCCATAAACCATAATCAGCGCACCGGCTGAAAAAGCAACCTCATCATCTTTATACTTCAACTCATTATCATTATCATCAGGTAGTCTTATAAAGGCGGTGTCGATTCCATTGGCCAGTTGTATGGCATATGGTTTAAAATCATCCACGGTTGTTATTTTTGATAAAAAAGATTTATTTAAAAGGCCACCGATCATGTATCGCGCCAAAAAATCACCACATGTCGCAATTTTATTTGAATAAGTGGCTTTTTGCCATTCCAGTGCGTTCGCGTTATGAAGTGTCCCGCCTTCATACCATTCTCCGGCAAAAACAGGGTTGATGGAGTAAATAACGCTCAGGGCCAGAGTCAAAAAAAACAGGTGTCGGTTCATTGCAATAATCCTCCTCAACCCGGAACGTAAGTATTGGCTTGCCCGACCGGGCCGCTATTCCAGACAAGCCGAACTACCCCGCAGCCCTCCTGGTTCTACGATCCTTGCCGGAGCGCTGCTCCTCACCTTTGAAGCCGGCATCTTCGTTGCGGCGATCACTTTTGCGCCGGTCATCATGTTTTGATTGCAACTGACTGAGTTCCGACCTCAACAGACCTTTGATTTCTCTCAGATGATCTTCGTCTATATCCTCTATCTTTTTGAGGATTTGGTTTAGTTCCTTAGCCAGCGGCTTGTTTTTGAATGTTTTAACGAGGTCTATGTGCTCAATTTCGATGACATTATCTGTAGGTGGCCCATCCTGATTAGCTTTCTTCGGACCGTTACCAGTCAAAATCCAATCGACGCTGACTTCAAAAACTCGCTTTAGCGACAAAAGAATGTCACCACCAGGTGTTTTTTTGTTGTGCTCTATCTCTGAAATATATCCAGGGGACGTCCCAATTAAATCAGCGAGCCCCTGTTGAGTGAGCTTTTTTTCTGTTCTGAGAGCTTTTAATCTATTACCGATCACAATTATCTCTTTTGCGATAATAATTCTTGACAAATATCGCTATAGCGAATATCAGTTATTCCATAACGTAACAAACCCCGCGAAACAGAGACCTTAAACTAAGGAGCAAATCATGTCTTTTAAACGCCTCATAAAAAAATTCAGGGCGGCTTTTGGTGAAAAACAAACCAGAACCTACGATCCTGCCGCCCTGGCCGAGCAATTAAATGCCATACAAAGAGAGCTTCGTGACGTACTCACTTTAGCAGGCGGAGGGGCGCGAAGAGAGCCCAAGCAACCCCGCTATATAGGCATAGGCGCGGACGACGATTTCGGCGTAATCGACATCGATGACAGAGACCCGGAAAAGGCCGGTTTGGAGCGCGGGTGTCAATACTATGACCGCGTCGCCGGGCGCATGGTCTATGTGCCGCTCAAGCCCCAGGGTCAATCCTCTGGTCGGCCTTGTCAATCACGTCATAAAGAGTCGTGATCAGATCCTCAAGTTTTGACGCCATGAAAGAACCTTCCTTGGTGTTTTGGAAGCGGATGTCGCCGTTCAAAATAAAGCTGTTCGTCATTTCAATAGCGGCTTTAAATTTTTCGTTTCTTGTCATGTTCAGGTCCTTATCAAGGAGATTTTAATGCTGCCAATCCTAGTGCAAAACAAGCGTCTATCCCTGGTCGAGGTGGACGGCCAGGCCGTGGTCACGGCGGCCGATCTGGCCAAAGGTCTGGAGTATAAGAACGAACGGTCCGTCCGTAATATTTTCGCCCGCAACAAAGACTCCTTCCATGACTTCGGCGTTTACGACATGACAAGGGGGCATCAGATTGATGCTACCTTACCCAAAACTTGCGACACCGCCCTTGTCCGCATGCTCACCCCTTCGGCCGATGACGGTCATGGCGGAGGCCTCCAGGACGTCCGAGTCTTCACCAAGCGCGGGGCGCTCAAGATCTGCATGAAATCCAACCAGCCCAAGGCGGTCAGGGTGCAGGACGCGCTGATCGACCTTTACGAGCAGGTGGAGTCCGGGCAATTGATCGGCGCGGCGCGGTTCGGGCGGATGTTCGAGGCGCTCGTGGCCCAGGTTTCCGAGTTGAAGACGGAAATCACCCATCTCAAGAAACAGCCGCCGGTGGCCATCAATCTGCCGGACGACACGGCGCTGCCGATCACGTTGGAGCGCAAGTCGCAACGGCGGCGCTTGTTCTTCAACGCGCTGCGATTCGACGACGTGCGCGGGTTCGTCATCCGGCGCTGCCGGGCCGGGGAACGCCAGATCGATATCCTCGACGCCCTCAAAGAGCGCTGGGCCGATGATCCGGAGCGGAGCCGGATCAGCTACAGCGCGCTGAACCGGTTCATCACGGACGCCCGGTGCGGGCGGCTCAAGGATTTCGGGATTGATTTGCGCGATTATACTGTGCATTGAGGAGATGCCCATGAAAATCACGCCCTCTTGTCTAATCGTTTTCCTGGTCATTTTTTTTGTCACTCGGCTTGCGCTCGACAACCTTTTTCCACCATTCGGCCCAACGTGGCTTGAGAGACGCCGTGCGAAAAAATTCATTGAGATCGGCGGTCAGCGTTTCCACGCCAAGGTCGTCGCGAAGTACGTCCATGATGGTTTCACATTCCTCGGTACGCGCGAAGATGTCGAGGATTTCCTGCGGCGTGTCAATGCCAAGATCATATCGTCGATATATATCAGGGTTCCCTTCCTTGTAATGATCCGTGACATATTCGCTATCCCCGAGAGCCTCCCAGATCGCCTCCGGCATAAAGAGGCCGCGCTCTATTATTGCCTGACGCACGGCACCAATTCTCTGTTCCATGGTTTTCACAATCTCGGAAGGTGGCATCGCCGTATCCGGATATTTAAAATCATGGACGTAGTCGGCGGCAAGCGCATAGACCTCGCGATAGGCAACGACTTTCTCCCGATAGAGGACCTCACGGTAGAGTTCCCGCTTCATGAGGAGATCGTGCCGGCGGGTAAGAAAGTGGCCGACCACAGTCACCACGACCGCGCTGACAACGGATATCAAAAAGGTTGTGAAGGTCATTTCAAAACCAAACCCTGGAGATTTTAATGCTGCCAATCCTGAAAAAACACATTGTCGCCGTCATCCTTGACGATCTGCGGGAGCAAGGACCAATTCATCGGCAGATTCGAACGGATCCGGCCCTCCGAACGGCCATAACGATTCCGGATAATCCGTTGCATCATCCAGGGCCTGGGCCGCACGGATGGCAAAATCCCGGCTCGTGCCGCCGGCCCATGGGAACAGGCAGTGCCGGTCAATGTGCAGCAGCATCCTGCGCCCCTGGCGAACCCGCTGGATGGCCGCAAGGAGAAAACGCTGTCGAAGCGCCGGCGTCTGCCATGCTGGCTGCCGCCGCCGAATCGAAGGCGGCTCGGCGAGAAACTCGGCTATCGATCCGGCGTGCCTGTAGGACCAACTTAGCCATTCAGCTTGCCCGAGAGATTGCATGTCAGCGCGCAGCGTGTTGACGTCCGTTATCGACAGGCAGCTGCGAAGCTCCGTTTCGACCGTCTCGCACTCCGCGAGCATTTTTTGGAAATTTAGATTTGGGAGAATCATATGACCCCGCTGGATATCAAAATCGAGTTGATGAGATCAAACATCACCCAGGCTGAAATCGCCCGGCGCTGTAAGGTGTCGCGCTCCCAGGTGCACCGGGTCGTGCATAACCAGTGCGTATCCGATCCGGTGCGGCGCATTGTTGCCCAAGCCATCGGCAAACCCGTCGTCGATGTGTGGCCCGAGTATTACCGCCGTGAAGCGCAATGCGCATGATGGTTACAAATTATCCGGGATTCCCCCATCCGGTCAATGTCCAGACCAGCCCTAAAAATAGACGTCGCAAGTTAACAAGTTAATCTACTCTATCGGGAGCGCCCGCGTCAATGGCCAAACGATCTCAACCGGATCCGAATCAGCTCACCTTTGATTTCTCGTGGCAAGAAAAGGTGGACGCATACATCACCTCGCATCAGGAGGTGCTCGATGCGGTTGACACAACTCCATCGGTATCTTCGGATTTCGAAAACGAGTATGAGGCATGCGTTGAGATCGCGGCGGCTGTGAAGCAGGCCGTTAGGCCCACGGGCATGAGCCGGGATCAGATTGTAGATGCGATTAACACCTATTTCGGGCGAAACGATGAAGGCGCAGCGGCGGACCCTCCGACTTGCCGCAAGCCCTTGACAATTCATATGCTCAACAACTACCTGAGCAAACCCACTGAATACCCCATGCCCGCCTATTATCTGCTGGCCATCATTCATATCACCGGCAGCCTGGCGCCTCTAGAAGCGATTGCTTCGGTCGAAGGTGCGCGGGTGATCAGCGGATCGGAGATCCGGGCGATGAACCTGGGTAAATTGGAGCAGATGCAGGCCGAGATACAGCGGGTTAAACGGGAATTGAAGAAAAGTTGAAAATGGCAAAACGAGACAATCCTTTATTTCGTAGAACGACGCAGGAGAAAGAGGAGATGGTGGTGATCGACGGCGGCGAGGAGATCGTGCCGCTGAGCGAGACTATGCCGGGAGACGGGCTTTCCGTGCGTGAGAGCAAGCGCCTGAAGGAGTTGGAGGAAGTCGTTACCCGGAATTTCAAGGCGTTTTACGAGGTGGGTTGCGCGCTCAGGGAGATACAGGAGTCACGGCTTTACCGGGCGACGCATACGACGTTTGCCGATTATGCGCAGGATTTGTGGGATATGGCGAGAAGAACGGCGTACCAGTACATAGAGGCCGCAGAAATTGTTGATCGCTTAATCCCATTTGAAGACGAATTGAAAAATGTGCGCCATGGCGCACATCAAGAAAGCTGCCTGCCAAAAAACGAACGCCAAGCCAGAGCCCTGGCAAAATACCCAACAGACGAACAACCCCGCATCTGGATGGAAGCCGTGGAAACAGCCGACGGCCGCATAACGGCGGCGCATATCCGGCGCACCGCGCGGGATATGCACGGCGAGAGAGTTAAAAAGACGATCAAAAAGGCCCGGGAGCGGAGCGCCGAGCCGGCGGTAAAGATGAGCCCGGAGTTCAAGGCCGCCCTGGACGCCTTTTTCAGCGCCATCGAGACGGAGCGGCTCAAGGATTGGAAAGAGACCGATCCGCGCGAGGCGGCGCGTTTTATCGAGGCGCTGTTGCAGGCAATTCGGCATCCACTTTAGGGGATAACATGGACTGCGTAACCAAAGAAAATGTGGCCGAGTGTATGGGAGTCAGTCCCCGCATGATCGGCATCAGAGCCGCTAAAGAGAATTGGCAGATTGTGAAACAGCGGGTGCGTGGCGGCCATCGTTATATGTTCCCGGCCGCATCCCTACCGGACGATGTGCGGGCCAAACTGTGCCAGGGCACGTCCGGCGGGGCCACCGCCGGGTGGACACACGGATTGCGGATCAACGATGAGCGCCGGGCGGCGCGCGAGGCCGGGCTGGCTGCATATAGCGCGTTATCTCCCGAGCGGCGGGCCGAGGCTGACGCCCGTTATGCCCTGCTCCAGGCGCGGGACGCGTTTTTGGCCGCGACCAGACTGCCCAAGAAAAAAGGTTCCCTCCTTTATATAAAGGAGCTGAAGGCCGGAACCATCAAGCTGGATGAAGAAATGATGGCGGCGGTACCGCGCCGGAAGGGCAAGGTCGCGCTCTCCTGGGCCACGCTGTACCGGTGGGAGAAAGCGTACCATGAGAGAGGGCGGGCCGGGCTGGCGGGGCAGTATACGAGCACGCGCGAGACATCGGTGCCGGAGCATATGCGGCTATTTATCCAGGCCATGCTGACCGACCACCCGCATGTCTCCATCCCCTCGCTGGTGGCCGCCATGGAGGCACGTTTTGACGGCCAGGCCATCCCCGGCAGCTCGTCGATACGGCGCTACGCCGAGAAATGGAAAAAAGAGAACGCCTCCCTGATGCTGTTCATCACCAACCCCGACGAGTGGAAAAACCGCAATATGTTCGCGTTCGGGGATGCCTCGGAGCAGGTGGAGCGGCTCAACCAGTTGTGGGAGTTCGACTCCACGCCCACGGACGTGATGCTCACCGACGGGCGGCACACGATCATCGGCGTGATCGATATCTACTCCCGGCGGGCGAAGATGCTGATCTCACCCACATCCAAGGCCGAGTCCGTGGCGGCATTAACCCGGTGGGCCATGCTGGACTGGGGAGTGCCGGAGCATGCAAAAACGGATAATGGCGCTGATTACGTATCCAAACACATGGTGCGGGTTTTCGAGGATTTGGAGATCAATCAAATTCTTTGCCCGCCTTTCACGCCGGAGTGCAAACC
Organism: uncultured Desulfosarcina sp.; assembly: GCA_963668455.2. Lineage (GTDB taxonomy): Bacteria > Desulfobacterota > Desulfobacteria > Desulfobacterales > Desulfosarcinaceae > Desulfosarcina. Next base: position 691,410 of record CAXXOY010000005.1, read on the forward strand.
GCACGTCGAACGCTTCTTTCGCACGTTTTCGCACTCTATCGTCGAGCTGCTGCCCGGCTATATCGGGCACAACGTGGCCGATCGCAAGGCAATCGAGGCGCGGCGCACCTTCGCTCAGCGGTTGATGAAGCAGGGCGCGGACCCGGTGGAAATCAACATGTCGTCGGACGATTTTCAGAAAATCTGCGACCGCTGGGTGACGGCCATGTATCACCACAACCCGCACAGCAGCCTGGGTGGGAAAACCCCGGCCCAGATGGCGCGGGAGTGGTCCGGGCCGGTGCGGCGAATCGCCAACGAGCGGGCGCTGGACATACTGCTGTGCCCTGCCGCCGATGGCGAGGGTACGCGGATCGTGGGGAAAAAGGGCGTCAAGGTGGAAAGTGCCTGGTTTTTTGCGCCGGAGCTGGCCGGTCATGAAGATCAGCAGGTACGGGTGCTGCTGGATCGCGCCGATTTCGGGACCGTGCACGTGTTCGGGGTAGACGGCGTGTTTATATGCCGGGCGATTAATCCTGATCGGACGGGCCACGACCGGGCGGAAATTGCGGCCAAGGCCAAGGCCGTGCAAAGCAAGGTGATCCGCGCGGCTGCGGCAGAGGCCAAGAAGGTCGCACGGGAGGCGAAAACCCGCTTCATCGCCGAGGAAGTGCTGGGACACCGGGAACGGCAGATCGCCAACATCGTCGAAATGCCCAAGCCCTCCCAGGAGTACACCACCCCGGCGCTGGAAGAGGCGGCGCGGGCCGTGGAGGATGTACGGCGGCGGGAGTTGGGGCCGGTGCCTATCGGGATCACGGAAGACGAGGAACGGCAGGCATCCGAGGTGATTGCCCTGGCCGAGAAAAAGGAACGGGCGGTGGAAAATATGATGCCCATCGAGCGATACGAATATTTTCAAAATGAACTGATTGCCGGGCGGGATGTTTGCGATGCCGATCTGGCGTGGATGAAGCGGTATGAGCTTTATCTGGAGACTGGGAAGAAGGAGTTGTTGGGGTTTTAGGTTATGGGCCAGGGGCTATGGGCTATAGGAGGTCGGAATGGGGAACGTTTTTGAGGCCGGGCAGTTATCGGAACATTTTTTGAGGGGCGAGTTTGCATGCCGGTGCGGGTGCGGGTTTGACACGGTGGATGCGGAGTTGGTGTGGGTATTGGAGGACTTGCGGGCGGCTTTCGCCGGGCGCGAGGTGGTGATCAACTCCGGGTGCCGGTGCGAGAGTTACAATCGGATCGTCAGGGGGGCCGCAGACTCACAGCATATACATGGGAAGGCGGCCGACATCGTGGTTAAGTGGGTGGACGCGGCCACGGTGGCGGATTGCCTGGAGGATAAGTACCCGGGGCGGTATGGCATCGGCCGGTATCATAATTGGACGCATATCGACGTTCGGAAGGAGGCGGCGAGATGGGGCTGAAAAGTTTGAAGGGCGAAGTCGGAAGGGTGAGACCGCGCCGGCTGAGTGTTAAGGACCTACCCAAGGATGCGTTGGTTGAAATTGTTGAATTATCGCGAATGCCGGTTTCGGATGAGATGATTGCCGGCGTGATTATTGAGGCGCGGTTGAGGAAGGCCGCCCGGTTTATCGATCAGCACAAGCGCGCGGTGGCGGAAATGGACGCCAGTCGGAAGGCCAAAATCCGGCGGGAGAAAAAGGCCGAGGCGCAATTGAAAATGTATAACGCGGTAACGTTGTTTGAATCGGCCAGGAAGTTGGCCAGAGAATATGGGTTGACAAGTCGGTATTTTGACGGATTCGAGGCGACAAAAGAGGCGGCCGGTGGTGGCTCACCGGCCTGATGGTAACTTGGAATGACGATGACAGGAGGATAGCAAATGAAGCACAAAATGGCAATGACGACGAACGTGCGGCGCTTTCTGGCAGCCGTTCGCGAACTAACCGACCGTCCCCTTGGCGTAGAGGGGATGGGGCTTTTGTGGGGGCTGCCCGGCGAAGGGAAAAGCACCACGGTGGCCTTCGCAACCAACAGCCTGGACGGCATCTTCCTGCGAGCAAACGCCTGCTGGACTGTGACCAGCATGCTGGCGGCCCTGATGGTGGAGCTGGGGCAGCCCGCCGGACGCTTTCGTGCGCCCATGGTGGACGCCGCCGTGCGCTGCCTGATGGAGCATCCCCGGCCGATTTTTGTCGACGAGGCGGACTATCTATTGCGCAAATCAGACATGCTGGATGTGATGCGGGACATCTACGACAACACCGGGTCCCCGGTGATCCTGATCGGCATGGAAGAGATGGCCAGGAAGGTTCAAACCAATGGACGGTTCGCGCGACGTATCACGCAGTGGGTTGAGTTCCGGGGGATCAGTATCGTTGACACCCGGACGCTTGCGGACACCATTTGCGACGTTGGCGTTGAGGATACGCTGCTGTCACGGCTGCATGACGCGGCCCGGGCGAACATCGGGCGAATGACGACGGGGCTTTCGCGCATCGAGACGTTTGCCAGGTTTAATAAATTGGAAACGGTAACCGCCAAGGCCTGGGGGGACCGGGCGTTTTTCTTTGATCAGCCGAGGTTTGGGGGGCGGAATTAATGCCGGGAGTAATGGGCATGGTGGCGTCAAAACCACGGCAGGGGACGGCACGCCGCCAAATCTGGCAGAGCATGCGCATTTTGAAGCGATTCACGGTGCCGGATCTCGTCAGAACCGTACCGGGGGTGACGACTAACAATGTTCGTAAATTTATCAGAGGCCTGATCTGGCATGGTTATGTCGCACCACAGGGGAGTTATGTTTCGGGGCGCGCCGGATCTTACCAAACGTATCGGTTGGTCCGAGATATCGGTCCGGATTATCCCACACGTTGCGAAGTTTGTGGGCGGCCGATTGGGAAACGATGTGGGGGTGAAAATGACTGATAATATGGAATTGCTAATCAAAGCGGTCGAGGAGCACGGACAGGCGGAAGTGGCCCGCCGGCTGTGCTATTCGCCGTCGGCGGTCAACCAGGCGTTGCGGGGCAATTACGGAGGCAGCCTGGAAAATATGATGCAGCGGGTGGCCGGGGTCTTCGGTAGCGGCACGGTGGTTTGCCCGGTGATGGGAGAGATCCCCCTGCGGCGCTGCGCCGAGGAGCGCAGCAAGGCTTTTGGCGCGACGAATCCTCAGCGGGCAAAGCTTTACATTGAATGTCAACGTTGTAAGGAGAGGTAATATGGAGCAGAGCCAGGTTGTTAAAATGCACGAGCTGATCAATGACATATGGTCCGAGGTCATGGAGGTAAAGGTATCCGACGAGTGGAGCCGGGATCGCCGCGAGAAGGCGATTTTTGCCCTCGGCGATTTGCGGCGGCATGTGGATTCCATGGGGTTGCGGCATGATTTGGTTGACGGGCCGAAAGGCGTTATGCGTTAGGCGAAAGGAATTAAAAAAATGGCTATAAAAGACGAACAAGGGCGGTGGATAGATCCAGCGGGGCAGCCGGTACCTCCTAAGTATGTACGGCCCGAGGATAAGAAAAAAGACGCCCTGGTGGAACGTTTGCACAAGGCCGCGATGTCCATCAACAAGCGGCTGGCGGATTTTCGGCAGAAGGTTTTGGACGATGTGGAGAAGTATCTCAGCGACCTGGCCGAGCATTACGATGTGGATGCACGAACCAAGGAAGGCAACAAGATGCTCTCCAATTTTTCGAGCAACCTGCGCATGGAGGTGAGGATCGCCAAATACATCGAATTTGACGAGCGGTTAGCGCTGGCCAAGGAGATCATCGACGATTGCATCCGCAAGTGGTCCAAGGGGTCTGATGACAAGATAAAAGCGTTGGTGATGGAGGCCTTCAAGGTTGATAAGAAGGGGAATATCGACCGGGATCGGGTGTTGGGGCTGAAGCGCCTTAACATCAAGGATCGGGACTGGGAAAAGGCCATGGAGATCATTTACGACAGTATCGTTGTTGTCGGGTCTCGGGCTTATTTGCGGTTTTCGGTCAAGGGTGAGGATGGGCGGTGGGAGACTATTCCGCTTGATATCGCGGCGGTCTAAAAAATGGTGATCGGTGACCGGTAAACAGTAATCGGAGGGTAGTGATGAAAAGCACAAAAAAACAGCGACAGCTCATCGGTATCGGGTGCGGGCGGCTCGGAATAGACAAAGAGACAAAGGCCGGTATGTTGATGGAACGTTACGGCCGTGCCCATACCACGGAGATCAGTTTCCAACAGGCCGATGATTTTTTGAATGAGCTGGCCAGCAAGGGTTTTTCCCTCCGGACATTTAAGCGGCGATACCCGAACCGGCCGAAGAATATGGATCGGGGCGGATCGCGGGCGGAGCAGCTCAAGAAAATTGAGGCGCTGCTCACGATCGGCGGGAAACCCTGGAACTATGCAAACTCGCTGGCCGCGCGGATTTGCAAATGCGATCGCATCGAGTGGGTCGCTGATCATGATCTGTATAAAATCGTCACCGCTTTGCGGAAACAGGCTTTACGGGAGGGGTGGGATCTTTCGGGTGAACAGGGAGGTGCCTGATGGCGTATCACGAAAGAAGTGTGGCGGTGGATATGGCTGATCTGGGATCCGAGGAGTTGGTGTGCGATGTCATGGGTGGATTTATAAAAAGCCCGTGTTTTGGATGCAGGTATATCAATGAGGAAAAAGATAAGTGCCTTGAGTATTCGGATTGTAAAATACGGCTGCTCCTTTCCGGACGCTGGGGACGATAAATGGACATCCCCAGAAAAGTCGAGCGGAAATGCCGCTATTGCGGCGGCTTCACCTGGCGCCGGCGGGAAACGGGATCATGGTTTTATTGCACGGTTTTGGAGAAATGGTCGGATGACGATTGTAATCCGCCTGCCCCGCGTTTGGTTTGTGAGAAATTTTATTTGAAAGGCGAGAGCCGGTTATCGGTTAGCAGTTAGCGGTTATCAGTTAACGGAGGACATGATTAATGCAATTGATTTGTACCGAATGCGCAACAATCGGCAGCCTTGTGGCGGTGAAAAACGAGGAAGACCGCCGGGCCTTCGAGAAAGTATTTTCTGAACTGAAACCGCCTCTGCATGACTACTGTCTGCATTACCTGGCGTTGTTTCGACCGCGCCCGAAAAAAAACGTCTCGCGGGGGCTGCTCTGGCCCAAGGCGCTGCGGTTGCTCAAGGAGGTCAAGGCGTTGACAGACACGGGATATGTCAAATGGGGCAGTGGCCCGGATCGCAGCATCGATGCCTATATGTGGAGTGTGGCCATGGAGCGCATGGTGGAACGTCCGCCCCGTGATTTGCCTCTGGAAAAGCATAATTATCTACGAAAGGTGGCCTATGGTCTGGCGGACGGCGCGGATAGAGATCGGGAAATGGCACGGAACCAAGGTGAGCGAGATGGTAGTTTGCTCGCCAAACTGGCCAAAAAACGGGAGTCATCAACCTGGGAACCCTCTGCATCTGATTTTTCCCCGGCGATGAGTCCCGAGCAGATGCAAGCGATCAAGAAAAAAAACATGGGGAGAAAAAAATGATTGTGTTTGCTCCGGCGTATTTAAAAGCGAGTGAAGTGGGATTAAAATGCCGTTGCGGGCTTGTTTATCCGGCGGATCAATTTGACTCTTTCGGGCTTTGTCCGGAGTGCCAACTCGCGGATGCGCTGGCCAGGGATGATTATGTGGCGCCTGATCGGTATTCGATGGACGGAGTGGACTTGATGGACTGTTAAGTCATGGGGAGTACGTAATATGGAGAAAATAAAGAAATTAGTAACAATAGTCGTGGATGTAGAAATTGAAATGCCATTTGAATATGAAGATGCGATACTTGGTTTGTATCAAGAAACCATGGATACAAACGGCGAAGTTAATGATATCTATGAGCATATCGCCTACAATTTTGTTATCAACGGGGAAGACTCTTTTATTGAGGGGATTGGTGTGATCAACGGGGAATCCCCTGTCAGAGCGTCACTTGATGAGCCCTGCAATTTCGACATTGCGGATATTTCTTAGCTACAGGGATTAAAATGAAAACGATGCGTTTTGTCTGTATTTTGATTTTTTCTTTCATCGGGTTGGCAGGGGTTTGTATCTCTGGAGAATATGATAGATCTGATTGGCCAGGATGGGCAGACGTAGATCACGATTGCCAGGATACGCGAGCAGAATTATTGATAAAAACCAGCTTTGTCGATGTGCACTTCAAAACAAATCGTTGTTGTTACGCGGCAACAGGATTCTGGATTTGTCCTTACACCAGGGTTTATATCACCGATGCCAGCGACGCCGATATCGATCACATTGTGCCACTCGCGAATGCTCACAATAACGGGGCTGAATATTGGTCCACCGAGAAACGATATGCGTTCGCCAATGATCCTGAAAATTTAATCGTTACAAGTTCGAGCGCAAACAGAAGCAAGGGGCAAAAAGACCCTGGGAAATGGCGACCACCGATTCAGGCATACTGGCCACGTTATGCCTTGGATTGGATTTATATCAAAGAAAAATACGATCTAAGCTACGGCCAGGGAGAGCTTGATGCTCTTGGAGAAATGCTAAAATCTGGATATGGAAGTAAAACATGCAACTCAACGGTTACGAAATAGACATTGAGGATTTGCCGCCGGAATACCGGGACCTGGCTGACGACATCGGTCTGGATTCCGCCCTGCGGCTGGTGGAGGCTCGCGGCGGTGAAGGGTTGTATGTGCCGACGGCGGATAAAATCTGCCGGGCCGCCCGGGATCGCGCCATCCGTGCGGACCGGGAGGCCGGTATGAGTCTGCGCGACATCAAGCGCAAATACGGTCTCACAATGGTCTGGATTCGTCGGATACTCGGTGAACGGCACACCCAAACCGGCGTCGATGTTGTTGACAAGCAGTTGACGCTGTTCTAACCAATAATTATCCTCCCCATTTTTTATGCGCTCAAAACTACTTCCAAAACCCCTTTGCTATCCCTTGTGGCACCCCCATAATAAAACGTTAATGAAAGCTGGCGCAGGGATGTGCGACGGTAATCGTGGCCGAAGTGGGTCGGCAAACGCGCCGGCCCGCTTTTCCGCGTGAGAGGGTAATCACCAGTAAACAGCGAGGGCCGAGGGATGACAGACGAAGGACGCGTGAAGCTATATGCCCCAGAGAATTACTGGTCACTGACTGCCAAAGAGCACGAAGAGAACTGCAACGGCTGTGGTCCGGACGGCATTTTGTCAGTGGTGGTGCCCGACACCGTTTACGGCCTCAAAATCACCGCTGCCTGCGATATCCACGACTATATGTACGTTACGGCCGAGGCAACCATAGCCGCCAAAAACGAGGCCGATCGCGTTTTCCTGAACAACATGTTGCGGCTCGTGGAGGCCCGGACCAAATCGTGGATACTCAAACGCCTGCGCATCCAGCGGGCGCGCATTTATTACCGGGCCGTGGCGGAACTGGGTGGTCCATGGTTCTGGAAGGGGAAAAACACGCCCGCCCAAATGGGCGGCGCACAGCAAGAAACGCCCAAAGCCTACCCCGGCTGGTACGAACGCTACCAAAACTTCCACGACAGGAGAAGAAAATGAAACGTTTTTCCGCGATGGAGCTGTTTTTTATTTTCGCATTGTTGGCCGCCGTGGCCATGACTACGGCCTGCACCACCACCGGCACAACCACGGAAACCGATAAATCCGTGGCCCCGGCAAAAATCATCGCACGCAAGGCGGGCAAGTACGTGGCCCTCAACAACCCGGCGGTGGCGGTATCGGTGACCACGGGATACGCGGCCATCGAAGCCCTGGAGGGGGATGATTTCCGGGGGGCGTTCCTGGACGGGCTCGAATCCTATCTGGAATCCGAGGGAATTGCCGGAAGCGCCGAGCTGCGGGCCGACGCCGAGGATATCCTCGACATCTTCGGGTTCGACCTGGCCGCCACCAGTATTGATCTGCCATTCCTGCAAAACTTCGAGGTGGGCAACATCAAGACCATTGTCAACGCCTTCATCGAAGGCATGGCCTTCGCGGGGGCCTCATGAAAAAGCGTTGGTGGCAGAGCAAGGCCGTGTGGACGGGCATCACCGGCGCCATCGTCGCCATTGGCGCGGCCGCGACCGGAGAGACGACATGGGTTGCCGGCATCCAGAACGCGCTGACGTCTCTTGCGGTGGTATTCGTGCGGACGGGAATGATTAATCGGTAGCCGCTAATGGACAAGGGAGATCGCGGCCGGGTCGCGGAGGATAAATTTCGCCGGGCGGCCCTGGCCGCGCAACGGGCCAGGACGCCCAGGGGAGAGAGTCGGATGACTTGCATCGACTGTGGGGAACCGATCCCGGATGAGAGGAGAAAAGCCGTGGCGGGGTGTTTGCGATGTGTGGTTTGTCAGGAGATATTCGAGAGGGGTCGAGTATGACGCCCGAGCAAATATCGGCATTGTTGGCGGTTTCCAGTCTTTTGAAAACAGTGGGCTCCCTGCCATTTGGAATGCTGCTGCTCTTTCTGGTGTTCGGGCCGTGGGTGCTGATGCTGGTGTCCTCCAACTCTATCGCGAAACGATCAGCCAAGGCGGCCTTTCAAAACAACATAGCCATCCAGGAATTCCGGGAGCTGGTCAAGGATATGGTGGCTGCCCAGGAAAAGCGTTTCGAAAGCGTGGTGCGCATGTACGAGAACAACGTTGAAGTTGTGCAGGATTACAACAAATTGGCAGGAGATTTGACCGGCATCATCACATTGTCCACCCGCACCCTGGAGGGACTGGTGCAAAAAATCGACAACAACCAGTTCTGCCCCATCGCGAGAAAGGAGATCGGAAAGGGATGAACCTCGAACGCGCGGCCCTCAAGGGCTACCTATCCGAATTCAAAATGAGAAAAATGGAACTGGAAACCTCCATATCCGCCAATATCCGTTCCGTGCAGAACTTTCTCGCCGGCGCGAACGTGCGGCCCATTGCCGATATCGACGTTGACGCGGCCCTGGCGAATCTCAAGGAGGCGGCCGGGCAGAAACGGGAACTGGCCGAGGTGCTTGAGAAGATCCGACGCACGGAAAAGGATCTGGAATAGATGGGCACGGTCAAGCGCAATAGCCGGATCGAGACAGAACTGCCCCTGGAGCTGCGCCAGGCGGTCAACCGCCTGCTGTTGGAGCCGGGGACAACCTACGACGATATCGGCGAATTTTTGCGGGCCAGGGGGCACGATATCAGCCGGTCGTCCATAGGCCGATACGGCAAGCAGTACCTGGAAGCATATCAGAAAATCAAACAATTCGAGGACCAAGCCAAGGGAATCACCACCGACGCCGATGACGGCATGCCCATGGAAGAGGCCATCGGAAAATTGATGCTGCAGAAGGTAATGGAAGCGTTGGTGGACGGCACAGTGGACATAACCGAAAATTCGAAAATGATCTCGGCCGTGGCCAGGCTGCAAAGTTCTCATATCCAGTTGGCGAAATGGAAGGCGGATGTTGAGGGGAACATTCGCCGCAAGGAACGCGAACGGCTCCAGAAGGAGACCCTGGACGCAGTTGACCAGGCCACGGCTTCCGGCCCCATGACGGCCGAGGCGCTGAAGGAGAAAATCCGCGAGGTGTACGGTGTCTGACGTATTGTTCTACAAATACCAGCGGCGCTGGATAGCCGAGCAGGCCCGATTCAAGATAGGCATGTTCGCCCGCCAGACCGGCAAGACCTTCGGCACCACCTTCGAGGTAGCCGAGGATTGCCAGCTCGCGGATCTGGACGGCGGCCGTACCCGCTGGGTGATTCTCTCGCGCGGTGAACGGCAGGCCAAGGAGGCCATGGAGGAAGGCGTCAAACGCCACGCCCAGGCCCTGGGCAGTATCGTCAAGGCGTATGAGCAGGACTACCGCACCGACGGCGCGACCTACCGGGCCATGGAGGTGGAGTATCCCAAGGGCAGCCGCATCACGGCCCTACCGGCCAATCCGGACACGGCGCGCGGGTTCTCCGCCAATGTGTTCCTGGACGAGTTCGCATTTCACCAGGACAGCCGCAAGATCTGGACGGCGCTCTTCCCGGTGATTTCGGCCGGGTGGAAACTGCGTGTGGTGAGCACGCCCAACGGCAAGGGTAACAAGTTTTACGATCTGATGACCGGCGACGATCCCCTCTGGTATCGCCAGACCTGCGACATCTACCAGGCCGTGGCCGATGGGCTGCCGCGCAATATCGACGAGCTGCGCATGGGGATCGCCGACGACGACGCCTGGGCGCAGGAGTATGAGTTGAAGTGGCTGGACGAGGCGTCCGCCTGGCTCTCCTACGAGTTGATTTCTTCCTGCGAGCATGAAGAGGCCGGCAACCCTGACGCCTACCAGGGCGGACCGGTGTATGTGGGCGTGGATATCGGCGCCAGAAACGATCTGTTTGTAATCGTCGTGCTGGAGCAGGTCGGCGATGTGCTGTGGACGCGGGAGATCATCGCCCGCAGGCGGATCACCTTTGCCGAGCAGGACTGGCTGCTGGACAATGTCTTCTCCCGTTACCGGGTGGTGCGTTGCTGCATGGACCAAACCGGAATGGGAGAGAAACCTGTGGAGGACGCCCGGCGCAAGCACGGCGAGTACCGGGTGGAGGGTGTGCTTTTCACCGTGGCCAACAAGATCGTCATGGCCACGCGGGGCAAGGAGAAGTTTGAGGACCGCGGCATCCGCATCCCCATGGGCGATCAGCCGTTGCGGGCCGACCTGCACAAGTTGCAGCGGGTGACCGGGCCGACGGGGACGCCCCGCTTTGTTGCCGAGTCCGACAGCGCCGGCCATGCCGACCGCACCTGGGCCTGTTTTCTGGCCGTCAACGCGGCGGCCGTGCCGGCAGCCGAATACGCCTACGAATCCATACCACGCGCCCTGCGTGATCCCGCCAGTCGTCCGGTGCGGGCCACCGCCGGGCTCGGCCTGGGGAAAGGACTCTGGTGATGGTGCTTTACGACGCATATAACCGGCCCGTCCGATCCCAGGACCTGACCCGCGAACTGGCCGCGCCAACCCTGACCGGGGTGCGCACAATCTGGAACGACACCGTGGCCGGCGGACTGACGCCCACCAGCCTGGCGACCATTCTGCGCGCCGCCGCCGAAGGAGACCACGACAGCTATCTGACCCTGGCCGAGGAGATGGAGGAGCGGGATCTGCACTACGCCTGCGAACTTTCAAAACGCAAGCTGGCCGTCTCCCGTTTACCGATTTCCGTCGAGGCATACAGCGACGACGCCAAGGACGTGGAGCTGGCCGACGCCGTGCGCGACATCGTGAGAAAACCGGCTTTTCGCACTCTGCTCAAGGACCTTCTTGACGCCCAGGGCAAGGGTTTTGCGGTTTGTGAGATCATGTGGGACCGCTCCGGCAAGCGCTGGACACCGGCCGGATACGAATGGCGCGACCCGCACTTTTTTATGTGGGATCGGGTTTCCCTGGCCAAGCTACGCCTGCGCGACGAAGAGAACATGGCCGACGGCGTGGAGCTGGCCGCCTACAAGTTCATCCGGCATGTGCCGCGCATCAAGAGCGGCATCCCCATCCGGGGCGGCATCGCCCGCCTGGCCGCCTGGGCCTGGATGTGCAAGGGCTACACGATCAAGGACTGGCTGGCCTTTGCCGAGGTGTTCGGCATGCCCCTGCGCCTGGGTAAATACCAGGCCGGCGCCAGCGAGGACGACAAGGCCGTGTTGCGCATGGCCGTGGCCAATTTGGGATCGGACGCGGCGGCGGTTTTTCCGGCATCCATGGAAGTGGAACTGGTGGAGGCGGCCAAGGCCGGCAGCACGGATTTTTTCCAGCTTCTGGCCGACTACCTGGACGCCCAGATATCCCGTGGCATTCTAGGACAGACAGCAACCACCCAGGGCACGCCGGGCAAGCTCGGCAACGAGGAGGCGCAGAAGGAGGTCCGCGAAGACATTCGGGACGACGATGCCGAGCAGCTCGAAGCAACCCTGGGCATCGACCTGGTCAAGCCGTACATCGATCTCAACTTCGGCCCCCAGGAGAACTACCCGGAGATCCAGATCCGGGCCGTGGAGAAAGAGGACATCGACGCCCTCTCCCAGGCCCTGGAACGACTTGTCCCTCTTGGCCTGCGTGTGGAGCAGAGCGTGATCCGGGACAAGTTCGGCCTGCCCGATCCGGCCAAGGACGCGGAAATCCTCACCGCGCCGAACGCTTCCCAGCAACCCGAAACAGGCGTTAAAGACGCGTTGAACCGTTTTTCACGGGCGCTTAACCGGGCCGACGAGATCGACGAGGACGCGGACCTGGCCATGGAGGAGTGGCAGCCATTGGTGCGGCCGTTGATCGATCCGATCCAACGGGCATTGGATGCCTCCGAGGATGAAAACGAATTTCGCGGGCGGCTGGCCCGGATCATCGAGAACCAAGATCCGCAAACCCTGGTGGACAGCCTGGCCGAGGCCATGTTCCGGGAGCGATTGAAAGGGGCGGAAAATGTCGATTGACGGCCCCCGGTCCCATCCCCCGTGACGCCCTGCAATATTTCCGGGCCAAGGTGCCAACGCCCGAGTTCGACTGGCGGGATATTTACCGCGAGGAGCACGCCCACGCCTTCACCGTGGCCAAGGCCATGCAACTGGACGTGCTGAACAGTATTGGCGAGGCCCTGGACCGAAACCTGGCCGAGGGACAGACCTATCGGCAGTTCGCCAAAAACCTCACCCCCGAGTTGCAACGCCTGGGCTGGTGGGGCAAGGCGGTCATGGAGGACCCGCTCACCGGCGAGCCGGTTAAGGTGCAGCTCGGCAGCCCCCGGCGGTTGAAGACCATCTACCGGGCCAACATGCGCACGGCCCGCGCGGCAGGACAGTGGCAGCGCGCCCAGCGCACCAAAAAGGCCTTGCCCTATCTGATTTACGAACTCGGCCCCAGCCGCGAGCACCGGGCCGAGCACGTGGCCTGGCACGGCACCGTGCTGGCCGTGGACGATCCCTGGTGGAACACCCACATGCCGCCGAATGGGTGGGGGTGTAAATGCGGCGTGCGGCAGGTGACGCGCCGGGAGTACGAGCGTTTGAAGAAAACCGGGGTGCCGGCTCCGGACCGCAAACAGGTTATCAACCCGGACACCGGATTGCCCACGGGGGCGCTGGAGGAAAAGACCATTCCGGTGAAGACCAAAGCCCCGGAGGTCCGGCGCACGGCCTGGGAGAACAAGCGCACCGGCCAGGTGGAGATGGTGCCCGAGGGCATCGATCCGGGATGGGACACCAATCCGGGGCAGGTGCGGCAGAAAAACCTGGAGGCGTTGCTGGCCGGCAAGCTGGATGCCGCGCCGCCGAGCCTGCTGCATGCGGCGACGGCCGACCTGGTCGCCTCGGGCCGCTTCGGGACCTGGGTGGACCGGGTGATCGCCAGGGGGCGGCCGGCGGGCGAGGTGCAGATCGTGGGGGCAATCGACAGGGAGGTGGCCGGGTTTGTCGAAGGCAAGGGGGTTCGTCTGCAATCCTCGGTCATCGATATCAACGACAAAGGGATTTTGCACAGCCAGCGGTCGGCGAAAACAAAGCGGGCCGCCAACCTGGATCTGGAGAGCCTGCGCCGCCTGCCCGAGCATCTGCTGAGCGCAGAGCGCTATTGGGACGATCAGAATCCCGCCCTGCTGTACGTTTTTGACACGGGAGTGGAAAGCAAGCTCGGCAAGGCCGTGGTGCGGGTCAATTACGCGGTGAAGGGCGAGCGCACAAACCGGGTGGTGACCACGGGATACATCCTACCGAGCAATCTGGGAGATCCAAGGTATGAAAAAATACCGGAAAAGTGAGTGGACGGCGGCGGCCGGGGGGGCGCTCACCTCCCCCATGGGGCTGGATGCAAGGCACCAAGTCCATATGGCCAGAGCGACTTTCCATATTTCGTCCGCCGCCTATGGATAATCATGGGGGCTGCGGCCGAAAATGTCAAGGCCCACGGAGAGGCCCAAAATCGAACGATCTCCATTTTTGACGGACACGAGGTCGCCGACAGGGGTGAACGCAAGATGTCGAGGAGTTTAAAGATGGTTTTAATACGGTTCCGAAACAATGCGCCGGGCGGTATCGGTATCGCGGCCAACAACGACCGACGGGCCGACCTGGCGGCGGCCATCAACGTGGCCGCGCCGGAGGGCCAAGCGCCGGAGTGGATCGAACTGATCCCGGCGGGCCGGGTTTCCGGTCGCGACGGCCGAAAATGGAACAATGACCGGCCGGACACCATCGTGGCGGCCTTTAACGCCAACGGCGCCGACCTGGTTATCGACGTCGAGCATGCCACCGAGCACAAGGCCCCCGGCGGGGACCCGGCCCCGGCTGTGGGCTGGATCGGCGCGCTTGAAAATCGTGGCGGCGCCATCTGGGGCCGGGCCGAGTGGACCCAGTCCGGCCGGGCCGCCATCGAGAACCGCGAGTACCGCTATATCAGCCCGGTATTTCTTTTTGAAAAGAAGACCAGCCGCATCACCCAATTGCTAAGCGCAGGGCTGACCAACATGCCGAACCTGCGGCTTGCCGCACTAAATCAACAGCAAAAGGAGGATAACCAAATGTGGGAGAAATTACTGGAACTTCTCAACCTGGACAAGGGCGCCACTGAGGAACAAGCCGAGAATGCAGTGAAAAAACTTCAGGGGGACTTGCAGACAGCTCAAAACCGAGCCGAGACCCCATCCCTGGACAAGTTCGTCCCCCGCGCCGATTACGACGCGGCCCTGGCCCTGGCCGCGAACGCGGAGCAAACCCTGGCGGACCGCCAGACGGCCGAACTGGACAAAACCATTGACGCCGAGGTTGACGCGGCCCTGAAGGCCGGCAAAATCACGCCCGCCACGGCGGATTACCACAAGGCCAATTGTCGGGTGGAAGGCGGGTTGGAACGCTTTCGCGAATATGTCAAGACCGCGCCCGTGATCGGCGACCCGTCCGGCCTGGAGAACAAGCAACCACCCGCCGGCGATAAAGCCCTGAACGCCGAAGAGAGTAAAATCGCCGAGATGTTCGGGAACAGCGCGGAGGATCTTAAAAAGTACGGCGGTCAGTGACCGGTGATCAGTGATCGGTGACCAGTAAACAGTAATCGGAAAAGGAGAAAAAAAGTGACTGAACGAAATACGCATTTCAAGGATGGCGAGCTGCTGCCCTTTAAAGTTGCGGCATCCACCAAGACCGAGGCCGGCAAGCTGGTGGGCGTGAACAGCGCCGGGTATGCAGTCGAGGGTGGCGACACCGCTGGTATTAAAATTCTCGGCGTGGCCGACGAAACCGTGGACAATTCGTCTGGCGCCAACGGCGACAAGACGGTCCGCGTGCGCAAGGGCAAAGTCTTCAAGTTAAAAAACTCCGGCACCAATGCGGTGGATGTCGCCGATGTGGGGAGCAATGTATTTGTCGAGGACGATGAAACCGTGGCTGACGACCCCGGTACAAACGGCATCGTCGCCGGCCGGTGCATGGAAGTGGTTTCCGATGGTGTATGGCTGGAAATCCCGGCACCGCCGGTGGTTGCCAACCAGGCCGACTCCGAGGCCTCCACCGTGGCCGCACTGGTGACGGACTTTAACGCTCTCTTGGCGAAGATCAAGGCCGCCGGCTATATGGCCAACGCATAACCCAGGCTCACACTACGTAAATTTTCCGTGTAACCCAACGAGGAGATATAATCATGCTGATCAACAAGAGTAACCTCGAAGCGGTTTTCCTGAACTTGAAAACCATTTTCAACAAGGCCTTCGACGCGGCGCCGTCCGTGTGGCAGGCAACCACCATGCTGGTGCCGTCCGGGTCCAGCCAGAACAACTATAACTGGCTGAGCAAATTTCCGCGCATGCGCAAATGGATCGGCGACAAAACAGTCAAAGCTCTGGAAGCCTTCAAATACGCCATTGTCAACGACGACTGGGAAGCCACCGTGGAGGTGGACCGCAACGACATCGAAGACGACACCCTGGGCATCTACGCGCCAATGGCCCAGAGCGCCGGGTTTTCCGCGAAGCAACTTCCAGACGAGATCGACGCCGACCTGAAAAACAACGCCTTTGCCAGCGAATGCTACGATGGCCAGTATTTTTACGACACGGACCATCCCGTGGCCGGGGCCAGCGTTTCCAACAAGGGCACGGCGGTATTGTCCAATGCCACCACGGCGGCGGCCACCGCCGGTTACGGCGCGGCGAGAACGGCGATAATGAAATTCCAGGACGAGGATGGCCGTCCTTTGGCCCTCGTGCCGGATACACTGGAGGTCCCCCCTGCTTTGGAAACCATTGGCCGAATGCTGCTGGAAAATGAAAAACTGGCGGGACGACAAGCCGAACCCGTACCGGGGCACAGCCAAGCTATTGGTAAATCCACGGCTCAAATCCGATACCGCCTGGTTCCTGCACGTAACCACCATGCCGGTCAAAACCATTCATCTATCAAGAGCGCAAGAAGCCGGTTTTCGTACAGCAGATCAACCCGGATGCGGACGATGTGTTCATGCGCAAAAAATTCAAGTACGGGGCCGAGGCGCGGGCGGCTGGCGGATATGGGTTTTGGCAGATGAGCTACGGGTCCACCGGGGATGGATGATTCGGTGATCGGTGAACAGTAAACAGTAAGGAGGGATCATGATTAGAATCACATCCGCGAAGGAGGGGTTCCGCCGGGCTGGGGTTGCTCACCCGAGGACGCCCACGGAATACCCTGACGACAAATTTAGCGCCGAGGAGCTCAAGGTGTTGCAGGCCGAGCCCATGCTGGTGGTGGAGACTGTCGAAAACCCCGAGGCGAGTAAAACGAAGGCCGGAACGAAAACAAAGGACAAGTAGCATCGTGGCCTACGCAACCCAACAAGACATCATCGACCGCTACGGGGAGGAAATCCTCGCCGTGGCCTTTGACCGGGACAACGATGGCGCGGCCGAAACGGACGCCGTCGCGGCGGCCCTATCGGATGCCTCGGACGAAATAGACGGTTATTTGGGGCGCTATAACCTGCCCCTGGCCGATCCTCCCCGAATCCTCACGTTTTTGTGCGTGGACATCGCGCTGTACAAGGGGTCGGTGGAGACCGTGAACACCGAGGAGCGGCGCAAGCGATACGAGGATGCGATCCGCTATCTGACCAAAGTGGCCGAGGGGAAAATTCAGCTTTTCCCCGACGATCCGAGTGCGCCCATGGGAGGCAGCGGGGCCTATATGGCGGGACCGGAGCGGTTGTTCACCCGGGGGAGCATGCGGGATTTGCGGTGATCAGTAAAGAGAGCTTTAATGAGCGTTAAACTGACATACGATTTGAGCGCCATCGACCGATTAAACCGGCGGATAGAGCGGCTGGCGGACATGGACCGGCGGGCGCTGCTGAAAACCGTCGGCGCGGCGGTTGAAACCCAGACCCGGCGGCGGCTGAAGGACGAGAAGCGTGGGCCGGACGGGACGGCCTGGGACGCCTGGTCGGACGATTACGCCGCCTCGCGCCACGGCGGCCAATCGTTCCTGGTGGGCGAACGCGATTTACTGGACAGCATCGACAACCAGATTGACGGCGACCAGGTGGAGATCGGCAGCAACCTGGTCTATGCGCGGGTTCACCAGGAAGGCTCGGCCAACGACAGTAACCAAAACATCCCGGCGCGGCCCTACCTGGGCCTGTCGGACGACAACGAAGAAGCACTGGCTGATACCATCGATGCTTTTTTCGAGGGGATTTTGCAATGATACTGGTCGATCTGCGGGAGGCCATTGTGGCCGACATCGGCGCGGCGATCCCGGGCCTGAGGGAGGTCAAGACCCACGGCGGGCGGTTCAGCCTGGCCGAGGTCAAGGCCATTGCCGCCAGATCACCATCGGTGCGGGTGGCCTGCCTGGGTATCCCCGGCGTGGTCCAGGCTTCAACCTGCGTTCAGGCGGATACTCTGTGGGGCGCATTCGTGATCTGCGGCAACCAAGCCGGCGTCTCGCGGGATACCGTGGCGCTGGGCTGGTTGCTGCCCTGGCTGCCCTAACGCCCCTGGCAACCTGGGGCCTGCCCGACAGCGTTGACGGTGCCCGCCAACGTGCGGGCCGACAACCTTTTTTCACGCGATCTGGATAAAAACGGCGTGGCCCTGTGGGCCGTGACCTGGCGGCACCTGGTCGATCTGGATATCACCGATGTCACCAGCCTGGACGATTTTCTCACGGCCCACGTGGATTGGGACATCAACCAGGACGGCGAGATCGATGTCACGGATATCATCGAACTACCCAAGGATTAAGGAGAATCACATGCAAACCATCAAGGTGAAAGCGGCCGGGGGCGCCAGGGTGCGGCGGGCCGAAAAACCCGAGGAGATTATTTCCGATAAGGCGGTGGAGGTGCCGGCCAACCAGTATTACCTACGCCGCATCCGCGAGGGTTCGCTGATCAAGGTCGAGGCAGGCGGCAAGAAAAAGGAGGCGACTAAATGAGTATTTCCTTTGACTCCATCCCGGCCGGCGTGCGTGTGCCCCTGGCCTATATCGAGTTCGACAACACCCGGGCGCTTTTGGGTACGCCGGAGATGCCCTACAAGATCCTTGTGCTGGGCCAGATGCTGGCCGCCGGCACGGCACCGGCCGAAACACCGGTGCGCATCACCAGCGCGGACCAGGCCGAGGCTCTGTTCGGGCGCGGATCGCAGCTGTCCGCCATGTTCGCCGTGCTCAAGGACAACAACAAGTACACCGAGAGCTGGGCAATCCCGTTGGAAGACGACGCCGCCGGCGTGGCTGCCACGGGAACGATCACCTTCGGAGGGTTGCCCACGGCGTCAGGCATTGTTTACTGCTACATCGCCGGCACGCGGGTGCGTGTTGCGGTGTCCTCGGGCGACACGCCCACCGTCATCGCCACGACGCTGACGGCGGCCATCAACGCCGATACCAGCCTGCCGGTGACGGCGGCGTCCGCGGCGGGCGTGATCACCCTTACGTCGCGCAATAAAGGCGTCTGGTGCAACGACATCGACGTGCGCATCAACTACCACCAGGGCGAGAAACTGCCCGCCGGCCTCAGTGCCGCCGTGGTGCTAATGGAAAACGGCGCCGGCAACCCGGATATCTCCGGGGCCATCGCGGCCATGGGCGATGAGTGGTACCAGGCGGTTGTCACGCCCTACACCGACGCGACCAACATGAGCGCCCTGGAAAGCGAGCTGGCCGACCGCTTCAAAGGGGTTCGGCAGATCGACGGCATCGCCTACGCCGCCTACCGGGGCACCCTCAGCGCAACGGGCACTTACGGCGAAAGCCGGAATTCTCCCCATGTGACCTGTATGGGCACCGGGGATTCTCCCATGCCCGCCTATCTGTGGGCGGCCGCCTATGCGGGTCAGGCGGCCGCGGCCCTGGCCGATGATCCGGCCCGGCCCCTGCAAACCCTGGTGCTGGACGGCATCCTGCCGCCGGCCGAAGGAGAGCGCTGGACTCTGGAGGAGCGCAACCTGCTGCTCTACGACGGCATCGCCACCCACATGGTGGACAGCGGGGGCCAGGTGCGCATCGAGCGCGAGATCAGCATGTATCAGACCAACGCCTACGGGGTTGCGGACACCAGCTATCTGGACATCACCACCCAGGCCACGATCTCCTACATGCGCTACAGCCTGCGGGCCATGGTGACCAACAAGTACCCGCGCCACAAGCTGGCCGACGACGGCACCAACTTCGGGCCGGGGCAGGCAATCGTGACACCGGCCACCATGCGCGCCGAGCTGATCGCCCTGGCCATGCAATGGGAGCGGGACGGGCTTTTGGAGGGCATGGAGCAGTTCAAGGCCGATCTGTTGGTGGAGCGCAACGCGGACAACCGCAACCGCCTGGACGTGCTGGTGCCGCCGGATGTGGTCAACGGACTGCGGATCTTCGCCGCCAAGCTGCAATTTATCCTGTAAGGAGTATTTGAGATGGCAAAAAAACTGGGGAAAGTAGTGATCAAGGTGGATGGCAGCCAACTCGAATCGCTGCCCGGCGCCAAGATCGACGTGGGCGGGGTGGAACGCACCACCCTGCTGGGGGACAACGATGTGCTGGGCAATTACGAAAAGCCCAAGCCAAGCCGGGTGGAGTGCGAGATCGCCGTGGGCAAGGAGACCAGCATGGCCAAGATTCGCGAGTGGGATGACGTGACCCTGTCCTGCGAGTGCGACACGGGACAGCAGTACGTGATCCAGGGTGCGTGGCTGACCAACTCGCCGGAGATGACGGCCAGCGAGGGCGGCAAAATTCCGTTGGTATTCGAGGGCAAACCAGCCGAGGAGATGCTGTGATGGCAAATACCACCGTTGATTTGATCAAGGGACTGACCATTGGCGAGGTAACGCACACCAGGGCCACGCTACGCGAGCCCACGGCGGGCGATTTGATCGACGCCACCGACGAAAGCGAGAAGATGATCCGCACGCCGGAGGGTTATCAGTTGGTGGCCAGCCCCACGCTGGTGGGCCTCAACACCCTGCGGCGGCAGATCGTGAGCATCGGCGAGTACGAGGGGCCGCTGGCCATGAACGAAATAAAGAAGTTGAGCGCCGCGGATCTGTCGTTGCTCCAGGAGGCGGCCGAGGGGCTCGACGCGGCCGGCATGCGGGAGATTGCCGACCGGGGGCGCGATGAGGCAGACAGCGATTGACACGGTGGCCCCCGGTCTGCTGATCGTGGCCGGCCGGACCGGCTTCACCCGGACCGAAATGCTCGGCCTGCCCCTGCGAAAATTTTACGCCACCCTTAAACACTTTTTAAAACGCGGTTAAATGGGCAATTTAAAAACATCCATCATTCTCGATCTGGCGGGCAACCTGCAAGCCCGCGCCCGGCAGTACGGCAGCAGCCTGGTCGGCATGGGCCGGCGGGGCGCGGCCGGCATGCGCCTGCTGAACCGGGGCATGACCCTGGCCGGCCGGGGCCTGGATCGCCTGGGCAACCGCTACACGGGCTTTCTCACCGGGGCGGCCGGGGTGGGGGCGGTGCGCCAGGTGGGCAACCTGGAGGATCGTCTGACCCGTCTGGGCATCCAGTCCAATCGCGGTGAAAAGGAGATCGGCAGGCTCAAGACGGCTATTTTCGACGTTGCCAAGGCTCCGGAGATCCGCGTGGACCCAGGGCGAATACTGTCGGCCGTGGAGGAAATCATCGAGAAGACCGGCGATCTCAAGTTTGCCGAGGAGAACATCCGCAATGTCGGCCTGGCCATTTCGGCCACCGGCGCCGAGGGGCAGTCCATCGGCGGGATCATGGCCGAGTTCCAGAAAATGGGATTGAGCGCCAAGGAGTCCTTCGAGGCCCTGGATATCCTCACTGTGCAGGGTAAGGCCGGAGCCTTCACCCTGCAAAACCTGGCGGCCCTGGGGCCGCGAGTGGTCACCGCCTACACGGCCATGGGCCGCAGCGGGGTGAGCGCCGTGCGCGAGATGGGCGCGGTGCTCCAGGTGATCCGCCAAGGCACGGGCTCTTCCGAGCAGGCGGCCACCTCCTTCGAGGCCCTGATGCGGGTGTTGGGGGACGCGCAGAAGGTCAAGCTGCTGCACGCCAAGGGCATCAAAGTATTCGACGCCAAGGAGCTGGAGCGGGGCCGACGGGTGCTGAGACCCATCAACAAGCTGATGCGCGAGCTGGTGGAGCGATTCAACGGCGACCGCACCATCCTTCAGCAGGCCCTGGGGGACAGTGAGGCCGTGCGCGCCTTCAACGCGGCGGTATCCGAGTTCTCGCGCACGGGCGATCTGGAGAGCCTGGATAAGTACTACCGGATGATGGCAGACGGGGGGAACATCACCAGGGATTCGGCCCGGGCCGCGAAAAGCTTCAGCGCCCCCCTGCGCGGGCTGTACATCGTCTGGCAGAAATTCGCTGACGACCAGCTCACCGAACCCGTCAAGAAGCTGACCGAATACCTGGACAGCCTCAAACCCGGCACGGTGGAGCGCTGGCTGAAGATCGGCAGCGCTGTCGCGGCGATTGGAGCGGCCGCAGTAATCGGCAGCAAATTGATCAAAGGCGGGATGGGCGCCTATAACTTCGGCAAGAAGGCGTTCGGGAAAAAGGGTGTGCCGGGGCTGGCCGGCAGCATTGCCGGAATGACCGGCGTTGTGCCGGTGTACGTGGTTAACAAGCATTTGTCCCTGCTCAACGACGGAACGGGTTTCGGCGCGGGCGACAAGTCCGGCCCGAGCGGCGGACACAAAACGCCCGGCATGAAACGCCTGGGGTGGATGTCGGCGGCCTTCAGGTTCGGCCAGGCGGGCATGATGGCCTATGGGATCAACGAGGGCATGAAGCCCCTGGGTATGGACATCGGCCAGATCGGCCGGAGTTACAAAGACCTGGATATGGCCGTGGGGAGAATCCTGGACGTGGCCTCCGGCAAGCGGGACTGGCGCACCGGCGAATTGACCGACCAGGACCCCGGAAAGGATCTGGCCCGGCTGATCCGTGCCGGCAACCGCGACGTGGCCGAGCTTGACCGCAACTTTTCCGGTAAACTCGATATCTCCATCCGCAATGATGGGAGCGTACGCGTCGACCGGCTGACCGCCAGCGATAACTTCGAAATCGACACGGACTGCGGTCCGATGATGGTGAGCCACTAATGGCGTGGAAAGACAACCTCCGGCCCGGCTCGTTCCGGGACGTGCCTTTTGCGACGGAATCGGCCAACGCGTCCATCGGCCGGCGCACGGTGGTGCACGAATACCCGTTGCGGGATACGCCCTATGTGGAAGATCTGGGGCGCAAGGCGCGGCGCATCGAGATGACTATCTACGTTTTAGGCGCGGACTACATGTCCGCCCGAGACGCCTTGATAGCAGCTTTCGAGGAGTCCGGTCCGGGCGAGCTGGTGCACCCCTACCTGGGCAAGCTGACCGCCACGGCCGTGGAGGTGCGCGGGCCACGGGAGAGTACCCGCGAGGGAGGCATGGCCCGCTTCCAGGTGACATTCGTGGAAGCCGGAGAAGCGGTTTTTCCAAAGTCCTCAGTTGACACCGCCACCACGGCCACCGCCGCCGCCGACAGCGCGGCCGATGCCGCCAAAAACGAGTTTTCGAGCAATTTTGGCGCCGCCGCCCCGGCCTCGGCAGCCATAAAAGCGAAAACGTTTTTGGAAAACGTGGCGGGCAGGATCGACGCCATCCGGAGATCTTTTCCCGGCGTACCCGATGCGGTAACCGATTACGTCCGCGACTTGGAAACGGTCGCGCAGTCCCTGGAGGAGCTGATCCGTACCCCGGCCGACCTGGCCGACAGCGTTTACGGCCTGGTGGCTGACATCGCGGTGCTGCCGGACCGCATCGAACGCGCCTTCGGGGCCTACGGCCAGCTATGGGATCTGTTTGCCGACGATAGCGATATTACCGAGCCCAAAACCGTGACCATCGCCAGCTCCGGAGCGGCCGTGGAATCCGTGACCATGACCCGTCAGGCCCGTAACGAAATTTCCGTCAACGCCCTGGTGCGGCGGGCGGCCGTGATCGAGGCGGTGCGGGCAACGACCGGCATCGAATACGAAAGCCAGGTGGATGCGGCCGAGGCCCGCGAGGAACTGGCCGAAAAACTCGACGCCGAGGCGGTGCTGACCGCCGATGACGACTGCTACACGGCCCTGGTCGATTTGCGGGCGGCCATGATAGCGGATCTGACGGCACGCGGAGCGGATCTGGCCGTGGTGGAATATCATACCCCGGCGGCCGATCTACCTGCCGTCGTGCTGGCCCATATGATCTATGGCGATGCCGCCGAGGCTGAGGCCATCGTGTCCCGCAACAACATCGCCCATCCGGGATTCGTGCCCGGCGGAGAGGCGTTGGAGGTCTTGATCGATGGCTGATGTAGTTTTGACCGTTGACGGCACGGCCTATTCCGGATGGCGGGAGATTGACATCCGGCGCGGGATCGAACAGGTGGCCGGGACCTTCCGGCTGTCGGTGACCGACCGCTGGGCCGGACGGGAGCAGGCCTGGCCCATTAAACCCGGCGCCGACTGCACGGTGGTGGTGGACGGTTTTACCGCCATATCCGGCTATGTGGACGATGTGCTGCCCTTTTTCGATGTTCGCAACCACGGGGTGAGCGTGGTCGGCCGCGACAAGAGTGGCGACCTGGTGGATTGCAGCGCCATCGTCTCCGGCGGGCAATGGCGTGGCCGAAACCTTTTACAGGTGGCAACCGACATCGCCACCCCCTTCGGCGTATCGGTTCGGGCTGTCACGGATGTGGGCGCGACCTTCAGGGACGCCGCCCTGCAAGAGGGCGAAACCGCCTGGGAGGCAATCGAGCGGGCCGCGCGCATGCGGGGTGTGCTGGTTTATGCCGACGCCGCCGGGGGGCTGATCATCGCCCGGGCCGGCAGCGATCGGGCCGGTACCGCCCTGGTGCAGGGTAAAAACGTGCTGGCGGCCAGGGGCACCTTCAGCTTTCGGGACCGCTACCAGCAATACATCTGCAAAGGTCAAAACGGCGGGTTCGACACGGCCACGCCCGAGCAGAACGCCGGGCCGTCCGGACGGGCCGCGGACACAAACGTGAGGCGATACCGGCCACTGATCATCGTCGCCGAGGACGTTTCCGACAGCGCCGGCTTGGAGAACCGCGCCCTGTGGGAGGCCGCCGTACGTATGGGCCGCGCCTCCCGGCCGGTGGTCACCGTGCAGGGATGGTCCCATGAGGGCGGCTTGTGGGAGCCCAACACCATCGTGCGGGTTGAATGCCCCTACCTTTATATAGAGCGGGAGATGCTGATCGTGTCCGTGGGCTACCGCCTGGACGAACGGGGCAGCCGGACCGACATCGAGCTGTGTGCGCCGGAGGCATTCGACCTGTTGCCGGTGCCGGAATCCGACATCGAGCCATGGTGACGCGCACCGTGAACCGCCTGCTGGCTCCCATCGCCCGCCGCGTGCGCCTTATGGCCCGCCGGGCCGTAGTACGGCTGGTTTACGACGATCCTAAAATGCAGGAGCTGCAACTGTCCATTTTTTCCGGCGAGGTGCGCGACAAGGTGGAGCGGTTCCAGGACTATGGCTTCACCTCGCACCCCATCAAGGGGGCCGAGGCCGTCGTGCTGGCCCTGGGGGGCAACACTGACCACGGGGCGGTGATCCGCGTGGACGACCGGCGATACCGAATCACGGGGCTGGCCGAGGGCGAAGTGGCGCTTTATGACGACCAGGGGCAGATGGTTGTTCTGAAGCGCGACAAAACCATCCACATCACCGGCACGGATCACCTGATAGCCGATATCGGCACGGATGCGGTGGTTACCTGCCCGCAGGTGACGGTTAACGCATCGTCGCAGGTGTCGCTGAACACGCCGACTGTGGCCTGTTCCGCCAACCTGATCGTGGGCGGGGATGTTGCCGTCACAGGGGCGATCGCGGCGGGCGGTAATATCGGCTCCGGTGCGCAGGTTTCCGACGCATCAGGCAGCATGGCGTCCATGCGGGTCATATTTAACGGGCACGATCATGATTATTCCGATGGTGGCGGGACAACTCAAGACCCAAATCAGAGCATGTAAATGAGCGATCTGGCACTCATATATAAGGACGGAATGACCGATCTGGATCTGTCTGGAAGCGGGGCGGTGATGGATGCCGGCTTGCGTACGGCCGTGATCGTCAGCCTGTTTACCGACCGGCGGGCAGGGGCTGCCGACGAGCCGCCTGACGGCACCGACGACCGCCGCGGCTGGTGGGGGGATGTTTACCCGGCCGTGGACAACGATCTGATCGGCTCGCGGCTGTGGCTGCTGGACCGCGCCAAGCAGACGTCCGCGAACCTGCGCAGGGCCGAGGCCTATGCGCAAGAGGCCCTGGCCTGGCTGGTGGAGGACGGGGTGCTGGCAAGCGTGGCGGTGGTGGCGTCCTACCCGCGCACCGGCGTGCTGCTGTTGCGGGTGCGCTTGCGGGACACCGACGGCAATGAAGAGGATTACTCCGCGGTGCTGGCCGAGGCCGGAAAGGTGGGCCGCTTTTACGAAACCGATTTGGGCATCGACGATGAAACCGGCAGCGGCATCGTCGATGAGACAGGCTCGCTGATTCTAGACAACCCCCTGGGGAGGCTGTGATGGCTTTTGATCGACCGACGCTGAAAACACTGATCTCGCGCACAACCACGGACATAAACAGCCGGCTGGCGGCGTCCACGACCCTGCTGCGGCGCATGGTGTCCAAGGTTTACGGCCGTGTGCTGGGCGGGCTTGCCCATGGGCTGTACGGCTATGTGCAGTGGGCCGCCGATCAGATTTTGCCGGACACCCAGGACGATGACGTGTTGCTGCGGCACGGTAGTATTTTCGGCGTGACCCGCAAGGAGGGCGACTACGCCGAGGGCACGCTGACGGCCACGGGAACCGAGGGATCGACGATAGATGCCGGCGCGATCTGGCAGCGCTCGGACGGGGTGACCTATGAAACCGTGGAAGACGCGGAAATTTCCTCCGGCACGGCAACGGTTTCCGTGCGGGCCGGCGAGATTGGGACCGAGGGCAACACGTACGCCGGGGAAACCCTGGACCTGGTTTCCCCCATCGAAGGCGTGGAAACGTCCGCCGCCATCGACGGGAGCCTGGTCGGCGGGCGCGACCTGGAGACCATGGACGCCTACCGCGCCCGTGTTCTGGCGCGCATGGCCACCTATTTCACCGGCGCCAACGCCGCCGTTTACAAGCAGTGGGCGCTGGAGTGCGAGGGGGTGACCCGGGCCTGGGTGTACGAAAACACGCCTGCGTCCGGATCGGTGACCGTGCTTTTCGTCTGCGACGATAGTGATCCGGTATTGCCCACCAGCGCCAAGATAGCCGATGTGGAGTCCTACATGGAAGAACATACCGACGCAGCCACCGGCAACCTGGTGGGCAGGGCCGTGAACGTGGATCTGGTGGTTGCCGCGCCCGGCGAGGAGAGTATCGATTTCACCATTACGCCTGTGCCGGACACGGCCGCCGTGAGAACGGCCATTGAAGCCGAGTTAACGGCCCTTTTAACCAATGACGGAGACCCGGGCGCGACAATTTATCTATCGAGAATACACGAGGCCATCAGCCTGGCGGCCGGAGAAACCAATCATGTGCTGTCCGTGCCGGCCGCTGACGTGGCATGTTCGGCCGGCGCCATACCAGTCATGGGGACAATCACATGGGCCTGATCGACAGATATGCCGCGCAACTGAAGGCCCTGTTGCCCCCCGGGCTGGCTTGGACCCGTGATCCAAATACGGATATGCACCTTTTTCTAAACGGCCTGGCTGCGGAGCCGGCCCGGATACACGAACGGGTTGAGGATCTGCTGGCCGAGATGGACCCCACCCAAACGGTGGAGTTGCTCACCGAATGGGAAACCGTCTGGGGGCTGCCGGACCCCTGCACCGGAAGTTTGGAGACCCTGGGCGAGCGGCGGGTGGCCCTGCTGGCCCGTATTCAATCGGTTGGAGGTCAATCCCCTGGGTTTTTCATCCGCCTGGCGGAGTCCCTTGGCTACACCATCACTATTGATGAAAATGTCGGGGGCGATGCCACGGTGTGGCGTGTCAACGCCGCTGAAACCACGGTGCGCTGGTCCCGGGCCGGAGAGATGCGCGCCGGCGACCGCATCCGGCTGTGGGGCAACGAGGTGCTGGAGTGCGCCATTTTGTCCGTCAACCCGGCACATTTAACCGTTTTATTCGCTTACGGAGGATAGCATGCACAAAATCGATTCGGACGGCGCGACTGATGAAAATGAATTCACCGATGGCGATCCGGCCAGCGGGATCGTGGCCACTGCGGTGTGGGCAAAGTGGTTGAACACGGTGCAGCGGGAGCTGTTGGCGATCTTAACTGCTGGGGGGGTGACGCCTGACGATGCCGATGACGGCCAGGTGTTGCAGGCGTTGCGAGCGTTGTGGCCCCTGAGGTGCAAAATCATCGAAATTGGGGCGTGGAATATGGACCAATACTCAAATAAATGGGTTGACCATGGATTGCCCGACCATACCAAAATTAGGGAAGTAGTCGTCATGATCCAAGCCGACAACGGTGAGTTGCTGCCTGGTTTACGGCAAGGTGACGGGTGTTACATACACCGAATCACCGAGACGGCTATCTATATTAATAAGACAGATGGGTACTTCAATGGGAGCTTTGTCGATGATCCGGCAATTAACCGTGGCTGGCTCACGTTGTTTTACGAGGAGGCCTAATGCATAAACGGTGGTGGATGTTGGTGGTTTGTGCGGCAGTAATATTTATCGGTGGATGGCGCGCCGATGCCAGGGCCGGTACGCCTGGTTTGAATTATCCGGTCAATGACAACATTCAAACATCCGATTGTTTAATGGGTATAATGGATTATGATGACCCCGAGAAGTGGCGGGTTGGGCTGTTTTCTATTGGCGATCTGATCGATTTGTTCGGGGGCGGTGGCTCCGCCGGAGCGCGCGATGCAGCGGACGCGGTGGATACTGTGAGTGATCCCGATGGATTGCCGGACAATACAGCTGTTGCCGGATATGTTGCGGTAATCTTCTGGGGCGAGGAGACTGCGTACCCCGCAAACCAGCACGTGATACATAATGGTGTGCAATACTACGCGCGGCAGCCGCATACAAGCGATACATCTACAGAGGATGTTAACGAGCCTGGCGTTGGCACGGATTGGGAAGACTATTGGGAGTATGCAAATAGTACCGGTGGCTCCGCCGGAGCGCGCGATGCAGCGGACGTGGTGGATACTGTGAGTGATCCCGATGGATTGCCGGACAATACAGCTGTTGCCGGATATGTTGCGGTAATCTTCTGGGGCGAGGAGACTGCGTACCCCGCAAACCAGCACGTGATACATAATGGTGTGCAATACTACGCGCGGCAGCCGCATACAAGCGATACATCTACAGAGGATGTTAACGAGCCTGGCGTTGGCACGGATTGGGAAGACTATTGGGAGTATGCAAATAGTACCGGCGTATACCCGTATGAGATTGTGCTGGGCGACACGCGGATCGTTATTGTCGATTTGGGAGATGGCGTCGAGCAAATTCAGTTTTTTACTGATGGTGCTACCGCGCCGGATCTGACGTTGGATTCAGTCAACGGACTGGTGTTACCCCCTCTTTCGGCGCCGACGACGGATACCGCCCATGGTGATTTCCGACTATCGGATGCTGTTCGGGCTCAAGCAGCGGAGGCCATAGCCTACGGCGAAGCAGTTTTTTTGCGATACGATTCCGTCGCCGAAGCAGTTTTCGCATATTTGGCGGATGCCAATGATCCTACACGTTATCCCGCGTTTGGTCTATCTGCTGGAGCAATTGATGGTACCGATTCATCGGCCGAGGCGGGCGAAATACTTCTCGTTATGCCCACGGGTATAATCGTGGACACCTCTTGGTCCTGGCCAGTAGGCGTCACCGGCACTCATGACGGATCGGGCGATGCAGCTATTTTGGCAGATTCTGGGGCGGGTTTGGCGATCGACATTTATATTGGAGGGCTACTCCAAAACACGACAGATGGGTCATCCTGCATCGTAACCGATAACGATGGCATGACAGTTGCGTGTACGCTCTCCGGCGGGACTGACAACGATTGGGATGCTGGCGACGCATACGTGCTGGACTTTGATGGAGAGCTATGCTTGAGCGAGACTGCTGGTGATATTGTTCCGTGCCGCACATCGACACTGTATGACACTGAAGGTGACATGAGCCAAAAAATCGGCACTGCTTTGGGGCCATCCAGGGCGCGGGTTAGAGTGTCTGAGAATATTTACATGATCAGAGGGGCGGAGTGATGAAAAATATTTTAGTTTTTCTCCTGCTTATCTTTTTGCCGGTATCTGCTATTTCCAAAAATTTTGGGCCTCATGATGTATCACTTGCGGCAAGAGTTGGACCTCACGATCCCGCTCTCGCAAAACAGATCGGTCCTGTAGGCGTTGATTTTTCCGAAACCGGTGAGCCTGAGGAGATCTGCCAGGCTTGGACATTCAACACCGCGTATACCACTATCGATGCCATTGCCAGGTATAACGGCCAGCAATACAGCGGCGTGATAATAGATATCTCCGGGGCGCCGAAGGTGTGTTCGGTGAGTTTAGTGATCGGGAACACACAGTCCGGAA
Source organism: uncultured Desulfosarcina sp. (assembly GCA_963668455.2). Classification (GTDB taxonomy): domain Bacteria; phylum Desulfobacterota; class Desulfobacteria; order Desulfobacterales; family Desulfosarcinaceae; genus Desulfosarcina. The sequence goes on from CAXXOY010000005.1 coordinate 721,456, forward strand.
TCTCGGCATATGATTATTATTTCGAAGTGATCCCGCTCGACTCATCATACAATTTTGTAGCTGATTTTACAGATCATATTATCGACCGTTCCGAGAAGGTGGATGGCACGACCGTCTGGTCGTACACGTCAGTGACATTCACCTTTGCTACACCAGTCGCCGCCAGCTACAGCGGCAGCGATTACGCTGCCGTGGCGATCAAGGCTATTGCCGACGGCGCCGACGCATCGACCAGAGGGGGCTACAATTCCACTGTTTTTTGCGCGTATCGTTACGACAACGACGCTGGCGTGGCCGCCACGGGCACGGTAGGTCGGGGACGCTGGAGTGCGTCCGGAACACTCACCGACAGCGACACCGACGACAATCTGGTTATCAGCATCTCGACGATGCAGGAGAAATAACGCGCGATGCAAAACAAATCACTGCTGCTTTTAACATTCATTTATTTGTGCATCGCGCAAAACTCATGGTCAGGGACATCATATTACTGTGATTTATCCGCCAATAGTGATGGCACAGGCACCTACGCCAGCCCATTCCGATGGTCACAGTTAAATAGTTATTCATTCTCGACTGGCGACGATCTTTATTTTAAGGCTGGCTCGGGTATTACTCTGTTAGCTAATGACTACTTGGAAATCGATTGGGAAGGTACTTCCAGTGATCATGTTGTAATTGGTGCGTACTATGGTGACGGTCAGTTTGGCATAAACGGTGAGACCAGGCCCGCCATTGATGGTGCTGACAATACTGCACCCTCCACGACAAGCTATCGAGGGATCATAGATAAACAAGAAACAATCGCGACAGATGCATATCTGGAAATCGAAAATCTCAGGCTGAGTAATTCGGGCTATCAAGGCATTAGGTTTTTAAGGTGTAATTATGTAGCTGTTCGCAATTGCCATATTAATTATTCATATAAATCTGCTGGCATTTTTCTGGGCTTTTGTCAGCACCAGATTGTTACCGGCAACATACTGCAACACAATAGAATGCAGGGCAGCGGGGCGCAGGCTAACATTGTTGTGACTGCATCCAGCGACGAGGGTGCGGGGATGTATGCTTATATTGCTGATAATGTGGTTTCTCGTGGTGGATGGGAGGGAATTGGTGTCTATCAAAAATTTCAATACGCGGTTGTTGAGAATAACATAGTTTATGATGTCCCCTCGTATCATATATACAATGATGCAGCGGCGTATGTTTGTTTTCGTAATAATACGTGTTATACAAGTACTTCAGGAGCATTATTTGGCGCACCTGACCGACATTATAACGTTAATGTTGAGGCCGAGCGGGGGTATTGTTATACGGGTCCGACGGTGATTTACGGCAATCTATCTGCGTATCCGAGCTACGGGATTTCAATTGCTTGTAGCATAACCAATGTAAGTGGATATTCGGATTGCGCTTGGGAAAGTTTGGCTGTTTTCAACAATACAATCGTTGATGCAGCCGATTATAGCATCTATAATTTGCATACAAACTCTAATACCGGGGTTGCTTATAAAAACAATTCATCTTGGACACCAAGTGCTGGCGGATCTTTAGTCAATAGCGCCAGCCCCACAAACGTCACATGGTCTCATAATCAATGGGGGTCCGATCCCAGTGGTAATGCCGCCACGATGGCTGTAATTGGAACTCCCGGAATTGAAAAAACTTCTGACTGGACTAAAATTGCACTGGGTGGCATCAACGAAGATTGGTTTGCTCCATCGTCGGAATCATCCATTCTCGTAGATGCTGGAACATACCTCACCACCGTTGCAACAACTGGCTCCGGCACATCACTTGTTGTTGCCGATGCTAAATATTTTTTCGGGCAGATTGCTGTTTGGGATATGACAACCGGCGGCAGTTTGATTGGTATCGATAATGACCGGGATGGAGACGTAGATGTTGAGACAGAGGTTGTTTCGGTTGATTATAGTGCAAACACATTGACATTAGCTACGCCCGTCACCGCCAGTGCGGGCGGCTATATTTATGTAAAGGTTGATAGAGACAACGATGATGTTTGGAGTGGCGACGGGATTGATATAGGAGCCATCGAGTTCATCGTAGCCGGTCCTGGCCCCGGGCCTATCGGTCCAGCAATACGAACGGTCGCCACCCCTGTTAGTAATGCCAAACGGCTCGGAACGATTAGCGGTGCGAGATGATGAAGTGAGGTTGATCAGCCCACATATAAAACGTCATTAACGAGGTTTCAAACCGTCCGTTAATTAGTTTCAAACGATGTGGCGCGTTACAAACATATCCGTGTCTTCCCAGGTAATGCCCACCTGAACGTTTCCCGTCGTGTCGTAGTCATGGGATTTGAAATCGATAACGTTGGTAATGTTGGGGTCGTCGGTGAACTCGTGCTGAGCGCCGGCATAGAGCCAGGGCTTTATCTCCAGTCCGGTGGTCCGAAACATCGTGTATTCGGTGCGCAGCCCGGCACGGCCTGTCACATAAGTATGATCATCGAAGGTGACATCGCTATAGCCGTCATGGAAGCTGTCCCAGGTTACATGGGCGACCTTGACCTGCAACTGCGGCTCTAAAACGAGTTTATGCATAAACGTAAGAGACTGGCCCGCTTCTATGGAGCCGCTGATCGTTTCACCATCGGTATTAAGCGTATCAACCGACTCAATTTTGGCCTCTAGCATTGTATAATCGATAACCAGATCGACATAGGTGCCATAGGTATTCATCCAAGTGCCGTAGATTCCACCCGCCCAGCCATCCATGTCCGTGGTGGCGTCGAACAACGAGCCATAGTCACCGCCCTCGCCGGAGTTGTCAAAATTACCCTCTATGTAGCCACCATAAAACCCGGCATAAATCGTATTTGCATCATCACCCATTTTGTAATCGAAGCCTACCTGAGCCAGACCGTATCGCCCTTCGACTTCGAAATTGTCATCGGCGTCGATATTGAAGCCGGCAAAGGTAGAGCGGGCCCAGACGTTCAGATGGTTTTCGTCAAAGCCCACCGGAGGAAAAAGGCCCGCCGGTCCGGAGGCAGGGTCAAAGTTGGCCCAGGCCTTGTGCTTGCGGAGTTCTCCCAAACGCTTATGCAGGGTGTTCAGCTTGTTTATGCTCACCTCATAGGCAAACGTCGGCAAGCTCACTTCAGCCGGAATCTCGGAAACAACTGCGGGCTTGGCATCGCTTGAACGATCATCGCGAGAACCGCCTCCGGGATCATCCCCCCCTGTATCCGCCGACGGTAACTCGTAAGCATCGCCCAGCACACAGTTGCCATCTGAATTTTTCAGTTTCCAGATAAACGGCGATCCGGCCCACCTGCCCAGGTTGCTGTTCCCGTCGTATCGATTCGACTCGGCCAGGACAAAATGCTCATCGCTTTTATCGCTGTCGTTGGGGGCATCGATCAGCACGATTTCACTGGAGGTAGAGGAGGTGGTCGAGGCCAGGCCGTTGATTTCGATGGTTGCGTTGTCCATGGACACATTGCCGGTAACGCTGAGGTTATCGGTAGCGCCTGTGGAGAAATCCGTATCAAACCTCAGGGTTCCGCCGCCGCTATAATTGCCGCCCACGGTAACCTTGTCGCCCGCTGCTCCGTCCGTGGTGTTAATGGTTCCAGCGTTGTTCAGGTTGCCGGTAACGGCATACACACCCGAGCCTGCGCCTCTTCCTATGAACTGTGAGGAGGAGTCTATATCCAGATTGCCGGTAATGGTGAGGCCTGAACCACCATCAAGTATGGAGTTATTGGTTGCATATATCCCGGTATTCTCCGATCCGTCACCAACCGCGATGGAACCATCGCCAATGGTCAGCGCGGCGCCTTGATCAAGGGCCATTGTCTCCCAGTTGAGGATATCGGCCCCGTTGGCCGTTGCGGCAACACCTGAAAAAGTGAGTTCATCGATATAGCCATCGGCAACGGATGTATCGTCTCCTCCGTCGAAAACCTGATGGCCGTCGTAATCACTGGCGCTCACAACTGCAATATCGCTTCCGTCACCGCCGTAGAAACCGCAGTTCAATTCGCCGCCGGTCCAGGTGAAGGTGTCTATCCCCTCATCGCCATGAACATCACCTGTCACGCTACCGGCTGTGAAAACGAAAACATCGCTGCCCTCGCCGCCATGAAAATCTCCGGTGAGCGTTGTCCCACTGATAGTATAAGTATCGTCGTTTTCTTCACCATACAAATCACCTGTCACGCTGCCGCCACCCAAGATAAGGGTGTCGTTTCCGCCGCCGTTGTAGATATCGCCGGCAATTGTTCCGCCGTAGATAGCAACTGTGTCATTGCCGGCTGTTTCAGCGAGAATATCTCCTGCGGCAGCTCCTGAGCTGAGGGTGTTTCCACCTGTTGCGGTCAGTGAACCATCGGTGTAGATATCTCCTGTTATGGTTCCGCCTGAAATGGTGATGGTGTCAGCACTGTCTGTTATCAGAGTCTGGGCAGTTGTCAGCTGATCATCGGTGCTTATTTCGCCCCAATCCAGAACGATATCTCCGGTGAGTGTGGTTGTATCGCCACTGATGGATGTTGTTGATATGCCGTAATCGTTGAAGATAGCTGCGGTTCCACCTGTTATTGTGCCGCCTGAAATATTGATAGTTTTTGTTCCGAGATCGGTGCGGTCGGAGTTATTCTGAGTCCACCCGGAAATGGCGAGACCATCGTTTGCCGTGATGCTGCCACCTGTTATTTCAATCAGGGCGTTTCCTCCATCCGATCTACTCCCTACAGCATAAGACTCATTCCCAGTCGTTGTAACACTGCCACCACTTATGGCAACGGTGGCAAGTCCTGTCCCCCAAGTATATGCCCTAATCCCTTTGCCATCAATTTCTAAAGGACTGACAATGCCGTTTCCCATATATGCGCCGACAGAGGAGCTGTTCAGAACATTTTGGATAGCGGCATGAACGACAAGCCTTGTAGAACTCTCGCTAATTATATTAGAATTACCACTAATGGATATAATTGCTGAGCCAAGCCCTTTGTTCACAGCAGCCAGACCGAAGTCGTTTTCACCCATTGCTGTAATTTCCCCTCCACTCATTGTTATGACGGCGTCACCAGTACTATCAGGATTATAAATATGAGAATATGCCCCCCTGCTTATAGTAGTTCCCTCGACGGTAATGGAGCTGTCTCCACCGATACTTATGGTGGCATTTCCTGAGCCTTCGTTTTCAGCTTGCAATCCACTCCCTACGGAATTGACATCTCCCCCTGTCATAGATATTTCAGCATTTCCCGTGCCGTTAGCATTGCTAATCATAGAATACGCCCCATGAGCCCGTGTTCCTGTTGTGGTGATAGAAGAATCCCCGCTAATGCTAATGGTACTATTGCCGTATTGAGTAGGTGCGAATAGTCCGGAGGAAAAATCTCCAGAAGTCGCAATCTGGCCGCCATTCATGACAATTTCTACATTGCCGGCGTTTCCTAAACCATAAGATTCTATTCCCCAGCTAGAATCTCCAGTAGTATTAACATTTCCCCCATTCATCAAAACCTTCGCGTCTCCACCGTTGTCACAACGGGCGCGGACCCCAAGGGAATACATGGCAGTACCAGAGTTTGATATAGTGCCTGTACCACTTCCAATGGTAACCGTGCTGTTGCCACCCGATTTGTTATAGGCATCAACAGCAGCAATCGTATTTGCGCTGGCAAAAGATCTAAAATCTTCGATGTTTATGGTTAAATCAGCCAAATCCGTGCCATCGTTATATAGCCCGATAGCAGCATTCATAGGACCAGTTCCTGAGGCTACCCCTTCAATCAAATCCCCATCAACATTAATCGTAGTATCTTCAGTAACCGTATGTGCGCAATTAGCACTCCCGGTTCCATTCACACAGCTATAGACACCATCCGCATAGCTGCAGCTCATTGTAGCCAGGGCATTGGTATTCCAGATAAGGGTGGTGGATGCCGCAATAAGGGAAATCAACGAAAAGAAACAAAACTCAAACCGCCCTTTTACCATACGATGCATATACTCCTCCTTGAAGGTCTTCATTTTTATAAAACCATTTTCAACGCGATAAATTATCCCATACAGGATTGGCCGCAATAATCACGGGAAACAAAATGCCAATGTTCGTTCACGATGTGCGTTTCAGGGGGAAATAAAAACCAGATTCGGACAGCCAGGGTCCAAAGTCTGCGGGAACGTGACTAAATAACAAATGATTGGCCTGAATGAGAAAGTCAGGAACATTGCCCATTACAATTGTATCGGCAATCACTCTTGAAGCTTTAGGAGGGTGGCCGGGTTTGTTAAGTTTTCCGAAAACACAACAAAGGTATGGTGCGCTGCAAGGCGTTACCTGACAATTTCGCATGGAAAACGTCAGGGAGTACGCTATCGCGCACACCCTGACCTGCAAACTGTCCCGCTGTGTCAAGTGTGGGTAAAGATCAGCCCCACAGGGGAGAGGGCCGGTGTGAGGGGGCAAAAATGGAGTTTACCTCTTAAAACCGAATCCGGAACCCGGCATCCACCCGCCAGGCATCGTAAACATCGAAATCGCTGGTGTAGCCGGCATCGGCATAGAACTGGAACATGCCGGTGTCCTCCCAGGTAATACCCGCCTGCACATTGCCCGTGGTATCGTATTGGTGGGATTCGAACTCGATCACATTGGTGATGTTGGAATCGTCAGTGAACTCATGTTGGGCGCCAAGATAAAGCCAGGGTTTGATTTCCAACCCGGAAGAACGGAATAACGTGTATTCCACACGCGCTCCCACACGGCCGGTTACGTATGTGTGATCCTCAAAGGAAACATCGCTGTAACCGTCGTTAAAGCCATCCCAGGTTATATAGGCTGCCTTGGCCTGCAACTGGGGCTCCACAATCAGTCTGGGAATGATCGTCAGCGACTGACCGGCCTCCACAGAACCGCTGATCGTATCACCATCCGTGGAAAGGCTGTCCACCGCCTCGATATGAGCTTCAAGGGCGCTATAATCGAAAACCAGATCGACATAGGTGCCGCGGGTGTTCATCCAGGTGCCGTAGACACCAGCTGACCAACCGTCCATGTCCGTGTGCGCCTCGTACAACGAGCCATAGTCACCGCCCTCGCCGGAGTTGTCAAAATTACCCTCTATGTAGCCACCATAAAACCCGGCATAAATCGTATTTGCATCATCACCCATTTTGTAATCGAAGCCTACCTGAGCCAGACCGTATCGCCCTTCGACTTCGAAATTGTCATCGGCGTCGATATTGAAGCCGGCAAAGGTAGAGCGGGCCCAGACGTTCAGATGGTTTTCGTCAAAGCCCACCGGAGGAAAAAGGCCCGCCGGTCCGGAGGCAGGGTCAAAGTTGGCCCAGGCCTTGTGCTTGCGGAGTTCTCCCAAACGCTTATGCAGGGTGTTCAGCTTGTTTATGCTCACCTCATAGGCAAACGTCGGCAAGCTCACTTCAGCCGGAATCTCGGAAACAACTGCGGGCTTGGCATCGCTTGAACGATCATCGCGAGAACCGCCTCCGGGATCATCCCCCCCTGTATCCGCCGACGGCAACTCGTAAGCATCGCCCAGCACACAGTTGCCATCTGAATTTTTCAGTTTCCAGATAAACGGCGATCCGGCCCACCTGCCCAGGTTGCTGTTCCCGTCGTATCGATTCGACTCGGCCAGGACAAAATGCTCATCGCTTTTATCGCTGTCGTTGGGGGCATCGATCAGCACGATTTCACTGGAGGTAGAGGAGGTGGTCGAAGCCAGGCCGTTGATTTCGATGGTTGCGTTGTCCATGGACACATTGCCGGTAACGCTGAGGTTATCGGTAGCGCCTGTGGAGAAATCGGTATCGAATTTAAGTGTGCCGCCGCCGCTGTAGTCACCCCCTACGGTCACGGTATCACCGGCGACGCCGTCCTGAGTATCGATGGTTCCCGCATTGCTCAGGTTGTGAGTAATGGTGTACACGCCCACCCCACCACCAATACCAAGAAATTGAGAAGATGAATCGATATTCAGACTGCCGTCGATCGTAAGCCTCGATCCTCCATCGAGGGTGGAGCTGTTGGCTACATATATCCCGGTGCTTTCAGAACCGTCGCCGACGGCGATGGAGCCGCCGGTAATGGCCAGCGAAGTGCCTTCGTCGAGGGTCAACACTTCCCAATTGAGAATATTGCCGCCGTTGGCACTGACGGTGACACCGGACAAGGTAAGTTCATCGATATAGCCATCGTCAACCGAGGTATCATCACCACCGTCGAGAATCTGATTACCGTTGTAATCGGCCGCGCTAACCGTGGCCTCATCCGATCCGTCACCACCGTAAAAACCGGAGTTCAGCTCCCCCCCGGACCAGGTGAAGGTATCATTATCTTCTTCTCCGTAAAAATCTCCGCTCACCACGCCGCCGCTCAGCGTAAACGTATCGTTGCCTTCCCCCCCGAGTATACCGCTGCTCAGGGAAATCGTTCCACCGGAAATCGCCAGGGTGTCCGTTCCGCCGTTCAGGTCGAAATCACCGGTTATCGTCGTGCCGTCTCCGCTGACGGTTGTATCCGAGTTTCCGTCATCGTTATACAACGCATTACTTCCGGCGCTAATTGTCGCGCCCCCGGAAAGCGTTATCGTGCTCGTGCCCGGGTCTGAGCGGCTTGCATCCTCCCGGGTCAAAACCTGAATCCCATCCCCGCTGCCTGCTTCGATGCTACCGCCCGTCATCTCCACCGAAGTATTCCCGCCATACGATGCGGCATAAATGCCAGTAGAATCACTATCACTGACGGCAATGCTTCCGCCGCTCATGACAACATCAGCACTTCCATTGCCACGGTTATCCGCATTCAAACCGGAAGAAACCGTGATAAGCGTCCCGCCGGTCATGGTTATGGTAACAGTGCCGGTACTTGCTGTATTTTCGATATGGGCATACGCGCCGTGCCCCGCGGAACTGGTTATGGAACCGCCTCCAATGTCAGCCATAACATTTCCCGTGCCCTTGTTTTCCGCATTCAAACCTGAACTTGAAGACTCGATGGTTCCATCGGCCATGGAGATTTCGGCATCCCCGGTATTGCCGGCGTTGCTGATATACGAATACGCCCCGTACGAATCACTTCCCGTGGTGGTAATGGCGCTGCCGCCACTGATTGTAACCAGGGAATCTCCGTCACCGCTATGCTGGCTGAGGACGCCATGACTCGAAGACCCACCGGTAGTAATCGTTCCACCCGTCATGGTCACGATTGCGCCCCCCCCATTTGTATCGCTGCCGGTTGAAATAATCCCATGGGAAATATCCCCACTGGTTGTAATGGAGCTGTCTCCGCTCATTGCAGCAAAAGAATCTCCACCACTTACAGAACGAACCCGAATCCCATAACCTTTTGTGCCGCTCGTCTCTATGGTGCCGCCCTCCATGGTGACAGTGGCGTCTCCGCTGGAGGTTCGGGCCCGCACACCTTTAGGTTGGTTTCCACTTGCATTTGTACTCAGGATGGAGCCGGCGTTTTCGCCCACGGTAACGGTGGCATTCCCTCCTCCCTCGCAATACGCCTCGACGACAGACCCTGTATCAAAGTTGCTGGTTAGAGAATCGAAGCTGATGAGGTTGATGGTAAGATCCGGTGCCGGCGTGGTCGTGCCGTCGTTATACAACCCGATCGCGGCCCCGGTACCGGCCGCATCGCTTGTGGCCGCCGCTGTAATGGTATCTCCATCGACATTGACGGTGGTCGTCGTCGTGACCGTTGGCGCGTAGCTTGTTTCCCCCGATCCGGTATCATTGCCGCAGGAGATGACACCACCGCCTTCGTCCGTACAAGTCATTTCGGCAAAAGGGGTTGTGCTCCAGCAAAGGATAGACAAACCAGTGATAAGTACAACAACCAAAAACCTCATGGAACATGACTCGGTGATATTTTTCCCTGGCAGCCCTTTTACCGTGCCCTTCATAAATCCTCCCCTGATTGTTTTCGAGAAGCCCTTATAAACAGGTGCTCCCCCGTAAAGCCTGGAAGCACGGCGAACCGACAATAACGATACAAAAGCCGAAGTTCGTTTTAAGATTTTCGCGTCAGATGAGAGAAGGAACCGTCAGATTGAGACAGCAAGCGACAGCAGATTGAGCAATAAGGTTGAATGACAAACAACCGACTTAAGAAAAAAAGCCGGGAACATGGAAAAGATACGTTACTCCACGTCCCTGGCAATGGTATCGGCAATCTTATTGATGGCTTTAGGATAGCCACTCAAAATAGAATCAGGCCCTGGCGTGGCGGAAAGCACCTCAAAACCGAACCCGAAGCCCCAAGTCCCCCCGCCAGGCGTCGTAGACATCGAAATCGGTGGAGTAACCACCATCGAGGTACAATTGGAACCGCTCGCCCAACGCCCAGGCCAGGCCTGCCTGAATGTTGCCCGTGGTGCCGTATTCATGGGTTTTAAAGTCGATGACATTGGTGACAGCGGGGCCATCGGTGAATTCGTGTTGAGCACCCACATAGAGCTAGGGTTTGATCTCGGCACCCGACGGGCGGAAGAATGTATATTCGGTGCGCAGACCGGCGCGGCCGGTCACGTAGGTGTGATCCTCGAAGGAGACATTGTTATAACCATCAAAGAAGCCATCCCAAGTTATGTGGGAGACCTTGAACTGAAACTGGGGCTCGACAATCAGTCTGGAAATAACCGCCAGTGATTGGCCGGCCTCGATTGATCCACTGATCGTATCCCCATCGGTGGAGAGCCTGTCCACCGCCTTGATTTCGGCGTCGAGGCGCATGTAATCGAAAACCAGATCGACATAGGTGCCGAGATCGTTCATCCAGGTACCGTAAAATCCGGCGGCCCAGCCGTCCACGTCCGTGGTTGCCTCATACAGCGAACCGTAGTGGTCGCTTTGGCCGGAATTGTCAAAGTCCCCCTGGATGTAGCTGCCATGAAACCCGGCAAAGACGACATTGCCTTTCCCGCCAAATTTACGGTCGAAACCAAGCTGGATCAGACCGTAGCGGCCCTCGACCTCGAAACTCTCACCGCCGTCGATATTGAAACCGGCATAGGTCGAACGAGCCCAGGTGTTGAACCGGTTGTCGTCAAAGCCTACCGGCGGGTAAAGGCCGGTTTTATCGCTTGCGGTGTTTGGATTTGCCCAGGCGCCGTGCTTGCGCAGCTCGCCCATGCGCTGGTGCAGGGTATTGAGTTTGTTGAGGCTCACCTCGTAGGCAAACGCCGGCAAGGAAACCTCGGCCGGGATCTCCGGGACGACCGCGGGTTTGGTGCTGCCCGGCGAGCTGTCTCCCGGATCATCTTCCGAATCGCTGCCCGGATCTTCCGCATTCGGGTCATAGGCATCACCGAGCACCCAGTTGCCGTCCGAGGTTTTCAGTTTCCAGATAAATGGAGAATTTGACCATCGCCCCAGAGTGCCGTCCCCGTCGTACCGGTCGGTGTCGGCAAGCACAAAATGCTCATCGGACTTATCGGAATCCGTGGTGGCCTGGATCAGGGTGATGTCATCCGACGAATCATCCGCAGCCGTTTTCAAATCATTGATGGCGATGGTCCCGCTTGACGAGACGTCTCCCTCCACAATCAGGGTGTCGGCCGTGGAGGTGGAGAAATCCACGTCCACATGCAGTTCACCGTCACCGCTGTAGTTCCCGCCAACGGTGATCGTGTCACCGGCGGCATCGTCCACGGAAGAGATTCGGCCGGCATTGGACAGGTCATTTTCGAGGGTGAAAACCCCGCTTCCATCGCCCGTGGCGATAAAGGAGGAGGTCGCGTCCGTGGAAAGATTGCCGGTCAGTACAAGGGATGATCCAGCGTCCAGGGTGGAATTCTCGGTGGCGAAAACCCCGCTTCCATCCGTCCCGTCTCCAATCTCCAGCGCACCATCCGTAATACTCAACGACGCATTATCAAGCGTCATCACTTCCCAGCCGATAACATTGGCCCCAGGCATATCCGAGGAAAGAGAAGAAATGTTCAACTCGTCGCTGCCTTCTCCACCATCCAGGACCTGGGCGCCGTCGTATTCGGCGGCATCTTCGATATTGGCGACATCATCGCCTGCTCCCCCGTAAAAGCCACTGTTCAGGGAACCGCCGCTCCAGTTGAAGGTATCGCTGCCGGCTTCTCCGTAGAAATTTCCATGAACATCGCCGCTCAGGTAATTAAACGTGTCATCGCCATCCTCGCCGGAAAGCTGACCGGTGAACGTACCGCCCGACCAGGTGAAGGAATCGTTGCCGGCACCGGCATCAACATTGCCACTAACGGTTCCACCGCTGACCTCCATGGAATCGTTGCCCGTGCCAAGATCGACACTGCCGTCAAAGGAACCACCGCTCACCGCCACGGTATCAACCCCATCGCCTGCGGTGAAATCGGCGGTAACTGTGCCGGAAGCGATGGTCAGGGACTCTTCTCCAGCCGTACCGACAATGCCGCCGGCAGGGGCGATGGTTGCGCCGTCCACGGTCAGGGTGGAATCGGCAAGGTTTATGACCGTTGTATCGGAAGAGAGTGTGCCGCCAGAGAATGTGACATCCGAGCCATTGGTGATATTCACGGTTTCAAGGGAGAGCATGTTTGCGACCGTCGCGCTTGCGGTACTATTTGAAAAATTCAGCGTATCATCCCCATCGCCGCCGTCCAGCGTCTGCGTACCGTCAAATGCGGCCGAGTCGCCGATATTAACGGTGTCATCCCCTTCCATGGTGTATAGCGTTCCGTTAAAGGCTCCCCCGCTCCAGTTGAAGGTGTCGGCATATGTATCCGTGGTAATGGTGCCGGTTACTGAACCGTCGTTGAAATTGATGGTGGTAGGGGCGCCGACGGCGGTAATTGCCGCATCGGTTGAAGAGCCGGAGATGTTGCTTACATTACCGCTGGTGGTGATGGTGATACCGTTGTTGGCATCAGCAAGTGCGTAAATCCCTGCGCTGCTGCCAGAGACAGTGCTTGTGCTTCCAACGGTTATGTCAACATTGCCGGAATAACCCGGATAATTTTTGTTATAGCCGAGTGCCTTGATTCCCGCGCCGGAATTACCGACAACATCGCCGCTGGTTGTGATAGAGATACCTCTGGACCCACAATAGTAGCCGTACGCATAGATGCCGTTTTTACCGCCAGAGACATTATTTGCCGAAATAGTGATGGGGGAGCCCGTGTAATTCACACGGGCAGTTATTCCATTGCCCTTGGTTCCGCGGACCGTGCCACTGGTGGTAATCTCGATCCCGTTTGTGGTGTATCCCTCGAGGTAGACATATATTCCGTCTGTCCCGCCATAGACATTATGCGCCGAGATAGAAGTTAAATCGGCATCGTTGTTTGAACTTTTAGCCCAAATGCCGGCGCCACTTCCTCCGGTTACGGTGCCTGTGGCAATAATGGTGATAACATCGTTAGCATTTGCAATACTAGGGCTAGATTCCGCGACAATACCGCGAATGGAACCGGAAACATCTCCATATGCCTTGATTGTAACATCGCCTGTATTGGAGGCATTAATTCCATCACCGTTTAACCCGGTGACATTGCCGGAGGTGGTGATGGAAAGAATAGCGCTACTACTGTTTGCCTGCGCCCAGATTCCGTTGTCATGCCCGGTAATGGACGCGCCGTAGGTATCGGTAAAGCTTGGCGCTCCTGCCGTAGCTGTAAGAACAAGTCCATCCCCAGCTGCGCTGCTGGTGTCGTGCCCAAAAGTGGAATCGGTTGTCACCGTCAAGGTGGTGTTATTAAGCGATATCACCGCGTCCGTTCCGGTGTCGCTGGCCGCGCCGGTACAGACCCACTCTGGACCGACATATGAACAGGTGCCGGCAAACACCCGCTTGTAATAACCGGTCATCAGCCCGGCCGCCAGAACACCGACACGAATCAGCGGCAGCAATACGTTTTTCCTGATGTTCTTTTTCATAACCATACCTCTATTTACCGGTGTTATCCGTTCTGCAAGGGTTCATGGGTTATAAGATTGATACTGTCGGGTGTGCCGGGGCTGACCGCCATGGGACAGCGAAAGCCCGGGATCACGCATACATCGAAGAGTTCGGCCACGGCCCCGTCGATCCGGAACCAGTCGACGCAGCAGCGCTTGTTAAGATCGATCACCTGGACGCCGCACCACGGCTCGGAGTCGGTTTCCTCCAGCCGGCCATCCAGGGCCAGCCCTTCAAACCGCTTGTAGCGCGGCTTGGAGAGACCCACAAAAGCGAGGTTGTTGTAAAAGGAGAGACCGCGCAGGAAGCCGGGGCAGAAAACAACCGGCTCGAAATGCCCTTCCTCCCCGTTCGCGGCCGGGGTGACAATCCCCAGCTCGCCGGTTCCGGCGTTGAGCACCCACAGCCTGCCGTTGTGCATTCGCGGCGAATGGGGCATGGACAAACCGCGACAGGCGATTTTTCCCGTGTGCACATCGATGACAATGCCGCCGTCGGCGCGCCGGTCTCGCCAACCGTCGATGGTATCCGAACGACTGACCGCGGTGACATAGGCGGGCCGGCCGTCTTGCATGGCAAGGCCGTTGAGGTGGCAGCGGTCCTCATCCACCAGCGCCGAGATGAAATCCGGCTTCCAGACCATCTTGAAACTGTGCTTCGGCGATACCGTCGCCAGGCAGTTGTACCGGGTATTGACGAAGACAATCCCACCGTCCGCATCCGCCGCGACATCGTGGGCGTCCAGCCTGCCGGTAAAATGAATGGTGCGCGGCATGTAGCAAAGATCGAAGGTGTTGTTGATCTTCTCGTCGGGCCGCAGGATATTGGCGAATTCCATCACCTGAAAGCCCGTGGTCAGCAACAGTCCGCCATTGTTGTCATGGGCCAGCCCCATGGGTTTTTGCATGGCGCTCTGGTGCAGATGCGGCCCGCCGTTGGGAAGGTTGCCCAGCATATACAAAAAGCCGGACTGGTAGGAAGAAAAGGCCAGGGATATATTCAAACGGGTAAAAAGGGCGGTAATCCCGCCCGACAGGGAATATTCAACGGCCGGTGCAGTCTGTTTTTCATCGGTTTCTTCCGGGAAAGCAGGCTGCGGGACAACCTGGTTTTCGGTGTTTTCAAGATCCATATGGGATGGTTTGCACTCCTTCACAAAGGGTTGGCTTGTTTTAAACAATCAACGCGTTGACCGAACAGGCGGTATGATGCAACGGCGAAAGAAATAGTGGTCGCAGGAAGGATATCAGCGCTGGTCGTTTGAAATAGGCACTTCAGGAGTGGCAGTAGCCGGATCAGCGTTTGCGGGAACGGGACAAAATGATGAGCAACTGGATCGAATAAAACCGCCGGGGACATAAAAAGGAACGAAATCTCTTGTCCCTGGCGATTTTATCGGCAAATTACTTTGTGGCTTTAGATAGATTCAAGACCATGTCATGCCAACTCAGACCACCATGGGTCGATCCCGATTTCCTGATATATTCGAAACCATACTTTTTATAAAAATCGATGTGCTGATCCCGACAAATGAGATGAATGGACGCTTTTCGCATCTCTTTCATCCTGGAGATAAATTCCACCAACAGCTTGCCGGCATAGCCTTTTCCCTGTTCATCCGCGTGGACGACAACCGAAAAAATCACCACATGCTTCCCGTTTGAATCATGGCCAACCAGATCCTTGAATGCCTCATCGGCCAGATCGACGTCATCGGTGGCGCCGCAATTGATGAACCCGACGACTTCTCCGTCGGCCTCCAAAACAATAAAGCCTTCGGTATAATCTTGGATTCTTTTGGCGATTTTCTCTCTTGTGGCGGCCTCGTCTCCCTCATAGGAGACCTTTTCGATCTCGAAACATCGGTCAAGATCGGATTCGGTTACATTACGAATTTTGGTGTTGATCATTTTTAAATCCTATTTAACCCTCATATAAATACAAATAGTCAATTCTTAACAAACTCGTAAGAAGTCGCTGTTCGGGCGGATTCGTAAAAAGCCCGAGATCAAGGCTTGCGAAGCCTGAGGAATGAGGTGTACTTATCGTACTCCGCAGTGACGAAGGATGAAGCGTAACGCCGATATCGGACTTTTTTTACGAATCCGTCAATTCTTATGTCGCTGCCACACCCTCGCGAACACCAAGCATCCAAAGAAAAAGGCCAGCAGTAATCCGGCCTCGGGCAACACTTCGCGAAGGTCCGCCCCGCGGACAAACACATCCAGTGCGCCGTTAAGGCCCCAGGCCAGGGGAGAAACGACGCTCATGGCCTGCATCAGGCGCGGCATGGCGTAAACCGGCACCATCACCCCACCCACGGCGGCGGCGATGACGATGGAAATCGGGCCGAACATGGCGGCCTGTTCAAAGGAGTTGACCACGGTACCAAGCAAAATGCCGTATCCCGTGGCCGCCAGAATGGCGCTGAAGGTTATCGTAATCAGGGCCGGTGAAGAGCCACCCAGTGCCAGGGGCGGGGTGCCCCACAGCGGGAGAAGCCATTTGCCGATACAGCCAATCAGGACGCATTGCATCAAACAGACTCCGGTATAGGCGATGATTCTGCCGACAACCAACGTCAGGTAACTCACCGGCATGGTCTGAAGCCGCAGCCGGGTACCGTTGATGCGCTCATGAATAAAGGCGCCGGCCATGGGCAAAACAATGAAAAAAATACCGAACAGGGACCAGGCCGGAACATTCTGCTGGACCGAGGTGGGCAGCGGCTGTCGCGGTCCGGCAAGCGCATCCTCGCTATCGATACCCATAATGGCGTCGCCCTGCCAGTTCAGCTTGAGATCGGTTGGCGGCATCTCGGGAAGAAAACCGGCGGCCTGGCTCATGGATTCCGGCAGCACCTCGGAGAGGGCGGCCATCTTCTCTCCCGTCTCCATTTGAAAAACCATCAGAGCCAACATGTTACGCACCGCCGAACGGAATCCGCCCAGCACGGTGGGATCAAAATAGAGGCCAAGGGTTGGCCGGTCGCCTTCCGGCGGTGACACCGATTTCTCGCCAATGCTCTCCCGAGCGCTTTGACGGGCGCGGGCACGCACCGTTTCGGTGAGATGTTCCGGAATAACGAGACAAAGCTGAAACTCTCCCCGGGAGACCGCCTTCAAGGCCTTTCCCCGGCTGGGTACCTGATCGCCTATGGTGCGCGTCACCATGACGCCGTCGGCCTTTTCCAGGGCCTCACCAATTCGGCTGCCCAAATCGCCGCCGTCATTGTCGATGAGCAGTATCCGGGTGTCGCTTTCGCCGATACTCTTCAGAGCGTTCTCCTGAACCAGGGTGATCACCACCACCAGCACGGCCGGCATGACGAACAGCACCAGAAGTCCGGCTTTGTCTCGCCACAGCAGAAGCAGTTCCTTTTGGATGACGGCCATGAGTGCGCTGATCATTTTTTCTCACCCATCCCGCAAGGCCTTTCCGGTCAAATTAAGGAACAAATCACCCAGATCGCCGCCCGGAGCCTCGGCCAGAAGCTCGTCCACGGTGCCCTGGGTGAGAATATGTCCGCGGTCCATAATCGCCACCCGCGAGCACAAGCGCCGGGCCTCTTCCATGTAGTGAGTCGTATAAATGACCGTTGTACCGTTATCGCGTAAGAATTCGATACGCTCCATGATCAATTGACGGGATTGGGCGTCGATGCCTACCGTGGGCTCGTCCAGAAACAGTATACGGGGATTGTGCAGCATCCCCACGGCCAGATTGGCCCGGCGTTTCATGCCGCCTGAAAAGGCATCCACCTTTTGATCGGCCCGGCGCGAAAGCCCCACGGCGGCGAGGACGGTTTCGATACTGCTTTTTAATTTGACGCCGCCGAGCCCCTGGAGTTTTCCAAAAAAACGCAGGTTCTCACGGGCGGTAAGCATGGGGTAAAGGGCTATTTCCTGGGGCACCAGACCGATCATTCGGCGCACGCGCCGCCTGTCGCGGACAAGATCGAGGTTGCCGATGGTCACCTTGCCGGCCTGGGGGCGCAAAAGGGTGCTCAGGATGGAAAGGGTTGTGGTTTTGCCGGCGCCGTTGGGTCCCAGAAGACCGAAGATCTCACCTTTTCTCACTTTCAGGGCCAAACCGTCAAGCGCCGGCCGTTCGCTTCCCGGATAGCGATGGACCAGGCCATCGGCCTCAAGCGCCAAGGCATCATGATCGGCATCGAAATCCGCTTTTTGCAAATCCGCCCCCATTATTCGAGCAAGGTCCAGCCGTAGGTGCCGCCCACCCCGAGCTTGAGGCAGGCCAAGGGCTGCCCCGCCAAAGCGTGTCGGCAATTATCGGTAAATATCGTCTCCTGCTTGATACTGAGCGCGCCAATGGCCATATCAAAGGCACTGTCCACGGGCAGATCGCCATAAAACGAAGCATAATTCAACTGCCGTGCCCCAGCTCCGATCCATTGGTCGTAATCGCCTTCGGTAGCGGCCGCCCCGCCCCGGCCGATGATCCAGGCTTTCGGAGAGAATTCGAAAGGAGCTGGCACACCGCGCCCGATCCTCACCTCCCTGACATTCGCATAAGCCGTACGAACCGCTTCTCCGGCCTTGAGAACAAAAAAGCAGGCCCCTTCGCCCGCCGGGGGCATGATGGTTTCTGAATCCTTTTGCCGCTGGACATGCAACGCATAGGCATAAGCATGACTCAACTCGTCCACGCCCCCCACCAATACCGCATCCACCCGCCCCTGGCGCAGCCAGGTCATGGCGGTAAGCAACGCAGACGGAAAAGAGAGATCGTCATGGGTGATGGAATGGTTGGGCCCCATCTCCTTCAAGGCCATGGAGATATAGGCCGCCGCCGCGTTGTGAACCGAATTTGAAAAACGGGTCGGTGATCCGCAAATCTCCTCGCGGTCGTCAAACGGGTATTGAAAAGCGTAGTTGTTGCCAGTGGCCCCATGGCCCGTGGCCACGATGATCCCCAGGCGCCCCCGTCGATCCGGCTCCATGATCCCGGCATCGGCCATTGCATCCAAAGCGGCAAGCAGCCCCATGCGGATATAGTGGCTCATGCGGCGCAGGTTGCGGGTGGGTATAAAATCCACGAGACGCGTTGTATCGGCCACAAGGCAGGGGACCGCGATGTCGCCTTCCCGGGCGGAGATGGTCACCGGCACCGGCTCGGGCCGCCGGCCGGCCAGGGCCGTCTCCAGATCGGCCAGACGGCCAAAACCGCCCACCGCACCGATGCCGCAAATGGTGACGCCCATCATTGTCGCCACCTTTTGCCCGCAATCACCAGAACTGCGTTGTTGCCCCCAAAGGCAAGATTCTGGGACAGCGCAACGTCCCCCGGAATC
Organism: uncultured Desulfosarcina sp.; assembly: GCA_963668455.2. Taxonomy (GTDB): domain Bacteria; phylum Desulfobacterota; class Desulfobacteria; order Desulfobacterales; family Desulfosarcinaceae; genus Desulfosarcina. The sequence goes on from CAXXOY010000005.1 coordinate 740,699, forward strand.
TCCATGGGGTGATCCACGGGAAGGGCCGGCAGCGCTTCGTCGGGCGTCTCGAATCCGGCGGTGGCGGGCAGGCGACCATGATCCAGACAGCCCAACGTCAACGCCGCCTCGATGGGGCCTGCGGCACCCAGGGTATGACCGGTGTAGCCCTTTGTCGAAACAAAGGGTTTTCCGGGAAAGCGCTCCGATAAAACCAGGCTTTCCACCCGGTCGTTGTCCGCCGTGCCGGTTCCGTGAGCGTTGATGAAAGCGATGGCCTCGCTGGAGAGGCCGGCGGCGATCAGAGCTTCGTCAATGGCCTGGTGGAGCCCCTTGCCGTCCGGCCGCGGCTGGGTGAAATGGTTGGCGTCGTTTGTGGCGCCATATCCCAGAATATATCCTTTGGGCGTGATTCCCAGAGCGCTGCAGAAATCGCTGGAGGCCAGCAAAAACACCCCGGCCCCCTCTCCCAGGTTGAGGCCCCGGCGATGCTTGTCAAAGGGCCGGCAGGGAGACTCGTCGTTAATGAAAAGCGATTTGAATCCATAATAGACCCGCGGGGTAAGTTCGTCGGCACCTCCGGCGATCACCGCCTCGCAGACGCCCTGGTCGATCCAGCCGGCGGCCACGCCAATGGCGTCGGCACCAGCCGTGCAGGCATTGGCCACGGTTTGTTGAGGACCGCAGAGGTCAAGGGTATCAGCCACCCGATGGGTGGGATTGGTGGCCAGAAACCGGTCCCGAGGCAACAAAAAGGCATCGTTTTCGTTTCCACCGATACCATGACCGTAGGTAACGCCGATGTTGGTGCCCAGGCAAACCCCCACTGGCCTTCCGGATAAAAAGCCCGCCTCAATTTCCGCATGGGCTATGGCCTCATCGACCGCGGTTAGCGTCATACGGCAGGTGTGTGTCAGGGAGTCGAAATCATAATCTGAGGGCAAAAACGTTCCCGGAACTTCAAAAACCGGGTGATGGGTTTCACAATGGGGGGGGAACCGGGTGGGCAGGCCGGGGGCACGATGGTTTCCAAAAAGGCTTTCCAGACATCCGGGATAATCCGGACCCAGGGAAGAGATGCAGCCGATTCCGGCAATGACGACCGGCCTCATCGCTTATCCTTTCCGGTGGGCTTCGATAAAGGCGGCCAGAGTATTGATGGACTGAAATGCCTCGCGAGCGTCATTCATCTCCTTCATGGGAATCCCGAAATTCTGTTCCACCTGATATACGATTTCCAACGCATCGATGGAGTCCAGCCCGAACCGCCCGCCGAAAATCGGCTCATCATCGTCGATCTCCTCGGGCGTAAAATCCTCGAGATTCAGCTCGACCACCAGGATCTTTTTTAACTGCTCTTGTATGGTCATCTTAAAGCCCTTCCCTTTACACCGGATTCAGCGTGTCAGCTCAAGAAGTTCCCGATAAACCTCCGCCTCCCCATCCGCGCACGCCAGAAGCAGCTCTCCCATGGCTTCGTAGGTGTCGTCGGCCGAGGCCCGTTTTTTACAGATCCGTCCGCCGATCACGGCCATCTTGCGCCAGCGGTCGCCGACTTGGGTCATGGTCTTGGAAAGCTCCACCAGGCGCGGCATGGAGAGGAGTTCGGCGGCCTCCTGAAGAAAGGCGCCGTACATGAACCGGAATCCGGCGCCGCCGGTGCCCAGCTCTTCCTGCATACGAATCAGTTGCCCCACATAAAGCAGCGCCCTCTCCTCCCCCATTTTGGGAGACCACTTGGGAATACGACCGGCAAGGTAGCGAATCCCGCGAATCCCCAGAAACGGTCCGGGCGAATTGAGCATGCGCCGGCACACCTCCCGGATCCCCTTGCGTACGGCCGACGCCAGGTCCGGCTGCGAGGGAACCGATTCCATGAAATACATGGCGCCCTTGGGTGCCATGGTGCCTTTGGCGAAACGGGCTTTCATCAGGTCGCTTTTGTGACAGCGTTCGGGGTCCGGAAAAACCGGATCACTGATGATGTAATCGTCGCCCTCCTTGCCCATGACCACCAAGTTGTGCATGTTGAAATGAAAGCGAAAAGCCGGCGGAAAATATGGCAACCAGTACCCGCCGGTACGGCAGGCCACGGGAATTCCCAGGGCAAGCTGCCGGTCCAGGGCCTCCATGGATTTTCGCGGACTCCTGAAGCTCTCCCAGCAAACCCGGCAACCGAGCCGCTTGGAAACCCGTTTAAAAATGCCGCCTACCTCGCAGCGGTAGGTGGTCAGCGGGAGTTTGTTGACCCGCAGAAATGGCAGGTAACCGAAAAACATACCCGATCCCATGCCGAAAGCCATGGCCTCGCTGATATCCAACCCGTAATGAGAGAGCAGATTGGAAGTGACGCCACTTTCGCAATGGGCCGATTGGCGATGATTGAAATCGATATTGATGGTGTCGGTATACTGGGCGGCGTGAAGCAACAACGGTAACCTTTCTGGTAATGGGGAGTTAGCGTTTTCCGGAGCGCGACACATGGGTGTCGGGAACCGATTTCAAATCCTCAACCGTCATGCCCAAGGCTTCGGCATAACGATTGAGGAGATCCGGCGATAAACGCTTGAAAGGCCCGAACCTGAGATGCAGCCAGACCTTGAAATAATTGATTTCCGCATATTTGGCCAAAAGGCCCACGCTCATCTGGTGATTTGCCATGTGGTAAGCCAGCGGGCTGGCCTTTCCCGCGCGCACCTTGGCAAGGGCCTTTTCCGCAGCCATGTCGATCAGTTCCCAGGCCTGGCTGTTGGCGATATTCTTTGGTTCCCAGCCGGCGCTGCCGGTCATGACGTAGCGGCCGTCGTCATCCACGGCGTAACACACTTCCTGACGCTCGTCGGTGATCATGCCTCGATCCTGGGGGACTTCATCGATTTTCATGGCAACCACTCCGTTTTAGACTACAGTCAATAGCATAAAACAGTGGGAAAAGCGCCCACTCTCCGGAATAAAACACAACAGCCGCTGACCGGGCTTCAGTTGCCCCGAGGAGAAAAGCGCCTCCATGATGATATAAATAGAGGCGCTGCCTGTATTCCCGGTTTCGGTTAGATTGGTAAACCAGCGTTCATACGGTATTTCGCAACCGATGGCGGCCATGCCTTCATAAAATTTGGGACGAAAATAGGCCGAAGAGTAATGGGGCAAAAACCAATCCACATCCGAGGGGCCGAAGCCGTGCTTTTCCATGCTGGTCTTTAAAGCCCGCTGCATGGTGGAGACGATGTTCTTCTCTAGGTGGCGGATATCCTGTTTGACCGCCATGAGACATTTCTCCTCCTCGGCGGCGATCTTCTCCGTCTCCCGCCAGCCGGTCACGCTTCCATCCTCACCCTTGATGCCGCCGCCATACATACAGGTATCCAGCTCGCCGGCGTAAGAGAGGTAATCGATCCACTCCACCTTGAGTGAAATGCCCGATGGGTTGGGGGAATTTTCGAGCAGCGCCGCGCCGGCGCCATCCGACAGCATCCATCGCAGAAAATCAGTATCGAAATTCAAACTGGGGCGTCGACCCGGATCCTTGTCCGGATTCGGGGAGGGTGTGAAAAACTTGGAGCGCATGAACGAAGCGGAAAGCTCCGAGCCCACGCTGACGGCGTTGTCGCTCATCCCCGTGGCCACGTTCATATATGCGTATTTAAAGGCCGTCATCCCGGAAATACAAATACCGGCAGTGGTTACGGCTTCTACCGGCGGCAATCCCAATTCGCCCAGCACCATCAGGCCGTGCCCGGGGAAAAGCAGGTCCGGGCTGGTGGTCCCGCAGCACAGGCACTGTATATCTTTAAGCGAAAAGCGGCTATCGTTTGCAAGCCCTCTCACCGCTTCGGCGGCAAGCCCGGCATTGGTGTGGGTAAGGGCCTGGGTTTCACGATCCAGGGCGTAATACCGCTTCTTGATACCGTTATTTTTGAGAACAATCCGTCTGGCCCGGGAGGGAAGGTTATCCACCTTTCCCAGGACGGCTTCAATGTCGTCGTTGGAGACCGGTTCATTGGGTAAAAAAGCCGACAAACGGTTAATAAAAACATTCATTTGGCGATTTCCTTTTCAGAACGCGTGCCACTCGAATGAACGTGGGCCAGGCAACTTTTGAACAGTTGGGCATAGCGCGTGTAAAATCGCTCCTGGTCCAGGTACGTGGGTGTTATAGCATTGGAGAACGTGTAATAATCCAGGTTCAGGGTTTCCAGAGACAACGGTTCACCTCGAAAATTCATCTTTATCGATGTAATCCCGTATTTTTCATCAGGAATACTGCGGCCACAATTTGGCGGGTTGATCAATAATATGTTCATTGAACGCGTTTCATCTGACTGATGGCATACATCGGCAAACAGGCACCCGCTGGACGATACGATCCAGCAACATCCTGCGATTCGTTTTTAAAAGCCTAAACCTTGTACGAGCCGGATCGAACGGCCATGAACGTTGGCAAGCGCATTTCAGGCAAACGCATTGCCGGAGCCGAGATCCAGGTAATGGCTACCGCAACGTGGAAGCATAATCGTCGGGTTAAGCGATCAACGGGATAATCTATCATATCGACTGCTAGTATGGAAGATCAAAGAACGCTCCACACCAGGCGTCAATCTCCCTAGATAACCCCCTGATCCAGCATGGCGTCGGCCACTTTTATAAACCCGGCAATGTTTGCACCAACTAGATAGTTCCCCGGATTGCCATTGGCCTCGGCCGCCGCCAGGCAAGTGTCATGGATATTTTTCATTACGATTTTCAGGCGGCTATCGACCTCCTCGCCCAGCCAGGCCAACCGGATGCTGTTCTGGGTCAATTCCAGGCCGGAAACCGCAACTCCTCCGGCATTGGCAGCCTTGCTGGGAGCATAAAGAATCCCCTTATCAATGAGGATGTCCCGGGCTTGAGCCGTGCATGGCATGCTGGCGCCCTCGCAGACCAGTTTTACGTTGTTGTTAATCAGATGATAGGCGTCCTGTTCGTTAATTTCGTTCTGGGTGGCACAGGGAAATGCGCATTGGCCGCGGTGCTCCCACAGGGAATTGGCTTTCTGGTCGGGCGTGGCAGGCGTATAAACCGCATGGGAATATTTGTCGACATACTCGCTGATTCTGCCGCGACGAACATTTTTAAGGTGCTTGACAAACGCCAGCTTTTCCGCATCGATCCCCTGTTCGTCGTAAATATGTCCGGACGAATCCGACAGGGTGACCACCTTGGCGTCCATTTCGATCAGCTTGCGGACAGTGGCCTGGGCTACGTTCCCGGAGCCGGAGATCAGACACGTTTTTCCGGATAGCGTATCCTTACGGGTGGCGAGCATTTCGGCGGCAAAATAGACACAGCCAAAGCCTGCCGCTTCAGGCCGAATCAGACTTCCGCCCCAGCTCAACCCCTTACCGGTGATGACCCCACTGAATTTATTGGTCAATTTACGGTACATGCCAAAAAGGTAGCCGATCTCTCGGGCACCCACGCCGATATCCCCTTCAGGCACATCGGTATTGGCGCCAATGTGACGAAACAACTCGGCCATGAAACTCTGGCAAAAACGCATAACCTCACCATCGGATTTGCCTTTGGGCTCGAAATCCGCACCACCTGCGCCACCGCCCAGAGGCATGGTGGTCAACGCGTTTTTAAACACATGCTCGAAAGCCAGGAATTTCAAGATGCTCTGATTTACCGACGGATGGAACCGCAACCCGCCTTTATAAGGCCCGATGGCACTGTTCATTTCCACCCGGTACCCCCGGTTGACCCTTATCTGCTGGTCATCGTCCAGCCAGGGGACCCGAAAGGTAATGATGCGTTCGGGTTCGACGATACGCTCGGCAATCCCCTGGCTACGGTATTCGGGATTTTTATCCAACACCGGTTTGACGCTTGTCATCACGTCCGTAACAGCCTGAATAAATTCTATTTCATGGGGGTCCTTATCCTGAACAACATGCAGACGGTCAGTCATTACTAACACCTTTGTTTTGTTTGAAAGGAAATCGTTTTTGCTTATCTCGCGGCCACGGCTCTCTATCTTTTTTACAAAAAACTATTGTTTTATGCAAATAGGCCAATATTATATGCAGGTTTAAAAGTGAAGGAGAATTGATTATGGAAATTAATGGCGCTGATTTACGATCTCAACTTGGCGTGTACAAAACGGCTCAAGGCCAGGCCAATACCATAGAAAAAAACAAAGATGGAAACGTTAAAGCGTTTGGTGTCCATCAGGATCGGGTAGCCCTGAGCGATCAGGGGCAGCTGGTCGCCGAAGCCCAACGGGCGGTTGTCTACATACCGGATGTCCGCGACAACTTGGTCACGGAAGTTCGCAACGACTTGGAAAACGGAACCTACGCGTTTGACAACCAACGCTCGGCCGAGGGTCTTTTAAGAGAATCACTGGTGAATGAAGCCGCTTTATACAATTAGCATATAAAAACAAAAAAGGAGCCGGTTCGTATTCCGGCTCCTTTTTATTTTCTTTTTCCATAGCCATACCTGCGAAATTATGTGCCCGCACGGCACGGCCACATCGCTGAACAACCATCGGTCATGATGGCGATGCCTTCTTGTGCCGCAAATCCACAATACAAGTGGTGAACAAGGAATTGATATCCTTCGGCATTGGTGGCGCCTCCGGTGTTTGCGGGAGTTCGGACACCTGATTGAAAATATTGGCAATCAGATGGTTCTCGTGGTAAATACCAAACGTAAGCCCGTCCCTTTGACGCTGAGAGAGATGACCGAAGGCCGATTTGGTAATCAGAATATTGCCACCCTTTGCAATGGTCGAAAGATAAAATGCCTGATCCGCAGCACCTCCGGGGAGCATGAAGGCCATACAGGCGGTGAGATCATCTTTCGGGAGAAAATCCTTACCGCTGCTGATGCCGATATTCAGGCGAATATGGGCAAACCATCGTCCCTTTGCTTTTAACGACGCTTCAATCTCACCGACTTTCTCACGCATTTCAATGGCGCAACGAATGGCATCGAAAGCCGGATCCGTTCCGGAATGCTGAGGGATGACATATTGCACTTCAGTACCATTACGTTTGGATCGCCGCCCACCATACGTTTCAGCAATTAAATCGACCGCATCCCAAACACTTGTTATCAATTGGAAATAAGCTTCCGGCAGGAGCGTATCCACCACGCGCTGGGCATTGTCGAGTTTGGCCGAGATAACACTGAAGGGAATTTTTTCGTCAACGGCGCCACGGGGCCGACGGATACCTGAACCATCGGGCTGGGCGTGCCATCGGCTTTGTTGGGCCGACCAGCGGTCTTCCTGAAAAATAAAAAGTGACCCTTCCGATAGCGGCATTGCATAAAGCCGCATGGATTTCATGCGCCCTTTTTCATCTTCCATTTCAATAGGGCAGCTGTCGATCCTGGGTTGGGCATCCTGGGATTGAATGAAGGATGATTCCGGTTGATGCAGCTCTTCGATGTGCAGGGACACCAGGGGCGCTCCCCGTTTGAAGATTTGCTCCGGAGTGACCTCTTCCAAAAACCGATAGATAAAAGAAAATAGAGGTTGCCAGTTAAAAACCAGCTCTTTAAGGGAAGCCCTCAGCAGAATATCGAAGACCGAGCCGGATGGATCGTCTTGCATTTCTTCCCGGATGATTTTGAACAGACCATCATTCGAGGCCACTTTTACCCATCCAAGCTGCATGTCCCGATTGACAAAAAAAGCCGACCCCTTGATGGAACTACCCGACAAAGGAAAGTTCAGCAACTGTTCGTCCGGCCCCTTCGATTTGTTCTCCGGATACTCCGGAGATGCGTACGGCGCCTCCGATAACCCCTGGCTGGAAAAAGGGCTGTGGTTCGTTTCGGTCGGCCCCAATTCTTTGGCGATCGCTTCAACGGAGTGCCCTTCGTCCCGCAGCAGCTTCAACATGGCCACATGCCCTAAAAGCGTCGGAGAGAAGTAGCTTTTCTTTCTGTTGGCACCATTTTCCGTTGCCTGAACGCGCATCATCGATTTGGGCAGAACGTTTTTTTCGATAAATTGGATCAGATCGTCTTTGGTGATACCAGTAGCATCCATGACTTCTTTTGCTGTCAGCCATGCGCCATCGGCGGCATCTGACGCTTCGTTTTCAATCACTTGCAATTGAGTCTGTTGGATCATTTTTCTTTCCATTCGAAATTGCGGTTTTTCAAAATGGGATCGTGGCAACTTGCAATGGATGCCAGTGATCGTCATGCAACTCAAAACAGCAACTATCGTGCCATCCTACAGAACAGCTTTTAAGCAACCGCTTCTTATGGTGGGCCACGCCGTGATTGGGCAGATACAATTAAAATAATTCAGCAAATCATACTGGCTGGAGGGCGAATAAAAGGACAATCGGTTCCCAATTGTTCTATCTCTTTTTTCATAATTGGGAAATAAATTACACAACACGGCATCCGATGGTTTGCATGCCCCGTCTTATTACAAAACAGCCTCATTCAGCTGTGGCGCACCCGCGGGTATACTCAACCGATCAGGTACAATCCCAGGGTGATTACGCCCACCAACCAACAATAGGGGGCAAACCGATGCAATTGGCCGCGGTCAACGACACGCAGGAGAATGACCAGGGCCAGCCAGCCCACCAGAGCAGAAACGATAGAGCCCGCAACAATGGTCACAAGAGGAATGGTGGTGGCAAGCTCCGGTTCACCGAGGCCCAAAATAAGGGCGCCCACGATGGCCGGGATAGAAAGCAAAAACGAATAACGACCTGCAAGCTTGCGATCCACGCCGAGAAACATGGCCATGGAGATGGTCGACCCGGAACGGGAAATGCCGGGAAGAATGGCAAGCCCCTGGACGACACCAATAATCAGGGCATCCTTGAGTGTGGTTTGCCTGATTGGTCGTCCCTCGCCCTGGAATCGTCGAGTCAGCCAAAGCAGCGTTCCGGTAACGATCAACATACAGCCGACAATGGCCGTTGAACCGAAAATATGATCGACGACCTCTTTAAACAGAAGGCCGATGATGGCGGTGGGAATACTACCGATCACTACCAGAAGAGCCATACGAATCGCCGGATCGGTCTCACAAAGCTTCAGTAACCCGCCGGAATTTTTGATCCCGGTGGGGATACGCACCAAAGCCGCAAGAATATCAATAATATCGCGGTAAAAAACGATCAGAACCGCCACCAGCGTTCCCACATGCAGGCAGATATCGAAAAGCAATTCGGGCTCTTCCAGCCCAAACAGATTCTGACACAAAACCAAGTGGCCGGAGCTGCTGACCGGTAAAAATTCTGTTAATCCCTGGATTACACCCAGAATAATCGCTTCGATAGAATTCAACGTAGGATTCCTGTTTGATTGATGATTCGATATACATACACTATTGGCCTGTCGTTGTCCATTGGATGGTATGGCTGAAAATAAAACGCAGGAAAAGAGCGACTTATCCGTTAAGAAAATAGACAACCCTGTTTTACGGATTATTTTTAGAAAAGGCTAATGAGCAGGAGAATCATATGAATTGTCAGGAAATCAAGAGCCGTTTGGACGCTTACCTGGACGAAGAGTTGCCGGCGGCGGAAGCGAAAGAGGTCTGCCGCCACCTGGAAACGTGCCTGGCCTGTAAACTTCAGGCTGAAGCGTTACAGCAAATGGCGACCGCCTTGGACCGGCTGCCACCGTTGGCGGCACCACCGACGTTTTACCAAAATACCCTCAGGGCATACCGGAAGAGGCTAACCGCCCCCGGCTTTGCCGAATGGTGGCAAAATCTGACAATTGTCATGCGCAGCGCTGTTTGCGGGGCCACCTTGGCCGGTCTGCTTTGTGGTGCGGTGATGGCCACCAGTCTCGTCACCGCCGCTCCCCAGGATGGCGTCGGACTTTATCAAACCCTATATGCCACCAATGAAGGATTCTACCCGTGAGCCTCTTTCAAAAACGTCTGTTGATCCTGTTCTCGGTTGCCTTGAACATCGGGTTCACCATCATGGCAATTGCGATGATGGTAAATCATGCAACCCAATCCAACCACCATCCGGAACAAGAAATTCTTAAGATAGTACGGCAATTGAACCTGCCCCGAAACCAGGAAAGCGCGGTGATGGAAACCATTCACGATTTCAGAGCCATGGTTGACCAAGACAAACAGGCCCTGAAACAAGCCCGTGTCGATGTCGTCAGCTGCCTGGCCCAGGAGGGCTCCGTGAGCCGCACCCGGCTTCATCGACTGACACAACGCGTTGGAACAATAGAAGCAGACAGAAACAATGCTTTTGAAAACCATTTCATGAAACTGCGCAACCAACTTGGCGACAAAAAAGGCGCCCACTTTTTCGCCTTGCTGATGGCGCTTCACGAACGTGAGGAATCCAAAAGCAATCCATGATTTTTCGCCCCCGCCACAATCGCCAGCGTGACGCCGAGCTGATCGTGCGGGTCGCCGAGGGTAACGAAAACGCCTTTGGTGAGCTTTTGCGGCGCCATCAGGATGCCGTTTACGCCTTCGCCTGCCGGATGGTGGGCGATCCCCAAGAGGCCGAGGACGTGGCCCAGGAAACCTTCTTGCGGCTTTACCGGGCTGCGGGGCGGTTTCGTCCGGAAGCCTCACTGAGGACATATCTATTTAGAATATCAAGAAATCTCTGCATCGACCATTTTCGAAAAAAACGTCCCGAACTGATGGATGAGCTTCCCGACCAACCAGATGCGGAAACGCCCCATGACCTGCTCGAAGGAGCCATTGCCATGGACCGTCTGGAAAAATCCATTGATCGTCTGCCTGTCAATCAACGCACCGCGCTTTTGCTACGACACACCGAACAACTTTCCTACAACGATATCGCCCGGGCGATGGACCTGTCCGTGGGGGCCGTCGAATCGCTTTTGGTCCGCGCCCGCCGAACGGTGAAATCACATATGGCCGACATTCCGGAATAAAAAAAATGCCGGTTTTCTTTTTTTGTGCAGGTTTTCAGCCGCGCGGCCGTTATATACTTCGACCCTTGATGAAAAAACATCGAGAGGCGTAAATGGAGTGACCATGATCAGATCTTTTTTTATTTTAAGTATTGCTTTGACCGTTTCCGGCTGTGCCCTGTTCCAACCGGCAACAAGGCCGGACACCCCCATTGCCCTGCCCGACCGGTATTCGCTTTACACATCCGATGATCCGGGTCCCGGCAAGTGGTGGGAAGCCTTTGGCAGCAATGAACTCAACCGCCTGGTGGAATCGGCTCTGGCCGGGAACTTCGATGTGCGCACCGCTTGGGCCAAATTGCGCCAGGCCGATGCCGTTCTGCGGCAAGCCGGGGCGGACCTGTCTCCTACTTTAGACGCCGATGCCGGCGCCAAAAAGAGCTGGACGCAAACCAAAACAGATAACTCGGGCCGAAATCGCACCGAGGCCGAGACCTACAGCGCCGGGCTAAGCGCCGCCTACGAGCTTGACCTGTGGGGTCGGCTGGGGTCCCTGCGCGAATCCGAGGCACTGGAATACAAAGCGGTGAGCGAGGACCTGGATGCGGCGGCGGTTACCGTGTCGGCGGAAGTGGTGACAGCCTGGATCGACATCCTGTCCCTGCGTCGTCAGATCGATATTCTTAATGAGCAGATCGATCTCAACCAGCGCATGCTGAATTTGCAGGTGCTGCGCTTCGCTAACGGCCAGTCCGATGCCCTGGAAGTGGCCCAGCAAAAGGAGGCCCTGGCCGAGGCCAAGGCCAAGCTGCCACCACTTAAACTCGACGAGCAGATCCAGCGCAACGCCCTGGCAGTGTTGTTAGGCCTTACCGGCAACAAGAACCTGACCGTCAGCCAGTCAACCCTGCCTGAATTGATCGCCCTGCCGGCAACCGGCGTGCCGGCCGATATCCTGGCCGCGCGGCCCGATGTGCGTGCCGCCGGCCTGCGATTGAAATCCGCCGACTGGCAGATCAGTGCCGCCCGTGCCGATCGGCTGCCATCCCTGACTTTGTCGGCCGACGCTGAATTTTCCAGTAACAGCCTGGACCTGCTTTTCAGCAATTGGGTCTCAACCCTGGCCGCCAGCATCACCGGCCCCATTTTCGATGGGGGATATCGGGCCGCCGAAGTGGACAAAACCCGGGCCGAGGCCGACGAGGCCCTGACCGCGTATGCCCAGACCGTGGCCGAGGCTGTTCAGGAGGTGGAGGACAGTCTCACCACCGAAACCCGGCAGGCCGAATACATCGCACTTTTGGAAGAGGAACTCGAGGCGTCACGGACATCCATGACGGTCTCCCGCCTTCAGTATCTCAACGGGCAGGCCAATTACCTGGACTACCTATCCGCCTGGACCAGCGTGCAAAGCCTCGAGCGGCAGTTGGTGGACGAAAAGGCCACCCAAATCAAAAACCGGGTTGCCCTTTACCGCACCCTGGGCGGCGATTGGACCCGCAACTTGGCCGACGATGCTAAACGAAGGGACGACGGACGACAGGAGCCGTCTTGAGAGCCCACTTACGGTTGGATGAAAATCACTTGCGCTTCCACGTAGAGTGTGGGCGCGCCGTTATAACATCTCAATAGCTTAGCAGCTCATTGCTGATCACCATGGAGCAAATCGACATGTCGAATAACACCCCAAAGTCATCTTTTCTGGGCAAGGTCATTAAAATTCTGATCCCACTACTCCTAATCGTGGCCGGTGCCGCCGCCTTCGCCTACTTCAAGGCCACCGCGCCGGTGATGCAAAAGGCCGCGCCCGAGCGCAAGATTTCCGTGGTCGATGTGCAAACAGCCAACTTGGCCGATACACAGGCCATGGTTTCCGCCATGGGCACCGTGGTCGCGGCCCGTGAAATCACCATCAGTGCCCAGGTGTCGGGTACGGTTCAATCCGTGGCCGCCAACTACGTTCCCGGAGGACGTATTGCCAAGGGCGTCGCGCTGCTTTCCCTGGATCCGGTGGACTACGAAGTGGCCGTGCAAAAGGCCCAAAGTGCCCTGGCCAGCGCCAAGGCAGCCCTGGCCATCGAGCAGGGCAGCCAGAACATTGCAAAGGAAGAGTTGGCGCTGATGTCCGCCATGACCACGGAAGGCGTTTCCCAGACCGACCTGGCCCTGCGCAAGCCTCAGCTGGAACAGGCCCAAGCCGACGTGACCAGCGCCGAGGCCGACCTGCGTCAGGCCATGTTGGATCTCAAGCGCACGGTGGTGCGGGCACCTTTCAACGCCATGATTATTGATCGCAATGTTAATGTGGGCACCTATGCGGGCGCCCAGGACAGCCTGGCAACCCTGGTCGGAACGGACGAGTTCTGGATCGAGGCGGTGGTCTCCCTGGACCAGCTGGCCCTCATCGATCTCGACTACCCCGGCGGCTGCCCGGTTGCCATTCGCTCCCAGATCGGCGGCGGGACATGGACCGGCCATGTGATTCAGGTGGCCGGCAAGCTGAACGAGACCAGTCGCATGGCCACGGTAATCGTCTCCGTTAAAAACCCGCTGGGCAGCATTCAAAAACCGTCGGCCGCCCACCTGATGATCGACGATTACGTCAACGTGGAGATCACCGGCCGGCAGATCGGCAACGTGGTCGAACTGCCCCGCGCCGTCTTGCAGGACGGCAAAAAGGTCTGGGTTTACGACAATGGCACCCTGGACATCCGCAAGGTCTCCCTGGTGTGGAAAAACACCGATGCGATTTACCTGGACAGTGGCGTGAGCGCCGGCGAACAGGTGGTGACATCGGCCCTGGCCACCCCGTTACAAGGCATGGCCTTGAAAATCGCCGACGCCAAGCCGGTGGCGGTGACAAACACCGAGGGAAAGTGAGGTCGCCATGCAAGAGTCCAATCGCAAAAACCTGAATCGCGGGCCCATCGCGTGGATGGCGGGCAATTCCGTGGTTGCCAATCTGTTGATGTTCGTTTTCCTGGTCGGCGGCCTGATCTGCGGCTTCCGTGTCAAACAGGAATTGTTTCCGGATTTTACCATCGACACCGTCGAAATTTCGGTATCTTATCCCGGCGCCAGCCCCGAAGAGGTGGAAAACGGCATTGTGCTGGCTGTCGAGGAGGCCATCCAGGACCTGGAAGGTGTTGACGAAATCACCTCCACGGCCTCCGAGGGCAGCGCCAGCATCAGCGTCGACATCATTGAGGGGGCCGATGTGACCCGCCTGTGGCAGGAGATCAAAAGCGAGGTCGACCGCATCGACACCTTCCCCGACGAGGCCGAGGACCCCCAGGTCACCATCGCCGACCACAAACGCGGCGTATTGACCATAGCCCTCTCCGGCAATGTGGACGATTTGACCCTGCGCGCCACCGCCGATGAGGTGCGCGACAAATTTCTGGAAAGCCAACACATCAACCAGGTTGAGCTGACTGGTGTAAAGGACTACGAAATCCGGGTTGAAATTCCCCAGGCTACCTTGCGGCGCTACGGGATCACCCTCGGTGATGTGGCCGACACCATTTCCAATGCGTCGGTGGAACTTGGCGGCGGCAGCCTGAAAACCAGCGGTGGAGACATCCTGGTGCGGGTCAAGGACCAGCGCGAATACGCCCGGCAGTACGCCCAACTGCCGGTGTTGACCGGGACCGATGGCTCGCAGGTACTGTTGGGCCAGGTGGCTACGGTGAACGAAAGTTTCGAGGAATCCCATGCCTGGGCCGAATTCGACGGCGAACCGGCAGTCATGATCGAGGTTTACCGGGTCGGGAACCAAACGCCTACCGAGGTCGCCAAGGCCGGTAAAAAAATCCTGGCGGAAATGAACCTTTCGCTTCCCAAGGGGCTGCGCCTGACCATGCTCGACGACGATTCGGAAGGGTTCACCGAGCGTGCCGAACTGCTGACGAAAAATGCCTTCCAGGGGCTGGCCCTGGTCTTTATTTTTCTGGCCCTGTTTCTGGAAACGCGTCTTGCGTTTTGGGTCAGTTTGGGAATCCCAATTTCCTTCATGGGGTCGTTTATCTTTCTTTCCGGCACCTTTTTTACCATCAACATGATCAGCATGTTCGCCTTTATTGTCACCCTGGGCATCGTGGTGGACGATGCGGTGGTGGTCGGCGAAAACATCTATCACTGGCGCCGCCAGGGGTTAAGCCCCCTCGAGGCATCCGTGGCCGGCGCCCGGGAAGTGGCCCTGCCGGTGGTCTTTTCCGTTCTGACCAACTTGGTGACCTTCATGCCGCTGATGTTTGTGCCCGGTTTCATGGGCAAGATCTTCAAGGTCATCCCCGTGGTGGTGATCGCGGTGTTCGGCGTATCGCTCATCGAGAGCCTTTTCATTCTGCCCTCCCACCTGGGGCATCGCAAACGCAGCACCCCCATGTGGCCCCTGAATCATCTGGAGCGCTGGCAGGCACGTTTCAGCGAAGCTTTTGAGCGCTTTGTACGCCAACACTACGGCGACTTGCTGGAGTTAATGGTACGCCAGCGCTACTCGGTGATGGCTTTCGGCCTTTTTCTGATGCTGGCCCTGGGCGGCTACGTGGCCTCGGGGCGCATGGGGATGGAAATGTTTCCGGCCAATGAATCGGATTACGCCTACGCCTCGGCGACCCTGCCCTACGGCAGCGCCAAGGCACGCCTCGAAAAGGTCGAAAAGCATCTGGTGGATTCGGGCCAGGCCGTGGTTGCCAAAAACGGCGGCTCGGACCTGGCCAAAGGGGTGCTCAGCAATGTATCGGATAATACCGTTACGGTGCGTATTTTCCTGACCGCCGCGGACATACGCCCCCTTCCCACCTCCAAGGTGGTCGAGAAATGGCGCCAGGCGGCGGGAGACATCGCCGGACTGGAAACCATTCGCTTCGAATCCAACATGGGCGGTCCGGGATCGGGCAAGAACCTTACCGTCATGCTCAGCCATTCGGACACGAAAATACTGGAATCCGCCGGTGAGGACCTGGCCGCGATGCTGGCCAATTTCCCCATCGTTCACGATATCGATGACGGATCGGAGCAGGGCAAGCGTCAGTTTGACATTAACCTGCGGCCTCTGGGCGAACGCATGGGCCTCACCTCGCAATCAGTGGCCGAGCAGGTGCGGTACGCCTTTCAGGGGGCCGAGGCGATGAAAATACAACGCGGCCAGAACGAGGTAACGGTACGGGTAAGCCTGCCCGCAAACGAACGTGCCAACGAGGCTACCCTGGAGGATCTGGTCCTGCAGGCCCCCGAGGGCGAGATCTATCTGCGCGATGCGGTTACCATGACCGCCGGCCGGGCCTATACGTCCATCGAGCGCACCAACGGCTTGCGGGACATCTCCGTGACAGCCAATGTTTCCCCGCCGTCCAAGGCTGAAAATATCATGACCGAACTCAAATCGTCGCTGCTCCCCGAACTGATGAAACGCTATCCGGGGCTCAGTTCCAGTTTCGAGGGGCATCAGGCCGATATGCGCGAGAGCATCAGCGCCCTGATCACCGGCTCTCTGTTGGCCCTGTTTTGCGTCTATGCCCTGCTGGCCATACCGTTTAAAAGTTACGCCCAACCCTTGATCATCATGTTGAGCATCCCCTTCGGCGTCATCGGCGCCATTTTTGGGCATCTGCTGATGGGTTATGCCCTTTCGCTCAACAGTTTGTTCGGCGTGGTGGCCCTGTCCGGCGTGGTGGTCAACGATTCGCTGGTGCTCATCGACCTGGCCAACCGCAACATCCAGGCCGGCATGAACGCCCACGATTCGGTAATCGCGGCCGGTATTCAGCGCTTCCGGCCGATCCTGCTCACCACGGTAACCACCTTTGGCGGGCTGATACCCATGATCACGGAGACCTCCCGTCAGGCGCGAATGATGATCCCCATGGCTATCTCCCTGGGGTTTGGCGTGCTTTTCGCCACCATAATCATTCTGGGGCTGGTGCCCGCGCTTTACATGATCGTGGATGACTTCGCGCGGTTGAGCGGACGGCGATCCAATACGAATGGACTGCCTGCCGCCGGCAAAATCCAACCCTCATCGGAATGACAATATTGGAGAAAAGCGCCAAAAGCGAAAGCTGTTTGAATAAGCTTCCTTACAACCAATTCATAACTTATATCGCCAGTTGCCAATATGTTCATCCATTCGATCAAGGAGCGCGTATCCCGGCGATTTTTTCCTTGACTGGAGTAGATCCGTCTCTGTAGAGTCGCAACAATTAAAATAGATGTTGTTCCACGAAGATGTATCCAATGGAGCTGGAGGGCTCGAATCGTTATTTTTCTTTATGAACTCATGGAAAGGAGATCGGACAATGGCGACAAATGAGGCAAAACCGCTGTGGTTGGCGATGGAGGAAAAAATTGCTGAACTCGACGCCCCGGCTATTACGGGAAACAGTTTGGAGGCAACGATTCAACGCATTGCCGGCGAACTGGATGGCTCAGGCTACAAGGTTTCCGGTCACGGAGGCAATTTGATGCAATTGAGATGGGCCATCGACAAGATGAAAAGCGCCGGAAAGCCCATGCTGAAAGATCTCAATGGCGCCCTTGGCGAATTTGGCCTTGACGATGTCCTCGATCCTTACGCGGCGACAACCAAGCTTCTGGACGAAATCGGACAAGACTGGCCCGAGCTCAGGGACCCGGCACGCCGGCCGGAAGTGATTAAAGCCGTCGAAAAGGCAAAGCTGGACCTGCTGGTCGCCAAAGCCAAGGAGTTGGAAGGCGACAAAGGCATTCGGTTGCTGATCGGGGAAGGCATCGATGCCGCGACGATCGTCAGTTCACTTGAGATTACGGACGAAAAGCTTGCCGAGGTGAAGGAGACCATCAAAAAGGAAGAGGCGGAAAAAGCCCGGGTGATGGGTCTGCTTGAAAAGGTCGCCGACAAATCGGAAGAGGAAAAAGTCAGGCACCTGTATGACAACGACGTCTCGGAAGCGTCGATTTTAGACATCATGAAGGTGGATCAGAGCGTGATCGACGCCGTCAAAAAGGCCATGGAGGAAGAGTTGAAGGAAAAAGAACGGCTGGCCGCGGAAGAAGCCGAGCGCAAAAAGAAAGAGGCCGAAGGACCTTCCCTGGATGACATCTCCAACGACGACATGACCTTTTTTATCGACTCAATCCGGGAAATCATGGAGTTCAGCGACGTGGAAAAAGAGATCCGCACCATGTGTGAGCAAAGCTCCATTCCCAAGGCATTGGTCGACATCGCCGTTTCCGACCCGGATAAACTGGATGAGCTTGAAAAGAAGGCCCAGGGATAATCCCTGACGGGTATTTGCCCCTTTAACGGCGGTTTCGGGAAAACACTTATTCCGAGCCGCCGTTTTTGCTTTTTCCGATCTCGTTGCCAAGGCGCACGAAATCCTCCACGGAAAGCGTTTCTGCGCGTCTTGCGGGATCGATTCCAGCCTTTATAAGCAAATTCTCGCTATCGGCGGGAGACAACTTCAATTCACTTTGGGCCAGCGCGTTGCGCAAGGTCTTGCGGCGTTTGCCAAAGGCGGCCTTAACAACGCTGAAAAAAAAATTTTCATCATCGGCGGGAAAGGGCGGCGCGGCGTTAAACCAAACGCCGATTACCGTGGAATCAATTTTGGGGGCCGGAAAAAACCGGGCCGCTTTTACCTGCATCAGTTCCCGAACCGTCGCACAATATTGCAGCATGACCGACAGGCGGCCGTAGGTCTTTGACCCCGGCGGCGCACAAATACGCTGGGCCATCTCCTTTTGCAGCATCAGGACCGCCCGGTCCACATGACGCCGGGAATGGATCAAGCGAACAATCACCTGTGATGAAATGTTGTAGGGCAAATTGCCCATGACCACCAATGCCTGCCCCGCTTCCTCGGCAAACGCCTTAAGATCCAATCCCAGGATATCCGCTTCCCTGATATCGACGTTCCCGATACCGGCGGCCAAAAGCTCGGTTTTGAGTAGCTCGACCAATTGTCGATCCTTGTCCACTGCAATCAGCCGTCGGGCAGCCGCTGCTGCGGGAAGCGTGATGGCGCCCAGTCCCGCACCGATTTCAAGCACAGCCTCATTGCCGGTAAGCTCGGCATGGTCGACTATTTTTTGTGCTACGGTGGTATCGTTGAGAAAGTTCTGCCCCAGTTGCTTTTTAGCCTTTATATCCCAGGCTTTTAACAGGGCCCGCGGCGACGTCATGAGTTGTGCCCCGGTCGGGTGGGCGGGGTGGATTGGCACCGAAGCGAGGTAAATACACGAAAAGTGATAAAATACCCGGCAACCCCTAAAACGGCTCCTATGACCAGGCTGCCCAAAAGCATGGCGCTGGTCACCTCAATCCCCAAATCCATAAGTTCGGAAAAGGAATTAAAGGAGATGCTGTCCGTCATGGTTTGGCAGTTGAGCAGAATGCAACCAAGCTTGTAATCGGCATAATAAACCAGGGGAACCGTTAATGGATTGCTTACCCAGGTTCCCAGCGCCGCTGCCGGTTTGCTGCCCCTTACCAGAAAGGCCAGAGCCACGGCAACGATTGTCTGCAAGGGAATGATGGGGGTGATGGAAACAAAGACACCAACTGCCATGCCCAAGGCGATATAATGTGGATCGCCTTCCAGTTGTCGCATCCCGGCCAGCATTTGACGCAGACGTTCTCTGGGGCCGGTGAATACCGGAGGCTTCTTTGATTGGGGGGGGAGTTTTGGCTTCATGTCTCTGGTGGCGGTCCCGTATCTGGAGGGTCCCAGGCGTTTCCCGGGGAAAATGTGTATGTCTCAGTCGCTTCACTTACCGATTGTTTTTGCGCTCCCGGTCCAACTCTCTTTTCTGATCCCGACGACGGATGGTTTCGCGTTTGTCATGGCTTTTTTTACCGCGAGCCAGAGCCAGATTGAGTTTGACTTTGCCGTCCTTGAAATAAAGTTTCAACGGAACCAGCGAATAGCCCTTTTCGTTAACCTTGCCATAGAGTTTCTTGATTTCGTAATTGTGCAGCAAGAGTTTACGCGCACGAAGCGGCTCGTGATTGTTGTAATAGGCAAAAGGATACATGCCGATGTGCATCTGGTAGACAAACACCTCGCCGTTTTTAATCCGCGCATAGGAATCCTTGAGATTGGCCTTGCCCATACGCAACGATTTCACCTCGGTACCGACCAAGACAAGCCCCGCTTCAAAAGTATCTTCGATGATGTAATCGTGACGGGCTTTACGGTTTTCCGCCACCAGTTTTTTATGTTTTTTTTCCAAAGGGTGTCAGGCTCCTATTTCACGGGCTCGATTTTCGATACAATGGACCCGTAACGGCTCTCCAGCAAAGCTTCCACGGCTTTGGGCGTGGTTAATTGCAATGCTTCCTCCAAAAATGCCCCGAGTTCCGTTGCGTCAATGGCGCGGATGGCGTTTTTCACATGGGGGATCGCCTGGGGGTTCATGCTCAGTTCATCCACGCCCAATCCCAGCAAGATCGGAGTAAAAAGGGCTTCGGCGGCCATTTCCCCGCACATGTAAATCGGCACATTGTTTTGGTGCCCGATGTCGCAGGTTCGTTTGACCATGCGCAAAATGGCCGGATGCAGCGGTTGATGCAGATGGGCCACGTGGCGATTGCCACGGTCGATGGCCAGGGAATACTGAAGCAAATCGTTGGTTCCGATGCTGAAAAAGTCCACCTTCCTGGCCAGAATATCCGCAGTTATCACGGCCGACGGCACTTCAACCATGATCCCCACCGGTATATCCCGGTTGTGGGGGATGCCCTCCTTTTCCAAACTACCGGCCGCCTCATCCAGAATCGCTACCGCCTGTTCCACTTCTTCGATGCCGGAAATCATGGGCAACAGGATACGCACGTTGCCGTGGGCCGCCGCACGCAAAATGGCTCGGAGCTGGGTTTTGAATATTTCCGGCTTGCGCAGACAATAACGAATGGCCCTGAGCCCCAACGCCGGATTAGGCTCGGGGGCATCGTTGATATAGTTCACGGCTTTATCACCGTTTATGTCAAGGGTTCGGATGGTCACCGGGCGACTGCCCATGACATCGATAACATCCTTGTAATTTTCGAAAAGGTTATCTTCAGAAGGAAATTCCTTCCGACTGAGATATTGAAATTCCGTGCGGTAAAGGCCGATGCCGTCACCACCGTGGTCAAGCAGAGTGACGACCTCCTCGGGCAACTCGATATTGCCCATCACCGAAATCCGCACGCCATCCTGGGTCTGGGCCGCCAGGTGGCTTTTCCTGACCATTAACAATCGCTGGATTTCGTATCGTTCCCGGCGTTCCTCGGCTTCGAGAAGGGTCTTCTCGGTGGGGTTGACCACCACAATGCCGGCCTTGCCGTCCACGATGATAATGTCGTCATTCTTGATCTGGCGGGTGGCGTTGCCCACCCCCAACACCGCCGGAATTTCCAGTGTGCGGGCGATGATGCTGGTGTGAGAGGCACGTCCGCCCCGGTTGGTGACGAATCCCTTGATGCGCTCCAGCTGGATCTGGCTGGTTTCGGCCGGTGCCAGGTCCCGCGCGACCAGAATGACGCGCTTGTCGATACCGGCGATATTGACCTGATCGGCGCCCGTCAGGTTGTCCATAATCCGCTTGGCAACATGGGTGATGTCTTCGGCACGTTGCTTCAGGTAATCGTTGGTCATGTTCTCGAACATCGGCTTGACCAGGGAAACCACCTTTTTCAGCGCCCATTCAGCGTTGACCCGCTCCGTCTCGATCACCTCAATGGTCCGGTTATAGATCATCTTGTCTTCGAGGAGCAGCACATGCGTTTCCAGTATCTGAGCGTGCTGACGAAATTCCTCGGGCATATTGCTGATGATCTGGCGCAATCCCTCCTGAGCTTTTTTTACCGCCTTTTTGAAACGGCACACCTCGGTGGGCAGAGACTCCTTGCGTAAATAATATTTTTTGACGACATCGACGCCTTCCCTGTCCACAAGGTAGGCCTTACCGATGCAAATTCCCGGGGATCCGCCAATACCTTTGAGTATGATTTCCTGGGCTTCTTCTTTCATTAACGCCTATTCTCCAAACCCGGCGCGAATCAACGCTTCAATTCGCGTCAGAACCTCTCGATCGGCTTCGTTATCGATGCGGATGGTGATCTCTGTGCCCCTGGGGCAATCCAGTGTCAAAATATCCAGCAGGGAGGCGGCATCGGCGGTATTGCCGTTTTTGGTTATCCATACGCCACCTTGGGCTTCTCCGGCCAGTTTGGCGAGCATGGCGGCGGATCGGGCGTGAAGCCCTAAATCATTAACGATTCTAAGTTTGATGGATTCGACTGGTTTCATTTTGCCTTGAGACAAAAAAAGGAGGAATTGTCCCCTTTGGTAAACTCGTATTACTATCAGCCGACATTGGCAATGTCAATCTGAAAACGATGCCATTCAAAGGGTATACATTTTGGAACTTAATGAAAATACAGGGAAACAAATTCCGTCCGAACCCCTTGCGTCGGAGTCTTTTGCACCGGTGTCCTTGACCCGCGGCCCCGCCTTTTTAAGTTGACTGCAAAAAGAGCATTAGTATAGTTTATAATCAGGAAGATTTCGATTCCCTTTTAACATTTAAGCCATTAACCCACCACGGGGAGCAATGGATCCATGCTGAGCGAAAAGCAGAAACTCGACACCCTGATGGTTTTGGGCATCGAACTCAATCGCATCCATGACCTCGACATCCTGCTGGAACGCGTATTGACCCGCGCTCGTCAATTTGTGCATGCGGATGCCGGGTCCATTTACATACGAGAAGACAGCCGCCTCAGATTTTCACAATCCCAAAACGACACGTTGGCGAGCAAGCTGCCACCGGGAGGCAAGCTGATCTATTCGACCTTTACGCTGCCCATCGACTCAACCAGCATTGCAGGCTATGCCGCGGCCACGGGAAAGATGCTCAGCATCCCCGATGTCTATACCTTGTCACCGGCCAAAAGCTATAAGTTCAACAAGGAATTCGACGAGGCATCGAACTATACCACGCGCAGCATGCTGACCATTCCCCTGATGAATTCCCGAAAGGATGTGCTGGGAATTCTGCAAATCATCAATGCCCAGGATCAGACAAAACAGATCCGGGCGTTCAGCCGGGGCGATGAAAAGGTCATGCTGCATTTTGCCGGCATCGCCGCCGTGGCCCTGGAACGCGCTCAGATGACGCGCTTCATGATTCTGCGCATGATCCGCATGGCGGAAATGCGCGATCCCGGGGAGACCGGCGCCCATGTCAACCGCGTGGCCGATATCTCGCTGGATCTCTACGAAGCATGGGCCAACAAGCATGCTATCGATCAAAAGGAAATCGACAAAACCCGGGATGTGCTGCGCATGGGCGCCATGCTGCACGATGTGGGCAAGGTGGCCATTTCCGATCTGATTCTTAAAAAGCCAGGCCAGTTAAACGACGCCGAATTCGACATCATCAAGGAGCATACCGTGCATGGCGCCCGTCTGTTCTCCGACTTTCAGTCCGATTATGACGAAGCGGCGGCCATCATAGCCTTGAACCATCACGAAAAATGGGACGGCAGCGGTTATCCCGGCCATGTGGATCCGCTGACGGGAGCCCCCTTGCCCGGCCATGAGCAAGACAATGACGGCCCCATGCCCGGAAAAAAGGGTGAGGATATTCCCTTGCTGGCACGCATCGTCGCCATATCCGACGTTTTTGATGCCCTCAGTTCGAAACGCTGTTACAAGGAACGCTGGGACGAAGGCAGCAGCATCGAAGGCATCCGGCAGGGGGCTGGCACCCATTTCGATCCCGAACTGGTGGAACTCTTCGTGCAACGGGTGCCCATCATCCGCGAGATCCAGAAACGCTATCAGGATGAAACCGTTTCGCCCGAACCGCGCATAGACGATCCTTTCAAAACGTGACGCCCATCGCAAGGACCTTTTTATGCTCATCCGCTCGATGTTGATGGCCTGTCTTCTTTTTTTGCCTGCGGTCTGCACAGGGGCGAACATGACGGGACGCTGGACCTGCGACGACGGCGGCATCTATTACATGCGGCAAACCGGCAAGCTGCTGTATTGGTATGCCGAGAACAACAATGATGTCGTCCCGGCCTGGACAACGGTTTTTCACGGACGAATCTACGGAAAACAGATTCACGGCAAATGGGCCGATGTGCCCAAGGGCCGCCATACCGGTTCGGGTGATCTGAAACTGATGGTGGAAGATGACGGCAACACGTTGCGTAAACTGGAGAAGGACAGCGACTACAGGGGCGCGCTATGGACACGCCTGGACCGGAACAATACCGCCCGGCGCCCGCTGAAACGCCTGCGGCCGTCGGGCGAAGATACCTGCATGGAATTTACCCCGTCCGCGGTTCAGGTCCGGCAGCTAAACAATCGCTGGCTGCTTGTGGAGGGGGACCACTGGCTTTTCGATTTTGGCGACGACCAGCCCGCGGCCCGGAAAGCCTTCACCGTGATCAACCACTATCGCATGGACCGCGCCTGCTTTATAGGAAACCCCGACACGCCCGCTTTCTCCTACTTTCTGGCCAGGGGGGGAAGCCCCTACGGCGCCATGGCCGGGGAAAGCTGCATGACCATCGACCTTGACCATCTCACACTCAGCGACCAAAAGGGGCGGTGGGAAATCGCTTCCGGCAAACGCCGGCTTTTCGATTTCGGCAAAAGCCAGGCCCGGGCGGCGAAGGCCATGGCCCTTATCCGCCGGCATGGTTTTACCCACACCTGCCGTGTGGGCAGTCGGGACGCCGGTTTCGGCTATTTAAGGAAATAGGGGGGGGACAAGCGGACTCTCATATGAAATCATCTTCGAAATCGCCGAGAACCTGGCGAATAACCACGGCCGAAAACCCACGTCCCGCTAAAAATCGATAGGCCCGGTGGCGGCGTTTCAAGGGGTCGCTTTCGCGGTCCAGACGGGTGCGCCTTTTTTCAAGGGCGCATTGGGCCAGCTCGGCCTGCTTTTGGTCGCCTCCGCAGCACGCAAGCGCCTTTTCGACGGTTGCCGCGTCTACCCCTTTTTGTCCCAGGGCATAACGAACGCGTAAGACCCCATACCCTCTGCCCGTCAGTTGTTCCGCCAAAATGGCGGCCGTCCTGGTATCGTTCAGATAACCAAAATCCTCCACCCGGGCCAGGGCCCTTTCCACCTGTTTTGCGGAAAAGCCCTTGTGGCGCAATTTGAGTTCCAGCTCCCGACGCGTGTGATCCCTCCGGGTCAGCAGGCGCAGGGCGCTGTCCAGAGCCTTGGACACACCTCTATCCGATCAGGTTTTCACCGGTCATCTGCTCCGGCTGATCCAGCCCCATGATCGCCAGCAGGGTCGGCGCGAGGTCGGCCAGCCGTCCCTCTTTCAAGTGGACGTCCTTACGTTCATCGTCCACCAGAATCAGACGCACCGGGTTGGTGGTATGGGCGGTAAAGGGCTTACCATTTTCGTCGGCCATTTTTTCGGAGTTGCCGTGATCGGCCGTGATCAGGGCCACACCTCCCTGGGATTGGAGTTTGTCCAGCACCTTTTGCAGGCAACCATCCACGGTTGCGCAGGCCTTGATGGCCGCTTCCAGTACTCCGGTGTGGCCCACCATGTCCATGTTGGCAAAATTCAGAACGATCAAATCGTATTGATTCGAGTCCAGCCGGGCAACCACTTCCTCGGCCACTTGGGGCGCGCTCATTTCCGGCTTTTCGTCGTAGGTGGCAACTTCGCGGGGCGAGGGGATCAGGCAGCGGTCCTCGTTGTCGAAGGGCATTTCTTCCCCGCCGTTGAAAAAGTAAGTGACATGGGCGTATTTCTCGGTTTCGGCAATGCGCAGCTGGCACAGCCCCTTTTGGCTGACCACCTGGCCCAGGATCATGTCCAAATGTTGGGGCGGAAAGGCCATGGGCAAATCGAAATGCTCATCGTAAAGGGTCATGGTGGTGTAGCCGGAAAGCGAAGGGATGGCCTTCCGCTCGAATCCGGGAAAATCTTTTTCGGTGAAGGCCTGGGTGATTTCCCGGGCTCGGTCGGCGCGGAAATTAAAGAAGATAATCCCATCGCCGTCGGCCACGGTTCCCAAAGGATCACCGGTTCCATCGACGATGGCCACCGGTTTTACGAACTCATCGGTCTCGCCTTTTTCGTAAGCTGCCTTCACCGCCGCCACCGGATCGGTTTCCCGGCGCCCCTCGCCTTCGGTGTAGAGGCGATAGGCTTTTTCCACCCGGTCCCAGCGTTTGTCGCGGTCCATGGCAAAATAGCGGCCGCAAAGGGAGGCCACGGCGCCATGCCCGATGGTTTTAATATGATCCTGGACTTTTTGCACGTATCCCACGCCACTGTCCGGCGGCGTGTCGCGGCCGTCAAGGATGGCATGCACGAACACCTTGGGCACGCCTCTTTTGGCGGTCATGGATAACAAGGCGCATAAATGAGTGAGCTGGCTATGCACCCCGCCGTCGGAAACCAGGCCCATCAGGTGCAGGGCCTTATTCTTGCTTGCCACGGCGTCCATGACGGCACAAAGCGCTTTGTTTTCGAAAAACGATTCGTCCCGGATGGCATTGTCGATTCGCACCAGATCCTGGTAGACGACGCGGCCGGCACCGATGTTCATGTGCCCCACCTCGCTGTTGCCCATGATGCCGGCCGGCAGGCCCACATCTTCCCCGGAGCACTTCAATTGTGTCGAGGGATAAGTGGCCATAAGCTTGTCAAGACATGGCGTATCAGCCGCCAAAACGGCGTTGGTGGGCTCATCGACACCGATCCCCCATCCGTCGAGGATAATCAGCATATGGGTTTTCTTACTCATGAACAGTCTCCCTTTAATCGATTACTCAATAAACACCGATTCGTCCACATCCCCGCCATAGGCCGGAAAATCCTCCACTTTCCGAAGGCTTTCCGTCTGGATTCGCCGGGCGTCCGACCACAGCCCTTCCAGGTTGTAAAACCCTCGGGTTTCTTCAAAAAAAACATGGATGACCACATGGCCGTAATCCATCAACACCCAGTGGCCCTCCTTCAACCCGTCCACGCTCAAGGGCTTGATGCCCCGATCCCGCAGATCGCGTTGGATATGCTCGGCAATGGCGCTGACCTGGCGGTTGGAGGTTCCGTGGCAGATCAAAAAGGCGTCGGCCAGGCTGGTGAGATGGCGCACGTCCAGCAATACCGGTCTTTCGGCTTTCCTGCCCAGGGCCGCCTTGACGTAAATATCCAGATCCGAGTCAATGGTTTCATTCATCGATAAAGTTCCTTTTGTTCAATATACGCGCCAACGGCCGGCGGCACAAGCGAGGAGATCGTTTTCGCTTCCCGAATCCGACGGCGCACCGTCGTGGAGGATGCCTCGACCGGTTCGGTCGCCAGAAGATGGATGGTCCTTCCGTCCGGCGTCCGCCATCGGTCCTTCCCATCGACCAGTCGGTATTCGGGCGACAGGTATTCGTCGATATAGGCCGTCATGCGTCTGCGCTGGCCGGCGTTTTGCGCCGCATCGTCCATCAGGCGGGTGACCACCACCGGGTGAACCGATGCCAGCAATTGTCGGCAGCTCTTCCAGGTATGGATATCGAGAAAACTGTCCTGCCCCATGATTAAAAACAACTCAGCCCCGGGGGCGATCCGGCTTTTAAAGGCATTGACCGTGTCGATGGTATAGGATGGGCCTTTTCGCTGGAGCTCTACTTCAGAAAGGCAAAGGCGCGGATCGACGGGCAGGGCCAGCCTGATCATCTCGACCCGGTCCGCCGCCGGCGCCAGATAGCCGGGATGCTTGTGGGGCGGAATCGAGCAGGGAATGACAAACAACCGATCCAGCATGTGGCGATCCAGAACCCTTTGGACCACCATCAAATGGCCGTTGTGGATCGGGTTGAAGGTTCCGCCGAAGAGTCCTGCGCGCATAGCAGCGTCCGGTGACTATTGGTTATTCTCTGATCTGGCCGTCGCCCAATACAACGAATTTTTGCGTGGTCAACTCCTCGAGCCCCATGGGGCCGAAGGCGTGCAATTTGGAGGTGCTGATTCCCATTTCGGCACCCAACCCCAACTGGCCGCCGTCATTGAAACGGGTGGAGGCATTGACTAACACCACCGAGGCGTCCACCTCCCGCAGGAACCGATTGGCACGCCCGTAATCGGTGGTGACAATGGCTTCCGTGTGGCTCGATCCGTAACGCGCGATATGATCCATGGCCGCCTCCATGCTCTCGACCACCTTCACAGCCAGTCGCAGATCCAGGTATTCCTCCGGCCAGTCGTCGTCTGTGGCCGGTTTGGCAGCGGGAACCATGGCACAGGTTTTTGGGCAGCCCCTGAGCTCGGCCCCGGCATCGGCGAAGCGCTTGGCCATGGCCGACAGAAAGGCATCGGCCACCGCCTCGTGGATCAGCAGGGTCTCCATGGCATTGCACACCCCGGGGCGCTGCACCTTGGCGTTGAAGGCGATCTCCTCGGCCATGGCGAGATCCGCCGATTCGTCCACGTAAACATGGCAAACGCCTTTGTAGTGTTTGAGTACCGGAATTTTCGAATGCTCCACGACAAATCGGATCAGTCCCTCGCCGCCCCGGGGGATAATCAGGTCAACGAGTTCTTCCTGGGCCAGAAGCACATTGATCGCAGAGCGATCATCGGTGGGCACCACTTGGGCCGCCTTGACCGGAAGGCCGGTTGCCTCCAGTGCCTGTTCGATAATTCTGGCCAGGGCGCGGTTGGAATGGATCGCCTCGGAGCCTCCCCGCAGGATCACGGCATTGCCCGATTTCAGGCATAGACAGGCCGCGTCGATGGTCACATTGGGCCGCGATTCGTAAATGATGCCGATCACGCCCAAAGGGATACGCATTTTAGACACCTTGAGCCCGTTGGGTCGGATCTGGGTGGGCCCCAGGGTTCCCACCGGATCGGTGTAAGCGGCCACTTCCCTCAGGCCCCCGGCCATGGAGGCAATGGTCTTTTCGGAAACCGTCAGCCGATCTATCATGGCCGGCGACAATCCGGCCGCTTCGGCCCGTTCGAGATCCTTGCGGTTTTCCGCGAAAATCATTTCGGCCTGTTGCTCAAGCAAGTCGGCCATGGTGAACAGCGCCCGGTTCTTTTGATCCGTGCCGGCGCGACCGATTACCGTTGCGGCGGCTTTGGCGTCCGTGGCCATTTGGCGGATGGTGGTTTCAATGTCCATGGGCTTCTCCTACTTTTTCCGAGGCGTTCTGCCGGTTTTTAGTTTAGCACCAGGTAATTACCAGATTATCCCGATGGATCACTTCATCGTAGGTTTTCTGGCCTAGGCGTGCCTTGATCTGGCTGCTTTTGGCCCCCATGATGCGCCGAACATCTTCGCCTTTATAATTCACAAGGCCGTTTCCAATCAACTGATTATCTCGGGTGACCACGGCCACGGGGGCACCGACGGGAAATTGCCCGTCCACATCGACAATTCCGCCGGGCAAAAGGCTCTTGCCGTTTTCTAAAAGCGCTTTGGCCGCGCCGTCATCCACGGTGAGGGTGCCCTTGGTTTTGACCGTGTAACCGATCCAGCACTGCCTGCGCGTCATTTTATGGGCCTGGGGGACAAAATAGGTTCCGATGGATTCACCGGCCGTCAACTTAAGCAAAACGTCCGGGCGATATCCCTTGGCGATGACCATTGGAATGCCCGCCCGGGTAACCTTGCGGGCCGCCTTGATCTTGCTCAGCATGCCTCCCGTGCCCAACGCCCCGGGGATGTCGCCGGCAAATTTTTCAATGCTTTTGCTGTAGGAGGTCACCTTTTCGATCAGCCGCGCGTCGTCGTGAACCCGCGGATCCTTGTCGTACAGACCGTCGATATCGGTAAGATTGACAAACAGATCGGCATCCAGCTGCAGGGCGATCATGGCGGCCAGGTTGTCGTTGTCGCCCAGCTTGATCTCCTCCACCATGATCGTGTCATTTTCGTTGATAATCGGCACGATTCCCCATTCCAGTAGGGTATTCATAGTGTTGCGGACATTCAGGTAGCGCTCGCGGCTGGTCAGGTCGTCGCTGGTAAGCAGGATCTGACCCACCCTATGGTCAAATCGGGCAAAGGCCTTTTCCCACTCCAGAATCAAACCGGCCTGGCCGATGGCGGAAATGGCCTGGCGCTTGGGGATGGCGTCGGGCCGTTTGGCAAGGCCCATTTTTTTCATTCCCGAGGCCATGGAACCCGAGGAAACCAGAATAACCTGGATGCCTTGATCCATAAGTTCGCAGATTTGACTGCTGATGGAGGCGATGGCTTCAAGGTTCAAGCTGGCCCGGGCCGTCAGCACATTGCTGCCTACCTTGACCACCACTCGGGAAATGGACTTACCCGTCTTCTTCGGTTTGCTCCTCATCGAGTCGATCCAATCGGTTGCAAAGCGATTGCATTAAATCATCAAGCCCCTGATGCGTGGCGGCGGAAATGCAATAAAGGTCGGAGCCGCCATGGGCCTGCTGAAAAAGGGCAGCCGCGTCTTCTGCCCAATCCACATCCATTTTGTTAAGCACCACGATTTGCGGTTTGGCGGCCAGGGCCGGGCTGTATTCACGAAGCTCCCGGTTAATGGTTTCGAACGCGACAAGCGGGTCGTCGGCTTCCATTTCGGAAACATCCACTAGGTGCAGCAGCAACCGGGTGCGCTCCAGATGACGCAGAAACTGGATACCAAGCCCCGCACCGGTGTGGGCGCCTTCGATCAGGCCGGGGATATCGGCCACCACAAAAGGTTCCCGCCGGCCAAACCGAACCACGCCCAGATTAGGGTTCAAAGTGGTGAACGGATAATCGGCAATCTTGGGCTTGGCCGAGGAAATGGCGGCGATCAACGTTGACTTACCGGCGTTGGGAAGACCCACCAACCCTACATCGGCAAGTAGTTTCAATTCAAGGCGCAGCTGCAGGGCTTGTCCCGGCTCCCCCGGCTGGGCATAACGCGGCGTACGGTTGGTGGAGGACTTGAACCGGGCGTTGCCCTGCCCCCCGCGGCCGCCTTGTGCAATGACAAAGACCTCGTCAGTGTTGACGAGGTCTTTGATGATCTCTCCGGTGTCGGCGTCGCGCACCAAGGTTCCGGGTGGCAACTCGATAATCAGCGACTCACCACCCTTGCCGGTGCGGTTGCTTCCCTGGCCGCCTTCGCCGTTCTTGGCCTTGTAGAGCTTTTTGAATTGAAGATGATAAAGGGTGCGCCGCTTGGTAGTCGTTCTAAAAACAACGTCTCCGCCGCGCCCACCGTCGCCACCGTCCGGGCCACCTTTGGGAACATATTTTTCGCGCCGCAGGCTTACACATCCGGCGCCACCGTTTCCCGATTGGACGGTGATAAGTACATCGTCAATAAATTTCACGCGGCATAGACGCTGACCTGTTTGCGGTCTCGTCCTTTTCTTTCATAGGTAACAACGCCATCGATCAGGGCAAACAAAGTATAATCCTTACCCATTCCGACATTGATGCCAGGATGAATTCTGGTACCTACCTGGCGGACCAGGATATTGCCGGCAAGCACTTCCTGCCCGCCGTAGCGTTTGATGCCCCGCCGTTGGGCGTTACTGTCTCGACCGTTTTTCGAACTACCGGCTGCTTTCTTATGTGCCATGGTTGTCTCCTTGATAACACAAGGAATGCCAAATCCGTGAATCGATTGATCCG
The DNA here is from genome assembly GCA_963668455.2 of uncultured Desulfosarcina sp. GTDB lineage: Bacteria > Desulfobacterota > Desulfobacteria > Desulfobacterales > Desulfosarcinaceae > Desulfosarcina. Next base: position 772,189 of record CAXXOY010000005.1, read on the forward strand.
GCGCCCCTTGGAAGCTACTTATTTTGTTGATTACGCTTCAATGCGGTCGATGCGAACAGCCGTGTACGGCTGACGATGTCCCTGCTTGCGGCGATAACGTTTTCTGCGTTTGAATTTGAAGACGATGATCTTCTTGCTTTTTCCCTGATCGACAATCTGGCCGTGAACCGCGGCACCTTCGATCTCGGGCTGACCCACCTTGACATTCTCGCCATCGGAAAATAAAAGGACCTTGTCGAAGGCGACATCCGAACCGACATCCCCGGTTAATTTTTCGACCCTGAGAACGTCTCCCTCGGCGACCTTATATTGCTTACCGCCTGTGGCAACCACTGCGTACATGTTTCGTACCTCCCGTACCTCACTGGAAAATATTTTCCCTGAATTCAAAAAATAAGAAATATTAAACTTTACCGGTCCGTTGTCAAGAGAAAATTGATTTCACGCCCAAGGAAAAGGCATAGACAAGAGTGGTGAAGGCTGCTTATATTGCCGGTTGTAATCATCAACGTCAAACAGGACGCTGGCCATGAACGCTTATGATCATAAAATCAAAATTATCGGCGCCGGCCGAAAAACAAAGACCTCCGTTTCCCTTATCGGCGAAGATCCTATTTTTATAAAGGTTCAGGGCCAACCCTACTCCGTGATCATGCGTACACCTGGCGATGAACGATCCCATGTGACCGGTTTTTGTCTGGGTGAAGGCATCGTGGATCATCCCGGGGACATCGCCGACATTGGCTTCGGCACCGGCCGAAAAAAAAACATCGCCGTAGTCACGCTAACCGCCGAGCGTCACGCGAAAATCAAGGATCATCTGGATCGGCGAACGTATATCAGCCAAACCGACGACAACAGTTGCGGTGAAATCATTGTCGAAGATCTGATCAAGGCCCTCTCCCCGATGCCGGACAGTGAACCGCTGGACGGTGCCGGCGCCCTGGATCGGCTGATCCGCCTGGGAGAATTCCAGCCCTTGCGGGCCAAAACCCGTGCGGCCCACGCCGCCGCCATTTATGATCAGGATTTGGAGCGGCTATCCCTCGCCGAGGATGTGGGCCGCCACAACGCCTTGGATAAGGCCATCGGCAGCCTTTTTCTGGATGACCGGCTTTGCCGGGCGCGCCTGCTGACCCTCTCATCGCGAATCAGTTACGAGTTGGTCCAAAAAGCGGCCCGGGCAAGGATTCCCGTTATCCTGGCCGTTTCCCGCCCGACGGCGCTGGCCGTGAAACTGGCCACAGCCCTTGGCATGACCCTGGCGACCCTCGGAAAGGATGATTGCCTGATGATCTATTGCCATGCCCGGCGGCTGGCCTGGCCCCATGAGAGTACCACGGATAAATGACAACCGAACTTGCATCGCTTCTCAACCGGCCGCTGACCATCGGCAATACCGCGATTAAAGGACGTCTGGTGTTGGCCCCCATGACGTTGTTGGGCCATGTGGCTCTCCGTGAATTGCTGGCCGGCTTTGGCGGCTTTGGTCTGCTGTTCGGCGAAATGTGCAGCGCCAAACGCATCCCCCACGAAATCAAAACAGGCTCCCCCTATTTTTGCTGGCGCGAGGAGGAAAAGCGGCATCTGGTGATGCAGATCGTTGGCAACGATCCGTCCACCATGGCCACGGCGGCCAGGATCATCGAGGACAACGGGCTGTTTGGCGTGGATCTCAATTTCGGCTGCTCGGTGGCCAATATCTGCAAGCATCAGGGCGGTGCGGCACTGCTCAAAACACCCGAGCAGGCCCAGCGCATCGTCGAAGCCGTACGGAATGCCGTTTCCATTCCGCTTTTCGTGAAATTCCGTACTGGCTGGAAAGATGATCCCAAGCCCGCCGTGGAGCTGGCCCGGCGCTTCGCCGCAGCCGGCGCCGACGCCCTGACCTTTCATCCCCGGGTGGCGCCGGACCGGCGCTCGCGTCCGCCGCGCTGGGAGTATATCCGACTGGTCAAGGAGGCGGTGGAAATCCCCGTTTTTGGTAATGGTGATGTGTTTGACGAGGAGGGTTGTCTGCGCATGCTGAACACCACTGGTTGCGACGGTGTGGCTATCGGCCGCATGGCCATCGCCCGTCCCTGGATCATGGCCCGCATGACCGGCACCCCCTTGCCGGAGACGGATATCCACCGCTACACGGCCTTGACCCTGCTGGATTTGATGCAGCGCCATTTCGATTCCAGACAGGCCTTGCGGCGTTACCGGAAGTTCGCCTTGTACTTTTCCGCCAATTTCAAATTCGCCAACTCTTTTTTCAACCAGATTCGTAACGCACCGGATTTGGAAACGGTAAAGGACACGCTGATCGCTTTTTTTGATCGCCAACCCGAGACCGTCCGACAGCCCAACATGAATTTCTTTGTGTGAAAACCATATCAAAACTAAAGTAGGCGATTGTCGAGCTTGCCGCATACACAAGGCGGATGACTTTCCGCTATAGCCCTCCTATGCGAAGAAGACATTCAACGCCGTAGATGCGGTAAGATCGGCAAACCCAACGGGTTTCAAATTTTGGGAGGTCACCATGGCACAATGCATTATAAATGATACGATTCCCATGGAGAACAAAATTTGAATCGCCTACTCTGGGGAAAAATGCCTTCCAGCCCGTTACCTACTTTGGATCGGTGTTTCAAGTCCTCAGCACACCGTATTCATCTATGCAAATCTTCCACAAGATGTTATATATACGCATATGATTCAACGCAGAATTCAAAATCGGCTTAACGCGCTTCTGGACCAAAATCCGGCCGTGGTTTTAACAGGCGCCAGACAGGTGGGCAAAACAACCCTTGCCATTGAAATCGCCGCGTTGCGCGATGCTCTCTACCTGGACCTTGAAAGACCTCACGATGCTGCAAAATTACAGGATATCGAACAATTTTGCCTGGCCAATGAAGATAAACTATTAATTCTTGATGAGGTGCATCGTGTACCAGGACTATTTGCGCCACTTCGCGGCATCATTGATCAGCGCCGTCGACAAGGCCGTAAAACAGAACAGTTTCTTCTTTTGGGTTCAGCATCCCTTGACCTGCTGAAACAGGCCGGGGAAAGTTTGGCGGGACGTATCGCCCTTCTCGAACTCAATCCGCTGGACGTGCTGGAAACCGAGTCGGAACCACTTTTGTTGCAAACCCTATGGCTGAGGGGAGGGTTCCCGGGAAGCTGCCTTGACACCAATGATGCCTCCAGCATTGAATGGCGCTGGAATTTTATTCGCACCTATTTGGAACGCGATATTCCTCTCTTCGGACCAAGAATCCCTGCTGAAACGCTACGCCGTTTCTGGACAATGCTGGCGCACAATCAAGGCTGTTTGCTTAATGCCGCCCAGATAGCAGGAGGCTTAGGGGTAAGCGGACAAACCGTTGGCCGCTATCTTGACCTGTTGGTGGATCTGCTTTTGGTGAGGCGGCTGCAACCATGGACGGTTAACGCCGGCAAGCGCCTTGTAAAATCACCCAAAGTATATGTCCGCGATAGTGGGATTGTTCATGCACTCCTTGATATCAGCGATTTTAATACTCTACTGGGGCACCCGGTTGTGGGTTACAGTTGGGAGGGCTTCGTGATCGAAAACATACTTGCCATTGCCGGGGACAGGCCGCCCCGCGGCTTTTATCGAACTTCCGGGGGCGCTGAAATCGATCTTGTACTCGAACCGGCGCCTGGTGAACGCTGGGCCATTGAAATAAAGCATTCATTGGCGCCCAAAGTGTCCAAGGGCTTTTACTCAGCCTGCAAGGATATCCAGGCAACACGAAAAATTGTTATTTATTCCGGGGATGACTGTTTTCCCATGCGTGAAGGGATAGAAGCTTGTAGCCTCCTATCGATATTGAAACAATTGGAATCGTTATCCACCGATATAAGTTGAATAAACCAATTTAATCACCGTGGCGGCAACGACCACCAGGAAAAAGATCCGCACGAAACCGGTTCCCCGCTCAATGACCAGCCTCGAGCCGAGGAAAGCGCCGCACATCTGCCCCACACCCATCAGAAGGCCCGCAGAGAGAACCACATTACCGCCGATGAAAAAGGCCACCAGGGCAACAATATTGCTTGTGAAATTGAATATTTTGGTGTGCGCGGTGGCCTTCTTCAGGTTCAGGCCCAGCATCAGCACCAGGGCGATGGTCCAGAAAGAGCCCGTTCCCGGCCCGAAAAAGCCATCGTAAAATCCAAGCATCATTCCGGCCAGGCCAAAGAAAAGAGGCGCGGTCATCTTCGGCTGACGGTCAACGCTACCCAATTCAGGCGATAAGAGGGTGTAGATGAACACGGCGATCAACAAAAAGAGAATGATGTGCCGCAAAAAATCCGCAGAAAGAATTTGCACGGTTACCGTGCCGGCCAAGGCGCCCAGGGCGGTGAAAACAATTCCCAGAGGAATTTCGCGCAGGTCAACCAACCCCTTGCGGGTATAGTTGACGGCGGCTGTCAGGCTGCCGAAGGAGCCCTGGAGTTTGTTGGTGCCCAGGGCCAGGTGCGGCGGCATGCCGGTGGCCAACAGCGCCGGCAGGGAGATGATCCCCCCGCCGCCGGCGATGGAATCCACGAATCCGGCCAGTAGTCCGGCCAGCCAGAGAAAAAAAAGGGCAGAGTATGAAAGGGCGTCCATAAAAGCATTTCCTTATGCAAAATAATCGGTACTCTACCTGAAAATTTTGCGACGTCAACCACGATTAAGGGATAATGCTTTCTCCTCACTCCCATGTACCGAGTGGGAGCCTATTATGGCGGTGCTTTGCAGTGATCCACATCAACGTCACCGCCCCATCAATCTAACCATTCCCCGTTGGGGTTGCCCCTCAAGGCATCGGCCGATAATGACCATTCCCAGCCACTGCTCATTTTCGGCCTTGATTTTCGGAACAATCGTATCCAGGGTCCCCTTGAGCACTTTTTCCTTGTCCGGGAATCCCGCGTTATAAACAACCGCGACGGGGAGATCGTGCGGGTAATATTTCTTTAACCTGTCGAACATGGTATCAACATAGTTAAGCGCCATGTAAAAGGCCATCGTCACCGGATACTTGGACAGATCCTTTAAAATGGCCTCGTCGTCTTCGGACCTGCCGAACAAAAACATCGGTGCGGTAAGCATGACGAACCGGGTATCGTAGGCCGGGATGGAAGACTTCTTCAGGGCCGCCATGGAGGCTTGGAAGCATCCCAGGCCCGGGATGATCTCGAATTCATTCTCGTTCAACCCCTCGATCACCCTGTGGGCGGGGGCGAACACGCAAGGATCGCCGCTGTCTATCACGGCGACAATCCTGCCCTGGCGCACTTCATCTCTTATTTTGGCGGCGGTTTGATCCCAAAAGCGGATTCTCTCATCCCGATAGGCTTTTTTCTCCTCTGGGCCGAGTTTTTGAACGTCTCTCCAATTGTATTTAAAATTTCCCCGCCACGGATTGCCAAGAAACGTTTTGCCTTTCAGAATATCTGAAAAACGCTCTCGTATATCGTCAGAGCAAAAGATGCTGTCGGCCTTTTGCATGACTTCAATGGCCTTGCCCGTGGCATGCTCCGGACCCGCGGGTCCGGCACCGATCACATAGCATTTTCCCTTTTCACCACCCTCGGTGCTCGCATGGACAGCAGGAGAAAACATAAAAAGCAACAAACAAATCGATAGGATCATTCGGCTGCAAATTCTCATAACAGTTTACCTCGGTTGTAAAAAAAAGCCTGGGGATCCCGCCATTACCTCGCACGGTCCCCAGGCTCGAAGGTTAGTATTTAAAAGTCATCTCCATGCCGGCGGTGGTGCCGGGCATGTCATACCCGTACCGGAGTTGATAGTCCTGATCGGTGACATTGTTGACATACCCCTTCAAGACAAACGAACAGCCATGGGGGAGCTTGAAGGTGTGCTGTGCCCCCACGTTGACGACAATCACGTCGTGCATGATTTCGTTCTGTTTGTTGTATCGGTCGCCGACATACTTGGCGTTGAGGTTGACCAGGCCGTTTTCCCAGAGCTTGTAGTCAAGCCCCAGAACCACCTTGTGCTTCGGTTGGTTTTGCAGGAGATAATGAGTGTTCTCGCTGTCCATGGGATGGCTGTCGGCATCCCATTCCATAAAGGTGTACCCAACATACCCGCTCAGATCCTTCCTGAAACTTCTAGACAGTTCCAGTTCCACCCCGTAGACGAGCATGTCGATGTTGTACACCAGGCTCGATGCCGCACCGCTGATGTAATTGTGCTGCTGATAATCGCTGATGTCCGAGTAATAAAACGCGGCTCTGAACTTCGTGTCTTCCCAGAGTTTCTTGACGCCTCCAATTTCGTAGGTCCAGGATGTTTCGGTTTTGAATTCGGGATTTGCCTTCATGTACGCTTCTTCGGACCCGGCCCGGGCCCATCTCCAGAGATCTCAAATTCAAGGCATTCGCATTTCGCGGCTGACCGCGGCATACAGAGATAATCCTTCATTCCAGTCATAATCCAGACGGGCCTTGGGGCACCATTCCCGTTCCACGCGCCTGGTGGGCTTCGAGGTATCGCCGAATTCGTATGCATCGCTTTTGAATTCGTACCAGCGCGTGCCGAAAGTCAACGCCATGTCCGTGGTGATGTCCCACACATCCTGAACATAGAGCGCCGTGATGGCGTAATAGTCCTTGTTGGCGGGCGTTCCCTGGTTGCGGTAGTCACCGCCGGCGGACAGGTAATGGGATTGAAACACGTTGAAATCCAGATAATCAAGGGCAACACCGCCGGTGTATTCCTCTTTGTAGTTGGAACTGTTCGTCCCGTTTGCATTATGCCGGTACCGGTCCCGCTTGGACAACTGCTGGTAAACCTGTCCGCGCAATTGACCGACGGGCAAGGGTTGTTCGATGAGCAGACTTTGATCGACGGTGGTCTTTTCCCATTGGTTGGCTCCGCCGACATAGCAAGTCCCCTCATAGTCATGACTGAAGGTGTCGATATCCCCGGCAACCACCACCGGATAATCCGGATCATAGTTGGAATCCGGGTCATTGGGATCATTGACCACGGCATACCCCGTGACGGTATCCACATAGTCGAACCCGTAGGTAATCGTCCCCTCGGTCGGCAGGAAAAGCGTGAAACGACCGTTGACGTTGTCCGTGTCGTAATCGTTGCCTCTCAAATAGCCGTCGCCTTCCCGGTGAGCAGCGGCCAAGGAGTATCCGAGGATGTTATACGCGCCGCCATTTGTGCTGGCGCTGTAACTCTGGGCGCCGAAAGCGCCATACCCGATCTTGGCCGATCCATGGGGTCTGATCTCGGTGGTCTGTTTGCCCTTTTTTGTGATCAGATTGACCGCACCGCCCATGGAAAAGGGGAACAGCAGCGAGTGGCTGCCGCGGACGACCTCAATCGTATCTATGATATCGATGGGAATGCTCGTCCAGTCCAGTTTGAAGTATCCATTACTGCCGTGGAGCCTGATGGGGCGTCCATCCATGAACACCTGGTAGCGGGACTGGTCCATCCCCCGAATGTAGACACCTTCATTCTGTGCCGGTGTGACCGATGAGGATAACACGCTGATGCCCAGGGCTTCACCGAGGATGTCCTGGATGGTGTCCACCTTGCCGGCTTTTTTAAATTCATCCACATTGATGATCGTGGCTTGCGGCGTCACGACCATGGACTCATCCTTGAGTGGATGGTCCCTTACAATGACCTTATCCAGTCGATAGACCTTCTCTTCAATTTTCTCTTCGTTGCTCGTTTCCGTCACCTGGGCGAAAACAAAAGGCGAAAAAATAAAAATGAAGAGGAAAACCATCCAACTCGAAAGGCCGAACCGAATAATTTTCATTTTCAGCTTCCTTTTTTGGAAATAGAATTCGCTTCAACTTGTTTGTGGTTGGCCTCGGGAGGGTATCCGGAATCCAAAATGGAGTCCGTTGACGGCGGGATAACTCGGTAGTAAGGTAACTACCAAGATGTCCCTCAACCCGAGGGGCTTCACAGGGGGGGAAGCATCAGTACTCTGGCCGGAGTCGGCTTCCTCCCCTACCTCCATTATGAGAATTACTTAATTTGCACCTCCTTTCCCGATTTGTTGATCGTTAGCTTAACATATTGTTAAAACAAAAAGGCCACGAAGCCATTAATCCAATTCATGGGTTAATGCCTTCATGGCCAAGGTTGCTAACGATCTTGATTAACGTAGAAATTTTTAGTGACTTCTGCCACCACTTTTTAAGTATTTGCTCAACTCGATAGCATTATGAGTGTGGCCTGTCAACAAATACCGATAATCGCCATGAGAAAACAGTTGGAGAAAATTGAGCAGATTCTACTTGTCACCTCCTATGTTGGGTGGACAGTGTCTTTTTTAATTTTAATCCCTATGTTAGTTCGAACACGATGGTCAATTCCAACGGCAATGCCCCATCAAAAAGATTGGAGGGCGGTCGGGGGAACGGTGCGGCACGCTGTACCGCATCCAGGGCGGCCATATCCAGGGATTTGTGTCTGGCCCCCTTGGTTATCGCCACATCGTGGACACTACCGTCGGTTCCCAGCACGAAGCGAATGGTGACCCGACCCTCGATGCTCCTAGCCTTGGCCGCCGTCGGATAACGCTTGCGGCTTTCGATCTTAAGGCGCACCATGTCCAGGTAGCTGGCAGCGGTCATGAACTCCCCGACCGCTTCGTTGGATTGCGCTCCCGGCACCCAGTCCGATGTGTCCACGCCCGGCGTCTGGGGGATGTCCGGCATGCTGATGCCTTCCACCAATGAATCAGGCAGGTTTTTATCCATGGGCGCCACGGCCAGGGGTTTGAACCTTGGCATGGTCCGCTGGACAGCCTTGATCTTTTTCACTTGATCCTTTGGGTCGGGGGGCTTGGGTCGCGTACGTGGCCTGGGTATGGCCCGGGCCGTCGGGCGCTCGGCGTTTTGGAGAGACATTTCGATATAGGTAAGCGTTTTTGATCGATAAATCCCGGACATGTGGAAAAAGATCGCGGTATGAACCGCCAGCGAAATAATGATCAACGATCTTAACAGCCAGTTGGCTTTACGCGGTTGGTTCATCATCGGCATGGTAATCTGCGATTGCATGATGACTACAATTCCTTTTCCGTTGCCAGGCACAGGCGGCCGGCACCGGCGGCTTTGGCAATGTCCATCACCTTAACCGCCTTGTTGAGAATTACAGCCCGGTCGGCCCGTACCACAATCAATTCATCCGTTTTATTCCCGATTTTCTCCTTAAGTCTATCAAAAAGCCGATCCAGGGAGACCTCTTCGTTGTTAATGTAGGATCGCCCTTGGGCATCCACAAAAATCGTGAGTACTTCCTCAGTTTGGGGTGCGGCGGCCTTGGCCTGGGGCAGCTTGATCTTGATGCCCTCGTCCACCATGAAGTTGGTGGTCAGCAAAAAATAGATCAGCAGCATAAAAACGATATCGATCAGCGATGTCATCGGCATCTGCACCGCATAGCGCTCTTTGCGCTTGGCCTTTAAAAGCATGGAAAAACTCCTGCGTCCATCTTGAGAAATGAGTGGCTAACTGGCCAATTTTGCATGACTTGGAGAGCTGTTCATACGAAAACCAATGGACTTGAGAAATGTCACCGTTCCGTCCTGTAGCTGGGCTTCGTAGCGATCCACCCTGGCACACAGATAGCTATGGGCCACCATGGTGGGCAAGGCTACTGCCAGCCCAAGGGCCGTGGTCAGCATGGCTTCCCAAATACCGCCGGCCAGCACCGCCGCGTTGACCTTGCCGCCCATCTGCTGAATAACCATGAAGGCCTTGATCATGCCCATGACCGTACCGAGAAGCCCCAGCAAAGGAGTAATATTGCCAATGGTGGCCAGGGCCTGCAGATAGCGGGAAAGCTCGCGTGTTTCCGCTTCGGTGGCATGCGAAAGCACCGTCTCCAGGGTCTCCCTATCCTGGTCCTTGACTTCCATTGCCTGGGTGAGAATTCGACCCATGGGCGAGGTGTCCTTGCTTGCAACTTCAAAGGCCTTTTTATCCTCACCTTTTTGCAAATGATTGGAAATGCTGGAAACCAGACCGTTACCCCTTATTTTCATCCGTCCCAGACGGATTACGCGTTCCAGAAAAAGAGCCAGGGCAATCACCGAGCAGAGCAGAATAGGCCCCACCAGAATGCCGCCTTTTGCAAGAAAATCGAGCATGTAACTTCTCCTTCTTTTTTTCAGTGAGTAGTGATCAGTTATCGGTGAACCGTGAACCGGAAACCAGGGAGCTATCAACTCCCCCCAGCATGCTCCGTATAATCCGGCGTACCGTCGTAATTATAATCCTTGGACCGACTGACCAACGCCTCGGCCTCGTCGTACTCTTCCCACAAATCCGGTTTGCCGTCGGCATTGGTGTCCTCGGCCACTGTAGTCAGCAGGTTGTTGGCATAGGTGTACCAGACATCGGGCCGGCCATCGCCGTCCCGATCCTTCTCGGCGCTGACAGCGCTTTCGTTGTCATCGTAAACCCAGGCCAGCTGAAAGCGGCCCTGATCGTCGGGCTCCTCCTCGCTGCGGGTGATCTTACCCTGATCGTTGTAAACTTCCTTCAGATCGAAGATCCCGTCGGCATTTTCATCCACCACTTTTTGCCGGAGAACTCCTGCCTTGTATGAGTAAACTCCCTCCGGCGATCCGTTAAGATCCGCATCCACCTCCATGACCATGGACCAGGGCTTTCGATCAAAGAATTGAGTGGTTTCGAACTGACCATCAAAATCGCGATCCCGGATCATCCGCTGCCGGTCGGCATCTTTGTAATACACCTTCAAATCCACTTTGCCGTCGTCGTTGCTGTCTCGCTCGGCGCGAACCAGAATCTGATTTTTAAAGTACTCCCAGGCATCCACCTGGCCGGAATAGTTCGTGTCGCTTTCCACACGGATCTTCTCTTCCTTGTCATTGAAGAAGATTGTCACGTCGACTTTGGAATCCTTGTTGCCGTCCTGGGTCTGGGTGGAAAGCTTGCCCTTTTTGAAATAGGTATTCGTCTCTAAATAGCCATCCCCGTCGCCATCGGTGATCACCTTTTTTACAACGCCCTTGGCAAAATGGCGGATACGGTCGATGCTGCCGGCAAAACGGGTATCCTCCTCCATTTTCAAGGGCAGGGCATCCTTGTCGAAAACGATGAAGACGTCGGCCTTGTCATCGAAGTTGGTGTCCTTTTCCTCTTTTTGAGGTATCCCGTCTTTATACCAGGTGGTCACGTCAAAACGGCCGTCATGGTTGGAGTCACGCTTTTGCAAGGCCGGTTCGGTATTCTTGAACGTCAGGACGATGTCGGCGTTGCCGTCACCGTTACTGTCTTTTTCCTGACGGGAGATGTCGCCTTCTATATAGTGGCGTACGGTCTCGAACGTACCGTTGGTATCCAGGTCATGGCGGCTGAGGCGGGGTTGCCCTTTGTCATCGAAAAAGATCACTCGCTCCACCTGGCCGTCGCCGTCGCCGTCGGTTTTTTGTTCTATGGGGAGATCGTTACGGAAGGTCTGCCAAACGTTAACCTTGCCGTCAGCGTTGGTGTCGCGGGTGGAACGGGCCAGTCGGCCCTCCTCGAACTCGTGGCGGGTGTCGAAACGGCCGTCCTCGGTGGTGTCCCGCTCAATGGAAAGTGGCCGTTCCTGGTCGTCGAAGCGAATAATCTGCGTTACCGTTCCGGTTGCAGTGAGTCGCTCGTGGCGCACACGTTTTTCGTTTTCAAAATAGTCCCGGGTGTCTATCTTGCCATCTGAATCCCGGTCGCTTTCTATGCGGACAAGAACGCCTTCTTCGTAAAACTGGGTCTTGTCGAAAACCCCATCAGCATTGCTGTCGATTTCAAGGCGGATGGGATTGCCTTTTTTATCCACATAGGCGATTTGATCGATCTTACCGTCTTCGTCCAGATCGCGTTCGATGGGTTTTATCTCGGGGGGAGTCGCCGCAGGCAAGGACAGGGGTAGGAATACCCAGGCACTTCCGAGAAAACAGAACAAAGATATAGATATAAGGTGTCGTGGCATCATGGCTTAAAAAATAAAAAAGCCAGGCAGAGTGATGGGCTTCGGCCCAATAGTCTTACCTGGCTTGGATTCGGTTAAATTGTAATTAATGGTTTGGGAGAAGCGGCATTTTCATAATGCCAATAAAACCCCATGTGTCAAAGCGTGGAAACTATATAGACATGCGTTGTTTTTGTCAACCGCCGTGAGGAAAAGTCGGGAATAGGAAAACCGAAACCGGGCACTCAAAGACCGTGAATACGCGAACATTTTTTACACCCAGATATCCACAAACAGGCCGACCATGCATTCATCGACGCACAGTCCGTTGTGATCATACACCAGTCCATCTTCTTCCACGGGGGTGACGGTTGGCGCTTTTCGCGCCACCTGCGGCAAGCGACGGGCGCCCTGGCCAGGTCTGAGAAGCCGGCCGACATTACCGGCGCGGGGGCGTGCCGGTGGATATATCGGCACGGGCATTAGAGCTGCGGTGTTTGGCATTGGGTTGTTTCCGCATCCATGGTTCATGGTTTCCGGTGGTCGATTGTCTCAATAACAACCGGCAGGGATCGATCAGCGATTCGCGTTCACCGTTCTAGCCCATTATGCAATTTCCGTTCACAGAGCCACCAATCAACTTAACTATTTGATATAATTAAATGATGATAATATCGTTGTCTTGTTTTTTACAGAAAATATAGGGAATTTTTTACCGGATTATCCAAAACCAGCGGTAAATCAGGCAGGGTTTGCCGGGGGGACAAGGCAAATGTTGTCGAAAGCAAGCACAGGTTGGCCGGCGGGCCCATGGCTCAGCGCGACCGGCTTATCGCCATGGCCGGCAAGGACCGGCCAGCGGCTTCTCAGGCGCTGAAAGTCGAAGCCTTCAAGAGCCGATCCGAGCAGCGCGATCTCCCCTTCGAGCTCATGTTGCCCGGGGGCTTTAAAATAGCGTGAGATGGCCTTATTGTGCCGGCGTTTGATGGCCGTTTCAATGCAATGGCGGGAAAGATCAAGATGGATGTTCATGTTTATTAATTAGCACCAGGCCCTCTCTTGATCAATAGCAACGAGGGGATCGTTTTCTGCGGCTTGAACTGCAAACGGAAACAAGGTAGAAAGAAAGGTGAGGATAAATGTTATGCTGACCATCGATCAATTATTAAAGGAAAGCGAGCGCATCGAGCCGGTGCCGCAAGTCATCCATCAGCTCATGGATCTGGCGGATGATCCGGATGTGCCGGCTTCGGAAGTTGCCGACCTGATTCTATACGAACCCGTTGTCACCGCGAATCTGCTGAGAATGTCCAACTCAGCCATATTCGGTTTTAAAATGAAAGTCGATTCCGTCCATGACGCCGTTGTGCGGATGGGGCTCAAGCGCGTGGTGGAGCTGGTTCTGATGAGCAGTGTCACCAAATCCTTGAAATCCAGCCAAAAGGGCTACGGCCTTGAAGACGGCCAATTGTGGAAACAATCGGTTTCCTGCGCCCTGATGGCCAGCGCCATGGCAGACAGGGTCGATTCTTCGATGAAGCATATCGTTTTCACGGCCGCGCTGCTCAAGGATATCGGCGTGATCGTCATGGATCGCCACATACGCGCCGTCGCGGATGAAATCCGGCAAGCCATGCAGGACGAGCGCCTTGATCTGGTCGCGGCCGAAAGGCGGGTGCTTGGCATCGACCATGCCGATTTGGGCGGCCGAATCGCACGGGCCTGGAATTTGAGCGAAACCCTGGCGGACGCCATCCATCATCATCATCTTGCCGATGAAATGCCGGACATTCCCACGGAAACGGCCCTGGTGGTCATTGCCGACTGCACGTGCACCCTGTCCGGCATAAACGCCCCGATGTTCTGCGGCGACACCGGCCAGCAGGATTACCTGTGCGGGCAGGTCGGCCTGTCCGAATCCGAAGTCAACCGCATCATGTCGGATTTTTATTCCCAGAAAGATAATATTTACGGTCTGTTGTCCATCCTGTGAACCCCCTTCGAAAAATCTCAAGCATTTAAGGAGCGAATCGATAATGACCCCTTACGAACTGTCCAAACAGATTCATATGGAACTCTCCCCCATTGCCCCGCGGCTGTCGGCCGCCATTAACCGGGCCCTTGTGGATATCGGCGAGGGGTCCAGATTGGTGGGGCTGGGCCCCGGAACCAACGAAAACGACAATGTGTCGTTTCAGGAGATGGAAACCATCAACGCCCGCGGCCAGGAGGCGGATGGTGTTATCGTTCAAATTCACGCCATGATGGCAAAGCTGGAGGAGCACTCTTCCTGGAAGGTGATCATCGACAAAAAACCCAGCCGCCCGGGAGAGCCCCTGGAGCTTCTCTATACCCTGATACGAATCAAGGACGATGGCCTCGTTTAACGCCTTGAAAAGGATGCGGGGCGATCTTTTAAAAAGACCGCCCCGCAGGCAGAAGGAGTTGGATGAAAAGAGGAGGTAATTCTTTTACAACGACAATCCCCCGATATGCCGTTGTATAATTAGGTATCGGCCGTTCCCTTGCGGACTTTAGACCTTTTTTATATTTTTTTTTGGATGATACTCCGCGCCATCGGTTATTTGAAGAAGGCGTAACCACCTGTTACAAAAATTACCTAGAGTTACTCTCCATACGTGCTTCCAGGGCTTGATCTATTCCACAAATCATTATAAAAAATTTTCTTTTGTGATTGATTCATTTATCCGGAGGCGGTTTTTTGTGCCATGAAATTCCTGCGCAAGCCCTTTTTTATAGTCATCCTTGCCGTTGTGATTGGAGCTGTGTCTGTTCTCGCTGGCCTGTCCCTTTGGATACAGTCCGGCTCCGGCCGTAACTGGCTGAAATCCAAGATAGATGCGACCATTGCCGGCACGGTGACCATATCCGATGTCGACCTCTCGTTTTTTAAACCGGGCCTTGAATTGGAAGGGATTTCCCTGAAAGGCCCTGACGGCGTACCGGTTGCTGGGTTTGACAGATTTTCCATAGCCCTTCGCTGGTGGCCGCTCCTGCGCCGGGAAGTTCATATCGAGGAGATTTTCCTGCACGCGCCCTGGGCGGATCTGGTCCAGGATAAAGCCGGTGTGCTTAATCTGATGAAAGCGGTGGAGGTGCCTGCATCGGAAAAAGCCGACGACCCGCCTCCGCCGGAGGAAGGCGGAGGGCTTCCGGTCAATATCGTTTGCGATGCATTCCGCCTTACCGATGGCCGCCTTTCGTTCAAAACGGCGGATGATGCTACGAAACTCCAGGCAAATGGAATTGCCGTTCAAAGCGCCGGAGATCTTAAGGCGCAGCTGGCCGAGCTGGCCGTAAACCTGTCCAGCATCAAGTTTCAATCCGCGGCATTCGAACCGCCGGAGTCAAGTGTCGCTTTAAAAGCCCGTCTGAATGGCGACCGAGTGAATCTGGCAAGCCTTAACATCACCGCCGGAAAAACAACGGCCGATCTTAACGGATCGGTTACCGCCCTTACCGCAAAACCGGCGGTGGATGCCACACTCACAATTCAAAGCGAAATTGCCGAAATCGCTAAAGCCGCGAACATTTCCGGTGAATACAGCGGCTTGCTCAAGGCCGGGGTGGATGTCAAAGGCGCCGTTGCCAATCCCAAAGCAAAACTGAATCTGGCCATGGACAAGGGCCTTCTGGCCGGACGGCAGGTTGACCGGCTGCGCCTTTCCCTGACCCTTGAAGATCGGCTGGTTACCATCGGCGATTCGATTCTTGAAATTGCCGGTGGCGCCATCGGCCTGGATGCCACGGCTAATCTCAGGGATGCTTTCCCAAAAGGTTTTCTTGAGCCGCCGGGCGACATGAACACTCTGGCTTACTCCCTTGATCTTAAAACGGATATCCCGGATCTGGCACCCTTGCTGGGGCCGTCGGCCGATATCAGTGGCAAAGTGGCAAGCCATGCACAGCTTGAAGGCAAGGGTATAGACCCGTCGAGCATGATTGCCCGGGTAACAATGAATGCCAAGGCAGAAGCGCTTCTTGTGCCCCAAACGCTCTCCAATCCGATTGATGCCGACCTTGACCTGGCGGCTCGCATGGATCGGGGGACAGCGCTCCTCGATCAATTGACCGCCGTAACCGAAGGGCTGAACCTGTCCGGCACCGGCCGCTTCGGCCTTCAGCAAAAATATCTGGCAGCCGACCTCGAGGTTAACGCCACGGACCTGAAACCGGTCCTGACCCTCGCCGGACTCGATTCAGCCGGCGGTACGCTCGATGCAAATCTGCATGCCCGGGGCAGCTTGGACAGCCCTGAATTGGCGCTTGATCTAACGGCGGCCGATGTCAGTGCCGCAGGCTATACCATCGGCGCGTTAACCCTTGATGCCGGCATGGACCCCGAGGGGCTTCTGACGCTTTCGGCACTGACCCTTAAAAACAAACAATCCCATATTGAGGGCCGCGGCCGTTTGCGCCTGCAACCCGGAAATTTCCAAATCGATCCCGATTACGACACCGACGCATCCTTTAAACTTGCCTCGGTTTCGGCTGCCGACTTCATGCCCTCGCCACCCGTGGAAGGCACGCTAAACGGCCAGATCGCAATCAACGGTCCATTGAAAGCGTTACAGGCAGACCTGACCCTCAAAGCGACATCCCTCACCCGACAGGAGCTGGCCATCGGCGATATCGACACTCATCTGGTCTGGAATGACGGCACCCTGGATATTGAGCGCATGACGCTGACCAGCCACGATAACGATCTCACGGCCAAAGGCCGCCTCAACCTCCTGACTCCAGGCACCCTCCAGCTGCTGGACGATCCGACCTTTACCCTCGATATAAACTCAGACCATCTCGATCCGAAGGGCTTCACCGATCAGGCCAAAGGCAATTTCGCACTGCAGGCAAAGCTTGATGGCAGCGTCAGCGCCCCCCGGGGCACCATCGTTTTAAACGGTGAAAAAATAGAGGCCGGTGGCCAGCCCATCGAGTCGCTATCCCTCGATAGCCGGCTTGACCAGGACCGCTTATGGATCGATAACTGTTCGACGCGGATAGCATCCGCAGGCGCCATCGACATCAGCGGTTGGGTGGGGTTGAAGGATCAGAACATGGACGTGCAACTTGACGTGGGTGGCATCGATCTTACCGATATTGTAGCCATACAAGACCGGCTTACAAGCGGCATGCTAAGTGCCAAGGCGACTGCCAAGGGCAAAATCGAGAATCCGGAGGTTATCGGCAACCTGTCCCTTGCCGATTTTGCAGTCAATGGCGAGGCCCTGCGCGATCTTAACCTCGACTTTAGCCTGAAGGATATGCAGGCCACGGCAAAGGGCGACCTCGGTTTCGACCTGGATGCCCAATGCGATTTGCGGCAGGGGGATTTTCAGGCCGATCTCATTTTCGACGATACGGAAACCGCCGCCTATTTCAAGGCTGCCGGCCTTGCCGATCTTCACGGCAAACTATCCGGCCGCATAAACGCCGCCGGCAACATCCAGGATGCCCCCAATCTCAAGGCCACGGTAGCCATCGACGGCCTTCATCTGCTCTCGGACGATATCGCCCTGGTCGATGCGGATCGGCTGCGCATGAACCTGGAAAACGGCAGGCTCTCCATACCGGATTTCGAGTTGCGCATCCTGACCACGGGCAATCTTTCCCTGGAGGGCGAAGCCCGCCTGGACGGCGATCTGAATATTCGGATCGACGGGAAACTGCCCATCGCCGCCGCCGGCGCATTCGTTCCCGATCTGGATGACGCCACCGGCAGCGTGGCCCTGAACGGACAGTTATCCGGCAAGGCCCAAATACCGAAAATCGATGCGAGTATCGACTTCGAGGCCATCGCCCTGACGGTTCCCGGCCTGGCCCAAACACTCCACGATCTCAACGGTCACATTCTAATTTCCGACAATGCTGTAAAAATCGAGAATCTCGGTGGTTTTCTGGATACCGGTTCCTTCAACCTTGATGGAACCATCGCTCATGAGCAATTTGCGCCAACGGACCTCAACTTGGCGATCAAGGCCAAATCTCTTCCCGTCGAGATTCCCGAGACGCTGTCCCTTTTGCTGAATACGGATATCGCCATCGAAGGCCATGACGGAACCGCCGAGGCAAGTGGAAAAATCAACATCCTGGAAGGTGTCTATTACAAAGACGTCAAGATCAGCCTGCTCAAGATGGCCACCGAGCGTAAGCGCGAGATCGAGCCGGAAACCGAGGCCGTGTCCATTCCCTATTTCAAAACGGTCAACCTGGATATCGACATCGGCAGCCGGCAGGCGCTCACGGTGGAAAACAACATGGCGGATCTTGACATCAGCCCCGACCTCAACCTCGGCGGAACATTGGACAACCCCGTCATTTCCGGTCGGGCGCAGGTCAAGGAGGGAACCGTCACCTTCCAGAAAAAGGATTTCGAGGTAACCAAGGGTGTGATCGATTTCGTCAACCCTTACAAAACCGAACCCGAGATCGACATCACCAGCGAGGCTGAAATCCGGAGCTGGACAATCACCCTATCGGTAAAAGGACCGCCTGACGATCTGCAGCTTGAGATGTCCTCCGATCCTTCCGAAACCAATGCGGATATTCTGTCCCTGATTTTATTAGGCCGGACCGGCAGTGAGCTGAGCAAGGGCGAAGGCGGTTCCAGCAGCAGCACGGCGCAGATCATGGCCGAAATGATCGCCAGCACTTTTGGCGAGGATATCAAGAAGCGTACCGGAGTCGATATCCTGGAGGTCGAGGAAACCAGTGACGACGACGATGAGGAATCCACCGGCGTCAAGGTCACCGTGGGAAAACACCTTTCCGAACGCATGACCGTCAAATACGCCGTGGAATCCAAGGATGGCGTCATCGTTCAGAGGGCCATATCGGAATACAAGCTTTTGGAGAACATCCTGGTCAGTGGATTCCAGGGTAACGACAGCGTTTATGGATCGGAACTGGTGTTCCGCATCGAATTCAGGTGAGATCTACAATGGACCAGGCAGGGAAGATCCGAATTGTTTTGTGGTTTATGGTACTGGCCGTAGTGTTGTTTTGCACCCCGATCCTGGCCGCACAGGAAGCGTCCAAGCCGGCTGGGGCCGCCAAAGCCGGCGCCCCCGGCATTCTAATCGGCGATATCCAAGTGGAAATCATGGCCCAACCGGATGAAATCGGCGACAACGAGGCCCTGGCCCGCCAATTGATCGCCATCGAACCGGGCGATACCGTCACCCAGGACGACATCCAGGCATCCATATCCGCCCTGCGCCTGAGCAACCGGTTTGCCGCCATTCATGTTGATTCGCAGACAACGCCGGCCGGTGAAACGCTGGTGTATACCTTGACGTCATACCATTATATTAAAAATATCCGCATCCGTGGCAATGAACCCTTATTTGAAACCGAAATACTCAACCAGATGTCCATCTACCCAGGTGATCCTTACGCGGAGGAAGATCTTTCCGACCAGGAAGAGGCCATTGTCAAGCGTTACAAAAGAGCGGGTTACATCGATCCCAAGGTGTCGGTCAAAGCCCGCCCCCATGCCGAAGCCGAAAATGTGGAAATTACCGTCGATATCCATAAGGGTTCTTATTATAGATTGAGGAATTTGACCTTCGAGGGCCGACGCGGCATTTCCAAGGCCATGCTCAAACTGCACATGCACATTTGGCGAGTCGCGCTTTGGCCCACCGGCCGGTTTAGCGAATACTGGATCAAAAAGGACATGAAAGGCCTTTTGTCCTATTATCGCCGTAAGGGATTTGCCGATGCAGCCCTGACCTACCGGACAACCCTGGCCGATGACGGCCGCCATGTGGATGTGGTTGTCAGTATCGACGAAGGCCCGCACTACGAGGTGGATTTCGAAGGCAATCACAAATTCTGGGATCTTACCCTGAAAAAAGATGTCGCCCTTTCCCAAAGCGGCAACCTGCGGAACAAAGGTGCCCGAAAGACCGTCTCGAACATCAAACAACGCTATCACGACGCCGGGTTTCTTGAAACCAAGGTGAAAATCGAACGTGAGCCGGTGTCCGATACCGATACGGACAAGACCCTGCTGCGCTTTATCATTCAGGAAGGCCCGCAAACAAAAGTCGAAAAAGTAGAGCTAAGCGGCAACACATCCATCGGGGAAAAGAAGATCCGCAAGCAGATGCTGACACGCACGCCGGGCTGGCTGAATGATGGCGCCTATGTTCCCGAAACCCTGGAAGAAGATGTGTACGCAGTGCGAACCCTTTATACAAAAAAAGGATTCCAGGAGCAGGACGTAAACGCAAAGTCCGTGCTCAGCAAGGACAAAACCCAGGCCAAGGTGGCGGTTTCCATCAAGGAAGGCCCCTGCACGCGGGTGGCGTCCATCACCGTCACGGGGCTTGCCGGTGAAGGGCTCACAGAAAAAAAGGTCAAGGATCAACTGGCCCACAAGGCAAACCAGCCCTTTCGCCAATCGGCCATTGAGGCCGACAAAAGAACCATCGCCAGCCTGGTTTCCGAACAGGGGCACCCTTACGTGACGGTGGAGGCCGAAACCGTGTTCAGCGAGGATAAAACCCGTGCGGATATCAAATACATCGTCGCCCCCGGTCCGCTGGTAACCCTTGGGGAAATCTTTATTTCCGGCAACCTTAAAACCAAGGAACGCATCATCCGCCGCGAGTTGGCCCATGAGACCGACACACCGCTCTCCCTGCAGACCCTGAACGATGGCCAGCGTAGCCTCCGGGATCTGTCCATTTTCCACGATGTCACCTATCGGACCATCGGCCTGAAGGAAAAAGCGGAAACGGTCACCCAACTGGTGGAAATTCAGGAGGCCAAGCCTTACTATGCCGAAGTGAGCCTCGGCTACGAATCGGACAGCGGTTTCTACGGAAAGACCAAGGTCGGCGACCATAACATTTTTGGTCTGGGCAAGGATCTGTGGGCCAGCGCGGAAGTCAGTGAAACCGGATACCAACTGGAAACCCGTCTTACCGAACCGAGATTTCTCGGCACCCATATCAAGGCCACGATTGGCGCTTTCCACGAAGAGTTGACCGAATTCAACCAGCCCTTCGGCACCCGCACCACTGGCGGTTCCCTCTCCTTCGCCAAGGATTGGTGTAAACATTGGACCACGGCGCTTACCTTCAGCCTGGAAAAAAAAGACCAGTTCAGCGCCGGCGAACGGGACACCGATGAAGACGAGGAAGACACGCGAACCATTTTCGTGACCACGCCTTACGTCCAATACGACACGCGGGACGATTTCGTACGCCCCACCCGGGGGCTTCTGTCCTCTTTCAGCGTGGACATTTCCAAGGGCATTCAGAACCAGCTGGACGATTTCCTGCGCTACCAGATCGATGCCCGTTATTACTTTACGCCCATCAAACGCCTTACTTTTGCTTCCCTGGCCAGAATCGGCAAGATCGACTCTTATTCAGGCACCAGCGAAGTTCCCGACGATCAGCTCTTCTTCCTGGGCGGCATCCAGGATGTGCGCGGATACAAGGAAAACCTGCTACGCGCCGATGAGAACGGCGACCCTCTGGGCGGCCGGCTATCCATGGTCGGCAGCCTGGAAGCGCGCATCGATCTGGGGTACAACTTCGAACTGACAACCTTTTACGACATCGGTCAGGTCAAGGAGCCCCAGGAAATCATTGGATCGGACGACTGGCGATCGTCCGTCGGTCTCGGCCTGCGCTACATCACGCCCATCGGTCCCATCGGCCTGCTTTACGGCTATAAACTGGACCGGGAAGAGGGCGAATCCCCCGGCCGGTTTCATGTTTCCATCGGGTATAGCTTCTAAAACCGTTAGTATCTGAAAAACAAAAGATAAACTTGCGACCAATCCCTGCCGATAGTACAATAGGATATTTGTCCTTGGTTCCTTGGATCCGTTGAATCCGATCCTCTTCCACGCTTGAAATCGAGTACCATTTTACTTCACCGCTGCTGCCCATAGTGCTTCCTTCGTCTATTTTTTCTGCTCATTAAATAGCTATAATTTTGTACGATAATAAGTCCAGAGGGGACCTGAATGAAAAAAACAAGCCATTATTCTATATTGTTGCCACTAGTCCGGGCTTCCAACGCCTATCTGAAGGCCGACATCGATCGTCGCACATTTTTAAAGCTCTGTACTGCTGCGGGTTTGGCGTTTACATCACCGTCTTTTCTTACAGGATGTTCAAAAGGACCTTCGGAAAAACCAGCCGAAAAGCCTGCCGATGATAAATTTGGGCCGCAATCGGCATTTTTACCGGAGACAGACCAGCATAAATTCCTTGCTGAAATGGGGCGCCGTTTTTCGGGGACGACCCTGCGCATCGTCACCGAAGACACGCCCCCGGCCAATGCAACCAAGAAACTGCTGTTTGAAGAGTTCATCCCGGCCACCGGCATCAAGGTGGAATGGGAGTCCCTACCCCTTGATCGCGTGCTGGCAAAAATCATTTCGGATACCTCCCAGCAGGCCGGATACCATGATATATTCTATATGGATCAGGCATGGATAGGGAGCTTTTACCAGGAATGCGTACAGCCGGCGAAACTGTTGGACAACCAAGACCTTGCTTATCCTGCCTATGCTTTCGACGATTTTCTTAAACCCCTAATTGACCATGTGGCCTCCTATGACGGCACATTGGCAGCGGTCCCCTTCGACATTCCAATCTATATAACCATGTATCGTAAGGACATCTTTGACGATTTGGGTCTTCAGCCGCCAACAACCTTAGATGCTTACTTGGAAGCCGTGAAAACGATCAATGATGCAAAAGCGCCCGATGTCTATGGAACGACGGCGTCTTGGAAGTCGGGCCATTACGGCCTTGAATGCAGCATGACCACCTGGTTGTGGGGGCATGGAGGGTCGATATTCGGAGCGGATGGGCAGCCGCTGATCAACGACGAACGAGCCCATGCCGCCATGGAGTATATGCTGGAACTTGGAAAGCATATGGCGCCAAACGTAACGAACTGGGACTGGTATGGAGAAATAGACAGTTTTTCCCGAGGCGAAGCAGGCATCCTGACTTCCTGGAGTGAATTTTTTTCCGTCTTTGATGATCCTTCTCTATCCAAAATTTCCGGTCTGTTCGAAGCCTCGCCCTGTCCCATGCCCAAAGTGCTGCGACCAGTGAATGAGTGCGGATTTGGGGAGGTGCCGGGAATGAGTCATCAGGGGGGTAGTTCCCTGGCCATATCAAGGTACAGCAAACATGTCGATGCTGCATGGATCCTTGTGCAGTGGGCGACAAGCGCGGATGTGACTACCCGGGCCTGCCTGATGAGCGGTGGTGGTAATCACGTACGCAAAAGTAATTTCAAAGATGAACGAATCAAGGCAAACGCCACGGTGAAAAAAGGTACCACCCGGCATTTGGATGTTGCGCTGGATGCCATCCTCAACCACATGGGCACGGAACCGCATTTGCCGGGGTGGGCCGCCCTTGCAGTCGATTCGTTTGCCGTGGAACTTGGGAAAATGACGACAAAGCAGCAGAGTATTGCAACAACGCTTGCAAATATGCACAAAGCCGCCAAGCGTTGTGCTGCGTCGGCAACGTAAATTTACCAAAGGAGAATGTCGATATGAAAAGAGCAATCGAAAAGGCCGTGCCCCTTTCCCTGGCCAAGGCTGCCGAAACTTACCTGAAAGGTGGCATTAACCGGCGGACTTTTATCCGGCTGTGTGCCATGGCGGGTATTGGTATGACATCTCCCACATTTTTGACAGGATGCTCGAAGAGCCCACCTGAAAAGCCCGCTCAAAAAAGCCGCGATATCCTCGGGCCGCAGTCGGCTTCCGTCTCCCAAACGGTCCAGCATAAATTTCTCAAGGAAATGGGACGCCAATTCTCAGGCACTACCATACGCATCGTCACTGAAGACACGCCGCCTGCCAATGCAATAAAAAAACTCATGGAAGAAGAATTTGTTCCTGTCACCGAAATCAAAGTTGAATGGGAATCCCTTCCTCTTGACCGGGTGCTTGCAAAAATGATCTCGGATACTACCCGGCAGGCCGGCCACCATGATGTCTTCTATATGGATCAGGCATGGATCGGCCGTTTTTGCAATGATTGCATCGAGCCGCTGATGCTTTTGGAAAAGAACAATCTTGCTTATCCTGACTATGATTTTGGAGATTTCCTATCACCGTTAGTTGAGCATGTATGCTCTTATGGCGGAAAGTTGGCCGCGATCCCCTTCGACATTCCAATATTTATCACCATCTACAGAGAGGATATCTTTGATGACCTGGGCCTCAAGGTGCCGGTGACGCTCAGCGAGTATATGGACGTTGTTGAAACCATACACGATGCCAAGGCCCCCGAGTTATATGGAACGACCGCCTCCTGGAAATCGGGACATTACGGTCTTGAATGCAGCATGACTACCTGGTTGTGGGGTAACGGGGGATCAATATTCGGCTCCGAAGGGCAGCCGTTGATTGATGACGAACGTGCCCATGCCGCTATGGAATATATGCTTCGATTGGGAAAATACATGGCGCCCGGTGTAACAAGCTGGGATTGGTTCGGTGAGGCCGATAGCTTCGCACGCGGCGAAGCGGGAATCATGACGTCTTGGAGTGAGTATTTTTCTCTCTTTGACGACCCCGCCAAATCGAGGATTGTCGGTTTAGCGAAAGCTGCACCATGTCCTGAACCGCATATGCTGCGGCCGACAAATCGATGCGGATTCGGCGAAGTCCCGGGAATGAGCCATCAGGGAGGAAGCTCCTTGGCAATATCAAAGTACAGCAAGCATGTTGATGCCGCATGGGTTTTTGTGCAATGGGCCACAAGTGCCGATGTAGCGGCCCGTGCCTGTGTATTGAGTGGTGCAGGGAATCACGTACGTAGAAGTAATTTCAGCGACAAACGCGTCAGGGAAAATGCAAGGGTGCAGATCTGTACAACCCGGCATTTCGATGTCGCGTTGGACGCCATCCTTCGTCACATGGGCACGGAACCGCATTTACCGGGTTGGGCGACTCTTGCCGTCGATTCGTTTGCGCTTGAACTTGGAAAAATGACAACGGGGCAGCAAGACATTGCAACAACACTTGCCAATATGCACAAGGCTGCAGAAATTTGTGCATCCTCAATATAATTTTCCGTGAGAATATCAGGCAGAAGAGAAATTGTCCGCATGAAAGATTACAAGGTATACGAACTGCACAGCAAAGAGAAAATCCGATTTGGATTGTCACTGAAGTTGGTGGTCGCCTTTTTGGTCATTTCTCTTCCTCCCCTGGCGATATTGCTCTATCTCAATCTTCAGGCCAATAGAACCGCCCTGCAGACGGAGGCCTACAAATCCCTGGCAGCCTCATCACAACTGACCAGCCAGAGGCTAAATGGATTTATAGAGTATAACCTGGGTGTCATATCTGCAGAGGCAAACCTCCCCATTATCGCAAGATTTTTAAATCTATCACCCGAAGATCAAGAGAAGCCGCATCATAGAAAGCACTTGGCGGAGACATTAACTTCCCTCATGGATAAAAACAGGTTGTTTCTGTCCTCTTACGCCATACTGGATATCACCGGCCGTAATATTTACGACTCCGATCCCTCACACATAGGCTCTGATCTTTCCAAGCGATGCTATTTCAGACAGGCATTGGAGACCGGGCTCGCTTTCGCTTCCGATGCACAGTTCGATCAAGATACGGGCAAAGCTTTTTTATATTTCAGCAGCCCTATTAAAGCCCCCTCAGGGCGCATCATAGGCGTGCTTAGAGCACGATACAGCGCCACTGTTATTCAGCAACTCATCCTTCAGGACACAGGCTTGCTTGGGCCGGGCTCGTTTGCCATGGTTGTAAACAGTCAGGATCTGATCCTTGCTTACGGTATTTTTTCTCATGGCGGGGTTGACAAGATGATGTTCAACCCAATCAAAAGGATATCCATAGAAAAAATGCAAACCCTGCAAGAAATGCGTTTATATCCGCCCCATATGGATGGCAATCTGTATAATGGCATCATGGATCTTAGGAAAGGGCTGCAAAACGCAAATACCGTACAGCCGTTCTTTACGACGTCCCTTCCATCGACAGGAGAAAAACGGTTCGCCGCAGCGCTAACCCATACAGAAAAAGTCCCTTGGCGGGTGGTTTTTTTTCAGCCTCAAAACGCTTTTTTAGCTTCGGAAAAGAGAAACAAAAAAAGCATGTTATATCTCTCTGTGATAGCCGCTGTTTTCGTCAGCATTACTGCACTGTCTCTTACACGATACCTTTCCAGGCCTGTTCGGGAACTGACCCGAGTCGCCAAACGCATTTCCCAAGGAGATCTTTCGGCCGTTTATATTCCCAAGACCAGGGACGAGATAGGCGTTCTCGCGGATACATTCAACTTCATGACAAGACGTTTGCGCAAGCGTATTGAAATGGAGAAGCTGCTTTCAGCCATATCAAGGCATTTCATCAGCCTGGATGCCGGTGATACAACGATAGCAATAGATGCCGCCTTACAGGAGATCGCCGACTTTGCCGGAATCGATCGCTGCCTTTTATTCCAAATAGCGGATCCGGATAACGGCTGTTTCGTCATGACCCACGAATGGTCAAGGGGAACCTGGCCGAAAATCCACGACAGTCTCCAGAGCGTTCCTAAAAATGAGAGCGCTGAAATTATCCGCCTGATTGACGAAGACCAGAAGATGGAAATCATCGACAGTGAAAAATCCCAGGATGCGCTGGCCCGCTTCTGGCAGAACCGGGGGAGCCGCTCCGTTTTGTGCTCGGGATTTACAATCCCCGGAAACTTCTACGGTTTTGTCGGTTTTGAGTCCATCAGAATCGTCCGACATTGGCTGCCGGAAGAATTCTATCTGCTTCACATGACAGGCGAAATCATTCGCTCGACGCTTGAGCGTCAGCAGGTAGAAAAGGATAAAGCCATCGTTGAAGAGCAGCTCCGCCATTCAACTAAAATGGAGGCGGTTGGCACCCTGGCCGGCGGTATTGCCCATGATTTCAACAATTTACTCCAAGGTGTATCTGGCTATATTCAGCTATTGCTTGCACTGAAAGACGAAAATCACGAGGATAGACAATATCTTGAAAAGGCAAACAATGCCCTGAATCGTTCGGCAAAACTTGTGCAACGGTTATTGACCTTAAGCAGGAAATCACAATCCAGCTTTAAACCGGTGGATATCAACGAGATTGCCAACAGCACCATCGACCTTCTCCAACATGCGATTCCTAAAATGATAACCATCAAGTTGAACCTTACGCCGGAATTACCAGTAGTGCGGGCCGACGCAAATCAAATCGAGCAGGTGCTTGTCAATTTGGTCAATAACGCAGTCGATGCCATGGAGGGCGCAGGGCGTCTAACCATGGAAACCGGCATGTTTCACATGGTTGCCCAGCCTTACGCCACTTTGTTAAAATTAGAACCGGGGGATTATGTCCTCATGCAAGTTTCCGACACCGGAATGGGGATAGACGAAAAGACACGCCAACAAATATTCGATGCCTTTTTTACCACCAAGGAAGTCGGAAAGGGAACCGGACTGGGCCTTGCGATTTCGTATAACATAATAGAGAACCATGGCGGTCATATCGCTTGTTATTCCGAAGTCGGGGAGGGAACGACGTTTAAAATATACCTACCAGTGGACACTGAAACAAAGG
The DNA here is from genome assembly GCA_963668455.2 of uncultured Desulfosarcina sp. Classification (GTDB taxonomy): domain Bacteria; phylum Desulfobacterota; class Desulfobacteria; order Desulfobacterales; family Desulfosarcinaceae; genus Desulfosarcina. Next base: position 799,815 of record CAXXOY010000005.1, read on the forward strand.
CCTGTGAACTACCGGATACGAAGGTTAGGAAAGACCGCTTGCGCGGTACGGAAACCATTTTGCTTGTCGATGACGAGGAAGATATTAGGGAAACATCAAAGAAATTTCTCAGTACTTGCGGGTATAATGTCTTCACATCGGCCAGTGCGGAAGAAGCGCTCGAACGCTATCGGGCACAGGAGGAGGAAATCGACTTAATCCTAATGGATCTCGGTATGCCGGGGATGGGAGGAGAAAAAGGGCTGGCGGCGTTTTTAAAATATGATCGTAATCTGAAAATAATCATCGCCTCTGGATATTCGGCCCATAGAATCGCAAAAGCCCCGCAAGACTATGGTGCGGCTCGTTTTGTTACCAAGCCTTACGATTTTGTGCAGCTGAACAAAACCATCCAGGAGGTAGTGGGAGGCGATTGAAGGTGGCAATCGCTATCGGTAACGAAAAACGTAAAGGCGATACCGATAGCGATGGAAGTCCATAAATAGAAGAAATTATGGGTTGCGGGTTTCCCGCGTCAGGCGCCAACCAGCGCATACCCCGCATTGGACCACGCAAATATGCCGCCAGCCAGGGATTTGGTATTGGTAAATCCGGCCTGGCTCAGAATACTGGCGGCAATGTTCGAGCGATAGCCGGTTCCGCAATGCAGAACCAACTCCTCATCTTTTTCAACGTCAGGATATTTACCGGCCAGGATGTCCGACAGCGGCATATGATCGGCCCATTCGATGCGGCTTCCCTCCCACTCTGCGGGAGTGCGCACATCTATGACGCGAATGTCGCTTTTTTCCAAACGCGCCGACAATTGCTGGGGAGAAATCTGCTCCAGCTGCTCAACAGGCCGACCACTCATCAGCCAAGCCATGATCCCGCCGGAAAGATAGCCGAAAATCAGATCGTAACCGATGCGGTGCAGCTCGGTGACCATGCGGTCGTAATCCTCACGGCCGTCCACCACCAGGAGAATTTCCGAGTTGGGCTCCACCACCATGCCGACCCAGTTGGCCAGCTGTTTTTCGAACCCAATATTGATGCTGCCCGGAATGTGAAAGCCGCCGAAGGCCGCCGAGTCACGGGCATCGATAACGACGGCGCCGTCCTTCATCATCTCCTCGAATTGATTCGGGGTGAGTCTTTTGTCCATGGGGCAGGCGTCCAGGGTGGGCGCGCCCTTGATGTTGGTTTGAATGATGTGGGTAAAACTTTTCGGTCGCGTCGGGAAGGCCGACATTACGTCTTTTTTGAAGGCTTCGAAAGAGTCGAAACGCAGCATGGGGTTGGCCCGCCGTTCATAGCCCAGGGTGGAACTTTTCTTGGCGCTCATGCCCCGCCCGCACAGTGAGCCCTGGCCGTGGGCCGGGAAGACCTCCAGGTGATCGGGATAATCGGCAAGCTTGACGTAAAGGCTGTTGTAAAGATTCTCCACTTGTTCATCGAGAATTTCGGCGCCGGGCAGGTCGGGCCGGCCGATGTCGCCGACAAAAAGTAAATCGCCGGTAAGCAGCATCTCCGGCTCCTCCGAACGGACTTTGTCGGTGACGAGCAAGGAGATGGAGTTGGGGGTATGTCCCGGTGTATGCAGAACCTGGATTTTGGCTGCACCTAGTTCGAAAACATCGCCCTCTTTAAGCGCCTTGTGTTTGTACTCTACCGGCGCGCTTTCGTGGATGTAAATGTCCGCGCCCGTGGCCAGTTGCAATTCCTGATCGCCGCTCACATGGTCGGCATGCACATGGGTGTTGATGATGTGGGTGATCTGCATACCCTCTTCATGGGCAATATCGAGGTAGTCCTGAATGTCGCGCTTGGGATCAACAACGGCCATGGCTTTGGCCGCCGGGCAGCCAATAGCATAAGAAAGGCAGCCCAGTCCTGGAACCGAGAGTTGATTGAAATACATGTTGTTTTCCTTTCTTTTTACTTTAAACGTTCACCCTAAGTCAGATGGAGCGATGGATCGAAGTCCATAATTTATAAACCTAATCATTGATCGCCTTTCAGTGAAGAGCACCATGCTTAAAAAGGGTTACTTTTTTCTGTATTTCCGGTTCCCGGCTACCAATCGGTATCGCTATCGGTGTAGAAAAAAACGATTTCGATACCGATTTTTTCGCTCCCACGCAAGAGCGTGGGAACCAGGCGCGAAATAGAATAGACGATTTAGATGGCGCTATCGATGTTGGTCCACATAGAAAGAATAGTATGGGTTGGTTGCGGTTCCCGCGTTAATCGAACGCCATGCTCGTTTTCCACTCCTTCCAGACATTGCCCACCAGGTCCGGTCCCGGTTTGAGGGTTTTCTTGCCGGGCTTCCATCCAGACGGCGTTGCCTCGGCCCCCTTGGTCTCGCGGATCAGCTGGAAGGCCTGGATCTGCCGGAAGGTTTCCTGTACGTTGCGGCCCACCGGCGGGGTCAGCACCTCAAACCCCTGGATGACGCCATCCGGATCGATAATGAACCGCCCCCGGTTTTCCACGCCGGCGGCTTCGTTAAAAACGCCATACGCTTTTCCGACCCTGCCTCCGGCGTCGGACAGCATGGGAAAGGGCACGCCGCCATCGACCATTTTGGAGAGCTCGTTATCGTCCCACATTTTGTGCACGAACTGACTGTCAATGCTCATGGAGAGAATTTCAACGCCCAGCTTCTGGAACTCAGGATGTTTTTCGGCGACCGCCGAAATTTCGGTCGCTCATACAAAAGTGAAGTCACCGGGATAAAAGCAGAGAATCACCCATTTCCCCAGGTACTCTGAAAGTTTGAAGTTGATGAATTTACCTTTTTGGTACCCCGGAGCAACGAAATCCGGTGCTTTTTCACCGACGTGAATCATTTTTCTTTCCTCCTTGATAGGTGCGGTTGCTGCCTGGTTATTGGTTTCCGGAACCTCTTCACCGACGGGGCCGCCGGTTGGTCGGGCGCACCCGACCGCTGTTTCTTCAGCCATACCATTGCTCCTTTCGTTGTTGGTTGATGGAGCCTTGTTCCGTAGGTGTACGAACAAGGAGATTCATTCTCCGCGGAAATCCATTCGCTTACAAACTATTTATATCGTCAATTGAAAAGTCAATTTATTATAGACATTTTCGATATGATTTGCCAAGGATCACTCTCGGCGAGTCTCGTGGCCCTTATGTTTTCGCGGCCGAGGAGCGCTATAAACCGCCTAAAAAAAAACCGGCCAACCGACCTCCCCAAAAAGGGAGGTCGGTTGGCCGGAAATCAAAGACAAATGTCTGTAAAAATTATTCCGGAGCTTTATACCCCATGGGCAATTTCTTGAAGCGCCCGCCGTGGATGACGGGATCGCCCTTGTAGCCCAGGGCCTTGAAATCGATGTAATCGGTGGTTCCCACCAGATCGCTCACATCGCGTCCCTTGGATACCATGTACGAAAAATCCGTTCCCTTATGGGCAATCTGTTTGAAATCCACATTGCGATTGTCCTGATGGCAGCGATTACACGTCTGCTCGCCCTTGAGGCTGGCGTGGCACTGCACGCAGGAGAGGGCCATGTCGGCCGGCATGACTTCGTGCTCCACCCCCCAGTACATATTGGTGGTGATCCACTCGTACTTGCCGGAGTATTTCATGCCCATGGCCCGCATGCCCTCGGCAAAGGATTTCTGCCAGTCGCGGTTTTTCCAATAGGCGGTCTTGTCCTCCTTACCCTTGGGAAACAAATGGGGAACCAGCAGGTAATCGTATTCGGCATCCACCGCCTGTACGCCTTTCATAATTTTAAAAGGGCTGATTTTCGAGTTGGGATCGTTGATCGAACCCACCGGCTCGGCGATGTTGATCTCCTCCAGGCTCCGGTCCAGACGGTCTCCCAAAAGGATGCGTTTGGTGAACCCGCCATACCAGGCATAGGTCGGCTTGGCCGACTCTTTCCAGCGAAATTCTCCCTTTTTCCAGTTGTAATCGTCCATGCCGTATTTGTCTTTTTTAGGCTTGCGTTTCTTGTCACCCGCCTTGGACCAATCCCAGAACGTCTTGGTCGGCTTGCATTTGGCGTAGACCGGCGCATGGCAGGTGGTGCAAGCGATGGTGTCACTGTGTTTGTTGAGGTGGTGATCAAGAAGATCGTCTCCGTAATGGGGCGTTTGCGAGTGGCAGTCGATACAGTCAAGACTGCCTTCGGTTACGGGAACCGAGGAACTGCGCCCGGCGATCTTGTGATTGCGGGTGCGGTGACACTCGCTGCACTGGAAATCGTAACCGCCCATGTGTACATCGCAACTGCGCCCCGGGGTGAGCAATTGGCGAGAAAGATCGGCGTGCTTGACCGCTTCGCCGCCGCCGCCGTTAAAGTGGCAATCCCCGCAGGTTTTGCGCGAAGTCGGGCCAACGCTCTGAGCAACGGCCACCAGATCCACCTTGGGATCGGGCATGCCCGCCGCGGTAGGCGTTTTCTTGTAGGTGCCGGTGGTATCGTGACACACCAGGCAGTCGATCTTGGTCATATCGGTAAAATCGAAGGAATCGTCTTTCCATCCATAGCCGGCGTGACAACTTGTGCAACGAGCCTCGTTGCTGGTGATGCTGATTCAGAAGTTGTTGGTGGCAATGGTTGCTTTACCGAGTTCGACCTCCTTTCGATGATTCAGGGTATACGGTGACGGCCCTTTCCACAACCAGTGGGCCGAGGTGAGCATGTCCTCGCCGGCTTGCTTGTGGCAGCGCAGGCATTCGGCGGTCACCTGGGACGGTTCGGGGTTGGCCGCCAGTTTGATTTTCTCTTTGTGATCGGGGGCGTTCTTGCGATGACAGCCGGAGCAGTCGATGGGGCCGTTATTCATCTCTTGATGGCAGCCCATGCACTGCTGATGATAGGCGGCCTTCAGCCCGATTCGCTCGGGATGATCATCTTTAAAGGGTTCCTGATGGCAGGCAGAGCAGCGCACGGTTTCCGAGGACGCCTCGTCCAGGGGCCGGTGGTGATGGCACAAGGCGCAGTCCTTGACCGTCACGGCGTGTTTGGCGTGCATGAAACGCACCGGGCCGTAATGGTCTTCGGTTTTACGAATAATGGGGCTATTGAGAAGATAATAGCTTTGGGATTGATTCTTGATACCAAGGCCTTCGTCCCTGAGGCGCTGCTGGCGGCACAAGCGACACTCGTCGCGCACGGCGGCCACGAAAGGCACCGTTTCCTCGGCCCGTAATTTGGCAGCTTCCTGGTCCGGGGCGATCCACTCGCTGTCCGATTTGGAGGTGGCCTCGTCTCCGGGCGACACGGCGGCCCCGGCCGGCATACACCAACAGAGCCCGGACAGAGTGAGAAGTAGCAATTGCCGGAAAACCGGCCCCCTGACGATCATGAATGCACCTCCTGCTGTGATTTGCCCAAGACAGGCAAATAGGTGACGATGAACCGATAAAGAAACATCAACGTTGAAATCAGCCCCACGGTAACCAGAATCTCGCCAATGGACGGGAAGTAGTTGGCATCACTGATGGGCGACCGGTAGCCCACTACGAATACGTTCAGCCTGTTGACGAGCACGCCGCCGACAATCATCGTACAGGCGATGAAGAGCCGACGCCTGGAGCGTCGCACAGCTGGCGAGAGCAGCATCAGCCAGGGAACGGTCACCCCCAGCACCAGCTCGATGAGAAAAGCGTTGCTCTGGGCCGTGAAATCCAGAAGATAAATGTAGGTGCCGCGCACCACCATGTCGCCCACCTTGAGGGCCAGGTAAAGCCCCAGCAGAAAAATGGTGATGCGGGTCAGCGGGGTCAGCACCTTCATCTCCGAATCGAGTTTGAGCGAAGTGGTGGCGAGGGTCGCTTCGAACACCACCATGGGGTATCCCACGGCGATGGCCGAGGTGAGAAATAGCAGCGGCAGGATGGGCGTGTACCACAAGGGGTGCAGCTTGGTGGGCACGATGAGCATTAACGAGCCCAGGCTGGACTGATGCATGCAGGAGAGTACCACGCCGGCGATGATCAGCGCCCACATGATTTTCGGCAAAACCCAATCGGCCAATCCCAAAAGCCCTTCGACGGGCGCGTTCAACATGGCCAGCGGTCCGGGCAGATCGACCCGCCCCTTGAAACGCTCGACAACGATGGGCAGGAACTCAAGGTAGAGTACGTTGAGATAGAACATCACGCACATGGCCACTTCGAAGAGGACCGAGTTGGGGTTCCAGAAAAGCATGGGTTTCCAGATCGCCCAACTGCGGCCGATATCCACCAGAAGTCCTAAAACGACAAAGGTGTAGCCCAGCATGGCGGTGAGCAGGGCCGGCCGAACAACGGGCTCGTAGGCATGCCGGCCGAGGATATGGGCCAGAAAGGCCGTGGTGAACCCGCCCGCCGCCAGGGCCACGCCGGAGGCTACATCCACGCCGATCCACAGCCCCCAGGGCCTTGCCGTGCTCAGGTTGGAAACATAGCCGATGCCTCCGATGAACCGGGCAATGATCGCCATGCCGCCGGCCGCAATGAGAACAGCCAGCACCATAACGCCGGGTGTCCAGAATTTCACCGTTACAGGCGCCGCTTGATGGCTCATCGCTCACCTCCGCCCGGATGGTCTTGGTCCCGGTCGTCCTTGTCTCTGGACGCCCACATCACCCCACCCAACAAACCGAACAGAAGGATGGGCGACCACAGATAACTGAACAGGCTGTGCTGGATCGTCTCCGAAAGCCTTGGCATGGGCGCCTCGGGCAGAGAGTTAAAGCCCACCTTCTCGAACGGCACGCCCGAGAGATACATCCAGCACGTGCCGCCGACCTCCTTCTCACCATAAACATGATCGATATAGCGACCGGGGTTTTTGCGAATTCTCCGTTTGGCCTCAGTCAGAAGAACCTCTCGCCGGCCAAAGGTCAAGGCCTCCACCGGACAGATCTCCACGCATCCGGGAAGCCTGTTCTCCTCCTGCACACGCTCATAACAAAAGGTGCACTTCATCACGCGGGGAGTAATGGGGTCGTGGTACTCATACGCGGGAATTTCGAAGGGACAGGCAACCATGCAATAACGGCAGCCGATACATTTAGTTACATCGTAGTACACCGAGCCGTTCTCCTTTTTGGAAAGGGCGCCCACGATGCAGGCCGAAGCGCATGCCGGATCTTGGCAGTGCATGCATTGCAGCTTGACAAATGTGGGCACGAGTTGATCCCGCTCATCGATTTTCCCGGAGGTGTACCGGTTAACCACCGTATAGGCACGCTCGTCGGGCCTGCGTTTGCGGTCCAGAACGGTGTAATCCTCGAAGCGCTCCTCCGGCGCCGGTAAATCATTGACCCGGTTGCAGGCCTCCTCGCATTTGCGGCAGCCGATGCAGCGGGTCAAATCCACCAGGCAACCCATGGCGTCGGCCGGCGCCCTGGACTGCCAGGCATTGGCGGAGCGGCCGGACCCTGCCACGGCCGTGCCGGCAATGGTCAGGGTCTTGAAAAAGTCACGTCTGTTGAACCCCATGAAGTCCTCCTCAAGCAAAATGAACAAGGCAAATTGAAGAACAAAAAACATGCCGTGGCTTCGAAAAATTGTGTTTAAGAATAAGGACCTGATTTAACGATTAATTTATAAATTTACATTTCTGGAAAAGAAAAAATCGTTTAACTCCACTTTAAACGTATGCTAAACAGGCAACATGTGTTTAAACACCAACTGCGATCATTTATGCGAAAATCGGGTGCGAGAAAGCTGTTCATGAGAATACAAGATTTTGATCGGTACTGGGAGAGAGTGATTAATACCATGAGCGAAGGATTGCTCATCATCAGCCAGCAAGGGCGGATACTCTCCGTCAACCACTCGTTCGAAGAGATGACCGGCTTTACGGCCCATGAGATTGCCGGACAGCCATGCACCCTTTTGGCCTGCGATGCCTGTGAAATGGCCATCAATAACATGGGCGACGGCTGGTGCAAGCTCTTCGATTCAGGCCAACCCGAAATACAGCGCTGCCGCTGCGCCATAAAGAAAAAGGATGGCACCTATATCCCGGTCCTTAAAAACGCCACCGTGTTGCGGGACGATGACGGGACAATTCTGGGGGCGGTGGAAACGCTGACTGACCTAAGCGAGCTTGACAGGCTTGACCGCAAGGTGGCGTTCCTCTCACGGCAATTGAATAAAAGCAACGGATTCGGAGGTTTGATTGGCGACAGCAGCGCCATGCAGGCGGTCTATTCGATAATAGAAAGAGCCGCCAAGAGCGATGCACCGATTATTATTCACGGTGAGAGCGGGACTGGCAAGGAACTGGTTGCCCGGGCGATCCACGAGAACGGAAAGCGCCGATCCGGGCCATACATGCAGATTAACTGCGCAGCCCTGAACGAGTCCCTTCTGGAAAGTGAACTATTCGGCCATGTTAAAGGATCGTTCACCGGTGCGCTCAAAAACCGCATCGGCCGGTTCGAAGCGGCCAACGGCGGTGACCTTTTTCTGGACGAAATCGGCGACATCCCGCTCTCCATCCAGGTCAAACTGTTGCGGGTTCTGGAGACACGGCGATTCGAGCGGGTGGGTGAAAATACGCCCGTGTCGGTCGATGTACGCATCATCACCGCGACCAACCGCGATCTGACGGAGCTCATCGAGCAAAAGCGTTTTCGAGAAGATCTCTATTTCCGTATCAACGTCATTCCCATCCACTTGCCGCCGGTTCGGGAGCGCAAGGAAGACATTCCTCTTTTAATCAACACCTTTATAGACCGACTGGCATTGCGCACCCAGAAAAAAATACGCGGATTGACCCGCAAGGCCCTGGACGGTTTCATGGACTACCGCTGGCCGGGCAATGTGCGTGAAATGAAAAGTGCGCTTGAATATGCATTCACCGTTGCAGATGAAGGCGCCATCGATGTCGACCATCTGCCGCCGCACATGCTCCGGCCCCCCGATGTCGTGAACAAGAGATTTTTGCGGCCAGACACCGCCAGGGTGGACGGCGACGAACGCCGGAAACTCATCGACGCCTTACGGGCCACTGGCGGCAATCAGACCCAGGCGGCCCGACTTTTGGGCATCAACCGCGTGACGGTATGGAACCGCATGCGCAAATACGGAATCAATCTCAAACGGGAGATCAAAGGCTCCAGTTAATGCTATAGAATTAGGCCAATATGCCGAAAATATAGACGAGCCGTATTATCAGTTGCCATGCGATCATCCGACGCTAATTTTTGTTGAAAGGACCCTTCTGATGAAGCTCTCACAAAATCCTCGCCCCCCCAGGATTATCCGGATTGCTTTTTTTGTTGTTCTACTCGTTTTTTCCCAGGTGACCTGCCCATTGGCGGGCGTGAAGGAAATCAAGGAAAAAGGGATTCTGCGCCACCTTGGCGTACCCTATGCCCGTTTTGTAATCGGTAGCGGTGACGGATTTTCCACCGATCTGGTCAAGGGGTTCGCCGACTACCTGGGTGTACGCTACGAATATGTGCAGACCAGTTGGGCGACGGTCATCAGTGATCTCACCGGCAAAACCTACCGCATGGTGGACAGTAACGTTGAATTGACGGGCGATTGCCCCATAAAGGGCGATATCATCGGCAACGGCCTGACAATTATCCCCTGGCGGCAGGAACTGCTTGATTATTCGACCCCGACCTTCCCAAGCGGAGTATGGCTCATTGCCCGGGCGGACTCGTCCTTGAAACCGATTCAGCCGAGCGCTTCCATGGCGGATGACATTGAAAAGGTAAAGCCGCTTATCAACGGCGTCAGCGTCTTGTGCATGCCCGGCACCTGCCTGGACCCAAAGCTTTATGGATTTGACACAACCGGCGCGAAGTGGGTGCCACTGCATTTAAAAATGTATGAATTCGCACCGGCGGTCATCAACAAGGACGCAGAATGCAGCCTTCTCGATGTTGCCGATGCCATGATTGCCCTGGAGAAATGGCCGGGCCAGCTAAAAATCGTCGGCCCCGTCTCACCCCTCCAGGAAATGGGTTGCGGATTTCGAAAAACGGACACGGATTTGCGTGAACGTTTTAACCAGTATCTGAAAATTCTCAGAACGGACGGCCGTTACATGCAACAGGTCCGTCATTACTATCCCGGGATCGTCGGATACTTCCCCCAGTTTTTCAAGCGCTACGCGGCTCAGTAGGGTTGATAAGGACGTTTGCACATGCGCCAGTCAGTCGATTTCCTGCCTAGCAAAGAACTGATTTCCATCTTGGTGATCACGCTGATTCTCACAGGATTTGTCGGTTTTTTATTGATCTCCAACTACAAGTCGCTGCAAAAACTCAGAACCAGCGCCCTAAAGCAATACGAGCACGAATTCGAGGCTCGCGCATCTAATCTGGCCCATTTTCTCGGTAATCAGCGTCAACTCGTAACCGCCGTCGTTGATAGCGGAAAGCTTGAGCTGTATTTTGAAAACAAAGCCCTGGGCATGTCCATGCAGTACGGATTGCGCTCCACCTTGCTTGCCTTGGGCCTGGAGCTGAATAAATTTGTGGAACAAACCCGGGTTGGCGGCCAACCTATCTATCAGGGCCTTGCCGTTTATGATCGCGAGGGAAACATCGTAGCCCAAAGCGAAGCGTTGCCCGAGACCTTGCCCGCCTGTGGGCTCTGGCCTAAATCTCTGTTTCAACTGCCGGAAGGATTTTACACATTTCAGCCCGGCGAAAAAGCGGACTCGGTTTTTTTTTACACGCTGCCCTATTACTTCAAGAACAGTTGTTATGCGCAGGTAGTCGCCATTTTTTCCATGGATGTGGTTCGTTCCCAATATCTCATACCAGGACGGGCCGCGCTGTTTACCGGGCTGTTTGCACCTGAAGGCCATTTGATCGGCGCCGATCCGACTCCGGCCGCCGCATTCCCCCCGCCATCGGATGATTTCCTTCTACCCGACAAGCTTTACCCAAAATGGGTTTCCGATTTTGAGGCGATCGAATCCATTCTCACCTTTACCACACCGGTTCGCCAGACCAATCTGCATCTCAGGGAAATCGCCTCGGCAAAAATGATTATCGGCGCGCAATCTCCGAGAACGCTGTTGTGGGCCATGGTTCTCCTGTTTTTCGGATTGTTGTGCGCCGCTTTCGTAATCATGCGCACGATTACCCACAACCTGGTTTTGCAGACGCGGGTCGAGGAGTCCTTTAAAAGAGAAAAAGACATCGCCCATAAAAACAAACAACTCAAAGCCGAGATCGAGGAGAGAAAGCGTTCGGAATCCGCGAGATTACAGCTTGAGGGACAGCTTCAACGGGTTCAGAAAATGGAAGCCATCGGCATGCTTGCCGGTGGTGTCGCCCATGACCTGAACAATATCCTGACCGGCATCGTCAGCTACCCGGACTTATTGCTCATGCAATTGCCCGAGGGCAGCTCATTGAGAGACCCGATACAGACCATCAAACAATCAGGCCAGAAAGCCACCGCGATCGTACAGGATCTTTTGACACTGGCCAGAAGGGGGGTCGTGGTCAATGAGATTATCAACCTGAACACCATTGTCGCTGACTATCTAAGTAGCCCGGAACATTACAAACTCTTGTCCTTTCATAAAAAGATCAGCATAACGACGGATTTTGAACAGGACATTCTGAACATCCTGGGCTCGCCGGTCCACCTTTCGAAGTCAATCATGAACCTGGTCTCCAACGCCGCCGAAGCAATGCCCAATGGCGGGGAGATCACCATCGTCACAAGAAGTGTCTATGTCGAGCGCCCCATCGGCAACTATGAGAAAGTGGTTGCCGGCGAGTATAATCTTCTTTCCGTCAGCGATACGGGAACCGGCATGTCGGCAGAAGACAGCGAAAAAATCTTCGAGCCTTTTTTCACCAAAAAAACAATGGGCAGAAGCGGCACCGGGTTGGGTATGTCCGTGGTATGGGGAACGATAAAAGACCATAAGGGCTATATCGATGTTAAAACCGAGTTGGGAAAGGGAACCACATTCGACCTTTACTTACCGGTAACCCGAGAAAAAGCGAAGGCTGCAACGCACGCCGTGCCGGTGGAAGATTTCCAGGGCAACGGCGAGAGCATATTAATTGTGGACGACCTTGAGGAGCAACGCGATATCGCTCAAAAAATATTTTCAAAACTCGGCTACTCGGCGACAGCAGTGGAAAGCGGTGAGAAGGCCGCCGAGTATGTGCAAACGAATCCGGTCGACCTGGTTATGCTGGATATGATCATGGACCCCGGAATCGACGGGCTTGAAACCTATAAGCGCATTCTGGAAGTACGCCCTAAGCAAAAAGCCATTATCACCAGCGGCTATTCCAAAACGGATCGGATTCGCATGGCTCATAAATTGGGTGTCAGGCAATTCATTAAAAAGCCCTACACGCTGGAGAAAATCGCCTTGGCGGTAAAAGAGGAGTTGCAGAGCGCATGATCATCTCTCAGGGTCACGTGAACCGGACCTTGAACATTGAAACCATTCAAAAACTTTTTTCTATTGAGATGTTGATTCTGCCAGAGAAATGTGCTTTTTTGTATACATTGTTTCAGTTACAATTAACAACTTCATCCGAATGCCTGACGCGCCACATCGGGCTTTCCCAGAAGAACATCCAGAATTTTCTTATTTCAACTGAATTCCGGCCAGCACCGGAAATATTGCCGGTTTCCCGATGATTGCCTTGCTTAGAAACCGGCGGGCTATTGATCTTCTCAATGAACCGTTCTTTTCTGAATTGAAAATGGCGCGCGTAATGTGGAATGAAAACGAAAAGGAGAATGACGCGATGAATGAGAAAAAACGCACCAATGAAGCCCCGGAGCCAAAACTGAGTCGAAGAAATTTCTTCAAAATTGGTGGAATGACCGCCGCGGCGGGAACGGCAATCGGCCTCGGCCTGCCTTCGAACGCCGAGGCCTGGAATTGGTTTAAAAAGAAACCTCACCACCACAACAGACCGTCCCTTTATTGGAAATGGGTTCAAAATCAGTTTATCCTCGACAAGGACCTTGTTTACATGAACCTTGGCACCACGGGATCCATGCCCAAGCGGGTTCTTAAAAAGTACACCGAGTACAACCTGCTGGCCGCCTACCATCCCCGAACCTTCGAAAGCGAACTCGGAGCCACCTTCGGCCTGCCGGACCAGCGTGCGGAACTGGCCGTGCAATTCGGATGCAACGCCGATGAGCTTTGTCTGTCCCGCAACACCACGGATGGTATGAACACTGTTCTTAACGGGCTGCAATTCGAGGATGGCGATGAAATTCTGATCACACATCACGAGCACATCGGCGCACTGTCGCCCCTCAACGTGATTGCCGATCGTTATGGCCTTACCCTCACCGAAGTTGACATTCCGGTGGTTGACGCAACGTGCAAGCAGGACTTTGTCGATGCTTTCGCAGAGAAAATCAGTGATAATACAAAGGCCATTTGCTTCTCCCACATCACTTACAAAACCGGCACCCGCCTGCCGGCAAAGGAGCTTTGCACGCTGGCCAGGGATAATGGCTTGATCTCAATTGTCGATGGCGCTCACGCCCCGGGCATGATCGAGCTGGACTTCCATGACATGGGGTGCGATTTCTATGCGGCGGCAGGCCACAAATGGCAGTGCGGCCCCGGCGCCACCGGCATTCTCTATCTACGCAATCAGGGAGAGAATCTGCCCATCTATTGGACTCAGAACTCCTCCTTGTATACATACCTGGCCCAGGGGAGCGCACGGGGAGATTATGATATCGCCTACTCGCTTCAGTACCGAGGGCAATTGAACATTCCCGCGCATCTGGCATTGATGGAATCCTGCGCCATGTGGGAAGAAATCGGTCGGGATCGCATCGAGGAATATGTCTGCGGATTGAGCTCTTATCTCAAACAACGCCTGGCCGATAAATTCGACGGCGCCGGAACGCTTTTCTCGCCCGATGTAGGCGAACTCACAACCGGCTTGACCGCCTTCAATCCCTTCAAGGACATTACCAACGGCGATCTGATTACAACCATGGTCGATCGCCTTGATGAGGAAGCCGGTTATCAGGTCCGCTATACCAATTTCCGTCTCAATGCCGATGACACCGAGGAAACCTATTCCATGAGGATTTCCACGCACCTGTTTCACAATAAAAATCAAATCGACGAACTGGTGGATGCCATGTACGATATTTATACGGACATGGTTTAATCGACTAAAAAAATACATGGTGCCCATGGGCACCATGTATTTTAAAATTACCGGTTCAACCGTTCACCAGAAAGGCGTGCGCCTCTTCCGGAGTCTCGAAAATATGCGGCGCCATTCCGCGGTTTTCCATTTCTTCTCCGATCTTGATCCGTAAAAATGCGCTGGTCGTATAGCGGCTGATCCGGAGGAAGTAATTATCCTTTAAATATTTTTGCATAGCCGTATACTCGTCGAACAGATCCGGGTCCATGTTGAATTGATCGTAGTTGGCCACGGCATAGATTTTTTTGTTCAAGGGTTTGGCGATTCCTTCGATGGCGTTGCGAATGGCGTCCACATCATTTATGGTTTTTACCATATAGGCCGCAAGGTTGATAAGCATAAGATTGGCTTTCGGGTTGTAAACAATGCGGTCCGCGGCCGGAATCGTGAGCAGGTCCTCCTTCAGCAACATACGTCCCGGGCAAAAGATCCGCTCGTCCATCAACGCCAGGGGCTCACGAATTTTAGGTTTAAAATCCATCATTTCCAAAATATCCTTTTGCAGATCGACACCCGGCGCGATCTCGATCAATTCCGGGCCATCGGGACCCAGCTCGAAAACGCAGCGCTCGGTGACATACAAAATTTTTCGGCCGGAGCGGGCACCGTAAAGGCCGCTGAAAGTGATGTGCTGGACCTTTTCCACGAATTTACGGAAACGGCCCTCCTTGTTGATAATCAGTTTGCCGTCGCCGATTGAATAGTCGACCCCTCCGGCGGTAAACGTGCCCATGAAGATGACTTTTTTGGAATTCTGGCTGATATTGATAAATCCACCGGCGCCGGCCAATCTGGAACCGAAACGACTCACATTGACGTTGCCCTGGCCGTCGGTCTCGGCCATGCCCAAAAAAGCGGCATCCACCCCGCCGCCGTTGTAAAAATCGAACTGGTAGGGCTGATCGATAAGGGCTGTGAAATTCATGGCAGCCCCGAAATTGATACCACCGGCCGGCAGGCCGCCAATCACACCGGGCTCGGCTGTCAGGGTCATGTAATCGAGAATTTTCTCTTCGTTGGCAACGCTAGCAACCCCCTCCGGAACGCCGATTCCCAAATTAACTACGCTGTTGGGTTTCAACTCAAAGGCCGCTCGCCGGGCGATGATTTTGCGGGCATTCAGCGCCATGACGGGAATGTTGCGCATGGGAATCTGGGTTTCTCCACTGAAGGCCGGATTATAAACTTCACCAAAGGTTTGCCAATGATTTTCGGGACTGGCTATCACCACGCAATCCACCATTATGCCGGGAATTTTGACCTGCCGCGGATTCAGGGTTCCGGCCCGCGTAACACGTTCCACCTGAACGATCACCAATCCTCCAGAGTTTTTGGCGGCCGTGGCGATGGAGAGCGATTCCAGGGTCAAAGCCTCTTTCTCCATGGTGATATTGCCGTCCGTGTCCGCCGTGGTGCCCCGAATGACAGCCACGTTAATGGGAAATGCATCGAAGAAAAGATACTCTTCTCCGGCGACGTCCATCAACTTGACAATCGGTTCGGTGGTTTGATTGTTCAGCCGGCCACCGCCATTGCGCGGATCGACAAAGGTGCCCAACCCGACCTGAGACAAAATGCCGGCCTTGCCCGAGGCGACGTTGCGGTACATATGGCTGATAATCCCCTGAGGCAGGTTGTAGGCCACCACCTTGCCTTCCAACGCCAACCGCTGAATGCCCGGAGCCAGGCCCCAATGTCCTCCGATAATCCTTTTCAGCAGCCCCGGGTGGGCCAGATGGTTCAGCCCCCGGGGAGAATCGTCTCCCGGTCCGGTGGCCACGGCAAACATAAGGGTCAGATCCCGTGGGGTGCGTGTTTGCAGGTAGTAATTCTCAAGCGCCATGGCGATCTCCTCGGCGGCGCCGACCCCGGCAAATCCGCCGAAAACGATGGTGTCTCCGTTTTGAATCACGCGAACGGCATCCTCCGCGGAGACGACTTTATTTTTTTTAGCCGAGACCGGTTGGTGCTGTTTTAAAAATGAAAGCATATAGTTTTGGTCGATCATAGCGAGTTCGGCAGCCATGTTTTCCTCCTTTGCTCCAACCAAGGCCAAGCGGGCATTCCCTGGAAGGAAAAGAACCAAACCGAGCCTTTTGGCTTTTGAGCCGTCCGGTTTGACGGAATTTACTTCAGTTTGCCCACCAACGCACTGGCGATGGTGTTTTTCTGGATTTCCTTGGTGCCTTCGTAAATCTCACAGATCTTGGCATCGCGCGCATAGCGCTCGACATCGTATTCGGCCATGTACCCGTAGCCACCCAGAAGTTGGATGGCTTCATCGCACACTTCAACGGCGGCGCGGCCGCTGACCATTTTGGCCATGGAGGTGAGCTTGGGGTCGATACGTCCCTGATCAAAATTCCAGGCAGCCATGTAGGTAAGCAATCGCGCCTGTTCGATTTTTGTGGCCATGTCGGCCAGCTTGTGCTGGGTGATCTGGAATTTGGCGATCTTGCGACCGAACTGTTCCCGGGACTTTACATAAGCCAGGGCGCGGTCAAAAGCGCCCTGGGCGGTACCCAAGCCCTGGGCGGCGATAAGAACCCGGCTCTCGTCGAAAAATTCCAGGACCTGGTAGAAGCCCTTGTTCTCTTCGCCGATCAGGTTTTCCGAAGGTACGCGTACGTCCTTGTAGACAACCTCGGCGGTATCCATCATGCGGATACCCATTTTGTGGCCCACGCTCTGGGTGGACACGCCGGGGCGATCCGCCTCGACCAGAATCAGGCTCAGCCCCCGATGGGAAGGTTTGGCTTCCGGGTCGGTCAGGCACAGAGTGCAGTAGAATCCCGCCATGGGGCCGCCATTGGTGATGAAGATCTTGGACCCGTTGATGACCCATTCATCGCCATCCCTGACCGCCGTGGTGTTCATGGTGGTGATGTCGGAGCCGTGATCCGGCTCGGTGAACGCACCGCAAGAGAGAACATCTCCCTCGGCGACTTTGGGCAGCCAAGTCTCCTTCTGGGCATCGCTGCCGAAGTGCAGCACGATTTCAGATGCAAATCCGGCCAGCAGCAGGCAGGCGCCCACGGAAGAATCACCGCGACACAGTTCCTCGGCCACCAGGATGTTCTCCATAACTCCGAGCCCCTGTCCGCTGTAGGTCTCCGGGAAATGGATGCCGATCAATCCAAGATCTGCCGCTTTTTTCCAGATGTCCACCGGGTAGGTGTGTTTTTCGTCCAGTTCCTGAATTTTCTCCTTGTCGAATTCTCCCTTGACAAAATCCCTGACGGCTTTCTGAATCTCTTTTTGCTGCTTGCTAAGTTCAAAATCCATTTTTCCTCCCGTAGTGGTTTGATCCGCGATAAATGTTGTCCATCTCACCTGGACAAAGCAGAACCTGTGCCAACCCCGTCGGGACTATCATAACATGTTAATATGAAAGATATTAATCAGGTATCCGAGACAGAAAAAGGTTGAACAACAGGACGGGGGGAAAATGCCACCTTTGGCACTATATACCAAGAAAAGCGATGCAACCCACTATAAATACTTGCCTAATTGATAAATGCCAATTATGGCATAATTGGTGCCGAGATTGGCTTGGATCATCAACGGCCCGAAATACCCACCCGCTTAAGCTTGCGAAAAAAGGTTCTGCGGGGCAAACCAAGGCTTTCGGCGGCTTTTCCTCGGTGCCATTGGTGTTTTTCAAGGCTTCTAATGAGGAGCGTTTTCTCGTAGTCGGCCATGGCTGCCTGATAGTCGAAACCGGTTCGATCCGGGTCCATATCCGGCAAGATCTTCTCGGCCGGCTGTTCCGCCAGCGGTTCGAGGAAATCGAGTTGTCCCAAGGTCACATAACGATTCAGCACATTTTGAAGTTCACGGACATTGCCGGGCCAATGATAATTCAGAAGCGTATCCAGCACTTGTCCAGGAATACGTGGCGGATGCTTATCGGCATATTTTTGTTTGAGAAAATGGTCGATGAGCAGCGGCAGGTCTTCCTTGCGTTGACGCAACGCCGGCAGTTGGATGGGGATGATATGGATACGGTAGAAGAAGTCTTCCCGAATTTGCCCCTGGCGAACCATTTGGGCCAGGTTGCGGTTGGTGGCCGCCACGATACGGATATCCGGACGGCGAAGTTCTCTGCTGCCCAGCGGCGTGTAGCCGCCGCCTTCGATGGCGCGCAGCAGTTTGACCTGCATATTCTGGTTGATTTCGCCCAGCTCGTCCAAAAAAAGCGAGCCCTTGTCGGCGGCATCCAGAAATCCGCGCTTGGTGTGCGAAGCCCCGGAAAAGGCGCCCTTGGCGTAACCGAAAAATTCGCTTTCGATGAGGGTCTCGGGGATGGCCCCGCAATTGACCGGCACAAAGGCAAATCCATTGCGGTCGCTAAGTTTATGGATTGCCCTTGCCACCAGCTCCTTGCCGGTTCCGGACTCGCCGTAAATGATGACATTGGCGTCGGAGGCCGCCGCATTCAGGATCAACTGGTAAACTTTCTGCATGGCGGGGCTTTTACCGACGATGTTGCCGAACTGATACCGGTCGCGCATGGTTGAGCGCAAGAGCAGGTTCTCACGTATCAGAGCTTGTTCGGATTGCTTCTGGTCGGTAAAGTCGGTGACAAAGCCTTCCAGCGCCAGTAATTTGGATTCCGGCGTGAACACCCCGACACCTTTTTCCCAGACCCATTTCTCGTCGCCGGATGCGGTGCGGATACGATAAACCATCTCAAAGGAACGCTGACCGGCCAGGGCCTGGGTGATGGAATCGGACAGGCGTTGGCGATCGTCCGGATGAATCAAATCCACATAGGCCTGGCTTTGGTTGGCCACCAGATCGGCCGCCGTAAAGCCGGTCAGCCCCAGACAGCCTTCGCTGACCACTTCCATGGTGCGGTGGTCATCCTGCCGACAGCGATACGCCATCCCGGGAAGATTTCCCAATAGTGTGGAAAGTCTTCGTTCGCTCTCCATCAGCGCGATTTCGGCACGCTTGCGGGAAGTGATATCCATAAAATTGGCGATACTGGTTTTGTTTCCCGGCAGCATACCCACTTTCATGTAGATGCTGCGCAAGGAGCCATCGCGATGAATCACTTTGCATTCGTACTCTTCCGGTACGGTGACGCCTTTTGTTCGCCGCAGGCGATGATAGCGTTTCATTCGCTCACGGTCTTCCAGGGCCACGAAATCAGGCCACTTGATCCGGCCTTCGATCTCCTCGCGGGAATAGCCGACAAGTTCCTCGAATTTCTCGTTGGCCATCGAAATGCTCATGTCCGCCTCAACGATGATGGCCGGTGCGCCGCTTTGGGCGAACATACTCAGGTAGTGCGCCGTTTCGTGCTCCAAGTGCTCAAGACGCGCCTGGAGCGCATCCAAGGCGCCGTTGTCCCCGGTTGAACGTTGGATGTCTTTTTTTTTGGATTTGACTCCCATGGTTACGGCAAGACTCCTTCTTAAAGACCGTATCGCTGGATTTTATTATAGAGGGAGCGACGGGAAATACCTAGAATATCGCTGGTGCGAGTTCTATTCTGCCCGGTTTGTTCGAGAGTACGGAGAATGAGTTCTTTTTCCACCTTTTCAAGGCTGGTGCCTATGCGAATTGTCATCGTGTTGTCATCGTTCCGGAAGTGCCTGATGCGATTCGGCAATTGGTCAGTGCTCAATATATCTTTGTTACAGGAGACGACGGCCCGTTGGATGACGTTTTTCAACTCCCGCACATTGCCCGGCCAGGGATAGGCTTCCAAACAGCTGATAAAATCCGAGGAAATCCCCCGGATAACCTTCTTGAAATCGTCACAGGCACTCTTGATGAAATGATCCACCAGCAAATTGATATCCCCGTGCCGCTCCCGCAACGTCGGCATGGTGATATGCAAAACCTCCAACCGGAAGAAAAGATCCTCCCTGAAATTTCCCCTGCGGATTTCCTCAGCAAGATCGGCGTTGGACGCGGCGATTACCCGGACGTCAACGGTTACCCCCTCCTGGCTGCCAATACGATTGAACTCGCAGTTTTCAAGCACCCGAAGCAGACTGATCTGCATTTTCTCGTCAATGGTGGCGATTTCATCCAGGAAAACCGTACCCCCGTCGGCGGTTTCAAAACAGCCTTTGCGCCGACCCGTGGCATTGGTGAATGCCCCCCGTTCGTGGCCGAAAAGCTCACTGGCCACCAAATCGGGCGGCAAGGCACCGATATGAACGGTAACGCAGGGGGCGTGCGACCGTGAACTCAATTCGTGAATGGCCTGGGCTGCAAGTTCCTTACCGGTGCCGGTCTCGCCGGACAGCAGTACCGGAATATCCGTGGCGGCGGCCTGCCTTATCTGGCGGTAAACCTGCTGCATGGCGGGAGATCGTCCAACCATACGCTCAAAAGTGGTCTTCTCCACTTCTGACCGCAGCATCAGATTCAGTCCCACCTGGGGTTTTGTCTCTATGGCGGTTTCAATCAGCATTTTAAGTTCTTCGTTGCTGACCGGAAGCAATGAGTAATGAAAAATCCCGGTTCTCAGGGCTTTGTGGGCAATTTTAAGTCTTCCTGGATGAGTGAAAAAAAGGGTTTGCGTACCGGGACATTTCATGGAAATTAATTCAAGGATCTCGATGGCATCGTCAGGATCGGTGTTGGCCATCGAGCTGGAAAAAAGCAACAAATCAAACGTCTCACGTTCAAACCGGTCAACAACTTCATCCAAGCTACGTTCGTAGGCCAGGGAAATCTTGTCTTCTCCAAAAATATTCATTACCTGGTGGGCCAATCCCTGGCCTTTGTCCACGCAAATAATTTTGATCCGGCCCTGCTGTTTGCCGCTCATTATATTCAGTCTCCGAAGCGCACTTTTTACCATCGTTTTTCGATTTGGGAAAATTATTCCCAGCCAACAATGGCGCACTTACTTTTTTGTACAAACCTCTATCTATCTTTTATAGATATCAGAAGTCCTTTGGCAAAGCAAGCCCGGGCCTTTTTTACCGGTGTGGCGATCCGTCTCCGTGAGCGGCGTTATGCCCACCCGAACCATATTGGGCATTTTCTGCCCATACCAAACATTGGCCTCACAAAAGTGTCCCCTTTTTGCCCATGCAAGGTCTCCGCATGCCGGTGTATTTCCGGATTCTGTCTGCACAACACCAAAACCAGATTTTTCAATTAAGTCCATGATAACACATGGTTAAGCACCTCAACGCACGATTCTCAATGGTTTAGCCGCACTGGCATCTCCCTTGCTGTAATATATGGTTTTCTTGACACCAGCTTTAAACTTCGCGCGATGGTCCTCCAAGCCATTTCAAATACTCAATCACCATTATTAGAAGGGAGCGGAATGAGTAAACTGCAGAACGATCATGTATTCACCAGCGAATCAGTCAGCGAAGGCCATCCGAGACCTGAAGCTGACCAAACCCAAGGGCTGGTCTTATCGGGACACCTCGGTCACCGGACATTTTGGGCGAGACATCTTCCCCTGGGAGAAAACCGACAAGACCCAGGAACTTGCTGGCAGATTGGGACTTAAAGAAAGGCGTGTGGCATGACCCTCAATAGCGATACGGCAATTACCGACAACCAAACACTTGAAAAAGTATATACCGCAAAAACCCAGGAAGAGCTGATGGACGCCTACAAGGAGTGGGCCACCGACTACGAAACTGACACGGTGGATCGTTTCGGCTATGTAGCCCACATCGCTTCGGCGGACACCTTGGACAAAGCCTTGGGAAACAAGGGCGCTTACATTCTGGATGCCGGATGCGGCACCGGCCTGGTAGGAAAGGCGCTTACCCAAAAGGGCTATAACAAGATGGACGCATTGGATTACTCCAAGGAAATGCTTGCTGAATCGAAACGCAAGAAAATCTATACAAAGCATATCCAAGCGGATCTTGGCAAACCGCTGGATATCAAAACGGACGCTTACGACGCAGTGGTTTGCACCGGAACATTTACTTATGGCCACGTTAAGGAAACTGCCTTCGACGAATTGATTCGCATCACCCGGCCGGGAGGCATCATCTGTTTTACCATTCGCGAAGGAGCGTTCGAGGAGTACGATTATCAAAAACGCATGCTCTCCCTTGAGCAAGCGAACGCCTGGGAATGCATCGGCATAGATGACGCCGATTACTTCAAAAACGATGAAGGCGTGACCTGCAAGATGTGCACATACAAAGTCGCTGGTTGATTATAGGGCACGGAAAACGGTTTTCCGCGCCCCCAAAAACATCCAAAACAAGGAGAATGGGAATGCAACGATTAGACAGCTATAATATCCATTTGCCCGATGTGGAGACCATCGAGCAGGGTAAAGAGTTCCTGATCGTAGAGCAAGACGGCCAAAAGCAAAAGATCGAGTTTCACGACTATGATCGGATATATGAGATCCCCGGATTGTATGAACATCTCTTTTATGACCGTTATAAGTGCAATTCTCCGGAAGTGGTATGCAATCTTCTAAAAAAGTATATTGAACAAGAGAGTAAAGACAATGAAGCGCTAAACGCCTTGGATGTCGGGGCCGGCAACGGCATGGTGGGAGAGCGGCTGGCCGATTTAGGCGCGGAATCCATTACCGGCATTGACATCATCGATGAGGCCGCTGATGCGGCACAACGCGACAGGCCCGGCGTTTATGACGATTATCATGTTGCTGATTTAACCGATTTGCCATCCGACATCGAACAATCGTTGAAGGAAACCGACTTCAATTGCATGACCGTCGTGGCCGCGCTGGGATTTGGCGATATCCCGCCGGATGCTTTTGCCGGCGGGTTCAACCTGGTCTCGTCACAGGGCTGGGTAGCTTTCAATATCAAGGAAGAATTTATCTGTGAAAAGGGGGACCGGACCGGTTTCTCTAAATTAATAGGACGCATCGAAGAAGAAGGCGTCCTGGATATCCACGAACGCCTCAGATACCGCCACCGCTTTTGCCAGGATGGAACGCCGCTTTACTACTATGCCATCGTTGGTAAGAAGCAAATGGACATCCCCGCTGAGATGTTGGGCAGCCTTTAACCGAACGTCCATCCACGAATAAGCGCAACGCCGACATCAGGCGAATCGACCATTCGTGGATGGGCTCTATTTATAGATTAATCGTCTTGTCGGCCAGTTGCATGGCAGTGACGATATCGAGCATGTTGGTGGTCTCCCCCACCTGTTTGCGCTCCAAGAGTTTGAAATGATCCAGGCAAGTGCCGCAGACGAGGATCGTGAGACCACCTTCCTCCAACTCCTTTAAATCGTCAAGGGTGGCGGCGCCGTCGATGGCCAGCTTGACCCCGCTGTTGACCAGAACCAGCCGCCACAGCTCATCCCCCATTTCTTTCAGGGTCTTGATGAAGTTGATCATCAATTTGCCGCCCAGTTCGTCATCGCCGCGGCCCATTTTGTCCGTGGCCACCATGACCATGATTTTGTTCGCGTCGGTCTTGGGCGTTTTGGCCTTCAGCGCTTCAGCCGGAACGGGCTCGCCGCTGCCGGTGCCGACAATCGTGAACAGATCGCCCTCTTGCCTGGCTTCGGTCTGATAGCCCTGGGAGTTCAAAAAGCGGCTGACATTCTGCTTTGCCGGTTCGTTGTCCACCACCACTTCTATATGCTTGGGATGATTTTTTTCCACGGCAGACTTGGTTTCCAATACCGGAGCAGGACAGGACAATCCTCTGGCGTCGATTTTTTCCACGTTGGATTCCTCACATTTTTATGTTCTTGAAATAGCTCTACTCTATCGGTCACATCACTTGGATTCGGCCGACCGGTGCATCCACCACCTCGCCGATGATCGCCGCCGGCTGAACGCCTTCGTCTTTTAAGCGGGTCACCAGCTTATCGGCGGCATCCGGGCTGACGGCAATCAACAGACCGCCGGAGGTCTGGGGATCGTACAGGATATCCTGCAAAGCGACATCAACACCGGCGTCCATGTCCACATAAGACTCCCGGAAGCTTTTGTTTTTATACGCCCCGCCCGGCACAAGTCCCATGGAAGCGAATTCGATGGCCTTGTCGAGCACCGGCATCTGCGCTGCGAAAAGTTTCAGTCCCAAAGCGGTGCCCTGGAGCATTTCGACCAGATGGCCGATCAACCCGAAGCCGGTGATATCGGTACAGCCATGTACCGGGTAATCCTGCATGACTTTGGCGGCGGTGTGGTTCAGGCTCGCCATGATGGCGGTGACCTCGCGAATGTCCTCCTCCGATGCCAGATTGCCCTTGATGGCCGTGTTGACGATTCCCGTTCCCAGCGGCTTGGTCAAGACAAGAGCGTCGCCGGCTTTCAGCCCCTGCTTGGTGAGAATGCGCTCGGGATGAATGAAACCGGTCACGGAGAGCCCGTATTTGAACTCGTCGTCCTCAACGCTGTGGCCTCCCAAAAGCACCGCGCCGGCCTCCCGAACCTTGTCTATCCCTCCCTGAATAACCTCGCGCAAAATGGAAAGGTCCATGGTTTTAAGAGGAAAGCCGACCAGGTTCATGGCCGTTTTGGGCAAGCCGCCCATGGCATAGACATCGCTCAGGGCGTTGGCTGCGGCAATCTGACCAAACCAGTAGGGATCATCCACCACCGGGGTGAAAAAATCCACGGTCTGAATCAAAGCCAGCTCCTCGGACACTTGATACACCCCAGCGTCATCGGCTCGGGACAAGCCCACAAGCACATTCGAATCGGACGGAAAATCAAGTCCGCAAAGCGCCCTGTCCAGGTCCCCTGGAGGCAGTTTGGACGCTCAACCGGCGCCCTTGACGGTTTCGGTCAGGCGCAATCCGGTTTTGGATTTATCTTGTGTCATGGCAATCTACCCGCCGGTGGAGCAATCCGCAACACCGGCGGCCTCGTTTAATTCTTCCATTAATTGGTCTAAATGCAGGCCGTAGCGATCGGCAACCGCTTCAACCGTATCGAAAAGCGCCTGGCAGCAGATGCACTCTCCAGCTTTGCTGTCCCACCTTTTGAAAACCGCTTCGGTTTCACGAAAGCGGTGCACGATATCCAGCACCGTCATTTGCGGTTTAATGTAAGCCGGCCCTTCAGCGATCATTGGCCTTCCTCCATTGCTATAAAGATGCAGGATAGTTTCATTCAGGGGCCAAATCAAATCGATATACGCTATTTAGAACTGTTTTTCTATTGAGATAATCTATGCCCAGCAATTCTCGCTGAACACGTAAATTGTTAAAGAGGGGCGAATCGCCAAGGCAGATTGATGGAAATTTGTCAGTTGAGCAGCACAATGCCGGCCGCAAAGATTGGCCATGAGTATTCTTATTGCCTGTTCGATAGAATTTGGTCGTAACTGTGCGTCGCCGGCAGAAAGAAAAACCGGATTATAGGGGGGGTAACATGGATGGACTGAATTGAAGTTAAGGGGGCTCCAACATCGGTGGATCGAAAAGATAGGTCAAAAGATGGTCCCAACTTCTGAAAATCAAAATGCGGAATGTACAGCGTAGTTGATTCCAGTATTCTTTACGGGAACTGAATTTGCCACGGCATTTTTGATATAAAGGATCGGTCAATTCGAAAATCTAAAGTTTGCTAAATTTTACTAAGCCGCCATCCGCAGTAGTACTTCCACGAGAGAATTAACGACGGATTTTCGTTGCAACGGGAAAACCCTATTAAAATTACTGTCCAGCGCGGCTTTTGCAACAGACCGGCGAACATCGGAGAAGGCAAAACCTTTACGGCCGTCGACAGCATGCCGTCGTGTTGGTGCCTTCTCCATCCGGCAGGCATAAATCCAGGTGACGGTGGTCGCCAACATGCAAAAGTGAAGGTGGTTGCTGACGGCTTGCGGATGCCGGGTCTGGGTTTCGGCACTCCCGATGTCGCGTTTCAGTTCTTTGAAAAAGGCTTCGATCTTCCACCGGGCGCCATAATACTCGACAATTTGCTGAACAGATAAAGTTAAATCGGTTGAGTACAGCGCTACCCACTGGGTCTGGCGGTAGACCCACACCACCTTGATCGCGCAACGAATTGTCTTGAGCATAAGGACCCGGTCATAGGCGACTATGGTCCGGTCGCGGCCATATAGATTGACGGTATATTCTCTTGCCAAGGATTTAAACATAACGGCCAGCGACGTAGCGTTGCCGATCTTTTTACCATATTTTCGGGGACGCCCCGGCCGAATGGAGTGTGGACCCGGCAGCTCAAACAAATTATTGTTCGATCTAAGCCTCGAGATCATATTAACCCATATGCCCAGTTTGTCGCGCAACGGTTTCCAAAGACCGTTATTACCGAACCATGAGTCCGTGACGATTACGACTTTAATGTTGTGAAAGGTTTCGGCAATTTCCGTGATCATCTCGGCGGCCATGGCAAGCTTGCTTTTGAATGCCAATTTCATTCCATGGCTGCGGTTCATGCCTTTGATACTCTTTTTCAAAAGATAGAACCGGTAGCTCAATGGCAGACAGGCCCACCGTCCTTTGATCTTTTTCAACAGCCCCACGGCAACGATGTTCTGTGCCCATGGATATTTGGATTGGTTCTGCTTGGCGGCGTGATCGAAAATTTTGTCGCAGCCAAATATTTTCTTTCCTGTTTTTGGGTTGATACAATCATCAAGTGCTATCAGCAACATGCCATTGGTCATCGGCTCCGGTATCGCTTTCCACAGCGTTTGCCACAACCGTGTCCAAGGAATTTTTGGAGAGGCCATGAACGTGTAGAACTTTTTCCTTTTTATCCAATCAAAACCGAACACCGTTTTGAGACATCGCAGGATGTTGGATGTTTTTGACGATGTAAATGGAACGATGATGGCAATGACCGTGTATACGAACCAAACACTACGTTCCTGGGCTTTTCCTGATTGTGGGAATTGGCTTTTGAGTTTTTTGAGAATGTCGTGTAGTATAAACATGCGAGGCCTCCAGGTTTTGGTGTTTTTTTTTCGTGGTAGAAGAAATATACCACAACCTGGCCTCGCAAACAACACTAACATTCCGTATTTATTAGATTTTTTTACGTTTTCCCCGAAGTCTTGGAGAGTATTTACAATGATATCAATAGGTTACGGCGCACCCAAAATTTCGTAACTTATTGATATCATTGACTATTCTGAAGTCAGTCATAAATTCATCAGCGCGCGAGTGGCTATAAAAAAACGGGAAACTTCAGTTCGAAAATCTGATGGAAGAAAAAAGCCAGTAGGTTGAGGATGAAAAAGATCATCGACAAATTGTTTTTTCCATGACCGAAATTGTGCTCGAGATGATAACCTTGATCTTTCAGGGTGTTAAAAGTCTCGTTTTCAATTTTCCAGCGGGCGCGTCCGCACCGCACTAACTCTTTGATATTTTTTTCATCGATGAAGATGTCGGTCACCCAACTATTTCGATAGGTTGTTTTTCCGTCTTTGACAATCTGGTATTCAAAAAAGTTTACGTTGTCGGCATCTTTCGTCCCGTTTAAAGGAACCTGGTTGATCCAACGGTAGGTGTGACAGCGATCGTTGGATGGGGCATCGATAGTCAGATGGCCACCTTCGCCCAATTGGGTCAGTTCATTGACCCATTCGAAAAGGATTTTGTGATCGGACGGTTTCGCCACCAAAATAAAAGACATCCGTTCCTGTTTGGCCTCATCGATGAAAGGCTGCTTGGAGTATAACCCATCGCCACCGATAATGAATTTTATCTTGGGATGACGTTTACGCAGGTCACGAATTAACCGTTTGCCGGCATTGATTTCACAGTCCTGCTTTTCCGTACCGTCGGTGTTGGCGACCTGCTCGGGTGCAAAGGGAATAACATGCCTTTTATCCGGATGAACCATTGCGGCTTGAAGAATCTGATGGTGGTATCGGGTTTTCTTTTTCGATTTTGTGATCAGGCAATGGGGACAATGGATTTTTTCTGAAGAAAAATATTCAGAGCCGTCAATGGCTACCAGATAGTAACCATCGAGGACTTGATAGTGCACCAAATGCTTCCCGCGCTGTAGGCCGCTGAACAGGTCATCGAAGATGCAATCGATGGACTCGTTCGACAAACCGTCGAGGACATCGCGCAATTGAGAATCTTTTGGGATGGATGAGACTTGGAAAAGCGCTTTGAGGTTGTTTTGTTGTATCGACTCTTCCAGCCTGCGCTGGAAGGCGAGCATGGAAGGGTCTTGGAATACCATCATGGCAAAGGCACTCATCAGGCAGTCATGCACACAATAATCGACTTTAGCCTCTTGTCGGCTATCATCGATCATCCTGAATCGCTCTGACATTTTTTTTCGCATGGCAGAGAAGCTGAGATGTTTTTTTTGATGCATCCGCCCGCCTTTCCGTAACCCACTGAAAACATACAACAAAAAAGGGCGGATGTCTAGACAAAAATTATTTGCAACTATATCAGTGGGTTATGGTGTTTTCGTATTATTAACAGTGCGAAAAATAAGTTTGAGAAAGTCTATGATTATCTGAATTTACGGAATGAATTTTTTCGCCGAGAATTGCTGATCTATGCCGGCGTTTGGTGGGTTTTGAAAAAACGAATCACGTAATTGATATGATTTTTCATGGTCTTGAAGGCGGCATCGGCATCACCGCTTCGAATGGCCTGATAAATCGCCTCATGCTGGAGCAGAATTTCATCGATATTGGCGGGGTCTTCGTATAGGTGAAGCAGATTTTCACGGATGCCCACATGCAGGAAATCAACCACATTCTTCATGATATAGACCTGCAGGGGATTTTTGGTGGCCGATGCAATGGCCAGGTGAAAGGCAAGATCCCCTTCGGTTCCCAAGCCGCCGGCAGCCGTATCGACCTCCATTTCCTCAAGGGCCTTTGCGATGGTTTCAAGATCCTTGACGGTAGCTCGCTTGGCTGCCAGGGAGGCGGATGCGCACTCGATCCCCATGCGCATTTCCAACAAGTCGATCAGGCTGGCGTCCTGGCTTTCCATGACGGCGGCCAAAGGGATCTGCACGGCTTCGTCGATGGAGCGCACAAAAGTTCCCTGGCCCTGGCGCTGTTCCAGAAAACGCAGCGCGACCAGCTTGTTGATGGCCTCGCGGACCGAATTGCGGCTGACGCCGAGGGCGTCGGCCAGTTCTCTTTCGGTCATGATTTTCTCACCGGGCTGGAACGTTCCACGGAAAATGAGCTCCCGCAACTGATCGAACACCTGATCGGAAATGCGTTTGGGGCTGATTGGTTTAAGCCGTATTTTCATTCAAAGCTTCCGCGTAAAGTTCAATGGGATGCCTTACGGCAATCAGCGCGCCGGCCCGGGATAGCATGTCGGAAATCTGAATCATGCAGGCTGGGCACCCTGTAGCGATAATATCGGCACCGGTGGCCTGAATCTGATCCGCTTTTTTCCGGCCGATGCCTTTGGAAATGTCATAGTGCTGGAGATTGAAGCTACCTCCCATGCCGCAACACCAGTCGGGCTGGGCCATCTCCTTTAGCCGGCATCCCGGCGTGGCTTCGATCACGGCCCGGGGCTCGGCGAACACCTTGAGGCTCTTCTTCAGATGGCAGGGATCGTGATAGGTGACCGTGCGCGCCTTTTCTCCATCACCATTCAGGGGAGGCAGTCCAACCTCGCCCACCAGGAAACGGTTGATGTCCATGGTTCGCGCGGCCAGCCGGGTGGCGCCGTCCCGAAAACGATCGTCTGCCATTTTAGGCCAGATTTCATGGATGGTGGAGGTGCAGGTGGCACAGGAGGTGACCAGATAATCGAACTCGCCGGCTTCGAAGCGCGTCAGGTTATGGGCCAGGAGCTTTTGAAAGGTGTCCAGGTCTCCGCTGGAAAGAGCCGGGATACCGCAGCAGCCTTGGTTTTCCGGAAGAAAAACGCCAACCTCCAGATGCTCCAGAACCTTCAGGGTGCCGTGGGCGATGTTGGGGAACATCTTGTCGATGAGGCAACCGGTAAAAACAGCCACTTTCAACCCGGAACGGCCGGCCGGGCGATCCAGAAACGGGACCTGACGATGAAAAGGCACCTTGGCCAGGGTACGAAAATGGCGGTCCTCGATAAGGGGGAACATCACCCGGGAGCAGGAAGTGCCGATTACATCGTTGACCGGGCGGGTGAAAAGCTTCTGGAATTTGGCACCCCATTCGGTCATGCGGTCGAAGCGTTTCGGATTGGCCAGCATCCCCTTGAAGATCAGACGTTTGGCCGGCGACAGCCCCATGAATCCGGCCAGAATGGCCCGGGCCTTTAAAAAAATTTCCTGGACACTGACTCCGCTGGGGCAGTTGGCCGTGCAGGACCCGCAGAGCAAACATTTGTTGAGTCGTTCGCTCACCCCCTCGGGATCATCGAACATGGCCTCCATCAACCCACTGAGCAGGGCCAGCTTGCCCCGGGCCACATCGGCCTCGCGGCCGGTCTGGTCGAACACCGCGCAGACCGACTGGCACATGCCGCACTTCATGCAGACAACGAGTTGATCTTCCAGTTCCCGCATCAGGCGGGCAAGTTCTTCCATCGATGCCATAGCGCTATACTTTCGCGGCGATAATCTTGCCGGGGTTGAGAATGTTGTTGGGGTCCATGGCGCGCTTGATCCGGGACGAAAACAGAATCGTTCCGGCGCTGGTCTCCTTTTCCAGGTAGCGGGACTTGGCCAGGCCGGTGCCATGCTCGCCGGAAAGCGTGCCGTCCATCCTCAGGGCCTCGTCGAAGATATCGTCGATGGCTTTCTCAACGCGCTCCCACTCTTGGTGATTGCGCTTGTCGGTCAGAATCGTCGGGTGCAGGTTGCCGTCCCCGGCGTGCCCGAAGGTACCGATGGTCAGATCGTAGCGCTTGCCGATGGTCTGAATGGCGGCCACCATTTCCGGAATGCGGCTGCGCGGCACGGTGGCGTCCTCCAGCACCAGGGTGGGCTTGAGCTGGGCCAGGGCCGACAGCGCCGCCCGCCGCGCGGCCCACACCCGGTCCCGCTCGGCGGCATCCCGAGCAACGCGTACGGACGCCGCCCCCATGGATTTGCACAAGGCTTCCACGCGAATCGCATCCTCTTCCACCTGGGCATTGTGCCCATCCAGTTCCACCAGCAGCATGGCCGCCGCGTCCGTGGGCAGGCCCGCCTTGCTGAAATCCTCCACGGCGCGAATGGTGAAGTTGTCCAAGAATTCCAGCGTGGCCGGCACGATGCGATCGGCGATGATGGCGGCAACCGTTTCCGATGCCTGTTCCATGGAGTCGAATACCGCCATCATGGCCTTGCGATGGGCCGGCAGCGGAATCAGTTTGAGAATAATCTCGGAGAACACGCCCAGGGTTCCTTCCGATCCAATCATCAATCCGGTCAGATTGTATCCCGTGGCGCACTTGACGGTACGTGCCCCGGATTTAACCAGGTTTCCCTCCACATCGAAAAAACTCACCCCCATCACGTAGTCCCGGGTGACGCCATATTTCAGGCCGCGCAGGCCGCCGGCGTTTTCGGCCACGTTGCCGCCAAGGGTGGAAACCGCCTGACTGCCCGGGTCCGGGGGATAGAAAAGCCCCTTGGCCTCCACGGCGGCCGCGAGTTTGGCCGTCACCACACCGGGCTGCACAACGGCGTACATGTCCGCCTCGTTGATCTCCAAAATGGAATTCATGCCGTTGGTGACGACAACCACGCCACCCGGCAGGGGGACGGTTCCGCCGGAAAGATTGGTCCCGGCCCCCCTCACGGTCAGGGGCAGGCCGTTGGCGTTGCACAGGCCCACGGTTTTGCCCAGGGCCTCGGCGGATGTGGGACGCACGACCAGTCCGGGCTGAACCGGATCGACCACGGCGGCATCGTAGGAATAGGTGTGCAGATCGGTGGCATCGGTCCAGGCGTTGTCCTCGCCGACGGTCGTTTTGAATTCTTGAATGAGAGAATCTGATAGCATTTAGGCTTTCCTTATTATTACAACCAATTCCTTGGGGCCATGCACCCCAAAAACCAGGGTGAATTCAATATCGGCGGTCTTGGACGGTCCGGAAATCAGAAGGGCGTTGGTGGGCATGCCCTTGGCCCACGCTTGCGCCTGCATCATCTCTGCCAGGGAGTTGTAGATCGTATCGGCGTCCAGCACGGCCACATGCACCGGCGGCACCAGGGACATCAGCCTGGGTTCGTGTTCATCGGGCCACAAAACAATGGCCCCGGTGTCGGCAACCGCCCCGCGTACGCTGGTAATCCCGGCATCCACCTCGAACAGATCCGCCTTGAAGGTTTCCACCGGCGCGGTATAGGGCATCAGTTTGGTGGGCATGGCCCCATCGTCTTTCCAGGCCGTTTCCATGGCCGGACCGAGGCTCGAACCGGGACCGTAGAGCAGGCGCTTCCAGCCCCTTTCGAGTGCCATGGCTTTGAGCGTATCCGCCCAGGAATCTGCATCCACCACAAGCACCTCGGTGCGCATGGCCTCCATCATGGCGATCAATCGGGCGACCTTTTCTTCCCGGTTCAGGGACGGGGATTCGGGCGGCCGGGCATCGGGCACAACGGCTTTTTCCGTGCCTGCTGCGAGAAGACGGGAAAAAATAATATTACGGGCCGTTTGACTACTCATCTTTCACCCCTTCCTCGCGGACACGGTCATGGAGACTTTTACGGGCCACCACCGGTGCCTTGCGCACACAGGTCCAATCCTTGATCGGGCCGACCTTGGGCAAATGTTCTCCCATGGCCGCCGCCATTCGGGTTCCCATGCGATTGAGCATTGGCGAGCGGTTGGCCAGCGCCCATCCCTTCCAGATCATGGTTTCGGTAAAGGTTCGTTTGCAGCCCGCGCCAGCCACCGTTCCCGTTCCATCCTCATCAATGCATTCGTTACGTAATCTCCGAATCAGGTCCGGTATGGGGATGCGTACCGGGCAGACTCCGCCGCAGGCACCGCACAGGCTGGATGCGCTGACCAGTACTCCAGCCCGGTCGAGCCCCTCCATCTGAGGAGTGAGAATTTTCCCAATGGGGCCCGGATAAACGTGGCCATAGGCATGGCCGCCGATGCGGACATAAACCGGGCAGTGGTTGAGACAGGTGCCGCAACGCAGGCACAGCAAGGTCTGGCGAAGCTCGGAATCGGCCAGAATCTTGGATCGACCGTTGTCCAGGATGATCAGATGCACTTCCCGGGGACCGTCCTTTTCGCACTCTTTCATAGGAGAAGAAATCATGTTGACGTAAGTGGTGATAACCTGGCCGGTGGCCGAGCCGGTGAGCAGTTTCAAGAGGGGAGGCACATCGGAGAGCTTTTCGATCACCTTTTCGAGTCCCATAACGGCCACATGCACCTCGGGCACGGTGGTGCACATACGACCGTTGCCCTCGTTCTCGACGAGCAGCAGGGTTCCGGTTTCGGCGATGGCGAAATTGACCCCGCTCAAGCCAACCTTGGCCCGGGCAAATCGCTTGCGCAGCACCCGCCGGGCAATAGCGGTGAGTTCTTCCACATTTTCCGTATAAGGGGTGTCCGGGATTTTCTCATGGAAAATGTCGGCGACTTCATCCTTGTTCTTATGAATCGCCGGAACGATGATGTGCGAAGGCGTCTCATGGTTGAGCTGGATGATGAACTCGCCCAGATCCGTCTCCAGGGCCTCGATGCCGTGCTCTTGAAGAAAATGGTTGAGATGCATCTCCTCGGAGACCATGGACTTGCCTTTGACGATCTCCCGGGCATCGTTGTGCTTTAAAATATCCAGCACGATCTGGTTGGCCTGGTCCGTATCTTCCGCCCAATGAACGGTAATGCCGTTGGCCGTGCATTTTTCCTCGAGTTTTTCCAGCAATCGGGGCAATTGCTTTAAAGCCCGCCGTTTGATGGCGTTTCCGGCCCCACGCAGCTTTTCCAGCTCGGACGCGTCCGAAAAGACTGCCCTCCGCTTGTCCACCAGAATATCCATGGCGTTTTGCAGGTTGCGGCGCAGTTGTTTGTCTTTAAGGGCGCCATCGATATTTTTTGAGAAATCGAAATGAGTTTCAGCGTCCATGGGTTCTCTCCCAGATGAATTCTGCCAGGTGTTTTCCGGCGATGGTAATACCCTGATTGGTCATGGCGCCGGTAATGTTCATCAGACAGCCGCAATCGCCGGCCAGAAGTGTTGAAGCGCCGGTGCTGACGATATCATCGACCTTGTCTTTGACCATGGCGGCCGAGATGGCCGGCTGCTTGACGGAGAAGGTTCCGCCGAACCCGCAGCATTCATTTTCACGTTGAAGTTCCATCAGGGTCACCTTTTCAAGTTGGCGGATCAGTGCCTTGGAATGGTGGATGACATCCATTTCGCGCATGGCGTGACAGGAGCTGTGCCAGGTGACGGTTATCGGCTCCCCAAGATCCACCAGCTTTACGTCCAGCTCTTCGACCAAGTATTCGGACCATTCGTAAACCCGTGCGGCGAAGGATTTGGCGGCGGCTTCTTCCGGTCTTCCGGCGAAGAGTTCAGGATAGTGGTGTTTCATCATCCCGGCGCAGGACCCGGAGGGAACGACGATCGGATAGGGTTTTGCAAACACCTCGATCTGTTTAAGAGCAACAGCCCGGGCCTCATTGGGAAAACCGGAGTTATACGCGGGCTGGCCGCAACAGGATTGGCCATGAGGGAAAACCACTTCTACCTCTTGGGACTCGAGTAGACGAATGGCCGCCATCCCGGCATCGGGGTAGACGGCATCCATTAGACAGGTACCAAAAAAATAAACCTTTTTCGTCATGTTAAGCGACTTTCGCTTGCTTGCCGGCCACCGACATCACGAAGCGCTGAAAAGCAGTGCGGGCAGCCATGTTATCAATTCGGGGAATGTCATGAGGATTGCCGGAGCCACCCCTTAAAAGATGACAAAAGCCATGATTTTCCAGTAAATATGAACCATCGTGTATCACTGGGGAGCTACCCCGGCAAAATAAAGCCGTGCATACCCTCAGCTTGACGAAGGAGGTTTATAAATTAACACACATCAGCAGGGAGAACCACAGGAGATTGAATTCGAACTCCAGAACGACAGGTATGAAAGCAGGTGCCGTGATCAGTAAAATGATGGCATGCCGACGAGCAATGGAAAGCCGTTCTTGAAGGCAAGCACAGATCTTCCAATGACTGCCTGAAAGGTGCTGTCAGGATCGGGAAAAGGACGGCTCGAATTGAACGCAAAACGGCTTCCAGCTCATGGCCAACGGAGCTGGAAGCCGCTGTATCAAACGCATGGGTGACGCTTCAAATCATCATCCTGTTGCGTGGCTTACCATTACCACACATGTTTTCCGCGACGCTTATCCATAAACCATTGCCGGAAGCCAAACAACCAGCTGCGGCCAAAGGGCAATAATGATCAAACCGGTAAGCTGAAGAATAATAAATGGCACCACACCCTTGTAAATATCAACCAATTCAACCTCCGGCGGACAAACCCCCTTGAGATAGAACAGGGCAAACCCCACCGGCGGTGTCAGGAAGGATGTTTGAAGAGTCACGGCGATCAAGACCACAAACCACACCATCTCTGGGTTGCTCACCACGCCGTATCCATTGATATTGAATCCAAGGGTCGAAATCACCGGAGCGATCAGGGGCAGGATGATCAGGGTAATTTCGATCCAGTCCAGGAAAAAGCCTAACAGGAAAACACACCCGAGAATAACGGCCATTACCCCGTATGGTCCAAGAGGAATCGCCGTAATCGCCCGTTCAATGAATTCGTCTCCACCCAGACATCTTAGAACCAGTGCAAACGAGGTGGCGCCGAAGAAAATAGCGAAGATGTAGGCGGTCGTGTTGTAGCACCCCTTCATGACATCGACGACCACTTTAAAGGAAAGTTTGCGGTTCATTGCTGCGAGAATGGTGGCCCCCAGCGCACCAACACCACTGGCCTCTGTGGGAGTGGTGATGCCTGCGAAAATAGAACCGAGGACCGCCAGAATCAACAGAGCCGGGGGAAGAATGGTTTTGAAAACATCCAGTATCATCCACCATTCAATGGGGCGGCGATCCGGGTCGATGGGCGCCGCTTCGGGGTTCAGCATGCAGTAAATCAGGATAAAGCTGATATAAAGCACGCCGAGAAGAATGCCGGGGCCTACCGCGCCCATGAACAAATCGCCAACGGAGAGCCCCAGCTGGTCGGCCATGATCACCAGCATGATGCTTGGCGGAATCAAGATCCCCAAAGTTCCGGAACTGGCGATGGTGCCCAGGGCAAGGGATTTTTTATATCCCTGCTGCATCATGGCCGGAAGGGATAAAAGCCCCAACAGGACCACGGATGCACCGATAATTCCGGTCGATGCGGCGAGAATGATTCCAATCAGGGTCACTGTAACGGCCAGACCGCCATGGACTTTGCCGAAAAGCTCCTGCATGGATTTCATCATTTTTTCCGCTATCCCGGAACGATCCAGCATCAACCCCATAAAAATGAACATGGGAAGGGCCACCAGCACCCAGTTGTCCATGTATTTGTAGATTCGGTTAACCGCCATACCGAGGGTGATATAGTCAAGCCCGATCATGGTGTTAAAATAGGTGTCAGAGATGACGGCAATGAAGGTGTACAGTACCGATACGCCACCAAGTACCCATGCGACTGGAAAGCCGGTAAACAGCAGACCAATGAAGGTCAGAAACATTGCTATTACAAAATAGTCGTTTACTTCCATAATTTATACCATCCTCCTCAGAGCAACAACAATTCGGACCAGGCGGGAAATGGTGGCGATAAAAAGCAATCCGAAACTGACCGGAATGACGCCCTTGATGGCCCATCTCCAGGGCAGGCCGAGTGGTGCATCGGAACACTCGTTTACGCGCCATGATTCGTAGACAAAATCAAGACTTTGATGGAAGATGATAATGATGAAAGGAAGCATGAGAAAAACAATGCCAAACAGGTCCCACCGCATTTTCCATTTTTCGGACAGGCGGGCGTGGACGATATCGACCCGGATATGATTGTCCATCACCTGTGCGTAGGATGCGCCAAACATCACCCCAATGCCGTAAAGGTGCCACTGCAGTTCCTCCAGAACAACCATGCCGTGGCCAAAACCATAGCGAAGAACCACCTGCAGGATAATGGCTAAGACCAGGATTCCGTTGCACCACATGACCACATGGCCGATTGCTAGAATAAATTTATCTATCGAATCGCAAAATTTATTCGGTGTTTGCTGTACTTCAGCCGTCATGTCGATTATCCCCAATATCAGTAAAATTTAAATTGAATGCCATTCCGGCGCCTGTCTGGTGCCGGAGAAAAACCGGTTTGACCGCCCTTGACGAATTGGGTGGAGAACAGTCTTCACGGCATAATGCCTTGGCCTTGGGTCAGGCACGAAAACGTTTGTTTTCGTGCCTGCATGACCCTTGGGACCACTTTTATTTATTGAGACCGCGCGGCAGGAATGCGTAGTTTTCCCACAAATCATAGGTCGCCCGGAAGGCTTTCAGGTCTTCCCAGGATTTTTTGAAAAAGGGGCTTTCCGCGGAGAGTTCTTCGGCTACTTCATCCCAGGCTTTCTCGAAGGCATCGAGCAGTTCCTTGGAGTAGTACTTGTTTTCCACGCCATGTTTTTCGACATTTTCAGTCATTACCTTGGCCTGGAGGGATTCCGTGTAGGCATATGCATCACAGGTAGCGGCCTTGCAGATGATTTCCAGAATCATTTGCTGGCTTTCGCTCATGCTGTTCCAGGTGTCTTTGTTGATCAGCAGTTCAAAAAAGGTGGCTTGCTGGTGCCAACCGGGAAAGTAATTGTATTTGGCGACCTTGTAGAAGCCGAGACGGGTATCGATGGCCGGCATGGAGAACTCGGTAGCCTCGATGGCGTTTTTTTCAAGTGCCGGAAAAATTTCGCCGCCGGGGATCAGGCTCACGGAGGCGCCAAGCTTTTGAAGGACCTTGCCTCCCAGGCCGTAATAACGAATTTTCAAACCTTTGATATCGTCAAGCGTATTGATCTCTTTTTTGAACCAGCCGCCGGTCTCCGGGGCAATGATACCGCAGGGGATAACGTGAACATTGTATCCACCCTGGTCGTACATTTCCTGGTAGAGCTTGCGGCCATTGCCATGGTACATCCAGGCAAGGAACTCGCCGGCTTCAGGGCCAAAAGGCACGGTTGAAAAAATCGAGGAGCCCGGCATTTTGCCTTCCCAGTAGCCGGAAATACTATAACCGGCATTTACCTTGCCGCTGGATACGGCATCCAGGATCTCGAAAGGTGCAATCAGTTTGCCCGGCTCGTAGACTTTCATCTTGAGAGATCCGTTACTTGCAATATGCAATCTCTCTGCGACCCAGGTTGTGGTGGTCCCGAGCCCGGGAAGAGCAGCCGCGTATGTACTGGGAACCTTAAGTAGAACAGGTTTTTCTTTTCCAGCAAACGCTGAATCCGCAACGGCGCCAATAACAAATACAACCGAAAACAGGACAATCATCGAAATTGTGAGTTTTTTCATTGGTGCTTCCTTTCCATTTCATCAAGAAAAAATCTGTTGCAATAAAACTGTCGGTATCGCGATCCTTTAGCCCCCCCTGTGTTCCCTAAGGACCCATTTCATGGCATCTTGCTTGATGCACGGTCTTCGGAGGCAAGGGATATGCGCATCGGCTTTCGTCTATTCTGCCTTATCAGGCCGTTTTTGCTCGTTCCCCCACCTCCTTGATTGCCCGAGTCAACAATACTCCCTCGGCCGCCCACCGGCTTTTCAATTGATGCCGTTTCCCCAAACAAGCAGACAGGCCCGAGGCTCCCCCATCAATAACTTCAATTACAACTCCTGAATTGTAGTATCCGTGGGATACTGAAACGTTATCGATATTATTCGGTAATGCGATAGAGTAGAAATCACATTGATTATCTTCATTTTCTTCTCACGTTTAAAAGCAATTCATATTGGATAGCTTCTCAAATCCCCGTTTCCTACATAGCAAGTTCCATACCGGCACGTCACATGCCAGATTGCTATCAAAAAACATCTGGGCAAATGGGCATAAAAGACTCGACAAGAATTGTTATTGAGTGTATGTCAAGTATCAATAGTTCTACATGTAGACTCACGGATACATAGGTGCCATATGACACAAAATAAAGGAACACCCGTTCTTCCTGATAGTAGCACTGAGAAAGAAGCAAGTGCAAAACAGCAGTTGCAAACCTATAAGCGCATTTTCGAAAGCATCCACGACGGCGCCGTGGTTGCTGATGAAAAAGGGTATATAACACATTTTAACAAGGCTTACGGCAAATTCTTGGGAATCGATCCTCATTTCCCCATTGGCCGACATTGCACTGAAGTAATCGAAAATACTCGCCTTCATATCGTTGCCAAAACCGGCAAGGCTGAAATCAACCGAACCCAAAAAATCCTTGGCCAGGAAATGATGGTTCAGCGTATCCCCATCCGATGTGACGGGAAAATCGTCGGCGTTTACGGGCAGGTCATTTTCAAGGATGTCAAGGAAGTTAAGAAACTTGCCAAGCGTCTTTCCATGCTGGAGTCGAAAGTCAAGTTGTATGAGAAAGAGCTCATCAACCTGCGGTCAACCCGCTATACCATGGAGAGTATTGTCGGAACAAGCGATACGATAAAAAACGCCAAGCAAGAAGCCCTCAAGGCCGCCGCCAACCGTTTCCCGGTAATGATCACCGGAGAAAGCGGAACCGGCAAGGAGCTTTTCGCTCAAGCCATTCATCACGCCAGTCCCCGAAAACTCTATCCATTGATCAGGCTGAATTGTGCGGCCATTCCCGCCGAGCTTCTGGAGTCCGAACTCTTCGGCTATGAGAAAGGCGCCTTCACCGGAGCGCATCGCGACGGCAAGCCCGGCAAATTCGAACTGGCCCACAGAGGCTCCATATTTCTCGACGAAATCGGGGAGCTTCCCTTTAACATGCAGCCTAAGCTGTTGAGGGTATTGGAGGAAAAGGAGTTCGAACGGGTCGGTGGCACCAAAATCATCCGATCGGATTTTCGCTTGATCGCGGCAACCAACCGAAATCTTGAGGATATGATGACAAGAGGGCTTTTCAGGCGGGATCTTTTCTATCGGCTCAACGTCATCTCTCTTCATATTCCGCCCCTTCGCGAGCGAAAGGAAGACGTCCCTCTCCTGGCGAGACACCTCCTCAAACAAATGGCCTGGGATGCCTCCTTTGCCGAAACGAATCTTGACGATGCTGCAGAAAAAATGCTCATGAGCTATGAATGGAAGGGAAACGTCCGGGAACTTACCAATATTTTGGAACGTGCGGTATCCTCGGTGGAGGGAGATGTCATCCGGCCGGATGATTTGCCGTTTTATCTGCACCGTTGTCAAAAGAAGAAAGGCGAGCCGCCAAGGGTCGGCACTTTGAAGCAGGCTCAGGAGGCTGCCGAAAAGGAAGCCATCTCCATGGCTCTGAGAAAAACCGGCTACAACAAGGCTCAGGCTGCAAAACTTTTAGGGATCCACCGCACCCTGCTTTATAAAAAGGCAAACAAATATGGGATTGATCTGTCGCCGATACGGGAAGTGTATCCAGCTTGATACATAAATCCATATAACATATTGTAATCACAAATATTTTTTATATAAATTGTTTTAAATACGGCTCTCCCTCAAAAAGCGCTCAGTATAAAAAATATCAAACGCCGACAGTTGGTTACGCAAACTGTCGGCGTCGTGTCTATTTGATGCTATATGTTGTTTTATTGCTACAGTTCGGAAGATTGAAAACCTTCCTTCAATCCCATGGCCGAGGCCTGGAAAATTCGGACGTCCATCAGGCATGGTTTTTTATCGATAACCGGTTTGAAATCCATCTGCCGCAGGATATCCTTCTCGATATCGATCCCGGGCGCGATTTCAATCAGCGTCATTCCTTTTTGGGTAAGTTCGAAAACGCAGCGTTCCGTTATATAAAGCACCTTCTGCCCCATTTTGCGGGCATATTTACCGCTGAAGGTGACATGGTCCACCCGATTGAGAAATTTCTTGAATTTCCCTTCCTGTTCGATCTTTATACCACCATTTTCTATGGCGATTTTCAGTCCTCCGGCGGTAAAGGTTCCCATGAAAATCACTCGCTTGGCATTTTGGGTGATATCGATGAACCCGCCCGCTCCAGCCAATCGGGGGCCGAATTTGCTGACGTTCAGATTGCCTTCCTCATCGGCCTGGGCCAATCCCAGAAAGCCGATATCAAGCCCTCCGCCGTGATAGAAATCGAACTGGGCCGGTTGCCCGATAATGGCGCTGGTGTTGGTGGCCGCGCCGAAATTGAGCCCACCCGCCGGAAGGCCGCCGATAACGCCGGGCTCCGCCGTAAGCGTGAGCGAATCGAGGATTCCTTCTTCGTTGGCCACCGGCGCGACCCCCTCGGACATGCCAATGCCCAGGTTGACGATATCGCCGGTTCTCAGTTCGAAGGCGGCCCGCCGGGAAACGATCTTGCGCTCCGTCATGGCCATGGGAGGAATCGATTCCATGGGAATCTTGATTTCTCCACTGAAGGAGGGATCGTATTGCACGGCGAAGGTCTGCCAGTGATTTTCTGGCTTGGATACAACCACATAATCAACCATGATTCCGGGTATTTTTACCTGTTTGGCGTTCAGCATGCCCCGCTGGGCGATGCGCTCCACGGCGACGATCACGATTCCGCCGGAGTTGTGCGCGGCCGTGGCGATTTCAAGGGATTCCAGAGTTAGCGCCTCTTTCTCGGTGGTAATGTTCCCGTCCAGGTCGGCCGTCGTTCCGCGAAGGATGGCGACATTGATCGGGCGGTTTTTGTATGCCAGATACTCGCGGCCGTCGAATTCAATGAGTTCCACGATTTCCTCGGTGGTGATGTCGTTGATCTTTCCGCCTGAATCGCGCGGATCCACGAAGGTTCCGAGGCCGACATGACTGATAGTGCGCGGCTTGTGGGCGGCGATATCCCTGTACATGTGGGAGATGATTCCCTGGGGCAGATTGTACCCGATGACCTTGTTTTCAACGGCCAGGCGCGCCAATTCCGGAGCGAGCCCCCAATGTCCGCCGATAACCCGTTTTACCAGGCCATCATGGGCAAAGTGATTCAACCCGCGTTTATCACTGTCCCCTTGTCCGGCGGCGTACATGATGGTGAGATCTTTCGGCCGTTGATGCTTCAGATAGGCCTCCTCGATGGCCGCGAAAATTTCTTCCGGGATGGCCGTGGCGACAAACCCGCCAAAGGCAATGGTGTCTCCGTCCTTGATCTTCCCCACGGCCGCTTCAGCTGATATGATTTTACTCTTCTTCTTTTCTGACATCTTTCGCTCCTTGGTTGTTTCACATGGTCGATATCGTTTGGCGGTAGTAAATTCCGAGAGCTATCCAAGTTTCATGCCAGACAAATTAGCGACCCTGGGCTTGCCGGGGCTGTAAATGTGCTCAAAAAAATTGGCCCGGCCTTTGCAGAAGACTTTTTCGATCGAAACCGCCGCCCCGGCGCATAGCCGAGAAGTCGGGGGCGGCGTGGGCGGTTTTTCTACTAGGGCACCACGAGCGACCCCGGCAGACTACAAATCGATCCATTTTCTTCACAATCGTCTTACGAATGAAAACCAATCCAAAGGAGAACGCACAATGTTGGCAGTAAAAGATTCGGTTGCGGTAATTACGGGCGGCAGCGGCGGCATCGGTATGGCTCTGGCAGAGTACTGGGTAAAAAATCAGGGCAAGGTGGTCCTGGCGGATGTGATTCCCGAAGCGTTGGAAAAGGCAAAGGAAAAACTGGGTGGTGATGTGGTTACGGTCGTCTGCGACGTCACAGACGAGGCGGATTGCGGCCGATTGGCCGATACGGCCATCGAGGCTTTCGGTCAAATCAACCTGGTTGCCCCCTTTGCCGGCATCATCATGGACGGATTGATGATTTCGCCGGACCGTGAAACCGGTAAAATAACCAAAAAGATGCCTCTCGAAAGATTTCAGAAGGTCGTCGACATCAATCTTACCGGGGTTTTCCTGACCGTCAGGGAATGCACCGAACGAATGGTCAACAACGACTGCAAGGGGCTTGTCTGCCTCATCTCCTCCACGGGGTCTCTTGGAACGGCCGGTCAGATCAATTACTCATCCACGAAAGCGGCTATGTCCGTCATGCCCAAGGTCATCACCGCCGAATTTTTTCGCCGGGGATTGGCGGACAAGATCCGTTGCGCCGCCGTGGCCCCTGGGTATGTGGGAACTGCCATGGTCAAGAATATGAATCAGAAAGCACTTGATAAAATACTGGGTGACGTTCCCATCGGTCGTTTGGTCGAACCGGAAGAAGTCGCCGATTTGGTGGGCGCCATTTATCAGAACGAAGCGCTGGCCGGCGAAACATACTTTATCCATGGCGGATTGCGCCTGGGCTCCCGGGGATAGCTCCAAACCACAACCGTTTAAGGAGGATTGGCTCATGCAGGAAGCAGTAATCATAAGCGGCGTGAGAACCGCCATCGGCAGCTTTGGTGGAGGCCTTAAGACCGTACCGGTAGTTGAGCTTGGCTCACTGGTCATCAACGATGTTCTCAAGCGTATTCATTTACGTTCGGAAATCGATGAAAACCTGAAGGATGCCGCGCCGGAGAAACTGAAAGAACAGGGACCGATCGAACTGGAGCGACAAGGCTCCGATTGGGACGATGACGCCACGCCGATCACCATCGACGAGGTGATCATGGGTAACGTACTCCAGGCCGGTCAGGGACAAAATCCAGCCAGGCAGTCCATGATTCGTGCCGGCATCAACAAGGAGACCCCGGCATTTACCATTAATAAGGTGTGCGGCTCGGGCCTCAAGGCCATCGCCCTGGGTGCCGCCCAGATCATGGCCGGCCAGGCCGACGTTATCATCGCCGGCGGCCAGGAGAACATGAGCCAAGTGCCCATGGCCCTGCCCAAAGCCCGCTGGGGCCACCGTATGGAACTCACCGGGGTTGGCGACATTTATGACCTGATGGTTTTCGATGGTCTCTATGAGATTTTTTACGGGTATCACATGGGACTGACCGCAGAGAATATTGCAGCCCTGTATGACATCGGCCGCCAGGAACAGGATGAACTTGGCGTTCTCAGCCATCAGCGCGCCAGAAAGGCCATCACAGACGGTCTTTTCAAGGATGAGATCGTTCCGGTCACCATTCACTCACGCAAGGGTGATGTCATTTTCGATACAGACGAACGACCCATGGACACCAGTATTGAAAAGATGAGCAGTTTGCGTCCGGCTTTTAAAAAGGATGGCAGCGTAACAGCCGGAAACGCATCGGGCATCAACGATGCCGCTGCGGCCGTTCTGATCATGAGCGCCGACAAGGCGAAAGCGATGGGATTGGAACCCATCGTCAAGATCAAGGGGTTCGCCGCCGGCGGCCTTGACCC
The DNA here is from genome assembly GCA_963668455.2 of uncultured Desulfosarcina sp. Classification (GTDB taxonomy): domain Bacteria; phylum Desulfobacterota; class Desulfobacteria; order Desulfobacterales; family Desulfosarcinaceae; genus Desulfosarcina. Next base: position 844,282 of record CAXXOY010000005.1, read on the forward strand.
TGCCTACATGGGACTGGGTCCGGTTCCCGCCGTGAAAAAGGTTTTGAAGTCCACCGGCATGTCCATTGCCGACATCGATATGATCGAGCTGAACGAAGCCTTCGCCTCCCAGGCCATCGCCTGCATGCGGGAACTTGGCATCGATACCCAGTTTCCCAATGAACTGGGCAGCGGCATCTCGTTGGGGCATCCCATTGGTTGTACCGGTGCTCGCCAGATGGTTACCGGCATGTATCAGATGCAACGGAAAAATTATTCCACCGGCCTTTTCACCATGTGCATTGGCGGAGGAATGGGAATGGCGATGATTGTCGAGCGATAAAAGGTAGCCTTTTCGTTGGTGCTGATTCAGCATCGCTCCACATACGTTTCAAAGCATGGTTGGTGCCCACCCGCAAAAGGGTGGGCACCTTTTGTCTAATCCGGGACCGAAAGCGCTTTTTGCCATGGTTAAAAATCAATCCGTCCGGTTTGAGCTCATCCGCTGGTCTATCTATCTGATTCTCATTCTGACCTATATTTTCGTCTATTTTCACCGGATGGCACCGGCTGTCGTCTCCGACGATCTGACCGCCGCATTCGGAACCAGCGGCGCCTCACTGGGCACCCTGGCGGCTATTTACTTTTTTGTCTACGCAGCCATGCAGATCCCCTCCGGCGTTTTGTCGGATACCCTCGGCACCCGCACGGCCATCATCTCCGGCAATTTGCTGGCTGGACTGGGATCCATTCTTTTTGGCCTGGCAAGTACCTTTACTATGGCTTGCCTGGGACGCTTCATCGTCGGTATCGGCGTGTCAGTGGTATTCGTCAGCATCATGAAGAACAACTCCATCTGGTTTTCCGACAGGATGTTCGGCCTCATGAGCGGGTTGACCCTTCTGATCGGAAATCTGGGATCGATCATGGCGGCGGCTCCCCTGGCCGCCATGCTGACGGTTTGCTCCTGGCGCATAGCCTTTATTGGTATAGGTTTAGTATCCATTGGCCTTGCCGCACTGGGTTTTTTCTTTGTCCGCAACCGCCCCGAGGATTTTGGATTGGCTTCCCTACGGGAAATGGAAGGCAAAAAACCCATGGCTAAAAGAGATCAGCACTGGACCAAGGACCTGGCCGCCGTGTTAAAAACCATCGATATCTGGCCGGGCTTTTGGGTGCAGTTGGGAATTACCGGCGGGATATACGCTTTTATGGGGCTTTGGGGGGTGCCATATCTGCAAACGACCTTCGACCTTTCACGGGAGCAAGCCGCCCTGTACATGACGGACATGCTGTTGTCTTTTGCCCTGGGCTCCCTGTTTTTCGGTTGGTTTTCCGACCGGCTGGGTAGGAGAAAACCGGTTTTGCTGGGTGGAATTTCGCTATACCTCGCGACCTGGCTGGTGCTCATATTTATTCCCTGGTCGTCGGGGCCATTTGGCTTTTTTCTTTTTGGTTTGCTGGGTTTTAGCGGGTCGGTCTTTGTTATTACGTTTGCCTGCGCCAAGGAAATCATCAACCCCAGCTTGGCCGGCATGTCCGTCAGCATCGTCAACATGGGGGCGTTTCTGGGCACAACCATCATGCAGCCCTTGTTCGGCTGGATTCTGGATCTCGGGTGGGACGGCACGATGGCCAACGATGTCCGGGTATATTCGGCGGACGACTACCACAATGCGCTTTTTGCCTTGCTGACCTATACCGTTATCGGTCTTATCGCCGCCACGCGGGTGAGGGAAACCTATTGCAGAAACAGTGTGCCGGAAACCAGCCCCGACGGCAATTCGGCGTAAGGCTGTTTTCCGGCACAAGAGAAAAATAAGGAATCAATCCCGCTGACAAAGCTCCACAAGAACCCCCTTGGTGGCCTTGGGGTGCAGGAAGGCGATTTTTGCGCCGCCGGCGCCGATGCGCGGCTGCTGGTCGATAAGGGCCACGCCCTTCTCCTTCAACTCGGCCAGGGCTTCCTCGATATTCTCCACCCTGAAGGCCACGTGCTGGATGCCCTGACCTTTCTTTTCGATGTACTTGGCCACCGGGCCATCCGGGGCGGTGGATTCCAGCAGTTCCACTTCGCTTTCTCCCACCGGGAAAAAGGCCGTGGTGACTTTCTGCTCGGTCACGGTTTCGGCGCCTTCAAACTCAAGGCCCAGCACATCGGACCAGAAGGATTTCCCCTCCTCGATGCTGTTTACGGCGATTCCCAAATGATCAATTTTCAAGACTTTCATAGAATTTCCTCCCTTTGTTCCATGTGTTGAAAAGATCGATTAAACCTGTTTGTATTTTTGCATCACCCGCTTGAACCCCGGCAGCGAATCAATGATGGTCTGATCATCGACGCAAAAGGCAAGCCTGATATGGCCCGGGCCGGCAAAGCCGCTGCCCGGCACGGCCAGGATCAATTCCTCCTGCAAATCTCTGACAAAAGCGACGTCATCCTCAATGGGGGTGCGCGGGAAGAGATAAAACGCGCCGGTGGGTTTTGTAAACGCGTAGCCGGCGTCGGCCAGGCCATCGCATAAAAGATCCCGTTTGCGTTGGTATTCAGCGATATCGACACTCATTCCCTGCATGCAGGCCACCACCCGCTGCATCAGTGCCGGCGCGTTGACAAACCCCAGAATGCGGTTGGTCAGGGACATGCCGGCCATCAGCTCCTTTTTATATGCCGCCAGGGGATTGACGGCCACGAATCCGATGCGTTCGCCGGGAATGGAGATATCCTTGGAGTAAGAGGTGGCCATGATGCTCTCGTTGTAGCACTTAAAAATAGACGGCACCTCGGTATCCCCGAAAACGATTTTGCGGTAGGGTTCGTCCGACACCAGATAAATGGTGTGGCCGATCTCATCGCTTTTCCGGACCAGCAATTCTCCCAACGCATCCAGGCTCTCCTTGCTGTAAATCTGGCCGGTGGGGTTGTTGGGCGAATTGATCAACAGGATCTTGGTTTTCTCGGTGATGGCGGCTGAAACGGCATCCAGGTCCAGCGTGAAATCCGGCCGGGTGTTTACCATTTTGAGAACGCCGCCGTGGTTGTCGGCGTAAAACCGGTATTCCACGAAACAGGGCGCGGGCACCATCACCTCGTCACCGGGATCGAGCAGGGCCTTGAAAATGACGTTCAGCGCGCCGGCCGCGCCGCAGGTCATGACGATTTCATTGCAGGTGACATTCACGCCCTGCTCCTTGACCAGATAATCGGCAATGGAGGCACATACCTGTGGGAAACCGGCCTGGGGCATGTAACAGTGATCGCCGAAGGCACAGGAATCAACGGTATCCCGCAAAATTTCATCGAATTTGGCTGGCGGCGGCAGGTTGGGGTTTCCCAGACTGAAATCAAAGACCTTGTCCGCGCCATGCTCGGCCTTGAGCCTGGCGCCCTCTTCGAACATTTTGCGAATCCATGAAGACTGTTCCATGATCTGGCTGATTTTCCGGGCGACCGTCATCGGTGTAAACTCCTGTTCATTGCTTGTAAAAAAACTCCGAATGGATATTGAAGGACTTCTGAACTAACTTAAGGACTGAATTTATGGAGAACTGGAATAAAAGGCAAGTCAAAATTTGCGTTTAAAGTGTAATAGTTGTGCGCGATTTTAGTGTTGCGACGCACAAACGGCGATCATTTTTTGTATTCTGATGGATGCTCATCGCTGGCGGCGGGCCATATGAAATCGACCGCCACGATTTGTCATGGTTGATCTGTTCATAATGCTATTGAACCGTCAGTGCATTTAGAATAAGAGGCTGAAGAGCAAGGACAGATCGTCCCATGACTGGTAATCACCGATTTTTGGAAAAGGTTTACAACCTTTCATTTTTGTAACCTCAAAAACCGATCTTAAAATCCCAACCGTAAAAAACAAGGCGTTGTGGAAGCCGCACTTTAATCCTTTTGAAGCCCATCGGGAACCTCAAAACGTCCGCCAAGAACTCCGCATCCATCTGTTTTATTGTTGTAAAAGTGTTGGCACGACCGTTGCCGACAACGCCCTGGCTCTTCAGGTGGTTTCAATAGCTGGTCATAAAAATACAAAAATGTATTGAACGGCAATAAAAATACTAAAATTGTGTTTTTTGGCCCTGAAAAATCACAAGAATGTCGTGCGGATCTGATTTCTCGCAACTTCCACCAATAGATTTTTATATATATTACAGACTGTTATAACATTTACTGCGCAATCTGGCACAACGGTTGCTCATAGTAGTCTTCAAAGCACAACGCAGCCAATGCCCGGGATGCTCAATGCAATTAAAACAGGAGAGTTTTCAAATGAAGAAGATCGAAGCAATCGTAAAACCGTTCAAACTGGATGATGTGAAAGATGCCTTGAATCGGATTGGCGTGGCGGGCATGACCGTCAGTGAAGTCAAAGGTTTCGGCCGCCAGCGGGGGCACAAGGAAATTTACCGCGGCGCGGAATACCAGACCGATTTCGTACCCAAAGTCAAAATTGACATCGTTGTCGATGATGACATGGCGGACAAGGTGCTCGCCACTATTTCCGAAGTCGCAAATACCGGCAGCGTGGGCGATGGCAAGATTTTCGTGATGCCCATCGAAGGTGCCTACCGCATTCGAACCGGTGAGTCCGGAAACGATGCCATTTAACGATTAACAAACGATACGTTTTTAAAGGATTAATTTTAACGGTTTAAAGGAGAAAATCATGAAACGGAAAGTCTTAGCCCTGCTTACGCTATTTTGTATGATAGGCGTACCCGCCGCACTGGCATCCGATCCGGAACCCCCCACGGTTCTTAGCAACAAGGAAGCCATCGACCTGGTTCAGACCCACGCCAACTACCTCTGGACCCTGATCGCCGCGGCGCTTGTGTTTTTCATGCAGGCAGGCTTCGCCATGGTCGAAGCGGGTTTCACGCGGGCCAAGAACTGCATCAACATCATGATGAAAAACCTCATGGACTTTTCCATCGGTTCGATTGCCTTCTGGGCCATCGGATTCGGACTGATGTTCGGCGCCTCTTCAACGGGCTGGTTCGGCACATCCGGTTTCTTCCTCAGCGATTTCACGCCGGACGGTGACCAATGGGTACTTGCATTCTGGATGTTCCAGGTGGTTTTTGCCGCCACCGCGGCCACCATCGTTTCCGGTGCCATGGCCGAGCGTACCAAGTTTACCGGTTATATTATCTATAGTATTTTCGTCTCCGGCCTTATTTACCCCATTTTCGGCTCCTGGGCATGGGGCAGCCTGCTTAACGGCAGCGGCTGGCTGGAAGGTTTTGGCTTCATCGATTTCGCTGGTTCCACCGTCGTTCACTCCGTTGGCGGTTGGGCAGCGCTTGCCGGCGCCATTGTTCTCGGCCCCCGCCTGGGCAAATACACCAAAGATGGAAAAATCAGACCGATTCTGGGGCACAACATCCCCTTGGCCGCTTTGGGTGTCTTCATTCTCTGGCTGGGCTGGTTCGGATTCAACCCCGGTTCGACCACAACGGCCGACACCAGCATTGCCATGATTTTCGTTAACACCAACCTGGCAGCCGCAGCCGGGGCCTGTGTGGCCATGATCGTATCCTGGACCAAATTCGGCAAACCCGAAGTCGGCATGAGCCTCAACGGCGCCCTGGCCGGCCTGGTCGCCATCACCGCCGGATGCGCCAACGTACTGCCCGGCAGCTCCATCATCATCGGCGCCATCGCCGGTGCCCTCGTGGTCTTCTCGGTCCTGTTCTTTGACAAAATCAAAATCGATGACCCGGTCGGCGCGGTTTCCGTACACGGCGTCAACGGCGCCTGGGGCACCCTGGCTGCCGGCATCTTCAACATCGGCGGCACCTCTGCAAGCATCATCGGCGTTCAGCTGCTGGGCATCGCGGCCTGCTTTCTGTGGACCTTCCCCCTGGCCTTCATCATGTTCAAAACCATCGATAAAACCATCGGCCTGCGCGTTTCTCCGGAAGAAGAAATGGAAGGTTTGGATTATGCCGAGCATGGCGGTATCGCCTATCCCGACTTCGGCGTCTCCAGCCACGGCAGCGGTGTCACCTCCGGTGGCGGCCCCTCTTCCGGCGCCACGGGTTATGCAACCTCCCCGAGACCGGCGACTCAGTCTTAAGGTAGACGTATCTGATCCGGCCTTAGTTAAATAAGTTCGTGTTCCTCCTCCCCCTGCTACACCCTGGAGCGGCTACCCCTCCGCTTCAGGGTGTAGTTTCTCTTTTTTAAAAAGAATTCCAATTTTGTAATTTTAATGTTAGATTAATAACATTTATGGAGTCTTGCTTGTAAATCAGCCACCACCATACTGATTGTTAACTATTTGTATTATCGTCAATTTTGTTATTTTTTGACGACTGGCATGCAGGTTGCTCTAATTCCTTTCAAGAAGTTACACAAAGGAAAACCATTGTGAACGATAACACCCCGAACAATCCATACGACGACACTTCCTCTGCTTTAAAGCAAGGAAGGGCGGACCTCATTGCCAACCTTCTGGCCGGAAAGGCCCCTCGGTTTCTGGATGATCACGCCCATCTGGTCGACGACTATTTTCGTCAAAGCTACGAGAAAAGCGTGGTGGGGCCGACCATGGACATCGCCAAAAATCCATACGCGGTGATTGCCCTGGGAGGATACGGTCGGGGCGAGCAATGCGTCTTTTCGGATATCGATCTCCTTTTCCTGTTCGAAAAAAAGGTCCCCCGCTCGGCCGAGGACCTGGTGCGGGAAATTATTTATCCGCTGTGGGACATGGGGCTGGATGTCGGCCACGCCACGCGCTCCATCAAAGAGTGCATCACCATGGCGCGCAAGGATTTCGAGGTTCTCACCTCCATTCTGGATGCCCGCTTCATCTGCGGCATGTCGCCGCTCTTCATGAAATTGATGGACCAGATCCGCTCCAAATTCATCAATCTCAAACCCGGTAAAATAATTTCCTGGCTGGTGGAGACCAACCGCGAGCGGCACCGCCGCCTGGGCGACTCCTCCTACCTTCTGGAGCCCAATTTCAAGGAGGGCCAGGGTGGCCTGCGCGATTACCACACCATGCTCTGGATCGCCAAGATCAAATCCGGCATCAAGGATCGCCGAGACCTTGAATATTACGGGTATTTTTCCCACGACGACTACCAGCGTCTTTCGGATGCGCTCAATTTTATCTGGAATATCCGCAACCGATTCCACCTGATGATGAACCGCAAATCGGATCAGATTCACCTGGAACAGCAGCGCAAGCTGGCCGAAACCATGGGCATTCCGCCGGTCAACGGGCACCTGCCGGTGGAACACCTGATGGGTGAGCTGCACGGCCATATGGAGTATGTGAAGCAGCAGCACGAAATGTTCCTTTTTGAAATGGAACAGCAAAAGCGCCTCAAGAGAAAAAACAAAGGCCTTAAAAACACGGCGGTCAAGGGGCTCAAATTCAACCGCGGCATGCTCAATTTCACCTCGCCGGAAAAAATCCTCAACAACCCGCGCCTGTTGATCGATATTTTTGTAGAAAGCGCGGCCCAGAAGGCGCCGCTGAGCAGTGAGGCCAAACGGCTGGTGCAGGATTTCAGCCATCTGGTGGAAAAAGGGTTCAGAAGTGATCCTGACGTGGTAAAGCAGTTCGAGCGAATTCTGATACGATCAGGGCGTGCCTTCGAGGTTCTGAACCAGATGCTGCATACCGGTTTTCTGATCCGTTTTATCCCGGATTTCAAGGCCATCGTGAACCGCATCCAGTTCGATCAATACCACCTCTATCCGGTGGCCCGCCACCTGCTCTACACCGTCAAGGTCCTAAAAACATTCGACTCGGAAGCCCCGATGCCCAACGACCCCCTGGCGGTCAATCTGTTCAAGGAGCTAAAAAAGAAAAAACTGCTGCTCTGGGCTGCGTTGCTGCACGACATCGGCAAGGGCGATCCCACCAGTGGCCATTCCGAACGTGGCGCCAAGCAGGCTGAGGCAATTTTGCTGGAAAAAGGGGCCACGCCGGCCGACGCCAAAACCGTTGGATTTCTGATCGAGCATCACCTGCTGTTGATCCAGACGGCGACCCGGCGCGACATCAACGACGAAGAAACCGCATTGGCCATGGCGAAAATCGTCAAAAAGGTGGACGTCTTGAAGATGCTCTACCTGTTGTCCGTCGCCGACTCCATGGCCACCGGCCCCAAAGCCTGGAACGAGTGGACCTCGTCTCTGCAAAAAAACTTGTTTTTCAAGGTACTTAATGTTCTCCAGCATGGCGAGCTGGCCAGCGGCCGGGCCGTCAAAACCGTGGAGAAAAAACGCCAGGCGCTCATCCACGCGATGATTGACCGGATGGAGGCCGAAAAGCTGGAGCCTTTGATCAATTTCATGTCTCCGCGCTACCTGCTTTACATGCCGGTCAACGTAATTCCCGACCATCTCGGCCTCCATTCCAGGCTTGGAGAAAAGCCCTTTGTCTGGCAAATCGAAAAATCGGCCGACGGCGATACGCGCACCGTGACCATCTGCGCCAAAGACCGGCCGGGTCTGATTTCAAGAATCGCCGGCGTGTTCACGTTGAACAATATCGACATCCTGGACGTTCAGGTATTTACCTGGCGCAACAATATCGCCCTGGACGTCTTCGAGGTCACGCCGCCACCGGACCCCATTTTTGAAAACGAGCGCTGGGAGCGGGCCGCCAGGAAGCTTGAAGACGCACTGACGGGCACACTCGATATAAGCCGGGAAATTATCCGTAAGAATAACGACGCTACACCTATTCAGTCATGCACGGCCGCACGGCCAACCGAAATCGTGGTGAACAACGACACATCCAGCTTCTTTACCATTGTGGAGGTGTTCACCTTCGATTTTCCGGGCCTTTTGTTTCGCGTGACCGATGCCCTTTTCAACAGCGGCCTGGACATCTGGGTCGCCAAAATCGCCACCAAGGTGGATCAGGTGGCAGACGTTTTTTATGTGAGGGATTTCGACGGCCAGAAGGTGGACGCACCGCAACAGGTCGAGGCCATTAAGGCAGCCATCAGGGAAGTTCTCCCGGGGGACAACCTTGATATGACTGGAACCGTCCCACAATCGTAAGGGACAGATGACCAACACCAAGACAGCGATGAGGAAAGAGAAACCATGAAAGTGAAATTCGTTTGGCTGATGTTGATGCTCCATTTTTTGGCGACCCCGGCGTTTGCACAAGATGCCCTCAACACCGGAGACACGGCCTGGATGATTATCTCCACGGCGCTGGTGATGATGATGACACCGGCCGGACTGGCCCTTTTTTATGGTGGTATGTCGCGCTATAAAAACCTGCTCAACACCCTGGCCATGACTTTTGTGTCCTACTGTCTGGCCAGTGTGATCTGGATGATGTGGGGCTACACCCTGGCGTTCGGTTCCAGCAAAGGCGGCATTATCGGCGGTATGGACCATTTTTTCATGTCCGGCATCAGCGTGAACAGCCTTTCCGGCACCATTCCGACCTTTGTGTTCGCCCTTTTTCAAATGACTTTCGCCGGCATTACCGTGGCGCTGGTGTTGGGCTCGGTGGTCGACCGGATGAAATTTTCGGCGTGGATTATTTTCACCCTTTTGTGGGTCACGTTCATCTACTGCCCCATCGCCCACTGGGTCTGGGGCGGCGGCTGGATGGGCGAAATGGGCGCCCTCGATTTTGCCGGCGGCAACGTTGTGCACATCAACGCCGGTGTAGCCGGGCTGGTTCTATCGCTGGTACTGGGCAAACGCATCGGCTACGGCAAGGAGGCAATGTTTCCTTCCAGCATCACCCTGACTGCACTGGGCGCGGCTCTGTTGTGGTTCGGCTGGTTCGGTTTCAACGCCGGCAGCCAGCTTGCCGCCGACGGCGTGGCTGCCTCCGCTTTCATGGTTACCAACACCTCGGCGGCCACGGCGGCCCTGGTGTGGATGTTTGTTGAGTGGACCGTTACCGGCAAACCCACCGTCCTCGGCATTGCTTCCGGTGTGGTCGCCGGGCTGGTGGCCATCACCCCGGCCGCGGGTTTCGTCAATCTCACCGCGGCTCTGATTATCGGTCTGGTGGCCGGTGCCCTGGGTTACTTTTTTGTTGCTGTCGTTAAACATAAAATTGGATACGATGATTCGTTGGACGCTTTTGGCGTACATGGTATGTGCGGTGTGTGGGGGGCTCTGGCAACGGGCCTGTTCGCCAATCCGGCCATCACCGAGGGCGCATCCGGTCTCTTCTACGGCAATCCCGGGCAGCTGTGGACGCAATTCGTTTCCATTATCGCCACCGCGGTTTATACCGCCATCGGAACCCTGATCGTTATCTACATCACCAAGGCATTGGCCGGCGGCCTGCGGGTGGAACAGGATGACGAAATTCAGGGCCTGGATAACGCCCTTCACGGCGAGCGTGGATTCGAGATCATGTAATCAAGATTCGGGGAGGCGCCATCGCTCCCTCGCCAATAACAACAGGAGGTATAAAAATGAAAAAAATCGAAGCCATTATCAAGCCCTTCAAGCTGGACGATGTCAAGGAGGCTCTCAACGAGATCGGCATACAGGGCATGACCATTTCAGAGGTCAAAGGGTATGGCCGGCAGAAGGGACACAAGGAAATTTATCGCGGCGCCGAGTATGTGGTGGATTTTATCCCCAAGGTAAAGATTGAAATCATCGTTGATTCGGACCGCTCCGATCAGGTGGTCGAAGCCATCGAGAAAGCGGCCAACACCGGCAAGATCGGTGACGGTAAAATCTTCGTCTTTTCCATCGAGGAAGTCATTCGCGTACGTACCGGCGAAAGAGGCGGGGACGCCATTTAGCCATCCGCGCAACCAAAAACAGCACTATTTTTTTTAACTTACAACTCTCACTGTGTGGAGGAAAGTATGACCCCAGAACAAGTATTGGCAATGGTAAAGGAACAAGGCGTAAAGATGGTCGACATCCGCTTTATGGACTTTCCAGGCATGTGGCAGCATTTTAGTGTGCCGACCAGCGAACTGAGCGAAAGCAGCTTCGAGGAAGGTTTTGGTTTTGACGGTTCCAGTATCCGTGGCTGGCAGCCCATCAACGCCAGCGACATGCTGGTGGTACCCGATGCAGACACTGCCAAGATCGACCCCTTCTTCAAGGTTCCCACCCTGGTTTTAGTCGGTGACATAATGGATCCGATTACCCTGGAGGCTTACTCCCGTGACCCCCGCAACATCGCCAAGAAAGCTGAAGCGTACCTGAAGAGCACCGGCATCGGCGACACGGCCTTCATCGGTCCGGAAGCCGAATTCTTCATTTTCGACGACATTCGCTACGACAGCCAGCGCAACGGCGCTTTCTATTCCATTGATTCCGTCGAGGGCATCTGGAACACGGGCCGCAGCGAAGAGCCCAACCTGGGCTACAAACCGCGCCACAAGGAAGGCTACTTTCCCGTACCGCCGACAGACAAGTTCCAGGATCTGCGTACCGACATGGTACTGGCGCTGGAAGGCCTGGGCATCGACATTGAATGCCAGCATCATGAAGTGGCCACCTCCGGGCAGGCCGAGATCGACATGCGTTTCAAACCGCTGCTGCAGATGGCCGACCAGTTGATGTGGTTCAAATATGTTTTGAAAAATGTGGCTTACAAGGCTGGTCACACCGTAACCTTCATGCCCAAACCGCTTTTCGAAGACAATGGTACCGGTATGCATACCCATATCTCCATCTGGAAAGAGGGCAATCCCTTGTTCGCCGGTGACAAGTATGCCGGCGTTTCCCAGGAAGCCCTGTGGGCCATTGGCGGAATTCTGAAACATTGCAAGGCTCTGTGCGCCTTCACCAACCCGACCACCAACTCCTACAAGCGTCTGGTGCCCGGGTTCGAAGCACCGGTGAATTTGGCCTACTCCAGCCGGAACCGCAGTGCCGCCATCCGTATCCCCATGTACTCCTCTTCGCCCAAGGCCAAACGCATCGAGTTCCGTACGCCCGATCCCTCCTGCAACGGCTACCTGGCCTTCTCGGCCATGCTGATGGCTGTCCTCGACGGCATCCAGAACAAGCTCGATCCGGGTGATCCGCTGGACAAAAACATCTACGATCTGCCGCCCGAAGAACTGGCTGGCATCGAGTCCGCCCCGGGCGCTCTCGACGAATCCCTGGCCGCACTGGCCGAAGACCATGAATTCCTGCTCAAGGGCGATGTCTTCACCAAGGATGTCATCGACATGTGGCTGGAATACAAGACCGAAAACGAAGTCAACCCGGTTAAACTGCGTCCGCATCCCCACGAATTCCATCTGTACTACGACATCTAAGCCGACTATCCGTTTGTCGGTTTACTTTCAAAACGGCGGCCCGCAATCCACGGGCCGCCGTTCTTTTTTACTAGTGCCCATCCATCGGCAAAATATTTACTCCAATCAAGGCGGGTGGAGCTTTTTTCCTTCCTCTTCACAGCTTGCAGTTTGTTTTTCATCCCCTTCCGACTATCTTCCAGAAATAAAACTTAAATCTATATATACAAAAGGTTATCCGAAATACTGCCCAAGCTGGACATGCTTTTACTGCCGCAAACCAACAGTCGGCACGACTATTGCTAAAACCCTTGGCATACCTTCAATAAAATCATAAATATAAGTGTGTTACGATATGTTACACGCACGTAACGCAACTACCATAAAGCGCATTCGTTCAAAAGTCGATAAGCAATACAAGCAGTAAATCAAACCGATTCGATTGTAGGTTGTCGAGGCTTCACCGGCGAAAATGTGTTCGCCACAACAACAATCCTTTCACCAAGGAGGCAGATCATGAACATCGGTAGTATTGGCAGTCCCATGAACACGTACATGGGACAGATGGTTAACATGGGAAACCGCTCCAACCCACCGGACCCTTTCGAAAAGGCCGATGAAGACGACAGCGGCGGGCTCGATGAAACGGAATTCAGCGAACTCGCCACGCATCTGTCAGAAATGACAGGTGATGAGGTGGACAAGGATGAATTGTTCGCCACCTACGACGAAGACGGGGATGGGATCCTGAGCGAGGAGGAAACGAAGGCGTTCATGGAAGATAATCGTCCAAAGGGACCGCCGCCGGGAGGTATGGGGCCGCCGCCGGAAGGGGGTGGCGGCCTTTCCGAGATCTTCACTGACACCGATGAAGATGAGGACGGTTACCTTGACGAAGCCGAGACCGAAACCATCGCCGAAATGATCAGTAACGCCACGAGTGAAGAAACAACCACCGAAGCGCTGATCGACGCCTATGACGAGGATGGCGACGGTGTACTCAGCGAAGAGGAGGCCCTTGCAGCGTTGGAAGAAAATCAGCCCGAGGAGCAGTTTTCCAACATGAACGGCATTGGAAATTATCTAAAGGTGGCCAGCCTGGTGACGAAATCGGACGAAACAAACACCATGCCCGGAATCCCTGGGCAAACGACAACGCCCTATTCCAGTGGAACGTTCTATTCGTTTAACGCATGATCACTCAAACTCCGTTCAAGTGACCGCCGCCATCTGATCCGGCCCCTGTCCGCACAAACGCCACCGCCTGATCGCCGTATTTCCCTGTACATTTCTCACGTTCATTATCGAAAACGAAAGAGATGGCTTTTCGTCAGGACCTTTTTGCGAGAAGCCATCTTTATTTGTTTTTACGATAATTTCTATCGAACTGGCCTATCAGGGACCGGCAAAGAGATAGCCGACCCCTCTCACGGTTTTAAGGTAGACCGGATTGGTGGGGTCGTCGCCAAGCTTATTGCGGATACGTGAAATATAAACGTCGATGGAGCGATCGATACCGTTATAATCCGTATCGTAAAGCAACTGACTGAGGTCGTTGCGGCTCACCACCGTTCCCGAATGCTTGACCATGTACCAAAGCAGATCGAACTGAATACTGGTCAGGCGCATCGCCTGCCCGCTGACAAATGCCTCCCGCCTGGATGGCATGACCGTAAGGTCACCGATATTCACCGCCGATTTGGAATGCATCGGGTTTATCTCGGTTCTTTTTAAAAGCGCCGTCATCCTCGCAATCAGGATATCCGGAAGAACCGCCCGGTCGATATAATCGTCCGCGCCGATCTCAAACGCAAATAGTTCATCGACATCGTTTTTTTCGTCTGTCAGGAAAATGAGCGGTCCGCCGTAGTTTTTCCGCATCTCCTGGCAGATGGAAAAGCCACTTCTGTTGGGTAGCGCCTTTTCCAGAAGAACCAACGCCGGCGGCTTTTCGTTGACAATTGTAACGGCCTTGCTGCTGTCATCCTGTCGCTGAACCTCGTAGCCCTTCGATTTCATCTTTGATTTGATTTTGGTCGCCAGGGAAGGGTCCTGGCTGACAAAGAGGATGGAACTATCGATCATCATATCGTTTTTTCCCTCAGGTAAATTAGAAATAGCACTATCCGCACAACCTTTTCAAAAGCATCCGCTTCAGGTTCATGCTTTTCTTCTGGTTTGAGTCGTCCCGGCAAAGAAAAAAGTTACACAAAAAAACATTTTATTTTGCGTAACCATTTTGGCGCGCATGTCGACTACACCTTTGTCGTTCGACATAAGGTTTGCCGGAACCCAAACCATACTTGCTCAAATATTTTTACAGTTAAGCCGAAAGGAAGGCGATTATGAAAATGAAAACAGTGGCAGTTGTCGTATTCGGATTGACGCTGGCGGTTTCATCCGCCTCATGGTGCATGCCCGGCGGCGGCCCCGGAGGCCCTCCTCCTGGAATGATGGGCCCCCAGCTTTTTGATTCCCTGGATCTTACCGACGATCAGCAAACCAGCATAGATGCCATTCGCGCCACCTACGAAAGCCAGATAAATGATTTGCAATCGCAGATGATGGACGAAATCAAGGCTGTGTTGACCGACGAACAGGCGGAAACGCTTGAGGAAATGCTCCAGAATCCTCCCCGGCCGCCCGAGCCGCCGCAATAACACCACTTTTTCCAAATAGAAGAAGTTCATGTCCTACGACTGCCAGGCTGTGTCCATTACGTTGATTCAAATGGCGCGGCCTGGCCCTTTTTAAAGCCTTGCCCGTTGCCAACGGCTTTTAATCAAGCCATATTCAGCCATCTGTCGGCACGGCAGAAAAACATGAGGCTGGGTCGTAACCATTTTAGCGAACCCGGCGACTATAATATATTCGAACAGGCTTTATTCAGGAGCAAAAAAATGAACTTTCTTAAAAAGCAAAACGGCTCGCGGAGTAAACAGGCGCGCCATCTCCTTTTTGCTTTATTTTTGTTCATATTTATTACAATTTTTCCGGGGTGCGGCGGCAGTGGCGGGGACGACACGCAGAACAGTAACCCCACCGCACAAATGGAGGTGTCCACAGATACCGGAAGCGCTCCTTTAACCGTCGAGTTCGATGCATCCGGCTCTTCCGACAGCGACGGCAGCATAACCGCCTATGCGTGGGATTTTGGCGACGGGGGTACCGGCAGCGGGGAATCGGCAAGCCACACCTATACCGAAACCGGCACCTTCACGGCGCAGTTGACCGTTACCGATGACGACGGCCTCACGGACAGCGCCACCCATGAGATCATCATTCAGGAAGATGCGCCCGAAGCCGCATTTTCTGTTTCCACGACCAGTGGCAGCGCCCCTTTGACCGTTGCCTTCGACGCATCTTCTTCAACGGACAGCAATGGCAACATAACCGCTTATGCATGGAATTTTGGAGATGGCGATACCGGCAGCGGGGTAACAACCAGCCACACCTACTCCGAAACCGGCACCTTTACGGCGGTGCTGACCGTTACCGACGACGAAAACCTTACGGACAGCGCCACGAAAAAGATCAGCGTCCAGGAGTCGGCATCGCAGACCTATTCCATCAGCGGCACGGTCACCTCCGCCTCCTATGCGGTTAGCGACAGCGACACCAACGATACCAACGCCACGTCTACTTCCAACGATTCTTTCGACGACGCCCAATCCATCACAGACCCCATAACGGTCAGTGGATATGTCAGCGCGAACAGCGATCCGGACGATTATTTTCTGGTCACGCTGACCGAAGATACGGCCATTACCCTCGTGATGGAATCAAAGTCACCAAACGCAGATTTAAACCTCTACCTTTACGACGAGAATGAAAACCAGGAAGACGCATCCTTGACATCGGGCGATTCCGTCGACTCTATCACCGTGGAAGATGCCGGCACCTATTACATTCGCATTGAGGCGGCCACGGACGGTCCTTTCCGAACCGCCAGCGGCTACGCTTTGAGCATTGGCCGGACCAGCACGGCATCGGCCAAATATCCCCTGACGCTCAGTGACGCATTCGTGCCCGGGCAGGTTCTGATCCGGTTCAATGATCAGGCATCGGCCAATGAGATCACGCGTCTTGCCGGCGATGGGTCCCAGGTGTCAGTCATGGGCTTTACCGCCAGTGCCGGAGAAACCGAAAATCCGCGCCTGCTCAAACCATCCAGCCAGGTGGACAGGGAAACCCTTTTCGAGAACCTGGGTATCGCCGAGGCCGTGTCCCATGCGATGGCGCCGGGCAAAATGGATGAGACCACACGCGCCAAGATGGAAACCCTCTGGATGGTGCGGGGGCTTTCCAATCAGTCCGGCGTGAAATACGTCGAGCCCAACTATATCCGTCAGGCCATGACGGTTCCCGGCGACACCTATTACAGCTACCAGTGGCATTACCCCCTGATCAATCTGCCATCGGCCTGGGATATCACCACCGGCAACAGCGATGTCGAGGTGGCTGTTATCGATACCGGCGTACTGTTCGATCACCCTGACCTGACCGGCCAATTTCTCGATGACGGCTACGATTTCATTTCCGATACCGAGATCTCCCTCGATGGTGACGGCGTCGACGATGATCCTGCCGACCCCGGCGACCAGGACGATGTGGACGACGGCAGCTCTTTTCATGGCACCCATGTGTCAGGCACCATCGCCGCCTTATCGGATAACGATACCGGGGTGGCCGGCGTGGCCTGGAACACGAAAATTCTGCCCCTGCGGGTTCTGGGGTATGGAGGCGGCACCAGCTATGACATCCAGCAGGCGGTGCTTTACGCCGCCGGTTTGTCGACCGATTACGATGGTATCCGGCGCGACCATGCGGTGGATGTGATAAACCTTAGTTTAGGCGGCACCAGTTATTCCAAAAGCGAGGCGGAAGTTTACGAGGAAGCCCGCGAAGCCGGGGTGATTATCATTGCCGCGGCCGGCAACAACGGCAATACGATCAAGAGCTATCCGGCCGCCTATGACGGCGTCGTATCGGTGAGCGCCGTCGGCTACGACGAGGCGTTGGCCTCCTATTCCAGTTACGGCGAAACCGTTGATATCGCAGCGCCCGGCGGATCATCCACGGATTCCAACGGTGATGGCTATGTGGATGGCGTACTCAGCACCATTGGCGATGACAGCAGCGGCGATATAGAGATGGGCTACGCCTTTTGTATCGGCACCAGCATGGCCGCTCCCCATGTGGCCGGCGTGGTGGCCCTGATGAAAGCCGTTTTCCCCGGCATGACGCCGGACAATTTCGATGCGCTTTTACAGGCCGGCAGCCTGACCACCGATCTGGGCGACAGCGATTGGGACGAGGAGTACGGGTGGGGGCTGATAGATGCCTATAAAGCCGTGCAGGTTGCCTATGAAAGCGGTGAAAACGGCGATCTCACACCGATTCTTTCCGTCAGCCCGAGCAGTCTGAGTTTCGGCACCAGCCAGACCAGCGCCGAGGTAACGGTATCGAACAGTGGTGGTGAGGACGAGGACGACCCGCTTGAGGTTACCGATATTGTCTGGGACGCTGACTGGCTGACGGTGACCGCTTCGTCCGTGGACATATATGGGCTGGGGACCTATGCGTTTTCGGTCAGCAGGGACGGCCTGGAGGATGGCACCTACTCGACCTCGGTGACGTTCACCTCCGATGTCAACACGGCCCAGGTGACGGTATCCATGAAGGTTGGCTCCACCGAGGCTTCCTCGGACGGCGGCTATCACTACATCCTGTTGTTGGACGCGGACACCCTGGAAACCGTGGAACAGGTCGAGACCAGCGGCGAAAACGGAGTTTACACCTATACGTTCTCCGGGCTGAGCTACGGGGACACATACGCCATCTATGCCGGCACCAATCCGGACGGCGACAATTATATCTGTGAAAACACGGAGGCCTGCGGCGCATACCTGTCCCTTGACGAGCCCGCCACCGTGACGATCGATGGCGATTTGGAAAATCTTGATTTCAGCACCGACATCAGCGTCAATTTATCAAGCGGGGTGTTGTCCGATACGATGCCTCTTGCCTTGAAGATGGATTGAAGGCCTTTTCGACATAAAAGCGGATCGATGTGAAAGAACGCATTTTACTTGAAGGAGGTGCGCATGATATTGTTTTTTTAATAACTCGTGGCTTCAAGGATAATGTGGAAGCAACCATCGAACCAAAGCATACAAACAATGAAGACGCGGCCATCATCGGACGCGTTCTGGGCGGCGACACCAATGCCTTTGAAGGGCTGATGGTCAAATATGAAACCGCTGTCGTGAATCAGGTCAGGTTTCACGTACCGGCCAATGTGATTCAGGAAACCGTCCAGGAAGTATTTATCCGCGCGTATCGTTCACTGGGATCATGCAAAAACCACGAACGATTCGGCGCTTGGCTTTCCTCGATCGCGGAAAAGACTTGTTACGATGCTTTGCGCAGGCAATACCGCCACAAGGAGAAAGCCATCAGCAGTCTTTCCAATACTCATGAAGACTGGCTCGATCATGCCATGGCCGAGCAATCACGGGAAGACTACGAACGACAGTTGGAACGACAGGAGGCCCGGGAGGTTTTGGAGTGGGCAATGTCCCATTTGTCTCCCAAGGATCGTATGGTGGTCGAACTGGTTCATTTGCAGGAGCGGTCTGTTGAGGAGACCGCCAAATCGCTGGGCTGGAGCGCTGTTAACGTGAAAGTGCGCGCCCATCGGTCACGAAAGAAATTAAGGAGTATTTTGGAAGGTTTGTCGAAAAGGACGAGGAGGCCTCATGAAACCGACTGAATTTCAATGCCGCCAACCGGAAGACGTCTTAAAGGACGTTTATCTGGCCGTCGGCGCATCAAAACCGGCATCCATCAATTCACAATGGAAAGCCAATGTACTGCGCCACATTCATCTGATTCGCCGCGAAATGGTCGGCCAGCTATCGCCCATCGATTTGTTTAACCAGGCCGTTTGGCGCCTGGCACCGGTTGCAGGCGGGCTTGTCCTCATCATTGCCGTATGGCTCTATAATCATGGGTTGAACCCTGATCTGGATATTGCGTCGCTGGCGCTGAACAATCCCGAGCGATTCAGCCTGTTTGAAATGTTTGGCATGTAAGGGGGCTTTGAATGCATAAGTGGAAAGTTCTTTCAGGCATCCTGCTGATATTTGCCCTTGGCGTGCTCGTGGGGGCGGTTGGAACCGGACTGTTATTCCAAAGCCGGATTCAACACTTCCTGGACCCCAAGGCGCCGCCGCCACCGAACCAGATCCTCTTCAGGGAGCTTGAAAAACTAAATCTTTCCGACGATCAATGGGAGGACGTCAATAAATTGATGGATGACATGCACCAGGAAATCACGCGGCGCATGAAAAAAACCGCACCTCAAATTAAACAATTATTCGATGGTTATGTCCTCAAGATCGGAGAAGAACTCAATTCACAACAAAAAAAAGAGCTTACCAAAGCCCTGGAGCGAATCGAAGAGCGAATGAAGCATATGGCCCCCCCGCCTTTCCGTGAAAAAGGTGCTCAGCCCCCACCGCCACCGAATGGCGACAGAAAGGACTCTTTTTCCAACCCGCATGAAATGCGTCCACCGGGTCCGCCTCCGGAGAGAGCGCGTCCTCCTCATGCGCAAGACATGCAAAAAGGCTTCGAGTAAAAGGAAAAGGGCAAGGACTAGCTGTTTTAACCCTTGCCCCTTGACATTTCCATATGTGTGCTACCACTTCATGGGATTCAACCCGCTGTTGTTTTCTTCATTTTTTCGAATCTCTTCCTGATCCTTGTCATAGGCCGCCTGCTCGGGTGTGTACTCAGCCGAAACCGTGGTCACCACAGGCGTCAGGAGCCAGGTGAAAGGCGGAAAGCCATACCAGTAGTTTTCGCTCGATCCCTGAACGATTCGGACGTTGTTGCCATTTTCCTCGGCAATGGCCTGGGTTAAGTCCTCGACCATTCCGTCAAGGCTGACATTACCGATAAACGGAACCGCCACCAGAAGATTGATCGCAACTTTGCTGGTCTTCTTGTAATACGCCGGACTTCCGTCAGCGCCCATCAACCCATGCCAGTTTTTTGAAGTGGAATGAAACGCGCATCCGCTGAACAAAAAGAATACTCCAGCCAACACCAGCCAAATTTTTTTTCCAACCATTCAACATCCTCCTTGTACCTTTGTTGCAAGTCATTGATTGAGGCTCAACCCACACGGCAAGGGCCTCTCGAACACTCAAAAAAGAAAAAGATGACATCACAATTTTATATGAGATTTTATCTCCGCGAGTATGGGCGGCAGGTTTGATTACTTCCAGAGCAGCTTCCCGCAAGGCGATTTCGTATCACCCTGACTACTACAACTGTCCGATACCGGGCAAGACTATTTTTTAAGACATGGAAGAAGCGATTAGCTGTCAGCCATTAGCATCATGATGCCAAGATTACCAGCGATTGCCCTGCAAATCCCCCAGGCTGCCTTGACAAGTCCATCAATACATGCCACTAAATGGTCCTACCAAAATGAACAAATTCGATCCAAATAGCCATCAAATTGCAATTAATCACCATAAAAGGTACTACCAAACATGGACAGAGCGTTTCTAAATGACATTTTCAAGCCAATCCAAAACGGCCGGGCCTGCGAGGATATTGCCCTCAATCTCGAAGCAGCCATTCTGGACGGTCGTCTCACACCGGGTGAGCGCCTGCCGAGCGAGCGCGAAATGCAGCATCAGTTTGGCACCGGTCGCGGCGTGGTGCGCGAAGCCATAAAAATATTGAAGCAAAAGGGACTGCTGGAGGTGCGCAAAGGGGTCAAAGGCGGGGCCTATGTTCGCGAGCTGGAAATGGCCAATGTGTCCGAATCCTTGTCTCTTTTTCTCAAACAACACCCCATGGCGCCGGAAAAAGTGATCGAATTCCGGGAGAGTATTGATCGAACCATAACTGTCTTGGCCATTTCCCGAGGCACCCGGACCGAAAAGGAGGCGCTGCTGGCAGCCGTGGTTCAGCTCGGAGAACTGATGGCGACCCCTGATCCCGATTTGGCCGTCACCGGAGAGCTGGATCGTCAGCTTAATCTCATGTTGGTACGCATGGCTAGAAGCCCTTTGTTCGAATGGGTGATGCATGCCTTGCAGATGGGATTCAGTTCTCACGATTATGCGCTTTACGAAGATCTTGAATACAGACAAAAGGTTGCCGCCAATTGGCTCGATACCACCCGCGCCATTGTGGACGGAGAGCCCATGCGGGCGCTCTCCAGCATTAGTCACCATTACTCGCTGTTGCGAGCCTGTTTGAAAAGCCCGGATCGGGCTCAATAGAAACATTAGAGGAGATCGTTCATGAACAAATATGATTTTATCATCGTTGGCGGCGGTTCGGCCGGCTCTGTCCTCGCCAACCGTCTGAGCACAAACCCCAGGCACAAGGTCCTAGTGCTGGAAGCCGGCCGCCCGGATCATCGTCTCGATTTTCGCATCCACATGCCTGCGGCGCTGACGTATCCACTAACCAGCAAGACGTACAACTGGTGGTACGAATCCGATCCCGAGCCGTTCATGAACAATCGCCGCATCTACCAGCCGCGAGGCAAGGTTCTGGGCGGTTCCAGTTGTATCAACGGCATGATCTACATCCGCGGCAACGCCATGGACTATGAAAAATGGGCCCAGGAAGACGGTTTGCAGAACTGGTCCTATGCCCACTGCCTGCCCTACTTTAAACGTTTCGAGCGCCGCATGATCGGCGCCGACGCCTATCAGGGGGCGGCGGGCCCCATGTACCTGACCACCCCTGAGTGCGACAATCCCCTCTTTGACGCCTTCTTCATGGCCACGCGCCAGGCCGGCTACCCTCTCACCAAGGATGTCAACGGATTTCAGCAGGAGGGATTTGGCCGGTTTGATCGAACCTGCTATCGCGGTCGTCGCTGGAACGCGGCCAGGGCCTATGTGCACCCGGTGAAAAACCGCGGCAACCTGACCGTCAAATGCCGCACCATGGCAACCCGGATTCTCTTTGACGGCAAAAAAGCCATCGGCGTCGAGTATAAAAAGGGCAAGCGCCTGCATCGCGCCTATGCGGCAGAAATCGTTTGCTGTGGCGGCGCCATCAACTCTCCCCAATTGCTGCAACTCTCCGGCATTGGGCGGGCCGACGACCTGACGGCGCTGGGCATCGATGTCGTCCAGGATCTTCCCGGCGTGGGCCAAAATCTTCAGGATCACCTCGAGCTTTATGTGCAGTACGCCTGCAAAAAACCAGTCAGCATGTATCCGGCGCTCAAGTGGTACCGGCAACCGTGGATCGGCATGAAATGGCTCTTCGGCCGAACCGGCGAGGCGGCCACCAACCACTTCGAGGCGGGCGGGTTCATTCGTGGCAATGATCGGGTGACCCACCCCAACATCCAGTTCCACTTCCTGCCCATCGCCATTCGCTACGACGGCTCGGCGCCGCGCCAGGGGCATGGCTACCAGGTGCACATCGGCCCCATGAATACAGATGTGAGGGGACGGATCAAAATCAAGTCCGCCGACCCGACGGTCTATCCCAGCATTCGTTTCAACTATCTCTCCACCGAACAGGAACGCCGCGAGTGGGTGGAGGCCATTCAAAAGGCCCGTGAAATCATGACCCAGCCGGCCTTTGACGAATTCCGCGGCGCTGAGCTGGCGCCGGGTGAGAACATTCAAAGCGACGAGGAAATTCTTGATTTCGTGGCCCGCGAAGGCGAGTCGGCCTACCATCCCAGCTGCACCTGCGCCATGGGCTCTTCAGATATGGCCGTTACCGATCCGACCTTGGGGGTCCACGGCATTGAGAATTTGCGCGTGGTGGACGCCTCGGTCATGCCTTATGTAACCAACGGCAACATTTATTCGCCGGTCATGATGATCGCGGAAAAAGCCGCCGATCTGATTCTCGGCAATACGCCGCTTGCGCCGGAATCCTTGCCCTATTACCGCCATGGGGAAGCAGGCGGGGAGGCGGCCCGATGATTCAAAGAGCCATATGCATCGACGCCCGCTGAACCCGATTCATTCAGGTGCTATTTAACCCCAAAGAAAAAGGAGAAACAATGGATACGAGGCTGACAAAAGCCTTAAACCGAAAAGAGCCGGTCTGAAATGGATCAAGGCGCACCCGGAGGTCTATAAAGGATGGCTTGAGGGTGTCACCACCGCTGACGGCAAGGATGCCGTCGCTGCGTTTGAGGCGTTTTTGAAGACCGTTCCGTAAGCTTGCACCTGGTTCCCACGCTCTGCGTGGGACCCCACAGCGCACAAAACCGGGATAAACCTCCCGGTTTTTAATCTAAAAACAATCTCTACTCGTTGGGATGGCCGGCCACCAATTGGTCCCAGCGCTTTTCCAGGGTTTTCATCTCTCGCACAATGATCTCCAGTTCGTTCACATCAGACCGGGGAATATCCAACTGTTCGGCATAGGTGTATATGTTCTGTTTTTCCGACAGGGTAAAGCTGTTGCCCATGGACGCAATAATGATGGCATCCCTGAGAACCCTCAAGGCGGTAAGACGGGAGACCTTGTGTGGCCGGATGGTGAACTGATCGGTGGTGTCCCTGAGTATCTTTTCGTAATCCACGCCCATTTCAATGGCCTGTTTACGAATATAAAAATAGGTGGGAGGTCCGTTTTCCTTATCGGCCCTTGCGATGGTAATTAATATTTTTAAATAGGTCTCACGGTCAAAATCCGAATGACCTCCCAGCCGATGGTCGTCTTGCATCCCAGTCACATCCCCTTGCGTTTTAATTAGGCCATGGTCTCTAATTTATCGGCAGTTTTTTTTCTAACTTGGGTTTTTTAATCTTCCAGTGGTTGCCAAACCGCCTGAAGTATGATTTCCAGAGGGTTTTTTGCTGAACTGAAAAAGTGGCATCGTAAAATGTCGAAAAACGAAAGAACCATACCGTACAATTACACCTCGGCCGATGATGACCAGATCGTGCGTTTGCTGATCGGCGACGACGGCTTCGGCCACCTTCAAAAAAGTCGCTTGCTTGCCAGGGGCGGCCCGCAGAAACGCCCCATGGCGCGCTTTTTTGGCGATATGTTCATGCTGCGGCGAAACCCCTTTCTGCGTCAGGATCTGATCGCCTCCCCCCGCTTTCAACAACGCTATTTCGATACCGTGCGCCAGGATCTGGAGCTGATCCGCCAGGCGGCCGGCCGGGAGAACGCGATTTCCCCGGTGATCGAAAATTGCCTGCGCTGCCTGGACGAAGCCGATACCGGAATCCGCCAAACCCGTGACGCCCAGCGCCGGATTATTCGCAAATTGGGCCCCATCGTGGGCCGGGATAACGTCTGTACGGATGCATTCACCATTAATTCGCACGTGACTGACGCCACCAACTGGCGATTTTGCCTGCCGCTGGCCGTGATTCGCCCATCCGAAGAAGCCCAGGTTTGCCAGGCGATCCAGGTCCTTGCCGAGGACGGATTCAAAATCATTCCCCGCGGCGGCGGCACCGGGCTTACCGGCGGCAGTGTGCCCTTGGACATAGGTTGCGTAATCGTCAACACCGAACGGTTGAACCGCATTCACGGCATTGAAGAAAACCAAAATGGCGCGGTGCTGCATCTGGAAGCCGGCGTGATCACCAACGCGGCCATGGAATACGCCAAGGCGTACGGATTTGTTTTCGCCACCGACCCCACCAGCAACTGGGCCTGCACCATCGGCGGCAATCTTGCCGAGAACGCCGGCGGCAAGAAAGCCGTTTTGTGGGGCACGGCCATCGACAACGTTTTGGAATTCAGCATGGCCATGCCTGACGGCAGGCAGTACACCATCCGGCGCGTGGACCACGCCTGGCGCCGCATCCTGCCAGAGGATGCCCTGCGCTTCGACGTGATCGACGATACGGGCAGCGTCGTGCGCACAATAACCCTAACCGGCCTGGACATCCGCCGGCCCGGCCTGGGCAAGGATATCACCAACAAGGCTCTGGGTGGCCTGCCCGGTTTGCAAAAGGAGGGCACCGACGGCATCATTACTTCGGCGCGCTTTGTCCTCCACCGCCCTTATCCTCACACGGCCACCTGCTGCCTGGAGTTTTTCGGCGCGGACATGGACGAGGCCAGCCGAGCCATCACCACCGTGTGTGAAGCCTTCGCCAACCGGGGCGAGGAAACCCTCATGGCCCTTGAGCATTTCGACGATGCTTACGTTCGCGCCATTGACTACAAGGTCAAAGCCCCGCGCCAGGATCTACCCAAGGCGGTCCTGCTGGTGGACATGGTGGGCCACGAGAAAAGCCAGATCGACCGTGGCCTTGCCCGGCTGGAAGCGCTCATGGCCGACTATCCCAACACCCATCTGTTTATTGCCGAGAACGACCAGGAGGCCCAGCGCTTCTGGCGGGATCGTAAACGGCTGGGGGCCATTGCCCGGCGAACCCAATCCTTCAAATTGAACGAGGATATCGTTCTGCCCATCTCAGCCCTGGCCGAGTTCGCCCAGTTCGCCGATGACATCAATGCCGAGGAGCAGCGCGAAAACCAATTATCCCTGGTGTTCCGCCTGGGCGCGCACCTGGAAACCGCCACGCCCCTGGAAGATCCCGAGTGGCTGGCCGCCAAGCTGCCCGCCGCCAAGTCCTTGTTCATGGCGGCCCTGGAGCGCATCCGGCTGTCCGGCAAGCATCACCTGCAGGAAGAAACCCACATCCGGCAGTTAAAAGCTGAACTGGACGAGTTGTTCAGCGGATATGTCAAAATCAAGACCGAGATCGAAGAGATCTACGCCGACACCCGCTCGCGCCTGATCGTAATCGCCACCCACATGCATGCCGGCGACGGCAACATTCATGTCAACATTCCGGTTTTCTCCAACGACCGTGAGATGATGATCCGCGCCGCCGAAACCGCCGACATGGTGATGGCCAAGGCCGTGGAACTGGACGGCGTGGTGAGCGGTGAGCACGGCATCGGGTTCACAAAATTCAAGTATCTGGATCAGGATCGCATCGACGCCCTTGACCGATACAGAAAAACCGTGGACCCGGAAGGAGTCATGAATCCGGGCAAGCTCAGCGACCGGCGGGCGTCGGCGCTGGTCTTTGCGCCGTCATTCAATCTATTGGGGCTGGAGGCGAGTATTCTGCGCCATGCCCGGCTCGAAAATCTTGCCGAGCAGATCTCCGGTTGCGTGCGCTGTGGGCGGTGCAAAACGCCCTGTGGCATGTTCCACCCGGAAGAAAATCTTTTCTACCACCCGCGCAACAAAAACCTGGCCGTGGTGGCCCTGATCGAGGCGCTTTTGTACGAAACCCAGCGCTTCCGTTCCACTGGTTTTAATGTGCTCAAACATCTGAACCAGGTTGCCGATCACTGCACGGTCTGCCACAAATGCCAGCCACCTTGCCCGGTAAATATCGACAGCGGGGCGGTAACCCTTCTGGAAAGACAAATTCTCACGTCCCGGCGTCATCGCAAAACCGCCTTGCCCACCCGTTTTGCGCTCACCTATCTGGACAATCGATCCCGAACCGTCAACTCCGCCCTGCGCCCCGTGGCCTTATGGGCCGGCAGCCGGATGCAACGCGCCGCGGCCCGAGCTTTGGACGTTTTGCCTGGTGAGAAAAAAACAAACCGCGGCGGTCTCACGAACTTAATCCGCTCAGCCATGCCGCCGGTACCGATGGGTACGCTGTACAGCCGGCTGCCCGCCTGCAACGAAAACCAGGCGGTGATCGTGGAACCCGAGGATGCACCCAGGGCCACGCTTTTCTACTTTCCCGGATGCGGATCGGAGCGCCTTTACTCACAGGTGTCCCTGGCCGCCATCCATATTCTCATCCACACCGGTTTCCGCGTGATCCTGCCGCCGCCTTATCTCTGCTGCGGGTTTCCGGCCCTGGTCAATGCCAAAGAGAAGACCCATGAAAGCCAGGCCATGCGCGTGGCGATTATTCTAAATCAGATTCGCGAACGCTTTGGCCACCTCGATTTTTCCGCCGTGGCGGTGAGCTGCGGAACCTGCCGCGAAGCCTTGTCGGCCATGAACGCGCCGGCCATTTTCGATGCCCCCCTGGCGGATGTCAGCCTTCTGGCCATCGACAATGGTCTTACCGTCGACGCCGCCTCCGCATGCCTTTACCATGCTCCCTGCCACGACTCTCTTGAAGGTGAAGGAGAAAACCTTCTGGCCCGCGCGGGCCATACCGCCGCTATGGTGCCGTATTGCTGTGGAGACGCCGGCACCCTGGTTCTCAGCCGACCGGACATCTCGGCGGCCATGCGCGCCCGCAAGCGCGATGCGCTGACAGACGCCATACAAAAGACAGATGCAGAGCCGCTTCTGCTCACCAATTGCCCTGCTTGCATTGCCGGCCTTGGCCGCAACCGGGGATTGAATCTGCGGGTCCGGCACCTGGCCGAGGAGCTGGCACGAGGAATCGATGGCGAGCAGTGGATTAAACAAAGCCGCAATTGGCTGCAACGGGCAAACGTGGTAACCTTCTGATTCGGGAGAATACTATGAAAATCGAACAGAAAAGCCTGGTGGAATACGAAGATGTGGATACCGGTTTCCGGATGAAACTGCCGGTGCTGTTTCAACGGCTCCAGCGTGCCGCGCTGTACCACTCTGAATCGGTCGGTTTGCACACCGAGAAGATGGTGGCAGAGGGTGCGGTCTGGATTTTAAACCGTATGCTGGTAAGCATTGAGCGGATGCCGGCCTATCGGGAAACACTCACCGTGAAATCCTGGCACAAAGGCTCCCACGGATTTCGCGCCGGCAGGGATTTTATTCTTTTTTGCAATGGCGAGCCGGTGGCGAAGGCTACCAGTCAGTGGCTTTATTACGATCTCAATAAAAAACGAATCGCAAAAATCCCCAAATCGGTTTCCTCGCCCTATACCGATGAAATGGAGGAAGCGTTGGATGAAGGTGCCATCGATTTTACCGTGGACAAAAAACTCGAGCCCCGGGAAACGGTGACCATTACCACCCGCGATGGGGATTTCGATCCCAACGGCCATGTCAACAACGCCGTCTATTTAGAGTATCTGGACACCTTGCTTAAACGCTCAGCTCTTTCCGAAAAGGCTCCCCAAAAGGTGGGCATCCAATACTTCAAGGAAATCGTCCGGGAAATATCCGAAATCAAGGCCGGCCTTGACGTTCAAGCGGACACGGCTAATTTTCAACTTACCAGTTCATCCACCGTGCATGCCGCAGGGTTTGTCACCTTCGGGACCGAGGAAAGCGCCTGATGGCTTTTACCCTTCGCAAAACGGATGTTCCGAATCCGGAAAGCAAGCAAGTCATTCTCGATTTACTCATCGCCCATAACGCCTTACGAACAGGCCTAAACGATTATCGTCAGCTTGCAATTGAAATCACCGACGATCAAAACGGCAAGGTCATCGGTGGCCTATGGGGCCGCACCGCCCTTGGCTGGTTGTTCACGGAAATGCTTTTTGTGCCCGAACCCTTGCGCGGTCAGGGAGTCGGCAAATCATTGATTCTTCAGGCAGAGCAGGAAGCTGTTGTGCGCGGCTGCCACAGCGCCTGGCTGGACACCTTCTCGTTTCAAGCCCGCGAGTTCTATGAACGATTGGGCTACACCTGCTTTGGGGAGCTTCCTGACTATCCGGCAGGCTTTGAACGTTTTTTCATGAAGAAAACGCTTTCCGTCTCTATGTAAATGCTACTCAGCATCCCGAATATGGGTTGAGCAAATGACCTACCCGCAAACCGACAATTCTGCAATTTGACAAAAATGATTGGTGGGCATTAAACTGATTACAAAGATTTTGAATGGTATAAGGCATATTGTCCAACCACGAATTGCCGATTTGCCCGATGTCGACACTGCGCTCAGGTTTTTAACATTGTCCTTACAACCATGTGCCTGAGGTGGAATTGTTCGAACCTCGATATCAACCAAACTTTCTGTTCGTGGACATGCACCACCTAACGTCAACCTTTTCAAAGGATTAAAAACAATGGGAAAAGTCATTGGCTATGCATTGTTAATTATCGTTGCCGCGTTAGCCCTTGAGTGGTTTGAAGTTGTTGACATTCCCTACCTGGAAATTCCCGATTATACGTCAGGTACGACAAAAGGCGTCGAATCAACCCAAGATGCACTAGATCAAATCAAGTGATGCTTAGTTCCGAACGTTGGCGGCCTGTTTTGCTGTGCGCCTTGTCATCTGTTCCTGAATTAGATTGTTGATATGCTTAGCGGCGTCTGCTAAATAATAGTGTATGTCCACGGGCGCCTTTCCTCTCATCAGCTCGGAATTCCGCGATCGTTGCTTTCTGTAAAAAGCGCCTTTAAGACCTGCCCCTTCTGTTCCAATTTAATATCAGGTACTTAGAAAATAGATCCGTTAACGTGAGCAAATGTACCACGGAGGGCAATTCTTGTGCTGAGAATACCTCAGGTCGTTGGCGCCATATTGTTGCTGCTGTCCATAGGATTTATATCTTTTCTGATTATTCATCCGCCTGAATTGGGCCGGGTTGCACAGGCTCCACTCACCCCGGAAGAGCTGTCATTTCTTGAAGAACATCCCCGAATTGTTCTAGGCATCGACAAAAAATGGGAACCGAATGTTATCGTCCACCAGGACGGGATCATTGAGGGCTACGACGTAGATTTGCTGAATGCAATCAACCGACATACTGGTGCAAATTTCGTATTACAGCTTGGCAACTGGTCGGAATTGGTGGAGAAAGCAAAAAACCGGGAAATCGATGGCCTGGCCTGCTCGGCGGCAATTGCGCAAAGAAAGGAACATTTTAATTTTTCTGAAAGTTACAATCATGTTTTGCCGATGGTCCTCGTCCACAAAAAAAACCCTCTATCTATTACAAAGTGGGAGGATTTGAACGGCAAAAGGATCGTCATTCAGAAAGGCATCAAATTCCAAGAAAAACTAGCCGAAAAGCTAACGGACGCAACCATTATTCCAGTTGATAGCCTGGAGGAAACGATACTTGCCGTTATCCGTCGCAAAGCCGATGCAACATTCGGTTTTGGCGCTTTCATGTACTATCACGGAGCCGGCAAACTTGATATCAGCAAGATACAGTTCGCCTTTTCCATGAAAAAGATCGATCTGGTATATTCCATTCGCAAGGACTGGCCTCTTGCGTTGAGCATCCTGAACAAAGGGCTGAAAGCCATCTCTCACCACGAACAGGATCAGATTTTTAACAAATGGTACGGCGTTCTTGGTAAAAATCATTTCAGTTTTGTTCAGTTTCTCGAGCTCGCACTTCCCCTGGCCTTAGTAGTCACAACCCTTCTGGCCTTGTATTTCAGAAAAGTGAATCAGCGGCTTTTGGCTGTTCAAGATGAGTTGAAAGGAGACATCGCCAAACGCATATCGGCACAGGAGAAGTTGGACTGGGAGTTACGGGTAAACAAGGCCATTGCCGGGTTGTCCAACGCGCTCATATCACCAGAGCAGAATATGGATGAGATTGCCACCAAGGTCCTTTCCTTTGCCCGGGAACTCACCCGGAGCCAATACGGGTTTGTCTCTGAAATTGACAGGACCACCTTCGACAACAAGATTTATTGCCTGAATGGGTTTGGCGATTCATGTAAGATTGAGAACTCGAGCAAAAATTTTATTTTCCCCAGGGGAGAGAACGGTCTGTATCCCGGGCTTTGGGGGCACGCGCTAAATACTGGAGAACCGTTTTTCACCAATTCTCCTGCCGGCCACTCAGCGTCGAAAGGGCTGCCGGAAGGCCATGTCCCGCTGAACCGATTTCTATCCATGCCGGTCAAATACGGGGGCACGGTTGTCGGGCAAATTGCATTGGCCAACACACCGGCTGAATATGTTGCCGCTCATATTGCCGCGGTTCAGCAATTGGCCGACCTTTACGCCCTTGCCATTCATCGCAGGCGAAGCCATGAGGACAGTCTACTCGTTGAAGCCCAGCTTCATCAAGCCCAGAAAATGGAGTCGCTGGGAACGCTTGCAGGTGGAATCGCACACGATTTCAACAATATTCTATCCACCATAATCGGCTATTCGGAATTGGCGATTGAGGATGCCGCAGCTGGAAAAACGAATCACCAAAAAACACAGTTAGCTGAAATTCTCAATGCCGGCGAACGGGCCAAGGATCTGGTGACCCAGATTTTAACCTTTAGCCGAAAAATGGAACCGGAACTCAAGCCCATCAATCTGAATCAGGTGATCAGGGAAACAAGCAAAATGCTTGAACGAACGTTTCCCAAAATGATCAGTATTGAGCAGAACTTATTGCCCGATCTCTGGATGGTTAAGGCAAACATCGGAAACATCGCCCAAATATTGATGAATCTCTTTACAAACGCTCTTGACGCCATGCCTGACGGTGGGCGGTTGGTCATTGAGACGGATAATGTTACGTTGGATCCTGAATATACAAGACCGTTCGCGGAGATGGTTCCGGGAAAATATGTCCAACTGACCGTTTCCGACACGGGCTGGGGGATGGATACTCAAACAATGGACCAGATTTTCGATCCCTTTTTCACCAGCAAGGAGGTTGGCAAAGGCACCGGACTGGGGTTGTCTACGGTTTATGGAATCGTCAAGAGCCATGGCGGCCATATCATTTGCCGCAGCAAACAAGGCCAGGGAAGCTCGTTCATAATTTTCCTGCCGGTGATCACTTCCGGCATTTTTCCCGAGAAAACCGAAGAAACCGACACGGATGATTTCCGGGGCATGGAGGAAACCATTTTGTTGGTTGACGATGAGGCGCCAATCCGTCATCTTGGGAACAAGGTGTTGACTCGCGGGGGGTATCGAGTCGTCCTCGCTGATTGCGGAGAGAATGCTTTGAGCATTTACCGTGAGCAGGGGGATGAGATCGATCTTGTCATTCTCGATATCAGCATGCCAGGCATGGGAGGACACAAATGCCTGAAAGAACTGTTACTATTGAATCCTGAGATTAAGATTCTCATTTCCAGTGGGTATTCACTCAGTGGTCATCTGAATGATTCGCTGGATAACGGCGCCGCCGGATTTATGCCCAAACCCTTTGGCTCGATGGACATGCTCAAAAAAGTTAGAGAAGTCCTGGATCGGTAGCGCAATCCGACATGAATAATCCTGACAGAGGAAGCGTTCAATGAACATACTTTTCGCGGCACCTGAAAATGCATGGGGAGGATTTTTTCACTTACTTCAGTCAACGGTTCCTCACCATAAATTCTCAGCCACCGGGCACTTTCAAATTGAACAGTTGCAGGGCATTGACGTCCTTATCCCTACAATGACGCCAATAACCGAACCTTTCATCGAGACGGCGGATCGATTGAAATTGATCCAGCAATGCGGCGCCGGGCTTGAAATGGTGGACATCGAGGCGGCAAGAACAAGGCACATCCCGGTCTGCAACGTTCCGACCGACATTTCCGGAAACGCGGATTCCGTCGCGGAATTGGGTATTTACATGATGATTGGATTGTCCAGGAAGGTCGCTGTCTTTGCGAGAAGTATGGCACAGGGCAAAATGGGCGAGCCGCAAGGGGTCTCGTTGCAAGGCAAAACCGTGGGCATTATTGGCCTTGGCGGAATTGGGAAAGCCCTGATCAGGCGCTTACACGCCTTTGATGTGCGCATCATGGGGATCAAACGAAACCCCGCGAAAAGCGCGGCACGGGACCTGGAGGTGGACTGGGTCGGAACATCCAAGGAGATAAAAACGCTGCTGGCCGACTCAGATTATGTGATTCTCAGTCTTCCGCTGACACCTGAAAGTCAACACCTGATGAATCACGAAACGATATCAATGATGAAGCCTAATGCATTTCTCATCAACCTCTCCAGGGGCGGGGTGGTCGACAAACACGCCCTTGAGCATGGGCTTGCCACAGGCCATCTTGGCGGAGCAGGTCTGGATGTCTTTTGGGAAGAACCGCCGGATCCCAAGGACCCTGTTTTCTCTCATAATGTGATTGCCACGCCGCACATTGCCGGCTCGACGGATGTGTCCATGCAGGGCATCGTAAGGGTGGTCGCTGAAAACATTCGTCGTGTGGAACGCGGTGAAAGTCCGCTGTATGCGAAATAATGGCACCACATAGGCAAGCACAGGCAGATCACTGTTTAGCAATGTGATTTTCGTTGATGCTTGCGGATCATTCCGGCAAATGATAAATTTTCATTAAACGAATACGGCTCAAATTAGAGACCTTCATCAATGGACATCAATTAACCAATACCAAAATCAGCCTTATCATGGGGCTGAGGAGGAGGTGGCAATGGAAAAACAGGACGTTATCAAGATTGCCGAAGGCCTGCGACTCATCGAAGAAGGCGTGGAAACCATCCAAGGCGTGATGAAAGAAAAAAAAATTAAATCTTTGAAAGACATTGCAGAGGAATTAATCCCATTTTTCAAAAAGGACGATGACTCCCTCACTGAATCCATCATCCAGCATTTGGAATAGCGTGCTTGCTGAACAAACAAAAAAAAGCTCCCAGCCTTAATAGCCGCTGGGAGCTTTTTTTATTTACGTCAAGTACGAATGGCGGAACATCAGCGATAAATTATTCTTGGATATTGCCAAGGTTCATCAGCTGGGTTTCACCGCTGTTGTCATCGACGCCATCGTTGTCGTTGACGATCCATACATCGTTGTTGGACATCAGCGCCAACCCCTCAATCTTCTCATAGGTCAGACCGCCAGGGGCGGCCAAATCGTCCATGAGATCGCGTACCAGCGTTTTGGTGAGAACATCGCCGTCCGCAGCACTGCTCGTGTCGATTTTGTAAATCCGTTTGATGGCGGCATCCGGTCCGCCCTGGTTGTCTCTTTCCAGAACCAGAAATTGACCGTCTCCAAGGGAAGTCAGATCCGAAAGGCCAACCCATCCGCCGTTTTGGGACTCCCTTTCGTCAAGGGGATAGTAGAGGAACGTCCAGGAATCCGCAGTGGTGTCATAAATACCGATGCGGGGATTATCCTCATCGGTCCAGGCACGTTGAAAAGCAACATAGACTTTGCTGTTATACTCGGCAACGCCTTCGAAACCGAAACGAATCTGCTTGGCGTTGACGCTGTCGGGCAGCGTGATCACCTGCTCGATGACGCCATCGGCGTCGGTTTTGAAAAGAAAGTTGAGGCTATTGATGGGACGGTCTTCGTCGCCAATGGTGCCGGAGCCTTCCGATGCAACCCAAAAGCCACCGTCACTTGCCTTGGCAACACCTTCGGGATCGATATTGACCGTTTTGTCGTCGTTGATCATTAAAGCCAGGTCTGCTGAATCGAAAACCTCCAGGCGGGTGGCATCCGTATCGTCAACGGATTCGTCGGCCAGCTCGGTTACGGCCACGGCTGCGAAAACATCGTTGGTGTCGGTAATGCGGGTTTCGGCAGTCAAGGTTGCCGGCGTCGTCGAGGTATCGATGGTGAAGATGCGGTTTTGCTGATAGAAACTGTCTTCAATGGAGTAGAGAAGCGTATCGTTGTCCGGGTCCGAAGAGAGGCCGGACATGGCGCCCCAGGGAATCGGCGTACCATCTTCGCGATCCGAGGATTTTAGGGTCGGATAACTTGCCTCGCTGGCATCATATGAGTAGATGTTGAGTCCCGCGCGCAGTTTATCTCCCCGGTCGTCGTTTTCGCTGGCTACAACCAGCAGGTTGCGCGAAGGAATGGCCAACGCACCTTCAGGTGCCGAGGCGGCCGGAAGCGTTTGATGATAAACCGGCGCGGTTGGATCGGATACGTCATAGACAAAGACGACACTGGAACGCTCGGAATTGACAAACAGGAAGGGATGGCCGTCGAAGCTGCCATATTCGACATTTTCGGGTTCGTTTCCTTTGTTCTCGGATCGGCCGTCCGGATAATGACCAAACCGGGCCGCCATATGATCCAATTTGTTCCCCGCTTCGTATACCACTTCGCCGTCGGTGTTGAAGATGGTGAATCCACGGCTGCCGCCGTCCATATCCCCTTCATCCGCAGTGACGAAATAAGTGGTGTCGATCCAGGAGATACCGTCCGGCTCCCTGGGGACGGCGGAGAGAGATTCCGTCTGGGAAATGAGTGCCGGATCCTCTTCGGTGGCATCCACCTGGGTCAAATCCACGGTCCCGGCGGTAAAGCTATTGGTGACCGTGGCCGTGGCCAGATCCACCAGAATAATGTAGTTGTTTTCCTGTAAGGTAATGACGGCCACGTTGTCCGAATTGATGTCCACATATTCAGGCTCGGGGTCGGTCGGGGCAATGGTGGCCAGGCCGGTCAGATCGACCTCGGTCTTGGTCCACTCGGTGGGCTCGCCGGAAAGGGTGATGATGTAAAAGGTCCCGGCCGGAAGCTGCGGAATTTCGCCATCGTCGAGATCTTCGTCGCGTTCGTTCTCGATGACGACACCGGCATACGAACCGTCCGGGCTGACGGCGATGGAATCCGGCTGGCCGTCCAGTTCGATGGTCGCTACCAGGCTCTGGTTTGCAATGTCCACGACGGCCAGCTCACCACTGACGTTGACATAGTCTTCGGATGTATTCACGGCAACGAGAGCATAGTCGTTGGTGACCGTGATCGATGTGGGTTCGCCGGAAAGCTCGAGGGTTCCAAGACCAACCGGGGACGCGGGGTCGGTAATGTCCACGAATCCGATTTGATTCATCGGGCTGTCGGTGTA
Source organism: uncultured Desulfosarcina sp. (assembly GCA_963668455.2). Taxonomy (GTDB): domain Bacteria; phylum Desulfobacterota; class Desulfobacteria; order Desulfobacterales; family Desulfosarcinaceae; genus Desulfosarcina. The sequence continues at coordinate 880,150 of CAXXOY010000005.1, forward strand.
GATTAAGGTCATGTAGTCACTGCTCGCGGCAACGATCTCGGCGACGGTTTCTTCGTCGGTGTCGCAATTCTCGTCAATCTGCGAACACACAGGGAATGTTGCCACACGGTTAAAATATAAGGTTTCCGACGAGGCTGCATCGTCATCGTCGTCACTGTTGCTGCAGCCGGTAAACATCAAAAGCAACAGCGAGAATAAAATGGCCAGCTTCGTTGTCATCTTCCTTTTCATAATCTCCTCTTTGCAATGCGTAAAATCAAAAATTAAGCTCAAAATTTGCAGGGGATTGCACTCATAGGCATTTCGGTAAAAAACCGGTGTTTTGAGCAACAGACAAATTTCAAAGCCCCATCCAACAACACTTGAAGCCCTTTTAAGTCAATCGAATACGCATTGCAAAAGGTAATGAAGCGGCAATCGAAAACTAGTAAATTTCTCACAAAATACTAATACATCGCAGCACTTTTCGGTAACGATATTGCAACAATTGATTAGGTGTGCGATATCGCACGCTGCCGCCATCTGAAGGTTTTTCTTGATAGCCAATGCTATCGCGGAGAAGGAAGGTGGATAAAAGCAGATTGAAATAAAAAGCAAACCAAGACCGGACACACTGAAAAGATATAGAAGTAAACGAGCAAATCATACAGGACGAAAAGCCAATTTCTATTTTACTTCAATCTTCAAGATCGGGCCGGCAGTTGTCCCAGGGCCTCACTTTTTCATAAGCGTGGGCCATCTGCAGAACCAGATCGTCCCGCAAACGAGGACCAATGATTTGAAGACCTGCTGGCAGCCCTTCGGAGGTTATACCGGCCGGAACGGATGCCGCCGGATGGCCCGAGAGGTTAAAGGGATAGGTAAATGCCACCGCGCCAAGCAGCGGAATGGAGTGCCCGTCGATTTGAGACGGCGGCGGCCCCCCGGCTTCAAAGGCAACCGTGGGCATGGTGGGGGTGAGAAGTAAATCGAAAGAGTGAAAAAGCTTTTCCATTTTTCTATTGATGTCGGCCCGCTCTTTTTGAAATGCCGTGAGATTTCCCACGGTAAGTTTGCGTGTATTTTCAACCACGCTTATCAGGGTTCGACCCAACTCATCCCGGCAGTCATCGAGAATGTCGCCAATCTGAGCATATATATCCGTGCAGATGAGCGGCGTCCAGACATCGGCCACGTCAGGGAGGCCTCCAGCCCACAACTCCACGACATGCCCCATCTCTTCAAAAGCCAGTGCTGCTTTTTCAACGCACGACGCCAATTCCTTTTGCACGCGTGCATAGCCCAGATTTGGGCTGTAGGCGATTCGCAATCGCTTGGGCGCCTCGTTCAGGAGGGCCAGAAAAGGACGCTTCGGCCTGGGCAACGAGAAGGGGTCCGCCGGATGGGCACCTGCCGTGGCATCTAGATACATGGCCGCATCGCATACCGCGCGGCTCAAGGGCCCGGCCACGGTAAGGTTGCTGTAACTGACAAACGGCGACGGCCCCAACGGAATTCTCCCCAGAGACGGTTTGAAGCCAAAACACCCACAGTAGGACGCAGGAATACGGATCGACCCGCCGGCATCGGAGCCCGTGCAAAGCGGAACCAGCCCGCCGGCAATGGCTGCCGCCGAACCGCCGCTGGAACCGCCCGGGGTTCGTTCCAGATTCCACGGATTACGAGTGACACCGTGCAATCTGTTTTTGGTAAACCCGGTAAATCCGAACTCGGGAACGTTTGTCTTGCCCACCACAATGGCACCGGCGGTTTTGAGACGTTCCACCTGGATGGAATCCGCCGCCACGAGGTTTCCCTTGAAGGGGACCGATCCATAACTGGTAACCATATCAGCCACGTCTTCGAGGTCTTTGACCCCCAGTGGAATTCCGGCCAGCGGCCCCATGGGTTTACCGGCGGCCAGGTTTTCGGTCATGCGGCGGGCCTCTTCAAGCGCTTCCTCCGGCCGGAGAGCAACAAAGGCATTCAATTGAGGATCGATCCGCTCTATGCGATCGAGGGTGGCCTGCATCAGTTCCAGCGGTGAGAGTTCTCCCTTGTCGATCAACGTCTTCAGCGCCCGGACGGATAGATGGCCAAGTGATGACATGATTGCTCCTTATGGTTGATGCGGCGGGCAAGCGGTTTTCGTCAATGGATATATAAATCGAATACATGATCCCATAAGACTCGTCAATTACCTTCGGTATTTGTGGGCTATTAAGGCGCTCGGCTGACAATCGGTATCGGTAAAAGGGAAGCCGTCCTTGATCGGGTTGCTGGACGCACAAACAAAATAATATTCAGTAACTAATATTCATATATAAACGAATTATCGTATAAAAACTGCTTGACAAGACTATTTCAAAAAATTATGGTTTCCAATCAGGAAACGCTCAAAGCAAACAATTAATACTGTTTTTACAAACTGTTACCGAAATTTAAGCAACGAAGATTCTTTTTGGGAAACCACGTTCGAATTTCCGACAGTTGCCGAGTCAGCCCCAGGTATCGCCTTCAGAAGGATTAGAGAATCCAAATGATTCCGGAATGCGAAATTGGTAAAAACATCAAAGCGCTGCGCCTGGCTCGCAAACTCACCCTGGAAACCCTGGCCGCAAAATCCGGACTCACCAAGGGCTATCTGTCAAAAGTCGAAAATTCTCATAAATCTCCTCCCGTATCGACGCTGATTGTTCTCGCCAAAGCGTTGGGGGTTACAATCTCTCAACTTTTCGGAGAAGAAAACACAGCAATCCTCTGTTCTGTAGTAAAAAAAGAAGACCGTCAGTTCATGGCCAAAACCGACGGCGGCTTTGGATACTCCTACGAGACGCTGGCACACGCATATCCAAACAAAAAAATGGAACCGTCTATTTTGACGATTCCCGGAAATTCCAAAAAGAGTCTGGTTTTTCAGCACGAGGGGGAGGAGATCGTGTTGGTCCTCGAAGGTGCCATGCGTTTTTTCCATGGAGAAAACGAATACCTGCTGGAAGCCGGTGATTGCGTCTATTTTGATTCCAATATCCCTCATTATGCACTTCCCGCCGATCATCGGGATGTGAAATGTATGGATGTAATTTATGTCCCGTAACCGTTAAAGAGGAAAAGGAAAGATTGTCATGGATAAGCCGAAGGCCATTTTAACCGCGGCAATAACCGGTGCCATTCACACCCCCACCATGTCCGAGTATTTACCGATTACCCCGGAGCAAATTATCGAGGACGTCATGAGCGTTTACGAGGCCGGTGGCGCCGTCGCCCATGTGCATGTTCGTGAACCGCAAACCGGCAAGCCCATGGCGGATCAGGAAATTTTCAGAGAAGTTGCCGCCGAGGTCAAGAAACGCTGTGATATCGTCTTGTGCATGACCACCGGCGGCAGCCTTGGCGATACGGTGGAAAATCGCGGCAAGGTAATTACCACCCTCGGGCCGGAACTGGCTTCCCTGAATGCCGGCTCCCTCAACTTCGCCCTGTTCCATGTGGTTCCCAAATATGAGGGCAAATGGAAGTACGAGTGGGAGAAACCCTACTTGGGCGGCACCAAGGACTTTATCTTCCCCAACACGTTCCACACCATGACGGAATTCGTCAAGATGATGAAAGAGAAGGGGACGAAACCGGAATTCGAAATCTATGATGTAGGCATGATCAACAACCTTGCCTACCTGATTGATACCGGTCAGATAGAAACGCCTGTTTATCTGCAATTCGTCATGGGAATCCTCGGCGGTATTCCCGCCTCGGTGGAGAATCTGGTCTATCTGGTGCAAACCGCCCGCCGGCAGATCAAGGATTTTCAGTGGTCCGTGTGCGCCGCCGGACGAGCCCAGTTTGCCATGACCACACATGCCCTTCTCATGGGCGGCCATGCCCGGGTCGGGTTGGAGGACAACCTGTATCTTGAAAAGGGTGTTCTGGCCAAGACCAGCGGGGAGCAGGTGGCCAAGCTGAAACGGATCGCCGATGAACTTGGCGTGGAAACCGCCACACCGGCCGAGGCCAGAGAAATTCTCGGACTCAAGGGGTTGGACAAGGTTGGATATTAATCAAGCAAACCGTTCCTTCTTATAGGGAGGCAGACAGCATGAATCAGCCAAAAAAACTCTGGCAACCCAGCGAAGCGCTTATTCAAAAATCTAACATGATGCGCTTTATGACTGAGGTTAACCAGCGATACAACCAGTCACTGACCGATTACCACCAGCTTTGGCAGTGGTCGGTTGACAATATTCCGGAGTTTTGGGGGGCATTTTGGAATTTTGCCGACATCATTGCCAGCAAACCGTATACCCAGGTGGTTGACGATCCCTGCAAAATGCCCGGCGCCAAGTGGTTTCCAGGCGCCGAGTTGAATTTTTCCGAGAATCTGTTGCGCTACCGAGATGATCGCCCGGCGCTTATTTTCAAGGGCGAGGGGCAGCCCATCGAGACCTATACGTATGCAGCGCTTTACAATGAAGTCAGCCGCATGGCCCAGGCCCTCGTGGCAGCCGGTGTCCAAAAGGGCGACCGCGTGGCCGGGTTCATGCCCAACATGCCCCAGACCATCATTGCCATGTTGGCGGCCGTGAGCATCGGCGCCATCTGGTCTTCCTCATCACCGGACTTCGGCATCAAGGGCGTACTGGACCGCTTCGGCCAGATCGAACCCAAGGTACTGATCACCGCCGACGGTTACTTTTATAATGGCAAGGCCTTCGACAGCCTGGAGCGGGTCGGCGGCATTCTCAATCAATTGCCCAAGGTCGAGAAAGTGGTTGTTGTCGGTTATACGCGCAAGCAACCTGATCTGGCGGCCGTGCCCAATGCCGTTGCCTGGGAGGAATTCCTGGCGCCCTATTCAGCAGGCGAAATCACATTCGTGCAAGTGCCCGCCGAGCATCCTCTGTACGTGATGTACAGCTCGGGCACCACGGGCAAACCCAAGTGCATGGTGCAAAGCCATGTGGGGATTCTTACCAACCAGCTCAAGGAGCACATCCTGCACTGCGATCTAAGGCGCGACGATGTTCTCTTCTACTTCACCACCTGCGGCTGGATGATGTGGAACTGGCTGGTCTGCGGCCTGGGCGTGGGCGCTACGCTGGTGCTTTACGACGGCTCGCCGTTTCACCCCGGTCCGGATGTTTTGTGGAAACTGGCCGAGAAGTTGGGCATCACCATTTTCGGCACCAGCGCGCGCTATATCGCCGCCCTGGACGAGGCCGGCTACAAACCGGGCAGCGACTGCAATCTGGAAAAGCTGCGCATGATCTGCTCCACCGGATCACCCCTGGCCGTATCCAGCTTCGAGTACGCTTACCGCGAGATCAAGGCCGACATGCAGCTGGCGTCCATCAGTGGCGGCACCGATCTCAACGGCTGCTTCATGTTGGGCTCACCCACGCTTCCGGTTCATGCCGGAGAACTGCAGGCGCGCGGGCTGGGCCTGGAAGTATTCGCCTATGACGATAACGGCAAGCCGGTGTTTGATCAGACCGCTGAGTTGGTTTGCACAAAAGCGTTTCCGAGCATGCCCATTTACTTCTGGAACGATGACGATGGCCAGCGCTACCAAAATGCCTATTTCACCAAATATCCCGGCATATGGACCCACGGCGATTTCATCAGCATTAACAGCCGGACCAAGGGGATCACCATGTATGGCCGCAGCGACGCCACCCTCAATCCCGGTGGGGTGCGTATCGGCACGGCGGACATCTACAATGCCCTGGAAAATGTGAAGGAGGTCGCCGACAGTGTGGTGATCGGCCAGAAGTGGCAAGATGACGTGCGGGTAGTGCTTTTTGTTACCATGGCCGGGGATAACGCGCTTGACGAGGAACTGGGTAAGAAGATCAAGAAGGTCATCCGCGAGACTTGCAGCCCCCGCCATGTCCCGGCCAAGGTGATCCAGGTAAGCGAAATCCCCTACACCATCAACATGAAAAAAGTCGAGTTGGCCGTGCGCAACGTGGTTCACGGTGAACCGGTCACCAACCGCGATGCCCTGGCTAACCCGAACTGCCTGAGTGAATACGAAAATCTGGATGAACTGAAATGAGAAGGAGGAGAAAAAATGCTTGGTCAGATAGGAACTTTCTTTGCTGAACGATTCAGACGCTGGTTGCCCGATTCTTTCATTTTTGCCCTGATCTTAACACTGATAGCCGCAGTATGGGCTTTGTTCGCAGTGGAAGTTGGACCGGTGAAGATTGCTGAAGCCTGGTATAAAGGCTTTTGGATGCTTCTCAAGTTCGCCATGCAAATGGTGCTGATTCTGGTCACCGGATACGCCATTGCCATCAGCCCCATCGCCAGCCGTTTCACCGATTGGCTTGCTTCGAAGATCAACAAGCCGGTTGGGGTGTATGCCACCATTATGATTACCGGTCAGCTTTTTTCCATGATCTCCTGGGGCTGGATCGTGCTCACCGCCGTTTTGGCCCGCGAGCTGGCCATGCGCGTCAAGGGAGTCGACTACCGTTTGACCGCAGCGGCCGTATACGCAACCTTCCTTCCCTGGCACGGCGGGCTGTCAGGTTCTATCCCGCTGGTGGTCAACACCCCGGAAAACTTCCTGATCAAGGCTGGAGTTCTTTCCGAAATCATTCCTACCACCTTGACACTGGGCAGTGTCATGAACATCGGCATCAATATCGCGCTTTTTTTGACTCTGCCGATGTTGTTCATGCTCATGCGGCCTTCCGAGGAAAAACTTCTAACCTTCGATGACATGCGTGAAGGCGATGCCCCGACCAAGGCTCAGACCGTGGAAGAAGAGGCAAACAGCCTGCGCCTGCCGGACCGCTGTCTCAGCGATATTCTCAATTCTTCCTGGATTATTTCCGTACTGATTATTCTTATGGGGCTTTATATCATCATAGCCCACTTTGCCAACAAGGGCTTTGACCTGAACCTGGACATCATGAATTTTGTGTTCATCACCCTGGGCATGGCGGCCCATAAGACGCCCATCCGTTACGTGGTTGCCATGAAGCGCGCCTGCGCCAACGTATCCGGCATCATTATCCAGTTTCCATTCTACGCCGGCATCATGGGTATCATGATTCACACCGGACTGGGCAAGCAGGTGGCAACCTCTTTGGCGGCGGCCACCTCCACGGGAAGTTTTCCCCTCGTGGCTTTCCTCATCGGCGGATTTCTCAATATTTTCGTTCCTTCCGGGGGCGGGGAATGGGCCGTGGTCGGGCAACCGGTGGTTGAAGCTGCTAAGGCCGTGGCCGCCAATGCGGGTTTGGCCGCGGACGCCACTCAGGCATTCATCGCCAAGGTCTCCATGTCCGTTGGATATGGCGACAGCTGGACCAACATGATCCAGCCTTTCTGGACCCTCACCTTCCTGCCCATTATCGGCGCAGGCAGTCGCTTGCAGGCCCGTGACATCATGGGCTACACCTTCGTGGCCATGCTCTGGTCCTTTGTAATCTTCGCCATCGGCGTCACTTTCCTTCCCATGTAAAAATGCATCGGGGGGCCTTTTGGCCCCCCGTATCCATTCTTGCTTTTTCAATACGAGAAATTCACGTTGATACCCGGCACACCAACCCATTGAGGTAACTGCCCTCGGGAAACGCCAGGGCTGTAGGATGGTCCGACGCCTGGTGCAGAATGTTCAGGATAGCCGCCGAACGGCCGGCGTCGAGGGCCGCGTCGGCGACGATTTTCTGGAACAGCTCGGGCGGCATGAGGCCGGAACAGGAAAAGGTGAAGAGAAGGCCGCCCGGGTCGAGCAATTCAAACGCCAGGCGATTGATGTCCTTGTATCCCCGAGCGCCCCGCTTTAAATCCGATTTGGATTTGACGAATTTCGGTGGATCGAGAACGATCAGATCGAATTTCTCACGGGCGGCGTGGCAAGCCCTAAGATAGGTGAAGACATCGCGATCAATGTATTCGACGCGAGCGTCATCCAACCCGTTCATGGCAACATTCTCCCTGGCCAGGGCAAGGGCCGTGGCCGAGGTGTCCACGTTGGTTACCCGGCGAGCCCCGCCAATCAGGGCGGCGACGGCGAACCCTCCGGTATAGGAGAAGCAGTTGAGTACCCGCCGATTTTTTGCAGAAACGGCAACCTTCGATCGGTTGTCACGCTGGTCCAGATAAAAACCGGTTTTGTGGCCGGTGTATACGTCCACTTGATAACGGCGGCCGTTTTCCAGGATATCGATGCGCTCCGGCGGCGCCTCGCCCCACAACACACCGGTTATCGGCTTCAACCCTTCCTTGCGGCGCACATTCACGTCCGAGCGTTCGTAAATGCCACGGCAATCCGGAAAAAGTTCAGCCAGCATCTCCACAATGGTCTTTTTCCAGTATTCGCCGCCCGCCGCCAGAAACTGGCATACCAGCCAGCGGTCATATCCATCGACGATCAAGCCGGGCAGCCCATCCGATTCGGCGCAGACGATGCGGCAGGCCGTGGTATCGCCGGACTCCAAAATCGGCTGACGCAAGGCCATGGCGGTTTCCACACGACGGCGGAAAAAATGCTCGTCAATGGTTTCATCGCGGTTAAAAGTCCAGACCCGAGCGCGAATCTGCGATTGCGGGGAGAAAGCCGCCCGCGCCAGCCAGCGGCCGTCGGCGGCTTTGATGTCCACGCTTTCACCAATGTCGGCCTGCCCATCGGCCCTAGCAATGGCACCCGAAAAAACCCAGGGGTGACGGTTTAGTAACGATTTTTCACGTTTGGGTTTAAGGATCAGGGTTGGCATTGGGCATTCTTACTTGTCGTTTTCAATCATTTCACCACCGGCATCGAACGCCTCCAGATTAACCGGCACCTTGGATGCGGGCATCCGACTTCTCACCACCGCCTCGAAGATCTCCCTGTCCAGGGGAAGATCGCCGGTCTTGGCCAGGGCGCCGACCAGCATGACGTTGCCGAAAATGGGATTGCCCAGGCGGGTCGCGGTTTCGGTGGTATCAAGAAACCAGGCCGCGGATGAGAATTTATTGACCCACGCCATGATGGTTTCCAGTGAAGGGTAGGTCTCCTCTCCGCTGATAACGCCCATGGCGCGCACCGGTCGCATGTTGGTGATCACCTTGACCTCCGGGTTGCCATAATCCTTCATTACCCGCAACGCTTCGGTGGGCTCCAGAGAAACAACCATGTGGGCCCGTCCCAGAGGGATTTGGGGCGACAGGCTTCCTTTACGCGATATACGCATATGGCTCATCACGGAGCCGCCGCGCTGGGAGGCGCCAAAGGTTTCGCCGATGGTGATGTCGAATCCCTGGCGGGAGAGCATGTCACCGACCATTCGGCTGGCCAGAACGTTTCCCTGACCGCCGACACCGGTGATAATCAGATTGTAGGGGTCGTTTTTCAATGTAGCCTTGTTCATGCGTTCACCACCTTTTCCACCGAAATTGCGTCGTGCGGGCAAACCTGGGCGCAGACACCGCAGCCCACGCAGACGAATTCATCGATTCGCGTCCGTTGCTCCACCGGGTCCCAGATCAGGCCGGGGCATTTGAAAATCCGTGTGCAAAGCCGATTGCAGCCACACGCTTCGGCCACACATTTATCCGGATCTACCGTCACGACATACGGCTTCTTGCCTTTACGGGCCGGGCTGAGGGCACAGGGCTGCCGAAGGACAAGCACACGCACGCCGCCGGCATCATCAAGCAGATCAGCGATGGTCTGCCTGGCCGCGTCGAATTGGAACGGGTCGGTGATTTCCACCCGCACGCCCATGGCCCTGCAAATGGTCGGTATGTCCATGGCCGGCAAGGGTTTTCCGTCCGCGCCAATGGGAATCCCGGGGTGGGGCTGGAAACCGGTCATGGCGGTTCCCGAGTTGTCCAGGACAACCATGATCACGTCCGCCTGGTTGTGGATGGCATTTACCAACCCCGGCATGGCGGCGTGGAAAAAGGTGGAGTCCCCGCAAACCGTGATGACCGGCTGGCCCATGCCAAAGCGCTGCAATTTGCCGAATCCGGACGCCATGCCGATGCCCGATCCCATGGCGGCACAAGTTTTCACGGCCCGAAACCCGCAGTCCGAGACCGCCAGGGTGTAACAGCCGATGTCGCCGGCGATGAATCCCCGGCGGTTATCGAGTTTGAGGGCTTCATGGATCAGCCAGAACGAGGCGCGGTGAGGGCAGCCGGGGCAGAAGGTCATCGGCCGGCCGGGAATGCCGCCATCCAGCTCCTTTGCAATCCGTGACCGGTAATCGGCCGCAAAATCCTCGGCCGGCAGGTCAAGGACTCCTGCCAGCGCCTTCATCACGCGATCGGGGTTGAGCTCGTCCACCAAAGGAATGCTCTTGTCCGCCCGCCCGTGAAAGCGGGTTGGCCCGATTTTTTCGGCACTCTGGGCGAACAGGGCCTTGATATTGTCTTCCATGAAGGGTGTGCCTTCCTCGACAATCATTACTCGGCTCACGGAAGAGAGATGTTTTTCAAGCAGGCGCGGCGGCAGGGGCCAGGTGGTACCCAGCTTCAAAAGCCCCACCCGCGCTTCGATCCCCAGGCTATCGATGGCTTCGCGGCAGTAAAAGGTCGCCGCCGAGCTGGTGATGATGAGTAGTTCCGGCTTATCCGGCCCGGTGTAGGTGTTGAAGGGAGACTCCTCGAAACAGGCGATGGCCTTTTCAAGCGCTTCCTGCTGGCGAACGCGCTGGATCGGTGCCGTGCCCGGCAGGGTCATCACCGGCCCGGTCATCTGATCGAAAAACCCTCCATTGCACTGGAAATCGGCCTTCACGGTGGTTTCCGGAATGTCGCCGACAACCACGGAGCCCGAAGCGTGAGACATGCGCGTCACGCTACGCAGCATCACCACATTGTGGATGGTCTCGGAAAGCTCGAAGGCCCAGCGGGTCATCTCCTTGGCTTCCTGAAAATCTCCCGGCTCAATCAGGGGAAATTCCATCATTTTGGTGTAGGGCCGGGAGTCGCCTTCGTTGGTGCTGGAAAGGGAACCGGGATCCTCGCAGGTCACCAGCACAAGGCCGCCCCGGGATCCGTATTCCGCCAGATGAAGCAGGAAATCCGAGGCCACATTCACACCCACCTGCTTCATGGCGCACAACGCACGAAGCCCGGAGTAGGAAGCCGCCGCCGCCACTTCCAGGGAGACTTTTTCGTTGGTGGACCACTCCACGTAAAGGCCCATTTCGTCAGCGACATCGCCCAAGGCCTTGGGAATTTCCGATGACGGCGTGCCCGGATAGGCCGATACCACATTGACGCCGGCTTCCAGCGCGCCCCGGGCAATGGCCTCGTTGCCCATCATCAAAAGGCGTTCGCCTTTGTTGTTTTTACCGCTTATGATTGACATTACCGCACCTCCCTATCGCTCAGGTTCGACTCTCCCCGCCGTCTTTTACCCATGGCCGCGGCTTTGAGCTTATCCAGATTTTCCGGGGGAACCTCCTTGAACTCCAGAATGCCTTTCTCCCTGGCAAGGGCCAAAAGCGCCTCGCCGGCCGTGCTTCTGACGATTACCTGGTTCCAGTGCTTATCCACATCCCAGCCCTCGGGGCTTCTGGCCGACCCCACCGAGATATCGGCAAACTCGGCGGTCATGTCCGTACAATAATCGCAACATTCACGAACGCAGCTGTTGACCTGGTCAATGGGAATCTCGATCATGCCGCTTCCGGTTTGAACCTGCATGCAGGCATGGCTGGAGGGGGGAACATCCATGCCAAGAATGGTTTGTCCTTTGGTCGCTTCAAGCACCATTTTGCGCAGACGCCGCCAATCCAGGGTCCATCCGCAAAACAGGCCGATCACCAACTTTAGGCGGGCAATCCGGGAGGCGTCCTCCTCTGCCGAATTGGCTCGCATCCTGGCCAGGGCCTGGGCCTGGCAGGGCGTTGCCACAACGCCCAACGGCCCCGAACCTTCCGCCGACACGCGGTTGAATTCGGCCACCGACGGCGCGCTGCCGAATTTGCTGCCCGCCGCCGCCAGAACCTCGCCACGAGTGAAGGCTGTTATGCTCTGTGGAAGCATGGGCATTTCCTCTTTGGCCACCACGCAGCCGTCGATCAGCCCTTTGTCCAGAGCCAGACAGATAAGAGCGCTGACCGTACCACCGTGCTGGCTTTGTGAGCGGATATCGGGGTCAATGGCCCGGGTCAGGTAAAGCCCCTTGAAAGCGCCGATTTCAGGAGTAAGCTCGGCAGCGTCGAAAAGCGATTGGCCAAGTCCGTCCCAATCCGTTTCCAAGCGGGGACAATAGCGCCGGCAGCGTCCGTCCTGACGGTCGCACTCGAACAGCGCGACCGTGGCGCCACGATGACTTCGCAGGTAGGGGCAAAGTCCCACGCACCCGCCGCAACCGGTACAAAGCCCGGTATCGATAACGGATGAGGAGACATTTGACTGGTCTTTGGTTTCTTTGTCCGTCATGGCGATCCTCAAACATGTTGTAAGGTTGATTTGTTATTAACTGTTCAGCAAGCTAAGATTATTGCGTACATTTTAAACGCAGAGTCAACATCTAAAGCCTTTTATATGAAATACACGCCGGCCCGGCAGCGTTCGCACCCGTTTTGCGCGTGGCGATCCCTTTATTTTCAGTGGCAATTGAATGAAACGGTATTTTTTCGATGGGGTATGCTATAGTCGCTTCCTCATAAAATCCAATGCTCCAGGAGTTCCATGTCATCCCCTCTTTCAATGAAAACCCGAATCATTCAATTCGGAAATAAGTACTGGTTTTTAATCGCCCTACTTGGCATCAGCCTTACCACCGTCGCCGGGCGATCCGAAGTTCTCTTTAACGCCGGCCGCTTTATCCGGGACAACCATGGACCGGATCTGGTCATGGCTTTGGTTTTCTTGTTTTCGGGCTTCACGCTCAATGTCCGGAAAGTAAAAGAGGGGCTTCTGGATCTACGGGGAACGGTGATAACGTTAGTGGCTGTCTTTCTCGTGGCGCCGTCTCTGGCCGCCATCTTCAGTCTGCTTCCCTTGGATGAGGAAATCGTCAAAGGCCTGTTTCTGGTTTCGGTGATGCCTTCCACGCTCAGCAGTGGCGTGGTGATGACCGCCGCAGCTGGGGGCAACGCCGCCCATGCCCTGCTCGCGACCATCATCTCCAACAGTTTATCAACCGTCACCATCCCTTTATCCTTGACGATGCTGCTGGGCCTGCTGGATCAATCCGTGGCGATACATATCAACAACCTTGCCATCCTCGGTAAAATTTTTTACCTGGCCATTCTCCCGCTCTGCGCCGGGATGATGGGAAGAAGCATATTTCCCTCCCTGATCCACCGCTGGGAAAAAGAGATTATCATTCTCTGCCAATTCTTCGTTCTTTTCGTTGTCTGGGTCGCCATTTCGCAAACGGGAGAAATCATATCCAACAGCGGATCGAAAGTGTTCATTCTGCTGTTTACGGCTGCCGCCTATCACGCGTCTCTGCTGATCGGGTGCTGGGGGATGGTCCTGCTGAGCGGACGCAAGAAGGGAAAGAGAGAAAGCATTATATTTATTGGCGGCCAGAAAACACTGCCGCTTTCCATTATTTTACAAATGTCTATCTTTCCTGATTCAGGGATGGTGCTTATAGTGTGCGTTCTGCATCACATCATCCATTTGATCATGGACGCCTACCTGGTGGAAAAATTAAATGCCGGCAACTAGGCCGGCATTTGAAAACGGTTCACACGTATCCATGATAGGGCGTATTCCCCTAAATCCCGGGGAATAATGCCTCTATACGGTTTTAACCCTGATAGAATTTGAACAAAGGAAAACCGGTTTCCTCATCCAGATCACGGGTGACCTGCGCGTCTGGTGCGCTGACGATCATCATTTCAGCCGTGGCCAAAACGATATTGCCTCCTTCGACAAAATGGCCGCCATAAACCTTCATATGGGGATCGCTCATCAGGCCGTGAAGATGAATGCTCAGCTTTTTCTCAGGTGTCAATCCGATGGTTCCCTGGCATGCCAGCAATTCAAGAGGCCCTTCGACGATGGTCGGATCGCAGTATTTAATACCGATTTTATTCGATTTGTCCTGAACGGCGTAGACAATATTGGCCTGCTTCAAGCTTCCGATCAACGAAACGATAAACCCGTTTTCGATTCCATTTTCCAGACAGATTTTTTCAACCCCCTTGACCAGATCGGCTCCCGGAAGGAGGCGTCCCATGATGGTTCTTTTCTCTTTCACTTCTATTGTCTGAAATCTGATTGCATCCATTTCCATCTCTCTTTCTTTTACCCGCCATCTTATCCATTGTCGCCCCCTCGAAGGCGATGCTGTTTGCTGGAATTGTCGTAGGTTGGGTTGAGGGACGAAACCCAACAATCGGTTGTCGGGTTTCGCTACACTCTACCCGTCCTACGAGGACGACTCAGTCAACAACATTGCCCCCTAAGGGCGCCCAATTTCACGGCCGGCGGACACGCCGACAGGTGTTTGCGAGCTACTGCTTTTTAGGCAGATACAGGGCCCATCCCTCGGTTGCCCGAGCGGCATCGACCACATTTTCCGACAGGGTCGGATGCACACGGAAACTTCTGGCCAGCTCCGACACCGTATACTCGAATTGCATGGCCGTAACCGCTTCGCCAATGAGTTCGGTGGCGTTGGGCCCCACAATCTGGACACCGAGAATCTTGCTGTACTTCTCGCAGGCAACCACGCGGACAACACCCTTGGTGTCATTCAGCGCCATGGAAAGGCCATTGATCGCATACGGGAACTCACCAACGACCACGTCGATGTCCATGTCCTCGGCTTCATCTTCGCTATATCCAACGGAAGCCACTTCCGTAAAGCTCCACGCGCCTCTGGGAATCAAATGAAAGGGGAACGCCTTGCTCTCTCCCATGGCGTTTTCACTTGCAAAAACGGCCATGGAAGAGGCTGCATGGCTTTGCATGGTTTTTCCGACAACATCACCAATGGCGTAAATGCCGGCGGTAGTGGTCTGAAGCTGATCATCGATCTTGATTGACCCGTCTTTATTGAGCTTGACACCGGCGCTTTCCAGCCCAAGGCCCTCGGTATTCGGCCGTCGAGCGGTACAGAGAACTTTGGATACGGTGACACTCTCCTGCTTGCCGCCTGCCAGTTTGCACAGAAAACCGCCGTCCACGGCTTCCACCGACTCAAGGGTCTGTTTAAAAATCAACGTCACGCCGTTTTCACGAAGGGCCTGGGAAAGACGCTGGTTGGAATCCTGATCCTCCAGCGGGAGCATGCGTCGGGTATCGCACAACAAGCTTACCTTACTGCCAAAGCTTGCCAGAACCGTGGCGAACTCCACCTCCATCGGCCCGGCGCCGTATACAAGGACCGATTCAGGAACTTTGTCCATGTTCAGAGCATCGTCGGAAGTGAAAAGGGCGTCCGCCAACCCGGGGATGTCTGGGATGGCAAGCTGGCTTCCGGTGGCAATAATAAAATTTTTCGCTTCGTAGGCCTTGCCGTCCACATCAATTTGAGTGGCGGCTTTGAATGTGGCCTTGCCATTGATAAACTGCACGCCATAGTTACCCATCAGACCGTTCATTCCCATGCGGATATCACTGCTGACGCCAGCGATACGCTCATGGATGGCATTGAAATCAATCGAATCGACCGTGGCCGAGATACCAAAAGCTCCGCCGGTTTCAATTTTTTTCAAAATGCGAGCCGAGTTCAGCCAAACCTTAATCGGGATACAGCCATAGTTTACACAGGTTCCACCCATGATGTCGGCTTCTACCAGCGCCACTTTCGCACCGAGCTGAGAAGCTCGAATAGCAGCCGCGTACCCACCTGGGCCTCCTCCAATAATGATAATATCGTACATATTTCACCTTGTTCTTTTTGGATTACGGGTGTTGCTCCGTTACAGCATCAAACGGGGATCTTCGACCATTTTGCACAGGGTTTGAAAGAACGTCGCCGCGGGGGCGCCGTCAATGATTCGATGATCGAAGGTAAGGCTCAGACCCAACTGGGGCTGGATCACGACTTCGCCGTCAACAACACAGGGTTTATCCACCATGCGCCCGACACCCAGAATCGCGCTCTCGGGGAAGTTGACAATGGGGGTGAAATGATCAACGCCCCAGGCACCGAGATTGGTGATGGTAAAGGTGCCGGCTTGCATGTCATCGGGACCGAGCTCCTTGTTTTTGGCCTTTTCCACCACGGCAGCGATATCCGATGAAATATCGACGATGCCCTTGGTGTCGGCATAGCGAACTTTAGGAACGATCAGCCCGTCACCCAGATCCACTGCCAGACCGACATGGATTTCATTCCATATCTTGATCACATCGCCGTCCACGGTGGCATTTACCATGGGATGTTTTCTCAATGCACGGGCGGCGGCCTTGACCAGAATCGCGTTGTAGGAGACCTTGGCCTCTTCCGAACCCTTCGTTTCGTTGAGAAATTTACGGATGGCGACCATGCCGGCGGCCGAGACTTCACTGGTCAGCGTCAGTTGAGCCTGGGTGCTCAAGCTGTTGTGCATGTTCTTGAAGATGACTTTTCTGACGCCCTGAAGCGGAATTTCCTCGGCCACTGTCAACAGTTCGCCGGTGGCTGCGGGTGCCGCCGCCGGTGCGGACGGCGCAGCCGCTGCGACCGGTGCTTGCATGGCTTTCTTGATATCTGCTTCGACGATTCTACCGTTGGGACCGGTTCCGACAATCGTTGAAAGGTCAAGATTGTTCTCCTTGGCCATGCGCCGCGCCAGGGGAGAAGCAAAAACCCGTTCCCCGGGCTCTCTGGCCGGCGCCGAAGCCGGCACCTCCGGTTCCGAAGCGGCAGCCGCCGCGGGTTCCGACTTGGCGGCCTCGGGGGCTGCCGCGCCACCGGCACTTGAGGGCTTTTCGCTCTGCAAGGATGCCAGTTCGGCTTCATCGGCGGCCACGTAGCCGATCACCTCGGCGACCGCCACGGTCGTGCCGACTTCTGCGATCGGATGCACCAAACCGTCCGACGGCGCCACGATTTCAAACGTCACTTTATCGGTTTCAATGGCCGCCACTACATCGCCACTGGCGACTTTCTGGCCTGACGCCACGGTCCATTTGGTCAGGTCGGCTTCGGTCATGGTCAGTCCCAGTTTCGGGACCACAATTTCAGTTGCCATTTTTATTTTCTCCTATTTACTCTCGTTTTGATTATTTCAATACGCTCTTTACACCCTCGATGATCTCCTTAACGGCGGGAAAAAAATTATCCTCCAAGGGTGGGCTGAAGGGCGGAGGCGTATTTTTTGCGGCAACTCGAACAACCGGAGCATCCAGGTAGTCGAAGAGATCTTCCATGATCTGGGCCGAAAGTTCCCCGGCGAATCCGCTGCGTTTTACGGCCTCATTGATGGCGACGACACGGTTGGTCTTTTTAATGGAACCGGCAATGGCTTCCCAATCCAGGGGAACCAGGGTTCTCAGATCGATGACCTCCGCGTCGATACCCTCTTTTTCAAGTTCCTTGGCGGCTTCCAGGGCAAATAGAACCTGGCGGGAGTACGCAAGAATCGTAACATCCTTACCCTCACGCTTGATATCAGCCTGGCCGAAGGGGATGGTGTATTCTTCCTCCGGGATTTCTCCCTTCAGGGTGTAAAGCAATTTGTGTTCGAGAAAAACAACCGGGTCGTCATCGCGGACCGCTGTTTTCAAAAGCCCCTTGACGTCATAAGGCGTACAGGGAGCAACGACCTTCAAGCCCGGCATATGCGTAAACAGTGTTTCGAGACTCTGGGAATGCTGCCCCGCGTTGCGTCGGCCGGCGCCCTGGGGCGCCCGAATGACCATGGGCACGGTGACCTGGCCACCGGTCATGTACCTCATTTTGGCGGCCTGGTTACAAATCTGGTCAAAACAAACCGGAGCGAAATCGACGTACATCAACTCAACAACCGGCCGCAGGGAACGAAGCGCCGCACCAACGCCGATACCCACAAAGCTCGCTTCGGAAATGGGGGTGTCGATTACCCGGTTGCTGCCGAACTCATCCATGAATCCCTTGAAAATGCCAAAGACATTACCCATCAAGCCAACATCTTCACCCAGCATAATCACCGACTCATCCCGGGACATCTCTTCATGCATCGCTTCACCAATGGCTTTGCCATAGTTTATCGTTTTCATCGGGCCACACTCCTTCCGTTTTCGACTGAATAAACATCGTCGATGACATCGTCGGGATTCGGCCATGGAGAATCCTCGGCAAACTTCACGGCCGCCTCGATCATATCGTTGACCTCTTTGTCTATCTCGGCGATCTTATCTTCCTTGGCGATCCCAGATTCGAGAATGTGCTTGCGCAATTTCTCGATAGGATCCTTTTTCATCCACGCTTCTACTTCTTCCTTGGGTTTATACCCTTGCGCATCCCCTTCGTAGTGACCACGGTGACGATAGGTTTTTGCTTCAATCAGGGTCGGGCCCTCACCTTTTCTCGCTCTTTCGGCCGCTTCTTTGACAGCTTTATTGACGGCAAAAACATCATTGCCGTCCACGACGACGCCGGGGATGTTATAGCCCTTGGCGCGGTCGGCAATGTCCTCGTTATTGCAAACGCGGTCGATACAAACGGATACCCCGTATTTGTTGTTTACACAGAAGAAGATGCAGGGCAGATTCCAGGCGGCCGCCATGTTTATGGACTCATGGAAAACGCCCTGGTTCGATGCGGCGTCACCAAAAAAGACCATGGTTACCTCATCTGTCCCTTTAATTTTAGATGTCAACGCCGATCCGGTGGCGATGGGAATACCAGCACCGACGATGCCGTTGGCGCCCAGAATGCCCAATCCCACATCGGCAATGTGCATGGAACCACCCTTTCCACTGCAATAGCCGGTCTCTTTGCCGTACAATTCCGCCATCATGCGGTTGGGGTCGGCGCCTTTACTCAAGCACTGTCCATGTCCGCGATGGGTGGCGGCGATAAAATCCTTTGCTTCCAGAGCTTGACAGGCACCGACAATGGCAGCCTCTTCGCCGACACAGGTGTGGATGTTGCCGGACAAGGCCGCCTGCATGAACAGATCGGCCGCTTTGAGTTCGAATTGGCGGATTTTGACCATTTCGCGATAAAAAAGAAGCGCTTGTTTCTCTTTGCTTTGTTTTGATCCCATAATTGAACTCCATTGGTTTTTATGAGTAGCGGCAATAAAAGGATTGCCGACGTTTGTTGTCCCGCGGGTATCCGGATCTTCTCACCGCCAGACCCGGAAGCCCCAGGTGGAACTGAGAATTTGCCGGTGCGAACGTCAAATTGAAAAACTGCCCGCGAGAGCATTCATTTTAAATCATCAATGAGCCGCCATTTGAGTCAATGCAGGCGCCAATGATGTTGCAGGCGGCATCGCTAACCATGAACGCAATGACCTTGGCATGCTCGGACGGATCGGAAACGGTCCCGCGCGGAATCGCTGCATCGAGTCGCTTCAGCTCCTCGGCCGAGGCTTTGTTCTCGACCATGGGCGTGCGGGTGGCACCCGGGCAGAAGGCATTGATGCGAACGCCGGTGGAGGCGAATTCACGCGCCAGGTGCCGGGAAAGGCCAACCAGCGCATGCTTGACCGTGGTGTAATGGGCACCGCCGAGCAGGGAGCAGGAGCGGCCGGCAAGAGAAGCGACATTGACGATGCTGCCCGATTTGCGCGGCGCCATGTGTTTGAGTACTTCCCGGCAAAGGAAATACTGGGCGCGCAGGTTGACGTTTATCATCAGATCCCATTCGCTGGTTTCAATTTCAAGAAAGGGGGTTCGACGTAAAATCCCGGCGGAATTAACGAGAAAATCGATGCTGCCAAGAGTCTCAATGGCTGATTTCACCGCGTCGACGACCGCTTGCTCGTTTGATATATCAAGGGACAGTTGCACGGGGGCAGCGGCGCCGTCCGCGCCAATCTCTTCTGCGACCTGCTCCAAACGAGCTTTATCCAAATCAATGATCGCGATTTTTGCGCCCATTTTTGCAAGATATTTTGCCGTTGCCCTGCCAATACCGCTCGCGGCCCCGGTTACGATTCCCGTTTTTCCATTTAATTCATTCAGATAATCCATATGGCTCACTTATATCTTTGTATACTGTATACGTATACAACGTTTTCAGTAAAAACTCCGGCCTTACAGTCAATGCATTAACCGAGGACACTTATAACTTAGGCCAACGCAGCCGGTTTGGGTCCCAAGGGCGCCAAAGCGCCCCTCGGCCGATCAATCGTTTGATGGTTGTTTAAAGGTTTCAGGCAAACCGCTGCGGTATGCAGCGGCTATCGGCTTTGTCTTTATTTGCCTGCCCGCCGTTATTTCATCAACCGGCGCCCAGAGAAACCCGCGGCAGCCAGAGAATAAGTTCAGGATAAACAATACACAGAAAAACAGCTATCGCCTGCATCACCACAAAGGGGATAACGCCCTTATAAATTTCCATTGTTTTCACTTCCGGAGGCGCAGCGCCCTTGACGAAGAAAATGGAATACGCGAACGGCGGCGTTAAAAAGGACATTTGCAGGTTCAGGCAAATCAACAGGCCAAACCACAAGGGGTTGAACCCGAGGCTGGTTGCCACCGGCAGAAAAATCGGGACCACGACATAAAGAAGGCCCTGCCAGGAAATAAAAAAGCCGAGCAGAAACAGGATGAACATCATGACAAACAGCACGAACCAACGCCCACCGGGCATGCTCATCAAAACGGCCTTTATGACATCGCCGCCACCGAGGAACAGAAATACCGAGTTAAAAATGGCGGCGCCCATGATAATGAAAAACACCATGGCGGTGACGATCAGGGTCGTATGAGCCGCTTCCCGAACGGTTTTCAGGGTCAGCTTGCGGTAAAACGCGGCAATCACCATTGCGGCGGCGGCACCGGCGCCGGAAGCTTCCGTGGGAGAAACGATACCGGCAATGATGGCTCCCAGGACGCAAAGAATTAAAACAAAGGAGGGCACCATCATTTTTAGCGCCCGCAACCAAACCTGAGGGCCGCTGTCGAGCTGTTCATCGTCCCCGATCGCCGGGGCCATCTCCGGCTTCAACCAGGCCGCCAGCGCAATGTACACCATATAAAGCACGGAAAGGAGAATCCCCGGCACCAGCGCCGCAGCGAACAACCGCGCCACGGATAAATTGGCCATCGGCCCATACATAACCAGCATAACGCTTGGCGGAATCAGGATACCGAGAGAGCCTCCGGCGCAAACCACGCCGGTTGACAACCCGTGGTCATAGCCGCGCTTGAGCATTGACGGCACCGCCAGCAGGGTCATGGTCGTGACCGTTGCGGCAATAACGCCGGTACAGGAAGCGAAAATGGTGCAGGTTATAATGGTCGCAAAAGCAAGCCCGCCCCGAACCTTTCCGAAAAGTTCGTAAAGGCTCTGGTAAACCCCTTCCGCCACCTCACTTTTCTCAAGTATTGTCCCCATGAACACAAATAGGGGCACGGCAATTAGAATCTCACTTTCCATCGTGCCGAATATTTTAAACATCGCCATGGGGAAAATGGTGGGCCCCTGGAAAATCAATCCAAAAACAAGTGCCAAAAAAAAGAGCGCAAATGCCAAGTGAATACCGCAGATGACCATCCCCAGAAGCGCGAGGATCATCATCATGGCAGCTATCTGGTCCGGACTCATGTCTGTGTTCCTTTCTTCAGTTCATTCAGATTCCGGAGTATCTCGGCGACACATTGCAATGCCAACAGAAAAAACCCAATGAATATCAAGCTTTTCGAAGGTGCGGCCGGAAAAAACCAGTTTGTTGTCGACAATTTCTCACCGCTGGCCCAGGCAGCGGCGGCATATTTGAATCCTGCCCAGGATAACAGAGCCGCGGGCGGCAAAATGACCACCAGGCAATTAATCAGGTCATAAATTTTCTTTTGGCGATCTGACAGGATGCCGTAAACGATATCAATCCGGATATGGCCTTGCCGAAGCAAGGTAAATGCACCACCGATGAGAAATTGAGCGGAATATAGCATCCACAGGACATCGTAGCCCCATTTGGTTGGCGCATTTAATACATGTCGATCGAAAACATCGATGATAACGACAGCCACAAGGGGGATCACGAGCCATGCCGCAAGCTCGCCGGTCCACTCGCTGATCTTATCGATCGCTTTCACAATTTTCATCATGAGCCTCGTTATTATTGGCAGGCCGCCGGTTTACGGCGGCCTGCGTTTGGTTTTAGAATATGCTCCGAATGGGATCCTTGAACAGAATCATGATCCGGTCGACAAATGCTTCTAACATCTCATATTTGACAGCCGTTTAATCGAACTTGGTCAGATCGTAATAAGGTCTGTACTTTTTAATGAAAGCTTTCTGGGACTCCCAAACTTTACTGAAAAAGGGATCGGCAGCGGCCTTCTCATTGATAATTTCCAAAGCCATGGATCTGACTTTCTCCTGGTCGGCCTTGGAAAGCTTATTGGTTATAATGCCATAGTCTTCGATTTTCTTGTTGGCGTCGATGGATTCCTGCCAAAAATCGGCATATCCCTGAAAAGTAGCCACCATGGCCGCCTGCTTTACAATCGCCTTCAGATCATCGGGCAGCTTGTCAAAAGAGGCGGTCTTGACAACCAACTGGAAGATATTGTTGGACATGTGGATTGGCGGGCCCACGCGATATTTACAAACTTCATGGAAGCCGGCGGAATAATCGTAGGAGGCATCGAGAAATTCGGTGGCATCGATCATGCCGCGCTGCAAGGAGGGCAGAACCTCTCCTCCGGATAGAAGAACAACCGATGCGCCAAGTTTTTCGAAAAGGTCCATGGCAAGGCCGGCCGCACGAATCTTGACGCCCTTGAAATCATCGAGGGTCTTGATTTCCTTCTTGGACCAGATCTCTTCGGGGGGTGAAAGCCCGAGGGGGAAGACATAAAGCTCTTTTCCGTAAAGCTCTTGTTCAAGTTCAATCCCGCCGCCACTGTACAGCCATAAAACAAGGTCGTTAAACTCAAGGACGCCGCCGGGCAGGGTGTAGAAAAGTTGTCCCGCCGGTTTGGATCCCTTTTGCCATGCCGGTGTGTTCAGACCGAAATCGAGCAATCCGTCACGTACCGCTTCATAAATTTTGTTGGGCGGCACAATCTCGCCGGCATCGTGCAGCTTGATCTGTAAACGTCCGCCACTCAATTCTTCAACATACTTCTTCCAAAGGACAATGGTATGCCTTCCAAGCGGCGAGGCCAAACCAAAGCAGGTTTGCCCCTTCCACCGGTAAGTGTCCGCAGCCTGAACCTCACCGGTTCCCATCGCCAGGCAACCGACAAACATCAGGCCCGCGATCAAAAATGATAAAAATTTCTTGTTCCCCATCATTTCTCCTCCAATTACAGTTAATAAAGAAAAACCCCCTGACGAATAACCCCTCCGAAAAAATCCGGAACAATACCGTCACCACAGACAGCCTTGGCCGCCTTTTTTAAGGCTCCAGGATAACCTTGCAGGCTTTCCCCTTGAGCGCCAGGTCTATTCCGTCCTTCCATTCGGAAAGCGGCATGACATGGGTGATCGCCGGATCGATGTCGAGCCGACCCGCGACCAAGAGATTCTCCAGTCGAGTCCACGTGTCGAACATCTTGCGCCCATGAATACCTTTTATTTTTGCCTCTTTGAACACTATTTGACTTCCAAATTCAAGCTCTACCGGCTTGCCGGGCAATCCGATCAGCGTCATTGCACCGCCCTTGCGAAGATAGGAAAACGCCTCCTGTATCGCAGGAACGGCGCCGGCGGCGTCGATAATCACATCCGCGCCGAAACCGGAAGTCTCCCCCAAAACGGTTTCGGTTACATTTTTCTCCATCGGATTGACAATGACATCGGCACCCATTGTTTCCGCGATTTTTAAACGGTCTGCGCTGATATCAGTCGCTACGATCAGCGCGGCCCCCAATGCGCGGGCGGCGGCGACGGCAAACAGCCCGATGGGACCGCACCCCAGAACAACGACCTTAGCGCCGCCGACATTGGATTCCAGGGCGGAACGAAAAGCCGTTCCCAGAGGCTCCATGACGGCGCCGATGCGGTAGGGAATTGCCGAAGGAAGTTTACGGGCCACAATCGCCGGCAAAACGGCATATTCCGCAAAACATCCATCCATATGAATGCCGAACAGCTTCAAGTTGTTACAAATATGCTGTTCGCCATTGAGGCACTGGTAGCAAGTTCCGCACGGAACATGGGTTTCCACCGAAACCCTGTCACCGACATGAAGCCCGGACACGTGATCGCCCAGAGCGACGATATCCCCGGCGCACTCATGTCCCATGATCAATGGCAGGGAAATGCCTGCGTTTTGAGCCCATGAATTCCAATTGTAGATGTGAAGGTCCGTCCCGCACAAAGCAGCAGCCTTAACACGAACCAACACCTCGCCCGGTCCCGGGGTCGGAATATCAACAGTTTCTATTTTTACCGGGCTTGATTCGGTTTTCAGCAACGCATTCATTTGACTCATTCAAAATCTCCTTTAAGCTGTTATGTATACGCATCCATGTTCCCTCGGGCACCAACGATGGAGAGAGAATGCAGTCAGTTTCAAATAAAAATAGAAGGTGGAAGAAAAGAAGAAAAACGGCTTTTGAAAATCGTATTGGAGGAGCATTTTATTCATCAGAAATACGGTTTTCACCTTGAAATGAATCCTTCCGGTCTGGGAAGCCTACTGCCAATGTTTCGTATACGTATACGTATACTGTTAGGCTGTCAAGCCTTTTTTCCGCCGGGAGCCGTTGCCGTCAGTACTCATCGAAAAACCTGAATATCAGCGGTTATTGCAAAGCATGAAACTGCCTGGATAAAAATGCCCTGGCTTGCAGGCACGCCAGGGTTTTTGGGAGGGGATCGCCTTTCCAAGCGCGATTATTATAAGTAAATTGAACTACATACCGGAAATCAGACATCTTTTAAAATTGGTAATATGCCGCTTTAAAAGCCATTTTGCCTCGGAGAAATCTTCCGAAAGCAACAGGTTTAAAATGTCGGTGTGCTCCCGCATCGCCTGCTGAAAAAAGTCGGGAAATTCCAAAACGGTCTGGTGAGAATACACCATGAGCTTGTTGAGAATCGAGTTATACGCTTCAATCCAAAAATCATTGCCCGTCGCAAGAATGATACGCCGGTGAAAAACAAAGTCTACATTAAGGTACTTGACCCTCTCCTGCTCCCACAACGCCTTGTTATTGACAGCGTTGCCAAGATTTTTCTCCGCCTCTCCAAAATGGTCCCTGAATTTTTTCAGTTCAAACCGATCAAGGGATTTTACGGCCCGTTCGAAAAAGGCCGTTTCAAAAACCATGCGTGACTCCAGAAGATCGTCCAACTCCTTGGGGGAAAGCTCCAGAACCTTGGCCCCCTTTCTGGGATTGATCTCAACGAGGCCGTCATGCTTCAGGCGCATGAGCGCTTCTCTCACAGGTGTGCGGCTTGCGCCGAGCGCCTTGGTCAGCTGATCTTCGGGAAGGGGCTCACCCGAGGAAAACAACCCCTCGATAATCCCCCTTTTAACCTGACGGTAAACACGTTCTCCCAAGGGATCCTTGGAGGTAAGATTTTTTAGCTTCCCAAATGCATCGATGCTCGATTCGTTTTCCATCTCCATTCAGCCATCTCCATTATTTAGGCCTGAGAACAATATGGTTCCGGCGCTTGCGCCCCTATCCACGATCTGATCATATGGCAAGATTGAGCAATAAAATATCGTCTCACCACTCTATTTATACGAAGGGCCGCCCCTGTCAATGTTTTGTTTCCGACCCAGTCGGCTCTGATTGTCTTCGATGGGTCCAGGGCAGGAAAGAATCGCGACCTTACGTTTCGACTTGTTCCGGCCGGCGCTGATTGTCCGCCACGAGCATCCGTTCAATACTGTTGACAAGGAAAACGCCCTTATGTATACGTATACAACAAGAACGGATAATTTCAACCGCTATTTTGGAAACATAAATAAAATCAAGTAAAAGCCTATGATCGTTATGAGACCAAGCAAAAAACAATTGAGATGGGCAAGCCTGATGGCCGGCATTAGCCTGTTGATCAGCGGCAATGCCCTGGCAAACTGGCAAATAGACGGCAATCGGCTAAAGGAATCCGTTCACGAAGAGATCTCCTGCCTGGAGTGCCATTTAAAAATAGAAAATTCCGACCGGCATCCGAATCCGACAAACATCTACCGCCATGACAGGATAGAGTTTGAACCGGAAGCGTGTTTTCAATGCCATGATGACGTCCAAACCCAGATAGCAGACGAAAAAAGCCATGGCGGAGCCGATATTGAGGATCCCGGGGCATTTTACAACTGTATCCAATGCCACAACCCCCATTATGAGGGCGCGCCGCAAGAGGCTTCCGATGATCACGCCATCGATGATTTTTCGGATGAAGATCAGGAATGCCTTGAATGCCACCAGCAAACCCATGCCGATGCTCCCAATCATCTGCTCCGGATTCAAAACCTCTGCTTCAGCTGTCATGCAACGGGCCAGTCCATGCCGGCCAGCGTCCCTGTGATGGACAGAGACGAATATCAGCAATCTCCTCATGCGGGAATGGACTGCCTGGCCTGCCATTTCCAGGCCATGGACCAGGACCACCACAACCGACAAATCAGAACCCAGTGCCGCGAATGTCATTTGCCCCATGCGGAATCCGTTGCCCATGACGCGCATATCAATGTTTCTTGCGAGGCCTGCCACCTGCAGGGTGGGATGGTGGTTCGCGAAAAAACCACCCACGCCATCCGATGGCAAGGCAATAAGGCCCTTGCGGGGACTCCGACCCGGTTGCACAACCTGTCCAAACCCGATGGCGAAGGCTGCACCCGCTGCCATCATCCCGGCAACGCCATCGGCGCCGCCACCATGGTCCTGCCGGCCAAAAGCATTCTGTGCATGCCCTGCCATCCGGCGACGTTTTCCATTGCCGACGCCACCACCTTGATATCCCTGGTGGTTTTTGCCATTGGGTTTTTAAGTTTCGCGTCCCTTTGCTTTTCCTGCGCAGGCAACCGGTGGATGGATCTGCGTCGTGCCGCGAAAACCATCTTTTCCTGGAAAATCCTGGGGATACTGGGGACCTTTTGGTATGATGTACTTCTCCAACGCAGGCTTTTCCGTCAATCCCCACGGCGCTGGGCCATCCATGCGATGATCTTCTGGCCCATGACCATACGCTTCCTCTGGGGGATCGTCGGCCTTTTGGCAACGACGTTCTTGAAATCGTGGCCAATCGGCTGGGAACTGATCGACAAAAACAATCCGGCAACCGCCCTGCTTTTCGACGTAACCGGTATATGTCTTGCCATCGGCATCATTATCGCCCTGGATCGCGGATCCCGTAAAAACGAAAACCGGCTACCCGGCCTGCCGCCCCAGGATCTGCCGGCATTGTTTCTCATGGGCGGAATCGTTGCCGTCGGATTCCTTCTGGAAGGCCTGCGGATTGCACTTACAGGCGCCGACGGACCGGCGACATGGGCATTTCTCGGTTATCACATAAGCCTTCTATTCAAGGGAATGACGGGGCTTGACGAATTCTATGGCTACATCTGGTATCTGCACGCGATCCTAACCGGCGCTTTTGTAGCCTATCTGCCTTTCAGTCGCATGATGCACATTATCATGTCACCGGTAATCCTGGCGATAAACGCATCCGGAGAAAAAAACAGCCATTAGCCCTGATTTATCGGGCCATACGAAAAGAACCCTTACTCAGACAGGAGGAAAAGAGACATGGAAATCAAAGGCTACACCTTCCCCGAAGAGCTACACTATGAAAAAAATCATTACTGGGTCAAAAAGGAAGGTGACTTACTGGTGATGGGAATGGACGATTTTGCCCAGAAGCTGGCCGGCGAGATTGTTTATGTTCAGTTGCCGGATGAGGGCAAGAAATTGAAGGTCGGAAAGAAGTTTGCCAAGGTGGAATCCGGCAAATGGTTGGGTAAGGTATATGCTCCGGTCAACGGAGAGATTGATTCCGTCAACGAAGAGTTGGATGAAAATCCTGGCCTGATCAATGAAGATACTTATGGAAAAGGTTGGATGTATAAAATCAAACCGGACGACATGAGCGAAATGGACGCGTTGATTAACGGCGCCGAGGCCATCACGGCCTGGGTGACGGAAGATATTGATAAATATGCCGACAATGAATAGTTCCAATAACAAACGCTACAGCGCAAGGCAGTGTCTGCAACTTTCGGCCTGCACCAACTGCCAGTTCTGCGCCGATGTCTGTCCCGCCGTGCAGGCCAGCGGAGATGGAAGTTTATCCGCCCTGCATCGGATGAAGGGACTTCGCCAGATTCTTAAAAGCCGCGATAAAAGCTTTTTATCGCGACTGTTCCGACGCGGCTCCATGACCGACGAAGAACTCAAGGCGTATAGTGACACAGTGTTTCGCTGCACCCTTTGCGGCAATTGCGAAGAGGTCTGCCCGGTCGGCATCCATTTGAAGGATCTATGGGTCTCATTGCGGGAAGACCTGGTGGACACCAAGGCTTTTCCCAAAAAGATCAACATGATCAAGAACAACCTGAAAGAGAGCCACAACGTTTTTGACGAAGACAATGAAGATCGCGTCGAGTGGGTTGAGGATATGGATGATCCGCCCGACGACCTTTTTGTCCGCGGAAAAGCCGATGTGGTCTATTTCACGGGATGCACCGCGGCCTATTTTCCGGTGGCGCAGAAGATTCCGGTGGCCCTGGCCGAAATACTCGTGAAAGCCGGAACCGACTTCACCCTTTTGGGAGAAGATGAATGGTGCTGCGGTTTCCCCTTGATCGGGGCGGGTCTCAAGGATGAGGCCGGCGAATTTATCCAGCACAACATAGAGGCGGTTCTCGAGCGCGGGGCGCGGCAAGTGGTTTTTTCCTGCCCCTCCTGCTACGAGATGTGGAAAGAGCATTACCCCTATAAAGAGCACGGTCTTGAAATCTATCACAGCACCCAGTTTCTGCAAAAGCTGATCGAAGAAAACCGGATTCCTTTTCACCCTTTGGATATGACGGTTACGTATCACGATCCTTGCGACCTGGGACGCGGTGCCAGGGAATTCGATGCCCCTCGCCGGATCATTGGGGCCATTCCCGGCGTATCCTTCATCGAATTGCCCAACAACCGGGATAAATGCAATTGCTGCGGCGGCGGCGGCAATCTGGAAATGATCGATGCCAAGCTGGCCACGCAAATCGCCGCCAACAAAATCGATGAAGTTCTCTCCACCGGCGCCGATTCAGTCATTACTTCCTGCCAGCAATGCGTTCGAACCATGCTGACGTACTGCAAACGCAACAAGATTCCACTCAAGGTAATGGACATAACCCAACTGGTTCGCCAGGCATTGGACGCCGATGATGAATAACCTTACAAAAATAGCTCTGGACGGCAGCGATGCCGTTGTGACCAGCGGGGGCCACCGTTTTCGGGTTGTCCCCCGGGATCGGGCCGGCGCCGATGCCGGTTGCCCTGTCCATTTGCTGGAAGCCGCATTGGGCGCCTGTATCACCCTTACCATGGAGTCCGTGGCCACAAACAAGGGCATCGACGCCAGCGGCATCGAAGTCGAACTGGAACGGCAATCGGACGGAAACGGAAGCACACGATTCGCTGTGAATGTCCGCCTCACACCCGGCTTGTCTGACCGTGAGCAGAAAATTCTCTACCGTTGCGCGAAACTGTGCGACGTCGGCAAGATTTTGAAAGGCGACGTGGAGATTGACTACCAGCTGGTGAATCCGACCTGATCCACGCAGGCTGTGTGTTTCCAGCGAAATCCATCAAACGGCTGATGTTGCAAGCATGACCTGACCGGGAGCGGCAACGGATACGGAAGCCGCATACAGGAAAAACTAACCATGACCACAACATGGAGATTGCTCGACTCACCGCCCATGTCCGCGGCCGACAACATGGCCTTTGACGAGGCTCTCTTGGAGCTAAAAGGCCGTGGCCGCACACCCAACACCATCCGCTTTCTGCAATTCAAGCCCCGCACCGTACTCGTTGGTTACCATCAGGCCGTCAGTGAAGAAATCCGATTAGAATATTGCAAGGCGCAAAATATCGATATCAATCGTCGGATCACCGGCGGTGGCGGCCTTTTTTTCGATGAAAACCAGTTGGGTTGGGAAATATACTGCGACAAATCGTTCTTCAACGTGACCATTCCCAACAAACGCCTGTTCAAGTCCCTCTGCGAGCCGGTTGCCGTGGCCCTCGATCGTCTCGGGGTGGCCGCAGAATTCCGCCCCCGGAACGATATCGAAGTCAATGGTCGCAAAATTTCAGGGACCGGTGGCACCGAGTCCGAAGGGGCGTTCATGTTCCAAGGAACCATGCTGGTGGACTTTGACGTGGACACCATGCTTCGCGCCTTGCGGATCCCCGTGGAAAAGCTCAAGGCCAAGGAAATCGATTCCGTCAAGGATAGGGTAACCTGCCTCAAATGGGAGTTGGGATACACGCCCGGGCTTGAAGAGATCAAGGAAAGCATCCGGTATGGTTTTGAAAAAAAACTGGGTATCCGCCTTGTGGACCAAGGGCTGACTCCGGAAGAAGAGGATCTCTTTCAGCAAAAGCGGGAATATTACCATTCCTGGGAGTGGATCGACCAAGTTAAACCCAGATATCAGAAACGGGAAGCGGTTCAGTCGTCATACAAAGCCGATGCGGGCATGATCCGCTACACGCTGGTGGTCAATCTCTCCCAGCGCCGACTCAAGGACATCTATATCACCGGTGATTTTCTCTCCTTTCCCAGTCGCTCGCTCTACGACCTGGAAGCGGCCTTGCGGGGCATGCCACTGGATCGCCAACAGATCATGGCCGTCATCCAGGACTTCTTCGATTCGGAAAGAATCACCATCCCCGGAATGAGTGTCGATGATTTCACCAAACCGCTGCTGCAAGCCCTTGAGAAAATTAAAATCAGTCAATTCGGCATTCCATTGGAGCACTGCAACCTGATCTCGGTGGCCAACGGCTCCTTTGCCGAAATTCTCGAAAAGCAGCCATCGGTACTGCTCCTTCCGTATTGTGCCAAGCTCAAGGATTGTGATCTGCGTTACGCCAAGGGATGCCGGCGCTGCGGAGGGGAAGGCTGCACCATCGGTCCCGCTTGGTCCATGGGGCTTGGCAGAAAAATGAAAGTCATCAGCATCGTCAGTTTCGAAGACCTCTGGGCCGAGTTGACCCGCATGAAGCAAAAAGGCGTCGAAGCTTACATCGGTTGTTGCTGCCAACCCTTTTACGCCAAACATGTCGATGATTTCAAGCGCAGCGACATGCCAGGCATTCTGCTGGATATCGACAACACCACCTGCTACGAACTCGATCAGGCCAAGGACGCCTACGCCGGAACGTTCGAAAGCCAGACCGAAGTGGACCTCGCCCTGCTCGAAACCGTCCTTCAGGCCAGCGAACGTATTGCCCAGGAGGCGAATAATGGCTGACCGGAATGTAGATATCCTGATCGTTGGCGCCGGCCCGGCCGGTTCATCCGCGGCGAGGGCGGCCGCCCTGAGCGGCGCCAGGGTCCTTATGGTGGATCGCCGGGAAACGATCGGGGTTCCGGTGCAGTGCGCCGAGTACATACCCGCCATGCTGTTGGGCGGCATTGATTCAAAAAAAGCCTTCATCTCTCAGAAAGTCGAGGGAATGAAAACCTATTGTCAAGGCGGTCCGACCTCCTTTACCCGCTCCCCCGGGTATATCATAAGCCGGGATCGCTTTGATCAAACCCTTGCCCTGGCGGCGCAAACCGCCGGGGCAAGGATCCTGACCGCCACTCGTGCCGTGAGCCGTCTGGATTCCGGAACGGTAGTTCTCAAGCAAAAAAGCGGTGAAACCCTTGAGGTACACCCTTTTATCGTCATCGGCGCCGATGGCCCCCGTTCCACTGTGGGAAATTGGATCGGCGTCCTCAACGATCAATTGCTCCCGGGCATTCAGATGACCTACGCGCTAACAGCGCCCCTGGATCACACGGAGGTCTATTTTCACCCGGATATCCACGCCGGCTACGGCTGGGTTTTTCCCAAGGGCAATGTCGCCAATGTCGGCATCGGAATCAAAAAAAACGATCAGGCGCCAACCCGTATCCGGAAAACCCTGGACGACTTCATCCACAGGCTCAAACTTGAAAGACGGATCGAAGGAGACCCCCTGGGACACGCGGCCGGCTGGATCCCCGCCCAGAAAGTCAGGCGGGCCGTGCATGGCCAAATCGCCCTGGTCGGCGACGCCGCCGGGCATACCCACCCGATTACCGGAGCCGGCATTTTTGCAGCGGTTACCGGTGGACGGATGGCCGGGAAATGGGCCGGAAGGGCGGTGCGTGAACACGACATCGACTTGCTGGCCCGCTATGACGACGAATGGCACGACCTGATGGGCGACACCCTGGAGCGCGGCATTAACCGCCGTCGGGAAATGGAAACGCACTGGGACAACTTCCACGAGATCGTCCAGCGCTGCTGGGTGGCCTACAGGGCTTATTATGCTTGATTTTCAACAGCGCGTCGATACTGCCAGAATCCTTTCATGGAACAGGCACGGCAAAGGCATTACTTTCTTTTTGCCGGGAATGTTCCGATTGAACGGCCACCATGGCCAATATCCGGCGCTTTCGATCACAGGCCGATCCTGTGAATTGAAATGCGATCATTGCGCGGGAAAAATTCTCGAAAGCATGCCGGAGGCGACATCTTCCACTGCGCTGGTGGACCTCTGCCGCAAATTGGCCGACCAGGGCCGGCAAGGCGTTCTGATCAGCGGCGGCTGCCAAAAGGACGGGACGTTGCCCTGGCCCCAATTCCTCAAAGCCATTGAGTCCGTGAAGGCAGAAACCAACCTTTTCATTTCCGTTCACAGCGGCCTTGTTGATCTTGAAACGGCCAAGGGCCTCAAGGAGGCAGGGGTCGATCAGGCCTTAATTGATGTTGTCGGTAATGACAGAACGTTTCAGTCAGTCTATCACGTCCCGTTCGGCGTCGAAAAGATCTTCGCTGCCATGGAGGCCTTGTCAACAGTCTCTCTACCAATGGTGCCGCATATTGTCTGCGGCCTCGATCATGGGCGCATCAAGGGAGAATACCAGGCCGTGAAAATGATCTCACGGTTTTCCGTCGCCCAGGTGGTAATTGTCTCTTTGATGCGGATAAGCGGAACCCCCATGGCCGGCGCCGGCCTCCCGAGTGCCGAACAAGTCGCAGACATCATCGCGGATGCAAGGATACACATGCCCCATGCGACCATCAGTCTGGGATGCGCCCGTCAGCGTGGCAATACCCGCATGGAGGAGCTGGCCATCGAGGCGGGAGTGAACCGCATGGCCCTTCCCTCGGAGGAAGCCGTGGCGTTTGCCCAAAAATACGGATTGAACGTCACGTATCAACCCACCTGCTGTTCGGTTCCCGTCAGTGGCACGTCCACCGGCTGGCACTGAACAAGGATTTTGCCTCTGCTATCGCAAGAAAAATTGTTTGCATGAACGCCCAGAGCGCGCATTGACCGCCCATGGAGCCAATAGGAGCAATCGGAATGGAACAGGAAGAGAAGCAAAAGAAAAGCCCGGAATACCTCAGAATGAGTCTGGCGGCCGCCATGACCCTGGGCTTCAAACCTGGCATTTTTTATCGGGATGCCAAACTCTACTGCATCAACCTTTTATTGACCTACCCCAGTGGATGCGCGGCACGCTGCGCCTATTGCGGCCTGTCCAACAAACGAAAAGGCCGCTACGGGGAGAAAAGCTTTATCCGTGTCACCTGGCCCAGCTATCGGCTCAGCAAAATCATTGAACGCATCAAACAGCGTACGCACCGCGTCAAACGGATCTGTATCTCCCAGATCACGAATACCCGTTGTATCGACGATACGAAAATGATCTGCTCAACGCTGCGTGAGAGTTTCGATATCCCCGTTTCCCTTTTGATCTCACCCACCATTGTCACGCGGCAGGACCTGATCGACTTCAAGGCCGCCGGAGCGGATAAAATCGGCGTGGCCATCGACCTTGCGACGCCGGCGTTGTTCGACCGTTACCGTGGTCGAGAAATCGGTGGGCCTCATAAATGGAGCCGCTACCTGGATTGTTTGAAAGAGGCCCTTCAAATTTTCGGCGAACGCAACGCGGGCTCCCATTTTGTCACCGGCATGGGAGAAACGGAAAAACAGATGGTCGATATGATCCAGACGGTTCAGAATATGGGCGGCTGGACCCATCTCTTCTCTTTTTACCCGGAAGCCGACTCCCAAATGAAAGACCACCCCATGCCGGCCATGGACCACTACCGGAGAATCCAGGTGGCGCGTTATCTGATCGATGAAAAGCAAACCACCGCCGACCGGTTCACCTATGATGGGCAGGCGCACATTGTCGGCTTCGGTGTTTCCGACAAAATCCTGAATGATGCCATAAACAGTGGAGAGCCCTTTCGCACCAGCGGCTGCGAGGGATACGACGGGACGGTGGCCTGCAATCGGCCGTATGCCAATTCTCGTCCCGGGCCGGATATGCGCAACTATCCGTTTCCGCCAACGGATAAAGACATCGAGCGAATTCGTCGCCAGATGGGAATCTGAATAATCGCTGGTCTGGTTTGTGGCGGGATATCGGCCGCTGTTTGCCCGGGCGGCATACTGATCCGCCGGCATGCGAAGAGCGGCCATTGTTTTCTCATCAGTTCGGGGCCGCCGCCAAATGTTAGCGGCTTCTACGCAGCATCCGTTTGACGTTGTAAACCATCACCTCATCACCGTCCTGATTTTTCACCCGATGCCGAAAGGTGACAATTCCCCGGTCCGGCTTTTTGGTCTCGCGGGTTTCCAGCACCTCGACGATCACCGTCACGGTGTCGCCAATGAATACCGGCTTGAGAATCTCGAGCTCGACGCCCAAAAAAGCGATTCCGCTGTGTATAAGTCCTGAAAGGATGGTCAGCCCCTCGGCCACGGAAAAGGTCAGCGCGCCGGGCACGATGGGTTTTTTGTATGGCGTCTGTGTTTTAACGAAATCACGATCCATAAAAAGGGGCTCGAAAAAGCCGAAACTAGTGGAGAAATTGACGTGGTCCGCCTCTGATATCGACCGCCGGGCCGTTTCATAGGTCTGGCCCGATTTGAAGTCGTCGAAAAAAAGGGTCTGTGCGCTCATGTGATTGTCCTTCCACCGGGCTAATCGGTCTTAAGCCTGTCGAAAAGGTACTCCAGCCCGTTGACCTTGATTTCATAAACCATTTGCAGCATTTCGCCAAGCTTGCCGTGCGGAAATCCTTTCTGGGAAAACCAGACAACATAGGGCTCTGGCAGATCGATCAATCGCCAATCCTTGTATTTGCCGAAAGGCATGCGGGTATTGGCCAGTTTGATGAGGATTTCGGGGTCCGGTTGGCATTGTTTGTTTTCATTCATAGGCGATTTTTCACGAAACGATGGGGAAATCTGTTGAACCGTTGGGGTTACACTCCGTTGATATGCCGCATGCACCGGTCCACGTTGGCGTCGGGCGTTTGCGCCAATATATGGTAATGATAACGAAAAAGCCCAATAACCACCGGAGCATCAACGGGGTTTCAATCCGCGCCGATAGCCCCATGTTGTTCACCCCAAAGCGACATCGAGTATCATCATCACGGAAAAACCAACCATGGTTGCCATTGTGACCGTGTCAATATTCTCGGTTTTTCTCTGGGATTCAGGAATGAGCTCCTCGACAACCACAAAAATCATGGCACCTGCGGTAAAGCACAAGGCATACGGTAAAATATTTTGCATTTTCACCACAAACAGCGCGCCGACAACTCCGGCCATGGGTTCCACAATTCCCGAAGCCTGGCCCATCAAAAAACTCTTACCCCGCGTCATGCCTTCTCTTCTCAAGGGCAATGATACGGCGGCGCCTTCGGGAAAATTCTGAATACCGATACCAATGGCCAGAGCCATGGCCCCACCGATCGTTGCCGATGGGAGGTTGGCGGCAACAGCACCGAAGGCAACGCCTACTGCAAGGCCTTCGGGTATGTTGTGAAGGGTGATGGCGAGGACAAGAAGGGTGCTCCGCTGCCATGACGTCTTGATCCCCTCGCTTTGATCAATACTCAGGCCAGGGTGAAGGTGAGGAAGAAACTTGTCGGTCAGCCTCATGAAGATACCACCAGCCATGAACCCTATTACGGCTGTCAACCATGGTATCTGTCCCAATTGTTCGGCCATCTCTATTCCCGGGGCGAGCAGGGACCAGAAGCTGGCGGCGATCATTACACCGGCCGCAAACCCCAACATCGAGTCCATGAGCTTATCGTTTACGGCGCTTGTTATGTATACAACGGCCGCGCCGGCGGCTGTCAGCGCCCAGGTAAAAAGAGTGGCGATAAAGGCCTGACCGACCGGATCGAATTGTTGTATGAACTGAACCATGAGTTTACTCGTATGTTATGGGTTTGAAAAAACACCTTTCTCACGCGCTTCCGCAAGCAGGCACTTGTAGAAATGCCCCAGGACGCCTTCCCCCGAAAAATATTTATCCATGTATGCCACGACCTCTTCATATTCAACGTTTAACTTCCGATAGGAAGAGTGTTGCTCATTTGTGCAGAGGTTCTGTATGAGAGGCATTAATTTATCAGCCGATTTAACGATTTGAGATTCAATGGACGCTTGTTCAATGTACTCATCAAAGAGTGACTTGAACTGGTCCGATAATTGGTCCGGCAGTTCTGAGAATAATTTTTCAGCGGCGTTCTTTTCGTTTTCTTCCTTATTGGTTGTATCACCGCGATATGGATTTGTATCGCCTGCATATATCTCGGGAAGATCGTGAATCAAAGCCATCTTCAATACTTTTAAAAAATCGATCCCTTCAACCTCTTTTTCCAGTAAGATCAAAAATATGGCCAGGTGCCAGGAATGTTCGGCATCGCTTTCAGCCCTTCGGATATTTGTTGTGTGGCATTCTCTTTCACAGGTCTTGAATTTTTCTATCTCTTTTAAAAAGCTGATTGTTGATTCAATATCCATTGCTTATTATATCCTCTTTCCTAGGCTGATTACGTGATCGTCGGCAAAACCGATTGCCTCATAAAATTTGATCACCGAGGCATTTGTTTCGCGAACCTGGAGGTTGATTTTGGGGCAACCGACCGCTTTCAGCCGTCGCTCAATTTCGGTCATGACCACCCTGCCGTACCCCATGCGCCGATAATCCGGATCAACCGCCAGGTAGTTAATCCAGCCGCGGTGCCCTTCATAGCCCCCCATCACGGAAGATATGATTTTACCATCCAGGACCCCAACGAGAAAAAGCTCCGGGTTTACTTTCATCTTTCGGTCGATATCTTCATCCGGATTGTTTTGAGGTGAGATCAACCCGCAGCGTTCCCACAGGTCCATTACCTCTGCCCTGTCTGTTTCTTTGAATTCAGTGATATTCATACTTCTCGTTTTCCCATAACGCACCGTATCAATAGTGCATTATTCTACTTTCGATTTTCATGCAAAATTCAGGTAATTACTTTTCGTAAAAAATGCACTTCCCTTTTAAACAAGTCTTGTTTGTTGAGCTGAACTCACAATTTATGTTTCTATCGATTTCAAGCGTTGTACCATACTTTTTTTCTGTAAAATCACAAGCTTCGATTATTGAAAGATACGTATCCCGTTTACAGCATCTCGGGCCACCATACTTCGATATTTCCATGAGAGATGTCGCCGTCATCTCATTTGCATGACCCCACGCCTGCCTTGCAAGAGGAGTTACTTTTTTTATTATGCTTATAAAGATTCCGGTTCCGATTCCCGCACCACATGCGCCGTCGAAGCCACAAAACCCACCGGGAATAACGGAACCTCTTTTGGCGGCCTCTTCAAGCATCCTCTCCTTTTCATCTTTCTCAAGATTCAGCGTATTCGCATAGGCACAAACCAGAGTACAGGGAACCAAAGCGTGATGCTCCGGTCCATGCATTTTGATATTTTCCATCTTCATCAAAGAGATCGCCAAACGAAGAGGATCCTTTAGCTGAGACGCCAGGCAGACATTTTTAATTAATTCAAAAGCGGACTTTCCGTGGCAAGCATCGCAGATAAAATGTCCTTTTTTGCATTTTGCATTGGAGTCAAGCGTCTTGCCACATATCTCACATTTCATCTGCGTTGATTGATCTTGATATACCAACGCCGCCCCGCAAATCAGGCAGCCGGAATTAAATTCCATAACCTTTTCCCTTTCTATCTGATCCAATTGAATCCTAAAATAAGGCCTTCAATTCTTCTTAACGTAGCTTCATATGCAACAGCGGATAAGGCCTTCCCTGACCATCCAACGGAGACCTGTCAAATTCTTCAAATCCCATATGACGGTAAAAGCCAACCGCTTGGCCATTTTGCTCGTTGACGTCAATATAGCGGACAGCCATCTCGGAAATCGCATGATCGAGCAAAGCCTTGCCGACGCCTTTTCCGCGAGCTTCAGGGGCAATAAAAAGCATTTCCAACTTGTCTCCGGAAACACCGGAAAAGCCAAGAATCTCGCCGCCATTCCCGGTAAAGACCATAACGGTGAGTGCCGGAAGCCAAACCTTCAAAATCTGCGGACGAAGCTCACGCAAATCTTCTTCTGCTAAAAAACCGTGCGTTGCCCGGACAGAAGCTTCCCAAACATTCGTAACCTCGCCGAATTCCGATTTTAGTGCTGATCGTATTGTCATGTTACTTTAAAATATTTTTACGGTATTTCGTTTTTGATACCTGACCGGAATTTATCCTATAGCCATACCGCCCAGTCATCATAGTCAAATTTTCCGCTCCCATGATGCAATTTACCCTCATATTCCAACTGCCGAAAAGCGTTTCGCATTCGGGCCAGGATTTCAGGATGGATATCCAAGGAGTGGTGCGCCGGGAACACGCGTTGCACCGGCAAGACTGCTACCCGCTCCAGGGAACCGAGATACACCTTTGGATCGGTAGAGGGAAAACTGGCAAAGAGCGTGCCTTTATAAACCAAATCACCTGTAAAAAGATAGCCGTTTTCCTTTTCCCAGAAACACATATGCCCCGGTGAATGGCCGGGCGTATGGATAACCTGAACATGGCGTCCCCCCAAGTCGATAAACTCATGATTCTTCAATAACCTTGTCGGCGTACCTTGAAAATCCGTCATCCAACGAATTGCGCTCCGGCCAAACCGACCGCTACGCCTAAAACCGCCGAAAAAATCGAAATGGGAATTATCGCCTTTGGATCACGAGGATATGTGATGACCATGATGGGAATGGCAAACAACTCTGCGATCAATAGCCCCTTAAGGCATGGAGGAATATGCCAATCGACAAAAGGGATAACGAGGCCAAGCGCAACCCATTGGATAAAGGCTGAGATGCATGAGTATTTATCCATTTTTTGTTTTACCATTGGTACGACATCGATGATTCCGGCCATGATCCCAATGAGGAGTGCAATTAATATTTTCATGATTGAATCTTTTATGCGAACGCTTAAATGCGGACAATACGGTTTCCCATTTTCTCCATCTTTTTTATCCACAAATCCGTGAGAACCTGCAGTTCTTCGTCACGGTTTACATTAACATCATCTTCCTCGTCCAATACATCAAGGACTTCGAATATCAAAGCGGATTCGCCATATGCCTTCCAAATCGTCTGCAACTCTTTATTCCGGTGGCTTCCGAATTTCAATTCAGCCTTGTGGCGATTGAATTTGGCCTCCAAATCGGTTGCGAAACCAACATATTCGTTCTTATTTTGTGTAGTTTTAATCCGATAGACGCCCATGGGGCGTTTAGCCTGTTTGTATGCTTTTTTTAGTTCTGACTTATCCATTCCGTCACTCTAACTACCTTAATTTAGTTTGAAAGTCTTGAAAATTCATTGAATAGCGTTTCTATGGTTTTTGGTTTGAATTCTGAAAAAATGGTGTCGGCGATTTCATTGACGCTGACCATCGATTCGCTCAGAATATTCTCCCCGGTCCGGGTCAGTTTGACCAGACTTACCCTTGCGTCCCTGGGATTTTTCTCTTTTTGGACCAATCCGATTTTCTCCATCGGCGCAAGCATGCGCGTTACACCCGACGCTGAGAGACCGATTTTTTCCGCTAAATCAGACCTTCGGGCCTGCCTCTCTTTTTGATTGTAAAGGTGCAGCATCACCAGAAACTCGGTAAGGCTGATACCATGAAGCCCGAGTTTGCTATCAACTCTTTTTGCCATCAAATTATTTGCTGTCCAGATTTTTGTTAATAATTTTGTACTGATGGATGGTGATTCCACGAGTCACTCCTTGCGTAATATTTGATTAATCAAGTAATACGCAACAAATAATGTCTTGTCAACCGCTTTGGTATCAATTCACAGTATATAGTTTTCAATGACAGAAATGGCAAATTTGTAGGGCAGGGAGCGCGCCATAGCGCAGTCACAGCTGCTGCTGAAGGAATGACAGAGCTGTTTTTCTTCGTGGATTTGCTAAAAATGAGCCAGGGTGTATTTCAACAAGGGGCTCGCGTCCACCACCTGGCGTGCCCTATTTTTCGGTTTCAACTTGGATTGTCAGTTGAATGTGAAAACTGCAAAAAATTGACATGGCGAAAAAATTTAATTATGTATGATCTGCTTTAATGAAGCTGTTTTCAGGTGCCTATTCGGCATAATACGGGAATCCGGTGAGAATCCGGAACGGGCCCGCCGCTGTAATCGGTGACGAACGCCGCAAGAGTGCCACTGGAGATAATCCGGGAAGGCGCGGTAAGTAGGGAGATCCGACAGTCAGAAAACCTGCCTGAAAATATCGTATTCCACCTCGTGGACAGGGGGACGGATACGGATCCTTTCGGATAAAATAGGGAAATCCCGGATCACCATCTATTTTTAGGGGTCCGGTTTTTTTATGCCTGCCTCTTTAAATCATTGTCAGGAGTGTCCAAATACACATCAACGTCTCACGGCTACCTGGGTTACTCAGGAAGTGGGAGTCTTGCAATCTTTTTTAGAGGAGAAAGATGAAAACTGGAACAAATGTCAAACTATGGTTAGGTGTGGTGTTGGTAAACTGCTTACTTTG
The DNA here is from genome assembly GCA_963668455.2 of uncultured Desulfosarcina sp. Taxonomy (GTDB): domain Bacteria; phylum Desulfobacterota; class Desulfobacteria; order Desulfobacterales; family Desulfosarcinaceae; genus Desulfosarcina. Next base: position 921,195 of record CAXXOY010000005.1, read on the forward strand.
CTCAAGTGTATGGGCGGATTCTGCGAAACCTGAGGAATCCACGGTTCTTGAAACTCTCATCGTAACCGGTTCCGGCCAGAAAACAAAACTGCTTGACACCAATGCATCCATCCATGTGATCAACCGAAAGGAGATCGAGAATTCAGGATTGGGCAGCACCGCCGAGGTGATTTCATCCATTCCCGGCGTCGTCAACCAAAAATCCGGCTCCCAGACCTATTTCAGTATTCGTGGAACCAGGACGGGAATGTCAGGTGGGCCACAGATCTATGTGGATGGCCGTCCCATCAATGTGGGAGTATACGGCTACAGCAAGATAGACAGCATCCCCCTGGATACCATCGAGAAGATAGAGGTGATCAAATCCCCGTCCACGGCTAAATACGGGCCAAATGCGGCACGGGGCGTGATCCTGATTACAACCAGGAAAGGCTCCGGATCCGAAAAGTCGTTTGGCGGCCATGTTTCTGCCGAGTACGGATCATGGAACACCTTGAAGGGAGATGCCTCTGTTTCCGTCAAACGGAATCAATTTGATTACAACCTGTCGGCCGCTGCCGAAAAATCCGACGGCTACCGAAATGATGACAAGGATGTCAAAAACATCGATGGCCGGGTGGGATATCAATTTGACGGCGGCCGCATCGACTGGATCACCGGCTACAACCAAGCTTTCAATAAATACCCCATCGGCCTCACCGAATGGCAGGTTGAAAGGGACCCCACCGTGGCTTTCGCCAATACAAAGGAGGACGGCAGCGGCTACGAAATGCTGCCCAATGAATCTGATGAGGACTTGTTCAACACCATCTTGAAACTCGACTATGATAAAAACGACCTGCTGATCAACTCCTCCATTGGCTTCAGCCGGGATCATCAGGATTTTACCTACAAAAAATATCTGAACTACGCAAAAAAACTTGACGACAACTACGAGGACGACCGGGTCGAAAACCTCTATGATTTCACTGCCAGCGTGGGCAAGGCGTTCAATGGGAAAAGCATTTCGAACACGTTGACCTTTGGGGTGGACTACCGGTACAGCGATTTTGAGCAGGACCGGGTTTACACCTACGATACGGAAGGAAACAATCTTGACAAGGAGGCGGCCGCGGATATAGAGGCTGAGAAAAAGATGCTCGGGGTCAACCTTAACCATGAACTTTGTTGGAATATTTTCAGACTTCAGTCGGGTCTGCGATACAACAACGTCTCCTATGATCTAAGCAACAAAGTGCCCGAATCCATCAGTGTTGACTATGACAGCGATATTGACTGGAGTATCTCTCCCTCGGTAAACATCCTCGACAATGCCAACCTTTTTGTCACGTGGAACCATTCCAAATACTACCTTCCTCTCGGTTATTATAGTTCCAATATGTCCTACGACAATGCGTACACCCGGGCCGAGGATTTGGACCCGGAGACATACGATACCGTTGAAGCCGGCTGGAAGCATCAGATGTCAAGGGCTTTTAACTATAGCCTGATCCTGTACTACACCACAATAGACGATAAAATCGTATCCTATTATGAAGGCACTTCCTTTCAGGGCCGCCGCAATGCCGGAACCAGCATCCACAAGGGAATCGAGGTCGAGGTCGATGGCCGTCCGAGGGAATGGATAGGATACCGGCTGAGTTTCACGACAATCGATGCCGAATGGGATGAAGGCACAGCCAAAGCTTATGCAACGCCGGACGCATCCAAGACATCGGTGACCGACCTCTCCGGCAAAATCGTGAATTACGTGCCCGAGTACGAGTATACCGTGGGTCTGGACTTCTTTCCCTTGAGGGATACCAAGTATGGCTCTTTGACTATCGGTTTGGATCTTCGGGGATTCGGCGAACAGTATGAAGACTACAACAACAACCTTGAAATGTCCGCCGCCGACTTTCTGGATGCCAAAATCACCTGGGCGTATAAAAGATTTGAATGCTACCTGATAGGCAGCAATCTTTTTGACAAGGAGTGGAATCGGGTGGTGAATGCGACCGGCATGGACCATTCACGTTTTTCCATGGGTTCGGGGTTCTATCCCCAGGATGGCCGATATGTCGGCATCGGCGCTTCCTTTAAGTTCTAATAGCAGAAAAACACTTCCGAACCAGGTCAACCGTCTTCATCGGCGACTGACCTGGTTCGATTCAATTGACCTCATTTTATAGGACGTGCCCAAAATAATTGGTACTCCGGGGACGCCCATTGATAAATTACTACAAATTCTCCAGCAGATACAATCCAAGGTTTTGTATGATTGTTGCGCCTCTTTCAGAACCGTTTCAACAAACTGCCAGTCTCCCAGGATACGTTCATCCCCTAAGTTCACTGTTTCAAAACAGCACGGATTGTACTAAAAAGCCCTTTTCATCATTAATTATTAAGGAGCGACGCAACGTGCTGGGAACATTCGTCAACTGTCTGGCCATCATCGCCGGCAGCCTTGTGGGCCTTTTATTTAAAAACGGGATACCGGAGCGGTATAATCAAACGATCATGCAGGCCATCGGCCTGTGTGTCATCCTGGTGGGATTGAAAACCGCCCTGGGGTGTGACGATATTATCGTGGTAATCATCAGCCTGGCTTTAGGAGCGGTTATTGGCGAGATAATAGGAATCGAAGCTTTGCTGGAACGGCTAGGCGACCTCCTGGAAAACAAATTTTCAAGCCCGGGCTCTACCTTTTCGACGGGCTTTGTCACGGCCTCCCTGTTGTACTGCGTGGGATCGATGGCCATCGTGGGTTCCCTGGAAAGCGGCCTGTTGGGAAAATACGATACCCTGTTCGCCAAATCCTGCCTGGACGGCATTACCGGAATCGTGCTCGCTTCTTCATTGGGAATAGGGGTGATGTTCTCCGCCGGACCGGTGTTGGCCTACCAGGGCGCCATCACGCTTGCGGCAGGCCTGCTGAAACCGTTTCTGGTGCCTGTCGTTATCAGCCAGATGTCCGGGGCCGGGGGGCTGCTGATCATGGCCATCGGGATCAATCTGCTTTTAAACCAGAAAATAAAGATCGGCAATATGCTGCCGGCCGTGTTTATCCCACTGGTTTATCATTGCATACGAATGCTTTTCTAAAGCAAACGGCTACCATTTATCCTGGAGCCACTCGAAAAGCTTGCCGGCCATGGGCCTCTTGGCGCGGATGGCCGCGTGGGGGCAGACCTCCAGGCAGCAGTAGCAGCGGATGCAGACGTCGGTGTCGAAGGTTATTCCGCGATCCGTATAGTTGATCGCCTGGACCGGGCAATATTTCCAGCACTCGCCGCAAAGCTTGCAGGTTTTTTTGTTCACAACCGGCCGCTGGATGAAAAATCGGCGCATGAGCTGACCAAGCATGGCGGGTCCCATGGTGACCGAGCCCAGATCCGGTAATTGAAAATTGTTTAGGATATTTATTTCGCCATTGATGCTGACGGTGCCGTCGTAAAAGCCCAGTTGCCTTGCATTCAACTGCGTTTCCAGCCGTTCCGCCTCCAATCCCAGCAAAAGGCAGATAACATGATCCACGGCATGGGCATTGCTGCCGCCGAGAAGCAGGCCTAATTCGCGTGGCGTGCCGCTTCTTCCAGGCCCCTGTCCCTCCATGCCGAGGATGCCGTCCACAATGGTGTAGGCCGGCTTGACCGCTTCATAAATACTCACAATCAACCGGCCGAACATATGCCGATCAACGCCCGTGCGCATATGCCATTCGGGCTTTTTCAATCCCACCACGCAGCCAAAGCAGTTTTTTACGCCCAGGGTCATCGTCATATGGGTGTGGGTCTTGAGCTTGGCCAGGTTGACTACCACATCGGCTTCGATGGCATCTCTTGCCACATCAATGGTGCCGAAGGGCTCACCCACATTCACGCCCACACTTTGCTCAAAGGGCTTCACGGTCACATCGAGGCCGGCCAGGGCATCGTTGAAGCCCCCTCTTTGCAATATGGCCCTGAAACTACCGCTGGCCTGGCTGTCGGAAACCTGAACCCGGGCGCCTTTTTCCAGGGCGTATTCCACGGCGGTTCTGACGATGAGCGGGTGCGTGGTGACGGCCTGATCGGGGGTTGCGGGTTTGAGAAAATTAGGTTTGATCAGTACGCGGCTGCCCGGCTCGATGACGGGCCCCTCGTCGGATGACAACATTTCGTAAACAGCGTCGCGGATGGACTGATCGGTGTATTCTGCCTGGCGAATGATAACAGTGGACATGGTTTGCGTGTGGTATCCGGTTTGCTTTGATGTTGTTATTTGAATAGCGAATAGGTTTACAAGCACGGGGCATGTTGATAGGGTGCCCGTGAAGGTGTGCGCAAAAAAGACAAAGACAGCGGTCGGCCACCATTCAAATTAAGTTTATTATCGATGCCGCGCTTAGGCAAGTCCTTTCCCATTCTTTTCCCGGTAAATCCGATGACTAACCAAATTATTGAAACGCCGAGTAAACCCTCCAGCCAGAACCGCGCATTTGAAAAACGCCTGCGCCGCCACGTTGTCGGACGGGAGCGAGAGTATTTCGCGATTACGATGCCGGGATTCGAGGAGCTTTGCACCCGGGAGCTGACGGCCATCGGCCTTGACGAAAAGAGATTGCGTACCGAGACCGGCGGGGTGGCATTTGCCGGGCGCTTCGTGGATTGCCAGCGGGTCAACCTGATGCTGCGCACGGCCACGAGAATTCTCATGCGCCTGGATTCGTTCGTGGCAACCAACCCGCGACAGCTATCGAAAAACGCGGACCGCATCGCCTGGGAGCTTTTCTTTAAACAGCCCCCATCCATAAAAGTCAGCAGTCATCACTCCCGACTTTATCATACTCAGGCGGTTTCCCGGATATTTGAAGAGAACATTGCCAGGCGGTTGTTGGAAGAGGGAGGGCATCGGCCCGTCAGCCGACCCCAAACCCTTTATGTGCGCATAACCGATGATCGATTCGTTTTGTCCATGGACAGCAGCGGCGAGCCCCTTTACAAGCGTGGTTTCAAATCCGGCCCGGCGCGGGCACCGATCCGGGAAACCCTGGCGGCGATTATTCTCGATCTGGCCGGGTACGATCCCACTCGGCCCCTGGTTGATCCCATGTGCGGGTCGGGAAGTTTCTCCCTGGAGGCCGCCCTTATGGCCAAGCATATGGCCCCGGGGCTCAAACGCGAGTTTGCCTTCATGGACTGGCCGGCCTTCACTGAAAAGCCCTGGGCCTTCATGACGCGTGAGGCCGAATCGCAAATAACCGGATTGGACGGGCCGCGCATTTTCGCTTCGGACATCGATTCGAAAACAGTCGAGGGGGTGGCGCAAAGCGTCGGGCATGGTGGATTGACCGATGCCGTGGCCGTGTCGCGGCAGGATTTCTTCAACATTCGGGGCAATCAATTCAGCGATGGCCCGGGCCTGCTGACCCTGAACCCGCCCTATGGGGTTCGTATCGGATCGGCACGCCAGGCCCAAGATTTGTTCATGGCCATCCGTCGCCACCTGCAGGCGCATTTCAAAGGGTGGACCGTGGCCCTGATCGCGCCTTCGCAAGCGCTTTTAAGTCAAATGGATTTTGCCGAAAAGCGAATCCCCCTGGTCCATGGCGGTTTGACGCTTTCTTTGGTGATTGGCACGATCCGCTCTTAAATCGCCATCGAAATCGTCTCTTTTGATCCCGATAGCGATTATCACGGTCATGGACCGTTCCTCCCCCCCGCGGTAAGCGTCACGCCCTATTTCTTTTTCTTCTGCAGCTTGGCCCAGGCATCGCGCAGGGTAACCGTGCGGTTGAAGACCAGGGCGCCAGGCTTGCTGTCCTTGGCATCCGCCGTGAAATAGCCCAGGCGTTCGAACTGGCAGAAGTAGCCGGGATCCACATCGGCCAGGCAGGGCTCCAGCTTGCATCCCTCAAGGACTTCAAGGGCGCCTGGATTGATGAAATCCTTGTAGGTCTTGCCCTCTTCCTTCTCATCGGGATTGGGTTTGTTGAACAGGCGGTCGTACAGCCGCACCTTGGCGTCCACGGCGTGCGCCGCCGACACCCAGTGCAGGGTGGCCTTGACCTTGCGGCCATCCGGGGCATCGCCGCCACGTGTAGCCGGATCGTAGGTGCAGTGCAGTTCGACCACCTCGCCGGCCTCGTTTTTGATTACATCGGTACAAGTAACAAAAAAGGCGTAACGCAAGCGCACTTCGCGCCCCGGCCCCAAACGGAAGAATTTCTTGGGCGGGTTTTCCATGAAATCCTCCCGCTCGATATAGATCTCCCTTGAAAATGGAACCTTGCGCTTTCCGGCGCTGGGGTCCTCGGGATTGTTCACCGCATCCAACTCGTCCACCTGGCCTTCGGGATAGTTTTCGATGACTACCTTGAGGGGGTTGAGCACACCCATGACGCGGGGGGCGCGTTTGTTCAAATCCTCGCGGATGCTGTATTCCAGAAGGGCCACGTCCACCACGCTGTCGCGCTTGGCCATGCCGATGCGATCGCAAAAATTACGGATCGCCTCGGGGGTGTAGCCCCGGCGCCGAAGCCCGCAAATGGTGGGCATGCGCGGGTCGTCCCATCCGTCAACAAACCCTTCGTCCACCAGCTGAATCAGCTTGCGCTTACTGAGGACGGTGTAGCTAAGGTTAAGACGGGCGAATTCGTACTGACGGGGATGGCAGGGCGGGGTGACATTGTCCAGCACCCAGTCGTACAAAGGGCGGTTGTTCTCGAATTCCAAGGTGCACAGGCTGTGGGTGATCCCCTCTATAGAATCCGACAGGCAGTGGGTGAAATCGTACATGGGGTAGATGCACCAAGCATCCCCCGTGCGATGGTGGTGAGCCTTGCGGATGCGGTACAAGGTGGGATCACGCATGATCAGGTTGGGATGGGCCATGTCGATCTTGGCCCGCAGGACCCGCGAGCCGTCGGCGAATTCACCGGCGCGCATGCGCTGAAACAGATCCAGATTTTCTTTGATGTCCCGGTTCCGAAAGGGGCTGTCCACGCCCGGTTCGGTCAGCGTTCCCCGATTTTTGCGGGTTTCATCCGCAGTCTGGTCGTCCACATAGGCCTTGCCGGCCTCAATCAATTCAACGGCGAATTCGTACAGCCGCTCGAAATAATCCGAGGCATAGTGCAGGCGATCTTCCCAATCAAACCCCATCCAGCGCACATCCTCCATGATGGCGTCCACGTATTCCACGTCTTCCTTGGTGGGATTGGTGTCGTCAAAGCGCAGATTGCAGGTGCCGTTGTAGGTCTGGGCGATCCCGAAATTGAGGCAAATGGATTTCGCATGGCCGATGTGCAGGTAACCGTTGGGCTCCGGAGGGAAGCGAGTGGCGACCTTGCCGTCGTTCTTACCGGCCTTCAGGTCCGCTTCGATAATGGTTTTGATGAAGTTTGTTCCGGGAGCGATTTCGTTTTCAGTCATGGTATTATCCTTTTTGCAATCTTGGCGGCAAATTTAGCAGCAATTTTAGCTTCGGCCGGGCTGATCATCTGGTAACAGAATTTCCCCGTGCCGAGCGGAATCTTATATGACAAAATCCGTATGGGGTGTCAAACCGAAGTCTTGATTATCACAGGGCAATCGCATGTAGCCTGATTCATTCCTGAATTAGGCGATTGTCGAGCTTGCCGCATATACAATTGGAGCGAGACGGCACGCATGGCCGAATCGTCTGGTCCGCAGTATAACATGGATGAACTTGAACAAGGATTGATTTTTTCAGCGGGTCGGATAGTCTGTCGAAAACGAGGTCGCTATTGAAGATATTAGGCCACACCCATAATCGGTTTGTCGAGGCGTTTCAGCAACGTTACGCCAAACGCGCCTTTTACAGCTCGCCCATCTACCGCCAGGTGATGAAAGAAGGGAGACTCGCCCTTGGTGAGCTGGAGGCCTTTGACGGTGCCGAAAAGCTAGCCCGGCAAATCGAATCCGAGCTGGTCGTCACCACCGGAAAGCTGATGCAAAAAGAGTCTGACGGAGGCGTGCTGAAATTCGTCACCGAACTGTTCGACGGCCTGACCGTCGAATCCGTAATCATCCCCATGTTCAACCGCCACACCTTGTGCGTTTCCAGTCAGGTGGGCTGCCGCATGGGCTGCCGGTTCTGCCGCACCGGCAAGATGGGATGGATTCGCAACCTCACGGCCTCGGAAATCGTCGAGCAGGTGTTTACCGCTCGCCACCTGCTGGGCGTCGATATCCGCAATGTGGTCTTTATGGGCATGGGCGAACCGCTGGACAATCTGGAAAATGTGGTTCAGGCGGTTCGCGTACTGGAAGATCAGCGGGGAATGGACATCGCCCGGCGCTACATCACGATTTCAACCGTGGGCCTGATCGACGGCATCGACCGCCTAGCCGACCTGGACGGGCCGCCATTGAACCTGGCAGTTTCTCTGAACGCGCCCGATGATGAGATCCGCTCGCGGCTCATGCCCATCAACCGCACCTATTCCATGCCGGTTTTAAAGGACGCTTTGATGCGTTATCCCCTGGGGAAAAAGACCGCCATTTTCGTGGAGTACGTTCTGATCCGGGACATCAACGATCAGCCCGAGCACGCCCGGGCTTTATCCGCCTATCTGTCTTCCCTGAAGGTAAAAGTGAATTTGATTCCCTACAACCCGGCACCCGGATCACGCTGGCAGCCCCCTTCGGCAGAAACGTTTCAACGCTTTCGCGCCCTGCTGGAAAACGATCATGTTTTCGTCAGACGACGACGCGAAAAAGGCGAGCATATCATGGCGGCTTGCGGACAGTTGGGCGGGCGGCCGGTTCAGGCGGATCGTTGACTGGATTGCCTTTCGGGAGTTCCCCCGCCCGGTCCATCAATGCGGTTGGTTGACGGTATTGAGTACCGGGTGAGGGGAACGCATTCAAATCGTTTCCTATGCGGCAATGGAAGGAAAGGCCTTCAAATCCGTGTCGGCAAAAGAGGGCCGAAGTGAATTCATCCATAAAGTGATCTATAACGCGGTTCCGGCGGATTCCTGTGGCGCTTTAGCGTCCCAGCTCTCTTTGTGCTTGCTCATGAACCAGATGGGACATGATGGTCGATATTTGCAATAAATCTTGGGATCCTTGCAGTGCAGACACTCCTCGCACAGATAAGTCTGATGCTTCATGCACATATAGGACGTTTCGCGGTCGGGATGGTTGATGCATTTTCCCATTGTTTCTCCTTATCAACAGTTGTTTTATGAAGCAATCAGGACGGTAGCCTTACTGTCAATACCGGCACCGGGCTGGTGTGAACCACATCCCTGGCCACGGAACCCAGCACAAGATCATCGAGCCGGCTGTGGCCGTGCGTGCCCATGATCACCAGATCGTAGCAGCCATCGCGGGCCGTTTCGACAATCCGCCGGGCCGGATCACCGACTTTGACCAGAACCTTGTCCGTGTCCAGGGGGCAAAAGGGGATCTCGTCCATCACACCGCTGGCGGTCTCTTCGATCCGGGATTGGATTCGCCGGATGGCATCCGAGATGGCCTCCTGGTTCAGCCTATCGGGCTTGCCATTGCCGTTGTCGCTCTTCAGACGGATACCGGTTTCCGAGGCATACTGTTCGGCAAGGTCGGGGACCACATGCAGCACCTGGACCTCAGCCCCGAATTTGCTGCCCATGCTGCAGGCATAGCGCACGGCGTGACGGGCCGTTTCGGACAAATCCGTAGCGTAGAGAATCTTCTGGAAACCCGGCACCCTGGATTGGCTTTCGCAATCAACTGGCACGGGATCGGGGACCACTTTGAGACCGGCCGATTTCTCCAGCGCGGGAGCCGGCGGCTGAACGGCAACCGGTTTGCCAAAAATGGCATCCGCGTATTTGACATACCAGGCCGCCGACTGCACCTGAATGATATAGGCCATGGCAACCACCAGGGCCGCGCTGGAGCCCTGGGGGCCAAAGGCGTTGATGGCGATGGCCAGGGCAATGGACAGATTGCGCATCACCGAGCCGTAGACCAGGGCGATGGCGTCATTGCGCGGTAGGAAGAGCTTGCCCACCACGGTGCTGATCGTGAAATTCAAAAAATAGATAATCACCAGCGGCGTCAGAACGGCCAGCAGCAGCTGGGGTGATCCGGCGATGGCCTTGGCCTTGAGCGCCATGGCGATGAATACGATGCCCAACACACCTACCGTGGAAAGAGCCGGGAAACTGGGCGCCAGCCGGGTTTGAAATTCCTTCCGGCCATATTTTTTGACCAGCGTCTGCTGGGTGATGTATCCGGCGATCATGGGGATGAACACTATCACCACGATCTGCTTCATCACGGCGGCAATATTGACTTCCAGGGTCGCCCCCATCAGGGCTCGCACGTAAAAGGGGGTCGCCAGACTGCCCAGGGTCAGGCCGATGACGGTCATCTTCACGGCCGCGGCAACGTTGCCCTTGGCAAATCCGGTCCAGGAGATGGTCATCCCGCTGGTGGGAACCAGGCCCGCCATGAGCAGTCCCAGTGCCATGTACGGCTGGTCTTTAAAGAAATAGCTTCCCAGGCCGAAGGCAATGAAAGGAATCAGGCCGAAATTGATCAACTGGGTGAGAATCTGAGCCTTGGTGTCGCCGCCCTCAATCACCTTTTTGATCTTCAGGGTGACCATCATGGGGTACACCATCAAAAAGGTGAAGGGAACGATCAATTGCTTGAGGGGCGCGGCGTTGATAAAAATTCCGGTAATGAACCCGGCGACCATGAGCACCGGAATGGCGACAATCAGATTTTTATTGATGGTTTGCAGCAGTTTCCACATAGTCTTCGCTCCTCGGGTTGAAGGTGAATTGTGGCGGCACTTTACTGCAACAAATCAAATGCTGTGCCAGGAGCGAAAACTATTAATTTACATAAAGATACCGGGTGATTAACCAGTTGGCGATGCTATCGCGCGGGCAAACGTGGATATGTTTTCGGAGACAAGTAACGTTACCGATCGTTACCAAACCATAAAAGTAACCGCAGTGCGCCTGGTTCCCGCGCTCCGCACGGGAACCCAGTTTTTCCAGACAGCCGCTATAGCTTTTTCATCAACTGATTGGCCGCGGTAAGCAGGGGATCCCAAACCGGGCCGAAAGGCGGGGCATAGGCCAGGTCGGTCTGGGCGAAGGTGGCCACGCTCATCTTTGCGTGCAGGGCCACGGCAACCGCATTGATGCGATGAGCCACGCCTTCGGGACCGACCATCTGGGCGCCGAGCAGCCGGCCTGAGTTCCGATCACCAACCAGGTGTACCCAAATGGTTTGTGAGCCGGGATGGGCATGGGCCCGGGAGCGACTTTTAATGGTAACGGCGGTCGCTTCGAATCTCGCCTCCCGAGCCTCTTTTTCGGTAAGGCCGCTGCGGGCCACTTCCAGGCCAAAAACCTTGAACACCGCCGTTCCGGCAACCCCATCCAGCGCCGCTGCTTTCCCGCAGACATTATCGGCCACGGCCCATCCCGCCCGGTTGGCGCGCAAGGCCAGGGGAATCCATGTTTTCTGGCCCGTCACCACATGGATGGCGTCCGCGCAATCACCGGCGGCATAGATGGTTCCATCCGAGGTTTGCAGGCCGTCGTTAACGGCGATGGCGCCCTCCGGCCCCAGCTCAAGGCCGACATCCCCGGCCAGCTCGCTGTTGGGATGGATGCCGATAGCCACCAGCACCATATCCGCGACCAGCGTCTCTTGCGAACAAACCACATTCAGTCGGTCTCCAGTCGTCTCTATTTTTTCCACCGCCTGACCGGCAAACAGGCTCACCGCGTTGGTCTCCAGCTCCTCCTGGACAACGCCCGCCATATCACGCGGCATCCAGGGCAACAGATCCGGTCCGGGTTTGACCATCGCCACATCGATCCCGCGTCCCCGCAAGGCTTCGGCCATTTCCAGGCCGATGTAGCCCATGCCGATGATCACGACCTTTTTCACCGTGTGGGCCTGAAGATAATCCTTGATGGCCTTGCCGTCGGCCAGGCTTTTGAGGGCCAGAACCCCCGGCAGATCGAATCCGGGCAGATCCGGAATAATGGGCCGGCCACCGGTGGCGATTAAAAGCCGATCATAGGAAAAAGAAAAGGTCTCTCCGGTCTCCTGAACGGTCCCGCTGACGGTCCGGTCCGCCGCATCGATTTTCTTTACCAAATGACCGGTTCGCAGATCGATGTCCTGTTTCCGGCGAAAAACCTCGGCTTTGCGCACCACCAGATCGTCCATTGCTCTCCCGGCATCGGCGATGTTGTAGGGCATCCCACAAGCACTGTAGGAAACATCCCGGGTTTTTTCCAGTACCACGACGTCCATTTCCGGCTGGCTGCGTTTGGCTCGGCTTGCCGCACTCATACCGGCGGCATCTCCTCCTATAATAACGAATTTCATGACGACCTCCGATGTTGACGATGGATAATTCAGTTGGCGAAGCGCGATTGACTTCGGCGCATGTTGATCGGATTGGTGGAAAGGGAACCGTTCAAGACTATACGCCTTGCTCATTGCGCAGGTCAAGCCAAGTGTGGCGAGCCTTCAGACGGAACAATCGAGATCGCCATCGCAATCGTCTTTGGTTTTACCCAAAACATGCTTTCCGGGTTGATCGTTCCCGCAAATTCCTGATAAACAACAGGTAACAATTGGTAACGCACCCGTTTGCAACCGGGTTTCACATCGCTCAAGGACAGATCAATGACGCATAAGACACACGATATCTGGAATGCCCGCTTCATCAACCGGATTATCGATTCCATGGCCGATGGGGTCTTCACCATGGACGATCAGGGCCGCATCACCTCCTGGAACCCCGCTATGGAGAAAATCAGCGGCTATTCGGCCGTTGAAGCCCTGGGCATGACCTGTCAACTGATTCAATGCAGTCGATGCTTCGGGCAAAACTGTCCGGCGGACATGGATAAATGTCGAATCAGGGAAGACGATCAAAACGAGGCCAAGGAATGTTTTCTACGGCACAAGGATGGCCATGATGTATCGGTGATTAAAAATGCCAGCGCGGTAAGGGACGATGACGGCCGCTTTATCGGTATTGTCGAAACCGTCACCGACATGACCGAACTCAATCGGGCCCGCCAGCGCGCCGAGGCCGCTGCTCTTCGTTTGGCGGAAATCCACCAGATGAACAATATCATCGGAAAAAGTCATGTCATGCAGGAAGTTTTCAGTTCCATCCGCGTGGCAGCGGCCAGCGCGGCGACAGTTTTGATCCAGGGCGAAAGCGGCACGGGAAAGGAGCTGGTGGCAGGCGCCATCCATTATAATAGCGAACGGCAGGAGGGCCCGTTGATCACGGTCAATTGCAGCGCCCTTTCCGAAAACCTTCTCGAAAGCGAGCTTTTCGGCCATGTGCGCGGGGCGTTTACCGGGGCAAATCGGGATCGCATGGGGCGCTTCGAAGAGGCTTCCGGCGGCACTATTTTTCTGGACGAAATCGGAGAGCTCAGCCCTCTGATCCAGGTTAAACTGCTGCGGGTGCTGCAAGAGCGCGAAATCGAACGGGTTGGCGATTCCCGCAAACGCAAGATCGACATCCGTATCATCACGGCCACCCACAAGGATCTTTACGCAAGAGTACGCGAGGGATATTTCCGGGAAGATCTTTATTATCGGTTAAAGGTTTTCCCCATCCAGATTCCACCGTTAAGGGAGCGCCGGGAAGACATCCCGCTGCTCATCGATCATTTCATCCGCTGGATGAACGCCAAAACCGGAAAGAATATCAAGCGTGCCTCTCAGCAGGCCCTGCGCGTTTTCATGGACCATTCCTGGCCGGGAAATGTCCGCGAGCTGGAAAATGCCATCGAGCATGCATTTGTGCTATGCGATCGGGAGCAGATCGAAGCCTCGGATCTTCCCCTTGAAATACGCCAGTCCAATGCAAACCGCGCCTGTCGGGTTTCGCCAACGGTCAGTCCCACAAGAAAGAGAAAGCTGACCAAAACGCAATTGCTCGATCTTCTGAAGGATTGTGACTGGAATAAGGCCGAAGTGGGGCGCCGGGTTGGCTTGAGCCATACGGCCATCTGGAAATATATGAAAAAATGGGATATTCCGTTGCAGCCGGAGGGCAGGGGATAAGGTGACAGAATTTTGGAAATTCCCTGCTTAGGCGATCTCCGTGTTTAAGTATTGCTGGTTGCCGGACAGTGGTAAGGCATACTTTCGGTTCTTATAAAATGATTACTCGTCCCGCCCCACCTTCACGGTATTTTTCCGGGAAGCGGGTTTTGATCTCTTCGATCTTCTGGGTGCAATGGGTCGGGCAAACCAGATCCAGGGGTTCAAGCCTTTGAAAATCGTCAAAGGCGTGCAACCCGCCAATCAGGGTGTCCACGGTGCCGAAATCAGCGGCAGCATCCAGAATCCGGCCCACTCCCGGATGAGAGCAGCCGACCACAACCGCCGTTCGCGTTCTCTCCCGAATGACCAGCGCCTGCTCGAAGTCGTCGAGCGCGCCGGTTGAAAACAGGCCATCGGCAAGCTGCAACGATTTTTTAACCGTCACGATGTCTCTGGCGGAGCCATTGACCTGGCAACCTTCCGGAACGATCACGGTCACCGCCGGCTGAATGGCCATAAACGCCTCCAGGCCGCCGGTATGATCCAAATGGTTGTGGGAAATAAACACGGTGTCGATGCTGCCGGGTGAAATGCCCAACACGTCCATGTTTGCAAAAAGCAGATCCCCCTTGGCGCCTGTATCGAAAAGGATCGTTCGGCCGAAGGCTTCAACCAGACAGGCAAAGCCCCAGTCGGGCGTCAAGCCCGAAAGACAAACGGTGTTGTCATAAATAAGCGTTATTTTCATAGTTCCATCTCTTTCAATGGCCAGGCTGAGGACGATCCTTGGTTGGGTACCGGTCGAAACGATGCGGCGTAAGCGGCACGCCTGGCCGGTACCCGTCCGCTGATTTACTCGGGTATATCTTGTTCAAGGTCCGAGATTCGTTTTTGTACGGCTTCCAGGGACGCCTGCATTGCCCTGGCCTCTTCCTTAAGCATGGTCATCTCATCGGCCGGCGCTGCCGGATAACCCGGACCATAGGCACCTGCCATTGGATAACGGCCACGCCCCGCAAAGCCGAAGCCCCGGCCCCGGCCATTGCCCCGCCGGAACCCCATGCCCCGACCATAACCGGCACCATAGCCGCCGGCAGCCTGGTCGTATGCTCCGCCACACCGTCCGCGACCGCCCCCGGTCATTGGACCGGCGCCCGTAGGTCCACTTCTGTCAAATCCTGGCATGATAATATCCTCCTATTGATTATATGTATTGTTGTTGATCGGCACAGTCGCCACCGGCCCTCGACCGGTTAGCGATTCTGCCCACGACCCTTGTTGCCGCGACCTTGACCCTGGCCTTGACCTTGACCGCGACCACCGCCACGACCGCCACATCCACCGCCCTGGCCTTTTCCCGGACGATTTTGCGGGCAGGAGCCCTGCCCGCGGCCTGCTTGTTGGCCCTGTCCTTCAGGACCTGTTCCGTCTCTATTCGGCATTTTGATCATCTCCTTTTCGGTTTTTCATTCTTCCATTCGACCACGCCTGCGGCGACACCGTTTGCCGCCACCACGCATGGCGTAATTACCACCGTTAACCCTCAGCCGCTTTCCGGTAACCAACGCCTCGCCCACGATGTTGCGAGCCCTGGCCAGAATGCGGCCATAGGTCTGACGCGATACCTGCATGAGGTTGGCCGCCGATTCCTGGTCCAGCCTCTCGAAATCACTGAGGCGGATGGCTTCCAATTCTTCCATGGAAAGCATGACCTCCCCGGAGATGGGCATTCCCTGGGGAACAAAGGCAGCAATGGTCGGATAACTGGACACAAATCTTGTTTTCTTGGGTCTTGGCAAGCACACACCTCCGATAACGGTCGTTTGACCAAAACAATAAGCGTGGGCCGGAATTATGTCAAGAAATATTTTGGTCGTTTGACCAAAAATAAACAATGGAAGGTTACCGACGCGTTATCAATTCGAGCATAGGTGCAATATTTTGTATGCGAAATAAAAAAAAGGCGGCCTGACGGCCAGTCGTTACGTTGCGAAACCATTTTTCATAGTAACGTTACCGTAACGGTGATTTAAAAAAATAGTATCCGGATGCCAAAGACGGCATCCGGACAAAAAAGACGGGATTTGGACAGAAATTTCAGGCGACAACGAAAGGCGTTCGAGGTGCATCCCCGGCAAGAACAGCTTTAATAGAGGCTTCCAGCGAATCCCGAGGGACAAGGCCGGTAATTGTATCCACGACCTGGCCATCCTTGAAAATCATCAGGGTTGGAATTGACTTAATGCCATATCGGTTCGCAATATCCTGATTTTCATCAACATTACATTTTACAAACCCCATTTTTGGGCCATGCGATTCCGCCAGTTCCGCAAACAGCGGCGCCATGGCCTTACAGGGTCCGCACCAGGGTGCCCAGAAATCGACAATGACGGGCTTCTTTTGTTGAAGAACTTGCTGCTCAAACTGATCATGGCTTATTTTCTTAATTAAATCGGACATATTTAATCCCCTTCCCTGGCTAAGCATGCTTTACCGGCAGGCATCGCCATCACTGGAGTTGGCAAAAAAATACCTACAAAATGACCGTTTCTTGCTTGATTTATAGATATAACAACATCCGTGCCAAAGAGGGGAGGCCCCGGCCCGGCGACTATCGTAGTCGCCAAACCGGGGCCCGTAGGAAGTGAGAGTAAGGTTGAGTGAATCAAAATGGAGGTATTGATTATCTTACTCACCTGATACTCAAGCTAATTTTGTGCCAGTTTTTCTTGACAGCAAAACTTTATTTTCAACCCTGAACAACGGAATAGGGATTAAACAGACCACAGCGCCTCAAGTTGCCGACAACAAGGCCTCGGCGTTCTCCAACCAATAACGATTGAAACGATCAGGCGCCACCGAATAGGGCAGGGCGTGGTCGGAATCCCTATCCAGTCGGCATATCAAAAAACAGAGACCTCCCGCCGGACGGCGGGAGGTCTCCAAATGATAAAGAATCAGGCTTGCTATTGAACAACAAGCTGATGCTATTTGATAAGTTCCTGCATATAGGCAACCAGTCGATCCCGCATGTCGGGACGATCAAGGGAAAAGGCCAGATTGGCCATCTGGAAACCGACTTTGTTGCCGCAGTCAAACCGGGTACCTTCGTAGCGAAAGCCATAGATGTCCTGGGTTTTCAGCAGCCGGGCCATGGCGTCGGTAATCTGGATTTCCCCTCCGGCGCCCACCTCCTTGCCTTCCAGGATGCCAAAAATTTCCGGCGTGAGGATATAACGGCCGATGATCGCCAGATTGGATGGCGCTTTTTCCGGAGCGGGTTTTTCCACCAGCCCGCGAATCTTGGTCACGCCATCGGCGGCCGGATCGGCATCAAGGATACCGTATTTGCTGGTATCCTCTTTGGCCACTTCAATTACCGAAACAATGGAAGACTGCAACTCCTCGAACTTCTCGACCATCTGTTTGAGCACCGGTTTTTCGGCCTTGATCAAATCATCGGCCAAAAGCACGGCAAAGGGTTCGTTGCCCACGATATTGCGGGCGCACCAGATGGCATGTCCCAACCCCAGGGGTTGGTTCTGGCGGGTATAGATAATCGACCCCGACTCCGGAATAAGCCCATGAAGCTCCTTTAAAAGCGCGTCCTTCCCCCTGACCATGAGCGTATGTTCCAGTTCGCAGGAGTGGTCGAAATGGTTTTCGATAGCTCTTTTACCTGCACCGGTAACGAAAATAATCTCCTTGATTCCAGATGCATAGGCTTCTTCCACGGCATATTGGATCAGAGGCTTATCAACAACGGGGAGCATTTCTTTGGCCATGGCCTTGGTGGCCGGTAAAAACCGCGTGCCAAGACCGGCAACGGGAAAAACCGCTTTTCTGACTTTCATGAATCCTCCATGGTGAAAGGGTAGGTTATAATTTCTCTATCCAGCCCTGGGGGCCTTCAGTCACTCCATACTGAATGTTTTGAATTTCGTTGAAAAACTTTTGCGCCAGGGGCCCGACCTTGCCGTCACCCACGGAGATGACCGTATCTCCGTATTTCAGTTCGTTGACCGGCGAAATGACGGCGGCCGTACCGGTACCGAAAATTTCCTGCAGATGACCGGACTGGTGAGCATTGATTACTTCGTCGATACTGATTTTGCCTTCGAAAACCTTCATCCCCCAGGCCTTTCCCAGGGCAAGCACGGAGTCGCGGGTAATGCCGGGAAGAATGCTTCCAGAAAGCATGGGGGTAATGATTTCGTTATCAATGACAAAAAAGATGTTCATGGAGCCGACTTCCTCGATGTACTTCAGCTCCACCCCGTCGAGCCACAGAACCTGGGTATATCCTTCCTTGTGGGCAACCTCTCCCGCCAACAGACTGGCAGCGTAATTGCCCATGGTTTTGGTATCCCCCAACCCTCCGCGCACGGCGCGCACATGATCCTTGCAGACCATGATTTTAACGGGGTTGAAGCCTTCGGGATAGTAAGCGCCCACAGGGCTTAGGATAACGAAGTAGCGGTAGGTATAAGAGGCGCGTACGCCGAGATAGGGGTCCATGGCTACAATCGTCGGGCGGATATAAAGCGACGTTCCCGGAGCGCTGGGCACCCAATCCTTATCCACGGCCAGCAGCTGTTTTAGAGCCTCCAGGCAAAATTCCTCGTCGACTTCAGGGATACAGAGTTTGCGATTGGAAGAGTTGATACGCTTGAAATTCTCCCGGGGGCGAAAAAGCTGAACCCCGCCATCCTTGGTCCGGTAGGCCTTCATTCCTTCGAAAACGCCTTGGCCGTAATGCAAAACCATGGTTGAAGGATCCATCGCTATTGGACCATAGGGCTCGATGCGCGGATTGTGCCACCCCTTTTCCACGCTGTAGTCCATACTAAACATGTGATCAGTAAAAATGGTGCCGAACCCCAAGTTATTTTCGTCCGGTTTGGTTTTCAGTTGTTCGGCCTTGTTAATTGAAATATTCATGACGGATTCTCCTCGGTAAACAATGCACCCGGCTTCTTTGACGGGATTATAAAATGGTCTGGCGCTGCCACACAACCAATGCGTAGCCTGTTACCCGTACACCTATTTTCCGTTTGAATCAAGACTGATAAGCCCTTAAAAACGCATAGGAACTTTCTTTTCAACAATTATCCGGCCGAAAAACGGTTTATAAATGCGAATACTGACGGATGGCTGACTCAAAGCTCTGCCAGTCCCAAGGAAGCCGGTATTGACTTTCAGATTCATCATCCACCCAGGGCCATCCTAATGGGATAGGGCAGGCAAACGCCATGCGTTCCCTTTTCGTGGGATGATCCAATATAAAATCGCGAGCCAAAAGGGCGATCTGTCTGTTCGGAAGAGACGTTCCAGCGCCATACCGCATATCTCCCAAAATCGGATACCCCCGATGAGACAACTGAAGTCTGATTTGATGTTTTCGGCCGGTTTCCAGATTAATCAAGAGCAAGCTTTTCCCATCCTGTTCGCCCAGAACCCGATAACTCAGGGCGGCCTTTTGACTGCGCGGCGATGCTTGTTCCATTACCCGATTTTGGCGACCATTGTGTTCAATATGGTCGACCAATCGTCCATTCTGATCGGGCATCGATCCATTGACCACGGCCAAATAGTGTTTTTCAACGCTCCGTTCACGAATTTGTTGCGACAAACGCGCTGCGGCCTTGGAGGTGCGGGCAAAAACGACAACGCCGGCCACCGGCCGGTCCAGACGATGGACCATCCCCAGAAAAACCTTGCCGGGCTTGTTATACCTGTTTTTCAGCCACTGCTTGCCAAGATCCAGCAGGCAGGGATCACCGGTTTGATCACCCTGTACCAAAAGTCCCGCGGGTTTGTAAACGACAAGGAGATGGTTGTCCAAATAGAGCAGCGGCCAGCGCGCTTCCAGGAAAGAAAGCCCTTTGGAATCAATATCGGCATCGCAGGTGTTTGTTGGTTTCAAAAGCGCTGTCTGTTATAAAGTGTTAGTGGTTGTTGATATTTGTCCTTTATAAAATGAGGAACCCTGACTTGAAAATCAATCATAAAAACTTAAGTGACAAGCCTTTTCGGCAAGAAAAAAAAACACCACCAGGGCCGGAACTCATGGCCGCGCTTCTAACCCGTTGCGGCATCACCCTTACCGGGACCCAGCTTGACCAGCTATGGGTCTACCACCAACTGCTGCGCCGCCATGACGAAAAACTGAACCTGACCCGTATCCGCAATTTCGAGAACATGGTGATCAAGCTCTATGCGGATTCCATGCTTCCGGCCCTTAAAACCAACCTGCCCTCTCCACTGATGGATCTGGGCAGCGGACCGGGCATGCCGGGCATTCCCCTCAAGATCCTGCGCCCCGATCTACACATCCTATTGGCCGAGAGCCGGCAGCAGCGCGTCGAATTCCTTAAAACAGTGGTCAATGCCCTGCACCTTCCCGGCCTGGAAGTGATTGAGCGTGGGATCGCGCCGGACTTTGACCGGCCGGTGGCCGGTGTGATCACCCGGGCCGTGGAATCCATCGCCGGTACCATGCAGCGCGTCTCCGGCTGTCTGGAAAAAGAGGGCCTGCTCGTTTTCATGAAGGGACCCCATTGTGATGAGGAAGTTGAGCAGGCAACCCAGAAATTTTCCGACGAATACGGCCTGATCGACGATGTTGCCTACCAGATTCCCCACACCCCGCACCGCCGCCGTCTGATCTGTTATCGGCGCAAGGTCGCCGCCCGTGAGACCAACGTAACGGCGCGTTACCGCATTCGGGAAATAGAGAGCGAATCCAATCCGGTATTCAAGGATCTCAAAAAACTGCTCACCGGCCGGGGCATAAAAAAAATGGGAAAAACCCTGGTTTGTGGCCGGCGACTGGTCCAAGAGGCGCTGCTGCATGCCCCCGAACGCTGTTTGGCATGGATCGATAACGGAGACCGCCATGAACCGCCGGCTGACGGGCCGAGTAAACTGGAGTGGCTTCAATTATCCCCGCAGCTTTATGGGGAGCTGGACCAGTTCGGTACTCGTACGCCGATACTGCTTTTCAATTTGCCGGCAATTCCTGCCTGGAACGCCGATGAAGCTGTCCCCGGGTGCAACCTGCTGATCCCGTTTCAGGATCCCGAAAATGTCGGCGCCGTTATCCGCAGTGCCGCCGCCTTTGCGGTGGAGCGCATCATTCTACTCGCCGAAAGCGCCAATCCCTTTCACCCCAAGGCCATTCGCGCCTCGGCCGGAACGGTTTTATCGGCCAACCTTTTTACGGGACCATCCCTGAACGACCTGAATGATGAGCTACCGGTGGTGGCCCTGGCCGCCCCGGGCCGGCCCATATCCGATTTCTCTTTTCCGAAATCCTTCTGCCTCCTGCCGGGCATGGAAGGTCCGGGGCTTGGTTCACGCTGGCGTGACCATGCCATCTCCATTCCCATGGCCGAGAATGTGGAATCCCTGAACGCGGCCACAGCCACGGCGATCGCCCTTTATGAATGGCGTCGGCAACCTGAAGGAAATTAAAGCCAATGGCAGTTATATCGTTTATGTTCAAAATATAATTTCAACTGTAGTTGTTATGATATGGCTCGTCCATCCCTCCATTAGTTAAAAAGCTTGAAAAAACCACCCTTTCATGCTAATCGCGCCTTTTCGATTTTGATTGGACCTGCTTTCTATATAGATATTAATTAGTGAACCAAAAAAAAGTTATTATATTTCAGCCTTGATTGATTCAAAAAGATTTGGAACACAAAATATTTTGGAAGCTGGCCACACCGAGGATCTTCCCCACGACCCGATCATCAGTGACAAGGTAATGATCGCCCTTCGTAAAATAATCCGCACCATTGACATGAATTCGAAGAAGCTTGTCAAACGGGTCGGATTGACCGGTCCACAGCTTATCATTTTAAGGGAAATCGCGGCAAAAAACGATATCTCACCGGGTGCGATCGCCAATGCGGTCAGTCTTAGTCAGGCGACCGTGACAGGTATCCTAGAGCGGATGGAAAAACGGAAGCTGCTGACACGCAAACGTAGCGAAAACGATAAACGACGCATTATGGTACGGTTGACCGATTTGGGCCGGCAGACCGTTGAAAATGCACCACCGTTAATGCAGGAGTCTTTTGTTGATCGTTTTGCCGGCTTGCAGGAATGGGAGCAAACGTTAATATTGAGCGTTCTTCAGCGCCTGGTCGTTCTCATGGAAGCCAAAACCGTCGACGCCGGACCCTTTTTGGAAACCAGCTCCTTCGAGAAATATACCGAACCGACAAAAGGATCGATTGAGCCGTAACCCGGTTGCGAGGACCGCACATTATGGAAAAATTCGAGTCGAAAATCTGACCAAGATTTTCGGCAATCAACCGGAACAAGCCCTAAAACGAATCGCAGAGGGCAAAAGCGAAATTTTCGCCGAGACCAAACAGACCGTGGGGGTACACGATGCATCATTCACGGTCAACGAGGGTGAAATTCTCGTTATCATGGGCCGTACTTCCCACACCCAATTCCATAAATTATCAAAGATTTATTCGTTGGCTTAAGGGCTGACAAAGGCTTCCGGATCAACTTTCAATGCTTCCAAGTAGGCTAATTGAACCTTTGTAAAACTACTCACAAGACGGCGAACATTCCCAATTGTTATCACAAGCACGTTCATAAATTTTGTCGTCATCATGAAAGAAGTGGGCTTTTTTGTTTGGCGCTCCTCCCATCCCGGTAAAGACGCCGATATCTCAAAGTCCACCATGGCCAACTGGATGATCGAAGCCGCCGGTTGCAATCAACCGATCATCGAACGGTATGCTCGGAAAAGCGATCTCTCATATGAGCAAATACTTTAATTGCGTCAGGAGAAGTCCGAGCCGATCCTGGATAAATTCAAGACCTGGCTGGATACCTATCATCCGCAGGTTCCTCCCTGTCGAGGTATTAATAAAGCCCAAGCATCCTTAAAAAAAGGTTTGAAATTTTTTTTGACAAATCTTTAATGCCATGGTTGCCTAAGCGGGCTTCATCACAGCCGCCGTGAAATGAATAATACATAATCAGTGCGGTCCAGGCCGGATCATCGGCGTGCCAGACCCCGGCCTTGGTGCCGTCATCAATGAGCCGGGCAAGATATTGGTTAAATTCCATATCCGCCATTGAATGGCGATGGGACTTTGGTGCGCTGTTAAATACAACGTCGTGGAGTTCGCTCATATCAAAGTAAGCATTGACGGCTTCGTCAACCAAGGCACAAAGGCGTGCTTTAAAGTCGCGGGCAGCACAAGCTTCCACCCTCGTTTGAACCCGTGCCGCAAATTGCACTGAAAAAACTTGCCTTAATGCTTCAAGCAAGTCCGCCTTGCTTGAAAAATAATGATAAAGCGTACCTTTTGCCACCTGGGCCCGGGCTGCAATCTCATCCATTGTAGTGGCTTCAAAACCTTTGGCAACAAAGACAGTGCCTGCAACTTTGAGTAATGCCTCACGCCGTTTCACTGTTTGGCGCTTGCCGGCCGGTGCCCCCACCTTCCGTTTAAGGATCTTCCCGGTCTTTTTTTTATCTGAGTTTGTTTTCTTCATACCCTCTCCGGAGAACAGGTTTTCAAGCCTCTGGCATTCATTTGCCATAAAAGGGGTAACCCCGTGTGCCGCAGGCGCTTCACTCTTTTGTTTTTTGTATCCTGCTTATAGTTTCATGTAACGGCCACGGGCCGCCCCTGGCCCATCTGCACCCAGGGTTCGGCCCACAACAAAGACAGAAAGAATTCAATAACTTATTGGGACGTTCCTATAAAATATTTATATTTTTTTCGACTATCAGTCGATTTAATATTGACTATCAGTCGATTTAGACACATATTTTTCTTCATGATGGCATTTGATGTCAACAATTGTAAAGACTTACTCTCTCTAATTTAAAAGGAATTGATAGGATCTATGGATATACAAAAACAAACTGCTGTTTCAATGGATATGGAAAAAATATTTGCCCGGCGGTGGCTGTCATTTTCAGTGCTGGCCCTGACCGTATTGATCGTGGTGCTGGACCATATGGTGCTCAATGTTGCCCTGCCTACCTTACAGCGAGAACTTACGGCAACCCTTCCCCAGTTGCAGTGGATGGTTGATGCCTATATCCTGGCATTTGCCTCTTTGCTCATGACCATGGGAGCCTTAGGCGACCGTGTGGGCCATACAACCATGCTCAGGGCCGGCATGACGGTTTTCGGTCTGGCAAGCCTGCTTGGAGCCTTTGCAGATTCGGCATTTGACCTGACTGTGGCACGAGCTTTAATGGGCGTTGGGGGAGCCATGCTGATCCCCTGTACCCTTGCGCTTATTTCCATTATTTTCCCGCCACAGGAAAGGGGCAAGGCCATTGGCCTTTGGGGTGCAATGAACGGCCTTGGGGTGGTGTTGGGCCCCCTTGTCGGCGGTTTTTTGCTTGAGCACTTTAACTGGAGTTCCATATTTTTTATAAATATTCCCATTATTCTTATCTCCCTTGCGGCAGGTCTTTTTTTGCTCCCCAAAAACATTGCCCGGGGCAGCCGGAGGATTGACCTGCCCGGAACCGTGCTTTCCGCTGCAACCATTTTTTTGCTTGTTTTCAGTATTATCAAGGGCAATGAGGCAACCTGGACAAATCCCATGGTTTATGTGAGCGGTGTCTTGTCTGTTGTTTTTGGTTTTTTGTTCATTGTTCGCGAAAAAAGTACTGACGCCCCTATGCTTGATCTTTCCCTCTTCAGGAAAAAAGCGTTAAGGGCAGGCTGCGGCAGCCTTGCCATGATGACTTTTACCATGTACGGGGCATTGTTTGCCCTTACATTGTACCTACAGTTTGTCAAAGGTCTTTCTCCCATGTTGACAGGTTTTGGCTTCCTTCCTGTGGCCGTGGGATATGCCCTTGGAAATGTGCTAAGTTCCGGCAATGCACGGCGATGGGGCACAAGGAATGTTGTTGCCACGGGCTTTGCCGGCATAACCATGGCTGCTTTGGGCTTTGCATTCTGGAAAACATCATGTCCTTTCTGGCTTATCAGCCTGAATATTGGGCTTCTCAGCTTCTGCCACGGCAACATTATGGCGCCATCTCTCAATTCCATACTGGGCTCCCTTCCCAGGGAGCAGGCAGGTGTGGGATCAGCCCTTGGTAATGTTTCCTTCCAGACTGGAGGTGCCCTGGGAGTGGCGGTTCTTGGTTCAGTTCTGGGCAGTATTTACCGTTTGCGGATAGATGATGCACTGAACATGTTTTCCGACTTCCCCCAACAAATGATTGAAAAAGCGGGCGAATCAGTAGGGGCTGCAATTATCACGGCCGGTAAAATCCCCGGGCACCAGGGGCAAAAGCTCGTGGAGGCTGCCCAGCTAAGTTTTATGGATGCCTGGATGGCAGCCTTTTTAATTGTCGGCGCAGTTGGTGTTGCAGGTCTGTTTTTTGTCCGCAAATTTATGCTGCCCACAATTGAAAAAATTGGGGAACGATAATTTAAGGGGGCCTTTTCTCCTTCAGGGTCGCACCAAATTATACCGTTGTAATTAAAAGAAAAAGAGTTGTCCCAAGGTATATGCAATTCATCTGGCTTGGGAGGAGCACTATCTCCGTATTTTTCTATTGTTTCACGCAAATAGTATTCATAGGTGCTCAACTGGCGATTCTTTTTACCTTCGATATCGGTCTTTGGCGAATTTTAGAAGGAACTCTCTTTTATGGCATCGATGGGTAATGCGCCAGATATATCCTGGAACAAAATGTCGATAAGCGCGTGCCATCGCTCATGTTCCCTTAAAATGGTTGTTTTGCCCCTAAAAGTGGCCGGCTAAGGGCATTTCCAAGGCCTTCTTTTCATGCTTTTCGCTTTTATGTCAATTGGTTAATTTGGTGCGACCCCGGAGCACTCACTTGCCGGGGCTTTTTTATTTAAGAGTGTAGGTCAGGTTGCGCCGAAAGGCGTTACCTGACGGTTTTTGTTTGGCACGGAGTAAAATTCGTGTCTCCGGGAGTAGAAATAGATCCATATTGTCGGTAACCTCTGATTTTCGCCTAACAAGCAGAGGAGAAACCGCAATGTATGTCCCGGATATTGATGAAACACCAAACCAACTCTTTAAGATGCGCCGGGCCGTGATGGCGCATAGGCTACTGATGGCGGGCATCCAGTTAAACATCTTTGACTGCCTGACCGAGCCCAAAACATCCGATCAAGTGATGCAACAGATAGGCGGTCATCCCAGAAACACCATGCTCTTTTTAAACGCTCTGGTTGCCTGCGGCCTGATCGAGAAAAAGGAGGAATTGTATCGGAATCTGCCCGTGGCAGACGCCTTTCTATGCCGGGATGCGCCGGTATACCTTGGAGAGGCCTTTGAATTCCAGGATAAAATGATGGATTCGATGCTCCATGACCTGCCCGGCCTGGTGCGGCTGGGACCGCCGGAAAGAACTGGCAACAACAATATCGGATCGGAAAAGAGATGGAGCAAGCTTTCGGAAGTTCTCGCCAATACAGCGAAATCCGGAGCGGCTCGTCAGGCAGCGGCCCTGGTGGCTGAACTTCCCGAATTTCCCGGTTTTAAGAAGATGCTCGATTTGGGCGGTGGCCCCGGTATTTTTTGTATTGCCATGGTAGAAAATCATCCGGAAATGAAGGGCGTCGTTTTTGACCGCGAACCGGTGACAAGAATTGCCGCGGATCATATTAAAAAAGCCGCGATGGAAGAGAGAATCAGCTTGCTTGCCGGAGATTTCAACTGCGATTCCATTGGCAGCGGCTATGATTTTGTCTGGGCCAGCTCGACCCTGAATTTTGCGGGGGAGAAGTTAAAGGACGTCGTACAAAAAATATACGAAGCCCTCAACCCCGGCGGCGTGTTTATCAGCTTTGCCGAAGGGATCAGCCAGGATGGAACAACCCCGGCATCCTATGTATTGGGAACAATAGCAGGGTTTTTAACAAGTTCCATGAAACCATTGGAACGCGGTGTAATTGCCGACACCATGCTGGAGGCCGGTTTCAAATCCGTCAGGTCACGCACCATCCACACCTGTTCGGCCTGGGAGACCATGGACATGGACATTGCCCGTAAGTAGTCGGATCTATCTTGAACCCGATATCTTCCAACCGCTGGTTGTTTGCTGAGTATTCCAGTACTGTGAGTACAATCCCTTTTTGGCGAGCAGTTCCAGGTGTGTTCCCTCCTCTAAAACATCGCCATTTTGAATAACGATAATTTGATCGGCATTGCGTACGGTCTGAAGTTTATGGGCAATGACCACGACGGTTTTCTCTTTGACCAATTCCTGAATGGCCTGTTGGATAAAAATCTCGTTTTCCGGATCAAGGGAGGCCGTGGCTTCATCCAGCAGAATAATGGGCGCGTCCTTGAGCATGGCGCGGGCAATGGAAATGCGCTGTTTCTGGCCACCGGAAAGTTTTGAACCCCCCTCCCCCACCCTTGTGTGGATACCGTGTTCCAGAACGCCCAGAAACTCGGTAACCTGCGCCTTCTTCGCCACTTGCATGATTTGCTCTTCCGTGGCCGCAGGGTTGCCAATCTCGATGTTGTTATAGATGGTATCATCAAACAGGTAAACATCCTGAAACACCTCGCTTATCAGGCTATAGGTGGTTTGGGGAGACATGTCCTTCAGATCGATTCCTCCAATGGTTATTCTACCTTTCTGAACATCCCAAAACCTGGCAATGAGATTGGTGATGGTGGTCTTGCCGGAACCCGAAGCCCCCACCAGTGCGGTGAGACCTTTTTCAGGGATGGTCAGACAGATGTTCTTTAAAACGTCTCGGTCGGTATAGGCGAAGCTGACATTTTCAAAGGCGACCTCAAATCTCTCGGGCCGCGTATCCTTGCCCGCGTCCTGAAGTGACGCCTCCAGCAGTTGGCGTATACGCTGCGCACTCACATTCATGTAATTGAGAATGGCGTAGCTCACCATCACCAGTTGCAGCGGCGCGTACAGCCGATACCCCACAATCAGAAAAGCGACGAATACGGGAACGGTGATCGTTGACCCTCCGGCAAAATTGAAACGGGATATGGCCGTGTATAGCATCAACAGGAAAAACAGTTCGAAGACCACCAGGGACGTTATGGCCAGCGGACCGACCGCGGCTTCCAATTTTATGCTGTTTTTGCGCAGGTCTTGGAAAGCCGTTTTTAGAGTGGCAAAACGGTTTCCGGTCAGATTGAACGCTTTCAGGTATTGAACACCCAGTATGTACTCGATAAAGCGGCTGCCGGTTTCATTGCGCGAGGCCACATGCTTGAGACTTAATTTTCTCGCGATCCTGGTGGAGATCAGCATGACCACAAAGGCGCAGGGGATCGCCGTGATCATCAAAAGGGCCAGTTTCCAGTCCATGAGAAAAAGGAAGATAGAGAGAAAAAGCGTGCCAAATACGGCCCCCACCATGTTTTGAAAGTGCTCCCTGAATATTGCCTCGAAATTACTGACATCCTGCAGCACCACCGAGGCCAAATCGCCGGGATCTCGTTTCTTGTAGAACCCGAGCGACAATTTATGCAGATGATCCCCCAGCTTCAGCCTTAGTTTGGATGTCATGGTCAGGATGGCATTGTTGGACTTTACCATGACCCTGGCGGCCACCCACAATTGGATAACCAGCATTACCGCCAGGGCGCTGACCTGAAGCCATATTCTGTTTCGGTCAGGTCGCTCGCTGAACAATTCCCAGATAATGAGCAGCAGCATTCCGGTGGGCGCGGCCAGAAACAAGCCGTGGATCATCTCTCCCAGGGCGGGGATTCCCAGCCTGGCGTTGGTGACCTTTATCAAATAGCGCAAATTTCTCAGCATATTCATAAAACGATTTCAAACTCCCGTGCGCGATTGTGAGCATGCCACATTTTGGAATAGAGCTCGCTCTTTTCTAGTAGGTAAGCATGGCTTCCCACAGCCTCGATTTTACCGTCATCGAGCACCACAATCTGGTCGACATCGGTGATCGTTGAGAGGCGATGGGCGATAACGATCACGGTTTTTTGGCAAATGAGTTCGCCAATGGCGTTCATGATGAGATGTTCGTTCTCGGGATCACTGAAGGCGGTGGCTTCATCCAGGATCAGTACGGGCGCATCCTTCAAGATGACCCGCGCAAGTTGAATACGCTGCTGCTCACCACCGCTCAGATGAACGCCACTATTACCAAAACGGGTTTCGTAGCCGTCCGGCAACTGCCCGATAAAATCGTGGCACCTGGCGATTTTGGCGGCGGCAACAACCTCCTCGCGAGTCTTGTCCATTCCCATCAAAATATTGTCGTAAAGACTCTGGTGAAACATCATGTTGTCCTGGAAGACAAACCCCACATGGGCCATGAGATCTTCGACGGCAAGATCGTTTATATCGACGCCGCCCAAACGGATGCTGCCGGCCCCGAGATCGTAGAACCGGGCAATCAGCTTTCCGACAGTGGATTTGCCTGATCCCGAAGGACCGACAAGCGCGGTTATGGTTCCTTGAGGGACGGTGAAACTGACATCATGGATAACGTCGATGCCTTCGACATAGGAGAACCGGGCATTCTTAAACTCAACGGAGAAGTTTTCCGGAACCGCTGCTCCACCGTTTTTCTGCTCCTCGACATCAAACAAAATTTCGTCTATACGCGCCACCCCGCGGCTGATCATGGTGATCTCGAAGGTCATTGTGGTCAGCTTGAACAAAGGCCGGATATAGCCGACCCCCAGGATGAGAAAGAGAAAAAATACCGGAAGCCCGAGTTTTCCATTAAAATGAAGGTACAGACCAAAAACCAATAGCGGTAAAAGCGCATTGGTCAAAAAGCTGATAATCATGGCCCAGGGGGGAGACATCAACCGTGTCCAGCCGCGCATGTGATGGTCGTACGTTTTCACCGTATTGCTGTATTTGGCAAAGGCCGAAGCGGATTGACCGAATATTTTCATGACCGGCATGGCCCGCACGAACTCCACGATGCCGGCGTTCATCTCTTCCAATGAATCGTGGTATTTTTTGGCCCTGGCCTTGCCGTCTCGTGATCCGAGAATAATGGAAAATATGGTCAACAGGGCAATAAGGGGCAGAAGGCTGATCAGCGCCAACCGAAAGTCCATGAAAAAGAGATAACCGAGAATGATAAGCGGCAGTACAACAGCCCTTACCGTATCCGGCAGGCTGTGGGCGATAAACAGCTCGATGCGCTCTACATCATCGGCAATTATTTTCCTCAACGAGCCCGAACTGCGATTTCCCAGGTACCCCATGGGAAGTCGGCCAAGCTTGTCGGCGATGCTGCAGCGCAATCCATATAAAATATTGAAGGCGGCGACGTGAGATGCCATTGCCGAAGCATACATGGCAATCCCGGATATAACGACGGCCACAAAGGCCCATGAAAGCCAAGTTGTGATATCGGGATTGTCAATGCGGCCGTCGATGAGTTCCTTGAGAATATAATAGATCAACACATAGGGAACCATGGTCAACAGAGCGTGCAGAGTGGCCAAAACAGACGAGACCATCAACAGCCCCTTTTTCTGCCCGGACAATTCCAGTAGGCGGGCGATTCCCGCTTTTTTCTTACCATTCATTTTACACAGCTGCTTTACCGTCGTCAAACCAGAGGTGAAGCAGCCTCGTCATCCGTCTGCCCCAGGGGATAAACCGCAACAAGCTGATAAAGCCCCAGCGTTTGGTGTGGCGATCGAAAAGCGAATACTCCTTAATGATGTTAATACCAAGATTCCAGCCAAACAACTCGCTGGTCTTCCCCAGCCCCCACTTGAATCTGGCCTCTGTTTGCGAGACCGATTTATGGTGTTTGATGGACATTTTAGTAGAGCATTTCGGCATGGTATCCGTGACGACTTCAGCTTCCGGAAAGTGCTCTTTAATTTGCCTGAAGAGCTCTTTTACCTCACGCTCCTCGAAGTACATCAGCACCCCCTCAGCAACAAACAACACCTTACAGGCATTGTTGATTGTCGCCTTGGCCACTTCATCGATCCAGGTATAGTCAAAGGCCGATTTTTCGACATACCTGTAACGAGGGGGGGCGGGAGAAATGAACTTCCGCCTCAATTCAAGCGCTTGCGGAACATCCAGTTCGAACCAAGTTGCCAAGCCGTTATCAATCCGTTGGAATCTTGTGCATAACCCCGCGCCTATGTTAACGATGATTCCCTCGGGATTTTCTTTAAGAAAATGCGATACGATTTCATCAAGGACTTCGGTACGAATTGAGACACCGACCCCCGATAAACGGTCTTTATCGAACTTCTCAAAGTTATATTCCATTTGTCCGACCCACTCCTCGGCGAGCCTGTCGCTTATGATGCCGTCTTCGCGAGCACTCTCCTTGGCCCGCAGGTAAACGGTAAGCAGAAAGGTTTCGGAAACGCCTCCCATATCGACTTTTGTCTTGGTCTCTTTCAGCATTTTCGTTCTCCTTAAAAATAATAGGCTACGCCTATACCAAGCACCCGTCCCCGGGAAGGCCCGCCAACGATAACATCACTGCCGTTAACGGCGGATATGCCCAGGTTGTACCCGTACAGGTCATATATCTCATCCAGGAGGTTGTCGCCCCATACGTAGAAATCAATATGTTCGCTCATGATTCCCATGCGGAAGTCCAGTTTGTTGTATGCATCGAACTCGTAACTGTTGGCCGCATCGCCTTTTCTTTCTCCTACGTAACGATTGGTGAGTGATGTAAAAAGCGATGGTGCCCGCATCCCCCAGAAAGGTGACAAGGGAAGGTTGTGAGAAATAGAAGCCGTGGCATTCCAATTGGGCGTGTAAGGCACATCGTTGCCCTCCTTTACATCCATGGAAGTCTCGGGGACCCCGGTGATTTCGGCATCCGTGTAGCCGCCGCCCATTGTTATGGTGAATCCGCTCCCGGATCTCCAGAACCCTTCGACCTCCACGCCCTTGGTCTCGGTATCGTTGTTGGCGACCTTGTTGGACATGGTGGCCAAATCCACGTAAGACACATGATCATCCTTAATATCGTTGAAGAACAACGCCAGATTGACACCTGCCCTTTTACTTCGTGTTTCCAGTTTCATGCCCAATTCATAGCTGTCAATCTTGGCGGCATCCACTACCAGGTCATCGCTGTTGCCCATGAATATGTACTGGGTGGCCAGATCCTGATAGGCCTTGGCCTTATAGCCTCTGGCGTATGTGAAGTAGGTGTTCGCGTTATCCGTGACCGCATAGCTAACCGAGGCACGCCCGGTGACAAAGGAGGAATCCATCTCATCCGTATCCGAGGACGGGCCGTAATAGGCGGCAAAGGGGTTGGTGGCAGCCGGCGTCCAGTTGGATTCGTACTCCTTTTTATCCCAGGTGTAACGCAGGCCGCCGGTCAGTTTGAGTTTGTCGGTCACGGGGTAGGTCACCTCGCCGAAGATCGCGTAATCGGTGGTTTTGAAATTGGAGTCAATGCTTCCATTCATCGCCATGTAGCCCATGATATGCTCATAGTCATAGCGATTGATGAAATCCCTATCGGAATAGTAGAAGTTAACGCCAGTGACCCAGAAAATTTCATCTTCCGGCTTGGAGGACAAACGAAACTCCTGATAAAAGGTATCCGCATCCACCTCACGAAAAGTCAAATCGCCTTCGGTAATATCCATTCCCAAAAGGACATTGGCAATTGTCCTATCATACAGGAGACGATCCTCGGTGCTGTCCGTTGCGGTGTAGCCGGTTACCGAGGTAAACATCATCTTGCCGAACTCATGGGAGATATCCAGGGTTGCCCGCTGACTCTCCTTATCCGCATCGAGGCTGCCTTCCGGCATATCGATTTTGGGATCGTCATCGTAGGGAGCAAGGAGCATCGCTTCGGTATAATCGTTTTTTTCTTCGTAGCCCAGCGTCAACGTTACATCGGTTTTATCCGTGGGCGCCCAAAGCAGAGAACCTCTCACGGCCATATCCCTGGGCTCGCTGATCGGCTCTCCGGAATCCAAATACTCCACCTGATTGTCATGGCCCGCGTATTTCGCGGCAAGGCGGGCGCTCACCGTCTCGGCAACCGGGCCACTCGCCGCCCCCTCCAGCTCGAAGGTGTTTTCCGTTCCATACTCGCCTTTTATATAGCCTTCCGTCTGTTTGGTCGGTTTTTTAGTGATGATATTGACGGCCCCGGCTTCGCTGTTTCTGCCCATCAGCGTGCCTTGCGGCCCTTTCATGACCTCCACCCGCTCGATATCCATTATGGACATCGACGCCATGCCCAAAGACTGGGGCACGCCGTCCAGGTTGATCAGCACCGAGGTATCATCCATG
This sequence comes from uncultured Desulfosarcina sp., assembly GCA_963668455.2. Lineage (GTDB taxonomy): Bacteria > Desulfobacterota > Desulfobacteria > Desulfobacterales > Desulfosarcinaceae > Desulfosarcina. The sequence continues at coordinate 954,489 of CAXXOY010000005.1, forward strand.
CCGATCTGATACAGGGACCCCACACCCCTGATGCGCATGATATCGGTGTTTACGGCGCCGTAGGTTTGAATTTCCATACCCGGTGTCTGTCTAAGTGCGTCCTCGAAGCTTTTAAGCCTTTTGTTCTCCAGTTCCGTGCCACCGATAACCGTCAGGCTGAAGGGCACATCCTTTGCGGACTCTTCAGCCTTTCTCGCCGTGACAGTCATGGTTTCCAGCTCTTCGATCTTTTCATTTTCGGTCGATTCGCAGAACGCCTCCGAAGCAAGCAACATTCCAAGTGCAATGGCAAATGTGATTTTCAGCCCTTTGTGCAAATTTTGTTTCATTTCTTCCTCCATAAAAAGCTCTTTACCAGTCGAGTTCAGACATTCAAACGAAAAACTTAATTAAATTTGACATGTCTAATATTAATTGCTAATCAGAATGCGAGTTGCGATAACTATCACAATTGATTGACGGACACTTGCGTTTGATCCATTTTTTTTTGCGTTTGGTCCATTTTAGGGAGGCGTTGTGAGTGGAATGACCTCGATCGACATGCGGGAGATGATTGACGGCACTTCCTGGGATAGCAGCAAAGTCCAATCAGTCTGCATGAATCCAAAATACGGCGCCGGCTATTTATCTGAAGTGAAACCCTTTAAAAGTGGAATTTCCATGGTAATCCAGGATTTTTCGCTGTACGGGGAAGGAGAAACGCAACTATCCAGAGAAGAGACCGGACCGTCGGTCATAGCTTTTTTTACCTGTTTTTCAGGCATCGGACACATCTCCTACGACAAACCCAGAGCCGCCCTGGGCCACGGTTTCTCAAATATCTATTTCCCCGATTACAAGGCTGCCCGGTTCATGCAGGTAAGGCGCAATACACCCATCCAAACACTCATTGTCTGCATGGATACGGCTGTTTTTTCCAGCTTGACAGGTAAAACCGGTGATGAGCTGATTGAATCGCTGGAGTTGCTTGACTGGCGTGCCGACAAGGGATACAGGGCCAAACGATTAAAAAGTCTGGATTATGCACAGAAAATGTGTGGATATCAGGCGTTTGAAGCTTTTTTAAATTATCCTCATGACGCACTCTTTCTGGAGGCTAAAGCCCTTGAACTGGTTGCGCTGCAACTCAGGCAGCTCGACCATTTAACCGGCAAAAGACACCAAGAGGAGGCGGTTGACCATTGCGTCGATAATATCGCCCGGGCTTGTGAGATTTTAAAAAAAGAGATGAGCGAGCCGCCCGGCGCTCGAGAACTGGCCCACAGGGTTGGTCTCAACCACAATCAACTTGTGCGTGGATTCCGGAAGATGTTCGGCCTGGGGCCGTTTGAATACCTGCGAAGCATCCGCCTCGAAAAAGCGCGCGATCTGATCACCAGCCATGAATGTAATGTCACGGAGGCCGCTTTCAGTGTCGGCTACTCCAGTCTCAGCCATTTCAGCAAGGCCTTTCGGGAAGAATTTGGGATAAATCCCAAGGCCTGCGCCTGAATCCTTTCGAATATGGGCGATACCATCAGATTCCCTCTACCTATAGGTGTATATGCATGCATATGATGATTCACGGACAACCATGACAAACCATTTTGACATGGCTGAGGCAAAATGGAAGATAAACAGGCAACTCTGGGATTGGAAAAATGCAGGCAGATCGGACGCAGCTGCGGCTGCTATAACCTGCGCAGGGCTGCGCGGGTCATTACACGCTTTTACGAGAATTACCTGAGGCCCAGCGGCCTTAAACCAACTCAGTTTTCCGTCCTCATGGCCGTTCATGCCAGAGGCCCCATCCCGTTGACCAAACTTGCCGATATGACCGTTACGGAGCGGTCAACGCTTACAAGAAACCTGAACGTCCTTGAAAAAAAGGGTTTTATGAAAATCACGGAGGGAACAGATCGCAGAGAACGACTTATAGAAATAACCGACATTGGCCGGGAAGTCCTCATAAACGCGCTGCCGTTGTGGGAACAGGCCCAGGCACACATTGAAAAAGAACTGGGCAAAGACCGAATGGAAAACCTCCTCGATAACCTGGAGCACATAACCGCCATAGCACGAAATTAAATTTTTTTAACATAGAAGGTGTATCTACACTTAAAAATCATACAGATGCTTTAAATAAGTTTCGGATGCCGCATCTGGGAATGACACATACGGGGATCGGCACACCCCCACAAAAATTAAAGAGGGAGGATAATGGCAAAAACAAACAACATGATGCGTAAACTTGAGATGATATTGGACGGTTCGCTTCCGCCACTTCCCATTGCAAGCCTTATCGGATTTACGCATGTTTCAATTGAGCCGGGCAGGGAAGCAATTGAGTTCAAGGCCGGCAGACGCCATGCGAACCCCAAGGGGATTGCATACGCCAGCAAACTGAAAGAGGGTGAGAGCTTCACGACGCTTGAATTCAAAATCAATTTTGTCAAACTGGTCTGGCAGGCCAAATTGTGTGCCCAAGGCCAGGTCGTTAATAGCGGTAAAACAGTCGGACTGGTGATGTGCAATGTCTTTGATGAGAAAGATCGGCTTGTCGCTCATGCCAGCAGCACCTGCATGACGCTGAGGGGAGAACAGGCTACCGGCCGATAGCACCGTGTCATTTATGAAAAGTTGTGGATACCATTCAAATAACGCAAATCAATTTATGCCGGCATCCGGACTCGCAGATATAGGTGAATACACATCCGGACAGATTGTAAAGTTAATCAATCACTGATTACGGATAAGAGAATCAAATTGATATTTCGGGACATTTCATAATGTTCGTGGGTCACTTCTGTATTTTCCAGCCAACGGCTGTTTGCTGGATATTCCAGTATTGTGAATATAAACTCTGTTTTTCCATTAGAAAAGTCGGGGACGTCCATTACAATATTTGTTTATGCGTGTATAGCTATATTCGAATGGACGTCCCCGACTTGCACAGGTGGGAAGGCATACATGTAGTATGTCGAGCATCTGGTCAGGCTCCATAACGCAGTAGGGAGAGATGTTTACGACGCCATATCGGTTTTTAAGCAGCAATTCTCGGCGAAAAAATTCATTCCGTAAATTCAGATAATCATAGACTTTCTCAAACTTATTTTTCGCACTGTTAATAATACGAAAACACCATAACCCACTGATATAGTTGCAAATAATTTTTGTCTAGACATCCGCCCTTTTTTGTTGTATGTTTTCAGTGGGTTACGGAAAGGCGGGCGGATGCATCAAAAAAAACATCTCAGCTTCTCTGCCATGCGAAAAAAAATGTCAGAGCGATTCAGGATGATCGATGATAGCCGACAAGAGGCTAAAGTCGATTATTGTGTGCATGACTGCCTGATGAGTGCCTTTGCCATGATGGTATTCCAAGACCCTTCCATGCTCGCCTTCCAGCGCAGGCTGGAAGAGTCGATACAACAAAACAACCTCAAAGCGCTTTTCCAAGTCTCATCCATCCCAAAAGATTCTCAATTGCGCGATGTCCTCGACGGTTTGTCGAACGAGTCCATCGATTGCATCTTCGATGACCTGTTCAGCGGCCTACAGCGCGGGAAGCATTTGGTGCACTATCAAGTCCTCGATGGTTACTATCTGGTAGCCATTGACGGCTCTGAATATTTTTCTTCAGAAAAAATCCATTGTCCCCATTGCCTGATCACAAAATCGAAAAAGAAAACCCGATACCACCATCAGATTCTTCAAGCCGCAATGGTTCATCCGGATAAAAGGCATGTTATTCCCTTTGCACCCGAGCAGGTCGCCAACACCGACGGTACGGAAAAGCAGGACTGTGAAATCAATGCCGGCAAACGGTTAATTCGTGACCTGCGTAAACGTCATCCCAAGATAAAATTCATTATCGGTGGCGATGGGTTATACTCCAAGCAGCCTTTCATCGATGAGGCCAAACAGGAACGGATGTCTTTTATTTTGGTGGCGAAACCGTCCGATCACAAAATCCTTTTCGAATGGGTCAATGAACTGACCCAATTGGGCGAAGGTGGCCATCTGACTATCGATGCCCCATCCAACGATCGCTGTCACACCTACCGTTGGATCAACCAGGTTCCTTTAAACGGGACGAAAGATGCCGACAACGTAAACTTTTTTGAATACCAGATTGTCAAAGACGGAAAAACAACCTATCGAAATAGTTGGGTGACCGACATCTTCATCGATGAAAAAAATATCAAAGAGTTAGTGCGGTGCGGACGCGCCCGCTGGAAAATTGAAAACGAGACTTTTAACACCCTGAAAAATCAAGGTTATCATCTCGAGCACAATTTCGGTCATGGAAAAAACAATTTGTCGATGATCTTTTTCATCCTCAACCTACTGGCTTTTTTCTTCCATCAGATTTTCGAATTGACCGATCCTTTATATCAAAAATGCCTATTGTCACAAAATTCAGTTGGATTGCGTAGCTATCTGAACGATCTGCTCCGGCAAACTTAGCAGGTTTGATAGACGCCGAAAGCCTGGAAGGAGCTTTTCTGTATCGGGGAGTGGTTCAATGTCGCATTTTTCACCATTCATCTCGATTGAGGCAAACAGTTCTTCCAGGCTCGATTTGCCATCCAGAAGGATACCCATATAATCCGGATTGCTCAAGTTTTTTACCAACGGAGTTTCGGCCAGCATGGTCTGCAACCGTTTTCGCATACTATTGTTTCCTGTCCTTCGGCGATATTCGCGGCGCTGGCGACGAAAAAACTGTTCAAGGATATTGTTGGCCCGTTGCGGATATATCGTTGCGGGGCCTGTAGACGTATTGATTTCTATTGGATCGGCAAAAAGTTTATCGCCATAACGATCGATTTGTTTAGCAACTTTGAGGCAAAGCGGATCATCGGCAAATTTGTTGTTCTCCAGCCGTTTGCGAAATTGATTAACTCCTTGTTCGATGCTGCCCATGTCCTTGGTGCTGCCTTCATCGTTAAGGCCTTTGCCGCTACCGGGCAAGGCGATACGCATCTTCTCCCGAAGATCGTCAAACAGCAGGCAACGCCAGCGCAGTTCTTCAACGGCTGGCTCGAACACGGGGTCCTGAACAATAGCGACAACCTGGCGAACCAACTTATAAAATATACGATTGCCGATCCGGTCCTCAGCGGGCAGACACCGAATCAGGTCCGGCAAATACTCGGTTAATATCAACAGGCGCCGAGAGAACTCCAACAAGGGACGGTCGAAAGGAAAACCGTAGCCGTCGCCATTTTGCTTGCCCTGCAAGCACCACAGGGCCAGCGAGTAGGTCGATACCAGGGGCAGCAATGTCATATCGGAGACGGGGTCGGCACGCCTTATTAACGTTGCCAACTGTCTGGCATCGATGTCGTGCGGTTCAATTGTCTGGCGTACCTGACGCACCAGGGCATTGAGTTTGGTGGTGGCCGCATGCGTTCGCAGGCAGCTCCGCAGTTTGCGGTGGCAAGGATCGATCAGATCTTTGCCCACATCGCGCAGAAAGTGAAAGTGGCAGATAAAATCTCGGCAGTTGGGAAAAACCTCTGCCACCGCTTTTAGAATACCGGTGCCCATGTCGTGAACACAGGCGATCGGTTCGCCGTAATCACGGCGTAGCCGTTTTAAAAACGGAATGATGTATTCGGACCGTTCGCTGGGCAGCTTCACATTGGCCAGTACAAATTGGCTCAGGCTGTCCAGGCCGGTCATCAAGGCCGGTGAATCCGCCTCATGGGTGGCATCCAGATGCAGGATGTAACCACCGGAACGCTGCATGGCCCGATTGATTCGCGGTGTAGCTCGACGATGAGCGATGGCCAGATAGGTGATGAACTTTTGTCCCAGGTATTCGATCTCCGATGCGCATAGATCGACATGGCGGGCGAGAAGTCCTTGGCGAACCTGTTCGATATTTTGGTGTTGCTCGAACAACGCACGACCGACAAAGACCAGCACATCCCAGGCTACATTGCAGCAGCGCGGAACCAGACAACGCAATGCTTCGGAACGAAAAAGGCTCCCGCATTGCGGGCATTCGAGGATAGTCTCATGCGCGACAAACGGCGTAGTCATACTCAGTACTGTCTTTTTTCTCGTTTTCTGCACATTGAGTTTGCTGTCGCACAGACAGGTATCGTGTTCCGGTCGAAACCGAACCGTCGGCACCCGGGCAAACAAACCGGCCGGGCGAGTCTCCCGACCAAGCCGCTCCAGGCATCGGTTCAGCGCCGCCAAAGCTGCCGCACCGGAGTTTAACCCGTTTTTTTTAAACCGTGTCGACGGAACAGTTCCATGACTTGCCTGGCTTCGATACGCACTCCGGTGCGCCGTTTAACCGCTTGTGCCAATTGCCCGAACCCGGCATCGGGGTGGCGAATAAACTCGACCAGCACCAGAATCGCCATTTCGGCCGGAAGTTGACCACTGTCGTTTTTTTGAATTGCCCGAGACTGAGCGCCGGCCGTTTCGTCATCGGCGGCCAGGTAGACAAATGAACGCCCCAGCTTTTGTCGCTGCAAGCGGCCTTGACGGACCAAGGACACCAGCACCGAATGGCAACGGCAGTGCAGCATTTGTCCAAGTTGCTCGGCACTCATTCCCGCCGCGCTGCCCGACACCAACATGACAAGGGTATCGGTGAGACTTCCTGTACGTGAGAAGCCGATGTCTTTGTAAAACCATAATCCTTGACGTCCGAAGCGAGGTATCGAAGCCAGTGTGTACCAGCGCCCGTTGTGGGTAAAACTGCTGTAGTAACCGATCATTGCCATGAACCGTCTAACAGAAGGTACGGAATAGTCCGACTGCTCGGCCAAGGGGGCGATCATCCAACAAGGCTGCTTTTTAAACAGCGCTCTGATTTTATCCGAGCCATTGTTTGCTAACGCCATGGCGGCCTCCTGATAAAGTAATGCATATAGTCCAATTATAGGGTGTTTTATGCATTACCTTATCACTAATAGCCGCTTTCAACAAGTCCAATGATGTTGGCAAAATAAGCGATGCACTTTTAAAAATGCTATTGTGATCAATAGTATATGGTTTCAAACGAAAGTATTTCTACATGAGAAGAATTGGTTTGGCGGATACAGAAAAATGATCATGTATGGCACGGAATAAACATGTAACTATTTGAATTCTTTCAATCCAACTGAATTTTGTTTCTATAGAAAAATGCCGTGGCAAATTCAGTTCCCGTAAAGAATACTGGAATCAACTACGCTGTACATTCCGCATTTTGATTTTCAGAAGTTGGGACCATCTTTTGACCTATCTTTTCGATCCACCGATGTTGGAGCCCCCTTAACTTCAATTCAGTCCATCCATGTTACCCCCCCCCTATAATCCGGTTTTTCTTTCTGCCGGCGACGCACAGTTACGACCAAATTCTATCGAACAGGCAATAAGAATACTCATGGCCAATCTTTGCGGCCGGCATTGTGCTGCTCAACTGACAAATTTCCATCAATCTGCCTTGGCGATTCGCCCCTCTTTAACAATTTACGTGTTCAGCGAGAATTGCTGGTTTTTAAGATCTAGAATTGACAATCGTATATCCATGGTGATACAAATCGCTTTTAAATATTATTAACATTATTTATCGAAGGTTTTTTTGTTTTCTAAATTATTGGATATTGTGCCGGGCGTTACTGATAGAAGATGATCAGGAATGCGCTGGTGTAAAATTTTAGTTTATTGCCCCATCCATGTATTCATATGGGGGCAGTTATAGTTTCCGTTCGGAAACTGTCTGCCACTCGTCTTTTCTGTATTGTCTTCTGTTCGTAACGCCCTTTTATTCAAAATTTAAATTTATTTCATTTAGTCAGACTGATTTTGATCTGACATTATTCAATTCGTTTAAAAGGGACAAATATTGAAATTTAGATTATCAAAAAAAGAAGAACAGGCAGAAATAGAAAAAATTCACAAAGCCGCATTCGAAAAAACAGAAGGTGCAGAAAAAGCTCAAATAATAGCCGATCTTGTACACGATTTATTTGAAGATGAAACTGCCATGCCAACACATTCATTTGTCGCCCTGGAAAATGAAAAACTTCTCGGGCATGTTCTGTTTACAAAAGTGATCATCACCGGTTGTCCGGTAGACGTAAAAGCCCAGATTTTAGCACCACTTGCAGTATTGCCCGATTGTCAATCAACCGGGATCGGCGGTGGTCTTATTAAGGAAGGCTTGCGCCAACTCAAAAAAGAAGGAACCGATCTGGTTTTCGTATTGGGACACTTTGATTATTACCCGCGCTCAGGATTTATCAACGATGCTAAACGTCTGGGTTTTAAAGCACCTTATTACATTCCGGAAGAGTTTGCCGATGCCTGGATGGTAATAGAGCTTTGCCCGGGAATCATTGGTAAGGCTAAGGGGACAGTGCAATGCTGTGATGCCCTTAATCAACCTCAGCACTGGAGAGAATAATGAATCTTATAGCAAAAACAGATCGTGTTCAGATCCCCGGCAAAGGTGTAGTCCATAAAAAAATGATCAAGGAGGCATTATGAATGATAAAAATAAATCCATTCATGAGTTTGATCGGGAATTAATTTGCCGGTATTTTGCAAACCTGAACCGGCAGGGGCCAGGTAGCCCTGAAGTAACCATCAAGGCATTGAGTTTTATCGATAATCTTGACGACAGATCTCTTATTGCCGATCTTGGCTGCGGATCAGGCGGGCAAACAATAGTATTTGTTAATGGTCGTGATAAACTGAGCCAAAAATGGTCGTTTAAGATTGAGCCACCCATCGTGGTGGGAAATGCTTAATGTGAGCATTTTTCACTAAGAACTAATCAGGAGGTTCAACCTTTGAAAAAAAGGAGACCATTTTGGATATTCTCACTTTGCACCGCAAGGGACTGACCCAGCGAGCAATTGCCAGGAAGCTTGGCGTCAGCCGTAACACCGTTAAAAAATACATTGATGATCCGGAGTTGATCCTTGCCCCAGCAGAACCCAGGCGGCGCAGAAGCCTGCTTGACCCATTTAAGGACAATATAGACGCTTGGCTTTCCGAAGACGACTATACGGCGACCTGGATTTACGACAGACTGGTCAACATGGGGTTTACCGGAAGCTACGAAATCGTCAAACGCCGGGTAGCCCAACTAAAGGGGCAACACCAAAAGGTTGCCTACATGCGATTTGAAACAGAGCCCGGCTACCAGGCACAGGTAGATTTTGCAGAGTTTCAGGTTGAGCATGCCGATGGAAACGTCGAGAAATTATATCTCTTCTCAATAATTTTGGGCTACTCTCGTAAAATCTATGCAGAGCTGATTAGACACTGCGACCTGACGACTTTTCTGGATTGCCATATCCGGGCCTTCGACTACTTCGGCGGCGTGCCCACCGAAATTTTGTATGACCGGATGAAAAATGTCTACATTGGTCGGATAGCGGGACGAGACAAATTCAACGATACATTGATCGGTTTTGCTCTGCATTACGGGTTCATCCCACGGGTGGCACCAGCCTATGCGGCTTGGGTGAAGGGAAAGGTCGAGAGACCTTACACCTTCATCCGTGAGGGCTTTTGGCGCGGCTATGGATACGCTTGCCTCGAAACAGCCAACAAAGATCTGAACCGTTGGTTACGAATAAAAGATCAGCGGATACATGGCACCACCCACGAAGTCGTCGCTGACCGTTTTGAAAGAGAACAACCACATCTTAGCCAGTTACCACGACAGCCTTTCGATACTTCCTACAGGATCTTCAGGAAAGTCCATAAGGATTGTACGGTTAGATTCGAAGGCAATGGCTTTGTTGTCCCGCACAAGCTGGTGGGGAAAACCGTTGTTCTGAGAGTTAAGGAATGTACCCTGCGGATCTTTGACGATAACCGTCTGGTCGTCATTTATACAATCCCTTCGTCCAAAGGTAATCTTGTTCAAGACAAGCGCTTTTATGCGGAACTGAAAAAGGACCGTGAGATGAACCGGCGCAAATACGCTCATCCTAAGCAGGGTAAGGGCCGCGCCAAATGCACCATCAGCCCGAATAAGCCCCTGTATGACATACCGGTGGATATCCGCCCGATTGATACCTACGAGCAGTTCGCACAGGAGGTACAATTATGACGGACACATTGGTGGCCAATCGCATTGAAGCCAATTTGACCAGGCTGCGTTTGCCCAGGATACGGGAGATCCTGGACAGTATCGTTAAATCCGCCGAGCAAAACAGCCAAAGCTATCTCAGCTTTTTGGATGACTTGCTTGAGGAAGAAGTGGCGCAGAAGGAACAACGCCGGATTGAAACGGCCCTGAAGATATCAGGATTACCGTTCACAAAGGGTATTGATGAATTCGATTTTACCTTCCAGCCCAAACTGGATCGTAGGCGTGTCATGTCGTTATTTGATCTGACATTCATTCGCCAAAATGGAAATGTCATTTTTCTTGGCCCTCCCGGTGTTGGCAAGACGCACCTGGCTGTATCTTTGGCTTTAAAAGCCTGCCAAGCGGGTATGAGCATCTATTTCACAACCATGGCGGACCTGATCGTCAAACTGAAGAAGGACCATGAAGCGGGGCGTCCCGGCAAGGGGCGAAGCTACTATAAATCCTCACTTGTGATCGTGGATGAGGTTGGGTACACGCCCATCGACCGACAGGAATGCAATCTGTTCTTTCAGTTTGTAGCCACCCGCTATGAAAAGGCCAGTACCGTAATCACGTCTAACAAGGCCTTCTCCGATTGGGCGGAATTGCTTCAGGATCAAATCATCGTCACTGCGATATTGGATCGTCTCCTTCACCATAGCGTAGTGATAACGATCAATGGAAACAGCTACCGTTTGAAGGGGAAAAATATGGAGGAATCAATAAATGCCATTCAGTAGATAGGGGCGTGTGGCTCATTTTTAACGACCCAAATTGGCTCAGTTCTTCGCGACCGTTGACAATGAAACTTGATCTTCAGGATAGAGTACAAGGTATTGTAAAACCCATGAATGATCTTCCCTTCAAGGAAGAAGAGTTGGATCTTATATGGTCTGAAGGCGCGATCTACAATATTGGATTTGAACGCGGGCTTAATGAATGGCGGAAATATCTGAAGACCGGAGGCTATATTGCCGTTTCGGAAGGAACATGGTTTACAGAGGAACGCCCCGCAGAAATTGAAGCGTTCTGGATGGATGCCTACCCGGAAATAGACACGATTTCCAATAAGATAGCCCAGATGCAAAAAGCCGGGTATATCCCGATCGCTGCTTTTATTTTGCCTGAAAACTGCTGGACTGAAAATTATTTTGCTCCAAAGGAAACCGTGGACAAACTTTTCCTTAAGGAAAATACAGGCAATAAAGCTGCCGAAGAGTTTATTGCCAACCAACGGCATGAAGCTCAATTGTATATGAAGCACAAAGCGTATTATGGATATGCTTTTTATATAGGAAAAAAAATTTAAACCAGCCAATACACCGGGCGGCTGCAGGCCGTCCGGTGATCGCCATGTTAAAACAGGGAAAGTCGGGGACGTCCATTATAATATTTGTTTATGCGTGTATAGCTATATTCAAATGTCCCCAGCTTACACCGCGGGAATTGGGCAAAAAGACTATTTATGGATTGACACTAAATAATTCCCAATATCCGCCACCACAAATAATTAAGCGGCACCAGGCACACACAACTGATCAGCACAATAACCAATAACGGCTTAACCATGCCTGCTACCTCCTCTTTTGCCATCTGCATGGCCACCAGCAGGGGCGGTGCCTGGTAAGGCAGCGCAATGAGGGAGAAACCTGCCACCTGCGACATGAGCACGGTGGTAGTGGGAAGCCCGGTGGTCTTTGCGATTTCAGTGCATAACGGGGTTATGACTGCCGGAACACCGGGCTGGGTGGCAAAAAGGCCTGTGACTCCCGTGGCCAGGGTTATGGACAGGTAATTGGCAAAGGACGCGTTTTTGCCAAGGGGCAGCGCTGAGATCAGGTAATGGCCGAAAAGATCGCTTAACCCCGAATACCTGATCAGGTTGCCCATACCGATAATGCCTGCCACAAAAAACAGGGAGGCAAAGTTCAGGGTCAGAAAATCTTTGTTGTCCAAAGGGCCTATTCCCGGAAAAAGCAAAAGGACAGCACCTGCAAGGCCCACCCAGGCAGGCGGAATATGGTGAAAAACATCGGTCATCCATAAAAGGATCAGACAGGAAAGGATAATGGCGCAGACCACTTCGGACCGCGCCATGGCATCCTGCAAAACCGGGGGCCGGGCATCACGAACATTTTTGATCGTGTCCGGATAGATCCGGGCGACCACCATCACCATGACAATGGTTTTGACAAGTCCGAGCACCGGCAGGGTTTGTACAAGATAGTCAAAATAGAAAAGATGGATACCCAACTGATGTTCGGCCATACCTGCCAGCACCATGTTGGGCATATTGGCCGGAAGAATGGTAAAAGCCGGCAGGTATGTTCCCAGAATGACGGACAGGATCATCCCTTTTCGTCCGTTGCTGTTTTGTTTGAATCCAAAATGCTCGGCCAGGGCAAGGGCAATGGGCACCAGGAGAAGCACCCGGCCCATGGCGGAGGGCATGATAAAGGAGAGGCTGAGGCCTGTGGCAGCCATGCCGGCCAGAAGCCTGAAATAAGATCCTGCCAGCCGGCCGCCCAGGGTCGATGCCAGCCGCCTGCCAAGACCGGACTTTTTCACAGCCGCCCCAATGACCAGGCCGGTAAATACCAGCCAGAACGCCTTGGACTGGAAACCTGAAAAAATTATATCTGCCGGTGCCGCCTTTGAAAAAATGGCAAGAATGAAAAATACAAGGGCCACAAGATACTCGGGGATAAGGCCGCCGGCCAGAAATACAATGGTGGTGGAGGCCAGCACCAGTGCGGACAAGGTTTGCTGTCCCGGATATACCAGGCCCAGAATACCCAGCACTGAAACCGAGATCAGAAACAGTGTAAAGGCCAGGGTAGATTTTTTTAACAAGGGTGTCATGATTATGCTTTCTTTCCTGCAGTTCAAAATTACCACACTGATCAGTATGATTATTAAATTTCAAATTGCAAGCCCTGTTAAGAATTTTTTCGGCCCCTTAGGCATTACGCGGAAATAAATAAGGTAATATTGCGCTGGATTTTTCAAGATCGATGGCAAGAAATCCATATGGCCACCCAAAGCTGTAATAAGGAGCTCTATTCCTGATTTTTCATTTTATCGCGCAGTGTCTCCCATCCATTCATCCCCCCAGGCAGTTCGAGATGCTCCGCCAGATTTTCCAGGGCTTCCAGCACCTGAGCCAGCTTGATTTTTTTGGCGATATCATAGACTGTTACCCATGCGCTCATCGCCTCCTTAGGTTTATCATTTTGCCAATGGATATGGCCCATATTGAAAAGGGTTGTACAAAGGCCGCTTTTGTCCCCGATTTCCTGTCTTATTGCCAGAGACGTTTTCAAGTAGTCAAGGGCGGTTTCATAGTCGCCACGGGCATGGGCATTTGTAGCCATATTGTTCAGAGTGGTGCCTTCGCCGGATTTGTCCCCGATTTCCTGTTGAATTGCCAGAGACTTTTTCAAGTAGTCAAGGGCGGTATCATAATCGCCACGGGCATGGGCAGTTGTAGCCATATTGTTCAGAGTGGTGCCTTCGCCGGATTTGTCCCCGATTTCCTGTTGAATTGCCAGAGACTTTTTCAAGTAGTCAAGGGCGGTATCATAGTCGCCACGGGCTTTAAATATTTGAGAAATATTGTTCAGAGTCGCGCCTTCCCCGAATTTGTCCCCGATTTCCTGTTGAATTGCCAAAGACTTTTTCAAGTAGTCAAGGGCGGTATCATAGTCGCCACGGGCTTTAAATATTTGAGAAATATTGTTCAGAGTAGCGCCTTCGCCGGATTTGTCCCCGATTTCCTGTTGAATTGCCAGAGACTTTTTCAAGTAGTCAAGGGCGGTATCATAGTCGCCACGGGCTTTAAATATTTGAGAAATATTGTTCAAAGTAGCGCCTTCGCCCGCTTTATCTCCAATTTCCCGGCAGCAATTTTGCGCCTCTTGTAAAGATGCAAGAGCTGCGTCAAGTTGGCCGTTCATTTTTTGGCTTTTTGCGATTCTAAAAAGCAAAATTACTTTTTTTGAACCATCTCGGGTCTGCTGCAAATTGTTTTTAAGCAATTCAATATTCAACAGATGCAGTCCTTCACCGGAAAGATCATTGCCAAGTTGCAAAGCTGCATCAACAGCTTTTTCCAGATCACCGGATCGTTGGACTCTCCAATAATCGATCATCCCGTCAAACCAAGTAGTTATGTCCTTTGCCTCATCTTCTTTTGACAACCATTGCATTGCCTGATCTGTCATCCAAATAAATGAAGAGCGTTTCGGCATGATTGATTTTGCTTCGTTTAGATATATTTTTGCTCCGGGACGATCATCTTGTTTTATTTTATGAAAAGCAAGTTCAAGCTTAGTTTGGGTTTGCTCTTCCACATCACCGACATCAGAAAGATAGGCCAGTTGCTTTTCACAGTTTTCTGTTTGCGGTGGTGCGCCGTTTTTATTCTGTAATTTTTCCCACAGTGCCCTGCGTTTGGCTTCTCGTTCCTGTTGGTTTTTATAATATATTTCAAAAAAGCCAACCAAGTAAGGAAGGCGGTTTCTTTGCAGCCTTGACTCACTCATGGCAAGCCATAAATCAAAAAAGCCCTCTTTTATCCGATACAGTTTTGACCTTTTATCAGCAGGATTTTCTGAAACCGTCAGATATCCCGCTTTAGTCATCCGTTTTAAAAGAGAGGAGGTCTGTTGCGGCGATTTCCTAAATAGCCTGGAAATAGCTGCAGGTGTCCGCGGCTGTGTTCTCATCAGGGCAATTGTTTCAAGCAAGGCTCTTTCCTGGGGCGCAAGTTCTTTCAAACGATCCTGGTAAAACGGGGATATCTGATCAAGTAATTTTTGAAACTGCAGTTGAACATCAAGTAAATTTTCATGGGCAATTAAATCATACAACATAATAATTAGTCTGGGATTGCCGCCGGTCATTGTATGTAATGCCTGTATTTTCGGCGTTAATTCTTCAAACTTACTCAAAAGAGTCCCATGCTGCTCCCATTCCAGATTCTTCCGGATCATCTCAATGGTTTGGCCTTCGTCAAGGTCTTCAAGGGTTTGAATATCAAAAAAATCATATAAGGGGCTTTTGGTGCTGTACAGGGCCGGGAAATACACCGGAGCAGTTCCAACCAAGGTGGCGCATGGCGTATCCATAAGAAAACGCCTGAACTGGTGGACGTCTTTTTCTCTTTTTATCTGCTGCGTGAAAATCACATCCAGATTCTCAATAAGAATCAAGAGCTTTATATTGGTTTGTTTGTAAAACCCACGCAGCTTTGGCTCAATAATATCAATAATCTGTGTATCGTCTTCCTGGATGCGCAGTGACCGGTAGAGTTTTTGCCACTCTTCATCCATAAGAGATTCGCCCATGATTTCAATAACACCAAGAAGAAAATCAGCAAACGAAAGCAAGCGGTTGTTTTCTTCGGGGAACCTTATGACAAGGTAACCGGCTTTAAGGGCTTTATTTTGTGTTACAGCATCTTCAATAAGTGAAAGAAAATGTGTTTTCCCGATCCCTCTTGGACCGATGAATAAATAGTGCTGGCCACCTTTTTTTCGGGTAGCGCTTGCCAGCTTCTCTAAAAGATCATTGATCAGCTCCCATCTGCCCACCGTTGTATCCTTCAACCGGTCAATCGGTGTAAGGTCCTTTCTGAAAACACCCACCTGGTTACTCATAAAACCAACTCCTAGGCTTCAAAACCATAATATTTTTTCCACCAGGTTTTTAACAGGTGGCTTGCAAAGTCATATTTACCGTTTTTTAATTCTTCAATATAAAAATCACTTCTCAAATTCATGAGTAACCCCTGAAACGCCTGGTGCAGGGCAGCTCCTTTTTTAGATGATGTTTTTTGCTCCTGAACAGTTCTGTATAAAGAAAACAGGGTATTATTTTCAATGCCGTTTTCACATTGGGAGAGCTTGTTGAGAAGATACAAGGCAGCTTCCTGTTCTTCGGTGGGATAATACAGAAAAATCCTTGAACGAAAGTGCTGCAGCTTGTCACGTGCCATCTCGCCGAGCAAGGCTTTATTAAAAATATCGGTTACATCAGTTGCAGTGATGGTTTTAGTCTGGTCTCGCTTCCATACCCGATGGATTTCCTGGGTCAACATCTGAAGAAAAACCGGAATCGGCGCACCAAGCAACTCCCATATTCTGTGAATAACGCTTTGGTCATAGAGCAATTTTCTCTGAGAAAACATTTTGGTTACATATTCTTCGACCTCTGCGTGTGTAAAGGGGGAAAGCGGTTCGGTTTTCAAATCATTGATCAGCTTTACTTTTCCCTGTTGATCCAGGGCTGCGACAAGATTTACAGAACCTCCGACCAGCCATCGCACATTACCATCCAAAGAACGTGTTCTGATTTTTCTGAACCAATGCAGGAACTTTTCATATTCCTCAGGCAGCGTTTTGTTTATATTATTCAGCATATCCGGCAGTTCATCCACGATGAACAACACCTTGTTATTTGATTTCAGGACACTATCGAACAGCTCCTGCAATTTGCCCTGCCAGTTTTTTTCTTTACCAAAGGTTTTTCTCAGATAAAATTTTAATTCCCAGGCATCTATTCGCTCAATCTGAGCAAGCATTCCCTTTAATATGCCACTAGCCGCACTCAATATTTTACGTAAAAATTTTGGATGATACTCATTGAGCGCATCAACCAGATTGATAAAAAAATCATTTGGATTATCAACATCTTCAACATTCAAATGTATGACAAACCAGCCAGGTTCCGGTTCATCTATCATTTTGTACATTACACTGGTCTTTCCTATTCTGCGCGGAGCCAGTAAAAGCACATTGTGCTTTCTCAATGATTCCCATAGATCGTCAATAAAACTTTTGCGAAACCAGAAATCTTCACCCCTTACCGGGCTGCCAACTATAAAATCCGGCACAGGCCCCTCCTTTATAAATCAAATATGTTGTAAAACATATTTGTTTTATACTTGCGAACAACTTGCTTGTCAAGTTAATAAAACAAACTTGTTGTACATCTTTTTTGTTTTATTAACGGCTGTTTCGCCTGGGCGTTGATTCCCAATCACTTCCACTTGCTGTTACGCACCGGCAGCGTTCCCATATCTACGGTAATGCGCTGGTTGCTGACCGGCCATACAGTCAGTTTCAACCGCAGTCCCCGGCAAAACGGGCATCTTTTTCAAAATAGATATAAATCCATCCTGTGCAGGAAGACGCCTACCTGTCGGAATTGGCCCGTTACATTCACCTGAATCCACCGAGGGCCAAACGTGTCGCTACTATGAGCGCATTGGACAGGTGCCCGTATTTCGGTCATGTAGTGGTTATGGATACCCTTCAACATAAATGGCAGGATGCAAGGAGGAGATTACGGAAATTCGCCCCAAAAAACACCGTGACGCGTAAATATTATAGAAAGTATAGGACGTCCATTATTATATTTGTTTATGCGTGTATAGCTATATTCGCATGGACGTCCCCGACTTACACGTAAGGACTTAAAGGAGGAAGAACCTATGCATGATTGGAAAAGTTTATCGCATGTGCGTTGGGATTGTAAATACCATTTGGTAATCGCCCCGAAGTACCGGAAACGAAAGCTGTACGGCAAATTCAAACGTTTAGTCGGAGAGACATTGAAGGATCTATGCCGCCAAAGAGGGATCGAAATGCTGGAGGGTACATTAAAGTGCGACCACGTGCACATGTGCCTGAGCATCCCTCCCAAATATAGCATCGCCTTCACGATCAGCTTTTTGAAAGGCAAAAGTGCCGTACGCATCCACCAGTATATGCATCGCAAAGGGCAGCCGACACCGAAGAGCTTTTGGTCTCGCGGATACTGTGTAAGCACAGTGGGTTTAGATGAAGAAACCATACGGACCTATATTCGCCAGCAAGAGGCATTTGAGAAGCAACAAATGGAGCTGGATTTCGAATAGGTAATTGAAACCAAGCCCCAACGGGGCTTTCCCAACGTTAACGCCCCCTTCAAGGGGGCAACCTGATACCACCTGCTATGCAGGTGGAGAACGTCATTGCGGCGCCACCGATCGCAATTTCTGTCCGAGCCCGAAACCATCAGACGATTTAATACCGTTAAGAATATCGCTCGTTCCACATCGAACTGATATTTACGACCGTTCAGCAGCCGTTGAATGGCATCTTTGATCCCTGTCTCCACCCACAAACGTTCGAAGATCAGTACAGGTCCGATCTTTTCGCATCGGCGGAAACATCACTTTTGCCGGAGATGATGAGCAGGGCTTTTTCCGAAAATCTTGAAAGGGAATGGATAAGCGCCTCAACGCGTCCTTTTTCTTGAAGCTGGTCCATTCGGCCCAATGTCGTGATGACCCGCTGTTTGACTTTACCGTTTTCTTTCCGATTCTCAACGATTTGCAGGTATTGATATTTGCCCGACTTTTTCACTCTGGCGAACATGGGAGCCTCCTTGGTTAAGGACACCCCCAGATTAAGTAGTATAATCCTGTAATGTCAAGGATAAATCCGTATAATTTTGGCACTACCTTTTTCAGTTGCGCCGACGTAAATTCAGGCACTTACGATTTTTTATGCGGATCTACTGCGATTTCAAAAGTCCAACTGTCAAACTTCAGTTTGGCTTTCGAGACTGGAGATGAAATAAGCGTTTTCCGTAGAGGTTTTTCCGTTCACCTCCCGCTGTCGACTGGCCATACAGATCGAATTAAGGCCTTGCCACTCGTGCTTGCCCTGAAGCCAGTCGATCTTATCGGTCGTGGCATATCGGCGGGTTTCTACGCGGCCGTGTTCTCCATCGACGGTTTCGAAAATATTGCTTTGGTTGGCGGGGTCCTGGAAAAACAGGGTGATGTCTTGATGGAGTTGTTTCTGATTGTCTTTGACCTGGAGCACGTATTCGGCCTTTTTTTCGACGATTGTCCGTGCGATCTTTTTCTGGCATCCCATGGCATCGGTCGTGACGATCGCCCCTTTCAGGTCAAGCATCTTAACGAGTTCCGGGATAGCGGTGATCTCGTTGGATTTTGCATCGGTTTTAATTTGACCCAATACCGTCCGGAGATCCGCGACCCAGGCACTGACCATGTGTATGGCGGATTTGCCGTTTATTCTATCTTGCGATCCGCGCAGGGTTTTTCCGTCGATGGCAACCGTTTTTCCTTTGATCGATTCGGAGAGGTCTTGAATCCATCGGGCGAAGAGTCTCCCGAAGGTGTCGTGGGAGGGGATGCCGTTAGGCAGTTCCAGGAAGTCCCGGAACCAGTCTATTTTGGAACGGCCATATTCGGCTACTTGGGTCCAGGAATCGGCACCGCTGACGATGGCACACAGACTGATGACGAGGATATCCGACAACGGATGCCGTTTGTTATGATGGCGAGGATCTTCGATGCAGTCGAGATGTTTGACGAAAATCGAGCGGGGATCGGTGTCCATGATGTAACCTCCTTAAAGTAAACGATTTTAAGGCGGCTATCATATAAAACAGAAAAAGTCTAGATTTATTTAATACTTTCAATATGTTACAATGTTTTAAATTGATTCGGTGTCTTTTCGGAGAGTTATCTTTTGTCAAAACGGTAGAGCGAACCAACTCTGCAGCACAGACCATACCAAGGTTACTTGCGATTGCCCTGAAAGCCCATAAACGCCCTGTTGGCAAAAGTATGTTAAAATGATAATACCATAAAGTTACAATTGAGGTGATATTTTTAGTTCCCTTTGCAGGATTCGCGTTGGCAGCGGTGTCACCATGTTTGCACAGCGAACCATGCGAAAGGTACCCAACAAAATTGAAGGAGTATAAAAGTGGCTATCATTGAAAAGAAGAGGCTTCCCGAGAAAGTGATCGACGAGATTCGACACCGTCTTGAAACCGGCCAGCTGAAAATAGGCGACAAGCTACCCAACCAGAACAAACTTTCCAGTGAACTGGGGGTCAGCCGGACCTCCCTCCGGGAAGCCATGAAAATTCTCGATTTGTTAGGGACCATTGTTCAGAGACCGGGTTACGGCACGGTGATTCAGAAAAACATCCCCAAACTTCATACTCAAAGCGCGCACCTACCGTTAATATCTGACCAGACGGCAACCTACGAACTTTTGGAAGCCCGTGAAATCATTGAGTGCGGAGCCGTTCGCCTTGCCGCAAAAAAGGCAACCGATGGCCAGATTCGGCAATTGTTCGACCTCGTAGCAAAAATGGATGAACTTTTAACAACGGACAATATCGAAGATTTTAAGAAAGTTGATAGTGCCTTCCACTCCCTAATCAACAAAGCATCAGGCAATCGATTTATAAGCGACCCGAACAACACCCTCAGGCAGTATGTGCACCAGTTCATCGAGGAAAACATCGACCTTCTGCCAGGTCTCATGAAAGAATCGCAGCAATACCACAGGGTAATTTACCAAGCCATTGCCGACCACGATGCGGACCGGGCCGAAAAAGCGATGCGCATCCATATCCAAAACGTAAGCAAAAGTTACAAGCGATTGCAGGACGCGACCGCCGCCCATAAGAAATCTTCAAGATGAAGTGGGCAGGAGTTCAGCCTGACTGCCGCCACTGATACGACGCAAACCCCTCCAAATTATTCTGCCTATCGACAAGTCCATGGGAGAAAGAAACGAGAATAACGAGCTGTTTTTTCGATAATTTTGGAAAATTCCTTCTGATACTTTTTCGAATGTTTGCGCAAAACGTACAACTGTGCGAAAAAAGTATTGACTTTGTATGTTTAACATATAAAATGTTCATAACTTTTGTGAAGATTAAGGGTTCCACGCATTAAGCAGGGTAGTCCGCTCTGCCCATGGGTGGCAGCGAATTCCGATTCGAAAGTGTAAGGAAACGAAGAAAATGTCCCGTTGCAGCCAGAAAATCCAGTCGAGATCGGAGAAGTTCAGCAACCGTTCCTGCTACAAATCCTCGACCCACCCAGGCAAGAACCCCGAGCTCCTCATTTCCAGAATCGCCAACGCTCGGGACGTGACAATGCCTGGTCCATTAAGCACGCATGTGCGCAATTTAAGCGATTAAAGGAGGTATCAGATAACTTATCCGTTTCAATGCTGTAATCATTTTTACTGGAAAGGTCATTCTATTCATTTTTGGTTTTAACTTACTCTTAATAAAAAGTGGGAGCAGAAAATGTTAAAAAAAAATAGATTAACTATTTTTTTGGCCGTAGCTTTTCTTTTCATTAGTGCAACAAATAATCACGCTGCCGGGGACATTCAAAAAGTAAATATTGGTATCGCTTCAGCTTTCGAATCAACGCATGTTCAGGTTAAAGCCGCGGAAGAATTCAAAAAACTAGTTGAAAGCGCAAGCAATAAAAAAATAACTGTTCAAATACATGCCGGGGGCGTTTTGGGAGGTGAGGACCAAATTACTGAGTTAGTATCCACTGGTGGAGTGGAAATGATGTCTGGCGGATTCATTCCACTAAGAACTTTTGCCGATGATTTTTTCTTTTTCGAAAGCCCATATATTTTTAAAGATTGGGAACATTTTAAAAGAGTCTGGAATAGCTCTATCGGTGAAAATGCTCGAAAAAAAATAATAAAAAATGGGAATATGGAAATTCTGGGCTTAATGTACCGTGGTATGAGACATTTTTCTTCCAACTTCCCCTTGAAAGTTCCAGAATCGTTACAAGGGGTCAGATTAAGAGTTCCTTTGCATGACAGTTGGGTAAAAATATGGACCGAAGTGGGAGCTACTACTGTTCCTATTCCTTTAAATGAACTTTATACAGCCTTGGCAACAGGCGCCGCTCAAGCTTCGGAAGGAGATGCAGAACAGTTATTTTCTTTTAAATTATATGAAGTTCAGGATTATATTTCCCTTTCGAGTCATATGGTACAAACAGGACAATTTTATGTTAACCACTTATGGTTTAACAACTTGAATGAAGCTACTCAAACCCTAATTAGAAAAGCTGTAATGCAAGCCTGCGATTATGCAACCGATTTAGTCAAGAAAAGAGAAGCTGAAACTATCAATAAAATGGGTGCGCACTGTAAAATATTCAAAGATGTGGATAAAAAAGCATTAAGAGAAGCCGCAACACCTGCTATTGATAAACTTTTCGAAAAACAATGGGTGTATAGTTGGGAAGAAATCAATAATCTTTGAAAGTAATAGTACATCCAGGTTTAGTCCTTTGAATAATTGACCTTTCCAAAAAATATTATAAATATTAATAAAGTTAGAGGGAAATGATTTGGACATGAGGATATCTGAAAATCATGCTTATCAAAAGAATATTTTCATAACAGCGATAAGTAAAATAAATTTTTACATTAAAAGACTTAATAGCATTGTTTTTTTATTCATCCTTGCAGCCGTTGTTATTCAGATCCTTCTGAGATTTACTGCAAAATATACAGGAATTATACTGCCGTGGACGGAAGATTTTTCGCGTTATGGCTTAGTTGTTATGACTTTTATAGGTTCTTCAATCGCGACACTAACAGATGAGAATATAAAGATATCATCATTCCGGAAAAGGATAAAACCTTCAATCAGCAGGTGGCTATCCGTTATTGAGAATCTATTGTTATTATTTATATCAATTATATTGTCGTACGGCAATTTTATCACCGCCAAAAAAATGATAAAGTCTCCGGCAGGGGCTTTATTCGATTTTATTCGAATAGGGCATATATATTATATTATTTTTCTTTCAATGCTAATTTTAGGACTTTATTCTATATTTAATCTTTACACTTTATTTCGAGGTAATTTTTCATCTAAATCGTAAAACTAATTAGAGGAGAAATAAATGTCTCCAATTATTTTATTATTATTCTTTTTAGGAATTTTGTTTTTTTTCTTTATCATTGGCTTCCCGGTTGGATATGGGTTGGTCTTAACTACATTAGCCTTAATGCTATTGGGGATCGGGGGGGGGTTACAACCTTCTATCGTTGCAATCAGAATGTTTTGGGGTGTTAATTCATTTTCATTATTAGCCATTCCTTTTTTTTTGTTTGCCGGAAAAGTAATGAACTTGTCAGGTTTAACAAATCGTTTATTTGATTTCGCAGAAAGCTTGGTGGGAAGAATCAGGGGGGGGCTTTGCCATGTAAACATAATGGCAAGTATGATATTTGCCGGCATGACGGGAGTGGCAGTTGCTGACGCAGGTGGTCTTGGCGCTATCGAGTATGAGGCAATGACTAAGGCTAAGTATCCTAAAAAGTTTAGTATAGGAGTCACTGCGGCTTCAACAACCATAGGCCCGATATTACCCCCTAGTGTTCCCATGGTAATTTACGCAGTTCTAGCCAGCGTATCCGTGGGTCAGGCTTTGATAGCAGGGCTGGTTCCTGGAGTACTGATCGGCGTTTGCTTAATGATTTTATCTAGCATTGTTGCAAATATTAAATCTTTTCCCCAAGGCCCGAGATTTACCTTTAAAAACATCGCGCGTGGTTTCAGAAGAGGATTTCTGGCGTTGCTTACCCCTTTAATCCTTTTAGGAGGTATCGTTTCCGGAATTTTTACTGTTACCGAGGCCTCTGCGATAGCTGCATTTTATGCACTCATGATAAGCATGTTTGTCTATAAATGTTTAACATGGAAAAATGTATGGAAGATATCTATAGAAACAATGATGGACTCGGCAACGATTTTGCTTTTGTTGTCGGCCGCCTCCGCTTATGGATATATGGTTACAATCTCCGGGTTGCCTCAAATTTTTGCAAATATATTACTAAGCATTAGTGAGAATCCAACAGTCATCTTATTATTCTTAAATATATTTTTGCTTATAATCGGAACTTTTTTAGAGGCGATTGCTGCAATTACAATATTCGTTCCTATTTTTTTGCCCTTAACCAACATGGTAGGAATCAATCCTTTACATTTTGGAGTTATAGTAGTCCTTAATTTAATGATTGGTTTACTTACCCCTCCATTCGGCATTGTTCTTTTCACACTTGAAAAAGCAACTGACTTGAAGTTTGACGATATCCTAAAAGGTGTATTTCCCTTTTATATCCCTCTTGTCACTGCTTTGTTATTATTAACTTTTTTCCCAGCAATCACTCTTTGTTTACCAAATCTGTTTTTTAATTAATAAATCAAGGAGCAAATAAATGAGCAATAAAGTCATTCAATCAGACAAGCTTAGGAATTTAGTTTTTGAAATTTTTATCAAATTTGGGGCTACAGAAGACGAAGCCATTTGCATGTCAGAACATTTGGTTGAAAATAACCTTGTGGGTCACGATTCCCATGGTGTTATAAGGGTGTTGGCATACGATCAGGAAATTAAAAAAGGGAATTTAAAATTCAATACTTATCCGCAAACACTAAATAAAACAGACAACACGATTACTAAAGACGCAAATTTTTGCATGGGGCCTGTTGCTGGGAAAAATGCCGTAGAAGAAATCTTTAATATGTCTAAAGAGCAAGGTATTGCTGCTATTTCAATAAGAAATGCTCATCATTTGGGAAGGATTGGCGCTTACACATCCGCTATAGCGGAAAAAGGCATGATCGGCATAGCCTTCCCAAATGATGAATTGAACAAGCATGTTTCCCCTTTTGGTGGAAGGGAAGGCAAATTATCCACCAATCCAATATCATTTGCCTCACCAAGAGGAAAAAAATATCCATTTTTAGTAGATTTTGCAACCAGCGCGGTAGCGGAAGGTAAAATAATAGTAGCAAGGAATAGAAATGAAAAATTGTTGGATAACTATATTATTGACAAAAATGGTTCTTATTCTAATACTCCCGCTGATTATTTTGATGGAGGCGCGCTCCTACCGTTAGGAGGATCAGTAGGGTATAAAGGATTTGCCTTAAGTTTGATAGTCGAAATATTAGGAGGGATTTTAAGCGAGAATAAGAAGGTTGAAGAGATCAAAAATGTAGAAGAAAAAAATACAGGCATCCGGCAAGGATTGTTTTTAATAGCCGTTAGCATTGAAAATTTCCTTCCATTAAACAAATTTATCAATCTTATAGAGACGTTTTTCGAAGACATCAAAAACGCACCCAAGCAAATTAATATAGAAGAAATTCTGATCCCAGGAGAACCTGAATACAGAAATAAAATGAAGAGATTAAGAGAAGGTATCTCCATAGAAAATAATACATGGGATGAAATGGAAAAACTAGCTTTAAGTCTTAACATTAATCCTGAAACATAGAGTATAAACACGAGATTTTTTTATTATGTAAAGATTTTACATTTGTTTTGTATGATTTAGAATTTGTCCTATTTGGTTTTTTGTAAACCTGATGCAAAAATAATTGTCATTTTGTATGGTGCCAACCATTTCAAAGTCTAATAAAAATTAAAAGGAGTATCTGAAAATGGCCAAAAAGAAATTAACAATTATGGACATCATCGACAAGAAGAACAACGGAGAAAAATTTGGGATGGTTACTGTATACGATTATCAGATGGCGCGCCTTGTAGACGAGTCAAGCTGTGAAATGATACTCGTCGGCGATTCCTTGGGAATGATCTTTCAGGGATATGCAGGAACTAACCATGTGAATATAGAAGATATGGAGTATCATTTAAAGGCAGTAAGAAAAGGCGCTCCAACGACATTTATTGTGGCCGACATGTCATTTATGTCTTATCAGGCTAGCAAGGAGGAGGCTATTCACAATGCGGGCAAGCTAATGAAGCTAGGTGCGGATTGCGTGAAAATGGAAGGTGGTATTGGAATCATGGATAAGATTGAGGCCGTAACAGAGGTTGGGATACCGGTAATGGCCCATATTGGACTCACTCCACAAACAGCCGGTGCAATTGGCGGTTTCAAGCTCCAGGGCAAGAACAAGGCAACAGCTGAAAGACTGATCAAAGAAGCCCTATCCGCTGAGAAAGCAGGCGCTTTTTGCGTACTGATAGAGCTTATACCTTCAGAGCTTAATGACTACATTAATAAGAAGCTAAAAGTTCCTGTGGTGAGTACGGGCTCCGGTCCGTCAGCAGCCGGATTTAACCTGAATGCATACGATATGCTAGGAATATTCGGAGACTTCAAGCCTAGGTTTGTAAGACAATATGCACAAATGAGACAAGAGGTAATCAATGCCTTCAGCGCATGGGACAACGATGTTAAGAGCGGTGCCTACCCTTCGTCTGAGGAAGCTTTTCACATGAGCACGGAAGATGTCCCCCAAATCGTTTAAGTGTTTAAATCCCGATGACGCCCATAATAACAATAAATTAGCACATGAAGCATAGGAAAAAAATGGTAAGAAAAAAAAGTATTCTCGATTTGCACAAAATGAAAGCTAACAAAGAAAAGGTGGCTTGGGTTACAGCCTATGATTTTCCAATGGCCTCTTTTGCGGAGCAGGCCGGGATGGATATGATTCTTGTTGGTGATTCTCTGGGAATGGTGGTCTTGGGCTATCAGGGAACAATTCCCGTGACCATGGATGATTGCATATCCCACTGCCAAGCAGTAAGGAGAGGCGCTCCCAATACATTCGTAGTAGGGGATATGCCGTTTGGATCATACCACCGTAATGACGAAGATGCTGTTGAAAATGCAGTGAGATTCCACAAAGAAGCAGGTGTCGATGCAATAAAGCTTGAAGGCGGGGTTAGAGTGGCAAGCAGAATAAAGGCGATTGCCGATGCGGGTATCGTCGTTATAGGCCATATTGGACTTACACCACAGAGTGCCGGACAGATCGGTGGTTTCAAGGCACAAGGTCGTGATGTGGCAAGCGCAGAGGATTTAATAAAAGATGCAAAGACAATAGAAGAGGCAGGAGCGCTTGCATTACTTCTTGAGGCCGTACCACCGGAATTAACCGAGTTTATTTCCAAAAAGCTTTCTATTCCGGTGTATTCAATAGGTGCAGGACTTCCTTGTGATGGTCAGCTAATCATCTGTGGAGACATGCTGGGAATGTTCCAGGCATTTACACCAAAGTTTGTCAAAAAATACGCAAATGTAGCAGAGCTTATCACAAACGCCTTCAAAGAATATGTCAATGATGTAAAAGGGGAGAGGTTCCCTGAAGACCAGCATGTCTATCATATAAAAGACAGCTTGGAGGACTTCCAGGAGATGTTCAAAAAATATGAGTAGATTTCGTATTTAACTCAGACGGCGATGGTCCCAAAAAAATGGACAGTATGATAAGCTCCGGGTCAGCCCAATTTGAAAGGATCTGACCATGAGCAAGAAACATAGAAGCTATTCTCCCCAGTTCAAGGCGAAGGTCGCCTTGGCAGCCTTGAAAAACGATGAGCCCATTGCTGAACTGGCTGCCCGGTTTGAGGTTCATCCCACGATGATCAACAACTGGAAACGAGCGTTGGTCGATAGTACCGCCGATGTTTTCGACAAGGGTCGAGAGACCCGCAAACAGGCCGAGGACCAGGCTGATGAACTCTACAGGCAAATCGGCCAACTGAAAGTCGAAAACGGTTTTTTGTCCAAAAAGCTCAGTCTTTAAGCTGCAAGCAGCGAAAGCAGATGGTGGTGTCGCGGGCAATGCAATAATGTACCAAAAACGGCAACGAAAAGTGTACTACCCATAAGTGGCATTCAATGGTAGACTCCCTCCTTAAAGGAGGGCGTCGCCATGATTGCCTGGGAGGTCTACATGGATATCGTTGCATTGCATCGGCAAGGGCTTTCCGAAAGGGCCATTGCCAGGAAACTGGGCATTCATCGAAACACGGTTAAAAAATACATTCGGTCTGGGCAAACGCCCAAGTACAAAAAGAAAAAGCGCCGAGATAGCATTCTTGCCCCTTACTACAGGTCATTGACGATTTTTTAGAAGAAGACGAATACCGAGCCACTTGGATCTACGAACGGATCAGGCAACTGGGGTATACCGGCGGATATCTGTAACATCAATATTGGTCGAATGACCCACAACAGCCTTTAGCTGATTTTTGACAGTTGATTTTTCAAAAATATTTAAAAACAGAAGGTTACAGGCACACCAATAGTTCTTGGCACTACCGCTACAAATTCTGGCCGGATTTACACCTCACTGATTGTTGGCGGCATCGCTACACCAACGGCTTGAAATATTTTTCCGCATTCACCCTGGCTTTGTGTCCGGACAAAGAAACGCCGACCGTTTTCTTCGATTTCCACTAGCTGCAGAGCCTTCAGATCTTGCTTGATGTGCAGCCATTCAAAGTCGTACCCGGATCGTTCCAGGCGCCGTTGAAGTTCTTTGCGTAAAACAAGAGCCAGAAAACTGCAAAACACATGGCCACGAATGGTTTCGTCACGCTGGTGGAAAATCGGACGCGTTTCCAATAGAGACTTGACGTCCCGAAACACGCGTTCCACCTGCCAAAGTTCCTTATACTTGAGGGCCACGTCGGATGCTGAAAGATCCGTGTTGGTTGTCAAAACCCATTTACCATCGAAACGTGCCTCTGATTTGAGCTTGGCGGTGTCTATCCGGACACTGTCTTTATCGACGTTCAGATACTTGCGGTACCCTTTGTTGCCCACCAGACTTTTAGCGCCTTTTTTAAGTTGGGCTTTAAGAGCGGCGACGATGTTCTCTCTATCGCTTGCCTCTTTTCGTGCCTGTGCAGGATTCTGGCAAATGATGTAGCGCGTATCGTCGATCACCACTTCTTTGACTTTCAGCGAAGCGGGATCTTTTAGACTCACCCCTTCAGGACGAACTTCTTGATATCGGCCAGCACGAGATAGAACCTTGTCCCGTATCTCTTTCACCCTACGCATGCGCGTGCCCAAAATGTATGGTATCGGATTGTCCGGCGATTCGAGTGTTTCGATAGTTGCCGCACTGATCATTCCCCGGTCGGCCACGATACAAACGCCTTTGATGGGAAAGCGCGCTTGTAAACGCTCGATAACCGGTATCAACGTTTTGACATCGGTGGTGTTACCAGGCCACATCTCGCAGCAGATCGGGCAACCCTTGTCGTTGATCACAGCACCGACGACCATCTGCTTCAGATCCGGCCGGTGGTCTTTGCTGAATCCCCGTTGCCCGATCGTTTTACCGCCACGACCTTCGAAGTAAATGCTTGTCGTATCGAAAAAGACGATATCCAGTTCCGAAAACAAGTGTCTCCGATAGAAAAAAAGGGACTCTTCGAGAAGATCCTTGTTACAACGTGGTGAAAACGGTGAGTGCGGACACAAAAAATGATGGAAAAATAGCTTGAAATGGACAAGAACAGTGAGGGAAGAATGATGGAGCCCCCTCGCGTTCTTTGGCCAGAGCATCGTAGGGGGCTCCTGCCACAAAAACCATAAATGGCAGGGACAATGATATCACCAGAAATCCTCAATCACAAAGCGCTATTTTCCCTTCTTCACAAGATTGACTTGGAGCTGGCAGAGCGGACACGAATTTGCCGCTGCCCTATTGCGGGGGGCCGTTACACTATGCCAACTATCCTCGAAAGCCTCGTGGTGGTCCTCCTGAAATTGATAAGGCATTTGAACTTCGCTATAGCCTTTGCTGCGGGCGTGACGGTTGCCGCCGCCGTGTCCTGCCGCCATCGGTTCGGTTTTGGCAGCGCCGGGTGTACTGGGCGCCGGTGCTTTTTATCGCCACCGCCCTCCGCCAAGGACGACATCCAGACCGCACCTTGGAGCAACTCAAAGGCCTTTTCGGACCGTGGCGTTCTACCGTCAACCACTGGAAACAGTATTTTCAAGAACTGTTTTCCCAGACAATCAACTACCGGCGTTTGGCCGGGCGCCTGATCCCACCGATTCATTCCAGTCATCTTCCAAGGGCGTTGCTGGTCCGATTTGAAAGCGCTACCGCAGACCCCGAAACGGCACTGGTGAACTGCCTGCGAACCCTTGCCCTGGGACCATGACGGCCTCGGTCGGTGAGGCGCCACCGTTTTGATTCTGCCTCACGCAGAAGATCGGCCGATGTCAAACCCGATCCAATCCGCTACAAGTATCCAACCCTCGATTCGCCCCTGTTTGCCTCCATGGGGGAGGCCAGAGGAAGCGAACAGGAAGGAGAGATCCCATGAGCGATTCCCAATTGCCCATGTGGCAGCGCTGGGCACAATTCCGATTTTCGGTGATCGGTGAACTGTTGTCCTGCCCGCCACCAAAAGGAGAGTTGCAACAGGCCATCGGTCAGTTGGCCCAAAAAAACTACCGGCATCCCATCGATTCCAATCGGCTGATCAGTTTCGGTGTGTCGACCATCGAACGATGGTACTACAAAGCCAGGAGCGCTTCCGACCCGATCGCCGTTTTGGGACGGAAAATCCGTTCGGACGCGGGTGTAAGGTGGTCAATGCCCGAGGCATTATTGCAGGCGTTAAAAGAGCAGTACGAAAATTACCCCCGGTGGAACGTTCAACTGCACTACGACAACCTGAAGGCAATGGCTAAAGAGCAGGCCAGCCTTAAAGACGTGCCCAGTTACAAAACCGTACTGCGTTGCATGCGCGAAAACGGTTGGCTGAAAACGAACGAACCCGCACAACCGACCGATGGCCAATTACAAGCCGCAAAGCGACGACAGCATCGTGAAATACGCGGGTTCGAAGTCTCCCATGTCCATGGCCTCTGGCATCTCGATTTTCACCATGCGAAAATCCGCATTCTCGACAATAAAGGCACGTGGCACCGCCCCGTGGCGCTGGCCATTATCGACGATCACTCACGACTTTGCTGTCATTTGCAATTATATCTGGCCGAAACGGCAGAGTGCCTGATCCATGGTTTATCCCAGGCATTCATGAAACGGGGATTACCGCGGGCACTGATGACCGATAACGGGGCGGCCATGCTGGCCGAAGAAACCCGCCGGGGTTTGGAACGGTTGGGCATCGATCATCAAACGACCTTGGCGTATTCGCCTTATCAAAATGGCAAACAAGAGACGTTTTGGGGACAGTTGGAAAGCCGTTTGATGGAGCTGTTGCGTGGGATCGAAGATCTGCAGTTGGCCTTCGTCAACCAAGCAACCCAAGCCTGGGTCGAGCAGGACTATCACCGAAAATACCACCGCGAAATCAATACGACGCCTTTAAACCGGCTGCTGGGCGGTACCGATGTCTCCAGGCCGGCGCCTGACGGTGACGCGCTTCGCCTGGCCTTTACGCGTCGAATCACAAGACGGCCACGGCGCAGCGATGCCACCGTTGTGGTCGATGGCATCCGTTATGAACTTCCCTTTCGTTTTGCTCATCTGCCATCGGTGATCCTACGGGCGCCCGGATGGGATAGAAGCCAGATGGTGCTGGTCGATCCGGATACCGACGCCCCCCTGGCGCGTCTTTTACCCCAGGACAAAACCAAAAACGCATCCGGAAAACGTCGCCTCATCCAACCTCACGGAAATACGGCGGCGCCGGTTCCATCAACCCATAGACCGCTACCGGCGCTGCTTCGAAAATGGATGGCCGACTACGCGGCAACGGGTCTGCCCCCGGCTTATATCCCCAAGGAGGAGATAGAAAGATGAACGATGCCGATATCCGTAGCTTGTACGGACTCAAATACAACCCGTTCCTGCCAGATTTACCACCGGAAGCCTTGTATGCCATACCCGGCACCGAGTCATTCGGCCTGCGTGCGCGATCCATGGCCGAGAGCGGCGGTTTTGCATTGATCACCGGCGAACCGGGATTGGGAAAAAGCAAGACGCTACAAAAAATCGCCCATCAACTCGAACAAATACCCGATCTGACCGTCGGTGTGATGCAACGCCCCCAAAGCAAACTGGGGGACTTTTACCGGGAAATGGGGGAGTTGTTCAACGTCAACTTGTCCCCCTCCAACCGCTATGGCGGCTTCAAATCCCTGCGGGATCGTTGGCAGCGCCATTGCCAATCGACGTTGTTAAAACCGGTTCTTTTAATTGACGAGGCCCAGCAGGTATCGACCGAGTGTCTGACCGAGTTGCGGATCTTGCAAAGCCATCGGTTCGACTCGCAAAGTCTTTTGTTTACCATTCTGTGTGGGGACAATCGGTTGCCCGACAGGTTCCGAACCGCCGACTTGTTGCCCCTGGGCAGTCGTATTGGTTTGCGACTATTGCTCGAACCGCTTTCTCCCGAACAGCTTCAGGATTATTTGTATTTTGCTCTCGAAACGGCCGGGAACAGCCAACTGATGTCCGACGAATTGATCCTTACGTTATCCGGACACGCGGCAAACAACCTGCGGGTACTCAACCAAATGGCCGCCGAACTGCTCGCCATGGCGGCCCAACAGAACCTGCCGCGCCTTGATGAGTCTTTGTTCTTTACGTTGTTCTCACCGTCAGCGACTAAATCCCAACGCAGGAGAAAAAAATGATCATTGGTTGTTCATAGCCAGTGAGATACCGGTTGCCCGGTGAAACGGAGACAGGCTCTGCTGGGGAGCAACCTGTCGAGGGATAGCCGGGTGCAGGAGGCATTGAATAATGCCACAGAGGGGAGCGGCAGAGCACACTTGCTGTTCCCCTCGCTTTTTTTGGCTTTATTCAAGCCTTCCTGCTCATGCCTTAAAAAACCCAATCAAATCAGATTGCGCGTAGCGCATCCTTATCGAATTAATCCATCACTTTTCGTGACCGCGTTTCCATCAGTTAGCGCGTCCACGCTCATTCGTAGAGCATTTTTAAATCGCCAGCATTGATGCATCTTCACGCCGCCGCTGACATCTTTGCTGATATCCATGGCGCTTCACAAAAGGGGGGCAGCAAGAAGTTAAATTCCCCTGCCCCGGCACAAATCCAGGACAGGGGAACCTTTCAACAGAGTCTATTCCAGTGCGTCAACGCGCTCGGCCCAGGCTTGTGAACCAGGATATTTTTCATAAAAAAACTTTCTGGCAGCAGGCTTGGCAGAAAGAATAGAGGTTTTAAATGCTTCATCCGGAACAAGAATATTAATCCCTTTTCCTTTGAGGAAGGCTTTGGCTTCATTTTCTGCTTCAATGGAGATGTCAAAGGTATATTTAATGGCTTTGTCCGCACTGTCCAGGATTACCTTTTGCAGGTCATTGGGCAGTTTTGAAAAAAACTTTTCATTCATATACCAGCCGTGGGTTGTAAAAATATGATTGGTTTCCACGACATACTTCTGGACTTCGTAAAGTTTGGATGAGCGGATTGTGGCATAAGGATTTTCCTGGCCATCCACAACCTTTTGCTCCAAACCACTGAAAAGCTCGGAAAAGGGCAGGGCTACCGGGCTTGTTCCCACGGCTTCGGCAAACTTAATGTAAAACGGGATGTTGGGCACCCGTAAACGTTTTTTTTGCAGATCTTCAAAGTTCTTTACAGGTTCGTTAAAGGTCATCACCCTGAAACTTCTGGGAGCAAAGCCAAGTGTCCTGATTCCATGTTTTTCTAAAAGACCCTCTGCCAGCTGGTCTGTGTAGGCCGGATCCGTGAGAACGGCTCGGGCATGTGCCCAGTCCCTGAACAAAAAGGGCATTTCAGGGGCGGCAACCAGGGGTTGCAGTTGCGCCATAACCGATCCTGGTGATGCCATCTGGATCATTCCTCTTCTCAGGGAATCCAGGTAGTTCCCTGCGGCCCCGAGTTGGCAGTTGGGATAAAGTTGAACTGCGATTTTTCCCTGACTTGCAGATTCCACCAGTTCTTTAAATTTTTTAAGCCCAAGGGTTTCAGGATCTGTGTCCGCCAGAATGCTGGCAATGCGAAGGGTATATTTGGCCTTGGCACCAAAGGCGCCGCTTCCTCCAATCAAGAGCATTACCATCACCAGGGCGGCAATTTTAAAAAATCCTTGTTTTGTCATCTACGACCTCCTTTTACTTGTACATCATAAATATTACTACGCCGAAGTTTACCTTTTCCCATATGGAAAAGTCCTATGGCACAAATCGTTGTATACAAACCTTGAATTTTGTATACAATATCCATAGTCGGATTATTGAGTTTTTATATTTTTGTCAAGAAAAAATATTTTTTATATGGACGTGATTGTGGGCTTGAGGGAGGACGATCCCCTTGTAATCAGTTGCCTAAATACATATCTATGATGCCTTGGTCAATCTGGTAAAAAGATTGCAGATGTTCACAGATCAATTCCCGGATTTGGGAGAAATCCCGTTTGAACAAAGCATCTACAATTTTTTTATGGTGCCCGATTTGGGCCATGCTCGACTCGACATTGGTGTACTTAACGATCTGGATCAGGTGAATTATCAGGTAAAGTTTTTTCTGGTTCTGGATCAAATATTGGTTCTTACTGATCTCGGTAATGGATAGATGAAACTGGTTGTCAAATGCTATTCGTTCATATATATGACCCTTTTTTGCCCCCTGCTCACACATGTCCGCTGTCCGGGCCAGGGCCTGGAAATCAGAATCAGATCCATGGATCATGGCTAATTTGCCGGCAAGTATATCCTGGGAAAGACGGATAACTCCAATTTGCCGGATAGCTTCATCATCATACCGGGCCACTTCAGAGAACCGTCTTGGAAATATATTCACCAGACCTTCTTCCGATAGTCTGCGCAAAGCTTCCCTTACCGGTGTGCGGCTACCATTCACAAGACCTGCCATTTTCTCTTCAGGTATCTTTTCTCCCGGCTTGATCTCCAGATGGAGAATAGCGGATTTGATATTTTCATAAGCCTTCCCTGTAAGACTGATATCTTTTTTGTGTTGTTTAGTCATATTCATTTTCCCTGATAGCTTAAAGTTAGTAAAAATTGGGAGATTTGACACTCTTTGGCAATACAAATCAACTGGAGCAAAGTTGTAATAAAGCTTTGATGGCAAACAGGATTCACCCGTTAATTTGATTTGCCGCCGCTAATTAATCCTTGACACTTTTTTAATAATCAAATACAAAAACGTAAAAAAGTATACAATATTTTGATATAGTATACAATATATTTTATCAACCTTTAAAATAAACAACTGCAGGCGGATCTAACATCCGGGTTTGCCTGTAGTAAAATTACCTGGAGAACTAAAAAGGCTTTCCGGTGCTTACCCGTAAAATTTAAGGAGGCAGTTAATTGTGAATGCGGTAAAAAAGATAGAAAAGGTTGTCAATAAATTTTTTACGTTGTTTATGACTTTTTCTCTAAGTGCGATGGTCATCCTTGTATTTATCAACGCAGTGATGCGGTATGTGTTTAAATCCAGTATACCGGTATCTGAGGAATATGCCCGGTTTTTTTTTATGTGGACCACTTTTTTCGGGGTGATTGCAGCGTTTAAGGATAAAAATCATGTGCGGGTAACAATTGTTGTTGATCTGCTCAAGGGATGGGCTCAAAAAACTATAGGGATTGTGGCCCATTTAGTGACACTGGCTGCCCTGGCGTTTGTTCTGTACGGTGGCGTTGAGTATGTAAAATCCACTTCCTCTTATAAAACCGTTTCCACGGGAATTAATTTCGGAATTGTTTCCAGCGGGCTGGTGGTTATGACCGTTGGGGCCATGGTTCTGGTTGTAAAGGCACTTGTGGATGATCTGAGAGGAGGAAAGTAAGGCCATGGAAGTTGTTTTTGTTTTTTTAGGAACCCTGTTCAGTTTTATGTTTCTTGGGGTTCCCATTGCCGTCGTTCTATTAATCTGTGCCATTGCACTTATGCTTCATATGGGTTTTGTGGATGCCATGACCATAGCCCAATCCATGGTAACCGGTACAAACTCCTTTCCCCTCATGGCCATCCCGTTTTTTATGCTGGCAGGAGAAATTATGGCCCAGGGAGGGTTATCCAACCGGATTGTGGAATTTGCAAACCTGGTTGTGGGCCGGTTCAAAGGGGGTTTAGGATATGCCGCCATAATTGCAAGCATTGTTTTTGCCGGACTTTCAGGTTCTGCTGTTGCTGATGCAGCCGCTCTTGGTGCCATCCTTATCCCTATCATGAAATCCAAGGGATACAAACTCAACCGTGCCAGCGGATTTATCTGTGCAGGTGCGGTTATCGCTCCAATCATCCCTCCTAGTATTCCTATGATAGTCCTGGGAACAAGTGTCAACCTGTCGGTCACCCGGCTTTTTATGGCAGGCATCGTTCCGGGTGTGCTTTTGGGCGTGGCCCTGATGGTCACCTGGTTTTTTATAGTCAGAATTGAAGATTATAACGACGTAGTTAAGATCCCGAAAGATGAACGCAAAAGAATCATCAAAGATTCCCTGCCGGCCCTGATCATGCCCGTAATGATAGTGGGAGGGATTCGCTTTGGTATTTTTACTCCCACTGAAGCCGGGGCTTTTGCAGTGGTTTACGCTTTGCTTATCTGCTTTTTTGTCTATAAGGAAATTAATTTAAAAAAGATGGGGGACATCTTTTATGCGGCAGCCAAAAATACTGCTACGGTTATGTTTATAGTGGCTGCTGCCACAGCTGTTGGTTTTTTTATCACCACCGCAAGGCTGCCTGATCATGCTGCCGGTATGCTCGGGGGACTTATTGAACATCCTTTGATGCTTCTTTTGGCTGTGAATTTTTTCCTTTTTTTGATCGGCATGGTAATGGATCTGACACCAAATATCCTGATTTTCTCACCAGTTCTTTTTCCTGTCATCATCAAGGCCGGTATTGATCCTTACTTTTTTGCCATAATCATGACATTGAACCTGTGCATCGGCCTTATTACCCCGCCGGTCGGCACGGTCCTTTACGTGGGGTGCGGGGTGGCTAAAATAGATTTCGGAGATCTGTGCCGGGGGATATGGCCGTTTTTACTGGTTGAGGCAGGTATCCTTCTTCTTAGTACCTTTTGCCCCGGACTGATTTTGAAACCGCTTAATTTCATGATGGGATCCTGATTTTAATAAAAAGTTAAGGAGTTATGATTATGAGGCTTATGCACACTAAACTGCCCGAGTTCATAAAAAAGATGAAAAAAGCTGCCGCCATAATGGGCAGCACTTATAAAGAATGTGAGGTAAAGGGGCTGGAATCTTTGAAATCTGCAAAAATGCAGTCCCTTCGTACCGGAAGGATTGAGCAGGCAGTGGAAGATCTGGCCAAGGAAGATAAAATTGAACGGATTGAGGTCGCTGTTATCCCAAGGATACCTGAAAGCATGCACTCGGCGGTTGTCAGGGGATTTGACAAGGACGGCAAACCAGTCCATGCCATACTGGAAACCATTAACATTCTTCATCCAACAGAGGATATTCTGATCCATGACTGTGAAGTGATTGATGACAGACGGCCGCCCATAGGGGATCATTAAAAACAAGGAGACTAACAAACATGAAGAAGCTAAAGTATAAAATGGTACCTGAAGGTATGCTTGATGATGTTTATGTTCCGGTTACCTTGGCTTTTGTTGATTACTCCGATGTTAAGGCTTTGGGGATTTCCATGAGAGAAGCCTGTGACCGGATTGCAGCCCGGATAAGCGGACCTGCCGCCATCAATATGTTTGACATGACCGCCACTACCACCAATTCGGATGGAGTTATGCTGGACGGATCCATGACCTGTATGGCGGCCTCTGATTACGGCAGGATCAACAACGATTTCGGCTACCTTGAAATGGTGGAAATCGACTGGTCCGAAGAACTTATTGAAAAAGAACCTCATCTTGCCCAGTGGAAAACCACTTATCCTGGCCGCAGGCTTATCATGGGTCCTGATCCGGCTAAAAAAAATATACCCATTCACAATGCCGTTCTCACCGGCCGGTGCGGCAATAACAACTCCGCCACCGAAGTCATGCACTGTATCAACATGGAAGAGCTGCTCATTCCCATTACCGGTCAGATACAGATTATGAAGGACGGCAAAGTTGAAATCGGGGGTACCGGTCACACCTTTTCCGTAGGTATAGGAATGGTTGTTGGTGAAGAGTTCGGTCGTATCGTGCCCCATCGCCAGTTTAAGTGTGGGGACACCGCCCACAAGTCCAAGGAGTACGCAAAATTTTTAAAAAGCCATATTCCCTGCATAGGTGCGGACAGGCGGGTCCTGGCCCGCTATATCGTGCAGGCCCTGGATGCCGGTATGGTGCCCGGCCGTGATGTCGGAGCTTCCCCGGCCCTGATGTCAGTGGCAAGGGCATTGGGTATTTGCCCCGATTTTGACAATATGACCGAGGCGGCTTTTGACGAGCTTGCCTCCGTGGGATTTACCCGTGAATGGATGACTGAAAAGGTGGAAGTTCTTTCAAAGGAAGAGGTGATAAGCAATGCGCGGGAAATTATACCGGCCATTGACAACCCAAGGCTTTATGATGTCAAGGACATTGTTCACGAAAAACTGGCCTGATCCTAAAGGAGCCAAACCATGACAGACGATACCTCGATTCTCATTCAGGTGGATAAAACAGTGGTAAGGATCACCGGCCTTTCCGTTAAGGGCTTGAATATTAAGCAGCTGGAAAAAGCTGTGGCAAGCCGCCTGGACAGTGTAGTCCGCATCATAGGGGTTACAGGGTCCAGCATTGAAATGGATGTTTACGGTATGGATGAAACCGATATCCTGACTCAAAAGGACGGACTGATCAAGGCCCTTGCAATAGCTGACGGAATTATGGTTTCCGATGTTACACACCTGGCCTCCGTTGAAAAGATCAAGACCGTCCATATAGATGACGTGCCGCCGCCCGACCCCGGTGGCTGCAGGGGGGAAAGATGGATGCTCATTCCCTGAACAGGGCTGTTATCATGCCCACCGGAAATGAAATTCTCAACGGGCTTGTCCTTGATACGGACAGCCCCATGGTCATGGGAATCCTTCTGGACATGGCTCCGGCCTGCAAGGTGCTTAGAATAGCCCCCATTGAGGACAGGGAGGCCCTTATATCAAGGGAGATTGAAAAACAGGCAGGGCAGGGGGCAGATCTTATTATTCTTATCGGAGGAAGTGGAGGCGGCCACCGGCACAGCGCAACCCTGGGACGCGATGATACCCATTCAGCTCTGTCCTCC
Source organism: uncultured Desulfosarcina sp. (assembly GCA_963668455.2). Lineage (GTDB taxonomy): Bacteria > Desulfobacterota > Desulfobacteria > Desulfobacterales > Desulfosarcinaceae > Desulfosarcina. The sequence continues at coordinate 993,414 of CAXXOY010000005.1, forward strand.
CTGTTGCACGATCAACATATCACCTCTCTTTACGGTAAAAACAGGCATTTATGGTGCAGGCTTGTCTGCGGTACAATCGGCCAAAGCCTGGTGATCAATCTGCCCGGGCCTTTTGTAGAAGCCAGGGCAGCCATGACTGCATTCAGGTCAGCCTATCTGCGGACCTTTTTGGATCTGGGCTCCATAAACCGGGAGATGGCCAAGGCGGTTTCCCTTCAATACGGTGCCGCCCCAGGTATAACACAGGAAACGTGAGAATGACGGTATATGAGACTTTTTCACTGAAAACCAAAACCAGTGACGGTTTGGGCCTTCTTGTGGGCGGTTTTTGTCCCCAAGGTTCTGAATCAGCCGTTATTGAATACTTTGCCGAGGCTGCACTATGGTCGCCGGGATATACGGAAGATCCTGAGATCCTGGACCGGCGCCTTGCTGATCAAATGGTCAGCCTGGCACCGTCCTGTATCCCGGTTTTAGGGGCTTGTATTCATATGCCGGGAATAAGAAGTTGTGGCGGGGGCATTATCGGGGATCCTAAAAAAAGAGCTGAATCCGAAATGAGCAGTATTGAATCCCTGGGACCTGAACTGTTCCTTGTCAGTTTCCCGGGCGGGCCCGGAATCGCCTTTAAAGGAAGTTTTGCCACGGCCAATACGATTTGGAATATGATTGCTGATTCAGGTTGCTGCAGCGAATTTGCGGCCATGGCGGACAAGCTTGCCTCTCTTACGGATCTCTGTCTTGCCGTAACCGACGGAAGTGGTGACAATGCCCAGGGTATGGTCATGACCAGGGACCACAAAGGAGTGAAAGTCCGATCTCTTAGCAGGCCATATCCTATTCCGGATATATCACGAAGTTTTATTGCTTAAGATGTAATCCAATTTTTGGATCATTCGGATGTTAAACTGGTGTAAAAAATAATTGTATACAATAAATATATATGGTATACAATTTTGAGGCATTGACATTTTTAGCAATTACAGCCTTGGGCCGTAAGCCCACAGCAAACTTAAAAAAAGGTGAAGCTCAACGGATGTTTTATTTTCATCCTTTCCGCCTTCATCCTTTTAAAATAAAAAACCATTGAACATGAACATAAGGAAATAAGTTAAGATGAAACCGAGAAAAGAGCAGACCATGGACGGAAATACGGCTGCTGCCTATGCCTCCTATGCATTTACTGATGCTGCAATCATCTACCCTATCACCCCTTCTTCCCCCATGGCGGAGTCCATTGACGAGTGGGCGGCAAAAGGCATGAAAAATATTTTCGGCCAGACAGTGGAATTAAGGGAAATGCAGTCCGAGGGCGGTGCTGCAGGCACCCTGCACGGCTGTCTCCAGGGAGGAGCACTTGCCTCCACCTATACGGCCTCCCAGGGATTGCTTCTCATGATCCCGAACATGTATAAGGTTGCAGGAGAGCTTTTACCCAGCGTTTTTCACGTCAGCGCAAGGTCTCTTGCCTCCAATGCCCTAAGTATCTTCGGAGACCACCAGGATGTCATGGCAACCCGCCAGACCGGTTTTTCCCTTCTGGCCTCAAGCACTGTCCAGCAGTGTATGGATCTTGGCGCTGTTGCCCACCTGGCTGCTATCAAGTCCAGGGTTCCGGCGCTTCATTTTTTTGACGGTTTCAGAACCAGCCACGAGGTGCAAAAGGTAAAGTTGCTGGAGTACGGGGAACTGGCCGGCCTGGTGGACATGGACGCAGTGACGGCCTTCCGCCGGAGGGCACTGAACCCGGATAAACCGGTACTCAGGGGCACCACCCAGAACCCGGATGTGTTTTTCCAGACCCGCGAGGCAGTCAACCGGTTCTACGAACCCCTTCCTGCTGTTTACCAAGGATATATGGATGAAATCAACCGCCTTACCGGCAGCGATTACAGGCTTTTTAACTATTTCGGATCTGATACGGCAGAGCAGGTTATCATCGCCATGGGCTCAGGTTGTGATGTAATCCGGGAAACCATAGAGTATGAAAATGCTAGAGGCGGCAACCTCGGGCTTCTGGAAGTCCACCTTTTTCGCCCCTTTTCAGCCGGTCACATGATTGAGGCCCTGCCCGATGGTGTAAAACGTATTACCGTCCTGGACCGCACCAAGGAGCCCGGCGCCCTTGGCGAACCCTTGTACCAGGATGTGAAGACCGCCTATTATAATAAAACTTCGGCTCCTTTGATTGTCGGGGGGCGTTACGGCCTGGCCTCCAAGGAGTTTACTCCTTCCCATGTCAAGGCCGTCCTTGACAATATGGCTTGTGATACCCCTAAGGATCAGTTCACAGTAGGTATTGAAGATGATGTGACTTTTAAGTCTCTTCCCACATACACAGCACCTTTCAATCCCACCCCTTCAGATACCATTGCCTGTAAATTCTGGGGCTTGGGATCTGACGGCACTGTCGGGGCCAATAAGTCCGCCATCAAGATCATCGGAGACCATACCAACAAACAGGTCCAGGCCTATTTTGCCTATGATTCGAAAAAATCAGGCGGCGTCACCATTTCCCATCTAAGGTTTGGGGATTCTCCCATCAAATCCGCCTACCAGATCACCAATGCAGATTTCATAGCCTGCCATAACCAGGCCTATGTCCGCCGGTACGACATCCTGGACGGAATCAAAGAGGGCGGAACCTTTCTGCTCAATTGCGTCTGGGATAAAAAAGGTCTTGAAACCGAACTGCCTGCATCCCTCAAGCGGATCATTGCAGCCAAAGAGGTCAGTTTTTTTACTATCAACGCCGTGGATCTGGCCAAAAAGATCGGTCTTGGCAACCGTATTAACATGATAATGCAGTCGGCCTTTTTTGCCCTGACCAGGGTCATGGATGTGGACAAAGCTGCGGATTGCCTGAAAAAAGAGGTTGAGAAAAATTATGGCCGCAAGGGCAAAAAAGTGGTGGAGATGAACTGGAAGGCCATTGATTATGGCCTGACCTCATACATGGAAGTCAAAGTTCCTGAAAACTGGGCCGCAGCCAAGGACGAACCTTTGCAGGAAGCTGAACTGCCGGACTTTGTCAAAACCATCATGATCCCCATGAACCGGCAGAAAGGGGATGACCTTCCGGTGTCTGCATTTTCCGGCCGTGAGGACGGCACCTATCCAACCGGCACCACCAAGTATGAAAAGCGGGCCATTGCCATTGATGTTGCCCATTGGGACGGGACCAAGTGTATCCAGTGCAACCAATGCGCATTTGTCTGCCCCCATGCTGTGCTAAGACCCCTTATACTGACCAAGGATCAGGCGCAAAAGGTTCCCTGCGGCATGCCCGTGGTTCCCGCCAGAGGCAAGGGGTATGAAGGCTTTTATACCATGGGATTTTCCGCCCTTGACTGTACCGGATGCGGCAATTGTATTGATGTTTGTCCGGCAAGGGAAAAGGCCCTCACCATGGAACCTCTGGCTGACCGCCGTGCAGATTATGAACGGTTTTGGGAATTTGCCGTGAACCATGTCCCCCCGGTACTCTCCGACCGTCAAAAGGCAACGGTCAAGGGAAGCCAGTTTTTGACACCCTTGATCGAATTTTCAGGAGCTTGTGCGGGATGCGCGGAAACCCCTTATGCCAAACTTATTACCCAGTTGTTCGGAGACCGGATGGTCATTTCAAACTCTGCCGGCTGCACCACTGTATGGGGAGGCTCGGCCCCAGCCGTTCCTTATACAACAAATGCGGCAGGCCATGGACCTGCCTGGGGATTTTCCCTGTTCGAAGACAATGCCGAATACGGATATGGCATGCATGTGGGCACTAAAACCGTACGAAAGACCCTGGCAGACAAGGTACAGGAAGTTTTAAAAAATTCGGTGGCAGACCCTGATGTTGCCCTTGCCCTTGAACAGTGGCTGGCCGGATGGCAGGAAAGTGAAGGCACACGCAAAAGGGCTGAACAGCTCAAGACAGCCCTTAAAAAGGCCGGTAAGGACAAAAAACTGGCCAAGATAGCAGCCTTGAGTCAGTATTTTGTCAAACCCTCCAACTGGGTGTTTGGGGGGGACGGCTGGGCCTATGACATTGGATACGGTGGCGTGGACCATGTCCTGGCCTCAGGCGAAGACATCAACCTTATGGTTTTTGACACGGAAGTTTATTCCAACACCGGCGGCCAGTCTTCAAAATCCACACCTACGGGGGCCATAGCAAAGTTTGCCACGGCCGGTAAAAGGGTTCAGAAAAAGGATTTGGGCATGATGGCCATCAGTTATGGTACGGTTTACGTGGCACAGGTGTCCATGGGCGCCGACCGGAACCAGACCCTGAAAGCGGTGATGGAAGCCGAGGCCTATCCCGGTCCGTCTTTAATCATAGGCTATGCTCCCTGCATCAACCACGGGATCAAAGGAGGCATGGGGCGCTCCCAGGCCCAGGCCGGGCGGGCAGTTGATGCAGGATACTGGCATCTTTACCGGTATAATCCCGCCTTACGGGAACAGGGACTAAACCCTTTTACCCTGGATTCCAAGCCTCCCAAGGCCGATTTTAATGAATTCCTCATGAGCGAGGTGAGGTTTGCCGCTTTGGCCAAGCAGTCTCCCAGGCTTTCAGCTGAGCTTTTCGCCAGGGCAAAAGAAGAGGCTGACCTGCGTTTACAACGATATACCCGCCTGGCAGGGAAGGCATAAATCCCAAAATTAAGGAGAATCCAACCATGATGACACCGGAAGAATATGAAAAAAGCTTAAGAAAACTCAACCTGGTGGTCTACCAGTTCGGCCGCCGTGTGGAGAATGTAGTGGACGACCCCATTATTCGTCCTTCAATGGAAGCTGTAAAATTAACCTATGAACTGGCCCAGAATCCCAAATACCGGCATCTTATGACTGCCACCTCACACATTTCAGGTAAGCAGATCAACAGGTTCTGTCATATTCACCAAAGCGTTGAAGACCTGGTTAAAAAGACGGACATGGGCAGATGTCTGGGCGCCTTAACCGGTTCGTGCTTTCAGCGCTGTGTGGGCATGGATTCCCTGAATGCCCTGTCCATGACCACATATGACCTGGATGCCAAGTACGGCACAAACTACAATAAAAGATTCCTTAAATATCTGGCCTATGTCCAGGAAAATGACCTGGTTTGTGACGGGGCCATGACCGATCCCAAAGGAGACAGGTCTCTGCCACCCCATCTTCAGAAGGACCCGGATCTGTTTCTTCGTGTGGTGGAAGAAAAAAAGGACGGAATTGTGGTCAGGGGGGCCAAGGCCCACCAGACAGGGGCGGTCAACTCCCATGAAATAATTGTGATGCCCACCATTTCCCTGAGAGAAAAGGATGCGGATTGGGCTGTTTCCTTTGCCCTGCAAAGCGATGCCCCCGGCATAACCTATGTCATGGGGCGCCAGTCCTGCGATACGCGAAAGCTCGAGGCCACAAGATCAGACTGCGGCAATGTCTGTTATGGTGGACATGAAGCCCTGGTCATCTTTGAGGATGTCTTTGTTCCCTGGGATCGTGTTTTCATGTACAGGGAGTACGAGTTTGCAGGCCACCTGGTAGAACGCTTTGCCTCCTACCACCGCCAGAGTTATGCCTGCAAGGCAGGAGTGGGGGATGTACTCATCGGCGCGGCCCAGACCATGGCCGAATACAACGGGGTGCAAAAAGCATCCCACATCAAGGACAAGATCATTGAAATGAACCACCTGAATGAAACACTTTACAGTGGTTCCGTGGCTTGCGCATGCAAGGGGGCAAAGGAACCTTCGGGTACCTATTATGTCAATACTCTCCTGGCCAATGTATGCAAGCAGAACGTGACAAGATTCCCTTATGAGATAGCCCGCCTGGCCCAGGATGTTGCCGGCGGCCTCATGGTTACCCTGCCAAGCCACGATGATTTTGAGTCTCCTGACGTGGGAAAACTTGTTAAAAAATATTTCAGGGGAAGTGACCTGGCCCCGGTGGAAGACCGGGTTAAGATGCTTCGGTTGATCGAAAACATCTGCTTCGGTACTGCTGCCGTGGGCTACCTGACCGAATCCATGCACGGGGCCGGTTCTCCCCAGGCCCAGCGGATTATGATTTCCCGCCAGGTGAACATGGCAAAAAAGCAGGCCAATGCCAAATTATTGTGCGGCATTTTAGCTAAAAAATAGATTGGTTCAGTTTTGTTGGATTTGGAGGGGAGACAATGAGCAAACAATGAATTTTGCACATTCTTGAGGATGTCGAAGAGGGCAGACTCACAGCGGCGGATGCGGTCTTGAAGCTGAAACTGGAGCCGTTTGAGGATATAAGCTTTGCAAAAGTAGACCAGCATAGGACGGTGTGGCAAGGAATGTCCGAGGTTATATATGAAGAGGGAAAAACGCCTGAACAGATTTCCGGCATTGCAGATGTGATGGTAAAGGGCGGTCAGGAAACTGTTATTATTACGCGCATAGACTCCGATACCGCAGAAGAGATGCGTAAGATATTTCCCCTTGATTATCATGAGCGCAGTAAAATTCGGTATAATAGGAAAAATGCCGAAGCCGAACGGGAGGGGCACAATAGTCATTGCTACCTGCGGGACGACGGATATTCCAGTTGCCGAAGAGGCCGCGCTGACGGCTGAGGTGCTGGGAAATGAAGTTAACCGTCTTTACGACGTGGGAGTGTCGGGCATACACATGTTGCTCTCTTACAGAGAGGAGATCATGAGTGCTCAGGCTATTATCGCCATTGCGGGAATGGAGGGGGCGCTTGCCAGCGTAGTTGGCGGACTTGCGGACTGCCCGGTCATTGCCGTGCCGACCAGTGTCGGGTATGGAGCGGCTTTCGGTGGAGTGGCGGCGTTGTTGTCGATGCTCAACTCATGTGCCGCGGGAGTGTCTGTTGTGAATATTGATAACGGTTTCGGTGCCGGATGTCTTGCAAGTATGATTAACCATATAGGTGTATATAATTGAAAACACTTTATTTTGACTGTAGTATGGGTGCCGCCGGCGATATGCTCGCCGCGGCGCTTTTGGAGCTTCTGCCCGAACCTGACGTATTTGTGGCGGAACTGAATTCACTGGGGATACCGAAAGCTGCAATTTCACGCTCTCAGAGCGTGAAATGCGGAATAACGGGCACACATTTTTCCGTTAAAATAAGTGGTGTGGATGAGGATGATTATTCCCATTTACATCACAAAAATGAAAACAATAACCATGTTGAACACCATGGACATCATCACAGCCGGATGAATGATATTGAGCAAATCATCAGTGTTCTGCCGGTTTCCGAACAGGTGAAAGAAAATGTGATAGGAGTATACCGGCTAATAGCGGAGGCGGAGAGCTGCGTACATGGCAGCACGGTAAGTGAAGTTCACTTCCATGAGGTTGGTGCACTGGATGCGGTTGCTGATATTGTTTCCGTATGTCTGTTGATGGAAAAACTTGCACCGGATAGAGTTGTCGTCTCACCTATCTGTATTGGCAGCGGTCAGGTCGAATGCTGTCATGGTATCCTGCCGGTTCCTGCTCCTGCCACTGCGTTGATTTTGAGGGGGATGCCGACTTTCGGCGGAACTGTGGTTGGTGAGATGTGTACGCCGACCGGCGCTGCGCTGCTCAAGCATTTTGCGACTAGTTTCGGAACAATGCCAGGTATGTGTTTTGGAGCAATTGGTTACGGTATGGGCAAAAGGGAATATGGCATTGCGAACTGTGTTCGGGCGTTTTTAGGTGAGAGCAAGGGAGTCAATGACGTTGTTGTTGAACTCAAATGCAACCTTGACGACATGACACCAGAGGCGGTTGGCTTTGCTCAGGAGTTCCTTTTTGAAAAAGGTGCGTTGGATGTTTACACCGTTCCAATAGGCATGAAAAAATCCCGTCCAGGCACACAGCTTTGTTGTATGTGCCGTGAAAAGGATAAAGAAAAAATGGTTAGCATGATATTTAAACACACAACCACATTGGGAATTCGGATTTCGCGTGATGAGCGTTGTACGATGGAAAGAGAAACTTCGGTTTTGCAAACCGTATACGGATCGGTTAGAATAAAAAAAGCCGTATACGGAGACGTTGAGAAGCTGAAACCGGAATATGAAGATTTGGTACGGATAACAAGGGAAGAAAATTTGACCCTCGCGGAGGCTGCCGCTCTGACGGATAAGAAATGAGAAGGAAAACTGCCCGTATGTATTTATTCATACAGGCAGTTTGTTATTTGAGAAATGCTATCACTCTGCCATTGAACGCCGCACTGTTTCTCCTCGCAATGAAATGATCGCCCTCTACAAAATACAGCTGGGCTCCGGGGATTGAAGTGGCAATCTTGTGCCTGTGGCCGGGTGGGGCATTCTCCGAAAAAAGGGATGTAGCAGGACAGAGGCAAAAGGACAGTCGGAATCATAAATCTCCAAAGCAAATATGAAAACTCCCAAATTTAAGCTGATTTTAGGCGCACCTCACCCGGAAACCCCGCGTACAGTGAAAATCAATTCCAATACTCAACTGCCGGGATCTGGGAGACTGAAAAGTCATAAACCAATTCAGGAATGGGATCAGAAATAATCTGCTGAGGTGGATCATGGTTGTGAATATCCCATAAACCCAGATGACGCAGAATCTTCTCGATAATATCGATATTTTCTATGAAAGAAATCAGTTTCATTTGCCCATGACATTTTTGGGCAAACCAAAGGATCAACTTCATAAATTTTTTGGATTAACCTGGCCCAATTCTGCCTTGCTTCTTTTGAAGACATCTTATTTTGCATAATTGTCGGGATTGTGTTACCAATTTCCGCCCTTTTTTCTCATCCCCCTGGACTTGTTAGGCACGAAGTGAAGCGCAGCGGCAATGCGATGAATGGTTCCCGACAGTTTCAAATCATCCGATATCTCCCCAGGGCAATCGTTTTTAAAAATAGTGTTGACAATTGATGTATAGCAACTTAACGTAGGGCTATGCATAGGCGAATGAACATCATAGCAGAATCGATTTTACGGATTTTTAATAAATATATTGAAAATTATAAAAAACCGCGGCGTTACGGTATCGCCGAGCTGTTGTATCCATCGGAGATTCATATGGTGATGCACATAGGCGATAATCAGGGCATGCATATGGCGGAGTTGGCCAGAATTGCCGACGTCACCAGAGGGGCGGTCTCACAACTTGTAGCAAAACTTGAGGGAAAGGGGCTTGTGGTCAAGGTGGAAAATATCGAGAACAGCTCGAAAACAGTTCCGGTTCTGACCAATAAAGGTAAGGTCGCCTATTACGCCCATGAGCAGCACCATGAAACGTTAAATCACGATATCTTTGAGTTTTTCGAGGGAATTTCCGATCGTGAGTTTTCACTTGTCGAAGAATTTTTGGGTCATTTAGAGTCCATGGTCAAAAGATTGGGGTAATTTTTTTTTGCGCTCTATGTATAGTAACTAAACGTAATTAGTAAGGAGAGATTTTCATGCGACAACGAATAGAATTCTGGTTCCAAGCCGTAGCCGGTACGATCCACGACCGGCCTTGGTTTTTCATTATTGTCGCGGTTTTGGTGGCTACGGGGTTGGGAATGCAGATTTCCCGCTTGCGTATCGATACCAGTAACGAAAGCTATTTTCATCATACCGATCCCGTGTTGACTGTTTATGATGATTTCAAGGCTCAGTTCGGTACGGACGAGCTTATCATCGTGGCCATCGAGGCGCCGGATGTTTTCGATCCTGCTTTTCTGCATAAATTGGAAAAGCTGCACGATGAACTGGCCGAAAATGTGCCCCATTTGGCAGACATCACCTCACTGGTGAATGCCCGCAACACCAGAGGGGAGACTGACCGCCTCATTGTTGAGGACCTTTTGGAGAATTTTCCGAAAAACGGTGATGAATTGGCGGCATTGAAAGATCGGGCAATGTCCAATCCTCTATATATCAACCGTCTCATTTCTCCGGACGCCACCATGACCGGGATAATCCTGGAAACGGACCTCGCTGAAACCGAGGCACCGGATGATGTTCTGGCCGGATTTGATGACGAACCCGCTGGTGACGAAGCCGTTGAGAAGAAACCGGCTCGTACCAAAAACGAAATGGCAGAAACCATCGTAAACAAAGTGGAGGAAATAACCGCAAAATACGATAGCGATGACTTTGATATTCAGCTCGCCGGTGTTCCCGTGGTCCTTAAGGTCCAGAAAGAGGCCATGATGAAGGACATGGGGCGGTTCATGATGTTGGCGCTGCTGACAATCGGTCTCTGCCTTTTTCTCATGTTTCATCGTATTTCCGGAGTATTTTTGCCGATTACGGTGGTTATGCTCTCACTCTTTTCGACGCTCGGGCTCATGGGCTTGTTCAACGTTCCCTTTACGTTGCCCAGCATGATTCTGCCCTCTTTTCTTCTGGCGGTGGGAGTGGGGGCGGCAGTCCATATTTTATCTCTGGTTTTTAGAGAGATGGGACACGGTGAGGATAAACGGACGGCCATTATCCATGCCCTGGGCCATTCAGGAATTGCCGTCGTGATTACCAGTTTTACCACCGCCGTTGGTCTGGCCTCCTTTGCTACCACAGCCTTGGCGCCTATTGCGGCCTTGGGTATTTTTGGCGGCAGTGGGGTTTTACTCAGTCTGTTTTATACCATTGTGCTGATTCCGGCATTGCTGGCAATCATTCCATTGAAAAAGAAAAAGGAAAAACCTGCTGCGACCCGCACCAATGACCGTTTTGATCATATCATGGACTGGATCGCCGAGCTGGTGGCACGCCGTCCCAAAATGATAACCACCATTACCATTCTGCTGATGATCGCAGGCTTGGGCAGTGCGTTACAACTGCGCTTTTCGCATAATGTCCTTGAATGGCAGCCACCTTCCTGGGAGTGCAGGCAGGCCACGGAAAGAATCGACAAAATTATGGGCGGGACCATCAATATTGAAATCATTGTGGACACGGGTAAGGAAAACGGCCTCTATGATCCGGCGGTTCTCAAGGATCTCGACCGGCTGGCGCAGGAGCTGAAAGTATTTGACGATGGTAAGGTCAAAGTCGCCAATGCCTCTTCTGTGGCGGACATAATAAAGGAGATCCACCAGGCCCTGAATGAGAATCGCCCAGAGTTTTACAAGGTGCCGGACAATGCGGCTCTGATTCCCCAGGAGTTCCTGCTTTTTGAGAACTCCGGTTCCGATGATCTGGAAAAGGTGATCGACTCCTCTTTCCGCAAAGCCCGTTTTACGCTTCAGGTTCCTTGGCTGGATGTCTTTTACTACAACGGTTTGCTTAAAAAAATAGAAACGTCTTTTCAAGAAAGTATTGGAAACCGGGCAACGGTCACAATCACCGGGTTGTTACAGCTTTTTGTGCATACGGTCAAGGCAGCAACGCTGTCAATGGCCGAGGGTTACATTATTGCGGCAGTATTGATCACCCTTATGATGGTTATGCTTGTGGGCGGCTTGCGTATGGGGTTGATCTCCATGGTTCCCAATTTGGCACCGGTAATTTTTGTCATGGGACTTATGCACTGGATAGCGCTGCCCCTGGATACCTATACAATGATGATCGGCACTATTGCTTTGGGACTTGCCGTCGATGACACGGTCCATTTTCTCAATAGCTTCAGGCGCTATTTCAGCATGGGGCAACCGGCAAAAGAAGCAATTCGCAGCACTCTGCGTACGTCGGGACGGGCCATGCTCATCACCACCGTGGTCTTGGCGCTTGGCTTTTTTATGTTCACCTTTGCCTCAATGCTCAACATCGAACGATTTGGTTATCTTACCGGCCTGACGCTTGTGCTGGCCTTGCTGGCGGATTTTTTCTCGGTGCCGGCGCTGATGATACTGATGTATTCCAAAAAACAGTCTGAAGAAAATGTTTAAGCCGCAATCGGCGTTCGACTTGATCCGGACTTTACAAACGGGTCGGAAAAACGAGTAATAAGGAGATTAAAAATGAAAAAAATAATTACAAGCTTAACTACTGTTACATTCTCAACTCTACTGGCGGCAATCGTCTCATTTGCCGTCGTAACCCCTTGCGCGGCACGGGATCTTACGGCCCTTGAGATCATGCAAAAGGCCGATGCCCGAGACGATGGTGACAACATGATTTGTGATCGAACCATGATTCTCATCGACAAGAATGGTCACAAGCGTACCCGCACCATGGAATCCTTCAGTAAAGACAAAGGGGAAGATACCTTGAAGCTCATTTTTTTTACTTCTCCTGCAGATGTGCGTGATACCGGATTCCTCACCTGGGATTATCGCAAAGGGGATCGTGATGATGATCAGTGGCTCTATCTACCGGAGCTGAAAAAGGTCAAGCGCATCGCTTCTGCCGATAAATCCGGGGCCTTCATGGGGTCGGACTTTTCCTATGCTGATATGACCAAACGGGTGGTCGAGGAGTGGCGTTACAAGTTGCTTAAGACCGACAAGGTGAGAGGCAAGACGTGCTGGCTTATAGAGGCCTTGCCGGTGAGCAAAATCGTGCAGGACCGCTATGGCTATAAAAAATCGATACTTTTCATTCGTCAGGATATCTTCATGATGTGCCGGGCGGTTCACTGGCTGGATGAGGGCAACAAAATCAAATACGTGGATATTCCTGAAATTCGTGAAATTGACGGCATCTGGACGGCCCTCAAACTCGACGCCAAAACCACGAGAAGCGGCAATGTCCTGCACCGTACGCTCTTTAATTCGAAAAACGTTAAATACGGGCAGGCCATCGATAAAGGAATGTTTACGACAAGACAACTTGAGAAGGGGATGTAGACGAAAGAGATATTTGCTGTTTAGCTGTTGTCTGGTTCCCGCGCCTCAGCGTGGGAGCCTATACTCGAAAAATAGGTTCCAATCATGAACAAAACTGACAAAAACCGTTTGACTTCCTTCGCCATAACATTGCTTTTTTTCCTGTCCGCATGGCTGCCTATCCCGGCTTTTGCCGATGAAATCGACGATGTTTTCCAAGGCTTCGATGCGCCAAAAGCCGACGCGTCCGAGTTATCGGACGTACTTGGCGGATTTGAAGATGGCAGTGACGAGCAGTTTGTCGAAGAGATCGCGTCTTCCACGCCAAGCCCCCTCTACATGAGTGGTTCCTTGGGCGTGGCCGGAGCCGTTAACCTGGCTTCCCATCGTCGCCCTCCAGGTACCAATGATCGGCAGGGACTTGCCAAACTGCGGGGAGAAGCGGATTTGACGGCAGATTTGGATCTTGGTGGCTCCTGGAAGGCGCGAGTGGCGGGGGCATGCTTTTACGATGTTGCTTACCGTCTGAGGGATCGCGATAATTATACAACCCAGACCCTGGATGAATATGAGGATGAAGCAGAGTTTGGCGAAGTGTGGCTACAAGGCAGTCCACTGCCGGGACTGGATCTTAAAATCGGACGACAGATCGTGGTGTGGGGAAAATCGGATAATATCCGGGTCATTGATATTCTCAATCCCATGGATCAACGCGAGCCGGGCATGACCGATATTGAGGATTTACGACTGCCAGTTACCATGAGCCGTCTGGATTACAGCCTCGGCTCCTGGATACTAACCGGTATCGTGGTTCACGAGGCGCGCTTCAATAAATTGCCGACCTACGGGAGCGATTATTACAGCGCGGTATCACCTTTGCCGGAAGAGGAAAAACCAAATTTTGCGCTGGATAATCAGGAACTGGCAATGTCTGTAAACGGAATTTTCAGCGGATGGGAGACCTCTTTCTATGCGGCCCATGTCTTTGACGACACGGCACATGTGGAGATGAATGCAGACGGAGGATATAAGCGTGTACATGCACGAGTGACCATGTTTGGTGCGGCAGTCAATCATGCACAGGGCAATTGGATCTACAAAACCGAGGCAGCGCTTTTGACCGGGCTGGAGTTCACCGCTCTGCCCGATGAAGAGAAAACGCGTTTGGATATTTTGGGCGGGGTTGAGTACAGTGGTTTCACTGATACTACCATTAGTCTTGAAGCGGTTAACCGACATGTTTTCGATTTTGAAGCGTGCATGCACGGTGCGCCGGATTCGGCAGATGAAGATGAATTTCAATGGGCTTTTCGCATAAGTCGTGATTTTTTCCACGAACGGTTGGAGACGGTGTTGCTCGCCCAGATTTATGATGCGCTGGGGCAGGGCGGATCATTAGAACGGCTGGAATTTGCCTACGATTTGAATGATAATTGGGAGACAACCGTCGGTGTGGTGCTTTACCAGTCAGGAGATAAATCCTCCTTTAGTGATTTAAATGATTGTAATCGGTTGTTTTTTAAGCTTAATTACTTATTTTGAAAAGGAACGATAAATTGAGAAACAACAACACAAACGAACGAAGACGAAGTCCTGTAATCATGCTTTTTGAGATTACGTTACTTTTTGGCGCGCCGATTATATGTCACTACCTTTTCCCGTTAGCGACGTTGATATCCGGACCATTGAGGCTCGTGGGTGTTATTTTGATGGTTCTTGGGTTTTTGTTGGCCAGTGCCGGCGCTCGTGAGTTCCGCCAGGCCGGAACAGGCTTTCGCATGAAGGATGGCGGCGCCACGCTTGTCACTACGGGGCCATTTGGTTTTAGCCGTAATCCCATCTATCTGGCAATGCTTGCGTGGCTTTTAGGCTTGGCGGTACTGCTGGGGTCACTTACGGTACTACTGTTTCCTCTGGTTTTCTTTGTGTTGGCCAATTTCATGCTGATTCCCCAGGAAGAGAAAAAGCTTCGAGATAGCTTTGGTGAGGCGTTTGACAGTTATTGCCAAAAGGTTCGGCGATGGCTTTAATTTTGAAAAAAAGGAAACAAAATGAGCAAAAGCAAGCAGCGCGTATGCCCGGTTGAACATGCAGGATCACTCGACAGCAAATTCCGAAGATTGTTTCAAAACCCTGAGAAAATTTTGAGGCCGTATATCAAAAAGGGGATGACGGTCCTCGAGGTTGGGTGCGGCCCGGGTTTCTTTACCCTTGATATGGCAAAAATGGTCGGTGAATCGGGCAAAGTCATAGCGGTTGATCTACAGGAAGGCATGCTTGAAAAGATAAGAGCAAAAATCGAGGGTTCCGAGCTTGAGAATAGAATTGAGCTGCATAAGTGTGAGGAAAACAAAATAGGCATATCAAAACGGGCCGACTTCATTTTGTTGTTTTACATGGTTCATGAAGTGCCGGATAAGCCAGGTTTTTTTAGAGAGCTGTTTTCATTGCTAAAAGCCAAAGGACAGATCCTTGTCGTGGAGCCGCCATTTCATGTGTCGAAATCGCAATTCAAACAGACTATGAAACAGGCCCAAGATGCCGGATTGACCAATACACGAGGCCCCAAAATGTTCTTCAGTAAAACAGCGCTTCTACGAGTTCACCTGAGTGCCTGATGCAAAGACTCAGCGTTCCCGTCCACCAATCGGAGTCGGTATCAGCGATGGCGATATTAGCCAACAATAGAGGGGATTATTGGTTGCTGGGTCCCGATTTGGCAGCGGCAAGCGCGACAATCGCCGAATTTAGGCCAAACCTTGCACCACAACCTATCAGCTATGGGATCTTTATGATATAATAAATAGTTATTGACTCCAGGAGGCCGGTAACGGTCCTGCAGTTTTTGATCCATATTTTTTAGGCGGCTGAGAGGTCCATATGAAGGCACATGCAATGGTAGACGCCGGCGTTTGCGGTTTTAAAACCAAAATAACGGCTGAATTCGACGAAGACGATATGACCGTCCAACTGAACCTGGGTAGCGATTGCGAAACGATCAAGGCTCTGGCCGAGGAGATTCGAAAGAAAAACCCAATCAATGCCTATAATGAACTCATGCCCACCACCGAAAGTGTGGTGCTGGCCCTTTGCCGGCCGGTATTGCAGACCAAGGGCTGCTGCGAGGCCTGCATCGTTCCCGCTGCGGCGGTGAAGGCGTTGCAAGTCGCCGCCAATCTGGCGCTGCCCAGGGATGTGATCATTAAGATCACCAAGGAATGATGCATCTGCCCTGAGAAAGGTTTTACGGCAGCTTCTATAACCTGAATTTTTTGGAGGTCTTTGTGATCACCCCTGAAACATACCGTCTTGTTATCGAACCGGATTTAAAAAGTTTCCAGTTCAGCGGCCAAATGACCCTGACCGGGGATATCGGTCAGCCCACCAATATGATTTGTCTGGATTGCCTTGAGCTGGCGGTCTGGCAGTGCCGGATCAAAACCGAGGGCGCGGGTGATGAAAGCGTAGACTGCCCGTTTACCTTCGACCCCGATAAACAAACCCTGTCCATCCATTTGCCGGGCACGCGATCGGGCGTTTTCGAGCTGACCGTCGATTACATCGGCCAGATCAATAACAAAATGGCGGGGTTCTACCGTAGCCGCATCCCCGGTGACGGACCCAGTCACATCGCCGTGACTCAGTTTCAGGAAAGCGATGCGCGGCGGGCGTTTCCGTGCTTCGACCATCCGGCGCGCAAAGCGGTTTTCTCACTTACCATGATCATCCCCGAAGATCTCACGGCCATTGCCAACACCGGCGTCGAGAGTTCTCGCTCCATAGACAACGGCCGCAAGGAAGTGGTTTTTCATCCAACGCCCAGCATGTCCACCTATCTGGTATTCTTCGGGGTGGGGCCGTTCGAAATCAATGAAGACACCACCGATTCCCGGGTGCGGGCCGTTTGCCTGCCGGGTACGGCGGAACAGACCGTTTTTGGCCGTCAATTCGGGCAAAAGGCCCTTGCCTACGGTGAGGATTTCTACGCCATCGACTATCCCCTGGACAAAATGGACCTGATCGCCGTGCCGGATTTCGCCTTCGGCGCCATGGAGAACTGGGGCGCCATCACCTTCCGTGAGAATCTTTTACTTCACGTGCCCGGCGTGACCTCGCGTGAGGGAGAAATGCGCATCTGCGAGGTGACCGCCCATGAGATCGCCCACCAGTGGTTCGGCAACCTGGTGACGCCCGAGGATTGGAAATACCTCTGGTTGAACGAGAGTTTCGCCACCTATTTTGGTTATGGCATGGTTGATCACTACCATCCCGATTGGGAAATATGGTATCAGTTCGTGCGTGGCGAGACCGACAGCTCCCTGACCCGGGACGCCCTGCGGGAGACCTTTGCCATTGAAATGCCCGGAGACCAGCAGGTGGCCATCACCACCAGCACGGCGCCCATCATTTACAGCAAGGGCGGCAGTATCCTTCGTCAATTGGAGGCTTGGATCGGCCCCGATCATTTCAAGGAAGGGCTGCGCGGCTACCTGACGGAGTTTGCCTATGGATGTGCAGCCAGCCATCATTTATGGGAGGCGCTGGCAGCGGTTTCGGGCATGCCCGTGGACGATCTGATGAAAAACTGGGTCACCCAGCCGGGCTTTCCCGTGATTACGGTCACGCGCGATGGCGATGAACTGACTCTGAACCAGCGCCGTTTTACTTTCCTGCCGCTGGATACGGATCAAACCTGGATGGTTCCGGTCACGTTGACGACCTATGCCGCCGACGGTAGCGCCGTCACCCGGACCTTGGTAATCAACACGGCTCAAGCAACGATTTCCCTGCCGGCGGGGACGGCTGCCTATAAGCTTAACCCAGGCCAGACCGGATTTTACCATACCTGTTATGAAGATTCGGGAAATCTGGAGAAGCTGGGCCGCATGGTCAAGCAGAAGCGCCTGCCGGTGCTGGACCGTTGGGGCCTGCAAAACGATCTGTTCGCACTGGCAAAGGCCGGCATCCGTTCCATGGACGATTATCTGGACATGGCCGAGAACTTTATCGGCGAAACGGTATTTCTGCCCCTTTCCAGTTTGAATGCCCATCTGTTCGAATCCGTGCTGGTCCTGGATGGCGGGATTCGCGCCCGGGTGCTGCAGACGCACGAGGCGCTGATCAATGCCGCCTTGGCCGAGCTTGGCAACCTGCCGGTGGATGGCGAAGCCCCCACGACGGCCATGGTGCGCGATCAGCTTTTGGTAAGCGGCGCTTTTTGCGGTAATGGCAACGTGTTGGAGTTTCTTTCCGATCAATTCAAGGCGTTCTCGAACGGCGGTGCCATTGCCGCGGACATTTTTCGCGGCGTGGTGACCGCCGGTTCTGTTCAGGGAGATAAGGCCACACTGGCTTTCATCATTAAGCGTTTTGAAGACAGTACGGTGGAACACGAGCGCATGATTTTGGCGACGGCCCTGGGCGCTTTTGGCGATTCAACGGTTTTGGCGTCGGCCCTGGATTATGCGCTGGATCGCATCCCCGATCGTATCCGCTATTTGCCGCTGGCCGCCGCAGCCGGCAATCCTGCGGCCGGCAAGGAATTGTGGCCGTGGTTCGAGAAAAACCTGCCGCGCATGGAGAGCATGCACCCCATGCTCTTCGAACGGGTCGTGGCAACCTTCGTACCCGGCCCGGGTCTTGCGGATGTGACTCGCACGCGATCCTTTTGTGAGTCTCTTGAGAAGAAGCGGCCTGGCCTCAAAGAGGTTCTGGCTTTGTCCCTGGAGCGGCTGGCGGTTAATGCGGCTTTCAGAAATCGCGAGAAATAGACTCTTTTCATATAAAGACGAACCATGAACCACGCCATTCATAACAAGCTGGTCTCTTTTATCTGGTCCATTGCCGACGACTGCCTGCGCGATGTTTATGTGCGGGGCAAATACCGCGACGTGATTCTACCCATGGTGGTCTTGCGGCGCATTGATACCCTGCTGGAAGCCACCAAGGAAAAGGTGCTGGAGGAGGTCGCCTTTCAGCGCGATGAAATGGGCTTTGCCGAGTTGGAGGAGAGCGGTTTGAAAGAGGCCTCCGGCTATGTGTTTTACAACACCAGCAAGTGGACACTGAAAAAGCTATATGCCACGGCCACCAACAATCAGCAGATCCTTTTGGCCAACGTGGAGGAGTACCTGGCCGGTTTCAGCGCCAACGTCAAGGAGATCATCGAGAAGTTCAACCTCAAGGCACAGATGCGCCACATGGCCGACAAGGACGTGCTGCTTGCCGTTCTGGAAAAATTTATCTCGCCCACTATCAATCTCACGCCCGAAGATCGCGAGGACCCGGACGGCAACCGCCTGCCCGGCCTGTCCAATCTGGGCATGGGGTATGTGTTCGAGGAGTTGATCCGCAAATTCAACGAAGAGAACAACGAGGAGGCCGGTGAGCACTTCACCCCCCGCGAAGTGATCGAGCTGATGACCCATCTGGTGTTCGATCCGGTCAGGGACCGCCTGCCGCCCGTGATGACCATTTACGATCCTGCCTGCGGTTCCGGCGGCATGCTCACCGAGTCCCAGAATTTCATCAAGAACGAAAACGGGTCCATTCGCGCCGGTGGGGACGTTTATCTCTACGGCAAGGAGATCAACGACGAAACCTACGCCATCTGCAAGTCCGACATGATGATCAAGGGCAACAACCCGGCCAACATCCGACCGGGCTCCACCCTTTCCACCGATGAATTCGCCGGTGACCGCTTTGATTTCATGCTCTCCAATCCGCCTTACGGTAAGAGCTGGGCCAGTGAGCAGAAAAACATCAAGGACGGCGCCGATGTCATCGATCCGCGGTTTAGCGTCAAGCTCGATGATTATTGGGGCGAGCCTACCACGGTAAACGCCACCCCGCGCTCCAGCGACGGCCAGTTGCTGTTTCTGATGGAGATGATCAGCAAGATGAAGGACCCGGCAGCCGGTGCCGGGTCGCGTATCGCTTCCGTTCACAACGGCTCCAGTCTGTTTACCGGCGATGCCGGCAGCGGCGAGAGCAACATCCGCCGTCATATCATCGAAAACGATCTTCTGGAAGCCATTGTGCAGCTTCCCAACAACCTATTTTACAACACCGGCATAACCACCTATATCTGGCTGCTCGCCAATAACAAACCGGCCGAACGCAGAGGCAAGGTCCAGTTGATCGACGCCGGCCGGCTTTTCAGGAAACTGCGCCGGAACCTGGGCGCGAAGAACTGTGAATTCGCCCCCGAGCACATCCGCGAGATCGTCGATGCCTATCTGGCCATGGCGTCCCGTGAACGGGCTGCCGAGGAAACGGGTATCGCGGCCAAGGTTTTCGAAAACAGCGATTTCGGCTACCACAAGGTGACCATCGAACGGCCGGACCGCCGCATGGCCCAATTCAGCGCCGAGCGTATCGAAACGTTGCGGTTCGATAAGGCCCTGCGGGAGCCCATGAAATGGATCCATTCACGCTGGGGGGATGCGGTGATCCAGTCCGGCACCCTGGCTGACAACCAGAAGAGAATTCTGGACTGGTGCGAGAAAAACGAGATCGGCCTTAATGCCCGAAGCCGCAAGAAGCTCCTGAACCCGGATGTCTGGAAAAAGCATCGGCATCTGGTGCTTACCGCCCACACCTTGTTGGCGTCTATCGGCGAGTCCGAATTTGACGATTTCAACCACTTTAAAAAAATAGTGGACCGGGAATTGAAATCCCGGCAGATCAAGCTGGTTCCGGCGGATAAAAACGCCATCTTGGAAGTGGATGAACGCTCAACCAATGGCAATGAGGAGTTGCTTTCCGTTTCTCACATGACAGGGATAACCCCCCGTTCGGAAAAAAACGTCAACATGTTTATGGCCGAAGATTACACGGGATCGAAAACTTGCCAAAGCGATGACCTCGTTTTCAACATTATGTGGGTTTGGATGGGTGCCTTGGGGGTTTCTGATAGAAAAGGCATTGTCAGTTCCTCATACGGTGTTTTTCGGCAAAAGGAGAAAGACACCTTTAATTCAATTTATCTTGAATGGCTGCTTAAAACGACAAGATACATAGGATATTATAACAAGGTTTCAACTGGGCTGCATTCATCACGCCTTCGTTTCTACAGTCATATGTTTCTTGGTATGGCGGTGGGATTTCCTGACCGAAAGGAGCAGGATCACATCGTCACCCACATCGAAACCCAATCCGCCAAAATTGACAAGGCCATCGCCCTGTACGAAGATCAAATAGAAAAACTCAAGGAATACAAGGCCACCCTGATAAACAGCGCGGTGACCGGCAAGATCAAGGTACCGATGCCTAGTTCCCACGCTCCGCGTGGGAACCCATAGCCGGTTAGGTGAAAAGTAACAGGCGCTCCCACCCGGAGCGTGGGAGCGAGGTGTATTGACGGAGGAGTCAACTGCTGAGGATTTCAGCTGTTGGACATCAGAACCCAAAAGGGCGCCCTCCATAAAACGCAAATTGACTTTGTGGAGTGTATAATTTAAAATAGACTCCATTATAGCTGCTGTGGCGTGTGTACCCTCCACAAACGGATATGAAATAACCGTCAATTTGAGTTCCACCTAAAGCCGGGAGAACCGCATTTGGAGCTTGTATTTTCGCGGGCCATGCCCGAGAAAGGCAGAAAATAAATCCAGACGCGGTTAACCTGCACACAAAGCCAACGGGGGCGTCATGAAACCCTATATTCCCGATGACTTGCCGCTACAGGCGTTGGATTACAGACGACTGTTCGGGCTGGTTGGTGATGCCAGCAGCGAACTGGCCCGCTACGATGGCCTGCTTCAGGGCATTCCCAATCCGGCTGTCATGTTATCACCCCTGACCACCCGTGAGGCGGTCTTGTCCTCCAAAATCGAAGGAACCCAGGCCACGGTGGACGAGGTGCTGGAGCAGGAAGCGGGACTGATCAAGGAGGGCGAGAAATACAAGGACATTCAGGAGATCTCCAATTATCGGTCGGCGCTTTACCAGGCGCGGGAGTACCTTCGGGATTACCCGATTCGTTTGGGTTTCATCCGCCAGATCCATAAGATTTTGATGGATAGCGTACGTGGTGAAAACAAGACACCGGGCGAGTTCCGCCGCGAACAAAATTGGATCGGCAAGGCCGGTTGCACCATTGACGAAGCCACCTTCGTTCCTCCGGACCCGTTGCAATTGCCGGATCATTTGAATGCCCTAGAGCGATATCTGGATTTTGACGACAGCAACTTTATTCTGCAAGCTGCCGTGATTCACGCCCAATTCGAGGTGTTGCATCCGTTTAATGATGGCAATGGCCGCATCGGCCGTATTCTGATTCCCCTGTTTCTGTTTCAAAAGAAACAGTTGTCTGAACCCATGTTTTATTTGAGCGAGTATCTGGAGGCGAATCGGGACGAATATTATCAAAGACTCAGAGCGGTTTCCGACGAAAAGGATTGGAACGGCTGGATTGCATTTTTCCTGAAAGCCGTTGCCTATCAGGCCAGGGACAACAGCCGACGTGTCCGGGAAATCATGGGATTATATGAAGCCATGAAGGGCAGGGTTCACGACGTTACCCACTCGCAATATTCCGTGTATTTGCTGGACTCCCTTTTTAGCAAACCCGTTTTTAAGGTCTCGGACATCTGCAAACAACTCAACAGCTTACATGGCATTCATGAAAAAACTGCCGCGGATCTATTCCGCCAATTGAAGGATGCCGGGATACTTAAGCTGTTACAGCCCGGAAAGGGGCGTCGATCCGCCACATTGTGCTTTCCTGACCTGATCAACATGGCGGAAGGACGGCAGGTGATTTAACCAGACATGGTCAGTTAAAAAGCAAACGGCGCTCCCATGCGGAGCACAGGAGCGAGGTGTAAGACACAACTTCCCTTTGTGGAGCCGATTTTGGCAAATACACTCCACGAATCAACTTGCAGAATCCCCACCCTCCACAACCGACGATGGAAGGGAACACCATGGTTAGCCAGACGAATGAACAGGCCCTTGAAGCGCTTATCGAAAAACAGTTGACCGGCCAGTGCCTTGAAGAGATCATGCAGGGCGACTCATCGGCGGATGGTGTGGGCAACCCGGTGATGCCTTTCAGCACCTACCATGGTTATACCCTCGGCTATCCCCGGGACTTCAACGCCCATTACGCCATCGACGAAAAACGGTTTTGGGATTTCTTAAGCGGCACCCAGGGCAAGGAGCTGGAAAAGCTGCGGTGCCTCGACCGTGGTGGCGACGAATGGCGGCGCAAGATATTGGAACGCTATGACCGGATGGTGAGAAAATACGGGTTGCTGCATCTGTTGAAGAAGGGTTTGCGGCTGGACGACGCCCACCTGACCCTGATGTATCCCTTGCCCCTGGCCAGCAGTTCCGACGCGGTTAAAAGGAATTTTGCCGCCAACATTTTCAGCAGCACCCGGCAGGTGCGCTATTCAGTGGCCAATCCCGGTGAGGAAATCGATCTGGTGCTGTTCATCAACGGTCTGCCCTTCGCCACCTTGGAGCTTAAAAATCCCTGGACCGGCCAGACCGCCCGCTACCACGGCCAGCGGCAATACCGTGAAAAACGGGACCCCACCCAGCCGCTGCTGCAGTTCGGCCGCTGCCTGGTGCACATGACGGTGGATACGGACGAGGTCTACATGACCACCAAGTTGGCCGGCAAAAGCACCTTCTTCTTGCCGTTCAACAAGGGGCACGAATTTGGCGCCGGCAACCCGCCCAATCCCGGCGGCCATAAATCCGCCTACCTGTGGGAGGAGGTGTTCGGCAAGGAAAGCATCGCCACCATAATCGGGCATTTTGTGCGCCTGGATGGCGGAAGCAAAATGCCGCTTGCCAAGCGCACCCTGTTTTTCCCCCGCTATCACCAGTTTGACGTTGTTCGAAAACTGGTGGACCACGCCGCCAAGAACGGGGTGGGACATACCTACCTGATCCAGCATTCGGCCGGTTCAGGAAAATCCAATTCTATCACCTGGGCCGCCTATAAGCTCATCGAAACCTATCCACAACGCTTGGATTGCGTCGGCGCACGGGACCTGGAGCGCCCCTTGTTCGATTCGGTGATCGTGGTGACCGACCGCCGCCTGCTGGACAAACAGTTGCGTGAGAACATCAGGAATTTCACCGAGGTCAGAAACATCGTCGCCCCGGCTCATACCTCGGCGGAACTGAAACAGGGCAAGAAGATCGTCATCACCACCATTCAGAAGTTCCCTTTTATCATTGATGGTATCGCCGATTTGAGCGACAAACGCTTTGCGGTGCTTATTGACGAGGCTCACAGCTCCCAGAGTGGAATCGCCCACGATACCATGAATCGGGCCATGGGCAACTCTGCCGAGGAGGAGGAAGATACAGCCGACGTGCAGGACAGAATTCTGCATGCCATGCGCTCGCGCAAGATGCGCGGCAATGCGTCCTATTTTGCATTCACCGCCACACCCAAGAACACCACTTTGGAGAAATTCGGCGTTCGCCGGCCGGATGGCGGCTTTGCGCCCTTCCATCTTTATTCGATGAAGCAGGCCATAGAGGAGGGGTTTATCCTCGATGTGCTGGCCAACTACACCACCTATAAAAGTTATTACGAGATTCAGAAGTCCATTGAGGATAATCCCCTGTTTGACAGCACCAATGCTCAGAAAAAACTGCGTACCTACGTGGAACGCCATCAGCAGACCATCGACATCAAGGCCGAAATCATTCTCGATCACTTTATTCCCAAGGTGGTGAACACCAAAAAGTTGAGGGGCAAAGCCAAGGGGTTGGTGATCACCCAGAATATTGAAACAGCCATCCGCTATTACAAGGCCATTGCCCGACTGCTGGATAAACGGGGCAATCCGTTCAAGGTTCTCATCGCCTTTTCGGGCAGTAAAGCCGTGGATAGCATCGACTATACCGAGGCCGCCGTCAACGGCTTTGCCGAGAACAAAACCCGCGACCGTTTCGATACCGCCGAATACCGCCTGCTGGTGGTGGCCAATAAATACCTGACCGGATTCGATCAACCAAAACTCAGCGTTATCGCGCCGAGGAAAGCTCGGTGCATCTTGCAGGGTGAGAGTCCCTGTCGGGAGGAGAGCCAGTAATGGCTTTCTGTAAGGGTTAGCCACCCACCCGTATCGAGCCTTGGGTCCATGGCGGAGATACTCACTGATCATTGTAAGTGCTGGACGCTGAAATTTTTTTTTTTCGGCTGGAAACGAGCCGCGACCCGGAGAAGCCGGTGACATTCGCGGATGGTCTCACCCCACTGAACGTCCAATGCAGAAGGAGCATCGAACAAGATGGGCTAAGCGTAGGCAGAGAATTCTGTAGGCCGTAGGGGTGATCGCGCACCCTGAAGTGCTGGTACAGCTTCGAAAGAGCAACTCGCGGACGCCGAGGGTTTTAACGTGCGCCGAAGGCAACACAGAAGCATCCGTTATGGGCGAGGATGTTGAGGTCCGCCGGAGTCATCAGGCCGTGGCATGCAGGAAGAGATGCATCGTAGAACTCGGGAAGCCCCAAAGGTTCCAGGAAAAGACCAATGGTACACTACAGTGCTGAAATGTTGAGTCCCTGGTGGGAGGAGAGTCGACCTCTATATGCCGATGGGGTGTCTTATCAGGCATACTACTCAGAGGTGGGGAAAACCCACTACATGGGGAAGGACCTGACGGAAGTACGTAGCCCGCAAAGGAAACTCGTACCGGACAAAGTAGGGCTGGGGCAATACGAGCAAACCTCACTACGGGGAATAGCAATTAAGTCGAAAGAGAGTGCAAAACACCGATTTCAGAACCTGTACCGGTGTCTGAACCACCGATTTCTGTTAAGCTGCTGGACGGATTTGAACAAGAATGCATCCAGCGGCGTGGATCGGGTGACGTCCCAGGCTTACGAGGAAAATCTCGAAGCCAACGTCAATGCACTGGTAGAGCGACTGAAACGGAAGCGGTACCGCGCCAAACTGGTGCGGCGATGCTACATTCCAAAAGAGAACGGTAAGGAGAGGCCGCTGGGCATTCCGGCGCTTGAGGACAGGCTTTTGCAACTGGCCTGCGCCAAGATCCTATCGTCGATATTCGAAGCGGACTTTGTTGAGACCAGTTACGGATACAGACCAAATCGAAGCGCCCGAGAGGCGATCGAGGATTTACAGTTCAACCTCCAGTTCGGAAAATATGGGTATGTCGTGGAGGCCGACATCAAAGGCTTCTTCGACAATATTGATCATGACTGGCTTCTGCGGATGCTCCGTGAACGAATAGACGATGCCGCCTTTCTGAACCTGATCCGTAAATGGCTGAAGGCCGGTATCCTGGACACGGACGGGAAAATCATCCATCCGGAATCGGGAACGCCACAAGGGGGTATTGTCTCACCCGTGCTGGCAAATATCTACCTTCATTTCGGTCTGGACCTGTGGTTCGAAAAACGAGTCAAAATAAACTGCAAGGGAAGTGCGTTCATCCTCAGGTACGCCGACGATTTTATCTGCGCGTTTCAATATCGAGATGAAGCCCGGCGGTTTTATTGCGAACTCCCCAAGAGGTTGGCCAACTTCAATCTTGCAGTGGCACCGGAAAAGACCGCAATGCTAAGGTTCAGCCGCTTTCATCCGGGCATGGAAAGGCGAATTGTCTTTTTAGGTTTCGAAACCTACTGGATGAAGGACAGCAGCGGTTCCGTTAAGGTCCTACAGCGGACGGCCCGCAAAAAGCTTCAAAGCGCCTGCAAGCGAGTCAAGGAATGGATCAAGGAGAACCGGCATCTGAAAGGACGCGTATTTATAAAAGCGTTGAATCGACGGTTACAGGGGCATTACAACTATTACAACATCCCTGGTAATCTGGAGTCGATATGGCGCTTTTACTCTTGGGCGATGGGATGTGCATTTAAATGGCTGAATCGCCGTGGTGGCAAACGTAAGAGCTTCACCTGGAAGGCATTTGACAAAGCCATTAAAATATTAGGCATAGCCAAACCGAAGCTGCGAATGGTTAACCGCCAACACCGCGTGTTTGCATAAGTCTACGACTTACGCGAAAGCGAGTACAACCGAGGAACCGGATGCGGGAAAACCGCACGTCCGGGTCTGTGCGGGGGGCGCTGGGTAACTGGCGTTCCTACCGCGAGATGTATGTGGACAAGAAACTGCAAGGCGTGATGGCGGTCCAGGCTCTATCAAGACTCAACCGTGCCGCGCCCGCTTTGGGCAAGAAGACCGAAGATCTGTTCATCCTGGATTTTTTCAATACCGTGGACGACATCAAGACCGCCTTCGATCCTTTCTACACCGCCACCAGTTTGTCCCGGGCCACTGACGTGAATGTTTTGCATGAATTAAAGGACGCGATGGATGAGGTTGGGGTGTATGAATGGCAAGCGGTGGAGACGTTTGCCATTCTCTATTTTGGAAACGCGGACGCCCAGCAGCTCAGTCCCATCATCGATACGGCGGCGAATCGGTTCAATATCGAACTGGCGCTCGAAGACGAGGCCAAGGCCGACTTCAAGATCATGGCCAAACAGTTTGTGAAAATTTACGGGCAAATGGCAGCCATCATGCCGTTCGAGATCGTTGCCTGGGAAAAACTGTTCTGGTTTTTGAAATTTCTGATCCCGAAACTGATCGTCCAGGACCGGGATGCCGATCAGATCGACGAATTGCTGGAATCCGTGGACCTGTCGTCCTATGGCCTGGAGCGGGTAAAACTCAACCACGGCATCGAACTGGATCCCGGCGAAACCTCGGTGGACCCCCAAAACTCCAACCCGCGCGGCGTACATGATACCGATGGAGACCGCGATCCCCTCGATGAAATTATTCGCGAATTCAATGAACGCTGGTTCCAGGGCTGGAGCGCCACGCCCCAGGAGCAGCGGGTCAAGTTCCTGAGTATTGCCGATAGCATTAGGGCGCATCCGGATTTTGAGGAAAAATACCAGCAAAATCCGGACACCCATAACAGGATGCTGGCCTTTGAAAAAATCTTCGAGGAAGTGATGCTTAAAAGCCGCCGGACGGAGATGGAACTTTATAAATTGCTGGCCGGCGACCCGGCGTTCAAATCGGCCATGCAGAACAGTTTGCAACGGGTGGTGGGGATGTGAGAAAACGAAAGACAAAAATCACGGCCAAGCCAGAAAGGTTGTCAGGGGCCAATCCATCACTTCATCGGCGGGGAAAACACGGTGATGAGCAAATTCGAAATGCTCAGCCCCCTATGAAAGCGCATTATCGATGGGATGCCCGTTTGGGGCGTTTGCGCCGGGGCCATTTTACTGGCCGAACGGGTGGATGGCGCACCCGGCACCCTGGGTGTGCTTCCCGTGGCCGTCACCCGCAATGCATACGGCCGCCAAAGCAGCGGCATTTGATCGACATTCCCCTTTTCATCCCGAGCTCACCGACGACACGGCTTTTCACGAGTATTTTTTGTTGCTGCCTGAGTAAACAGGCCGGCCCATCCGAACGGCAATGATAGCCAGGCCCAGGGAAAGCCCCATGCCAAGCATGGGCAGGTATTTGGGCCAGAATTCGGGGAAGCTCGCCGTCAGGGCGTTGGTCACCGGCGAGAGTTTTGGCAGCAGGCCGAAGAGGCCGCCGGTAAGAACCGCGGCAAAAGACCAGCCGGGAGAGAGCCGCCGTTTTTCGATAACCATCAACGCCACGAACACCACGGGAACGATGCCGGCCGTGTAGAATTCGAACGCTTCGAGCAAAAGGCCGATGATGTCCCAATTTCCCCACAAAGCGGTAAGATAGCCGAGGGTGCCTATAAGAATCACCAGCCCCCGTGTGCGGAGCATGGCCGACTTCGCATCCGAGATATTCCGCCGTATAAGATCGTGCTCGATGATCGAGGCCGTCATTACCAGGCAGGTATCGGTGGTCGAAATTATCGCCGACAAGATTCCCAGGATCAGCAGCAAACCGCCGGTCTTGGGCAATTCGTTGAGAAAAACGTAGCCCATGACGCCGGCCTTGCCCGGATCGATTCCCCGGGCCTTGACCCACAGGCCGATGAGAACGATAAAAACCGCGAAAATAAGCACTCCGAACCCGGCAAGCAGGCTGGAGAGACGGGCGGTTTGAGGGGTTTTGGCGGTGAGCAGACGGCTAAACATCATCGGGCAGATGAAGTATGAGCCCATGACGATGGTCAGGTAGTAAAATAGATCCCTGGAGGTGAAAACATCGTTGGTCAGGGAAAAAGAGATTTTGGAAACATCCACGGGACGGGCAGTATAGAGAAAAAAAACACAAAAAAGGACCGCCACGGCCAGAACGGCAAACTGCAAAAAGTCGGTTTTAAGAATCGACGCCTGTCCGCCGAGGAAGGAGTAGACAACGATGATCAGCGCGGCAAGGGCCAAAATTCCTTGATGGTTGACGCCGGTAAGCGCGGTAAGAATCTTGCCCGCGGCAATGAATTGGGCCGCGATGATGCCGATCCAGGTAATCACGATGATCAGAGCGACCAGGAAACGGGGGCCGGAGCCCATGGTCATCTGGGCGAGATCGGGAAGGGTCACGGCCCTGGTGGCGCGGACTTTTTTTGAAAGCAGCAGGGATTGCAGGATCAGTCCGATGCCGCCCACGGCAAGAAACCAGATCGCTGGGAAGCCTTTGGAAAAGGCCTTGTCGGCCAGTCCGATGGTGGAACCGCTGCCGACCATGGACGCCATCAGAGAAACGCTGACGATGGCCAGTTTCTGCCGGCGCCCGGCGAGAACATAATCATTGAAGTCCCGGATTTTACGAAAGTCCAGGACCCCAACGACAAGCAAAAAGACAAGATATGCGCATAGAATCGCCATGAAACCCTTTTATTGAGCGGCCACGGCAATGCGATAACAACGCAGACAACGATCCGCCTCGGCCATGGCCTGGCTCAGGTTCAGGTTACCCTCGACTTCATCGAAGCTGTTGATACGCGTGTCCGGCGGTAAAACCTCCGGATGCGCTTTGTGGGTGATGCCGTCAAAGGGGAACTTCTCGGTTTTGTCGAAAACGCCGCCGGCATTGACCAGGGTCTTGAGAATTTCCGGCGCGGTAGGTTGACATTCGCCCTTTTCAATGAATTGGGCAATGTGCGTCGCGGCCTTTTTGCCCGCGGCCAGGGCGGCGATCAGGGTCGCCGGGCCGGTAATGCAGTCTCCGCCGCCGAACACGGACGGGACGTGGGACTGGAAGGTCATCTGATCGACGATCAGGGTTTTCCACCGGGTGAGGCTGTCTTCGTCGTCAAGCACACAGTCGACCACGCAGATCTGACCGACGGCCGGGATGATCGCATCACATTCGATCACGAATTCCGATCCTTCCACCGGAACCGGCCGACGCCGTCCGCTGGCATCCGGTTCACCCAGTTCCATGCGTTGACATTCAAGGCCGGATACCTTGCCGTCGGTGTGTTCGATACAGGTCGGCGCCACCAGGTAATGGAACTTGACGCCCTCTTCCTTGGCTTCCTCGATTTCCTGGGGATCGGCCGGCATTTCAGCCTCGGTACGACGGTAGAGCAGATTCACATCGGTAAAGCCGATGCGCAGGGCAGAGCGCACACAGTCCATGGCCACGTTGCCGCCGCCCACGACAACCAGTTTTTTGCCTTCCACGGGTTTGTTTCCCCGGGACACCTCGGCCAGGAAATGAACGCCCGTGAGAAAACACTCGTAACCGGCATTCTCTCCTTCGCAGCGCATGCTCCCGGCTTCCGGCGCGCCCACGGCCAAGAAAACGGCACTATAACCCTGTTGGCCAAGTTCCTCGATGGTCACATCCTTGCCAACGTTGACGCCGTACTTGATTTCAGCCCCCATGCGTTCCACCTGGGACACTTCGTAATCCATGATATCCCAGGGCAGACGATAGGACGGAATGCCGAAGGTCGCCATACCGCCGGCTTTTTCCTGGGCTTCGAAAATGGTGGTTTTGTATCCCATACAGCCCAGGTAATAGGCACAGGACAGGCCTCCCGGTCCGGCGCCGACGATGGCTACTTTTTCCGGTTTGTATTCCGCGGGCGGGGCCTTGAGCGGCTCGGCGCCGGTACGGATTTCGTTGTCCGACAAAAACCGTTTCAGCGCGCGGATGGCAATGGGCTCATCCAGACGACCCCGTCGGCAATTCGCTTCACACGGCCGTACACAGACGCGCCCGATGGTTCCCGGCATGGGACAGTCTTCCCGTACCCGGGCCAGCGCCTGATCGAAATTGCCCATGCGCACGCCTTCGACATAGGCGGGAATATCCACGTTGGAAGGACAGGCGCTGATACAGGGCGCCGTTACGACGGATTCATAACCGTTTGCGGAAACCTTGCGCTTATCCTTGATGGTGGCGGCAAACACATCGGCATGGCGATCCAGGATTTCGACGGTCGGCCGTTCAAGGCAGCGGCCAATGTCGCAACGGGCGGATTCGGAAATAAAGCCCGCCATCTGGCGGATTTCGTCCAGGTCGCTAAGCTCTCCCCGTCCATCGCAGATTCGCTCCATGATGGCAGTCAGCCGTTGTGTGCCTTCACGGCAGGGCGTACATTGCCCGCAGGATTCCTGAGCCACTTTTTGCAGGTAGGCCCGCAGCAAATCCACGGGATCAACCTCAGAATCCCAAATTACCATGCCTTTCCATCCCAGGAGGGCTTTAAACGGAGGGAAGCTATTACTGTCAGCTGTAGATTTGCCTATCAGACCGGCGAGTTGGTCGGACCAACCTTCCCAGGTGCATAGCAACGGCTCTTTCATGAGACATTACCTTTCTATTGTAATTGGGTATTCACGATAGGAAAGGTTTTCCATACTACAGTAAGGTTCCAGGGTCAATCCAAGAGCGGCTTTCCTCCCAACTTTTCGCATGGGCGGCCGGAATCACGCTCCCCGTCAGAGTGCCGTAAAACCGGCCTCTAATGCCGGTGGGAAGGTGCGAAAATGCTTATGCTGTCGCCGCAACCGTCGATAACCCTATCGATACCCTTATCGCTTTCGATTTGTTTTTCACAGTTGCCGTTGAATCTGATGGTTCGCGCGCATTTATAGAGAAGGACACTGTTCATGCTGAATGGATTGTCGTTAACCCCGAACGAGTTGAGAGTTGGTGTGCGGTTAAAACTCCTTTTGCCCATCGTGGCGATCCTGATTGCCGTGATTGCCGGTCTCTCCATAACGCTGCTGACGGTCCAGCAGCGGTCGAATCGCACCCTGCAGGAAGATGTCCGGCGGACCCTGGATGCAGCCAATGTCCAGATTGGCGAGGATCTGGTCGCTCTTCGACGCGATATCGGCCGTTCCCTGAACGATATGTCCCGGGCGTCCGCCGAGAATTTGTCCCGATCGACCACCAAAGCCCTGGAAAAACAGAAATTCAGGATCGAGTACGATTGGGAAACCATGTTGATGGAAAACGCGGAGTCCCTTGCCCGCTTAATGGCGCATGTGTCCGTATCCTCAATCCTTTCCGACGACAGACAGTCGTTGAATCATTTTGTGGAGGCCGCGATTCTGAACCCCAGGGTCATTTATGGCTTCTATTTTAAAACTGATGGCAAACGATTGACACGGCTGATCCATGACAATGGCGCCAAAATCAAAACCTATCTTCAGGCTGAAGGGAAAAATCGCTACGAAAAAATTCTCACCGGCGCCAAGGCGGACGCATCGGTGATGGTTATCAACAAACCCATCAAATTCGGCGACACGATTCTCGGGTTTATCGAACTGGGTATCGATAAATCCGCGGTTGGGGAGAAAATCACCGAAATGTCCGAGCGCTTTACGGAATTGGTGGCCGGTAACAATGAGTTGATCTCTATGGTGCTCGCCTCGGAATCAGAAAAAGTCCGGCACGGCGCCGCCACGACCGTGGAGAACATCATCGAGAAAAACCGGGCCGCGATCAGAGACACCGGCCAAAGGCTGGAACAAGCCAGCATGGCGATGATTCAGCGGACCAAACAAATCGTGATCGTGGGCGGCGTTATTTGCATTCTCTTGGTCGCCGGGCTTTTGTTCTTCATTGTTCAGCAGGTGGTCAAGCCGTTGAGAAAGGCCGTGGCGATGGTCAAGGATATTGCCGAGGGCGAAGGCGACCTGGTGAAGCGGTTGAATGTTTCCAGCACGGATGAGGTGGGCGAGTTGTCCGGTTGGTTCAACAGCTTCCTGGATAAACTCCAGGGGATTATCCAGGATATCGCTGGAACGGCACGCAGCCTGGGGGCATCTTCGGATTCCCTGGCCGGGCTCTCTTCTCATCTGTCCGACGGCGCACACAACATGTCCAGCATGTCTTCCACAGTGGCGGCGGCGGCCGACCAGATGAGTTCCAACATGAGTCTGGTAGCCGGGTCGAGCGACGAAGCCGCCGCCAATGTAAACAGGGTATCCATGGCGGCCGAGGGCATGACCGACACCATCAACCACATTGTCGAAAATTCCGAGAAGGCGCGAGTTATTTCGGAAGAGGCGGTAGCGCAGGCCGCGGAAGCGTCGGTACGCATGGACAAGCTGAACAATGCCGCTCAATCCATCGGTAAGGTGACCCGGACCATCACCGAAATATCCGATCAGACCAATCTGCTGGCCCTCAATGCGACCATCGAGTCCGCCAGGGCGGGGGAGGTGGGCAAGGGCTTCGCCGTTGTCGCCAACGAGATCAAAGGCCTGGCCAGGCAGACCGCCGCCGCGACTCAGGAAATCCACGACCAGATCGAAGACATTCAGGGCTCGACCGCCGATACCATCGTTCAAATCAAGAAGATTTCAAAAGTGATCAACGGCATGAACGAGATCGTTTCCAACATCGCAACGGCCGTGGATGGGCAATCGATTACCACCCGGGAGATTTTCGGCAATGTGCTTCAGGCCTCCCAGGGAATTCAGGATGTCAACAGTAATGTATCCCAAGGCAGCGTGGTTTCCAGAGAAATCGCGCAGGAAATTGCAGGGATCAATGAAATCTCCATACAATTGTCGGGCAACAGCTCCCAGGTGAACGAAAGCGCGGATGAACTCAACCGCCTGGCCGGCCAATTGAACGATCTGGTCGGCAAGTTCAAATATGAAGACGAGTAAGCGTCGAATTCAACCCTAATTGGACGTTGCTTTTTCTCTCAACCCCTGCAAGGTGGTCAGCTCTTTTTCGACTTCCTCGATGTGTCGCAATTTCTCCGCCGCGGCGCGTTCTCCGTCACCGGTTTTAATGGCCTCTATAATGCGGCCGTGGGCCGCGGAAACCATCCAGGAAAAACCAAGGCCTGGTTGAAGCTCCAGCTTGATCTCCCGAAGCAGGCTGTGCACGAAATCCATGATCAATATCAGCACCGGATTGTCGCTGGCTTCGGCGATTCGGGTGTGGAAGCCGACTTCGTTTTCGCCGCCGTGAACCAGTTCTCCCCGATCCAGGGCCTGCCGGTGGGTTTCGTAGATTTCCTCAAGTTCCGCGATGTCTTCCGGCGTCATGCGTTCTGCGGCCAATCGGGCCAGGTAGGGCTCGGTCAGCCGCCGTGTTTCGGAAAGGCTTTGTATGGATACACTTTTGAAGTGTAGATAATTGGCAATGGTATCCCGGGCCGTCTGCTCACTGACCTCGATGACCACGGCCCCGCCGTTGACGCCTTTGCGGATCTCCAGAAAACCGAGAACCTCCAACGCCCGCAAGGCCTCACGGATGGTCTGTTTGCTTACCCCGAATTCGACCATCAATTCCTTTTCCGCCGGAAGCCGATGGCCTGGGAGAAGCCTGCCGGAAAGGATCGATTGCCGAATCTGCTGAATGATACGCAGTGAAATTTTATCCCTGGGAACAACCTGAAACATATATAAACCTTTTATATTAATTGGTTATTACTTCGCCGGGCAATCTCAAGATAAAATATCATAATATTTTACACTGCATAATACAAGATCACCCTCATATGATGCTCTTCATCTCACCCCCACCCGCGCATATCATTCTAATTTTAAAAGAATTTGTGATTCGTAAACGGGGGTCCTGTCTTACTATTATAATTTATATAATATTTCATTTGATGTTGACAAGTTTGGAATGCCTGCTATAGATATCTTTCATTTCTGCAGCGCTTCTTGTCGGTCATCGGAGTTATACGCCGTGTGTCGCATAATCAATTAATTTTTAAGGGGTATCAGTTGCTCGAAGGCCTGGGATGGAAAGCGGGAATAAGCTGATGTAAACACTGTATCGCCTGTGGCATCGCACGAGTTGTTGTTTTTGGGTTGCGATAAATAGCATAATATTTTAATCGTTTACGAATATGCCAAAACCGATTGTAAAAAGGAGAAAAGACATGTCGTTGCCAATGATGAAAAATTACATAGACGGTGATTGGGTTGAATCCAGGTCCACCACTGTCGGAGACGTTTGGAATCCGGTCAAGGGCGAGAAGATTGCAGCCGTGGCCTATGGTACGACCGAGGATGTGGATATGGCGGTCAAGGCTGCCAAAGCAGCTTTTCCGGAGTGGCGTTCTACACCGCCGCTCACAAGGGCCCGCTATCTTTTCAGGCTTAAAGAGGCCTTTGAGGAGAACTTCGAGGATATCGCCCAGACCCTGACCACCGAACAGGGCAAGGCCATTGACGAAGCCCGAGGCGAGGTCCGCCGCATGATCGAAAACGTCGAGCATGCCACGGGTGTCACTACGCTCATGTGCGGTTACACCCTGGAAGACATTGCCAAGGGCATCGATTGCTTCGGCCATCGTCAACCCATGGGCGTGTTCGCCGTCATCGCTCCTTATAACTTCCCGGCCATGGTGCCATGGTGGTTCCTGCCCTATGCCCTCGTATCGGGGAACACCTATGTCGTCAAACCTTCGGAACAGGTGCCCATGACCCAAACCAAGATTTTCGAAATCGTGGACGAGGTGGGCTTTCCCGAGGGCGTCGTCAATATGGTGCACGGCTCCCGGGATGTGGTCAACGGCCTTTTGGACCACCCGGATATCGAGGGTATCTCCTTTGTCGGCTCCACCCCCACGGCCAAATACATCTACAAGCGTTGCGGCGAGACGGGCAAGCGCGTTCAGGCGTTGGGCGGGGCCAAAAATATCGTTACGATCATGTCCGACGCCAATATTGACGCCGCCATGCCGTCTTTAATGACTTCCTATTTCGGCTGTTCCGGCCAGCGTTGCCTTTCCGGGTCCATCATGGCTCCCCTTGGCGATAAAGCGGATGAGATCGTGGGGAAATTCGTTGCCGCCGCCAAAAATATGAAAATCGGCAACACCCTTGAAGAAAATGTTTCCATGGGCCCCGTGGTCAGTGCCGCCCATAAGGAACGGGTCCTGGGCTATATCGAAAAAGGGATCGCCGAGGGGGCAACTCTGCTTTTAGATGGCCGTGATTGCAAGGTTGACGACTATCCCGAAGGCTTTTTCGTGGGGCCGACCATCTTCGATAATGTCACGCCGGACATGATCATCGCCACCGAGGAGATTTTCGGGCCGGTGGTGAGCATCATCCGGGCCAAGGATCTCGATGAGGTGATCGGTGTGGTCAATAGTCGAAATTACGCCAATGCCTCCTGCATTTACACCCAGAGTGGCGCGGCGGCACGTAAATACAAATACGAAGTCAATCCCTCCATGGTGGGCGTTAACATCGGCATTGCAGCGCCCATGAGTTTTTTCCCCTTCGGTGGTTCGGGTAACTCCATGTTTGGCGACGTCAAGGGGCACGGCCAGGAGATTTTTCAGTTCTTCACCGATACCAAGGTGGTGATTCAGCGCTGGTTCTAAAAGAAAGGTAGGCAATATGTCTTCGATCAATTTTGGCGCCATTTTTACTTTCGCTGAAAACCTCGAAAAACAGGATATGGAATTTTACACGGCAGCCGCAGCCAACCCGGCCTGTGCCGAGCACCAGGCGTTGCTTGCGGGGTTTGCCAAAAACTGCAAGAAGAATGTCACCACTGCCCAGCGGACCCGCCGTGAGTGCGTGACCGAGATGATTCTGGAGCCCATCCACGACTTGAATCTTGACGAGTTCGGCGAGGCCGCCTCGGATGCCACCGCCATGGATGCCGCCGCCGTGCTGGCCAGGGCCGCCGATCTGGAGGCGCGCGCCGAGCGGTTTTATCTGACCGCGGCCGGGAAGATCAAAGCCTTGCCCGAAGGTGCTCAAGGGCTGAAAATGGCGGCAAAGTTGCGTTCGCGTAATCGAAACGCGCTTGAGGCGTTATGACCCAGTAAAATGCCAGCTTTTTAATCGATTCTATCTTGACACGCACAGAGGAATTTCCTACGACATTCTAATCGATAAAAAAGTTGGAGAATGATATGCAAACGACGATCTCAAGTGAGTACCAGGTGGTGATCCCGAAACCGGCCATGGAGTACCTCAACCTTGAACCCCAACAAAAATTGACCGTTATAGAAAAAGACGGGATGTTAATGTTGATCCCCCAAATTCCTCTTGATCGCCTGAGGGGCATTGCCGCCGATATCGTGTTGCAGGAAAATTAGCCATGGCCGATGCCATCATCGTTGCCGTGGCTATTTTTTATAATTGCAGAATCGTTTCTTCGGATTCGGATCTTAAAAGCCAGCCCAATGTCGATTTTCTCCCCAAGAAGTAATCATCCACTCTTTTAGTGAGACCATTTTTTCAGGACCGATAATGAAACTCGTTTACTTCAGTGTTACCTCCAATGAAATCCCCAACCTGAGCGAGGCTGCGCGACTATTCATCGATACCGTCGCGCCGCTTGATATTTACGCCCGCACGCGGACCCAGCTCGAGGACAATCCCCGGAACCAGGCAGCATTTGTGCGCCGGGCATTGGAGGCCGACGCCGTGGTGGTCACCCTCATGGCCGGGAGCTACTCCTGTCCGGCCTGGAAGGCGTTGATCCAGGCATTGACCGAGCATCGCGATCAGGGGTTGCGCGTTCCCTATTTTCATATTCAGCCCACCGGCAGTAATCCGGAAACCATGAAATTGGTGCAGCAATATTCCGATGGTCTGGAAGACGATGCCTGGACGACGCTCAGCCGCTACTACCGTTATGGTGGGGTGGACAATCTCAACCATCTGTTGCGGTTTTTATATAACCGGGTCGGCAGCGGGGGTGTCGACGTCAACCCCCCGCTGTGCCCCCCTTATGAGGGCCTGTATCATCCGGATCATGGTTATGTCGAGGATTTTAATGCATACCGCGCCGCCCTCGATCCCGCCAAGCCCACGGCGGGTATCTGGTTCTATCAGAATTTCTGGACCAGCAACAACAAAGCTCACATCGACGCCATGGTTCGTGAGTTGGAATCCCGGGGCGCGAATGTGATCTGCGTTTTCCACATGCGCTTCAAGGATACCGCCCTGGGAAACCGGGGGGCGGATTACGTGGTCGACCATTTTTTCATGCACGAGGGGCGGCCGGTTATCGATGTTCTCATCAATCCGGTTATGTTCAGCCTGCAAACCGCCGCCCCGGAGTATCGGGGCCTTTTGAAGAAATTGGGGGTGCCGGTTATCCAGGCCATTGCCACGGGGCGTGGCATCGACGAGTGGGAGGAGAGCGAGCAGGGCCTCAACAACGTGGATATCACCATCAGCGTCGCTCAACCTGAGCTGGACGGCGTACTCATCAATGTGCCGGTGGCCTCCAAACAGTGTGTGGACGTCGATCCCTTGACCGGTTCGGCGATCAACAAGTACACACCCATTCCCGAGCGTATGTCCCGTATGGTTCGCCTGGCGCTGAACTGGGCGGCACTGGGGAGAAAAACCAACGCCGAGAAAAAGGTCGCCATCGTTTTCCACCACTATCCGCCTCGCAATGACCGTATCGGCTGTGCTTCTGGATTGGACTCCTTTGCCAGTGTGGTGGATCTGTTAAAGGCCATGCAGGCAAAAGGCTACCAGATCGAAAAAGAGTATTCCGACGGCGATGCCCTGGCCCACGATCTACTCGCCACCATGACCTGCGACCGGCGCTGGCTGCCCATGGATCAGATGGCCACCCGGGCCCAGGCCTCGGCCGGGCCGGAGGAGTACCTGGGCTGGCATGAAAAATTGCCCGCAGCGGTGCGCGAGAAGATGAATCAGGACTGGGGCGCCATGCCCGGCGATCTTTTTGTGCATGAGGATCGTCTCTTCTTTCCGGGGATGGTCAATGGCAATGTCTTTCTTACCATTCAACCGCCCCGGGGATATTTCGAACAAATCGACAAGTTGTATCATGACATGCATCTTTCTCCGCCGCATCATTATCTGGCGCATTACAGATGGATCGCCGATACCTTTGGCGCCGATGCCGTGATTCATGTGGGCAAACACGGCAGTCTGGAGTGGTTGCCGGGCAAGGCTGTCGGACTTTCTCAAACCTGCTATCCGGACCTGGCCATTGCCGATTTGCCCAACATCTACCCATACATCATCAATGATCCTGGAGAAGGCACTCAGGCCAAGCGCCGCTCCTTTGCCTGCATCGTCGATCATATGCCGCCGCCCCTGACCAACGCTGGCCTGTACGAGGATTTGGCCGAGCTGGAGAATTTGCTTGCCGATTATCAGGCGGCAAGGCTTCAGGACCAGGGCAAGCTCGATCTGTTGGTGGATATGATCTGGGAGGCGGCCGAGAAGGCCGAGATAACGAAGGATCTTAATCTTGATAAGGCACATGCCCTGGCCGATGTAGAGAACTTTTTGGAAACACTGCACGAAACCCTAGGCGAAATCGCAGACACGGCGATCTCCGATGGCCTGCATGTTCTCGGCCAGCCGCCGGAAGGTCGACCATTGGTCACGACCCTGGTGCAGATGACCCGTCTGGCCAATGGCGAGGTGCCTTCCTTACGCCGCACCGTAGCTGCAGCTTTGGGATTTGACGCTGATTTTCTCGCTCAAAACC
The DNA here is from genome assembly GCA_963668455.2 of uncultured Desulfosarcina sp. Classification (GTDB taxonomy): domain Bacteria; phylum Desulfobacterota; class Desulfobacteria; order Desulfobacterales; family Desulfosarcinaceae; genus Desulfosarcina. The sequence continues at coordinate 1,032,959 of CAXXOY010000005.1, forward strand.
GGGGAAAGGTTATGGATACCAAAACCGGAGAGACGGGAGGACAACTGCTGGGTAAAGTGCATGATCTGTGTGAAAACATGGTTGCCGATCTGCTCTCGGATTATGGGAATCCGGAGGCTGTCACCAGCCTTCAGCACCGCCACCTTGGCCATTGCGATACGGCCATCACCGATGTTTTGAGATTTATCCGTGATGATTTGAAACCACGGATAGAGAAAACAACAAATGAGCAGCGAGCCTGTCTGGATGCTCTGGAAGGGCGGTTTGTGCCGCCCGGACCATCGGGCGCCCCCAGCCGGGGGCAGGCTCATATTCTGCCAACGGGCCGCAACTTTTTCTCGGTCGATCCCCAGAAAATTCCTACACCGGCGGCCTGGGAAACCGGCAAAAAACTGGCCGACGCGCTTATTGTCCGCTATCGGGAAGAGCACGGCCACTACCCCGACAATGTGGGGCTGATTCTGTGGGCAAGCCCCACCATGCGCTCCAAGGGTGACGACGTGGCTGAGATACTCTATCTGCTTGGCGTGCGGCCCGTATGGCAAAAGGGGTCGGGGAATGTGCGCGGCGTTGAAATTATTCCTTCCGCTGAATTGGGACGGCCGCGCATTGATGTGACGCCGCGGGTTTCCGGCATCTTCCGTGACGCCTTTCCTCTTTTGATGGATTTGATCGATAAGGCCGTGCAAATGGTGGCCGCCCTTGAGGAGAAACCGGATAGTAATTTCATTCGTCGCCATGTACTTCGGGATGTCAAGGATTTTACCGATAATGGTTTGAATGCAGCCGACGCTTTCCGCCAGGCAACCTTCCGTATTTTTGGATCGCCTCCTGGTAGTTATGGGGCCGGCGTTGCTCAACTGGTGGAGTCCAAACAGTGGGAAACCACCGACGATTTGGGTGAGATGTATATCCGCTGGTCTTCCCATGCCTATGGGCAGGGCGTTTTCGGCAAACCGGCCGAATCGGTTTTCCGCAAGACGCTTGGCCGCATGGCGGTAACGGTTAAGAATGAAGATAGCCGTGAGAAGGACATGATGGCCTGTACCGATTTTTACAACTACCATGGCGGGTTGATTACGGCGGTGCATGCGGTGCAGGGGCGGCGCCCTTTCTCCCTGGCCGGTGACAGCGCCGATCCCGATCAGGTGAAGGTGCGCACCACTACCGAGGAGGCCCGGCATATTTTTCGTTCCCGGCTATTGAATCCCAAGTGGCTGGAAGGGCTCAAGCGCCACGGCTACAAAGGCGCCGGCGACATCTCAAAGGCCATGGACATTATCCTGGGCTGGGATGCCACCGCCGATGTGGTGGATGACCATATGTACCAACGCTTTGCCGAAAAGGTTCCGTTGGACCCGGAGATGGCCGCCTGGATGAATACGGTCAACCCCTATGCCCTGCATAACATTGTCGATAAGCTGCTTGAAGCCGCCAGCCGTGGCATGTGGCAGGCGGAAGAGGAAACACTGGAATCGTTACGGGATGCGTATTTGGATGCCGAGGGAGAGATCGAGGAAGTTGGGGATCGGTAACCGGTGATCGGATGGATTATCAACGACCCCGCCAAAGCGTTGTGATTGGTGGAAAATGAAGGCGTGAAACAGTACCAAAATTTCCTTGACCGTGTAACACAAAACAATTATGTGTATTTTTTATCCCATAGCTATTTAAATAAAAGGAGAAATACTATGCGCAATAAATATAAGGTTCTGTTATCCTTGTTGGTTGTTTTATCTTTTTTGTTTTGCGTAAGCTCATTGTCTATCGCGTCCTCCTCTTCAAAAAAGAATACTTCCTCCAAAAGTCAAGTGAGCAACAAAAAGAGCTCAAGTACTGCAAACAAAAGCTCAGAGGTAAAGAAAACGACCAAAAAAGTAAAAAAGATAACTAAGAAAACAACAAATAAAGCATCAAAATCATTTACGGGGACGGTGAATATCAACAAAGCCTCGAAAGAGGAGCTTATGCAACTTCCGGGAATTGGGAAGTCGAAAGCTGAAGAGATCATCAAAACCAGGAAAAAAATGGGGAAGTTTAAATCTGCGGACGATTTGTTGAAGGTCAATGGAATTGGGGAGAAAACCCTCAAGGGGATGAAGAAGAATTTAAAGTTCTAATTAGTCTCAAGAAGCAGCCAGTTCCAATAGGCCGTTTACTATGCGCTCAAGCAACCAGAGCGTACCGGTAACGCCCAACTGACACCGCTGGATTACTTCAAGGTATCCATTACCGGGCAATGTAATGTCGATTCCACTCACCGAAATGCCGCGCGCCCAAAATTGCCCTATGACATCCTCCCCGCCGAATACCAGATCGGGGGCCACTCTGGTCAAGTCCGCATCCAGGGTTTCGGAACAGCCGATATCTTCCAGGAATTGTTCCAGGGCCGTACTGCATGTCGGTGTGGCCTCCCGCACCACCACCGCTACGGGCACCATTCCCAAATAATCATAGAGCCATCGGGTCAGCGGCAGTGCCATGGAACCGTCAGCGATCAGGGCGAAGGTTGACCCGCGCGGCAGACCGGTCAAGGCGTTGAAACGACTGAGTAGGTCATAGGCCCGTTGCCTGGCCCGGTCAATGTCCTGCATGGCCGGTGCGGGGTCCACCCCCAGGGCCTCACAGGTACCCTGAATCCAGTCATGTGTCTGTTGGAATCCCACCGGTGCGCCTTTGACCGGGCTCAGGGTGGCAAGCTCCAGATTGGATTTTAAAAAGGGCGCCAGGTCATCGGCGAATTCGTCGTGCACCACCACGTTGAGTTCGGCCATGGAAATACGCTCCAATTCCCCAATTGTACAGCCGGCAAACAGCACCGTGTTGACCTTTATCCCGCACAGAGCCAGCAGGCGTGTCAGTTCGGCCGCATCCCCCTCCCAGTGGCGGTGGAATACCGACAGGCCGATCAGGTTGACCTGTCTGGCCTGCGTGGGCAACTGGGGTGGCGTCAGCCGCTGGAGCACGCGGCACATCGCCTCTTGGAACCCTTGAGAAAAACGATCTGAAAAGCCTGCCTGTTCAATGGCCAGACAGGGAACCGGCAGACCTGCGGCAGTAATGAATCGGTCAAGATCATCACCAATCAGGGCTGCGCCCGGCGAATTGATCACGGCAATCAGGCGGTGTCCCTTGGCGGCAACGGCCGGCGGAATCTTCTCCAACTTTTCGTTGGCCCCGAAAACGTAATCCTGATTGTCCAGGTAGGTGGCCGGCACTCGTGGCTGGCCGAAATAAAACTCCTCGGCGAATTGCAGCGGGTCCATGGAGCCCTGGCGTGGAACCTGGCCGTCGGACATGGCGCCGTGGTAGAATTTACACCCCGTGGGGCCGTTGAGCAGCACGGCGGCGTCGCGGATACCTTCCACAGCCATGATGGCCCCGGTAAATCCGTCCGGTGTCAGTTCAAATATTCGATTAGAATGTGGCATCGTCGCGCCATCCTTCCCGCACCGGAGCCTTGATCAGGGTCGCCCAACGACTCGCCAGCATAATACCACCGTCAAACCCCGCATCCGGGCAAAGCGGGATTCCGTCGGCATGTACGGCGATTGGCAGTTGATTGGGGACATAGTTGCAAAGCAGCAGATCAGGACGGATTGACATCAGATCCGCGTCTCGCTTTTGGGCCGTATAGCCTGTCTCCACCTCGAAACGCCCATCGAAGCGGGTACGGAAAATACTATCCTGGGTGTAATCGAGAATCCCAACCTTTTCCACGGTCATTCCCGCATCAAAAGCGGTTTCGATGATCCAGTCCACATCGTGAATATAACTCGTGATCATTAGCCGGCGGCCTTCCAGGTGGGGGCGTAGATTATCTATTTGCTTTTGGTAAAGTGGCTTCTGGTCGGCGATTATTTGTTTGGCTTTTTGAGTTTTACCGAAATGGGCGGCGATTTGTTCAAGCCAGCTTGCGGTTTCATGAAAGCCCACCGGAAAAGGGCGTTCGGCAAAGACAGCGCTAAAACGGTCCGTGAGAAAATCGCGAAGCACCCGCCCGAAATGGTCGTCGTAGGCCAGAAGGTTAAGACGCGCTTTACAAAAACCGGCAAGGTCCTCCACGTCGGTATCACGCACGAAGCGGCAGTTGACCGTGATCCCGAGGCTTGAGAGAAGCTCGGTCATGGCGTTGAAGTTGGACTCGGTATTGTTGGCGATGTTTTTCTCAGCCAGGATATTGACCAGATTGTCCTTCGGTCCCACGTTTGGATCGATCAGTGCCGCGGCTCCCTCGATGCATGCATTGAGCAACCCCTGCATGAAGTCGCCCCGGATATTGCCGTCCGCCGTGATAGGCAGGATGGGGATATCCGGAAACTCGTCAGTCATTTCCCGGATAATGGCCTCCGGTTCATCGCCGATTACTCCGGGCGGGCAGGCGTTGACCACGAATACTGCCTTTGGGTTCCCTGCAAGGACATTCTTAAGGGTTTTCCGCAGGCGGTCGCCGCCGCCGTAAACCGCGGTCTCCTCGTTCATGTCGGTACTGATCAGGGCCGGCGCCAGTTGGCGGGGCAGAATTGTGCCGACATTGCGACGCGAGCGTAGCCCACTTGAAAGGACCGTCCTGCCGGCAATGTGGCTGCAACTTCTTGGTGCGTGGGCCACGGTAACCGCTCCGCGTACCTGAATCGTGGTGCTGATGGCCCCGGTGAAGGCGCACCCGTGGAGAGGTTCTCTATATAGCATGCTTTTGGAGAGCAGCCTTGTGGTGTAGTTTGGGGCCGTGGCCGCCGGGAGGACCGGCTCCTGGTCGGCAGTGGACGTCGGGGAAATTGATGATGGGGATGAGATGGGTTCGGCATTGCCCAGCACGATTTGTTCGAGCGTCTCATCAGCCAGGGGGCTGGCGGAAACCAGATTGACGTTCCGATCCATGCGGCGGGCCAGATTGCGGAACAGTTCCGCCTCGGAGGCGTCGGGAAAGGCCTCGACAATGGTGCGATGACTTTTCTCCGCCGCCCGGAATTGCTCACTGCGGGGAATTCTGCCGATGATGGGCGTTTGCGTTGCGCTGGCAAAACGCTCCACCGGGCGAGAATCCTCATTTTCCCCGCGACTGTTAAGAAGAATGCCGGCCAGGCGCGGGCCGGCACCATCGAAATTGTGAATCCCCTTTAGGATATTATTGGCCGCGTAGATGGCCATGAACTCTTCGGAGGTGACAACCATCACGGCATCGGCAAAGCCTTTCCTCAGTGGAACGGCGAATCCGCCGCAAACCACGTCGCCCAGGACATCGTAAATCACCACGTCGAAATTCTCGGTGCGCAGCCCCAAGCGTTCGAACAAGGCGAAGGTGCTGAGAATTCCGCGACCCGCACAACCCACTCCCGGTTCCGGCCCTCCGGCCTCGGCGCAGACCACGCCACCGTATCCGGTGTGCAGCAGATCCTCCAGGCGTTGTTCGACGGGCGTGGTCTGGCGCATGTAATCCAGGGCGGTCATGACTGTGCGGCCGGACAACAGCAGCCGCGTGGAGTCGTGTTTGGGGTCGCAGCCAATCTGCAACACCCGCCGGCCACTCTCCGCCATTGCCGCCGACAGGTTGGCGGCGATGGTCGATTTGCCTATGCCGCCTTTTCCGTAAATGGCGAGTTTTAGCATTGTTGTTCCGCCTTGAATGACGATACTCATTTAAGGGATTGACGATCCGGATGACCCAATCGGTCCGGCCGTCGGACAGACCCTCGGTTCATACCATGGATGCGCCGGCCTTAAAAGCCGCCGCTATAATCATGGCGTCCCAAAAGGATAGCATATATTTTTTTCAAATTCCGATGCTTTTAATGCATCGTCGAAATGCGGTGTTACTACTTTCCCGTCTGAGCAGGTTTCAACGATTCCACAGGCTATCTGCCGTGGTAATGTGGCGGAGATTTTGCGGGTTATTTTGAAATAAAAGTCTTGAAGGGCCTGGACGTTGATAATGCCGGTTCCCGATTTCCACATCTCTTTTATTGCTGTTCAGGCCTGTTTGTGAAGTCTGGGCGGCGCACCAAGCATCCAAACACTTCCGATATAAAGACCTATATTTTTTTAAGTCGTAATACCTTACTTACCCTTTCAGTAAGTTCATTTCCTTTAAAAGGCTTTATAATATAATCTTGAACGCCCATCATAACACATTTTGTGACGTTTTCTTTGCCGGATTCAGCCGTCAGCATGATTACCGGAATGTCTTTGGTTTGTGATTCAGCTTTCAATTTTTCAAGCATTTCCATTCCCGACATGACCGGCATGGTAACATCCAGCAGGATTAGATCCGGTTTTTCCTTTAATGCCATGGCCAACCCTTCCACGCCGTTTTCGGCTTCAAACAACTCGCAGTTGTAATTGGCAAATGCTTTTTTTACGATTTTCCGGATAGTGGTGCTGTCATCGGTAGTCAAGATTTTGTAGCTCATTTTTTTCCTTCCTCCGTTGAGTGGGCCTGATTAGGAGTTCGATGCCCGTGATCAAGGTCAATGATTTTGCCCCGCACACCGTTTTGGATGATTTCCCGGTACTGATTAAACAAACTGAAGTTTCCCGTTTTTTTATAGCCACTCGCGCGCTGATGAATTTATGACTGACTTCAGAATAGTCAATGATATCAATAAGTTACGAAATTTTGGGTGCGCCGTAACCTATTGATATCATTGTAAATACTCTCCAAGACTTCGGGGAAAACGTAAAAAAATCTAATAAATACGGAATGTTAGTGTTGTTTGCGAGGCCAGGTTGTGGTATATTTCTTCTACCACGAAAAAAAAACACCAAAACCTGGAGGCCTCGCATGTTTATACTACACGACATTCTCAAAAAACTCAAAAGCCAATTCCCACAATCAGGAAAAGCCCAGGAACGTAGTGTTTGGTTCGTATACACGGTCATTGCCATCATCGTTCCATTTACATCGTCAAAAACATCCAACATCCTGCGATGTCTCAAAACGGTGTTCGGTTTTGATTGGATAAAAAGGAAAAAGTTCTACACGTTCATGGCCTCTCCAAAAATTCCTTGGACACGGTTGTGGCAAACGCTGTGGAAAGCGATACCGGAGCCGATGACCAATGGCATGTTGCTGATAGCACTTGATGATTGTATCAACCCAAAAACAGGAAAGAAAATATTTGGCTGCGACAAAATTTTCGATCACGCCGCCAAGCAGAACCAATCCAAATATCCATGGGCACAGAACATCGTTGCCGTGGGGCTGTTGAAAAAGATCAAAGGACGGTGGGCCTGTCTGCCATTGAGCTACCGGTTCTATCTTTTGAAAAAGAGTATCAAAGGCATGAACCGCAGCCATGGAATGAAATTGGCATTCAAAAGCAAGCTTGCCATGGCCGCCGAGATGATCACGGAAATTGCCGAAACCTTTCACAACATTAAAGTCGTAATCGTCACGGACTCATGGTTCGGTAATAACGGTCTTTGGAAACCGTTGCGCGACAAACTGGGCATATGGGTTAATATGATCTCGAGGCTTAGATCGAACAATAATTTGTTTGAGCTGCCGGGTCCACACTCCATTCGGCCGGGGCGTCCCCGAAAATATGGTAAAAAGATCGGCAACGCTACGTCGCTGGCCGTTATGTTTAAATCCTTGGCAAGAGAATATACCGTCAATCTATATGGCCGCGACCGGACCATAGTCGCCTATGACCGGGTCCTTATGCTCAAGACAATTCGTTGCGCGATCAAGGTGGTGTGGGTCTACCGCCAGACCCAGTGGGTAGCGCTGTACTCAACCGATTTAACTTTATCTGTTCAGCAAATTGTCGAGTATTATGGCGCCCGGTGGAAGATCGAAGCCTTTTTCAAAGAACTGAAACGCGACATCGGGAGTGCCGAAACCCAGACCCGGCATCCGCAAGCCGTCAGCAACCACCTTCACTTTTGCATGTTGGCGACCACCGTCACCTGGATTTATGCCTGCCGGATGGAGAAGGCACCAACACGACGGCATGCTGTCGACGGCCGTAAAGGTTTTGCCTTCTCCGATGTTCGCCGGTCTGTTGCAAAAGCCGCGCTGGACAGTAATTTTAATAGGGTTTTCCCGTTGCAACGAAAATCCGTCGTTAATTCTCTCGTGGAAGTACTACTGCGGATGGCGGCTTAGTAAAATTTAGCAAACTTTAGTAAACAAATTGCATGCCAACTTCTCAAACGTGATGGAAATGCTAAACTTGTTGAATTGTCAGCTAAAATGTTTGGGTGGTTTCTATCCTGCATTTATGGGCCGGTTCGGTGTACGACGATATAGGACGATTCGTCCGAAAAAACGGGAAACATTTGGCTAATATATCTCTAACAAATTTAATAAAATGCTATTTTGATAATATGATATTTGTTAGTTGTTCTCATGAAACTATAATAGCCGGCTAAAGAGTACACGATTATTTGCCGATAACGCCCCTTGATTAATAGGCACTGGCCAATGCCTTGTGTGCCTTGAATACCAACTATTGGAAGCGCTGAAGAGAAAAGGAACATGAGAAAGATTTTGGTTGTCGATGATGAAGAAAATGTTTTTCGTAGGGTGACGAGGGTGACCCAAAATATGCAATGCGAGGTCGAATGGGAGACCACCCTGAGTAAGGGGTTATCGGCGATTGAAGAAAATACATACGATGTTGTGTTATTGAGTGACAATCTGCCCGATGGTCGTGGCGTGGAGGTTGTATCACGGATCTGCCAGGCGCCTTCACATCCGGAAGTTGTTGTTTTGACCCGGCTTGGCGACTTGAACGACGCGGAAGCGGCCATTTGCGACGGCGCTTGGAATTATATTCAGAAAACCTATGCCCGCAAAGATGAAGATATAAGACTTAACTTGAAGTATCTGCTGGAATACCACAAGGAAAAAATGATGCATCGCCCATGTCCGGTGCCCGTGAAGTGTTCAGGCATTGTCGGCGAAAGCCAAGCGTTGCAGGTGTGCTTCGACCATCTGGCAAGGGCTACCAGTGGTGATGCTAATGTTTTGATCACCGGTGAAACCGGAACGGGAAAGGAGCTCTTTGCCCGGGCGATCCATCAGAACAGCAATCGATGGGATGATAGCCTCGTGGTGGTGGATTGCGCGGCACTTCCGGTAACGCTTGTGGAAAGCTTGCTTTTCGGCCACGAAAGAGGGAGCTATACCGGAGCGTATCAAGCCCGGGATGGTTTAGTGGGACAGGCTGACGGGGGCACACTGTTTCTGGACGAGATCGGTGAAATGCCGCTTGCCATCCAGAAAATCTTCCTGCGCGTGCTTCAGGAACGAAAATACCGGTCGGTGGGTGGCACAAAAGAGATTCCCAGCGATTTTCGCCTTGTCGCCGCCACCAATCGGAATTTAGAAGAAATGGTGAGGGAAGGCACTTTTCGTAAGGACTTGCTCTATCGCATCCGGGCCATCAATATAACCCTGCCGCCCCTTAGGGCACGCGAAGATGATATCAAACTGCTCGCGACGCACTATCGCTCGATAATATGTCAGCGTTACGGTATCGAGAACAAAGATTTTGCTCCTGATTTTATCGAGGCTTTGAAAGGTTATTCCTGGCCCGGCAATGTCAGAGAATTGATCAATGCGCTCGAAACCGCCATCTCCCAAGCCGGGCCGGAAGCAACGCTTTACGCCCGCCACCTGCCCAAGGATATTCGCTTGCAGCTTATCGGTAAGGCTCTTGAAAAGACAATCAACGGCGAATCGGCCACCGAAGCCGGACCCTCTTTGAGTGAGGCCATTCAGCTCCCGCTGGAAACATTCAAGTCATTCCGTAAGTCAGTCATTTGCCGTCTGGAAAAACAATATTTGCAAGCCCTCATCAATGCCGCCCATAACAATAAAAGCAAAGCCATCAATATTTCGGGCCTTTCCCGCTCTCGACTGTACGATCTGCTAAAGCAGCATCAATTATCTTTATAGAAAGACTCATCTGCTTCTTTGGCGCATTCAATTCTTTTTGATAGCCGTCCGATTTTCCTCGACAGCCGTCCGGGACGTCCGGACAAATACTCTCATAAAAGCATATAAGCGATAACCGAAAAATTTATATCTATTTGATATTATAGTTGATCGTGTGCGTTGGCGGCGTCCGCTTCACTGTGGCACATTTTTTGATAGTAAGGCAATGTGATCAATCATGAAGCCACGCATGGAGAGAGGGATACGGCAAGGGATATAATGAAACTACTTATCTACTCATCAGATGGGGAACAACGCCGGCGCCTGTTGGATGCCATCAACGCGTATACCCCGTATCTTACCCTGGAAACCTTTGGGGACGTAAAATCTTTGGGATGTCGTTTGCGACGCATGTTTACCGGGAATGTCTGGCTGGTGTTAATAGTCGTCAATCTATCGGAATTATATCGGCTTGCCGGCTTGACCGAGTTCATACGAAATAGTCGTAATATGTTGGTACTGCCCAATCAAAACTATGAAACCGTGGCCGTAGGCCATAGCCTCTATCCACGTTTGATCAGTTATCTCAACAGCGATTACGGCGATGTCTGCTCGGTGTTGGGAAAGGCTATTCAAAAATCGAAGAAAAAACAACCAAACCCTTTACTTAGGAGGACGCATGGGGGCGAAAATGGAAATAGACATGAGTAAAGAACAGCTCAGGGAGGGAGGTGAAGGCAAAGGCGCAGGGAAATCTTCCGAAACGGACAAGGGCGACTTTTCGGAGCGAGAAGGGAAATATCTCACTTTCTCCCTTTTGGAAGAGGAGTACGGCATCTGCATTCTGAAAATCAAAGAGATCATCGGCATGATGTCCATTACCTCGGTGCCCCAGACACCCGATTTCGTCAAAGGAGTCATCAACCTGCGCGGCAAGGTAATCCCGGTCGTGGACTTACGACTCCGATTCGGCATGCCAGCCATCAACTACGATGAGCGCACGTGCATTATCGTGGTGGAAATCGACTCTCAAGGGGCAAATCTTGTTATCGGCGTCGTTGTGGATTCGGTCAGCGAAGTGCTCAACATAAAGGGTGAGGAGATAGAGGATACCCCGACCTTCGGAACCCGGCTTAACACGGATTATATCCTGGGGATGGCTAAAGTCGATGGCAGGGTCAAAATTCTGCTGGACATCGATGAGGTACTGAGTGCTGATGACCTGGCCGTTTTGGCCGAGGCCGCTTAGTGGCTTTCGACGTCATCCATATACCCTTTTAATACTCAAGCATTTGATAAGGAGAACCTGAATGTTTGCGAACATGAAATTAGGCACGAAAATTGGTCTGGGCTTCGGCCTCCTGATCCTGATCGCCATGATACTGGGCGGTATCGCCGTATGGAACATGAAACAAGTGGGAGCAAAATCCAGTCAATTGGCCACGGAGTACGCTCCTGAAGTAAAATTGGCCAACGCGGTGGAACGGGCATCGTTGTTGACCATGTATGCCATGCGCGGTTATGCGACCACCCAGGGGATGCATTATTATACCGAGGCACAGGATAAGCTGGAATCGGTCAGAAAACACCTGGAAGATCTTAAAGCGCTGGCTGACTGTTCTCCAAACTTGGTCAAGCTAAAAGCCGCCGTTCCCGAGGCGCAAAAAGGCGTTGACGATTACGAGCAGATCGCCAAGGAAATTGTCAACGTAAACGAGACATTGGCCGACCTGTTACAAAAGATGGTAGATGCCGCAGCCACCTATATGGAGGCCTGCAACAGTTTCAGCGAATACCAGGTCAAGGCCATGAAAAAGGAGATTAACGAAAATGTTTCGGCGGTCATTATGCTCGAACGTTTACGCAAAATTAATATGGTCAATGAGCTTATCAACAGCGCCAACGCCGCCCGCATTGTCAATCTCAAAGCCCAGGCCACCCGTAAACCGGAACTGATTAGAACCGCCATTGCCGACTTGAAAACGATCGAGAAGCAGTTCGACAATCTGGCGGCCATTACCCGGCAGGATGTGAACCTGCGGCAGATCGCGGATATAAGAAGGGCTGCCGGGCAATACGTTGATGCCATGGATAAATACCTGACCGCCTGGTTCAAACGAGATGAACTCAGCAAACTGAGCAGCCAGGCCGGCATCAAGATATTGGAACGTGTCCAGTCTACGTCAACCGCAGGTATTGAAGAAACCCTTAACATTGCCACATTGGCCGATGAACACCTGGGCCAGGCCTCTACCGTTATGATTGTGGGGCTCATGGTTGCTTTGATTGTCGGTTCGCTGATGGCATTTACCATTACCCGCGGTATCACCCGCGCCATTTCCCGAGTTGTCGAGGGACTTAGCGAAGGCGCGGAGCAGGTTGCCTCGGCCTCAAGTCAGGTTTCCAGCGCCAGCCAGAGTCTGGCCGAAGGGTCATCCGAGCAGGCAGCGTCGGTTGAAGAAACCTCCTCCTCACTGGAAGAGATGTCTTCCATGACCCGGCAAAATGCGGAAAACGCAAACCAGGCCGACACACTGATGAAAGAAGCCAACCAGGTGGTCACCACGGCCAACCAGTCCATGGGTGATCTGATTCATTCAATGGAGGAAATCTCAAAGGCCAGCGAGGAAACATCAAAAATTATAAAGACCATAGACGAGATCGCTTTTCAGACTAACCTGCTGGCGCTCAACGCAGCCGTTGAGGCGGCGCGCGCCGGAGAAGCCGGTGCCGGTTTTGCAGTTGTGGCCGACGAGGTGCGCAACCTGGCTATGCGTGCGGCCGATGCGGCTAAAAATACAGCCAACCTGATTGAGGGGACCGTAAAACAGGTCAAGGACGGCGGTGAACTCGTTTCCCGAACCAATGAGAACTTCAGTGAAGTAGCCCGCGCTTCGGGAAAAGTAGGAGAATTGGTGGCGGAGATCGCAGCCGCTTCTAGTGAACAAGCGCAGGGAATCAGTCAGGTAAACACCGCCGTTAACGAGGTCGACAAGGTTACCCAGCAAAACGCCGCCAATGCAGAGGAGTCGGCATCGGCAGCCGAGGAGATGAATGCCCAGGCCGAGCAGATGAAACAGTTCGTGGCCGAGTTGGTGGCGTTGGTTGGCACTTCGAAAAATGCAAAGACAGTCCAGGGCGCGACCACCAAAAGAATACAAACCAACAACAAACAATTCCATCCTCATACACCCATGGGCGTCGGTGGCAGAAATGGCGCGGCCCTAAAAACGCCCAAGCCGGTGATGTCACATGGCGCAATGAATTTTAAAACTGCGGAGGAAATAATCCCGATGGACCGTGATTTCGAGGATTTCTAAAGATAGCGTGAAAAGGATGGATTTTATGGATGACCGAACGGAATCAATAAGCACGCATATCGAAGCGCTTTCCTTGACCCTGGTAACCATGGATGGAGAAGACATCCCCGCCATGGGACAGATGCTTAACCGTCTCAGTGAACTGCGCAAAGAGGCGGAATGGATTGAGTCAGCCGATTTTGAAAATCTTGTTGACCGCCTGTTTGTGTATCTGCAAAAGGTCGTATTGCGCGAAGAAAACGACATGGAGCCGTTTGAATCCGGCCTTGAATGTCTCCAAAGTCTCTTCCGGTCAATTTGTGATCAGGTTGAGCACCATATTGACGTGGAGACTGTGTTCCGCCATTTGGACGGCCTTCCTGATTCCGTACCGGCAGATGCCATTACCGAACCAACCGATACGCCGGCGTTTGCCAATGCCAAGGATGCTCAACCACCAAAAGCAACAGATACCTTCAGCTGCCCCGATGTGGACATGGATGAAGAAGACCGAGATATTGTGTCGGATTTTATCATTGAGTCCCTTGAGGGGCTGGAAGCTATAGAAGTCAGTCTGGTCGATCTGGAGCAGGATGCATCAGACCCGGAAAGCATCAATGCGATTTTTCGTGCTTTTCATACCATAAAAGGGGTTTCCGGTTTTCTTGGATTCACACGTATCAACCATCTGGCCCATTGTTCCGAGAATTTACTAGATAAAATCCGTGGCGGCCAATTGACAGTAGATGAGCATATTGTGGATGTGATTCTCGATTCAGTGGATCTGCTTAAAAAGATGATCGTGGGCGTTCGGACTGGTATGGAAAGCGGTTGCTCGCTCGATATCGGTGTAGATATTACTGGATTGGTTAAGCGCATGGCAATTATTCAAGATCCGCAGGCAGTGGTGGATCAGCCTGTGGGTCAAATCCTGATTAAAAAGGGCGATGTGGCTCCGGAGGCGCTCACGGCGGCACTTACCAAACAGAGACAAGCACCGGAAAAAAGGATCGGCCGTATCCTCATCGAAGACAAGGCAGCCGGCTCAAGACAGGTGGCTGCAGCGTTGAGGGAACAAAAAAGAATTGCCGGTCGGAAAATGGATTTGCAGGTCAAAGTAGATACAATCAAACTGGACTGCCTTGTAGATCTGGCCGGTGAGTTGGTTATCGCTCAATCCATGCTGCGGCAGCACCCGTATATTCGTGAGGCAAAAGATCAGTGTCTTTTACACACGATGGGGCAACTTAACCAGATTACTTCCAGCTTGCAGACCACAACCATGTCTTTACGCATGGTGCCCATTAAAACCACGTTTCAGAAAATGCTGCGTCTGGTGCGGGATTTGGGTAAAAGCTCTGGAAAGCAAGTTCAATTAATTATGGTCGGTGAGGATACGGAAATGGACCGTAATGTGGTGGATGAACTATACGAACCCATGGTGCACATGATCCGTAATTCCATGGATCATGGTCTGGAGTTGCCGGAAGAACGCCAAGCGGCGGGTAAACCGGCAACCGGGACAATATATCTTAAAGCCTACCATAAAGGTGGAAAGATTGTGGTGGAAATCACCGATGACGGACGGGGATTGAATAGCAAGCGTATTGTCGAAAAAGCGCGGGCCAACGGGTTGCTTGATGACGACTCGCGCCTGACCGAGTCGGAAATCCACAACTTGATTTTCCAGCCGGGTTTTTCCACGGCTGAAAAGGTGACGGAAATTTCGGGACGCGGTGTGGGAATGGATGTGGTCAAGAAAGCCATTGAGCGGCTGCGGGGGCGTGTGGATATCCAGTCGGTCGCCGGTCAGGGATCGACTTTTTTCATTACCCTGCCTCTGACCCTGGCTATCATTGAAGGTATGCTGGTACGTGTCGGTGAAGAGCGTTATGTGATTCCGGCGCTTTCCATTATTGAATCTTTCAGACCTGCTCCCGAGCAGTGTTCGACGGTGGAAAGAAGAGGAGAGATGATCCTCTCGCGCGGAAAACTTATTCCGTTGATCCGCCTGGAAGCGATATTCGGGGTGCAGTCCCATGCCCGTGATCCCTGGGAAGGATTGGTGGTGACGGTGGAATACGATGGACAACAGGTAGGGCTGTTTCTCGATGAACTGCTGGGAAAGGAAGAAGTGGTGATCAAAAACATGGGCGGGGTCCTGAAAGATATCCCTGGTATTGCCGGGGGCGCCATTCTAGGCGATGGGCGTGTGGGCTTGATTCTTGATATTGCCGGAATCTGGGGCTTATCCATGAATTGATCAAAGAAAAAGGAAAGGCTCAATAAATAGTGAATATTGTTGTCGGCGTTTCCGATATGAAGGCCAGCCAGGATTCCAAAAGCACCTTGATTACATATTCATTGGGATCGTGCATTGGCATTGCTGTTTACGATCCGGTGGCAAAGGCCGGAGGGTTATTACATTTCATGCTTCCGGAGGCTTCACTTGATCCGGACAAAGCGCTCAGCCGGCCCTATATGTTTGCCGACTCAGGTATCCCGCGGCTGTTCAAAACGGTATATGGCTTGGGTGGAGAAAAACGGCGCATGCGTGTGATCGTTGTGGGCGGCGCACAGGTCCTTGATCAAAAAGGCTTTTTCAACATCGGTAAGCGCAATGAAATGGCGGTTCGAAAAATTTTTCACCGTAATAACGTGGTGATCGATTACCAGGATACCGGAGGCACCAGCAACCGAACCATCCGGTTGGATATCGCCAGTGGCCAGGCCCATATCAAGGTGTCCGGGCAAGGAGAAATTACGATCTAAGGAGACAACCAATGGCTTATAATATTCTTATCGTCGATGATTCAAGCCCCATGCGATCGGTGATAAAAAAGATCATTCGAGCCTCGGGTTTCGATGTCGGCACTTTTTTTGAAGCGGCCAACGGTGTCGAGGCGCTGTCACGGCTGGATGAAAACTGGATGGATCTTGTCCTGACGGATTACAATATGCCGGACATGGACGGCCTGACCTTGTTGAAACGACTGAAAACAGATGACTTCATGAAAACCATACCGGTTGTCATGGTCACCACCGAAGGTAGTCATGCCCGGGTTGATGAGTTTGTGGCCCATGGCGCGGCCTACATAAAAAAACCGTTTACGCCTGAAGCCATTCGGCAAACGCTCAACAACATATTAGGAGAACCTGAATATGGACCGGACTCTTTTGATGGAGGCGATGAAGGCCTCGATTTCTGAAGTGCTGGAAACCATGTATTTCATGGTCATCGATGATGTCTCGGGCAGTGAGAAGAAAGTGACGTTGCCGGTTGGCTGCAACGCTGTGGGGGTTGTGCTGCGGTTTGACGGCCCTGTGCGTGGTTGCTTTCGCTTGATGGTTCCGTCAGTTCTGGCCCACGCCATTTCCGCTGATTTCATGGGTGTCGATACGGACGGATTGGATGAAACCGATGTCTGCCAGACCCTCACAGAGATGATTAACATGCTGGCTGGTAATACCTTGAGCCTTTACGATGTGGATATGGTCTTTGACTTGAGTATTCCGCAGATAATTGGCGACGATGACTTGGCGTGTAATGGTTGCCGTCAAGCGGGCTATTGTTGCCTCGACATTCGGACATTGGACGATCAAATGATCATGGAAGCCGAGTATGAGATAAGGGACTAGCTGATTGCTTAAGCCAAATCGTTCATATGCAGGACGGAACCGATAAAGGGGTAGAATAAGTGATGGATAGAGAGATTCGCGTGCTGGTTGTCGATGATTCGGCGGTGGTGCGCAAGGTATTCACGGAGGAATTGTCCAAGGCCAGAGGTATTCAGGTGATCGGCACGGCCCCCGATCCATACGTGGCCCGTGACAAGATCGTCAGTCTGAAACCGGATGTGGTGACGCTGGACATCGAAATGCCTCGCATGGATGGCATTACCTTTTTGAGGAAACTGATGAAGTACTACCCAATTCCGGTCATCATCGTCAGCTCCCTGACCCAAAAGGGGAGCAAAATGGCGCTCGAAGCATTGTCGGCAGGTGCCCTTGAGGTTGTCTCCAAACCCACCACGGCCTATTCCGTGGGTGAGATGGGGCTCCAACTGGCCGATAAAATTCGTGCCGTGGCCCATGTCAACCTCAATAAGCATCAGGCGGATAAGGCGCAAGCGGTCCGGCCCGGAACCTCTGCGTTGTCTATCGTCGATACCACCAACAAGATTATCGCCATAGGCGCCTCCACGGGAGGCACCGAGGCGATTCGGACGGTCCTGCAGGCCATGCCCCCGAATGCCCCGGGGATGGTGATTGTACAGCATATGCCGGCCAAATTCACGGCATCCTTTGCCGAGCGTCTGAACGGCCTGAGTCAGATTCGGGTCAAGGAAGCCGTCGACAACGATTCTGTTGTTAACGGTCAGGCGCTTCTGGCGCCGGGAAACCAGCATATGCTGCTGCGCAGAAGCGGTGCCCGCTACTATGTCGAAGTTAAAACCGGCCCCATGGTTCACCATCAACGGCCGGCGGTCGATGTCCTGTTTCGCTCGGTTGCCCGCACGGCCGGGGCAAACGCGGTCGGCGTAATCATGACCGGTATGGGAGCCGACGGAGCTTCCGGGCTATGGGAGATGAAGCAGGCCGGCGCCCGGACCATTGCTCAGAACGAGAAAAGCTGCGTGGTTTTCGGTATGCCCAAAGAGGCTATCAAAAAGGGCGGTGTGGATAAAATCGTACCTTTGGGTGAAATTGCTCGAGAAGCACTGAGCATGGTTCAGTAGGCTCTAAGAATGGGAGAACTTGCATGGAACTCGGGATAAGTCGCCTAACCAATCGTCAGTTCGAGAAATACTGCGCCCTTGTCTACCGGGAATGCGGTATCCGCCTTAATGACGAAAAACGTGCACTGCTCAACACGCGTATCGCTAAACGGCTTCGTCTGCTGGACATTTCTCCTGGCGGATACTATAGAAAGATTCTTGAAGATCCGGTGGAGATGGCCTGTTTTATCGATGCCGTTTCCACCAACCATACCTATTTTTTCAGGGAACCGGCATCTTTTGAATTTATCCAACCCGATTGCACGGATATCTGGTGTGCGGCCTGCTCCAGCGGAGAAGAGCCGTACTCCCTGGCCGCATATTGTCTCCAGCAGGGAGGGATTCCATCCATTCTGGCCACCGACATTTCCGATACCTGCCTGCAAAAGGCACAACTGGGTATTTATTCAGGCAAGTGTGTCAACCAGATTCCCGAACCAATACTCAAAGCCTATTTCCAGAAAGGCCGTAACCAGTGGCATGGGTCGGTAAGAGTAAAACCGGTGATCCGCAGTCTGATTACGTTCGGTAAATTCAATCTGCTGAAAGATACACCGCCCGGCACCCGCTTCGATGTAATCTTATGCAGAAACGTAATGATCTATTTTGACCGGCAGACCAAGGAGAACGTTATTGCTCGCCTTTGCCGGGCGCTTAAACCTCAAGGCTATTTTATTATCGGCGGCGCAGAAAGCCTGAGCGGGCTGACGCATGGGTTAAAATATGTGAGGCCAAGCGTGTATATCAAACCATGAGAAGTCCCAAGATATAGTGGCCAAAATTTGAATCGCCTACTTTGGGAGTGGATCAAATCAATTCCGGCTAAGCGCAAGCGTCGTGCACGGATAATGGTCAGCCGCAATGGCCAGCCCGGATATATTCTTGCGCACCCAAATTTGAAGGCAGCGGATCAAACCGGGATCATGAAAATGGATCACTTCTCCCATACAGTCCAGGTCGTTTTGTACACGCCAGTATAAGTACATTCTTTCTTCCTCCCTTTTGGTGGTGTTTAACCTGCAAATGTAGTTTAACTTGACCTTGTCACAGGCCCTGCAGGACGAATTCCGGTACCCTCCAGAAGTGCCGGCATCGCATGCTGCTTTCATGGATCAGTGGGGGTTATTTTTTCCACAGACAATTTGCCAGGGCGTTTTTCTGCCTGGTGATTTTGTCTTCCCACTGATTTTTGTTCTTAAAGGTGAACTCGAAGACCACATGGTCAGGATCGATTTTCTCGAACAGCTCGCCGATGCATTCGGTCTCGAAAGGATCGTGCTGGTCGATGTGATCCACATGATGCCTCGCCCGATTAAAGCGCTCCCAGAAGGTTTGATCATTTTGGTAGGGATCGGCGATCCCCTGCGATTGGCGAATGTAGTCTCCGGAAAGGCTTCGGGTCAGATGCACGGTGCGGATATGGTTTGCATGGTTTCCCAACCGATCAACGCATTCGAGCAGATAGTCGGTTGCCTGACGCTCGTTTTCCAGTCGCGGGTTTTTATTGAGAAGATGTCCGGTGTCCAGTGCGATGCCGCAGTTCGGGTGATCAACGCGGGAAACAAGATAATCGAATTCTTCCGGATTATCCAGTCGGAAGCTCCCGGGCCACCAGAGATTTTCGAAGAGAATAAGGCCGTCATAGCCGCTGGCCGCCGTGGCCGCGTTGATCACCTCGGCGCATAAATTCAGGGTGTCTTCCAGTTTCCAGGGGAAGTTCCAGCTGTAAACGTAGTCCAGTTCACAGTGTACCGGATGAAACACCACATAAGGCGCCTTCAGTGCCTTGGCCAGATTAAGCTGGCGGGCATAGACGTCCGCGATCCAGGCTGCGTCGCGACCGCCATAGAAATGCTCCACGCTTTGCCAGTCCCCGAAGATTTCCATGAGCCGCCGGTGGTCTCCGCGCCAGATGGGCGCCAGGATGACGAAAAAGCGCAGATGCACCCCACCGATGACTTCCGGTGGAATGCGCTGGAAAGGGTAGTTTCCCACCGGATAAAGCTCGAACCCGTCAAATCCCCAATGATCGAGAAATGCGGCGGCCTTGGACCAATCGTCGTCGAACATCTCCGGGTCACCGGGGTGGGTGCTGATGTTGAGCAGTCGTTGCATTTAAAATTCAATTCCCTTTTGCGCCTTGATCCCCTCTTGCAGGGGGTGTTTGACCGGTCGCATTTCGGTCACCAGGTCGGCGATTTCGACCAGCTCCGACGGTGCTCCCCGGCCGGTCACCACCACGTGCAGGTTTTTTGGACGGGCGGCCAGGGCTTCCATCACCGGCTCCGAATCGATCATGTTGTACATCAACAGGTAGGTGAACTCGTCAAGTACGACCAGCTGGTATTTCTCGCCGGTCAGGGCCTTGCGAGCCAATTCCCAGGCTTCACGCGCTGCGGCCCGGTCTTTCTCCAGATCGTCCGATTTCCAGGTAAACCCTTTGCCCATGACGTGAAAGTCGATGGTGTCCGAGAACTTCTTGACGGATTCCAGCTCGCCGTATTTCCAGCTGCCTTTGATGAACTGAATAAAACAGACCTTCAGTCCATGGCCGGCGGCCCGCATGGCAAGCCCCAGGGCCGCCGTTGTTTTTCCCTTGCCATCGCCTGTGTTGACGATGAGTAGTCCTTTTTTCATGATCTTCTTTCTTTTTTGTTTTCTAAAGCCTAATCGACAGCAGCTCCGATACCAATAGCCGTTTTCCGGCCATTATCCACCCGACACCATGATGCCATCGAATGCCAGGCTGGGAATTCTCCATTTGCCGAACGTCCATGGATCGTTGCCAACGGCGGTCAGCTTCTTCCAAAATTGCAGGTGATTGTCGGCGATGTTCATCTCGGCAACGGCATGAATGGGCAGCCCCTTTTCGAATAACTGACCGGAGATGCCCACGGAAAAGTCGCCGGTGGTGGGGTTGACGTTGCCGCCAAGAAATCCGGTAACTAGTATCCCCCGGCCTGCATCGGCCATCATCTTTTCAATGGACGGGTCTCCGGGCGTGATGGTTAGGTTGGAAACGCTTCCCGTTGTGGGCTCACGGTTCATTTTGCGGCTGTGATACCAGTCGATCAAAAACGTCTTGACCGACCCATGATCAATCAAGGTTCTGCTTTTGGATGGCAGGCCGTCATGATCGAACAGACGGCTTCCCATGCCTTTTACGAGCAGAGGCTCGTCGATCACGGAGAAAAGCGGCCCGGCGATGGACGTGCCCATCTTGTCCGCCAGAAAAGATTGCTTCTGCTGGATGTTGAATCCTTTCATGGCCGAGACAAGGCCTCCCAGAAGTCGGCCGGCCGTGCGGTTCTCCACGATGACGGGCAGTATTTGGGAGGGTAGTTTTTTAGCGCCCAAAAGATCCAGCGCCCGTTCGGCGGCTTCTTTGCCAAGGGCCATGGCATCGGGCAGGTCCTGAAGATGTCTGCAAGCGGCATGGGAAAAGCCAGCGGGTTTTCTCTCGCCTTCATCCCTGGCTGTCATGGATGCCGAGAGCCAGACGGATGTGCCCAACGTTGTCGCACGAAAACCGTTGGTGGCCAGACGTATTGTTTCTTTCTCGGAAAAAGTCGCTCCGGCGGCCGCCTCGATCAGTTGGTCTCCACCCCGCTCCAGGCATGCCTTGCAGGTGGACGCCGCCAGCTCATGCCGGGCATCGATGGCCATTTCAGCCACCTGTCGATCGTAAAGGTCGAGATCGCGTTGGGGCTGGTTTTCGATATACGCCTTGCCTGGCAATGTTCGACAAGGATCTTGATCAAGATGCCGCACAGCGGCACAGGCCGCCGGGATAAACGCAGTCAGCGCCGATTTTCTCAGGTCGGAGGTGGATTGGGAAGTATACCGGCCATCGGCATAGATCGACATCCAGAGGCTGCGGGTAGTTGCCTCTTTGACCGATTCGGGCCGATTCATCCGATATCTAATTTCAACCTGCCGACGCTTGGTCAGGCGGATTTTACAGTCGGTGGCGCCATGCTTGGTGGCCGTTTCTAAAACCCATTGGCAAAGGTCTTCGTTTTTCATGCCGGACCTCCTTGCTTGCGAATGCCGCCGACGGTCATTGATTTTACAAGACAGGAGGGCAAACCGAATGAAACGGGGACTGTCTGGCCGTTTTTCCCGCAGTTGCCTCCGCCTTGCCCGCTGAGCTTGAGGTCGTTGGCCACGGCGATGATATTGGTGAGCATTTTGGGCCCGTTGCCCATGATATTGATGTCCTTGATGGGGGCCGTGAGCTTGCCGTCTTCGATCATGCGTCCCCTGGAGACGTAAAAGGCAAAATCTCCCTCACCGATTTTCACCTGACCATTAGTAACATCCTCGATATAGATGCCGTTTTTCGCCTTGCGCACGAGTCCCTCCGGTGTCTCCTCGCCCGCCAGCATATAGGTATTACGCATGCGCGGCATAGGATAGTGAGCATAACTCTCACGGCGACCGTTACCGGTGGGAGAGACGCCATAGTGCCGGGCCGAGATCTTATCGTGCATGTAACTGGTCAGGATACCCTTATCCACCAGAACGGTCTTCTGGCTCGGCGAGCCCTCGTCGTCAACGTTGATGGAGCCGACCTGGTGATTAATGGTGCCGTCATCTATAATCGTGACAAACGGTTCCGCGACCTTTTTGCCCAGCATGTCACTATAGATCGATATTTTTTTGCGGTTGAAATCGGCCTCCATGCCATGGCCGATAGCTTCGTGAAGCAAGATGCCGGTAACTCCGGGGCCTAACACAACGGGCATTTCTCCTGCCGGCGGGGCCACTGCATTGAATTGCGTCAACAGGCGTTTTACCGCTTCGTCGGCAAGTTGGCGGGCCATATCCTCCGAGTAAAACGAGAAATCATAACGGCCGCCAAATCGCCAGTTGCTCTGCTCCATTCGTCCGTTTTTCCGCCCGACCACACTGGCGAACAGAAGGTTGCGGGGAATCGTGTCCTCGGCCACGGTCCCCTCACTGGTGACCACCATGATGCGTTTCAGGCTGTCCTGAAATCCGGCCATTACCTTGACGACGGCCGGCGTGCTTTCAAAACAGCGCTTGTCGATGGTGCGCACCAAGGGAAGCTTGCGGTCCAGGGAAATTTGATCAGTATTTCTCAAGGGGTAGAAATCGGGGTGTTTCATTGACCTGAGCGCCGGGACGGCGGCCGTGGCCGGGCCATCGGTCAAAGACGCGGCGGTTCTGGCTGCTGCCGCCATGGCCTCGGGCGTCAACTCTTCAGTGTACCCGTAGCCCACCTGATCGCCTTTTACGCTGCGAATGCCGACGCCCAGCTTTACGGTAGTGTGGGATTGACTCACCCGGCCGTCTTTCAGCATCAGCCAATTACCCACGTTATGCTCAAAGTAAAGATCTGCAAAGTCCCCGCCGCGCGAAAGCGCGATATCGATAAGCTTGGCGCACAATCCTTCATCGATTCCAAACTCTCGCCCGAAATAGCCCGTTCTCGTGGAAGAGGAGGCAAACAGATCACGGCCTTCGAGGTATGGTGTCGCCAAAAGCAAACCGCCTGCCGCGGCTGTTTGTTTGATGAACGAACGTCGACTGATTGTTTCCATAAAGATTACTCCTTCATTCCGATCAGTGCCGCACCCACGGCTCCGTTGAGCTGAGGATATTCCGGAACGTGGATGTCTTCCAGTAGCGCTTCTTCCAGGGCGTCAGCGATGCCGGCGTTGCGCCCCCCGCCACCGGTCAGCAGTATTTCCGGTTTGGCGCCGGCCTTGCGGGCCATGGCGGCAATGCGCTTGGCCAGGGAGTGATGAATGCCGGCGGCGATATCCTCGCGTTTTTTTTTGCGGGCGATCAGGGACACCACTTCCGACTCCGCGAATACCACGCAGGTACTGTTGATGGTAAGGGGCAACGTTGATTGAAGAGAAAGCGGGCCAAGATCGGCGATGTCCAGTTCCAGCACCCGGGCCAGGGATTCGAGAAAGCGACCGGTGCCTGCGGCGCACTTGTCGTTCATGGCAAAATTGGCGATTTCGTTGTCGTCGTCAAGCACGATGACCTTGCTGTCCTGTCCACCGATATCGATAACCGCGCGAATGTCGATACCGTCAGGGGCCGCCCAGGCAGCACCGCGGGCATGGGCCTTGATTTCCGTCACCGTATCCTGGGCCATGCCGATGTTGCGTCGGCTGTACCCGGTGGCAATGGTTTTACGGATTTGCTCCGCCTGGATACCGTTGGCCTCGGCCATGGAAGCGATCATTTTTTGCGATGTTCCGTCGGCGTCGATACCGGTGGGTTTCTGGTCAAAGGCCACCAGGGCCTGGTTTTCGTCCACCAAAGCGGCTTTGACATAGGTGGAGCCGGCATCGATGCCGGCATAAAACGTTTGCATTGGTTCTCTCCCTTGAACTACGACGCCGCTTTTTTCGAACGGTCCTTTTTGGTTTTGAGCATTTCGATGAACGCTTCGACACGTGTTCTGAGTTGTTCCACATCTTCGGGGTTGTAGTCGGTTTCGACACGCAGGAGGGGAATGTGGTCGTCGCGCAGTGTGCGTTCGACCCGGTTAACCTCGAAATCGTAAACCACGCATCCTTTTAACACATGATACAGGACCCCATCCACGGAAAAATCGGTCGCCATGCGCCGGATCAGGGTCAGGCGATCCTCGTTGGGCGTGAACGACGGGCAGACGCAAGGTGCCAGGTAACGGGCGCCGATATTCAGCATCTGATCGGAAAGGTTTTTCTCCGTGCTTCCCACCGGATCATAAAGATACCGATCCCCGGTGCACGATTCGTCGGCGACCACTAGACCGTCCATTTCTTCCACCAGGGTGGGAATTTTTAAATTTGGAAAGATCGATGGGCTGCCGGCAATGTAGATGCGGGGACGGTCGTCGCCGGCGACGAATTCGCCGTCACCGGCCATGGCCGAAAGCCTGTCGTTCAATCGTCTCAGGGCCTCGGTCCATCGGGTGACATGGGCGTAGCCGTAGGCATTGACCACCGCTGTGGCCTGTCGGCCCCAGACAACGGGGTTGTACGCTGTCCGTAGGGTTAGCAGACGCCGCATTTCCGACTGCGCATGGGCCGCGTTGTCGATGGCGGCCGCCAGGCGCCGGCCGGTGATTTTTCTGCCGCGGTTGCCGTTTTGGTTGACGGCTTCAAGTTTTGCCTTCAGGGCGTACATCTGCTCCATCCAGATCCGCCGGGAAGCGTCGGCATCCTTGATGTGAGGCGTTTCGATCATCCAGACCTCCTTGAAAGCCGAGAGTTCTTCTCCCAGTTTGCGTTTGGCGTCGCAGGTCGTGGGGATCACCACCACGTCGCAAAGATCAAAGGCCTTGATTCCTTTTTGCATGGAGAGGCCCATGGAGGATTTGACCAGAGGGCAGCCATCCCTGGGCACCCGGTCCTCACCGATCTGGGAGGACTCGAAGCATCCCGCGCACAGCCGTACCGGGATGGCGCCGGCGGCGTAGATCAACTCCTCGGGCACCACCATGCAGTAAACACCCACGAAGAGTTTCTTATCGGTCCGGGCGCCCGGCATCGGTTCCGGATCATTGCGCACCCAGGTCGCTTCCAACACATCGTAGAAATAATCCAGCTCTTCAGGTGAGCCGGGAATCGAGCGCAGGTGATCCAATTCGACGGCCGCACTTCTGGCGATGCTTTTTAAAAAGCGCCTGGTTCGTTTATCAGCTATTTCGCTGAGGTTCATTTGTACTCGCTTTTCTGAATAGGGCCATTGGCCGTCACCGGTGCAATCGTTGTTTTGGTAATTCCGCGCTTGGTAAAAAATTTGTCGGGTGAGGATCGGTAAATGGTTTTACCGAGGTAGGTGGCTTTCAGCGCTCCATCTTCGGGGCAGTTCTCGACACATTTAAGGCATAGCGTGCATTCGCCGAAGGTCACGTCCTTTTTCCCGCGCGAGCGAAACACCTCGGCGATTTCCGACGGACAAACGTTGTAGCAGATTTCGCAGTGCGTGCAGGCGGCATCGTTTTTCTCCAATTTGAGAAAACTGATTTTGCGGTACCAGGAGAGAATCAGTCCCAACGGACAGAACGCACACCAGAAGCGGCGCTTGATAAAGGCGCCGAGGACGGCGATGATGGAAAAGGCCAGGCCCAGGGTGGACATCACCAGATGCGTGCCGTTTTCGTAATTGACCGCGATGCGGTCAGGATTGCCGAGGCACAGGGGCAAAAGGTACTTGCCGGGACAAAGCTGGCAGAAGGGAATTTGAAGTCCCAGGGCCACGGCCGGGCACATCACCGGAAAGGCTGCCCATATGGGGAGCAGCAAAGCGACCGAGAGAAACACCCATTTGATCCACGCCAGACCGCCGCGCAATCTTTCCGAAAAGCGGACATAGCCCAGGCCCACGGCCTGCCGCAGCCGGTCGAGCAAATCCTGAATAAACCCCAGCGGGCATACCCAGCCGCACCAGGCCCGACCGATGAGAATGACCAACAGCGAGAAGTAGAAAAGCCTTTCGAAAAAAACGGCCATGCTCTCCCAGGTAAACATGCCCAGGGTCTGTTGCAGGGTCAGCATGAAGCAGGTCCCGGCCCGGGCGCGCACATAGCAGCAGGAAAAGGTCGGTAGGATATAACCGAAATACAATCCGCCATAGGCACCGAAAAGCAGGATGATAAAAGAGGCGATCAGAATACTCCAGCGTAGCGTTGAGATTTTCATTGACGATTTTTCCGATTTTTCAGCGTTCGGGTTTGCGACTATCGAAGACGGTCAGGGCTTGATTGTCACGTTTTCTGCGCCGACGGTAGAGGCCGAACACCATCAGGAGGGTGACGCCGGTGCCGATGATCGACCAGAAGGCGAATCCCATGGTCTTGGAACGCCACTCAGGGCGATTTTTATAAACCACCGTGGGCAGTGTGGCGATGTAAAAAGCAGCTTTTTCCCGATCCAAGTGGGTGGCCGTGTAAAGGTATTTCTGCCACTCGCGTTGAATCGAACGATCATCGGTGGGCATGATCTCGAAGATGCCGTTCTCGTCGGTGACAACGGTTTTTTGCCATTGGCTGCCGATGGCGACGACGGTGACGCGCCCGCCCGCCAGGGGGCGGCCCGCATATTTAACCATCATTTTATAATCTCGGTGGGGCCTTTGGGTGCCGCCGCCGAATTTCGATTTGGCGGTGTTGATCACCGGCCCGATTTCCAGGGGCATTTTCTCGGTATCGTCGAAATAGACCACCGAGGCGCTTCCCATGCGGCCGCCGTTCTTGAAATGTGAAACCAGATGTTTGGCGCAAAGAATAACCGACTCCGTGGCTCCATCGCCATCCACATCGCCCGCTCCCAACGGAACCCGAGCGCCCAGCAGGTACCTGCCGATCAGATTGTTGTCGGCGGGCAGGCTGACATTGTTCTCGCCGGCCGGCATGGGCGGCAGTTCCATGGTGATCCCGTTGGGGTCGCGTATCAGGACCATCGCCTTATCCTTGGTTTGAGCCTGAAAGGAATCGGCCTGAGCAATGGCCATGGATGCGGGCAATTGGTCCATGGTAAAATGCTTGGTTGCCTGTCCGGCGGTCCTGTTCTCTTCGCGAATGGTCCGGATCTGGCGCCAGTTGAAACGCTCCAGATCGAATCGATAAATGTAGCGCGCCTCGTCGATAAGTTGCCAGTACCTGATGGGAAGCGGCGTGTCGGCAGCGCCCGGGGTGGGGAAGCATAAGAGTAGAACCATGGCAACCAGAACCGAAAGATTGGATTTTTTTAGAATTTCCATTGTCAAGGGAATTACTCCTATACATAAAGCCAGTTATCAGGCAACGGGGAAGGCTTGAGGCCCATGGGGAGGGGGCTGTATCTAACCGAATCCTCGTCGGCGAACTTTAATGAAACCTTAACCGGCAGGTATTCTGGCTTCACCGATTGACAGGCGGCCTTCCCATCCTTTGGGTCTGGACAGTGGCGTCTATAAAGCCTATCAACGATTCCTTCCTGCTTCCTGAAAGAAGGCGGTGTTACAGCGTCGGGCACGCTCCCGATTTACACGGGATTCCCTATTGTCGCTCATTAATAAGCGACCGGTTGTGGTATTATGTCTTTATTTTGTCATTGGCCTCCTTGTTGGTCTTGAGTTCAGGGTTTGGGGGTTACCGATCACTGATCATCGGGATTCACTCCACTTGTCTGCAAACCCAACTGCCACTGCCCGGCAGGCCAGGTTCACAAATGCTTCGTTGGTGCTTTCCGGACGGGTAGGCGCCAGACGGTTGCGGTAATCGTTTATTTTGTTGTAATCGCCGCAGGTTGCGCAGGCCACTTGGGCTGCGTAAGCGCCCATCACCTCACTCCAGCAGGTTTCCGGCAGTACGCCCCATGAGAATTTATCCTTCAGGTGCACCATGGCCGCCACGGCTGCAACGGTTACCGGGTCGCGTTCGACAGCAGAGAAACAATTTCTCAGCAATTGGGCGTCTTCATCGCTTAAGTGGCGGCATATCTTTTCCAGCAAGCCATTGCGATCGATACCGAAGCGTTCAAGGTGGATTTTAGTAGAGCACTGGCCGGCCGGTGTGAGCCGGTTCTGGTTGGCTAGGGTTTGTTTGACCGCTTTATACTCAGCCTTCCCGATCAATTCACCGAGTTTGGCGTGTTTACCCGCGCTGGTCAGGGGAACATCATCGGTTTGCATGGCGGAAACAATTATTTGATCGGTTCCCGTGCCCGTGGCCAGTCTATCCGAATAACGCGAGTTAACGGCCAGTTCCTGGAGGGCCGCGCTTTTGGCTTCCGTGGCGGTCATGATCGTTCGGGCCATGGCGCCGGAAATCAACGGTTTGTTGATGAAAATCATACTGTTGATGGTTCCCGGACCGGGCTTTCCCGTGGCCGGCGGCAAGGTTTCGAAGCCGTCGGCGGTTTCGAACACCGAGGCCGGGTCGCCGGCCCGGCCGGCGTTGCCCTCGACGCCACCGGTGACCACGGCCACCACTTGCAGATCGCGGAATTTTTCGCTCACAAAGGCCGCATTGTTCATGTTGGCCGCCGTGCCCATGGTGGAGCATGATTCCGGTGGAAGGCCGTAGGGTTCACAGGTCCACTCCCGGTAGGCAATGGGATCTCGCCAAAGGCCGGGTTTCATCCGTTGGTGGTGGCCGGAAGGCTCACAGCTCTGGTGGTTCAGAACATAACCCAGGCCGTCCTGCAGACCGCCCGCCGCCCGACAGGTGGACAGCACCTGGTGGGGCTGGAGGAATTTGGCGTAGATGATTTTCTCTTCGCGGTGGATTTCGACGCCGTTGTAGTAGGTTTCAATCAACATCAGTCTCTTGCCTTATTAACCGTTCCCATGGCTATCAAGAAGAACAACAGGCCGACCACAATCAACACAACATAATCCTGCAAAGCGGGACTTTGTCCAAAGGCCGTGCTACGAATGGCGTGGGAGGCATGGGTCAGCGGCAAAACCGACAACACCTTCTGCGCCCACATGGGCAGCCGGTCTAAAGGGAAAAAGGTTCCGCCCAGGAAGGCCATGGGCGTAATGACAAAACTGGTTAGCAAGCTCTGGTCGGCGTGGGATTTGACCAGCATGGCAAGGGCCACGGCCAGGGAGGCGAAGACGAAGCTGTTGAGCAATACCGCCAGCCAAAGCAACGGGCCGTAGTTAAGCCGTACGCCAAACAAAAGGCTAAGGATCAGGATAACGCCGATGGACAGCAGCGCCCGGGTCATGCCGGCCAGCACCTCTCCGGCCACATAGGCAGTGTTACGGATGGGCGCGGCCTGGAACTCTTCGAAAATATGCCAGTAAAAGCGGGCCACGTTGATATCCGTGGCGATGCCAAAGCTTTGGGTCATGCTGCTCATGGCGATCAGACCCGGAATGAGAAATTCCAGATAGGTGTGGCCGTCGACCCTTACCGCGCCGCCCATGGCGTAGCCAAAAGCGATCAAATAGAGCAGTGGCGAAACCGCCATGCCGGCAACCTGGCGCTTGAACCGGCGTTTGAGAATCAGAACTTCCCGCAGATAGACAGCGATGAATCCTTGCATCAATGACCTCCATGGCCCTTATTCGTGTGAGAACTGTGTGAACCATGGGCGCTGTGAGCGCCATTACTACCGCCATGGGAGCCCGGCCCATGTCCTTGACCTGCCCCATGCAGCGATTTTGCCTCTCCTTCAGCGGCGACCACCTTATTACCGGTCAGGGACAAAAACGCGTCCTCAAGGTTGACTCGGCGCAGGGTGAATCCGCTGTTGCCGGCCGCCGCCGAAGCCTGGGCGGCTTCGCGGCTGGGAAAATAGGCGGACTGCATGCCGTCCTCGGTAACCCAATCCACGGCCCAATGGCCGACCCCTTCCATCAGGGCGTTGGGCGTGTCCACGGCCACGATCCGGCCATTGTCGATGAACGCCACCCGGTCGGCCAGAAATTCGGCCTCCTCGATGTAGTGGGTGGTGAGAAAAATGGTCGTGCCACGCTTTTGAATCTTCTTGATCAATGACCAGATCCGTCGCCTTATGCCGGCATCCAGCCCGACGGTGGGCTCATCCAGAAAGAGAATCCGCGGATCATGCAGAAGGGCGCGGGCGATCATGACCCGGCGTTTCAAACCGCCGGAGAGATGCTTGATCAGACTGTCGATGCGCTCGTGAATTTCAATGTAGGTGAGCAGTTCCTCGATTCGCTGTTTACGTTGCGCTCCCGACATGCCGAACAGACGGCCGTGGATATCCAGGTTTTGACCCACGGTCAGCTCACTGTCCAGATTGATATGCTGAGGCACCAGACCGCATTGGCGCTTGGCTGCCATGGAGGCGTTCCTGATGTCGTAACCGTTGAGGGCGGCCGTTCCCGCGCTAAGTCGGGTCAAGCCGGTAAGGATGCGAATCGTGGTGGTCTTCCCCGCCCCATTGGGCCCCAGATAGGCGAAAAGCTCACCTTCGGGGACAGTCAGGTCGACGCCGGAGAGGGCGTTTGTGGTGCCGTAGGTTTTTTGCAGGTTCTGTATGTTTATCATGTTCTTTCTCTTTTAAGGGCCAGTTGTTGGTGGTCCGTGATCGTTTGGCATCAATGACCAACCACCGATCACTGATTACCGACCACCGGCTCCCCGCGCCTTCAATTTCTCAACATTATCCGCAATCTCCATTAACGGCTGACGCCGCACCCGATGAGGCAGGGCCAGTTCGGAGGCGCTTTGAATATCCGTCGAATCAACCTCTGTGCGGCCATCATAGGCGGCCAGGGTCTTGGCGGTCTTGAGAATAATGATGTCGCCCCGGTGGCCGTCAACGCCGACGTCCAGGCAGGTTTGGGCGATTTCGTAAAGCCGCTCCCTGGCGATCGTTACCTGGGGGTAAAGATGCTTGGCATCCAGGATGCGTGTTGTCAGGGCTTCGGACTCGGCGGCCCACTGGGCAATGAAATCCTCCGGGTGATCGTCGAAGGCGGTCCGCCGTTCCATGACCGCCACCCGGTCATCGGCCTTGGTGATGCCCTCGATATTGACGCACAGCCCGAAGCGGTCGAGCAATTGCGGCCGCAGTTCTCCTTCTTCGGGGTTCATGGTGCCGACCAGGGTAAAACGTGCCGGGTGAGAAAAGGAAACCCCCTCGCGCTCGATGCTGTTGACACCCATGGCTGCTGAATCGAGCAGCACATCGACCACATGATCGTCCAGCAGGTTGACTTCGTCCACGTAAAGAATGCCCCGATGGGCGGCGGCCAGGAGACCGGGTTCGATGCGTTTTTCTCCTTTTTTAAGGGCGTGCTCCAGATCCATGGTGCCGACCACGCGGTCCTCGGTGGCACCCACGGGCAGTTCCACCACCTTTACCTTACGCCCCTTGACTGCCGGCAGGGTTTCTCCGGCGGTACCCAGCAGCTTGGCGATTTCAAGATAAACGGCTTCTTCTTCGTCTGGCGCCAACTGAAAGGGGTCGTCGGCGTACACCTCGATTTCCGGTAGAATATCGGCCAACGCTCTCACCGCCGTGGATTTGGCGGTGCCTTTCTCGCCACGGATAAGGACGCCGGAGAGGCCGGGATTGATTACATTGAGAATCAGTGACAGTTTCATTTTATCCTGACCGACGATGGCGGTAAAGGGATAGATCGATGCGTTTTTCAAGGCTGTTGTCCTTTCACGATATTGACCAAGCTCTGAGCCTTAAGGTCGTCGATTTTAAAATATCGGGCTTGCAGGGCCGCGGCAAGGCGTTGGGCCAGGCCGAAGGTGACCAGCCCGGCTTCTTCGGTATCAACCACGATGTGCTGGATTCGTTCGTCACGACCCATGGCCGTGGCCAGGCGCATGGCTTCATCCACCGGTTTTTCCTCGCCAACCGCCACATTGCTTTTTCCGTCGGTAATGAGAATGACGATGGGGCGGGCGGAAGGATCCTTGAGCAGGACATTGCGCACCTGCTCGAAGGTCTTGGCCAATCCGGCGGACAGGGGGGTGCGGCCGCCCACGGGCAGTTCGGAGAGCAGTTTGCCGGCCAGGTCCACGGAGGTGGTCGGCGGCAGGTTGACCGCGGCGTCGTTTCTCCGAAAAGAGATCATACCGACCCGATCCCTTTTCTGGTAGGCATCCAGTAAAAGCGACATGACGGCCCCCTTGGAAGCGGCCATACGCCCTCTCGCGCCCATGGAACCGCTGGCATCCACGGCGAAGAGGAGAAAATTGCCGATGCGTTTTTCGCGGATTTTCTCGCGGATGTCCGCTTCAGCCAGTTGTACGCAAAGGCCGTTGCCGTTACCGCGTGATTTCTGATACGGCGCGGCGGCGCGCAAGGTGGCATCCAGGGCGATATCCCCATATTGGCGGTTCATGCAGCTTTTGACGTAGCGACCCTGTTTTTGGGAAACTCGGGTTCGTGATCGGCGTCCCGAGCCCCGTCGGAAGATGCGGTCCTTGGGTGCTGAAATCGGTTTGACCTTGAAGGTGGCGCCGATTTCAAAGATCTGGTCCTCGCCCTGATCCGGTTGCGGCGGGCTTTGATCGGGCTGCTCGTTTTCGCTGTCGTCCTGACCCTGATTCCCCTGGTCGGGCACGGCGGGTTGGGGGTGTTCGTTTTC
Organism: uncultured Desulfosarcina sp.; assembly: GCA_963668455.2. Taxonomy (GTDB): domain Bacteria; phylum Desulfobacterota; class Desulfobacteria; order Desulfobacterales; family Desulfosarcinaceae; genus Desulfosarcina. The sequence goes on from CAXXOY010000005.1 coordinate 1,065,967, forward strand.
CTGGGCCTCCTGTTCCCGGGATTGGTCCTCATTCTCGGGGGGTTGATCCTCGGACGGGTCTTCCTCATCATGAGAATCCTCGGGTGGTGGAGGAGGCGGCGGGGGCGGTGGCTGGGCATCCCGGCGACGGTGCACCAGTACCATGGCCGCCACCTGCCGGATGTGATCCACGGTTACCTCGGGTGCCGATTCAAGGGCCGCAACGGCCAGGGCAGCCTGTTCCATGACCAGATCGGCCCGGTGTCCGGCCACGTTGTTCTCAATGCACAGTTCGCTGATAAAACTTCTAAGGTGGCGCGGCATGCGCACGCCGGGCAGGTTTTTGCGGCCGGTTTCAATGCGTCGGGCGGCGGCCTGGTTCTGTTCGGCCACGCCTTGCATGAAGGCAGTCGGATCACTGTCGAATTCCTCTCGGCGCAGCATGAGTGTCACCCGGTCGTCGGGCGACTCGGCACCGGCGGTATCCACGCACAGGCCGAACCGGTCCAACAGTTGGGGGCGCAGTTCTCCCTCTTCGGGGTTCATGGTGCCTACTAAAATAAACCGTGACGGGTGGCAAAAGGAGATGCCCTCCCGTTCAATGATGTTTTCTCCCGAAGCGGCCGCGTCCAGAACGATATCCACGATGTGATCGTCCAGCAGATTGACTTCGTCCACATAGAGAATTCCCCGGTGGGCGGCGGCCAGAAGCCCCGGCTGCAAGGCCCGCCGACCCTTTTTGATGGCCAGCGAGAAATCGATTCCTCCCGCCACCCGATCCTCGGTGGCATTGAGTGGCAGGTTGACCACCCGGATACGCCTTGTGAGCGTTTGCACCCCGGTTCCCATGTCGCGGCAGTGGTCGCACCAGGCTTCGGGACGGTCGGGCGGGCATGAATAGGCGCAGCCCTCGACCACCTCTATCTCGGGCAAGATGGCCGCCAACGCCCGCACCGCGGTGGATTTGGCCGTTCCTTTTTCTCCACGGATGAGCACGCCGCCGATGGCCGGATTGACCGCGTTCAGCAGCAAGCTCTGTTTCAGATCCTCCTGGCCGATTATGGAGGCGAAAGGGAAGACGGTTCGGTGATCGGTAATCGGTGATCGGTTGCCGGTCCGTTTATCGTCATTCAGCGAGGAATTATGTTGTGCTTTGCCGGTTAGCATGTCGATCCTTTTATCTCTTCTTACAGGTACACGTTTTCATCCATATAACGCATCGATATCGGTTACTGAAAGCCGAAACTGATCCCAACCGTCCAGGTAAACGGTTCGGCCAGCAACCCGTCCGCATAATAATAGGTCTCATCGAAAAGATTGTCGATGTCGGTGAAAAGGGAAAAGCGTGAGAAGGCGTACTCGGCCCTCAGACCTGCGATGGTGTATCCCGGTACACTTCTGGTATTGGCTTTGTTCCGGTAAACCTTGGAGACGCTTTTGCCGGTCACCACAATGGAGATCGGATCGGTGGGCTGCCAGTAAATGTCCAGGGTGGCGGTATGGCGCGCCTTGCCCAGCAGCCATTTGTCATTGTCCTCATCCACGGCCTCCATGTAGGTATAGCCGGGTTTGATCTTGACGGACTCATGGGGCGTCCAGGCCAGGGCGATGTCGCCGCCCGTGTAGGTGACCAGGCCAACGTTCTGGTACTGGCTGAGGCCGTCATTTCCGGTGACATAGGTAATACGGTCGGAAAGCCGGTTGTAGAAAACGGTGACGCTTCCGGTCAAGGTCTCATGGATTGTGGAGGAGAGGGAGAGACTGTAATTGTCGGCTGTCTCCATGGTCAGATCCGGATTGGGGCGTATGGAAGCGGTCTCCCGGTAGCGCTGGCGAAACGAGGGGGTATTGTTGGCCCGACTGTAGGAGAGGGTGGCGCGCCATTTCTCCCACTTGTGGGACAGCTTGATTTCCGGATTGACCGCATCGTCGAAGGCGGAGTTGATATTCGCCCTAAGCCCCGCCGTCAGGGTTAGGCGTTTATCCATGGCATGAACTGTTTCCGAGGCGAACAGTGAGTAAGTTTCCTCCTGCTGATCGTCGAAATTGCTGCCGCTGGCCCGGCCCAGTTTAAAGGCTACGCCGGTGTTAAGTTCTCCCCAGTCGCCGGTACCGATTGTCGCCGCCAGATCTTCGCCCAACTCGGAAACCCTCAAGGTCTGATCGATCCCCCGGGCAGCATCGGTGTTGTGGGTGCGGCCTTTGTTGTAAAAAGTGGTGCTGGTCACCGGGAGCCAGGTCGCCCGCAGGGAAAGGCTTGTGTTTTCGGCCTTTTTTCGCGAATGGGGCGTGGGGTTGCTCGGCACCCCGGTGAGCCCCCGTTCATCCTCGAGGTAATCGGCCGAAAAGGTGGCGCTTTTGCCTTCGTCCAGGGTATATGTCAAATTGGCGCCGGCTTTCCAGCGCTCCTTGTCGTTGTTGACCTTATACCCATCCGAGGTCTCGTAGCCGCCGGTCAGGCCGGCCGCCCAGGAACCTTTGGTCATCTGTACGTTGGCATTGCCATAGCCGGTGCCGTGGTTGCCGGCATAGGTTTTAACATTTCCGGTCAGGTTTTGGGTTCGCTTGGTGGTGATGAGAATAACGCCGCCGGAGGCGTCCTGGCCATACCGCAGACTGCCCTTGCCGCGCAGGATTTCGATGCGCTCCACCTGCTCCGGCGAGACCATGTCCCATTTGATGGAACCATGACTGGAGGTGGGATCGTTGATGGGGCGGCCGTCCACGAAGACCTTGACCTTGCTTATCCCATGAATCGACACCGACGTATTCCCGGCACTGACCCCGGGCACGTGGTTGAGCACATCGGCCATTTTGTGGGCCTGCATGGTGGCGATTTCCTCGGCGGTGATGATGATTGTGTCTCCGTTGTTTGTGCTTTGGGTTTTGCGTTCTGTGTTCAGAGTTTCGGTTTCCGGGTTTTTTCCATCAGCGAAAAGATCAAACGGCTGAATGAGCAGTGCAACAACGAAAAATAACACGATACGATTTTTCACGAAATCAGCTTTCTTTCAAGAACAACCAATTCTAACCAATATATCGATTTTAAGAATCGATACCGAAAGCGATGGCGCTACCGTTTGCCGTTTACTGATCACAGATCATCGAGAACCAATAACCGAAAGTCGGTCACCCATCACTCCACTCCTCGATTTCCCCCTCCATATCCAGATACTCATTAAGAAGCGCTTCTTCCATTTCCTCGTCGGCGTCCCACATGCCGCGTTTGATGGCCTCCAGCAGTTTGTCGAGAATATTCTGCAGGGCGAAGGGGTTGACCGCTTTCATCCACTCCTGCATCTCGGAATCCAGCGCGTAGGCGTTGGCGACCTTTTCGTACATCCAGTCGTCGATCACCTCGGCGGTGGCGTCCCATCCCAGGACCACGTCCATCATGTGAGAGATATCACCGGCCCCTTTGTAACCGTGGCGTTTCATACCGTTCAGCCATTTGGGGTTGACCAGCCGCGAGCGCAGGACGTGCTTGGCCTCCTCGAAGGTGGTGCGCATCTTAACCCGTTTGGGGTCCGAGGAGTCGCCCATGACGGCGAATGGCAGCGTGCCGCGTACGGTCTTGGCCGCCACGATCATGCCGCCGTAATAATTGTAGTAGTCGGTGCAGGACATCATGTCGTATTCCCGGGAGTCCTCGTTTTTCACGGTCACGTCCATGCGGGCCAGGTGACGACGGTAGACATCGGGCTTTTGTTTGCCGTAACTGCCTCGGCCGTAGGCGTGGGAGGAGTAGCGGATGTAATTGTTGCCCAGATCTTCCTGGGTTTCCCAGTTCTTGGACTCCACCAGCTCGGCCACACCGGCGCCATACGTGCCCGGCGGGCAACCGAAGACGCGGAAGGTGGCCTCACGGTAGGCGTCCTCTTCGCTCATGCCCTGCTTGCGATATTCCTCAAGGTCTTTGTAGACATTGCGGCGCACGAAGTTGGATTCCGGCGGTTCCTTGAGAGCCGACACCAAGCGCACGGCTTCGTCGATGCGTTCCACCAGGTTGGGGAACGAGTCCCTGAAAAAACCTGAAATGCGCGGGGTCACGTCCAGCCGGGGGCGTTTTAGCTCGCTGGAGGGGATCGGCTCCAGGCCGATTACGTTGCCGCTGCCCTTGGCCCAGACGGGCTTTACGCCCATCAGGTAGTAAATCTCGGCGATGTCATCGCCCCGGGTGCGCATGGTGGTCGTCCCGTAAACCAGGATGCCGATGTTGTCCGGATAACGGCCCGATTCAGCCATGTAGCGATCGATTAGGGCGTCCCCAAGCCGCATGCCCACTTCCCAGGCCGCCGGAGTGGGAATCTTGTTGGGGTCCACGCTGTAGAAGTTTCGGCCCGTGGGCAAAATGTCGGCCTGGCCGCGAGTGGGGGCGCCGGAGGGGCCGGGTTTGACGAAACCGCCGGTAAAGCCCGTGAACCCGGCATCGATCTCCTCCACGCAGCGTCGAATGTTGGGCACCAGGGTCTCGGAAATATAGGTGAGGACTTCAACGGCTTCGGTCGAGGGCCGCTCCAGCAGTTCCTCGATAACCGCCGGTACCTGTTCGGGCTGAAAGTCTCCGGCAGCCAGGCCGTGGGCGAGGGCCAGGGCTTTTTCGTGGGCCTTGCGCACGATTTCGGCCCCGCTCAACCCGCGGAAGTGTTTTGGCCTTTGGCCGCGATGATCCAGGACATCGTCGTAATCGAAACCCATGGCGCGCACCATGGCCTCGCGCAGGGAAGGCACGCTGCCGTTGGCCAGCCGGGTGAGCTGAACCACGAATTCCTCCAGCCGCGCCTCCTCGGGCGGAGAGCCCATGATGTGCAACCCGTCGTTGATCATGGTGTCGGAAAGCTCTTCGATGTAGGCATGCAGCTGTTCCAGAAATGCGTCGAAATCGCCAAGGGCGGTCTCCTTGTCGATTTCCAGATCTTTGTCTAAATCGGCTGTTTCCACCGCTTCCCATATCATGGGTTGCAGGATTTCCATCTTGGCCGGATCCTCGGACACGGCCACGGCATAATCGGTGACCAGGCCCTGCACCTTGCCCAGGTCGTCGTACAGATCGGCATTGGTGTAGGCCGGGGTCAGGTGATCGACGATGCAGGCGTAGCTTCGGCGCTTGGCCTGGGTGCCTTCGCCGGGATCGTTGATGATATAGGGGTAGATATTGGGCAGCTCCATGATGGCCAGGTCCGGGTAACAGGTCTCGGACAGGCCCAGGGCCTTACCGGGAAGCCACTCCAGGCTGCCGTGTTTGCCCACGTGCATGACCGCGTCGGCCTTGAATACGTCCCTGATCCAGCGATACTGAGCCAGGTAGTGATGGGGCGGGGAGAGATACATGTCGTGGTAGATCGCATCGATGTTCTCAAGGTACCCGCGAGGCGGTTGGATGGACATGAAAACATTGCCGTTGACGATGCCGGCAAAGAGCATTTTGTCGTCGTGGACGAACAGGTCTCCGGGAACGTCTCCCCAGTCGGCGGTCTGCTTCTCGCGAATGCTTTCGGGCAGCGCTTTGTGCCAGTCGCCGAACCATTCTCGCCCGGCGGTGGCTTCGGCCCGCTCGGCAAGCTGGTCGGGCGTCGCCCAACGCCGGTCGCAGGTCATGCGACTAAGCATGTCATGGGCCAGTTCGTCGCCGTCGGCATAGGTTTTCTCGACTCGGTAGCCGTCTTCGAGCATATGGTCCAGAAGTTTCTTGACGCTGGCGAACGTGTCCAGTCCGGCGGCGCAGCCGATGCGGTCGTTGCGCGGCGGATAGTGGTGGAATATGATGGCTACCTTGCGTTCGGCGTTGATTTTGGACGAGAGACGTCCCCAGTTGAGGGAGAGCCGAACCATCTTATCCACCCGCTCTTTGATGGGCACGTATTTAGCCAAAAGCGCACCGGTTATGGGATCGACGGCCTCCTGCTCGCGGGTGGCCACGGGCACGGTTATCAGTGCACCATCGAACTCGGGTTGCGCAGCCGCATAAGAGACATCCATGGTGTGCATGCCCTGGAGGCTTTCTTTCCACTGAGCATAGGGATTGAGCGACACCATGGCCTGGATGCAGGGTACGTTCAGGCGCGGCAAGAGCGTTTTATACTCGGGTGCCGCCAAAGTGAGAGAGAAGAGCAGGGGATTGATGAGCACCTGAATGCGTGACCGGTCCCCATCCATGAAAAAATGCTCGACGATGTAATCGGCGCCCTTGTTTCCGCGATCCACATCCTTGTAGCGCTGATGGAACACGGGAATCACATTGGCGCCCTGGGATTCAACGGAGCGAATGATGGCGTCGATGAATCCCAGATTGTTGTTCAACCAGTAAGTCTGGTAAAACCATAACCCCACCGTGGGTTTGGCCGGATCGATCCGTTTTTCCAGATAATGCTCGAAGTCGGGGATGCCGGGCATGTCCGGGTGGTAGATGCCTTCGTGGGGCAGATCAACGGCCGGCCGACACGCCTCGTCCGCCGAAAACAGATGGTTGTACAGGTAGATCAACAGTTGGTGATAATTGACATGGCCGCCGTGCCTCAGGTAGGCCGCGATGCTGTCCCAGACCGGGGTGCCGAACAGGGGTGAGTTGTCCCGCGCCGCCTCCACGGAGTCCTCGTCTCCGCCGGTGGGCTGGATGTGAAGCATGGGCTTGCGGTCCTCGGGCAGCGCCTGCATGGCCTCAATGAGAAGATCGAAGGCGGGAAAAGAGGGTTTGCCGCCGTGCAGGGTGACGATGACGGCATCGGCCTTCAGCGCCTGATCGACAAAGGCCTGCCGGCGAGCCTTGTCAAAAAGCTGGGTCTGGGTGCGGGCGTGAACCTGAACATCTCCCCCGTCATCCCGATACTGCAGAATCCCCTCGCTCAGGGAGGGCAGTTCAATGGCCGTGGCCGAATAGTGGCACAGAGCATAGGCTTTCATTCAATCTCCTCGTTGTTAAACGGCTACTTGTACATTGGTCTGTGGGGCCTTTCCGTTGTGGGATCGCAGGCTGTCGAGCCCGTCGAGTAAATCGTTGACGTTGTCGAAGTGATGCAATCCATTCCCGTTTGACGACGGAATTCCGGATTCGGCCCGTCGCAGGCTGAAAATCGGCTTGCTTTTGTCCAGGGCAAGTTGCAGCAACTCAATGCTGGCCTCGTTCAGGGAACCGATTGGAAACCCGCAATCAATCACCGCATCACAGCTGTTTATCTGCTCACCAGCCTTGGCGACCAGGGCCGGATCGATGGGTTGCATGGCCTCCTGGACCGTGCAGGTCGCGTCCAGGCTACAGGCGATAAAATAATCCAAATCGTTGTTATGCAGGATGCCCGTGGCAATAGAGTATCCGCGTTTGGCCAGCATGCGGTAGACCACGGCGCCGCTGCCCATGCCGGCCAGCACGAAGGCCCGGCCGCTGTCGCCGGTACCGCGCAGCTCGATGCTGCCCAATTGATAGTCGAAATCCGCCCCGTTAAAGTCGTACAGCCCGGCCACGACGTTGCGTTCGAGGACCGTTTCCGGCGGTCCGTAATCCGAAATGGTTCCCGACTTGACCAGGGCCACCCGGTCGGACACCTTGGCGGCAACATCCACATCGTGCAGGGAGGCGATGACGGTGATATTCTCGCTGCGACATAAATCGCGCAAGATACCCATGACTTCCACGCGATGTTTCAGATCCAGGTGCATGGTGGGTTCGTCCAGGAGCAAAAGGCGTGGCTGTTGAGCCAGGGCGCGGGCCACCAGCACTTTCTGGCGTTCGCCGTCACTCAGATTGGTGAAGGTGCGCGTGGAAAGGTTGTCGGCGTGCACACTGCAAAGCGCGTGACGGACTGCTTCATGGTCTTCGCCATTCAGGCGGCCGAGAAAATCCGTATGCGGATAACGGCCCAGGGATACGAATTCGTATACCGAGAAGAGTGGCGGAGACACCTTGTCGGTAAGCACCACGGCCATGACCGAGGCCAGTTCCATGGAGCTGATTCGGGAAAGCGCCCGGCCATCGATTTCAATCCGACCGCTGAGCGGGTCCAGATGTCGGGAAAGGGTCCGCAAAAGGGTGGTTTTGCCGGCGCCGTTGGGTCCCAAAAGAGAGATAAACTGACCGGCCTCGAAATCCAGATTCAGTCCGCTGAGTACGGCCTTGCCCTTGTAGCCGATGGTCAGGTCCCTGCAGGAAAGGACCGGTGATCGGCCGCCTCCCGAATTTTGTTGTCTGTTGTCTGTCACAGGCATGTTGAAAGACTCCATTTATGAATTTGCGGTTTTCTGTTTGCCGGCTACCATCACATCTTAACGCTTCGTTTAAGCAAAAGTCCGATAACCACCGGCGCCCCGAAAAAGGCGGTAATGGCCGACAGGGGCAGCTCCACCGGCGATAGGACCATGCGGGCAATCAAGTCGCACAGACTGGTGATCAGCGCCCCCACCAGGCAGACACCGGGAATCAGAATACGATTGTCCGACGTCTGGAAAATCAGGCGCGCCATGTGAGGCACGGCCAGGCCGATGAAGGCCACCGGACCGGCAACGGATGTGATCATGCCGGCCAGGGCGCAGGCGAAGAGCAGGATCAGTACGCGGAAACGCCGGATGTTGACGCCCATGGATGCGGCGTAAGTCTCACCGAGCAGAAAGGCATTGAGGGGTTTGCTCATTAAATAAATGAAGACCAGGATCAGGCCGCCGCAAAAGAACATGATGCCGATTTCGCTCCACTTGAATCCGGAAAAACTGCCCAACTGCCAGAGCACGAACCCCTTGATCTTCTCTTTTTCCGCCAGGGCCGTGAGCACGGCGGTTACAGCGCTGCACAGATAACCCATCATCAGGCCCACGATCAAAAGGGTAATTCCACTTTTTACCCTTGACGCCACGGCCACCACAATCATCATGACGCTGTACGCGCCGATAAAGGCGGCGATGGTGGTCATGAAGGGTGAGAGCACCGTCATGCCCACAGTGAGCGTCGTGAGCATGACCAGGGAAACCATTACCGTGGCCCCGGAAGAGATGCCCAGGATAAACGGCCCCACAATGGGATTGCGGAAATAAACCTGCAAAAGCAGGCCCGAGGTCGCCAGAAAGGCTCCGCCCAGAATGGCCGCGATGGCCCGGGGAATGCGGATTTTCCAGAGGATCGCACCGGCGGTGGCATTAGCCTCGGGGGCTACTATCGCCCGCCACACTTCGGCCGGGGAGAAGTAAACCGATCCGATGCCGATGTTGAAAATCATCAGTAACAGAGTCAGTGAGCCCAGGAACGTGAAAACGACCATAGGCCGATGGAATGACAGCGGAGTCAGGCCGGGAAGGGCATCCTGAGTCGAGTTCATGATTGTTCTCCCAAGGGTGTGGGGTCGGTTTCAGGGAGTTCGACAAAATAGCGGAGTTTATACCCGGGGTAGGCATTGGGGTGCAGAATCGCCGCGATCTCGGTCAGGATTTCATCCAGGTGATCGCCGGATTGAACATAATGGGGCTGCGGCGCGTAAACCTTGCCCTCCTTTACCGGGTGGATATCCGCCAGCAATGGATTCATGCGTGCCAAGGCGGCCTTTGAGGTGACGCCGTCTGAGGCCGTTCGGTAGGTAAAGAAAATATCCGCATCCTCGCCGCTGTATAAGAACCGCTCCACGGAAATCTCGATGCAGGACGTGCCATATACATCCTCGAACAGGTAATCACTTTCGGCCAGCCCCACCAATTCACCCACCCAGGCGTTGCCCGGCTCAACCAACACCCGTTTTTCGTAGATGTCGCCCCACATCACCTTGGGGGGAGGCCCGGCGTCGGCCGTTTTTTCTCGGATATCAATCAACGCCTGGTTGACCCGGTCGAAAAAGGCATCGGCCTTTTCCTCGCGGTTGAAAAAGGGGGCTAGGAAGTGGACAAAGCGCATGCGCGCGTTAAGGCACATGGCAACCGGTGTGGAGGTGACGGCACAGGGGATGCCCAACTCATCGAGCATGGGAATGATAGCATGGTTCCAGGTGAGCACCAGTTCCGGTTGCTGCTGTTTGAGACGTTCCAAATCGACACTGCTGGCGTTACCCAGAAAGGCGATTTTGCCGCTCGCCATGCCTTGTTTTATTTCATCAATGTACCATTGGTCGGTTGGTGTCGTTAGCCCCACCAACGTGTCCTTGAGAACGCCCAGGGCACGTAGGGTGGCCACGTCAAAATAACCATAGGCCACCACGCGCCTTACCGGCGTGCGGACGATGTGGCTGGGTTCCACCCCTTCAGGCGCCGGCGCATCGCGCGGGATCAGTACCAGGGTGCGGCCGGCACCGTCGCGGACATCGGTGCGCTGGTCGGAAATGCGGTTGACGGTGAACTCACCGATCTGAATGAACGAGCCCATTTTTTCACTGTCCTTGCTGCTGCAGCCGCAAACCAGCAACAGCGAGGCAAGTAGCGGCACGCTGATAAGGATTTTGACAAAGGGGTGCATGATCTGGGTCCTTGTTTGCATTGATGTTTTCATATCCATCCGTTCAGGCCGCCACGGCGAATTTGGCCTTGCGGGAAATCACCATTTCCGTCAGGTACATGCCCAGGCCGATGGTGAAGAGTATCAACCCGGCCAGATAGAGCGGCACGCCCGGGTCCTTGCGAATGGAGAGGTCGATGCGAACCTTACGGTCCATGCCGCCGGATTTTTTCTTGGGGTTGTAGTTTTTCAGGAATATGCCGTACCCCTTGAAACGCACCGGTTGGCCGACCCCCAGCACCGCGGTTCGCGATTTATCGCCGTCCATGAGCCGTAGCGTTACCCAAGGAGTAATGACCCGGTTATGATAGGACGGTAGTCTGTTCGAGCTGTAATAAACCGGGTCGAAGGAGATAAGCTCGATGCGGGCGTCGGTCTCCGGAAGGGTGATCGGCAGGCCGTGAATCAAGGTCCGGGCGTCCAGTACCTGGGCGAAGAGATAGCTGCACAGATAGCCGACCAAAATCACGATCATGGCGTAGTGCATGATGTGGGGAGCAAGCTTGAAAAAGAGCCGCCAGCGGTCCATGCGCCGCCTTCTGGCCACAAGCGCCGCCACCCGGTCGGTGGTGCAGACAAAGGTGTTGATGCACAAGAGCGTGAGTAGCACCAGGAGCACGAAAAACCATAGGGTATGGCTCAGGTTGTACCGTCCATAGGTTTGAATCCAGGTGGCCAGGCCAATGTCGTTCAAGGGGGCGAAAAGGATCGTGTTCCGATCCAGGCAAATATAGCCGACGGTCAGATCGGCGGTCAGCAGCAGGCAGATGACAATCGTGAGCTGGATGCTGCCCAGTTTTTGCCACAATTTATTTATCATCAGAACAGTCCTCGAAAGGGGCCCAGTTCGGGGATGCAAGTCAATCCCAAAACCACCAGCGCGCCCGCCGCCGTGAATTTTACCCGTGCCCGGGCACTCCACGAGCCGGTCAGATGCAGATGCAAGAGACAGATATAGAAAAACCAGGTTGCCATGGTGGTGGTGATGGCCGGTTCTTCCCACACCACCGGTGTTCCCCACCCCATGTAGGACCAAAGTTCGCCCGTGAACATGGACAGGGTCCAGAAGGCGAAGCCCCAGATTACCCAATTGGTTGAACGGTGAACGATAGAGGAGGACGGCGTCCTTCGGTGATCCTCCCCCTCTCGCAGGTGCTCGGACTCTCGGTTTTTTGCAAGCAACCCCGCCACGGCCCAGGCGGCGGCGATCAGAAAGCAGGCCCTGCCAACAACGCCAAACCAAAAGAACAAATGGGCCCAGGTGGTTTGCGATTGGATAAAGGGGATGTAATAGTTTTTTGGAAATAAGACCCCGGCCAGGGCGACGATCACCGTCAGGGCGAGTATGCCGCGTTTGGCAGCCATGTGACTTGCCGATGCCTGTCGTCCAAGGGCGGCCATGCCGGTGAAAAGGGGCAGGGCCACCGGCCCGGCATACAGGGGCAGCATGGGCCAGGCTGTCCGGAACCGCAAGAATACAGCCACTGTGTTGAGCAAAAGGGCGGGGATCAGAAAAAGCAGAATCGGTGCGAGGCGCCGGTTGGGGAAAAAAGCGCACACCAAACCGAGCGTATAAAAGCCAACAGCAATTTTTAACAACAGTTGACCGTCGTTTAGCATGATGGATCCTTGTGACAATTCAAGGGGCACAAATAAAAAAATCCCAGACCGTTCGAGACTTAAAACGAGCCGGGATATCCCTGTTTGTATCCACAGACAAATATTTTTTATTCATGGGAACGACGCAATCCGCGCTATCGTTTCCTTATTTCTACAGGTAGGTTTTCTGACTTTCGGATCGTCCTACTTGCCGCGCCTTCCCAGCCTGTTTCGGCCAGTGGCATCTTGCGGCGTTCGTCCCCGATTACAGCGGCGGGCCCGTTCCCGATTCTCACGGGATTCCCTATTAAGCTCTTTTCGAGCACCTTTTGAGAGTGACAAGTTAAGATAGACTAGTGACTTAAAAAGTCAAGCCTAATTGTGCATGATCTGCTGCTGTTGATGCATTTCGGCCATGGAGAGCGCCGTCAATTGCTTGAGGGCCGTTTTGGCGGCCTTGCGCTGCTTTTTATGCTTGGCCGCCTTGGCGAAGGCCGCCTTGCTGGCGGTGATATCGTTCATTTGCCAAGCGGCATATCCGGCCATCAGCCAGGCCCGTCCCTTATGCTGACCCTTTTTGTTCAGGGCGACCTTTTTATAGGTGGCGGCAGCCTGCTCATAGTTTTTAAGGCTGTAATAGAGTTCGCCCTTGAGCAGCATGATGTCGGCATCGGTCGTATTCGGATCCACGGCGTCGATGGCGGTCAAGGCCGTTTCCGGTTTGCCCATTTGCCGGTAGGCCACGGCCAGTTGTTGTAGCATACGCTTGTCGGGCTTTTCCTTCAGGCAGGCTTCATATAGCGGTGCCGCCTTGACCGGAATATTCATTTGCAGGTTTAAATCGGCAAGCAGTTTCTTCTCATCCGCGGATAGGGGGGTCAGGAAGGAATAGACGGTCAGCGCCATCAGGGCTTCTTCGTGATGATCGTTGTTCAACTGAATGTGGGCCAGGGCTTTCCACCATTTGGCCAGGGTGGGGGTTTGCCGGGTGAGCTGGCGGGCCAGGGTCAGGGCCTCGCGTTGCATGTCGAGCTGCATGTATTGGTAAAGCAGGATCTCCTGCCATTGAATCTGCTTTTCGCCGGTATAGGTGCCGGCCAGTTCCCGAATATACGGCAGGGCGCGCCGTGGCTGATCCGCTCCAAGCAGGGCGTGCACCATGTTTTCCTTCCATTCCGGCTTGATGGCGTCCGGATGCAGGGAAAAGAGCTGGTCGAAAATTTCGATGGAGCGTTTGTTCTCTCCGGCCATCAGATAGGCGGCCGCGCCATAGTAGAGATATTCCGGCTTTTTTTCGGTTGCCGTCTCGTAGGCCTTCACGAAACAGTGGCCGGCTTCGGCGTTTTGGTTCATTCCATACCGGGCATTGGCCAGGTTCAACCAGGCGTAGGTGTGGTTGGGATCGCGGTCAAGGGCGCATTGATATGCCTCGGCCGCTTCCTTATGCTGATCGCTCATCAGATAGCAGTTGCCCAGGCAGAATTCGATTTCCGGATGGTGATAGCCCCGGGTGTCCCCGTCCTTTTTATCCTCGGCCGTTGCCCGGGCCTGAAACGTCTTGAGCGTTTCGATCGCTTTTTTATATTCCTTGGCCTGCATCATGGGCTGAACCTTGGCCAAGGTCAATTGCGCCGGCAGCGGAAGTTTTATGGCGTCGCCCTCTTTTTGGGCGGACGAGTATGCTGGAAAAGAGAGCAGAATCAACAATACCAGGGACAAGAGTTTGTGTTTATTGTTCATTTTAATCTCCATGACTTACCCTAATTGCTCTAAAAATTATTCCAATTCAAAGCGGATGACCGTCTCGACTTTTGCCTTGACCGGCATGCCGTCGACCGTTCCCGGTTTGAAACGCCAACTGCCCACGCACCGTTCGACGCTGCGGTCGAAAAGGCCCTTCGGCTCGGACTCGAGGATGGTAATTTTACCTACCCGGCCGGATTCATCGACAATAAAGGAGACCTTTACCCATCCCTCGATGCCGCGACGGCGCGCCTGGACCGGATAAACCGGTGGCACCCGGGCCAGGGTCGTCAGGGGGCCGTCCAGTTGTCCCACGGAGAATGCACCTTGCAAGGCCGCCGTATTGACCAGGGGCGCGCTTTTAAGGGGAGGCAGAACCAGACTGTTGGGCCCGCCGGGAAGCCGCGGGTTGACCTTGAAGGGCAAGGTCAGCTTCTGGCGCGTTGGTTGCCGGGGGGCGGTGTCGGGTTTACGCATTTTCTCCGGTTCGGGCGGTTTGGGCGGCTTGGGCTTTTTGCGTCGAACCTCGGAATCCGGGCGTTTCATACGGATAACGTTTACCTGGGACACGAGATCTTCAATGGACGATTTGGATGGTGCCGGGTCGGTCAAAAGAGGCATCAAAAGAAAAAGCGCCATGTTCAAGCCGGCCGCAACCAATCCGGCGCCCAACCAGGTTACCCAGGTGCGCCGCGAGAATGCGTGGAAGTAATCCTTATGTTCGGTTGTTGCGGACATATTCATTACCAATACTTATCATCCCCCCTGGGGCACGCTGGCGGCCAGGGAAACATTGATTGCACCGGCCATGCGACAGCCGTCCATCACCTGGATGGTGACACCGGTGCTGCTGGCTTTGTCGGCGACCACGACCACCGCACCCTCGGGGTTTTCGGCCAGGGCGCGTTCCACATTGGCGCGCACCGCTCGCGGATCGATCTCCCGGTGATCCATGAAAAGCCGGTTGTTCTGGTCAATGGCGATCAGGATGGTGGCCTTGTTCTGCACCACCGCGGTGGACGCCGTGGGCCGATTGACGTCGATGCCGGTCTCCTTGACGAAACTGGTGTTGACCAGGAAGAAAATCAGCAGGATAAAGACCATGTCGATCAGCGGAGCGATATTCAACTCAGGTGTCGCCCGTTTTCCCCGGCGGGTAGCTGCTACATTCAGCATGCTTTTAGCTCCTGTGTTTCAATGATCGGTATCGACTGCGATACCGATAACGATGGTTATATCTGTCTTCTTAAATAATACCCGGCCCGCGTCACGCGCTGCTGCAGGGTGCGCGCCCGGCGGTCGAGCCACCCTTTCATGTAAAGCCCCGGAATGGCCACCAACAGGCCGGTCTGGGTCGTGATCAGGGCCTCGGAAATACCGCCGGCCATGCCCTTGGCATTGCCGGTGCCGAATACCGATAAAACATCAAAGGTGCCGATCATGCCCGTGACCGTGCCAAGCAAGCCCAGAAGCGGGGCAATGGCGGCCAGCACGCCGATCACGGCCAGGTAATCGTCAAGTGACCGGTTGATGGTGCCCACGGTTTCATCAAGGATGAAACGATCCAGTTTTTGATCATGCCCGCGGCGATCAATGAAGCGCGCCACCAGAAGGGAGACGGCGCCCCGGTACTCCTTGGGATCGGGCAGCCGGTTGTCGCGGATATGAGTCAGCGCAACCTTGAGCGACATGTTTTTGCGGTAAAGACGCCTGAAAAAGAGCGCGCGCTCCACAATCAGCAGCCACATGCCAACACTGACCACCGCCAACGGCACCATGGTCATCCCGCCGGCGCGCATGTACGCTTCCAGGCGAAGGTATTGGGAAATCAGCAGGTCCATCACGCCGCGCCGTTTCTCTTTTTATGGATGATGTTGACCAGGGCGACCGCTTTTTCCTCCATCTCCCCGATTCGGTTGTCCACCGCGCGGCTGAGCAGGGTTTGACAGAGCATCAGCGGGATGGCCACGGTGAGGCCCAGCATGGTGGTCACCAGGGCTTCCGAAATACCGCCGGACATCAGGCGCGGATCACCGGTGCCGTGCAGGGTGATTACATGGAAGGTGTCGATCATACCGGTTACCGTTCCCAAAAGGCCCATCAGCGGGGCAATGGCGGCCAGCATTCCCAAGGTGGAGAGAAAACGTTCCATGGGCGGAATCTCATGCAAAATGGCTTCCTGAAGCGCATTTTCCAACTCCTCACGAGGCATCCGGCAGCATTCCAGACCGGCCTTGAGGACCTTGGCCACGGGGCTGCCACGATGTTTTTCACACTCCTTGGTGCACTCCGGCCATTTGTTTTCGGCGATATCCGCTTCTATGGTTCGCATCAGTTTGTCGGCGTTAAGCTTTTTGCGCAGCAGGAAAAAGACGCGCTCGGCCACGATCAAAAGGCCGATGGCCAGGATCGCCAAGATTGGCCAAACGATGGGGCCGCCCTTGGGAACCTGATCCCAGAGCTTGAGCTCATGGGTCAACTGGCGCAGGGCCCCGCCGCGGGAAATATCCATGGGGACACTGTCGCCTTCACCGTCCATATATTCCTCAAGCCGGCTTTGCATTCGGCTGTCCGGAAGACGTGAAAGGGCGTAGAGCTTTCGCCCGGTCACCGAATAGTTGCAAAAACCGACTTCGTCGGCGGTGCGGTAGGCTGCCGTGAACGGACCGATGAGCAACACATCGGCCTCCACTTGGTGCCCGGCGCGGTCAACGATTTGCCCCTTGCTCAGGGAAACCTCCCCGGTGGATTCGATCTGGGCGCGCAGGCCCTGGGTCAGGGCGCGCACATCGTCCATGCCGGGAAAGCGCTGGCTCTGGGCGATGGTTTGGATGAATTCGGTGGAATCCTTCTCGAGGGCGGTCTGCAGGTTCTGGCTGATCAACCCATCCACATCCTTGGCGTTGACGCGGATCACCCCCACCAGCTCGTTGATCATGCTGTCGGTCTGGGTGAGGGCCTCGCTGACCTCTTTCTCGCGTTTATCCAGCTCCTCGCTTTTATTTTTCAACGTATCGATATTATTCTGGAGGCCCTGGTTGGTGGCTTTCAGTTCGGCGATCGCCTTTTTAAGACTTGTGCGATCTGTAAGAATCTTGGCCCGGCTATCGGCGGCTTTTTTTTCGGCATCCGCCTTTTCGGCGGCGGCTTTTTGGATCAGGGCCTGCTTGGCTTCCTCGGCCTTGATCTGCAGCGCCCGCATGTCATCGGCGGCGGCCGGCGCGGCGGCCATTCCAAGGGTCAGTGACACCGTTATAAGCCATGCAATTATCAATCTCATTGGGTCACCATCCTTCCTATGGGCAGGGTGAGCATCTCCACCGGCTTGCGTTTGGCGGCGATTTCAATGGCCGCATGGATGGATGTGTTGTTCGATGTGGGCAGCGGTTGCCAGGCGCCCTCGGCGATATTGTAGAAACCGCACTGCTGCTGGTCGAGGCTCTGATAAAGGATGCTCAGGCGACCCAGGCGGAAAATGTTGGCCAGTATGGATTGGCCGTCGATGGGGATGGTTTCCTGATAGGTTTCGATGGTTGTTCCGTATTCCGCCTCTACGAGAAAGGCTTCCATTACCTTGCGGTATTTTTCGCTGACCGAAACGTCGGGATCGACCATTATTTTTTTGAGATTGTCGACGCGCTTTTCGCGCTCCTGGCGCAGGAATGGGCCATCCTCGGCGATGAGCGCCTCCAGAGAGGTGAGCGACTCTTCCAGAAAGGGCTGGATTTGATCGGAAATCTGCTGAATATCGGCAAGCTGTTTTTCCTTGCCGGCAAGCCGCGTCTGGGTAATGTCAACATATTCCTGCAAATCCTGCTTCTGCAGCTGCAGCTGTTTTTGCTCGGCCTGCAATTTTTCGAATTCTTCGGTCAGTTTCTCTTTTTCCGACCGCCATTTCTCCTCCGCCTGTTGATTTGCCTGGCGGGTTTTAATGGACTGGCGGACGGGTTTTTCGATTTTCCGTTCGGTGTCGGTTGCCATGCCGGGGTTGCCGGACGCAACCAACAGACAACCCGTTAACATGAGAACGAGGCTCGCTTTTCTGGTCATTCACCGGACTCCTGAATTGGTAATTTATAGCAATTTAATATGGTTTAATAAAAAAACCGAACCGTTTGCACCATATAACGATCCGGGATCTCCCTGTTTGCATCCACAGATTTACCATCGCAGAAGCGACGCTGTCCGCGCTATCGTTTCTCAATTTGTATAGGCAGGTTTTCTGACTTTCGGATCATTCTACCGGCTGCGCCTTCCCAACCCATTTGGTTAGTGGCTTTGTGCAGCCTTCGTCCCCGATTACAGCGGCGGGCCCGTTCCCGATTTTCACGGGATTCCCTATTAAGCTCTTTTACAAGCACCTTTGCTAACAAAGCTAACAAAGCTAACAAAGCTAACAAAGCTAACAAAGCTAACAAAGCTAACAAAGCTAACAAAAAGTTAGAATAGACTAATTTATAAAAATGTCAAGTCTGTTTTTTGGACGCGTCGGCGTGCCTCTGTGTGTCAACTCTTTGGGACTATTTTAGACATTGAAATGACAGAACGTTTGACACCTTGGCAAGGTTCCATTAAAAACAGGCCAACGCAACTTTATCGGGAGCTCTATATGAAAAATTACGACCATGCCATCCGTTTTCGGGGCGGATTGACGACGCAGGCAGTCGCCCACCATGGGGTGACGTCATGATGATAAACACCAACCGCGATTGCGGTACGAAAAAAGGCGTGTTGCCGATTCTGCTGGCCCTTTTCTTTTTGATCTCCGGGTGCGGGATGGCGGCTTCCTATCGTCCGACGGATCAGAAAACCCTTAACGACATTAATGCAACCCACGATTACCGGAAAAAGATCGGGGTGTTGGCGATGGTTAACGCCACGACCTTCACCAGTGATCGAATCAGCGTGCCGTTTATGGAGCGCTTTTTGTCCGCTTTGAAATCGTCCGACAGGAAGGCGCAGCTCCTGCTTTTCGACGACGTTCAAAATGCGCCCTTTTTGAACGAGCCGCCTCTTGACGAGGCGGGCCGGATAGACAGCTTCATCCTTTGCGAGCAGGCCCGCCGCGAAGGTGTTCAAGCCATCGTGCGTCCGGTGATCATGGACGTCCGTGCCGGGAAAAAATTCAGCGGTTTCTGGCTTTGGCGCAAACTGCACCACTGGCTTGACGTTCAGGCCATGGCCAGGGCCTATGATACGGCCACGGGGGCCAGCTTGTCTTTTACAATCCTGACGGAGCGCATTGATATCAACGCACAGCAATACCAGATGATAGAAGCCGGGCAGGAGGTCGACCTGGACGCCTTGCTTAATGTAATCAAGGATATGGGGCATGATCTGGGCCGGGAAATGGGGAATGCCATAGACGAAATCCCCTGGATGACCAACGTGATATCCGCCGATAGCGGCCTTTGTGAACTCCCTGCCGGAAAAAACGCAGGGATTGAAACCGGCGATAGCTTGATTGTTCTGAGTACCAACGGAACCATCACCGGGGCTGACGACCAGCGTTATATTATTCCCTGGAATGAAGTGGGGTGGCTGAAGGTCACGCGCGTCACCGCTGAAAAATCCTTTGCCGCACCGGAGACCGGCGAGTTGCCACCGGTGGGGAGCATTGTGGCCCGGTAGAGCCATTGCCCGGTTTGGGATGGTTTTCATTCCGACCGGACCCGGACCGCCCGCCTTGGCCGGCGGTCCGTATGGCGCGTGGTACGGGAGTACGGGAGTACGGGAGTACGGGAGTACGGGAGGGGCGCCAGGCCACTCCCCGTCCCGGTTCGCTTAAGCTTCCGATTAGTCATTTGTAATATTGCTTGAATTCATCGGAGGGCTCTCAGTCGGAGTATATATACACCGAATTTCCTATGGGGTCGATTACGGAAAACCCTCTATCCCCCCAGGGATGGTCCTCAAGGGGCATTGCCGGTTGCAGGCCTGCCGATATAAGCCTTGAATACTCAGCATCAACATCATCGACTTTGAAATTTAACGTCACTCCCGCCCCGCCATGAGTGGGCATATCGCCCTGCGGCTTCATGAACTGGATTGTCGGTCCACTTTCACCGATTCGCAAGTTGAGATACCAGCCGCAATCAAAAATCGCCTCGGCCGAAAAATGGTGTTGATAAAACTCACGGCATCTTTCTACATCATTTGTACAAAAGCAGGTTGATAGTTCGTTTGTTTTCATTGTTTCCTCAGTGGTTGTTTATAGCTGTTTATCTTATAAGTGATGGGCAACACTAAGACCGGTCTCATCCAATTTTTCAAGAAGGTCTCCATGCTCCCTTGCCAAAAACTTCATGTGTTTCTTTTCTTCATCTATTGAGGTGCGGGATGAAAAGCGTTTTCGTACCATTGGTACGCCGATAGCGTCAGCGTACTCCCGAATCAAATCCTCGGCTTCATGCTGCGATTCGATAAACCGGATTGAATTTCGGAACTGGCTGGCACCGCGCATGCCTTTGACAAACCAACACAGGCGGCTGCGCATCATCGGACAGGCGATCGATTCGCCCAGATGGCGGACCGAGTCGGCCAGGTAGTCGAGCATCATGTTGAATCGTTTGGCGTCGTCGAGTTCGGGGATGGGCTCTCCTTTTGCCGCCGCCAAGATCTGGCTGAAGATCATCGGGTTGCCGATGGCCGCGCGTCCCACCATAACCCCGTCGCAACCGGTGTCGGAGAGCATGCGCAGGGCATCTTTCGGCGTGGTGACATCGCCGTTGCCGATGACCGGGATGGAAACCGCCTTTTTTACTGCCTCGATTATTTTCCAGTCCGCCGTTCCCCGAAAGCCCTGGGTGGCCGTGCGGGGATGAACGGCCACGGCATTCACGCCGCTGGCTTCGGCGAGCCTTGCAATCTCCAGCGCCTGATTGCCGGAAGCATCCCAACCCGAGCGGATCTTGATAGTGAAAGGGATGGTCACCGCCCGGCGCACCGCTTCGAAAATTTGGCGGGCCACCAAAGGGTCTTTCATCAACGCTGAGCCGGAATTGCTTTTCAGAATCTTGCGCACTGAACAGCCCATGTTGATGTCCAGGATGTCGGCGCCGGCATCCTGGACAATGCGAGCCGCATCCGCCATTCTTTGTGGATCCGATCCGAAAATTTGTATCGATAGCGGTTTTTCCTCGGCCACTGAATTCATCAGGCGCATGGTTTTTTTGGGAATCGTAAACCAACCCATGGGAGCTGATCATCTCCGAGCATACCAGTCCGCATCCGGCCCGTTTGGCAAGCAGCCGCATGGGCAGGTTGGTGATGCCGGCCAGTGGCGCCAACACGGTGAAATTATCAATTTCAAGATTACCGATGCGCATCGTCACGCCTTTTTGTCCATTGCCGGATTCGCATAGCAAAACAAACAATTATGGTAACACGGATGCAGGCTGTATGACCCCACGTCAACCGAAACCGTGCAGCCGCACCCCGAAGCTCGACGCTGGCCCTGGTCCTTGCGCGTCGCGACCCGGCCGCCGTGTACCGCCATGATTCGCCGGCCGGAAATGCAGGCCGCAGGCTGGATGCCGGACCCAAAGGGAAGTTTGTCCAGCAGATCCTTTTCGCAGCACAGGGCCAGTGAAATGCCCAGCGGCATAAGCGTTTTTTGCATGTTTTGCAAAATGGCTAATTTTTCACTTTCCGGCGGCTCCACAAAGGAGAAGTCGGGGCCGGTGCGGTGGCGTGATTTTTCGATAATGGTCCATGAAACTGGTAATGCAAAGGGTGATGCCGCACTTCCCGGCCAAGGCGGCAATAGTTGCGAAGTCCTCTAAATTGTCCCTGACCGCGCAGTTGTCGAGGGTGTAGTGGCAAATGGGGTCGAAGCGCCACTGCACCGTGTCCGGCCCAAATCGGCGGCACATTTCTTCAAGCTGATCGAGCCGTTGGGAAAGTGCGGGAACGCCTGGTTCCAGAATCTGGATCTGCGAGTTGACGCTGAAGTTGAAAAACAGACGATAGCCCATGGCCTCCAGCCGCTCGCCATAGGCCCCCATCCAGAAACGGTTGGAAATTTTTGGACCAGAAAACCATGGTGTGGACGGTTTGGGGGGAAACCGTCACCTGGCGGACCTTCCGATTAAACGGATTAACCACTTCAATACATCCCCTGCCTACCTGATTCATGAACCAGGGCATGTAAAAGGCGGGAATGTCCGTGCGCCTTGAAACGGAAAGAATCTGCTTGGGTTTAGGCGACATGGAAACGCTAAGGGTGTCTACGATTTACGTTTGTCTTTCAGGGAAATAACGGTTGCCCGGCCATTGGGCGATGAGGATGCCGGCTTTTCCTCCGGGGTTTCGGGGGCCTCGTTCTTTTTTTCAGGCTCCGGTTCAGGACAGACCACCCGCTCCAGGCGCATGCGCTTGCCGTTCATGGTGAATTCATCTCCGGCAATATAGCGGTCACGTAGTATCCAGGTGACCACCTGCAAGGGGACCTGAAGCATCAGCAGCTTCACGTGATACCAGTCCGGCTTGTTGTCGGGTTGGATCTGTTCGACGCGGGCAAAGCCGAGCGGGTGATCTTCAAAATAAATCAGTACGATATCATTTTCCATGGTCATGGATTAATCCTCTGGGTAACGGGCGGCAATCGATTTCAACCAGGATTTGCATCCTTATGCATCAGGGCTCTTGTATAGGGTCCGGCCCACGCGCCTGTCAACATGAGATCGTTGCAAGTAGGCAAAAGTATTGACCATTAAAAGCATATGCCCTAAAATAACACTCATTTCCAACACCCACGCATACCCCCAAGGAGGTCCGCCAATGACCCGCTACCGGATTCACCCCATCGTCATGGGCACCAAGCAGTTTGATAAAGGCATGATGACCTACCAGCACGATTATGGAAAGCCTTACACCATCCCCATCTATTGTTGGTACCTGGAAGGGGGCGATCGCAAGATCATCGTCGATACCGGAGAGCTGAACCCCGTCCGTTCCGAGGACCGCGAGCAGGCCATCGGCGGGCGAATCTATACCTTTGAAGAGGGACTGGCCCGGCATGGCCTGACGCCGGAGAAAATTGATGTTGTCATTCACACCCATCTGCACAACGACCACTGCGAAAACGACTATAAATGCGCCAATGCCGAAATCTTCGTGCATCCCAAGGAGCTGGCGCGCATTCATGATCCTCACCCCCTGGATTTCAGATATGTTCCCGACTATATTGAGGATGTTGAGGATAACGGCCAAATTCGGCTGGTGGAGGCCGATGGCGAACTTTTTGACGGGATTCGTGTTATGCACACTCCGGCTCACACTGAAGGCGGGCTCACTGTGCTGGTCGAAACCGATGGCGGAACGGCGGCCATCACCGGTTTTTGCGTGATCAACGAAAACTTTTTTCCGCCCAAACAGATCCGGGCCATGGAAATGGACGTTATTCCTCCCGGCACCCATGTCAACGCCTACGATGCCTACGATATCATGATGAACGTTAAAGACCTGGCCGACATTCTACTCCCCCTGCACGAGCCCGCCCTTTGCCATCGGGCGCTCCATTCCATGACTGAATGACAATTCATCCGGCCGTCACAGGCCTTCACCGATGGCCGGATGGATGCTGCACGAATACGAAAACTGCGCCATTATTACCGGAAATATAATCGTTCAGGGGCAATTATCCCTTGACAGTCAATTTGTTGCTCTGATAATTGAATGAGTATTCATTCATAAAATTCGGCTTCGTTCGACCTTGTCCGGTACCTGTCGAGAGCCAGACCCAAAACAACAACTACGTGCAACACCATCCAGGATCCAGCAGCGTATCCGGCTCAATATAAGGACCGGACAAGGTAGATCGGATAGATCAAAACCGGGCCGAGGTGAGCGCGACCCCTGGATACGAAAACTGGCGACACCCCAACGCCGGCACGGCCGGGTGACAAAAACCGATAACCGGCCTTTCCGGGGAGGCGATCATTGAAAGGCTGCAATCCCGACACCTTACCTCAACACAAGGCAACTTAAATCCGTAGGAGGGTACTATGATTCAGAAAAAATCAGGAAGGCCGCGGTCATCGGCAGCGGCGTAATGGGCGGTGGCATCGCGGCGCTACTGGCCAGCGCGGGAGTGAAAACGCTGTTGCTGGATATCGTCCCGTTCGATCTATCGGAAGATGAGAAAAAAGATCCGGTCGCTCGCAACCGTATCGCCAAGGCCGGCTTCGACACGTTGCTCATGACGCAGCCGGCGCTGTTGATGCAGCCCAAGGGACGCGGACTTGATCAGCATCGGCAACCTGGAAGACGATTTTGACAAACTGGCCGAATGCGACTGGATTGTCGAAGTGGTGGTTGAAAATCTGAAGATAAAACAGCAATTGTTCAAGCGTATTGAGCCGGTGCGAAAAGCCGGATCGATCGTATCCTCGAATACCTCGGGCATTCCACTGAAGAGCATGAGCGAAGGGCTGGGTGCCGATTTCAAAACAGCATTTTCTGGGCACCCATTTTTTCAACCCGGTGCGCTATATGAAAATTGCTGGAAATCATCTGCGGTGAGGATACCCTGCCCCGAGGTCCTGGAATTCATGGCCGACTATGGCGAACGCATCCTGGGCAAAGGCATCGTCTGGGCCAAGGACACACCCAACTTCGTGGGAAATCGTATCGGCGTACAGGGCATGATCAAAGCCATGAAGATTATGGTGGAAGACGGCATCAGCATCCCCGAAGTGGACGCCCTTTTCGGACCGGCCATGGGCCGCCCGAAAACCGCTATGTTCAAGACCGGCGACCTTGTCGGGCTGGACACCATGGCGCATGTGGCCAAGAACACCCATGAGATGGTCACGGATGACGAAGCTCGCGACGATTTTGTGGTTCCCGAGTTCGTAGAGAAGATGATCGAGGCCAAGATGCTGGGCAAGAAGACCAAGGTCGGTTTTTATAAAACAGACCTGACGCCCGAGTGGAAAAAAATCCGCAAGGTCATCGATCCGGCCACCCTGGAGCATACCGAGTACGAAAGGCCCGATATCGCCTGCCTCAAGGCCGCTAAGGCCGCCAAAACCCTGCCCGAAAAAATGAAGGCCATCGTTTATGCCGACGACAAATACGGCCGTTTCGCCTGGAAAGCCCTGGCCTCCAATTTGATTTACTCAGCCAACCGCATTCCCGAGATCTCCGACACCGTCGTTGAGATCGACAACGCCATGAAGTGGGGCTACAACTTCGAGATGGGACCCTTCGAGACCTGGGATGCCATCGGCGTAAAAGAAGCCGTGGACAAGATGCAGGCCGACGGCATGGCCGTTCCCGAAAAAGTCAAGGCGATGCTGGCCGCCGGCAACCAGAGTTTCTATAAGCTGGTAAACGGTTCGCCGCAATATTATGACTTTGAGTCTGCTTCTTATAAACCTGTGACCATTAGCGCCAACATTATCTCCCTGGCCGGTCTCAAGGCGGACAACAAAACCGCCAAGACCTGCAAGTCCGCCTCCCTGGTGGACCTCGGCGATGACGTTTTCTGCCTGGAATTTCACACCAAGATGAACGCCCTCAACGGCGAAATCGTCGATTTCATGGGTGAGGCTCTGGATTACGTGGATGCCAACGGCGCCGGACTCGTGATCGGCAACCAGGCCGGTGGCATGCCCGGCGCATTTTCCGCAGGCGCCGATTTGGCCTTCATGGCCGGTCTGGCCAAGGAGAAAAAGTACGCCGAGATCGATGCCTTCCTCAGAAAAGGGCAGGGCGGTATGCAAAGGGTTCGCTACTCAAAACTTCCCCGTGGTCGCCGCGCCTTATGGCCTGACCCTGGGCGGCGGCTGCGAAATCTGCATCGGCGCGGCCGACAAGATCGTGGCCCACAGCGAACTATACATGGGTCTGGTTGAAAATCGGCGTCGGCCTTTTGCCCGGTGGCGGCGGATGTCTCAACCTGTGGAAGAAAATGACCGCCAATATTCCCGACGCGGTAACCGAGGTGGACCTGGCCAAGTTCTTCATCCCGACCTTCATGGCCATCGCCATGGCGAAAAGTCTGCATGTCGGCCGCCGAAGCCCGCGCCAACGGTTTTCCTCGGTCCCAAGGATCGGATCATATTCAATCGTGATTACCTCATCGGTGAAGCTAAAAAAGAGGTTCTCAAAATGCTCGATGAAGGGCTACGCCCCGCCTGTCAAGCGTCCCATCAAGGTGTTTGGTGAAGCGGCCCAGGGCATGATCGCCGCCGAGCTGTTCAATATGCAGTCGGCCAAGTTCGTCAGTGAATACGATGTATTCCTGGCCAAACGGATCGCCTTCGTTATCAGCGGCGGTGACGTTACGCCTCAACAGCGCCGTGGGACGAAGATGTAATCCTCAACCCTGGAGCGGGAAAGCGTTTCTCGATTTCTGGAAACAAGAGAAAAACCGTGGCCCGTGTCGAGCATATGTTGACCACCGGCAAGCCTTTGCGCAATTAAAAATAAAGGAGGACTCACTATGAGAGATGCATATATCGTAACGTCTGTAAGAAACTCCCGGCTGCCGGCGCGGCAAGGGGGGCCCTGAAGGATACCCGCCCCGAGGATCTGCTCGCCTTCATCATGAATGCGGCCGTCGATAAAGCCGGCCGCCATCGAGCCCAAGGATATCGACGATGTGATGATCGGCTGCTCCTTTCCCGAAGCGGAACAGGGGCTCAATATCGGCCGTCTTGCCACCCAGATTGCCGGCTTCCCGATCTCCGTTTCCGGCGCCACGGTCAAACCGCTTCTGCTCCTCGGGACTTGAAGCCATTGCTTTGGCCTCCCCTGCGGGGTCATGGCAGGCTGGTCCGAGATCACCCTGGGGCGGCGGCGTGGGAATCCATGACCTACGTCCCCATGGGCGGGAATCTGCCTCGCCCTCATCCCGAACATTGCAGAACCCAGGGCGGATTTGTACTCCTCCATGGGCATCACTGCGGAGAACGTGGGCCCAATCGATAACAAACGTTACCCGCGAAGATCAGGACGCCTTTGCCTACGAATCTCAGATGAAGGCCGTCAAGGGCCCAGAAGGGAAGGCCTGTTTTACCGAGATCATCCCCCACACCGGCAGCCAAGTTTTGTGCTCCAGGAAAACGGCACCTACAAGAAAGAGACCTTTATTCAGGATTTCGACGACGGCGTCCGGGGCCACCCACCACATTGGAGGGGGTTGGGCAAGCTGCGCGCCGTATTCGCGGCGGGCGGATCGGTTACCGCCGGTAAACTCCTCGCAGACCACCGACGGCGCGGCAACCTGCATTGTTGCCAGTGAAGAGGCCGTTAAAAAAATATGGCCTCAAGCCCATCGCCAAGCTGAAGATGTACACCACCGTGGGTTGCGAGCCCTGACGAAATGGGGCGTGGGGGACCCCGCTATGCGATTCCCAAGCTGCTGGGACCCTGGCGGGGCCTGAAAACCAGTGACATCGGTCTCTGGGGAAATTCAACGAAGCCTTCGCCTCCCAGGGCCCTATACTGCATCCGCGAGCTGGGCCTTGAGGACAGCATGGGACAAAATCAACATCAACGGCGGGCGCCATCGCCCTGGGCCACCCCTTGGGATTGCACCGGCGCCAAAACTGTGCGCCACCCCTGCTGGCCAAACATGCAGCGCAAGGGCGTTAAGTATGGTGTTGAATTCCATGTGTAATTGGTGGTGGTAATGGGGGGCCGCGGCCCTGTTCGAAACTTTTGCTAAAGCTTGTTTGATCCATCCTCGAAAACAAGCTTTGGGGGGGCAAAACAACTGAATGACTGCATTTTGGAAAAACGGTTCTATTTGGGCTTTCCCCCCCTCACCCCGACCCTCTCCCCTCAAGGGGCGAGGGAGTGCCCACCCCGGAAACTGCATAGTAAACAATGACCACTTGGGAAACTGAACGGCTACGTCCCCTCCCCGGGCGGGAGAGGGGACAGGGTGAGGGGGTAAAATGGCATTTTGCCCTTGACATCAAATTCAAATGCGGTTGCCTTGAGGTAAACAAAAAAACTAATTTTGTTTATCTCTCCGCCCTGTGTTAAGAAACAAAGTGAAATAAAAACAAAGGAAACCGTTGTAATGTATTTGTCTGCAATCACCAGTGCCACTTATTTTAGCTATTATTATTTCTTTAGCCGAGGTGCGCCTGTGGACTGCTGACCTTTACTTACATAATGGAAAAGCTAAAAGCCGCAGGCGCAACCGCCTGCGGCTTTTTTTGTTTTTGTATTCCCTAAAACCACCGCCAAACAGATGAAGGAGAAAAAATGCAAAAGACCTATGACATCAATGTGGAGAAGTTCGAACATCTGGCTGCGCCGGACCTATTGAAGGAGAACCTTGCGCTTAGCGATGCGGCGCTGCAAACCGTGCTTGCCGGCCGCCGGGCGATTGCCGACATTCTGGACGGTAAGGATCCCCGGCTGTTGGTCATCACGGGCCCCTGTTCCATACACGATGAAAAAGCCGCCCTGGAATATGCCGAGCGCATAAAAGTGCTTAACGAGAAGGTAAACGACAGGATGCTGCTGGTCATGCGCACCTATTTCGAGAAGCCGCGCACCACCGTGGGGTGGAAAGGGCTGATCAACGATCCCTTTCTCGACGGCACCTGCGATATCGGCGCCGGTCTGGAAAAAGCCCGCCGTCTTCTGATTCAAATCACAGAGATGGGCGTTCCCACGGCCACTGAAATGCTGGACAGCATTGTGCCGCAATACATCGCCGGCTTGATCTGCTGGGCGGCCATCGGCGCCCGCACCACCGAATCGCAAACCCACCGGGAAATGGCCAGCGGCCTCTCCATGCCCGTGGGCTTCAAAAATTGCACTGACGGCGGTCTGTCCACGGCCATCAACGCCATGATCGCGGCCGGTTCGCCCCAATCCTTCCTGGGCATCGCCCCCGACGGCCAGGTCAGCGTGGTCAAAACCACCGGCAACCCCCATGCGCATATTGTTTTGCGTGGCGGCTCGCGCCCCAATTATGACACGGTCAGCATTAACGACGCGGTCGGCCTGCTAGCGGCCAAGAAGCTTCCCCAATCCATTCTGGTGGACTGCTCCCACGACAACTCCCGAAAGAACCATCGTCTGCAGGCATCGGTCTGGCAGGATGTGATCAACCAGCGCATCGACGGCAACCGGGCCATCATCGGCGTGATGCTGGAAAGCAACCTCAAGGAGGGCAATCAGAAGAACACCGGGAATCTCGAAACCATGGCGTACGGCGTTTCCATCACCGACGCCTGCGTCGATTGGGAGACTACCGAAAACCTGATTTTTTCCGCCTACGACCAGTTGGCGAATATCGGCCGGCAGCGCTACAAGGTGGCTTAGATTACCCTTTGTCTGTACGCGCGATGGTCCAGGCCGAGACCACGTCTCGGCAGCCATCCACGGATTGTTGCAGATTCTGGATAAGTTCTGTGGTTTCCGGATTCCTTTCCCGGTGAGAAAGAAGGGCAAGGGTTTCGCTCATGTTTTCGACTTTCTCACTCAGCGTGACCGCATCATGGTTAAGGCGGTCGATAACCCGGTTGACCTGGTCGGCTTCGGCCTTGAGAAAATCATTTTTATGCAACGTTACCTTATGCGAGAAGTCTCCTTCGGCGATTTTGGAGAATGTATGCCGCAAGTTTGCCAGCGGGCCGTAAAAACGGTGAGACAGAAAAAACTGATAGGCTCCGGAAAGGATGAAAAGCAGCAACATGGCCAGAGCTAACCGCCGCAGCAGGACCATGAACAGATTGCCGGAGACCTGCCTCATCCAAAGGTATTCCGCTTTGAGCATGTCATGGAGTAAAGGGGAGAGAGTTACCAGGGACAGGACAACGCAGATAATGCACAGAAACGCCAAATCGGTGGTGATCATTGGTAGTTGCGTTTTTTCGCTGGTCAGGTAGTTTCTCCAGTTTTTTTGATCGCATGTGGTGTGCATGGTGATCGATTCCCTTGCCGCATGATCATCGTGGATCGCGGCTGAACCGTCAAGAGACTCCTATTGGTACCGATACAGGGGGTCTTTGCGGATAATTGAAAAACATGCGTGGGGATGGATGCAACAAAAGAAAATAGAGGAAATGGAATTCCTGTTTTCGGTGGTTACAACAATCGAAAACAGGCATGCCCGAAGGTAAAGGGCAAGGGGCAACCTTTTGCTGACTATCGGCACGGGAAGTCATCGGCAACATTCCACTTCAAAAAAAACAACAGCCACCGCCACACGGTTCAAATACAGGTTGATATGTATTATCGGTTGGCGCAGTGAGAAGTTTAGCCGCCCGCTGCGAAATGTATGGTTTTTTTAATGACCCACGGTCCAGGCCGAGAGAACATCTCGGCAGCCGCAACCTATTGTTGCAGCTTTTCGATAAGCGCTATCGTTTCCGAAGACGTTTCCCGGTGAGACAAAAGGTCAAGGGGTTCGGCCATGCTTGCGACATTCTCGTTCAGCACCGCCGCGCCACTGTTGAGGCGATCAATAATCGTGTTGACTTGGTCGGCTTCGGCTTGAAGGAAATCCCTTTTTCATGAGGTGCCGGTGGGCTGGCCGAAGTCATTTTTCCATCCATATTCGTATGTCCTTCATGCGGCCAGCTCCTTTTTTGTTTCCATTATGCTTAAAAAAGCAGCGACCACCTTGGGGTCGAACTGGCGCCCGGCCTCGGTGCCGATGATCGACAGGACCTTGGCCGCCTTCATGCCCTTGCGATAGGGCCGGTCCGAGACCAAAGCATCGTAGACATCAGCCACCGCCAGGATGCGGGCTTCGAGAACGATGGCTTCGCCCACCAGTTCGTCCGGGTACCCGCTACCGTTCCAGTGTTCATGATGCTGCCTTACAATTGGGATAATATCCTGGAACGTTCCGATGGGAGAAAGGATTTTGTCACCGATGGAAGGGTGCTGGCGGATGATGGCCACCTCTTCGTCAGTCATTTTGCCGGGTTTGTCCAGAATACCGTTTCTGATGCCGATTTTTCCGATATCGTGGAGCAGGGCGCCATATCTCAGACGCTCGAGGCCATCTTTGTCAAGACCCATTTGTTTGGTGATTTCCAGGGAAACCTGTTGGACCCTTGCCGAATGACCGGCCGTCCAGGAGCTTTTGGCATCCACGGCCCGTGCCAGGGCCTGCATGGAGCCGATGGTCAGGCGCCGCAGATCCCGGATCAAATTGACGTTTGACCAGGCAACCGCCATATGATCGGCAATCTGGCGCATCAGCGTCAGGTCCTGTTGGGCGATAACCGTGTCCAGAGGGCTGGCCACGACCAACACGGCATAAAGGCGGGTTTTGACATAAACCGGGAAAAAGGTCACTGAACTGATTCCACACAATAGGCTTTCCGGTAGATATCCGCCCAGCACCTTGTTGTCTGAAATGGTTTCCCATCCCACTTCTCTGGAAAATATCTTCAAGTCTTTTTCGTTTACTTCAAAAGATCGGCTGGTCAAGGTGTCGGGATTATTTGCATGTCCCATATAAAGATTGGCATCAACGGGATCATCAACATTGACACGGCAGATAGCCACCATTTCAAATGGAAAATCGGCAAGGATGTGTGAAATCGATAATTTTGCGATATGATTGAAGCTGCGGGCCATCAAGGTGGCCTGGTCTATTTTGGCCTGGGTGGACAAAAAATCGAATTGCTGTCCAAGCTGACTGGACATGGCATTGAAACTTTGGGCCAGCTCCCTGAATTCGTCTCGGCTGTGTACTTCCACCCGATGGTTGAATTCCCGGCGTGCGATGCAACGCGCGCCGTTTTTAAGGGCTTCGATGGGCTCAAGACATCGGCGAAGATGGAACAAACTGAGCCAGAGGACCATCATCATGGCCAGTATCACAGACAGGATGAATACCAGCTTGAACCGGGCAATGGGCGCAAGGACATGCGCTTTCCGTTGCATGACCATGACTTGCCAGCTGTTCATGCCGAACCCGGCTTTAAGAAACAACAGCCGGTTGGCAACGAACCAGTCTTCTTCTCCTATATGCAAGTGGGAATCGGTTTGGGGTAGCCTGTCCACGTGCCTGGCTGATTCGGAAGGCCATCCAGGGGTTTGAAACAAAACCGCTCCCTTGGAGGAGAGTACAGCGGTTTCCGTAAGCCGGGGCAGGTTGTTGCCTTTTTCCAGGCCCCATAGATATTCACCTCGAACTTTTCCCGCTAAAAGAGCTGGAGTGCCATGATCATCGAGTATGCGTTGCACGATAATAATTCTGGGAGGCTTGTTTTTTGTTAAAACGGCGATGGTTTTGCCTTTTTCAAGGTGATTTTTGTTTTCATCCGATAAGGTGGGGGGCAAAATCGTATCGCCCATGATCGTCGTATAGCGCCCATTGGCCGAACGGTAGCCAATGGCGTCGAATTTTTCCTGTTGCTTGGCGACGTCGCTGTCCGTGCGGATTTCCACCAGCTTCAATTCGTCCTCGCAGAAAAGCAAGTGCTCGAAAATAGACAGGCCGTAATTTTTAGCGGCCTGCTTCAACTGCAGATAGGCCTGTTCCTCGAGTTGCAGGCTGACCTGGTATAGTGACATGCTGGCCAGAACCACCACCGGTATCAGGGCGCAGGCCACAAAAGTGGTAAGAATATGGCGAGCCAGCCGGCTGCTGAAAAAGCTGATCTTTAATGGTTTCGTATTCATTGAAAATCCATCTAAATATTTGATACCATGCCGAAATAGCTACCGTTAAACGCCCGGACGATGTCATCCTGGGCTGGTCCTGATGCGAAGGAGCTGGCGGTTTTGAAATCCTTGCCTATGCTGTAAATGTCGAAATCGTCGTTGACCGGTACCATGTAATGGTCCTTGCGTTTTTGGCCGTTTCCCTTTTCCCCTCCATCGATGCGTAGGTATTTGTAAGGTGTTCCCCAGGGATCGGTTAGTTTTTTAAAATTGATTTGAGCGAGACTGTCCGGAAATTGGCCTTTGGTTGAATAGTAATCAAAAACAACCGCTTCAATGGCTTTCAGGTCGGAGATGGCAACCGTGACACGGGCCTTGTCCAAATAACTGAGATAAAAGGGCGTGGCGATGGCGGCAAGAAGAGAGATGATGGCAATAGCCACCATGATCTCGATCAATGTAAAACCGGGGGGATGCGTGCCCGACAAATCCCTTCCAAACGTATTGACGCATGAACTCCGCCGGTTTTTCTTGCGGCTGTAAGGAACCATTTTCAACCCTTTATTTGTCGGCAAACGAATGGGTGGTGTCACGCAACAGGAGGGCAGGATGAGTCGCTCAAAAAGAAGGCAGGCCGGTAATTTATATCGGCTGGCAGGGGGCATAAGTTGAGCTGCTTGCTCCGCGAAAAGTGGCTTTTTTTACCAGGTAGGGTCGCGATGCCTAATGGGGGATGAACGGATGCAAAAAGGATGATGGCAACGTATGGGATCTGTCGGGAAGAGGGGCGGCGTACCCTGATCCCGACTGCTTTTTTACTTACGTACAGGCACTAATTAAAAGGGGTGATGTCACTCCCCGACGGCGGACTTTGTGGCGGTGTTTTCTCCGAGGAAAAAAACCGCTTGATGCGGCCCGCAAGAAGCTTGATGCCCTTCCAGATTTTGGGCAGCAGCCAGATCATGATCAGGATGAACAGCACCAGCAGGGCCAGAAATACCATGGGATAGTTAACCGCCGTCCAGATGCCGCCGATCACCGCGATATCCTCCATGAAAGAGGCGGTCCAGTTGGTGAACGGCTCCGGAGAGGTATTGATCAACAGGCGAGATCCGGCCTTGAACCCATGCGTGCCCGCGGCCAGGGTCCCGCCAAGCAGGGCGGCGGCCAGGCTCACCGCCGGGTTGACCTCACCCACGGCGCCGGCGGCCAGAAGCGCGCCCGCCGGAATGCGGATGAAGGTGTGGATGGTGTCCCAGCCGGTGTCCACGCCGGGCGTTTTGTCGGCAACGAACTCCACCACATACATCAGACAGGCGGCTCCGATGACCAGCGGGTTGGCCAGCACCTGCAGGTCGGGCGGCAGGGTGATGTTGCCGGAGACACTCAGGATGCCAAGTGTGGCGATGGCCGCGTACAGGTTGATGCCGGCGGCCCATGAAGCCCCTAACGTCAGGGCGATGATACTGGTGATGTTGTTGACTTGGTCCATTTATATATCCATGATTGGCTGGTTGTTGCTGGATCTGTCCATCTCCTCGCGAAACGTCACAAGGATCTGGCTGATGCGCCCGGCCTCCGGTATCTGGGCCAGCAGTGGCCCGTTATCGGCGCCCACATCGGAAAGGGCGGAGACGACAAAGCCAACCGTAAGTCGTTGAATATCCTGGGCCGGCTGGACCGCCGGCGGCTCGTCGGCATCGCCTTCGATATGCACCAGGACGTTGGCCTCTATCAGACGGAAAATCAGATTGTCCACCAGGGGTTCGGGAAGCCTCAAGGCATCTGCGATCTGCGGCGTCGTCTGGGCAGGAAGTCCCCGGCGGAACAGAAGGATTACATGGCGGCAGACGGCCAGGCTCGCCAGGCGGGATTCGGCGATGCTCATCTCCCGTCCGCCGTCGGTCTGGTCCATATGCGAAGAATGCTGGTAGGCATATGAAATTTCGGCGCCAACGATCACGATCAGCCAACTGATCTGCAACCACATTAAAAAGAGCGGCAAGGCGGCGAAACTTCCATAAATGGCATTGTATTTGGCCGCGCTGATTTGAAAGAGAATATAGGCGGCCTGTACCGCCTGATAGGTCGTTCCGGCAATTATTCCGGCCAGAAGGGCGCTGTCGAACTTAACCCGTGTATTGGGCATGATCATGTAAACCAGGGTGAACAAAATCCAGATCAAAGCGAAGGGAAGCAGTTTCAGTACTATATAGAGCGCCGGTCCAACCATCTGAAGCAACTCGTAGCGTCCGGACATGGCCGATACCTGATGGGTAATGAAAACAGTCGTGCTGCCCGAGAGAATCATCATCAAGGGGCCGATGAGCATGATCGTCAGATAATCGCTCAGTTTGCGCACGAGGGGGCGCGAGCGCACGTCCCAGATATGGTTGAAGGAAGCTTCGATGTTGCTCAGCACTTTGACCGCCGACCAGAAAAGCATTACCACACCAATACCGGCGACCATGCCTCCCCTGGTGTTGTCCAGAAGGTTCTGGGCAAATCCGATAACCTGCTGAACCACCTCCTGCTGGGCGGAAAAATTTTCAAGCAATTGCTGCTGAAGCCGCTTTTCGAAACCAAACCCCTTGGCGATGCCGAACGTCATGGCAGCCACCGGCACCAGAGACAAAAGAGAAAAAAAGGTCAGCGCCGATGCGCGCAGGCTGCCATGGTGACGGCTGAACCCCTGGACCGCCAGCACAATCGTGCGCACCAAGCGGACCGCCAGCCACTGACATTTCGAGCAATCGCTGCGATGGGAATGCCAAATCAATTGGTTATATTGCCGGATTCGGTCTTTTATGGCAGCAAGCATATTTTGCATGGAAACTTATCCGCTTCTTAGGGTAAATGCGGGTTAGCGGGTCAATTGTCGATACTTGATCCGATGGGGCTGGTCGGCTGCCGCCCCCAGTCGTTTCTTGCGGTCTTCCTCGTAATCAGAGTAATTGCCCTCGAACCAGACCACGTTGCTGTCGCCCTCGAAAGCCAGCATGTGCGTGGCGATACGGTCCAGAAACCAGCGGTCATGGCTGATGACAACGGCGCAGCCGCCGAAATTTTCGAGCGCCTCTTCCAGGGCGCGCATGGTGTTGACATCCAGATCGTTGGTCGGTTCGTCCAGCAGCAAAAGATTCGCCCCGGATTTGAGCATGCGCGCCAGATGCACACGGTTGCGCTCGCCGCCGGAAAGGACGCCGACCTTTTTTTGCTGGTCGCTTCCGGAAAAATTGAAGCGCGCCACATAAGCCCGGGAGTTGATCTCCCGGTCGCCCAGCTGGATCGTTTCCTTACCGTCGGAGATCATTTCCCAGATGTTTTTTTCCGGATCGAGGACATCGCGGCTCTGGTCCACATAGGCCGGGTTTACAGTCTCGCCGATACGGATCGACCCGCTGTCCGGCGTCTCCTGCCCGGTGATCATGCGAAACAGGGTGGTTTTACCGGCGCCGTTGGGGCCGATCACGCCGACAATGCCGCCCGGCGGCAGGGCAAAGGTCATGTCTTCGACCAGTAGCTTTTCCCCATATCCCTTGGAGACCCCTTCCGCCTGAATCACCACCGTGCCCAGGCGCGGTCCGGGCGGAATATAGATTTCAAGATCCCTGGCCAGGTTTTCGTGCTGCTGGTCCAGCAGTTTTTCGTAAGCGCTGATGCGCGCCTTGGATTTGGAACGCCGCGCCTTAGGCGCCATCTGGATCCACTCCAGCTCGCGTTTGAGGGTCTTCTGACGGTCGCTTTCGGCCTTCTCCTCATTTGCCAGCCGGTTTTGTTTTTGATCGAGCCAACTGCTGTAGTTGCCTTTCCAGGGTATGCCGTGGCCGCGATCCAACTCCAGTATCCAGCCGGCCACGTTGTCCAGGAAATAGCGGTCATGGGTCACGGCGATGACCGTGCCGGTGTACTGCTGCAAATGCTGCTCCAGCCAGGCCACGGATTCGGCGTCCAGATGGTTGGTGGGCTCGTCCAGCAGCAGGATGTCCGGCTTTTTCAGAAGCAGCCGGCACAAGGCCACCCGGCGACGCTCACCGCCGGAAACCACGTTCACCGGCGTATCGGCCGGAGGACAGCGCAGGGCGTCCATGGCCATTTCCAGGCGGGCGTCCAGGTCCCACGCATCCAGGGCGTCGAGTTTGTCCTGCACCTCGCCCTGGCGTTGAATCAGCTTGTCCATCTCATCGTCGGACATGGGCTCGGCGAATTTTTCGTTGATCCGGTTGAATTCCTCTATCAGGTCAACGGCTTCCTGAACCCCTTCCTGAACGATTTCGCGAACGGTCTTGGTTTCGTCCACCAGCGGTTCCTGCTCCAGATAGCCGATGGTGTATCCCTTGGAGAGGATGGTTTCGCCGTTGAATTCCTTGTCCACCCCGGCCATGATTTTCAGCAGGGTACTTTTACCCGACCCGTTCAGGCCCAGCACGCCGATTTTAGCGCCGTGGAAATAGCTCAGGGAGATATCCTTGATGACCGGTTTCTTGTTGTAAAACTTGCTGACCCGGATCATGGAGTAGATCACTTTATTGGGATCGGTTGACATTAAGCGGCTTTCCTTTTTTTATTAATAAGTCGAAAATATTATACAAACTTCCAAATAAACAGCTCAAGAGATCCCTTAGTTTATATGTTTGCAGGAATAAAAACAACTAAAGAAAAAGGGCATTTCAAACGGTAAAAACATCTCCAAAAAGACTGCAAAACGCAAGTGAAAATTGATGTCCGCACCAGGCTTGCAATGTTCATTTGAAAATTAACTGTTTTCTAACAGTGTCGTAACGAAAGCCAAACAGACAATAAATAGTTTGTTTGCGGCCACTGGCTGTAAGTGGACCATATTGAATGTTCATTTGAACATTATTTTTCAGTAATTTAAAGATTTTTTGAATCCATGCCACTTTCCGAGCGACAAGCGCATATTGCCGATATGATCCGCCAGGCTGATTTTATTAGAGTGGAGGACCTTGCTCAACGATTCCAGGTCACCACCCAGACCATTCGCCGTGATTTGAATTTATTGTGTGAGCGGGGAATTGCCCGACGCATACATGGCGGTGTTCAACAGATGAACATGCCCGGCAACATGGCCTACGCCTGGCGTCAGATTCTGAACCAGGAAGCCAAACAGGTCATTGCCCTTGAGGTGGCCCGGCATGTCCCCAACAGCGTGTCGGTCGCCTTCAGCATCGGCACCACGCCGGAGATCGTTTCCAAAGCGCTGTTGGCGCATAACCACCTAAGAATTTTCACCAACAACCTCAACATCGCCATGTTGGCCTGCAGCAATCCGACCTTCGAGGTCACCGTCGCCGGCGGTCGATTGCGCAATGAAGATCGGGATGTGATGGGCAACGGGATGGAGGCGCTTTTCGAAGCGTACAAGGTGGATATTGGAATCTACGGTGTGGCCGGAGTCGACGAGGATGGAACACTGCTCGACTTCTACGAGGAGGAGGTGCGGGCGCGGCGGATTATTCGTGAAAACAGCCGGCAAGCCTATCTGGTGCTCGATTACAGCAAGTTCGGCCGGGCCGCCCATGTGCGCGGTGGGAGGATCGACGAAGCCGCCAAGATCTTTTGTGATCGCATGCCGCCGCAACCCATTCTCGATATGATCCGACAATCCGGCGCGCAACTGATCCTGTGCCGGAAGGACGCAATGCCATGAGCAGCATCGACATCCGGAAGCTGATTAAAAAATGGGGCGCCGTCACGGCTGTCGACGAGGTATCCCTGACGGTTCCCGAAGGTAGTCTGACCGTCCTGCTGGGACCTTCCGGCTGCGGGAAATCGACCATCCTGCGCCTTATCGCCGGCCTGGAAAGGATCACCTCCGGCTCCATTTTTATCGGTGGTAAAGAGGTGACCCACATGGACCCGGCATCACGCGGCGTTTCCATGGTGTTTCAGTCCTACGCCCTGTTTCCCCACCTGAACGTTCGCGAGAACATTCTGTTCGGGTTGAAGGTCAGGGGCGTTTCCCGGGCCGAGCGCAATGCCCGCCTGGATGACGCCGCGCGCATGGTGGGGCTGGCCGACTTGCTCAATCGAAAGCCGGCGGAACTTTCCGGCGGGCAACGCCAGCGAGTGGCCCTGGCCCGTTCCATCGTTTCCCGGCGACGAGTCTGTTTGATGGACGAACCGCTTTCCAACCTGGACGCCAAGCTGCGGGCGGAGATGCGGGACGAAATCCGCATGTTGCAACAAAAGCTCGGATTGACCATGATTTATGTCACTCACGACCAGGTGGAAGCCATGACCATGGCCGACCAGGTGGTGTTGATCAGGCAGGGCCGCGTCGAACAGACGGGGCCGCCCCACGAGTTGTATGAACAACCACGTACGATTTTTGCCGCCCAGTTTCTGGGATCACCTCCGATGAACCTCATGAACGTGGCGCTGATCGAAAAGCGCGACCCCTTCGCCGCGGCCCGCTGCGGCTTTTCAGCGGCCGATGGACTGAAGGAAGGATTCATCGGCGTGCGTCCGGAAGATGTGCGGGTGGGACCGACTGGCCTTCCAGCGAAGATCTCTTCCGTTGACTATCTGGGCGCGGAAACGGTGCTGCGTGTGACCCACAACAGTCAGACGCTGTTCGCACGGATCGATGGGCGCAAGGGGTATCGTCCCGGACAAGCGATTCATATCAACTGGCCGGAAAAGGCTATTCACCGGTTTGGTGTCGATGAAATCCGCAGGGACGAATCCAGGACGAACCGTAATCATTGCCAGAGGCAGACCGCTGCACCAGCGGAAAATAAATAGAAGTTGACCCCCTAAAAAATGCAAGGAGGAGCATCATGTGTGGAAAGTGGAAATGGTTTGGCGTTGCGATAATGGCTGCGGCTTTTTTTGTGGCTTCCGTTGGGGCAAGCGCCGCTACGGAGTTGACCATGTATTACCCCGTGGCCGTCGGCGGACCGTTGACCAAGGTCGTCGATGGTATCGTTGCCGATTTCATGAAGGAAAATCCCGATGTCAGCGTCAAGGCGATCTATGCCGGCAATTACAACGATGCCCGTATCAAGGCCCTGGCGGCGCTGAAAAGTGGCCAACCGGCCCAGCTGTCGGTAATGTTTTCCATCGATATTTATGAACTGATCGAACAGGACGCCATCGTCGCCTTCGATGATGTTGTGAAAACCGCCGAGGATAAGGCCTGGCTGGATTCTTTTTATCCCTCCCTCATGGAGAATGGCCGTACTGCCGGCAAAACCTGGGGTATTCCGTTCCAGCGCTCCACGATCGTGATGTATTACAACAAGGACGCCTTCAAGGCGGCCGGTCTGGATCCGAACCAGCCGCCGGCAACCTGGGATGAAATGGTGACCATGGGCAAGAAACTCACCAAGTCCGATGGTTCCCAGTGGGGCGCGATGATCCCCTCCACCGGTTATCCTTACTGGATGTTCGGCGCGCTGGCCATGCAAAACGGCCAGGTGCTGATGAATGGGGACGGCAACACCACATATTTTGACGATCCCGCGGTGATCGGGGCCTTGCAGTTTTGGAATGATTTAGGCGGCAAGCACGGCATCATGCCCAAGGGAACCATCGAATGGGGCACCTTGCGGCAGAATTTTCTTGAAGGCAAGACCGCCATCATGTGGCATTCCACCGGCAATCTGACGGCCGTAAAAAAGAACGCCACGTTCGATTTCGGCGTGGCCATGCTGCCGGCCAGCAAGCGCCGCGGAACCCCCACCGGCGGCGGCAATTTCTATATTTTCAAGAAAACGACCCCGGAAGAGCGCCAGGCGGCCATGCGCCTGATTAAG
The DNA here is from genome assembly GCA_963668455.2 of uncultured Desulfosarcina sp. Taxonomy (GTDB): domain Bacteria; phylum Desulfobacterota; class Desulfobacteria; order Desulfobacterales; family Desulfosarcinaceae; genus Desulfosarcina. The sequence goes on from CAXXOY010000005.1 coordinate 1,106,128, forward strand.
TATATGACCAGCCCCCGGCGTTCCGCCGAGTGGTCCATGGAAACCGGCTATATGGGCGTCAGCCCGGCGGCCTATGAAACCGATGCCCTGAAACAGTACGTCAAGGGATTCCCCTACGCGGCGGTGGCCCGGGATCAGCTCGAATACGCCACGGCGGAGCTTTCCACCTACCAGACCGGCCGGGTGCGCAAGCTGCTGGACGATGCCATTCAGGCGGCCTTGACCGGATCGAAAACGCCCAAAGCGGCCCTGAAGGCAGCCCAGAAACAGGCGGATCGTTTACTGAAGCAATATCGTTAATTCCATCGGCGCGGCAGCGGGCGCCCGGCCGGGCGCCAATGTTGTTGACTTTGGCGAGTCAACTCTACCGGCCTCCAGGGTCGCTTACGCAATTCCAGGTTGGCGCTCCCTCGCCCCTTGTGGGAGAGGGGCGGGGTGAGGGGGGTAAAACGGCATTATTCCCTACCATTGGCCCATGGCGCCCGCTGCTACGCTTTTTCTCATGGAAACCTCATGCACACGCGTTTGTCGAGACATATCCGAGGCTGGTTGCTGCTCACACCCGCCGCGATTCTATTGATCGCCTTCACCCACTATCCAACGGTGGCGACGGTGATCGACAGCCTGTTCTCCAAGGCCACGGCCATCCGGCCGTCCCGGTTCGTCGGCGCCTTGAATTATGAGCGCATGCTGGAAGATCCGATCTTTTGGAAAGTCCTGGCGAATAACGCCTGGTTCGCACTGGGCACCATCCCCACCTCCATCGCCCTGGCCATCGTGATGGCTTTGCTGGTAAACCGGTCCATTCCTGGGCGGGCGATGGTCCGTATGGCCTATTTCACGCCGACGATCCTACCGATGATCGCCGTGGCCAACATCTGGCTGTTCTTCTATACGCCGGATATCGGCCTGATCGATCAGATTGCCACCTGGCTGGGTTTTTCCGGGCACAACTGGCTGGGAGATCCTGCCACGGTGCTGCCGGCCATCATGGTGATGACCATCTGGAAGGAGGCGGGCTTTTTCATGATATTCTACCTGGCGGCCATGCAGAACATTCCGCCTGAACTGGAGGAGGCCTCGAAACTGGAAGGGGCCGGCCGCTGGACCTACTTTCGCCGGGTGATGTTTCCCCTGCTCATGCCCACGACCCTTTTCGTTCTAATCAACGCGGTGCTCAACTCCTTCAAACTGGTGGACCATCTCTTCGTGCTGACCAAGGGCGGGCCGGACAATGCCAGCAACCTTCTGCTTTACTATATTTTCGAGACGGCCTTTTCCTATTTCGAAACCCATTTCGCCGCCGCGCTCACGGTTATCCTGCTTGTTTTGCTGGCGATCATGGCTCTGCTGCAATTTTTTGTCCTGGATAAACGGGTGCATTATCGATGAATGAATCCCAGACCTTTTCACAACCGTTTTACGCCATGCTTGAAACCGGAGCCGCATGGCTGCTGGCGCTGATTTGGATTTCTCCTTTGCTGTATGCCTTCTGGGCCGCTTTTCACCCCGGAGAATATGCCGTCAATTTTGATCTGCTGGCCCCGCTTACCCTGGCCAATTTCCGGGAAGCCCTTTCCCAGGCGCCCTTTCCCCGTTACGCCCTGAACACCTTCATCCTGGTCACCACCATTCTTGGCGTCCAGATGGTTCTTTGCACCCTGGCGGCCTATGCGTTCGCACGCTACCGGTTCCGCGGCCATCAGGTCGCCTTCGCCCTGGTGCTGGTTCAGCTGATGATTACGCCGGAGATTCTGATCGTGGAGAATTACGGGACGCTTGCACGTTTCAAGCTGGTGGACACCATTCTTGGTATCGGCCTGCCGTACATGGCCAGCGCCTTCGGCATCTTTCTTCTCAGGCAGGCCTTTAAATCCACGCCAAGAGAACTGGAGGAGGCCGCCCGGCTGGAGGGGTGCGGCATGCTGGGCGTGTTGTGGCGTGTGTACGTGCCGCTGGCACGGCCCACGTACCTGGCTTACGGCCTGGTCTCCATCAGCCACCACTGGAATAATTTTCTCTGGCCGCTGATTATAACCAATTCGGTGGAAACCCGGCCGTTGACCGTTGGGTTGGGGATCTTCGGCGCACCTGAATCGGGCGTCGACTGGTCCGTTATATCTGCGGCCACGCTGCTTTCCGTTGCCCCTTTGCTGATTGCCTTTCTTCTCTTCCAGCGCCAGTTCGTTCAGTCGTTCATGTATGCCGGGATTAAATAGTGATCATCCTATGTTGTCCGGCTCTAACTTAGCGTTTGATCATCAGCCCATAAAGCTGTGAAATCAACATGCCGCAAAACATCAGCAGACATCCAACCAAAGCCCTGCCGGTCATGGTTTCGTCCAGAATCAGCCAACCTCCAAAGACGGCGAATACCGATTCCAGACTGAGCAAAATGGCGGCGTTGGCCGGGTGAGCGTGTTGTTGGGCCACCACTTGAAGGGTGTAGGCCACGCCCACGGAAATGACGCCGCCGTAAAGGATCGCCGGGGCGGCGGCCAACATGCTTGCCGTGCTCATGGGTTCCAGAATAATTGCTGTCGCGAAACTGGCAAGGGCGCAGGCTACGAACTGGACAAAGGACAAGACCAACGGATCCGTCTTGGGTGACATCCAGCCGATCAAATGAATATGCGTCGCCCAGATGATGGCGCCTATGAATTGCAGCAGATCGCCCTTTCCTATCGAGAAATCCTCGTTTACACTGAGAAGATAAAGCCCCATCACTGCCAGCGAAGCGCCGATCCAGGTGCCCGCATTGGTGCGCTGGCCGAGAAAAAGCCCCATGATGGGCACGATGACCACATAAAGCCCGGTAATGAAGCCTGCCTTACCGGCAGTGGTGTATAAAAGCCCGACCTGCTGGAGCGAAGCCGCGCAGAAAAGCGCCAAACCGGCCAGCCCTCCGTAAAGGATCAGGCCTTTTAGCCCGGCGGGTTTGTCGCCGGATGTCGTAACGGTCGGTTTTGCGCGGTTGTGGTAAAGAAGCGGGACGAGGACCATCGCCCCCAAAAAAAAGCGGATGCCGTTGAACGTATAGGGGCCCACATGGTCCATGCCCAGGCGTTGGGCTACAAAGCCGCCCCCCCAGATCATGGCGGTGAGAAGGCACAGGAAGTCTGACCGAAGCCGAGGAGATAGAATCATTGCTCAACTCATAAAAGGTTACGTTTCAGACGGTTTCGTAAAAAGTTCGAGATCAAGGCTTGCGAGTCCCGAGGAATACCGCTATCGCGGGTGCCGAAGGCAGTGTACGAATCGTACTCCGCAGTGACGAGGGATGAAGCGCAGGCGCCGATATCGGGCTTTTTCAAAGCCGTCATCATTGATTGCCGAAGCCGTTCAGCGCCCCGCAATCCGGGCAATTCCAGGTGATTCCGTTGCAGGACAGCCCCCAAACATTTTCATACATGCAGTCCTGGCACATCATGAAGCCGCAGCGGCAGGTCCAGCAGAAAGGAACGGTTTTTCCCGCAGCAATGGCATATTTGGGGGGCTTTGCGCCGCCTGCGGGATCGTCTTTTTTTTTGAGGGGATTGTTCCGTCATTGTAAGTCGGGCTGAAAGATTGCCGCCTTGTCGTTTAAAAAGGTTAATGATACCATGCGCCGAAAAACAGACAAAAATTATTAATGCAGGAGAGAAGCCGTGTCAACGCCAATCCATGAAAGCCCGGCCGAGGCAACGTCCACCATCTACCTCATCGACGGTAGCGCATACATCCATCGCGCCTACCATGCGGTCAGGGGACTGTCCAACAGCAGCGGCCTGCCCACCAACGCCACGTTCGGATTCACCCGCATGCTGATAAAATTGATGGCCGATCGCAAGCCCTCCCATGTGGCCATGTTTTTCGATGCCAAGGGCCCCACCTTTCGCCATGAGCGTTATGATCAATACAAAGCCAACCGGCCGCCCATGCCCGAGGACCTGGTTGCCCAACTGCCCTGGATTCACAAGGTCACCGAGGCCTTTAATATCCCGATTTTCGAAATGCAGGGCTTCGAGGCCGACGACTTGATCGGCACCCTGGCCCGTCAGGCGGAGGAAAACGGGTTCCGGGTGGTCATGGTCACCGGCGACAAGGATTTCATGCAGCTGGTGACGGACCGCGTAACCATCTGGGATCCCATGAAGGACAACGTCATCGATCCGGCTTTCGTGAAAGACGCCTTCAATCTCTCTCCCGAGCAGATGATCGATGTCATGGGACTTTCCGGCGACACGGCGGACAACATCCCCGGCGTGCCCGGTGTCGGCCAGAAAACAGCGGTAAAACTGATCAACACCTTCGGCAGCATGCTGGGCGTGTACGAGGGGATCGATGCCATCACCGCCAAAAAGCAGCGCGAGAAAATTGATCGCCAACAAGGAGCAGGCGCTGCTCAGCCGGGAACTGGTGACCATCGACCGCCACGCGCCCATTGAATTTGACGCGGGTCTCCTGAAAAACAGGGAGCCGGACGAAGCGGCCCTGGGCCAACTGTTCGCCGAACTGGAATTCAGGCAGCTTCAGCAGGAGTACGCGCACAAGGATCAATCGATCGAGCGAGAATACCACAAGGTCATGGACGAGAAGGCGCTTGAGGCCTTGATCGGGCATTTGGAAGGCGCCAAACGTTTCGCCTTCGACACCGAAACCACTTCCACCAATCCCATGCGGGCGCGACTGGTGGGGCTATCCTTTTCCGTGACGCCGGGCGAGGCCTGGTATATTCCGGTGGGGCACAATTATTTGGGCGTACCCGATCAGCTTCCCCTTGAGACCGTTTTGAACCGGTTGCGGCCGGTGCTCATGGACCCGGCCATCGAGAAAATCGGCCAGAACATCAAGTATGACTGGATGGTGTTGCTGCGCCACGGGGCTGATCTTGCCGGTGTGGCCTTTGACACCATGGTGGCTTCCTATTTGCTCAACCCCGGCAAGCGGGCCCACAACCTTGACCAGATTGCCCTTGACTATCTGGGACACAAGAACATCACCTACGAGGAGGTGGCCGGCAAGGGCAAGAATGCCGTTACTTTCGATCAGGTCATGATCGAGAAAGCCGTGCCCTACGCCGCCGAGGATGCCGATGTTACCCTGTCGGCCCACGAGGAGTTATTGCCCCTTTTGGAAGAGAGTGGGCTGACCAACCTGATGCGAGACGTGGAAATGCCTCTTCTCCCGGTCCCTGATGGCGATGGAGATGTCCGGCGTGTGCGTGGACCGGGACAAGCTGTCGCGAGCTTTCCAAATCCTTTGCCATCCAATTGGAGGTGTTGGAGCGCGACATTTATTCCCTGGCCGGTGAGACATTCAACGTCAACTCTTCCCAACAGCTCGGCCATATTCTGTTCGAGAAGATGAAACTGCCGGTACAAAAGAAAACCAAGAAGAAGACCGGCTATTCCACCGATGTGGAAGTCCTCACCACCCTGGCCCGCGACCATGAACTACCGGCCCTGGTTTTGCGCCACCGTTCCCTGGCGAAGCTCAAATCCACCTACACCGACGCGCTTCTGGAGATGATTCACCCCAAGACGGGACGTATCCATACCTCTTTCAACCAGACCGTCACCGTTACCGGCCGGCTGAGCAGCAGCGACCCCAATTTGCAGAACATCCCCATCCGCACCGAGGAGGGCCGCGAGATCCGGAAGGCGTTCATCCCCCGCGAGGGCTGGCAAATGCTCTCGGCCGACTACTCCCAGATCGAGCTGCGCATTCTGGCCCACTGCTCCCAGGACCCGATTCTGATCCAGGCCTTCCAGGAAGACGAGGATATCCACAGCCGCACGGCGGCCGAGGTATTTCAGGTCTTTCCCCAGATGATCACCGACGATCTGCGGCGCCAGGCCAAGGCCATCAACTTCGGCATCATTTACGGCATGAGCGCGTACGGGCTGGCCAAGGACCTGGGAGATCAGCAACAAGATGGCCCAGACCTACATCGACCACTATTTTGCCCGCTACCAGGGCGTCAAAACCTTCATCGACAAAACCATCGAAACCGCGCGTGAGACAAAACGCACCAGCACCCTGTTGGGGCGCATCCGTCAATTGCCGGACATCGCCAGCAGCAACCGCAATGTGCGCCAGTTCGCCGAACGCACCGCGGTCAACACGCCCATCCAGGGCTCGGCTGCGGATCTCATCAAGCTGGCCATGATCAATGTCGGCAAGGCGTTGCACGCGAAAAAGATGCGCACCGCCATGCTGCTTTCGGTACACGACGAAATGATCTTCGAGGTTCCACCCGATGAATTGGACGCGGCCCAGGCTCTGGTCAGGGAACAGATGGAAGGGGTGTGGGACTTGGCGGTTCCGCTCAAGGTGAATATGGCGTATGGGGCCAACTGGGCCGAGGCACACTGAGATACGGATTAAAAATGCTGTCTAAGACTTGCCAACGGCGTTGGAAAGCGGGCCGAAATGCTCACATAAAACGAAGGAAACCAATGAAAACCATCAATCGATCATTGATCTGGTGTTGTTTGTCATCACCCTCTGCATCGGCTGCACCGGGCCGCGCATTATCCTGTTCCCCGATGGGTCCGAGCCGCTGCGCGAGATGACCCTCGAAGGCGATGGCGATGGTAAGGTCCAGGTGATTTCCATTTCCGGGTTTATCGCGGATAAACCCAGGGGGCGGGCGTTGAGCACGCGTCCGAGTGTGGTCCAGGAGGTGGTCTCTCACTTGCGTCTGGCCGAAAAGGACGACGATGTCAAGGCGGTGCTGCTCAAGGTCGACTCGCCCGGGGGCACCATCACCGCCAGTGACATTATTTACCACCAGTTGATGGATTTCAAAACGCGCACGGGCAAAAAGGTGGTGGTCTGCATGATGAATGTGGCTGCCTCGGGTGGCTATTATGTCTCCCTGCCGGCGGATACAATCGTGGCGCACCCCACAACCATTACCGGATCGGTGGGGGCGGTGCTGATGCAGCCGGAGGTCTGGGGGCTCATGGAAAAAATCGGCATGGGCATGCGGGTGAACAAATCCGGCGAAAACAAGGACATGGGCTCGCCCTTCCGGTCCATGACAGCGGTTGAGGACAACATGCTCCAGGATTTGATCGATGCCCTGGGAGGACGCTTCGTCGGCCTGGTCAACCAGCATCGTAAATTAAATGCCGAGCAGCTCAAGGCCGTGGCCGACGCGAGAATATTTCTGGCCGATGATGCACTGGCCCTGGGACTGATCGATAAAATCGGCTATCTGCACGATGCCGTCGCGGAAGCCAAAGGCCTGGCCGGCTTGGATGACGACGCCCGCGTGGTTACCTACCGGCGCACCGATTATCCCGATGACAATCTGTACAACACGCTGTCGGGAAGTTCGCAGCGCGTGCCGACGGCTCTCGTGGATATGGGGGCGTTCAACGATTTAATGGCGCTGGAGGCCGGTTTTTACTATTTGTGGCCGCAGGCGCTGGGAGATAGGTATAGGTAGGCTATGGTAAAATAGTCATAAATGCTCTTTTTTTTTGATCTCCCGGATAAAATCCAGTCAATTCTCGTAATACGTACAGGATTGGTGTTTCCTTGATTTCCTGGGGCAAGGAGGGGCATCGATCCCGATGGCAACCTTACTGTGCATGGGCTTGGGAGTGATTCATGGATCATCATTCTGTTGATCGGCGGGTGTGCGTATATGTATTGATTCCAATGGTTTTTGTTGTAACGTGGCTTCTCCTTGCGGGTTCCTTCGCTGACGCACAAACCAAAAGCATGTTTCAGATTTCAGTCAAGGACCAAAGCGGCAAGCAGATAGACTTATACGCCGGCAGCCAATGCCCTTCTGATCGGCGTGAGTAATTATACCGCCGGATGGCCTAAGCTGGAAAGCGTTCCGGGCGAGCTCAAGCAGGGTGGGGAAAATATTAGAGGCGCAAGGGTTTGAGGTGAAGAAGGTAATGGACCCGGATTCCTCTCAGCTTAAAGACGCATTCGAGAATTTCATCAACGATTACGGTTACGACCAGGGCAACCGGCTGCTATTTTTCTTTTCCGGTCACGGACATACGCGAAAAAACGGAAAGAAGGGCTACCTGGTTCCCACCGACGCCCCCAATCCGCATAACGTCGAAAAAGGATTTCTGCGCAAATCCCTGTGGATGTCTCAAATCCTGACATGGTCCCGGCAGATCGAGGCCAAGCACGCCCTGTTCCTGTTCGATAGTTGTTTTTCGGGAACGATATTCAAAAGCAAGGCGCTGCCTGACCGGCCGCCCTATATCTCCGAATTTATTTCCCGTCCCGTGCGGCAATTCATTTCCGCCGGCAGCGCCGGAGAGACCGTCCCGGCGCAAAGCGTGTTTACCCCGCTGGTTATAAGGGCTTTGGAAGGCAAGGGAGACTTGAATCAGGACGGGTATGTCACCGGCACGGAAATGGGGATGTTTCTTCAGGAAAAAGTCTCTTTGTATGACACGAACCAGCATCCCCAATACGGCAAAATTCGGGACGTCAATCTGGACGAGGGTGATTTCGTTTTTCTGCTGGCCGACGCCGGCGCAGGCGGCCGATGCACCGGCGGTCAAATCCGTCGATCCCCAGGGCCGGCTGACGGCATCGTCCAGCGTTGGTCAGGAGACGAGCACCGGCTCCTTGCCGTCAAGTAGCCAGAAATCGGCTCAGCCGGTTGCCTCGCCCCCTTCCTCTCCAGACGCTTCCAAAGCGTTGATCACCAAAAGCCTGGGAATGGAGTTCGTTTATATCCCGCCCGGTACGTTCACCATGGGCAGCCCCTTTAATGAGCCGGAAAGAGACAATGACGAGGTCCAGCATCAGGTGACGCTGAGTCAAGGGTTCCACCTGCAGACCACGGAGGTGACCCAGGGCCAGTGGGAGCGGGTGATGGGCAGCAATCCCTCCCGTTTCAAGAGTTGCGGGCCCGATTGCCCGGTGGAGATGGTTTCCTGGGAAGACGTCCGGGACTTTGTTCAAACGCTGAACCGCATGCAGGGGGCCGACATCTACCGCCTGCCTACCGAGGCGGAATGGGAGTACGCGGCCCGTGCAGGCACCCAGACGCCTTTTTTCTTTGGTGACTGTTTGTCCACGGATCAGGCCAATTATAATGGTAATTCTCCCATGCCCGGCTGCGATAAAGGCCAATACCTAAAGAAACCGGTTGCCGTGGGCAGCTACCCCGCCAATGCGTGGGGACTGTACGACATGCACGGCAATGTATGGGAATGGTGCCAGGATTGGTACGGAAAATACGATGGCGGTGCCGTGACCGATCCCAGGGGCGCTTCATGGGGAGAAAGTCGTGTGCGTCGGGGTGGCAGCGGCAACGGTAATGCCGGGAACTGTCGCTCGGCCAATCGTCGCTGGAGCGCGCCGGGAAGCCGGGACAGTCGTCTTTGGCTGCGCCTTGTCCGGACCGAGTAGAAGCCGTCTCAAAATAATCTTTTGGCCCAACTTCTTCGTTGGATCAGAATCTTTATTTTGGGATAGCTTATAGTTTAATCGTTATTCTCATCGTCCGCTTCCGGCTTGACGGCAGCCTGTTTAACCGTCCGATCCACCGTGTGATAAATTGATTTGAAGGCCTCGGCGAAACCGGTTGGAGAGATTCGGCCGGTTTCGATGAACTTGACCATGATCTCCTTGCTGGCCCTTAGAATTTGTGCGTCCTGGTCTGCCATTTTTTGCATGATTGCCCGCCTTTTTGGAGAAGTGAGGAAATGCATGCCTTTATAGCAAGGTGGCGGTTCCGGGTCAAAAGCAATTGTTGACGATCGCAGGGCAACCGCATGTGGATTTAAGGATAAGGCAAATGCCATTTTATCCCCCTCACCCTGTCCCTCTCCCGCGCCCGGGTAGAAGAATCGGTGTTCAGGGATGTTTTCATCCAGGGGGGTCCGGGACGGATTCGCCGATATGAACAACGACTCCTACATCACCGGCGAAGAACTGGGAAGCTACCTCCAGGAGAACGTGGTCAACTATTCCCGCAAGGCCCAGCACCCCCAGTTCGGCAAGATCAACAACCCCAAGCTGGACAAGGGGGATTTCGTATTTCTGACGGCCAGTTCGGGCGCGGTGATTGAGACGTCAACCCCCACGTCGGTAGCCAGCCAATAATCCCGTAATTACCTCCGGTTCGCTCCGCGTTAATCGCGGGGGCGGTTGGTGCAATTACCCCAGGAACGTGCGGGCCGCTCTCCGGAACAGGAGCTCGGCCGATAGCCGCTACGCCTACATGGGGTTTCGCCTCTGCCTCCCCCAAGTCCGGCAGTAAACAGCAGCAGGTCATCGGGCCTTCGTCATGTCAGGGGAGCGTAGGCCCGCGTGCGGGAGCCGTCGGGCCGTAGCCGCCTGTCATGTCGAAGGCCCGGGCGTTTTCTCCCTTCTTTCCCTCGCTCCCACGCTCCGCGTGGGAGCGGCATTTGTTTTCCATCACACTGGGAGTTGAGGTTCCCACGCGGAGCGTGGGAACCAGATAACCTGTTTTCCCAGTTGCGGGATCTGCGCAAAACCATAGCCGAAAAAGAAGGCATACCGGTGTATGCCGTGTTCACTAACGCCCAGTCAATGTTGTTGACTTAAGCGAATCAACACTACCTACCTCCAGGGCTGCATACGCAATTCCAGGTCGGCGCTCCCTCGCCCCTTGCGGGAGAGGGTCGGGGTGAGGGGTATTTAATCCGGCTTTATTAAAAACACTGAAGTTTCCCGTTTTTTATAGCCACTAGCGCACTGATGAACTTATGACTGAATTCAGAATAATCAATGATATCAATAAGTTACGAATTTTTGGGCGCGCCGTAACCTATTGATATCATTGCAAATATTCTCCAAGACTTCGGGGGAAAACGTAAAAAAGCTAATAAATACGGAATGTTAATGTTGCTTGCGAGGCCAGGTTGTGGTATGTTTCTTCTACCACGAAAAAAACACCAAAACCTGGAGGCCTCGCATGTTTATACTACACGACATTCTCAAAAAACTCAAAAGCCAATTCCCACAATCGGGGAAAGCCCAGGAACGTAGTGTTTGGTTCGTATACACGGTCATTGCCATCATCATTCCGTTTACATCGTCAAAAACATCCAATATCCTCCGATGTCTCAAAACGGTGTTCGGATTTGATTGGATAAAAAGGAAAAAGTTCTACACGTTCATGGCCTCTCCAAAAATTCCTTGGACACGGTTATGGCAAACGCTGTGGAAAACGATACCGGAGCCGTTGACCGATGGCATGTTGTTGATAGCCCTTGACGATTGTATCAATCCAAAAACGGGAAAGAAAATATTTGGCTGCGACAAAATTTTCGATCACGCCGCCAAGCAGAACCAATCCAGATATCCATGGGCACAAAACATCGTTGCCGTGGGGCTGTTAAAAAAGATCAAAGGACGGTGGGCCTGTCTACCTTTGAGCTACCGGTTCTATCTTTTGAAAAAAAGCATTAAACGTATCAACCGCAGCCATGGAGTGACGTTGGCATTCAAAAGCAAGCTTGCCATGGCCGCAGAGATGATCGCGGAAATTGCCGAAACCTTTCACCGTATTAAGGTGGTAATCGTCACGGACTCATGGTTCGGTAATAATGGTCTTTGGAAACCGTTGCACGGCAAACTGGGCATATGGGTTAATATGATATCGAGGCTTAGATCGAACAACAATTTGTTTGAACTGCCGGGTCCACATTCCAGTCGACCGGGACGTCCCCGGAAATATGGAAAAAATATCGGCAACGCTACGTCGCTGGCCGTTCGATTTAAATCCCTGGCAAGAGAATACACCGTCAATCTATATGGCCGCGACCGGACCATAGTCGCCTATGACCGGGTTCTTATGCTCAAGACAATCCGTTGCGCGATCAAGGTGGTGTGGGTCTACCGCCAAACCCAGTGGGTAGCGCTCTATTCAACCGATTTAACTTTATCGGCGCAGCAAATTGTCGAGTATTACGGCGCCCGATGGAAGATCGAAGCTTTTTTCAAAGAACTGAAGCGTGACATCGGCAGTGCCGACACTCAAACTCGGCACCCGCAGGCCGTCAGCAATCACCTTCACTTTTGCATGTTGGCGACAACCGTGGTCTGGATCTATGCCTGCCGGATGGAGAAGGCGCCAACACGACGGCATGCTGTCGATGGCCGTAATGGTTTTGCCTTCTCCGATGTTCGCCGGGCTGTTGCAAAAGCTGCGCTGGACAGTAATTTCAATAGGGTTTTCCCGTTGCAGCGAAAATCCGTCGTTAATTCTCTCGTGGAAGTACTACTGCGTATTGCAGCTTAGTAAAATTTAGCAAACTTTAGTAAAAACAAATAAGGTATGTTATCTATTATATCCCCCTCATCCTGTCCTTCTCCCTCCGGGGGAGAAGGGACGGCCGCCGGTTGCTTCACAGCTTACAAAAATATTGGTTCAAGCCGCGTAGGTTGGGTTGAATGCAATGAAACCCAACAATGAAAATAAATCGTGAAATGCTGTGGCATTGTTGGGTGTCGCTACGCTCGACCCAACCTACGACTTGCCATGCGACACCATAGCCACCCAATATAGCGGGCTTTGACCGTGCTCCTCGCTCCCACGCTCCGCGTGGGAGCGCTGTTGTTATTCATATGACACCAACATCGGGGTGGGTTCCCACGCGGAGCGTGGGAACCAGAGGCGCAACAAGCATCTTTTGTTGACTCATACCCGGGATATGGCTTAACCATGAGGGATAAACATATATTTGCGATACAAGGAGATTTTCATGCAACCACAGTTCAAGCCCGCCTGCCTTCCCATGCTCATCGGCAGCCTTCCTTTAAACGATCATCCGGCGGCATCGCGCCTGGTCATGGACTATACGCCGGATATCCCCATATGGGTCCAGCTCCCAATTTTTCACGAGGAGGGCATGATCGCCCAATTTCTGCCGGGCATGCCGGGTGTGGTTGATAGGGACGGGAAATCCTTCATCGATACGGCTTCCGAGGATTTTGACGCCGAATTGCTGTCCTTTTTCGAAGATTACATGGCCGTCACCGAAGCGCCGGAAGGCCTGCCCGATTCCCGTTTCGCCCTGGCCGGGGCAAGGGCCAACGGTATTAACGCATTTTTGGACACCTTGAGCGGTTTGCCGGCGTCGCCTACGGCGGTAAAGGGCCAGGTGAGCGGGCCGATTACCTTTTGTATGGGGCTCAAAGATCAGGATGACCGGGCCATCTTTTATAACGATTCTCTGCGCGACGCGGCGGTCAAGCACCTGGCGCTCAACGCCCGCTGGCAGATTCGCACCCTTGCGGGACCGGGTTCCCCGGTGATTATTTTCATCGACGAACCGGCCCTGGCCGGGTTCGGTTCCTCGGAAATGATCAGCGTGAGCAAAGAGGAAATCCTGGCCTGCCTGAAGGAGGTGGTTGATGGCATCCACGCCGAGGGCGGACTGGCCGGTATCCATGTATGCGCCAACACGGATTGGTCCCTGGTGCTGGAATCGGGGGCCGATATCGTTAATTTTGATGCTTACGCCTACTTCGATCGTTTCGTGCTTTACGGCTCTCAGATAAAACCGTTCATGGAAAACGGCGGCATCGTGGCCTGGGGCATTGTTCCGACCCTGAACCCCGATGAGATTTTGAAAGAGACGTCGGAGAACCTTTTTGCGATGTTGAAGGATCAGTTCCGGCAGATCGAAGCCCTGGGGGTATCCCCTCAAACCTTACGCGAGCAATCGCTGATCACTCCCAGTTGCGGTCTGGGCGCCTCGACCCCGGAATTGGCCACGCGGGTTCTGACTATGACCCGGGAGTTGTCTGAGAAAACGCGTGAGCTTTAAGATACCCCCAAACTTCCAAAGCCAAACGATAATCTCCCTCTAACAGGGCCGCGCCGGCCAGAAGGCGGCCGCCGGCCACCGAGCGGCGCAGGGAGAAGGCGCGTTTGGCATGACGAAGCATTTCGTCAAAGCGCTCCTCGGCATGGGCCAGGAGCGCTTGCTCGTAATGCGCATCGGCTTTGCCGGCGGCGTTGAGCGCAAGGTTTAAATCCGTCTTGCAACGCCGGCAAACACCGGCTCCTTTAAGAAGGGCGTTGCAGGTGGGGCAGTTTTTCATCTATCGCTTCTCCCTATAACAGGCTCTCAGGAATCGAGATAAAATAGCAGATCGTCCAGCGCATCGCGCTGCCGGCGGGCCTTTTCCATGTCATTGGTCTTGACGGCGTCGCGAATGTCCTCGATCAGGTTGACGATCTCCTCGGTGTCCTCTTCCCCCGCATTGTCCAGTTGTTTTTCGGCGCGTTGAACGACCGTGGAGAATTCCAGGGGCAGATGGTTGGATGGTTCCCCGGTGATGGTCGCATCATCATTCCCCAGAGGCAACAGGCTGTCAATCCGCTTGCGGGATTCGGTCAGGGTGGTTTCATCGATATGGGAGAGCGCGTTTTCGATCACCGCGTCGATATGCTTGCCGGTATCCTTTTCCACGGCCTTGAGCTTGAGGATGCCGTTAAGGTTAAGGTCAAACTGCAAGGTTATCGTGCTGCCCGCCGGGGCCGGGGTCAAATTGAACATGTACTTGCCCAGCAAGACGTTGTCCATGGCGTCCGGTTCCTCGCCCTGGTAGACGGTTACCTCCACGGCCTCCTGTTGATTCACCATGGTGCAGAACCCTTCGGTACGGGTGGCCGGGAGCTTGGTGTTGCGGCGGATCAGAGGCACGAACATCGTCATGCTTGGCTCTCCGTCCACCATTCCCACCGCCGCCGTTCCGAACGAATAGGGCGTGATGTCCACCAGCACGGTGGCATCCTCCAGCCCCATTTCACGGGCCGCCTGGATGCCGGCCCCCATGGCTACGCACAGGTCAGGATCGATTTCGCCATGGGGCCGATTGTTGAATTTTTCTTCCAGCAGTTCGGATATTCTCGGAATACGGGTCGATCCGCCCACCAGAATGATCTGATCGATGGCCCCCGGCAGCATGTCGGCATCCTTCAGCGCCCGGGTAACGGACTGCATGGTGCGGGACAGGTCGTCCTCGATCATGGCCTCGAATTGCTCGCGGGCGAGTTCCATGGACAGGTGAATGTCCCGGCCGTCCTTGCGGCCCACGTGATCTTCCTCGATGCGCGTGTAAGGCGTGCTGGAAAGGTCGCACTTGGCGGCCTCGGCGGCGCGCAGCAAGCGGGCCATGACCCGAAAATCGCCGGAAACGTCAAGATCGTGCTTGCGCTTCAGGTGATCCACCAATTCATCCACGATCTTGCGGTCGAAATCGTCACCGCCAAGTTTGTTGTCGCCGGTGCTGGCCAACACTTCCACCACGCCGTTCTCGATTTTCACGATGGAGACATCGAAGGTTCCGCCTCCCAGGTCATAGACCAGGAGACGGCGGGTGCGGTTGTCATCGCCGTGGTGGTAAGTCAGGGCCGCCGCCGTGGGTTCGTTGACGATGCGCACCACCTCCAGCCCGGCGATCTGGCCGGCTTCCCGGGTGGCCTGGCGCTGGGCGTCGGTGAAGTAGGCCGGCACCGTGATGACCGCCTTGGACACCGGCTGGTTAAGGTGCTTTTCCGCGCGGCGCTTGAGGCCCTTGAGAATGAACGCGGATATCTCCTGGGGCGAGAATCGGTTGTCGCCCAGTTCGATCCGGTCGTCGGTTCCCATGCGGCGCTTGATGGAAAGCACGGTGCTTTCCGGTTTGATGGCGGCCTGGTTGACCGCTTCCCGTCCCACGACGATGGTCCCGTCGTCGTTCAGTCCGACGACGGAGGGGACGATACCGTTGTCGTTATCGGCGATGACATCGATTCTGCCATCGTGATAGAAAGCGACTTCGGAGTTGGTGGTTCCCAAATCGATTCCGATGATCGGTTCCAAATTTGTTCTCCTCGAAATGAATGGATACTACTTGCCGTTGACCACGACCTCGGCTTCCCGCAATATTTCGCCGCCCCGCATAAATCCTCCCAGAATTTCCTCCACGACGAGGCCAGGCGCTTTATCCGCGTTCCATCGCTTGTCCACGGCCCGCATGCAGGCAGCGTTAAAAGGTTGGCCAACCGTGGCAATGGGCGCGACGCCCAACAAGGCCAAGGAACGATCAAAACGCCGCAGGGCCATGGCATAGCCTTCCACCACGGCATCGATTCCCTTGGGCGGCCGGCGCCAAAAGCCACGCGCCTGTGCGCTTTTGCGGGCCGCCGCCTCGCCACGCACAAGGGCGTCGCGGATATCCAAAAAAGGCAAGACCACCTTGACCTCGATATCCCGTCGCAGGGCGTCGTGGAGTTGGTCCAGATGGACAATGCGTTCCTCGAACCGTTCGCCGATGGCCTGCAACCGTTCGGTGAGTGTCTCCTGATCCCGCACGGCGGTTCGCTGCTGTCGGTTCTGCAACTTGATTTCCTGGCGCAAGGCGGCGAATTCGGCAAGCACGGTGTAAAGATCGCACGCCTCCAGACCCGGCTCGCCGTCGGGTCGCTCGTCGGGCAGGGCGGTCAGCCAGGCCCCAAAATCGTCCATGGCCTGTTGCTTCCACTGGCCGGATGAATCGCGGTTGCCCGCCAGGGCCGCGGCCCAGCGCAACATCGTTCCCCCCACCCCTCGCAACAACGGCGCGATGGCCTTGGTCAGGCTCCATCGCCAGGCGCGCCGCAGGGCATCGGTCCATTTTTGAAGTTGCATTTGTTTTCCCCGTCAAATCTTGCCGGTTGCTTTGATAAGCTCCCGCAGGCCGGCCCTCCGGCGCTGGGGTTCGAAGGCCCGCGCCAAATAAGCCAACGATGTCTCCACATCCGTGAAGTCGCGAGCGCCGAAAAGACGCTGGCGGGTGCGCGACCGCCTATCCTTGATGCGTTCGTAGGCCCGGGCGATATCCTGGAAGCGTTGCGGGTCGTGTTCGGGCGGATGCGCCTTGACCAACGCCAGGTAGCGTGCGCGAATTTCGTCGTCCGTGGCGCCTGGCTCCAGGCCGAGCATCAGAAAATCCACCAGCATTATTTATCCTCTTTTCCCAAAACCAGGTACCGCGCTTCGGGAGACAATTTTGCGGCCATGGACGGTGAAAGGATTTCGGCAAGACCCTCGATGGCATCCCTGGCCTGGTAGTCTTTCATGATTGCCTGGCGTTTGCGCTTCAGCGTTTCACCCTTGGCGCCGCGCAGGCGATGCAAATCGACGACTTTTTCCACCATGAAAATCAATGCCTCCATAGGAGGTCCGCCTGCCATTCCCGGATCGAAAGTGTCGAACGGATCCATTTCCAGTTCGTCGAAGTCGTCATCATCATCCCAGTCCTCGTCCCAATCATCGGCGGCTTTGTCCAACATTTCGAAACTGAACCGCGAAAGAGCCGATTTCAGAGGCCCCCAAGCCAATTTAGAAAGCCGTTGGGACGCAGCACGAAACAGTTCCAGGTGTTTTGGTCCCATGCGGTCAATAATTTCCTCGAACGCTTCCGCATCGGCCCGCTGCCGGCCATCGATATCCATCACCACCAGTCGATAGAAAAGAAACAGGGACTTGAACGGTTCGGATGCGGTTTTCAGCCGTTGGCGGATCTCTTCGAGACATTGCTCCCGTTGGCCTTCCTCGAGCCAGAGGTCCAGGACCGGCAGGAGATCCTCGTCGTTAAGCAGCGACAGTAATTTTTTATAATGGCGAATAAAGGCATTCAACCAGGCCAAGCGCCTCACGGGAAGCGGGAACGCCGTGGCATCCGGCAGCAATACGCCGCGCAGCGTTTTTGAAGGCAGTTGGTTCGCGGCGGCAAGCCTTGATTTAAAGACCTTTTCCAATTCGAGCTTGTCTGCCTTGGACCAAATCCCGGGGTGCTGCTGGCTGCCGGCGACCAACAGCCCGAGCGTCTGGAGCGCCTCGGCATCGGGCAGGGCATCAAGGTGGCGCTCGAGAATCGCACGGCCCCGTCCTTTGTCGGTGCCGCTTATGTTGTCGCCGAAAAGAGACAGTTGCTCGGTCTGGGTCATCTCGAACAGTATCCGGCGGGCGGTCACCTGGGCCATGGTTTTCTTGCCGCATCGGGCGGCGGCGCGTTCCAGATCGGCCTTGACCAGGTGATATTTCCCTCGCTTCAGGTTGGCATCGATCGATCGGATCAGGGCCAGCGTCATTTGATCCTTGACCTGGTCATCGTGGGGGGCGCGTTGTTCGGCTTGCTTGAGGTAGGTTTGAGCCTTGCGATAGGCGTTTTTTTCGAAATTGAGCTTGGCCAGGGCCAGGCAGGGGCGCGGATCGTCCGGTCGGTGGTCGACGATTTTCAAGAGGCCGGTTTCGGCCAGTTGCCTGGCCTTGCGCGACGACTGCGGCAGCTGTGTCAGAAGGTCGCCGGCTTGGCTGTTCCGGGGGTCCAGTTCAAGGGCCTTGATGGTCATTTCGAGCAGCATGCACTCGGGCTGATTCGAGTAGATGCCCAACCGATTCAGGGATTTATCGGAAAACCAATCGCCCAACTCGGTTTGCCGCCCCTCTTTGACCATCCTCTCCACCGACTCCGACAAAACCATGGATGCGGCCAGCTGGCGGTTCGCCGGATCGGGAAATTCCGTGTTCAGCACGCCAAGATAGTCGCCCGTGTCCTCGACGATATTTTCGAACCCGAGAAAAAGAAGTTTGCGATCAATGGCTTCGTAGTGAGGGTGTGGCAGCAGGCGTTGGGCCAATTCCGACAGATCATAGGCGTCAATCTCACCCTTGCAGACCAGTGGCCAAAGGGCCATCAGGAGCGCTTCGCTGGCCGATTCGACATCCCTCGGCCGTATCGCCGCGGCCAATTTTCTGATTTCCTTGACCACTTCGCCTATATAGGCGGCTTTTTCCAATGTCCGCAACAGGGATGTTATTTGATCCGGGGAGACGAACCGCCCTTGCCACAAAGGCTCAATTTGCCGGGGATCGGATCGAAGGCACTCGACCAGCGGATGGCGGGCGAAGGTTTCCGGCAACATGTCGAGCGCGCGCCGCATGCCCGCATCGTCACCCTGGTAAAAACAGACCATGGCCCGGCACAGCAACTTGACCGGCGCCAGCGGCGAACGACGAGTGACCGGCCGCAGGCATTCCAGGGCTGTCTCCCAATCGGCGGCGTCCATTAACCGGATGGCTTCGCGGAAAATCGGAAGTTCCGGTTTCAGCAAGGCGCTTTCCGCCAACTGGTCAACCGTGTCCCAGTCGCTATCGGACAGCAATTTTTTGGTCAGCACGGTTTCAGCCGCGATATCCGGAGGATTGGCGGATAGAAAACCATTGTACAGGGAAACGGCATGCCCAGTATCGGTGGCTTCCATGAAATGGACCAGGTCCACTGCGGACAACTGGGCGGGGTCGGGGCGGTATTGCTCGTATTGGCGGTGCAGGGCGTCCGCCTCGCGGACCATCCCTTTGAGACGCAACTGCTGTTCGCGGCCCGTATAGGCCCGTGCCAACAGGGACAGTATCGACTGGTCCGTTGGCTGTTTTTGGAGGGCGATTTTCAAGACTTTGACGGATTCGCGAAAGCTGCCGGAAGATAAAAGCGCCTCGCCTTTTTGAATCAGGTGCGGCGTTTTCATCTTTTGCAGCTTTTCCTCAGCCTGCTTGCGCGCTCGGCGGCTTTTATTTTTTTTGGCCATATTATACGTCCGGTCGGGGGGAGCCGGTTCAGAGAATGAAAACCTATCCTTTGTTTGGCGGATTAGTATGTCCGGTGCGCTTTTGGAAGTCAACCGTGAAAATCGGCAGGCCGTGCACCCGAAGGATCTATCAGTCTTTTCTCATCCGGCGGCTCCGTCTTATTTCAGCAGCGTGTCAAAATCGATACTGTCTTGAAATCGTTTTTGACGGGTCCGATTGGTGTCCACGGACAGGGTGCAGACCTCACCCGGCGCGGCGATGCGTTCTTCCCAGCGCTGGTGCCCTTCGGGAGGCAGCCAGATGCCGGCCCCGGCAGGTGTTACGCAGGCCACGGACAGGTAGTCGATGGTGCGCACACCGCTCAGCAGGTGTTGGCTTTCGTTGAGGGTGTCGCCAAAGGCAACCACCAGATCGCATCCCCTTTTGGCCGCCGCCACCGCCGGTTCCGGATGGGCCAGAAAATCGAACGGCGCCAGTTTCAGGCGCGCCGAAGCGGTATCCGCCAATCCGTCGCCGGGCGCCTGCTGGCAGGCGGTCAAGGCCAGGGGCAAGGATTGCATCAGGCCATCCATGGAAAAAACAAGGCCGGTACACACATCCCCCGCGCGGCGGCAGGTAACCACTTCCACCTGGCGGGAGCCGGCCATTTCGCCGATACGGCGCAAGTCCTCATCCGAGTAGTCGAACCAGGGGAGCAAAAACAGGCCGACGGCCGGGGACTGTTGGCCCAGCGTGCGCGCCAGGGCCTCCACGGGATGCTCTTTCTCCTCAGGCACGACGGCATTAGCGGCCATGACGGCAGCGGCGGGTAGGTTTAACAAAGAGGTAAGATCCTGAACGGCGCGCAGGTTCCGGTAGCAATCGTGATACTTCTCGGGGCAGCGGGTGGCCATGCGTTTCTTTCTGGGCCAGTCGTCCAGTCGTCCCTCGGCGTTGAGCGGAAGATCCACTTGCAGGATGATGGAACCCGCCGCGGTGGTCGGCTCAAGGATCGTCCGGCCCGATGGATCGAAGACGCACGACGGAGCCTTTTTGCAATCCATTACCCGGTCCACTCCCGTACGGTTGCAGCCCGCCAGAAAAATGCCATTTTCCATGGCCCGCGCGCGCCACAACTCGCAAGGGTCGATTCCCGACGGCGGCCAGTTGGCCGGCACCAGCAGCAGCTCGACGCCTCTGAGGGCGGTGGTGCGCGGCATCAGCCCGAAATACGAATCGGAACAGATTAAAACGCCCACCCGGCCCCAGGGCGTATCGAAGGTGTTGTTCTGTCTGGGGTCGCCCGGGCAGGCCCAACGGCTTTCGGCGTTGATTTTGTTGTATTGGCAGACCGTCCTTCCGGCGGGATCGATCACCACGGCGCTGTTGTGGAAGATGGCTGTTTTGGCGGTCTCAAGGGCCAGGCCTATGCAGACATACACGCCGTGATTCCGGGCAAGCGCCGCCACGGCGGTCAGGGTGGGGCCGTCAACGGGTTCGACGCAGGGCGCGATGGCTTCGCGGCTTTCAAAGGAATAACCGGGGAGGGCCATTTCGGGCGCCGTGATGATTTTGGCGCCCTGCTCGGCGGCTTCGGCAATCATCGCCAGCAGGCGTTTGCGGTTTTTTTCGACATCGCCGTGGGCAATCGCGGCATGCAGCAGGGCAATCCTCAGGGTGTTGGCATCGCGCATTATTTCCTCGTGGTGTCCGTCATTTTTGTGTGATGGTTCCAGATTGACCGGTACATCGTGCAAACCAGATCGTCGCAACGATTGCGGTTGTAGTACAGCCGGCTGGGACAATCTCCCGGGCAGATCGCGTCCAGATCACATTCGGTACAGTCCAGTTCGGCCGGTTTGAATGCCGTGAGTTTTGCCAGGTTCTCCCACCGGGGCTCGTCGAGCGTACCGGCGGCAAATTCCTCGGCCCCCAGGGTCTGGCCGCAGGGAAAGAGCCGCCCGGCCGGGTCCACGGCCAGGTTCTCTCCCCGGCAGGCATGGCAGAAGGTCGACAGTTTGCCGCCCTGGTCGATAATGAAATCCTGCTCCCGCAGGTGAATGGGATTGGCGCGCCGGCGATTGACCGCCGACAGGGTTGAAAGCATGCCCTGCATGCCTTTTTCGAGAGTGGCTGGATCGGCCGGTATCGCCAGAGGGCTTTGCGTGGCGCGCCCCTTGCCGACCAGAAGGTCCAGGCCGATTCCCAGGGCGCCGTTGAATCCCGCCAGGGTCAGCACCAGTTTATCCAGCGTGGCGGCGCTGGCCTGGGTGACCACCGTGGTGATCCGGAAGGGGACGCCCGCGGCATTGAGCATTTGCAGCCCTCGCAGGGTTTCGGCGGCTTTGCCGCGCTGCCGCTCCTGGACCGCCGGTGGTCCGTCGAGGCTGACGCCCACCTGAATGCCTTCGGTTTTGAACAGCGAAAGAAGTTCTGGGGTAAGCGCGGTGGCATTGGTCTGGATGCCGATGCTGCGGCAGTTGCC
This sequence comes from uncultured Desulfosarcina sp., assembly GCA_963668455.2. Lineage (GTDB taxonomy): Bacteria > Desulfobacterota > Desulfobacteria > Desulfobacterales > Desulfosarcinaceae > Desulfosarcina. The sequence continues at coordinate 1,128,160 of CAXXOY010000005.1, forward strand.
GGAGGATTTCGCCAAGAAAATCGCTTTTTCGATGGCTTTCGGCACCAGCGTTGGCTCGCCGCCAGTAAATTGAAGATGAAACGGCTCCTCCTGAGAGGCCACGAAGTCAAAAGCCTTTTTCATCACGGTTTCGGGCATGTCCATTGCCTTGCCTGTCCCATCGCCATTGTAGCAATAGGCGCAGCGTAGGTTACAGCGCAGGGTCAGGGATAGAATCAGGTAGCGGATGGCCACTTGTCAGAATCCATCAACAACCGTTTCATCCAGATGCTTTACGATTTCCAGGGCCAGGTTCACGGCCGCGATGAGATCTTCCAGGGCGGCCAGGCCATGGGGGGCATGAATGTAGCGGACCGGAACCCCCAGCACCACAACGGGCACACCCCGTCCGGAAAGGGTCACCATGCCGCCATTGGTACCGCCGCTGTCGCGCACGGCATCCTGAAACGGTATCCCCGCCTTTTTTGCGATTTCCCGGGCAAAGGCCACGAAGCGCGGATTGGCCATCATGGCGTTGTCGCGGTGCCGGATTTGGGGTCCTTTTTTGACGACGCCCTGGGCGCTGTCTCCATTTTTAAACACGTCGTCGGCCGGGGTGCCTTCGAATATGATGGCCACATCGGGGTACACGCGCCGGGCCGCCACCTGGACACCTCTCAGTCCTAGTTCTTCCTGGGAGGAGAGCGTGCCCACCACATCGACATTAAGCGATTCGCCCTCAAGCCGGTTGAGGGTGTCGATCACCGCCGCGCAGCCCAGGCGGCAGTCAAAGGCCTTGCCCATCATCATGCCTTTTGACTCGTCAAAGCTAAATGCGGTGTCCGGTACCACCGGCGCACCGGGTTCGATACCACTGCCTTCGCAGACCTCTTCTTTGGAGCAGGCGCCGATATCGATGAACATCTCGGCGATATCGGTGACCTTGTTCTTGTCCTGGGCTTTGACGAAATGTGGCGGCTTGGCGCCGACAATACCCGGAAGGTAACCTCCCTTGGCGCTTTTGATCCGCACCCGTTGGCCCATGACCACCTGGGCCGACCAGCCGCCCACGGGAATGAATTTCAAGGTGCCGTTTTTATTTATCGACTGAACCATGAAGCCTACTTCGTCCGAGTGGCCGTCGATCATCACCACCGGCCGTTTGCCGGTATTGTCGCCGGATCTCAAGTAAAGATTGCGTAGCTTGTCCTCCTCGATGACGATGGAGGGGGCGGCGAATTTCCGGGCCAGCGCCAGGACCTCGTCCTCGAAACCGGAGATTCCGTTGGCGTTGGAAAAGGCTTTGGCATAGTCAAGACAGGATGTGTTCATGGGGCTCTCTCTTGATTGGGTTGGTTTGATGAGTATGCGTTTATTTGGTTTGAATTTATTGGAGTGCGACGCCTTAGACAAGGGTAATTTTTAGTTTGACTAAATTAGGCGATTGTCGGGCTTGCCGCATATACAAGGCGGATGACTTTCCGCTATAGCCCTCCAATGCGGGAAGGCATCCAACGCCGTGGATGCGGTAAGACCGGCAAAGCCAGCGGGTTTCAAAATTTGGGAAATTGCTCTGTTTTATTCCCCCTCACCCCGGCCCTCTCCCTCGGAGGGACAGGGTGAGGGGGTTAAGATGGCATTTGCCTTATCCCTAAATCCAAATGCGGCTAACCCGGTTTCGGAAAAACGGTTTGTTGACTAAATATACCGATTGGTATATTCATGCTTCATGAAATCTCCATCCCACCCCAAATCCGAGCAGACCCGCCGGTTCATCATCGAAACCGCCGCGCCCATTTTCAATAAAAAGGGCTATGCGGGCACCTCCATGTCCAATCTGACCGCCGCCACCGGCCTGACAAAAGGCAGCATTTACGGTAATTTCAAGGACAAGAACGATGTGGCCATCCACGCCTTCAAGCACAACATCGATTTGATCTTCGACTATTTTACCAAAGAGCTCAAGGCGGCCCCCACGCCCCTGGAAAAGCTCTTGGCCTACCCGCGGGGGTTCCGCAAAATCCACCGTATGGTGCTGGCCCACGGCGGCTGCCCGATCATCAACACCACCGTGGAGGCCGACGATACTCACCCCGTTTTGCGCAAGCTGTCCATGGATGTGCTGAAACGCTGGAAATCGACCATGGTCTCCCTGATCGAAAAAGGCATCGCCGAAGGAGAAATAGATCCCACGACCAACGCCGCCGATAACGCCGAAATCCTTATCGCTCTGATGGAAGGCGGCATTTTGCTGTCCAAGGCAACCGGCGAGGAATCCTATTTTCTGAACACCATCGACACCGCCGAGCGGATGATCATGGAACTTAAACGGCAATCATGAAGATTGTGCATATACCTGTCGGTATATTTCCATTCAAAGGAGAACGGCATGAACGAGATTTACAAAAAACTGGCGACCTTTCTGGACAACCTGCCCTCGGGGTATCCCAGTACGGAAAACGGCGTCGAACTGAGAATTCTCGAACGCCTTTTCACCCTCCGGGAGGCCGAGGTGGCCATGACCCTCACTCTGTTTCCCGAAACGGCCGAAGCCGTTGCCGAGCGTACCGGCCAGGACGAGGCCGAAATGAAACCCCTTCTGGAATCCATGGCCAAAAAAGGACTGATTTTCAGGCTTTCCAAAGGCGACCGGAATCTTTACAGCGCGGCCCAGTTTGTGATCGGCATCTGGGAATACCATCTCAACGGTCTCGACGAGGGGCTGGTCAAGGATGTCAACGAGTACATGCCCACGCTTATGAAAAAAGCCTGGTTGGATACGAAAACCAAGCAATTGCGCGTGGTGCCGGTCTCCAAAAGCGTTTCCGGTGAGATGAGCGTCACTTCCTACGAGGCGGCCGAGGAGATTATCGATGCCCAGTCCAAGATCGTCATTTCTCCATGCATCTGCCGCAAGGAGCAGAAGCTGATCGGCAAGGGATGCGACAAGCCCGCCGAAGCCTGTTTCAGTTTCGGTCCGGCGGCGGCCTATTACGAGAAAAACGGCTTGGGACGCGAAATCGACAAGGCCGAGGCCCTGGAAATTCTTAAATCAGGTGCAGAGGCGGGGCTGGTGCTGCAACCCGGTAACCAGCAGAAGACCGTCAACATCTGCATGTGCTGCGGCTGCTGCTGCGGGGTGCTGAAAAACCTGAAGACCCTGGACAAGCCTGCCCAAACCGTGCACAGCAACTATTTTGCCGTGGTGGACGAGGAAACCTGCATTGCCTGCGAAGTTTGCGTGGAACGCTGCCAGATGGACGCGATCCGCGTGGATGAGGCGGCCATTATCGATCTGGACCGCTGCATCGGTTGCGGGCTGTGCGTCACCCACTGTCCCAGCGAATCGATCCGCATGGAGCAAAAATCTTCCGAGGAGCGGTACGAACCGCCGCGCAATGTTGTAGAAACGTATATCAAAATCGCCCAGGAGCGGGGCTTGATGTAGGCTGTGCCCTTCAAGGAGAAAACCATGAATGACAAATGGCATAAAAGCGGGTGTGTTCTGTGTGCTCAGAATTGCGGGCTTGAGATCAACGTCGAAGACAACCGCATCGTCAAGGTTCGGCCGGACAAGGCCAATCCCCGCAGCCGGGGCTATGCCTGCCGCAAGGGGCTCAGCGTGGCCCACCATCAGCACCACGCCGATCGCTTGACCCATCCGCTCAAACGCACCGTCAACGGATTCGAGCGCATCTCCTGGGATCGGGCCATTACCGAAATCGCCGAGCGGTTGCAAAAAACAACCGACGAACACGGACCGCGATCCTTTGCCTACATGGGCGGCGGCGGCCAGGGTTGCCACTTTGAAGCCGCCTTTGGCCGGACGTTGATGAAACAGATCGGCTCCCAGTATCACTACAACGCCATGGCCCAGGAACTGACTGGTTACTTCTGGGCCTGTGGACGCCATACCGGCCGCCAGAACGACTTCTACATCCCTGATGAGAAACGCGCCGATATGCTCCTGGCCGTGGGGTGGAACGGCATGCAGAGTCATCAGATGCCGCGAGCGCCCCTGGTGCTCAAGGAGTTCTCCAACGATCCGGATAAATGCCTGGTGGTCATCGACCCCCGGCCATCGGAGACCGCCCGCATTGCAGACATCCATCTGGCGCTGAAACCGGGCACCGACGCTCTGATGGTGCGGGCCATGATCGCCATCATTCTGGAAAATGGCTGGGAGGACCGGGACTATCTGGAAAAATACACCATCGGTTTCGAGCAGATCAGGCCCTGGTTCGAGAAGCTGGACGTTGATGCCGCCCTGGCGGTGTGCAGATTGGAACGCGAACCGGTGATGGCGTTGTGCCGGCGGCTAAGCCGGGGAAAATGGTGCCTGCACACCGATCTGGGAATCTACATGAACCGCCACAGCACGCTCTGCTCCTGCCTCTATAATCTGTTGCAGGCCGTTTGCGGACGCTTGTGCGTGCCCGGCGGCAACGTGATTCCCGGCAAATTCATTCCGCTGGGCTCCCACACCGACGAGCGGGACGAGAAAAATTGGCGCACCCTATCCACCGATTTTCCCATCATCATGGGCTACAGCCCGCCCAATGTACTTCCCGAGGAGATCCTGAGCGATCACTCCCGGCGCGTCCGCTCGGTGATTTGCTGCGGCTCCAATCCGTTGCGCTCCTACGCGGATACCAGCGCCTATGAGAAGGCTTTTGGCAGGCTCGATCTTTTGGTCTGCATCGACCTGGCCATGACCGAAACGGCCCGTTTGGCAGACTATGTTCTCCCGGCGCGCTCGGGGTACGAATCGTGGGACGGCACTTTCTTCTCCTGGAATTTTCCCGAGGTTTACTTCCAGATGCGACGGCCGATTGTTGAACCCGAGGGCGAGCAATTGGAGTGCGGTGAGATTTTTACCCGCATCGCCGACGCCATGGGGTTGATCCCGCCCATTCCCGAAGCCCTTGTCAGCGCCGCCGGCCGGGACCGCGCTGCCTTTGTGGAAGAACTGATAAACGCGGTCGGCCAGGCGCCCGAATTGATGGGCGTCATGCCCTTTGTGCTGGCCAAAACCCTTGGAAAAGAGTTAAGCTCTGCGCACCTGGCGGGGTTGTGGGGGCTGCTGTTTGCCGCGCCCGGCAAGCTGCGCAAGGCAGCGGCCGCCGCCGGGCTCGATCCGGATGGAGAAAAACTGTTCCAGGCCGTGCTCGACCATCCAGAGGGGTTGTGGCTGGGAAAGGTTGATGACACCGACAACATGGCTGCCATTCGCACCTCAAGCGGCAAGATCGAGCTTTATATCCCGGAAATGGAAGCTTGGATGCAGGATCTGACCCCGGGGAAAGAGGCTGCCGCCCTAACTCCCGATCCGGTGTTTCCCCTGATTCTCATGGCTGGCCGCCACCAGTCCACCAATGCCAACACCCTGATGCGTGACCCCGTCTGGAACCAGGGGCGGCGGCCCTGCACCCTGGCCATGCACGCCGACGATGCCGGCTCATTGGGGGTCGCCGACGGTCAACGGGTCAAGGTGGTTACCGCCGCCGGAGAGGAAGTCGTCGAGCTTGAAATCACAGAAACCGCCCGGCCTGGCCATGTCAGCATGCCCCATGGTTTCGGGCTGATTCATCAGGGTGAGGTTTTTGGCGCCAATGTCAACCGGCTGACCAAAACCACGAACCGCGATCCATTTGCCGCCACGCCTTTGCATCGGTATGTGCCGTGTCGGGTAGAGGCTTTTGTTAAGCGTTCTGAATGAAAACAAAATAGCGAGGCTATCATGAAAATTCTAAAACGATTGTTCGGAATCTGCGAGACCCCATTGCCAAACGATCCGAGGGCCTGGACGATTCAGGGTGGAACGGTCACCGTCGATCTGTCCCGCATGAGTGAGTTGAAAACCCCCGGAAGCGGGGTGCGTCTGGAAGGCAGCGGCTTGAATCCCAGGCTGCTTGTTTTTCATGGAGATGACGGCCGGTATCATGCCGTGGCCAATCGGTGTGCTCACATGGGGCGGCGCATCGACCCCATCGCCGGCAGCAGCCTTATCCAGTGTTGCAGCATATCCAAATCCACCTACACTTATGACGGTAAGCCGGTGGGCGGGGCCGCCAAGAAGCAACTTAAAACGTTTAAAACTCAACTCGATCAAAACACGCTAACCATCACGCTTTAACTATCAAGGAGTACCGATGTCTGTTTCCCCTTTGTATGAACCTGTCAACCTGTGCGGGTTGACCCTGTCCAACCGCTTCGTGCGCTCCGCCACCTGGGAGGGCATGGCCACTGAAGACGGTCGGGTCACCCCCAAGCTTATCGACACCCTGGCGGCCTTGGCCCATGGCGGCGTTGGCTTGATTATTTCCGGGCACACCTATGTGGCCAAAATCGGCCAGGCCAGTGTTTTACAAACCGGCATTTATGACGACAGCCTGGTTGATGGCCTCAAGACAATGACCGATGCGGTGCATGCCGCCGGTGGAAAGATTATCGCCCAACTGGCCCACGCCGGTACTTTTGCCTTTGAAAAGGCCATTGACGGCCCGCCATTAGCGGTCTCCAGTTTTGACGGACTGGCCAAAACCCCGCGAGCCGAGCTGACCGTCGAGGCCATCACCGAATTGACAAATCAATTCGCTGCCGCCGCCAAACGCGCCCGGGCGGCAGGATTCGACGGCATCCAACTGCACAGCGGCCACGGCTATCTGCTCAGCCAGTTTCTTTCCCCCTGGTTCAACCGCCGCACCGATTCATACGGAGGAGACGTCGAGAATCGGGCGCGTGTGCATCTGGAAATCATCCGGGCCATCCGCGAGGCGGTCGGAAGGGATTTTCCTTTGTTGATCAAGATGAACGGTGAGGATTTCTCCGAAGGTGGACTTACCGTCGCGGACAGCATCGAGGCCGCCAGGCTGATGGTGGCGGCCGGTCTGGACGCCATCGAGCTCAGTGGTGGGATTCTTACCAGCAAGAAGCGCTCCCCCAGCCGGCCAAACATCAATGCTCCAGAAAAGGAAGCCTATTTCCAGGAAACGGCCCGCGAATTTAAAAAAAGGCTGGATGTGCCGTTGATTCTGGTGGGAGGGATTCGATCGCCCCAGGTTGCCGAAACACTGTTGGCTTCGGGCACCGCCGATTTTTTCAGCATGTCGCGGCCGCTGATCCGTGAGCCGGATCTGGTCAATCGCTGGAAATCCGGTGACCTGTCGCCGGCCAGGTGCATTTCGGACAACCTCTGCTTTCGGCCGGGGATGCTTGGGAAGGGGATTTTCTGTGAAACCCTGGAAAGGGAGTCCAAGAAAAATAAGGCTGAATCTTAACGTCATACTGAGCCCGGCACCCACCGGGCTCTACCTTTTCCAAGCCCCTTCAGCGGGAGGCGGAACATCGCCAAAGCGGATATCGCGGACCACGGCATCCCTGGCAATCTTGAACCGGGAGGTGAATTGCATCACCACGCGGTCCGACTCGTCAACAATATCGCAGCTTCCTTTTAATAAATTGTCCACGCGTTCTATCACAACAGCCTTTGCGGTCACGATCCCTTTTTTTACCGGATAAAGAAAACGGGTTTCCAGGGCGATTGTCGCAAAATGGGTTCCCGGCTCAACGATGCTTTTGATGGCCATCACCACCGCCGTGTCGGCCAGGCTCACCAGGGCGCCGCCATGCATCAGCCCGGCGCCCTGAGCCAGGTCTTTTACGAAGGGCATGCGCAGGATGGCCCTGCCGTCCTTTGCTGAAACGATTTCCATTCCCAGGTGTTGTTCAAAAGGCGCGCGGCTGATCCATGCGGGCATGCTGAAACGATGGGGGCCTGTGTTTGTTTTTGTATTCATGGGCTGCGTTTTACCAAAATACCTAAAAAAATCAATGCTCCTGATTGGTGAGCAGCGGAACCGCAACACCGCCTTTTAAAATTAAAGGGCGACACCCGAGAATAGTAGTAAGTTCAATGGGAATTGTCCCTGTGACCCCGATCACATCCGTTTGACATGCCGGATTCATCGTGATATCTGGATACTATAGCGTATTTTTGTTGTATACCACCATTTAACACATTAACGAATATTGATGAACTCGTAAAAAGCCGCAGTTCGGGCGGATTCGTAAAAGGCCCGAGATCAAGGCTTGCGAATCCTTAGGAATACCGCTATCGCGGGTGCCGAAGGCAGTGTACGAATCGTACTCCGCAATGACGAAGGATGAAGCGTAACGCCGATATCGGGTTTTTTACGAATCCGTCAATATTGCTTTGCCCATTGCTTCGGCGACGAGAGCGCCGCCTTTGGCAAAAGGCCAATAAAAACATTTGGAGGTACCATGGATTTTTTAAAAAAATTGGGGATTGAGGAAAACAATCCGGGCGTTTCCACCGGTCGCGAATGGTTTGGCAGCCGCGAAGGAAAAACCATCGATATCATTTCGCCGGTTGACGGCAAACGCATCGCCGGTGTCTACCCGGCCACGGCGGATGACTATGCCAAGGTGATCGAAACGGCCGGTCAGGCCTTTTTGAAGTGGCGCAAGGTGCCGGCACCGGTCCGGGGTGATATCATACGCCAGGTCGGAATAAAGCTGAGGGAGTACAAGGAAGCGCTGGGCGCCCTGGTTTCCTACGAGATGGGTAAATCCCTCCAGGAAGGCTGGGGAGAAGTCCAGGAAATGATCGACATCTGCGATCTCGCCGTGGGCCAGTCCCGTCAGCTCTACGGATTCACCATGCACTCCGAACGCCCCGATCACCGCATGTACGATCAGTATCACCCCCTGGGCATTGTCGGAATTATCACCGCATTTAACTTTCCGGTGGCCCCGTATGCATGGAACGCCGCCCTGGCGGCGGTTTGCGGAGATGTTATCCTGTGGAAGCCCTCTTCCAAAACCCCGCTTTCGGCCATTGCCGTTCATCGTATCCTGACCGAAGTCGTGGAGGCCAACCCCGACGTGGTTCCCGAGGGACTGTTCAACCTGGTGATCGGCACCGGCCGCGAGATTGGTGAGCGGATACTGGAAGACAAACGCGTCCCCCTGGTTTCGGTCACCGGTTCCACCCGTGTGGGCCGCCACGCCGCACAGGTTGTCGCAGGGCGTTTCGGCAAGTCCATTTTGGAGTTGGGCGGCAACAACGCCATCATCGTTACTCCGTCCGCCGATCTGAACATGACCGTTCCCGCCGTCGCCTTCGGGGCCGCGGGAACCGCCGGGCAGCGCTGCACCACCACCCGCCGGGTAATCATCCACGACTCCATATTCGACCAATTGGCCACTTCATTGACCAAAGCATACGCCAGCCTGCGTATCGGATCGCCGCTGGATGAGAATAACCACATGGGGCCGCTCATCGATAAGGACGCCGTTGCGGCATACCAGGACGCCCTCAAGGAAGTGGAGCGCGAAGGCGGCAAGATCCTGTATGGCGGCAAGGTGCTCGAAGGCGGTGAGTACGCCTCCGGCTGCTATGTCCAGCCCACCATCTGTGAAGTGAAAAACGATTACGCCATCGTGCAGAACGAGACCTTCGCGCCGATTCTCTACCTGATCCGCTACCAGGGCGAGGTTGAAGAGGCGATCGCCATCCATAACGACGTTCCCCAGGGATTGTCCTCGGCCATTTTTACCAACGATCTACGCGAATCCGAGCTTTTTCTCTCCGCGGCCGGATCGGACTGCGGCATCGCCAATGTCAACATCGGAACCTCCGGTGCGGAAATCGGCGGCGCTTTCGGCGGCGAAAAAGAGACCGGCGGCGGCCGGGAATCCGGTTCGGACGCCTGGAAAAGCTATATGCGCCGACAAACCAATACCATCAACTATGGCCGCGAATTGCCCCTGGCCCAAGGCATCGTTTTCGACATCTGATCGATTCGATCCTTATCTTTACAACGTATCAAACAACCCCCTGCCGGCCGCCTCGCGCCGCCAGGGGGTTGGCTTTTTTGCTTTGACCATCGTTTTGGACAGAAGGCACCTGGTTCACACGCGGAGCACGGGAGCGAGACGATATGGATCATTGCCCGAAACGATGATTGAGGCCCTTTTTCTCTTGCCGCGAGTTCTCGCGCCTGTTATTCTTTGCACTAAATTTATGGTTTACAAGTTGATCGCAGGAGGAGTGGATGGCCGCAAAAAACAAGCGGGTCTTGGTTAAATCAAAGGTCTGGCTGGAAGATAGCGAGGGACGCATCATTTTCGGCTTAGGCCGGATGCGGATCTTGAAAGCTATCGACAAATGCGGCTCCCTAAACGCAGCGTCCAAGGAATTGAAAATGAGTTATCGGGCGGTGTGGGGCAAAATCAAGGTCACTGAAGACGCTATTGGAAAACCTTTGTTGGTGAAGAACCAGGGTGGCAGCGCCGGCGGTGGCTCCACGTTGACACCTTATGCCCATGCCCTGATGAAACGTTACCTGGAGCTTTCCCATATAGTCGATACCCAAGCCGACGATCTTTTCGAATCCGGATTTCTCGATCCGGCATAGATGAAGCCCAACAAGTACCTAAAACCTAAATTAGGCGATTCAAATTTTGGTCTCGATGAAAATCACTTTAATCATAAAGCATTGCGCCATGATTACCTTCCAAAATTTGAAACCCATTGGGTTTGCCGATCTCACCGCATCTACGGCGTTGGATGTCTTCCCGCATAGCCTACTATAGCGGAAAGACACCCGCCTCGTATATGCGGCAAGCTCGACAATCGCCTACTTTAGGTTAAAATTTTAAGGAGGCGATCTCCTTTTATGCCGCGAACAGGAACCACCAATGGATTGACCGATGTTGCCGGTCTTTGGGTGGGGCATTATACGGATATTGCCGCGGCCTCGGGGACAACGGTGATTGTCTGCCCCGATGGCGCCACGGGTGGTGTGGATGTGCGCGGCGCGGCGCCGGGAACCCGCGAGACGGATTTGCTGGCGCCGGAAAACCTGGTGGAAAAGGTTCAGGCCATCTGCCTCTCCGGAGGGTCGGTGTACGGACTGGCCGCGGCCGATGGCGTTGTGCGCCAATTGGCCGGAAAATCCATGGGGTTCGATCTGGACGGCGACCATGTGGCACCCATTGTTCCGGCGGCGGTGTTGTTCGATCTTGGACGAGGGCCGGCATTTGTCCCACCGGTGGACGCTACCTGGGGAGAACGTGCCTTCCAGAATGCAAATTCGCAGGCCGTGGCAATGGGCTGTGTGGGGGCGGGAACGGGCGCGGTTTCCGGGGGCATCAAAGGCGGTTTGGGAACCGCCAGCCAGATTTTGGATTGCGGGCTGACCGTTGCCGCCCTGGCAGCCGTCAACTCTTTTGGGACGACCATCGATCCGCTCAGCGGAACCTTTTGGGAGAGCCGCCTGGAAATCGGCAATGAGTTTGACGGCCGCGCGGACACAAGCGTTTTCGTATCGCCGCCGTCAAGCGGCGAACCGGGCAAAAACACGACGCTGGCGGTGGTGGCCACCGATGCCGTCCTTACCAAGTCCCAGGCCAGGAAAATCGCCATGATGGCCCACGACGGCATGGCACGGGCCATCAGGCCGGTGCACACTCTGTTCGATGGCGATATCGTTTTCTGTCTGGCCACGGGTAAAAAACCTTTGCCGGAAATTGCAGGCGTTTTTGCCGCGCCTTTTGCCCAGACCATTAGTGACCTGGGGCATTTGGCGGCGGACTGCTTGGCACGGGCCATCGTACACGGCGTTCTATCGGCTCACAGTGCCTATGGCTGGACCGCTCACTGTGACCTTGCCACCCGCTAACGTTTCTTTGTTAAATTTTGCAACTGGGAGAGATTCATGAAAATCGCCATAATCGGTGCAGGAGCCATGGGCGGCCTGTTCGGCAGCCTTTTGGCCCACGCCGGCGAAACGGTGACCCTGCTTGACAGCTTCAAAGAGCATGTGGATACGATCAATGCTCAGGGGCTGACCATTGAAAAAGATGGCCAAAAAAAGAACGTTAGCATATCGGCAACCACGGATGCGGATAAAATCGGTACGGTGGATCTGGCACTGGTTTTTGTCAAATCCACGAATACCTCTGCCGTTGCACAAACAGCGGCCAATTTGGTGGGCCGTGCGGGCATGGCCATGACCCTGCAAAACGGCATGGGCAATGCCGATATCCTGGCCGACGCCCTGGATGCCTCGCGTGTTATTGCCGGGACCACCGCCCACGGGGCCACCTTTCTGGGGCCGGGCGCGATCCGTCATGCCGGCGAGGGCGAAACCGTCATCGGGCCCTGGACGGCCGCCGGCATGACCGCAACCGAAACGGTTGCCAAGGCTTTCGACCGGGCGGGCATTGCCATTCGCGCGGTTGACGACGTTCATTCGATTCTGTGGGCCAAATTGTTCGTCAATATCGGCATCAACGCCATCACGGCCCTGACGGGCATCAAAAACGGAGAGCTGCTGGATCTTGAGAGTACCCGCGAGATTGCCCGCCAGGCGGTTCAGGAGGCCATGGCCGTGGCCGTGGCAAAGGGGATCTCCATCGAGGGTGATCCCGTGGAAAAGGTCTTCCGGATCGCCGAGGCCACCGGCCCCAACCGCTCGTCCATGGGCCAGGATGTGGACCAGCGGCGACCCACCGAAATTGCGGCCATCAATGGATTTATCGTTCGCACGGCTAAAGAGATGGACATTCCGGTGCCGGTCAACCGCACCCTGAGCGCACTCATCGAAACCCTACAAGCGCATTATTGAAAATTGGCGGTAAGGAGACATGCAATGACACAGGTAAAAATCAGCATTCCGCAAATCAAACAGGCCAAAAAAGAAGAACGCAAACTGGTGATGGTCACCGCCTACGATTACCCCTTCGGTCTGATTGCCGACGAAGCCGGAGTGGATATGGTCCTGGTGGGCGATTCGCTGGGAATGGTGGTTCTGGGGCTGGACAGCACCGTGCCGGTGACGCTGGAGATGATGATTTATCATATCCAGGCGGTGGTGCGGGGTTGTAAACGCCCGGTGGTGGTGGGCGACATGCCCTTCATGACCTACAATACAGGCATCCGGGACGCCGTTATCAACGCCGGAAGGCTGATGAAGGAAGGCGGTTGCGATGCGATCAAACTGGAAGGCGGTGTGGATTTCGCGCCGGTGGTGGAGGCGATTGTCAAGGCCGGCATACCGGTTCAGGGCCATATCGGTTTGACCCCCCAGACGGCCAGCGCCCTTGGCGGCTTCAAGATGCAGGGTAAGGATGCGTCGGCGGCCCGCGCGATTGTCGAGGATGCCAGGGCCCTTGAAGCGGCCGGGGTTTTCTCCATCGTGGTCGAGGCGGTTCCCGCTCCTTTGGGCAAGCTCATCGCGGAATCGGTGAGCGTGCCGGTGATCGGCATCGGCGCCGGAGTAAATGTGGACGGCCAGGTGCTGGTCACGCATGACATGGTGGGCCTGTTTGATAAGTTCGTTCCCAAGTTCGTCAAGCAGTACACGCAGATCAGGCCCACGATTATCGACGCCGTCAAGGCTTACGGCGAAGAGGTGCGAAGCGGCGCGTTCCCGACCGACAAGCATGGTTTCGGCATGTCCGACGAGACCCTGGCGGCAGTCAAAAAATCCCTTGATGATTGACCTGCACATCCAATAATTCATTACCGGTTATCGAGAGTTTAATGGACATCTTGCTCAGCGAACAGGAACTCAGAGTGCTGGGGTGTCTCATGGAAAAATCCATGGCCACTCCGGAGTATTATCCCCTTTCTCTAAATGCGTTGGTCAATGCGTGTAATCAAAAGTCCAACCGGGACCCGGTGGTCTCCTACGATGAAGGTGTTGTCGAAACGGCGGTGAACGACCTGGACGCCAAAGGATTGGTCAACCGCGGTACCACCGGACGGGTGCCTAAATTCGAGGAAACCTTCACGCGTCTGCACAACATGGTGGCCGCCGAAGCCGCCGCCCTGTGTGTGTTGCTGCTGCGCGGGCCGCAGACACCGGGCGCCATTCGCAGTCGCAGCGATCGGTTGTACGCGTTCGAGAGCCTGGACGCGCTTCAGGAAACGCTGGATCGGCTGAGCGAATGGGGGCTTGTCCAGCGTATGCAGCGGCTGCCCGGCCACAAGGAATCGCGCTACATGCATTTACTTGGAGATCCGGCGGCCATTGACGCTGATACAGAAACAGAGACCTCTACGGAAGTGCTCCCGCAAGGGGACCGGCTTGACCGTATGGAAGAACAAATTCAGGCTATCGGCGATGAACTCGCCGATCTAAAGGCGACTTTCGAATCTTTTCGCCGGCAATTTGAATAAGGAGGCTTAATGAATCGTTTGAACAAGTTGGGCAGGGCATGTCTGATTTTCTGCCTTTTAAGTGTGGCTGTGGCTTTAGGAGGGTGCGAGGGGTCCGACACCCGCCAGAAGACAGATGACACGGTCAAGGAGATGACCGGGAAGAAAGACGTGGAGAAGTACAAACAAATGAAAGAAGATTTAAATAAAATACAACAAAAACAGGGAGAACGGAATCGTCAATTGGATGTCGATCCATAGCCTTAAAGGCCGCTCGAATCCTAAAGGAATACTACCAATAGCCGACAATTAAAGAAAGCCAAGAATAAAAAAAGGTTGTCGAATATGGGGAATGCTGTAAAAATCGAAGGCCAAAAACTGCTCGAACTATTTAAGGAGATCGTCGAAAAAAAGGTAATCGTTTCCATGGTCGTGGTGGGCGCCGATGTTGAGTTGCTGACCTGCGTTACCGAATTGTCCGAGTCCCCGGCGGGCAATCATCTGTTTGTGGATCCACCGCGCGATTTCAAGGAAATTACCGCTACAAAGAAGGTGACGGGATTACGGTTCAGCTTCAACGGCCCCGATCAGGTGGAATACATTTTCAGTGTGCATGACTGCGAGCTGAAAAATCAATACCTTAAAGTCCCATTTCCGGAATATGCGGAACGGATGCAGCGTCGCCGGAATTTTCGCGTTGATACCCTGACCGACTCTGAGATGCATTTCCGAATGAAAAAGATCGAGGGCATCATCCACATGATCAACGTCAGCGAAGGTGGCGCGTATGGTGTGCTGGTCAAACACAACTTTAAGTTCATGCGCGGATCGGTATTGAAGTTGGACCAGGAGGTAAGCGATATCAAAATGGTTTTTCCTGTCGATGGCGACACGCCCGGCGACACCATTTTGGTCAAATGTGCTAGGATCTTACGCGTCGAGCACGACAAGGAGCGTGGCTTGTATCGCTACGCCTTTAAATTTAAAGAAATCGAAAAGGAAGAGCACGATCGCCTGATCCAGGTTATTTATGCCCTTCAGCGAAAGTATCTTCAGCGTCGTAAATAATAGGGAGCGATTATCATGGCTGTTATCACTAAATACGTTGTGGTTCGAAATGGCGTGGAACTGGATAAGGAGTTTCTTGTCAAAAAGGAAGCCGACGCCTATGACAAAATGCTGGACGCCGCAGAAAATCTGGCGGCCTACATAAAGGCGGAGGCCTCATCGATTGACATGGACGGGGAAACCATCGATGCGCTGTCGGTCTTTTTGGCCAAGAACGGACCTGAAGTCACCCGTATCCTCAAGGGAATGAAGCCCACCTCGTTGCCGACGGATAAGGGCGACGACCCCGCCCCGGCTTCCACAAGCCCCGCCCTTCCCAAGAAAAAGGCGCCGGCCGCCAAGTCCAAACCCAAGGGAAAATAGCTTCTTGCCCATGGGAACGATTTCCAAACAAGAGGCCGATGCGTGGGATCGCGTGTTGGATGCCGCAGCCGAGCTTGCGGATCTGATCGAATCCAGCGGGATCGAAATCGATGAACTCCACCTGGAGGAGTTGACGATCTTTCTGGCATCGCACGGGTACGCCGTTCGCGGTATGCTCAAGCACCTCAAGCGGTCCTGGCCGTCGGGATAATTCACGTGTGAACTGGTATAAAAAACGCCATTACCAAGAGGTTTCCTGTTTTTGCATAGCCTCCTTGCCATAGAGGTGAACCAGAAACAATTAAATATGAAGCGAGGATGACAATGAATGTATCAGAAGCGATTGCAAAAAGGAAAAGTGTAAGGGCTTACCTGGATAAACCGGTTTCCGATGATGACCTGGCAAAGATTGTCGAGGCCGGTCGGTGGGCGCCGAACGCAGGCGAATTTCAAATTTCAGTGATTCGCAGCCCAGAATTGCGACAACGGATCAATGACCTGACGCATGATGCCATGGTTAACTCCGGGATCCCGTTCTTGCAACAGCGGGTCGCCCTGCCGGGATATCAGCCGTTATACGGCGCACCGGTGGCAATTCTTTTTTCCGGGCCGGCCAAGGCTCCATACAGCGCCATCAATGCCGCACTTGCCGCTGAGAATATGATCCTTGAGGCCACCGAGTTGGGTATGGGATCTTGCTTTCTGGTTTCTCCCACCCTGGCGTTGAATGCGGAGGACAATCAAGCCTTGGCGAAGGAGGCCGGCATTCCGGATGGTTTTAAGCTTTTCTGCGCTATCATTGTGGGGTACTCGGCGGATGAGAATAAGTTTTCCGTCGCCGAGCGTACTATGAAAGGGGCGGTTAATTACGTTGGTTAAGGCCCGTTGGTATTTTACGGCATCGTCAGGTAAGTTTACTCTATTAAAAGAAGGAAAAGGTTCCAGCGCCGGAGCGTGGGAACCTTTTTTGTAAGTCACCCGGGTAACGCTTTTGGGGTTGTTAGATTTCCCTATGGCAGAACCACCAATCATATCCTTCGTACTGCTCCAGGCGTTTTGCGGCATCCGCTTCTGACTGGGCCGGCGGAATGATGCCCCGGTCCTTGATCAACTCGTTGTTGGGCCAGCCGGCGGGAATCGCCACCCCGTTTTTGTCGGATGTGATCAGGGCTTTGGTGGCCCGCACGACTTCATCCATGTTGCGGCCGATTTCCTGGGGATAGTACAGCACCAGGCGTACCTTGCCTTCGGGATCGACAACGAAAACCGCCCGCACCGTGTTGGCGCCCTTGCCGGGATGCAGCATGCCGAGCTTGTTGGCCACCGAGTCATTGGCGGCAACGATGGGGAAGGTGATTTTGACATCCAGTTTCTCGTTGATCCATTCCACCCATTTGATGTGGCTGAAAACCTGGTCAACGGACATGCCGATCAGTTGCACGCCCATCTCCTCGAATTGTTCGATGCGCTTTTGAAAAGCGACAAATTCGGTGGTGCAGACAGGGGTAAAATCCGCCGGATGGCTGAAGAGCACAAACCATTTGCCTTTTAAATCTCCAGGCAGGTTCATCGGGCCATGGGTGGTGGCTACAGACAGTTCAGGAAAGTCATCTCCGAGCAGAGGCATGTTGATTTTGGTTTCTTCCATGGTCATTCTCCTTTTTTATTGTTTGTTCTATTTATTTGCCGGTTTTAAGTTTTACTCTTTTATTCAGCATGTGTCGTGCCATAAAATGAGAAAAAACCGTTAAAATTATATCTATCTGTTAATAAAGAGTATTGTGTGTGTTTAAGTTTGCCTTGAAAAGGGCCGGTCAACAAAGGCTTGCGATCACACCGAAATGTCGGTAAAAATAGAACCGATATTTCGGTGTGACGTTATTTCGGTGTTCCCCCTTCAGTAGAGTAAATTATGAACGCTATCCATTATCCTTCACTTTCCACGGACCCAGAGCAGATCCTGCATTTGATTTTGGAAGCCCTGAGCAATGTGGTGGAATATGATCTGGCGGTAATACTCAAACTGCTGGATGAAGACACCTTGGCGGTGGAGCAGGCCAGGGGGCGGCTCTCCTCTCCCGATCTTCGAAATTATCGGATTGATCTGAGAAAACGAAACGACATCGCCACCATCATTCATAAACAGGAGCCGGTGCTTTTTCCCGAGGAAAGCACCCACATCGATACCTATCACGAAGTGATCGATCTGCCGAACGGTCACTCCTGCATGGTCGCGCCGCTTCATATCCAAGGCACACCTCTGGGAATGTTAACGCTGGATCACCGGGTATGCAACATGTATTCTCCGGGCACGGTGCGCTTTATCGATGCCATCGCCCGGTTGATTTCGATTATTGTCGCCCAGAGCGATTCCTCCAAAAAATTGATTTCGGCCCGGAACCGGCTCACCCAGGAACGCAATCTGCTTCTTTCCGCGAATTCCGATCTGTTCCATGATGTTATTGGCGAATCCGCCGCCTGGACAAGTGTTCTCGATTCGGCTCGCCTGGTGGCAGCTTCGGATCTTTCGGTTCTCATCCAGGGGGAAACCGGCACCGGCAAGGAGCAGATCGCCCGGCTTATTCATCGCCTCGGTCCAAGGTCCGAAAAGCAGTTTGTGGCCCTGAATTGTTCGGTGCTCAACCCGCAGCTTGCCGAAAGCGAGCTGTTCGGTCATGAAAAAGGGGCGTTTACATCCGCCTATAATCGGCGCAAGGGACGCTTTGAACTGGCTGACGGCGGGACCCTGTTCCTCGACGAGATTGGCGATCTGCCCGCGGAATTGCAGCCAAAACTGCTGCGGGCACTGCAGGAAAAGAAGTTCGAGCGTCTGGGCGGAGAAAAGACCCTCTACAGTAACGTAAGGGTGATTGCCGCAAGCCATGTGGATTTGCAGCAGGCCGTGCAGGGGAAAAGGTTTCGCGAAGATCTGTATTATCGTCTCAGCGTGTTTCCCATGACGCTGCCGCCCCTGCGGGAACGCAAGGACGATGTGATTTTACTGGCCGAATATTTTCTCCATAGCTTGCGCAAACAGGACTACTACACGGGAGTGCATTTAAGCGGTCAGGCCGTGGACTGCCTCCTGCAGTATCGTTGGCCTGGCAATGTACGCGAATTGCAAAATGTCATCCGGCGCTCGGCCCTGGTGGCCGGCGGCAAACGGATAGAGTCCCGGCATCTGGCACTCAAGGACTCGTGTGCATTGGAAAGCGGTGAGGGACACCAGGCGGCATGCCTTCATGAAGTTCAGGAAACCCCGGATAAAAACGGCGTTCAGCCACTTGATCGTGTGATTCGCGAACATATCGAAAAGGCCCTCCACGCCTGCGACGGCAAAATATACGGAAAGAACGGTGCCGCGGCCCTGCTTGGAATGAAACCCACGACCCTGCAAAGCAGGATGAAAAAATTAGGAGTTCTTCGAAGATGATGAAAAAAACCCTTCTTCTGTTGGCCAATGGGTATGAGACCTACGAGGCAAGCGTTTTTATAGATGTAATCGGTTGGATGAAATCGATGGGCAGTATTTTGTAAGCTGAAACAAAAAAAGGGAGAAATCATCATGCCGTATTTTTCAATCCAGACCAACCAAACCCTGACCGAAACCGCTGCGGCCGATCTGGCAAAAAAAGCCTCGGCCTTCATTGCCAACCTAGTGGGCAAGCCCGAAGCTTACGTGATGACGGCCATCAAACCCGGTGTTGCCATGACCTTCGGTGGCAACGACGAGCCGGTGGCCTATGTCGAACTGAAAAGCATCGGTCTCACCCAGGAAAAATGCAACCCGGCTGCGGAAGCGATCAGCGGATTCATAAAAAACGAGCTTTCCATCGAACCGAATCGGGTGTTTGTCGACCTGGTCTCTCTTGAACGCGCCAAGTTTGCCTGGAACGGCAAGACATTCGCCTGAAATCATGCGATCATTCAAATTGTGGGGGGCCGTCCTTAAGCAGCCATTGCTCGCTGTCTTCCAGGTAATGCCAGGTTTGGCTGAACGTTCGGTCCTTGAGCCTGATGCCGTTCAGGGAATGATAGGAAACTTTGATCTCCTGGGTTACCTCCATGTCCTCTTCGTCCACCTGCACGTCCATGACCTTGTACCCCACTATCTTGATCTCGCCAAAGCGGTTAAGGCAGTCCTGACGGGACATTGCTTTGGGGTCCACAAAGTGGCTTAAGGCATCCAAATCCGATACACGCATTGCCGATTCGTAGGAGTCCAGGGTTCGGCCATATTTTTCCAGTTTGGTTTTTTCCGAGAATCCAACGCAACCCGACAGCAAACCAACGCTGACAGCCGCAATGATGGCCCAAATACTCATTTGCCGCATTCTTGATGTCCTTACCGGGAGTTGTTGGTGCGGTTTATGGAAAGCGGATCGGCGCTGAAATTGCGCCAATGTCGCAACATTCGAAAGCCTTATTAAACCATATGTTCTTTTTTCGATCAACTGCGCTGTTGTTTCCGTTCAGGGCAACCGCATTTTGGAAATTGCTCTATTTTATTCCTTCTCACCCCGGCCGTCTCCCTCAATGGGCTAGGGAGTGCCGCCCGGAAATTTCATAATAACCATGAACCATGGGAAGCCGCCGGCTACGTTCCTTCTCCACGGGCGGGAGAGGGACAGGGTGAGGGGGATAAGATCGCATTTGCCTAATCATTAAATCCAAATGCGGTTACCCTGTGTTACCGTTAACGGCCGGCTTGTCAGCCCCTAGTGATTCTGATACCTATTTTGGAATTTCAAATGCCGTAAGGGGATTGTTTCCATGTACCTGTCCGAGATCTTAACCGTTGATATCCTGAAACTGGATGGCGAAACCACTTTGATGGCCGCTTCTCAGCGCATGGCCGAGGCTGCCTGCGAGAGCGCTCCGGTTTATTGGAACAGCAGGTTTCAGGGCATTTTTGTTCCATCATTATGTTGGGACCAACTGGTATCGGCCATATCCGAAAGGCTGAAAGTAAAGGATTGTCTGGTCAAGGAGACCCGCACCTATCCCGTTGAAACGCCGCTGGTGACGATCAGCGATAATGACTGTCGATATTTGATCGGAACCGATCCATCGGGAAAATATGCCGGCCATGTCTCCATGTCGCGTCTGATCAGGAGGGTTCTGAAACGCAGCCCCAATTTTCCGCAAGGCTTTACGGGTAGTGTATTGGATGCTCTTCCGGTGGGCGTCCTGACCATAGACGAAACAGAGCGGGTCACCTTTGCCAACCAAACTGCCCGGGAATTATTGTCCTTGCAGCATGTGGATTTCATAAACAAAGATGTCCGAAGTATTTTGCCCAACAGCAAAATAGAAAAAACCATGCAGGGCGACAAGACGCGCCTGGGAAGCTTCACCATCAACGACTCGACCATGATTAACGCCCATTGCCCGATTCGTCATGACGGGCGGCTTTGCGGCGCCGTGGCGGTATTCCAGCGCATGAAGAAGTTCGAAGGCATCGCCGCCGAGCTGGAAAGCATGAAGGCGCTGGCCGCCGAGCTGCACGGTATTTTCGAGCATTCCTACGATGGTATTTATATCACTGACGGCGACGGCAACACCTTGCGGGTCAACAAGGCCTACGAGAGAATCACCGGGCTGAAAAGAAAAGACCTGCTGCACCGCAACATGAAGGATATCGTTGCGGACGGTTTGATCAGTGAGTCCCTGACGTTCAAGATCAAGGACGTCGGCACTCCCATGACCATTACCCAGAAAATCAACGGCGAAAAGGAAATCCTGGTTTCCGGGGTGCCGATTTATACCGACGACGGCAATCTGGCAAGGGTGATAAACAGTGTCCGGGACATGACCGAGTTGAACCAGATCCGCACACAGCTCGAAAAATCCAAACAACTCGCTTCGCGCTATGAAGAAGAATTGAAGGAACTGCGTTCCAACCAGGCCGGATCACCCGATTTTGTTTCCAACAGCAAGGCCATGAACGCCACCATAGAATTGGCCCTAAGGGTGGCCAAGGTTGATTCCACCGTCCTGATCGAAGGTGAATCGGGAGTCGGCAAGGAAATTGTGGCCAACCTGATTCATCGTAACAGCCCGCGCTCCAAAACCGGATCATTTATCAAAATCAATTGCGGCGCCATTCCTTCCGAACTTCTGGAATCGGAACTGTTCGGTTACGAGGCCGGCGCTTTTACCGGGGCGCGCAAGGACGGCAAACCGGGAATGTTCGAGTTGGCGCACAACGGGACACTTTTTCTGGATGAAATCGGAACCATCTCCAACGAATTGCAGGTCAAGCTGTTACGGGTTATTCAATTCAGTGAAATTCAGCCATTGGGCGGTGTGGAGCTGCGCAAGGTGAATATACGCTTGCTGGCCGCGACATCGCAAAACCTGGAAAAGCTGATGAAGGAAAAGAAATTTCGTGAAGACCTCTATTACCGGTTGAAGGTGGTTCCCATTCACGTTCCTCCATTGCGGGAGAGAAGGGACGATATCTTTCCGCTGACATTTTTTTACCTGGATAAATTCAACCGGAAATACCAGATGAACAAACGGGTCTCCAATACCGCCATGGAGGCCATGACCCAATACGACTGGCCCGGGAATGTGCGGGAGTTGATGAATCTCATCGAGCGGCTGATCGTCACCATCGAGGACGATGCGATCAGTGTGTCGGATTTGCCCGCCTCCCTTACCGAGTGCGGCATTTCCGGCCAGACCCTCCACGCCCCCTACAATGAATCCCTCACCGCGACCCTCGATCGGCTGGAGAGAGAAATTCTTGTTCGAGCCTTCAGGGAGTTGGGTTCCACCCGCAAAGTGGGCGAGCAGTTGAAAATCAGCCAAAGCGCGGTCATGCGGAAAGTGAAAAAACATCATTTGCGGTTTAAAAGCGGGTGGCGTGCAGGGTCCGAGCCGAGGTCGTAGCTCTTCGATATGCCGGCAAAATGGTACGGTCATACACTCATTCTTAGGCTGCGAGTCGAAGTGGGTTTTTGAGTTGTTTTCGACTCTGTGGCCTTGTCTGTATAATAATTATTTGTAATTATTAGGTAATGGATAATTTCCCCGACGCATCGGCATCCCACGACTTTTCCTTTTTTTATTCATCCATACTCATCACAATCTCATTTAACACTCTGTTTTAAAATTGAAAAAAATATCTCTTCCGGCCTTGCCGATGGAGCCATACAATTTTGAAGGGGTTGAGTCGATAGCGGTTCGAAATTATTGCCACTCAATTCGAGGCAAAAAATAACCTCATATTTGCCGGGGGTTATGCATTTTTATAATTATGGCATTGTCTGTGCTGATAGCACTTCCGTGCGACTATTGGCCGTGTTTGTTTTTTCCAATCCACTTTCACCACGTAATAGGAGGGCTTATGGGGCTGCAGTTCAAGACCGCAAACCGCGAAGACGGACAAGAACAACCTGGCATCAAAATGGGAATTTTTACTCTGCGATTGCCGTTGGTCCATTTCCCAGTAGAAATACCCGAAATCATTCAAGCGCTCTTCATGTTCGTCACCGGCCTGTCCGCAACGGCCTTCCTGCAGGACATGTTCGACATGCCCTTTGAGATCGCGCTGACCATCGTCCTTTTTCATGAAATCACCTATTGTACTCACCAGCTTCTCGGCGATCCCATCATTTCCGGATGGATCACGCCGGCCATTCCCCTGACCATCGGCTACCTGACCAAATACGCCATCGGCACGGCGCGCCTGGAGGCCCTCATCGCCCTCCAGATCCTGGTCGGGGTATTGTTTCTGGTTTTCGGCATCACCGGCCTGGCCAAAAAAATCACCACCTGGCTGCCCAACTCCATCAAGGCCGCCGTTATTCTGGGCGCGGCCATAAAAGCGGTGACTGGAAAATACGGGTTCTTGCAGGCCAGCGCAGGCGGCAAGGGCTTTGCCCTTTACCCGCTCAGCATCTCGGCCGGTATGGCGGTTGCCTTTTTTCTTCTTTTCTCGGTTGGTTTCAAGCAGATGCGCACCTCCAAAACCGCCAGGGGAATCGTTTCCGTGGCAGCCAAATACGGAATGGTGCCGGGAATTATTGTCGGCATGATCGTCGGCATTCTTACCCACGAAGTTCCCATGCCGACCATTGACAACTGGGGCTTCTTTATTCCGCATTTTGGAACCGTTTTCACCACCTGGTCCATTTTTGGTGTCGGCATTCCTCCCTTATCGGTGTTCATCAACGCCATTCCCATGGCCATCGTGGCCTATGTTGTCGCTTTTGGCGATCTCGTGGTCGGTGAAACCCTGATGAAACGCGCCAATGATGTACGGCCGGACGAACATATCGATATCAACACCAATCGCACCAATATTCTGTGCGGTATCCGCAATGTCATCGAAGGCTCCCTGGCCCCCACGGTCACCCTGGCCGGGCCCTTGTGGGCGGCCATGACGGTTGCCATCACCGAACGCTATGCCCAGGGAAAGAAGGCCATGCTCAGCATTTTCGGCGGCACCGGCACCTTCAACATCATGAAATTTGCCTGCATTCTTTTTCTCCCGCTGGTCTCCATCTTCAAGCCGGTATTGCCCCTGGCCATCGCCCTGACCCTGATGGTCCAAGCCTTCGCCTGCTTCTTCATCGCCATGGAGATGGCCCAGACCAATGAAGAAAAAGGCGTGGCCGGTGTTGCCGGCGCCATCCTTGCCATTGCGGGACCGACCTATGGCCTGGTTGCCAGCATCGTTCTTTATTTCGTTGTTCAAAAACTGGGTGCCCGACCGGTCCTTCCCGGTCAGGAGGGTGCATCGGCGTAAACTGATGGTCTTTCATATTCATTTAAATATTTAATCAGGAGGATTTCTCATGTCCAATCCGTTTCAGTTCAGCCTACCTGCCAAAGTTGTCTATAAACCGGGCGCCGTTGAAGACCTGGGAGCCATTATTACCGGAATGAAGGTGAAAAAGGCGCTGGTCGTCACCGATCCGGGCCTTGTCAAGGCCGGCTATGTGGAACCCATCGGCAAGGTCCTGGAAAAAGCCGATATTGAATTCAAGGTTTTCAGCGATGTGGAGCCCAACCCCAGCGTGGAAACCGTTGAAAACGGCCTGGCGCTGCGTAAGAATCTCGAATACGAAGTAATCGTTGCCCTGGGCGGCGGCAGCCCCATGGATGTGGCCAAAACCGTGGCCGTGCGGGCAACCAACGAAAAACCCATTCCGGAATTGGAAGGCGCCGATCAGTTCGACGCCGATCCCCTGCCGGTGATTGCCATTCCCACCACGGCCGGCACCGGCAGCGAGGTGACTCCTTTTGCCGTGATCACAAACCGGGAGCAGAAATACAAGCTGACCATTATCAGCCAGAGGATTATTCCCCAAGTCGCCATTCTTGATCCGGGACTGATCGCCAACCTTCCGGCCCCGATTGCGGCCTCCACCGGTCTTGATGCCTTGACCCACGCCATCGAATCATATACATCACTTTTTGGCTCGGCTTATTCGGATGCCTTTGCGGAAAAAGCTATTGACCTGATCGGGAAAAACCTGCGCCGTTTTGTTGCCAACCGCCGGAATGAGGAAGCCGCCGGGTCCATGCTGATCGCCAGCCTTTTCGCCGGTTTGGCCTTTGCCCATTCAAGATTAGGCAACGCCCACGCCATGGCACACCCCCTGGGCGGATTCTTTAACGTGCCCCACGGTGTGGCCAACGCGATTCTTCTTCCGCATATCATGGAATACAATCGCATGGCGTCGCCCGAACGGTTCGAACGTATCGCCCAGCTTCTGGGTGAGGAACCGGAATCCGAAAACGCCATCCTGGCGGTACAGAGGCTCAATCTGGA
Source organism: uncultured Desulfosarcina sp. (assembly GCA_963668455.2). GTDB lineage: Bacteria > Desulfobacterota > Desulfobacteria > Desulfobacterales > Desulfosarcinaceae > Desulfosarcina. The sequence continues at coordinate 1,153,548 of CAXXOY010000005.1, forward strand.
TTTGGGTATTCCCGCCAACCTGACGGAGGTCGGTGTCAAAGCCGATGCCATTGAAGCCATGACCGACGATGCCATGAAAAGCGGCAACGTACTGGCCAACCCAAGGCAAACCGGCCCTGCCGAGATTCAATCGCTGTATCGGATAGCCTTGTAGTTCAGCGTTTAAGAAGGAGAGGAACCATTTTGACGAAATTATCCAAGGATAAAGTCCTGCCGCTTGAGGAAGCGGTCGAAACCTATGTGAAAAGCGGCAGCCACATGGCCATCGGTGGCTTTACCATCAACCGCAATCCCATGGCGGCGATTTACACCATAATCCGCGCGGGAATCAAGGATCTGCATCTCTACGTGCATTCCAACGGTCAGGGAGTCGATGAGTTGATCGGCGCCGGCTGTGTTTCCAAGGTGGAAATCGCCTACGGTGGCTCGGGCAAATTCGCCGCCACCTGTATCCGTTTCAGAAAAGCCATCGAACAGGGGGCCATTCAGGTCGAGGATTACTCCAACTACCAGATGACCTTGCGGTTTCTGGCCGGCGCCATGGGCGTGCCGTTTCTGCCCACGCGTTCGTCTTTGGGGTCGGACATCATCGACAAATGGGGCTTCTCGGATGCGCTGCGCCGCTCCGATCCCAAACTTCCCAACCATAAATTGACCGTTCTGGACAATCCCTTCGAGGGCTGGGGCGATACCGAAAAGGTGGTGCTGGTGCCGGCCATCAGGCCCGACGTTACACTCCTGCATGTTCAACAGGCCGATCGTAAGGGAAACTGCCGTATCGACGGCCTCAGCTTTGCCGACGTGGAGCAGGCCAAGGCTTCCAAGCACGTCGTCGTTACCTGCGAGGAGCTGATGGAGGGTGATGCCTTGCACGAAAACGGCCATCACAACCAGGTTCCTTTCATCCATGTGGATGCCGTTGTGCATGTGCCCCATGGCGCCTATCCGACCGCTTGCTACCAGCATTACGACTACGATCCTGTCTATCTGAAGGAGTATGCCGTTGCGGCCAAGGATGATGAGAAATTCAAGGACTACCTGGACACCTACGTTCATGGCGTGGCCGATCATCAGGCCCTGATCGATTTGGTAGGCACCGAAAGACTTGAGAAGATCAAGGCCGATCCGCGAACCGGATATGCCGCTAATCTCGACAGGCGATAACAGGGGGGCAATAAGATGGATTATACACTGAGAGAAATGATGACGGTGGTTGCCGCCCGCGAAATCAAAAACGACGATATCGTCTTTTGCGGCACCGGGATATCCATGCTGGCGGCCATGGCGGCCAAAAGCATCAATGCTCCGGACTGTGTGATCTTCTTCGAAACCGGCGCCATTGATGCCGCGTTGGAGGAGATCCCCATGGCCGTCGCCGACTCGCGCGTGATGTATCACACGGCCTCCAGCGGCGGACTGTTGGACGCCTTCGCCACCATGCAAAATCCCACAACCGGCCAGAAGGTGATCGGTATTTTGGGCGCGGCCCAGATAGACATGTTCGGTAACCTCAATTCAACGGTGATCGGGGATTATTTTTCTCCCAAGACCCGTTTTTCCGGAAGTGGTGGCGGTTGCGATGTGGCCTCCTTCGTGCCGCGCAGCATGATATTCATGCAGCATGAGAAACGAAAATTTGTTAAAAAACTGGATTACCTGACCAGCCCGGGGCATCTGGACGGCCCCGACGGGCGCCGCAAGGCCGGCTTGCCGGCGGGCGGTCCGGAAATGGTGATTACCAACATGGCCGTGATGCGTTTTGATGATGCTACCAAACAGATGTATCTGGACGGAGTTTATCCGGGCATCGAGCCCGAGGCGGTGCTGGAACAGATGCAGTTTCCCGTGGACATCTCACGGGCCGGAGAAGTGGCTCCCCCCTCGGCGGAAGAGCTCAGGATCCTGCGGGATAAATGTGACCCTCAAAGGTTGATTCTTTAAAAAGGAGACTGTCTGTATGCAAAAGAAAAAAATCCGTATTCGTGTCAACGGGCAATGGCGGGAGTGGATCGTCGATCCCAAGACCGCCCTACTCGATCTGTTGCGAAACGATCTGCGTCTGACCGGTGTCAAGCAGTCCTGCGATCGCAAAGGACAATGCGGGGCCTGTACTGTTGTCGTGAACAATAAAGCCGTTCTCTCCTGTTTGACCAAAGTTGGCGATGTCGACGGCGCCGACGTGATTACCGTCGAAGGGCTCGGCACCCCGGACAATCCCCACCTGATCCAGGAAGCCTTTGTGCTGGCCGGTGCCATCCAGTGTGGATTCTGTACTCCCGGCATGATTATGAGCGCCAAGGCCCTGCTTGACGAGAACGACAATCCCGACGAAGCGGCCATTAAAAAAGCCCTGCGTCGTAATTTGTGCCGTTGTACCGGTTACACGAAGATCATCGAGGCCGTCAAACTGGCCGGGCGTTTCATGCGCGGGGAGATCACCCCCGACGAGGTTCGTCCGCTTCCCACCGATAAGGCCATGGGAACGTCCCATCCTCGTCCGACCGCTCTGGACAAGGCCTGCGGCACGGCTCTTTTTTCGGCCGACTACGCCATTCACGGCGCCCTGGAAATTGCCGTGTGGCGCAGCGGCGTACCCCACGCCAAAATCGTGTCCATCGATGCCGCCGAAGCCCTCAAGATGCCCGGCGTGGTCGGCGTGATGACCGCCGACGACATCAAGGGAACCAATGTTCTAAAATACATCGTTGCCGACCGGCCGGTCCTGTGCAAGGACAAGGTGCGCTACATCGGCGACCCGGTTCTGGTGCTGGCCGCCGATACCAAGGCAAACGCCGACGCGGCCCTGGCCAAGGTCAAGGTCGAACTCGACCCCTTGCCTTTCCTGGACAGCCCGCAGACCGCCATGGCCGATGGCGCCGTGCAACTGCACCCGGATATCCCCAATTTCTGCTGGCAGCAGCCCCAGATCAAGGGTGATGCAGAAGCCGCGCTGAAGGATTCGGCGGCGGTTATCGAATCGACATTCAAGACCCAGATCAACCACCAGGCGCCCATGGAGCCCGAGGTGACCGTTGCCTACTGGGAGGCCGACGAAGATCCAGAGGAACAGGACAAGCTGGTGATCATCGGTCGCAGCATCAATATTCACCTGCACCTTTCCATGCTTCAGGCGGCTCTGGGCCACGAGAACATGAAATACATCGAGGCTTTTGCCGGCGGCCAGTTCGGCATCAAGATCGATGTCATTTCCGAAGGCATTGCCGGCGCGGCCGCCCTTCACTTCAAGCAGGCCGTGCGTTATGTGCCGACCATCCATGAAAGCATGCTGATGGCTTCAAAACGGCATCCCTTTCAGATGGCCGTCAAGCTCGGCGCGGACAAGGACGGCATGTTGACGGCCTACTGCAATGATTTCGTCGTGGACAACGGGGCCTATTACTCCATCGGCCACGTGGTTTGCCACCGCAGCCTGCTGATGCTTTCCGGATCATACAATATTCCCAATGTACATGCCGACGCGAAGCTGGTTTACACCAACAATCCCTGGGGCAGCGCCGCCCGCGGTGCTGGACCACCCCAAGTTACCTTCGCCCTGGAATGCGGCATGCAGATGCTGGCCGACAAACTGGGCGCGGATCCCTTCGAGTTTCGGCTGCAAAACTCCCTCAAGGCGGGACAGAGCAAATCCACCGGCCGGGTGGTGGACATGTGGCCCTTCCCCGAAGTGATGGAGGCGGTTCGTCCCGCGTGGGAGAAAGCCGTTAAAGCCGCCGAATCCCATAAAGAGGGAAATATTCGTCGCGGCGTAGGCATCGCTACGGCTGCCTTCGGTATCGGCGGTCCCGGCGATGTGTCGGTGGCCTCGGTTGAAGTGGACGACGACGGTGTGTTTCATGTTTACGCCGCCGCCGCTGATCCGGGGGAAGGCAACGATTCCATGCTGACCCAACTCACGGCCGAATTCATGAATGTTCCCGTGGACCGGGTTGTCGTGCACACCCGCGATACCGACGATACCGCCGCTAGCGGTGCCGCCGCCGGCAGTCGCATCACCTATATGATCGGCGGGGCGCTGATCGACGGCCTGACCAAGCTCAAGACGGCCATGGACGAAGCCGGCGCCAAAACCGGTGCGGATCTCGAAGCCGCCGGCCAGCCAAGGCGTTTTCTGGGGCAGAAGAAAAACGAAGACGCCGGCGTCCTGGACGAAAAGACCGGCCAGGGCCCCTCCTTCGAGTCCCAGGTGCATTGCGTACAGATCGCCGAGGTCGAGGTGGATATGGAAACCGGCAAGACCAAGGTATTGAAAATGACCACCTCGGTGGATGCCGGCAAGGTGATCAATCCTCAAAACCTCACCGGGCAGCTTGAAGGCGGTATGGACATGGGCGTCGGTTATGCCTTGCGCGAGGAGTATATCGCCGGCAAGACCAAGGACTGGCGGACGTTCAAGTTTCCCACCATCAAGGAGTACTTCGAAAAAGAGATCGTCGTTCTGGAGACGCCCCGGCCCAAAGGCCCTCTGGGCGCCACCGGTATCGGAGAGATGTGCATGCTGCCCACGGCACCGGCGGTGATCAACGCCATCAAGGATGCCACAGGCGCCTGGGTGACTGAACTGCCGGCCACACCCGATAAAATCAAGGCAGCCATTGCCGCCATAAACGGCTGATTGACAGCATGACCAACTCTTCCGTAAAGGAATCCCTGCATCCCGTTGTCCGTACATTCGGACAACGGGATGTCCTCTTTGACAACGAGGGCTTTTTCAACGATTATTCAGATTGGGACGAGGACATTGCCGCTGTTCTGGCAAAGGAGAGCGGCATCGAAACCTTGACTGACGCTCACTGGCGGGTGATCCGTTTTTTGCGGGAATTTTATTCCTGCAATGGGCGGGCGCCGCTGAATAAGCAGCTTAAAAAAGGCACCGGCATGACCCTGATGGAGCTGGAGCAGCTTTTCCCGGAGGGGATTAAGAATGGGGCACGTAGGATTGCCGGACTGCCCAATCCGAAAACCTGCTCATAGTCCGACCAGAAATGGCAAATTTGCCTATTTCTGAAACGGACTATTATTAATGCAATTTCCTGGTTCCCACGCTCCGCGTGGGAACCTATATCAGCCGGATGAACAACAATGGATGCTCCCACGCGAAGCATGGGAGCAAGGCAATAGAAAATACCATGATCTATCTGGACAACGCAGCCACATCCTATCCCAAGCCGGCCGAATGCCTACGGCGGGCTTGGGATCGTTATCTGGCCCTTGGCGCGTCTCCCGGTCGTGGCGGGTATGACCGGGCCGTGGAAGCCGAAGCCGAAGTACAGGCGGTGAGGGACAACATCGCCCGGTTTTTTGGCGCCCCAACGGGTGCCCGGGTCTGTTTCGCGGCCAATGCCACCGACGCGTTGAACACCTTGATCCTGGGCTTGCTTGGATCGGGAGACCATGTGGTCACCACCCGCCTGGAGCACAATTCCGTATTACGGCCCCTCAATCATCTCGAAAAATCCATGGGCATTGGTATCGATCATGTTCCGTTCGATACAAACGGATTTGTCGATCCAGCCCGGATCGAGGCGGCCATTAAGCCCCAAACCCGAGCGGTCATCGTCAACCACGCCTCAAATGTCTTCGGCACCGTGCAGCCGGTCCCGGCAATTGGCGCCATTTGTAAAGCGCGCGGTATACCCCTGATTGTGGATGTTTCCCAAAGCGCCGGTTGTATACCAATCCAAATGGAAACTTGGGATATTTCCGGGTTGGCCTTTACCGGACATAAATCCCTGCTTGGACCTACGGGAACCGGCGGGCTGGTTCTGTCGCCGGATTTGGACCTCAGCCCCTCACGTTTCGGGGGCAGTGGTGTGGATTCCCTTAACCCCTTTCAACCGGACGAATATCCGTTTCGTCTGGAAGCCGGCACCGTCAATTTGCTGGGCATTCTCGGCCTGGGCGAAAGCCTGGCTTTTGTGGCCGAAAATATGGCGGCCTTCCAGAAAAAGGAGCATCAGCTGACCCAACGTCTTGTTCAGGAGCTGAACGCTATCCCTTCCGATCGATTACGGCTTTTTGGCTGCGACTCCCTGGAAAACCATCTGCCGGTGGTGACCCTTGTGGTGGATGGTATCGCCAGCACCGATGTGGGCGCCATCCTGGATGGGGATTTCGAAATCTGCGTGCGTACGGGCCTGCACTGCGCCCCTCTGGTGCATGCGGATCTGGGGACAAAAACCACCGGCGCCGTGCGTTTCAGCATGGGGCCATACTCCACCGAGGCGGACATTGATGCCGCCGTTCACGCCATGAACGAAATTGCAGGGTAGTTTCATACCGGCGCGATCAACGGCCGAACCTTGACATTGTTAAACCGGATGGCGGCTACAATGGCATCCGCCGATTGATCGCTGGTCGTTTTCCGTATCTGTTCGCGGAAAAAATTCAGCATCTCACCCGAACGTTCCACGGCTTCCACTTCAAGATAGAGGCGGGCACCTCCCCACGCCATGGGGGTTGAACCAGGCTCCATGAAAATGAAGCCGGCCTTGGGGTTCTCCTGGAGGTAGGCAAAGGACCGGTTGTCGCCAGTCGCCATGATCATGGTATTTTCGTCGATCATATGCGGTGATCCAAAAACGGCGATATCAACATCACCTTTTTTTATTGCTGGTGACGAGCGCACCGATGCTGTCAACGGTCGCGAAGAACTGAGCCAATTTGGGTCGTTAAAAATGAGCCACACGCCCCTATCTACTGAATGGCATTTATTGATTCCTCCATATTTTTCCCCTTCAAACGGTAGCTGTTTCCATTGATCGTTATCACTACGCTATGGTGAAGGAGACGATCCAATATCGCAGTGACGATGATTTGATCCTGAAGCAATTCCGCCCAATCGGAGAAGGCCTTGTTAGACGTGATTACGGTACTGGCCTTTTCATAGCGGGTGGCTACAAACTGAAAGAACAGATTGCATTCCTGTCGGTCGATGGGCGTGTACCCAACCTCATCCACGATCACAAGTGAGGATTTATAGTAGCTTCGCCCCTTGCCGGGACGCCCCGCTTCATGGTCCTTCTTCAGTTTGACGATCAGGTCCGCCATGGTTGTGAAATAGATGCTCATACCCGCTTGGCAGGCTTTTAAAGCCAAAGATACAGCCAGGTGCGTCTTGCCAACACCGGGAGGGCCAAGAAAAATGACATTTCCATTTTGGCGAATGAATGTCAGATCAAATAACGACATGACACGCCTACGATCCAGTTTGGGCTGGAAGGTAAAATCGAATTCATCAATACCCTTTGTGAACGGTAATCCTGATATCTTCAGGGCCGTTTCAATCCGGCGTTGTTCCTTCTGCGCCACTTCTTCCTCAAGCAAGTCATCCAAAAAGCTGAGATAGCTTTGGCTGTTTTGCTCGGCGGATTTAACGATACTGTCCAGGATCTCCCGTATCCTGGGCAAACGCAGCCTGGTCAAATTGGCTTCAATGCGATTGGCCACCAATGTGTCCGTCATAATTGTACCTCCTGTGCGAACTGCTCGTAGGTATCAATCGGGCGGATATCCACCGGTATGTCATACAGGGGCTTATTCGGGCTGATGGTGCATTTGGCGCGGCCCTTACCCTGCTTAGGATGAGCGTATTTGCGCCGGTTCATCTCACGGTCCTTTTTCAGTTCCGCATAAAAGCGCTTGTCTTGAACAAGATTACCTTTGGACGAAGGGATTGTATAAATGACGACCAGACGGTTATCGTCAAAGATCCGCAGGGTACATTCCTTAACTCTCAGAACAACGGTTTTCCCCACCAGCTTGTGCGGGACAACAAAGCCATTGCCTTCGAATCTAACCGTACAATCCTTATGGACTTTCCTGAAGATCCTGTAGGAAGTATCGAAAGGCTGTCGTGGTAACTGGCTAAGATGTGGTTGTTCTCTTTCAAAACGGTCAGCGACGACTTCGTGGGTGGTGCCATGTATCCGCTGATCTTTTATTCGTAACCAACGGTTCAGATCTTTGTTGGCTGTTTCGAGGCAAGCGTATCCATAGCCGCGCCAAAAGCCCTCACGGATGAAGGTGTAAGGTCTCTCGACCTTTCCCTTCACCCAAGCCGCATAGGCTGGTGCCACCCGTGGGATGAACCCGTAATGCAGAGCAAAACCGATCAATGTATCGTTGAATTTGTCTCGTCCCGCTATCCGACCAATGTAGACATTTTTCATCCGGTCATACAAAATTTCGGTGGGCACGCCGCCGAAGTAGTCGAAGGCCCGGATATGGCAATCCAGAAAAGTCGTCAGGTCGCAGTGTCTAATCAGCTCTGCATAGATTTTACGAGAGTAGCCCAAAATTATTGAGAAGAGATATAATTTCTCGACGTTTCCATCGGCATGCTCAACCTGAAACTCTGCAAAATCTACCTGTGCCTGGTAGCCGGGCTCTGTTTCAAATCGCATGTAGGCAACCTTTTGGTGTTGCCCCTTTAGTTGGGCTACCCGGCGTTTGACGATTTCGTAGCTTCCGGTAAACCCCATGTTGACCAGTCTGTCGTAAATCCAGGTCGCCGTATAGTCGTCTTCGGAAAGCCAAGCGTCTATATTGTCCTTAAATGGGTCAAGCAGGCTTCTGCGCCGCCTGGGTTCTGCTGGGGCAAGGATCAACTCCGGATCATCAATGTATTTTTTAACGGTGTTACGGCTGACGCCAAGCTTCCTGGCAATTGCTCGCTGGGTCAGTCCCTTGCGGTGCAAAGTGAGAATATCCAAAATGGTCTCCTTTTTTTCAAAGGTTGAACCTCCTGATTAGTTCTTAGTGAAAAATGCTCACATTAAGCATTTCCCACCACGATGGGTGGCTCAATCTTAAACGACCATTTTTGGCTCAGTTTATCACGACCATTAACAGATGCGCGGCATTTTGTTGAACCGTTCCATCAGTTCTTTTCTATCCATTGAATATCCCTTTTCTATGTTGATTTTAAAAATAGCCATGCTAAACCTGATGAACTATCGACGAAGGATGAAGCGTAGCGCCGATATCGGGCTTATTACGAACCCGTCGAACCTGAATACAGGTGATTAAAGGCCTACCTTAAGATCAATTTAACTCGAAAACATGTTCTCATGAAACAGTTTGAAATCAAATATGGTCTGGACGAGAAACCGCCTTTACTCAAAACATTGATTTTCGGTATCCAGTGGCTGGCCATTACAATCGCCACCGTGGTAATTATCGGCAAGGTGGTGGCGGGGCTTCATTTTCAGAATTTTGGAAGACAGCTCCTCTATATGCAGAAACTCTTTTTTATCATGGGCCTGACTCTGTTTCTGCAAATTTTGTGGGGCCATCGGATGCCCCTTATCACCGGACCGGCCACGGTTTTATTGGTTGGCATTATAGCAGGTGCGAATCGGGACATCGATGCAATTTACACCGCCATTGCCGCAGGCGGTGTGCTTCAGGTGCTACTGAGCGTTACCGGCCTGTTCTCGCGGATCGCTATTTATTTCACATCCAGGGTGGTGGCCACCATACTTATGCTGATCGCGCTGACCATTACGCCCACGATTTTGAAACTGATCGTACACGCCAAAACCGTGGAGATGTCTCTTTTCAATCTTGGTTTCGCACTCTGCCTGTTTATTGCCATGATTGCCGCAGACAAATTGCTCCCCGGCATTTGGAAGTCCACCATGATTGTTTGGGCGATTATCGCGGGCAGTATTTCTCATCTGCTCATCGTACCACCCGATGTGTGGTTGAAAAGTGGCGAACTTGGATTTGTTTCTCCCTTCTTTTCGGAGTTCACAGTGAGTCCGGTTTGGGACCCTGGCCTCCTGATTTCATTTCTTGTATGTTTTATTGCCCTTTCCATAAATGATCTGGGTTCAATTCAATCCATCGGAAGGATGATCAATCCTCCCGGAATGGAGCGCAGGGTGACCGCCGGCATAACCGTGAGCGGGCTTTCCAATATTTTTGCCGGGTTTTGCGGCGTGATCGGGTCTGTGAATTTTTCCATGAGCGCCGGAATAATCGCAGACAATGGTAATGCGTCTCGTTTTACGATGCTTCCCACAAGTATCGGTCTTCTCATGTTGGCTTTTTTATCCGGTGTGGTCGCTTTTTTCTGGAATGTTCCCTCGGCCGTTATCGGTGTTATTCTGCTCTATATCATGTGTACCCAACTTGCCGCAGGAATGATGGTGGCGTTTGGGCAGGACGGGTTCTCATTTCAGGATGGTCTCATTATAGGAATTCCACTGATGATGAGCATTCTGGTCTCGTATCTCCCTCTTGAAATTAAATCGGCATTTCCGCCCCTGCTTGTGCCTGTAATCGGGAATGGCTTTGTCATGGGTGTACTTGCCGTTCTGGCGTTGGAAAATATTGTGTACCGGAAAAAAGGCTGATCTGCTGCGCCCAATCCCCTGACCGCCATTTATCGGTTTGCAAATCTGGGCATCCTGCCTTACCTTCAACCGGAATCAACGGTGATGGCCCGCAAAAAGTCGCAAAGATCTGACCGATGTCGTTCCAGCGAAAGCCGAGCTTGCCGCTTATATCTTGAACTGTCGGGAAGGTCTTTCATGAAAAAAGAATGGTCGCCCAGGGCTTGGGTGCAGCACCTGTTTTTAATCATCGTAATATTCATAGGAATACGTTTTTGTCTCTTTGTCTCTTGCCTTGAGAAAGGCGTTCTGCCGGGTTTCGACCGACCGGCCGGTGTGGATGCGTTCCTGCCCATAAGCGCTCTGATCAGTCTGAAACATTTTTTTTTGACCCGGACCATATCCGGAATTCATCCGGCGGGGTTGGTAATTTTTCTGATCATTTGCATCTCGGCGCTATTCGCAAGAAGGGGGTTTTGTGCCTGGATCTGTCCGGTAGGGTTGATTGGCGAATATTTTGCCAAGCTTAATTCCAAACTTTTCAAACATTCACCTACCATTCCCGCATGGCTGGATATTCCTCTGCGGGCCATAAAATACATCTTGGCCTTTTTTTTCATTTATCAGATTTTTTTCAAAATGCCGGGGGCCGTGATCGATATGTTTATCAACAGCCCCTACAACCGGTTTGCCGATGTAAAAATGCTTCACTTTTTCACCGGACTTTCACCGGTCGCCCTTTCTGTGTTTTCCGCCTTGGCTATCCTGACGGTAGTATTTCGCAATTTTTGGTGCCGGTACCTTTGTCCCTATGGCGCTCTTCTGGGAATTATCGGGCTCCTTTGCCCCGGCAGGGTTCGCAGGGATCCCGCACGCTGCACCGGCTGCGGGAAATGCGAACGAAGTTGCCCCGGCTTTATAAAGATCAGCGGCCAAATAAATGTGAATTCTCAGGAGTGCTGTGCCTGTCTGAATTGTGTTGAAAACTGCCCCTCAAATGGGGCCCTGAACTTTTCGTATTTTTCAGGGAAAAAGACCATCTCATCACTTACCATGGGCCTTCTTTTTCTTCTGCTTTTCGGATTGGGTATTACTGCGTCCCGGCTGACCGGGCATTGGAAAAGTAATATCTCCCCGGAGCAATACCTCTCCTTTACCGCACCCGATAGCGTGAAAAGACCGGTGCCCCATGGCACAATGGATCGGGAGAGAATGAGAAAAGCGATATTGAAGATGCGGAAACGAAATGGCGGTCTCACGCCATCTGCCGGGCAATCACCCACTTCAGGCATTCATAATAATAAGGAAATACTCCAGGTTCCGTAAAATATAGACAATAACGTTTAGAGTGTCTCCCGCCACGGCTACCGAATCTCGTGCGAGTGTAGGTCAGGTTACGCCGCAAGGCGTTACCTGACGTTTTTATAGCCTCAGGGACAATAAGAAATTATCGAAGTTGACACTCAGCTAATCGGCAAAAGGCGGCGAAACAATGATGTAGTGATTTGGATTGCGTCTGCCTGAAAAATAGTAGTAATGTTTCACTCCTGTGGAGAAAAAGGCAAAATTCCTTAAAACCGATTTTTTGATCTCAAAGACATCGGTTTAAGACCAAAAACGGCCTGTTTTCAGGCTTAACTTATTGTTTTATTAGTGTTTTACTTGATCCGCCCCCAAGCCACCTGTAAGAGGAGTTCCATCCATCGATATCGGTCTTTGGCGAATTTAAGAAGGAACTCTCTTTTATTATGTCAATTGGCTAATTTGGTGCGACTCAGAGCATAGCATAATTGTTGCTGTAGCCGTCCAGCATCGTTCTTTATTCTAAAAAACCACTAAAATGTGTTGAGCATAAAGAGTCTTCTTGATCTTGCAATTCTTTTTTTTTAAAATACCACCTCAATGGATGCCAATGATTTTAAAAAATATATAAAGCAGATCAAGACCGGAAAACACTTGCCGGATTCGGTCTATCTGCATAAATCCGCAATCACCACCATTCCGGACAAACTGCTTGTTTTTTTAAATAAAGCAATTGCGACCCCTGAGTTAAACACAATTTCTTGGAATATTATCAAGTTCTTCAAAAGGGAATTTAAAATCTCACTATTAGAATACCGGGAGTTTTACACTGAGGCTTTTCCATCCCTTTTTTGCAGCCATTCAATCAATCTTAATGAATTAACCATCAAGAAAATCCAATACAAGGACTCAAAGAATCCTCCCATCCTTCACAGAAAAGAAATGCTCTTAGATCCCGAAAACCCATTAATACCTGAATACAGAAAACTTACAGAACAGGCTGAGGATGAGGGTCTATTTGAGAACAAACGCATCATTGGATTTAAAAACGGGTGGGAGAAAATTCTTAAAGAAAAAGGACTCACTGTCCATGGGCACCATCATAAAAGGGAATGGCAAGCAAAATAATGAAATTGATAGGCATAAAACAGCGATCGATAGGCATAGCCTTTCAACTCCAGTTCAATCGCTATACAGGCATAATTACTTAAACGGTGAATACACGTTTTTTGATTACGGTTGTGGCAAAGGCGATGATCTGAATATTGTCAAAGAATTAGGTGTAACTGCATCCGGGTGGGACCCTGCATTTCATTTCGGTGAAGGAATTAAAAAGGCTGACATCGTAAATTTGGGTTTTGTGATCAATATCATCGAATCACAGGCGGAAAGGAGGCAGACCTTAAAAAAAGCTTACAGCCTTTCAAAAAAGGTCCTTGTAGCATCTGTGATGCTCGGAAGCGAATCAATCACAAGCAAGTTCAAAAAGTATGGTGATGGCGTAGTCACCTCCAGAAGGCTGCGGCGGGTCGACCAAATTAATAGCCCAATATTGCATGGAAAACTTGTATTTCAAAGGGGTGAAATGGCCTTAGACGGTCACTTTTGGGGGTAAAATGGCGGCTTTAAGCGGGCGAGTATTGTGGGTATGAAAAACGGGCCTCACGCAAAGCTGCGAAGAATGCGAAGGTCAACAGGGGTTCAGCTTAGCCAACTCCTGTTCTCATAATTTGCCGATTTATAGCAATTGAACTATGGACTTAAAACAACGATTCAGTGACATCACCGTATGGAAAAAGGGTGGTCAGCGGGCGCCGCATAAGCCGCTGTTGGCTTTGTATGCGCTTGGCAGGTGTTTGCGAGGAGAAGGGCGGCTGATTGCATTTGCGGATGTTGACCGCGATCTGCGCAAACTGCTCGAAGAGTTCGGACCAACCCGAAAAAGCCATCATCCCGAGTATCCCTTCTGGCGGTTGCGCAACGACGGACTGTGGGAATTAACCAACGCCGATAATGTTGTGTCTCGCAGGGGAAGCACTGATGCCCGCAAAAGTGAACTTCTCAGATACGATGTCCATGGTGGCTTTCCGCAGGAAGTTTACGATGCACTTCGTCGGGACTCCCTCATCTTTTCAGACATCGTCAACTCCCTGCTTACCACGAACTTTCCCGAATCCATTCATGAAGACATTCTCCAAGCGGTCGGCATCGATCTATCGGAAAATAATATAAGCGTCGGGAAACGTGACCCTTTGTTTCGCGAGCACGTGTTGCGTGCCTATGAATACCGGTGTGCTGTCTGCGGGTACAATGTTCGCGTCGGCAATTCGCTGGTCGGGCTCGAGGCGGCACACATCAAGTGGCACCAGGCCGGCGGACCGGATGTCGAAAACAATGGTATTGCCTTGTGCGCGCTGCATCACAAATTGTTCGACCGGGGTGCGTTTACTCTCTCCGAGGACGAGGATATGATCGTCCAGGTGTCCAAAAACGCGCATGGGACGCACGGCTTTTCAGAATGGCTGATGAAGTACCATGGCAAGCCGCTGAAAAGGCCTCAGGCGCCCAGTGATTATCCCATCCCCACTTACGTAAACTGGCATATACGTGAAGTCTTCAAAGGACCGGCACGTTTTGGATGATCGAGGCAAGGCCAACACTTCATGGAAAGTGGTCTCAGGCAAGGCCGCATGGGTGCAAGTGAGGGAGGGGGGGGGGGACGTCTCTCATTATCTAAATATCAAAATCAATTAGCGTGTAACCTTCACGCTTTGACAGAATCTCTCCCCTTCTCATAGCATAGCCAATACCAGACACCGTCATATCCAGTGTCTTGGCAAGCTTGGTCTGGGGCAGGCCCAATTCGCTGACACACCATTAGATCACCGGTTCTATATAAATAAGGCTTTCCTGAATTATGCCCCCTCATCCTGTCCTTCTCCCTCCAGGGGAGAAGAAACGTAGCTGGTTGTTTTACAGCTTACAAAAAGCTATCGGGACAAACTGACACCGCTTCAGCTTTTGGAATACATGATCAAAATTTGGAAGGTAATCATGGCGCAATGTATTATGATTAATATAATTCCCATCGAGACAAAAATTTGAATCGCCTAATTTAGTGCCTGGCCGGAAACCCCTTTCGTGGAGAGTTTTTCTCTGGCAATAATTATGCTTCATTAAATGACCGAAATTAACTTCAGGAAAGAAGTTATTGTCATCATTTTTTCCCGATTTACTCAAAAACTGGAAACACTCCACCTATAGGCTTTACTTGTCCAAGCAAACAAAACGGCTATGCTGCTAAACTTAACGATGGATCGGCAGCTTCTTTGCTCCGCGGCATTTTCTTGGTCGTCTGCTTTTGCAGCATGGCCCCCAATTGCTGAATATTCCGGGACAATACCGCCAACCCCACATACCGTTTAAATCCGTGGAGACCGTGATCGGGGCAGCGATCCAAGCCGTGGTTTTCCAGGGCATTGATCGCCGACTCCACGGCGGCATGTTTGCGCCGCGAATGGATAAAATCTTCCGACCTTTCTATTTGCTGGGCTTCTTTTGAAAGTCGCCCTTTTCGAGGAAGCACAACTTGATCCAAAAGCGGGGCCAACTTCTGTTGGTTCTTCGGACTATGAAATCCTTTATCAAAGCTGCAGCTGGTTAACCCATCATACTTTTTCTTCGTATCGGTTACCATTGCGACCGCTATCTGATCGTCAGTCTGATTCTCCATTACATGGTGATGAAGGATAAATTTGTACTGATCTTCGAGAATACAAACTTTTACCCCCAACTCTTGCCGAACACCGGCTTTGCCTTTACTGATCCATTCGGTATGCTCTTCAAATATTGAAAACACCTTTTCGCCGTGGGGAATTTTTTCGCCGTTAATAACTCTGCGGGCAATCTGGTCTATCTGCCGTTCGGCATGCTCGATGAAATTTTCGATCATCATGATTTTACCCACGTTGCCCAGTCCAGACTGCTTTAGAAAACCTATGCAAAACTTGGCTCGCTCAACATACAGGCCAACCAAATCAATATATTGCTGGTGGGCTTGAACAACCCGTTCTTCTTGTTTGGCCTTGCGGTCTTTGTTTTTAGTGTTGGATCGTTTGAGTTTGCCCGCCAGGTTGAACGCCTTTTTAATTTTGCGCAGGATATAACCGCTTTGGCGCCATTCGGTAATACCCACAAAAAGGCACTCTTCGGCGGTCAAGGTAATGATCTTTCGTGCCGCATCCCAAAGTAAATTGATATCAGTTGGATAATGTACGTCGGTCTCAACCACAAAAGAATCGCATCTGCCTTTTATCGTTTTTGGGTCATAGCCCAGTATTTTGTAACCGGCATTTATAACTGTTTGGTTGATCCGATCGATATGCTCCGGTTTAAATAGAGAAACATTGTCCTTTAAGGTTTGCAGGGCATATTGCTCACCAAACTCGAAAATGGTGTGCCCTAAAAATTCTCGTACGGTTTTGTGATTGTTGGCGATCTCCAACAGTTTGTCGTAATCCCAGTTACAATTAAGCCGCAACGTACCCAGCACTAAAATCGACCACAGGTCCATACCCGGCCTGCCGTTTCCGGTATCGATATCATCCGGTACGATCTGTTCCAAAATCTCAAATACTTTCTGGCGGGTTGGCCGGTCTTTGTAGATGGCCTGCAATCCCAATAGAAGCTGAGGAATTTCATCCCGAGAGCGAAGATCCAACTCGATTTGTGGGATATCCACTTGGCCAATTTTCAGTTGATTTTCGATGATTTTTCTCATAGCCTTTTTCCACGAAGATTTTTCGGTTTTGGTCTGAAGTGCTGATTCGTCAAAATCAGCAAATGTCGACATTCTATTGTTTTTCCCACATGTTAACTATCGACTATGACCTTCGGATGCAAGTAAAAACTGCCCCGAAACGAAAAATCTTCGTTTTTCTTTTTCAGGCTAATCTCTTGAATTCATGGTCCTTTTGAATTTCCGGCCTGGCACTAATTTAGTTAATCAGTTCGAGAAAACCGATCCACGAAATCATTACGGTCTACATCGTTTAGAAAAATCTTGCGTCGTCCAATTCCTCGGCAAATGATATGTTGCAGTGCTCACGGGGCATCTATTCTGGCTTGTCTTGGCATTCTTTTTACGCCGGAGCAATCAACCCTCGAACTTCGGTAATGCTGAAACGGATGGCGGCAACGATGGCGTCCGCCGATGTGTCGCCGGCCATTTTGCGAATCTGCTCGCGAAAAGTATCCAGCATTTCTCCCGAGCGCTCGATGCTCTCCACTTTCAGGTACAAGCGGCTGCCCTTCCACGTCATGGGGTTTGACCCCGGTTCCATGACGATGAAACTGGCCTTGGGGTTTTCCTCAAGATAGGACAGGGATCGATTGTTTCCGATGGCCATTATCACGGTGTTCTCGTCGATCATGCGCGGCGATCCAAACACGGCGACATCCACATCGCCGCTCTTGTTGCTGGTGGCCAGGGCGCCGATGCGGGGGGCCTTGTTGAACATTTCCATTAACTCTTTTCTGTCCATTGACATTCTCCTTAATCGTTACGGTATTTTTAAAACGGGCTTTAGAAGCATACATGTTAACTTGAAACTCGGAAAATAGTGTTGCGCGTTAAGTCATCATCACCTTTTCGAATTTCTCAACCAACGTTTCAAAATGGGCCGTGGTCCTCAGGATCGGCGCCTTTGTCGCCATGTCGGCCCCGGCATTTTTCAGGGGCGTCAAGGGGAAACATGCTGCCACCGGCTTTGAGAAAATTCAGATACGCCTCCAGCTCCCGGGCACCGCCATCCAGCACCCTGCCGGCCAGGGTGATGGCCGCTGCAATTCCCGTGGCATACTTGTAAACGTAAAATGCACTGTAAAAATGAGGGATGCGCAAGCACTCCAGGTCAAGCTGTGGATCGATAACCATCGCGTCACCGAAATAGGTTTCGAGCAGTCCATGGTAGATGCCCGTCAGCGCATCAACGGTGAGTGGGGGACTGTTTCTCGGCACTCTCGTGAATCAGGGTTTCGAACTCGGCGAACATGGTTTGGCGGAAAAAGGTACCCCGGATGTTGTCGATCTCCCGGTTGAGGATGTAGGCCGTCATATCCTCGTCGTTTTTATATTTATCCAACAGATACCGGCTGAGAAGGACTTCGTTGAAGGTGGAGGCTACCTCGGCGGCGAAAATCGTATACTCGTAATCCACATAGGGCTGGTACTTTTTGGAGAAGTAGGTGTGCATGCTGTGCCCGGCCTCGTGGATCAAGGTATAAAGGCTGTTGATGTTGTTGTCCTCGAAGTTGAGCAAAATATAGGGCGGTGAATCGTAGCTGCCTGACGAATAGGCCCCGCTGCGTTTGCCCTTGTTCTCGTAGCGGTCCACCCAACCGCCGGTGAGTCCTGCTTTCAGTGTTTTCGTATAATCTTCTCCCAGAGGCGCGAGGGCTTCAAGGGCAATCTCGACCGCTTCCGGATAGGTCAGTTTGAATTCCACATCGGACACCAACGGCACGTAGGTGTCATAGAAATGTAGTTTGTCGAGCTTCAGCTTGCGCCGCCGCAGATCAAGATAGCGGAACAATGGCCCGGTGCCTTCCTTTACCGTGGCCACCAGTGTATCATAAACCGTTTCCTGAACGTTGTCCGAGAATAGGGCCGCCTTGCGACATGATTCGTGGTTACGGACCCGCGAGTAAAACACATCCTTTTTAACCGAGTGGGCCAGCGCGGTGGCAATGCCGTGCTTGTGGGATTGATAGGTTTGATAATATTGAGAGAATGCCTGCTTGCGGATTTTACGTTCCGGCGTCATCAGGAAAGTGATAAAATTTCCGTGGCTGAGTTGCGTCCGGCTTCCGTTGGCATCGACGATTTCTCCAAAGGTAAGGTCGGCGTTGTCAAGCTGGCTGAAGATCTGGGAAGGCGCCTGGGCCATCTCCAGAGACATGGCGAGAAGTTGTTCCTTATCCTCGTCCAGGGTATGAGGTTTGGCGCGGAAGATCTTTTCGAGAAAAAAACGGTACTGTTTCAGTTGAGGACTGGAGAGAAATTCCCGCTGGCGCTTTTCGTCCAGGGACTGAATTTCGGGATCGATAAAACTGCCGCACTCAGAGATTTTGGTGAACAGCCCCATGGCCCGGTCCTGGAGGCCGGTATAGGCGCTGTTGGTTTTGTCTTCATCGCTTTTCAAATGAGCGTAGGTATAAAGATTCTCCAGCGCCCGGGAGACATCCATGTGAAAATCGAGCGCCTTGGCAAGTTGTTCCGGTGATCCGCAAAGATGCCCCTTGAAGCTTTTGTAGCCATCAAGCTTGGCGTTGGTATCGGCAAAACAGAACTCCCAAGCCTCATCGTTCTCAAATAAGGGTTTCAGGTCCCATTGATCCTCGGTGGGAATTTCTGACCGCAATGGAATTTTTTTTGTATTGGACACGGTTGTGTCTCCTTTTTTGATTTTCGGGTATCAACCGAATTGATCGTATAAGTCGCCAGCGACCTCTTCAATCAGCTCTCGCAACTCGAGGCCTTTCAACCATGGCGTCGGAATTGCCATGCTGCCATGCAACACACCAATAATATTACCGGTAACAGAGCCTGTCGAGTCGCTGTCTCCGGAATGGTTCACCGCCAGCAACACACCTTTGTTGAAATCATTCCCGGCAACCAGGGCGCAGTAAATACCAATCGCCAGAGCCTCTTCGGCGATCCAACCGGCCCCCAGGCTTTCAACCGCTTCCGGCGATGGTTCTGATCGCTGCGATAAAGCAACGGCCCGTTCGATGGCGTCAAGACATTCGCCGACGTTTGGCTGATTTAAAAGCATGCGTATGACGTCATCCAGCGCCTCGGGTAACGTTTTCTCTCCGAGTAAAAGGGAAATCAGTGCCGCCAGACAACCGGCCGCCAGGAACCCCGTGGGATGGCCGTGAGTAATGGCCGCCGCCTCGCATCCCAAGCGAAAGGCTCTTTCCGCGTCACCACAGGCCAGGCCCATGGGCGCCACCCGCATCACACCGCCACACCCCTTGCTGTCGTTGATCGGCTGATCGATGCTGCCCATGCGCCCTGAACCAAGGGCGCTCAGGCAGGACTGGCCCGGTGCGCGCCGGGAGAAAAGCGCCTGATGGCCGGTCAGGATGCCGTCGACGACCGCGCAGGTGCCATGGGACTTTACCAACTGGCCCTGACTGCCCATGTTCTGGGTGTAAAGCCAGCGCAGATAGGCATGATAAATGGCGATGGTTGGAGTCTCTTTGTACTCGGATCTTACCGCGGAGAGTATAAGACCTTCGCCGGTGAACAGGGTCATCTGGGTGTCGTCGGTAATGGCGCCCTTTTTCCCGTAGGCCGTTTCGAACCGGGTCACCCCGGCATCGCCATACCGGCGGCGAATCTCTTCCAGGCCCATGAATTCCACCGGCGCCCCCAGGGCATCGCCCACCGCACCGCCCAACAGGCAGCCAATCATGCGATCCCGCCGTTCTGGTTTTTGATTGGAAGTTTCCATTGAATTTTCCGTATGTGTTTTTGGCGGAATATCCGTTACGCCTCAATTTGTCGCCCTAACCCGCATCAAGCTTAAGAGACTGTTGTATATATCAATTTTTACATTATATCAAACGGTTGTGATGGCCGTTCGCATATGCATGGGGCTAAAGATATTTGGCCAGGCCCCGATATAGTTACAGCGGCACAGAGGCAGGCAATGCCGTTTTCTGAAATCGTGGAATGGGAATGATTCGAACGTCCTGCCAAACCGGATTGCAGGACAGGCAAATTCAGCGAATTGGCGGGAACATGATGAATCGGACAAAAGCATATCTCGTGGGTGGGGGGTTGGCTTCATTGGCGAGTGCGGCCTATCTGGTTAGAGACGGCGGTTTGCCGGGTGAGAATATTACCATATACGAAGAAAGCGATGCCGTGGGCGGCAGCCTGGACGCCGAGGATATCAAGGCCGGCCATGGCTATCTGATGCGCGGCTACCGCATGTTGGAGAGCAAAGTTTATTCCTGTCTGTTCGATCTTATGTCCTTCATTCCGTCCCTGAATGATCCGGATATGTCGGTCATGGATGAATTCAAGGCCTTCAATGACCAGATCGACATCAAGGCCACTTCTCGCCTGGTCAAGGATGGCAAGGTGGTTGACCCCTTTCCCTTCGACCTGCGATTAAAAGATCGCTTCCGGCTGCTTTGGCTTCTGACGCGCCCGGAAGGCGACTTAAAAGACATGGCGATCGAGGACTATTTCTCAGCTTCTTTCTTCACCGGCACTTTTTGGTTACAGTTCTGCACCACTTTTTCGTTTCAGCCCTGGCATTCATTGGTTGAGCTTAAACGATACATTTTGCGGTTCTACCATGTATCCCCGCAGTTGAGCAGCATGGCCTGCGTACGACTGACACCCTTCAACGAGCGGGAATCCATCGTTCTCCCTCTCGAAGCCTGGTTGCGAGACCAGGGGGTACGGTTTGACTTCAACGTGCAAGTGCTCGATCTCGAATTTGCCGAGGTCGACGGTGTCAAGTCGGTCAAGAAGTTATATTGCATGAAAGGACGTGCGCCTTTCTTTGTTGAGGTTTTTGAGAGAGATTTGGTTTTCGCAACCTTGGGATCGATGACCGCCAACTCCAGCACCGGAGCGATGGATAGGGCGCCTTGTCCCAATTTGGCGAGTAAGAATTCCTCCTGGCTTCTGTGGGAGAACATCGCCGGCAAAACCTCCACCTTGGGGCGTCCCGCCGTTTTTAACAGCGACATCGAGAAAAGCAAATGGACTTCCTTTTCGATGACCTTCACGGATTCCTGTTTTGTCGATGAATTAACAAGATTGACCGGCAAGGAAACAGGGATGGAAGGGGCGGTTACGATCAAGGATTCCAATTGGCTGCTTTCCTTTGCGATGACGCCTTATCCGTTTTTCGCGGGGCAGCCGGAACATGTCAGTGTCGGTTGGGGGTATGGGTTGTATCCCGAGCGAAAAGGCAACTACATCCAAAAGAAAATGACAGAGTGCACGGGCCGCGAAATGCTGATCGAGTTGTGCAGCCACCTTGGCATGCAATCGCATATCGACCGGATTGTCCAAACAACCACCTGCATCCCCTGTCTGATGCCCTTCATCACCAGCCAATTCATGCCCAGAACCGCCACCGATCGGCCTCGGGTGGTTACCAAGGAGATTTCCAACCTGGCTGTACTAGGGCAGTTCTGTGAGATACCGGATGACATTGTGTTTACCTTGGAGTATTCTGTCCGGGCCGCTCAGATAGGGGTTTATTCTCTGTTGAACCTCAGGAGAAAAGTGACCTCCATCTACAAGGGGTACCGGGCACCATGGCACGTCTATGGTGCCGTAAGGACGGTAATGCAGCCAACCACCCTGGAAGGAGGAAATAACCAGGGCTTTTTAAGAGCGGCAATGGTTCTGATCGCTTTAACCGGCGGATTCTATGCCATCGCCCTCAATCTTCTCTGATTTAGGTCTGAGGAGTTTCCCTTCAATTCGTTTGCCACTCTGAAACAAATCCATGACGGCCTTGCATATGGCTCCCGCTTCGGATAGCTTTTGATACGGAAATATCGACCATTCAAGTAAAATTTTTTAACCAAAACCATCCTATTCAATTGGCGCATCGGGAGCACCAAGTATCAAATGGACTGGTGGCTGCTATTAAAAATTTTGTGGGGAACCATCAGTGTCGGGGCTGTTGTTCTGATTCTGATCGTGGTCTGGCGTGCCAGAGGCGCGATTTCCTGGAACCTGGCGCTGCAGAAAGAGCTCAAGGCCCTGGCACGTGAAGCGGATGGCGCATCTTTGCCAAGGCGTGATGCCATCTTCCTGATCGTCGAGGCCTGTAAGGATATCGCCGGCTCCCTCTCCCCGGAAAAAACCGCTACCGCCGAACGATTGCGGGCCTTCATCCGTTCGATTGCCGCCTGTTATTTCCCGGATGCCGAAAAGCCCGAGCTGCAAATCTCTTTGAACCAGTTGATAAAAAGTATGAATGCCTCGCTGACCCGTTTCGATCAGATCATCCGGAGACCCGGATTGGCACGCATCCAAAGGATAAACATACGAACCGTTCACGACTTTTACCGGTGGTCGGAAACAATGGCCCGGCGCCCCTGGGCCAAATGGTATGTGGCCCATCATGCGCGGATTCAAAAAGTGCTGCTGGTTCGACTGGTCATTATCCCCGATCCGCTATCGTGGGCTTTGTTTCTCTCCCGTAAGCTGCTGGTTCTGGTTTTGATGAAAACCCTTCTGGTGGATCTCACTCTATTTGTAGGTAAGCTGGCCCTCGATGCCTATGACGAAAAAGCCGAGCGCCTGGTCGAGGAAAACCGGCAAAGCCTTGAAACCATGCTGACGGACCTTGCGGATACGGAGATGACGGCGACTATGGAACACGACCCGGAAATTTCCGCCATCCGCCAGAAGCTGGTCGGGTTTTCATCGATTCTGATCGCCAACCCGACCTGGACGGATTGGAAAACGGCGGTTCGCAAGGCTTCCGAAACCATCGCCCGGCGCCATTTTCCCGATTCCGACCGCCCACTGGAAGAGGCCGCCATCGGGCCGCTGCTTACGCGTACCCGTTCCTGGCTGGGTACCCTGGGCAAGGGGGATTCGATGATGCTGGTCCGCTCCCTTTACCGCGTGCGCCTGGATACCCTTTTTCAGACAAAGGATGTTTCCGATCTGATTTTCACCCAGACAATGAACGGCATCATGCGAAAAACACTTGCTGCCTACGGCTGGGTTAAATGGCCGCTGAAAATATACCGACGTTTGAAACGGTTCTCACTTCCCGGTGTGGCCGCGGATGTGGGGTGGGTGCTGGGTAAGAAGTCGGCTCTGGCCATGATCCATGGGCGCACCTTCGATCAGGCCTGCCGGGAACTGGATTGGGTTTACCGAAACTCGGCGGGTATAAAAACCAAAGTGGATAGCCAACCCGAAACAGTTCCTGCAACAACGCCTTGCGAAAAAGACGAACAGGACGCCCGAAAGGGATCAATTTCTCTTCATGTTGACGTATAATGTATTATTGTAGCATAAACTGTCGTTTACATTAACCGCCAAAGGTCAAAGATGTAATGAACAAAAAACGTCAGGATCTTATGAATATGCTGTGTGACTTGGGCGATCTATCGGCCCTGATCACCGGCAGTGAAAATATAGAAAATTTCCTCCAGCGGACCGTGCTGCTGGTCTCCGAGCACTTGGATACGCCGGTGTGCTCCATTTACCTGTACGACGAAACCGCCGACGAACTGGTCCTCAAATCCACCGTGGGGCTCAATCCGGAATCCGTTGGCCAGGTGCGCATGGGGGCCGGGGAGGGCCTGGTGGGTACCGTGATGTCGACCGGTCAACCGGTGTGCGAGGGCCGCGCCAGCAAAAATCCTCGTTTTCGATATTTTCCCGAAACCGATGAACTGAAATACGAATCCTTTCTGGCTGTTCCCATCAAGAAAGGGGTTGTCAAAATCGGTGTTCTGGTGGTTCAGCACGCTGAATCCGATTTTTTCGACACAACCGATACAACGGCCCTGAAGGCTACCGGTGCCCAGTTGGCCGCAGTTCTGGAAAACGCCCGATTGCTGATGGATTTGCAGCACATGTGTTCTTCACCGGAGCTTTCGCCGACCTGCAATCTGGGCTTTATCAAAGGACAGCGGGCGTCGGACGGATTTGCCCTGGGGCGGGCCGCCATCTGGGGAAAGAGCCACACCCGCCTGCTGGCCGTCCCCCAGGCGGAAGAGCATGGCGGCCTGGCCGATTTCCAGAGGGCCATCGCCAAAACCGCCCGGCAACTGGACGCCCTTCAGCAACGCTCGGCAATAAAGCTTCCCGAAAGCGCTTCCCTGATTTTCGCGGCACAATTAATGATGCTCAAAGACCCCAAGTTTGTCGATCGCATGACCCATGCCATCGAAAAGGGGGCGCCGGCCACGCGCATCGTAAGGGAGGTCGCCCATCATTATATCGCTCTGTTCAGCGACAGCCCTCACCCTTATATCAGAGAAAAAGTAAACGATATCCAGGATTTGGCCGGACGTCTGCTGAATAATCTGACGCCTGTGGCAACGGACGAAAACGAACACAAAAATGGCCGGGTGGTCATAGCCGAAGAGCTCTATCCATCGGAATTGCTGAAACTGTCGGCGGAGGCCGTCGCCGGGATCGTGCTGGCCAACGGCGGCGTCACCTCCCATGTGTCGATCATTGCTAGTTCGCTCAACATTCCTCTGGTGGTCGTTAAATGTCCGGATCTGCTGCATGTGCCCGAAGGAACGCCGATTCTGGTGGACGGTGAGGTGGGCAATGTTTACGTGAACCCCTCGGAGGAGATCGTTGCCCGGTTCGAAGAGCGCAACCAGGCCCGGGTTGAGGTGACGAACGCGCAATCGCCCATCCAGGCGGGGTTGGCGAAAACCGTGGACGGCGCTGAGATTGAATTGCTGGCCAATATCAACCTGTTGGCGGAGCTGCCCCTGGCTCGCGGCATGGGGGCCGCCGGCATCGGTCTGTATCGCACCGAGTTTCCGTTTTTAATCCGGCCCTCGTTCCCATCGGAAACCGAGCAATATCTGGTTTATCGCCAGGTGATCGACGCCATGGAAGGCAAGCCGGTGGTGTTTCGCACCCTTGACATTGGTGGAGACAAAACGCTGGCTTATACCGACACCCCCGGCGAGCCCAACCCCGAGCTTGGTCTGCGTTCCATCCGTTTTTCCCTTGCCTATCAGGACATTTTCGAGCAGCAGATCCGCGCCATTTTACGCGCCGCTGCCGACTGTAAAACGCTTGGAATCATGTTTCCGCTGATCTCTTCCCTGGACGATTTTTTCAAAGCCCGGCAGGTGGTACGCGGCTGCATGGACAGGCTGAAAGTGGACAACATCGCTCATCATCCACAACCAATGATCGGCATAATGGTAGAACTGCCTTCCGTTGTGGAAATCATGGACGAATTTGCCGCCGAAGCGGACTTTTTCGCCATTGGAACCAACGATTTTGTTCAGTACATGTTGGGCGTGGACCGTAATAACAAATATGTTGCCGACTATTACCGGCCCGAGCATCCCGCCGTGCTGAGGGCTCTCGAAAAAGTCACCCGCATCGCCCAAAGCCGGAATAAACTGATCAGCGTGTGTGGAGAAATGGCCCATGATAAAGCGCTGTTGCCTTTCCTGATCGGCATCGGCATTCGTCGGCTCAGCGTCAACCCGCATTTCATGCCCGGTTTATGCCGTCAGATCGCCGACTTGGATGCCGCCGTCTGCCAGAAAAAGGCCCGTGAGTTGATTGCCGCCGGAACCATCGCCAGAGTGAACGCGTTGCTCTTGAAATAAAGGTATCACGAAAAGTCATCGGATCGCTCCTTGATCGCGAAGATCAAAACCAGGCCACTATCATGAAATCCGCTTGCCACCGGCCCCGGTTTGTTGTAGGAAGACTTAACTTAAAAGAAATATTGGGGGTGTAGCTCAGCTGGGAGAGCGCAGCGTTCGCAACGCTGAGGTCAGGGGTTCGATCCCCCTCATCTCCACCAAATAACCATCCGACTTAGTCCAACTAAGTACAAAAGGTCCTATAAAATCAGGGCCTTTTTTGTTTCTATAGTCCAGCCTTGTCCGATTGAATCCGTTGACAACCGGGGTAACTGGGGGTAATTTTAAATATAGTTACCCCTATGCAGCAACTTTAGAGCAATTGTTACCCCCAAATGGAGGCTGGCTATGGCCCTTTCGGACACCAAAATCCGCAATTCAAAGCCAAAGTCCAAACAGTACAAGCTCTTTGACGGCAATGGTCTTTTCCTAATTGTTACCCCTGCTGGGGGTAAGTGGTGGCGATTCAAATATAGATTTGGGGGTAAAGAGAAGTTGCTTTCCCTCGGGACTTACCCCGAAGTCAGTCTTTCCCAAGCCAGGGAACGACGTTTTAAGGCTCGTAAACAAGTTGCCAATGGTGTTGATCCAAGCCAAGAAAGAAAAGCTGAGAAAGCGGCTACTAAAAGCGGTGATAATACCTTTGAATCGGTCGCCAGCGAATGGTTCGACAAGTTCGAACCAGGATGGGCACCAAGTCATGCGGACAAGATCAAGGGCCGTTTGGAGAATGACGTTTACCCTTATATAGGTAATCGTCCGATACTGGAAATCACGGCTCCCGAACTGTTGATGGTGCTTCGTCGTATTGAATCCCGTGGAGCGCTTGATTCCGCCCACCGGACCCGAAATACTTGCGGGCAAATATTTCGGTACGCAGTGGCAACCGGCCGGGCCGAACGTGACCCGGCATCGGACCTTCGGGGAGCATTACCACCGGCAAGGTCGAAGCACCTGGCAGCCATCACCGATCCGGACAAATTCGCGGGACTCCTGAGAGCTATGGACGGATACGAGGGCAGCTTCATAACAAAGTGCGCCCTGAAGCTCGCCCCCCTGGTTTTTGTTCGCCCTGGGGAGCTTCGCCACGCTGAATGGTCGGAAATCGATCTTGAAATCGCTGAATGGAATCTCCCTGCCGAGAAAATGAAATTGAACCGCCCCCACCTTGTACCGCTTTGCCGTCAGGCCGTTGCGGTTCTTGAGGAAATCCAACCATTGACCGGGGCCGGCCGGTACGTTTTTCCGAGCGAAAGGACCAAGCTTCGGCCGATGTCCAACAACACGGTCAACGCTGCCCTTCGGCGGATGGGATTTTCAAAAGAGGATGTGACCGGCCATGGATTCAGAGCGTCGGCACGGACGCTTCTTGACGAAGTGCTCAACGTCCGAGTGGATATCATTGAACACCAGCTTGCCCATGAAGTCCGGGACCCACTGGGCATGGCATATAACCGAACACAATTTATCGATGAACGCCGAAAAATGATGCAGACTTGGGCCGATTACCTGGATGGATTAAAGGCCGACGCTAAGGTGATACCACTTTCAAAACAAAAAGCTCAAAAGCATACGCATATTTACATGTAGGAGGTTGGAATAAGTTTGCTCAAGACCTGGAAAATAGCCAATCTTTTAATCCCATTTCGTCGGTTCATTATCCAATACCAGATTTCAGGCTCCATTGTTTGGAACCTTGCTTTAAGATATTCCGTCGATATTTTTTCCACCTGAAAAATGGTTAAAGCGTCACCGATAGTCGGAAAAACTTCAAGCACCGTAATCACAAAGGAGCAAAACATGATTTATTGTATTTATGTAGCACTCTTTTTTGTTGCTTTTTTTATAGTCTTGAATGGATTTCTCAGGGGGTCGAAGAAGGCCCAAATAGATGCGGTCCTTGGTTTTTTGATAACAGCGCTCATCATTATATCCTTTTATATATCTGGCTGGAAATTCGGTTTGCTCTCAATCGCCGTGGCATTCATCTCAGCAGTCATAACACGCCCCATCGCGGCATGGTTAGCTTCAAAACTTTTAGCTACGTCTTCTCGTTAAATTCGTCCGGTTGACAAGCTCCGATAGATGTATTAGCATTAAACAAATCCTAATGGTTTCTATTGGACAAAAACCGGAGTAGGACCAAGGCCACCCACCAAATTGGAGTAGGACCAAGGCCACCCGAGTGGTTAATCACTTTATCGTGATGCCCCGGAGTGGCTTTTTTTGTTCTGGGCGCATCAGAATTGCCGGAGCAAAAAATGTTTAAAACAACTACTCGAACTAACTCCCAACAAACATCAAAAGTTCTACTGAGATTACCCCAGGTTCTTGAAATAATCCCGGTTGCCCGCTCCACTTGGTGGGCTGGGGTCAAGTCCGGCCGGTATCCCCAACCCGTCAAGCTTGGCCCAAGGGTTACTGCATGGCGGGAAGAGGATATCAGGGCTATCGCAACTAAGGGAGTGTCAGTATGATCACCAGACTTAATTCCAAAATCGCGACTTGGCACCGGGTGCAATCCCGTTTAGTGGCAAATCCATCGCTCTTTGAAAATATGCCTGGACTCTTAAAGCTGTAGCCTATATATTCGTGCCCATGAGCAAAACCATGACCATTCAAGGACGCGATTTATCAACCGATGACATTAAGTTCATACGGCGTTTGATTAAAGATCGCCCGGATTGGAATCGGACCCGGTTGTCAAAACACTTGTGCCAGCTATGGGACTGGCGAACGGACACCGGCCTGCTCAAGGATATGGCCTGCCGTTCAATGCTGAGAAAACTAGAACAACGTGAGTTTCTCGTTTTACCACCGGCGCAAAAAAGTGGAAATCGGGCTCGGCGAATAAAGGATATCGAACACGATACCGACCCAATCCAATCGTCGTTACGACAGATTGGGCCTGTCGAGATTTCCATGATAACCGGTCGCGGCGATACCGACGATCTTTTCCATTGTCTGATGGATCGTTACCACTATTTGGGATGCCACGGTCATGTCGGCGAACACATCAAATACATGGCTGTCGATAGCCGCCAACGCCCCTTGGCTTGTCTATTGTTTGGGTCCGCGGCCTGGAAAACGGCGGCCCGGGATCGTTTCATCGGTTGGGACATTCCCACCCGCCAGGCAAACCTGAAAATGATGACCAACAATACCCGCTTTCTGATTCTGCCGTGGGTACAGGTTAAAAATCTGGCCAGTTACATTCTGGCGGCGTGCGTCAGAAGACTTCGCCACGATTGGCATCAGCGTTACGGGCACGATCTGTGTCTGGTGGAAACCTTTGTCGACCGATCTCGCTTTGTCGGTACGTGTTATAGGGCCGCCAATTGGTTGTGTATCGGACAAACCAAGGGCCGGAGCCGACAGGATCGCCATAAAAAGCTCAAGGTCCCGGTCAAGGATTTGTACGTGTATCCGCTCACCGCCGATTTTAAAAACCGCTTGTGCCACGGTTAAGCGTTTCCCCATTGAACCGGCAGGATAAAAATCAAACCTGCAAGCGTTTGGGGGTGGATCGTGGACATCTCATCCGAATTGCTCCAATTTTCCGGCTCGATCAATGAAGCGATTGCCGATTTCAACGGGCACACCGACGTCAATCGTCTGATCAAATCGCTACACCGCAAAATGACCGTCTTTATCGAAACGCTAATTGCCACCGTTCTTCAGCGGCTACTTGACGGAAAAGATTTCCTCATTCAATTGAAAACCCTCGCGGCCAGAAAAGCGTATCGGTTCCACGGTTATCGGGAGGTTCGTGTCCGAATACTCACCGGGGACTCCATCCCGCTGCGTGTCCCTTATTTTGTCAAAGCCCGCTCTAAAAGGCATCGACGACGCAAAACCAATGGCCATCTGGCCTTGCAATGGTTGGGTTTCATCGACCGAGTCAGTCTGCATCTGGCATCCGTGGCGATTCAATCGGCCTTGCTATGCCCTTCTTTCGAAATCGCCAGGCAGACACTTTCCCGGCATGGCATCGAACTGGGCGTCAAAACCATTCAACGCATCAGCCGATCCGTTGGCGAGCAGGCCATGAACCATCGTCAGCGTATCGCCCTTGGCGAGACGGATCGTGCCAACGATCGACTGGTTCTGGTTTGTCTCGACGGTGGCCGACTTCGTGAGCGAAAAGCCAAAGGCGGTAGACCGCCGATCAGTCCGAAACGACGGGGCTATCATACCGATTGGCGCGAACCTACCCAGATCGTTATTCAGTGCTTCAACTCCGACGGTAGCCCGTGTGAGAATTCTTCTCCCATCTACGATGCCACCATGGGCGATATCGATCAGGTGTTCGAGCTCATTGAGCAATATCTACGGCAGCTCGATATCACGAAAGCCGAACATGTCGTTTTTTGTGCCGATGGCGCAACCAAATATTGGAAACGAATCGGCCCAATGGCTAAAAAGATAGGCATAGCCACTTTCTTTGAAGTCATTGACTATACTCATGCCAAGCAGAATCTGGCGACAATCATAGATAAACTTCCCAAAAAAATTGGAGCGGAGAAAATCGCCAAAATATCCAAGCAATGGTGTGATCTGCTATGGAAAGGCAATTTACACGAGATCAAACGCCAGATAATGGATCTGTTCAAGTCGCATAAGAAACGGAAAGAAGCGCTCGCCAAATTCAAAAATTATTTTTTGGACAATTTCCACCGCATGCAATACACCGGCTTCCGCTACTTCAATGTGACCACAGGCAGCGGTTGTGTCGAGAGCGCGATCCGCCGTGTCATCAACTTGAGGCTCAAATCGCCCGGCATCTTCTGGAAACGCGAAACCGCAGAGTTGATGCTTTTTTTGAGAAGCACACTGCTTTGTGGCCGATGGGACATTATGTTGGACAATCTATCTGCTGACATGAAATGGCAGTTTTAATGTGCCACTAAACGGGATTGCACCCCTTGGCACCTGACTTGGCTGCCAGATTTGATCATTGATGGATACCTACCGGTAATCGACGTGTTGTTGATCTGGGCGGATCGGGGGTTATGATGATGACGGCCCATGATATAACCATCGATCCCTTATCCAAGTTTCGGGACGTGCTCGTTGATGCCGGCTTGCTGCCTGGAGAAATTATCCCCGACGGTAAATTGCGCAGGCATGGGACCACCAGCCACCCACGATCAACCAACGGGTGGCACGTCATGTATGCCGAGCCTTTTGCCGGAGCCTACGGCGATTGGTCAACGGACTTTTCGGATAAGTGGTGCATGACCGGGACCGCCTTATCTGACAAGGATCGAAAGCGATTGTATAAAACAATCCGGCAGCAAAAAGCAAAGCGTGAAGAACGAGAAAAGGCCGAGCAGGTGGTGGCCATCGAGAAAGCTCGGACCTACATGGCGTCTTTGCCCGTGGCGACTGATGATAACCCATACCTATTACAAAAAGGCATCAAAGCCTACCCCGGCATGCTTGCGGATGGCGATGACCTGCTCGTGCCTATTCTGAACTCCAATGGCCGGCCTATGTCCTACCAGCGAATCGACCAAACCGGAGGCAAAAGGTTTGCGGCCGGATGCCCCGTGGCAGGCGGCTGGTTTGCCATCAAGGGCGACAACGGCCCATTGATAATTTGTGAAGGAATTGCCACGGGGTTGTCAATTCATGAGGCGACCAGGAACACTGTTTTAGTTGCCTTCAGCGCAGGGAACCTACTTGCCGTTGCTCGAATGGCGCGGGATCGTTACACAGAGCGGGAGATCATTTTGGCCGCAGACAATGACGTCAAAACAGCCGGACGGACCGGGAATAATCCAGGCGTTGAGAAGTCAACCGAGGCGGCTATGGCGATTAGCGGATTGCTGGCGATACCTGACCAACCCGGTGACTGGAACGACTACCACGCGGCCCATAGCCTGGATTTAGTGAGAACGGGTATAGAGGCGGCAAAAGTTCTGCAAAAAGCATCTATATCGACTATTGATACCAATGACTGGCCGGAGCCGATGCCCTTGCTTTCGGACGACAGCAACAACTCATATCCTACTGAAGCGTTACCCGGCACCATAGGCGAGGCTGTGGAGGAAGTGACCAGCTTTGTTAAATGCCCCGTCGCACTTACCGCTTGCAGCGCGCTGGCGGCTATCTCGACCGTGGCAGCGGGCCTTGTTGATGTGCGACGGGCGCAAAAATTGAGCGGTCCATCCGGGCTTTATTTTTTGGCCCTTGCCGATTCCGGTGAGAGAAAAACCACCGTTGATAATTTTTTCACCAAGGTGAGTGCGGACACAAAAAATGATGGAAAAATAGCTTGAAATGGACAAGAACAGTGAGGGAAGAATGATGGAGCCCCCTCGCGTTCTTTGGCCAGAGCATCGTAGGGGGCTCCTGCCACAAAAACCATAAATGGCAGGGACAATGATATCACCAGAAATCCTCAATCACAAAGCGCTATTTTCCCTTCTTCACAAGATTGACTTGGAGCTGGCAGAGCGGACACGAATTTGCCGCTGCCCTATTGCGGGGGGCCGTTACACTATGCCAACTATCCTCGAAAGCCTCGTGGTGGTCCTCCTGAAATTGATAAGGCATTTGAACTTCGCTATAGCCTTTGCTGCGGGCGTGACGGTTGCCGCCGCCGTGTCCTGCCGCCATCGGTTCGGTTTTGGCAGCGCCGGGTGTACTGGGCGCCGGTGCTTTTTATCGCCACCGCCCTCCGCCAAGGACGACATCCAGACCGCACCTTGGAGCAACTCAAAGGCCTTTTCGGACCGTGGCGTTCTACCGTCAACCACTGGAAACAGTATTTTCAAGAACTGTTTTCCCAGACAATCAACTACCGGCGTTTGGCCGGGCGCCTGATCCCACCGATTCATTCCAGTCATCTTCCAAGGGCGTTGCTGGTCCGATTTGAAAGCGCTACCGCAGACCCCGAAACGGCACTGGTGAACTGCCTGCGAACCCTTGCCCTGGGACCATGACGGCCTCGGTCGGTGAGGCGCCACCGTTTTGATTCTGCCTCACGCAGAAGATCGGCCGATGTCAAACCCGATCCAATCCGCTACAAGTATCCAACCCTCGATTCGCCCCTGTTTGCCTCCATGGGGGAGGCCAGAGGAAGCGAACAGGAAGGAGAGATCCCATGAGCGATTCCCAATTGCCCATGTGGCAGCGCTGGGCACAATTCCGATTTTCGGTGATCGGTGAACTGTTGTCCTGCCCGCCACCAAAAGGAGAGTTGCAACAGGCCATCGGTCAGTTGGCCCAAAAAAACTACCGGCATCCCATCGATTCCAATCGGCTGATCAGTTTCGGTGTGTCGACCATCGAACGATGGTACTACAAAGCCAGGAGCGCTTCCGACCCGATCGCCGTTTTGGGACGGAAAATCCGTTCGGACGCGGGTGTAAGGTGGTCAATGCCCGAGGCATTATTGCAGGCGTTAAAAGAGCAGTACGAAAATTACCCCCGGTGGAACGTTCAACTGCACTACGACAACCTGAAGGCAATGGCTAAAGAGCAGGCCAGCCTTAAAGACGTGCCCAGTTACAAAACCGTACTGCGTTGCATGCGCGAAAACGGTTGGCTGAAAACGAACGAACCCGCACAACCGACCGATGGCCAATTACAAGCCGCAAAGCGACGACAGCATCGTGAAATACGCGGGTTCGAAGTCTCCCATGTCCATGGCCTCTGGCATCTCGATTTTCACCATGCGAAAATCCGCATTCTCGACAATAAAGGCACGTGGCACCGCCCCGTGGCGCTGGCCATTATCGACGATCACTCACGACTTTGCTGTCATTTGCAATTATATCTGGCCGAAACGGCAGAGTGCCTGATCCATGGTTTATCCCAGGCATTCATGAAACGGGGATTACCGCGGGCACTGATGACCGATAACGGGGCGGCCATGCTGGCCGAAGAAACCCGCCGGGGTTTGGAACGGTTGGGCATCGATCATCAAACGACCTTGGCGTATTCGCCTTATCAAAATGGCAAACAAGAGACGTTTTGGGGACAGTTGGAAAGCCGTTTGATGGAGCTGTTGCGTGGGATCGAAGATCTGCAGTTGGCCTTCGTCAACCAAGCAACCCAAGCCTGGGTCGAGCAGGACTATCACCGAAAATACCACCGCGAAATCAATACGACGCCTTTAAACCGGCTGCTGGGCGG
This sequence comes from uncultured Desulfosarcina sp., assembly GCA_963668455.2. Lineage (GTDB taxonomy): Bacteria > Desulfobacterota > Desulfobacteria > Desulfobacterales > Desulfosarcinaceae > Desulfosarcina. Next base: position 1,187,771 of record CAXXOY010000005.1, read on the forward strand.
TACCGATGTCTCCAGGCCGGCGCCTGACGGTGACGCGCTTCGCCTGGCCTTTACGCGTCGAATCACAAGACGGCCACGGCGCAGCGATGCCACCGTTGTGGTCGATGGCATCCGTTATGAACTTCCCTTTCGTTTTGCTCATCTGCCATCGGTGATCCTACGGGCGCCCGGATGGGATAGAAGCCAGATGGTGCTGGTCGATCCGGATACCGACGCCCCCCTGGCGCGTCTTTTACCCCAGGACAAAACCAAAAACGCATCCGGAAAACGTCGCCTCATCCAACCTCACGGAAATACGGCGGCGCCGGTTCCATCAACCCATAGACCGCTACCGGCGCTGCTTCGAAAATGGATGGCCGACTACGCGGCAACGGGTCTGCCCCCGGCTTATATCCCCAAGGAGGAGATAGAAAGATGAACGATGCCGATATCCGTAGCTTGTACGGACTCAAATACAACCCGTTCCTGCCAGATTTACCACCGGAAGCCTTGTATGCCATACCCGGCACCGAGTCATTCGGCCTGCGTGCGCGATCCATGGCCGAGAGCGGCGGTTTTGCATTGATCACCGGCGAACCGGGATTGGGAAAAAGCAAGACGCTACAAAAAATCGCCCATCAACTCGAACAAATACCCGATCTGACCGTCGGTGTGATGCAACGCCCCCAAAGCAAACTGGGGGACTTTTACCGGGAAATGGGGGAGTTGTTCAACGTCAACTTGTCCCCCTCCAACCGCTATGGCGGCTTCAAATCCCTGCGGGATCGTTGGCAGCGCCATTGCCAATCGACGTTGTTAAAACCGGTTCTTTTAATTGACGAGGCCCAGCAGGTATCGACCGAGTGTCTGACCGAGTTGCGGATCTTGCAAAGCCATCGGTTCGACTCGCAAAGTCTTTTGTTTACCATTCTGTGTGGGGACAATCGGTTGCCCGACAGGTTCCGAACCGCCGACTTGTTGCCCCTGGGCAGTCGTATTGGTTTGCGACTATTGCTCGAACCGCTTTCTCCCGAACAGCTTCAGGATTATTTGTATTTTGCTCTCGAAACGGCCGGGAACAGCCAACTGATGTCCGACGAATTGATCCTTACGTTATCCGGACACGCGGCAAACAACCTGCGGGTACTCAACCAAATGGCCGCCGAACTGCTCGCCATGGCGGCCCAACAGAACCTGCCGCGCCTTGATGAGTCTTTGTTCTTTACGTTGTTCTCACCGTCAGCGACTAAATCCCAACGCAGGAGAAAAAAATGATCATTGGTTGTTCATAGCCAGTGAGATACCGGTTGCCCGGTGAAACGGAGACAGGCTCTGCTGGGGAGCAACCTGTCGAGGGATAGCCGGGTGCAGGAGGCATTGAATAATGCCACAGAGGGGAGCGGCAGAGCACACTTGCTGTTCCCCTCGCTTTTTTTGGCTTTATTCAAGCCTTCCTGCTCATGCCTTAAAAAACCCAATCAAATCAGATTGCGCGTAGCGCATCCTTATCGAATTAATCCATCACTTTTCGTGACCGCGTTTCCATCAGTTAGCGCGTCCACGCTCAAGGCAATCCGGCAATGGGAGGTTGAGCAAGAAGATGCTCTGAAACCCGATATTCAGGCCTGGCAAGCGAAAAATGGCGCTTGGAAGGCTGAGCGTGACGGCCTAATGACCGCGATTCGGGAAGCATCAAAAAAAAACAAGTCCACCGAACAACTCAAAAACAAACTGGCTGACCATGAAGCCCGAAAACCGGAACGGCCTTGCGTGCCGAGACTAATGATTGGCGATGCCACCAGCGAGGCCCTGGCGTGGCGTCTTTCGAAAGATTGGCCTGTGGGCGGCCTGCTGAGCAACGAGGCCGGCTTTATCTTTGGTGGGCATGCGATGGGACGGGATGCAATTATGCGGAACTTGGCGGCTCTGAATTCCCTATGGGATGCCTCACCCCTGGCCGTTGATCGCCGTACGTCTGAAAGCTTCACCGTTAAAAGCGCAAGATTAACGGCGGGACTCGCGGCGCAACCCGGCACCGTTCGTCAATGGCTGGAAAACGGGCGCGGTTTGGCCCGCGAAAGTGGTTTCTTAGCACGGTTTCTCATTGCATGGCCAAAGTCCACTCAAGGGCGCCGGCTCTTTCAAGAATCCCCCGAACACTGGCCAGCCCTGGCCAAGTTCCATCGGCAGCTTGCCAATTTACTCAACACACCAATTCGGTTGGACGAGTTTGGGCAACTAAACCCCATCGTCCTGGATTTAGACCGAGAAGCCAAGGATGTTTGGATCTCGTTTTACAATACCGTCGAGTCTGAACTCGCCCCCGGTGGTGATATGGCCGAGGCGCGTGATGTGGCCAGCAAGGCGGGCGACAACGCAGCGCGACTGGCAGCACTTTTTCATATATTTGATCAAGGGCCAGTCGGTACCATTGGCCCTGATGATATGCAAAGAGCCGCCCGAGTTATCACGTGGCATTTATATGAAGCCCGACGCTTCCTCAATCAAATTGCTGTTCCCGAAGCCGTCAACAACGCCATGATGCTTGAGAATTGGTTGCTCGACCGGTGCAAGACCGAAAATGTCAAGACCATCCCAATTAGCTGGTTATATAAATCAGCCCCTAATCGACTCAGAAAAAAAACAGCCCAGGAGGCGGCTTTAGGTGAACTCGAAAGCGTTTATCGTATTCGCCGGATAAAAGAAGGTCATAATATCAATATCGAGATCAACCCGAAACTCATAAAGGGAAATCATGGCGCTTAAAGATTGGCTATCAAGTCCCGGTGAATCTGCGGCTGCGGTTTTTGCGGTTTCTGCGGTCGAAAGGCCAGAAACTCACCCAAAAACCGCAATAACCGCAAAAACCGCAGCCGCAAAACTGCCCGACCGCTGCCCGTTGCATGGTGGACCGGTGCCGGATGAATGCCGATTCGCACCACGCCTGTTTCAGAGATTGATCGCCGAACAAAGTTTGCCCAATGCCGATGGCGGTTGCCCGCTCAGAGATGTTTGCGGCTTGAACCCACGGCGCCGGACACAAAAGTCAGTTGTCACCAAGTGCTTTGGCTTCGATTGCGATCACGCCGGATACCGTCAACACGATGGCATTGAATGCCTATGGTGTGATCATGCGAAGCAACCGGTGATCGATTTGCCTGTTTGCCCCAAAGAGAAGTGGACGCGGGATGGTCGGGGTTGGCCTGTGACCAAGAAAAGAAACCTATGACCGTTTCAGAAATGAACTTCAAACCATTCGAACAAGGAACAGGTGATGCCAGATGAAAGGCCACGGCGAAAAAATTTCCAGAAATCAAGAAAAAGCCATTGCGGCCCTGCTTAGCTGCTCGACTATCAGTGATGCGGCCGAATCCATTGGTATCGGGGAGGTGACCCTTCACCGATGGCTGAAACTGGAGCATTTCCAAGCAGCATATCGGGGAGCCCGGCGCCAGGTGGTAAATCAGGCCATCGCTCTTGTCCAGGCTGGCATGAGCGATGCGGTGGCGACCTTGCGCAATGTTATGACTAATCCCGAAAGCCCTGCATCATCCAGGGTGTCAGCTGCCAAGGCCATGTTGGATATCGGCGTGAAGGCATTTGAAGTTGAGGATCTTGCCGAGAGGGTTGCGGCACTTGAAAAACAAACGAAACACATCAATTGAATGGAGAGTACACAAACCATGACAGCACCAAAACTTAGCAATCGAGTCGCTAAACTCGAAAAAACAATTCATCGAGAGAATGACCTGAAAGCGATAGTTCCACCGGCGGTACTGGTTGATTACTGGGAGGGCCGGCCCGTTGAAACAGAAGGGTTGCGTGCCATCTATGACACCTGGACGGATGGTGTTGGTATTGCCCTGAAGCATGGGACTGTAACACTTCAGGAAGCGCTTGATGTCCTTCCGCCCACATTCCGGGATAGCGTTTTAGCTGAGTTGCGCAAGGGTTGACCGAAGAGCGTGCAAACCAAGGGATGGTCCACATGCTCGGGTGAACGCGGTTTTTCTGCTTTAGAAAAGTGCTTTAATTCCTCCAGTGATGACTGAGAAAATAAGTGATGTCGTAGTTGCAGTGGTATATTCTATAAAATAAAAGGATAGCAGATGAGACATTCCGCCCTTAGCTTTATATCCTTTCATTTCGGCTTGCGTGATAAAAACATCCAGCTTGTCTCTCTGTACGATTGAAATATAAATGCAAAAAACAACCCCCCAAACAAATGGAATAAGAATTCTATACAGCCATGTATCATTTGCAAAACCGATTGAAATCCCAGCAATGACATTTGGCATTGGTATCATAGAAATCCTCCTTTCTGGAAGCAGGTAGCGTTTCATTAAGAGCCCTATTATTTTTTATGGTCGGAACTGGACCGCATCCATGGACATGCCTTCCTGAGATTTTTTATTGCGGAGCTGTTAAGTAAGCGGATCTGGAACTTGTTTAGATCAATCAGAGAAAGGGGGAAATGACACGTTTGTTTGATAGCGCACACATACGGGTTATGCAATTAAAAAAAATCGGAAGCATGTGCAAAAAACCGAGCTGGAACGCGGCAGGTAGAATTGGAATTTTTATTGGCGGTGGGGCAGACCGGTTTCCAGATTTCCAGATGAAAACTTGGTAATGTCGGGATCATTCCATAGCAAGGTTCAGACGATAAGTACAAATTCAACACGGATGGCACCAACCCTGCCATGTTACTCCTCTTCTTCCCTTGCCGGGCTGCCTTTTGGTGGCCCGGTTTTTTGTGGCGGTCTCCAAACGATTATCGATGATCAACAACCGTACCTTAAGACCGGGAAACGGAGCGGACACCTCCTGGAGAATGCAAGATCGGACTATATTTGCAGCTTTCTTGAAGCCGGAAATGGGTGGATTTGGTTCTCCGCTCAGCAACATGATGACAATGATTTTTAGGGGTAACTTTGGGGGTAACTGTAAAATCAAGAAAATAATATATCAAATAAATTAAGTATTATATGAAAAGTTTTCGATAGCCCTCATCTCCACCATGATTTATAAGGGGCGCTATTTTTAGCGCCCCTATTTTTATGGCCAAATATGGAAGTTGCCTGCGCATTGAGCTTACAGGTTTTTCACCCATAGAGAAAGCGGCTGAAAATGAACCGATGGAAATTTTTTGATATTACTCACCAGGAACATGTTTTTTGCAATCCAATGAGTCTTGAGAAGTTCGAGGAAATAATCGCGCTATTGCGATTAAAGCCTGAGGACCGTGTACTTGAAATCGCTACGGGCAAAGGAGAGTTCATCATCCGGTTGGCAGAGCAATATGATATTGAAGGAATCGGCGTTGATCTATCACCGCACTTTGTTTCAAATGCCGGGAAAAAGCTTCAGCAACGAATGCCGGAGGCCAAGTTGCGCTTTATCGAGATGGACGGGGCGGATTATAAGCCAAAGGAGCCGGAAAGCTTTGATTTGGTGGCATGCATCGGAGCGATCTGGATTTATGGCGGCCATAAACGGACGTTGGAGGCTTTGCACAAAATGGCCGTCCCCGGAGGTTGGGTGATTGTTGGGGAACCGTATTGGAAACGAGAGCCAACGGCTGAGCATTTGGAAGCTATCGGCGAAAAACATAGCACGTATGGTACCCATTACGAGAATATGAAGGTTGGGCAAGCGTACGGCCTGGAGCTTGTCTATACGCTGGTTAGCAACGAGGATGATTGGGATCGATATGAAGGGTTGCAGTGGTATGCGGCGAATGATTGGGCGAATAAGAATCCGACCGATCCTGATGTGGAGGAAGTATTGAAACAAGTCCGTGAGGATAGAGAAAATTATTTCAGGTGGGGACGAGAAACGTTTGGCTGGGCCATTTATTTGTTCAAGAAATAGGACTATGGTAATTAATCCAAAAAGTATCGCGTTTTATAGGAAATGTGGGCTTGAAAAGGTAAGAGAAAGAGTCGATGTGCACACTGGGCATGTTGAGATCCTAATGAGATTCTTTTTGTAACCAGCGCGAGAATAACACCTCGGAATTAAAAACTATTTCTCAGAGAGGGAGGAAAGTATGTCGGACAACCAAATGGAGCTGAACAGGAATCGCAAAAAGCAACTCGAAAAACTTATTGGGGCTGTGCCGGATGTTACGAAACTTATAGCTGCTCAAATGGAAGCCGCATATAAGGGTGGCGCGATAGACGGCAAAACCAAACGCCTTATGGCTTTAGCCATTGCGCTTGGAGCCGGGTGCCGCAATTGCGTTTTGGCCCATACCGAGGCCGCGTTAGAATTAGGGGCAACCAAGGAAGAGTTTCTTGAGACCATTGCAGTTGTTGCCAGTATGAGAGGTACGACCGGTGTTGCAGAATCCCTGAGAGTGATTCAATTCCTGGATGAACTTGAAAAACTATAATATTTCAATGTCACATGGCATGATATCAGAAACACAATCGTATCCGGAGGATCTGGTGGCCTTTCGAAAGATAAAAAAAGCAATACGCTGGATGGAAGAATAGGTTGCCGCCCCTCCTCTACCTGCGGTGGATAAAGCATCCATTCAATACCTTGACCCTAAATTAGGCGGTGCAGATTTTGGTCTCCATGAAAATTGCATAATTTATAAAGACTTGCGCCATGATGGGCTCCCAAAAGTTGAAACCCTTCGGGTTTGCCGATCTCACCGCATCTACGGTGTTAGATGCCCTACCGCATAGGTGACTATAGCGGAAGGACATCTGCCTTGTATATGCGGCAAGCTCGACAATCGACTAATTTGGGTTGACGACTCTATAGCCGCTGATGTAGATTCATTAACTTGAAAGGGATGTAATTTTTATAGAAAAATCAGATCAATCATAACTTCAATAAGGGGGGGACAATGACGCTATGTGCCAAAGACATCATGGTTCAGGACTTTGAAACCATTCATCCGGATGCCCCTGTTGAGGAAGCGATTAACAAGATCTCCTCCGGAGTGGTCCGGTATACGGGTTACAAGACGTTCAGCCTGATCGTTGTCGATGAAATGCAGCGGATGTGCGGCGTAGTGACCATGTTTGACCTGCTCTATCACCTGCGGCCCGATTTCCTTAACATGGATTTTGACAGCCGGCTGCTTAAGTGGGAAGGTCAGCTGGATAATCTGATCGGAAATCTAAAGGAAAAACGCGTTTGCCAGATCATGACCCCCATTGTGGCAGGGGTCGCGGAGAATGATCACATCATGGTCCTTCTGGACCATATGGTTAGAAACAAATACCAGCGTATGCCCGTATTGAAAAATGAGCGAATTGTCGGCGTCGTATATTTTCAGGATGTTTTCCACCATTTGTTCACTGACCACCAGGAGAAGAGAAGGTCGCAGAAAATTGCCGCCCACGGTTGAGTCCGGGAAGATAGCCCGCTGATCCCTTCCAGGGAAAAGGTTCTGAGAAATCAGGGCCTTTTTTATTCCTTCCACCACCCATGCCCTAACATAATATTAATGATTTTATGTCAAAATATTATTGGATTGTCCTGCTTCAAATCGGCTTTATTGTTGTACAGGTGTTGAACGTGTGGGAATGGGATTATTTCGCGGCCTGTCAATGGGTTGAGGAGATCGAATGATGATCAAAAGCAAGATTCTGTTTATTGTAATCGATGGATGCCGGCCGGACGGGGTGCGGCAGGCCTCAACACCCACCATGGACGCTCTTTGCGCTTCTGGGAGCTCATCCTTCACGGTCCAGACGGTAACCCCTTCCATCACCCTGCCGGCCCATTTCTCCATCATGAGCAGTCGCAAACCGCATGCCCATAATGTGATTACCAACTCCGGCAACCCCGCTGTTTCGCCGGGAACCTTCACCCTCATGGAAGCGGCAAAATATCAGGGCCTTTCCACCGCTGCTTTCTACTCCTGGGAGCAATTGCGTAATCTTACCCCGCCGGGGGTACTGGACCAATCTTTCATGATCAATACTCTGTTGCTTGAAGAAAACGTGCGGGACATGACGATTGTGCAGCAAGCCGGCCCCGCCATCTGCGGATCTCAACCTGATTTTTGTTTTGTCTATCTGGAAGGTACCGACATCGCAGGACATGATTACGGGTGGATGAGCGAGCCATACCTGAAGGCCATCGAACGAGCAGACCAGGCCATCAAGGTGCTTATCGACATGCTGAGTGATTCCGGACTGAATGAGAAGTACACCATTTTTGTGGTTAGCGACCATGGCGGCAGCGGCAAGCACCATGCCGACCCAAAACCTTCCACCCTGACGGTGCCATGGATTGCTAGCGGCAAGGGGATTCGCCGGGGGCATACCATCGATCAGCCACTCAGCGTTTTGGATATAACCCCGACGATTGCTGCGCTGATGGGGCTTCCCATGCACTGGAGCTGGCAAGGCAAGGTAATCGAAGAAATACTGGCTTGACCTGATTGACGAATCCGTCTAAACCGCGACTTTTTACGAGACCATCCTGATTGGCTTGACTAAAACCGAATCCGCAACCCGAGATCACCTCGCCAGGCATCGTACACATCGAAATCGGTGGTGTAGCCGGCATTGACGTAGAACTGAAACATGCCTGTGTCCTCCCAGGTAATTCCCGCCTGGAAGCTCCCCGTGGTGTCGTATTCATGGGAATTGAAGTCGATGACGTTGGTGATGGTGGGATCATCCGTGAATTCGTGCTGGGCGCCGAGGTAAAGCCAGGGCTTGACCTCCAGGCCGGATTTGCGGAATGGCGTGTATTCGCCCCGCACCCCGGCGCGGCCGGTCACATAGGTATGATCGTCGAAGCTGACATCGTTGTGACCATCATTGAAACTATCCCAGGTTACATGGGCGACCTTGATCTGAATTTGCGGCTCGACAATGTGTCTGGGCCTGATCGCCAGGGACTGACCGGCCTCGATGGAACCACTGAATATCTCGCCGTCCGTGTTGAAATGCTCCACCGACGTTATTTCGGCGTCAAGGCTCATGTAGTCGAGCACCAGGTCGGCATAGGTGCCATTGCCGTTCATCCAGGTGCCGTAAACGCCGGCAGACCTGCCGTCCATGTCCGTGGTAGCCGCGTACAGCGAGCCGTAGTCGTCGCTCTCTCCGGAGTTGTCGAATTTTCCCTGGATGAATCCGCCGTAAAAGCCGGCATAAATAGTATTGTCTTCGCTTCCAAGCATATGATCAAACCCGAATTGGGCCATATGGTAATGGCCGTCGACCTCGAAACTCTCGTCCGCATCGATGCTGAAACCGGCGTAGGTGGTGCGTCCCCAGGCGTTGAGAGCATTTTCGTCAAAGCCCACCGGCGGGAAAAGCCCGGCCCTCGTTTGTCCGGAAGCGGGGTCGACGTTGGACCAGGCGCCATGCTTGCGCAATTCACCAAGCCGCTGATGCAGAGTGTTGAGGTTATTGACGCTCACCTCGTACGAGAAAGTAAAAAGACTCGCTTCCGCCGGAATCTCGGGGATAACCACCGGCTTGGTCACCCCGGTTGTGTCGTCGCCATCATCGGATGCCGGGCCATCCTCTTCATAGGCATCTCCGAGCACCCAGTTGTCGCCTGACGTCTTCAGTTTCCAGATGAACGGAGAACTCGACCATCTGCCAAGCGTTGCCACGCCATTGTAACGGTCGGCTTCCGCAAGCGTAAACTGCTCATCGCTTTTATCAGAGTCGCCGAGGGCTTGAATCAGAAGGATTTCATCGGACAGGCTGTCCGCTTCATCCGTCTGGATGTTATTGACGTCCACGGTGCCGCTCGACGCTATATTTCCTTCAACAACAAGGGTGTCGGCGGTGGCGGTGGAGAAGTCGACATCAAGCACCAGAACGCCGTCTCCGCTGTAATCGCCGTTTACATGGTTCGTGTTGTTGACCTCGCCGTCCATGCTGATAATAGAACCGGCATTGATCAGGTTGGCTGCGTAAGTGACGCCGGAAACGCTGTCCAGCACGGAATCGTTATTTAAAAAGACGCCACTGCCGGCTGAACCGTCTCCGAGCGTCAGCGTGCCTTCGATGGTCAAGCGCGAGGCATCGAGGGTGATTGACTGCCCGACGACGAGTTCTCCATCGGAAATGGTCACACTGGAATTCACCAGCCCCAAGGTTTCCCAATTGGTTAAATTGGCCCCGGCGGTACTTATGGCAACGCCGCTAAACGTCAACGTATCGATGGCGCCATCGGCCGTTCCGGCATCGTCGCCGCCGTCGAGCACCTGGGTGCCATCGTAATCCGTAGCGCTGACCGTAAGCGTGTCGGAACCGTCGCCGCCGTGAAACTCGCTGTTGAATTCACCGCCGCTCCAGGTAAAGGTATCGTTGCCGCTTCCGCCGTAGATATCCCCGGTAATGCTTCCACCGTTGAACGTCACGGTGTCATCTCCCCCGCATAGATAAACCGTCCCAGTAAAGTCTCCACCATTTACCGTAAAGGCATCGGCGCCATCGGTGTCGGCCTCCTCCGGAGCGCCACCGGTGTCAGCGCTGCCATCCATGTAGATATTGCCGTCGGTGACAGTCCCCGCCGAGAGAATAAAGACATCGTCATCTCCGCCGAGAACCACGTTTCCGGTAAGGGTACCGTTGGAATTCACCGTGAACTGCTCTACACCATCGTTGAAAATTGCCGTCCCATTGCCTCCCGAAAGACTTCCGCCCGACAACAAGGTTATCATAGTGCTGCCGGTGCTTCCGGCAGACTCGACATTAATCCCGTATTCATCACCGGCAACACTTCCTCCGATTGAAATTTCCGTGGTTCCGGCGCGATTTTCATTGAGCAGGTAGATGCCGTCCCTGCCGGCGACCAAAGAACCGATTGCGGAGACATTGATGGAGACCATTGCGTCGCTTTCGTCTTCGTCGCTATACAGGGCAATGGTATCGAGCGCGGCGGCAACGTCGTTGTTGACGGTGATGGTGTTGGAACCGCCGCCCGAGGAAGCAATCACTTCAATGCCAAGGCTTTGGGAATCTATCAGCCCGTCAACGGTTATCGTGTTCGTCACTGATGATCCATAACTGCCCAGGCTCACCCCTTGGGAATCGTCGCCGGTTATGGAACCGGTGTCGCTGATGGTGATTGTCGCACTGCCGGAAGTCGAATAGGTATTGCTAAGCCAGATATAGTCGGCCGAACCGGTCAGAGTAATGGTATCGTCGACACTATCCGATTCACCGGATTCCAATAAAACCTCGGTTATGGAACCAGTGACGGTAATTGAATTGCTCGGATTGGTGGTGGCATCGCTGCCATACGTGTAAAGATGAAGCCCATCGACGTCTCCGTTTACGGTAATTGCATTGTCGCGCCCGGAAGAGGCATCCGACATGATATCGATGGCATAATCGTAAGCGCTGCTTTCCAGCGTGGTGCCGGCATCGACAGTGATCGTGTTCGTGCCGCTGCCCTCGGCGGTTATGGAAATGGCCGGATCAAACCCTCCCGAGATATCCTTGTCCACGCTGAGTTCGATATCGCCATCGCCCAGCATAAGTATTTCGATGGGACTGCCGTCGTCATCACACTGGCAGTAATCGGCATTCGGGCAGGAGCATGTCGTGGCAAGGGCTCCTTTTGGCGATAGGAAGCACACTAAAAGACAAAACAGAATCCCTATTGACGGACCGATGAACAAGACTGTCTGTAACCCTTTTGATTTCATGAAAAAAATCCTTTTTCAATAGCTCGTTGGACACGTATTGCACGAAAACACGGTAGTAATAGAACCTAAAGGATAGAACTATAAAATTGAATGGGATGGACGGTATAATGAAATCAGCTCGTGTACCAGCGCCTCGGCAGCGGGGATTGTTGTCAGCGGTCACGATGAAAAGTTATCAAAAATTACTTAATATTATATATAATTGTCGGATATAATCAATGTAGAAGTTTTGCTTCCGCGATTTAACATCCCCAGTGCATTCCCTGTTTCATGCAAGCTTGTTCAATAGGTAGACGGACGACGATATTCACTTATGGTAAAGGACCTGTTTGAAATTTCCTTTCGGGTCCGATAACAAGGGAGGAAAAAATGAAGCCGCTTGTCTTGAAAATCGCATGGATTTTTTTGATGGTCTTTGTCGTCGGTATCGCTTTCACGCATGCCGGCCTGACAACCTCACCGCTGTATATCGTGGGGGTAACCAGCTATGATAGCGGGGGATGTTTGACGTCCGCTGAGGCCGATACCTATACATTTCTAATCGCGGTTCGATACCGTAACGACAATTGCCGGGGAAGAGGATGCTATGATAGTGGAAGCTGCGGAACGGGGCCCTGCAACGGGTCAACTGTTTCGCATACCTTTACGTTGCCCTCCGGCCTGGCGTTTGTCGATCCGCCGCTATATAGAAATTCAGGCTTCCGATCCCTGTCCGTTACCAAGGACGCGGAGGATGTCGTCAGCATCGAAGCAAACGATCTGTCATTTGGAAAAACCAGCGCCCGTCTTTTTTTTGAAGTAAAAGTAGCGGATGGCACCAACAGCCCCTATTCGCTTTCCAGTGCATTGTTTGGGGACCTGACCCATGTCGCCACGCTGAACGTGAACACGGAAGCCGTGGACGTTGGTGTCGAAGACGAAAGCCCCGCCTGCACGATTGCCCCTACTGACTATGACTGGGGCGACGCTACAAATTCATATAAGACGCTTGAATCAAGTATTGGCGCAAATCATGGTATTGTGGACTATGACGCCGTTAGTTATACTTCTTCGCTCATGATCGGCGACACTATTGACGCGGAATCCAATGGACATCCAAACGATTTTGCGAGTGGTGACGATTTTTCTGGCATGGATGACGAGGATGGCGTATCTGCATTTGATACACTTAATACGGGTACTACTGATTATGATGTAAACGTAAAAGTAACAAATACGACCGGTGATACCGCCACCCTTTACGGATGGATCGATTTTGATTGCAGCGGATCATTCGATCCAAGCGAAATGGTCAGCACGGCCGTGAGTGATGGTACTTCTGGAACTGTTACTCTCTCGTGGACAGGTCTTTCGGTGAGCAATTGTTCTATATATTATATGCGTATTCGGCTCACCAGCGATACACTTTCCGGCAGCGACGCAGGGGGTAGCGCATCCGATGGCGAAGTCGAGGACTACAGTTTCTGATAGTCATTTTCGGGCGAATTGGTTTTTGCCCTTGTTTTCTACTTTCGTTTGGATGCATCCGAAATGATTCCGGCCAGGGTCCGGATCCCGGCATCGAGCTCTTCGTTCCAGGGATATCCGCAGTTAATGCGGATGCAGTGGTTGTACGCGTCGGTGGTGGAGCAGATGGCGCCGGGAAAGATGGATATCTTTTTTTCACGCGCCGCGTGAAACACCTTGATTCCGTTCACTCGCCGATCAAGTTCCACCCAAAGGGTCATGCCCCCTGCCGGGGCTGTGATACGGGTGTTTTGTGGAAAATGACGGGCGATGGCCAGGGCCGTATTGGCAATCTGGTTTTGAAGAGCCGTTCTCAGGCGGCGCAGATGGCGGTCAAATGCCTCGTCCTTTAAGAAATGAGCGACCAGTTCCTGATTGAGTGTAGGCGATGAGACGTTGCCATACATCTTCAAGCGTCGTACCCTGTCCGTATAGCGTCCCGGCAAGGTCCAGCCCACCCGCAATCCAGGTGAGAGAATTTTTGAAAAAGAGCTGCAATAAAGTACCAGCCCTTTACGGTCATAAGATTTCAGGGTTGTGGGCCGTTTTTTCCCGAAATAAAGTTCTCCCTGGATGCTGTCTTCGATGATTGGGATTTTCTTTTCGGCCATCATCGCCACCAGCGTTTTTTTATTATTTTCGGTCATTACGCATCCCAACGGATTTTGAAAGTTGGGCACCAATAGGCAGGCGGACACATTGTTATTTGTCAGAGCCCGTTCCAATTGTACCAGATCAATACCGGACTGGGGATCGGTAGGCACCTCAAGGGCAAACTTGTTCTGCTCCTTGATAATCTGCAGGAACCAAGGATAGGTTGGCGATTCCACCACAACTGTATCGCCTTCGCCCCCAATGGCCCGCAAACAGAGATTGACCGCCTCGATGCAACCGCCGGTCACGATCATTTCATCCATGGCGCTTTGCCGGGCCTGGCCCACCATGCGTTTGACGATTTGGCGTTTCAACTCGGCGTTGCCGTATGGGGCTTCATACCGCATCAGACTTCGTTTCATGATATCCATGGATAGCGAACGCATCATGCGGGTGAGCTGTTTAAAAGGCAAAAGCTCCGGCATGATCGTCGATCCGCCCAATTGCAGATAATCCGAATTGCTCATGTCCTCCACAATGGCATGGGCCAGGGCGTTGATGGTGACCTTCTTGGCCTTGGGTTGAAGCTCCCGGACATTGGGAGGCGGCAGTATTTTTCCCAACAGGGGTTGAACATAATATCCTGATTTTTGGCGCGGCTCCACGATTCCACGCTTCTCCAGCTCAATATAGGCCTGGTAAACGGTGGTTATGGAGAGGCCCGTCTGATCGTGGAGCTTGCGCAGGGACGGCATTTTTTCCCCAACGCGGTAAATTCCGTCCCGAATCTTATCTTCCAAATCATCGGCCAGGCGAGCATACCTGAACCCGGAAGCCGAAGTCGTCGGCATTTCTCCCCCCCTTCAATCTGTTATCTAAAAATAAATGAAAAACTGTATCTGTTATTTCTTAGCTGATCTTTTACACTGAAGCAAGAAGGATTGGTTCGGTTGGCCGGGAATCGTCTCCAGCGGCACCATCCTTTTACACTGAAGCAAGGAAAGCTGAGGGAAAACATGGAGAATACACCCCAAAAAAAAGAACTGATCCGGCCGCGGCTCTATTTTTTGATATCACCCGAGGACACAACGGACGGCTGCGACCAACTGCCGCCTTGGGCAACACCTTGCTATCTGTTGGTTAAAATGGTGCTATGGTGGGGAGTCGGCGTTGCGGCGGCAGTCTCCATCGCTCAATTATAGGAATCCATTAAAAATGAACGAAAAACAAATGCACGATGATCTAAGGCGCGGCGTTGTGGCGACACTGCCCGTGGCGGCCAGCGTTGCCGCTTATGGCAGTGTTTTGGGAATGTTGGCCGCACACAAAGGACTTACCTGGCTTCAGCTTCTGGCCATGAACCTGTCCGTGTTCGCCGGCTCGGCCCAGTTTGTCATGGTGGAGATGTGGACGCCGCCCCTGCCCGTGGTGGAGATGACGTTGGCGGTTTTGATCATCAACCTGCGTTATCTTCTTGTCGGCGCTTCGTTGGAGCCGCTTTTCCGGGGATCGTCCCTGGCCCGCAAAGCCGGAATCATGCATGTTGTGGCCGACGAGAATTGGGCCGTGACCATGGCGGCCTATCGCCAGGGACACGGATCATCCTCATTTCTCTTGGGCGGCGGTATTTGCATGATCTCTGTCTGGTGCATGGGAACCCTTTTGGGACATCAGCTTGGTGCCCTACTGGCCCACCCTGAACGATTCGCCCTGGACTTCGCCTTCGTGGCAGTTTTTACCGCCCTGACCGTGAGCATGTGGCGCGGTAAAAAAGATCTGCTGCCATGGATCGTTGCTTCGATTCTGGCCATCGTCGCTGAAAAATTGCTTCCCGGAAAATGGTATATTTTGATCGGCGGCTTGGGGGGTGCACTTGCTGCCGTACCCAAGGGGAGTAAACAATCGAAATCGGCCCCGAAAAAAACACTCGGAGAACCAATAGGAAAGGAGGCCCTGTGAATCCCGCATCTCACACCGATATCACTATCTTTTTGGCCATTGCCGGCGCCTCGATAGCCACTTACAGCCTGCGCCTGGGCGGCCTGCTGCTTGCCGGCCGCCTGCCCAAAAGCGGTGGGTTTCGGCGGTTTATGGACACCCTTCCGGGAACCATCCTGCTTTCCCTGGTGGCACCGGGCATCGTTTCGGCGGGTGTTCTGGGCGGGGTTGGTGCCCTGGTTGCGGCCCTTTGCGCCTGGCGGACGAAAAATGTTTTGCTTTCCATGGTGCTGGGGATGGGGATCGTTGCCGCCGGCCGTTGGTTTGTCTGATAATCGTTTGATCGAGCTATAAAACGACAAACGCTCCCACGCGGAGCATGGGAGCGTTTATTGTTGGCGCCGGAAGTTCGTTTTAGCTTAAATTGATAATCTCCATCCTGTTGTTCCGGTCAGGATATTTGGCCGACGGCCCTTCGGTAAGCACGACAATATCGCCGGATTCCTCCTGGCTGTCCAGCCACGTTTTAATCCAGTCACGCCAAATATGAGGATGATCCAGCTCGAAAACGGGGATCACGCCGTAGGAGAAAACCAGTTCCTGGCAGGTTTTTTTCTGGGAGCTGACCGCCGCGATCCACACCGGCAGTCGGAAACGGGCGATGCGTCGGGCCGTGGTGCCGCTGCGCGTGGGAGTGATGATAACCGACGGCTGGACACATTTGAGGGTGGCCGCCACGCTTGAGGCGATTACCTCGGAAAAGGATACCGGGCAATTATCGGGCAACGCAACCTGGTCTTCCAAATGACCATAAAGCGTGCGATGCGGTTCGATATCGGTGGCAATCTCACGCAGCATGCTCACCGCATCCAGGGGGAATTCTCCCACTGCGGATTCTCCGGAAAGCATCACGCAATCGGTACCGTCCAGAATGGCATTGGCCACGTCGGTAGCCTCGGCGCGGGTGGGGAGCCGGTTGGCGGTCATGGACTCCAGCATCTGGGTGGCGGTAATGATGGGCTTGCCCAAGCGGTTGGCCATGTTCATGATTTTTTTCTGCACGGCGGGAATTTTGGCGATGGGGATTTCCACACCCAGATCGCCCCGGGCCACCATGATGCCATCGGTGGCGTCGAGGATGCCCGCCAGGTTTTCCACGGCCCGAGAACGTTCAATTTTGGCGATGATAAACGGCTCGAACCCCTTGGCCTGGGCTGCCTCGCGCACCGCCAGAATATCATCGGGACTCTCCACAAAAGATTGGCTGACGGCATCCACGCCGTTTTCCAGGGCAAATTCCAGGCAGCGCCTGTCATGATCGGTGAACGCCGAAATACCCAGGTCCACATCCGGAATGTTGAGCCCCTTGCGAGACCTGATGCCGCCGCCCACGATCACTTCGCAGTGCACCTCGGGCGGCTCTACGCGAAGAACCTTGAGCTGAATGAAGCCGTCGTTGATAAAAATTTTATCGTTGGGCTTGACCACCTTGGGGAGTCTTTCAAAATTGACGGTGATCTTCTCGGTTGTGCCGACCACGGTGTCCGTGGTCAGGGTGATGGGATTGCCGGACCGAAGGAAAAGCTGCTCCTCGGCCAGCTCTCCAATACGAATTTTGGGCCCGGGCAGATCAGCCATGATGGCTACCGGCCGGCCGGCCCGTTTGGCCGCCTCACGAATATTTTCGATATCCTTGGCATGCCCGGTGAACTCTCCATGGGAGAAGTTGAGACGGGCGACGTTCATCCCCGCCAGGATCATTTTCTCCAAGACCTCCAATGAATTCGAGGCAGGTCCGATGGTACAGACAATTTTGGTTTTATTGGCAGGAAACATGGTGATGGCCCTTTCTTCTGCGGTTGTTTGTATGTTTTCAAGACTTCTTGTTGACGAGTTTACTTGACGTTTGTGTCCATTTGGTTAGAAGGACCACGGTTTTTTTTCAGGGAAACGATTTAAATGCGTTTAGACGGCTTTATCGGCAATGGTTGTGCCGTCGACAAGAACGATCTGCAAATCCATCACGTTGGTGAGGGTGGGGCCGGTGACAAATAAATCGCCCAGCTTTTCAAAAAACCGATATGAATCATTATTGGCCAAAAAGCCCGCGGGTTCAAGTCCCATTTCTATGGCCCGTGCGGCGGTGGTGCTGTCGGCAAAGGCGCCGGCCGCATCGGTGGGGCCGTCGGTGCCATCGGTGCCGGCGGATAGAAGCAGCGTGTTTGGGGTTGAGGAGAGCGCCATGGCGGCGGCCAGCGCCAGTTCCATGTTGCGACCGCCCAGCCCTGGTCCTTTGAGGGTCACGGTGGTCTCCCCGCCGGAAAGCAGACAGGCAGGCATGGCGATTGGTCGGTTGAAATGGCGAACTTCTCTTGCCATGGCGCAAAGAACCCCGGCCACTTCCCTGGCCTCTCCCTGAAGGGTGGACGTGATCACCAGGGGGTTGAAACCGCGTCGCCGGGCTTCTTCTTCAGACGCCGCCAGAGCCTGGGAAATACTACCTACGATCAGATTCTGGGCACGATCGAAAATAGGGTCGTCGGCCTTGGGCGTTTCCGGCAGTTCTCCCTGGACGCCCCTGGAAAGAAGCTCGGATACGGCTGGCGGGATTTTCCGTTGCAGCCCAAAATGCTCGATCAGTCGCACGGCATCGGCGAAGGTGCCGGTATCCGGCGCCGTTGCACCGGATGCGATAATGTCCAGATCGTCGCCAATCACATCCGAAAGGATCAGGGAGATTACGCTGGCCCCGCCTGCCAGCCGGCACAGCTGCCCGCCCTTGATGCGCGAGAGATGTTTGCGAACGGTGTTTATCTCGTGAATCGTGGCCCCGCAACCCAATAGTAATTCAGTAGCCATTTGTTTGTCAGCCAGATTGATGCCTTTTGCCGGTGCCGGCGTCAGCGCGGAGCCGCCTCCCGATATCAGGCACAGCACCAGATCCTCCGGACCGGCTTCCGCCGCCAGATTCAACAGCGCTTCGGTGGCCTTGACACCGTTTTCGTCGGGTACCGGATGGGCCGCCTCCATCACTTCGATGCGTTTCAGCGGCAGGGTATGACCGTACTTGGTAATCACCAGGCCCCGGTCGATACGATCACCCAGCACCGCTTCCGCAGCTTGGGCCATGGCCGCGCTGGCCTTGCCGGCCCCCACCACGAAGATACGGTTGACGGCATCCAGCGGATACGACGTTTCGCCAACGAACAAACGGTCCTCGACGACTCGCAAATGGCGGCGCACACAGGTGTCCGGGGACACCGCCCTGAGGCCGGCAGTAAAGATGGCCGTGGCGTCCTGCTTTTGCCGGTGGAAATCCGAATCCCGTTTCATCACCATGCTGTCCTTTGCGTCGAATTGGTTTTTGCCAAGAACCTGGCAATTTGATCTGTTGTGGATGGACAATGGGGATATCTTTTCTTTTAGCCCATCCACGGTCCCGCTGTCAAAACAAAGACGGCCCATGCGGAGGATTGCCGGGTCCGAATGGTTGGTATCGAAAATAGAAAAACGATTTCGATGGCGATATCGATACCGATGTTGGCCTCCCACATAGTGGTGTTTTACTATTTGATCGTTTTTTCCTGTTTCAGTTCAAAACATAGATATTTAACCGTCTCCCCCCGGGCCCGCGCTTCCTGCTCAAAGGCGGAGATTACATTGCGGGCGCCGAAACGGTTATTGTCCATGGCGTGGAGGTTTTCCGTCGCCTTCAATACGTGCCCTCCCTGGTGGCTGACCGTTTCACGGGTATACTCGAAAAGCAGGGTGCTGTCGGTTTTAAGGTGAACCATTCCCCCTGGCGCGAGCAGCCGGGCGTAACGGTCGAGAAACTCGGGGGAGGTCATCCGAAGGTGGCTGGTGCGCAGTTTCGGATGCGGGTCGGGGAAGGTCAGCCAGATGTCGTCGATGGCCCCTTGCCTGAAAAATGTTTCGACATCTTCAATTTGCGCCCGCAAGAACTGTATGTTCTCCAGTCCCATGGCGATGGCTTGCTCGGCGCCGACACAGATGCGGTGGCTTTTGCGGTCAACGCCTATGCAAAGCAAGCCGGGATCGGCTTCGGCGAAGGCAAGGCTGTGCTCGCCCTTGCCGCAACCCAGTTCAAGCAATATTTTCATTCCGGCGTAACGGCCATCGTTCCAGGGATAGGTTTTGGGCGATGGCGGCGTCCCAATTCCCCACTCCGTAATGGTCACATTGGGCAGGTCCTTGACGCGTTGGTATTTTTGACGTTTGTTTTTGGGCATTTGGTTGATATGGTTTTTTGTGATAAATCAGTTGTCAGAACCAATACGAATCCGTCAATACTAAAAAGCCATTAACAATGAAACCATCAATATCGTGACCCTTGGAAAAGGATCGAATTAATACCAATGTACTCGATGATAATAATTTTGGTGATCATCGGAGCGGCGCTCTACACGATTTTGCCCTTTGACCTGCTGCCGGATTACATACTCGGGTGGGGGTGGATCGATGACCTGGCCATTTTGTACATGGCCTGGCGTTATTATCGGCGGTTAAAGCAGCAGCGTGCCGCCGGCCGTCCCGGTACGGGGCCTGGACCGGAACCAGGGGCCGGCGGATCCTCCGGCGATGGACAGTTCCAGGGCCGGGGCGCGGAAAATATCAGGTCCAAGAGCCCTTATGAGGTTCTGGAACTTTCACCGGGCGCTTCCCCGGAGGAAATCAAGGCCGCCTATCGTCGCCTTGCCGGCAAATACCATCCAGACAAGGTGCAGCATTTGGGCGAGGATTTCCAAAAGCTGGCCGAAGCGCGTTTCAAGGATATTCAGTGGGCCTACGATGAGCTCAGGGCCAGGTAAGATAATGGTTGACGCGATCAAGCCGTTACGGGTATATGCGTATTGACTAACGGGTGGCCGAAGCCCCCTTTATTGCGGAAAAATCCGAATTTTTCATACCCCAAAAGTGGGGTAAGCGGTAGATAAGCCACGAAGGCAACGTAAACCAATTGGTGACGTGTGCCCTTGTGGCTTTTTTATTGCGGCCTGCTCGAAAGGTTGACATTCTCGTAAAAAGTCGCTGTTCGGGCGGATTCGTAATAGCTTGGAGGACGGAAATGGGTGGTTCACGCCTGCAAATGGACGCCGTGGTTGGCCAATCCGGTACTGGGCAACAAAAATCTCAAGGCGCGGTGACGAGCGCCTTTCTGGGCGTGGCTCGTAAAAAGCGTCTGCTACTGTTGGTGTTGTTGGCGGCCACGGGTGTCTTGTCGATTATCGCTCTGACCCAGGGGGCCTACGATATCGCCCTGGGCCGTTTGATGCAGATTCTGGCGGGTGACTCCGCCGGACCGGCGGATATCGTGCTCTGGAAAATTCGTCTGCCGCGAATCGTCTCCGCCATCATCGTCGGTTGGGGGCTTTCCCTGTCGGGATTGGGCGTTCAGACCCTTCTCAGAAACCCCATCGGATCACCCTTTACCCTTGGCATTAGCCATGGCGCCGCATTCGGAGCCTCGGCCGCCATTTTGCTTTTGGGTCCCCAAATTGTTCTCGTCACGCTGGCCGCTTTTGCCGGAGCCATGTGCTCAACCGTGGTTATCATGATTCTGGCCGGTTTCAAACGACTCTCCCCGGAGTCCATCATTCTGGCGGGTGTGGCCATGACGTCTCTTTTTTTGTCCGGCACCGTGCTGGTTCAATACATGGCCTCGGACACCCAATTGGCCATGGTGGTGTTCTGGACCTTCGGTGACGTGGCCAGGGCCAGCTGGGCCGAAATCGCCATTCTCTCCATCGTGGTCGTGGTTGTGACAGGCTATCTCTTTTTAAAGCGTTGGGACCTCAACGCTCTGGCCGCCGGTGAGGAAGCCGCGCGTGGATTGGGTGTGAACGTGACCAGTCTGCGGCTTTTCGGCATGTTGGCCAACGTCATGATGGCTGCTCTGGCGACCGCCTTTTTCGGCGTGATCGCCTTTGTCGGACTGATCGCCCCGCACATCGCCAGACGTCTGGTGGGAGCCGACCATGGTCTGCTGATTCCCTTTTCCGCCATTGTGGGCGCCTTGTTGCTGCTTTGCGCGGATACTCTGGGGCGGATTATTATAGGCTCAGGGGCGTTGCCTGTGGGCATTATCACCTCCTTCATGGGCGCGCCCATGTTTCTCTACCTTTTGATTCGGAGCAAGCGGTGATCCTTAAGGTCGACAATATCCGTTTTTCCTATAACAGCCACCCGGTAATCGAGGATGTCTCATTTGATCTGGAGAAGGGACGCTTGCTGGCCATTTTGGGTGTCAACGGGGCCGGTAAGTCCACCATGCTCAAATGTCTCAACCGGGTTTTACGCCCCCAGAGCGGATCGATTTTTTTGGGAGAAGAAGATTTGCATCGCTTGTCCCAAAGCGCCATCGCCCGTCGCATGGGGTATGTGCCTCAGCATCATCTTCAGACGGAGTTGACCGTTTATGAATCCGTTTTACTTGGCCGCCGGCCGCACATGGGGCTGAGTGCATCCCAATCCGATTACGCGGTGGTGGAGAAAACCATTCAGCGCATGGGGCTTTCCGAGCTGGCCTTGCGGCCGGTCAGTGAGCTGAGCGGCGGTGAAGCCCAGAAGGTGATGATCGCCCGGGCCCTGGCCCAATCGCCTTCCATCCTTCTGTTTGACGAACCAACCAGTAATCTGGATTTGAAAAATCAGATGGAGGTTATGACCCTTATTCGTTCCGTGGTGAGTACTCAAAAACTCATGGCCATCGTTGCCATCCACGATTTGAATCTGGCGGTGAGATTTGCTGATAGGTTTCTGTTTATAAAGGATCACCGCATCCACTCCATGGCCACCAGACAGGATTTGAGCGCTGAGACCATTGAGGCGGTGTATGGTGTGCGTGTTTTGATACAGGAGGTCGGGGGGCATCGGGTGGTGGTTCCGGTTTGATTGTTCGTTGGGATTGTTGAAAAACGAGGAGATGTACATGCGATTCAAGCAGCTGATAATAATTTCGTTGATCATGGGAATCTGTTTTCTCGCTTCGGCTGTTTATGGTGAGCAGACCGTTACCGATATGATCGGCCGCGCCGTGACCTTGAAGGACCGGCCGCAACGCATCATCTGCGTCGGTCCCGGTGCATTACGGTTGATTGTCTACCTGCAGGCCCAGGATATGTTGGTCGGCGTGGAGGGGATGGAAAAGCAGCATGCCACAGGCCGGCCCTATTGGATCGCCAATCCCCAACTCGGCAAGCTGTCCGTCATTGGCCCCGGCGGTCCGGCCGCCATCAACAAAAAGCCTGATCTGGAGGCGGTCTTGCGGGTGGCCCCCGATCTGATCGTCGCCACCTACATGGAGAAGACCATGGCCGATACGGTAGCAAAAACTCTCAACATTCCCGTATTGGTGCTGAGTTATGGAGAGCTGGCCGTGTTTGATGAGAAGATTTATGAATCCCTGCGGCTGGCCGGTGAGGTTCTGGGGAAAAAGGCAAGGGCCGATGCCGTGGTCGATTTTATCCATGGCATTCGTAAAGATTTGGACCGGCGCACGGCAGACATCGCAGCCACAGACAAGCCCGGTGTGTATGTTGGTGGGATCGGTTACCGGGGGGCTCACGGCATAGAAAGCACACAGCGGAACTACATACCGCTGGACTGGAATCATACCGACAATGTGGCTCAAAAGGTCAAGGCCACCATTGGCAGTCATGTAATGGTGGATAAGGAGGTTCTTTTGAGTCTCGACCCTGATGTGATTTTCATCGATGGCGGCGGGTTGGCTCTGGTTGTTGAGGATGCCCAACGGAAGCCTGATTATTACATGGCACTCAAAGCATTCAAAGAGAAAAGAGTTTATTCGCTTCAGCCTTTTAACTACTATACCACCAATATCGGCACTGCCATGGCTGACGCCTACGCCATCGGCAAAACCATATACCCCTTGCGGTTCGAGGATGTGGCGTTGGGCGTCAAAGCGGACGAGATTTATACTTTTTTGTTGGGTAAACCGGTTTATTCCAGGATGCAAAAGACTTTTGGATCATTGGGAGAGTCGGTGCGGTTTTAGTTACAGTTCACGGTTTACCAATCACCGACAACGGAGATTACTATGGAAAACGAGACAAACAAAACAATCTCAATGCAGCTTACGCCCGTGGGCGTTGTGAGAAGTGAAGTCAAACAGCCCATGCTGTCGGCGGGGGAGGATGGCCTTACGCTGGACATGCGCATGGAGCAAGCAAAGAAACATCACCATGAGTTGGAAGAATCCATTTGTGAGCTGATCATTGAGCCCCAATGGGAGGAACTTCTCGACGGTATCGAGGACTTTTCCCATGTGCTGGTGCTCTACTGGCCGCATTTGCTCGATCCTGAGCGGCGCAAATTGAAAAAGGTCCATCCCATGGGGCGCAAGGATGTACCGGAAAAAGGCATTTTCTCCACCTGTAGTCCAGCCCGGCCAAACCCGGTGCTGGTTTCGGCGGTTCCGCTGGTGGCCCGCAAGGGCAATATTCTTGAGGTCAAGGGGCTTGAGGCGGTTGACGGCAGCCCCATCATCGATATCAAGCCATACTCCAAAAGCTACCTTCAGATTGAAGGATACAAAATGCCGGACTGGATGGCCCAGCTTTATAAAGAAATGGAAATTAAGTAGAGGAGAACATTATCATGACCGCAGAACAAATTTTGGAGCGCGAGGATTTCAAACGTTGCGCGGACTTTCATGGCCACATTTGCGCGGGGCTGTCCATTGGTTATCATGCCGCCAAGGCCGGAATGGAATGGCTCAAGGAGAAACGGGCCCTGGATGAGGAATTGGTGGCCATCGTGGAAACCGATGCCTGCTGCGTGGACGCCATTCAGGTGCTCACCGGATGTACTTTTGGAAAAGGCAATCTGATCTACAAGGATTATGGCAAGATGGGCTTTACCTTTTTCAATCGCATTAACGGCGAAGGCGTCCGTCTGCTTATGAAACCCCATAATTTCCGGCCCAATGATCGTCAGCTTGAGCTTTTCAAGAAATCGCGGGAAGGGAAGCTCACTGCTGAAGAGCAGGAAGAGTTGAGTTGTCTGGGGATGGAGCGGGCCAAGGATGTTCTCAATATGGATGCGGACGATCTGTTCTCCATAACGCCGGTGACGACCGGCATGCCGGAAAAAGCGCGCATTGACAAATCCACCCCTTGCAGCCGCTGCGGCGAGCCCACCATGCATTCGAAACTGGAAAATGTGGATGGCGCGTTGGTTTGCAGAGGGTGCCTGGCGTTTTGAGCGGCCATTGCCATTCCATTTTTTCTATGTTAAGTGAGCAGGACAAATTGACAGGCCGAAGCCTGTCGAACATCTTATGCCAGCATTTTTAATCAAACGTCCCGCAGCGAGTGCATGCCCCTTTTGGGGTGACTGAATTTTATTGCAGGGTGTTTGATAAGTAAAAACATTAATGAGTTAAAAGGCCATGAAGGTCCGCAATAAAGCCTGGACCATTTCGTGGCCTTTTTTGTTCGATCAACGTTGACAGACTCGTAAAAAGTCGCCATCCCGACGGATTCGTCAACGTTGGAGTCAGCTTTTATTCTTTTTGCTTCATCAACCCAATTCTAAAAAAGGAGACAGCTTGCGATGAACACACGACGATTCTTGGTTTGCTTGATGATGGCAGTGGCGGTTATTCTGGTATCCAACCCGGCGGCGGCCCATTT
Organism: uncultured Desulfosarcina sp.; assembly: GCA_963668455.2. Taxonomy (GTDB): domain Bacteria; phylum Desulfobacterota; class Desulfobacteria; order Desulfobacterales; family Desulfosarcinaceae; genus Desulfosarcina. The sequence continues at coordinate 1,213,109 of CAXXOY010000005.1, forward strand.
TGGCGCGGTCATTCCATCCGATGACATCGTGACCGAGGATGACGCCAAAACCCTGAACATAGAGATCAAATTTCTCCACCCACTGGAAGGCGATTTCATGGAGATGGTCAGGCCCAAACAGTTTGGCGTTTTGCATGACGAGAAAAAAACGGATCTACTCTCCAGCCTCACGAGCGCCATGGGCAAGAGCAGCCATCAGGACAAGGATTTCACCTTCTGGAAAGCCGACTTCAAAATCCGTCGACCGGGCGACTACACCTTTTTCGTGGAACCAAAGCCCTATTGGGAACCCGCCGAGGACTGCTTTATCATCCACTACACCAAGGTTTGCGTGGATGCTCTCGGCATGGAAGAGGGCTGGGATACACCCGTGGGGCTGGAGACTGAAATCATTCCCTTGACCCGTCCTTACGGATTGTGGACCAACAATCTGTTCACCGGCCAGGTTCTGGTGAAGGGTAAGCCGGTGCCTTTTGCCGAAGTTGAGGTTGAGTACCTGAATGCTTCTCCCGGAAATACAGACAAGGTCGTTCCCCCTGCCGATGCGTTTATCACCCAGGTGGTCAAGGCTGATGGCAACGGCGTGTTCAGCTACGCCATGCCCAGGGCCGGCTGGTGGGGCTTCGCGGCCCTCAGCGAGGCGGACTGGACAATGAAGCAGGATGGCCAGGAAAAAGGCATTGAAATTGGCGCGGTTTACTGGGTTCGTACCCGCGATATGAAGTAATCGGTTGCCGTATTTCGTTAAGTTCTACCCGATCTGCAGCTGATACGTTAATCGCAGGCAAGGCCAGCTCCTACGCCGCCTTCATCAAGGGGATTGTAGGAGCGGCCCATGGCCGCGAAAATTGCTATCGGTATCGCTATCAGCGAAGTGGCTATCGGTATCGAAATAGAAAAGGCGGTAGTGATACCGAAAACTTTCATAAAAAAGATGTGGAAAGAAAATGTCAAAACATATTAAGTATTTGATTGCGGTCGCAGTTATGGTATTGATAACTGCGGGGCCTAGCTTGGCGCACAAGGTCAGCATTTTTGCCTATGCAGAGGACGGCAAAATTTACACCGAAAGCTATTTCTCGGATGGCAAGCCCGCCATCAACGGGAAGGTTTTGGTGTTTGACAGCCAGAAACAGAAGGTAATGGAAGGCGTTACCGACAAAGAGGGCCTTTTTAATTTCGATATTCCCAAAGTTGACGACCTTGAAATCGTTATAAACGCGAGCATGGGGCACAAGGACAGTTTCAAACTGAAAAAGGCCGAGGTGGAGGCTGGAAAATGACAGTCCTGCGAAAAGGTCTGTTGATCGGCGCCTGCATCTTGCTGATGGCCCTTCCGGCTGCGGGCTGGTCCCAGGAAGCTGCCCGGGATAATACGCAGGACACGGATTCCCAAGCGGTGATCGAACTGCTCAAGGAGCAGAACCGAAAATTGTCCGGTGATCTTAGAAGGATTCACCGTGAATTGGCGGCCCTGCGCGCTGATTTGGATAAACCGGGCTTCAAGGACATCGCTGCGGGGGTTGGCTACATTTTCGGTATATGTGGGGTTGCGGCTTATTTTTCTTCTCGCCGCAAGGAGTGACGGATTCGTTTTTAAAAGGAGTGATAGATGCATATATCCGACGGAGTACTTCCGGTCTCCGTGGCCATTGGCACCTATGCGGTCAGCCTGGGGGTTACGGCATGGAGCGTAAGACGCACCAAAAGCGAGGAGATGCCCAAGCTGGCGGTAATGACCGCCGCCTTTTTCGTGGCCTCCCTGGTTCATGTCCCCTTCGGCCCCACCAGCGTGCATTTGATCGTCCCTGGTTTGACCGGTGCCATCCTGGGGCCATCGGCTTTTCTCTCCATCGGCCTCGGGCTGTTCTTGCAAAGCGTGCTTTTTCAGTTCGGCGGCCTCACCGCCCTGGGGGCGAACACTTTGATGATGGGAATTCCCGCTGTTGCCAGTGGATGGCTTTTCCAGAAATTCAAGGGTACCACACCCGGCCGCCAGGCCTTGGTCGGCGGTATTGTTGGTGCCGGGGGAACCGTGCTGGCAGCGCTGTTCCTGGCTGTTTTGCTGGTCACCGGCGGTGAGGATTTCCTGGGCGTGGCCAAACTTGCCCTGGCCGCGCATGTCCCGGTGATCCTCATTGAAGGCGTGGTGACCGCCCTGACGGTGGGTTTTCTGGCGCGCGTCAAGCCTGAGCTCCTGATGCACGCCTTCGAAAGACGGCAACGACCGGCCCATGGCTGACGTGACCCTGATTCAAGTGCCGTTATGGCGGCTGGCCGTCATGGTCGTCGCGCCGTTGGTTGTCCTGGCACTGGGGCTGAAACTGCTTCGTCACGTCGTGCACACCCGCAACATGAAAAAAGGCGAGCCGGACTGGTCGGTTCCTCAAATCGAGCAGACCGCCGGCTCCTCGCCGCTTCACCGCTGGGACGTGCGGTGCAAGATTGTCACCATCCTGGTCTACAGCTTTATGATCACGGCCATCGAAAAACTCACCCCGGCCCTGATCGCCATTCTTCTCTCCTGTGTGGTTCTGGTGGTGGCGCGGGTTTCGTTCACCAGGGTTCTGACGCGCCTTCTGGCCATCACCGGGTTCATCGCCATGTTTTTAATCGTCATGCCCTTTACCGTGCCCCTGAAAAGCGGTGACACGGTATTCGTGTTCGGCGGCCTGGAATGGCTCACTTTCAGCATGCGAGGGCTTACCCTGGCTGGAACCATTGCCGCCAAGGCCGTGGCCATTACACTGCTCATGGAGCCGCTTTTGGCCACCGCGCCGCTGCCGGTTACCCTGCAAGGGCTGTCCCGCCTGGGTGTGCCGGAAATGGTTGGCCAGATGGTGCTTTTGAGTTATCGATATTTGAATGTGTTTCGCCACGAGGCTCAGCGCATGTCCACGGGCATGCAGGTGCGAGGTTTCCGCAAACGGTCCAATCTGGCCACCCTCCAGGCGGTTGCCAATTTCCTGGGCATGTTGTTTGTGAGAAGTTTCGAACGTACCGAACGGGTCTTCGACGCCATGCGCGCGCGCGGCTACAATGGGCGATTCCCCGACCAAGCCGAATTTTGCCTGAAGACCATGGACCTTGTTGGCGCGGGGATGTGGCTGGCGGTCGGCGTGGTGCTGCTGATTTACGATCATATGATTTAACAAGAGATGGGGCCATGCAAGAACCAGTTCGCAAAGTTGGACCCGAACAGACAGACCCGTTGTTTCGCCTCACCGACCTCTCTTTCCGTTATGTCAACGGCCCTCTGGTGTTGGACGGCGTCAACCTCGATATTTCCCCTGGTGAGCGAATTGCCCTGGTGGGGCAAAACGGTTCCGGCAAGACAACCTTGATCAAACAGCTTTGTGGATTACTGCTGCCCGAACAGGGCGAGGTCTGTTTCAGGGGTGAACCTTTCGGGGGAGAACATCTCGACCGTAGCCGGTTGGAGATCGGCTTGCTGTTTCAAGATCCCGACGATCAGCTTTTCGGACACACCCTGATCGATGATGTGGCCTTTGGCCCTTCCCATCAGGGCCTTTCCCGAGATGAAGCCCGCAAGGCGGCGCTCAAGGCCCTGGGCCGCGTCTACCTGGCGGACAGAGCTTACAAAGCTCCGCATCACCTCAGCTACGGACAGAAGAAGCGGGCGGCCCTGGCCGGGCTGCTGGCCATGCAGCCAGCTGTGCTGCTTCTCGACGAGCCCACCACCAATCTGGATCCGGGGCAGGAACAGGTATTTCTTGATTTGCTCTTGAATTTTCGGGGGACGCTGGTGTGCATCAGCCATGATCTGCTTTTTCTCTATGAGTTGTGCGACCGGGCCGTGGTCATGGAAAAGGGGCATATTGTCCACGACTATACCATGAACGAGCTGGTGGCTCAGCGCGATGAATTGCGCTCCCATGGCCTTGATTTCTCTTTTCGTCTGCAACCGGAAGATAATTGCGAGAATTCCTTTTGTGAAGACCCCGCCGGAGTCCCATGCATCGAACGTCCGGCCATGATAGAACTTAACGACTATGACTTTTCCTACCCGGACGGCACCCCTGCCCTGGTGGGAGTGGCATTGTCCATCGCGGCCGGTGAGCGTGTCTCCCTGGTGGGAGAAAACGGAGCCGGAAAGACCACCTTGCTGTCTTGTCTGCTTGGTTTGCGGGAGGGCACCGGGACCTACCTTTTCGAAAGTGAACCCGTGACCCGCCGGATGCGAAAGCGCTTGTGGCGCAATATCGGTATGGTTTTTCAGGACAGCGCCGACCAGCTTTTCTGCCCGAGCGTCGGTGAGGAAATCGCTTTTGGGTTGAAACAGACCGGCGCGCCCAAGAAAGAAATCCATCGACGCACCGAGGAGGTGCTTTCCCTGGTGCGTCTGGAGGGCTTTGAAGACCGCATCCCCTTGCACATGTCCGGCGGAGAACGTAAACGTCTGGCCCTGGCATGCGTTCTGGCCATGTCTCCCAAACTGCTGATTCTGGACGAACCCTCGGCAGGGCTTGACCCCCAGGGGGAGGAACTGTTACTTTCCATTATCGGTGAGCTGGATGTGACCCTGCTATTGGTCAGCCATGATATGTTCTTTGTAAGTGCCCTGACCGAACGAACCGTGGTCATGCATCAAGGGGCCATTTGTCAGGACATGACCACGGACGCCTTTTTCAATGATCCGGGACTGAGCAACCTAAACGGGCTGGCCTACACCTTCCGCAAGCGTTGCGGTGAAGCCATTCTCGCTTTGCAGCATGAGCATGCGCACAATCATTCTCACCGACATCCCGAAGGCCGCGACGAGCAATTGCATGCGCACCGGCACCGTTTCCTGCACCGCCATCCGGGGGAAAAACAGCCACACCGCCATGCGGAACGGCGATACCATGCTCATCTTCATGACAATGACGACGAAAAAAAATAACCTTCAGCCCGGGAAAACTTCCCATGCACGATGTAAACTATCACCACCAACACGAACTGGACCAACACGAATTTCTGGGGTGCTGCAAGGATTGCCAACACAGCCTGGAAATCATCAAACCGCATATCATGGCTTTCGCAAAGCGGATCAGACAGTACGACGAGAAGGCATTGAGGGATATGCACCCGGATGACCTTTATCGACTCTTCCTGCTGCTCGACGATCTGGCTCACATGGACGCCGGCCCGCACCTTGCCGGCCTGATTCTGGACGAACCCGAAATTCGATCCGTGCTTCCAAGTATACGAAACTATTACAATACCTTTTTCAGCATCCATGAAGTACATCTGGCCGAAACGTTGCTCGAGTCGAGCGATCCATGGGAGACGTTGAAGTCGTTTCCTCTCTATCCCCGGTACAAGGCCCTGGTTGAGAACCAGATCGAACTTGATAGAATCGGTAGCGACAAACGGCTGGTTTTCATCGGCGGCGGACCGGTGCCTTCCAGCCTTATTCTGCTGAATCACCTGGCCGGTGTACGGTCCGTGGGATTGGATGTTTCCGAAGAAGCCTGTAACTGGTCGCGCAAGATTATTCAACGCCTGGGGCTGGAGAAGGAAATCGACATTGTGCGTGGTGACGAAACCCGGCTTCGCGAGATAGATTGGGATATCATTCTGGTGGCAGCCATGGCCGACCCGAAGGAACGGATTTTTCGGAACCTGCGCCATATCCTGCAGGAAAGAGATAAACGCGACGCCCTGGTCTTTTTCCGTACCTACACCGGCATGCGGACCATCCTGCATGTGCCGGTAACCGAGGATGAAATCAAGGGCTTTCGCATCGTCAAAACCTTCTACCCGATGGGGCGAGTCAACAATACTACCGTCGTGGCAAAATTGGAATCGTAGGTGAGATGCTGGAAGATATCAAAAAACGATTGCTGACGATTTCCGGCGAATGCCGTGGCTTGAATGAAACACTGCTTCTCGAAAGCGAGGAGGACTTATTCCTGCCCCATGCTGAAGCCCTTAATCGTTTGGCCACCATGGATGTCGATGACCGTCAGGTGGACGCGCTAATTGACGACCGCTTTTTGCAGTCGGCCATCGAAATCATCTCCCGGCTCAAGCAAATCCACGGGTTGCGTTTGGAAAGAGAGCGGGCCAAAAGCATTATCGAGGCCGGCGACCCTTGGGAAATACTTCAAGACTTCATATACTACCCGAACTATCTCGGTTTGGCGGAGATGGAAACCCGGGGAGCAGGCCTGACAGCCGGTGACCGGGTGGTTTTTCTGGGCAGCGGACCGCTGCCGTTGAGTTTGATCACCTTGGTCAGACAATACGGTATTACCGGTGTCGGAATTGAACGAGATTCCCTCAATGCCGGCCTTTCTCGTAAGGTGCTGGATGTCTTGGGGCTTGACCGGGAGATCGAAATTCTTCTGGGCGACCATTTCAGATTTCCGTTTTCACAGCCATGCAGTCTGCTGATGGTGGGCGCTGACGCCATTCCCAAGGGAGAGATATTTGCCCATCTGGCAATGGCACTGCCCGATGGGGCGAAGTTGTCCTACCGCGTTTACGAAAAGGGTTTTCGGCGGCTTTTCGACAGGGACCATGTGGGCGAGCTTCCTCAGCCCCTTAGGGAATATCTGCGCATCCGGCCCCAACCGCCGATCAACAACACCTCGGTGTTCGTGATCAAGGACGATGGCCATGATTGATGATTTGGACAACTTCACCGCTTCCATCCCCACGCCTTTTCTCCTGGTCGACGAAGCCATTGCTCGCAAAAATATCCGCCGGATTCAGGATTATGCGGATCGGCACGGATTTGCCGTGCGCCCCCATATCAAGACTCATAAATCCCTGCGCCTCACCCGCATGCAACTGGATGCCGGAGCCATGGGCGTGGCCGTGGCCAAGGTGGGCGAGGCCGAGATCATGTCGGCGATTGAAACTTTGGATATCCTGGTTGCTTATCCGGCGGTGGGTAAGGCGAGGGCAGACGCTTTGGCAAGGTTGGCGAGGCGGGGACATAATATCGGCGTGGCCGTGGACAGCGAGTATTTGATCGATGAACTGGCCCATGCCGCCTGTGAGCACTCAACCACCCTCGGCATCATGGTTATCTTCGACGCCGGGCTTCACCGTTGCGGGGTAGGGGAACCGGAACAACTCACCCGCCTGGCCCGTTTGGCCGCCACCCGCAAGGGGTTGCGCCTTAATGGGGTACAGCTCTACCTTGGCCACCTTTATGGCGATGCCGCCAGATCGGCCGAGCGTTTCGAGGAGATAAACCGGTTGTGGGAACCGGCCCATGAAGCCCTGTGCGCCGCCGGTCTTGAACCTAAACTCGTCTCATCCGGTTCGACGCCGTCGTTATTCGAGACCCACCGGGTGCGGCATGTGAACGAGATCCGTGTCGGCACGGCGATTTATCAAGACCTTTTCAGCCTCAAATTCAATCATTGCACCCTTGATGAATGTGCGGCCCGCGTCGTGGCCACCGTCGTTTCGGAAACGGTTCCCGGGCAAGTCATCATCGACGCCGGGGCCAAGGCCCTCTCCGCCAAACAGCTTTTGCAAAACGAAAACCTCGAAATGGGATTTGTCCCCGAATACCCCGAGGCCCGTATTTTCCGGCTTCACGAAGAGCACGGCTGGGTGGATGTCAGCCGCTGCGAAAAGCCCCCGCGCATCGGGCAACGGCTTAGTATCGTTCCCGTTGCCGTGAGTCATTGCGTCAACCAGTATGATGACTTTTACCTGCTTACTCAAAACGGGTCGCTGGAGAAGGAGCGGGTCGATGCGCGGGGGTGTTATGTTTGAAAAAGGTGTTTACAGTTTAATCATTTTGTTTTAGATTGTGTGTCGTTACGCCATTAGAAGATGGCACGATTGCTCGCAACCTCTTTTTATAACTTCCCTTTCAAATCAAGCCATGAAGGCCCAAACAACAATCGTTTTGCGGCCGGCGTGGCTTTTTTATTCCCTCCGGCTGAATATACCATCGCTATAGCAAGGAGGAAAAAATGAACATTCCCGAAGGCTTTTTTGTGATCTATCAACCCAAGTATACGGTTCCTTGTGTTTTTGACCTTAACGAACGCGGCACCTTTCCGAAATATCCATCCGTAAGCACCAATTGGGGATTTCGTCTTCTTGCCAATGATGATTTGCAGTCCTTTATACAGGCCGTTCGCTTGGTTCATCAACCCGGAAAGGATTCCCAAAGCGGCAAGGATTATAACTGGACGGTGGAAGATGTGCGGCTTGATTTGGATGAACGGTTGACCCCGGATCAACAGGCGGTCGATGAAAAAATAAAGGATTCGGAAATTAGGTCGGCATTGATGGATGCCTTTGGTGAGTGGCGCGAGAATTTCATTCCCGTGAAAGAGGGGAATATCGATGTTGCCGAACTAAAGCAGAAGCTTACCAACCTTGTTCAGGAGTGCAAGGAGCGCAGGCGCAAGAACCTTGTGCAAAAAAACCAAGATTGGGTGTATTCCGGAGTTCCGCGACGGATCCATGATTTTAAGTATGGCCTTTACAATCATATCAAGGATACCCTTTACCAAGAGTACCGGAACAAGGGGGGCGAAGACACCGAACCGAACCTGATCAAGAAAATTACGTTATTCAATCAGGTGCTGGAAAACTGCACAAAGGAAGACCTGCCTAAACCTAATGGCGACAGGTGGAAAAGCGAAGACGAAATCTGGCAATGCTGGGTGGGGTTCGCTGGCTCGGAAAACGAGGCCTTCCGGGTTTGCCAGACCATGAATGCTGTGTTTAGGGATCTTCAATTGTAATTTTCGGTGGGCACTGATTCGAGTGCAACAATGAAGCGTTCCCAGGATTCGGCATGCATCTCCTTGAAGGTTGCTTGATTATTACTCAAGTAAAGGATGGAGGATGGTAAGAGAAGAAGCGCTACGCGCGATCAGCGAAGATCAACTGGACTATATCCAGCAACCAGTGGTTGTTGATTTCGATGCCACCGACTCAATGCCTCTTTCATTCACGGTAAAGGATAGGCAGTATAGCGTCGGTGAGGTCCTGGATCAATTCAGAACCCGAGAGGGCCTGCCTCTAAATGCCTTTTTGGTGCGCACGAGCGATAATTTTGTTTTTCTTTTATATTTTCACTTCAATAATTTAAACTTACACCGGTCGACCAATGAGGGCTGCTGGATACTGAGCTTCCGAATCCTTGACGATGATGAATTGATGGCCTTCTATAGGAGAGAGCGTAAAATGATTGTGAACATGGCCCTTAAGCGAATTGCCGATTTCCATGGACATCTGTGTCCGGATCTTGTCATCGGCGGTAAGCTTTGCGAGTATATTCAGCAAATGCTTCCCATTTCAGAGCCGGCCAACGGTATCGCAACCATGATTGCCGAAAACAACACCTCCGCATTGGATGCCATCCAGGTCGTGCTTGGGGTCACTATGGGGAACCAGCGCCTGAAGATTATGGATTTGGGAAAACACAATTACATCATTATTCCGACAAAAGAAACCGACCGCTTCCGGATGGTATTGAACCATCAGGATTTCAAGGATGAGGAGGCCTACAAACGGTTGTCACAGAAGGTGCTGGACAACACCATATTGATGGATGAAGTGGTGTGCCTGCAATTGATGGTTGACGAGCGCGTGAAATATTTGCTCAGGCAGCCACCGGAAAGTCTGTTCAGGATCGAACCGATCGAACGTGATCGGCAACTGCCAGAAATGCCGACCTGTTATCTGACCTGCTGCCAATGCAACGAACAAGTCCTCAGTAGTCATGCTATCGAATATGGGGATCGGATATACTGCTTGTCCTGCTTCCAGATAATGAAAGCAGGAAGCATGTGCTGTCGATTGCAATGAGAAAACCGGACACCTGCAAGGAGAGGACCCGATCATGGAACTTAAAGCTTCGCAATTCAAAATGTTTTTGCCTATTCCGGTCACTGTTATTACGACCGTGAGTTCTGACGGCGTGCCCAATGGCGCGCCTTACGGCTGTGTAATGCCGGTTTTGGGGCCGCTGGATCTCATTTCGATAGCGTCTGCCCTGCCGCGCGATACCCTGAGAAATATCCGTGAAACCAAAGCGTTCGTGGTCAATGTGATAGGAGAACCCGAATTCCGCAAAGCCATGTCCTGTGCCAAGACATATCCGCCCGATGTGAACGAGATGGAGGCAGTGGGGCTTGCAACCGTGCCGTCCAAAAGTGTTTCGCCCCCTCGAATTGCAGATGCCGTGGGTTGGGCCGAGGCTGTGTTGGAAAAAGAGGTGGTTGGCGAAAACTACTCAGTCATTATCGGAAGGGTTCTGTGTTCGGAGGTCAACGACCGGTATTGGAAAGATGGGAAGCTGGCCGAACACCCATTGGTTATGCTCTCGCATAAATTCAGGACCATAGGCGACGGGATCGCCAAGGGGGAGGAATTTATCAATCCCACAACGCATCCTGAAATGAAGTGACCATAGATATTCTTGCTGACATTGTATTGTCGTTGCGAAGCTTGTTGCCCGAAATGACGGCTCATATTGATTTCTCCCGAGACCGTTGATTTGCTGCTATGGCAAAACTTTTTTCGAGCCCGTATGGTTGCCGGTGAGGAAAAAAACTTAAAATCGGCGTGGTATTGGTATCGTAGATGATTGCGACAACCCGCTTTTTGTTGATGAAAATGTTTTTAAAAGGTATATGAGATGAATAAAGCTTGAATTAACTATGTTAGGCAACTCAAATTTTAGTTTGCATGGGGATCGTATACCTTGCCGTATTGGGGGCTATAGCGGAAAGACATCTGCCTTTTAAAAATATAATAAACACAGGAGTGTCCCAATGAGAAAAACGACCTTATTTTCCTTGCTTGTCTGTGTTGGTCTCATGGCCGGCTGTTCGTCAATCTACGGGGTCAAATTTGATTACAATAAGCAGACCGATTTCAGAGCCTACAAGTCCTATGATTGGATGCCTATTCCCGAGAAAACCGACCTGAACGATCTTATTATCGATAGAATAAAAAAGGCCATCGATTCGGAATTGAGCGCCAAGGGCCTGAACAGAACCTCCGAAAACCCGGATTTTTTTATCGCCGAGCATCTTGGCAAAAAGGATAAGGTAGAGGTCGATAGTTGGGGCTACGGCTACTACGGCCCACTTGTTGTGTATCGAGGCGGGTTCTGGGGGCCAGCTGACGTTTCGACCTACCATTATGAAGAAGGCATGCTCATCCTGGATTTCGTCGATGCCGGATCGAAAAAGCTGTTCTGGCGAGGTGTCGCCAAAGCGCATGTGCAAAATATCAACAGTCCTGAGCAAAGCGAAACGCTCATTAACGAGGCGGTTAACAAAATATTGGAGAAGTATCCGCCTCCCACGAAATAGACGACGGATATCTCATTTGACAAATGGCGCTACCATACCGTTTGGTCCATAGGCGGCTTTCATCCTGTCGTATACCGGCTTACCAACCAAAGCCGTGTAGATCTCGTCGGCTTTTTTCTCCGGATCGAGATCCTTGAATTTCTTCGGGTAGAGAATTTTGCCAATGGTGTAGGCATCGGTCAACGCCGTGTCTATGTTGGTGGTATACCAGTTGAAGGGATGCAGAACGTAAAATCGACCTTTGCCAAAAGCCGTCAGCGCCTTGTAATAATCGGGCTTCTTGGCAACATTGCCGGCAATCAGGTCTATTCCGCCGCCATCGATGAAAATCGTTGGTGGATCGAGTTTTAATAGAAGTTCTCTGGACATGACCACATGGCTGCCCTTGCGCGTTTCCGCTTCGCGCGCCAGGTTGACGGCATTGACCCAGGCAAGGGGCGGATAGTTGTGCTGGGAGCTTTCAATACCCTGAACGGCGCGGAACCCGATGCCGCCGATATAGGCTCGCGGCCGGTTCTCTTCGCTGACATCCCCCGTTCGCCGCCAAAGATCGGCCCGCCAGGCTTCGATCTGCCCGATTACCGCTTCGGCACGATCCGTCTGACCCAGAATTTCTCCGGCAATGCGCAGGGCGCCATAAACGGTTTCGTCGAAGGTCGAAAACTCACCATAACTTAGAACGACCACCGGGATGTCGAGCAGTTCTTGGACTTTATCAGCCAATTCCGCGGACATGTAAGTGACAAAAATAACCTGGGGAGCGATTCCCAATACCGTTTCCAGATCAGGTTTCTGATTGATGGACGGAACGCCGCCGGGGCCGCAGGTCGGCAGCTTGGCCAGTTCCGGATGGGCCATCCAGTACGGTCGGCCGTTGGGATAGTTTTTCTCCAATGCCTCGACGCCGGCCACCTTGTTCTCGGCCTGCAAATAGACGATCAAGCGCAGGGTTCCGGGACCAAGACAGATGATCCGTTCCGGATTGGCCTCAAGGCTTACCTGCCGCCCGATCGAATCCGTGATCGTCAGTGAACCGGCAATACTCTTGGTGGGGCTGAAGGCGATTACGATTAAAACGATTCCCATTACAAATCGTTTGAGCATGTTTGTCTCCTCACCTATTATAAACGCAATAAAAAGCCACGAAGGCCGCAAAGGGATACCCTTTCCGGCCTTCGTGGCTGGACATTTCGAATATAACTATCTTCGGTCGGTGATATTGTCAACGGCTTTTCTTTCTGGTTGCAGAAAGCGTTTGACAAGCAACGGCTTACTCGCTATGTGAATGCTTACCTCCAAAGCCGGTTAGAAGATCGGCAACACCGTTATAAATAGTTTTATCGTCTGTTTTTCCCGTCAAACACACCACGAAGGTCTTTGATCGCTTCCGGCAAGGAATCGATACAGGCTGTGGCATTCCCTTTTTTAACGCGCGGCCTATACCCTCTTTCCGATTGTTATAAATACTCACAAAAGGAGAAGATATTGAGAGACGAGCGCTCACATGATCCTTATCGGGAAAAATCGGCCTTTTTCGATGCTCAGGTCGGAGAAGATTGGGCTGATCAGGACTATGGCCCCGATGAGACCCGCAAGCTGGACCGGCTGTTCGCGGTTACCGGGTCACTCGCCGACCTGAGGGTGCTGGAACCCGGCTGTGGAACCGGCCGATTGACGGAGGTTCTGGCCGATAAAACCGGTACCCGGGGGCAGGTGGTGGCAATGGACATCAGCCCGCGCATGGTGGCGGCGGCACGTCAGCGCTTGGCCCGCTTTACCAATGTGGATCTTCGCCATGGATCGCTTGAGTCCATGGCGGATCGACTGGGCGTGTTCGATATGGTGCTTTGCCACCAGGTGTTCCCACATTTCGAAGATTGCGCGGCGGCGTTGGATACGATTTTAGATTTACTCATTCCCGGCGGCCTGATGGTTATTTCGCATTTTATTTCATTTGACAAAATCAACGATGTCCATCGCAAGGGGGGCACGGTCGTTGAGAACGATCTCATGCCGCCGCCCGAGGTCATGCGGCGCTGGTTCGAAAAGCGCCGCCTGACAATCGATTTCTGGGAAGATGACGATGACGGTTACCTGCTCAGTGCCCGGTTGGACAAGCGATGACGAGCCCTTTTAAACCATTTGAAAGGCACAGGTAAAAGCGTTCAGGAAAAGATGAAAGGAAAGAAGAATGAAGCTCCACGCTATTAAACATTTGCCGACCGTGCTGTTTTTGGTTGTCAGCTTGTTTCTCGTTTCGCCTGCCATGGCCCAGGAAGAAGAACAATCGGTCACTAGGCTCGAACCCATCTATGTGACGGATCGACCCATCATCGAGGGCAACCGAACCGATGAATACGGCAGTACCAAAACAGTCATTACCCAGGAACAGTTGGACGATCTCAATGCTCAGGATATCGAAACCGCGCTGCGCCAGACGCCGGGTGTCAATATGTCCCGCTTCAATCCGGTGGGATCTTTCGGTGGCGCGGAAGGCGGTGGTATTTTCATCCGCGGCATGGGATCGAGCCGGCCGGGGGCGGAGATTAAAACAATGGTGGATGGCGTCCCCATGTTCATGAGCGTCTGGAATCACCCCTTGCTGGATCTGATGTCCATCGACGGCGCTCATTCCATAGAAGTTTACAAAAGCCCGCAGCCTCAATATTTCGGTAATGCCTTCGGCACGGTCAACATCGTTCCCAAGCGCAAAAAGGAAGAGGGGTACACCACCAAGGCCCAGGTGGCTTTCGGCAGCTACGATACAATCATCGCCAAGGCCGAGCATGGCGGAAACACCAATGGCTGGGATTATTACATCGGTGGCGGTCACAGAGAGTCGGACGGGCATCGCGACAATGCCGACGGTCAACTGGACAATGTTTATGGCCGGATTGGCAGAAAACTGGGCGAGAACTGGGATGTCTCCTTTTTCGGCATGTGGAATGATAACTACGCCTGTGATCCCGGTGCCGAGGGCGCAGACCCCGACGAACGCGAGGGACGTTATGAGACGCGGGCCTTCCTGGGTACCCTGGCCCTGACCCACGAATACGAAAACCTCAGCGGTGAGATGAAGCTTTACCGCAGTGCTGGAGAGGGCGATTGGCTGGATCAACCCACCAGTACGGACGGGGTGCGCGAAGACCTGTTCAACGATTTTCTCTTCTATGGCTTCAAGGCCAAGGAAAAGATTGCCTTCGGCCATGGATTGGAACTGCTCGCCGGCGTTGATTGGGATTACACTGAAGGCGAATATACTCAGGAATACACAGACGGCAGCACCGATGCCTGGGATGGGGACAGCTTCGATCTCCTTTCTCCTTACGCGGCCCTCAGCTGGCGCATTGGAAACCGGGATGGCATCGAATTGATCCCGTCGATGGGCGTACGGTACTATGAGCACTCCAATTTTGACAGCGAACTGGCACCACACGCCGGCCTGGTGGTCGCCCACGGTCCCATTGAATTTCACGCCGGTTATTCGCGCGGCGTGCTTTATCCCGGCCTCGAGGTGCAGGTCATGTCCGAGGCAGTCCTTCCGGTTCTGGGAGACAGTTGGGAAAATCTCGATCCCGAAGTCGTCGATCATTTCGAGGTCGGCGTGGCCTATACCTTCACGAAACGGCTTGTGGCCGACCTGGTCTTCTTTTACGAAGACGGGCAGGATCGCTACGTGATCGATCCGCCTCCTCCTTATCCTCCCTTTTACGACAACATAGAGGAGTACACCATCCAGGGCATGGAGATCACGACCAACTGGCAGCCATTGGATAGTCTCTCTCTTTTTGCCGGGGTCACCTTGCTGGATACCGACCCGTCAAATCTACCTTACGCCCCTGAAACCACAATCAGTTGCGGCGCCAACTGGCGTTTTCTGGAACACTTCAAGTTGAGTCTGGATGGCTCCTATGTCTCCTCGATCCATGTCAATTCGCAGGTCCGCAAGGCCAATACCGAGAACGACGATACCGTGGATAGCTACTACCTGATCAACGGTAAATTCAGCTATATGTTCGACTGGATGGCCGGTAAGTACAAGGGAGAAATTTTCGTGGCCGGTGAAAACCTGACCGATGAGGATTACGAGTATCAGCCCGGTTACACTATGCCGGGGCTTAACGCGATGGTTGGCTTTCAGATAGAGATTTAGGGAATGAAGGATTACAGCGAGTGAAGATCTTTGAAATAACCATCGATGTCACAACGCTTGACCGACACCATGGGCATGGAATGCAAGAAAAAACTCATCCGTTGTTTGTGTCCCCGATGCGGTGAGATTCACAATATGCAACTGTTTTGGTCCGGCCGCGGAATGCCTCGCAAGTACTGCCCGTCTTGCAGATCCGCGGTTGCCGCCTATGGTGATCCGGAACATTCCGGTGCACTACTGCGTACGTCTGGTTCCGACCAACGTTAAGGCCTTCAGACGGGCCATATGTCCGTCGGTGGACATGATTTCGCAAATCACACCGGAGGGCGTCAGTCCAGCCGGACGGGCGAGGGCAACCCTGGTCTCAGTTTGCCCTCGGCGTTCGAGCTGAATTCTGGAGACAAAGACGCAATACGCCCCAACGACACACACCCCTGCATAAAATTGCAGGGGTGTGTGTCGTTGGGGGAACAATAACTGCCCAGCCTCGTCACACCCCGAAAATTTTGGTTGTTGGTTTTCCTCGTTTTGTAGGGGGAATCAAAAAAACACCTGTATTTAGAAAATATCAAGGTACTTTCTTAACAAGGAATTAGCTTGCCCTTTTGAGCCTGCCGCCATATATAAAAAAAATTGCTTTTGCGTTGACGAGTTGTGGTTTTTTTCAATAGAAACCCCCAAATTAGGGGTAAAAATATAACGTTTACTTTAGTGGAGAAACGAACAATGAAAAAACTTTTTTCAGGTCATTTATGGAAGAGATGGTGCGTGTTGGGGATCGTCATGTGGTTTTGCACCGTTTCAACCGGTATTGCGGCCTCTCAAGCAGACCAACAGACCGATCAGACGGCCGGGCAAACCGAAAACACCCTGGAACCGGAAGCTTTGGAGGCGCTCAACACCATGAGCGATTTTCTGCGCACCTTGAATGTTTTCAGGGTGAATTCAAATTTTTACCGGGATGAAGTTCTTTACTAAAGTTTGCTAAATTTTACTAAGCTGCAATACGCAGTAGTACTTCCACGAGAGAATTAACGACGGATTTTCGCTGCAACGGGAAAACCCTATTGAAATTACTGTCCAGCGCAGCTTTTGCAACAGCCCGGCGAACATCGGAGAAGGCAAAACCATTACGGCCATCGACAGCATGCCGTCGTGTTGGCGCCTTCTCCATCCGGCAGGCATAGATCCAGACCACGGTTGTCGCCAACATGCAAAAGTGAAGGTGATTGCTGACGGCCTGCGGGTGCCGAGTTTGAGTGTCGGCACTGCCGATGTCACGCTTCAGTTCTTTGAAAAAAGCTTCGATCTTCCATCGGGCGCCGTAATACTCGACAATTTGCTGCGCCGATAAAGTTAGATCGGTTGAATAGAGCGCTACCCACTGGGTTTGGCGGTAGACCCACACCACCTTGATCGCGCAACGGATTGTCTTGAGCATAAGAACCCGGTCATAGGCGACTATGGTCCGGTCGCGGCCATATAGATTGACGGTGTATTCTCTTGCCAGGGATTTAAATCGAACGGCCAGCGACGTAGCGTTGCCGATATTTTTTCCATATTTCCGGGGACGTCCCGGTCGACTGGAATGTGGACCCGGCAGTTCAAACAAATTGTTGTTCGATCTAAGCCTCGATATCATATTAACCCATATGCCCAGTTTGCCGTGCAACGGTTTCCAAAGACCATTATTACCGAACCATGAGTCCGTGACGATTACCACCTTAATACGGTGAAAGGTTTCGGCAATTTCCGCGATCATCTCTGCGGCCATGGCAAGCTTGCTTTTGAATGCCAACGTCACTCCATGGCTGCGGTTGATACGTTTAATGCTTTTTTTCAAAAGATAGAACCGGTAGCTCAAAGGTAGACAGGCCCACCGTCCTTTGATCTTTTTTAACAGCCCCACGGCAACGATGTTTTGTGCCCATGGATATCTGGATTGGTTCTGCTTGGCGGCGTGATCGAAAATTTTGTCGCAGCCAAATATTTTCTTTCCCGTTTTTGGATTGATACAATCGTCAAGGGCTATCAACAACATGCCATCGGTCAACGGCTCCGGTATCGTTTTCCACAGCGTTTGCCATAACCGTGTCCAAGGAATTTTTGGAGAGGCCATGAACGTGTAGAACTTTTTCCTTTTTATCCAATCAAATCCGAACACCGTTTTGAGACATCGGAGGATATTGGATGTTTTTGACGATGTAAACGGAATGATGATGGCAATGACCGTGTATACGAACCAAACACTACGTTCCTGGGCTTTCCCCGATTGTGGGAATTGGCTTTTGAGTTTTTTGAGAATGTCGTGTAGTATAAACATGCGAGGCCTCCAGGTTTTGGTGTTTTTTTCGTGGTAGAAGAAACATACCACAACCTGGCCTCGCAAGCAACATTAACATTCCGTATTTATTAGCTTTTTTACGTTTTCCCCCGAAGTCTTGGAGAATATTTGCAATGATATCAATAGGTTACGGCGCGCCCAAAAATTCGTAACTTATTGATATCATTGATTATTCTGAATTCAGTCATAAGTTCATCAGTGCGCTAGTGGCTATAAAAAACGGGAAACTTCAGGTTCTTTACTCGGGGCAAAAAATTCTGGTGAGCGGCACTAGTTCTTTTATTGCAAAGTTGCCGAACAAGCTTTTCACCCAGGTGAAGGTCGACGAGAAGCAAATGGATTTCAACATGTACTTTGATGGCCAGAAGCTCACGTTGTACAGCAAGAACAATAAGTTTTATGTCTCCGTCTCCGCTCCGGGCACATTAAAGGATTTGGTTTTAAACACCTTTGCCGAAAAGGGCATCCAGCTTCCTTTGCAGGACCTGTTCTTGTGGGGCACGGATGCGAGCAGTAAGGACGCCATTACCTCGGCCGTTACCATAGCTGAAGCCACTTTGGACGGCAAGCCTTGCACGCATTACGCCTATCGGCAAGAAGATGTGGACTGGCAGATCTGGGTTCAGGAAGGAGATAAGCCACTGCCGCTTCAATTGGTGATTACCACCACCTCGGAGACCTCTCAGCCACAGTATTCGGCGCGGCTCGATTGGGATTTGAATCCGGACATTCTGGACGCCACATTTATGTTCGTACCGCCTGAGGATGCCCACGCCATCGATTTTATGCCTTCATCGGACGGTAACGAAAAAAACTAGCTGGTCGAACTATTCGCCCCTAAAAAAACAAGGAGCAGAACATGAAAAACGCATCCATCTTTTTTAATGTCACAGCGGCTCTGCTGGTCATGGCCCTCGGCCTTGGCACCGCTTTTATCCTGCCCGGGGCGGCCGAAGCCGGTCCTGGCGTTCGCAATTCCGCGCGTGTCTCCGTTCATCACGGCGGCGGCCACGGAGGGCCTCACGGCGGCGGTGGCGGGCATCACAATACCAACGTCAATGTCAACGTGAATCACAACGGCCCAGGCCCAGGACCAGGACCAGGCCCAGGACCAGGACCCCATCATCACCATCACGATAGCGGGGCCGCCCTGGTGGCCGGCGCCATTACCGGTCTTGCGGTGGGAGCCATTGTCGCGGCTGCCTCCATGCCTCCTTCCTGCACCACGGTGGTGGTGAATAACGTTAGCTATCGCCAATGCGGATCTACATGGTACAAACCCTGTTATTCCGGTATCGAGGTCCAATATGTGGTGGTTAACCCACCTCGTTAGATTTTTACTCAGCGTAGTTTGAGAGCAACAAAGGGTTTGTAATGAAAAAAAAGGTGGTCGTCAGACCGCCTTTTTTTTATCGAAAAGGGGAAGAATGGAGGTTGAACGATGCGTCGGAAAGACGGTGCCGCTCGGGTGTCAACGGCGGCCCTGAGGAACAGACGTCTCGTTTTGGTTATTCACCTTCGAAACGGTGCCCTTTTTTTCTGGAATGGCCTGGTGTGGAGACCGTTGCCTCATAAATCGCTGCGTCTCCGTAACCAGCCACCAGGGGTTTGCAATTCACACAATACTTGCGGGGCATTCCGCGGCCGGTCCATAGCATGTAGACATTATGCGTTGTATTACATTTGGGGCACAGGCAAGTGACGAAGCATTTGCCGTTTTTGTGTGTATATTCGTTTTTTGCCGGACGCCAATTTGATTTTTGGGGTTTTTCTCGAACAGGGATTCCGATACCGCCACCATTGGAATACATGCGCGTTCTCCTTATGTGGTTGGGTTGATTGGATGTTTGTTTCTGGTTTGAATAAAAAATGAGGGTTTGGATATCATTAGATGGAAGTTAGAATTGTATTTTTAAAATTTTGCAGGCATGCGGCACAAAGACCGATGCCTGCATATATAAACCGGCAATGATCTGAAATCTCAATGCTGCCGGGGAAGCGGCATGGCGATCAGGCAACCGATTGCTTTTGATTATTGACGTCGCCATACATTTTCCAGGTTTTGTCAAATGCGGTCTCAAAGGACCGGTTTTCCATATATTTTCGGGCGGCCAAGCCCATTTCCTTGCGCAGGACCGGATTTGAAACGAGTTGCAGCATGGCTTTGGTCAAGGCGTTCACGTCATCTCCCTTGACCACGAGCCCAGTGCTTCGAGGAATGATATTCTCTACCGGACCGCCCCGATCGGTAACAATAACCGGCACCCCGGAAGCCTGGGCCTCCAGCACCACATTGCCGAAGGTGTCCGTGGTGCTCGGAAAAACGAACAGGTCGCTGGATGCGTAGGCTTCGGCCAGATCTTCTCCTTCAAGACGACCGGTAAATATGCAAGGCAGATTTTTAGCCTCTTTTTTCATCTCCTCAAGGTATGGTCCTTCACCGACAATCGTCAGCATGGCTTGAGCATTTTCCTTGAGCATTTTGCGATAGGCCTTGACGAGCAGGTGAAGGTTTTTCTCCCTGGACACGCGGCCCACGTAAAGCAGCTTGGTGACATTCTCCGCGCTTTGCCATTTTTTGAAAAAACCATTGCGTTTGGAGGGATCGAAACGATGGATGTCGATGCCGCGGGGATAAATCTGCACCTTTTCAGGACTGATGCCTTTGGCTACCAACTCGTCCCGAGTGCTCTGAGAAGGGGCATAAATCAAATCCAATTGGTCATAATACCAGAGGACGAACTTCCAGGCCAACTCTTCCATGAATCCGCTTCCGGTCAGGATCTGAACATATTGCGGGATCTCCGTGTGATAGGTTCCGGAGATGGGGATCTTCAAAAACCGGGCCACGGCAAGGGCGGCCAATCCAATGGGGCCCGGCGTGGCGGTGTGGATGTGGTTGAATCCCTGTTGATGGCAGTAATCGAGCATTTCCAGAATAGGGGGGTAAAAGATTTTTTGCAGTTCGTACTCGGGGAGATCGTAGGTCCCGATGGGCGCAAAATGGGCCACCCCGTCTTCGGGCGGACGGTTCTGATCGTCACAGGTAATCAGGGTGTAACGGCGTTTGCAGTTCAAGGCGTGGCGGACCTGCTGACGCAGGGTCAGGGCGACGCCGTTAATTTCGTAAAAGGTGTCGGTGAAATGGGCCACATGGATCTCTCCTTCGGCGATCGCCTCCGCATGATCTTCTTCGCAGTTAAAGCGCCGGATGGCTTCCAGGCCGAGATCGCGTCCCATGGTGAATTGTGAGAAGGCCACGAAATAGGGCGCCAACAGGGTGTATAACCCGCCCGCGGAACCGATGGTGTGGAAAATATTGAATACATTGGCGCCGGAAAGATGGTCCAGCAGATGATTGCCGAAGTGGATCGTTACGCGATTGGAGAGGCGATTGACGAATTCGAACCATCTCTCCTCACGGCCATCGAAGGAAGCTCCATCACCGCAGGCCGCGGTGACCAGGTCCGGGTGCTCGTCCAACAGTTGCTGGGTTTCGTGCCGCAAAAGCGCGGCCAGCGAGTCGGAAATCGGGTGCTTGGCGTGCTTGCGTTTGCGGGCGCTGATAAAAAAATAAACCTTGGAAAGCATGCCCGGTTCCGGCGTGGGTTCGGGACCCAGGGAGTTGTCCAGGAAACGGATCATGTTGTCCTTGGTGGCATAGCGCCCCAAATTGAACTTGCGACGGAAAAACTGCCAGGCAATACCGTACAGGTTGTGCGCCATGGTTTGGGGAGACGGAGACACGGCGTGCACAGAAACCTGACACGCTTCTAATGAGGAAAGTGAATCCACAGGATTCGAGTGGCCGATGAATTCCGTATAGGTACGGGCGATATTGAGCGCGCTGTGATCATCGGAGCCGCCAAACAACCGCTTTTGATGCGCGTTTTCACAGGCGGGCGTCAGATCATATTGATCGGCAAGACGGTCGATGTCTGCCGGAGTCAGGCTGTTGATAATCGTTTTCAGGGTCTGATTCTCACGTGCGTTGCGAGCACCGTTCAATTCGAAATTCTGAAAGAGCAACAGAAGCTGTTCAAGATGCTCGACTTTTAAACGGTCATTCACCGCATAGAGCGGGTGGGCGGCGATGGTGAAGATTTTTTCCTGCCGGAGATAATCGCTAAGCTCAAAAACGTTTTTACGTATGTCTTGAATCTCTTTATGCTGGGCTTCATTGATGTCCAACGCCAGGATATGAACCTTGCAGCCGTCCTCAGGAAAGTAGCTGGTGATCTCCTCGCTGACGAAAGTATTCGGCAAGTGGGCGATTTCCAATGCCCCGTCGATACTGTTGTGGTCGGTGATGGTGACATGCGTCATCCCTCGACGTTTGGCGATTTCGTAAAGCTGGAGGGGCTCGGTAAAGCTTTCCGGGCAACCGATTTTCTGAAGGATCCACTGGGACGGCCGCTTGGAGTGTTTGGAATGGACATGCAAGTCAATCCGCATCTTTTTCTTCCTTTCGGTTATATACAAATTTGAGTTCTCTATGGGCATGGCAAGTTAGAAAATGATTAAGAAACGGAGAGTTTTTGGTTAGCGCGAGTTGTGCCTTGTATAAATGACGTTGCCGTAATAACGGAAATCTTCTCTACTACTTGAATAGTTACCACAAGACTTGTTTGAGTCGTGTTAGCAGCGTGTTTGTTTTCGGTTTGACTGGCGGAATAGAAAGCGATTGAGGGGCTTTAATCAATTTCTAGTCGTTTGTTAATATAGAGCTAATGGAATAAAAATAATTGTATACGGTTAAGGCGGCTCGCTACTCGTGTTGGTCGAATTATGTGTCAGTTTTCATCCAATGCATTAGATTTTGATGATCGCCCAGTTTAGACTTCAAAAGGGAAATAGGGGGTAATGCAACCGTTGCCAAGACCGACAGGCACATACCGGCAGGGCCAAAGGCCTCAGCCATACCCTTCGTCCATGGAACCGGCCAATCTTTTTAAGCTGATTCACCTTTTGGGAATAAACACGGCGGCCCCCGATGGGTTGGCCAGGTCGCTGCCATATACTTGCAGGGATGCAACCGCCGGAGCGGAAAACGAATATCAAACGGCTGTCGTGGGCGATCGGCATGAGGTGGACCTGGCGTGCGCGATAGAACAGTCGCGCTACTTTCGCAATTTGAAAAAACAGGCTCAACGGGGCGACACCCCCCGCTCGAAGATGATCGGTCTGGAACGCTTTCTCGATGGGACCGCCCAGCGCGTCTGGGAGAACAGTTGGGTGCGTTTTCCGGAGGAATTGCTCTGCGAATACGCACGATCCGTTTTCCAGAAGGATTTGCGCGCCGACAAGGGTCGTAAAGACAGCCCTCTTAGAAGCGATACGTGCAATTTCAATGTGACGATCAAGGGCCGCGATTATATTCGTGTTCCCATCAGCTATCTGTTGAAGCTGGCTCTGGCCGATGTCATCGGCAGATCGCCGATCCACGCCACCATCCGCGAAACCGGCCTGTCGGCCATGAACCATTTTCTGTCCGACAACACTTCACCGGAGACCTTCTCCTTTCATCCGGTTCGGGCGGATGAAAACGGTGGGCTGGGAGAAAACCTCGCCCGGGAAACGGCTTTCCGTTTTCTGCTTTCCCAACTGTTGATCCAGTATGCCAACCGGCGGTTCAGGCTTGTCGACGAGGGGCAGCGGGCTGTGTTGTATTTCGCGCCCCATCCACCCATTCGTCAGAAAATGCTGAATAACCTCATCTCGGACAGTTTTTACCGATCCCTTTTCATGAGTCCCTGCCTGTCCGGCTGGAACGACGGCGAAACAAAGCACCGGTACATGCACCTGTGCCACACGGTTTTGTCCCGCAGCCAGCTCAACGCGGTGATTAAACTGCGGGAAGCCGGCATCATCGTCAATAATCTCATGGTGCTGCCCAATACGTCCAATATCAGTCTGGCGAACAACGGTACTCACATCAGTCTGGGAAGCCGCAAGCTTGGCGAATTGATGCAGGATGAGAAATCGGAGTACGGCGATTACGAGGAAAAGTACTACGGCGATTTGTCCATAAAAATCGTCGAGCATTTTTTGCCCCTTTTTGTGGGGACCTATTCTGCGGCGCCGTACCGTATCGATTTCAGAGACTTTCATCCTGAGCGCGTGCTTGGTTTTCTTCCCCATGAACTGGATTTTACTCACCTTAGAATGCTGTGGCGGCGCTGGAAAAAGAAAGCCTCGCTTCAAGTCATGGGCCGCAGTGTAACGCCCTTCGGACCTGATTGGCTGGACAACGGCCTCGCCAGATGTTTCCGGCTCAAAGGAGATTTTGTGCCGGACTTCCGCCTGATCGACTATCTCGTGGCCTTGATGGCCACCGACGAAAGCCCGGCTTTGGATGGCGCCGTGGACAACGACACCCGGCTGAAAAAGGACCTTGGGGACATGGGGGTCTTCGATCCCTGCATGCCTCTTTACATGCTCTATCGGGCGAGAAATTTTCAGACCATGGGGTTCACCGGCTTTGAAGGCCGCTATTACAGCCTGTTTGAAAGTCTCGGGCGCGATATGGCGCCTGCTACCGACCTGCAAACGCTGATCACGGCCCTGGCCTACAAATACATTGTTACCGGCGCAGTGAGTCACGCCGACATTCCGGATCACCCTTTTGTGGAAAGCGAGCGCCGGCAGATTTTCTTTGCCGTGGCGGCAGGCATCCCCACCTTTTATGTTCGGCAGAATACGCCCAACCTATTCCTGAAGAAAATGGTCAAGCAGACCCCCGGCATTCGTTCCAGCAGAAGGTATCACGGTTATACAAGAGTGCGGATGGCCGACTTTCGATTTACGCTGCTTGAAAAAATAAAGACGGATGCTCCGGAGCTGATCGAGATGTTCGGGATGCATTCTTCCATTGAGAATTTGGGCGCCCGGCTCGACTCAGGTGATGAACATTCGGTTGACGGCAGGCTTACCCGCAGGATCTGCGAAACCGCCGGGGCATCTTCCCCCATGAAGCTGGCCGGAGAGACATTCAACCAGGCGGCCGAGTCCTTTTATCGTGACCGGCTGAAAAAAGAACACATGCAGGAGGCCATTGATTCGTGGTGCGAAGCGCTTCGCCACCTGGACGGCATGTCCGCCTGGCGTGACGGCACCTACAACCAGGCGCTGCTGTCGGTTTTAAAGGGCAGGGATGCCGTTGCCTGGATTCGGAATCTGAAATCCGCCATCGTAGCGGAGGATTTGCCATCGGCCACCATAACGCGGTTGATCCAGCTGATGCTGTTGACCCTGAAACACATGCGGCGACAAACGGGAGCGCCAGGTTGAGATATTCGTGTAAAGCTTCTCGAACCTGCTTCGAAGACCACTTGTCGGAGAAATTATGACCACTAACAGCCCATTGAGTCCTCACCAATACATAGACCGCGAAACGGACCGCGTAGCCACCGAGAAATTGATTGCCGACGCCTTGATCAACCGTCTCTATTCCAGCGCCAGGGAGAATCCTTCGCTTTTGTTCAAAGCGGTGACCTCCAAGCGTATGTCGGCGCTTTTGGGATTTCTCAATTACGATTTTCCCATTAACCTCCATCACGGGCGCAATGGCAACCACATGAAGGCGATGGGCATCGATCTTTCCGAGTGCCTGGCCGATCCCGCCACGCTCGATACGCCGCGCAAGATTTTCGAGCGCCGGATCCGCTATTGGCAGTGCCGCCCCATGCCGGAAGATATCGACCGCGTTGTCTCCCCGGCGGATGCCAGAACTATTGTCGGATCAATGGATCGCCACGATTCGCTTTTTCTCAAAGAGAAATTTTTTACTTTCGAAGAGCTTATCGGAAAGCGCAAAACCCAGTGGCTGGATGCCTTTGCCGGCGGAGATTTTGCGCTGTTCCGCCTGACACCGGATAAGTACCACTACAATCATGTGCCGGTGGCCGGCGCGGTTGCCGATATATACGAGATCGACGGATGCTGCCATTCGTGCAACCCCGGCGCGGTGGTTTCAATGGTGACACCCTACTCGAAAAACCAGCGGGTGGTCACCATCATTGACACGGATGTTCCCGGCGGCACGGGCGTCGGCCTGGTGGCCATGATTGAGGTCGTGGCCATGATGATTGGCGATATCGTACAGTGCTACAGCGCCCGCGAATATGACGAACCCGCGGCGGTGGTGCCGGGCATGTTTCTGGAGCGTGGCTGCCCCAAGAGCCTTTACCGTCCGGGAAGCAGCGTGGATGTATTGATTTTCCAGAAAAACCGCGTGGCCTTTTCAGTAGACATTCTGGCCAACATGCTGCGTCGGGATGTTTCCAGCCGCTATTCCCTGCATTTTGAGTCCCCTCTCGTGGAGACGGATGTCAAGGTCCGGTCGGAAATCGGGCGAGCGGTGGTTGGTGAACAGTAATCGGAGATTGGTGATTGGTGAGCCCGGAACCCCAACCCCTTAAGGATTAATCATGGCAAACCTGCTTTTCGTTTCGGCACTGGCGCTTTTGTTGACACCGCTCTATCTTTGGAGTTTCAAGTCTCTACCCAAGGAACGTTGGCAGATGATTTGCACGGTTCCCTTGAGGAAAGACTCCGACGGGGCATGGCAAGGGCTGAATCTGACGTATTACGGTCTGTTCAACGCCCTGTCTTTGTGTGTCGGCGCGGCCCTGGTTTTTGTTCTCACGGCGTCGGCCGGCATCAGATTCACGATTTTCGCCGTTACGATGGTCGTCCTGCTTGGTATTTGTCTTCCGGCGTCGAGCATCATTGCCCGCCGGGTTGAGAAAAAGCCGGCCACTTTCAGTATCGGCGCGGCATCGTTTCTGGGAATTGTTGCCGGCCCCTGGATCGTCATGGCGGTATCTGTTTTCTCCAACAATTGGTTGTCGGTTTCCTTCCAACCCATGGCCGTGCTTTCCGCCCTGATGATCGGCTACACCCTGGGGGAGGGGGTCGGGCGGCTGGCCTGCATCAGTTTCGGATGCTGCTACGGAAAACCCATGGGTGACATGCCGGCGTTCGTGCGGCGCCATTTCTCATGGGTTTCCTTTACTTACACCGGCCAGACCAAAAAGATCGCCTATGCTCACAAACTGCTTGGTGAGAAAATTTTCGCCGTTCAGGCCGTTACCGTGGTTCTCTACACGTTCAGCGCCCTTACGGCGACACTGCTTTACCTGAATGGTGCCTATGCCTGGGCATTTTTCACCTGCCTTCTGATTTCCCAGGGCTGGCGATTTTTCTCCGAGTTCCTGCGGGCTGATTATCGCGGCGACCGTAAGATCAGCGTTTATCAGATCATGAGTCTGGCGACCATCGTTTACGGTTTTTTCCTGCCCTTTGTGTTTCCCTCCAGTGGTCAGGCAGCGGACGTCCTGGCAGGCTTGCGCTCCTTATGGAATCCCGGCATACTCTTTTTTCTCCAGGCCATCGGGGTGATCATGTTTCTGAGGACGGGCAGGAGCGACGTCACCGGGGCGGGTATCCGATTTCACGTGAAGAAGAATCGTATTTAGTAAAAATACTAGCAGGTTATAGAATTCAATGCTCTTGTCATTTTATCGCTTTGCTTGGGGCGCGATTCGGTATATTGTACCTGATTCAGTTGTAATGGATCGCAATTTTGGTTTGGCGTTTGTTGCAACCCGGTTCGGGCGCGATAACAGGCAAGATGATAATGACAAAACTCAAAACGACGGCCATCCGCATCTATCAACGCTTTATCAAGCTCAAGGGTGAGCCCCGCCAGATCGCGTTGGGTTTTTCATTGGGCATTGTGGTCGGCATGACACCGTTTTTCGGAATGCATATCGTTTTTTGCCTGATTCTGGCCTCGCTGCTTGGATGGAGTAAAATTGCCGCGATGATTGGTGTGCAAGTCACCAATGTGGCCACGATCCCCTTGATTTATCCGATTAATTATTGGGTGGGGATGAAACTTCTGGGTGGGGGGCAATGCTTTAAATGGCCCGCCGAGTTCAACTTTTCCGCCTTCCTGGAATTAATGAAAAACTCACCATCGGTGCTTACGAATCTTGTTGTCGGCGGATTGGTTCTGGGAATTCCCCTGGCCATCGCCGGCTATTTTTTTGCCTTTCGATCGGTCAGTCTTTACCGCAAAAAAAGAGAGGCGAAACAACAGCGCGCCGATGCTTCACAATCCTGAACCAAAGCACCAGTAAACAAGTCATCGCGACAATCGCTTAAACCCGAAAAAATCATGCAAAAGCTTGAATTGTGTCTGCCTGAAAACCGGCAGTGACGATACTTATCTCCGCATCCAGAATCAGTTGGAATGAGGTAAGTCAACAGTATTGCCCCCCGAGTTCGGCCCGCCACAGTTTTTCCACATGCCCGATGAAGCTTTTTTCCGTAACCGTGGGAATCTTGTTGGCCAATTGAACCACGGCGATATGGTTGATCACCGGGCTGCGGCGTGAAGCAATAACTGCAATGTCATGACTGTCCAGGGCGTCTTGCACCAGATGGACCGGCACCACGCCAAGTCCCAAATGATTCTCGATGGCGGTAATCACCGCGCGTACACTCTCCACCGAAAGCACGATATCAGGCTTCATCCGGGTGATACCAAAGTGGTGTTTCATCCAGGCTCGCAGGGCCGGCCCAAAGGGATCGTAGGCGATAAAATTTGCCTCATTAAGCGCCGAGGGCATCTTCCGGCCTTTGATATGATCCCGGAAATAGGGCGTGGAGCAAGCCAGAATCAAGGTTTCCTCAATCACGGAGCGAAAGCTCAAGCCTCGGTTGACCGCCTCTTCCAGGTCGCCGGGGGAGAAGATATCGGCAAAGGCGAAATCGAGCTTTCCCTGGCGAACCGCCGGTAGTAACAGACTGGGATGCCCCAATTGCAGATGAAAGCGCACTTCGGGATGAAGCTCGCGATATGCCGCCATGTAGCGCGGCAGCACGGTTTCCCCAAAGGCCTCCGGCGCCCCCAGGCGCAGCAATCCGCACGGCTGGCTGCGAGCAGCCTGGATTTCCTGAAGGCTCTGTTCAAGCCCAATCATAAATGGCTGAAGAAGAGAAAATAGCCGCTCGCCGGAAGGTGTGGCCACCAGCTGGCGCGGAAGGCGGGTAAAGAGCGGCACTTTCAGTTCTACTTCCAGCTTCTGGATGTGCTGGCTGACCGCGGAGGGCGTCAGATGCAAGTGCTCGGCCGCAGCCGTAATGCTAAGCAGATGGTAGACATGGTAAAAAACCTTGAGGCGATTGAAATCCGGAAGCATAAGCCACACTTTATTGATACGTTAAATAGATTAATTTAACTAAACCGTACAATTCGCCTATAAAAACAATCGAAAGCAGATGTCAAGCATTATGAACGATTGTTGGAAAAAAGGAGAAACCATGGATATTCTGGATCGACAACTGGCCGAAAAAGGCCGCAAAAGAATCGAGTGGGCGGCCGGGAGCATGCCGGTGTTAACTGCCATCAAAGAGCGCTTCGGCCGGGAAAAGCCCCTTGCCGGCAAATGCATCGCCGCCTGCATGCATGTCACAACCGAGACGGCCATGCTCATGCAGACGCTGAAAGCGGCCGGCGCCGAGGTGCATCTTTGTGCCTCCAACCCTCTGAGTACCCAGGACGATGTGGCCGCCTCCCTGGCGGTGCATGACGAGATTGACGTAAACGCCATCCACGACGAAGATCGGGAAACCTATTACAGCCATATCCATGCCGTATTGGATTTCAAACCGCATCTGACCATGGACGACGGCGCGGACCTTGTGAATACCATTCATGGAAAGCGCCGGGACCTGCTGGATGGAATCCTCGCCGGGACCGAGGAGACCACCACCGGGGTGATCCGTCTGAGAGCCATGGCCGCGGAAGGCATGTTGGCTTATCCTGTCATCGCCGTCAATGATGCCGCTACCAAGCACTTTTTCGATAATCGCTACGGGACTGGCCAGAGCACGGTGGACGCGATCCTGCGGAGCACCAACCGACTTTTGGCGGGCAGCAATTTTGTTGTTGCCGGTTATGGCTGGTGCGGACGGGGCGTCGCCATGCGTGCCGCCGGAATGGGTGCACGGGTGATCGTCACAGAAACCGACCCGCTGCGGGCACTGGAATCGCTTATGGATGGCTATCAAGTCATGCCGATGGCCGAGGCCGCTGCCATCGGCGATTTCTTTTGCTCGGTGACCGGCGATATACGAGTCCTTGCCCGAGAGCATTTCGAAAAAATGAAGGACGGCGCCATTATGTGCAATTCCGGTCATTTCAACGTGGAAATCGATTTGGAAGCGCTGGCGGCCATGTCCGTTTCACGAGAAATTGTCCGTGACGGACTTGAGGCATTTGTTCTGGATGATGGCCGCCATTTGCATGTTCTTGGGCAAGGACGCCTGGTCAACCTGGCGGTAGCCGAAGGTCATCCGTCCAGTGTTATGGATATGAGTTTTGCCAACCAGGCTTTGTGTAGCGAATACCTCGTTAGAGAAGATATCCAGCCGGAGGAAAAAGTACACCCCGTGCCCCAGGCAATCGACGCTCAAATCGCGCGTCTCAAATTGGACGCCATGGGCATCGGCATTGATGGTCTCACCGAAGAGCAGAGAACATATCTCAATTCATGGACGCAGGGTACCTGAAACATAGAAGCGCGACGATGGGCAGTCTCGATTCTCCATCCTTTACACGTTCCCATCGAACGATTTGTTAAAAATTAGTTTGCACAAGACAGTGCGGCGTTTCGACGCCATGAAAACATATCAAAAACAAAAGGTTAAAAGTGTAATAAACAGCAGCCGCCAAACCTTGAGAGAAACCGGAAAGAAAAAATTGAAAGTTTCGGGAGAAACGGGTTATAGAAGTCAAGCAATGCTTTAAATAGCAGGGAATGGGGTCTCGAAACTTTCAATAAAATTAAAAAAAGGAAATGTTATGGGAATTCTATCTTGGATTATCATGGGGCTGATCGTTGGTATTGTTGCAAAATGGATTATGCCGGGAAAAGATGGCGGCGGAATCATTATCACAATTCTTCTGGGAATCGCTGGCGCATTTGTCGGTGGTTTTCTCGGATCGCTCGTTGGCCTGGGGAGTGTCTCCGGTTTCAATATCGGCAGCTTTGTTTTAGCCATAGTCGGTGCACTGTTGCTGCTTTTTGTTTACCGAAAAATCAAAAAATAGCCACTTACGGTTAGCAGGGTTATGGGAAGCGCGATCCTACCGCATTGATGAAACATCCACCGCCACCGCCACCACCACCACCATCACCACCCCCACCGCCGCCGGACTGGGTGATTCTTTCAGGTACGGTGATCTGTTCTTCCGATGCCGAAGCTGCAGCATCTTCCGAATCCGAAACTACAGCGTCAGTGATAAGCCGGCCGAGGCCGATGATGATGTTATCGACACCGTCCCCGTCCATGTCGCCGCTGGCGGGGAAGCTCTCGCCGTTGGCGGCGTTGTAATCCGGCCATTCTATCTCCGCCCAGGCGATATGGGAGATGTCGTCATCGAAAATCTGGAACAGGCCGGCAGGCATGTCGGGGTCATCGGGATTGGACGCCAGTCCGACGATAATTTCATCCATGTCGTCTCCGTCCACATCGCCGGTGACAGGTCTGGTTTGCCCGATGGCCTCGTTGTAATCGTCCCAGTCCACCGTGATCCATTGGTAGTGGGAAACAGTGCCGCCCATGTATTCAAGCGCCTCTACTCGGCCACCACCGTCCAGGCCCAGGCCGATGAAAATCATTTCGTTACCGTTCCCGTTGACATCGCCGATGGAGGGATAGCTCTCGCCGTTGGTTTGATTGTAAGCCGGCCAGTCGATTTCGCCCCAGGCGAGGTGAGTGAAGTCGTTGTCAAGGACCTGGAATCTGCCGCCCGGCACCAATGGATCGGAGTAGTCCGTACCCAGACCGATGACGATTTCATCCCAGCCGTCATTGTCGATGTCGCCGGTCGCCGGCCGGGCATGCCCCAGAGCCTCGTTGTATTCCGGCCAGTCGACGGTCAACCAGCTTTGATGCACCACGATACCGTTTTGGTAGTCGAAGACTTCCACTTTGCCTTGGCCGCCGTCACCCAGACCCATCAGAATTTCGTCGTCGCCGTCGCCGTCAAGATCACCGCAACTGGGGTAGGTTTCTCCGTTGGCGATATTGTAGTCCGCCCAGTCGATCTGTCCCCATCCAAGCACTGAATAATCATCATCAATCACCTGGAAAAGGCCGCCGGGAAGAGCGCCGTCATACTCCATACCGAGGCCGATGACGATTTCATCCAGGCCGTCCCCATCGATATCTCCAAACGCGATGCGGGACTCTCCTTCGGCCGGTACACTCTCTTCCCATTGGATGGCGAGCCATCCGTGGTGGCCGTAGCTGCTGTTAAAAATCTCCAACGATGGTTGTGTCGCAATTTCAACGCCGGTGGGAACCGAAGGCGCCGGCGGTTCGATGCCACTGATCGCTTTTTCCTCATCCGGTTCCGGCTCAGCATCAGTATCCGACTCAGGTGCAGGGTCGGAGTCCGGTTCCGGTTCCGGGTCCGGATCTGGGTCCGGGTCCGGGGCAGAGGCTGGAGCAGGCTCAGGCTCAGGCTCGGGCTCAGGCTCAGGCTCAGGCTCAGGTTCAGGTTCAGGTTCAGGCTCTGGCTCTGGCTCGCTGGCGGGTGGAACAGTAAACTGGGCCTCATCGGAACTCTCACCTTCAAGGTCACCATCATAAGCCCGGACGACGAAATAGTAGGTCTCACCTTCCGTCAGGCCGGAGATCATGGCAGAAGTTTCCGTGTGGTCGTTGCCATCCAGGGGCCATGCAGGTGTGTCATAGTTGTAAGCTCCACCGGCAGTACGTTTGTAGACGCGATAGCCTTGCGGAGCGGGATCATTTGCATCCCATGACACGATAACCGAAACAGCCCGTGCCGGCTCTGCTGAAATGGACGCGCAGATGGCGCATGCCATGAGAGTGAGAAGTGTAATGGCGGTTGTACGGCAATGTTTGTGCATACGGTTCGCCAGTGTTTTTTGTTTCATGATCGGACGTCTTTTCTCGTAGCCGTTCCGTGTTGCTCGGTACGATCTAATGTTTCACATGCTCCTTCACATCGGGAGTGTCATCGTCCGGATAAGCATGTGCCCGGGCCTGTCGTATCGATGATGCCGAATGGGGCTACTTTTTCATGGCGGAATAGACGCGGTTCAGATCGGGAACAGGGCCTAGGATGGGCAGATTCAGGTATTCGGCCATTTGGCGTTCAGATTTGAACGACGTATCCTTCCATTCCAGGATTCCCACCAGCAGCAGCGCCCCCAAAAGCGATGCGATGACCGTCTGAATGAACGACATGACTTGCGAGGCCGGCAGCAGTTTGCGTTGCGCGTTAAGGGTGGGCGCTCCAACCGGTTGCGGTGTCCGGTCGCCGGCGGGCGTGGTGTGGGTGCGTTTGATACCGGCGTTGGCATTCTGGATCAGGCGCTGTGAATAGAATTCCACCATGGCGGTTCCGGTCTGTTGGTCCGGTCCTGCATAGGTGATCTGAATCCTGCCGTTTTTCTGGCTGGTCAGGGACATCCGGTCTTGAACCGAGGCGGCCAGCAATTTGAATTGCGGGTCCGTGCGGTAGTCTCCGATCCCGGAGGTCATGTTTTTGTACAGCGCCCTGAGGATGAAAATGTTGAGAAACAGTTTTTCGGGCTGAGATATGATCTCCTGGGCGGGCATGGTCCCGGTCGGTGACGACATGACCGCCAAAGGCGTGTCAGCCGGGATATGTAAATCCTGGCGGACGATGAAATGGGACGGGACCGACACCGTGACGACCAGAAAGATCGCCGGCGGTATCAAAAAAAGAAGCAGCCAGCTTTTGTATTTATTGATGCCGAACAGGAATCGTTTGAAGTGAAAAAACATTGCGACCTCCTCATAGCGAATGGAAGTATGGGTATCTCAAACCATGGGGTTCTTCCATTGGTTGGCGATTACGCCAATGATGTTGGCCCCTGCGTTTTCAAGGGTTTTCATGGCCCGCTTTACCTTCTCACGGGGGGTTGCGTTGGCCAGTGTTACGATCGCCACGCCATCCGCCTCCTTGGAAAGGATCGCCGGATCAATCATGCGACGGTTGGGCGGATACATGGCCGACGTATCCACCACCACGAACCGATAGCTTTCGCGTGCCTTTCTTATCATTTCGGTCGCCAGCGTATCTGCCTGTGCGAACGGGATATCCTCCTCGAGAGAAGTTTGAACCGCCGGGATCACGTCCAGATTGTCCAGACCGGAGGGTTGGGCGACATCGGAAATGGCGGTGGCCCCCTTGAGCGTGTCGTACCCGAAGGATAGGTCCAGCCCAAAGCTTTCGTGAAGTGAGGGGGAATACCAGTTCAAGTCCATGGCCAGCACAGGTTTGCCGTTTTGACGGGCGGCATAGGCCGCGATGCCGGCGGCAACGGTGGTTTTACCTTCTCGGGCGGTTCCGCTGGTGACAACTATACAGGCCGGCTCTTTTTGAGATAATGATGCTTCGATCGCCGAGTAGATCCTTTTGATCTCGGCGATTTCCCCATGTGCGGCGATTTTGCTGCTGAATGACGTTTGCATGTTATGATACACCTCCAAGAATGAGTGTTCTCAGCGTCACCCGGTAGGTGGAGGTCAGATGCGGTACTTCTGCGCAGGGAAGAATAATGGGTTTTGCTGTTGGCGTTCAGTGGGAGAGCAGCTTTGGGACGGATATCAGCGTTATTGGAAAAATGACATTCAACTAATAGGAACCGTGTGGCCGGCGAGGTATGGCCGCTCTTATTTTTCCACCAAACTGTCGAATTTTAAGTATATATTCCTTGAAGACGGTAATCGGCGTTTTGCCGGAAAACTTTAGAGTATGGGGAAGAAATTCTATCACCTGCCGCCGCCACCACCTCCCCTTCCATAGATCCTATTGTAATTTCAGAAGAAAATATTCGGAAACGATAAAGTGGGTAGAACTACACCCACCGTTTCACGGTATGCTGGATGCCATCACTGAAGAAGAAAAAAATATTTAGAAAAGCGGATTGCGGCAAAAAAAACGGATGCCATTTCAAAAATGGCAGGTTGCGTCTATCATGGAAGCAACTGTGAATAAAAGAAATTCCAACTCCCAATGTCTGACTCGGCATAAGAATAAGACCGCGGTGTCGGCGTTTGTAATTTAAATATTGAGCTTTACTTGAAATTTGTTTTTGGACTTTGTAATTTCATGTGCCTACGCCTCGCGCCGCCTCTTTTCTGACCAATATTCCAGATAGGATGCGGCTCCCCCGGCCCCCATGAACCGTTCAAGCAATCTGGTGTCGGTTGTCATTAGATCCACGACCACCAATCCGTCCACGGCGT
This sequence comes from uncultured Desulfosarcina sp., assembly GCA_963668455.2. Classification (GTDB taxonomy): domain Bacteria; phylum Desulfobacterota; class Desulfobacteria; order Desulfobacterales; family Desulfosarcinaceae; genus Desulfosarcina. Next base: position 1,248,240 of record CAXXOY010000005.1, read on the forward strand.
TGCAAAAGTCCCGGTCCACATTAAAAGCGATGAACTGGCCATTGAGCTTGAGATAATGTTTGATGAGAACCGGAACCCGTTTGCCGTCGCTTTCGATTTCGGAAATCAACATGGAGACGTCATCGATGGAACCGACCACCGAATGGTCCAGTGGCCTCCCCGGAAACATGCGAAACGGGCAGCGGGGGCTGACGTAGGTGCTCAATTCCCTTGAGGAGCAGTTGCGTTTGAGAAATTGGATCATGATCTGTTTCGAGATGCGCTGGTAGCTGTTTGAAATGCTCACCGGCCCGAAAAGAATTCGGTACTCGGGATGTTGCACGAGATAACTGCCGATGCCCTTCCACAACAGGGCCAGGCAATTGGGCTGACGCTGGTATTCCGAGCGTATAAAGGAACGCCCCAGTTCAAGGGAGTGGGTCAGGTGATTCATCAGCGCGTATTTGAAGCGAAAAAGGGAGTGGGTGTAAAGCCCCTTGCGACCGAACCGGTTGAGAATGGCCGTCGTGTCGCCGATGCGATAGGCGCCGACGATTTCGCCCGCTTCCATGTTCCACAAAATCAGGTGGCGGTAGTAACTGTCGAAAAGATCGACATCCACGGGTTTGCCGGTTCCCTCGCCAACTTCCCGAAAGGTTTTTTCCCTGAGCCGGCCGATTTCCTGCAGCATGTTGGGGATTTGTCGGCTGTCGGCAATAAAAACCTCCATTTTTTTATGGGTCAGCAGACGGCACTTCTCGGGCAGCGCCGCCACTTCGGAAAACATCCGCGCCCTTGGAACGGGCGGGATCAATTCTCGCACAATCTGCTCTTTTTTACCGCGTGTGAACGGCAGCTTTACCAGTTTCCCGTAGCGGTCCAGCCGGTTGGCGATAAAATAGGTCTTGAACCGCAGCCAACGGATGAGATCTTTATCGTCCGTGAAGGATTTCATTTTATCGGGAGAAATGCTCCGGCCGACAAACAACGAGATGCGGGAGGATCGTTTGGCCAGCAGCTCCCTGCCCAGCATCAGGGTGCGCAGGCGCGGATGTACAAGGCCCGCGGCATTGAACAGCAGGCTGTTGCGTCCGGGGAAGTAGATCGGCAGCACATGGGCGCCGCTCATGCGCACCAGGCTTGCAATGTGATGGCTCCACGCGGGGTCGGCGACGCGCAATTGACGGGCGCTGATGTGAGAGACCTCGCCGGCGGGGAACACGATCAGGCAGTTGCCTTTTTTCAGCCAGCGAAGGCAGGTCCGAAAGGTTTTGGCGTTGGCGCTGATCGAGGATTTGCGGCCGAATGGATCGACGGGAATAATCGACTCCCCGATCGGTTCGATGCGCTGGAGAAGATAGTTGCCCAGCACTTTGGTGTCCGGTCGGAGGCGCGTCAACAGATCGGCCAGGACGATTCCCTCGATGCCGCCGAAAGGATGGTTGGCGATAACCACCAGCGGTTTGTTGTCGGGGATTTTCGCCAGATCGTCGGAGGTGATCCGGTAGCTGATATCGAACAATCGCAGGATCCGGCCGAAGGGTTCGGACGCCGGTGCAGCCGACAGTTCCCGGTAAATCTTGTTAATTCGGCCGATTCCCAGTAAAGGACTTACAGCCTTGCCCGCCAGGCCCATGGCGTGGCGTATGAGCGGATTGCCGAAATGTTGCTCGAATCGGATGAGATCGGTCTGCTGTGCATCGAGCGGCGGGTTGTGCTTGTGCATGGCAACATTCCTTACGTTGTGCCGGCGGATCATGGATGGATTTTAGATAATGATCGCAATGCGTTGATCCATGTGATACCCCTGTTGCAGCCCCATGGGGTTTCATCTTTTCTCAATCTTACTAAATGGATTTTTTGTATTCGGGCAGTGTTAGTGGCGGGTTAAAATTTGATTAGCGCGACACGGGGGTTGCCGGCCGGCTACAATGCTGACTTTTACCGAGGTGTGAATGGATTATTTTCTTTGTGTGATCGGCATGGTGATGATTATTGAAGGCGCACCCTATTTTCTGGCGCCGGATCGAATGAAGAGCTGGATGGCCACGCTCATGCAAACGGCGCCGGAGGCCCTGCGCCGTTTCGGGTTGGTGATGATGGTCGCGGGGCTTTTTCTGGTTTATATGGGGCGGCGTTAGCACTCTTTTTTATACAGGTGAAAAAACCGCATGACTCGTTGGACATAGGTTTCGGTTTCCGGAATCGGTGGAATGCCGCGGTGGGTGTCCACCGCACGGGGGCCGGCATTGTAGGCGGCCAGCGCCAGCGGCACCTTTCCCTTGAAGCGGTTGATCAGCACTTTCAGGTAGCGGGCGCCGCCCATGATGTTCTGCCAGGGGTCGAACGGGTCATGAATTTTGAGGGATTTAAAGTTCTGAGGCATGATTTGCATGAGCCCCATGGCGCCCTTGTGGGAAACGGCTTTGGGGTCGAATGCCGACTCGGCCCGGATGACCGCTTTTATCAGCGGGAAATCAACACCATACAAGGTGGCGGCTTCGTTGATGTAGCGGTCGAAACGGTTGGAGTCGATGCCGCCGCCCTTGCGTTTGGGCCGATCCTTGATATACAGTTTGTAGTCGCTTGATGTCGGTGCATTGGTGAAATGCATGACGCCCTGGCTGTCGATATACATATAGATGTCGGCCGCCGCCGGAGGCGCCAGAAAAAGAACCAGAACCACCATGCACAAGGTGCCGTATCGCCGGATCAGTGATAATGAAGTCCTTTTTCGCATACCTTCCAGCCTGTTGTCGTCATTAACCAATAACCTAAAGCAGGCGATTGTCGAGCTTGCCGCATATACAAGGCGGATGTCCTTTCCGCTATAGCCCTCCTATGCGGGAAGGCATCCAACGCTGCAGATGCGATAAGATCGGCAAACCCAACGGGTTTCAAATTTTGGGAGGTCATCATGGCGCAATGCATTATGATTAATACGATTTTCATGAGGACCAAAATTTGAATCGCCTGCTTTGGGTATGTATATGTTTAGCATAGTATTTGATATCGCCACAACAATTGGATTTGTAAAGCTTTTTCTTTTCGATAGCGAGAAAAGGCCAGGCCGGACGAAGGCTCGGGGAGCGCTTGACACACCCGTGGATTTACGCCTATAGACCGGCTCGACAATTATCGATTCCGTGCCAAAATTTTCTCCGGAAGCCAGAAAGAGGAGGTGTCATGACCACGCATTATTCCACTACCGATTACACATTCAACCCCAAGGACGCCCTGATAGGCGCCCAGATGCTGTTCGTTGCTTTTGGCGCGTTGGTCCTCGTGCCCCTGCTCACCGGTTTGAATCCCAACGTGGCATTGTTCACGGCCGGGGCGGGCACCCTGATTTTCCAGGCCATCACCAAGGGCAAGGTGCCGATCTTTCTGGCCTCGTCCTTTGCCTTTATCGCCCCCATCATCCACGGTGTCGGTACCTGGGGCATCCCTTCGACCATGTGCGGCCTGGTCGCCGCCGGCCTGCTTTACGTTTTGCTTAGTTTGTGCGTCAAAACCTTTGGCTCCGGGTTTTTGCACCGCCTTTTGCCGCCCGTGGTGGTTGGCCCGGTGATCATGGTGATCGGGCTGGTGCTGGCACCCACGGCGGTGCATATGGCCATGGGACGCACCGGAGACGGATCGGCCTGGCTGGTCCCCCAGAATTCGGCCATGATCGTTGCCGGGGTGGCGCTTCTGGTGACCGTGTTGACCTCTCTGTTGGCCAAGGGATGGTTTCGGTTAATCCCGATTCTGATCGGCATTGCCGCTGGGTATCTGACCGCCCTTGTCCTGGATGCCGTGGGTCTGTCGGCTTCCATCCAGGCCGGCTTCGACCCCGGCGCCCTGCAAAACTTTACCGGCCCGGCCCTGGTTTCTTTCCAGCCGCTTTTTGACGCTCCCTGGTTCGCCGTTCCCGATTTCGTAATGCCCGAGTGGAATCTGCAGGCCATCTTTTTCATCGTGCCCGTGGCCATCGCGCCGGCCATCGAGCATTTCGGCGACATTCTGGCCATCGGGACCGTGACGGGCAAGGACTTCGTCAAGAATCCCGGCATCCATCGCACCATGATGGGCGACGGCATCGCCACCGCTTTTGCCTCCATGCTCGGCGGACCGCCCAATACCACCTACTCCGAGGTGACCGGCGCCGTGACCCTGACCCGCATGTTCAATCCCGGGATCATGACCTGGGCCGCCCTTTTCGCCATTGCCCTGGCCTTTATCGGTAAAATGGGGGCCATCCTGCAAACCATCCCGGTTCCTGTCATGGGCGGCATCATGCTGCTGCTGTTCGGCGCCATTACCGTGGTGGGGCTCAATACCCTGGTCAAGGCCGGCGAGGATCTGACCCTTCCCCGCAACATGACCATCGTGGCCTTGATCCTGGTTTGCGGAATCGGGGGCATGGTGCTGCCCTTCGGATCATTCACCCTGGGCGGCATCGGTCTCGCCGGCGTTCTGGGTGTGCTTCTCAATCTGATTTTGCCGGGCAAAAGCGTCGACTGATGTCCAGGGACCGCATTTACAGCGCACCGCAAGGCAAGGTTCCGCCGTTCGAGTTCAACAAAGCGGTGGCCACGGTGTTTGACGACATGATCCACCGGTCGGTGCCCATGTACGGCGAGATTGTCCGTCAGCAGGCCCGGGTGGCCCGGCAGCACTACCGGCCGGGCACCCGGATCTATGACCTGGGATGCTCCAACGGCAATCTGGCCCTGGCCCTTTGCGGTGAAATGCCGGAAGTTGATTTTAAGATGGTCGCCGTCGACAGCTCTCCATCCATGCTGGACGAGTTCGAGAGTCAGCTTGAGCGGTTTGATCGGCTGGGCAGCGTTAATATGGTTTGCGGAGACATTCGAGATGTGGAGATGGAGAATGCCTCGGTGGTGGTGGTCAATTTTACTCTTCAGTTCATTCCACCGGCGGACCGCGACGCCTTGCTCCAAAGGATTCACAAGGCCCTGGTCCCCGGCGGCGTTTTGCTTTTTTCGGAAAAGACCGTTCATCCCGACCAGCGCCTGTCCGATCTTCAAATCGATTTTTACTATCGCTTCAAACGCGAGAACGGGTACTCCGAGCTGGAGATCAGCCAGAAGCGCGAGGCCCTGGAAAACGTTTTGGTTCCGGAGACCGTGGACGCGCACCACGACCGGTTGCGGCGCTGCGGGTTCACCGAATTCGATGTCTGGTTGAAATGGTTTAATTTCTGCTCATGGATCTGCATCAAATAAATCCTTTGGAAATGCTATCCGGTGATCCGGTGCTGTCGCCCTATGCCCCGGCTTTGACGGAAGCGGTCCAGGCACGCCACCGGTCCATTTTTGAGCGCGACAAAAAGGGCATCAACCTGGCGCGGGCCGTAGGCGCCCTGCCCGGCGTACGGCCGTCTTCGATCGAGATCGATGAAGACCGCATCCGCATCGGCAGTGCCCATGATCTGGAGAAAAGCCAGTACAATTCCCTGCTGGCGGGGCTCAAGGCCCTAAAGCCCTGGCGTAAGGGGCCGTTTGAGGTTTTCGGCATCGATCTGGACTGCGAGTGGAACAGCGCCATCAAGTGGAACCGGCTGGCCGATCACCTGGGGGACCAGACCGGCAAGCGGGTTCTGGATATCGGCAGCAGTTGCGGGTATTATCTGTTTCGGATGGCCGCCCGCAAGCCCGCAGTCATGATCGGCATCGAACCCTACCTTACCTTTTACCTGCAATACCTGGCTCTTGCGGGTTACCTGGGCCTGCCCAACGTGTGCTGCCTGCCCCTCAAGCTGGAGGAGATGCCGGCCATGCGCCGCTGCTTCGACACGGTATTGTGCATGGGTATTCTTTATCACCGGCGCTCGCCTCTGGATACCTTGCTTTCAATTCATAAAATGATGGCGCCCGGCGGTCTGCTGGCGCTGGAGACGCTGATTATCGAAGGGGATTCGGAAACCGCACTGTTTCCGGAAAAGCGCTATGCGCAGATGGGCAATATCTTTTTTATTCCCACGGTCAATTGCCTGACTCATTGGCTGGCGCGCTGCGGGTTTGGCGAGATCCGTTGCGTGGATATTTCCAAGACCACACCGGAAGAGCAGCGCCGCACCGACTGGATCGACACCCTGAGCTTGTCGGACTTTCTTGATCCAAACGATCCCTCGAAAACCGTGGAGGGCTATCCCGCGCCGGTGCGGGCCATGGCTGTGGCAACGGCCCTGCCGCGATAATCGTCATCGGGGCCTTGATCTATAGCAAACCTTCCTGTTCGTGGATGGGCATAAGCGAATCGAAACCAGCGCATCGGCCATCGGCATCGCTATCAAATAGGGAAGAATGGTAGCGATTGCGATTGAGTGCCAGATATCGTTAATGTTCCACCGTATTCTATCCGATGATAGTAGCAAATCAAGAAGCACTACTCATTTTCAATCTTACAACAAGAACGGAGGGCCAATGATCATCACGAACATCGAAACGGTTCCCGGAAAAAGTGTCGTCGAACATTTCGGCCTGGTCTCGGGCAGCACCATCCGGGCCAAGAATATCGGTCGGGACTTCATGGCCGGTTTGAAAAATCTGGTTGGGGGCGAGCTGAAGGGTTACACCCAGCTGCTTCAGGAATCCAGGGACGAGGCCATGGCCAGAATGACCGAGCTGGCGCGCCAGCTTGGCGCCAACGCCATTGTCAATGTCCGCTTTTCCACATCCTCCGTGGCCCAGGGCGCGGCCGAGCTATATGCCTACGGAACCGCCGTACGCGTGGAATAGGAGATCTGTCATGATCGATCTGATATTTTTCATCTCTCTTCTGGCCTTGGGTTATGGCGCCGGAACATGGGCCGAGAAACGGCACTATCGCTCGATTGTGCAGCGGGAAACTGACCTCGTCGGCATCCCGGCCGTCACCATGAAGGACGCGGGTATTTCTGATGATAAAATCCGAGATGCCCGCGTAGTGGTAGGCAGCGCCGTGATTTCCGTGGATTATTTCAAACGAATCCTGGCCAGCCTGCGCAATATTTTCGGCGGCCGGGTGAAATCCTACGAAAGCCTGGTGGACCGGGCTCGCCGGGAAGCGGTGTTGCGCATGAAGGAGATGGCCGGCGACGCCACGCTGATCGTCAACGTACGCATCGAGACCTCGGCCATCGGCAAACAGTCCAAACGAAAGAACATTGGCTGCCTCGAGGCCATGGCCTATGGAACGGCGATCACCTTGGAGAAATAGTTGAAATTCACCCCCCGGCAACCCGAATCCAACGTCAATGTCTCGCCGACCAATCCCCTGAAGGAATTCGTCATCCTTGCCGGCGGCCTGCTGGCGATCGTGGTGGGCGTCTACCTGGTTCTGGGCCTGGCCGTTGACCTGATCGTCCCCCGTATTTCCCCGGATCTGGAAAAAAAGCTGGCCGCACCTTTGATGCGGCAATTCGATAAAGAAGAGCAGATCGAGCCGTCCACGCGCGCGCTTCAGGCCCTGGTGGATCGGTTGCAGGCCAAGTGCGCTCCGCTGCCCTATCCGGTGACCGTCCACGTCCTTGATTCCAGGCAGATCAACGCCGCGGCTCTGCCCGGCGGACACATGATCGTATTCAGCGGGTTGTTGGCCGAGATGGATTCCGAAAATGCACTGGCGTTTGTCCTGGGGCACGAACTGGGGCACTTCGTCAACCGTGATCATTTGAGGGGCCTGGGACGCGGCCTGGTGCTTTTAGCGGCATCCACACTGCTGATGGGGGCTGATAACAATGTCAGTTCAATGATCGGGCAGGGCGTGGTGTTGACCGAGATGAGCTTTTCGCGCAAACAGGAAAACCGGGCCGACGAATTCGGTCTGGAAGCCCTGTATTGCCTTTACGGGCATGTGGCGGGTGCCACCGACTTTTTCGAAAGAATGCCCAAGGACAAAGACCCGGGCCGCTTCGGCCATTATTTCGCATCCCATCCGGAAAACCGCCGACGTATCGATCACCTGAAGGAGTTGATCCAACAGCGTGGCTATCCAGCGGGCGAGCGCATCCCGCTTCCGGCCGATCTGGTTTTGCCTGCCGAATAGAAGCGGCCATCGGTGTCGAGAAAAGACGATTGTGATACCGATAGCGCCTTTGTAGGTTGGATTGAGGCACGAAACCCAACAACGTGGATTAAAAGTCGGTTGTTGGGTGTCGCTACGCTCGAACCAACCTACGAGTGATACGGCATTTGATAAGATACCGGCGCGTTGTGGGTGTGGCCCATGGCCGCGGCAATCGCTATGTCGAATAACTATGCGCTCTGTTCGTCCGTGGCGTCTTCCTGCGATTCGGCCTCCTTTTCAGGCGGCTGGATCAATCCCCGATAAAATCGGTTGTCCTCGCAATGGTTCAGGCCCTCTTCCGCTCGAATCACGCCTTTTTTGACCAGTCGGGCCAGGGCAAGATCGATCCCCAAAAAGTGCTTGCCGCCCTTTTGCATCTGTGTGCGGACCTGCTGGATTTTGCCCTCGCGGATGACCGCTTTCATGCGGCTGCTGTTGATAAAATACTCCAGGGCTAAAATCCGTCCGTTGCCGTCTTTTTTCGTGATCAGCCGCTGGGAGAGGGAAAGCAGCAGCGAATCGGCTAGCGTCCCGCGGACCAGGCGCTGCTCGTGGGGCTCGAACAGGTTCACAATTCGTTCGATACTGGACGTGGCATTGTCCGAGTGGAGCGTCGCCAACACCAGTTGGCCGGCATTGGCGGCCTGCAGGGCGGCGCGGCAGGTCTCCTTGTCGCGCATTTCGTCTACGACGATGACATCCGGCGCATGCCGCAGCACGGTGCGCATGCCCTCGGCAAAGGAGGCCACATCGCGCCCCACCTCCCGCTGGTTGATGTTGCTTTTTTTATACGTGTGCAGATATTCGACGGGGTCTTCCAGGGTGATGATGTTGCATCCTCGGCGGGAATTGATGACATCCACCATCGCGGCCAGGGTGGTGCTTTTGCCCTGGCTCGCCGGGCTGGTGATCAGAATCAGTCCCCGGGGACACAGCGCGAATTTGGCCAGCCATTCGGGCAGATTGAGTGCCGACAGCTGCGGAACCTTGTCCATGATGGGCCGCAGAGCCATGGAAATCGATCCCCGCTGGCGGTACAGCGCCACCCGAAAGCGGCCGATGCCCTCGAACGTGGCTGAAAAATCAAGTTCGTTTCGCGCCTTGAAGGTCTGCCAGTTTTCCCCGTCAACCATCTCCCGGGCATAAGACCGGCAGTCTTCGGGAGTCAGCGCGGGAATTGCCATCCTTTTCAGGGAATTCCCGTCTTTTATGGCTGGGGGGGAGCCGGCGGTAAGGAGCATGTCGTTGGCGCCTTTTTTCTTTGCATAGCGCAACAGCTGCATCAGTCCCGGGGCTTTTTCGCCTTTTTCAATTTCCTCCATTTCCGCCAGAACGTCGCCGCGCAGCCCTACACCGGGGTTGTCAGTGACGTACCGGATGGCATTTTCCACCATAAAGGCCGGCATGACGACGGGCTTTATGGTTTTGCCTAGCGAAAGCTCAAGGGAACTGATGGTTTTCTGGTCCTCGGGGTTCACCATGGCCAGGATCAGGGTCTTTCCGTCCAGGGCCAGGGGCAGGACCTTCATGTCGGCCATCTGTTGGGGGGACAACAGTTGCAGGACCTCCTGCGCGATTTTCCACTGGTACAAATTGATTCCCGGGACGCCGAACTGGCGGCCCAACAGATCCAGGAGGTCTTCGAGATGGACATAGCCCATCTCAATCAGGATCGATCCTATCTGGCCGCCGACCTGGGATTGGTGCTGCAGGACCTGTTTAAGCTGACTGCCGCTGATGAGGCCATCGGCCAGCAATTGTTCGCCGATACGCCGCCGATTGTTTGGTGTGAGAACTTTGGGGGTCTGTTGTGTCGTCATGGATTCGCATTCCTTTTTCACTTAAGATCCGCGCCAATATTAACTCAGATAAATCTCGCCCTTATTTCAGCTAAACCATTGATCGCTTAAAGTAAAGGTATAAACCTTGTGGCGCACCGATAAAAATGATAACGGACTTTTTTCTTTATGTAAGGAGCTATGGTCCAAAAAAACAATTCGGGGAGTGTTCAAAATGACAGCTATCATTTTAATGTATGTTTTGGTTGGCGCCATTGCCGGCGTCTTGGCAGGTCTTTTGGGAATCGGCGGAGGATTGGTTATCGTTCCCATGTTGATTTTCTGTTTCGTTCGTCAGGGCATTCCCGACAGCGTGATCATGCACATCGCCCTGGGAACGTCGCTGGCCAGCATCATGTTTACCTCGGTTTCCAGTTTCCGCGCCCACCATAAGCGTGGCGCCGTGCATTGGGATGTGGTGAAAAAGATCGTTATCGGTATTTTTACCGGTACGTTTATCGGGAGCTGCATCGCCGCGCAGTTGTCCACCCAGTTTTTAAAAGGGTTTTTTGTCGTTTTCCTCTACTATGTCGGTGTTCAGATGCTGACCAACAAAAAACCGAAACCGTCGCGGCATATCCCGGGGTATGCGGGCATGTTCGGTGTGGGCAACGTCATCGGCATCGTTTCGAGCCTGGTGGGCATCGGCGGAGGAACGCTCTCCGTGCCGTTCATGATCTGGTGCAACATGGCCGTGCACCACGCCATCGGCACCTCCGCGGCCATCGGGTTTCCCATCGCCATTGCCGGAACCATCGGATATATTTATAACGGCTTGAAAGCCGTGGACCTGCCCGCATATTCTTTGGGTTATGTGTATATGCCCGCTCTTTTGGGGATTGTGCTTACCAGTATACTGACCGCCCCCCTGGGGGTGCGCCTGGCGCACAGCCTCCCCGTGGACCGGCTGAAGAAGGTTTTCGCGGTTTTGCTGTTCGTTATGGGGACGCGTATGCTGATCGGTATTATATAAACGAATCAGAGCCCATTGTTTTAAACCTAAAATAGGCGATTCAAATTTTGGTCCTCATGAGAATCGTTTAATTTAGGAACAAATAAAAAGCCCGCACATGAACTGTGCGGGCTTTAAATCTCATCTCACTGCTGTTTTAAAGAATTTAAATTCTATTGTATGGACTGGTAGTAATTGATCAGAATGTCCGCAACTTCCGGTCTTGAGAATTCTTTAGGCGGCTTGATACCCTTCGAGAGCATTTCACGAACTTTTGTACCTGAAAGAAGTACGAAGTCTTCTTTCGTGTGATTTTCAACTCTGCTCATCATGACAACTTTGTCAAGTTTTTTGGAGTATGCAGTGTGGTCAGCTTTGTAGATGTCAATCTGAAGATCATCTTTTGAGATCGGGTCAAAAATTTCCTGAGCTTCAAACGGACCATAGTAGTCACCAACACCAGCGTGGTCACGGCCAACGATCAGGTGAGTACATCCGCAGTTCTGACGGAAGCATGCGTGGAGAACAGCTTCACGCGGACCTGCATAAAGCATGTCAAATCCATAACCGGTAACCATAACGGTATTCGGCGGAAAGTAAACTTCAACCATTTTACGGATGCATGCGTCACGAACGTCGGCAGGAATGTCACCTTTTTTTAGCTTGCCAAGAAGCATGTGGATCAGGATGCCATCGGCTTTTTCATCTTCGTAGGCCATTCTGCAAAGCTCTTCGTGAGCAAGATGCATTGGGTTACGGGTCTGGAAAGCAACAACTTTTTCCCAACCGCGCTCTTTGATTTCGTCACGAATTTCAACAGCTGTTTTGAAAGTGCCTTTGAATTCTTCGGTGAAGTAAGAGTAGTTAAGAACCTGGATGGGACCGGAGATACATACCTTGCCAACAGTATTGAACACTGAAACACCAATGTGATCCATGTCATCGGTACCGTAGATGGCTTTTGTCATGGTAGCCATTTGGGCGTCGGTAAATTCTTCAATCGCTTCAACATCCTGAATTGCGATGACAGGGTTTCCTTCAACGTTGGGATCTTTGAGAGCGATTCTTTTTGCATCTTTAATTGCAGAAGCATCTTTAACAACGTTGAGAACAGGTGTTGGCCAGAATTGTCCTGAGGTGGTTTTCATGTTCTCAGCGACACTCATAGCGTCAGCAACGTTCATATAGCCGGTAAGAGGGGTAAAATAACCACCACCTAGCATTACTGCGTTTCCTGCGGCTGCTGAACTAATAAGGATTGAAGGAAGGCCTTCAGCTTCTTTGATCAATTCTGCGCGTTTTGCATCATCTGCTACGTAGAGCGGTTTTAGTGTGTCTGAACCAAGTGGCTTAATCATAATGTACTCCTCTTGTGAATCAATTAAAATTATAAAAATAATTGACTATATTGGTCTTTTGTAGACCAATACCAACCTCTTTCTCAATGTAATGACTTCATCGAAAAAGGCGGACGATATCCGCCTTCAAAATCTTATGGAAAAATAAGTTCCAATATCAACTAACTATAACGATGTCAACATGATTCCTGAAATTCCGATATACAGATTGAAAAAGTGAGCTTTTCAAAAAAGTGCATCTTGCCGATGAAATTCTATCGGACCTTATACTGCTGCAAATGTGACGGCATGGCCTCTCTGAGAACTTGCCCTCACGGAAAAAAAGACCGCGTTTTGCCGTTTGGCACTAGACGCATTCTCACCGGCGCCTGAACGCAAAAAGCCCGGGTAAAAACCCGGGCTTTTCGTTTGCAAGTGGTAGGCGCGATTGGATTTGAACCAACGACCTCTTCCGTGTCAGGGAAGCGCTCTCCCCCTGAGCTACGCGCCTACATGAATTGATGCAGATATCACTCTGGCTTGTGGCTGTCAAGGAATAATACTAATTGTCGATGAGACGAATACGGATCACCTGGGGGGTGATCTCGTAAATATCGATCCCGAAGCCGCTGAAGGTTTTGAGCAACAGCGCATCGGCCATGGAGCGGGTCGTGCCCTGGTAATTGACGGCAATGGTGGCCTGATCGGTGCTCATCTCTTTCATCTGCAACTCCTTGACGCCGGACAAGGAGGAAATGGCCGTGCGGAGTTTTACGAAGCTCGCAATTCGGCCGCTGGTGCCCTCGACCATCACGTCGATAACGGAACGACCTTCCTGGTCCTGCCGCCAGGATGCCATGATCTGCCGGGCCAGCGTTTCACCCGCCGATTCGCCTGCCTTGGCAAGGGCATTGTGTCCCCCGGTGGATGGCTGCTGCTCGGAAGCGACGGTTCGCTCGTTTGCCTTGCCCATGGGTTTTCCGGTTTTGACCGCATACGCCCTGGCCGTGACCTCGGCCTGGAATGCTTTTATGGTTCCCGACATGGTATTGGCGGCGGGGCCGGCCACACTGCTGCCGACAACAACGATATCCGCGTTCAGTCTTTTTCCCAACGCCACGATTTCGGCCTGGGAAAGGTCCCGGGAGAGGTTCAGGGGATCGCTTGGCGAAGGCGTTGGGACGATTTCGAACCCGGCGTCTTTAAGCACGGCCGACATGGCCGGTTCACTGATCGTGCGATGGTGCTGATTGCGGCTTCCCCACCAAAATACAAACCCCTCGTCACCGTTTTTCTCGGCGATCAGGAAGGCGATGCGGGGATAGGTCGAGCCGGCGATGGCCAGGCCGACACCCGCCAAATCCTTGCCGAGACGCTCTCTGGCGATATCGACCCGCACCAGAAGGGTGACCGAGTTGTGACCGGTGGATTCGGTGAGCACCTGATAATTCCGGATGTAGGTGTCGCGCCGGCTCAATACGGTGTCGTTGATAAGCTGGAAGCGGCGGACAACGGTTTCTTCGGTAAGCATATCCACGACCACCTGGCCCAGGGCCACGGTCAGGGCGTCGTCAACCGCGCTTTGACGCGTGCCGGACGTCCCCAGAACGGTCAGCTGCTTGACCGCCGTATTGGCGCCCAAGGCACTGCCGGCGGCGAGAACCAGAAAAAGCACGATAACAAAGGCGCTGTTCCAGAGTTTTAAATTACATTGTCCGAACATGGATGTTTTTCCTTTTTTGTTCCTAAGTTAGGCGATTGTCGAGCTTGCCGCATATACAAGGCGGATGTCTTTCCGCTATAGCCCTCCTATGCGGGAAGACATCCAACGCCGTAGATGCGGTGAGATCGGCAAACCCAATGGGTTTCAACTTTTGGAAGGCAATCATGGCGCATTGCATTATGATTAAAATGATTTTCATCGAGACCAAAATTTGAATCGCCAAATTTAGGTTGTTTTTATGCCTTCCTGACAAGCGCATAATCGGCAATATCCGTTAAAAGTTGACGTGTGGCATTTTTTTCGAAACCGGTGATGGCCGCTTTGGCCGCTTCAATGCGGGCGGCGGCTTTGTCCCGGGTATAGGTGATTCCGCCATGGCGTTCGAGCAATTCGACCAGACCGGCAAACTCGGTATCTGAAAAATCCGTTTTGCGAAGGACGGCGATCATGCGTTGCCGGTCGGCTTCCGGCGCCTCGGCCAGGGCGTGAATCAGAGGCAGGGTCAGCTTGCCCTCCCGCAGATCGGCGCCGGCCTGTTTGCCCAGGGATGCAAGATCCTGGGTATAGTCCAACAGATCATCGGCCATCTGAAATGCCAGGCCCAATTGATAACCGTAATCGGTCAGGGCCTGTACCTTATCCGTATCGGCACCGGCCACCAGCGCCCCGGTTCGGCAGGCACCTTCGAAGAGCACGGCGGTTTTGCAGCGGATCACTTCCAGATACTCTTCTTCGGTCAGGGAAATATCTCCCTTGCGCTCCAACTGGCGTATTTCGCCCTGAGACATGTTTTCCGTAATCTTGGCGATGGTTTGAATGACCTCGTTCAACCCTGTATCGGCGGCAATGGAAAGCCCCCTGGCCAGAAGAAAATCCCCGGTGAGCACCGCCGTGGGGTTGTCCCACACCTGGTTGGCAACCTGTCGTCCGCGCCGTATGTCGGCTTCGTCCACCAGATCGTCGTGCAGCAGGGTGGCGGCGTGCATGTACTCGAATATCGTTGCACAGCGGGTGATTTGGGTGTCGCTGTGGCCGCACAGTCGTGCACACAGAACCGCCAGTAGGGGCCGCAGCCGTTTTCCACCGGCGAACAGGATGTGTCCGGCCACCTGGGCAACCAGGTCAAAATGGGGATTGAGGTTGTCTTTCAGGGCTTGTTCGATGGCTTTCAGATCATCACCGACGGCGGACAGGATCTTGGTTTTCAGGTCGTTCATGGAGCTTCTCCGATAAGGTCGTATTCCAGGGTGTCGGTAATGGTCACCGGCATGATCCGGCCGATCTCAAGCGTTTTGGTGCGGGGGCCGGGATAGACGAAGGTCAAGCCGTCCACCTCGGGGGCCTGCAGCATGGTCCGGCCTTCGTACAAATCGGGTTCGGGCGCGTTTTCAATCAGCACGGGCAGGGTTTTATCAAGATGGCGGGCCAGGTTGTTTTCAGAAATGGCCATCTGCCGGGCCATGACGGCGTCATGGCGCGCCTGGGCAGTCTCCTGGGAGACATGGCCGGGAAGCGCGTGGGAGGGCAGATCGTCGCCGTCCGAATAGGTGAAGACGCCCAGATGATCGAAGCGCACCTTTTCAACAAATGCCATCAGCTCTTCGACATCGGCGTCGGTTTCGCCGGGAAAGCCGACGATCAGGGTGGTTCTCAGGACGGCGTCGGGCACCCTGGTCCGGATGCGCGCGAACAAATCCAGCAACTGCGACTGGTTATGGTTGCGGCCCATTTTTTTGAGGATCGCATCGGAGGCATGCTGAATCGGTAGATCGAAATAGGGGCAGATGTTGTCGTGCGCGGCCACGGCATCGATCACTCCGTCGGTAATGCTTTCCGGGTGGCCATACAAAAAGCGAATCCAGGTGGTGTCGTCTATTTCGGCCAGGCGGTTGAGCAAATCAGCAAAAGGCACGGGATGATCCAGGTCGTGGCCGTAAAAGGTCGTGTCCTGGGCAACCAGGTTGATTTCCCGCACGCCGCCATCGATCAGCCGGCGCGCCTCGTTCAGGATCTGATCCATGGGGCGGCTTTTTTGACGGCCGCGCAGTTTGGGGATGATGCAATACGTGCAGTGGCGGCTGCATCCTTCGGCGATTTTCAGGTAAGCTGTGTGGGGCTGCAACCGGTCGCGCTCCGCATCGCCCTGGACGGAAATGCCGTCAGGATCGGGAAATAGGCAGGTGCCCTCCGACAAGTTGCCCGTCGCCGCATCCACAATGCGATCGTACGCGCCGGTACCCAGGAACTGATCCACTTCGGGCAGGGACCGGGCAATATCCTCGCGAAAGCGCTCCGGAAGGCATCCCGTCACCACCAGCCGCCGGCAGGCGCCGCTCTCTTTAAATTCGGACAGATCAAGGATGGTGTCGATGGACTCGTTGATGGCCGACTCCACGAAACCGCAGGTGTTGACCACGATCACCTCGGCTTCGGACAGGTCCTGGGTCTGGGTGCCGCCCGAAAGACGCAAGGTTGCCGCCATGGTTTCGCTGTCCACCTGATTGCGTGCACAGCCTAAGCTTTCTATGTAAAATTTCACTGTTTTCTAATCATTTCCCACTGGAAATCGGTATTGCTGGTCTCGAGAGCGATACCGATGGAATTTACTCCATGCCTTGAACTAAAACCATCTACCAGTAACCTCCTGTAATGTCAAAAGCGGGGTTTCTGAATTTGACTGGCTTGGCGATCTTTGCGTCTTGAGCGAAGCGGGCGCGAAGACGCAAAAAGAATTTTACGCAAAGCCGCAAAGAAGGTTATCGTGGGTTGAATCGGAGATGCTCGCCGAACCTGCCCGGCCTTCATGGTTGTTTGACGCGGTTGCAGGCCCGTCCTCCCTCGCCCCTTGCGGGAGAGGGCCGGGGTGAGGGGTGATAAGACGGCATAATTCCTAAGAAATAAGGCATGTTGTCGGTTATCCCACCGGGGGAGAAGGGACCCCCTCATCCTGTCCTTCTCCCACCGGGGGAGAAGGGACGCACACTGGTTGCTTTAGGGGTGTGTTGTATGGCGGTTATGCCCCCTTTGTCCTTCTGGACGCCTGGGATGTTGGGTATGTTGGGTATCGTGCCTCAACCCAACCTACAGTTGAAAGAATTTCACGCAAGGCCGCAAAGGCGCAAAGAAAGTTATCGTGGGTTGAATCGGGGATGCTGCTCGCCGAACCTGCTTGCCGGGGTGAGGGGTGATAAGCGGCATAATTCATGGTTGCATTCATGGTTGTTTGACGCGGTTGCAGGCCCGTCCTCCCTCGCCCCTTGCGGGAGAGGGGCGGGGTGAGGGGTGATAAGACGGCATAATTCCTAAGAAATAAGGCATGTTGCCCGTTATTCCCCCTCATCCTGTCCTTCCTCCACCGGGGGAGAAGGGACGCGCACTGGTTGCTTTATGTGTTGTATGGCGGTTTGTGGCGCCGGGATGTTGGGTATCGTGCCTCAACCCAACCTACAGTTGAAAGAATTTCACGCAAGGCCGCGGAGAAGGTTATCGTGGGTTGAATCGGAGATGCTCGCCGAACCTGCACCGCATTCATGGTTGTTTGACGCGGTTGCAGGCCCGTCCTCCCTCGCCCCTTGCGGGAGAGGGCCGGGGTGAGGGGTGATAAAAACGGTATTATTCCTAACAAATTAGATTTATTGTCGATCATATCCCCCTCATCCTGTCCTTCTCCCTCCGGGGGAGAAGGGACGTGCGCCGGTTGCTTCACAGCTTACAAAAATATTGGTTCAAGTCCCGACCACCTTCGTTTTTTCTTGAGTCAACAACATTGAGGGTCGGGGTGAGGGGGCTTGAATCAGGTTATATTCCAAATGAATCAGGTGTTTATCGATCCTGCCCCCTCATCCTGTCCTTCTCCCACCGGGGGAGAAGGGACGCACACTGGTTGCTTTTGTCGCCGGGATGTTGGGTATCGTGCCTCAACCCAACCTACAGTTGAAAGAATTTCACGCAAGGCCGCAAAGGCGCGAAGAAAAAAACAAAAAACAGACAAGACAAAAAGCAAAAGGCCGCCCGAAAAATTCGAGCGGCCTTTATAATGCCCTAAATTAGGCGATTGTCGATCAACCCTTCAGCTTTTCAACCTCGGCGGTGATCGCCGGCAGAACCTCGAACAGATCGCCGACAATACCGAAATCGCACTTGGAGAAAATGGGGGCTTCGGCATCCTTGTTGATGGCGACCACCACCCGCGAGGAAGCCATGCCGGCCAGATGCTGGATGGCGCCGGAAATACCGCAGGCAATATAAAGGTTGGGGGTGACGACCTTACCGGTCTGGCCCACCTGGTCGGCAACCGGCCGCCAGCCTTCATCAACGGCGGAGCGTGATGCGCCCACGGCGCCGCCCAGAGCATCGGCCAGGGTTTCCACGGCGCCAAAATCCGCGCTGCCCATGCCGCGTCCGCCGGACACCACCACGTCGGCCTCGGTGAGATCCAGCTTGCCGGATTCCATCTGTTTTTCAACGAGGGTCATGCTCGAGCCGGTCAGTTCGACGTCCACGGTTTCGATTTCGCCGGCACCCTGGGCAGCCACGGCATCCACGGAGCGCGGGCGAATGGAAACGATGGCCGGTGTGCCGTCGAGACAGACGTCAGCCAGGACTTTACCACCATACATGGGCCGGGTGGCCACGATTTTGCCGTCATCCATCCGAACCTCGGTGCAGTCCATGGCCAGAGGGGCGTTGATTCTGGCGGAAAGGCGGGCTGCGAGATCCTTGCCCATGGCGCTGGCGCCGATGACGAGCACAGCCGGATCGGCCTTTTCGACAATCTGGGCAGCGGCCTGCACAGCGGCATCCACGATGCCGTCCGCGAGGGCATCGCTTTCCGCAATCAGAATGCGGTCTGCGCCATACTCGGCGGCCTGGCCGGCATTGGCGGCGACGCCCTGTCCCATCACGGCGGCCATGACCGGCCCGCCGGTCGTTTCGGCTATTTTTTTAGCAATGCAAATGGCTTCGAATGATATTTTTTTGAATTCGCCGTCAACCAGTTCGGTGAAGGCCAATATTCCTTGCGGCATGATTTTCTCCTTAGATTACCTTGGCTTCTTCTTTTAGCACCTTAACCAATTCAGCAGCCTTGGCCGCCGCGCTATCGCCGTCGATGATCCGGCCGCCCTTGCGTTCGGGGGGCAGGCGCAGGGCGATGGTTTTGACCATGGCCTTGCCCGCGTCGGTACCGGTCTCGGAGAGCTTGCGGGTGTCGATGGGTTTTTTCTTGGCTTTCATGATGCCGGGCAGGCTGGTGTAGCGGGGTTCGTTCAGACCGCGCTGGGTGGTGATCAATGCCGGCAGGGCGGCTTCCAGAACCAGGGTTCCGCCATCGACGGAACGGGTGCAGCGAATCTTGTCGCCGACCATTTCCTGCTTGGTCACCATGGAGATGTGAGGAATGCCCATGTATTCGGCCACGGCCGGGCCGACCTGAAAATTGTCGTCGTCAACGGCGCGATGTCCGGCGATAACCAGATTGAAGTCGCCTTTTTTCAGTTCGCCGGCCAATACCTTGGCTACCGCCAGGCCGTCCAGGGCTTTGCCTTCGGTGTCGATCCGCACGGCATTGTCGGCACCCATGGCCAGGGCCGTGCGCAGGGCATCGACGGCCTTTTCCGGTCCCATGGTAAAAACGGTCACGCTGCCGCCAACCGCATCGCGAATCTGAAGGGCCTCTTCCACGGCCATTTCATCGTAAGGGTTTACCACCCAGTTGATACCATCGATCTTTATGCTTGCTCCGTCATCGGCGATTTCAATGGCCGCTTCGGTGGACGGAACCTGCTTTAGCAATACTGCAATTTCCACTTTTCACCTTCCTTGCTGGTGTTCATCCACGAACAGGAAAACTTGCCAAGTGCCTGGCAAATCGGCCAATCGTGATGGACACTTGCCGTGGGCCAGGGGAACCCGGGGGTGACGCCTGGCCGGTTTGTCTCAAAAAGTTAGCTATGTACGATTATAACCTATCAATATTATGGGCTTTGTTGCGGACAACAAGTCAAATATAAGACTTTCACCGGCTTGTCAACGGGAAATGCAGGTGAATGTCTCCCGAATATGTCCCGCATAAGTCAAACCGCCAAATGCCTGTGGTATACTATAGATATTTCTTGTGGACTATCAAAGAGATTTTTGGTCCGGTTTCGGAAAAGCGATCTTGACGAAGGCACCTTTTTAATATGCTAAACGATATCATTTGCGTTTATCCTGATGTCGAAATATCTTGTCTCTTTTATGAGTATTTGCTAATCATGTTCAGTCCCTCTATATGATCAGGCGATCATTTGAATAGATCCATTCTTTCTATATCTCGGTGTCATCATGGGTTTGAACGCCGGTTCAGAATTCGACGGATATTCCAAAATAGCGCGCCAGACGCAAGGCTCTGTCGGCACTGATTCCGCTTTTGCCATTGCAGATTTTCGCAAGAACCGCATCCTCTCCTTTTCATAGATGATTTTGGGGGTGGCGCCGATATATAGAGAAGAGAAAACGTTTTATATAGTCAAGCAGTCAACGGTTAAGCATTTCAATAGGGAGAACGCTTTGGATGATCTTTCGCCGTCGGACTTGAAAACGATTCTACATTCCAAACGGGCCAATATGTATTACCTGGAACACTGCCGGGTTATGCAAAAAGATGGGCGAGTTCTCTATCTAACTGAATCTCCAAAAGACAACCTTTATTTTAATATCCCCATCGCCAATACCACGGTCATTCTTCTTGGCACCGGTACCTCTATCACCCAGGCCGCCGTCCGTATGCTGACCCAGGCAGGCGTTCTTATAGGGTTCTGTGGCGGCGGTGGTACTCCGCTATATATGGGGAACGAAATCGAATGGTTTACTCCCCAGAGTGAATATAGACCAACCGAATACCTGCAGGGGTGGCTTTCCTTTTGGTTTGATGCCGAACGGCGTTTGCAGGCAGCGAAAATGCTGCAACGTGCCCGCATCGACTATTTGCGGAAAGTCTGGCGCAAGGATCGTGATTTGAAATTGGCGGGTTTTGATTCAAACGATCCAGCAATTTCATCTGCGTTAGATGCCAATGAGGCCCAAATTGATTCGGCTGAAGAGACAACATATCTGCTTTCCGCAGAAGCCCAGCTTACCAAGCAACTATATAAAAGTGCAGCAAGGCAAACAAAGATAAGCGGGTTTACGCGGCAGCATGAAGCCACTGATCTGGCCAACGGTTTTCTCAACCATGGAAACTATCTCGCATACGGGCTTGCCGCATCCGCGCTCTGGGTTTTAGGCATCCCCCACGGTTTTGCTGTCATGCACGGTAAAACTCGCCGTGGTGCCCTGGTTTTCGATGTTGCCGATCTGGTGAAGGATGCCGTCGTTTTGCCCTGGGCTTTCATCTGTGCCCATGAGAACGCCGCCGAACAGGAATTTCGCCAACAATGCCTTCAGGCTTTTGCCGATCACAAATCCCTGGATACCATGTTCGATCAAATCAAGGCCATTGCCCTTCAAGGGAGAGAACAAAACATGGGGGACGACCCATCATGATGGTGACCTTCATCTCCCAGTGCGAGAAAAAAGCCCTCAAGCGAACCCGCAGGGTGCTCGACGCTTTTGCCAACCGCATTGGAGACAATGCCTGGCAAACGGTTATTACCGAAGAAGGCCTTAAAACCGTCAAAAAGATGCTGAGACAAACCGCCAGCAAAAGCACGGCCGTCTCCTGCCACTGGATCAGAAGCCGGTCGAGGAGTCAGTTTTTGTGGGTGGTGGGGAATAAAGGCAAGTTTGATGATGACGGATATGTGCCGGTTAACAGCACCCAAAAGCAAATTATACAGTTTGAAAATAACTGGCATTATTTGCCGGTTATCAAAGCGCTTTGCGCATTGGCGGCCCTTCTTCACGATTGGGGAAAAGCCACTGTGTTGTTTCAACAAAAACTGAAAGAAAACTCGATGTTGGGAGATCCAATCCGTCATGAATGGATCTCATGTCTATTACTGAGGGCGGTCGTTCAAACCAGTGATAATCAAGCAAGTGATACAGCTTGGCTATCCAATTTGTCTTCCGGCCAAATCAAAGAAAGAGATTTGATAGGCATCCTCAAACAAATTGATAAAAAACCACTTGGCGGGCTTCCACAGGCAGCAAAGTTGGTCGCTTGGTTAATCGTGTCACATCATCGGTTGCCATTGCCAGAAGATATAAATGATTGGCGTGATGAACCTGCGCCCGATCTTGAGTCTTTGCTAAAACAGATCTCAAGGGAATGGGGATACGAAAACCATTTTAACGAAACAGATTATGAAAAAAGACTGGACGGTTGTTTTGAGTTCCCCAACGGCTTGATGGCTCAATCTCCACGTTGGATTAAGCAGGTAAAAAAATGGGCACAACGCCTAAACGACTGTTTGCCGATTATTGCGCAAAGCATTGAGAACGGTAGCTATCGGTTGATTCTCCACCATTCTCGGTTATGTCTTATGCTTGGAGATCATAACCACTCATCCCAAGATGCGGATAAAGGATGGCAGGACAGCACGGGTTTATTTGCTAACACCGGCAAAGGAAAGGTCTTAAAACAGAAACTTGATGAACACCTTGTCGGTGTAATGAAAAGTGCATTGCACACCGCTCATTTTTTGCCGAAATTTGAAAATGAGCTTCCCTTAGCGCAAGGGATACTGTCTTTGAAAAGGCCCAGTCCCAAAGCATACCATTGGCAAAACAAGGCCGTTCGGGAAATCATTTCGTGGCGAAAGCTGCAAAACGAAACAACATACGGTTTTTTTGCTGTAAATATGGCGAGTACAGGTTGTGGCAAAACATTCGCCAACGCAAAAATAATGCGCGCTTTATCTTCTGACGGTGACACATTGCGCTACATACTCTCCTTGGGCTTAAGAACGCTGACGTTACAAACAGGTGATGAATATCGTAACCGTATCGGGTTGGACGACAGTGAGCTTGCTGTAGTGATCGGCTCCAAGGCAATCCTGGATCTACACAATCAGGGCCAGAAAGAAAAAAACGAGACCGATGAGAATGCTGGTTCAGAATCCTTAGAACCTTTATTGGATGAAGAGATTGATTATGATTGCGACATCCCAGAGGAAAGGCTCGCAACCGTCTTCAAACAACCGCGTGACCGAAAATTTTTATACGCGCCGGTGTTAACATGCACGATTGACCACATGATGGCTGCAACGGAAACCAAGCGGGGTGGGCGTCATATTTTACCCACTTTGCGATTGATGTCGTCTGATCTTGTTATTGACGAAGTAGATGATTTTACAGGAAGCGATCTGATTGCCATTGGTCGATTGATTCATCTTGCAGGGATGCTTGGCCGCAAGGTCGTTATTTCATCTGCTACGATCCCGCCGGACTTGGCGGAAGGCTATTTCAATGCTTACCGCTCCGGTTGGAGAATCTATTGTCTTTCCCGAAACATCACCGACAACATTGGCTGTGGATGGATTGACGAATTTAAAACAACCGTGGCCGGTATTTCCAAATCTAAAGATCATGATGCGTTGGAAATGTATCGTGACTTTCACCAAGGGTTTGTCACAAAGCGAGTAAAGAAATTGGCTGAACAACCAGCCAGGCGCAAAGCCGACATTGTCGAATGTCAGAATATTATGGATGAGTATGAATATGAAAGTAATGAAACCAAACAAGAACAGTATTTCTTAAACATCCAGCAAACGGCTTTGGAAAAACACGGATTTCATTGCATCCAGGACAGGACAACCGGCATCAATGTCTCATTTGGTGTTATAAGGTTTGCAAATATTTCTCCCTGCGTTGCCGCAGGGAAATATTTCATGGAATGTGATTGGCCGAATCATGTCGATGTGAAAATCATGGTGTACCACTCTCAGCAAGTCATGCTGCTGCGACATGAACAGGAAGGGCATCTCGATAAAGTTCTCAAGCGCAAGCCTCCTTTGCCCAACGAACAGCAGGAAATTTTAGACAATCCGGTTATTAGAAAGCACCTAAAACAAAGCTCGGCAAAAGATATGCTTTTCATCGTGGTTGCCACACCGGTCGAAGAACTCGGCCGTGATCATGACTTTGACTGGGCTGTAATTGAACCTTCATCTTACCGCTCAATCATTCAACTTTCTGGACGTGTCCGCCGGCATCGTGAAGGGGCAGTGTCGTCACCAAATATCGGATTGTTGCAATATAACTGGAG
Organism: uncultured Desulfosarcina sp.; assembly: GCA_963668455.2. Taxonomy (GTDB): domain Bacteria; phylum Desulfobacterota; class Desulfobacteria; order Desulfobacterales; family Desulfosarcinaceae; genus Desulfosarcina. The sequence continues at coordinate 1,272,310 of CAXXOY010000005.1, forward strand.
AGCCATAAAGGCAGGTGATCGGCCAGGTCAAAAATATTTTATTAATCCTGGCTATGAGGACAAACAAAATCTGGACACCCATAATCTAAAGGAATTGATTGACACCAAAGCAATCGCGCTGGGGGTCAATGCAATTCCTCGCGTTTTAAAACCGAAAAATTTGGATTTCAGAAGATCATTGGCAGGGCTGGAGCATTATATCACTCAGGTTCAGCTTGCGAACTACGCCGGAAGAGGACCTGAAAAAATGCAGGGTTACCTTTCCGAATGCTGGTATCTCACATCTTTGCCACAGGCGCTCACTCCCTTTAGAAAAGGGGAATCAACCACCAAGGTGTTTTTAATGTATGACCCAGATGATGGCAGTCTTGTATTTGTCGAAAAAGACAAGGATGGGCGCCCAATTGATCGCCAGTCAATTTTTCAAATCCATACGGAGAATATCGGGAACGAGTGCGAAAACAGATTGTGGCTGAAACGTAATTATAAGAAACTATTGGAACGGTATTCGACACAACTGGATATCAGCATGAAGGCGGTATCGCTTCGTTATGGTGAACTGAGTTTCGTGTATAGGGAGGGACAGGAATATGATTACTCAGATCAGTTTGGCCTTACAAAATATGAAAGGAGGTGATTATGTTTGATCCAGCAATTGATGCTTTTTTTAATGCGAAAAAAGAGGCTTGGTTAAAGAAGAATATTAAATCCTCCATGAATGAATTAGAAATAAAAGAAAAAAAAACGGAGTGTGAGGCAACATTTTCAAGGGAGGCATGGCTTCCGAAAGCGGCAAAAAGGGCTAAAAGCAGAGCCTTTTCAACACATCCGTGTAAATTCAGTCATCCGAGCACCGGTATAGGAATAAAGAACTTAAAAAATTACACCTTTGTGACCCCTATTATTTGTAATGCCATAAAAACTGATGATGGTTTTTTGAGAACTGGCAATGCACCGTCGGAAATAGATTCTTTAGGGGATGCCGCAGCATTGGATGTTGAGAGTTTTCTTAACCTTAAAATGTCCGATAGTCGCAGTCTTATGGAGCATATCGAAAATGAGACAAATTTGGCAAAGGCGCTCCTCACTATTCAGTTAGATTCATATACCTTGTTGCGGAAGAGATTTTTAGAAATTAAAAATCCATCGCCTAAAAGCGAAACAAGTTCTAAAATAAAACAGGTATTTTTTCCTGTGGATGGTAAATATCATTTGCTCTCTATTCTTTCCAATTCAGGCCTAATTTATGAATTGAAAAGTCGGATTGACAAAATCCGTTTTTCTGAAACTACCAAGACATTAAAAGAGATGAAGCGGTCCAATACTTTTAGCGACCAAGTGTATAATGAACTCTACAACCTTACAGTTATTGGCTATGGAGGTGCCCAGCCACAAAATATCAGCGAATTAAATACAAGAAATCGAGGAAAGGCCTACCTGCTTTTATCTGCGCCTCCAACCATGAACGCACGTGTTATCCAATTCCCCAAAACTAATTTTTTCAAAGAGTCGTTCCGCTATTTTGAATATCGTGAAATTTTCGATGCCCTGCATAGGCTGTTCAAAACAGATTACAACAATAAACGTATTCGTGAAGGGCGCGACTATCGCCTGCAGGAACTGATGGATCGCATCATTGACAAAATGTGGGCCGTTCGTTCCGTTTTTAACGAGCAGTACCGGAAGGACGATTCCCGGCTTAGCCCCCAACAGAGAATTTGGCTTTGTGAAGAGTTCCGGCAAATCCGTGAAGAAGAGGACGAATGGCTCGAAAAACTGTGCAACGATATTGCCGGTTGGATAATCAGAACCTATGAACGGCTATTGGGCAAACAAGCCTTTAAACTTGGCGAGCCGGAGAGACAACATGTTCGGAAGATTGTGACCTCAAATATGGAGGCGTTGAGATGATTGGTGATATAAGACGTATTCTTTTGCTTCCACACCTGAAAGTACATAACGCCAATGCCTTGTCCAGCCCATTTACTATTGGCTTTCCAGCCATGACGGCATGGCTGGGAGCAATGCACGCATTGCAACGCAAAGTTAATGGAAGCGGATTTCCTGATGTAAAATTTAATAACCTTGCTGTTGTCAGTCACAGTATGGATTTACAAACATACAAGGGCGCTGGTGATTATGTCAATTCAATCATCGGCACTGGAAATCCCCTGGATAAAGATGGGCAAAGGCCATCATTTATCGAAGAAGCGCGTTGTCATCTCGATGTTTCCATGCTCATTGAGCATTCGAAGATCAAAAAGGATGAAGAAGAAGCATTGCTGGTGCAAATCACTCATCATCTCAATGCTTCCATAAAAATTGCCGGTGGAAATATTTTATCCTTCCAAAATCCTAATTTGCATAGGCTGGAAGATGGTAATGATCAAGAGTTGCGCAGGATGACACGAAAATTGATGCCTGGCTATGCCATTATCGAGCGTCGAGAACTGATGTCAGACGCCATGGAGCAGGGACAAGATGCCATAGCGGCATTACTCGATTATCTTGTGGTGCATCACCGCTGTGAAAAAGATGAATCAGGCGATGCTTTGTGGACAAGCTGCCGGAAAACTTCCGGCTGGATTGTGCCGATTGCCACTGGTTTTCATGGCATTTCAGAATTGGGTGATGCAGCGAACCAGCGCGATCCTGAAACACCGCATCGTTTTGCCGAAAGTATCATCACTTTGGGTGAGTTTCGTATGCCGCACCGTATACAGTCAATCGATGACATCCTTTGGTGCTATCACACAGATATTGGTAAGAATTTGTACCTTTGCAAACAAGTCAACTCAGTTAACCAATGATTGATCAGGAGAAAAAAATGGCGAAAAAAGAAAATATCGTATCCGTGTTGGCTTTCGAGAAAAAAATCGTGCCGTCAGACGGTTATATGTTTGGTACCAATTGGGAAACTCGTGATAAAGCGACTCCATTGAAATTACAGGAAAAGTCTGTCCGAGGTACTATTTCAAATAGACCTAATAAAAAAGATAAAACAGCCTTTGAAAAAGATCCGGCAAAATTAGATGCAAAAGTGGAAAATCCAAATTTGCAGACTATTGACGCATGTGCGTTGGGAAGAGATCAAGATACTCTGAAACTTCAATTTACATTAAAGATTTTAGGTGGCATTGCCCGTCCATCTGCATGTAACAATGCTGCTTTTACCCAAAGTTATGGGAAAACCGTGAGGTCGTATATCGATAGTAACGGTTTTAAAGAGTTGGCAAAACGATACGCCGTCAATATTGCCAATGCCAGGTTTTTATGGCGAAATCGTGTGGGGGCGGAATCTATCGAAGTTTATGTAAAGCCATTAAATAGTGGTTCTGAACAAGAATGGACATTTGATGCAACCCAATACAGCATTAAAAATTTTGACGACAATGATGATCATCTCAGCTCTTTGGCAGAGCGCATTGCTGCAGCGTTATCCAGTGAAAATGATTTCCTGATTTTGGAAATCAATTGTTTCGCCAAAGTCGGAAAAGCACAGGAAATTTATCCAAGCGAAGAACTCGTTCTGGATAAAAGCAACAGCAAGTCTAAAAAAAGCAAAGTCCTGTATTCTGTGGACGATATTGCTTCCATGCACTCTCAAAAAATCGGTAATGCACTGCGGACCATCGACACCTGGTATCCTGAATTTGCCGATCCGAATACCTCTGCTGGCCCAATCGCCATTGAGCCTTATGGTGCCGTCACAAATTTGGGAAAGGCATTTCGAACCCCAAAAGACAAGCAGGATTTTTATACCTTCTTTGATAAATTCGCATGGGGAGAAAAACTGGCTCGCATAGAAGATGAACATTATGTAATGGCAGTTCTAGTACGGGGTGGTGTGTTCGGCGAAAGTGACAAATAATAAGGAGATCTCATGAGATATTTTCAAGACATAACCTTATTACCTGATGCTGAAATAAGCCCATATTTTCTTTGGTACAAAGTTTTTCAGCAGATACATCTTGCATTAGCGAAGAACAAAAATGAAAACAATCAGTCCCCTATCGGCATTGCTTTTCCCGGCTATGCTGCTAATAAATACTCATTAGGTGTAAAGCTTCGGCTCATCGCAGAAGAAGAGGAAAAAATAAAACAAATCCAATGCGATAAATGGCTTAATCGATTGAAAGATTATGTCCACATACGTTCTATAAAAGCGGTGCCTGAGAAAATTTCAGGATACGCTTGTTTTAAAAACGTGAAACCTAAGAGCAGCAAAGAAAGATTGGCAAGGCGAAGAGCCAAGCGCAAAGGCGAATCCTTCGAACAAGCTTTGGCGTATTATGATGGGTACAATGAGCAACTTAGTCGCCTGCCGTATATCAGCATGATTAGTCAATCAAATGGGCACCGTTTCCGATTGTTTATTGAAAAGCAGGAAATGGAGTCGCCTCAGACAGGTTCTTTTTCATGTTATGGTTTGAGTAGTACAGTGACTGTTCCCTTATTTTAACCAAAATAAATTGCTCTTTGAAAAATTGGATAAATATCAATGGGTTGTTTATATGGAATTTTTTTTGGGGTATTTGGATAAAAGGATCTAAACATTTGTCATTACACAGGTTTCAACTTTAGCTTTTCTGTTCACCGCCGCACAGGCGGCTTAGAAATTATTGCTACCAACCGCAATATGAGGACCATCGTTCACCGCCGCACAGGCGGCTTAGAAATTATTTTTTTGCTGCAACCGGGGAAAGCACAAGTTCACCGCCGCACAGGCGGCTTAGAAATCTATGAACGGCGGGCGAGAGACCCAGAATTCGTTCACCGCCGCACAGGCGGCTTAGAAATATGAGCTTGACCGATAGACACGAAATCATGCGTTCACCGCCGCACAGGCGGCTTAGAAATCAAACGCTTTGTGAATTTTACTATACCCATCGTTCACCGCCGCACAGGCGGCTTAGAAAGTGTGGCAATCTGCTGCACATGAATACAGTTCGTTCACCGCCGCACAGGCGGCTTAGAAAACTAGTGGCAGTCTTAGACGCTGTTTTTGTAAGTTCACCGCCGCACAGGCGGCTTAGAAAACGATAGTGTCCCCCTTTTTCAAGGGCTTCTCGTTCACCGCCGCACAGGCGGCTTAGAAATGTAGAAAATCCCTATGACGGGTACAGTAAAGGTTCACCGCCGCACAGGCGGCTTAGAAAGCCAAAGCATTAGACTTGCCACCCCGGAAGATGTTCACCGCCGCACAGGCGGCTTAGAAAGTTTTGCACGCGTAAACTCAAAGTAATCGCCGGTTCACCGCCGCACAGGCGGCTTAGAAATGGACCGTGGTATGAGACAAGCACGGGCAATCGTTCACCGCCGCACAGGCGGCTTAGAAAGTTCAGAAAACGAAATCCACGGCAAGGGGTACGTTCACCGCCGCACAGGCGGCTTAGAAACATAGCGCAACTGACCCATGGGCGTGGACATTGTTCACCGCCGCACAGGCGGCTTAGAAATCATCAAGAAGCCACATGCGATCCCAACTAACGTTCACCGCCGCACAGGCGGCTTAGAAAGCGACAGGTGATAACACCAACCCGGTGCTTTTGTTCACCGCCGCACAGGCGGCTTAGAAACTTCTTCACAAACGCATCCAATGCAATCCCCATGTTCACCGCCGCACAGGCGGCTTAGAAACAGAAGGCGTTGAGCTGATCAATTACCTCCTCGTTCACCGCCGCACAGGCGGCTTAGAAACAGCATATCCGGACTGTTCGGGCAGTGCCCGGGTTCACCGCCGCACAGGCGGCTTAGAAACCTTTCGCCGGGCGCTCAAAGAATCGGGTTGGGTTCACCGCCGCACAGGCGGCTTAGAAAGCAGGGGATGGTAGAGCACGCCGAGAGAATTAGTTCACCGCCGCACAGGCGGCTTAGAAATTTTTTAATTGATTCAGTTTCAGGAATAAACCGTTCACCGCCGCACAGGCGGCTTAGAAAATGCAGGGTGTTTGTAGCGTCTACCTGTGGGTGTTCACCGCCGCACAGGCGGCTTAGAAAGTTCTAAAATTCATCGTCATGACTGGACTGCCGTTCACCGCCGCACAGGCGGCTTAGAAAAAGAAATATTGCAATAGGAAAACGGGGATCGTGTTCACCGCCGCACAGGCGGCTTAGAAAAAGTAGACAATGTCGCCATTTTCCAGCCAATCGTTCACCGCCGCACAGGCGGCTTAGAAATCTCAGTGCTCGGGGAATTTCGTTGTCTGGTAGTTCACCGCCGCACAGGCGGCTTAGAAATTTAAAAAAGTTTATTTTGATACTACCAACTTGTTCACCGCCGCACAGGCGGCTTAGAAAATATCAACGGCTTTTGCCGGAGCACAAGGATTGTTCACCGCCGCACAGGCGGCTTAGAAATTGGGGACATCGATGTCCGATTCCAGCAAACTGTTCACCGCCGCACAGGCGGCTTAGAAATTTCCAGTATTTCAATTGGGCTTTTCGTTTAGGTTCACCGCCGCACAGGCGGCTTAGAAAGTTTGATTGTCGCAAGCCGGACACGGTCATCCGTTCACCGCCGCACAGGCGGCTTAGAAAACATACTGTTTCTCCCTTGATGCGCATATCACGTTCACCGCCGCACAGGCGGCTTAGAAATGAAACGTTAGCGGAGAACATTAGATCGTTGTGTTCACCGCCGCACAGGCGGCTTAGAAATCGTTGAAGGGCCAAGGACGGTCGACGCCTTTGTTCACCGCCGCACAGGCGGCTTAGAAACCCACGCTCAGGCCTTCTGGCAGGCTGGTTATGTTCACCGCCGCACAGGCGGCTTAGAAAAGAAGGCCTGAACGTGGGGGGAGACCTCAACCGTTCACCGCCGCACAGGCGGCTTAGAAATGCCCCCTGGTTACACGGCAATATTCTGGATTGTTCACCGCCGCACAGGCGGCTTAGAAAAGCTTCAGCGACGCGGCCACCCTGATTGATGCGTTCACCGCCGCACAGGCGGCTTAGAAACCAAGGGGAGCTTTGATCCCTGAAATTTCGGCGTTCACCGCCGCACAGGCGGCTTAGAAATGTAATCAAAGGGCTTTGGATTCCCTGGCTGCGTTCACCGCCGCACAGGCGGCTTAGAAACCATAGTTCTAACTGTATCAATAAACTGTTTAGTTCACCGCCGCACAGGCGGCTTAGAAAATCTGGCATGCCACTGCTTACCCAGTCTGGAAGTTCACCGCCGCACAGGCGGCTTAGAAATCCGTTTTGGTCCATGATACCTGCCCCCTGGTGTTCACCGCCGCACAGGCGGCTTAGAAATTATTGACCCCTACCGTGATTGCCAGAGAAGCGTTCACCGCCGCACAGGCGGCTTAGAAAACAGTTTGTGGATCGTGTTCAAGGCAATATGCGTTCACCGCCGCACAGGCGGCTTAGAAAGCCTGATATTTGTCTTGGTACTCGCCGTATTGGTTCACCGCCGCACAGGCGGCTTAGAAAAAATCGCAATAATACGCTGTTCCAGCAAATGCGTTCACCGCCGCACAGGCGGCTTAGAAATTCAGGCTCGAATCCAAGTTTGATATGGGCATGTTCACCGCCGCACAGGCGGCTTAGAAAGTCATCGTTTACAACCTCAATCGTCTCGATATGTTCACCGCCGCACAGGCGGCATAGAAAACTATATGGATATGTTATTATATTTGGCTTTCCCAAATGTGAATGCACTGCGTTCAGAATTGTTCTGGCCCTATTATCGCCTATTATTGCGTATTGAAATGTCCGAAGCCCGTAGCTTTTATGAGGTCGAAGCGGTCAACTCCGATTGGTCCACGAGGGAACTTGGAAAATAAATCAATTCGATGTTGTTCGAACGGCTGGTGCTCTAAAATAATTAAATGTTCCCCACAGGTGTGGGGACGACTCTATTTCCAAAAGGATAGCGTATTTCAAGACGCAAATAAATTACCAGCCAGTCCCAATCCATAACCCACGCTGGTAAACGCATGGGTTTGATCGATTTTATCCGGCCCCATTTTTTCAACAAAGCTTTTCTTTATTAACGGGATGTTGGATGAACCGCCGGTGAGGAAGACAAGGTCAATGTCACCATATTTCAACCCCGCTTGCTTGACGACGTCATCGACGCACCGATCGATCTTTTCGACATCCAGGGCAATCCCTGCCTCGAATTCCGTCCTCTCCACCGGCTCCCGGATCATAAGGGCGATTTCCGAAAGGCTGATTGTAGTATCGGGGTGTGAGGATAATTCTCGTTTGGCTTTCTCGATGGACTGAAAGAGCATATAGCCGTAGTTGTTGTCGATCAAGTCCTCAAGGTTGGCGATCAGTTCCGGCTTGTCCGCGAGATGCTTGGTCTCCTTGATGCTTTTCCTTATTTTGGGGTGCCTGAGTTGCGGGATTAAATGCCACCGGCGCAAATTGGATAATATCATGGAAGAAACCGGAAGGTCATAATCATCAAAAACCGCCTTGACCCTGACATTTTTTCCAAAATAGTGGGCCACCTTGTCCCACATTAATTGCGAATCGAACGTGTCGCCGCCAATGTAAACACCGCTCAGGCCGAGAATATCATCCTTGCGGTCGGTTTTCTCCCGGCTCCGTCCACCCTTGACCTTGATGACGGTAAAATCCGATGTCCCGCCACCGAAATCGCCGACGATCAAAATTTTTTCCTCGTTTGAGGCAAGGGTGCTTTCAAAAGCCAATGCCGCCGCGATGGGTTCATATTGGAAGTAAACGTTGGTGAACCCGGCGATTTTCGCGGCCGATAGCAATCGCTCCTCGGCCAATTTATCGAGCTTGGCATCCTCCGAGAAAACAACCGGGCGGCCCAGCACAACGTCATTCAACGCTTCTCCGATATGTTTTTCTCCCGCTTCTTTTGCCTTGCGCAGAACAATGGCGATCAGTTTGTCGAGTTTGTAGGTTCTTCCCCCAATTACCGTGTCCTGAAAACTCAGGTCGGGTAAAAAGGCCTTTATCGATTGAATGTATCGTCCATACGCGTCGTTTTCCAAATAAGCGTCAACCGCCTGTTGTCCGACACAAAAGTCTCTTTTCTCGGGGTCGTAATAAATAACCGACTTCAAGGTCTGACCGGTGGCGTTGAAAGGATCGATATCCACCATGGAGACATTGCCATTCATATTTACCGATAATGCTGAATTGGTGGTGCCGAAATCCAGCCCGAAAATTTGTTTATTCATTTTTGATTCTTTACCTAACGCGGGAAATAGCAATACGGGCGCTCCTCCTCGATTTTATGCCGTCTTGACATAAACCGAGGATGGGCGCCAATTGAAAAAAGGGAAATACTTCCGGAATATCTATTCCACAATGAATCCCTTGGAGGGATGATCGATAAACGTGCTGTCGGGTTGGCGGGTGACGATCAGGCATTCCACGGACGGCAGGCGATTGACCAGGGCCACGCCTTTCTCCGGCCCCATCACCATCAGGGCCGTTGCCAGGCCGTCGGCAAAGGTGCAGTTGGCGGCCACGACCGTGGCGCTGACCACGCCGCTTTTCTCCGGCCAACCGGTGCGCGGGTCGATGATGTGGGAGAAAAAACGATCCTCCACCTGGAAGAAATTTCGATAGTCGCCGCTGGTGGCCATGGCCCGGTCGGTCAGATCCAGGGCCTTGTAAACATCATCGAAGGCGGCTTGGCGGTCGGGTCGGTTGATGCCCACCCGCCAGGGATTGCCGTCCTTGCGATGGCCATTGGCGTAGAGCTCGCCGCCGATTTCCACCAGATAATTCTCCTTGCCCTCGCTTTTTAGCAACTGAGAGATGGCATCCACGCCGTAGCCCTTGGCGATGGAGGCCAGATCCAGGGTGACGGCCTGATCACTTTTGCGCATGGTTCCCGATTCGTCCAGTTTGATGCGGTCGAACCCCACATGGGCCAGGGCCGCGTCGATCTCTTCCTGTTCGGGAATTTTGTCCACCACGCCCTTGCGGCCGAACCCCCAGAGGGTGATCAACGGGTCCAGGGTGCCGTCCCAGGCGCCTTCGCTCATTTGATAAATCTCACCGGCGGCCTTCAGCACATAGAGAAAATCCTCCGATGGCGAAAATGTCTCCTTGGTGGATTGGATGGCGTTGAAGCGGCTGATTTCGCTGGTGGGATCGTAGGTCGACATGCTTTTGTTGATGGCCGCCAGGCGCTTGTCGATTTTTTTCTGAAGCTTTTCGGCGGACGTAAAGGGGCCGGTGACGACCTTGACATGGTAGACGGTGCCCATGGTTTTCCCGGTAAGTGCCAATTCCTTGTCAAGGCAGCCGGTGATCGTCACGGCCGCCATCAACAACACGGGCAGGAGAATGTTAATGCGATTCATAGGGTTGTTCAGCATATTCTTGGCAACTGCTCTCCGGTGAGCATATCCACGATACGCTCGCCGCCGATAAGGGTTTTCATGAAGACTCGTCCCGGATGGCCATCGACCACCTCGCCGATCCGGCAGGCCTCTTTTCCATGGGGCGATTGGCGGATGATGGACAACGCCGCGTCGGCCTGGTTCGCGGGGCAGAAGACCAGCATCTTGCCTTCGTTGGCCACGTAAAGCGGATCGAAGCCGAGCAGTTCGCAGACCCCGGCCACCGCCGGCCGGACGGGAAGATCGGCTTCGTGGATGCGGATGCCCACCCCGGATTTGTCGGCGATTTCGTTGAGGGTGGTGCCCACGCCGCCCCGGGTGGGGTCGCGCAGCACGTGGATCTCGCATTCGCTTTCAAGCAGCGCCGCCGCCATGTGGTTGAGGGGCGCCGAGTCGCTGGTCAGATCCGATTCGAAGGAGAGTCCCTGGCGCAGGGTGAGAATCGTCATGCCGTGATCGGCCATGGTTCCGGAAAGGATCACCGCGTCGCCGGGCCGGGCATTGGCGCCGGAGACATTGACGCCCGGTTTGAGGATGCCGACGCCGGCGGTATTGATGTAGATCTTGTCCGCCGCGCCCCTGGGCACCACCTTGGTGTCGCCGGTGACGATACTGACGCCTGCCGCGTCGGCGGCCCGGCGCATGTCGGCCACCACCCGTTCCAGGTCGGCCATGGGAAAGCCTTCCTCGATGATCATGCCGCAGCTTAAATAAAGTGGGACCGCGCCACACATGGCCACGTCGTTGACCGTGCCGTTGACGGCCAGCTCGCCTATGCCGCCGCCGGGAAAGAAAATCGGGTCCACCACATAGGTGTCGGTTGAAAAGGCGATGCGGCCCTGCCCCGTATCCAGCACGGCGCCATCGTCCAGCATGGCCAGGGCCGGGTTGTCAAAGGCCGGCAACAAAAGCGTTTCGGTCAGATGATGGGACAGCTTGCCGCCGCCACCGTGATCCAGCAATATTTTATCTGTTTGCATAGCCGTTCATTTGGCACTTTTTAAAGAATTGATCAACCCCCGCCGTGATACCGAAAATAAGCCGCGCAGGTTCCCTCGCTGGAAACCATGCACGGCCCCACCGGAGACATGGGTGTGCATCTGGTTTTATAGAGCGGGCATTGGGGGGGAATCTTCGTGCCGGTAAGAATCTCGCCGCAGGCGCAGCCCTTGGGCTCGGGTACCGGCTGCAAGTGAACGCCGAAGGCCTTGACGGCATCGAAGGCGGCAAATTCGTCGCGGAGGACAAGGCCGCTGCCGGCGATGGTGCCGAGCCCGCGCCAGTTGGCATCGCCCTCCCGGAAGACGGTTTGCATGACTTGTACGGCTTTGCGGTTACCCGCATTGGTCACCGCGCGCTGGTAGGCATTTTCCAGGGCCGGCGAACCGGTGGCGATTTGTCTTGCCAGCGTGGCGATGCCCTGCAGCAGGTCGGTGGGTTCGAATCCGGCCACCACGCAAGGGATGCGGTGGGCCTCGAAAAAGGGCCGGTAGGCATCCACGCCGATGATCACCGAAACATGGCCGGGAAGAAGAAATCCGTCGATGTTGGTTTCTCCGGTGACCAGTGCCGCAAGGGCTTGGGGAACGGTTTTGTGGGCCGAGACAATGAAAAAGTTGGCAAGCTTTTCCCGGCCGGCGGTAAGGATGGCGGCGGCCACGGTGGGCGCCGTGGTTTCGAAGCCGACGCCCAGGAAAACCACGCGCTTATCCGGGTTTTCGCGGGCCAGGGCCAGGGCGTCGAAGGTGGAATAGACGATGCGCACGTCGGCGCCGTCGGCCTTTTCGCGCTGGAGAGAGGAACCGCTGCCCGGCACGCGGATCAGATCGCCAAAGGTGGCCACAATGGTGTCCGGCTCGCGGGCCAGGGCGATGAAGGCGTCGATTTCCTCCTGGGCGGTCACGCAAACCGGGCAGCCCGGGCCGGAGAGCAGGGTCACGCTCTCCGGCAGCAGGGATCGGATGCCGCTACGGAAAATCGACACCGTGTGCGTACCGCAGACTTCCATCAGGCGCATGGGGCGCTTTGCGTCGCGGGTGATTTGGTCGGCCAAATGCCTGGCGATGGTTGGGTCGCTCAGGGCTTGGTTGTGTTCAAGGGGCATGGAATAGCCTTTCATAATTGCCCTCTAACCCTGTCCTTCTCCCCCGAGGGAGAGGGGACGAAACCGGAGACTTGCGAAAGACCATTGATCTGTCGTGGTAACCGGTCGGCGCTCCTTCGCCCTTTTAGGGGTGAGGGGTGGCCAATAAAGCAGTGATGACTACACAAGAAATATCAAATAACAAGCATCAACTCATATGCTTAAAACTTAACGCGTACCACTTGAAACCGAAGCTTGAGCGCCGGCAACAACGGCCTGCCCCAACGAAAGGCCACCGTCATTGGTCGGAACCAGACCATGGGTGAGCACATCGAACCCGCTTTTTTCAAGGGCTGAAGAGAGGCCGGTGAGCAGCCGGTCGTTTTGGAAAACCCCGCCGCTGAGGGCCACCCGGTCGATACCGGTACGCTGTCGCAATTCCTTGCACAATTCGTTGAACAAAATCACCAGGGTGTTGTGAAAACGGGCGCTGATGGTCCCCGGCACAGCGCCCTTGAGGCAATCGCCCACCACGGCCCGAATCAGGGGCGTGCCGGGAATCACCAGGGCCTTGTCCGCGTTTTCCTCCCAGGAAAATTCGTAGATGCCGCTTTCCGTTTCATCCATGATGGCCTCCAGTTCCATGGCCGCCTGGCCTTCGAAGCTGACCCTGCCGCGCAGTCCCACAAGCGCCGCCACGGCGTCGAAAAGCCGGCCCAGGCTGGAGGTCAACGGGCAGTTGATCCCTTTTTTCATCATCTGCCGGGCGATGCTTCTGTGCTGGTTGTCGGCCAGGAGAGCCAGGGGCAGGTTGTCTTCCGGCGTGTCTTCTCCGTAAGCGGCCTGCAAATGACTCACCGCCATGCGCCAGGGCTCGCGAACGGCGACGCCCGCGCCGGGCATGGCCACGGGTTCAAGATAGGCCGCCCGTGTGAAGCTCTCGTAATCCGCAATCAGTACCTCGCCGCCCCAGATGGTGCCGTCGGTGCCCAGACCCGTGCCGTCCAGGGCCAGCCCGATGACCGGTCCGTCGGCCTTGTTCTCGGCCATGCAGGCGGCGATGTGGGCGTGGTGGTGCTGGACTTCGATCACCGGCAAATCGTCTATCTCGCGGGCATAGCGGGTGCTCGGGTAATCCGGATGAAGATCGCAGGCCACGGCCTGGGGCGAGATGTCCAGAATGCGTTTGAGATGATCGATGGTCAGGCGGAAAAAATCGTCGGTGGCTCGGTTTTCCAGATCGCCGATATGCTGGCTGACAAAGGCCTGGCGGCCGCGGGTGAGACAAATGGTGTTTTTAAGCTGCGCCCCGCAGGCCAGAAGGGGCGGCAATTCGTCCTTGAGAAATACCGGCACCGGCACATAGCCCCGTGAGCGCCTTAAAGGGCGCATTTGGCCGGCGCTATGGCGAACGATGGAGTCATCACCGCGCAGATAAATATCCCGGTCGTGAATGAGAAAATCGTCGGCAATGCCGTCCAGGCGCTCGAAGGCCTCCCGGTTGTCCTTGACGATGGGCTCTTCGCTCAGGTTGGCGCTGGTCATGACCAGCGCCGTGAACCCTTCGTCCAGCAATAAATGGTGCAGGGGGGTGTAGGGCAGCATGATCCCCAGGCAGCGGTTGCCCGGCGCCGTGGAGGGGGCGATGGGAATCGCAGCCTTTTTTTTCAGGAGAACAATGGGCCGATGAATGGAAGTGAGCAGTTTTTCCTCATCCGGGCCAACCTCGGCGATGGCGCGGATTTGGATAAGATTCCAACACATCAGTGCCAGAGGCTTTTCCTCGCGATGTTTACGCCGCCGCAGACGCTTGACGGCCGCTTCATTTACCGCGTCCACGGCCAGGTGAAACCCGCCCAGCCCCTTGATGGCCACAATCCGGCCGGCCTTGAGGCGCCGGGCCGCCTCGACAATGGGATCATCGGTCTCCACCACACTGCCCCCCGCCTCGCACAGAGTCACCCGCGGCCCGCACACCGGGCAGGCATTGGGCTGGGCATGGAAGCGCCTGTCGGCCGGATCATCGTACTCGGCCCGGCAGGCCGGGCACATGCTAAAGGAGCGCATGGTGGTTTTGGGGCGGTCGTAGGGGATGTCCTCAATGATCGTGTAGCGCGGACCGCAGTTGGTGCAGTTGATGAACGGGTAGCGGTGGCGCCGGTTGGCCGGATCACGCATCTCGGCCAGGCAATCCTCGCAGACCATCACATCCGGCGAGATCAGGGTGGCCCGGGCCGCGGTTTTGCGGCTGTGGACAATGGAGAAGGTTTCAAACCCGCGCATCTCGACCGGTGTTTGCGAGACTTCCACAATGTGGGCCAGGGGCGGGGTGCGGTCGGGAAGCTCGTCGATAAACGCCTGGATGCGTTCCGGCGGCCCCTCAATGGTCAGGCTCACGCCGGTGGCGGTGTTGGCAACTTCTCCTGCAAGGTCGTGGCGACGAGCCAATTGGTGGATGAACGGCCGGAATCCCACCCCCTGCACAATGCCATTGATCTCAAGGCGTGTGGCTATCGGCGGGGTGGCTGCCATGAAACATTCAGTTGTTGTCGTTATCGAGGTTGTCCACCAGGGTGGCGGCTTCGCGCAAAAGGCGGATCGATTCGGCCGCCGCTTCCTCATCGAGTTTCTGGATGGCAAACCCGGCGTGCACGATCACGTAATCGCCGACCCTGGCGTCTTCCAGCAGCATCAGGCTGGCCGAGCGCCGGACGCCTTCCACGTCAATGGTGGCCATGCCGTTTTCGATTTGAGTGATTTTGGAGGGGATGGCAAGGCACATGCGGGGTTACGCCCTCTCTTTCTCGGTATAAGTGACCCCCAGGCGGTCCAGCTCGGCGAGTACCGTGCGGATCAAATCGTCCATGCGGTCCGCCGTCGTGGGCGTCAGTTCCACGGACAGGGTCTCGATGTCACGGGGCTCGATGCCCACAATCACGGTTTCCGGCACTTTGTCCAGGGCCTGGCACAGGGTCAAGGATTCCAGAAAATCGATTTGGTGCAGGGAATTCTTGGCCCGGATGCGCTCCGGGATGTCCTTGCCGTCGATGCGGTAAATATCGCCGGGGTTGCCCTTGTTGCGGATGGCGTCGACCACGATCAACTGGTCCGCCTCGGAGATTACACCCATCAGGTTGATGCCCAGCACGCCGCCATCGATCACCGAAACATTGTCGGGAAAATCGTAGCGTTTCTCAAGGGCTTCCACCACTCGAATGCCGATCCCCTCGTCACTGAGCAGGATGTTGCCGACCCCCATGATCATGACATGTTCGGTGTTTGTTGTATTCATGCAGCGATAGGTATCATTTATCGTTTATCCGTTCAAGGAATTAGCGCCTGTCCGTGGGCACCGCCAGGTTTTCATGATTCAGGGAAATATAGCGGACGCGTCCGGGCCGCACGGTCACCGGTTGCTGCCACGCCACCTTGTACCCGTCGATCGCGGCCGGAAAGGTCACCACGATAAAATAGTCGCCGGGGGGGATGTTAAAAAAAGCGAAATTACCGGTGTCCGAGCTCTCGGTATGGGCGATGAGATAACCGGGCCGGGCGCGATGCCGGGAAAAGGTCTTGAAAAATTTCATGTGCATCCGATTGATCCGTTGCAGCCGCTGGTGCTGCTCCAGCGGCTTGAGCGATTCATGCCGGGGAGCAGGAATGGCCCGGCTGGTCAGAAAAACGCTGATATACTGGCCGTAGGTCCGCTTTCCGGCATCATCCGTGAGAGAAAGATCTCCCAGGAGCCACTCTCCGGCATACGTTACGCCGGCGGCGACGAGCAAAAGCACACAAGTCGCTGCCATCGTTATCGTGGTGTGTCTGTTCAAAAGCATATCCGCCGGTGTTAGGTTTAAAATGTTAAGCGATGATATTCTGTCGATTGGATCCAATTCGCTCCTTAACACTTAAATCCTAACACTTAACACTTTTGTCAGGCAACCTTGACGAAGATTCTTATCTCTGACGGCCTTGATCATCGTTTCGGCCAATGGTGAGGGTGGTGTCCCTCGCTCCCATGCTCTGCGTGGGAGCGCAATGGTGGTTCCCACGCAGAGCATGGGAACCAGGTGGCCTTTCCGGCCGAAACGATGATCAAGGCCTCTCTGACTTTAGTTTTGCAGTCAAGCGCATTGAAATTAGCCCGCCATCATGAAATAGTAAAGAGAACTATCCCGCTAATTTTCGGAGGCCATCATGGGCCGATCAACCATGGGAAAAGTGCTCTGGGTAGATCTGAGTACCGGTTCCATCACTACCGAATCCATTGCCGACGATCTTTACCACCGGTTCCTCTCGGGCACGGGGCTTGCCGCTTACCTGTTGTACCAACGCATTCCGGCCGGGGTCGATCCCCTGGGGCCGGAGAATATCCTGGGGTTTGTTTCGGGGGTTTTGACGGCCAGCGGCTCCCTGTTTACCGGTCGCTGGATGGTGGTGGGCAAAAGCCCCCTGACCGGCACCTGGGGAGATGCCAACTGCGGCGGCAATCTGGCGCCGGGGATCAAGGGCTGCGGGGTGGACGGCATTTTCTTCACCGGCCGGAGCGACCGGCCGGTTTACCTGTATGCCGATACCAAGGGCGCCGAGCTGCGCGATGCCGGCAATCTGTGGGGCAAGGACGCCATCGAAACCGAGCGGCTTCTGATCAAGGCCCACGGCAAAAAACAGCGGGCGCGGGTGGCTTGCATCGGAATGGCCGGAGAAAAACGATCCCTGATCGCCGGCGTTGTCAACCACGGTGGCCGACTGGCGGCCCGCAGCGGGCTGGGCGCGGTCATGGGTGCCAAACGGCTCAAGGCCGTTGTCCTGTGCGGCGCGCACCGGGTGGGCGCGCACGACGCCAAGCGCATGAAAGCCCTCAGCCTGGAATGCAACCGCCATGTGGCCTTCCAACCGCCGTTTTTAAACGGCACCATGACCGCTTATCTGGGCTCGATCATGCGCATCTTGCCGACGCAGATGGAGCTTGACGGATTTCTCTACAAAATCATGCTTAAAAAGTGGGGGACGGTCAATCAAAACCAGATGGCCATCGAAGTGGGCGATGCCCCGGTAAAAAACTGGAAGGGCTCCAACCGCGATTTCGGGTTCGATCAATCCAAAACCATCAATCCCGATGCTTTCACCAAGCCGGTGGTAGCCAAATACTTTTGTTACTCCTGCCCCCTGGGCTGCGGCGGAATCAGTCTGGCGCCGGACGGCGGCACCGAGGTCCACCGGCCCGAGTATGAAACCGCCATCGCCCTGGGCGGGCTGTGTCTCAATGAGGATACCGACAGCATCTATTATCTGAACGAACTGCTCAACCGGGCGGGCATGGACACCATTTCGGTGGGCGGCACCGTGGCCTTTGCCATTGAGTGTTTCGAGAAGGGCATTCTCACCGAAACGGACACCGATGGCTTGAAGCTTACCTGGGGCAACAGCGACGCCATCGTCCGGTTGGTGGAGAAAATGGTGCGCCGGGAGGGGATCGGCGATCTCCTGGCCGACGGGGTCAAACTGGCGGCCCGGCGTATCGGCAAAGGTTCCGCCCACATGGCCATCCATGCCGGCGGTCAGGAACCGGGCATGCACGACGGCCGCAATGATCCCGGTTTTGCCCTGCACAATGTGGTCGAACCCACGCCGGGACGCCATACCATCGGCGCTTACATGTATTATGAGATGTTCCAGTTATGGCGCAAGATAGAAAAACTGCCCGACCCCTCCCTGCTTTACCTGAAAGGCAGCAAATACAAGTCCCATCGGAAAAAGGCGATCATGGGGGCCAGTTGCAGCAAGTATATGAATGTGATCAACGGTGCCGGGCTGTGCCTTTTCGGCGCCTTTTTAGGAGCTCATCGCATCCCGGTGTTCGACTGGCTCAACGCGGCCACCGGGTGGAACGACTCGCCCGAGGCGTACATGACTATTGGCCACCGCATCCAGACCGTTAAATTGATGTTCAACATCAAACAGGGCGTTCCTCCCAAGGATATCCGCATCAGCCGCCGGGTTCTGGGCGATCCTCCCCAGACCGAGGGGGCCAACAAGGGCCGCACGGTTCCCCTGAACAAGCTGCGTCGCTATTATTGGCGCGAAATGGGGTATGACATTCGAAGCGGCGCGCCTACGGAACACTGTCTTCGCCAATTGGGGTTGGATGGCCTATGAGCTACGAAATCACAAATCTCTGTGTGGGCTGCGGGGTCTGCAAGCGGATCTGCCCGGTGGATGCCATCAGCGGTAAACCGCGAAAGACCCACCGTATTGATCCGAACGTCTGCATTGACTGTGGGGCTTGCGGTCGATGCTGTCCCCACGCAAGCGTCATTGACCCCGAGGGCAGGCTGTGCCAACGGGTCCGCATCCGTTCCCATTGGCCGCGACCGGTTTTTAACAATGAGGTTTGCATTGCCTGCACCATCTGTGTGGAATCCTGTCCCACCGGTTGTATCGATCTGAGCATGGATCGGGGGTCTCGCAAAACCCTGCGCCTTCCCTATCTGAAGAGCAAACGCCACTGCATTGCGTGTGGGTTTTGTGAGCTAACCTGTCCGCTAGATGCCATCACCATGACGGAGCCGGAGAAAAAATAACTTGCTCCCATGTTCTTGCGTGGGAGCGTTCATGGCATTCCATCCAGCCGCTTAGGGTTCCCACGCGGAGCGTGGGAACCAGAGTGAAAATGAAAAAGTCCCTCCGGGCGTTAACCGCCAGGAGGGGCTTTTTAGCTTGCTTTCATGCTCTATTTGGGAACCCGTAAAAGACTCATGACGATGTTGAGTTGCGCTGCGCTTAACCCAACCTACGAAGAGATGAAAAATAATCCGGCATCGTAGGCTGGGGCGAGGTGCGAAACCCAACAAATCAGTTCATTTACACAACCTTGACCTTATAAACCTGGTTGGAATCCGGATCGATCACATGCACCGCGCAGGCGATGCAGGGATCGAAGGAGTGCACGGTTCTGAGAATTTCCAGAGGTTTTTCAGGATCGGCGATGGGAGTGCCGATGAGGGATTCCTCCACCGGGCCGAGTTGGCCTTTTTTATCCCGGGGACCGAAGTTCCAGGTCGACGGCACCACATACTGGTAGTTGCCGATCTTGCCGTCTTCGATCTTGATCCAGTGGCCCAGGGCGCCGCGGGGTACGTCATTGAGGCCCACGCCCATGGCGCTTTCAGGCATTTCGTAGGGCTCGTAAGTCTGGGTGTCGCCGTTTTTGATGTTCTCGACCAGCTCCATGATCCAGCCTTCCATGGCATCACCGATGGCAATGGTTTCGATGCCCCTGGCAGCAGTGCGGCCCAGGGTGGAGAACAGGGCTCCGGCCGGTACGGCGAGCTTTTTGAGGACACTGTCCACGATGGGTTTGATGTCTTCATGACCCTTGCCGTAGGCGATCAGAACGCGGGCCAGCGGTCCGACCTCACAAGAGAGGCCTTCGTAGCGCGGGGCCTTGAGCCAGGTGTACTTGCCGGCATCGGGACGGTATTTGGGGTCTTCCTGCAACGGCTTGGTCTCGCCTTCATAGGGGTGCAGGGCCTTGCCGTCTTCGTACCAGGCGCGGGTGACCTCTTCGGTGACCTTTTCCTGATTGGCCATTTCAATGTTGGCCAGATTGCGTTTTTTGATGACGCCGCGGGGCAGGTAGAGGCTGTCGGGTTCGACTTCGCTTTGGGGGAAGTCCCCGTAAGCCAGGAAGTTGGTGGTGCCGCCGATGCCGCCCCAGTCCTTATAGAAGGAAGCCACGGCAAGGAGGTCCGGAATGTAGACGTTTTTGATGAATTCCTGGGTTTCCTTGGTAATGTATAGAAACTCGGCAATGCGGTCCGGAGTAAGATCGCCGACGCTGGTAACGCCGCCCACCACCAGAGATTGGGGATGGGGGTTCTTGCCGCCGAAAATAGCGTGCATGCGCGCGGCACGGGCTTGTAGGCGCAGGGCCTCGATGTAGTGGGCACAGGCCATCAGGTTGGCCTCGGGGGGCAGCACATAGGCCGAATGTCCCCAATAGGCGTTGGCGAAAGGACCTAATTGGCCGCTGTCCACAAAGGATTGAAGACGCTGCTGGACTTGTTTGAAGTAGACCGCTCCGCCCTTTGAGCCGTTGCTGACATTATCCGCCAGGGCCGCGGTTTTCTTGGGATCGGCCTTTAGGGCGCTGACGACATCCACCCAGTCCAGAGCGTGCAGATGATAAAAGTGCACCAAATGGTCATGCTGGTATTGGGCGCCATGGAGCAGGTTGCGGATCAGGCGCGCGTTTTTAGGAATGGTTAGGCCGATGGCATCATCCACGGCTCGTACCGAAGAGACGGCATGCACATAGGTGCAGACCCCGCACGAGCGTTGGACGAAATGCTGGGCATCCCTGGGGTCGCGCCCCTGGAGAATCATTTCAATGCCCCGGAACATCTGACCCGAACTCCATGCATTGACGACCTTGCCACCGGCAACTTCCACTTCGATACGCAGGTGGCCCTCTATCCTGGTAATCGGATCAACAACAATACGTTTGCCCATCTATATGTCCTCCTTCATTCGTCAAAGGAATTATTCTGCCTAGGTTAATATGGCTTTACATCTCTTCATAGAACGGAGTCATCTCGTCCCAGAAATTCGGCTGGCTGCAACCGATGCAGGGATGACCGGCTTCGACCGGCCAGCTGGTTCCGTCATTGAATTTGGCAACCGGGCAATTGTTGTAGGTTTCCGGTCCGCGACAGCCCATCAGGTAAAGACAGTAGCCCAGCGCGGCTTCCTCGCTGCCGAATTCCTCCACGAATTCCTCGTTTTCGAAATGGGCGCGCCGGGGGCATTGGTCATGGATGGTCTTGCCGAAGGCAAACAGCGGCCGTCCCAGTTCATCCAGGTCGGGCAGCTTGCCCAAAAGCAGATAGTTGACGATCGTGCCGACCAGGTTGATCGGATTGGGGGGACATCCGGGAATGTTCAGGGTCTTGATGCCCAAGGCGTCGGATACGCCCTTGTAGCCGCCCGGGTTCGGGGAGGCGGCGGGTAGGCCGCCAAAGGAGGCGCAGGTGCCGAAAGAGATAACCGCGGCGGCCTTGGTGCAAACGTCTTTGGCGATGTCCAGGAAGGTGCGTCCGGCGACCTTGCCGTATCCGCCGTTGTATTTGGTGGCGATGCTGCCCTCCACCACGCAGATGAATTTCCCATTATATTTTTCCACGGCCTGATGAAGCTGTTCCTCGGCCTGATGACCGGCGGCCGCCATAATGGTTTCATGGTATTCGAGGGAAAGGACTTCCAGAAGCAGCTCATCGATATAGGGGTACTCGGTTCTGAGCAGGGCTTCCGAGCATCCGGTGCACTCCGCGAAATGCAGCCAGATCACCGGCGGCCGTTGGGTGGGGGCGGCGAATACCTCGGCGACTTTGGGAACGAAAGAAGACGACAGACCCATGGTGGCGGTAAGCGCCGTACAGTACTTCATGAACGCTCTTCGTGAGACGCCTTTTTTTTCCAGACGTTCGTGAAACGATTTTTCCCTTTCCATTGGCACCTCCTGATGCGGATTGTTGGTTTTTGTTATTAAGGATGACGGCCTCGCAAAATTCCCGGAATCGTCATGCCGGGATGGCTTCGGCAACCATAACCCAATTAAAAACAGCTCCGGCCTGCACCGGTTTAACATCTGCTTGATGTTATTTGATTTAAAAAAACAACTACAGAGGTTCTATAAAGCAGCTCGCCCCTTCTCGCTTTGGTTTTAGCTCACGCAAGAGATCCGGCCCAATTCTCACGGCAATTCTCGACGCTTCGATAGTGCACCGGATCGTTTTCCAGTTACCAGTAGCGCCATATCCTCGGTTTTCCTAAAGCGCCGGCGGAACCATTCCTTTTGACGGGTACTTTGGTTATTCCTTTATATGATACTATAAAAAGTAAACGCTGTTTAGTTTTTTTTAGAGGAAGCCCTTTATGAAGTCAAGGGCAAACAAGGCTTATGACGATTGTCAGGGTGAGCTTAACTGGTGTTGAGACAAACGCGCCAACAGGCAGTCGGCGCGTTTCGGTCATGCGGTGTGGCGGGTATCAGGCGCTGTCCGAATTCTCATCTTCATTGGACATTTTCAGGTTTTTTGGAATTCCCTTGTTTTCGAAATCGTCTTCTATTTCATCCTCGTCGAGCAGATCGTCCATATTCAACCCGGAGTCATCGTCATCGCTTTCCTCCGGTTCCTCTTCGGGCTCCTCCTCGGGGATGAACAGATCCTTATCCTCGAAAAACAACTCGGTGGATGGGTTGGCGCCCGGTTCGAACAGGCTTGCGACGGCATCGGCAATCTCTTCGGTGTAACTTGCCGGCGGGTACATGTTCTGGGTGCGAAGGGCCTGAATCAAGGCGCCGCGGTTTCTTTTTTTTGCAGTTTCGATGGATTCAAGGCTGTACGTCTCCTCACACAAAAGGGAGAGCATCTCCTTGTCCAACTCGGCGTATTCCTTGATGACCAAGCTGTTATTCTCGCTATCCAGCATTACAACATATTTTTGTTTCATTTAAAATATCCTCCAAGGCCAGTAAGGTGCTTTCTTTTATGTTATTTATGCACGGAGGAACATCATAAAATATCCGGCATGTCAACTATCATTTGGGGCGCTCATTTGAATATCTTAACTTTCACGCACAAAAGACAAGCCCCAATTAATTTTCAAGCATAATCTTAGGGATAAAAGGATTGACGCTGAAAGTTCGAAATGGTAATGGTGCTTGAATCTTTGAGCCGGAGGGATGGCCGAGTGGTTTAAGGCGGCGGTCTTGAAAACCGTTGAGCGAAAGCTCCGTGGGTTCGAATCCTACTCCCTCCGCCAGTATTCGAATAAAAATGATCACTTCGGAGAGATGGCCGAGTCGGCTGAAGGCGCTCGCCTGCTAAGCGAGTGTGTGGGGAAACTTGCACCGAGGGTTCGAATCCCTCTCTCTCCGCCATTTTCAAAAAAAGAAGCCCGATGTCGGCATGCCGATATCGGGCTTCTTTTTTTGTTTGAATAATCGGGTTTTATCCCCGCCAGGTGCGGAAGTCCCCGGTATCCAGGTGAATGAATTCCGCGCTTGGGTAGTAGCCGACACCACCTTCCTTCATCGCCAGGCAGGTGCTTCGCAATTGGTGGATATTGCAGCCGGGAAGCCGGATGTCGATGGCTTTGCCCCGCATGTGGTAGCTGTTTTTGGCCACACCCCTGGATTGTTTGCGCAACATGGCGTTGGTCTTTGGGGAACGGTAACCGGAGATGACATGATACGGGGTGCTGCACCCCAGCTCCTGGTGGATGCGGGCAAGGCGGTCCAGGAGCGCGGGATCGATTTTCTTGACTTCGCCGGTACGGTGATCCCGCAGGATGTGATTGATGCGGCCCATGGCATTGCGGCAATACGATCCGTTTTTAAAATAGCAGATGCTGAGTCGTTCGTTGGTATGCGTATTGAAAAAAGAGAGGTGGCGTCTTTCATCTTTCGGCGCCAGGGCCGAAAACCCATTCGAAGGCAGCAGGCCAGCGGCCAAAAAACCGCTGCCGATTTTCAGAAATTCACGTCGGCTGTACTGGAACATTTCGCTTTTCCCGGTTGTTGTCACTCTCATTGTTCTGAATTGTAATGGTGTGGATAAGCAATTGCTATGCCTTGTTTTGTGAATTTTTTTCTATGGCCGGTGTTGATGCGTTGTAAATAACTGTAAATTATAATTATCAGTCCAATTTTATCTTCCTTCAAAAGGTGGCCGCCAATCCGTCTGGAGAAACGCTGAGCGTACTCAACGCGTGCATTTTTCGTCACCAGTTTGACGGATGGGTTTGTCGAGCGTCAGGGCCACGGGTTAACCCTTAAACGATCCGGCGAAATTGCTTTTCAAGATCGGTCACGCTCCAGCGCAGCCAGATGGGGCGACCGTGGGGGCAGTGAGAAGGGTTGTCGCAGCCGTCCAGTTGGCCGAGCATGAATGTGATCTGTTCTCCGGAAAGGCGCTGATTGGCCCGAATGGCGTTGTGGCAGGCCATGACCATCAGGCATTCATCGAGAATTTTCTCCATTCCGGCGGCAATGCCGATCTCCGCCGTTTTTTCAGCAAGCTCCGTGATCAGGGCCGGAATGTCGCCGCTGTGCAAAAGCGTGGGCATGGATTTGACCACGAAAGTGTTGCCCCCGAAGGGCTCGATCTCCAGGCCGTAGCGGTCCAGTTCCGGAGCCAGTTTTTCCAGAATCTGGGCTTCGCGGAAGCCCAGATCGATGGTTTCCGGCAGAAGCAGGCGCTGCACGGCCGGCCGGTGTTCGTCGGCCTGGCGTTTTAGGGTCTCGAACACAATACGCTCATGGGCCGCGTGCTGGTCGATTAGGATCAGACCATCGTCGGCCTCGCAGATGATATAGGTGCCTTTGTATTGGCCGATGACGGTCAAATCGGCGAAATAGTGTTTTTCCCAGAGCGGTTCCTGCTGGCTTGGCCGGCGGTTGTTGTCCGGTGCGGCCGGCGCTGTATGCGTCTCGGTTTGTGGTGACGAAGGGGGGGCATGATCCATTCGATCCGATTCTATCGGGTATCTTTCCCGCGCCGGCCCGGACGCCGGGCGGGGCTCGGGCGCAAGCCGGGGCGGGGACGAAGGCCGATAATCGGCCCGGTGTTCCGATACGGCCGCGCCGGTCGTTGTGTAAGGTGAGGGTGCCGGTGACGGCCGGAAATCGGAGGACGGCGATTGCCAGCGGGTTGGATCGGATTGTTTCAAGGCTTCGGCCACGGCATCGCGGACCGCGTCATGCACTTCCTTTTGGCGCACAAAGCGGATTTCATGCTTGGTGGGATGCACATTGACATCCACCTGGTCGAAGGGAACCGTCAAAAACAAAACGGCCACGGGATACTGGCCTTTCATCAGACGGCCCGTATAGCCGGCGAACAGGGCGTGTTGAATAACCCGGTCCCGGACCCAGCGGCCGTTGACGAAAAGGTAGATCCCCCTGGCGGTGGATCGGTTGAGGCGCGGCACGGCCACCCAGCCCTCGATTCCAACGGCATCGGTCTTTTGTAAGACCGGTTGCAGCTCTTTTTTGACCGATGCGCCCAGGACATCGCTCATGCGGTCCAGCGGTTCCGCGGCCGGTGCCCAGTCCTTGACCGCGCG
This sequence comes from uncultured Desulfosarcina sp., assembly GCA_963668455.2. Lineage (GTDB taxonomy): Bacteria > Desulfobacterota > Desulfobacteria > Desulfobacterales > Desulfosarcinaceae > Desulfosarcina. Next base: position 1,297,873 of record CAXXOY010000005.1, read on the forward strand.
CTGGTTGTGCATCAGCCGGAACTGAACCGTCGGGCGGCACAGGGCCATGCTGGCGATGGTATCGGCGATGTGGCCCATCTCGGTATTGATGCTTTTCAGAAATTTGCGCCTTGCCGGGGTGTTGTAGAAAAGACCGGCCACCTCGATCAGCGTGCCGGGGGGGGCGCCCATGTCCATGACTTTTTTGATCTGGCCCCCCGCGACTTCGATGCGGGTGCCCACGTCGGCCTCGGTTTCGCGGGTGACGATGGTGAAACGGGACACGGAAGCGATGCTGGGCAGGGCCTCGCCGCGAAAGCCCAGCGTACGGATGGCAAACAGGTCAGGATCACTGGTAATTTTGCTGGTGGCGTAGCGTTCCAGGCAGAGCAGGGCATCGTCGCGGTTCATTCCGTGGCCGTTGTCGGAGACCCGGATAAGCTTGCGGCCACCCTGCTCCACCTCGATGATGATGCGTGTACTCCCCGCGTCGATGGCATTTTCAACCAGTTCCTTGACCACTGAGGCCGGCCGCTCCACCACCTCACCGGCGGCGATTTTGTTGGAGAGGATTTCCGGCAGGACGCGGATTTTTGACATGAGAACTCCCAACACCTGTTCGAGAAAGCTGGATCAGGTCAGCCTAGCAGATATCCTTCAGGCTTCTGGCCAGGTACTCCGCCTCCATGGGCGTCAGGTTGAACGTCAGGCAAGCCTCGTCCATGAGTTGCCGGCGGGTTTTGGTCGTGCCGGCTTTCTCCTCTTCGGCGATCCAGCTCACCGCCTTGCGCAGGCTTTCTCCTTCTGGGGCGATTGTGGTCATGGCGTATTCCTTTATTATCGGTTAACCCAATTCAGGCTTTTTGCCCTTGATGTCGGCCGCTTCTTCAAAGCATCGGGCAATACGAAACAATATGGTTTCGTTGAAATGGCGTCCCATGACTTGCAGGCCGATGGGCATGCCCTCGCCGGAAAATCCGCAGGGCACCGAAATGCCGGGAATGCCGGCCAGGTTGGCTGACAGCGTGAAAACGTCCGACAGATACATGGTCAAGGGATCGTCCAGAGTGGCGCCGATGGGGTAGGCCGGGGTGGGCGCCACCGGCGAAAGGATGGCGTCGCAGGATTCGAAGGCGCTTAAAAAGTCGTTACGAATCAGAGTTCGCACCTGGGAAGCCTTGCCGTAATAGGCATCGTAATAGCCGGCCGACAGGGCGTAGGTTCCCAAAATGATCCGGCGCTGCACCTCGGGGCCGAACCCCTGGGAGCGGGTTGTGCGGTACATGTCCAGAAGATCGGTCTGGGTTTTGTCGCGATAGCCGTACTTGACGCCGTCATAACGGGCCAGGTTGGAGCTGGCCTCGCTGGGTGCGATTACGTAATAGGCAGCCACGGCGTGGTCGGTGTGGGGCAGGGAAACCTCGATGCAGCGCGCCCCCAGTGATTCAATGGTTTTAATGGACGCCTTGATGGCCGCATCCACCTCCGGATCGAGCCCCTTGGCATTGGTGTATTCGGTGGGAATCCCCACCACAACGCCGGAGAGGTCTTTCTCGGCAATCTGGGAGAAGGTCGGAACCGGTTCGTCGACCGAGGTGGAATCCTTGGGATCGTATCCGGAGATGGCCTCCAGCAGCATGGCGCAGTCGGTCACGCTTTTTCCCAGGGGACCTATCTGGTCCAACGAGGAGGCGAAGGCCACCAGGCCGAAGCGGGAGACACGGCCGTAGGTGGGTTTGATGCCCACGACCCCGCAGTGGGAGGCCGGCTGGCGAATGGAGCCGCCGGTATCCGATCCCAGGGCGCCCAGGCACATGTCCGCAGCCACGGCGGCGGCCGATCCGCCGGAGGAACCGCCGGGAATTCGTTCGGTGTTCCAGGGGTTGCGGGTGACCTTGAAGGCCGAATGCTCGGTTGTGGACCCCATGGCGAATTCGTCCATGTTCAATTTTCCCACCAGCACGGCGCCGGCCTCTTTCAGACGTGTGATGACCGTCGCGTCATAGGGAGGAACGAAATTCTCGAGGATTTTTGAAGCGCAGGTCGTGCGCAGTCCCCTGGTGCACATCAGATCCTTGATGCCCAAGGGAATTCCGGTCAGCGGCCCTGCATCGCCGTTTGCCAGGCGCCGGTCGGCGGCCTCGGCCTGGGCCAGGGCACCCTCGGTGTCAACCGTGAGGTAGGCGTCCACCTTGCCGTCCACCGCCTCGATGCGGGCCAGCACCGCGCGGGTTAGCTCGACGGAGGAAATCTCTTTGTTCTTTAAAAGCCCGCAGGCTTCTTCAATGGTCAGTTCATGGGGGTTCATCGCTTTTTTCCTTAACCCGGTATGGCACAAGTCGGCCCGAAAGGCGGGCTTATGAGATGATTTTGGGAACCACGAAGGCGCCGTCCTCTTTTTCCGGCGCGCCTGCCAGGGAGCTCTCCTGCGAAAGCTGCGGCGTTTCTTCGTCCTCGCGAAAGGCGTTGGTCAGGGTAATGGCGTGGGAGGTCGCCGCCACGCCGGCGGTATCTACCTTGGTCAAGGTGTCCACATAATCCAAAATGGTGCCGATCTGCTCGGCAAATCGCCCGGTATCCGCCTCGTCGATATCGAGTCGTGCCAGCCGGGCAACGTGAAGCACTTCATCATTGGTTATTTTCATTGGTCGGTTCCTTTTTCAGTACACCCACATCAGCGTTGGAAGCAAATCCAGAACGTGAAGTGTTTCTATAAATTCCAAAAAGCCGAGCAGCCAGATGAACCACAAGGCATCGAAAATATGTTGCTTGATGATTCTCGGTTTGACAACGTATGTGTCCGGCTCCACGAATTTGGTCAGATCAGGGATAAATCGCGGTACAGTCTCGAAATAATCCTTAAAGTTGTTTCCGTGCAGTTTTCGAAGCACCGATTCTTCGCTTTTAATTACAAACGGGTAATAAGCGGCAAAGGCTATAGCGACGATAAGGGGTACTATCAGCGTTTCCGTGGCCAGTGCAACCCCTATGGCGCCGATCAGACTGAAAAAGTACAAAGGATTGCGCATCATCGAATAAGGACCCTGCATGACGAGAACATCGGTCTTGTATCCGGCGATATAAACAGAGCACCAAAGCCGCCCCATGGAGGCAATTGCCGCCAGAAAGACGCCGGATAGAAAAAGCGTTTCACCCATCAGCGGCCAGCGCTGGCCGGTGGCGCTTGAGGAGGTCAGAATAATGGCAAAAAGACCAATGACAAATAGTCGCGATACAACAATCCTTAAATTTTCGATCATATTTGCTCCTTTTCCATAAGTTAATCAGTGTAGCATGTATTTGGAATTCACTTCGCTTCAGCATGAACTATAATGAGGTTTTTGTGATCGCGCGCCAGTCGCTTCAGATCCGCCGCCGCTTGTTTTTCGTTTTCGTAGCGGCCCACCCGAATCCTGTACCAACGTGTTTTTTTTGTGTCGATATGCATGGACAGGTAGGCGGCATAGCCCTCCTTCTTAAATCTTTTAACTTTTTGTTGAGCTGTTTTAAAATCTTTAAGCGCTTCGATCTGAATGGTCAGATCGCCTTTGGATGGCGATGTCGTCCCCGATATTTTTGCGGGTGATGACTTTGCCGGTTTAATAGCGATATTTTTTTTTTTAGCCATCAGGGGCCCGCGGGTCTTATGGGGAGGCGTCGCCGCTCGGTCCTTCAGCGTGCCGGGTCGCCCGGACGTATCATCCACGGACGTGTCGGGGCCGTCTTTTTTCAAATCCTCGTAAAACCCCGGGATGGGGCTCTCCGACTCTCCCTCAAGACCCGACAGGATGGTATCGCGCTCTTTTGCCACCATGCTTTCGCGTAGATTGGCAAGCTGCTCCTGAAGGCCCTGGGTGTCGAACGTCACTGGTGCCTTGTCCTGGCCCACGAGAAATCCCAGGATGAACATCCAGGCCGCAAGGCCTAAAAGCAGGAGATACCGCCCCCAGGCGATAGGTTTTCTGGGCTGTGTGGCACTTGCCTGTGTCATAAAAAACAGCTCGATTCGTTGGGGTTGACCTGGATTTTCGGTCGACCTCTTTGATTGGTGTTTCTCTTTCCCTGGATGGAAAGCCTACATGGAATCCGGCGCCGATACCCCCAACAGCGAAAGCCCGTTGCGAATCACCATTTGAACCGCCGTTATGAGATGGAGCCTGGCACGGGTCAGTGGAAGGTCGTCTTCACACAGAACCCGGTTTTTATTGTAATATGTATGAAAGGCCGATGCCAGGGACGTCAGATAATAAGTGATACGATGCGGCTCCATCAGGGCGCCGGCCATTTGCACGGCCTCCGGATAGCGGGCCAGGGCCTTGATCAGAACCACGTCTTCGTTCGTCTCAAGATTCGACAGGTCGGACGGCTCAAACGTCCCCACTTCCAATCCGTCGGCAGCGGCCTTGCGGTGAATGCTGGCAATGCGCGCGTGCACGTACTGTACATAGTATACGGGATTGTCATTGGTTTTTTTCTTGGCCAGTTCCAAATCGAAATCCAGCGAGCTGTCATAATGACGCGTCAGGAAGATAAACCGCGCCGCGTCGCGGCCGACTTCCTTGACTACATCGGCCAGGGTGACGAACTCGCCGGCGCGGGTACTCATGGCCACGGGCTGGCCGCCGCGCAAGAGATTGACCAGCTGCACCAGCAGGACGCCGAACTGCTCGCGCCGGTATCCGGAAGCTTCCACGGCGGCTTGCATTCGCGGAATGTACCCGTGGTGATCCGCGCCCCAGACGTCGATCACGGTTTCGAAGCCGCGCTGGAACTTGTCCTTGTGGTAGGTGATGTCCGAGGCAAAATAGGTGGTCTGCCCGTTTTGGCGCACCACCACGCGGTCTTTTTCATCGCCGAAATTGCTGGTTTTAAACCACTGGGCGCCATCCTTTTCGTAAATGAGCCCCTTTTCCCTGAACCCTTTTATGTCCGCCTCGACCTTGCCGGCATCGTACAGGCTTTGCTCGGAAAACCAGTTATCGAAAACAATGCCGAAATCCTCAAGATCGGCACGCATGCCGTCGATGATTTTGCCCGCCGCGTATCGCGCGCAGACCATCAATGCTTCGGATTCGTCCTTTTCGAACAGCTCCGCCCCGTCGCGCCGGATCAACTCATCCGCCAGACCGTGGATGTAGTCGCCCTGGTAGCAATCCTCGGGAAAATCCACGGCGTGGCCCAGTTTTTCGCGGCCCCGCAGATAAACCGACCGGCCAAGGGTCTGGATCTGGCGGCCGGAGTCGTTGATGTAGTACTCTTTTTGAACATCGTATCCGCAAAACCCGAGGATGTTGGCGGTGCTGTCGCCCACGGCGCCGCCGCGACCGTGGCCCACATGCAGCGGGCCGGTGGGGTTGGAACTGACGAACTCGATCTGGATACGTTTGCCCTTGCCCAGATCGCAGCGGCCGTATTGATCATCCTGTTCGTAAATGGTCGCCAGTACCGGGTGCCAGGCCGATGGACGAATGAAAAAATTGATAAAGCCCGGTCCGGCGATCTCCGTATGGTCGATGATGCCGGCCTGGTCATCCAGATTGTCGATCAGGGCCTCGGCGATTTTGCGTGGCGCCATGCGCTGGGTCTTGGCCATCTGCATGGCCATGTTGGTGGACAGATCCCCGTGGCTGTCGGCCTTGGACTCCTCCAGAAGTACTTCGCAAAAATCGGCCGAGGGCAGAACACCCTTGGTATGAGCCGTATTGGCGGCTGCCAGAATTATTTCCTTGAGCTGGGTTTTCATGTGTTGGTGTAGTCCTTGCGCCGGGATAAGGCTAATCGCCTGTTTGAAAATCCGTCTAAGGCCCCGCTACCTGCGTTGGAGAGAATTTCAAAATGCTCACATAATGGATATGCTGCGCTTTCGAGAGACTTTCCGCCTTGTTATCAGACCTGATCCGGACTTTTCAAACAGACTCTGACAGCTTCTTTATCAACGATAGAGGGTCGTGATGATTTAACCTTAATCTCATAAGGAGTTTTATGATTAAAGTCAAGGCTTTCCCTTGCGGAAGACGGTGTAATCGCATGTAAGCACTGTCACTCGGTATCAAAAAATAGATAAAGACGATTTCGATAGCGATGGTGACCACGGATAACGATACCGATTAAAGAACGATTTGGCTTGCATGTCGACCGGTTCCTACGTAATAACAAATGCCCTTGGATGGGTTTTGCTGCTGGATGCTCTGGATCGGATGCAAAAGAAAAGTGGTTTCCAATTATGAATGTGAGTCTGCTAAAACAGCGCCAAAAACTGGCCATTGATGTGGACGCGGTATGCCGTTTGATCGTGGCCACCCAATTGCCTTCAGGTGAAATCCCCTGGTCCGCCGGGGACAAGACCGACCCCTGGGATCATGTGGAATCCGCCATGGGACTTGCCGTGGGCGGTTATCTGACCGAGGCCCGGCAAGCCTTTGCCTGGCTTGGAGCGATGCAGCTTCCCGATGGCAGCTGGTATGCCTCGTATCGCCAGGGCAAGCCCGACGACCGCACCCGGGAGACCAACATGAGCGCCTATATTGCCGTGGGCGTGTTTCACTTCTGGCTGATCACCGAAGACCGCGAATTTATAGAGAACATGTGGGATACGGTGAAGCGCGCCATCGATTTTGTTCTTCGTCATCAGACCCCGCGGGGCGAGATCTATTGGGCCGTCAGCCCGACGGGGAAGGAAGATCCCATGGCGCTTCTGACGGGCTGCAGCTCCATTTATATGAGCCTGCGTTGCGCTCTGGCGATTGCCGACATTCTGGAACGCCCCCAGCCCGCCTGGCAAACGGCGTACGAACGGCTGGGCGATGCGATCCGAACCCGGCCGCACCTGTTCAACATGACCAAATCACGTTTTTCCATGGACTGGTTCTATCCGGTGCTTGGCGGCGCCGTCACCGGCCGGGAAGCCGCGAAACACATCCAACGTCACTGGAAAAAATTTGTTGTCGAGGGGCTCGGGGTGCGCTGTGTATCCGATCGGCCCTGGGTAACCATCGCCGAAAGCTCGGAGCTGGTGCTGGCCCTTGACGCCATGGGGGAAACGGAAAAAGCGCACATCGTTTTCGGCTGGCTGGCCGAGCATGTCTTTGACGACGGCTCCTTCTGGTGCGGATTCACCTTTCCGGACATGACCCGCTGGCCCGAGGAGAAAATCGCCTGGACCAACGCCGTGGCGCTCATGGCCGCCGACGCCCTGTTTCATCTGACCCCGGCGGCCGGGTTGTTCAGCCACGCCTGGTGGGAAAAACGATGATCAAGGATCACCGGCCCTATGTGGTCAAGAAAGCGTATCTGAAGTTTCAAAAATTTTACGCCAGCCATTTTATCGCGCCCCAGCTGACCCATTTGGGGCGCGGTTTTTCCTTCATGCGGCCCTGGCATGTGGAGCTGTTCGGTGCGCCCATCCGGATTGGCCGGTACGCCACGGTGATTGCCACGCCGGACAAGAAAATCCGCTTGTCGGTCTGGCCGGCAGAGGCCGGTCAGGGGCATATAACCGTGGGCGACTACTGTCTGATTTGCCCGGGGGTGCGCATCAGCAGCGCCATGGGCATCACCGTGGGCGACAACTGCATGATCGCCAACGGTGTATATCTTACTGATTCTGACTGGCATGGCATTTACAACCGGATCTCCTTTGGCCAGGGCGAAGCCATAGAAATCGGAAACAACGTCTGGATCGGGGACAGCGCCATTGTCTGCAAGGGCGTGACCGTTGGCGAAAACAGCATCATCGGCGCCGGCGCCATCGTGGTGGAGCCGGTGCCGGCCAACTGCGTGGCGGTCGGGAACCCGGCCCGCGTGGTCAAGCAGCTGGACCCCCGGGAGACCTTCACCACCCGCGCCCAGTTTTTTTCGGACCCGGCCAAACTGGCCCGCGACTTCATGGCCTGGGAGCAGGCCGTGCTTCAGGGCAATACCCTTTTTGGGTGGCTGCGCCACCTTCTTTTTCCAACCCGTGGAGAGTGATGGCGAATCGCCGTACTCATCGCTGGGGACTGCCTCGGCTGGAAAGGACATCCCCCCTGCATTACACGACATCTGCCTTGTATATGCGGCAAGCTCGACAATCGACCAATTTAGGATCTGATTTGTTGGCCTGAAAAAGATTCGCCTGGTGAGGCGATACGTCCATGTTACCGCTTAGTGAAACGCAAATTTGAATCAAGGGGAAAGAAATGAAGAAAGTTTTTTGTTTGGCATTATGTTCCATCCTTTTTTTGGCCTCCCAGGGGTTTGCCTTGACCGGGGAAGAAATTCTCAAACAGTACCGGGCCAACCAAAAAGAAATTAAGCTTAATGACATGGTATTGGTCAGTGAAGTCGATGCCGACGGCATTAAAATGGAGACCACCATCTACATTAAAGGCGAAAAGCAGAGAACGGAAAACGTTATCATCGAAACCTCGAATCCAATGATGGGAACGGAAGGGCAAAAAACCATAGTCATCGATGATGGAAAAAACACAACCACCTTTTCTCCAACAATGGGCGTCATGACAGTGCCGAATGATGAGGACGAAGCCGAAGAGGAAGAGCCCATGGCATCCGTGAAATTTATTGGCAAAGAGAAGGTTGCCGGCGAAGCGTGTTATAAAATAGAAGTCCAAAATGAATACGATGAAAAGAATACAAAGTGGATAGCGACAAAGGATTATGTCCTCATAAAAGAATACCAGGATAGTGATGGATTCGTCACAATAAATTCCGATCTAAGAAAAATTAACAACCACAGAATGCCTTTTAAAACAGAAGTTTTTGATGGAGACAAGCTTATAATGAACTCTGTCATCAAGTCTTATAAAACAGACAAAAAAATCCCGGATACCATGTTCGATATCTCAAGGGTGAAGGGTTATAAAGAAACCCAGGCAAGCCAAGCCATGCAGAATGGCATGAATCGTATGAACAAAATGGGCGAAATCATGAAGATGGGGATGCAGATCCAGAAATATTATGAAAACGGCGAAACAGAAAAAGCAAAAGCCCTTGAAAAAGAACTCGAAAAAATGACGGAGCAGATGCAGCCGTAAGCCCTTCTCGGCCTTGACCGTCGTTTCGGCCGGCGGCGCTCCCACGCAAGGTGTGGGAGCGCCATGGTTATCCTGCCCATTCGGGAGTAGGGGGCCACCCTAAGAATGTCTGCCTGCTTTAGTGCCAACCAGCAGGGTGCAATCCTCCAATTATCCCCTCCATTGATTATTTTTTTTGTTCTTGATGGATTTGACTTTCAAACTGACGCCCTTCCAGCGCTCCTTCTCCAGCCGGTCGGCGCTTTTGTGCTGCCGATCGTCAAAATAGGAAAGCTCGCGCTGCAGCTTGTGATAGCTCTCCAGCCGCTCCCGGGTGATTCTCCCATCGGCCACCGCCCGCAGAACCCGGCAGCCCGGCTCGTGCAGGTGGCTGCAATCGGAAAAGCGGCATTCCATGGCCAGACCCTCGATATCCGGAAAGGCCTGGGAGGCGCCATCTTCCCCATCCCACAGGGCGATTTCCCGGATGCCGGGGTTGTCGATCACCATTCCTCCCTGGGGCATCACGATCAGATCACGGCTGGTGGTGGTGTGCATGCCTTTGCCGATTTTCTCGCTGACAGCGCCCGTGGCCTGAACATCCGTCCCGTACAGCCGGTTCAGCAAAGTGGATTTGCCCGCCCCCGACGAGCCGACCAGGGTTATGGTCCGGCCGGGGGCCAGGTCGCCTTCCAGCTCGTCCAGTCCACGGTTCTCTCTGGCCGAAACCAGATGGACCGGTACGCCGAAGGCGATACTTTCCACCTCCCCGGCGGCGGCTTCCGGGTTTTCGTGAAGATCCGCCTTGGTCAGAACGATTACCGGGGAAATGCCGCAATTGTAGGCCAGGGTCACATAGCGCTCGATGCGGCGCAGGTTGAAGTCCCGATCCAGGCCGCAGACCACCCATACCCCATCCAGGTTGGCCGCCATAATCTGCTCGCGGCCGGGGCCTTCTCCAAGTTTGCCTCGATTGCCGGAGGCGCCTCGAACCAGTTCGTTCTTCCGGGGCAGCACCTCATGGATAAGGGTTTCCGAGACCAGTACCCAGTCTCCGACCACCGGATAGCGGCCATGGGGCGCGTGGGTGAGCTTGCCGGCCGTGGTTGCCAGCCATTCTTTTTCTCCCCGACTGAGATAAAAGCTGTTTTTTCTCACACCGACCACCCGGGCCGGCAGACCCTTTTTGGGGTCTGTTTGGGGGAGATGGATTTGAAAAAAGTCGTTCCAGCCCAATTTTTCCAGTGTCTGATTGTGTGTTGCTTCTTGATGATGTGTATCGCTCATTGTTGAACCCATTGTATTTACGTGTTGCCGATGCCCCCATTCAAAAGCGCGGTTGCCTTTTGGACGGGGACTCATCTATTTGAATTTTACGTGAAAATACGTTGCCGACAAGAGGGCACAACTATAGCGACAGGCTGCTTGATACAAGCGGTTGCGGGATTCGATCCCCATGGGATCTTTCAATCTGAGATGAAAATCAGTGTTTGGTTTGGAAAAATGGCAACCGTGATCAATCGGCCGTTTTGTCGGCAACGATTGACACAAGCGCCAATAAATGACTGAACATAAAAACTCCCTTTGGGTTGGTTTTATGCTTTGACCTTTATCCGAAGAGGGGAGAAAAGGTCAATTGTTTTTTTGGTGGTTTTATTCTGAATGCCCATAAGGAGGCTCGCCGTATTTGCGGGACCCGGCATCCTTGAAGGCCGTGTTCAGGTCCAGCACCCAGGAAAACGGGGGCACCATGAAAAGGGTGCCGGTAATGGTCGCCACGCAGAGCAACAGGGCCAGGTTGAAAGGTGCGGAAACAGTTTTCATCCGCCGTGACTGGTCCTTTAGATAGGCCATGAGCGGCTTCCAATTGTAGTAGATGTGCAAGAATAGCGAGATCAGAACCTAAAATAGGCGATTCAAATTTTGGTCCTCATGAGAATCGTATTAACCATAATGCCTTGCGCCATGATGACCTCCCAAAATTTGAAACCCGTTGGGTTTGCCGATCTTACCGCATCTACGGCGTTGGATGTCTTCCCGCATAGGAGGGCTATAGCGGAAAGACATCCGCCTTGTATATGCGGCAAGCTCGACAATCGCCTAATTTAGTGCCAGGCCGGAAATTCAAAAGGACCATGAATTCAAGAGATTAGCCTGAAAAAGAAAAACGAAGATTTTTCGTTTCGGGGCAGTTTTTACTTGCATCCGAAGGTCATAGTCGATAGTTAACATGTGGGAAAAACAATAGAATGTCGACATTTGCTGATTTTGACGAATCAGCACTTCAGACCAAAACCGAAAAATCTTCGTGGAAAAAGGCTATGAGAAAAATCATCGAAAATCAACTGAAAATTGGCCAAGTGGATATCCCACAAATCGAGTTGGATCTTCGCTCTCGGGATGAAATTCCTCAGCTTCTATTGGGATTGCAGGCCATCTACAAAGACCGGCCAACCCGCCAGAAAGTATTTGAGATTTTGGAACAGATCGTACCGGATGATATCGATACCGGAAACGGCAGGCCGGGTATGGACCTGTGGTCGATTTTAGTGCTGGGTACGTTGCGGCTTAATTGTAACTGGGATTACGACAAACTGTTGGAGATCGCCAACAATCACAAAACCGTACGAGAATTTTTAGGGCACACCATTTTCGAGTTTGGTGAGCAATATGCCCTGCAAACCTTAAAGGACAATGTTTCTCTATTTAAACCGGAGCATATCGATCGGATCAACCAAACAGTTATAAATGCCGGTTACAAAATACTGGGCTATGACCCAAAAACGATAAAAGGCAGATGCGATTCTTTTGTGGTTGAGACCGACGTACATTATCCAACTGATATCAATTTACTTTGGGATGCGGCACGAAAGATCATTACCTTGACCGCCGAAGAGTGCCTTTTTGTGGGTATTACCGAATGGCGCCAAAGCGGTTATATCCTGCGCAAAATTAAAAAGGCGTTCAACCTGGCGGGCAAACTCAAACGATCCAACACTAAAAACAAAGACCGCAAGGCCAAACAAGAAGAACGGGTTGTTCAAGCCCACCAGCAATATATTGATTTGGTTGGCCTGTATGTTGAGCGAGCCAAGTTTTGCATAGGTTTTCTAAAGCAGTCTGGACTGGGCAACGTGGGTAAAATCATGATGATCGAAAATTTCATCGAGCATGCCGAACGGCAGATAGACCAGATTGCCCGCAGAGTTATTAACGGCGAAAAAATTCCCCACGGCGAAAAGGTGTTTTCAATATTTGAAGAGCATACCGAATGGATCAGTAAAGGCAAAGCCGGTGTTCGGCAAGAGTTGGGGGTAAAAGTTTGTATTCTCGAAGATCAGTACAAATTTATCCTTCATCACCATGTAATGGAGAATCAGACTGACGATCAGATAGCGGTCGCAATGGTAACCGATACGAAGAAAAAGTATGATGGGTTAACCAGCTGCAGCTTTGATAAAGGATTTCATAGTCCGAAGAACCAACAGAAGTTGGCCCCGCTTTTGGATCAAGTTGTGCTTCCTCGAAAAGGGCGACTTTCAAAAGAAGCCCAGCAAATAGAAAGGTCGGAAGATTTTATCCATTCGCGGCGCAAACATGCCGCCGTGGAGTCGGCGATCAATGCCCTGGAAAACCACGGCTTGGATCGCTGCCCCGATCACGGTCTCCACGGATTTAAACGGTATGTGGGGTTGGCGGTATTGTCCCGGAATATTCAGCAATTGGGGGCCATGCTGCAAAAGCAGACGACCAAGAAAATGCCGCGGAGCAAAGAAGCTGCCGATCCATCGTTAAGTTTAGCAGCATAGCCGTTTTGTTTGCTTGGACAAGTAAAGCCTATAGGTGGAGTGTTTCCAGTTTTTGAGTAAATCGGGAAAAAATGATGACAATAACTTCTTTCCTGAAGTTAATTTCGGTCATTTAATGAAGCATAATTATTGCCAGAGAAAAACTCTCCACGAAAGGGGTTTCCGGCCAGGCACTAATTTAGGCAGAAATAAAAGGCCGACATTGATGTGCACGGCCCCCACTCTTCCTTGTCCAGGCCCCACAGATGCCAGTCTGCCCAATAGGCTACCCTTCCGTGGGGGGGCGATGAACAGGATGACACTGGTTACCACGACAAAAATGAACGACAGGCCCGGCGGTCAGGGATGTTGGTTTTCGCATGCTAATGGTCTTCTTCCTTTTATCTGAAAAATTCCACAATAATTATGTGGTTTTTTATCTAGATAGAAAAAATACTCATATCGTATCGCTTCTTTGATAGAAAAAAACAATGGTAACTATCTGTAAAAATAAAAATTCACGGAAGATGAATTTTCTTATGCGCATTGTTGCACCTTTTTTGCTTACCTCACGTTTTATTCTTTTTGCCCCTGCTTTTTCAGATTAAGAATTCGTTTCAATAGAGTAAGGATATAACCAGAAAGGAAGAAAAATGAACGTTCCATCCAAGAGAATAATTGCTCCGGTAATTTTGTCCATTTTGATTCTCTTTTCAGTATGTTGCGAGCCGGTATGGGCCGGCGACGAACGTTTACACGAAATTGATCCCATTGTCTTGGGGGCACAAAAACAACCATCGGAACAAGCCCATGGTAAAAAGCAAATTTACAAAAAAAACATCTTCCTTCAAATAGGAGCGGCCCGATTCGATCCTCTCGATAAAGAAGCGAGCTCAAACGATGCCGTAAAATCTATTGAAAGCTACGAATCGGGAGAAAAGGGATATTATATCGTCCAATTTGACGGCCCGGTCCAAAAGGGCTGGAAAGAGGCGTTGAGCAGTGCCGGTGCTGAGATTTTCGATTATATACCGGACTTTTCCTTCATCTTGCGTCTGCCCGCGGAAAACGAGGAAACGGTGCGAGAACTTCCCCACGTACGCTGGCTCGGTATTTATCAGCCATCTTTTCGGATCAGCCAGTCCGTCATGAGCAAGGTTTACAGCCTGGACAGCCCATCGGAAGACGAGATGATTACGCTTCGAATCAATTTGTTTTCCGGTGCCGACATAGCGTCGGTTGAAGCAAGCGTCGCCGCGATGGGCGGCACGGTGGAAAAGAGACACACCACTAATCTTAAAACCACTTTAAAAGTGACTGTCCCGGAAAGTGGCATCCAGGAGCTTCCCGCCATTGAAGGGGTTAAGTGGATTGAGCAGTCGCCGCAATGGAAGATGCTTAACGATGTGTCTACCGATATCGTCAATGTACGATCCGCGCGTAACACTTACGGTCTGTATGGCGAGGGGCAGACAGTTGGGGTTGCGGATACAGGTTTGGACCAGGGGGATACCACACCGGAGGATTTGCATGACGATTTCGAAGACGGTAGGGGTGCCTCTCGAGTTCTGGAAATCATCGATCGCGTGGATGCGGATGAAACCGGCGTCGATGAAAGCGATGTAAACGGGCATGGCACCCATGTGGCCGGTTCGGTGCTGGGCAACGGCATCCTTTCCGGCAGTGATCCGGCCAACAATTCCTTCCCCGATGATGCATACGCCGGCGTCGCGCCCAAGGCGAAGCTTGTTTTTCAAGCCACGGAAAACAACGACACCGGTAGTATAACAGGTGTCCCCGCCGATCTGAACGAGCTGTTCGAAGAGGCCGAAACCGCCGGCGCCAACCTGCATACCAATAGTTGGGGGGCTGAAACGGCAAGCATGTATACTTCATACTCACAGGATGTGGATGAATACATGTGGAATCATCCTACTTTCTTGATTCTATTTGCCGCGGGAAATGAAGGTGCCGATCTGGATGGCGATGGGGTCATCGACCTGTACAACATCGACTCACCGGCCACGGCCAAGAACTGTTTGACCGTGGGTGCCAGTGAAGGCGATCGACCAATCGGCGCCGCATATGACTTTTCTTGGGGGGCGGGCTGGTCCGCCAAGTATTCGGCCGACCCTATTAAGAGCGACCACCTTTCCGATAACGACCGCGGCCTGGCCGCTTTCAGCAGCCGTGGCCCTACATTGGACGGGCGTTATAAGCCCGATCTTGTCGCCCCGGGAACCAATATCCTCTCCGTTAGGACACAGGCGCTTGGCTCCAGTGAGGATGTCCTCTGGGGTAATTTTGATGAAAACTATGCCTGGAGTGGCGGCACCAGTATGGCGACTCCCCTGGCCGCCGGCGCGTCGGCGTTGATGCGTGAGTATCTGATTAAAGAGGAAGGGTTTGCCAATCCATCGGCCGCGCTTATCAAGGCTGCCTTGCTGAATAGCGCGGAGGATATCGGACCCGGGCAGTATTTTGCCGGGACAACTCAGGAAATTCCGGATTCGGCTGTCCCGAACAACGTTGAAGGCTGGGGACGACTGAATCTGGGCGATGGTGTTTATCCGTCCTCACCGTACGGAATCCTGTTTTATGATGAAACAACCGGATTGGAAACCGGTGTCTACATGGACTATGCGATCAAAGTGACCGATGCCGGTACCCCGTTGAGGATAAACCTCACCTGGACGGATTATCCTGGTCTTCCCTCGGTCCATGGAGGGTTGGTCAACGATTTGGACTTACGGCTTACGAGTCCGTCAGGCGATGTTTACTACCCTGACCAGGCACTTCAGAAAACAACAATACGTTCTCTTTCCTATGACCCTGATTCATATGACGGATATTCTTCACGCAATGTGGCCGTCCGATTTACTCCTGAAAGCTATCCGGCATATTTGAGCAGTACAACTTTTTATTATTATAATAAATACAGTGAGACAACCGATGTCGATGTCGTTGTATACGGCGATGATGAAGGTCTTCCAGATACAGCCAATGAGTTATTTCGAAAAACGTTGACTTACGTTCCTACAGGTTTGTTGACCATTCCATTGGATTTGACGGTTAGCAGTGGAGATGTCCATATTGCCATCGAACGTTCCGCCCAAAGCCATTTTGGAATAGTCTGTGCGGATAACAGCAATCCAACCGGCCGCACCTCGTCGAAAAGTACGATTGCGGGGGCAAGCTGGATAACCGCGGGCTATACGGCCATCATAAGGGCCAATTTCCGTTACCTGCCGGATAGTGCCACCTCCTTCGACCGTGTGAACAACTCCGTGGGTGTGATGATCGATGCGCCAACCACCGGCGTTTATACTGTCCGGGTAGCAGGCTACAATGTTCCTCAGGGTCCGCAGCCGTTTGCATTGGTTGCAAGCGGTGATATTAAGATACCTACTCGCGGCGTAGTCCAATTCGATACGGACACATACAGTGTTCGTGAAAATAGCGGTGTGGCAACAATCACGGTTACGCGTACGGAGGGCAGTGATGGCGCGGCCAGTGTGGAGTATTCGACTGTCGATGGTACGGCGACAGAGGGAAACGATTATGTGGCTGTTAGCGGAACGCTCAGTTGGACCGATGGGGACAGCAGCGGGAAAACGATTTCCGTGACAATCACAGACGATACAACGCAAGGAACGTCAAAATCTTTCAAGCTGTCATTAAGCAATGCCACTGGCTCCACCCTCGGTGCCACTGCAACCACTGCTCTGACCATCACTGACAACGACGGAACAACTAGCAGCAATGAAAGTGACGGCGGCGGAGGTGGCGGAGGCGGTTGTTTTATTTCCACGATAACTGACTAACCCACAAAATAAGGCGTCCTTCCATGAAGGACGCCTTATTGTTCAATCCAAACACATTCAAATCACAAAAACAGTTCCGGCGCTTTCGGTTCTTTACACGCTGCGTTGAGGCGGGTCGCCGATTCTTCGATTTTGCTGCCCTTTTTTATGGACCTGGCGTTTTCCGGACAGGTTTTGATGCAGGCACAGCACCAGATACATTTTACCGGATCCGTCACCGTGCTGTCCGAGGAATCGATGGCCTCAACCGGGCAGCCATCCGCGCAAACGCCGCATTGGGTGCAGGCATCGCTGACGGCGATGAAATCGACGGCGGGCTTTTTGGCCAGCCCGTCTTTGTAAGGCGTATTGCCTGGGACCTTGAGCTCCGGAAGTTGATCCATGGAGGATATAGAAGCCAGTTTGGCTTTGACTTTTTCTCCAAATTCCAGGGCGATGGCCAGATCCTTTTCATCCGGGCGGCCAACGGCGATGGGCAGGTTGTCGCTGGAAAAAGAGTGCTCACCGATAAACGCCGCACCAGCTATCGGTGAACATCCTTGCTTTACAAGGATATCCTTCAACTCCAACAAGGCATCGTCAAATTCCCGGTTTCCGTATACGACTACACATACCGCAGGCGTGTCCTGGGCCTCGATGGAGCCCAGCCAATCGAGAAGGATGGTGGGAACCCTTCCGGCATAAACGGGCACGGCGACAATCAGCAGGTCGTTTTGCGACACCTTGAGCGGCTGTTTTCTATCATTGGGTTTGGTAATGTCTATCAATTCGGTGGCCGATTGATCGATTCCGCGGGCAATTCCCTCAATTACGGCTTTTGTTGTTCCGGTTGGCGAAAAAAAAGCGATTTTCAACGATTGCATTCTCATGGATTATCCTTCCGAATATTTGCGATTAAGAGTATGGCTTTGGCCTTTGGTAGAGCCGGTGGCCGTAAATGCAAATGCTAACAACAGACCTTGTTGCAAGCAACCCTATTTATGGCGCGAATGCTCATTGATCAATGCTGGTTTTTTGCCTTTTTTTCCAACCATGAGACTTCACAACGGTTTCCCGAAAAGTCGATTTGCGCTACAATTACAGTCCGGATCAAAACGAAAAACAAACGGGAAAGGATAAGGGATTCGCGGTGAAAGAATATCTGGAGTTGTGTCAACGGGTTGTCGATGAGGGTGTGTGGATCGAAAACGCCCGTACAAAAAAGCGCTGCCTGACGGTCATCAATGTGGATCTTGAATACGACGTCAGCGACGGGACCTTGCCGGTGTTGACCACCAAGAAGCTTTTCTGGAAACCGGCCATTGCCGAAATGCTGGGGTATCTGCGCGGCTACCAGAGCGCCAGGCAGTTTCGCGAACTCGGCTGCAACACCTGGAACGCCAATGCCAACGAGAACACCGACTGGCTTGCCAATTCTTTTCGCGAGGGCGAGGACGACATGGGCCGCTGTTATGGTGTCCAGGGTCGTGGTTGGCGCAATCCGGAAGGAAGAAAAATCGACCAGTTGCGAAAAATTGTGGGTGATTTGTCCAGAGGTGTCGATGATCGGCGGGAAATCATGACCTTTTACAACCCCGGCGAGCTGGACCGCGCCTGCCTGGCGCCCTGCATGCACACGCATACGTTCAGCCTGATGGGTGAGGATTTGTATCTGACCAGCTATCAACGCTCCGACGATTTGCCCCTGGGGCATGGGTTCAATCAGGTTCAGGTCGCCTGGCTCTTGATGATCATGGCTCAGATCACCGGGAAAAAAGCGGCCAAGGCCTTTCACAAAATCGTCAACGCGCATATCTACGA
Organism: uncultured Desulfosarcina sp.; assembly: GCA_963668455.2. GTDB lineage: Bacteria > Desulfobacterota > Desulfobacteria > Desulfobacterales > Desulfosarcinaceae > Desulfosarcina. Next base: position 1,316,275 of record CAXXOY010000005.1, read on the forward strand.
GGACCAACTGGACCAGGTGAAAAATGTCCAGCTTCAAAGGAATCCTTTTCCACTGCCAAAACTGAAGATCAATCCAAAGATCAAATCGTTGGAAGACCTTGAAACATGGGTTACCTTGGATGATTTCGAACTTGTGGGGTATCGTCATCATCCACCCATTCATTATCTGTTTTCCGTATAAGTGTCCATTCACGAACGGCATTTTGGTCCCATCGATGTTTTCACTCAGCCGACACCCTCAACCCGGCATTGCCTGCGGAGTCGGCCTCGTCCAGGCCTTGATGGGACCCAAAATCCACAGGTCGTTGACGGACACTGGGCAAACCCCTGTGTTGAATAAAGGAAAATCAAGCTTATCTTGTACCTGTATATTCCACTAAAAGTTCATGCTCCTTGGTTCTTTTCGAAGATAACCCCAAGCGTAAGGAGGACTTAAAATGGCGGAAAAGAAATTCAAACAGGTATGCGAATGCAAACATTGCGGCAACGAAGCGGAGATGGAGATTACCTGTTCACTGGCCGAAGAACAGGAATCCCCCGTAAAGCCTTTGCGTGTGGTTCCGGAAAAAGAGGGCAAAACCCGCGGGCATGCGGTATGCGGTCAATGTGGCGGAGAGGCCGATATTTGGCTTGATGTATGATTTCAAACAAAAAGGGGATTGGAGACAACGGTTCTCACAATCCCCTTTTTTTTGTTCAAAAAACTCTGTTTGGGCTTGGATATACTACCCCGCCACCACGCGATCCACCAACTCGATGGAAGCATCGGCAACGGCCTGTTTAAAGCGCAGGGACAGGGCCGCCTTGAGCATTTCCAAGGAGATCAGCTTATTCATATTGGCCAAAAGCGCAAGGCTGGCCAACGCCCAATCCTGGCTCTTTATCTTTTGAGCCTTGAAGTCGACCTCCTGAACCGCGGCGCCGGTTTCGGGCAGGTTGACGCCGGCGGCCTTGATGATCAGGGTTTCCGGCCCCAGTTTGCCGATCAGGACCTTACGTCGCCCCACCCCTTCATCGGCCAAGGCCACGACAACCCTCGGTTTGTCGATACCGGTATAATCCACCGGTTCGGGTGCGAGAACCAATTCGCTCACACTGTGACCGCGCAGCACGGTGATGGGATAATCGTTTTTCTGGGTCGCATACCATCCGGCAGTCATTCCCGCCAGACAGAATAGCTCTCCGGCGGTAACGATACGCTGGCCGGCGCTCCCCAGAATGAGTACTCCCTGGCGCCCCCGGGCCGGTGGCTGAAATCGAGCTTCAATTTTAGCGGGATGATTGGCCAACCCCAATCCGCCGGCAACCTCGCGATAATGCTGCCCGTACTCGGCCCGCCGGTTTTCCTCAAGAACGCCCTTGAATGGGGCCAATTTTTCCAAGCCCGCATCTATCATTTTGGGCGTCAGTTTATTGCGCTTGGTATACCGGCCGGGACACATACCCCACATATCGATAAGCGAAAACCCCTTGAAGGAAATGGCCTCGGCCATCTCATCCACCAAATCCTTGGCATAGGAAGAGGTTCGGGTAACGTAGGGTGCACCTGCGGCAGAAGCCACTTTACAGATGTCGATTGGCTTTTCCAATTGATTGAGAAAAGCGGAGCCCACCACCGCGTCCTGAGGTGTGGTGGAAGAGCATTGGCCGCCGGTCATGCCGTAATTAAAATTGTTGAGTACGAGAAGGGTCAAATCAATGTTACGGCGGCAGGTGGAGAGCACATGGGCCCCGCCGATGCCAAGGCCGCCATCGCCCATGGTGACCACGACAGTCAGCTCGGGATTGGCCATCTTGATCCCCGTGGCATAAGTCAGGGCGCGGCCGTGCAGCCCGTGCATGGCGTGGGTGTTGAAAAAGGTATCGAAAAGTCCGGAGCAACCAATGTCGCTGACGACAACAATTTGGTTACCATCAAGACCCAATTTTTGAAAAGCTTTGTCCAGGGTGGTGACAATACGTTCGTGGCTGCATCCCGGGCAGAACACGGGGGGGCGATTGGCGTTGATCAGGCTGTTCATGCGAGCACCTCCCCAATCTGTTGCGGATTGATCAGATTGCCGTTCATCCGGCCAAAAAAATCAACCTTCTTTCCGGGAAGCAGACGGCGGATTTCCCGCACATACTGCCCCATATTCATCTCAACAACCGCTACCCGCCCATATCCGGCGGCCTTACCGACAATCAACGCCTCGGGCACCGGCCAGAGCGTTTTTAAAACCAGCAGGGAGACCGGCTTTCCGGCTTCGCGCGAAGCTTTCACGGCAACCCGAGCGGCCCTGGCGGTGACACCGTAAACGATCAGCAGTGTATCGGCAGCGTCATCGATATCCTCTTCGTAGTAGGTGAATTCATCCACATGAGCGGTCAGCTTTTTCTCGAGGCGTTCTTGAAAGGCGTTTATTTCGTCGGGATCGACGGTGATATAGCCGTTGGCGCCGTGGGTTGATGACGTCTGCCGAACCAGAGTGGCATCTCCGATGGGCAGAAAATCGGGGGCCGAATTATCGTCCCCGGCGGCAAAGGGCAGGAATGATTCCGATGGGTCGGCGATTTTGCGGTCGACAATGGGCGGCAGTTCAATGGCGTCCAGATCCACGCTTTCGCGGGTCATGGCGATCTCCTTGTTGGACGCGATGAACACCGGACAGCGATACTGCTCGGCCAGGTTGAAGGCCTGAGCCGTCAGGCGATAGCAATCCGCCGCGTCCACCGGAGCCAGAACAATAACCGGCAAACCGGAGCTCGAGCCCCAGCGCATGAACTGTACATCACCGTCGGCCCCCTTGGTGGCTGAACCCGTGGATGCACCCAGCCGCTGAACGTTGATGATGACGATGGGAATTTCGCTTCCGATGGCAAAGGAGATCTGCTCACTATACAGGCTGATTCCTGGCCCGGAGGTCGCGGTCAGGACCTTCTGGCCGGCCATCGATGCCCCGAGGCAATAGCCGATGGAAGCGATTTCATCCTCCCCCTGAAGGCAGACACCGCCCTCCGGTGGAAGATACTTGAGCATGGCGTTGTAAACGGTGGTGGCCGGGGTAATCGGGTAACCGGCGAAGAACCGGCAGCCGGCAGCCATGGCGCCCAAAGCGGCCGCTTCGTTACCTTCGATAAAACTCAATGACATTATGTTTCCTCCAAAAGAGACAATTGCATATTTGATCAAATTTACAATCAAACACGTCACCCATAACGGACCCGAATAAAGGTGTCAATGCTTTTTGTGCTATTTGTGGTATACCAAAAGGGTCGACTGGGTTTGGAGGGGAACACGCTTCAGGTTGATCGCATTGGGATCACGCTTAAAAAGAAAACCCGGCTTCCAGAAACGGCCCACTGAACTCGATGTTCATCTCTACATCGCTTTCGTCCACTGAAAGTTTGTCGTAGCGGTATCCACCCGCTGCAAAAATCGGCCCGAGGATATTCATCTTCACGCGCCCGATGATGCTGTACATATCGTTGCCGTTATAGGTAATGCCCCGGCCCTCGACTTCAAAAGAAAGTTCATCAATGGGACTGACCCGGACCCAGAGGAAAACCATGGGAATGGGCAGGAAGCCGTCTTCGGATTCATCCAGTCCGGACAGCTCCTGGTGGATGCTTACCTCGTAATCGTAAAGCCGTATGTTGATGCCGAAATTAATGTCGACCAGGCCCAGGGATGCTGTTTCGAGAAGAGGGATGCCGTAGTACAGGGCCACATCCAGATGATTCAGCGAGATTTCGGAATCGAACTCGCCGGGATCGAATGAGATGTCGCCAAATTTGAACGCCTCTCCCATCTGCCCGGTGCCACTGAATTCCATGGTGTTTGCCATCAGGTAGATGTTGGGCAGGACCAACGGCATGTCAATGACGACGCGGCCCATGAAACCTTCTTCCTCGGAATACCTGAAATTCTCTTCCATATCCAGGATGTCGCCGTCGTCAACTGCATCATATCCAAGGGAGCCGGAAGGGCTTTGACGCCATCCGCCTACGGCCGCTTCGATGCCCATGGCCCCCGCCGTTCCGGTGCCCACCAAAAACAGAGTGGCCACCACAACCATAACCAACTTGCCTGTTCTCATCATTTCTCATCTCCTTTAACCGGGTAAACGTTGAGATCCCACCCCATTTATCGGCGCTTATTTTAAATTCTCAAGTTTCAGTTTGATGACTTGAGGAAATACGAAAAAACACGTCCTTCAAAATTTCTCAATTTCCAGTGGTCGGGCTGCTTTTCGACAACATAGTCGGGGGTCAACGGGACCTTGCCGCCACCACCGGGCAGATCTACCATGAAGTGAGGAACCCCCATGCCGGACAAACGTCCGCGCAGGTGTTTCATGATGGCAAGGCCTTTATCGATTGGTGTCTGGAAATGCGCGGTGCCGCAGACGCGGTCCACCTGGTGCAGGTAATAGGGTCTCACACGCATGCAAAGCAGGATTTCCATCAGCCGGTGTATGACGGCGGCGTTGTCATTGACCCCTTTGAGCAGGACGGTCTGACTGCCCAGGGGAATGCCGGCGTCGGCCAGACGAGCGCAAGCCGAACGGGATCGGTCGGTGATTTCATCAGGGTGGTTGAAATGAATATTTAGAAAAAGGGGCTGAAATGACGCAAGCAACCGTACCAGATCGCCAGTAACCCGGTGGGGCAGGGTGCAGGGCATGCGCGAGTGGACGCGAATCAGGCGCACATGATTGATTTCGCGAATCGATTCCAGGAGTCGTGCCAGGGGAGTGTCATCCAGCATGAGTGGATCGCCGCCGGAAAGAATGACCTCATGAACCGCAGGCGTGCGACGCAGGTAGTCGATGGCGGCATCGGTTCGATCCGGTGGTGCGCTTACGCGGCGTTTGCGCATACAAAACCGGCAATACATGGCGCATTGCTGTGATGCCAACAGCACCACCCGGTCCGGATAGCGATGAATCAGTCCCGGCACCGGGGACAACCGTTCTTCGCAAAGGGGATCGTCGGTACCTGTGGCGTCGGCCTGTTCGGCGACATCGGGCACCGCCTGCCGCCACAGGGGATCACCCGGTTCCCGGATAAGGGATAGATAGTACGGATTGATGCGCATGGGAAAGTTGCGTAGAACCGGCTCTACATGCGCAAGCGAAACACCGAACCGTTCGGCAAGCGGTCCGGCGGTGGTCACGCTTTGGGCGAGCAGGGTTTTCCATTCGGGCGGTGAGGCCGCTGAAGACGCAGGGATCGACTGTAATGACTTTTGGGAAGAAAACATGGCGCCGATTGTATATCGCAATCGCTAAACATTGAAGCGAAAATTGATAATGTCTCCGTCGATCACCTTGTAGGTCTTGCCTTCCAGGCGCACGGTGCCTTTTTTACGCGCCTCGGCGTAACTGCCCGCATCCATGAGGTCTTTATAAGCAAGCACCTCGGCACGGATGAAGCCCTTTTTAATGTCCGAGTGAATCACCTCGGCGGCGTCTACGGCATCTGTGTCCCGGCCGATGGTCCAGGCGCGCACCTCGTCCTCGCCAACGGTGAAAAAGGAGATCAGCCCCATCAACTCATAGGACTGCCGAATGACTCGGTCGGTGGCCGAGGCCGTGATGTTGAACTCGGCCAGAAATTCCGTGGCTTCTTCCTCTGACATCTGGGCCAGTTCTTGTTCCAATTTGGCGCGGATCACCATGCACTTTTCCCCCTCGGGAAGCTTTTCGGCGCTTGGCAGGGCATCGTCCTCGTCGTCGTTGTTGAGCAGAATCAGCATGGGTTTGGCCGAGAGAAAGGCAAACCCGCGCAGCAGCTTGGCCTCGCGGATGTCGGGAAAATGCCGCAGGGGAATTTCCTTGTCCAGGGCCTCCTTACAGCGGTTTAAAAGGTCGATTTCCTCCGGGCTTGGCTTTTTGCCCCGGCGCTCGTCCAGGGCCAGCCGCTCCAGGCGTTTTTCCACAACCACCAGGTCGGATATGATCAACTCCTGGTCGATGGCGGTGATGTCATCCCTGGGAGACGGGGCGTCCAGGCCGTAGGCGTTGAAATTGCGCACCGCGTGAATCAGGGCATCGCAATCGCGCACCTGGGTCCAGCTGCCCTGATCCTTTCCTCCCCCCTGATCTCCCTTGCCGGGCAGGAAATATTCCACCTGGGTATAGATGGTTTTGCGGGGGTTATACATATCGCTGAGGATCCCGACCCGCTCATCGGGCACGGTAATGGTGCCGATACGGCTTTCCTGCCGGTTGCCGCCGTCGCCGGCGTCACTTTGGATCAGGGCCTCGAAAACAGTTGCCTTACCCGATTGGGGGAGGCCGATAATACCGAGTCTCATCTTGCCAGTACTCCTTGTTTCATTCTGTTTTATAGCGTTTAAATGCTATATGGGTCTGGCATTCGCACATACAGTCAATTCCGTCAAGGCAAATGAACCGGTATTCACGGAACAGCTCGATACCGATAGTATCGGGCAGAGCGAGTTTGGGTTTTTTGTGCAGGCAATCGAAACGGGCCGGCCGCCAACGGTCAGCAGTTAATGAAAATGGGGGGGGGATGCCGTGATAGGGAAATGATAGAGTCGCATCAGGAGGAAGGATTTTATTTTTTACGACTGGCGTCGCATGCGCTCTTCATCAAACTCACGCCCCCCCATTTGCCCCTTAATATTTGACGAGTAACCCCCTACGCGGCTTTTTCCACTTTCTTTCCATCATCTTTAACTTTTCGTTTTAAAAAGTAGCCGTCCGGATCGCACGTCTCGCGCAGCAAGCGAAGATCCTCTTCCGAAGGGGGTGTCATCTCTTTAAGATTGGGTGAGACGAGCAGTTCGAATTCGACGAGTTCCTGAATATCGGAAGCGCTCATTCCGGGCAACACCTCAAGGAGCATCATGCGGCGGGTTTCGTGGTCGAACCCAAACAGCGCCTGATTGGTGATGACCCGGTACGGACCGGCGCCCATGACCCCGGCTTTTTGACGATAATCGGGGGTCCCGTCGCCGAAGCCGATGCTGGTAACGAAATCGAGCCGTTCCACGAAGCGGCGTTTTTCGAGCGCCATGATCGAAATCGTTTTTTCACAATTGGCGGCCATGGCGCCGGCGCCGCCGCTGCCGGGAAAACGGGTTCCCGTGCGGCTGTATGTCCCGCCCTGGAAATGGGAGTTTATATTTCCGTACATATCGATTTGGGCGCCCCCGATGAAAGCGTAGTCCGAATATCCACGCTGGGTCATTTCGAAGGCCGCACAAAGACCCTTGGCGAACAAGGCCTTACGGAAGGCCCGGGTATCACCTACCGAAAGCGGCATGCCCTGTTCTAGTATCGCCGCCAGGGACCCGGCCTCGAAAATCATGTTCAGGTTTGGCGCGTGGGTGAGTTGGGCGTGCATGGCGGCAATGATGGGTAATCCCGTGCCGACAAAAACGATGGTTTCATCTTCCAACATCCGCGAACCTGTGTATGCGATCATTTCAAATGGGCCATATTCTGTCATTGGCTATCCCTCCTCGACCGATGGGACATCACCGGCCGCTGTTGTTAAGGTCGATCAGTCTGTGACAATGGGCTGTATGCCATCTTGTAATCTCAGTTCCTTCAGTGATTTATATGGCTTTTGGGCCAAGAACCCATCAAAATCGTCGACGCCGAAAATATATTTGTCGTAATAAGCCCTGAGTTTATCCTTGTTGCCGGTTTTTCTGAATTCTTCGCAAATGGTGCGGAACTCAAAGAAATGGGATACATCAAACCAATAGTAACCGTAGCAGGCGCCGGGGGTCGCTCCGAAGGGCTGCTCAACCACGGCATCCACCGCCGGATAGGGAATCTCGGTCAGATTCGGGTAGTTTCGAATATTCTCGGTGGGGATGATCTGTTCCGTGGTTATGATGCTTGCGGTGGCGGCCTGGACGATTTCCGGGCAGGTGCACAGGGCCCCGAAGATTCGGCTGTTCCCGTGCTGATCGGCCATGGGCACGTGCACAATGCCCACATCCGGATGGCAGGCCGGCACCAGATAGACATTCTCTTTTGAGAAGGGGCATTCGATCATTTTGCCGCGATTGAGCAGCTCCATGTCGCTGCCACCGTGGTCGCGGGTGGGAATGAAGGGAATCCCCATGGCGCCGGCCTTGAATCGCGCCGACATACCGTAGTTGGTGTAGTCATCCAGCTCGATCATTTCGTTGGCCATCATATAGCGAAACAAGGGCGCGATGCCGATTACCTCATAGCCGTACCAGGCCAGTTCGATGCGTTTGATGGAGACGTGATCCGGATCGAGAATCATGGCCCCGGCCAGCAACTCAACGCAGATGGAGTTGGATTGGAAGGAAAGGGTCAGGTCCCGGGCGCCATGGCGAATGATTTCGTGGATGATGGCCACGGGGACCCTGGTATTGACGAAGCCGCCGATGCCTATATTGATGCCGTCCCTGATATGGGTCGCCACCGCTTCCTTCAAGGTGGTGCGTTTGTCGTGGAGTCCCTTTTTCTTGGCCACGGCGGCTTTCCTGGCCTCCATGGGCGTGGGGCCCCAGAATTCGAAGGGAACGTCTTTCCGAGCCTCGGCCTCCGCCGCCTGGGAAGTGATGTTGCCAATGTTGGAACAGGCTTGGTTGTACATAAGAATCCTCCCGGTTAAAATTGCTCCCGGTCCACGCCGGTTTTTCATAAGCTCATGCGTGGGTGTGGAGATATATGCCAAAAATAATAGGAATTGGAAGCGCGGTAAATCGGCGCCGATCTGTTTTTTAGTGTAAGAGGGAAGGTGAATTGTCTGTAGGTTGGCAACCTACAGATCAAGCGGGAAGCCGGCCGGCACCATCGCCGGCAGGCCGCGTTTAGCGTCCGCGTTCATGCCAACGCACGGCAAAACGGATCAAATCGGTGGCATCTTGCAGCCCCAATTTTTCTTTGATGCGTTCGCGGTAGGTGCCGATGGTTTTGACACTCAAGTTGAACCGGGTGGCGATTTGTCGGGTGTTATACCCCCCGGCGAGGCAGTGCAACACCTCGAGTTCGCGGTCGCTCAATTTGCCGATCAAATCGGCGGGGTCGACGTGGCTTTCATCAGGATTGGTGACGAAACGGTTTAGAATCGAGGAGGTCAAACGCTTGCTGGCGTATATCTCACCGGCCAGCACCGTTCGTACGGCCTTGACGATGGATTCGGAGGTTTCCTGTTTGCGAATGTACCCCCGGGCGCCCGCGGCAAGCGCCCTTTCGGCATACAAGGATTCCTCGTGCATGGAGAGCACCAGGACCGGCAGCGTTTTGAAACGCTTGTTGATCTCCCGAATCAGCTCGATTCCGCTGGGGCCTTTGAGGGTGACATCCACGATGACCATGTCGGGTTTCAGACTGAGAATTTTCTCCCACCCCCGGGTTACATCGGCGGCCTCACCGCATACCTCAAGATCTTCTTCCTGGTTGATCAGTTCCTTGAGGCCGAAAATGAATACCGGATGGTCTTCGACAATCAGAATTCGGGTATTATGCCTTTTCCCGGCCTGGTTTCCCGTCGATTCCATGATCGCTCCCGCGTTGTTGGTCGTTATCTCGAAATAGTATTTCAACCGTCGTGCCCTCGCCGGGCTTACTGCGCATGGTGAACGTGGCGCCGATTTTTTTCGCGCGTAGCGCCATGATGCGCATGCCGATACCGGCGGGCCGTTCCATGACCCCGATGCCGTTGTCCTCGACGTGAATCAGATATCGGCCATCGGTGGTTGACATGGCGATGCCGATTCGGTCGGCATGGCTGTGCCGAACGGCATTGTGCGTCGCTTCGTGGATGATGTAATACAGCTGGGTGGCTGTGCTGTTGTCCTTGAAAACGATGGCGTCCCGATAGTTGAACGAACAGTTGACGCCGAATACATCGTTTATGTTGTATGCCAGCTCCTGAAGGGCGGAAATGAAGCCGTTGATGTCCAGGTTGACCGGACACAGCCCCCGGTTCAGGCTGCGCGCCTTGTTGATGGCCTCCATGGTCAGGGTGCGAATTTTGCCGGCCAGGGCGGCCTCATCAATCCCCTTGGCTGTCAGTTTTTCTTCCAGCACCTTGCCCAGCACTTCCATGCCGATCAAATGGGGGCATAAATCGTCATGCAGGTCCTGACCGATGCTCAGACGCTCCTTTTCGCTGATATCCATGATCTCTTTTTCCAGACGCAGGGCTTCGGTCACATCCTCGATGGTGGCCAGAATACAGGGGCGCCCCCATAGCTCGATACGTTCGGCGGAGAGTTGCCCCGTACGGATATTATCTGATTTGGTCCGAAATTCAATCGTCATCCCTCGAATACGTGGCTCCCGTTCGACGGTGCGAATGAACATCCGGGCCTCTCCCGCATGAACGAACAGGCCGGTCTCGTCCAGGGTGTGGCCGATAAGCTCTCCTGGCGTATAGCCGGTTGTGGTGAGCAGGCTGTTGTTGACATTGATGAACCGTCGATCTTCCATGCTGGCGATGAAGATCGCGTTTGGGCTGGATAGAAAGGACTTGGAGAACATCTCTTCCGATTCGCGTAAGGCGCTCTCGACCTGTTTGCGTTCGTGAATCTCTTTTTTCAATTCGGCGCTGTAGGTTTCCAATTTGACCATGAAGGTGTTGAAATAGGCCGCCAACTGGCCGATTTCGTCTTTTGCCCGGGGCTGCATGCGCACCGTGAAATCACCGGTGGCGCCGATATCGAAACGATCCTTCAACGCCCGAAGCGGGTTGGTGATGGACTTGCTGATTAAAAAGGTGATGCCGATAAACAGAACCAGGCAAAAAACGATACCGATGAACATCAGGCCGCGAATATGATCCAGGGGGGCGTAAATTTCATCCAGGTAACTGCTCGAGGCCACGATCCAGTCCAGTTCGGGCATGAAACTGAAGATGACCAGCTTTTCCCGTGCCTTCGATTCGCCGGGATTTTTCCAGGGATAGACGATTTTTCCGCTTCTTTTGCGGCGGATCTCCTTGATGAATTCCCTCCCCGAGGCATCGGTTTCGGCGCTGATATTGACCCCTTCGAGCTGGGGATGGATCACGAGCTTTCCCGCGGTTGTCATGACGTACGGGTAGCCGGTTTTGCCGAAGCGTAACCTTAAAATGTTTTCACGGAAATCGTTGACATTGACCAGTTGGCTCAGCTCTTCGCGATAGGCGGAGACCGATATGATCCAGTCCCAGGGCTCGAAATAGGTCATATGCAGGGCTTTGGGGCGCTTTTGTCGCTCACCGGGGTTTTTCCAGTCGTATTCGAGGTAGCCGGATTTCCTTTTCATCTGTCGGCTTACGAATGGGTGGCGGGAGATATCGGCCCCTTGCAGCGCCCGCTGAGGGTGAACCCGCAGGACACCCTGACTATCGATGCAATAAATATATCCCGAAGTGCCGATTTTCTGGCTGAGCAGTACATTGGCCGCCCTGCGTTGGGCCTCTTTTTCGGAAAAAACCCCTTTCAGGAATCGATCGTGATAATAGGCGACAATATCGCGGTTTTTTTCAACCACGGCCCGCAGGTAATTTTTCAAGGAAACGGATACCGAGGTTTGAACCATATCCAGAATAGCCGTGGTGGACGTATTCAGTTCATTTTCGATGTTGGTGTAGATGGTTTCGCGCACGAAGTAGTAGATGATGCAGGCACCCACCACCAGGGAAATAATAAACCCCCCGAAATAACTAAAAAAAAGTTTGTATCGAATGGGTTGGTCGGCTAATTTTTGCTTCAATTGATTGATCATCTTATATGGCATACTATACGACATTGCCGAAAAACTCAAAAACGAATTCCCACCGCCGATAATTATCCATTGCATGACCATCCATAATTTGAATCATCCGGTTCAGATGGGTCGTCTCGCTCCCACGCTCTGCATGAGAATCAGTTGTCTTCTGGTGGTTTTAATGTCGCCGACCGGCTGACACGGCGACGCCCTATCTTTCGATGAAGTTCTCATCCGTGACCGATCGTCAACGCAACAATATTCTCTCCGAACGCTTTCAAGATTAAAGATGTGAGGATTTATACCGATACAGTTTTTCAGGCGTTCGATTGTTCTCATAGAAAAAGCGATTGTAAAGATCAATGAGTGTTTTGCCGGCTGGAAACACCATCCCGATCAAGGGGAATTTCCGATGGCTCTTATTCTGAAACGTTTGGCGAATAACAAGACTTTCCTGGTTTTAGTACTCTGCTTGGCAACCATTGGATTAGTTTGCCTTTTGTACCACCACTGGATGGTGAAGCAACAAATCCAAATTTCTCAACAGCAGGAAATGCTGTCCATTGCCTATCGTGCAAGCACCCAGACCCATCGTCTGGCCATGGATATGCTTCAGATCAATATTATACAGCATCCAAATATTATAAAAATGTTTGCCGATGGTGTTGGTGCGGCTGAAAAGGAGAAAAAAGATATATACAGGGAAACATTGTATGGCCAGTTATACATGCAGTTTGTCATTATGCAGCACAAGAACGTCTTGCAGTTGAATTTTCATACTGCAGATGGGGAGAGTTTCCTGCGGTTTCATAAGCCGAGCCGCCATGGTGACGCGTTAAATGATATTCGTCCTTTGGTCCGTATCGTTAATGAGAAAAAAACGCCGGTGTCCGGTTTCGAAGCGGGGCGCTTTCGTTCCGCCTTCCGCTACCTTTATCCGATTTTCTCGGATGGGAAGCATATCGGCTCCGTGGAGTTTGGGGTCGCACCCAAGGCCATCCTGGATGCAATGGCGGAGTTGGCCCCCGGTAGGGAGTTAGCGTTAATTCTCAACCGGTGCACAACGCTTCCCATTCTTTTCCCCGAACAAGGATGGCTATATCAGCCATCCGGTATTCATCCCGGTTTTATAACCGAAAATACCGCCTCATGGCAGCCACACAGTTACAATCCTTTTTCCGACACGGCCACAACGCTCAATCGAAGCTTGTTTCGCAATCAGAACGTCCGGACGGCCATGGACCAAGGGGTCGCTGCCACCATCAGCGTTCATACCGAGTCCCAGACTTATATCGTTTCTTTGCTTCCCATCCGGGATGTCGAGGACCGAGTAGCCGGTTATTTGGTTTCCTACAGTCCGGATCCACTGCTGAATGAGTACCAAAATGATTTTTTGATCTACATTGCCACGGCAATGGGCTTTATTGGCATCATCGCCACACTGTTGCTGGGACTTCATCGAAAGGCCACCGCCCTCGAGCTTGAACAGCACAACTCCAAAACGATTACCGATACGCTGGCCGAAGGGGTTTATGTCACCGATCAAACGGGTGTGATTCAGCGTATCAATTCCACAGCCTGCCGCATGCTGGGTTTCGATCCCGATGAAATGATTGGCCAGTCAGTACATCATCTTATCCACTGTCATCCCCTGAATGACCATATGGATCGAGAAGATTGTGCTTTCGCACGAACGATGAGTAACGCAAGACCCTATGACGGAGAAGAGTTGTTCCAGCGCAGGGATGGCTCTGTTTTTACGGTCAAAGTGGCCAGCCGACCGATTACCGTTCAAGACTGCTGGATTGGTTCCGTTACTGCTTTTCATGATATTAGCGAGCGTAAACGTACCGAGGAAGCCCTCAGGAAAAGCGAGGAAACCGCTAGAAAGCTATCCGCGGCGGTGGAACAAAGCCCTGTCAGCATTATCATCACCGATCTTGAGGGACGCATTGAGTATGTCAATCCTCAATTCGTGACACAAACCGGTTTTACCGCCAGGGAAATTATTGGCCGCCAGCCGCATGTCATGCGACACGGAAGGTTGCCTGACGAGGATCGCAAACAGCTCTGGGCCACCCTATCGGCTGGTGAGGTGTGGAGAGGGGAATTTCAGAACCAGCGTAAGAATGGCGAATGGTACTGGGAATTGGCGTCCATTTCTCCCGTTCGTAACAATCGCGGCCAAGCGACCCATTATCTAGTGATTAAAAAGGATATCACCGAACGCAAACAGATGGTTTCGGAACTGAGAGAACAAGAAAACGTTCAGCGGATGCTGACGGAACACCTGCCCGTCGGCATTATTATGATCGATGTTAAAACGCGCACCATCGAGCGCATCAATCCGACGGCAGCCCAGCTTTTAGGTGTTCCGGAAGAAACGGTTGTCGGCCGTCCCTGCCACCGTTGCATCTGCTCCGCCGCCGCGTTCTCCTGCCCGGTTCTGGATCTTAACCAGACGATTGAAAACTCGGACCATACTCTCATCCGCCTTGACGGGAAGGAAATCCCGGTTTTGAAAACCGTAACGCGGATATCCATCCAGAAGGAAGAGAAGCTGGTCGAGTGTATTGTTGACATCAGCAGTCGCATCGCTGCCGAGAAGGCGCTCAAAGAGGCCAATCGACAGCTTGAGCATGCCATCGAAGAGGCCGAGGAATTGGCCGACAAAGCCAGCGCCGCCAATCAGTCCAAGAGTGTCTTCCTGGCCAATATGAGCCACGAGATTCGAACCCCCTTAAACGCCATCCTGGGCTATTCTCAACTGCTTCAACAGGATGCCTCGCTGAAAGACGACCACCTGGAGCAGATCCGGACAATTAACCGTAGTGGCGACCACCTGTTGGAACTGATCAACAATATCCTGGAGATGTCCAAGATCGAAGCCGGTCAAATCAAGATCGCGAACGAACCCATGAATCTGAAGCGCTTAATCGAAGATATCGACGCTATCTTCCAGCTTTCGTGCCAACGTAAAAATATAAGGTTAAAGATCGATTCCGCCAATTGGGTTCCGGACCTGATTCTTGCCGATCGCGGGAAGCTTCGCCAAATTTTGATCAATCTTCTGTCCAATGCCGTCAAGTTTACCAGCCAAGGCAAAATCGAGCTTTGCACGACGGCGACAGCGGCTGATGACGGCCAGTGGCGGATCGAGATCGATATTTTGGACAGTGGTCATGGTATCTCCAAAGATGAACAGGGCCGCCTGTTTCAGGCCTTTGAGCAGTCTGCCAGCGGACGGAAATCGGCCGAAGGAACCGGATTGGGGCTGTCCATCAGTCGTGCTTATGCTCAGCATATGGGGGGCGACCTTGAGCTGGTTCGCAGCGACGTTGGCTGCGGTTCCCTTTTCAGGCTTACCATCCCGGCCGGCAAGGTTGACTATGCCCATCAGACGGCCGAAAGCGTATCGCCAAAACGGGCCATCACAGGCATCATGCCCGGGCAGGCTCCCCTGAAAACCCTGATCGTGGATGACGACCCGGTTAGCGGGAAACTGTTATCGAAACTTTTACAAAAATTAGGGTTCGATGTTCATGTGGTTGAAAGTGGCCAGGCCGCTCTGGATGTCCTCAAAGACTTACAGCCTCGGTTGATTTTGATGGATATTGTCATGGAAGGCATTGACGGATACGAAACGGCCCGACGAATACGAAAACGGCCGGACGGGCAGCAAATAAAAATTATTGCCGTCACCGCCAGCGGAACCAATGTGGAAACGCTGCGGCTTGAGGCGAATGCCTCCGGAATCGACGCGCTAGTCGTGAAGCCTTTCAAAATAGGAGATATTCTCAACCTCATTGAATCCCTTTGCGGGGTGATGTTTATGTACGAGGTGCCGCTTGGGGAGGAGGAAGACACCATGTCCGAAGCTGAGCCGACATCGGCCGGACATGCGGTGTTGCCTGACGATTTACGCGATGCATTAAGGACTGCCATTGAAATGGGTGATATGGTGGCATTCAACCGGTTGGTTGAGCAAGTTGTTGAAATTGACAGTGGTTTCGAGTTCCGGTTGGTCGAACTGGCACGGCGCTATGACTATGAAAAGCTTCTCGAGTTGCTCGACGTATCGCCCACAATGGAAGAACAAGGATGATCCATGCAAAACGAACACATCATGATTATTGACGACACACCTGAGAATTTACAGGTACTTAGTGCTACATTGCGGTATAAAGGATACGCCGTTTCCGCCTTTCCTCGCGGCAAAATGGCCCTAGCTGCGGCGACTCGGAAGCCACCGAGTCTGGTTTTGCTGGATATCGATATGCCGGAGATGAATGGTTACGAAGTTTGCGAACGCTTTAAATCCGATCCCAAATTACAAGAGATCCCAATCCTTTTCATCAGCGCGCTCAGCGATACCGAGGACAAGGTCCGGGCGTTGAATTGCGGGGGGGTCGACTACATCAGTAAACCGTTTCAGATGGAAGAGGTCTATGCCCGAGTGGACACCCATTTGAAGTTGCACAACGCCCAGATAGTTGTCCAGCAGTTCAACGATCTGCTGAAGGACAAGGTTGCCCGGCAGGTAGAGGAAATCGACAGTTCCCAGCGGGCCATGATTTTTGCCCTGGCCAAGCTTTCCCATACCAGGGATGACGATACCGGCATGCATCTCGAACGGGTTCAGTATCTATGCAAAATGCTGGCTTCCGCCCTTGGCGACATGCCGTCCTGCAAACACACGATTACGCCTAAATTCATCAGCACCATTTTTCATGCCAGCCCGCTTCACGATTTGGGAAAGGTGGGCATCTCCGACGCAATACTGCTAAAACCGGGTCGGTTGACAGAGGAAGAGTTCGAGACCATGAAAACCCACACCACGATCGGTGCCGAAACGCTGGAGTCGGTGCATAAGCAGTATCCCAAGAATGAATTTATCAAAATGGGGATTGAAATAGCCAAATACCATCATGAAAAATGGGATGGCAGTGGTTACCCGAAAGGGCTTTCCGGAGAATTGATCCCCTTGAGCGCCCGTATCATGGCCCTGGTGGATGTGTACGAAGCTCTACGCGCCCGGCGCCCCTATAAAGAACCGTTTTCCCACGAAAAATCCAGGGCCATTGTCGTTGACGGAAACGGCAGCGGGTTTGATCCGTGCGTTGTTGAAGGGTTCCTCAGGGTTGAGGGGGCGTTTGAAGCCTACTACTCAACCATGATGGACGAATAAAAATGATTACAGCACATCCTTTAGAAATCGTCCGGTATAGCTCTCCTGAGTGCCGGCAACGGCTTCCGGCGGCCCCTGGGCCACCACGCGGCCGCCGCCCTTGCCGCCTTCCGGGCCGAGGTCGATGATCCAGTCGGCGGTTTTGATAACGTCCAGGTTGTGCTCGATAACCACTACCGTATTGCCCCCCTCCACCAATCGCTGCAAAACGGCAAGCAGCATCTTGACGTCTTCGAAGTGCAGGCCGGTGGTGGGCTCGTCCAAAATGTAAAGGGTGCGGCCCGTGGATCGCTTGGCTAGCTCGCGGGCTAGTTTAATGCGCTGGGCCTCGCCGCCGGAAAGGGTGGTTGCCGCCTGCCCCAGCTTGATATAGGAAAGGCCCACGTCCATCAGCGTGTCCAGGATGCGCCGGATCGGAGGATGGTTGGCGAACAGGTCACGGGCCTGCATCACCGAAAGGTCGAGAACATCGGCAATGGAGTGGCCCTTGTATTTGATCTCCAGGGTGGCGTCGTTGAAGCGGCGGCCCCGGCAGGTTTCGCAGGGCACGTAAACGTCGGCCAGAAAGTGCATTTCCACCTTGATGTAGCCGTCCCCGTTGCACGCTTCGCATCGCCCGCCCTTGACGTTGAACGAGTAGCGCCCCTTTTTGTAGCCGCGCATGTTGGACTCCGGCAATTGGGCGAAAAGATCGCGGATATGGTCGAAGACCTTGGTATAGGTGGCCGGGTTGCTGCGCGGTGTGCGGCCGATGGCCTTCTGGTCGATGTTGATTACCTTGTCCAAATGGGACAATCCTTTTATGCGCTTGTGTTTTCCGGTCTCCAGATAAGCGCCGTGCAGCTTGCCGGCCAGGGCCGGGTAGAGGACCTGGTTGATCAGGGTGGACTTACCGGCACCCGAAACGCCGGTAATCGCCACCATCATTCCCAGAGGGATATCCACGGTGAGATTGTCCAGGTTGTTCTCCGTCGCCTCTTGGATGGTGATCTTACGGTTGCCGCAATCCTTGAGGGTGCGCCGTGCTTGCGGCACCTCAATGCACAGCTTGTCGCTCAGATAGCGACCGGTCAGTGAGGTTTTGCGGCGCATGACCTGTTTGGGCGTTCCCTGGGCCACGATTTCACCGCCCAGATGGCCGGCGCCGGGGCCGATATCCACCAGCCAGTCGGCCGATTCCATGGTTTCGCGATCATGCTCGACCACGATCAGGGTGTTGCCGATATCCCGCAGGTGGCAAAGGGTCCGTAAAAGTTTGATGTTGTCGCGTTGGTGCAGACCGATGGACGGCTCGTCCAGGATGTAAAGCACACCGGTCAGTTCCGAACCCACCTGGGAGGCCAGGCGGATGCGCTGGGACTCGCCGCCGGAAAGGGTCGGCCCCTTGCGGCTGAGGGAGAGGTAGTCCAACCCCACGTTGACCAAGAAGCCCAACCGGCCGTTGATTTCCTTGAGTAGTTCCTCGGCGATGATCCGGCGGTTGCCGGAAAGTTCCAGATTGGTGAAAAAATCCCGGGCCTCGCGGATGGTCATTTCGGTGATGTCGATGATCGATTTGCCGCCGACTTTCACCGCCAGCACCTCGGGCTTGAGGCGTCTTCCGCCGCAGCTCTCGCAAGGACGCGTGGAGAGAAACCGGCCGTAGTACTTCTTTGCTTTTTCCGATTCGGTCTGGGAATAGCGCCGCATGAGGGTGTTGAGCAATCCCTCGTAGGTCGTGGTGAAAGATCCCTGGCTTCTTTCCCCGTTCCAGCTAACGACAAGCTCGCGGTTGCCCGCGCCGTGCATGAGCAGGTTCTTCTGCCTTTTGGGAAGCTTGTTCCAGGGGGTGTCCAGATCGATCTCCCACTGGTCCGCCAGGGCTCGGATCTGCTCGCCGGTCCAGGAGTCGGCCAGCTGCCCCTTGCCGTTGAAATGGCCCTGCCAGGGGATGATCGCCCCCTTGCGGATGCTCAGCTTGCCGTCGGCGATGACTTTTTCCTCATCCATGGCCAACTTGGAGCCGATGCCGTTGCAGGTCGGGCACATGCCCAGGGGAGAATTGAAGGAGAAGATCGGCGGGTCCAGCTCCGGGTAAGCCACACCGCAACACGAGCGCGCCTCGCTCATGGGGATATCGCCGCTGTCCAGGCGATGCACGATGATGTTGCCCTCGCCCAGCTTCAGGGCCGTCTCCACCGAATCGGTAAGGCGCTTGCGAAAATCGGCCGACGGCTTCACCTGCAAGCGGTCCACGACCGCCTCGATGGTGTGTTTTTTGTATCTGGCAAGGCTCTGCACTTCTTCGATGGGCTGAACAACGCCGTCCACGCGCAACCTGGCAAATCCCTGTTGACCAAGTCGGCTGATAACATCCTTGTGTTCTCCCTTGCGGTTGTCGATCACCGGCGCCAGGATGAGCACTTTGGTCGCTTCCGGCATTTCCAGAATTCTCTCGACCATGCCCTGGGCATCTCCCTTGCCCACCGGCTTGTGGCAGTGGATGCAGGTCTGCTGGCCGATGCGGGCGAAGAGCACGCGTAGATAGTCGTAAATCTCGGTGATGGTGCCCACCGTGGAACGGGGATTCTTGCTGGCCGATTTTTGCTCGATGGAGATGGTCGGCGAAAGCCCGCGAATGGTGTCGTAGCGCGGCTTTTCCATCTGTCCGATGAACTGACGCGCGTAAGCCGACAGGGATTCCACATAACGGCGCTGCCCTTCGGCGAAAATCGTATCAAAAGCCAGGCTGGACTTGCCAGACCCCGAAACACCGGTGAAAACGATCAGCTTCTTTTTGGGCAGACTGATGTCTATTTGTTTGAGGTTATGCTCACGGGCACCTTTGATCTCGATGGTGTCCAATTCTATGGCTTTCCGCTGTTTGCGGGAGCGGGGGGCCGCGATTTCCGCGACGCTTATGGAATGGCTCTTCATGGGTTGTTTCCGTTATCGACGATCGTTTATATCTGGTTATGAATCCGGGGCGAGGGGCGACTGGAATGTCATTCATTGGGGTGCTGGGGGACTCCGTCTGCCACACGGCCATACTTCACTATTATTTTGATGGGAAAATAAGACCCGAATCCGTCTTTGTCCATGAGAATGCGCCGATAGCCAAGTACCCGTTTGGGTATGTGTTAAAATTACTGTCATGGCGGTAAAAATTGAGATGGAAAAAAATCAGGAAGTCGGCCGTATCGTTCGCTTCCATCGTAAGCAGGCCGGGCTGTCGCGAATCGATTTGGCAGATATTGCCGGGGTGGGCAAGACGGTCGTCTATGACATCGAAAACGGCAAGGAGACGGTTCGTCTGAATACGTTGGTCAAGATCCTGGCCGCGCTCAATGTTTCCATCTTGTTGAACAGTCCGCTGATGAATCGCTATCGGGGCGATGACGATGCGTAAAGCCGATGTATTCATGCACGATGTCCATGCGGGCATTCTGGAAGAACTATCACCGAGGACAACCTTGCGTTTTACCTGCGATTCTGCTTATGCGGGGCCGTCGGTTTCCCTGACGGCCCCGTCAGGGACGAGCCATACGAGTACACTATCTTTCCGCCTTTCCTGGAAGGGTTGCTGTCCGAAGGGTATAATCTTGAAGCGCTCCTGCGTGCCAGAAAGATTGACGAACCCGTAAAAAGCTTCTCCAGGCCATACATGGCCAAATATCCGAAAGGAACTTTGCTCCGGTGCCAATACCTGTTATTTCATCATCCGGACGCATTTGCAAATGACGCCGTTCGGACTTTGGTGCCTGAGTGCCCGTTAAAAAGCTTGGTTGATCGGTTCGCGACATTATCCTTGGTGACATAGATCCCGTTTGGAAGTTTGTTCAACTCCGCGATCCCGATACTGCTTGATGCGTCCCACATCTTTTTTTCGAAAGGAGACGCATTGAAAAACAAAGGTAAAAAGGTCAACAAAAAAATGCCCGTTGCTTCAGGACTGCCAAGCGAATTCGAACAAATTAACATCAATGCCGCCGGCATCGATATCGGCTCTGAAAAACACTATGTTGCCGTTCCTAAGGGCAGAGATCCCGAAGGGCGCGATGTTCGCAATTTTGATACGTTTACCACCGATCTTATCGAGCTGGCCAAATGGTTGAAAAAATGCGACATCGATACGGTAGCCATGGAATCGACCGGCATTTACTGGATTCCTTTGTTCGAGATCCTCGAAAAAAATGGTTTCGAAGTCAGACTGGTCAATCCACGAAGCATCAAACATGCACCTGGCAGAAAGAGCGATGTGGTTGATTGCCAATGGATTCAACAGCTTCATTCCTATGGTCTATTAATCAGCGCCTTTCGTCCTGACGATCAAATCGGTGTATTGCGCTCGTATCACCGGCAACGAACCATGCTCGTCAGCCACGCCTCCACCCATATCCAACATATGCAAAAGGCGTTGGAGCAGATGAATATCAAGCTCAACAATGTGATTTCTGACATCACAGGAACCACCGGCATGAAAATTATTCGCAGTATTCTATCCGGTGAACGCAATCCTACAAAGTTAGCCAAGCATCGCGATCCTCGCTGTAAAAAAACAGACAAAGAGATTGCCAAGTCGTTGCATGGCAACTGGCGCGATGAACACTTGTTTGCCTTGCAGCAAGCCGTAGCCCTGTATGATTTTTACCAAACTCAGATTGAAGCTTGCGATCAGCAAATCCAAGCTCAGTTGAGCCGTTTCGAGGATCGTAGCAACGGCGGTGAGCTACCTCCTCCCACGGGTAAGTCCAATGTTAACGGTAAAAAACTGACCTTCGATGCCCGTGATCATCTTTACCGAATGGCCGGTGTGGACTTAACCCAGATCGTTGGTTTGAATACCCCAACGGTTTTAAGCATCATTTCAGAGGTCGGCCTCGATATGAGTCGCTGGCCCACATCGAAGCATTTTGCATCCTGGCTGGGGTTGTCTCCAGGCAGCAAGATTTCCGGTGGTAAAAATTTCAGCAGCAAAACCAAACCCAGTGCCAACCGGGCCGCCCACACTTTTCGACTGGCCGCTTACAGTCTTCATCGGAGCCAAACAGCCATCGGAGCATTTTTGAGACGGAAAAAATCTCAACTTGGAGCGCCGAAGGCGATCACCGCCACGGCACATAAGATCGCCCGCATCTTCTATGAGATGCTGAAAGCCCGTACTGAGTACACAGATTTGGGCGTCGACTATTATCAAAATCGTTATAAAGAACGCACGCTTCGTAATTTAAAACGCAAAGCAAAATATTTTGGTTTAGAGTTGGTAAATACTAATCAAGATCAATTGGTTACAACCCAATAATGATGGTTGAGTTCCTTGGAAGTCCGATATCGGCGTTACGCTTCATTCTCCGTCACTGCGGCGTACCTTAAGTACGCCTCATTCCTACGGATTCGCAAGCCTTGATCTCGGCCTTTTTACGAATCCGTCTAAACCGCGACTTATTACGAGACCAGAAAGATTGACCGCCAAGATCTTTTCAGTCAGTTGAATCAGTAGATGGAACCGGTGGTGTCGGCGTCGAATATGTGCAGATGGTTCAGGTTCATGGCCATGCGCAATTTTTGGCCGACCGTGAATACCCTGCGGCCTTCGCTTTTGGCGATGAGGGGGATGCCGTTGAAATCCATGTGCATGTGGGTTTCGCCGCCCAGCGGTTCGATGACCTCCACGACGCCGTCGACCCTCCACTCCTCGGGAAAGCCGCCGTTGCCGTTATCCACGGTGAAGTCTTCGGTGCGCAGACCCATGATCACGTCGGTTTCCGGCCGTATCGTTATGCCTTCCTTTTTCGGGACGGGAATGCTGAACCGGTCGTTGAAACGGATGTTCAAGTTGTCGCCGTCACCGACAATGCGGGCCGGTACCAGGTTCATGGGTGGACTACCGATAAACCCGGCCACAAAGGTGTTGCTGGGCTTCTGAAACAGATCCATGGGCCTGCCCACCTGTTCGATGATGCCGTTGCGCATTACCACGATGCGGTCGGCCAGGGTCATGGCCTCCACCTGGTCATGGGTGACGTAAATGATCGTGGCCTGAACCTTTTGATGCAGCCGTTTGATTTCGGTCCGCATCTGGGTTCTCAGCTTGGCGTCAAGGTTGGAAAGGGGTTCGTCAAAAAGAAAAACCGATGGTTTGCGAACAATGGCGCGCCCCATGGCAACGCGTTGGCGCTGGCCGCCGGAAAGCTGATGGGGTTTGCGTTGCAAAAGCTCTTCGAGGCCCAGGATGGTGGCCGCTTCGTTGACCCGCTGATCGATTTCTTCCTTGGGCGTTTTGCTCAGTTTCAGCCCGAAGCTCATGTTGTTGAACACATTCATGTGCGGATAGAGCGCATAGTTTTGGAAGACCATGGCCGTGTCGCGATCCTTGGGCGCCACATTGTTGACGATGCGCTCGCCGATGCGGATCGTACCGGTCGTAATCTGTTCCAGTCCGGCCACCATGCGCAGGACGGTTGACTTGCCGCATCCGGATGGACCCACCAGAACAACGAACTCCTTGTTGGTGATATCCAGGCTTATGCCGTGGACCACTTCGGTTTTTCCAAATTTCTTAACAATATCCTGAAGAATAACCTGAGCCATGGATTACCTGCTTTTGTTTGGGACAACCATCTGAACAGGGGAACCTAAACCTTCAATAGGGAAAATGAGCATGCTTTGGCGTTTCAAGTCAAGTATTCTTTGACAAAGAATACTAATATCCCGATTCCGCGAAACAGCAACCTTATCACAAATAAATAAACGATTTCAAAACAAACCTGTTACCTCCGACAAAAACCATTATGGGCTTGACTGACGAGTATAAACCCATTAGAGAAATGTTAGGAATTTGTTAGGGGAAGATAATTCTTATTCTGTTTTCAAACTGTTATATTTAAATCGGGAGGAGTGTACAGCAATGATGAAAAAAGTCGTTATTCTGTCGGCACTGATGGCGTTAGCAGTTTTTACCGTAGGGGAGGCGTTTGCGAAACCCGTCGAAATTCACTGGTGGCATGCCATGCGTAGCGCCCGCGGTGAAGTTTGCAACACCATGATCAAGAAGTTCAACGAATCCCAGGATAAATATGTGGTCATCGGGACCAACAAAGGCAATTACGACGAAACCGTCAACGCCGGTATCGCGGCCATCCGGGCCAAAAAGCAGCCCCACATTCTGCAGTCCTTCGAGGTGGGCACACAAACCATGATGCTCTCCGGCGCCATTTATCCGGTTTACAAGCTGATGGCGGACACGGGGCACAAAATCGATTGGGACGATTATTTGCAACCGGTGCTTTCCTATTACATGAATGCCGACGGCAACCTGATGTCCATGCCCTTCAACTCGTCCACGCCGGTGATGTACTACAATGTGGATCTGTTTAAAAAAGCCGGTCTGGCCCCCCTTTCCAAGGACACTTCGGTCACCTGGGACGAAATGGGCGAGATGCTTAAAAAGATCGTGGCTTCGGGCGTTCCTGGCGGAATGGTCACTGCCTGGCAGTCTTGGACCCAAATCGAGAATTACAGCGCCATCCACAACATTCCCTTTGCCACCAAGGCCAATGGATACGAGGGGCTGGACTGCGAATTGACGATCAACAACGACAAGGTGATCAACCACATCACTCGCTTGAAAGGCTGGATGGGCGACAAGCGCTTTTTTTATGGCGGCCAGAAATACCAGGGCCCCAAGGCCGAGTTCATCGCCCAGAATGCAGCTGTTTACATCGATTCCATTTCCGGAATCGCCAAACTGAAGAAAGCCGTCAAGGATTTTAAATGGGATGTAGCGCCTTTGCCGGTGGAATCCTGGATGAAAGAGCCCCAAAACTCCATCATCGGCGGCGCTTCAAACTGGGTTCTCAAGGGCCACAGCAAGAAAGAGTACGAAGGCGTGGCGGCATTCCTGGCCTTTTTGGCCACCAATGACATGCAGGAGTACTGGCACAAGGAAACCGGCTATTTCCCCATTACCCAGAGCGCCTATCGCAGCCTCAAGGCCAAGGGGTATTATGATGAACAACCTTACCAGGAGGTGGGTATCAAGCAGATGACCCGCCGTATCCCCACCAAGATTTCCCGCGGCCTGCGGTTGGGCTATTTCATCCAGATCCGTAATATCATCAACGAAGAACTGGAACTGGTTTGGAACGACACCAAAAGCCCCAAGGAGGCGATGGACACTGCCGTCGCCCGCAGCAATCAGAAATTGCGGGAATTCGAGAAAATTTATAAATAGCAGGTTATTATAAACGGTAGGTATCAACTTTCCACCGTCGCCTTTTGGCGACGGTGGAAAACCAAAGTGACCCCGCCATGATCAAACGATCCATATTTACCTCCAGGACCCTGCCTTATCTGCTGATTTTGCCGCAGATCCTGGTCACCGTCACCTTTTTTTACTGGCCGGCGTTTCAGGGGGTGATGCAGTCCATGATGCGCAGCGATCCGTTCGGGCTGCACAACACCTTCGTTTGGTTCGGCAACTTTATAACCCTGTTCAAGGACCCGCTTTACCTCAAGTCCATTATGACGACCCTGGGATTTTCCGCGGCCACGGCCAGCGTATCCATTTCCTTCGGGTTGCTTATCGCCACCCTGGCCAACCGGGCCCTTAAAGCCAAGGCCGTGATCCGCACGATGCTGATCTGGCCTTATGCCGTGGCGCCGGCCATCTCCGGCATTCTCTGGCTGTTTTTGCTGCATCCATCCTATGGCATCGTTTCCATTTTTTTAACCAAAACCTTCGGGCTCGAATGGAATCCCGTGCTGCGGGGCGGCGACGCCCTGATCATGGTGGTCATGGCCAGTGCCTGGAAAGAGATCAGCTATAATTTTGTCTTTTTTCTGGCCGGCATGCAGTCCATCCCAAAATCGCTGATCGAGGCGGCCGCCATGGACGGTGCCAGCCCGCTCAGACGGTTCTGGTTCATCACGCTGCCCCTGCTTTCGCCAACCCTGTTTTTCCTGACGGTGATGAATATCATTTACTCTTTTTTCGAAACCTTCGGCGTTATTCACACCGTTACCCAGGGCGGTCCTGGCGGCGCCACCAACATCCTGGTCTATAAAGTCTACCAGGACGGTTTTATCGGACTGAACCTGGGATCCTCCGCGGCCCAGTCGGTGGTGCTGATGATTCTGATCATCACGATCACCGTGCTGCAGTTTAAATATGTGGAGAGAAAGGTCCAGTACATCGGATAAATGGTTGAAAAAACACCCATACTCGACACCCTGACCTATCTGTTCCTCATGCTGGGGATTCTTATTGTCGGTTTCCCCATCATTTATGCCGTCATCGCGGCAACCCTGCCCATCGAGGACGTGTCGCGGGTTCCCATGCCTCTGATCCCGGGCGACCAGTTTTGGGTCAACATTCAGACCGCCTGGGAAAAGGGCAACCTCGGCACCCAGATGATCAACTCCTTCATCATGGCGGCGGGGATCACCGTCGGCAAGATATGCGTCTCCATGCTGGGGGCTTTTTCCATCGTCTATTTCGACTACCGGCTGCGCACCGTGGCCTTCGTCACTGTTTTTTGCACGCTCATGCTGCCGGTGGAAGTCCGTATTCTACCGACCTATGAAATGGCCGCCAATCTTTTCGGACCGTTGAACCTGATCTGGGAAAAACTCGGCCTGGGAGCCGTTGCCGGCTGGATTGCCGGTCACGATGTGGAACTGGGCCTGGATTTCAGCCTGCTGGATAGCTACGCGGGGCTTATTCTACCATTGGTGGCATCGGCCACCTGCACCTTCCTTTTCCGGCAGTTTTTTCTTACCATTCCCGAAGAGCTGTGTGAAGCGGCCAAGATGGACGGGGCTTCGGCCATGACTTTTTTCCGCAAAATTCTTTTCCCCCTGTCCAAAACCAACATCGCCGCCCTGGTGGTGATTGAATTCGTCTACGGCTGGAACCAGTATTTGTGGCCGCTGTTGATCACCACCAATCCGGACATGATGACGGCCGTTATCGGCCTCCAGAATCTGATCCCCCAGGCCGACGACCTGCCGTTCTGGAACGTGGCCATGGCCGGTTCCCTGCTGGTGATGTTGCCGCCCATCCTGGTGGTGCTTTTGATGCAGCGCTGGTTTGTCAAGGGGTTGGTGGAACGGGAAAAGTGATGTTGATTATTTTTTGAGAAGGATATCCACCATTTCGGTAAACCCGAACCCGCCTTCTGCCTGGGTCACCCAGGTAGGCTTGGCCTTCAAGCGGGACTCGAAAGCCCGGACATTGGCCACTCCCACTGCATGGGGAAAATAGGCGAACATGGGGGCGTCGTTGGGGGAATCTCCACAGAAAACGACCTGATCGCGAATCGCTTCCAAATCCTGATCGAAAACCTCCTCGAACAGTATCCGGGTCATGGATAATTTGTCATAATTGCCGAACCATCCGTTAACATGGATGGAGCTGATCTTGGCGGTGGCGCCGTCCGCTTCGAAAATGGCCTTGATGGCTTCGATAGAGGATTCTGGTAAAGAGGGTACATCTTCGCAAAAATCGATGGCCAGGTCCGCTTCGCGGTAGGCCTGATCCGCGGCCACGGCGCATCCGGGAACAGCGGCCACTATTTTTTCCCTGAGGGCGTCCAGACGGCGTTTGTCGGCATCCCGTTCCGATTGCGTTTTCCAGTAGCGCCGCAGCATGATTTTTCTGTGTTCATCGTAACGAAAATAAAAGGCCCCGTTTTCTCCCACCAGTGCGTCAACAGGCCACATTCGGGCGATATGATCGCACCAGCCCGCCGGGCGGCCGGTGATCGGCACCACACGGATGCCGGCCGCCTGAAGTGCCTCCATGGCGCTGAATACGGACGCCGGCAGACGGCCCTTGACCGTCAGGGTGTCGTCGATATCGGTGAGAACGAAGCGAATCCTGGATTTCTCTTGGGCTGGGAATGCTTCAATCGGTTTGATTGCAAGCCTCCTTCACGGGCTGTTCGGCTATATTGGGCGTCTGCCCTGCCACATGGCAAGCCACCAATGTGCCCTCCACCTGGCGAGCATTGGGATGATCCACAGAACAGCGTTCGACGGCTTCCGGGCATCGAGGATGAAAAGCGCAGCCCGATGGTGGGGCAATGGGGGATGGCAGCTCGCCGGACAGCATGATGCGTTGCTTGTTGTGAAACGGATCGGCAACAGGAGTGGCCGAAAGCAACGCCTTGGTGTAAGGATGACGGGGCGTGGTGAAAACCGTGTCGCGAGTGGCGAATTCTACCGTTTTGCCCAAGTACATGACCATTACCTCGTCGGCGATATGCTTGACCACGGACAAATCGTGGCTGATGAAAAGATAGGCCAGATTGTACCGATCCTGAAGCTCGGCAAGTAAATTGAGAATTTGGGCCTGGATGCTGACGTCCAGGGCTGAAACCGGTTCGTCCAGGATAAGGATTTCGGGTTGAAGCATAAGCGCCCGGGCAATGGCGATGCGCTGGCGCTGGCCACCGGAAAACATGTGAGGATAGCGGTCGTAATGCTCCGACCGCAGGCCAACCTGATCGAGCATTGTATAGGCGGCCTTGCGCCGCGCGTCTTTATCCAGATCGGTGTTGACCAAAAGGGGCTCTTCCAGGGCCAGACCGACCTTCTGGCGGGGATTGAGGCTGCCATAAGGGTCTTGAAAAACGATCTGCACTCTGCGGTGATCGTTGGTGTCCGTTTCCCGGCGCTTGCCTTGGAAAGACAGACTGCCTGATGTAGGTGACTCGATGCGGGTCACCAGCCGGGCCAGCGTTGACTTGCCACATCCCGATTCGCCCACCACAGCCAGCGTTTTCCCCCGGTAAAGGGAAAAGCTAACCTCACTCAAAGCCTTTAGGACGGCTGGCTTGCGAAACCCGCTGCGCCTTATCTCATAGTGGCGCGACAGTTTTTCGGCCTGAAGGACAAGCTCGCTCATGAAACCTCCCCGTTGTCCGTCGCCGATAGATCCATCGGTTTTCCATTGTTTAGAGGATAGTGGCACAAGGCCCGGCCAAAGGTTTCGGGCGCCTCGCAAGGGGCCACGCGTCGGCAGAGATCGGTTGCGTAAGTGCAACGAGGAGAGAAAAGACAACCGTCCGGCTTGTCGAACTGCCCCGGCACCACTCCGGGGATGGATGGCAGGTGGCGGGTTGTGGCCCGCTCTGGCAAAGCAGCCAACAAGGCGGCTGAGTAAGGGTGGTGAGGATTTCGGAAAAGACCTTTCACATCTTGCTTTTCTACCTGCTGGCCAGCGTATTGGACCGCGACCCGCTGGGCTGTCTCGGCCACGACACCCATGTCGTGGGTGATCAAAATCAGGGCCATACCGTTTTCTTCCTGGAGTTTGATCAAGAGATCGAGAATTTGGGCCTGAATGGTCACATCCAGGGCTGTCGTGGGTTCGTCGGCGATGAGCAACCGCGGGTTGCAGGCGATGGCCATGGCGATCATGACCCGCTGGTTCATTCCTCCCGAAAGCTGATGGGGAAAGGCCGAAAGACGCTTGCGTGGCTCTGGGATACCCACCTGGGAGAGGAGTTCCTCAGCCCGTTCGCGACGCTCCCTGCGTCCCATGGCTAAATGGTTTTTGAGCATTTCACCAAGCTGGAATCCCACGGTGAAACAGGGATTGAGGCTGGTCATGGGTTCCTGGAAAATCATGGCGATCTCCTTGCCAATGACTTTGCGTTGCTGCTTGGCCGCCGCGTCCAGAAAGTCCCGTCCGTCAAAGCGCAGGGTGTCCGCGGCGATTTTGGCGGTCCAGGGCAAAAGCCCCATGAGGGCCAGCATGGCCACCGATTTTCCGGAACCGGACTCCCCCACGATGGAAATCACGTCCCCCGGATCGACATTCAGCGAGAAGCGGTCGACGGCCGTGAAGCTCCCACTGGAGGTCTGGAAGGCGACCGAAAGATTTTTTATTTCAAGAAGCGCCATGGTAAATATCAAGACCGTTTAAGTTTGGGGTCGAGGGCGTCGCGCAATCCGTCACCCATGAGATTGATAGCCAGCACGGTGGCGAGAATGGCGACCCCGGGGAAGGTTACCACCCACCAGGCCCGCAAAATGAACTCACGCGCCTCGGCCAGCATGGTGCCCCATTCCGGCGTGGGGGGCTGGGCGCCAACCCCCAAAAAACCGAGGGCTGCGGCGTCGAGAATTGCAGTGGAAAAACTCAAGGCGGCTTGGACGATGAGCGGAGCCATGCAATTGGGCAGGATGGTGATGAACATCAGCCGCAGGGGCTTCACGCCGATTACCCGCGCGGCGATAACATAGTCCTTGGACATCTCCGCGATTACCGCCGCCCGTGTTAGGCGAACATAATGGGGCCATTGAATAATGGCAATCGCAATCATGGCATTGGTCATACTCGGCCCCAATATCGCCACCAGCACCAACGCCAGGAGCAGGCTTGGAAAGGCCAGCACGATATCCATCAGCCGCATGATCAGAGTGTCGGTGCGCCTGCCGAAAAAACCGGCTGTCAGTCCCAGCGCAATTCCCACAAAAAGGGAGAGAGAGACAACCACGCATCCGATGAAAAGCGAATAGCGGGCGCCGTAAATAAGCCGTGAGAGAATATCGCGCCCCACGGCATCGGTGCCCAATAGAAATTTGACGGACCCGCCATCCTGCCAGAACGGAGGTTGCAAAAAGGCATCGCGGTATTGATGATTGGGCTCATGGGGGGCGACAACACCCGCGAACAGGGCGATCAGGATGATGGCTACAAAAAAGGCCAGCCCTATCACGGCGCCCCGGTTTTCCTTGAAATAGGACCAGAATTCCGCGATCAGAGCCATGCGTCCCGCTGGCCGGGCGTCCGTTGTGGCATAGCCGTTTTCGCCTGCCGTTAATTCCGTCATGATTACTCCGTATACCTGATCTGGGGGTTGATGAGTCCGTAGAGCAGGTCCACGAACAGGTTCACCAGCATGACGATGCAGGCGATCATGAGGAGTCCTCCCTGAACCGATGGGTAATCTCGCCTGGAGATGGAGTCCAGAATCCACTTGCCGATACCGGGCCATGAGAAAATTGTTTCGGTCAAGATGGCGCCGGCGAAAAGTACTCCCACCTGGAGGCCGATTACCGTGACCACTGGGATAAGGGCGTTGCGCAGGGCATGCAGGCCGATTACCCGGCCGGGACCGAGGCCCTTGGCCTTGGCCGTTCGCACATAGTCTTCACCCAACACTTCCAGCATGGCCGAACGGGTCTGGCGCGCGATGACGGCCAGGGGGATCGTTGAGAGCACGATGGAGGGCAGAATGATGTGGGATACGGCGGATAGAAAGGCGCCCTTTTGCCCGGAAAGGAGGCTGTCAATCAGCATGAAACCCGTCACCGGATCAAAGAAGAAAAGCAGCGAAATCCGGCCGGACACAGGTGTCCAGCCGAGGATGCCCGAAAAGAGAATGATCAGCAGAAGCCCCCACCAGAAAATGGGCATGGAATACCCTGTCAGAGCGCAGGTCATGACCGTGTGGTCGAAAATCGAACCGCGCCGCACGGCGGCGATGACGCCCGCCGGCAATCCGAAAAGAACGGCAAGGGATATGGCCACCAGTGATAGTTCTATGGTTGCCGGAAACAGGGCCATGAACTCTTCAACGACCGGTCGTTTGGTGATGATGGATCTTCCCAGATCCCCTTTTGCGATTTGCTTGATATAGGACCCATACTGAACCAGGATGGGTTTGTCGTAGCCGAACTCCTGCATCAACAGGGCGTGGCGTTCCTCGCTTATGCCGCGTTCGCCCGCCATGAGCAAAACGGGATCACCCGGCAACAACCGGATAAAAACAAAAGCGATCAGGGTCACTCCAAAAAAAGTTGGGACCAGGACACCGAGTTTGCGTAGAAAAAAGGAGATCATAAGCTCTCGCGTCTCGTATCAATCCGATTGCCGGCCGGACAGGCCGCCCCGTCCGGTCGGTAATCGGCGGTTTCGTTATAACTCCCCCCGCCTGCGTTCACGGCGTGAACCGTATTCAGGCGGGAGGCCCGACTTTCGAAACGCGGTTACTTCAAATCGACACCGTAGAAGATATGGCCGCCAAAAGGATCGATACGATAATCCACGACCTCTTTGCGAACCGGCTCAAAAACGATGCTGTGGGCGATGGTTGCCCAGGGCGCCTGTTCCTTGAAGACAACCTGTGCTTGCTCATAGAGCCTGGTGCGCTCGGCCGGGTCGGATACCCGCTTGGCTTTCTGGATCAGATCCTCGAATTCCTTGTTGCAGAAATTGGAACGGTTGGAGCCCCCCACGCCGTCGCAGCCCAAAAGCACGGCCAGGAAGTTGTCCGGGTCGCCGTTGTCGCCGGTCCAGCCCAGGAGCACGGCACCGTCGCGTTTCTCATCCTTGGAGCGTTTGAGGTATTCGCCCCATTCGTAGGAGACGATCTCGGCCTTGACGCCGATCTGGGCCCAGTCGGACTGGATAAGCTCGGCCATACGGCGGGCGTTGGGGTTATAGGGCCGCTGTACGGGCATAGCCCAGAGTTTCATGCTCAGATCCTTTACACCGGCCTCGGCCAGCATTTTTTTGGCGGCGGCGGGATCATAGGGATCATCCTTGACCGCGTCATTGTAGGACCAGATGGTGGGCGGGATGGGGTTTTTGGCGATCTTGCCGGCGCCCTGGAAAACGGCGTCGATGATGGCCTGTTTGTTGATCCCCATGTTCAGGGCCTTACGGACCTTGGGGTTGTCAAATGGCGCCATCATCGTGTTGTAGGCCAGGTAGCCCACATTGAGGCCCTCTTTTTCGAGCAGGTTGATGTCCTTGTCCTTCTTCATGGCTTCCAGATCGGCGGGATTGGGATAGGGCATCACATGGCATTCACCGGCCTTGAGCTTCTGGTAGCGTACTGAAGCATCTGGGGTGATGGCGAAAACCAGATCGTCGATGGCCGCCTTGCCACCCCAATAATCGGGATGGGCCTTGTAGCGGATGACGGCATCCTTTTGGTAGGCAACCAGTTTAAAAGGACCGGTACCGGCGGGGAACTGGTCGATCTTTCCAGGCGTTCCGGCCTTCATGAGCATGTCGGCCTGCTCCTTGGAAAAGATGGAAGCGAAATCCATGGCCAGGTTGGCAATCATCGGCGCCTCGGGACGATTGAGGACGAATTTGACGGTATAGTCATCCACCTTTTCAATGGACTTGATCAGTTCCGGCATGGACATCCCATTGAAGTATTCATAAGAACCGGGGGTGACCTTATGAAAGGGGTGATTTTTGTCGAGCTGACGCGTGAAGGAAAAAATAACATCGTCGGCGTTGAAGTCGCGCGTGGGTTTGAAGTCCTTCAGGGTGTGGAATTTCACGCCCTTGCGCAAATGGAAGGTGTACAACAGCCCATCTTCGGAAATGTCCCAGCTTTCGGCCAGGCCGGGAATAATTTTGGTCGTTCCGCGTTCAAATTCCACCAGCTTGTTGAAAATAGCGCGCGACGATGCGTCAAATGTGGTTCCCGACGTATAAAAAGCCGGGTTGAAGCCCTCGGGACTTCCTTCGGAGCAATACACCAGGGTTTTTGCCCCTGCCGGAAGGGTGCATAAGAAGACCAGCGCTGCAGCAATTATAAGCGTCAATGACTTTCTCGTGTTTTTCATCCTCTTTCTTCCTCCTGTTTAAAATGGTGATGGTGAATTATATACCATGGGGGAACTAGAGCATAGAATTAAAGCTTTCGATAGGGTTGTGTCAAGTGTAAAGCCCATAATGTACAGGGAATTTACGAACAGCCGCAGCGGGAGGCACCGGTAACCGACAGGGCTTTTCCAATTAATATGAGAAAATCGGGAATATGAGAAGACCGATAATGTGAGAAAGTTGTTGTTGATCGGAGATCTGTTTTTCCGGCTGCTTCGGTAACCGTATTGGATTTTTCGGCGGTCAGATCGGCACCTTTGGCCATGCGCTCGGAAATGTGGGTCATCTCTTTCGATAGTGCGCGCAGGGTTTCAACGCCTTTGACCATCCGCCAGAGCATGTGTTCCATCCGGCACACCATTTGGTTTGGGGCATCGACCGGATATCCGATTTCGTCCTTGCGATTTGTTTTGAGATGGTACGTGAAATCGTTGGTGGACATTTTTTGCGCCAGCTGAACGATCTACTTGATGGGACGGGTGATGCTGTGGGTGCTGACGAATCCCAGCAGCAGCGCCAGAATCACGCCGACGGCGATACCGATCGGCATGGATGACCTGGCCGCCTGGTGAGCCTCTTCGTTGACGGCGTTCATGGATGTTTTTTAAAACGGTTTCCACGTCCTTGAGCCGTCCGATGATCGCTTCACCGATCTGACTGGCCTCGGCCCCCAGCTGGTCCAGTAATTCATAGTCGTAGGGCCTGGCCGAAACTTTATGGGTGATCTGGTCGGCCAGACGTTTAAATTATGCTATAAATACGGTATCGTTAACCAATAGGAAAAACACTATGATGTAAAGGGTTTCGGGATATGGAAAAACACAGATCAACTCCTTCGAGGGAGTGAGCGGCGTACCTTCATGGCTCAAATTGTCAGCCTCCTTGGTTATGGTGGGCAATGCTTTGCGGAAAAAGTCCTTGACTGGAACCGGTGTGCCATCCGTAAAGGGCTTGCTGAGCTAAAAGCTGGAATTTCAATTCCGGATAAATACAGTCGATTTTTACCTGTACGGCAAAAATATATTCGATAGAGAATACGACGCGGAAGGCATTTACGATTACTATACGGTCTACTCCCCGCCAAGGGAAATTGGGCTAAAGGTCGTATACCGATTTTAGGGCAATGTTGAAACGGGGGGGGGAATTGAAATAAGAAGAAAAGAGAATCCTGCCACCGCCCGTTATCATCATGATAACGCTTGAGGATCATGATTTACTTTCGAGACCTTTGAATATCAACCCGCGACATCAGATATTCAGAAAGCGGGTAAAGGTCAGATATACCGTGTCACCCGCAATGTAGGTTTCGTCGACGGTTGAGGAGAGGTCGTCGACAATGAGGGATTGGCCTTCCAGGTCGATTTGAAGACGGGTCAGCATGCCCAGGTAAACGGCGGAAATGATTCGGCCCTCATGACCTCCGGAATTTCGTGATAGAAGAATGTGCTCGGGTCGGATCAGGGCCTCTTTCCCATTTACCTTTACTGTGTTGACCCGGCCGACACATTCCGCCACATAACGGTTCGCAGGTGATGCGTAAATCGTTCTGGGCGTGTCGATTTGAGCGATGCGGCCCGACTGCATCACCGCAATACGATCTGAAAGGGCCATTGCCTCTTCGTGATCGTGCGTCACAAAGAGCGTGGTCAGGCCGAGACCTCTTTGAAGCTGGCGTACCTCCTCCCGCATTTGCAGACGAAGTGCGGCATCCAGATTGGAAAAGGGTTCATCAAGCAGGAGTACTTCCGGGTTCAGCACCAATACCCGGGCCAGGGCCACCCGTTGTTGTTGCCCGCCGCTGAGCCGGGTAACATTCTGGTCGGCGTGGGCCGAAAGCCCCACGGTAGCCAGCATACTCATCGCCTGCTCCCTGGCGGTTTTCTTTGGAACGCGATGGCAGCTTAATCCGTACATTACATTTTCCAATACGCTCATATGCGGGAACAGGGCATAACTTTGAAAAACCGTGGATATGGAGCGTTGCTCCGGCGGGATATGGTCGATCCGTTTTCCCCCTAAACGGATTACGCCTGTCTCGGGGGTGAGAAAACCACCAATCAAACGCAACGTTGTGGATTTGCCGCATCCGGAAGGTCCCAGCAGACTTACCAATTCGCCTTGTCTCACGGTGAGATCGAGGTTTGAAACCACCTGTTTCCCGTTGAAGGAGATCCCGATTTGATCCAGTTCGAGGGTCGCCGAATCTTTCATAATTTGTTTCTTCCTAAAATGCCACTTGCAAATGCAAGGTTGATCAGCAAGGTCGCAATGACAATCATGCTGGCAAGCACCGCCCCCTGCCCGTAATCACCATCCCGAATCACATTGAAAAGTTCCACGGTGGCGACCTTGGAACCCGGTGTCACCAAAAAGATAATGGCGCCCACCGTGGTCATGGTCGTGGTGAATGTATTGATAAAGCTTACCAGAAACGCAGGTTTGAGCAGAGGCAGAATAATTCGCAGTACTATTTTGAATCTGCTCGAACCAAGATCACGGGCCGCGTCCTCGGTAAGCGGATTGATACGCGTCAGGCCAGCGGCCGCCGCTTTGGTGCTTATGGGCAGTTGCCTGAACATACAGTTGAGTACTACCACCGCACCGGTACCGGTGAGGGCCAACGGCGGGTTGTTGAAGGCGAGAATATAACCGATGCCGAAAAACGGTCCCGGCATGATGTAGGGCAGGGTGGCCATGAAATCGATCCATTTGGCCAGGGGCATGCGGCCTCG
Source organism: uncultured Desulfosarcina sp. (assembly GCA_963668455.2). Classification (GTDB taxonomy): domain Bacteria; phylum Desulfobacterota; class Desulfobacteria; order Desulfobacterales; family Desulfosarcinaceae; genus Desulfosarcina. Next base: position 1,352,506 of record CAXXOY010000005.1, read on the forward strand.
TTCAAGTTGATAAGAGAGTATCAAGCCAAGCAGGCTGCCGGCGATGGCCGCGATGAAAGCGTATCTCAGGCTACGGAAAAAACAGGTCACTTTACCCATGCGAATGGCCTGGATATACTCGCTTGTGAAAACAAAGTGCCCCTGACGGAAATCGGTGATCGCTCCCAGGAAGATCGCGGCATACTGGAGCAGCATCAAGGCCAGTATACTCCAGGTGACCACCGCCAGCAGCGTTTTCCATCCACCGCCGATGTACAGCCCCGGCTGCCATGTTTTATCCATCTGCAACCCTATGGTCTCACCGCCGGTCTGCACAAGGTAGCGCCGATAAAAGAAAAAGGCGGCCAGGGACGGTATGAGAATCAAAACACTGATGGCGGCCGCCATGGGCAGATCGGCTCGGCCGATCACAGCCAGGTAAGCTTCGGTTGCAAGCAGGGTGAACCGGCCACCGATGATTATGGGCGTTCCAAAGTCCGCCAGGCACTTGATAAAAACAATGAACGTCGCCGCCACAATACCGGCCATGGAGAGCGGTATCACGACTTTCAGGATGGTGCGGTACATGCTCCCGCCCATATCCCGTGAGGCTTCCAGCAGTTTGCTGTCCAGTACGGCCAGGGTGCCGGTGATCAACAGGGCTGCCAGGGATATATTGCCCAGGACCTGCATCATCACCACCCCGTGCATGCCGTAAGGATTCCAGGAGATCCCCAAAAGACGGTAGATAAGCCATCCCCTCCGGCCGAAGAGCATAATGTAGGCCAGGGATGAGACAAAGGGCGGAGAAATCATGGTGAGCATCAGCGCTGCCAGAATGATCTTTTTAAACCTTGCCCGGCAAAAGGTGATGTAAAAAGAGATGAAAAGGGCCAGAAGGATCGTCAACGTCGTGGAGATCAGGGCACACAAAAGGCTGTCCGTAATAAGGCCTGCGTTTCGCGTCACCAGATTTTCATACATTCTCAGGGAGAATGCACCATCCGGGAAAAAACTTTTAAGAATCACTTCCCCGATGGGCCAGACAATAAAGATAAGCACCAGCGCCACCAGGAAAAAACAGAAGAGTGGGTCAACCCAAAAGAAGCGGCCGGTGCGGCTTGTTTGCGCACCGGCCACGGGATGAACTCGGAAAGTTGTATCAGGCTTTGTCAATTTCTGTGTGATACGCGCTTGGCCCAGGTGTCCAGAGTCGCTTTGCGTTGGCTTCCGAAAGTGCTGAAGTCGACATCCAGAAGATCGTCCATGACAAACCCCTCGAACTCAGGCGGGGGAGATACTTCGGGCCGTACCATGATTCTCGGGTCCCTTTTCTGGATATATTGCTGGCCTTCCACGGAAAGCGCCCAATCCACAAAGGCCTTGGCGGCTTCCAGGTTCCGGGCGTTTTTGAATATGGCCATGCCGGCCGGGACCCAGGGCACGCCGTCCTTGGGGAAGATCAAGGTAACCGGAAATTTTTCGCTCATGCGCATGAACTCGCCGGACATGGGCGTCAACCCCACGGCCACTTCGCCAAGTGCGGTCTTTTTGGGAGGTTCGCCGCCTCGTTTGGCAAAGAAGGGGATGTTCTCACTGAGCTTTTCAAAGTATTGCCAACCAGCTTCCGGTCCCATCTTTTGAAGCAACCCGGCCACCACGGCATAGGTCGTGCCGGATATGGCCGGATCGGCGGTCAGTACTTCTCCTTTATATTGCGGCTTGGCCAACTCCGCCCAGGTTTGTGGAACGGGCAGGCCTTTCTCTTTTAGAATTTCGGTATTGACGATAAACCCCGCCATAACCAATGAAATACCGGTCCAGTAGCCCTTGGCATCCTTGTAATTTGTCGGTATGGTGGCGGCTTCCGGGGAGACGTATGCTTCGAGCAGCCCTTTGCTGCCGGCCTTGATGAAGCTGTCCGCGCCGCCGCCGAACCACAGGTCGGCCATGGGCTTGCCACCTTCAGCTTCGGTACGGGCGAGAACCTCTCCGGAAGACATATCGATAAATTCGATCTTGATCCCGGTTTTTTTGCTGAACTCTGCGAAAATGGCCTCCTTGTCGCCGTAGGCGGCCACTACGGAGAGGGTCTTGCCGGCTGCGAAAGCCGTTCCGCAAAAAAAGCAGAGAACAAACCCCATCAATAGCAGGACGCCAAAATGGTTAGTCGTTGAGATACTCGTGGCCGGCAACCTTGTCTGCGGGTGTCGCATAAAAAAGCTCCTTATTGTTTGTTGAAACCGTATCGGTGGAAAAATGATCTGATACCATTTTTGAAGTCAGGTAATCCAGGGCAATTTGCCGGGTATGGAGGATATCTTCGTGGGTCTCCAGCTCGATGGTCCACCAGCGGCATTGGGTTGCGGCCAGCAGGTGATCCACAACCGGACCCAGGATATGCATGTCTTCCGGCCGGTGATGATCCGTTGTTTCCCTTTCATAATAGTGGGCTTCGACAAGGCGCGGCGAGAAGAGATCAATGATTTTATCGATATCGATGGTTCCCTGTCGCACCTGGCAAGATGAAAGGGCATGGCCCAAATCCATGGTGATGGCGGCATCGGCGGCATTGGCCCACTCCAGAATCTGGAACGGATCGGAAGATACACCGGATTTCAGATTCTCAATGGTGAGCGTCAATCCCAGTTCCCGCGCCCGCTGCACCAAAATGGATAGATTGTCGGCAACCCGATTCTTATCAATCCGGCAATCCGGCCCCAAGCCGATGTGGCAGGTGATGCAGGTTTGCGGGTAGGTCTCGCCAACCGCTTCAATCATCTGCTTGTGCAGCGCCATGGCAAGGCGCGATTTCTCCATATCCTCGTCCCCGAATTCATTACCCGGAAAAAATGCATGAAAACGAAACGGAACCTTTTGGTCGATAAAGGGGCGCAGCAGATGTTTCATCCCGGCCAGATCGTCGGCGGCAGGGGTATATTCTATTGCCAAATCCTGATCAATCAACCACTTGAGACGTTGGATGCCATGAAACCATTTAGCCGAAGCGGCCCATTGGATGGGGGCTTGGGTAACATTCTGACGATTCGGGCTGCAACTGTTTTTAGACGTTGATGTTAAAGAAACCATTGGCTTAATTCTTATCCCATTTTTAGGCTCGTTTTTATTGGCGCGATTGATCGAATCAATGACGCGCCAATGATTGATAGGTATTCTCTATATTGTTGAAATTATAAGAAAATATAAGATTGGCGAGGAGGTGTCAATACGCCATTTGCAAAGATAGAGGGGAGCCTTATTTGGAAAATTGCTCTATTTTATTCCCCCTCACCCCGGCCCTCTCCCTCAAGGGGCGAGGGAGTGCCACCTGGAAAGTTCATAATAACCTTCTCCCCCGGAGGGAGAAGGACAGGAAGAGGGGGATAAAATGGCATTTGCCTTGTTACGGCCAAACGCCTATATCTCTTTCAGGTAGCGGTAGTAGGCGTCGATTTGATAAACCGCGCCAAGGGGATTGTGGGCAAGCACGCGATCCTTGACGGCCAGAACCGTCACCGGAGCCTTGGCGTGCATAATGAAAAGGGAGTCATGTCCAACGCAAAGGCCCAAAAGAATGTTTAACTCCACGCCCGAATCGTTGGCCACTTCCGCCTGGAAGACCGGGTTGCACATGGTTTCAGCCTCGATGGTTGTGTCGACTTGCTCCGACCGGGATAGGCCTATTTCGGATTTGGGAACGCGTCCCGCTTTACAGACCACCGATACCACCTCAAATCCCGCAGACTCGAAAAGCTCATGGACAATTTTGGCTTCGGAACGTACACCCACGCAAAAGGCAAGCCCCAAACGCTTGTATTTCATGCGTCGCGCGAATTCGATAATTTCCTGGATACGCGGTTTACAGGGTTTGACCGCGGCATATCCCTGGTCACTGTTGGCATAGGCCTCACCTTCCTGGCGGGAGGCCTCGCAGGCGAATGGCAGCGTTGTTTCGCTTAAGGTTGAAGCGGTAGCCCGTTTCAACGTCTCCCTCATTCTGAGCGACGGGCAGTTTTTGGGGGCTTTACCGCCAGGCTCGCGGCAGTAGCGTTCTCCCCAGTCATAGGGACATAAGGCGCATTGGGGGTAGTTGTTCAACAATGGTTCTCCTGAATGGAGTGGTTTCTTTTTATGAACCAATTTTTCTGCCGGTAACTATTTGAGTTCCTTTTTCCCGCCCATATATATCTGGAGCGGCTCGGGTATCAAAATTCGACCATCGGCCTGCAGGTTGTTTTCAAGGAATGCGATCAACATTCGAGGCGGAGCGACCACGGTGTTGTTAAGCGTATGCGCAAGATACTTCTTCTTCTTTTCTCCCTGAACGCGGATTTTCAGGCGCCTCGATTGAGCATCGCCAAGATTGGAACAGGACCCGACCTCGAAATATTTCTTTTGACGCGGAGACCATGCTTCGACATCCTGAGACTTCACCTTAAGGTCGGCAAGATCACCGGAGCAGCACTCCAGGGTTCTGACCGGAATATTGATCGAACGGAAAAAATCGACCGTGTTCTGACTCAGGTTGAAGAACCATTTCATGCTCTCCTCCGGTTTGCACAGGATGATCATCTCCTGCTTCTCGAATTGATGAATGCGGTAGAGGCCTCTTTCCTCAATTCCATGGGCGCCTTTCTCCTTTCGAAAACAGGGAGAATAGCTGGTCAACATAATGGGGAGTTGTTCCTCTTTGATGATTTGATCGATATATCTTCCGATCATGGAGTGTTCGCTGGTTCCGATTAAAAACAGGTCTTCATCTTCAACCTTATACATCATCGCGTTCATCTCGGAAAAGCTCATCACGCCGGTGACGACGTCGCCACGGATCATGTAAGGGGGAATGCAATAGGTAAAGCCTCTGCCAATCATGAAATCACGGGCGTAAGCAAGAATTGAGGAGTGAAGGCGCGCAATATCTCCCAAAAGGTAGTAAAAGCCGTTGCCGGAAACACGACGGGCACTATCGAGATCTATTCCGTTGAAGCGTTCCATGATGTCCGTGTGGTAGGGAATCTCAAAGTCGGGGACAACGGGCTCTCCATACTTCTCCACCTCGACATTTTCCGAATCATCCTTGCCGATGGGAACCGATGGATCGATCATGTTTGGTATGATCAGAAGCAGATCGCGGATGTCGCTCTGGAGTTTTCTCTGTTCAATGGTGAGATCATCGGTGCGTTGAGCGAACGTCGCGACATGCGCTTTAATCTCTTCCGCCTCATCCGTCTGGCCTTTGCCCATCAAAACGCCTATCTGCTTAGATGCGGTATTGCGCTGTGCACGAAGGCTTTCGACTTCCTGGGTAATGACCCGATTGCGGGTGTCCAATCCCAAAAGCTTATCCACCAACTCTATTTTTTCCGTCTGGAATTTTTTATTGATGTTCTCTTTGACCGCGTCTGTATTTTCTCTGATAAATTTTAAATCCAACATTTAATCACCTTAATGAAGCTTTTAATTGTTCGGCTACGCCTGTTATCATGGCGGGGGTAGGTCTCCACATTACACATCTTTGATTTTTTATCAATTTTTTCTACCTGCATTTTTCAGCCTGATTATCGGGATCGATATCGCCAAGGACAAACATCATGCGTTTTTGGCACGGCCAGAGGTACATCACTGCGGCGAAGGCTGATTTTTACCAATGATCGGGCAGGATTCAACAAGCTGATTGAACAGGCTAATTGTAATGGGGTAATAAAAATTCGAACAAAATCCTCAAATCAGGGTAACACGCACTTCTGTTGGTAGCAGTTCAGGAACTGACAAAACAGTTCCAACATTTCTGTTTTTTGATCACTGGTTAGATCGGTCCTTTTGTCTATTAAAATTTCCATTTCCTTTTTTAATGGCCCCAGGTAACGGAATGCTTTTAACAACTCAAGGGTCCATTCTCGGGCCTTTCTGATGGATAGTTCTTTAACAAATCGTACGTTGTAAATCACAGCCTTTGCCAACATACCGAGGATCGCATCGATCGACGGCGGGGACGATTCTTCCTGTCTTTGCCGCTCCAAATTAAACATCACCTCATGGTTGTAGCGTTGGCGGCAGTAGTCTCTTTTGGCGTCCTGGTCGAGCTTGCGTTGAATGTTTCGTAAAATACCGAAGAAGTAGGCGATGTTTTTACGACTGGGTTTCCGGCGGGTTGCTTTTAAAAACGCATCTTCAGTCTGCCGGATAGCTTCCAAATCATATGCCTTGATGCTCCGCCGGGCATTTTTGAGTGCCTCGGGTGATAGATCAAGGCGGTAATGGCCAATCACCCAATCAAGACGATCAAGCCGTACCTGGTCCGTTTCGTTATGGTTCCTGCTCGCTACATGCACATCCAGCCGTTCACGTTCGGCAGCCCGTTGTTCGGTGGAGACCGAGGCCGCCATGTGCCGGCAGGGCGGCCTCTTTGGGGAATGAACGGGAAGCCGGTTACGCATACCGATATAGAGGGATACCAATGCCGTCAGCACACTGCGGGCCAAGGCTTTCTGCGATGACATATCGATGCGGATCTGGCCAAATGCTTTTTTCATCTGACTGAAAGCGCCTTCGTCGGTTCCGTTGCCTTTGGGATTCCCCGGACCTGCTGGAACCCTCTTGATATCCAACTTTTCCAAATAGTTTAGCACATCGGCGCTTTCATTGGCGCTGCCGCAATCGCCCAGAACGCCTATGGGTACCCCCCAGGCCTGGCGATGGGCTTCAAGAACCTTGATGACCGCATCGGCCGTTTCACTGTCATCGATACTGAAGGCGGTATGCGCGAATGTCGCGACATCCACGGACATCTCCACATTGAAAGGATACGGCTTGTCTCCGAGCCATACGATCACCTGGCTGCCGTCAATGCTCAAAAGACCGTTCGGAATATTTTGGCAAAGACTCTGATAAAAAGCGGGCCGCTTTTTACGAACTCTCGCTTTGAAAAGGTCATTGGCAATCAAAATCCGCTCGATGGTTTTACTTGAAAGATCGATACCCGCTTCACGCAATTCGGCGCCGAAGGCCTTAAGACGGATTTGCCGACCCTCATATCCATCGGCATGTTCGACAATGCGCCGAACCATATCGGCGGTGACTTTGGTTGCCTTACCCCTTTTCTCAGGCATGATCAGCGGCCTCAAATTTTCGTCAAACCCTTGGTTCCAGGTCAATAGTGTGTTCGCGGGAACCACCAGCACCCGGGCGACCCGCCGTTCCGGTCGTCCCGACACACGTAAAAAGCTTACCGCTTTTTCTTTTTGCGGCAGGCCATAGTGCTTTTTTTTTCGGTGATCATCGCGTCCACTTCATGGATCTCCCAGGCAAGTTTGCGGCCTTCGTTTTCCCAACATACATCGTCATAGGCTTGCTTGAGTTTCTCGTGATCAGACTTCAGATTGGCCAGTTCCTTCAGCAATTGTTCGTCCTGGGATGCCTGATCCAATCGCTTTTCCCATTGATAGCCGGTTTTGCGGGATATCCCCACCTCGTTGCAAAGCGCTTTGACGTTGGTATCCAGTGACAAGCCTTTTTCTTTGAGAAGGCGTCTGGCCCGGATGACGATGGCCACTTCTTCAGGAGTTAACGACGTTGACATAATTCACCGCCTGTTAAGGTCAATCGGTTGTCCCAGAAGGTAGAGCGTGAACCGGCCTTCGGGGCTCATCACCAGGTTGATGACACTACGATCAATTAATGACGATAACTCTCCCTGATCGGTGATGTCGAGACCTTTATCGATGGCACGAAGCGCCGCTTTGGCCTGGCCGTGAAAACGTTCGGCCGGCACCAGAAAACCGCCGATCCCCTGATGCGGCCGTTGATAGTTGTAATGGTCTGTCCAAGCCTCGATGGCGTTCCGGGCTTCATGCAAATTGAGAAAATGCTTTTGGGCAATCAGCTCCTGCTTGATCCGCCGATTGCAGGCTTCGACCTTACCCAAGGTCTGCGGGTGATGCGGTTTGGCGTGGGTATGATCGATACGTTCGGTCTCCAGATATTTCTCGAAACGGTTGATCCCACGCCAGGAATAAAATACGAAACCTCGGTCGGTGAGGAGTTCTTCCATTTTTCCATAACGTGCTACCGCGTCGCTGACCACTGCGATCACTTCATCGACAGAGGTTTGTTCCAACAGTCTCCAGCCAAGAATGAAGCGGCTGAAATCATCGATCAGAAGGATCAGATAGACCTTGGCCTTGTTGATAAAAAACTCCAGGATGTCCATCTGGGACAGCTCCAGAGGACGGCTGGCCTCAAAACGCTGAACGCTTGCTTTGCCCGGCCGTTTATCCCGCGGGCGATAACCATTGGCCTGCATAATCTTGCGCACACTGCGGGTTGATATGGTGATCCCGCCGCGCCGCAATTGTCCTCTTACCTGACCCGGTCCGTATCCCTGATTGGCGTTCCAACAATCCAGCACGGCGGTTTCCTGTTCCTTCGAAATGACCTTTTTCCCTCGACCTGGGCGAGGCGGTTGGTAGGCCAGAAAACCATCTTCACCGAGATGCGCCAGTTTGTTGCGCCAGTCATAAACGGTTGTGTAGTGAACACCGGCAATTTTGGCAGCTTCCTTGATTCCTACGGTGCCGGCATGCTTCATAATAGCAAGCTTCTGTTCTTGGGTAAAAACCTGTGGACTCATTTCACTTTCTCCTTAAGTTTGTCGAAGAGAAAGTGTTACCCTATTTTTTCTGCTTTTGTTCGATTTCTTAGTATCACGAACAGCTAATACGCTCATGGACCAACATAGCCTTGCCTCGGTGGTCTTTGGAATGGAACCAACCGGTAATTATCATAAGCCGTTGATTAATTGGCTGACGCGGAGCAAGTGCGGGTGACCTGCCGCCGAATCAGATCGTAAGGATCCTTAAAATCGGCAAGTTGCACCGGCCAAAACGCTCATCGATCATGGCATCAAGATTATTTCCTGAAGCACTTATGGCAATTTTCATTGATCATTCTCCTTTTTATAGAGTTGCTTTGTTGGCACATTTTAAATAGGCATATACTCAAAATTATATTTATGAGTATAAACACAAAAAAAGAATATGCAAATAAAAAATCGTGGCAACAGACATTCGACCTTCAGGGGAAACATGATTCTGCGGCAAAGGTCAGACTGCCAAGCGGGATGCTTGACTGAAAAAGGCTATCGATATGCAGGCTTAAAGAAGGAAGTTCTCAAACGGTTATGGATTTTCAGCAATCAATGTGCGCACGGTTTCCAAGAGCGCTGGCGGTAAGGAGCGCCAGCGGGGAAACAGCGCTTTGTCTCCGTGCCATTTTAAATCCACCAGAAAAATTTTGCGGGGATGACTTTTTCCGATTGCTGGCCATAGGTTGTCTTTGGATAATACTCGACGACCAACATGCGAGTGTGATCCAGTTTGAAACGACGCGCAACAATCGTGGCGATATGACTGATACACGACCGCACGGTCACCTTTTTCATCTCCGCCGGATTGTCACCGGGAAGGTCATTGACCACGGCGATGATGGGTTTGAGCAATGCCACCGTCGCGCCCTTTTGCTCGGTAAAATCAAAAAGCCGCAAACGGCAACGCCCGGCGGCCAGGTTGAACTTCCCGCCATATCCATCCCAGTATAAAACGTCATCGAATCGTTTCATCGGGCCCTCTACCGTATGATCGATGTTGTTTTGATACCAATGAGTATAAATTATAAATTGATCAAAAAAAGGGCAAGAGAAATCAACGATTTTTCAGTGCGTATGAAAACACGTGAGGAGGGGAGAAAAGTCAGGGACCACAAATATTATCCAGTATGCTTACCGTACATTTCATTCCGGGTCTGAAAAACGCCATCCACAAATGGGGTCGTGGATGGCGTTTTTTCACTAATCCATATCGAGTGAAACCCTTTTGCGTTTTTTGACATCAAAGCAAACCGGTTCGCGATACAAGGGGATAATCGTATGTCTGTCCGGGAACGTCTCTTTCGCCAAGAGGGCCAGGTGTTGTGGAGAAGCTTGCAACCTGAAACCCGGTGTTGTGTCATTATGGCAAGGCCACAAATATTTTGCTTTATAAGCTTCAACAACGGGCCAAACATATTCACTGAGATGTTCTGCTGTGCCGCCCTGGAAGCCCACCGTACCAATATCCACCGAACCGATTCTATCCATGAGTGCTTCGAATGCCGGCGACAGCTCAGGATTATGGCTATCATAAAGAAAGGCGGTCAACCGATTGGCAAAAGTAAAAAGATAACCAAAGGTACCCTCAGCCTTTATTTTACTATCAAAGGAACCCCTGGCTTTGGTTGCATCGATAAAGGCTTCTTCCTCATCGGTCAGCGGTGGATAGCCCCACTCCGCTTTGGTGAGTGAGTTGAATTCGTCCTTGATTCCGTCCAGTTCCGAGCTTGAATCATCATCGGGCATGATGGTTCGGCCCGGACCGTCCCCCGTGGGAGAATAAGAAGAGTGATAGATGTGGACGGCTTCTACCGTAAGACCACGATAATTGAAAACATCTCCATTTTCTATTACTGTGATTTGATCCTCGGGGACTCCTTGCTCGATCAGCGTGTCAGCCACGATCTGGTCACCATAAACAGGCGCACCGGTTTGCAAAGCTACCTGAGCGGTATCCGCCATGTGATCGTAGTGTGCATGCCCCACAAAGATGGCGGTGGCCCGGGTAACGTCCTCAGCTCGGAACCCCAACTCAGGACAACGCCAGGTTCCATAAATGCTTTCGGGCACGATATCATAGTAATTGTCAAACAGGAAAATCTGACCCCGGTAACAAATTTCGAAATTAACCGTTCCCAACCATCTGATTATGGCATGGTTGCTGTTTCGGGGCGGCACGGGGCCACCGATGCAAGCCGGCTCCCAGGAGGTACGATAATCTTGCGGCTGCCACCAATTACCAAAACCCCATTTATCACCGAAGCATGCGGATGCGGAAGCTACAGGGCCGCCGATGCCGGTTGCAGCGCCACCAATGGCGGCTGCGGTCACGCCTTTAAGAAAACCTCGTCTTGTCGGGGTAAGAGCTGAAGTTTTAGTTTCCCGATTTTCGTTCTTGTCTTGCATCTGCACCTCTCCTTTTCAGATTGTCATTTGATAAACTTCACCTGTTCGTAAATTTTCTCTACGATGGGTCCCTTCTTTTCATTATAAATGGCTTTGTTTTTATCGAAAAGGTTGTTGCCGTGAGCATCTATGGAAATAATCAAAGGCCCGAAATTTTTTACCCGCATTACCCATAGAGCCTCCGGCATTCCCAGATCGCGCCATTCGACCCGCTCAATCTCCTGCACCCGACTGGCCGCCAGAACAGCACAACCACCTGGGAAAACGGCATGCACGGCCCTATGTTCGGCGCAACCTTCAACGGTTTCCGGCCCCATACCACCTTTCCCAACGACAAGCTTAACCCCCGTTTGCTTGATAAACTCCTTCTCGTGGACCTCCATTCTCATACTCGTGGTCGGCCCGACGGAAACTATTTTCCAACCATCACCGTCTTTCACCACAATAGGACCCGCATGCAGAATAGCCAACCCGTCAAGCTCAACCGGCAATTTCATTCCCAAGTCAATCAACCGGCGATGTGCCATATCACGGCAAGTGACCAAATAACCGTCAAGAAAAACGATATCGCCGATTTTCAATTTTTCAATCTCTTCGCTCTGAATAGGCGTTTTCAGTATTTTATTCACAGCGTCACCCCCTCATGGGAAAGAATTTCATAGCTCAGATCCTCATTAATCCGTATCGAACCACGCCGATGCGCCCAACAACCAACCGATACGGCTACGCTTATGGTCGATGGATGCCTGGCCGCCTTCTCGATATGCACGCCCATCACGGAATCTCTGCCGGATAACCCCTGCGGGCCGATGCCAATTTCATTCAGACCATCTTCGATCAATCGCTCCATTTTCGCCCCCCGCGGGTCGGGATGCCGCGAACCAATCGGGCGCATCAGCGCTTTCTTGGAAAGATTGGCGGCGACCTCAATGGAGCCACCGATCCCGATTCCCACCAAAAGGGGCGGACAAGCGTTGACGCCGTATGAAGTCATTACATCGAAAACAAATTTTACCACACCTTCGTAACCGGCCGCCGGCATAAGTGTTTTCCCCTGCCCGGGCAGACTGCATCCCCCTCCTGCCATATATACGTCCAGGTGAATACTCGAATCATTTGGAATGATCTCCCAATCAATCCACGGAATACGTTGACCGGTATTGTTGCCAGTGTTTTTCTCAACAAAAATTTCCACCGCATTATGCCGCAATGGCGCTTCCCGGGTTGCCCGTCGTACGGCTTCATCAAGGATATCTCTGATATCGGAAAGCAAAGGGAAGTTTGCACCGACTTTTATAAAATACTGAATAACGCCAGTATCCTGGCAGCAGGGGCGGTTTAACGAATCCGCCTTGGCCAGATTTTCGAACATTGAATCGTAAATCGTTTTGGCCAAGGGGGCCTCCTCGGACGAACGTAACAACTCAAGTTTTTTAACAATATCATCTGGGAGATGTTTCCCAAGGTAGCTTGTAAAGCGCGCCATGATATCCGTCATGGCGGTCACCATCTCTTCTCGCCGCATTTAGAACTCCTATCGTTAGTGTCCATTCTCAAATTGGCCATTTGCGAATGGGCACTAGTTAAAAAAAGATTCCTTCAGGCAGTGGTACGTATAGAACCTTTGAAAAAACCAGGTAGAAAAAAGTTACTTCCGCAACCACGATCGGAAACCACATTAAAATTTTACCGATGGTCACCTGGGTGCGCGCCCTCGCCAAATATCCAACAATGATGGTCATGAATATAACGGTGCTCACAAAAAAGCCGAGAATGGGCATAAAAAGGACCCAGATAAAAAATAGCACACCGGTGATTATCCAGCGCGTATTGGAACCAACATTGAAAATGGTTGCCATTGTTGGGTTGACAAAGCCCTTCACAATCAGACTCACGGATATGAGAGCCAAAATGTAAACGACGGTCTTCGGGAATACGATGCTCATCCATGAAACATCCTCAAGCCCTAAAAAGAACACGATCGTTATGATCATACCCGCGGCACCGCCAACGATTTCGGTATTGACTTCTCTATTCATGGTGCTCCTCCTGGGTAACAGCGGCTTTGCCTGCATGTTTTTTCTTCAGTGCAGAGAGATAGGGCCATGCGGCTGAAAACAGAATCATAGCGATGAGGATATGCGAAAGGCCGTTTTCAAACAATTTCAACACCGGAAATTTGGACGCCTGGCCGCTCAAAATCGTCTGGACATATCCCATCTCGGCGATGTTTCCCAAAATGAGGCCCAGTACAATTGGCGCTGGGGCAACACCTATCTGTTTGAACAGATAGCCCAGCGTGCCAAGAAGAAGCATAATGATTACGTCAGTATGGCTGTTACGCACCGCATAGGTGCCCAACATCGTGGCCATGGCGATTGTAGGTACGAGAAAGTAGACTGGTGTTTTGAAAATCACTTTGTAAATCAGTCGCCCGCCTAACAATCCAACAGGTACCATAGCGATGGCCGCCATCCCCATGGAGAGAATAAAGCCATAGGTCAAATGACCGCTGGTGGTGAAAAGTTCAATGCCCGGTCTGAGACCGTGTAACATCATTACCCCAAGAATCACCGCGTCGGGAGGGGCTCCCGGAATACCGAGAGTCAAAAGCGGTACCATACTGCCGGCCACGGTTACGTTATTGCTCGATTCCGTTGCAACAAGCCCTTCCGGTATGCCTGTGCCGAACTTCTCGGGATGTTTAGAAGCCCGCTTGGCCTCATTGTAGGCGACCAGGTTGGCAACGTTACCCCCCGCTCCTGGAATGATGGCGACAATTTCTCCAATGATACAAGACCGGATCAAATTGCCTGGCATTCCGAAAACCGTCTTGGATACCTGCCAAAACGAACTGCGCGCCTTTGAATCGACCTCCACCGCCGACAGTGCGGTTTTCCCCCGAGCGGCCATGTTGTATAACTCAGGAAGCACGAAGAGCCCGATCAGAGCGACGATCATGGCCACCCCGCCCTGCAGCACCGGCATCCCAAAGGTAAACCGCGTTTCACCACCTATAGGCGCCACACCAATGGTCCCGACAATCATTCCAATGGCACCGCCCATCATGCCCTTCATGCTTGACCCTTCTGAAAGGCTGGCGATCAAGGTCAAACCGAGAATGGCGACCCAGAAGTACTCGGCAGGCCCGAAACGAAGTGACAGTTTGGCCAACGGGGGAGACAGAAGCAGTAAGAAAAGGCTGCCGGCAATGCCACCGATAGCAGAAGAGATAGTGGCGAGGCTGAGCGCTTCTAAGGCTCGTCCCTGTTTGGACATGGGATAACCTTCGAAAGCGGTAGCGATTGAGGAGGGCGTGCCCGGTGTGTTCACCAGGATAGCGGCAAAGGAGCCGCCATAAATAGCGCCCATGTATACGGCGCCCAACGCCACCAGTCCATGAAGCGGTGGTAGGGTGAAGGTGAATGGCAACAAGACGGCCAAGGCCATGGTGGCGGTAAGCCCCGGCATGGCTCCGACGAACAGCCCTGCTGATACACCGGCGAAAATAGAGAGAATAATCACCGGGTCAAGCAGCATTATGAACGTTTCGAGAAGCATAATAGCAACAAACCTTTCAAATTAACGATCTTATAACGCCCACCGTTGGATGAAACGGATGTGATTTTGCAAGATTAAATCCGTTCCACCCGATGGCGGAAAAAAACAATGGCAAATGGCTATTTCTTCTTAGTTTTAATATCGTTCAGAACTTCGCCGTAAGCTTTACTCATTTGGTTCACCAACGCCAAGGCGTCGTCACCGGTGGCGTATTTCATAACGAACCCCAGGTCTAACTGCTTTTTGCTGATTTTCTTGTTTGTCTCGGTAAAGGCCTCGGCCAATCGATCAACCACCTCCTGGGGAGTATCCAGGGGGGCGGCCACGCCACGGAATGCACCACCGACGATATCATACCCAAGTTCTCGAAATGTCGGGACATCGGGCATGGCGGGGACACGCTCTTCAGCGGCAACGGCCAGGGTCCGGAACTTGTCTTTGTAGTTCACGCTCATCGGAGAGTAACTCATGGCAGCCTTGATGTGATTACCCATCAAGGCCGGTACAACAGGCCCGGTGCCTGTATAGGGAACGTAGGTCAATTCGATGCCGGCGGCCTTCATCAGCCTGAGTGTTTCCAGGTGATTGGCACTGTAGGTGCCGCTGCCGCCAACAGTGCCGACGTATGGTTTTTCCTTGGCGAACTGAATAAAATCATCCAGCGTTTTAAAGGGGCTGTCCTTGCTGACAACCAAGACATTAGGCGTAAAATGGAACCACATGATGATTTTGAAACCATCGGTTTTGTATCCGGCGTCCTTGCGGATCAACGGTTGGCCGATAATATGGGGGATATTGCACCCGACAATATTGTAACCGTCTGGTTTTGCGGTCCGCTGAAACTCACTCCAAGCCACGGCACCGCCCCCACCGGATTTGTGGGTGACATTGACAGCCACCCCAAGGTTTTTCTCCAGCTCGGGTTCCTGTAAGCGTGCCGTAATATCCGATTCGCCCCCTGGGTTGAAAGGGATAGTATAGGTAATCGGTTTTTCAGGGAAACCGGCATAGACCATACCGGGAATGACAAGACAGATTGCAAAGATTGTCAGTAAGATAATTCTAATCGATCGTTTCATTTTCTCCTCCTCTTTCATTCTTGGCTTTTCATTCTTCATTACATGGACTTCAGGCAAAAACGCACCTGATAACAACATTATAAAACAGTGCCGGCAAGCATTCTGATCCGCGTACAAACAGCTTCGGTGACTTCTCGAGTATTCGACCGGCCACCGATATCCGCAGTCGTCATACCAGTGGCAAGCGTTTCCGTAAGCGCCTGCATTATCAATTCTGCACCATCGGCAATACCGAGATGATCAAGCATCATTGAGGCGCACCAGATCTGTCCCATGGGGTTGGCGATTCCTCTCCCCGCAATATCGGGAGCAGACCCATGGACCGGTTCGAACATCGATGGGAATTCTTTGGTGGGATTGATGTTGGCCGATGGGGCGATTCCTATACTACCGGCGATTGCAGGACCAAGGTCGGTGAGAATATCGCCGAATAGGTTGCTAGCGACAACAACTTCAAAATCCTGAGGGTGAGTCACAAACCGGGCACATAAGGCGTCAATATGAAACTGATTCTTCTCGATATCGGGATACGCCTTACCGATCTCCGCAAAAATCTCATCCCAAAACGGCATGGAATAGTTAATGCCGTTGGATTTGGTTGCTGAGGTAACCCTCCCGCGTCCGGTTTTAACGGCCAATTCGAAGGCATACCGGATCACCCGTTCAACACCGCCACGTGTAAAGACTGTGTTTTGAACAACAACCTCACGGTCGGTCCCCTGGTAGAGCCGCCCCCCCATGTTCGAGTATTCACCTTCGTTATTTTCGCGAACCACAAGAAAATCGATATCTTCGGGGGAACGGTCGGCCAACGGTGTTCTCACGCCTGGCATCAACTTTACCGGGCGAAGATTGACGTACTGTCTGAATGAGCGCCGAATCGGCAATAGCAGTCCCCAAAGCGAAATGTTATCGGGTACGCCGGGAAAGCCGACGGCACCAAGAAAAACCGCATCACATGGACTTAAAATCTCAAGACCGTCGTCAGGCATCATCTGATTGTGTTTCAGGTAGTACTCACAGCTCCAATCAAGATCGAGATATTCCATGCGGAGTCCACCATGAACCGTGCATAGGGTATCCAGCACCTGGCGCCCGGCGGCAACCGTCTCTTTACCGATGCCGTCTCCGGGTATGGATGCAATTTGAAATATTTTCATCCGGCTTCTCTTTCTTAAAATGATGGGGAAAAGGTTCAGTCAAGTCGTTCCACCTTGATAAACAAGGATTAAAAAAAACGCGTTTGCGGTTGTGGTCACAAGGCCACTGCCACTTTTATGCCAAAATAAAAACAGCTATAAATCAAGATCGTTAGAATAATGCTATTGAAAAAAAAGCCATTTTATTTCATAAACGTTTCATTCCTTGTCATAACGTTTCAATAGGATTCAAACATGACCATGATCGCCTGTATATTGCCCGACGCCTCCCTCAAAGAACAAGCCCACGTGGCGTTCAAGGGCAGAAAAGACGCCATCCACATCGAAATTGGCCTGATGGAGACCGGCATAAAAAAAGCGGCCGAACTGGCCGAAAAGGGTTTTGAGGTATTTATAAGCCGAGGCAGAACCGCTTTTCTTATAAAGAACGCAAACCCCGAATGGTCCGTTGTGGAAATACCCTTCACGGTTCTGGATGTATTTCAGACAATCGAAAAAGCAAAATTACATGGCAAGAGAATCGGTGTCATCGCCTTCGCCCAAATGATTGCCGGTCTGGATTTTTTTGGAACCATGATGGGCACATCCATCCGATTCTACCCCCTTGCAGATGAAAAAGAGGTTGAACCAATGGTGCGAGCGGCGATTGAAGACCATGTCGACATTATCGTCGGTGGCGCGATCACGGGCAAGATGGCGGCACGGCATGGGGTTCCTTTCGCGGTTATCGAAAACAGTTCAACGAATATGCGGCGAGCTGCGTTGGAGGCGGAGAATATCGTCCGGGCCAAACAGAGGGAAAAAACCAAGGGCAATCTATTCAAGGTAGTCCTGGATTACGCCCATGGAGGAGTTGTTTCTGTGGACGCCAAGAGGCGGATCACCATTTTTAATCCCGTGGCCGAACGGGTTACCAAAATCGCCGCATCTGAGGCCATTGGCCGAGATATAGAGGAAATATGGCCAGACCTCGAACTGCGCGAGGTGCTTCGTTCAAAAAAGGAAGATCTGGCACAACTGCTGAAGATCAACAATGAGCAGGTAGTTTGCAACAAAGTCCCCATCTGCGTCAACAACAAGGCCGTTGGAGCAGTCATAAACTTTCAGAATGTAGGCAAATTCCAACAGATGGAAGCCAAGGTGAGAAGACGCCTCTTCTCCACCGGGCATGTGGCGAACATGTGCTTTGGCGACATTGTTGGCACCAGCGACAAACTGAGGAATTCGGTCTCATTGGCCAAGGATTTCTCTCAGACACAATCCGCAATTCTTATTCTCGGAGAAACCGGGACAGGCAAGGAAGTTTTCGCCCAAAGCATTCACAATGGCAGCCGCCGGAGCCAGGGGCCCTTTGTGGCCCTGAATTGCGCGGCCCTACCGGAGCAAATCCTTGAAAGCGAACTATTCGGCTACGTTGGCGGCGCCTTTACCGGGGCTAGCCATAAAGGCAAGGCGGGACTTTTCGAAATCGCCCACGGGGGGACACTTTTTCTTGATGAAATCGGTGAGATGACATCCATGACCCAAGGAAAACTGTTACGGGTTCTACAGGAGAAGCAGGTCATGCGTCTGGGAAGCGACAGAGTGACGCCGATCGACGTCAGAATCATTGCCGCCACCAACCGTCCCCTGAAACGATTGGTAAATGAAAAAAAATTTCGAGCCGACCTTTATTACCGCCTCAACGTTTTACAATTAAGACTCTTTCCCTTGCGTGAACGCAAAGAGGATATCATTGCTCTCGCCCGCTTTTTTCTCGACAGATATACCGACAAGATGAGCCGTAGGCCGAAATTCACCGTCCAGGCATTAAAAGAGCTATCCAGACATGACTGGCCCGGAAACGTCCGAGAACTTCAAAACGTTATTGAAAGAATTCTTGCGACCCTTAAATCCTCGAAAATTGGCACGGAGATCGTGCAGGCGCATCTGGAAGACCAGTTGGAGAGCGACGTCCGCATGCAACTACGCACTGCGGAAATGGAGGATATCCGGAGAGCTCTGGTGCTTAGTCGGGGAAAGCATGCCGAGGCAGCCAAAATCCTCGGCATAAGCCGTTCCACCTTGTGGCGCAGGCTTAAAAAGATCAATATTTAGTCAGCGCACCATAAATTCTCACCAACTTATCCGGCAGGTCCTGTACATTAGCGATGAGGGTATGGTGGGTCTGTCCTTAAAGCCGGTCCAGTTAGCCATCGTGTTCAATCGGTAATCGGGGTCGCACCGAATTATCTCATTGTATTTAAAAGGGAAAGATCGATTTGCGACCCCGGAGCAATTTCTGCCCCCAAGTGCAAAGTGAAAATCCGGATCCAGAGTACCCGGCTTTGGGTTCCCCCCTGAGAGAGGGGATACGCTGCAATCGCGCGAAACCACAGGAACAAGAATTCATTAGCCAGTATGAATTGAATGTCGCTCCGCTCCGTCGATTCTATAAGATCGAGCCGAAGGCGAATACCTGATGCTGGATTCTGAATGCGGAATGCTGACTCCTGGATTCCCATAACAACCATACGGCATATCCATTTGAGTGCGGACACAAAAAATGATGGAAAAATAGCTTGAAATGGACAAGAACAGTGAGGGAAGAATGATGGAGCCCCCTCGCGTTCTTTGGCCAGAGCATCGTAGGGGGCTCCTGCCACAAAAACCATAAATGGCAGGGACAATGATATCACCAGAAATCCTCAATCACAAAGCGCTATTTTCCCTTCTTCACAAGATTGACTTGGAGCTGGCAGAGCGGACACGAATTTGCCGCTGCCCTATTGCGGGGGGCCGTTACACTATGCCAACTATCCTCGAAAGCCTCGTGGTGGTCCTCCTGAAATTGATAAGGCATTTGAACTTCGCTATAGCCTTTGCTGCGGGCGTGACGGTTGCCGCCGCCGTGTCCTGCCGCCATCGGTTCGGTTTTGGCAGCGCCGGGTGTACTGGGCGCCGGTGCTTTTTATCGCCACCGCCCTCCGCCAAGGACGACATCCAGACCGCACCTTGGAGCAACTCAAAGGCCTTTTCGGACCGTGGCGTTCTACCGTCAACCACTGGAAACAGTATTTTCAAGAACTGTTTTCCCAGACAATCAACTACCGGCGTTTGGCCGGGCGCCTGATCCCACCGATTCATTCCAGTCATCTTCCAAGGGCGTTGCTGGTCCGATTTGAAAGCGCTACCGCAGACCCCGAAACGGCACTGGTGAACTGCCTGCGAACCCTTGCCCTGGGACCATGACGGCCTCGGTCGGTGAGGCGCCACCGTTTTGATTCTGCCTCACGCAGAAGATCGGCCGATGTCAAACCCGATCCAATCCGCTACAAGTATCCAACCCTCGATTCGCCCCTGTTTGCCTCCATGGGGGAGGCCAGAGGAAGCGAACAGGAAGGAGAGATCCCATGAGCGATTCCCAATTGCCCATGTGGCAGCGCTGGGCACAATTCCGATTTTCGGTGATCGGTGAACTGTTGTCCTGCCCGCCACCAAAAGGAGAGTTGCAACAGGCCATCGGTCAGTTGGCCCAAAAAAACTACCGGCATCCCATCGATTCCAATCGGCTGATCAGTTTCGGTGTGTCGACCATCGAACGATGGTACTACAAAGCCAGGAGCGCTTCCGACCCGATCGCCGTTTTGGGACGGAAAATCCGTTCGGACGCGGGTGTAAGGTGGTCAATGCCCGAGGCATTATTGCAGGCGTTAAAAGAGCAGTACGAAAATTACCCCCGGTGGAACGTTCAACTGCACTACGACAACCTGAAGGCAATGGCTAAAGAGCAGGCCAGCCTTAAAGACGTGCCCAGTTACAAAACCGTACTGCGTTGCATGCGCGAAAACGGTTGGCTGAAAACGAACGAACCCGCACAACCGACCGATGGCCAATTACAAGCCGCAAAGCGACGACAGCATCGTGAAATACGCGGGTTCGAAGTCTCCCATGTCCATGGCCTCTGGCATCTCGATTTTCACCATGCGAAAATCCGCATTCTCGACAATAAAGGCACGTGGCACCGCCCCGTGGCGCTGGCCATTATCGACGATCACTCACGACTTTGCTGTCATTTGCAATTATATCTGGCCGAAACGGCAGAGTGCCTGATCCATGGTTTATCCCAGGCATTCATGAAACGGGGATTACCGCGGGCACTGATGACCGATAACGGGGCGGCCATGCTGGCCGAAGAAACCCGCCGGGGTTTGGAACGGTTGGGCATCGATCATCAAACGACCTTGGCGTATTCGCCTTATCAAAATGGCAAACAAGAGACGTTTTGGGGACAGTTGGAAAGCCGTTTGATGGAGCTGTTGCGTGGGATCGAAGATCTGCAGTTGGCCTTCGTCAACCAAGCAACCCAAGCCTGGGTCGAGCAGGACTATCACCGAAAATACCACCGCGAAATCAATACGACGCCTTTAAACCGGCTGCTGGGCGGTACCGATGTCTCCAGGCCGGCGCCTGACGGTGACGCGCTTCGCCTGGCCTTTACGCGTCGAATCACAAGACGGCCACGGCGCAGCGATGCCACCGTTGTGGTCGATGGCATCCGTTATGAACTTCCCTTTCGTTTTGCTCATCTGCCATCGGTGATCCTACGGGCGCCCGGATGGGATAGAAGCCAGATGGTGCTGGTCGATCCGGATACCGACGCCCCCCTGGCGCGTCTTTTACCCCAGGACAAAACCAAAAACGCATCCGGAAAACGTCGCCTCATCCAACCTCACGGAAATACGGCGGCGCCGGTTCCATCAACCCATAGACCGCTACCGGCGCTGCTTCGAAAATGGATGGCCGACTACGCGGCAACGGGTCTGCCCCCGGCTTATATCCCCAAGGAGGAGATAGAAAGATGAACGATGCCGATATCCGTAGCTTGTACGGACTCAAATACAACCCGTTCCTGCCAGATTTACCACCGGAAGCCTTGTATGCCATACCCGGCACTGAGTCATTCGGCCTGCGTGCGCGATCCATGGCCGAGAGCGGCGGTTTTGCATTGATCACCGGCGAACCGGGATTGGGAAAAAGCAAGACGCTACAAAAAATCGCCCATCAACTCGAACAAATACCCGATCTGACCGTCGGTGTGATGCAACGCCCCCAAAGCAAACTGGGGGACTTTTACCGGGAAATGGGGGAGTTGTTCAACGTCAACTTGTCCCCCTCCAACCGCTATGGCGGCTTCAAATCCCTGCGGGATCGTTGGCAGCGCCATTGCCAATCGACGTTGTTAAAACCGGTTCTTTTAATTGACGAGGCCCAGCAGGTATCGACCGAGTGTCTGACCGAGTTGCGGATCTTGCAAAGCCATCGGTTCGACTCGCAAAGTCTTTTGTTTACCATTCTGTGTGGGGACAATCGGTTGCCCGACAGGTTCCGAACCGCCGACTTGTTGCCCCTGGGCAGTCGTATTGGTTTGCGACTATTGCTCGAACCGCTTTCTCCCGAACAGCTTCAGGATTATTTGTATTTTGCTCTCGAAACGGCCGGGAACAGCCAACTGATGTCCGACGAATTGATCCTTACGTTATCCGGACACGCGGCAAACAACCTGCGGGTACTCAACCAAATGGCCGCCGAACTGCTCGCCATGGCGGCCCAACAGAACCTGCCGCGCCTTGATGAGTCTTTGTTCTTTACGTTGTTCTCACCGTCAGCGACTAAATCCCAACGCAGGAGAAAAAAATGATCATTGGTTGTTCATAGCCAGTGAGATACCGGTTGCCCGGTGAAACGGAGACAGGCTCTGCTGGGGAGCAACCTGTCGAGGGATAGCCGGGTGCAGGAGGCATTGAATAATGCCACAGAGGGGAGCGGCAGAGCACACTTGCTGTTCCCCTCGCTTTTTTTGGCTTTATTCAAGCCTTCCTGCTCATGCCTTAAAAAACCCAATCAAATCAGATTGCGCGTAGCGCATCCTTATCGAATTAATCCATCACTTTTCGTGACCGCGTTTCCATCAGTTAGCGCGTCCACGCTCACATTTATCTCTGACCTGGCCCAGATGACCAGGCTTTCTGGGCTGAGTAAAAAATAGATCCTTGGTTTTTTAGATTTTTGTTAGTTTTCTCTGCCTTGGTTGACATTCAGAAAGTTATTGTCCTACAAGAAAATCTCTATTTCGTTCCCGGAAAAATTGTTTAACCTCCATTTCATTAAAAAAAGGAAAGAATCAATGAAGACAAATGTTTTACTTTTGCTTTCCGGGCTGTGTATTTCAGCCATGCTGTTTGCGTGCAGCAGCAGCGATGGCACACCAGCAGAGCCGGACGTTCTGTTAATTAACGAATTCAAATCCAACATA
The DNA here is from genome assembly GCA_963668455.2 of uncultured Desulfosarcina sp. Classification (GTDB taxonomy): domain Bacteria; phylum Desulfobacterota; class Desulfobacteria; order Desulfobacterales; family Desulfosarcinaceae; genus Desulfosarcina. The sequence continues at coordinate 1,375,630 of CAXXOY010000005.1, forward strand.
CCCGAAGACGAGCATGCGCTTCAGTATATTGAATTGAAAGGCACACCGGATACAACCATTCAGGATACCGTACTCCTGGTTATTGACGGCGATGAGGACGATCAGGGAAAAGTGGATTATGCCCTGAGCCTTGATGAGGTGGCCATTGGTGAAAACGGGTTGATCATAATCAAAAATGCCGACCAATATAACGATCAGGTTCCGGCAGCTACAAAAATCATTAACGAGCCTTTGATCAGAACCTATGATGAAGACGTGGACGGTGAAGCGTGGAAAGACGGTTTGCTGGAACATGATGCCGTAACTTACATGCTTGTAAAAACCACAAGCGCTTTTTCCCGGGGGGATGATCTGGATGATGATGATGACGGTACCCTTGAATTACCCGAGGATGCACAGATTCTTGACGCCGTAGGTAACCAGGATGGCGGTGACGGCGTTGTCTATACCCAGGTGGTATTAACCCAGTCCGCCAGTGATCCGGATGCAGCCACCCGCTTCCAGGGCAACCTGAATGCTGAGACGCTTGATGCATGGGCAAACGGAGATATTTATGAAGATCCTTTAAAGTCAGATGATGAACTGCCCTATGAGCTGCTCTATGATACATTGGAGGCCAGTTCCAATCTTCCGCCCAGGGCAAAACTGACACCGGGTGCCCCCAACTTTGAGCAAGCCCCCTTTGTATTATTGAACGAAGTTGTGAATTCCGGTGACAAATATGTTGAGATTTTATCCAATCCTTCCCAGAGCCTTACCGGTATGTATTTGGTGCTGCTTGGCGACGAAAACGGCACAGTGGCCCAAAGCATTGATCTTGGGGAGCAAAGTGCCCAATCCGCCGGATTGACCATGGTTGCCGATACCGGCTACACCATTACACCGGGGAGCGCACTTACATTTTTAAATGCGGATTTAAGTGCGCTGACTTCCGGCAACATGTCCGTAATGCTGATTTACTCTCCCCAGGACGCCATCGAAACCGGCGATGATCTGGATACGGATGATGACGGTTCCGTGGACTTGCCTGATGCTGCCATCATAACCGACAACATCGGGTGGAACGGCAGTACATACGCTGATGTCGTCATTGATGAAACCTATGAAATTCAGGGTGTGAGCCGTTATAAAGACAACAGGATGGCGGCGTTGAGCGCGTTGACATACGGTGAGCTTTCAGGCGTTGATTACACAGCGGATTCCAAAGGTGAGCCCGAAGATGCAATGGTAACCCCGGGCAGCATGAATGTTACCCAGGAAACGGCCATGCTGGTCATGCCGGATATAGAAACCGAGCGTTCAACACTTTCAAGCCCGGATGCAGATGATATTGCATTCTGGATTCACCCCACAGATGCAAGTCAAAGCCTGATTATTGCAACACAGAAAAATGCCGGGTATTCGATCTACGATGTTGATGGGAAGACCCTGCTGGACGGATTGCCCGGAGATAACCGTTATAACAATGTTGATGTGATGTATGATTTTTCATTGAATGGTGAGACCATTGATATTGCGGTGTTCTCGGACAGAAACAATAATAAATTCGCCATTTGGAAAATCCAGGCAACCACACCCTATATCGTGGACATAACAGATTATACTTCTGACGAATTGTTTGACGCTGAAGAGCTTGGTGAAGACACCGCTTATGGAGAAGGGGTGTACAAAAGCCCTGTCAGCGGCAAATTCTACGCCTTTGCCACCCAGAACGATACATGGAATGTGGCCCAGTTTGAGCTGGTCGCCAACGGGGATACCATTGGCTGGACAAAGGTCAGGGACATCACCCTTGAAGCCGATGATGACGATAAACACGCCGAAGGCATTGTTGTGGACCAGGAGTACGGAAAAGCCTACATTGCCCAGGAAGAGGTGGGGGTCTATATTATGGATGCCGAACCTGGTGATACACCAGCCGATCTTGCCCTGACCGAAGATGACCTGCTGATTGAGGAAGGGGATAACGGCATGGTGGAAGATCTGGAAGGAATGACCATTTACTATAAAGATGACGGGGAAGGGTATGTTTTCCTCTCCAGCCAGGGGAACAGCTCCTACGGCGTATTTGACAGGACGGATACGGCAACTGAAAATTCATTTTTGACATCATTTGCCATTGTCCACAACATGGAAGACGTGGACGGCTCCCAACATACGGACAGTATGGATGTGACTAATATCGGCCTTAGCGATGTATTTCCCAACGGTGTGTTCATTGTCCAGGACGGGACCGATTCCGAAACTGACCCCGATGATGTGGGCACCAACTTTAAATGGGTTGCCTGGGAAAAAATAGCAGCCGGATTGGATGATGTGACCTTTACTTCAAGTTATGACCCGAGAAACCCGACCAACAGGCGTTAATAAAACTCCCCTCCCTTGGGATTTATTCCCACGGGAGGGGATGCTTTTTCGGCTGTCTCTAATTATTTCTGATTATATCGGATTTTGGGGAGGGCTCCGATACCCACCCAAAGAAGCGGAAATTAATAAGTTCATACACCTTACCTCTATGCTCTTGGGGACGTCCACTGATTCATAACTACGGATTTTCTAACAGATACAATCCGGGTGCATTCACGCCGAATTCGCAGGGGTTAATATCGTTTTCATCCTTTTGGGTTAAGGCTTTACTGTGAATGTTATGCTGCTTGAAAGGAGGATGGTGTCACACTTTTTAACCAGATCTTTCAACGGTCCATCGGGTGTTACATCCTGTCTGGTGTATACATTAACAAGCCATCGCCCGGCAGTGGGCATACGGAACTGACCTTTTCCACGGAAAATCATAGACGACAGTGTAAATTTATCAGGTCCGCCGAATGAGTCTGAAACTGCGGTAATATATTCGATGCTCTTTTCCGGAGATGTTGAAAGTTCTTTCCCTTTGAAAAAAATCTTAAATTTTACCAGATCATTAACCCTAACGTTTGAAATATCTGTCATAGGGACTATTTCCAGATCGCTTCCGATAGACTTGGGCGTTGTCCATTCACCAACAGAAAAATAAGAAACCGCTTCCGCTTTATAAAGCATTCCTTTGATTATTCTCCCAGCATCAGCTATTTCATCTTTCGGTTTTAGCGCCCATTTTTTTCTGCCATTTTTATCAACATAGTGGGTGTAATAGTTTTCGCTGTTTTTCACCTGAATCTGGTATGTGCCCGGTTTACAGTTTTCATTCAGAGCAAGTTTCCGTGCGCCTATATCTCCTGAAATAATAGTTGGTCCTTTTTCTGTTTCGATTTTAGCTGAGATCTTTTTTTCCGGTAGAGGCAGATCAGTCTTAACCAAATCGGGATCATAGAGTGTGTATGACTCCAGCGCCACTTCCTGCGGAAGGTCGTCAATCGGCGGCATATGTCCCCAGCCGATCGTTGTCAGAATATGGCCGGCTTGGTGTGCGTGGGACTCAAATGTGGTGACCCAGAGGGTGTGCGAGAAGGCTGTGGAGGCCAGCAGTAGCGCCGCCCCAAGCAGAAGCGAGATTCTTTTTTTCATTGTTTTATCCTTTTTTAAAAACGATAGGTCAGTTGTAGGCCGACTTCGCCGGGATCACTGTAGATCGTATAATAACCACCGTAATATTCGCTGGAATTGTATTCCTCATCCAGAATGTTTTTGCCGTACAGATATATGTCAAATCGTTCGGTTTCGTAGCCGATTTTTGCGTTGATCAGCTGATATGGATCTCTTGAATATTCATTTGCCCGGTCAAAATATATTTTGCCATAACCGACCAGATCCGCCCTGAGATACAAACCGGTGGGATGGCGGTATTGTGCCCCAATGTTGTAGGTGTAGTCCGGTGAATAGGTATTTCGATTCCCCTCGTAGTTCCCAAGCTCATCGTTGAATTCATCAAATTCCAGATCTGTGTGCCCAATACTGCCCAGAAGACTTAGTCCCTGGGCTACCATGACCGTTGCCTCCACCTCGACGCCCTTGGCCGTGGCTTTTGCCGCATTGGTCAGGTACGAGCCGTATGATGTCTTCGTGGTAACCTGCATGTCGCTGATGTCCATATAAAAAAGAGTGGCGTTTAGAAACATCCTGTTGTTCATCAAGGTATTTTTCATTCCGATTTCATAAGACCACAATGTCTCTTCATCATAGCTGTAATATGGACAATCCGCTGGTGCCTTAGCATTGAATCCACCGGAACGGTATCCCTGTGCCACGCTAACATAGGCCATGATGTCAGGTGTAAAATGGTACTCCACACCCACTTTGGGTGTAAAAGCATCCCAGGATTCATCATGCTGTTTATCGGTTAGATTATCTTCAAATTCCTGTTCCTGATACTCATAGCGCAAACCGGCAATCAAACGGATGCGATTGGTCAGTCCATAGGTCATATTGGCAAAGGCGGAGTATGTATCCCCAACGACCTCCCGGTCGATGGCTCTGTTCATGCTCGGATAATCCGATACGGTCTCATTTTTGAAATGTTTAGAGTCATTGTCATAATACAGGCCGAACAACCATTTTAATTGCTCTGATGCGTAGTTAAGCCGGAATTCCTGTGCCGTGGCTTCCAATTGATGATTTTTATAGATATGAGACAATGACTGACTGGTGAAATCGAAATCATCCTCGGCTTCGTCATTATACGCCCGCCTTGTGGTGATTGATGTCAAACTCAATGAATTGCTGAACTCATAGTTGATTTTCAGGGCTTGGGAATTTTCAGAGGGTTTGATATGTCCTTCACGATTGGACGTCACCTTGCGATCCCCTTGAACGGGAACTCCGAATTGGGCTGCGCCCAATTCTCCCAAGGATAAATCGGCCCCCCCATCATCATGTTCAAGCATCGAAGCGATCAATGATATATCGAGCTGATCTGTCGGTGTCCATCGAAGATGGGCCCTGCCTAACCAATGCTCTCTGTCATTAGTTGTATCGCCTGTGACGGTGTTCCCGATAAACCCGTCTCTTTGATAAAATTGTCCGGCCAAACCTATGTAAAGGCGGTCTTTTTGGATCGGGCCACTTACGTTGACATTTACTTCTTTTTTCAGCTTGTCTCCTGTTTCAGCGGATAACAGACGCCCGATTTCAGTGGAGATTTTACCTTTGAACTGGTTGCCCGGCTGTGCGGTGATAATATTGACGACGCCGGCTTCGGTATTTTTTCCATACAAGGTGCCCTGAGGCCCCCTGAGGACCTCCACACGCTCGATGTCGAGCAGCGCATTTTCATACCCGAATGCCGACAAGACGGGGACACCGTCGATAAAAAGTCCCACCGCGGTCGTATAGGATTGAAACGGTGCGCAAAGCCCCCGCATTGATGGCGAATTAATCCCTGGTCCGCCTTCATCAAAAATCATAAAATTGGGCACAAAATCGGCAATTTCACTGATTGATTTGATATTTTTATCTTCAATATCCTGATTCGTGAGTACCGTGATGCCCATGGGTACGTCCTGAACACTTTCCTCCTGCTTCTGTGCCGTTACCGTTATGGTTTCCAACGTCACATCCTTCTGCTCCTCGGCCCCAGCCGACACGGCGATGCCGCAAACCATCAAAATGCCTGCAATGGCCCGACCACACAAATTTCTCATACGTCCTCCTGTTCATCAGTAAATAGTAACAGCGACATTTCCAATCCAGATGGTAAATAGCGGTATATCGATTCTGAACTTATTGGGGGTTATCGTTAGCGGAAAAGCGCCAAAGCGATTTGTATCCGTGGCGTTTCAGAGCCGATGGTTAACGATTACGATACCATCCTGCTTTTACTTTAAAATAGGGTTGGCGTGCGAATCCCATTTGATCGAATATTTGTCCAAAATGAACAACAAAGGAGGGTGTAGCGGATGGAGCCGGGAGGCTTTTGAGGTCTGCTGTCCGCAACCTGCTGTTTAAAAAATAGAAATGCCGATTAACGTCGGATACACTTATGGGGATTCATACCGAACTGCTGTTGAAAAGCCCTGGAAAAAGAGGACAGGCTGTTGTATCCGACCCCGAATGCCGCTTCCGTGACATTCACCTGATGGTTTTCCAGCAGCTGCTTTGCCTTCCTCAGCCGGATTCTTCTCAGATACCCAAAAACGGTGGTATCGAACACTTTGTGAAACCCCCGATTCATTTTGGCGTGGGATATTCCCACGGACCTGGCAAGGTCAAACAACGTTGGCGGGTTTTGCATATCTTTGGTCAGGAGCGATGCGGCATGGTGTATCTTCTCCACATCTGATGAACCAATCTCACCATCATCCGGATAAGGATTTGAACTCCCGTCAATTTGTTGCAACCGGCGGGCAATCAGTTCCAGTGTCCGGCTTTCGAGAAATAACCGACGGGTAGGTCCGGTAAGCGTGCAGCGCAGGACAGATTCAAAGGTGGTGAGAATTTCCGGTGTGATGGCGCCAGGCTGGCAGTAGTAATATTCTTTGGTCCCATCCACAAGGGATCTGAATCCCCTGGGAAAATGTTCGCAATCGCCACCTACCAGGGTACTAAATACTTCGGGCTCAATGAAGATCTGAAAAGAAACCCTGTGCGTATTTTTAATATCCTCAAAGGTGCCGGATTGGCAGGGGAAATAATAAAGCGGACTGTGCCCCCCGCGTGTTGTGTCGGGTCGACCCAGCCCCGCAGATCGGCCTTGTATTTGACCGGAAAACCAGAATCCGATTCCAAAACCGGGCCGATTGCAGACTATGTCCCACACACAGTACTGTTTAATCTGATAGTCGGTGATAAACAGATTGAATCCCGGCCTGAATTCTATTTTTTTGAAGATACCCGTACCGATTGCTTCCGGGAACTGCCAACATACTTCTCCATGCCCTGTGGAATGGGTGCAAGCACTGTTGGTCAAGTTTATTTCATACCCGTTTTCAACTTTTATGGTGATATCGTGCATGGTGATATTTCATCAATAAATAATCGGTAGAGCAAGATAATTTTCTTTTTAAGATCTAACTCATGACGGCTATTTTGTCAACCACTGCAACAGATTGCGACAATGTGATCGAATTTGGAATTTAAGCGAAAAATATTGGCGACGTTAGGGAAGGGGTGGTTGAGGACATTCTATATAAAAATCTTCCGGCGTTCAACTCCCCGGACAATAACGAGATGCACCGCAACGGTAGCGTCTATGTAAGCTTTTCGTGGCAAATTTTCTGTGTATTATAATGGCTAAAATCTGTAAATATTATATCAATGGACGTCCCCGAATACCGCTTGTTAAGGTGGGGTCTATTGGACCTTTACATAGAAATTATAGCAGCCTTCATGAATTTGCAATGTTCTCACTATCTGCCCTGTGATGTAGGCAAGTTGCTCTGGTCCATTTTCCATCGCTGATTCAAGTGATTGAGGGCCTTTGCAGAGAGAGAAAATAGCATGAAAGCCAATTTGATATAACTCTTCAGTTCCCTCTCCTATTGAACCGCAAATAGCAATACAGGGAACGTTGTATTCTGCGGCTAGCCGGGCAACTCCGGCAGGAGCTTTGTCAAATTTGGTCTGATAATCAATCTGCCCTTCACCAGTTATAACGAGGTCGGCGTCTTTGATTTTCGATCTCAACCCGACGATATCAATCACCAAATCTACACCTTTACGTAAAGTGGCACCACAAAACGCAATCATCCCACCCCCAAGACCACCTGCAGCTCCAGAGCCGGGGAGTTCTTTGATATCAATTCCGAGATCATTTTTGATAACTTCGGCAAGCCTTGCCAATCCTGCGTCGAGTTTTTTTACCTGTTCAGGGGGGGCCCCCTTTTGTGGTGAATAAACAAAAGAGGCGCCATTCGGTCCATGAAAAGGATTACTCACGTCGCATACAGCCTCTATTGTTGTGTTCTGTAACCTGGAATCTACATTGTTGGTATCTATATGGTGGATAACCTGGAGTGACTGGCCAATCGGGGAAAGTTCTTTACCTTTTTCATCAAAGAACATGTACCCAAGGGCGGCGGCCATGCCAATCCCGCCATCACAGGTTGCGCTGCCCCCGAGACCCACGACTATCCGCTCCGCCCCTCGATCCAGTGCCGCCTTTATAAGTTCACCAGTGCCGTAGGTTGTGGTTTTTGTTGGGTCTTGGAGACTTTTGGGCAACAGGGCAATGCCACTGGCCAAAGCCATTTCTACGATACCTAACTGTTTTTCCTGCACAAAACCAAAGTTTGAGGTGATCCACTCCATCCTGGGGCCATGCACATCTGTTGGAATAATTTCACCAGTCAGTGCCTCGGTTACCACGTGCAGTAAGCCATCACCACCATCCGCAACCGGTACACATTCCACTTCGCAATCCGGACAGGCAGCGAGGGCGCCGGTTTTCATTGCGTTTGCTGCACAGATGCTGCTCATACTTTCTTTAAAGGCATTCGGCGCGACGATAATTTTCATACTATCCTGTAACAAATATTATTAAAGTATACGAGCCTATGTATAGAAGGGGTGTACGGTCCTTTCATGTTGTTATACTCAAGCTGTTAATGACAAGATTTATTCAAAAACACCAGCTCTATAGCTTTTCAGATAGTTCATGCAGAAGTTGTCACGACCGGCCAGAGATTCTGCAGCAATAATGTTCGCCATCATCTTCTTGTCCAACGGGTTGATGATGGCACCATCGAGCCCCTTTGTTATCGCCATTACCATAAAGGTTTGATTGAGCATTTTTCGTTCTGGCAAACCGTATGAGATATTAGAGAGGCCACATGCAGTATGGATACCATCAAAACTTTCCATGATTTTCTGAACGGCATCAAGAAATTCTACACCAAAATCCTTGTTAACGCTGAGTGGCTGTACCAGGGGATCGACAAAGATGTTTGTAAGAGGAATATTGTTTCTGGTAAGAGACTCAACTAGTTTGTCCGCAATTTTCATACGTTCATCTGTTGTCTGGGGCATGCCGTCATCGCTCATGCACAGAGCGATGATTTTGGTATCGCTTCCGGATACCAGTGGTAATATATCCTCATATCTCTCTGCTTCCAGAGAGATAGAGTTGATCATCGGCAAGCCCCTATGTACTTTGATCGCTCGGTCAAGAGCGACAGCGGAGGGGCTGTCAATAGCACAAGGGACATCTGTCACTTCCTGGACCATTTCCACAAGCCATTGAAGAAATTTTGGTTCATCTTCTGCAAAAATGCCGGCGTTGACATCAATGTAGTCAGCTCCGGCTTTCGCTTGTGCCAGAGCAATTTCCTGGATTGTTATTGCATCGCCTTCCTCAATAGCCTTTTTTACGACTTTTCGGCTGGCGTTAATGAGCTCACCTATAATTATCATCTGTAACTATCAATATCCTTAAAGGTCATTACTATTAGGCAGTGTGCCATGAGAAAATGGCGATAAAATTTTTCTCGTATTTCAAGACTGCTAAACGATATCCTTGTATTTTTCTCTTGCGGAATTGGAGCCTGCAGCCACAAGCCCCATATCACTTGAGACAGCGATGAAGGTGAAACCCTCTTCAAAATATCGCCTCGCATCTTCTTCGATGGGGGCAAGGATTCCTATCGGTTTACCGGCTGCCATAGCCATCTTCCTCGCTTCACTGATCGTCTCTTGAACATTGGGATGTCCGTTGTTGCCAAGGTGGCCCATGGAGGCAGCAAGATCGGAGGGGCCAATAAAGACCGCATCGATGCCCTCAACAGCGAGTATTTCTGGTAAGTTCTTTATTGCTTCAGATGTCTCAGCCTGGACAACGACACACATGTTCTCATGTGCTGTCGCGTGATACCCCGCAATACGTCCAAAACGGTTCGCCCGATGGGCCACCGAAACCCCACGCACTCCAAGAGGCGGATATCGGGTATAACTCACCGCCGCTTCAGCCTCTTGCCGATTCTGCACAAATGGAATCAGAAAAGAGCGGACACCGGCATCGGCGTACCGTTTGATTATCGTGATATCGTTACAGGGAATACGAACCAGTGGTTCAACGTCATACGGCGATACAGCCTGGTGTTGTGCAAGTACATCGGTCAATTCGTTGGGGCCATGTTCTGCATCGATAACCATCCAGTCAAAACCTGCGCCAGCGAGGATCTCGGCAACGATGTTTGATCCCAGATTGCACCAGATTCCCAGTTGTTTTTGCTTTCTCTCTATTGCCTTCTTGAATTGATTGATCAGTATATCCAAAACTATTCTCCTTAATTATGTTTGTTGGCGGGTGGAATCTTTGATAAGCTGTTATTGCTTTTGTTTGTACCTGTTACCGCCAGAGATTTTTATAAAGCTGAATAATCTCCTCGGTTTCCGGCACCCTAGGGTTATTGGCGGGACTGCCGCTGGCAATCGCTTGTTCAGTCATTTTCTCGATAGAATCAAAGTAAGTTTTTCTCTCGACTCCAAACTCCTCAAGACTGGGCACTGAAAGGTCTTGGCAGAGTTCCTTTAATGATTTTAACAGGTTTTTGCATGCCTCCTCATCGGAATCTCCTGATTGACTAAAACCGCAGACCCTGGATGCCTTTGCGTAATTTCCCATATCGGCAGTAACTGAAAATTCAGTCACAGAAGGGAGCAGCATTGCATTTGATAGTCCATGTGGAACATGAAAAAAACTCCCCAATGGCCTGCTCATGCCATGGATCATGGCCACGGATGAATTTGAAAAAGCCATTCCTGCATAGGCTGCGCCTGACAGCATTGCCTCTTTTGCCTGCGGATCGTCTTTTAAGCATGCACCTTTCAGGTTTCTCCCGATAATTTCCAAGGCCAACGCAGCCAGGGCTTTTGTGTAAGGTGTAGCCTTTTTACTGACAAGTGATTCGAGGGCGTGTGTCAGGGCGTCCAGACCGGTATCGGCGGCTATTCGCAAAGGGAGATCGTCAATAAGGTCAGCGTCAAGAACCGCGATGTCAGCAAGACAGGCAGTACCCATGAAGACGACTTTTTCCTGGTTATCCGGATTGGTGACTACTGCACCACGGGTAACTTCCGAGCCTGTCCCCGCTGTTGTTGGAATACAGACAAGGGGAAGGGTGTCCATTGCCGGCGAGTTGGGCACTCGCCACTGGAGCATGTCGCCGTCACTGTGTTTCATCAGGTTGATGAGCTTGGCGCCATCCATGGGGCTCCCGCCTCCAAAACCGATCAGACCGTCATAGCCTCCGGCATTGAACACCTTGAGGCCAGTTTTGATCATTTCCAAATCAGGATCAGACCCGATGCCATCAAAGACACCATATTGTTTGAGCGATCTGGTGATTTTTTTTAAAATCGGTGCATTCGCAAGAAAGCTGTCGGTAACTATCAGCGGATTTGTGACGCCTTTATTCGCCAGGAAGCTGCCAAGTTCTGCCGTTGCTCCCCGACCGATTTTTATCAGCGCTGGTGTTGCGATATCAAACATTTTGGTCTATTCCGGGATAATGGTTGGTTCGGTGTCGAGACTATCAGGCCTGGAATTGTTGCGGGTCTTGTGCTGCATGACGATCAAGGAGCAGAGCAGCGCCGCGCCAACAAAATCGGTCAATAGCATCGGGTGGATAAGCAGCATGGCTGTAGCAAACAGGATGAGCCTCTGAGAACCTTTGGTTGCTGTCATAAAATAGCTGTGCAGTGCTCCGGCCATGCAGATAACGCCAATAAGTGCGGTGATGCTCGACTGTGCGACTTCTCCCCAACTGCCGAACATTAGCAGCGATGGGTTGTAGACGAACATAAAAGGGATAATGTAACCTGCAGCGGCAAGCTTCAGAGCTGCCGCCCCACTTTCCCAGATCCCCGCACCGGAAATACCACCTGCTGCGTAAAGGGTGATCGCAACCGGTGGGGTGATGACAGAAAGGACAGCAAAGTAAAGAACAAACATGTGCGCAGCTTCCATCATTACACCAAGCTTAATAAGGGCTGGTACAAGAAGTGCGGCCTGCAGGATATATGAAGGCGTGGTAGGAAGCCCCATACCCAGAATAATTCCTGCAATTGCAGTGACCAGAAGAGCCAGGATGAGAGAGTTCTGCGAGAGGTTAACCACGAAATTGGAAAAATCCAGCCCGATTCCAGTCAGGGAAATAATGCCTATAACAAGACCTGCACAGGCGCATGCTGCCGCTACCGCAAGATTATTGATGGCCCCCGCGATAAGAGCATCAATAATAGACTTGATGGTGACTTCATTCCTCGTCGTTTTTCGTAAAAAAGCCGTGGGAATGACAGAAAAGGCACCAATGAGGGCCGCATAGGGGGCACTGTATCCGGAAATTAAAACGGCAACAATGACAATGAGCGGGATAAACTGATGTCCCCGGTCGAGGAAAACCTGCTTGAGATTGGGCAGGTCTTCTTTTGGCAATCCTTCAATCCCCGTCCGTTTCGCCTCGAAATGAACGGCAAAAAAGAGCGCAAGGAAAAAGAGGATAGCCGGAATCAATGCCATTAAAATAACAGCGGAATAGCTGGTGCCAAGAAACTCGACCATGACAAAAGCGCACGCTCCCATGATTGGCGGCATGATCTGGCCGCCGGTGGAGGCACAGCTTTCAACGGCCCCGGCAAAAGCACGGCGATAGCCGAGTTTGATCATCATGGGGATGGTAAATGTTCCCGTCGTCATGACGTTTGCAGTAGGGCTGCCAGAAATAGAGCCGAACAGTGCGCTGGTAAGTACCGCGACTTTCGCGGGTCCTCCGGCGGCAGAACCGGCTATACTCACCGCTGAGTCCATGAACAGTTTGCCTGTCCCCATTCGTTCCACAAAAGATCCAAAAATGATAAAGAGGACCATGTAGGTCGCCGAAACTGCTATGGCGATGCCGAAAATACCTTCGGTGGTGAGGTACATCTGGTCAATAATCAGACTTTTATCGACCTGTGGGGAAAGGAGTGCGTAGAGTAGAAACATGGATGCGGTAACCGGCAGTGCAAGCCCGATACATCGCCTTGTGCCCTCGAGGATCAGGAGTATAATCGCGATTCCAAGTATCACCTCAATGGTTTTCAGCTCATCGATATAAGCAAAACGGTTTACAACATGCTCGTTTGAGACAAGTAAGTAGCCGCATGAGGCGACAATGCCAATAATCATGAGAATGTCGATGCCGCGTGATAAAACCGGATTTGATGCCGCCAGTTTTTTGCTTGCCGGATTGACCAGAAAGATAAGCGTAAAGGAGAGCATTAAATGGATAGAGCGGAAGGTCATGACTTCCGGTGTCCCCGCAAGTGCCACATAGATGTGGTAACATGCTGTAAAAAGAGCGATTCCGGAGATAGTTCTCTTGAAAAAATTCTTCATGGTAAGGCTCATTGCGTGAAAGTTGACGGTTGGGCAGCCGAACCCCTCAGTGCAAGCAGATGGATTCGGCCAATTACGTGGTTTAAAGACGTACTCCTCTTAAAAGGCGCCAATTTCTTTATAGTATTTCTCAGCGCCAGGATGGGTCTGGACACCGTTTACCGGAGCGCCCATAATTTTCGGGGTGGTTCTCAGGAGGAAGCCATTCACTGCTCCCAAGTCTTTGGCGTTTTCTACGACGGCCTTGGTAATCCGGTATATCTCATCTTCCGGAACGTCACAGCGGGCGATCAAATGCATCATGAAACCGATGGTTTTGACTTCCTCTTTTACTCCCGGATAAGTGTCAGCCGGGATAATCATGCGACCGTATCCGCTGTTGAACTCCTGGATTTTGCCATACGTTGCATCATCGATATCGAAAAGTTTAATATCTCTTGAAGTGGCCATTTCAGTAACTAACCCCGAGGGTGCCGCAGTTACCAGTAATGAACTCTGTACGTGACCGTCTTTGACTAATGAAACATTGTCAGAACCCGAGCCTGTACTGATCTTTTTAAAATCTTTGGCTCTCATGCCATAAAGATCCATCATTGTATCAAGTACCGTACGAGAGGTGGAACCTGCTTTTAAGGTAGCGATGGAAGTCCCTTTGAGATCTCCGAAATTCGAGGCATCTGTTTGGGTCGTGATAATCTGCAGGTAGTTCGGATAAAGGTTGGCGACATGGCAGAGCCCGGTCTCTGCTTTTTTGAAAGAACCTTTACCATTCAGTGCGTCAACAGTTGTGACGCTGTTGGCGAGCCCCATCTGTGCCTTGCCTTTTGCAACGCCCATGACGTTCTGGACCGAATTTCCTGGGAGTACCTGAATTTTAATATCGCTATTCTGCTTTTCAATCGCTGCCTGTATAGCACCCGCCATAGGGAACCAGGAACCACCCGCTGATCCGGACATGAATTTCAGGTTGCCGGCTAAAGTAGTTGAGGCGGCGAGAAGAGTTGCACCGCAGATTGCAATTTGAGAAGCTTTCAGGATCCTTTTCATTTGGTTACCTCGTTTCATGATGTTTTGTGGTTAAAGGTCGGCCCGGCGCCTTTTGGTGATTATGGGCATTGCTACTTATAACTGATTAGGAGTCTTCAAACAGAAGGACGTTGTCCTTGTCTCCAACTAAATACTCAACAGCGTTATTGACTGCCTTGACACAAAGTCTGCTCATGCACTCCTTGGTCATGGCAGAATTGTGGGGACTGAGCACGATACGTTTGTTGCCAAGCAGAGGATTATCTTTAGATACTGGCTCTTTTGAGAAAACGTCTGTTCCCGCGGAAAAAATCCGACCTTCACGAACAGCGTCGGATAAGGCGTTTTCATCAAAGAGGGTGCCCCTGGAGGTATTCACAATTACTGCTTGTGGTTTCATTAAGGATATCAATTCTTTGTTTATAATGCCGTCGTTGTTTTTTCCGCCGGGGATATGCAATGAGATGAAGTCAGCGATCGCAATCCCCTCATTCAGAGCGTTGACTGAAACAACTCCGGCACTTTCTATCTCGTCCGAATCTACAAAGGGGTCGTATGCGTGAACCTTCATCCCAAACGCTTTGCATAACTCACCCGTTCTTCTTCCTATTCTGCCGAATCCGATAAGCAACATCGATTTGCCATCAAGCTCTATGGCGTCGATCGACTCTCTGAGCTGCCAGTTTCCTTCACGAATGGCGTCATCATACCGAATGATCTGCTTGGCTGCGGCCAGCATGAGGGTGAGAGTCTGTTCCGCAACTGCTCTTGAGCTGACATCCCCGGTTATGGCAACGTCAATACCTTGTTGTCTTGCCGTTGCCATATCGATGTTGTCACAACCGACTCCGACCCTTGAGATAATATTAAGGTGAGGGGCTTTCAGGAGAGTTTCCTTGAGAAACGGGTGATAGCGCAAGACGACACCCTCAGCATCGCCCAACTCCCTGTGAAGGAGTTCAAGGTCGAAGGCAGGGACACATACATACTTTAGCTTCGAGTCTTCAAGCGCTTCATATCCTTTAGCATCAAGCGCGCCATAAACTACTATTTTTGTCATTTGTCAGATCCGATAAGCAATAAAATTTTAATATCAATCAGCTCCACTTTTGTGAAGCTACCTGTAAAACATCTACCTTTTTCATCCGCAAAACATGTCAATGGACAGGAAACCTGCAATCTGGTAGCCTGTCCTACCAGTTACTGGGTGAACATATCGTCGAATTTTTGATAGCGCAAGGATTATTTTCAGATATTTCAGAAAAAAAGCATAATTGCCTGAAAATAAGTAAGATACATCTTTGCTGGCTTTGCGTTTGGCAAATGACTATTTTTTGCCTTTTAAAGGAGCAGTAAAATGGGATGGAAATGTTGACGACTTATAACATCGCGAAATAAATTGTTAAAATATTTAATCGTCTCTTCGTCAAAGTTTTTGATTGACTTTAATGATAGATTATCGTTAACTGGTTCTACCAGTCAACCAGGGAGCAGCCTGGTCGTTCGCAATTCATGCCGAACATTTTGTATGTTGAAATTTTAAGGACCACACAATGAAACTAAAACCTATTCGAAGACCACGCCTTTCTCAGTCAGCGGTCAACCAGATACGCGACTATATACGCAGTGAAGATCTGGCACCCGGGACAAAACTACCATCGGAGAGGAAATTGATGGAGGAACTGGAGATAAGTAGAAACTCAATTCGGGAAGCTCTGCGAATTCTGGAAGCAATGGGTCTCGTAGAAGTGAAGCCCGGCAAGGGCTCTTTTGTTTGCGAACCAGAAGGGAAAAAGGGTTTTTCCGCTGAAAAGCTCTTCTCTGCTATTGGCTCTGAATCGATCCATAATATTTTCGAGGCAAGGCTCCTTTTTGAACCGAGCGTGGCCAGGATGGCTGCTGAACGGGCAACGGATGAGGAACTCCAGGAAATCGAAGACCTTTTGGAAGAGATGAAGGAGAAGTTGCAGGAAGGTGATATGGCTGGGGCGATAATCGCGGATGCCGAGAGTCATAAAGCCCTGGCGAGGATTACCAGAAATTCAACACTTTCTCTTTTTATGGATATCATCAACAAGGCACTGTTTGAGGAGTGGGAATCAAGTCTGGAGGTGCCTAGCCGGATGGAGTTTACCGTGGAAGAGCATAGCAGGATTGTCCAGTGTCTGGCTGAGAGGGATGGGGCTGGTGCAGAAAAGGCGATGCGTGATCATCTGCTCAGAGCCAACGTCAGGTATAAGGAAAAAGATATCGATCCTAGGACGAAAAAGACTGCTCTGGGATAACGGTGATATTGCGGCTGACAGGTCTGTAATAACACTATAATTCAATTGAGAGAAGGTACCCCTCCGATTGGTCCGTCGTGTGGGGGCCCGGTAAAAAGAGAAGGATTGCGATGAACTCAAAAGAGAGACTGCTTACGGCACTTGCACATCAGGAACCGGACCGGGTCCCGGTGGATCTTGGAGGATGGGTCACCACAATTTCCCAGATCACTTACAATAATCTTTTACAGAAACTGGGAATCGATCGGGAGCGGGAAGTGTTTGACTGGTTGCGCCAGAACGTAGCACCGGAAGAAGATGTTCTACAACGCCTTGGTGTCGATACTCGCTATGTGCATCCCGGAAAACCAGTGAACTGGAGTTTTTCTCCGGAGGCTACAGAAGACGGTTTCGCCGTTCGCGATGAGTGGGGGTGCGGCTTTGTGAAACAAGAGTCTTCACTCTACTATAACTTGATGGAATCACCTTTGCGTGAAGCGGCAATCGATGATTTGGATACATACCCATGGCCGGACCCGCGCGATCCTGGATATATAGAAGGTGTCGCTGAGACAGCAAAAAAACTCTCAGATGAAGGAGAGTACGCCGTTATTGGCAATTTTGCCTGGGAAACTTGGTTTGAGCGCGCATGGAAGTTAAGAGGGATCGACAAGTTTTATATGGATTTTGTAATGAATCCAGATTTTGTCAATAAACTTCTGGACAAAACCCTGGAATTGCATCTTGAATTTCTCGATCATGTTCTTTCTGAATGCGGACAATACCTTGATGTGATCATTCAGGGAGGTGATCTTGGTAGCCAGCAGACCACATTAATGTCCCCGGACCACTATCGTCAATACATCAAACCGAGACAGGCGAAGGCAGTGGAGAAGATAAAGAGCTTGACTGGTGCAAAAATTTTTTATCACACCTGTGGAGCCATTTCGTCGATAATTCCAGATTTTGTCGAGATTGGGATAGATATTCTCAATCCCGTACAAGTCCGGGCAAATGGTATGGATGCCGAGAAGCTCAAAAAAGAGTTTGGCGGGAAAATCGCCTTCTGGGGTGGAATCGACTCTCAGCATGTTCTACCCCGTGGCAGTGTTGCTGATGTCGAGAAGGAAGTTCACCATTTGATTCGATGCATGGCGCCCGGTGGCGGCCTTGTTGCCTGTGCTGTGCATAATGTCCAGGCGGATGTGCCGCCTGAGAATGTATTGGCGCTTTTCGATGCGGTCAAGGATGCCGGTCGTTATCCCATACAGATATAGGGTGCCTTGTTAACATCCCTTATTGTTTCTAATTGGTAGATACAGGAATTCAGACGGGAACGAACTCTCTTGTTAATATCGTCCCATTTTTTCTAAAAAGTTGGGGCAAAGGAATTGTTATGTCTGTTAAAGATATCTATGAAGGTATACTCCACTACGATATGAAAGCCGTGGTGGAGGCTGTTGAGGAAGAACTCGCTGCAGGTAGTGCCGTGGAGACTATATTAAAAGATGGGTTGATAAGTGCTATGGACGAGGTGGGTAGAAAATTTTCTAACGGAGACATCTTTGTACCAGAAATGCTCATGGCTGCCCAGGTGATGAAAGGTGGAATGGAGATATTAAAACCCCATCTGGCAGGGAGCTCAGAGCAGCAGCGAGGTACCGTTATTATCGGTACGGTAAAAGGCGATCTACACGATATAGGTAAAAACCTGGTTGCCATGATGTTTGAGGGGGGTGGCTTTACGGTTATTGACCTCGGCGTGGATGTTGATGCAGACCGCTTTGCCAGTGCAGCAAAAGAGAGCGGTGCGGATGTGGTTGCCCTGTCAGCACTTCTGACGACAACGATGCCTGCCATGCAGGCAACAGTGGCCCATCTCAAAGAGGCCGGTATTGAAAACACCATAGTCGGTGGAGCACCGGTCACTCAGGAATTTGCAGATTCAATTGGCGCGGCCGGTTTCTCGCCGAATGCACCAGGGGCTGTCCTGCTTGCACGAAAATTGACGAATCGTCAAGCAACATAAAGCGCTGAGGTCGGTTTCAAGAAGGGGATTAGGGGGGGGGCATTCTCTCATTATCTAAATATCAAAATCAATCAGCGTGTAACCTTCGCGCTTTGACAGAATCTCTCCCCTTCTCACAGCATAGCCAATACCGGTCACCGTCATATCCAGTGTCTTGGGGACTTTTGGGGACGTCCATTGATTCAGAACTACGGATTTTCTAACAGATACAATCCGGGTGCAATCCAAGGTTTTGTATGATTTTTTCTCCTCTTTTCGCCGATTGGCTGATTGTCGGCTGTGATATTTTCAACTTTGCAAAACAAGGCGTGCAGGTTTCAATATTGAAAACCGCACACTGTTCGGTGAGGATTGTATTTACCTGATCCTGCAGCATGTACTGCCCAAAGGCTTCCGAAGAGTGAGAGATTATGGATTTCTGCATCCCAACTCGAAAAAGCTCCTATCCTTAGTCCAAATGGTTTTACATGTGAGCATTCCTGAAATCCCGCTTCGGGTTCGTCAGGCCTTCAAGTGTTCCCGTTGCAAATCACCTATGGTGGTCATCGGCTTCAGGTTCGAACCTGGATAATCATAACGCCGGTGAAGGACAGCCGTTCACGATAAATATAGGAGGTTTTGATCGTTTTATGAAAAATATGATTTTTACCTAAATTAGGCGATTGTCGAGCTTGCCGCATATACAAGGCGGATGACTTTCCGCTATAGCCGTCCTATGCGGGAAGGCATCCAACGCCGTAGATGCGGTAAGATCGGCAAACCCAACGGGTTTCAAATTTTGGGAGGTCATCATGGCTCAATGCATTATAAATCATACGATTTTCATGGAGACCAAAATTTGAATCGCCTGATTTAGGTTTTAATTTGCCTGTTCAGGGCCGACGCACGAGTACGCTCAACAAACGCTGAATATTTCAAAGAACGGTCTCACCCATATCCCACCTGAAAAGATATTCCCTTTATAATAGATCCGTCTTCAAATCGGGCTTGTTCAACAACCGGATAAGATCGTGGATCGCTTCACTCTCACGATCTATCCTTATTCGTTAGCCGATATTAATTTCATTTTCTTGACACCACTGGATAAGAGCGACTTGTTCTTTTTGTTTTTCAAAATCATACCATTTTTGTAATAGGCCTTTGGAATCCAGTAAATCTTTATATCTTGAATATGCCCCTCGTTTTCCAAATATGTTGTAAACCCTATCATAACTATCAGGCATGGTTTTTTCCACAAACTTAAAAACGAGTTCTTTCCCTAAATCCAAATCATTTTTATGTGGAATTTCTATATGAATATCAGGATCGTATTCATTTTCTTCAAGTCCCTCAAGTTCTTCAAAATCTCCAAAGGCTGACTGATAATATATTTTTCCTGTTGCCTTATCCAATATAGCAGAATTCTCGCCATATCCAGCAGAACTCACAAACATCATTGCATATTCTATGTCACGGAAAAGTTGACTATCAATATGCTGCATTTCTTCTTCATCTTCAAAGTCAGCCGGGTTTAAACTACAACCTTCCATATCATATTCATCAAAAACATTTTCAGATATTGAATAAGGAGGCCCATTATAATTTCGAGGATCATCCTGGTTAAGGTGAATTGCGACAACAACACGTTGTAGGATGCCAAATATGATGGTGGTGTAGCCAGCAAAATTTCCACGATCGTTGACAAACGGAAATGGATTTTTGAATTAAATGAGCCCCAGGTAAGGGGCTTTTTTTATGCAAAAAAAATGGGGTGACGGTTGTCGGACCGGAGCACCCCAAAAAATTGGGTCGTTTTTACGACCCACTCCAAAGAGACTCCAATGATAGTTCCCGTTTGTGTAAATCTCAAGGAAATTTATAAACTCGGCCGAAATTTCAATTGGCCAAAGCCCGGTGATTGTCCCCGATGTCGTTCGCCCAGAATTTGGGGACATGGGTATGTTCTTGCCTGCTTCGATGGTTTTCCCAACAGTTTATGGTTTCGTCGTTACCGTTGCCCTGACTGCAATTGTATTATTCGCATGAGGCCCGAGGGGTATTTTTTCCGGTTCCAGGCGCCAATCGACACAATTCACGATTGTCTACATCGGCGTCTGACAGGTGGCAAGTGGAACCCGGCGCTGTCCAAGTCACGGCAACGCCATTGGTTGGCCGCTTTGAAACGAAAAACCATGGCCTTTTTTGGTATAGGAAACGATTGGCTGCTTTCCTTTTTCCGATTGATGGACATGGGACAGATTCCCGTCAGTCGGGCCATTTAATCCGACGATCCTTCCGGTCGTCATCGAACCTACCCAACAGTGCGCTACCCCGCCCACGAGAAATTGTTTATGCGGGAGGAAACGCCAAAAAAGGAGGTTTGCATGACGGAAAACAAGGATAAGGATATCGCCGCTTTCAGATTCGGAGTGATTCACGATTTTGTCGGCACCACTCACCTGGCAAAAAACGAGAAACGGCGATTGTTGCGGGAGAAGTGCGAACGAAAGTGGGCGATCCCCCATTCCGGCAGAACACGAATTAGCGAGAATACAATTTATCGCTGGATTCGACGCTTCCGGAAGAGCGGCGGTCGTATCGAGTCGTTGTATCCGGGAAAACGAGGCGACCGGGGCGTGCCCAGAAAACTGGACGACGAAACGATCAATATCGTTCTTGCCGCCAGACGCAGTCAAATGGCGACCCCGGTGCCGATGCTTCTGGAAAGTCTCAAGCGACAGACACTGGTTCCCGCATCAACCGGCCTTTCCACGATCTATCGGCTGTTTCATTTACATGGCCTGATGGATCGATCTCCCAAAGCAGAGGACCGCAGAAAATTTGAAGCCGAGATGGTCAATGACATCTGGCAAAGCGATGTCATGCACGGCCCCAAGGTGACGGTGAACCTGAGGCTACGCAAGACCTATCTGATCGCCTTTATCGATGATCGTTCACGGTTGATTGTGCATGGCCAATTCTACCTGTCGGAAAATCTGGTCTGTTTCATGGAGGCCTTCGAAAATGCTCTGACCAAACGCGGATTGCCAAGAAAATTGTATGTGGACAACGGCTCGGCGTATCGCAGTCATGGACTCGAATTTACCTGTGCGTCGCTATCCATTGCCTTGATCCATGCAAGGCCGTACAAGCCACAGGGAAAAGGAAAAATAGAACGATTTTTCAGAACCGTTCGCGGATCGTTCCTGCCCGAGGCGAAGCTTTCGTCGTTGGAACAATTGAACCGATCCTTCACCCTTTGGCTGGAAACCTATCACCAGCGTACTCACAGTGCCACCGGCATGACGCCATTTGATCGCTTCAGTCAAAACCTTGCCTGCATTCGTAAGGCGCCCAAAAATCTTAAAGACCATTTCCGTACCGCCGTCTACCGAACCGTTGCCAAGGATCGAACCATCACGCTCAACGGCAACCTGTTCGAAGCGCCGGTGGCCTTGATCGGTAAACGGGTGAGAGTTTTATATCACCAATGCGAGCCAAAAGTAGCCGAGGTATTTCTCAACCAAACCTCGCACGGTTTGCTGGTTCCCGTGGATCTGCATGTCAATTGCCGGGTCAAGCGGGACAAGAACGTCAACCCGCAACTCGAGACGGATCAGAAAGCCGACTATCAAGGAGGCGGGTTATGGAAATGACTTACATGCCGTTTTTCGGTTTTACCAAAGAGCCTTTCACGGCGGATATCGCCGTGAAGGATATTATCGAAACAGATCAACTTACAGCGGCCAAAAACCGTTTCGATTACAGCCTGGGATTGGGTGCGATTTATTTGATCACCGGTGAGATCGGCGCCGGCAAATCTACTGCCATCCGCTATCTGCTCAATGGTCTGCATCCGTCCGAGTACAAGCTGATCTACGTTACAGCTACATCCGGTTCAATCTTGGAAATGTACCGGTTAATCATGGTAGAGTTAGGGATGAAACCTGCCGGCACCTCCCGTGCGGCCATGACCGATCGAATCAAACGAGAAGTCTTGGAGATCCACGGCAAAAAACAAAAGACAGTTCTGATCATCGACGAAGCGTCCTTGCTGCGATTAGAAGTATTTGTGGAGTTGCACACCCTTTGCCAGTTTGAGATGGACTCCAAACCCTACCTGCCCATCGTGCTGGCCGGTCAAACCCATTTGATCGATAACTTGAGATACCCGGGATGCTTGCCCCTGGCATCGCGGGTGGTGGCAAAGAGTCATTTCATCGGTGCAAAAAAAGATCAAATGCGAGTGTATCTTCAGCATCATCTTTCCATTACCGGAATAGACCGGATGTTGTTCGAGGACGATGCCATCACGGCCATTCACCAAGGCTCGGGCGGTATCTTCAGAAAAGCCAATCATCTGGCTCGCGGCGCCCTGGTGGCCGCTTCCATGAACCATGACCAAACCGTCAATGCGGAACATGTCCGATTGGCAGCATCTGAAATCTTTTAAAAAGGAGAAAATATGAAAACTCAACCGACCGCCGAAGAGATCAGTCAGAAATTGGAAGCCCTGGTGTTAACCGCTATCTTGAATGTGCTCAACCGAATAAGGGACGAGTTATCCGTGGTCAGTCAGCAAAAAATGAAGTTTTAACCATTCGATCCGATTTGCCCGGCGAAACGGAGGCAGGCTCTGCTGGGGAGCAACCTGCCAAGGGATAGCCGGGTGCAGGAGGCATTGAGTAAAATGTCGGAGGGGAGCAGCAACCAAAACGCTGTTCCCCTCATTTTATTCAAGCCTTCCTGCTCATGCCTTAGAAAACCCAATCTAATCGACGCGCGTAGCGCACCCTTTGGCTATCATCGATTCTGACAAATAGAAATTCGCTTCAATTTAATCAGAAAATTTCGTTCCATTGAATTTGGCAATCAACACACGTGTTCCTATATCAGTGCAACGCCACTTACCTGCTGCTGTATAGAATTCCTTTTCTATTTCAAAATCTTCTTTTTCCATGTTTGTTCTTTTTCGTGTAAATTCAAACGGTTTCGGTCATTGTTTGCGGCTAACGCCTGCATCTCAGGGCACAAAAGTAAGTAAAGGTCCAATAAACCACATCTTCACAGATCCAACACGTCATGGCAATATACCCTTCAAAAAAAGGAGGGCACCACATACCAAAAGATTTCGATCAGCAAAGCGACCAAGGAAAACGAGAATTTTGGAAGAGCCATCTTGAACAATGGGAACAAAGCGGCCTGAGCCAACTCGCCTATTGCCGTCAACACCATCTCAAATCTCATCGGTTTTATTACTGGCGACGACGGATTTTAAAAAAGCAAACGAATGTTTCGTTTTTGCCCATAAGACTTTCCGCCAATCCAATGCCTCATCCGCAAACCGTTCGCGTTCTCATGCCAAACGGATGTTCCATTGAGATAGAAGGGCTGGATGGCTCGGAACAATTAACCCGTTTGGTTAATCTCGTGGCAGGTTTATGATGCTGCCCGATTACCCGCAACAGGTCTATCTGGCCGTTGGCGATACGGATATGCGCAAGTCGATCAATGGGCTGTCAGTTTTGGTCGAGCAGGCCATGAGACATAATCCTTTTACCGGCGACATGTTCGTTTTCTGCAACCGGCGCCGCAACATGATTAAAATTCTTTACTGGGATCAAAACGGTTTTGCCTTATGGCACAAACGACTTGAGAAGCAGCGATTCCATTGGCCCACGTCAACAGACGAAGTCGTTTCTCTTGAGACGAAGGAGCTCGAGTGGCTTCTTGCCGGCCTGGATTATACGCACGCACATAGCCGTTTAACCTACCGTTTCGCAAGCTGAGAAAATAGCATTTTACATCGTTTAAACATTTACAATTACAGTCAGTTATGATACTTAACGGGCATGACTTCGGAACTGACAAACTTGCCTGAAGACGCCCAGTCCTTAAAGCAGATCGTTTTCTCTCAAAAGCAGCAGATCGAGTATTTAGAGGAGATGAACCGGCTGCTGAAGAACGAGCTGTTCGGTCGCAAAAGCGAAGTCATCCCTACTGTCAATCCCAACCAGCTTCAGTTGTTCGCCCCGGATAAGCCTGTTGAACCGATTCAAAACGATGACGAAATCGTCGTTCCAGAGCATACCCGTAAAAAACGTGGCCGCAAGCCATTGCCCGAGGAACTGCCGCGAGTCGAGGTTATCCACGATATCTCTGAAGACGAGAAACGTTGTGCGTGTGGCGCAGAATTGAGCCGAATCGGCGAAGAGATCTGCGAGAAACTCGATTACGTTCCGCCCAAGATTCGGGTGATTCGTCACGTTCGCCCCAAATATGCCTGCAAGGCTTGCGAAGGCGTCGAGGACGATGGCCCCACGGTCAAAATCGCACCACCGGTAAAACAACTGATCCCCAAAAGCAACGCCACCGAGGGTCTGCTGGCGCACGTTGCCACATCGAAATTTGCCGATGCGATTCCCCTGAACCGCCAACAAAAAATATTCGGCCGCCTGGGCGTCGATATCTCAAAGTCCACCATGGCCAACTGGATGATCGAAACCGCCGGTTGCAGTCAACCGATCATCGAACTTTTGCAACAGGAAATTCGAAGCGGGCCTGTGATCAATATCGACGAAAGCCCATTTCAAGTTCTCCAGGAACCGGGACGCAACAATACCACAAAGTCGTATATGTGGGTATTTTGCGGCGGACCGTTGGGCGCCCCCGTGGTGCTATATCAATACCATCCAACCCGTAGTGGCAAGGTGGTGCACGATATGCTGGACGACTATACAGGCTACGTTCAAAGCGACGGTTACAGCGGCTACGATCAGCTTTCCCAAAAAGAGGGTATTACTCATCTTGGATGCCTGACGCATGCCCGGCGTAAATTCGTCGAAGTGAACAAGGGCCGCAAGCGTGGCAAGCAAAAAACATCCAAGAACCTTGCCGACGAAGCATTGGAATATATTGGCGCGCTGTACGACATCGAACGATATGCTCGGAAAAACGATCTCTCATATGAGCAAATACTTGAATTGCGGCAGGAGAAGTCCGAGCCGATCCTGGATAAATTCAAGACCTGGCTGGATACCTATCATCCGCAGGTTCCTCCCAAAGGCCTGCTCGGCAAGGCTATCCAATACACCCTGAATCAATGGGACAAACTTGTTGGCTATACCGAAGCCGGATTCCTGAAACCCGACAACAATGTTGCCGAAAATGCCATTCGGCCGTTTGTGGTGGGCCGAAAAAACTGGCTGTTCTCGGGAGCGCCCAGGGGGGCCGAAGCCAGTGCCACCTTTTTCAGTCTGATCGAAACTGCAAAGGCCAATGGTCTGGAGCCGTACGCCTACCTACGCTACCTGTTTGCCAAATTGCCTTTTGCCGAAACGCCGGAAGATTACCAGGCTCTCTTGCCTAAAAATCTCGACAACGATACGCTGTCGCAAGTTCTTTTTCCAAGTTAACCGACTCCGCGTCCGATCCAAAATCTTTTCCACACACTGTGAGCGCACCATGACAAATCTGGTGACGCTTGTTAAGGTGGGGTCTATTGGACCTTTACAAAAGTAAGGCGGACTGTGATCTAAGTGCGATTAATGGTGAGGACGATACTGCCAATGCAGCCGCCTTTTGTGCTCCTGCAGCATGCGAAGGTTATGAACCATAATTCATTAAGACCTCAACATGTCCAGTGTGTGCGTCAATTTTTTCTTTAATGATTTGAAACCCACATTTCCTGTAAAACTCAATACTTTTAGGATTTTCCTTATATACGGCAAGCTCAAGCCTGTCTCTTAAGGATTTTGCTATTTCAATCATTTTTCGGCCGATACCGTTGCCCTGAAACTCTGGCGACACAAACATAGCCGCAAGAGTACCACCATGAAGGCAAAAAAATCCTTTTACAATTTCATTTTCCTTAAAAATATATGTGTCAGAATTGGGGATATAAATTTCTCGCATGTCATCTATTTTTGATCTCCAGAATTCCTTATCAATAAAACTATGCGCCTGTATTGAAGATTCAGGCCGACGCACAAGTACGCTCAAAAAACGCTGAATATTTCAAAGAACGGTCTCACCCAGATCCCACCTGAAAAGATATTCCCTTTATAATAGATCCGTCTTCAAATCGGGCTTGTTCAACAACCGGATAAGATTGTGGATCGCTTCACTCTCACGATCTATCCTTATTCGTTCTACCTTTCTCTACTCTCGCGGATGATATCCACTATTTCTTTTGACGTAATATTCGCCTTAATAGAGGGTACATCTAGGGGCGAGGTAACAATTTTTTCAGGCACAAGAGCGAAGGTCCTGCCGTCTTTTCTTCGAATTAATACTTTGCCTGTAGTTTCAGCTTGTTCAAGGACAACGGCAAGTTTTTGACGTGCTTCAGAATAAGTATATACCTGCATTTTAAACCTCTATTGTTTTTATATTTAAACTTTGAGCGGCCAGAATCAACTTACGGTCTAATGTTAACAACGGTGCTTTTTGCCTAATCGCACAATCCATAAAATAAGCATCATATGCATACATGTTAGTTTGTTTTGATATGGCTACTGAACTAGAAAAATCAGGTTTGATATACCTCAGGGGAATACGTTCAAAGATTGATAAACCATTTCGAGCTTCTGCCAAAGTAATTCTGCTGCGCTTAAACATGGCAGAAAAGGCATTTCCTATTTCCCAAGGAATAGAACCAGGCCCTATCAATGTTTGCCCCTTTGTCAATTCAATAATTGTTTCCTTTTCCGATTCGCCTACAATCACTGCTATCAATGCCGATGTATCAATTACAATATCCATTTAGAATCCTACTATATTTAGTACCTTACTCCCGAAATCCTGTCATAAAAAACAAGAAATCGATGTAAGGAAACCTCTGATAGAACGTTATAAGATGCGGCTCAGCCGCTTTAGAATATTGACAATTGTACAACAGTATTAGTCCGGTGTCAATTTTGAGGATAGAACGCTGTGGGGCCGGGAAGCGATGACGCACGGCATTTGAGAATGCCGCCAAATTGGAGCTGTTACAGAAATTTTAAAGAGGCACAGCTTTTCCTACCCGAGGTAGGAGCCGTATGAGGTAGTACCTCACGTACGGATCTGTGCGGGGGGGGCCGGGTAACCGGCATTCCTACCGCGACAAGACAACTACTTATAATTAAAGTAATAAAATCAAAAACCAGGGCCTATTTGGGGGCTATTTTGCAATTTTCGGGGTCAAAAATCGCATTATAGGCGGATTGCGATTCCCGCAACTCGAATGCCCCTTTGGTAGGTTGTACTGAACGGCCCTTTGTTCT
The DNA here is from genome assembly GCA_963668455.2 of uncultured Desulfosarcina sp. Lineage (GTDB taxonomy): Bacteria > Desulfobacterota > Desulfobacteria > Desulfobacterales > Desulfosarcinaceae > Desulfosarcina. Next base: position 1,403,440 of record CAXXOY010000005.1, read on the forward strand.
CCTGAAAAGAAAACGGCAAAATTCTTTAAAACTGCTTTTTTGACCTCAAAAACATCGGTTTAAGACCAAAAAATGGCCTGTTTTTAGGCTTAACTTGTTGATTTATTGGAGGTCTGCATGGTCCGGCCCCGAGTCATTTAAAATGGGTCGATGCAATCCTGTTCAACTGTTTTTTGTGCAAAGCTGTTTTTTATCGTAACCAGAGCAAAAAATGGTCGATGCCCGAAGGACCGAAAAAAGCTAAGCTTCAGTACAAAAACTTGCTGTTTGAAAAATAACAAAAAGTTGATTGAAGGGCTACACAGTTGGCATCCTCGCAGATAGATAAACAGCAAGGATGCCAACGTATAAAACAATGAATAAAAACCCTTCTATTGCAGACGATGTGTCACATTGACTGTACTGAAATACACCTTGATATTGCTATCATCATCTCCTTGGCAATTGCCAATATCATTACCCCTTGTGTCACCTACGATTCTGTATTCTCGAACCGGACCATTGCCACCCGGCCCTTTTCTTCTTGGTTGGTGGCCCTGATGTCTGTAATCAACAACTGATTTTCCGGTAGGGGAAAAAGATTCAATCACATGTCCATGCGGAGCTCTCCACAATTCAACATCAGTTGTGCCTCTCGCAGTGGAATGATCATCTTTGGTCTCTTCAACTTCAAAAAACACTTTTGCATTCAACACACGATTAGCGTCACTTAAATAAAGTTTGGTTTCGGCGCGTACCATGGGATTGCCGCCAAGTTCCCTGTTGCCCCGAACTTGAGGTGGGCAAAAACGGCCTTGATCATCGTTTCGGCCACCCCAAAAAAAGCTTGTAAAAATATATAATAAATCTAGACAGTTATGATTTACTAGAATATATACTCAAAGTATGACTTTAATATCAAGACCGAAACACGTTGGTCAAGAGAGGAAGTTGCCGAAATATTAGCCAGTTATGAGTCGGCATGCCATGGTCCGTCAAGTTTCCGAGAACTTGCGGAACAACTCCAAATACCTCGCTCAACGCTTCAATATTGGATAGAACGAAAGGAGACTATCGATACCGAGTTAGAGGTCAAGGACTTTTTCGAATCTCCCGCAGGAACAGCCTTTTTGCACCGGTTGGTAATGGCCGCCTATTTTGTTGTAACCCTTTTAGGCCCTGGCAGTATTCGGCAAGTATGCCAATTTTTGGAACTTACGGGACTCGACCGGTTTGTTGCCGCTTCGTACGGATCTCAACAAAAGGTATCGGCCAATATCGAGAATGCGGTGGTCGAATTCGGAAAAGAGGAGGCCGTGAGTTTGGCAACGGAGATGACACCGAAAGAAATCACGGTCTGCCAGGACGAGACCTTCCATCCGGAACCCTGTCTGGTCGCCATCGAACCGGTGTCCAACTACATTGTCATGGAAAAGTACGCCGATGGAAGAAAGGGCTCCGATTGGACAAAGGCCATGAACGAGGCACTGGAGGATCTTCCCGTAAAGATCGTACAATCCGCCAGCGACGAGGGCACGGGGATAGCGAATCATGTTAAAAATGCATTGGGTGCGCATCATTCACCGGACCTGTTTCATATCCAGCATGAACTCGTAAAAGCGACCAGTGCCCCACTTGCCAGCAAAACGAAAAACGCGCAATTGGTTTTGGAAAGGTCTTCCGAAGTGGTGAACCGGAATATGGATCGGCAAGTCGCTTATCGAAATAATAAGAATCGGCGAGGGCGAGCCCCCGATTTCGAAAAGAGAATCGATAACGCCCTGGAGAAAGAAAACGCGGCATTGAAATCGTTTGAAATTGCCAAGTCCCATCAAGAACGGATGCGGAATGCCATCCGTGGGATTGGCGACGCTTATCATCCGGTGGATCTTGAGACGGGAAAGCTAAGAGACACCCGAACGGTCGCCGAATCGATCAGTCACTGTTTTCATGAAATCGAAACCGTGGCTTGCCAGGCAGAATTATCCAGTGCAAGTTTCAAAAGGATCGTCAAAGCCCGAAAGGTGGTTGTGGACATGATCGCCACGGCTGCGTTTTTCTTTTCCACGATCCGAACGAAAATAGAAGCGTTGTCCCTATCCTCCACGGTGGAGACCGCAGTATTGGAGATGTTGATTCCTGCGATCTATATCGGTCTGGTTGCGGACAAGGCCCCAACAGCAGATGACCGCGAACGTCTGCGAGCTAAATCCGATGAGATACTCAATTCGCTAAATGGTGGCGACACACCTTTTGCGGGACTTGCCGACGATGAACGGATGGTTATCGAAAACGTTGCGCGAGAATGCGCGGAACTGTTTCAGCGTTCCAGTTCGTGCGTTGAAGGCCGTAACGGTCAGTTATCTCTTCGCCATCATGGCTTGCATCGCTTAAGCAACAGAAAACTATTCGCGCTGACCACGGTGCATAATTTTTTCATCAAACGCAGGGATGGGACAACCGCAGCGGAACGCTTTTTCGGTAAGAAACCAAAAGACCTCTTTTCGTTTCTTTTGGAGAAGGTGGATCTTCCGGGCAGACCGGCAAAAAAACGCCACGTTTACGAAGAGAAAACACCTCTCATTATTGGAGCTTAGCCAATGTGGCCGAAACGATGATCAAGGCCGCAAAAACCTATCGTTTGTGGCGTAAATCGTGCGACCTGAGCCTGGGGCTGGATAACGTTCAACGTGTATGTGTTTCCGGAAGTTTCAAAAACAATCTTGTTGCTGTTTCGGGTGATTTCAACTCCTTTGCTTCCAAGATTCAAAGTCAACAAATACTCTCCCGGATGGCCCAGATGTTGGGTGACCTCGGATTTGTTGCCTGCCATATCGACAACATAGGCCTTGATATTATTAGAAAAAAAATCGAGGTTAAAGCCAGATATATCGATCGTATTTAACCTGCCAGCATGATACATGGCGTAATCAACATTATGGGGGGAAGGAGTACAAAAATGTGGTTTTAAAACAATTTTTTCATTAAGAAACCTCGCCCTGATTCTTCTCAAATCATCAGCCAGTTTGGATCTTATAAAATCGATAAAGCACATTCCCCCGCCTGACAAATCCTGTGTCGCTTTCGTCAAAACATTTGACACTTCGTTAGCCACAGTGGTTTGCCCTGCCTCAATGAGTTTCTCCCTTGTTTCTGTCAAAACGTCTTCCCAGCGGACACTGGCATCATTCATGGACTCAATGGCTTTGTCTAAAATTTTAACGACCTTATCAGTCGTACCACATCCCCCAAAAAGCAAGATCACAAAAACAGTTAGAATGACTCCCGCCACCTTTCCGCGTTTCATAAAAACACCTCCCATGCTTACACTGAAAAATACTAAAGGCCCCTGACAATTTCAAATGGGATTTTAGGGACAATTTCAAATGGGATTTTAGGGACATTCTATATCTCCCATGTCAACAAAAAAAATATATGAATATATTTTAAACGGTTACAAATGGTCGTTTTCAATACAAACACTCCTCCTGTTGGCTTTGATAAAAATATTAGCGAGGTATTCTCTTCCTTCGGCGAACTTACGATCTGATCGTTACGTTTATCCGGTATAATCCGAATCAAGCGGATTCACCAATCATTCCTTATCCAGATTCTCAAGTTCGGAAGAGAGGCCCACTGATTGTCCCCCACGAGGTCATTGCGCCTCAACGTCTCTGAAAGGGCTCTCTCGCCGAAAATGTTAAAGCGGTACTATAGTCAGTTGTTCAATAGCTCATCCTCACTTTATTGAGATGAGTTACTTCTTATGTGGAGCTGGCAGGCCCAGGATTGTCCCTCCCGAAATCTATTGTCTCAACGGGGATGAACGGGCTCTGCCAGCATATAATCAGGATTGAACGGCTCGTTCTTTTTTAACATGGTCCAGGCGATTACCAGCATTTTAGCGGCAATTTTGACGCGGGCTTTGGTGCTGATCCCTCGCTCTTTCTGGCGGCCTTCCAGCATGCGGTCGTATATCCGGCGAAAGGCCGGATTGTGATACGTGGCTATAAGGGCGGCCTGATACAACCCATAGCGCAGTTCGGCATCGCCTCTTTTTGAAATGACCGGAACCTTCTCTTGACTCTTCTTGCCACTACGGCTGGCATTAAGATCCAGTCCGGCAAGGCGAATCACCTGTTTACGGCTCTTAAATCGCATGGGGTTAGCCAGAGCGGAAAGAACCAGGGGCGCGATGTAAGGCCCGAAGCCGGGAATTGTCAGTAATAGCTTGTAGGATGGTAAATTTTGGCAAACGGTTTCGATCTGTTCCATTACCTGCTTAAGTTCCTTCTCAACTGCCTTGAATCGGTCGACCAGCATCTCGGCTTCGCATATGGCCGCGTCGTTGACCGGAAGGCCGATGGATCGTCCTGCAGCATCATAGATCTTTCTCAGTCTACTAATCTGCCGAATTCCACGGTCGGTGGTCGTCACATGCCGGACAAAGGTGTTGAACTCCGTGGAGGCGATTTTACGTGGATCAATGTACCAACGAACAATGGCCAGATTTTCGGTCATGCACGATCCCCAGTGGCGATCCATTTCCGGGAAGTATTTAGCCAACAGGCCGTTGCGGATGCGCATACGCAAACGATGGGTTTCTTTCTTCAATTGGCGCCGTACTGCAAGGAGATGACGCAGGGTCAGCATATCGGCTTCTGGATTTTCATAGAACAGGCATTTGCCTTGGCTAATCAGGTCGGCGACGTTGGCGCTATCCTTGGTATCGTTTTTGTCCCAGCGGCCATCGATAAGCTCCCGGTTATCTCTTACGGCTTTGCCGGCAACAAGCACGGTCAGATAGCCTTGCTCGGTCAGCCAATTAATCAACGGCTTATGATAATTACCGGTTGGCTCCATTCCAAAAACCACAGAGGCAAGGCTATGTTGGTCCATAAGCGTATTAACCTGTTCAGTCAGCTTGTTGAATCCTGCCCGGTCATTGGTAAAAATCAGCCTTCGCCACAGTGATTTGCCTTTGGCCGTACCGAAAAACGCATGATGTTTGTCCTTGGCGATGTCGATCCCGATAATCAGGTGGCTGTCCGATCCGCGAATTTCTCTGCGAAGTTGGCAGAACCATTCAAAACGTGCGATATCATCCATTTTTATTCCTCCTGTTTTTAAATTAGCAAAGGTCTGGATTTTTAATTACCAGGAGGATTTCTCATTATCTACGCTTTTTTTACTTCTTTTTGTGCTATTCTCGGAGGTGTTTTTTCTAATTTATTCAATATATAACGTCTCTAATTATCTAATCAAAATAAACAACCAGTGCAAAAACTGTAAAAAGAATCAAATCATTTAGATAATGAAGGACGTCCCTAAAAATCCCTAAAAATCCTTCCGGCACATCTGGCAGATCGTCCACTGTTAGCTTACCAATTTTATAATAATTCAACTTTATCGTTCGGAAATTCCATATCAAGAGCCATAATGAGGTGATACATGCACCAATGAGAAAATAATTGAAGAAGGCTGTCTTTTCATTAGATGACAAGGCATCGATAGAGAAGAACGTCAACAACAAACCGTTTATCGTGATTAGTGCACTCCAATAGATATTTACCGATTCGAGATACTTGTCGACCAGTCGAAGACGATACTCATTCCTACGGTCTTTCGCCAACTGTAAGCCCCCAACTTTTCAATTATTGCCTTTTTAAAGTCACTGCTGACAAAGTGGACATCATGTCTGCAATTGCAATATTATATGCGTCTTGAGAAACGGCTTTGGCCGTTGCATAACCCCACATATTTGATCGGTGTGCATTCCCTTCAGCATTCCAATTCCCGGTGATGTTGTTTTTGGGGTCTATCAATTTAATTCTAAGTTTCGTCGAAGCATTCCAGTTGCCAAGTGTAAAAAATGAACGATGCTCAATAATATCAATTTGCAAATTATACAAAGATTGAATACCTGTTATTTTTTCAGACGATAACGCACTCAAAATTTGACCTTTTATTGCCTGGATTAATTGTTCGGAATTTTCTTTGTCAGCACGCAAATCTTTGACCTGTACCCGGACAAGGTCGGATGGCATTCCCGATAAGCTATACTGTGTTCCTATAGGCTCAGGTGTGTACTGTTTTGTTTGAGCACATCCGGCAAGTATCACAATCAGGATAGAAGTGAATAAAAATAGATGAAAGTCTTTTTTCATTGCCACCTCCGACAATTATTTTGGCTGGTTACAAGCACATAACGTATAGAGTTTTATCCGTCGTCCCGCCATTCAATTGAAACGAAAAAATGCATTACAACTTAAGAGCTGATCTGAACTTAAAACTTTATTCCGCGTCTTGCGGGATGATGGATAAACCTTGGTTGGACTAAGTCGTTTTGGATATATTCTCGAAATTCTTACCATTTAATATGAGGATTGTAAATAAGGGGGACGTCAGAATTATAGGGAGCGTAATCAAAGATAGCATTCGAGCAAAGACGAATGGTTTCATTTTAAACGAAGCCGCCGCTAAAACGCTGATATTTGGGACCCAATCGCATCCGGATAGGATTGTTTGTATTTGCAATGCGGACTTAGGGCATACCGGTGCCATAGCTTAAGAGGTGCTTGTTCGACACCTCAAAATCTTCCACAACCGTTATGGATTGTAAGAAAAAACTATGACTTTTGGGGACGTCCATTGGTTCGGAACTACGGATTTTCTAACAGATACAATCCGGGTGCAATCCAAGGTCTTGTATGATTTGTTCTTCTCTTTTCGCCGATTGGCTGATTGTCGGCTGCGATAATTTAAACTTTGCAAAACAAGGCGTGCCGGTTTAAATTACGATAGCTCCCAATTGTTCCAGGAAGTTATCTCGGGCTTTGTCGTTATAAAAATCTTCCGGCGTTCAATTCCCCTGACAATAACGTGATGCACCGCAACGGTAGCGTCTATGTGAGCTTTTCGTGGCAAAATCTTTGTGTATCATAATGGCAAAAATCTGAAAAATAATATATCAAAGGGCGTCCCTCTCCATTAATATCATTCAGGTAAAACCATGAAGGAATTCGAGCATAAAATTAGAATTTACCGGGTGGTGGATCATATCCAGGCCAACCTGAACTGTGAATTAACTGTTAAGCGTTTATCCGAAATCGCTTGTTTTTCCGAGTTCCATTTCGGACGTATCTTCAAAGCGCAAATGGGAGAATCCGTATATCGATTCATACGCCGGTTGAGATTGGAAAAGGCCGCCGAGATGCTGGCGCTGAGACCTGATTTGGCCGTCACCGACGTAGCTCTCAAGTGCGGGTTCACCAATCCTTCCGCCTTTGCCAAGAGTTTCAAGGACCATTTCAAGGTTAACGCAACCCAATGGCGACGGCAGTGCCAAGTATCCATAAGGGACAGCCAGACGCAGGTCGCGCCCGGCAGTTGTCGCTTAACTTTCGACGGCGGCGTCCCGGCATGGGACATTGACTGCGAAAAAGGATTCCGAAGGATCACCCTGGAAGAGATGCCGCGCCTTAAGGTCGCCTATATAAGGTATGTAGGACAATACCAGGAGGACGACGCCCTGTTCAACAATCTCTACAACCGCCTGTTTCAATGGGCGCTTCCTAAGGGATTGCTCAATGAATCGCCGGTCCGGTACAACATCTTCCATGACAATCCGGACATTACGCATGACACCCGGCTTCGGGCTATGGCCGCCATCCCCGTACCTGAATCAATCAGGAAATCCAATACGGTGGGGCTCTTCACCCTCTCCGGCGGGATTTATGGGGTTTGCCGCCTACAACTGAAAAAGGGAGAATTTGTCAAGGCATGGGAATGGATGTTCGCGGCCTGGCTTGCCCGCAGTGGATTTGTTCGGGATGATCGGGAGATGCTGGAACGATATCTTGGAGAAAGAACGGCCGACGGTCAACAGGTGTTCGATGTGGATATTTGCATTCCGGTAAAGGCAAAATAGCTGGAATGAACAATTTTTTAGCAGGATTTGATAAGACACAATTTTTTAATTTCTCTATTATCGGTTCATAAAAACATGACTAAATTAGGCCTAAACTAGGCGATTGTCGAGCTTGCCGCATATGCAAGGCAGATGTCTTTCCGCTATAGTCGCCTATGCGGGAAGGCATCTAACGTCGTAGATGCGGTGAGATCGGCAAACCCAACGGGTTTTAAATTTTGGGAGCCCATCATGGCGCAAGTCTTTATAAATTATGCAATTTTCATGGAGACCAAAATTTGAATCGCCTAATTTAGGTTAGGATAAACAAAGGAAGACCGATGCACCAGAAATTAAAAGACGTCATGATGACCGTAATTTGTTTTCTCTCCTATGGAAAGTGGCAGTTCAAAACCGCATTCGATACCATTTACCAGGGCCAGGGCAAAAGCCGCCTGGTGGATGAAATCGTCAAAGACGTTTTCGGAGATGAATACCCCGATGATACAGAGCCCCTAAGCTTTGTCACCTTGAGTGATTTAAATCGGATGGCCGGTCTTTTGGATCTGAAAGCCGGGGACTGGTTTGCAGATCTTGCCTGCGGTCGGGGCGGCCCCGGGATGTGGATCGCCCGCAAGACCGGCGCCGGCGTCAAGGGGGTGGATGTTTCGCCCGAAGCCGTGACCGCCGCCACCAGGCGAATCCCTGAATTTGGTCTGGCGTCAAAAGCCTTTTTCTCAACCGGCAGTTTTTACCAAACCGGACTGGATGCTTCGAGCTGCGACGGCGCCCTGTCCGTGGACGCCCTTTGGGTGGCGCCGGACCGGGACAGGGCTCTAAGAGAAATTGCCCGCACCCTCAAAACCGGTGCAAAATTCGTCTTCACAACATGGGACGGAAACATTCCTTTCATGCCGGCGGATCATAGAAAAAACCTCGAAGATGCCGGGTTTCAAATTGAGCGTTATGAAGAAACGCCGGGATGGAAAGAACGGCAGCTTGCCTTTTACCAACGAGTGCTCGAATCCAAGGATGCCCTTATTCGAAAGATGGGTAAGACCCATGCCATCCCTATCATAAAGGAAGCCAAATCAACCCCTCAGGTGCTTGAGAAAAGTACTCGAATACTTGTGTCGGCGATCAAGACCTAAGGGCCGCGCACAAATTTTATCTTTTTAGGCGCATTGATCTGTTTCGGGGTTGGACCTTATATGACTAACGCCGAAGATTCGGTAAGATCGGCAATCCCGAACGGCTTCCCGTAAATGGTACGCATCCGTTCGCAACTGGCGTTTCTTTTTGCCTCTTGCATTAATTGTCCGAGGCCGTGCGGTCCAGATGATACAACGTGGCGCCGACCGGGGCGAAGCTGAGCAGCACGAGGTTGAGCACCGGAACGAGGAAGGGCAGGCCGAAGCCGATATGAAAGGGCAGGGTTTTGCACAGCCTTTTGAACCGCGTTCCAAAGGGCTCCAATTGGCGAGCCGGAATGAGATCGGTGTTGTCCCAGGCCAGAAAAACGATGGCCACCACCGGGCCGACAAGGGTCAGCACCGGTCCCAGGGGCGTCAGCCACCCCAGGGCCATGAGGATCAGGGTCAACAGCGTGGGTATGATGTTACGGGGAAGCTCCTGGCGGATCAGAAAGCCCATCTGGAATATCAGGGATGCCTTGGGTGTCACCACGGGCCGGCCCGATACCTTATGCTCGGTGATCCGTGACATGAGGTCCATGATAAAAACGGCAAACAGCACCTGGGAAAGAAGGTAGGCCAGAACCGCGGCAACGCCCGCCAGAATCAGGGACAACAGCCAGGAGGCCAGCAGCCAGACCCAGACCAGCCAAGCGCTTTGGGGCTCCTGCCAGAGCAAGGCCAGGATGTCGGCATGTTTGGAAAGGATCGCCGCAGCCAGGAGAACCGTTAAAAATGCAACCACGATAAACCGCAGCATCCCCAGCAAAAGCAGCCGGGGCGTTTTCATACCAAACCACAATCCTTTAAGATTATAGAGAATTCCATTTAATAAGCTCATAAGACATCATCCATGTTGAAAGGCCACGACGTCCGAAGCATGCTTCAGCATGACGGCCTTTTTTAATTTGGGCAGCATTTTTTTCAATACCCCGAGGGTCACCTCGTGGGGGTGTCCGATTGCGATGGCGTAGCCCTGTTTGTTGGCCCGTTTGATCAGCTGGTTCAATTGTTTCTCGACAAAGGCCGCCGTCTGCAGGTGATCGAGGAACACATCCCGCTCGGCGAACGGCAGGTGTAGAAGCTCGGCCGACTGTCGGCACCGGGTTTCAGCCGTGGTGCGGCTGTCCACGAAAAAGAGGTTTCTTTTCTTCAGAACCGTGAACACCTGGCGCATTTTATCGGCGGAAGCGGTCAGTTTCGAGCCCATGTGATTGTTGACCCCCCTGACCCCCGGCAGACTGTCCAGGTTGGCATTGAGCTGGTTGATCAGCGCATCGGGCGCCATGCCGGTGAAAAGGGCGCCCGGACCGGGATTGACACGGGGGTAATCCTTGGGCTCCATGGGTTGGTGCAGCATGATTTCCACATCTTTTTGAAGGGCCTCGTCGATAATCTGATGATTGAAGGTCCCCATGGGAAGAACGGAAAACGTCAGGGGCACGTTTAACGCCATAAACCCCTTGGCCATTTTCTTGTCGTAGCCGATGTCATCGATGATGATGGCTACCGGAGCCCTGTGAACCGCCGGCTTGGGCCGGGTGATGGGCGGTGGCGGTGGCACCGCTTCCTTCGGAAATGCCTCGTAATCGGGAACGCTGTGGTGCGCCGCGGCGCGTTCCGGTCGGGTGACCACGATGGGCTTTGGCCTGGCCGCCACCTTTTTGGGTGCGGGTTTCATCAGAAACCGGTTGGCCAGAAGCCCAGCGGTAACGATCAGGATGATCAGAAGGGCCAACCCCGAAACGATTTTCATGAATTGAAGGTTGTGGTCGGCCCGTGGACTCTTTTTTTTCTTTTTCTTCGCCTTTGATTTCGGTTTGGGCTTGGCCGATGGTTTCTTAGCCATTTTTAAGGGTTTTGAAAATATCGTAGCTGATCAAAATATCCAACGCGCGTAAAACCTGATTGTCGTTAAGCAGGATCTCCCGGTCAAGAGGGCTGTGCTTGGATTTGAATTTTTTCAATAGAGGAGGATCTTCGGGCGCTGCCGGGGCTTCCTCTTCCTGATCGTCGGTGTCGATGATGGGCTCTTCAAAATCGTCGGTCGGCTCCGCGTTCAGGTGGTTTTTCAGGTCGCTTTCCTTGATGGTCCGCGCATCGTCGACGTTGTTGTCCGACAGGGTGCGGTGTTGAACAACCACATCCGGCTCCACTCCTTTTGCCTGGATGGAGCGGCCCGAAGGCGTATAATAGCGCGCAATGGTGAATTTCAAGCCGTAGCCGTCACGCAGGCTCTCCACGGTTTGCACGGACCCTTTGCCGAAAGAGGTGGTCCCCAGGATCAGGGCCCGTTTGTGGTCCTGAAGCGCGCCGGCCACGATTTCCGAGGCGCTGGCGCTGCCGCCGTTGACCAGCAGCACGATGGGGTAATCCCGTTTGGTTTCGCTGGGATGGGCACTGAACACCTTGGTGTTCTGACCTTCGCGGCCCTTGATGCTGAGGATTTCGCCGCTTTCCAGGAAAAGATCGGAAACGTTGATGGCCTGGTTGAGAATGCCGCCGGGGTTGTCGCGTAAATCCAGAACCAGCCCCTTAAGCGGTGCATCCGCCTGTTCCATGGCTTCCAGGGCCTCGATCAGGTCGCTGGTGGTGTTCTCCCTGAAATTGGTGATCCACACGTACCCGTAGCCGGGCTTGAGCAGTTCCGCCTTGACGCTGTAAATCGGAATGACATCGCGAACCAGGCTGAACTCCAGAGGATCCGAATTTCCTTTGCGGAAGATGGTCAGCTCGACTTTGGTACCCTTGGGCCCGCGCATGCGTTTGACCGCGTCCCGCAGATCTTCCGTGGGGTTGCCGTCCACCTTGACGATTTTGTCCCCCGCCTTGATGCCGGCCCGGTAGGCAGGCGTGCCTTCGATGGGGGAGATGACCGTTACCAGGTTGTTGCGCATGGTCACATGAATGCCGATTCCGGTGAATTCTCCCTGGGTGTCTATCTGAAGCTCCTTGAGCGCTTCGGGCGGCAGCAGGGACGAATGTGGATCGAGACTGCGCATCATACCCTGAATGGCGGCTTCGATGGTTTTCTTGGTATCCACTTCATCGACATAATTTTTCTGAACGAGTTCGAGGACATCGGTAAAGAGCTTCAGCCCTTCGTAGGTTTCCTCTGTGTCGGCGGATAAATTCCGGTAAAAGCCGTGACCTAGTATCAGTGTGGCGGATACGATCAGTGTGGCCACCCAGAACCTCAGGTGACGGGTTTTCTTACCTGCCATTATTTCTCCTTTATCCGTTATTAATCCATTCCATCGGATTGATTGGCTTGCCATGGTGTCGAACTTCGAAATGCAGGCCGGTTCCGGTCAGGGATCCGGTATCGCCCACGGTGGCAATCACCTCACCGGTTTCCACCGGATCACCCTTGGATTTGAAAAACTCTTCCACATGGGCGTAAACAGTATAATAATGACCGCCGTGGTCGATGATCATCATATTGCCGAACCCCTTGAACCAGGCGGCGAACAGCGTTTTTCCGTTATATACGGCGCGGATGGGTTCGCCCCGATCTGCTTTTATAGTAATCCCACTTTCAAAATGAGTCACGCGAAATTCTTGATCTTTAATGGGACCGAAAAAAGATACAATTTTACCTTTCACAGGCATCATAAGCAAGCCTTTAAGCGCCGTGAAGGGTTTTTCGGCAACGGGCATGGCGGCCGTCGACTGTTTTGCGGGGGCCTTGCCGAAGGATTCGACCGTGCGCGACAGTTCATGGGCCGAGGTTTTCAGCGAGTCGATCATGGCCAGCTGCAACGATTTTTTGTTTCTGATTTGAGACAGCAGCATGCTTCGGTGCGATTGTTCCCGGTTCAAGGCATTGATCCTGACGTTGAGCGCCGACGCCGTAGCCTGCTTTTCATGCCGTTTGGCATCCAATTGGCTTAATAGGGCCTTGATCTCGATCCTGTCGTTGGCCAGTTCGGCCATCACGGCTTCGTCATGCGCCAGGATGCGCTCCAGACTGTTTTTGCAGGAGAAAAACTCAAACATGGAGTCCGCCGAGGCGAGCACCTGAACTTTTCCCAACCAGCTCAGTTTGTAAAGCGCCGCCAGCCGACCGGCAACGTATTGCTCCATCGCGGCGGCACGCGCCTGGATGTCGTTTTGTCTGTTTTCCAGTTCGGTGATCTGCTCGTTTGTGGCCGCCAGCTCCTTGGTCAGTCGGTTGACCTGCTTGCGTGCTTTGTCCAGGGCCCTTTCCGTTTTCTCCAGATCATTGATAATATCCGCTTCCTTTTCGGAAATAGAGGCGATTTGCTTTGAAGATACCTGGATTTTACGATTCACCGCAGCCTTTTCGGTCCGCGTTTGGGGATTTTTAATCGTCCCCCCGGGCTCGCTTCCGGACTCGTCGATACGCAAAAACGTGGACCGATTCATCACGAATCCGGTCTGCTCCCCGAAAAGGATGCGAACCCATTCCCCTTCGTAAGAAAGCACCAGCACCTTGTCCCCGCGGTGCAGCTTGGCAATCGACGGATGATGCAAACCGGGGCCGGAGCGCAGGTTTAAAGCCGGCGAGACGATCATGCCCGGTTTGGGATCACCGGCGGCCGGCAGCGGATCAGGTTGTCCGAAAACGAGCGCCGCGAACAAAAAAAGCGCACCAAGCATCTTGCGGCGCAGGACCGCCCGGCCCGGGAGGCGGCGGTTGTCTGAAAAAGGTCTGCCGATCATGTTTTCATGAACTGCCGAATTGAAAAAAAAGCCCCCAATAAGCCGATGAGCATGCCGCCGCCGACAATCATGGCGCAGACGTTAATGGGGAAGAAGCGGATCGAGACCATTTCGGCGGCTAAAGATTGCTGAAAATGAGATCCGACGGCGGAAAAGGCGACGTACACGATCACAAGGCCGATCGCGCTTCCGCACAAGCCCTGAATCAATCCTTCAAGGTAGTAGGGAAATGAAATGAATCTGTCGGTGGCGCCCACCAGGCGCATAATCCGGATTTCTTCCCGGCGCGCATAGAGAACCAGACGGATGGTGTTGGCGGCAATAAACACCGTGGCCATGAAAAAGACCATCCCGAGACCGTATCCGGTGAGTTTGAACAAATTGAAAAAATTGGTAAACCGTTCGATCCATTGTTGCCCGTACTCGACTTCGGCAACCAGCGGCAGCCCCTCGATGCGTTGGGCTATAAGCTCGATTTTGGCGGGCGAATTATATTTGCCGGCCAGGCTGAGTTCAAAGGCATCGGGCAAGGGGTTTTCCCTCAGATTGTCGAAAAGCGATGCCTGGCGGGGCATGCGCTGTTTGAGCAGGGTCATGGCCTGGTCTTTGGAAATGAAGTCGATATGCCGGATGCCGGCAATGGTCTTGAGTTTGTCATGGGTTTCCAGGCGCTGGTCGGCAGTGGTGCCGGCCGATAGATACACCATGATGCGAACGCCTTTTTTCCAGGTGTTGAACATATCCTGGGCATTGAGCATGAAGAGGCCGAATGCGCTGACAATCACAACCGAAAGGGCGATGGTGATGATCGTTATCACGTTGAGAAATGGATTCTCGAAAATGTCCTTGATGGCTCTCTGGCTATAGTAGGTCATCGCCCGGTCTTTCAAATTTCCGCGATTGCGTCCAGCCTTCCCTGCCGGATCTGCAAAACGCGGCCGGTGGCACTCGAAATAAGGGATTTGTCGTGAGTCGCCACCACGACGGTGGCCCCGCGCCGATGGAACATGTTGAGCAGATCCAGGATAACGGCGGCCGACTCGTCGTCCAGGCTGCCGGTGGGTTCATCGGCCAGGATGATTTTCGGTTCCCCGGCGATGGCCCTGGCCACGGCCACGCGCTGCTGCTCCCCGCCGGAGAGACTGGGCGGGTATGCACTCTGGCGGTCTTCCATGCCCACGATACGCAACACGCTTTTGACCTTTTTTTCGATATAGCCGCGCTTTTTTCCGCGCGCCTCCAGCACAAGGGCGACATTTTCAAAGACCGTGCGCGTTGCGATAAGCTTATAATCCTGAAAAATAATTCCGAATTTACGCCTCAGGAACGGGATGCGCCGCCGGGAAATCCGCGCCAGATTCATGCCGTCCACCAGAATCTGGCCCTCGGAGCTGGGCTCTGCCAGATAAAGAAGCTTGAGCAGGGTCGACTTGCCGGCGCCGCTGGGGCCGCTGATGAACAGAAATTCGTTTTTGGCGATATCGAGTGTGGTGTCCACCAGGGCCTGCTTGGCCCCGTAGCGTTTATGGACATGAAACATCCGGATGATGGCGCTTTTATCGGTGATGTCGCTCATTGCGTCTCGGTTTGGCATTGACCGTCCCCTGACACTGCTGCTATGAACGCCCTAGTGCCAAGGAGTGCTGTTTCCAGTTTTCCTTGCCAAGGCCTCCACTGAATCCCAATTGCGGGCTTCTTCCAGTTCGGTGGGGGCTTTTTTATCCGAAAAACCCCTTAAACTCAAGTAGTTCTTATAAAACTAGCTTCCAGGGAGAGTCCTCATGAAAGACGAATTGATTCGGCTGCTGTGCCAAAAGTCGTTCAAATACACCGAAACCCCGACCTTCAAACTGGTCTCGGGGCGCATGAGCTGTTTTTACGTCAATTGCAAACCCACCACCTTGAGCGCCCGCGGCATGTTTCTCACCGGGCATCTGATGTTCGCCGCCATCCGGGACAGCGGCGCATCCGCCGTGGGCGGGCTGACCTTCGGTGCGGACCCCATCGCCATGGCCACGGCCTTTGCCTCGGAAATCGAAAAGGCGCCCCTCAATGCCTTCTCCATCCGTAAGGACCAGAAAGACCATGGCATCGTCAAATGGGTCGAGGGAGACGTCCGGCCCGGTGACAAGGTGGTGGTCATTGATGACGTGGCGACCACGGGCGGCTCAACCGTCAAGGCTATCGAGCGAGCGCGCGCCGAAGGGCTGGAGGTCGTCCGCGCGGTTGTCCTTGTGGACCGGCAGGAAGGCGGGCTGGAAAACATCCGCGATCATGTTGCCGACGCTTCGGCGCTCGTTACCCGTGACGAGTTGGTGGCTTGTTGGAATAAAGCTTAGGGGGAGTACGTGGCGCTGGCATCGTCCGACTCCCAGGTCGTCACCCGGCTCACCTTGACGCCGGGTTCGTCCATCATCTCCGTCAGGCGTTTGGCAATGTAAATGGCCAGGTTTTCCGAGGATGGCTGTTTGTCCTTGAACGTGGGAAGCTCGTTCAGAAATTTGTGATCCAGCTCCTTCATGATGGTTTTGACATGCGCTTTGATGATGCCGAAATCCACCAGCACCCCGGCTTCGTTTAGCTTTTCGCCCTTGACACAAACCTCGACGCGCCAATTGTGCCCATGAAGATTCTCACATTTTTCGCCAACCATGGTTAGTTGATGGGCGGACGAGAAATGGTTCAGTATTTTCAGCTCGAACATTTTTGTATTCGCTCCCAAATGGGTCTGCCGCTTCTCAATTGGCTACCCTGGACGGACCGTTTTTCAGAATGTTTTTCAGTTTGCTGGTGAACTTGCCGGCTTCCAATGAGGCGAATTCCTTAAGCAGGGCCACCTGCTTTTTATTGAGATTGGTGGGCGTTTTGATATTGACCTGAACGATTTGATCTCCCCGATGACCGTTTCTTAAAGAGGGAATCCCCTCGCCGCGCAACTTGAAAAGCTCACCCGGCTGAGTGCCTTTGGGAACATTCAGATCGGTTTCCCCTTTAAGCGTGGGGATTTGTATCTTGTCGCCCAAAGCCGCCTGGACAAAGGAAATGGGGATTTCACAGAAGACGTGATTTTCCTCGCGCTTGAAAAACTCATGCTCCTTGGCATGGATAAACACATACAGATCGCCGGGGGGGCCTCCCATGGCGCCGGCTTCGCCCTCACCACTGAGCCTCAGGCGTGAGCCGCTGTCCACGCCCGCGGGGATTTTAACCGAGACCTTTTTGCGGACGATGACCTTGCCCTGTCCCCGGCAGGCGGAACAGGGTTTTTTAATGATCTGGCCTTGTCCCCGGCAGTGGCCGCAGGTGGTGCGCACGGTGAAAAATCCCTGGCTGCGCCCGATCTGTCCCGTTCCGCCGCAGTGGGGACAGGTTTCCACACCGGAGCCCGGCGCGGCGCCGGTTCCCCCACACTCGCCGCAGGGCTCGGCCTTTTCCACATCGATCTCTTTTTCCACGCCAAAGGCCGCTTCCATGAAGGATAGCTGCATATCGTAGCGCAAATCGGCCCCACGATTGGCACGGCCTCGGGAACGGCGCCCTCCGCCAAAGCCGAAAAAGTCCTCAAAAATATCGCCGAAACTGGAAAAGATGTCCTCGAACCCGCCAAATCCGGAGAATCCGGAGCCTTCCAGACCCTGGTGACCGTATTGGTCATAGATTTGTCTTTTCTGGGGATCACGAAGCACTTCGTAGGCTTCGGCGGCCTCCTTGAAATTCTCTTCCGCTTCTTTGTTCCCGGGGTTTTTATCGGGGTGAAATTTTAAAGCCAGTCTGCGATACGATTTTTTCAGTTCCGCATCGCTGGCGTTTCGCTCCACACCGAGTACTTCGTAGTAATCGCGTTTGGCTGTCATGAATGATCCTAGACGCTTGTTTCTTCGTGTTGATGCCAAGGGGTTTGTTGTGTTAGTTGCTTTCCCTACGGAATGCCAAAACGTAATGCAAAATGAAGGAATGTCAATGGAAACCAGGGAGCTTCCTTTTGTTCGCGAGATGTTTGACAGCATCGCGCCGCGCTATGACTTGCTTAACCGGCTGCTCAGCCTTCGACAGGATGTTCTCTGGCGCAGGAAAATGGTGTCGGCGATCTGTGTCCCGGATGGTGGGCGGGCACTGGATGTGGCCTGTGGAACCGGAGACGTGGTTCTGGAAATCCTGCGCCGCAAAGGGCCGCGGGTGAGGGTACTCGGCCTCGATTTCTCGGTCCGCATGATTGCCCTGGCCCGGGAAAAAACCTGCCACCTGCCGCCCGGCACCTGTTGCCTGATTAACGGCAACGCCCTTTGCCTGCCGGTAAAGCCCGAATCGGTACATGCCGTGACCATCGCTTTCGGCATTCGCAATATTCAGAACAAGAGCTTGGCACTTAAGGCTTTCCATGAGAGCCTCGTGCCCGGCGGCCGGCTGGCGGTGTTGGAGTTGGCCACGCCGCCCGAAGGGCTGCTTCGCGATCTTTACCTGGCTTATTTTCAAAAGGTGTTGCCGCTGGTCGGGCGCCTGTTTTCCCATCACAATTTTGCGTACCAGTATCTGCCGGAATCGGTTTCCCGTTTTCCGTCCCCCGACAGGTTCATGGGGCTGATGAAGGCGGCCGGTTTTACCGGCGTCAGACGCAGACGCTTGACCCTGGGGGTGGCCAACCTGTTCGTGGGTGTTAAGCCATAGGCGTCTGGATAGAGCCGTCGCCTGCGTAAACGTCGTCCCATTTTTGCGCCAGCCAGCGGCAAGCCTCCGGCAAGGCAATGGCTTTATAAACCGACGCTTCTTTTGAACAAAGCTCGAGACGCTCCAATTTGGCCAGGGCGTCTTCGATTTCAAAATCGATGGAAACCCCATAAATTTTGGAGAACCAGGCTTCGATGGCGGCGTCCAGGGCACTTGCCGTCAGGCCTGACTCGGATTGCAATAGAAAGAGATAGCTGAGCAATGCCTCCTTGAACTCCTCCTCTTCAGCCTCGGCGATAACGTGGTAAAAGACACCGGCGTTGTTGTCCAGGTTTTTGAAATAGAGGCTGTCGCCCAAGGTTTTCATAAATTTTATTTTTCGGGTTTTATAGCCGTTCCACTGCTTGAACAAAAAAGCACCGATGGCGGCCAAGGCGGTCACCCCGCCCACCAGACCGGAAACCTGTGCCGGCCCCAGGGATGGAACCCGGCCGCCCTGGGAGACCATCGCATGGGCCATCAGCCAGAGGATGCCGGCCATGGCCACAAGCCCGGCGCCGGCCTTGAGAAACACCGTTACCCCGCCCCCTACGGCCAAGCCTCCCATGAGCAGTTTGTCTTTCAACTTCATGCGTACCTGGGCATTGGGAAAAAGCATTTCCAGATCGCCCTTGGGGATCTCCTTGAAAAGTTTGACCAGCATGGAGCCCGGCTGAAACGTGAGGTCCTCCCGCTTATGATCCTCGAAATAGGTGTTGTCCTTGAATTTGATGATCAGGGCTACGCGCTCGTAAACCGTGATTTTTTTTGTCGTTTTCTTGAACCACCCGGTTTTGCACTCAATTTTTCGGTCACGGGCGCCGCGGCCGAAAATCAACTGATTGTCGAAATCCCCGAAATCCACAAACAGATTGATGTCAAAGAGCGATTCGCGGTTCATGGCATAGGCCAGATCGGTCTCGGTAATTTGTTGGTAATTGGCCTGGTCGAGAACCTTGGCCAGAACGGCCATGAACTGTTTTTCGCGATCCTCTTTTTCGTTTTCGTCCACGGTCCGCACCGATACAAGATCGCTATCGGGATCAAAGGGCCGATAGCTCTCCTGGAGGGCTTCGATGCGGGCGTGAAATTCGAAATGGAAAAGGCTGCCCAGGATTTTGCTAAACCGGGAAAAATCCTTTTTTTTGTCTTTTCCCACGATATCGCTGTTTGCCAGATCGGCGATCAATTGGCTTTTGGCCACGGGGATGAATCGTTCTCGCTCTTTTTTGGCTTCCATTGGTTGATCCAATCACAGATTCTATTGTTGTTCTTTTTTTCGTCTGGCCGCAATGGCCACCCAGCCCTCTTTTTCTATTATTTCGCTGGCGGCAAAGCCCGTTTTTTCCAACGCGGCCAGCACCGCCGATTTTTTTTCCATGATAATGCCCGAGCAGATGAAAACGCCACCCGGCGCCAGCACGGCGGGAACCGCAGGCAAAAGATCGATGATTATTTCGGCCAGGATATTGGCCACGACCACATCGAATTTTTCGGTCACCGCATCCACCAGATTGCCGGAATACAGGCGGAAGGCATCGATGGCGTTGACCCTCAGGTTCTTTTCTGCCACGGTCACCGCCACGGGGTCGCTGTCCACGCCGCAGAGCTTATGGGCGCCCAGCCTGGCGGCGGCGATCATCAGAATTCCCGACCCGGTGCCCACATCCAGAAAGGTGTTGCCCGGTTTTAAGAGGGTTTGGATCATTTGGATGCAGAGGGCCGTGGTGGGATGCGTGCCGGTGCCGAAGGCCATGCCCGGGTCGATCTCGATAATGATTTCGTCGGGGGCGGCCGGGTACTCCCGCCAGGTGGGCTTGACCACGATGGTGTCGGTGATCTTTTCCGGCCAGAAATATTCTTTCCAGGCCTCGGCCCAATCTTCCTCGGCGACCCGTGAGTAGGAGACCTGCCCGGAGATTCCGGTGCGCGTTTCAAGGGCCTCGAAGGCTTTTTCCAATGCCTTGCAGGTGTTAACGGCCTCCGGCGTATCGGCGAAATAGCCGGTGACCCCGGGCGCTTTGGACGGCCGCACCGCATCCTCGGCCCAATCGACGGTTGGGTCCATCAGCGGATCATCCACCACCACGCCCTTGAGTCCCAACTCGTGGAAGATATCGGCGATCAGCTCAATGGCCAGATCGGGGCTTTCGGCATCGAAGGTTATTTTGGCGGCAATCCAGTTCATGGCAGCTGCGCTCCTTTCGGTTTGTCGACAAGGCCGGCGGCGAACCGCTCCCTGGGCGGGTTGAAGTAGCCGTATCGTAGATTTTTATAACGCTTTCCGATCATTTTTAAAAGATGGTCCATGCCCACCGACGGCCCCAGGGGGACGACGCGGTCCATGGTCTTAAGGTACCGCTGGGGATCGTAGTTCAGATTGCGCCACTGAATCAGGTTCACGGGATGCTTTTCCAGAAAAACGGCCAGGGCCGCCGCCTCTTCCGGACTGTCGGTGAATCCGGGGCAGTTCAGATAGTTGATGGCCACATGCACGCCCCGTGAAAGGGCCAGATCGATGCTTTCCAGGACGTTGTCGTAATGGTATCCCCTGGGCCGGAAATAGGCCTGGTAGCAGGGCTCGCGAACCGAATTCATGGAGACCCGGATGCTGTCCAGGCCGGCGTCGATCAGCGGGGCCAGCACATGGGGCAGGCTGGCGTTGGTGTTCATGTTGATGGTGCCTTCGGCCGTGGCCTCGCGGATCAGGCGGATGGCCGGTTCGATGGCTTTGTGGGCCATGAGCGGGTCGCCCTCGCAGCCCTGGCCGAAACTGACCACGCTGTTTTTGACGCGCCCGATATGTTTCAGGGCCACACCGGCGATTTCCTCGGGGGAGGGGGTAAAGGCGATGCGGTTCTGGCTGCTGATCAGTTGCGGATTTTTCTGCAGGGAAATGCAGCCCAGGCAGCGGGCGTTACAGGCTTTGGAGGTGGGCAGGGGCGCCTCGTAGCGGGCCAGGAAGAAATTCTTGCCCGCCGGACAGCCGTAGGTCAGGGCGCAGAGCTCCAAGTGACGGGCCAGGCGGTTGTCCGGCAATTGGGCGCGTATGTCCTCGACGCCGCTGACCACCTTCTCGCGCGGCATGCGCCGCAGGTCCTGGCGCGGTTCGGTATCCACGACAATGGCCGCCGAGCGGAAGCCGCCGGCGTGCCAGCCCACGGCCCCGTAGGAGAACAGCGGCAGCAGGTTGGCCTGATCGGTTTCCTCGTAGGCACAGGTGTGGGACAACACCACACCCGGGGAATTGAAAACCGCCACCGGCAAAATCCGCTCCGACGGCGCGTAGGGGTTCATGGCCACGGGGCCGATTTTCCCCGTGGACAGGTCCATGAGAATGGGCACCCGGTTCGGCAGAAACATCAATTCGCTGCCATGGGGCATTTCAATGGTCTTGTCTGTCGTCAGGGCCGAAAGCTCCCTGCCGTCGGCGCCCACGGCGGCAAAGCCCTCCAGATCGAAAATTTCACCTTGCCGGTTGGCCACCACGGCGGATAGGATTTCGGGGGTTTTGGGGCGGGGTGCTCTTTTTTTTCTGTTTTGGTGTTTGGATCGGGTCATTTCTCTATATCGTCTTTGTGGTTAACGAAAGCAGGCGTTTCCTATTATCATATTGCCTTGACAGGGCGCAAAGCGGTTTGACGTTTTGAGCCGGTCAGCAACCAAGGCGTCGGGCGATGACGGCTTTCATCC
Organism: uncultured Desulfosarcina sp.; assembly: GCA_963668455.2. Classification (GTDB taxonomy): domain Bacteria; phylum Desulfobacterota; class Desulfobacteria; order Desulfobacterales; family Desulfosarcinaceae; genus Desulfosarcina. Next base: position 1,425,604 of record CAXXOY010000005.1, read on the forward strand.
GTCTGTTTTCCCATAGACAACGACGCTTTACAAGATGCGGGATGTGTACTATTGATCTATAAGTGCCGACCGATCCACTTTTATTGCTCCTTAAGCCATAAAGGAAAAATCATGGGTAAGGAAAAATGCGACTTTGTTTTGCCTCGAGGCGCCATGGTGCGCTTCTTCGATGAAGCCGGGGATAGGGAAATATCAAAAGGCATTTTCGTCGGGCCCGAGGATAACAGCGAGTTTATCGCCGTACCCCTGGCCGACAAGAACCTGTTGTCGGTAAGAGTGGGTGATCGTGTGCGGGTTCGTTACGGCTGCCATGGGACCATGGCGGAATTCTGCTCCGAATTCACGGAGATTCTGGAAAGCCCGATTCTGTTGTGGCGCATTCAGACCCCCAGCGAGATCAATCGCTTCGAACTGCGCGATCACAAACGCATCACTTGCGTTGTGGCGGCAACCATCGAGGCGGCGGGAAAAGGTTTTTTCGGGGGCGCGATCATTCGGGATATCAGCAAAAGCGGCGCCCGCTGCGTTCTACAGCTCGGGAAGGAAATGGGCAGCGCACTCGAGATTGGCGACGACGTCCTTATGAATTGCACCTTTCCGGGGGTTTCCGGGGGGAAAAGCGCGCCAGGCAAGCTCGTCGAAGTCAGCGAATCTTCCACCGAGATGACCATCGGCATTCAATTCGATGAAGCCCAGGAGTGGGTCCCGCCCTACCATTAGGCAAGGCGCACCAACCGTCCGGAACGGCGCGCCGGATCAGGGTTCATCTATAATCCCCATGATTTCGCGCCGGACCTTCTTATAAGTGATCATTAATTCCTTGATTTGCCGTTTGTCGGTAAAGAATTCCTTGAAGACATCCTGATGAACATGGTAGGCGAGCCGGTCCACGCCGATTCCCGTGTCCACCATCATGGCCACCATGTCGGCAAGGTACAGGGTGGCCGTTGCCGGATCATTTCGCGATGACGCAAGGGGCAGGTGGTGGTTTTCGATCATGAAAATCATATGATCGCTGAATTTCCACTCCTTGGCGATGATTCCTCCAAGCGTCGCATGATCCATGCCCAGGACCTCTTTTTCGGCTTCGATAAAACTGAGGCCCTTCTCCGTTACCTGTTCCTGGATGGCGTCAAGTTTGTCGGATACGTATTCATGCAAAATGACCTTGCCGATGTCCTTGAGCAGGGCGGCGGTGTAAATCGCCGGCAGACTCATCAGATCGTGTTGTTTGGCAAGGTCCCGTGCCACCACGGCAACCGCCAGGCTCTGGGCCCACAAATCGCCCTTGGCCAGTCCATAGCCTTGTTGGGCATGGTTCAGGTTGCCGGACAGGTTCTGAGAAAGAACCATGTCCACGACCCGCTGCAACCCCAGCATGGAAACGGCCTGTTGGACGGAGTCGACCTTGACGAGCAGCCCAAGATGGGCGGAATTGACGTATTTGAGCAGGTTTGCGGTGATGGCCGGATCACGTTCGACCACCTCCACCATATCCTGAAGGGATGCGTCAGGATCTCCGGCCAGAGCGAGAACTTGGTGGATCACCGTGGGCACGGGATCGAGCTGCATGACTTTTTGCAATATTAAAAATAAATTCGCCATCAATAATGATCCTTGTGTTGTAACCGCGCGTGCTTGCAGGTTTAAAGATCGGTCTCTTATCGCGATGGCATTAGCAAATTTTGGCAGCTTCTTTTAAAAGGCGTGTTTGTGCATGAACGGGTCCATCAAATTGGCGGCATTGGCGCCGGTTCGCTTATAACCCGGCGCTCTCCTTTTCCTCCATCAGCCGCTGCAAACCGGTGAGGACATGTTCCTTGACGCGCCGAATATGAAGGGAAAGAACGGATTGGGCGCCTTCCGGATTTTTTTCGATGATATGCTTGAACAGCTCCTTGTGTGCCGTATCGGCCTTCTCCATGGATGTGGAAAAGAGAAGGTTGCCGCCGTATTTGAGGTAGAGCAGATCGAAAAGAAGCCGCAGGGCCTGGGATTGAACCCGATTGCCGGAAAGGGATGCCAGGGTGAGATGAAACGCCTTGTCCTTGATCAGGCGATCGTGAAGATAGATTTCGCGGGAGGCCTCCAGATGGGCTTCCAGGGCCGCTTCAAGGGTTTTCAGACCGGTCTTGTCCAGCTTGGCGATGGTTTGCGGCAAAAGGGCCAGTTCGATCTGCTCGCGGAAGTCGTAGATTTCCTCGACCTCCTGAATGCTGACCGGCTCTGTGTAATACCCGCGGTGACGCTCGTGGCGGACCAATCCTTGAAATTCAAGCCACTTCAGGGCCTGAATGACCGGTGTCTGGCTCATGCCCAGGCGTTCGGCCAGGTCTCGATAGGCGATTTTCTGGTCCGGCACGATTTCGTTGTGAAACAACATGCGTCGGATACCCTGATACGCTTTTTGCGTGTGGCCGGCTTCCGTTGTCGGTTTGCTCGTTTTTTTCAATGATGCCATAATGTTTTTCCTGCTGATAACAAACAACCGGTTAACCGTTGACGGATTCGTAAAAAGTCCGATATCGGCGTTACGCTTCATCCTTCGTCATTGCGGAGTACGCTAAGTACGCCTCATTCCTCAGGATTCGCAAGCCTTGATCTCGGGCTTTTTACGAATCCGCCCGAACAGCGACTTTTTACCAGAATGTCAACCGTTTATCGGGATCGCCGGTTGATGTTGCCCTTTTTTGATCGAAAATATGATTAAATTAGAGCGATTAAAAAGTCAATTTAATTTAATTGGAAGACGCCATTGTTCTTAGATTACTTGTTATTCCACCTTGTCGACCCGTAAAATGACTGCCTGTCATCACGGTCAGGTTGTACGCAGCCGGCTTCTTCTCTTTACACTACCTTAAATATCAGCTAATTATGGAAAGTTAAGATGCTTCTGGCGGTTTTTTTGCGAAGCGATGATGCCTCGATGCGTTTTGTGCGGGACGGCCGCAACGCAATGCATCAAGAGAGACATGGTATTGATTTGATAAAGCAATCCGATACGATTACGAATTTTTTGGCCGGTCTTGGCCGCATGGCCCTTGCGCCGATACAGGAGCTTGGCCGGGTGGCTATCTTTTTCTTCCAGGGCGTCCTCCATCTTTTTTCCATGCCGCTGCAGGCGGAAAAAATTATTGACCAGGTATATTTTATCGGCATGAAGTCGGTTTTTGTTGTCTGCCTGACCGGGGCTTTCACCGGTATGGTGCTTGGTCTGCAAGGGTATTACACACTGGTGCAGTTCGGCTCGGAGGGCATGCTGGGGGCCGCCGTGGCGCTTTCCCTGGTCCGGGAAATGGGGCCGGTGTTCACCGCGATCATGGTGACCGCCCGCGCCGGTTCGGCCATGGCCGCCGAAATCGGTATCATGCGAATTTCGGAGCAGATAGACGCGCTGGAAACCATGGATATTAATCCGACGCGTTTTTTGTTCAGCCCAAGGCTGGGCGCGGCGCTGATCAGTTTTCCCTTTCTTACGGCCATTTTCAATGTCGTGGGGATCATCGGCGGCTATCTGACCGGTTCCCTGCTTCTGGGCATCAAATCGGGCATTTATTTCAGTCGCGTGGAATCCAGCGTTTTGATGAAGGATTTAAATGGCGGATTTATCAAAGCGGTTTGTTTTGCCGCCATCGTGGTTACCATCTGCTGTTATCAGGGATACACGACGCATATGCGCAAAGAGGGATTCGGCGCCAAGGGCGTCAGCCTGTCCACCACGTCGGCGGTGGTCATCTCCTGCGTCATGATTCTGGTTGCCGATTATGTGCTTACTTCCTTTTTGTTATAACCGCCGGGTAAGAGGATAATGAACGAGCCCTTGATCCAATTTAAACGGGTGCATAAACGCTTTGGCGACAATGCCGTGCTCAAAGGGGTGGACCTGTCCATTTACCAGGGCCAGGTGACCACCATCATCGGCAAGAGCGGCATCGGCAAAAGCGTTCTGCTCAAACATATCATCGGCCTTCTACGGCCGGACGAGGGGGAGATCCTGTTCGCCGGGAAGGCGATCAAGGCGTTTTCCGCGGAGGAGCGCAAGGCGCTGAAAATGAAATTCAGCTATATGTTCCAGGGCAACGCGCTTTTCGACTCCATGACCATTTATGAAAACGTGGCCCTGCCGCTCAAGGAAAAGGGCCGGTTGGACATCGCCGAAATCGAGAGCCGGGTACGGGACAAACTCAACCAGTTGGACCTTGCGGGCATAGAAGACAGATACCCCTCCCAACTGTCCGGCGGCATGAAAAAACGGGTTGCCATGGCCCGCGCTCTGGTAACCGACCCCGAGATCGTACTTTTCGACGAACCGACCACGGGATTGGACCCGATCCGCAAAAACGCGGCACACGCCATGATTTCTCGATACCAGAAAACCTTCGGCTTTAGCGGCGTCATGGTCAGCCATGAGATCCCCGACGTTTTTCACATTTCCCAGAGGATTGCCATGTTGGATCAGGGCCGGATACTTTTTGAAGGCAGCCCGGAGGACATCCTAAAAAGCGATGTTCCCATTATCCGTCAATTCATCCGGGGTGAGGCGTCCGACGACATCCAGTCCGAATTTGGCGAGGAATAGAACTCAGCCGCATGAAGAAAGATCGGCTGCGGAGGCAACATGAAAAAAACGTCTGTTGAAATCATGGTGGGGGTATTCGTCCTGATCGGACTGATCTGCGTTTCCTACCTCACCATCAAATTGGGCAAGATGCAGTGGTTCAGTAACGATTATTACCAGCTCACGGCGCGGTTCGAATCCGTGTCGGGGCTTAAATCCGGGGCATCGGTCGATTTGGCCGGTGTCGAGATCGGCCAAGTGGGCAATATTCAACTTGACAATCAGAAGCTGGTGGCCATCGTTGATCTGAAAATCAAAAACAGCGTGGAACTTTCCGATGACGTAATCGCCTCGGTCAAAACAGCCGGGTTGATCGGCGACAAATATATTAGCTTAACACCCGGCGGATCCGAACGCATACTAAAAGCGGGAGATACAATTTTTGAAACGGAATCTGCTCTGGATATCGAGGAGTTGGTGAGTAAATATGTTTTCGGGGACATCGAGAAATGATCAACCGACCCCGTGACAAAAGGAGGATGTCATGATTCTGAGAGCAATTGGCATGGCGGTTTTTGCCGCCCTGCTGACGATCACCCCGGTCTCGGCCGAATCCGGCGATCCAATGGCCACGATTAAGGGACCCATCGACAAGGTGATCACCATTTTGAACGACCCGCAATACGCCACCCAGGAGGCCAGGGATACCCAGCGCAACCAGATCTGGAAAGCCGTCAAACCCATGTTCGATTTCAACGAGGTGTCGGCACGCTCCGTGGCCCGCTACTGGAAGTCCTTCAGCCCCGAGGAAAAAAAAGAATTCTCGGATGTGTTCGCCAATTTTCTCGGCAACATTTACATCGATAAAATTCAGGGTGAATACCACAACGAAAAAATCGTCTACTTGGAACAGGAGATACTCCAGGAAAAATACGCCGAGGTGAGAACCCAGATCGTTCGCGAAACCATTGAAACGCCGGTTTATTACCGAATGCTCAAAGGCGCGGACGGCAGCTGGAAGGTCTATGATATCTATGTCGAGGGTGTCAGTCTGCTGAAAAATTACCGTATCCAGTTTGCCGGCAGGCTCAAGAAGGAGACCCCGGCCCAGCTCATTGACTATCTCAAACAGAAGCTGGACGAACAGAACGGCCATCTTTCCACGGACGGTTGACAACGAATGCCCGGCCTCCCTGTCTTTACGGACAGGTGATGGGGAATGGCGGCCACAATACAAACACAGCGGCATCGGCGACCATGAGATCTTATAGAACGATTTGGAAAATAATGGTGCTTGGCTTGCTCCTGTTCCATTTGGGGTGTGCACAATCCAAACCACTCATGACCGACGGGCAGCCGTCGAAGGGCAATCCGCCCGAGACTGCCGACGCTGCCTACGAGGAGCCTTTTGACCCCTTCGACGATAATCCGCGAGACCCTTTCGACAAGGAAGAGGAAACGATTCAAACGGTCGCCGATCCCCTGTCCGGATTTAACCGCGCCATGTTCGTCTTTAACGACAAGCTATATTTCTGGGCACTCAAGCCGGTGGCCACCGGCTATCGCGCGGTGGTCCCCACGCCGGTGCGAATCGGCATAAAGAATTTTTTTTACAACCTGCTGACGCCCGTGCGACTGGTCAACTGTCTTCTGCAGGGCAAGCCCACGGCCGCCGGCGGAGAGCTTGGCCGCTTCGCCATCAATTCGACCGTAGGCCTTTTGGGTTTTCTCGATCCCGCCGGAGAGTATCCGGAACTAACGCCACCCTCCGAGGATTTGGGGCAAACCCTTGGGAGCTATTCGGTGGGTAATGGCTTTTACATCGTCTGGCCGTTTTTCGGTCCGTCCACTCTGCGTGACACGGTGGGCTATGTGGGTGATTGGGCCATGAATCCGATTTCGTTCATGCAGCTTATTAATTTTGATGCTGGTGAGTTGACCTCCGATACAACAAATGTCGTCGCTTCAGGCGTCAGATTTCTCAACGCGAGCAGTTTTCGCATTGGTGATTATGAAACCTTAAAAAAAGCGGCTTTGGACCCCTATGAAATGATGCGTGACGCGTACATTCAAAACCGGATCAGCAAAATCGAGGAATAGACGGACGACGGCAGGTTTCCCATGTATAATCGTTTTTTTGGCTTCAAGGAAAGACCCTTCAAACTGGTTCCCAATCCGGCGTATGTCTATCTGTCCCGGATTCATGAAGAGGCGTTGGCGCACTTGAATTATGCGGTGAGCCACGGCGACGGCTTCGTGTCCGTTACCGGCGAGGTGGGAACCGGCAAAACCACCCTGTGCCGAATGTTTTTGGACAGCCTGGACGAGACGACCGAAGTCGCTTACATCTTCAATCCCAAGCTGGACGTCTTGCAGCTTCTCAAGACGATCAATGACGAGTTTCGCATTGCCTCCGACACCGAATCGCTGAAAAGCCTGATCGACGCCTTGAATGTGTTTTTGCTGGAAAAGAAATCCGAGGACCGTCAGGTGCTTTTGCTGGTGGACGAAGCGCAGAACCTGAGCGCCGATGTGCTTGAACAATTGCGTCTGCTTTCAAATCTGGAAACCAATACCAGCAAGCTTTTGCAGATCATTCTGGTCGGCCAGCCGGAGCTGGAGGAACTGCTCGAAACCGATAAACTGCGCCAGCTCAAACAGCGTATCACCTTAAGCTGCCGCCTGACCCCGCTCAGTGCGGATGAGACCCAGGAATATATCCGCCACCGGCTTCATATTGCTTCGTCAAGGCCCGGTGTCACCTTTTCGACAGCCGCCTGCCGGCTCGTCTACAAGCATTCGGGCGGGGTGCCCCGATTGATCAACATCACCTGCGACCGGGCGTTGTTGATTGCCTTTACCAATGGTAAACAGCGTATTGGCGGGGATGTCGTCAAACGGGCCATCAGGGAGTTGGAGGGGAAAAAGAAACAGCCCCGCTCGGCCTCCATTTGGAAAAAAGTGGCTGTCGGACTTACCGCCCTGGTTGTGATATCGGCCGCCGCCGTTACGGCCCTCCAGTTGTATTCAAGGTACACTGCCGAGCCCGTGGCGTCCGTGGCGGATCAACCAATCGTTGAAGAGACGCTTCCGGCGGTGAAGCCGGCTGCACCCGCCGCGTCCGCGTCCGTCCAGCCCGCGCCGCAAGCGCAGGCCGATCTCCAGCCGGCGCCTCCCTTGCGGATGCCGGAGCCGCCGCCCCGGATTGAACTCGCCGATTCACCCGAGGTCCAGGCAACGCCCGAACCCCCGGCTGTTAATGATTTGCGGCGGATGGTGTTGTCAATGGAAGATGCATCGCTCTCACGTCGTCAGGCGCTGGAGGCTGCCTTGAAAGTCTGGAACGCGCCCATTTCCCGGGAAGAGATCCTTTCCCTGGCCGCGTTGGACGACAACGCCTTTTTCCGGGCCGGGGCCAGTGGCGGCGGTTTGGAAACCCTGAGACTCAAGGGGGAAGTAAACGATCTCAAAAAACTCGATTTGCCAGCCATCCTGGAATTTCAATGGCCCCGCGGCGGCGGGCCGAGGTTTCTGACGCTTGTCGAGCTGACGGACGAGCAGGCCGTTTTTGCCAATAATCAAACCACGGTTGCCGTGCCTGTAGGCGAGATGGTCGGGTTGTGGCGCGGCGTGGCCTATATTCCATGGAAAGATTTTTATAACCTCGAGGGCGTTATCCCGGTTGCGTCGACCCGGGAAACGGTCCTCTCCCTTAAAATGTATCTGCGGACCCTGGGATTCCCTATCACCGACACGAGCGCATCCTTCGATGCCGTCACCCGGGAGGCCATCGACACCATTCAGACCCGCCATGGTCTGGACGCCGATGGAAGGGTCGGGCCGCTGACCAAAATAGTGCTTTATAACGACAATCGGACACTTAAAATTCCGCATCTCAGGCCGAATTTCGGCGGCTGACCCTATGGGCCGAAAGCGGATATGCAACAAGTGCGCATATTTAACAAAAATGCGGATATGTAATAAAGGATGGCGTGCTGGCTTGATGCCCGTTGTTTTAGAAAATAACCGGAAGCGGGAGTGTAGGGTTTGAGTTCGATTTTAGACGCATTGAAAAAGGCCGAGCATAAATCCACAGTGGAAAATGGAAGGGGTACCCCCTGGCCGGCATTGCCGGACGGTGATGGTGTCGGCGCCTCTTCCCGAAAACGGTTGTGGGTTTTCCTGGCCGGTTTGTTGGGTGTGTGTGTCATCGTTATCGTTGTCTGGATGGTGCTAAGGCCCGAGACCGACACTCAGACAGCGGTTGCCGATAGGGCGGCCCAGCCGGTCGCCGCTCAAAAGCCAAAACCTTCGGCCTCGCCCGAACGGGTAACCAAACAACCCGTCCATCAACCCGCGGCCGATGCTTTGCAGCCTCCGCCACCTGCGTCTGCGCCGCAAAAGAAAATGATCGCCGCCGCTCCGCCGGCGCCACCTGCCCACAAGCCAAGACAGCGGCCCGTACCTACACCTTCGAAAAAAAGTAGTGCTCCCCCTCGCACCCGACAGGATCATCCCAAAGCGCAGGCTTCGCAACCGGCAAAAGCCGAGTCTGCCCCCCGACAAAGCGCCAAAAAGGCTCGGCCCGAGAGCCGGAAAACGTTCCGCAACGACAAACGCATCGACCTGCAAGCCCTGGTGTGGGCGCCGACGCCGCAAGATCGGTTTGTGGTCATCAACAACCGATTGATCAAGGAAGGCGCTTCCATTGACAACATTACGGTGGTCAGGATCGATCAGGACGACGTGTTGCTCGCCGAAGGCAATGATCGATGGCATCAGGCCTTCAGCATCCGCTGAAAAAAGGACTATTGTTCATGCACCATGAAAAGAGAAGCCAGGCCAGGCATTTACTGAAAATTTTCCTGGCCGTGATTTTTTTTATTCCCATTACTTGTATGGCGGTGGGAAACAAGTCGGTGGTCCCCGTCGATGACGACAAGGCGGCCGGACTTGCCGACCCGGCTCCCACTAATGTCGTTGAAGGTCGGCTTCAGAGCCGGACCCTTTACGATACCCTGGCGGCTCTGGATGTCCCGCCGGCGGAGATTTTATCCCTGTCGAAATCGTTTCAACCCGTTTTCGATTTTCGTCGGGCCAAACCAAGCCATTATTTCCAGGCGTGCCTCGACGATGAACATTCGATTCAACGCTTTGTTTATAAAACCGGCCAATTGAACGAATACGAAGCCGTCCGGAAAGAGGACGGCCAGTTCGAGGTGAAAACACGCCATATCGTTCTGGACCGAAAGATTGTCTCCAAGGTGTTCACCATCGGATCATCGTTGTCCCAGGCTATTTCCGAAAGCGGCGAAAACCAGCAGATGGCGGTGTTGATTGCGGATATCTTCGCCTGGGATGTGGACTTTTATCTTTATCCCAAAAAGGGCGACAGGATCGCCGTCGTTTACGAGAGCTATTACAAAGATGGCGCGTTCATTAAATATGGCCGCATTCTGGCGGCGCGCTATGCCGGCCGGCAGAAAACATTTTCCGCCTATCTGTTCAATGACGGCCACTTCGACGGATACTATGACGAGAGCGGCCAGCCATTGAAAAAAATGTTCCTGCGTATTCCGGTGAAATTCGGCAAGATGACCTCGCCTTTTTCCATCCGGCGTTTCCATCCGGTTCTTAAAAAGTATCGGGTCCATACCGGCATCGATTACGGCGCTCCCATGGGGACGCCCATTTTCGCGACCGCCAATGGCCAGGTCATCTTCTCGGGTTGGAAAACCGGCTACGGCAAGGTACTCATTGTCAAACATCCTAATGGCTATCAGACATATTACGGCCATTGCAGCCGCCTGCTCAAAAAGAAAGGCGCGCTGGTGGAGCAGGGTCAGACGATCGCCCTGGTGGGGCAGACGGGGATTTGCACCGGACCCCACGTTCATTACGAGGTCCGCGTGAACGGCAAACCCATCAATCCCAATTCTGTTAAAAAGAGCCGGGGAAAGGCCCTTGATGCCAAACTCCTGGATTCTTTTAAAAATGAGACCAGGGATCTCGTCGCAGCGGTGGATCGGCTTCTGGCCGGGCAGCTTGCCCTGAAGCGCGATGGAGAATTCCCGGACCCGGCTCCGCAATAGAATTTGACTTTGGCTTTTGGCTTGGATAAGGTCGCCTTTTTTAGTCCAGTTCCGGTTGAACTGATACGCGATGAAAGGACAACCCAATGAACGATGCATCCAGCCCGGCCAGTATCACACCCGTACGTCTGGGGTATAAAAGCAAGTTTGATTTCAAATGTCATCCCGGTGTGTCCTGTTTCACCCTTTGTTGCCGGGGGATCAATATCATTCTGACGCCTTTTGATATCATTCAGCTCAAAAACCGGCTGAATTTATCTTCTCACGAGTTTCTGGCCATTTACACCGAGCCGCACCTTCTGGAGAAGACCGACCTGCCCATGGTTACCCTCAAACTGCTCGATGACGAGCGGGAATCCTGTCCTTTCGTGAAAGACGAGAAAGGCTGTATCATTTACGAGGACCGGCCCACGGCCTGTCGCTATTATCCCCTGGGCGTGGCCACCTTACAGCACAAGGAGGGGGCCGATGACGATGGGTTTTTCTTTTTCGTCAACGAACCTCACTGTAAGGGCTTCGAGGAAAAAACCGAGTGGACGGTCGCCGAATGGCGGGAGGACCAGGGCGTGAATCTGCGCGATGAGATCAATCGCGAGTGGACGGATCTGCTGGTTCGCAAGCGCTCTTTTCCCTCGAACATCAAGCTCACGGACAAAGCCAAACAGCTTTTTTTCATGGTCAGCTACGATATAGATAAATTCAAATCGTTTGTATTTGAAAGCGCCTTTTTAGAACGTGTGGCCGTGAGTGAGGACACTGTTGAAAAAATCAAAACCGACGAAATTGAACTGCTCAAGTTTGGTCTGGAGTGGCTCAAGGGGGTGCTGTTCAAGCAGACCGACCCGGAAACCCAGGCCGCCAATTCGGCCGGTACCCCAGGCGAGGAGTAACCTGTCATTCCGATCCGCGCATGAATAGAAAACCGCCCGTTGCCTGCTTTCAAGGCAACGGGCGGTTTGGCTTTTTACGGATCAATCATCAATAGTCGGTGTAATACAGCCCTTCCTGAAAACGTTCATCATTCAGTCGAGCGTCGATGTCCACATTGAAACACTCGGCCAGGGGGGCAAGGATCTCCGGGTTGTTGGCCTGAACCGTTTTGGCGATTCCGATTACCACATCCAGGCCGGAGCGGGTCATTTTGCCAAGTGGCGAACGGCAGGGGCCCGACGGCATGCCGAGAAGTTGCATCAGGGTTTTTATGGCCAGCGGGTTTCTGGCCCGGCAAGCCACCTCGCCATACGGCGTTTTTTCCCTGGTTACAACCGTTACCAGGCCGAACAACGGTTTTACGGCTTCCATCAGACGCGTTGCCTGATCGATATTTTTCTCGGCCAAAAGGCGTACCAGATCCTTCACGGCTTTGGGCACAATATTGGAAATAACGGAGATTACACCGGCAGCGGTGATGTCCGAATCGGTCATCATCTCAAACGTCAACGCGTCATCACCTGAGAGAATGGTCAAGTCCGGACCACAGCAAGCACGGGTGCGGCGCATGTTGTCAAGGTTGCCCGTGGCTTCCTTGACGGTGCTCACATTGGGATGGTCTTTATGCAGCAGGGCCAGGTCCTCGGGAAGCATCTGGGCGCCGGTTCGGCCTGGAATGATGTAGGGTATAATGGTCAAATCGGGGAACGCCGATGCGACCGGGGCGATGTATTCCTTGCGAATTTCCATTGAGCTTGGGCCGTTATAGTAAGGATCGACCAGTAAGACGGCATCCGCACCGTCTTCAACGGCTTGGCGCGTGGCGGCAAGGGCTTCGTTGGTGTTGTTGCTGCCGGTGCCCGCAATACAGGTGCATTTCCCCCTGGTATGTTGAGCGTAAAGCTGAACTACTTTGTGGTGTTCCTGCCAGGCAAGCGTGGGGCTTTCCCCGGTCGTACCAACGGCCAGAATGCCGTCGATTCCGTTTTGGATTTGAAAATCGGCAAGGCGGGCAAGGCCCTCTTCATCTATGCCGTCACCGGCAAAGGGCGTAATTGTCGCTGTATAACATAATGGATCCATGTTACCTCCTGCTAAGTATCAATTGTAGGGCATGTAGGGCAAAATTAGGAAAAAGGGGTGAAATGGCCGTTATAAGTTGAATCGATCCTTAGCAAATGGGGAGTTGTTAAGAGCCGTACATAGCGTTACAATACGCGTTTCGGCAACATCCCCGATGGCCTCCGGTTTCATGGCAGTCTATCCTGTAGGGTTGAAATGGGTCGCGTCAAGCGTCTTTGGCGACCAATGGCGCTCAATGAATGTGAAAAGTAAAAAAGCTGATGGATTGTGTCAAGCAAAAAGCAGTCGACGCCAAATTATTTTGCTTGACATGGGCATGCAGCCACGCTACCCCTCATTTTTTCTTATTACCTTTAAATATTAAACCAGCTGACTTTGCCCGAAAAGGACATAATCATGGAAAAGCCCGAAAATGCGGAAGCGTTTATCGCTAAACAAAGACAAGCCATTGCCAGCAATCCGGACTGCGGTACCTCGCACTATAATCTGGCCGTCGCCTTGCTTGGGCAGGGAAAAATAGAAGAGGCCGAAAAATCTTTGATGACGGCTATTGAATGCAGCCCCGGGTTGGCCGAGGCTTACGTCCAGATGGGGGGGCTCTGCCTGAAACGGGGCGATATGGAAGGGTGTCTGAGCTGGAATACCAGAGCCGTCAAGGCCAAGCCCGGTTTTTCGGAAGGGTGGGGCAATATCGGATTTGTTCTGCTCCAGCAGGGCGATGTGGAAGGTGCCATTCAGGCCCTTAAAAAAGCGACCACCTTTAATTTTCGATTCATTCAGGCCTTTGCCACCCTGGCAAACGCTTACCTGATGAACGGACAGGTTAAGGAAAGCATTGAAACCAATTTGGAAACCTTGAAACTGGAACCGAATTTTCCAGTGGCGCATAACAATCTGGCCATTGCCTATCTTGAGGATGGGAAACCCGAATTGGCTCTGGAGCATGCCAATAAGGCAAAAGCACTGGGGTACGAGGTTGCGCCGGAAATTCTCAAGGAGCTTGAGTCGTTCGGTAAGTGATCCGTCAGATTTCGCCGGGTCATGGCCTGCCATGATCCGGCCTGTTTTTTCCCCTCGCCAGCCCACGGATCATCATCACCATGCCGATTATTCACTTTTTTCTCGCCGATACCGATCATCCCATGGACAGCGGCCATTCGCTTTGGGGTGAGCCGCTTCCCGATCGTAATGGCCGGGAGTTCTCCACCTCCCTGACCTATGGTGAGTATTTCGACGCGGTTGCAGGTTTTTGCGTTTGCAATGCCTGTCGTCCGATTTGCCGCGCGCTTGAGCAACGCCTGCAACGCCCCATTGCCGAGAGCGATATTGCCCGCCTGGACATTTTTCTGGAAAAGCACGGCGCTTTTTACCATCCTGCCCGAGTGTCGGTGTCCGTCTTGGATCGGGCGCTGTCTTTCGTTATCAACGTGGCCGCATCGGCAGACGGCCGTCGGACCATAGAACGGGAAACGGCCGCCTTGAACCGGCTTGGCCAGCAGCGCCCATTCGGCTGGCTTCCCAGGGTGTATGGCAATACCTGTGAACCGGTGCCCATGTTTCTGGCGGACTGGTTCGACGGATATCATGAATTTCATCTGACTGTTGCGGATGGGAAACAAGATCCGTCCATTGTTGTCTGGGACGGCGCCGACCCTCCCTGCCTGATCTCGGAGGAGCAATCCGCGAGCCTTTACCGCCAGGCATCGATGATTCTCACGGCCTGCTATGATCCGGTTTCCACCGAGCAGATTTTTCCCTGGCATCACGCGGCCGGCGATTTCGTGGCCCGGGTCAAAGGCGATGCGGTGGATGTGAAATTGATTACGGTCCGGGGGTATGCCTCCATGTTCGGAGAAGAAACCGAGACAGCGGATGAAAGGGCGCTGCTTGACAATCTGGTCGTTTTTTTTATTCATCTGTCGGTCCGCATGCGTCTGGATCGTATTGACGGCGTGTCGCAAATTGCCTGGGCGCCGGATACCTGCGTTGCGCCCATCGTCGACGGCTTTTTCAAGGGGCTGGATCTGACGGGACGCCTGAGCGGTTTGCCGGATGCGTTTCCCTCGCTTTTTCAGGCCTATTTTGGTCACCACGGCAAGGAGCGGATTGTAAAAATGGCAAGGCAGCTTCTCAACAGCGCTTTCGGCCGGCAACGAGAAGAGACGCAAATCATCGACTCCGAATTGGAGCGGCATGTGCAAGACCTTTGTCGCTGTATCGGAAGGTGGGAAAACAATTGACGGCGATAACGCCGGGGAGGGGCGGCGGCGGCATTGGTTTCAATACCAAATGGGACGTTTTTGCACAAAAAAGTCACAACATTTTGTATTAAGAACAAATAATCGGCGTTAACCGTGGCTTAACTGCGCGAAACCATGCTTTTTTATTGACAACCATGGCTAATGATTCTATATCTGCTCCTTGCGAATTCAATGTTTTAATCCGTAAGATTACGATTTTCCCGACAAGATATGCAGAAAAGATTGAGAGGAGGTGACCTTAGCTCCCCGTTAGGGACGCTTTTATTTCTATCGGCAGGTTGGTATTCTATCAATTCAAATGGAGGTTAAAAGATGGCAAAGCATGAAACCCCTTTGTTGGACCAGCTTGAGTCTGGGCCGTGGCCGAGCTTCGTTTCGGACCTGAAGCAGGAAGCGGCAAGCAGGGCCAAGAACGAGAACAATGTTGAATTTCAGGTTCCCCAAGACTGTGTTGAAGATCTATTGGGTATATTGGAACTCTCTTTTAAACACGGCGTAACCCATTGGAAACACGGCGGTATCGTTGGTGTTTTTGGTTACGGCGGCGGCGTTATCGGCCGTTACTGCGACCAGCCGGAAGAATTCCCCGGCGTGGCCCATTTCCATACCATGCGGATCAACCAACCCGGCGGGAAATACTACACCACCGGTTTCCTGAAAAAACTCTGTGATCTTTGGGAGTTCCGCGGTTCCGGCGTCACCAATATGCATGGTTCCACCGGCGACATCATCTTCATCGGTACCTCCACGCCGCAATTGGAAGAGATTTTTTATGAACTGACCCATAACTTTAATCAGGATTTGGGCGGTTCCGGCTCCAACCTGCGGACCCCCTCCGATTGTATCGGGTCGTCCCGTTGTGAATATGCCTGCTACGACACCCAGGCCATCTGTTATGAGTTGACGCAAGAGTACCAGGACGAGTTGCATCGCCCGGCCTTCCCCTACAAGTTCAAATTCAAGTTTGACGGCTGCCCCAACTGCTGCGTGGCCTCCATCGCCCGCGCCGACATCTCCTTCGTCGGTACCTGGAAAGACGACATCAAAGTCGATCAGGAAGCTGTTGCCGGTTACGTCGGCGGCGAATTCGCTCCCAACGCCGGCGCACACAGCGGCCGCGACTGGGGCAAATTCGATATCCAAAAAGAGGTTGTCGGCCTGTGCCCCACCGGTTGCATGCAATACGAAGACGGCAAACTGTCCATCAACAATAAAGAGTGTACCCGCTGCATGCACTGCATCAACGTCATGCCGCGCGCCCTGCACATCGGCGATGACCGCGGTTGCTCCATGCTGGTCGGTGCCAAGGCCCCGATCCTTGACGGCGCTCAGATGGGCTCCCTGCTGGTGCCCTTCATCAAGGTTGAGGAACCCTACGATGAAATCAAGGAAGTCATCGAAGCCATCTGGGATTGGTGGATGGAAGAGGGTAAAAACCGCGAACGTCTCGGTGAACTGATCAAACGTCAGGGATTCCAGAAACTGCTCGAAATGACCAATATTAAACCGGTGCCGCAGCATGTTCAGGAACCGCGTCACAACCCCTACATCTTCTGGAAAGAAGACGAGGTTGGCGGCTGGGATCGTGACATTAACGAATTCAGAAAGATTCACCAGAGATAGAGGGGAGGATTAATAATGGCATTTATTTCTTCAGGATACAATCCCGACAAACCGATGGAAAACCGGATCACTGATATTGGTCCGCAAAAATACGACAAGTTTTATCCGCCGGTCATCGCCAAGAACAAGGGTAAATGGCTGTATCACGAAATCATCAAGCCCGGCGTTCTGGTCCACGTGGCCGAAAGCGGCGATGAGTGCTACACCGTCCGCGTCGGCGGCGCTCGTCTGATGACCGTAACCCATATCCGCGAACTCTGTGAGATCGCCGATAAACATTGTGACGGCCACCTGCGTTTCACCACCCGTAACAACATTGAGTTCATGGTCGACGACAAAGCCAAGGTCGAGCCCTTGGTCCAGGACCTGGAAGGCCGCAAGTTCGACGGCGGCAGCTTCAAGTTCCCCGTGGGCGGCACCGGCGCCGGCGTGACCAACATCATCCATACCCAGGGTTGGATTCACTGCCATACCCCGGCCACCGATGCTTCCGGTCCGGTCAAGGCCACCATGGACGTCCTGTTCGATGACTTCAAAGATCATCGTCTGCCGGCCCAACTGCGTGTTTCCCTGGCCTGCTGCCTGAACATGTGCGGCGCCGTTCACTGCTCCGATATCGCCATCCTCGGCTACCATCGTAAACCGCCGCTGCTGGATCATGAATATCTGGACAAAATGTGCGAAATTCCGTTGGCCATCGCTGCCTGCCCCACCGCAGCCATCAAACCGGCCAAGGTTAAAGTCGGCGAAAAAGAGCTGAAGTCGGTAGCCGTCAAAAACGACCGTTGTATGTTCTGCGGTAACTGCTACACCATGTGCCCCTCCATGCCGCTGGCCGACAAGGAAGGTGACGGTATCGTTCTGATGGTTGGTGGTAAGGTCTCCAACCGCATCAGCATGCCCAAATTCTCCAAGGTTGTCGTGGCCTTTATCCCCAATGAAGCACCGCGTTGGGACTCCACCACCGCCTGTATCAAGAAGATCGTCGAGGCTTACAGCGCCGGCGCCAACAAATACGAACGTCTGGGCGACTGGGCCGAGCGTATTGGTTGGGAACGTTTCTTCGATAAATGTGAGCTTGAATTCACCCATCATCTGATTGATGACTTCCGTGATCCTGCTTACTACACTTGGCGTCAGTCCACGCAGTTCAAGTTCTAATTCGCGCCATATAAATTAATTTGTGCAGGGGGAGGCCACGCGCCCCCCCTGCCTTCTTTCGAAAAGAGGTATCCATGGAATACGAAGAAGCAAAACAGCTGATCGTGGAACAGTTGACCAAAAAGCTTAAGACCAAAAGCAAGTTCTACTTCAACGATCTTTCCAAAATTCTTGAGATGAAACCTCGTGTAGCTAAAAAAATTGTTAACCAGTTGGTTCAAGACGGGGTTCTGGAGTACTGGTCTTCGGGCAGCACATCCATGTACGGCCTGCCCGGCACCGGTAAACAGTCTGGGGCAGAGCACGAAGATTAAACCGTTATCCATCCGTGGCGATAACCAACGATCCAAAAGCGTTAAGCGCTGCGCGCACCTAAATTATTGAAATCGGCTCCTGAAATACAGCGCCTTCGTCCCGCACCTGGTATTGTCGTCGCTGCGTTGCGTGGTGGCTCGGGAAAAACAATTTTCTCGGTGGGTATTATTGCCGCCTTGCGGAGCCTGGGCAGGTCTGTATCGCCCTTTAAAAAAGGTCCGGACTATATTGATGCCGGCTGGCTTGCCCTGGCGGCCGGCCGGCCCTGCTATAACCTGGATACCTTCCTGATCGACCGGGAAACGATTCTCGGATCATACCATACCCATACCCAAACAACAGATTTTACCGTTGTCGAGGGCAATCGCGGGCTTTACGATTGTATCGATACAACGGGCGAAACCAGTACGGCCGAGCTTGCCAAATTGCTTGGGCTTCCGGTGATTTTGTGTCTCGACGCCACCAAAACCACACGTACCATGGCGGCTGTGGTCAGTGGGATAGAGGCTTTCGACCCGGGCGTTCGTATTGGCGGCGTTGTCTTGAACCGCGTGGCCGGAAAGCGGCACCAGAGCATTCTGACCCGTTCCATTGAGGAATACACGGGCATCCCTGTCGTGGGCGCCGTGCCGAAGCTTAAAGAGCAGCGTTTTCCAGAGCGCCACATGGGGCTGGTACCGACCCCTGAGCACAGTTGGGCCGAACCGGCCATCGACGCGATTCGTTCTGTCGCCAGAAATCATTTGGATCTCGAACGCATCCAGGCTATCGCTGAAACCGCAACCACCATCCAAACGTCAAGTCAGACGACCCCTTTGCCGAAGCAAACCCTTGATGTTTCGCCCCGCATTGGCATTTTGCGCGACTCAGCATTTCAGTTTTATTATCCGGAGAATCTCGAAGCCCTGGAATCCGCCGGCGCAACCCTGGTCTTTGGCAGCCCCTTGACCGACCGTCAATTGCCGCCTGTGGACGCTTTGTATATCGGCGGTGGATTTCCAGAAACCCATGCCCGTGAGCTGGAAGCCAACAGCGACTTCCGGCAGCAACTGAAATCGCTGGCCGAAGATGGGCTGCCCATCTATGCTGAGTGTGGTGGATTGATGTATCTGGGGCAGAAACTTATATTGGCCGACGGAGAATTCGAGATGACCGGTGTGCTGCCGGCGGTTTTCGGTTTTTCCAAACGCCCCCAGGGGCATGGATACACCATTGTCAACGTTGAAAAGAAAAACCCGTTTTTCCCCCCGGGACAGACCCTGCTCGGTCATGAATTTCACTATTCCAGCGTGAAAGCGTGGCAGGGGGACGAATCCAACCTTACCTTTTCCATGCAGCGGGGTGCCGGCTTTATCGACGGTAAAGACGGCGTCTGTGTGGGCAATGTGCTGGCAACCTACACCCATATCCACGCCTTGGGAACACCCCAGTGGGCGCGGGCGATGGTCGAAAACGCCTTGAAGTACCGGGCCTCCCGCCACGATTAAAAACCATCATCGTTTAAGAAATAAAACGGGCCATATTGCAAAAACAACACGACCCGTTTCGTTGATCAATTATCATATCGCTATGAGGCGATTACTTTTTAGGATGACATTTGGTGCAGGACGCCGGCGCGGCCTTGGTTTTGTTTTTCTTGTTGTAGGCCTTGTGGCAGCCAATGCAGTTGGCGTGAAGCGCTTCAGCGTGGTACTCAAGTTTTTTGGCGTTGATTTCTTTTTTCTTGGCGCCGGCCGCTTTCATCTCTTTTTTCACCTTGCCGGGCATTTTGCCGGGGATCTTGTGGCACTCGATACAATCTTTAACATCGTCTCCCATTTTAAGATCCAGCGGTTTGCCTTTGTCGTCATGATGGCACTCGCCACAACCGACTTTGTATTCCTCGTGATGTTTTTTATGAGAAAACGTCGCAATTCCCTTGGTGTGTTTTTTATACGCTTTGTGTTCCATCTTGATCACATCGGAAACCGACGTGGCCGCGGACAGGGTGCCCGCGATAAAGAATAGTGCCAGGCAACACGCCAAAACCCCTAAAATATGCTTTTTACCCATAACCTCCACTCTCCTGTTGTATGAAAGTTAACATCCCTCAAATCCTACGATAAAACATCTATCAAGCCTTATGGAGCATGTCAATGGGAATTCAGCTTATTGTTTTTCATGAATTTTTAAATAGTTACTGAAATTACGGGGGCTAATCCGACTAAATCGGTCGAAATCAGCCATCAGTTCGAAACCGGGCGTCAGCGCTTTGATCACGGGGGTTCCGAGATCCTCGCGGGTAAGGTCCACATAAATAGGAGAGTAGCCGTTGGCCAACAGCGTTTGCTCCACAAGCTTCAGATCGCACTCGGGCTTGTTGGTGGAAAAATCGGGAAGGGATTCGAATGACAGCCAGGGAAGATCCGCCGGGGCCGGGGATGACATGGAGCCATTCGGATAGGGGTAGGGGGTTTCCGTAAGCGCCGACAGCACGGCCCGCTTGCCGCTCAGGTTGACGCCGGCACCCTTTGCCACCGTGCCGTCCGGATGAACCACGAAGCAAAGACAGCCGGGAATGCCGTATTCCGGGCTTATATCCTGAAAGAACAGGTGGATGCCCCTTGCCCGATAATCCTCGAAGAGTGCGTTTAACTGTTTGTCCTCCGCATACACCCGGAAACAGCGTGCCGGATGAAACGGATTGACGGCTTCGTTGTCCCGTTCGATCAGCTCGTACAGGGCACTGATCCTGGCTTCATGCATGGTGTTTCCCGATGCCAGCCCCGTGGAGCCCAGTCCTGAAAAAAGGGCGCGCTCGTCCAGGTTGCAAAACAAAAAGACGCTCTGCGCCGGTACCCAAACGCTTTGCA
Organism: uncultured Desulfosarcina sp.; assembly: GCA_963668455.2. Classification (GTDB taxonomy): domain Bacteria; phylum Desulfobacterota; class Desulfobacteria; order Desulfobacterales; family Desulfosarcinaceae; genus Desulfosarcina. The sequence goes on from CAXXOY010000005.1 coordinate 1,446,479, forward strand.
TGCCGGTTGCCGTACATTGTTCGCCTTCTATCCAGTAAAGCGGATCATCTTCATACGGTACTTCCAGATTGAGGCTGTTGGGGGCGAGAACCTTAACCCCTTGGGCTGTAAGCTGTGATCGTCTGCCGTGTAGAAGCGGATGCGGTCGTTTGGTTCCGACAATGCCGTCATCATTGATACTCGCAAATGCAGAGCAGCGCTCGATCACCTCCATCAAGCAGGATGCCCTTGCTTCCTCCAGGGAAAGGCCGCGGCCATAGGCGGTTTGAACGCTGGAAAGGGTGTAGTTCAGAGTGCCGCTTTTAACCGTATGCGTGAACCGCCATTTGCGTAAGAGGGCAATCGGGCTCAACGCGCTTTGGTGGCGCATCTCCTTGCCTTCCAATATATCAAGGGCTTCGATTCCCCGGGTGGCAAGCGCGATGGTCTGTTCCAGGGGCCTGCGCGGTGCGCCGGTGTTTTCAAGCTCCGGAAGCTGGCGCTCCATGATGGTGCCAAGGTGGGCTTCCTCTGGTTGATCGGCTTCTTCTTTTCCCCGCGCATCAAACAAAAGAGGAATCCCTGTTTTTTCAGGTGGCGGCAGCGGTCGGTGGCGGGTCAGATTGGCTCTGAACAGCTCGGCCCATTGTGCATGCAGGGGTTGGTCTTGCTGGATGATGGAGCGCAGGAAAATCAATGGCGTTTTTTCGGCCAACTGCTTTGCGTCCCGCCGTTTGAAACGCTTTTTAACATCGGCCAGATGCTCGTTGAGCATGCCGGCTTCCAGTAAAAGGGCGCGCACAGCCGGATCATGGCTGGCCTCGCCCTCCAGCAGTGTCAATGCCTGATCGGGCGTCATCGCGCCCACAAGCCCCAACAGATGCAGACGCATGAAGCTGTCCATCGGGTGGCGGCGGAGATAAGCGAGCATCGTTTCGACATCGGCGTCGTCTTTGGGGACGGCGGCAAAAAAACCGGTACTGCCCGCCGTGCGTTCAAGCGTCAGACGGTAGTCCTGGGATGGCCGATCCGTTTTCATGAATCCGTTTCGTCGGTTTCAGCGTCGTCTTCCGGTTCCTCATAGGTCTCTTTTTTTCGGCCGAAGATGCGGGCGCCGATAATGCTGATCTCATAAAGCAGCATCAGGGGAAAAGCCATCATGATCTGGGTGACCACATCCGGCGGGGTCAAGATGGCCGAGCCCACGAAAAACAGCAGCAGGGCGTATTTTCGGTTCTTTTTTAAAAAAGCGACCGACACGATACCCAATCGTGCCAGGAAGGTGATCACCAGGGGCAATTCGAAGACCACGCCAAAGGCCAGCAGCAGCTTGGCCGAAAAGCTCAGGTACTCCTTCATGGACGGCATGGGACGGATGGTTTCCGTGGCAAACCCCAGAAAAAACTCGAATCCGTAAGGAAAGACAATGAAATAACCAAACAGCGCGCCGCCCACGAAGAAAAGCGTGGATAGAAAAACGATGGGCAGAAACAGACGCTTTTCCTTGTCGTAGAGCCCGGGGGCCACGAACATCCAGAATTGATAAAGAATGACCGGCGAGGCAATCATCAGGCCGCCCAGAAAAGAGACTTTTAAAAATGTGAAAAAAGCCTCGGGCAGGCCGGTATAGATCAGGGTTTCCCCCTCCTGCATGACGGAAATGAGGGGTTGGGTAAGTATTTGAAACAGCTTCTCCTTGAAGCCGTAACACAGCGCAAAGCCGACACCCACGGCGATGAAGGCCTTAATCATCCTGTTGCGCAACTCTTCCAGATGGGCGGTAAGGGGGATTTTGTCTTCCTTATCCTTATCCATGTCAGTCATTTTTGTCATGTCTTGTCGGGGTTCGCATCCGCGGTTGAGGAATCGGCGTCCGGCCGGGGATCGCCGGTAGAGGAAACGGTATCCGTTTGCGTGGGATCATCCGTGCGGTCGAACGCTGTTTTGACCTCCTCCAGTGGATCTTGGTCCTTTTGATCCTCAGGTTGATCCTCAGGCTCGGAAGCCGCTTCGGCCTTTTCATCATCGGCCGGCTCTTTTTGGACCGGTTTGGAATTGGTGGAACGGGTACCTTTGAATTCCCGGTTGAGATCGTCAAAGGACGATTTGACCGATTTGATTTCATCGTCAATCTGAAGGCTGTCTTTCAGGTCGCTGGTGGCTTTTTTGAATTCCCCCATGGCCTTGCCCAGGGATTTCGCCAGTTCCGGTAATTTCTTAGGACCGATAACGATTAGCGCCACGGCCAGAATCAGCAGCATTTCAGGCATTCCGATACCGAACATGCCCATCTCCTTTTGTCACGAGGTTGGCGGTTCTTCTAAAAAAAAGAACACTACTGGTTTTAACCGGGGGTGTCAAGATTGACTGATGTTTCAGTTGGATGGCTCGCCGGGATTGAGGATCAGCAGGTAAAAATCTCCTTTGTGCTGCATATGCCCGGCGGCAATGCGGGCATAGGGACCGTTCCCCCAGAAAATGTCCACCCGACCCGGCCCGCGGATGGCGCCGCCGGTATCCTGGCTCAGGGCAAACCCCGTATAGTCCATCCAGCGATCGATTCGGCCATTGCCGCCCACCAGGGGTATCCGGGTCTTTAAAAAGGCCGGCGCCGCCATGGGAAAAATCCGGCGATCGACGGCCACGGAGCGTCCGGGGGTCAGATCCACCCCAAGGGCGCCGATGGGGCCGGTGGTTTCGGTTTTGAAAAAAACATAGCTGGGATTGTAGTTGAGGATGGTCTCCACCTCCTCGGGGTGGTCCTTTAAATAGGCTTTCAGTCGCTGCATGGACATTTCCGACGCCGGAATTTTGCCCTGATCGATGAGCAGCCGCCCGATGCTGCGATAAGGCCTGCCGTTGGCGGCGTGATAATGCACCCGGATGACGCCGCCTTCTTTCAGATAGATTCGTCCGGAGCCCTGGATCTGCAGAAAGAAAAGGTCGATGTGATCATCCACCCAGGCAATGGGTTTGGCCACGCGGGAAAATGCTTTGTCGGCCTCGATCTCCTTGCGCTCCAGATAAGGCACGAAGGTGTTGCCCTTCATTCGGCCGATGATGCGCTGGCCTTTGAATTTTTTCCCGAAGGGGGAGAGGTTGATAACCATCAGATCGTTCGGCAGGGCATACACTGGATAACGATAGCGCTCGTCCGGTTTGAGGCTTCCCAAAAGCCGGGGTTCGTAGTAGCCGGTAAACAGAACCCGGCCGGTTTCCGGCCCCCCGACACTGCGATACACCCGGTAGCGCGCTGCGATGAACTGATTCATGGCCGCCGTATCGGGCCGTGTGGCTGCAAAGTCTTGCAACACTTGCAAGGAACGAATCAGATGGCGGGCATTGTATTTATCTTTGCCAAACCGGAACACGCGCTCGGCCGGCACCTTGTTCAGATACTCAAGGCTTTTGTCGATTCCGTGGGCCAGATTGTCGAGAAAAAAGCCGTCCGAAAAGGATGGGTAATCCTTGACCTCAAGCCTCACCAGGTCAAGCTCGGACCGGGTCACGGCAGACTCTTCCGGCCTGCCCCACAGGGCGCAGCCGGCCATGACCTGGGGCAGTGCCATGACCAGAACAATCAGACACAGGCAGGCGTGTCGCGGGCGGGCTTTTTTCATTAAACCGCCTGATCCCTGACAAAGCTGCCGCTTTTCCCACCGGTTTTGCTGAGCAGGCAGATGTCGGTGATGGTCATGGATTTGTCGATGGCCTTGCACATGTCGTAAAGGGTAAGGGCCGCCACGGATACGGCGGTCAGGGCTTCCATTTCCACGCCGGTCTGATCGACGATGCGCGCGGTGCCTTCGATGCGGATCGAACGGGTCTTTGCATCCGGGAAAAAGTCGATCTGGGCATGGGTGAGGTTCAGCGGGTGGCACATGGGAATCAGATCGGCGGTTCTCTTGGCACCCATGACGCCGGCGATCCGTGCCGCTTCCAGCACGTTGCCCTTGGAAACGGAACCTTCCGTTATTCGTTTGAAAGCGTCATCGGACATGTGGACCACAGCCTGGGCCACGGCCGTGCGTTGGGTGGGCGCTTTCCGGGTGACGTCCACCATGCGCACCCGGCCGCCTTCATCGATGTGGGTTAGTTCGGACATTTTTCTCTCCGGGGTCGTTTTCAGACGAAAAATTCTGTTTTTTTGGTAACCGTTTGTTTGATTGCATCCAGTGTGTCGCCGAGAACCTTGATCACGTTTCCACGGACGTCTCCGGCCACCACCAGCAGCATCAGGTCTTCCCCTATCGTCAAGTCGCGGTCGGCGGCGATTTCAACCTGAATATCTAAGATGCCCGGCCGGGCGCGCTGCTCGGCAAGCACTTTGGCCAGTTGCTCATGGTCGACGTCCACGTGCAAGCCGGAAACCTTGCGGCCGTCCCGTGAAGTGCCTCTCACCACGCCGTTGTGGCACAAAATCATGCCGGCCTTGGCGTAGTCCGGGTGGGCTTTGATTTTGGCGATGATTTTATTTGCGTCCATATTTTTCTCCCTATCCCTTTGCTTGGCTTAGCTTTTCCGCCAGCACGAGGTCGGCGGGCGTGTTGATATTAAAAAAAGAGACCAGCTCCGGATCGATGGCCCGCAGTTTGGACTCGGGAATCATTTTGACCCGAAGCTTTCTGAAGAGGCCCTGGATTTTATGAAGGTCGTGCTCCAGTTGCCAGGCCATGGCCGGCAGGCAGGTTTTCTTGTAAATCGCGAACATGGGCTCGAATCCGGCGGATGTCGAGGGAACGATAATATCCACCTTGGGGTCGATATGCTCGATCAGGCAAGCAGCCAGCCTGTCGTCAATAAAAGGCGTATCACAGGCGGTGCAAAAAACATAGTCATGGGCGGCGGCTAAAAGGCCGGCATGCAATCCGTTGAGGGAGCTGCGCTGGTCGTAGTGATCGCTGATTATCAAGGCGTCGATATTCATGTAGGCCACCGGGGCATTGGTGACCAGGATGATCTGCTCGAACAGCTTCCTGTAAATCGCCACCTGACGGTCGATAATGCGTTTGCCGCCGATTTCGATGAAGGCTTTGTTGCGTCCGTCAAACCGTTTGCTCAAGCCCCCGGCGAGAATAATCCCCGTTAAGGATATGGTCATCCCTGGATCCTTTTGGCATCAATGGCTTACGTAAGGCGCTTACGCACCTGATCAATCGGTCCTTTTTATTTTTTTTATCAGCGGTCCCCCATCCCGCCAGGCCCAGCAGGTATCCTTCAGCCTGCTTGTCATTGCCTTGTATGTTTTCAACTCAAGGGGACTTCTGACCATGGCGCTCCAGGCCCCCTGGAAAGAAGCCGACGCCATGGCCGCCACCAGGGTCTGCAAATGGGTGCAGGTTTTGACCCGATCAATCCGTTTTCTGACCTTTGCGTTAAAACCGGCGGCAATGCGCATGCCGACCAGCGGCGCCAGGCTGTCTTGAATTTCCATGCAAGCTTCGTTGGGTGTCGTGGGCATCTCCACCTCAAGGTCCATGATGGTCAATTCCGGTAAATGGAGTTCCATGCGAAGGATCATGTTGTGAACGGGATGGGGCGGCCGGATTTCACCATCGGGCCGGTATGAATCACAGTAGCGCCGATCGAGAAGCTCGCCTTCAGCGATGATCGTATCCGTCTTGCCTTCGTAAATGACGGTATTTATCATTCGGGAGTGAATTTTCCGTTGTTTTTTCCTGTCCGGTACGATCATGGTGCTGGAACTCCTGTTTTTCGTGTTGTATCGACGACCACGAGCGGCGATATATCGTAGCTGCATGACGACTTGGCGACAAGAGGAATTTTACATTGCCATGAATGACGGGGTGGCTTCACTTTAAAAAAGCGTGGCCTGTGCCGGTGGCGGCACGATGATGTAAACGGGAAAAATCCGACGAGGGTGGACGGTGGTCTTGATCGGTTCCGTGTTATGAATAACAACCTTGCCAAATTCGAAGAAGACCACATCCAAAAACTCGGATGGCCTGGAAAAACGTCAGGTGTTGGTTAATTCTTGTTGTTTTTTTTATCGTTCAATAGCACACGCAACCGAGCCGAACATTTAAAGGTAACAACCCGTCTGGCAGGCAGAATCGTGCTTTCGCCGGTTGCGGGGTTACGGCCTTTGCGTGGTTGCTTATCCTTTACACAGAATTTTCCGAACCCGCTTACCAGAACATCGTCGCCGGATGACAGCGATTGTTTGATGCTTTCTATCAGGGACTCGATGAGTTCACAGGATTTATCCTTGGGGAAACCCAACTGCATGTAAATTTGCTCGACGATATCGGCTTTTGTAAGTGCCATACTGCCCTTTCATTGTTCTTTTAGAAATAATACATCGTTAGAGCCGTGCTCTCTTTTTGCCGACGATTGGCATATTCCGGCCAAGGCTTGTCGTTGCAATAAAATTCCCACGCAATCCGATTTTTACCGGTGAACCGACCGATACTACCTACGACAATTAAGCCTTGAAGTAAGGTGTTGTCATACCCAATTGGCTTTAAAAGTAAGGAGTCGGGTGTTGAGACGTTAGATCGCTCTTAACACTTTGGCAGGAGTTCCACGGCGCCTCGGTAGAGGTGTGAGAAATGCCGTGGCTATTTTCCTCTTAACATTTATACAATGAGAATCGAATCTTCGCAATACCCACATCTCAACAAAAAAGAGATCCAGGCCGTAGCGGCCCGGTGGGATAATGTTTTAAAACGTTGATGTGAAAGAAAATACGACGATGTTCACCATTTTCTCGGCATGCCGGTCGGTGGTGGTTTATTTTTTTCAGATCACCATTCGCTGCGCATTTGCCGCTCCACCTCCGGCCACCGGGTCCTTAAATTGGCGATGGCGTTCAGGGCGATGTCCAGATGGGGCGTCATCTGCGTTTTGTAGATTTCCTCCTGCAGCTTTTTGTCTTTAATGCCGTGGCGCCTTAGCGGCATGTCCGAGACCAGCATGATGGAGCCGATGGGCACCTCGTAGCGATAGGCCACGGAAAAAAGGGTGGCCAATTCCATATCCACGGCCAGAATACGCTGGCAGCGCAGGTAGTCCACGAACTCCTCGTCAAATTCCCACAAGCGGCGGTCAGTGGTATAAACGATACCGCAGTGAGGGGTTTTCTTGTGTGCCTTGACCGCCCCGATGCAGAGCAGGTTCACGGACATGGCCGGTTGGGCGGGAAATTCGATGGGAAGGTAGTGCCGACTGGTTCCCTCGCCGCGAATGGCTGCCGTGGGAATAACCAGATCGCCGACTTCCAGGGTGTCGTCAATACCGCCGCACATGCCGACCATGATGACGGACTTGAGGTCGTCCAGATACGCCAGGCCGTTAATCACCAGTGCCGCCTGGGGTGATCCGATGCCGAAATCGATCATCGTGCAACCGATGTCCGGTGCGTTGGCGATTCTGAAATTGTTTTCCAGAATCTCGCTGCCCGTGCGTTCGGCGAACTCCTTGATGTACTGGCGAAAGTTGGTGATCAACAAATGCTTTTGGATCTTTTCCAGCGGGCAGTTGGTATAGCGTTCCAGCGTTTGGCGGATATATTCGTGTTCTTTAAGGCTCATGAATCTCCTGTCGGTGTTTGAACAGGGAATCGTGGCCCCCTGTCCGGTTGTAAACCTGCTCTGGCACGTTAACCCGAAAAACGTTTGCCCTGAACTCATTATCGATCCTTATGGCTTGAAACTTGACGAATCCGTAAAAAGCTTTTCCAGGCCACCTGTGGCCACACACCCGAAAGGAACTTTGCTTGGCCTGCAAGTTTTGGTATTTTATTTACCGGACGCATTGGCAAATGAAACCGTTCGGACTTTGGTGCCTGAATGCCCGTTAAAAAGCTTGGTTGATCGGTTCGCGGCAACCCCCTTGGTGACATAGATCCCGTTTAGAAGTTTGATTGTTTTCTCGCAACCGATATCGCTCAATGCGTCCAACCATTTTTCGAAAGGAGACCCATTGAGTTCAACAGTCAAGAAAGTAGCGAAAAAGATGTCAACCGTCTCAGGACTGCACAGTGAGTTTGAGCAAATCAATATCAACGCTGCGGGTATCGATATCGGCGCTCAAAAACACTATGTTGCCGTTCCCAAAGGAAGAGACCCGCAAGGGAAAGATGTCCGTCATTTTGAAACGTTTACCGTCGATCTTTATGCCTTGGCCGATTGGCTGAAACAATGCGGCATCGACACGGTTGCCATGGAATCGACCGGTATTTATTGGATTCCCCTGTTCGAGATTCTCGAACAAAAAGGATTCGAAGTCCGGCTGGTCAATCCACGCAGTATCAAACACGCGCCCGGCCGCAAGAGCGATGTGGTGGACTGTCAATGGATTCAGCAACTGCACGCCTATGGACTTTTGACCAGTGCATTTCGCCCAGATGAGCAAATCGGTGTTCTGCGCTCGTATCACCGACAGCGGACCATGCTGGTCAACCATGCCTCAACTCACATTCAGCACATGCAAAAAGCGTTGGAACAGATGAACCTCAAACTTACCAACGTGCTTTCCGACATTACCGGGACCACAGGCATGAAAATTATTCGCAGCGTTTTAGCCGGCGAGCGTAACCCCAAAAAGTTAGCCAAGTATCGCGATCCTCGATGCAAAAAATCCGAAAAAGAAATCGCTAAATCCTTGCACGGCAACTGGCGCGACGAGCATCTGTTCGCTCTGCAACAAGCCGTGGAATTGTACGATTTTTACCAGACTCGGATTCAATCCTGCGATCAGCAGATCCAAAATCAGCTTTGCCGTTTCGAAGATCGCAGCAAAGATAGCGATTTGCCTTCTCCCACCGGCAAGTCCAAGGGATCCAAGAAAAAGTTGACCTTCGATGCCACAACGCATCTTTACCAAATGACCGGAGTCGATTTGACCAAAATCGTTGGTTTGGAAGCACCGACGGTTTTAACCATCATCGCAGAGGTCGGTCTGGATATGAGTCGCTGGCCGACATCGAAACATTTTGCATCCTGGCTGGGGCTATGCCCGGGCAGCAAAATATCCGGCGGTAAAAATTTCAGCAGCAAATCGAAGCCCAGCGCCAATCGAGCGGCGCACGCTTTCCGAATAGCAGCACACAGCCTTCATCGCAGCCAAAGCGCCACCGGAGCCTTTCTCAGACGGAAAAAGGCTCAGCTTGGTGCTCCGAAAGCGATAACCGCGACAGCACATAAAATAGCCCGCATTTTTTATGAAATGCTGAAAACCCGCACCGAGTACAAAGATATGGGTGTGGACTATTATCAAACCCGTTACAAAGAACGTATGTTAAGAAATCTCAAACGCAAAGCGAAAGCGTTCGGTTTGGATTTAGTAGATTTAGAACAAGAACAAATGGTTATGACAACTTAAGGACTGTGGAGTTCCTTAGAAGCCCGATATCGGCGTTACGCTTCATCCTCCGTCACTGCGGCGTACCTTAAGTACGCCTCATTCCTACGGATTCGCAAGCCTTGATCTCGACCTTTTTACGAATCCGTCTAAACCGCGACTTTTTACGAGACCATCAAACTTAATACCCCGGGGGATCAGACCGCCCGTCCAAAGGCCTTGTGGGCCGTGTAGGTCTCACTCCTTAAATAAGCAGTCCAATCAAGGCAGCTCTGTTGCTTGTATCAACTCAAGAGAAAGATGATAGGATCTAAGCCCGCTACCGGCATCAAGGCTCATCCGGGGGGCGAGACCTTCCTCGTTCACGGCATCGGCTGCCACGCGCCGCAATTTCCGTCCCTGCCCGTTATATTGCTGCATGCCCCAGCGGCCGCCCGTGGATTCGGTCAGGTCGACGATTGTCTGGTCCGCCCCATGGTAACGACAAACGCCATCACCGTCTTCAAGCGTTCCCTGGGCAATCTTTTCACCCTCCGGTGCAAAAAACAAAAAGCGGATATCCGCCATCACCCCTTGTGCGAAATGGGGGTTATCGAAAGGTCCGAAGGCCCGTGATACAGATATCTCACGGCCGTTATGCCCGGCTTCGAAAAGGACCATGCCCTCTATCGTCATCAACACGCAGTGAAGAGATCGATCCACGCTCGACAGAACCACCACGCCGGTGAACGTGGCCTGCCTGCCGCCGGGAAACCGGGCGGTCAGGGTGTGCACCAGCTGCCAGCGGCCCTGGGGGAAATGGGAACGGCAGTCCGTTCTGGTCATGGAGAGGCTGTCCGCATCCATGGGCTCAATGGTCGGCAGAAAGGCACATCCCCACAATAGCAACGCCAAGCCAAGCGCATACCACTTTTTCATCGGGCATCCAGGAAAAGCCTGTCGTCAAGCTCCGGGTTGACCCGCGTATTGCTAAAGACCATGCGTGTGTAAGCATCCTGGCTTTCAAAAATCAACACTTCATCAATCACGCCCGGCGTGTTCGACATGATCAGTTCTATGCGCTGAATGAACTTGGCCATGCCCTCGTCTTTCGGTTTCAGCAAAATTCGGCCGTTCCCGGAGAGGCTGGCCGAGAAGAGCGGATTATTCTCGAACCGGCCGCCGAGCCACCCGCTGATCTCGGGCATGATAAATTGCATGGCCTGCATGCCGGCGCCTGCATCTTCCTTCAATTTTCCATCGGATTCGGTAAAGCGCTTGGCCTCGCCATCGTGAATCAAGAGTACGCTTTTAATGGGGGTGGTATATTCCCACCGCAGGTCTCCGGGGCGCCGATAGAGGAGTTTGCCCTTAGACACCAACGGCTTGGCCAGAATCGGCAAATGCTTTTCCTGGGTGAAGTCAGCCTCAATGGCATTCACCGTGGCCGCCGCCGCCCGGATGCTCTCAAAGGAGTCTCCCCAGCCAAGGCAGAGGCAGGCGGTCAATAGCAGTGTGGCGGCCAGGCATGCACGAACGCTTTGTTTTTGACGGATATGTTGGAGATTAATCATCATCGCCATCGAAATCGTTTTTTCTTTTTTCACCTGGTTCCCACGCTCTGCGTGGGAACGAGACGAGCCTGTTGCGTCACTGCTTGCATAACTATACAATTTTTACGGTTTCGTCTTTTTAGCACATGCCGCCGTTTACCGCTATTGTCTGCCCGCAAACATAAGAGGCGTCATCCGAGCAAAGAAACCGCACCACCCGGGCAACCTCCTCGGGCTGCCCCACCCTGGCCATGGGAATCATGTTCTTGATATTGGGGATGGCGACATCCTTGGTCATGTCGGTGTCGATAAATCCCGGCGCCACCACGTTGACCCGGATGCCCATGCGGGCGACTTCGGCGGCCAAGCTGCGACTGGCGCCGATCAGACCGGCCTTGGCGGCGCTGTAGTTGGCCTGCCCCCGGTTGGGCATGAGCCCCGCCACCGAAGCGATGGAGATCACGCTTCCTTTTCGCTGGCGCACCATTTTCTCGATCACCGGCCGGGTGACGTTGTAAAATCCCTCCAGGGTCGTATCCACCACCCGTTTCCAGTTCTCGCGGGGCATCATCAGAAACAGGCCGTCGGCGGTCACGCCGGCGTTGTTCACCAGGACGTCAAGGGTTTGCATGGTCTCGATAGTATCGCTTACGGCCTGGGCGCTTTTCTCGGGATCACGTACATCGAACCCCATGATCCGGCCGCCGCCGCCTTCGGCCTCGACCAGACGAAGGGTTTCCAGTGCGCCCTTCTCATCCGAATGGAAATTGATCGCCACATCGTAGCCGGCTTTGCTCAATTCAACGCAGATGGCCCGGCCGATTCCCTTGGAACCGCCGGTCACCAGCGCTACCGGCCGTTTGGTTTTGTTGTTCATCCGTTTTTCTCCATCTTGAAGGGACCCATTTATGTCAGCTCGTCCTGGGCCTCGACGATTTGCAGGACCACATCGGCGGCCGGTTGTCCGGCTATGGTGACGCTGCCTTTGATTTCACGCAGATTGTCAAAGGCAAACACGTTGGCGGTGGTCGTCTCGATCGATTCTCCAATGGTGATCGCCGCCACATGGAAGCTGGCGGATTTGACGCCCACCAGCCATCCCCGGGTAGGTTCACCGGCGCCGTTCGGGTCGAATTTTTTGAGGCTGTTGTGAATACCCGCGGTTTGCGCCACCAACTCCACCAGAATCAACGGGTTGATCGATCCATCCCGGCAAAGGGGCCAGCGGTCGTTGGTTACGGACTTTGTCGTGGTTTGCTCGTCCGTGATGGATAGAATTTCATCCACCAACAGCATTCGTCCGCGGTGGGGCAAAAGGGATTCTATCGTCGGGTTGTCGGTTGTGGGCATGGCGCACAAAAATGCTTGAAAAGAGTAGCAATGATTACTATGATGGACGCTTTGCAACCAGATATTACACGAAATGCATTGGCCTGTAAAGGAAACGCCCCATGGATGAACTGATCAAAGAACTTCGCTGTAAAATTGTTGAAGCCCTAAACCTCCAGGATATCTCACCCGAGGAGATCGACGCCGATGAACAACTCGTGGGCGGCCGCCTGGGCATCGATTCCATTGATGTCCTGGAGATGGTCATGCTGGTCGAGAAGGATTATGGTCTTGCCATTGACAACCGCGATCTGGGCGCCAAGGTGTTTGCCTCGGTCCGGGCACTTGCCGAATTCATCGACAATTCGTCTTCCCATCTGGCCAATTGATAACGATTCTCTCGCATCCAAAGATCCCAATCCCGACAACATGAGAATAGCGCCGGTTTCCGCAAGCACCTTGAAGGAATTCTGTTCGGCCCCATCAGTTCTGGATCATATTGACAAATTGTGAAAAACAGTTCTATTTCTTTTTAAAGGTCGATCTCCGGCAGATTTTTTCGTTTGTGGTCGGCCACTAAATGGTGGTTAGAAAAACCAATGACTCTGTGGTATAATTATAAATCCGACGATCCAGGCGAAGCGGACGAAATAAGGGCGCATGTACGGGTACCGGCGGATTCGCCCTGGTTTGACGGCCATTTCCCCGATGCCCCTTTGCTCCCTGGCGTCGCTCAGTTGGCAATGGCTCACGATATGCTGGTTGGTATCCTCAAGGAACACCGTCCCGTTAAACAGGTCAGCCGTGTACGCTTTAAAAGGATGATCCGCCCCGAGCAGCCCTTGTCCCTGAGGATCAAACCTTCGGGCGACGGCTCGGATTACGGTTTTCGAATCATCTGTGACGAGGGCGTGGTCTGCTCGGGACGAATTCAGTTGGGCGAGAAGGGCACCGCTTGACGAGGATCGGGAAAAGACAATCTAAGCGCATGTTATTTTATAAGGAGACAGGTACAGCATGGCAGTGGAAATCGATAAAATAATCCTTAACATTGCAAAAATTATGATCGATGAACTCAAACTGGAAGACGTTACTCCGGAAACCTTCGATCCGGACATTGATCTGGTGGACGAGGTGGGCATCGACAGCATGGACCTGGCCACCGTGGCCCTGGTGCTTCGGGACGAGTACAACGTGAGGATCGACGAAGACGATTATCCGAAACTGACCACCGTAAGGCTGATCGGAGAATATATCCAAAACAAGCTTGCCGAGTAAATAGATTTATCACGGCAGCCCAACCGATAATGGTAACCCCATGACCTCCACCGTCACCTGGAAATTCTCGGACCTTACCGCTGATCCGCTCATCAAGGATCGCTGGGAGAAGGTGCGTCGGTATTTCTTTTTGCGCGAATCCACCTACGACATGACCTGTCGCTGTAATATCCGGTGCAACGGGTGTTACTATTACGAGGGGGAGAAACAGCACACCACGGACAACGCCAATCCCGACGACTGGCGGCGTTTGATGCGGGCCGAAAAGGAGCGCGGCATCACCTTCGTGGTTCTGGCCGGCGCCGAACCTTCCCTGGTACCCGAGCTTTGCCGGGTGTGCCATGACGAAATCCCGCTGGGCTGCATCGCCAGCAACGGGCTCAAGCGCATCCCCATTGATGTGGGCTACCGTATCCATATTTCGGTATGGGGGGGCGACGAGACCAGCCACCGGACCCGGGGTGCCAGGGATATGCTCGCCCGTCAGCTGGAGAATTATGCCGGTGACCCGCGGGCGGTATTCGTTTATACCTTCACCCGCCATAACATCGGCGAGGCCGAGGATGTGGTGAAAACCCTGGCCGAGCATGACGCCAAGGTAACCTTCAACATGTTCAGCGCACCGGTGGGATATACCGGCGAGTTACGCCACACGCCCTTGAGCCTGGTCGATACGCGCAAGACCATGATCGATCTTTTGGGAAACTATCCGGACACCGTTCTCTTCTCGTGGTACAGCGCCATGGCCCATACCCACGAAAAAGGGCTTCACGACCTGTTCAAATGCTCTTATCCCCGCTGCAACCCCACAACGGATGTTGGCCTGGGGCGCTCTTTTCGCCAATACCGCACCGACCTGACCTGGGATCGCAAGGCGGCCTGCTGCGTGCCCGATACGGACTGCGCCGACTGTCGGCACTACGCCGCGGCATCCGCCGTGGTCACGGCCAGGCTGTTTCGCCATGCCGAAAACCCGGAGACGTTCAAGAGCTGGCTCGATTTTGTTGATACTTACCTGGCCGTCTGGGTCAAGGGATACGTCAAGGGCAAAAACCTGTGTGACGCGGTCGTCTATCCGCCCGGTGCGGAACAGACCGCCAATTGAAGGATCCTATTTAAATGAAAACCGTCAGTTCTCTTTTGGATGAAGCTTGGTATGCCCGTTACAAAAAAATATCCAAGCTCAATATCCGCAGTTCGATCTATGATGCAACCAACCGCTGCAACCTGCGTTGCAAGGGATGTTTCTTCTACTCTTCCGGCGAACACAAGGTCGCCAAGGAGGAGATGGATGTTTCCCGCTGGGAAGCCTTCGTGGACAAGGAGATGGCCCGCGGCGTCAACCTGGCCATTCTGATCGGCGGCGAGCCGACCCTTTGTCTTGATCGGATGGAGGCTTTTTACAAACGCCTGCCCACCTTCTGTGCCACCAACGGCATCATCAAGGTGCCCCGGGACCGTTTTCCGGACCTGATGGTGGGGATCAGTCTGTGGGGCGATGAGGAGGACGAAAAGGTCCTGCGCGGAAAAGATGTTTTCTCCATCTCCAGCAAAAATTACGAGGGCGATTCGCACACCTACTACCTCTACACCATCACCCCCAAGCAGTTGGGCAAAACCGAACGGATCATCAAGAAAATCCGTGATGTGGGCCTCAAGGTACACATGCAGTTGCTCTCCAACGACGAAGAGGTGGATGGGTTCAGTTGGCAGCCGGAAGAGCTGGAGCAGATCCGCGCCGAAATGGATGAAGCCCTGGACAAATACCCTGATACGGTGGTCTCCTCCAAATATTACCATGAGATCATCACCACCGGGAAAATGTTGGGACGGCCCTTTGGCTGGATGGAATGCCCCTCGGTGACCGAACCTTTGGACAAACGCAATCCCGGCCCCCGCCGGCTGACCCACTTCATCCGCTGGGCTTCGGACCTCAAGACCATGCACCGTTGCTGCACCTCGGAGACCCGTGATTGCAGCACCTGTAAGGATGGCGCAGCCCACATGAGCTGGGTGATGGTCAATAAGCGCGCCCATATGCGAAGTTCCGCCGATCTGCAAAATTGGATCGAAGTATACGAAATGTTCGCCAAACTCTATCAATTTATTCCCTGGTGACAAATAGCCTTTGGCACCAGATAATGTTTAGGTTGTTTTTATGTCCAGCGACCCTGTGGTCATTCTCGGCTATGATGCCATCACGCCCCTGGGAATCGATTTTGACAGTCAATGGCAGCGGGCCCTGGCGGGCCAAAGCGGCGTCGGCCCGCTGACCCGCTTTCCCCTGGACGATGATTTCCCGGTGCGTATTGCCGGCCAGGCACCGTCCATAGACCATCTGCCCCACGATTTCCTGAAACCCCGGCAGCAGGCCCGTTGGACTTCTCCGATTTTCAAATACGCCCTTTTGACCGTCACCCGGGCCCTGGAGAACAGCGGCCTGACGATCACGCCGGAGCTGGCGCCACGCACGGCCATTACCTACAGCAGCGCCATCGGCGGTGTGGACGCCGTGCTGGCGGCGGATCGCAAGCTGATTGGCCAAGGCAAATTGCCGCCGCCCTTCGTCAATCCCAATGCCTGCATCAACATGGTAGGGGGCAAGGTCTCCATTCACACCGGCGCCACGGGCCCCATCACCACCACCATCACGGCCTGCGCCACGGGATTGACCTCCATGATCATGGGCGCCATGCTGATTAAGGACGACCGGGCCGACGTGGCCCTTTGCGGAGCCGTGGACTTTCCTCTGGTGGAACCCATCGTGGCCGGTTTCGGAACCATGGGTGGCGCCTTCATGCCCAAGGAGGGCGAGGCTCCCGAGCCCCCCGAAGCGGCCAGTCGCCCCTTTTCCCCAAACCGGCGCGGTTTCGTGATCGCCGAAGGGGCGGGGTGTATGATCATCGCCCGGAAATCCTTGGCCGAGGCCCATGGTCTGCCCATGGTCGCTGAAATCGCCGGGTGGTCCATGACCTCCGACGCTTATCACCATGTGGCACCAAACCTTTCCACCGTATCGCGCTGTATCAATGAAAGCATCGAGCGGGCCGGCATCAATCCCACGGCCATTGATGCCGTCAACGCCCATGCCGCCTCCACCCGCATAGGCGATCAGATTGAGGTCGAGGCCCTGCGGCAGGTCTTTGGAAAACAGTTGCCGCCGGTCACGGCCAACAAATCCCTGTTCGGCCATGCCATGGGCGCCGCCAGCGCCATCGAAACCATTTTCGCCATCAAGGGCATGCAGGATGGCCGGCTGCCCCCTACGCTCAATTATTCCCCGGACCCGGCCCTTGACCTTGACACGGTGGTCACCACATCCAAAAAGGCCGACCAGGCGTATGTTCTGAAAAACGCTTTTGGATTTGGTGGATGTAATGCGTGTATGGTAATTAAAGCAATATGAGACAACCCCTCAACCGACGCGTGTTCGTGGTGGGTTACGATGCCGCAACCTGCCTGGGAAACACCTTTGAAGATACCTGGCGACGGGCGGTCAACGGCGAAGCCGGATTTCGCCGCCTGACCCGTTGCGAGACCACCTCACGCTGCAATGTGGTGGGTCAGATTCCGGAGTGGCGCCCCCAGGATTTCCCGTTCATCGAGAAAATGGACCTGCGCAACTGGAACGCCGCCTACGTGCTGCTCACCATGGTGGTCTGCAAGCGGGCTCTGGAGCACGCCGGCCTGGCCATGGATGAATCCATCGGGCCACGTACCGCCTGCCTGATCGGATCGGCCCTGAACGGCACCGACGCCTACCGCGTGGCCATGGACAACTACGTGAACCACGGCCCCACCAAGGTCAGCCCTTATCTTTTGCCCAACCTGTGCGCCAATTTGCCGGCGGGCAAGGCGGGCATGCTGTTGGGATTCACCGGCCCCATCTTTTCGCCCCAGGGAGCCTGCGCCTCGGGCAACCATGCCATCGGTATCGGCGCGCGCATGATTCAGGGCGGCGACTGCGACGTGGTCCTGGCCGGCGGTGCCGAGACCTGTCTGACCCCTGAAGTCGTCCAGGGTTTTTCCAACATGTGGGCCACCATCAAAGTGGGCGAAAACGACCGCGCCTTTAACGATCCGACCCAGGCCTCAAGGCCTTTTTCCGCAGACCGCCGGGGCATCGTGCTGGGCGAGGGGTGCGGCGTGCTGGTGCTGGCCGCCGAAGAGACGGTCAGGCAGCGTCACTTGACGCCCCTGGCGGAGGTGATGGGGGTTGGCTGGACCTCAGACGCCCACCATTTTACCCTTCCCAATCAGGCCACCATCGTACGGGCCATCCACCAGGCCCTGGATGACGCCGGCATTGCGCCCAATGCCGTGGACTACGTCAATGCCCACGGAACGTCCACCCTCAAGGGGGACGTCGTGGAGATCCAGAGTCTGCGGGAAGTGTTCGGATCGCATCTGGAAACCCTGCCGGTCTCCTCCAACAAATCCCAGATCGGCCACACCCTGGGCGCGGCGGCAGCCATCGAGGCAGCCCTGGCCATCGAGGGCATGCGCCAAGGAATCATTTTGCCCACGGTCAACCACATTCCCGACCCCGAACTTACCGACGTGGACGTGGTGCCCAACGCGGCTCGCCGGTACGATCATGAGACCATCCTCTCAAACGCCTTCGGATTTGGCGGGACCAATTGCTGTATTGTTTTCAGAAGGGGCATAAAATGAGACCCAAACCGTTTTTGCCGGAGCCCCTTGACGGACGGTCCTCCTACGTTCGCAACAAAACCGACGGTACGGTCTGGCACCGCTGCGAGACCCGGGTCCTGTATGCCGACACGGACCGTTCCCAGGTGGTCTATCACGCCAATTATCTTCGCTATTTCGAATTGGGCCGCGCCTCGCTGATGCGCGATGCGGCCTATCCCTATAAAGAGGTCGAAGAGAGCGGCTTTGTCTATCCCATTTTCAAGGTCGATCTCGACTATTACCGCTCCCTGCATTATGACGACGCCATGTGGATCCACACGCGTCCGGGCACGTTGGAGCGGGTCCGCCTGCAGTTCGACTACGTGATCACCCATCAGGAATCCGGAGAGGTCGTGTGCCGGGGATTTACGCGCCACTGCGCCATCAACGCCTTGGGCGTCCCCGTGGGGGTGGACCCCAAGACCATTGTTCTCTGGGAAAACTTTCCGCAATCGTGAACCACGCCGCCCACGCCATAGCCGTGGCGATTCCGCCGTTTTTCAAAGATCATCATGTGAACGGCCGCCCGGTACTGCCTGCCGTGGAGGCCATGGAATCCCTTGTGTCACATGCGGGACGACGCCCCGGGGATAACCGGCCTCTGATTTTAAAAAACATCCGTTTCGACAAATTTCTATTTTTAAATCCGGACGAGCCGCCCAAGGTTCTAATGAAGATGACCGACAACGGAACCGGCACCCAGACCCTGACGTTGGCCTCGCGCGTTGTGGCCGGCAAGGCGGCCATCGCCCGCACCATTATCCATGCGGCCCTGGATCTGGAAAGCGGCTCTCCCGAGACACTCCCCCCTCTGGAGCGACTTGCCGGCCTGACGGGGGTTACAACCCGTGTGGGTCCACAGCGCATCTACCGGGAGATGGTCCCTTTCGGCCCGGCCTATCGTAATCTGCGAGAGCTCCTGATCTCACCGGACGGCGCCCTGGCCCGGGTCGGCTCTCCTGATCCGCCGGACCCGCGCGGCAACCTTTGCCTGGGCTCGCCCTATGTGTTGGACGCGGCTTTCCATGCCGCCTGCGTCTGGTGCCAAAAATATCGCGACACGGTGGCATTCCCCGTGGCCATGCGCCGACGCGATATTCCACGCCCCACCCGGCTGGATGCGATCTACACGGCCCGCATCGTTCCCGTGCAGACCCAAGCGCCCCCCTTTGTTTTCAATATTTTTATCCTGGATGACCACGGCGTCGTGTGCGATGCGGTGTGGGACGTTGCCATGCGCGATGTCAGCGGTGGGCGCAACAAGCCTCCGGCCGGTTTTTATGAGCAGGAAACCATCGATTTTCCGGCCGCGCTTCAAGGGCAACTCGAAGGATCGATCTTGCTGGAACGAGAAGCCCTTGCCGAATTCACCGACAAAACCCTTTCAGAAAAAGAGAAGCAGCGCCTGGCGCCCATGACTCCGAGTCGACGCCAGGGATATCTCGCGGCCCGGCTGGCCCTCAAGAGGCTTTGCCGGGACCTCTCCGGAACCGGGGACCAACGCCCGGCCCAAGCCATTGAGACCGTTGCCCCGGATGGCCGACGCCCCCAATGCCTTCCATCGGATGGCAGCCGTCCCTATTGCAGCGTATCCCATGACCATCGCTTTGCCGTGGCCGTGGCTGCCGAACATCCGGTGGGGGTGGATGTGGAGCCGATCTCGGACAAGGCCTTGAAAGCGCCGGATATGTATATGGACGAAAAAGAGCTTATCCAGGTCGACAAGTCGCCCCTTGGCCGGGAAGCGGCGGCCTTTCGCATCTGGAGCGTCAAGGAGGCGGTTGCCAAGGCCCTGAACTGGGATCTGGCCGAAACCTGGCAGCGAGTGCGGGTGACCACAATCAATGACAAGACAAGCCGGTTGACGATAAGCGACCATCGGGAACAGACCGCCCGGCACGCCCTGATTGGAGGGCATCTGGTGACCCTGTTGATCATGGAGGATGGGGCATGAGTTTCATTATCTTATTTATCTTGGCCTACATCGCCGGATCGGTGAATTTTCCGATTCTTTTTTTCCGTTTCACCGGCCGTGACGATCCAAGAGCGCACGGCAGTCGCAACCCGGGCGCCACCAATGTTTATCGTCAGGCCGGCCCGGCCTGGGCCGCCGGCATATTGCTCATGGACATGGCGCGGGCCATGGCCGTGGCCTTGCTGGCCATCCAATGGCTTCCCATCGGCCAGATTCCCTGGGTGGGCCTGGGGTTGATCATGGGGAACCACTGGCCTCTGTTTCACGGATTCAAGGGCGGCAAGGGGGTTGCCAATTACCTGGGGTTCACGCTGGTGATTACGCCGGTATGGACAGTGATTGGGGGGTTGGCCTGGGGGGCGGCCTTTTTAATATGGCGGACACCGTTTCTCTCATCTTTTTCCCTGGTTGCCTGTCTGGCCCTGGGCACAATCCTTGTCGAGGGGATACACCTTGCCGGCGTTCTCGGCGTTTTGACCACCGTGCTGTTCATCGTGGCCTGCCATCACACTAACATCTGCCAGCGGTGGGGCCGACGGCAAGGGTAGGCCGAAAATGCGCAAAAGACGCACCATGCCCCGGGCCGTGGCCCAACGCATGAAAACATAGCTGTATTTGGCGCCGGCCAGGTACATGCCCAGGAGGAAGACCAGATGGGAGAGTCCGTAGGCCACGGGGCCGCCCACCGCAACGATGGCGGCATTGCCGTAGTGGACGCTGGCAATCCCCAACAGGGAAATCAGGGGCCAGCCGATCACATAACTCAGGGCAATGGCGGTCACGCCCGAAATGGTCTTTATATCGGGCCGATGCCGAAAGGCGCTTAAATCGGCGCGGTCAACAATGGCCGAGTGCACATAGCCGGTTTGGGAAATTCGCAGGATCAGTTTTTTGATCGGTGTTTGGAGAACGTTCATGGTAACGTATTATCAAGGGATCGCATCCATTGACAACCACTGAATCGACCTCGGCCCTGGCCGCTATCTGGGGACGCCTGGACCGTATATACTGCATATCGCTGGATGACCGGCAAGACCGGCGAAAAAGCGTCAAGTCGCAATTTCGCCGCGCAGGCCTGGAGGGCCGGGTGGAATTTTTCCTGGCCCAAAGACACCCCGACGACAGCGAACAGGGTATTTACGAGTCCCATCAGACCTGCCTGAAAATGGGGCTCGAGGCACGGGCACGGCATATCCTGGTGTTCGAGGACGACGTGATGTTCACGGCCATCGATCCGAATCGATTGACGGAAAGCATTGATTTTTTCATGGATCAGGAGGACCAAACCGCTTTTTTTCTGGGATGCCTGGTAAGCAAGAGCTGGCCAACGCCATCGCCCGTTGTGCGCCGTATCCGCTATCGCTGCACGGCGCATGCCTATATCGTTGACGCGGCTCTTGCCCGGCGGATCGTGGACACCCCCTGGAGGGGCATTGCTTTTGACGATTCCCTGAGGGATTGGGCCGATAACCATTTTGTGCTTTATCCGGCCATCGCCTTTCACAGCAATTCGCCGACGGATAACACCCGCCAGGTGAAGCTGGATCATATCCGCCGCCTGTTTGGCGGGATGCGGTTCATCCAGTTGGCCAACGAACGGTACCACAGGCATCGGCTGCTTTTCATCGGCGCGCATGTATTGGTTGCCGTGATTGTGCTTATATGGATCTTAAACAGATAACCCTCATGCGACTCAAAACAAACATCAACCCGCTGGCCCTGCTGATCGTTATCATTACCGGAGCGATCCTGACGGCCATTTCCCTGACCCGGCTCGATATCGATACCGATATTGTCCATTCCCTGCCCACAAATGATCCGGTGATTGCCGACGGGGTGCGCATGTTCGAAAAAAATCCCGTCAAAGATCAGATCGCCATCGATATCGGTTCGATTGGTGGGGATAGGGATCTTCTGTTGAAGGCCGTCGACATGGCCCAGGCCGATCTGAACGAAAGCGGATTGTTCGAAACCGTGGGCAACCGTTCGATGCAGGAGGGCCTCGGCGATCTGGCCGGCCAGGCGGTAAGCCGGCTGCCCATGCTGTTCAGCGCCGACGAGCTCCAACGGCAGGTGGCGCCCCGCCTGACAGCGGACCGTATCAATAAATCCATGATCCGGCTCAGGCGTGACCTTCTGCAAATGGACGGCATCGGCCAGGCCGCCGACATGGCCGCCGATCCTCTTGGGCTGCGCGAGCTTGTCCTGGCCCGCCTGGCCGCCATGAATCCCTCGCCCGGCGCCACGATCCACCGGGGGCACATCTTTTCGGCCGACGGTCACCACCTGTTGCTCCTGGCTACGCCTAAAGGTTCCGGTACCGATTCCGCCACGGCGCGCAGCCTCAACCAATGTTTCGAGGACCTGCAACGCCGTCTGGACGATGCGTTCGGCAAAGAGATCACCCTGACCCCCACCGGCGCGTTTCGGGCCGCCCTGGACAACGAAACTCTTATCAGAAGCGACGTGAACCGTGCCATCCTGTGGGCCACCATCGGCATCGGGGTGTTGCTTTTGGCCGCCTTTGCCCGCCCCTTGACAGGGTTGATGGCCCTTTTGCCGGCCCTGGCCGGAACCGTTTTGGCGCTGTTCGTTTTCTCCCTCCTGCACCGCGACATCAGTGTGATGGTGCTGGGGTTCGGCGGCGCGATCGTCTCTATTACCGTGGATCACGGTATCGCCTATCTTTTGTTCGTGGAAGGCGGGAGCGCGCAGGCCTCGCGGGAAATCCGCGCCGTGGGGCTCTTGGCGGTGCTGACCTCTGTGGGCGCCTTTGGCGTGCTGGCCTTCAGCGGTTTTGTTATCTTCGAGGAGTTGGGGCTTTTCTCGGCCCTGGGGATTGGCTTTGCTTTTTTGTTCGTCCATACGGCAATGCCGCGCATCATATGCGAAAGCACCCATCACCAGCCCGGATCACGGCGGCTATTCTCGCGCCTGGTGGACGGCCTGGCCTCGGCCGGGCTCCCCGGGCTGATTCTGGCCCTGGTGGTGGCTGTGACAATGATCTTTTTTATCCGGCCCCATTTCAACACCAAGCTTAACGCCATGAACAGCCTAAGCGAGCGAACCGAGGCCGCCGAACGGCTGATGACCACGGTCTGGGGCGATATTTTCTCCAGCGTCTACCTGATGACCGAGGCCGATGATCTGGCCGCACTGCAGGCCAAAAGCGACCAACTTCTGGAAACCATCGCCCCTCTGGTGGCGAGCAAGGCCATCCAGCAACCGGTGACATCCTCCCTTTTCTACCCCGGTCCCCAATGTGGTGGCCGGAACCTGGCGGCCTGGAGAGCATTCTGGAATTCCGAACGCATCCGGATGGTGAGAGAAACGGTAAACAAAGAGGCCGTGGCGGCCGGTTTTCGGCCCGACGCCTTTAAGCAATTTTTCCAGCTTGTGGAAACGCCACCGGAAACACCGGCGCCGATTCCGGCCGAGGCCCGGTCTTTGCTCGGCATTTCTCAAGATAAAACCGGCGATGACTGGCGCCAGATGATCCGCATCACCCGTGGTCCTCAATTCGATGGTGAAACTTTTTATCGACAGGTGGCCCCCCTGGCCACAGTGTTCGACTCGGATCTTTTCTCCAAACATATGGGAGAACTTCTATTCTCGACCTTTATGCGAATGCTGGTCATCATCGGCATCAGTCTGGTTGTTTTGCTGGCGGTCTTTTTTGCCGACTTGCGGTTACTGCTCACTGCGCTTTTGCCCCTGGCCTTCGCTTTTGTCTGTACGCTGGGAACCCTGGGAATGATGGGACGCCCCTTGGACATTCCGGCCCTGATGCTGTCGGTGGTCATTTTGGGCATGGGCGTGGACTATACCCTTCTCATGGTGCGCGGCTACCAGCGTTATCGTCGTTTTGACCACCCCGCTTTCGTCCGGGTGCGAACGGCCGTGGTCATGGCCGCCGCCTCCACATTGATCGGGTTCGGCGTGCTCCTGTCCGCCGATCACAAAATGCTCAAAAGCGCCGGGCTGGTCTCTTTCCTTGGTATCGGCTATTGCCTGGCCGGCGCGCTTTTGATCCTGCCGCCGCTCTTGAAACGCCGCTTTGAGAAACCGGTGCCGGCATCGGGCGGTATTGCGCCCCGTTACGCTGATCTGGAGCCTTACCCAAGAATATTCTCCCGTTTCAAACTCCGTCTGGATCCGCTCTTTGCCGAACTGCCGGCCATGCTTCCTGAAAACCTCGCTCCGAAAAGGATTTTGGATATCGGCAGCGGCTACGGAGTGCCGGCCTGTTGGATGGCCGAGCACTACCCCGAGGCGTTTATCCATGGGATCGAGCCCAAGGCGGAACAGGTCCGGGTGGCTTCCCTGGCCCTTGGGGCTCGCGGGGCGGTGGTACAAGGCGCAGCCCCGGATTTGCCTCCCGTAAAAGAGCTGTTGGATCTGGCAACCATGTTGGACATGAGCCATTACCTTTCTCATGACGATTTGAGAAAAACGCTTCGAAGAATCCACACCCACCTGCACCCCGGCGGATGCTTGGTGATGCGTACGATCCTCCCGCGTTCTAAAGCCCCCTATTGGGTCTGGTACATGGAACGATTAAAGATTAAGATCGGTGGGGTTCAGGACTGCTACCGCGATGCGAAAACCATGGAGGAATTCATCGTGAACAGCGGATTCGAGGTGACGGTGAGCAAAACCTCGGGCAAACGGGGGGATATGTGGTGGCATGTAGCTCGAAAGGGGTAGGTTTCTGGTTCCTGGTCCCGATGGATGTTCCAAGGCAAGCCGCGAAATAATCAGGGTACGACCCTTCTCTCCCCGGCGGGGGAAGGACAGGACAAGGGAGGATGATCGACAATATGCCTTATTTATCACGGATAATGCCATTTTTATTACCCCTCACCCCGACCCTCTCCCGCAAGGGGCGAGGGAGCGTAGCCTGCAATTGTGTAAGCAACCATGAGGCGGGAGAGGTGTCGGTGTACACCTATCACTGGCCACCGATAACCGATCACTGTTTTAAACAATGAGGTCATGGCCTAAAAAACGAATACCACGACCACTCTCTCCCGCAGAACGGTTGGGGATAATCGCGTTTACCCTGGCGTTGGCATTGGGAGCAATAGATCTTCGCCTGGCTACCGTACCCTTGACGCTGTTTGTCATCGTATGCGCCATTGCACCTTTTCTCCCTGGAACAGGATTCTTCTTCCCGGTCGTCGCCAAAGGAAATACCGGAAGACGGCAGGTTGCGCTGACCTTCGATGATGGCCCCGATCCCCATACCACCCCGCTGCTTTTGGATCTTCTCGCCCGGTATTGTCTGACAGCCACATTCTTTGTCACCGGCTCACGGGCGGAACGTTACCCGCACCTGATTCACATGATTCTTGACCATGGCCATACCGTGGGCAACCACACCTTCAGCCACGACTGTTTCCGCATTTTTTGGCAGCCCTGGCGCCTGGCGCGCGAGATCGATACCACCCAGGAAATTCTCTCCCAGGCCGGTGCCATTCCCCTGGCTTTCCGGCCGCCGGTGGGCATTGTCACCCCGGCCATGGGGCCGATTCTGGCCGACCGCAATTTGTTTCTTGTTAATTTCAGCTGCCGGGCAAGGGATTGGGGTAACCGGCGTGTCAAAGGCATGGCCCGTCGGGTCCTGAAAAAAGTCGCGCCGGACGACATTATCCTCATGCACGATATCTCCTGCGGTTCTAATGAAAGAATCAATTTTTGGCTGGAAGAGGTGAGTTTTGTTCTGGAGGGTTTGGAGCAAAAAAGACTGGCCGTTGTACCGCTTGGGCAGCTCATCGGTAAATTGGTGATGGAGCCTCTTTAAACAAGACCAAGCAAACCACCACGGCTTTAATCATCGTTTTGATCGAAAGGCACCTTTTCGTTCCCACGCTCTTACGTGGGAACCCATGTTTCTATGCATTACAAACACCGCGCTCCCACGCAGAGCGGGGGAGCGAGATGATCGGCAGGTCGGTGGGATTTTCTGCCGATTAAGATGCGCTTCTCTTGTCAGCCCGGTACTTCTTGAAATTTGCAGAGCAAAATGCCAATGGTTGGATTGTCCGTATCAGACTTGAGCAGAAACCTACCCGATGTGCTTAAATCCAACCAGTATAACCCAAATGGGTGATGTTTCGGACTTGGACTTCTGTTATGGATTGTATTGTTCCACCGTTTCTTTGTTTGAGACCAAAATTTGAATCGCCTAATTCAGGTACAAGAAAGATAAAAACAGATGCTATCACGCCAAGAATCCATCGACCTCCTATCCAAATACGGCCAAGGGGCGGATTGGATCAAGCACTGCTTAGCAGTTGCGGAGGCTACGGCCAAAATTGGAAACATTTTGGCTGAGAATCGTCCAATTGACTGTTCATTTCTTTGGTCCGCCGCTCTTCTGCATGACATCGGTAGATGCGTAACGCATGACCCATTGCTTCATGGTGTTGCAGGATACAAACTGCTGATGATGTTAGGGCATGAAAAAGAAGCTTACGTTTGTGCGTCTCACATCCTTTTTGGTCTTAACGCGACAGAGGCTCTGCAGATAGGCCTGCCCGAAAGTAATTTTGAACCCCGTACAATTGAAGAAAAGATTGTACCTCTCATCGACTACCTCATTGAATATGATCGACCAACCACTCTTGACCGCAGGTTTTCGTCCTTGCGCGAGCGTAATCGCGGGAATACATTCTTTTTGGAAAAACTTGATCGCGCACAAGAAATAGCACGACTATTTAAGTTACAGATAGAAGATGAAATAGGCGAATCCGTAGAGAGAATTATTGCATCTTCTTAAACTGGGCGATTGTCGAGCTTTCCGCTATGGTAGGCTATGCGGGAAGACATCCAACATCGGAGATACGGTAAGACCGGCAAGCCCAACGGATTTCAAATTTTGGGAGACGTTTTGACTATCATCGCTAAGTCCCCTTCAGCAGTTTGGTACGTTTACATTTTGAGCTGCGGTAATGGAGCCTTGTACACCGGGGTCACCACGGACGTAGGCAGGCGGCTTGGCGAGCATACGGAGAAAGGTCGTTTGGCGGCCCGTTATACGCGGGCTTTTGCGCCGGTCCGTTTGGTTTACAGTTGCCGCGTCGGATCCAAACGCCTCTCCCACCAGATCGAATACCGTATAAAGCAACTCTCAAAGGAAAAGAAAAAGAAACTGGTTGCCGGGCAACCCAGCCGGTCGGTATTGTTGGATTTTCTGTCCATGACGGATGACCAGAAAAAGGAATAGCCGTAAATTAATGCCCTTTTCTTATGGCTAAAACAACATTTGCCCCAAAAATCATCGCCGCGCCGACCCATCCCACCAAGCTCAAAAGCGGTTCAGCAGCCAGGAAAGGGCCAAGCACCGCGGCCAAAAGGATACGTGACGAAGAGATCACGCCGCCTTCCACGGCGGTGACGTACCGAAATCCCAGGGTGAGGAGAAATTGCCCAACGACTCCGGTCCCGCCGCAAAGGGCCAGGTAATATAATACGGTGGGATTGGGCCAAAATATTTTGGCGTGGAACAGTATATAGATCAATATGGTACCAAGTCCGAACATGTAAAACAGCACCGTATTGGAATCGTGATACCGCCGACTGAGGTTCAGGCAGAAAATGGCCACGGCGCCGCTGATGCCCGAACTAAGCCCCCACAAGCTATAGACGCATAACCCCATGCGATCCGGCCGCAGGATCAGCCATACACCGCCAAGGGCCACCCCCGCCATGATCAGGGCCACCGGGTCTCGCTGGTCGCGCAGGAAAAGCCAGGACATAATGGCGATGAACATGGGATAGGTCATGTTCAGGATATTGGCCTCGGCCACGGAGGTGTAGTGCACGGCCTGAAAAAAGCAGAAAACGGCGATGCAATTGCCGACGGTACGACCGATCAGTAAATCGTAACGCTTGGCCACCGGCCCTTGTCGTTTAATCGCCATGGCCGCGCAAACGGTCAGAAATCCCAACAGAAAGCGGGCAAAAACAAAATAGGCCGCGTCGATGGTTACGACGTCACGGGACCAGCGGATAACCACGGTGGAAAAATAGAAGCAAAAGGCCGAGAGAAAAACCGTCAGGTAGCCGAAGAATCCTCGCGTGGCGTTTGATACGTTTTTGGGAAAGGGGAGAAGGTCGCTGGACATAAAAAGACGATTTACTGCTCTGGATTGGCGTTGCGCCAACATAAAGGATCGGAGGCCAGGTAATCGCCGGTGATCTGGTAAGCCGCTCCGCGGCAGCCATAACAGCCATCGGCCAACTCGCAGCTCTTGCAGGGGCCTTTGATGGTTTGGCGGTGGTTTTTCAGATCCTTGAGAACGGCGCTGTTTTCGATGATCGATTTTAGTGACTGTCGGCGAACGTTTCCCAATGCCAGGTTTACACCCACACAGGGCGTCACTTCTCCCCTGGCGGTGACCAGACAGGAGAACTGATGGCGCAGGCAGCGGTTGCCCACCAGGGGCGGCTGAACATCCCAAACGCGGTCATAGCGGCTGCGATCGATGCGGGCCAACTCCTCGAACAGGTCCCTAAGCCTTGGCGGCTCGACGAAGAGCCATTGGTTGTCGAGGGCATTGGCCTGAGGGGTTATGATTTCAAAATAGGGTGAGACACCTTGATCCCTGAGCCAGCACCACAACTTGGGAAGTTCCTCCAGGTTCTGGCGGCAGATGATGGTGCTTACCGCCAGAAACAGATCATCGGATGGATAACCGGCCCGTTTGAGATGCCGGAAGGCATCGGCAATGATCCGGCCGGCGTTCGGTCTGCCGGACAGACGATCCTGCAGTTCTTCATCGAAGGTGTTCATCTTGAGCACCACCCGCACGCGTCGTTCGGCCAGCCACCCGGCAAAGTCGGCGGTGATGCCGCTGCCGTTGGTGAATATCTCCACACCCATGCCTTGGTCCAGGATGAAATCGATCATTTCTCGGATGTCGGGATAGATGCTGGGCTCTCCGCCCAGGATGATGATTCTTCTCGCGCCCAGTGCCCCGGCCTGGAGCAGGACATTCCGGATTTCCGCGCCGGACAATTCGTTCGCCAGATCGGTCTCGGTGGGTACATAGCAATAGGGGCAGCGGAAATTGCAGAGCAGGCTGAATTCGATCTCCATGGTCAACAGGCGGTTTTCGGCGGCCGTTTCGGCGATGGTTTCTCTGTTGAACTCGAAATCGCATAGGCGGTTGGTAGAAATTGTCATGGGATGGAATTAGTTGATTTTATTTGGTCTGTCAAGCAAGGTCGGTGGTACGCCTCAGCCAGTGCGTCATGCAAAAAAAGTGGTCCCCAATCGGTATCGGTATCGAAATGAAATAACAGACGATTGCGATGGCCAAATCATCCACGGGACTTGTGGGAGCGATCCATGACCGCGATACAACTTGTCGCAGGCATGGCCGGCTCCCACGGGTCGGGGCAGGGAGTCGCCGACGGGATTCTCCTCGCTCCCTGGGTTCGTTCGCCTCTCCGGCCGGGCAACCGCATTTGGAAAATTGCTCTATTTTATTCCCCCTCACCCCGGCCCTCAATGTTGTTGACTTAAGAAACACCGTGCGCCGGTCGGGATTTGAGCCCCCCTTTTTATAGGCTGTGAAGTAGCCGGCAACCGTCCCTTCTCCCCCGGAGGGAGAAGGACAGGATGAGGAGGATAAGATGGCATTTGCCTTATCATTAAATTCAAATGCGGTTGCCCTGCATTGGTAATCGCCATCGGGAAAAGGCCGACCATCCCGCGCCTCTCCAATTTGTAATTTTCTCGATAGTTGTCTAATATTTAACGGCGGCACCATTCACCATGCTTACGGTATCGATCCACACGAAAAACAATTGGGTTGAATTCATCTGCTCGGAGGTGATCCATGGACCATCATTTGGTATCCGCGTTTTCAAGACACACGATCGAAAACTCAAAATACCTGTCATGGCAAGCGGGATTGATTATTCTCATCCTGCTGTGGTGCGCCCTGCCGGCGGGCGCTTCCACGCGCACGGCCCTTGTCATCGGAAATGCCGCCTACCGCAGCACGCCGCTTGCCAATCCCACCAACGACGCAAATGACATGGCGGACTCCCTGAAGCGCCTGGGATTCGATGTGATCGTCGAGACCAATATAAACAAGGGAAAGATGCTGGATGCCATCGACCGCTTTAATCAGAAGCTCAAGCGTTCGGACGTCGGCCTGTTTTTCTTTGCCGGTCACGGGATGCAGATCCATGGGGGCAACTATCTGATACCGGTGGGCGTTCATATCAAGCGCGAAGCGGACGTGGAGTACGAGGCGGTTAACGCCGGTCGCGTGCTGTCGGCTATGGAGGAGTCGGGCTGCAAGGTCAATATCGTGATCCTGGACGCCTGCCGTGATAACCCCTTCAAACGCAGTTTCCGTAGTACGAATCGAGGGTTGATCGTCATGCGCGCCGGCAGCGGGTCGTTCATCGCCTACGCCACGTCGCCCGGGTCGGTTGCGGCCGACGGCGACGGGCGCAACGGGATATACACGCAGCACATTCTCAAGCACATGACCCAGCCGGGGCTGACCGTGGAAGAGGTGTTCCGGAAAGTGAGAAGGGACGTGTATGCCAAAACAAAGGGCTCGCAAGTGCCATGGGATTCCTCGTCCCTGATGGGGCGTGTTGTTCTGGCCAGTTCGGGCGCGGTGATTGAGACGTCAACCCCCACGTCGGTAGCCAGCCAAGGCCGCCTGTCGGTATCGTCCAACATAACCGGCGCACAGGTGTTCGTGGACGGGAAATTTGTCGGCGGAGTCCCGCTGATGTCCCTGGAACTGTCGGCCGGTTCCCATCGGGTGCAGGTGAAGAAGGACGGGTACGATACCTATCGCACCAATGTTGAAATAACCTCGGGCCGCCTGGCCTCGCTGGAGGCGTACCTCACCGAGCAAGGCCCCAAAACAGCCCGTCTATACGTGGACACCACCCCATCGGACGCCCGAATCCGGATTCTCAATATCGGCCCCAAATATTATCAGGGGATGGAACTGGCCCCCGGCGATTACCATGTGGAGGTTTCGGCAAGCGGTTATGGCAAGCAGACCCGCTGGGTAAGCCTTGCGGCCGGTGAGGACAAACGGACCAGCTTTTCATTGTCCGGCGGTTATGCTGCCGCGCCACCCGTGGCATCGGTTACTCCGGCTACAACCGCCTCCAAGTCCCGCATTACCAACAGTCTGGGGATGGAATTCGTCTATATCAAACCCGGCACATTCACGATGGGCAGTCCGTCCAACGAGCCGGAAAGAGACCAAGATGAACGCCGGCATCAGGTAACCCTGACCCAAGGCTACTATTTACAGTCCACGGAGGTAACCCAGGGGCAATGGCAGCAGGTAATGGGCGGCAACCCCTCCTCTTTTAAGAATTGCGGTTCCGACTGCCCGGTGGAACAGGTTTCCTGGGAAGACGCCCAACAATTTATTAAAAAATTAAACCGTATGGAAGGAACGGATAAATACCGCCTGCCCACGGAGGCGGAGTGGGAATACGCAGCCCGAGCCGGAACCCGAACGCCCTTTTCCTTTGGAAACTGTTTGTCCACGGACCAGGCCAATTACAATGGCAATTATCCCATGCCTGGCTGCGGTAAGGGCCAATATCATAAGAAACCAGTATCCGTAGGCAGCTTTCCATCCAACGCCTGGGGGCTACACGACATGTACGGCAATGTTCGGGAGTGGTGTCAGGATTGGTATGGGGATTATCCCTCGGGCTCGACAACCGATCCCAAAGGCCCCTCATCGGGCGAGTACCGGGTGAGCCGGGGCGGCTGCTGGATCAACTGCGCCAGGAGCTGCCGCTCGGCCTATCGCGGCAGGGTCGCGCCGGGCCGCCGGGTCTTCAGCTTGGGCTTTCGCCTTGCCAGGACCAATTAGTTTTACATTTTGCAAAAGAAAATTGATGACCCGCCAAAAAGCACGAGGGTCAGCGGAGGCCGATCCCTTGCAGGGTCCGGCGTGCGTAGCCGCCCGGGCACGCAAGGGATTGGCCGGAGCGGGTTTTGGAACCGGGATTAGCCGCGTAGGTTGGGTTGAATGCAATGAAACCCAACAATGAAAATAAACCGTGAAATGCTGTTCCCTCGCTCCCACGCTCAGCGTGGGAGCGGCATTTGTTTTCCATCATACCAGGAGGGGAGTTGAGGTTCCCACGCGGAGCGTGGGAACCAGATAACATGAGATACAAACTGTTCACATACCGCATTCCGCCCCCAGTCAATGTTGTTGACTTAAGCGAATCAACTCCAGGGCCGCTTACGCAATTCCAGGTTGGCGCTCCCTCGCCCCTTGCGGGAGAGGGCCGGGGTGAGGGGGATTTAATCCGGCTTTATTCAAACCTAAATCAGGCGATTCAAATTTTGGTCTCCATGAAAAGCATATGATTTATAATGCATTGCGCCATGATGACCTCCCAAAATTTGAAACCCGTTGGGTTTGCCGATCTTACCGTATCTACGGCGTTGGATGTCTTCCCGCATAGCCTACTATCAATGCCGTTTCCTTAAGCGGAGAGATGTTAAAAAACTTTAAATAAACAATGGGTTATGCTATAATACTACATGCTTTATTGCGGAACAAATCCCACCATAAAAGGAGAAAAAATGATTGAAAATGAGAAGATTGGCATGGAGCTTGATTTGCCACATGTGTGCCACAACTTGTTGAATCTATAAAAAATATCATCCATTCTAATAATTTCCGAGATAGAAACAAAGAAAATCCAAAAGATTTTACTCGAAATAGGCTTTTGCCGTTTCATGAACTCATTTTCTTTTTAATGAACATAAACAACCAATCATATCAAGAAGAACTGGATCGATATTTCCAGGTCCTTCACCATGCCGAGGTTCCAGAACGTATTTTGTATAAAGGAAATTTGTCCAAAGCCCGTGCAAAACTGAAGCATAACGCCTTTATAGAGCTAAACGATCACATGGTGAATTTCTTTTACAATCATTTCAGATCGGAAACGTGGTTCGGATTCAACCTCCTTGCCGTAGATGGCACAACACTCAGATTACCGCGCGAAGCAAACATTGAAAATCATTTTGGTGCCTGGAATCCTACGAGGGGCGATAGAACTTGCCCAAAAGCCAGGAGCTCTCAAATGTTCGATGTGCTCAACAAAATCACTGTCGATGCCATCATCAGCCCCAAAAGTAAAGGCGAAAGGGAGCTAGCAGCAAGACATTTTAAAAAGATCCATCCCAGTGATCTTATCCTTTTGGATCGTGGATATCCTTCTCATTGGCTGTTCGCTCTGATTTTATCAATGGGAGCTAATTTCTGCGCCAGGGTCTCGTACAATCAATGGAAATTGGTTGAAAAGTTCTACCATTCAGGAAAAAAGGAACAAATCGCTAAGATCATTCCCACTCCTCAATCTCTTCGCAAGTCCCATAGAATGGGGATTGATAACAAGCCGATCAAGGTACGCTTTATTCGAGTTGAGCTGGATTCTGGAGAGACAGAAATACTCATCACATCATTGAAGAACATGGAAACGCATCCGCATGAACAATTTTCGGAACTGTACCATCTGCGCTGGCCGGTAGAAGAGGATTATAAAACTTTGAAATACCGCATCCAAATCGAAAACTTTTCCGGTAAGACCTACCGTTCAGTCTATCAGGATTTCCATGCAAAACTATTTTCAAAGAACTTTACAGCAGCCGTGGCCAGCACAACAAAACAACAAATTATTTCAAAATCCAAAAAGCTGAAATATTTACACCAGATAAATTTCACTCAGGCCTTGGCAAAAATGAAGCATACGATTGTTCATATTTTTCATCAAATCATTCCAAAAGTCGTAGAAATTACAGATAAACTCCGTGAAATATTTATCCGAACTACAGAAGCTGTAAGACCCAATAGAAAATTTCCGAGGAGGCACAGAGTCAAATTACAACGCTTTTTCTTTGAGTATAAAACGAATTGCTAAGGAAACGGCATTGAGCCTACTATAGCGGAAAGACATCCGCCTTGTATATGCGGCAAGCTCGACAATCGCCTGATTTGGTTCAAAATAAATGCGGAATGCAATCCATGAAATGCCGTCATGCGGTGTCGGGTATCGCTGCGTCCGACCCAACGGACGCTGCCATCTCATCCACACCGATAGCCCCTTCGCTGATACCAATGGCGATACAGATTGTCAGCGTGTTATTTCATTTGCCGTATTCCCCATATTTGCCACCTACCACCTTGACCCGGACTGCCCCCTGTATTAACACAACTAAATCAGGCGATTTATATTTTGGTCTCCATGGGAATCGCAGAATTTAGGCACAAGAAAAGTACTAACCTTTGCAAAGAACTTTCACAGGGAAAATGTAGCCACATGTCACCCACTGAACAAACCAAGCAACCCGTTGCCCAGATAATCACCCGTCTGCTGGCAGGTCCGGACCGTCCGGGGCAGGCGTTTACCATGCCCGGTTTGAATTATGGCGATCTTTACCGGATGGCCAGGCGAATCAAATTTTCGTTCGACAGGCAGGCTCAAAAAGAGGCGCCAATCTGTTTATGGACCGATGATCGCGCAACCCTGGCCGCCGCCATGCTGGCCTCCCTGGCCGGCGGACCGCCGCTCATCATCCCCCATGCCCTTTCCGAGGCGGCGTTTTCGGAGATCAAAAAGGCAACCGACTTCAGCCATGCCATTGTCGCTTCAGACACCCCCTTGCCGGCCGGGGCCACCGCAATTGACATCGCCCGGTTGACCGAGGAGGTGGAAACACTTTCTTCCGAGAACGAGCCGGACCCGGATCATCCCTGGGTGCTTTTGTTCACCGGCGGGTCCACCGGCACGCCGCGCCTGTGGTCCAAAAGCGCCGCCAATCTTCTCGGCGAGGTGGGGTATCTTGTGGACCGCTTCGAGGTCGGCCAGAACGACCGCATTCTGGCAACGGTTCCGGCCACGCATATTTACGGCATGCTCTACTCCCTGCTTTTGCCGTTGGTGGCATCGGCCCGAGTGGTGGGGCCGACGCCCTCTTTTCCGGAAGAAATCAAAAAACAGATGGCCGAGGCCTCGCCCACGATTTTGATCAGCGTTCCGATCCATTACCGGGCGCTCAAGGAAAACCCGCCCACAAAAGGGGGCATGCGGCTGGCCTTTTCCTCGGCGGGCCCCCTTGCCGAGGCAGACGGCACGGCATTTTCCGATGCGACCGGTGTCGAGTTGTTCGAAATATACGGTTCCACGGAGACCGGCGGCATCGCCACCCGCTGTCGCGCCCGGGAGGAAGAAGGATTTACGCCCTTTGACTGTATCACCTGGCGGGTGGCCGGAGACAGTCTGGATATCCAATCGGCTTTTCTTTCCCGCGAGCTGCCCATCCGCGAAAGCGGCTGGTTTACGGTGGCCGACCGGGTAAGGCCCCACGGCACGGAGGGGTTTGTGGTGGCCGGCCGGGTGGACAATATTGTCAAAGTGGGCGGTAACCGGGTGGATCTGGATAAGGTCCGCCTGGCGATTCAGGCCGTGGACGGTGTCAACGATGCCCAGGTGTTGGTCCGGTCCGTGGAGACCGGCCGTGACAGCGAAATCATGGCCGTGATCGAAGGCGATCTTTCCGCCGACAATGTCCGCGAGAAGCTGGCCGATGTGCTCGAACCCCATGAACGTCCCCGGCACCTGCGTATGGTGGATAAAATTCCCATGGCGGCCACGGGAAAAGTAGACCGGCAGGCCATCGAGAACCTTTTTGTCGATCGGCGGATTAAATTTGAACCCACCGGTTTGCGCATTGCCGTTGACGAAAGCAAAACCATCCACGAGCTGGCAAGCGATCACGGAATCGATATCCGCGCCGATTGCGGCGGCATGGGGGTGTGCGGCAAATGTCGGGTGATCGTCTCTCCCCCGGAGAGTTTCTCGCCCCTGTCGGATGATGAACGCAACCGCCTGACACCGGCCCAGGTCGAGGAAGGCTTTCGATTGGCGTGCCGGGCACGGGCCATTGCCTCCGGAACGATCACCATCCCCGAGGATCTGGCGGAGAGCGCCGAGACCAGGGGAAAAACCGGCATTTCCGGCACCTACCCGGTGGATCCGATGACAAAACGGATTATTCTCAGCGACTGTTCAGCAGAGCCGGCCCAGGATAATATCCCGGAGAGTCTGGTGGGATGGCTTGCCAGGCAGACCGGCGATTCAAAAGCGGCCACGGCCGACGCGGCGTCCCTGCGCAGCCTGGGGCGGTACAAGGGTAATTTGAAAGACGTTACCCTGGTCTTGCATGAAGAGACCGGCATCCGGCGAATTCTCTCCGGCGCACAACCGCGTCGTCTGGGATTCGCCGTGGACCTGGGGACCACATCGGTTGCGGGCTACCTGTGCGACTTGGAGACAGGCAACCTGCTGATGGCGGACTCCTGCGTCAATCCCCAACGGCGATATGGGGAGGATGTCATCAGCCGCATCGGATATGCCACCGAGAAAAGCGAGCACCTGCATCAGCTCCAGCGGCTGGCCGCCGAGGGGGTCAATCTTCTCATGACCCGTTGCCTGGAGACAATTGGGGCAACGCCGGACGATATCGACGAAGTAGCCCTATGCGGCAACACCACCATGCAGCAGATCTTTGCCGAGATGAACCCCGGCCGTCTGGGCCAGTCGCCCTATTTTCCTCTGACCTTGATTCCACCGTTCCTGAATGCCGGCGACCTTGGATTGGCCGTCGATCCGGCCGTGCCGGTTTTTCTCATGCCCGTGATTTCAGGATTCGTGGGTGGCGACACCATGGCCGCCATCTTGGCCAACCGGCCCCACGCACGTGACGAAATCACACTGATCGTGGATATCGGCACCAATGGCGAGGTGGTTTTGGGTAGCCGGGAGGGGTTGTGGGTCACCAGTTGCGCCACCGGCCCGGCCCTGGAAGGCGCCCAGATATCCTGCGGCATGCGCGCCGTATCCGGAGCCATTCATCGCGTCTGGCCCGACCACGAAAACAACGGCGTGACGTATGAAACCCTTGGCGAGGATGGGAAAAACCGTCCCATGGGCATGTGCGGTTCCGGTATCATCGACGCCATCGCCTCGTTGCGCCAGATCGGCGCCATCCTGCCCACCGGCCGGCTCAACGAGGAGTCCCGCAATGTCATCCAGGATGAGGAGGGCATCGGCCGGACCTACACCCTCGTCGACAAGGCGGACAGCGCCACCGGCGATCCGGTATCGGTCGCGCTGAAGGATGTGCGCCAAATCCAACTGGCCAAGGGAGCGCTTTCCACGGGCATTGAATTTCTCATGAAAAAGGCCGGCATCGATCACATCGACCGCACCGTCCTGACCGGCTCCTTCGGCGCCCGCTTCAATTGGAAGAACGCCCTGACCATCGGCATGCTGCCCGCCATCGTTGGGGAAAGTCAGGTGGAGCCCAAGGAGAATCTGGCCGGCGTGGGCGTGGTCATGGCCCTTCTGGACAAATCCATCCGTGCGGAAGCCCGCGAGCTTTGCCGCCGCATCCGCTTCCTGGAACTGGCCGCGGATAACTCATTTCCCATGGCATTTGCCATGGCCACCATGTTTCCGGAACTGGAAGGCGAGTCCGAGTAATGAAAAACAGGAGGGGTCCATGAATAAGACTCCTGTTTTGGGCGCCGGCCTGGTCACCGCGTCCTATAGGTCTTCGGAAGCCGGCTTTTCTAACGTTCGTTCACGGGCTTGCCGGATCAGTTCCACCAGGCTGGCCACCTTGTTGGGTGGCGCACGGTGGGTGGAAAGCTTGTCAAATACTTCGGGCGACAGGCGGGTTTTCAAGTAGGCGGCCACATCAAAACGTTCCCACCAGCAATCCAGGATTTTGAAGCAGGGGCGTTTTTTCGCCTCGCATTCGCAGCAATAGGCAAACGTTACGTCCCCGCCGAGGCGGGGACATCGTCGTTCCAAAACCAATGGGTCCATTAGAAACTCTTCATATCCTGAGGGGTTGGGTAATTTTTCAGGATTTGGGTGGACTCTTCAATGGACGCATCCTCCAGGGTGAAATCGGAAAGCTCGCCCGCGAAATACTTTTCGTAGGCCCC
>CAXXOY010000006.1:0-435493 GCA_963668455.2 uncultured Desulfosarcina sp.
CTGTACGATACGGGCATCAGGCGTTCCGAGACGGCCAATATCCGTTTGCCCGACATCGATCTCGATATCGGGTACATCCTCATCCATGGCAAGGGGAACAAGGACCGCGTGGTGCCGATCAGCGCCCGCGTGTGCCGGCTTATCAGGACCTACATCCTGTTTGTGCGCCCCTCCTTTGTCAAAAACGACGACAATGGCCATTTGATCCTGAACCGTTCGGGCAAGCCCATGGTCGCCAACGGGATTTACATCGTCGTCAAGACCTGCGCCCGCCTTGCCGGAATAAAAAAAAGAGTGACCACCCACGGCCTGCGGCACACCTGCGCCACGCACATGCTCAGAAACGGCGCGCCGGTACGCCACATCCAGGAGATGCTCGGCCACGAATCCCTGGAAACCACCCAGCTTTATACCCACGTCACCATCAACGACCTCAAAGAGGTTCATGCCCGGTTCCATCCATCGCAGACCATCAAAACCGACGGCTGATCCCTTCCCTTTTATTTTTGCGATTAAAGAAAAAAACGCTTTTTCTTTTAACGGTAAGATATTGTTGCCATGCCATGGCATTCGATACTAAGCTGTACCTTAGTTCTTTGACAGATATGGGGGGACAGAAAACAGCTCTATGGGACTCGAAAAGCCTCAACAGCGGATATGAGCACCGATCCGCTTTTCATGAAAATCGGCGCCGACTACTACTTTTACCACAACGATCATATCGGGACTCCGCAGAAAATGACGTCGGTCTCCGGGGCAGTGGTTTGGAGTGCGACGTATAGTTCTTTTGGTAAAGCTTCGGTCGATGTTGGAAATGTTACCAATAATCTGAGATTTGCGGGCCAGTACGAAGATGTTGAGACCGGGCTGCATTACAATTGGTTCAGGTATTTCAGTGTGGAAGTTGGAAGATATACAAGGCCTGATCCGATTGGGTTCTGGGGTGGCAAAAATCTATTTCTGTATGCGTCGAACAATCCCCTTATATACATAGATCATACAGGTTTAAAAGTTTATAGATGTCAAAGGCCTCTCAAGCCTGGTAAACCTGGCGATAAGATACCATTCCATAAAAAAGTATTAAAACTCTATCATGAATACAATTGTATCACACTTCCAGATGGATCAATGAAGTGTGATAGCACTAGTCCTGGGCCTAATTGGCCTCTTGTCATGGAACCAGGGGTGCCTTCAAATCCGAAAGATGACTATTATCATGAAAATACTTGTGAGTTGATCGACGATGATACAGACTTTTGCGTTGAGGAGTGTCTAAACAAAAAATGGTCTGGCGAGCGTCCAAATTATGACATAGGGCCAGGGACAGACTGTCAAGAATATTCAAGCACCACTTTCAGTGATTGTGTAACGTCTTGTCAGAAAAGGGATGCTAACTAATTGAAAGAAAAAGTCTTCCTCTCAATAAAAATATTATGGTTCGTTGCTTGCGCCTGGATATTGTGGGATTTGTTTTCACATAGCAATGATTTTAGAAACCAAGAAGCAATAATTGGTTTTGTTCGAGTGATGATAGCAATTACTTTTCCGGTTGGCTATGCTGTATGGGCACTATTTTCAATAAAATCTATGATAATACCGGGCGCTCTTTTTTCGATTGAAGTCGAAATGATAATAAGGTGGATTTGTTTCGTTTTTGCTGGATATTTTCAATGGTTTTTTGTTCTTCCTAAAGTCCTTTCTTTCTTAAAAAGAGCAATCCCTGGAGAGGGGAATAAAAATTTGAAAAATAACCATTGACCATTTGGCCGCATAACTGTCGGTATGAAAAATAAAAGCGCATTTTGGAGAACAAAAGGGGCTCCCCATATTATTTGACAAAATAGACGGCGGTTGAAGGACCTTTCTCCTGTAGCCGCCATTTCCTTTTTATTCCAGGATTTGAACGAACCTTGATCTGCTGATTACCGGATCGTTGGTGATTATGGGCAGGTCAAAATACTTTGCGGTGGCGGCGATCAATCGGTCGTGCAACTCGGGGATATCGTCGATTTCCGATGCCGTTTTGAGGATTTCGAAGCTGAGCGGCTCGAATTTATAATTTTGGCTTTCCATCAGGTCCTCGGTCTGCAACAGGCCGATCTGAATGCGGTTTTTTTCAAATAAATACAACACCTCCATCAGAACAACGGCCGGAATGATGATGGGAGGATCAAGGGTCGCATCTTAAATATTAATTATTGACGGACGGCGGTTGAGGAACTCATTTTCTCTTTTAACCGCCGTTTTTTTCTGGGCGGTGGGCGGGAAGAGATATCAAATCCGACGCCGTCATCACGCTCCCGCCAAAGCGCCATCTTTGCCCGCCACCCCTCACCCTCCTGCGGGGCCTGGCGGGTTCCTTGCTCCTGATGATATAATCCGACTTATCGGATGGCCGTTTTTTTTCGGCTCTGTCCGATAAGTGAGTTTGGATTATGTCAGAAGCCCGCAAGGAACATGACAGGCCCGGCGTTCAACCAGACTTCATGCGGCGGCGGTTAACTTTTTGGATCGGTCCTCGACAGCTTGGATAATCTCTTGGATCGAATCGACCTCCGGTTCGTCAAAATAGACTTCGCCGCATTGCCGGCAGACCCAGGCCGGAACGGCGTCCAAGGTTAAATGATATTCCCGGCGGTCAATATGAAAAGGCGCCGTTCCTCTTTTCATCTCTCCCTGGCAATGCATGCACTTCATTTCTTTTTCCTTTTTCGATAACCGCGCTCCCATTCCTGATCGCTGGGAACATAGGCGGTAATGATGGCCAAATAATCGTCCTTGGGCGAACACACAACGTGTAGAGACCGTCTATCCGCAAATCCCAATATCAGGCAACTATGCCCCCTGACATCGTTCGGGTAATCCTCGATGACCTCACCGTTTGCAATAACCATTCGTATTTCGGCGGTGGTGATCATCCGATCCGGCCTGGCCATTTGCCGGATTGCATGCGGGAGGAATAAGATCCTTTTTTTCGCGCCATGACGAACTTGCGCTAAAATATCCGAATTTTCCGCCATCGTTTTCAAACCGCGGGCTGTTGTGTCTCGGAAGCAAGCCGCTGGAACCTGTTTTTGACGATAAAGGTGTTAAGCACGGCTTTTATCGTGGTTCTGTCTTCTTCCGAAAGCTGATCGACCAATTGAACCGTCTGCATCAACTCTCGGTCTGCAATGGGAACCACATTTTTTTCATCCCGACCGTCAAAGGCGATGTAATCCAACGAAACATTGAACAGTTCGGCCATCCGGACAAGCAATTCGATGGATGGGCTGTGTATGCCGCGCTCATAACCGGAAATCTGTTTTTGGTGCACGTTGAGCTTTTTAGAAAGCTGAGCCTGTGACCATCCGCGTTGTTGGCGCAGTTGTTTGATCCGATCTCCCAAGGCCATATTAGCTCCTTAAAGATGTTTATTCAGGCAACTTAATGTATAAATTTACCTTAGTCTGCCCTTGTTTTGGAATTGGATCAAGTTTTTTGTGTTGACACATATCACCACATTGGTTATTTCTTATACCAATAGTGTTCCCATTTTTTAGGTCAGAATCGTCTTTCGGGGCGGAATTTTAGATAAAAAAGGCCATCAACCGGATGACTTTGGCGGGTCTTGGTTGATGGCCGGGGAAAACGTCCCGGACGGCGTTCGCTGTCTCGAACCGTTTTGCTTTATCTATCGTATCTCCCCGTAAATATCAACGAAAGGAGGTGATCCCATATGCAGGCCCATCGCCTTGAGACCACGGACATATTTAAAAGCGCGGTCTTTTTATGCA
The DNA here is from genome assembly GCA_963668455.2 of uncultured Desulfosarcina sp. Lineage (GTDB taxonomy): Bacteria > Desulfobacterota > Desulfobacteria > Desulfobacterales > Desulfosarcinaceae > Desulfosarcina. The sequence continues at coordinate 3,777 of CAXXOY010000006.1, forward strand.
ATGGCGGCCGCCTGGCCGGAGTGCGGCTCAAAGAACGCAAACGCGGCATCGTCAGTTTTTTGATTGAGGGTGACGGCATCTTGCAGGTGGATTTGGACTATCGCAACGGACAAGCGCAGGTCAACGCAATCGAATTGCGGCAAACGTTGAATCACTTGCGGGACGTTCTTTTTGCGAGATTACGAGAACAAGGGGAGAGAAAATATGGCAATAGAACAGGCGGTCATCGATCAGGCCAAGCGTACTGATCTGGTGGCCCTGGTGGAGTCCCGGGGCGTCGAGTTAAAGAAAAACGGTAAAGGCTGGTTCGGCCTGTGCCCCTTTCACAATGACAAAAACCCGTCTTTATCCGTCAATCCCGATAAAAACCTGTTCCAGTGCTTTGGCTGCGGCGCGGCCGGGGATGCGATCCGGTTCGTGGAGCTGTTCGACAAGGTGGACTTCAAGGAGGCGGTGGCCCGGTTGTCGGTAAGCGGTAAGCCAAAACCCAAACCAAAGACCGCACCCCATTCCGTCAAGGACGGCAAGCTGCTGGCCCGCGTGATGAACTATTACCAGCACACCTTGAGCGAAGATCCACGGGGCATGGCCTATCTCAAGGAAGAGCGGGGCATAACCGACAACCAATCGATAAAAGACTTTGGCGCGGGCTACGTCAACGGCACCCTGAAAGGCATCCTGCCGGACGATCCGGAAGTCATCAACGCCTTGAAGCGCATCGGCATTTTAAACGCCAAGGGCAACGAGATGTTCTACAACTGCGTGGTCTTTCCCCTGCTGGACGAACAAGACGCCGTTGTGAGCCTGTACGGGCGCAGAATCGAGGACAAACCCGGCGATGCCCGTCACCTGTACCTCTCCGGTCCCAGATTTGGCCTGGTCAACCGCCAGGCGGCCAACCGTTCCCAAACCCTGATCCTGACAGAATCCATCATCGACGCCCTGACCCTTTACGACCAAGGCTTCAAGAACACCATGCCGATCTACGGCGTCAACGGTCTACTTGATGAGCATCTTTTATTTTTTAAGCGCAAGATCAAAGAGGCCTACCTGGTATTCGATGCCGACGAGGCAGGGCGCGAAGCCGCACAAAAAGTCTCTTTGCAGTTAAAAGAAAAAAAGATTGATTCTCATGTGGTGGAGCTGCCGGCCAAGGACGTGAACATCTACTTCAAACGCCATACGCCGGAACAGTTCGAAAAGCTTCTAAAACAGGCCAATCCCCGAAGCCTGGAGCAATCGGAAAAGGTCCAGGCCCGTGAGCAATGCCTATACACCGAGACCGACCACGGCTTCGTCGTGGGCTATGGGAAGCGCCGGTACGAAATCAAGGGCATCCAAAGAGGAGACACCCAATTAAAGGCCGCCATCAAGGCATTGAGCGATGTATCGGGCAACACGCCTTTCGAGCTTTCCACCATCGATCTGTATTCGTCCCGTTCAAGAACCTGGTTCGCTAAACTGTGCGCCGATCTGTTCGGGGCGGCCGAGGAGCTGGTCAGGGAGGATCTGGGCAAGATCCTGGAACTGGCCGAGGCCTGGAAGCCAAAGGCACGGGAACAAGCCTCCCACACGCCCACGGGCAAGGAAAAGACCGATGCCCTGCGGTTTTTAAAGAATCCGGACATGTTCGCCGAAATCCTGGCCGATCTTAAGACCCTGGGGGTGACCGGCGAGAAGACCAACAAGCTGGTGGGTTACCTGGCGGCCGTATCCAGGAAAACTGCGGAGCCCCTGTCCGTGCTGATCCAGTCGAGATCCGCCGCAGGCAAGTCCACCCTTCAGGACGCCATTTTATCCCTTGTGCCGGACGAGGATTACGTCAAGTACACCCGCATCACCGACCAGGCCCTTTTTTACAAGGACGAAGACTCTTTGGTGAACAAGATCCTGGCCATCGAGGAGGAGGCGGGCATGGGCGGTGCGGCCTACAGTATCCGCAACATCCAAAGCTCCAAAAAGATCACCGTGGCGGCCACGGGCAAGGACACGGCCACGGGCAAGATGAGAACCGAGGAATACACGGTCAACGGTCCGGTAGCGGTGATGATCACCACCACGGCCGCCGAGCTGGAGGGCGAAACCGCCTCCCGTTTTTTGTTCCTCACCATCGACGAGTCCGCCGAGATGACCTGTGCCATCCATGAAATGCAGCGCGAGGCCGAAACCCTGGAAGGCCTGGTGAGAAAGAAAAAAAGCGAGCACATCGTTAAAAAGCACCACAACGCGCAGCGGCTTTTAAAGCCCTTGTCCGTGGTCAATCCCTTTACTGCATATCTCTCCTACCCCAACCACTCACTCAGAACCCGAAGGGACCACAAGAAGTACCTGGGGCTGATCCGCACGGTGGCCTTTGTGCATCAGTACCAGCGGGAAATCAAAACCGTGGAGGTGGAGGGCAAGCCCGTGGACTACATCGAGGTGACCCTTTCCGATATCGACACGGCCAATGCCCTGGCCAATGAAGTGCTGGGCCAATGCCTGGACGAAGTGGCCCCGCCGTCAAGAACCCTTTTGTCCGGCATCCTGGCCATGGTCAGGGAAATGGCCGAGAAACACGACTGCCCGCTGGATGAGATCTTTTTTACCCGCCGCATGATCCGCGAGCGCCTGGGCTGGACCGACTGGCAGATCCGGGCGCACATCCGTCAATTGGAAGAGCTTGAGTACATCTACGCCCGCATGGGCTCCAAGGGCAAGGAGTACAGTTATTTGCTCAATTATCGGGGCCAGGAAGAAAACGGCAAGTGCTATCTGAACCTGACGCCGGTCTCCGAAATCGAGAAGCTGATGGGAACTTCGAGGGGCAAAACCGAGACTTCGAGGAGGATCGGGCAACCATGAGGGAACTGCGAGGCGATCCAAACCTTCCTTATCCGATTGCAATTAAAAGAAAAAGCCGACTACGTGGTGGCAAGCGGCAAGAGAAAGCAAGGGGGAGAGGGCTAAAATGGACGTTGCCCTGGGTATAACCGAGTTCAGGAATCATCTCTCTTCATGCGGCTACGCTCCCCGCACGGTGGCCAGCTACCGGGAAAACCTGGCGCCGTTTGTCGCCTTTCTCCAGGACAGGGGCATCGACGATCTGAGGAAAGTCACCGGCCGGGTAATCGAGGAATACCGGCAACAGGTCATGGGCACCGGGTTGGCCGCCGAGTCCAAGGCCCTGCGGTTGAGGCCGGTCAAAAGGCTGTTCGAGCACCTTGTTCAGGGCCACAGGCTTTTGATCAATCCGGCGCGGGACATCGTGGAAACCAGCCGCAAAAACCGCCGGATCGGTCCCGTGCTGACCGTCAAGGAGGTCGAAAAGCTCATGAACCAGCCCAACCTTTCCTTACGGCCGCACTTTCGCAACCGGGCCATCATGGAGACGATGTACGCCACGGGCATCCGGATCGCCGAGCTGGAACATCTGCATGTCCATGACGTTGACCTGGCCGACAAGGTGATGCTTATCCGCAAGGGAAAGGGGCGCAAACAGCGAGTGGTTCCCTTGTCGCAAACGGCGGTCGAGTTCCTGCGGGAGTATCTGGAAAAGATCCGTCCCCGGTGGGCGCGCAAAAGTCCCCAACAGCGGCGGTTGTTTTTGAACCACCACGGCCAGCCCATTACCGGAGGCAGCGTAAGGACGTTTTTACGTCGCTATCGGTTGGACGCGGGCATAAAGAAGCCGGTTTCGCCGCATACGCTGAGGCGAACCTGCGCCACCCACATGATGGCCGCCGGGGCAGACATCCGCCATGTGCAGAAACTTTTGGGTCATGTGCGCCTGACTACCACCCAGCTTTACACCAAGGTGATGCCCGCCGAGATAAAAAAGACCCACGAATCCACCCATCCGGGAGTCCTTGATGAAGATCGCTAACGCCATGAAGCAATATCTGAGACATCTCAAGATCCTGGGGCGCTCGCCGTATACGATCAAAAGCGCCCGGTATGGATTGAAAAGCCTGGCCGTCTTTCTGGAGGACGAAAAGATCGAAACCGTCGAGGATATCCGCCGGGATGTGCTGGAGGACTACCAGGAAGAGCTTGCCTGGCGTCTCACGGCCAAGGGGTCGCCCCTGAGCGTTTACGCCAGGGAAAAGCTGATCGATACCGCCAGGGGCTTTACCCGTTTTCTTAAACAAAAGGAGTATCTGTTAAGCGATCCCGGCAATTGCTTGCAGTCGCCCAAACGCGGCCGCCGCCTGCCAAGATCGATATTGAGCCATACGGAGGTCCGCAAACTGCTGGGCGCTCCAGACCCGCGCACCAACCAAGGGCAGCGGGACCGGCTGGTATTGGAGATCCTGTACGATACGGGCATCAGGCGTTCCGAGACGGCCAATATCCGTTTGCCCGACATCGATCTCGATATCGGGTACATCCTCATCCATGGCAAGGGGAACAAGGACCGCGTGGTGCCGATCAGCGCCCGCGTGTGCCGGCTTATCAGGACCTACATCCTGTTTGTGCGCCCCTCCTTTGTCAAAAACGACGACAATGGCCATTTGATCCTGAACCGTTCGGGCAAGCCCATGGTCGCCAACGGGATTTACATCGTCGTCAAGACCTGCGCCCGCCTTGCCGGAATAAAAAAAAGAGTGACCACCCACGGCCTGCGGCACACCTGCGCCACGCACATGCTCAGAAACGGCGCGCCGGTACGCCACATCCAGGAGATGCTCGGCCACGAATCCCTGGAAACCACCCAGCTTTATACCCACGTCACCATCAACGACCTCAAAGAGGTTCATGCCCGGTTCCATCCATCGCAGACCATCAAAACCGACGGCTGATCCCTTCCCTTTTATTTTTGCGATTAAAGAAAAAAACGCTTTTTCTTTTAACGGTAAGATATTGTTGCCATGCCATGGCATTCGATACTAAGCTGTACCTTAGTTCTTTGACAGATATGGGGGGACAGAAAACAGCTCTATGGGACTCGAAAAGCCTCAACAGCGGATATGAGCACCGATCCGCTTTTCATGAAAATCGGCGCCGACTACTACTTTTACCACAACGATCATATCGGGACTCCGCAGAAAATGACGTCGGTCTCCGGGGCGGTGGTCTGGTCGGCGAAATACGGTTCGTTTGGTAAGGCCTCGATAGAGGTTGAAACCGTTGCAAATAATCTGCGGTTTCCTGGACAGTATTACGATGCTGAGACCGGGCTGCATTACAATTTCCATCGGTATTATGATCCGAAGCTGGGAAGATATGTTCAGACTGATCCAATTGGGCTGATTGGGGGGATTAATCTGTTTGCTTATGTTAAAAATAATCCTTTAGTACTAATAGACCCCAGTGGTACATGCGATTATAGCGGTAGTTGTTCGTATGGGTCCGGTGGTGAGGGGCTTGGTGGTGGAGTATTAAAGTGTAAATTTAAGACAAAATGTAATAAAGAAGGATGGTACGAAGAAGGTGAAACAACAACGATATTTATTGGTTTAACAATTGGGGTTTTACCAGCAGGAGCTACTAAGTGGTCAGCGTGTTTAAATAGCGATACGCAGGAAAAGGCGATAAATGACTTGAAGGGACCAAAAGCATCTATTCTCTGCGAAGGTACCGCCGCCGGTGTTGGCTTTAGCTCAGGTACGTTGACACTTGGAAAGGCCAAAGGAAATATTTCTGGAGGCCAAATAGGGCTTGATGCTCCGAATGCAGATTTATTTATTGGTGGAACAAAGGTTGAAAATGTGCAAAGAAAAAAATGCTGTTATCAAGAGGAAAACTAAATAAAAAATTGAATTATGCCTACGATGCTTTTTATTATTAGTGGATTTTTCTTTGCTACATTCGCGTTCCTAATGAAAATCGAATTGTCATCGAAGAATATAAATGATGACTACTTATTTCGGCATCATTTTTCTTTCTTTTTAGAATACTATAAACTGTATTTAAAAGAAGAAGATAAAAAAAAGAAAGAAAAATATAAATTAATTTTTTATGGTTTTAACATTTCAACCATTATGTTTTTTGTTTCTCTATTATATTTTTTAAAGTAGATTTTGGTTGATTAATACTTTATTGGCCTATAAAAATAAAGAGCCATAGATGAAAGCAAAAGTAATAATAGCGATAATTTCGTTTCTATTTCTAACCTTATATCCATTACGTAGTACAGCCACGTCAAACAATAATTATTCCATTCATGAACTAATAAACAGTATAAAGGATATCCGCAAATATCAAGTCAATTTAATTACGAAAATATTCTTTCCTAGTTCATCAGATTCGAATCCGAACGTACATGGTGAACATAATCCAAATGGTTTTATGGAAATCAAATCAGTAGTCTTTGGTGAGTCAGGTAAAAAAATGAAGATCATAACGACAGTGAATTCACCTGAATTAGGTGTAGAGATGGAAAATATGCTTATATTCGATGGGATGTGGTTATGGGTTCAACAGAAAATGAACAAAGATCCACATATAAAAACACCTCAACCGAATATTTCTGCTATAAAGATACACATTCCAAGTGTTTCACCTGACCCAGTAAATGAGCCATTTAATACTATTTACGGTATAACTGGAACAGGTCTTTTAAGATATAAAGACCTACCAGGAACATTTCTCGAGCTGTTAAAAAGGTATTCTTTTTCTAAGGTTATGAAATCATCAAATTCTAAAGAAATACTATTTTCAGGAATCAAAAAACATAGTGAGAAAGATGAAGAAATAAAAATCGCCGATAAAGAGCTAAATGAGTTTTTAGATAAAGGCACTAATTTTTGCAAATTATGGGTTTCTGAGAATGATAATCGTATTGTAGCATACTTCATCGGTAAATCAGAAAAAAGCCCGACTATGAAAACAAAAATTGATTATATTACCGTCAATGAGCAACTGCCAGAAAATATCTTTTTGTATATTCCACCGAAAGGTGTAGTGGTTAGAGACGTAACTGATCACATATTAAAACAAAATAAATTAGGGGAATAATGGGGACATCCATGATTTTATGCGTTTCTTTCAGATAAGATAATTGAGTCATCCACATTTGATAAAATAGACGAAGGAATCCTGCTGATTTTATTCTTACTCCGGGGACGGGCCAAGCTAACCAACTAAAATTAAAACTAAATGGTTTCAATAAATGACCGAAATACACGCTATATTGGGATTTTTGACTTCAAAAATTGCGATATAGGAAGGTCTGATGGCAAGGGCTAAGCGACATTACATTCCATATCAAATCTGGCACATCACCCAAAGATGCCACAAACGCGAATTCCTACTGAAGTTTAAGCAGGACCGATACCGCTGGATTCAATGGCTCTTTGAAGCCATGTAATACTCCGGGGACGGGCCAAGCTAACCAACTAAAATTAAAACTAAATGGTTTCAATAAATGACCGAAATACACGCTATATCTTACATTTCGCACAAGTGAAAATAATTTATCAGTAATTACCAGAAAACAGCATAAAAGCCCGAATAAACACGGTAAAATAAAAAATCTAGACTTTTCTATTATTATGTTCTATAACGTCTCATAAAAACGTTCTAAGGAGGCGTCATGGAGCAATTTGACACTCGGTTCAGCCAGGTTGATGTGCTGCCACTCGTTAAGCATTACATGGACAAGCTGGATTTAACCAATCTTTTCGCGAAATATGTCCCGGCAACATCTCGGAGCCTAACGGATCATGCGGAAAGCTTATGCATTCTAACAGCAAACATTATCTGCGATTACAAACCGCTTTACAAGGTTCAAGAATGGTTGGGGCAATATACGGATGACCTTGCCCAGGAAGCGACTGCCGCAAAATTGTTCAACGATGACAGACTGGCCCGCGCCTTATCGGCACTCTTTCATTCGGATCGTCACTCGTTGATGACCGAGTTGTCCGGCAACGCAATTTCGGTACACCAGCTGCTGACAGACGAAATTCATAATGACAGTACCTCGATTACGTTTATTGGCAAATATGACACACCAGACCCGCAGGCGGTTCAACTTAAGCATGGCCATAACAAGGATTTCCGCCCGGATTGTAAACAAATCGTATTTGGCCTGAATATTACAGCCGATGGCCATGTGCCATTGAGCTATAAACTTTTTGATGGAAACACACCCGACGACGTCACGCATATACCGAACTGGAACGGCCTGCGCACGTTGTTGGAGAAAGAGGACTTTATTTATGTAGCCGACTGCAAGCTTTGCAGCCAGAAGAATTTATCTCACATCGCGCAAAACGGTGGTCTTTTTATCACCATTGTTCCCAAGGACCGAGTAGAAGTAAAGCGATTCACCAAGTGGGCGAAGGAAAACGACGTTCCATGGCAATTCGCTTTTGAGACCAAAAGTTCTCGAAAAAAAGGCAAACCCAATATTTATAGCACCTATGAACCGGAACGGACGAAAGACGGCTTCAGAATTATTTTTGTCCATAGCAGTTTAAAAAAAGAAGATGAACTCCGGGGACGGGCCAAGCTAACCAACTAAAATTAAAACTAAATGGTTTCAATAAATGACCGAAATACACGCTATATTGGGATTTTTGACTTCAAAAATTGCGATATAGGAAGGTCTGATGGCAAGGGCTAAGCGACATTACATTCCATATCAAATCTGGCACATCACCCAAAGATGCCACAAACGCGAATTCCTACTGAAGTTTAAGCAGGACCGATACCGCTGGATTCAATGGCTCTTTGAAGCCAAGCGGCGCTTTGGCTTGGTGGTGCTCAACTACGTAGCGACCTCGAATCATACCCATCTAATTCTGAAAGATGACAGTGAACATCGGATGATTCCTCAGGCGATTGGACTCATTGCTGGAAGAACGGCACAGGAATACAACCGGAGGAAAAAACGCAAAGGGGCTTTCTGGGAAGACCGGTACCATGCAACCGCCATTGAGTCCGGAGAGCATCTGCTGCAATGTTTGGTTTACATCGATTTGAATATGGTTGGTGCGTGCCGGCGCTGTCGACCATCCATCCCAATGGCCACATGGAGGTTATAATGAAATCCAGTCACCCCGGCGAAAAAATGTCATCATCGCATACGATAAATTACGACAATTGGCTGGGTTCAAGGATTATGAGTCTTTCGCTTCAGCTCACCGCCAATGGGTTCAGGCAGCGTTAGTAGGGATTGATACCAAAAGGCAAAGCCGGTGGACGGAAAGTATTGCCGTGGGAGGCGGTTCCTTTATCGACCGCATTAAAAATGCCATGGGAGCTATGGCAAAGGGCCGTTCAGTACAACCTGTCAAAGGGGCATTCGAGTTGCGGGAATCGCAATCCGCCTATAATGCGATTTTTGACCCCGAAAATTGCAAAATAGACCCCAAATAGGCCCTGTTTTTTGATTTTATTACTTTAATTGTAAGTAGTTATCTTGTCGCGGTAGGAATGCCGGTTACCCGGCACCCCCCGCACAGATCCGTACGTGAGGTACTACCTCATACGGCTCCTACCTCGGGTAGTTGACGCGGAATCTCTGACTTGGAAAAGGGTGTACTGTTTTGACTCTTGGTATCAGCCATCTGATTAGTTTCTCGAAACGCTTCCATGTAAAACTCTGTCCTTTGTTACTTCTGCGCCTCAGTGTATGGAGCCATGCCCTGGTTGTTTGGTCGTAGAAGCTTTTTACCAAATTCATGTTTCCAGGAACCGCATAGTAGTTCTGGAACCCTCTAATCACTGAATTTAGCCATTTGCCTGTTTCCTTTACATTGTCATGCATACGAGCTTTCAGTTCTGCTTTCACGTCTTTCAGCTTCTGAACAAACCTTTTCTTGATAGTTTTGCGGCGTATGAAAAATCTTCCAGTTCGTGTTTTCGAACATGAGTGTGTGAAACCCAAGAAATCAAATGTTTCTGGTTTTCCTTCGCCTCTCTTCCGGCGATTCGATTCTGCAAAACGTCCGAACTCTATCAATCGAGTCTTGTCAGGGTGCAGATCAAGACCGAATTTACCCATTCGATTGGTTAAATCCCTTAGAAAGTTCTCTGCTTCATTTTTGTATTGGAAACCTACTACCGAATCATCGGCGTAACGCACCATAATCACGTCACCCTTTGCATGTCTTCCTCTCCACTGATTCGCCCAAAGGTCTTGTACATAGTGAAGGTATATATTTGCCAATACCGGTGAGATTACAGAACCCTGCGGGGTTCCAACTTCTTGTGCTACTCGTTTACCGTCTTCGACAATACCTACTTTGAGCCATTTCCTGATCAGCCGTAGTATTCTTTTATCTGCCACACGATGCTCTATGAACTTTAGCATCCAGTCGTGATTGATTTTATCGAAAAATGCTGAAACATCGGCATCAAGTATGTAGTTAATCTTGCATGTTGATATTCCCATGTATAAAGCATCCAGCGCGTTGTGCTGACTACGTTTTTCTCTGAATCCATAGCTAAAACCCATGAAGTCTGTCTCATAGATCTGATTTAATATTGTTGCCACTGCCTGCTGTACTATTTTATCCTCAAGAGCCGTTATCCCCAGTGGCCTTTTGCGACCGTCAGACTTATCTATATACGTTCTTTTTACCGGTTGTGCTCTGTAGCTGCCAGCATGCAAGCGCTCATGCAACTCTATTATTCGCTTAGCCAAGTCCTCCTTGTACGACCGCCAGGTCTCTTCATCCACTCCTGGAGCAGCATTCCTCTTTAGCTCGGAAAAGCTGTTTGTCAGCAGCCCTGGTGTGATGTGATGAAAAAGATTGTTAAACCTGGCATTTTTATCCTGCTGAGCTTTTCTACGTACACCATATAAACTGGTCGACGCAGCTACCCGCCCCTGTGTGCGGACCGCGGCAGCGCATATGGCGTTCCCTTTGGTCAACGCCCTTCCCTCCACCGACTCCGAAAAGTTTCTACACTCGTTGTTCGCCGGTTTCTTCGGTACTATGTTGTTGTCCGACTTCCACAGGCCGTACATGGCAGCCGTATAGGATTTCCCCTTCACTGCCCGTTCCTTCTTTCCTTTCGGTTCAAGGAAAACCTGTGGATCTCCCGATTTCCGCGTAAAGAATGTCCACACATGCCAGGTTCTAAGACTCCGCCGGGCTGGTCCCCAACTCGCATAACGCTGAGATCCATATTGCCTTCCCTACCGGACCACGAGGTCGGCACCCGAAAGGTGGTGATTTCGGAGCTCAATAGCCCGCCTGTGCTTCCCTCTGTCAACGCTTCAGCCACTGTATTACTACAATCACCGCATGACTCGAGGCTGGTGTGGTTTGCTATACCTTCACCATAAGACTCTTTCATTCTCTATCCTTTACCGGTTTTAATCGGCGCTTTCGGCCCGTCCCCGAATATCTGGTGATCCGGGTCAGTTGGCAAAAGCCTTCCGACACCACGGCTGCCGGTTACAACCTGTATCGCGGTTCCACCGAATTCTCCGCCGTCTCCCAGGCCGAGAAGGTCAACCCCACGCCAATCACCGGCAACCGCTACAGTGACGTGCTGCCTTCTGACGAAACCTGGTACTACCGGGTCACCACCATCGACGATGCCGACAACGAGAGCGAGCCCTCCAACCAGGTCTCGGCCATATCCGACAGCACCCCGCCCCGTGCCGCATCCATCGTCTACACGCCCGGCGGTCAATCCGATCCGGATACCGGCGCCATGGCTCCGGGCCATGTGGATCTGTCCCTGACCGTCACCGAGGAGCTGCAAGCCACGCCATTTTTAAGCATCACCCCGTCCGGCGGCATCCCCATTTCCGTGGATCTGACCAAGATCGACGATACGACTTACGCCGGCGCCTTCACCATTTCCGAGACAACCCCGTCGGGGACGGCCTGGGCCGTGTTCTCGGCCCGCGATTCGGTTGGCAACCGGGGCACCGAAATCGACAATGGCGCTTCGTTTCTTCTCGATACCAAGGGGCCTTCGGTCGTCCGCCTGACGGTCACCCCGGCCAGCCCCATCAAAAACAGCGAGGAAGAGCCGGTTACCGTCACGGCCGTGATCGGGATTTCTGAAGCCGTGAAAGCAGGCACCCTGCCCGACCTTGCTTATCTGCTCTCCGGCGCCGACCGTGAGGAGATGACCGTTGACAGCCTGATTCAAACCGATCCTCGATCCGGCGAGGCCCAGGCCTGGCAGGCCACGCTCACCCTGCCCTCGGACGCGGGCCTTACCGAAGCGGAATCCCTTTCCCTGGTATACTCGGCCGCCGACAATCTGGACAATATCGGCACCGATATCGAGCCCCAAAACCGCTTTCAGGTCTACCAGGGCGATCTGCCGCCCCTGGCCGCGCCCGATGGTCTCACGGCAAGGGCCTTGCCCGGCGGCACGGTACTGCTCACCTGGAACCCCGTGGAAGAGGCCATCGCCTACAGGCTCTATCGCCAGGCGCCCGCCGATGACGAACTCTCCGCCTTCATTCGTGTGGACGAAGGCACCCAGTACGAGGATGCCACCGAGGAGGACGGGTATTACACCTATGCCGTCACCAGCATTCGTTCGGAGAACGGTCAGGAAGCCGAAAGCGGACTCAGCGAGACGGTAACGGTCTATGCCGATTCCGAGGCGCCGGGCATGCCCACAAATTTCTCGCTAGAGCTGGCCGCCAACGGCATAAAGGCCGCGTGGACAGCCCCGGCCTACACCGAGCCGATCACCTACCGCCTCTACCGGTCGTCATCCACCGAGATAACCGATGTAACGGATCTCACGCCGATCATTGAGAACATCGAGCAGACGAACGTGGTCGATCCCAATCCCAGCCCGGACGATCATTGCTACACGGTCACCGCCATGGACGAAGCGGGCAACGAATCCCTGCCGGCCGCATCGTCCTATCTCAATTTCGGCCTGCTTCCGGTTTCCTCACTCGAAGTGGAGCAGTCCGGGGACAACTCTCCGGTAATCTCCTGCACCCATGCCGGCAGCGCCATTGCCGGATACAACATTTATCTGGGAAGCGTCGCGGATGCCATCAAGCTCAACGCAGACCTGATCACGGGTCTTTCCCACACCGACATCGGATGGGCCGAGGACACCCGCCGGTACACGGTCACGGCCGTGGATTCCGAGGATGTGGAGAGCCTGGGGCGCGCCATTGTCCTACCGAAGATCGAGGCCACCCTGCCCGAGGATGCCATCGTTCGCCGGGGCCTGATGAACAAGCTTTCCTACACTGTGGCAAACGGCTCTGAAAACGATGTGGCCAATGCCCGGATCATGGTGGAACTGAACGGTCTGACCCACACTTCGGAGACCTTCGGCCTGGCCGGTGGCGGGCAAGCTGCCGTCGGCGTTGTCGTGGGCGGCTACGAGGACCTTATCGATCCCATGGAGATCGCCACCACCGTCGAAATCACGCCCGATACCAACGAGAAGGTGCGTGTCGTGCGCCAGGGATATGTTGATGTTGGTGAAGGGATGCTGACCCTGCAAATTTTCAATGAGGAGTTTGTGCGCGGCGGCACCGGCAAGGTATGGTTCACTATGGAAAACACCGGCGACGAAGAGATCGAAATCATAACTGCGCTTAATGCCGGCAACAGCGATTCGAACGGCGTTATCTTCACGCTGCTGGACAAGGACGAAAACACGATTGCGGTCAAGTCCTTCCGCCAGGCCGTGGGCGACGGCGTCGTCACCTTGTCGGATACCAGCACCGTGGCGCGCATCGATGCCGGCGACGTGTTTACCTCCCAGGCCATCGAGATCGACGTGCCCACCACGGCGCCCGACGCGATCACCGTGCTCCTTTCCATCGCCGACGTTTACCACCACAAGGGCCGCGACACCGAAGTCCGTATGAAGGGTCTTGCCACCACCCATGCGGTGACCCTGGTGGAGACTTCCTACACGGGCATCGTGGATACCATCGAGCCCAAGTCATCCGATGGAGACGAGGATGTGGTTATCACCGGCCGGGCCGTGGAACGCGCCACCGGCGATCCCCTGGGCGGCGTGCCATTGAAGCTGGTTATCTCCCATGACGGGTTCGAGCGCACTTTCGAGGTCTACACCGGCGATGACGGGTTTTTCAGTTATTCCTATACCCCCGAGTCCGGCGAATCGGGTATCTTCCAGGTGCGCGCCGTACACCCGGATCTCACCGACAGGCCCGTGCATGGCGAGTTCACCATCAACCGGATAGCCATAAGTCCGTCCACCGGTTCCCTGAACATCCCCCGCAATTACGAAAAGACCATCACCGTGGCGGTAACCGCCGGCGAAGGCACCGATGTGACTGACTTGCAATTTGTCTTCGATCCCGAGGATCAGGCCGGCGGCGTGCTCCCCGAGGGTATTCACCTAACGACCGGCAATCCCGTGTCTTCCCTGGCGGGCGGCGACTCGGCCGAACTCTCCTGCACCATCTGGGCCGACAACAATGCGGCCGATACCGAAACCATGGTTTTGCGGGTGGCCTCCGCCGAGAACGACCATTGGTGCGATCTGACCGTCAACGCCGCTTTCTCCGATGCCCAGCCGGTATTGCAGTTTTCTCCCGATCATATCGAAACCGGCATGGCCAATGGCGACACGGTCACCGAGACGATCACCTTGAGCAACAAGGGCGTTGTCGCCATGACCGGCGTGAATCTCGCGCTTCTCTCCTCCGACGAATCGGCGGCACCGACCTGGACCGTGCTCAACGGCGAAGGCGATATAGGCGATCTGGCAGTGGGCGATACCCATGAAGCCAGCATTACCTTCGCGCCGGGAGAAAACGTCAGCGAAGGGATTTACCATTTGATCCTGCGTGTGACCAGCGACAATTATTCCCAGACCGACATCAACCTGTACGCCTCGGTGACCCAGAGCGGCATCGGCAACGTCTTGTACAAGATCGCGGATATCTACACCGGCACTCTGGACGCCAACCTTCAGGTGATCCAGGGCTTGGAAGGCGCCACGATTACCCTGCAAAACGAGCTGGTAACCACTCAGACCTTTACCGCCACCAGCGATTCCGCCGGCGAGGCCCTGTTCGAGGATTTGCCCTCCGGCCGCTACAAGGCCCGCATCACGGCCGCCAATCATCAGGAGTATATCGGCAGGTTATGGATCAAGCCGGGCATCACCGCCACGGAAGATATCTTTCTGGAGTACAATCTGGTGACCGTGGAGTGGTCGGTCAGCGAGACCACCATCGAGGACGAGTACGAAATCGTTCTCTCGGCCACTTACGAGACCAATGTGCCGGCTCCGGTACTGATTATGGAGCCCATGTCCACGACCCTGCCTTCCATGCAGGCCGGGGATGTGATGAACGGTGAGATCACGATTACCAACTACGGCCTGGTCCGGGCCGACGACGTCTCCTTTACCCTGCCGGAAAGCGACGCCTATTTTCAATACGAATTCTCCGCCGACCTGCCCGAAAGCCTCAGTGCCATGCAACGAGCAGTCATCCCCTATCGCCTGACCTGCCTGACGCCTCTTGATCCGGATGCCGACGGCACCGGCGGCGGGTGTGGAAGTTACACAAAAGTAGTCAAAGCAAGGGCGTGTTTCGAATGCGCCAACGGAGACGAATCTTCAACTTCGGCCAGCCATCATTGGTCCCGGGCATGGGGCAGCGATTGCGGCGGTAGTAGCAGTGGCGGTTGGTGGGGAACCGGAAGCAGTGGTGGTGGTAGTGCAGGCGGTGGCGGTGGTAGTAGTGAGTCGACCATCGAAGGTACCGAGTGTCTACCGTGTCCTCTCAATCCGGATTGTCCCCACAGAGGTAATGCCCCTGACGAAAGAGATCAGCCGGTAGGGTGCGAAGTCAATCTTCTTGCGCGCAAATTGATTGATGAAGATATTGATCTTGTCGTGAAAGTACCAGGCGGTCATGTTTCGGCAAAGCGATATTATAACGGATGGGAATGGCAGAGAAAAGAAGATTATGATTCCATAAAAATTGAAATACATCGTGAACCGGTTGTGATTTATGTCCCTGAAATCCCCCCCTTGTGTGATCGCGATTACATAGAAGCCGAATACTACTCAACATTAAAATTTTATCTTACCAACCAATTTGACAAGATCACCAGAATCGGCGACTACCTGTTTAAACGAGAAAAACTCAACGGAGACTGGACAACACACGAATATCCAGGCCGGTTGAATTCATTCGGAACACGGCGTGGAACCACGGGAACAATATTGTATGACACTCCCGAAAACGGTTCCCTTCCACTTGGAATTGCCGATCGGAACGGAGAACAGGTTATCTGGTATGAGTACAACGAGGCTGGCGAATTGTCGGTCATCCATGACGCCGATAACAGACGGGTTGAGTATTCATACACCGATGGTTTGCTGACACATGTTGTAGATGCCCTGGGTAATGAAACCACCTATGAGTACGATAACCACCGGATAGTTCGCAAAATCGACGCCGCGGGCAGAGAGACCATAATTTCCTACAATAGGCGCGGCGATGTATCATCGGTTGTTGATAGCCAGGGTAACGGACATTTTTTCAACTACTCTTATGACAACTGAAGTTTCCCGTTTTTTTATAGCCACTCGCGCGCTGATGAATTTATGACTGACTTCAGAATAGTCAATGATATCAATAAGTTACGAAATTTTGGGTGCGCCGTAACCTATTGATATCATTGTAAATACTCTCCAAGACTTCGGGGAAAACGTAAAAAAATCTAATAAATACGGAATGTTAGTGTTGTTTGCGAGGCCAGGTTGTGGTATATTTCTTCTACCACGAAAAAAAAACACCAAAACCTGGAGGCCTCGCATGTTTATACTACACGACATTCTCAAAAAACTCAAAAGCCAATTCCCACAATCAGGAAAAGCCCAGGAACGTAGTGTTTGGTTCGTATACACGGTCATTGCCATCATCGTTCCATTTACATCGTCAAAAACATCCAACATCCTGCGATGTCTCAAAACGGTGTTCGGTTTTGATTGGATAAAAAGGAAAAAGTTCTACACGTTCATGGCCTCTCCAAAAATTCCTTGGACACGGTTGTGGCAAACGCTGTGGAAAGCGATACCGGAGCCGATGACCAATGGCATGTTGCTGATAGCACTTGATGATTGTATCAACCCAAAAACAGGAAAGAAAATATTTGGCTGCGACAAAATTTTCGATCACGCCGCCAAGCAGAACCAATCCAAATATCCATGGGCACAGAACATCGTTGCCGTGGGGCTGTTGAAAAAGATCAAAGGACGGTGGGCCTGTCTGCCATTGAGCTACCGGTTCTATCTTTTGAAAAAGAGTATCAAAGGCATGAACCGCAGCCATGGAATGAAATTGGCATTCAAAAGCAAGCTTGCCATGGCCGCCGAGATGATCACGGAAATTGCCGAAACCTTTCACAACATTAAAGTCGTAATCGTCACGGACTCATGGTTCGGTAATAACGGTCTTTGGAAACCGTTGCGCGACAAACTGGGCATATGGGTTAATATGATCTCGAGGCTTAGATCGAACAATAATTTGTTTGAGCTGCCGGGTCCACACTCCATTCGGCCGGGGCGTCCCCGAAAATATGGTAAAAAGATCGGCAACGCTACGTCGCTGGCCGTTATGTTTAAATCCTTGGCAAGAGAATATACCGTCAATCTATATGGCCGCGACCGGACCATAGTCGCCTATGACCGGGTCCTTATGCTCAAGACAATTCGTTGCGCGATCAAGGTGGTGTGGGTCTACCGCCAGACCCAGTGGGTAGCGCTGTACTCAACCGATTTAACTTTATCTGTTCAGCAAATTGTCGAGTATTATGGCGCCCGGTGGAAGATCGAAGCCTTTTTCAAAGAACTGAAACGCGACATCGGGAGTGCCGAAACCCAGACCCGGCATCCGCAAGCCGTCAGCAACCACCTTCACTTTTGCATGTTGGCGACCACCGTCACCTGGATTTATGCCTGCCGGATGGAGAAGGCACCAACACGACGGCATGCTGTCGACGGCCGTAAAGGTTTTGCCTTCTCCGATGTTCGCCGGTCTGTTGCAAAAGCCGCGCTGGACAGTAATTTTAATAGGGTTTTCCCGTTGCAACGAAAATCCGTCGTTAATTCTCTCGTGGAAGTACTACTGCGGATGGCGGCTTAGTAAAATTTAGCAAACTTTAGTTATGACAAAAGTAAAGGACTTTATTACTCCAGCACTCGTTCATCATCAGGTAGAATCAAGGAAGTCTGGTTCGATAAAACCGGCGAAACCGTAAAAGTGTCCGTTAATGGCGAGGTTGTTCAGGATGTGACAAAGGAGAATGCTAACGCCAAGGCTGCGGCAAGGGAACTTTACATCAAAAACGAAAAAGGCCAGACCACCTATCAAAAATACGACGAGAACAGCAACCTGACGCAGGTGACCTTTGCCGACGGCTCGACGGTTTCCTTCGAGTACGATCTGGAAATCAACAAGATCACCAAAATGACCGATCCCCTGGGCGTGGTTACGGAATACACCTACGACGACAACGCCAATCTTCTCACCCGCGTGGAAGCCGTGGGCACGGAGTCCGAACGCACAACAACTTACACCTACGACAGCGCCAACCAGCTGCTCACCAGCACCATTCACGGCGAGACCGGCGAAGAGGACATAACCACATCCTTTACCTATGACACCAACGGCAACCTGGCGACCATAACCGACCCCGAGGAAGGCGTAACCCAGTTCACCCAATACGACAACGCCGGCAATCCCGAGCGCATGATCGATCCGCGCGGCAATCTGTGGCTTTTCGAATATGACGCCCTGGGCCACATGATCTCCCAGACCGACCCCCTGAACAACACCACCACCTACGAGTACGACGGCGCCTACAACCGCACGGCGGTGATCAACGCCCATCTGAAGCGCTTCGAGTTCGAGTTTGATGATCACAATAACATGATCCGTGCCATCGATCCGGCCGGCCGGTATGTGCAGACCGACTACAACACGGACAACCTGCCCGTTCGCATGACCGACAAGGCGGGCAAGTCCAACACCCTTACCCATGACACCAAGGGCCGTCTGATCAAACGCATCGACGGGGCCGGCAACGAAATCGTCTACAATTACGACGAGGATCAGGATTCCAGGGTGTCGAGCTATTGGCCCGTCCGGATCGACTACCCCACCTTCAGCAGACGTCTGGAATACGACCGGCTGGGACGGGTGATCCGTGAACTCGACGATCTGGGAAGCGAGACCCATTCCCGAAAATACACCTACGACGATACCGGCAACGTTCTCACCGTCACCGACGAGGAGAACAACACCACCCGGTTCGAATACGACGTATTTAACCGCCTGGTCAAAACCACGGACGCCCTTGGTGGCGAGGTGATCAACACCTACGATTTCATGGGCAACCTGGTTCAGGTTCAGGATACCAACAAGGGCAACACCTTTTTTCATTACGACAAAAACAGCCGGCTGATCAAAATCGTGCGGCCCATGCTGGAGGAGACCGCCTACGAATACGACGGGAACGGCAATCGCACAGCCGTGATCGATTCCAGGGGACAGCGCATCGAATACGAATACAATGCCATCGACCGCTTGGAAAAGGTACTCTATTTCGAGGCCGGCAATTGGGACACCCCGGTTAAAAGCGTTGATTTCGATTACGACAACCTTGGGAACCTGAAATCCTACGACGACGGCACCACCTCTGCCGCATACGAATACGACGATCTACAGCAGAAGACTTCCGAGACCGTGAATTACGGCGGTTTCAGCCTGAGTTATGCCTATACCTATACCGATAACGGGCTTAAGAAGACCTTCACCGGTCCTGACGGTACAGTCATCGAATACGCATACGACGACAACAACCGCCTGGTGGGCATAGCTGTTCCCGGACAGGGCCAGGTAAACTATCAGTATGACGCGGCTCATTGGAATCGTCCGGCCGGTAAAACCATTCCAGGCGGCGGTAGCACCGAATATGACTATGACCCGCTCATGCAGCTTGCCACCATGACCTCCAGAGATCCGGGCCGCAACACCCTGATGTCCCGCGAATACGAGTACTCGCCGGCGGGCAACATCACCGACAAACGCACCGAGCACGGCGATTATTCCTATAACTACGACGAGCTGCACCGGCTTGTGGGCGCCCTGAATCCGACCCTGCCCGATGAAGATTACACCTACGATGCCATGGGCAACCGGCTCACATCGGGAGCCACGGGGGCGTGGGACTACAACGCCAACAACCAGTTGATGAATTACGATACCAGCACCTTTGCCTACGATGCCAACGGCAACATGACGCGCAAGACGGTTGACGGTGTCACGCGGTATTTCGTATATGATATAGAGGATCGAATGATCCGGGTGGAGGATGCCGATCACACAGCCATAGCCGAGTATTATTACGATCCCTTCGGCCGCCGGTTGTGGAAGGATGTTGCCGGCACCCGCACCAATTTCCTCTATGCCGACGAAGGCCTGATCGGCGAGTACGACGTCACGGGCAGTGAGATCAAGACTTTTGGTTGGCTCCCGGACAGCACCTGGGGCACCAACCCGCTCTTTCTCAAACAAGACGGCAGCTACTACTGGTATCAGAACGACGGTGCCGGCACGCCCCAAAGGATGGTTCGTGCCAACGGCAGCACGGTTTGGGCGGCTACCTACGATTCGTTCGGCAATGCCCAGGTAAGCATCGAGCAGATCGCCAACCCATTCCGGTTCAGTGGCCAATACTTCGATAACGAGACCGGCCTGCACTACAACTGGAATCGATATTACGATCCGGCCATCGGGCGGTATATGCGGATCGATCCTGTTGGGGATGGGCTTAATCTTTACGCCTACTGCTACAACAATCCCAACGGGCTTATCGATCCCATGGGGCTTTGCGCCGCTTCCGGTGCGTTGTCCGGGGTGCATAATGCTCTGGCTGTTGCCGGGTTGATTCCTGGGTTGGGGATTTTTCCTGATCTGGCGGATGCGTTCCTTTATTTTGCCGTGGGGGATTTTGTTAACGCGGGTATGTCCGGATTGGCGGCAGTTCCTCTGCTTGGGCAGTTTGCTCGGGCGGCATGGTTTTTAAACAAGGCTAATAAAATAAGCGAGGCCTATGATATTGGTAAAGTCGCCGCAAAAAAATCAGATATTGTATATAGAAGACTTCATCCCGGGGAGAGATATACTGCTTCAGCTAAAGGTCTTTTGCCTCGTTCAATAGGGTCAAAAATTACTCCTGAACAACACATACTTGGTGTCAGAGATACACCCTATATTTCAACAACGAGAGATTATAATACAGCCGTAAGCTACAACCGTAATGCAACTCCAATAGTAGAAATCGATCTTTCAAAAGTTCCCGGAAAAACGATTGATTTCACTAAAAGATCAAACCTATCTACATTGACTAATACGAAAGCTATTTATAATGCAACGAGGGATGCTGAAGTTTTGATTCGTGGACACATTCCTGCTGAGGCTATAGGAAAAGTACACTTTTTATAAAGTTAATTAAAAAATATGGAATACTAAATGAAATATGAATTTTATAGAGGACAAGTATTTTTAGGTACAGTTATCCACGAAACAGATGACTATCCTTTTCATAAAGGGAAATTTCAACCGTCTGATTATTTTAAAAAAGTGGCATTATTGTTTGCGCAGGAAATCTTTTTTCTCGAATCTGGCGATATGAATAAGTGGCAGAAGATCAGAGATGAGATCGATAAGATGGGTACTGAATTAAGACCTATAGAGGGGGACATAAAACCAATTGTGAATCCATTGATACACATAGACGATTCAAAAGTGTGGTGGAATTAGATGTTACGAATCAAAATCCTTTGCCTACTTTCCAGGTCTTTGGGGCTGGCTGTAATGGAGGTCACAGGGTCACCCATTAAAGGACTCGTCAAGAGCCGCGTAGGTTGGGTTGAGGAACGAAACCCAACATCGCCTTTACGCTTACGGGGTGTGTATAAGACTGCGGGGACGGGCCGAAAGCGCCGATTAAAACCGGTAAAGGATAGAGAATGAAAGAGTCTTATGGTGAAGGTATAGCAAACCACACCAGCCTCGAGTCATGCGGTGATTGTAGTAATACAGTGGCTGAAGCGTTGACAGAGGGAAGCACAGGCGGGCTATTGAGCTCCGAAATCACCACCTTTCGGGTGCCGACCTCGTGGTCCGGTAGGGAAGGCAATATGGATCTCAGCGTTATGCGAGTTGGGGACCAGCCCGGCGGAGTCTTAGAACCTGGCATGTGTGGACATTCTTTACGCGGAAATCGGGAGATCCACAGGTTTTCCTTGAACCGAAAGGAAAGAAGGAACGGGCAGTGAAGGGGAAATCCTATACGGCTGCCATGTACGGCCTGTGGAAGTCGGACAACAACATAGTACCGAAGAAACCGGCGAACAACGAGTGTAGAAACTTTTCGGAGTCGGTGGAGGGAAGGGCGTTGACCAAAGGGAACGCCATATGCGCTGCCGCGGTCCGCACACAGGGGCGGGTAGCTGCGTCGACCAGTTTATATGGTGTACGTAGAAAAGCTCAGCAGGATAAAAATGCCAGGTTTAACAATCTTTTTCATCACATCACACCAGGGCTGCTGACAAACAGCTTTTCCGAGCTAAAGAGGAATGCTGCTCCAGGAGTGGATGAAGAGACCTGGCGGTCGTACAAGGAGGACTTGGCTAAGCGAATAATAGAGTTGCATGAGCGCTTGCATGCTGGCAGCTACAGAGCACAACCGGTAAAAAGAACGTATATAGATAAGTCTGACGGTCGCAAAAGGCCACTGGGGATAACGGCTCTTGAGGATAAAATAGTACAGCAGGCAGTGGCAACAATATTAAATCAGATCTATGAGACAGACTTCATGGGTTTTAGCTATGGATTCAGAGAAAAACGTAGTCAGCACAACGCGCTGGATGCTTTATACATGGGAATATCAACATGCAAGATTAACTACATACTTGATGCCGATGTTTCAGCATTTTTCGATAAAATCAATCACGACTGGATGCTAAAGTTCATAGAGCATCGTGTGGCAGATAAAAGAATACTACGGCTGATCAGGAAATGGCTCAAAGTAGGTATTGTCGAAGACGGTAAACGAGTAGCACAAGAAGTTGGAACCCCGCAGGGTTCTGTAATCTCACCGGTATTGGCAAATATATACCTTCACTATGTACAAGACCTTTGGGCGAATCAGTGGAGAGGAAGACATGCAAAGGGTGACGTGATTATGGTGCGTTACGCCGATGATTCGGTAGTAGGTTTCCAATACAAAAATGAAGCAGAGAACTTTCTAAGGGATTTAACCAATCGAATGGGTAAATTCGGTCTTGATCTGCACCCTGACAAGACTCGATTGATAGAGTTCGGACGTTTTGCAGAATCGAATCGCCGGAAGAGAGGCGAAGGAAAACCAGAAACATTTGATTTCTTGGGTTTCACACACTCATGTTCGAAAACACGAACTGGAAGATTTTTCATACGCCGCAAAACTATCAAGAAAAGGTTTGTTCAGAAGCTGAAAGACGTGAAAGCAGAACTGAAAGCTCGTATGCATGACAATGTAAAGGAAACAGGCAAATGGCTAAATTCAGTGATTAGAGGGTTCCAGAACTACTATGCGGTTCCTGGAAACATGAATTTGGTAAAAAGCTTCTACGACCAAACAACCAGGGCATGGCTCCATACACTGAGGCGCAGAAGTAACAAAGGACAGAGTTTTACATGGAAGCGTTTCGAGAAACTAATCAGATGGCTGATACCAAGAGTCAAAACAGTACACCCTTTTCCAAGTCAGAGATTCCGCGTCAACTACCCGAGGTAGGAGCCGTATGAGGTAGTACCTCACGTACGGATCTGTGCGGGGGGTGCCGGGTAACCGGCATTCCTACCGCGACAAGCTAACCAGCGTTTTGGCTTGGTGGTGCTCAACTATGTGACCTCCAATCATACCCATCTAATCCTGAAAGATGACAGTGAACCGATCACACAGCCATAGCCGAGTATTATTACGATCCCTTCGGCCGCCGGTTGTGGAAGGATGTTGCCGGCACCCGCACCAATTTCCTCTATTCCGACGAAGGCCTGATCGGCGAGTACGACGTCACGGGCAGTGAAATCAAAACCTTTGGTTGGCTCCCTGACAGCGTCTGGGGCACGAACCCGCTCTTTCTCAAACAAAACGGCAGCTACTACTGGTATCATAACGACAGCGCCGGCACGCCCCAAAGGATGGTGCGCGCCAACGGCAGCACGGTTTGGGCGGCTACCTACGATTCGTTCGGCAATGCCCAGGTAAGCATCGAGCAGATCGCCAACCCATTCCGGTTCAGTGGCCAATACTTCGATGCCGAGACCGGCCTGCACTACAACCTGAACCGGTATTATGATCCTGCCATTGGGCGTTACATGCGGGTTGATCCTGTTGGGGATGGGCTTAACCTTTATGCCTATTGCTATAACAATCCCACCGGGTTTGTCGATCCCATGGGGCTTTGTGCCGCTTCCGGCGCTTTGTCCGGGGTGCATAATGCTCTGGCCGTTGCCGGGTTGATTCCTGGGCTGGGGATTATTCCTGATCTGTTGGATGGTCTGCTCTATCTCTATGAAGGGGATTATTCAAACGCGGCAATGTCCGGAGTGGCGGCAGTTCCTCTGCTTGGGCAGTTTGCTCGGGCGGCATGGTTTGCCAACAAAGCTGCTAAAATGGCCAATGCCTATGATCTGGCCAAGACAGCCGCCAGATACGGTGACGAGGCAGCCGATGCCATGCGAAGAGCCTCCCCGCCCTGCTTTGTCGCCGGAACCCTTGTGCAAACATCGGAAGGCTTGAAGCCTATAGAGGAGATCGAGCCCGACGACTACGTGCTGTCCCGTGACGAGCAGACCGGCGAGATGGAGTACAAACGTGTCGTCCGCGCATTTGTCACGCCTGACCAAGCCGTGATCGAGCTGAACCTTGAAGGCGAAAACGGTAACACCGAAACCATCGGCGCCACGGCCGAGCATCCCTTCTGGGTTAAGGCGCGTGGTTGGGTGGGCGCCGGTGAACTTCTACCCGGCGATGAGGTATTTACCTCCACCGGCGGATGGCTCAAGGTTACCGGCAGCACTTGGCTTTCCGGGCGTCAGACGGTCTATAACCTGGAGGTTGAAGGGTTTCATACGTATTTTGTTGGGGATGTTGGGGTTTGGGTTCATAATATGTGCGCTATGGAGGCCTCAAAGAGTGTAGCCAAAAAACCATCAATTAAATGGGATCAGTACTCACAGCGCTGGAGAGATACTGCTACGGGGCAATATACTAAAGGCCCTAAAATGCCAAAAGGTTTTGGCAAACCTTCAACTTGGAAAGAAGGTACAAAAGATGTGACCAATGAAATGATATCTACTAAGAAAGGCCAAGAGGTATATGAAAAGATGAGAGACTCATCTGTTCAAGATGATTTTGCTGGTGCTTTCGAGCAGGCATTAAAAGATATATTGAAGAATAAAAAATAATAGAAGGAATTAGAACGCAGATGACCGATTTTAATAATGAGATAATATCCAATTTAAAAGATAAAATTGATGCACTTATCGAAAAGGGAAACGAGTTGTCGAAAGGGTTATCAATCGATGAACAATATGGCATTATGAAAAAAATAATATATGAAGGTATCAGTAAAGCTATTTCAAATATTTACAATGATGAAGGGACTGAGTTTACAAAGAAAGAAATAAAGGAAAAAAAGGAAGAGTTAGAACAATTCGTTCATGAATATTTTGATCAAAAATTTAGTGAATACAGGGCAACAGCTTGGGAAAAGGAACGTTAAATTTAACAAGATAAGCGGCGGTCTAATTTATATCCCCGCCCATGCTCCAGTCTGAATAGGACCGGGGGTCGGACCGAGTTGGATGCCTAATTGGTGCGGCTTTAGGTCAAAAATAAGGCCGATTTTCGGTCTTAAATCAATGTTTTCAGTGCCGAAAAAGCGGCTTTAAGGAATTGTCCGGCAAAAATGGAATCTGAAAAACTGACGGCGGTTGAAGGATTGCTTTCCTTTAGCCGCCGTTTTCTTTTTAAAGCACCATCCACGGCGAGACCGGCGAAGAGGACATAACCACATCCTTTACCTATGACGCCAACGGCAACCTCGAGACCATAACCGATCCCGAGGGCGGTGTAACCCAATTCACGCAGTACGACAACGCCGGCAATCCCGAGCGCATGATCGATCCACGCGGCAACCTGTGGCTTTTCGAATATGACGCCCTGGGCCACATGATTTCCCAGGCCGACCCCCTGAGCAACACCACCGCCTACGAGTACGACGGCGCCTACAACCGAACGGCGGTGATCAACGCCCATCTGAAGCGCTTCGAGTTCGAGTTTGATGATCACAATAACATGATCCGTGCCATCGATCCGGCCGGCCGGTATGTGCAGACCGACTACAACACGGACAACCTGCCCGTTCGCATGACCGACAAGGCGGGCACAAGTCCAACACCCTTACCCATGACACCAAGGGCCGTCTGATCAAACGCATCGACGGGGCCGGCAACGAAATCGTCTACAATTACGACGAGGATCAGGATTCCAGGGTGTCGAGCTATTGGCCCGTGCAAATCGACTACCCCACCTTCAGCAGGCGTCTGGAATACGACCGGCTGGGACGGGTGATCCGGGAACTCGACGATCTTGGAAGCGAGACCCATTCCCGAAAATACACCTACGACGATGCCGGCAACGTTCTCACCGTCACCGACGAAGAGAACAACACCACCCGGTTCGAATACGACGTATTTAACCGCCTGGTCAAAACCACGGACGCCCTGGGAGGCGAGGTGGTCAACGCCTACGATTTCATGGGCAATCTGGTTCAGGTTCAGGATACCAACAACGGCAACACCTTTTTCCATTACGACAAAAACAGCTGGCTGATCAAAATCGTGCGGCCCATGCTGGAAGAGACCACCTACGAATACGACGGGAACGGCAATCGCACAGCCGTGATCGATTCCAAGGGCCAACGCATCGAATACGAATACAATGCCATCGACCGATTGACCCGGGTGCGTTATTTCGAAGCCGGCAATTGGAATACCCCGGTTAAAAGCGTGGATTTCGATTACGATGATCTGGGCAACCTGACCGCCTACGATGACGGAACCACCTCGGCCGTCTACGAGTACGACGATCTGCAACAAAAGACCTCCGAGACCGTGAACTACGGCGCGTTCAGCCTGAACTACACCTATGCCTATACCGACAACGGCCTGAAGAAAACCTTCACCGGCCCGGACGGCACGGCAATCGAGTACGCCTACGACGAGAACAACCGGCTGGTGGGCATAGCCGTTCCCGGCCAGGGCCAGGTCAATTACCAGTATGATACCGCCCACTGGAACAGTCCCTTTGGCAGAACCCTTCCGGGAGGCGGCGGCACCGAATACGACTACGATCCGCTCATGCGACTTGCCGCCATGACCTCCATGGACCCGGGCCGCAACACCCTGATGTCCCGCGAGTACGACTATTCTCCGGCGGGCAATATTACCGACAAATTCACCGAGCACGGCGATTACGCCTACAACTACGACGAGCTGCACCGGCTCGTGGGCGCCCTGAACCCCACCCTGCCCGATGAAGAATACACCTACGATGCCATGGGCAACCGGTTAACATCCAGCGCCACCAGCGGGGATTGGAAATACAACGCCGACAACCAGTTGATGAACTACGACACCACCACCTTTGATTACGACGCCAACGGCAACATGACGCGCAAGACGGTTGACGGGGTGACGCGGTATTTCGTATATGACATAGAGGATCGAATGATCAGGGTGGAGGATGGCGATCACGTTGCCATTGCCGAGTATTATTACGATCCCTTCGGCCGCAGGTTGTGGAAGGACGTTTCCGGCACACGCACCAATTTTCTCTATTCCGACGAAGGCCTGATCGGCGAGTACGACGTCACGGGCAGTGAAATCAAAACCTTTGGTTGGCTCCCTGACAGCGTCTGGGGCACGAACCCGCTCTTTCTCAAACAAAACGGCAGCTACTACTGGTATCATAACGACAGCGCCGGCACGCCCCAAAGGATGGTGCGCGCCAACGGCAGCACGGTTTGGGCGGCTACCTACGATTCGTTCGGCAATGCCCAGGTAAGCATCGAGCAGATCGCCAACCCATTCCGGTTCAGTGGCCAATACTTCGATGCCGAGACCGGCCTGCACTACAACCTGAACCGGTATTATGATCCTGCCATTGGGCGTTACATGCGGGTTGATCCTGTTGGGGATGGGCTTAACCTTTATGCCTATTGCTATAACAATCCCACCGGGTTTGTCGATCCCATGGGGCTTTGTGCCGCTTCCGGCGCTTTGTCCGGGGTGCATAATGCTCTGGCCGTTGCCGGGTTGATTCCTGGGCTGGGGATTATTCCTGATCTGTTGGATGGTCTGCTCTATCTCTATGAAGGGGATTATTCAAACGCGGCAATGTCCGGAGTGGCGGCAGTTCCTCTGCTTGGGCAGTTTGCTCGGGCGGCATGGTTTGCCAACAAAGCTGCTAAAATGGCCAATGCCTATGATCTGGCCAAGACAGCCGCCAGATACGGTGACGAGGCAGCCGATGCCATGCGAAGAGCCTCCCCGCCCTGCTTTGTCGCCGGAACCCTTGTGCAAACATCGGAAGGCTTGAAGCCTATAGAGGAGATCGAGCCCGACGACTACGTGCTGTCCCGTGACGAGCAGACCGGCGAGATGGAGTACAAACGTGTCGTCCGCGCATTTGTCACGCCTGACCAAGCCGTGATCGAGCTGAACCTTGAAGGCGAAAACGGTAACACCGAAACCATCGGCGCCACGGCCGAGCATCCCTTCTGGGTTAAGGCGCGTGGTTGGGTGGGCGCCGGTGAACTTCTACCCGGCGATGAGGTATTTACCTCCACCGGCGGATGGCTCAAGGTTACCGGCAGCACTTGGCTTTCCGGGCGTCAGACGGTCTATAACCTGGAGGTTGAAGGGTTTCATACGTATTTTGTTGGGGATGTTGGGGTTTGGGTTCATAATATGTGCGCTATGGAGGCCTCAAAGAGTGTAGTTGAACAACCGAGAGATGCACTCGGCCGATTTATGTCAAAAACAGGGGATGAGGTTATCCCTGGTTCAGTGGCTGAGCAAGGCGTCTGGGATGCAATAAAACAGAAACCTGGTTGGCAAGTTGTTGAAGGACGAGTGTCTGTTAGAGATGCCAGCGGACAATTAAGGGTTTATGATGGTGTTGCAGTAAGTCCGAGTGGAAAAACGATAGGATTAGAAGTAAAATCAGGTACTGCAACAAAAACAGCTGCTCAGCGTGCATTTGATTCAACTCTAAACAGTTCACGCGCCAATACCGCAACTGGAGTTGGGCAAAGTCAAGGTATTGTTGTTAATCGATCGATCCAAATTCGAAGGTAATTTTAATGGCAACGAAAAATGAAGTAAAATCAACCTTGATCACGGCATTAGAAGCACATCTTGATTCATATTTGGCGGATGCTCAATTTGATAGACGAAAGAATTCTTTGATATACACACGGAAGAATGATGATGTCGTCCAAGAAATAAATATTCAATTAAATTTCAAACCAAAGTATCAGCCCGGAGTGGATGCTCATATTTATCCAATGATAAAGTTAATGATCCCACGAGTTAGCGAAATTGCATTAGATATGATTGAAGGGAAAAAGATCGTTTTAGCTAATGCGCCTGAGATAATCCTTAATCAGCCAATGGAAATGACCGCTCCTAAAGAACATCATGTAAGATGGTTTGCTACTGAATACTCTGAGTTTGTAGATGTGGTTGTGCAAATAAGGGGCTTTATCGAAAGATGGGCGATTACTTTTTTAAATGAATACAACAGTATCAACGGTATTACAAAAGCCTATGAATTAAATGATGATAGGTTAATGCGTCAACAGCATTGGTATATATACGTAGCAGCTGCGTATGTTTTAGAAAATAAAAAGGAAGATGCCAAAAAGGTTGTTGAAGAAAAATTTGGAAAACCTGGACTACGTAAGCAGTTTTCTGCATTATTTAACTTTTTCAACTGAAGAATAACAAGGAAACGTCTCCGTGCTCAGGCTCCAGCCCGGCGAAAAGCATGCCGGGCTTCCGCACCTGCGCGCGGAGCCGGTCTGATTTGATATCTATTCCCACCCAACCGCCCTTAAGATGCGGTAGAGTCTGTCTCCTCGGGCCTCCACCCGCCAAAAAGCGCGGCGGGTTCCGGCACCTGCGGGGACAGCCGGTCTTTATTTTATATTCCCCGCCCGCCCGCTACAGGCCTGCTGCGGCGGCTACGGGCACTTCGGGGGCTCCACATTGGGGTACCGGCCACATTCATGCAATATGGTCGGTTAGCGTATTGTACGCAATAAAATAGCGATCTTCAATTACCGGGGAATCATATCGTTATTGAATTCAAAGAGAATAAACTGCAAAATCAACCCAACCATTAATTAATGTTTTACAGCGTACAATCCAGGCCGATTTTAGGTCTCGCTTCCATAAGAGGGGAGGATCAAGGGTCGCCCATTAAAGGACTCGTCAAGAGAAAAAACACCACCCCTGTGCAAAAATTTAGAACGATTTTGCTTGACGACTATCTAACCGATTGACTCCGTATGTTTCGTCTTACACCCGAACTTTCGGTATTTTGATTGCGGTGTCAACGGTCGCGAAGAACTGAGCCAATTTGGGTCGTGAAAAATGAGCCACACGCCCCTATCTACTGAATGGTATTTATTGATTCCTCCATATTTTTCCCCTTCAAACGGTAGCTGTTTCCATTGATCGTTATCACTACGCTATGGTGAAGGAGACGATCCAATATCGCAGTGACGATGATTTGATCCTGGAGCAATTCCGCCCAATCGGAGAAGGCCTTGTTAGACGTGATTACGGTACTGGCCTTTTCATAGCGGGTGGCTACAAACTGAAAGAACAGATTGCATTCCTGTCGGTCGATGGGCGTGTACCCAACCTCATCCACGATCACAAGTGAGGATTTATAGTAGCTTCGCCCCTTGCCGGGACGCCCCGCTTCATGGTCCTTTTTCAGTTTGACGATCAGGTCCGCCATGGTTGTGAAATAGATGCTCATACCCGCTTGGCAGGCTTTTAAAGCCAAAGATACAGCCAGGTGCGTCTTGCCAACACCGGGAGGGCCAAGAAAAATGACATTTCCATTTTGGCGAATGAATGTCAGATCAAATAGCGACATGACACGCCTACGATCCAGTTTTGGCTGGAAGGTAAAATCGAATTCATCAATACCCTTTGTGAACGGCAACCCGGATATCTTCAGGGCCGTTTCAATCCGGCGTTGTTCCTTCTGCGCCACTTCTTCCTCAAGCAAGTCATCCAAAAAGCTCAGGTAACTTTGACTATTTTGCTCGGCGGATTTAACGATACTGGCCAGGATCTCCCGTATCCGAGGCAAGCGCAGCCTGGTCAGGTTTGCTTCAATGCGGTTGGCCACCAGCGTATCCGTCATGTCCGCACCTCCTGTGCGAACTGCTCATAGGCATCGATCGGGCGGATATCCACCGGTATGTCATACAGGGGCTTATTCGGGCTGATGGTGCATTTGGCGCGGCCCTTACCCTGCTTAGGATGAGCGTATTTGCGCAGGTTCATCTCACGGTCCTTTTTCAGTTCCGCATAAAAGCGCTTGTCTTGAACAAGATTACCTTTGGACGAAGGGATTGTATAAATGACGACCAGACGGTTATCGTCAAAGATCCGCAGGGTACATTCCTTAACTCTCAGAACAACGGTTTTCCCCACCAGCTTGTGCGGGACAACAAAGCCATTGCCTTCGAATCTAACCGTACAATCCTTATGGACTTTCCTGAAGATCCTGTAGGAAGTATCGAAAGGCTGTCGTGGTAACTGGCTAAGATGTGGTTGTTCTCTTTCAAAACGGTCAGCGACGACTTCGTGGGTGGTGCCATGTATCCGCTGATCTTTTATTCGTAACCAACGGTTCAGATCTTTGTTGGCTGTTTCGAGGCAAGCGTATCCATAGCCGCGCCAAAAGCCCTCACGGATGAAGGTGTAAGGTCTCTCGACCTTTCCCTTCACCCAAGCCGCATAGGCTGGTGCCACCCGTGGGATGAACCCGTAATGCAGAGCAAAACCGATCAATGTATCGTTGAATTTGTCTCGTCCCGCTATCCGACCAATGTAGACATTTTTCATCCGGTCATACAAAATTTCGGTGGGCACGCCGCCGAAGTAGTCGAAGGCCCGGATATGGCAATCCAGAAAAGTCGTCAGGTCGCAGTGTCTAATCAGCTCTGCATAGATTTTACGAGAGTAGCCCAAAATTATTGAGAAGAGATATAATTTCTCGACGTTTCCATCGGCATGCTCAACCTGAAACTCTGCAAAATCTACCTGTGCCTGGTAGCCGGGCTCTGTTTCAAATCGCATGTAGGCAACCTTTTGGTGTTGCCCCTTTAGTTGGGCTACCCGGCGTTTGACGATTTCGTAGCTTCCGGTAAACCCCATGTTGACCAGTCTGTCGTAAATCCAGGTCGCCGTATAGTCGTCTTCGGAAAGCCAAGCGTCTATATTGTCCTTAAATGGGTCAAGCAGGCTTCTGCGCCGCCTGGGTTCTGCTGGGGCAAGGATCAACTCCGGATCATCAATGTATTTTTTAACGGTGTTACGGCTGACGCCAAGCTTCCTGGCAATTGCTCGCTGGGTCAGTCCCTTGCGGTGCAAAGTGAGAATATCCAAAATGGTCTCCTTTTTTTCAAAGGTTGAACCTCCTGATTAGTTCTTAGTGAAAAATGCTCACATTAAGCATTTTCCACCACGATGGGTGGCTCAATCTTAAACGACCATTTTTGGCTCAGTTTATCACGACCATTAACATGCGGCTCGTTTGCTCGATCCGCATCAGTCACCCATATGGTTCAAGGCTCTGTTCTCTGACAATCCGAACGGCCCCTGTGCCGATGACGGCACCCAGAAAATGATCGGTGCCATGGACGCGTCCAAAAGGTAAGGAGCACACATCTGTGGTTTTAAGCCAACCCCTTGATAGGCTCACGCCATGGGCGAATCGAAACGGTTATTAGGCCCGCCGCCGTTGCCAATCACATCTGGTGGTTGTTATCCAACCCCTACACTGGATCGCGGCGGCAGGCCAAATCGGTGTTCATTTGAACATCTTGTTTTCGTCATAGGCAACCTGATCTCTCATGATGTAATAAGATGCTCTGGCCATTTTGTTGGCCAGGGCTTTTCTCGCAATAGTGTTGTTCGTCCGGGTCGCTTTGCGGTCATAGAAGCTAGCGGCTTTGGAGTTGTAGCGAATGGCAAAATTGGCGCCTTCCACATAGGCCCAGGCCAGATATTTGTTTCCGTTTCTTCGATTTCCGGAGCCTTTTTTCTTTTCGTTGCTGATTTTAACACTTTTTACACATCGGCAGTAGGAAGCATAATTGCCGGCTTTCGGGAAACGTCGAATATCACCGACTTCAAGTGTGATTGTCTGCCCCAGGATATTTCCGATGCCGGGCATCGTTAGAAGAGAAGAAAAAGCAGGTTTTAATTTAGAATGCTTCAATACTTCTTTTTCTATCGATTTTATTTGAGAGGACATAAACTGAATTGTAGAAATAGCATGGCTGCCAGCCAAAGCCAAATGCTCTTCTTTAAATATGCTTTTTGCGTCATCCGGCTTGAGTGTTTTGATCTTGTTGGTTGAAATCGTTTCTCCGAGACTGCGGCTGGCCATACTTTTCAAACTCAGCACATGGGCTGTACGCTGCTGTACGTACAAAAGCCGTCTGCGCAGAAGGTCTCGGGTTGGACGTTCATCCTTGGGGTAGATATAGCCTTCGGGTAATATTTTCAGCATGAGCAAATGAGCCAGTAAGAATGCATCGGATTTGTCATCGGTATACTTGATACCCTCGTACTGGTTGATGGCTGCAGGGTTTGCCAAATGCATTTTGTATCCTTCATCCTGAAGCCCGTCGATCAGCCAATACCAGTTATAGGTCGATTCAACTGCGATACCGACAAGGGTTTTCTTAAACGGTTGCAACGCTTTTTTGATTGCGTTCAACTTGTTTGGTAACCGTTTTTTGAAAACCTGCCTGTTTTGATCATCTATGATACCGAGAAAAATATTGTTTGAATGAAGATCGATTCCGGCATATGTTGCCATTGAGCACCTCCTAAATCCAATAAAGTTAAATTCGCAGGCTTTCATGCCTACTGGTATTATAGCAGTTGCTATGATTAGGGAGGTGCTCTTTTTTAGCGCATCAGGCTGTAGTGACATTTATCTTTTCAAGTTGTATGTAACATTGCAGAAGCTCGCAAACGTAATCTCAAGCTCAAGCCTGAAATGTTTTACAGATAAATGTCACGCTTGATGCGCAACCTTGCTATCTGAAGCGTACTCCAGAGCTCCAGAGTTGCTCCAAGTCCTTTAAATTATTATCACATCTTAAATATTAATTATTGACGGACGGCGGTTGAGGAACTCATTTTCTCTTTTAACCGCCGTTTTTTTCTGGGCGGTGGGCGGGAAGAGATATCAAATCGGACGCCGTCATCACGCTCCCGCCAAAGCGCCATCCTTGCCGCAACCCCTCACTCTCCTGCGGGGCCTGGCGAGATCCTTGCTCCTGATGATATAATCCGACTTATCGGATAGCCGTTTTTTTCGGTTCTGTCCGATAAGTTTAAGGCTTAGGGTCGCACCAAGTTTGACACCCAATTGACGCGGATTTAGGCCAAAATCAAGGCCGTTTTTTCGGTCTTAAATCGATGTTTTTGAGGCCGAAAAGGGCGGTTTAAGGAAACTGTCCGGTACAGGTTCGAAAACCGGGGATATGGACGGCGGTTGAAGATTTTCTTCTTCAACCGCCGTTTCTTTTCATAAATGCAGGACCTCTCTGGATACCATCATTCGCGTCGATATCAACGGCCGCACCGTCAAGAAGATCGCCAAGGACAGCCGCGATCTGATCATCACCGACGAAAAGGGTAACCTCACCCGCAAGGATTACGACCAGTCGGATAACCTGACACAGCTGACCAATCCGGATGGCTCGGTGGTGAGTTTCACCTATGACCTGCGGTTCAACAAGATTTCCAAGGTCGTGGACCCGCTGGGCAATATCACGACGTTTGCTTACGACGAAGCCGGCAATCTGATCGAAAAGGTCGATGCGGCGGGCAGCGATGTGGAGCGCATCACCACGTATATTTACGATGACGACAACCAACTGCTTTCAGCCACCATCGAAGGCAAGAACGAGGATATCAGTAATAGTTTCACCTATGACGATGCCGGCAACCTGACCACCATGACGGATCCGGAAGGCAACCAGACCCAATTTGTCGCTTATGACAGTCAATATTCGGGGACGGGCCAAGATAACTACTTACAATTAAAGTAATAAAATCAAAAAACAGGGCCTATTTGGGGTCTATTTTGCAATTTTCGGGGTCAAAAATCGCATTATAGGCGGATTGCGATTCCCGCAACTCGAATGCCCCTTTGACAGGTTGTACTGAACGGCCCTTTGCCATAGCTCCCATGGCATTTTTAATGCGGTCGATAAAGGAACCGCCTCCCACGGCAATACTTTCCGTCCACCGGCTTTGCCTTTTGGTATCAATCCCTACTAACGCTGCCTGAACCCATTGGCGGTGAGCTGAAGCGAAAGACTCATAATCCTTGAACCCAGCCAATTGTCGTAATTTATCGTATGCGATGATGACATTTTTTCGCCGGGGTGACTGGATTTCATTATAACCTCCATGTGGCCATTGGGATGGATGGTCGACAGCGCCGGCACGCACCATATTCAAATCGATGTAAACCAAACATTGCAGCAGATGCTCTCCGGACTCAATGGCGGTTGCATGGTACCGGTCTTCCCAGAAAGCCCCTTTGCGTTTTTTCCTCCGGTTGTATTCCTGTGCCGTTCTTCCAGCAATGAGTCCAATCGCCTGAGGAATCATCCGATGTTCACTGTCATCTTTCAGAATTAGATGGGTATGATTCGAGGTCGCTACGTAGTTGAGCACCACCAATCCAAAGCGCCGCTTGGCTTCAAAGAGCCATTGAATCCAGCGGTATCGGTCCTGCTTAAACTTCAGTAGGAATTCGCGTTTGTGGCATCTTTGGGTGATGTGCCAGATTTGATATGGAATGTAATGTCGCTTAGCCCTTGCCATCAGACCTTCCTATATCGCAATTTTTGAAGTCAAAAATCCCAATATAGCGTGTATTTCGGTCATTTATTGAAACCATTTAGTTTTAATTTTAGTTGGTTAGCTTGGCCCGTCCCCGGAGTCACTCGAAAACAGCGAATGAAGAATATCATTTATATCCCCAAATCGTTGAATATCAATGAACTACGAGAAACGCGCAAAATCATGACCGTCCCCAACATCCTACAGGAGGTGAGGAGTTGCGGCAAAGATGGTGCTTGGTCAGGGGCTGGCGGCGGATTTGATATCTGTTCCCGCCCACCGCCCAGAAAAAAACGGCGGTTAAAGAGAAAAATGATTCTCGTTAACCGCCGGTAGGATTGGGCTTAAGGGAAACGCATTAAATCATGCCCGTTTCTCCTTTTTTTCTACTATCTAAATATTCTTGGAGCAATGATAAAGTAACCGACAAGAACAAAGGATAATAGAATGCAATAACTGATAGATCTATTTGTTCCGATTGGCAAAAATGGTATTATTACAGATCCAATTATCCCAAATAATATTCCAATTCCGATTCGGTTCCCCTGCTTTTTAGTTACCTTTGCACCTTTGAAAAAAATATAATAATCGTCATTGTCAGCCATTATAATCAACTCCTTTGCATATAATTCTGTATGTCAAGGAAAATTAT
Organism: uncultured Desulfosarcina sp.; assembly: GCA_963668455.2. Taxonomy (GTDB): domain Bacteria; phylum Desulfobacterota; class Desulfobacteria; order Desulfobacterales; family Desulfosarcinaceae; genus Desulfosarcina. The sequence goes on from CAXXOY010000006.1 coordinate 40,601, forward strand.
GTTAAGGCTTATTCTAAGCGTCTGGCGGTCTTGGTGGTGGAGTAAAAATTGGATCTGAAGAACCAGGACCTTCATCACCATATCCGGGAGGATATGTTGTTCCAGGGGGAGTATTTAGATCCCATAACCGTCGAAATAAAAACCATTGCATATTATCCCAATTATCAACTTTACCATCTCCATTTAGATCCATTGAATCTTTGGGCACACAAGGGTCAGATCTTAAATATTAATTATTGACGGACGCGGTTAAGGAAGTTCGGGGATGTCCATCGGTTTATTCGTTTTCAAAAACTGACCCAATCCATCAAGGCCAAAAGAAAACCAAAACCCCAACACCTGATAAAAAGGTCCGTGTAGTTCAAGGAGCCGTCATGCTTTTCAAGACGCTGACGATCCTGGGCTGGCGGGGTATGAATCTATTCGATCCTTTTTTGACGTGCTTTTTATTTTATGGAATAGGCTTTGTCATGTGGGCCAACGGTTAGAAAGACAACCGTTTGATCGGATAGATTGTCGCAAAAACAGTATTCACATTCGGCTATTTCGCGACACTCCCCGCAGATAACGAAAATAACGCGAAAGTTTCTGTCGATGCGGGCGCTACGGCACCCTTTAAGATTCAGTTTGCCGGTGACGTCACCCAGCAGTTCCGTATTATGGTAGGGGGCTTCCAATATCCTGTCGATGCGGCGTTTGACGTTTTGCTTGATGGCCGCATAACGCTTCAGGTTGCCGACAAACATCTTTTCATAAACCGCCTCGTAGTTACTCACCGAAAACCTCTTGATGCGAAAAAAGTTCAATGTCGCCTTGGGATTTTCTGCTTTTTAAATCAAGCATGTCATCATAAAGCGGCATCTCCGGGTCAAGATAAAACAGGCCGGGTTCTTTTTGAGCGATCTTGACCAACTCCTCACGCACGACCCGCCGGATAAGCGGTTCGAGGATTCTGGTGAGTTCTTCGGTTTTTATAGTGTCTTGTTGGTCGTAGGCCATGGTGAAACTCCTTTTTTCATATGCTGCCACGTATTGTTTGCAACCAGCTTTTATAAAACTTTGTGCTCCGTGGCAGCCTTTTCTATTTTGCGGCCACCTCTTCAAAACGGTGTTTTTTTATAAACGCTTCCAGAATTTCTTTCAGGATATGCCGCTCTTTATCAGGCAGGGTGTCCACCTGTATCGTACGTTTTAACAGTTCCGTATCCTGAATTTGTCCCACAACGGCATTCTTTCCGTTTTTCAACAGATAATCCAAGCTCACGCCTAAAGCCTCGGAGATTTTTACGATGACCTCTGTGGTCGATACCAGAACGCCTCTTTCATACTTGGAAAGCCGCTGGATATCTACGCCTGTTTTTTGTGCGAGCTGGCCTTGCGTCAAGCCTTTTTGGCTTCTTGCCTGCTTCAATTTTTCGGGTAACTGTGGAATTTTTTTTGGATTGATCGCTTTTTTTGCCATAATAATCACCTCTGCCTTTAATCTATTTCTTTGGTTTCGACAGAGCAACTAAAATAATTATTGACAATACCACCTGACTCGGGGTCGGACCAAGCATAACGATAATATATCAGTTGGTTCGTCTTAATAACAGGCCCTTTTTAGGCTTATTACCGGATCGTTGGTGATTATAGGCAGGTCAAAAGGCTGTTCGAGCACCTTGTTCAGGGCCACAAGCTTTTGATCAATCCGGCGCGGGACATCGTGGAGACCAGCCGCAAAAACCGCCGGATCGGTCCCGTGCTGACCGTCAAGGAGGTCGAAAAGCTCATGAACCAGCCCAACCTTTCCTTACGGCCGCACTTTCGCAACCGGGCCATCATGGAGACGATGTACGCCACGGGCATCCGGATCGCCGAGCTGGAACATCTGCATGTCCATGACGTTGACCTGGCCGACAAGGCGATGCTTATCCGCAAGGGAAAGGGGCGCAAACAGCGGGTGGTTCCCTTGTCGCAAACGGCGGTCGAGTTCCTGCGGGAGTATCTGGAAAAGATCCGTCCCCGGTGGGCGCACAAAAGTCCCCAACAGCGGCGGTTGTTTTTGAACCACCACGGCCAGCCCATTACCGGAGGCAGCGTAAGGACGTTTTTACGTCGCTATCGGTTGGACGCGGGCATAAAGAAGCCGGTTTCGCCGCATACGCTGAGGCGAACCTGCGCCACCCACATGATGGCCGCCGGGGCAGACATCCGCCATGTGCAGAAACTTTTGGGTCATGTGCGCCTGACTACCACCCAGCTTTACACCAAGGTGATGCCCGCCGAGATAAAAAAGACCCACGAATCCACCCATCCGGGAGTCCTTGATGAAGATCGCTAACGCCATGAAGCAATATCTGAGACATCTCAAGATCCTGGGGCGCTCGCCGTATACGATCAAAAGCGCCCGGTATGGATTGAAAAGCCTGGCCGTCTTTCTGGAGGACGAAAAGATCGAAACCGTCGAGGATATCCGCCGGGATGTGCTGGAGGACTACCAGGAAGAGCTTGCCTGGCGTCTCACGGCCAAGGGGTCGCCCCTGAGCGTTTACGCCAGGGAAAAGCTGATCGATACCGCCAGGGGCTTTACCCGTTTTCTTAAACAAAAGGAGTATCTGTTAAGCGATCCCGGCAATTGCTTGCAGTCGCCCAAACGCGGCCGCCGCCTGCCAAGATCGATATTGAGCCATACGGAGGTCCGCAAACTGCTGGGCGCTCCGGACCCGCGCACCAACCAGGGGCAGCGGGACCGGCTGGTACTGGAGATCCTGTACGATACGGGCATCAGGCGTTCCGAGACGGCCAATATCCGTTTGCCCGACATCGATCTCGATATCGGGTACATCCTCATCCATGGCAAGGGGAACAAGGACCGCGTGGTACCGGCCAGCGCCCGCGTGTGCCGGCTTATCAGGACCTACATCCTGTTTGTGCGCCCCTCCTTTGTCAAAAACGACGACAATGGCCATTTGATCCTGAACCGCTCGGGCAAGCCCATGGTCGCCAACGGGATTTACATCGTCGTCAAGACCTGCGCCCGCCTTGCCGGAATAAAAAAAAGAGTGACCACCCACGGCCTGCGGCACACCTGCGCCACGCACATGCTCAGAAACGGCGCTCCCGTGCGCCACATCCAGGAGATGCTCGGCCACGAATCCCTGGAGACCACCCAGCTTTACACCCACGTCACCATCAACGACCTCAAAGAGGTTCATGCCCGGTTCCATCCATCGCAGACCATCAAAACCGACGGCTGATCCCTTCCCTTTTATTTTTGCGATTAAAGAAAAAAACGCTTTTTCTTTTAACGGCAAGATATTGTTGCCATGCCATGGCATTCGATACTAAGCTGTACCTTGGTTCTTTGACAGATATGGGGGGACAGAAAACAGCTCTATGGGGTTTAAAAAACCTCAACAGCGGATATGAGCACAGATCCACTGTTCATGAAGGTCGGCTCCGCCTACTATTACTACCACAATGATCATTTGGGAACTCCTCAGAAAATAACCTCCGTTTCCGGGGCTGTGGTCTGGAGCGCCAAGTATAGTTCGTTTGGGGAGGCTTCGGTTGAGGTTGGAACCGTTGTTAATAATCTGCGGTTTCCGGGCCAGTATTGGGATAGTGAAACAGGAATACATTATAATTGGAATAGATACTATTTAAACATAATTGGAAAATACTTAAGAATGGATCCAATTGGATTAGAAAGTGGAAATATTAACTTTTATAATTACGCCGCTGGGAATCCTATTAATCAATTTGACCCAACTGGTTTATGTACCTTGGTTACAAAAATACCAATAAATTTTGATTATCAATCCAAGGAAAAGTGGAATAGTTGGAGTAGGTGGACATATGAAGATTCGAATACATATAGTGGTGGCCAGTTCCCTGTTTTTTGGTATAATGCTAAATGTAGATGTGTAAGAAACCGTACTGGAACAGAACGAACTACTATTAAAATTTTGTGGGAGTATATTTATTTATGTGAGAAACCACCATGCGGATATGAATTTAAATCGAGTAAAAGATGGGATTATATATATGATAATACATCTGACCTTCAAAAAAGTGATAGAAAAGAGATAGATGGAGGATGGGTACTGAATGATGTAGAAGCCGCATGGAGGTGTAGAGAAAAATGCGATCAATTAAATCACTAATCTACATTTCTGTCTCTATAATCATATTTTGTTGTTTATTTATATGTTGTAATGGGCCAAATGACACAGAGAATAGTATAAAGATTGAAAAATATAGAACGCTATTAGAAGAGGATCCAATCAATTGTCATTACAATGAACAATTAGCTGCTAATTATCAAGCAATAAACGATATTGATCATGCTATAGAGTATTATAATATAGTGGTGGATAATTGCCCCAATTATATAGTTAGTATATTTGATTTAGGAGTTTGCTATTATATTAAAATGGAGAAAGATATAGGATTAAAATATATGGATTTGGCAATTGAAAGAGCTTCTCAATCTAATCGATCTGACTTAGTGAAAGATTTAGAAGATTCTAAAGCTGGATGGCTAAGAAAATGGGAATCAATAAAGGAATTAAAATGGAATAAAGGGAAACAGTAACAGGAAGACACAACGGGATCATGTGGAAGTTGGGGACGTGGTTGCATTTGCGCGTTTCTTTTGTTTCTTTTTTCCTACGGTTCTGCGAAAGTAATGGGAACTCCGGGGACGGGCCAAGCTAACCAACTAAAATTAAAACTAAATGGTTTCAATAAACGACCGAAATACACGCTATATTGGGATTTTTGACTTCAAAAATTGCGATATAGGAAGGTCTGATGGCAAGGGCTAAGCGACATTACATTCCATATCAAATCTGGCACATCACCCAAAGATGCCACAAACGCGAATTCCTACTGAAGTTTAAGCAGGACCGATACCGCTGGATTCAATGGCTCTTTGAAGCCAAGCGGCGCTTTGGCTTGGTGGTGCTCAACTACGTAGCGACCTCGAATCATACCCATCTAATTCTGAAAGATGATAGTGAACATCGGATGATTCCTCAGGCGATTGGACTCATTGCTGGAAGAACGGCACAGGAATACAACCGGAGGAAAAAACGCAAAGGGGCTTTCTGGGAAGACCGGTACCATGCAACCGCCATTGAGTCCGGAGAGCATCTGCTGCAATGTTTGGTTTACATCGATTTGAATATGGTGCGTGCCGGCGCTGTCGACCATCCATCCCAATGGCCACATGGAGGTTATAATGAAATCCAGTCACCCCGGCGAAAAAATGTCATCATCGCATACGATAAATTACGACAATTGGCTGGGTTCAAGGATTATGAGTCTTTCGCTTCAGCTCACCGCCAATGGGTTCAGGCAGCGTTAGTAGGGATTGATACCAAAAGGCAAAGCCGGTGGACGGAAAGTATTGCCGTGGGAGGCGGTTCCTTTATCGACCGCATTAAAAATGCCATGGGAGCTATGGCAAAGGGCCGTTCAGTACAACCTGTCAAAGGGGCATTCGAGTTGCGGGAATCGCAATCCGCCTATAATGCGATTTTTGACCCCGAAAATTGGAAAATAGACCCCAAATAGGCCCTGTTTTTTGATTTTATTACTTTAATTGTAAGTAGTTATCTTGGCCCGTCCCCGAATATTGTTCCGGCCATGACGATGTATCCTACGATTACGACCTCAACGGCAACATGATCGAGAAGAACGCCGGTGGGGTGGTTACAAGGTTCTTTTACAATATAGAGGATCGTATGGAGCGGGTTGAAAGCGGCTCGGGATCTGTAATCGCCGAGTACTACTATGATCCGTTTGGCCGCCGCTTATGGAAGGATGTCAGCGGCACCCGCACCTGTTTTCATTATAGCGACGAAGGACTGGTTGGCGAATATGATGTGTCCGGGAACGAAATCAAGACTTACGGCTGGAAGCCCGGTAGCACCTGGAGCACCGATCCGCTGTTCATGAAAATCGGCTCCGAATATTACTACTACTACCACAACGATCATATCGGGACCCCGCAGAAGATGACTTCAGTGTCCGGAGCGGTAATCTGGTCGGCGATATACGACTCGTTCGGAAAAGCGACGATTAATACTGGGATCGTGACCAACAATTTGAGGTTTGCGGGCCAATACTTCGATACCGAGACCGGCCTGCATTATAACTACCATCGATATTATGATCCGATTTTGGGCAGATATATTCGCAAGGATTCAATTGGTTTGTTGGGAGGAATAAATCTCTTTAATTATGCCCAAGGCAACCCAGTTAATACAGTTGATCCGAGTGGAGAATTTGTTCCTCACAGCATAGTAGTATTGTTAGGAGCTGCTTATGTTGCCTGTAAAGGATACAATTTTTATAATGAAGGCAGAGAAACAGCTAATACTTGGAGCGAAATGTATGAAAATGCATCCAATGCTGATGAATTATATCAATCGATTGGGCCGGGACCTGATTTGCAACAACAGCAACGTGACACCTTAAAAGATGCTATGGAAGCTGTCCGTGCTGGAGGAGATCTAAATGACGCAATTTCAACGACTGGAGATCTGATAAATGCTTGCAAATAAAATCAAAAAGCATAAAATAACCATCGGATTATTGTTATTACTCATGGTCGTAATTATTGTTGGTGAGAATTGGAACAGAATTGATTATTTCATTTACAAAATTGGTTTTGGGAACAAACCAATATTTGGAAGCATCACTATTGAAATGAAAGAAGGCTGGTATCCATACATTTCTTCCTGATTATATCGGATTTAGGGGCGGGCTCCGATACCCACCCAAAGAAGCCGAGATACATAAGTTTTGAAGCCAGCTATCATGGTATCGAAATTGGTTTAGCCGCTCAGCCGGGCTTTTAAATCCATTGAGCTGTTTTACGGTGCGAGGATTGTAAGGCGCAAAATTATTGATCAGAGTCCATCCTCGGATGCTCAATTGTGCGGAACCCATTGATCCATGAAAATATTGAGCACCGTATAGGTGGCGATCCATTCTTTGCATTAACCGATCAACCATATTGCTGGTTCGATGTGCGTTCGGATGGTCGTAGGCCACACGATAGTTGGCAATGTTTTTCCTTAACTTCGTTATGGGATTGATAATCGCGGATGGCGCATCGTTATTTTCGCACCATTCGATCAGCCTCCTGATTCTTTGAGAAAACATTCTTTTGCTTTCGGCTCGATAGCACTCCCATAGCTTCGATGCGGCATTCTCGAAAATATCTCTGTATTTCTTTTTAGCACGGTCACGGATTTTAATGAACACATGCAAAAAGCAGCAAATGATCGCTATCGTTGGGAATAGGGTTTGCCAAGCATTCCTGGTAGCTTTCCAACCGTCTATATTCACGCTCTCAGGTGAGTGTGCCGGATCCAAGCATCGGGATTCTTGTTTGTATACTCGATAGGCATCGGTTAACGATTTCTCGCCGGCATCTTCCGCGACAGATGCACCAAGAATGCAGCCGCTACCAACGGTCGTTGCTACATACGTTTTATGGCCTAAGATCCGTGTGTGCTTTTCGTCTGCGGCAAGATGTTTGGGAATATCCTCACCCTTTCGGACTGTTGTTCCGACAATGCTGTTTCGTCCAATGGATTGCTCGATTCGATACCAATACATGGAATCTTTGCCAAAAACATGACTCAAGGCCCAAAACGGCACGTTGAATTTTCTGAAAAACAAGGCTCTTTCAACATCGTCAACAAGTCCAACCATGTATGGCATTATGAATGAAGGGCGAATCGTGTATGCAACACCGGCAATTTTAATTCTGCGAATCCATATGGATAATTTTTTAGAGTAGTAGAAATCCTTCATCCTATATCCATTTGCGATTGCAGCAGGAAATAACTCAGGAAACAATTCGATTTGTTCGTCGATGCAGTTCCTGAAATCAACCGGGTCAGTGACATTACGTTCATAATTACCTTGAGAAAATGGTAAGCATATGGTTCTTTTATTCCGGTTAGTGGATCTTGCATCTGCTATTCCCATATAGTTAGAGACCTCCTTTGGCGGGGATGTGTCTCTAACTATATAAAATTATTAATAAAAAATCTAGTGCGCGATTATCCTGTGTTATTACAATATGTTGTATTCTTTTTGGGGGCGGGCAACTACATATTCCGTTTTTAGGAGTTACACTCCCCAAAATCCGTTATAATCAGCAAAAATATTATCGAATAACAAGAGTCAAAGGAATATCTAAAAAAGAATGTGGAGCATCGAGCCATGGATGCCGACATGCTTATGCACAGGATCGCTATGAAGAAATAACCGGATTTAAGGCGCCGTGCAAGTTTGACTCAAAAAAAGCATTCAGGAATAATGCAGCAACAATAGCTGGCGAAAACTGGGTAAAGTTAAACCAGGATGCAAGGCAAATAATCAAAGCTGAGCTGGGCCACGGCCCAGACCGTGACGACGTAGTAAGTCAATATTTGGGCGCGATCTAAAAAAAGAAGCAATTGAATTTAATTAAAAGCCTTCGCTTTTGCGAGGGCTTTTTATATTTTTTGGTGTGGTTAGCACGAATTGATTTGAATTATTAAACGAAAATCCATGCCATCAGTTTTTGCGGGGCCTCGAAGGCGTCCGCTATTATGAATTTTGTTTTTGGCAATCGGAGCTCTTTCGTCAGGATAATCCCTTGTGCCGCCGAACGTTGATTGCCTTCCATTTGAGAAGATGTTGGTCTTGGATACGTTTTTGCAGGGTTTTATCGGATGTCAAAAGCGTTGCGTCAATTTCTCCTCGTTCGAGCAACAGGTCCAGGAATTCCCGTTCAGCGTCTGAAAAAGGCAGCACCGCAGACAGATTATCCTGACATTCTTTTACCAGTTGCGCCCCGTATTCGGCTGATTTCACATGGACCTCCGGCGAATTGACGCGGAGTGTGGGAACCAACTGCCTGGCCAACTCCGTTGCGTCGAACTCTATATCATCGGGTGAGACCGTCCTCCAATCCTTTCTGTTCATTGCACCGTAGACCACAAATCCGGTACGAAGGCGATTGAAATCGATTTCGTCCATTCTGAGAATCCGATGGCTGTCGAACAGGTCCCTGGCCTGTCTGCGCGATAATAGCGCCGCCAATTTCCCGGCCGCCAATTCATTGAGATTCAGCACAGGAATTTCCGTAGCTCGCCAAGTCCCAACAGAATGAGAATCTCTGATCGTCACTGGCCACAGTGGGATACGGAACATGAAGTTAAGATCCACTTCGAGATTACCGCCCTGGCCAATAGCATTTTTATACCGCAACGACCACTTGCCCCCGGCGTGTTCCTCAGGCATCCGCCTGACAGTGAACCCCTCCCGAGAAAAAACTGCTTGAAGGGCCTGCTCGACCTTGGGACGGGCCGCGAGCATGCCATCTCGATCTTCTTGTTGATTGCCAAATTCAATGGAACGAAATTTTCTGATTAAATTGAAGCGAATTTCTATTTGTCAGAATCGATGATAGCCAAAGGGTGCGCTACGCGCGTCGATTAGATTGGGTTTTCTAAGGCATGAGCAGGAAGGCTTGAATAAAATGAGGGGAACAGCGTTTTGGTTGCTGCTCCCCTCCGACATTTTACTCAATGCCTCCTGCACCCGGCTATCCCTTGGCAGGTTGCTCCCCAGCAGAGCCTGCCTCCGTTTCGCCGGGCAAATCGGATCGAATGGTTAAAACTTCATTTTTTGCTGACTGACCACGGATAACTCGTCCCTTATTCGGTTGAGCACATTCAAGATAGCGGTTAACACCAGGGCTTCCAATTTCTGACTGATCTCTTCGGCGGTCGGTTGAGTTTTCATATTTTCTCCTTTTTAAAAGATTTCAGATGCTGCCAATCGGACATGTTCCGCATTGACGGTTTGGTCATGGTTCATGGAAGCGGCCACCAGGGCGCCGCGAGCCAGATGATTGGCTTTTCTGAAGATACCGCCCGAGCCTTGGTGAATGGCCGTGATGGCATCGTCCTCGAACAACATCCGGTCTATTCCGGTAATGGAAAGATGATGCTGAAGATACACTCGCATTTGATCTTTTTTTGCACCGATGAAATGACTCTTTGCCACCACCCGCGATGCCAGGGGCAAGCATCCCGGGTATCTCAAGTTATCGATCAAATGGGTTTGACCGGCCAGCACGATGGGCAGGTAGGGTTTGGAGTCCATCTCAAACTGGCAAAGGGTGTGCAACTCCACAAATACTTCTAATCGCAGCAAGGACGCTTCGTCGATGATCAGAACTGTCTTTTGTTTTTTGCCGTGGATCTCCAAGACTTCTCGTTTGATTCGATCGGTCATGGCCGCACGGGAGGTGCCGGCAGGTTTCATCCCTAACTCTACCATGATTAACCGGTACATTTCCAAGATTGAACCGGATGTAGCTGTAACGTAGATCAGCTTGTACTCGGACGGATGCAGACCATTGAGCAGATAGCGGATGGCAGTAGATTTGCCGGCGCCGATCTCACCGGTGATCAAATAAATCGCACCCAATCCCAGGCTGTAATCGAAACGGTTTTTGGCCGCTGTAAGTTGATCTGTTTCGATAATATCCTTCACGGCGATATCCGCCGTGAAAGGCTCTTTGGTAAAACCGAAAAACGGCATGTAAGTCATTTCCATAACCCGCCTCCTTGATAGTCGGCTTTCTGATCCGTCTCGAGTTGCGGGTTGACGTTCTTGTCCCGCTTGACCCGGCAATTGACATGCAGATCCACGGGAACCAGCAAACCGTGCGAGGTTTGGTTGAGAAATACCTCGGCTACTTTTGGCTCGCATTGGTGATATAAAACTCTCACCCGTTTACCGATCAAGGCCACCGGCGCTTCGAACAGGTTGCCGTTGAGCGTGATGGTTCGATCCTTGGCAACGGTTCGGTAGACGGCGGTACGGAAATGGTCTTTAAGATTTTTGGGCGCCTTACGAATGCAGGCAAGGTTTTGACTGAAGCGATCAAATGGCGTCATGCCGGTGGCACTGTGAGTACGCTGGTGATAGGTTTCCAGCCAAAGGGTGAAGGATCGGTTCAATTGTTCCAACGACGAAAGCTTCGCCTCGGGCAGGAACGATCCGCGAACGGTTCTGAAAAATCGTTCTATTTTTCCTTTTCCCTGTGGCTTGTACGGCCTTGCATGGATCAAGGCAATGGATAGCGACGCACAGGTAAATTCGAGTCCATGACTGCGATACGCCGAGCCGTTGTCCACATACAATTTTCTTGGCAATCCGCGTTTGGTCAGAGCATTTTCGAAGGCCTCCATGAAACAGACCAGATTTTCCGACAGGTAGAATTGGCCATGCACAATCAACCGTGAACGATCATCGATAAAGGCGATCAGATAGGTCTTGCGTAGCCTCAGGTTCACCGTCACCTTGGGGCCGTGCATGACATCGCTTTGCCAGATGTCATTGACCATCTCGGCTTCAAATTTTCTGCGGTCCTCTGCTTTGGGAGATCGATCCATCAGGCCATGTAAATGAAACAGCCGATAGATCGTGGAAAGGCCGGTTGATGCGGGAACCAGTGTCTGTCGCTTGAGACTTTCCAGAAGCATCGGCACCGGGGTCGCCATTTGACTGCGTCTGGCGGCAAGAACGATATTGATCGTTTCGTCGTCCAGTTTTCTGGGCACGCCCCGGTCGCCTCGTTTTCCCGGATACAACGACTCGATACGACCGCCGCTCTTCCGGAAGCGTCGAATCCAGCGATAAATTGTATTCTCGCTAATTCGTGTTCTGCCGGAATGGGGGATCGCCCACTTTCGTTCGCACTTCTCCCGCAACAATCGCCGTTTCTCGTTTTTTGCCAGGTGAGTGGTGCCGACAAAATCGTGAATCACTCCGAATCTGAAAGCGGCGATATCCTTATCCTTGTTTTCCGTCATGCAAACCTCCTTTTTTGGCGTTTCCTCCCGCATAAACAATTTCTCGTGGGCGGGGTAGCGCACTGTTGGGTAGGTTCGATGACGACCGGAAGGATCGTCGGATTAAATGGCCCGACTGACGGGAATCTGTCCCATGTCCATCAATCGGAAAAAGGAAAGCAGCCAATCGTTTCCTATACCAAAAAAGGCCATGGTTTTTCGTTTCAAAGCGGCCAACCAATGGCGTTGCCGTGACTTGGACAGCGCCGGGTTCCACTTGCCACCTGTCAGACGCCGATGTAGACAATCGTGAATTGTGTCGATTGGCGCCTGGAACCGGAAAAAATACCCCTCGGGCCTCATGCGAATAATACAATTGCAGTCAGGGCAACGGTAACGACGAAACCATAAACTGTTGGGAAAACCATCGAAGCAGGCAAGAACATACCCATGTCCCCAAATTCTGGGCGAACGACATCGGGGACAATCACCGGGCTTTGGCCAATTGAAATTTCGGCCGAGTTTATAAATTTCCTTGAGATTTACACAAACGGGAACTATCATTGGAGTCTCTTTGGAGTGGGTCGTAAAAACGACCCAATTTTTTGGGGTGCTCCGGTCCGACAACCGTCACCCCATTTTTTTTGCATAAAAAAAGCCCCTTACCTGGGGCTCATTTAATTCAAAAATCCATTTCCGTTTGTCAACGATCGTGGAAATTTTGCTGGCTACACCACCATCATATTTGGCATCCTACACTTCTGCTCCCACATAATTCAAATCGATATCGACAGAAAGTCGAGGAACATCGAAGATAAAGAGGTTCAAGGCTGTACCACCCTTAAGAACCAGCTTCCCTTTGAGGAATGGATGACTCCGTAATGCATCGAGTAGCCCCAACAGTTGAGCAACTTTTTCTATCAAATCCGGCCTGAAGCCTGTCGTTTCCGCTTCGGCCGCAAGCTTCTCAGGAGAAATCTTCATGACACCTCCCCCCATGTCCGTTCTATGACTTCATTCGGAACCATCAAGTTCCATTCCTGCACGAACCGACCAGATTTCCGCTTTGAACGGTTCAGGTAATGAGGCTGCTTCGAACGCATGTCGCGAAGCATATTGAGATGTCGTTCCTCAACCATTAATGTTTCGCGGTGTTGATCGAGAAAAAAACCTACTTTCGCCCCGGTGGTTGCATTGCCGAGCATGAGCGTATATTCCACGACCTTATCGAGGTCGAAAAATTCGACGGACTCCAGCGAGCGCCATATTTCCTCCCAACTTCCCGAGAGGTTTGGACGATCAAGCACATCAACCAAGGTCCGTTCAAGCGTCGTAACCCTCAAATCCTGACCAGATCGCTCCGCAGTCGAAACACCGAAATTTTCTTTTCCAATACGGAGTAACGTTTGATGAAATTTTGCCCCCCGAAAAACGTAAGCACGAAAATTCAAAGGTCCGAGCGGACGGAATGCCGAATAGACGAAATGTGTATGAACCGAGTGAGCCTTGCCGTGAAACTCAAGCGCGGTGTAATGCGACAGCACTGCATCCGGAGTTAACTTCGCGGCTATGAGAAAGGGGTCAATAGGATATGAATCGGGATCGGCTCCCGGAGGGATGGCAGCATACAACCCTCGTCGCACCAGGACAACGCGACCGGTCTTCCGGTGATAGGCCAGAAGTGACTCCTGCTTTCGTCTGCTAACCTCCCCCAGAGACGATAAATGGCCAGCCAGCTCTTTTCCGGTAAAAACCGGATGCTTTCGGAAAAACTCGTCATGCTTCATTGTCAGTATCTTTGACTTCGTTTCACGTTAACCATAAAAATCCATGGGTATCACAAATAAATGTTAAATCAGAAGCTCTGATCCAATCCGGTCGACTTGACGAATATACAAATAACCCATTTCAAATTATGGGATTCGCGTGCGCATGTCAACAATTAAAGAACTCAAACATCGAGTTTTCCCACGCACCCGATAGATAACCCATAGAGCGGATATTTTGATCAGTCCTTTGGCAGTCCCTAACTTAAGTTCTTTTTTGGGTTTTCCTGCCTCCTGTCTTCTTATTTAGATTTTGAACAACAGAGGCACTACCACACCCCAATAAAAAATCGATGGAACACCGCAGGGCATTAGCCAGTTTAACGATTACATCAGTGCTGGTATGATTGCCAACCTCAATGCTTTTGATTAGATCGATAGGAAGACCGGATCGCTTTGCAACTTCCGCCAGACCAAACCCCATGTCTTCACGCCAATACCGCACCCGTTTTCCCATCTCGGTATCTTGGACCGCCGAAACCACGATGTCCTTGTCGAGTCCGAAATCCGAATATGTTTTGTCATCCTCTTTTACCACCAAGCCAGGCATTTCATATGGAATGTAGGGGGCTCGCCCCCACAAAAAATAGTCCATCGGCTTTCGGGTCGCTACGGACACAGCTAATATGTAATTCAATGAGGGGTTTTGTTTGGCGTTGGCACCGTGAATATTAGACACCACGTTGATCCTCACCCCCACCTTATTCGCCCATTCAGTTCTGGAATAGCCTTCCATTTCCTTCTCGATGCGCTGTAGCACCTTATTGTAATCTATGTTGATATGGAATTTTTTCATAATTGATGTATTTATTCTTGACAACCCATTCTTTTTATGTAACGACAGTTCACAACCCTATAGTAGAGCCTTATTTCGTTCCAAGCTCCAAACCGCAGCGCATACTACCAGATTGTTTTTCAATGCTATTTTGCTTTTCCCCAAAATCCGAATACAGGCTCCAAGCTTAATAATTAATGTAATTATTGAAATGCGTAAACACGCGATGCGGTTTCAGTAATGCTGAATTTCCAAACAAGTCTACGCATAAAATACATTAATACGGAAACGGAATCAAACCCAATTCCGATAGGTGCCAAGTACAAATAATGAAGCGACGAGGGATTCGGCCTTGCCGTGCGAGCACAATCGTCCCCTCCTCTCAAAACCAATCGGCACCAAAAACACTGAATATTCAAGACCCTATTATCTGTTGACACAGCTTCTCATTCCAGAAGTAAGGTGGACCCCATTGGTCGGACAGCCTGACGGGTGAGATAAGCTATAAGAAAAAAAATTAAAATGAAAAACACGGCCGTCAGCTCGCCTCGGAAAACGGACGGGGTAGACCAAAGTAAACCTCATCCGGGGTTTTGTCGTCAAGAGAAGAATGGCCTCGTATGAAATTATAGTACTGAATCCAATCGGCAAGTCCTCGCCTGAGTGCTTTGCCGCCCTCAAAGGAATGAAGGTAAATAAACTGGTGCTTAAGAGTCCACCATAGCCGTTCCACGAAGATATTATCATGGCAGCGACCTCGGCCATCCATGCTGATGGCAACGTTGTTGTCTTTGAGTAATTGAGTGAATTCCTTACTGGTAAACTGGGCGCCCTGGTCGGTGTTGAAGATTTCGGGGGGACCAAGTCGGCAGAGCGCTTCTTCCAGAGCATCAGCGCAAAAGGTCGAATCCAGGGTATTGGAAATCCGCCAGGATAAAATCTTGCGGCTGTACCAGTCCATAATCGCCACAAGATACATGAACCCCTTATCCATGGGGATATAGGTGATGTCGGTAGCCCAAACCTGGTTGGGCCGGTCGATGGTCAGATTCCGAAGCAGATAGGGATACACCTTATGCTGGGGGTGAGGTCTGCTGGTATTGGGCTTGGGGTATACCGCCTCAATTCCCATCAAGCGCATCAACCGTTGTATCTTTTTTCTGCTGGCATTGACGCCTTGACGCTTCAGTTGGCGACGGATCGTCCTGCTCCCGGAGGATGGGTTTTCAAGATACAATTCATCGATCTTTCGCATCAGGTCCAGATCCTCCTGCTTTATAGGCCTTGGGCGGTAATAGTAAGACGAACGGTTAACGTTCAATATTTTGCACTGCCTGGAAATGCTCAGCCTCCGATTCTTCGGCTCAATCATCGTTTTGCGTTGCCTTGGAGTCAGCTGCCGAGCTTTCGCGATAAAAAATCGTTTTCCACTTTCAATTGCCCTATTTGCTTATAGAGCTCGTCGGTTCGGGCTTCTGTCTGTTTCCTGGTTTTGTGATTTTTATCGAAGATGTCAGCGGCGCCTTCCAGCATTTGCCGCTTCCAGTTGGAAACCATGGTAGGATGGATTCCAAACCGACTGGCTATCTGTGCTGCGGTTTCATCGTTTTGGATAGCGGCCAGAGCCACTTTTGCCTTGAACTGTGGACTGTGTGTTTTGCGCTTATTACCCATTGTCAGATCCTCCTGTTTTTTGGTCTGACTTATAGCTTATCACACTGTCCAGTTTTTGGGGTCCACCGCAAAGAGCTGTAAGCGCATGGATAATCTAAGTAAAAAAACATATAAAGAAAGCTAACCTCCAAACCAGTAAATAGGTTGATTTGACTGAAACAGTACAAATACAGAAAGACCTTGAGGCCATCAAAAAGCAACTGTCGGTGCTGATGGACCATTTGGGAGTTGGAATCAAGCCTCAACGGTCAGATCGAGATATTGAACGAGAAATATCCAACCGCTTACATAAACAAATGCCACGTAGGAAAAAAACGAATGGCCATACGTGAAATAGAAACAGGTAAATATCAGTTGGATGTAAGCCGAGGCGTAGACAACCGCACCCGTATGATTTTTTATGGTTCAAGAGATGAAGCTGAAAAAGCCTATACTTATTTAAAGCGCCAATGTGACCAAGAAGACGGTAGGGAGAAGAAATCCTTCAATAATATTGGCGATCTGGTCGATGCCCACCTTGAACATGAGAAGCTACATAAAGCGCATAGAACATGGGAGGAAAAAGATAGAATCATTCGTGGCCCTATAATGTCCATGTTCCGCAACATGCATTTCGATTTCGTTTACACATCAACGATTGAGGCCTACAAGATTAAAAGAGTCCACGATATCGGCAAAAAACACAGGGCCATCAACCTTGAGTTGATATACCTATCCAGTTTCTGGAAGTGGGCATATCAAAACGGATACTGCCGGACTATGCCGATTAAGATGCCAAAACTCCCATACAAAAGGAAACCACCGAAAATTCTCACAAAGTCAGAATGTATGGCTATTTTTCACAATGCGGGGCCATATCGGCAAGCCATGTTTCTTTGTTTGTATCATGCAGGGTTAAGAGCAAACGAAGTTATGACGTTAAAGCGTTGCAATGTAGACTTTACTGGTAGAACGATCTTGGTCACAGGCAAAGGTGATAAAGTACGAACGATTCCATTAACACGGACTCTATCCAATGCAATGAGGAAACACTTTAAGTTGATGGATAGCGTTATGGAAAACCCAAAAACAAAAGTAAAATGGGACAAAACATTAGCATTCCCTTCCCTGCGAACAGGACAACAGCTAACCGACATTCGTAGGCCTCTATGGAACGCTCTTGAAAAAGCAGGGATTGAGAAGAAAGTTACACCGCACATCCTCCGGCATTCATTTGCCACCCATATGCTTGAAGCGGACGCAGATTTGAGAACGATCCAGGAATTATTGGGGCATGAAGATATCGCCACGACTCAAATTTACACGCACGTTGCCATTAACAAGAAGAGGACAGCCATTGATTTACTGGAATAAGGATGGATATTTTGGCGACTCGCCGATGACAAGGTTGTCATTTTATAGCAATCTATCCAATTGTTATTCCAAGACTTTTTCTTTGTGCACATTACTCTTAATCAGTAGGTTGAAGGTTCGATTCCTTCACGGCCCACCAAAGAATATAAAGCGAAATCGGTTAATTATACCGGTTTCGTTTTTTTGTTTTTGGTAGGTTTTAACATAGAAAATGACAAGGTCGCCGATCTTGTGGATGTCGAGCTTGCCGATATCCAATTGCATCATTTTGCCAGAGCGCCTATAATCAACGAAAGTGATTTCAAAATGCATTATAACCGCTACTCATCAAAAATTTAGGAAAATTATGAAAATAGATTTAATTGCAGGCGCCCGTCCCAATTTCATGAAAATCGCCCCCATCATTGATGCCATCAAAGCGCAGCAGAACAAAGGCAAGGATATCCACTATCGTCTGATCCACACGGGTCAGCATTACGACAAAAACATGAGCAGCAGTTTTTTTGAGCAATTGGGCATTCCCGTACCGGATGTCAATCTGGGGGCGGGCGGCGGCACACAGGCCGAGCAGACGGCGGCCATCATGACCGGCTACGAAAAGGTGCTCGGTCAAGCATCTTCAGACCTATGCCTGGTGGTCGGGGATGTAACCTCTACCATGATCGATACCATCCGATACGTGCCCGCCCCGTCGGGCGGCTTGTTCCCAAACGTATTCCTGCCCAGCACCCTCCAAGATTTTTAAATAAACTCCCCCCCCCTTCGCAATCATCGGGCCTTTTGGGTTCCCGACAATCCCTGCATACGTCAATTTAAAACAAATAAACGGTACTATTTTCGACCTAAACCCCTATACGATTGGGCATTCAGCGTGGTCCGACATCGGATCGCATTGCCCATTCCCCATGACAGGGCCCTTGAGATCATCGCCATAGGCATGGGGTACACACTTCGATCTTTTATTTCAGAGCGATGTTCCCAGCGGAAAAATTTTCTTTCTTTCTCGTTTATATCTGTGAAGAAGCTTTTGGTATGGCTTCGCACTGCCTGCGTCCATGATCCCTGGGGAGGCGTGTGCGTTAGGCTAAAACAAACCGGAAGGAAAGGAGCTGTAATGATAAAATTGAAAAGAGAGTTGTGTATTGTTTTTGCTATCTTTTTAGCCGCCTGTGGCGGCGGCGATGATAACGGTGGCGGCACCATCAACCCCTACGAGAACGCCGCCAGCGTTTATACCACTGACCACAGTGTCTTCCTGCCCCCCAGCGTGGACGTCAATGGCAGCGTAAGCGGCGATTTCGACGGCGCCCTGGTTTCCGCCGGAAGCGCCGCGGTCGAGACGGAAGCCGCTGCGGTGAGTGCGCTCAGCGATCGTGACGTGACCGGATTTGTCGCCCAGGTTCCCGCACAGGAAGACGAAACGACGGCAACGGCGGTTGCGGAGAGGATCGATGTCGAACTGAGAAATGGGTACGATGCGTTTAATCCAAGCCAGGTAACCATGGTGTCCCGCCAATCTCAGGATGACGGAAATGCCATTATGACCATTTATCGCCTGCAGCTTTACAGTTCTCTCACACCAACCGATCTGGGCAATGCCCTGGTGCAACTCCTGGGATTGAACATTGAGGGCGGTTCCATCAACTCGCTGCCCGAGTCTTCTGAAGATGAAACGACGTATTCAACCTATCAACTTTATTTGACCACCGTCTATCATTCGGAAACGGATGTCTACATCAGCGCCGCCGTAGCCGCCAAAGACCTCAAAGACATCTATCAGCCAGTACTGACGGGAATTACCAGCTACACCAACGTGGGCGATCTCGATGTCGAGCTCGGCAGCGATACGGTTACACAGGTTGCCGA
Organism: uncultured Desulfosarcina sp.; assembly: GCA_963668455.2. GTDB lineage: Bacteria > Desulfobacterota > Desulfobacteria > Desulfobacterales > Desulfosarcinaceae > Desulfosarcina. Next base: position 59,953 of record CAXXOY010000006.1, read on the forward strand.
AGGCGGCGGCGGTGAGGCGGATTTCCTCTTTGTCATCGACAACTCCGGTTCCATGAATGACGAGCAAGAGGCCATCAGCCAGGCCGCCACCGATTTCGAGGAAGCCATGGAGAATTCCGGTCTCGATTACCGGATGGGGGTCGTCACAACGGACAGCCAGGATTTGCAGGACACCTATTCAGATGGCGCATTCACAAGCGACATGACCGAGTTTCAGGACGACGTGGTTGTAGGCATTTACGGGTCCGCCTATGAATCCGGGATCTGGTTTGGCGAACAGGCGCTGGAATCTGATGGAAGCGTTATTGCGGAGGGTTATCCCCGGGAAGATGCCAGCCTCTCGGTAATTATCATGAGCGACGAGGTTGACCAGTACACCACTTATAGCGGCGGCGTTGCTTTCGACACCAACGACAATTTGTTTATCGATAACGGTTACCGGGTCTACAGCATCGTAGATACCGACTCCTCATCGTATTGGTACTATGGGGAAACCTACATGGAGCTTGCCAACGCCACCGGCGGCAGCTATGCCTCCATTGATGAGCTGGACGCCTTTGCCGAAATCATGACCGAAATCGCCAACAATGCCGGCGGGGCGAGCAGCATCTATGAATTGGGATACTACCCCATTACAGGCACGATTGTGGTGACAGTCGATGGCGCGGCCATTTCCAATGATTATAGCGATGGTTGGACGTACAACATCGCCAGCAACAGCATCGTGTTCCATGGTGACAGCATTCCGGAAGGAGGAAAAAACGTAGTCATTGTCTATGACTACCTGCAAGCAAGTTGAGAAGCCGGCTGAACCTTTAAGCGAAACAGAATACAAAGGCCGACCTTTCGGGGTCGGCCTTTTGTTTTTAATGCGGCGCGCTTTTTCCCGAAAAAACTCACCCCTTCTCCAAAATAACAACCTGCATCTCACCCCCCAAGGCGTCTTTGAACGCCCGGGCATCCTCGGTGGTGCCGACAATGGAATCGTAGTGCATGGGGATGGCTATCTTTGGCTTGATTTTCCTGGCCGCTTCGACGGCTTCATCGGCGGTCATGACGTAGGTGCCGGAAACAGGCAAAAGAGCGATATCCACGGACAGGTCATCCATCTCGGGAATCAGGTCCGTATCCCCGGCGTGGTAGATGCGCGTTCCATCCATGGTGACGATAAAGCCGAGCCAGTTTTTCGCCTTGGGATGGAAATCCTTGTTCGTGTTGTATGCGGGATGCGTCTCGATGGCGATGCCGGACACGCTCAAGTTTTCGCCGGGAGCGAGGACGCGCACATCCTTGCAAATTTCTCTTACCTTTTCGGCCGACTCAGGCTCGGTAACAATCACCGTGGTCGGCTTGGCCAGGCGGGCGATGTCCTCAGGCGAGCAGTGGTCGTAGTGAGCATGGGTTACCAGGATGATATCCGCTTTCGAGTCGCTTTCGACCTTGAACGGATCGATCATCAGGGTGAGATCTCCGGTGGTGACGGCAAAGCCATCGTGCCCCAGCCACTTAAGATTTTCTATGATGGGTATTGACATTTTCTTCTCCTTGGCGTTTGTTGCTGCATCAAAAACGTTTTTTTTGCGTGGAATCATACCTCGATGTGATCGCATTTTCAATATTGGGAAGTGCGGAAGACAGCGCCTTTTCACCTGAGAGGGATCAACCGATCACCCCAATATATCCCGATATCCAACACCGATCAAAAAAATCGGCAAAAAGCGTTTTTCCACCATATATTGGTATGTTTTCATGCTTGACATACAATATGTATCCAAGTATGGTTAGGGGAACAAAAACGTGATTTCCAACCGCCGCCAAGGCGCAGTTCAAACGCAACCCTAAGCAGTGCCCATCCAGAAACAGGCAAGTTTGATCGCGATCAGGCACATGAAAATTCATACCGCAGGCATATGATTTATATTCCGAGGGTAAAATTTTCACACAAGCCGACAGCGAAATCGCCATATGCTTCTGGAGAGGCGCGAAAAGTACAACGTTGATCAATGACTGAACAAACCCCATCCGTCCGAATGAAAGGTGTCGGCAACAGCCTGTGGGTGACTATTGACCCCGATCCCCCTTTCGATCTGATTCAGGTTGAGTTGGAACGGCTGTTCGAACCCTTACGGCACATGGCGCACGCCGCACGGGTGGTACTCGACACCGGCCCGAACACCAACGGTGACCGCTATCGGCAAATCAAGGCCTATCTCAAGGAGACTTTTCAACTCAAGGAGATCGCCCCGCCCCAGGAGAGTAAAGGCGGGCAGGCAGCACAGCACACAACAAAATCCACAAAAGGCCCGATCGCCCAACACCGGGCGGACACGCTGGTGCTTTCCGGGCGGGTTCGTTCCGGGCAGAGCGTCAGCGCCAAAAAGCATCTGGTGATCATGGGTGATGTCAACCCGGGCTGTGAACTCATCGCCGGCGGCGACATCATCGTTCTCGGTTCGCTTTTGGGAATTGCCGCCGCGGGGCAGCCGGACAATTTCGGCGCCATTATCGTTGCGCTTGATTTTCGCCCCACCCAGGTCAAAATCGGCGGCATGGTGGCGGCCGGGCTGCCGGCTTCGGACAAGGGCGCCATGGAGTTCGCCCATATAGAAAACGGCGTGATCGTCGTGGACAATTATCTGGCGGCCAATCCCTTTAAACGGCTGCCGTGGCCCGCCATAAGATGAGAAATAGGGTTTATTGTAAACCAACCCCGTTAACAAGACACAAAATAGAGGTGCAACGTGGAAGGAAAAATCATCGTTATCTCTTCAGGCAAAGGCGGTGTGGGCAAAACCACCGCAACGGCCTCCATCGGCGCGGCGCTGGCCATGGATGGCAAGAAGGTTGCGGTGGTCGATATGGATATCGGGCTTCGCAACCTCGATGTGGTCATGGGGCTCGAAAACCGGATCGTCTTCAATATCGTGGACGTCGCCCGGGGCAAATGCAAGTTGAAGCAGGCGGCCATAAAAGCCCGACGCCTCGACAACCTGAGTCTCATTCCGGCATCGCAAAGCGACAATAAAGACGCGCTGTCTCCGGAAGACATGATCCGCATTTCCAAGGAACTGCGCGAGTCCTTCGATTTCACTTTGATGGATTGCCCGGCTGGTATCGAACGGGGATTCGAAAACGCCGTGGCCGCCGCGGATGAGGCGGTCGTGGTCTGCACGCCCGAAGTCAGCTCGATCCGCGATGCGGACCGGGTGATCGGCCTTTTGTATTCCAAACAGATCCCGCCCAAACTGGTTATCAACCGAATCGTGCCGGCCTTGGTGGAACGAGGCGACATGCTCAGCTATCAGGATGTGGTGGATGTGCTCTCCATCGATCTGGTTGGGCTGGTGGAAGTGGACGATCAGGTTGTTGTGGCCACCAACAGCGGCACCCCCCTGGTCATGCAAGAGGGCTCCAAGGCCGGGCAGGCCTTCAAGCGCATCGCCATGCGTCTGAACGGCCAACCGGATCTGCCCATCCAGGTGCCTGGTGTCGAGACGTCATTCTGGAAAAAAATCGGATCGAAGATCGGCTTCGGTAAATAGGGGAGACCCAATGCTAAACAGCTTTTTAAATAAATTATTCAATAAACCGACGAGCAAGGACACGGCCAAAAAACGGCTTCAATTCGCCTTGGTGTATGATCGCCTGGAAGTGTCCGATGATATGCTGAAGGACATGCAAAGGGAGATCGTGGCCGTTATCTCACGCTATTTTGTAATCGACCAGGAGCAGTTAAAACTCGATATCACAAGAGATAACGACCTGTCCGCGCTGATGTTCAACACCCCCATCATTTCTGCAAAACCAAGAGAGCACATGGCATAGCGGCCACCGGGAGACGAGAAAAACCCGGCTCCCCATGGCCCGTGGAGAAATGTTCGCTTCAACGATAGCGTGTACTCGGTGGTGGCCACGACCGGATCATCGGTCATGGCTACGCCATCGAAGTCCATGCTCTTTCGAAGCGGCCCCGCTGTCAATACGGGGCTCAGGCTGGGCGGCGAAACCAGATCGATCCCAGCCCCGGTATCCGCTCGGCATAGGTTCGGGACATAATCAGCCGTGGCCGAAACAATTCCGTTGCGAACCGGGACAGCCCCCTTCCAAAGTAACCACAATCTCTCAAATCGTTTCCGAAAAATTGAGTAATTAGTTCTCATCTTATCCTTGTGTTGGCCGAAAAGTACCTGAGGACCAACAACAAAGCAAAGGAGTGAACTAATTAATGAACACTGTACTCAAATTAAAACATTGTCTCTTTCTTTTCGCGGTATTGCTGATGATCGGCTGTGGTGGTGGTGGCGGCGACTCAACCACCGACGATGCAGGCACCGACGATTCGAATCCTGTCGGTTCCAGTAACGGCGAGTCAGATGGCGACGGCACACTGGTTCATGTCAAGACATACGAGCTGCCCTGCCGCTATGATGATGGAAATTACCTGCTCGATGGCGACAAGCTCATCCTTGCCGGAGGGCAAACCGGTTCGCCTGCAGGGGAGATGCATCTTGGCCACCTTGCCTTTAGCGATAAGATTTACGTTATTGATTTAACAAATGAAACTCAAACAAGTTATACGATCAGCGCATTAGCGGATCCGGATGCAGGCGCAACGGTTGCCGAGGGGCTTGGAAATGACGCCATCATCAAAAAACTTTCCGACGGGACCTATTTGATCTATGGTGGTTTTCAATATAACGTCAACACATTTATTCTCGATCTGGATGAATCTTCCGTGCAGACTTACCAGGTTGATACCGTATTTTCCTACATTGATGATTCAACTCATTATTCCAACACTTTCCATCCCAATCTTGCGGGCTGCGCGGCCTTTGACGATGGAGGATTTGCATTTTTCGGTTTAGCGATAACGGGATGTGGTAGGGGAGCCCCAGGAATTCTCAGGTTCAATCCTGACACCTTGTCGTATTATGCAGCCGATGCCGAGCTTTCTCTGGGCAGATATAATACCGATGCATACGACTTGAACGATGGAAGCGCACTGATAGTAGGTGGTTGGGATGGTACGGGGGCGCAGCGGCGTGCGGAAATTTATGACCCCGTCACGGATACGATCAAGCGCGTAGCGGATTTTCCATCGCCCATCTCCAGCGGCCAACACGGGTGGTCAAGCGTTGAGAATGTCAATGACGATGGCGTCTGCGTTGAAGACATTAGTACCTTTGAAATTTATCAATACAGCATCTCTGACGACACCTGGTCGGAAGGCTGTGCCATCGAAGACAGCGGTGACAGTGGTGACGATTACGTCTTGCCCGATGATTACTCCAACTCATACTTTATAGGGAAAACATCGGATGGCAAGCTGATTTACAGCGACTATGGCGGTGATCTCGACAGCTTCAGTTCCGACTGCAATTGCTATCCATACATTGATACGGCAAAGATCTACGTCTTCACCACGGAGTAAACGCCCCTTTCAGAAACTTTTGCTTTAACACGATGATCCGTTCCATGGACCGCATGCCCATCTTGAGAAGACGAGCATCGCGTTCCATGGCGCGGCGCATCGTATGGAAAGCGAGTTCGATATCCGGCCCCTTGTGACAGATCAGGGCGATATCAACATCGGCGCTTAGAATCCGGCCGATGGCGGTTTCCATATCGTAGGCCGGTTTGATGGCGCCCATGTCCAGATCATCCGTCATAACGACACCCTCATACCCCATACGCCTTCGCAAAAGATCCGCTGTCACGGCGGGACTCAGGCTGGCCGGCCAGTCCGGATCGAATCCCAGGTAACGAATATGGGAGAGCATAATGCCCGCCACCCGGCTCTTTACGGCAGCCCTAAAAGGCACCAGGTCGGTTTCATGGAGAATTTCAGCGGCCACATCCAGATCCGGCAAGGTCAAGTGGCTGTCCAAAACGGTTCGTCCGATCCCCGGAAAATGTTTGGCCACGGCCATGATGCCCCTTTGCTGCAAGGCATCGATCATGGCCACGCCCATATTAGCCACCCATTGGGGATCGCCGCCAAAAGAGCGACCGGCCATGATGCTCTCAATTTCCGGGAAGGCGACATCCATTACCGGCGCCATGTCCATATTGACGCCGATTTCTTTAAGCTCGGCAGCCGTCACCCGAGCAAAATCGATGGCATCCTCCACACCGCCCATGGCCGGCAAGCCGGGAAACTGGGTGAATGGTGGTTTTAGCCGGGCCACCTGTCCCCCCTCCTGATCGATGGAGACAAACAGCGGTGGCAGGCCTTCTGCCGCGGCGGCCGCCTGGCAATCCTTGCACAGCCGTGCTATCTGCTCAGGCGTTTCCAGGTTGCGCGAGAAGAGAATGATCCCGCCAACCTTCAGCTTGGCGATCAGAAATTCCAGATCGGCGTTGAACGTCGTGCCATCAAAACCGACCATCAGGCGTTGCCCGGCGAGAGATTCCATGGAGGGCTGTATCATTGGGTTTTGCCCCATCGCTTTTTCTTGGCCAGAACAAGGGTCCAGTAGCCGGGTTTGCGAGTTCTGAGCTCGGTCAGATCCTCGATCACGGTTTCATCCTCCAAACCGCAGTTGGCCACGGCGACACTGCTTTCAAGCATATTCTTCTCTTCAAGCACATCGCAGATGTCGTCCGCATGGCGGTAAGCTTTCATAAACACCACATTGTCGGCCAGCCCCGCAAAATCCTTGAAATGCCGGCCGCCCTCCACCCCGGAAAGAATCAGGAGCGATTCCTCACCTTCCACCAAAGGCCGGTTAACTCTCGCTGCAGCGGCTTGATAGGCGCTGATACCCGGCACGGTCACCACAGGCGCATGCGGAGCCAACGCCAGGATGTATTTGAGAACATAGCTGTAAGTGGCGAACGTCATGGAATCGCCCAAGGTCAGAAAGGCGACGTCCTGTCCCTTTTCCATTTCGGCGATAATCGCTTTTGCCTGGGCCTTCCAGTTTTCTTCTTTTTCATCCTGGTTTTTGCTCATTAAAAAGGGAAGCAATCTCACTTCGCTTTCCTTTGGAATGTGCGGCCGGGCAATATTCACCGCCTGACTATGGTCGTTTTTTTTGGATGAAGCGGCAAAAATCACCGCTACACGTTTGAGGATGTTAACCGCCTTCAAGGGGATCAATTCCGGATCCCCGGGACCCACACCGATCCCGTACAAGGTTCCGTATTGCTTATTGCTCATTCTTGTTCTCCTGCCATGATAATCAGGGCATTGATCACAGCCGCGGCCACATTGGAGCCGCCCTTGCGCCCCACGTTGGTGATGAAGGGAATATCTTTTTCCAGCAACAGCGCCTTGGACTCGGCAGCATTGACAAAGCCCACGGGAAGCCCCACCACCAGCGCCGGATCGGCCTTGCCGGCATCGACAAGTTCGATCAGGCGGAGCAATGCGGTGGGTGCGTTGCCGATGACGCAGATACCGCCGGCAAGCTCGGGAGCGGCAACGTCCATGGCCACGGTGGCCCGCGTGATGCCCTCTTTAAGGGCGGTCTGGGAGACGCGCTCGTCGGTCATGTAACAGCGCACCGTTCCGCCGAAGCGATCCAGATCGCGCTGCCGTATGCCCACCCGGGCCATGTTGGTGTCGGTAACAAGCAGACAACCTTTTTGGATGGCTGCCACACCGGAAGCGATGGCATCGGGATGGAAACGAATCATTTGCTGCCATTCGAAATCAGCACTGGTATGGATTACCCTGCGTACAATGGGCCACTGATCCGCGGGAAATCCATGGTCGCCGGCTTCTTCGTCGATAATCCGAAAGCTTTCGTCTTCAATTTCTTGGGGTTTCAAGGCTATCTTCCTTTCGTTGTAAGCGCCACGCCTTGCAGGCGGCCACAAAATGCTGCGCCGCCCGGGGGCAACTGCCCAAGTGCAAATGAACGTAGCTGCCCAGGGTCTGGTTGATGAGTATGCCTTCGCCGGCTTTTTCCAGGCCGGTCCGGTCGGTCAGGCGATAAACGCCGCCGGCATCGTTTGTCGTATCAACAATGGTCGAGTAGTGAAATTCATGGCCGCGCATGACCTGCCCGACCGGCCCCAGAGGCGTTGCCTGCATCTGGGTCACCTCCCGGTAACCCAGTGCCTTGCGCCGGTCCAGCATGCGCGTGGCCAGGGGCAGGCAACCGGTCATGGGAAATACCCGCCCCTCGATATCGCCGATTTCCCGGCACAGGTACATGAACCCTCCACACTCACCGTAAATGGGCATATCAAGATCGCTGAATCTGCGTATTTCCTGCCTGATCTCCTTGTTTTCAGCCAGGGTTCGGGCGTGCAATTCGGGATATCCGCCGCCGAAATATAGCCCGTCCAGATTTTTCGGCAAACGCCGGTCGGTGAGCGGAGAGAAGAACACCAGCTCCGCCCCGGCGCGCGCCAATAAATCCAGGTTGTCGGCATAGTAGAAGCAGAAGGCCGCGTCGCGGGCCACGCCGATGCGAACTTCCTCGTTTCCGGCCACGGGATCGGGAGATGTCCCCTCCCCTTTCCCGTTCCAATCGGGTAACCGGTCGATCAGACGGTCCAGGTCCATGGCATTTTCAATCGTCCCTACCAGGCGCCTGCAATGCTCGGCCGACAATCCGTGGTCCTCGCTGGTCAAGAGCCCCAGGTGTCGCTCGGGAATGGCGACTTTTTCATCACGCATCACCCCGCCCAGCAGCGGCATCTCCACATGGCCCTGCATGGCGTCGGTCAGAAACTGCAAGTGGCGCGCGCTTCCCAGGTGATTGAAAAGCACGCCGGCAAAAGAGAGGTCGGGATCGAAACGCTCGAAGCCCTGCACCACGGCGGCGGCGCTGCGCGCCATGGATTTCGCGCTCACCACCAGCACCACCGGCAACCCCAGCCATTTGGCCATCTGGGCCGTGGAGCCGGCCTCGGTGCGGCCGCCATAGCCGTCATACAATCCCATCACGCCTTCGACCACGGTAATATCGGCATTTTGTGTGTGCCTGGCAAAAACGGCTTGGTTGTAGGTTCTGGACAGCATCCAGCCGTCCAGATTGCGGCTGGCCTGCCCGGTAATCTGTGTGTGATGGCCGGGATCGATAAAATCCGGCCCGACCTTGAACGGAGCCACCCGATGGCCGCGCTGACGAAGGGCTGCCATCAGCCCCAACGTGATGGTGGTTTTTCCGGCCCCGCTATGGGTACCGGCGATGACAAATCCTTTGATCGTTGCCTCCTTATTCCAACCCCGTATTTTTTAATATCCGCCGCCCGCCTTCGCAGTAAACGTCAGGATACAGTAGAGCGCCGATGGAGTAAATGCCGCGGATCAATCTCATGGTGGGACGCGAGACGATTTTCTCATCCACAAGATAGACCCGGCCCTCCTTGACGGCCTTAATGATCCTGAAGCCCGGCTCGGCCATGATCTGATCGACCGTCGCCCGGTTCATGGCCCCTTGTTGGGAAAGAAACACATCTATATCATGAGCGTGGGAAAGCAGCCGTTCCTTTCCGTACTCGGCAATGATCGCGTTCTTACGTACCGGCGCATCGGCGGCCACATTGATTCCCCCGGCGGCTTCCAGAGCGAAAATGGCCATGGCCGTCGGGGTGAAGGTTTTCATTTTGCCGTGGATGGCCTCGAAATATACCCGCCGGGGCTGCTGCACACTTGCGGCCAGGACCTTGAACTCGGCCACTGCGCTGTGAAACCCCTGGATCATGGCTTCGCTCTGCTCCTCCTTACCGCAAAGGCGGCCTAAGTATGTCCAGTACGCATCAAGCTGCGAAACCGAGGAAGGCTGCATCGAAACCACTGCAATGCCGCTGCGTTTCAAGCGCTGGACGAGCTGGGGGTAGCCGCGCTCGATCATCGGCCGGATCACGACCAGGTCCGGGCGGGCGGCCAGGAAGCGCTCCGGATCATCGTGATAGGAGAATACCGGTTTTCCGTCTGCCCCCGGCAGATCTCCGGATTGCCCGTCAATCCCGATAAGCCGTTCTCCACCGCCCAAATAGAGAAAATTTTCCGTATGGGCGCCGTAAAGGGAGACAATACGATTAAAAGGCGCTCGTTCCAAAACGCCTTGATCGCAGGACATGCTCTGGCCAGCGGCGCTTCCGCCTGCCCCGGCAAGCAAAAGGATAAAGGCCAGTCCAACTGAAAAAATAGTTCTCACAAAATTTTCTCCCCTATCTTTTTATATCGCACGTGGGGGCGGCCGGTAAAATCGTCCATCTCCACACGAGCCTCGATATTAAAAACATCTCTCAAGTTGCGCGGGGTCAACACGTCAAGCGTGGGCCCGGCGGCCACCAGCTTTCCCGCCTTGAGCATCACCAGTTCCCGGCTGTAGGCCGCCGCCAGGTTAAGATCCTGAAACACGGTTATGGCGGTTCGCTGTTCCCTTTTTACCCAATCGGAGACGAACTCCAGAAGGCCCAGGGCATGGCAGACATCCAGGTTGGCCGTGGCCTCGTCCAGCACCAGTACGCTCGCATCCTGGGCCAGGGCCCGGGCAAAAACCACGCGCTGGCGCTCTCCCCCGCTCAAGGCGGTAACGGGCCGAAACCTGAAACCCAGTACGTCGCAAACGCCCATGGCCCGGTTCACCCGATCGAGGTCGTCGGCCGAAGGCGCACCAAAGCGCGGCATGTGCGGGTAGCGCCCCATGAGCACCACTTCTTCAACCGTGAAGGGGAAATTGATGCCGTAGTCCTGGGGAACCAGAGCGATTTCCCTGGCCAGATCGCGCCGGCCGTATTGGTCGAGAGGCTTGCCGTCATATCGGACGGAACCCTTGAGGGGAACCCGGTGCCGGCAGATCAGATCGACCAGGGTTGTTTTGCCGCTGCCGTTGGGTCCGACAATCCCGGTAATCACGCCGCTGTTAAGTTCGAGCGCCAGGTTTTCGAACACGCTTCCGCCCGGATGGGCAAAGGCCACCCCGTCAAGAACGAACCCCACGTTTAAAACCCTCGGTTGCCGGTCTGGCGTTTACGAAACAGATAACAAAAAAACGGTCCGCCGATCAGGGCCGTGAGCACACCGATGGGAATTTCGTGGGGCAGGACGGCCCGGGTGACGGTGTCGGCCCAGGTCAGCAGGATGGCGCCGCTGAGCATGGAAAGCGGCAGCAGCAGTCGGTTATCGGGGCCAACCAGGGCACGCATCATATGCGGCACCAGAAGCCCCACGAAACCAATAATCCCCGATACGGCCACACAGCCGGCCGCCAGCAGGGAGGCGGTGACCAATAAAATCCACGGCACCCGGCGGGCGTCCACCCCCAGGGAGGCGGCCGTGCGCCGCCCCAGACAGAGCAGGTTCAGATCCCTGGCATAAAAAAGAAACACACCCATGCCGATGGTCAGAAAAGCGCCGGTCAGGATCACATCGGCCCAGGTCTTGGAGGCAAAGCTGCCCATGAGCCAGAAAATGATCACCGCCACCTGTTCATCGGCTATGAATTTCAGAAAGCTGATGCCGGCCGAAAGAATCGCGGCCACGATGATACCCGAGAGAATCAGGTTGTTGGCATTGGCGCCGCCGGCCGAGGAGCTGAGGAAGATCACCAAAATCAGTGTGGCCGTGGCCCCCAGGAAGGCGAAGCAGGGCACCGTGTAAACGCCCGCGACATTCAGGTTCAGGATAAGCGCCAGGGCAGCGCCGAATGCCGCGCCGGCGGAGACCCCCAGAGTGTAGGGATCGGCCAGGGGGTTGAGCAGGATGCCTTGAAAAACGACTCCGCAAAGGGAAAGGCCCCCACCCACGAAGGCGGCGGTAAGAATACGCGGCAAGCGCACATCCCAAACAATCACACGGGTCAATTCATCCCATTGGCCGGCCCACGACGCATTGCCGGTCAGTTTGGCCCCCACCAGCCCCAGCACATCCAGCCAGTGGATGGCGGTGTAGCCCATGCCGGCCGACATGCCGACCGTGATGGCAAGCGCCAGGATCAAAAGCGCACCGAAAAGTCCGTTAAGCCGCCATCTTCCGCAGGCTACGACATCGCTCATGGTTTATTTCCCAACTTCCGGGCCAAAATAAAAACCTTTCAAATCGCCATGATGGCGGGCAAATGTTTTTGAATACGCATCAAGGTGAGGTATAATCGTTTTTCATGGTAAATTAAAGGCCTTTATCAACAAACCCATGGTTGAAAAGAGCTCCGTAATAATGGTATATTTATAAATTAACCAAGTCACTTTCAAAGGACTCGTAAAAAGCTTCCGGCATGCAGAACGCATTGAAAAGGTATCATTAAATGAGGCGATTAACGCGACGGTTCGTTTCTTCCGGATCTTTTGAAGCGAGCACAAAGGACAGCGTTATTTTTCAGGCTTTTCTAGGGACCTGCGTGGGCGTCGCAATCATGGACAAAACGGCCGGCGTGGGAGGTCTGATCCATCTGCTGCTGCCCGAACCGGTGAGCATCGCCGGCACCGATAAACCGGAAAAATACGCAACCACCGGCATCCCGCTCTTTTTGAAAAGGCTGATTAAGCTGGGTGCCACACCGGCCAACATGAAGGCCGTGGTGGCCGGAGGCGCTCTGGTGGGGCCATTGTCCCCCCAGGACATCAACCTGGACATCGGTGGCCGGACGACCGAAAACGCCTATCGCATCCTTCACGAGGCGGGAATTTCCGTTGAGCGCTCGGAGACCGGCGGTTTTTTCAGCTGTTCCGTCGAACTGGACATGCAGACGCTTGCCTGCCGCATCGAACCGACGGGGCTGGATGCGGCCCAGGAACCTGCAACCGGGGCCTTGCAGGGAAAAGCAGACATCGGCAAGGCGATCGAAACCGTGCGCCCCATCCCGCAGGTGGCGCTCAAGGTGCTGCGCCTCATCCAGGACGAGGCGTGCGATATCAGCCGGATCGCCGAGGAAGTCAAAAAAGACCAGGTGCTCTCGGCCAAAACGATCCAGGTCTGCAACTCGGCTATTTTCGCCAAGCCCCGGGATGTGGTGTCCCTGGATCACGCCCTGGTTTTTCTGGGCAAGGAGCAATTCATCAGACTGGTTATCTCGGCTGCGGTAAAAAGCTACTACGAACAGTGCGGAAATGGCTACAGCCTGTGCAAGGGCGGCCTTTACCAGCATTCCATCGGCACGGCCATGATTGCCGAAAGAATCGTGGGCTTAACAAAAACCACCTCACCGGCCAACGCTTACACCGCAGGCTTACTGCACGATATCGGCAAGGTGGTTCTGGATCAGTTTATTGCGGCCGCATATCCGATGCTCTACAGAGACTTTCAAAACATGGGCACGGATATGATCGGCGCGGAGACAAAGGCGTTGGGGATGAATCACATCGAAGCCGGTGGGCTTTTGGCTGAAAAATGGGCGCTGCCCGCCCCCCTGTCGGATGTGATCCGTTTTCATCACACCCCCGAAAAAAGTGCTGTCGACAAAAAACTCACCGCCACCATCTACCTGGCGGATCTGCTCATGTCCTGTTTTCACAGCGGACTTGAATTGGAGCGCATGGAGGCGAAACGATTGGTGGACCGTTTAGCAATCCTTGATCTTGCGCCGGAGCAATTCAAAACTCTTGTCGACATCATTCCCATGAAAGTATTTCAACCGGTCGAAGAAAGCACTGAAGACAATGAATGAGACCAAGCAGGCCCAGTTAAAAAAGCTTCCCGGCGTGGACCGGATTCTTGACCATGGCACCCGGAAAGGCCCTTTCGCAACGATTCCCAAATCGGTTCTGATCCCGGCCGTAAGGGGAACCATCGAAAACTTGCGTCAGGACATTCTTTCCTCCGATATGCCTTTTGACGAAAGCAGGATCTCGTCGGACGCCCTGATCCAGGCGGTTTGCGACCGGGCTGCGATCGTCATGGAACTGCACCTCAAACGCACCGTCAACGCGACCGGTGTGGTGGTGCATACCAATCTGGGACGCTCGCTGCTATCGCCCGCGGTACTGGAAAACCTGGAAATCATCTCCAGCCGCTATTCCAACCTGGAATTCGATCTGGAAAAGGGCCGCCGGGGCTCCCGCTACAGCGCCGTGGAAGGCATTCTTTGCGAGCTTTCCGGGGCCGAGTCCGCCATGGTGGTCAACAACAATGCCGCCGCCGTGCTTTTGTGCCTGGACACCCTGGCCAAGGACCGCGAGGTCGTCGTCTCGCGCGGTGAGCTGGTGGAAATCGGCGGTTCATTCCGCATACCGGAAGTCATGGCCAAAAGCGGCGCGATTTTGAAGGAAGTGGGCGCCACCAACCGCACCCATCCGCGCGATTACGAAAACGCCATCAGCGAGCAGACCGGCCTTTTGCTGAAGGCGCATACCAGCAATTACAGCATCGTCGGATTCACCACGGCGGTCAACCTGCCCGACCTGGTGGACATCGGCCGCCGCCACGGGCTGCCGGTCATGGAAGATCTGGGCAGCGGCACCCTGATCGATTTTTCGACCTACGGGCTGATCAAGGAGCCTACGGTTCAGGAATCCCTGGCCGCCGGTGTGGATGTGGTCACTTTCAGCGGCGACAAGCTTCTGGGCGGCCCCCAGGCAGGCATCATCCTGGGCGCCAAGGCGCATATCGACCGCATAAAAACCAATCCCCTCACCCGGGCCCTGCGCATTGACAAAATGACCCTGGCCGCCCTGGAAGGCACATTGAACCTTTACCGGGACGAAGCCGATGCCCTGCGGCAAATCCCCACCCTGCGCATGATCACCACGCCCCTGTCGGTCATCGAGGCCCGTGCCGCCGATCTTTCGACCCGGCTTGAAAACGTGGCCGACGACCGGCTCGAGCTTGTCGCCGTCGAATCGGCATCCAAAACCGGTGGTGGTTCACTCCCGCTATTAAATCTGCCCAGCCGCTGCATAGGCGTCTCGATCAAGGGCGTATCGGCCAACGGCATCGAACGATGGATGCGCGATCACATGCCCCCCATTATCGGTCGTATCGAAAACGACCTTTTTGTCATGGATCCGCGAACGCTACAGGAAGATGAATTGAATATAATTGAGGAAGCCTTTACCAGGCTGCTCGCTGAAAAACCGGCCCCATAGGTGAATCGATGGCTAAAAACGCTCCAGACCTGTTCCACAATCGAAGTACAACCCAGGATTTTCTTTTTTCCCGCACCGATGAAAACCGCGACCCCAACGCGCCGACCGCAGGCAACCGGCAGACAATCGGCGGCGACCAGGTGGCCGGCCAGCCCGAACTCCTTGATCGAAAAGGGCTTGAATCGGCCATCGACAAGCATATGGCGGAATTGCCGGCCCTGTGCCTGATAGCGATTCAGGTGCAGCAACCCACCGGCCCGAACGAGCAGGACGCCTCCGGCAGGGAAATGCCGGTCGAGCCCGTGCATGCCTTGCTCGCCCTCCCCTCCGCTGCCCAGGGGATCTGGGGCCGAATCAAACCGGACCGTTTCGTGCTGGCGCTGCCCGGCCTTGACGAGAAACAGGGCCTGGCCGTGGCCGAAACCCTGCTTTCCGAAGCCGGAGCGATCTCAGTCACGATTGGTCTGGCCGCCTACCCCACGATCAATTATGCCCGGCGCCAGACCCTCGCCAATGCGGAAAAAGCCCTTGACCACGGCGTCTTTTTCGGCCCCGGCACAGTGACCCGGTTCGATGCGGTGAGCCTGAACATCAGCGGGGACCGGCTTTACCAGGCGGGAAATATCGGCGGCGCCATGGAGGAATTCAAAAAAGGGCTGACCATCGATCCCACCAGTGCCAACCTGCACAACAGCCTGGGCGTCTGTCACGGCGTTTTAAAAGATTACGACAACGCCATAGCAGCCTTCGACAATGCCGCCTGGCTGGCGCCCGAGGATGTCATGGCGGTTTACAACAAGGGCTACCTGCTTTGGTTGAAAGGAGAACGTGAAGAGGCGCTCGAAAAGCTTCTGGAAGCCAACCGCCTGGAGGCCGATGTCTTCGAAGTGGTCTACCACATCGGGAAAATCTATCTGGAAATGGACCGGCCGGACGATGCCCGGCCTTTTCTGGAGTCCGCCACCTGCGTCGGCGACCGCTCGGGCGCGGCCTTTAAAAGCCTCGGTGCCTGCCTGGACCAATTGGGGTTGACCAAAGAGGCCATCCAGGCTTACAAAAGCTCGGTCAAGATCACTCCCAACGATGCACAGGCCCTGTCCGCTCTGGGCAGCCTCTACACCAAACGGGGGGAAAGCCCTGACGTGGCCCTGGTCCTCTGCCATCAAAGCGTTTCCCTCGATCCTGACAACGGGTTTTTCCGCTTTCAACTGGCCGAGGCTTTTCTGAGCCAGGGGAAACTGGAAGACGCCCTGGCGGCTTTCGAGGCTGCCGAAAAATATGGTCATGCGTGCCAAGCCGAGATCGAAGCCACACAAAACAGGCTGTTGACCGACAAGGCATCCTGAGGCGGGGGCCCGCACCCTATAAATTCCTCATGTGGTCAAACCTCGCTATGGGTGTCGCTATCGCCATTGAAATCGTCCTTTTTTGTTTTTAATAGCGATAGCCGCTTTCGCTGATACCGATACCAATTGGTAGCCGGGAAGGAGACGCGTGCTGGTGGACAAATAAATAAGCGCCAAAAAACTTGTTTTTGGCGCTTTTGTGCTTTATTTACTGTTGCTGGCCTGAACGCATGGGATGAACCGGGCAGATTCTCCCGGCGGCCGGCCTTGAAACTACATTTTACTATCCACAGCCATTCACAAGGAGTGAATCCCCCATGCCCATCTACGAATACCATTGCAACGAATGCGGTAAAGATTTCGAATATCTGGTACTGGGCGGCAGCGAACCCACCCATTGTCCCAAATGCAACGCCGACAAGGTTTGCCGGCTCATGTCCACCTGCGGGTTCATGAGCAAGGGCGCCGGCGGCGAAACGGTGAGCACGTCCGCCGGGGCATCGTCCTGCACCGGTTGCAGCGCCACCAGCTGCGCCGGGTGCGGCCACTGATGACCACGGACAAAATCGTCATCGGCACCCGGGGAAGCAAGCTGGCCCTGTGGCAGGCAAACTGGGTCAAATCCGTCATCTCCAAAGCAAATCCGCAGCTGACCGTTGAACTTTTGATCATCAAGACCAAGGGGGACAAAATCCTGGACGTGCCCCTGGCCAAGGTGGGCGGCAAGGGACTTTTCGTCAAGGAGATCGAAGAGGCGCTGCTGGACGGGCGCATCGATCTGGCGGTTCACAGCATGAAGGACATGCCCGCCGAAATTCCCGAGGGTCTTTGCATCGGCGCCATCCCGGATCGGGAGGAGCCCCGCGATGTTCTGATCACGCGCAGCGGGCTGCCGCTGGAAAAGCTTCCCCGGGGCGCCCGCATCGGCACCAGCAGCCTGAGGCGCTCCGCCCAGTTGTTAAGTGTCCGGCCGGATCTCGAAATCGTTTCGCTCAGGGGAAATCTCGATACCCGCCTGAAAAAACTGGAAACCGAATCCCTGGACGCCATCGTGCTGGCGGCGGCCGGTGTTTTGCGCATGGGGCTTTCCGAACGGATCACCCAGACGCTTGATGAGTCGCTGATGCTGCCCGCCGTGGGCCAGGGCGCCCTGTGCATCGAAACCAGGCAGGCGGACCCGCGCATCGAGCCGATCATCGAGCCTATCGATCACCAGGCCACCCGCCGGGTGGTGCTGGGCGAGCGCGCCTTTCTCAACCGGTTGGAAGGGGGCTGCCAGGTTCCCATCGCCGGCCATGGCCACCTGCAGGGCAAAACGCTCTCCATCACCGGTCTGGTGTGCGAATTGGACGGATCGAAAGTGATTAAAGAGACCCTCGAAGGGCCTTATGATCAAGGCGAGACCCTCGGCCGGGAACTGGCGGAAGTGCTTTTGTCCCGGGGCGCGGGCGACATACTGGAAAGATTGAACAGCGATGCGAAATAGCGATAAAAAAGGCACCGTCTACCTGGTGGGCGCCGGTCCCGGGGATCCTGGGCTGATTACCGTCAAAGGGCTTGATTGTATTAAAAAGGCCGACGTGGTGGTCTACGACTACCTGGCCGCGCCTGCCCTTCTGGCCCATGCCGATCCCGATGCGGAGCTTATTTATGTGGGTAAGAAAGGCGGGGATCACACCCTGCCCCAGGAGGGGATCAACGATCTGATCGTTGAGAAGGCCGGGGCCGGTATGAGCGTTGCCCGGCTCAAGGGGGGAGACCCCTTTATTTTCGGACGCGGCGGCGAAGAGGCGGAGGTCCTGGTCGAGGCCGGGATTCCCTTCGAGATCGTTCCCGGCGTGACTGCCGCCATCGGCGCTTCGGCCTATGCGGGGATTCCCTTGACCCACAGGGACCACACCACCGAAGTGGCCTTCATCACCGGCCACGAGGATCCCACCAAAGCCGCCTCGACCATAAACTGGCAGGCCCTGGCCACCGGCATCGGCACCCTGGTCTTTTTCATGGGGGTCAAGAACCTGCCTTCCATCGCCGAAAATCTGATGGCCCATGGCCGACCGGCGGACACCCCCGTGGGCGTTATCCGCTGGGGCACCACGTCCCAACAGCGCACGGTCACGGCTACCCTGGGCACCATCGTGGAAACGGTGCGCGAGGCGGGCATCAAGGCGCCGGCCATCGTTATCGTGGGCAGCGTGGTGGGTTTGCGCGACACCCTCAAATGGTTCGAACGACGGCCTCTGCTCGGCAAACGCATCGTGGTCACCCGGGCCCGCGAGCAGGCCAGCGATCTGGTCCGCCGACTCGCCGAAGCCGGTGCCGAATGCATCCAGTGCCCGACAATCAAGGTCGCCCCGCCCGCCGACCGGGCGCCCCTGGACCAGGCCATCCAAAACCTGGATAGCTACGCCTGGATCATCTTCACCAGCGTCAATGGCGTGGACTTTTTCTTTGACCGCCTGTTCGAAAAGGGGCTGGACGTACGCGCCCTGGGGCACTTCAAAACCGCCGCCATCGGCCCGGCCACGGCAGAGCGTCTGCGTTCTTTCGGCCTTAACAGCGACATTATTCCCAAAACCTACCGGGCCGAATCGGTCGTGGAGGCCTTTGCGCCCCTTGCCATCAAAGGCGTCAACATCCTTCTGCCCCGGGCCATGGAAGCACGCAGCGTGCTCCCGGAAGAGCTGACCCGCATGGGGGCCATCGTGAACGAGGTTACCGCCTACGAAACCCATCGGGTGGAAAACGGCGGCCCGGCGCTGATTGAAGGGCTCGAGGCCGGATCCATTGACATGGTGACCTTCACCAGCTCGTCCACGGTGAAAAACTTCCATCGCCTGCTGCCCGAGGATCGACTGCAGGTTTTGATGGAAAAGGTCACCGTCGCCAGTATCGGCCCCATCACGTCCCAGACCGCAAAAGAGCTGGGGTTCAGGGTCGATATCGAAGCGGAAGCTTTCACCATCAAAGGGCTGGTCGAAAAAATTCTGGCGCATGTGCAAAAGTAAAAAGTTTTAAGTGAAAAGTGTAAAATAATGGAGACCGAACAGAACCACACAGCAATCCCCAGTGAAGAACTGGTGGACCGCGAAAAGCGCCACCTGACCTACCTGCGCATCTCCATCACCGACCGCTGCAATCTGCGCTGCCTGTACTGTACGCCGGAAGGCCGCATCCCCAAACTGCCCCATAAAGAGATTCTGAGCCTGGAGGAGATCCTGCGAGTCGTAAAGGTCGGCATTCGCCTGGGCATCCGCAAAATTCGGATCACGGGCGGCGAACCGATGGTCAGAAAGGGATGGCTCAGTCTCCTGGAGCGCCTTGGCGGCATTCCCCAACTGGAAGACATCAGCCTGACCTCCAATGGAATTCTGCTTGCGGAAAACGCCCAGCGCATTTTCGATGCCGGCATCCATCGCATCAACATCAGCCTGGACACGCTGATTCCCGAGAAATACGCCCACATCACCGGCTACGATCAATTCGAACGGGTCTGGGCCGGCATCCGGAAAGCCCACGAGATCGGCTTTGACCCGATCAAAATCAATGCCGTCGCCATGCGGGGCATCAATGACGACGAGATCCTCGATCTGGCCCGGCTATCTTTGGAGAATCCCTTCCATATTCGCTTCATCGAATACATGCCCATCGGCAACAGCCGCTCGACGACCGAGGATCAGCTGCTGACCCCGGAGTTGCAAGAGAGGATCGGCACCCTCGGCGAATTGATCCCCCTGAACGGAAGCGGCCACAACGACGGGCCGGCCAAGCGCTTTCGCATTGCCGGCGCAAAGGGGGAAGTGGGATTCGTCAGCGCCGTGAGCCACCACTTCTGTGACCGCTGTAACCGTCTGCGGTTGACCGCGGACGGCAAACTGCGCGCCTGCCTGCTTTCCGACCAATACGTCCCCTTGAAAGCGGCGCTGCGCAGCGGCGCATCCGATGACCAACTGGCCCGCTGTTTCCGCGAGGCGGTCAACCAGAAGGCCGCCCGACATCATTTGGGGGAAAACTGTGCGGCCGCGATAAGGGACCAGATGCAGGGCATCGGCGGATAGGCCTATGACCTGAGCGTGGCCGTCAACCTCAATGGATTCATCAACAATTCCAGCGCATGCACGATATCGGTGCAGACAATATCGGCGGCCGTCACACTCAGGGTGGACACCCCTTCGGCCAGAATCACGGCAATACCCAGCTTCGAGGCTGAAAGCATCAGGGCATCGTTGCGGCCGTTACCGATGCTCACCGTTTGATCACATCCCAGGCCCTCCACGAAATCCCTTTTTGCAATATCCTGCTTGCCCGGCGGCAGGACATCCAGTTTGGCGTTCACGCCTTCCAGCCCCTTGGCCGCGATGCCGAAGGTGTCCGCGGTAATCACATGCACGCTTAACTCACCGGCCAGGCGGTTCAGCGCCTCCTTGACGCCATCCACCAGCTTGCCGTCCACGGCCAGGGTGCCGTTATAGTCCAGAACCAGATGCTCAAGGTTAAGTTCGCCAAACCCGGGAATCTCCATTGATAACAAATCCGTCTCCTTTCATTTTAACTCACGCAGCTTCTTTTGACCGATCACCCATGGCCGAAGCGGCAAGCTGATTCATGGTCACGCCGCTAATCACCATGGACGCCCCCACAAAAAGGGATGTTGTCAGCGCTTCGCCCAGGATAAAATGGGCCATCAAAATGGCGCTGATGGGTACGAAATTGATAAATAAACTGGCCCTTGAAGGGCCGATTCTGCGAATGCCGTCATAATACCAGACAAACCCGAGCACTGTTCCGAAGACGCCCAGGTAAGCCAGATTCGCCCAATCGCTCCATGCATAGCCCGGCGCCTGATGGAGCATGCCCTGCTTCAGGGCGGGCACCAAAAGCAGAAGCACTCCCACCCCTGCGGCATGGGCCGTGGCCAAAAGTGGCGAAAAATCGCGAACCACCCAGTTACCCAACAGCGAATAGGCTGCCCAGCTGGCCACACACCCCAGAATGTAAAGATCCCCCAAACCAATCCCTCCGGTAAAAAGGGACCTGGGGTCTCCCCCGGAAATGGCGATGACGGCACCGGATACGGACAGGATAATGCCGAGGATTCTAACCGGCGAAAGGGTTTCGCCAAACAGGATCGCCGCAAAAACGGAAATCACAATGGGGTTGTTGGCAATGATAATCGAAGCGCGGCCGGCGGGAATCAATTTCAAGCCATTGAAGAAAAAGGCATTGTAGGCAAACACACCGGTCAGCCCCAGGAGCAGGATGGGCAGGATCTGTTTTTTTCCCAAACGGGGGATTTTTCCATGGCGGTGATAAACGATGGCATACAGACAGCCGGCGGCGATCGAAAATCGAAAAAAAGCGGCGCAAAAAGGAGAAACGGAGTCGGCCAACATTCTGCCGGAAATGAACGTCCCGCCCCAGAAAATGGCCGTCAGAAAGAGTTTAACGTAGGTTTGCAGCATGATCGAAGGGTTCCGCGGCAACATCGATTTCGTTGGGGAAAAAACGGCTTGGCAACCTCAAGTCCTGTGTCTTGATGCCGATAGCGACTATAGCAAAGTTGAGCTATAGCTCTTTTTCGCTCCAATCTCCAGCGCTATATTCTTCTAAATACCGGCCGACATGCTGCCATGGAAGACCGGAAAACAATCGGAAAGTGACATGTTGGAAAAAGAATTAACGCCGGCCGACCCGGCGAATGTTCAGGATCTTGTTGCTTTTATTATCAATCTGCCGCTTTTTGAATTCCTGGCGGCGGATGAAATGCCTGCTGTCGCCGAAAAAATGTTTTTCCTGGATCTTGATCCGGGAGAAATCCTTTTTCATGAATGGGATAAGGCGGATTTTGTCTGTTTTATCGAGAGCGGTGAGCTGGATGTGACGAAAAAAACCGGCCCTCACAGCCGTCACGTAAACGCCACGTTAAGGCGCGGACGGTCCATCGGTGAGATGTCGATTATCAACAATTTCCCGCGTTCCTCCACGGTGATCGCAAAGACCGCGGTAAAACTGGCGGTGTTTCCCCGGCAGGCATTCGAGGACATTCTGGAAAACGAGGCTCAGATCGGCATCAAGATCCTGAAAGGGCTGGCCAGCCTTCTCAGCATCAATCTGAAAAAGGTTTCCAGCCGCGTGGCGGACAACATGCTTCCCATGGGATAGACTTTGTTTCGGGCCTGACAGTCACCCCGTCATTCCTGGGAGGCCGCTTCGGCCGCCTCCTCCAGTTTATACATTTCTTCTTCGGAAATAATGCCCTTCTCCACCATGATGTCGCCAACGCCGGCCCAGCGAAGGACATCCTCTTTTAAAATGGTTTCCGGACGCTTATTGTCCAGACTGTAAAACGTGTATGCAAGGGTCAATTCCTCCTTGGGAAGCAAGGAAATCGTTTTGTCGAAATAGATGAAATGGTGGCTAAGCAGAAAATAGCCGGCAGCGATGACGACACCGATCAGGATGTATTTTTTTATCGTTTTCAGCATTTAAAAACACACCTCCCTGGTCCAAGGTAAACGTTAAAAGTTATATCCGCGAAATCTATTCCTGTCTTGTCTCGGATACTTTCTATCAAACCCCAGAACAGCGGTTCGGTCAATGGGAATTTCAAATTAATCGGAGCTATTACCAGGCCCGTGAAGATGTTTGGACTTTTGCCCCGGGCGATCTTCTGGTATGCTTTTGAAAATTACCAACGAGAACCATCACACACCCTGATCTTACTGTAATGAACGCCCCAAAAACCACTGACCAGAAAATCAAGAGCCTTGGCATGCTGCTTTTGCGTTGCGGCGCCATGATGCAGGCCAACGGCGCCAGCACAAGCCGCATCAGACACTCCATCGACCGCATCGCGCACCAATTTGACGTGCGGGCCGAACTTTTCATTACCCACCAGGCATTTTCCATTACCTTGTCGGACGCAGACAATGCCCACGTCTTCAGCGCGGTAAAAAGAACAACCCATCCCGGTGTGAATTTCAGAATCGTTTCCGGGATCAGTCGCATGAGCTGGCGCATCAGCCAGGATATCTGGCCCCTGCAAAAGATCGAGAAGGAACTGAATCGTCTGGACGGCTTGCCCCATTTTTCCCGACCGACGGTGCTGCTTTTCGTCGGGCTTTCCGGCGCGGCATTCTGCGGCCTGTCCGGCGGCAGGCCCCTGGCCATGCTGGTGGCCTTCGCGGCAACGCTGATCGGCCTGTTCATCCGGCAGGAAACCATGCGAAGAAGGTTCAATCCTTACTTTTGCACCTTCTTTGCCGCGTTCGGGGCATCGCTGCTATCCGGTCTGGTCAACCAATTGTTTCCGCACCAGGGCTTCGAGCATGCATTCATGACCTCGGTGCTGTTTTTGATCCCGGGAGTTCCCCTGATCAACGCCTTTACCGACCTGTTGGAGGGCAATATCCTGAACGGCAGCCTGCGCGCCGTCAACGGATCGCTGATCTCCTTCATGATCGCGCTGGGCTTTCTTTTATCGCTGTTCATCTTCCAGGGGTAAGCCATGACGAGCATCTATCCAATATTGATCAAAGGCATTTACGGAGGCATCGCGGCCGTGGGTTTCGGCGTGCTGTTCAATGTTCCCAAACGCACTGTGACGCATATTTTCATCTTCGGTTTTCTGGGTGTCGGGGTTAAATTCGGCTGCCTGGCGATTGGCATGGGCATCATCGCCGCCACCCTGGCCGGCGCCAGCGTCATCGGCATCCTCAGTCTGCCGGGCTCCTACCACCGCCGTGTGCCCGCGCTGGTGCTGTCCATTCCGTCGGTGATTCCCATGGTGCCGGGAATGTATATTTATCGTATGATGGTGGGGATTATCGAACTGCACGGCACGCCGGCGGCGACGTTCGAGGAAACCGCCATTCAAACCATCGGCAACGGGCTCAATGCCGCCTTTGTCTGCATGGCCCTCTCTGTGGGCGTGAGCGTCCCCAACCTGATCCTGCGCAAAGACACCTTCAACGAGCTTCGCACCAGGGGAAAATCAAAGGGTTGACTCACCCCGGGACTACCCGAACGATCAAAGAGACGCCAGTCTTCGATCTCATCCGGGGTCATACTGGTGGTTCCTGCCCGGCAAACGATATGGATCAAGACTTGAGGATGAGTTTAAAGGCGCGCACCATCCGCTCCGGATGGTATGATCGCTTGGCCTTGGCCAATCCGGCGATGCCCATGTCGCTCTCCTTGTTCAGGTAGGTATAGCCATTGAAAAGCATGCGCGCACAGGCGTTGTCGAAATACTGGTAAAGCCCCTTGATGCTGCCCAGCGCTTTTTCGTACTGCAAGGTCGCCATGTCATGCGTCAAATGCGCCGAGATACCGAACGCGCAGGTTTTGCCGTCGATCCGCAGCAAAATTCCCTTCAGCTCGAAGCGATCGAAATTCATGAGCGAATTAATGGCCGCCTTCTTCTCGCAGGCCAGATCGAACTGATCGTCGGCGTCGCAATCCCGCTCCTGGCACCACTCCTCCAGAAAGAGCAGGCAATCTTCGCTGTTGTCGTTGCCAATGGGCTCGATGGTGACCTGACGGTCAATGTCGTAATCACGGCGGAACTGGTTGATCAGGTTTCGCTTTTTGGAATAGCGGTTGCCTTTCAGCCCGGCCAGATCCTTGACGCGGTAGACATAGTCGTCATAGGCCGGATGGGACTCGATGACAAAATGGTCCTCGACACTCGCCGTTCCGAAATGATCAATATAAGCATCGGGCACGAACCAGAAGTCGGTATAGCCGGCCGCACGGGCGATCCCGGCCAATTCTTCGGGAGCGAACAGACGCTCGGGGCAGATGGGCAGAAGCAAATGGCGGTTCTGCTTTTCCGTATTGAATTCGGCAGCCACGATCAGGGCGTCTTCAACCTCGGCGGCATGGGGTTTGTACTCGGCATTGCTCCAGGCGATAATGGAGGCCAAAGAATAGCCGCACAGTTCGTGGCGCTGGTTTTCGAAATAGTGGCGATACAACTTGTAGTCTTGGGGGGTTAACTCTGAAAATTTCATTGTCTTGTCTTTAACATGGGCACGGAATCGGCCATGGGCGCAAACCCCAGGGGCCGATAAAAAGGGTGCGTTTTCCTTTCCGCGATCAGTCCGATCCAGCCGATACCGTCGGTTTCCAGACGCGATACCAGTTGGGAGACCAGACACGATCCGATGCCAAGGCCCCTGAACTGGGGGTCCACGGTAACATCCTGAATGTATGCATCGCTGATGCGGTCGCTGATCGCTCGCCCCATGCCGATGATGCACTCGTCCTTTCTGGCGACCAGGAAGCAGTGGCTGCCCTTTACGATGCCGGCCACCGCCGCCGGATTGTCGCCGGGGTCGGTCCACCAACCGGCAAGGCGGTAGAGCTCGGTCAGCCTGGCGATTTCGGTTTGGCTCGGGGTTAGAAGAAAATGATAATCAGTCATAAGAGGGGTCGGATCGTCATGGATTGCCGCCGTCGGCAAGAAGATAGGTAACCTTGTTGCGACCGGTCTGTTTTGATTGATACAAGGCTTGGTCGGCCCGTTGTACAAAGCTGGTGATCTGCTCATCAAGACAATAGTGGGCGACACCGACACTGATGGTAATCCCGGTTTCGGAAGGCGCAAGACCGTCAAAGTCATCGACGGCCACGGCAAGCCGAAGCCGCTCGGCGACGTTTTTGGCTTCCGTGCCGGCCGTGCCGGGTAGAATAATGGTAAACTCCTCGCCGCCGTACCGGTACGCCGTATCCATCTTTCTGAGGCATGCTTTAATGATCTGCCCGATGCGGACCAGAATTTTATCGCCGTTCAGATGGCCATAGGTATCATTGTAAATTTTGAAGTTGTCGATATCGAGCAGCAACAGGCTCAGCTGATGGCCGTATCTGTTGAAGCGCTCGATCTCGCTTTTCAACTGGGAATAAAAATATCTCGAATTGTACAGTTGCGTCAGGCCGTCGGTAATGGAAAGCTTTTTCAGCTCATCCATCATCTGCAGCCGCTCCTGGTTGATCTTGCGTTCCTTGATGACCCGTTTGAGACGCAGGTTCAGCTCTTCCAGACGCAATGGCTTGAAAATAAAATCGCTGGCCCCCATGCTGATCGCTTCGGCATAGGAATAATCCGAAGCGTAACCGGTAATGACGATAACATCGATATCCCAATCGCGCTTGATTATATCGGTCAGTTTCAGGCCATCCATGCCTGGCAGCAAAATATCGGCAATCACGATGTCGACACTCGTTTCGGCCAGGATATCCAGGGCTTCCTCGGCACTGGTCGCCACGTATACATCGTATCCGGCCAGTTGCATGTACTCATGAACGGCGTCTCTCAACGGAATGTCGTCTTCGACGATAAGGATGCGTGTTGCCATAATCACTGTTTTGGCTTAGTATCCGTGAATCGCTCGCCGGATACGTGTTGACAGAGTTAAAAACGATTTGATATTAATAACTATTTTTACCAAACCACTAATTATAAACACATTGAAATACGGTGTCAACCGGCAGATTTTTTCCGGTTTGGCAGACGCATCCATAAAATGAAAAATATACGCAACTTCAGCATTATCGCCCACATCGACCATGGCAAATCCACCCTGTCCGACAGGATGATCGAGGCAAGCAACATCATCGACGCCCGAGATTTCAAGGATCAGATCCTGGACAGCATGGATATCGAACGCGAGCGCGGTATTACCATCAAGAGCCAAACCGTGTGCCTGCCGTACAAGGCCAAGGATGGGCAAACCTACGCCCTGAACCTGATCGACACGCCAGGCCATGTGGACTTCACCTACGAGGTTTCCCGGGCACTGGCCTCCTGCGAGGGCGCCCTTCTACTGATTGATGCCAGTCAGGGCGTGGAAGCCCAGACCCTGGCCAATCTGTACCTGGCCCTGGAGCACGACCTTGAAATCATTCCGGTGATCAACAAGATCGACCTGCCCTCGGCGGATATCGAGCGGGTCAAGTCCCAGATCGAGGAAGACCTGGGACTGGATCCGGAAACGGCCATCCTGGCCTCGGCCAAGGAAGGCCTTGGCATCGAGGATGTCATGGAGGCCATCGTCACCAAGCTGCCACCTCCCGTGGGAGACGCCGAAAAGCCGCTGGAAGCCCTTATTTTCGATTCTCACTACGATCCGTTTCGGGGAACGGTTGTCCATTTCCGCATCAAGGAGGGGATGATCCGGCCCGGAGACCCGATTCGTTTCATGTCCAACAACGCCACCTACAAAGTGGAGGAAGTGGGCCTCTTCCAGATCGTGCGCGTCCCTCAGAAACAGCTATCCGCCGGCCAGGTTGGATATCTGATCGCCGGCATCAAGACGGTCAGCGACACCCGTTGCGGTGACACGGTCACCCACCATCGTAAGCCCTGCGCCGTGCCTCTGCCCGGGTTCAAGGAAGCCAAGCCGGTGGTCTTTTCCTCCATCTATCCGGTGGCCTCCGACGGCTACGAGGATCTGACCGTGGCCATGGAAAAGCTCAAGCTCAATGACGCCTCCCTGATTTACGAAAAAGACAGCAGTGCGGCCCTGGGCTTCGGGTTCAGATGCGGCTTTCTGGGCCTGCTGCACCTGGAGGTCGTTCAGGAGCGCCTTGAACGGGAATACGATCTGTCCCTGATCCTCACCGCGCCCTCGGTGCGCTACCGCCTGATCATGATGGACGGCGAGGAGCTGATCGTCGACAATCCGGCCCTTTATCCGGATCCGACCACCATCGACTACGCCATGGAACCGTTCATCAAGGCCACCATCATCGTTCCCGAACGTTACATGGGCGCGGTGATGAAGCTCTGCCTGGAGCGCCGGGGCATCAACAAGAATTATCAATACCTGACCAACAGCCGCCTGGAAATGATTTTCGAGCTCCCCCTGGGAGAGGTGATCTACGATTTCTATGACAAATTGAAATCCATCACCCAGGGGTACGGATCATTCGATTACGAGCTTATTGGGTATCGCCGTACCGATCTGGTGAAGGTGGATTTTCTGATCAACGGCGAACGGGTGGACGCCCTTGCCCTACTGACCCACCGGGACAATTCGGTTTCACGGGCAAGGATAGCCTGCGACAAGCTCAAGGAGGAGATTCCCCGCCAGATGTTCAAAATCGCCATTCAGGGGGCCATCGGCGGCAAGATCATCTCCCGCTCGACGGTATCGGCGTTTCGCAAGGACGTGACGGCCAAATGTTACGGCGGAGACATTAGTCGCAAACGCAAACTACTGGAAAAGCAGAAAAAAGGAAAAAAACGGATGAAAATGGTCGGACAGGTGATGCTGCCCCAGTCCGCTTTTCTGGCCGTGCTGAAAACCGACTCTGATTAGGAGACATCATGGGAAGAACCATCGCACAAAAAATATTTGATGACCACCGCGTTGCAACGCCGGATACGGATATTCATGTGATCCGTCTGGACGCCGTCTTCTGCCATGAAATCACGACGCCACAGGCAATCGTGGATCTCATGGCGCGGGGCAAGGACCGGGTGTTCGACCCCGACCGCATCAAGGTAGTGATTGATCACGTATCGCCGGCCAAGGACTCCAAGACCGCCCTGCAAGGCAAGATCCTGCGCGAATGGGCCAGGCGCCACGCCATTAAGGATTTCTTCGATATCGGTGCCAACGGCGTCTGCCATGCCATATTCCCTGAAAAAGGATTTGTGCGGCCCGGCTTTACGGTGATCATGGGCGACTCCCACACCTGCACCCACGGCGCCTTTGGGGCCTTTGCCGCAGGCGTGGGCACCACTGACCTGGAGGTGGGGATTTTAAAGGGCGTGTGCGCCTTCAAAACCCCGGAAACCATCCGCATCGACATCACCGGAACGCTGAACGAAGGCGTTTATGCCAAGGATGTTATTCTTTCGGTCATCGGCCGCATCGGCGTGGGCGGAGCCACCAACAAGGTAATCGAGTTCTCCGGTCCCGTGGTAGCGGCAATGGACATGGAATCACGCATGACCCTTTGCAACATGGCCATCGAAGCCGGCGGCACCTGCGGTATCTGCGCGCCGGATCGCGTGACGGTGGACTATCTGTGGCCGTTTATCAAGGATGACCACGACTCCCCCGAGGCGGCCCTGGAGGCCTTTTCCGCGTACCAGCCCGATGCCGATGCCGACTATGCCGATATCATCGAGCACGACATATCAATGCTCACGCCCATGGTGACCCACGGTTACAAACCGGACAACGTCAAACCGGTGTCCGAGATGGCCGGCACACCGGTCAATCAGGTTTATATCGGCTCCTGTACCAACGGCCGCATCAGCGACCTGCGCATCGCCGCCAAGGTGCTGGAGGACAAACGCATCGACGATTCGGTGCGGGCCATTGTCTCGCCGGCCACGCCCAAGGTTTTCAGCCAGGCGCTTGAGGAAGGGCTGATAAAAATTTTCATGGACGCCGGGTTCTGCGTCACCAACCCCACCTGCGGGGCCTGCCTGGGCATGAGCAACGGGGTCCTGGCCGAAGGCGAGGTGTGTGCGTCGACCACCAATCGCAATTTCAACGGCCGCATGGGCAAAGGCGGCATGGTGCATTTGATGAGCCCGGCCAGTGCCTCGGCCACGGCCATTACCGGCAGGATCGCCAATTCCCCGCTATTCAAAGGATAAAACAGGAGCCGACCATGAAAAATTTCAGCGGAAACGTCCTTTTTCTGGATCGTTCGGATATCAACACCGATGAAATCATCCCCGCCAAATACCTCACGGAAATCAGTCGCGAGGCCTTGGCCCCAAACCTGTTGGAAGATCTGAAACTTGACGGGTTCGATGCTTCGAAGGATATCGCCGATAAGGCGGCGATTCTCACCCGGGCCAACTTCGGTTGCGGATCTTCCCGCGAGCACGCCCCCTGGGTGTTGGAGGTCAACGGCATCAACCTGGTGATGGGCGAGAGCTTTGCCCGTATCTTTCGCCAGAACATGTTCAACTGCGGTATGATGGCCGTGGAATTGCCGGCCGGAACCATCGACGGACTGTTCACCACCTTTGCCGGGAAAAATACCGCGGTGGACACCGACTTTGCGACCCGCACGATCACATTCTCCACCGATGGCAAATCCGAAACCCTCTCTTTTTCGATTTCCGGTTTCGATGCCGACCTGGTGACTGCCGGCGGCTGGGTGGAATACGCGGACGCTAAGTATTAAGTGCCCGGCAAAACGGTAATAGGAGAACAACCATTGGATCTCAAAACGAATCACGGACAATCATGAAAACGACACCGCTTTGCCTATCGTGGCGGGGATCTTTTATAGAACTGTGCATGCATCGCGTTACCCCGGCGGAAAGGGCCAACATCGAGGCCGCCCTGAAGGATGCCGCGACGTTTACCGGAAAAACGCCTGCCGCCAAATGGTATGACAACGCATCGCTGTTGAACTCCCTGTTCGAAACGAACAATTGGTGGGGAATCGATAATATGGATCACGCCATGGGATTTGTTTTCGGCGACCGGCCGTTGCTGGACAAAAGCCTGGCAACCATCGGTTATGCGCTGGACGGCAAGACCGTCACCGTCGATCCCGAAGCCCTTCAATTGAGCTTCTACCTGCCGGAAGGGAATCAGGATCAACTGATTGATGAAGACCGCATTCTGTGCCACGGCACCCTCAGGCAGGCCGAAATGACCCTTAACGTCGATGTGGAGCCGCCCTTCGATCCCACCCTGCTCACGCTTTCGTTTCTGACGTACCCGGATTTCGGCCATATCCTGATCGACATGGACTACGACGGTCATGACGAAGTGGCCTTTACCTGGGGAGAAACCGAGTACCTGACACCGCGTTTTTTAAAAAAGGATTATTTCGATGACCTTGCAGAATAAAATCAAGGAAGACCTTAAAACGGCAATGAAGGCCCGCGACGATGATAAAAAAAACGCCTTGCGGGTTATCATGGGCGAAATGGCCCGTCTGGATCAAAAGGTGTTTTCGGATGAGGAAATCATCAAGATTCTGAAGAAACTGGTTAAATCGGAAAAAGAGATGCTGGACAAAAGCGGCCAGGGAGAGACATCACCCTTTATCACCATCATCGAGGAATACCTGCCCAAAATGGCCGGTGAAGCGGAAATCCGGGAATGGATCGCCGCCAATGTCGATTTTGGTGCCTATAAAAACAAAATGCAGGCCATGGGGAGCATCATGGCCCATTTCGGGGCATCGGCCGACGGCAACCTGGTCAAAAAGGTGCTCCAAGCCTATTCCGCCTGAAAACCATCGGCTTCAGGCGGATCAAACCGGCAATCGGCATCACTAACACTTGTCGCCGGCGCCGGGCCGCCTATCCGGCATCTCGAATCAGAGTGGTGGCGATGTCAATGTCGTAGGCGCGGTTGGGATCGAATCCCCCCCGGTTTCCGTAAAGCACCTTGGCCTGCAGGATGGCGCCGTGGGGAACCCAACCATGATCGTTCCAGATGGTGGGATCATCATCGTTTTTCATCCTGAACTCGACCTCACCATCTTTTTCGCGCACATACATCCGCACACGCTTGTTTTCCGGGTAGGGGTAATAATATATTCCGATTTTGTCTTTCATGCGAACCGTGCCCTTCCATAGCGTTGTACCCTTTTTTGCCGGATGATTTTCCGGCCTGAACAATAACGGGCTATTCTATCGAATAATCGTTTTTTTTCAATATTTTTTCTTTTCATCAACCCTCGCGTGGGTTAGGGTCGCCAACCAAAATCCCTTGGGAGACTGACGCCGGTGAGTTGCAAAACAAGCATTCTGATTATCGATGCCCACCCTTTGTTCAGGGAGGGCATTAAATCCGTCATTGCCGGGGACGACCGGTTCATGGTCGCAGGCGAAGCCGGCAATGCCCGCGATGGCTATAAACTGGCCAGGCAAATCAGGCCGGATGTGGTTATAGTGGACATTTCGCTGCCGGATCAAAGCGGTCTTCACCTGACGCGGCGAATCCGGGAAACGGATCCGGAAACTCGGATCATGATTATCAGTGGGCATTCAAGAATCGATTACATCACCGAAGCCTTTCAAGCCGGAGCGACCGGCTATATGGTCAAGGAATCCGACGCCCTGAAACTGGTGCAAGGTCTGCAGACGGTAGCCGGGGACGAATATTTCCTGGACAGCTCCATTTCCCAAGAGGTCGTCAAACGCCTGCTGAAATCGCCGGTTCAGGACAATACCGTAAGTGACAACGGCTACGGGCGTCTCACATCCCGGGAAAAGGAGATCATGCGCATGCTGGCCGAGGGGCGCTCCAAATCCCAAATCGCCGAACGATTGCACATAAGTATCAAGACCGTCGAAAACCACAGGTCAAATATCATGAAAAAACTGGATCTGAACGATGCCATGGAATTGGTACGCTACGCCGCAAAATTGGACCTTATCGACATTGATGTGTGGAAAAAGTAGGTTTTTCATGTTTTTTCCAATTTTTTTTTAAACCAAAGCCTATATTTTTCTTGACATCGGCCAAATTTACGATCTCCCGAAATCTAGCTTAATCGTCCTTAAACGGTTTCAATCATATCTGCCTTTTCAGCGAATTTCTCACTATCTCTATTTTTCCACCCGAAAACGCCGAAAATCCCCATAAAATATAAGGCTTGCCCTATAGACTTTTCTATTTTTGCCGATAATATAAGTATAGGGATGAAATTGATCATCCTCATGAGAGTCCGGCACCAACATCATTGAGATAAAAAATGGGTACGTGAATAAAGCGAATCCAATGGTGAAAGGAGACAAACATGATATCTTCTCCGTGTAAAAACTGCCCTAGAAGATACGATCCAAAGGACGAGTGTTTGAAAGATTGCAAAATCTTGCATGAGGTTCAAGAGTTCCATCTGATGACCGCGAAAAATGTCTGCTACAGCGCTATCGACTGCACTGAAGAAAGCCGCTACTCAGTGAGTTCTCCCTCTGCTGCCATGACTGCTCCTTTCTGATCTCCATCTACTCCGGTTTGCTCTACCAATGATGATTCCAGCCGCTATTCCTATGCTGTTGGATAGATCCTAGGTCTTTTTTGTACTCACGAAAAGATGTTAAGCGTTAGATAACTCATTTCTCCGTGGTGCGTGCTTCAATACTTCGGCACCCGTCGGCGGGCCAGAAATGACGAAGACATTCTTCCAATTGGCGGATTGAGCCAATGCGCTGCATGTCCCAATGGGATGGCAATAAAGCGGAATAGTCCCTTCTTCCAAACCGGCTGTCCACCAGCAGGATGGCGCCGTGGTCGTGCTCGGACCGGATTACCCGTCCGGCGGCCTGTAATACCCGAGTTATCCCCGGAAAACGGTAGGCATAATCAAATCCGCGCCCCCATTTATCGAAATAGGCGCGGATCAAGTCCCGTTGTGGGCAAATCCCCGGCAGGCCAACGCTGACAATCACGGCTCCGCTGAGCCGCTCGCCCACCAGATCTATGCCTTCGCCGAAGATTCCTCCCATCACGGCAAACCCCACCAGGGGACGATCGCCCCGGGCACGAAATCGCTCCAGAAAGCGGCGGCGCTGATCCTCGTCCATTTTCCGCTCCTGAACGATGATGGGAAGCTCCCCGGCCATCGGTTCAAACTGCTCGACAGCCATGGCCATGTATTCGTAGGACGGAAAAAAACAAAGATAATTCCCTTTTTTCGAGCAGACGAAAGACAGGATCAATCTCGCAATCTGCCCGGCCCCCTGGGCCCTTTTGGAATAGGCGGTCGACACCCGGTCGGCCACCAGGACCTTAAGGCGCTCGGCGGGGAACGGAGACGGAATCGAACACTTGAGCGGCTGATCCTCACACCCCAGAACGGTTTCGAAATAATCGGCGGGCGTCAGGGTGGCGGAGAAGAAAACCGTTGCCAGGGCGCGCGCAAGCGCCGCTTTGAGCTGCCGTGAAGGATCCATGCAAAACAGCTTGAGCGTAACATCCCTGCCTTTGGCTTGATAACAGGTCACATAACTGTCATCGAACCCGTCAAGCACCCGTAAAAAGCCGTTGATTTCGAAATAGCGTTCCAGGAGCAACTCCCGGAAAGGGGCCGGCTCGTTCTTGGCCAGCCAGCGCTCGGCGCTTTTGGCAAAGCCGTGCAAAAGCTGGGCGATGCCTTCCGGAGGTGTTGGATCGGCGCCGAAACCGTCTGCCCCAAGAGGCCTTTTGGCCGCTTTGCGCATCCAGGCGGCGAGTTTTCCCGCAGCCCCATGAACCGATGGCAACCGATCCTTGACGGCCCGGCGCAATTCAAGGAAATCGGCTTTGCAAAGCCGGGCCGAGAACATCTCACGGGAGCGATCCACCAGATTGTGGGCTTCGTCCACGAGAAACGCATAGGCCCCGCTTTCCTCGTCGAAAAAGCGCCTTAGATAGACACGTGGATCGAACGCGTAATTATAATCGCAGAGAATACAGTCCGCCCACAGGGCCAGTTCCAGGGAAAACTCAAAAGGGCAGACCCGGTGATCGCGTGCCATGGCCTCGATGGCTTCACGCTCCAGATTGTCCAATGCAAACGCCGCGTGCAGAGCCCCGGCAAGCCGATCGAAATGGCCTCGGGCATACTCGCAGGCGTCCGGGGTACAACTTCCCTCCGGAGAAAAACAGATCTGCTCCTTGGCCGTCAGACAGACCCGTTTTATCCGCCCCCCTTTTTTCTCCAACAGATCGAGTGCGCTCAGACCGGCCTGTTTCCCGGTATTGCGGGCAGTGAGAAAGAAAATACGTTCGATATGACCTTCACCGATGGTTTTCAGGGCGGGGAAAAGCGCCGCCATGGTTTTTCCAATGCCTGTGGATGCCTGGACAAGGGCCTGGCGCCCGTCACGAAGGGTGCGGTAGACCGCAACGGCCATGTGGCGCTGTCCCGGGCGATACCCCTTGAACGGAAAATCAAGGCCGGTCAGGCTCTCATCGCGAAGGCGCCGCCAGTCGCTGAGCATGGATGCCCAGTGAAGATAGCGCTCGACCAGGTCCTGAAAAAACGCCTTCAGAAGCCCGTAGGAAAAGCTCTCCACCAGCTCCAGCGTCTCGCCGCTGTCCAGATGGACGTAGGTCAGTTGAACCGATATCTCGTCAAGCGTATTCTCCTCCGCCAGCAAAAAGGCGTAAACCTTGGCCTGGCCCCAGTGACAGAGATCCGGCCGCTCCTTGAAATGTGTCAGATCCCGGGTGGTGGATTTAATCTCCTCCACGAGAATGCCGGTTTCGGTTTCAAGAACCCCGTCGATGCGGCCGCCGATCACAAGGGTCAAACCGGCCGTCTCAATCTCCGTGGAAACCGCGACCTCGGCCCGGTAGCCCTCGGGACGCTGCCGTTGAACCCGCTGATGCGCGCGAATGCCTTCCTGCGGCCTTCCCGGGGCGGCGAACCGCATGTCCAGATCCCCGCTTCTCAAGGCGTAATCGACCAGTGTTCTCACGGCTATGCGGTGGCGTTTTTTCATGTATGACATCCTGATGCCCGCCATTGGGCAAATGCGCTCTTGCAAAGGACAAAATCGATCGCTACTGTAAGGGCGTCAGGTCGGCCGATCAACAACAATCAGGCATAAAAATCGTAAAAAACGCAAAAGGAGCAATCATGCAGACAAAAGCGCTGGGAAAAACGGATATCAAGCTGTCCGCCATCATCATGGGCACTTGGCAGACCGGCAAGGCCATGTGGGCCGGCATCGACGACGCCCAGAGCGAAAAAGCGATTCGGGGGGCCATGGATGCCGGCATCACCACCTTCGACACCGCCGAGGTCTACGGCAACGGCCATTCCGAACAGATATTGGGCAAAGCCATCGGCAGCCGGCGAGATCAGGTCACGCTCCTGTCCAAGGTTTTCTCCAACCATCTGGCACACGACCAGGTAATCAAGGCCTGTGAGCGTTCCCTGAAAAATCTGAAGACCGATTATCTCGATCTGTATCAAATCCACTGGCCTCCGGGCTCCTTCAAGGCCAAGGCGGTTCCCCTGGAGGAAACCATGGGCGCCCTTGCATCGCTCATGGAACAGGGCAAAATCCGCGCCATCGGAGTTTCCAATTTTTCCCTTGATCAACTCAAGGAAATTTGCGCGATAGGGCCCGTGGAGAGTCTGCAACCCCCCTACTCGCTTTTCTGGCGGCATGTGGAAAACGAAACCCTCGCCTGGTGCCAGGCCAACCAGGTCACCATCCTTGCTTACTCTCCCATGGCCCAGGGACTGCTTACCGGAAAATTCGGCCCGGACCACCAATTCCAGAAAGGCGATCACCGCAGCAGAAACCGCCTGTTTCAGCCCGGCATCTATCCAAAAGTCCAGGAGGCCCTCCAAGGGTTGCGCGAGATGGCCGAAAAAAAAGGCGTCAGCATGGCCGAGCTGGCCCTGGCCTGGGTGATCGCCAAACCGGGTGTCTGTGCCATCGCCGGCGCCCGCAGCACCGAGCAGTCCGGGGCCAACGCCAATGCCGGGCGAATCCAATTGAGCGAGGCGGACCTTGAGGCCATGGACCGCATCAGCCGCCCGGTAAACGAGCTTGTGGACGACAACCCGGTGCAGTGGAAATGGTAGCCGGATAGCAGGTTACCCCGTACCCTTTCGGGGGGACTTGCTTTTTCGGAAAACCCATAGTAGTTTCGATCTCGAAATGATCGTGAAGACCGATGCTGCCCAAGGAGATGAATATGGCTAAAGCACCGCTGAAATACCATTTGATCAATCCGGTCAAAATTAAAACCGATCAGCCGAGTCTGGATTTCGATTCAGCTCACTCCCTGGCCGAGGAAAAAGTGAAGTCCTTATGCCCGGCACCCACGCTGATTTCCTGGTACGACGCCAACACCGGTCAGTGCCACCCTCAGTCAAAAGCCTCCACCGCCGGCAAACCGGGCTGGCTCGATTATGCCCAGTCGCGCAATTGCGATGTGACGGTGGACATCAACGACGAACAATACGTTTTCGTTTACCTGACGCAATCCTGATCCACCGACAACCATGTTTTCCCTTGATACGTTCCACCAGACTTATGAGACGAAACCCTCGACGGTAACGATCAACGGGAAAAGCATTACGATCCTGAAACCGCTATCCATTGACCGTTTTATGGATAACGGCGACATCATGAATAATTTCCCATTGTGGTGCAAGCTCTGGGAATCCTCCTGGGTTCTGGCCAACCACCTGTCTGCGTTGCCGCCTGATCCGGAGAACACCATCCTTGAAATCGGGTGCGGTCTCGGCCTGGCGGGGATTGCCGCGGCCATGGCCGGGCACCGGGTCACCATGAGCGAATGCAATGCAGACGCACTCAACTTCGCCAGGGCCAACGCCATGACCAACGGACTGCCGGATCTTGCCGTCGAGCACCTCGACTGGGAAGCCCCGCGCCTGACCGGCCGTTTCGGCACTATCGTCGGTTCCGACACTGTCTACAATGTTGAAACCATCGATGTTCTGGAAGCTTTGTTCGACCGTTATCTGCTTCCCGGAGGAACGATCCTTCTGGCCGATATCGTGCGGCAAACCAGCGTTTCCTTTTGGGAGCGCATGCAAAAGGGCTATCGCGTCAAGGCAAAACACCATACCCTCTCCTCCGACGAGGGCGATATCCATGTGGTGCTGTTTCGCCTTGAGCGCAAACCCGGCCGGTAACCCAATCAACCCGCAAAATTGCCCGATGGCATTCAATTGCCGGGCGTCATCATGGAGAGACGCATGCAGGATCTCAGCGTGGCCCTCGTTCAATCAGCGCCGATCTGGGAAGACACCGAGGCCACCCTTTCGCATATTCAAAAAACAATAAATCAGGTGCGGGCGGGCACGCACCTGATCGTGCTGCCCGAAATGTTTCCCACCGGTTTTTCCATGCACCCCGAAAAGCTTGCCCAGGCCATGGACGGACGAGTCGTTGCCTGGATCAAGGCCCGCGCACGGGAAACCGGAGCCGATATCACGGGCAGTTGTATTGTCGGGGAGAGGGACGCCTATTACAACCGCCTGCTCTGGGCCAAGCCCGATGGCCGGCTTTTTTGGTACGACAAGCGCCATCTGTTTCGCTATGCCGGCGAGGAGAAGGTGTACGCCGCCGGCCAGGCGAGGCTGCTGGTGACCTGCCACGGCTGGCGAATCCGCCCCTTTGTCTGTTACGATTTAAGATTTCCGGTCTGGACCCGCAACCTGAACCTTCACTACGACGCCGCCGTTTTCGTGGCCAACTGGCCCCAGCGGCGCGCCCCCCACTGGAAAGCCCTGCTCACGGCAAGGGCGATTGAGAATCAATGTTATATGGCCGGTGTCAACCGGGTGGGAGATGACGGCAACGGCTATTATCACAGCGGGGACAGCCGCATCGTCGATCCCCTGGGCTGCGTGATTGCGGATCTGAGCGATGAAGAGGGCATTGTTTATGGCACTTTTTCGGCCCGGGTGCTTGAAGATTATCGCGAAAAATTCCCCGCCTGGATGGATGCCGACACAAAACTGGTTATCGAGCCGCCTGAACGATAAGCTTGCCGTGCCGGCTTAATCATACGAATCTCATGAAGATAAAAATATGAATCGCCTAGTTTAGACGTTCGTATCCTTTATCGGGCGGCAAACCCGGCTGGGAAGCCGCTTCGACCGCCAATCGATCACAGCGTTCGTTGCCGGGATTGCCGGCGTGCCCCTTGACCCAGACAAAGCAGACATCGTGCTTCTCGCAAAGCGCCAGGAGCCGTTTCCAAAGATCGACGTTCAACGCCGGCTCGCCATTGCTTTTGCGCCACCCGCGTTTTCGCCAGCCCTTTGCCCACCCTTTGGTGATGCCGTCCACCACATACCGCGAATCGCTGTAAAGGGCCACCGACGATGGGGCGCCCATCTGCTCCAGGCCCACAATGCAGGCCAGAAGCTCCATGCGGTTGTTGGTGGTTTTGCGAAAACCTCCGGAGAATTCCCGATCCTCTTTTTCTTCTGGAATGAAAACGCCATACCCGCCGGGCCCGGGGTTGCCCAGACTGGATCCATCGGTGAATATTTTATCGCGCCCCGAGCAATCCACTGCGGGCCGGCTCGCCGGCTTTGAACGCCTGGCTGGCTTTGTGGCAGGTTTTACGGTTTTTTTCTCCGATGAGTGCTCATTAACAAAGGCGCGCGCCTGTTCAATGGTGGCAAATCCCTTATAGCGGGCGCCTTGAAAACCATCGACCTGGGCATGAGCACCGGTTTTTCCAAACCACTGAGTATAAACGCCCGGATTTCTTCCAATAGCGACGGCATAATATTTTTTTACAGCCATAACGAAACCATTTTCCTTCCCGGCAGAGACAGCTCGCCCGCATCCGCCCACGGGTTGACATCAACGCAGCCCTTATAAGCAAAACCGGCGATCATGGCAATGCGTTTTTACCGACTGATCAAACCGGCTCCAGCTTCCTCAAAGTGGAATATCTCTATGCCAAACTTTTTTCTTTACGTGTATATTTACTTTACGTTATAGTTATTTAGTTATCAGATCAGACAAAATAAATTAAAGGGCGTAGTCGGTTAGCTCCTCCTGTGGTATACTTTCTTGCATGACGACAGGAGGAGATTTCCCGAACACGTACCGTGAGTTTGTGCAACACGTTCCCGATGACAATGTATGTGCGGCCTATTTGGAGCAGTTGCGGTGGCCGAATGGCTTCTGCTGCCCCATATGCCAGACGAGCGGGGAGCCTTGGCGCCAAACACGTGGTCGTTTGGTCTGTTCCGCCTGCCGCCATCAGACATCCGTGACGGCTGGTACGATTCTGGAAAAAACGCGAACCCCGCTGACCACTTGGTTTGAAGCCGCCTGGCACCTGACAACCGGTAAGAACGGCTTTTCGGCCAAAACCCTGGAGCGAACATTGGGCACCAGCTAACGGACGGCGTGGGCAATGCTCCAACGTTACCGCATATCGATGGTACGTAGCGAGCGAGAGCGGTTGACGGGTGGAATCGAAGCTGACGAGACCCTCGTTGGTGGTGTTGTGCAAGGAGGAAAGCGCGGACGCGGAAGTAGTAAATCCATTGTTGCGATTGCTATCGAGGTCAAAGAGCCTAAAGGTTTTGGGCGAGTTCGAATGCGTCATATTCCAGATGCCTCTTCTGAGAATCTCCAGCCTTTCATCTGTGACGTCGTGGACCGGGCCGGTAACCGAAACTGAAGTGACGTTCGGTTACAACTGGAATCAGAGCCGAGAGAAGAGGAGCTAACCGACTACCCCACTAAATTAAAATCGTGGTTTTGAATTGCACTTGCTGTCATTGTTTCGTTCCCTGTTCATTCTCCTCTTCCGGCTTTTAAAAAAATCAGTGTTGATCACTACCGCCACCCCGCTGATCGTGGACCCGTTCCGCCAGACGTCTTTTCACGTGAGTGTTTTACCTTTCTTTTAAAATACTGCCGTTACGGCAAAAAAAATGAGAGAAGGGCAAGAGGAGAGCTATGCCCGACCCCTTACCCGAATCAGTACAGGGACAATTTCGCCATCTCATTGAAACCATGGCCGATGGCGTGCTGTTAATCGATACAACCGGCGCTGTTGTTTATGTCAACAGTGCTGCCCAGGCGCTGTTCGGACGGACGGAAAAGGAGATGATCGGCTCTTTTTTAGGGATTCCCCAGGAAAGAGCCGAACCGGTGGAATTCGATATTTTCCCTTCGGGCAGCCCTCCCCGCGTGGTGGAAATGCGGGTGGTGGAAACCCGGTGGAACGGTCAACCGGCACGACTGGCATCCTTGCGCGACATTACCGCCCACAAAGCGCTGCAGGCTTCCCTGAAAGCCGCCGAAGCCGAAAAACGGATCCTTCTTGACAGCCTGTCGGAAATTATCCTCTACCTTTTGCCCGATCTTAAAATCGGGTGGGGCAACCTTGCCGCCGCCCGATTTGCGGACACCCAGGTGGACGAACTGGTTGGAAAGAAATGCATCGACATCTGGCATGGCTGCGGCAGAAGATGCAAGGATTGCCCGGCGGTCATGGCTCTGGAAAGCCTTCGGCCCCAAAGCGGCGAATGCCGGAGCAAGGATAAAACCGTCTGGAAAATGCGCGCCTATCCCGTCATACCGGGCAATCATAACAACCGGGGCGTTCTTCTGCTGGCCTTTGACATCACCCGCATTCGCGTGATGGAAAAGCAAATCGACGATCAGGCCCTGTACCGGACCCTTTGCGAAATGGCAGGAGGCATCTCACACGACTACAACAATTTCCTGAATATTATAGATGGCTATCTGGAGCTGGCGAAAAACACCCTTGATGAGGTGGAAAGTGCCCGCGAAAGCCTTTCCAAGGCGCAGAGCGCCATCACAAAGGCTGCGGATTTGACGCACCGCTTCATGATTCTTTCGGAAAGCACCGCGCCGACAAAACAGGCGACCGATTTGCATCGCCTGCTGGAAAAAGCGGCCCGCAAGGCTGTCACCCAACCACACATTGATTGGCAACTACATGTCGACATTCCCGATTCGATCATTCATGTGGATCCTTTTCAACTGTCCATGGCAATCACCCAGGTGCTGGCCAACGCCTGCGAAGCCATGCAGCAGGCCGGCACCATCCGAATCGAGGCAGGTCTTGTTCCCAGGGATCGGCATTCGCTCGGTAAAAACGGGACCAACGGCGTCGATCTATTTGTCAGGATCTCCATCCGGGATCAAGGAACGGGTATTCAAGACGAACACCTTTCTCAATTGTTTACCCCCTATTTTTCAACCAAACAGCGCGGCACGGCCAAAGGCATGGGACTGGGCCTGACCACGGCCTTCGTGGTCGTCAGAAAGCACGGCGGCTATATCTCGATCAGCTCCAAGCTCGACAAAGGAACCCGGGTGGATATCTATATCGATGGCAATCCACCGGATGCCGCCCAAGGCGAAGAAAAGGGCATGGAAGAAGCGTCGTCCTATTATCCTCATCATTTGAAGGAGCAGAGGGCATGAAGCCGGAACACCGTTTGCCAAATGCATTTGCACAGCCCGAGATATCGCCACGCGTCTATGCTCAACGAATGGAAGCCCTGGGCACCCTTGCCGGTGGTATAGCCCACAAACTGAACAATGCGCTGACATCCATTTTGGGGTTTACGGAACTGGCCATGGATGACGTCCAAAAAGGCAGCAGGCTGGAGGACAGTCTCCGAGAAATTTATGCGGCGGGCAACCGTGCCAGGGATCTTGTTCACCAGGTTCTGATCGTCAGCAGGCAAGATGAGGAAGAGCCCATTCCCATCGAAATCCCCGCATTGCTCAAAGGGGTACTGAACATGCTTCGGGCGATTCTCTCCGGATCAATCGAAATTGTCCCCCATATGGTGAGAAAACCGCTGTTGGTCAAAACCGATCCCATCCAGCTCCATCAACTGCTCATCTCGATATTGACAACCATTGCCCGCTCCATCGCCGACGGTTCAGGCGTCCTTGAAGTCGGTCTCGATGCCATTGCCTTTGACACGGATAGTCCCCCGCCCCATCCTGCCATGGACCCGGGTCACTATGTTCGAATCTCGGTTTGCGGCGCCAATTCCAACATTGACATAAATGCGATGGATAAAGCCATCGAGCCCCACAACGACGCGGCCCTCACGGATATTGGTCTTTCGGCGGTACAGGAAAGCGTCATCCGAATGGGAGGCCATATCGTTGCCTTCAGTCAACCCGGCTGCGAAATAAGGGCCGATCTCTACCTTCCGCGAATCCAAAAAGCCGGTCGCGGGTAGCCGCCGGGTGAAACCAGCGGCACCGCACCGCCTTGATAAGCCCTATGCCGCCTATCCCTTCGTGGTATGCGCCAGTGCTACCTTGAACCAGGTACAGGAGTGATCCTCCTTTTTACCTGACGGCGCGCCACCGGCACCGCCGCCCCCCATCGGGCCTCCGCCCATCCCACCGCCGGGAGGTCCACCCATGGAGCCGCCCGGCCTCCGACCGCCACCGCCGCCGTCAGGCGGCCCATTTTGAAACCCGCCATCATCGGAACCATGGGGTTTTCCCCCCTTATCGCCGGCCTTGTCGCGGGTAATGCCCACCCCGATCAGCAGGCCCGGCGCAAGCTTCTCCAGCGACGGCCCGGCCTGAAAAGCGATGTCTATCTCGTACACCTCGGTGCCTCCCGGCCCCTGTCCCACGCCGATATCGATGCCGGTTTGCCGAACTTCCTCCATGGTCATGGTCAAGGGTCCGGTTGTGTCTTCGTAAGTAATGGAGACTTGCTGAACCACTTTTTCCCCCGGCATTTGGGGCGGCTTGCCACCTGGCTTTGCATCCTTGTCGGCCGGCGGCGCAGCATTCTTACCATGCGGCATACGCCCGCCCGGCCCCCTTCCCGGCCCTCTTCCGGAAAGATGAATGCCGAAGACCTTCTCCTTTCCACCGGCAGGATCTATCCAGACGGTCAGGTCACCGCCACCCATTTTCGGCGG
The DNA here is from genome assembly GCA_963668455.2 of uncultured Desulfosarcina sp. Lineage (GTDB taxonomy): Bacteria > Desulfobacterota > Desulfobacteria > Desulfobacterales > Desulfosarcinaceae > Desulfosarcina. The sequence goes on from CAXXOY010000006.1 coordinate 103,668, forward strand.
CCGCCCGGTTTCATCATCGCCCCCGCCAAACGCCACGCACAGACTCAGTGACTGTGGATCGCTCAACGCACTCAGGCTGAGCCGGGTATCCTCGTCCACAAACTGAGGCTCGGCCGGCCACTCTTCCATCCGGCCATCGGCCACGATGGCGGATTGTTTCGGGCCGCAGGTAATCAGCGGAGTGGCGGCGCATCCCCAAAAGCATCCTGCGGCAAACAAAACAATAGCGAGCCCCATTGTGCTTTTTCTGGCAGGCGAGCCGGCCTTTTCCCTTTTGAAAAGCCTGAACCGAAATGACATGTTCACCTCTTAATCTATGGTTTAACCGGATATGGATCAATGTCTTGCGTATCTTATTAATTACACCGGGAAACCATGGAATTAAAATGGTGATTTTGTGTCGTTTTGTAAAAGTTCGCAAATTCTTTTCTCTAAACGTTTAACTATTTGTCAAAAAAAGAAAATAACGTCTTTATTTGCATCAACCTCGGATTACCGTTGCGTAATGAAGATATTCTTCTCTTGACGCTATGGTGGGAGAGGTTTACCACGGCTATCGAGGCGATTCGTTCGATGGGAGAGCGCCTTCATGGGAAAAGAGCTAAAATGAAAAATCAACCGAATCCGTTGACTGCCGAAAACCATTTGTTCGAAAGCAGAAAGGCAGGCCTCCTAAAAAAAGAGTTAGAGCGTTACACCCGAAACAAAAAGCTGTTTTTACTGCTGGCCTTTTTTGCCCTGTCGTTAAATCTAAGGGCGCCGATCACCTCGCTTCCGCCCATTATCCAGGAACTCAACGCACTTTTTCATATCAACGGTGGGTTTGCCGGGTTCCTGACTTCCATCCCGGTCCTCTGTTTCGGTCTTTTAACGCCCCTGATCGGTTTTCTGATAAAAAACCTGCGGGTGGAAACCACCGTCTTCCTCACGTTAATCGGCATTGCGTTGGGCACATTTATCCGCTCTGCCGGTGGTATCGACATGATCGTCGCCGGAACCGTCATCATCGGTGCATCCATTACGGTCGGCAATATCGCCGGTCTGCTGGTTATCGGGCGTGAATTCCCTGACCGAATAAGCGCCATGACCGGTTTGTACGTTTGCGGCATGTCGGTGGGGGCCATGGGAACCATGTCCCTAACCGCCCCCTTGTCCCTTAAGATAGGATGGCGACCGGCCCTGGCCTTGCCGGTGTTTATGTCTCTCATTGCAATTGTCCTGTGGGCGGTGACGCTTTTTTTTGAACGCAAAAGGGTTTATGTTTATAATCAGCTGCACGAAGTTCCCGAAAAGCCGGCGGCCCCCTCTTCCCGCAAGAGATCCTACAGGGCTTCCACGCCATCTTCTTCTCTTTTGAGACAGCCTCTGGTTTGGATTCTGGCCGTGGCCTTCGCCTGTCACACCTTCTTGTTTTACGGGTTCACCGCCTGGCTGCCCGCCTATCTGGAGCAAACCCTTCAGATGTCCGACGCCACCGCCGGCGTTGTCGCTTCACTCTTTCAAATCCTGGGGAATATAGGCTGTTTTGGCATTCCACTCATGGACCGAACCGGGAACTTCTCTTCCAGGCAACTGTTCATGGTAGTCTCCCTGTCATGGCTGACAACAGCGGCCGGGTTTTGGTTCGCGCCCCGCTTATGGCCAATTTGGCTGTTTTTCGGCGGCATTTCCGGAGGTGGCGGATTTACCGTCATTTTCAGTATGATCATGGTCAACGCCAAGAATCTTAACGAGAATCGAAGCATGTCCACGGTGGTTCAATCCGCAGGGTACATCATTGCAGCCATCAGCCCCTTTGCCATCGGTTATTTCCATGAAATTTCCGGCAACTGGAACGGTGCCATGGCCCTTCTCGCGGGAGCCGGCGTCGTGATCGTATTGTCCGGGTTGGCCGCGACCCATCGACCCGCTGGAAGACATTCCTCCTAACATTTTTCTAACAAAAGATATTCTCACAACTCGCCGATAGAAATCCATGGTGGCGACGGCGCCAAGTGGCGTTGCAAACTAACCGACCCCAAACAATTGACGAGCAAAACAGACCTTCTTAAAGGAGATGTCGTGAATAGCATGCCGGACGTGAAAGAGAATCCCTGTGACCTTTCGGACGAATTTCGAATCGGAGACCTCAAAACAGATGTTCAGCTGATCGACCGACACACCAAAGTGAGCAAGGTCAAGGCGCTTTTCCAGGAAGACGAACCGATCAAGGGGATCGTGGTCGCGGAGAAAAAAAAGGCGATCGGGCTGGTCATGAACATCCACCTGGATAGGATACTAAGTCAGAAATTCGGCTTTTCGTTGTATTACGAAAGGGCCATCAACCGTATCATGGATGTCTCACCGTTAATCGTGGACGCAGCTACGCCCCTGCAAACGGTTGCCGACATGGTCATCGATAGAGACAACACAAAAATCCTGGATCATGTCATTGTCACCGAAAACGATACGGTTGCCGGCGTGGTTTCCGTCCACGACATTGTCAATACCATGTCGAAGCTCCAGAAACGGCATGCGGATTCGGTAAATTTGATGAACGAACAGCTCCAAAGGGAAATCAGGGAGCGGATCAAGGCCGAAACCGAGCTGGTTACCCTGAACAGGGAACTCGAAGAACGCGTCCACAAGCGAACCGCCGACATCGAGAAATCCAACCGGAAACTGCAAAGCGCCGTGTCGGTCGCCGAAGCCGCCAACAAAGCCAAAAGCGATTTTCTCTCCAACATGAGCCATGAACTGAGAACGCCTCTGAACCATATCATCGGCTTTACGGAATTGGTTCTGGAACAGCATTTCGGGCCTTTAAACAAAGCCCAGTCCGATTACCTCACGCATGTTTTGAACAGCAGCAATCATCTCTTGTCCCTGATCAACGATATCCTCGACCTTTCTAAAATCGAAGCAGGAAAGTACGAGCTGATTGTCTCCGTGGTCGATCTTGCAGAGCTGCTGAGAAACAGCATCATCATGGTCAAGGAAAAGGCGCAGAAGCACAACATCAAAATCGTAACCCGGTTCGAGAACCTTCCCAAAACCATCGAAGGCGATGCCCGCAAGATCAAGCAGATTTTGTACAACCTGCTTTCAAATGCCGTAAAATTCACCGGAGACAATGGCCACATCCATCTCAGCGCCCGGCGCATGACCACCGATTCCGAATTACCCATTGAAACCTCGAATCCAATAGCGCCGGCCGCCGATGTGGAACTGGTGGAAATTTCCGTCAAGGATTCGGGCATCGGCCTCAAAGCGGAAGACCTGGAAGTCATTTTCAATCCTTTTGAGCAGGTGGACAGTGCAAGGAATCGAAAATACCAGGGCACCGGGCTGGGGCTTTCCCTGACCAAAAAATTCGTCGAATTGCACAGCGGATTCATTTGGGCGCAAAGCGAGGGTGAGGGGTTGGGCGCCGATTTCCGGTTTGTTTTGCCAAGTCGGCAGTCTACCCGGGAGGAAAACGACCGGGAACGCGCCTGTCCGGCTGCGGCATTCAATGGTTGAGAAATCGCCCACCGCTTACCCACAACGCGCCTTTGAAACAAAAGAAAGACAAGCGAAATGACTGTGGCGGAAACAACCAATCAAAACACAATCCTGGTGATTGAGGATAATGAGCTGAATCTGAAGCTTGTCAAGGATCTGATGGAAATCCACAATCACCGCGTGGTGGGCGCGCCCAACGCGGAAACCGGCGTTGATCTCGCCCATTCCCACAAGCCGGATCTGATTCTGATGGACATCGAACTGCCCGGCATCAGCGGTATCGAGGCAACTCGCAGAATTCGCAGCGACATGACGCTGAGAGATATCCCCGTTGTCGCCTTAAGCGCCAACGCCATGCAGGAAGACAAAAGCGAGGCCATTGCCGCGGGCTGCAACGATTACGTCACCAAACCGATCGACATAAAAGCCTTCCCCGGGATTATTGATCGTTATCTTCCCCAAAAGCATTCTCCCATCGCCGCCCCCGCCCCATTACCCGCACCGGCAACCGAGCATTTGATTCTGGTGGTCGACGACGACCCCCTGAACCTGGAACTGCTTTCCGCACAATTGATCGCCAGAGAATATCGGGTTATAACGGCAAACAATGGCGAGAAGGCGTTAGCCGCGGTCGAAGAGAATACTCCGGATTTGATTTTGCTGGATATCATGATGCCGGGAATTGATGGTTACGAAGTCACCAGGCAGCTTAAATCCGATCCCGAGACAAAAGAAATTCCCATTATCCTGGTAACAGCCCTGACCGAAGACGCCGAGAAAAAGCGAGGCCTTGAAGCCGGCGCCGACGAGTTCATCAACAAACCGGTAAATCACCCTGAACTGGACACCAGGGTGCGTTCTCTGCTGAGGCTCAAGGAGTATCAGGACCAGATCGGTAGTCGGAAACAATCCGCATGTCTCATATGCCAGGACCCCACCGACAAAGAGGTGGGTAATCGGACGCCGGCCGATCTGCCAACCATCCTTGTGGTCGAAGACGATCCCATCAGCGCCAAACTGATGACAACTTATCTTTCACCGATCCCCTGCAAAATAGAACTGGCGCAAACCGGCGAGGAAGCGTTGCGGCTCGTGTCGCAAAAAAAAATCGACATCATGTTGCTCGATATCATGCTACCTGCCCTGGATGGATTCGAGGTCTGCAAATCGATCAAGGGAAAAGAAGACACGATTCCGATCCAGGTGGTCATGACTACCGGACTCACGGACACAAAAAGCAAACTGCGAGGCATCGATCTCGGCACCGATGACTTTATAGTCAAGCCGGTAAACAAGGACGAGTTGCGGGCAAGGGTAAAATCTCTGATCAAAAAGAAAGCCTTCATCGACCGCCTGCGTGAAAGGATTGACGACGCAAGAGTGGCCGCAGTAACCGACAGACTGACCGGCGTATTCAACCACGGGTATCTCAAGTGTTATATCGAGCTGGAATTCAATCGCAGCAAAAGGAACAATCATCATCTCGCGATTCTCATGGTCGATGTGGATGACTTTAAAAAGTTCAACGATGCCTATGGCCATCAGTGCGGTGACCAGGCGCTGGCCACCATCGCAAAAATACTCAAAACCAATATAAGGGATATCGATTTGGTTGCGCGATACGGAGGAGAAGAATTTACCATCGTACTGCCGTATGCCAATCTGACCATTGCCGAAAGCATTGCCGACAGACTGCTGCAATCCATATCAGCCCATGCCGCCATTCCCGATGCGCCCGATGCAAGGCTTTCGGTGAGCATTGGCATTTCCGTTTTCCCGGATTTTTGTAACACACCGGACGAATTATTAAAAACGGCTGATGCGGCATTATACCGGGCCAAGAGAAATGGTAAAAACCAGTATTGTGTATCAACAACCAAAAACAACCCCACGAACGATGAGATCCACCCGTAATGAACGTACCGGCAATTCGGAAACGCGAAGCAATGTCTCTAAAGCAAACGAGTTCTCCCTTTTGGGACTCTCTTACCGGCCTATTCAGCAAGGCTTTTTTTCAAATTTACATCGAACAGGAGATCCAGCGCCAAAATCGATATGGCAACACCTTCTCATTGGTGCTGATGGACATCGATGCCTTTGGTTTTTTCAATCGGAAGCATGGAACGGATCGTGGAAATCAAATCCTGAAACGCTTAGGGAGAGTCATTCAGGAGACGCTTCGCGGCGCTGACATTGCGGCGCGATGCGCCGGTGATCGATTTGCTATCCTTCTGGTCAATACAGAGGCGAACGACGCCCTGATCGTTTCCGAGCATCTCAGAAAAGCGGTCGAGACAGACAGCAATGGCGAGATAACCGTCAGTATCGGATTTACCGCATCAACGGGCAACATCCAAAGCGGTCCGGAGAAGGTGTTTCAGGAAGCCCGATCAGCCCTCAAGCGTGCAAAAGCCGATGGCAAGAACAGGGTTTATCATCATCGGCAGATGGCCCCCCAGACATCCGGGGACATTCAACCCACCATTTTGATCGTCGACGACGATCCCCTCAACCAGGAACTGTTGGAGGGGCTTCTGGCGCCGCTGGGGCACTCGACCCGCCTGGCCGACGATGGTGTCGAGGCCCTTGAGTGCCTTGGCCAGACGGAAATCGACCTGGTTCTCCTGGACATCATGATGCCGGGCATGGATGGCTTCGAGGTTTGCAAAAGGATCAAAGCCAACGAGGAAACCCGTCAAATCCCCACGGTGTTGATCACCGCCCTTGACGATGTGCAAACCAAGGTCAAAGGGATTGAAGCGGGGGCGGATGATTTTCTCACCAAACCGCCGCATAAAGCCGAACTGATCGCCAGGGTGAAATCGCTTTTGCGCATAAGACAGCTCAATCGCAACCTGACCGGTATCGAAAACGTTCTTTTTTCCATGGCCAGAACCGTTGAGGCAAAAGACCGGTACACCCAGGGACATGTCGATCGCGTATCCCGATTGGCGTTTTCCATTGGGAAAAAGATGGGCCTGCCGGAAAAGGAACTTAACGCCCTGCGTCTGGGTGGGGCGCTGCACGATATCGGAAAATTGGGCATCCCTGGAGAAATCCTCAACAAACCCGGGCCACTTTCCGATCAGGAATGGACGATCATGAAAACCCACCCCGAAATTGGCCACGACATCTGTTTTCCTTTAAAGAAAAACCTTGGGCACGCCCTGGACATCGTTCGCCATCACCATGAAAAGCTTGATGGCAGCGGGTACCCGGATGGACTGAAAGGGGACGAAATCCTCATGGTTACCCGCATCATGGCGGTCGCCGATATCTTCGACGCCCTTACCTCGGATCGGCCGTACCGAAAAGCCATGTCAAACCAAAAAGCGCTGGATATTCTTCATGAGGAAGCACAGGCAGGCAAAAACGACATCAGCGTGATCCACCACCTGACCCAACTGGTGTCGGATGGCGAATAACCTTGGGTAGAATACTAAAAAAGGCTATTGTATGAATCGCCTAGTTTGGGTTTCACAATCCCGCCCCATCCAAACCAACCGCGACAACACATTTTTCAGCCAGTTTTTCGATTTCTTCCTCGTCGTAACTAAGAGAGAGAAGCAACGCCTTCGTATCCTGTCCGATGGTAAGGGGCGGGTCCGTCCGTTTGCCGAAGTCGAACGGTTCGATCTGGATCGGCAGGCGGGGCAGTTTTGCCGTTTTGCCCGAGGGCAGCACCGTTTCCAGCAAGCCGTGCGGCGCCTGATTCAACTGGGGATCGTCAATCAAATCCTCAGGCCTGGAAACCGGTGCGAAGCAGATGCCGGCCTTATCGCAAATATCGATGACTTGGGCCTTGGTATGGGCCTTGATGATCTTCTCGATCTCCGGAATAAACCAATCGCGTTGCCGGAGACGATCGCTGTTGGTCGTCAGGCGTTCATCCGCCAGCAAATCCTCGCGGTGGAACGCCTTGCAAAAGCGCGCCCAATGCTTCTCGCCGATCAGACCGATGAACACATGGTCGTCATCCTTGGTTTTAAACAATTGATACACCGACCAGGTTCCGGCCCGGGTCGGCATGGGCGGCACGGGCTTTCCCGTGATCGCCCCGCAAGCCATGTGCTGTCCCATGACAAAGGCCGTGGTTTCAAAAAGAGAACTTTTCACCAGCCGCCCCTGACCGGAGCTTTCCCGTTCGTAAAGTGCCGTGAGAATGGCGATTACGCCGAACATACCGCTCGCGATATCGATAATGGAGGTCCCGGCCCGCATGGGCTTTCCCGGGACACCGGTCATGTAGGCCAGCCCGCCCATCATCTGCACCACTTCGTCCATGGCGATCCGGTTTTCGTAAGGCCCGGGAAGAAAGCCCTTTAGGGAACAGTAGATCAGGCGGGGGTTGATTTCAGAGAGAACATCGTAACCGTAACCCAGTCGTTCCATGGTGCCCGGCCCGAAATTCTCGATGAGCACATCCGCGGTCTTGACCAACTCCTGAATGATGACTCTCCCCTCGGGTGTCTTCAGATCGACCGCCAGACTCTTCTTGTTACGGTTGAAATACGGAAAATACCCGCTCCCCATGCCTTTCAGGAAGCGTGTGGAATCACCGGTCGGCGGTTCGATATGGATCACCTCGGCGCCCAGATCAGCGAGAATCATGCCGGTTGCCGGCCCCATGACAATGTGCGTGAAAGCCAGCACCCGGATTTTTTCCAGTGGCAGTCCATTCAAAGAGTTCGATGGCCGGGCATTCATCGTCTTCGCCCACCTCGCGGATGAGGTCGTCCGATACCTCCGGGGGGCTTTGAAATCGGCGGTTTAACCGTTGGTGGTTTAACACCTGGTGGTTTCGGCCCCCCCGGCTTTCCAGGCCCCCCCGGCTTTCCAGGCCCCCCAGGCTTTCCAGGCTTCCCCGGCGCCGGCGGGCCGCCGCCACAACCCCAGCAGGGGTAGGGATCGTAAAAACCATGGTAATAGCCGACACCATAGGAAACAGATCCGGAAACATGGCCCGGGCCGGGCCCCACACAACTCGTGAGAAGAAAAAGGCCGGCAAAAAAACATACAGTCGCGCATACATTTCGGGTGTTCATTCTCATTCCCCTCCTTTAGCAGTGGTATCGGACCAGGCTTGAACGATAAAAAGCGCTCCCGCCGGATCGGAAATAAGCGCTGCGGGGCGATCTTCCTCGCTTCCCGATGTATCGATTAAAACCCGGCCGCCCAAGTCCTGGGCGTTTTGAGCAGTTGCCTGTGGGTCGGCAACCCAGACAACCGGCACCCACCGCTGAACAAACCGCTCGTCGAATACTTTTCTCACTCCTGCCTGCCATTTGCCGTTGGATGAGAGTATCCAGTAACCATCCTTTGCCTCGCTTGCCGAAAATCCTGCCAGGTTGCTGTAAAAGTCCAGGGAGTCCTCGGGGCTGTCGGTCCACAATTCGTCCCATAGCCAACCATTTTTCTGCAAAATCTGGTCATCCGAAACATCCATGGACGACTGAAGCAGCACAAACTGCGCGCCGCCCGCATCCCTCACCAAAGCGCCGGATCCACGCTTGCCCATGGTCACAGGGCCCTCGTTCACCTTCCCGCCGCTGTCCTTAGTAAAAGCCATTGCGTGTTTAAGATTTTCCACGGATAGCGAGGGAATCCAGCGAGAGGCGGCCACAGCAGTCTCGGAAGTGGGAACCTCTGCAATTACGCCAATTTCCCTGCCTTGATGGATGATAACGCTAAACCGATCCTCACAGCGATACTGCCATCCGAACAGGCTTGCATAAAATTTCTTTGCCTGGGACGCGTCCCGGGTCAGCAAATCACGAGAGAGGATCTTTCCCTGAAACGCAGGCAAATTGTCTATTCCTGTAGTGTTGGTCAGGTTGATGCCGCAGCCGCAAACAAGCGTCACAGACAATAAGGCCAGGCACAGCGCCCCCCAAAATAGCCTTTTCGCCTGGAAACGACAAAAACCGGATTTTACGGGGGAAACACCCGTAACCAAAGGATTCATAAAACCGCCTTTCTTTTTAATGATTCATCACACAGTTTGGGGTCTATTAAAGGAAGTATCAGACGAGATGTCAAGAAGGTCCGGCAGAGACGTTTTCGCCCCTGCCGGATAATTAATCACAGAAACTCTGTTTACCTGCGAAAAAAGTGAGGAATTGGCCGTTAGACCCGTTCGAGAACCATGGCCATGCCTTGGCCGCCACCGATGCACAGGGTAGCCAGCCCCAGCTTGGCGTTCAGTTTTTTCATTTGCATGGCAAGACCGTAAGTGATTCGGGCTCCGGTGCAGCCAATGGGGTGACCAATGGAGATCCCGCTGCCGTTATGATTGCATTTTTCGAAATCGATATTCAGCTCGCGCATGCAGGCAATGGCCTGGCAGGCGAAGGCCTCGTTGAGTTCGGTGTAGTCGATGTCGGCCATGGAAAGACCAAGGCGATTCATGACCTTGCGGGTGGCCGGAATCGGTCCGAGTCCCATGTAGGCCGGATCAACGCCGCCCGAGGCAAACCCCTTGATTTTTGCCAAAGGCGTAAGGCCCAGTTCGGCGGCTTTCTCGGCGGACATGACCACCACCGCGGCGGCCCCGTCGTTGATGCCCGAGGCATTGCCGGCGGTGACCGTACCCTGTTTGTCGAACACCGGCCTCAATTTGCCAAGCTTTTCCATGGAGGTCTCCATGGGTCTCTCATCCACGTCGAAAATCTTGGGATCCCCTTTGCGTTGGGGAATGACCACCGGCACGATCTCTTCCTTGGCGGTACCGTTCGCTATGGCCGCCATGGCCCGCTGATGGCTGGCCAGGCTGATCTGGTCCTGCTCTTCGCGGCTGATCTCGTAACGTTTGGCGATATTCTCGGCGGTCATCCCCATATGATATTGATTAAAAATCTCATAAAGACCATCGTGAACCATAACGTCAATGGTCTGGCCGAAAGGCATGTTCATGCGCCCGCCCCAGCGGTTATCGGGAATGGCGTAGGGAACATTGCTCATGTTCTCCATGCCGCCGGCGACCACCACCTCGGCATCGCCGGTCATGATGGATTGAGCGGCCAGCACAATGGCCTTCATTCCGGAGGCGCACACCTTGTTGATGGTGAAGGCGTTGGTTTCCTCGGGCAGTCCGGAATAAATACAAGCCTGGCGGGCAGGATTTTGTCCCTGGGCAGTCTGCAAGACATTGCCCATGATGCACTCGTCAAAATAAACGGGAGTAAGAGATTCCTCGTAGTCATAATACTTCTGGTTGATCTCGGTACGCTCATAATCACCGAAAGTATCGGGTCGGCATTTCTTGATATCCTCATTTATGGCGGGCCGTAGCCCGGCACGTTTGATGGCCTCCTTGATTACCAGGGCCCCCATGTCAACACAGCGCGTGCCTTTCAGCGATCCACCGAAATTACCGACTGCGGTACGGGCACCACTTACAATAACGACATCACTCATGTTTTTCTCCTTAATTTTTAAAAGGCCTTTTTGAGAATCTGAATCAGGCCCGCTAACAAGCCACTTTCCAATGTCGGTAGCGGGCCTTAGGCGGTTTTATCAAACAGGCTTTAGAGATCGCCAATGGCCTCTGCAAGTTCGGGCAGGAACTCGAGGATGTCGGCTTCGATACCCACGTCGGCCACCTGGAAAATAGGCGCCTTGACGTTCTTGTTGATGGCCACGATAAAGGGCGAGCCCTTGATGCCGCCCATGTGCTGGAAGCTGCCGGAGATGCCGCAGGCCATGTAGACCTTGGGCTTGACCGTCTGGCCGGAGGTTCCCACCTGGCGGGATTTCTCCAGCCACTTGGCGTCCACGATGGGACGCGAGCAGGAGACTACCGCGCCCATGGCGTCGGCCAGTTCCTGGGCCATCTCGATGTTGTCCTCGTCCTCGATGCCGCGACCGATGGAGACCAGCACGTCTTCCTTGGTGATGTCCACATCGCCCACCTCGGCCTCCACCACTTCCAGGAAGGTGCGACCGGTGGAAAGATCGCCGATGTCGCCGGATTTATCCTCCACGGCGCCGCCGGCGGATTTGCTCTCATCCGGGGCGAAAGATCCCGGACGCACGTTGATTACCGCGCCGGCGGAGATATCCACGCTGACGTGGGTGCTCACCATGCCCGAGTACTCCTGGCGGATCGCTTTGAGAGCCGTGCCGTCAACACCTTCGATGTCCACAACGTCGGCCGCAAAGGTGGAGTCCAGTTTGATGGAGAGGCTGGGGCCAAGATCCATACCGAAGGTATCGTGAGGAATCAGGACGATGGCATCCGCGGGCAGAACGGATACCAGCAATTTGCGAACCACTTCGGCGTTGGGGTAGGCCAGCGCATCGCCCCCGAACTTGAAGACCTTAGGATAGGTGGCGGCCGCTTCATCGGCAACCTTGTCCAGGTCCGCGCCCGAGCCGGTGACGATGGCGGTTACCGTCGCCCCGCCGTCAATCTTCTTGGCAGCCGTGATCAGCTCCAGGGCCGAATCGTCGGCCACACCGTTTTTGTGGGTGATATATGCGTAAATGTCAGTCATTATTTCAGCCCTCCTTTTGCCTTCAAGAGTTCGATCAGCTTGGCGATGATCTCCTCGTCACTGCCTTCCAGCATCTCGGCGCCCTCGCCCATCTCGGGCACGAAGTAGTCCAGGCGTTTGACCTTGGCCGCGGCCTCGCCGACGGAGGCGGCGTCAATACCCAAATCGCCGGCGCCCAGTTCGGGGATCTCAACCGAGGCGACCTTGCGGATGCCACGGATGCCAACGTAACGCGGTTCGTTGATGCCGGTCTGGATGGAAAGAACGCAAGGCATGGAAATCTCGTTCATCTCCTGGTTGCCACCCTCGATCTCGCGGCCGATCTTCAGTTTGTCGCCGTCGACCTCGACCTTGTTCACCAAAGAGGCGTAGGGGAGATCCAGCATGGCCGCCAGCATGCCGCCAACCTGGCCCGCGCCGCCGTCGGCCTGGGCGCCGGTGAGAATCAGGTCGTATTTGCCTTTCTCCACGGCTGCCTTAAGAAGGGTGGCGACGCCACGTCCGTCGGAGCCTTCGAAGGCATCGTCGGTGAGAAGAATGCCTTTGTCCGCGCCCATGGCCATCTCGCGCCGAAGGACTTCCTCGGACTCGTCATCGCCCACGGTGACGACGGTTACGCTGCCGCCCACGTTGTCGCGGATCTGAATCGCCTCTTCCACCGCGTAGTTGTCCCATTCGTTGACCGAGTAAACCAGGTCGTCACGTTCGATGTCAGTGCCCGAGCCGTTCACCTCGATCTCGTTCTCGGCCGTGTCGGGTACTCGTTTCACGCATACCAGAATCTCCATGTAGTCCTCCTTGTTACCGGTTTATTCTTAAATTTACACCAAATGATTCGCTATTAATTCAGTCAAATCAATCGCCTCCATCTCCCCTTCCAGCCCCGCTACCTTGATGGCGTCTTCCATGTTCACCAGGCAGAAGGGACAGGCCGTGACGATCACGTTGGCGCCGGCCTCCTTGGCCATCTCCACCCTGAGAACACCCATGCGTTGTTCCTCTTCCGGTTCGTAGAAGAGCATCAGCCCCCCGCCGCCGCAGCAAAAAGACCGGTCGCGGCTGCGCTCCATCTCCACCCGTTTCAGGCCGGCGATGGCGTCCAGGGCCGCGCGCGGATCTTCATAGACCTCGTTGTGGCGGCCGAGATAACAGGGATCATGGTAGGTGTAGACCTTTCTCTCATCACCATTGACACCGCTCAGGCGCAGGGCCCCGGATTTCACGTTACGGGCGATGAACTGACTGATGTGCTCCACCGGCGGCAGGCCCTTGTACTCGTTCTTGAGAACGTTGTAGGCGTGGGGATCGGAGGTGATGATGTGTTTGGCCTCGCTCGCAAGGATCGCCTCGGTGTTCATCTCCTTGATGGTCTGGAAGAGCATCTCTTCGCCGAAGCGGCGGATCTCGTTACCGGCGTCCTTCTCTTTCTTGCCCAGGATTCCGAAGTCGGAGCCGGCGCTGGCCAGGATGCGGGCCGTGGCCCGGCCGAGGTCCTGCATACGGTCATCGTAGCTGGTGATGCTGTCCACGAAGTAAAGCGCCTCGGGGGAGTCCTTGAGGGCGTCCTTGACGGTGACCTCCTCGGGCAGATCCTTGGTCCACTCGGTGCGTTTCTTCTCCATCTTACCCCAGGGGTTGCCGCGTTTTTCAAGGGCCTTGAGGGGTTTCTGGAGGCTTTGGGGAACCATGCCCTCGTCCACCATGCCGCGACGCAGATCCACGATCTTGTCAATGTACTCGATACCGATGGGGCACTCCTGTTCACAGGCCCCGCAGGTGGTACAGGACCAAATCTCGTCCTCTTCGTAGACCGTGCCGATCAGATCCTCGCTCTTTTTGAATTTCGAGCCGTAGGGCCAGATGGGATAGTTCTCGAACACCTTGTCCCGGCCCTTGATGGAGATGAAGCGCGGAGACAAAGGGCGTCCCACGGCGTTGGCCGGGCAGTTGTCCGAGCAGCGCCCGCAATCGGCGCAACTGTAAAAATCCAGGATGTGTTTCCAGGTAAAGTCTTCGAGTTTCTTGACGCCGAAAGACTCCAGGTCGTCCAGATCCTCATCGGTGATGCCGTGTTTGACGGGCTTGATGTTGCCCTTGTCGATGCGCATGAAGAACACGTTGAAGACCGAGGTGATCACATGGAAATGCTTGCCCAGGGGGAGAAAGCAGAGAAAAAAGAAGAAGGTCAGATCGTGAACAAAATACGCTATCACGTGAATGGCTTGCAGTGCTCCTTGGGGGGCCGCGCCAAGGGCAACCTTGAAGATCCAGCCCAGGGTCAGCGGCGCCAGGAACTCGGTATGCAGGCCGGCCTGAGCATTGGCCGCCACCGAGCTGGCCTCGAACAGGCTTTCGGAGATCATCAGGGTCGAAATCAGCCCCAGAACGAACAGGGCCTCGGCCGTATGGTCGTGGCCGTATTTGGCCGGCACCTTGTAGCGCTCGGGCTTGACAATCGCACGGCGATAAGCCGCCACACCGCAGGCGACGAGAACCGCCGTGGCGGCGATATCCTTGAGAAAATTGTATATGTGGCCCACCACGCCGTCAAATCCGGGCATCACGAAATCCGGCGCGATGCCGATAATCACCAACGAGCAGGAACGAATGCTCAGAACCAAGAAGCCGGCGAAAATGACGATATGAACGATTCCCGCCTGTTTGTATCGCGGCTGACGGTACTGGCCCAGCCAGATCTTGATTACGTTGAACAGCCGCTGCGGGATGCGGTCGAGCCGCAAATCCGGTGCCGACCTTACCAACGGGGCTGCTCGCAAGGCCATAATGTAAGTGAATGCGGCGACGCCCACGGCCGGGATAAGAACCGAAAAAAGTACCGTGGGAATAAAGCACAAAATGTAATTTGCGGGTGCGATGAGTATGTTTTCCATCAGTCCGTCCCTGCTTTCAATGAAACGTTAGAAATAAGGGAACGCCTTCAAACAAGAGCTGGAGGTGCCACTTGGCATACTGGTGGTATTAAGGGAGGAACCACCAGTTTTTAGGCGTCTCTTGAATGAAGGCGTTCCACAGCATTAACCGTACTTGTTCCTCATGGGCCTTGCCCGTGTGTCAAAATAACGACTTGCTTTTTCTCACCCCTTCGATTGAACCGGTTAGGAGCAAAGCCTTTTAGCCCTTGATACTTCTGGGCAGGATCATCTGGTGTTGCGGACAGATCGATTTCGGGTTTTGATAAACACAACCGGTAAAAGCAAGCAAGTATTTTCTGATTTCACTCAAATTGACAATCTCGTCCACCAGCCCTTTTTGAGCACAATAGATCGGTCTGGAATTGTCGTGGTAATCCTTGGCCATCTTATTCATTTTGTCAATAACCGGATTCAAATCCCGTCCGGCGTCCTTCTCCTTGACCAAGCGCCGTGAGTAGCTGGCGGCGGCCGCCGTTTCGCCGTGCATGACATAAATTTCCGTGGTCGAGATGCCAAGGGTGAAGGCATTGTGCCGGTTGGCCGTGGGGCCGCCCATGACATAATGGGCCGCGGCGGTGCCTTTTCTCAGCACCACCAGCATCTGGGGCACGTCAGTGTTTTGGATCGAGTAAATCAGACTCTGACCCAATCCCAGCAATTCCGCCTTTTCTGCGATATCACCGACGTCGATGCCGCTGGTGTCCTGGAACCAGATGATCGGAATGCGGTCGCGACCACAAAGGGTCACGAACTCGTTCATCTTGATAAGGCCTTGGCGGTAAAGCTTGCCGCCGATGCCGGGATAATCGGCATACTCGGGATAGCCTTCGCCCAACCAGCCCTGGCGGTTGCCGATACAGGCTACCAGAAAACCACCCATCTTGACCAGGCCGGTGTAAATCTCGGGGCCGTAATCAGGCCGATATTCCATGTGCTCGCTGCCGTCCACTAAGCGGGCCAAAATTTCGTCGAAGCTGTAAATCTGTTTCTGATTGAAGGGGATCAGCCGGTACAAATCGTCGGCCTTGAAGGCCGGGTCCTTGGGCTGGGCCACCTGGAAAAACTTGGGATGGTAGGTCGGCACGTCGCGCATGTATTCCTTGAGGCCGTCCAGAACACCAGTTTCCTCTTCGAAGACATAACGGAAAAAGCCGGTCTCATCGTAGTGAACATTCACCGATCCCGGCGGTTTGGCCTTATATTGCTTGGCGGCGTTGATCAGCGCCTCGGCGCCATCTTCGTCGAAAAAGCCCTTGGGAGACATACCGGAGAGAATGCCGCCGCCGCCAACAGCGATATTGCAGTTCTTGTGGGCAAACAAAATCGTGGGGCTGATGCCCTGGTATCCGCCGCCTGCCGGATTGGTGCCGTAAATGCCGGCCAGAACCGGAATCCCAAGCTGGTTCAGTTCCGCGTGGCGATAAAAGGTAGTCCCTGAGCCGCGCCGGTTGGCATAGAATTTCTCCTGCTCGGGCAGCTTGACGCCGGAGCAGTTGACCAGCCACACCAGGGGCACGTTGAGACGTTTGGCCAGATTGGTGACACGCAAGATGTTGTCCGGCTGACCGGCAATCCAGGCACCGGCCAGCACCTTGTTGTCAAAGCCGATGACGATGCACCACTTGCCGGAAATCTTGGCCATGCCGTCGAACACGTTGGTGTGGCCTTCAACGTTGTCTTCGGGATTGTAAAGCGTGTGCAACGGGCACCAGCTACCGGGATCGATGAGATAGGTGATGCGTTGCCATACCGTCATCTGGCCGCGAGCATTGATTTTCTCTTCGGGAAAACCGGAGGTTTTGACGACCTTGACGGCCTCACGCACCTCGGCTTCCACGGCTTTGATTTGGTCGACATTCTGTTCGGTGCTTTTGATCTGCCCTTCGTTAAGCTCCCGGCCGAATGTATTCATTTTTTCGAAATAGGGTCTCATGGGGATTCCTTGGTTTTTTTAAGAGCCCGGTCGAAACCCCTAATGCGCAGGCAACACGCTCGATGCGGTGTATTTCGGACAGGCTCTAATCGGTTAAGTGGGAAACAGGTGACGCCCGGGTGGATTCCCGGGCGCAAAAAACGCTTCAAACGCTGTCGTGCCATGGCAGGGCGAGGCACCGGAAATCGAGCGGAGCATACTCAACCAACCAGCCCCCTCGCCCGGCCACGTAATCGACTTCCCCCAAAAGGGGAAGGCCAGTTAACGATTCGCCTTGCGGTATCCCAATTGATCGGTGGCGATGATCATTTTACAAATATTGGCGGAGCCTTCCACCATGTAATACGTGGGCGTGTCCCGATAGATACGGGCAATCGGATACTCGGTGGAGTAACCGTAAGCCCCCAGGATACGCATGGCGAAGTTGGCGCATTTGTTGACGGTTTCACCGGCGAAATATTTGGCTTTGGCCACATCCAGGCCGTTGTTGAGCTTGCCATTGTCCTTTTCCCATGCTGCACGATAAACCAGATAACGGGCGCAGTCAATTTCGGTTGCCATCTGGGCAACCATGTCCTGATTCATCTGGAACTGGCCGATGGGTTTGCCGAACTGTTTGCGATCGTTGCAGTATTTGAGGACTTCGTCCAGGCAGGCCTGGGCGGTTCCCACGGCACCGGCGGCGGCCGACAGGCGGGTCTGGTTGAGGGAGCTGAACACGATCTTGGCGCCGTCGCCGGGTTTACCCAGGATATTCTCCTTGGGCACCTTGGTGCCGTCCAGGAAAACCTCGCCGGTGGGAGAACTCCATGAGCCCAGTTTGTCAAGGGCCGTGGTTTTGACGCCGTTAAAATTCTTGGGTTCGATCACGAAAGCCGACAGCCCCTTGGTGCCGGCGGACGGATCGGTATAGGCGTAATAAATCAGCACATCGGCCACCTGGGCGTTGGAGATCCAGGTCTTGTTGCCGCTCAGCAGCCAGTGATCCCCCTTGTCCTCGGCCGTGCTGCCCATGGCCATGACGTCCGATCCGGCGTCCGGTTCGGTAATGCCGAAGCCGCCGATGAGCTTACCTTCGCAGAGGCCTTCGATGTATTTTTTCTTTACCTCTTCAGTCCCGTATCTAAAAATGGTGTAGGCGCATCCAAGCACCTGCATGTTCACCTGTACCCGCAAAGAGCTGCAAACCCGGGCCAGCTCCTCGGTGACGATCATGGCCGCCATAAACCCCATGTCCTCCCCGCCGTATTCCTCGGGGATCACGGTACCCCAGAAGCCCAATTCCCCCATGGGTTTCATGACTTCCTCGTAAGGAAAGTAGTGGTTCTGATCCCATTCCTCCACATTGGGTGCGATCTGCTTTTTGGCAAAATCGCGGATGGCTTTCTGCAACATCTTTTGTTCTTTGGACAGGTTGAAATCCATTTGTGCATGACTCCTTTTGTTATTTGATCATATTGACAAACACGAGATTTGATCACATTTCGGATAAAATAATACTAAAGCCTATAAATTACCTTTTAATAAATATCAATTCTTTTTTTCCCCCGATCTTCTCGACCGCCTTTGCGGAAAATCCTATTACCGGTTGTTTTAGGGACTTGATTCAACATTGAGCATGGGATAATGTTCTTTAACATGACAATTAAAACAATTTTTGTTTGAATACGGCCCACAATCGTTCAGTTACTGTTGCTCTGGAATTCAAGACGAATAATAGGAATCGCCCCAATGAAGGAAATGGATGACTTAAAGATTGCCTGTTTAAGCGAGGAACATCTTGAATCCGTGAAAGCCCTGGAAAAAGAGATGGGCCCGGAGATTCGGCTGGTGGCCATTGAAAGCAAAGCCTCGCTTTACACCCTGGAAGCCAAAATGGCCCCCAATCAGTGGCAGCGGGTGGACACCGTCTACCCGCAGATCACGAACATCAACGCTTTTTATCCCAGCGAGGAACTCGCCAAGGAGGCCAAGGGGTGGTTGAAAGGATTTCTGATCAACAACAACCTCAAGCCAAAGCCCAAGAAACGTCCGATCCGGGTTCGTAAGGTGGTTAATCCGGAGGCATAGCCGCCATCTGGGAGTTTATATTATCGCAATCAAGGCCTGCGCCTGCATGCTACCGCAATAACGACATTTCAATATTTACGAATCCGTCTAAACCGCGACTTTTTACGAGGCCATCAATATTTGTTTAGAACAGAATCGGGTTTAATCACTCCTCGCCCTCCCCCCCAAAAATCATCAGACCAACGGCAACCTCGATTCCTTATCCACGGTGGTCGACAAAACAATGGCCGTGCGCGTCGAACCGAAATCGCTCAATCTGGCGACCAGCTTTTCCAGATCGGCCATATCGGCGGCGCGGACCTGTAGAATGAACGAGGCATCACCGCTGATGTGGTGGCAGGCAAACACGTGGGATGAGGTTTCGGCAAACGTTTTAACGGCAGGGTAACGGCCGGTCTCAGTGGTCAGCGTGATGAAGGCCAGAATGGAAGCGCCGGAGACTTCCGGATCGATACGGGAATGGTAGCCCTTGATGATGCCGGCCTCCTCCATTTTTTTCACCCGTTCAGACACCGCCGGCGCGGACAACCCGACGCTCTCGCCCAGCCGGCTGAACGGGATTCGCGCATTTTCCTGCAGTGCGGCGAGAATCTTACGCCCGATCCGGTCGAGCAACTTTTCATGTTGGGAGTGCATGGCCTCGTTTTCCTTGTTTTCTTAAGTATCACGGCCCGAAAACCGTTGATCCTGCATGGCACTTATCAAACCGATGCGATAGATAATACCCTAAATTAGCGGAAAGACATCCGCCTTGTATATGCGGCAAGCTCGACAATCGCCCCTTATTTAGGAAACCCATCATTTCCCTATTTCGAAAAGGACAATAACACAAGCACCATGGAAATTTCTTTTTTTATCAAGGGCCTCATCTTCGGTTTTTCCATCGCCGCGCCGGTGGGTCCCATCGGCATTTTATGTATCCGCCGCAGCCTGACCAGCGGCTGGCGCGCCGGCCTGCTTACCGGTATGGGCGCCGCCACGGCCGATGGCATTTATGGATGTATCGCGGCATTCGGGCTATCCGGCATTTCCGGATTTCTCATCAACCAGCAAAGCTGGGTCCAGCGTTTCGGCGGCCTGTTCCTGCTCTTTCTCGGGCTGAAATCGCTATTCCAAAAAAACGAGCCACATCAGGACGCCCCTGCCGGCACCAACGGCGCCATGGGGTATCTGTCCGCCCTGCTGCTCACCCTGACCAATCCCATGACCATCCTCTCCTTTGCAGCCGTGTTCGCCGGCATGGGCCTGGGCGTCATGGGTTCCGGCCCTGTCTGCGCCACGTGGCTGGTGGCCGGTGTCTTCTCCGGCTCCATGGCCTGGTGGATCATCCTTTCATCGACCACCCATTTTTTCAAGCGACAGATCAGCCCCCGCGCCATGGACTGGGTCAATCGGGTTTCCGGCTTTATTCTCACCGGGTTCGGGATATTGGCTCTCACCGGGCGGATATAGTGGCCATTCACGATAGGGGAATCTGGGTTGTTTTCAATACTGCCTGGAGCAAACTGTCGTCCTGTCAAAGAAACTCGATAAATAAAGCGGATGGAATTTGGTGTTTTTTTATGGCCTTGATCATCGTTTCGGCCAATGGTGAGGGTGGTGTCCCTCGCTCCCATGCTCTGCGTGGGAGCGCAATGGTGGTTCCCACGTAAAGGTCCAATAAACCACATCTTCACAGATCCAACACGTCATGGCAATATACCCTTCAAAAAAAGGAGGGCACCACATGCCAAAAGATTTCGATCAGCAAAGCGACCAAGGAAAACGAGAATTTTGGAAGAGCCATCTTGAACAATGGGAACAAAGCGGCCTGAGCCAACTCGCCTATTGCCGTCAACACCATCTCAAATCTCATCGGTTTTATTACTGGCGACGACGGATTTTAAAAAAGCAAACGAATGTTTCGTTTTTGCCCATAAGACTTTCCGCCAATCCAATGCCTCATCCGCAAACCGTTCGCGTTCTCATGCCAAACGGATGTTCCATTGAGATAGAAGGGCTGGATGGCTCGGAACAATTAACCCGTTTGGTTAATCTCGTGGTAGGTTTATGATGCTGCCCGATTACCCGCAACAGGTCTATCTGGCCGTTGGCGATACGGATATGCGCAAGTCGATCAATGGGCTGTCAGTTTTGGTCGAGCAGGCCATGAGACATAATCCTTTTACCGGCGACATGTTCGTTTTCTGCAACCGGCGCCGCAACATGATTAAAATTCTTTACTGGGATCAAAACGGTTTTGCCTTATGGCACAAACGACTTGAGAAGCAGCGATTCCATTGGCCCACGTCAACAGACGAAGTCGTTTCTCTTGAGACGAAGGAGCTCGAGTGGCTTCTTGCCGGCCTGGATTATACGCACGCACATAGCCGTTTAAACTACCGTTTCGCAAGCTGAGAAAATAGCATTTTACATCGTTTAAACATTTACAATTACAGTCAGTTATGATACTTAACGGGCATGACTTCGGAACTGACAAACTTGCCTGAAGACGCCCAGTCCTTAAAGCAGATCGTTTTCTCTCAAAAGCAGCAGATCGAGTATTTAGAGGAGATGAACCGGCTGCTGAAGAACGAGCTGTTCGGTCGCAAAAGCGAAGTCATCCCTACTGTCAATCCCAACCAGCTTCAGTTGTTCGCCCCGGATAAGCCTGTTGAACCGATTCAAAACGATGACGAAATCGTCGTTCCAGAGCATACCCGTAAAAAACGTGGCCGCAAGCCATTGCCCGAGGAACTGCCGCGAGTCGAGGTTATCCACGATATCTCTGAAGACGAGAAACGTTGTGCGTGTGGCGCAGAATTGAGCCGAATCGGCGAAGAGATCTGCGAGAAACTCGATTACGTTCCGCCCAAGATTCGGGTGATTCGTCACGTTCGCCCCAAATATGCCTGCAAGGCTTGCGAAGGCGTCGAGGACGATGGCCCCACGGTCAAAATCGCACCACCGGTAAAACAACTGATCCCCAAAAGCAACGCCACCGAGGGTCTGCTGGCGCACGTTGCCACATCGAAATTTGCCGATGCGATTCCCCTGAACCGCCAACAAAAAATATTCGGCCGCCTGGGCGTCGATATCTCAAAGTCCACCATGGCCAACTGGATGATCGAAACCGCCGGTTGCAGTCAACCGATCATCGAACTTTTGCAACAGGAAATTCGAAGCGGGCCTGTGATCAATATCGACGAAAGCCCATTTCAAGTTCTCCAGGAACCGGGACGCAACAATACCACAAAGTCGTATATGTGGGTATTTTGCGGCGGACCGTTGGGCGCCCCCGTGGTGCTATATCAATACCATCCAACCCGTAGTGGCAAGGTGGTGCACGATATGCTGGACGACTATACAGGCTACGTTCAAAGCGACGGTTACAGCGGCTACGATCAGCTTTCCCAAAAAGAGGGTATTACTCATCTTGGATGCCTGACGCATGCCCGGCGTAAATTCGTCGAAGTGAACAAGGGCCGCAAGCGTGGCAAGCAAAAAACATCCAAGAACCTTGCCGACGAAGCATTGGAATATATTGGCGCGCTGTACGACATCGAACGATATGCTCGGAAAAACGA
The DNA here is from genome assembly GCA_963668455.2 of uncultured Desulfosarcina sp. Taxonomy (GTDB): domain Bacteria; phylum Desulfobacterota; class Desulfobacteria; order Desulfobacterales; family Desulfosarcinaceae; genus Desulfosarcina. Next base: position 126,148 of record CAXXOY010000006.1, read on the forward strand.
TCTCTCATATGAGCAAATACTTGAATTGCGGCAGGAGAAGTCCGAGCCGATCCTGGATAAATTCAAGACCTGGCTGGATACCTATCATCCGCAGGTTCCTCCCAAAGGCCTGCTCGGCAAGGCTATCCAATACACCCTGAATCAATGGGACAAACTTGTTGGCTATACCGAAGCCGGATTCCTGAAACCCGACAACAATGTTGCCGAAAATGCCATTCGGCCGTTTGTGGTGGGCCGAAAAAACTGGCTGTTCTCGGGAGCGCCCAGGGGGGCCGAAGCCAGTGCCACCTTTTTCAGTCTGATCGAAACTGCAAAGGCCAATGGTCTGGAGCCGTACGCCTACCTACGCTACCTGTTTGCCAAATTGCCTTTTGCCGAAACGCCGGAAGATTACCAGGCTCTCTTGCCTAAAAATCTCGACAACGATACGCTGTCGCAAGTTCTTTTTCCAAGTTAACCGACTCCGCGTCCGATCCAAAATCTTTTCCACACACTGTGAGCGCACCATGACAAATCTGGTGACGCTTGTTAAGGTGGGGTCTATTGGACCTTTACGTTCCCACGCAGAGCATGGGAACCAGGTGGCCTTTCCGGCCGAAACGATGATCAAGGCCTTTTTTATTTACATTTTCGCGAAAAAACTCATCACAATCTGTAGTTTTTTGGAATTGATTTTTGAAAGATTAATCGACCTAATCACAGGTTGGTCGGAACGACAGATACGTTGGATATATCAGGCCCGGTGACAAGATAAATTAAGGTTTGCAACTCAGGGGGGGAGGACACTGCAAAAGGAGCGTAGCGGAATTTGCACTATTCCTCAAACATTTCGTATTCTAATCTAAAATCTGGCGTATGTACTAAAATCAATACAGCTTCACTCGAACCGATATTCGTGTAACAAAAGCGATGTCCTTTTGGGATGATGCATACATCACCTGATGAAAGGTTGTTTGATTCTTCATTTACGATGAAGTTTACATTTCCCTTGCTAATATAATAGTATTTGTCTGATCGATTCGACCAAGAAATTTTATGACCGACACCCATGGGGACTGTAATCTCAGCAAACGAGGAACTATTGTCTTTCCCTGCTGTATAATCGATAATTTTAAGCTGATCAAATTCGATTGGTTCTATTTCTTCGTGTTTAATGTTCATCTGTTCTCCATTGCATAATTGGATTGATATCAGATCCATCGTCTCACTTTTTTGTTATATTGAATGTAACTTTCTCCAAAAGTTTTTTCCATTATTTTTTCCTCCGGGGGAATGCAAATATAATTGATACATACAAAAAACAATAGAGGGCAGGTCATGCAAAGCAAATTGCCAAGTAGAATTGACAGACCAAATATAATTATAAGTAAGCCAAGGTACATTGGATTCCGGCTTACGTTATAGTACCCCTCTTTAACAAACACGGAAGGTCTTTCAAGCCTGAATGTAGTATTGCTGGAATTAAAAATATCGCAACTTTTTTTTGCAATATAGTAACCGACAATGATTCCAAATAACCCATTCAAATTAAAAGGAAAAGGGATGTGTGGCAATCTGTGAAAAAAAAGATAAAAAATAAAATCTAATGCAATAATACTGAAAAAATAGAAAGGTGGAAATGTAATCATGTTTTTCATAATTTTGGAATCCTTATCCATAGATTTTATGCTTTATAAATGGATAGGCGACTGGGTTCGTTAATTTCAATCAGAGACAATGCGTTTTGTCTGCATGCTTTAATACACATCCCAGTCGGACCCGGATTACTCTTTTTAAACTTAAAAATTAACATATGACTGTTAACGCTTTTTAATCCTGCATGGAAATCCACGCATATGCACGGAACCGCTTATCGGATCTGAAAAGTCATTTTTACCTAAAGTAGTCGATTTATAGAAAAAAGAGTCCTCAACAGCTGGATAACGTGCTATAATACTTGTTAAAAACCGCCAAGTTTACAACAAGCTGGCACACACCCAACAGGTGGAGGACTCTATGAACAAACATAGCAAAAATTACCGCCAAAATGAACTCAAAATTCGGCGCATAGAAACTACTTCCGACCGGTTGACCGGGAGGGCAGGCCTGACGCTGTTCGTTGCGTATCTTTATAACATTGAGATTTTCAGTTGGTTCGACCGATGGTTCGGTTCTATCCGTAAAACCAAAAAAGGTCTTGCCATTACAGAACTTTTCAAACAGGCGCTCTGCTTTTTCGTTGATGGGACCAGTCGGAGGCTGACTTACTTCGACAAGCTTGCTCAGGATGACGGCTATGCCGGTAGCATCGAGACACCAATAGAGAACATGGCCTCTTCCGAACGGATGAAACGGTTTTTCAAAGCGTTTGCCTGGGCGCGCGTGTTTTTGTTCCGGCGCCTTTTGCAGACCCTTTTCATTTGGCGGTTGCGGATCGTTAACCCCACTGTGATCGAGCTGGGCATCGATACCATGGTGATGGACAACGACGATGCAAAATGCCGGCACGGCGTTAAGCCCACCTATAAAAAGAAGAAGGGCTTTCAACCGCTTCAGATGAATTGGGGCCGCCTCATTGTCGATGCGGTGTTTCGCAGCGGAGACAAACATTCCAATCACGGCGATGCCGTGCAGAATATGATCCGCCATATGGTCCTTAAAATAAGATGCGAATATCGTGGCGATGTCCCGATTATCATCCGTATGGACAGCGGCTTTTTCGATCAGAAAATTTTTGAACTTTGCGAGACGTTTCACATCGGTTATGTCTGCGGAGGCAAAGTTTATAAAGACATCAGGCAAATGGCGGACAACTGGGATGCGACTCGGTGGAAACGGTTTGAATCCGGCAAGAAAAAAGCATGGCAATTTGCCGAGTTCGGTTGCCGACAAGGCAGTTGGATAACATTCCGGCGAGCGATCTTTTGCCGGTTGATTCATGACGATAGCAAGCAGCTTTACCTTCCCGGCTTTCGTCCGGACACCGTCATCATAACCAATATCGGCCAAGGCCAGGCAATTGACGATATGCTGAGAAAAGCCGGTGCCGTGGATTATCTGACCGCCAATGGGCTTGTGGCCTGTTATCATGAACGTGGCAGCGACGAACTGGCCAACCGGGCGTTGAAGGACTTTGGCCATGAGCAACTGCCCTTCAAACGTTTTGCTCCGAACGCGGCCTGGTATTATACGATGCTGGTCGGTCATTTTTTACTGGAATCTTTCAAGGAAGATGTCAGTGCCCCGATTCTATCGGTCGGTTCCTATGCCTCCACGGTGCGTAGACGACTGATCGATATTGCTGGCAAGATTGTCTTCCACAGTGGGGAGATGATTCTGAGAGTATCCAGGTCCTGTTTGGAAAACCTTCGCTTGCCGGAATTGTTTAACCGCTGTCAAACCGCGCCGGCAATCGAATAACCGGCACAGAAAAGTAAAAGCCAAAGCGAAACCGGCGGTGAGGTGCGCCCAAAAATAGGCAATAATGCACATATGCCCATAATAAATTTAATCGGCAGTAGTTTTCGCTGAAAAGAACCTCAAGATTTCAGCCGCCACCAATTTCTCCACCATGTTTCACCCGAATACTGCTGTCCAAACCAAAACCGCCTAGTTTAGGTTTTATATAAAAGATTCACATTGGCACCTGAAGATGAAAAAATGTCGCTGCCGGGAAGATCCAGTTCCGGGCATGCCTGCCACCATCCGTGCTGAGTGCAGACAACCTTCGGAGCAATGCCGTGGGTAAGCTTGGCGCGCAGTATGATTTTGCCGTATACAGTCTCCAGGCTCACAGGGTCCCCCTCGGCAATCTCCATCTTTTTTGCAGTTTCCTTATTTATCTCTAATAAAGGGTGCGGATTTAGTTTTCTTAAAGATGGAATGGATCTGTGCTGTGACTGGCAATACTCCCGTAGTTTTGAATTGATAAGGATAAACGGATAGTCGGATTCCCGGATTCCTGCGGTCTGGAAAATATCATACGGATTTGTCCATTCAGGAAGAGGGGCCTGCCCGATGTCTTTTAAGTGCTGGGAAAATAGTTCAACACGGCCGGACATATTTTTTATGCCGTTTTTTTTGTATTTTTGATACTCATGTGTGCCTTGGACAAAGATACCACCGTTTGCCTTTTTTAAATTCGTAAGCGAAATATTAAGGGGAGCCAGCATGCTTTCAAAGGCAGCTTCAATTTTTCCGCCCCAAAAATATTCAGAGAGCCCTAGGCGTTCGGCAAGTTGGAAAATGATCCACAGTTCATCCTTGCTTTCACCCCGTGGAGAGGCAACAGGTTCACGCCACTGCAATGTGTAGTCTTCCTGAAAATCAAGGGGATATCCTATCCTGCCTGTCTCCCAAGAACTTGCCGAGGGCAGTACAATATCTGCAAATTTAGCAGTGGGATTAATAGTTAGATCGATATGAACGTGGAAATCGAGTTTTTTTAATGCGTTTGCCGTCATTTTGCTATCCGGGTTGGCCAAGACCGTGTTGGCCCCAAAGACGATAAGTCCTTTTACTGGGTAGGGATCTGCCTGTTCAATGGCTTTGCATACAAGGGAGGGAGGGACCGACATGATGGAGCCGGCAGGTCCTAATGGATGAGCCGGCAGGTCCATATTCCTTTCAAACATATTCGGGGTGATAAACTCAAATCCAAACGGATAGTCGAGGGGTGGAATTGGAGAACGAAGGGTGTTGCCTCCTTTTTTATCCCAGTCCCCGGTAAGTGCATAAAAGGTGCATATGGCCCGGTTGGTCTGGGTGGCGTTTAAATTTTGCTCCACACCGTTAAACGAGAACCAGGATAGGGGACTGTTTTCAGCCATCATACGCACCGCCTTTTCTACAAGCGCGCCGGGAACCGATGTCTGGGCCTCAACAAACTCGGATGTATACATGGACACGGCTTCTTTGAGCAGAGAAAAAACAGTTTTATAGATAGCAGGCGCCTGATCGGCAAGTTTCATCTTTTCATTCCACTCAAGTAGGGGACGGCAATCCAATTTTGATCCGGGTGTGAACCGAACGGGTTTGTTGCCGTCCTCATCCACCACCCAGAACTTCTCTATCGCCTTCCCGGAAGAGTTTCCGCAAAATGTCCGGACCAGGTTTTTGGTATCGTGTCTCACCAATAAGGGAGCGTTCGTCCAGTTTCGTACAAATTCGTCATCATATAGCTTATGCTTAATCATCAGATGAATCATTCCTAAGGCCAAGGCACCGTCAGTACCCGGTTTGACCTGCAACCAGACATCCGCCTTTGATGCAGCGTCGGTTAACCGGGGATCGATTACAATGATTTTGGCCCCATTTTTACGAGCGGTTTTGATTTGCCGGTAGTAGGCATTCATCGTAGCCTTGGGATTATGGCCCCAGATAAGAATGGATCTGCTGTTTTTGAAATCCGGCCATCCCGCTGCAAACTCGTCACCGGGTTTGCCAAAGGTCAATGCAGATCCATTGTCCCTGTGCCAGTTGCAGATATGGGTTGTTGTCATGTGGTTGGGGGTCCCGTAAATGTTAGCTGTAATGGGGCAATAAAAATTCGAACAAAATCCTCAAATCAGGGTAACACGCACTTCTGTTGGTAGCAGTTCAGGAACTGACAAAACAGTTCCAACATTTCTGTTTTTTGATCACTGGTTAGATCGGTCCTTTTGTCTATTAAAATTTCCATTTCCTTTTTTAATGGCCCCAGGTAACGGAATGCTTTTAACAACTCAAGGGTCCATTCTCGGGCCTTTCTGATGGATAGTTCTTTAACAAATCGTACGTTGTAAATCACAGCCTTTGCCAACATACCGAGGATCGCATCGATCGACGGCGGGAACGATTCTTCCTGTCTTTGCCGCTCCAAATTAAGCATCACCTCATGGTTGTAGCGTTGGCGGCAGTAGTCTCTTTTGGCGTCCTCGTCGAGCTTGCGTTGAATGTTTCGCAAAATACCGAAGAAGTAGGCGATGTTTTTACGACTGGGTTTCCGGCGGGTTGCTTTTAAAAACGCATCTTCAGTCTGCCGGATAGCTTCCAAATCATATGCCTTGATGCTCCGCCGGGCATTTTTGAGTGCCTCGGGTGATAGATCAAGGCGGTAATGGCCAATCACCCAATCAAGACGATCAAGCCGTACCTGGTCCGTTTCGTTATGGTTCCTGTTCGCTACATGCACATCCAGCCGTTCACGTTCGGCAGCCCGTTGTTCGGTGGAGACCGAGGCCGCCATGTGCCGGCAGGGCGGCATCTTTGGGGAATGAACGGGAAGCCGGTTACGCATACCGATATAGAGGGATACCAATGCCGTCAGCACACTGCGGGCCAAGGCTTTCTGCGATGACATATCGATGCGGATCTGGCCAAATGCTTTTTTCATCTGACTGAAAGCGCCTTCGTCGGTTCCGTTGCCTTTGGGATTCCCCGGACCTGCTGGAACCCTCTTGATATCCAACTTTTCCAAATAGTTTAGCACATCGGCGCTTTCATTGGCGCTGCCGCAATCGCCCAGAACGCCTATGGGTACCCCCCAGGCCTGGCGATGGGCTTCAAGAACCTTGATGACCGCATCGGCCGTTTCACTGTCATCGATACTGAAGGCGGTATGCGCGAATGTCGCGACATCCACGGACATCTCCACATTGAAAGGATACGGCTTGTCTCCGAGCCATACGATCACCTGGCTGCCGTCAATGCTCAAAAGACCGTTCGGAATATTTTGGCAAAGACTCTGATAAAAAGCGGGCCGCTTTTTACGAACTCTCGCTTTGAAAAGGTCATTGGCAATCAAAATCCGCTCGATGGTTTTACTTGAAAGATCGATACCCGCTTCACGCAATTCGGCGCCGAAGGCCTTAAGACGGATTTGCCGACCCTCATATCCATCGGCATGTTCGACAATGCGCCGAACCATATCGGCGGTGACTTTGGTTGCCTTACCCCTTTTCTCAGGCATGATCAGCGGCCTCAAATTTTCGTCAAACCCTTGGTTCCAGGTCAATAGTGTGTTCGCGGGAACCACCAGCACCCGGGCGACCCGCCGTTCCGGTCGTCCCGACACACGTAAAAAGCTTACCGCTTTTTCTTTTTGCGGCAGGCCATAGTGCTTTTTTTTTCGGTGATCATCGCGTCCACTTCATGGATCTCCCAGGCAAGTTTGCGGCCTTCGTTTTCCCAACATACATCGTCATAGGCTTGCTTGAGTTTCTCGTGATCAGACTTCAGATTGGCCAGTTCCTTCAGCAATTGTTCGTCCTGGGATGCCTGATCCAATCGCTTTTCCCATTGATAGCCGGTTTTGCGGGATATCCCCACCTCGTTGCAAAGCGCTTTGACGTTGGTATCCAGTGACAAGCCTTTTTCTTTGAGAAGGCGTCTGGCCCGGATGACGATGGCCACTTCTTCAGGAGTTAACGACGTTGACATAATTCACCGCCTGTTAAGGTCAATCGGTTGTCCCAGAAGGTAGAGCGTGAACCGGCCTTCGGGGCTCATCACCAGGTTGATGACACTACGATCAATTAATGACGATAACTCTCCCTGATCGGTGATGTCGAGACCTTTATCGATGGCACGAAGCGCCGCTTTGGCCTGGCCGTGAAAACGTTCGGCCGGCACCAGAAAACCGCCGATCCCCTGATGCGGCCGTTGATAGTTGTAATGGTCTGTCCAAGCCTCGATGGCGTTCCGGGCTTCATGCAAATTGAGAAAATGCTTTTGGGCAATCAGCTCCTGCTTGATCCGCCGATTGCAGGCTTCGACCTTACCCAAGGTCTGCGGGTGATGCGGTTTGGCGTGGGTATGATCGATACGTTCGGTCTCCAGATATTTCTCGAAACGGTTGATCCCACGCCAGGAATAAAATACGAAACCTCGGTCGGTGAGGAGTTCTTCCATTTTTCCATAACGTGCTACCGCGTCGCTGACCACTGCGATCACTTCATCGACAGAGGTTTGTTCCAACAGTCTCCAGCCAAGAATGAAGCGGCTGAAATCATCGATCAGAAGGATCAGATAGACCTTGGCCTTGTTGATAAAAAACTCCAGGATGTCCATCTGGGACAGCTCCAGAGGACGGCTGGCCTCAAAACGCTGAACGCTTGCTTTGCCCGGCCGTTTATCCCGCGGGCGATAACCATTGGCCTGCATAATCTTGCGCACACTGCGGGTTGATATGGTGATCCCGCCGCGCCGCAATTGTCCTCTTACCTGACCCGGTCCGTATCCCTGATTGGCGTTCCAACAATCCAGCACGGCGGTTTCCTGTTCCTTCGAAATGACCTTTTTCCCTCGACCTGGGCGAGGCGGTTGGTAGGCCAGAAAACCATCTTCACCGAGATGCGCCAGTTTGTTGCGCCAGTCATAAACGGTTGTGTAGTGAACACCGGCAATTTTGGCAGCTTCCTTGATTCCTACGGTGCCGGCATGCTTCATAATAGCAAGCTTCTGTTCTTGGGTAAAAACCTGTGGACTCATTTCACTTTCTCCTTAAGTTTGTCGAAGAGAAAGTGTTACCCTATTTTTTCTGCTTTTGTTCGATTTCTTAGTATCACGAACAGTTAGCAAGCCGCCTTATGAACAAGGTAATTTCCCACATGGGTGATGAAACATTGGTTTGGGAAAAAACAAAAGCCTCAGCGCCATATCGGTCCTTTATTTGTCGCATCTTTTCGGCCACCCTATCCAAAGCTTCCTCCCATGTTATCCGCTTCCATCCAGGATCATTCGCACCTTTAGGGGCGGTTCGCTTGATGGGAAACTCAAGCCTTTCGCAGTTATATACAATCTCGGGGCCGGCCAGCCCTTTGGGGCAAAGAGGCCGGTAAAACCGATGGGCCCTATCCGGTGTCACTTTGGTGAATCTGCCGTTTTCAACATATGCCACTACTGGGCAATTGTTGAAACACTGGGCACAATACGTACGGATTGTACCGGTCAACGGACCAGCTGGGGACGAATCACTCATATTGAACTCCTTTCCGTTCATCACATATTAGTAATACATCTAAGACAAATTAATATGTAATTCGTTTTGTACTAATATCGTTATAAATATCCCAAAAAAAATCCGAATAGCTGTTCCCCCGCCATTCTTTATACCCGGGGCACTTGATCAGAAATTAAATTTGTCCGCCACCTTCGCAAATAACCTTATAAACTCCTGCCTTTCGTCTGGTTCAAGGGACTCTAAAATGTGACGGTTCTGCTTTTCATCCATCTCCATATGGGCGACCATCATTTCTTTCCCTCTATTGGTAATTTTGAGTGAAAAAGACCGGTAATCCCTGGGATTGATTACCCTTTTAACAACCCCTTTTTTCTCAAGCTTAGCCACAATACTGCTCAGGGTTGTCTGGGGAAGGCGGAGTCTTTCCCGGATGTCCTTTAGAATGATCTCCGGCTCTCCATAGGCCATAGTGATCACATGCAGATCCGAAAAGGTAAGGCCTTTTAGTTTGTCCGACTTTGATTCCGGCCTACTAATCATAATTTTGAACCAAAGCGTGTGGAAGGCCCGGTTGAATTTTTCAACCTGAATGTCTGTAATTTTGTCTACTGGCATTTTAGTCTCAATATACAATCCGTTTAATACGAAATTAGTTTATACCGATGTTCGATATATATGTCAATAAATAAATATACCGCTACCTGCAGATTCTCGCGGGCAATACAGATAAATCAAAAAATTCCAGTTTTAATATCTATTTAATGCTCGAACTGATGGCGCTTGACGGAATGCGGGTTGGAGAGGTTTTAATGCCTTGATCATCGTTTCGGCCATATTTGCCGTCTCGCTCCCACGCTCTGCGTGGGAGCGCCTTGTCAACCTGTCCCTGGCAGGGGTTCCCACGCTGAGCGTGGGAACCAGTTGGCTTCCGGCGCTTTCGCTGATATCGATGCCTATCAGGCTAATCGCTCGTCTTGGTTATTTCATGGGTAAAACCGGTGAAATTCGGCATGATTTCGGTTTGCGCATGCATCCTACACCATAGCAGAAGGCCTTTCTGTCGACAATATCGTCGAGCCCTTGAAGCCGTTTGTCGAACCCGAACATGTGTCAATCTTACCAACCACCTGTTATTCTAATAACTTAAGTTTTGGCACGAGCCTTGTAATCTTCTTGAGTAAACGTTCAACAAATTTCACGTCAATTATACTTCCAAGGAGATGACACCATGAAAAAAGCGATGATCAAAATGGCGGCAACGGGGTTTCTGGTCGGTCTGATGACAACCACCGCATGGGCAGGCAACATGGGGGCGACCCGACCCTATGGCCAAGGCCAGGGAATGGCGGCATACGCAATGGCCTTGCCTGCCGGGGAGTTGAGTGAAGCGGAAGCGGCCACCCTGCTCCACATGCGCGAGGAGGAGAAGCTGGCCCGCGACGTTTACACAACCCTGTACGGGACCTGGAATCACTGGGCTTTTGAACGGATTTCCCAGAGTGAGCAGCGCCACATGGATGCCGTCCTGGCGCTGATGGAGAAGTATGATGTGGCCGATCCGGTCACCGACGATGCCACCGGCGCTTTTGCCGACGCCGATATGACGGCACGGTATGAGGAGATGGTGGCGGCCGGGAGCGAATCCCTGGCCGATGCCCTGCGTGTGGGCGCTGCTGTTGAAGATCTGGACATATTCGATCTGCAGGAAGCCATTGAGGAAGCGGATGATGAAGATCTGTTGACCATTTACCGGAATCTGCTCAAGGGTTCCCGCAACCACCTGCGCACCTTTGTTTACCAACTCGGCGTTCTTGGAGAGACTTATACGCCCCAATATATCTCCGATGAAGCCTTCACGGCCATCGTCACCACGCCCCGGGAGCGCGGCCTGGTGGACGCGGACGAAAATCCCGTGGGCAAGGGAAACCGCCAGGGACGCCGTGGCAAATGCAGGAGAACGGACTGTCCCTATCTGGAAAGCAACAATGCGGATATCTCCGAGGATCTGTCGATGACGGGGGCGATGGATCGTATGACGCTTCTGGCCCGGGGCGGTAATGGCAATGGCGGCGGTAACGGAAATGGAGGCGGCGGCAAGGGGGGTAAGGGGGGCAACGGTGGCGGAGGCCAGGGACCCGGAGACGGCACGGGCAATGGCGGTAACGGGCCGAAGGATGGCAGCGGAAACGGCAAGAAAAACGGCACCTGCATCTATACCGACGCGATTGCCTCGGATGCGGGCATGCTTCTGGTGCGTGGCGGGAACGGTAATGGCGGACACGGTCCCGGCGATGGCACCGGCAATGGGAGCGAAGGTCCGAAGGACGGAAGTGGCAAGGGCAAAACCGCCGGTGACTGCACCAGCGCCTGACGCAGAGTAATCAAGCAAATATTCCGATCTTCCGTTGCAGCACTTTCCCCGCAGTGGAAGATCGGCATTTGAAGGCAGGCATATATTGACAACCAGCCGCCGTTAATGTTCTTTTCGATGAAGCAGACATTCACCCTTTTCGACAAACCAAAAAAGATCAGGAAAATGACAAGAATAAGGAGCGGCTAACCAAGTGGCCATATTCTGGATGATCCTGATACTATCCCTATCCGCAAGCGCACAAGGCGCCGACTGGGATGCGACGCTGGATACGGGCGCCGGCTTAGACGACAACGTGGCCCGGTCGTCATCGGGAAACGCATCCGCTTTTCTCATGCTCGGCGGCGAGGGGGCCGTTCAGTTCCAGTCGGGCTCAAAAACGCCGCTGATGACCAGCGCGTACCTTTTCGGCCGTTACCAGGACTTTCTGGACGGTCAGGAGAGTCATTACATGGGAATCGGCACCGACATCACCGGAACCCTGATGGAAGGCACACTCATCCCCGGGCTGACCATGGAGGGATCACAGGTGCGCAACGGCGAGCGCCCCGATGAGAATCGCAACGCGTTTCGCCTTTCGGGAACTCTGCGCTGGCTCGCCGGAGCAAGACTCTCCCTGGCTGTGAGTGAAGACTGGTCGCGACGGTTCTATGAAGAGGCACTGTCAACGAATAGCGCTCCAACCCGCAACGAGGTATCGCGCGGCAAAGGAAAAAACGGCAATTCGCGTTCCCAGGATGATGATCGACGGGACGATCTCATGCTGACCGAACTCATCGTGACCTTTCATTTGACCCCGAGATGGGTTGCGGAGCTGACCGGTACGTATTCCCATAACGACTCCACGGTCAGATTGGAATCCTATGATGAAAGGGGGGCAAATCTCATGCTCTCCTGGTCTTTGTCGGCGCAATGGAAGTTTTTCATTGACGGCGGGTGGTGGCGCGCGGATTATGATACCTTGGGAAAATGGCCTTCCCGCCGGGATGATCGCTTTCGGGCTATCCTGGGAGGGACACGCGGCTTTTCTTCCTGGGAGATTTATGTGGATACGATCTATGAGAACATCGACTCGACATGGGCGCGGCAAACCTATCACAGCATGGTGACGCAATGCGGTGTACGCTGGTATTTTTAACCCTGTTGACCGCCTGGAGCACCTTTGCCGGCGCGGGCGCCGTTCTCGCGGGAGAGGTGATCCTCGGCCGCGTCCTCTCCATCGACGGGGAACGGACAGGGCTGGTGGTGGTCCCCGTGAGTAATCACCCCCAGGGCGAGGTGACGCCGGATGCCCCGGCAATCCATGTTATTTCTCCTTCCGACGGGTTGCCGCCCCGGTTGAAAACCGGAGATGTGGTCCGTATCTGGGGTGAGTATTCGACCCCGGTCTTGTTCAATGCCGCCCATCTGGGCTACGGCCGGGGCCGGGCGGACCCCACCGGGGTACGTTCCCGCATCGGGCGCAGCCGCGGCATGGGACGCGGCAACGGTAAAGGAGGCCGCCAGTGACGCCCGCTGCCCCCTTGCGCCCTCTGTGGAAGGCCAATGCCCTGGTGATCGCCTTCCTGATTATGAGTTTCCTCGCCTATTACTACTGGCAGATTCGTGAGGCGACCCAGGCCTTCTCCAGCCATGTACAGGACCATGTGCAAATGGTCGCCGGGGCTATCCGTATGAACGCGGACCGCGCCCTTTTGTCCCGGGAAATCATCGAGGAGATCCTGACCACCTTTTTAGGCAGCTCAGCCCGCTTTGTGGATTATCTGGATATCGTCGAGCCGTTTTCCGATGACGAGCTTGGCGCGTTTGCAAGGGAAGCGGGGCTTTTGGGCATCCGCGTGGAACGCGCCACCGGGATCGCTCAGGGTCCCCCCGACTGGTACCCGGCCGAAGCCGGAGATGGCCGGTGCGCCGGAAACCGTCTGCATCACGTTTCGGATCATCACCTCTATCTTTTCAGCGCGCCGTCGACTCGCGGCACCGGCTGCATCCGGGTAGCTCTGGCGGACCGGCGTCTGGTGGAACTGCAAGCGCGCATCGGCCTGGACGCGCTGATTGATCAAATGTCCCGCCTTGCCGGAATTCGCTATATCCACTTCGATCCCATTGCCGAGGGCGAGGCGATGGCCGTGGCGCAACCGACAGAAATCCCCCGGGTGAATTTCGAAGGCTCGGGAAATGATCAAACCGCCCGGGCCACCATGCGCTTGGGACGGAATCTTCTGGTTGTCGGCGTGGAGGCCGGCCATTTTGCGAGAAGGGTGCGGCAGCTTCGTCAGGAGTTTCTGGCATTCGCGGCCGTGATCGTGGCCCTGGGCATCCTGTTCTCCTGGCTGCTGAGCCGGTTTCAGCGTGCCCACATCGATGCCGTGCAGCGATTCGAGCAGCGCCTGGCCCGTGAGAAGGAAGACGCCACCCTGGGCCGCGCCTCGGCCGCCATCACTCACGAGATCCGCAACCCGCTGAACGCCATCAGCATGGGGCTCCAGCGCCTGCGCCTGGAAGCGTCCGAATTGACACCCCAGCACCGGATGCTGCTCGATTCTCTGGGACAGGCGGTGCACCGCACCGACACCATCGTGGGTGAATTAAAACGCTATGCACAGCCTCCCGCGCCGCGCAACCGTACCGTCGAGTTGGGCGCGCTGGTGGATCAAATCCTCACCCTCTACCGAGGAACCTTTGCCGCCAAAGGCATCGAAGTGACCGGCAGCGCTCATGACGCCGGCAGTCTGGAAGGCGACCCGGATCTTCTGGCGGAAGTTTTCGAGAACCTGATCAAAAACGCAGTGGAGGCGCAGCCCAATGGCGGGGATCTGCGGATCACGGCCATGCGTACGTCAACGCACACCGTGGTGCGCACAGAAAACGGCGGTTTTTCTCAAGAAAAGGATGACGTCAATCATCTCATGGAGCCCTATTTCACCACCAAATCCCGCGGTTCCGGTCTGGGCCTGGCCATTGCTCTGCGTATTGTCCAGGCCCATGGCGGCACTATTTCTCTCATCAAGACAGCCCCGCAGCGGCTGCGGGTGGATGTTACCCTACCCCTTGTAAAACCGCTTCAGACAGACACCTGAACGATGAAGGAGAATCATGCGTATTCTCATTGTGGATGACGAGCCCCTTCAGCGCGATTTGCTCAAGGGATTTCTGGAAAACCAGGGCTACCCGGTCGATGATGTGGAAGACGGCCCCACGGCCCTCCAAAAATTCCGGGAAATTCCTTTTCAACTGGTGATCCTGGACCACCGCATGCCGGGCATGACCGGAGACCGGCTGTTGGAGGAAATCAAGGCTCTCGATCCCATGGTGCGCAGCATTATGATCACCGCCCACGGATCGGTGGACACGGCGGTGACAGTGATGAAACTAGGCGCGGACGATTTTCTGGAAAAACCGGTGGATCTCACCGATCTCCTGGAGCGCATCCGCCGCATCGAAGAGTCCATCAGCATCGCAGAGGAAGCGACGACGGTCTCGGATGCCGCCGAGGTCGCGCCGCTGCCCCTTCAGGTAATCGGCGACAGCCCGGCCATGCGCGGGGTGCTCTCCCTGGTCAGCCGCATCGCGCCCACCCGCTGGGCCGCCGTCATCACCGGCGAAACCGGTACCGGCAAGGAGCTGATCGCCCGTCTGGTCCATCTGTTGAGCCCCCGCCGGGATCAGCCCTTCATCGAGGTCAACTGCGCCGCCATACCCGAGAATCTTTTCGAGTCGGAACTGTTCGGCCACGAAAAAGGCGCCTTTACCGGCGCGGCATCCCGGCGCAGGGGCCGCTTCGAGCTGGCGGACCAGGGCACCCTCTTTCTGGACGAGGTGGGGGAACTGCCCCTCGCGCTTCAGGCCAAGCTTTTACACGCCCTTCAGGAGGGCCGCATCACCCGCGTGGGCAGCGAGTCCCCCATGGCGGTGGATGTACGGGTGCTGGCCGCCACCAATCGGGACCTCAAGGCCATGAGCGCCGACGGCCGTTTCCGGGAGGACCTCTACTATCGTTTAAATGTCCTGGAAATCTATATCCCCGCCCTTCGGGAGCGGCGGGAGGATATCCCCGACCTGGCTGCCTTTTTCCTCGACAAGTACAGCGGCCGCCCCCTGACCCTTAATCCCGAGGCCCTGACCACGCTGATCAAATACCATTTTCCCGGCAATGTGCGGGAGCTGGAACACCTGATACAGCGTATGGCCACCCTGGTGCGGGGCAGTGTGATCCGCCCCGTCGACCTCCCCCCCGAGGTTCGCTTTCACACGGCCGATGACAAAGGGACGCTCCAGCAACGCCTGGATTCGGTCGAACGGGAAATGCTGGTCACCGCCTTGGAGACCCAGGATTGGGTCCAGACCCGTGCCGCCGATCATCTGGGCATCAGCGAACGGGTTCTGCGCTACAAGATGAAAAAATTCGGGATCAATAAAGGCAAATAACTGAACCACGCACGAGAATGTTCCCCTCAACTTTGGGGGGCACGGGGTTTCCAGGTCAGGCTAAAAACCCTTGCCCCGTATCGGGCAAATGGATTATACACGACCGGATGGTAAAATCGTATTTTCAAAACAAGGGGAAAGGAAAAAACATGTTCAGAAACAAGTTACTTCTTATCTGTGGCATTCTGGTACTGGTTTTCAGCGGTCAGGCATTTGGCGCCGGAAAACTGGTTAACGGCATCGACGCCAATTTCCCGCCTTTTGCCTTCATCGACAAGACCGGCCAGCCAAGCGGTTTCGATGTCGAGGCCATGGATTGGGTGGCAAAAGAGATCGGCATGGAGGTGACCCACAAGCCCATCGAGTGGGACGGCATCATCACCAGCCTGCTGACCAAGAAAATCGACATCATCGCCTCCGGCATGAGCATTACAGAGGAGAGGGCCAAAAAAGTCAATTTCACCATTCCCTACTGGGTCATCAAGCAGGTCATGGTCGTCAAAAAGGATTCATCGCTTACAATTGATGATATTCTCAAGGGCAAGAAGGCCGTCGGCGTTCAGCAGGGCACCTCGGAGGCCAAATGGCTCAAAACCGAGGGCGCGAAACAGGGCTGGAATCTTAAACTGCATTACTATAGTTCCGCCCCGTTGGCCGTCGAGGACGTGCTCAACGGCCGGATCGACGCGGCCGCCATGGACGATGCGCCGGCCAATGACGCGGCAAGCAAAAAGGCTGTAAAAATTGTCGGCACCTTCGGGATGCACGAAGAAGACTTCGGCTATGCCGTCCGCAAGGATGAAACCGAGCTGTTGAACAAGGTCAACGCCGCCCTCAAAAAGCTGATGGGCTCTCCTGAATGGAATGCCTTGATTGAAAAGTACGAATTGAACAAGTAATTTGTCAATCAAACGGGTTCTGCAACACACCGTTGCGGAACCCGTTTATCTCAATTAGTGCGCATTCGCGAATAGGTAGCTTTTCATGCCAACCGCCATCTCAGTCGTCATTGATGCCTTACCTTATCTACTGCAAGGCTCCCTGCTGACGGCGGGCATTGTCATCGCCGCAATGCTGCTCGGCCTGGTCATCGGAATCTTCATGGCTGTCGGGCTGGTCTACGGCAACAAGGTCGTTCGCTATCTGCTGACGCTCTATCTTTGGATTTTCAGAGGAGTGCCGGTGGTCGTGCTGCTTTTCTTGTTCTACTTCGGAATTTTCAATTATTTAGGCCTCCAGTTCAGCGCCTTCACTGCCGTGACCCTCGTTCTAGGAATGACCACCGGCGCCTATCAGGCCAATATTTTCAGGGGCGCCATTCTCTCATTGCCTCAGGGCCAATTCAAGGCGGCCAGCGGCCTGGGCATGACCGACGGCCAGGCCATCCGCTGCATCATTTTGCCGCAGATATTGCGCATTTCCATTCCGGCCTGGTCCAACGAATTTTCGATCATCCTCAAGGATTCGGCCCTGGCCTTTGTCATCGGCGCGCCGGAAATCATGGCCCGGACGCAGTTCGTGGCTTCCCGCACCTATCAACACCTGGCCATGTATATCACGGCGGGAATCATCTATTTCATTCTAACCTGGGCCGGTGTGATGGCGTTAAGAAAACTCGAGCAACATACACGCATTCCAGGGTATTCATATAACGGAAGCCGATGAACGATAAACATCCCATACTCAAGTGCACGAACATCTGCAAATCGTACGACGGTCAACTCATTTTGAGCAATGTCAGCGTGGCGTTGACCAAAGGCGAAATCAAGGTACTCATCGGCCCTTCCGGCGGTGGGAAAAGCACCCTTTTGCAGTGCATCAATTGCCTGGCCATTCCGGATTCCGGGGACATTGTCATCGAAGGCCACCCCATCGATCTGACCCGCAAACAGGACCTTTACCGGCTAAGACAACAAGTCGGCATGATTTTTCAGGATTTCAACCTGTTCGACCACCTCACAGCGATTGAGAACATCGCTATCGCCCTGCGCAAGGTCAAAAAACTGGACAAGCCGGCAGCCAAAAGCCGAGCGCGAATCGAGCTGGAGCAGGTGGGTCTGGCTGATAAAGCGTCGCTCTACCCGGCTCAGCTTTCCGGCGGGCAGAAACAGCGGGTGGCCATTGCCAGGGCACTTGCCATGGATCCCAAAATTCTGCTGCTCGATGAACCGACTTCCGCGCTGGACCCCACGCTCATCGGGGAGGTGATCGCCGTCATCAAAGGATTGGCGGACAAGGGGATGACCATGATCATGGCCACCCATCAAATCAGCCTGATCAACAACATCGCCGACGAAATCCTGTTCATGGAAAATGGGTGCATCGTGGAGCAGGGCTCGCCGACCGTCCTCCTCGGCAAGGGATATGAAAGCAGGTCCCAGGGCTTTTGCGACAAATTGAATGACCTGGCCGCCGTGGAGGGGTAGCCATGGAACTGTCGCCTTTTTATCAAGAGCTTTTCACCAGCCTCAACCGGGGCGTGATCATGTCGGTGGCACTGATTGTCCCTTCGACGGTGGGCGGCGTGCTGATCGGCATCCTGGCCGGCACCCTGCGCACTTTCGGGGGCCGGGTCACGAAGGCCATCGCCGATGGCTATGCCGCTGTGTTCCGCGGCACACCGTTGGTCGTTCAACTTTTCGTCATCTATTTCGGCCTTCCCAACCTGGGCATCTACTTCACACCCTATGCCGCCGCGGTTACCGGCTTCACCCTGTGCAGCGGCGCCTATCAGTCGGAATATATACGCGGCGCGCTCCTCTCCATTAAAAGCGGACAGTATCTCGGGGCACAGGCGCTGGGGTTCACCACATTTCAAACCATTTTCTGGATCATTGTTCCCCAAGCCATCAGGCGGGCCCTTCACGGATGCGGCAACGAGATCATCTATCTGATCAAGTACTCATCCCTGGCGTTCATCGTCACTTGCATCGAACTTACCGGAGAGGGCAAAACCATCGCCACCGAGTATTTCCGTTTCACGGAAGTATTCACCATCATCGGCATATACTATCTCGTGCTGGTTTCCCTGGCCATGCTGGTCCTGAAGAAAATCGAGAAATGGCTTTATATACCCGGCTTCGGCCACCGTTAAAATCCATAACCGAACTGCCATGACAACCTACACCCCCATCGACAAAGAGCTTAAAGGCATCATAGAAAATCAACTCAGCGCGGGAAGCATCATCACCGATTCCGACACGCTGACCGAGTGCGCCAAGGATACCTCCCAGTTTGAGTTTTCACCTGAACTGGTGGTCCGCGCCCAAAACACGGGCGATATCCAAACCCTGATGCGATTGGCCAACACACACCGGTTTCCTGTGACACCGCGCGGCGGCGGGTCGGGCCTGGCAGGCGGTTGCCTGCCCACCTGTGGCGGCGTGGTACTGCTCATGGACGGCCTGGACAAAATAATCGAAATAGACCGCAAAAATCTCATCATGCGGGTCGAGCCGGGTGTCATCAGTGAGGAAGTACGCAAGGCCGCGGATCATGCGGGTCTGTTTTATCCGCCCGATCCGGCGGGCATGGACCAAAGCACCATCGGAGGCAATGCCGCCACCGATGCCGGAGGACCGGCCTGCGTCAAGTACGGCACCACCCGGGACTATATTCTCGGCCTTGAAGCCGTGCTGCCCGACGGCGAACTGATCACCACCGGGGTGGAAACGCGCAAGGGCGTGGTGGGATACGACCTCACCAATCTGCTTGTGGGCAGCGAAGGAACCCTGGGCATCATCACCTCGCTGATCCTCAAGCTCGTCCCCAAACCCGCTGCCGTGAAAACGATGATGTGCGTGTTCGAAGACATGGTTTCGGCCATGAACGGTGTGGCCGCCATTATGGGCGAGGGCTATCTGCCCAGCGCCATCGAGTTCCTCGATCATCGTTGCCTCAAACTGATCGGCGATCTTTTGCCCTTTTCGTTGAACCACCCTAAGCCTTCCGTGCTCATTATCGAAGTGGATGGCCCCAGACGCCAGGTGGATGATGACATACAGGCAATCATCGATATTGCCAAAAGAGAGTCGGCGATAGAGACGCTCATGGCCCGCACGGATGAAGAGCGTGAGAAGATCTGGGCCATACGGCGGTCGGTGAGCCTGCGTATCCACGATTATGCTAAAATCTATATTCCGGAAGATATCGTCGTGCCCATCACGGCCATTGCCGAGCTTGTGGACGCGCTTCCCGCTTACGAGGAAAAGTACGAATTCGAAGTCTTTGCCTTTGGCCATGCCGGCGACGGCAACATTCATCTCAACATCACCAGCCAGCAACCGGAAAAGGAAGCACTTACCTGGCAGGGCACTCAGGCACTGCTTGAACTGACTCTGCGTTTGCAGGGCACCATCTCCGGCGAGCATGGCATCGGCCTGGCCAAACGCGATTATATTTCCATGGAGCTTTCAAAAACCAGCATGGAACTACAAAAACGCATAAAGCGCCTGTTCGATCCCAATCAGGTGCTAAACCCGGGAAAACTTTTCCCGCAAGATTGACGAATCCGTAAAAAGTCCGATATCGGCGTTACGCTTCATCCTCCGTCACTGCGGCGTACCTTAAGTACGCCTCATTCCTACGGATTCGCAAGCCTTGATCTCGGCCTTTTTACGAATCCGTCTAAACCGCGACTTTTTACGAGACCATCAAACTCATGCAAAACCCAATAACACCATCAAGCTGGCCTGCCCCCAGCCGCCGGGTGCAAAACATCTCGCCTTCGGCCACCAAGGAGATGGCGATCATCGCCGCAAAAATCGGTGGCTGCGTATCCCTGGGCCAGGGCGTGCCTTCCTTTGAAACCCCGGCCCATATTATCGAGGCGGTCACCCATGCGTTAAAAGACGACGTCGCCAGCGGACAATACTCTCTACAAACCGGGATGTCGTCCCTGCGCCAATGCATCGCCAAGCGTTTTCTTGAAGAAAAACAGGTGGCCGTCGATCCCGATAGCGAAATTTGTGTAACGGTCGGTGGCATGGAAGCGCTGCTCGCGACGATCATGACCGTTGTGGATGAAGGCGAGCAAGTCATCCTCCCCTCCCCCACTTACGCGTCATACACCGAACAGGTTCTGCTCGCCGGCGGCAAGCCTGTATACGTACCGCTGACCGATGGATGGGAATTGGATTTGAATGCCATTGCAGAAGCCATCACCCCGAAAACCAAGGCGCTGCTCCTCTGCAACCCCGGCAATCCCACGGGAACGGTCTTTCCAGACAAGCAGATACGAACCATTTGCGAGTTGGCTGTCATCAATGACTTTGTCTTCATCATAGACGAGGCTTACGATTACATGGTTTATGGCGGCGGCATGCCGGTCAATCCACTCTCCCTCGATCTGTTTCGAAACCACGTCATCTCCATCTCCTCTTTGTCCAAGAAATACGCCCTCACCGGATGGCGGGTGGGCTGGGTAACCGCCACGGCTAGGTGGATGGAGCAGATCATGAAGGTTCATGACGCGGCGACCATCTGCTCACCCACCCCCTCCCAGATCGCAGCCCTGGCGGCCCTGGAAGGCGATCAGCAATGTGTCGATCATATGCGCGCCGAGCTGACCAAACGCCGGGCACTGTGTTGCGAGCGGCTCGACCGGCTAAGCGACCATTTCTCCTATGTACCGCCCAAGGGGGCGTTCTATGTCATGGCCAAATATCGTTTCTCCGATGAGAATTCCCAGGCTGTGGCCATCCGTCTTCTCAAGGAGGCCAAAGTGATCACCATCCCCGGCGGCGCCTTCGGGCCGGGCGGCGAAGGGCATCTACGCCTGTCGTTCGGCGGAGAAGAAAATGTTCTCAATAAGGCCTTTGATCGAATCGAGCGATGGCTGCGATAATGAAAACCAACAAAGCGATCCAATCGTCGATAGGGATCGTGATCGCGGCATTGTTATTCTTTGGGGCAGGGCTGAAAGTTCCGCTGTTGGACACCAAGACGGACACCTATTTCCAAAAAACGATCACCATGGCCGGGCTGGCCTATGCCACGTGTAGAACCATCAACGCCGCGGTTTCGATTGTCCAGGAATCGAGCCTTCAACTTGAGCCCGCCGGCGTCGGATTATCCCTGGCCGTGGGCCAGGCCCTTGACCCCATCAATGATATGACCGAGCGCCTATCCGATGTACTGGTCACGGCCATCACGTCGTTGGGGGTTCAAAAACTGGCCTATGAGATGGGTGTATCGCTCGCGCCGCCTGTATTTGCGGTTTTCCTGGCCCTCTTGTCCATTTTGATCTGGTTTAAAAACAAACGATTGAGCACATTTCAAACGATACTCTGGCAGGTATTGCTGTTCATCGCTATTTTTCGATTCTGCCTGCCGGTCTCATCCATCGCCAATGACTTTGTTTACCATCATTTTTTCGAGGACCAAATCACAGAGGCCAAAAACGAATTGGCCGTGGGCTCGGGCGAACTCGACAAATTGAAAGATCTCTCCATGCCGAAAATCGATGGTGTCATGGGAACCATCGATAACAGCGCCGCGTTTCTAAAGAAAAAATCAACCGAATTCAAAAACGCAATGGTCTACACGGTGAGCAATATGGGAAACATTATCGAAAACCTCCTTACGCTGACCTTTCTCTTCGTGGGAATTTTTCTCATCCAGGTGATTGTGCTGCCTCTGTTTACATTCTGGCTGATGATCAAAATGGCCAATTCCTTCATTCCGGCACCATTGTAACAAATCCCCCCCTGACTTTCTCTGCCAGTGCAATCGTAAGTATATCTTATAATAACCATGAATCATGGAAAGCCGCCGGTTACGTTCCCTCTCCCCGGGTGGGGGATAAGATGGCATCTGCTTTATCACTAAATCCAAATGAGGTTACCCTGACCATCCTGCCTTGGGTGCTTGACAGCGAGTTAGACAGCCGATAGCGTATGGATTCGGAAAATGGATCTACGAAAGGAACTCGACAATGAACAGTGATGCAAAAATTCCGACACTTGAAGAAGCCCTCCGGAAACCGCGCAAACATCGTGACATGGATCTGGCCCTGAGGCCGATGGACAACTACAAAAAAACGCCGGGCGGTCCCAATGGACAGCCGCTGAGCTTTTGGGCGGCCTGGAACCTTAAGGATCGGCCCCGCAGAATCGCCCTGCTGCTCGATGACTGCCAGGAGGAGTATCGACCGTATGCAGGAGGAATTCTCCCCAAACTCATCAAGCTGGTGGATGCATTTCGCTCGGCACAATCGAAGAGCGATGGGGTTCGCATCATGTGGAGCGCCTGGACCAGAACTTTTGACGACGGCATCAGCAACGCCATGGATCGATGGTACGGTCCCAGGGGACTGCGGCCGGAAAACCCGGAGAATGCAGTGTATGTCTTCACCGGCGCGCCCGGCATGAAGCCCTTGGCGGAAATCGCCCCCACGGAGAAGGAGGTCGCCAACGGCTGGTTCTACCATGGCAAGCATCTGGATATGTTCTGGAACTTCGATGAGAACGGAAACTCCTATCTTGATGAAAAATTGAAGGCCGCCGGCATCGATACGATCGTGCTTGTCGGTCTCTGGACGGATGAGTGTATTCTCAGCACGGCCTACGCCGGCAGTTCGCGCGGTTACGATGTAGTAGTGGTGAGTGACGCGGTGGCAACGGCGACCGACAATCACGAAATCGCCCTGAAGGTCGCCGGCGGCACCATCGCCAATGTGCTGACAACCGATGAGGTAGTTGGCTACATGGAGAACAATTTCGAAACTGGAAAGCCGGGCGCCGTCAAGGGCACAAGCCATCCAGACGGTCGAAAGGAGGGCTGACCGTTATCCCAAATCGTCTCATGCCACAACCACCTGAATCTTCAATGAGCCGTCATCATCATCCCGGGTAAGCTGGGGGTCGGCCACCCGGTGCTCCTGGCGATCGGCAAAATGGAAGGTATTACTTTCGAGTATGGAACAATCGGATATTGTAGATACCTATATGTTTTGGAAAAAATGAAATAAAAAAAATACAAAAAGGGGGGCGATTAGCTGGTGGATCAATTCACATTAGCAGGCCCCGGTTCAATTCTGATTAGCGTTGAAGGCTGTTTCTCTATCAGATCAGCTCTTGAGTTGTAATGCATTTTTTTCGTTCCAATGGAATGGCGGAACGACGGATAAAACTCTATACGTTATAAGGAAAATAAAAAACATGGATTCCAAATTCAAATATATGGTTTTAACACTATTGGTGGTTTGGTTGTCATCGCACCCTTGTAAAGCATGTACTACCTTTCTGCTTTCTCACGAAGGCAACTCTGTCGTTGGAAAAAATCATGACTGGATGTTGGATGACGGGATGATTGTTGTCAATAAGCGTGGAATGTCAAAAACTGCTTGCCTCGGGAGACGGGCAAATGCACGACCGGCAGTATGGACATCAAAATACGGCAGTGTGACATTCAACCAATATGGGCGGGAATTGCCTTCAGGGGGAATGAATGAAACCGGATTGGTTGTGGAAGAAATGACGCTTGTTGCGACACAGTATTCCGAGCCGGATTTAAGACCGGGGATCCTCGCGTTGCAATGGATTCAATATCAGTTGGATAATTCAAGGACAGTCGAGGACGTTATTGCAAGTGATTCAAACGTGAGAATTGTTCCCGGAAGGGGAAACGGTCTTCATTATTTTTGTACGGACAGCAAAGGAGACAGCGCAGTCATTGAGTTTCTTAATGGCAAATTAGTCTATCACACAAAGGATAGCTTGCGATTTAATGTTCTTACCAATAATACCTATAAAGATTTGGTTACGTTTTATGAGAACAATGAGAAACCTGAGAAGCAATATCCCATCAAAGCTGGAAATGACTCACTCTCAAGATTTTTACGTACTGCAAGCATGGTGGGAACGTACAAAATCAAATCATCAAAACCGATGATTGATTATGCATTTGATATTTTATCAAATGTTTCTCAGGGGATTCAGACAAAGTGGCGTATTGTCTATGATCTTAATAATTTTCGTGTTTATTTTATGACTTACAGCAATCCCCAAAGACGTTTTTTTGATTTTCAATCATTTGATTTGTCTTGTAAAAAACCGATCAAAATATTAGATATTAATGCAAATTTTAAAGGAGATGTTACAAGGCTTTTCATAAATTATACTCGCCAGCTTAATTACGATTTGATTCGAAACTCATTTAAAAAAACGACTATCAATAATGAAATACCGGAAGAAGCATTTAAACGTCTTGCCAGATATCCTGACAGTAATCTTTGCACGCAATAAAACCTAAACCTAACCTAATTTCGGTCTCCATGAGAATCGTACAATTTAGGTTTTAATGTTCATTAGCAGCGCTAATCAGCCGAATGTTTCTTTGCGTCGGATGCATTAGCTTGGTTATGTTTTTTACCATCAAAAGCCATAGAAAAGTTTGCCAATATCTCTCCAGATTTATAGTTCACAATTTTAAGACTTATTGGGGGATATCCACCTTTATTTTTGTCCATCTGGCAAGTCTTTAATAGTGTTCCTGATTGATGCAAGGCTATTTTGCCATCCATCAAACCTAATATAGAGCCCTCCAACTCAAGCCCTATATCATTTTCAATATTTTTAATTCTTATAGCATTTATTCTTTCTATTTTGCCAAAGAGATAAGAGTTTAGTGTTGTGCACTTGTCTCTTGAAGTAACATATTTCCCACCACCAAAATATTTTTCATTTAGCCATGTTGACGTTAGATATGAAGGTCCCCAACATTGTTCGCATTGTTTGAAAACGGATAATAAATCTGCAAAGTTTTCTTTGGTGGATAGTCTTATTTTCATCTCAATGGCATCGTATACGATTTGAATATTGCCTTCGGATCGGCACTCAATATGATCTCCGCACAGGAGGTGAGATTCTTCTGGAAGGCTATCATACCACCAGTTTATAACTTTATATAAAAGCACCCACTTATTGTTTATGTAATATTTTTCAGAACAGGCAGCAAAGTTGGGCATTGTACAAAAACAAATCCAAAGCATAGTAACAACAAACAGACTTTTTTTTGTAAAATAATTTTTCATTGATCATTGCTCATTGATCATAACAGCCTGAAAATGGAGCGCTACAATTGTTAGTCCAATCTGAAACAAATACTCGACAATCGCCTGACTTAGGTTTTGGTTATTTTCCTTCTTTTTCCAAACGCGATGCCAAGTTTGCGCATGCGATGTCTGAGTGTACTTGGGTTTACGCCTAAGCGGCCGGCAGCACCATTTGGGCCATCGATTCTGTTGTTACATAACAAGAGAACATTTTCGATATGATTCCGTATCACTTCATCCAGGGTGGGTACCCCTTGTTCGAGATTGGGGATTAATGGTTTGGATGGTTGTGGCGGTCTGCTTACATCATTAAAAATCATACCTTCATTTGAAGAACCGGCTAAAGCACGTATGAGAGCCCTCTCGACCGAATTTTCCAATTCCCTTACATTCCCTGGCCAATCATGGTTCACCAGCTTTTTTATCTGAATCGAGGAGATCGTTGGGTGGACTCGAATTCCCATCTCGCGGCATTTCTTTTGAACGAAATAATTTACCAGAGTCGGAATATCACTTTTCCGATGTCGCAGGGGCGGGATCGTTATGGGAAAAACATTGAGCCTGAACCACAAATCTTCTCTAAAGGATTTTTCAAGGACCATCTGCTGCAGATCCCTGTGCGTGGCGGAAATGATGCGAATATCCACCTTGATTGGGTCACCACCTCCCACCCGTTCGATGGTTTTGTCCTGAATTACGCGTAAAAGCCGTGTTTGTGCGGAAAGGGGAAGATCGCCAATTTCGTCAAGAAAAATCGTGCCGCCATTAGCCCTCTCAAACCGGCCTCGGCGGGTTGTTGCGGCGCCAGTGTAAGCCCCCTTTTCATGGCCGAAGAGTTCGCTGTCAACCAGGTTTTCAGGTAAGGCGCCACAATTAACCTTTATAAATGGACCACTGTGCCGAAGCGAAGAATAGTGAATTGCATTGGCGATGACCTCCTTGCCCACGCCGGTCTCGCCCAAGAGCAACACATGGCTATTCAATGGGGCCACTTGTCGAACCATTTCCATGACAGGTTTTAATCCATACTCTTCACCAATAATCTCAGTCCCTGAAATCCGGCGCAACTCGTTGGCCAGGTAGCGATAGTCATCAGATAGCTTCTTATGTAAGCGCAGAACGCCCTGGTGCTTTAAGATGTTTGCAATGGCAATGGCAAAAGGATCGTGTAGGAGTTCCAGCAAACGAGCGTGTTCTTTGCAAAACAAGTCTCTCCCCCGCGCTGAAATCACAAGTTCACCAAGCCTTTTTTCGGCTACTTTCAGGTGTAGCAGTAAAAAGCAAAGGGGGTACTGTTTTGCTTTCAATTCAACCTGTTTTGCCACTGGTTGAATTTCCGACCGGTTAATCATGCTAACCACGGGACCGTAATTTCCTGTTTCAACAAATATTGCAGCTTCCTTGGACAACCTGGCCGGATAACGCAGTGGCGTCTCGGAATAGGAGCTTGCGGAAGCAATGTTGCGAAGTGTCCGGTTTTCCGGCTCGTATGTATTTAAATCCAGGCTTTGAGCGGGCATGAAATTTTCAAGATACTTACGGATGTCTGTCAGCATGGCTTTTGCGTCCAAGTTACCGCAGATTCGTTTAGACGCTTGGTGGAAGAACTCCATGTCGTTAATACCCACTACCCCTCCCGATATCTGTCGCATATGACATACAATCAAAATCTACCACATATAATATATTTTTCTGGCATATATGACATATAATGTCAAAGGCTTTTCCATCACACTGAAATTAAAGATAAAAATTTTATGGCATACCCCTTGCCAAACCGTATTTCCATTGAGAGGTAACAGCCCCCCCCTTTTTCTATACAAATGAGAAATTGATCTTAATTCATCGGAGGAAAGAAAAATTGATTGAGCCTGCACAACAAGGAAGTAGAAGATACTGGTTTTGACCATGCTGTATAAAGTCACAATCCGGGTGAAAGAATACAACAAGTCGGGTTTGCAATGATGCAGGACTATTCAAATAGAATCGGGATATAGGATAAGGAGATATGAAAAATGGATATTAATGTCAAAGCCTCAAATGGAGAAGGTCACAGAGTACTCAGAGAAATAAATAGGAGATGTCCGGCCTGCATGAAAGACGTCGGCCAACAGCAAAATGCAAAGAGGCAAAGGAAAACAGAATTATTCTACGTAATTCTGTTTTTCGTCGTGATATTTATAGTAGCACTCAGAATAATCGGACCCATTGTGATCACGGCATGGAATCTTTTCTTTAAAAGCTAATTGTGATGAACTCGTAAAAAGTCGCCGTTCGGACGGATTCGTAAAAAGCCCGAGATCAAGGCTTGCGAATCCTGAGGAATGAGGCGTACTTATCGTACTCCGCAATGACGAAGGATGAAGCGTAACGCCGATATCGGGCTTTTTTCGAATCCGTCAATTGTAAAACAATAAACAGGTTGAAGCATGACTGAAAAATACCTTGTAGACCCTGATCTGAATCTGATCGAAACCATCATACAAAACGGCGGTGATAGCCTGAAGAAATGCTTCCAGTGCGCCACGTGCTCGGTGGCCTGCCAGCTTTCATCTGATAAGCAGCCGTTTCCGCGCAAGGAAATGATCGCGGCCTCCTGGGGCCTGAAAGACCGCCTGATGGGCAATCCGGATATCTGGCAATGCCACAATTGCGGCGACTGCTCGACCCTCTGCCCCCGCGGCGCCAAACCGGGAGACATCATGGGAGCCATCCGGCAGATATCCATTCTGACGTATGCCCGACCGGCTATTATGGAACGCCTCTGGAACGATCCCAGAATGCTGCCGCTGCTGTTCATTCTCCCGACACTGGTCATCCTTGCTGTCGGTTTTGCCACCGGGCTCCTCAACCTGCAGCATGACGGCGGCCCTATCGTGTATGCCGAGTTCTTTCCTGTGGCGTTGATCGAAATGATCTACATCCCGCTGACGTTCCTTGTCGGCCTTGCTTTCTCCATGGGGACCCGCAACCTGCTCGCCGACATGCGGGCCAACTACCTCCGGAGAGGATTGGACGATGGCGACCCCATAAAACCAGTTGAGTTCCTGAAGGCATTAATCGCCACCCTACCGACAATCATCACCCATACAAAATTTGCGAGCTGCGGCGAGAACCAGCAACGCAAATTCAGCCATATGCTGGTGTCGTTTTCCTTTGTCAACCTCGCGATGGTGGCCGGAGCCTTTGTCTTGGCCTTGTATGTCCTTGACAGCCATGGCCCCTATTCGCAACTCAATCCCGTAAAGATCTTTGCGAACCTATCCGGCATTGCCCTTATCCTTGGCAGCCTCCAGCTGATCAAAGACCGCCTGGAATCAACAGACGGGCACAACTCCTATTTTGACTGGTACATTCTGGCGCTGGCCCTGGGGTTAGGTGTCACCGGCATGCTTACCCAGCTTATCCGCCTGGCCGATTGGCCCACAGCGGCCGTGACTATGTATTTCATACATCTGGTTCTGGCCTTCAACCTCATTGCCTGCCTGCCGTTTACAAAAATGGCCCACTTTGTTTACCGTACGGTGGCTTTGGCGTATGTGGCATATGTAAATGGCAGAAGTTAGACACCGGAGGTCGGCGTTAGCCATCGCAACGCATAGCCGACTATAGCGCAACGGCGCCTGCCTTGAAAATACGGCAAGCTCGACAATCGCCTACTCCAGGCGTTGCTTAGACGGCATGTTTTAACCCCAACATTATTGCCGGAAATAATGTGCCAGATATCACCGATGTCCCGTATCGGTCCTTTCATTCAAGGTACAAAAACCACATACGATTGTTCTGAAGAAGAGCGCTTTAATGGAGAAAAAAACAAACCAGGGGCGAGAAGTTCCTCCCGCCCCTGGTTCCAAAGAAACCGCTATTTCATCTTGACCACTGCATTTTCGGCAGCCAACATAACGTGGTATCCCAACGGGGATGCGGTTAAAAGAGGATGCGTGGCGTACTGCATGGTGGCCAGTTCCTCGGCCGTGAGCCCGCCCTGGATGGCGGCGGCGACGATATTGACCATGTCCGCAGTGGATTCTCCGCCGCGCACGTGCCCGCCGATGATTGTGCCGGTCTCGCTGTTGAACAGGAGCTTGGCCTTCATATCCATAATGCATCCCGGCAAGCCGCCTGGATGGCGGTTGGGGAAGACCGCCTCGCCTACCACGTATGGGAGACCCGCCTCATCGGCGGCCTTGGTGGTCAGGCCCGCGGCCCCGATGGAAGTTTTGCCCACCGTGGTTCCAAAAGCGCCCACGGCCCCCATGCTCTTGCGGGAAGGGCTGTAGAGGTTGCTGGCCGCGATCATGCCTTCGCTGCAAGCCACCGAGGCCAAACGAATACAGGCAGGCCCGCCGTCAAAGAAAGAGAACTTGGTGGCGCAATCGCCGGCGGCGAATATATCCGGGTCTTCGGTACGCATGAATTCATCCACCTTGACGCCCATGCGCGGATCAACTTCCAGGCCGATCTGTTGGGCCAGATCGATATTGGGCGTCACGCCGATACCGACGACGACGGCGTCCGCCGGAATCGTCTCACCAGAGGCCAGTTGTACGCCGGTGACCTTGCCGTTGCCTTGGATGGCCTGAACCTGGGCATTGGTCATGACATTGACATCCAGGTCCTGCAGCTCCTTTTCGGCATCGACACAAAATTCCCGTTCGCAGGCCAGCATCAGGCAGTTGGGCAGCATTTCGACGAGACTGACGTTGACTGCCTTGGCATCTCCACCGGCCTTGGACATCATGGCGATCTGCTCGGCCATCTCCACTCCGATGAACCCACCGCCGATAACGACCACATCGCGGGAGGCGTTAATGGCATTCTGGATATTTTGAAGGTACTCGGGCTCTTTTTTAATGCCGAACACATTGCCGGTCTGCATGCCGGGAATGGACGGCATGGCCGGGCGAGATCCGGTGGCCAGGATCAGTTTGTCGTAGGCGATGCGGGTGCCGTCGGCCAGCTCGGCGGTTTTGCCGTCCCGATCGATGGATGCCACGGCCTGAGTAAGCATGCGAATACCCTGTTTGATGAAGTTCTCGTCGGGAATGATATTTTTCTCGACAGCCTTCAATGTTCCGTAAATATAAGGAATGCCGCAAGGCACGGGCGTTTTGCTCGCCTTGCGAACAATCGTCACTTCTTTTCCCGGGTGATGCCGTTTAACGGTCAACCCGGCCATGAGGCCGGCGGCGGAACCACCAACAATCAATACATCCGTTTTTTCCATTTGTATTTCCCTTTCATGTTTGAATCGGTTTCCATCACCAGGTTGGAAAAGCTACCGTGGAATGGATAACGCGGCATTGGCGTTTGTGCGCCGTTATGGCAATAATGGTGCCAGCCCCCCTTTAGGAGACATAGCGGGAACCAATGCCGGTGGATACCCTACAAAAATGGGATTATAAGTATCCGAAAGCAGACTGTGGGAGATATGCTGAGATGTTTAAAAAAGTGTTTAATGCCCGATATGTTTAAACAGATGTTTAATCGTTAACAGGGCCGGACGGCTTCGGCGCCATCGCAAAGCCCGTCGACAAATCGACGGGCCAGGTCAAGCGACACCTTGTGGGCGTAAACCGATCCATCGGGCCGCACGCCCCGAACAACGCCATCGGCGAGAAACCCCGCCAAAAGGCGAAGGCCCATCTCTTGCCGTTCAAGATCGGGATTCAGTCTGGGGCCAACCCTGACAGGTTCGGGGATCTGGATGCCGTCCTTTTTAAGCTGCTTGATGAAGTTGAGAATACGTCCCAGGCGAAGCAGAGTCACCGATTCGATGCGGCTGGTGCGCTGATCCATGGGCAGGGCCGTGGCGCGCATGGCGCCGAACGATTGGGGGAGAAGTCCTGCATCCGAGCAGCGTTGATAATCCAGGCTGCCGGGCGCGGGGTAGAAAACCGAAACGCCGGCCAACACCCGTCGGCGGGCGAGGAACAGGAGATCTTCCACCGATGACAGCGGGTCCTGATCCGGGGCGCCCACGATGATGTAGCCTACGGCCGAAAGGGATTCTCCTTTCGCCCATTGAAGTGCTCTGTCAAACGCGTCGCGGACATCCGGCCGATGAAACCGCCTTAATTGCTCCTTATCGGCGCTCCCTAATGAGAGATTCAGGGTTTTGAAGCCGTGTTGCTTCATACTGCGCACCAAATGCTCATCGAGCGAGGGCGGAAACAAACCGTTCATGGCGCGCAACTCGGGCGAATTATCGCCGAAAATTTCGCCAATGCCCGCCATCAGATCCAGAAACCAACGGCGATCCATGGTCAGATTTTCATCCTCGAAGTCGATGAACCCGACCTGGCGATCATCACTGGCCGCCCGAATTTCTCTCAGAACGGACATCACCGAACGCCTGCGAAACCGCATCCAGGAATCGGCGCTGGTTGAGCAGTAGCTGCACCGAAAGGGACACCCCCGACTGGCGGTGATAACAATGCTGTCCCGGCCGAAGCGTTGATAGAATTTCCGCCTTACGCCCCCCAGGGCCGGCACCGGCAATCGATCGATATCCTCGACCAGCGC
The DNA here is from genome assembly GCA_963668455.2 of uncultured Desulfosarcina sp. Classification (GTDB taxonomy): domain Bacteria; phylum Desulfobacterota; class Desulfobacteria; order Desulfobacterales; family Desulfosarcinaceae; genus Desulfosarcina. Next base: position 158,446 of record CAXXOY010000006.1, read on the forward strand.
CGGCGGATTGATATGCAGTGATCCGTCCGGCCGTCGCAGCACGATCCCGGGGATATCCGCCAATGGTTCCCCCTGCCGCAAGGCCCGGGCAAGGGCCGGAAACGATTCTTCCCCTTCCCCGCGAAGAACCAGATCGACGGCATCCTCCGCCATGACCGCCTCCGGCAAAACCGTTGGGTGATGGCCGCCCAGAACCACCGTGCACCCCGGCAGATTATCCTTTGCCAGCCGGGCCACGGCCAGGGCCATGTCGCTGTAAGCGGTAAACAAAGAGGCGATGCCCACCACAAATGCCCCCGAGGTTTTGATCTGTCTTCCTAAATGTTCAAGGCTGTACCCGTAATGGCGAAACTGGTGAAACAAGCCAAAGGGGCTTTGATCGGGCCGGCCGTGAAACGCGTTTAAATGGGAAAGCTCGGTGGGAGCGGCAATGATTCGCGACTTTCTGGTGGCCATGGCATCCAGAATGGCCACCGAAAAGCCGGCTTGCATAACGGCGGCGGCGATGGACGCCAAGCCGTAGGGAAGAGTCCGTTTGGCGGTGAGATAATAGTCTTCGATGGGGGGTTGAACGAGCAGGACATCGGTCATGCCAAAACACTCACCCCATTTTTTCGATCTCACCAAAGGTCCGGATCTCCTCGGGCAGATCCTCGGAGCCGATGGTGTTCTCAACGCCCATGGCAAACGCACGTTCGATGACGTTTTGCAGTTGAATCACGTTGCCGGGCCAATGGTATTTGAGAAGGGTATCCACCGCCGCCGGGGTGATGCCGTAGATTTTTGTCTTGGCCGCCGGAGGCGTATCATACAGGAAGTGGTTGATGAGCAGAAGGATGTCCTCCTTGCGCTCCCGAAGTGGCGGCAGTTTGATGAACACGGCATTGAACAGATCGAGCAGATCCTTTTGCATGGCGCCGCTGGCAATGACCTCCTCCAGATCCCGGCTGGTTCCGGCGATCAGACGCGGGCGCTGTTCGTCTTCCGGGTCCCACTCGCTTAAAAAACTCATCATCCGCTCGCGCGCGGCCAATGAGAATCCGGAGACCTCGTCCAGGTAAATGGTGCCGCCCCCCGCGGATTGGAGCAAATCCTTCAGGTACGCGGAAATTTCTTCCTTGGTTTTTTCCTCCTTGCCCAGCGCACTACAATTGACCGGGATAAAGGATCTCTCTTTACGGTCGCTGTTTTCGTGGATGGTACGCGCCACCAGCTGTTTACCGGTGCCGCTTTCGCCCTGGAGCAGAACCATGGAAGTGTCAATTCTGGCGGTGTCGATGATCTCGAACACCTCGCGCATTTTTGAGCAGATGCCGATCAGATCGCCATGACGGTGCCGGTCCTTGGCGATCTTGCGGATCAGTTGAGCCTTGTCCTTGATTTTCTTTTCTTCGATAATGCGATCGACGATCAGCCTGAGATGATCCAGCTTGAAGGGCTTTTGCATGTAATCGTAGCTGCCGAATTTCATGGCCTGAATCGCCGACTCCATGGACCCGTATCCGGTAACGATGATCACCTCGGTCTGGGGACGATACTTCTTGATGGCCACCAGAAGTTCCAACCCGTTGAATTCAGGCATCTTGTAATCGGTAAAGACAATGTCGATCTGTTTTTCCTTAACGATACCGATGGCCTCGATACCATTGTCGATGGTGGTTATATCGTACCCTTTGATGGTCAGATACTGCTCGACCATGGCCAGGATGTCGCGGTCATCGTCCACAAACAGGATACGGGTATCAGGGGTGGTATCAGGCATGTCATTCTCCATGGGTTTGCAAGCTTTTCTGTTTTTATAGTAAACCCAGCCAAAAATTTCAAACGGGAATTCCAAATCGCGGTATTCTTGTGCCCGGTGCCACTGGGTATTGAATTGACTTTGACCGCTGCCGTGCCCTATAGTGTAGAGAAGATTTTCCACTGAAGCAAGGAGGCTTCTTGCCATTTACCGTATTGATGGTCTGTACGGGCAACATTTGCCGCAGTCCCATGGCCGAGGGATTGCTGGCCAAGCGGTTGCCCGAATCCCTGAATTCCCTCGTCACTGTCCGCTCCGCCGGCACCCACAGCCTTCACGGCAACCGGGCCGAGCCTTTTGCCATAAAGGCCGCCGCCGCGCATGGAGTGGACATTGGTAATCACCGGGCCAGCATACTGGACGCCAAAATGATCCGCCGGGCCGATCTGGTACTTGCCATGGAACGCAAACATATCCGCGATATAAACGGCCAGCTCCTTTTTGGCTGCAAGTATGCGAAACTGTTGGGCGCCTTCGCCGGGCAGGAGGAACCTCTGGAAATCGATGATCCGTACGGCGACGATTACGAGGTTTACGAAGCCACGGCGGACACAATTCTCATGTGCATTCCCGGCTTGATCGCATACATCCAGCACAAACTGAACCGCAAACGGTTCTGATCGCGTCATGGGCACCGTTCGCCAGGAGCTTATCGACCTTTTGAGAGAAGAAGCCATGACGGCGCGGGATCTCTCACAGGCCGCCGGTGTTTCGGAAAAGGACGTTTACCGGCATCTGGTTCATATCCAGAAAAGCATGGCCGGGCTTAAGGGCAGGCTTCTTGTGACCCCCTCGAGCTGTCTGACCTGCGGATTCACCTTCACCAAACGCAGCCGCCTGACCAAACCCGGAAAGTGCCCCCGTTGCCGGGATACCCGCATCGCGAGCCCGGTGTTCCGGATCCATTAGGGTCGCGAAAAAAAGGAAAGGGGCCGTCCATGGCAACAGGTGCCTGCTGCATCGACAGCACCCTTTCGGCGCCGGCGATCTGGAGTTCGGTGACGCTTGCAACCCCTATTTGCTCAAAGGGGCCGGCGCATAGCGCGCGTCAGAGTCCAATCGTCTCTCCCACCCGGGGCACGAACGCATTGTAGTTCTCTTTATTGAGGAAATCGGCAAAGGCCAGGCTCTGGTCCTCCTCGCCATGCACCACCGCGATCTTACGGATATTCAAGCCGGAGTCTTTCAGAAAACGCAGCATCTCGTTGCGGTCTCCATGGGCTGAGAAGCCACCAATCTTTTCCACGTGCGCGTCCAGCGGATACTCCTTGCCGAAGATTTTGACGATGGGTGGATCGCCGACGCGGCCCGCTTTCTCATAGGCCGTGCCTTCCTCGAGAATCCGGCGGCCCAGGGTGTGGTTGGCCATATACCCCACGATGAGAATGGTGTTCTTGGGATCCTGAACCTTGTGGCGCAGGTGATGCAGGATACGGCCAGCCTCGCACATGCCCGAGGCGGAGATCACGATGTGAGGGGTCTCCTCACGCATCAGCGCCATGGAGGCCTCGACGCTTTCGGTAAAATTGACCTGCTTGAAGGAAAAAGGATTCTTGCCCTGCTGCAGGAAGGTCTCATGGGTTTCCTGGTCATACACCTCGGGGTGCTCGCCGAACACCTTGGTGATGTTGGTGGCCAGGGGGCTGTCCACATAAACCGGCATGCGCGGCACCTCGCCGTCGTCGTACAGTTCGTGAATCACGTAGAGCAGTTCCTGGGTCCGTCCATAGGCAAAGGAAGGAATCAGCACCGTTCCACCACGCTCGAAGGTCTCGTTGAGCGCCTGTTTAAGGCGTGGCCGCAGGTCAACCACCGGTTCATGATCCCGATTGCCGTAAGTGCTCTCCATGATCATCAGGTCCACATCCTTGGCGAATCCCTCGAATTTGTTTGACGGGTCGCGCAAAATGGGCTTGTCGTAGCGGCCGATATCTCCGGAGAAGCAGATGGTGCGGGCGCTGTCCCCCTTACCGCATTGAATCATGGCAACGGCCGAGCCCAGGATGTGGCCGGCTTCGAAAAGGGTCAGGGTGGTATCCTTGCCGATGGTTACCGGTGTGCGATAGGGAATGCCCTCGAACGCCTCCAGGGCGTCCTCGGCATCGAGGCTGGTGTAAAGGGGTTCCACGGCAGACAGGTTGAACCGGTGAATGTATTCGCCGATGGCTTCCCGATTGAGCCGGTGTTTGTTTTTCAGGCGTTTTTTGATCTCCTTGAGATCCCGTTTGGTGGTCCTGCCGTCTTCCCCGGGTCTCATCTGGGAAAGTGCCTTACGCACAGCCTTGTAATTCAGGTAGTCGGCATCGCTCTCCTGGATATGGGCCGAATCCGGAAGCAAAAAACCGCAGGCATCGGCGGTGGCGCGGGTGCAGTAGATCCGCCCGGCAAAGCCTTCCTTGACCAGTAGGGGAATCCGCCCGGAATGGTCGATATGGGCATGGGACAGCACCATGTTGGTCAGCATGCCCGGATCGATGGGCATGACCCGGTTTTTTTGGTCGGTGGTCTTGCGCCGCCCCTGATACATGCCGCAATCCATCAGTATCCGGTCATGATCGGTGCTTAAAAGATGCATTGAGCCAGTCACTTCCCTTACCGCGCCGTAGAACGTGATGTGCATGTTCGCACTTCCTTTCTTGTTCGTTCTTGATTACAAGGGGTTGTCTTAACAACCAGATTTATCGGCCATTACGGGTCATAATATAAGGACGGGGGAAAAAGCAACCTTGACGAATACGTAAAAGGCGGCTTACTCCGCAAAAGGCAGGCAAGCCGCCTTTTACGGGATCGCCAACCTTGCCGTGGACATAATCGTTCATAATCGCCATCGCTATCGATCCTTTCGATCCCTGTGGTGATGACGATAACGATTTCAAGAGGGAATCCCGTTTTCAAATCGCCACCACGCGGCCCCACACAACTCACTTGACTTCTCCCCCCCCCTCAAGTAAAAGCTCTCTCCATACCTGTGGATGAATCCACAACAATAACAGCAATGTCTTGGACACGGTGCCGAAGTCACACGCACGCGCCGGTCAATCCACAATTAAAACACCAAGCCAAGGGCCATGAAGGTCTTCTATACCGCCGAAACGGTACGGGATCTTTGCGGCCTTTTTTCGTTCCCGTCCTGGCAAAATACGAGCTGAATGATTCATGCTGACTGAATTGAACCACTGATCTAAAAAGGAGGAAAACGATGCGTAGGAACAAAACTTGGCTTGCGGGTCTTACCGCTGTTTGCCTAACCATGTCCGCCCCGGCCTGGGCCGATGAGGATTCGACGGCAATCACGAATCTGGATGAAATCGTGGTGACCGCCACCAAAACCGAGAAAAATATCGCCGATGCGCCCGGCAGCATCACGGTCATCGATCGCGAGGAACTGCAGAAAAAAAACATCAACACCGTGGATGATGCCCTCAACACCATCCCGGGCGTGTTCGTCAAACGCAGCAAGGGCATGATGGATTCCACCACGGCGGTCAACATGCGCGGTTACAACAACGATCAATATACCCTGGTCCTGCTGGACGGCCAGCCCTTGAACGATGCCTATACGGGCGGCGTCGAGTGGAGCGCCATCCCCGTGGACAACATCGAGCGCATCGAGGTGATCCGCGGCGTCGCTTCGGCCCTTTACGGCGGCAACGCCATGAGCGGCGTCATCAGCATCATCACCAAAACCCCCCAAAAACGCGAAGCCTCCGCCAGCGCGGGGTACGGCAGCAATGAGACCTGGCGCTATCGTCTCAGCGCGGGCGACCGGTTCGCCGACCGGTTCAGCCTCCGGATCGGCTACGAGGCGGAGAGTACCGACGGTTACGCCACCACGCCGGTAGTCCGCAGCATCACCTCCGGCACGGGCAACGTCTCCGGTGGATCTCCCATGGACGACACGGAAGGCGAGGCCGGCCGCTGGGTGGTCGGCGACAAGGGGGACAACGGCGCCGAGCGTAGCAACCTCAACGGCAAAATCACCATGGACACCTCCGACACCGGCGAACTGGCCTTCTCTGCCAATGCCGGCCAGTACGAGTACGATTACGGTGAGCCCCATACCTATATGGGCACCTTCGGTGACAGCAGCACCTACGCCATCGCCGGTGACGATCAACGGGCAAGGTTTCGCCCCAACGATTTCATCAGCTACACGGGCATCAGCAAGACCGAAACCGAAACCTACAGCCTCTCCTACAAAGAGACGCTTGGCTTTGTGGACATCAACTTCCAGGGCGGCACCTCCCAGGTGGATGACCGCTACACCCTGGAAAGCGGCAGCGGGATGGCCGATTACAACGATTCCGAAGGAAAGATGACAGTCACCGAGAACGAAAGCTGGTTCGCCGAGCTCAGGGGCTCCGCGCATCTGGGATCGTCCCACACCCTGACCCTGGGCACCGCGTTCCGCAAGGACGAATCCGATACCAACAGCTATGAAATCCCCTTTTACCGCAGTTACGACAGCGCCGGAGAAAGCACCTTCCATTCCGGCGGCAAGTCCAAGACCTGGTCCGTTTTTGCTCAGGAGGAGTGGCGCATCGCCGAGCCCTTCACCCTTTACGCCGGCCTGCGGTACGACTCGTGGGAGGTCTCTGACGGATCCTCGGGAGAACCCGGCTCGGAGATCGACTTTGACAGCAACACCGAATCCGAGATCAGCCCCAAGCTGGCCGCCGTGTGGCAAGCGCTGCAAAACACCACCGTCAAGGCCTCGGTGGGCCACGGTTTCCGCCCCCCCACCCTGTACGAGCTTTACCGGACCTGGACCTCTTACGCCACCACCTACCAGAGTAACCCCGATCTTTCACCCGAAACGGTGTGGGCCTATGATATCGGTATCGACCAGCTCTTTTTCGATGGAAAAACCCGCCTTTCGCTCAGCGGGTACCGCAACGACATCGAGGACCTGATCTATTATCAAGTCGATGGATCGACCAAGACCCGCACCAACGCCGGCGAAGCGCGCACCTACGGCGTCGAAATCGAAGCCGCTCAGAAAATCACCGACTGGCTCACCGTGTGGGGCAACTTTACCTATACGGATGCCAAAATCACCGAGAATGCCACCGACCCCGACAGCGAGGACAAACAGATCGCCGGTATTCCCGAGAACACCTGGAACGTCGGAATGGATGCCCAGTGGGGATGGCTCAGGGCCAGCCTGATGGGTCGCTATTACAGCAAAATCTATAACGATTCGGACAACTCGGATACGGCCGAGGGCGTTTACGGCACCTATGAGCCGGCACTGTTTGTTGATGCCAAGGTAAGCGCCGCGCCGCTGGATTGGATGGAATTCTCGGTTTCGGTGGACAATATTTTCGATGAAACCTATTACGAATACTATCTGACCGACGGCTTCACGGCATACGCCGAGCTGACCTTGCGATATTGATGGTTGTGAGTTTCTAACCGCAAAAAATCGGTATCGCCATCGAAATCGAGAAAAGCACCTGGTTCCCACGCTCCGCGTGGGAACCTATGTTTCGGCAATCAAAAAATGGCGCTCCCATGCGTGGGAGCGGGGGGGCGAATGTGCAAATGCGATCACCCTGTTTTCAAACCATGGCAGGCGTTTTAATCCTGTTGTTTCTAACCCTGCTCTCCCTTCCCGCCCGCGCCATGACGGTCACCGACGCCCGGGGCCAACAGGTAACCGTAGCCACGCCGGTAAGACGTATCGTGGCTCAGAACTCCGATGCCCTGGAAGCCCTGCGCATCCTGAAGGCTCAGGATCGAATCGTGGGCGTCTATGCCGAAATCCTGCGCGAGCCGGCCTTCTGGGCGGAGTGTACCGAGCTTCCCAAGACCGGTGGCTGGCGGACCCCCAACCTGGAGGCCATCGCCAACCTCGACCCGGACCTGGTGTTGGTCTACAGCCGTCATCCCGGCGAGGAGTTCGAACAAAAGCTGGGAGCTCTGGGCATTGCCGTGCTGCGTTTGGATCTTTACAAACCAGCCACCCTCGAAAAGGAAATTCGCGAGCTGGGCCGCGTGCTGGGCAAGGAGAATGAAGCCCAGGCCTTTTTGGATTGGCATTCCAGCCATCTGACATTGATCCATGACCGGATTGCCACGGCATCCCATCACCCGAAGGTCTATGTCGAAAGCTACTTCGAGCTATCCACCGTCGGTCCGGGATCGGGCGGCCATGACATTTGCCTTCTGGCCGGCGGCCGCAATATCGCCGGCGACATGGAGCTGCCCTACCCCAAGGTAACCTCGGAATGGGTGGTGACGCAAAACCCGGATGTCATCGTCAAAGCGGCATCCTACGGCAACGGCTACCAGGCCGATAACGCGGAAAAATTCAACGCCCTTCGCAACAGCATCATGGCACGGCCGGTGTGGTCCTCCATATCGGCCGTGCAAACCGGCCGCGTGCACGTGATGGACAGCGCCATCTGGGCCGGCCCCCGTTCCATAATCGGCGTTGCCTGGCTGGCGCGCTGGTTTTATCCAAAGCAGTTTGATGATATAAAACCGGAGAGGTGGCACGCTGAGTACCTCGAACGATTCCAAGGCATCGCCCACCAGGGCGTTTATGTTTCCGATCCCGTGTCTGGAGAAAGCCCATGACAACCGCCGAGGCCATCTCTCTCACCTATCGCCGGCGCACCAGTAAGCGCCTGTTTTTCGTTCTGGCCACGGGCGTGCTCATGGCGATTATGGTGATCGTGGCCCTTTGCGTGGGGGCCTCGGGGATGAGTCCCAGGGAGGTTCTGGCGGCGCTGTTTGCCGACTCCGGCCGCGCCCACGGCATTGTCTGGATGCTGAGATTGCCGCGCATCGCCCTGGCCCTTATCGTGGGGTTCGGCCTGGGAACGGCGGGCGCCGTTTTTCAGGCCATTTTGCGCAATCCACTGGCCTCGCCCTACACCCTGGGGGTGGGCTCCGGCGCGGGCTTCGGCGCCGTGACCATGATCCTCTTTGCCGGCGGCATGCAGCGTTGGATGGTTGCCGGCGGCGCGTTCGCCTTCGCCATGCTCTCGGCGGCCGTGACCCTGGCCGTGGCCCGCATGCGCCAGGCCTCCACGGAGACCATGATTCTGGCCGGCATCGCCCAGATGTTTCTCTTCTCCTCACTCACCTCCCTTTTTCAATACATGGGCACCATGGAACAGGTGCATCAGATCGTGTTCTGGTTTTTTGGCAGCCTGTCCAAGGCCGGCTGGCCGGAAATCACCCTGGCGGCCATTATGGTTTGCGGCCCCCTGCCCTATCTTCTGCGCCGCGCCTGGGATTTCGATCTGCTCACCGCGGGCGACGAATCGGCCACGGCGCTTGGCGTCAATGTGGCCCGGCTGCGCATGCACGGCATCACCGCCGCCTCCCTGATGACCGCCGGCTGCATTTGCTTTGCCGGCGTGATCGGTTTCATCGGCCTGGTGGCGCCCCACATCACACGCATGATCATCGGCGGCGACCACCGCTATCTCCTGCCGGCCTCGGGTTTGGTGGGCGCGGTGCTGGTCCTGACGGCCGACATCCTGGGAAGGGTTCTCTGGGCGCCTCACATCCTGCCCATCGGCATCGTCACCTCTTTTATCGGGGTGCCGTTTTTCTTCTATCTTCTGCTCAAACGAAAAAGAAACCACTGGTAATGCTGGAAATCACGGACATTCAGGCAACCTATGGACAGGCCACGGTGCTGGACGGCATCTCGGCGACCGTGTCCAGAGGAAAAATACTGGGACTGGTGGGCCCCAACGGCGCGGGCAAAACCACCTTGATCAAATGCATCGCCCGGATCATCCGCCCCAGTGGCGGCCGGATCACCATCGATGGCGAGGGCGCCAATCGCCTCACCAACGCGGCCCTGGCCCGCAAAATCGGTTACGTGCCCCAGAATCTTCCGTCGCGCTTCTCCATGAGTGTTTTCGAAACCGTGCTCACCGGCCGTCGGCCCCATGCCACGTGGCGGCCATCGCGACAAGATCAGACCAAGGCGGCCCGTGTGATCCAGCAGTTGGGGCTTGATGACCTGGCCATGCGCGATGCCGGCGAGCTTTCCGGGGGACAGGTTCAGAAGGTGCTGCTGGCCAGGGCGCTTGCCCAGGAGCCTGATTATCTACTGCTTGACGAGCCAACCAGCAACCTGGATCTTTACCACCAACTGGAGGTCATGGAGATGGTCGTCTCCCTGGTGCGCGAGAAATCCATGGGCGCGGTCATGGCTGTGCACGACCTGAGCCTTGCCGGCCGCTTCGCCGATGATATTCTTATGATGCAAAATGGCTCCGTTTTTTGCCATGGCCGCCCCAATGAGCTGTTGACCGAGGAGATCATCCGCAGGGTTTACGGTGTGGATGCCGCCGTGCACCGGGATAACGGGCAGATTTTTATTCATCCACTCCGCTGTGCGGGAAAGCACTAATCGGTATAGGTCCATCTCGCTCCCACGCTCTGCGTGGGAGCGCCATGTATCTGCCAATAGGTTCCCACGCAGAGCGTAGGAACCAGGTGTAAAACAATAATCGCCATTCAGACGGATTCGTCAAAATAAAATAGGGCAAGAAGCCCTTTAGTAAAGGAAATCCATCATGCCAACACCCTCCCCCATCCACATCGTCTCCATCATGTGGGGCTCCTATTTACCGACTTTTCTCGCGGCCGCCGAAGCCAGCAAGCATGTGAAGCTGACGATCTTCTCCCAGAAAGAGATCGACAACAATCTGGAAACGCTGGAGCTTTTCTGGAAGAGCGCGGCCAAGGCAGACATTGTTTTCCTCTACTGGACCACCGACGGATTCTGGGAAGAGGTGAATGCCCGCATGGAGGAGTTCACCGCCGGCAAGACCATCGTCACGACCTCCTTCGATCCCGCCAACTGGGGCCGCCAATCCACGGTGGAGATGTCCGTCTGCGCCGGGGCCTACGCGTATATCGCCGAAGGCGGGGTGGAGAACTACCGGCGGCTTCTGGATTTCGTCGCCCACCAGGTTGATCCAAGCATCCCCGTGCAGGAGCCCGTACCACTGCCCTGGCAGGGCATCCTGCACCCGCCGGACCAAACGGTCTATCCCACGGTTAAGGCCTATCGCCAGGCCCACCCGGCCGAGCATCCCCAGACCGTGGGGATTCTCTTCTCCCGCCACACCTTCACCAACACCGATGGTTCCCTGGAAGCGGAGTTGATCGAGGCCCTGACCCAAAGAGGCGTCAACGTCCTGCCGGTTTTCTCCCATGGGGTGCGGGACGAGGAAGCCGACGCCCTGGGCCCGCTTGAGACCATCGAGCGCTTTTTCATGGATGAGAACGGCCAATCAACGATACAGGCCCTGATCAACCTACACTTCTTCTTTCTGGGGCGTGAAGCCCGGGGCGGCGATCTGGCCAACACCGGGGTTGCCGCCCGAACGGTTGAGCTTTTTGCCCGCCTCAATATTCCAGTGGTCAAGCCGGTGGTGGCCTACAGCCAGGACACCCGCGAGTGGGAAGAAAATCCCCAGGGGCTTTTGAGCGAGGTGACCTTCGGCATTGCCATGCCCGAATTCGAAGGCAACATCGAACCCATTCTCATGGCGTGCAGCCGCAAGGTCTCCGATGAGAAAACCGACGCCGTTTTCGAGATCCGCGAACCCATCGCCGAACGCATGGCGCGCCTGGCGAACCGTGTGGTCAATTGGACCCGTCTGGCTGCAACACCAAAAGCCCAGCGCAAGGTGGTTTTCGTATTTCACAAAAACGAATGCGCCGGCCTGGAGGCCAGCCTGGGCGGCGGCGCCGGTCTCGACACCGGCGAAAGCGTGGTGCGCATCCTGCGGCGCATGGCGGATCAGGGGTACCAAATAGAGAACATTCCCGAGTCGGGCGAAGTGCTGATGCAAACCTTTTTGCAGAAAAAGGCCATCGCCGAATTCCGCTGGACCACCGTGGAGGAAATCGTGGACAAAGGCGGTTATCTCACGCTGCTTGAGAATGAGACCTACGAAAAATGGTTCACGGAATTGCCGGGAAAGGCGCGCCGGCAGCTTATCGATGGCTGGGGCGAACCGCCGGGGCAGGCTATGAACGGCGTGCCGCCCAGCATGATCCATGACGGCAAACTGGTGATCACCGGTCTCAACTTCGGCAACGTCAACGTGATCATCCAGCCCAAGCGCGGATGCGCCGGCTCCCGTTGCGACGGCCAGGTGTGCAAAATTCTCCATGATCCCGATATTCCGCCGCCACACCAGTACATTGCCACTTACATGACCATGGAGCGCGTCTTCGGTGCTCATGTGATCATCCACGTCGGCACCCATGGAGATCTTGAATGGCTCCCCGGTAAGGGTGCCGGTCTCTCCGGCGCCTGCTGGCCCGACATCGCCATCGGCAACCTGCCCCATCTTTACATTTATAATGCCGACAATCCGGCCGAGGGCGTGGTGGCCAAACGGCGCAGCAATGCCGTTCTGGTGGACCATCTGCAGGCGGTCATGACCACCGCCGATACCTACGGCGGCATGGAGGAATTGGAGGAACTGCTCGACGAGCACCAGCGCGCCCGCACCCAGGATGCGGCCCGAGCCCATCAGCTGGAGCATTTGATCCGCGCGGCCATCGAGCGACATCACCTGGATGAGGAGATCGATGCAAACGCCTCCTCTTTCGAGGATCTGACGGTTCGCTGCCACGAGGCGATTTCAAAGGTCAAAAACAGCCAGACAAAAATCGGCATGCACATTCTGGACGAGATCCCCGAGGGTGAGGATCGGGCCGAGATCATCAACACGATCCTGCGTTTTGACAGCGACAATCCCCTCAACAGCAGACGATTGATCTTCGAACTGTGGGGTGAGGACATCGGGAAAGCGCTTAGGCAGCCGGGGCTTTATGGCAAATGCGGCAAACCCTACGGTCAGCTTCTGCTGGATGCCGACCGCGCGGCCCACGCCCTGATTGCCCGTGTCATGGCCGGCGAATCGGTAATGGATGTTCTCATGGATATGACAGACGCCTTACCCGGCAACGCTCTGTTGGCGCGTTTCAAGCGCTTTGCCGATCTGGTGGTCGAGATCGACGGGCGTCTGGGAAAATCCCGGGAAATTGATGTTTTGCTTTCGGCCATGTCCGGCGGACATGTTGCGGCCGGGCCATCCGGCTACCTCTCCCGGGGCCGTTACGATATTCTTCCCACGGGGCGCAACTTTTACAACGTGGACCCCACGCGCATCCCCACCCTGGCCGCCTGCCGCGTGGGTGAGCGGTTGGCCGAGGCCCTGATGGCGCGTCATCTGAAAGAAGAAAATCGCTACCCCGAAACCGTTGGCATGGTCTGGCTGGCCTCGGATATCATGCGTGCCGATGGTGAGCAGATGGGGCAGATGCTGCATCTCTTGGGCGTTCGGCCGCGCTGGAAAGCAAACGGCCAGGTGGACGGTTTTGAAATCATCCAGGCCGAGAATCTGGACCACCCGCGCATCGATTTGAACATCCGCGTCTCTGGCATCACCCGGGACTGTTTTCCCGATTCGGTCAAGTACATCGATGAAGTCATCCAGGCCGTTTCCCTGTTGGATGAGCCGCCCGAGGTCAATTTCGTGCGAAAACATATCGTCGACCAGGCCGCCGAGCAGAATCTCACCCTGGACGACGAGAAAGCCTTCCGGCGCTTGAGCTACCGCATCTTCTGCGCCCAGCCGGGCGTTTACAAGGCCGGGGTCAACCTGGCGGTACTGGCCTCGGCTTGGAAAACAGAGAACGACCTCTCCGATGTCTATGTGTTCTGGAACGGCTATGCCTATGGCGGCGGGGCCGGAGACGCAACCTACGGCGTCCAGGCTCATCCCGAGCTAATGGCCAACCTCTCACGAGTCGAAGTAACCTTTGACAAGCATATCTCCGACGAGGGAGACTTTCTCAACTGCTGCGGCTACTATGGCAATTACGGTGGCATGACCGTGGCCGCCAAGACCCTCTCGGGCAAAACACCCCACACCTATTATGGCGACACCCGTGATCCGGCAAACATTGCCGTCACCGATTTCGCCGATGAAATGCGCCGCGTGGTGCGTACCCGGCTGCTGCACCCCAAGTACATCCAGGGCATGAAGGATCACGGCTACAAGGGCGCCGGCGATCTGTCCAAGCGCATCGGCCGGGTTTACGGCTTCGGCGCCACCACCAAGCAGGTGGACAACTGGATCTTCGATGAAATCGCCGAGACCTTCGTGATCAATCCCGAGATGAAGAAGTGGTTTCAGGAGGTGAACCCCTGGGCGTTGGAAGAAATCGGACGCCGTTTGCTGGAGGCCGAAGGTCGCGGCATCTGGAAAGCCGATCCGGATCTGTTGGACCGCTTAAAAGAAGCCTATCTGGACGCCGAGGCCACCCTGGAGGACACCATCGGCGATGTCACCGGCGATTTCCAGGGCGGAAACGTGAATGTGGTCACCGCCGACGAGGTCGACCACTGGCAATCGGCCATGCAGGCGGTTTTGGGGAAAAAACGCTCTAAGGATGACTGAGATTTTCCTAACCGGGCGATTTTGGTTTTAAGCCTCGAACCGCCTGGTTCCCACGCTCTGCGTGGGAACCCATATTTAAAGGCATGATAAACGCGGCGCTCCCACGCAGAGCGTGGGAGCGAGACGACATGGGCCATTAGCCGAAATAAAGATCAAGACCGACTATCCAAACCGGATGACCTGGGTTTTAACCTCGAATCGCCCGGGGAATATAGAATGTCCCCTTCTGCACGCGTCCCCGTCTGCACGTTAATTTTTCCATACCGCAACGCCGCAGCCAGAGAAACCACCAGGATCGAACCAAGGTTGTGAAAAACCGCACCCATAATCGGTGTCAGTATGCCGAGGGAGCCCGCCCCAACGGCAAGGGCGTTGAGCCCGAAGCTCAAGCCGATGTTGAGTCTGATGCGGCTGACCATTTTGCGGCTGAGAACCACCAGGAGGGGGAGCCGCGAGAGGTCATCGTTCATGAGCACCACATCCGCGGTCTCAAGGGCTGCGTCAGATCCCCGCAACCCCATGGCGATTCCGGTATCGGCAAGCTTCAGGGCCGGAGCGTCGTTGATTCCGTCTCCCACATAGACCAGCTTTTTGTCTTTAAAGGCCTTGAGGCGGTTCAGCTTGTCTTCCGGCTTCTGGGCCGAAAACCAGGATTGAATGCCCACTTGCCGCGCCACCCTTGCCACTGGCGCTTCCTGGTCCCCGGAGATCATGACGGTCTGATCTATTTCCAGCTTTTTGAGCAGGTCAATGGTTTGTCCAGCCTCGGACCTGGGGCGATCCTCGAAGTGAATCGTGCCCAACGCCTGTCCGTCATGGAAGACCATGACACAGGTGTCCGCATCGGAATCGGCCGCCGTTTCGATGCTGACCAGGTTCCCATCCACCGTTCCGGAGATCCCGATGCCGGTCCGGGTCTGAATCCTGTCCGCTTCGGGCAGGTCCAGGTTCTTGTCAACCGCTGCGTTTACGATGGCCTGGGCCAGAGGATGAAGGCTCTTTTTCTCTACCGATGCGGCCAGCTTGAGAATTTGATCGGGGTTTTGATTCTCTTGGGGGCGAATGTGCGTTACCACGGGCGCCCCTTGCGTGATGGTTCCGGTTTTATCAAAGCAAAACACTTTTGCCCGGGCGACCGATTCCAGATACTGCCCCCCTTTGACCAGAACGCCGGCTTTGGCGGCCCGGCCCACCGCTGCAATCGTGGTTACCGGCCCTGCCAGGAGAAAGGAACAGGGGCAGCCGACAATCAGGACGGTGATTGCCCGGCTCACATCCCGGGTGATCAAAAAGGTGAGCGTGGCTGCGGAGAGGATCACCGGCGTGAACCAGGCCGCATACCGGTCCACCATGCGTGCGTCCGAAGTGCCGCTTTGCTCTGCGGCTTGAACCAGGGCGATCATTTTACCCATGGTGGAATCCTCTCCCACCGCTTCGGCCCGGACACGGGCGTATCCCTGTACGCAGATGCTGCCGGCATAAACAGCATGGTCTTTATCCTTTTCCACGGGCACGGATTCTCCGGTTACGGCACTTTCGTCCACACTGGCCGCGCCGGAGATAATCTGGCCGTCCACGGCGATTGTCTGGCCCTGTTTGATCACCAGTATATCCCCTTTTCGGATGTCGGCCACATCCACCTCTTTTTCCTTTCCATCAACCTCTTTGACGGCCTTGTCCGGGGTGACCTCCATCAATTCGCGGATGGCGTGACGGGCGGAATCGCTGACCGCTTCTTCCACCAGCGCTCCCAGGACCATGATGGCCGACACCACGGCCGCCTCCAGATAATTGCCGGTTATGAGACAGGCCGTGATGGCAATGCTGACCAGCTCATCCACGTTCAATTGCCTTTTGAAAATGCCCTTGAGCGCTTCCCACACAATGGGCAGGCCGTTGATGGCCACGGAGACTAGCAACAGCGCCGTTCCAAGCCAGTGGATCTGCTGTCCCCAACAGGCATCCGCCCCCAAAGCGATGGGGATGAGAACCGCGCCTGTTCCCGCCTTGATAGAATCCCGTGAGATCACAATTTCTCTGTACACGCTTAAATCCGAATACCGCCCGATCATAATCACACTTCCGTTTCTAAATGTTTGATTGTCAAATTACTTGATGGCCAACTTAAATAATTCTGTTTTGGATGTCAATCATTTTGATTATCAAACATTTAATGGAAATTGTTTTGCTCAAGGGATTATGGTAAGA
This sequence comes from uncultured Desulfosarcina sp., assembly GCA_963668455.2. Taxonomy (GTDB): domain Bacteria; phylum Desulfobacterota; class Desulfobacteria; order Desulfobacterales; family Desulfosarcinaceae; genus Desulfosarcina. Next base: position 174,913 of record CAXXOY010000006.1, read on the forward strand.
AAGGCTATGGAAATCACGCATCTATCGAAGATAATCGTAGAATTCTACGAGAAGCTGTCACATTGGGAAGATTCAGTGGTCCGGGATAGCGGGCTTACAACTTCGCAGGTTCACACCATCGAGATTGTAGGGCACGAGGGGGCCATTAAAATGAAGGATCTGGCTCAGAAAATCGGTGTAACCACCGGTACCCTGACCGTGGCCGTGGACCGGCTGGAGAAAAAGGGACTGCTGATGCGCAAGCCCCATGAAAGCGACAGGCGGTCATATTTGATCGAGCTTACCGCTGAGGGGAAGGCCCGTTTCGAGGAGCATCACGAATTCCACATACGGATGACCCAGGAGATCGTATCCGAATTGACTGCTGAGGAGCAGGCGCAATTCAGCAGGTTGATTGAGAAGGTTCTCAATTATATATAGCCTTATCCTTGTTTTTCCCCCAAATTTTCGATGAACGACATCTGGCACAATCGCCGGGCCTCGGCCAGTTGAAATATCGGCCGAGTTCATCAATTTCCTTAAGATTTACACAAACGGGAACTATCATTGGAGTCTCTTTGGAGTGGGTCGTAAAAACGACCCAATTTTTTGGGGTGCTCCGGTCCGACAACCGTCACCCCATTTTTTTTGCATAAAAAAAGCCCCTTACCTGGGGCTCATTTAATTCAAAAATCCATTTCCGTTTGTCAACGATTATGACAATTTTGATGGTTGCACCACCATCATATTTGGCATCCTACATGTGGTTGGCAAAATTGGATCAGTTTTCTTTAGCACCAAAGAAAAGGGCGGTGAGAGATACTCTCATCCGCCCTGTTTTGTTTTTACTTGTCCCGCCTTTATGTATGAATGAAACGCGTTTTCAACCTTTCATCTTATAGCCACCCAAGTCCCCAATAATGGTTTTTCAATCCAAGATATGCGATTCGGCGAATTGCGCCATGAGTTCGTGAATTCTGACGGGGGGTATCACCTTGAAGTAGTGATCCACCACGGCGTGACCGGTTTCATGCGCAATAACACGGAGATTCAATTTCTTGGTGCACAGAAACAGGGTTGCCTTGCCTGGCGCGTAAAAGGCGATATAGTTTACTCGCTTTTGATAGAGTCGATAGTAAGCGGCCTGAACCTCATCGGGTTTGTCAAACAGCATGACCGTCAGCTTGATCTTCTGGGGAAACATGTCCAAAACGGTTTCCACCTTTTCTACAATCACATCCAGTTTATTGGACACCTCGTCGGCAATAGTGACATTATTGCGGGCCCGGACGATGCGAGCCAGCCGCCCCATATAAAGCTTTTTGTTGAAGGCCGCCAGTTGTTCGGCGTCCCGATAGATCAACGTACAGTAGCGTGAGTCAAGTTCAACTCCCGCAGCTCCCGCCGCAGGAAACAAAACCCATAGCAGTATCCATATAAGAAAGCGTCTATGAAAACACCAATAGCGGCTTTTCATCCTATTTCCGAATATCGAATTTATCCAGTGACGCATTAAGGCGTTGCAGCGCATCGCGGACGTTGGCGGTATTTGCCCCTTCCAATTCCGGCATGGCGTTCTCTATTGCCGATGCCGCGTCGCGAATATCCGTCATGGTTGCAGCCATGGCGTCGTTAAGCCGGTTGATCTTTTCAGCCAGCTCTTTGCCTTCATCATGTTTGCGAAGCCGTATTTGATAACCGATTCGGCCTTGAATCATGGCATCCACGGCCTTCTCGAACCGGTACAATGGCCCGGCGACGCGGTGGGAGGCAAACAAGGAGATCAACACGACCGCAAGCCCACCAAACACGATCGAAATCCAATTGGCCCGAAAAAAGCGCTGAATCAGAATCGTCGGCGTATCGCCTATCTCCAGTCGGTAAGCATCGTAGGTAATGGATAGCGTGTCTGCCGTAAACATCGAAAACACAAAGGTAAAGATGATACTTCCCAAAAGGACCAGGAAGAAATACCCCAACATCCATTTTCCCTGAAGATTGCTTTTGATAAAGTATTTTTTGCGCTTCATCAGATTTCCCTTAATCGATGGCCACTTTAATATCTGCCTGTTTCTTTAAGGAATCGATCCATTTTTCAACCGCCTTGGCGGTCAGGTGTTCGGATAAAAGCTGCCGAACCTGCTCCCGATCCATGGTAGGACCGGCCGCTTTTGCCTCCTCCAAAGCATCCAACCGATAAACATAATAAACACCACCCATGGCGATAGGCGCCGAGATTTCCCCGACGACCAAGGAATAAACGGCAAATTGCAACTCCGCGGACAGATTTTCGAAACGATCGGTAAATTGACGTGACGGTTCGTTCGGGATGCCGCTGGCAGACGGCTTTTCAGAAATGAATTCTGTAATCGTCAGCTTCTTGTCAATCAACCCGAGGCAACGATTCACTTGTTCTTCCGTGGCAGCCATCTCCAGGGCCTTGTATTGCCGGTCCATCAGAACCTTGATCAAGGATTGCTCGTAAAAATTCTGAATCGACCATCGAAAAGCCTCCTCTTTGTCGATACCCTGGTTCTTGGCGGCCTGGATGAGCAATTCACGCATGATCAGCGTTTGAACGAATTCGGATTTATCGCCCTTTTGGTAAGGTTGCATTTTATATCGATTGTCGAATTCAGCTTGGGTGAATGCGCGATCATTGATGGACAAAACCGGCGTGCCTACGGGAGGCGGTTTTTTCAGGGCGAACAACGTGCCGATGCTGACAATGACGATCAGTACAATTATGCTGATAATATATTTCACGGTATTTACTCCTTCGTGGAGAGACACCACTTAATCCCATTAACGGTTTACGGCTCACCGACTACTGCTTACTGTTCACTGTTCACTGCTTACTGCCCACTGCTTACTGCCCACTGCTCACTGCCCACTGCTCACTGCCCACTGCCCACTGCCCACTGCCCACTGCCCACTGCCCACTGCCCACTGCCCACTGCCCACCGATCACTGTTCACTGCTCACTGCCCACTGCTCACCGATCACTGTTCACTGCTTACTGCCCACTGCACACCGATCACTGTTCACTGTTCACTGATTACCATCAATCTTTTCCATAAACCGTCGAGCCACCTTGTTATCAGGGTCCAGTAACAACGCCTGACGGTACTCTTCCTCGGCCCGGTAGGAAAAGCCCTGTTTTTCATATAGCCGCGCCAACTGCACCCGCAATCCGGCATGATTGTCCACCGCCGCCACGGCCCGCTTGAAAAGGCGCAACCTATCTTCATCGCGCTTCTCTTTTGCGAAATACCGATTCGCGCGCCAAAACCAGCGGACATTGACTTTCGGCTCCTTTTCCACGAACGACAGGGCCTTTTCATAGGCATCCGCCGCATGGGGCGAATCCAGGGCCGCCAGATATTCGGCAAAGGCCAGATGCGGTTGCACCCGTTCCGGCAACAGCTTGCCGATATCATCGTCGCTTACCCCGTTGACCACCAGGATTACCAGGCATTGGCGGGTGTTTTTATTATCGGTCGGTTGCATGGCAATGGATCGGGTGATCAGGTTTGAAGCTTCCTCCCTTTGATTTTGGGCAAACAGCCATCGGGCATATTCCCTATAGCCCGCCGGGTTGACGACAAATCGCCGAATGGCCGTCCGAAACATACCGTCCACTTGTGTATTCGGCATTTCCGCCGCATAAAAAAGAGCGCGCGCCAAATTAATATTGCCGTTGGCCGGGCTTAGCCTCACCGCGCGGTCATAGACTTTAGCCGCCTGATCCACATCTTTGAGCTGCCATGCAAGGTCGGCCTTTATCAAGGCATGATTGGCATTCATGGGGTCCCACCGCACGGCCTGTTCCATCACCTCGGCCATGGGCTGCAATGTTTCCTGGGATTGTATGTCAAACGCCGATCTGCCTTTCATATAGGAAGCACAATAATCGCCAACCAGCCCCCGGCCGTTGAACCAAACGATGCCACCCAAAAGCGCGAGGGAAGCGGCCATATACCCGAACCAGCCCAATTTTCCGCTCGTCCTTGACAAGCTGGAATCATGAATCCGGTGATGCCGGGTATGGCTCGCGGACACTGCCAGTCCCAAAAGAAACGAAAAATAAAGACCGTTGGCGCCGATTTGCAGATTGAAATCGGTAACACTGTGGCACAAAATCGAGAATACGCCGGTCAGACATCCGATGGGCAGCAAAATGGCGTATAAATCCTTTCGCTTCGCCACTCCTCGCAGGGTGGATACCACAACGGCGCCAAGAAACCACAGGCCCAAGAGAACACCAATGCCCCCTGCTTCGGCGGGCACCTCGATCCAGTCGCTATGGGCATGCTTAAGAGTGAAATACCCGGTAATCGTCCGATAAGAGGGGTAAATGGTTTCAAAGGTGCCAACTCCGGAGCCCGCCAGGGGATAATCCCTGACGATACCAGCGCTGTCGTGCCAATAAACCGGTCTGTTGCTGTCAAGGTTTCCCGCCTCGTCCAACAACTTGTCAAATCGATTCGCAATGGGCCCCCATCCCGCCCATGTCAGGAAAAGCAACATGCAACCGGCCACAACGATAACAATCATTTCCCGGTTGCGAAAAACGCGTTTTTGCCTCAGCAAAAGCGTAAAGAACAATAAGGAAAGCCCAAGACAGACAATGCCCGATCGTGACAGGCTCATGAGGACCGACACCCCCATCATCACCACGCCAAAACCCGTCAGCAGGTGATGATCGGTAGTTTGGCGGCTGAACATTTCCGCCAATCGCAAGCGCAACGACCGATAAACGGTACGCGGCCTCAGGTACAAAAAGATGGCCAGGGCCAACGGCAGGGTCATCTCCATGAACCCGGCCCAATGGTTGCGGTTAAAAAAGGGGCCGCTCACCCCACTTCCAATCGAACCGATTGACCAGTAGATTTTACCATCGGACGACAAATGCTGAACAATGGCGAAGACCGCAAGCCCCATACTGAAAAGGGTTATGACGGCCACGGTCTGCTTTAATGATTGTGAGCGCGTCAGGATCTGGATTACAAGTATATAGAATATACCATAGCATGCTATCCTGAAAAACTGAAGCCATGTCGCATGTGGATAAACGGATAGACAAATCCATTGGCCTGCGTTTTGCGCAATGGCCGGATTTGTCCAAATCTCCCAAGCGGCAGGAGACACGAGTTTCACCAAACCCGGCGGCAAAGGCAGCGTTTGAAGCAACAGATAGCCAAGCCCCAGAAGCATCGGCAACAAGCCCGGTACCCGGTAAAGCGGAGATCGATACCGCAGTCCATGAAACAAAAACAAAAAAAGGGCGACACAGGTGCCGCCCTCGACCAGCGTGATCGCCCACCTCGTTACGGAACCAAGAGCCAGGGGGGCGAAGATCAAAATTATCCATAAAAGCCATAGGGCGGCTTTGGGTTGGGGGGGGATTGGTTTGAATTGATTGTTCATATTGAAAAGCTCAAAGCTGAAAGGTTGAAAGCTGAAAGAGAGGAGCTCAAAGTTGAGAGCTCAAGGCTGAAGGCTCAAAGCTGTAAGATCAGAAGCTGAAGGCTGAAAGCTCAAGGCTCAAAGGAAAAGAGTCACACGATTTGGCAATGTCATTGAGCTTTGCATGTAACCCATTTATTTTATAATTTTATCGAATTTATTAGTCCTTTTAGCATCGAGGCGATTTCAATTCCAAATTCCTTTAGCTTCTAGAAAATCGCCCCTTACCCTCGGCGATATTCATGAGGATGCTGGTGGCACTAAATGTCGTTGACTGAATGAAAAGTTGGGGGGCCGGGAACGTCCCAAGGAACTGTGACCCGTAAAGTAACCGGTCGGCGTCCCTTCTCCCCACGGCGGGAGAAGGACAGGATGAGGGGGGGGACAATCGACAAACAACCTTTTTCATTTGGAATAGAGCCGGATTTAACACCCCTCACCCCGGCCCTCTCCCACAAGGGGCGAGGGAGTGCCGGCCGGCAAACGTGTAAGTAACCCCGAAAGTAGGCGATTGTCGAGAATACAACAACGGAAAAGGCCACCGCCTTTTTCCATACTTCCAAATTCTCATAGGCAAATTTCATCATCCAAAAACCTTTCAGCTGAAAGATGAAAGCTCAAGGCTGTAAGATTAGAAGCTGAAGGCTGAAAGTTGAAAGCTCAAAGGAAAAGAGTCACACGGCTTGCCAATGGGGTCCACCGCAGCCTTTTTCCATACTTCCAAATTCTCATAAGCAAATTGCATAGTCTACAAACCTTTCAGCATCTTCCTTTCAGCTTTCAGCTTCCTCCTTTGAGCTTTCACCTTCCAGCTTTGAGCTTCTTCCTTTCACCTTTCAGCATCTCCCTTTCAACCCTCAGCTTTCACCTTCCAGCTTTGAGCCCTCAGCTTTCACCTTTGAGCCTTGAGCTTCCACCTTTGAGCCTTGAGCTTATTCCTTTCAGCTTTGAGCCTTGACCTTTGAGCTTTTTAACTTTCAGCTTCCAGCCTTGAGCTTTTCATCTTCCTCCTTTCAGCTTTCAGCCTTGAGCCTTGAGCTTTTCATCTTCAACCCTCTCCCTTTCAGCTTTCAGCCTTCAGCTCTTTCTCCCCCTTTTCCTCCTCCCCCCCATACCCATAACCAGATCCATACCGATAATAATCATACTCGTAATAACTGGCCCGTCGCAAATCGACGCCATTGACGACAATGCCCAACAAATTCGCGTTGACGCTCTCCAACGCCCTCACCCCTTTTTCGGCAACGGCATAGGTTGTCGTCCCCGAGCGCAGGACCAAAATGCAATGTTGAACATTTCGGCTGATGATCAGCCCATCCGGGACATGCAACAGAGGGGGAGTATCGATAATGATGTGATCGAATTTTGCTGAACTCAGGCAAGCATTGATAAGTTCACTTAGCCTGTCGCCGGCCAGGAGCTCCGAGGGGTTCGGTGGAATCGGCCCGGCGGGAAGAATCATCAAATTGGGAATCGGGCCTTTCTGAAAAATTTTCAAGTCGGACATTCCAGACAAAAACGAGCTCAGACCAACCTTTTTGTCCAGTTTAAAAACCTCATGGAGTCGAGGGCGACGCATATCACCATCGATCAGCAGTACTTTTTTCCCGGCCTGCGCCAAGGATAGCGCCAGATTCGAGGCCACGGTCGTTTTGCCATCTTTTGGATGGCTACTGGAAACCAACAGGCTTTTGGGCGCCCCTTTACTGGAAGACAACATGACGCCGGTACGGATGGAACGATAATTTTCGGCAATGTTTGTCTTGGGAGCATCCACCATGACAACTGTTTCGGCAGCCAGCTCCTTCTGGTCCTTATCGTACAAAAGGCTCACCGAGCCAAGCACGGGCAGCGCCAATTTGCGTTCGACATCCTCGGCGACCTTTACCGTGTTGTCCAGATACTCAAGCAAAAAGGCCAGTCCCATCCCCCCCATGAGCCCCAGGATAAGAGATAGTACCATGTTTTTTTTCAGTCGCCGGTTACTCGGAATCTCCGGTTTCTTGGCCGATTCGACAACCCAGACATCCACGGTCTGAGCCTCTTCCGAAACGCTTTGCTCCTTTATCTTTTTAACCAGGGCGTCATACAATACACGGTTGGAATCCACCTCGCGCTTCAGGATTCCGTACTGGATGAACTTCTCATTCAAGAGGGCCGCATCCTGTTTTGTCTTTTCCAACAACGCCTTCAGGTTTTCCTCTTTATCCCGGGCCAACGCATAGTCGTTTTCAACGCTTTTGATGACCCGCCGAACCTCCTGGTTGTATTTTTCCTTGAGTGCTTTCAGATCCGCCTGGATGCGCCTCATTTTCGGATGTTTGGGGCCATATTTGTTTGACAGCTCCATCACATTTTGGTCCGCTTCCAGAATTTGGCGGCGAATCATTTGAACCGACTCGTTGCCGGCGATAAAGGGGATGGTCTCTGCGGCTTTTAGGTCATGTTGAACCCTGCGCAATGAACGCAGCAGGGTTTCTATGTCGTGACGATGCGTCTCGGCCGCGGTGCTCGCCCTGCTAATCTCGGATATCTTCTGAGGAATGATGGCGATTCGGTCCTCGACGGTGACGATATCGCTTTGACGCATGTAGGATTGAAGCAGTTTCTCCGATTTCTCCAGTTTTTTACGTTCCTCGTCGGCCTTTGTACTCATCCAGTGGATGGTCGCGGAAGAGGCTTCCAATCGCATTTCATTGATGCGTTTCATATATGCATCCACCATGGTATTGATCACCTGGCGGGCCAATTCAGGATTGGAAGAGGTAAAATTGATGGATACAACATGCGTATCCTTTACGGGTTTGATCATGATTTTCTCGCTGATCAGATGTGCCAGTTCCGCTTCCTTGTCGATCGGCTTGAAACCATCCTGGTCTTCCAAACCATCGGAGGGCGCGGTGGAATTAAACAACATTCCCTTGGCAAATGCTTTGGTCTGACCAACCCAGCGTTTGATAAAGCCACGTATCGAGGTATCCGTCTCCGGATTCTTGATCAATTCGTCATATCGCGCCTCGAGCCCCAGCATTCGAACCACGTTGAGTGTCACCGGCAGGCTGGTGATAATCTCGCTCTGGGTCCCGATAAACTCCGGATATCTCGCTTTATCGACATAATCGGTTAACGGATTTTTCTGGGACTGTTCGATCAACAGTTTCGCGGTAGCGGTGTACTCGGGAACGGTCAGCAAGGTTCCCACCATCGCCAGCACAAAGACCATCAAGGTAAGCGCGGCGATCGTCCATTTCCTGCGACGGATCACCAGAAAAAACGCTTTTAAATCGATTTCATCCTCAACCAATGGATCTTCTTCTCTTACCACGCCAGTCCCTTTCATTTGTTAGAAGAAACTTTCAGGTACCACGACAACATCCCCGGGAATCAGCGGGAAATCCATATTCGTGCCCTTGAAGACTTCGTTCTCTCCAGTATCCTTTTTTCGAACCACCCGAATTCGACCCGCCGAGGCCTTGGCCGTCAATCCACCGGCAATCGTAACGGCATGCAGCACCGTCAGGGGCTTATCTTCATCGTAACGATAGGCGTCGGGGTGTCTAACTTCTCCGGAAACATAAACGTAAAGTTCCTCTTCCTTTGACACATAGACGGTATCGCCATCCTGAACGACCAGGTTCTGGGTCGTATCACCCAATTCGATCAATCGTTCCAGATCAACCCGAATAATGTCCGGCTCCTCGCTTTCCGAATTTTTACGTTTGATCACCGCTTCCCTGCCGGCGTCCTTGGCCAGCCCCCCCGCCTTGGAGATCAGGTCCAGGAGGGTGGTGCGCTTGCTCAGCTCCAATTGCCCGGGGCGTATGACCTGCCCTAAAATCGTGACTCTTTTGCTCTGAAACTCTTGTACGAACAATTGCACCTGGGGATCGACGAGGTAGCCCGCGGCATACGAATCCGTTATTTTTTTTAGGGCTTGGGGCATGGACAGGCCACCGATGTCCACCGTACCGATTAATGGAAGATTTATGCGACCTTCACCACTGACCCGAACGGTCGTGGTAAGATCGTCATTATCGTATACCGTCATTTTGAGGACGTCGCCTTCTCCGATAATATAATCCTGCCCATACGCCAAAGAGAAGAACGCCAACACGAACACCATGATGCCTAATGTATTTTTCATATGGATCTCGTTCCATTTTTCCGTTCATAGAACAGTTCTAAAACCCCGCCGAAACAGTCACATAGAAGGTATTGCAATCGAAATCGTTATAGAGGATACTTGAATTCCGGCGCTCGAAACTGTAGCCGGCGATCAGTTTCAGCCAATCCCTCGGCTCCAGGGTCAGCGACGGAGAAATTTCAAAAACATCGTCGTCGATCGATTTTGCTACCCCGTCCGCATCGATTACCTGGCCGTCATACTCGTCCCGTGACCAACCCAGCGTCAGACTGGAAGATAGCTTGTCGGTGAAGCGGATCAACAGATCGGCCGAGAAATCCGTTGATGTGACATAGTTGCTCCTCTCATAATCGGTTTCGGAAAAAGACCGATTGGCCGAAAAATCGATTTCGGTCTTCGGCGTGACTATATAATTCAGTCCGGCGCCGAACGAAAAAGTCGAATCGTCCTCTATTTCAGACTCGTCAAAGGTCTTCAACTGATACCCGGCCTTGATTTCCCCTGATGTTTTTTCCGTTACTTCCCACTGGACACCACCATAAAAACCGTGGGTATCGGAATCGCTTCGGGTATCGTCATCATAATTGGTTTTGTTGTAGGTGTAATTAATAAACAAGGATGTTTTGGCAAGCAGGTCATAATAAAGATAGGCGGCACCACCATTGTCCGTACGATCCCGATAAATATCCTCGTCATCTTCATAGGAGATAATGAAATTGTTGTAGTCCAGGCGGAGCCTCGTTTTCGAGGCGATCTCGTAGCGGGTGGCGATGTGGAACCTGTTGCTGGTATATTCGCTGGTTCTGCCATCGACCCCTTGAACTCTGGATTCATAGGAATCGAGAAACCGATCCAGCACGTCTATGGAAAAGCGCTCCCCAAAATTGTATTGAAAATAACCGCTTACATCCTGGCTTGTCTGGTTTTCATCATCAAATTCCGAATACAGTTCGAATACCGGTTTGTACATCAGGTAGGTCTGATATTGCCGATTCCTTTCCAGCGCCGGACTGCTGACCCTCATGCCCCCCAGGCTCGTCGATTGACTGACGATTTCGATGGGCGCTTCCTTGGTACCCGGCATGGCAAGCCACATCATTGGCGATATTACAAAAAATGTATCGGACTCTTCGTCCGAATCGGCATAGTACACATTATCCGTGTAGGCCATGGAAGCCCCCAGGGTCGCGTGAATCCACCCCCCCTCCTTGCCGAAAATATCGCCGGTCAGCTCACTTTGTCCACCAAGAGGCTCTTCGGCGGACATGGCGGTATCACCCCCCCCAAAAAAGAGCAGCAAGCCACATAGGCAAATCATGGTTACTCGTATCCAATTGTATTTCATCATGCCGTTCCTCTTCTCCTGAATTAAAAATTGATAGTCCGCCTTCCGGCCGTGAACACACCATCATTGGGTTGGGCTGGCTGCCGCTCCTTCATGGCGGTACCGTTGTTGCTGTCCCGGAGCGACGCCTAGGTTTGCCCGTTGCCCCGCAACGGGTGTATAGGCCAGACCGATGTCCGCCGGATCTCCGCCCGCGTCAAAAAGCGCTCTGGCAACCAATTCCGGCAATATGTCGAATCCTTCTGCACAGACCGCCACTTCCTTGGCCGCCTGGCTATTCTGTGTGAAAATCATGTTCATCAGGGTATATGGGTTGACATCGAGCGTCATGCCCATTTTAAGGATATCGCAAGGCGCCGCTCCCGAAGCCATGGCACCGGAAATAGCCCCCTGGACATCCCCGGCATCGGCCAGTGTCTTGAAATCGGTTTGCCAATCCGCGAAAGCCTGCCCCGGCAAAAAGGTAAAAATCCCAACAAATAGAACAGCAATCATAAATCGTTTCATGGTTCCTCCTTTGTTATGTTTATTATTGTGAACCCGTTAGGCGGGAGAGCGCAAGGTCCTATTTCCATGAATAGAAGGTATGGAAAAGTGAGCAGGTTTCAGTAAGCAGTGAGCAGAAAAGGTACGGTCCAATTATTATTATTCCATCTTCAGTCCTTGAACTGCTTTCTGCTCTCTGCTCTCTGCTCACTGATTAGTGTTTTCCGCTCACTGCTCACTGTTTTCTGCTCTCTGATTTCTGATCTCTGCTTACCATATCTTCTTCTGGCCTACAGCCCGGCTTTCCCCTTAATCGACTTTTTCAAGCCAGCAAGCATCGCAGATATTTCTTTGCTTTTGCCAAGCAGCTCATTCGATAGATCGCTTTCGAGGTAGGATAGCTTTTGAGCAAGATAGAGTTGGGTGCGTAATTCGCCAATTGAACCCTGGGCAATATTTAAGAAGCGTACGAAATCTTTTGGGCTATTTCGTTCATAGCCTTCAGCTATATTTGACGGTACAGAAAGAGCAGCGCGCTGAACTTGGTCCTTAAAACCATAATCCTTGCACTTAGAAAAAGCACGATAGATGTCGATGGTTAGACGGCACCCCTTTTTCCAAACCTCTAAATCCTCGAATCCATCCACCTTCTATATCCTTTAGCTGCTTTCTGTTTTTCGCTCTCTGATATCTGCTCACTGCTCACTGCCCTCTGCTCACTGCCCTCTGCCCTCTGCCCTCTGCCCTCTGCTCACTGTTCACTGCTCACTGCCCTCTGCCCTCTGCTCACTGTTTCCTGCTCACTGTTTCCCACCCTATAGCATCCAACACTCAACCACTCCGCGCACCCTTAATGAGAATATTGATTGAAGAGCGCCACAGGTATTTCAACTGGGTCTGAATTGGGGCATGCAAATAGGATTCGATATAATTTTGCTCGGATTCAATAATTTCCGGCAATGTTTTCGGCATGTCCGCATAAAATGGCGGGATCAATCCGGGTAAGACCTTTTTACGAAGGTTGCGTAGCTCATCCGTATACAGGCCCAAATACTGCCGGCTTAATGGCCGAACCCCGAAAAGCTTCATGTCGCCCTTCAACCAGTTATAAAGCATTGGCAACTCATCCAGCCAGGTGGCACGCATGAATTTTCCCCAGCCGGTAACCCGGAAATCGTTCTTGAACTTCCCACCTTCTTCTATGCTGTTTTTTTCGTAAATGTATTCCTGGAGAAATTCGGAATAGGGAAACATGGTGCGAAATTTAAACACGGTGATCAACTCTCCATTGAAACCGATCCGTTTGAGCTTCACCAGGGGGCCATACGTTGGATTGGTCTGGAAGGCGGGCATTCGCACTTTCCGGGCAATGAAATAGAGACGGTTGTCGATCTCCATATCATCCACGATCTTGAAGCCGCAAAAATATAGGCGGCCGAAAATCTCCGCTTTGGAGACCATTCGGTTGCGGCCGCTGGTAATGGCAAAATATAGTTTTTGTAAAACAGGCAGTTTCGGGCATACCCGACACCAGAAGAAGTTGATCGTGTAGAAGATCCTGGAAATGATTTTTGGATATTTTTTGTCGTAATATTGTTTGTGAGTTGTGATTGTGTGTGCTTTACCGATGAAATAGCCCTGATTTTCAAGCTTTCGGTAAACCTGAAGAAAATAACGGTTAAACCAGCGAACATCGTTGGTCTTGTGCAGATTAACGAAAAGCTGGTGTCTGTTGTTGGCCAGTGCTTCCAGTTCGGAAATATCCGCCGTGCTCATCATTGCCGACTTGCATCTGTCGATGGCTTCCAAATTGATTGTATTAGATATGAAATCATACAGTTTTGGATCGAAAAAACCCAAGGCGTGTTTGAGTTTGGTTTCGACCGGTTCGACGACTTTTGGGCAATGGCATATCGTGGGAAGATCAAAAATGGTATCCGAGGCTTGCATAGCCGCCTTGGCATCGGTTATCGTCTCGACATCCTTTCCGATGCGCCCCTGGTGCCGATACAACCAATAGAGGTAATAGAGCCCGAGTTCCAGGACCAGTAAGATAACGGGCACGCTGAACAATTGCAGACGTGAATAATTATGTAGACGAACAGAAAAGATGATTACCCCTAGGCTGGCGACCATTATCATAGCGGCGCGCAGGCAATAATTAAACGCAGACAGAAACGACGCATTAAAAATCGAATAGTTGAATTTCTTTGCGTAAATTATACTCAATCCCCACACCGTATAGACCAGCAGCAAGGCTTTATCGTAACTCGGGGGAAAGATCATGCTCCCCCGCTTGATATAATTGGCGATGAAAAATGCTGTCAGTAAAAGCAGCGCATCAAATATCATCAGAATGATCGATGCTTTGTTTTCATCGCTTTTATCCGTCGGGTTATTTTTCTGAATGCGACGGAAACGGTCCTTTCGAATCATCGCATACAGAGAATAGAGGGTCGTTTCGATGAGAAAATAGGCCAGGCAGGTACCGAATGTCTGCACACGTGACACGGTGGACAACGAATCCGAAACGACAACGATAATGGAAACCAGATACAAAAGCACAATACTGGATTTCAATAGCACACTGAGACCATCGAAATAGCTTTTTTGGAAAATCCGGTGGTACTTTTCCATGGCAACGGAAATACTCCACCAAGAGAGGTAAAATATGGCAAACAAAGCGATATAATTTGTTGAAACGTCAAAGGTCTGCCGTTTTAAATAATGGACGGAGAGCAGTGAAATGGTCAGCAGGAAAAAATCGACAAGAAAGGGCAAATAAAAAGCTCGCGCAATGCTAAACTTTTCTATGACGATATCGCCAAAACGCCGTTCCTTTCCGTCATCCGTGGTGTAATCACACAAAAAATGATGCAGTCGGGCCTTTTGCTCGTCGTCCATTTCGCCGAAACGCAATCCACAAACACGGCAGTTCTGTTTCCCATTGGGGGGGATTTTTTTGTCATAAACAACATCGCAAGGGATTCCGGATATGCAAAAATCGCCTTTTTCCAAGCAAAGGTCAATCTGGCCATGATGGCTAACGGACTGGCCATTGGCTTGATACTGCATCGACAGTCCACATGGATTGATATCCGAAATATTGCCGAAGACGCCTTCTTTTCCATTGATCCTTGCGATTGCATGTTCGATCACCGATAGACGGGAAATTTTTCTTTCTTCCATGGCAGATCACTCGTTGGGTGAATGGTTAAAAAAATGGAAAAGGGGTGATGATTCGTAAGACGTGAAGCGTATGGAGTGAGGAGTGAGGAGTGAGGAGTGAGGAGTGAGGAGTGAGGAGTGAGGAGTGAGTCGCAAACGCGATAGTGCGTGATGGGAATAGCGTCCGCTTCTCCCGCCTTTCACCGATCACTAATCTCCGACTCCTGACCTCTGTTCACTGTTCACAGCTCACTGATTACTATCTATTTCTCTCGCCCGCGAAGCTAAAGCCGTCAAGAACGCCAAGGAAATGGAATCGCGTGTAACGCCTTGACACACTTCGGGAAACGTTCTATTATCATTTAAAACAAATACAACAAATATATATGGGGGAATACATGGCCCAATTACATTGTTATGTCCCTGATGAAATCGCGGACCTGTTTAAACAAAAAGCCAAGCAAGCCAATCTTTCCACTTCGAAATACTTGGCATTGCTTATAAAACGGGAAACTTCCGGAGAGTGGCCGGAAGGTTATTTTGATCTTGCCGGATCATGGCAAGGAGAGCCCATCGTTCGACCGGAACAATTGCCTCTCGATCAACGAATGGATTTGGAATAGAATTATGCACCTATTGGACACCAACGTTTGTATTAACTTTCTTAATGGAACTTCAAAATCCGTAGAACGGCATTTTCGCTCCCACTCTCCATCCGAAATTGCCGTTTGCAGTATTGTAAAAGCCCAACTGCTTTTCGGCGCCAGGAACAGTCAGCGGGTTGATGCAAATCTTCAAACCTTGAAACAGTTTTTTTCACCTTTGCCGAGCCTGCCTTTCGATGATCGCTCTGCGGATGGATATGGACTCATTCGTGCCGACCTGGCTGCTCAAGGGAAATTAATCGGTGCCAATGATATGCTTATCGCAGCCGTTGCCCGTGCATATGATGCAGTGCTTGTCACTCATAATACCAGAGAATTCAGCCGAATATCCGGGTTGACGCTCGATGATTGGGAGGAATGAGGGGAGTTGAGTTCAGATGTCAGCGATCAGATGTCAGATATCAGTGACTGAATGCCAGATTCCGGAGATCAGCTGTCAGAAGTCAGCCCTCTGACCTCTGTCTTTTGACCTCTGACACCTGCTCACTGTTCACTGCTCACTGTTCACTGTTTTCTGCCCACTGCCCACTGCCCACTGCCCACTGCCCACTGCCCACTGCCCACTGCCCACTGCTCACTGCTCACTGCCCACTGCCCACTGCCCACAGTTCACTGCCCACTGTTTTCCGCCCACTGCCCACTGCCCACTGCCCACTGCCCACTGTTCACTGCTCACTGATTACTGTTCACTGTTCACTGTTTTCTGTTCACTGTTTACTGCCCACTGCCCACTGCTCACTGCTCACTGCTCACTGATTACTGTTTTCTGCTCACTGTTTTCTGCTCACTGCCCACTGTTCACCATTTTTCACCCCACCCGCCTCGCTCAAGCCGCCAAGCACGAAAAAATCCCTCGTCATTTTTGTTGCCATTTTGGCACCAGCACGTTAGAAAGATGATATACCATTGCAAATGGAGGCAAAACATGTCGATGAAAACAGAACGTATATCTGCCCGCGTGCCCGCGCATGTACACCAGATTCTGTGCCAAGCGGCGGATCTTAGCGGGGCTACTGTCAATCAATTTTTAGTTCAGTCCGCCTTGGAACGGGCGCATACGATAATTGAACAAGAACGTATCATTCAGCTTTCAGGGGAATCCGCGAAAAAATTTTATGATGCCATCGAAAATCCGCCCATCCCGAACGAAAAACTGAAAACGGCTTTCCGGAAACACCGGGAGCTTCTCTGAATGCTGCGCATCGAACCTCTTTCACGATGGCATGATCGAAAAAATTTCGATTGCGGTGTAGGTGCATTGAATGATTATCTCATGAAAATGGCAGGCCAACACATGAAAAAAGGGATTTCCAGGACATTTGTTCTGACTGATTCCGATGCTCCGGCTACCATTTTAGGTTTTTTCACGCTCGCAGGGTGTGAGGTTGTTACGTCCGAACTCCCTGCCGAGTATTCCAAGAAATATCCAACGAAGGCTTCGGCGGCCAAACTCGCCCGGCTTGCCATATCTATTGATCGACAGCGTCAGGGGCTGGGAGCGATCATGATGGTTGAATCCATGAAACGTCTCCTTCAAGTTTCCAATAGCATTGGTATTATCGGTATCTTTGTGGATGCAAAAAACTCAGAAGCTCGAGATTATTATGAACAATTTGGGTTTATACCTCTTAAGGAGGATCCCCTTGATCTTTTTCTGCCTCTGAAGACCCTGCACGCCGCACTGGAAGCAACTACCCCGTTAAATCGTGAGGCGTTAGAGCGTTAGCACGTCAGGCGTGAGCGCGTGATCCGTTCACTGATTACTGTTTTCTGATCTCTGCCCTCTGATTTCTGAAGTCTGCCCTCCGACCTCTGACACCCGCTCACTGCGCACTGCTTACTGTTTTCTGCTCTCTGCTCTCTGCTCACTGCTTACTGTTTTCTGCTCTCTGCTCACTGCCCACTGCTTTCTGTTCACTGTTTTCCGCCCACTGCCCACTGCTCACTGCCCACTGCCCACTGCTCACAGTTCACTGCTTACTATCTGTTTCTCTCACCCGCAACGCTCAAGACGCCAAAACCCCCTGCTTCAGGAAAAAATATCCAACCAACCCAACCCCATTGGCAATAACATCATGAGGATTGTATGTCCGCCCGGGAACATAAAGCTGAGCAAATTCGAATAGCACGCCCATGAGAAACAAAAACAGAAGAGCAAGAAGATGATGGCTAAGTTTTTTAAATTTGAAGGCGCAATTGAAAAGAAAAGCGCCGATGAAATAACCAACCACATGAATCCAGAACCCGCTGCCGAAAAGCTTGGGCACATCGATTATTTCTGTCGATGAATAATCGTAAAGTGACATGAAGGCTATGGCTGCAAGCCAGAGGAAGAATGCTGTTTTTGCGAGTGATGGGTGATGCGTCATGAGTAATGCGTTATCTCCCAGTGGCGGCGCACAGACTATTTGCGCTTAAGATATTTGATTAGTCCAAGAAGCATTTTCCGAATAAAAAGTAAGGATTCAAGCGTTGTTTTGTCATCTTTGATGAAACCCAATTCTTTTGCAATAATGATCTGTGTTTCAATTTCAGAAAGTGAACCTAATGCAATGTATAGAAAATGAATGAATTCCTTATCCGAGCCCCTTGCAGCACCCTCGGCAATATTGCTGGGAATGCTGACCGCAGCTCTTCTGAGCTGATTGGTCAGACTGTATATTTCCTCTTTTGGAAAGCTATCTGTTATCTTGTATATAGTTACAACAAGATCTATCGCTTTTTTCCAAACGTCAAGATCTTTATGAGTTCTTACGCTGTCACTCATAACCCATCACCCATCTCTATTTTTATCCTTTTCCCGCTAACGATCTCACGCCTCTCGCCCTTGCGTCTTCTCGTATATTCCGATCTAAAGATCTATCGCTTTTTTCCAAACATCAAGATCTTTATGAGTTCTTACGCTGTCACTCATAACCCATCACCCATCTCTACTTTTATCCTTTTCCCCCTAACGCTCTAACGCCTATCGCCCTTACGCCTTCTCGGATATTCCGCTCTCAAGATCTATCGCTTTTTTCCAAACATCAAGATCTTTATGAGTTCTTACGCTGTCACTCATAACCCATCACCCATCTCTATTTTTATCCTTTTCCCCCTAACGCTCTAACGCCTATCGCCCTTACGCCTTCTCGGATATTCCGCTCTCAAGATCTATCGCTTTTCTCCAAACATCAAGATCTTTATGAGTTCTTACGCTGTCACTCATAACCCATCACCCATCTCTATTTTTACCCTTCTCGCCCTAACGGCTTTTCCCGAGAATCTCGCAAAGTTTTCTGATTACCGCTCACTGATTACTGTTTTCAGTTCACTGTTTTCTGCCCTCTGATATCTGCTCACTGCTCACTGCTCACCGTTTACTGATTACAGCTCACCCATCACCCTTCACTCTTCACTCTTCACTGTTTCTTGCCCTCTGCCCTCTGATATCTGTCTCACGCCCTCTGACAACTGTTCACTGCTCACAGTTCACTTATTTCTGCCTTCCGCCAACTGCTCACTGCTCACTGCTCACTGCTCACTGATTACTGATTACTGTTTTCTGCTTTCCGACCTCTGATCGCTATCTTTTCCCGCCTCCCTCTCTTACGCTTTGACACCTTAATCTGAACTCCCCTGAATTTTCCGTAGAAACTTTAAATCGCCTTTTTTGCCCCCAAAAACATCTATTTAAGCCTTAAAAACGGCATTGTTTTTTACCTAAACCACTGACAATTAGGCATTCAGATTGGTCCGATAATCATTACAAAGCTCTCAAAATCATACCACCATTCCAGATTCTCATTGTTCTGACTCACCCATGACAGCTGGATTTTTTTTTCCGAATAAATTAGTGAGTCTCCTCCCGCATAGCGGGAGGCCTCAGGAAGCCCCCCCGAGGGGGGCGGTTACGTAAAGGAAAGCCCCAAAGGGGCTATTGGTTATTCATCAAATTCAAATTCCATTTGATCTTTCTCGGACTTTTCCTGCTCACGGATGTATTTGCGTATGGTTTCTTCATCCAAACCTACTGTGCTCACACAATATCCTCTGGACCAGAAATGCAGCCCTGTGCTTCGTTTTGTTTTGAGCAGCTTCCTGTGGATCAGAACAGCACTCTTCCCTTTCAGAAAACCTGATTATAACGGATTTTGGGGAGTGTAACTCCTAAAAACGGAATATGTAGTTGCCCGCCCCAAAAAGCATACAACATATTGTAATAACACAGGATAATCGCGCACTAGATTTTTTATTAATAATTTTATATAGTTAGAGACACATCCCCGCCAAAGGAGGTCTCTAACTATATGGGAATAGCAGATGCAAGATCCACTAACCAGAATAAAAGAACCATATGCTTACCATTTTCTCAAGGTAATTATGAACGTAATGTCACTGACCCGGTTGATTTCAGGAACTGCATCGACGAACAAATCGAATTGTTTCCTGAGTTATTTCCTGCTGCAATCGCAAATGGATATAGGATGAAGGATTTCTACTACTCTAAAAAATTATCCATATGGATTCGCAGAATTAAAATTGCCGGTGTTGCATACACGATTCGCCCTTCATTTATAATGCCATACATGGTTGGACTTGTTGACGATGTTGAAAGAGCCTTGTTTTTCAGAAAATTCAACGTGCCGTTTTGGGCCTTGAGTCATGTTTTTGGCAAAGATTCCATGTATTGGTATCGAATCGAGCAATCCATTGGACGAAACAGCATTGTCGGAACAACAGTCCGAAAGGGTGAGGATATTCCCAAACATCTTGCCGCAGACGAAAAGCACACACGGATCTTAGGCCATAAAACGTATGTAGCAACGACCGTTGGTAGCGGCTGCATTCTTGGTGCATCTGTCGCGGAAGATGCCGGCGAGAAATCGTTAACCGATGCCTATCGAGTATACAAACAAGAATCCCGATGCTTGGATCCGGCACACTCACCTGAGAGCGTGAATATAGACGGTTGGAAAGCTACCAGGAATGCTTGGCAAACCCTATTCCCAACGATAGCGATCATTTGCTGCTTTTTGCATGTGTTCATTAAAATCCGTGACCGTGCTAAAAAGAAATACAGAGATATTTTCGAGAATGCCGCATCGAAGCTATGGGAGTGCTATCGAGCCGAAAGCAAAAGAACGTTTTCTCAAAGAATCAGGAGGCTGATCGAATGGTGCGAAAATAACGATGCGCCATCCGCGATTATCAATCCCATAACGAAGTTAAGGAAAAACATTGCCAACTATCGTGTGGCCTACGACCATCCGAACGCACATCGAACCAGCAATATGGTTGATCGGTTAATGCAAAGAATGGATCGCCACCTATACGGTGCTCAATATTTTCATGGATCAATGGGTTCCGCACAATTGAGCATCCGAGGATGGACTCTGATCAATAATTTTGCGCCTTACAATCCTCGCACCGTAAAACAGCTCAATGGATTTAAAAGCCCGGCTGAGCGGCTAAACCAATTTCGATACCATGATAGCTGGCTTCAAAACTTATGTATCTCGGCTTCTTTGGGTGGGTATCGGAGCCCGCCCCTAAATCCGATATAATCAGCAGAAAACCAATTACAAATGCAATGCTGAATTTTGGTGGAACACTCAGACACATGTGGATGTGGTCAGGCATCGAATGCCCTTCGACCAGTTCCACACCCCGTTGTCGGCATAAATCGCGTATGATTTCACCTACACGCTGCCTGAATTTTCCGTACAGCCTCTTTTTACGGTACTTTGGAACTATGACCACATGGTATTTGCAATCCCAGCGTACGTGCGATAAACTTTGCCAATCGTGCATAGGTTCTTCCTCCTTACGTCCCTTGTGGGGCTTTCCGGAGGAAGAGCCTATTTTATTTCTCACCGGATCGGTAGAACCTTTCCGGGTCCACCACTGGAAGTGGTGGATTTAGACCAGATTAAAAAAGCATATCTTGGTCTTTTCACTGATTGGCCAGGGAAATATAACACCCGCACCTAACATCTCCTGTGCAAACCAGTTATTATAAATCTCTGCCTTGTCCATAGGTATTCCCCGGATTACTATAGGCCTCACATTAGGATTCATAAAGGTATTGTGATGGATCAGGATCCGTTCGCCAGCTATATCGGTTCCATCTTTTCTATCTTTGCCGCCATGCATATCAAAGTTGTGGTTCAGGGAATTTCCAAGCTCAATGTTATGCCTTGCTTCATAACTATTCCCTGGGACACCTGTTCCGGCTATGGAATGTCGATTATAACCAAATAAATTGTATTCGATAAGCGCCGATATATCCTCCCCGTACCCAAGGCAGACGCCATAGCCCAAGCCCTCTCGCTGATTATGGTGGATGTAATTATGGTGGATATGGTGCTTGATTCCTTCAGTCAGATAAACAGCAGCATGGCTCCAACCGCTCAATTCACAATTATCAACCTCAAAAGAATGGCACCCGCTACGAATGCCGGAGGAAATTGGAAAAAAATAATAGTATTTTGATTGGGCCTTATCATCCCCTCTTTGCTTATTATAAGCCCGCTTGTGATGTTCCAGGTGAGGCTTTGGGTCTGTGCGGTGGACCCCAAAAACTGGACAGTGTGATAAGCTATAAGTCAGACCAAAAAACAGGAGGATCTGACAATGGGTAAGAAGCGCAAAACACACAGTCCACAGTTCAAGGCAAAAGTTGCTCTGGCCGCTATCCAAAACGATGAAACCGCAGCACAGATAGCCAGTCGGTTTGGAATCCATCCTACCATGGTTTCCAACTGGAAGCGGCAAATGCTGGAAGGCGCCGCTGACATCTTCGATAAAAATCACAAAACCAGGAAACAGACAGAAGCCCGAACCGACGAGCTCTATAAGCAAATAGGGCAATTGAAAGTGGAAAACGATTTTTTATCGCGAAAGCTCGGCAGCTGACTCCAAGGCAACGCAAAACGATGATTGAGCCGAAGAATCGGAGGCTGAGCATTTCCAGGCAGTGCAAAATATTGAACGTTAACCGTTCGTCTTACTATTACCGCCCAAGGCCTATAAAGCAGGAGGATCTGGACCTGATGCGAAAGATCGATGAATTGTATCTTGAAAACCCATCCTCCGGGAGCAGGACGATCCGTCGCCAACTGAAGCGTCAAGGCGTCAATGCCAGCAGAAAAAAGATACAACGGTTGATGCGCTTGATGGGAATCGAGGCGGTATACCCCAAGCCCAATACCAGCAGACCTCACCCCCAGCATAAGGTGTATCCCTATCTGCTTCGGAATCTGACCATCGACCGGCCCAACCAGGTTTGGGCTACCGACATCACCTATATCCCCATGGATAAGGGGTTCATGTATCTTGTGGCGATTATGGACTGGTACAGCCGCAAAATTTTATCCTGGCGGATTTCCAACACCCTGGATTCGACCTTCTGCGTCGATGCTCTGGAAGAAGCGCTCTGCCGACTTGGTCCCCCCGAAATCTTCAACACCGACCAGGGCGCCCAGTTTACCAGTAAGGAATTCACTCAATTACTCAAAGACAACAACGTTGCCATCAGCATGGATGGCCGAGGTCGCTGCCATGATAATATCTTCGTGGAACGGCTATGGTGGACTCTTAAGCACCAGTTTATTTACCTTCATTCCTTTGAGGGCGGCAAAGCACTCAGGCGAGGACTTGCCGATTGGATTCAGTACTATAATTTCGTACGAGGCCATTCTTCTCTTGACGACAAAACCCCGGATGAGGTTTACTTTGGTCTACCCTGTCCGTTTTCCGAGGCGAGCTGACGGCCGTGTTTTTCATTTTAATTTTTTTTCTTATAGCTTATCTCACCCGTCAGGCTGTCCGACCAATGGGGTCCACCTTATTGTTTTCAGCAAATATGTTTGCGTAAATAAAGAAAACACAACAAAGTACAAAATATTTTTTAAGTCTAATTGAGAAATATATTCGCATTTTTGATCGTGAAACCTTTCTTTACGAGACCCGGCAACATACTAACTCCTTTTAGACTTATCGAAAATATTCATCTTTACTTGAATTCTCTTGGAAAATCGGGTTGTTCAATCAAAATTTTGTGACTCTCCGGGTATTTTTCAACAAACCAGACCATAAAATCGGTTGGATTGATTTTATCTGAGAGCAATTTTTTATGATTTCTTTTTAAATCTGATTTAAGATTTTCATTGGTTAAAAGTTTAACTGCCTTCTCAACAATCCCATCGTCTGTAGAAAAATTGTAACATAGCTTATATTTTTTTTCTTGCTCAGAACAATTCCCTACCTTCAAACTGTTTACATATATATTGGGAGTACCAAGAACAGAACACTCAGACGCAGTAGTTGAACCTTCGCCTATATATAGAGTAGCATAGGCCAATGCGTCATGCAGCTTTTCAGGTGCAATCTTAAGCCTGTAAGGCTCAAGATCGTCAGGTAAAGATGCCTCTGAAGATATAAAAACCCTAGCATATTTACCAAGCACTGATACGATTTGTCTTTTTGTAATGGGTGAAAGCCCGTATTGACCAATATCATGATTGGCATTCCATGAAACAAACCTTAAAATCACAAACTTCTGATCCTTTGATATACCGATAGAAGAGAATATTTTGTCGTCTGGCATGAAATACTTATGATGCAGGTAACACATTTCCATGTAAGAATCAAAAAACATTTGCTTTTTGCTAAAGGAGGGGCTGCAAAAACAGCTTGGGCTTAAAATAACATCAGTAAATGGCCCGTAGAGGCTATGACTTAATTTCGCATGCTCTGTGTCATCAAAAGCTATATGGGGCTTTCTCAGCAGCTTTGAGACATGGGCTGCATAGGGGGAAGCAAAACTAAGAAAAATATCAGGATTAAATTTTAACGCATGCTTGAAAAGCAAATAGTCAGCTTGGAATATATATAAAAATTTACCAATAAGATTATTTTCACCTTTTCCACGATTGACGAATTCTAAATCATAGGCCCGCAGTAAGTTATGGGCGACTTCCTTATCCCTGGCAGTGATAAAAAATTCATGCCCCTTTAATTCCATGATTGAAATGAAATTTCTAAAGTAATGTACATGTGCAGGATGGCCGATATCTATAAATATTTTCATGATGGGGAGAACTCCATTGACTTACCCCCTTTTGAGCACAGCTCTCAATGTTAGGAAGGTTCCGAATTTTAAAATTCCCTTGCTGTGTGCCATTCCCTTTGACCCATCTGGATGGCCATTAAGCGTAAAACCCTGGAGGTTTGTTCTGCAATCCTAATGTGTTGTGTTGATATATTTTGTGCTCTCTGTGTATCACCCATAATTCCTTCCGTAAAAACGTTATGCTCCGCTTCACCCTTCCTATAGGGGGCGCTTGGACATCACTTTTACACCTTCCCGATCATTTAAATGGCATGACCACAGGTACTATGTTCTGCTAAGACTAACCAAAGTCCCGCCCAGATTTGTTCGCTGTTCGCTTTCCGCCTCTGGTACCTTGTTTGCTCACATTTGTTTGTGTTTCTGGAATGATATTATAGACTTGTTCAAGGGAGGTGAACTGTCACCTTTGATCAAATGGAACTTGCACCCATTGGGTAACAATAACAAATTTCTTGGAGTTTTCTACCTCCTTTCGAATGTTTCGAATTAATCTTGCCGTATTCAACCTAGTAATTAAAACTGACTATAAATAAAAGGCTTAAAATTTTCCTGGAAAAATACAACGACTAACCATATTAAACAAAAAGTAATAGTTAACGAAAATTTAGATCGATTTATAAAAAAATATAATTGAGGGTATACTCTTTGAACTAAATGAAAAATTGTTATAGATAATATCATAAAGATAACAAACGGATGATACCAAGCGACCCCTTCTGTCTCAAATGAAAACATTTTTTGCAGTATCGTAACTGCCTGGCTAAAATTTGATGATCGAAAATAAATCCAAAATATTGTCACTGTCATGAACGTCAATAACCATGAAAATATAGTATATAAGACCGGTATGGGTTTTTGATTTTTGCTGAAAACACACTCACTCCATTTGTGATTTATAACAAGGGCTACTCCATGCAAGAAACCCCATACAACAAATGTCCAAGAGGCTCCATGCCATAAACCACATATAGTCATTGTAATTAAAAGATTGATATGCTTTCTCAGCTCACCACGTCTATTGCCTCCCAAAGGTATATATAGATAGTCTCTTATCCAAGTTGAGAGAGTTATATGCCACTTTCTCCAAAATTCACTCATACTATTTGCCAGATATGGAAAATCAAAATTCTTCTCTATTCTAATTCCCATCATTAAAGCAGAACCAATTGCCATATTTGAATATCCGGCAAAGTCACAATATATTTGAAAGGTATATCCAATCACAGCCAACCAGGAAGTAGCCGTATTAAAAATCGCATAATTATCATAAAAATAGTTTACATACATTGCTATCCGGTCTGCGATAAACACCTTTAAAAAAAGGCCGAAGACAAAAAGTTTAAACCCTTCATATAAGGTTTCTTTTTCTACTTTAAATAAACTTAATTGAGATAGAAAATTACCTGCTCTTGCTATTGGGCCGGACACAATAATTGGAAAAAAGGTTCCATAGATTAAAAAATCAATAATATTTTCATATGGATTGATTTGTCTTCTATATATATCAATGAGGTACCCAACAAACCGGAAACTATAAAAAGAGATTCCCAACGGTAAAATCAGATTCAAAACATCATTTTGTCCAATTTCCACTCCAAATGTAGCCTTCAAACTATCAATAAAAAAATTCAAATATTTAAAATACAATAATATTGAAATATTCACTGATATTCCGATTACTAATGCTATTTTTGAAACACGTATGGAATTATTTTCTATTTTCAAGCCTGCAAAAAAAGTTATTAAGGTCGACGCAAACAACAATAACAAAAACCAAACATCCCAAAGGGCATAAAAATAGATATTTGCAGCAAGCAGAATACTTTTTTTCAATGGGTTATTACGCGCTAAAAATAACAAAATTAATAAAAAGGTAAAAAATATATAAAACTCAATCTGTGTAAACAGCATTACCCTTAATTACCCTCAATAAAATATTTCAAAATTCTTTCTGCGACTATCTTATGCCCATTTTCATTAAAATGCCCCGCACCTGGTTGTGAATTCTTAAAACCTCTTGGAAATAGTCCTGTACGATCATAGAACGATATAAAATCCTCTGTCAAATCCAAGACAGGAATATCATGTTTTTGGGCAACTTTTTTAAAGAGAAGTATTTTTTTTTTATCATTATCTGTTTTATCTACAGAATTCATATTAATTTTAGGAATAGCTGGACAATAAACAAAAATAATCGGCGTGTTTGTATGCTCTCTCAATTTCCCGAATAAAAACAACCATGAGTCGGATAAGAATTCATATGAAAATGAAGATGTATCTCTATTCGAATTTTCTGAAAAATTTTTGATTGAAGGGGTAAAATTGATAGATTTCATTGAAGTAATGACTGCTTTGAAAGGCTTCCAAATAAAATACATCCCATATTCATCAAGTGTTTTCTTAAAACTTTGAAATTTTAAATGAGGAACTCTTTCTTCCAGCCTGAAAGGATTTGATCTGAACATACAGTGTTTATGGGATACTTGATCCGGTAAAGAATCATTAATGTCAGTTAAAATGATAAAATGAGCAATTGTATTCGGTGTCAATTGTTCATATTTGGGAAGATTAAAAAAATAGTCGGCAACACTATACCCACTCATACCAACCCCGTAGGCCATGAAGTTTTGACCAAATTTATTTTCAACCAGCTTTTTAGTAAGAATTTGAGGTAGCTTAAATTCATCGTTTACATTATGTGCCTCGACATAAGAATCCCCCCAGATAATAATTTTTTTCCTTTTATCATTTTTTATGTTCGTTATAGAATTAACACCATACAAACCTTTATATGTGATTGCAAATCCTTCGCTTCGATGTTTATAAATAATTCCAGGATTGTGGATTAGTTTCTTTAGAGTAGGATCAAAGATATAATACGGAAGAGAATTACAAAAAAAATATCCAACACCCCATATGAATAGGACGGACAGAATAAAAGAGACTGTAATATGCAGTAAGATCTTCATTGACCAATAGTCTCCTATCTCATTTTAATTGAGTTAGGCGTGACATCAAATTAAAATCGTTCAGGCCAAAAAGGCTATCCTAAACGAATAGGTGTTTTTGGAAATGCTCGCCACCTGCCCGGGCGATTGATTTTAGATACGCCGCCTTATAATTTCTTATTTTCTGCAGCAATAATTGTATTTGGGTAACCCCCCAGCTTTGCCGGGGGACTAGTAAAGTTTGACATTTCCGGAAGTGTAAGAAAGCCTCCTGCCATATGAACCGCGCAAAGTTCAATCAACAAGGTGGCTTTCATGAGTGATTTTAAATCATTAAACCATTCCAAGTGGGAATGCAATTACCATATTACTTGGATTCCTAAATGCCGAAGAAAGACACTGTATGGCGAACTTAAAAAGTATTTGGGCAATGTGTTTCGGGATCTGACGCGACAAAAAGAGTATGAGATTCTCGAAGGACATTTGATGCCTGACCATGTTCACATGCTGGTATTGATACCGCCCAAATACGCTGTATCGCAGGTCATCGGCTTCTTGAAAGGGAAAAGCGCTATTCACGTTGCCCGAGTGTACATGGGGCGAAAAAGAAACTATAAAGGCCAGAAATTTTGGGCAAGAGGCTACCATGTGTCCACGGTAGGCCGAGATGAAGAAGCGATACGAAAATATATCAAAGAGCAAGAGAGTGAAGACCGAAGGCTATATCAGCTTAAATTATTTGATTAGAACGATGCCACCTTTAGGTGGCTAATGGTCTTAACCGGTTTGAGCGGTTCATAAATCAAGCCTCCAGCTTTGCTGGAGGTCATGACTAATTTGCTTTTTATAAACCTCAATTATTCTATTCGCAATTGCATTAATTTCTAGATTCTCTATATCAATTCTCCCAGTAGTTTCTTTATTGTATTTTATTGCCAAAGAAATTTTTGAAGCCAAATCTTTCGGTGAATAGTCTGAAATAAAACAGCCATTCGTGTTACAAATAACTTCTTTTGTATCACCAACATCCACTGCGACAACCGACCGATTACATGCCATAGTTTCTTTAACAACATTGGGAGAGCCTTCGTTATAAGAAGTCAAAACGAGAACATCGGAAGCGTTGATGTAATATGGAACATCAGAAGGATTAATTGGGTAATTTATGGGCATCAATTCAGCATTTGTAGTATCAATGTATTTAAATGATTTTTTTAGTAATTCGAAATTTTTTATAGGTTTTTGTTTGTCTCCTAGGAAAAGAATTTGCTTCTTTTTTGAGGATACATTGATTTTTTTTCTTGCTATCATTTTATTGATCGGATGAAATTTTGTAAAATCAACACCATTAGGGATAACACTTAGTTTATTTTTATCATATACATATGAGCCTAAATGTTCTGATTTAGCAATAATATGATTAACAAATGGTTGAATGATTTTTGACAATAAATAATTGATAAAACTTTTTGGTTTTTTTTTACCATTTTTATCAACTTCGCCATAAACATCAGTCCCCATTAATGAAAGAACTATAGGCACAGGGGTAAAGGTTAATACTGATACCCAACCAGAGAAGGTATAATGTGCATGAATAATATCGTATTTTTGATTTAAAATAATTAATCTTAAGCGAGGAATATTTTTCAAATAACCTTTTATCCCTTTGCCTTTAATTATATAGAAGTCAACATCCAAACCAGCTTCTACCAGCGACTCACTTTGACTTTTCACAAAAGGCGAAATCTCATATTCTTTATTTCCGCTAGCGACAAACAGTACTTTCATTACGACTCCCACACCACTCGATAAAATTTAAAAAATCAATTCGTATGTGGTCTTTTTTTTAAAAATGAAATATTAGCATAGCAATACCTCTGTTTGAGGCACGCATGAAAATAAAGCAGGGCTATATTTAAGGGTATTGAGTGATAAAATGCTCGTGTGTAAGTAAAAAAATCTAAAAAAAAAACAATAGTTACTAAATAAGTACCAAAACCTATTGCTTTCCAGTAAGGATCATTCTCTTTTTTAGCAAATTTAAAAGCAAAAATGCTAATCCTGAAATAAAATATTGTTATTATAGTTGCCCCTATAAAACCAACCGATATTAAAGCCATCGACCAACCATTAACACCTATCAAATGCGACAATTTATATTTAGAATAGACGTTCCTATCCTCAATTCTAACACCAAGCAATCTCCCGGGTCCGTCACCAAAAAAGAATCTTAGAAGATTAGCTTCTTTCATTGATTTAAAAACTGATAATAATCCAGATAATCGTCCTCCTGAATAGCCTTTAGAGTCAATTTGGGTGCTATATTCTAAGGCATAATTATAAATGTAATTTACATTAAAAGAACCTCCCATTCTGTGTTCAGGATTTAATGTAGGGGTATATTTAACACCAAAATAAATAATTACTGAAATTATTGGGATCAAAAGCAAAAATGATTTTGACGATTTTATTAATTTTATTATATTCGTCCTTTTAATTATTTTTAAATACGAAAAAAAAGCTATAATAATTAAAATAATGATGTAGAAATAAATTCCTCTTTTGTTTCCGGTCCATGCCATAAAAAAGAACCCAACCATTAAGAATAAATACAATTTGGAACGTTTATAAAAAACATAAAAAGAACCCAGCATTGACACACCAATCAGTGGTACAATAGTATTGAGTGATCCAGAGGAAAAATGAATTGTCCCAATAACATTTTCACTTTTACCCCAAAATACTATTTTTATTATAGAGGCAATGATTTGAACCCCAAAAATAATAAAAATCAATTGATCATTTTGTTTTTGTTGCCTTTCGCTAAAAGTTGCCTTCATAATATATAAATATACAACGATTGCCGGAGTTGTATAAAGTGCAAAAGATATGGCATCTTTAATCTCAGAATGATTAATTAGAGATGAAATTATAATAGCAATTATATAACCACTAAAAAGACTTATCTCAATATCAAATGCTAATCTTTTTTTACCCTTTTTAATTAACAAGCACAGAATTCCTATACTTGAGAGAGTAAGCATTATACTTTTATACATTGCTGTGGATAGTCCAGTATAGAATAGCAAACCCTGGCAAAAGGAAAAAATAATCAATAGTTTATAAAAAAGCCGCATAGAATTAATGTAAGTTTTCACGGGGTATACCCGGATGAATCAAATCCAGGACAGTTCAGGCGATGTTTTTTGAAAATAGGCTTTGATGCAGTCAACGAGAACCGAAAATGTGGCCTTCGCTTTCAATCGGTAAGTTTCTTTAAAAGAGAGTATTCGTTCCACCCAACGATTTCCCTTTTCGCTTTGGGTGCCCAGGCTGCGTTTTCTCTGCTCCGCCCTGAATGATTACGAATTAATTATGCGCATATGAAAGGCGTTTAACGATTTGATTCGCTCTATACTGCCAGGTATAAAGTTTAAATACTTTTTTTCTAGCAGATTTTCCAAGTTTGTTGTTTGGTTTATTTATAGCATTTTTTAATGTTTCAAATAGGTGTTCTTGATCATCCGGTCTTACAAGTAACGCATCTATTTTATCATCCAAAACCTCTTCTATGGTTTTAAATTTATGAGCAATTATTGTTTGACCGGAAGCCATATACTCAAATATTTTCAGTGGAGAGCAATAGTTAATAGTCGGGACTCTACTTGACCATAATGCCAATAGTATATCTGCAGCAAAAAGATAATCAGGAACATCTGAATGAGGAACATACCCGATAAATTTTACATTTCTAAGTTCCATTTCAACAGTCTTTGCTATGTAATGTTTTTTGAATAACTTCGGACCTCCGACTACATAAAACAAAACATTTGGAGTTCTCTTTGCGAGTAACAATATATTGTCAATCTCCCTGTCTGGGTATAAACTACCAACGTACATAGCAATCTTAACGTCTAAAGGGATCCCGAGCTTTATTCGAACTGCTTTCTTGTCTGCCTTCGTTTTATATTGTTTAACAGAAAAACCATCATGAAGTGCAATTAATTTTGAACTGGGGACACCAAGATTCTCCCAATAATTGGATAGGTTTTGGCTGATACTAATAAATAAAACAAAATTACTTCTTTTAACATATTTTAAAACGCTTCTTTTCCAATACTTGTCAATAATAGATATTTTGTTGTGCATTATATTATTATGTGACTCAAAAATAACTTTCTTACCTGCTTTAAGAACTAACCGTACAAATTTTGGGATTCTAAGAAACACATATTCTGCATTGTTACTTGCCAATATCTTTTTTATAGAATTATAACCAAAATACTTTTCAAGTTTTGAATAATTATATGAAGGCTCATAAAATATCAAATTAAATTTTAACTCAATCCCAAAACGATTATAAAAGTAATCATTTCTATCCCCTATATCAACATTAGGAACAGGTAGTGCTAAATCAATTTCTATTTCATTTGCAACAAAAGCATTGCACATGGATAGTACCTGAATTAAATTTGCTTTCTCAGAATCAATAGTTGTGTTGTGTATATATAATATTTTCAAGTTTTCATAAACCTCCAAATATTTATCACTCTAATTTTGTTTTCAGTATAGAATCAAGATAGCCTATGCCAACGGCGCTATTCCATCCCGGTGATCCCCTTTTTTTTATGTATATTTTTAGTTCGTAATGGTTATTGCAATAGTTGATTCATCGATATCGTGGTCGAATTGGTCGCTTTTAAATGTCAGAATCTTACTCCTCATGAATAATACCTATCAACTTGCCAATATTTTCGCTAATCGAGTGATTATGTTCAGCATAAAACCTGGCCCTATCACCCATTTTATTTCTCAACATATCATCTTTGACTAACAACTCAACATCGCAAACCAATTGCTCAAAATTTTTGCTGTGTAAACCTATTCTTTTTTCTTTTAGGATATCATCCGGATCACTATTAAGACTTACAACCGGGAGATTGTGCATCCATGCCTGTATAAACGTATTTGAAAATCCTTCTGATTGACTTGTTGAAACAAAAACATGAGATCTTGACAATAATCGATTGACTCCATCATTTGATATTTCACCCAAGTATTTCAAATTATCAAGTTTATTTATTCTTCTTTCTATCATTTGTTGATAACCACCTGATATTGGTCGACCTACCATGTAGAAATCCACATTGTCCAAATTTTGCATTTTTTCAACGAGGTCGATATATATCCTCGGTTGTTTATGTCGCTTAATATTAGCCACCCAAACAACTTTTATTGGTAATTTTTTATTACATTTTTCTTTTGGCATTGGATGCCAATTACCTATAATAGCAGCGCATCTTTTGCTATAATTTTCGAAAAGCAAATTGTCCTGATATGTTGCTTGGCCAACAATATAGTCTGCATTCCTGATACCATACTCAGCACATTTCCTGTCTAAATAATCAAATATCATTGTTTTAAAAGATTTGTGATAATAGGGTAAAACATCCCCCCGTGCTGCAATATGCCAAATTAATTTGCAATTATTATTTTTTGCATACTTAGCTGCAATTCCACATAAAGCAGGCTTAGCTTGCTGGTAGATTACGTCCGGTTTTATATTTTTTAAAATTTTGCATATTGCAGTTGTATACAAAACAATATTTGGCCTCAATTTCCTAACATATTTTTTCACCTTAACAGGGTGTAAATTAACATTTATTGTCGGTTCTGGATTGCAAGAATTATAACTAATATATATATAATGTACTTCATGGCCACGCTTTATCAACTCTGGAACTAATAATGAAATTTGTTGTTCGGCCCCCCCCATAACATACTCAAAATAATTTTCAGTAAGAATCACTATTTTTTTCATAGAAGCTTACCTTCTTTTCATCTTTTTTCAATCGTTTAGCCAAACATATCTAAATAATTTTTCTTTGTATTCTTAAATTAATCGCTTTAAATTTTTTTCGAATAATCCTCATGGCGAATATTAATGGCCTCAAAAATCTGCTTTTAATTCCGTAATACTTTAATATATAATCTATTCGATTGTATTCTTTTAGAAATGAATATGATGTATTTGCTAATGTATGATTATTTGTATGGAATGCTTTAGTTAATAAAACTGAATAATACATTTCGTTAACTCTTCTCATAATATATTCAGGGACTTCATACTTCTTGGCAAATTCTTTCCTAATTCGCTTAGCTGATTCTTGGTATGTAATTTTAGCCAATTTTGTAGTTGGCTTCGATACGGACCCTAAATTTTTTCTATATACAGTGGTCGAACTTAAAAAATATTTCAATTTATATCTTTTAGAAATTTCTAACCACATAGGCAGGTCGCTTTGTAAATTGTTATGATTATTAAAAATTTTTGTTGTTATTGCTTTTGTTAATAAACTTGTTCTGACCATGACTGTACACGTAGCTATCCAATACTCTCCAGTTAATAATCCGAAAAAAGGGTTCGGATAACTATCATAGTATTTGTTGATTTTTTTATTTCTACTTTTCACTATTTTTCCTGATAATTGATATAATTCATCACAATCTGTATGAACAAGCCCATAATCTGGATTATTTTCTAAAAAATCCAATTGTTTTTGTAATTTCAGAGGATCAATCCAATAATCATCACCCTCACAAAGCGCAACATATTTTCCCTTAACTCTGGGTAAAACAAACTTTTGGAAGGGATCTCTCCCTTTGGAGTACTGATTTTCAGTCTGATATATAGGCTTGATCAATTTCGAATATTCCGCTTCATATTTCCGGATAATATCCGCTGTGCGGTCAGTAGACGAATCGTCATTAATCAAAATTTCAAACGGGAAATCCGTTTCCTGGATCAAAAACCCTTCCAGTGCATCTTTAATATACGGTTCATGATTGTAGGTTATACAACAGATGCTGACCAAGGGCTTTAATTGATCTCCCTGCCATTGAGCCATGATTTCTTTTTCAGTTCTTAGGTTACGCATTAAGTTTTACCCTCTATGATGAAACTTTCTCTTTCATGCATTTTGTAAAATTAAACGGCAGAAGTTAGGATGCTCTTTATTATTTTCTATTGATCAATGATCAAGCGGTCAGGCCTATGTCTTAAATAATTATTTTTCCTTCAGTTTAGCAAAAATGATTTCTTTCATATATAGATAAGAACCAATCTTTAAAACTTCAGAAGTTATGAACACAAATACTGCTCCCGTAAAAACTTGAATTATTAGTTCCAAAAGGTATTTATTTTGAAACAAACGGCCAACACCTACTACAGTCGCACCCATTGTTAACGCCAAAATAAAAGATGGAAGGATATCAGTGATTTGCTCTTTAGTGGAATAATTTATAAATTTTCCTGACCAATAACTGTTCAGAAAATAAGCAATCTGTGAATTTACAATCATCCCCGCAATCATGGCTTTTATGCCGAACATCATTCCAATCACAATTACAGGTACAGCTAAAGTCTTTTTAATAATCTCAAGTTTAAGAAATAGATCAGAACGTCCTTGTACATTGAGCATGTTCAGGTTCAAGGCGTGTAAAGGATACATCATTCCCACAAAACAAAGCATTTGAATGTAGATAATACAAGGGCGCCACGGTTCGCCGATTAGTACAATTACCATGGGTTCGGCAACAGCTGCCATACCCATCATTAGTACGAATGTAATAAACATGACGCTTTTGATTAGTTTCTGGTAGTTTCTTTTCAAAACTACTTTATCATCCTGCATCTGAGCAAGGACCGGAAAACTGACCCGGCCGATGATACCATTGATATTTTGGGAGGGCAGTGCCTGAAACTGATCTGCACGGGTATAATAACCCAGTTCCTGGGCGGAAAAGTATTTTCCGATGATTAAAAGATAGATATTGCGGTATAGGGTATCGATGAGCCCGCTAATCAAAAGCTTATAGCCGAATGAGAATAGTTCGTTAAAAGACTCCCTACTGAATATCAACAAAGGCCGCCACCGGTTCCATAGCCATAGCAGAACAGAGCTGACTAATCTCTGAATAATCTGCTTGCCTACCAGGCTCCACACGCCAAAACCGCTGAATGCCATGGCAATACCCACCGCACCGGACAAAAAAGAAGCTGTGACTGATATTTTGGTTTGAAGCTTGAAATCAATTCTTTTAGTCAGGATGGTTCGCTGGATGATGGTCAGGGAATCAATGATAAGAACGATCGCCAGGACCTTCACCAAGTTTGTGAGTTGCGGTTCGTTAAAAAAACGGCTGATGATCGGGGCCAAAAAATACAGAACCCAGTAGAATATAAAACCGATGGTCAAGTTAAAGTAAAAAACTGTCGAATAGTCACTATCCGTACAGTTTTTCTTCTGAATCAAGGCTGTCCCGAAGCCTGAGTCGATAAAGGATGTCGAAATAGCAATAAAGATAGTGATCATACCTATCAGCCCAAATTCACTTGGCAGCAGAAGCCGTGCCAAAATGATCCCGATTATGAACTGAATGCCTCGCCCTGCAAAGGTATCAACGAAACTCCATGTGATACCTGATAGGGTTTTTTGTTTCAGATTAGGCATTTGGTATTCGGTTTTGGATTATTAACAGGGTTTGGGTACTGTGTGTCAGATGTTCAGTTCTTGGAACAAAGCAGTTTGGGCATGGGGTTCCATATTCACCAGCGGTTCGGGTTCGGAAGACACCCAGGGGGCTATAGTCTGCTGGAAGGCATGATTAGATGACAAAAGCCGTTGACGCGGTTTTCATTCTACACCGATTTTCGCGTTTCGAAAATACTCTAAAAATCGACACTATTACTGCTTTCTTTCGTCTTGACTAATTCATATTATTACAATTGCTTATGTCGTTTGGAGAAGAATCCATTTTACAAAAGCACTGGGCGGGCGCTCGGAACAAAGTGATGAAGGGTGCGTTAACCTTATTTGCTCAAGATGCCGAATCCAAGTTAATGCTTTACACGGCCGCGGATATCCAAAAGCAAGAGGCCGACGACCAAATCTTGGACTTTTTCTCTTTTTGGAAAACGATGCAACGGGGTGTTTCTCCGATTTTCGTGTTTGACTCGAAATTCACCAGTTACCCAAATCTTCCCCCCTGACTCAACTGGGGATAAAATTTATCACGCTCCGGCGTCGAGGAAAAAAACTGATTGATAACATAGACGATCTCGGACCATGGCAGCGCGTCCATATTCCGCATGCGAAAAGAAAATACCCGAATCCGCTGGTATATGAATCGATGGTTGAAATGAAAAATTATAACGGCCAACTGCGTCAGGTGATTATTCGTGGGAATGGTAGAGAAAAGCCAACGTTTCTGATCTCCAACGATCTCGAAATCCCTGTAGAAGTTTTAGTCGGTAATTATTCGAGGCGGTGGCGAG
Organism: uncultured Desulfosarcina sp.; assembly: GCA_963668455.2. Taxonomy (GTDB): domain Bacteria; phylum Desulfobacterota; class Desulfobacteria; order Desulfobacterales; family Desulfosarcinaceae; genus Desulfosarcina. The sequence continues at coordinate 211,569 of CAXXOY010000006.1, forward strand.
TGGAAAATGTTATCTCGGAAGCCGTAAAGTTTTTCAATCTCAATATGTTGTCATCCCCCATCCTGATCAAGGTTCATTTTGGTGTTGTAATGACTATGATCGCGGATACGCTTTACAGTATGCTGGCAAAAAAGTTGCGCGGGTTTGAAGATTGCGACGCTCCCAAAATTTACCGGGATTTTGTAAAGGGAAAAGGGAAAATAACAACCGATGGCAATAAAATAACCGTCACCTATCCGAAAAGAGCCCACAACCCAATTTTGAGATCTGTTCCCTGGCACAGAGTACCCAGATCGTTAAGTTGGTTAGATGGGGCCGAACTGGAGTTGAAATTTCAGTAATAGAAGGCATCCAATTCTTATATCTGTATGACGGTTAAACCTTACGCGAAAATCGGTGTTCTATGTCGGTTAGGTTTATATTTTTTTTGTTTAGCTACCGTAGTCTATGGAAAAATAGTGCACACCTGTCAACGGTCGCGAAGAACTGAGCCAATTTGGTTCGTGAGAATTGAGCCACGCGCCCCAATCTACTGAATATCGTTCATTGGCGCCTCCATGGTTTTTCCTTTTAATCGGTAACTGTTGCCCTTGATCGTGATCACCACGCTATGCTTAGTATCCAACAGCCAATGATCAAAGAGCAGCACAAAATCTTACCCGTCATCACTGATCATTTTGTTTAATTTTATAGAGATATAGATTTTCCGTCCATCCTTATCATAGAAATATGCATTCGAATATGGATCATGGCTCAATGCTCTCAATTTATTTATAGCTTCTCGATATGTTACTTTCCTGTCCAAATCAATTTCACACAGTTTTCTGAAATCTTGCTTTGTATTAAAATTACCATCATTTTCTAAGGGACTAGGAGTATATTCATTTCTTAATATTCTGTTTATATTAATTTCTAATAACTCAACCTCTTTTTTTAGAATTCTATTGTACAAAGACAAAGAAGTATCATTCGAAAAGATTTCAACCTGTTCTTGGACGATAACCGCACCATGATCAATTTTAGGATCCATTTCATGAATTGTTGCTCCAGCTGGAAATCCATTAATAATCGAAAATATTTGAGGATACCATCCTCTGTTATGTGGATTAAACCCGGGATGAATATTTATACAACGTACTGATTTGACGAGATCAGGCGGAAATATTTGCTTTGAATGACATGAAATCCCTAAATCATAAGTTCGAGCTAAAATTGCAAAATTTCTCTTGATATTTTTGGGAGTTATTAGTTTTTTACTGATTTCATTTTCAAAAGTTTTTTGACTTTCTGGGCTACAATAAAAATCAACATGAAGATCAGCTATTGATCCTAAAATCCGTTTAATCTCAAAAAACATTTTTTTATTGTCAGAAAGAAGAAATACTATCATAATTCCCCTTTAATCTGGTCTAAATCCACCACTTCCAGTGGTGGACCCGGAAAGGTTCTACCGATCCGGTGAGAAATAAAATAGGCTCTTCCTCCGGAAAGCCCCACAAGGGACGTAAGGAGGAAGAACCTATGCACGATTGGCAAAGTTTATCGCACGTACGCTGGGATTGCAAATACCATGTGGTCATAGTTCCAAAGTACCGTAAAAAGAGGCTGTACGGAAAATTCAGGCAGCGTGTAGGTGAAATCATACGCGATTTATGCCGACAACGGGGTGTGGAACTGGTCGAAGGGCATTCGATGCCTGACCACATCCACATGTGTCTGAGTGTTCCACCAAAATTCAGCATTGCATTTGTAATTGGTTTTCTGAAAGGGAAGAGTGCTGTTCTGATCCACAGGAAGCTGCTCAAAACAAAACGAAGCACAGGGCTGCATTTCTGGTCCAGAGGATATTGTGTGAGCACAGTAGGTTTGGATGAAGAAACCATACGCAAATACATCCGTGAGCAGGAAAAGTCCGAGAAAGATCAAATGGAATTTGAATTTGATGAATAACCAATAGCCCCTTTGGGGCTTTCCTTTACGTAACCGCCCCCCTCGGGGGGGCTTCCTGAGGCCTCCCGCTATGCGGGAGGAGACTCACTGTCCGGTTAGGTTATTGCTTACGTGCTTTTGATATCTTCTATAATTTCATAAGAAGCCATTCTTCTCTTGACGACAAAACCCCGGATGAGGTTTATTTCGGTTTCCCTCGTTTGTGATCTCAGAGGCGGCTTATCCTCCTATTCTACCCGTCCGGCTGTTACCAATGGAGCCAGCCGCACTCATAGAGCGGTTCATGAATAATGTGATAAATTATGATTATTTATGCAGCCTTTTTATTTTTGCGATACTTTTCAATTTCTAAATTTATTTTTTTTATTATCTCGCATATTCTTTCAACATCTTCAAACGCAAGATCGTAATAAATCGGAAGCGTTAATATTCGATTAGCCACCTTTCTGGAAACAGTCAAAGGGTCAGTGACTGAAACGCTTCGATAACATGCATAATCGCAAAGCAGAGGGTAGAAATATTTTCTTGAATAAATATTGCATTTCTTTAGTTCATCGTAGAATTCATCTCTGCTCATGCCGAAATCTTGTTCATCTATTTCAATAGGCATATAGGCATAGTTATATGTAATGTACTTTGAAAGTTCAGGCCTTAAATGAACTCCAGGAATTTCCTTCAACCTTTCACGGTAAAGTTCTGTTATCTGTTTTCGTTTGAGGATTATATCCTGTAAATGGTGTAGCACCATGTTACCCATTAATGCCTGCATTTCGTTCATCTTTGCGTTTGTACCAGGCATGACCACCTCCACTTCATTTTCAAAACCGAAATTTTTAAGGTAGTCAAAAATTCGTTTCATCCCTGAATCGGAAAAGGTAAGCATCCCTCCCTCAATTGAGTGGTAAAGTTTTGTTGCGTGGAAGCTGAACATGCTCATATCCCCATAATGCGCGATTGATTTACCGCCAACCTTTACACCAAAGGCATGCGCAGCATCATAGATCAATTTTAAATTATGCCTACGGGCGATATCAGCAAGCGCATTTAATTTGCAGGGATGACCAAAAACGTGAACCGCCAAAATAGCGGTAGTCCAAGGGGTTATGGCTGCTTCGACTTTTTCCGGATCGAGCGTATAAAAATCAGGTTCTATATCAACGAATACAGGACGGATTTTATTCCAAAACAACGCATGGGTGGTTGCAACAAAGGTAAAGGGTGTCGTTATAACCTCACCAGCGATGCCCATCCCCTGAAGACCGATCTGCAACGCCAATGTCCCGTTGGTGAACAAGCACACGTTGTCTGTTTCAAAGTAATTAGATAACTCATTTGTGTAACGCTTTACGATTGGGCCATTATTTGTCAACCACTGGTTATCCCATATTTCCTCCAGCCCTTGAGTAAACGCCTCAAGGCTGGGTAAGAAGGGCTTGGTCACGTAAATTGGCTTTTCAAACGGTTCAATCATTGCTTCAATCTCCGTTTTTTTATTTTTGAAATTCAATAGAGAGTGGCTATTGGCGATGGGCCAGAGGCGTTGGGCTATTGGTTATGGATCATACGGCGGCAAGCTGCCTGCGACAAAGTTTATAGCTGAAAGCTCAAAGGTGAAAGCAGTAAAAGACCGGTGATCGGTGAACAGTAACAAGCTATCAGCGCGAGATTCGCAGGGAAAGGGTAATACAGAGGTCAGAATGCATTAAGCCGTGAGCAGTGAATAGTGAGCAGTGAGCAGAAAACAGAAGTCAGAGAACAGTTATCAGTGATCAGTAAACGGTGAACAGTGATTGGTTATTGGCAGTGGGCAATGGGCTATAGATAAATACGCGAGACTCGCGGGAGGGGCGAGAAACGCGGGAAAGGATTCCCTTTATGCTTGTTTTCTGCCTTGCTTAATTTTTCAGCATTTTTAAGATGTGTTTGGCGAGGTATTCGTTTATTTCTTTGTGGCGTGGAACTGGTTGAGATATTTTCGTAGTCGGATTGTGATACCAATCGTGTTTACCGCCATGCCGGAGCAAAATACAACCGGTCTTTTCTAAACTATTAATCAGGTCTTTCCTTTTCATGCAACTTCCAGCGCATCAACCTTACGAACACAGGGGATATTGCCTGAGTTTAATTCATAATAGATGTCTTTTAAGTTTTCCTTTAGTTCATCCAAAGAGTCGCCTTGGGTCATATAATCCGGAAATTCGGAAAGATATCCAACCCACATATTTTCATCCTGCCAGTAAACATATTCTATTTTTTTCATGGAGCACCTATTGCTGAATTCGGTTTTTCTGAATCCTAAATTAGGCGATTGTCGAGCTTGCCGCATATACAAGGCGGGTGTCTTTCCGCTATAGCAGGCTATGCGGTAAGACATCCAACGCCGTAGATGCGGTGAGATCGGCAAACCCGACGGGTTTCAAATTTTGGGAGGTCATCATGGTGCAATGCATTATAAATCATATGTTTTTCATGGAGACCAAAATTTGAATCGCCTGATTTAGGTGAATATTAGTGCATGTTTCATATTGTGCGATTAATTTTATTTATTTTTCGGTTCCAGGTCAATGCATAAACTAATGTTCGGCATTTAACCAGTTGGGGGCGTTCTTGCTGTCCCGGGGAACAAAAGGGCCAATTCGGCCCCAGGACGTGATTGGGACGGACGTAATTGGGGATGAAATTATGCGTTTCTGGTTCATTTCAAAATAACTGGGGGTCAAGTCTGCTCTTGACTCATTAAAGTTCAACCTACTAAAATTGTTTTGAATAATAACTCGCCATTTCTTTTCTTTGCGGCCTTGGCGGCTTGAGAAAAGATGGTGACCAGTTATCAGTAAACGGTGAACAGTGATTGGTTATTGGCTATAGGAATACAGAGGTCAACGATCAGAGCTCAGTAGTCAGACACACCAAAAGATGCGAGACTTTCGAGAAAAAGTTACAGATTACAGAAGTCAGAGTTCTGCTGTCAGACCCCAATAGCGCTAAAGTTCAAAGGTCCTTTGGAGCATAAGGCAGGAGGCACTGAAACCTCTATGTTTAGGGTTCAATTTAGCTATTTTGATGGCCATAAATATCAGCCAGCATTTGCTTTACAGCTTTATGGAGAGGATCGATATTTATTTGGCAGATGAAGAATATTTCTTCGGCATCAATATTGAAATAGTTATGAGAGAGGACATCACGTACGCCCTTGACTCCCTTCCAATCAACGTCGCCATATTGGGGTAAAAAATTGCCATTGGTTTCTGAATCGATCTTTTTAAAACTCTCACCTATTGCAATCAGCATCATGCAAATAGCGTCAAGTTTGTCCATTCCCTCAGGTGTATCTATAAACTCATCTGGGGATTTAATCCCTTTAAAACGGCGCCCCACCCTATCCAGTGCTTCATCAATTTGTTTAAGCTTATCAAATAACAAGCCTTGATCAGACATAATGCGCCTCGTGATCGATACGCTTTTTAAGATATGGATTCATTTTATTCTTGTAACGGATAAGGTCTACTTGAAAACCCAGAAGGGATTCCAACTCTTCCTTAAGATGAACCATCATGAATAGGTCTGGGACTTTTGTTTGAACTACAATGTCCACATCGCTCGAAGCCGTGGCTTGACCGCGCACAACGGATCCAAAAACACCGATTTTGGATAGACCATATCTATGAAACAATGAATTTTTACTACTATTCAACCTACTAACAATATTGTCAAGTTTGGGACTTGTTGCATTCATTTTAGTAATTCCGTATTGAGAGAGCACAAAACCTTTGAGGTCGTTCTTCTATCATCATTGGTCATTAGTGAATAAATAGCACAGTGGATGGTCGCCATCAAGGTAGATCCGGGGTCTGTAGATCCGGGGTCGGACCAAGCTGGATGCCCAATTTTAGGGGATTTAGGTCTAAAATTGTACCGTTTTTGGTTCTTAAATCGTTGTTTTTGAAGCCGAAAAGGGCTGTTTAAGGGGAAACAGATGTCAGCGGTCAGAGTGCAGAAATCAGAGGCCAGTCACGCAAAGACGCAAAGGCGCCAAGAACATTTATACAAGATCATCATTCATCTGTTGTAGCGTTGTAAGGAGAATGGGAATGTGATTTTCGCAGATATCAAAAATAATTTCGTGATCAATATTTTCGTAATGATGGGAAACAAGATCGCGAAATTTGGCAATTTTATCCCATTCGATATGCGTATACGGCTTAAGGATGGAGCTGTCAATTTTCTGAATTCGCTTTAGTGATTCCCCCACAACTTGCACCTAAATCAGGCGATTCAAATTTTGGTCTCCATGAAAATCGTATGATTTATAATGCATTGAGCCATGATGACCTCCCAAAATTTGAAACCCGTTGGGTTTGCCGATCTTACCGCATCTACGGCGTTGGATGTCTTCCCGCATAGCCTACTATAGCGGAAAGACATCCGCCTTGTATATGCGGCAAACTCGACAATCGCCTGATTTAGGTTGCAATCTCATGGAAATGGCATCAAGTAAAGTGGTTCCGTATTGAGAGAAAACGAAATCATCGGCTTTATTAATTTCGTCAAAACGTTTCTGGACGAGATTAATTGAATTAATCATTGTGTTCAATACATCGATGATTTCATCAACGTTAGACATAATAAATATCTTTTCCAATGCGCGTTAAAAACTGCTCGCTAATTCCCTTTCTTTTTCTAATTACGTCAACCGGTCGACCGAGTTTATGTTCCAAATATATTTGTAAACCCGCAAGATAGGAAAAACGCGGCTCTGTCAATTCGACAAGTAGGTCAATGTCACTTTCCGAATGCTCTTGCCCTTTTGAATATGATCCGAAAAGTCCAATTGTTAAAAGACCGAATTGCTTTTGAAGATAGGGCTTTTCTTTTTTTAAGGTATTGAGAATCTCTTGTTGATCCATAATAAAGCCTCAGTCTAACTATCGAATCGCCGAAAATAGATGTTCGCATAGTAACTCTATCCCTGCCTTTTCGCAACCAATTTGTAAAGAGGGGCAATCCGGGGTCGGACCGGCTGGGGGTCGCTGGGGGTCAAGTCTGATCTTGACTCATTAAAGTTCAACCTACTAAAATTGTTTTGAATAATAACTCGCCATTTTTTTCTTTGCGGCCTTGGCGGCTTGAGAAAAGATGGTGACCAGTTATCAATAAACGGTGAACAGTGATTGGTTATTGGCTATGGGCTATGCGCGAGACTCGCGGGAAACGGTAGACCAGAGGTCAGATGTCAGCGAGCAGCGATCAGAATTCAGAGAACAGAAGTCAGCGCTGCCGCCGGGCTCTGATCGGTTTGAACGAAAACCTGACTTCGTAAAAAAATAAGTCAGATAAGAGAGTATGCCGTCCGTCATTTTTGGTCAGGGCATGGCTTACGCTAAAGCGCAAAGAACGTCATGAACGTAAGGTGTTAGTCGCGTAAAGCGGGGGGACGGAAAATATCTCGGCTTACGATTCAATTGAGCAATCTAATCAATGGAGATGGTTTGAATCCCAAAGTACTCAGCCGCTTCTATCAACTGCCGATCCAAGCTTAAAATCGGGAGCGCGTTGGCTTGCGCCACAGCAAGATGGAGTGCGTCCAACGTTCTCAAGGGTGTGTTAAATTGGGCAATCCATGATTTTGCAAGTTGAAAGTGACTCAAGTCCAGAGGAAGCCAGCGGAAAAGCCGCTGATCAATATGGTTCTGGTAAAGATTGAGAACCCGGTTACCATCAGATGGCGTCAGCTCCTTGACTCGGATTTTCCTTGAAATCGCTGAAGAGATTTCAACATCAGTCAAATAGCTTATACTCGGACCTTCTATGGATAAAAGCAGTCGCTCCGTGGCTTCGCTCAATGGCTCCGGGCAATAGTAAGCCACTAGTGCGCTGGTATCGATATAGGTCACTAGTACCTTTCACTTCTTCTATTTTCTATCACCATGTCACTCATCGATATGCCGGAAACATTCAACTTCTTTCGGAAATCCCCCAACCTTGGCAGCGCGTTATCTGAAATTGAAGAAACCATTTTAGCGACACGTTTTCCGCGCCTTGTAATTACAATTTCGTTACCATGTTCTGCTTTAGATAGCCAATGGCTTAAATTTTTTCTAACTTCTTTCACACTAATTTCAAGCATAGACCACCTCCTGTCGATGTGTACACATTTAATGTACTCTTCGTTAGCCCCAACGTCAATACAAAAATGGGCGAGACTCGCGGGAAAGGGTAATACAGAGGTCAGATGTCAGCGATCAGAAAGCAGTGAGCAGAGTTCAGAAGTCAGTTGCCAACGGTCAGACATAAGAAAAGACGTTAGGCGTAAGTCGAAAGACGAGAGGGTATGAAAACGTCTCTCGGCTTGCCATTCAAGTTGGCGTTTTTGGTGAACGTATTGTTAACAGCGCTATACCTGCAGGAAAGGCTATCCTTGATAGATCATCTTTACGCTTTAAAAATTGGACAGTTGTACATTTTTATTTTCTGGTCTTCAGTCATAATCGGATAGCCATCAAGAATACTCTGAGCAATAAGCATCCTGTCGAATGGATCTTTGTGGTGGAAAGGAAGCTCTTTCAGCAACAGAGCGGCATCTGCTTTAAAATCCAGGATTGCGAAACCACTTTCCTTGGCAAGGGCTACAGGGTTAAAAGGAACGTCCAATTTCCCTATGGAAGCCTTGATCATCAATTCCGCGATGCTTACCGCCGAAACAAAGATGGTATTCGACAAATCCTCCAATGCTGATCGCATTGAGGTTTTCATATTTAATGGGTCTGTAAGTGCCCAAAGAAAAATGTGCGTATCGATGATGATATTCATTCGCCGCTACCATAAAACATGGCATTAATCTCATCATCCTCATCCAATATATTTTTCGGCACTGTGTATTTACCGGAAAGCAAGCCAAGTTTTCTTTTTCCTTCCGGTTTATGAATGGTTAAATCCACTAATGGTAAGTTGTTTTTGGCAATTACCACTTTTTCCCCTTGGTAAACCATAGCAACCAGCTTGGAAAGATTCGCTTTTGCTTCTGAAATATTTACGATTTTCATGGTGTTATACCCTACCTTAAGTTAAGCAAACCGATATAGGTCAGGTATACCTAGTTAGACCACGTTGGTCAACTTTATAAAAGGGGAAAGTAGGGAACGCCTCTCAATAACTATACAAAAATGGGTCAAGTCTGCTCCTGACTCATCCAACTCGATATCTTGAAAATACGATTGTTTTTGGTAAGTTGCGAGACTCATGAAAAAAGGTAGACCAGAGGTCAGGGGTCAGATGTCAGCGATCAGCAAGCAGACGTCAGTAAATGGTGAATGGCTATTCGCTATGGGCGTTGGGCTATTGGCTATTGGATCACGCGGAGATACAAAAAAACAAATTCAAAGCTAAAAGCATTAAGAGACGGTTTTACGGTTCAGGTTTTCGGTTTAGGAACGAGCGCTGCCGATCTGGACTGCTGAGATTGTCAAGGGTCAGGCAGATTCTCCAAAAAAGGATTTTCAATCTTCAGGCCGTCTATGACCTGGCCATGTTGGAGGTCTTCCGTAATGAGCCGGGATGCACCACCAACAAGGGCGGTATCTATGATGAGCGCATCCCAGAATGACAGCATCATCTTTCGACTTCGGCCAATGGCAGATATGACGTTGTCGGAATTAATTGTTACCAATGGCAGGCAGGACAGATCTCGAACAACGCCCTCGGCGGTTTCCGGTTCCAAAGGTTCTTTAAGCTTTCTCGTGACAACCACATAGAATTCCTGTAAAACCTGTGTGCTCAGCAATGCTCTGCCAGCGGCAGTTTCCTGTTGAAAAAGTACGGCAGCCGCCTCTTTTTTATCGCCAGCATCCGCATCGAACAAATAGACGAGAATATTGGTATCAAAAAAGGTGCGCATCAGCTTCTTTCATGCAATTCGTCTCGTGACCAATTTCGGCTGCCACGCCGTGATTTGGATTGGCGTGAAATCATAAGAATTCTTTCTACAGCATTCTGCTGCTCCCGCCGAGCACCCGAATATGAATCGAGATATTCCTGTAAAAGTGCATTGACCGATGTCCCCTCTTGAAGCGCGCGAATACGTGCTTTTTTCAGGGATTCGTCATTTACCGCTATCGTAAGATTAGCCATGTCAACCCTCCTTGTGCTACACAAAATTAGTGTAGCACAGCTTCCAATTTTGTCAAGCTGACCATCAGCAAACTCCGGGGTCACCCATTAAAGTGCGGGTCAAGTAGAAAAACGCCTCCCAGTACAAAAAAATAGACCATTTTTCGATTGACCATAAAATTGGAAAGGGGTCAAGTCGGCTCCTGAGTTATTAAAAATACGCGAGGCTCGCTGGAGGGGCGAGAGCCGCGGGAAAGGGTAATACAGAAGTCAGAATGCATTAAGCAGTAAGCAGTGAGCAGCGATCAGTAAACGGTGAACAGTGATTGGTTATTGGCGATGGGCCAGGGGCTATGGGCTATGGGTAAATACGCGAGACTTGCGGGAAACGCGAGAAACGCGGGAAAGGGTAATACAGAGGCCAGATGTCAGCAGTCAGATACCGACGGTCAACGATCATGATTCAACATCTCGGCAATGTATTTCTGATCTTTTTCCGTTAAATACGGGTGCATGGGCAGGCTGAAGATCCGGTTCGAACAATCCTCGCTGATGGGAAACGCACCGGCCTGGTAGCCGAGTGATGCACAAGCCGTTTGCAGGTGCAGCGGCTTGGGGTAATAAATTGCCGTGGGAATCCCGACTTCCTTGAGCGCGTTTTGAACACGTGTGCGATGGTTTTCATCATGGGATAGTACTGAATATTGCGCCCAGACGGATTGGCATCCTGCTGGGATGCGGGGTAAGGTAATGGGCAATTCGTAAGACGCAAGGCTTGACAGGAGCTCGGCATATCGCATTGCGGCTTGATTGCGCAATTCCACCTCTTCCGGGAAGATATCAAACTTGGCGTTGAGAATTGCGGCCTGGAGCGTATCCAGACGGCCATTGATGCCGATGCGCATGTTGTCGTACTTGTGGGTTCCCTTGCCATGCAAGCGGATCGACGATAAGGAAACAGCCAGTTCATCATTGTCGGTAAAACACATTCCGCCGTCACCATAGCAGCCCAGAGGCTTGGCCGGGAAAAAGGACGTGCAGCCGATATCGCCCTGGCCGCATGACCGTTGCCCCTTGTATTGACCGCCGAACGATTGGGCGGCATCCTGGATAACAAAAAGATCGCTGGCCCGGGCAATGGCGTTGATTCGATCATATTCGGCGGGAAGTCCGAACAAATCCACGGCTATGATGCCCCTCGGGGAAAGAGGCCGGGCACCGTGATCCGGCAACGGGTGCAGGGACGGATCACCTGTTTTGACGGCATTGATGGCGGACTCCAATTTAGACGGGTCGATATTGAAGGTAAGCGGATCTATATCGACAAAGACCGGCGTTGCACCCAGCAGACGAATCACTTCGACGGTGGCAATGAACGTAAAAGGTGTTGTGAATATCGCATCGCCGGGCCCGATCTCAAAGGCCATCAGGGCCATCAGCAATGCATCGGTACCGGACGCACACCCCACGGCATGCTTCACACCCACATATTCCGCCAGCTTTTCTTCCAATTCTTGAACTTCAGGTCCCATGATGTATTTGCCATGGGCCAGAACGGCTTGGATACGGTTGTCGATCTGCTGTTTGATACGTGCCTGTTGGGATGCCAGATCAATGAAGTGCATGGGATTCCTTGGGGTAGAGTGGAGAGTTGTCTCCAATTCGATGTGGTCGCCCATTTGACGAAACTCTTGTTTACAGGCAGGACAGATCAGATTGCCCGACAACCGTTCCCCACACGTGCATACCCAGCCGATCTGCCTTGACGGATTCCCGACCACCAGTGCGTAATCGGGAACGTCACGTGTCACGACGGTTCCCGCGCCGATAAAGCAATAACGGCCCAGCGTTGTTCCGCAGACAATGGTGGCGTTGGCACCAATAGTGGCGCCCCGTTTGACCAGGGTCGGACGAACCTGATCCATTTTCCGAATCGCCGCACGGGGGTTGTATATATTGGTAAACACCATGGACGGGCCGCAGAAGACGTCATCTTCCAGGGTAACGCCTTTATACACGGAAACATTATTCTGGATTTTACACTGCCGGCCGATTGTGACATCGGGGCCGATGACCACGTTTTGTCCGATATTGCATTGCTCGCCGATCATCGAACGGGAAAGGATATGCGAGAAATGCCAGATTTTGGTTCCCTCACCGATTTTTACCTGGTCATCGACAACAGCCGATCGATGGACAAATACGTTTTTTACATCCTTTGATTTCGCGGTGCTTTGCATGACAGGCGCTTCTCCGGAAAAAATAAGGCCGTTTTATCAATTGGGAAGATTCAACAACAACGGATTGGATCTTTCGGGATGGATGCCGGCCACTTTCATGTTGCGCAATTCACTGACGACCTTGATGGATGTCCTGGCATCTTCCACACCGTATCCGCCGCCTGACAAAATATCCTGATATACCATCGTGTGCAGGTCGGTAAAGCCTCCCGAGAATTCAATTTCCTGATCGTCCACGGTAATCGACCGGTAGGTGGGGAGTTGTTGCTTGCGGGCCGACGACGGAAGATCGTTTTTTTCAACCGAGAGCAGCCAGCGGACATTGGCCTTTTCAAGAGACATGAAGCCGGCCATTTTTCTTTCATCCGAGTAGTGAAGCTCCTGATAGTCGAGCGGCCCGAAGATCCACATGAGCATATCGAAAAAATGGATGCCGATATTGGTGGCAATGCCTCCGGCTTTGCTTTGATCGCCCTTCCAGGAGGTTAAATACCACCGTCCCCGGGATGTGATATAGGTCAAATCGATATTGTATTTGCCTTTTTTGGGCGCTTTATCGATTTTTTCCTTGAGTTGTTTGATGGCCGGGTGAACACGGAGCTGCAGGATATTGTATATCCGCCCATCGGACTCGGCCTCGATTTCGGCAAGTGCATCGAGATTCCATGGGTTGAGCACCAAGGGCTTTTCACAGATCGCGTGGGCACCGATCCGCAAGGCAAACCGGATATGGGCGTCATGGAGATAGTTCGGCGAGCATATGCTGATGTAATCCAGACGTTTACCCTTTCCGCTGCGCCTTAATTTATCTACATGACGATCAAAACGCTCAAATTCGGTAAAGAAGGCGATATTGTGTGAAAAACTGTCCAGAATACCAACGGAATCGGATGGGTCCAGTGCCACGATCAAATGGTTGCCGGTGTCTTTGATTGCCTTCATGTGCTTGGGCGCAACATATCCGGCGGCACCGATTAGCGCAAAATTTTTACCCGTTATATGGCTTTCTTTTGGTTGGCTTTTTTCAGACATCGGCAAAGCTCCTTATTATAAAGAGTTAAGTCTTCACGGCCTGAGCGGAGCAGGCGCGAAAAACATAGTAATCGGTGGAACAGTTATCAGTAAACAGTGAACGGCAATCGGGTAGTTGTGTGAGAACTCTTGGATCAAGTATAGGAAACTTCTATATTGACATCAAAACAATCATATCTTATGTGTACACTTATAACACATAAAATATGGAGGGATAAGACATATGAACATCACCCTATCAGCCGATAAAGACTTGATTGAAAAATCAAGGGCTTTTGCTAGAAAGCATAATACATCGTTAAACCAACTGGTTCGTAACTATCTGGCACGCCTTGTTGCCCAAGGGGATTTAAAAGAAATGGCTTTGGAGTTTGAACATCTGGCATTATCCGATTCCGGCAGCTCACCTGAAGGCTATACCTTTGACCGCGATGAGCTATATTCCCGGGGAGGAGGAAAATTCCTTTGAAAAAGGCATTCGTTGATACCAATATAATAGTTTATGCAAATGATAGCCGGGACAAAAATAAGCAGAAAACAGCTATTGATCTTATTACATCTCTAATGATTTCCCAGGAAGGAACAGTTTCCACCCAGGTAATGCAGGAATATGCCTGCGCCGCTTTAATAAAATTACATCAGAGCCCTGAAATCGTTCTTCGGCAGCTTAAACTTCTTGAAGCCTTCGAAGTAATCAGGCAATCGCCGGAGATGATTCGCCGGGCCGTAGAAATTATGCAGACCTATCGGATTAGTTTTTGGGACTCGTGTATCCTTAGCAACGCGGAATATGCAAACTGCTCTGTTGTCTATTCTGAAGATCTCAACTCAGGGCAGTATTATTCGAGCGTCAAAGTCCTAAATCCATTTTAAATTCCCTGAATGATGATCTGTTATGACTCACGCGGAGACAAGCTGCCTGGATAGCAGTTATAGCTGAAAGCTCAAAGGTGAAAGCAACAGATAACAGAAGACAGCGGTCAGCAATCAGGGTTCAGTAAACGGCTATAAGTGATCAGCAGTCAGCGTTCAGAAATCAGATATTAACAATTGCCTTAACTTTATTCCTTCTTCGAACGCACTTTTTCCTTGATTCGTTGAATATGCCCTCGTCCCAACCCTTTCACCTCGCAACCCAATTCAAAATATCGTTGTATGGTCGCGTCGTCGAGGATGCCAAAGCAATCGATAACGGCAGCCGGCGCGCCAATGGTCTGGACCGTAAATTCAGGATCGAGGGCTAAATAGTCCTTATGCGGAACCGCCAATACCATGGCGTCTACGCCGGCAATTGTCGTATCGATAGAAGACTGAATCCGCAAATCGGACAACTGCTCCTGATTTCGGAAAAAGCGCGCCCAGGAGTGACCCGGCGCTGGATAACTGTCCTGCTTCTCAAATTCCCACCAGTGCCTTACATACGGATCATGCACAACCACATCGCCCCCCATCTCCGTGAGCTTGCGCACAATGAGTTCCGATCCGCTATATCGTGTATCGCCGATATCCTGACGGTACGATGCCCCCAGGACGGCAATTTTTGATGCAGGAACGATTTTGCCCATGTTTCGAAGCGCATCGCGTACCAACTGTGCCACGCGCAACGCCCTCGTATCGTTTATATCAATGGCCATTGGGGTGATTTTGAAAAGATCGTCTTCAAACCCCATGAGGGTGTGGTAGGCCCAAACACCAAGCCCGCCGTCTTTGGGCAGACAATACCCACCGATTCCGGGACCGGGGAAAATGATGTTCGAGTGGGTTGGACGAACCCGGATGGCGTCGATGACTTTAATCAGATCAACACCATTTTGCTCGGAAAACCGACTCCATTCATCCAGGAAGGCCAGCGTGGTGGCACGATAGGCATTTTCCACAATCTTGCAGGCTTCACTTTCAATGGGGCGATCAAGAACGGTCAAAGGGAATTTCTCAACATTGAGTACACTGGAAAGAAAAGAGACCACTTTTTCTTTGGCTTTGACATTGACACCTGAGCATACCCGCCAAAAATCTCTAATGGACGCTACATAATGACGGCCGGGCATTACTCTTTCAAATGAGTGGGCCAAAAGCGGCTCTGCATCTTCAAGCCCCCTCTTCTGGAATGCCTTTTTGATAATTGGATAGGCTATGTATTCGGTGGTTCCCGGCGGCACCGTGGTTTCGATGAGCACCAGGCACTCCGGCAGGATGCGTTGGCCGATTACATCCAGGCTGCTTTCCAGGGCGGCGATATCGGCATGCCCCTGGCGCACATTCCCCAAGGTATCCTTATGATAGTCACACTGCACATCAACCACCACGATGTCGGCCAGGGATAAAACGTCGTAGGAAAATGTGGCGGTGAGGGTTTGCTTTTCCCTAACGCAACGACCAATCATGGGAGCAACATCCGGGTCCTCCGCCTCGACAGGACATAAGCCGGACCTAATATAGGGTATCTTCCAAAATGAGCGTACCGAGGGCCGCTGCATGCCAATGACAAAATATTTGGATTCGCCGGTCTCTTTATCCTCGGAATCGGCAACGACTCCGGCCATGACCGCACCCACAAAGCCTACGCCCATTACCACCACAATCTCGCGCCCTTTTAAACGTTGCTCATTGACTATCCGCTTTAAACGAGACTGCTCTTTTACATAATCCTCGTCTTTTGGCAGCAGGTACGATTGGCCCGAAGGGCAGATTGATACAGAAGGTTCGGTATGCAAGGAAGTTTGCGGTTCAGTCGTTGGCAAGGTGGATTTCATAATATTCTCCGTATCCAGTGAAACGAAAGCAGCATGCTAAGCGTGATTGTAAACAACTATCCGTTACGGTTATCGGGCGTTGATAATAGTCAATGGTACAAATTGAATTTTAAAGGTGCAATTTAAAGTCAGTAACACCATTAATCAGTCGTTAGCGGGTCGCACAGTTCTGATTAAATACTTCTATTTTTGGAATGACATCATATCCCTGCTCATCATAACTCTCCTTAAAACCAAACACTTGTTCCACCTGGTGATGGTTCATAACAATAAAACTGATACAATCAATAAAACCGCACCCTTTTCGCCCCAGGCTCATCCATAAATTCAGCCCCTGACAATGAATGGATTCGTTCACCCATTTAACATCCACCACGCCCAGAACCGCTTGTCGCCACATATTGGCGGCTTTAAACCCCAAACGGGATTGCATCAGTTCGATGGTTTCGGCAACGATATAATTACTGGTCAACATTTCGATATTGTTAGTCAGCAAAGATGGCCACAATACCTTTGCCATTGCGTGGTATTTATCCGACCGATCAATCAGAGCATAAAATGCCGAGGTATCGATGTATAATTTCGGGTGAGAAAATTTCATAAAAAGTATTGAGAAAGGTTGATATTACTTGGCATTAGATGAAGAAAACATTCCCACGGCGTTCAGCGCCTTTTGCTTTTTTTCCTGCATTCGCTTAACCCGCTCCATATGTGCCTGGTAAAAATCAATACTTTCGCGAACGATCTTCGCCATGGAAACGCCTTCTCTTGCAGCGTTTTTCCTCAGCCATTGAATTTGCTTCTCGTGTAGTTGAATTTGAGTTCGTCTCATTGCCGCAAATGACCACACACCAGTTACATCATGATGTAAGATAGGGGATAAAAGTAATATACTTGAGCATAGCTCCGCTTCCTGGATTACATCCAGCCTTTTTTCTTATTGTGAGGACGACACTTAAAATTTTGGGTGAAACCTTTTGCTCGCATTTTGTGTAGCAAACCGTTTCCTGTCGAACAATCGGTCAGTCATCGTATTTTATTCTTATCGCTGATTTCTCATAAACTAGGTAAAAAGAATGATGAAAGGAACATTTGGAGGCGAGAATGGCTTCTACAGGCGAGTTTTTAGTACTTTATTATGAGTTATCCGTAATACCCATAGGAAATAATTACGACTTTTGTTGTATTGCAAGTTCAAGTCAATCGAGCTAAATTTCTTAAAAAAAATTAGATTATGCATGATTTTTTGAGATTTAACAATCAGACCGCAACTCTAAAAATGAAAAACCAAACATCACATACAGGTTCCAATATACTATTAAGAGACAGCGCCGGTTTGTCGAAAACGACCTTCGGGAACATTTGCTTCTATATCCTAAGCGACAACCGTTCTCTTAGACAGTCTCTTCTTTTTCTTATTGAATCGAACCTTGGTGAACGCTTTTCCCACCACGAAAAACCGTTTTTATTTTTCAGTGGCGACCAGAAGGCTGCAAGGATGGATCTTTATTTGGTGGACGGCCGGTGTCTGAATAAAAACGCTTTAAATGAGCAGTTAATATCGTTTGAGAGAACCTTGCCTGCCGGCGACTCATCCACCAGGGTCATTCTTTTCAATGCTCCGGCCAAACTCGCATCCGGGGAACTGCTGAGTCTTCCTATCGTTTGGGGGATCT
This sequence comes from uncultured Desulfosarcina sp., assembly GCA_963668455.2. Lineage (GTDB taxonomy): Bacteria > Desulfobacterota > Desulfobacteria > Desulfobacterales > Desulfosarcinaceae > Desulfosarcina. The sequence continues at coordinate 229,326 of CAXXOY010000006.1, forward strand.
TTTTTCAGGATGACTCTAAATCCGCCTTCCTTACCGGCCTTTGTTCGATTGCGACTGGTCGCAAACGGCTATCCCTTCCCCAACTGCAGCCGGTGTTTGAAAAACCAGGAGCAATGGACAGGATGAATGAGGATGCGATCTGGCCGCTTTCCCCCCGTGAATATGAGATTATGGGCCTCGTCTCTTCAGGAAGGAGCAATGCAGATATATCCGCCGAACTCGAAATCAGCCTTCATACAGTAAAAACCCACCTTTACAACATTTATAAAAAAATCGATGTGCCCAATCGCTTTCAGGCAACGCTTTGGGCGCTGGCCCATTTTTCCTATCTCACACGCTGAAGGTCATGAAACAAAATATTTTGTCCCGCCAGGTTTTACATGTAACCATTTTACACACCCTGCACCACGAGAACTGTAACGTTTTGCCACACAGAATTACTCTTACGGCCCTCTTGTCATTTTTTTTTATTAGTAAACAACCAGTTATAATACACAGAAAGTATTACTATACTGGTTCGTATTTTGCATATGAATGACATGGATCAGATGTCCACACGGCAGATTTTCACGCCGATATGGCGGCCAAGTCAAAACGATGGCCGCCCGATGAACATCGAACTATATGCCATTTTCCATGCGGCTTTTCCAGCACCGCCGATCTCTCAGCCATAAGCCGCCGGCAGGGATTCGCGCGCATAAGATTGACCCTGCCAAGCTATAAATGCCCAGTAAATTGAGTTCTGTTTTACAGGAGTCGGTATGGCAACCAGCAACGCGATGCAAAACAATTATTCACCCCAGCCCAACAAAGAATTGGTTCAGATTCATTGTTACATAGTGAGCCATAATCAGATGCAGGCCGAGCTGTTAAAACTCTACTTGGCTCCCAAACTAAACGTGACCTGCTCGTGCCACAAACACCTGTCTCAACAAATAATAGAAGAAAAAAATGGCCAACCTTGCATATACCTCCTCGACTGCCTTAAAATGCCTCCAGAAGACGTTGAGGCGATTCTGAAGAGCCAGCAGTCGCTGCAGGGTGCCCAACATGCAATGATCGCCCTGTTCAATATCAACAGAGGCGACATGCCGTCCTCCCTGGTACGGCAATATAAAATAAGGGGGTTGTTTTACCTGGATGACAACCATGAAACATTACTGCATGGCATTCGGGAAATTATATCCGGCCGCCTCTGGCTCTCCCGTAAAGTCCTCTCCAGTTGCATACTCATGAACGATGGAAGCCATATGCCGACTTCCGCCCCGTCAAAAGACTCAAATTCGCTTACTCCCCGCGAGAAAGAGATTCTCAAACGAATTGTAACCGGAGACAGCAATAAGGACATTGCGGAGCATTTAAAAATAAGTCAACATACCGTAAAGACACATCTTTACAATATTTTCAAGAAAATCGATGTGCCCAATCGTATACAAGGCGCACTATGGGCATCTGAACATCTTATTGACCAATCGGTCTAAAAGGGCTTACAAACAATGAGAGCATTAGTCGGTATTACAAAAATACGAAACTTTTCCGATTGACAATACATGGAACCAGCGAATACTCTCCGACAAGTTTCAGTCTGTTGATTATCTTGAATATCAAACGAACTTGTACGGATTTTGATGAAGCAATCGTTTACTGAAAAGCGACGAATCAGACGATTTTCAATTGCACTTCCGGCACACATCAAGCCCAAGGCACATTGCCGTCCAAGCGCAAGCACCAAATTGATCAGTCGCGATGTAAGCGCCAACGGCGCCTTTTTTTTGACGTCCTACCCCATTGCAGTCGGGACTCAAGTAGAAGTCACCATGAAACTTCAGGCGCTGGACATGTGGGCCGCAACAACGGGAAGTGCTCATGTTGTCGTTTCAGGGAAGATACTGAGAAATGATAATTCGGGAATGGCTGTTTGTTTTGATAAAAACTATTCCCTGGTACCATCTAAAGACAAATAGGGGGAAAACAAGTACCTATCCACAAATAAGCCGACAATGTTGAACATTTCCCTGAATTAGGAAAGCAGAAATCGGCCCGGCTCCAATTGATGCGGAAAATGAGGATTGAAAATGGAAAAAGGAATGTGTTCTCACGCGCGCCACACGACTTCAGTCAACAGCCCGCCGAACAAGATAGATATTTGTATTGTGGGAACAAACCGTTTCAGCAATGAAGTTTTAGCGGACATTCTTACATCCAAATTCGGTTTTTCCTGCAACTTTCAGCGAGACATCGATATAACCGACACGCACCACGACCGCCATCCGGAAAAAAACTTGGTTTTCCTGCTTGATTGCGCCTCCATGGGATCATCTACAATATGTGATGGGCAGTGCCGGGGTAAAGATTTTGGAAAAAGCAACGCCATGTGCATCTGTTTCAATGTTAGCCCTGAAAAACCCCTTGAAAAATCAGCTCTTTGCAAGGGGATACGAGGAATTATCCACTATAATCAGCCCATCACGCATTTTGAAAAAGCGGTACATACCGTGCTGAGTGGCGAACTATGGTTCTCTCGCAATATCATGGAACAACGTTTTCTGGAACCATCCCCCCCCCCGGCCCCCCATAAAATTGAAGGCACCGTCCTGACGCGAAGAGAAATTGAGATCCTCACCCTTCTTTCCTGGGGCATGAGCAACATGGACATCGCCAACAAACTGTTTATCAGTCAGCACACCGTAAAAACGCATATTTACAACCTTTTCAAAAAAATCGACGTTCCCAATCGTTTCAAGGCGACCCAATGGCTGACCAGCAATCAACACACGCTCCCTTGCCCATCTTCTGGAGCAATACATCCAATCCGTGACTGAAAGCCGATACGTTCGATTCCTTCACGGCCTACCAGATTCCTAAAGGGCAATTGGGGATGATTTTGCGCGTTTCTTCAGCTATGGCAACGTAATATCCAATTCTCGCATTAGCTTTTCTCCTCGGCAAACGGCTCGACTGATGGTGGATTGGCCCACCCCCATTCGTCTGCCCACCATTTTTCCATCCATACCCAAACGTTTCACCGCAAGATAGGCTGTTACACTTCGGGCTTTCACCCGATTGGGTTGCTTGCCAGGAGCCAGCAGGTTATCAAAGGGAAAGAGACAAAACCGTCTCAACCGCCTGCCAATCATCTTTAATGCCGCTGATCAACCGTTTGTGACCGCATCCAGGCTGTCCAAATCCTTTACGATACCGGCGCGTAAGGGGTTTAAATGAATGTACCGGACCAATTCCAAAAGATAGGGATCTTCCTGACAGAGAATCGATTTATAATGGTTTTGAAACAATCGGCCGTTGCGCCGATGACGTCGATTGAAGCTGACGGCAGACCTGTCAACAACCGGCGCATAACGGTGGTGACAGGAACATTCCCGGTTCGTAAAAGCAGATGGAAATGGTTGTTCAATAGCGACTGTGTCCGTATCGCTAATGATTCGAGAAAGCCGATCCACGAAATCATTACGGTCTACATCGTTTAGGAAAATCTTGCGCCGTCCAATTCCTCTGCAAATGATATGTTGCAGTGCCCCCGGAGCATCTATTCTTGCTTGTCTTGGCATTCTTTTTACCTCCTAAAATAAGCGGTTTTCAAAAGAAAAGAGTCCTTTAAAATTGGATAACGTGTTATAATGCTTGTTAAAAACCGCCAAGTCATCAACAAGGATAAACACACCCAATAGGTAAAGGACTCTATGAGCAAGCATAGCAAAAACTACCGGCAAAATGAACTTAAAATTCGGCACATCGAAACGACTTCCGATCGATTGACCGGCAGAGCAGGATTGGCGTTGTTCGTTGCGTATTTGCACGGAATTGAAATTTTCGATTGGTTTGATCGCTGGTTCGGTTCGATCCGCAAGAATCGCAAAGGCTTGGCGATTACAGAGCTTTTCAAACAGGTGCTGTGCTTTTTTGTGGATGGCACCAGCCGTCGTTTGACCTATTTCGACCAGATTTCCAAGGATGGCGGATACGCCGGAAGCATTGAGACGGATGAGAAGAGTATGGCATCTTCTCATCAGATCAAACGTTTTTTCAAAGCTTTTGCCTGGACACGGGTATTTTTGTTCCGTCGGTTGTTGCAAACGCTTTTCCTGTGGCGCTTGCGGATCACCCAGCCCGATGTCATCGAGTTGGGTATCGATACGATGGTCATGGACAACGACGATGCGCTTTGCCGCCATGGTGTCAAGCCAACCTACAAGAAGAAAAAGGGATTCCAGCCCCTTCAAATGAACTGGGGCCGTTTCATCGTGGATGCCGTGTTTCGCAGTGGAGACAAGCATTCCAATCACGGCGATACCGTGCTGAATATGATCCAGCACATGGTCATAAAAATCAAAAGGGACTATCGCTGGAACGTGCCGATCATTATTCGCATGGATAGTGGCTTTTTCGACCAGAAAATATTCAACCTGTGCGAAACCCTTCAGGTCGGCTATATCTGCGGTGGCAAGATGTATGAAAACATCAGACAGGTTGCCGTCAACTGGGATGAGAACCAATGGGAACAATTTGCATCTACGAAAAAGCAATCCTGGCAATATGTCGAGTTCGGTTGCCGGCAAGGTAACTGGAAACGATTTAGACGGGCAATCTATTGTCGTTTGATGCATGACGATCACAATCAGCTTTATCTGCCAGGTTGCCGACCGGATACGGTCATCATCACCAACATTGGGCAAGGCATGGCCATTGATGGATTTCTTAAAAATATCGGAGCGACCGATTATTTGACGACCAGTGGACTGATTGCCTGTTATCATGAACGTGGCAGCGACGAGTTGGCCAATCGAGCCTTGAAGGATTTTGGCCATGAGCAGCTCCCGTTCAAACAGTTCAATCCCAACGCCGCGTGGTATTATTCGATGCTGGTCGGTCATTTTCTGCTCGAATCCTTCAAAGAAGATGTTAGTGCACCTGTCATGGCTGTCGGTTCCTATGCCAGCACGGTGCGCAGACGATTGATCGACATTGCCGGAAAGATTGTCTCCCACAGTGGGGAAACGATCCTGAAAATATCCAAAGCATGTTTTGAGAATCTGCGGTTTCCAGAGTTATTCAGTCGATGTCAAAACGCGCCGGCAATTGGATAACCGGTAAAAGGCCAAAAGTTCAAAGCAAAATCCGTGGGAGAAGTGCGTCCGTAGGCATACAATTTGCGAACATATGCACATAAAATTTGATCACATGGCGTTTTGTGGACAAATTTGATTCGGTATGTATGCTGCCACTCCATTTTCTCTCGGGTTTTGTCTGGATTACTTCGTTTTGAACCCGAATCGCTCAGGTTAGGTACCTATAACATTGGCTTAAATTTGGAAACGCGCAAAATCATCCCCGTCCAGGCCTGTCTTCGACTCTGGCTGCCCAAACGTTGGTGCCCTTTCAGCCCAACTGAACCTGGGTCCGGGCTGGCTCATGCCAAGCTACCTCAATGCACTGCAATGGACCAATGCCGCCCTGCAGATAAGTACTGACTAGCCTCTCACCTTAAACAATTCTTTGCGAATGTTGTATTTTGTGAGCAGCTTATGAATTTGTCGTCTGCTCACTCCTGCAGTTTTTGCTGAAGCCTCGATTTTTCCTTTATGCATGGTGAGTAGCGTATTCAAGTAATTAATCTCTGCCTGCCGCACGGCTTCGTTTCTGGTTTCTGCCAGCGTTTTGAGGGGAGGCAACAAGGCTTCATTCCCGGAAATCACCACTTTTCGTTTCAGGCTTGCCGTGAACAAATCAGGAGGGAACAGAGTACGATCCAAATGTGATTCATTGGCAAGAATACAAGCCCGCTCTATCAAATTCTCCAGCTCTCTGACATTTCCAGGCCAGTCATATCGACCAAAAAGTTCAGAAACCTCATCTGTTAAACCCAATATGCTCTTATTATGTTTAGCATTGAACTGATCAAGGAAGTAATTAACAAACAGCGGCAGATCTTCCTTCCTCTTTCTGAGCGGCGGAATATCTATGGGAAATACATTTATCCGGTAGAACAGATCCGCCCGGAACTCACCCAGCTTTGCCATCTTGCCAAGATCACTATTTGACGCGGCAACAATCCGGACATCCGTTGTGTGCGTGCGGTTACTGCCAATCGGCTGAAACGTCCTGTCCTGCAGTACCTGCAAAAGCTTGATCTGGGTCGCAGCCGTAATTGTCCCAATCTCGTCTAAAAAAATAGTTCCTTTTGACGCCTGGTCAAACTTACCGATCTTATTTTTAACGGCACCGGTAAAGGATCCTTTTGCATGGCCGAAAAGTTCACTTTCAATCAAGGTTTCAGGAATAGCTCCGCAGTGAACAACCATCATGGATTCATCACTTCGTCCGGAGGAGTCATGGATAAGTCTTGCGATTACTCCTTTGCCGGTACCGGTTTCTCCGGTAAGCAGCACAGTGGTGTCGGTTTTGGAAACAGTATCGATTTTCTCAAGGACTTCTTCCATTGCCGCTGCACGGGTCCTGAGCATCGAGGAATACCCAGCAGCGCTTCCAAAAAAAAGAAGTGACGGAGCATGAACAGTATCTTTCATGATATCATGTATATATCAATGTTTATCCCGTAATATTCAAGGCCCAAGAACACAGCCTTCTCTTCTAACTTCAGCTACCCCCTGAAACTCCTTTTTCGTTTGACAGCGCATGGCAGCATATACAGCGCCATGATAAAAAGAATAGGGATTTCTCGTTTCAATCTGATATCCATCCTGTTGCAGGGCACGCACAATATCTACGGCAAAACGATCGCGTTCCAAACTAAGTTCTCCTCCAGGACTGCAGTGCAGGCGCGGACGCTCCATGGCATCATACAATCCGGCATGTCCATCTATCAGGTGCACAATAAATTGGGCTAATGCTGAAAAAATACGATCACTGCCCGGACTGCCAAGGATAATCCACGGCTGGTCTTTGACAAAAAGAATAGCTGGGGCCAGGGAGGACCAGGGTACGGCATTGGGACGCAGATAATATGGATGACTCGGGTCTTGCACTTCCAGAGTGTTGATGTAATTGTTATACAGAAATCCCAGTCCATCAGCAGCCTCCCTGCAGCCATAAAGCGATTCGATGGACTGGCTTATTCCAACGGCATTCCCATCCTTGTCCATGACGGAAAGATGTGTGGTATCGTTACCGGAGTTGAGATACAAAGAAATGGGATTATGTTCCATTTTCCTCTGAATTATTGACTGGTACAGATTTCCGGCAAAAACCGGGGAAGCCATGGTTTTGTCCTCTTCCTGCCGATAAAGATCCGGACGTATCGGGTGCTGCTGCCTTTGAAGCAACGCGCACCGTATTGTTTCAGCGAGGATACGGCAGCTTTCCGGTGTTATTTGACTAATGAAGGCAGGCTCTGCATTATTCAGCATCTGCAACACAAGCAACAAATCACGACCAGCTGCCGGTGGAGGAACAGTAGATACACGAACGTTCCTGTACATGGCCTGAACGGGTTTCCTGACAACCGGCCAGGGGATATAGGCCAAATCCTCCTGTCGGATAAGCCCATCATTGGCCAGCATATCCTCTTCAATCTGCCGGGCAATCTTGCCAATATAAAATGATCGAGGTCCTTCGGCTGCCAGGATGGAAAGCAGGGCTGCAAGTTCTTTTTGAACAAAAAGGTCACCAGCCAGATACGGTTCTTTCCCTTCTTTGAGAAAATAGCGGGCTCCTGACCTGCTTGTACTCTTTACAAAAGAATCGAGAAGATTGACCTGATGCTGATGCTGGAGGGGAGAGATAATATATCCCTGGCTGGCCAACTTTATGGCTGGTTCCAGTATTTCAGCCCATTCAAGTCGTCCATACTCCAGATGCAGGTAACCAATTAGTGCCGGAATGGAAGGTACTGTGGCAGATTTATAACCAAAGGTACGCTCATATTTATCAATACTCGCATTCCTGGCTAAAGAAGGCACTCTGCTTGAGCCATCAAGGGCAAAAGTTTTACCATTGAGGTGCAGCATTGCCATCCCCTGGCCGCCAAGGCCACTGGATTGAGGCTCGCAGACACAAAGAGCCATCGAGGCAGCACAGGCGGCATCAACTGCGTTACCCCCATTTCGCAGCATCTGTACTCCGGCTTTGGTCGCTTCATGAAATGCAGTAACAACAATGCCGTTTTCAGAGCGCCCAAAAGAATCGAGCTTCTCTTCTGGAAACGAATTTTCTATCTGATGTAAGTCCATTGTGCTCAGACCTCTTGAACAAGTCTACCCTTTCTTCTGCATAGGAAGCGGCAACATACGAGAACCAAAAGTTCCCAAAAAAACACAAAGGCGCCATTCAGCCATATTATAATTGAAATAAAAGAGACTTTTCCTGTAATGCTCCAATCTTTCCATTCCTACATATATGCGCATTTAATAAATATAGCAAGATTGATAATGGCCACTTCCCTGAGCCAGGCACGTAAAAATGGCAAAAGCGCTCTATTCGAGAACCAATAGTACCCATTTTCTACAAAAGGTGTACCGTCAGTTCACATTATCATTGTCGGCCCCATATACCTCCAATTTAGTGACCATACAAATACCGCAAAATCAAGGCGTTAGAAAAAAGGCACACTTATTGCTGATATAACATCATAATGATTAACGATTAAATTAGGTTTTCCAACAGAATGCTAAACAATGCCATGACCACACGAAACATGGTGGAAAAACAGTTCCATCAAAGCAGCGATTTGACCTGCAGGGAAGCTAAAGGGGCAATGATATCCACCGCTCATCCCGGAGCAACTAAAGCCGGGGTGAAAATATTACAACAAGGCGGCAATGCCGTTGACGCAGCCGTAGCAGCGGCATTTGCTCTTTGTGTCTGTGAATCTCAGGCATGCAGCCTTGGCGGGCAAAGTTATGCCCTTATGCAGATGGATGGCACTATCCATTGTCTGGAAGGAACCGGACACGCACCATTACATCAAAACATTGAGAATCCAAGTCATAGCGAAATACTAAACGGTTATCGCGGCACAACTGTACCAACCACGCCGGCTCTTCTGGCAAGTATGCATGCTCGATCAGGGCGCCTGAGTTGGGAAATGGTTCTCGACCCAGCAATAAAACTTGCCCAAGAGGGCTTTGTCATAAGTCAACTCCAGCACGACTTGCAAACAAGGGAACTTTCCCAGTTTTTAGCCATCCCTGGCGGAAGTGGTGCCCGTTATTTTCTTAAAAACGGCAAAGAGCCCTACGCAGTGGGCGATCTATTCCGCCAGCCAGAACTTGCAGTTGTTCTTGAGCGGCTCGCACAACATGGCATTGAAGACTTTTATATTGGTGAGACAGGACGACGCATCGCAAAAGATATGCAGGCACACAATGGTTTCCTCTCTTATGAAGACCTTATCAATATCCCTTGGCCCCATGAACGTCCTGCCATAGAGTATCAGGTATTTAATCACCGCCTGGTTACCATGCCCCCTCCCACCCAGGGAAGACTGTTGCTCTATATCCTGGCAGTGGCAGAGCGCCTTGACAAAGCTGGCCATAATCTTTGCACACCACAATCAATACCTTTGCTCGCTGATCTTTTTGCCTCTGCGTACCAGATCAGGAAACGGTACAACATTCATCCTGATTATTACTCGTTTGCCAAAGATTCTGTGTTTAGACCAGATTCTCTGGATCAGGAAGCGGAGGCTCTTTATCGAGCCCAAACCCATATTCCAGCCCTTGAGCTGGCCGGAGGGGAAACCACCCACCTGTCGGTGATGGACAAAGAGGGAAATTGCGTGGGCATCACGCAATCGGTCAACATGGTTTATGGCTCCAGAGCTGCAGCAGAAGGACTTGGTTTTCTGTATAATAACTATCTTATTGATGCCTTTTCACTGGATCATTCCAATATACATGGCATGACTCCAGGAAAAACAGCACCATGTTCTGTTGCGCCATTTTTACTGATGGATCAGCAAAACATGCCTTGGATCATTGGCGGCAGCCCTGGTTCGGAACGAATTGTAACGGCACTGTCCCTCTTTCTTCTTAACATCCTGCAGGCAAAAATGCCCATGGATACAGCCATGCGCAGCCCCCGCTTTCACTGCCTTGAGCAGGGCACAATTTATGCGGAGGCAAACCGCTTCGACGAGTCCATTCTGTCGCAGTTACGAACAAAAGGGTACAAGGTTGAAGAAAAACCATCCTTTTATTTTGGCGCAGTGCACGCAGTCCTTAAAAAACACGACTCCCAATTCTTTCAAGGCGTTGCCGAACAACGTCGAGATGGTATAGCAGCAGGCGCTGCATAACAAAAACGTAAAGGAGGCGAAAATGAACAAAGCATGGAAACTCATCTGGCTTGCGGTGTTTACGGCAGCACTGACAGCATTACCGCTACAGGCTGCTCAGCAACCGGTCACTGGCGGCACCCTTAAAGTAGCTATAGATTCAGATCCACCGACCCTGGATATCCATGCAACCCGGGCCACCCTATCATTGTTCGTTGGTGGAAATGTTTATGAAGGCCTGTATGCCTTTACCCGAAAAGGGGAAATCAAACCCATGCTGGCAGAAGCCATGCCTGAGATAAGCGAAGACAAGCTCACCTATACGATTCCCCTTCGAAAAGACATCACATTCCACGACAACAGCACCATGACTGCAGCAGATGTTGTTGCCTCGATTAACCGCTGGGGAACTATGGCTTCCTACGGAAAACAGCTCTTCAAGCACCTTGATTCAGTTACAGCAAAAGACGATTACACCGTCGTCATCAAGCTGAAGGAGCAGTGGGGCACGCTCATGAGCTCCCTGGCAATGATGCTGGGCGGTCCGGTTATCATTCCCGAAGAAATTGCCGAAAAATACCCCAGTAAACCGGCAGCTGAATATATTGGCACCGGTCCATACATGTTTGTTGAATGGAAACCAAACGACCACATCACCATTAAGCGTTTTGAGGGGTATAAAGCGGTTGAAGGCATAAGTGACGGGTATACCGGCAAAAAAACAGCATATCTTGACAAAGTCGTATTCTACGGAATCACTGAAGAAGCAGTACGGGTCAATGGTGTGGAAGGTGGCGAATATGATTTTGCCGATTTTGTCCCCACCGATGAATACGAGCGTCTGAAAACAGACAAAAACCTGACCACCTATATATCTCCGCCACGAGCTTGGTTTGTCTTTGTTCTGAACACTAAATTTGGCCCGACCAAAAATAAAAAAATTCGTCAGGCCATGCTGGCCACACTGGATGTTGCTGGCGACATGGCAGCAGGCTACGGTGACAATATCTTCTGGAGGGTTGATCCAAGCCTGGCTTTAAAAGAACAGGTCTGGCACTCCACCGCAGGAGAATCACAGTACAATCAGAATAATATTGAAAAAGCTAAGCAGCTGCTTAAGGAAGCCGGCTACAAAGGTGAAAAAATAGTCTGGATGGCAGGACCTCTTGAATACAACCTTTCAGCCGCAGCCAAGGCAAACATGGTCAAGGCTGGCCTGAACATAGATCTGCAGAGTATGGAATGGGCCACCCTGTTGTCTCGTCGAAAAAATCCTGAATTATGGAGCATGTTCAGTTCGGGATTCACTGCCAAGGCAGACCCATCTCTGACCACGGCAATGAACCTGAAATATGGAGCAGGCTGGGATAACCCCGAAGCAGAGGCACTATTCAAGCAGTTCTGCCAGGAACCGGAGTTTGAAAAGCGCCATGCCCTGCTCAGCAAGTTCCAGGAACTGGTTTACCAAGAGGTTCCCTACATCAAAGTAGGCGACTATAAAAATCTGCGCATCAGTAGCAACAAAATGCATGGGTTTGCCAATGACCTGTACCTCTATTTTTTTAACGTCTGGAAGGAAAAATAAATGCGCGGTTACCTTATCAAGCGCATTGCCTCCATGGCCCTGGTATTGCTGGTCGTCAGCGTTATGGTCTTTGTCATCATGCATATGCTGCCAGGTAATCCAGCGGCCATCATACTGGGGCCAGAAGCAACCAACGAGGAAGTAGCGGCTCTTGCCGCAGAAATGGGCCTGGATCAACCGATCTGGGTTCAATTCACCTCCTGGGCAACCAAACTGCTTCACGGCGATTTCGGCAATTCCATTTTTTTCCAGAACAAACCTGTTCCAGCGGTTATTGCTGATCATCTTGAAGCCACGTTGCTGTTGACCCTATTCTCTCTCAGCATGGCCGTGGTAGTCGGCATCGCCAGCGGAGTCCTTGCTGCGGCCGTCCATGAGACATTCTGGGACAGGGCCTTCATGCTGTTAACTTCTCTGGCAGTCGCAGTTCCAAACTTCTGGCTTGGCCTGATGCTAGCGCTGCTTTTCTCCATAATGATACCGCTGTTCCCGCCTGCCGGTTATGCACCATTGAGTGAAGGCATTCCTTCCTGCCTTTCCTATCTGGTGCTTCCATCCATAACACTGGCAGCCGGGGCAGTGGCACTCATTGCCCGCATGACCCGGGCATGCATGCTCGATGTATTACAAAATGAATACATCCGCACAGCAAAGGCCAAAGGGGTTCGGCAAAGCCTGGTTATCTTCAAGCATGGCCTGCGAAACGCCATTATCCCAGTGATCACAGTCATCGGCATGACCTTCGCCAACCTGATGGGTGGCGCGGTTGTCACAGAGTCCATTTTCAACATCCCCGGAGTGGGCAGGCTTTTGATTAAATCCGTTTTTACCAGGGATTATCCCGTGATTGAGGGCGTGGTACTCTATATCGCCATTGCCTGGACCATAATCAACCTGCTGGTGGACGTTATCTATACATTCATAGACCCAAGGCTTGAATACTGATGGAAGTGAAAGAACTCTCAGACTGGCAGCGACTGGTTAGAAAATTTATCAAAAATCCAACAGCCATGATGGGACTAATTATCCTGATCATTATGATATTCATGGCCATTTTTGCTCCTCTGATTGCGCCCTACGATCCGCTGGAAATCACCCCTGTCGATCGCCTTCTTCCGCCCGGTGGGGAACACTGGTTCGGCACGGACAGAATGGGGCGGGATATATTCTCCCGGGTGGTCTTTGGTTCACGGATCTCCCTTGTGGTTGGCTTAAGTGTCGTTGCCCTGACCACCTTGTTCGGCACGTTACTGGGATTACTTGCCGGATACTACAAGAGGCTTGATGATCTGCTCATGAGGATTCTGGATGGAATGATGGCCTTTCCCGGACTGATACTCATGATCATGATCATGGCTGTCATGGGGCGAAGCCTGATGAACGTGGTAATTGCTCTGACCATTGTCTACATGCCAAGAATGGCACGGGTGGTACGGGGCGCAGTGCTTGTCCAAAAAGAGATGACCTATGTGGAAGCCGCCCGTGCTATCGGTGCAAGCAATCTGCGCATCCTGCTTTGTCATATTCCCAGAAACTGCATTGCCCCCATTATTATTCAGGGAACAATGATCTTTGCCTATGTGGTACTGGCGGAATCGGCTCTTAGTTTCCTCGGTGTCGGCGTACCACCAGAAATTCCAAGCTGGGGAAATGTCATCAGCTCCGGAAAGGTCTTTTTACGACGGGCACCGTGGATCTGCTTTTTCTCCGGCGCAGCAATCTCGCTTTGTGTGCTGGCGCTTAATTCCATCGGTGACGGCTTACGCGACATTCTTGATCCAAGACTCAACCATAAGGGCTGAACATGACCACTCCACTTCTACATATCAGGGAGCTTTGCCTGGAAGTTCAGCTTGAAGGCGGTATTGGCCGGGCGCTGGACTGTATCTCGTTTCAAGTTCAACGGGGTGAGAGCCTTGGCATTGTTGGCGAATCCGGATGCGGCAAAAGCCTGACAGCACTCGCAATAATGCATCTGCTGGACAATAATCTTTGCATCAGCTCCGGCAATATTCTGTTTGAAGAGCGTGACCTGCTCACCTTATCCCGTAATGCCATCAGACAGATAAGGGGCGATGAAATCGCCATGATCTTCCAGGAACCCATGACCTCGCTCAACCCGGTATTCACCATTGGACATCAACTGCACGAGGCAATTGCACTGCATCGCAAAGTTGGCCGAAAAAAAGCCCGGGAGATGGCGATTCAGGCACTCAACGAAGTTGGGATTCCCTCTCCAGAAAGCCGCCTTAACCAGTATCCGCATAACTTGTCCGGCGGAATGCGGCAAAGGGTAATGATTGCAATGGCGCTTTGCTGCAGGCCTAAACTGCTCATTGCCGACGAACCGACGACCGCCCTTGATGTCACCATCCAGGCGCAAATACTCAAATTAATGCGTGACCTGCAACATCGAAGAGAAATGGGCATGATGTTTATTACCCATGATCTTGGGGTTGTTGCAGCCATGTGCACACGGGTGATCGTCATGTACGGAGGGCAGATTGTCGAAAACTCTGAAGTTCGAACTATCTTTAAAGAACCGCTGCACCCTTACACCCAAGGGTTAATCGCCTCCATCCCAAGGGTCGAGGGTGAAATCCCAGAAAAACTATCAACGATACGGGGCAGAGTGCCATCTTTACTGAACATGGGCCAAGGGTGCCGTTTTGCTCCTCGATGCGATCGAGCCATGAAAATCTGCCATCAGAAAAAACCACCAATTGTCCCTGGCGGTTCAAGTAAACATGAAGTGGCCTGTTGGCTTTATTCACAAACAAATGACACAGTAAAATAATGGTAAACGGTATAATGAAGTACAGGCCATGCACACTGTGAAGGCGTACAAATAATGGTGAAAACAGATACATCGCTTCTTGAAGTTCAAGATATTCGGAAATGGTTTCCTGTAGGCAAGGGATTTTTCTCCAAACCCAAATATGTTAAGGCGGTCGATGGTGTGAGTTTTTCCTTAAACAATGGAGAAACACTAGGTATTGTTGGTGAATCAGGTTGTGGAAAATCCACGCTTGGCAGACTCATTATGCAGCTTGTTGAGGCCGACTCCGGGAAAATCATGGTGAGTGGTCAAGACGTAACCCATGTACAAGGGCGTGAATTAAAACATTTGCGCAAAAACATGCAGATGATATTCCAGGATTCCTATGCCTCACTGAACCCGAGAATGCGCGCGGGCAAAATTATTGAAGAACCGCTTATCATTCACCGCGAAGGCAGTACCAGGGATCGAAGAAAACGGGTTGAACAGGTATTGGAACTGGTTGGTCTTTCCAGGAAGAGTTATAATAAATTTCCACATCAATTTTCCGGTGGACAGCGACAACGATTGGATATCGCCCGTGCCCTGATCTGCAACCCCAAGATTATCATTTGTGATGAGGCTGTTTCAGCACTTGATGTTTCAGTACAGTCACAAATACTCAACCTGCTCAAAGAATTGCAGGAGCGGCTTAATCTGTCTTATCTGTTCATCAGTCACGACTTGAGCGTTGTACGTCACATCAGCGATACGGTTCTGGTCATGTATCTGGGCAGGGTTGTCGAGGTTGCACAAAAAGAAGAATTGTTCACAAATCCTCAGCATCCCTACACTCAAGCACTGCTCAGCGCGGCACCACGACCGGATCCAGATGCGATATCACAGCAGATCATCCTTTCCGGAGAAGTGCCTAATCCGATGAATCCGCCACCAGGCTGCCATTTTCATCCCCGCTGTCCCATCGCCGACGAGCAATGTCTCCACGAAGAACAAGTTCTCTTTGCAACCGAACCTGGACGATATGCAGCGTGCATAAAACTTAAAGATCATAACAGGCCGATTTTACGGCCTGCATATGATAAGCAACCCGAAGGGCTTCCACAATAAAACAACAAGGAACTAATCAAAGACTTTGTTATCCTTGAGCATTTTGGCGCCCCCGTTCTTGTTCAGCCAGGCGTATTTCTGGCAAGGGTTGTGTCGGTTGCCCACAACGCCGAGGACGTTCAGGAAGGTTTGCGCCAGAGCGCTAAATTCATCGAACAAACCATGAAGGAGACATTTATAACATGAGTACCTTTGACCAGTACACCAAGGATCTGTTTACCGATCTTTTCAGTGCAGTCAGTGCAGAAAAGCAGCCATCTGGACATGTGCAGAAAGAAATCAGCGACCTTGCTGCCGAAGCAGAAAAAACAGAACTCACCGGCCCGATTATCCAGCTCTTTTCACGATTGATTGAACTGCATGAGCAAGCGGTAAGCCCTGCTGCTTTTGGGATTGACACGGAAAAGCTGGAAAAGCTGGCTCTTCGTCATCAGGAAATTGACGAACACATGGTCTCCATTGGCGGCCGTATCGCCCAGGCGAGGCCCATCGCCCAAACAGCCAATGACCGGGTTGAAGAGTATTTACAAAAAAAAGACACAGAGGCACCAAGCGGCATTGAATTATGGAATACAATTCAGGAAAACATCAGCCGCATTAAAAGCACCCTGGGAATGAGTGATGAGGACTGGAATTCATTTTCCGGTCAAATCCGTAATGCCATAGACTCAGTGGAAACCCTGGCCAAACTGATAGATCTTCCATCTGAGGTGCTGGAAAAAGTTGCCAAGGTTACTGAATCCTACCGGATGCGCCTTACCCCTTATTACACCAGTTTAATCATGCCCGGCGTACTCAATGACCCAATTATGCTCCAGTCCGTACCCACCGGAGAAATGGTAGAAAATGCAGGCATTGAGATTCCACCTGTGGCAGCCGACCACTCCCCTGCCCGCCTCATTGACCAGTTCTATCCGCGTGTTTTAACCATCAAGGCAACCAATATGTGCGCCATGTACTGTACGCACTGCTTACGGATTGCCCATATCGGCCGAAAAGACAAAGTCTACTCAAAGGAAGCGTATACAGAGGCTCTTGATTATATCCGCCAAAACAAGCGTATCCGCGACGTGCTCATCACTGGCGGCGATGCCTTTGTGTTACCCAATGCGCAGATCAAGTGGCTGCTGGAGGAGCTGGATAAAATCGATCATCTGCAACTCAAACGCCTGGGAACCCGTATCCCGGTGACCGCACCCATGCGGGTTGATCAGGAACTCCTGGATATCCTGGAAGCAAGCAACGATAAAAAACCGGTTAGGGTGGTTACCCAGATCAACACCCCACAGGAAATCACTCCTGTTTCCCGCGATGCCTTCAGACGGATTTCCAAATGTACGTTCACCGTTCTCAATCAGGCGGTACTGCTTAAAGGCATTAACGACACCAGGGTGAAGATGTGGAAACTCTGTGAAACTGTGCATGAAGCATATGTACGGCCATACTATCTGTTTAACTGCAGTTATCGCAATCCGCAATTCAAGCACTTCCGGGTACCCATCGGTGTTGGCCAGGATCTGGTGGAATCCATGTACGGAAACATCTCTGGCGATGCCATCCCCAGATATATTGCCACAGCTGGCGGTAAAATCCCGCTCCACCGCACCAATGTGGTTCAGGCTGCAGATGGCGGTGATTTCACTTTAAGAAAACCGTGGAGCGGCGAAGAAGTGAGCTATCCGGATGCTGATCTGGAAATCTACAACAACGATTCTTTTGCCTTTAAAGGCTGACAATTACCATGGAAAAATTTTGTCAGAGATTTATTGCTGAGCAGGAAGCGGACATGTTCCGCTTCCTGCGGGAAATTGTCCTACAGCCGAGTTTTTCCAGGGACAAGGAAGATGTTGATGCGGTAGGGCTGCTGATTACCCGCGAACTTGCTGGCCTTCCCATGACAATGGAGACTGTTGAGCAGGAGAAATTGGGCGATCACCTTGTTTTCCGATCACCAGCCTGCAGCAAGCACGAACGCTCCATCCTGCTTGTAGGGCACATGGACACAGTGTTCCCACGCACCAGCGGTTTTGATTGGTATAAAGACGAGGGCACCATTGTACGCGGCCCCGGCGTCATTGACATGAAGGGAGGCCTGGTAACAGCCATCTTCGCCCTCAAGGCCTTACACAAAAAAGGGCTGCTTGATGAAATCCCGATCACGCTGATCTGCAATTCAGATGAAGAAATTGGCTCGCCCTCATCCTACGAGTTGTTCTGTAATGAAGCTCAAAAGGGAATATTCGGGCTGGTATTTGAATGCGGTGGGTTGAAAGGAGAAATTGTAACCGGCCGAAAAGGGAAGAGTGGTTACACCTTACAGGTTCATGGAAAGGCAGGTCATGCTGCCTTTGCAGGGAAAAACAAGCCAAGTGCGATCCTGGAAATGGCGCACAAAATCATCGCCATTGAAGCCCTCAATGCCCCTGCTCGCCAGCTTGTTGTCAATATCGGCACTATTGAGGGGGGAATCGGACCGAACACCGTCCCCGAATTCTGTTCAGTGAGCATTGATACCCGCTTTATTAATAAGCAAGATGGCTCAGAATGCATGAAGGCAATTCAAAAAATTTCAGATATTCCAACCATCCAGAAAACAACAGCTACCTTGTCCCTGGACAGTGGCCGCAAACCCATGGAACCGTCTGCTGCCAATAAACGATTGTATCAACACATTAATGCCATTGCCGAAAAACTCGGTGCTCCCATAGCCGAAGAGCTTCGCAGTGGAGTCTCAGATGCCAACACCCTTGGCTCTGTCGGGCTACCTGTGGTGGATGGCATGGGGCCCATTGGCGCACATGACCACAGCGACAGGGAATACATGGTACGGGATAGCCTTGCGCAACGAACAGTGCTGACCACTCTGGTTCTTGCTCAATACCTGGATATGGCCTGACCCGGCAGAAGAGCAACAGAACAATGCCCCTTTTATCTTACATCGCGACAGTCGGGGATGGGGATAATTTTGCGCGTTTCTTCAGCTATGGCAACGTAATATCCACTTCTCGCATTAGCTTTTCTCCTCGGCAAACGGCTCGACTGATTTACTTCTCAATCGCTTTGCGGGTAGCTACTTCCATGAGTGTTTCCAATCGGATCAGCCTCCCATTGATCCGGCGCGAATCGTCGTCCATCCGTTCGACCTTTCCGGTTAGCTGATTGATGCGCTCGTTTAACAGAACGCCGGTTTTCAACGCTTCGAACACCTTATTACTTACCCCCATCGCTTGCCTCCGCTACCATGGCGTGGGTTTCGTCCATGCGCCTTATCAATTCGTCAACAATCGCGTAACAAATAAGGCTTGAGTAATCTGTACAGAGGTTTGCCAGACTTTCCAGCCGTTGGGGATAGAGCCTAAGGAACAACCGTAAAATCAGCCTGGCCGAGAATCGTGCCCTCCCCGTCCACCACATCCACATGCCATTTACCGATATGCTTATCACGGTTAAGGGTGACCTTGCTCCAGGTACGCATGCGCGGATATCGGATGGCCAACGGAACATCGCAATAATGCTCGCCGTTCAGAAAGTAGGCATGGGTCAGGGTAAACGGCTGGGTTTTGGAAACCACTCGCATCCACACATAGGCTTTGCCGTCGCGGGATAGGGAAAACGCCGAGGTTTCCCCCACGACCTTCTTCTGACGTACGCTGCCGCAAACAGCCAGGCGGGTAATTTGAAAGTCTGACGACTCGGTGGAAGGGGCAACGGTAACGGTCGATTCTTCTTCCGCGGTTGTCGGCAAAGAACGTTCGGCAGCCGGCGAGGCGGTCGTTTCAGGAGCTGCCGGCACCAACGCGATCGTCGGTTCGGAAGTATTTTCAGGTGTTTTTGAAGTAGCTTCCGCGTTGGCCGCTTCTTTTGCCGGTGCGGCGGATTCCGCCATATTGATCGGCTTTGCGCGGGATATGGCGGAGTCACCCGGCTCATTGACGGCCATGGTCTTGCCTGTTTTAACATCAGGCAGCGGTGGCTGCTGAGGCAGGTCCAAAGGGGCCGATGTCGGCTCTTTTTTAACAACCGTCAAGCCAACCGCAAGCAGAACAAGAAAAACAGAAGCCAGCACCATGGCCGGCACTTTCCATGTCTTTCGTTTAGGAGGCGGTTGATGATCTTTTTCTGCGACGATCGTTCTGATCTTCTTTACAACACGCTGGTCATTTTCTTCGATAGTATTTTCATTCATGCCACGCGTATTAAACGATTTCGCTTCACAGTTCAAGCAAAGACTTGGAAAAACACCGGATCAGGCAACTTCCCGCTCTTCCAGAACACGATCCAGCCAGTCCGGATCCATCTCCGGAACGGAAGAAAGAAGAAGCTCAGTGTATTCGTGGTGGGGCGGTTTAAGTACTTTCAAGCGATTGCCCTGCTCAATAATGTGGCCGTTCAGCATGACAATGATATCATCGGCGATGGCCCTTACCGTGGCAAGATCGTGCGTAATGAAAAGATAAGAGACACCAAGTTCGCGTTGCAGACGCTGGAGCAGTTTGAGCACCCCTTCGGCCACCAGCTGATCCAGGGCCGAGGTCACCTCGTCGCAGATGACAAGATCCGGATCGGCCGCCAGGGCCCGTGCGATACAGATGCGCTGCTTCTCACCGCCGGAGAGTTCAGCCGGGTAACGATGGATATAAGAGGACGGCAGTTCCACCATATCCAGAAGTTCCCGGATACGCTGGTCCTTTTCACCGCCTGCGGCACGGCCATAGAAAGAGAGCGGGCGGCCAATGATCGTGCTGATTTTTTGTTTGGGATTGAGGGCCACGTCCGGCATTTGGGTGATCATCTGAAGCCGTCGCAGGGTGTCCCGATCGCGATTGGCCAGCTTGGCGGGCAGTGGTTTGCCTTCGAAAAGAATGCTGCCCCGATAGGGCGGCAAAAGGCCGGCGATGATTCGTGCCACAGTAGTCTTGCCAGAGCCCGACTCCCCGACTACGGCCACGGTCTTACGACGTTTGATATTGAAATCAATGCCCTGTACCACGGGTTTTCCCGGTGTATAGGCAGCGTGTACGTCGCGTACGGCCAGGATGGTTTTAGGATCGGGTTGATCCACGTTTTGCCGTCTGAGGTTTCGCACCGACAAAAGATCCCGTGTGTAGTCGGCCTTGGGACTCTCCAGAAGCGATCTGGCTTCCCCCACTTCGATCATTTTCCCATGCCGCAAAACCATGATCTGATCAGCCAGCTGCGCCACTACGGCCAAATCGTGGGTGATGTAAATGGCTGCCGTGTCCTGCTCGCCGATCACATTCTTGATGGCCGCCAGCACTTCGATCTGGGTGGTCACGTCAAGGGCCGTGGTGGGCTCGTCAAAGACAATCAGATCCGGATCACCGGCCATGGCCATGGCCACCATGGCGCGCTGCAGCTGGCCGCCGGACACCTGATGCGGATAACGATAGCCGATCTGCTCGGGATCAGGCAGATTAAGACGGCGATACAGGGAGATCGCCTTCTGCTCCGCCTCGGCGTAGGTCATAAGCCCCTGCTGGACCGGAACCTCGGCAAACTGGTGAATCAGCTTGTGGGCCGGATTGAAGGAGGCCGCCGCGCTCTGGGCCACATAGGCGATCCGGCTGCCGCGCAGACTGCGCCGCTTACCCGCCGAAAGGCTGGTCAACTCCAACCCGTCGAATAAAATACTGCCATCGGTTATCCGGCACCCGCTACGGGTGTAGCCCATGCTGGCCAGCCCCAGGGTGGACTTGCCGGCGCCGGATTCGCCGATCAGTCCCAGAACCTCGCCGCGTCTCAAGGTCAAATCAATCCCCTTGATAATTTCTTGATGCTTCCCGCCGTCCAAACCGTCGATGATGATATTTTTTATTTTCAGTAGATGTTTCATAAATGTATCCGTTTTTACGATTAGCGACTTGAGCCCTCAACACCCAACAAAACTGTGCCGATCATGCCCGTAATTGGCTGCTGCGATGTAGAAACCAATCCACCACAAGGTTGATGCCGATGGTCAGAAAAGCGATGGCGCCGGCCGGCCAAAGCGGCGTGAGAATACCGAAGGTGATGGCGCCGGCATTTTCCCTGACCATCCCGCCCCAGTCCGCCGTGGGCGGCTGAAGCCCAAGCCCGAGAAAACTCAGCGAGCTGATAAACAAAAAGACGAAACAAAACCGCAGACCAAACTCGGCGATCAGCGGCGGCAGGGCATTGGGCAGGATCTCCCGCCCCATGATCCACCACAACCCTTCGCCGCGCAACCTGGCCATCTCTACGTAATCCATCACCTCTATATCCATGGCCACCGCACGGGATAGCCTGAACACCCGGGTGGAATCCAAAAGGGCGATTACCACCACCAAAACAGGTATGGAGGTTCCCAAAATGGAGAGCACCATCAAGGCGAAAATCAGGGTCGGGAACGCCATGATGATATCCACCAGGCGCCCCAGCAATTGATCCACCCATCCCTTGAGGGTCGCGGCCAGGAAACCGGCGGTGGCGCCCACGGCAAAGGACATGAGGGTGATCAGCAACGCGATGCTGATGGTGTTGCGCGCGCCGAACAGAATACGCGAGAAAAGATCCCGGCCAAGCTGGTCGGTTCCCAGGAAATGCTCCATGCTGGCCGGCAGCCAGACGTCTCCCACCACCTCGGTCTCCTTGTACGGAGCCAGGTTCGGCGCCAGCACCAGAACGATGAGATTGAGCAGCACAATGGCCAGCCCGATGCGGGCGCTCATGGGGGATTGTTTTAACAGGTTGATTGCTTTTTTCATTTTCTTATCTGTCAGCGAGGCCGTCTTAACCTCGGATTACTCAACATGGCCAGCACATCGGCAGTCAAATTAAGAAACACATAGGTGGACGCGAAGATCAGCCCGCTGGCCTGGACCACCGGAAGATCCCGCTTGGACACCGAATCCACCAAAAGCTGTCCCAGTCCCGGATAGACAAACACCACTTCCACAACAACCACCCCGACCACCAGGTAGGCCAGGTTGAGCACCACCACGTTGATGATGGGCGACAAGGCATTGGGCAAGGCGTGGTGAAGGATAATTCGCCGTTGGCTGACGCCCTTGAGTTGGGCCATTTCAATGAACGGGCTGGTGAGAACGTTGATGATCGCCGCCCGGGTCATGCGCATCATGTGGGCCACCACCACCATTGCCATGGTCAGGCACGGCAGGGCTACGTGGTTCAGCCTTTGTAGAAACCCCATATCCACGTCAATGGTGGCGATACTGGGAAAAATCCCCATCTTCACGGAGAAGAGAACAATGAGAATATAGGCCACGAAAAATTCCGGAAAGGAGATTGCGCTGAGCGTACTGATGGAGATCATTCGATCGAACCAGGTGTTACGATACAGCGCCGCCAGAAGTCCCAACCCCACGGCCAGGGGGATGGCCACCAGGGCCGTCACCCCGGCCAGGAACAGGGAGTTGGCGAACCGCCAGCCGATGAGTTCGGCGATGGGCCGTCCATTGGCCAAGGAGTTTCCGAGATCTCCCCTCACCATGGAGGAGAGCCAGGTCACGTAACGCACATGGGGCGGCAGATCCAGCTTGAGCTCCTTGCGAAAGGCTTCCACCGTCTCCGGGGTGGCGCTTTGACCCAAAACCGCCTCGGCCAGATCGCCGGGCAAGGCCTCGACCCCAACGAAAATCAGGAGCGAGATGATGAAGAGGGTCACCACCCCCAGCCCGACGCGCTTGGCCACCATGGCGAAGACGGGGTTTTTCGTAAAGCCCGGCATTCGCCCTTTGGGCTTGGTTCTTTTTCCGTATATCGCTTCCATGGTTCCCTACCCTTTGAACCACCAGCGTTCGGGGGCGCGGAATCCATCCAGTTCCCAGTTGGTGGAGAGTTTGCCATAGCCGATTTTATCGCTGGCCGCAGCCAGGTCCGCGCTGAACATGGGAACAACCACCCCGCCGTCGTCGCGAACCAAACGCTGCATCTCCCCGTACATCTCGCGCCGTTTGGCCTGATCCAACTCGGCCCGGGCACTCACCAAAAGTTCGTTGAAACGCGCGTTATCCCAATAGGTATCGTTCCAGGGCGCGCCCTTGGCATAAGCCGTGGAGAACATCATGTCCTCGGTGGGCCGTCCGCCCCAGAAAACCGCGCACCAGGGCTTCTTAAGCCAGACATTGCTCCAGTACCCGTCATTGGGCTCGCGCACCACATCGATGGTGATCCCGGCCTTGGTGGCCTGTTCCTTGTACAGCACCCCGGCGTCGACGGCGCCCACGAAGGCGGCCTCGGCCGTGTGCAGTTTGAAAGTGACGCCGGAAACACCCGCTTTTTTGAGGTGAAACTTGGCTTTGTCCGGATCATACTGCCGCTGGGGCAAATCCGCGTAATACCGGTTGGCCTTGCTGATGGGATGGTCATTGCCTACCTGGCCATAGCCGCGCAAGATGGTCTTGACCAGTTGCTCACGGTCGATGGCGTATTTCAGGGCCAGACGAATATCATTGTTGTCATAGGGCGCCGTGTCGGTGCGCATGGCAAAGGTATAATGTTTGTACCCGTCCTGACGCAGCACCTGGATGCCCGGCATCCTTTTGAGCAGATGCACGGTCTTTAGTTCACAACGGTTCATGAGATCGATCTGACCGGTTTTAAGAGCATTGGTGCGAGCGTTGACATCGCTGATGCCAAGGAACTCAACCTCGTCAAACCAGCCGCGGTCGGATTTGAAATAGTTGGGATTCTTAACGCCAAAGGCCCGCACGCCGGGCTCGAAAGCCTTCACCTGGTATGCGCCGGTGAAAATTCCCTTGGTAAAATCGCCGTCCTTGGGGCCGATGATCAGATGGTAGTCGGAAAGGGTGTAGGGGAAATCGGCGTTGCCGCTTTGAAGATCGAAGGCGACCGTGTGGGAATCCTCTTTCTTGATATCGACGATGCCCTCCAGCAGGGCCTTGGCGGCGGATTTGGTATCCTTGGAGCGATGGTGCTGGATCGAATAGATCACATCGTCGGCGTCCATGGTTTTGCCATTGTGAAAGGTGACCCCGCGCCGCAACTTGAAAATCCACTTTTTGGCATCCGGGGTGGATTCCCAGCTTTCGGCCAATTCCGGAATCGGATTGCCGTCGGCATCGATCTCCACCAGGGCGTTGCCGATGGTGCCGGCGACAAAAACCTGCACCATCATGTCATAAATCAGAGCCGGATCGAGCGAATCCGTGGTCGATCCGCCGGATATGCCGATGCGCAGGCGTCCGCCGCGTTTGGGGCCATCGGCCTTTGCCATTTTCGGCATCAATAATGGGCTTAATGCCACACCCGCGCCCACGGCGGCAGCTTGCTTCAGAAAATCGCGCCTGTCCAGACG
Organism: uncultured Desulfosarcina sp.; assembly: GCA_963668455.2. Taxonomy (GTDB): domain Bacteria; phylum Desulfobacterota; class Desulfobacteria; order Desulfobacterales; family Desulfosarcinaceae; genus Desulfosarcina. Next base: position 254,362 of record CAXXOY010000006.1, read on the forward strand.
GCCGTCCCTGATCAAATGTTCGAGCTTCTTCAATTCTTTTTGCATCGTATCCTCCAAAATCGCCCAGGTAATAATGTCATCATGCTGAATTCATTGGTGAAGTGAAAACGCCATAACCGAATAGAATAATGTAATCATGATCATCGAGCATTAACCTTATAACATACTTTCATCTCAAAGCAAAATGCCGACAATATATATTTGAATTCATAATATTTTTTATATATTACGGCCTTTTCCCGCCAATTTTAATTTTGTGTTCTAAGAATATCCAGGTATGACGTCCGTTGGCGCGCCCATTCCGGATGCGAAAAGGTACAAGTCGCCACCGGTGTCGAATGCGCTATCGGGGTCTCAGCCTTTTCACGCCCATACGGACGTGGGAACAAAAGAAAACCCAAAGTAGGCGATTCAAATTTTGGTCTCCATGGGAATCGTATATTTTTTAATGCATTGTGCCATGATGACCTCCCAAAATTTGAAACCCGTTGGGTTTGCCGATCTTACCGCATCTACGGCGTTGGATGCCTTCCCGCATAGGAGGGCTATAGCGGAAAGTCATCCGCCTTGCATATGCGGCAAGCTCGACAATCGCCTACTTTAGGGAAAAATTAGACGATCCTGGAAACAGAAAACCCTGCCATGGGTTACGACTGCGGTATTATTCTCGAGGAGATAGTTTGTGGTTCCAAACTGGGCGGGAGGAACGTGAAGACCATGGTAAGGCCTATGTTGACTAAATTAGGTTGAATGCACATCGGGCTTGGAAAGCATTAAAACGGATAGGCTTCCAAAACAGGATCACGGCCCAGTATCTGCTTCAGGTAATCCAGGGCCACCACGGCAAACAACTCATCCCTGGACATTTGATCGAGCAGGACCTGCTGGTCAAAATCCTTGGACACCTTTTTCCACAACTTGGCCGAGGGTTCGATACGCGTTTTCAGGCCACTCAGATAATCGGCGGCGTAAGGTTTTAAGGTTTCCCTGGAAAGATCTTCCGATGCGGCAAACACCTGGGCCAGGCGCTTTGCATCGGGCAGGTTTGGATTTTCCAGCACACTTCTGAAGGCAAGCGCTACACGTTTGAGCCCGTCACGAATATGTTTGGGCTTGACCATGTTGAAATGCGCCCAGCCGGCATCGACCCAGCTAAAGACGCAAGCGTACACCACGGGGCTCTCCAGCGACGGCTGATAGTGAATGGTAACGCCAAAGGAGTCGTACATATAGGTTTTTGCCCAACCCACGGCTTTGATGTTCAAGCCCTTCTCCTGAGTGTAAATGTAATTCCACTCATCGTCCTCGCCTAACACCCACCCCCTTCTGCCGGGCTTCGAGGGCGCCTTCTGCTTGTTAATGCTGATCAGCACCCGTCCCTTTCGAAAAGGGGTCAGAATTAGCAACTTATCGACGGCATAGCTGTAATAGGCGCCGGTATGCTGGTCCGGTGTTATGGTGAGCTGTTCAACCCCTTGCAGATAAAAGGGCTCGTCCAGGTTGCGGCAGGCGTCCTGGATCTTTTCAAATTGCCCGTATCCGCCCTTGACTTCCGACCAATTGGCAAGACGCAGGGAAGACGGCCAGAAGAAAAAGGAGGGAATGTGATTGTTGAGGGTATAATCGACAATATCCTCGAGACCGACCTTGACGGGGAACCGATAGAACGCGGAGGGCGCGCCGAAGGATTTGTCCGCCGTATAAATGGAATCATCTGTTTTGGCCGTTTTGCAAAAATCGATGAGGGGGTCGAGTTTCCGGATGTCGATATCGAGCGTATCGCACGCCCCGTTCTTATCCAGAAGATAATGCAGGACTGCGTTTGCCTCTGGTGGAAGTTCAATGGTCGACTCGGAAGCCGGTGCCGGCAAGGGCATACAAATTGTCAACAAGATAAGTGCCGCCGGCAACACTCTGGGCAAACGGCACAAGCAGTTATAAAGGTTCATTATCCTCGATCTGTAAGCAATGGAACGGGACGCCACTGTAGCGGTTCATCTATTATTTTCAGATTAATCGAAAAGATTTAATAGATTTCTAATGAAAATACCAGCAAAATCTGAAAGGCGGGATAATCGTGGATGGCCCGCTATAACGCAAATCCGGTGTCCGGCCGTTGAGGCCGGTTCCGGATTCATCATTATCGAGCCCTTGGTTGGGGTGCCGAGCTATTCGTAGGTGGTGAATTGCAGTCAAGCTGCCGGCGCACCGGCATAGGCGAGCACAGGTTCCGTCTCGACGGTTGGCATCCGTTCCCGGATCAACCGATTGACCAGATCGAGCAACGTCCGCAAGCGGAACGGTTTGGGCAGGATCGCGTCACAAGCGATCTGCTGCAACAGCCACGGCGTGCCGGAGATGCCGACGATCGGGGTAAAGGGACGGCTCGAATTGCGAATATGATGCACGACATCTCGACCGCTGATATCCGGCAGGACCATGTCGGTGACAACCAGGTCGAAAATGGCTCCCTCGAAGCGATGAACGCCTTGCCTTCCGGTGGTTGCAACGACCACATCAAAACCGGCCCGTCGCAACACCTCACCCATCAATTCGGAAATAGCTAACTCATCGTCAATAACCAGAATACGATTCATTTAATTCTCTTAGTATAGTATTAAGGATTTTTGAAAAATGGCACTGTAAATCGCCTCGGCCCAAACGGCCATGCCCCTCAGAAAAGATTCGAGAGTCCAGCATTGATGATGCAGGAAACATTGTGACCTAAAAAGATCCCGGTGCATGGGATACGCCATGCATTTTTCAAGCACCTTGAACCTTGATAGAGGTTGTCTTTTCCGGACTGTGCTTAAGTCGCCACGGGGTTTGTTGATGGCGACGGGTAAACAAAATTGAGCGTCTTACCTTTTTCAGTCAGAGGTCAGCGGAAACGCTTTTACAAAACGGCAAGGGCATCATGTTTCCTCCAAAGGCAAGACAGTACAGGTAGACATATTTGCTGAATAATCGCATCTGAGGCAATTACGGCAGTCGCTCGATCCAAATTGAAATAACCGTTACCAGCAATCTGAAATAACGAGGCTCGGTTGTCAAAGGCAATTAATTCATTTTGACCCCGCCTCGGCTCGTTTTTACCAACACCATATAGCGTTCTGTTTTTATAGGAATTTTGCCACACGGCACCCACAAAGCAGCGTAATTCAAGGGTTTGCGGAAACGCATAAATTCCTTTTTTGAAAACAGGCAATTGTGGCAGTTATTAACAATTTATCATCAGGTCCGGTTTTCTGAAGGATCTCACAAAATCGACGGATTCCTTGCTGTTTTGCCCAAATATACCACCTATACACTTTTTTTTCGTCGCTTTCGTTTTCCAAATAAAATCTTTTCATTAAGATTTCAGTTGGTGGTAGAATGACCGCCGACAACATGCATCCCACGAAAAAACGGGGGAGGAAAACCATGTTCAAACTGTTTCGCATCCGCCATAAACTGATCCTGAGCTACAGTATCGTTTTAATCGTCTCCATCGCCCTGGGCAGCAGCCTCATCTATTTTTTTGTTCGCGACAAGCTGACCGCCGGCCTTGAAAGCGAGTTGAACAACACCACGACGACTATTTTAAACATGGTCAAAACCGCCGCCACGGTATCCATGAAAAACCATTTGCGTGCCGCGGCGGAAAAAAATCTAGAAATCATCCGCTATCTATACGGCCAGGCCCAAAAAGGCGCGATGACAACGCAAGAAGCCCAAACCATGGCTGCCAGAATCCTGCTCGCCCAGACCATCGGCGAGTCCGGTTACCTTTACTGTATAGACAGCCACGGCACGGTCACCGTGCATCCCCAGAAAGCGCTGATCGGCACCAATGTGGCCAATTTTGCCTTTGTGCGCGAACAGGGGCTGCGCAAAAACGGATACATCGAGTACAACTGGAAAAATCCCGGCGAATCGGCCTCCCGTCCCAAGGCCCTGTACATGGCCTATTTCGAGCCTTGGGACTGGATTGTCTCGGCCTCGACCTACCGCAACGAGTTCAACAGCCTGGTCAATGTGGCGGACTTCGAGAAAAGCATTCTGGCGCTGCGCTTTGGCAAGACCGGCTACTCCTTTGTGATCGACGCCAACGGCAAGATTCTGATCCACCCGGTTCTCAAGGGTGTCAATCTGTTCGAGTCCAAGGATCTGCCCGACCAGTACCTCAAGGAGATGCAGGAGAGAAAATCAGGCAAAATCATCTATCCCTGGAAAAACCCCGGCGAGGATCGTGCGCGCTCGAAGCTGGTAATGTTCAATCACATCCCCGAATACGGGTGGGTCGTCGCCTCCTCCTGTTACCTGGAAGAGTTGAACATCCCCCTGCATACGATTCGCAACCTGATCGTCGTCACGACCCTGGCGACGTTCCTTCTGGTTTTGCCGATATCCTTTAAAATCGGGGCGTCCATCACCAATCCCCTGCAAACGCTCATGCATAACTTCGCGCGCATGATCGACGGCGATTTCTCATCGCGCATGGAGATATCCTCCACGGACGAATTGGGCCAACTGTCGGCCTACTATAACCGGTTTGCCGACAAGATCGAGCATTACCGCGACAACCTGGAGAAACAGATGGCTCAGTGCCGCAAAATGGAGAATGCGCTGAGCACCAGCGAAACCCGCTATCAATCCGTCATGGAAGCGGCCCCCGATCCCATCGTGGTGTATGACATGGACGGCAGGGTAACCTATTTCAACCCTGCCTTCACGCGGGTCTTTGGGTGGGACCTGGCCGAATGCCTGGGAGAAAAAATGGACCATTTCGTACCCGAGGCAAACTGGGAGGAGACCCATCGAATGATCGCCGCCGTGGCCGACGGTAAGACGCTGTCGGACATCCCCACCCGCCGGTACACCAAAAAGGGCAAGACCGTCGATGTGGCCATCAGCGGGGCCACCTACCGCGATCACAAAGGAGAATTCGACGGCAGCGTCATTATCCTGCGGGACGTGACCCGCTCGCGGCAGCTCGAAAAACAGATGCTGCAAATCGGCGATCAGGTGCGCCGGCGCATCGGCCAGGACCTGCATGACGACCTTTGCCCGCATTTGATCGGCATTCAGGGAATCAGCACCGTGCTGGCCGAAAACCTGCGCGAAACCGACTCCCCCGGTCTGCCGTTGGCCGAAAAGGCCGTGGAACTCAACCAGTCGGCCATCGAGAAAGCCCGAACCCTGGCCAGGGGCCTATGCCCGGTGCATCTGGTGGCCCACGGGCTGCTCACCGCGTTGAAAGACATTGCGTACCACACGGAAACGGTGTTCGACCTGGAGTGCTGCATCGAGGGAGATGATCGGGTCGTCGTGGCCGACAACACCGTGGCCACCCATTTGTACTACATCGCCCGGGAGGCGGTACAGAACGCGGTCAAGCACGCCCGGGCGTCGGGGATCATGATTGGCCTTACCGAGGACGAATCGACAATCAACCTTACCATTCGGGACGATGGCCGGGGGTTGCCCAGGCACATCCCGCCCGGCGGTATTGGATTGCAAATCATGCAGTACCGTGCCAATATAATTGGCGCCACGTTCAAAATCCGCGGCACCCCCGGAAAAGGCACGACGATTCAGGTCGCGCTGAGTTCAACCCTGTCTGAATATAAGAACTCGCTGCTTTTAAAAATGCCCGCGGGCCTTTGACGGAATCAGGGGAACCCAAACGAGGCGATTACCGGTCCTGCCGCATATACAAAAGAGAAAACCATGGCAAATCCTGTCCGAAAAATACTGATCGTTGACGACCACCCCGTCTTTTGCCTGGGAATGAGCGAGCTGATCAACAAGGCCGATGACCTGGAGGTCTGCGGCAGTACGGATACCCCGGCCAAGGCGGTCAAGGCGATCCAGGAGCTGGGTCCCGACCTGGTGATTGTGGATATATCTCTCAGGGACAGCAACGGCATTGACCTGGTACACGAGATCAACAACCGATTCCAGGGACTGCCCGTGCTGATGCTCTCCATGTACGACGAATCCCTGTATGCCGAACGGGCGCTGTTATCCGGCGCCCGGGGGTATTTGATGAAACAGGAGGCCATTGGTGTGGTGGTCGAGGCCATCCACCAGGTCCTCGCGGGGAAAATGTATGCCAGCGAAAGCGTGAAGGACAAAGTCTTTCAGCGCCTGGTATCGCCTCACAGCCCTTCCGACACCACACCGCTGGATCAACTCACCAGCCGCGAGATGGAAGTCTTCCGACTGATCGGCGAAGGGCTCTCCACCCGGGAGATCGCCGAGCGCATGAAGCTGAGCATCAAGACCATCGGCACCTACCGCGAGCGCATCAAGGACAAACTCAATCTCAAGCACTACACCGAGTTGGTCAAGGCCGCGGTGCATAGTTTGGAGAAACTCCGGAAGTAAAAAGCCCCTCGCCTTTTGAGGGGTACTGATATGCGCCGCCGCGTTTATCGCTCTGATGGTGCACGTTGTCCGGGACAACCCTTCTCGGCGCTGGATACCGGCCTTTTTAATTTCATTGGCGGGTTTGCTCGAAGGTGGGTATATCCTTAGAAAAGGAGTCAGGCCATGACACGATCACGATCCTCGTATTGGGCGGATAGCTATGTGGAAAAACGCCGAACGGCCGCGCAGGCCCTATCCATGATTCGTTCCGGGCAGCGGGTGTTTATCGGCAGCGCCTGTGGAGAACCCAGGGCGCTGGTGAAGGCGCTGTCCGAAGCGGCCTTGAGATTAAGCGGGCTCGAAATCGTACGGCTTATGGTCAAGGAAACAACGTCCTTATCTGAAATTGCCGATAAAACCGGCGATTACAGCCTCAACAACCGGACCTTTTACCTGGGATCGTCCAACACGGAGAGCATCGCGCGGTACATGCGCTTTATTACCCCCATGAACATGTCCGAGGTGCCCGGTCTGTTTTTATCCCGTAAGCTGCCCATCCATGTGGCCCTGATTCAGGTCTCTCCGCCCGACGATTTCGGCTGGATGAGCCTGGGTATATCGGTTGACATCACCATGGCAGCCGCTCAAATCTCCGATCTTGTAATCGCCCAGGTCAACCCCATGATGCCCCGCACCATGGGGCAGAGCTTCATTCACGTCAACGATGTGCATGTCTTTGTGGAACACGAAGAGCCGATTTTATCGGTTGATCTACGCAGACGTTCCGGTGCCGCCGAATGGGCCGGCAAACATATTTCTCGTTTGATCGAGGACGGGTCCACCCTTCAAATGGGCCTTGATGCCGCCTCCCAGGCCACCATCAAGGGACTTGGCGAGAAAAACGACCTGGGGTTTCACTCCCAATACATCACCGACGATATCATGCACCTGTATGCCAAGGGGGTCATCACCAATCGCAAAAAGGGGCTCAACGATGGAAAAATGGTGGCCTCCGGCGCCATCGGCAGCGCCAGTCTTTACGAGTTTTTGCATGACAACCCGGGCGTGGATTTCAGGCCGTCGAATTATGTCAATGACCCCTTCATCATTTCTCAACACAATCGTATGGTTTCGTTGAACGTGGCCCATTCCATCGATCTTACCGGCCAGGTGGCGGCTGAAGCATCGGAGCATACCTTTTTCGCCGGCGTGTCCGGCATTCCGGATTTCTCACGCGGTGCCAGGCGATCCAACGGCGGCAAATCCATTATCATGCTGTACGCGGCGTCTCAGGATGGAAAGCGCAGCCATATCGTGCCGTCCCTAGGCAACTCGGCCGTTGTGTTGCCGCGAGGGGATGTGCATTACGTGGTCACCGAATATGGGGCCGTCAACCTGTCCGGGAAAAGCCTTCAGGAACGGGTGCTGGCCTTGATCGGCATCGCCCATCCGGATCATCGCGATGCGTTGTTCAGCCAGGCCAAGGAGGCGCGGTTAATTGGCCGTGATCGCCGTCTGGGACAGGCGACCAAAGGCATCTATCCCATCCAGCTTGAGGAGACCATCGAACGGGGCGGTGAGCAGATCACCATTCGACCGTCCAAACCCGTGGACGAACGTCGTATCCAGGAGCACTACTACGGCCTGAACAGAAAAGACGTGCGACTGCGCTTTTTCAACGACAAGAACAGCTTTTACGGCAGCGATGTGCGGACCCGTTCCCAGATCGATTATATTAAAAACCTGGCGCTCGTGGCGGTGGTGGGCGAGTTCGGTTTCGGCCGCGTTGTGGGAGTTGGTGAGTACCTGCTGCTCATCGAGAGCAATTTTGCCGAGGTGGCCTTCTCCATCTCCGAGGATTATCAGGGCAAGGGCCTGGGCAAGCTCTTGTTGCGCAAATTGGCCCGGGCGGCCCGTGAGAATGGCATTTTCGGCCTGATGGCCTACACATGGCCGAATAACAAGGCCATGATCAATCTGTTCAAAACGCTTCCGTATAAGGTGAAAACCTCGTTCGACGGGGAATCGTTGATTCTTAAATGCCGGTTTGATGAGATGGCGGATTTGAAGGTGGATTAACTAAAGCCTAAATTAGGCGATTGTCGAGCTTGCCACATATACAAGGCGGATTGCTTTCCACTATAGTAGGCTATGCGGGAAGACATCCAACGCCGTGGATGCGGTAAGATCGGCAAACCCAACGGGTTTCAATTTTTGGGAGGTCATTATGGCGCAATGCATTATGATTAATACGATTTTTATGGAGACCAAAATTTGAATCGCCTAATTTAGTAAAGAGGTCAGCTTGCTTATTTTGCCTCGTGCTGGCTGCCGCCATCGTGATTTTTATAGATTTTAAGTGATATATTCATATCGAGTCAGGGGAAGACCTGCTGTATAAATTCTGTTTCTCCATTTCGATTTTCTTCAATAGCGTTATCATACATCGCTTTAAGACTTGCTTGATATACAGCATCATTTTCGACCTTCTCGTCAATCATCTTCCACAACAGAGTGCGGTGGACCCCAAAAACTGGACAGTGTGATAAGCTATAAGTCAGACCAAAAAACAGGAGGATCTGACAATTTTTTCCGATCATACGAACATCGCATATTGACACACTCGCAGATTTCCCTCTTGTAGGCTCAGGCATTACGACCAGTCAGATTCCTTGTCATACCAAAATCGGTTCAGGACCGATTGAATCTTTCCACTTAGCATACTAAGCCTTACTCTCATATTTTATAACCACCCCATCGTCTATTTTTATCACGCCAACCAGCGGGACGATGGTTTTCATCAAAGGGCCAATCAACCCAAGGAGATGACATGGACTTTTCCTTAACCACTGAGCAAAAGCAGATTCAGAAAGCAGTCAGGGATTTCGTCAAGGGAGAATTCGACAAAAGCAAAATCGCAGAGATGGAAGCAGGCCACCAATACCCTGAGAAAATATGGAAAAAAGCCGCGGATCTGGGTTTCATCGGCATTCACTTTCCCGAGGAGTACTCCGGTCAGGGCATGGGTGTAATGGAAAACATACTCGTTGCCGAGGCCTTGTGCGCCGGTGACAGCACCGTGGGCGCCTGCCTGCTCCTGGCTGATTTCGCCTCCGAGATCATTCTGCATTTCGGCAGCGACGATCAGAAAAAGACCTGGCTGCCCAAGGTGGCCGAGGGCGAATGTCTTTCCTGCGGCGCGTTTACCGAACCGGACCACGGATCCGACATCACCTCGCTCAACACGGTGGCGGTAAAGGACGGCGACGAGTGGGCGATCAACGGCAGCAAGATCTTCATCACCAACGGCGGTCCCCTGGCCGGTTTTTACAGCGTACTGTGTCAAACCGATCCCGATGCAACCCCCGGCTACCGGGGCATGAGCCTGATCCTGGTGGAAGCCGATCGGCCGGGCGTCTCCACCACCGATGTGGGAGCCAAAATGGGCATCCGCATGATGGATACGGCGGAAGTCACCTTCAAGGATGTGCGCGTCCCCCTGGACAACCTGATCGGCAAGGAGAACAAGGGATTTTACCAGGTGCTGGAGTTTTTCGACGAAAGCCGAATTCTCATCGCGGCCCAGGCCCTGGGAACGGCCCAGGGGGCCTTTGACCGCGCCTTAGCTTATGTAAAGTCCCGGGAACAATTCGGCCGCAAAATCGCCAAATTCCAGGTCACCCAGCACAAGCTGGCCGACATGGCCACCAAAATCGAAATGGCCCGGTTGATGACCTACAAAGCGGCCTGGAATTTCGATCAGGGCCACATTGACCCCAAACTGACCAGCATGGCCAAGATGGGTGCGGCCAGGGTCGCCGTGGAGGTTTGCGATGAGGCCATCCAGCTTCTGGGCGGTTACGGCTACATGCAGGAATACGAGGTCGAACGCTTTGCCCGGGATGCCAAGATCACCGAGCTTTACGAAGGCACCCGCGAGATTCAGAAGAACACTATAGCCAGCGCGCTTTTGGGCAAGCTTAAATAAAACCGATTAACACAAAAGAAAGGAATTCCACCCATGTCTGACGCAACCGTCAATTACGATATTCTCAGCCCGGTAAAGTTCCTGGTCCGCAGTGCAATGGTTTTTCCTGAAAAAGAAGCCGTGATCTACGGCGACCAGCGCCGGACCTACAAGGAGTTTTACGAACGAGTCAACCGCCTGGCCTCCGCCTTGAAGAAAAGAGGCATCGGCAAGGGAGACAAGGTGGCTTTCATTTGCCCCAACACGCCCCCCATGCTGGAGGCACACTATGCCGTGCCCATGATCGGCGCGGCTCTTGTGAGTATCAACATTCGTTTGTCCGCAGGGGAGATTGCCTACATCATCAATCATTCGGACAGCAAAGCCGTTTTTGCGGACAATGAGTTCGCCGAGCTGGTTGCCAAAAACCTGGCCGAGCTGCCCAAGGTTGAAACCGTGGTCAACATTTGCGACATCAGCCCCGACACGCCTCTGGACGGCCCGGACTACGAGTCCTTCCTGGCCGAAGGCTCTCCCGATCCCGTATTCATCGATGTGGATGACGAGCGCCAGGTGGCCACCATCAACTACACCAGCGGTACCACGGGCCTGCCCAAAGGCGTCATGTATCACCATCGCGGCGCCTGGCTGAATGCCATCGGCGAGCAGCTCGAATTCGGCACCAACGCCAATTCCGTTTACCTGTGGACCCTGCCCATGTTCCATTGCAACGGCTGGTGTTTCACCTGGGGCATCACGGCCCTGGGCGCCACGCATGTGTGTCTGCGCAAGGTCATCCCGGAAGAGATCTATAAGGTTATTGGAGAAGAGGGCATCACCCACCTGTGCGCCGCACCGACGATTCTGATCGGCATGTCCACCTACGCCACCGACAACAAGATCAAACTCGACAAGAAGCTCGAAATCATGACCGCCGGCGCGCCGCCCGCACCGACCATCATCCAGAACATGGAAAGCGTGGGCGCCAACATCACTCAGACTTACGGGTTGACCGAAGTTTTCGGTCCCCACAGCGTCTGCCAATGGCAATCTCAATGGGACGGCCTGCCGGCCGAGGACAGAGCCAAGATCAAGGCTCGCCAGGGGGTGCCCTACATCGTGGCCAAATACATGGATGTGGTCAACCCTGAAACCATGGAGCCGGTTCCCCGCGACGGCCAGACCATGGGCGAAATCGTCATGCGCGGCAATAACGTCATGCTGGGCTACTACAATGATCCCGAAGCCACGGAAATTGCCTTCAAGGGCGGATGGTTCCACAGCGGTGATCTGGCGGTGATGCATCCGGACAACTACATCCAGATCATGGATCGTAAAAAAGACATCATCATCAGCGGCGGTGAGAACATCTCCACCGTCGAAGTGGAAAACACCATTTACCGTCATCCCGCGGTTCTCGAAGTGGCCGTGGTTCCGGTACCGGACGACAAATGGGGAGAAGTGCCCAAGGCGTTCGTGGTTCCCAAACCCGGAATGGAGCCCAAGGCCGAGGAAATCATTGCTTTCTGCAAAGAGAACCTGGCGCGCTTCAAGGCGCCCAAGTATATCGAATTCGGGGAATTGCCCAAGACCGCCACGGGCAAGATCCAGAAATTCAAATTAAGAGAAAAAGAGTGGCAGGGCCGCGAGCGCCTCGTCAACTGATCCACAGCCCTTTAAGCGGGGGGAGAAGAAGAATCCCCTCCGGTTGCCGTGTCAAGGATACGGGCGATACCGGAGGGGATTTTTTTTACCGTGGGTTGAAAATTTTGGCCGGCAATGGCATGACAGGCACGCGGGCGCGGAGTGTTTCAACCACGTCAAGTCGAAAACCAATCCCCTCACAAGGAAGGAAAATCATGACCACCAAGGCGTTTCAAGACTACTATCCGGACGATTATTCGCATTGCTACGGTTGCGGCCGTCTCAACGAGAACGGCCTGCAAATCAAAAGCTATTGGGACGGGGACGAAAGCGTCTGCCATTACACCCCTGAAGCACATCAATGCGGCGGTTTTCCGCACTATCTGTACGGTGGTTTGATCGCCTCGCTGATCGATTGTCACACGGCCGCCACCGCCTCGGCGGCCAAGGCGCGCGAGGCCGGGATCGATCTGGACGCCCAGCCCCTCGAGCGGTTCGTCACTGCCTCCCTGAAAGTCGATTACCTGGCCCCTGCCCCGGTCGGCCCGACTGTGGAAATACGCGCCAAAGTTCGTGAAATAAGCGGCCGCAAGGTCTGGCTTGACGCTACCCTTTCCGCCGACGGCAAGGTCAGGGCCAAAGGTGAAGTGCTCATGATCCAAATTTAACAGCTTTGTAAAAGCAGCTACCCACTTCCCATGATGAACCGAGGAAAAAGATCAGAAGCCGTACCAGGAGAAACATTTTTGTTACATGCATAACATTTAATTTCATTTTTGTAGTTTAATTCACTTTTTATTTGAATCATCACCACCCTCCAAGCGAGATCGTCACCCGTTTTCGAATCGCAAAGAAGCCCCCCTGAAATTTTGCAAACGCGGCCAAAAAAACAATTTTTCCTTTTTATTTCTAATAGTTCAACACTCATCGAATAAACCATAAACATCCCGACAAAAAAAACTTCGGAGACCATTTCCCACACATTTTTACGCTCTGGCACAACGGTTGCTCATGGTGGGTTATCGACACGGATATTGGCTAAACGGCTCAACCCATTACCCAGGAGAGTAATTCATGAACAACCGCACAGAAACCCTTCCCCCCATTGGATTGAACAAAAATGTGCTAATATTGACGGCTGTCGCCTGGCTGGTTCTGGGCCTGACCACCCTGGCCAATGCCGGCGCCCTTGAAAAGATCGGCGAGCTTGAAGATGTGCTGGATATCGTCGCCTGGCCCGGATACATCGAACGGGGGGATACCGACCCCGCCTACGACTGGGTCACCGAATTCGAGAAAAAATACAATTGCAAGGTTCGCGTAAAAACCGCCGGCACCTCAGACGAAATGGTGGCGCTGATGAACGAAGGCGGTTTCGACCTGGTGACCGCCTCTGGAGACGCCAGCCTGCGCCTGATCGCCGGCAAGAAGGTCCAGGAGATCAATACGGATTTGATCCCCAGCTGGAAAAAAGTCGACGTCAGGCTTCAAAACTCTCCCTGGCATACGGTGAAAGGCAAACACTACGGTGTGCCTTACCAGTGGGGTTCCAACGTGCTGATGTACAATACCGAAACCTTTAAAACCCCGCCCACCAGCTGGGAAGTGGTCTTCAAAGAGATGACCCTGCCCGACGGCAAATCCAACAAAGGGCGCGTGCAGGCCTTTGACGGACCTATCTATATCGCCGATGCAGCCCTTTATCTCATGCACCACCAACCCGAGCTGGGCATCAAGGACCCCTACGAACTGAACGAAGAGCAGTACAAGGCCGCCCTCGAATTGCTCCGTGGCCAGCGCAAAATCGTCAACCGCTACTGGCATGACGCCTTTATTCAAATCGACGATTTCACCAACGAAGGCGTTGTTGCCTCGTCCGCCTGGCCCTTTCAGGTGAATATTCTGGTCTCCAAGGAACACCCCATCAGCAGCGTCATTCCCGAAGAGGGCGCCACCGGATGGGCAGACACCACCATGATGCACGCTAATGCGCCGCACCCCAACCTGGCTTACAAGTGGCTGGAATGGTCCCTGAACAAAAAACTGCAAGGCGACCTGGCCTCCTGGTTCGGCTCGGTTCCCGTTGTTCTCGAAGCCTGTAAGGGCAATGCCCTTTTGGGAGAAGACGGCTGTAAGACCAATGGACTGGATAACTTCGAGCGCATCAGCTTCTGGCGTACACCGGTGTCAAAATGCGAAAGCCAGGGGATCTGTGTTCCCTACTACCGCTGGGTATCCGATTACATTGCCGTCCTTGGCGGACGCTGATCGTTCCTTTTTTCTTATGCCTCCTACGACGCACCTGCCCCTTGTTCGTTCGGGGGCGGGCGCATAACTCATACACAACTGCTCATTGCCCATGGAACCTGCTGTCTGTTTTGAAGATGTTTGTCGATACTACGGAGAAATCCACGCCCTCGACCGGGTGAGTTTCACGGTCGCCGATGGTGAGTTTTTCTCTATGCTGGGCCCCTCCGGATCGGGAAAAACCACCAGTTTACGGCTGATTGCCGGATTCGAAACAGCCACATCCGGATCGATCCGGCTTCACGGCCAGCTTGCGGACGATGTGCCGCCTTACCGGCGCAACGTCAACACCGTGTTCCAGGACTATGCGCTGTTTCCGCACATGACCATTCTGGCCAATGTGGCTTACGGCCTGAAAGTCAAAGGGGTTGACCGCAAAACCTACACCCAGCGGGCCCACGAAATGCTTTCCCTGGTCAAGCTGGAAGAGATGGGCGGCCGTCGTCCGGCCCAGCTTTCCGGCGGCCAGCGCCAGCGGGTGGCCCTGGCACGGGCCCTGATCAACGAGCCCCGCGTACTTCTGTTGGACGAACCCCTGGGCGCCCTGGACCTGAAGCTGCGCAAACAGATGCAGGTGGAATTAAAAGCCCTGCAGCGTCAGCTGGGAATCACCTTTATTTACGTGACTCACGACCAGGACGAAGCGCTCTCCATGAGCGACCGGCTGGCGGTTTTCAAAATGGGTCGCATCGAACAGCTGGATACGCCCGAAGCGGTCTACCAGAGACCCGCATCGAGATTCGTGGCCGATTTTGTTGGCAACGCCAATGTTCTTGGCCGCTCCCAGACCCAGCGCATCGCCGGGGTCGATGGAACCAGCGCCATTCGCCCAGAGAAGATTTTCTTCGATAGCGGGAACACCCCGTCGGACGGTCTTCTCACCCTTGATGTCACGATCATCGACAGGCACTACCATGGCGCCAGCACACGCTTCACCGTGGACATCGGCCATGATCAAACACTGGTTCTGGTCCGCCCCAACGAGGAAAACGCCGTGGCGGCTTTGCCGCAGCCAGGAGAACGCCGCACAATTGCCTGGCGCAGGCAGGACATGCACTTTTTCGAGGACCGGGAAAAGCCATGAACGCCGCGGACACGATTTCTCAATCTCGGATTACCGCGCCCATGCCCCGGGAAACGCTGGCCGGACGCATTTCCACCTTTCTCTACCAGCATCCCCTGGTCTTGCTGCTGCTTCTGTTGACCCCGCCACTGCTTTGGCTGGGCGTCATCTACCTGGGATCTCTGGTGGCCATGCTGGCCCAAAGCTTCTTCTCCATCGACGAATTCAGCGGGGTGATCAACCGCGAGCTGACCCTGGCCACGTATGCGCAGCTTTTCAGCCCGGCCAACATGGATATCGTTGTACGAACGGTGCTCATGGCGGCGGCGGTCACGGTTGCGGCGGCAATGATCGCTTTTCCCATCGCCTACTACATGGCCCGTTTCGCCAAAGGCCGCGTCAAGGCGCTTTTCTATCTCGCCGTGATGCTGCCCTTGTGGTCCAGTTATCTGGTACGGGTCTACTCGTGGAAGTTGATTCTGGCTAAGGAAGGAATTCTCACCTGGGCCTTTGCCAAGCTGCATCTGACTTTTCTGATGGACGCCGTTCTGGCCATGCCGGTGGTGGGGGGGAGTTCTTTGTCGGTGAGTTATCTGGGCACTTTTCTGGTTTTTCTCTACATCTGGATGCCTTACATGATCCTGCCCATCCAGGCCTCCCTGGAACGAGTGCCGGCGACCCTCATCGAAGCCTCTTCCGATCTTGGCGCCTCCCCCGGCCAGGTGTTCCGCACAGTGACCCTGCCCCTTGCGTTTCCCGGTGTCGTGGCCGGATCCATATTCACCTTCTCCCTGACCCTGGGAGATTACATCATTCCCGGCATTATCGGCTCGTCGCGCTACTTTATCGGACAGGCCGTTTACACCCACCAGGGCATCGCCGGTAACATTCCTCTGGCGGCGGCCTTTTCGGTGGTACCCATCGTGATCATGGCCCTTTATCTCACCGGAGCAAAAAAACTGGGAGCCTTCGATGCGCTTTAGAACCGACGGCAAATCACCCTTGTCCCTGCGGCTGACGGCCCTTGGCGGGCTATTGTTTCTGCATCTGCCCTTTGCCTTTATTCTGCTCTACGCCTTCTCCACCGAGGATAAATCGTATCAGTTCCCCCCGCCGGGCCTGACCCTCAAATGGTTTTCGGTAGCCTTCAGCCGTCAGGATATCTGGGATGCCATCAGCTTGTCGCTGCGCGCCGCCTGTATTTCCACGGCCCTGGCCCTTTTACTGGGCACCCTGGCGGCGGCCGCCATTTACAAGCGTCGCTTTTTCGGCCGCGAAACGATTTCGCTGATGATCCTCCTGCCCATTGCCCTGCCCGGCATCGTCACCGGCATCGCCCTGCGCAGCGCTTTCAACATCGGCCATATTCCTTACAGCTTCTGGACCATTGTTCTGGGCCATGCCACCTTTTGCATCGTGGTGGTCTACAATAATGTCCTGGCCCGCTTCCGGCGTATTCTCTCCTCACAGATCGAAGCCTCCATGGACCTGGGGGCCAACGGGTTTCAAACCTTTCGCTATATCATCCTGCCCAATATCGCCACGGCCCTTCTGGCGGGCGGGATGCTGGCCTTTGCCTTGAGCTTCGACGAGGTGATCGTGACCACCTTCACCGCCGGGCAGCAATCCACCCTGCCCATCTGGATGCTGACCGAACTGGTGCGTCCCCGCCAGCGACCGGTCACCAACGTGGTCGCGGTGTTTATCATCGCGGTGACCTTTATACCGATTTTACTTGCCTACTATTTCACCAAGGGTACGGAAACGGTGGAAGGGGGGGGGAAATAATCAGCCAGAAACAGCGGCGACAACATACTGAACCACCAGCATCACGGCCAACAACATTAGCAGCAAACGCAGCCAGCGGCGGTAGGTTTCGGAAGGGATCTTCTCACGAACGCGCATGCCCAGCAGCATCACCGCCAGTGCCAGAAGTACCATGGGTACCGAATGTTTCAAAACCTCGGTGGTCATCAGTCCGGCCTGGGCCAGCACGGCACCCTGGGTCACCTTCCCGACCAGAAAACAGAGATTGAACACCTGAATCATGACATTCTTGGCCAGGCGCAATTCCAGGCCAAGAATAATCAGCGCCGGAAGCATGACGTTCACCGTGCCGGCGAGGACACCGGCGGCAAAACCGAATACGGCAAAAGCCAGCTGATGGTGGCGGTGTACCCACGCAAAACCGCCACTTAGCCGATCGACATTCAGATAAACCACCAGCATGCCGGCAAGTAGCAGCCGAAACGGCTCGGGAGGAAGAAAGATCAACAGCCGGGTACCAACAATGCTGCCCAGCATGCCGTAAACGGCCAGGGGCCAATACTTGGCAAGGCTTTCGGACCAGTTACCGCCCTTGAAAATATTGGCCAGATTGATCAGCGTCGTGGGCAAGACAAGAAGCAAGACAGCCGAACGTACGTCACTGGTCATGGCCAGGAGCGGCGTGGCTACCATGGGAAAGCCGATGCCGATCACGCCGTGCACAAGGGCCGCAAAAACGGTGATTAGAAAACTGGTCAAAGTCATTTCAGTATATTCGCATTCGCTTGAGATTCCGATCCGGCCGTATTTCCGCCACCCTTAATTCACGGAATCGGCAAAACCGTAAGGTACGTGCTGTCGCAAATATAGGCAACGTTACCGGAAACCGCTATTCCCCGGGCATACCCCTGCGTCTTGGCAAAGCAGACGAGAACCGGGTTTTCGGGATCCGATATATTTATCACCTGAAGCCCCGCTTTGCCATCCGCGACATAAGCATAATCCCCTGAGACCGTTACCGCCCTGGCAGAACCCGATGTATCCATGGAGCCTGCGATCACCGGCTGGGCCGGATCGGAGATATCGATCACCTGAAGGCCGGTCGAACCATCCGCCACATAAGCATAATCGCCTGAAACCGTAATGCCATATGCATAATCCCGTGTATTTACCGAACCAACGATTTCCGGATTTTCAGGATTTGAGATATCGATCACCTGAAGGCCGTACGAACCATTCGCCACATAAGCGTAATCACCTGAAACAGTAACCGCTCTTGCATAGCCCGGTGTTTCCAGCGAGCCTTCTAGTTCAGGGCCGGCGGGATTTAAGACATTAATCACCTGGAGGTCCGGGGCGCTATCCGCAACATAAACATAATTGCCCGAAACAGCTATTCCCATGGCATAGTCCGGCGTATCCAGCGAGCCTGTAATTAACGGATTGGCCGGGTCCGAGATATCAATCACCTGAAGGCCCGAGGAACAATCCGCGACATAAGCATAGTTGCCTGAAATGGCGACATGTCTGGCAACCGCCGGCGTGTCGGCCGTGCCCGTGATGGCCGGGCTTGAGGGCTCGGAGATATCGACCACCCGCAACCCATTGGAGTCATTAGCGACATATGCGTAACCGCCCGAAATCGTCACGCCATAGACATCGTCCGAGGTATCCACCGAACTTGTAATTACCGGGCCTGCAATCCCCGAAGCATCAATCACCTTCAAACCGGAAAAGCCATCGGCAACATAAGCATAGCCGCCCGAGAGCGTCACCCCATGGGCATCGTCCGTTTCCACTGATCCGGCAAATGCCGGATTGGCAGGATTCGAGACATCGACCACCTGAAGACTTTCGGAATCACAGGCGACGTAAACACAATCGCCGGAAACCGTCACGCCCAGGGCATTGGCCGGTGTATTTACAGCGCAGATAATGACCGGGTTGGTAGGATCCGAGATGTCGATCACCTGAAGACCGGCGGAATCGTCGGCAATATAAGCATAATCGCCCGAAACCGCTACGGCCCAGGCATCGCCCGGCGTATCGACCGAGCCTGTGATGATCGGGTTGGCAGGGTCCGAAATGTCGATCACATGAAGACCGTCGGAACGATCGGCGACATAAGCATAATCGCCCGAAATCGCCACTCCCCAGGCATAATGGGTGGTGTCTGCCGTTCCGATAATGACCGGGTTGGCAGGATCGGAAATATCGAGCACCTGGAGGCCGGCGGAACAGTCGGCGACATAAGCGTAATCGCCCGAAACCGTGACATGCCTGGCATAGGCTGCCGTTACCAATTGATTTATGGTTTCCGGATTGGTGGAATCGGAGATATCGATCACCTGAAGACCGGAGGCATCATTGGTAACATAGGCATAATCGCCTGAGACGGCAACGGATCTGGCGGTGGCCGGCGATTCTACCGAGCCTGTGATGACCGGGTTCGAAGGGTCCGAGATATCGAGGACCTGAAGCCCTGACGAGCCATCGGCAACATAAGCGTAATCGCCCGAAATCGTCACGTTATAAGCAAGGTCTGGCGTATCCATGGCGCCGATGAGGCCGGTCAGAAGGTCTTGGGCGGTTACGGCGAGGCTCCCGCCTTCGTGGATGGTATCGATGCATTCAGCTATAAAATCGGAGTCTTGATAAAGGGCCGAGACATTATCGACCGGATTCCAAAGCAAAAGATCCAGATGATCGATGCGTCCGCTGCCGTCAAGATCCTCGGCCAACAAAAGGCGTGCGCAGCGATCCAGTTCATCGACGATTGTCTGGGTTTCCTCCTGGACCAGCAAAAGGTAGGCAACATTTTGATAGGCAAGCTCGGCCAGGACATTGACGATAAAACCGCCGGCCTTGAGTTCGGCTCCGGTGGCCACCAATCGGATGGTGCCCTCGTTTTGAGTCGGGCTCTCGTCGATCACCCCATCATCATCGGCATCGATATCTTCACCGCCGGATACCGCAACGACATAAAGGGTATCGTCCGATAGCAGTTTGCCGGGGATCTCGAACCCTCCGGCCGTGGTCAAATCGTCCGAATCGGTCGTACTGCCGGAATAAATCGGTGTAGATAAATCCGTGCCGTCGAATACATCCACGGTCGCAGCGGTAAGCGGTCCGAGAATGGCCTGCCCCGTGGCAGGCGGCACATCGAGAACGCTAACAACAACAGTGTCACTGGCCGTGGCGCCGTCATCGTCGGTAACGGTTACCTGCAGCGTAGCCGTGGTATCCGCGTCCACGGCCGGAGCGGTTACGGTTACTTCCTTCTGGTCGGTTGCGCTCAGTGTCAGCGCCACCCCGCCGGCCAGGGTCCAGGAATAGGAGGCAATACTGCCGTCGCTGTCGGCAGCCGTACAGGAAATGGCAATGGACGCCTCTTCGTCGACACTCACATCTTCTCCGGCATCCACCGTGGGAGAAACATTGGCGGTTTCGCCACCCGAACTACCGCCTCCATCGTCCCCATTATCTACTTCTCCCCCTCCACCACCGCCTCCGCCACAAGCCATGAATAGAATGCAGACGATAACTACAAGGGCTTTGCCTATTGTTTTCAGTCGAATGATTTCCATGATTGCCTCTCCTTGCTTTTCAATGTATCGGTCGTTCAAAAGCGGTAAAGCGGCAATGTAGATTAGGAAATCAACGAAACAACAGCAATTTAGGTACAGTATACCTCGACAGTACAGCCCTTCCAGCAATCACGGTACGATTTGAAATGCCTCTCTCCACCGTAAAAAGAAACTACTATCGATGCCGGATACGGAGCCTAAGGTCAAGACCTTTTTCGATTTTCTTTAAAGGCCGATAGATATTTTTTACATCAGCCCCCGATAATTGCCGCCATCCACCAGCAGACTTTGTCCAGTGATAAAGCGCGCCTGTACGCTGGCCAGGAAAGCGGCGGCGGCACCAAAATCCGAAGGGTCTCCAATGCTGTTGGTGAGATTGGCGGCCTTCATGCCGGCAAGAACTTCTTCGGGCGTCTTGCAATGCACCTCGGCCCGATGTTTGACCAGCTGATCGATCCGTGAGGTCTGATGGGTTCCCGGCAGCAGCGCGTTGACGGTGATGCCCCGGGGAGCCAGCTCAGTCGAAACGGTTTTCAAAAACCCCGTAAGCCCGGTCCGGGCCATGTTGGAAAGCAGTAGACTATCGATGGGCTGCTTCACCGAAACCGAGGCGATCGCAATGGTTACGCGGTAATATTTCCCTTGACACCCCGGCTGAGATAAACGTAGGTGAATCTTTTGCACAATCATTTTGCCGACAAAACCACAAAAGGAGGTCATAGCGATGTTGAACGACAAAACAATCGGCATGATCGGCACCGGCAACATGGCCAGCGCCCTTATTGACGGCCTGCTCAACTCAGGTGCAACCCAGGCCGCCAACATCATCTGCTCCGACGCCAGCGAGCGCCAGCTTGAAACCGCCCAAACCAAATTCGGCATAGCCACGACCACCGACAATATCGAGGTTATCCAGAAGGCGGATATCATCATTTACGCCGTCAAGCCCCAAATCATCGCCAGCGTTCTCCAGGAAACGGCGGACTCTCTGGACATGAGCAAGCTGATCATCTCCATTGCCGCCGGCGTCCCGCTGCCGGCCATCGAGACATTGCTCAACAAGGACCTGCGTCTGATCCGGGTTATGCCCAATGTTGCCGTTTCCGTTCGAGAGGGCGCCACGGCCGTCGCCGCCGGGGGGAAGGCCACAAAAGAAGACGTCGAACTGGCCATGGAAATTTTTAACTCCGTGGGGAAATCCATTTTTCTCAAGGAGAACTATCTCATGGATGCCATCACAGGCCTCAGCGGCAGCGGTCCAGCCTATATTTTTCTCATTGTGGATGCGCTTGCCGATGCAGGCGTCAAGGTTGGCCTGTCACGCCAGGACGCCCTGCTGCTCGCCTCGCAGACTATTTTAGGCGCAGCCAAAATGCTGATAGAGACCAATGCCCACCCCGGCCAGTTGAAAGACTCGGTCACCTCTCCTGGCGGAACCGCCATCGCCGGTCTGCACACCCTGGAAATGGGAGGCCTGCGAACGACCCTGATCAATGCCGTGGAAGCCGCCACCAATCGCTCCAAGGTTCTGGGCGAGTTGATAATGGAAGCTTTTACCAATGGAAAGCCAAAGTCCTGATCATCCGCTGAAGCTTGCGCAATGGATTTTTCGTGCTACTATTGGGAAAGGTTGAAGCACACAGGTCCCTGGAGGCATTGCAGTTGACATGGCAACACCCAATCACAACTTCATCACGGTCTTGATCAGAGTCGGACTGGGCGCGGTTTTTTTGTATTCCGGCACCATAAAAGTTATCGATCCGTCGGCCTTTACCGGCATCGTGACCAACTATCAGCTGCTTTCTCCCTCGCTTGTGGTGGCGACTGCCATTGTTCTGCCCTGGATCGAGCTGTTGTGCGGCATGGCCCTGATTTTCGGCCGTTTCGAAATCGGGGCCGCGCTGTTGACGACGCTGATGATGGTCGTTTTTATCGGCATCGGATTTTATAATGTCTATCGGGGGCTGGACATTGCCTGCGGTTGTTTTTCGCTGTCGGCGCGGGAACCGGCCAACATCATTTCGAATACGGCGCGCGACCTGGCGATCCTGGGGGCCGGGGCATGGATTCTGAAGACATCCTGGAAGCCTGCGCTCAGTCGATAAACGAAAACCGGGCAATCGTTTTTCCAGTACCCTGCAAGGCCGCGGCTTTGTAACCCAATTCCCGTTTGCGGCTCATACACAGTATTGAGCGTCTTGCCCTACCGGTCAGCGCTTGGCAGAGATACGTTTCAGCTTTTACCGCAAAATCAGGGAGAACTCGTAAGGCAATGTTCACTGAATCAATCTCATATTCCGCCGCTTTGTTTGCGGGGCTGCTCTCTTTTTTTTCCCCCTGCATTCTTCCGCTGATTCCGGCTTATTTCACGTTTATCACAGGATTTTCCCTGGATGAATTGACCTCGGCCAGGGGAACCGGCATGCGGCTGAGAATTTTTCTCTCCACGCTTAGCTATGTTCTCGGCTTCTCCCTGATCTTTATTCTAATGGGCGCTTCGGCCTCCTTTTTGGGGGGCGCCATATTCGAGTACCGGGACTGGATTCGAATCATCGGCGGGGTGGCCATCATTCTGTTCGGCATCCACATGACAGGCATCCTGCGCTTCAAGGCCCTGGAGTTCGAAAAGCGGCTGCACATGCAGAAAAAGCCGCTCCATTTTATGGGTACCTTCCTCGTCGGCATGGCCTTTGGCGCGGGGTGGAGCCCATGCATCGGCCCCTTGCTGGGATCGATTCTGATTGTGGCCGGCAACCAGGATACCGTCGTTCGCGGCATGGGACTACTCTCTGTTTATGCCGCCGGCCTGGCAATTCCTTTTCTGTTGCTTTCCGTTTTCATCGAGTCCTTGATAAGCTTGATTAAAAAGGTTTCCTGGTCGATAAAGTATATCAATGCAGTTGCAGGTATTCTGTTGCTGATTCTTGGCCTGCTTCTGGTCACCAACAATTTGAATCTGATCACCACATAGGACACCGATACATCATGAAAAAAAACTGGTTATTCGCGCTTACGGCAATCGCTTTCATGGTTACTCCCTTTGCCGGCGGCAGCTGGGCGGCCCAGGCCACGCAAAAAGGCGATGGCATCCAATGGAAAAGCTATGAGGAAGGCATTAAACAAAGCGCAACCGAGGACAAAAAGGTCTTCCTGGTTTTCAATGCCGCCTGGTGCCGATATTGCGTAAAAATGGAAAAGGAGACCTTTCAAGATTCCAGCGTCATCGCCTATGTCAACCGCAACTTCATACCCATCAGCGTCGACTCGGACAAAGAGCGGGCAATCGCCACCAAGTACCGCGTTACGGGCCTGCCCAACCTCTGGTTCCTGGCGGCCAACGGCGATCGCATCGGCAATTTTCCAGGATACCTTCCCGCAAAGGAGATGCTGATCTTCCTGAAATACATTAGTTCCGACAGCTACCGGACAATGAGTCTGGAGTCCTTTGTCAAAAAAAGCAATTAGTGAAAAGCGACGAAGGTCACCGGTCTTGGGGCTCCGTCACATACCCCCGTCTTCTACCCAAACGAATCAGGCTTGAAAGCGTCAGGGACAGGGAAAGCAGCAGCGACACACTCGGCACCCAGATATAGCCGGTGAAGCAGGGATTGTCCAGGGCCGCGACAATACCGGCCATGCTGAAAAGCATCACCAGCAGGGCAAAGCCAAACGTAAGGAACAGGAAAAAACCGGTGTCATACCAAGGAATAAACGCTTTGCGGAAAAGCAGTTCGCTTTTTGATTTTTTGTTCAACGCACTCTCCAACGGGACGATCTTGTTGATCCTGACAGGGTTGCTGGCGATGGGTTTCGCAGGAGGTTGTAGCGTGACACCAAAAACGCTGGCTATCGGAGAAAGCCCCACGCGCTTGATGAAAGACACCATTTACGATACCCAGACGGCATCTCCCGTTTCGCGGGGGCAACTTCTGGACAGATTGACCGATGTCCGTGTCATTTATGTGGGCGAGCAGCACACCAACCCGTCCCACCATGCCATACAACTGCAACTCATTCAGTATTTCGCACGGTCCACGCCGAATCTTGTCATCGGCGTGGAAATGTTCGACCACACCTATCAGCCGGTTCTCGACGATTGGGTGGCCGGAAAACTCAACGAAAGCCAATTTCTTCAACGCAGCCACTGGTACGCCAACTGGGGCTTTACCTATGAATTGTACCGCGGGATTCTTAATTATGTAAAGGAAAAAGGAATTCGGACCGTCGCCCTCAACATTCCGTCCTACATCCCCGCCAGAATCTCGGTGGGCGGCATCGACAGCCTCTCTGCGGATGACCGGCGGCACCTTCCGGTAGCCATCGACACCGGCAACGTGAGCCATCGCAATTATATTGAAAAAATATTCAAGATGCACACCTTGCGCGGCCGTGAAAACTTCGACTTTTTTTATGCGGCCCAATGCACCTGGGATGACGCCATGGCGCAGTCCGTGGCCGATAACCTCGGATCTGGCAAAATGGTGGTCCTGATTGGCAACGGCCATATCATCCATAAATTCGGCGTGCCAGACAGGGCCTTTGCCCGCAACCCGGCGCCTTTCAAAACCATCTACCTGGCTCCCGTCGACACAAAGGCCGAACCCTCCTGGGCCGACTACCTGTGGGTCACCGAAAAAACGCCCATGCACCGTATGCTTCGAACAAGGCACTAAGCAAAATGATTCAACGCAATCGGGTCTAACAAAACTGAGGGGAGCAAAAGAGGTCTTCCAGAGAGGTTTATGGAGGCGGCATCCGGATTTGAACCGGAGAATGGAGGTTTTGCAGACCTCTGCCTTACCACTTGGCTATGCCGCCTTTAGAAAAAAAAATGGAGCGGGAAACGGGATTTGAACCCGCGACTTCGACCTTGGCAAGGTCGCACTCTACCACTGAGTTATTCCCGCTCAATGAAGAAGCATACTTATTAATTTTCTGCTCGGATGTCAACAAGAAATTTACCCCCTGAGCAATTTTCTGAATCTCAGAAAATAATCGGCGCCCGACCATAGGGTAAAGATCAGCGCCCCCCAGAGAAATATCATCCCGATCAGCTGAAAATCGAGCCCCAGGACCGGGTAATGAAAGGTCAGCGGAATAATGGCCGCGATCTGAAATCCGGTTTTGTATTTTCCCAGGCTTGAGGCCGACACATCCTGTTTGTTCTGGGCGATGATGTTGCGCAGGCCGGTCACGGCCAGCTCGCGGCCGATAATGACGCAGGCGATCCACGCCGGCATCCATCCCAGGGCGCTGAGCATGACCAGCGAACTGGAAACCAGCAGTTTATCCGCCACCGGGTCCATCACCTTCCCCAGGTTGGAAACCAATCCATAGCGCCGCGCCAGATAACCGTCAAAATAGTCGGTAATGGCGGCGACGCTGAAAATCAGGCCAGCCAAAAGTGCCGTGAAACGATTCGGCATCATCAGCAGGATGACGATTGCCGGTGCCGCGATGATGCGAAACATCGTCAGGGTATTTGGATGGGTGAGAACGGATTTTATACGCGCCTTATTCATTTTGAGCACCTTAATGGACCGACCGTCAGGCCTGTCCGTACGGGATCAATCGGCCACTATTTTTGTGTTTTCTCCCAATCGGCCAAAAATGCCTTGAGGCCTTTATCGGTCAATGGGTGAGCGGCCAGCTTGCTGAGCACGTTGAAGGGGATAGTGGCGATGTCCGCACCGACCAAGGCGGAATCGAGAACATGCAGCGGATTGCGCACCGAGGCGACGATGATTTCGGTTTCGTAACCGTAATTGCCGAAAATTTCCACGATCTGCTCAATAAGCTGCATACCGTCGTGAGAGATATCATCCAGCCGACCGATAAACGGGCTTACGTAGGTCGCTCCGGCCTTGGCGGCCATGAGTGCCTGAAGCGGTGAGAAAACGAGGGTGACATTGGTTTTGATGCCTTCCTCGGTAAGCTTGCGGGTCGCCTTGAGGCCTTCCACGGTCATGGGAATCTTGATCACGATGTTTTTGTGAATCTTGGCCAGTTCGCGGGCCTCCTTGAGCATGCCTTCGGCTTCCACGCTGATGACCTCGGCGCTGATGGGGCCGTCCACGATCTCGCAGATCTCCTTGATCACCTCTTCGAAAACCCGACCCTCCTTGGCGATCAGCGAAGGATTGGTGGTCACACCATCGACCATGCCCATGGCATTGGCCTCTTTGATTTCATCTATGTTGGCGGTATCGATAAAGAATTTCATAACGCTGTCCTTCCATGATTGGCGATTGAATGGTCCAATGAGTAATAAATGTTGTTGATGATCGGCAGCTGTCTCACGATAGCCTGCCTTCTTATAGCGTGGGTTGTTCCTCAAGCGGATGTATCTGCTGATCTTTATCATCCAGGGCATCCAGTAAATCGCCCATGGTTTTTCCCAGCAGCGGATGAACGACAGCTTGATCTATATCACAGATAGGCTGCAGGACAAAGGCCCTTTTGTGCATCCGCGGATGGGGTACGGTAAGCCTCGGCGTATCGATCACCTGGTCGTCATAAAGCAGGATATCCAGGTCCAGCACCCTTGGCCCGAAACGGACGGTATCGGCTTTGCGCCCCATGCGCTGCTGAATGGCGAGCAAGCTTGCAAGTAACGCATCGGCGGACAGCCCCGTGGCAATCTTCACCGCCGCGTTAACGAACCAATCCTGGTCGGTATAGTCCACCGGAGAAGTCCGATAAAAACGCGAGACACCAAGCAATCCGGTTTCGCCGCTTTCGGTCAGTGCGGCAATACCATTCAGGCAATTATCCAGCTTGTCGCCCATATTGGACCCGACCGACAAATAGGCCAGGTGGTCGGCGTTCAGGCTTGCCATGCTTCCTCCCACAGCTTGCCTTCATAAATCACACGGGCATTGCCTTCCAGATAGACGTCCCGATACCGCTCCCCGTCGCGACTGAAATGAACGGTAAGCCGGCCGCCACGAGCATTCAGCGTCACCGGAGAAGTGATCCCTCGGGAATGGGCCAGGGTTATCGCCGCCGCCACGTTCCCTGTCCCGCAGGCCAGGGTTTCATCTTCCACGCCACGTTCGTAGGTGCGTATTTTTATTTTCCCGCTTGCGTCCATGGCCACGAAATTGACATTGGTTCCCGAAGGGGCAAATGCGTTGTGATGACGGATGCGCCGGCCCACGGCAAACACATCCAGGGGGTCGACATCTTCGACGACCGCCACCACATGGGGCACGCCGGTGTTGATGCTGCTCACCTGCAACGGGGACGGCGCTTCGTCGAGATCCAGCTCGATGCCGGTTGTCAAGGCTCCCGGATCGGTCATGCGCAGCTTGACGGTGTGCTCGCCCACGTCGGCCTGAATAATTCCGGCGATGGTTTCAAAGGCCAGTTGCGACCCGGCAATACCATTCAAACAGGCGAACCTTGCGGCACAACGGGCACCGTTGCCGCACATCTCGCCCTCGCTGCCATCGGCATTGAAAAACCGCCATTTAAAGTCGACGGTTTTGGAGGGTTCGATCAAAATCAGGCCGTCGGCCCCCACAGAGAGCTTGCGGCGACAGGCACCGACAATCAACTTGTGAAGGCTCTCTTCGGGGACGATTGCCTCCCGGTTGTCGATAAGGATAAAATCGTTGCCGCTGCCGCTCATTTTAAAAAAAGGGATCGGTTTCATGGTTCCTCGCTTGACGCGGCGGTTTCATCCACCGGCACATCGAATTCCAGGGGGTCGCTTTCCAGGCCGATCTCGCCGCCCGCTTCAAGATGGACCTTGAACAGGTAGCGATAGCCGGCCTCAAGCGGCAATTTCAGGGTGAATGCCAGGCCTTCGCTTTCCACATAGGGAAGCTGGCCCACGGTTTCAAACACCTGTGGGCAAGTCTCGCATGCCGGCTCGTCCAAAGGCGATCGGCTGCGGCGGACGATAAAACAGGCCTGTTCGGCCTGCCTGGCCGTTAGCGGCGAGGCGAGTTGCCAGCTGAGCGCCAGCTTACCATCGTCCACCCGATGGGCCAGATCTTTGATCGCGGACAGGGGCGGCGGCGCCCAAAGGGGTTTTGGCGGGCCTTTGACGCCACAGGCCGTCAACATCACCACTAGCGCAAGCGCCAAGGGAAAGCCAAATCGCTCAAGCCTCACTGTTTTCATCCAAAGCCCCTCCAAACGTCCCCTCGCCCCGTGGGGAGAGGGACAGGGTGAGGGGCCTTAAAAGACAGAATACCTTCGCTTAACACTTAAAACGTTACCCGTAACACTTCCGATTTTTTCGATACCAATAGTGACGGTCTCGTAAAAAGTCGCGGTTTAGACGGATTCGTAAAAAGGCCGAGATCAAGGCTTGCGAATCCGTAGGAATGAGGCGTACTTAAGGTACGCCGCAGTGACGGAGGATGAAGCATAACGCCGATATTTGTCTTTTTACGGATATTGTCAATAGTTACGGCGATTAAACCATCTCTACAGGTATCCGACTATTCGTCTTCATCCAATGCCGGGCTTGCCTCGGCAATAGCGGCCGGGCCACGTTGCGCGGTTGAAGTTCCACCCAAGCTTTGCCGCCGGTCGACCATGTGCTCCAGGGTCAGGTGGTCGTAAGAGATCCTCCCTGGATCAGCGAAGCAGAAGCCCTTGAGTTCGTCCAGACGTCAGCTCGATGCAGTTCCTTGCCCTTGATCCAGGGCAAAGGCCACGGCCTTGCCCACGCAGGCGTGGGCCTTTCTGAAGGGCATACCCCTGGCCCACCAGGTAATCGGCCATGTCCGTGGCGTTGAGAAACCCCAGCGAAGCGGCCCGGCGCATGGTCTCCCGGTTGACCGTGATGCGCGGCAGCATCTGGGCATTGATGTCGAGGCAGGCCTTCAGCGTGTCCACGGCATCGAAAAGCGGCTCCTTGTCCTCCTGCATGTCCCGATTGTAGGCCATGGGAAGGCTTTTCATGAGCATTAATAGAGACATCAGGTCTCCCACCACCCGACCGGTCTTGCCTCGCACGATCTCGGCCACGTCCGGGTTTTTCTTCTGGGGCATGATGCTGCTGCCCGTGGCAAAGGCGTCGGAGATGGTAATAAAACCGAATTCCGATGTCGACCAGAGCACAAGCTCCTCGGAAAGCCGGCTGAGATGAATCATGGCGATGCCGGCGGCCGAGAGAAATTCCAGGGCGAAATCGCGATCCGCCACGGCATCCATGCTGTTTTTGCTCACCCTGGGAAAATCCAGCAGCTTGGCCGTATAGGCCCGGTCAATGGGATAGGTGGTGCCGGCCAGAGCCGCCGCCCCCAGGGGCATGACATCAATGCGTTCCAGGCAGTCGGCGAAGCGCGCCTGATCCCGGGTGAACATCTCGTAATAGGCCATGAGATGATGGGCGAAAAGTACCGGTTGGGCCCGTTGGGTATGGGTATAGCCGGGCATGACGGCATCCTGATTGTCATCGGCCAGTTGCACCAGCACCGCACGCAGCTTTTTGCACAGCTCGATGGTTTTACGCGTCTCCTCACGCAGGTACATGCGTATATCCAGGGCGATCTGGTCGTTGCGGCTGCGGGCGGTGTGCAGCTTCTGAGCCACGCGCCCCGCCACCTGAAGCAGCCGCGCCTCGATGTGCATGTGAATGTCTTCCAGGCTGTCGTCGAACTCGAAGGTTCCGTGGTCCAGCTCCCGCTTGACGGTTCCCAGACCTTCCACCAGTTGGGAAGCCTCTTCTTCGCTGATCACGCCCACCTTGGCCAGCATTTTACAATGGGCGATGCTGCCGGCGATATCGTATGGGTAAAGCCTTTGATCATAAGCGATGGAGGCGGTGAACGCCTCCACGCTCTTGGCCGTCTTTTCGGAAAACCGTCCATCCCAAAGCTTCTCGGCCATGCCCCTACCCTTTCTTTTGCATGAGCTTGCGAATTCTCAACCTGAGGGCGTTGAGCCGGATGAAACCTTCGGCATCCGCCTGGCTGTATACCGTGTCGTCCTCAAACGTTGCGTGGGCTTCGCTGTAAAGGGATTTATCGGATTTGCGGCCACGCACGATGCAGTTGCCCTTGTAAAGCTCCAGGCGTACCACGCCGGACACGTCGACCTGGGTGTTGTCGATCATGCCCTGTAGGATTTCACGCTCCGGAGCGAACCAGAACCCGTTGTAGATCAGCTCGGCGTAACGCGGAATCAAGCTGTCCCTCAGATGCACGACCTCGCGATCCAGGGTGATGGATTCCATGGCCAGATGGGCTTTGCGCAGGATCGTGCCGCCCGGGGTTTCATAAACGCCGCGGGATTTCATGCCCACGAAACGGTTTTCGACGAGATCGACGCGTCCGACGCCGTGCTTGCCGCCCAGGCGATTGAGTTCGGCCATCATGGCCGCCGGCGAGAGGGCCTTGCCGTCGATGGCCACGGGGTTGCCGGCCTCGAAGGTAAGCTCGATGGTCTCGGGGGTATCCGGGGCGTCCTTGGGCGAGACGGTCAAGGTAAAAATATCGTCCGGAGGCGCGGCCCAGGGATCTTCCAGGATGCCGCCCTCGTAACTGATGTGCAAAAGGTTGCCGTCGGTACTGTATGGTTTGGCGTGAGTGGTGGGAACCTTGATGCCGTGCTTCTCGGCAAAGGCCATCAGGGCCGTCCGTGAGTTAAGGTCCCATTCACGCCAGGGGGCGACGATTTTGATATCGGGATCGATGGCGTAATAACTGAGCTCGAAACGCACCTGGTCATTGCCCTTGCCGGTGGCGCCGTGGCTGACCGCATCGGCGCCTTCCATTGCCGCGATCTCCATCTGCCGTTTGGAGATCAGGGGGCGGGCGATGGAGGTGCCCAGGAGATATTCGCCCTCGTAAAGCACGTTGGCCCGAAAGGCGGGGAAGACGTAATCCCTGGCGAATTCCTCTTTCAGATCGTCCACGTAGGCCTTGACCGCCCCGGTCTTCATGGCGTTGGCTTCCACGTTTTCAAGGCTGTCGGTCTGGCCGATGTCCGCCGAGAAGGTCACCACTTCGCAGTCGTAGGTTTCGATCAGCCATCTGAGGATAACCGATGTGTCCAAGCCGCCCGAATAGGCCAGCACCACTTTTTTAATTTTCTCTGCCACTGTTGTTCTCCTTAATGTTTTCCCTAAAAGGCGCGCCCTTCGCAAAAAAATATTTCACTTTGAAAGGCTCGCCTGAAATATCTTTACAACAGCTCATCCAAGGCCCCGATCAGGCCGTCGATTTCTGTTTTTCCAATGATCATGGGCGGAGCGATGCGCAACGTATCGCCCTGCACACAATTGACCAGAAAGCCCTTTTCCATCAGTGCCGGGATCAGATCGTCGGCCGGGTTGTTCAGTTGAACGCCCATCAAGAGGCCCCGTCCGCGAACCTCCTTGATTCGTGAATGCTTGGTTTTCAGCTCTTCCAAAGCGTCCTTGAAGTAATCCCCGATTTCGGTGGCGTGCGCCATTAAATCCTCCTCCAGAATCACCTTAAGGGTTTCCAGGGCCGCGGCGGTGACCAGGGGGGTCCCCCCAAAGGTCGTGGCATGGGCGCCGGGGCCAAAGGCAGCCACGATTTTCTCCGTGGCCAGCATGGCGCCGATGGGCAGCCCGTTGGCCAGCGCCTTGGCCAGGGTCATGATGTCTGGTGTCACGCCCTCGTGCTCATGGGCGAACAGCTTGCCGGTACGGCCCATGCCGGTTTGGATCTCGTCCAGGATCATCAAAATTCCGTGTCGGTCGCAAAGCTCGCGCACCGCCTTGAGATAACCCGGCGAGGGACAGTGGATTCCGCCTTCTCCCTGAATGGGCTCCAACATCACGGCGCAGGTGTCCTCGTCAACCGCTTTTTCGAGGGCCTCGATATCGTCGAAGGGCACATAGGAAAAACCATTCAGGATCGGGTCAAAGCCTTTCTTGATCTTGTCCTGCCCCGTGGCCGACAAGGTGGCCATGGTGCGGCCGTGAAAGGATCGCTGCATGGTGATGATCTGAAAGCGATTTATCTCGCCCTTGTCATTGAAATATTTACGGGCCAGCTTGATGGCCGCTTCGTTGGCCTCGGCACCGGAATTGGCGAAAAAGACCCGGTCGGCAAAGCTGTTTTCCACCAGCAGATTCGCCAGTTCGGTTTGCGGGATGGTGTAGTATAGGTTGGATACATGCACCAGTTTTTTGGCCTGCTCGGCAACCACGGCTGCAATGCGGGGATGGGCATGGCCCAGGCCACACACGGCGATCCCGGCCACGAAATCGGTATAACTGCGCCCCTCTGTATCCCAAAGCGTGCAGCCTTCGCCGCGTTCGAGGACAATGGGAATTCGTTTGTAGGTTGCCGCGATGACCTGGTCCGCTGTTTTCATGATTGATTGTGACATCTTTATAATTCCTGTTCTGAATTCAGGGTTCGGAGTTCTGGGGTTACCGACCACCGACCGCTGATTACTGATTACTGATTGCTGATCTTACTCCGTTACTTCCGTTCCAATCCCCCGATCGGTGAATAGTTCCAAGAGGATGGCATGGCGCCGTTTGCCGTTGATGATGGGCACCTTGGCCACCCCGCCCTGGATCGCCTTGAGGGCGTATTCGATTTTGGGAATCATGCCGCCGGTGATGCTGCCGTCCTCGATCATCCGTCCGATGGTTTTGGCGTCGATGGAAGAGATCAGTTCTTTCTTGGCATCCATGACCCCGTCCACGTCGGTGAGCAGAATCAGGCGCCCGGCGGAAAGGGCCACGGCGATGTGGCTGGCCACCAGATCGGCGTTGATATTGTAGGTTTCCCCCTCGCTGCCAGCGCCAACCGGGGCGATGATGGGAATAAACCCCTGGGCCGAAAGGGTGTTGATGATGGCCGGATTGATGCAGGTAACCTCTCCCACCATGCCGGGATCGATGATTTCCGGCGGACTATTCGCGTCCTCCTGGTGAACAATGCGCATTTTTTTTGCTTCTATGAGCCCGCCGTCCTTGCCGGAAAGCCCCACGGCCTTCCCGCCCTGCTGGTTGATCTGGGCCACGATACCTTTGTTGACCTTGCCACCCAGCACCATCTCCACCACGTCCATGGTGGGGCCGTCGGTGAGCCGCATGCCGCGCACGAACTGTGGGCGGATGCCCATCTGATCCAGAACCTTGTTGATCTGCGGGCCGCCGCCGTGGACCACCACGGGATTGAGCCCGATAAACTTGAGCAGGGTAATGTCCCGCGCGAAATCGCTTTTTAGCTGCTCGTCCACCATGGCGTGCCCGCCGTATTTCACCACCACGGTCATGCCGGAGAACTTACGAATATAGGGCAGCGCCTCAATGAGAATATCGGCGACGGTCGAATTGGGCGGAATACTTGTCGTTGTCATGTTGTAATATCCTATAAAATATAACGACTCAAATCCTCATCATCCTTGATAACCTTGAGCTTGTCGGCAACGTAGTCTGAATCAACGGTGAGCTGCTTGTCTTCCACATCCGGCGCCTCGAAGAGAATATCCTCCAGAAGCTTCTCCATCAGTGTGTGCAGGCGGCGGGCGCCGATGTTCTCCGTGCGCTGGTTTACCTCTTCGGCAATTTCGGCGATTTTCTCAACTGCATCGTCGGAAAAAATCAATTCCACGCCCTCGGTTCGAAGCAAAGCGATATACTGAAGCAACAAGGCGTTTTGCGGTTCCGTCAGAATCCGAAAAAACTCCTTGCGATTCAGGGCATCCAGCGTCACTCGGATGGGAAAGCGACCCTGAAGCTCGGGAATCAGGTCCGAGGGTTTGATGGTGTGAAAAGCACCCGAGGCGATAAACAGGATGTGATCGGTTTTCACCGGCCCGTACTTGGTATTGACCGTCGAGCCCTCCACGATGGGAAGCAGATCCCGTTGAACGCCCTCGCGGGACACATCCGGGCCTTGTCCCTTGCCCCCTCCGGCGATTTTGTCAATCTCGTCCAGAAAAATGATGCCGGCCTGCTCCACCTGGCCGATGGCGTCCTGAACCACCACTTCCATATCCACCAGGTTCTGGGCCTCCTCGGCGGCCATGGTTTTCATGGCCTCGGGAACCTTGATCTTGCGGCGTCGGGTATTCTTAGGCATCAGATTCCCCAGCATATCCTTGAAATTGATCCCCATCTCCTCCATCCCCGCATTGGAGAAAATCTCCACCATGGGGGTGTTGCGGTCCGCCACATCCAAATCCACATAGCGGTTGTCAAGTTTTCCGGCCTTGAGCATCTTGCGCAATTTCTCACGGGTGGACGAGGCCTGGTCCGCCGAGGACGACACCACCTCCAGGCCGCTATCCCCGCTGGCTTCTCCACGGGCCCTGTCGGACTTGGGAAGCAAAAGATCCAGCATGCGCTCCTCGGCGATACGCCAGGCTTTCTCCTTGACCGCCTCCTGGGCCCTGGCCCGCAGGTTGTTGACCGTCAATTCCAGCAGATCCCGAACCATGGACTCCACGTCCCGGCCCACATAGCCGACCTCGGTAAATTTGGAGGCCTCGACCTTATAAAAGGGAGAGTCGCTCAAACGCGATAGCCGCCGGGCGATTTCGGTCTTGCCCACGCCCGTGGGGCCGATGAGGATGATGTTCTTGGGCGCGATCTCGTCCTTCAGCGAATCAGGCACCTGCCGCCGCCGCCAGCGGTTGCGCATGGCGATGGCCACGGAGCGTTTGGCGTCATGCTGACCGACGATATACTTGTCCAGTTCGGCAACGATTTGATTTGGTTTCAAGTCTTTCATGGATTAGAGCTCTTCGATGGTGAGATGATCGTTGGTGTAAATACAAAGGGAGGCGGCAATCTTCATGGACGTCTCCACAATCCGACGTGGATCGAGTTCGGTCTCCCGGGCCAAAGCCGTTGCCGCCGCCTGGGCCGCAACACCGCCGGAGCCGATGGCGATCACATCTTCGTCCGGCTCGATAACATCCCCGTTACCGGAAATCAGCAGCATGGTCTTCTCGTCGGCGGCGATCATCAATGCCTCCAGGCGGCGCAGATATTTGTCGGCCCGCCAGTCCCGGGCCAGCTCCACAGCCGCGCGGGTCAGGTTGCCGTTGAAGCGTTCCAGCTTTTGCTCCAATTTTTCGGTGAGGGTCAGGGCATCCGCCGTGGCACCGGCAAACCCCACCATGATCGCGTCTTTATATATCCGCCGGACCTTACGGGCATGATGTTTGATAATCGTGCTGCTCAGGGTCACCTGCCCGTCACCGGCCATGACCACCCTTTTCCCGTCCCTGACGGCCAGGATGGTGGTGCCATGCATTTTGGGCGGTGATGATTGTTGGTCATCATTCATATTCAATTTCCCTATAGTGTGTGTTCAGAAATAGGATAATTTGGCTGAAATCAAGGCGCACTCAAAAGTTTACCAAAGGCATGGTATTGCTATTCCGAGGATAAATTTTTGAGGACAACCCCGATATCGGACAAATTAGCCATTTCTGAACGCACACTTTCTATTTGCGTGGGTGCGCATTGTCATACACCGCCATCAACCGGTCAATGCTCACATGGGTGTATTTCTGGGTGGTGGACAGGCTTTTGTGGCCCAAAAGCTCCTGGACCGTTCGCAAATCCGCCCCCGCATTCAGCATGTGGGTGGCAAAGCTGTGGCGGATGCCATGGGGTGAAATGGGAACCGCAAGGCTTATCCGGCGCACCAAAGCTTCCAAAATGCGCCCAACCGAGCGCGATGTCAACCGCCCTTTATTCTTATTTAAAAATAGCGGGCCATCGGTCTCGATGCCGATGCCGGTTTTGGACAGCAGCCGCTGCCGATAGTCATCGATGCGCTGTAATGCCTTTTGCCCCACGGGAACGATGCGCTCCCGGCCGCCCTTTCCCGACACCCGCAAACAGGTGGAGGAAAAATCCACGTCAAAAACGTTCAGGCCGGTCAGTTCCGAGACCCGGATGCCGGAGCCGTAAAGGGTTTCGAACATGGCCCGATTGCGCAATCCCAACACGGTATCCTCGGTGGCCTGGTCCAGAAGCCGAAACATGTCGTCCACCGACAGGAAGGCGGGCATGTGCCGGCTATGCTTGGGCGTCAGAATCGCGGCGCTGGGATCTTCCTCGACAACCCTTTGCTTGACAAGAAAACGAAAAAACGAACGCAAGGTGGAAAGTTTACGGGCGATGGTCGATTTTTCGTTGCGGCGATGAAGCCCCCCGATATACCCCCGAAGGGTCAGATTGTCGATGGCGGCCACGCTTACCCGGGTATCGGAATCCTGCTCGCCGCCGGCATAACGGGCAAACTCCTCCAGATCGTGGGCATAGGCGCGGATGGTATGCGTCGAATACCCCTTTTCGGCAGCCAGGGTCTGCAGGAAACGTTCGATCTGAAAGCTGAGCCGGTCGTCGCTCATGGGAATCCTATCCGTGCCTCCAATTCAGGCCATGACCCAATCGTCAGGTAATCGTGGGGCACCCGGTTCCAGGGCTGCCGAAACACCACGGGTTCTATTCCGGCTTCTTTCAACAGGTGACAGGTTTCTATGCGATCCTCCACGAACCAGCGGATGCCGTTATCCAGCAGCACATCGGTCTTG
The DNA here is from genome assembly GCA_963668455.2 of uncultured Desulfosarcina sp. GTDB lineage: Bacteria > Desulfobacterota > Desulfobacteria > Desulfobacterales > Desulfosarcinaceae > Desulfosarcina. Next base: position 291,554 of record CAXXOY010000006.1, read on the forward strand.
GCTTCGAACGAACCGGTAGTGACGATCTCAAGGCGGTCACTCTGCGCTCCCACAAGATCGTTCATCCACTCGGTAATGGGCCCGGGCTCGGGACGCGCCGTCACCAGCAAAAGCCTACCCGTGGCCGCTGCAACCTTTTGCAAAACGGTCGCAGCGCCCGGCATCGGCGCCAGGGTGGCCTTGTAATCCCCGTTCATGATCCGAATGGTGCTGCTTTTCAGAATATCGGGATTGACATCCAGACACTGGTCCAACTGGTAGCAGGTAATATCATCGTAGCATACCGAGTTTATATCGTAATGATCCTTGAGGATATCCAGAAACAGGTTCATCGTGTCGGCAATCACCCCATCGATATCGAATGCCAGGACTGTCGGGTCGATCATTATATACGCCTCCATTCAAGCGTCGCAAACGCAAATAAAAATGACGGATTCGTAAAAAGCCCGATATCGGCGCCTGCGCTTCATCCCAAGTCACTGCGCAATACGATAAGTACGCCTCATTCCTGACGGATTCGCAAACCTTGATCTCGAATTTCTTACGAATCCGTCGGACTGGCGACTTTTTACGAGTCTGTCAAAAATAGATTTTTTAATCCGATTGCTTTAAGCCTGTCAATATAGATATTTGAGCGTTACTCCCTTTGCCCCGGAACCCTTAAGTTTTTTCCTGCCGATCCTCCACAAGCTTGATAAACGGCCGGAAAAGATCCAGCGGCAAGGGGAAAACCGTGGTGGTGTTATTCTCGGCCGACATCTCCCGCATGGTCTGAAGATACCGGAGCTGAATGGCGGTGGGATAGGCGTCGATAATTTTGGCGGCTTCGGCGAGACGACCGGCGGCCTGGAACTCGCCCTCGGCGTTGATCACCTTGGCCCGCCGTTCCCTTTCGGCCTCGGCCTGTTTGGCCATGGCCCGCTGCATCTCCTGGGGCAAATCGATGTGCTTGAGTTCAACGGTCGCGACCTTTATGCCCCAGGGATCGGTGTGGGTGTCCAGGATTTCCTGCAACTGGGCATTGATCTTTTCTCTGTCCGAAAGCAGTTCGTCCAGCTCAGCGCCACCGCAAACGCTACGAAGGGTGGTCTGGGCCAGTTGGGAAATCGCATAATTGTAATTTTCCACCTCCACGATAGCCTTGATCGGGTCGAGCACCCGGAAATAGATCACGGCATTGACCTTCACCGAGACGTTGTCCAGCGTGATCACATCCTGGGGATCCACGTCCATGGCCACCAGGCGCATGCTGACCTTGACCATTTTATCGACAATCGGAATAAGGATGATCAGGCCCGGTCCCTTGGCCTTGATCACCCGGCCCAACCGGAAAATAACTCCTCGCTCGTATTCGTTGAGAACTTTAAGAGCTGTGACAAGAAAAAAAACGATCAGAACGACGATGCCAACGGCAGGATACATAACAGCCTCCTATTAAAATCGAAGAGGAAAGGTACTAATGGCCGGGTGGTTCAACGGGTTCCACGTTCAGGGTCAGGCCATCCATGGCGACAACCCGCACTTGTGTATCAATCTCCACGGGCACTTCGCACCGTGCAAACCACAACACACCGTGAATCTGAACGCGGCCCTTGGGGGCCATCGCCACTTTGACGACACCGATTTGCCCGATCATCCCCGATCCACCGATCATGGGCCGATGTACCTGTGCCCGGAAGACAAGGCCGGCCACCAGGGTGAAAAAGCCGCCCACCACTACCAGCGTGGGCAGAATCACCCGCAAGGAAATTCCCGGCAGCCCGCTGGTACGGTCAACCAGCATCATCGACCCGAGCAGCAGACAAGCGAGGCCGGCAATGCTGAGCAGCCCAAAACTGGTGATTTTCATCTCCATGATAAAAAAAATCAGCGCCAGGACGATCAGCAGAATGCCGGTAATGGTTACCGGCAGGGTATGAAACGAATAAAACGCAAGGATCAATGCCATGCTGCCGATGACGCCCGGCAGGATCGCCCCGGGATGGGCAAGTTCAAAATAAAGACCGGCCAGACCGATCATCATCAGAATGTAGGCGATGTTGGGATCGCTCAAAATCTTGAGCACTCGCGTACGCAACGATTCGCTAACCCACACGCGATTGGCCTGATCGATATGGAGGGATCCCTTGCCCTCGACCTGCCGGCCGTCAATTTCTTCTATCAGCCTGTCCAGATCCTTGGCCACCAAATCGATGATCTTCTTTTCAAGGGCCTCGGTCTCGGTAACGGAAACGCTCTCGCGCACCGACTTTTCGGCCCAATCCACATTGCGTCCCCTTTTGGCGGCAATGCTTTTGACAAAGGCCGCCATGTCGTTGGTGGCCTTCTCGGCCATGGTTTCGTCAATATCCTTGCCGCCAGCCCCAACCGGATGGGCCGCACCTATATGCGTTGCAGGGGCCATGGCTGCGATATCAGCGGCCATGGTGATCATGACTCCGGCCGAGGCGGCCCGGGCACCGGATGGAGAGACATAGACCACAACCGGAATACGGCTGGCATAAATAGCCATCACCATTTTGCGCATGGACTCCACCAGCCCGCCAGGCGTATCCAGCAAAACGATCAGGCATCCTGCCCCCTCTTGGTTGGCACGCTCGATGGCAATTTCCAGAAAATCGGCATTGCCTGGGGAAATGGCGCCGGTAACCGCCACCAAATAAACAGGCTTACGGTCATCGGCCATGGCCGGTTCGGTTAAAAACAAGCAGCTCGCCATCCATTGAAGGAGAATAAAAACCGACATCGAAACCAGGGTGGATCGGATTTGCATGGACACCCCCGTCACTTATGCTGAGATCTATCCCAAGCGGGCCATGATCTTCCGGACGTCGTTCCACACGTCGCGCTTGCGCTCCGGGTTGCGCAATAAAAATGCCGGATGGAAGGTCGGCATGACCGGTATCCCCATGAAGTCGTGGAACGTTCCCCGCAGGCGTGAAATGGGCGTTTCAGTTTCCAACAAGGTCTGGGCCGCCACTTTTCCCAGGGCACAGATTGCCTTTGGACGAATCGACGCCAGTTGGCGGTTTAAAAACGGCAGGCATTTCTCGATTTCGCCGGGTTGGGGATTACGGTTTTCCGGGGGGCGGCATTTTACAATGTTGGCGATGTACACCGTCTCCCGGGAAAGGTTCATGGCCGCGATGATCTTGGTTAGAAGCTGCCCGGCGGCGCCCACGAATGGCCGGCCGCACTGATCCTCATCGAATCCCGGACCTTCGCCCACAAAGACCAGCCCAGCATGAACGTCGCCTTCTCCAAAAACGATATGTGTGCGGGTCTTGCAAAGCGGGCAGCGGGCACAGTCACCCAGGTCTTCTCGGATAGTCTCCAGGGTTTCCGGTTTTTTAGGTTCGGCTTTTGGCGCCTGCCCCAACCGGGCCAGGGTTTCAAGGGCCTCCTCACCGCAGTCGAAGCCACGACACCCGTTCTCTTTAAGATAGACAAGGCTGTTGTGAATGTCGCTAACGAGTTGTGCCAGTGGGGAATGATTGAGCATAATCGGGTTCCGAATTTATAAGACCCAAAGTGGTTTAGCAAAGAATACGCAGCCCATCGCGGCCATGGGCCGCTCCTGCAAGGCGTTGCAATTCCGGCAAACAGGCGACCGTTCACTGATCACCGATCACCGAACCAACTCGACCACCTCGTCGAGAATCAGGTGCGCCACCTGGTCTTTTCGCATGACTTCCAGGGGCTTTTGGCTGCCGTCCTTGAAGAAGAGGGTCATACGATTGGTGTCGGCGGCAAACCCCGAATCGGGCGGACCGATCAGATTGGCGGCAATCATGTCCAGGTTTTTCTCGGCGACTTTTTTGCGGGCATAGGCTTCCATATCCCGGGTTTCGGCGGCGAATCCCACCAGAATCTGCCCCGGCTTCTTCTTCCGACCGATGGTTTTAAGGATGTCCGTGGTGCGCTCCAGGGCCAGGGTGATCGCCTCTTCGCCCTTTTTCATCTTCTGGGGCATGACCGTCGCCGGCCGGTAGTCGGACACGGCGGCCACCTTGATAACCACATGGGCCTGGTCCAGCCGGTCAAATACGGCGGTGGCCATCTCCTCGGCCGTCATCACGGAAATCGTTTCGACATTAACCGGCGGTTCAATGGCCACCGGCCCGCTGACCAGGACCACTCGGGCGCCTCGGTTTTCAGCGGCCCGGGCAATGGCATACCCCATTTTCCCCGATGATGGGTTGCTTACAAAACGCACCGGATCGATGGCTTCGCGGGTAGGCCCGGCGGTGATCAAGATATTTTTACCGGCCAGATCGTCCGGGGTGAGCAAAGCGGTCAACCGGTCGACGATCTCCACCGGTTCGGGAAGGCGGCCCGAACCAACGGTCTTGCAGGCCAGTTCCCCCTCGCCCGGGGCAAGAATGGTACACCCGTCGTCGGCCAGACGCGCCAGGTTGCGCCGGGTGGCGGGATGCTCGAACATATTGGAATTCATGGACGGGCAAACCATCACCGGACAGGTCGCCGCCAGCATGAAGGTGCTGAGGGCGTCATCGGCGATGCCGTTCGCCATCTTGGCCACCACGTTGGCCGTGGCCGGCGCGATGACCACCGCCTGGGCGTCCTCGGCCCAGGCAATATGCCGGATGGCGGTATCGTTTTTCTCTTCGAACAGATCGGTGCATACCGGATTTTCCGAGAGCACTTCAAAGGTCATGGGCGCGACGAAGCGGGTGGCGCTGCTGGTCATGATCACCCGCACCCGGGCACCGGCCTTCACCAGTCGCCTGAGCAGCTCCACGCTCTTATAGGCGGCAATGCCGCCGCACACGCCAAGCACGATTTGTTTGTTCTTCAACATACCGGTATCCGTTTCCATCGATGACTACCGCGCGCCCGGGCCATCGCCCGCGATGCGAGGTATGGAAAGCCGTTCAAGCCGTTTCAAGGCCCTTAGTCGCAGCATCAATTCAACCCATCGCGCCACCACGCCGGAAACATCCCCCCAGGTTGCGGTCCCCTGGCCAATGCGCGCCTCGGTATCGTCCAGAGCTGCCTTGAGATCCTCGCGATCCGGCGCTTTCTCCAGAAGGTATCGGTAAATTTCGGCGGCGCGGTGATGGTGCCCCTGATTGTTCAGGAGGCGCGCCATGGTTTCCGTATAAAAGGTCTTGTCATCTATCTTTTGCAAAGGGTAGTCCTCGGATCAGTTCTTTAGAGCGCCTCGGGGGAGGATGATAATCAAATCGTCTTTACCGACCATTCCCAACTCGGTACGGGCCTCGTTCTCGATATAGGCAAGGTCATGGTCCAACCGGTCTATGGTACGACGCAACTTGTAATTTTCCAGTGCCAGTGCTTCGTTTTGCATGGTGATGGCTCGATGCTGCCCGTTGAGTCGCGACAGCTCAACCAGCCCTTTGTCGCTAATGACAATCAGCAGCAAAAAAGTGAGAAAAACGGCGGCCACGCCACCCATCATCCATTTGAGTCCGCGACTCATGTCCGTCCCAGGCTCCTTTTCAACAACGCCATAACCTCATGCCACTGCGGAATGTCAAACCATCTGGCAGCGATGGAAAAAACCGCGACGCCGCCGCCGATGGCAACGCCAACCATAAAGAGTAATGCCAACCCATCCGTCGGCCACTGCCTGAAAACGCCGCAATTTCGAATTCCCATGACAACCACGGCCATGACGGCCGTTGCCGCGACGGTTCGCAGGCAACTGGACAGGATCGGGCGCCACCGGATCGCCCCCAGCTTTTTTCTCAGCACGATAACCATCAAAACAAGGTTCACCGTGGAAGCCAGGGAGGTGGCCAGAGCCAGTCCGCCGTGCTTGAGCGGCCCCATCAACACCAAGCCGAGGACAATATTGGCGACAATCGACACCGTCGCCGTCATCACCGGGGTACGGGTATCCTGCATGGCATAGAAAGTTGAGACAACAATTCTCACGGCGGAAAAGGCCCACAGGCCAACAGCATAATACAAAAGCGCGGTGGCCGTCAATCGTGTGGTTTGTATATCGAAGGCGCCGCGCTGAAACAAAAGCGCGACGATGGGCTCGCGAAGCAGGATGAGACCGGCCATGGCCGGAATGGTGATGAACAGCACCAGGCTCAAGGCATGACCGAACGTCTCGCCCATGGCTGAGTAATCCTTGCGCGCCGCCTGACGGGAGAGACTTGGCAAAACCGCCGTGGCCAGGGCCTGGCCGAAAATACCCAAAGGAAATTGAACCAGCCGGTCGGCGTAGTAGAGGTAGGAAACGCTACCCTCTTCAAGAAGCGAGGCAAGCAGGGTTCCCATCAAAATATTGATCTGATAGACCGCCGCGCCAAAAATCGTCGGCAAAAGCAGAATGCCGATTTTTTTCATGGCCGGGTGCCAAAGTCCCGACGGCGCCCAAAAGCGAATGCCGTGCCTGAACAAAAACGGCAGTTGCAGGGCCAGTTGCAAAACGCCCCCCACAAGAACGCCCCCGGCAAGGCCCAGCACCCTGATCGTCTGGGAATCGGAAAACCGGGAAACACCGTAAACGGCGCCGATCATGGCCAGGTTCAACAGCACCGGAGCGGCGGCCGGCGCGGCGAAATGGCCATTCACATTCAAAATCCCCATGCAAAGGGCCACGGTGCCGATTAAAATGATGTAGGGAAACATAAAGCGCGTCAAGGTTATCGTCAGCGCCATTTTCCCGGCATCCTGACCGAATCCCGGCGCGACGGTTTTGACGATCAGGGGCGCACAGACAACACCAACCACCGTGACCAGGGAAAGCACCACAAGCAACAGTTTCATGGCGGCGACGGGCAAAAGGTAGGCCTCCTCGGGACGGCTCTCTTCCAGCGTCTGGGCATACACGGGCACGAAGGCGATACTGAGCGAGCCTTCTCCGAAGAGCCGGCGCAGCAGATTGGGAATCCGAAAGGCGGCGATGAAAGCGTCCGCCACCATTCCCGCACCGAAAAAGGATGCCAGAACCATGTCGCGGACATACCCCAGAATGCGGCTGGCCAGGGTTGCGGCACCGACAATGCCGGCGGCCCGGGTCACCTGGCGGTTTTCATCCGCCGGCTGAATGGAGGCTGGGCTCATCCGCACCTCGAATTGTCCATGAACACGGAAAGGCCCTTGACTTTTATCAAATGTTTGTTTATCTGAGTGGATTGTGTTTTTTTCAATTCATTTCCGAAAGGAGTAACAGCAAGGTGGCTAACCATAAGTCAGCATTAAAGCGCGCCATTCAAAACGAACAGCGGCGCATGCGCAACAAAGCCGTTCAGACCCGGGTGAAGAATGTCATCAAGGATTTGAATCGCGCCGTGGCGGAAACCCCGGAAGATTCCGCGAAAAGCCTCAACATCGCCAAATCCGTCATCGACAAAGCGGCAAAACGCGGCGTCCTGCACAAACGCACGGCCGCTCGTAAAATCGCTCGCCTGACCAAAAGGGTCAACGCCCTGTAGTCGTTTTTTACCCCTTAAAGATTCGTGGTAAAGATAATCGGCAGCGGAACACTCCCTGCCGATTGTGTTGCCAGGGGATAACTGGGCGCTAAAAATCGTCGGTCAGCCTTGTAAAGGCCGATTCGGCCATTTTTTTGGAAAGATCGGCAATGGCATCGGACTTGTTCTGGGTCGTTGCCGTTTTGTTTTCGCTTACCACCTCGTAGTCTTCCGACTCAATCAGCGAGCCGGATTTCCAGAGCACTTTCCCTTCCGGCGACTCGATTCGCAAGTTCACGGTGCCGGTCACGCTACGCTCGGTGGCCGCTGAAACGCTCGAACGCGAAATGTTCTCGACGGCCAGGCGGGTAATGGTACCGGTGAGAATACCGTTGGCATTGGCCCGTTCCTTGGCCAGAGATTCCTTGCGACCACGGGTGAATTCGTAAATCAGGTCATTGGTGAACGTTCTCTCGACACCACTCTCCGACGTCCGATTCTCCAGCATGTCGATATAAATCCGCGTCACCCCCGCCGGTAGTTTTCCTCCACCGGCGAAATGGTAGCCGCAGGCCATAAGCGTGGCGGCCAGCACCGTTCCAATCAGTAACCATCTGGAGTTGTGGGGTTTCATCCTGATTCCATCGCAAAAATCGGTATCGGCATCGTTTTTTCGATAGCGATTGGGATACCGATAGCGCTTATTAAACAACGATATTTACCAGCTTATTTTTCACCGCAATAACTTTTCGAATCGGTTTGCCGCCGATGAAATTCCGCACGCGTTCATCGGCCAGCGCCTTTTCCTTGAGCGCCTCCTCGCCGGCATCCACCGCCGCGACAAAGCGGGAGCGCAGTTTGCCGTTGACCTGCACCACCACTTCGATTTCATCCTTTACCGTTGCCGCTTCGTCATGAACCGGCCAGGCGGTCAGCAAGACACTTTTTCCGTGGCCCAGGGCCTGCCACAACTCTTCACAAAAATGGGGCACGATGGGCGACAAGAGCAGTATCGACGCTTCCAATCCAAACCGCATGGTCTTTTTGGCCGTCTCGTCCACGTCCGTGTCATCGATGGCCTGCATGGCGTTGACCAGCTCCATGACGGCGCTGATCACGGTATTGAAGTGAAACCGCTCCTCGATGTCCCGGGTGACCCGTTTGATGGTTGTGTGGGTCTTGCGATAGATCTCCTTGAAGTCACCACTCAGTGCCGAGGGATCATCCGGCAGCCCCTGGCACCCCTTGACGGCAGGCAACCAGCGTTCGGCCAGCCGCCACACCCGTTGCAGAAAACGGTAGCTGCCCTCGACCCCCTGATCGCTCCACTCCAGATCGCGCTCGGGCGGGGCGGCAAACAGACAAAACAGCCGCGTGGTATCGGCGCCGTATTGATTGAGCAACACGTTGGGATCGATGACGTTCTTCTTGGACTTGGACATCTTTTCCACCCGGCCGACCGTGATCGGTTTTTCGCACAGGGCACAGGCAGGCGTTCCGTCGGGGCCATCGACGACCTGTTCGGGAAAGAGAAATCCGTGTTCGGGACAGGCCGTGGTCTCTTTGCACACCATACCCTGGGTCAGCAGACGGGTAAAGGGTTCCTTGAAGGATACCAAACCCAGCGTTTCGAGCACCCGGGTGAAGTAGCGAGAATATAATAGGTGCAAGATGGCGTGTTCGACGCCGCCGATATACTGGTCCACGGGCATCCAGTAGTCAACCGCGGCGCGATCGAACATGGCCGTGTCGCAGCGCGGGCTGCAATAGCGATCGAAATACCAGGAAGACTCCACAAAGGTGTCCATGGTGTCGGTTTCCCGGCGGGCATCCTCGCGACCACATTTGGGGCAGCGTGTGCGGGCGAATTCGGCCAATGTGGGCAGCGGCGAGCGTCCGCCTTCCAGCAAATGGGCGTCCTCGGGCAGCACGATGGGAAGATCGGCCTCGGGCACGGGCACGATGCCGCAATCGGGGCAGTGAATCATGGGAATTGGCGCGCCCCAGTAGCGCTGCCGGGAAATGCCCCAATCGCGCAGCCGGAAGCTGACCGTTTTCTTACCCAGCCCTCTCTTGTCGATATCCTCGATGATGGCCTCCAGGGCCTCGCGGTTGGGTTGGCCGTCAAAGGCGCCGGAGTTGACCATTTTGCCGTCGCCGGTATACGCGCATTCCATGGTGTCCCCGTCGAGGGCTTCATCGGGTGGGCCGACCACAACCACCACGGGCAGATCGTATTTGCGGGCAAAATCAAAATCCCTCTGGTCGTGGGCCGGTACCGACATCACGGCGCCGGTGCCGTACTCCATCAGGGCGAAATTGGCCGTGTAGATCGGCATGCGGCGACCGTTCATGGGATTGATGCAATATGATCCGGTGAACACGCCCTCTTTTTCATGGCTTTCGATGGCCTTGCTGGAGCGGTCCTGCAGGGAAATGCGATCCACGAAAGCGGCCACGGCCGATTCCTGGTCGGTTCCCGAACAAAGCTCCGGCACCAGGGGATGCTCGGGCGCCAGACACATGAAGGTGGCGCCGAAAATGGTATCCGGCCGGGTGGTGAAAACGCTGATCGACTCTTCCTTGCCCTCGATGGCAAAACGGATTTCGGCCCCAACGCTTTTGCCGATCCAGTTGCGTTGCATGGTGGTGACCTTGTCCGGCCAGCCGGGCAGTAGGTCGCAATGCACCAGCAGATCCTCGGCGAAATCGGTGATCTTGAAGAACCACTGCCACAGCTTTTTCTGACGCACCGGCTTCCCGCAGCGCCAGCACATACCCGCTTCCACCTGCTCGTTGGCCAGCACGGTCTGACAGGGTTCGCACCAGTTGACGTAGGACTCCTTGCGATAGGCCATGCCCTTTTCGACCATTTTCAGGAACAGCCACTGCTCCCAGCGGTAATACTCGGGACGGCAGGTGGCCACCTCCCGGTCCCAGTCATAGGAAAAACCGAGCCGTTTGAGCTGAGCGCGCATGGCGTCGATATTGTCGTAAGTCCACTTTGCCGGATGGGTGTTATTGGCGATGGCCGCGTTCTCGGCGGGCATGCCGAAAGCATCCCAGCCCATGGGGTGCAGGACGTTGAAGCCGCGCATGCGTTTATATCTGGCCACCACGTCGCCGATGGTGTAGTTTCTGACATGCCCCATGTGGATCTTGCCCGAGGGGTACGGAAACATTTCCAGCAGATAATATTTTTCCTGATCGGGGGCTTCGACAACGTTGAACAGATTATCTTCCTGCCACCGTTTTTGCCATTTGGCCTCGATTTCCAGAGGCTGGTAGCGCTCATCCATGAATCTTCCTATCTTCTTGCGAACATTGTTAATTTCATCATCCTTAAAGGGTCTTCTCATGCCATAAAGCCGGGCAAATAGCAAGGGGCCGCTTGTATCGCCTGCTTCCAGCAACAATCTTTGCTTCGCCGACGCCGTTACCGACAACGATTTTGCAGGCCAAGTACAATTACCCATTGACTTAGGCATAACAATTTATTATTTAAGGAAATTTAATACCACTATTTTTATCCCGAAAGGAAAATCGCTTCTAACGCATGACCAGTAAAATACTTATTAATGCGGTGGATCCAGAGGAGGTGCGCCTCGCCATCGTCAAAGACAACCGGCTCGAAGAGTTTCACATCGAAAGTGCAGCCAGGGAAATTCTTCACAGCAGCATTTTCAAAGGCACCATTACCCGCATAGAACCCAGTCTTCAGGCGGTATTCGTCGATTTCGGCGCCGAACGACACGGTTTTCTCCAACGCCAGGAAATCCACTCCGATTATTTTCAGGATCCGCCGGCAAACAACCACAGCATCCAGAATCTGGTCAAACGCGGCCAGGAACTCGTGTTGCAGGTCACAAAGGACCCGATCATGAAAAAAGGGGCCATGCTGACCACCTTCATTTCCCTGCCGGGCCGACACGCCGTTCTCATGCCGGGCAGCAACAACCGCGGCATCTCCCGAAAAATCGAAGACGAAACCGAACGCAAACGGCTCAAGGAAATCGTCGACAAACTGAACCTTCCCGAAGGCTTCGGGCTCATCGTCCGCACAGCCGGCGAAGGCAGCACGAAAACCATGCTGGCCAAGGATGTACGCTATCTTCTTAGACTCTGGAAGGACATCACCGATCGAGCCGTCAACGCCGAAGCGCCCTGCGCATTATACAAGGATCGCAACCTGGCCGTCCGCTCCATCCGCGATCATTTTTCTCCGGACATCAAGGAAATTCTCATTGACGACGAGTCGGTTTTCCAAGAGGTCAAGGATTTCGTGCGCATCATTTCGCCTAAACAGACCGGCATCGTCAAACTGCACAAATCGGACAAACCCATTTTTACCCGTTTCCAGCTTGAAGATCAAATCGCCACCCTTTTCAGAAACCGGGTGGGGCTCAAATCCGGAGGATCGGTGGTTCTGGAGCGGACCGAGGCGCTGGTGGCCATCGATGTCAACTCCGGTAAGGGAACCCAGAAAAAAAATATCGAAGAAACGGCCTTGATGACCAATCTGGAGGCGGCGACGGAAATCGCCCGCCAGCTTCGCATCCGGGATCTGGGCGGATTGATCGTGATCGATTTCATCGACATGCGCGAGATAAAACATCGCAACCAGGTGGAAAAGGCGCTACGGGCCAGCATGAAACAGGATCGCGCCAGGGTGAAAATCGGCAAGATTTCCAAATTTGGTCTATTGGAGCTGTCCCGCCAGCGGCTGAGACCCTCCATCGATTTCGGCAACATGCAGACCTGCGCCCACTGTAAAGGCAAAGGCCAGGTACCTTCCACGGAGTCGCTGGGCCTCTCCGCCTTGCGTAAAATCAAGCTGGAGACGCTTAAAGACGGCATCACCCAGGTTTCCGTCCAGTTGCCGCCCAGTGTGGCGGCCTACCTGCTCAACCGCAAACGCAGGGAACTGAACGATCTGGAATGCAAGCGAGGGGTGACGATCACCGTCGTCTCCCGCGACGCTCTGATTCCAGGCCAGATGGAGTTCTCCTACGACCGAAAAACGAAACCCGCTGACTATTCGGCGGCATGACCGCCAAGAATGATTTGACGGAGCCTGGGATTTGCAGTATATGAGCGCCACCGTCATTCAACAATCGCTAACACGGTATTATATGTAGACAATACGCTTGGCGGGCGTGTCCTTCACCGATTGATTTTTATAAATAGGAGGTTTTCCCCGATGAATATCGCATATGCAATGGGACAGGCAGGAGGCGCCGCGGCAGGCGGAGCGGGAGGATTTGCATCGTTTGTACCGCTGATCCTCATGTTCGTGATTTTTTATTTTTTACTGATCCGGCCGCAGCAGAAAAAGACCAAGGAACATCGCCAGATGATCGAGAATCTGAAAGCCGGGGACCGTATTGTCACCGCCGGTGGACTGCTTGGTCGGGTCACTGGCGTATCGGAAACCTTTTTGACCGTGGAAGTTGCCGAAAAAGTACGCGTGCGCGTGAATCGGAGCAGTGTCTCCGGCCTGCAGCAAGCCACTACCCCTCCGGCCAATCCGAAAAAAGATAAAAAAGACTAATCCGATAACAGTAGACTCTGATTCTGTTTTGTTTTTTCCCGAACCCCCTTTTTTCACCAGCATGACGCGCGTTGGTATCGCGGCAATCCGGTTTTTCGCCCGATACCAAACGTATTGCGTCGTTTTCGGGGGCAGCGGTCATAAGATCTTGAAAGGAAATTTGCGTTGAAGAATCTTTCCTGGAGGCTCATCATCATCGTGGCGGTCATTCTTGTCGCGGCGATCTATGTGATTCCGACCTTCCGTCCCGGCATCTGGCCCCATAAAAAAATCAATCTGGGTTTGGACCTGCAGGGCGGCATGCATTTGGTGCTCGAGGTCGACGCGGACAAGGCCGTCGAAAATACCGTCGAACGAATGGGCCAGGAAATGCGCGATGTGCTTCGTAAAGAGCGCGTCCGCACCAAGGGCCTGGAAAGAGTCGACTTGGTCAAATTGGACGTCAAGGTCGCCAGTGAGGATGCGGATCGCCTGGACGAGCTGCTCGATGAGGAATTTCGCAATCTTCGCATTGTGCAGCGATCGGATAACGACGGCGTGCGCGAGGTACTGCTCGATCTGCCCGACAAGGAAGCCGAGCATATCCGCAAAATGGCCGTGGACCAGGCCCTGGAAACCATCCGTAACCGCATTGACCAGTTCGGCGTCAGTGAGCCCGACATCCGCATTCAGGGAGAGCGGCGGATACTGGTTCAACTTCCCGGCATCAAGGACACCAAGCGGGCCAAAAGCCTGATCGGCAAAACCGCCCTTCTGGAGTTCAAGCTGCTCGACGAAGACCACGACGTCCAGTCGGCCTTGAAAGGCAGTGTTCCGGCCAGCAGTAAAATTCTTTATGAGATCAAGGAGGACTCCGCCACCCATCATGTGCGCAAGATCCCTTATCTCGTGAAAAAACGCACGGCGCTGACCGGTGCCTATCTGACCGACGCCAAGGTGCAGATCGACAGCCAGTATAACGAGCCCTATGTATCGATTACCTTCGATAAAAAGGGCGCACGCCTGTTTGCCCGAATCACCGAGGAAAACGTCAAAAAGCGGCTGGCCATCGTCCTGGACGACAATGTCTACTCGGCACCGGTGATCCAGGAAAAAATCGCCGGCGGCGAGGCCCGCATCACCGGCAGCTTCACCACCGAAGAAGCCCGGGATCTGGCCATTGTGCTGCGCGCCGGCGCCTTGCCCGCTCCGGTCCAGATCCTCGAAGAGCGCACCGTTGGCCCCTCCCTGGGTACCGATTCCATCCGCATGGGCCTGCTTTCCATGTGTGTCGGCGGCATGCTGGTGGTGATCTTCATGGCGATTTATTACAGAGGATCGGGACTCGTGGCCGATCTGGCACTGATTCTGAACATTCTGCTGATCGCCGGCGGGCTGGCCGGTTTCGGCGCCACGCTGACCCTGCCGGGCATTGCCGGCATTATCCTGACCATCGGCATGGCCGTGGATGCCAACGTTCTGATCTTCGAACGCATCCGGGAGGAAATGCGACTGGGCAAAACACCGCGGGCCGCCGTGGATGCCGGTTACAGCCGCGCCACATTGACCATTCTGGACGCCAACGTCACCACCCTGATCGCCGCCCTGGTCCTGTTTCAATTCGGAACCGGCCCGGTCAAGGGGTTTGCCGTGACCTTGAGCCTGGGCGTATTGGCCAGTCTATTCACGGCCCTGGTGGCGACGCGGGCCATCTTCGATTATTTTTTGATCAATCGCAAAATACGAACCATCAGTATTTAGGGCTCCCCTTCGCGTTCGCTTTTTCATCGTTGATCGGCAACAGCAACCCAGCATCCGAGGAATTGTTACATGCAGTTAATCAAACCGGATACCAACATAGATTTTATCGGCAAACGCAAGATTGCCTTCTTCTGTTCCGTGCTGATGCTCATCATCAGCATCGGCTCGCTGGTGATTCACAAAGGTCCGCGCTACGGCATCGATTTCGCCGGCGGCACCCTGGTCCAGGTCAAATTCTCAGCCCCCGTCAAGATCGATGACATCAAGCAGGGCCTGACGAAAATCGACATGACCGCTTCGGCCATCCAGCAGTTCGGCCATGTGGCCGACAACGAATACCTGATCCGCACCGATGTGACCACCACGGCCATGGAAGGGCTTTCCGAAACCATCGAAGCCCGATTGAAAGAGACCACCGGCGTTGGTGTTGAAATCCGGCGTATCGAAATGGTCGGCCCCCAGGTGGGCAAGGATCTGCGTGAAAAAGCGCTGTTCGCCATGTTTTACGCCCTGCTGTTCATCACCGTTTATATTTCGGGCCGGTTCGAGCTTAAATGGGCCAAAAGCGGTATTGTGGCCGCAATCCTCATGGGCGCCGTCTATTTCCTCTCGCTTTTCAAGGTATCGGTGCCGTTTTTGATGCTGGCGGCCCTGATCGTCAGCCTGGTGATCTTCTGGTTTTTCGAGTTCAAATACGCCATGGGCGCCATCGTGGCCCTCATCCATGACGTGACCATCACCGTCGGGCTTTTTTCCATTTTCGACAAGGAATTCACCCTGCCCATCGTGGCGGCGCTGTTGACCATCATCGGCTACTCGCTGAATGACACGATCATCGTTTTCGACCGTATCCGGGAAAATCTGCGCAAGTATCACCGGGAGCCCATGGCCGTGATCCTGAACAAAAGCATCAACGAAACCTTGAGCCGCACCCTGCTGACCTCCATGACCACACTAGTGGTAGTGATCGCCCTGTTCGCACTAGGCGGCGGCATCATTCACGATTTTTCTTTTGCTCTGCTGATAGGCGTGGGCGTGGGTACCTATTCGTCGATTTATGTGGCCAGCCCCATTCTGCTGGCTTGGCAGGCACGGAGAAAGTAAATGTCCGATCCGCTGCCCTGGCTTGCCCTTAAAAGCGTGCCGGGTGTCGGCAACCTGATGTTTCGTCGGCTTCTGGAACGCTTCGGCTCTCCGGAAGCCGTCCTGGCCGCCGACAAATCCGCCCTTGGTGAGGTTTCCGGCGTCAGTGCCAGACTGGCCGGGGCCATTCATGGGCACCGAACAAACGGTGCGGCCAAGCGGGAGCTGGCCGCCGCCCGGGCAAAGGGCTACCGAATCATCACACAGGCCGATTCCGAGTACCCCGCTCTGCTGGTTCAGATTCCGGACCCGCCGCCACTCTTGTACGTTTACGGAACACTTTTTACCGAGGGACTGATTATTGCCGTGGTCGGCTCGCGCAATGCCACTAATTACGGTATAGGGGCCACCCGTCAGCTTTGCATGGATCTGGCCGGACAGGGCGTTACCATTGTCAGCGGAATGGCCCGCGGCGTGGATACCGCCGCACACACCGCCGCCATGGATGCCGGTGGACGGACCCTGGCGGTTTTAGGCACCGGGCTGGATCGCATCTACCCCCGGGAAAACGAGCATCTTTACCAGCGAATCGCCGAAAACGGCGCCGTAATCAGCGAATTTCCCCTGGGCAGCGGGCCGGATGCACACCGGTTTCCGGCGCGCAACCGGATTATCAGTGGAATGAGCCACGGCACCGTGGTCGTGGAAGCCGCCGCCCGCAGCGGCTCTTTGATCACCGCCCGGCTGGCGGCCGATCAGGGCCGTGATGTGTTTGCCGTTCCGGGAAACATCCACTCGTTCAAAAGCGTCGGTACACACACCCTGATCAAAGAGGGCGCCAAGCTGGCCGCCCATGCCTGGGACGTTCTGGACGAATTCGAGGCCACCCATCCACGGCATAAGGTGGCGGCCACGCCGGAGACAGCCCCACGGCAGGATTTGACGGAAGCCGAAATCGTCATTATGGATATTCTCGAAGCCGATCCCATTCACATCGACGATCTGGTCCGTAAAGCGGAAATACCGCCGGGTGAATTATCCGGGACCCTGCTCCAGCTGGAGCTCAAGGGGCTGGCGGTACAGTCGCCGGGCAAGCGTTTCGCATTGGCGCCTGGCGTTGACTGGCGAACATAACCGATATGTTCCAGCCAAAACAAAATGAAAAACAGAAGCGAAGAGGTATCTGGTGAACAAACCCCTGGTTATAGTGGAGTCACCGACCAAAGTCAGGACCATTAAAAAATATCTGGGCAACGATTATAATGTCGCCGCTACGGTGGGTCATATAAAGGACCTTCCCGCAAAGGATCTGGGAATCGATATCGACAAGGACTTCACGCCTCATTACCGGACCATCCCGGGCAAGTCCAAAGTGCTGAGCCAATTGAAATCAGCGGCCGGCGACACCACCGATATTTATCTGGCCCCTGACCCGGATCGCGAGGGCGAAGCCATTGCCTGGCACGCGGCCGATGTATTGAAAAAAAAGGGCCGGCGGTTCCACCGGGTGCTCTTTCACGAGCTGACCAAAAACGCCATCATCGAGGCCATGCAGAAGGCCCAGGATCTGAACCGCGAAAAATACGAAGCCCAGCAGGCCCGCCGCATCCTTGACCGATTGGTTGGCTACCAGATCTCCCCCCTTTTGTGGCGTAAGGTAAAAGGCGGGCTATCCGCAGGCCGGGTGCAATCCGTGGCCGTGCGTATCATCGTTGACCGCGAACGCGCCATTCAGGCCTTCATTCCGGTGGAGTACTGGACCATCGCCGTCACGGTCAAGGGCCAGCAACCACCGCCCTTCGTAGCCAAGCTGGTGAAAAAAGACGGCAAAAAAATCGAGATCCCCGACGAAACCACCGCTATGGCCATCGTCAAGGACCTGCGGGCCGCCGACTTTATCCTCGATAAAATCGTCAAGCGCACCACCAAACGCAACCCCCTGCCCCCCTTCATCACCAGTAAGCTCCAGCAGGAATCGATCCGCAAATTGCGTTTTTCCGCCAAGAAAACCATGATGGTAGCCCAGCAGCTCTACGAGGGCATCGATCTGGGGCCAGGGGAGCCCGTGGGTTTGATCACCTACATGCGTACCGACTCGACCCGTATCGCCGACGAGGCTGCCCAGGAAGCCCTTTCCCTGATCCGCGAGCGTTTCGGCGAAAACTATGCCATCGGAAAACCGCGGGTCTTCAAGAACAAAAACAAGGCCCAGGATGCCCATGAGGCCATTCGACCCACCTCGGTGTATCACAGCCCGGAAAAGGTCAGGCCTTACCTGTCCAAGGATCAATTTGCCCTGTACACCATGATCTGGCAGCGATTCATGGCATCCCAGATGGCCCAGGCACTGATCGACCAGAAAACCCTTTCCATCGCCGCCGGCCCCTACACCCTGACCGCCAGCGGCTCCTCGGTCAAATTTCCCGGGTTCCTGGCCGTCTATCAAAGCGCCGACGACGTAGCGGAAAGCAACAAGAAAACCCAGGTGCTGCCCGAGCTGGAAGAAAAATCCCCCCTGGAAACGCAGAATATCGATCCCAAACAGCACTTCACCCAACCGCCGCCCCGTTTTTCGGAAGCATCCCTGGTTAAGGAACTGGAAGAAAACGGCATCGGCCGCCCCAGCACCTATGCGGCCATTTTATCCACCATCCGGGACAAAGGCTATGTAGAACTGCTCAAGGGTTATTTCCGGCCCACGGAGCTGGGATTCATCGTCAACGATCTGTTGATCGACAATTTTCCGGACATCCTGGATGTGGAGTTCACCGCCCGCCTGGAATCGGATCTGGACCGGGTGGAACAGGCCGATGAACAGGCCCTGACCATTTTGAAAGCCTTCTACGAACCGTTCAGCAAAAAGCTGGAAGAGGCCGCAGAAGGCATGCTCAGCGTCAAGGGCGTGGGCATGCCCACGGACCTGACCTGCCCCTTGTGCAAAAAGAACCCCCTGCGCATCAAAATGGGCAAGAACGGCCATTTCCTGGCCTGTTCCGGCTATCCGGAATGTACCTACTCCAGCGATTACGAACGTGACGAGAAAGGCGTTATCGCCCCCATCGCGCCGGTCCAGAGCGAGCCCACCGATAAGGTTTGCGACAAATGCGGCAAACCGATGGTAATCAAGCGCGGCCGTTATGGCGATTTTCTGGCCTGTTCAGGCTACCCGGAGTGCAAACACACCCAATCACTGAACAGCGGCCCCAACGCCAAACCGATCGGCATGGCCTGCCCTGAAAAGGGCTGCGACGGCGAACTCGTGGAAAAACGCTCAAAAAGAGGTAAAATTTTCTACGGGTGCAACCGGTATCCGGATTGCAGCTTCGCCAGTTGGGACAAGCCCGTGGCCACGACCTGCCCCGCCTGCGGCAATCCGTACATGGTGGAGAAAACCACCAAGCGCGAAGGCACGGTTTATGTCTGCCCCAATCGTGAATGTAAAAATCGCATGAAGCCTGGTGATCAGTGATCGGTTATCGATGATCAGTAATCGGCAAACCGTGAACTCAGAACTCAGAACCCCAAACTCCGAACTAAATTAATGAACCAAACCCACATCCGCCTGATCGGCGCGGAAATGACCCTGGATGCGTCACGGATCTCCTCCGTGGCCAAGCTGTTGGAAGAAGGGGCCACGGTGCCCTTTATCGCCCGTTACCGCAAGGAGGCCACCGGCAGCCTGGATGAGGTGGCCGTGGCCGCCATTCGTGACCGCCTGACTCAGCTTAAAGAGCTGGACGAGCGCCGCGAGACCATTCTGGCCTCCCTTGAACAGCACGGCCATCTGACCGACGAACTCAAGGCCGAGGTCCTGGCCGCCGAGACCCTGACCGCCCTTGAGGACATTTACCTGCCCTACCGGCCCAAACGCCGTACACGCGCCACCATCGCCCGGGAAAAGGGGCTGGAGCCTCTGGCCGAGTCGATTCTGGCCCAGGACGACACCGACCCTCTGGCGGCGGCCGAAGCCTATATAGATCCGGAAAAAGGTGTCGAATCGGTTGAAGACGCCCTGGCCGGCGCACGGGACATCATCGCCGAAACCGTTAACGAAGACCAGGAGGCCCGCAGCCGGGTCCGTGAGCTGTTTGCCGGGACGGCGGTGATCACCAGCCAGGTGGTGGCCGGCAAGGAGTCCGAAGGAGCCAAATACAAGGATTATTTCGATTGGTCCGAAAAGGTCTCCTCGGCCCCGTCCCACCGCATCCTGGCCATGCGCCGTGGTGAAAAGGAAGAGATCCTGAGCCTTTCCATAGCGCCTGAAGTCGAGCCCGCCCTGGCCATTCTCGAAGATTGTTTTGTCAAAGGCGAGGGCCCCGCTTCCGAGCAGGTTCGGCTGGCGGCCCACGACGCCTACAAACGGCTTTTGTCGCGCTCCATGGAGACCGAGGTGCGTGTGGCGCTTAAGGAACGGGCCGACGACGACGCCATCCGGGTATTCGCCGATAACCTGCGCCAACTGCTGCTGGCCTCTCCCCTGGGGGCCAAACGGATTCTGGGCATCGATCCCGGCTATCGCACCGGCTGCAAGGTGGTTTGCCTTGACCGCCAGGGAAAGCTGTTGCACAACGATACCATTTTCCCCCATGGTTCCGAGCACAAGGCCGCCGAGGCCGCCAAGACGGTCCAGAACTTGTGCGCAAAATACGAAATAGAGGCCGTGGCCGTGGGCAACGGCACCGCCGGTCGGGAAACCCAGGCCTTCGTGGAAAAAACCATCGACGCCAAGACCCTGCCGGTGATCATGGTCAACGAAAGCGGGGCCTCGATCTACTCGGCTTCCGAAATCGCCCGCCAGGAGTTTCCCGATAAAGACATCACCGTGCGCGGCGCGGTCTCCATCGGCCGGCGGCTGATGGACCCGCTCTCCGAGTTGGTCAAGATCGATCCCAAGTCCATCGGCGTGGGTCAGTACCAGCACGATGTGGACCAGTTTTCCCTCAAGCGGTCCCTGGACGACGTGGTGGAAAGCTGCGTCAACGGCGTGGGCGTGGAGGTCAACCAGGCCAGTGTCCAGATCCTGACCTATGTGTCCGGCCTGGGCCCGCAACTGGCCAAGAACATCGTCGCCTTTCGGGACGAAAACGGCGCGTTCCAGCAGCGCGAGGACCTGAAACAGGTACGGCGCTTAGGTCCCAAGGCCTTCGAGCAGTGCGCCGGCTTTTTGCGCATCAAAAACGGAGGCAATCCCCTGGACGCCAGCGCCGTGCATCCGGAAAGCTATGCCGTGGTCCAAACCATGGCCGGCGATCTGGGGTGCAGCGTGGCGGAACTGATGGCCGACGAGGGCCTGCGCAAAAAAATCGATTTGAATCGCTATGTCACGGACAGTGTGGGACTGCCGACCCTGACCGACATCATGGCCGAGCTGGCCAAGCCGGGCCGCGACCCCCGCGAGCCGTTCGAGCATTTCGCCTTTGACGAGCACGTCTCGGAAATCAAGGACCTCATCCCGGGCATGCGGCTGCCCGGCATCGTCACCAATGTGACCAATTTCGGCGCATTCGTGGATGTGGGCGTTCACCAGGACGGATTGGTACACATCAGCGAGCTATGTGACCGGTTCGTGAAAAACCCCGCCGAGGTGGTCAATGTCCAGCAAAAGGTCAAGGTAACGGTGTTAGAGGTTGATCTTGACAGAAAGCGCATCTCGCTATCCATGAAAAGCCGGCCGGGCAAGACAACGCAGGAGAAGGCCAAACCTCCGGCCAAACGCGAGAAGACCGTCAATCGGCCCGCGCCCCGGGGAAAATCCGCCTCTCGCGGCAAGCCTAAACCGTCCGCCCCCCAGCCCTTCAACAATCCCTTTGCCGATGCCTTCAAGAAGGCAAACCGGCAATCGAGGTAAAGCCGATGATCGCCGTGGTCCAACGGGTTAAAAAGAGCTGGGTGACGGTGAACGGTGAGGTCGTGGGCCGCATCGGCCCCGGTCTGAATGTGCTGCTCGGCGTGGCGACGGATGATAGGGAGACCGACGCCGATTATCTGGCCAACAAGATTATCGGGTTGCGTATTTTCGAGGATGCTCAGGGAAAAATGAACCGCTCTCTCAAGGATACCGGTGGCCAACTCCTGGCGATCTCCCAGTTTACCCTGTTGGGGGATTGCCGTAAGGGCCGGCGCCCCTCTTTCCAGGGCGCGGCAAAACCGGAGTTGGCCAATGCGCTTTACCAAACCTTCATCGAAAAGGTCCGGTCGCTCGATGTGGACGTTCAAACCGGACGATTCGGCGCCATGATGCAGGTTACCATCGTCAATGACGGCCCGGTGACCCTCATGATCCAAAGCCGAAAATAGGCATCGCCCGCGCCTTGCATGCTTATTGCTTGCCATAAATAGTAAAGTTTCGCTATAGTTACCCGATACACCAACCAACACACCGCTAAAATGTGTCCACCGGTGAAGGAGCCTTTGTTCGGTGTTTAACAATTTCCAAAACGGTCACCATCATGCAGCAGACAACCAAAAATGGCGGTTCCAAGGATAGACCGGGAAAAATTATTGCCGTGGGCGGCGCCAAGGGAGGGATTGGCAAAAGTCTGTTTGTCGTCAATCTGAGTACTCTGCTTTCCCGGATGGGCAAAAAAGTAGTGCTTGCCGATCTTGATCTGGGTGCCGCCAACCTGCATCTTTACATGGGTGTCTGGAGCATTCCCAAACGCATCGACGACTTTTTGAGCAAACGCATCCCCACCATTGAGGAGATTGTTATCCCCACCAAGCACGGCCCCAAACTCATCGGCGGCGGTGCCGGCAAACTGGGGGACGCCAACATTCATTTCTCACGCAAAATTAAGCTGATGCGCGCCCTGAGAACCCTGGACGCCGATTATGTGATTCTCGATCTGGGAGGGGATACCAGTTATAATATTCTCGATTTTTACCTGGCGGCGGATCAGGGATTTGTTCTCACCACCTGCGAGCCGGCCTCCTACATGGACGCCTACGGCTTTATCAAAATGTCTTTGCAGCGCAAACTGACCCGCCTGTTCGGTGCCGAATCCGTTTACCACGCAAATCGGGACCGACAGCTTGAACAAATAATTCAGGACCATTTTTTCGGGGGTGACGCCCCCCAGAGCAGGCCGATCCGCGACCTTCTCGATCGCGTGCGGCAGGACCTGCCGGCCCAGGCCGGCTTTATCAACCGGATCGTTAAAGAATTCAAACCAGCCACTGTTGCCAGTATGGTCCGCCCCAAGGAGCAGGTGGACGAATTGATCAGCCGGCTGAGAAACGTCTCCCGCAAAATGCTCTCCATTGATCTCGATTATTTTGGTGGTCTGCCTTTCAATGACCGTGTTCAGCAAAGTGCCAAGGATCTTGTGCCGCACCTTGCCAGGACACAGGACAGCGACTTTGCCAAGGCGCTCAAACGAATTGCTCTGAAAATGGAAATGGCTTACGCTGGCTAAATAAGTGCACAAATTCACAGCTTCCGTATGATTGTTCATTTCAGGCTTGTCCAATCCGGTTCTATTTGTTAATTGAATGAGAAAAAGAGAGATTTCGCATGATTTTCAGCAATTTTTCATTACAAAACTCTCACATTAAGGCGCAATTCCCATGGATATCTCGATTCGACAATTGGAAGACTGCGAGCAAGTAGAAGTGAAAGCCGACGCGCCCGAACCACAACACGTTGAAACCGTTGGCGATTATCTAAGAAAAATGCGGGAAGCAAAGGGCCTCTCTTTAAAGGAGATCGCCCACCTGACCAAAATCTCCGAACCATATCTGGATGGGATCGAAAAAAGCGATTTTAAGATTATTCCCAAAGGGCCATATGTAAAAGGGTACATCACCTCCTATTCGTGTATGATCGGCGGCGACACCGAACACGCCCTGGGCCTGTACACGGCCTTCAACGATGATCCGGAAGAAGCGCAACCGGAAATGCCGCCCTCCGAAGGGATGAAAAGCTCCGCTGGAAAAGTGTTTTCAACCATCGCTAATTGTCTCGAATGCTGCGCCTCCATATTGCCGAAACGCTTTGGCGGGTCTGATCGGTCAAATGGCCTTGAGGCCCTGGCCGAGACGAAACGGGCGTTGAGCGATGGCGGTCGTTTCGAGAAAAAAAAGAGCATGGGCGATGACGACGCATCTTCCGTTCTTATCCCATTCAAACGCATCGCCTCCCCTTCAGAGGGCGCCAATATGCCGCCCGCCCCTTCCCCGGCACAGCCCGAATCGCCGAAAAAAGCGCCCGCCGCCCCGTCCGGCATCAGCGGCTTGGGCGGCTTAGGCAAAAAACTGATCGAGGGCGTGGGGCGTATGGGCTCCCTGGCAAAAGTCAAATCCACGAAACTGGCAGATGCTCACGAGCCCTTCTTTACGCGATCCTTTTGGACCACCCTGGCGGCCATCGCGCTTGCAATCACGGTACTGGCTTTCAGTTCCGTCGGTGTGTACCACGTCTTTTTCTTCGATCATCAGGAAGCGGCCGCCATTGAAACCGGGAGCGCAGCCAACAGCGATGTCCCCGCCCCGGCCCCTTTACCGCACAAGGAACCTCGTTTTATAAAGCCCGACACCCCCTTGCCGGTGATCACCATCGCTCCGGTACCGAAGAAACCGTCGACGTCGCTTGTTCAAAAACCCGTCCCAGCGCCGGCGGCTGTCGAGACGGTAGACCCCGCCCCCGAGCCGATAACAACGGCCGAGGTTGTCCAGGCCCCGGCCGAGACTGTGGTTCAGGTTCCCGTGCCCGCAAAGGAGGATACCGTACAACCGGCCGGGACCGGGATCACCGTGTCCATGGCCACGATCTGCTCTAACGTCAAGGATCGCCGGCCGGTCGACAACAAGATGGAATTTCCCTTGTCCGTTGATCGCGTCTACGTGTGGTCACAAGTCGAGTCCAAGGAATATCCAACCACGATCCATCACGTTTATTATCATGAAAACGAGCTCATCAATCAGGTGGAATTGCCGGTGCGATCCCCCATTTGGCGCACCTGGAGCTTTAAATTCATTGACAAGGACAGCTATCGCGGTCATTGGCATGTCGATATTACCACCGCGGACAACGCCCAGCTGTTGCGGCGGCTCTATTTCGAAATTAAATAATTTCGCCCCCGGGCAAAACGGCACGGCCAACCCATTTCAATAAAAAACGGCGCTGCGAGCCTGAGCAAATTCCCGCCTATTGCATTTCAGCGCCAAATTCTTCATAATCCCCCCAAACCACGCTTTTTAGTTCTGGCAACCCAGATAACAGGGCCAACCTGATTCGCCCCCCGGGACCCGAAACATATTTATT
Organism: uncultured Desulfosarcina sp.; assembly: GCA_963668455.2. Taxonomy (GTDB): domain Bacteria; phylum Desulfobacterota; class Desulfobacteria; order Desulfobacterales; family Desulfosarcinaceae; genus Desulfosarcina. Next base: position 316,605 of record CAXXOY010000006.1, read on the forward strand.
GATCAAACGGGGATGTTCCACCGCTTTTTTAACGGGTGGCCGGATCGGGAGACCATTTTTGTGATATGGAGGTTTCACCATCAAGACCGATCAATTATTCAACGGCAACGGTTCCAATCAAAGCGATTACAACGCAGCGTCCCTGGAAGTTCTCAAAGGCCTCGATCCGGTTCGGCGCAGACCGGGCATGTACACCGACACCCAGCGCCCCAACCACCTTGCCCAGGAAGTCATCGACAACAGTGTTGACGAAGCCATCGCCGGCTTTGCCAAAAGTATCGACGTTGTCCTTCACACGGATGGATCGTTGAGCGTGACCGATGACGGCCGCGGCATGCCCACGGACATCCACCCCGAAGAAGGCATTTCCGGCGTGGAAGTAATTCTGCTCAAGCTGCACGCCGGCGCCAAATTCTCCAACAAGAATTACCAGTTTTCGGGCGGTCTGCACGGAGTTGGTGTATCGGTGGTCAATGCTCTGTCCACACGTCTTGACGTGGAAGTGCGCCGGGACGGGAAGAAATATTCGATCTCTTTTGCCGGCGGCAACAAGACCCAGGATCTTGCCGTCATCGGCCAGGTGGGAGTGCGCAATACGGGGACGTTCATCCGGTTCTGGCCCGATGCCACGTATTTCGATTCTGTCCGTTTTTCTATCCCCCGGCTTTGTCACACCCTGCGCGCCAAGGCCGTGTTGTGTCCGGGTCTGACGGTCACATTCGCCGACGAGGAAAGCGGGCAAAAAGAGAAGTGGATTTTCGCAGACGGCCTCAAACAATACCTGGCCAGCGGCATTGGGACCAGCGAGTGCATTCCCGATGAACCCTTCGTGGGCAATTTAGACACGGAGGGTGAATCCGTTTCCTGGGCCGTGATCTGGCAGCCCGAAGGCGGTGATAATCTGACCGAAAGCTATGTCAACCTGATTCCCACCCCCCAGGGCGGCACCCATGTCAACGGGTTCCGCTCCGGGCTTCTGGCGGCCATGCGAGAGTTCTGCGACTTTCACAAACTGATTCCCCGGGGAGTCAAACTGGCTCCCGACGATATCTGGGAACGGTGCTCTTATGTGCTCTCGGCCAAACTGACCGAGCCTCAGTTTTCCGGCCAGACCAAGGAACGCCTATCTTCGCGTCAATGTGCCTCGTTTGTCAGTGGTGTTGTCAAGGATGCCTTCACCCTCTGGCTCAATCAGCATGTGGCCGATGGCGAGCGTCTGGCCGAAATGGCCATTGAGAACGCCCGTAAGCGCCTGAAAGCCGGCAAAAAAATCGAGCGCAAAAAAATCACCGCCGGCCCGGCCCTGCCAGGCAAACTGGCCGATTGCATCAGCCAGGACGGCCGGCAAAGCGAATTGTTTCTGGTGGAAGGCGATTCGGCCGGGGGATCTGCCAAACAGGCCAGGGACCGCCAGACCCAGGCAGTGATGCCGTTGAGAGGAAAAATTCTCAACACCTGGGAGGTCGATTCCACACAAATCCTAGCTTCCAAGGAAGTGCATGACATCGCCGTGGCCATCGGGGTCGATCCGGGCTCTCAGAACCTGAAGGAATTGCGGTATTGGCGTATCTGCATCCTGGCCGATGCCGACTCCGACGGACTTCACATCGCCACGTTGCTCAGCGCTTTGTTTCTGCGCCACTTCACCGCCCTAGTCAAAGCCGGGCATGTCTTCGTGGCCATGCCGCCGCTTTACCGCATCGATATGGGCAAGGAAGTTCGCTACGCCCTTGACGAGGCCGAGAAGACCGCCATCATCCGGCGTCTGGAATCCAAGAAATCCAAGGCCAAGATCAATGTCCAGCGCTTCAAGGGGCTGGGCGAAATGAACCCCATGCAGCTTCGCGAGACCACCATGGCTCCGGACACCCGCCGCCTGGTACAGCTCACCGTGGATGAAGACCAGGACACCTTTTCGACCCTGGATATGCTGCTGGCTAAAAAAAGATCGGCCGACCGCCGTCAGTGGATCGAGGAGAGCGGCGATCTGGCCGCGGTGGATTGACAGATATTAGAAATCAAAGGAGAAGCACAGGGCCAAGGCCGCGCCGGAACCGGCATTCCCGGCAGCCGGAGAGAAGTCCTTTTCCCGGTAGCGGTTAAGGTCCTGGCGAAAGGCATTGACCCGGTCGCGGTTATATTTATGCGCGCTGGAAACGGCGCCGTAGATATTTCCGCCGTAAAACCCCAATTCCACAAGCCCAATCACCCCGCCCAAGGCGTATAACTCGTTATCGAAGGCCTCCCAGCCAGACAATATCAGGCCCGCATTGATCAAAAAAGCGACCAACGCGTCCTGGTAGCGGCCGCAGTACATCTGCCCGGCACCGGGAAAAATGGACAATACCCCGGCGGTCACGGGAGATTTGATCCGGATTCGATCACGTTGCGACAACGCCGCGCTCAAATCGTCAATTCCATAACGCTTCCGGAATTCGGCATCGATGCCACCCAATACGCTCTCGGCCCGCGACCACTGCCCCATGGTCATGTGCAGCCAACTCAATTCGTAACGCGCCTTGTCGGCCACTTCCTTCCGGGGGGCAATGGAAATTAAATAATGCAAATCCATGATAGCCTGCTCGACCACGCCCTGACGGGCGTGGCTTTCGCTTAACATGAAAAAAGCATCAACGGTCAGCTCCGGCCCATAATCGTTCTGGATAAAAGCGGCAAACACCGCCGCCGCATCCTCGTACCGACCGGCCTTGAAGTGGGCCATCCCCGTCAGATACCGTGCCCTTGGGGCTCTGGCATCGTCTGGGAAAAAATGGATAAAGCGGTTGAACTCGGCGATGGCCTCGTCAAAAGCACCGGCTTCGAGCCGTGCCGTTGCGTAGGTGTATTGGTTGTCGGCATCCAGGATAATTGTCTCCGCGGCAAGAGCACCGGCAGACAGGCAAGCGCTGACAATGGCAACAATCAGAAGAAACAAATTAGCATTCTTGCCAAATTTCATGATCACCAAAATCTGAATCACCCGGTTCAAGCAATGGCTATTGCTGGGTCATGCGCAGGACTTCCTCGATGGTTGTCTCACCGGCCAGCACTTTTTGGATACCGCTTTGTCGAAGAGTCTTCATATTGTCGTTGAGGGCGTACCGCTTGATCTGCGATGCATCGGAGGTTTGCAGAATCAGATTTTTCATCCCTTCATCGACCGGCATGATCTCGAAGATCGCGGCCCGGCCCCGATACCCGGTGTTGAAACACTGATCGCAGCCCTTGGCTTGATAGACGGTATGCCCCGTCAACTGATCGCGGGTGAGGCCAATGGTGTCGGCAATGGCGCCGGGCTGGTAAGGTGCCTTGCAATGGTCGCAGAGCACCCTGACAAGGCGTTGGGCGATGACGGCGATCACGGAGGAAGAGATAAGAAACGGCTCCACACCGATATCGACCAAACGTGTCATGGTGGAGGCCGAATCGTTGGTATGCAAGGTGGAAAAAACCAGGTGGCCGGTCAGCGCGGACTGGACGGCGATGGAGGCGGTTTCTTTGTCGCGGATCTCCCCGATCAGAATCACATCCGGGTCCTGTCGAACGATGGACCGCAATCCCCGGGCAAAGGTGAGATCGATCTTGGGATTGACCTGAATCTGGCTGATCCCCTTGAGCTGGTACTCGACCGGGTCCTCGATGGTGATGATATTGATGTCCGGTTTGATGATGGCCGACAACACCGAATAAAGCGTCGTCGTTTTTCCGCTGCCGGTGGGGCCGGTGACCAGGATGATGCCGTTGGGCTGGGAGATCAGTCGGTTCAGGGTTGCGAAATCTTCCGGGGGCAGTCCCAGCTCCTTCAGGTTCAGAATTTCTCCCGATTTGTTCAAAAGGCGCATCACCACCCGTTCGCCGAAGGTCGTGGGCAGGGTCGAGACGCGCACGTCGATGCTCTGGCTGCCGATACGGACTTCCAGACGGCCGTCCTGGGGAAGCCGCTTTTCGGCGATATTGAGTTTGGCCATGACCTTGATACGCGAAATCAGGGCCGCCTGTATCCATTTGGGCGGGGTCAGGAGATCATAAAGAATGCCGTCCACCCGATAACGGACCTTGAAGCTGTCCTGATAAGGCTCGATATGGATGTCGCTGGCCCGGGCCTTGACGGACTGGGAGATAATGTGGTTGACCAGCTTGATGATGGGCGCATCGCTGGTGTCTTCCAGAAGGTCGGCGGTATCCTCGATCTCGCTGATGATGGTGCTGCCGTCTTCCTCCATGGTCTGGACCAGTTGCTCGGCCGAGCCCTGGTTCATGTCGAAAAGCAGGTTGATGGCGGCCAGAATCGAACTCTTGGAGGAAAGCACCAGGTTGTAATCCTCGAAACCGATGATGCGGGCCAGATCGTCGAGGGGCTGGAAAAGCTTGGGATCGTTGACGGCGATGACGTTGACCATACCTTCCGGCAAGGCCTGCGGGCTGGTGCTCGGATTGCTTTTCAGCACCAGCGGAACCATGACGTGGCGTTTTAAAAATGAGATCGGCACGCCGTGGGTGCGGTTCTCTCCGAAACTCTCAAGCGGGAGTTCCGGCCAGAAAGGCAAGTCGTAATAGCGGGCCAGGGCATCCAGCAATTGGGTCTCGTCAACGATCTTGCGGCGCAGAAGAACTTCGGCGAGCGGTTCGCCCTTTTCCTCTTGGATCTTTACCGCATCGGCGTAATCCTCATCGGAAACGCCGATAACCGTCTTTAATATTTTTTCCAGTGAGGTATTCATGGGTTGCTTTTTGTACTTTCGGTGGTCTCCTCGGGCGCCGCTTGATCCTGCCGGGCTTTGTCAACCGTATTTTCCGGTAGATTTTCATCCACGGAAGGCGGCTCGATGTCTCCGATGCCCCCCTTGTAAAACTTGATCTGGGCTTCGCGCAGTTTATCGATCTTGGTCTTTTTAGCCTCGAAAACTTCCTTGGCTTCCTGGGGGTTCTGGATCACCCTGGGGGTGATAAAAATAAACAGATTGGTTTTCTCGCTTCCCTTGGACAGGGTTTTAAAAAGCCATCCCAGCCCGGGAACGTCACCCAGACAGGGAACCCGGTATTCGACCTGGGAAAAGGTGTCGTCGATCAGGCCGCCGATGACCACCGTACCGCTGTCCTTGACCATGACCGTGGTCTCCACGGTGCGTTTGAGCGTCGTGGGCCGGTCGGCGATGGTATCGTCGGCTAGGGAGGAGACTTCCAGGGAAAGATCCAGCCTGACCATGCGGTCCTTGTTGATCTGGGGCGTGATCTTGAGGGTTTTGCCCACGTCTCGGTATTCGTAGGAATTGTAGGTATCGTTGTCCGAGGTGGAGGTGGTGGTCTGGTAGGGCACGTTCTTGCCCACTGTGATGGTGGCCTCCTGGTTGTCGGTGGTGAGCAGCTGGGGCGTTGAGAGGATGTTGACGTCAGAATCCGCTTTGTAGGCATTGATCACGGCGCCGATGCTGGGGAAACTGATTCCGGCGATCTCCACCGCTTCGCCGAACAGGCCCAATGCGAATCCCGAAGGCAGAGTGGGTACGATCGTGTCGGAGCCGGTATTGTAGCTGTATACCGAACCATCGGTGGAAAACCCGCCGCCGACAATGCCCTGCCGGTCGTTACCAAGGTCCACCGAATCCCCGATCTGCCATTCGGTTCCAAGATCAAAGTCCTTGTCCGTGTTGACCTCCATGATCAGGGCTTCAATATAGACCATGAAACGGGGGATATCGAGTTTCTTGATGATATCCTTCAGGATGTCGTAGTCATCCCGGTCGGCGGTGATGATCAGGCTGTTGGTGGCCTCGTCGGCGGTGATTTTCACATCGTCGGAAACCACCGGCGCAACTTTTTTCGCCCCGCCCTTACCGGTTTTTGTCTCCGTCTCGGAAGGGATATCCTTGAGCACGGTGACGATTTCCGTGGCCACGGCGTACTCCAGGTAGTAAACGTGAATCTTCTCTTTTCCCTTGGGGGTTTCCTGGTCAAGAATATCGATTAGACTGCGAATGCGATTGGTGTCGTCCTCGGATGCCACGGTGATGATGCTGTTGGTGCGCTCGTCGGAGACGAATGCCGTCGTACGGTCCGATGATGACGCTTTGCTTTTCTTGTTCGCGGTTTGCGGGCTGCTCTTGAAAACCGTTTCCAGAAGCGAAACCAAATTGGCCGCCTCGGCGTTTTGAATCGGGAAAACCGTGACTTCGCGGCCCACGCCGGGGATGTCGATGGTTTTTAAAATTCTCATCAGACGCGAGATGTTTGAGTAATTGTCGGTGATAATCAGCGTGTTTGTCGGCGTGTAGGACAGAATCACGCTGCTTTTGGAAACCATGGGCGTGAGCAGCCGCTTGATATCGTCCGGATCGGCGAATCTCAAGGGGATCAGTTGGGTCACCACCTGGTCGTTGTCATTGTCGCCCTTGGTTTTGAAGCGGGTTTCGATGTTTTTCGTACGGGCGTCCGGGGAAGGAACAATTTTAGTCAGGCGCCCGGAGGCCACCGTGGCGTACCCATGCACTTCCAGGACAGATTCGAAAACCTTGTAGGCTTCGGCCACGGAAATCTTGGACGGCGAGATGATGGTTACCTTGCCCTTGACCCGCTGGTCGATGACAAAATTTTTACCGGTCAACTCGCTGATGAACTTGATGAAGACGTTGATATCCACATCGTTGAAGTCTATGGAAACATATCGCTGTGAGCCGGTCGATGCCGTTTTGCTACCGCCGGCAGACTGCCCCCAGGCACCGGCCGCGATGAGGATAACCGCCAGCATGGCCATCGCCATGCCGAGCACTCGTTTTTTTACACAGTGACTGTTTTTTTTGCTTTGCATATTTTTTCCTGTCAAAACCGCCAACGTCTTTGGTGAATATGACTTAACGGGTTACCTGATTCGATATTCAATATTTTTTTCCTTGCCCCGGCGCTTGATCTGGACGGCCAGGGAGGAGGACGACCTGAGATTGTCCACCAGCTGCAGGGCATCATCGACCGTCGATATCTCGTTGCCGTCCACGCCGGTGATTACATCGCCGTTTCGAAGCCCCATGCGGCGAAAGATGGAGTTGGGTTTGATGCTCGACACGCTCAACCCCGCCGGGACCCCGTCTTCCATGTGAGGCTGGATTTTAACCTGGGTCATCAGAGCACCCACATCGTCCATGGCGCGATCGATGTACGAGCGTCTCAGGGAGATTCGTTGGGCCCGTGTCGGTCGATCCGAAGCGGCGGGCTCCGCTTTTCCCGGACGGCTGCTGCCTTTGCGGGCGACCATCTCCTGCATCTGCAGCACTTCATCCTTGCCGTCGACGGTGAGCACCACTTTTCCCCTGTGGATCTCTTTGACCACGGCCGTCTGGATGGTATCGCCGGTGCGGTACAGGTCCTGCTGGCGGGCTTTTACGTCCTCTATGACCGCATAGTCGCCATCGTCGGTGCCGGAAACCGTGCCCCACAACTTGAGGTCCAGTTTGGTCTCCTCAAGAGAGGCAAGATCCACTTTTTCCTGGCCGGCGGCGTCACGCTCGGTGGCGCTGCGGGTGTCGAACAGGTTTCGTTCGAGCACCGCGTCATAAACGGACAGTTTTTTTTGGGGCACATGGTCGTTCTCGGCCTGGGCTTCCGGCATTTCAGCCGACGCCGGACGGCCGGCCAACCTCGCGGCAATCCCCGTATAAAAGGCGTCAACCGCCAGATAGGCCATGAACGTGATGCAGATTAGATTGATTACCGTAAATATGGCTTTGGGTCTCATCGCCTATCTCATGGACACATTCGGGTCCTCGACGGTTCCGTCGATACGGAAATTCACGCCACGGGTTCCCAGGGTTCGCGGGTTAATGATGCCTTTGGGAAGCGTTTCCTGCAATTGGGCAAACAGCTCGGGCTTGGGCTTCAGGTTGCCGTTCAGCCGCAGCCGACTCATTTCGAAAGGCGCCTCGATATCGATCCGGCCGCTAACCTTGCCTTCCACCAAGGGGCCGTCGAAGGTCAATGCCTTGAGGCGCAACGTACTTCCGGTCAACGAAAAATCCGCCTCGGTCTTGTCCAGAATCACCTCTTCGATTCCAAAAACAGGGTCTTTCAAGGTGATGGCAAGGCCCGGCGCGGTCAACAAACCGTTTCCCTTTCCATAAGGCGCCCGTCTGCCGTCATGGGTCAGGCGGCCGCTTAGCGGGCCCTTCAGGGTAAACCGATCAACGGCGCTCAAGGCTTCGATCTTTTCAAGCCGGATGGCGCTCAATTCCGCTTCCGCCCGCAGTTTGCTCGAGGCCTTCCCGCCGCCGAGAAAAAGTTTTCCGTCAATGCTGCCGCCGGCCAGGGCGGCGTTGCATCTTATCTGTTTTTGCTTATTGAACAGCGTTGATAGCACCGGCGCCACTTCCACCCTGTCTATATGCAGCACTTGAACGCCGTCGCGGAACAAGTCGGCAGGTTCCAGCAGGATGGCTGCAGGCAGGCCCGGTCGGATTGTTTCGGCCCGCATGGAAAGCGACGGATCGATGCCGGCCAGACGGCCGTCGATGAATGCCTTTACCGTTTCGCCTGGAAACAGAACATACAAAAAGGCGCCGACGGCCAGCATGGCAAAGAGCAGATAAGCAAAAATGGTCTTGAATAGGCCCATGGGCGCTTTTACATCTCCAAGGTTTCGACTTGAAATATGGTATTGATCGCATCCGCCGTCCGATCGCTTTTGGAAATCGACAGCCGTTTGATGACAAGCATGTCCCTGGAAGTTTCGATCCCGTGCAGATAGGCCAGAAGCTGGGACATGTTGACTTCCTGCAATTTCATTTCAACCATGGAAAGCCGGTAGGGGCTGTCCTTCTGGCTGCTGGTGGTTGGCTTCATATAGGCGATGTTGCCTTTCACCCCGGTCTTCCCGGCCAGGGACTCCAGGAAGGAAAACAGGGTAAAGCCCTTTTTTCGCGTTCTCATCAGGCGCTTGGTCTGATCGGTTTTTCCCGCGGCTTCCATGTAGGTTGACCGCAATTGCCGGATTTCCGCCAATTCGTTTTCGCGAGTGGAGATCAGCCGGTTCAGTTGTTTGTTTTTGTCCATTAAGGGAAACAAAAAGAACTGGCAGAACAGAAACAAAATAATGGCAACGACCGCCGCCCCTACACTGATTTTTTCCCTAGTATTGAGTTTGATGGCCATCTTGCCCTAAAAGTCCAATCTCAGTTTGAAGCGCACACGTTTTCCGGATTTGTCCAGATCCGCCGAACTGATGGTGACGGATTTGAAAATCTCCGAGCCTTCCAGGCGGCCCTTCATATCGTCAACCGTGTTAAAATTGAGGGTGTCTCCGGAAATCATCACATTGTCCATGCCCACCACCATCCGGTTCATGGCAACATCCAAAGATGCGGGGATTTTCCGGCTCAAGGTATCGAGAATGTCGATCACGCGTACATGGGAAGCGGAAAAAGCCATGCCGCCGGCATCCTTTCCGGCTTCCATGATTTTAACCTTCATCTGCTGCAGGGGATCGACAATACGGGATACCTCTGGAAAGGTATCCTTAAAAACGGTCTCGATGCGGTTGTTCAAATCGGCCAGTTGCCGCTCCTTGGCGTTTACCCGCGTGAACTGACCGGCCAGGAGGGCGACCACCACCAGAAAAACCATGACCGCCGAAACAAGAATACTTTTCCGGTATTCTCCCCAATAATATTGTAGCGTGGTGCGTTGGGTCGAAAAATTGATGCCGCCGATGGATTCGGATTCCATCAGGGCCAGGGCCAGGGCAATATCCAGGCGGCCCGATATCCATTGGGGCGTGTTGGTTACCCCCGTCATCCGGGGAAAGGTGCGGATGACCTCGACGGCGTTGACCGGTATGCCTAGAAGTCGTGGCGCTTCTTTGCCGCTGGTCAACAGGTCCGACTTTGGCCCCATGGCATAAACCATCCACGGGTTGAAAGTGATCCCGGTGCTGTCGGAAAGCGCCGCAAGGGTGCGTTTCACCGCCGTTTCCAGGCTGCGCAAAACGGGATAGCCACCGGCACCGACCGGAAACGTGCGCACCATGCGCACATGACCACTGGAAATCGCATAAATCGTGTGCTGCTTTTCGCCGGTGTCGATAAACAGGTAGTCGTTATCGTGTTTCATCATACCGGCAACAACGCGCGTTGCGGCATAACCGGCGGGCATGATCTGTACCGGGTGCAGATTGACCGCTTCGAGGAGTGCCAGATAACGGTGGAGCTTTTCCTTTTCGGCGATAAACGCCAACAGATCCTGGCCGTTTTCATTCTTGACCGCCTCGAAATCGAAAACCAATTCCTCGACCGGTACGGGCAGGCTGGCTTCCAGCTCGAACGGCAGCATCTGCCTTATTTTTTTCTGGTCGTTAAATGGAACCGAGAGGTTACGGAAAGAAAGAAAACTGGTGGGAACGCCCAGGACGCAGGTCGCGCCAACGGGTTTGAGCCGTTCCACGAGAAAATCTATCGCCTTGGCCAGACCATCGTCCCCCTCATCGTCCGGTATGATCGGTGCGAAAAGCTGATCCAGAAGGGTGCACCCCTTGAACCCGCATTCCAGCAGCACGGCGGTAACAGCCGTTTCTCGAATTTCCAGACCGAGAACTTTGCGACCCATGGTATCTCTTCACCTGTAATCTATGTTTGAACGATTGTCTGGGGATTATACACGTGTATAGTTTTTTGTATTTGGTTTACCTTATTCTGTTTGCCAAATCAAGATTTTACATATCCACCGGCCGGTCTTCTCTTCCTTTTCGCGATGAATGACCGTGGTTATCGTATAAGTGCTGTCCCCCCGCTTGGCATTGGCCACGATTCGGAAAAAATCGCTGGAAACGGTGATCAAATCCGGGTCGATGTCCAGCCCGGCGGCGCCGGGAACGTTTTTATACCAGGTGCTGCTGGTGATGGGATTGATATAGGTCTCGTCGCCCTTGGCCACCCGAAATTCCACAAGCGCCTCGGCGATTTCAGCCATCTCGGACGGAATCAGGGCCGAGAGCACTAATGCGTCCGCCGTGGAGATATTGATGGTACCGTCATAGGTGAATTCTTCGTCGCCGGACGCTGTCGCACCATGGACCGTCAGCAGGGAGGAAAATCCGGCCGCACCGCCCACCCCGTAAAACAGCTCCGGGGTGATCCCCTGGACCAGGGCGATTTCCCCCAGATGGTCGAAGGGGCCGTTTTTGCAGCTGTACGGTGGGTCCAGGCTCTCGTAATAGTCCGACTCCGCGCCGCTGAGGCCCGTAATGGCATCGTCGTCGCCGTGGTCCAGCCAGTCCTTCATTGAGTTGATGATCATGTTGGCGTCCGTGTCAGGCGTCTCCTCGAACAAGGATAATATTTTATCCAACAGCCGTTCCCAAAGAACACGCTGGGTCGGGTTGACCTGCTGCCCCTCGGGGAACTTAACCAGGGCGTTGACCTGGATCTTGCCTTTTTCGTCGCTGATGGTCACGTTCAAGCTGCCGTCGTCATAGCCTAACAGATCGACCATTTCAGCGACCTTTTCCGGATTGGCCCAATCCTCCTGAATGGTGTCGGTATTATTCTCCTTGCGATCGTTGATCAGCATCGCCATGGCCACTTGAACGCCCGATTGGGCCATCTCGGTCAGAACCAGCCGGTCACGAAGGCGAATGGCGCTGCTGACCGACCCGCGGATGCGGCGGTTCAGCTCCAGCCCGGTGGCGAACAACACGCTGACCACCCCCAGGGCCACGATAATCGCCACCCCGCGCTGATTGCCCTTAAACCGCGATTTTGCCTTCTCAGTCTTCATCGGTTTCACGATAAACATGCAGGTTGATTCGGGTGGAAAACGACCTCGACCGTTGCTCGTCGCCAATCGTCATGCGGACCTCCACCAGACGGGGAGTGGCATAACCGAAATCGTCGGACTCGGAATTCCAGTGGTCCTCCATCTCCTCCTCCTCGCCCAGAAATTCGAATTCCAGCGCCAGGATGCGCTCGCACAGGATGGGATCATCCTCGCTCTTTTCGAACTCGGGAAAGGGATAGAGGTGATCGGCGCGGCGCAGCACCAAATAATCGCCGAACCCTTCGTCCACGTAATAGACGATGCGACAAACCCCTTGACGGGGATCCTGATTCAACGGCAAATGGGCAAGCGAGGCGAAGCGCAGGCGCCCGAAGGTGCTCCCGGCAACGTCGCTGGTGTCCCCCACCAGACGATAAATGTCTTCGGGATCACTGAACTCGGGCTTGCTGTATCGGGGGTAATCGGTCACCACAAGGCTGTCTAAATCCATGGTTATCCGATCCAGGCAAATGCGTGCCGATTCATAGAAGGCGACATCTCCGGTCACCGCATCTGCGCTGGAGAAAACGAGTCGGAAGGAGCCGAACACCGTGGTGATGATCACGGCGAAAATAACCATTGCCACCATGATTTCCAGCAGGGTGAAGCCTTCGCTGGCAGGCCGCTTGCCCGATATGACGCCGCAAGGACTATTCATCGTAAAGCAGCCTGAAAGTGGTTAGGGAAAAGGTCGCCTCGCCCCGGGCGACGGTCAAGGTAATGCGCTTCAATCCGGGTCCGTCTTCCCTCAAATCGTCGGTCTCGATGGTGTCGGTCTCGACGCGCCAGGTAAAACCGGGATAAAGATCTCCGAACGTGCCATTGTCGCCCTCGAGTTCGTTCAGATCACCAGCATCGATATCGGCCAGTTTCTGGCGGGCAAGCAGGGTGGCCTGTAGATCGAAACGCCCCAGCTGTTCCATGAACAGCGTCTGGGTGTGCATGCGGTAGACGGCCGTCAGGGCGATGGCCACCACGGCCAGGGCGACCATCACTTCCATGAGCGTAAACCCTTGTTGCCCGCGCCTCATGCCTCCCCTCCCCGAACCAGGTTGACTCGGGGCAGAAACGGTTCGATGTATAAAAGAAACCGTTTTCCGCCTTTGGCGTTTACCCGGATCACCGCCTTGTCCGAATACCCCTGGGGGTAGAAAAAAATCGGCACGACCCCGCCGGTCACCCGGTCGTTTCCGGTCAACAGGACCTGATAAAGGCTTACCCCGCGGGGCAACCGGTACCCTTTTTCTTTTGCCGCTTCAGTTTCGGTTTCAGGAAGGTCGATGGGGGCGACCCACATGCGCTGGCTGTCCAGGGCGATGTTGAGGATGTAGATTTTTTGCTGGCTGACGGCCATTTGCTTCGCGTTGCGGACATTGGCGATGATCCAGCGGGCGGTCTCCTCTCCGCCGTCGGAGAGCACCTGGCTGCCGAGCCGCGGAATGGCAACTGTCAGCATGATCCCGAAAAGGGTGCATACGACAATCATCTCGATCAGGGTGAACCCCCGATCGTCAAGAATCTTTGGAAAAGCCGCTTCTCTTTCGGGCGCAGGTTCGCGAGGGGCTGACGTACCTGCCGCCTGACTGTCGGATCGCTGCAAGAATGAGAAGTTGAGGGTCAAAGTGTCAGATCGAAAATGGCGTCGGGTTAATCGGTTTCCCAGCTGTTGATGTCGGCGTTGGTGTCCTCTCCGCCGGACGCGCCGTCCGCGCCGTAAGAAACGATATCGAAATCGTCGTGGATGCCGGGACACAGGTAAACGAAATCATTTCCCCATGGATCCTGAGGGACTTTCCCCTTCTCCAGATAGCCGCCTTTACGCCAGTTTTTGGCACTTGTGCCCGACGACGGCATCTGTACCAGAGCCTGGAGCCCCTGCTCGGTGGTGGGATAGGCACCGTTGTCCAGTTTGTAAAGTTTGAGCGCCGTGGCGATGCTTTCGACCTGCATGCGAGCTTTGACCTTTTTGGCCTGCTCCGGCCGGCTCATGATGCGGGGAACGATCAATCCTGCGAGAATACCTATAATAACAATTACAACCATCAATTCGATGAGCGTAAAGCCATGGCGGTCTTTTATAATAAGGGGCCGTCTCATACTTCCTCCGTCTGAAAATAAGCCGCCTGACAAGGCGTATGGTGTTGTTATCTTTGTGGGCTAAAAAATAAAAATCGTATTAACCCAATGCCAAGCAACAATCAAGAATATCAATGATTATTAATTGGTAATTATCGGCAGCCATAGCGTAATGCTCAAGGGGTTTCGGTGATCGGCAAACTCCGGACTCCGAATTCCGCCCCCCCAAACCATCACCCAACCAGCTGGTTCATCTCGAAAATAGGAAGACAAACCGACAGGATGATGAACAGCACGACCACGGCCATGACCAGAATCATGATCGGCTCAAGCATGGCCATCATGGTCATGATCGACGATTGAACTTCATTTTCGTAAACATCGGCAACCTTGTAGAGCATGGCCTCAAGCTCGCCGCTCTGCTCTCCCACCTGGATCATCTGCACCGCCAGGTCGGGAAATACGCCATCCACCGCCAGCGACACCCCAAGCCCCTGCCCTTTTTCGACTTCGGCGGAAGCCTTTTCGATCAATCCGGAAATCACCACATTACCGGTCACATTTTGGACGATTTCCATGGCCGGCAGCATGGTTACCCCGTTTTCCAGCAAGGAGGCCAGGGTCCTGGCGAAACGTGCCACGGCAACCCTCCTGAGCATCGAGCCGACGATGGGGATGGACAGAAAAATGCGGTCCGTGGTTGCCAACCCGCGTTCGGTTTTGCGGAAGGCTTTCAGCGCCACAAGGGCGATGACGATCAAAATCACAAAAAACCACCAGTAGCGCTTGAAAACATCGCTGATCGCCAGCAAAACGACCGTCGGTGTGGGCAAAGCCTGATTCATGTCATCGAAAATGCCGGTGATATTGGGCACCACATAGGTCATCAGGAAAAAAAGCACGATGGAGCCGATGAGCGTCATAAGAATGGGATAGGCCATGGCGGTCTGGATTCTGGATTTGAGTTCCTGCTGCTTCTCCATGATGTCCGCCAGGCGTTCCAAGACGACCTCCAGGGTGCCCGAGCTTTCTCCGGCGCGTACCATATTGATATAGATCTGCGAAAAAACGGAAGGATAGAGGGACAAGGCCGAGGCGAAACTGTTGCCCTCGACGATGGAATCCTTGATTTTCGCAGCAAGCTTGGTGAACCCCTGGGTCTTGGTCTGGGAAACCAGGGTCGTGAGCGCCGTAACCAGGGGAAACCCGGCGGCGGTCAGGGTGGCCAGTTGTCTCGTCCACATACTCACCTGGGCCGGTGTAACGCGGTTGAACAATCCCTTGAGAGGGGTGGATTTGCGGGACTCCTTGGCGCTGCTGCCGTCGGCGAGTTCTTTCACGCTGACGGGAAAGCTGCCCATGGCACGAATCTTCTGGCGCGCGGCCTGGGCGCCGTCGGCATCGACGATGCCGGTAACGGTTTTGCCCTTGGCGTCAAGGGCCTGATAATCGTAAACGGGCATAGGAGATATATCCTGTTAAACGCGACGCGTGAGACGAGCCGCAAAGAAACCGTCCATTTGATGGCTTAAGGGATCTGTCCTGAGAAAACCGTCTTGATCCAGAAAGGGCAGCACGCTTTTCTCTTCCATGGTTTGATGATCATTTATACCAAAGTTTGGGTGTTTTTTCAAAAAACCTTTGATCACCGCTTCATTTTCCTCGGGTTCCATGCTGCAGACGGAAAAAACCAAAGTGCCCCCGGGCTTGACCCGTTTGCCAAGAAAATCGATAAACCGTGCCTGCCGCTCGGCGCATCGGGCGATGTCCTCATTTTTTGTGGACCACTTGGCATCCGGATTGCGCCTCAAAACACCCAGGCCCGTGCAGGGGGCATCTAAAAGGACTCGGTCGAAAAGGGGCATGGTAGACAGTGACGCCTGCTGGTCGAGATCCGCCTGGCGGGTGTCGATGATATCCAGCCCCAGGCGCCGGGCTTCGACTTCCAGGCGGGACAGTTTGGAAGCAATGTTGTCCATGGCAACCACCCGGCCACGATTTTCCATGAGTTCCGCCAGGTGCAGGCTCTTTCCGCCCACGCCGGCGCAGGCGTCCAGCACGGTGTCGCCCGGCCTCGGGTTCAGCAACAGGGACACCAGTTGCGCGGCCCCGTCCTGGACGGCGAAACGGCCATCGGCAAAGGCCTGCATCTCGTGGATCGGACAATGCAGGCCGTATAAATCGAACCCCCCGGGCAAGTGGTCGTGCGGGCGGATGTCATCCAACTGGGGAGCCAGGGCACCGGCCAGTTCTTCAGGATTGTTGCGCATGAAATTGCAGCGCACGGTTACCGGTGGGATCTCGTTCATGGCCCGGCAAAGCCCGGCGGTCTTTTCCGGTCCAAAGCGCCCGATCCAGCGTTTAACCAGCCAGCGCGGAAAGGAGAACTCCTGGGCCAGGCGGTCCACCGGAAATTTTTCGGCGTCGGGCAATGCAAAGCGTTTCGGTTCGCGCAGGACGCTGCGCAGCATGGCGTTGACAAAACCGGCGGCCTTGGCGGCCCCACCCGCGCGGACCAGATCCACCGAAGTATTGACCGCCGCCGAAGGGGGAATGCGATCCAGAAAGAGAATTTGCAAAAGCCCCAGCCGCAAGGCTTCGAGAACCACGGGGGAAAGCTTTTTAAGGGGACGGTCGGCAAAGGCCCCGATCACGGCATCCAGGCGCAGGCGCCAGCGCAGCACCCCATAGACCAACTGATTGAGCAGGGCGCGGTCCCGGCGGTCAAGGGGTGCGATCCGGGACGCCATGCGATCAAGCACATGGTCCAACGTGGTCTTGCCGTCAAGCGATAAAAGCACTGCCAGGGCGGCGGAGCGGGCATCTTTAAAAGACGGCTTGGGGCGCCTGGACGATCGAGAGGGGCGGCGTTTGGCGTAGGTCATATAAGGTTGTCCTAAATCAGGATTAACCCAGGCAGGTGCCGTCCGGGAGGCGGCAGCCGCAAAGAAAATCGTCAATGGGCAGGCGCTTTCCCGAAGCCCCCTGGATT
Organism: uncultured Desulfosarcina sp.; assembly: GCA_963668455.2. Lineage (GTDB taxonomy): Bacteria > Desulfobacterota > Desulfobacteria > Desulfobacterales > Desulfosarcinaceae > Desulfosarcina. Next base: position 333,466 of record CAXXOY010000006.1, read on the forward strand.
TCCTGGATGGCCAGGGCCCCCTTGCCCGTTGCCACCCGCAACTCGCCGGAACAGCACTCAATGATGGTGCCGGGCTCGGCATCGGTATCCCGTTCCAGGGCCTTGGCCTTGAAAATTTTGAGCCGCATGCCGTCGCTGAAGGTAAACGCCCCCGGCCAGGGGGTCACGCCCCGGATCAGGCACTCGATCTCTTGGGCAGGCCGCGACCACTGGATTTGTCCGTCGCTTTTCTTAAGCATGGGGGCATGGGTGGCAAGGCTTGGATCCTGGGACGTACGGGTCAGAGTGTTCTCCTGCATTCGCCCCAACGTATCCATGAGAAGCCGGGCGCCCATCTCGCTCAGGCGGTCGTGAAGCGTGGCCGCCGTATCGTCGGGCGTGATGGCGGTTTTGCTTGTTAGCAACATATCGCCGGTGTCCATGCCCTTATCCATCATCATGGTGGTGACACCGGTCTCTTCATCGCCATTGATGATCGCCCACTGAATGGGGGCCGCGCCGCGATAGCGGGGCAACAGCGAGGCGTGTACGTTGATGGCGCCCAGGGTGGGAATGTCTAAAAGCGATTGAGACAGAAGCTGACCAAAGGCCACCACGACAAAAAGATCCGGCTTGAATTCAGCCATTTGAGCGTGAAACTCATCGGTACGCACCCTTTCCGGCTGGAAGACCGGATAGCCGTGGGCCAGGGCGGCTTCCTTCACCGGCGGCGGGGCCAGCTTGCGACCGCGCCCCTTGCGTCGATCCGGTTGGGTGACCACCGCCACGATGTCATGCTCGCTGCCGTTCAAGACATTCAAGGGCGGCACGGCAAAATCCGGGGTCCCCATGAACACGATGCGATAAGGGGCGCTCACCGTTTTTTCATCTCCTTTTGGACCCGGCGCTTGTACAAATTGCGTTTCAAGGCGCTGATGCGGTCGATGAACAAGGTGCCGTCCAAGTGGTCCATTTCGTGTTGGATGACAATGGCGTGCATGCCCTGGGCCTCGAACCGCAGGGGATTGCCGTCGCGGTCGACGCCTTCCACCAGGATCAGCTCGGTCCGTTTCACGTCGGCCCTGAATTCAGGCACACTGAGGCAGCCTTCGTTTTCCGAAATAATTTCTCCCTGGCGCTCGATGATGCGCGGGTTGATCAGTACCTGCAAATCGCTGTTTTCGCCCTTGGGATCGAGATCGTAAATAAGAAATCTTTGACCGACCCCCACCTGGGGCGCGGCCAGCCCCACACCGGGCGCCACATACATGGTTTCGGTCATGTTCTCGATCAGCTTCTGCATGGCCCCGTCGATATTCTCCACCGGCGCGGTCTGTTGGGCTAAAAATTTATCCGGATAGGTCAGTATATCTAAAACTGTCACGGTGCAACGCCTTCGTCTTAATTGGTTGATGGCCCTGCTTCGTTTTCAGGGCGGGTGTCATGAGCAGGAAATGCCTGAGAAAGGCACGCGTCGTCAGGTGAAATGGGGTTCCAGGATTTTACGGGCATCGGCAATATCTTTTCGAATCTGCCCGATCAGCTCGTCTATGCCCGAAAATTTAATCTCCTCCCTCAGGCGCTGAATAAAATTGACCATGATTTTCTGACCGTAAATATCCTTGTCGAAATCCAGAAGGTGGGCTTCCACGGTGAAGACATGATCGTCGAAGGTCGGGCTGTAGCCGATGTTGGCCACCCCCTGATAACGATTGCCTTCATGCTCGACGATAACCGCATAAACGCCGGTCTTGGGACACAACTCGTCATGCAGGTTGATGTTGGCTGTGGGAATTCCCAGTTCTTTGCCGCCCCGATTCCGGCCGGCGCTGACGATGCCACGAATTTGATAGTCGCGGCCCAGCATGCGGGAGGCCGTGTCCATATCACCCTCCTGGACCCGTTCGCGGATGGCCGTGCTGCTGATGCGCCGGCCCCTGTTGGCAGCTCCCTGGATCCAGTCCGCGACGGTCACGGTGAACCCCAGTTCCTCGGCAAACCGCTTGAGCAAATCCACATTGCCCTCGCGCTTGTTGCCGAAGGTATAATCCTGGCCCACGACGATGGCCTTCATACCGATGCGCCGCACAAGGATCTCCTCCACAAAAGTTCTTGCGGACAACGCGGCGAATCGCATACTGAAGGGATGGCAAATCAAGACGTCGATGCCGGCTTTTCCGATCAGTTCCCGTTTCTGTTCGTTCAGCGTGATCAAGGGCGGATGCCCGTTTTGGGTGATCACCCGGATGGGGTGCGGGTCGAAGGTCATGGCGATGGCCGTACCGTCGATGGAGGCGGCCTGTTCGATGACCTCGTGAAACAGAGCCTGGTGGCCAAGATGGACCCCATCGAAGTTTCCGATGGTTATGACCGCGTTTTTATACGGCTCTTTTATGTTCTCTATGTTTTCGACAAATTCCATTGGCTTTGATTATTCCGCAAAAATGAGCTTGACACAAAAAGTAAAAAACTATAGTTAGTGCATCTTCAGTTCGAAATCAACCCTTTTGAAATTGAGCTGAAACGTGCCGAAGTGGCGGAATTGGTAGACGCGCTAGGTTCAGGGTCTAGTTGGGGTTCCCCAGTGGGAGTTCGAGTCTCCCCTTCGGCACCATTCGAAAACCAAGGGCTTGCAGATTAAAATCTGCAAGCCCTCTTTGTTTTGAGAAACGATCGCTTTGGCCATAAAAACAAACAATACAAAAATGCTGTTCCTTCTGGCGCTTCTGGCCGCCTTCCCTCCTCTGTCCACCGACATGTATCTTCCGGCGCTGCCCTTTCTGCAAGAAACCTGGCAACGCCCCATGACGGTCGTCAATCTGACGTTGAGTGGTTTTTTTATCGGGTTTTGCATCTGCATGCTTATTTATGGACCGCTTTCGGATAAATATGGCCGCAAACCGCCTCTGTTCATTGGCATTACGCTGTATACCGTGACCAGTATTCTCAGCGCGTTCGTGAGCGATATCTATCCTCTCATTGCCTTGCGCATTCTTCAGGGGGCCGGATCGGCATCGGGGGCGGTGGTCGCCATGGCAATCACCAAGGATCTGTATGAAGGCGCCGAACGCCAGCGAATACTGGCCTACATGGCGATAATCATGGCTTTGGCACCCATGCTTGCGCCGATTCTGGGCGGAATTATCATCGCCCGGTTTTCATGGCATTGGATCTTTTTCTTTCAGGCGGTCATGGGCGTCATGGCCTTGTGCGGCGTGCTTTGGCTGAAAGAGCCATTAAAGAAAAGGGCCGAGGGAAGCATTTTGAACACCATGGGCATGTATGTTCAACTTTTCCGAAATACACGCTATCTCGCCCTTGTCGCGCTGTTCACCATCGTCATCTTTCCCAATTTTGCCTATATCGGGTCCGCCGCGAACATTTACATTGTGAAGTTCGGCACTTCGGAACAGGTTTTCAGCTACTATTTCGCGTTCAACGCTTTTGCCGCCATGCTTGGCTCCTTCGGATTTACCCGCCTGCAGAGACACATTGACCCCAACAAACTCATGACCATCAGTTTCATAGGGCCGCTGGCCAGCGGCTTGATCATGCACGCAGGTATAATCAAGGGCCCGTGGGGGCTTGCCTTGCCAATGGCCCTGGCCTCTTTTTTCTTTGGCCTGAATCGCCCCTTAAGCAACGATCTGACCCTTCAACAGGTCGATGAGGGGGTCGGCGCCGCATCCTCGATGATGACCTTCTCTTTTTTCGTTGCGGGGGCCCTTGCCATGTGGTTCGTGTCATTTGAGTGGGAAAATAAAATTCAGATAATCGCCCTGCTTGCCATCGTAACGAGCACCATCGCTCTTGTCTGGTGGTTGCTGATGCTTGGACGGTTACAAAGCCCACGAAAAAGCGATTAGCCATTAGCATAACAATTGGACAGGAGGATAAACAATGGTCCAGAGTTTTCCGGCCGGGATAAAATCGCATGCAGGTTGATTTCTTTTTTCGCGGTCATGGACCGCTCCTGATATGGTTGAACACTTGTCAATAAAAAAAGCTATCCATACCAAGAAAATTGGGTCGATGCTTTTCATCAAGCGTTTGGATAGAGGCGGGGTTTGCAATAACGACGGTTGAGCACTCTGATATTCGCGGGTTGGATACCGCCTGACTAGGCTTCGTCGTGGAGCTGCCTCGATCTACAAGCTGGAGTTTCGGCTGTAAGGCTTATTCCGATAGGAGCGACGAGGGTTCCCCGAACCGCAACCGCGCCCCTATCCAAATGCTCGATGGCTATCTTGGTTTTTTGATAAAGCGAGTCCTTCCGCTTTCTTTTATGATGAATTTGTTTGCCGAGAATTCTTCTCCCAGCTTCTTGAGCCGGAGCGGCAGTCGCGCTTCTCTGATATGGTTGAACACTTGTCAATAAAAAAAGCTATCCATACCAAGAAAATTGGGTCGATGCTTTTCATCAAGCGTTTGGATAGAGGCGGGGTTTGCAATAACGACGGTTGAGCACTCTGATATTCGCGGGTTGGATACCGCCTGACTAGGCTTCGTCGTGGAGCTGCCTCGATCTACAAGCTGGAGTTTCGGCTGTAAGGCTTATTCCGATAGGAGCGACGAGGGTTCCCCGAACCGCAACCGCGCCCCTATCCAAATGCTCGATGGCTATCTTGGTTTTTTGATAAAGCGAGTCCTTCCGCTTTCTTTTATGATGAATTTGTTTGCCGAGAATTCTTCTCCCAGCTTCTTGAGCCGGAGCGGCAGTCGCGCTTCTCTCGCCGTCGCTAATTTGCTCCCAGCGTGGAAATTCAAGGCTGTCAAGGCTGCGAGCACAGCGAGCACCCTTTAGGGCTTGGCCTTGATAGGCCTGGGTTTCCACGCTATAAAAGCAAACTATTGGCGGCGTCCATTTCAATATTTAAACCGCTATTGGAACAGTACGGGCAATGGCCCATATGAAGCCGGCCAATTCGCGCGCGATAGCGGTGACGGTCAGGTTATGGCTCTTGCCCCTTGCGACCAAGCTATGGTACCGGCCGCACAGCCGCACCTGCGCATTCCATGCGATTTCCAGCACTTCTTCGGGCAATCCCTCCTGGCGCTTACGGATAGCCTTACTTTTCCGAGCAGGCATGCGATAGGCTTGTGCCGATTCGATTAATGCCCGACGTGCATGGCTATTGCCGGTTTTGGTAATAGCGCCTCTTTTAACGCTTGGACCGCTTGAATGTTCCGACGGTACCAAGCCCAGAAAGGCCATTAGTTGGGTGGGCTTGTCAAAGCGAGTCAAATCTCCCAATTCAGCAACGACGATTACCGCACTAAGCATACTGATCCCCCTGAGCGCTTGCAGGGCTTTGACAACCGGAAGAAGACGCCAGGTCTGGCAGGACCCCACAATTGTCTTTTCGATTCGTTTGAGGCGGATCTCATGATTTTCCAAAGCGTCCAGATACTCGGTAAGGGCGATCTGCTGGACCGGATGCGGCATCTTTAGTGACGTAAGCCAATTTAAATGGGCCTTGCTCCATTTGCTCTTACCCGAATAGCTGAGCCCTTGTCGCAGCACGAATGCATTGATCTGTTGCTTGATCTTTTGACGTGCCGTGACGATATCTTTTCGAGTACGAACCAGGTCACGAATAGCTTCATCGATTTGATCGGGTACATATACCGGCGTAAGATCGCCGGAGCGGTGGAGCGTTGCTAGGTTGGTTGCATCGCGGCGATCGTTTTTAACCCGATCACCCGCTTTTTTGGGTATCAGTGCCGGGGCCACGACAACGCAATCGATCCCCTGGCTTGTTAAATGCCTGTATATCGGGTACCCGCAGGGACCTGCTTCATAGACACAATGCAATTCACTATTTGTTGAAATTAGCTTGCGCATGACTTTGTCAATCTGTTCCAAGTCATTGTGGATTTTGCCATACACCCGGACATTTCCGTCCCGGCCTTCATCGGCAATTGCAATGGTAATCGAATCTTTATGGACATCCAACCCAACATATTTTACTATTTTGCTCACGGCCTGCCTCCTTGATTTTGGCTCTGTAGTTAAGGTTTGATGAAACGCTTACTATAACCCACGCTTTCAAGGTATGGCAGGCCTTTTTATTGTCGGTGGTGGTTCGCGTTCAACCATATTGTCTACAGCTTCACGTAAATACCATCATTCAGATTTTCTCCTGTAAGCGCTGCCCTTGCCTGTGACAACGGTTTCCATTTTTTGGTTTATATGCGATTGCCCTGATTTTGGAAGCTGCTCTATTTGACAGATTCCCCTGTAGGTGATACCTATCGACGAGTATTGAAAACACGGTTTTTCACAAATCGACCACCGCAAAAATAAAAAAGGAGCATACGGAATGAAGAGATAGTCTATCCATGATCGCATCCGAATTCCAATCGAGATATCGGTGATATCAGGCAGCATGCTTTAAGTGTGTTACCGGATTCCGGCTGCGCGCATGGTGATGAGGACCATTTCTAACCCCGTTGCTTCCAGGACAACTTGATTCCACCAAAAAGCCACGGGCAACCGTGGCTTTTTTATTTGGAGGATACCGATGGCCGATTTATCAATCCGATTTCAGAATGTCTCATTTACTTATGACAGGGCTGCCCAGCCCTTGATCGTCAATTTGTCGGTTCACTATTCCAGAGGCTGGACGGGAATCGTGGGCGCCAACGGTGTGGGTAAAAGCACCCTCCTGAAACTTGCCACCGGCGTTTTAACTCCCAACCAGGGTCAGATCGTCACGCCTGAATTTGCGATTTACTGTGAGCAACGGACGGATGAGGCGCCCGATCACCTGCACGATTTGATTCATGCCGCGGATAGAGACGCTTTCGTCATCAAGGATCGCATGGCCATTGAAGACGATTGGATGGCGCGCTGGGAAACCCTTAGCCATGGTGAGCGCAAACGGGCTCAGATCGCGGTTGCCCTGTGGAGAAAACCGCAAGTGCTGGCCGTGGACGAGCCAACCAACCATTTGGATGGTGAAGCACGGGATCTATTGCTCGCGGCGCTCTCGACCTTTCGCGGTGCGGGGATTCTGGTCAGCCACGACCGCGAGCTGTTGGATACGCTATGCCATCAATGCCTTTTCCTGGATCCGCCGCATGCCGTTTTGAGACCCGGCAACTATTCAGAGGGTCTGAAGCAGGCCGCGCAGGACGAAACGAGCGTTCGAACCCGGCGCGTTCAAGCCAAACGAGAGGTTTCAAGGCTGACGCGTGAGGCGACCAAACGCAGGGATGCCGCCTCCCAGGCAAATCGAAAGCGGTCGAAACGGGGACTTGCATCAAAGGACCACGATGCACGCGAGAAGAAGAATCTGGCGCGCATAACCGGTAAAGACGGCTTTGCCGGCAAACGCCTCAACCAACTCGGCGGCCGCATATCCCAGGCACGCATCAAGCTGGAGGGCATCAAGGTAAAAAAGTCCCAGACCCTGGGTATCTGGGTTGCCGGCGAAAAGTCAAAGCGCAATGCCCTTCTCGATTTGCCTGCCGGAAAGTTGCCCTTGGGGGAAAACCGATGGCTGCATTTTCCCGATTTATCGATGAAACCTGATGCCCGGATTGCCCTGACAGGCGTCAACGGCAGCGGCAAAAGCACGTTTATCAAACATGTTATCCAATTGCTCAATCTTCCCCAAAGCCGCGTCACGTATCTGCCCCAGGAAATCGATATTCCCGGCTCAAAAGCGGTTATGGCACAAGCGACAGACCTTCCCGCCGAACAACTCGGAAGACTGATGACGGTCGTCAGCTGCCTGGGATCAATGCCCCAGCGTCTTCTGGAAAGTACCGAGCCCAGCCCTGGCGAAATTCGAAAACTCCTTCTCGCGTCCGGCATTGTCGGCGCTCCCCATCTCATCATCATGGATGAGCCGACGAATCACCTCGACCTGCCTTCCATCGAATGCCTGGAGCAGGCCCTGGCGGGTTGCCCCTGCGGGTTGTTGCTCGTCAGCCACGACCAGCGTTTTTTGGATGCGTTGGCGCACGAACGATGGCACATATCCGAGGACACGCGTTTCCACGGCAAGTATTTGTTGGCGCCTGTTTGACGGTGGGGCACGGCGATTCACGAAAAGGGACCAACCCAACCCCCACCTGCCGAGGATGTGATAGTTTTGAGCTACCATCAACCAGCCAGCCGACTAATATTGCAAAACCCGCTAACTGTCGCATTTTTTAAGCAAGCAAGACACCAACAACAAACAACCAGAGAGGTGATATCATGGCGGAAGATAAAATTCAGGATTATACAGACGACAAGAGTGAAGGACACGTTGATACCCGCGAAAAAAATTTCGACTGTGAAAACAAAGATCCAAACCTGGGGTGCGATCCGGGGATCGATGTAGCGGGATAACCGAAAGGAAGGTGCCCTATGATAGGAACCACACTGACGATACTTGTGCTTGCATACTTCATCAATCGGTGCATCGCCGGTGCCAACTGCAAGATTTAGGGTCATGGAAAACGGCGGAGCTTCGACAGGCAACACAGATTAAACCCGCAAAAAACAGCGGTGCATGGCAGGACCTCAAAAGGGTTCTGCCTTTTTTACTCTTTTTTTCCATTCATTCAACGAAGTGCAAAACATGACGCAAAAAGAAAAAAACCTTAGCAGGCTGTCTGCCTGCGTTCCGTCCAAAATGGAACCCTTGTTCTTCCAGGCCCAACAAAGCGTGGAAAAATACTTTGGCGCATCGATTATGGATGTCTTTCAGGGTATTTTCAGGCTGGGCGGCAACCGCCATTTTATTCTACCGGCACGAAAACAGCTTCGAGGCAGAATCCTGGATCGAAAGCGGCAATGTGGCCGAAAAGCCGGTATGTATTCTCAACACAGGCTATGCTTCAGGATGGTGCAGCGAAGCGTTCGGTATCCCCCTGGTTGCCGTTGAGTATGCGTGTAAAGCTTTGGGTGACGAGGGTTGCGATTTTATCATGGCGCCGCCGCATCGCATAAACGAATATGTAGCTCGTATTCCCGATATCAAACACAGTCTCTACGTGCCCAATTTTTTTGGACGGAAAGAACACGATAAACGCATGCAGGCCCTGGCCTACCGGGATTCGCTGACCAACCTGTCCAACCGGGCCTTTTTTATGGAAATGAGCCAAAAAATGTTGAGTTTCGCAGAACGGCAGGGAAACGTCGCCGGACTTCTGTATTTTGACCTGGACGGCTTCAAAGCCGTCAATGACCGGTTCGGGCATGCCGCTTGAGATTGTGTGCTTCAAACCGTGGCGGCCCGTTTGTTGGAACGCTTCCGTTCAAACGATCTACTTGCCCGTCTGGGTGAGGATGAATTTGCCATTCTCCTGCAGGAAGTAAATGGCCGGGAAGATCTTGAATCCATCGCCCGAGAAATTATCGATTATAACTGATGGTGCAATTGTTGAAATGAGCAGTTTTACTTGACAGGACAATGCAATCCCCCTTATAGGCGGTTGCCAGAAAAAAGGGCGGAGTCTGGTCCGCCCATGAATCACCATCGTCATTAACCCAAATCTGGAGCCAAAACATGCAAGAATGTCCCTGTGGAAGTGGGATTGCATTCGCCGATTGTTGTCAACCCTTGATCGAAGGGCAAAAAGTCGCCGAGACCGCCGAAGCCCTGATGCGCTCACGCTACACCGCCCATGCGACCAAGGCCTTTGATTATATTTTCGAAACCACCCTGCCGGAAAGCCGCGAGGAAGACGACCGCAAAGGCACCGAAGCGTGGTCCAAGCGCCTAGAGTGGCAATCCCTTTCGATCCGCAACGTGGAGAAGGGAAAGGTGGAAGACGAATCGGGTCTGGTGGAGTTTTTGGCCCGCTACCGCAAGAACGGCAAGGCCTTCGATCACCACGAAATCGCCGAGTTCGTGCGCAGGGACGGCAAATGGTACTTCAAGGACGGCCAGCCGCCGCAGCCGGTTCAGGTGATCCGCGAGGGACCCAAGGTGGGCCGCAACGATCCCTGCCCCTGCGGAAGCGGAAAAAAATACAAGAAATGCTGTGGAAAATAGCTGCCACGCATAAGTGATCGTCTCGTAAAAAGGAAGTGCGGTTTACGAGTCAAAACTGGAAAGCGGGAGAAAACGCGATGTTTATCGATTTGCTGCGATCACGGAGAAGCGTTCGTAAATTCGAGGAGCGGCCCGTCGAAAAGGAAAAGGTGGAGATTCTGGTTGAAGCTGCCCTGCGCTCCCCCTCTTCACGAAGCCTCAACCCATGGGAATTTGTTGTGGTCGATGACCCGCAAACCCTTGTGCGTCTATCTCAGGCCAAGGAGCATGGCGCATCGTTTCTGGCCGGGGCGCCACTGGCCATCGCCGTTTGCGCCCATCCGGAGAAATCGGACGTGTGGGTGGAAGACGTTTCCATCGCAGCTCTGATTCTGCATCTGGCCGCCGCGGATCTTGGTTTGGGAAGCTGCTGGGTTCAATTGCGTGAAAGAGATTATGATACGAGCAAAACCTCCGGTCAATACGCCGCCGAGGTGTTGGGTCTACCGGCGGGCGTGGAGGTATCGGCCATCATCGGCATGGGTTATCCGGCCCGGCACCCCACGCCGCATCCGTATGACAGCCTTCCCAGGGATAAGGTCGGCTTCAACCGATTTAAAGGTAAGTAATCGCCTTCACGGTTGCCGGGCAGCCGGCAACCGTGAAATGCGCTTTTAGAAATGGTATCAGGCCGCGCCGAACGATTTCTCGAAAAATTCGTGAATGGCCTGGCGGCCTTCATCGGATAAATTGCGCGTGCCGGTGCCCACGAACGAGTTTTTCTCCAAAACCGGATAATCTTCCACCCAGGCGTTATCCTGCCAGCCGAACCAGGCTTTTTTATCCTGATCGTAAACGTGAACCGGCCGATTGAACAGCCTGGCCAGTTCGACGCCCCACCCCGTGCCGCCCTTGACCGTGTCATCGGGTTGAATCCAGCCCACGGCGAGAATATGATAGCCATTGTTGACCATGTGAAAAATGGCCTGGATCACCTTGCGAATTTTCTCGGCCTTGGCAAACTTTCGGCCCATACGCGCCGAAACGATTTCCATGCTGACATTGCCCTTGTCCAGCTCCTCGGGGGACAGAACATGCACGCCCCGGGTGCGCTGAATGTTGTGGCCTTCGAACGAAAAATTCACTTCTCGGATGCCCCAGGTTTCGGCCAGACTTCCGAACTCGGCTTCGGTGCCTTTATGGCCGCCGCTGTAGAGGGTAATGTGGGAACGATCAGTCATTATTTGCTCCTTTTTTTTAAATTCCGTTAAAAAAAAGCACCCTGTCGCAGGTTCGACAGGGTGCGCGGTAGACAATAAGGGCAGAAATTAAAAAAGCAAGCGTTGGGCAGCTATTTTGGAAAAAATTAACAAATCTTTAACTGGTCGTTAGTTTTTGCGATTGCGGTCCAGATATTCGAGAAGATCGGACATGGCCTCGGTGGTGTCCTTGCGGGCCAGTGCTCGGCGGATTTCCACCGCTTTTTTAAGTTCATCCTTATCCAGCAGCAGCTCCTCCTTGCGGGTGCCGCTCTGACGGATGTCAATGGCCGGAAAGACGCGGCGTTCCGCGCAATTGCGATTCAGAACCAGGTCCATGTTGCCGGTGCCCTTGAATTCCTGGTAAATGATGTCATCCATGCGGCTGCCGGTCTCCACCAGGATCGTGGCAATAATGGTCAGCGAGCCGCCATCCTCAATGTTGCGGGCCGCGCCGAATATTTTACGCGGGACTTCCATGGCATTGGCCCCGAGCCCGCCCGAAAGGGTGCGGCCGTAGCTTTCCGTTTCGGCGTTGAAAGCCCGGGCCATGCGAGTCAGAGAGTCGATGAAAACCACGGTATCGCGACCGGTTTCCGCACAACGCATGGCCGTATGCACGGCAAGGCGGGTCATTCGCATGTGCTGGGCGATGCTTTGGTCCGCCGATGAATAGAGCACGTGGGCATTTTTAAGCCCCCGTTTGAAATCGGTCACCTCTTCCGGGCGCTCGTTGATCAACAAAACAAAGACATCTATTTCCGGGTCATTGGCGGTGACCGAGTTGGCCATATGCCGCAGCAGGGTCGTTTTTCCCGATTTAGGCGGAGAAATGATCAACCCGCGCTGCCCCCGCCCCATGGGAACAATCAGGTCCAATGCCCGGCCGGTAAGATCTTTCGGCCCCTGGGCCATACGCAGACGCTGATTCGGGTTGATGCTGGTCATGGCATGCATGGTTTCGGTCTGGGCATACCGATTGAGATCGACACCGTTCACCTGATCCACAGAGGCCAGCTTCAGGTTCTGGTTCCCCGGATTGCCCGGCTCTCCCGTGCCTTCGATAAACGCGCCTTCCCGCAAACCGTATTTATTGATCATGAACGCAGGGACAAAGGTATCCATGGGACCGGCCTGGTAATTGCTGTCGACGTTTCTCAAAAAACCGAAGCCTTTGTCTAAAATTTCTAAATGACCGTTGACCGGTTTCAAAATGGATATCCTTTCTAAAGAAAAACAGTTCGTGCCTTGGTTACTGCCTCAGCATACCGGAATTGGGAAACAATTAAGCCATACAGTTGAAGTCAAACCGGCGGGATTATGGTTCTATTGGTTAAAGGTGGACGCGTTTACAAGTTGTGATTTCATAGGTCTTATTTCGCAAGCTCTTTGGTTATGATAAAACAGTTTGCAGAAGATGACAACCTTTCAGGGAGGTAGAAGGCGATAAAAATGATCTCTGACAATCGATTCGATCCATTTAATGACCGATTGTGCCGCAATGTGCGCAATTCTCTAACCGAAGCGTTTAAAGTGGCGATACAAGACAAAAGCCTCGATCCGGTGGAAACCGAGGCCCGAGCCGTTCTCGATGAAGGGCCGCCGCCCTGTGTGTCCGATTATGTCCACGGGCGTCTGGCAGCCTACCGGGAGGTACTGAGCACATTGGACGCCAACGATATCGCGGCCCCCATTGACGTGGCGCTGACGATCTGGACCAAAGGGCTGTTTTTCGAGACCCACGAATTTCTCGAAACCTATTGGCTGGTCGCCACCGGTGATGAAAAGCGGCTTTTACAGGCGCTGATCCGAGCCGCCGGGACCTATGTCCACCTGGAGCAGGGAAATCTCAAGGCCGCCGAGCGAATTTCCGGCAAAGCCATTGCCGGGCTGACGCAGGTCGGGGAGCTTCTGGCCGTGCACACCGCCCCCCAACGCTTGATCGATGCGCTGAAAATGCTCGACTCTACGCCGCCAGCCTTTTTTTAGCCCGCCCGGCCTGTCACCTGGCGAGTGATGCCTCCAGGCCAAGCTCGGTCAGCAGGCCGTACACGCCGGATTGTTGCAGGCGAATACGCATAAACTCGGAAATGGTGGGCTGCCAGGGTCGGCGACGAAGCGACATGCCTGCTTGCCTTGGTAAGCGGGCACCTTTTTTGGTATTGCATGTTTTGCAGCAGGCAACGCAGTTCTCGAAGGTGGATTTGCCGCCCAGCGCACGAGGAACGATGTGATCGATGGTAAGAGGGGCCTTCCGACCACCGCAATACATGCAGGTAAAATTATCCCGGATCATGACATTACGGCGCGAGAAGGGAATCTGACTGCGATAGACAATTCTTACCACCTTGATCAAAACGGCCACCGCAGGCATGAGGAATGTGCGTCCCACGCTGCGAATTTTGCGGTCGGCATACTTCAACACCTTGATTTTACCGGCAAACATCAGTCCCATGGCTTTTTTCCAATCGACCAAGCCTATAACGGTGTAATCCCCATTGAGCAAAATGCAGGCATCGTGCATGGTGTCGATCCTTTTCTATTCGTCCAGAGTCGGCGGTGCAATGGTTTATAGCTTGAACGGTGAAAACCGTTATCATCCCAGCATTAGGGTTTGGTTAAGAAAGCAAGTTATTTTCGTTCCTCGCCAGAACAAAGAGATGTTCCAAGCGATGGAAGCGACTGCCGCTTGGTGGAACCATTTGCCAATATGGCTTACCGGCCGCAACATGAGGCCGGCGGATATTATAGGATCAGGGTGTGTAAGGATAAAGCGCCTTCAATGGAGTGTGTAACCTATTCGCCGCGCGGATGCAATTGAAGTCTTTCTTCTATTATTCCCGTTTCTTGGCAATTGATGGCACGCTGATCTATAACTCGTTAAATCTTATATTAATTCTTTATTTTATTGGAACTGCCTTTGACCCAACCATCAAATATCTCACAAAACATTTCAATCGAAGACCTTTATAGTTTCATCAATGACTTCCCCGCCCTTTTGTGGCGCATTGAAATCCGAAAGGCCCGCATTGATTTTCTCAATGAAAATTTCAACGTTGCCCCGGGCATCGACGGAGCCCTTTTCCTGAAAAACATCACTTACCGCAACGCGAACCTGCTGCCTGAGGATCAGCACATCGTGGACACCTTCATAGACATGGTCAAAGAAGGCAAAACCGCGGCCTCCGTCTTTAGGGTAAAAAACCGGAACGACCAGATTTCCTGGCTCAAGCTGACCGGTGCGGTCAATCATCAGGCCCCCTCCTATTATTACGGGTACCTTCTGAATGTGGATGACACGGTCAAAGTCATCAAGGGCGTGCTGGATACCGATCTTGAACTCAGATTGATGATCGAGGATAGCAACAACCCTGTCTTTCTGTTCGGATACGGGCGTCAGGATCTCATCTGCGCCAACCCCTGGGCAAAACGGATGTTCGGTATCGGAGAAATGGATTTCAGGAAGCTCTCCCTGGATGCTTTCTATTGCGACAACACCAAGCAAGCCCTGATGGACGCCCTGAAAAGCCTGCCCCTCACAAGGAAATGGAATGGCAGACTGACCTTAGCGGCCGTTGACAGGAAAAAGCAGATCCAGTCCAGGGCGATCGTCCGTTATTTGGTTCACAAGGGACACCGAATTATCCGTATCTCCCTTCAAGCCCCCAAGACGATCAAGGCTGACTGCAAGGCGGTATCCGACTCAAAAAACAGGGACATGCAAGCCCTGAAAGCAAAAATAGCGGGCCTTGTGGACATCAACGAGGTTATGAAGACCTGTCTGGCAAGCCCATTGGCCGCGGATCAATATGAAGGGATTCTGTTTTCGGATGTCCATGTGCGGAAAAACGTGGTTACCGTTTATGGCGCCGGCGCACCGTTTGAAGGCATGCAGCGGGCGGAGAGCTTCTCCTATAAAGGCACCATTGCCGAAGACATCAATCGCTATTCACTGGGCTACCTCGTGGTGGACGACACCCAGGACAGCATCAAACCCATTGACTGGGCACTGTTCGTTCCCCGGGGAATCCGCTCCTACCTGGCCATGCCTTTTTACAGCCGAACCGTGCTGCGTACCGTTTTGATTCTCTGCTCCACCAAAACCGCCGCGTTCGCGGGCAAAGCCCCCCATATTTTTCAAGATATGCTCAAAAGGATCAACGAAGCCGTCCGAGCCTGGCGGAGAAGCCAGCGTTAAAAGGGAACACCTCGGTTGGATTGCCGAGCACGGCATTGACATTCAAACCCCCAACGGTCCCGCACAAGCGGTGTCGCCAGGCGATGTTGACCAGGATTTGCCGGCTCTTTAGATCGGCATGTCATTTTTCAGATCTCTTGCTGCGTCATTCACCTACACCCTGGATTCTGCTCCTACATTTCTCAATGCCCAACAACGAATGGCCGAAAGTGATGGCAAGGCTTTTCTCGAAACCGATAAGCAGCGGTTGGTCCTTGGATATTTCAGCGAGGGGAACAAAGCCCCCCTTCCCGGCTGGCAGGAAGCGCCGACAGACATCGTTTGGCATTCGCCCCTGCCTTTGCCTGCCCTTTACGAAGGTGAATTGTGGTGGCGTCCGGACATGACTTGTACAAGCAACAATCTGGACAAAAAAGCCATAAGGAAACAGGTGCGGCCCCCCCTCATCCTCAACCTGGTCGTGAAGTACCAATACGGATTGTAACTCCCGGTAAATCCATTATCCCTTCAGTTCCACCGCCTCCACCAACACCCGGGCCGTGCCCTGTTTGTGAAACCCCAGTTTCTTCGCCGCTCCGGCACTCAAGTCGATGATGCGCCCTTTGACAAAGGGCCCGCGGTCGTTGACGCGAACGATGATGCTGCGCTTGTTGGAGAGGTTGGTTACCTTTACAAACATGGGCAGGGGCAAGAGCTTGTGTGCGGCGCTAAGCCCGTCCGGATCGAAAGCCTCGCCATTGGCGGTCATGTGCCCGCCAGGCTGGTGGTACGTCTCGTTGCCGTACCACGAGGCAATTCCTTTTTCTCGATACGATTTTGCTTTCTCGACACTCATGGGCACATAGCGTTTGCCGCGAACCACATAAGGAGAGGTTTTAACCCGTCCCTGGGCAATGGCCTCCTTGGGCGAAAGGCCGTCTATGGTTTCGATCTCCTCGTGAGTCAAGGGCCATGAGAAAGGCGCCGCGACCACGTTGAAGGTGAATTCTCCCACGGTGTAAACCGTTTTGCCCGCGAACTTGGTGACGTGGTAAGTCAGGACAATTGTGTTTTTAACTATCCAGTATGTAGCCTTTATCGCACCACAATGGGTCAGAAATAACCCCGTAACGAGACATAGCCCGATAAGCAGACAAATGGAACGTGGATCTTTTTTTTTTGGCTTAGCCATTTTTTCTTTTTCGGATATCGGATAGCTGTATAGAAGCCCTGTTTCTATGGCAAAACCATAGCACACCCCGCGATATACCCACAAGCTACCTATTTATTGGGTAACAGATGGGTAATCTATTTGTTGTGCGACCGCCGACGATATGGTATAGCCCGCTTGATTGTTTCTCGTATAGATACGAAAAATATGGGAAACGATATCATGCATGCATGAAAAAAGCGATGCCCCCGGTCATCACAATAGGTCTGAAAACAACCGGGCAAGTGAGATGTTTGGTTAGTCAAGGAGCAAATGGGCGATCTATTTAAGGTTAACAAATGTGGATAGTGGCAGAGAACATCGCCGTTCTGCTTCAAACGTTCAAAATGATCCAATGCCAAGTCCCCATTGGGGGTGGTTAATCGATGAGGGAGAACTGTAAGGGATTATAAGGGCAAACAGAAGGGGTACCGGCTGATGGCCTCTTGCACTTTTCGGGAGATTTTACGGTAGCCGCCAATCGGGATGCCTCAATCAGAGTGTTAAATTCGCAGCGGGAGCAATCCGCCGCGTTCGATCCTTTAGTTGTACGCTCAATGTTCAATCGATTCCTGCCGCCACTTTCACCCCCTGCCGAACAGAACGCCGGATGCAATCAGGAAACACGCGTAAGGCAGTTTATGTTCCTGTTTGCCCGCCCTAACAATGCTCATTATTCCTTTCAGCCATCTTGGCGACAAGTTAAGTGGGTACATCGTACAATCATGGAAACAGGATTACGTATACGAGTGGTATTAAGGCGGGCTGCCCGAGCTTTTGAAAAGGTCGGACAGGAGAGCATTTCCGGAACCGGGCTTGTCCCAAGTGATTTTGGTATCCTGGAAGTATTGTTGAATAAAGGGCCAATGCCCATTAACACCATTGGAAAAAAAGTACAGCTAACCAGTGGTTCGATGACGGCGGCGGTCAACCGATTGGTGGACAAGGACTTGGTGGAGCGGATTCAGGACCCGGCAGACAGCAGGCGCTATAATTTGCATCTTACGCCGGTGGGGTCCCGACTGATCAAGATCGTCTTCTCAAAACACGCGAGAAAGCTTGATCGAATCGCCAGTGTCCTGACCCCCGACGAACGTAACGAATTGGTCAGGCTGCTAAAAAAAATCGGCATTTGCGCACAGGGATTTGGATTGCACGCCAACATCCCGATAAACCAGAAGAACTACCCCAGTTGCAATACCGTGGGGAATCGCACGCCATGATCACAACAAAACGGCTGTTACCGTCACAACAAACGGCAACCCTTTATGGGGGACAGGGGCGGCCGGAAGAGAATAAAACACGGTCACGACTTTTTCTATAATTTTCTCTTGACTGTGGCCGACCATTAGTTTATATTGCGTTTTTAACTTGATGCGGGGTGGAGCAGTCTGGTAGCTCGTCGGGCTCATAACCCGAAGGTCGTTGGTTCGAATCCAGCCCCCGCTACCAAAAAAACAATAAGGGATTGGCTGAATAAAGCTGATCCCTTCTTCATTTTCGGGCCTTGACATGGCTTCCAATCGGCACTAAGTTGGCAGAAAAAAGAACGGCGGTCGGTGCAATCAATGCTTCTTGCCGACCAGGAAAGGATACAACATGCCGGTATACGAGTTTCAGTGTAAATGTGGTGAGATCACCGAGAAGCTGGTGCGCATGGATACCGAATCCATTGAGTGCCCAAAATGCCATGAGAAGGCCAAAAAGATCATCTCCAGATGCAGTTTCGAGCTGAAAGGAGGCGGTTGGTACGCCGACGGATACTCCTCGACGAAAAAATAGCCGGGCTTTTGCGAATCAGGCACATCGTACGTTTATCGTAAAAACGCCATCCCGGTTTTAATTGCAACGCACCCAACGGATTACCTTTGGATAGGCCACAAGACCTTACGGCGCACAATAATAAAGGGGCCCTTTATCTTTCAGCCAGCCCCTGTACCCATCAAGATCGTCCGTCAACGCCGCCCCTCGATAACTCCGGGCGGCTTTTTTTATGAAATGAGCACGAGAAACGGCCGCGGGTCATGACCCGGCGGACTTGTCGGAGTTCACTCGCCATCCTCGTCCTTATGGGGAAATGGATTTTCCATGCGATAGCAAATCACGCAGACACATAGAGCGGCGGCAAAAAACGCGCAAAACAACAAAAAGCCATCGTCGGCTTTTTTCCAGCAAAGAAAAAAAATCCAAGTTGTGATAAATAGAAGTTTTACGTTCATGGTACCTGTCTCTCAATTAAAACCGTATACAATGATTATTATCGGCATTTTTCCACCGGACCTGAATCTCTCGGGGCACGGGCAAAGATAAAAAGAAGGAGGGGCAATGGACCCTGTAATCCGCAACGTCCTTGATTGTTTTGAGCAAATAAACCACATTCCGCGTTGCTCCAAAAAAGAGCGCCAACTCGCCGACTGGCTGCGGCAGTGGGCCGCGGACCGTAGTTTTGTCGTAAACAGCGACAAAATCGGAAACCTGGTGATCGAGGTGCCGGCCACGCCCGGATTCGAAACCGCGCCCACGATCATTTTGCAGGGCCACATGGACATGGTTTGCGAAAAAAACGCCGATTCCGACCACGATTTTTCCACCGACCCCATCCAGATGGTGCAGGACGGCGACTGGCTGCACGCCGTGGACACAACCCTGGGGGCCGACAACGGGATTGCCCTGGCGTTGGCCATGGCCCTGGTGGACAGCCCCGAAATCGGGCATCCGGCCCTGGAGCTGTTTTTCACGGTGGACGAGGAAACCGGGCTGACCGGCGCCATGCAAATGGATCCCGCCCTGCTCTCCGGGCGCATCCTGGTCAATCTCGACTCGGAAGAAGAAGGCGTGTTCGTGATCGGCTGCGCCGGCGGCCGCTCGACGACGCTCTCCCAAACGATGGACACCCAGCCCATACAGGCTGAAACGGCCCTTTTGAGGATTACGGCCGAGGGTATGTTCGGTGGGCACAGCGGCGTGGACGTCGATAAACACCGGGCCAACGCCAACAAGGTCATGGCTCGGCTGCTCGGCACCGGCTCGTCGGCCGTTCCCTTTAAGCTTGCCGACCTGGCCGGCGGCACTGCCAGAAACGCCATCCCCCGCATGTGCCGAGCCACGGTTGCCTGCGAAAAAAGTCGGGTCCCGGCATTGAAACAAGCCATCGAGAAGACTTTTCAAGAGATCGCCATGGACTTTCGCCGAACCGAACCGGATATGCGTATTCGCATTGAGGAAATCGAAACCGCCGGCACCGACCATCGGGTGTTGTCATCAACCGACACCAACAGGGTGATCGATTTACTGGCTGCACTTCCCAACGGCCCCGTCACCATGGAACTCGACGCGCCCCTGCTTGTCAGAACATCGGTCAACCTGGGTGTTGTAGAACTCAAGGCCGGTGAGCTTAGGCTGATCTCCAGCCAGAGAAGCTCCATACCATCCGGCATGGACACGATTTGCTCGACCGTTGAAGCCATCGGTCGCCTGTTTGGGGCCACTGTGCAGACCGGCGACGGCTATCCGTCCTGGCCCATGAATCCCGAATCCGAACTGGTGCATCGCTCAAAAGCGGTTTACCGGGAGTTGTTTAACGCCGAGCCGGTTATGCAGACCATACATGCCGGATTGGAGTGCGGAATCATCGGAAGCCGGTGCCCGGGAATGGACATGATTTCAATGGGGCCGACCATTCAGAATCCCCATTCGCCATCGGAACGGATGTATCTTCCGTCAGTCGAAAAAACCTGGCGACTTATCGTGGCGCTGCTCGCCTCTTATGGGCAACGATAAAAGCATGGGGACAAGCAGAGAAATCGCGTATAGCCTGATTTCTTTTTCGCGGTCATGGACCGCTCCTACAGTTCCGCGCAAATGCCGTCATTCAGGTTTCTTGCTGTAGGAGCTGGCCGTGCCTGCGATAACGGTAATCCCATATTTGGTTTGCATGGGATCGCCTTGGGTTTCAAGGGATGCGAATACAAGCCACGTTTCATCGGCTCCGACCGATTCCCCTTACCCGGCCAACCGGTTTGACCGGCCCTTTGTCTTGCATGGGTTCCACTTTTCCCACGCGACCACCCTGCCCCCGGTATTTTTGCCGAAGCGTTGCATGGCGCTGCTGAAACTCGCTTCTGTTTGGTTTCTTACCGGATGGGGGCCGCTTGCCGGTCATTTCGCCCAGAACATCTTCGAAGCTTCGTTTTTTGCGGGCCTTGTCCCGATTGCCTGAGGACGTCTGCGAGGTATCGGCACGGCTGCCGGCAAACGCATTGAGGGCGTCGAACAGATGGTCAGCCCACGATCGCCCGGCGGATTTTTCGGATGACGCTTTGTCGGTGGCAAAATCCCGGGAAGATGGTTTTTCAGAAGGGGTGGACGAAGGGCCGGCGGGTTCGGTACGATGCAGGGCCAGGTGCTCCTTGATCCGGGCATAGGCGATATTGATCTGCTTCAGCCTTTCCTCGGCCTCGGCTTTGTTTGGCGCCCCCTGGGGAAACCGGTCCGGGTGCCAGCGTCTCACCTGGATTTTGTAGGCCTTTTTTATCGTGCCTTCATCGGCCTGGAAATCGACTTCCAGGATTTCATAGCTTGTCTTTACATCCATAACGGGGTTCCGGTTTATGGGTTCAGCATAAGGGAAAAAGAAAATTAGGTCAATCCGGGGCTTGACCCTGCGCGCAAAAGAATTTATTCAGAAAAACCTGACTTTATCTTTACCCAAGCAACTTGCAAAGGCGCAATCATGTCCAATCGACGGCTCTCCGCCACCTATCTGTTCTTTTATGTGCTGTTATCGGCCGACACCTGGCGCATCCTCTTCGGTTTTATATGCGCCGTGGTTTTGGGTCCCATGTTGACGCAGGCAAGGGAGTTAAGCCAGGCCGGTGAAGTGGTGGTCTGGTTAATGATCATGGCCATCGGCTGGTCGGTGACGGCCTGGCCCGCCCGCAAGATAAGCGCAGCCCTGCAACGGGCGGTAAAACGGGTCACAAGATAAAGGCGACGGCGACGCTGCCTGCCAACTCTCTTTTTCTCAGCAACAACCCTATCCAATAAGGAGACGACCATGAACCGAGCTACCCCGAGGATTAAATGGCGCGCGGCATCTCTGCTGCGCCCGGCCGCCATAGCACTTGCAATCGTTTTAGCCGCTGTCCCCTTTGCGTTGGCCGGCGGACCGATTATCGTCGATCACACGTGCACGGATATCACCGCCATTCCCCAATCGGCCATCGAAGCCGCCAAAAAGACCCTTCACATTGGTTACGGACATACCTCCCACGGCAGCCAGATCACAAATGGCATGACCGGCCTGGTGGCCTTTGCCAACAAGGGCGGTAAAGGGCTGGCCCTGCCCAGGGACATCTTTGCCTGGAACAACGGCGGACGCGGCGGGGCCCTGGACCTTGAAGAAGGCAGCGGCTATCAGACCGGCTGGTTGGAAAAAGACGGCGGGTATTATCCCAATTGGGTGCAGGAGACCTATGACTATCTGAAAGATCCTTCGCACGCCGACGTCAATGTAATCGTCTGGTCCTGGTGCGGCCAGGCAGCCGGTTATTCCTACCGCGATATGATCGGCAAATATCTTAAACCCATGAGCAAGCTGGAGTCAAAGTATCCCCATGTGACTTTTGTCTATATGACCGGCCATGCCAATGGCAGTGGCGACAATAGCAACCTGCACCAGCGCAATCAGCAGATTCGAGAGTATTGTATCGCAAACAACAAGGTGCTCTACGATTTTTACGACATCGAATGCTACGATCCGGACGGCACCTACTACGGCGATAAACGTGTCAGCGACAATTGCGATTACGATAGCGACAACAACGGGTCCCACGACAGCAACTGGGCCGCCAACTGGCAGAGCGCCCATATCAAAGGCGTCGATTGGTACGACTGTCAGGCGGCGCACAGCCAGCCCTTAAACGGCAACCAAAAAGCTTATGCCGCCTGGTGGTTGTGGGCGCGACTGGCCGGATGGGACGGACCTTGACGGATCATAGAAACGAGACAAATTGACATTACTGTTTGATACATTAAAACAAGCACTCTCCGGCGATCTCGAATGGGATTCCATCGCCCTTTGCCTGCACGCCACGGACGCCAGTATTTTTACCCGCAGGCCGGCCGCAGTGGCCTATCCCAAGACAGCGGCGGATGTGGTTCGGATTGTTGATTTCTGCCGGCGACACGGGGTTTCCATCCATCCGCGGGGGGCCGGCAGCGGCCTGTGCGGATCGGCCCTGGGCACCGGTGTAATCGTCGATTTCACCCGCTACATGAATCGATTGATCACCTTGGACCTCGCCTCGAAAACCTTTGTCTGCGAGCCGGGTTACCGCTTCGGCCAGCTTCAAAAAGAGCTTGCCGGCAAGGGGCTGTTTTTCCCACCTGATCCCTCCAGCGGCGAGTATGCCAGTTTCGGCGGTATGGTGGGGACCAATGCCTCGGGCGCCCATTCGGTGAAATACGGTAATGTAGCCGATTATCTGATCGACGCCGATATCGTGCTGGCCACGGGGCAGACGATTCAGCTTTCAAACTTGACTGCCGGTACCCTGACCAACTTGCCGGAGCCGTTCGGGAAACTGGCTGATCTTTATCTTGCCAACCGCGACACCATCGAATCCGCCTACCCTGCGGTGCGTCACAACGTCACCGGCTATAACCTGCGAGGGATGGTGCGGGATGATCGCCTGCATCTGGAAAAGCTCATCTCCGGTGCCGAAGGGACGCTAGGCATAGCCACCCGGCTGATGTTCCGGCTGATAGAAAAGCCCTCGGCCGACAGCCTGGTGGTCGCCTATTTCGACACCATCGAGAAGGCATCCCTGGCCGTGCAGGCGGTACTGCCCATGGCGCCCGCCGGTATTGAGGTGATGGACAAGTCCCTGCTCGAACTGGCCCGGGCCAGTGATCCTATCCTGCAAGAGCGTATTCCCGGGAGTGTGGACAACGTCCTTTTGGTGGAATTTGACGGCCATTCCGAAAAAGAAACCGAGGCACTGGCCATGGAGGCCAAGGCCCTGATCGAAGACCGGAGCCTGTGCAGCGCAGCTCACCTGGCGGTCTCCAGTGATGAAAAGAGTAGGTTCTGGGCCATTCGCAAAGCCGCCGTACCGATTCTTTACAAACTTAAAGGGGAAAAAAAAATCCTGGCCCTGGTCGAGGACGCCGTGGTGCCCACCGACCGGCTTGTGGATTATTTCAAAGGGATTTACCGAATCATGCAGGCCCAGGGTGTGCGCTTTGTCGTCTATGGCCACATCGCCAAAGGGCTTTTGCACACCCGGCCCCTGCTGGATCTCAAGGATCCCGAAGACATCGCCCGATTGCAGCCCATCGCTGACGAGGTCTTCGACCTGGTGAATGGCCTGGGCGGCGCCATTTCCGGTGAGCACGGCGACGGCCGCTTGCGCAGCACCTATATTGACCGGCAATATCCCCGGCTCGCCCCTCTTTTTCGGCAGTTTAAAGGCATTCTCGATCCGGAGGGCCTGCTTAACCCGGAAATCAAAACCGCCTCGACTCCGGACCAGATGACCCGCCACCTGCGTTTTGGCGTTGACTATCGGCAGCGCCCCGCAAAACCGGCCCACTTGAACTGGCCCGACGGTTGGGAAGAGGAGATCGAGCGCTGCCACGGATGCAGCAAATGCACTACGGTCACCACGGCCACGCGCATGTGCCCGGTCTACAAGTTCACCCGACGCGAGGCCGCCGCTCCCAAAGCCAAGGCCAATGTCCTAAGGGCTCTGATTTCAGGTGCCGTGAATGATGCCGCTATCTTTGAGCGTCGTTTTCAGGAAGTGATCGACTACTGCGCAGGATGCGGCAGTTGTAACAGTGAATGCCCCTCACAGGTCAACATTCCCAAACTGGCCATTGAGGCGCGTGCGCGATATGTGGCGCGTTTTGGTGCCTCTCTGCACAGCCGCCTGGTGACCGCCGCAGAACCGTTGGGGCGCTACGGTGGTCCTTTTTCCAAAGCTATCAAACCCATGGTGAATATGCCCCCCTTGCGGCGGGTGACCCAGTCGGTTACCGATATCCATGCCGACCGGCCGGCCATTCTCCCTGAGTCCCGATCCCTTTTTCGCCAGATTAAAAAGACCCCGGTAAACGGTCACCCCCGGGTGCTTTTCTTTGCCGGGTGTTATGCCGGCTATATGCGTCCGGCCATTGGGCTCTCCTTGATTCGAATTCTGGAACGGCTTGGTATGCAGGTTCTGACGCCGCCCCAGCATTGTTGCGGCCTGCCGCAGTTCACGAAAGGGATGATCCCCCAGGCAAGGGGCAAGGTGCGCGCCAACCTTTCGAGCTGGGCGCATTGGCTGCCCGAGGTGGATCACATCGTCGTGACTTGCTCCTCCTGCGGTCTGGCCCTGACAAAGGATTGGCCCGATCTTGTGGACAATCGCCTGGTGCACCAAGTGGCCGACAAAACGATTCATTTCAGCCGGTTGATCCTGCCCTGCATTGACAAGTTGGAGAAAAAGACGGACCCCGTGCATCTGGCCTATCACCTGCCGTGTCATCTCAAGGTGCAGGCCGAACCCGACAGCTCTCTGAAATTGATCCGGGCCTTACCGCAAACCACCGTCGATGCCCTGGACAGCCATTGCTGCGGCATGGCCGGCACCTGGGGGCTGTCTGCCAAAAACGATACTCTCAGCAGAAAAATCGGTTCGGATCTGATCGGCCGTATTCAAGCCAGCGGCGCCCATACCGCCGTCACCGACTGTCCCACCTGCGAGATGCAAATTTCTCATCTGGGCCAATGGCCGGTTCTGCATCCGGTGGAGGTGGTGGATAGCGGTTATCGGTAATCAATTTTCAGTGATCGGCTAACTTAGAATCCAAAACCCAGAACTCAGAACCAAATCATGTTCTCCAGCATCCGTTCCAAGTTTATCGTGATTCTCCTGCTCTTCGGTGGCCTGCCCACGCTGATCGTCGGTTATCTGGCCTACGAGAGCGCATCGCGGGCGCTGTTGTCGCAAACCAAGGAACAACTGGGCAATGTGGCTGAGAAAACCGCCCAACAGCTGGATATCTTTTTTCAAACCGCCGAAAAAGACATCGGGTTTCTATCAGATTCGCCTTTTCTCCAGCTTTCTTTTTTACAGCACGAATTCGGTCAGCGCCTGACCGATGTGGAGCGCCTGCTGAACGAATACCTCAAGACCCATCACTATATTCAGCGGATCACCTTGGTCGATCTTTCGGGCTCGCCCATTTTGGCCACCGGCAAACCGCCAACGGGCACACCCCCAATTTCTTTTAAGGAACACGGCTGGTTTTCGACCGCACTGGAAAAAGGCGGTGCGCTCTACGATCCGAGTATGGAAGCCGGCCAGGCCGCACCAACCATTGTGCTGGCCAGACAGGTGAACGACTTCAAACAACGTCAACGAGCCGTCGGTGTGCTGGTGTTTGAGATCGAGCCCGACAGTTTCATCAATTATGCCCGTTCATTGCAGATCGGCAAAAACGGCTATGCATTTTTGATCAACCGTGCCGGCCATCTAATTTATCATCCTTATAAAAAGCATCTTCTGGCCAAAGGCGTAATGGACAGCGTCAATGTTCGCTTTCAGGCGCATGTGGATCGGATGCGGCAAGGAGAAGCGGGATTCGGCGATTACCAATTTCTGGGCGAGGAGAAATTCATGGTATACCGCCCCTGCAGCGAGCTTGACTGGTGTGTCTCCATCAGCCAGAATGCGTCCGAGTTGTTCTCCGATATTCTCAAGCTCCGGATGCGGGTGATGACGCTCATGATCATTGTCCTGGGGCTGATGATACCCGTTGCCTATTTTTTCATCCGTAGCGTCACCCGGCCCATCAACCAGCTGATGCAGGGCGCCGCGGCCTTGGGACAAGGCAATCTGGATCATACCATTTGCATCCAGAGCAGCGAGGAACTCGGCGCCCTGGCAACCGAATTCAACAACATGGCCGAACGCATCAAGGCCGGTCGGGACGAACTGATCGCGCTGAAAACCTTTAACGAGAATATTCTGAGAAGTGTTACCAGCGGCATCCTGACCGTCGATGAAAACAATCATCCGACCTCCTTCAATGCCAGCGCGGCCGGCATTCTCCACCTGGAACCGCTGGAGGATGGCGGCTGCGCCTCCGTTGACGATGACGAGGGGTTCACCAAAGTCCTGGGATTGTTAAAAACGACCCTGGGCGGCCGCCGGAAAAGGCTGCATCGTCAAATCATCATAGAAACCGGCGATGAAGGAAAAAAATACCTTGAGGTTCACACCACACTCTTGAGGGATTCCGAAAACCGCACCCTGGGCGCCATTGCCGATATCCGTGACATCACCCATCGCAAACGCATGGAAACGCGCATGGTGAGAATCGACAAATTGGCCTCCCTGGGTGAGTTGTCGGCCGGTATGGCCCATGAAATCCGCAACCCCCTGGCCGGCATCAAGACCAGCGTACAGGTTCTGGCCAACCGCAACCAGGGAGATAAAGAGATGATCCTGATTTCCGGCACCCTGGACGAAATCAACCGGTTGGACAAAATTGTCTCCAAGCTGTTGAGATTTTCGCGCCCGTCACCGCCGGTGTTCAAGCCCGAGGATCTGATGCCCATTCTGGAAAAGACCCTGGACCTGACGACCGAGAAAATGCGGGCCAATGGCATTAAGGCTGTCCGGGCATGGGCCGGGCCGCCCCGTCCCGTAATGGTCGACCGGGAGCAGATCCAACAGGTTTTTTTAAACCTTTTGCTCAATGCCACCAAGGCCATGCCCAACGGCGGCCGGATGGAAATTCTCATGCAGTGGATGAGCGATTTCGAGGATTCCGCCATTGGACCGGGGACCATGAGTCTGGAGGACATCGACAGGCGCAGCGGCTATGTCCGAATCCGCTTCCGCGATACGGGTCACGGGATAGACGAGAACCAACTGTCCAAGGTCTTCGATCCTTTTTTTACCACGGACCCGGCGGGGACCGGATTGGGGCTGTCCATCGCCCACAAGCTGATCGAAGAAAACAAGGGTGTCATTTATATAGAAAGCGCCACAGGCCGGGGAACCGATGTGATTGTTGTTTTGCCGGCGGCCGAATAAATGAGGAAATCATCATGCCCCATGCGCGTATTTTAATCGTGGATGACGAAACCGTGCTCGCCCGATCCCTTGCGATCGAGCTCGAGGAAGATGGGTTTGCCATTGAAACGGCCAATAGCGGTGAAGCGGCCCTGGAGTCGATCCAGAACTCGCGGCCGGACCTTATTCTTCTGGACCTGAGGCTTCCGGGCATTCAAGGCATCGACGTGCTGGAGAAAATCAGGGTACTGGACGACTACCCAGCCGTGATTATCATGACCGCTTACGGGGATACCCAGACCACCGTGGAGGCGGTCAAGCGCGGGGCGGACAATTTCATCAACAAGCCCTTCGAGCTGCATGAGTTGAAGCGCATGATTCTCAAAGCCCTGGATGCCCAGAAGGAGAAGCGTGAGTTCGAATATCTCAAATACCAGCAGCGACGTTCCCGTCGGTTTGCCAATATAGTCGGGGAGAGCGAGGGCATGCAGTCGGTGTTCGAGAAAATAGAACTCCTGGCCGCTACCGACGACTGCAACGTTCTGATCCTTGGGGAAAGCGGAACCGGCAAGGATCTGGTGGCAAGCGCCATCCATTACAAAAGCCGGCGTAGCGATCACCCCTTCGTGGAGATCAACTGTGCGGCTTTTCCCGAGTCCCTTCTGGAAAGCGAGCTGTTCGGCTACGAAAAAGGGGCCTTTACCGATGCCAAGGCCAGGAAGGTCGGGCTGCTGGAACTCGGCGAAGGAGGAACGATTTTTCTGGACGAGATCGGTGAAATGGCACTTCCCTCCCAGGCCAAACTGCTCATGTTCCTGGAGAAAAAAAAGTTCAAGCGCTTGGGCAGCGGCAAGGATCTGGAAGTGGACGCGCGGGTCATCGCCGCCACCAACCGGGATCTTGAAAAAGCCATGCGCGACCGGCGGTTTCGCCAGGATCTTTACTATCGGCTCAATGTGGCATCTCTGCATTTGCCGCCCCTCAGGCAGCGTAAGTCCGACATTCCGCTGCTGGTCGACTATTTCCTGGAATCGTTCTGCGAAGAAATGGGCAAGGAAACCATGGTTCCTTCCAAGGCGGTCATGGCGCTTTTTCTCTCCCATCCCTGGCATGGTAACGTTCGCGAGCTGCGCAATGTCATCGAGCGGGCGGTAATCTTCTCCCGGGACAATGTGATCGAAATCGAGCATCTGCCCCAGGAGATTCGCGGCGGTGCGGGAAACGGCATCCGCGATTTTTTCAAGGCGGGCGAAAAAATCGACAGCCTGCCCATCGATCGCATGCTTGCTCTGGTGGAAAAAGAGCTGATTGAAAACGCACTAACGGACACCGGCGGCAACAAGACCCTGGCCGCCGAAAAGCTCGGCATTAGCCGGTTCGCCCTGAAACGGCGGATGGATCGGCTGAAAATGAATGAGTGATCTCCGATAAAAATCATTGAAAAATGAAAAGAACGCCGATGACATGGGTTGAGAAAATCAAATGGGGGATGTTAATCGCCTTGGCGCTTCCAACCTTGCCGATCCCGGGTGGTACGGCCTGCGCCCAGTCGGAGCGGGTGCGGACGGTAGCCATGATCACCTGGCGGGGGGAGACCGATGCCGAAAGAGGATTCATGGAGGGCCTCGACCGAGGCGTCCACAAAATCGTCATCCAGCCCCATCATGCCGCCCAATCCGTGGACAGGCTCCATGGAATTATCCGGGCGCTTCAAGAACGCCCCGTGGACCTGATCTATGTTTTCGGCACCACGGCCACACAGCGTCTTCTCTCCCGAATCAACACCACCCCGGTGGTTTTCAATGTGGTCAGTCTGCCCGTGGCCACGAGCATTGTCGCCTCCTGGCCCCGTTCCGGCTGCAATGCCGTGGGCGTGAGCAATCAGGTACCGGTGGGGCAGCAACTGAAGGCGTTTCTAAACACCTGCGAGTTCGACCGCCTGGGAATTGTCTACAACCCCCTTGAACAAAATTCCCTGGTCCAGAAAAAGCAGGTCGAAACGCTCAGCCGGGATTTCGGTTTCAGCCTGCATCCCTTTCCCATTTCCGGCAAGGCCGATATCGAAAATACACTGACCGGGATTTCGGGCAGGGTCGATGCCGTGTATATTCCAGCCGATTCACTAATCAAATCTCTGGGCCGCGAGATCGTCAGCCAACTGAATGCCCAGCATATCCCCAGCATGAGCGCGGTGGAAAGCATGGTTCCAGACGATGGCGTCCTACTTGGATTGGTCCCCAGCTATCGTGAGCTGGGACTGGCAGCGGCGCAAAAGGCCAACCGCATTCTGGCCGGTGAATCCCCCGGCGACATCCCCTCCGCAACCCTTGACCATTTCCAGTTCTGGGTAAATATGCGCACCGCCGAGGCCATCGGCATTCAGATTCCTCTCTCCACGCTGATCATGGCCGACCGAATCGTTCGCTGAGTCAATACCGCACACCCCACCTGAGCGTTTTCCGCACATCAACCATCCTTCTCATCACCTCATCTCAATCGGTCCGATTTTAATTTTCTTGAATCACAACCAAAAAATACCAACCGGTCTCCTGGCACGCAACTTGATAACGCAATAGTAAACCTCAATCTACCAAAATTAACTTTGTTTACAATGCGGGCATTGAAATATTTCCGCGAGCATAGTGCAATTCTATCATTCAGAGCATTTGGGGAGGAACACATTTTGAACAAAGAGGGAAGCAAGCTGCTGAGCGTAAGGGAAGCCGTCGAGCGCTATGTCTTTGACGGCGCGCACATCTCCATCGGGGGATTTACCCTCAACCGCAATCCCATGGCGGCCGTGTATGAAATTATCCGCCAGGAACGCAAGAACATGCATTTGTACGCTCATTCCAACGGCCAGGCCGTGGACGAACTGGTCGGAGCGGGCTGTGTCGACCGTCTGGAAATTGCCTATGGCGGCAGTGGCCGGTTCGCCCCCACCTGTATACGTTTCCGCAAGGCGGTCCAAGAAGGGACCTTACTGGTGGAGGATTACTCCAACTATCAGATGACCCTGCGGTTCATGGCCGGCGCCATGGGCGTGCCGTTTCTGCCCTGCCGCTCGGGATTGGGATCGGACATCATCGACCGGTGGGGGTTTTCCGACACGTTGAGAAAAGAAGAACCGCGCCTTCCGGATGAGAAGATGCTCGTGATGGACAATCCTTTCGGCGGGTGGGGAGAAACGGAAAAGGTGGTGCTCGTTCCGGCCATCACCACGGATGTGACCATCATTCACGTGCAAAAGGCCGATGCCCTGGGCAATGCCCGTATCGCCGGTCTTTCCTTTGCCGACGTGGAACAGGCCAAGTCCGCCGAGCATTTGATCGTCACTTGCGAGGAATTGGAAACGACGGACCTGCTCAAGGCCGATCCCGACCGCAACGCCATTCCCTTTTTCTGCGTGGACGCCGTCGTTCACGTTCCCCACGGCGCCTATCCCACGGCCTGCTTCGGATATTACGATTACGATCCGGTGTACCTGAACCGGTTCGCCGAATACGCCCGCAGCGATACCGGCTATGACGACTACATCGACACGTATATTCGCGGGGTCGAGGATCACGCCGCGCTGTTGGAAAAGGTCGGCAGTCAAAGTCTCGAGAACATCAAGGCGGATCCTGAAACCGGATATGCCAAAAACTTGGATCGACGTTGATCGGGAGGGAAGCATGCAAGAGTACACCTTGAAAGAGATGATGGCGGTGGTGGCGGCCCGGGAAATCAACAACGGCGACATCATTTTCTGCGGCACGGGCATATCCATGCTGGCGGCCATGGCGGCCAAAAATATCAGCGCACCGGATTGCGTGATTTTTTTTGAGACTGGGGCCATCGACAGCCTTTTGGAAGAAGTCCCCCTGGCCGTGGCCGATTCGCGGGTCATGTACCGCACGGCGGTCAACGGCGGCCTGGCCGATTCCTTTGCAACCATGCAGAACCGGTTCACCGGCAAACGCGTGGTGGGAATCCTGGGCGCGGCTCAGGTCGATATTTACGGCAACCTCAATTCCACTTCTCTCGGCGAGTACCATAAGCCCAAGGTTCGTTTTTCGGGCAGCGGCGGCGCCAATGACGTGGCTTCGTTCGTCAACCGGACGATCATTTTCATGAAGCACGAGAAAAGAAAATTCGTGGAAAAGCTGGACTATCTGACCAGCCCGGGATGGCTCGACGGTCCCGACGGTCGCAAGCGGGCCGGGCTGACCGGCGGCGGGCCATCAGCGGTGATCACCGACAAGGCGGTGATGCGTTTTGAAGAGGATTCCCGCAAGATGTTCCTCTCCGAGGTTTACCCGGGGATCGGCGTCGATGACGTTCAGGAGAACATGGGATTTAAGGTGGACTGCTCCAGGGCAACCGAGGCCATCCCCCCTTCGGCCCGGGAGCTGGAAATCCTGCGGCAACGGTGTGATCCCCAACGACTGATTTTAGGCTGACAACCATAATCTTACTTAATAGCAAAGGAGCTTGGCATGAAGATCCAGAAATTGACCCTGATTGTTTGCACGGCGGCATTGGCCATCCTGATCGGCGCGGGAAGCGGCACGGCAAAGTCGTATAAGTACATGACGATTCTCACCGGCGGCACCGGTGGAGTATACTACCCCCTGGGCGGCGGTATCGCCGACGTACTGACCAAAAACAAAATCTCCAATGTTTCCGCCGAATCCACCGGCGGATCGGTCGAGAATTGCAACCTCGTAGGCCGCGGCCGGGCCGAAATGGGCTTTGCCATGGCCGGCGTCTGCTACGATGCCTTCAAGGGGCAAGGCAAATTCGAAGAACGGGGCAAGCTGCCCATCATGGCCATGATGGCTGCCTATCCGTCACCCATGCATATCCTTGTGCTCGACAAATCCAAGATCAAATCCGTTGCCGATCTCAAGGGAAACAAAGTCTCCCTCGGCGCCTTCGGCAGCGGCACCGAGAACATGGCCAAGAACATGCTGGAGCAATTGGGCATTACCTACGATGACATCAAACCCGCGTTTCTCTCTTTCTCCGAAACCGCCATGGGCCTGCGTGACGGTGTGGTGGAAGCCGGTTTCATGGCCGTGGCCATCCCTGCCTCGGCGGTTCTCGATCTGGGCTCCACCCGCAAGGTTCGCTTTGTTCCTCTCTCGGATGAAGAGATCAATAAGACCCTTACCGCCTACCCCTATTACTCGGCGGTAACCGTTCCGGCCAGCAGCTATGCCGGCATCGGCGGCATTTGCGAAGACACCCCGGCCGTCGGCGTTCAGAATGTGCTGGTCTGCCGCGAGGACCTTCCCGAAGATCTCGTCTACAACATGGTCAAGACCATTTTCGAGAGCAAAAAGAAACTTCTCGAAGTCCATCAGGTAGCCGGCCAGATCACTCTGGAAAACGCCGTTAAAACCCCCATCGATCTTCACCCGGGGGCGATCAAGTATTTCAAGGAAATGGGTGCGCTTTAAATACTAACCGGATCAGGAGAAAACGCATATGTCTGACAAACAATCAAAATCGCTGGATCTGAATGCGGTTATCGCCTTACAGGAAAAGCGGGTATTCCCCAGGTTCGCCAGCCGGATCGATTACGGGGTGCTCATCGGCATCGCCCTGGTGTTGGCGGCGTTTCAGATCTGGACTGCCGGCTTCGGCGTTCTTTTCGCGCTCAAACAGCGCATCATTCACATCACCCTTCTGGGCGCCCTGACCTTCTACCTACGCGGTGTGAGCACGAAGTTCAACACGGACGCCGACGGACTGAAAAAAGTGTTCATGTGGGATCGGGCCCTGGCGGTTCTGATGCTCTCGTCGATGACTTATCTGTTGTGGAACTACGACGCCATCCAGAGCCGGGCCGGCTTTCCGGAGACTTGGGATATCGCCTTCGGCGTGATCATGATTCTCATCCTGCTGGAAATGACCCGGCGCGTGGTCGGACTGGCGCTGCCCATCATCGCCGTTTGCTTTCTGCTTTACGCCTTCCTGGGGCCATATCTGCCGGAGATTATCGGCCATCGCGGTTACGATATTGAACGCATCGTGGCCCAGATGTATCTGACCACGGAAGGTATTTTCGGGGTCCCAGCCGGGGTTTCGGCAACCTTTATCTACATGTTCATCTTATATGGCGCCTTTCTGGAGAAAAGCGGCGGCGGCATCTTCTTTATCAAACTGGCCTACGCCCTTACCGGGCGCATGCTCGGCGGACCGGCCAAAGCATCGGTCATGGCCAGCGGGCTGATGGGCTCCATCTCGGGCAGCGCCGTGGCCAACACCGTCACCACCGGGGCCTTTACCATTCCGTTGATGAAAAGCGTCGGGTTTCGGCCAAGTTTTGCCGCCGCCGTCGAGTCTTCGGCTTCCTCCGGCGGGCAGCTCATGCCTCCCATCATGGGCGCGGCGGCCTTTATTATGGCGGTTTTCACCAACATTCCCTACAAATTCATCATGGTCTCGGCCGCCGTTCCGGCAGCGCTTTACTACTTCGCCATTTTTATCTCCATTCATTTCCGCGCCAAACGCATGGGGCTGAGGCCCGGCAAAGCCGAGGATCTGCCCAGTGTAAAGGAGTTGCTGAGAAACGACTGGCAGCATCTTTTCTCCTTGATCCTCCT
The DNA here is from genome assembly GCA_963668455.2 of uncultured Desulfosarcina sp. Taxonomy (GTDB): domain Bacteria; phylum Desulfobacterota; class Desulfobacteria; order Desulfobacterales; family Desulfosarcinaceae; genus Desulfosarcina. Next base: position 367,730 of record CAXXOY010000006.1, read on the forward strand.
GGTGGTGCTGCTTCTGATGGATATCACCCCCTTGAGGGCCGCCTTCTGGGGAACCCTGACCATCATCGTCTCCTGCGGGCTGCGCAAATCCACGCGCATGAGCGCGACATCCATCTACGAGGCCCTGCTCCTTGCCAGCCGTAATACGGCCACCGTTGGCGCGGCCTGCGCCTGTGCGGGTATCGTGGTGGGCGTTGTGACCCTTACGGGCATCGGGCTAAAGTTCGCCACCCTGATCGAGGTCATGGCCGGCGGCAACATCATCATCGCCCTGCTGATGACCATGGTGGCCTCCCTGATCCTGGGCATGGGCCTGCCCACATCGGCCTGCTACATCGTTCTGGCCGTGTTGGCCGCACCGGTGTTGACCAACCTCGGGTTTCCGGTTCTGGCATCCCATCTGTTCATCTTCTACTTTGGCATTATCTCCGCGATCACGCCACCGGTGGCGCTGGCGGCCTATGCCGGATCGGGAATCGCCGGGTCGAATCCCTTCAAGACCGCGCTCACGGCGCTCTCCCTTGACCTGTCGGCCTTTTTCATCCCCTACTGGTTCATATTCAACCCGGAACTTCTCTTGAACAAGGGCGCTGTCGCCAACATCACCGTGATTTTCATCACAACCATTGGTGTGCTCTCGCTCTCGGCCATGACCCAGGGCTTTTTGCTCAGAAGACTCAGCACCATAGAGCGGGTCATTGCCCTGGTGATCCCCTTTTGCCTGCTGATGGTTGATCTTAGGTGGCGCCTTCTGGGGCTGGCTATTTTTGTGGGCATGATCGTTCATCAAAAGATGACCATTGATAAAGAACCGCTTGAAGCATCGGGGAATCTGGCTTCGGTTCGCGACTGAGTCCTTTTCCAACGTTCAGGCAAACAAAACGGGACCTCTCTTATGGGAGGTCCCGTTTTCATTTTTTACCCGCCGATCGCTGGTTTATCGATCGGTTAGCGCAAGCTTGAGGCCCAGTAGGGCAAAAATCGCGGCAAACGATTTTTGAAGGAGCATGGCATGTTTCGGAGAATCGACGATATATTTTCTGACGGCATTGGCGGCAAGGCCGTAAACGATAAAAATGACCAACGTCATCAGCATGAAGATAACACTCATGTAGAGCAGCTGTAAGATGGGTGAAACGGCGTCCGGCGAGATAAACAGCGGCAGGAATGACAGGAAGAAAATCGACAGTTTCGGATTCAGGATGTTTATCAAAAACCCTTTCAGCGCGATCTGATGCAATTTTTTGCCCGATGCGTTGGAATCAATTTGCAGAGCGCCGGATTCACGCCACATGGACCAGGAAAGGTACAAAAGAAAAATAACACCTGCATATTTTACAGTTTGAAACACAAGCGCGCTCATGTGCAAAATGGCGGAAAGCCCTAAAATGCTCGCCACCAGGTGGGGAATAATTCCTGTCGTGCAGCCGCATGCCGCCGCCACACTTGCCCGCTTTCCGATAAAAAGCCCCGAAGAAACCGTATAAATGACGCCCGTTCCGGGAATCAGAACCACCACCAGGGATGTGAGGATGAATTCGGTGCTGAACATTTTTCTCGCTCCTTTAAGGGGATACGCACAAACCATGCTATCCATTTCGTCAAAAAATCCATGCGACCTTATATATTGCTTTAAAGTTTGGCTGCAACTTTTAATTTGCCGTTGGGCTATTATCGTTGCAACACTTTTAACTGCCAAAGATTCAGATGCCATTTGACGATAAAATTGTAATTCTGTATGCTTGCGTCCAAGAGCATCCCATCCATTGAAGCCATCAGGTATCGCTTCCGCAGCTGCTTGAAATAATTTGAAAGGATAATCGATAGAATCGTTATGGAACAAGAAACCCCTTTGCGCATAGAGGGCGCGGAAAAAATGCCCTTGCAGCAGTTTACCCGGCAGGCCTATCTGGATTACGCCATGTACGTGATCATGGACCGCGCTCTGCCCCATATCGGCGACGGTCTCAAGCCGGTCCAGCGTCGCATCGTCTACGCCATGAGCGAGCTGGGCCTGGCGGCCACCGCCAAATACAAAAAATCAGCCCGCACCGTGGGTGATGTTCTGGGCAAATTCCATCCCCACGGCGACTCGGCCTGCTACGAAGCCATGGTGCTCATGGCCCAACCCTTTTCCTATCGCTACCCGCTGGTTGACGGTCAGGGCAACTGGGGCGCGCCGGACGAGCCCAAATCCTTTGCCGCCATGCGCTACACCGAGTCCCGGCTCTCGCCCTATGCCCAGGTTCTGTTGTCCGAAATAGGCTTGGGCACCGTATCCTGGGTGCCCAATTTCGACGGCACCCTCAAGGAGCCCCAGGTGCTCCCCGCCAGGCTACCCAATATTTTGCTCAACGGCACCACCGGCATCGCCGTGGGCATGGCCACGGACATTCCGCCCCACAATCTGGGCGAGGTGGTCGAGGCCTGCATCCATCTGATCGATCACCCCCAGGCCGGTGTCGAGGAACTGTGCCAATTCATAAAGGGTCCCGATTACCCCACCGGCGCGGAAATCATCACGCCGGCAGAGGAAATCGCCGCGATTTACCGCAAGGGACGCGGAAGCATCCGCATGCGGGCATCCTTCCATCAGGAAAACGGTGACATCGTCGTCACCGCCCTGCCCCACCAGGTATCGCCGGCCAAGGTCATGGAGCAGATCGCGGCCCAGATGAACAAAAAGAAACTGCCCATGGTGGCCGATCTGCGCGACGAGTCCGACCACGAAGACCCCATCCGTATCGTTATCGTGCCGCGCTCCAGCCGGGTCGATAAAGAGGCCCTGATGGCCCACTTGTTCGCCACCACCGAGATGGAGAAAACCTTCCGGGTCAATTTCAATGTCATCGGTCTGGACCGCAAGCCCGGAGTGCGCGGGCTGCCCCAAATGCTCACCGAATGGCTCGAATTCCGGCAAGATACGGTAACAAAACGCCTGGAGCACCGTCTGGAGAAGGTCAAGGCACGCCTACATATTCTCGAAGGCCTGCTGATCGCCTATCTCAACATCGACGAGGTGATCCGCATCATCCGAACCGAAGACGAGCCCAAGCCCGTGCTCATGGCCACCTTTGGCCTGACCGATATCCAGGCCGAAGCGATTCTGCAATTGCGCCTGCGTCACCTGGCCAAGCTGGAAGAGATGAAAATAAAGGGCGAGCAGGAGGAGCTGGACAAGGAACGCACCCTTCTTGAGAAAACCCTGGCCTCACCGGCGCGCCTGAAAACGCTGATGAAAAAAGAACTGCGTACCGACGTCAAATCCCACGGCGACGAGCGCCGCACGGCCATTGTCGAGCGCCGGGAAGCCCAGGCCATCTCCGAGGAGCAGCTGGCGCCGGTGGAGCCGGTGACCGTTATCCTCTCGACCAACGGGTGGGTGCGCGCCGCCAAGGGCCACGAAATCGATCCCGCCGAGGCCGCCTACCGGCCCGGTGATAAATACCTGGATGCCGCGCGGGGAAAGACCAACCAACCGGTGGTATTTCTCGACTCCAGTGGACGAACCTACAGCCTTTCGGCCCATAGCCTGCCATCGGCCAGGGGGTACGGCGAGCCCCTCACCGGACGGTTCGTGCTGCCGAACGGGGCCACCGTGACATCGGTGATCATGGCCCCGCCCAAGCAAAACCTGCTCATGGCCTCGGATGCCGGCTACGGCTTCATCACCACCTTCGAGGAACTGGTGACCCGCAACACCAAGGGCAAGGCCGTGCTCAGCCTGCCCAAGGGCGCGCTGCCGCTGGAACCGATCCCCTTGAGCGACATCGGTGAAACACTGTTGGCGGCCGTGACCAGCCAGGGCCGCATGCTTATTTTTCCCCTTAAAATTCTCCCGGCCATCGCCAAGGGCAAGGGCAACAAAATCATCCAGATCCCGCCCAAACAGGCACGGGAACGCGAGGATCTGCTTATCCATCTGTGCCTGGTTCCGGCTGAAGGAACACTGACCATCTTTGCCGGCAAGCGGTTTTTCAAGCTCACCGCCGGCAACCTTGCTCAGTATATGGGCGAGCGCGGACGCCGCGGGAAAAAGCTGCCGCGCGGGTTTCAGAATGTGGACCGCCTGGAGAGCGAAGCGCCTGTGCAGACGCCGTTGTCGATGCCGGACGGCGAGGAGGAATAATGAATCTCGATGCCAATCGAGAAAAGCGATCACGCCCTTGAGATTTTAACAATCGTGTTGCGTTTCAAGTTGCGGATCGGATCTCTTTCCATACAAAAACCTTTAAAATACATTTGGTTAACATTTAAAACCGACCGGCTTCCGGTTCCCACGCAGAACGCGAGAACCAGAAACAGGTTTGTAAAAGCTCTGTATCTGTCACTTTTGGAGAATACCGATTTATCGATAAATGCTATATGAAGCAAAATTGATGGTCTTGTAAAAAGTCAAGGTACGCCGCAGTGACGGAGGATGAAGCGCAGGCGCCGATATCGAACTTTTACGGATTCGTCAAAATTGAACAGCTACTTTCTAAAAGCCAACAGATTGCTTCAGCCAGTTGAAAAACAGAAACCATGAGAACAAGAAAAAAAGAATCGCCACCTGCCGAAAAGACGCCACCCAAAGCTGGCCACACCTGTTTCCTGCCGAAAACAAACGGCATCCTTGCTTTTTGGTTTCTGCGCCGCCTGTTTTCCGGGATTCCCATCAATCCCGAACTGGAAACCACGGTCAAATCGCTTCCGGATGACGCGGTAGTTGTTTATGTCACCAAGGATAAAAGCCATTTCGAATTTCTGTTTGCCTATACCCGTTTTCGGCAGGCAAACCTGCCTTTTCCGCAACTCAGCTTTGATTGCAAGGTCCACATCTGGCAGCCCGTGGGCCGTCTGGCGCGGATTTTCTGGGCTCAGACCAAATCAATCTTGCGCAGGTTTCAATGGCGCGATCCTTACCAGAGCGGCTATATCCGCGAGAAAATCGAAGAAGGCACCACCGCCTTTTTGCCCCTGATGGAAAAAAGCGATTTTTACCGCAGCTTCATCAAATCCAAAACCGACCCGATCCGCCACCTGATCGATATCCAGCGAACGCTGGACAGACCGATTTGTCTGGTTCCCCAGGTGCTTTTTTTCAGCAAGAAGCCGGCTGCCATCCGGCCCACGCTCATCGACATTTTTTTCGGATCACCCCAAAAACCGGGTAGATGGCGGCGGCTGTTCACCCTATTCAACAAACCGGGCAGCACCTTTTTCGAAATTGGTGATCCCGTAAATCTGAAACAATTCATTACCTTGCCGCAACATCAAAGCAGGGGTGATGCGGCGCTGGCCCTGACGCTTCGCCGGACGCTGATCCGGCAAATCAACGCCACCCGCAAAAGCATCACCGGCCCGTCTACAAAAACGCCGGAGGAAATCCGCCAGGAAATTCTGACCAGCGAAGACCTGCGCACCTTCATGGTCGCCCACGCCAGGCGCCGCAAAACCAGCATCTACGAGGCGCATCGCGAAGCCATGGGCTACGTGGACGAAATCGCGGCCAATTACAGCCCCTCTTTCATCGGCCTGTGCCATCACCTGCTCAAACGCTTTCTGCCCATGATTTTCGAATCCGTGACCGCCAACCAGGAAATGATCGCCCGCATCAAGCGTCTGTCACGAGGCGGACCCATCGTTTTCGTTCCGGCTCATAAAAGCCACATGGATTCCCTGCTTTTGCTGTACACCCTTTTCGACAACCACATGCCCTGCCCGCACACCTTTGCCGGGATCAATCTCGCCTTCTGGCCCATGGGCCCATTGTTCCGTAAAGGGGGCGCCTTTTTCGTGCGCCGCAGTTTCAAAGGCGCCGTTTTTTATGCAAAAGTCTTCTCTGCCTATATTTCTCAGCTGCTCAGGGAAGGCTTCAACATCAATGTCTACATCGAGGGCACCCGCAGCCGCAGCGGCAAGCTGCTGCAACCGCAGCTGGGCATGTTGAATATTCTCTTAAACGCCTATTTCGAAAAGGCCTGCCCCAATCTGACCTTTGTGCCGGTCTTCATCTCCTACGATCGCATTCCGGATGAGAAAAGCTATTTGCACGAAATCAGCGGCGGCAAGAAAGCGCCGGAAAACTTCCGGCAGATGCTCAAGGCCAAGGCACTGTTTAAAAACCGCTACGGCAGTGTGTATATCAATTTCGGGGAGCCGCTGGATTTGAACGCCATTCTCGTCGAAAAAGGACTGGACGGGCAGAAACTCGCCTCAAAAGAGCAAAACCGGTTGTGCCGGAATCTTGGCGGGAGGCTCATGAGCGCCATCGATCGGCAAAGCGTGGTCACGCCTCAAAGCCTGATCGCCGGAGCGCTTTTATCGGGCGGAAAGGAAATCCTCGGTCACGAGGAATTGGCCACGCGTGTCGACGCCTCCATGAGCCTTCTCGTGGCCCAGGACGCCTGCTTTGCCGGAAGCCTGGCCCAAGGCCATGAGCACGCTGTCCAGGGGGCGCTGAGGTATTACCGGGGACGCAAATTTCTCCAGAACATCCGGCACGCCCCCACATCAAGGGAGCAACAAACGGCCTGGCGAATTCTCGAAAACCGGCGCAACGCCTTGGATTACTATAAAAACATCAGCATCTGCCACTTCGTGCCCCTAGCCTATACAGCCATGGCAATACTCACCAAGGATGCCTTTCAGTTCTCGGCAACAGACTTGCACAATACCTACCGGGATCTTCAAACCCTGTTCTCCGAGGAGTTCAATGCCGACCCGGACCATCCGCCGGCGTTTATCGTGCGCAAAACCGTAAAAGCCTTTATCGACAATGCCATCCTGGTCCCCCATCCGGTTATGCCGGACACCTACAATCTCTCCTCGGAAGGCTACCGCAAGCTGGTTTTCCTGGCCGGATACATCGAGCCATTTCTGGAGTCCTATAAAACAGCCCTGGTCTATTTCTCAAAAAACAGGCGGGGCCACCATGATCGCTCTAAAATGCTCAAGAAAATGCTCGTTATTGGAGGCCGCATGCACCGGCAGCACGAGATTCGCCTTAAAGAGTCGATCTCCAAGGCCAATTACGCCAACGCCGCCAATTTTTTCGCCAGGCAGGGCGTTCGGGGCTCCGAGGACGAAGAGAAAATCAGGAACTGGATGGATACGATAATGGGGTATAAGCGTCTGATTTCCCGCTAACGATCCGTTGACGGTCTTTAAAAATTCGAGATCAAGGTTTGCGAACCCAGCGGAGCGAGGTGGACCTGTCGTACTCCGCAGTGACGAGGGGTAAGGCGCAACGCCGATATCGGATCTTTTTCGAAACCGTCAGGATTAACGGGAAGGAGAGTAGTGTCGCTTGGCCGTCCTCTTCTTGTGAACCACTTCCAGGCGGCCATAAAGCCGGCTGCGGGTTTTGCGTTTCAATTCCTTGAGATCCTTGGCGGAAGGATCGGCAGCCAGATTTTCCGCACATGCCGGGCACAAAGCCACCATATTTTTGATGGAATGTTCCCCCCCTTCGGAAAGGGACTGGATGTAGTGGGGCTGCAATTTGCTGTCCGGCTGGTCGGGACTGGCCTGTTGGCCGCACCGTTCACAGCAGCCCTTGGCACGTTTCAGAACCGAATCGAAAACATGCCTGGTGCGGTTAAAGGGCTCGGTTCCATCTGCGGCCGGTTTCCAGGGTTTCCCGGCGGCCGGTTTTTCTATACTCCGGGGCTGATGGGACCGATCGGCAAGATGGTGCCTGTCATCGCTTGCGCCTTTGCGGGTATTTCTCTCGGAAAGCTTTTTATCGGTTTCGGGAGCGGCAGCTTCGGTGGGGGCGGGTTCTGGGGAGGGCTTGCGTCTTCGCTTTCGTACAACAACGCGCTTTTGGTCACTGGCACCGGATCGGTTTTCGTCTATCGATTTTAACCACAAACTGTGGTTTTCCTGCTGCAAGAGTTGCTTGAGTTCTTCGTAGGTTGTATCCGCGGAGATTTTAACACCCATCTCGCGGAGCATCTGTTGCATTTCAAGTTTGCTAAGAGCCATGGGGTACCTTCGTTTGGTTCAAAAAAAGCACCGCCAACCGCACGGATCATTTCTTCTCTATCCGGCGATCAGGTCGCTAAAAGGGATCGATTCATATAACAAAACCGCCCTTCGTGCAACGGGTTTTTCACGGTAAAAAAACAATTGCCTTTGGCCTTGTATTGTCACCGGCCACGGGCTAAAACCCAACTACTGAATACCAATACATTTATCCCCAATACAGGAAACCGCGCCCCATGGAAAAAGCAACTGTCGAAACCATTATTCGCAAAGCCCAAGTCTGCCGACTGGGCCTGATCGACAACAATGAACCCTATATCGTTCCCCTCAACTTCGGTTACCGGGACAATGTCCTATACTTTCACACTTCGCCCAGAAGTCGCAAGCTAGATCTCATCCGCAAATGCACCCGGGTCTGTTTCGAAATGGACATATTACTGGGTCCCGTGCCGGCGGATGATCCTTGCGAGTGGAGTATGCGTTACCAGAGCGTGGTCGGGTTCGGAAAGGCGTCCATCGTGGAAGATGCCGAGGCCAAACGTGCGGCCCTGGCCGTGATCATGGATCACTACACCCAGGGCCCTTACGAATTTCCCGACAACAAGGTGGCCATCACGGCGGTGATCCGAGTGGATATCGAACGCATGACGGGCAAGCAGCATAAAGAGACCACCTAAATTAGGCGATTGTCGAGCTTGCCGCATATACAAGGCGGATGTTTTTCCGCTATAGTGGACTATGCGGGAAGGCATCCAACGCCGTAGATGCGGTGAGATCGGCAAACCCAACGGGTTTCAAATTTTGGGAGGTCATCATGGCGCAATGCATTATGATTAATATGATTTCCATCGAGACCAAAATTTGAATCGCCTAATTTAGGGGCCATTAGCGCGTGGCCTCCGCACCCCATAATTCCCTTTTAAAACAACCCGATTTTGTATATAGTCCCGAAGTTTTAAATCATGCGACGGCCGTAAAACGGTCCGCGATCGCGCGCGCCTGTTTGTTGATTTCAAGGTCACGGCGTCTTTTGCACATTTTTCAAGTTCCAATGGAGGCTCGAATGAAAAGAACAATGATTTTTCCGACGGTGGTTTTCTTTCTCTTTGCGGTAAATGCCGCTTTTGCCGGGGAGACCCTGGATGCGGTTAAAACACGCGGCCACCTCGTCGCCGGCGTCAATACCGGTGCCGCGGGTTTTTCCATGCCTGACAAAGAAGGTCACTGGACCGGGCTGGATGTGGACATCGCCCGCTCCATCGCCACGGCCGTGCTCGGCGATCCGACCAAGGTTAAATTCATCCCCCTGACTTCCCAACAACGCTTTGCAGCCCTTCAGTCCGGCGAAGTGGATGTGCTCTGCCGCCAGACAACCATGACCCTGAGCCGTGACACCGCCCTGGGCTTCGAGTTCGCCCCGCCGGTCTATTACGACGGCCAAGGCATCATGGTGGATAAAAAACTTGGCGTCAAAAGCGCCAAGGAGCTTGACGGCGCCACCATCTGCCTGCTGCCCGGCACCACGTCGGAGCGCAACATCTCGGATTATTTCCGTTCCGAAGGCATGAAATTCAAGCCGGTGCTCATCGAAAGCAAGGATGAGCTTCTCAAATCCTTTGTCACCGGCCGCTGTGACTGTCTGACCTCCGACGCTTCGACCCTGGCCGGCATGCGTACCGTAACGGCCACCCCGGATCAGTATATGATTCTGCCGGAACGCATCTCCAAAGAACCCCTGGCCACGGCCGTGCGTCAGGGAGACAACCAGTGGAAAGATATTGTTTACTGGACGGTGCTGGCCCTCATCGAAGCCGAAGACCTCGGCATCGACTCTAAAAATGTTGATGACATGCTGAAAAGCCAAGATCCCAAAGTACGGCGTTTTCTCGGCGTAACCCCCGGAAACGGAAAAGCGCTGGGCGTGGACGAAGCCTGGGCATACAATATTGTCAAAAACATTGGCAACTACGGTGAAGTGTTTGCCCGGAACCTCGGTCCCGGCACCCCCATGAATCTGGACCGGGGTATGAACCGCCTTTTCAAGGAGGGCGGTCAGCTCTATTCACCGCCGTTCAAATAGAACTGTGATCAACCCACACCAACCGATCCGGGTGCCCTGACGGCACCCGGATTTCTGCGTTTTATCCTACCGTAGCCGTTGAGCATAATGATTCATATGGCTCTCTGGCCGGGAAGCTGACATCACAAATCTCATGAGCTCCAAAAACGACAGATCTTCGCAATCCGTGCCCTTCTGGAATGATCCGGAATATCGGGCATATTTTTACCAGTTTGTAGTCGTCGCGATTCTGGCTTTAATCGCCTGGTACCTCATTTCCAACACACTTGCCAATCTCAAAAATCAGCATATCGCCACAGGCTTCGGTTTTCTCGACAAGGAGTCCTCCTTCGAAATCGGTGAAACCATCATCTCCTTCTCGGCCATAGACACTTATGCCTACGCCCTGTTCGTCGGTTTTCTCAACACTCTGAAGGTAGGGGTAACCGGCATTGTGCTGACCATTATTCTGGGCACCTTCATGGGCATTGCCCGTCTTTCAAAAAATGGTTTGATTGCCGGCTTGGCAGCTCTTTACATCGAACTCTTCCGAAATGTTCCCGTGCTCTTGCAGCTAATCTTCTGGTATGCCCTGTTTCATAACCTGCCCGGCCCTCGCCAGGCCCTACAGCCTGTCAGCGGGGTGGTTGTCTGCAACCGTGGCCTGATGCTTCCTTTTCCCCATGTGGGTAGTGCAGAGCTGTGGGTATTGGGGTTTCTGCCCCCGATTCTGTTGCTATGGTGGTGGCTGGGGCGGAAGAACCGCCACTACCGGGAATGCTGCGGCCGCTATGCGGTTTCCCCGATTTTCATTCATCTGTTGCTCGTCATCATTCTCGCCGGGGTCAATCTTTTTTCCGGTGCCTCCTGGGATATTGGCGTACCCGTTCTGAAAGGTTTTAATTTCCACGGCGGCATTACCCTGACACCGGAATTCGCGGCCCTGCTGCTGGGGCTGGTCATCTACACCGGCACCTTTGTTGCCGAAATCGTACGCTCCGGGATTCTGTCCGTGGACAAAGGGCAGGTGGAAGCCGCCCAATCCATCGGCTTGTCGGGACACAGAATCCTGTTCCTGGTGGTTTTGCCCCAGGCGCTCAGGGTCATCATTCCACCCTTGACCAGCCAGATGCTCAACCTGGTCAAAAACAGCACCTTGGCCGTGGCCGTGGGCTACCCTGATCTCGTTTCCGTGGCCAACACCACCTTGAACCAGACTGGCCAGGCCATTGAAGCCATCACCATCATCATGGTGGTTTACCTTGTTTTCAGCCTGCTCACATCGGCGTTCATGAACTGGTTCAACAACCGTTCCATGCTGCCGTCTTCAAAAGCGCGGAAAGCCTGAGGATATGTCCATGACCTGCCGCAAGAAACAACTTAAAGGCTTTGCTGCCTGGTCTTCGGCGTTTCGGACAAACATTCGCGACCTGTTTTTCGGCACCCTGGGCAACACCCTGCTGACCTGCCTAGGCATCGCCCTGCTGCTTTTTATTTTTCCACCGCTTATTCGATGGGGAATCATCGACGCCACATGGAGCAAACCGCCAAACGAATGTCTGAGCCTGGACGGGGCCTGTTGGACCTATATACGCGAGAACTGGCGTTTTGTGCTCTTCGGCTTCTATCCTCCCGCCGAGCAATGGCGAGCGGCGGCGGCCATTATCCTGTTTATGGGCATGATCGCCGTCAGCGCCCGGCCGAAAAACTGGTCAAGAATATTGTTTTACGGATGGAGCGCCAGTTTGGTCGGCATCGCCGTTCTCCTGCACGGCGGCATTGCCGGACTGCCCGTGGTGCCGAGCGACAAATGGAGCGGCCTGCCCCTGACCATGCTGCTGGCGGTCGTGGGCATTGTGGCCGCTTATCCATTCGGCATCATTCTGGCTTTGGGACGGCGTTCACGCATGCCGGTCATCCGTTCCTTGAGCACGGTCTATATCGAGGTAATGCGAGGGATACCTCTCATCTGCCTATTGTTTATGTCGTCCGTAATATTCCCCCTGTTTCTGCCCGAAGGGGTGACGGTTAACAAGCTGCTGCGCGCCCAGGTGGCCATCATCCTCTCATCCGCCGCCTACTTGGCCGAAGTCATCCGCGGCGGCCTTCAGGCCATTGATGTAGGGCAATATGAAGCCGCCGATGCCATCGGCCTTTCCTACGCCCGCAAGATGCGCCTGGTAATTTTGCCCCAGGCCTTGAAAATCGTCATTCCGCCGACGGTCAACACCTTTATTTCCATGTTCAAGGACACCTCCCTGGTCATTATCATCGCCCTGTACGATCTGCTTAAAACCACGCAAACGACCCTGGTGGATCCAACCTGGATGGCCTTCAGCGCCGAGGCCTACCTGTTTGCCGCGGCCATCTACTTCCCTTTTTGTTTTTCCATGTCCCGCTACAGTCGCTATCTGGAAATCTACCTTGCCTGGACCAGCCGGACAAAGAAAGAGGCCGCATCATGATCATCGGGTTTCCGTGGCGATACCATTATCCGCATGACAGATCGTAAAAAACAATTGAAACCCCGTTACAATAAGTAAGGAGACAAATATGAGCAGCGAAGAAAAAATAAACGGATTTGAAGAACAGATCGGAAAAGGCCGGGACGCTTCCTTCGAGGAATTCCGCCGTGAAGTGCGCAACGCCTACATGGACCGGACGCGCCAGATCTATTTTATCCGGAAAAAACTTCAGGAACTCTATCCCGAGGTTGACGCCGACCGTGTTGTACGCGAAGCCTCCCGAGAGTTCGGCATTTATCAGGGCGAGAAGATTGCCGAGAAAACGGGCACAGGCAACGCCGGCCCCATCGAGGTCCTGCTTGGCCAGACGTCCAAGGGAGGCATGGCCGTCTTTGACCAGGAAATCAAACAGCTGGAAGACGACAAAGCGGTCAAGATCTTCCATTCCTGTCCCCATGTCGACGCCCTGCGCGAACTGGGCGTCAGCGACGAAGAGATCACCCATTTCTGCCGGGGCATGCTCTCGGCTTGTGATTATGGAATCTGTGAACCTTTTAGCGAAGTAGAAATCGATTTCCCGTCAACCGTTGCCGATCATACCGGTGAGGGTTGCCAGATGATCATTACCCGTAAAAAATAGTCGAATCAGTAACCCGGGCAGGACCGAAACCATTACCAAATTAAGCGATTGCCGAGCTTGCCGGACATACAAGGCGGCGAATGGGTGACCCTTTATCGTAGCGGTTGGGTTACGAACCCAACAATTACCCTTGCTCCCATGCTCCGGCAAAATGACGTATCGTGGATTTGATCATCGTTTAGGCCTAAAAGCCTCTGTTGGTTCCCGTTCTCTGTGCGGGAACCAACATTGCGCAGGAATTGTAAAATGATGAGTTAGAAGCAGACCTGCCCCCCCTGCCTAGGAAGAAAATGCGACGAGTTCCCCGGCAGCCAACCCTTTGGCGTGGCCTGCAACGTTTGGACACGGCCACGGAAATGTACGTCATCTTTACTCATAGAAATTCTAACCTTATACAATCCGGCCCTATCCCCCTGTGTCAAGTGTGGGTAAATTCACATTGGATCTGCCTGTTTTTCAGTCAAAGCGATCCCAGTCCTTATGATCAAAGATATGAGACCGTCAGGCTATACGTTGGAGAGCATGATCGAGCAGGTGTGCGAGTGTAAGATGCCAAATATGATGGTGGTGTTTGTGTTTTATAATCAAGCGCCGGATAATTCCGCGCCCAACCCAAGGTTCCACGGCTCCTGAAACACGGTCAACTGCTTGTGCGGCAAAAATCAATCTTCGGTCCCGCCTGTACCTTTTGGATGTGATTCTCACTCCCCAACAGAATATTTTTATCAACGCCGCCCCCCTTGCAATCCTCGATCAAGTAAAGTATATAAGAAGGAAGATTATTTTTTGAATACTATTCATATTCCATCACCACATACACTGACGAACTCGTAACAAATCGTTGTTTCGTCATTCCGGACTTAATGCGGAAAGACATCCGCCTTGTATATGCGGCAAGCTCGACAATCGCCTAACTTAGTTAAAGTCTCGAATTTTTGAAAACGAAACAATGGAGGCGAACCGTTGGAAACGGCAGCTATCTCGAAACCGGGGGATGCACTTCTCGAATTAAAGGATATCCATATGCATTTCGGGAAGGTGACCGCCCTTGCCGGAATTGACCTGACCATTAGAAAGGGTGAGATCCATTCGGTTATCGGACCCAACGGGGCCGGCAAGACGGTGATGATGAACATCATCAACGGCCTCTACCGGCCGCAGCAGGGCGCCATCCGCTATAAAGGCGCGCCCATCAATCACCGCAAACCCCACGAACGGGCGATATTGGGCATTGCCCGCACCTTCCAGAAGGTCGAGGTCTTTGGCGGCATGACGGTGCTGGACAATATCCGCCTGGGCCGCCACGTCCACTACAAATCGGGGATCCTGAGCGGCGCCTTCTACCTGGGGAAAACAAAGAAAGAGGAGATTGAACACCGCACCTTCATCGAAGAGCAAATCATCGATCTTCTGGAAATCGAGCAGATTCGCCACAAACCGGTAGGCATGCTCCCCTACGGCCTTCAAAAGCGTGTCGAACTGGGTCGCGCCCTGGCCCTGGAACCCGAACTGCTCATTCTGGACGAGCCCCTGGCCGGCCTCAATCTCGAGGAAGTCGAGGACATGGCCCGGTTTATTCTCGACATCAACGAGGAAAAGCGCTGGCAGGTGACCTGTCTTCTGGTGGAGCATGACATGGGCGTGGTCATGGATCTTTCCAATCGGGTATTCGTGCTGAATTTCGGCAACATGATCATGGATGGGACCCCGGAAGAGGTTCAGAACAATCCGGAAGTGATCAAAGCCTATCTGGGTGAAGAGGATCTGTATGCAACACGCGCATAATTCGGAGACCGGCGGCATCGAGATCACCAGGGAACTGACCATTCAGCAATTGTTTGTGCGTCAGGCCCGACGCTATGGTGCCGGGCGGGTGGCCATGCGGGAAAAGGAGTTCGGCCTCTGGCGGCCCATCACCTGGCAGGCGTACTTCGAAAATGTCAAACATCTCAGTCTGGGGCTGGTTCGGCTGGGCCTTTCGCCGGGAGACAAAGTCGCCATGATCGGCGACAACCGGCCCGAGGGGCTGTGGGCCGAGATAGCCACCCTGTGCGCCGGTGGCGTGGCCGTATGGCTGTTTCAGGACTGCCTGATCGATGAGGTCAAATATATTCTCGATCATTCGGACACCCGCTTTTTGTTTGGAGAAGGTCAGGAGGAGGTCGATAAGGCCATTTCCATCATTGGCGAATGTCCCAAGTTGGAGAAGGTGATCTGGGACAACCCCAAGGGCATGCGCAACTACCATCAGGACTACCTGACCAGTTTCAAAGAGGTGACGGCCCTGGGCCGGGAGCTCGAAAAGGAGCAGCCCGATCTCTTCGATGAGATGATCAAACGCGGACACGGAGACGACGTGGCCCTTTTGTTTTACACCTCGGGCACCACCTCGCTTCCCAAGGGCGCGCTGCTTTCTCACAACAACATGCTCACCATGGGCCAGCACCTGATGGCCGTAGACCCCTGCTACGACACGGATGACTATGTCTCCTACCTGCCCTTCGCCTGGATCGGCGAGCAGATGATGTCGATTTCCTGCGGGCTTCAGATCGGGTACACGATCAACTTCCCCGAGGAGCCGGAAATCGCACAGGAGAACATCCGTGAAATCGGTCCTCATGTGATGTTCGCCCCTCCGCGCATGTACGAGCAGATGACCCGTTCGGTGCAGGTCAAACATCTGGATGCCGGCTGGATCAAACGCCGGTTTTTCAACATAGCCTCGAAAATCGGCTATCACTTGGCCGATTTGAAATTCAAGAAACAACCGGTACCGGTTCTCTGGAAGATTCTGGAATGGCTGGCCTATATAACGGTCCAGAAAAAACTCAAGGATCATCTGGGGCTGTCCCGGGTTCGCCACGCCTACACCGGCGGCGCGGCCATGGGACCGGATCATTTCCGGTTTTTCCACGCCCTGGGGGTCAACCTCAAGCAGATCTACGGCCAGACCGAAGTGGCCGGCATTTCCGTGGTCCACCGCGACGGCGACATCAAATTCGACACGGTGGGGCACCCCATTCCCGGCACCGAGATTAAGCTCACCGAGGATGGAGAAATCATCACCCGCAGCGCATCCGTTTTTCTCGGGTACTACAAAAACCCCGAGGCCACCCAAAAGGCCCTGGTGGACGGCTGGCTCTACTCCGACGACAAGGGCTTCATCGACGATGACGGCCATCTGGTGGTCTTCGACCGGACCAAGGACGTCTTCACCCTCAGGGACGGGAAACCCTTTTCTCCCCAATACCTGGAAACGCGCCTTAAATTCAGCCCCTACATCCGCGATTCATGGGTCATCGGCGACAAAAAGGCGTACATCACGGCGGTGCTGTGCATCGACTACAACGTGGTCGGCAAGTGGGCCGATGAGAAAAAGCTCAACTACACCAGCTATCAGGAGCTTTCCCAGAAACCCGAGGTGTACGCGCTGGTGGAAAATCAGATCAAGCAGGCCAACAAGGACCTACCCGAGGCGGCCAAGGTGGCCAAGTTCACCAATCTTTACAAGGAATTCGATGCGGATGACGACGAGCTGACGCGTACGCGCAAATTGCGGCGGGCATTTGTGGAAAGGCGCTATCGCGTAATCGTGGACGCTCTTTACACCGATGCCGAGAGTGTCCACATCGACACGACCATCAAATACGAGGACGGGCGCGAGGCGCACATCAAGACGGACATGCATATCGTCCATCTGGACTGAGAACCGGATTTCTCAGACAGACGCTGCAAAAGGAGAAGCCAATGGAACTCTTCTTAATGACCCTGACCACGGGAGTCATGGTGGGCGGGATCTACGCCCTGGTGGCCCTTGGGTGGGTGCTGATATACAAATGCTCGGGCGTGCTCAACCTGGCCATGGGCGAGATGACGCTGATCGGCGCCTATGTCTCGCTGAGCTTTTACTCCATGGGAATACCGTTTTTGCTGGCCCTGGCCCTTTCCCTGGTAATCGGATTCATCCTGGGCATCCTGACCGAGCGCATCTTCCTGGACAAGCTGATCGGCGAGCCGGTGTTGACGGTGATCATGGTCACGGTGGGCCTCTCCTTCTTTTTCAAGGGCACCGTGGAGTTCATCTGGGGCACCGACACGCGGGTGTTCGACCCGCCGGTTTTCTCCATCGAACCGATTCACGTCGGGCCCCTGATCATCGGCCAGGTCTATCTGTGGAGTTTTGTCGCAGCCATGGTTCTGCTGGTCCTCTTCGTTTGCTTCTTTAAATACACCCGCTGGGGCCTTGCCATGCAGGCCACGGCCGACGATGAAATGGCAGCCCTGTCGCTGGGCGTCAGCGCGCGCTTCGTCTACGCGACGGCCTGGGCCATCGCCTTCATGGCAGCCGGCGTGGGCGGCACCCTTCTGGGCAATATCAACGGGCTGAATATCTCCGTGGGGTATCTCGGGCTTCTGGTGCTGCCCGCCGTGGTGCTTGGCGGACTCAACTCCGTGCCCGGCGCCATTGTTGGCGGCATTGTCATCGGTGTGTTGCAGAATCTGTGTGGCGCCTATCTGGACCGCTACTTTCCCGGCGCGGTCAAGGAAATCGCGCCGTTTGCGTTCATGGCGATTTTTCTGCTCTTCAAGCCGTATGGGTTATGGGGGTGGGAACGTATCGAGCGAGTATAGGAGTAACTATGTCGACAACTTGGCTCCCCTGCGGAGTATACCATGAAACCTATGCCCAGGATCATGCGTGGTGGCAGACCGCGTTAATACGCGGAAAAATGATCTTGCTGATGGCCATTCTCTTGGTCGTCATTCCCTTTTTAGCCGACTCCTACGGATTATCCGTCTGCAATCAGATCGGGTACACCATCCTCGGAGCCCTGGGCGTCCAGCTGCTGATCGGCTTCTGCGGCCAGGTCACCCTGGGGCATGCCGCCTTTCTGGCCGTGGGCGCCTACACCAGCACCCTGCTGATTCTGGAATTCCCCTGGCCCCAATGGATGATGCAGGCAGGGCTGGCTTACCCCGTCAGCATCCTTATCGCGGCATTGGTTGCCGGGATCTGGAGTGTGCTCTTCGGCCTGCCGTCGGCGAGGGTTAAAGGCTTTTATCTGATTCTGACCACCATGGCGGCCCAATTCATCACCGTCGATTTCATCATTACCCAGTATATCAGCCAAATCGGTGGCCGGGGCCAGGCCTTTTCGCTGCCGCCTGGCACCATCAAGGTCGGCCCCTGGGTGATCGACTCCGATCTGAAAGTCTATTTCATGATGATTGTTCTGGTGGTCCTGTGCGTGACGACGGTGGTGAACCTGCTCCGTTCGCGCGCCGGCAGGGCCTGGGTGGCCATCCGCGACAACGATATTTCCGCTGCGGTAATGGGGATCAACGTCATCAAATACAAGCTGCTGGCCTTTTTCGTGGCCGGATTCATCGGCGGCATCGCCGGTTCCTTCTGGATCAGCAACCTGGCGGCCGTCAGCCCCGAGCACTTTCCCTGGTTCTGGTCCTTGTGGCTGGTGGGCGTCATTCTGATTGGCGGCGTCGGATCAATCCACGGGACGATCTTCGGTTCCATCTTCATGGTGGTCATCATGGAAGGGTTGCAGCTGGCGGTCATCCCCCTGGCCGACACTTTTCCAAAGTTGCTTATGGATTTTCTGTTCATCAAGGAGGCTGCCTTTGGTTTGGCCATCTGCGCATTCATGATCTTCGAGCCCAACGGCCTGGCCTACCGCTGGTGGCAAACCAAAAACTATTTCAACTTGTGGCCATTTTCCTACTAACGGTCTTTTTCAAGGAGGGAGGAGCGATGAAAGCTAAACGAGCATGGACTTTGGTTCCGATCATAATAGCGATCACGGTGATGGTTATAGGCGTTGCCCCCCTGGCCGGGGCCGCGACCATCAAGATCGGCGCGCTCAACGACATGACCGGGGCGACATCCGATGTCGGCAAGGATTATGCCTTGGGCATTGCAGAGGCGATTCATTACGTCAACGATACGGGAGGGATCAACGGCAAAAAAATCAAACTGTACCAATTCGATTACGGCTACCGGATTCCCGAAGCGCTCACCAAATACAACCTGTTCAAACGACTCAAATGCGCGGCGATTTTAGGATGGGGAACCGGCGATACCGAGGCCCTGGCCCCCACGGTGGCCAAGGACAAAATCCCCTATGTGTCGGCCTCTTATTCCGGCCATCTGTGCAAGCCGGACAAAACCCCCTACAACCTGTTTTTCTCAACGGATTATTCCACCCAGTCCCGGGGGCTGATCACCTCGTGGTTCGATAAAAAATGGCCCACCAAGCCGGATCATGGCAAGCGCAAACCACGCATCGCCATGTGCTATATGTTCGCGTCACCCTTTTCCAGCTCATCCATCAAGGCGGCCAAGGACCAGGCGGCCCTGCTCGGCTTCGACATCGGCTCCGACCAGGATGTGTCCCTGTTCGCCATTGACACCAAGAGTCAGATCCTGGCCCTCAAGGAATTCAAGCCGGACGTGGTGCTGCACACCAACACGGTCATGTCCGTGGCCGCCACGCTGCGGGACGCCTACGCCCTGGGACTGGGTGCCGACAACCTGATCAAATGCTGGGGTTTTGACGAAAACCTGCCCAGACTGGCCGGCAAGGCCGCCGATGGCGCCATCGGCTGTGCGCCCTGGGCCTTTTACGGGCTGGATGTACCGTTGATGGACAAGGTCATCGCCTATTCCAAAAAATACAACCCGGGCATTCCCCAGGAAAAGCGGACCATCCACACGGTTCAGGCCTGGGCCAACGTTCTCGGTCTGGCCGAGGCCATGAAACGGGCCGACAAGGCCGGCGACCTGAGCGGCAAAGGCATTCTGAAAAAAGGATTCGAAACCATGAAGGGTTTTGAAATCGGCCTGGGAATCGCCCCGGCAACCTTTACCCCCACGGATCATCGGCCCCAGAGCGAGGCCAAGATTTACGAGTATAAAAACGGCCAGTTCGTTCTCATCGATGCGGTGGACTTGAAAAAACGCTGGCCCCAAAAGTGGGAAAAGGAGTGGATGGGCTGGTAAACCAACTTTTTGGGAGGAGTCGATCTTGTCCGACGAGAAAACGATTCTGAAGATCAACAACATCGAAGTCAAATACCACGAGGTGATCCTCGTGGTGAAGGGCGTCTCCATCGAGGTTCCCGAGGGCGGCATCGTGGCGCTTTTGGGCGCCAACGGCGCAGGGAAAAGCACCACCCTGAAGGCGATCTCCGGCCTGTTGAAGCACGAGGACGGCCAGGTCACCGACGGCTCCATCGAGTTCATGGGGCAGCGTATCGACAGGCTGGGGGCCGAGAAGATCGCCAAGATGGGCATTGTTCAGGTGATCGAGGGCCGCCGCGTGTTCGAGCACCTGACGGTGGAGCAGAATCTCAAGGTGGGCGCCCACATGAAAAAGCATGGCCGTTCCATCAAACAGGGACTGGAAATGGTCTATCACTATTTTCCCCGCCTGAAGGAAAAGCGTAATGAGACGGCCGGCTTCATCAGCGGCGGCGAGCAGCAGATGACGGTCGTGGGGCGGGCCTTGATGACCAGCCCCAAGCTGATCCTGCTGGACGAACCCTCGATGGGGCTGGCGCCGTTGTTGATCCATGAAATTTTCAACATCATCCAGCAGCTCCACCGGGATGAGAAAATCTCAATCCTGCTGGTGGAGCAGAACGCCAAGCTGGCCCTGAGTGTCGCGCCCCATGCCTACGTCATGGAAACCGGCCGCATCGTCATGGACGATTCAGCCGAGAAACTGCGGGAGAACCCGGACATCAAGGATTTCTACCTGGGAATGACCGATTTCGGTCGCAGAAAAAGTTTTCGGGATGTTAAACATTATAAACGCAGAAAGCGATGGCTCGCTTGAGCGCCTGTTTAAAACCCCGCCTCAGGCCCGCTACCGGCGTTGGAAAGTGTCTCGAAATGCTCACATATTTCCATATATGCTCCACTTTCGAGACACTTTCCGCCTTGTTAGCGGACCTGATCCAGAATTTTCAATCAGGCGCTGGGCGTACTACAAAACAAATTTCTCACTTTCACATATTAAAGGGGGAGAACATGCATAAGAAGAGTGTACTGGGGATTCTGTCAAGCGTCCTGCTGGCCGCGGCCCTGATCACGGGGTGCGCCGGAATGGCGTCCAAGCCCGACGAAACCAATTTCAAGGCCCCGGTGGTAACCCTGGATAGCATGGAAGTGGCCCATGCCTTCGGATACTGGTACTTTTCCAACAAGGTCGAGCCCACCAAGGGCAAGCCGGACAATGTCGGCGCCCCCCTGGATCTGGCCTTTACCTTCAACCTGGAAAACCCCAACCCTTTTCCGGTTCAGATGGAAAATCTCAAGTTCTCTGTGCTGTTCGAGGAATTCGATCTCAATACGGTCAACACCAACGCCGCCCAGTGGATCCCGGCGGGCATGACCAATCAGGTGGTTGTGCATGCCCATTTCGATGTGCGCCAATCCTTGCTCAGCCTGCTGGTCACCGGCGGTTTCAAGCTCAAGGAAAAAGGCACCAACGCCTGGGATGCCTTGGAGAAATGGTGGACCGGCATCCCCAACTACGAGATCCCGGTCACCGTGAGCGGCGGTGCGGCAGTGTTCAAAGCGGGCGATGTGGTCAAGGTCACGACCTTTGAAGCGACGTTTCCATGATGAACAGGAGAGAAAATGGGGCTTTACGATTTCACGGTTTATGATCTTATCGATCGCAACGCCATCTGCCATGCCGACCGGCGGGCCTGGTACGAAGCCGACACCGGGACGTCGATCACATTCGTTCAATTCAAACAGCAGGTGGATCGCCTGGCCGCGGGCCTGAAACGTGCCGGCGTGGAACCCGGGGATCGAATCGGCATCGTCGGCCGGAACAGCCTGGCGTTTTTCCAGTTGGTGGGTGCCGCCGCCGCTTTAGGGGCGATCGTGCTTCCCGTCAACTGGCGGCTTTCCGAGGGCGAGGTGGCCTTTAATTTAAACGATTGCGCGCCACGCGTGGTCTTCGCCGATGAGGAGTTCGCGCCGGTGATCGCTTCCATCCGGGATCGATTGACTTCGGTCAAGCGCTTTTTCAACCTCACGGCCAACGGACCGTTGGAGGCCTTCGACGGGTTGATGATCGATGAACCCTTTGACGGTGGCGCGGTTTCGGCCGACAGCGGACTGGTCATCATTCATACGGCGGCCGTGGCCGGGCGGCCGCGGGGCGCGCTGCTCAGCCATGCCAATCTGCTCTGCGCCAGCCTGCACTTCGGCAGCTGCTTCGCTTTGACCGAAGGCGATGTGCATTTGAATCTATTGCCCCTGTTTCATGTCGCCGGTCTGTTCATGGCCGTGACCGCGTTTCATGCCGGGATCCCAAACGTCAACATGAAACGCTTCGACGCCGCCCAGGCCGTTGACCTGATCCAAACCCAAAAGGCTTCCGTGTTTTTCGATTTCTCACCGATCCTGGGCGCCATCCTCGACGAGCAGGCCAAAACCGGCGCCGACATCTCCTGCCTGAGGGCCGTCATGGGCTTGGACGCGCCGGAGACCATCGACCGTTACCAGAAAACCACCGGGGGCACCTTTTACAGCATGTACGGGCAGACGGAAACCTCATGCCTGGCAAGCCTGGGGCGCTACAATGACCGGCCCGGCGCGGCCGGCAAGCCGATCGCCCTGGGCGGGGTGACGCTGGTGGATGACGATGACCAACCGGTGCCCTCCGGTCAGACGGGAGAAATCACCCTCACCGGGCCCATGGTGTTCAAGGGGTACTGGAACCTGGAGGAAGACAACGCCCAAACCTTCCGCAACGGACGCCATCACACCGGCGACATGGGCCGCTTCGATGAAGACGGATTTTTGTGGTACGCGGGCCGCAAACCGGAAAAAGAGCTGATCAAGCCCGGCGGCGAAAACGTGTACCCGGCCGAGGTGGAACGCGTCATTCTGGAGCATTCGGCGGTGGCCAAAACCGTGGTCTTCGGCGTTCCGGATCCCAAATGGAAAGAGGGCATCAAGGCGGTCTGTGTGCTTGAAGCGGGACAGTCTTTATCGGCCGCCGAGTTGATCGAATTCGTGGGCGCGCGCATCGCCCGCTACAAGAAACCGCAATACGTGGAATTCGCGGCGTCCCTTCCGGAAAAGGACGGCGCCATCGACCGGGAAGCGGTAAAGGCCCGTTACGGAGGTTAGCAGTCAATGTCGTTGACTTAAGCGAATCAACACTACCTACCTCCAGGGCTGCTTACGCCATTCCAGGTTGGTGCTCCCTCGCCCCTTGCGGGAGAGGGTCGGGGTGAGGGGTGATAAAAACGGCATTATTTCTAACAAATAAGGTTTATTATCGACCATATCCCCCTCATCCTGTCCTTCTCCCTCCGGGGGAGAAGGAACGGTCGCCGGTTGCTTCACAGCTTACAAAAATATGGGTTCAAGTTCCGACCGCCCTCGTTTTTTTTTAAGTCAACGACATTGGGCGAGCAGTAGGTTGAGAAAGGAAGCCGATGAGCAATTCTTCCTCCTGGGCAGACGACTATCTAAAGAAAACATGTAAGGCCGACGATGCCATCGGCCTGATCAAACCCGGCCAGCGGGTGTTCATCGGCTCGTCCTGCGGCGAGCCCCAGCACCTGGTGCGCGTCCTTTCCAATGCCTCGGAGAACCTGGCCGATCTGGAAATCGTCCGGCTCATGGCCCTGGAGACCACCCCGCTGACCCTGATCGCCAACAAGAGCAGGGGCGGCAGCCTCGATATTCGCCAGTTTTATTCCGGATCAGCCAAACCCAAGGCCATCGCGCGCCATGCGCGGTTCATCACCCCCATCAACCTCTCGGCGGTGCCCCGCCTGTTCAAAAGCCGGCGCCTGCCCATCCACGTGGCCCTGGTGCAGACCACGCCGCCGGACGATTTCGGCTTTATGAGCCTGGGCGTGTCGGTGGACATCACTCTGGCCGCGGCCCTGTCCGCCGATCTGGTGATCGCCCAGGTCAACCCCCAGATGCCGCGGGTGCTGGGCCGCAATTTCCTGCATGTCAACGATGTGGATCTGTTTGTCGAATACGACGAACCTCTGATCACCCTGGGCAAGACCCCGGATTCCGCGGCCGCCGACACCATGGCCCAGCTGATCGCCCGGCTCATCGACGATGGTTCCACGATTCAGATCGGCCCCGGAACGACGCCCAAGGCCACCCTGGCGGTGCTCAAGGACAAGAACGATCTGGGGGTGCACACCCAGTATCTGACCAATCCCATCATGCACCTGTTCTCACGGGGGGTGATCACCAATCGCCACAAGGGATTCAATGATGGCAAGATCGTGGGCAGCAATGCCGTGGGCTCCGAAGACCTTTACGATTTTATCAACGACAATCCGGTGATCGAGTTCCACCCCTCGGATTACGTGAACGATCCATCGATCATCGCCCGCCATAATAAAATGGTGTCCATCAACGTGGCCATGGCCATCGACCTGACCGGCCAGGTGGCCGCCGACGCCTTGCCCTACAATCATTTTTCGGGCGTCACCGGCATGCTCGACTTTATCCGCGGCTCGGCCATGAGCGAAGGCGGCAAATCCTTGCTGCTGCTGTCGGCCACCGGCGCTCAGGGCAAGAAAAGCCGCATCGTGCCGCTTCTGGAAGACACGGCCGTGATGGTGCCGCGCAGCGATGTGAATTATGTCTGCACCGAGTACGGCGTGGTCAACCTCTTCGGCAAGAGCCTTCAGGAGCGGGCCTTGGCCATGATCAGCATCGCCCATCCGGATTTTCGTGATGAGCTTTTCAGTCAGGCCAGACGCATGGGCATCCTGGGCCCCGAGCAGGTCCAGAAAGGCACCATTACCGGTGTCTATCCTATATCTCTGGAAGAAACGCTGGAGATCGACGGTGAGAAGGTGACCATCCGGCCGGCCAAACCCGTGGACGCGCGCCGCATTCAGGAGCATTTTTACGATCTGGATGCAGATGACGTGACGGCGCGCTTTTTTCACCGCAAGGAGCGCTTCGATCATGAAGAGATGAGCGGCGTTTCCCAGGTGGATTACATCAACAATCTGACCGTGGTGGCCGTGGTGGGCGAATCCGGTTTCGACCGCGTGGTGGGCATCGGCGAGTATCTGCTCGATCCGGACGTCAGCATGGCCGAAGTGGCTTATTCGGTATCCCACGATTGGCAGGGCAAGGGACTGGGCCGATTGATTCAGCAAAAGCTGGCCCAAGGGGCAAAAGATAAGGGCATCGCCGGGTTATACGCCTATACCGATCCCGATAACCAGGCCATGATCGGTCTCTTTAACGCCCTCCCCTACTCCGTTAAAACCCGCACAGAGGACGAAATGCTGGTGCTTGGTTGTCGGTTTGATGAACCTGTGGCTGAGTAATTTTTTTGCGTCTGCTTTGCCACCCAAGAGTTAATGGACTCGTATAAAGTGTCCGGTTCGTCATGCCGGGCTTGATCCGGCATCCAGGGTTGGGTTGTGAAACCCAACAATTTTATGATTTCGCAAAGGAAACCTTCAACTGTCAACGGTCGCGAAGAACTGAGCCAATTTGGGTCGTTAAAAATGAGCCACACGCCCCTATCTACTGAATGGCATTTATTGATTCCTCCATATTTTTCCCCTTCAAACGGTAGCTGTTTCCATTGATCGTTATCACTACGCTATGGTGAAGGAGACGATCCAATATCGCAGTGACGATGATTTGATCCTGAAGCAATTCCGCCCAATCGGAGAAGGCCTTGTTAGACGTGATTACGGTACTGGCCTTTTCATAGCGGGTGGCTACAAACTGAAAGAACAGATTGCATTCCTGTCGGTCGATGGGCGTGTACCCAACCTCATCCACGATCACAAGTGAGGATTTATAGTAGCTTCGCCCCTTGCCGGGACGCCCCGCTTCATGGTCCTTCTTCAGTTTGACGATCAGGTCCGCCATGGTTGTGAAATAGATGCTCATACCCGCTTGGCAGGCTTTTAAAGCCAAAGATACAGCCAGGTGCGTCTTGCCAACACCGGGAGGGCCAAGAAAAATGACATTTCCATTTTGGCGAATGAATGTCAGATCAAATAACGACATGACACGCCTACGATCCAGTTTGGGCTGGAAGGTAAAATCGAATTCATCAATACCCTTTGTGAACGGTAATCCTGATATCTTCAGGGCCGTTTCAATCCGGCGTTGTTCCTTCTGCGCCACTTCTTCCTCAAGCAAGTCATCCAAAAAGCTGAGATAGCTTTGGCTGTTTTGCTCGGCGGATTTAACGATACTGTCCAGGATCTCCCGTATCCTGGGCAAACGCAGCCTGGTCAAATTGGCTTCAATGCGATTGGCCACCAATGTGTCCGTCATAATTGTACCTCCTGTGCGAACTGCTCGTAGGTATCAATCGGGCGGATATCCACCGGTATGTCATACAGGGGCTTATTCGGGCTGATGGTGCATTTGGCGCGGCCCTTACCCTGCTTAGGATGAGCGTATTTGCGCCGGTTCATCTCACGGTCCTTTTTCAGTTCCGCATAAAAGCGCTTGTCTTGAACAAGATTACCTTTGGACGAAGGGATTGTATAAATGACGACCAGACGGTTATCGTCAAAGATCCGCAGGGTACATTCCTTAACTCTCAGAACAACGGTTTTCCCCACCAGCTTGTGCGGGACAACAAAGCCATTGCCTTCGAATCTAACCGTACAATCCTTATGGACTTTCCTGAAGATCCTGTAGGAAGTATCGAAAGGCTGTCGTGGTAACTGGCTAAGATGTGGTTGTTCTCTTTCAAAACGGTCAGCGACGACTTCGTGGGTAGTGCCATGTATCCGCTGATCTTTTATTCGTAACCAACGGTTCAGATCTTTGTTGGCTGTTTCGAGGCAAGCGTATCCATAGCCGCGCCAAAAGCCCTCACGGATGAAGGTGTAAGGTCTCTCGACCTTTCCCTTCACCCAAGCCGCATAGGCTGGTGCCACCCGTGGGATGAACCCGTAATGCAGAGCAAAACCGATCAATGTATCGTTGAATTTGTCTCGTCCCGCTATCCGACCAATGTAGACATTTTTCATCCGGTCATACAAAATTTCGGTGGGCACGCCGCCGAAGTAGTCGAAGGCCCGGATATGGCAATCCAGAAAAGTCGTCAGGTCGCAGTGTCTAATCAGCTCTGCATAGATTTTACGAGAGTAGCCCAAAATTATTGAGAAGAGATATAATTTCTCGACGTTTCCATCGGCATGCTCAACCTGAAACTCTGCAAAATCTACCTGTGCCTGGTAGCCGGGCTCTGTTTCAAATCGCATGTAGGCAACCTTTTGGTGTTGCCCCTTTAGTTGGGCTACCCGGCGTTTGACGATTTCGTAGCTTCCGGTAAACCCCATGTTGACCAGTCTGTCGTAAATCCAGGTCGCCGTATAGTCGTCTTCGGAAAGCCAAGCGTCTATATTGTCCTTAAATGGGTCAAGCAGGCTTCTGCGCCGCCTGGGTTCTGCTGGGGCAAGGATCAACTCCGGATCATCAATGTATTTTTTAACGGTGTTACGGCTGACGCCAAGCTTCCTGGCAATTGCTCGCTGGGTCAGTCCCTTGCGGTGCAAAGTGAGAATATCCAAAATGGTCTCCTTTTTTTCAAAGGTTGAACCTCCTGATTAGTTCTTAGTGAAAAATCCTCACATTAAGCATTTTCCACCACGATGGGTGGCTCAATCTTAAACGACCATTTTTGGCTCAGTTTATCACGACCATTAACATCAACTTCTCTATATTTGGTTTGCCTGATCTCTCGCCGCCATAAACCGCTTCTTCAGCGTCTTGTATATTGTATCGCGTCTACCGACTCCGATCACATAGACGGTGATCGCTTCGTCCTCGACTTCATAAACCAGCCGATAGCCGACCGAGCGCAGCTTGATCTTATAATAATCGGTATAGCCCCTGAGCCTGGAAACGGGAACGCGAGGGTTTTCAAGCCGCTTCGCCAACTGCGCCTTGAATTGTCCCTGGACGTGCGGGTCCAGCTTTCGCCATTCCTTCAATGCGCTCGGCAGGAACTTCAGCTTATAACTCATCGAGGCTCACTTCGATGGCGTCGGCCTTTTCCCCCTTGCGCTGTTCGACGATGCCGGCAAGCTCGATGTCCTCGGCCATCTCCATGAGCATTTCGTAAGTTTCGGCCGGTATGATGTAGGCGGTCGGCTTGTTGCGATTGAGCAAAGCGATGGTTTCCCCTTGGGCTTCATCGATGATCGCCTGAGGGTTGCGTTTCAATTGACTGATGCTGACCGACAGACTTGAATGAATTTTCGTTAGCATTTTGGCACCTATAACAGAACCGTTGATAGTGATATCTAAAACACTCTATTATAATCTATTAATAGGTCTTAATAAGTTCCCTTGTCAAGCAAATCGTATATTGGGTTGTGAAACCCAACAATTGCGCAAAAGGCCGAACATCACTATCGCTCCCATGCTCTGGTTGCGGGGGGTTGATGTTGGGTTGCGCTTCGCTTTAACCCAACCTACGATTGATGGTATTTCGCACTTTGAATAGTCATATCCTCAAAACTTTGATTTTTTCCTCAACCTCTGGTATATTACATGGGTATCCTTTCCAATATTTATACCACTATCCATCAGCTCCATTAATATAGTCAAAATTCTGATATTAAATTCAAAAAAGAAAACTTTCATATAGGGATTAAAAGGGATGGGATTATCTGAGATCTGGAAGATAATTAGTGAACGCAATATCATCGGATTATGGATATTTATAATTAGTTTAAACTTTTTCATTAATTTTTACCCTGAAATACCTAAGTTCAAACATCCAAGATGGGCAATTCCGATTTTAATTTCATCTATTTTATTTGGACTGATATTTACATCTTACTTAAAAGAAGTTATTAATCAAAAAGTATTTATCTCATTAATAATTTTATACTTATTTTACTTGGTCTTTGCCTTTTATACGAAGAATCATATCCCTTTCCCAGAAACAATACCTATATCAAATGCAGAGATATTTATCCGTGAGGGGAAATACAAAGGATTTAAAAGCTACTACCCCAAAAAACCCATCTATATTACTTCTGTACCAGGAAAGATTAAATGGCTCCAGCTTAATATATCCAATTCAATAAGCCAAATCCCTCCGAAATTCAAGGAAGCTTATATCTATAGTGATCAAATCCTAAACTTACCTTTATTTGAAAATGAAAAAAAGAAAATCTTGTTAGATCAAGTACTGATTCTGCTAATGCTTGGTGACACTAAGAGGTCAAAAGAAATTTTTGAAGTGGCAAAAAAAATGGATGATGAAAGTAAAAATAGTGAAATACTAAATTTAGAATCACATTTTTTAGAAAGAGAAGGTAAGTTCGAAGAAGCAAGGCAAAACTTGTTATCAGCAATTAGTAAATTCAATAATA
Organism: uncultured Desulfosarcina sp.; assembly: GCA_963668455.2. GTDB lineage: Bacteria > Desulfobacterota > Desulfobacteria > Desulfobacterales > Desulfosarcinaceae > Desulfosarcina. The sequence goes on from CAXXOY010000006.1 coordinate 397,260, forward strand.
ATGAGAAAAATAAAGTTCAACGAGCTATAGTATATAACAATTTAGCAAGAATGGAAATGATGCTTAAAAATTCCACAAACACTCAGCACTATTACAGAAAATCATTATCTATCGCGGTGGAGACAAACGAAAAATCCTATAGAAACAAAATTCAGTTGGAACCAATAAATTCAATTGGTTAAGCTAAATTTATCTGCAATACCTATTCAAAAAGAGGGTGGATCGAAACGATGACTTCTCAGGTTCATATACTTCTAAAAAGCTTATATTATTGTGATATAATAGAACATTATGTTGATCATATTAAAACTCTTAATTGATGTTTGACGAGTAAAATCACAGTACAATTTGATTAAGTAATGCATTAAAACCCTGTATAACAGGATTTGTGCAATACTTTGTCAGCGACCTTTAGTACCCCAACCGATCACTGTCTGGGAGCCCTATTGGCGGAGCTTTAGATAATCTTGACTGAATGATGTGCTTGTAAACAAAGAGCGTCCAACTGGCTACAAATGGTAAAACTGTATTCAAATCCAACTGAATTTTGGGACAATAGGAAAAATCCTATTGTCACAAAATTCAGTTGGATTGCGTAGCTATCTGAACGATCTGCTCCGGCAAACTTAGCAGGTTTGATAGACGCCGAAAGCCTGGAAGGAGCTTTTCTGTATCGGGGAGTGGTTCAATGTCGCATTTTTCACCATTCATCTCGATTGAGGCAAACAGTTCTTCCAGGCTCGATTTGCCATCCAGAAGGATACCCATATAATCCGGATTGCTCAAGTTTTTTACCAACGGAGTTTCGGCCAGCATGGTCTGCAACCGTTTTCGCATACTATTGTTTCCTGTCCTTCGGCGATATTCGCGGCGCTGGCGACGAAAAAACTGTTCAAGGATATTGTTGGCCCGTTGCGGATATATCGTTGCGGGGCCTGTAGACGTATTGATTTCTATTGGATCGGCAAAAAGTTTATCGCCATAACGATCGATTTGTTTAGCAACTTTGAGGCAAAGCGGATCATCGGCAAATTTGTTGTTCTCCAGCCGTTTGCGAAATTGATTAACTCCTTGTTCGATGCTGCCCATGTCCTTGGTGCTGCCTTCATCGTTAAGGCCTTTGCCGCTACCGGGCAAGGCGATACGCATCTTCTCCCGAAGATCGTCAAACAGCAGGCAACGCCAGCGCAGTTCTTCAACGGCTGGCTCGAACACGGGGTCCTGAACAATAGCGACAACCTGGCGAACCAACTTATAAAATATACGATTGCCGATCCGGTCCTCAGCGGGCAGACACCGAATCAGGTCCGGCAAATACTCGGTTAATATCAACAGGCGCCGAGAGAACTCCAACAAGGGACGGTCGAAAGGAAAACCGTAGCCGTCGCCATTTTGCTTGCCCTGCAAGCACCACAGGGCCAGCGAGTAGGTCGATACCAGGGGCAGCAATGTCATATCGGAGACGGGGTCGGCACGCCTTATTAACGTTGCCAACTGTCTGGCATCGATGTCGTGCGGTTCAATTGTCTGGCGTACCTGACGCACCAGGGCATTGAGTTTGGTGGTGGCCGCATGCGTTCGCAGGCAGCTCCGCAGTTTGCGGTGGCAAGGATCGATCAGATCTTTGCCCACATCGCGCAGAAAGTGAAAGTGGCAGATAAAATCTCGGCAGTTGGGAAAAACCTCTGCCACCGCTTTTAGAATACCGGTGCCCATGTCGTGAACACAGGCGATCGGTTCGCCGTAATCACGGCGTAGCCGTTTTAAAAACGGAATGATGTATTCGGACCGTTCGCTGGGCAGCTTCACATTGGCCAGTACAAATTGGCTCAGGCTGTCCAGGCCGGTCATCAAGGCCGGTGAATCCGCCTCATGGGTGGCATCCAGATGCAGGATGTAACCACCGGAACGCTGCATGGCCCGATTGATTCGCGGTGTAGCTCGACGATGAGCGATGGCCAGATAGGTGATGAACTTTTGTCCCAGGTATTCGATCTCCGATGCGCATAGATCGACATGGCGGGCGAGAAGTCCTTGGCGAACCTGTTCGATATTTTGGTGTTGCTCGAACAACGCACGACCGACAAAGACCAGCACATCCCAGGCTACATTGCAGCAGCGCGGAACCAGACAACGCAATGCTTCGGAACGAAAAAGGCTCCCGCATTGCGGGCATTCGAGGATAGTCTCATGCGCGACAAACGGCGTAGTCATACTCAGTACTGTCTTTTTTCTCGTTTTCTGCACATTGAGTTTGCTGTCGCACAGACAGGTATCGTGTTCCGGTCGAAACCGAACCGTCGGCACCCGGGCAAACAAACCGGCCGGGCGAGTCTCCCGACCAAGCCGCTCCAGGCATCGGTTCAGCGCCGCCAAAGCTGCCGCACCGGAGTTTAACCCGTTTTTTTTAAACCGTGTCGACGGAACAGTTCCATGACTTGCCTGGCTTCGATACGCACTCCGGTGCGCCGTTTAACCGCTTGTGCCAATTGCCCGAACCCGGCATCGGGGTGGCGAATAAACTCGACCAGCACCAGAATCGCCATTTCGGCCGGAAGTTGACCACTGTCGTTTTTTTGAATTGCCCGAGACTGAGCGCCGGCCGTTTCGTCATCGGCGGCCAGGTAGACAAATGAACGCCCCAGCTTTTGTCGCTGCAAGCGGCCTTGACGGACCAAGGACACCAGCACCGAATGGCAACGGCAGTGCAGCATTTGTCCAAGTTGCTCGGCACTCATTCCCGCCGCGCTGCCCGACACCAACATGACAAGGGTATCGGTGAGACTTCCTGTACGTGAGAAGCCGATGTCTTTGTAAAACCATAATCCTTGACGTCCGAAGCGAGGTATCGAAGCCAGTGTGTACCAGCGCCCGTTGTGGGTAAAACTGCTGTAGTAACCGATCATTGCCATGAACCGTCTAACAGAAGGTACGGAATAGTCCGACTGCTCGGCCAAGGGGGCGATCATCCAACAAGGCTGCTTTTTAAACAGCGCTCTGATTTTATCCGAGCCATTGTTTGCTAACGCCATGGCGGCCTCCTGATAAAGTAATGCATATAGTCCAATTATAGGGTGTTTTATGCATTACCTTATCACTAATAGCCGCTTTCAACAAGTCCAATGATGTTGGCAAAATAAGCGATGCACTTTTAAAAATGCTATTGTGATCAATAGTATATGGTTTCAAACGAAAGTATTTCTACATGAGAAGAATTGGTTTGGCGGATACAGAAAAATGATCATGTATGGCACGGAATAAACATGTAACTATTTGAATTCTTTCAATCCAACTGAATTTTGTTTCTATAGGAAAAATCACTATTACATACTATTTATCCGAACCTAATTGATACATACTTATTAAATGGATCATATGATAAAGCACGATCGGAATTAAATAATTATAAAGGTTTAATTGACAATTCTAATATTTTTGACAAACTACAATTTCTGAACTATCAAATGACATATGCAAGGCAAAAAAATGACACCAAAATAATGACTGATACAGTGGAAAAAATTAATCATAATATCTATCCTAAAGTTCCAAGAGACCAGCAGCTCGTTCTAAAATCCAGTTTATTGAGAATAAGATGGAATATGAGTGACAAATGGGATGAAACATTATTATGGATGGAAGAACATTTTTCTGAATACCTAAACTTACCATTCCCAGAAAATTATAATGCAATTAAAGAAGCATATAATATTTTGGAAATTTTAGCCAGAAAGAACAAATTAGGAAAATTCAAAAGACTTTTCTTCAAAACAATTCCATTTATGGGGGAAAGCAAAGTTATAATAGGCGAACATATAGATAGTCTCCCTGATTATTGCATTTTCGAGAGGTGTTATTGGGAGAATGAATTAGTATTTCTTTCTAAAATAAGACGATCTAATGACCAAAATATCACTTTACTTGAATTTTATAAACGCTATTTTAAGCACATGATAAATATTAAAGATATCAATTATGAATATAAAAACTATATGTTAGCCATGGAAAAAGATATAGATATTGCTGATGAATGCATGGGTGGAATTAGAGGAACCACAAACAGGGATGTAATTAATTATCTTAAAGATACAATGAAAGAACATCTACATATCGCAGTTAAAGAAATATCTAAATTTGAAAATCACCCAAATTTGAATTCCTTTTTTATACGTATATCTATGTATTCTTTATTTTTAGGAGACAAAGATGTATCAATAGACTTTTTTTACAAATTTAAAGAATCAAATGAGAATATAAACCATTACTCTAAATGGATAAGGGATTACTATATATTTCTAAAAGATTATCATGCACAATAAAATGGTCAGGTCGTCCCTGACTCATGAATATGATCAGGCGTCGTATTAATATTTTGGATGTGCGCTATTAATCTGAGCGTTCATCAATGAAACCCACATTACATAGCAGCAAAAAAATATTCAAACCGTAAGCCTTCAAAGTGGATTCGGAAAAATCGTTGCTGTGCTGGTGATAATAAAACAACTTGATTTTGCAACCAATCCTCCGAAAAACAACACGCCTATCTCACAACCGAAATCTTGCACATCTGCTACCCAAGCACTACATTCTATTTTATCCAGACGCAAAACCAGGAGGTGCAATATGCTGACACCCCATAGAGGCCTGACCCATATCGGCAATCTGGCAAAAAAGCATTTAGACATTTTCGACAAACGAGTAGCTTATAAATTTGCCGTCCTGATAACCGGGCTTATCGCTGTTGTCGTTATTCTATCCCTGATTTTCTAAACTAAAACTGAGCGATTCAAATTCTGGCACTGATAATATAGCAAGAATTCGTGCGGGTGAATACCGGCCAAACCAATCAAATCATCCACACCGGGACAGCCCAGACGTTTTTCTTGATGGGAACCAGATCCTGGATCATGCATATCACATTCCCTGTTCCAATTTCCTTGCCCGTTTTCTCAAGCACCTGGAAATGCTTTGACGCGCCCGGTCCCGGGTTTGCGGTTTTTTTAATTTCTATAGGGTAGAGAATATTGTTTTCCTCAATGATCAGATCGACTTCTTTTCTGTCGGAATCCCTGTAGTAAAAAAGGGGCGGTCTTTTTCCTGCGTTGTAATAGGTTTTAACGATTTCGGATACAACATATGTTTCAAATAGCGGACCGGACATTGCAGAGACCTCCAAGGCCTCGGCAGAGGTCCATCGGGTAAGATACGCACAGAGTCCGGTATCCAGAAAATACATTTTGGGAGACTTGACGATCCGTTTTAAAGCATTGTTGAAATATGGTTCAACGATCACCATAATTCCTGAAGACACCAGTATGGACAACCAATGTTTTGCCGTTGGAGAACTGACTCCCACTTCTTTTGCAAGTTCGGCATAATTTATCATCTGCCCGGTTCGGGCCGCACATGCCGTTAGAAACCGTAAAAAAGCCATTTCATCCGCGACCTGTGTCAACTCATGGATATCCCGCTGAATGTAAGTGGAAACATAAGAGGCATAAAAACGTTCCACATCCTGATCTATATCGTATAGCGCCGGCATCGATCCTTTGAAAATCCTGTCAAAGACCTGTTGCAGGTCCATTTTTTTTACCTTTTTGAGGCGGTTCATCAGGATTTGCGGATCTGTTTTGTATGCCGCAGATTCAGTTTCATTAAGCTCTGAAGCAGACAGCCCGAGCATGGGTATTATTCCTACGCGACCGGCAAGGCTTTCACTGACATTTTTCATCATGTGAAACATCTGTGATCCGGTCAGCCAAAAATCCCCTCTTTTTTTGTGGGCATCCACGTAGAGCTTGATGTATGGCAAAATCTCCGGAGCATATTGAATCTCATCGATGATGACCGGTGGCTTGTATCTCTGTAAAAAAAGTGCAGGATCTTCGATTGCAGTCTGCCTGGCGATGGGATCATCCAAGCTGATATAAGTTCGCTGCTTATTGGCCAGTTTTTCGAGCAACGTGGTTTTTCCAACCTGTCTGGGACCAGTCAACATTAAAACCGGAAATGTATCGGAATATTCCGGGACGATGGTTTCCAGTGAGCGTGAGATATACATGGGCACCTTTTCCGGGAAATTTAAAATCACACTTTAATATACCCGGAGCGCATCGCATTTACAACATAAAAAGGTGTGAATAGATCAGATCTGCCCCAGAGTGTAGGTTGGGTTGTGAAACCCAACCACCGGACCTGGGGTCGGACCAAGCTGGATGCCTAATTGGTGAGGCTTAGGCCAAAGACAAGGTCGCCTTTAGGTCTTAAATCAATGTTTTCAGTGCCGAAAAAGCGGTTTTAAGGAATTGTCCGGCAAAAATGGAATCTGAAAAACTGACGGCGGTTGAAGGATTGCTTTCCTTTAGCTGCCGGTTCTTTTTAAAGCACCATCCCCAGCGAGACCGGTGAAGAGGACATAACCACATCCTTTACCTATGACGCCAACGGCCAAAGGGTCGGGTCTGCTCCTGGCTCACAAAGATGATCCGGGTCAGCACCGCCCATCGCCCCGCCTATCTCACGACCGAAATCTTGCACACATGCCGGCCAGGCACTACATTGGGCGGCTTTTTGGGACATTCATTGGTTTATGCACGGTTGCTTTTTTTCTGAGTTCTCTTTTATCTTTTAAATGGCGGATCCGAAGAAGGCGGTTTGCTGGAATTATGCGAATTCTTATTGTTTTGGTTTTCGAGTTTTTCGATGTGCTTTTCGTGGGCCTCGACACGACGATTCATATCATAAAGCGTACGTTCCAAGGCCATAATGTAAATTCTCACTGGGCCTGGAGTCCGGTTCCAGTCGAGTTCGGAAAATGTTCTGGTAGGCTTCATGAGATCTAACCTACCATAATTAAAGGAAAAAATATATGCCTGTATCCCCTGCAATTACAGTGCGTTATGATTTTTTGCAAAACAGACATTCATTGGATAGAAGATTTAGAGGCTTGGGGATTTGCCCCCTGAACGCTTACCTATTTGTGATGAAATCGCGGTCCATGAAAAGGGGTTCGAAAAAACCGAAACTGGTGGTGAAATTGACGTGGTCTGCCTCGGATATCGTGCGTCGCGCTGTTTCATAAACCTGGCCCGGTTTGAAATCGTCGAAAAAAAGGATCTGTGCGTTCATGTTTATTGTCCTTCCTCCGGGGCTAATCGGTTTTAAGTCTGTCGAAAAGATATTCCAGCCCGTTGACCTTTATTTCATAAACCATCTGCAGCATTTCGCCAAGTTGTCCTCGTGGAAAACCTTTCTGGGAAAACCAGACCATATAGGGTTCGGGCAGGCCGATCAGTCGGCGATCCTTATACCTACCAAATGGCATGCGAGTGTTGGCCAGTTTGATTAGGAATTCGGGGTTCGGTTGGCATTGCTGTTTTTCATTCATCGGATATTTCTCTCATACTCCGGCCACCTGTTGCAAGCATTGCCGCAATTCTTCCCTAAATTCATTCTAATTTAGAATATTTAAAGGTAGACAACTGCCAACGTAAGTGATATAAAAGCCAAAGTGATATGGTTTGATTACGTGCAAGGATCGTACTGATAAGTTCAATTTGTTTAGCTATAATCAGCTCCACCTGCCTCGCTCCATTCCCTTCCGGCCTGCTTTTATAAACCATCTTATTTTTTGTAAACTGGGTAATTCAAATTTTCATGCTTATAAACTATTACAAGGATGGCAACATCGCAGGTCGTTATTATCTCACAAAAATTGAAACTGAATAGAGTATTGCCGATCTTACTATATCCTAAATTAGGCGATTGTCGAGCTTGCCGCATATACAAGGCGGATGCTTTTCCGCTATAGCCCTCCTATGCGGGAAGGCATCCAACGCCGTAGATGCGGTAAGATCGGCAAACCCAACGGGTTTCAAATTTTGGGAGGTCATTATGGCGCAATACATTATAAATCATACGATTCTTATGGAGACCAAAATTTGAATCGCCCAATTTGGTTATATCTAACCGTGTTAGATATCTTTCCGCATAGCTGATTATCGCAAAAAGCATCTGCTTTATATTGCATATGCGGCAAGCTTGGCAGTTGTCTAGTTTGGTTAATAGAGGTAGTATTACTATTATAAATAGTGATATTATTGTTGCTCGATCTGAATAATTAGAACCAGCATATGAGTGTAAAATATAGCAAAGCACAACCCGTTGATAAATATAGCATAATTAAAGGGATTGCTATATTATTTATTGTTTCCATACATGTTTTATATAAATTTCATGGTCACGATAAACCAAGAATGCTTGAAGCCCTCAATTATCTAATTGGTTTTGCCGTTCCTTTATTTATGATACTTGGCGGGTTTTTTATTACAAAAAAACTAGAAAACATAAAGAGCGCTGAGGATATTAAAGTTCTATTTTTACGAATAGTAAATAGATTATTAATCCCCTATTATATTTTCATTGTAATATTAACTTGTTTTCTCTATTTGGATGGCAAACAATTATCCATACTTCCGTTTTTATTAATTGATGCAAATACACATGGCCTATACTTCATAATAATTTACATATACGCATATGCTGTATCTGGATTGTCAGCTTATTTCTTTATTGTTATTCTTAAATTAAATAAAAATGTAATTTTAGCAATTACTCTTCCATTGCTTAGCTTACTATTTTTCCCACTATCAAAAACCCTTATTAATTATTTCCCAAATTGTAATGTCGCCCACTCTTTGTCATTTGTTTCATATTTTATTTTTGGATTTCCTGTTGCTATATTTTGTCGAAAAATATCATCGTCAAATACTTCAAGAAAATTTATATGCTTATTTGTAATATGTATATTTTGCATTTTTTATAGTCTTTGCTTACTATTTGCTAGAAAAATTTTTGGCCATTTCCCAATCATTTCAGACTCTCCCCCAAGCTTGCTTCGTCTTATATTTTGCTTATGCGCCTTTTTATTCTTATATATTATTTTGGATGAAATAAAAATAATAACAGTGATCGGAAACAAATTACTATTTAATAAACTTGGTGACGAATCATTGTTTATTTATTTTGTTCATCCGTATTTTATTTACTTTCTTCCGTTTATATTTAATCATTTTTTTAAATATTTCATTAAAAATAATATGTTTATTGTCCCCTGGATTATTTCTTCGTATCTGATAGCTTTTTTATCTTTAAAAATATTATATATTTTACCATTAAAATATAAAAGTATCTTTTCAAGATAACTAAGGCTGCCTGTAAAGGGATTATCAAGGACGAAGAAATACCATGAAGAAAGCGAGGGAGCTCCTTTTATGACGATGAAGTTATATGTAAAAGCTATTGTCACAAAATTCAGTTGGATTGTGTAGCTATCTGAACGATCTGCTCCGGCAAACTTAGCAGGTGTGATAGACGCCGAAAGCCTGGAAGGAGCATTTCTGTATCGGTGACTGGCTCAATGTCGCATTTTTCACCATTCATCTCGATTGAAGCAAACAGTTCCTCCAGGCTCGATTTGCCGTCCAGAAGGATATCCATATAATCCGGATTGCTCAAGTTTTTTACCAGCGGAGTGTCGGCCAGCATGGTCTGCAACCTTTTCCGCATGCTATTGTTTCCTGTCCTTCGGCGATATTCGCGGCGCTGGCGACGAAAAAACTGCTCAAGGATATTGTTGGTCCGTTGCGGAAATATCGTTGTGGAACCTGCATGCGTATTGATTTCTATTGGATCGGCCTCGGCTTCTTGATCAATCCAATCCATAAGCCCGATCCACTTTTCGATGGCGCCATCGACCATGGTACGGGTAAGGCCCAGGCGACGGCATATTTCAGCGGTGGAGAGCTGTCGATCCACCAGCTGTATCAATGCCGTGATTATGCATAACGTCAATCGAGTTATTCGTAGAAATGGATGCGGTAGAATGGAAAACGTCCGTCGGCATTGGTTGTGTTTTCAAAGATAACGCTGAATCTTGATGCGCTCCTCGCCGGAAAAACCATAGTGTTCGTAAGTGCCGTATTTGATGATATTATTTTGGTTGTTGCACCAATGGCAGGTGCGGTGGACCCCAAAAACTGTACAGTGTGATAAGCTATAAGTCAGACCAAAAAACAGGAGGATCTGACAATGGGTAAGAAGCGCAAAACACACAGTCCACAGTTCAAGGCAAAAGTTGCTCTGGCCGCTATCCAAAACGATGAAACCGCAGCACAGATAGCCAGTCGGTTTGGAATCCATCCTACCATGGTTTCCAACTGGAAGCGGCAAATGCTGGAAGGCGCCGCTGACATCTTCGATAAAAATCACAAAACCAGGAAACAGACAGAAGCCCGAACCGACGAGCTCTATAAGCAAATAGGGCAATTGAAAGTGGAAAACGATTTTTTATCGCGAAAGCTCGGCAGCTGACTCCAAGGCAACGCAAAACGATGATTGAGCCGAAGACTCGGAGGCTGAGCATTTCCAGGCAGTGCAAAATATTAAACGTTAACCGTTCGTCTTACTATTACCGCCCAAGGCCTATAAAGCAGGAGGATCTGGACCTGATGCGAAAGATCGATGAATTGTATCTTGAAAACCCATCCTCCGGGAGCAGGACGATCCGTCGCCAACTGAAGCGTCAAGGCGTCAATGCCAGCAGAAAAAAGATACAACGGTTGATGCGCTTGATGGGAATCGAGGCGGTATACCCCAAGCCCAATACCAGCAGACCTCACCCCCAGCATAAGGTGTATCCCTATCTGCTTCGGAATCTGACCATCGACCGGCCCAACCAGGTTTGGGCTACCGACATCACCTATATCCCCATGGATAAGGGGTTCATGTATCTTGTGGCGATTATGGACTGGTACAGCCGCAAGATTTTATCCTGGCGGATTTCCAATACCCTGGATTCGACCTTTTGCGCTGATGCTCTGGAAGAAGCGCTCTGCCGACTTGGTCCCCCCGAAATCTTCAACACCGACCAGGGCGCCCAGTTTACCAGTAAGGAATTCACTCAATTACTTAAAGACAACAACGTTGCCATCAGCATGGATGGCCGAGGTCGCTGCCATGATAATATCTTCGTGGAACGGCTATGGTGGACTCTTAAGCACCAGTTTATTTACCTTCATTCCTTTGAGGGCGGCAAAGCACTCAGGCGAGGACTTGCCGATTGGATTCAGTACTATAATCTCATACGAGGCCATTCTTCTCTTGACGACAAAACCCCGGATGAGGTTTACTTTGGTCTACCCCGTCCGTTTTCCGAGGCGAGCTGACGGCCGTGTTTTTCATTTTAATTTTTTTTCTTATAGCTTATCTCACCCGTCAGGCTGTCCGACCAATGGGGTCCACCTTAATAACCCATTAACAATTTTTCTAAGAAGGTTTTTACCTTCTAAGAACCTTTCCCTTACGAACCGTCAGGATCTCGTCCTTTATCAGGGAAAGCTGCCCATTTACCCAGACGGCATGTATTCCCACAGGCCTGACATTCGGTCTTTCATAGGTCCCTCGATCAGCGATCGTTAAGGGGTCAAAAAGGACGATATCAGCTTGATAGCCAGGCTTGAGCCGCCCCCTGTCTTTTAGCCCGAAGGTATCCGCCGGGAGCCCGGTCATTTTCCAGACAGCCTCCTCAATGACCAGGCATTGCCTCTCCCTTACATAACGACCCAGTACTCTAGGGAAAGTACCGGTAAAACGAGGATGAAAAAGATCCGATCCAAAACCGGGCAATCCGTCCGTTGCAACCATGGAAAATGGGCTCTGCAGGATTCTGATGACATCATCTTCATGCATCATGAATTCAACTACGGCAGCATCCGTTTTCTCTTCCACGATTAGATCGAAAAACACATCGAAGGGATCGCGGTGCTCTGACTCTGCAATGGTGGCGATCGAATGACCGCAATAAGCCGGATTGCGAGGTGCCTTGACAACGACCATTCCCTCGAACGTATCGACGTAGATCAGGTTCTCCCAATCACCGGCTGTCTCGGTTTCGATGATGCGGCGAATCTCTGATCGAATGACTGGCTTTTTTAGCTTTTCCGAGAAAGCCTCCGGCCCTTCTGATTGGAGTGCCGGTGGCAGTGCCGAGGCCAGCGATGTACTTCCGGCTGTGTATGGGTAGACATCACACGTAACGCGCATTCCAGCTTCCCTGGCTCGATGAATGCAATCCAGGGTTTCCCGGCTTCGCCCCCAATTGTTGCGCCCCATAACCTTGTGATGCGAAATGTGGACAGGCAGTCCGGCTGTCCTGCCGATGGTAAGAGTCTCTTGAATCGCTTCCAACACAAGATCGGCCTCACTTCGCATGTGGGTGGCGTATAGACCGCCGCTGGCCGCTACAACCCTTGCCAATTCGCAGAGTTCATTGGTATCCGCAAAAGCCCCTGGAACGTATACCAATCCGCTCGACATACCGAAGGCGCCGGCTTGCATGGCCTCCTCGAGAAGATCTGCCATCCGGCGCTTTTCATCGAAACGGGCCGGCCGTGCCTCAATGCCCATTACGGCAAGGCGAAGCGTACTATGCCCCACCAAGGTGATGACATTCAGGGCCGGCCGTGCGTCTTCAAGCATTCTGAGAAAGTCACGAAACAACCACCCGTTCTCTAGTGGTTCCGGCAAATAGCGAGAGCCAACGATTGACAGCGATTCCAAAGCTTGAGGAAGTGTTTTGGCCAAAAGGGGTGCCATCGATAATCCGCAGTTCCCTGTGACCACCGTAGTTATCCCCTGCCTGATTTTGGCTGTTCCCTCGGGATCGGCCAGAAGATAGACATCGTCATGACTGTGGGCATCGATAAAACCGGGTGCCGCTATAAGACCGTCGGCATCAATGACACTGCGAGCGTTTTTGGATGAAATGTCAGGAGCTATTGCGGTAATGATCCCGCCTGCAATCCCGATATCGGCTATGAATGATGGGCTGCCGCTCCCATCCACAACGCGTGCTTTGCGTATGAGTGTTTCAAAAATCTGTGTAGCCATCGGCAAGAAATCCTATTTTTCGCTCAGCTGTTTCAGGCAAGTCCCAAAAGTTTGGGGATGGTCATTGAGATAGCCGGCACGTAGGTCACCAGAATCAATACCGCTGCCTCAACGGCGATAAACGGCAGGATCTCTTTTGAAATGGATTCAAGACTGATCCGTGAAATACTGCAGGCGACAAAAAGGCAAGCACCTAGTGGAGGCGTCATCAGAGCGATGTTCACGTTGACGATCATGATGATGCCGAAGTGAAGCGGATGAATCCCCAAACTTACCGCCAAAGGATGCAAAATTGGCCCCATTATGATGATCACGGCCGTCATGTCCATGAACATGCCGATGACGAGCAGAATCACATTGATGATCAGCAGTGCCGTGTACTTGCTGTTGCTGATGCTCATGATCTTGGCACCGACTAATTCAGGCACCTGTTCGCTGGCCAGCACCCAGCCCAGGATGGCCGCTGCTGAAAGGATAACGAAAACGCTGCCGCTGTTGCGCACCATTTCAAAAAGGACTTTCGGCAGGTCGCGCAGGCTAAAATTGCGATAGACGAAAAAACCGATTATCATGGCGTAAAAAACCGCGACGGCCGCCGCCTCGGTCGGTGTGAAAATACCGGTCAGGATCCCGCCCAGGATGATGACCGGTGTCAGCAACGGAATGAATGCCTTTCGGAAGGCAGCACCTATTTCCCTCAATGAAGCCATTCGTTTCCCTTTGGGGTAGTCCCGTTTTTTCGAGATGTGCGCCGACAAAAGCATCAAGGCGACGCCGACCAAAACACCGGGAACGATGCCAGCGGCGAAAAGACCCGCAATGGAGACGCTCATCATGGAACCATAGATGACCATGATGATGCTGGGTGGAATAATGGGGCCGATAATCGAGGAGGCGGCCGTCACAGCCGCGGCGAAACTCCTGTGGTAGCCATCCTTTTCCATGGCCGGGATCAGCATTGTACCCAGGGCCGCCGTATCCGCAACCGCCGCACCGGTCAGCCCCGCAAACAAGATGCTGACCACAATGTTTACATGCGCCAATGCTCCGCGAATATTGCCGATCAACACATTGGCAAGTTCGACCATGCGATGGGTGACCTGGATACGGTTCATAATCTCACCGGCAAGCATGAAAAGCGGCATGGCCATCAAGGCAAACATGTCGATCCCGGAATAATATTTCAAGGGAACGATCTTCATAAGGGACGGCGCATCCATTTTCAGGAATACGAAAACAGCTGTAATCCCTAATGAAAACGCAATCGGAGTTCCTGTGAGCAGCAGCAGAAAAAATACAACCAGCATAAAAGTAATCATAAGTCTGACTCCACACTATTGGCTTCAGGGCCGCCGGTCCAGTCAATCACCAGCACCAGGACAAGTTGTACCAAGGTGAAGGCTCCTGACAGCGGTACGGAAAGCAAAGGCCAAAACATCGAAATGCCCAAGGCCGGGGAAATTTGGCTTCGCGCGGAAACCACCATGAGGATACCTTCGCGGGTCAGGACATATAGGAAATACCCCACGGCCATGGAAGTCATTGTTTCGACAACTCTTCTGATCGATTTGGGAAATCGATGGACCAACAGATTCATGCTTACGTGCTCGCGGCGCGCCATTGATATACTGGCTGCTATGAGCGCCATCCAAATCATAAGATAACGCGCAGCCTCCTCGGTCCAAAGAATCGGATCGTTCAGAACGTAGCGCCAGAAAGTCCCAATCAGGACGACGCCCAGCATCAAGCCGCCAATAATGACGAGAGGGACTGCCAACATTTTTTCGAGAACCTTGCTTATAGAAATTGCCACAGCGTTGATACATTGCATTGATCAGTTCTCCCTTAGCTATGAGTGGGCAAAGCTGGCGATCCTGTGCAGTTGTCACGGTACTGTGCTGAAGGACCGCTGCGGTCGAGTCCTTTGTTGCCCTGCCCCGACGGATTTCTCCCGCATGGTGAAAAATCCGCCGGGGTTTGCCTGTCGCATGGATTTCGCTTATTGATAAAGCTTCGCTTCGGCTTCTTTTACGGCAGTGAGCAGCGCATTCGCCAGCTCTACGCCTTCAGGGCCGAGTTCGGCTTCTATTGATTTCATTACAGCCGGGATACTTTTTGATCTGAATGCTTCCAACTCTTCGCGTGTGGGAGAGTAGACTTCGATTTCTGCTTTTTTCAGAAAGTCAACGCCGTTTCCGGTGGCATTGAGAATCAGCTTACTTCCCTGACCGGCCGTTTTTGCCGCGGCAACGGCATTAATGAAAATGCGGCGTTGTTCGGGGGTCAGCCCATTATAAAAGGCATCGTTAGTTAGCCACCAGTCTGCACCGTAGAGGTGATTGGTCAACGTGGCATACTTTTGAACCTCCTGCAGGTTGCCGATTGCCATAATTGGAACAGGATTGTGCTGGCCGTCAACAACGCCGGTCTGAAGCGAACTATACAGCTCGTCCCACGGAATCGGCGTGGCTGCAGCCCCAAGCGACGCCATCATTGCGATGTGACTGGGAACGGACATGGTACGAATTTTAAGGCCCTTCATGTCCGCCACTTTGTGAACAGGACGTTTGTTGTTGCTCAAAATATAGAAATCTCCAGCCGTAACCATTAACAATCGTATTCCTGTCTTCATAAGCAAATCGTTGCGGATCTTTTCAATAAAGCTTCCCTGGAAAACCTCGGCAGCAACAGCGTGGTTGGGGAAGGCAAACGGCAGATCCACAGCATTGATCGGGGGATAAAAGGGGGCGATTCCGCCGATTGAGGCAATATTGAGGTGCAGGATACCGTTTTTCACCATCTCCATCCGGTCTCTCTGGTTACCGAGGGAACTGGCAGGGTAAAGCTTCACCTCGATGGTGCCATTTGACTGGGTTTCGACGGCCTTTTTAAAAACCACGGCACTGGCATGTGCACTCGAAACCTGCACATTGGCCGGTTCTTCATGCGCCAATTTGATGGTTAGGGAGGCGGCCTGAACCGCTCCGCAGATCATGATCGACAGTCCGGCGAGTGCAAAAATCGTCAATAGGCATCTTTTCATTGTCCTTCTCCTTTGTTTTTGAGGGCTAGAATGGCCATATCACCTTTGTTCATGCGGTCAACCGAGGCATGCGCGATGTTACCTGATCGGCCAAACGTCGACCGACCTTTTCCCATTGTTATTCTGATGGCGGTGCTGATTCAGGCTCGATTTCAGCGATGACATCCACGACAAACGGCACCGTTGTTTGGGAATCATCGGCCATGAATTGAATATCCGATTCGGACGGATGTTTGTAGCCGCCCGCCGCTATAGCTTTTCGAATGTAAGAGCGCCGGAGACGATCCAGATCCACATCGACGGCCCCGATCTGAATAGGATCCTCCGGCAGGATGATATTGGTCCCAGGAACTTCATCGGCGGGATCTCCCCGGAGAATTTGGATACCGTTCTCTCGGGCAAAAGAAAGCTGCGCCTGTACATGCTTGCCGGCGCCAGTATACTCCGTCTCCTGCACCACTATGATCTGGTCGTCGGGAAGTTCTTGCGCCAGGCTGAACGCCGCCGCCAGAGACGTATTTCCGGCAGGCCCCCGCTCCAAGCCTTCGAGCCGGGCCAAGGCCTCGGTCATGTAAAACACCTCTCCCTGACGGACGGTGACGTAACGGTCCATGTAGCGCAAGGGACGCGCTGCAGACCTGGGGACATCCGAGCGATCCGGCCAAACCGCAAACGGTATGCCAAAGCCTGTGTGACCTGTCGTAAAAGATTTGCGGTTGAAATGACGATCGCTGGCCATGTGAAGCCCTTCCAAGTTTACGCTGGCACCCACGATTTCGGTCTGATGAGCGCCCGCCTTCAGAACACCTCGGGCGGTCCCGGTAAGATTGCCTCCGCCGGCATGGGTACACACGACAACATCCGGATCTCGGTGAAACTGCTCACGCACCTGCTCCACAATCTCGTGGCCCAGGGTCTCGACCCCCCCAATTCCAAAGGGCGTGTACAAAGAAGCATTGAAATAGTCGGTATCTTCAAGAAGCAACAGGAAGACATAGAACAGTTCGGGACCGACGCTGAGTTGCACCACTTCTGCGCCAAAGGCTTCGCACTTGCGGGCCTTTTCCACAATTTCGGGTTGGCCGACGCCCCGGCTGTCAAAGCACTCCTGAACAATGATGCAGTCCAGCCCTTGCATGGCCGCTTGGCTAGCCACCGCAGCCCCGTAGTTTCCGCTGGTGGCTGCGATAACGCCCTTGAATCCGAGCTTACGGGCGTGAAAGACTGCATTGGCCGCGCGCCGAGCTTTGAAACTCCCGGAAGGATTGGCTGCTTCGTCTTTGACAAGGATGCGGGCACCCAGCCCATTTCCGGCCAGTTTCCGTGCCAGGCGGGTTAAATTTTTCATCTCGAGCAGCGGGGTGTGCCCCACGCCGAAGGAAAGCTGTATAGATTGAATCTCATCCAGAGAATAACCGGTCTCCTGCATCATCTGCTCGTAGTCAAAAGCAATGCCGCCGGATTCAAAGCGATCATAGTCAATCCCTACGGATTTCATCATGATGTCCCTCTTGCGGGCCATCACCTCATCATAACTGCAATTTGGAGCCATTTCTCACTCCCCCTCAGTCATCAGGTTACGCAGTTCCTGGCGAATCGCTTGAAGCTCCGGGACAAAAGAGCCGAATGAATGGTGGTAGGATGGCTGAACGGATTCAAGCCGCCCCTCGACGATACGGTTGGTTATGGTCCTAACCGTTACCGAGTCCCCTATCGAGGCCTTTTCATCCAAAAGCACCCCGCCGACCCACATATCCAGCGGAACCAGCCGTGTTTCCTCGGGTAGTTTGGCTGCCCGCTGGTCCTGTGATAAAATGATGCGATGCACGCGGACCCATTCGCCTTTCTTCGCGTCGTCCATTATTGGCCTCCTCTGTTGATAAGGCTTCGCATATCCCCCATGATCGCACGGGGAACCGGCAAATCGAGCATTGTCTTGAGGCCGGGGCTGGCATTAATCACGTGAGGAATCATGTTGACAGCCATGGCAATGGTGCCAATTCCACCGGGTATTTCCGGTTGGATCTGAAGGCTGATGTTGGGAACGCCTTGAATTTTGATATAATCGCCGGTACCGATGCCCTCCAGTTCCGGCCGGATCTGCTGAGGATGTTCCAACTCGATGCATTTTCGGCCATCGACATAGCCAATCCCTTTCTGACGGCATCCTGCTACGTATCCGGCAGGGACGCGAACGCGCTCGGTCTCGCGGTCGACAGACGTAAGAATTTCCTCGCGGGACTGCTCGACGCAATCCTCTTTCCAACCAATACCGTCAGCAATCATCCGGATGGATTCCGGGAAGCCGACGTGCCCCGTTATGGCACCTTCAGCAACCCTTGATTTAAATTCTGCCTGGCTCAAGCCTACGCCCTGTTCCGCCATCACGGATCGACCAAACGGGGACAGGTCATTGACGCGTTTGGCTGTAATCCGGTCCACGCGTTCACACGCACCGGTAAGGGCCAGAATAAGCAGGTCCATAACGAACCCCGGATTGATTCCGGTTGCCAAAACCGAAACCTTGGAAGCTTTGGATAGACGATCCATTTCTTCCGCAAGCTGGGGGTGTTGGGCCTGTGGGTAAGCCATTTCTTCCGCGATGGAGATAACGTTCAACCCATGCGAAATAGCAAATTTGACCTTTTCAAAGGCGCCTTTCATAAAGGAATCGGTTGTCTGGAGAATGACGTCTGCACAGCCTGAAGGGAAGGCCTTCTCCGGATCGTTGGCAATGACAATTGGCGGCCGCCCCGCCCGGTCCACACCCAACACATCGTACATATCCCTGCCGATATTGCTCGAACGCCCGCATACGGACACAATTTCCACGCCTTGTTTTTCCAGCAGCAATCGAGCAATCCCGCTACCCATGGCGCCGAAACCCCAAAGGGCTATTTTAACGTTTTCCACCGTCAACTCCTCAAATGTTTAAAATTAATACGATTCAGATACTGTTCATGGTCAACTATTCTTCTCTTCATCCCAACCCGCGGCCCTTTGCGGCATTAGTGTCCAATTTTTCTTCGCGCGCATAACAACAAAGGATTCGCTGTAGCGAATGCCACCGAGATCGGGGAGCGTCGAAGACATAAACCGGTATAGCTCGTCAATCCCTTCCGTCAGCACAACTTCTACAAAAATGTCGTATCTGCCGGTAACGACATATGCACGATGTACCTCTTCAAGCTGAGAAATCTTCTCCAACTTCTCATCGAGACGTTTGTCGTCTTCCACTTGGATCGCTACGATCGCGGTAATGAAGTTATCAGCTTTAAACGGATCGACCATACCGGATATTTTAAGGACACCCGCTTTAATAAGGTTCTTGATCCTGGCGTTGACTGTCGGCTGCGTAATATCAAGACGTTCAGCAAGGATTCGAGAGGAAATGCGACCATCCTCACTAAGAAGCGAAATAAGCCGGCGATCAATTCTATCAAGCGCTTTTTTCATTCTTGAAACCCCCTTATTAGAAATGGTGACTCAATTTTAGGAATAGTTTTATTATATGAAATATTAGATGTCAATATTTTATTTATTTAAAAATTCTTCAAGTATATTTTTTTCTTTTTTAAATTTGCGCCAACAGTAAGCCCGGAGCGCGAAGGGATGCATGCTCACGTCTACCGGCCCAGGAGGTTGCAAACCGATTTAACACGGATGGTGGCAATTTAAGAAAACGATGAAAAGGAATGGATTCCAGCATGCCTGAAATGTACATGGCGACCCTTCTTTCGGGAGATTTAACAGTGTATTTTAAATCTCCCGATTCGCATTACTTTTAAAACACATAAGCCTTGAAAAGCGACCAGACGTCGTACCAATCAATCTTGCATTTTTTAAGTTTAAAAACAGTGGTATAGGAAAGGCATACAGAAACAGCATAAATTCAGCCAATCGGTAAAGCGAGGCAACAACCCAATGGACGTGCCAGAAGTCCCCCAATCCCGGACGCAAACAGCCCCGGATCATGAAAATCAAGTTCTTGAAGACATAGGCCGCTGCATCCAGGTGCTGGAAACCCTGGCGGATCAATCCGAGCTTTTAGCTAAGATTTCCGAGACCGATCGCATCGCCCTGATCACAGCGGCCGGTAAAATCTCTCGGCCGGACAGGGCTGAAATAAAAAAGCGCAACAAGGACAAAAAACGGCAGATGCGTCTTGCCGTTGTGGGAAAAGAGCGTCAACTGCGGGCCGATACGGGCATTCGCAAGGCTCGTGAGTCTTCTGTATTCACGGCGCCGGCTCAGATTGAAGGCCCGGCACCCGAAAGCGGTAAGGAGCTCCGGCACCTTGACTCGCCCCGCAATTGTTATGTGTGCAAAGCCGAGTTTACCGCCCTTCACCATTTTTATGACAGCATGTGTCCCGAATGTGCCGAGTTCAATTACCGGAAGCGATTTCAAACCGCGTCCCTCGAAGGGCAGGTTGCCGTTATCACCGGCTCCCGGCTTAAAATCGGATACCAGGCCACCTTGATGATGCTCAAGGCCGGGGCGCAAGTGATTGCCACCACACGGTTTCCCAAGGACTCCGCCTTACGGTTTTCCAAAGAGCCCGACTTTTCCCGATGGGGCCACCGGCTGCATATTTACGGGATGGACCTGCGCCATATCCCCAGCGTGGAACTCTTCTGCGATCACATCCGGCAAACCTATCCACGCCTTGATATTCTCATCAACAACGCGGCCCAGACCGTCAGGCGCCCGCCCGGCTTTTATGCCCACTTGATGACCACCGAGCAAAGTGAGACTTCATCCTTGCCCCCGGAGGCGGCAATGCTTCTAGGCCATTACCGGGATTGCGTGGCACAGTTGGAAACCGGCCGGCCCCGGGATGTGGGCGACGAACGTGCGCTGCCGGTCTCCTGGAACGGGGCTGCGCCGGGAATCGGGCTGCGGCAATCGGCCCGGCTCTCCCAGGTCCCCTATTCCTATGATCGAAGCCTTGACGATCCCCAGGTATTTCCGGAAAAGGCGTTGGATGCCGATCTTCAGCAGGTGGACCTTCGCCAAACCAACTCCTGGCGCCTGAAGCTCGGAGAGATTGAGACCGCGGAGATGCTGGAAATTCAACTGGTGAACAATGTGGCACCCTTTGTTCTGTGTAACCGGCTGGCGGAAATGATGAAAGCCGATTTCACCGGAAAGAAACACATTGTCAATGTCTCGGCCATGGAGGGTAAATTCCTGCGGTTCAAAAAGGGCAGCCGCCATCCCCATACCAACATGGCCAAGGCCGCACTGAACATGCTCACTCACACGGCCGCCGAAGACCTCGCCAAATACGGGATTTACATGAATGCCGTGGATACCGGCTGGGTTACGGATGAGGACCCGGCGGTGCTTGCCCGGCTGAAAGAGGAGCGCCACGATTTTCAGCCGCCCCTGGATATCGTTGACGGGGCGGCCCGGATCTGCGATCCCTTTTTCCACGGTATTTTAACGGGAAAACACTGGCGCGGAAAATTCTTAAAGGATTACTTCCCCATTGACTGGTAGCCCCCCGGAGGGGCGTTTGGATTGAAATTGTGATGACCGAAGGATCCGTCTTGTTTTCCTGCGTTGAGAGACATGCTGATCGTTTTTTAATCCTTGAAAGGCGGGAGGATCTTGCCATTGGGAAAAATCGCAAAGTTCATTTTGATCTTTTTGTTGACGACTCTGTCGAATCCAAAGGAGGGGCACGTGAGTGGTTCATTCAGCATGGCGTATGGCGCCAAAAAGTACATCGTCCATTTCGACAATCAGCGCCATAAGATCTACCACCCGGATACGGACATTGACGCATTGTATGCGGAATTCCGTACACACTTTTTGGGAACGGTTATCGCCGCGTCCGGGAAGATGGACGCATTGCTGAAACAGGCCAAGGCGAAAAAACTTCCCCTGGTGGGCATCCAACTGGCCTGGCCGGAAATGCCCTTGGTCGAATATCGTGAGATCGCCATGGTGAATCCGGCCTCCTATCCATTGATTATCTCCCTGCCGGTCAGTCTTGAGAATTACGGGGGATTGTACCATTTTAAATTTGCCTTTACCGAACCTGTGAAAGCAATCGATCTGAAATGGTTGCAGGAAAAACTGAAGGCCCTGGTGACCAGTGGCTGGCGCGAAACGGAACCGAAAGAGATCGACCTGAGTGATTTTCACTATCCCGACGCCATAAAAGCTTATGAAAAACACGCCCTTTATGCCGGCGTTCTATTCAGCGTACATAAGGACCTGCTCGAGTATTATGGCAAGCAGTTGCAATGCCTGCTGAATAAGGTCGGCCCGAGGCTGCAACGGGAAATCAACGGCAAAACATTCGAGAAACAGTCAAAAATCAACTTGCTTGCCATGGAAAAAGCGTTCGGGATTAAGAATCCTCTTAACAGCGGCATGTTCAATCCATGGGGTCCCATCCAGGACGACAGCGGAGGCGTGCACTGTTTCCGGCCCCGCTGGCAAAACAGCAATGCCATTGTCACCGCGCTGTTCGCATCGCACGAAAACCAATGGGATTTGTTGTCGGAACGTGCCACGGCGTTAATTGAGAAATCCCTCGAGATCGACCCCGAACACTTGCGCTCCATCCGGACTGACCTGATGATCCTGCAACTTGAAAACAAGGATCATTATTCAAGGTATTACTACGGCCCCGAGGAAATCGACAAAGGGAGAATGGAGGAAGCCCTGGCGGCTTTGCTGGACAACGCGCAGAAAGGTGAACAGGAAAAAGCAGACGCCGTAGAGCGACTGTGGGACCTGGTCGGTGATCACACAACCCAAAACACCGTCCGGGACATTACTCGATACTATCAATCCCTTGAAAACGATTATTCCACCCAAAACCAGGCCATCCTGGTGCTGGCAAAGATTGGCACAACCGTATCGGCCAAGGCCCTGATCGAACTCTATGGGAAAACCTCCTTGTCCGACAGTGGCGATTCTTATTTTTTGCGTCAGGAAATGCTCACCGCCCTTGAAAGTACCGGCCGCCCCGCAATAAGGCCATTGAAAAAGGCCTTGGCTGAAACCTCCATCAAAAAAGATCCTGTACGCAGCCGGGAGCTTGGGGCTGTACTGGAAACCATTGCGCAACCATAGCCAATGAAATCAACCCGATGGAAATGATGTCCTTTCTGCTGGCCGATGATGTGCAGAGTTTAAACGAGATTGTCGCACGGCAATTGCGGAAGCGGGCTATGAAGTGGAATGCGCTTTTTCGGGTCAGACGGCTTTTTGAAGAATCACGATGTATTCGTTGCGCATGGTGTTTGCAATCCCCGTTATCTGCCTTGCCAGGGTCCGAACATGGGAAAAACCAAAGGGTTGTGCCAAATCGATGATAATTTTATGAAGTCCTCTCACATCCGCCTTCGGTATCCCCAATGCTTTGCTCAACTGGTTATCGTTGGTGCCGATAACGATGGTGCAAAATCGTTCCGGCTTCAATACCCGAGCGCATTCGGATAGAACCTTTCCCATATCCTCGATGTAAAAAGCATATTTATTCTTGAGGGTCTTTCCGCGCAGCCCAACCATATTTGCCTTTAAAGATTCTATGTTTTCCCCAAGCGCATTTAGATGAAACGAGTCGTTTGCTAAATAATCGATGGCAAAGCTATATGGCGGCGAAAACAATATTCCGTCCACATGTTCATCTGCGAGTTGCATGTTTTTTGCGTCGCCCTGTCTGATATCGGCCTCCGCCAGAAGGGATTCCGCGCCTTTCAGAACGAATTGAATTTTCTTCACCACAAAAACATAGCGCTCCAAAATAGCCTGGAACTGCTCAAGCGGCGTTTTTCGTTTGCTTCTTTCGGAATAACCGGCGCTATCCAGATAGGCCAGAAGAAGAAAATCATATACATGGCTACTCACATCGCCAATCATATTTGAAAGCCGTTGGACCAGATCCGAATTAAAAACAGAAGTGGACTCGCTTACCCCGCTAAAGTCAGTTTTCCTGGAGCCATTCCTGGTCTTGCTGCCGGAAATCGGCATACCTATAATATCAGAAAACAGCTCAAACAGCTTTTGGGCATTATTAAGGGCGTCATCCAGCGGCTTTTGAGGAATTTTAAGTGCGTCGTACTTCACCTGTGTCATAAAGCGGCAAAAGGGACTGGCATCGATACCAATGGAATTGATGCCCATGAGGCTTGCTTCGATTGGAACGGTTCCGGACCCCATCATGGGATCGAGAATCGTATCCCCGGCCTTGAGCCCCATAATATTGATGATTGCCTTGATCATCTGGGGATGAAACTTCCCGCGATAGGGAAAGAGCCCGTGCGTGGCATATCCGGTCCTGAATTGATTCTTTTCAAAAAACGATCTCAGTCGAGATGAGGAATGCTCTGGCAATAAAAGCGGTTCACCAGTGCACATCAGGTAATGACGAGTCATCCGATCCCCCACACGGATAAAGTACGCGCCATTGTCTACAAGCTCGTCATCGTCAAGAATATTGCTCTCATAAAAGGCGAGTGCAAGTTCATACACATCGCTAAGTTGGGGGGAAAAGACCAGTTTTTTTGAAAAGAGGCGGGGAAACATTCCCTCCTTTAGCACATCGATCGGTGTTTTTTGGGGGATACGGGTTTTATTCGATTCCATTTGTTTTCCATATTAATGGATGATTGCGTCTATCGTAGCGCTCGGCCGTCCGTGCCTTTTCGGATGGTCGGCACATCCATTGACAACGCATCATGCTCAATCTCAATAACAGCCAATACGCCTTCGCTAATTTTGAGGTTTTTCCACACAGGAAAATAGGGTTCGATTTCAGCGTAATTGCCAATACGGTCAGTGAGATATTGATACATTTCTCTGGAGGGAAGTACAAGAATGCCGCCGGCTAAAACACCATCCAATAGACCTACTGCCATTTTATTGATTGCCCGGTGACTTGATGAAATATTTCCGGTTTCCCACTCAACGGAAAAGTAGCGCCCATCAGAAAGCGCTTTGACCGCATCGATGGGGCCGGGCTTTATCCTGGAAGCAATGGACATTCGATGCTCAAGCCGCCAGTCATTCCTGACAAGGCTTTTCATGAAATTCTTCTTGATTGGTAAAACCCCATTCCCCTTCTTTATGGGGTTGAGGGTGAACTGCCCGCTGCCTTCCGGGTGGGTCACACAGGAAATGGCTTCCGTGATTTCATCAAGAATATTTGAAAACGTCGAAGACGCAGGGAACGAACCTTTCTTGATCATGAACTCAATTTTCATGATTTTCATCGAGCAGTTCCTCCACCTTCACGATAAGTTCGGTAGCCGAAACATTGAGAGACCTTGCAAGTTGCAATAATGTAGTGAGAGATGGTTGTCTAAACCCCCGCTCCAGAAGCGAAATATAGCTTCGATCAAGACCGCTTTCTTGAGAAAGGCGTTCTTGGGAAAAATGTTGGCGTGCTCGGAAAAATTTAAGGGCTTGGCCAAAAGCGCTCGCCGGTTTCAACGAAACCTCCTTTGAGTGTTCTAAATCCCTTATATCCAAAAAGGAGCTTATCGACCACGGACTATAGTCCGCAAAATTGTAATTGATTGAAAGAAGAGGGTGTGGTATCAAAAGAAAAACTGGAACGGCGGCAATTAATGAAACCAAGGATCTATCTTTTTCAGGGAATAATGAAAAACCAATTTTTCAAAGCATTACACCTAAAGGCGACCGAGAGGACTGAACTGCTTCAATTTTCCAAAAAAGCTTCGGTTCCGATAAACCGTCTTGTGCACTATAATAATCAAAACATTCTTCCGTCGGGAAACGATCTTCAAAATATCTGTGAAACCGCAGGTATCACGCAAACACAACTGGCGCTCACCATGGGGGTATTCAGCGATGGCATTCGCAAATCGATTCAGCAAAATGCCGACAGCATTTACCGGATACTTGAACGTTCGCCCAATGAAGACGCTATCAAGCTATCGTTGCCACCATTGGTATTGGAAACAGGATTGGGCAAGCTTTACCAAGGGGATTGTTTTGCATTGCTTCAACATCAGCAAAACGACAGTATTGATTTGATATTCGCTGATCCGCCGTTTAACCTGAACAAACTCTATCCTTCGAATATTGACGATAACCTTAAAACCGGGCAATACCTTGAATGGTGTAAAAATTGGATAAATGAATGTATTCGGGTTTTAAAGCCGGGCGGCAGCTTTTTTATCTGGAACCTGCCCAAATGGAACACCTATTTCGCCGGTTATCTAAATCGCAGATTAACTTTCCGCCACTGGATTTCGGTGGACATCAAATATACGTTGCCGATAAAAGGTAGGCTTTATCCTTCACACTACTCACTTCTATATTATTGCAAAGGCGAAAAACCAAAAACATTTCACCCGGATCGACTCCCCATGGACATCTGTCCCCACTGCTTGGGAGATCTTAAAGATTACGGCGGATATAAAAATAAAATGAATCCGGACGGCGTGAATTTGACGGATGTATGGCTGGACATCCCTCCGGTACGTCATAGGAAATATAAAAAACGGAACGGGGCCAACGAACTTTCCGTAAAGCTGATGGACCGGGTTATTGCAATGGCTTCCAATGAAGGAGATTTGGTGTTTGATCCTTTTGGCGGTTCCGGAACCACTTACGCGGTTGCGGAAATAAAAAAACGAAAATGGCTTGGTATTGAAATTGGGCCGGTAGATGACATTCTCACTCGTTTTGAAAACATTCAGGGAGATGTTGACCATATCGCCAAGATCCGAAAGAACATCAACTGTCTCATTACAAAAAACGATTTAAAGGGAAGAATTGAAAAGGGCTGGTGGACACCGGCCTCAGTCAGGGAAAAGAATCAGAAAAAAGTTTAACGTATATTTCATAAAACATCGTATCCTTACTCTCTCCAGAATATAGGCTCCCTCAAACATTACTTCGCCACCCAATTTACCATTTTGTCCCAATAGCCATTTGCCAGCACTTTTCAAGGCGATGAGTCCTTCCTCGTATGGTAAATACCAAGAAACCCGTTGACAAGACGTTCCTTTGAATTCTGAGTTCCTGAGCGCTGCTCTTGTGCGGTCCTCACAAAAAACTAACAAAGAAACCATTTGACAAGCTTTTTACATGATGGTTAGGATTGCGAAATCCCAAATCGTATCCGATATCTGATATCAGATAAATTACAAAAATGGAGAATTAATGGCCGGAAATTCTAAACCTAAGCCCCCGTTCCAGGATAAGCCGCTAATCCTGCAGGTGTACGAATGGCTGCGGGACTCTATTTATAGAGGCGAACACAAAGTCGACGACCGCCTCAACATCGACAAACTCAGCCAGGCGTGGGGAATCAGCAAAACCCCCATTCGGGAATCCTTGAACGCGTTGTGCAAAGATGGTCTGGTGGATTACGCCCCCCGACGGGGATTTTTCGTCAAGCGACTGAGCTACAAGGAACTCATGGACGTGCTGGAGCTGCGCGAGGCCCTGGAACTCTACTGCCTGTATCGATATTTCAAAACCTACGACCGTATCGCTCTGATGGATTTCCTCTCGAGATTCGAATCCACATTCACAAGCCTTCGAGCAACAGGATCACCTGACGACTATCTGGATGTGGATGCCGATTTTCACACATTTCTCGTCCAATCCACGGGAAACCAACAGATTGCCGACACCTATCGGGTGCTCGATACGAACCTGCGTTACATGCGCCTGCACGACACGGCCTTCTTGAAGGAATTGGCGGGTGCTACGATAAGCGAACACAAAACCATTATCAACGCCATTTTGGAAGGTAATCGCAAGCTCGCGATGTACGCGTTGATGGAACACCTGGACAGCGTGCGTGAGCGATTTACCAGGATATATGCTTCGGAGAAAAAATCGGAATAATCAAAAAACTATTTATACTGGAGGAAACCAATGCTGGCATTCGAATATGTGCAGCCCACGCGCATCCTCTTTGGAAGCGGAAAAATTGCAAGCTTGGGAGAACTTTGCGGTTCCCCAAAACCAAATGTTCTGTTGGTTGTCGACAAGGTTCTGGAAGAACAAGGACTGGCCAGGGGCGCCAAGGATTCCCTGGATGCCGCCGGCCTGTCGTGGCAATTATTCACCGACGTTTTACCCAATCCCACCGCGCAATCGGTGAACCGGGCGGTGGAGAATTTTAAGGATAAGGCAATCGAGGTGGTCGTCGGATTCGGGGGCGGCAGCGCCATCGACACGGCCAAGGCCATGGCTGTCGGTTTGTCTCACCCGGGTGATATCTGGGATTATGTCAACGAGCCCAACCGGACCGTGCAGCCCATTACCGACAAAACCCTGCCCATCATCGCCATTCCCACCACCGCCGGCACCGGGGCCGAATCAACGCCCATGGCGGTTCTGGTCAACACCGACACCCACGTCAAACGGGCGCTGTTCAACGAAAGAATCTATCCCCACCAGGCCCTGATCGATCCCGAACTGACCCTGACGGTACCGCCGGGATTGACATTCAGCACCGGCATCGACGCCCTTTCCCATGCCATTGAAGCGTTGATCAGTTCGGAAGCGCGCGCCTACCCGGCCATGCTGGCCCTGGAAGCCATCGGCCGCATCGGCCGCCACCTGACCGCCGCGGTTCTGGACGGCAGCAACCTGAAGGCCCGCGAGAACCTCTCGTATTCCGCCACCCTGGCCGGACTGGCCATCGGCGCCGGAGAAGTGACCCTGCCCCACGCCCTGGCCCACCCTCTGGGCGGCCGCTTCAACATTCCCCACGGCGACGCCATCGCCATGGTGCTTCCGGAGATGATGAACG
Source organism: uncultured Desulfosarcina sp. (assembly GCA_963668455.2). Taxonomy (GTDB): domain Bacteria; phylum Desulfobacterota; class Desulfobacteria; order Desulfobacterales; family Desulfosarcinaceae; genus Desulfosarcina. Next base: position 426,014 of record CAXXOY010000006.1, read on the forward strand.
CTTCCTGGATGTGTAACACGCCCAGGTTCGCGGCCATCGCCCACGCGTTGGGAATGGCCGACCCCTGGGACACGGAGCACCAGGCGGCCCGCAAAAGCGTAATTGCCATTAAAAATATCTACACGGATTGCGGATACACCCGGAAACTCTCCGATTACGGGGTTACCCAAAAGGATCTGGAAGACATCGCCCGGGATGCGACCGGATACATGGCCGGCTGCCTTTCCGTGCATCCCAGAAAAATGACGTCGGCCGGTTTGGTCGAAATGCTCGAAAAAATACGTTGAGGTGAGTCAATGAAAACCTACGAATGCTATATTAACGGATCATTCACCAAGCCCGATTCCCTGCCCACGATGGACGTCATCGATCCGGCAACGGAAGAAATTTACACCAGCGTACCCCAGTGTGGTGAGGCGGAAGCGGCACTGGCGGTGGATGCAGCCCGCAACGCCCAGAAAGAATGGGGGAAGCTACCGGCTTGCGAAAGGGCCGAGCATCTTCTCAGGCTGGCGGCACTGCTCAAGACCAGGGCCGGAGAAATGGGCCAGATCATCAGTGCCGAGCAGGGAAAGCCACTCTGGCATGCCACCGGCGAAACCCTCGGCGCAGCTGAAATCATCGAATACCATGCCGGCTGGGCTCGCCGCATCGAGGGCGAAATCATGCCCAGCGACGACCAGGGCGAGAACATCTTTATTTATAAGGAGCCCCTGGGCGTGGTGGCCTGCATCCTGCCCTGGAATTTTCCCATGTTCGTACTGGCACGCAAGCTTGCGCCGGCCCTGATCACGGGCAACACCGTTATCCTCAAGCCCAGTTCCGAAACCCCCTGCTCGGCCCTGGCCTTTGCCAAAATCGTGGACGAGGCCGGATTGCCGGCCGGCGTGGTGAATGTGATCAGCGGCAAGGGCTCCGTTCTTGGCCGGGCACTGACCCAGAATCCGTCGGTGGACATGGTTACCCTCACCGGCAGCACCGAGGCGGGTAAGCAAGTCATGGCGGACTGCGCCCAATCTCTCACCAAGGTCTCGTTGGAGCTGGGCGGCAAGGCCCCGGCGGTTGTGATGGCAGATGCCGATTTGGATCTGGCCGTGGAATGCATCAAGGGCGGCCGCATCGGCAACGCCGGTCAGGTTTGCAACTGCGTGGAACGGGTTTACGTTCATGAGTCCATCGCCGAAGCCTTTGTGAGCAAGATGAGCGCGGCCATGAAAAATGTCAAGCTCGGCCCGGGACTGGAAGGTCCCGAGATGGGTCCCCTGGTGAGCAAATCCGCCATGGAGAACGTGCACCGTATGGTGCTCAAGGCCTTGGAGGAAGGCGCCAGCGTGGTCTGCGGCGGCAAGCCATCTCCTGGTTTCTCCAAGGGATTTTTCTATGAGCCCACCGTGCTTACCGGCTGCCGGCAGGAGATGGAGATCATGCGCGAGGAGATCTTCGGCCCGGTGATGCCCATCATGACTTTTACCACCGAGGAAGAGGCGCTGGCTCTGGCCAACGATTGCAAATACGGTCCTCACGGCCACGCTGTACACCAAGAATTACGGGACGGCCCTGCGCTTCGCCAACGAGATGGAATCCGGTGAGCTGTATATCAATCGCAAGCAGGGCGAGGCATTTCAAGGGTATCACGCCGGCTGGAAGCAATCCGGTCTGAGCGGGGACGACGGCCGGCACGGCGTTTCTCAGTTTCTGAAAACGCGCACGGTCTATATGAAGTACTAACGCGCAATTCCAGCGTTTTCATCATAAAGGGTTCAGGCTGCCCAAGCTAGGGCGAGGCAACAACACTTTTTTCAAGGAGGGATTCATGCGGAAAGTACTTTTTGCGGTTATGTTGATCGCAACCTTAACGTGGACAATCGGCGCTGTTGCAGCGGATCTGACCATTGGCACCCGAACCGAGCCAAGCATCGATCCGCATTTCATGTACACCACCTCCAACCTTAACTTCTCCAAGCATCTTTTCGGGATGCTGGTCGAGTCCGACGAAAACGGCAATCCGATGCCCGGCCTGGCCGAATCCTGGAAGCCCGTGGACGAAAAAACCTGGGAATTCAAACTTCGCAGCGCCAACTGTCACGACGGCAAACCGTTCACCGCCGAAGATGTGAAGTTCTCCATTGAGCGCATTCCCATGGTCAAGAGCCCCACGCCCCTCACCGGCACGGTGAAGACCATCGCCAGTGTCGAGATCGTGGATGCCGGCACCGTGCGGCTGATCACCAAAAGCCCCAACCCCAACCTGCCCCTGCACCTGACCGAGGTTCCCATGGTTGTAAAACGGGCCGCGGAAGGCGCCGAGACCCAGGATTTCAATTCCGGCAAGGCCGCCATCGGCGCCGGCCCCTACAAGCTGGTCAAATTCACGCCCGGCGACAAAGTGCTCCTGGAACGTTTCGGGGGCTATTGGGGGCCCAAGCCGACCTGGGACAAGGTGACCTTCAAGGTGATCAGTGATGACGCCTCCCGGGTTACCGCCCTTATGGGAAAAGATGTGGACTTCATTGACTACGTGCCCCCCACCCAGGCGGAAATGCTCAAAAAACGCAAAGGAGTCAAGGTTTTTGCCAGGGCGTCCGACCGCATCATCTACCTCTTTGTCAATGTTGAAGCGGACAGCCTGCCGGCCTTCACCGATGCCGACGGCAAACCGTTGGGCAAGAACCCCTTGCGTGACAAGAAGGTGCGCAAGGCAATCGCCATGTCCATCAATCGTCAGGCAATTGTAGACAAGGTCATGAAAGGCCTCGCCCAGCCCGAAACCCAGACCATTCCCAAGGGCTGGTACGCCTTCAATCCCGAGATCAAGAATCCGCCCTACGATCCGGCCGGAGCCAGGAAACTGCTGGCCGAAGCGGGCTATCCCAACGGTTTCGGCATCACGGTTTACGGACCCAACGATCGCTATGTCAATGACGCTCAGATCTGCCAGGCCGTGGGCCAGATGATGGCCGGTATCGGCCTGAAGGTTAATGTCGACGCCATGCCCAAATCGGTCTTCTTCTCCAAAACCGGACCGCCCAACAATCAGTTTACCTTCGGTCTGCTGGGCTGGGGCAACACCCCGGTCTCCACCGACGGCATGGAAGGGCTGATTCACAGCAATTCCGAAGCGGTCGGCATGGGCCAATACAACGCCGGTGGATACGCCAACGCGGAAGTTGACGCGCTTATCGAAAAGGCCGCCAAGACGGTTGATTTCGATGCCCGCGCCAAGCTGATCCGGAAAGCCAGCGCCATTGCCATGGAAGATGTGGCCATGATCCCGCTGCACACCCAGTACAGCATTTCCGCTGGACGTGACGGGCTTTCCTATACGCCCCGGGCGGATGAAGGTACATTGGCGACCAACGTCAAATAGTGCCCATCCACGAATGGCCAATTTGCCCGATTCGGTATCGCAATCGAGCATTCAACATCCCCCTCGCCCTCTCCTTCAAGGGACAGGGCGAGGGGATCAACACGAGTAAATACGAACCATGACGGCCTACTTCATCCGCAGATTACTACAAGCAGTCGTGGTGCTGTTTGTGGTTTCGGTCCTGGTCTTTACCGGTGTTTTCGCCATCGGCGACCCGGTCAAGCTCCTGATCGACCCGCGCGCCTCGGCCGACGAGATCGCCCAGGTGCGGGAAAACCTCGGCCTGGACCGTCCCCTGTACGAGCAGTACGTCCACTTTGTTTCCTCAGCCGTCAAGGGCGATTTCGGGAGATCCTTCATCCACAACGTCCCGGCCCTGCGGCTGATCCTTGGACGCTTCCCGGCCACCTTCGAGCTGGCCTTTTGCGCCATCCTCATGACAGTGCTCATCGGTATTCCGCTGGGCATGTGGGCCGGCCTGAAGCCCGACTCCTGGGCCGGGAAGCTGATTCTCTCGGGTTCCATTCTTGGATTCAGCATGCCCTCCTTCTGGGTGGGTATTCTCCTGGTGATGTTTTTCAGCATCCGCCTGGGCTGGCTGCCCACCATGGGGCGCGGGGAGACCGTCCAGATCCTGGGCATGAATTTCAGTCTCTTTACCCTGGACGGGCTCAAGCATCTGATTCTACCGGCTTTCAACCTGGGCCTTTTCTCACTCTCGCTGGTGATTCGTCTCACCAGTGCCGGAGCGCGCGAAACCTGGTCTCTGGATTACGTCAAATTCGCCCGGGCCAAGGGACTCTCCTTTACCCGCGTGGTGCTGGTGCATGTACTCAAGAACATCATGATTCCCATCGTGACCATTCTAGGCCTGGAGTTCGGCACCATCCTGGCTTTCGCCGTGGTGACCGAATCCATCTTCGCCTGGCCGGGCATGGGGAAACTGATCATCGACTCCCTGAAACTTCTCGACCGGCCGGTGATCGTGGCCTACATTTTGACCATCGTTTTCATTTTCATCATCATCAATCTTTGCGTCGATCTGCTCTATGCGGTGCTGGGACCCACGCATCCGCCTGGACAGCAAGGAAGAGTAAACCATGGTCCAAGCATCCACACCTTCCTCCGCAAATCCAACGACCAATGGTCACCCACCCGTGGAAACGCCCTTCAGGCGGCTGGCGAGTGACTTCGCCGAAAGCAAGCTGGCCCTTGCCGGCCTGACCGTTCTGGTGATCCTGTGTCTGATCGCCCTGTTCGCGCCGCTGATTTCGCCGCAAAATCCTTACGATCAGGCCCAGCTAAATATCATGGATGCCGAGTTGCCGCCGGGCGGCGCGGGCATGGACGGCACGACCTATCTTCTCGGAACCGACGGGCAGGGCCGCGACATGCTCTCGGCCATCTTCTACGGCCTGCGCATCAGCCTGGGGATCGGCGTGGTCAGCGGGCTGGTGGCATTCAGCCTGGGGCTGGTGGTGGGCATCAGCGCGGCCTATTTCGGCGGGCGCTTCGATACGCTGGTGATGCGCATCGTCGACATCCAGCTGGGCTTCCCGGCGATTCTCATCGCCCCTGGTGCTTCTGGCGGTGGTGGGACGTGGGGTGGACAAGGTAATCATCGCCCTGGTGGCCTCCCAATGGGTCTATTTCGCCCGGGCCTCACGCGGGGCGGGCATCGCCAACAGCAAGATGGAGTATATCGCGGCGGCACGCTGTCTGGCGCTCTCCACGCCGAGAGTTCTTTTCCGGCATCTGCTGCCCAACTGCCTGCCGCCCCTGATCGTGGTGTGCACCGTGCAGGTGGGCAACGCCATCGCCTTGGAAGCCACCCTGTCCTTTCTGGGCGTGGGGCTTCCCGTGACCAAGCCGTCCCTGGGGCTCCTGATCGCCAATGGCTATCAATACATGCTCTCGGACATGATGTGGATCTCCTTCTTTCCAGGCATCGCGCTCTTGATCACCATCGTCAGCATCAATCTGGTGGCCGATCAGCTTCGCGAGGCCCTTAACCCGAGGTCACAAGAATGAGCGTGGATCAAAACATCATTGAGGTCCGGGACCTTAAAACCCATTTCTTCACCAAGCGCGGGGTAATCCGCGCCGTGGACGGGGTCAGTTATTCCCTGAAGCAAGGAGAAATTCTCGGCGTCGTGGGAGAATCCGGCTCAGGCAAATCGGTGACCGCCTTTTCCATCATGGATCTGGTGGATCCGCCCGGCCGCATCGTTTCCGGGTCGGTGATCTACAAGGGGCGCGACATCATGGACATGCCGCGTAAGGAACGCCGCAAGCTGCGCGGCAACGGCATCGCCATGGTCCTTCCAGAACCCGCTGATGACCCTTAATCCGGTGTTGCGTATCGACACCCAGATGGTGGAGGCAATTCGTACCCATCGGCAGGTGAGCAAACAGCAGGCGTTGCAGGAGTGCCTGCGGGCACTTACCAAGGTGGGTATCCCATCGCCGGAAAGACGCCTGAGAACTTATCCGCACCAGCTTTCCGGCGGTATGCGCCAGCGGGTGGCCATTGCCATCGCACTGCTCAACCGATCGAATCTGATTATCGCCGACGAGCCCACCACTGCCCTGGATGTGACCATCCAGGCCCAGATTCTTTACGAGATGAAAAAACTCTGCCGTCAGGAGAAAACCGCTCTTATCTGGATTACTCACGATTTGACCGTGGTTGCCGGCCTGGCCCATCGCGTGTGCGTCATGTATGCCGGCAAGGTCATGGAAATCGGCGATGTCGGCGCGGTGCTGGACACGCCCCTGCACCCCTACACCATCGGGCTGATCGGCTCGGTGCCCAGCCGCAATCGCAAGGGAGAGGCGTTGAAACAGATCCCCGGCATGACCCCGTCGCTGATCGGGTTGGGCCGGGGCTGCGCGTTCAAGCAGCGCTGCGACAAAGCCGGCGCCGCCTGCGATCAGGCGCCGCCCATGCGCGAAATCGGCAATGGCCACTGGGTGCGGTGTCATCACCCGGCAAACGGATCATCGGCAGGTTGCATATGAATGCGCCCCTGATTAACGGCGAGAACCTGTTTAAGGTTTTCGCGAAGAACCTTGACCTTGCGGCGAAACTGGCCCGCCCTGGCGGGAGCGAAGGTGCGCGAGGAACGTGTCACCGCCCTGGGCGGCGTGGATCTTACCATCGCCAGGGGAGAAGTGTTGGGGCTGGTTGGCGAGTCGGGCTGCGGCAAAAGCACCCTGGGCAAATTGGTGGCCCTGCTGGATCGCCCCACTTCGGGGAATCTTTCTTATAAGGGGCAGGCCATCACGGAGATGAGCCGTTCCGAGTTTAAACACGCCTCCCTCAAACTGCAGATGATTTTCCAGGATCCGCTCTCGTCCCTCAACCCGCGCATGCGTGCCCTGGACGTGGTGGGCGAGGCGGCCCTGGCCCACGGTCTGATTCGCCGCGATGCGTATATGGATTATGTGGAATCGGTCATGTTGCGCTGCGGCCTTGACCCGGAGGTCAAGTACCGCTATCCTCATCAGTTTTCCGGCGGTCAACGCCAGCGTATCGGCATTGCCCGCGCCCTGGCCGTGGAACCGGAGCTGATTGTCTGCGACGAGGCCGTGGCCGCCCTGGATGTCTCCATTCAGGCCCAAATCATCAATCTGTTCCGGCAGCTCAAGGAGACCGAGGGGTTGACGTATCTCTTCATCAGCCACGATATCGCGGCGGTGGAGTACCTTTGCGACACCGTAGTGGTGATGTATCTGGGCAATTTTGTTGAACAGGCGGATTGCCGGGAGCTGTTCGACCATCCCCTGCACCCGTACACCCAGGCCCTGCTGAACGAGGGTGCCGCGCCTGGATATGCGCGATATCGACTACGCCCCCATCAAAGGAGAAATTCCTTCTCCCCTGAACCCGCCCAGCGGGTGCGCCTTTCACACGCGCTGCCCCGGGCCGAGGCGTTGTGCAAAGAAAAGGCGCCCCGGTGGCGCGAGGTGGCGCCGGGGCATCAAGCCGCCTGTCATTACATTTAGGTGTCAGCGATTAGCCATTAGTGGTAAGCAAATGAATTCCTCCATTCGACGCGGACGGGCTAACAGCCAATTGCTAAAAGCCAACACCTTTAAGAAACACAAAAGGACTATATGAAAGCATATATCGGAGCAACCCTGATCGATGGCAGTGGCGGACCGCCCATGGAAGATGCGGCCCTTTTGGTGGACGAGGGGCGCGTGGTTCAAGCAGGCGCCCGGCGGGCCGTTGATTTGCCGCCCGAGGCCGAAACCGTGGATTGCAGCGGCGCCTGGATCATGCCCGGATTGATCGAGGGGCACATTCATCTGCAGGGCACCGACACCCTGGACCCGGCTGAATTGATCAACCGCCCCACGCAAATGCGCCTGCTTCAGGCCACCCGCGATTTGTGGGCGCTTCTGGATGCCGGCTACACCACCGTACGCGACTGCGGCGAGTACAACGCGCTTTTTCTCAAGCAGGCGGTGGAGGAAGGCACGCTGATCGGGCCTCGAATTCTGGCCAGCGGCGCCATGATCACCCAGACCGCGGGCCATGGGGACCCGGCCCACGAATTTCCCGCCGAGTGGGTGGAAAAACGCCGGCTGACGGTGGTGGCCGATGGAGAAGACGCTTGCCGCCGGGCGGCCCGCCGGATGCTGCGCGAGGGCGCCGACTTCATTAAGCTCTGCTCATCCGGCGGCGTATTGTCGGATCGGGACGCGCCGCGTCTTTCGCAATACACCCAAAAAGAACTCAACGCCCTGGTGGAAGAGGCGCACCGTTTCGGCAAAAAGGCCTCCTGTCATGCCCACTCCACGGCGGGCATCACAAAAGCCCTGCGGGCCGGGATGGATACCATCGAGCACGGTTCCCTGGCCGACGACGAGGCCATCGGGATGATGCTGGATCAGGGCGTTGTCGTGATGCCCACCCTGGCGCTGGGCTTCAGCCTGATGCATCAGGGCCGGGAAATGGGCCTTTCTTCTCTTTATCGGGAAAAAGTGCTGCAAATCCGGAAGCAAAAGCTTGAAGCGCTGCAAAAAATAATCAAGGCCGGCGTGAACTTGGGCTGCGGGTCCGACTTTTTGGGCGGCCCGCTTTGCCCCCATGGCAAAAACGCCCTGGAGCTGGTTTTGCAGCAGACGGAGGCCGGTCGAAACCCGGCCGAAATTCTGGCTTCGGCCACCGGCATCAATGCCCGGGCCCTTGGGCTGGAGGATCAAGTCGGTCTCCTCAAGGCCGGCCTGCAGGCGGATTTTCTCATTCTGCAAGGCAATCCTCTCGATGATCTGAGCCTTCTGCTCAACCCGGAAATGATTCGTACGGTGATCAAGAGCGGCATTGCCGTTCCCAGATTGCCGTCCCGCCTCAGGACAGCCGATTGCTCGGAATCCTTCATGGCGCTGGTGCGTAATGGAGGACGCGAATCGGCTTGATTTCCAAAGGCTAATCGCTCAACTCGGTAAACGTCAGTGAAAGGTAATTAAATGTTAAAGAAAGGGATGCAACTGCATCCAAAAGATAACGTGATGGTTGTATTGGAGGCGGTCAAGGCCGGCGACACGGTGGCGATCCGACCCGGCGACGGGACGCTGGTGGCCCGCGAGGATGTAAATTTCGGCCACAAGCTGGCTCTTTCCGATATCGGCCTGGGAGAGATCGTGGTCAAGTATGGCAACCCCATTGGCAAAACCGTAAAGGCCATTTCAAAAGGGTTTCACGTGCATGTGCATAACATCAGCGGCCTGAGGGTGGATAGCGCCAGGGAGGCGAAAAAATGAAGGAATTTTTAGGTTACGAGCGCGCCGACGGAAGGGTCGGGATTCGCAATCTTGTACTGATCCTGCCCGCCACCCGGGTTTGCAATCTCATGGCCGGGCGTATCGAGCAGGCCGTCACGAACACCAAGGCGCTGATCACCACCGGAGAGTACGGCCGCACCATCGCCGACCGGGAGCGACTGTTCTCTTTCCTTACCGGCATCGCCACCAATCCCAACGTTGCCGGGATCGTGCTTCTGGGGGTTCAGGAGGGTTACGGCTACGCCGAATTCCAACTGGAACGCATGACGGCGGCCATTGCCAAGGGCGCGCCCGGTAAGCCCCTGGCCGTGGTGGAAGCC
>CAXXOY010000007.1:0-512424 GCA_963668455.2 uncultured Desulfosarcina sp.
GAAGACGCCCAGTCCTTAAAGCAGATCGTTTTCTCTCAAAAGCAGCAGATCGAGTATTTAGAGGAGATGAACCGGCTGCTGAAGAACGAGCTGTTCGGTCGCAAAAGCGAAGTCATCCCTACTGTCAATCCCAACCAGCTTCAGTTGTTCGCCCCGGATAAGCCTGTTGAACCGATTCAAAACGATGACGAAATCGTCGTTCCAGAGCATACCCGTAAAAAACGTGGCCGCAAGCCATTGCCCGAGGAACTGCCGCGAGTCGAGGTTATCCACGATATCTCTGAAGACGAGAAACGTTGTGCGTGTGGCGCAGAATTGAGCCGAATCGGCGAAGAGATCTGCGAGAAACTCGATTACGTTCCGCCCAAGATTCGGGTGATTCGTCACGTTCGCCCCAAATATGCCTGCAAGGCTTGCGAAGGCGTCGAGGACGATGGCCCCACGGTCAAAATCGCACCACCGGTAAAACAACTGATCCCCAAAAGCAACGCCACCGAGGGTCTGCTGGCGCACGTCGCCACATCGAAATTTGCCGATGCGATTCCCCTGAACCGCCAACAAAAAATATTCGGCCGCCTGGGCGTCGATATCTCAAAGTCCACCATGGCCAACTGGATGATCGAAACCGCCGGTTGCAGTCAACCGATCATCGAACTTTTGCAACAGGAAATTCGAAGCGGGCCTGTGATCAATATCGACGAAAGCCCATTTCAAGTTCTCCAGGAACCGGGACGCAACAATACCACAAAGTCGTATATGTGGGTATTTTGCGGCGGACCGTTGGGCGCCCCCGTGGTGCTATATCAATACCATCCAACCCGTAGTGGCAAGGTGGTGCACGATATGCTGGACGACTATACAGGCTACGTTCAAAGCGACGGTTACAGCGGCTACGATCAGCTTTCCCAAAAAGAGGGTATTACTCATCTTGGATGCCTGACGCATGCCCGGCGTAAATTCGTCGAAGTGAACAAGGGCCGCAAGCGTGGCAAGCAAAAAACATCCAAGAACCTTGCCGACGAAGCATTGGAATATATTGGCGCGCTGTACGACATCGAACGATATGCTCGGAAAAACGATCTCTCATATGAGCAAATACTTGAATTGCGGCAGGAGAAGTCCGAGCCGATCCTGGATAAATTCAAGACCTGGCTGGATACCTATCATCCGCAGGTTCCTCCCAAAGGCCTGCTCGGCAAGGCTATCCAATACACCCTGAATCAATGGGACAAACTTGTTGGCTATACCGAAGCCGGATTCCTGAAACCCGACAACAATGTTGCCGAAAATGCCATTCGGCCGTTTGTGGTGGGCCGAAAAAACTGGCTGTTCTCGGGAGCGCCCCAGGGGGGCCGAAGCCAGTGCCACCTTTTTCAGTCTGATCGAAACTGCAAAGGCCAATGGTCTGGAGCCGTACGCCTACCTACGCTACCTGTTTGCCAAATTGCCTTTTGCCGAAACGCCGGAAGATTACCAGGCTCTCTTGCCTAAAAATCTCGACAACGATACGCTGTCGCAAGTTCTTTTTCCAAGTTAACCGACTCCGCGTCCGATCCAAAATCTTTTCCACACACTGTGAGCGCACCATGACAAATCTGGTGACGCTTGTTAAGGTGGGGTCTATTGGACCTTTACCTTAATGCTCCATCACCATATTTCATTTCAATCAATGCAGGGCGGCAATTAGAAGGATTTTTTCTTTGTGATGCAAGCCATCGTAAAGCCAGGAGATCAAATCGGGCACCAAAGTCAGAATCGGCAAATTCAATATCTGAGATAAAATATTCGCTTTGGTTCGCAATATTTGAAAAATTGTTCTCTCTGGCAACCAACTGTTGGAACTCACGCTCGGGCTTGCTCTTTTCAGAGAAATAAATATCCATAATTCCTTTAAGTGTCTGAAAAGAGTCTACCCACAACCTTGCTGAATTCTGGATTTCAATGGTTCCGGGTAAAGCCGGAAACGGTAAACCAGATTTGTTGTACTCACTATCGAAAAAAGCACTGTAAGAACTATCATTTTGTTCTTTTACTCTAAGAATATTACCGCCCCGGTAATAGATGTTGATGTAGTCTTCACGAATCGAAACCATAAGGGTGTGATCTTGTTTTGCCCGTTCGAGTATAGGACGAAGCAAGCCATCTTGATTCAACAGGTTAGCCATAAACGTTTGAGACAATGCTCTCATTTAAACCTCCCACCATTCACCATCATTATGAGTTTCCACATTTGGGAATAACTCAGGATATTTATTTGGATAAAAACTGTGAATCGGAACCACGCTACGCGGGTTAATCGCTTGATACCAACCTTTGAAGCTCGATGGGACTCGCGTGCCCGGATGTATGAATGCTGTGTTTCGGAATGGAATGCCGAATGAGCCAATCTTTAACCATATCGTATGAACCCTGCTCCCGGTAACCTTCCCATTGGGAATAGATGTAGATCGCACCAGAAAGGCACCCTCCTCTCTCAAGATCAAATCGATGCAAGGGGCGGAAAAGCAGCGTCGATTTATTTGAAGCCTGATGCAGATGTTCAATAAATATCCGATTGGCAGAGTGGCGTTTCAATAAGTCGAACCAAGCATTCTTCTTAATTTGTAAACGTTGGGCTTGAGGTACATACAAAGCGACATCTGACCAAGCGGACTGAGGGAGATTAACATTGCCTGTTGCCTCCAAAATTGAAGCTGTGTAGAGATCAATAATCATCTTTCGCTTTGTTCTTTTGGAAGCTCTAAAAATTGAAACGATACGGTCAATGTTCTGGCCTGATGTGTGGGTGAGCGCCAGACCTTCGGTACTTGAAAAAAGTTGTACAAACTGGTCTTCGATTTCATTTTCCGTTGGGAAATTTTGAAAATCGGAGAGACGCCCAAGCGAAGACCCTTCTAAAAGCAGCTTATCTATGTTTCGCGGAGGATTTTCTGTAAGGCGTTCAAACAATGTTCTCTTGCGGCCATGAGAACGAAAATCACCACTGTAGAAAATGCTTTTTCCGCCGCTTTCAATCTGGAGTGCGTAAGCATCATAAGCTGAGTGGTCTACGAGAAAAGGAGTTACACAAAAAGGGCCAATGTTGAAGCTTTTGCCTGATTGGTAATCCCAACCCTCTGATGGAATAGGCCAATTACCCGGCAAAAAAGGGGCGGCAGCTCCAAGAATACGACGGGCAGCAGCACCCATGCCAACTGGAATTTTCGGAGAAATATGAGCAAGCAAACCGAAATGATCGAGGTGGGGATGGGATATTAAAATACCCAAAAGAGAAGGATCACTACCGTCTAAACCTTTGATTTGAGGCAGGTATTGACGATGGTTCTCTTCCGCGTCCAATGGCAGGCCGAAATCGACAAGTAGACGCTGGCCGCAACTTTCAATCTCAACGCAACTGCCACCTATTTGTTTGCTACCCCGATGAATGCATATACGCATGATGTTTCCATTTTGATGCCGAACGCCATGCTCATTAGCCGCCAGGGCAATGCGGCAAGTCAGCTTGCCAAGGCCGACCCGCCCTGGCGGTCTAATGCAGCAAAAGGTTGTGTGTATCCGTTCTATGCGGTTGGGGCCATTAGAGAGATTATAATAAAGACCTTATCATCTGTTGGAACGCCATTGATCAAATACTTTATGCTTAGCTCAAAGTTAGTATGTTTTGAAATCTGAGATGCCTCTATGCCAAACATGTTTTTCATATGTAAAAGCCCCAGTCCATAATATTCGTGATGATGAGTGGGTTCCAAACTATAAACCTTCTTTTTCCCCGATGTTATTACTTTCTGTGTTTTTGAGTCTTTCAATGTGTACAATATTTCATGTTCTTTAGGCATGCTATTTGATCTGGTTACAGCCATCTCTAACTCTGATCTACTTTTTGGTTCCCCAATTACTATTTCAAAATTCACTCGGTAATAATCATATATTTTGCTAACCGTTGAAGGTAAACCAATTATCGTATAGGTTTCAGAAAATTCGCTATTAGTGATGAAAGGTTCAAATTGTATGTCGTAGCCATATGTCTTTCCAACCCCATAATCTCGAACTTTGACAAAAAATTTACCATCGCCTGTATAGTCTTCTTTTTTAATTTCGAATCCATAAGCCACTGAAATTAAGGTAACGAAAATAAAGCCTACAAGTAGATTAACATTAATTAATTTCAAGGTTCCCCCTGTAGAAATATTTCAACACAACATTGTTATTCTATAGACGTCTATTTTACGTCCCATATGGGGATGCTATACAGACGTCTTGATAACATTCTAAATAGGGGCATAAAGTAGACAACTTTAGCCCATCATCGTATTTGGAATCAATTTTTGAACAGGAAATTGGGGCTGGGACATGCTGAGATTACCTTACACCGGTCATCCCTGTCAAATATTGTGATAGACGAAATTATTGTAAAGGTCCAATAAACCACATCTTCACAGATCCAACACGTCATGGCAATATACCCTTCAAAAAAAGGAGGGCACCACATGCCAAAAGATTTCGATCAGCAAAGCGACCAAGGAAAACGAGAATTTTGGAAGAGCCATCTTGAACAATGGGAACAAAGCGGCCTGAGCCAACTCGCCTATTGCCGTCAACACCATCTCAAATCTCATCGGTTTTATTACTGGCGACGACGGATTTTAAAAAAGCAAACGAATGTTTCGTTTTTGCCCATAAGACTTTCCGCCAATCCAATGCCTCATCCGCAAACCGTTCGCGTTCTCATGCCAAACGGATGTTCCATTGAGATAGAAGGGCTGGATGGCACGGAACAATTAACCCGTTTGGTTAATCTCGTGGTAGGTTTATGATGCTGCCCGATTACCCGCAACAGGTCTATCTGGCCGTTGGCGATACGGATATGCGCAAGTCGATCAATGGGCTGTCAGTTTTGGTCGAGCAGGCCATGAGACATAATCCTTTTACCGGCGACATGTTCGTTTTCTGCAACCGGCGCCGCAACATGATTAAAATTCTTTACTGGGATCAAAACGGTTTTGCCTTATGGCACAAACGACTTGAGAAGCAGCGATTCCATTGGCCCACGTCAACAGACGAAGTCGTTTCTCTTGAGACGAAGGAGCTCGAGTGGCTTCTTGCCGGCCTGGATTATACGCACGCACATAGCCGTTTAAACTACCGTTTCGCAAGCTGAGAAAATAGCATTTTACATCGTTTAAACATTTACAATTACAGTCAGTTATGATACTTAACGGGCATGACTTCGGAACTGACAAACTTGCCTGAAGACGCCCAGTCCTTAAAGCAGATCGTTTTCTCTCAAAAGCAGCAGATCGAGTATTTAGAGGAGATGAACCGGCTGCTGAAGAACGAGCTGTTCGGTCGCAAAAGCGAAGTCATCCCTACTGTCAATCCCAACCAGCTTCAGTTGTTCGCCCCGGATAAGCCTGTTGAACCGATTCAAAACGATGACGAAATCGTCGTTCCAGAGCATACCCGTAAAAAACGTGGCCGCAAGCCATTGCCCGAGGAACTGCCGCGAGTCGAGGTTATCCACGATATCTCTGAAGACGAGAAACGTTGTGCGTGTGGCGCAGAATTGAGCCGAATCGGCGAAGAGATCTGCGAGAAACTCGATTACGTTCCGCCCAAGATTCGGGTGATTCGTCACGTTCGCCCCAAATATGCCTGCAAGGCTTGCGAAGGCGTCGAGGACGATGGCCCCACGGTCAAAATCGCACCACCGGTAAAACAACTGATCCCCAAAAGCAACGCCACCGAGGGTCTGCTGGCGCACGTTGCCACATCGAAATTTGCCGATGCGATTCCCCTGAACCGCCAACAAAAAATATTCGGCCGCCTGGGCGTCGATATCTCAAAGTCCACCATGGCCAACTGGATGATCGAAACCGCCGGTTGCAGTCAACCGATCATCGAACTTTTGCAACAGGAAATTCGAAGCGGGCCTGTGATCAATATCGACGAAAGCCCATTTCAAGTTCTCCAGGAACCGGGACGCAACAATACCACAAAGTCGTATATGTGGGTATTTTGCGGCGGACCGTTGGGCGCCCCCGTGGTGCTATATCAATACCATCCAACCCGTAGTGGCAAGGTGGTGCACGATATGCTGGACGACTATACAGGCTACGTTCAAAGCGACGGTTACAGCGGCTACGATCAGCTTTCCCAAAAAGAGGGTATTACTCATCTTGGATGCCTGACGCATGCCCGGCGTAAATTCGTCGAAGTGAACAAGGGCCGCAAGCGTGGCAAGCAAAAAACATCCAAGAACCTTGCCGACGAAGCATTGGAATATATTGGCGCGCTGTACGACATCGAACGATATGCTCGGAAAAACGATCTCTCATATGAGCAAATACTTGAATTGCGGCAGGAGAAGTCCGAGCCGATCCTGGATAAATTCAAGACCTGGCTGGATACCTATCATCCGCAGGTTCCTCCCAAAGGCCTGCTCGGCAAGGCTATCCAATACACCCTGAATCAATGGGACAAACTTGTTGGCTATACCGAAGCCGGATTCCTGAAACCCGACAACAATGTTGCCGAAAATGCCATTCGGCCGTTTGTGGTGGGCCGAAAAAACTGGCTGTTCTCGGGAGCGCCCAGGGGGGCCGAAGCCAGTGCCACCTTTTTCAGTCTGATCGAAACTGCAAAGGCCAATGGTCTGGAGCCGTACGCCTACCTACGCTACCTGTTTGCCAAATTGCCTTTTGCCGAAACGCCGGAAGATTACCAGGCTCTCTTGCCTAAAAATCTCGACAACGATACGCTGTCGCAAGTTCTTTTTCCAAGTTAACCGACTCCGCGTCCGATCCAAAATCTTTTCCACACACTGTGAGCGCACCATGACAAATCTGGTGACGCTTGTTAAGGTGGGGTCTATTGGACCTTTACAAATTATTCAAACTCCACTGAAAGTGGGGGCGAATACTGATAAGTACAGGTACCATGCAAAATTGAAGTCGATTAAAAACCTGTATTATCAGCTATCTACAGAATTGCAATCTTTTCGCGATAGCCAATTCAAACCTGTCGAGCATCGCGACTAGGTATTGGTATCTGTGCCGAGCCTATGGATGATTTTGGATGAATAGATTGATTTTATCTGTAACGTAGCCTTAACCGGCAGAAACGGAGTGTAGCGGAGATTCTGTCTGGAGGTAAGGCAAGGTTATGTACGGTAGGCTGTAATCTAAGTTATGCATACCTCACTGCTGAGTATTTGTTTTATATGAGTTGAGCGTGGACGCGCTAACTGATGGAAACGCGGTCACGAAAAGTGATGGATTAATTCGATAAGGATGCGCTACGCGCAATCTGATTTGATTGGGTTTTTTAAGGCATGAGCAGGAAGGCTTGAATAAAGCCAAAAAAAGCGAGGGGAACAGCAAGTGTGCTCTGCCGCTCCCCTCTGTGGCATTATTCAATGCCTCCTGCACCCGGCTATCCCTCGACAGGTTGCTCCCCAGCAGAGCCTGTCTCCGTTTCACCGGGCAACCGGTATCTCACTGGCTATGAACAACCAATGATCATTTTTTTCTCCTGCGTTGGGATTTAGTCGCTGACGGTGAGAACAACGTAAAGAACAAAGACTCATCAAGGCGCGGCAGGTTCTGTTGGGCCGCCATGGCGAGCAGTTCGGCGGCCATTTGGTTGAGTACCCGCAGGTTGTTTGCCGCGTGTCCGGATAACGTAAGGATCAATTCGTCGGACATCAGTTGGCTGTTCCCGGCCGTTTCGAGAGCAAAATACAAATAATCCTGAAGCTGTTCGGGAGAAAGCGGTTCGAGCAATAGTCGCAAACCAATACGACTGCCCAGGGGCAACAAGTCGGCGGTTCGGAACCTGTCGGGCAACCGATTGTCCCCACACAGAATGGTAAACAAAAGACTTTGCGAGTCGAACCGATGGCTTTGCAAGATCCGCAACTCGGTCAGACACTCGGTCGATACCTGCTGGGCCTCGTCAATTAAAAGAACCGGTTTTAACAACGTCGATTGGCAATGGCGCTGCCAACGATCCCGCAGGGATTTGAAGCCGCCATAGCGGTTGGAGGGGGACAAGTTGACGTTGAACAACTCCCCCATTTCCCGGTAAAAGTCCCCCAGTTTGCTTTGGGGGCGTTGCATCACACCGACGGTCAGATCGGGTATTTGTTCGAGTTGATGGGCGATTTTTTGTAGCGTCTTGCTTTTTCCCAATCCCGGTTCGCCGGTGATCAATGCAAAACCGCCGCTCTCGGCCATGGATCGCGCACGCAGGCCGAATGACTCGGTGCCGGGTATGGCATACAAGGCTTCCGGTGGTAAATCTGGCAGGAACGGGTTGTATTTGAGTCCGTACAAGCTACGGATATCGGCATCGTTCATCTTTCTATCTCCTCCTTGGGGATATAAGCCGGGGGCAGACCCGTTGCCGCGTAGTCGGCCATCCATTTTCGAAGCAGCGCCGGTAGCGGTCTATGGGTTGATGGAACCGGCGCCGCCGTATTTCCGTGAGGTTGGATGAGGCGACGTTTTCCGGATGCGTTTTTGGTTTTGTCCTGGGGTAAAAGACGCGCCAGGGGGGCGTCGGTATCCGGATCGACCAGCACCATCTGGCTTCTATCCCATCCGGGCGCCCGTAGGATCACCGATGGCAGATGAGCAAAACGAAAGGGAAGTTCATAACGGATGCCATCGACCACAACGGTGGCATCGCTGCGCCGTGGCCGTCTTGTGATTCGACGCGTAAAGGCCAGGCGAAGCGCGTCACCGTCAGGCGCCGGCCTGGAGACATCGGTACCGCCCAGCAGCCGGTTTAAAGGCGTCGTATTGATTTCGCGGTGGTATTTTCGGTGATAGTCCTGCTCGACCCAGGCTTGGGTTGCTTGGTTGACGAAGGCCAACTGCAGATCTTCGATCCCACGCAACAGCTCCATCAAACGGCTTTCCAACTGTCCCCAAAACGTCTCTTGTTTGCCATTTTGATAAGGCGAATACGCCAAGGTCGTTTGATGATCGATGCCCAACCGTTCCAAACCCCGGCGGGTTTCTTCGGCCAGCATGGCCGCCCCGTTATCGGTCATCAGTGCCCGCGGTAATCCCCGTTTCATGAATGCCTGGGATAAACCATGGATCAGGCACTCTGCCGTTTCGGCCAGATATAATTGCAAATGACAGCAAAGTCGTGAGTGATCGTCGATAATGGCCAGCGCCACGGGGCGGTGCCACGTGCCTTTATTGTCGAGAATGCGGATTTTCGCATGGTGAAAATCGAGATGCCAGAGGCCATGGACATGGGAGACTTCGAACCCGCGTATTTCACGATGCTGTCGTCGCTTTGCGGCTTGTAATTGGCCATCGGTCGGTTGTGCGGGTTCGTTCGTTTTCAGCCAACCGTTTTCGCGCATGCAACGCAGTACGGTTTTGTAACTGGGCACGTCTTTAAGGCTGGCCTGCTCTTTAGCCATTGCCTTCAGGTTGTCGTAGTGCAGTTGAACGTTCCACCGGGGGTAATTTTCGTACTGCTCTTTTAACGCCTGCAATAATGCCTCGGGCATTGACCACCTTACACCCGCGTCCGAACGGATTTTCCGTCCCAAAACGGCGATCGGGTCGGAAGCGCTCCTGGCTTTGTAGTACCATCGTTCGATGGTCGACACACCGAAACTGATCAGCCGATTGGAATCGATGGGATGCCGGTAGTTTTTTTGGGCCAACTGACCGATGGCCTGTTGCAACTCTCCTTTTGGTGGCGGGCAGGACAACAGTTCACCGATCACCGAAAATCGGAATTGTGCCCAGCGCTGCCACATGGGCAATTGGGAATCGCTCATGGGATCTCTCCTTCCTGTTCGCTTCCTCTGGCCTCCCCCATGGAGGCAAACAGGGGCGAATCGAGGGTTGGATACTTGTAGCGGATTGGATCGGGTTTGACATCGGCCGATCTTCTGCGTGAGGCAGAATCAAAACGGTGGCGCCTCACCGACCGAGGCCGTCATGGTCCCAGGGCAAGGGTTCGCAGGCAGTTCACCAGTGCCGTTTCGGGGTCTGCGGTAGCGCTTTCAAATCGGACCAGCAACGCCCTTGGAAGATGACTGGAATGAATCGGTGGGATCAGGCGCCCGGCCAAACGCCGGTAGTTGATTGTCTGGGAAAACAGTTCTTGAAAATACTGTTTCCAGTGGTTGACGGTAGAACGCCACGGTCCGAAAAGGCCTTTGAGTTGCTCCAAGGTGCGGTCTGGATGTCGTCCTTGGCGGAGGGCGGTGGCGATAAAAAGCACCGGCGCCCAGTACACCCGGCGCTGCCAAAACCGAACCGATGGCGGCAGGACACGGCGGCGGCAACCGTCACGCCCGCAGCAAAGGCTATAGCGAAGTTCAAATGCCTTATCAATTTCAGGAGGACCACCACGAGGCTTTCGAGGATAGTTGGCATAGTGTAACGGCCCCCCGCAATAGGGCAGCGGCAAATTCGTGTCCGCTCTGCCAGCTCCAAGTCAATCTTGTGAAGAAGGGAAAATAGCGCTTTGTGATTGAGGATTTCTGGTGATATCATTGTCCCTGCCATTTATGGTTTTTGTGGCAGGAGCCCCCTACGATGCTCTGGCCAAAGAACGCGAGGGGGCTCCATCATTCTTCCCTCACTGTTCTTGTCCATTTCAAGCTATTTTTCCATCATTTTTTGTGTCCGCACTCAAGTTAGCTTCTCTCACAACACAGCCCTTCACAAACTCCGCCTGGTATTGCAACTCAGGAAACAATCTACTTCGTGTGGTTCCCAATATTTCTAAGGCATGCAGAATTTCCACCTTGCGGACAGCGGGTATAAGGTATTCCGTCGTTTCATGCCATAGATGCTCACCCGTTTGATCGCCTGGATGAGGAGATAGATCCAAATACAATCGACCCTTTGTGCCAGGATTGGTGCTGACCTCCTCCTTTTCGAGAATCATTCCGAATAGAAGGAAAGCTCCATCTTGCCTGGATATCCTTAAATTTGCAAGAGATGGCCGCACGGCTATCACCGGTACCTTTGTCAAGTAATGAACTACTATATCTCTGAGTTTTGATTCTTTATTCCATGTCCCAGAAACTATCGGATCCTTTGACATGGCATTCACAAAATTCTTTAGGTTGAGCTTCTGCCCCGAATACTCGAAGACGTAACTCATTATCAGACGTACGGCGTAATTTTCTTGCCAAAATACAGGCATATTCCTGAAAGCGTAAACGCTGCCATCTCGTTCGGTTTCGGTCTCACAAGCGAAGTATAGCGCCACCAACGGATTATGAGTCATGTCGAGCAATCTCGTTGGCAACCCATAGTGCTGCATTTTTACCAAGATATCGAACTTAGTAAATGTTCGTGATACTAAGAAATCGAACAAAAGCAGAAAAAATAGGGTAACACTTTCTCTTCGACAAACTTAAGGAGAAAGTGAAATGAGTCCACAGGTTTTTACCCAAGAACAGAAGCTTGCTATTATGAAGCATGCCGGCACCGTAGGAATCAAGGAAGCTGCCAAAATTGCCGGTGTTCACTACACAACCGTTTATGACTGGCGCAACAAACTGGCGCATCTCGGTGAAGATGGTTTTCTGGCCTACCAACCGCCTCGCCCAGGTCGAGGGAAAAAGGTCATTTCGAAGGAACAGGAAACCGCCGTGCTGGATTGTTGGAACGCCAATCAGGGATACGGACCGGGTCAGGTAAGAGGACAATTGCGGCGCGGCGGGATCACCATATCAACCCGCAGTGTGCGCAAGATTATGCAGGCCAATGGTTATCGCCCGCGGGATAAACGGCCGGGCAAAGCAAGCGTTCAGCGTTTTGAGGCCAGCCGTCCTCTGGAGCTGTCCCAGATGGACATCCTGGAGTTTTTTATCAACAAGGCCAAGGTCTATCTGATCCTTCTGATCGATGATTTCAGCCGCTTCATTCTTGGCTGGAGACTGTTGGAACAAACCTCTGTCGATGAAGTGATCGCAGTGGTCAGCGACGCGGTAGCACGTTATGGAAAAATGGAAGAACTCCTCACCGACCGAGGTTTCGTATTTTATTCCTGGCGTGGGATCAACCGTTTCGAGAAATATCTGGAGACCGAACGTATCGATCATACCCACGCCAAACCGCATCACCCGCAGACCTTGGGTAAGGTCGAAGCCTGCAATCGGCGGATCAAGCAGGAGCTGATTGCCCAAAAGCATTTTCTCAATTTGCATGAAGCCCGGAACGCCATCGAGGCTTGGACAGACCATTACAACTATCAACGGCCGCATCAGGGGATCGGCGGTTTTCTGGTGCCGGCCGAACGTTTTCACGGCCAGGCCAAAGCGGCGCTTCGTGCCATCGATAAAGGTCTCGACATCACCGATCAGGGAGAGTTATCGTCATTAATTGATCGTAGTGTCATCAACCTGGTGATGAGCCCCGAAGGCCGGTTCACGCTCTACCTTCTGGGACAACCGATTGACCTTAACAGGCGGTGAATTATGTCAACGTCGTTAACTCCTGAAGAAGTGGCCATCGTCATCCGGGCCAGACGCCTTCTCAAAGAAAAAGGCTTGTCACTGGATACCAACGTCAAAGCGCTTTGCAACGAGGTGGGGATATCCCGCAAAACCGGCTATCAATGGGAAAAGCGATTGGATCAGGCATCCCAGGACGAACAATTGCTGAAGGAACTGGCCAATCTGAAGTCTGATCACGAGAAACTCAAGCAAGCCTATGACGATGTATGTTGGGAAAACGAAGGCCGCAAACTTGCCTGGGAGATCCATGAAGTGGACGCGATGATCACCGAAAAAAAAAGCACTATGGCCTGCCGCAAAAAGAAAAAGCGGTAAGCTTTTTACGTGTGTCGGGACGACCGGAACGGCGGGTCGCCCGGGTGCTGGTGGTTCCCGCGAACACACTATTGACCTGGAACCAAGGGTTTGACGAAAATTTGAGGCCGCTGATCATGCCTGAGAAAAGGGGTAAGGCAACCAAAGTCACCGCCGATATGGTTCGGCGCATTGTCGAACATGCCGATGGATATGAGGGTCGGCAAATCCGTCTTAAGGCCTTCGGCGCCGAATTGCGTGAAGCGGGTATCGATCTTTCAAGTAAAACCATCGAGCGGATTTTGATTGCCAATGACCTTTTCAAAGCGAGAGTTCGTAAAAAGCGGCCCGCTTTTTATCAGAGTCTTTGCCAAAATATTCCGAACGGTCTTTTGAGCATTGACGGCAGCCAGGTGATCGTATGGCTCGGAGACAAGCCGTATCCTTTCAATGTGGAGATGTCCGTGGATGTCGCGACATTCGCGCATACCGCCTTCAGTATCGATGACAGTGAAACGGCCGATGCGGTCATCAAGGTTCTTGAAGCCCATCGCCAGGCCTGGGGGGTACCCATAGGCGTTCTGGGCGATTGCGGCAGCGCCAATGAAAGCGCCGATGTGCTAAACTATTTGGAAAAGTTGGATATCAAGAGGGTTCCAGCAGGTCCGGGGAATCCCAAAGGCAACGGAACCGACGAAGGCGCTTTCAGTCAGATGAAAAAAGCATTTGGCCAGATCCGCATCGATATGTCATCGCAGAAAGCCTTGGCCCGCAGTGTGCTGACGGCATTGGTATCCCTCTATATCGGTATGCGTAACCGGCTTCCCGTTCATTCCCCAAAGATGCCGCCCTGCCGGCACATGGCGGCCTCGGTCTCCACCGAACAACGGGCTGCCGAACGTGAACGGCTAGATGTGCATGTAGCGAACAGGAACCATAACGAAACGGACCAGGTACGGCTTGATCGTCTTGATTGGGTGATTGGCCATTACCGCCTTGATCTATCACCCGAGGCACTCAAAAATGCCCGGCGGAGCATCAAGGCATATGATTTGGAAGCTATCCGGCAGACTGAAGATGCGTTTTTAAAAGCAACCCGCCGGAAACCCAGTCGTAAAAACATCGCCTACTTCTTCGGTATTTTGCGAAACATTCAACGCAAGCTCGACGAGGACGCCAAAAGAGACTACTGCCGCCAACGCTACAACCATGAGGTGATGCTTAATTTGGAGCGGCAAAGACAGGAAGAATCGTTCCCGCCGTCGATCGATGCGATCCTCGGTATGTTGGCAAAGGCTGTGATTTACAACGTACGATTTGTTAAAGAACTATCCATCAGAAAGGCCCGAGAATGGACCCTTGAGTTGTTAAAAGCATTCCGTTACCTGGGGCCATTAAAAAAGGAAATGGAAATTTTAATAGACAAAAGGACCGATCTAACCAGTGATCAAAAAACAGAAATGTTGGAACTGTTTTGTCAGTTCCTGAACTGCTACCAACAGAAGTGCGTGTTACCCTGATTTGAGGATTTTGTTCGAATTTTTATTGCCCCATTACAAGTAAATCCTTCAAATTCCTCAGGACGTACCCGACGAAGTTCAGATATGAGTGTGCGTTCCTGGTGGAACAGGCCTTCACGGTAAAGGGATGGGTGCAGATACCAAGACGAATCCGCTTGTCCTCGATAAAGGGTGCCACTGCTCACGTCCGCGTCGAGACGGTCATTTGCATTTCGTGGTTCTTCGGTAACTCTTGCCACAAATTCCTGAACGCTATTAACCACGATTTGATTTGTAACCGGCTCTACTTTGTTCATTCTGAAGCTACTCCCTTCATGCCAAGAGATATTGCCTATCGCTACAGGTCACGGGGACTGACTCGCCAGCGGAAGGTTCCCGTTCACCTGTTTGTTGGATAATCTGGGGTCGCAACTTAAATTTTAATTATTATAACACTGGTTATAGTCCACCCATAAAGGATGATAAGAATTTCATAGTCCACGCTTCTGGAAAAAAAATAATATTTAAAATGCGACCCCTTGCACCCCTGCTGAAATAAGCTGATTGGAGCATGGATCGATATGCGGAGACATACCTTGCGTCGCGGAGTTGTGTCAATTGTTGTGATAGATGGGATTATGTAATCTCACCGGGTATTAGCCGTGGCTAAAGATACGTACAGGTAATCTGTAAAATGAGGTAATATACGATTTTCATTTCACTTTGTTATCGATTAAGTCATTGCTTTATTAAAAGATTGGTTATGAGCGGAGCGACCTTGACACCTAAAATTACAAAGACCGCTATAATAAAAGTCTCCACCCCGGCCTTGAGGCTTAATTGTTTCATAAAGAGCGCCGCGCCCAAATCCGTAAGGATGCAAAAGGCAAGGGCGCCCCACAATCCATACCTGCCGAACACCAAGACGATCAACAAAACCAGGGGAATGGACAAAACAGATCCCAGCAAGGCGGTCTGCATGAGAGAGGCGTTTGAGTGCTTCGAGATAATATGAACCATTCCCGCCATTCTTGGGCAAATAATAAAAAGGGCCAGTCCGATACTTCCGATCATCAGTTCTTTTGTCATTGGGTTTCCTGTAATTGGGTTGTGTTAATTCGTAATTCAGAACAGGTTCGGCATTCATACTCTTTTGCTGAGAAGTTGCATCAGCTCGTCAATCTTCGTCTGAATGTCATATTCGTTTTTTGATTGCGCCGCATTGACCAGGCAATGCTGCATGTGTGTTTTTAAAACCTTTTGCTCCACTTTGTGTATGGCAGCCTTGACGGCTTTGAGTTGGGTCAGAATGTCCACACAATAGCGGCGATCTTCTATCATCTTCTTGATGCCTCGGATCTGCCCTTCAATGCGGTTTAAGTTTGGCAGTTGATCATTATGCTGGGGATACATATGGCGTCTCCTTTGTTATTGACGCTTAGGCTATACCCCCGGTAGGGTATGTGTCAATAGGTTTTAAGACCGCTTTAAAGTATATTGAGCTTGCGACTGGTGAGCCTGAAAAGACGGTTGTTCGTGCTCATAAGCTCGGAAATATCGTGGGTGACGTGAATTACAGCGGCTTTTGTGTTGGTAAGCATCTTTTGCAGGCGCTCCCTGATCGCGGCGCGCAGATCCGGGTCAAGCCCGGTAAAGGGTTCGTCCAAAAGGAGAAGTTCCGGTGAAATCGCCATTGCACGGCATATGGACACCCGCTGTTTCATGCCACCGGAAAGGGCATCGGGATAATATGCCTCAAATCCGGCCAGTCCCATTTCCCCCATCAATTCTCTTGCCCGAGCTTTAGCCTTTTCTGCAGAATAGCCAAGAGGATGAAGCACCATGGCGATGTTGTCCTCAGCCGGATACCAGGGCATAAGCCGGGGTTCCTGGAAAACATAGCCGATTCTTCCCGTGTTGATGATCGCTCGGCCGGCGCTGGGCCGCACCAGCCCGGCTGCGATTTTGAGCAAGGTTGATTTCCCCCGGCCGCTCGGGCCGATGATGCCGATCTTTTCACCTTTCTCAAGACTCAGGTTTACATCGGTAAAGAGAACCTGATCACCATATTGTTTTTTGAGGTGTTCAAACTGCAGAACCAATTTGTCTTTTCCGTATAAGTTTGTTGGCCATGGGGCGAAACAGGAAAAACTCCAGCCCTCCGGCAATGGACATGCTAATCAGCGCCAATGCGTATAATTCGGCCGTATCCAGCCGGGTCCGGGCAATGGAAAGACAGTATCCCATGCCTTCATTGGCGCCCAGTACCTCGGCAAGTACCACAACGCGGATGATGTTTCCGGCAGCAACCACCAAGGCAGAAAAAAACGGCCCGGCCACTGCCATGCCATAGATACAAAACAGCTTTTTGCGGAAACTGAAATTGTATACCCTGGCCATTTCAAGCAGGCTCCGATCGACCATGAGCATCGCATCCATCACATGGATGTAAATAATCGGTGCGGCCATGGTCGCTGCGATGGTAATCACCATGATATTGCCCATACCAAACCAGAGCATGAAGACCATGACAATGACCACTCCGGGAACGGTCATGAGCATCCACCGCAAAGGTTCCAATGTGGTCCGAAGCTCGGGGGACAGCCCCGCAAGTACGCCCAAGGCCAGGCCGATGCAGACAGCCAGGGCAAGCGCGCAAAGCATTCTTTCCAGGCTGATACCGAAGTGGCCCCTGAGAAAGGCGCTATCTCCAATCAACCTTAATAGCGCGCTAAGCGTCTCTCCGACCGGGGCCACCACCAGGCCGGATGAGATCTGAGAAATCCAATGCCAAGCCGCGATAAGCACGAGAACGCCGGCTATTCTCCAGGCAACTCTTTTGACTATTTTTTGATGTTTACGCATTGGTCGGCGTTAAAAAAACAGTTCGTCTCCGGGGACTTTGCCGCCCAGCACTTTCCGGTCGTTTTGATAGAGCCGGTCGAGAAAGAACCGGGCTGCATTAAAATCAGCCTGGGTGTAAAACATCCTGGATGGAGTGATCACTTTCTCGTTGTCTTTTAACAGCGCAAAAACCGCCGGCGCTCTTTTTCGTGCGATGGCCAGGGTTTCGCCGGGGTGTATCATTTCCATCGGTTTCGTTGTCGGTACAAGGGGCGGACATCCCCCTTCGTCAAGACTACGGCGGACACGCAGGGTGCCGCCCCTACATTGTAAACATAAAGGTTACAATGATCCAACAAAGCATCCTCCACCACCGCCGGAACCGTTGCCTGATGCGGTTTCCACATCCAAAAAACCTTTCGCGGTTAATAAGATGTTACCCTTGCCCCCCCTGCCTGCGAGGAGTTTCGGTACATGGCATCAATAAGGTCATAGTATCTTTGGGAAATCACTTTTCGTTTGAGCTTGAGGGTCGGGGTGATCTCCCCGGCCTCCACTGTGAACGGTTTGGGCAGCAAAGTGAATGTTTTAATGGTCTCAAACCGGGCCAGGGCGCCGGAGCTCATGTTGATCCGTTTACGGTAAAAAGCAGTTACCTCGGGCATCAGGAGCAGCTCCTCCATGGAGTGCCAGGTCAGTCCTTTTTTCCGGGCCCAGTTTTCAAGTGCCTGTGTGGCCGGTACCACCAGAGCTGAAATGAATTTGCGCCGGTCTCCCACAGCCACGATCTGTTCAATATAGTGATCCTTGCCTACATGGGTTTCAATGTGCTGGGGGGCAACATTCTTGCCGCCCGAGGTGATGATCAGCTCCTTGATCCGGTCTGTGATGCGTAAAAACCCATCCGGGTCAAACTCCCCGATGTCACCGGTCTTAAACCACCCGTCCACCATGGCTTGTGCCGTCTGTTCAGGATTGTTGTAATACCCTTTCATAACCTGGCCGCCTTTGATCATCACCTCGCCCTGGTCTCCGATTTTTACCTGGCAGCCGGGAAGGGGGCGGCCCACAGTACCAAACTTAAATGCATCCGGGGTGTTGAAACTGATCATGGGAGAGGTTTCCGTCAGGCCGTATCCCTGGCAGATCAGCAAACCACAGGCAAAGAAAAACTCTTCAATGGACTTTTCCAACGGCGCACCACCAGCGGAAAAAAAGTTTTTAGGTCCGCCCACAAGGTCCCTGACCTTTGAAAGAACCAGTCGGTCCAGAATTTTGAATTTTAATGCCAGGCCAGGGGAAATCTTTTTCTTCTCTTTTTTAAGGCCATGGTACTCATGGCCGGTTTTCAGGGCTGTGGCAAA
Organism: uncultured Desulfosarcina sp.; assembly: GCA_963668455.2. GTDB lineage: Bacteria > Desulfobacterota > Desulfobacteria > Desulfobacterales > Desulfosarcinaceae > Desulfosarcina. Next base: position 18,507 of record CAXXOY010000007.1, read on the forward strand.
CAGGTATTTTTTGAGCCCGGATGCATGTTCCTGGGCATCCATCACTGCCCCGTGGATTTTTTCATACAGCCTGGGCACCGACACCATGGCTGTGGGCCGGATCTCCTTGAGGGTCTCGATCACCTGTTTGGGATCTGAAAGATAGGTGTTGGCCGCCCCCTTGGAATAGAGGTAATAGGACCAGAGCCGTTCGTAAACATGGCTTAGGGGCAGAAAACATAAGGACCGGTCCTCCCGGGTCACTGAAAAATGAATGTCCAGGGCATGAAACTGATGCAGGATATTGGCGTGGCTGAGCATCACGCCTTTGGGGTTGCCTGTGGTACCCGAGGTATAAACAATGGTCAATGTGTGATCCGGTGTTAAAACCTTCCAGCGGGATTCAAGGGCGTTTCTGTCCGCAGTTATATCCTTTTTAAAGGTATTGAAATCCAGGTAATCATCTTGATCTGTCTGGTTTTTACAAGGATCATAGGGAATGATCTTTAATCCGGGTATGTTCAGGCCTGAAATTTGTTCGAACTGGATATCGTTGCCGGTGAAAATAAGCCGGATCCCGGCATTTTCAATAATATAGGCGGACTGGTCCATGGTATTGGTACCATAAATGGGAACCGATATCGCCCCGGTCAGAATACAGGCAAAATCGGTAAGGGTCCATTCGTAGCGATTCCCTGAATAGATACCCACCCGGTCACCGGGTTGTATTCCATATTCAACCATGGCACAGGCAAGACACATCACCTCTTGCTCCACCTGCGCGTAAGTCATGGTCTTCCATTGTTCGTTTTCCTTAAACTGCATGGCTGTCCGGTCTTTATTTTGCTCCATGGCAGCCAGGATAATCCGGCCAAGATCTGAGGCAGACATAAGATTCTCTCCTGAAAAATTATATGCTTTGGTCACACTTTACAGCAGAACCTTAATACATTTTGCGATGGCTTTACGCAATATTCCAATTGTGTTAAAAAAGGCACTCGCTTTATTGTCCAAGAAGCGGAGAACGCATTGCAACTGTAATAAGGGTGGTCGAAATAGTGACACGCGTTGGTTTGGGATATGATGTTCACCGGTTGGTCGAAGGCCGGCCGCTAATCCTTGGCGGAATTGATATTCCATTTGAAAAGGGCCTGTTGGGACATTCTGATGCCGATGTGTTGTTGCATGCCATCAGTGACGCGCTCTTGGGGGCTGCCGGCCTGGGCGATATCGGAGAGCATTTTCCTGATACCGATCCGAAATATAAGGATGCGTTCAGCCTGGATCTTCTGGCCACTTGCTACCGGATGGTGCAAAATAAAGGTCTGATCCTGGGTAATCTTGATGCAACGGTTTTTGCCCAGCAGCCCAAGATATCACCGTATAAGCACCAAATGGCCATACGCATTGCCGAGGTCCTTGGCGTGGATGCAGGGTGTATCAATATCAAAGCCACCACCACGGAAAAGCTGGGAGCTATCGGCAGGGGCGAGGGAATAGCGGCCATGTGTGTGGTACTTCTGGAAACTGCCTGATCCCGATTTTCGGTTTGTTCTGGATGCCGGATCAAGTCCGGCATGACGGGACGGCATTTTGTATGAAGCTGTCAATTTTGTAATATCAATTTATTAACCGAGAAATGATTACCAATGGCGATACGCATCTACAATACGCTTACAAAAACAAAGCAACCATTTGAGACCGTCACCCCGGGAAAGGCCGGCATTTATGTGTGCGGGCCCACTGTTTACGACTCCTGCCATGTGGGGCACGCCCGCTCGGTGGTGGTTTTCGATGTGGTCGTGAGATATTTGAGGGCCACCGGCCTTGACGTGACCTATGTGCGCAATTTCACCGATGTGGACGATAAAATCATCAACCGCGCCAATGAGGTCGGCATGGACCCCATCGCCCTGGCCGAGAAATATATCGACGAGTTCCACCGGGAAATGGGCGCTTTGGGGGTCTTACCGGCCGATCACGAGCCCCGGGTCACGCAGCACATCCAGGACATTATCGATATCGTAAAAACCCTGGTGGAGAAAAACGCCGCCTATGTTGCTGAGGGGGACGTGTTTTTTGCCGTGGAGCGTTTCGACGACTACGGCAAACTCTCCGGCCGCAAACTGGAAGACATGATCGCCGGAAGCCGTATCGAAATCAATACCAGCAAGCGCAATCCTTACGACTTCGTGCTCTGGAAATCCGCCAAGCCCGGCGAACCGTCCTGGGAGAGTCCCTGGGGACCGGGCCGTCCGGGCTGGCATATCGAATGCTCGGCCATGAGCAAACGCCTGCTGGGAGAAACCTTTGACATTCACGGCGGCGGCAAGGATCTTATTTTTCCGCACCATGAAAACGAAATTGCCCAATCCGAGGCGGCCCACGATAAAGCCTTTGCCCGCTTCTGGATGCACAACGGATTCGTCAACATCGACAACGAGAAGATGTCCAAGTCCCTGAATAATTTTCTGATGATCAAGGACATACTCAATACGTATCATCCGGAAACGGTGCGCCTGTTTCTGCTGTCCAACCATTATCGCAGTCCCATCGATTTTTCCGACCAGCACCTGAAGGAGAGCGAAAAGGGGTTGGACAAGATCTACGCGTTGAAAAAACGGTTTGAGGAAGAGGGGATCGAAGAAAAAGGCGATGCCCCGTCCGGCACCCACTACTGGCAGGACTTTTGCGCCGCCATGGATGACGATTTCAATACCGCCAAAGGGATCGGCATCCTGTTTAACCTGATCAAAGAGGCCAACCGTATGCTGGATGAGGGCTCGGCAAAAGAGGCGTGTGGCGCCCTGGCCGCCGACCTTTCAAAGATGGGAGATATTCTGGGTCTCCTGCAGCAGCCCTGGGCATCCTTTTTTGAAACACGCGAAGCCGCTCAGCTTCAGTCCGTCGATATCACACCGGAAGCCATCGAAGCCCTGGTGGCTGAGCGAACCGAGGCCCGCAAAAACAAAAACTGGAAACGGGCCGACGAAATTCGCGATCAATTGCTGGAAGCCGGAATCGTTCTGGAAGACAAAGCCAACGGCACCCAGTGGAAAACGGCCACCTGATAGAATCATGGCAGGTTTTAAAATTGTATCCGAATTCACGCCTTGCGGCGATCAGCCCCAGGCCATCGACCGGATCAGCGAGCAATTGGAAAAAGGGCGCAAAAGCCAGGTGCTTTTGGGCGTCACCGGGTCGGGCAAGACCTTTACCATGGCCAATGTCATCCAAAGGGCCGCTCGGCCGGCCCTGATTCTGGCCCCCAACAAGACCCTGGCGGCCCAGCTCTACAACGAATTTCGCCAACTTTTTCCGGACAATGCCATCGAGTATTTTGTCAGTTACTACGATTACTACCAGCCGGAAGCCTATCTCCCCACCACGGACACATACATCCAAAAGGACTCGTCGATCAACGAGATGATCGACAAGATGCGCCACTCCGCCACCCGCAACGTACTGTCCCGGACCGACGTGATCGTGGTGGCCAGCGTATCGTGCATTTACGGTTTGGGCGCGCCCGAGGATTACCTCTCCATGCGCATTGATTTGTCCATCGGGCAGGATCTTCCCAGGGAACGGCTGCTCTACCAGCTGGTCTCCATCCATTATCAGCGTAACGATATGGACTTTCACCGAGGGGTTTTCCGGGTGCGGGGGGATCGCGTGGAAATTTTCCCCGCCTATGAGGAAGATCTTGGCGTACGCATTGATTATTTCGGAGACGAGATCGAATCCATCCAAACCTTCGATCCATTGAAAGGCACGGCCCTTCAAAATCTGGATCAGACAGCCATTTTTCCGGCCAGCCATTACGTAACTAAAAAAGAGACGCTCAAGCGGGCCACCCAGACCATTCTCCAGGAGATGAAGGAACGTGTCGAGTATTTCAGGGATGGCAATCAACTCATCGAGGCCCAGCGCATTGAGGAACGTACCATGTTCGACCTGGAAATGATTCAGGAGATCGGTTACTGTAACGGGATCGAAAACTACTCCCGCCATCTGACCGGTCGCCTGCCCGGTGAGCCACCACCCACGCTGCTGGATTATTTTCCAGAGGACTTCATCGTTTTCGTGGACGAAAGCCACATCGCCATTCCCCAGATCGGCGCCATGTACAAGGGGGACCGCTCCCGCAAGAAGACCCTGGCCAATTATGGTTTCCGGCTGCCGTCGGCCCTGGATAACCGGCCGCTGAAGTTCGAAGAGTGGTGCGAGCGGGTCAAACAGATCGTCTATGTCTCGGCAACGCCTGCGGCATATGAGTTGACCGAGGGCGAAGGGGCGGTGGTGGAGCAGATCGTCAGGCCCACGGGGCTGCTTGATCCGGTGGTTCATGTACGCGGCGCGCGCAATCAAGTGGATGATTTGTACGAGGAAATCTGCACGCGCCAAAAGCGAGGGGAGCGTATTCTGGTCACCACCCTGACCAAGCGCATGTCCGAGGATTTAACCGAGTATTACACGGACCTGGGGCTGGCCGTGCGTTATCTGCATTCGGACATCTCCACCATGGAGCGCATGGACATCATTCGTGAGCTCAGGCTGGGTAAATTCGATGCTCTGATCGGAATCAACCTGCTGCGTGAGGGGCTGGATATCCCCGAGGTTTCCCTGGTCGCCATTCTTGATGCGGATAAGGAGGGGTTTTTACGATCGACCCGCGCACTGATTCAGACCTTCGGACGGGCCGCAAGAAATTCCAGCGGGACGGTGGTGCTGTATGCCGACAAGATAACCGCCTCCATGCGCCGGGCCATAGACGAAACCGATCGGCGGCGAGACATTCAGAAACAGTACAACGAGCGGCACGGTCTCACGCCGACCACCATCCACAAAACCATTACCGATATCTTCGACATGGCCTACGACGAATCGTGCGAGCAGCCGGTACAGCAGGTTGCCGAGGCCCTGCCGGCATTCGAAACCAAGGCGGATATGGATGCGACCATTGAAGATCTGGAAGAGAAGATGCAGGCGGCGGCCAAGTCTCTGGCTTTCGAGAAGGCCGCCGAGATCCGTGACCAGATCAAGCTGCTAAAAAAACGGATGCTGTTTGAATCGGGGATCGAATAAAAAACGGCCGACAAATTTTGACAGCCTCTTTTTAACACTTACTTTCACCGGATCCCCATGGATTCATCCTCAGACAAATTAGAAATATCTTCACCCCTTGATGCAACCATCAAAGGGATCACCGAAAGTCCCGGCGTCTACCTCATGAAAGACGCCGATGGCCATGTCATCTACGTGGGCAAGGCCATCAACCTCAAAAAGCGTGTCTCCTCCTATTTTCAGCGCCAGGACGCCCACAGCGCCAAGACCGCCCTGCTGGTCACGCGCATCGCGGATATCGAGACGGTCGTCACCGCTTCGGAAAAAGAGGCGCTGATTCTGGAATCGACCCTGATCAAGCGTCATCGGCCGCGCTACAACGTGGTTCTGAAGGACGACAAACGCTACCCGTCGATCCGCATAAACATAAATGCCGCCTATCCCAAAATCGAAATCGTGCGCAAAACGCCCAAGGACGGCGCCGTTTATTTCGGTCCCTTTTCCTCTGCGCTGGCCGTGCGCCAGACGGTCAAGCTGATCAATAAGACCTTTCCTTTGAGAAAATGCAACGACCGTTCCATGGGGCACCGCAGCCGGCCCTGCATCCACCATCAGATGGGACGCTGCCTGGCGCCCTGCTGCCTGGTCGTCGATTCCGAGACCTACAAGGCGGTGGTCAAGGAGGTCATTCTTTTTTTAAAGGGGCGCACCCCCGAATTGATCAAACAGGTCCACGAGCAGATGAATATGGCCGCGGAGCAATTGGACTTTGAAACAGCGGCTGTTTTGCGCGACCGGATACAGGCCCTGGAAAAGACGCTGGAGCGCCAGGTGACCGTAACCACCGATTTTATCGACCGGGACGTCATCGGTATCAGCGGAAGCACGGAATTCAGAATTCTGACCTTGATGACGATCAGGCATGGTTTTTTGCTGGGTGCCCGTCACTTCGAACTTTTCAATGTACCGGCCGAGTCCGGGGAACTCGTCGCCCAATTCATGGGGCAATACTATCGAGAGGCCCACGATGTTCCCCTTGAAGTTCTCGTTCCGGCCCTGCCCGAGAATTACGAGCTGCTTCAGGATACCCTCTCGGAGTGGAAAAACCGGCGGGTCAGCATCCGCCAGCCGTTCAGGGGCGAAAAAAAACGCCTGCTGGAAATGGCTCAAAGCAACGCCGCCAATGTTTTACGGGAAAGGATTCAAAAAATTTCCCAAAATGCCGATATCATAGACGGGATCAGGAGAAGGCTCAACATGGATCGGCCGCCGGTAAGGATCGAATGTTTCGACAACTCCAATCTTGGCGGCACCAACCCGGTGGCGGCCATGGTCGTTTTTGAAAACGGCAGCCCGCATAAAAGCGGATATCGCAAATTTGCCATTCGCACAGTGGACGGTCCCGACGATTATGCCAGCATGGCCGAGGTACTGACCCGGCGCTACCGGAAAATAAACGACGCCAACCCGATGCCGGATCTGCTTTTGTTGGATGGCGGAAAAGGGCAGTTGAACATCGCCGTGAGCGTGATCCGGGACCTGGGCTTGGAAGAGCGCTTCAGTATTGCCGGAATCGCAAAAAAAGATCCCGAACGGGGAGAGACCGAGGATAAGATCTATATCCCCAATCGGTCCAACCCGGTCAATCTCGGCCGGGACGCAAGGCTGCTTCTGCTGTTACAGCAGGTGCGGGATGAGGCCCACCGCTTTGCGATCACCTTCCAGCGCAAGAAGCGGGGCCGGGTGATGGTGACGTCGGCGTTGGACAATGTCCAGGGAGTGGGGCCCAAACGCAAGGCGATGCTCATGAAAAAGTTTGGCGGAATAAAAAAAATCCGGGCAGCCACCATTGAAGAAATTGGTGAGCTGCCCGGTATAACGCAAGAACTGGCAAGGGCCATCAAGAAGGCACTTGCCTGAATGATATCAATTGGTTATCCAAGTTTTGCCAGGGTCTCTTTAAGTCCCTGGACGGCATCGGCGGATTTTGCCAACGCGGCTTTTTCATCTTCGGTGAGCGTGATTTCGATAATTTGTTCGATTCCGTCCTTGCCAAGTTTGACCGGAACGCCGATAAACAAATCGTTGACTCCATATTCGCCCTGAAGATAGACGGCGCAAGGCAGGATTTTCTTTTTGTCCTTGATGATGGATTCGGCCATTTCCACGGCGGAGGAAGCGGGCGCGTAAAACGCGCTGCCGGTTTTCAACAGACCGACGATCTCGGCGCCGCCATTGGCGGTACGATCGACCAGGGCGTCAATGCGCTCCTGGGGCATCAGCTCGGTAATGGGAATGCCTGCCACCGTGGAATAGCGGGGCAGGGGAACCATGGTGTCGCCGTGGCCACCCAGTACGAAGGCGTGGGTGTTTTCCACGGAAACGTTGAGTTCCATGGCGATGAAGGCACGGAAACGCGCCGAATCCAGAACACCGGCCATGCCGATCACGCGGTTTTTGGGAAATCCGGAGGCTTCCAGGGCGACGTGACACATGGCATCCAGAGGATTGCTGACGATGATGAGAATTGTGTTGGGAGAATACTTGATGATCTCTTTGGTCACGCTTTTGATGATGCCGGCGTTGGTGCTGATCAGATCGTCACGGCTCATGCCCGGTTTGCGAGGAATACCGGCGGTGATGATAACGATGTCCGAATTTGCCGTGTCTTCGTACCCGTTGGTCCCGGTCACTTTGGCATCGTGTTTTTCGACGGGCGCGGCTTCGGTCAGATCCAATGCCTTGCCTTGGGGGACGCCTTCGACAATGTCCACGAGAACCACATCGCACAGTTCTTTCTCAGCCAACCGTTGTGCTGCCGTGGCACCCACGTTGCCAGCGCCGACAACCGTAACTTTTTTGTCCATACTTTGCTCCTTTTTTGGGTTGTTGGGATGTTCTTGTGTAGCGTGAAAACTGCTGAAAGCGTCCAAGGAGTCTTGATAACATACCTTGGGTCAATGTCAATATGTTTGTTTTGTTAAGAAGTTAGTTCTCAATTGTTGACAATAAAAGGGCAAACAGGCTAAAATGCGTGACAAAACATTAGGTTCATTAGGAATCAATCCCTGTCGAATGCCGTAAAACAAATTAAACGGCCTTGGTCAGTCGATTCATTTTCAACTAAGAATTGGCGGTTAGAAAACAGGATCGTGAATGGATATTAGTAAAAAAATCAAAACACTTTTGAGCGAAGCCGAAGTATATCGTGTTCAGGGATTGCTGGACGACGCGAAACAAAAGTATACCGAGGCCTCGAAGATTATCAACAGCCTTGATAACCTGAGAAACAAAGATAATCTGCTGAAAATGATCGCCGGCAAGATCGACCTCGTCGACGAAAAAAACCGAAAAGGCCCAAAACGGGCCCATGTCTCCCGAGTTGTCGGAAGAGGGACAGGACCTGATCAAAGACCTTTTCGGCGAAAACGATTTGCAAAAGGCTGTCGCGCTGGCCAAATTCGGCCAATTCGAGCGGGCCATCGTCGAGTTGCAGGCTATTTTAAAGGACGATACGTTCCGGGTCGAAGCGGCCAAAAACATCATTCGCTGCAGGATGGCCATGGGTACGCCAGACGATGCCATAGACCAATACAACAAGTGGCTATCTTCGGATATTTTCCCCGCTAAAGAGATGGAAACCATTCGCGTCTATCTCCAGCCGATCCTTGAAAAACGAGGTGTCGACAAACTGCTTGCCAGCCCGTTGGGCGAAGACGGCGACGGAGACACCGACAGCGGCGGCATCGAATTCAGCATGCCCGAACCGGAAGAAGAGATCCTGGAGATCACTTCCATAGGGATCACCTTCTCCAGCGGTAGCCAGGCGGGTAAGATGGTGGAGTTCGACGTCAATTTCCAATCCGGCGACATGCTCAGTCTCATCATCCCCAAAAACGACAAGGAGATGATCGAGGAATTGAACAACGGCGATAATCTGGAGGATGTCCAATTCTATTCCCCCATTGCAATGTTCAGCGGAGCGGCGGTCGTCTGCAACAAGACGCCCATCGACAGCGGCCCGAAACAGGGAGACTTTTGTCTTGATCTTAAAATCACAAGCACTTGAAAGCCCCGCGCAACAGCCTCCGAATTGCTGATGCTTTTTTCTTGGTGTGTTTATCATTCCATTTTTGAAGGATACTTTCTATGGCAATTTTCAACCTGAAGAAGAAGCAAATCGAGTGCAAGATTGTATATTATGGTCCGGGCCGTTGCGGAAAAACCACCAATCTCGAATACATCTTCAACTCCTATAAAAAACAGGTCACCGGTGAGATGGTATCCATTAACACCGAGGGTGACCGCACGCTGTTCTTTGATTTTCTTCCCATGGGACTGGGGAAAATAAAGGGATGCGATGTTCGCGTCCAGCTTTACACGGTCCCGGGTCAGGTTAAATACAGTTCGACGCGCAAGCTGGTGTTGCGCGGCGTTGACGGTATCGTGTTCGTGGCGGACTCACTGGAGGTCAGGCGCGAAAAAAACATGCTGTCGCTAAAGGATCTGCAGGCCAATCTGAAGGAATACGGCAAAAGTATTTTCAAGGTTCCCCTGGTCATTCAGTACAACAAAAGAGACCTCGCCGACGAAGGTATTCCTTTGATGTCACTGGAGCAGATGCAAAAGGACCTGAACCGTCAATTGAAGGTACCTTCTTTTCCCGGAAGCGCCGTCAAGGGTGACGGCGTCGGCATAACACTCAAGTCATGCTTGATGGAAACATTGAAATCCTTACAAAAAGAATTTCAATGGGCCAAGTAGGGGATCTTCTTTCCTATGGATGAACGGGTGGTGCTATCCGGAAGTCTGGGATTCTTGTCGCTGGGCGATATTATTCAGCTTCTCGGCTCTAGCGGCAGTACGGGGGTACTGCGGTTGATCAGCCGCTACGCACCGGAACCGGCCTTCATTTATTTCATTGACGGAAATCCGATAAACGCGCAGAATGAAGATAGTGAGGGGCTCGAAGCATTGTACGCCCTTTTCGGTTGGATCAGCGGGTCATTCGAATTCACCCGCGAATCGGTATTTACGGAAAATCGTATATCAAAAAGCCGCATGGGAATCGTCCTGGAAGGCATGCGGCTTGTGGACGACGGGCAAATCAAGAAGATCGGTCCGGCCAGTATGACCGGCAACATTGCACAGATCCAGGACAGTCTTTCCAAAACGCCCATCGTTAAAGGTCCTTATGTCGATTATATGTATGTGGTCGACGAAGAAGACTTTTTCGATGGCGAGTATATCGTCGAAGAAGGAAAACACGGCAGTTGGATATGGGTTATATTAGAAGGGGTTGTCGATATCGTCAAGGAGACGGAAATGGGGGTCATCCCCATCATCCGCATCGGCGATGGCGCTTTTGTCGGCAGCATGACGTCTTATTTGATGCAGGGGCACATTCGCGCGGCCACTGCCATTGCGGTCGGCAATGTTCAACTGGGCGTCCTTGATTCACAGCGCCTGGCGCAGGAGTATGCCACGCTTTCAATGGAATTTCGTTCTTTTTTAACCAGCCTGGAAAAACGTTTGAAACAGCTTTCCGAGCGTATCGCCGAGCATCACGAGGGCAAGCCGTTGCCCGAGGATATCCTCAAGAATAACAACGTCCTCATCCCCCAGGGCAAAATGAAGGAAGATCAATTATACGTCATTAAGCAGGGGCGGGTATCTGTTGTGCGCCAGACGAAACAAGGCCGGATTCTTTTTTGCCATCTGTATAAAGGGGATTTTTTCGGCAAAATTCCCTTTCTCAACCTGAATCAGGAACCCGAAGGTGCTACCGTGATCGGATCGGAAAACGTACAACTTGCAAAAATTCAGGCCGTATCGTTGCAAAAAGAATACAATCGCCTCTCCACAACGTTTCAAAATATTGTCGATAATTTAGCAGCCTGCATTTCCGTTACATCTGAAAATGTCTGCAATACCCTGAACTCGAAAAAGGCGGAAGTTGCAGATTCCACCTGATCAATCCGGCAGAATGCCCCGATTGTGTACATATGAATTGTCCTCAATAACCACTACCTCGAAACAGGGGTTAACGTCTATGAGCGAAAAACGAAAAAGTCCCAGAATCTCGTCCATTCATCTTTTTAACTATGTCCACTTGGGTCTGGAAGAAAAAGGCCCCGATACGCAAGGCATGGGGCGCACCATCAATGTATCCAAATCGGGTATCATGCTGGAAACCCACATCCCCTTCATTGAAAACAACACCTTGGATGTTGTTGTGGGCTTAAAAGAAGAAATGCTTACGCTACGCGGTAAAATCGTTTTCAGCAAAGCGACGGATGCCGGCCAGTACCAATCCGGCGTCGAGTTTCTTTCCGTCGATGACGAATCCGAACAAATCCTGCAGCGCTATATCGAAGCCTTCAACGCCATGCCTCCCAAAGCGAATACATGACGGCGGCAGATGACAACTCCTTTTGCAAATGGGTTGGATCGCATTGTCTTTTAGAGCGCTTGACAGCTAAACAAAGGAAATACCAATATGTCCAAAGTCGTACGTGAAACCGCCTTTTCTTCCCTGAACCTGCTTCAAAGGGGAAAGGTTCGCGACATGTATGATCTGGGCGATGCATATCTAATGGTCGCCACGGATCGCATGTCCGCATTCGATGTCGTTCTGCCGGACCCGATTCCCGACAAAGGGGTCGTGCTCACGCAGATTTCTCTTTTCTGGTTCGATATCATGGCCTCGCTGGTGGAAAACCATGTGATCACCGCCAATGTCGACGAATTTCCGGAATCCTGCGCCCCCTACCGTGAAGAACTGTTGAATCGCAGCATCCTTATTAAAAAGACCAAACCGCTTCCCGTGGAATGCGTGGTTCGCGGCTATATCACCGGCTCGGGCTGGAAATCCTACCAACAAAACGGATCGGTGTGCGGGATCGCGCTTCCCCAGGGGCTGGTGGAGTCCGATCAGTTGCCCGAACCGATCTTCACCCCTTCGACCAAGGAAGAACTGGGCAAGCACGACATCAATATCGATTTTGACGAAATGGTCAACCGTATCGGCGCGCCTCTTGCTGAAAAAGCCCGCGACCTCTCGCTGGCGATTTATAAAAAAGGGGATAGGCTGGCCGCCGAAAAGGGGATATTGATTGCCGATACCAAATTCGAATTCGGAGTCGTGGACGATGAGTTGATTCTGATCGATGAAGTGCTCACGCCGGACTCTTCCCGCTTCTGGCCCAAGGCTACGTACAAGGCGGGAGGCTCCCAGAAAAGCTTCGACAAACAATATCTCAGGGATTATCTTCTCACCCTTGATTGGGACAAAACGGCTCCCGGGCCAAAACTGCCCCAGAACGTCATCGACAACACCAGGGCCAAGTATGTGGAAGCCTTGACCCTTTTGTCCGGCGACAATCATGGACTTTGAAGTTCAGTATCTCTGCCCGGACCGTGTCGACCTTGACGATCATACTTACCGGATAACCACTCATGCCGAAACGGCCGATCTGGCGCTGTCCATCTGCGCCATCGGCCTGCTGCAACCACCAACGGTGATCGAGGCCGGCGATGGGAAGTTTGTCGTTGTCAGCGGGTTTCGTCGTCTGGCCGCGCTGAAAACCCTGGATGATTGCCCGCGAACCGTCCCCATGCGCGTCCTGCCGCCAACCACGGCGCCCATGGAACTGGCCGCCATCGCCATTTCGGACAATGCGTTTCAGCGCGCCCTTAATGTCGTCGAACAGTCCCGGTGCTATGATTTGCTGCACCGCGTGTGTAATCCTTCTCAAAAATGGCGCGAGCTTGCCCGTGCATGCGGACTGCCGGACAGCGGCAAGGCGCTGAAGCTTATTTTGCCCATCGCCACAATGCCCGATACGCTTCAACAGGCGATTGTGGAGGGTAGTGTCGCGCTTCCCGTCGCCCACCGAATCAACAACATGGAGGCGAACGATCGCCGGGCCATGATCGATTTGTTGCGTAAGATCACGACCGGCCTGAACATCCAGCGCGAACTTGTTGAAACATTGACAGAAATCGCCAAACGTGACGACTTGCCCATTCATACGCTGGTTGCTCAAAGCTGCGTCAGCGACATCCTTGCCCGGGAGGCTCTGTCAACACCGCAAAAGGCCCATCAATTGCGGCATTTTTTTAAAACCCAACGGTTTCCGGCATTAATGCAGGCTCAGCAATCCTATAACCAGGCAGTTGGCAAGCTGCACCTGCCGCCATGCATTCAGGTTCAACCACCGCCTTTTTTCGAAGGAAAAACCTACCAGGTAATTCTCAAGGTCGAGTCGCGAGAGCAGGTAAGGGCCTTGCAGAGCGAACTGCAAAAACTTGCCTCGGAGCCAACACTGCTGCCCGCAAAATAGGATTATACACCCGCAAAACGCCCCGACGCACCGTTTGTTTAGTGTTTAATTCCTCATCTCATCAATCGTTTGTCTCCGGCTTTGCTCAATCTTGCGCCACTTTTCATCTACGCACCACGAAAAATATTAATACAAATTAAAATTTGAACCTAATTTACTTGACATTGTGAAAATATCATATATATATGGATTTAAGAAATAAATTATATTCATTTTCCGTCAACTGTTTATTTTCGTGGTGAGGCAACAATACCATTTAGTTATACGCCGGCAGCAATTATGCGCCACCGGTAAACGGGCCATCACATGCCGCGCATAATCTTCCGGCAATCTTTCCAATGCCATTTCGCCAGGCCATAACGTCTCGTTTATCTAACTCAACGTACAGCCTGGATATTATAAGGGGCAGCAAAAGCAAAACGCTGCATGGCGATTCAACACTTCACTTTGGCATTTTTTTTATGGTTCGCTAATCGCAAACGATGTGAGGCAATTCTCACTCGACGTGCACGTTGGCTTTCTTAAATTCTTGCACTTTTATCCATCTCCAATCGAAAGCCACTGAATTTTATGGGGATCAAGGAAAGAAAAAAAAGAGAACGCGAGCGTCGCAGACAACAGATACTGGTTGCCGCGAAGCGGGTGTTCACCGACAAAGGGTTCAGCAAGGCCACCATGGAGGATATCGCCAACGAAGCAGAATTGAGTCCTGGGACGCTTTATCTTTATTTTAGAAACAAGGATGAAATCTATGCCTCGCTTTCGCTGCGTATTCTCAAATATTTGAAAATTCGGCTGGAACATGTCCATGCCGAACCGTTTATCGACATTTCCCAAAGACTGAACGCGCTGAAGGATGCCATGTACGATGTTTACGAATTCGATCCGCTGATTCTAATCAACATGTTCCACATGCAGTCCAGCGAATCGCTGAAAAACCTCTCCACCTCGATGCTGGGCCAAATCGATTCGCTCAGTCGCAACGCCATCAGCCTGATGGCCCGAATTTTCGAGGAGGGCATCCGGGAAAAACATTTCATCGATCAACCGCCCCAAGCGGTCGCCAATATGCTGTGGTCTCTTTTCGCGGGCATTGTCCTCTGGGAAACCAGCAAAAGAATGATCCATCAAAATGGCGATTATTTGGATGACTATTTAAAGGATAGCTTTGACATGGCCTTTGAAACGTTTTTCCGCGGGATCATGCGCCAATAAGTGGGCTGTTTCTTTTCGGCGAAACATACCCGCATAATAACCAAAAGACGAAAAGATGAAAGGAGGGATTTAGAGGCAGAAAAACACAGTAATCATTGGCTGAAAAGGGACCAAGCCAGCAAACTCAAACTAAATTTGGAGGGAGCTACCCATGGCAGAAAAAGAAATCATCGAAACTTCAGAGGCCCAGATTGCCGTACATTGGCAGGAGGAAGGCTATTACTACCCGTCATACGACTTCGTCTCCCAGGCGAATGTGACGGACAAGAGTATTTACAACCGCTTCAGTTTGGATAATTTTCCGAATTGTTTCAAGGAGTATGCGGATTTGCTCGATTGGTACGAGTATTGGGACGAAATTCTCGATACCAGTGATGCACCCTGCTACAAATGGTTCAAGGGCGGAAAAATCAATGCCAGCTATAACTGCATCGACCGGCATTTGAAAGACAACAAAAACAAGACCGCCATCCATTTCGTTCCGGAACCCCTTGAAGAAGGGTACCAACACATCACTTATCAGGAATTGTATGTAAGGGTCAACGAGTTCGCCGCCTTGCTGAGAGATTTTGCCGGCCTGAAACGGGGCGACAGGGTCACCCTGCACATGCCCATGGTTCCCGAACTACCCATCACCATGCTGGCCTGCGCCCGCCTGGGAGTTATCCATTCTCAGGTCTTCGGCGGTTTCAGCGGAACCGCTTGCGCCGATCGTATTGTCGACTCGGGCAGCAGGGTATTGATCACCATGGACAGCTACTATCGCAGCGGCAGCCTGCTCGACCACAAACAAAATGCCGACGTGGCTTGTGAGCATGCTGAAAAAGACGGCCAGAAAGTCGACAAGGTACTTGTCTGGCAGCGCTATAACGGGAAATACTCGGCCAAGACCCCCATGGTCGAAGGGCGCGATCACTTCGTCAACGACGAGCTTAAAAACTTTTATGGCGCCAGAGTCGAGCCGGAGCGGATGAACGCCGAGGAGCCTCTGTTCCTGATGTATACCAGCGGCACCACCGGCAAACCCAAGGGCTGCCAGCACGGCACCGGCGGTTACCTGGCCTACGTCACCGGCACATCCAAATACGTCCAGGACATTCATCCCGAGGATGTCTACTGGTGCATGGCCGATATCGGCTGGATCACCGGGCACTCTTACATCGTTTACGGTCCCTTGGCCAACTGCGCCTCCTCCGTCATCTACGAAGGTGTTCCCACCTATCCGGATGCCGGACGGGCCTGGCGCATCGCCCAGGATCTGGACGTGAACATCTTCCATACAGCGCCCACCGCCATTCGCGCCCTGCGAAAGATCGGTCCGGACGAGCCGGCCAAATACAACTACCATTTCAAACACATGACCACGGTGGGCGAGCCCATCGAGCCCGAGGTCTGGAAATGGTACCACAAGGAAGTCGGCAAGGGCGAGGCGATCATCGTGGACACCTGGTGGCAGACAGAAACGGGCGGATTCCTGTGCTCCACCCTGCCGGGCATCACCCCCATGAAACCGGGTAGCGCCGGTCCCGGCATGCCGGGCATCCATCCGATCATTTACGATGATGAGGGCAACGAAGTACCAAGAGGCTCGGGCAAGGCCGGAAACATATGCATCCAGAATCCCTGGCCGGGCATGTTCCAGACCATCTGGGGCGACCGTGATCGCTTCGTGGATACCTACTTCGCCCGCTATTGCAAGGATACCAAAAGCACGGATTGGCGTGACTGGCCGTATCTCACCGGAGATGCCGCCGTCGAGGCCGAGGATGGCTACTATCGGATCCTGGGCCGCATCGATGACGTAATCAATGTCTCCGGCCACCGACTGGGAACCAAGGAGATTGAATCGGCGGCGCTGGTCGTCAACGAGGTCGCCGAAGCCGCCGTCGTGCCGGTGAATCACGAAATCAAGGGCAAAGAGCCGGATCTTTATATTGCCCTTAAACCCGGAATCGAGGCCAGTGACGAAATGGCCCAAAGAATCTCGGATGCCATCTGCGAACAAATCGGTAAGATCGCCAAGCCACGCAAGGTCTGGATCGTCAAGGATATGCCCAAGACCCGTTCCGGAAAAATCATGCGCCGTGTATTGGGCGCCCTTTCTAACAATCAGGATGTCGGAGACGTCATGACCCTGGCCAATCCCGAAATCGTCGAAGAGATCAAGAGCATGGTTAAATAAGCGTTAAGCTCCAACATACCTGGACAAATGCCGGGTAGCCCGCTGGAACCGGTTGCCGCCTGCTCAAGGTGGCGGCCGGTTCCTTTTTTTTGGCGAATGGGGACTTCAGGGTTCTGGTCCTTTTTAAAAAATGCTTTTCTTTTTGAATGGTTTGGATCAAAATGACGTGTCGATCATCAACAAATTAAACCTTTCAAACTCAAAAAGCCCGTGACCATCAAGCGCCTTTATATCGATCGAGACATCAAGGATCATCCGCAAACCCATAGTATCTGCCGGCGGTTGGCCCTTAGGCCGAGCTATGTGGATGCGCCCGACGATCTTTACCGGACCATCAATAACGCCGATGAGCCGGTAACTTTCGGCAAATCCCTACTTTACCTGACCCGCAACAAGGGCGGATTTTTTAAAAAATGCCCCGGTACGAGAGAGTATCTTTGTTGCGATTATCAGATCCTGCATGTCGCTTCATTTTGTACCATGGATTGTTCCTATTGCATTTTACAGATCTATTTTCATCCGCCCATGCTGACTTATTTCGTCAACCGTGAAGATCTGGATGCCGAATTGGACGCCCTGTTCGACAGTGGGCAGATTGCCCGGGTGGGCACCGGTGAATTTACCGACAGCCTGATCTGGGAGCCCTGGACCGACTTGAACGGCTATCTGGTCCGAAGGTTCGCGGGGCAGGAACGCGCCGTTCTTGAGTTGAAAACAAAATCGGTCAACATCAAGAAAATGAAGGGCCTCGACCATCGGCGAAAAACCATCATGGCCTGGTCGCTCAACACTCCGTTTGTCATCAAAAACGAGGAGCGCTTTACCGCCCCGCTTGAAGCGCGCCTGGACGCCGCCCGGCAATGCCAGAAGTGGGGCTACCCCCTGGCGTTTCATTTCGACCCCATGGTTCTCTACCCGGGCTGCGAAATAGATTACCAACAGGTGATAAATATGCTTTTTAAGCAAATCGACAGCAGGGATATCGTTTGGATCAGCCTGGGCACCTTTCGCTTCATGCCGCCGCTCAAAGGTTTGATTTCCCGACGCTTTCCAAAATCGAAAATCGCCTATGGCGAATTTATCACCGGCTTGGATAACAAAATGCGCTATTTCAAACCCCTAAGGATCGATCTGTACCGGCGCATGGTTGCCTGGATTAAAGAAAAAGCGCCCCAGGTCACGGTCTATTTTTGCATGGAGGACGATGTCGTGTGGGAACAGGCCACGGGCTTTGTACCGTCCGCAGGCGGCGGTGTCGGCCGGCTTCTGGACGAGAGTGCAACGCGCGTCTGCGGGTTGAAGCCATGAGCCACGCACGTTTTACAAAATACGCTTGCCAGTGGGGGATACTGATTGCCCTTTTGCTGGCGGCCGGCATAAGAATAAGCGAAGCAGGGGAACAATGGGTCAAGGTTCGCTGGGTTGCCGACGGCGACACCATCATTTTAAAGGACGGCCGACATGTGCGCTACATCGGTATCGACACCCCGGAAATGGAACATAAACAGCAGCGTGGCGAACCGCTGGCCAAATGGGCGCGCAAGATCAACGAATCCCTGGTGGAAGGGCAGCGACTGAAACTGGTGTTCGACGAGGAGAAAAAGGACCACTACGGCAGGACGCTGGCCTACGTGTACCGTGAAGACGGCCTTTTCGTTAACGCTGAAATGGTCAAACAAGGTTGCGCCAACGTATTTTACCAGCATCCCAACACCAACATGTTCAAGTCCCTGCTTGCCGACCAGCGCAAGGCCATGGAGCGCGGAATCGGTATCTGGAAGTATGTCGATAAAAATGAAAAGCCCCAAAAACCGTACCGGGGAAACCGACGGTCAAAACGATTTCATACCCATGACTGCCCCATGGGAAAAACCATGTCCCGGAAAAACCAGGTATGGCTGAAAAACAAATGGGAGGCGTTCTGGAAGGGGTATTCGCCTGCCAGAAAATGTATTTCATTTCCATAAAACCAAAAACGGAGGGCTTCATAAGCCCTCCGTTTTTATTTATAGCATCTCTATTTTTTTTGAAGATCGCCGGAAAAGAGCTATTCCTCTTTTTCAGCGTTGATTTGCTCGATGACCTTGCCCGAGATCTGACCAGGCACTTCATCGTAGCGCAGAAATTCCATGGAGTACATGCCGCGACCACCGGTCATGGAGCGTAGATCGGGGGCGTAGGTCTGGAACTCAGCCAACGGAACCTCGGCGTTGATTACCTGGTTTTTGCCCGCCGAATCCATCCCCAGTACCCGGCCGCGACGGCTGTTCAGATCTCCCATGATATCGCCCATGTATTCGTCGGGCGTGATCACGGTGACTTTCATGATGGGCTCCAGAAGGACGGGGTTGGTCTCCTCGCAAGCCTTTTTATAGGCCAGGGAGCCGGCCACCTTGAAGGCCATTTCCGAGGAGTCCACGGCATGGTAGCTGCCGAAATCCACGGTGGCACGGAAATCCACCAAGGGCGCGCCGATCAGCGGGCCCTTTTGGGAGGCTTCCACGATTCCTTTTTCCACGGCCGGAATATATCCCTTGGGGATAACGCCGCCCACGATGGCATCCACGAATTCAAATCCCGACCCACGGGGCAGGGGCTCCATAACGATCCAGCAGTCACCGTACTGGCCGTGCCCGCCGGACTGTTTTTTGTGTTTGCCCTGGACCCGGGCTTTTTTCTTGATGGTCTCCCTGTAGGGAATTTTAGGCGTTTTTAGAAGCACCTCGACGTTGTATTTGCGTTTGAGCTTTTCGATGGTGCTTTCGATATGCACCTGCCCGAGACCGGAGAGCAGGATCTCCTTGGTTTCGGCGTTACGCTCCAGCTGCAGGGCCATATCTTCTTCGAGCAGCTTGGTCAGCGAAATGTAGATTTTATCCTCGTCGCCTTTTGCCTTGGATTCCAGGGCAAAGGAGATCAGTCTGGGCATCGGTTCCGCCAGGGTGTAACGGATTTTATTGCCGTCGTCACACAGGGTGTCACCGGTTTTGGTCTCTTTAAGCTTGGCTACCGCCACGATGGAGCCGGGTCCGGCGCCTTCAGCCGGTTTCTGTTCCTTGCCCTGGATGGTAAGAAGCTGGTTGAAGCGCTCCTTGGTCTCCTTGGTGGAATTATAGAAGTTGCCGTCGCTGCCCAATTTTCCGGAAACCACCTTGAAAATGGTCAGGCGACCGGCATAGGGATCAGCCACGGTCTTGAAGACAAACCCGGAAAACGGCTCGTTTTCATCGAATTTACGTTCTATTGTCTCTCCACCCTTGCCCGGATTGACGCCTTCTTTGGAGGGGTAGTCGAGGGGGGAGGGCAGGCAGGTATTGATAAAATCCATGAGCAGGTCGACACCGATGTCCTGGGTGGCCGATCCGCAAAGCACCGGCGCGAAAGTCCGGGAAAGAATGCCTTTTTTCAGGGTGTCACGCAGCTCCTGATTGGTGATGGTTTCACCTTCCAGATAGCGTTCGATGAGTTCGTCGTCCGCTTCCGCGATATTTTCGATCAGGGTTTCGTGCTCGGTCTCGACCTCGTCCTGTATGTCGGCGGGGATATCGATTTCAGTGGCTTTGCCGTCCTCGTCATAGGTGTAGGCTTTCATGCCTATCAGATCGACAACACCTTTGAAATCGGCCTCGGCACCAATGGGCAGCTGGATAATAATGGGTTTGGGCGTCAGGCACTGGGTCGCATCGTCGACGGCCGTGGCGAAATTGGCCCGCTCGCGGTCCAGCTTGTTAATGAAAATGGCGCAGGGCATGTTGTATTCGGACGCGAACTCCGCCACCTGTTCGGTCTGTACCTTGACGCCGTCAACACCATCAACGACGATCAGGGCCACCTCGGCGGCCTGCATGCAAAGCTTGGCATCTGAAATGAAGTTCTGGTCACCGGGGGTGTCGACCAGGCTGATGGTATGTTTTTTCCAAGGCAGTTGGATAAATCCACTGGAAAGACTGGCTTGTCGCTTGAGTTCCTCCGGCTCGAAATCCATCACCGTATTGCCGTCTTCCACACGTCCGACACGGGTGGTTAATCCGGCCTTGTAGATCATGATTTCCGCAAGTGACGTTTTGCCCGCTCCTCCATGGGCAACAAGTGCAACATTTCTTAAGGTTTCATTCATTTGACCCACTCAAGCTCCTCTCTCCATTGTATTTTCCGCGTTAGTCGTTAAGATATAGTTTTAAAACCATACTATCGATTTTCGCAGTATTACGATACGGCTTCCTCCTATAGAATCACCAAAAGAATCACCGATGGAATCACTAGTAGACTCACTAGTAGACTCTCCAGTAGACTCACCAGTAGACTCACCAAAACATTATCTTAACGTCTTGTATAACAGAATTTATTTAAAGCTCATCTTAATAAATTGATGTGCTGAAAAAATCAACCCCAAAATGCTGATTATAATCCGGAATCTTCTTTTGGTCGTAGTGCGATAACGAATTCCTGGTTGCCCTTGGGACCCAGGATGGGGGAGGGGATTACCGGCCCGCAGACGAGGCCCTGGTCATTAAAAAAATAGCGCAGGTCATCGATGATTCTGTTTCTCAGGTCAGCGTCCTTGATCACGCCACCTTTACCGACGTTGCCCTTGCCGGCCTCGAACTGGGGTTTGATCAAGGCCAGAATCTGTCCGCCGGGCCTTAAATAGCCTATAACACTGGGGACTACGATTTTAAGGGAAATGAACGAGGCATCGATGGTGATCAGATCGACGAGGGTCGGGATCAGGGCGGGGTCCATGGTGCGCACGTTGGTTCGTTCGATCACCGTCACGCGGCCGTCGGTTCTGAGCGACCAGGCCAGTTGGCCATAGCCGACATCAATGGCGAAAACATGGGCCGCCCCGTGTTGCAGCAGGCAATCGGTGAACCCTCCGGTCGAGGCGCCCACATCCATGCAGACAAGCCCCTTGCAATCCATGGCCATGGCCTTGAGTGCCGCTTCAAGTTTTAGACCTCCCCGGCTTACATAGGGCAGGTCTTCGCCTTTCATGCTGATGTCGACGTCATCCGGAAATTGGGTGCCGGCTTTGTCGCAGGGGACCTGGTTCACCAGAACACGTCCGGCCATGATCATGGCTTTGGCCCGTTGCCGGCTTTGACAAAGCCCGCGCTCGACCAGAAGCGTGTCAATACGCTTTTTCATACGTTATTTTTGGAAGCTCAGGGCTGCTTCGACAATGCCAGCCGCATCCACCTTGCAGTTGCCACGCAGCACGTTCTGGGGGCCGTGCTCAACGAAGTGGTCGTTGATCCCCAGGCGCTTGACTTGAATCCCGGACATGCCGTGATCCGCCAGCAATTCCAGAATCGCGCTGCCAAATCCGCCGGGCAGGGTATTTTCCTCAATGGTGATCACCTTGCCGATGGACTTGGTCAAGGGTAGGATCAGCTCCTTATCCAGGGGCTTGACAAAACGTGCGTTGACCACAGTGGCTTCGAGACCATGCTTTTCGGAAAGCAGGGAGGCTGCGCAAACGGCTTCATTGACGCCACTGCCCACGGCCAGCACCAAAAGGTCATCGCCTTGCCTGACAACCTTGCCCTTGCCAATGGGAAGCAACTTGATATCGTCATCCATGTGGGCCCCGACGCCTTTGCCGCGCGGGTATCGCAAAGCGATGGGACCATCGTGAGCCACGGCCGTGGCCAGCATCCGCCGGAGTTCGTTTTCATCGCCGGGCGCCATGATGACCATGTTGGGAATCGAACGCAAAAACGAGAGATCGAAAAGGCCGTGGTGGGTGGGGCCGTCCTCGCCGACGATACCGCCCCGGTCAAGGGCAAAAACCACGGGAAGATTTTCAACGCACACATCGTGAACGATTTGATCGAAAGCACGCTGCAAAAAGGTGGAATAGACGGCGACAACCGGACGGAATCCTTCGGTGGCCATGCCAGCGGCAAAAGTGACGCCGTGCTGTTCGGCAATCCCCACATCAAAAAAGCGTTCGGGAAAGGCTTGGGAAAAGGGGACCAGGCCGGTGCCCTCGGGCATGGCGGCGGTGACGGCGATAATCTTATCGTCCTTCTTGGCCAATTCCACCATGGTTTTGCCAAAAACATCGGTATAATTGGGAATATTGGAAGGTTTCTTACGGCAGATGCCGGTGTTCACATCAAAGGAGCCGACGCCATGGAAATAGACCGGGTTTTGCTCCGCCTTTCGGTACCCCTTGCCTTTCTTGGTGATCACGTGTAGCAGTACCGGCTCGTCCATCGTTTTGATATTTTTTAAAATATCGATCAAATGATTAAGGTTGTGGCCGTCGATGGGACCAAAATACTCGAAGTTGAAGGCCTCGAACAACATACCCGGGGTAACGAAGGTTTTGAAGGATTCCTCGCTGCGTTTGGCAAACTGATAGACATTCTCGCCGATGCGGGGCAGGGATTTTAAAAATTCGCCGAACTCCTTGCGCATCATTTGCAATTTGGAAGCGGAAAAGGTCCGGCTGAGCAGCGAGGAGATCGCGCCCACATTATGAGAAATGGACATTTCATTATCGTTGAGGATAACGATCAGATCCTTATCATTATGCGTATCTCCGGTTTGGTTCATCCCCTCGTAGGCAAGGCCGGCGGTCATGGAGCCGTCGCCGATCACCGCAATCACCTTGGCCGGGTCTTGTTTAAGCTTTTTGGCGCAGGCGATCCCCAGCCCGGCGGAAATAGAGGTACTGCTGTGTCCGGTGGTAAAGGCATCGTGGGGGCTTTCACTGCTTTTGGTGAACCCGGAGATGCCTTTGTGACGACGCAGGGTGGAAAACTGGTCGCGGCGGCCGGTGAGCAGCTTGTGCGCGTATGCCTGATGCCCCACATCCCAGATTATTTTATCGGTGGGGGTATCGAAAACGTAGTGCAGGGCGATGCCCAGTTCGACGGCGCCCAGGCTCGAGGCCAAATGGCCGCCGGATTTCGAGACTACATCGACGATGGTTTTGCGAATATCCCTGGCCAGATCGGGCAGGACCGAGCGATCCAACTTTTTTAAATCCGCAGGCGAATCGATTTGGTTGAGCAGTGATTTGGTTGAAGCCAACTTTGTGAACTCCCAGAGTTTATCGGGTTCGTTCGATAACGTAATGTGCGATGGCACGTAACGAGTCCGCTTTGTTATCAAAAGCGTCAATGGCCTTCAAGGCTTTGTTTACCAGGCGGTTTGCCAGCTGCTCCGCCCCGTCGAGACCGATAAGGGAAGGGTAGGTGTTCTTGCCGCGCTGTTGATCGGTCCCCGTGGCCTTTCCCAAACGCTTTGGATCGCCTTTTATGTTAAGCACGTCATCGGCGACCTGAAAGGCGAGGCCGATGTGTCTTGCATATGTTTGCAGGGCCTGTTGCGCGCCATCTTCCGCGCCGGCCAGAAGGGCACCCCCTCCCACCGAAGCCTCGATGAGTTTGCCGGTTTTCAGAAGGTGCAACGCTTCGAGATCTTCGATAGCAAGGGGCGTATTTTCAAATATCATATCGCGCATCTGCCCCTCTATCATGCCCTGCCAACCGCCGGCCGAAGCCAGTATCGACGACGCTTTCACCCACCTTTTCATGTCAGTGCCTGTTTCGCTATAGCCTACGGCCTTGCACGCAGCATTCGCCATAATTTCGAAACAAAGGGTCAGCAGGGCGTCGCCGGCCAGAACCGCCGTAGCCTCGTCGAATTGTACATGACAGGTGGGCTTCCCGCGGCGCGTTTTGTCATTGTCCATGGCCGGCAAATCGTCATGGATCAGCGAATACGTGTGCAGCAGTTCCATGGCGCAGGCAAAGGGCAAAACCGTTTGCCGATCACCGCCCACGGCTTCGGCCGCGGCAATACAGAGCACGGGCCTAAGGCGTTTGCCGCCGGCCATGACCGAGTAGTTCATGGCATCGGCGAGTCTTGTATCTCCGGAAGGGCAGACCAGGTAACGGCCAAGAGCGTCATCGACAACCCGGCGAAGCCCCTTCAGATAAGTGTCAAGATCGAACATAATCAGGATTCCGGAGTGAACGGCGTTTCCGTGGTATTTCCTTCGTCGTCACTCATCAATAGCGTAACTTTATTTTCGGCTTCATCCAGCATTTCGTTACAATATTTTGAAAGACGCATGCCGTCCTCGAATTTTTGGAGCGCTTTGTCCAGGGAAAGATCTCCGGATTCCAACGCGGTAACAATTTTTTCGAGGTCGCCGATTGCTTTTTCGAAACTCGGTTTGGCCTTGGGGGACATGATTTTCCTTATTTTCCTTATTCCGGTGGGGGTTGTTTTTCATCAACGCTAACGGTCAATCGGCCCGAGGACAGGACAATCTCGAGCGGTTGACCGATCTTGATCCGCCGATAAGAGCGCACGATGCTCTTTTGGGGCAGCTTTCTTGTAATGCTGTACCCACGCTTTAAAACTGACATGGGGTTCAGGGCCTCGAGCATGTCCGCGTGCCTTGCCGCCATGGATTGTCGTTGCCGGATCATCGAGGCCATTTGACCGATCAAATCCCGCTTTAATTCCAATAACCGCTGTTTTTGATGCGCCATGGTTTTTACCGGAGAGGCCTGCATGAACATGCGCTGGAGGTGCTCCAAGCGTTCACACTCCCGTTTGATGCGTTGATCGATCAACCGGGCGAGGCGAGCACTGTTGTCATCCAGGCGCAAGCGCAAGTCTTGCAATCGGCGCTTGGGATGAATGATTCGCGCGGTGAGCATGCCAACTTGCTTTTTATTTATTAACAGCCTGTTAAATGTATTTTGATAAAGTTTTTGTTTAAGAAAAGAGAGTTGCTTTTCAAGTTCACTCCTGGCAGGAACCGTGATCTCAGCGGCTGCCGATGGCGTGGGCGCCCTGAGATCCGCGACAAAATCGGCGATGGTAAAATCGGTTTCATGGCCAACCGCGGAAACAACGGGTATGCGTGAGGCAAATATGGCGCGTGCCAGCTTTTCGTCGTTAAACGCGCAAAGATCCTCGATGGATCCTCCGCCACGCGATAGAACGATGATGTCGGTATTTTTAAGCTTGTTGAGAAATAAGATGGCGCGCCTGATTTCAGCCGGCGCGCGAACCCCCTGAACCGCTGCCGGAACAACCTCGATGGGGAGATTGGGAAACCTACGTCCGGCGACATTGATAAAATCCCTGACCGCCGCACCGGTTGGAGAGGTTACGACGCTTATCTTCTTAGGCAACAAAGGAAGCGGTCGCTTGTGGTGGTCGTCAAAAAGGCCTTCTTTGGCCAGTTTTTCCTTTAATTGTTCAAAGGCGATTTGAAGCGCGCCGACGCCCTGGGGCTGCATGAACTCCAGGATGATCTGGTAGGTGCCTCTGGGCTCGTAAACACTGACACGACCCAGGCCAACGATCGTCATCCCGTCTTCGGGCCTGAATTTCAGGGCTCCGGCCTGAACCCGAAACATGACCGCACTGATTTGGCCGGCCTGGTCGCTCAGCGAAAAATAACAATGGCCCGACGAAGGCCTTCTGAAATTGGATATTTCACCTGATATCCAGATAAAAGGAAACTTATCTTCAAGCAGCGCTTTAATGTTTCTGTTGAGTTCGCTGACCTGATAAACGCGTTGGTTGCCTCGGGGGCCTGGTCCTGGTGGCTGGCTGTCAAAATTGATCAATCTACAACGTCCGATAAGATATATTATGTAAAATTACAAGCTGCGTCGGGTCTACGCGCCATCCTTTTCGGGGGCCTTGTTTTTTTGGGAACGATCCAGCAGATCCCGGATTTCGGGAACCACGAAAATATTTTCGTTTGGCAGACCACCGAGTGATTCGGCCAGGATGTTGATCTTGGTTTGCAGGCCGATATTGCGATCGATGATGCAATGCAGCTTACCCTTGATCAGACAAACCCCGCTTCTCACCGGGATGCCGCTGGCTCGAAAGCTCTGCTCGGATACGGTTACACCCAATTTTTCGGCCAGATCTTTCAGTTCTCGATAAATTTGTTCTGGTTTCATGGCGGTTAATCGAGCGTCAAACGTTTGCGATAACGACGGTATATCAGCTTTGATCTTGAAAATAAAGCAACCTGTGTTATATTAAAAACATCTCAAACAGATTCTAAAACCTTAAAAAAACAAACGTATGGAGGTTATCGATGCCGTCGATCCCAATGGAAAGAACTCAAACTCAAGTTCGCGTTAATTCGTTTGTACGTAGCGTATATAACTGGATGGCGATTGGGCTGGCGTTGACCGGTGCCGTGGCATGGTTTGTCGCGCACAACGAACCGGTTTTAAGGTTCGTTTTCCAAGCCAAATGGCTTTTCTTTATTGGCGAAATCGGCCTGGTTTTCTGGCTTTCCGCCCGGGTTCACAAAATGCAAGCCTCAACGGCGACCGGTATGTTCTTGCTTTATGCCGCGCTAAATGGTGCGACCATGTCATTCATCTTTCTGGTCTACACCATGTCATCCATCGCCTCGACCTTTTTCATCTGCGCGGTCACCTTTGCGGCATGCAGCATTTTCGGCTGGGCCACCAAACGGGATCTGACCGGCCTTGGAAATTTCATGTTCATGGGGCTGATCGGCATTATCATCGCGACCGTGGTCAATATTTTCCTGAAAAGTCCGGCCATGCAGATGATCATCAGCTATATCGGCGTAATTATCTTCACCGGCCTGACCGCTTATGACACCCAAAAACTCAAGGGCATGGCTCTCTCTCAACCGGCCGGACTGGACGCCGCCGTGGTTCGCAAAGGCGCAATTATCGGAGCGCTGACCCTTTACCTGGATTTTATCTTGATGTTCCAGTACCTCTTAATGATTTTCGGCGGTAGCCGCGACTAACACCTAAATTAGGCGATTCAAATTTTGGTACGGAAAGACACCCGCCTTGTATATGCGGCAAGCTCGACAATCGCCTAATTTAGGTTACAATAAAAAATCCCCGAATCGCAAACCAAGTGATTCGGGGATTTTATATGTATGAACAACGCCGTAAAGCGTAATGCTTTCGGCTTTTTTGTTTCAAGCTATCCCAACGCTTTTTCAACCGCGTCCGCGATTTGCCGGCACAAGGCTTCGGTTTCTTCATGGGACGGCCCTTCCACCATGACCCGGCATTGGGGCTGGGTTCCGGAATAGCGAACCAGCACCCGCCCTTTCACCCCAAGCGTCGCTTCTACGTTTTCGATTGCCTGGACAACCGGCGTTACCGTATCGATTGGCGGCTTGGAAGCCACATCCACATTGATCAGGCATTGCGGAAAGACCGTCATGACCTTGGACAATTCGGACAAGGGTTTGTCCCCGTCGTGCACGGCCTCTATCAACTGCAAGGCCGCCACCATCCCATCGCCCGTGGTGTGATGGTTCAAAAAGATCATGTGGCCGGAATCCTCGCCACCCATCACGGCCTTCTCCTTTTTCATCTGCTCCATCACATGGCGATCACCCACCTTGGCCTGGATGTGTCGCAGTCCCATTTTTTCAAGAGAGATGCCAAAACCCAGATTGCTCATCACGGTGGTCACCACCACGGGGCTGGTCAATTGTCCTTTGTTTTGGAGATGATTGGCGCACACGGCCATCACCTGATCACCGGTCAGGATTGTCCCCTTTTCGTCCACGGCGATCAACCGATCCGCGTCGCCGTCAAAGGCCAGGCCCATGTCGGCCTTTTCGTCCAGTACCGTTTGGGCCAACGCTTGCGGGTGTTGGGAACCGCAATTGTCATTAATATTGATGCCGTCCGGCTGAAAATGAATCGCTTTGACCCTGGCGCCCAAAGCCTCGAAAAATCGGGGTGCAATTTCACTGGCGGCCCCGTTGGAACAATCGATGACAAGTTCGAGGCCAGCCAGTGCGCACTTCTCCGTCAAACAGGTGGATAAAAATTTTCCATAGCGTTCAGCGGCATCCCCCAACCGATCAAGGGTGCCCACGTGCTGAATGGATTCGCTTTTTTGGGAAAGCGTGTCAGGATCAGCGATCAAATCTTCGATGGCGGCTTCCCTCTCCTCCGACAGCTTGAAGCCATCCTTTCCAAACAACTTGATGCCGTTGTCAAAAAAAGGGTTGTGGGACGCGGAGATGACAATGCCGGCATCGAATCCCATTTCCTTTGTCAAATAGGCAATCGCCGGCGTGGGGATGATCCCGGCCAGGCAAACGTCGCCGCCCATGGAGTTAATGCCGGACGATAGCGCTGCCGTGATCATATCGCCGGAAAGCCGGGTATCCCGCCCAATAATAAAACGCCCTTTTTTCTCTAAGGCGCCTGAGCCGAAAAACGCCGCGATTGCACGGCCCACGGTTACCGCCGTCAGACAATCCAGCGGATATTGATTGGCTTTACCCCTGATCCCATCTGTTCCAAACAATTTTCCCACAGCGATTCCTCTTTTTATTCCGTTGGTTGGCTTATCGTATGACAGGAAAAATGCCTAAAAGCTGTTCGGTAACGTCGTCCACAATACGTGAAAGCCAATCCACACCCAAATGGCGATCATCGATGGACAGCTTTTTAATGGTGGTTAAATAATCCGATCGGTTGGCAGTTAATTTGTGCTCGATGCTATTAGAAAATTCGCTTTGATCGGCGATCTTAAGCGTGTCAAGATATTGATCGATAACCTCTGCGGCCTTGTTCCGGTTGTCGAACAATTGTTTTTTTTGCTCAATCAAAATGGCCGAAACACTATCTCCCATTTGAGCTTTATACATTTTTAAGGATTCCGGCAATTTATCGCAAAAGCCGACAAACCGCTTTACCCGTTCGTGAATTGCCATCGCTAACGTTTCGGTCAGCCCTTTGTACAGCGGCTCCGGAAACTCTTTGCCGACAAATAGTCGCCTAACCTGGGTGTACCACGCCATCAGCGCCACAAGATTGGCCAGATAGACGAAAGTGGCCATGGCCGGTCTTTTGACATTGCGATAAATGCCGGTTGTATAGGGAACGCTCCCTCCCCTCCCCCCGCCTTCGAATACCAATCGATTGGGGTTGAGTTGGTCCTTGCGATAGATCGACCCTGCGGCGATCACCGTGCCGTAGGCGAGCCGACATGGCCCCACCAAACCGCCCTGCCCTCCCAGAAAGATCGGCGCCTGGTCGAGCATTACCCCGTGAGGGACATCACCGATCAAGGATGCCGTGGCCTTATCCTGATTGGGCGTGTAATTAAAATGGATATAGGAGCTTCCCACCTCGCTGTGATTCTTGCGGCTGGTGCCGCCCGCCATGAAACAATCGCAGAAATTGATCAGGCTGCCCAGAGTGACGAACGGAAAAAGGATGGTTTGTTTCAGCCCCACCGTGTGGGCGATGCCGGCCTGCTCCTCCAATATGGTTCCCGCGCGAACATGGGAGCCGGAGCCGGCTTTGGCACCCTCAAGGAACACGGCGTTTTCAAAATAACCGCCCTTGAGTTTGACGCCGGGGCCGACATAACAGTTTTTCAGGGTGACGGGCGCTTCATAACCCAGTTCGGCCCCTCGGCAGACCAATGTATTGGCTCCGAAAAGTTTGCAACCGGCATGGATGGTGGCGTTTTCGGCGATGCGATCCTGTGGCACATCTTCTATTGTAATTTGCTCGTTTTTCAAGGCGTGCTCACTTTTTTATTAAAGAATGATTGCTTAACGATCTTTCAAATCGACGCATTCCAATTGTATCTTAAATTTTTTAACAAACAATCCGTTCTTTTGACAATAGCGCATGGCCTTTTTCAACGCGTCTTGATTGGCCTTGCCGTTGAAAGAAACGACGAGTCCCTTGATCGCGTGTTTGTCCAGCAGGTCGGGCAGTTTTCCAAAATTTCCGAAGATTGAATACCCTTGAATGTTCTTACCGACCTTAAGGGGGTCGTCATCCAAAAAACCCACGGGGTTGAGGTTCAGGGACTTGTTGTTCAGGATCTCACGCATCAGCAGCTCCCCCCCCTGCCCTGCCCCGTAAATAATCACCCGATCACCGCCAAGGGTCTTGCGTTTGATGGTTTCCTTGAAAAAACGGAAGGAGCCCCGGGTTCCCAAAAGAAAAACCGTCGTCAGCACCCAGTCGATGACAAACACCCCTTTTGAAAAATCAATGAAGCGGTAAATAGCCGTTGCACAGGTGACTGCCAGCAAGGTCGCCAGGGTTGAACTGCGGGCATATTGATATACATCACGGTTACTGATGTACTGCCAGAACCCTTTGTAAATGCAGGAATAATAGAACACGATCAGCTTTGCGGGGATGATGATCGGCAAGGATTTTAGAAAAACCTTAAAGTAGTACGAGAACTCCTCCCCATGAAAACGGAGTCGATAGCTTAGATAATAAGAAAAGGAAATCAGACCAAGATCGAGCACGATCATTGCCAGTTGACGCTTATAGGTCAGTTCGATCAGCACGGGGGTATATCGATGCCCCCTCAACACCGAGAATTCTTTTTCCGGATAGACTCTCAGTTGAGAGAGGTAGATGCCCATGAGCAATACGGATAAGCCCACCGGAACGATCACGGCGGGAGACGTGAGCGAGTCGCTGCGGCTGACGAAAATCGCCGCCAAACCGGATATGGCGCCTGCCCCGTAAAGGAAAAGAACGGCCTGTTTTTCGCTCAGGCCCATCAGCACCAGTCGATGCGAGGTGTGATCCCGGCCACCGGTGGACGCCTTTCGGCCGCTGAGCAGTCGTATGACGGTTACCAGGGTGGTATCGAGCAGCGGGACCATGAGAAGCAGCAATGGCACCGCAATCACCGAGATCGAATTGCCGGCGTTGAGGTTGCCGAATTGCATGCTCAAAACGGCCACGCAAAAGCCGATCACCAGGCTTCCGCAATCCCCCATGAAAATGGAGGCGGGGTTGAAATTATAAACCAGAAAGCCGGCGCACGCCCCCGCGGCAATCAGCGACAGCACAAAAGCCTGGGGATCGATGCCGCTATACAACACCACCATGGAAGAGAGCGCCACCAGGGCCACGCCGGCACAAAGCCCGTCCATGTTATCGAGAAGATTGAAGGCGTTGGTAATGCCCACGATCCAGACCAGCGAGAACATGGTGTCTACGGTCATGGAGGTGAACCAGTTGAGGCGATAGCCCAAAAAAATCACAATGCTGGCCACGGTGATCTGGCCGATCAGCCGAGTTTGGGGCTTGAGTTGCAGAAAATCGTCGGTCAGGCCGAGCAAAAATAAAACCAGAGATCCGCTGAAGACCACAACAGACAAAGGGGCAACGTGTTTTCCCTGGCCATTGACAACGATTTTTCCCATATTCAAATGAAAATCGGTCGTAAAGCAGATCGCCAGAGCAATACCGAGAAAAATGGCGATACCGCCCATCAGAGCGGTGGTTTTTTTGTGCCAGCGGTCTTCCCGGGGTTTGGCAACCCACCCTTTTCGTATGGCGATCTGTCGTACCACCGGTGTCATGACAAGGGTTGTCAGCAGGGCTACGGCACCTGGTAATAGCGTCATGGTTTCCATCATCGATTGTTTAATCCATCGTTTGGAGTGTTCATCCCAAGGCCGGTATCCACAGTTTCACCAACAAACCGGTACAGCGTCGTTCTTTTATCCCCTTTTTTTTCGATAAGCCCCTTGCTAACGCCCTTTTGAAGATCGCGACTGGCCGTGGATGTTGAAATAGTTTTAAATAGAGCGACATAATCCTTCCTTGAAAAAGTCGATGACGCCATCGACCGCCTTGCGATCTCAAGCCGGTCCAGAGTTGTCAGGATTACCGATTGGGTTTGGGTTATCAGCGCATCAAGGCTGTCACGGATCAGGGTAAGCATCAGGTCGACGAACCCTGTGCAGTCACCGGTGTCGTCACCGCCGGCAAGTTCCCGGTAATACTCGTCCTGCCGTGCCTCGATGAATTCCTCCACCGGCAAATACTCAAAGATGGGATGATATTGCATCAGCAAAACGGTTTGCCAAAGCCGTCCCATGCGGCCGTTGCCATCAATGAAAGGATGAATATGCTCAAGTTGAAAATGAAATCGGCACGACAAAAGCAACAGGTGGTCTTGTGTCGTTTTTAAATAGTTGAACAGCGCCTCCATCATGGGCGCCACTTGCCGCCAAGGTGGGGCTTCATGAAAAATATCCCCGGGTCGGATGACCCCAATGGGCTCTTTTCGGAGTGTCCCTGCGGACGGAATCAAACCCTCCATCAGGATTGCGTGGGCGCCCAAAAAGGAACTCAGTGAGCGAGGGTCAAATTCACCGAGTTTATGATAAACGCGAATCGCATTGCGGACTTCCAGGATATCCTGCTTGGGGCCAACGACACGTTTATTTCCAAGAAGTGCAGTGACCTGTTCGCGCGACAGCGAATTGCCCTCAATGGACAAAGAGGACTGCAAGGTCCGAATCCGATTGTCCCGTCGAAGCCTGGGACTGGGCGTTTGAAGCTTTATCCCTTCCAGAATGCCGATAGTCTTTGCGATATCGGTCAGTAAGGCGATAAGCTGGTCGGTTACCCGCAGATGATGAAGGTCATGTGTCATGGCATGATAGTATCATATGATACTATCATGTCAAACCGTTTTACCAGCAATCGCATGTAAACCAAAATGGGATTTTATTATCGCAGGCACGGCCAGCTCCTGATATGGTTGAACACTTGTCAATAAAAAAAGCTATCCATACCAAGAAAATTGGGTCGATGCTTTTCATCAAGCGTTTGGATAGAGGCGGGGTTTGCAATAACGACGGTTGAGCACTCTGATATTCGCGGGTTGGATACCGCCTGACTAGGCTTCGTCGTGGAGCTGCCTCGATCTACAAGCTGGAGTTTCGGCTGTAAGGCTTATTCCGATAGGAGCGACGAGGGTTCCCCGAACCGCAACCGCGCCCCTATCCAAATGCTCGATGGCTATCTTGGTTTTTTGATAAAGCGAGTCCTTCCGCTTTCTTTTATGATGAATTTGTTTGCCGAGAATTCTTCTCCCAGCTTCTTGAGCCGGAGCGGCAGTCGCGCTTCTCTCGCCGTCGCTAATTTGCTCCCAGCGTGGAAATTCAAGGCTGTCAAGGCTGCGAGCACAGCGAGCACCCTTTAGGGCTTGGCCTTGATAGGCCTGGGTTTCCACGCTATAAAAGCAAACTATTGGCGGCGTCCATTTCAATATTTAAACCGCTATTGGAACAGTACGGGCAATGGCCCATATGAAGCCGGCCAATTCGCGCGCGATAGCGGTGACGGTCAGGTTATGGCTCTTGCCCCTTGCGACCAAGCTATGGTACCGGCCGCACAGCCGCACCTGCGCATTCCATGCGATTTCCAGCACTTCTTCGGGCAATCCCTCCTGGCGCTTACGGATAGCCTTACTTTTCCGAGCAGGCATGCGATAGGCTTGTGCCGATTCGATTAATGCCCGACGTGCATGGCTATTGCCGGTTTTGGTAATAGCGCCTCTTTTAACGCTTGGACCGCTTGAATGTTCCGACGGTACCAAGCCCAGAAAGGCCATTAGTTGGGTGGGCTTGTCAAAGCGAGTCAAATCTCCCAATTCAGCAACGACGATTACCGCACTAAGCATACTGATCCCCCTGAGCGCTTGCAGGGCTTTGACAACCGGAAGAAGACGCCAGGTCTGGCAGGACCCCACAATTGTCTTTTCGATTCGTTTGAGGCGGATCTCATGATTTTCCAAAGCGTCCAGATACTCGGTAAGGGCGATCTGCTGGACCGGATGCGGCATCTTTAGTGACGTAAGCCAATTTAAATGGGCCTTGCTCCATTTGCTCTTACCCGAATAGCTGAGCCCTTGTCGCAGCACGAATGCATTGATCTGTTGCTTGATCTTTTGACGTGCCGTGACGATATCTTTTCGAGTACGAACCAGGTCACGAATAGCTTCATCGATTTGATCGGGTACATATACCGGCGTAAGATCGCCGGAGCGGTGGAGCGTTGCTAGGTTGGTTGCATCGCGGCGATCGTTTTTAACCCGATCACCCGCTTTTTTGGGTATCAGTGCCGGGGCCACGACAACGCAATCGATCCCCTGGCTTGTTAAATGCCTGTATATCGGGTACCCGCAGGGACCTGCTTCATAGACACAATGCAATTCACTATTTGTTGAAATTAGCTTGCGCATGACTTTGTCAATCTGTTCCAAGTCATTGTGGATTTTGCCATACACCCGGACATTTCCGTCCCGGCCTTCATCGGCAATTGCAATGGTAATCGAATCTTTATGGACATCCAACCCAACATATTTTACTATTTTGCTCACGGCCTGCCTCCTTGATTTTGGCTCTGTAGTTAAGGTTTGATGAAACGCTTACTATAACCCACGCTTTCAAGGTATGGCAGGCCTTTTTATTGTCGGTGGTGGTTCGCGTTCAACCATATTGTCTACAGGAAGAAACCTGAATAATGGTATTTGCGTGAAGCTGTAGAGCGGTCCATGACCGCGAAAAAAGAAATAAAGCTGCATGCGATTGCCTTGGCCCTTTTACTATTTCCCTTTAATGTAGTCGATCACCTCCGAGAGAATAAAATCGAGACTTTTATCGGGCGCGTACCCAGTGTATTCTTTAAGTTTTTCCGTACTCGGCACACGCCGCTGCATATCTTCGAAATCCTTTCCAAAGGCCTCTTCATAGGGGATCAGCCGGATGGTTGAAGAGGAATCGCTCATCTTGATTATTTTCTGCGCCAAGTCGTTTATGGAAATCTCCTCATTTCCGCCGATGTTGAACACATTGCCAATGGTATCATCGCATTCCATCAATTTCATCAACGCGGTGACAACATCTTTTACGAAAGTAAAGGTTCGGGTCTGTTTGCCGTCACCATAAACGGTAATGGGTTCGTTCTTAAGGGCCTGGGTAACAAAACGCGGAATCACCATGCCGTAGGCACCGGTCTGCCTAGGGCCGACCGTGTTGAACAATCGGGAAATGACAACCTCCAGCCCCTTGGTGCGGTAATAGGCCAGCCCGGTGAACTCATCCATCAATTTGGACGCCGCATAGCTCCAGCGGAATTTGCTTGAAGGCCCGTAAATGATGTTGTCGGTTTCCACGAGCGGTGCGTGCAGATGCTTGCCGTAAACTTCCGATGTGGAGGCGATTAAAACGCGCTTTTTGAATTTGTCGCACATCTCAAGGACCTTTTCGGTGCCCTGGATGTTGGTGAAAATGGATTCCAGCGGCTTGTCCAGAATGGTCTGAACGCCCACCGCCGCGGCCAGATGGTAAACCATGTCACATATGCCGGTTAGTTCCAGCATCAGGTCATGATTTAAAATGGTGTTGATGTGAACGAAAATTTTATCTTTATAATCCGGATTATCCTGCAAAAAACGTATGTTGTCCATCGAGCCGGTGGACAGATCGTCAATAATGTAAACTTCGTCGCCTTTTTCAAGGTGTGCTTCCGCCAAGTGGGAACCAATGAATCCGGCGCCGCCGGTGATGAGAATGCGCACAATTATGCTCCTTAATCCATAGTCTTGGGGTAATTATTTAGAGGCCTGGGCCACAATTCGCACTTCTTTTAATGGGATAATTGCCATCGATAGTTTTTTCAACGCATTGAAACCGCTCGCACCGATCTTCAAACGCGAGGCCCAAACGGAAATGAAACGATCCCAGCCATAGCAGCCGATGCCGGCCTGCTCTACCCGGTAGCCGGCGGCCGTGACGAGGTTTCCAAGGGTTTGCACGTTCCACGAAAACAGGTGATGGTCTCGGTCTTGGATGTTAAAATGGCGGTAACGTTTTTCTCGTTCATAAGGAACGACCAATAAGAGCTTTCCCTCCGGACGTAATAGTCGTCTTATTTCGCAAAGAATTTGAACCGGCTCCGGTGTGTGTTCAAGAACATGGTGACAAATGATCTTATCAATGGAGGCGTCCTCCATTTTTTTTGTGTCGGCGATGAATTTAATGCCTTTTTCTGAAAGCGCTTTTTCCAAAAATACAGACAGATCATATCCCAACCGCTCTTTACAGACAAGTGCGTCAAGGTTCCAGCCCAGACCTACGCCGTATTCCAGAACGACATCCATCGGGCTGATATAAGGCGCGAATTTCTCTGCGCGCGATTGCGCGATCCAGTCATGCGCTTCTACGGGAACCACATGTTTTTGATGATAGACTTTACCTGAATCCCCCAGGTAGGTTGCGCTTACATTGTCTACGGTATCTTTAACTTGCATGTGAAATCCTCTGCAATACCCACTTTCTGTCCTTCTCGCTAAAAAGGACGAACCATGAAAACCCAATAAACAAAAGCATGAACATTGTGCAGAACATGCATTTGAGCATGATGTCCTCGATCCAGAATGCCGGTATATATAAGAAAATCGAAAACAATAACAGACCAATCCGTTTACAGCCACTTCCAACCACAGCGGGCATGAGTTTTGCCGAAAAGAAGAAAATGACCACGGCATCGATTCCAAGCCGTATGGTCCAGGCCAGGGCCGCGCCGATGGTTCCGGCGGCCAGTGTCATCTGCCATAAGAGGAGGCAGTATATGGGCAACTCGACCATATGCAGTTTGGCAATAATATCGGGCCGTCCGGCACCTTGCAGCAATGCATACGGTATTTGAGCAATGCCGTGTAAAAAGACGCCAATCAGCATCACCTGAAGAATTTTTGCGCTCTGCTTTGCAAATTCACTCCCTAACCACAGAGTAAGGCCCTCAAAAGAAAAACTGATAACCACCAGGATGACCGCAAAGAAAATAAGAATCAGATACTTAAAACTATTTTCGAATAAACCGGTTGCTCTTTTCTCATCCTGCACAAGGCTCGTCGAAAAAGCCGGGAAAAGGACCCCCAAAACCGCCCAAGGCAGCATCCACAGCTTTGTTGCAATTTCATTGGGCGTAGCGTAATAGGCAACTGCCGAGGTTGAGATCAGCGCACTTATAAAAAAACGGTCTATATAGATCATCAGCGGGCTGACGACATTGCATATCGTCACCCATCCACCGTAAGAGAGAAGTGGCCGGATAAAGTGACGGCGAAAACGAACTTTGGCATTGATAAAAGGGACGATCTTGAGGCACATCCGCAGCTGCGCCAGCAGACCGACAACACGCCCCAAAATGAGAGCGGCCAAAATGGGGTGCAGCGCATTGGAATACCACCAGATTATCGGCAAGGGCGCGACAAAGACATAAATGCCCATGGGAACCCTCACCCAATTGATGAGATTGAATTTTTGATACGCGCTCAAAACGCCGCGCAGCCCAACGCTCAGGATGATAACTGGTACGGCGAGCGCCAGAAATGAAAAACTGATCAGTGTTTCTCGTTTCAAAGCCTGTGGAATATGCAGAATTTCTTCCACCAGCCATGGCAAAAAGGAGATCAACAAACCGGCAACGCAAATTCCCAGCAGGGCCATTATTATGAGCGACGTCCAGATCAGATCGGGGATTTCGTCATTTGCCCCTCTTCCGAGTCTTTCCGAAACCAGTTTGGTCAAGGCTCTATTCAAGCCGAAATCGAAAAGGCTGAAATATCCGATAACCGCCCAGGCCAATGTAAGAATACCGAATCTCTCGGTTCCCATCCCTTTTATGATGCCGGGGATGGTAAATAGAGCAACGATCATTGGCGCGGCATAGCCAAAAATATTGATTATGCTGTTTTTTGAGATCCTGCGGTTGGTCAGAAGAGAACCCGTCTCTTCTATTGTATTCTCGTTTTTATTTGTGCTCATTCAAAAGATTTGCTCAAATTTTTCATAGCTTTTAGGCGCTGGCATGCCGCAGCACCTCATCATATAACTCATCGATATCATTTATAAGTCTTTTTACAGAATAGTTTTCGATTACAAATTCCTGTGCTTTTCTAAACCGTTTTTGATCCGACAAATACTCGCTTTCCATCATGTAGGAAAGAGCATTTGAAAATGCGTGATGATC
The DNA here is from genome assembly GCA_963668455.2 of uncultured Desulfosarcina sp. Lineage (GTDB taxonomy): Bacteria > Desulfobacterota > Desulfobacteria > Desulfobacterales > Desulfosarcinaceae > Desulfosarcina. Next base: position 57,131 of record CAXXOY010000007.1, read on the forward strand.
ATCTTTCGGACACAAAATTCCTCGCTCACAAACCTTGAACAAAGCCTGCTCGGGTTGAGGAAACTCAACCTCTCCCAACAGATCAGTCACCCCTCCAACGCCCGTTGTCAGCACCGGCACTTTTGCAGCCATTGCTTCGATAATGGATACGGGCGTACCTTCATTAAGTGACGTCAATGCAAGAATATCAAGATCGGCATACACCATCGGTATGTCTTTTTCCCACCCATGAAATATAATATGCTCGTTCAAACCGTTATCTTCTACATAGCGTTCAAGGCTGTTGCGTAATTCCCCATCTCCCACCAAAATAAATTTTATTTTTTTATCCAGGCACCGCTCGATAACCAGCTTGGCCGCATCAAGAAACATTACATGATTTTTAATCGGCGCCATACGGCCTACAATGCCAACCAAAAAAACATCTTTACTTAAAGACATTTTTTTTCTAAGTTGGCCGGATCGCTTTTTACAGTTGATGAATGGATCCAGTTCAAACCCGAGCTTTACCGTTTTTATCTTGTTTTTGTCGCAGATGCGATAGACCTCTGAAAGCTCGATTTTCTGACTTTCACTAATGGCAATAATTCTATCCGTAAAGATGGATAGAAATTTCTCGACATTTAATATAAAAAACGTTTTCAAACGGCTGAAATAACCATAAAGCACGTTCCCGTGAAAGGTGTGGATGGTAATAATTTTGTTGGGAAGATAGGTATTATAAAAAAGCGCCGCCAATCTTGATAGCGTTCCGGCTTTGGAAGTATGCGAGTGAATTATGTTTGGTTTAAAGTTGTTTATATAGCAAATAACTTTAAACAATGCGATTATATCTTTTAGTAGACTGATTTCTCTTTGCAGTTCAGGAATAGAGATTTTTTGTTTTTGGTTAAATTTTGCAATATAACTCATATCCCCTTCGTCAGGAGAAATTGTTCCAGTAATAAGTTTAGTTTCGTATTTGTTTTTATCCAGTATTTCTGTCAAGTTTTTAACATGAATTGAAGGACCACCAATGTTCATCCTGGATATTATACGCAAAATTTTTACTTTTTTTAATTGTTGATCATTTTTTATATCATCGTCTTTTAGTGTAGATCTAACACGATAAAAGATCGAACCAAACCAATTGAAAAGAACTGCTAATAAAAATCTTAACATCAATGCAATTCCGGCAATTGGTGTTAAAATAGAAAAGGGCCAATCAATGTATTTATCATAAAGTCGATAACAACTTTTATGGAATTGGTAATTTGCAAATACGGGCCTTGTGTTACTGCTCTCGCCAACACAATGAATTATTTCACAATAAGGGTAATAGATAATTTTATGGCCTTTTCTCCTAATTCTTCGGCAAAGATCAGCATCTTCCCAATATAGAAAAAACCTTTCATCAAAACCGCCAACAGCTTCGATAACATCTCGGCGCATTACCATGCATGCACCTGATACCCAATCAACTTCGGTTGGTTTGTTTATTTCTGCTTTAGTCGTTATGATGTTTTTGGCGGTAATTGAATTGTTTGGGAATAGTTTTGTTAATGGAGAATTCCTGCCAAACAATGAAGTCATTGGATTAGGAAAGCGCCTTGCAGATCCTTGAAGTGTACCATCAGGATTTAATATTTTGGGTCCAACAACTCCGATTTCAGAATTATTGTTTAAAAAATCAATTAAATTTATAAAAAATGTTTTAGGGATAATAGTATCAGGATTTACAAAAACCACATAAGGTGAATTTGATTTTTTTAATAATTGATTAATACCTTTCGCAAATCCAACATTTGTTTTTGAATTGTATTGATAAATAGATGGGAATTCACTTTTGATTTGCCGAAAATTATCATCTGAATTATTGTCCCAAACATAAATCAATTTCCCATAATCATCTTTGGTGTCCAAAACAGAAGAAATGCTGTCCAATAGTATTTTTGAACTATTATAATTCACATAAAGTATATCAATTTTCATAAAATTTATATATTTTTCGTTGTTACTGTCGTTTTGGGAGAAACTGTTTGTCAAGGATTTTCCAAATATCTCCAATCTTCACATTTCTCATTTTTTGTATTTTTTTTCTTTTTTTTAATACCATTTTCATTGCTTTAATAGAATCCAATTTGGCGCTCAAAATTATCCGGCATTGCCCTCTAACAGAAAACTTTATAATAGCAGCTATGTTTTGCAGGATATGAAGAGGAATAAAAATGTAGAATAATAGACCAGGCATATTTTTTATAAATGTCCAGACGATGTTCCTGTGACCATGATAAACTGCGAAATCACTGTGTTGGCTACCGGTTGTTGCTGAACCGACATGATAAACAACTGCATCAGGGACGTAAATTGCTTTGTAGCCAGCAAGCCTGATCCTAAAGCCCAAGTCAACGTCTTCAACATAGCAGAAATAGTCTTCGTCGAACCCACCAACCTTTTCTAAAACACTACGTCGGTACATGGCGGCAGCAGCGCATGGTGAAAAAATTTCACGTGAAATCAGATCCTGTGAATTTTGTATTCTGCCATATCCTTTTCGCCATACAAGACCACTTATGTGGTAGCAGTCACCGATACCGTCTATTATTTCTTTATCAGCAAAGCATAATTGTTTCGAACCAAAGGCTGCAACCTCCGGATTTTGTTTTGCAGCCTCAACTAGTCTTTGTAGCCAATAATTATCAGGAAAAGCATCGGGATTGAGTAAGGCCACAAATTCTGTATTGCAATCTATAATTGCTCTATTATTACCAGCTGCAAAACCGCTATTCTTTTCTAATTGAATAGGTGTAAAGTTTTTTGCATTATTGAAAAATTCTTTTGAATCATCATCACTGGCGTTGTCGACAACAAACACTTGGTCAGGAGATAATTTTTGTCTATTTAGACACTTAATGCAATTTTTTAAGAGTTTTGTGCTGTTCCAATTTATTATGACAACGCTTACGGAAAACTCTGCATTTTTGGAGTTATTCAAATTAAATCTACCCAAAACATAACATAATATGCTTAAGAATCACTTTTTCGCAACACAAACCAAAGACCCGCCAAAAGGAAGATATATTCCCTTATCAATTAACATTCGTTCAATTCTGCATATTTCTGAAAAAATTTTATTAACATCTTTTCTAATGCGAAGTCCTGGTTGCAATTCCTTCTTTTTTGTACGCTTCATTCGTGATAATGCCATTAATGGTAGAAGGAAAGAAACAAAGGAGGATACCATACTAATAGAAAACCCTGCATTTTTAATCTTATTTATTAATAGTTCTCTGCTATAGCGTCTTTTATGCCCAGAATTTTCATCAATATGGCTCCAAAGCCACTGGTGCTGTGGAACTGTTATTATTATTTTCCCATCTGGCTTCAATGCCTGATAAATTTGACTCAACACACGATCATCATTATCAATATGCTCAATAATGTCAAAAGCACCAATAACATCAAAAGCTTCAATATATGGAATATTAAGTGCGTTAAGTTGAACGAATGTTGCTGAAGGAAGTCTTTTCTTTGCATATACAAGACCCGAAGTATATCCTTCAGCACCATAGCATTTCATATTTGGTTTGATTTTGGAAACTTCTGATAAGACAAATCCTGTTCCACACCCGATATCCAAAAAGTCATTGGCATCTTGAAAGTATCTTACAAACAAATTGCAGATGAGTTTACTCCTGCTACTGAACCAAAAGTTTTTCTCCTCAATCTTAGCCAAACGGTCATGGGAGCCTGTAGGATAGTCTAAACTACCTTGTTCTAATGAAGGGTCAAGAATAGGAAAGCCATTCTTATAGTGAGATTTCCATCCGCAAGATCTACACTCCCAATTATCATTAAGAATAGTGCTGTTGCATTTTATGCAAGTTTTCATAAAATTTTAATTTTATCCTTTAAACCTTAAAAAAATCAAAAATATTTTTTATAACATAGTCAAATTCATTTTTTTTGATCTCATTGTAAAAAGGTAACCTTAACAAACACTTACTTACCTTTTCAGTCACTGGAAACTGGCCTTCAACATAGCCTAATGACTTTCCTATTGTTGATAAATGCAATGGAATATAGTGAAAAACGGACAAAATACCATTTCTTTTTAAATGATCAATTAGATCCTTCCGAATATTCTCATTATCTAAAACGATATAGAAAAATTGACTTCTTGATCGTTCCAAGCTCATCATATTCGGTAATTCAATCAATTTTCTTTCAGCCAAAGGCTTTAATGCCTCGATATATTTATCAAACAAGTATCTACGCTTTTCAAATATATCCGGTATGTTTTCAAGTTGCGCATATAAGAAGGCTGCTAAAATATCAGAAGGCAATAAAGAAGATCCAATATCAACCCATGTGTATTTATCGACCTCTCCACGAATAAATCTGCTACGATTGGTGCCCTTTTCCCGAACAATCTCAGCTTTTTCTCTAAACTGAGGGTTATTAATTAGAAGTGCTCCACCCTCTCCACACATAATAGGGTTTGTTTCATGAAAGCTGTAAATTCCCAAATCTCCAGTTGTTCCAAGATATTTTTCATCAATTATAGTGTTAAAACTGTTAGCGGCATCTTCTATCAGATATATTTGATGCTTTCTTGCAATATTTTTAATAATCTCTATCTCACACGGATCACCGGCATAATGTGAAATTATTATGGCAATTGTTCGATCTGTAATTGCCGACTCTATTTTTGCCTCATCAATATTTAGTGTGTCTTTTCGTATATCAACAAAAATTGGTTTGGCCCCTCTCATGTAAAACGCATTGGCAGCTGATACGTATGCAAATGATTGTACAATAATTTCATCGCCAGGTTTAGTTCCACATATAAGAGCTGCCATATCAAATGAGGCTGCATAGGAATGAGTCAATAGAACTTTTTTAATATCAAATTCATCTTCTAAGAATTTTTGGCATTTGGTTGTGAACGGTCCATCTCCTGCACTATGGCCGCCAAGTATCGATTCTGAGATGTAATACATCTCTTTACCAACTATAAAAGGCTTATTGAAAGGTATTTGATATTTCATTTTGGAGTTTGATAACATTTGATATTAACTCTTAAAAAAGTCATAAATTTTATCTATCACTTTTTCCTGTTCTTTGCGTGTAATTTCAAAATAGAGTGGCAATCTCAAAAGGCGACTACTTATTGACTCTGTTACAGGTAGTTGCCCTTCAGAATATCCCATTGAACATCCGACATTTGATGTGTGCAGAGGAACATAATGAAAAACGCACAGGATACTATTTGATTTCATAAAATTCATTAAATCATTGCGTATTTTTTCATCATTTAAAATAATAAAAAACAAATGACTATTGCTTTTGCAATCTCTTGGGATGAATGGCAATCTTAAATATCCATCGTTGGCCAATGGAATTAATGATTTGTAATAGAAATCCCATATAGCATTTCGCTGAATGGTTATCTTATTTGCATTTTCAAGTTGTGCAAATAAAAAAGCTGAAATCATATCGGAAGGAAGATAAGATGAACCAATATCAACCCATGAATACTTTGAGGTTTCACCCCGCAAATAGGAGGACTTGTTTGTTCCCCTTTCTCTTACTATCTCAGCGCGTTCGATTAATTTATCATTATTTATTACGATTGCACCACCTTCACCACTGATGAAGTTCTTTGTTTCATGAAAACTATAAGTTCCAATATCTCCTATTGTTCCTAAGTACTGCCCGTTATAGGTCGAATTCACACCTTGTGCGGCGTCCTCAACAACATAAAGATCATGGGATCGAGCAATTTCCATAATCTTTTCCATTTCGCATGATACACCAGCGTAGTGAACAGGAACGATCGCTTTTGTTTTCTTAGAAATGCTTTTTTCTATTTTGCTCTCATCAATGTTTAATGTGTCTTTACGAATGTCGACAAATTTTATTTTTGCACCTCGAAGAGCAAATGCATTAGCCGTTGAGACAAATGTAAATGAGGGCATGATGACTTCATCGCCAGGTCCGATATCGCAGAGGATAGCGGACATTTCTAGGGCCGCCGTACATGAATGGGTTAAGAGAACCTTTTGGGCATTGAATTGGGTTTCCATCAAAGCCTGGCTTTTTTCTGTGTACGGACCATCGCCAGAAGTATGACCATTGATTACGGATTGGGCGATATAATAGAGTTCTTTACCGGCAATGAATGGCTTATTGAAAGGAATGGAGTACTTCATGTTCTATCCTGTTCTCATGAAAATCATTACTATGTGTATTATCTTTGTGATATAGATATATTTCAGTGGTTTGAAGACGTAATTGAAAATACAATGATGCCTATGGCAATTAGAATCCCGCCCACAATCATTTGGGGCGTCAATCGCTCTTTGAGAAAGATACGAGACAAAATACAAGTTAAAATGTACGTTAGCGCGTTCCACGCGATAACGGTTTTAAGTGTCAGACCTTGCAGAGCATAAACCATTAAGATGGTCACGCCAACAAATAGAGAATAACCTGTAATGGTGACCGGATGGATTACACTCTGATAAGATTTAGTTCCCCTTAGTGCGCCAAGACGGAGCAAAATTTGTGATATCGAGGTAAGTAATATCGCTGCTGCCAAGGAAAACGCGTACCTATTCCCCCATTGACTCAACATTGCTTTCCCTTGTGGTTCCCGGTTGATGTAACAATTACACCAACAATAATAATGCAAATACCCACGATATTGTTGGTGTATATAGGTTCTTCAAAAAATCTCCATGCAGCAAACAAATTTAAAAGGAATACCAAGCTGAGAAATGGGTAGGCAAAATTTAATGTGAATTTCCTAAGTGCATTAACCCAAAAAAACGCTTGAAGCATTAAAACGACCATTTCAGATATATACCAAGTATTGAAAACGATTTGTAGCAACCCACCACCAATGCTTGCCTGCGCCGCTTTTTTTGCAAAAATGAAAGCCAAGGAGCGGCAACTTATCGCTAATAAAATCCAGAGCCAAGCGAAAACATCCTGGCTTTTAAACAGTGATCTTCTTGTAAAAGGGTGATCTTTTTCTTTTTTCTTCATCAAATGTTTTCATTACTCACTTAACATCTATATTAAAAAGATTGCGTAACTTTAAGGGTTCATAAAATGCGTTTTTTAAACACCTAAAGTAAGCGATTATCTAAATAAAATAGTTTGTAAAAGTTAATCGTATGGCGTTTTACGGTTAAAGTTGACTGCATGCTCATAACCTTGCTCCATTTTCTATCGGATATTATCATTACTTCATCTTAAACTACAATCGCTCAGGTTGGGATAATAATAAAGCACATTCCCCACCATTATGAATGTTTTAAATTCGTATTATTCAGCCTTCTTGCAGGAACACCACCATACACTGCATAATCTTCAATGTCGCCAGTCACAACACTGCCTGCTGCCACGCAACATCCATTTCCAATCTTCACATTGGACAAAATGTTTACATGAGCACCTAGCCACGTTCCTCTCCCGATTGAAATTGTGCCAAATTCATATTCCCCATAACGATAAGAACCATTTCTTTTTGTATGATTGCCTGCAACAATAGAGCAAAAGGGGCCAATTATCACTTCATCATCAAATATGATATTACCTCCTCCAATATAGGTATTATAGCCTATATAAACGTCATTACCAATGGCGATAAATTGTGGATTATAAATATTCACATTGGAACTTATCCTAAGCCTTCTGCCGCACCTATTCAGGGCCTTTGATGCAAGGTACCCCCTAATATCCAATGCAATCCCGTACGGGGGTAAAAAATTTAGAAAGTTATTTAGAAATGAATATAATGTTCTATTTAACATAAAAATAGTATTTATCCTTGGTTGGTTGAAAACGCATTTATGTCTCCTCATTTTTAGAGAAAATTTCTCTGATTTGAAAATTAGGCGTCTTATTAACCTCTTCAAAAATTCGGTAGATATATTGGCCAAGAACGCCGATTGAAGCTAGAATTAGCCCAGAAGAAAAGCATAACGCTGTAATCAAAGATGTCCAGCCTGGGGCTCTTATTGGCCAAGGGAATCCTGTAATATACTGAATTGAAATTAAAAGAGCCGCTAACACCGAAACAATCGACAAAACAATTCCTGTATTGGCGACATAACGTAACGGTATTTCAGAAAAAACCTGCAAATTTTTTAAAAATGCAAGCACCAGCCCTTTTCGCGTATAGTTCGATGTACGCAATCCTGTTTGTCGCTTTACCGTAACGTTTGTCACTCGGTGTGTTGTTTTATATATGAGTGGGCCAATTAACGGGTTGGCTGTTTTGTGCTCTATCAAACGCTTCACAAAAGTACCTGTCATCATTCTAAAACAACCGGCCTTCACTTGCTTCGGTTTGTTAAATATAATTGTATTCAATCGATTCGCGGTCCAACTCCCCAATTCTCTCCAAAGGCTCCGATTATTTGACTCCGGTAAGCCGATTACGACATCCCATCGTTTTGGATTCTTATTGAATTCTTCTAAAAGACAATGAATTTCTGTAGGGTAATATTCCAAATCATCATCAAAAGTAACAACGTAGTCACCAGATGCGAAATTTAGTCCAGCCATAAGAGCATGGAACTGTCCTCGATTGGTAAACAGTTGTACAATTACACAATTTAAAAAACTCTTTTCTACGATAGTTTTCAGTTTCTCATAGGTAGTATCCTTACTCCCGTCATCAACAACGATAATTTCAAAATCACATTGATTGCATTTTACATAGTTTTCGATCGCAGAAAAGGTTTCGCCAATAAATCTCGCGGAATTGTATGTTGGCATTACTATTGAAATAACCATCTAACGTACCTCAATGATTATTTCAGATATAATATCTTTGGCTAGTTTTTCTGAACTATCAGGATCCTCTCCGACTACTATAACACTTCCAATCCTGTCAGGTCCTACTCGAAACCTGCTAACCGAGCTTCCGATTGTATAATCAATTTCAATATTTTTTACACCATTGCGGCGAATCATATCTTCAGGGATATGGCATGAAACAAGTTTTCCGCTTCGAGGTGCTTTTATTATTCTTACTGCGGCGGAAGGTCGCACTTTAGCATTAGCAGGCGCTGATATTTTCGGTATTTCACCGAGAGCTATACTAAGCGCAACTTGATAAAGATCTATTCCGTGGTGGAGGGAAATAATTTCTGGAATTCCTGTTGCCCCTGTGCGAGCTCCAATTTCGAATATTTTTACGCCGTTTTCAGTAAAAATAAGATCAAAATTGCAAACTGCGTTTTCAATTCCAATTGCATGGATAGCTTTAGTTGAAACATCTTTTGCTTCGGCAATAATATCTTCTGATAAATTAGATGGACATGAGTGGCCTATGGGTACTCTGATCGGAGGTTGCGTTACTGTATCATTAAAACAGAAAAAATGATGTATTTTTCTTTTGAGGACAACAGCTTGTGCTCCAAATTCTTTTCCAGTCAAGAACTCTTCAATCAAAACATTTGAGTCTTGTGCGACATTTTTTGCGAAATTAAAAGCATTATTCAAATCATCAATTGAATAAACTATTTTAATGCCTCTTGACCCAGAACTATTTGGAGCTTTAATAATTAAAGGAAAACCTAATTCCTCAGACGCCCGATAGCAATCGGAAAGATTTGAGCACTGAAAAAAATTAGCTGATGGAACATTATTGTCTTTAAAACATTTTTGCATTAAGATTTTATTACTTGTATTTAGTGCAGTTTCATAGTTAATACCATTTAATCCAAGTTTGTCATTTAAATAACCTATTGATGGAATTGCCACATCAGTACCAGTAGTTACCACAGCATCTATTCCACTCTTTCTTGCATAATTAAGTAAAGTAATTTTATCTTTCGTATCGATGTTCCACACATCATCAGCAATCTTCATTCCTGGATAATGTTTACCGTAAGAAGCCACGGTAACATAATAACCAAAATCAATAGCTTTTTGTATAAGTGGAACTTGATAGACGCCAGCACCTAAGATCAATATATGCTTATTTTTCATTTTTAAACTATCTTATTCTAAAATACTCAGTAATGTCCGGTTATGTCTTTACATCTAAATATTGATGTACCAGCTCTTTAAAAGATTTAAGACATAGCTCAGCCTTAGCAGGCTCACGAAGTTCGTTTTGTATTTTGATCCGTAACTCTCGTACTCGCTTTATGGTGACCCGTTCACCATGATTTTCACAACAATGGATGGCAAGCAGCAAACGGGTATACCCCGTGAAGGCTTACACTAAACCAGTTGCCGTAACCGGGCTGCGACAATTTCTCAGAAGCGGTGTAAATCCGTTTTCTTATTTTTCCACCAAGGCATCGGCTTTGCGGATCAGATGGGCCAGACACGTTTGGCGGTGAACCTATTTTTGATATAGACCGTAACCGTCGCTGACAAGAATACCGTTCCAGTCCTGGATCATTTGGTTAAAGGCCTCTTTTGAACGGTGAGGATCGATTCTATAAAAAGCGGCTCGCTCGTTTACCATGGCCCACAACCAGTGCAGATCGTTTTCCTTGAACCATGATGTCTCGTCGTTATAGTTGAACCATTCGCCACGGACGATACGGCCAATAGAGTCATATACCGGTAGCAGCGCTACGGAATTACGGTCGATGATGTTTTGGATGGTTCTGGTGGCAATGGGGACTTGCAGCATGGACTCGCAAAATTGCTTGACGTCGTTTCTGCTCATCGCCTGATGCCACTCAACTCACCGATCAGCGCGATAAAGTGTGGACCGTATCTGCTATCCTTTTCCGGCGGCAGCTGAGCCTTAACGGTTTTCCAGCAGTTGGGACAGTCACATTCTGGTAAAATATAGTGGCCTTCATTTCGATTTTGTGCAGCTCGACATAAGGAACATGCATCCGTTGACTTCAATCACGGCCTCACCCTGGCCACCACCTTGTCGCAGGCTTCGGTCAACGACACCAACTATCTGGATTAACGCACCGTTTTCAGCAAACATACGAAAACGCCCAACAGAAAAGTCTATGCCGGAAAACCCAACCGTGATTTTCTGGCAGAAAACAAAATTGCCGAAGGTATTATGCGAAAGGATTCAACTACAGCAAAGCTCACAGATCTGTAAATCGAACACAACAAGAAGATTTCCAAGGTGCGATACATTGTCGAGCAATATTTCAGGATCAGTCGCCTTAAAGATAACGCCCAACGGGCCAGGTTCCCCCATATCGATAAAAACAAATTCGATGACTGGTATCGCCAGGCAGACTACAATAGCGCCAAGGGACTAAAAACCCCAAAACTGGCCACCGTGTAGGTGAATCAGTGCGCCCGGACGTCGGGATCCGGGTTGATCGCCGTTAAAAAGGGCCTCTATGAGGCAGTTCGGCCGGCGAATATTGTTCAATAAATCAACTTTTCGTTAAAAACTCGCTATTCGCGCCCCATATCTTCTGAAGAATTTCGCGCAAAAGCTCATAATGAAGAGGGGAATCAGTTTTCAAAACTCTCATTATCTATACTACCATCATCAGTCAACACAAATTCATATGAACAATCAAATTCACTAAAAATCTTATCAACCTGATTATCAATTGGGGTAAAGCCTTGGCAGAATTATAAACCGGGACACAGTAGAATAATTGATTTCGTTCATAGTTTCTTTGAAAAAATGGTGTTATTTACAACTTATTTTTCGTAAAACAAATTTAACTCATTTTCTTTTAAAAAAGAAAGGCCATCCATGTATGGTTGAGGGTAATTTTTACCAAGTATAAAAATGGGTGGTTTCTTTTCAAAGTTACCATTACCATTATCAATCAACACAGAGCCTACTCTTTCCATTGTTTTTTTAATATATTTGGATTGATTCCATGATGAAAAATTTCCATATATATGAGAAAAAATTAAAATCATCATCAAAAAGATGACAGCACTCCTGATTTTCTTACTTTTCTTTTCTTTTAAATATGTGCAAACCCAGAAGACGCCAATCATTCCACTTGAATATATCCTATAGTATCTTGGTATGTTAGCGGATATTGGCGTTTGGATTTCAGGGTTGTACCGAAATATATAAGCTGCAAGTGCAGATAACAAACTCACCAGTATAAAAATGATGGGGAGTTTATTTACTTGGTTTAGTTTGTATCGATAATAAAAGTATATTGTAAAACAATAAACAGCAATTACTGTAAACCCTAAGAATTCAATAAAAACAACATTACCATTCATGTTCTTTTTTAAATCAACTATATTTACCCATGCTGAAAGCAAGCCTATGCCAATATAAGTAACAAATTCTGGAAAATGATAAATAATCTTATCTATCTTTGAGAACAGAGACTGCCCAGAGTAAACCTCAGTAACACTTAATTGCGCATATATTATTTTAATTGTTATCATGGAAATAATGAAAACAAATAAAAGAAATATATATTTTTTATCTCTCACTAAAATATAGTCAACAAAGACAACAAAAGAAAAAGATATGACAAATAACTTTGCGCTATCTCCAAAAAACAAGACAAAAAGTACTAATAAAAAGTATTGCGAAATAAATTTTGCATTATTCGTTTGCATTGCCTTTTCTATATTCAGGTATAAAAGCATAAAAAAAAAGAACTGTATATATCCTATGGTAACAAGAGACCATGTGTAAACAACAGAACATAATAAGCTCATACTAACAGTTGCCATACCAATTATTGACAGATAGCTTTTCGAATATTTGCGAATTTGACTTATCATTAGAAAACTACAAAATATAATAAACACCACGCCTATCATTCCCTCATAGTTCATTCTAAGGTCAAAGCATTCAGCGTTTAGAATAAACATAAACGGAATTATAAGGGATGGGTGATGATCCTGGAATAAATTAGGTAGTGTTAATGATCCATTGCTCCAGGGAATAAGATATTTATAAATAAATCTCCAACCATCAGCCATAACATATGGGATCGCATTCAAATAAGAAAAAAGCAAACAATTGACAACCAATAAAATCAAATATATCAAAACAGCGCAATCAATAATTTTATACTTAATTGGCTTGTCATTCGCCTGAAACATATCCAAAATGTAATTCATTATTTTATTATCTTTTGGTGTTCAACTATTATATATAAAATCTAAATACTTTGATTATTAATCAGCGAGCAACGATTTCTGAAATCGGCCATATGATTTTCAAAATTATTTATTTGCAACAGACGATTCTTAAAAAATCTTTTAGCGTATTCGTACAGATGCATGTCTAAATCATTATTTTCCAATAGTAATTCAAATGTTTTTTTCCCGATTTCTTTTCGTATCCTTTCGATACGATTTTCTATTGAATTCTTGTTTTTCTGACCGATGTTCTGTTTTAAATATGATAAGTTGATATTTGGGAAGTATTTAAGAAGAGTATTTTCAAAAAGTACCATGCTTTCATCAAAATTTTCGATAAAACCGATAAGAGAATTTTTTTCAACCTGCTTTTTTGATTGAACGAGGCAATTACTGGCAATTTCATTTTTCCAACTAACTGTTGGAGACTGAATCTTAAAGATATGAAAGTTACGGATCGTTGGTGGGACATCGTCTCTCATTCTCCATTCCACATATTCACGAAAGGAATGGTTGCGCGCATACTTTGCGCCCAACGTATCAGAATCTACTTGTTTTTTTTCAAACTTATAGACCGATGACACTCTTTCAATGGGATGCCGAAACATCATTATTGTAAAAAAATTAATTCCTTTTATTTTCGGAAGAGGAAAGTGGAGATGATGACTGCTTAAAGCCTTAATCTTTGGATTGTTCTTTATATAGGGCCCCAAGTAATTGGCGCCAAGCATCATTTGATCATCATCGCGATGATCCACAAAAGTGTTTCGAAAATTTCTAGTGAGCGCCCAATCAATTGTCGTCCCTGCGTTTTTAAACAAGTGATTGTGAATGATGATGTTCCGATTTTTAAATCGATTTAAAAACTTAAACATTTTTATACTTATAAGGTTATTAATGAGCACCTGCAAACCAATCACCAATTGCATCTTTATTCGCGTTATAGATGCGATAGAAAATATCTACTATTTGGGAACTATCATAGATTTTTTTCTCGCCTAATTGAACATTATTTCCGCTAATATTTGAAGCATCGACGCCATGCCATTCATCGTTCTCTTGATAGCTCAGATCTATCGTGCTCGCCACCCATGGGTTTATAGGTGGACAAAATTTACCGAGAGGTTCGAATTCTTCTGGTAAAAGTACTATATCGCTCGTTAATTCTGTAAGAGCAATTAGCTTTTTAGCACATAATGAAATAAGCTCGGCAATAGGATGGTTAAAGGTAAAAAATAGTCTTTTAACATTTATTCTTTCAGAAATGTATTCAGCCAATTGAATATCGCATTCCTTTTCACGCACTCTCAATTCAGATAGCGACTTTTCCGGAATACTGCCATAAGCCTGACGGTTGAGCGCAATGTCCAAATGGCGGTTCACTGTCTCTTCTTGGCTAAATCCCTGCCGCCAGCTATCGATAATTGTTCTGTTATGGTAATCGCCTAACGGACCTTGCAAAGGCTTTCTGTTATTTAATCTTACATAAATCAGTTCAGGATTATATCCACGATAATAAATATTTGGCCATACAACAACTTTCTTCCCCCATTTATCTTTCAAGGCTTTGTTTCTAACAAAATCGCATGGGTAGTTCTCCACTACTCGCTGCGCAAAGATCCAATCCGCTTTTCTGAAATGCTTTTCATACTTATGATAGTTGTCATCGTTTAGTAAATGAACGATTCCAACAGCAGAAACATGTAGTCTCTTGGACATAGACGATAATTTCTGCGCAAGTGGGCGCGCCTGGCAATTACCAAGAACAACAACATTCAAGTCAGATTTTCTTTTAAAGAGCTTTATCATGTCTTTAGTCTTCGCTAATTTCAGCAATCATTTGTTTTAGTCTTGCTTTAACAGATTCCATGGAGATCTCATGTGCACAGAATTTAAGCCCTTCTTTTGATAACGCCTGCCATCGGTCTTGATCAGAGTAGAGCGATTGGATCTTATCAGCCATATCTTCAGCATTGAGTGCTACAAGAATATTTTCATCGTGGCGAAGGGCGGTGCCTTCTACAGCAATTTCTGTGGCAACACACGGAATCCCATAGCTTAAACTGGTAACGACTTTCCCCTTCATTCCAGCGCCGTAGCGAAGTGGCGCAACTGACAATCTACACGCCTCGAACAGATCGCGCAGATTCGGGACATATCCCCGGACAACAATATCGGTCGAAGCCAACGATTTGATTTCACTTGGCATGTCACTGCCGGCGATTATAAATTTACCAGGAAAATTTCTTTTTTTAAGACGAGGCCATACATCTGAAACAAAGTATTTTACAGCATCAACATTTGGAGGATGGTTATACCCACCGATAAAAACGACGTCCTTCAGCTTTTCCCATGGACTCTCTATGGGATCTGGCAAATCGCGGACCACTGGGATTTTATAGGTTCTGGCATTGGGTAACAAATCCCTAATCATCTGCATTTCATATTCACTGCGAAGCATTGTTGCATCCGCTTTTTCAATGGTATCCAACTCTTCTTTGCGTGTATTGGCAGCGATGGACTCCATTCGGGAAGATCCATATAAGGAGGCTTCTCTCATTTCTCGAAGAAAGTGCAGATCAACAGTATCATAAATAATCTTTGCTTGGATTGCATGTTGTTTTACAAAATCCATATACATGCCGGCCACTTGCAATCTACTCAATACAATCAAATCAGATAATGGACCATGGATATTGATAGCATCTTCGACGGATTTAATCCAAGGCAAATGAATACATTCAACTCCAATTTTCTGCAAATCGGAGGTGTACTTTTTAAAGGCAGTAAGGTCTAACGTTACATACGTAATGTGGTAGCCTAGTTCCTTAAAAATCTTCATATAATTGACTGTGTCAATAGATCCGGAGTCCTTGTCCGGAGTCGGTGTTGTTGCATCGATATAGAGAATGCGGCCTTTTGGGTTCCTCAAAAATGGCAATGAATCAGGGTTGCAAACACCGTATGATCTTAGCTGGTCTCTCCATTTGTTGGCGAATTTATAGCGATTGACAGCTTGATATCGCTTAACCCCTTTCTCCTCTTCTCGTCCACTTGAAATCCCTTCGAAATGAATCAGTTGGGATTTTGGTTGATATACAACGCGTCGTTTGGCACCTCGGACTTGAAAAGAAAAATCGGTATCTTCGTAGTAGGCTGGCGTATATCGATGATCAAAACCACCCAAAGATCGCCATAACCCTTTGGGAATCATAATGGACGCTCCGGAACAATAATCCACATTCCGCATATAATCATATTTAGGATTTGAAGGGTCTTCAAAACGGCCATAATTCCAACCACTACCATCTTCGAAAACAATTCCACCAGCCTCTTGCAGCCGCCCTTCCGGGTAGATCAATTTAGAACCAACAAGACCAATTTTCGTATCCAACTTAAAGGTATCAAGCAGTTTGTTTAGCCATCCTTCGAGAACAATTGTATCATTGTTTAAAAAAACGATATACTCACCTTGTGAAATTTCAGCGGCTTTATTACAGTTCCTTAGAAAACCTAAATTCTTTTTATTACGCTGGTATCTCACATTTGGGAATGCCGTGGAAAAAATTGTATCGGTTGAATCGGTTGAGCCATCGTCCGCAATGATGATCTCGTAATCAATATCATGAACGTTTAGGTATATGGAATGGATACATGCCAGCGTGTAACGAATTTGGTTGTAAACCGGTATTATAATGGAGACTTCAGGCTGCTGGCATTTTTTAACCGTTTCAGCAGCATTCTTCAGACTTCGGCCCCATCGGATTATCTCAGAATCATTAGGTAAAGACGGCCTGTTCGCATGCGAAGATCGCGGCAATCCGTAAATATCCAGTAATTCTATGGCTGGATCGTCAATTTTACATTTAATTTGGTCTGGAAATCTGAAATGAACCTCTTCGCATCTATTGGCGAAAAGAAGCAAATTCCCTTTTCTAAGGAAAAGAAATTCCAATGTCCTCCGAATACGTTCACGATCCATCAAACTTAAAGCTTGTGCAGGATGCTTTAAAAAAAGTTGAAGTACGCGCACGACGAGTTCGAGATCACTTTTTTGTAATTTTCTCCGTATAAGCTTTTGATCCGAAGGCGGAATCAGCAATTGATCAATTCGATTTAGCTCAGCATTTATACCAAATTGCCCTAACCCCAGGAAACGCGTAGTAAATGCTGTTGTTCTTACCAACCTGGAATGGGATATGGCGTTTAATCGATTGTGAAACTGATCATGTCTCGATGATAGTTCTTCGTGTTTTGCCAATAGGGTCGTATGGTTGTCGTTGGCTTCCTTGAGATTTCGATTAAGCAGGGATTTTTCTTCATTAAGCCGCGTTTCCACTTCTCTAAGTAGATCAACCTCTTGAGCAAGTCGGAGGTTATCCTTTTCAAAATAATTATTTTTATTTAAAAGCTCTTCGTTTTTTTGGGTTAACTCATTTACTTGCAACTTAAGTTGAAGATTGTTTCCTTCAAGCATTTCTACCTTCGACTCAAATTGAGCCAAACGGTCACGAATTTTAGAGAGACTTTCCACCGCTGGAGTGTTGGCGGTCCATGTCCCTTTCTCCTTCATCCGTCTCATTTGTTGTAAAAGTGACTGCAGCCGGAATTGATCGCTGGAAACAGGCCTGCCTGAACAAAGGTCTTCGAATAAAGCTCTTAGCTCATCCGCGAGTTCTAAATCCTCATTTTTTTCTTCGTGGTGGCATAATTTGGATTCCACGAAGGCTTCGATATCGCCTGGTTTTGGTGCTTGCAGCTCGCCGTCTCCAATAGCAGACAGCTGCTTATAAAGCTCCGCCCCTGTTTCGTAAGGGTGATTCAGAATATTTTCGTATTGTATGGGTATGTAGTTGGCGCCGTATATATTGTCCGACATGACGCGCATGTAATATTCCCACAATGCAAGGCCGTAAACAATTGGGATGTTGTTACGCTTTTGCAGCGATTTAGCTACCGATAAAGGTGATCTAAGTGCAAGTACATATACTGGCTTTTCCAAGTGACTCTGCCATAGTGGTAAGGTAAGACAAAAACGAGGATCTTTTATAAACCAAGGTCGATGGGAATCCAACTTAAATAAAATATCCCGTACTTCTGTGTCAATTAATACTCTATCTTCTTTAGATATTTTGTTTATGTTAAAATTTTCTATATCCCACCAGTTGCCACCAGCTGCGTCCAAGATGAAATCATTTGCAGCCATTACATCTTTGCGTTCCCAAAATCCCTTTGGGTTATCCGGGGCCGTTGTTGTTGCAACATCTTCAGTTCCATAGTAGGCCCCCAGCAAGTTTAATATTCTGGCTAACGTTGATGTTCCGGAACGGTGCATTCCAATTGTGATTATCTGCATCAAGGAAATTACCTTCTAAAATTGTATTCTATATTTTCTCAGGCAAAGTCATTTATTAGAAATACTTTCTATATAATACCGTGTCACATCATGAACATCTCCCTGAGCTTTTGTTATACCATTTTCAATCCATACCAATCGATTGCACACTTCTCTCAGAATCCCCATGTTGTGACTCACTAAAACAATAGTTTTTTCGGATTTAATCAGGCGCTTCATCGCCTTAGTTGATTTTTTTCTGAAAGCTTCATCACCGACACCTAAAACTTCGTCTAGAAGAATCACATCAGGATTAACATGATAAGCAACAGAAAAACCTAATCGAGCACGCATTCCAGTGGAGTATGTGTTTACAGGTTCATCAATGAAAGATCCTAGTTCTGAGAATTGAATAATTTCATTCATTCGCAGGCCAATCTCTTTTTTCGACGCGCCCAGAAGCATACCATTCAAGATAGCATTTTCTCTACCAGTCAAATGGGGGACGAAACCAGCTTGTAATGATATTAATGAGATTCTTAGATGAGAACTATGAATTTTCAGTTCACCCTTGTCGGGCAAAACAATGCCAGCTAATATCCGTAACAAACTACTTTTGCCAACACCATTTTTACCTATTATTCCTAGCGTTTCTCCTCTATACAAATCAAATGTAATATTTTTTAATGCCCAAAAAAGCGACCGATTAAAAAAACCTTGACGCCGGCTATAGCAAACTCCGACATTACGCAAACTTAAAATTCTTTTTAACGGATCTTGAGTTGAATTCATTATTAATTATTTTTTAATGAATAATTTTTGGATAGATACGATCAAACCTATAGAAAATAAATATAGCAACAAAAATCAAAAAAATAGAGAAAACAAGGATGGCCAATAGCGCGTTCCAGTCTGGAAACGATCCATCTAAAATAATCGTGCGATACATAATTATTAAAGACGCCATTGGGTTAAGCATAAAAATTTTCTTAACTGACTCCGGCATGCTGCTGACATCAAAAAATATTCCAGAAACGAATAGTAACATCATAAGAATGTTATCCAAAACCATTCTAAGATCCGGAAAAAATGGCATGATGGCAGCAAGCAGGCTAGTAACTCCAATTATAAATAACAATTGACATAATATTATCACAGGTAAAAGTGTCCAAGATAAATAAAAACTTGTTGGAGTAAATTGTAATATGATAAGGTATAGAAAAAGGACAATTAAGAATTTAAATGTATTGATAGAAACTGCTGTCAGAGGAAATACGATTTTTGGCAAATAAACTTGATTCATCAGAGATGCATTTTGAATTAAACTACTCGCACCAGTGTTTATTGTTGATTGAAACCATTTCCATACAATCAAACCAGTCAAAAGAAATAAAACAAAATTTTCATCACCGCGTTTTAGTATGTGAGTGAATACTATGTAAAACACTGATAGATACATTAAAGGTTCAATAACCCACCACAGCATTCCAAGATATCCTCTTGATACTTCGGCATGAAGGCCTGCTTTAGTCTTTTGAATTAAAAGATCAACAAAGTAACTTCTGCTGTCTCTCCTTAGTAATAAATTATTTTTCATAAAAGCGCTTTTTATATTTGCACATTGTACATTATAGATTTATGTATTAATGATAAAATTTATCGGCAAAAAATAATCAATTAACGTTTAAAAATTTCTGAATTTCTGCAGATATTTTTTTTCTTTCCAAAACATAGTTTTCTTTAACGTTTAAATCTCTTACCGACTCCCATTTTTTTAATTCTTTTACTAAATTATAAATTAAAAATATAATATGTGTTACTGCCTCATATGAGTTACCTTTTTTTATTGAATAATTTTTTTTCGCATTCATTAATAATGATTCGGCCATATTAAAAATATCGTCACCATTACAAACAGTATCATCATTCCATTTTGTTCTTGATGTATACCTATTCATTTTTGATACCCACTGCATTAATGTCTCGTAACCATGATGAATTATTGCACCACCATCGCTTTCTTGGTGTTGATATATTCTATTAGAATCCAATTGCACCGTTGTATGAATAACCGGGATAAATTTTCCAATCGTTTTTTTAAACATTCGAATATGCCGAAAAGGCCATGTCCTTTGACGACTACTCCATTCCCCAAAATAAAAATCTTTTCGTAGGATTGCGGCAGCATCATATTCGTCTCCTCTATTTTCAACAAATTTTTGAATCCATTTGATCAAATCAGCATCTAGCATTTCATCGTGGTCTAAAAAGATCACCCACTCATGTTTACATTTATCAAGTGCAAACTGACGGGTATCCTCAACGATAGGAGACCATTCAACAATAAATATTTCATCGGTAAATTCTTTTGCAACATTAACGGAGTTGTCATCACTACTTTTATCAACATAAATTAATTGTTCGCAAAAGCTTAAGCTACTTAAACAATCCTTTAAGTATTCAGAACCGTTATAGTTTATAGCAAATGCGCTCATTGGAAATTTCTTATCATACCCCATATTGATTCCTCCTGAGCCAATTATTTAAAACATCATCATTGACCGTTGATGCTCCAACCGATCTATAGATTTGTTGTGAAACAGTTTTTTTATTTTTCATTAGATTTTCATAATTAATTTCAAACACATCTATTTTTAATTTTTCTAGTGAGTCTCCTCCCGCATAGCGGGAGGCCTCAGGAAGCCCCCCCGAGGGGGGCGGTTACGTAAAGGAAAGCCCCAAAGGGGCTATTGGTTATTCATCAAATTCAAATTCCATTTGATCTTTCTCGGACTTTTCCTGCTCACGGATGTATTTGCGTATGGTTTCTTCATCCAAACCTACTGTGCTCACACAATATCCTCTGGACCAGAAATGCAGCCCTGTGCTTCGTTTTGTTTTGAGCAGCTTCCTGTGGATCAGAACAGCACTCTTCCCTTTCAGAAAACCAATTACAAATGCAATGCTGAATTTTGGTGGAACACTCAGACACATGTGGATGTGGTCAGGCATCGAATGCCCTTCGACCAGTTCCACACCCCGTTGTCGGCATAAATCGCGTATGATTTCACCTACACGCTGCCTGAATTTTCCGTACAGCCTCTTTTTACGGTACTTTGGAACTATGACCACATGGTATTTGCAATCCCAGCGTACGTGCGATAAACTTTGCCAATCGTGCATAGGTTCTTCCTCCTTACGTCCCTTGTGGCGCTTTCCGGAGGAAGAGCCTATTTTATTTCTCACCGGATCGGTAGAACCTTTCCGGGTCCACCACTGGAAGTGGTGGATTTAGACCAGATTAAGCTTCTACAAAAATCATCCCAAGATGACAGATATGGTATCAAAAAATCTAAATTCGCCCATTGCTCACGATTGCTACCATTCTCTTCCCATATTCTCTTTAAAGACAGTGCTTGATTTTCAATATTTCTACAAACATAAATATATTTACAATCGAATTTTCCCGAAAGGTTTTTCCAAATTGGCAGGGTCAAACACCACGGAGACTTAACACAATAAGAATCTTCTTTATTATATTGTTCCTAAATTAGGCGATTCAAATTTTGGTCTCGATGAAAATCACTTTAATCATAATGCATTGCGCCATGATTACCTTCCAAAATTTGAAACCCATTGGGTTTGCCGATCTCACCGCATCTACGGCGTTGGATGTCTTCCCGCATAGCTTACTATAGCGGAAAGACATCCGCCTTGTATATGCGGCAAGCTCGACAATCGCCTAATTTAGGTTGTTCTTCAATTAGTTTTTCGAAAGTTATCTTTCCATTCATTGCTAAATCAAGGACTATATCAATATCTGGAGGTTCTTTAACAGTTGAATAAATATCTGGGAAAATACTCTTTATTAATGCATTTTGCCTATTCGATTCAAAAAATCCTTTTGGATTATACTTTCCTTTTATTTGAGATACTTCTGAAGGCCCCAATGAAATGCCCATTAATGACAATAATCCCATTACTGCTGAAGATCCAACTCTTCCTATTGGATAACTAACAATTGTAAATTTTCTTTTCATTTGATATTCTTACAAGTTGGTTCTTTGATTTATCAGAATTCAATTATAAGTCATTCTATGACAAAACCCGATGTGATAAATCCCTAAATCTGCATTCACCTAAAAACAAAGTAAGACTAAAAAGACCTGTTATAATATATCACTTCATTAATGCCAGATTAAGAATCTGGCAAATTCAATTGGATATGGTCAATAATAAATTTTTATTGTAATCCTGTTCTGTCAACGCCCGTGAAATAAGCTTTTTCTCAAAAAGAGTAATACTCAGAACCTGAAAAATTGTGTATAGGATCTGGTCAAGGGTCATGCGCTTAGAAAAACCGCACCAGATCAATCGCCACACCAGCAGAAGAAATGTCATCAAGAATATCTTTGTGGCGATCGGTAGCCGTTACCAGAACAACGTCATAGTCTATTGTTTCCAAAATGGAATGATCGCCTATTGCATGTCCGTTTAAGTTCACCCCTTTTCGTGTTGGATCGACAATACCGACCAGCTGAAGTTCTGTCCCCCCCATGCAATGTAAGGCGATTTCGGCGAGCTCTCCGGCCCCATAAAAAATCAGATTACGTTTGCCTTCGTGTTGCAACAGTGAATAAAGGGTTTGAACCTTTCTCGTTGCTGCTTTGTAATAATGATAGGAGGTTGCAATATACTCGTAGGTAAGACGGGTTTTTTCCATCGCACCGGAAGGGGTGAGCAAATATTTGACCTTCCTTTTGGGAATGGTGGTCACCTTACAATAGCCCTTTTTTACCAGCTTCTGGATGAATGAATTGACCAGCCCCAGAGATATCTCAAGAGACTCGGATAATTCTCGCTGGGATGTCGGCTTGTTTTTAGAGATTTCCTCTAAAAGCTGTAAGGTTTTTAGGCTTCGTAGTTCCATCATCGAAGTGTTGATATAGCTCCGCCGGGTGAGTTACAGAAGTGATCACTCATTACTGTAAATGGGATAAAAGACGATGAAAATCGGGGGATGCGTTCAACACATGAACACAAAAATACGTGGGCGTCAATCCAAAAAAAGCAGTGTTATCTCAAATTATTCATAAAGTATTTAGTAATCTGACTTTTTTTCGGTTTTTCTTGGTTTTTTTCTATTTTTCATGAGGTGAAAACGGCGAGAAAAAATCAGTGAAATTGAATCATGTAATCCTCAAAACGATTTTTAAAAGGTTGCCTGTTCCTTAGTCGTCTAAAGGCCCGTCAAAATCCTCGATATCAAGCTTATTTTCCAAACCCTTCCAATACCGGCAATCACAAAGCCCGGCAAACATGGTTGTGAACAGCTTTTATTAAAGAATAGGGGCATTCCACCCGAAATCGTAATAAACCTATAAACCAGGTGATTCAAATTTTGGTCATCAATGACAATTGTTTTAATCATAATGCATTGTGCCATGATTACCTTCCAAAATTTGAAACCCGTTGGGTTTGCCGATCTCACCGCATCTACGGCGTTGGATGCCTTCCCGCATAGGAGGGCTATAGCGGAAAGTCATCCGCCTTGTATATGCGGCAAGCTCGACAATCGCCTGCTTTAGGATAAACTAAATTAGGCGATTCAAATTTTGGTCTCCATGGGAATCGTATAATTTATAATGCATTGTGCCATGATGATCTCCCAAAAATTGAAACCCGTTGGATTTGCCGATCTTACCGCATCTACGGCGTTGGATGCCTTCTTCGCATAGGAGGGCTATAGCGGAAAAGCATCCGCCTTGTATATGCGGCAGGTTCGATAATCGCCTAATTTAGTATATAATTGCAGACAGGGCTTTTTAATCAATGACGGTGGAGGATAAATGTTTTTCGGGAAAAAACGTTTGCCTTTCCATGTTGGGATCACAACCCTGGTGGTCATCATCGTGGTTGCACAAAGTTCCTTGTTTTTGTGGATGAGCCACTGGGAAAGCAAACAGGCGGCCATCCAGATGGCAGACCGCCTGTTTACCGAGATCAATGCCAAGACATTGAAACATTACGAAGATTCCCTGGAATCGGTGGCCATTCTGGCCAGTTCCGCCGTGCGCATGCCCAGCATGACAACCCTGCCCGGCCTAAACGGCATGGATCATCCGGCCATTGGCTTGATGCTCAAGGCCCTGTCTTCTTTCGAGTTCCTCTTTTCAACCTATTGTGGTTATGAAAACGGCAGTTTTATCCAGATGATTGCCGTTCGGGACGAAAACGGCCTGCGCCAATTGTATCGTGCGCCGCCGGGTACCCATTACGTATTAAGAACCATTGCACCCGATGAATCCGGCGCCATGGTGCAGCGCTGGCGGTTTTTGGATCAAAGCCACAAAATCATTGGCGGGACGGCCGATTTGGACCCTGGTTACGATCCCCGCCGCCGTCCATGGTATATCCGCGCCAGGCAAGAGCCGTCCACCTTTTTCACAAAGCCCTATGTATTCAGCTCTTCCAAGCTTCCCGGTATCACCTGCGCCGAAAAGCTGTTTCAAGGCGGCGGCGTATTCGGCGCCGATGTTACCCTTGACTGGTTTACCGGATTTTTGAAAAAGCAAACCATCTCGGAAAACGCGATTCTTTTTGTTTTTAAACAAAACGGCCAGATCATTTTAAACCCCTGGGAAAACCCGGTGGCGCTCGGAGAAAACGATAAGCTCAATTTCCTCAAAGGTGAGGCGGCCACCGATCCTCGGGTTCGCAGGGTTATCGCCAGCCACATCCAGAACGCGGGCGTCCATGCCAATCGCTCTCGGGAAATCGTAATCGAAGGCGAGCCATATCTGGTCCGATTCACCCGGGTCAAGGCCGCCCTCAAAATCGATCAATTTATCGCCGCAGTTGCCCCGCTGTCTGATTTTACCGGCCACATCAGGCGGATGCAGCAGCACATTATCACCTTCTCCGCCCTGGCCTTGATGTTTACCATTCCCCTTTCCTTTCTGGTTTCACGAAAAATTTCAGCCTCGCTGATGCGCCTGGAGCGTGAATCCAGGGAGATTCAACGATCGAATTTTGATGAAACCGAACCCTTCGACTCCGGCATCAAGGAAATTCACTCCCTGATCAAGGCCTTTCTGATGATGAAATCCAGAATCAGACGCCTACTTGAGCAGCAGCACAATTTGTTTGATAATTTCACCAAGCTGATCGCCGGCGCCATCGACGCAAAATCTCCCTATACCGGCGGGCACTGCGCAAGGGTGCCGGTAATCGCGGAAATGCTGGCAGCAGTTGCATGTAAATGCAGAACCGGTCCTTTCGCCGAGTTCGACATGAAAACGGCTGACGAGAAATGGGAATTTGAAGTCGCCGCCTGGCTGCACGATTGCGGCAAGGTCACCACCCCGGAACACGTGGTGGACAAAGCCACCAAGCTCGAAACCATTTACAACCGGATTCACGAAATCCGCATGCGCTTCGAAGTGCTGCTGCGCGATGCCGAAATCACATACTACCGCAAACTGCTGAACAAAGAAGATTCGCCGGAAATCCTGGAAGCGATCCTTTTGAAAGAGCAAAAAGCGCTGATCGATGATTTCACGTTTGTTGCCGAGTGCAATCTGGGCAGTGAATTCATGGCAGATGAAAAAATCGAAAGACTAAAACAAATTGCGGGGCGGACGTGGATGCGGCACATAGACGATCGCATCGGCATTTCAAGAAACGAAATGGAATTGAAAAGCAAACAGCCGCCTCCCCCCCTGCCGGTGAAGGAGCAAGTGCTCGCCGATAAGTCCGAGCACTGCATCCCCAGGCGCCGCATGGCTCCCTATAAGGACAGCCCTCATGGTTTTAACATGCCGGTTCCCGAACTGCTCTACAATCTGGGAGAACTCCACAACCTGAGTATTCGCAAGGGGACCCTGTCGCCGGAGGACCGTTTTAAAATCAACGAGCACATCATCCAGACCATCACCATGCTGGACAATCTGGATTTTCCAGACTATCTGTCCAACGTGCCCGAATTTGCCGGCGCCCACCATGAAACCATGATCGGCACAGGGTATCCGTGCGGCCGAAAAAGAGAAGAGATGTCAATTCCCGCCCGCATCATGGCCATCGCCGATATTTTCGAAGCCCTGACAGCGGCGGATCGGCCCTACAAGTCAGCCAAACGCCTGAGTGAAGCCCTTCGCATCTTGGGGCTCATGCGTGATGATGGGCACATCGATGCCGATCTTTTTGATTTGTTTTTAACCAGTGGCGTTTTCCAAACCTACGCCGAGAAGTATTTGCAACCAAAGCAGATCGATGCGGTAAAGGTAAGGGATTATTTGTCCGATCAGGCCAAATCGAAGCTTTCCGAGGCCACTCTGTAATGTACATGAATCTCCGGTCGGAGGGCGTCTCAAGACCCTGAATCGTCGGCGGACTTGCTTCTGGATTGACCGGGGATCAGAGTCTGGGTGGACAGCACACCCGGAATTTGGCGGATTTTCATTTGAACGAACTCTCCGATCAACTCGGCGTCGGAAGTGAGAAGATCGCGAGTCAGCTCGGCCTTAACCAGGATATCGATGTTTCCGTGCACGGAGTGGATTTCCATGACTTCCGGCAAGGCGAAAATGCGTTCGAAAACCCTGTCCTCCCGCTTGGCGTCGACGTTAATCATGATGAATGTGGTGATGCCGCGCAACATCTCGGGGTACCCTTCTTTTTTCATCTTGGCCATTTTCTCCCTGAATGTCTCCATGCTGTTGGGAATAAGTTTGTCGATACCGATGCCGTACTTGCGGCTCCTCCCCTTCTCCCATTGGTGAAAGGATATGTAGGCGTATAGGTCGCCCACGGTGCGCCCCTTGAAAAATGATGACAGGCCTGTCTTGCGAACAATCTCGACCAGTGGCAGGTAAATGGTTCGATACCAGTCCCGGGCGGCTTCGGGCACCAAAATCGCTTTTTGTTCCGTGGTTTCCAGGTAGGTTTTGTGGATCTGGATCTGCTCCATCAGATGGTAATATTGGCCGACTTCGGTAAGCTCGATGGCAGGCTTCAAGCCGGTCTTTTCAAGAAACTCGCTTTTCTCCCGGTAGATAATATTCTCCAGAGTGTTGCTGGAAGGAATGAATTCGACGATCTTGGCCAGGATGTCCTCACGGCCGAATTCCTTCGCGGCGGCAATGCGATGGTTGCCGTCAAGCACGTAGTACTCATCCTTGATTTTGTACAGTTTGACCGGCGGCAAGGATCTTCCCTGGCGCATGGCTTCCTTGACGCGAATCAGCCGGTCCGGGGGAACATGCCCTTTTAATTTGAACTGTCTGTCAAAGTCATGATAACGGCCCACGCTGCCCACAATCCGGTCCAGGGGGACGGTACAGATCCCTCTGTCGATATGATCGAAGGCACCTTCGCAGGCCTGGTTTTCACGAAAGCTCTTGGCCTCGTTGACGGGTTTTCGTGAAAACAGCTTTTTCAGCAGCTCCATGGTGCTATGCATCCCGTGTCTCCAAAAGAAAAGCGCCAACGGCGTTGATCACCTCGGTTGGCCCCACACGGGTCACCCGCTTTGCATCGTCGTCAAATTGAGCGTGGATGTGGCCATGAACAAAAAATCGAGGTTTAAACCGGTCAATTAGTTTCACATAACTTTTAAACCCGCGATGGCATCGATCTTCGGCATCGTGGATGTTCCTGGGAGGCGCATGGGCGACAACCAGATCCACACCGCCTTTCAGCCACAGCTTGGGCGTCATACGCCAGATTATCCGCCTCATCTGGCAATCGCGGTACTGAATGGGACCGCCATTGTACCAGCGCGATCCCTCCAAACCCATAATACGCAGACCGCCAAAAACCAGCCAACGGCCGTGTATATCGACACAGCCAACGGGAGGTGTGCTCCGGTAGCGAATATCGTGGTTGCCCCGCACGTAGAAAAGCGGCACATTCAACCGGTCGCGGATCGAGGCCAGATACTCCGGCGGCAAATCACCGCAACTGATGACCAAATCGACACTTTCGTAGACGCAAGCATCGATGTGGCCTGTCAAATCAGGAACCACGAGGTCTGATACGAAGAGGATCTTCATCGCTTCTATTTACTCTTTTCACCGGTTATTGTAAACGGTTCTTAAAGGAGGACAAGTCATGAACGAAACATACGCGTTTGATTATGGTGCCCTGGACAACCCCGAGGTCCTTCGCCTTCTGTTCCATCCTCGGAAAACAGCGGGGCCAAGGCAGGATGTGCCCGACTTGACGGAGCTTTTGATTCCCGTCGATGAAGACACCGCCATTGGTGCCTGCTTTCACACGCCCCATCCATCCGGTCCGGTTATCCTGTTTTTCCATGGCAACGGCGAGGTAGCCGGGGATTACGACGAGATCGGCCCTTTGTTTGTCCGCTTGGGCATCAATTTCATTGTGGTCGATTACCGAGGATATGGCTGCTCCGGCGGCAGACCGACGGTTTCGGACATGATGGTTGACTGCCATCGCATTTTCGATTTTGTTGTAGAATGGATGGCAAAAATCGGATTTGACGGGCCATTGATCGTCATGGGGCGATCCCTGGGCAGTGCCTCTGCCCTGGAACTGGCCATGCGGCACAAAGACCGCATCGACGCCCTGGTGGTGGAGAGTGGGTTTGCCCTGGCAGGGCCGCTTTTGAGTCTGTTAGGCGTGGATCCGGCCCACATCGGCGTCGACGAAAACGTGGGGTTTGCGAATATGAAAAAAATCGGCACCGTTACCATACCGACCGTGATCATCCATGCTGAATTCGATCATATTATCCCTTATCGCGACGCAGAGTATCTCTATAAGGCTTGCCCCGCGGCCGACAAGACGCTGATAAAAATTCCGGGCGCCAACCATAACGATATCTTCATCCGCGGCATCGATCCGTATATGGAAGCAATCTCTGCCCTTGCGGGAAAACTATCCGTTCAAAAAAGGAACCGCCAGGCATGAAAGCCCCAGACAGAGGAACGCCATTTCCGTCGCGAGTGGTCAACACCGCAACAAATCGGCTTTAAATCCGTTCGATGGCGGATACGATCATTTTGTTTGAGGCACATACCGATATTCAGCCTGGAGTTCCGGCTGGACAAGCTTTGAAAAAAACTGCGTCACCGATGAAGACAAAAGCGTACGCAAAATCGTCAGTTTGTCGTCATTGACATATACCGGCACCACTTTACCATCGACACCGCCCAATTCCCCGGCCCAGCTGAGGGCATCTTCGAAATTACCCAAGCGGTCCACCAGGCCCCTTGTCTTGGCATCCTTGCCGGTAAACACGCGCCCGTCGGCGGAAGCCTCCACCATGACACGGTCCAGTCCCCGGCCCTCTGCAATGGCATCGATGAATTGCTGGTGAATACCGCTGATAATATCCTGAAGAATTTTCCTCTCGTCTTCTCGCATTTCCCTTGTGGGCGAACCGGTGTCCTTATATGGACCACTCTTGATGACCACCGGAACCAGACCGATTTTATCCAGAAGATCCCTGAAATTGGTGTAGCCCATTATAACGCCGATACTTCCGGTAATGGTTCCGGGATTGGCCATAATGCCGTTGGCCGCGCAGGCGATGTAGTATCCCCCAGAAGCTGCCACGGCGCCCATGGAGGCCACCACTTTTTTGGTCTCGATGGTTTTGCGAATCTCGCGATAGATTTCCTGGGCCGGGCCAACGGCACCGCCGGGTGAGTTGATGCGCACGACGATGGCCTTGATCTCGTCGTCTTCGCGAAACCGACGGATGTTTTCAATGGCTTCCCGGGAATCGGCAATGGCGCCTTCGATTTCGACCACACCGACCGCCTCGCCATGGTAATCGTCAGTCGAGCTCCCCATCCACATGAACATGCCCATGGTGCCTAAAACAAGAGCGGTAAAAATAGTAAAGGAGATTAAAAGAAAAAACAGGTACGGGTGGCGTCTTGCAAACATAGCGGCGTCCTTGAATTAAAAATGCCGGTGGGCCTGTACAAGCTGGTTGGACCACCGGCATTTATTGTTTCACTGATGAGGCGTATTATTCTTCGTTATTTAATTTTTCCTGCAGATTCTCGCGAAGAATTTCTCCGAAACTTGAGGTTGCCGGCCTCATATTGCTGACGTACTCGCTGAGCAATTCCTGATCGTCTTCCATATCGAGACGCTTGATGGACAATCCGATGCGGCGCTCGTCGCTGTTGATATTCATCACTTTGGCAGTCAGCAACTGTCCGATTTCAAACTGGCCAACCGGCGTTTTGATTTTCTCTTTGCTGATCTCGGAAACATGGACCAAGCCTTCGATCCCCTCTTCCAGTTCAACAAAAACACCAAAATCAGTTACGTTGGTAACCGTGCCGGTAATTTCCTTGCCAACATCGTAGCGCTCGGCAACGGTGTCCCACGGATCGGTCTGGAGTTGTTTCACGCCCAGAGAGAACCGTTCCTGGTCTTTGTCGATTTCCAGAACGATGGCCTGGATGAGATCGCCCTTTTTATAAATCTCGGAGGGATGCTTGATGCGCTTGGTCCAGGAAATATCTGAAATGTGAACCAGGCCGTCAATGCCCTCGTCGATCCCGATGAAAAGGCCGAAATCGGTGATGTTTTTGATTTTACCCTCAATGGTGGTGCCCACGGGGTATTTGTCGCTGATAACATCCCAGGGATTGGGCGCGGCCTGCTTCATGCCCAGGGAGATACGGCGATTTTCGGGTTTGATGTCGAGCACGACGGCGTCGACGATTTCACCCACCGATACCACCTTGGAGGGATGACGGATCTTGCGCGTCCAGGACATCTCGGACACATGGATAAGGCCTTCGATCCCCTCTTCCAATTCGACGAAAGCGCCGTAATCGGTGAGGCTGACAACCTTTCCGCTGATCTTCGATCCGACGGGATATTTTTCTACCGCACTGGCCCAGGGGTCTTCGGTAAGTTGTTTCATACCCAGGGATACCCGCTCACGCTCCAGGTCCAGGCTCAGAATCTTGACCTCTATTTCGTCACCGACACTGAACAGTTCCGAGGGGTGTTTGACCCGCCCCCAGGAGATGTCGGTTATATGCAAAAGTCCGTCCACACCGCCCAAATCGACGAATACGCCGTATTCGGTGAGATTTTTAACAATACCCGGCACCACTTTGCCTTCGTGGATGGAATCCAGGGTCTTGGAACGCTTCTCCTCGCGTTCTTCTTCAAGAAGGACACGACGCGACAGAACGATGTTGCTGCGCTTGCGGTTGTACTTCAGAATCTTGAATTCGAATTCCTTGCCAACCATTTCATCAAGATTGCGGATGGGCCGCAGGTCCGCCTGGGATCCCGGCAAGAACGCCTGCACGCCGATATCCACGGAAAAACCACCCTTGACGCGGCTGGTGATGGTTCCGTTGATCGTTTCGTCAACTTCGTGCCGTTTCTTGATATCGTCCCAAACCTTGACCTTCTCGGCTTTCTCCTTGGATAGAACAACGACTTCGTTCTCATCGTCCCACCATTCCACCATCACTTCGACGGTGTCGCCGACTTCAGCCTTGATTTCGCCCTCTTCCTCGAACTCACGAATGCGAATCTGTCCCTCGGATTTGTATCCGATATCCACCAGAACGTGGTCCTTGTCGATGGAAATAATTTTCCCATTGACCACTTCGCCTTCGGCAAAACGCTTGAAACTCTCTTCATAGAGATCCATGAGTTCGGCCATGCTTTCGCCGGTCACACTGTCTTTCTCGTACTGCTCTTCTTCGGTTGATTCGTTGTCTAAAAAGTTATCCATGGACTGATCATTACCCCCTTAGGCCTCTTTTATTTACCGCAAAACGTAATCGCCTGCAGTATAGCCTAAAGATAATATAGAACTGCTGGAAAAAATGCAATAATTTATTTAACAAAGAGAAATAGAAATGTCGAAAACTATGGAAGCCGGTGACCGATCAAAGGTCGGATATGAGACAGCATAAGGTCCAGCACCTCTTTTACCGGCAGTGTCGTGGAATCGACGATAACGGCGTCATCGGCCGGGCGCAACGGTGCGACGTCCCGGCGGCTGTCGTTCTCGTCCCGTCGGCGGATGTCTTGCTCGATCTCCTCCAGGGACTGCCGCCCCTCTTTATTTTCATACTGGTCAAAGCGCCGCAATGCCCGCTGGCGCAAGGAAGCGTCCAGAAAAAATTTGATATCCGCCTCGGGAAAAACGACCGTCCCCATGTCGCGCCCCTCGGCGACCAGACGTTTGCTCCGCCCCATATCGCGCTGAATGTGAAGCAGCGCTTTTCTAACCACCGGTTTTGCCGACACGGCGGAGGAAAGCATGGTAATCTCCGGTGTGCGGATTAGGGGTGAAACATCCTCTCCATTTAGAAGCAGACGTTCTCCATCTATTTCGATGGCGATATCGGCACACACTTTTTCCAGCCCCGCCTCGTCATCCACGCCAACGCCCTGGCGATGTGCAGCCAATGCCACGGTGCGATACAGGGCCCCGGTATCGAGATAGCGGTAATTCAGGCTTACGGCCAGCATTTTACTGATGGTTGTCTTGCCGGCACCGGCCGGGCCGTCGATGGCGATTAACAGGTTTTGCGGTTTTGTCATTGGCTCAACACATTTTCCAGGGCGTTCAAAAAACGCCGGTTTTCCTCTTCAAGGCCCACGTTGACCCGTATATGACTCGGAAAGCCATAAGATTTCATGGACCGCACGATGACGCCCTCGCGCAGCATCGCTTCAAAAACAACCTGAGCCGGCCGGCCCACATCGATGAGAAAAAAATTGGTCTGCGTATCGAAATGGGAAATGCCCAGCCGATCCAGTCCCGCATACAAATCAGCCAGCCCGTCGTGCACCACATCAAGGGTCCGTTTGAAAAAGTCGGTATCGTCCAAAGCGGCCAGGGCCGCCGCCTGAGCCAGGGAATTGACGTTGAAGGGCTGTCTCACCCGGTGAAGCATGTCGGCCAGCTCGGCCGGCATGATGCCGTATCCCACGCGCAGGCCGGCAAGGCCGTAAACCTTGGAAAAGGTGCGCAAGGTGACGATCGGCCGTTCCAAATCCTCCGGGCGACCGGTCTTGAGGCAGTCCGGATCCCGGGCAAATTCGATATAGGCCTCGTCCACGACAACGACAACGCCGTCTGGTATGCGGTCCATGAACCGGTCGAACGCCTCTTGGGAAATAATACTGCCGGTCGGGTTGTTGGGATTGCAGACAAACACCATGCGGGTATTGTCGTCGATACGATCGGCCATCTCCGCAAGATCCATTTTTAGATCGCGAAGGGGCACGCTGTCGATATTCGCACCGGCGGCCTTGGCCGAAATCTCGTACATGAGAAAGGAGGGACGCGGGACGATCACCTTGTCGCCGGGTTTTACCAGGGCGCGGAAAAGCAAAGCGATGATATCGTCCGATCCGTTGCCGATAACGATATTTTCCATCGATATGCCGTTGAATTCGGCAATTCTCTTTACAAGCTGGTGCCCGGCGCCGTCCGGATAGCGGTGCAGCCCGGCCAGGCCATCACGGATGGCGGCCACGGCTCTGGGGCTGGGGCCGAGGGGATTTTCGTTGGAGGCCAGCTTCACGGAATCGCTGATGCCGTATTCGCGCTCCAGCTCTTCCAGCGGCTTGCCGGGAACATAGGATTCAATGGACCGAACATACTCGGGAATGGCAAGTTTCATTGTTGTTCACTTGGGGCAGAGCGAGCGGCCGACGATAGCATTCGACGAGCCGCTCGCCTGGAATTATTTCGCGGCGGCCTCTATACCGGCATCCACGGCTTTCATGTTAAGAGGAATCAATTTGGGTTTATTGGCGAACTCCTCTTTGATGCAGTGTCGCAGCGTCTCCATGGAAACCAGGTTGCCGCGCGCGACAAACGCCGACAAAGCAACGATGTTGGCGGCACGAACGTTTCCGACGTCTTTGGCAACCTCCATGACCGGAACCTTCAGCTCGTCCACATCGTCCCGGCTTGATCCGAAGTTGATCAGCGAGCTGTTGATGAAGATAATGCCGCCCTTTTTCACGGTGGGCGCGAACTTCTCCAGCGAGGGACCGTTCATGGCTACCAGATGCAGGGGGTTTTTAATAATTGGCGAACCGATGGGCCGATCCGCGATCACCACCGTACAATATGCCGTGCCTCCGCGCATTTCGGGGCCGTATGAAGGTACCCAGGCCACTTCGAAGCCTTCCTCCATGGCCGCGTGGGCCAGGAGTTTTCCGATCAACAGGATGCCCTGCCCACCGAATCCGGCGAATTTGATTTCACTTTGCATGAGAACTCCTTGTATACTTGGGCTTTATTCCGGCACCTTGTAATCGCCAAGCTTGTAGTAGGACAAAAGCGTCTTTTCGGTCCATTCCACCGCATCGATGGGTGTCATGCCCCAGTTGGTCGGGCAGGTACTCACCACCTCCACCAGGCTGAAGCATTTATTCTCCAGCTGATAGGTAAACGCCTGTTTAATGGCTTTTTTTGCCTTGGTGATGTATTTGGGTTTGATCGCGGTCTGCCGGGTGACATAGGCCGGTGTCTCAAGGGCCGCCAAAAGCTCGGCCATTTTGATGGGCATGCCCACCTGTTCCGGATTACGGCCGAAGGGGCTGGTTGTCGTACGTTGGTCCGGCATGGTGGTCGGCGCCATCTGCCCGCCGGTCATGCCGTAAATGGCGTTGTTGACAAAAATCGTGGTGAATTTCTCACCTCGGTTGGCCGCATGAATAATCTCTCCCATGCCGATGGAAGCCAGGTCTCCATCCCCCTGGTAGGTGAACACCATCAGGTCGGGACGCACCCGCTTGATCCCCGTGGCCATGGCCGGTGCCCGGCCGTGGGCCGCTTCCTGAAAATCGCAATCGAAATAGTTATAGATCAGTACCGCGCATCCAACCGGCGCGATACCTACGGTACGCTCGCGAATGCCAAGCTCATCAATGCTCTCGGCAACCAGACGGTGAATCACACCGTGGGTGCAACCCGGGCAGTAATGGGTGTGGGCGTCGGTGAGGACCTCCGGTTTTTTAAATGTCTTTCCCATGGGTCAGCCTCCTTTCAGGCAATCCGCTCTTTGATCACATCGATGATCTCTTCGGGCGTGGGCACATCGCCGCCGCACTTGCCGTACCAACTCACCGGCTTTTGACCCAGAACGCTTATTTTCACATCCTCCACCATCTGGCCCATGCTCATCTCGACGCTCACCACATGTTTACAGGAGGCTTTGGCCGCGGCATCGCCCACGGCCTTCTCGGGAAACGGAAACAGGCTCTGGGGGCGAATCATGCCGATCTCCACGCCTTGCTCCTTGAGCATGTCGATGGATGTCCTGCAAACCCTGCTCATGGTGCCGTAGCTGACAATCAGGCACTGGTAATCGCCGTCAGTATTGTAGGCCTCGTAGCGTACATCCTCGGCACGCATGCGGTCGTACTTGGCCTTAAGCAAAAGGTTATTGTCGTTGAGCTCGGTCGGATCCAGAAACAGACTTTTCACCAGATTACGCTTTTTGCTGCCCCTGTGGGCCATACCGCTGGAAGCCCAATCGCTGTTATCAATCTCCTCGGCCTTGAGGTGATCGGGAAATTCCACCGGCTCCATCATCTGCCCGATCAGCCCGTCCCCCATGATCATTACCGGATTGCGGTACTTCTCGGCCAGCGGGAAAGCCTGCATGACCATCTCCACCGCCTCCTGGACGGATGCCGGGGCCATCACCAGCAACCGGCAATCGCCGTGGCCGATGCCGCGGGTGGCCTGAAAATAATCCCCCTGGGAAGGCAGAATACCGCCCAGCCCTGGGCCCCCGCGTACAATGTTGACGAACACCGCCGGACACTGGGCGCCGCACAAATAGCTGATCGCTTCGCTCATCAGGCTGATGCCGGGGCTTGAGCTGGTTGTGAACACCCGTGCACCGGCTCCGGATGCGCCGAAGAGCATATACCCCACGGCCACTTCGCTTTCGCCCTGCAAAAAGACACCGTCCACCTCGGGCATACGCCGCGCCAGATACTCGGCCACTTCCGACTGCGGTGTAATTGGATAGGCAAAATAATTCAAACAGCCGGCCCGGATGGCCGCCTCGCCAATGGCCTCGTTGCCTTTCATCAGTATTTTAGACATAATTTCTCCTTCATTGACGCGGATTAAGCGTCAGATGATGCTGTCTCGGTAATCGTAATGGCCACATCCGGACACATGATACAGCACACGGTGCAGTGAATGCAGTCCTCCGGCCGCGCCTGGAAGGCTGGGAAATAGCCCTTGGCGTTCACGTCCGGAGAAATCTCCAGTACGTTTTTCGGACAGACGGCGATGCACAGGCCACAGCCTTTACAGCGGTCTTTGTCGATAGTGTGTTGATAAGCCATAATTTGCTCCTTCGTCGCATTTGAAATTTCAAATGTCTTATTTGAAATCGAATTTCTCGGCCTGTTTCCAGGGGGGCACCATCTGCCTGTTGAGTGCCAGCATCGGGCACTGAATATCGTTTTTAGGAAGTCGGGTCAACAGTGCGCTGGGAACGGTAATGAACTCAAGCGGCAATTCAGCTGCGGCTGCCACCTTTTTGCAAAAATCATAACCATCAAGGATCGTGTCCACTTCCGTTTCCTCCATGAGATTGGCATTGCCCACGATCCCCGTAACGCTCATCTTGGCCTTGGCTTCGATCTGCTCTTTGATTTTCAAGCATCCCTCTACGGAGTCCGTGTAAGGCCGGTTGGGATTGATCACCTGCAGAACCTTGGCCGGCTTTTCCCCCAATGCATCGGCCAGCGCCGCCAAAACCGTTGCGCCCACATCGTCTCCACCAACATCCAGAAGGGTCAGGCCCTCGGGCTGACGGAGCATGCCCGAAACTTCAGGAGTCAGGATCGGCAGGTCAGCCTGCATATACTGAACCGGCGGCAGAACCACGTCAACCCCAAGGGTTTTTAAAATATGCCGGGCTTCACGGGTTCTGAAATAAGGATTCACCAAATCCAGATCAGCCAGCCGAACCTTAATACCCCGCTCGTTCATGAAGGCGGCAAGATTGACCGAAACTTCCGTCTTTCCGCTCCCGTATGCGCCAACAATGATAACGATGCCTGAAAAATTGATTTTCAATCGTCAACCGATCCTTTTTTAAATATTGAACAGCGCCGGCCGAAAAGGCCTGAACCGTACCAGGAAAATCAGGTGGGGCGGCCTGTTTGGGTAAGATATTAATTAACAAGCAGAATTACTTAGTTATAAAACACCTACCTGTCAAGGAATTTACCGCAGCGCCCGGCTTCGATCTTTAAACCGTCCATCCGTTGTGATAGAAAATAAGCACGAAAGGAAATCATCGCAATGATAACGATATGCACCGGTTTGGAAGCGTTTTTGACCGAGCCCCCATCCGTCGTGAGAAACCGGCGTCTGGGACTTTTGTGCAATCCGGCCTCGGTTGACGCCGGCCTGGTCCATGCCCGAAAATTGATCAACGAACGCCTTCCCGGACAACTCAAGGCGCTTTATTCGCCGCAGCACGGTTTTTGCGCCGAAAAGCAGGACAACATGATCGAATCCGCGGACCGGTTCGATCCCCTAACCGGCCTGCCGGTTTTCTCCCTTTACGGCGAGACACGCGTTCCCACGGAAAGCATGCTGGCGTCCATCGACATTTTGCTGGTGGACCTTCAGGATGTGGGCACGCGGGTCTATACATTTATTTACACGCTTTCCCACTGCATGGAGGCGGCGCGTCAACATGGAAAAAAAGTTATCGTCCTGGACCGTCCCAACCCAATTGGCGGCACCCGGGTGGAGGGCAATCTGCTGAAAAGCGAGTGGGCCTCCTTCGTGGGCCGTTTTCCCATCCCCATGCGCCATGGCCTGACCATCGGGGAGTTGGCCATAATGTTCAACGAAGCGTTTGGGATTGACTGCGATCTGGAAGTGATCAGGATGCAAGGATGGAAGCGGAAGATGCACTTTGTCGATACAGGGCTTCCCTGGGTCGCGCCGTCGCCCAATCTGCCGACACCCGCATCGGCCCTGGTTTATCCTGGGCAGGTAATCTGGGAGGGGACGAATATCTCCGAAGGCAGGGGCACCACCCAGCCGTTCGAGCTTTTCGGAGCCCCCTTCATCGAGGTGGATCGATTAATCGAAAGAATCGAACCGGCGCTTCTGGACGGCGTCGTATTGCGGCCCGTGGCATTCGAGCCCACGTCCAACAAATGGGCCGGAAAAACCTGCACGGGCTTCCAGATTCACGTCAGTGATCCGGAGCGCTATTCGCCCTATGCGCTTTCGTTGGGATTGTATCAGGCGATTTATCATCTATACCCGAACCAATTCGCTTATAAAAAAACGCCTTACGAGTACGAGTATGAACGACTGCCCATGGATCTGATCATCGGTGATGCCACCGTCCGTCAATCCATCGAGGCGGGAGAGCCTATGACGGATATCGTCTCGGCCTGGAAGCCATCACTTGCAGCCTATCGGCAACGCATTGAAACGGTAATGCAATACGATTAGCCATAAAACGAGTTAGATGACTCGCCCGGTTATTTTACAACCCTTAATACATGTGTCTCCTGTAATTTTTTCCACATGGCCCGAATAATTACCATGGTGGGGTCGTCATCGTCTTCTTCGCTGTGATCAAGTGCTTCCAGGCAGGCATTTAAAAGCGCATCGTTTCCGCCCCACAAACGGAAATCGCTTGCGATCTGAAGGCCAACGGCTTGGTTTATGATGTTCAGTTCCTCGCTTGTCATCGCCCCCAGTCGGGTGCGATCCAGCAAGGGGAGGTCCGCCAAAAGCATGGCGACGGCCTCGTCGATTGTTAACGGTAGATCTGATTTTAACGGTTTCATGGGGTTTGCTAATTTTGTTGCGCGTCTTTGAGAGTACGCCAATTCCTTTCGTTTTTTTTGTGAGGCAACATCCTCGTGGATATTTGTATCGGCCCGAAAAAAGCAAACCTTAAACATAAAGGCACAACTGTCAACATTTCGACAACAACAAAAACCCCGGCGGGCGAACCCGTCGGGGCAGTATTTTCCAAGTCGATGGAACGCTGGTTTATTTATCTGATTTCAGCGTTTCGATCTCTTTTTTGAGGTCATCGATTTCTTGTTTGTATTTATCGGAGTCGTCACAGGCAGTGTCTTCAGCGGAGTCGTCCTTTTTCCAGGTATCTTTGAGTTCGTCGAACCCCAGGTAAAGGGCAAGGCCGCCACCAAGCAACAGCATCACCGGAATCGCGCCGGCAAGAAGCTGAAGGAATTCACCAAACCATACCGACAAGCCAATCAGGCCGAGAACAGCTGCCACGGCTCCACCAATTAACGTTTTCATAGAGACTCATCCTCCTTCGTACTTAATTAAGTTTGACAGATTAAAACGGTTTCATCGGCCCATGTGCATGCTCGCCGCCATGGTGTCTCGATGGACTAATTCCTATGTACCTTATCCAGCATGTTCTGAATAACTTGAGGATCTTTTTATCAATGGGATTTCAATCAGATAGCTGTCGACGCGGTGAAGCTATCAAGTTCTTTGGAAATAACATAGAAGCCTATCCAGCGCAAGCATATTTTTGTTCTCTTATTATGGCATTGCAAAGGGTTAAGTCATCTGCTACTTTTTGCAAAAGCTTTGCCTATCAACGCCGCAAAACCGTCTTTAAGAAAATATGAAGAATAATAAAAAACAACCGATTACCGTGATTCCCGGTAAGATTCGAAACGGCATCCAGCGATTGCTGAAGCATTCCCGGGACCACTATCTGTGTTTTCTTCCCGCATTCACGGGAGCGCTTTCCGCACTATTTTTAAAACGACTGTTTCGCGGCGTTTTCATGGGCGCCGAACAGGCCGATATCGTAAAGAATCTGCCCGACAATGCCATTATCGTCTATACCGCCAAGCACAAAAGCCGTTTCAAATTTCTCTTTGCACATACCCGTTACCGCCAGCTCATGCTGCCGACGCCCCTTGTGGCCTTCGATTGCCGCATTTATTGCTGGCAGCCCGTATCACGAATTCTGCGCGTCTGTATATCCCAGCTGGATGCATTGTTCAGGCAGCGCAGTCTGCTCAGTCCTTACCGCAGCGACTATTACCGCCGCGCCCTTGTGGAAACAAAATGCGGTTTTCTTTCGTTGGTTGAAAAAAAAGGGTTCTACCGCCGATTCGTAAAGCAGAGGATCGATCCATTGGTCTATCTGATCGAGATGCAAAAAAAGATCGATCACCCTATTTACCTGGTCCCGCAACTGATGTTTTTCAGCAGAAATCCTCTGCCGGCGATGCCCAACTTTATCGACGCCCTCTTTGGAACATCCCAGCAGCCCGGCGCCCTTAGAAAGATTTTCACCCTGTTCCGCCACCCCGGCAAAATATTCGTTGAACTCTCCCAGCCGCTGAATTTAAAACGTTGGCTCAGCCAGCAATCCGACACAAGCGCCGAACAGCAGGCGCATCGCCTCAGATACCAGCTTATGGTGCAGCACGATCGCCATCGCCAGAGCATCACCGGCCCTATCCTCAAAACCAACGAGGAACTCAAGGAATCGATTCTTACCGGCGACCGCATGCGCATCTTCATAAAAAAGCATGCCAAGGCGCGCCAGGAACCCATAAATAAAATCAGGAAAAAAGCCGACGAATATCTTGACGAAATTTCCGCCCGTTATTCCCCGACCATTATTCGTCTTTTGTCCTACGGATTGAAATGGATTTTCAACTCCATGTTCGACGGGGCCGTTATCGACAAGGCGGGGCTGTCCCGCGTCAAGGCCATGTCCCAAAAGGGGCCGCTGATTCTGATTCCCTGTCACAAAAGCCACATTGATTACCTGGTTTTGTCTTATGTGCTTCATAACAACAATATGCCCTGCCCTCATATCGCCGCCGGAAAAAATCTCTCCTTCTGGCCGCTGGGACCGATATTTAGGGGCGGCGGCGCTTTTTTCCTGAGGCGCACTTTCAGGGGGGCCGTGCTTTATTCGCGGGTTTTTTCCGCCTACCTGTACATGCTTTTAGAAGAAGGGTTCAACATCGAGCTCTTTATCGAAGGCGGCCGAAGCCGCACCGGCAAGCTGCTGATGCCCAAGCTGGGGCTGATTTCGATCCTGCTGGATGCCTATCGCAAAGAGGCCTGCGACGACATGATCTTCGTCCCCGTCTATATCGGCTACGACCGGATCATCGAGGAAAACGCCTATATCCACGAGGTCGAAGGCGGGAAAAAAGAGACCGAAACCTTCAGCCAGGTCATCAAGGCCAGGCGTTTTCTCAAAAAACGCTATGGCAAGATCTACATCAATTTCCATGAGCCCATCTCCACCCGGGATCTTCTGGATGAAATGGGAACCACCCTGGATCAGATGCCGCAAAAACAGGTCAATGTGTTCGTCCGCAACCTGGGATGGCGAATCATCAACGCCATCGACCGGCAGACCGTGGTCACCCCTCCCGGGCTCGTTGCCGCCGGCATCCTCAATATCGCAAAATCACGATTTTCCCGGCAGGAAATCATGGAGGTGGTGAACACCTACCTGGCCTTCGTTACCAGTCAGGGCGCCAAACTGGCCGACACCATCATCGTCAACGCCGACGCGGCCATGGAATACGCCATTGAGCATTATCTGTCACGCAAATTGATCGAGAAAGCCCCCGGAGACAAGGATATCCCGGAAGACCGCACCGAATTCATGGTCAGCCCGGCCAAACGCAGCCTGTTGGAGTTTTACAAAAACAACTGCATCTCCTATCTGGTGCCTGCCGCCTACACCGCGCTGGCCATTTTAAAAAAGGACGCCTTCCAGTTCAACGCCTATGACCTGCACAAAGAGTATGCCTTTTTTCAGGACTTCTTCAAATACGAATTCGCCTATGACGTCGAGCTTTCTTCGGAACGGTATATAAGAAAAACCATCAAGACCTTCATCAACGATGCCATGTTGATGCCTCACCAAACGATTCCGGACAGTTACCAGATTACCTCCTCGGGGTATCGGAAATTAAAGTGGTTCGCGGCATTCATGAAACCCTATTTCGAGTCCTACCGGGTGGTGTTGCAATTCTATCGTGCCAATCGCAAGGAGATCACCGACGCCAAGGAAAAGCTGAAAAAAATTCAGCAGCTCGGCACGCAAATGGTGAAAAACAAAGAGATCGATTTAATCGAATCCGTTTCCAAAATTAATTATTCCAACGGCCTGAAGTATTTTTCCACAAACGGTATAAAAAATCATGAGGATGAGGCTCGAATTGCCCATTACGACGGGTTGATTCAGCAGTATCTGTCTTTTCTTAGCCCATGAAGGCATTAATCCTGGCCGCGGGTTTCGGCACCCGCCTGGCCCCCTATACCGAACGCATGCCCAAGGCCTTGTTTCCCGTCTCCGGCAGGCCCGTATTGGCGCGCATGATTGATAACCTCAAACGCGCCGGCTGCTGCGCTG
Source organism: uncultured Desulfosarcina sp. (assembly GCA_963668455.2). GTDB lineage: Bacteria > Desulfobacterota > Desulfobacteria > Desulfobacterales > Desulfosarcinaceae > Desulfosarcina. The sequence goes on from CAXXOY010000007.1 coordinate 99,965, forward strand.
TTGCCGTCAACACCCACCACCTGTCTGAACAGATCAAAGCCTATCTGCACCAAAACGATTTTGGTCTGCCGGTAGAGATTAGCCACGAACCCGATATTCTTGGAACCGGTGGTGCCATCCGTTATCTGGCCGATTTCTGGGATGACACCCCCTTTATCGTTGTCAATGCGGATATTGTTACGGATATTGATCTGGCGAACGTGTATCAGGCTCACATATCCGGCTTAGACGCCCCGGCGGTGACTCTGGTCCTGCACGACCGGCCGCCCTTCAATCAGGTACGGATCGATGAAACGGGGTGCGTTACCGGCTTCAAGCGTTTCAGCAAGGGTTCCGACAACCGTTTTCAACAGCGACTGGCCTTTACCGGCATCCACGTCATGGACCGCCGTATTCTGGATTGGCTGCCCGAGCGAGGGTTCTGCGATATCATTGCCGCATACGATAAGATGATAAAAAGGGGCGAGCGTCTGAACGCCCACATTGTCCAGGACCACTACTGGCAGGATATGGGCACGCCCCGGCGCTTGCGCGATGCCGCCATTGATCTGCTGGCACCGGGCGCCTTTGAAACGGCATTTTCCGACTTGCGTGGGGATCAAATCGAGCGGCACTGCCTGAAAGGCGACGGATCCGATCGCCAATGGTTCCGTCTTACGTGCCGTCACCATCGTCTGATTCTCGCCGACCATGGCCTGACGCCAAACCTTGAAGGCAGCGAGGTCAACGCCTTCGTCACCATCGGCCGCCATTTACGCGCCTGCGGTATTCCCGTTCCTGCAATCGTTGCCACCGATGAATTCAGCGGCCTTGCCTTTGTTGAAGACCTGGGCGATGTGCATTTACAGCAGGCCGTCCGCCAGGCTCAAAGCCCGGAAGCGGTCGAGATGCTGTACAAAAAAGTCATCGATACATGTCTGGATCTTACCGAGAAGGCAGGCCCCGGTTTTGACACGGCATGGACCTGCCAGACCAAGGCTTACGACGCCGATCTGATCCTCGATAAAGAGTGCCGCTATTTTGTGGAGGCGTTTTTAAACGGCTACCTTGATATGGATGTGCGTTTCGAGGATCTGGCCGCCGAGTTCGGTCTCCTGGCAAAGCGCACCCTTGCCTGGGGCGTTGCCGGTCTGATCCACCGCGACTTTCAATCCCGCAACATCATGATTGTCGACGGCCGGCCCTATTTGATCGACTTTCAAGGCGCGCGCCCGGGGCCGATTCAATACGATATTGCTTCGCTTTTGATCGATCCTTATGTGGAACTGGGTGAAACGCTGAAAAAGTCGCTGTTAAGCTACGCCGCCGACCAGGCATGCATGCGTATTCAATGCAAGCAATCTGCATTCATCCAGGGGTACCGGTACTGCGCGGTCACACGCAATCTTCAAATGCTGGGCGCCTTTGGTTTTTTAACCCGCGTGAAGGGCAAACAGGGTTTCGAAAAATGGATCCCGAAGGCTGCCGCCAATCTTGCCGGGCATATTCGCCAAGCCGACGAAAACGCGTTTCCTCGGCTTCTGGGCCTTGCCGCGACCATCGGCAAAACCGTTTATAAAGACGTGTCCATTTCTTCCGATAAGTAAAATAACAGGAGTAATTCTTATGCTGCAAATCCCCATTATGATAAATGGTCTTCCAGGAAACGTCACCAGTGCGATTACAGCAATCGCGTTAAAAGACTTGCGTGTTCAGGTACTGCCCTATTCCCTTACCGGCCCGGAAGTCACAAAAACACGGCACATGGTCGAGGACGTCGAATTCGAGCTGGTTTCCCCGGCTGATCGGGAGGCACGTATTGCCGAGATCAAAGGCCGCCACCCCTATTTCATCACTGTTGATTTCACCCACCCGCTGGCCGTGAACGACAATGCCGATTTCTATTGTCGTCATTCCCTCCCATTTGTTATGGGCACTACCGGTGGGGATCGCCAAGCCCTGACCCAGGCAGTAACCGAATCTTCTCTTTGCGCCGTCATCGCTCCCAACATGGCCAAGCAAATTGTCGGTTTCCAGGCGATGCTGGAATATGCCGCAACCACCTTCAAGGATCTGTTCAAAGACTACACCCTTTCCGTTCGGGAAAGCCACCAAGCCGGGAAGGCGGATACCAGCGGTACGGCCCTCGCCGTGGTTGATTGTTTCAAACGCATGGGGACCGACTTCACAGCCGACAGGATCGAAATGGAAAGGCGCCCTGACGTTCAGTTGGAAAAATGGGGAATACCCGAATCCTTTCTGGCCGGTCATGGATGGCATACCTACCAATTGACCTCCCCGGATCGAACCGTGGTTTTCGAATTCAAGCACAATGTAAACGGACGCGATATCTATGCCGGGGGGACCCTGGACGCCGTTGTTTTTCTCGACCGAAAATTATCCCAGAAAGAGCGAGGCAAGACGTATTCAATGATCGACGTTCTAAAAGGATAAACACTTTTTTCCCTAAAAAGGGCGATGGCACAATTTTGCCGATTTTATCGATAATGGTAAAGTTACCGGAAAAGCAGCCGATGATAAGCCAGTAAACAGTAAACTTAACTTTTCTACATTTTAAGGGCACGGCACTTTTCCTAAAATTCAGACCGGAACCATTCGAAAACAGAGATTCCCGCGATTGGAGACCAATGGACATCAAATACATCAATCCATTCATTAAAGCCGTGAAGAGACTTTTCGATACCATGATCGAGGTACCTTTCAAGCTGGGTAAACCCGGGATAAAAAAAGGGAATGTCCCAAGCTTTGAGATCAGCAGTATCATCGGCTTGTCAGGGACCGTCACCGGTTGTGTGGTAATCAATTTATCCAAACCGGTGGCCCTGCAGATGGTATCAAAATTACTTGGTGACGAGGTCACCGAACTTGACGACGACTGCACCGACGCCATCGGCGAAATCGCAAACATGATCGCCGGCAACGCCAAAACCGATTTTCCCTCCACGGGAACCTCCATCAGCGTGCCCAGCGTCGTCGTCGGCAAGCATAAGGTTTCCTATCCTTCCGGCCTGCCGATTATCGCCATCCCCTGTGCCACGGATAAAGGCCAAATGGTCATCGAAGTGGCGATGAAGGTCAACGCAACCTGAAATAACGAGTACACCCTCGCATAAAAAACAAACAGCCATGGTCAGGAAGACCATGGCTGTTTTTAGTTTTTTAAGCGTCAAGCGATGCTTTGAGAATCAACCACTGGCTATGATTTCGCGCGCTTTTTCCAGTGCCTTGGAAAGGTTTTCGGGCTGAGTGCCGCCGGCCTGGGCCATGTCGGGCCGGCCGCCGCCGCCGCCGCCCACTTCACCGGCAATCGCTTTAATCATCTTGCCGGCCTGGAAGCGACCGTTAAGGTCTTTGCTGACCGTAACGATCAAGAGCGCCTTGCCACCGGTTTCAGCGCCAAGCACCACGATTCCGGACCCCAGGCGGTCCTTGAAATGGTCGGCCAGTTCCCTTAGGGCGGCAGGTTTATCGACGGGAACCTGTTTGATGACGGTGGCGACGCCGTTGATCTCCTGGCTCTGCTCGCCATCGCCCTCGGCCTGCAATTCGGCGAGCTTGGTTTTCAGCTGTCCGGCGTCCTTTTCGGCCCGCTTCAACTGGCTCAATACGGTCTCGACACGGCCAACCAGGCCGTCCGGTTTATCCTTGAGCAGCGCCCCAAGATGATGGAGAATGCGGCTCTCTTTTTGCGTCTCCAAAATGGCTTTGTTGCCGGCAACGGCCTCAATGCGGCGCACACCCGATGCAACACTGGATTCGGACAAGATTTTAAACAGCCCGATATCGCCGGTTCGGCCGGTGTGGGTGCCTCCGCACAGCTCGCGGCTGAAGCTTTCCAGACTGATCACCCGCACCCGGTCGCCGTATTTCTCCTCGAAAAGGGCCGTTGCACCGGATTCAACAGCCTCTTCCATGCTCATTTCCTGCATGTCGACCGGAACGTTCTGTTGAATATGTTTATTGACAAAGTCTTCGATTCGATCCAGGTCATCGGGCTCGATCTGGGAAAAATGACTGAAATCGAAACGCAGCCGGTCCGCCGCCACCATTGATCCGGCCTGCTTGACATGATCGCCCAGCACATGGCGCAGGGCGGCATGCAGGATATGGGTGGCCGTATGGTTTTTGGCAACCGAGGCGCGCCTTTCTCCGTCCACGGTCAGCATAACCGTTTGGTCGTTTTGAATCCGCCCTTCCAGAATCTTGCCCTTGTGGATGATAATTCCCGTGGGATCCTTGACGGTGTCGGACACCTCCATTTTCATTCCCGGTGCGGCAAGGGTTCCGCAGTCTCCCACCTGGCCGCCGGCTTCCCCGTAAAACGGGGTGGCGGTCGTGACCACTTCCACCGTATCGCCGGCATCGGCCGTTTGAATGGCGGTATCGTCTTTCACGATCAGCACCACCCTGGCCTCGCAGCTCAAGGTGCCATAACCGACGAATTCGGGTTTTTCTCCTGCCGCGCTCAGCTTTTTGTAGGCATCGGAAACGCCGGTAAAGGCGATCTTGGAGCGGGATTGTTCGCGCTGCTTGTGCATGCGCGTTTCAAAGCCGTCGGTATCGATGTGCAGGCCTTCGTCCCGCACCACGTCACGCACGATGTCCACGGGAAACCCGAAGGTATCGTATAATTTGAAGATCAGCTCGCCGGGAACGATATCCTCGCCCTTGGCGCGGATCTCTCCCAGGGCATCGTTCAAGACCCTGAGACCGTTGTCCAGGGTTTCCGAAAAACGCTTTTCCTCGTTTTCGATCACGTTGGTGATAAAGGCCGAACCCGCCTTGAGATCGGGATAAGCCGGCTCCATGATGTCGAACACCACCCGGGCGGTCTCATGCAAAAAGGGCTGCATCAGTCCGATGTTGCGCCCGTAACGAATGGCCCGCCGCATGATGCGGCGCAGTACATAGCCTCGGCCTTCGTTGGACGGCAGCACGCCGTCTCCGATCAGAAAAGCGGCCGCGCGGGAGTGATCGGCAATGACCTTCATGGCCACATCCACCGCACTGTCCTGACCGTAGGGCTTCTCGCAAAGCTTTTCGGTACGGTTGATGATGGGCAGTATCAGATCGGTTTCAAAGTTGGTGTTGACGTTTTGAATCACCGAGGCCATGCGCTCCAGGCCCAGCCCCGTGTCTATGCTGGGTTTGGGCAGCGGGGTCATGACCCCCGCCTCGTCGCGATTGAACTGCATGAAGACCAGGTTCCAGATCTCCAGAAACCGGTCGCAGTCGCAGGCCACGTCGCAATCCGGGCTGCCGCATCCGAATTCCTCTCCCCGATCCAGGTGAATCTCGCTGCACGGGCCGCAGGGACCGGTATCGCCCATGGCCCAGAAATTTTCCTTTTCGCCCAACCGGACCATGCGCGACTCGGGGATGCCGATGCGTTTTGTCCACAGATCGTAGGCCTCGTCGTCATCCAGATAAACCGAGGCCCACAGCTTTTCCGCCGGCAGGCCGTAGCCATTGGTCAACAGGTCCCAGGCAAAATCAACGGCCTTTTCCTTGAAATAGTCGCCAAAGGAAAAATTGCCCAACATTTCAAAAAAGGTGTGGTGCCTGGCCGTGTACCCGACGTTTTCCAGATCGTTGTGTTTTCCGCCGGCGCGCACGCATTTTTGAGAGGTGGTGGCGCGGTGGTAATCGCGCTTTTCCTCTCCCAGAAACGTCCGTTTAAATTGCACCATGCCGGCATTGGTGAAAAGCAGCGTGGGGTCATCCTGGGGAATCAGGGAAGAACTGCGCACCACCCGGTGGCCATGTTTCTGAAAATACTCAAGGTAGCGTTGCCTAATTTCATTGCCGGTCATAAACCCTCTCCTAAAAAATGTTTCTCTCTGCTTGCCGACCCTTGATGCAGGCCGTTTATCATCAGGTCGTTATTTTTTTTTGGTCTTTTCCGCTTTTTCCGGTGCACCCTTGCTCTCTTCGGTGCCGTCCGCCGTAAGCCCCACGGCCTCACGCACCCTGGCTTCGACGGTGGCAAAAAGGTCGGGGTTGTCCCGGAGGAACTTTTTCACGTTTTCACGCCCCTGGCCGATCCGTTCCCCGTTGTAGGAATACCAGGCACCGCTTTTATCAATAATACCGGCGCCGACGCCCACATCCAGCAGATCGCCTTGCCGGGAGATGCCTTCGCCGTACATGATATCGAATTCGGCTTCCTTGAAAGGCGGGGCCATTTTATTTTTGACCACCTTGACCCGGGTACGGTTGCCGACCACATCCTGGCCGTCCTTGATTGCGCCGATACGCCGGATATCGAGCCTGACCGAGGAATAAAACTTCAGGGCGTTGCCACCGGTGGTGGTTTCCGGGTTGCCGAACATCACCCCGATCTTCATGCGGATCTGGTTGATGAAAATCACCGAGGTCATGGTTTTGCCGATGGTGGCGGTCAGCTTGCGCAGCGCCTGGGACATCAGTCGTGCTTGCAGCCCCATGTGCGCATCGCCCATTTCACCCTCTATTTCAGCCCGTGGCACCAGCGCCGCGACACTGTCGATGACCATGATGTCAATCGCGCCGCTGCGCACCAGCATATCTGCGATTTCAAGGGCCTGCTCCCCGGTATCAGGCTGGGAAACCAGCAGCTCGTCGCAATTGACGCCCAGCTTCTTGGCGTAAGCCGTATCCAGGGCATGTTCCGCGTCGATGAACGCGGCGATGCCGCCCTGTTTCTGGGCATTGGCCACCGCATGCAGCGCCAGGGTCGTTTTGCCGGAGGATTCGGGGCCAAAGATCTCGATAACCCGGCCCCGGGGCAGCCCGCCTATTCCCAAGGCCCGGTCCAGTTCGATGGAACCGCTGGAAATCGCGGGAATATCCTCCACGGGCCGCGCCCCCAGCTTCATGATGGCACCCTTGCCGAATTGGCGTTCGATCTGCCCCATGGCGGCATCCACGGCCTTGTTTTTGTCCGCTGAATCGGTCATTCCAACCTCCCCAAAAATTCCAATAACCCAAAGGGGTTATCTGATTAAGATCAATTATTGTTTTTCGCGGGCATGACCCGCTCCTAAAAGATACAGTGATATCGTGGCCGACAGGTTTGTCTTGCTGACAGAAAAACGGCCTAACATCAGCTGCCTAAAAATGACGTATGCAGCAGGCGATAGTGAGCGCCCGTCGGTTTCAGCACACTTTGGTAAAGGTGTACCTCGTTAACGTCAAAGGCATCGGATGGCGCCTGCATGGCTTCCGGTAATTTGCCCAGCGCGCGCGCCTTGCCTTTGCCACGGGTTCTTCCGATGGTCAGGTGCGCACGAAACGGGCGTTTTTCAGGCTCGAACCCGAGAGGTTCGATCGTCTTCCAGGTGGCTTGGTAAAGGTCTTGAAGACAAGACAGATCGCCGTGCAACCCAACCCAGATTACCCTTGCCCGCTTAAAATGGGGAAACGCGCCCACCCCTTTGGCACAAAGCGAAAAAACAGGGAGCACCCCCGCGGTTTCATCCAACCGGCAAGCGATTTTGGGAACCCGGTCCGCGTAAATATCCCCTAAAAAGGCAAGGGTCAAGTGCACATTGCCTGTCGGCACCCAGCGAATGCCGTCAATCAGGGGCTTTAGCCGGTCCTGAAGGTGTTTAATAAAGACGCCGACGGCATCCGGAACCGGCACGGCAATAAACACTCTGATCATTTTCGCCATGGCGCCTTTCCTTCGGCCGGTGTCCCGTCGTGATCGTCAGCTCGGCCCCGGTAGGGTAAATTGGGGCTCGCCCAGTTGGAAGTCCCCTTTGCCAATCCATTGTTTGAGGGTATCTGCGATCTGACGGGCCTTGACCATACTGGACATGGGCACCGTGTGAACGGATTTGCCCTTGACGGTGATCGTACCGCTTTTAAGCTCCCCGTAGCTGACCTGCCCCAGGTCGCTGGCCTTGCCTTGCGGATAATCGCCGCCGTAATCGATAATCTGGGTATAAATCTGGTCGTCCGTAACGGCCGTGAACCGGGCCATCTCGGCATCCAAAATGGGAATGGGGATACCCAGCCCGACAGACAGCGAGCAACCGTAGCCCACCATACTGACCCCGACCAAAAAGTCAGGACTCATCTGTTTCATGTCGCCCATGACCATCAAGGTGCCGGCCCCGCCGAGGGGCACGCCGTTGTCCCCGCGTTTGACGTTGGGGTTGTGCTGGGTGCCGTGCCAGGTGACATAGCCGACGCCGCCCCCCAGAAAAATCCGCGTTCCCAGGCCGATGGTTCGATAATACGGATCATTGAAGAGGGGGCTCAGTTGGCCGGACGTAGAGTAGTTGGCGTTGCCGATGCCTGGTTTCAGGGTACCCATGTAGGTGTAAACGGTTTTTTTGGTCAGATTGACCGCACAATTGTAGTTCTGATAGCCGTTGCGCGGGTTGCACAGGGTGGCCTGGGGCAAGCTTTCGAGAGTTACCGTTTTCTCCAGCTCCCGCCTGGGATAGCAATCCGTTCCATAGCCCGTGGCCTTGAAATGCAGCTCCTTGCCCGCCACCAGATCCTGAATGACATGCCCGCCGCCATAGAGGAACTCGCCGGGGTAAACCTTGTTGAGCGGGTCATCCTCGCAGGGCTCGGTGGCGCCCAGATAACAATCCACCACGGCGATGCCACCATAGGCCGGTACATTGTTGAACCACACCTTGGACGCCTTGATCCCCGGTTTGCTGTGGCCGAAATTAATGAATGCGCCCGAAGAGCACATGGGGGCGAATGTGCCCGTGGTAACCACATCCACCTGCCTGGCCGCTTCCTCGGCGCCGTTATCGTTGACGATATCGATCATTTCCTCGGCGGTGACCACGACCACATCGCCGGATCGGATTTTTTCGTTGATCTCTTGGTAGGTCTTCCGGATATTGGAGGTTCCCATGCGTTGTCTGTCTTTCTCCTGGTAAGCGCTATCTGTTTTTGGCGTCTTCGATTTTACTGGTAACGTTGTTTTTGATCCACGACCCGTCCCACCACTCTACGGGATTGACATAGGTCTGATGGACAATGGTTCCGTAATGCAGGTGATCGCCGCCGGCCAGCCCGGTCATTCCGGTCTTGCCGATGATCTCCCCTTTTTCGACCATCTGACCGTCGGTGACGGAAATATGCCGCAGATGGGCGTAAAGCGTGAACAGGCCGATCCCGTGGTCGAGAATAACGGTGTTGCCGTAAATTCCGATATCTCCGGTAAAAACGACTTTTCCCCGGTTGGCCGCCGGCACGTCGGCCCCGCTGGTGGATGCCAGATCGATGCCCATGTGAATCTGGCGATCAATCACTTTACCGCCGTAAAAGTAGGTGCGCTGATCGGCAAAGCGGGCCCGGTTGGCCGACCCGGGCAAGCGCAAAAAAGCGCCATCCCAAAGGATCTCCTTTTGCGACTGGGCAGTGATTCGGAAGATGTGCCGGTTGTCTTTTCGGCGCTGCTCGCTGTTAACTTTTAAAAACAACTCCAACGGGCTGCCTCCTGCCGTTTCCGGAAAATATTTTTCGAAATCCGGCATTTTGGCATTGAAAAACCTATCGGACAAATTGATGGCGTCTTTTCTGAAGCTCCGTCCATTAATGTGATGAATGATCCCGGAGGTGGAGCGATTGCCCGCCCGGTCCTCGGCGGTGACCACCACGGGCGTCTTCTTGCCTTGCTTGTAATCGAGCGCGAAAAGGGCCAAATGAACGGTCGGATCATTGAAAAGGCCGCCAACGCCCGGGTAAAAATGATCGCCGACACTCACGCCGCTTTCCGGGCACTCTTCCGAAAGCCGGTAAACGGCAAGCCCGCTGCCCCCCTGGTTGAGGTTGTGGAACCGGCTGATCATTTTGATGCTGGGCGCCCGGGTGTCGATTTGAATTTGCTTTTCCAGATCCCCCTGGTTTCCCTTGCCCCATTTGCGCAGGGAATAATCCCATGCCGCCACGCGCAGCACGACTTTCCCGTCTGTCAGGCCCAGGGTTTTGGGTGAAATGGTGGCATCCACGGTGACCGTGTTTTCCTTTCCACCGGCAAAAAATCCCGCCGAGGGAAAGCTTTGTTGCAGCAGGATTCCCTCTTCATCTTCATGGATTATAGCCATCAGGATTTTGCGGACACCGCTGCCGACGTCGGAAACGGTGACCGAAACGGTTCTCGAGGTCCCGATATATGGGGCCTTCATATTCAGTTCAATGGCCGGAACGGTTCCCTCCAGGCGGACACTGGTCAGCCAGACCAACGGCACGCAGACCATGAGCACCAGAATAATCAGGAACACCGGTTTAAACGAACTCCCGTGTTTCTTCAAAAGATACTACCCTTTCGGTTGTCACTTGCGTATTTGAACGATCGCATTGCCTTAAATGGTGGACAATATCAGTTAAACCACTAGCTTTCAAGGCAAAGTTTTTACTCGCTTGACTTTTTAACTGCCTGAGGATACATAGTAAATCATAATTTTGAACCAATCGAAAGAGCAATTTCCCATGAAAAGCAAAACACCATTTTTCCTGATCAGCGGTCCCTGCGTCATCGAAGACGAAGCGGTGACATTGCGCATCGCCTCCCGACTCAAGGAGATTACCGACAGCCTGGGGATCCCGTTCACGTTCAAGGCCTCGTATGACAAGGCCAATCGCACGTCGATCGCCTCTTACCGCGGTCCCGGCATCCAAAAGGGACTCGAAATACTATCCAAGGTGAAGGAAACCGTCGGCGCCAAGGTCATCTCCGATGTTCACCGTATCCAGGAAGTCGAAGCGGCGGCCAGGGTGCTGGATGTTATCCAGATTCCTGCGTTTCTCTGCCGTCAAACCGACCTCGTTTTAGAAATCGCCAAAACCGGCAAACCGGTGAACGTTAAAAAAGGACAGTTTCTGGCGCCCTGGGACATGGTCAACATTATCGAGAAAATCCGTTCCGTGACCAGTGTACAGCCCATGATCACCGAACGGGGCGTGTCGTTCGGCTACAACAATCTGGTGGTGGATTTCAGAGGTATTGCCATCATGCAGAAAACCGGGTCGCCGGTGGTGTTCGATGCCACCCACAGTGTTCAATTGCCAGGTGGTGCGGGAACCAGTTCCGGCGGCCAGCGCGAGTTCGCCCCGGTGCTTGCCCGGGCGGCCGTCGCGGCGGGCGTGGACGGTGTTTTTCTCGAAGTGCACGAAAACCCCGACCAGGCCCTTTGTGATGGACCCAACTCGCTTCACCTCGATCAGCTTCCCGGTTTGCTGAAAGAATTGAAAGCCATACGAAACGCCATTGATACCTGATAAATCGCCAATGCAAGAAAATCCGCTAAAAACCATAGATTTGCTTTTGCTGGACGTTGACGGCGTACTGACCACCGGCCAGGTGATCTATAACGACGAAGGCCAGGAAACCAAGATATTCAGTGTGAAAGATGGCCTGGGCCTGCGCCTTGTCAAGGAGGCGGGCATCCCCGTGGGCATCATCACCGGCCGCCGCTCCATGGCTCTGGTTCACCGTTGCGAAAATCTCGGGATCACGCTTCTCAAAGACGGCATTCGGGACAAGGCGGCCGCCCTGAAAGCCGTTCTGGAAGAGACCGGCGCAACCGCCGAGCACACGGCGTTCGTGGGTGATGACTTGCCGGACCTGCCGGTGATGCGCCGGATCGGAGTGCCCATTGCCGTAGCCGACGCCCACGACCTTGTCAAACAGGCGGCCGTGCTTACCACCAAGGCTCCCGGAGGGCGCGGGGCGGTACGGGAAATCTGCGAGGAAATCCTGAAAGCCAAGGGCCTTTGGGACGATCTTGTTCAAAGGCTGTTTGCGTGAAGAGCCGCTGGATCAAACGCATCCTGATCGGGATCGTTATCTTTTTGCTGATCGCCACCGCGCTTGTTTTCGTGGGGTACCGGCGGGCCATGCAAAATCCCGAGATCGTTTTGTCGCAAATCGAAAAAGAGGCGGACATGCACCTTAACAAGGTCCGCCAGACCGCGACCAAAAACGGCATTCGCGAATGGCACATGGAAGCCGAATCGGCGAGCTTGGTCAACGAAACCCATACCATGGTGCTGGTCAACCCCAGTGTTGAAGTCTTCATGACCGATGGGGACAACGTTCGCCTGACTGCCAAGGAGGGAATCATTCACACCGAGACCAATCGTCTGGTGGTTTCCGGAGACGTCGTGGCCACTACACGCCTCTATCGGTTCGAGACCCAATCGGTTGTCTACGATCCGGATACGCGTAAGCTCACGACCGACGACCCGGTGAGTATTTCGAGCGCCTCGGCCAGCCTTACGGCCGGCTCCATGCAAATTGACCTAAAGACCAACATCGCCAATTTTGATGGCGACGTAAAAGGAACGATAAGTGAAGATCTTCAGCTCTGACCGAATCCCGGCGGCGGACCTGTTCTTGCTGGCTGTTTTGCTATGCCAGCCATGCGGCCCGGCCTTTGCGGCGCAAGAGACTCTTCCCGCTTCGGCCGACGCGAAAAAAGCGCAAAAAATCCATATCACCGCCCAGCGGCTGATATCCGATTCGGCCAACAACAGCGCCGAATTCATCGGCCAGGTCAAGGCCAACCAGGGCGATACGCAAATTCTGGCGGACAGCCTCAAGGTTTATTTCAAGGGCGGTTCGGGCAATCAGGCCGCCCCCGCGTCCCAATCCCTTGAGAAGTTGGTTGCCACCGGCAACGTTCAAATTAAATTTGACAATAGGCTTGCTGTTGCCCGGCAGGCAGTATATATAACGGCACACCGTGTCTTGACCCTGATCGGTCCCGAGGCCACGATTACCAGCGGAGAGAACACCATCAGCGGCGAAAAGATTACCTTTTACAGGGACGATGGAAGATTTACCGTCGAAGGCGGATCCAATGGCCGGGTAAAAGCCATCATCCTGCCTGAGGACTCCGGGCTGGAATGATGGAGGTGAAGGATGGGATGCGATCATGACCACCTTATCGGTTAACGAGCTGGTCAAGTCCTACCGGGGCAGACGCGTCGTGGACAAGGTCAGCCTGTGCGTGGAAAGCGGCCAGGTAATCGGCCTTCTGGGGCCCAACGGCGCCGGAAAGACCACGACGTTTTACATGACGGTAGGCCTGGTCAAACCGGACGCCGGGAAAATATTACTTGAGAAAAAAGACATTACGGACGATCCCATGCATATGCGGGCAAAAGCCGGTGTCGGCTATCTGCCGCAGGAGGCGTCCATTTTTCGCAAGTTGACGGTCCGCCAGAATATCCTGATCATATTGGAAACCCTGCCGCTCAACCGACGGCAGCGCAATGACCGGGCCGACAGTCTGCTGGAGGAGTTGGGAATCACGCATGTGGCCGAAACCAGGGCAGCGGTGCTTTCCGGCGGAGAAAGGCGTCGCCTGGAAATATCCCGGGCCTTGGCCACCGACCCGGCATTCATGCTCCTTGACGAGCCGTTTGCCGGAATCGACCCACTGGCAGTAATCGACATAAAAAAAATTATCGCGCATTTGAAGTCTCGAAACATCGGTATTTTAATATCCGATCACAACGTTCGCGAGACCTTAGGCGCCTGCGATTCGGCATTTATCTTGAGCGACGGCAAGGTGATCGAAACCGGCACACCGGAAGAGATCGCCAGCAGCCCCATCGCCAAGCGCATTTACCTTGGAGACGAATTTACCCTCTGACGAATGTACACTAAAGACACCAATTAGGCACAGATGGCAATCGAACTCAGACAACAACTCAAACTGACCCAGCAATTGATCATGACGCCACAGCTTCAGATGGCGATCAAATTGCTACAATTGTCCCGCCTTGAGCTGGTGGACGCCATCCGCCAGGAGTTGGAAGAAAATCCAACGCTGGAAGAGATTCAGGAAACGCCGGACCGCAACAAGGAAGGCGAGACCGAAGAAGCTCCGGCCAAAGAAAGCGAAGAATCCCGCGAAGTCACCATTGAAGAAAAAATCAACGATGACATCGACTGGAGCAATTACATCGACGAATACAATTCGCCGGGCAAGGTCAATTTCGAGTCCGAAAGCCGTGAAGCACCGCAATATGAAGCCTTTGTCTCTTCAAAAGAGTCCTTGAGCGACCATTTGCTGTGGCAGCTTTTAATGCTCTCGCCCACCGACATTGAAAAACAGGTGGGCAGCCTGATCATCGGCAACCTGAACCGGGACGGATACCTGCAGTTGTCCGTCGAGGAGCTGTGCGAGCAAAGCGGCATCTCCATCGAAATGGTGGAGGATGTCCTGGAAACCATGCAATCCTTCGATCCCGTGGGCGTCTGCGCAAGGGATCTTCGCGAATGTCTCCTGCTCCAGGCGCGCATGTTGAATCTGGACAACAGCCTGGTCACGGACATCATCTCCGATCATTTAAAAAATCTGGAAAACAAGAATTACAAGGCCATCTGCAAGGCCCTGAAGGTAAAACTGAAAGATGTGGTCGCCGCCGTCAATGTGGTCAGGGCCCTGGAGCCCAAACCCGGCAGAGAGTTCAGCGAGGAGACGCCCCATTATATTGTCCCCGACATTTACGTTTATAAAAGTGAGGACGATTTTGTCATCGTTTTAAACGACGACGGCATGCCCAAACTGAAGGTCAATCAGTTTTACAAACGCGCCATCTCCCGCAAGGACGAAGTCAGCGCCAACGCCAAGGACTACATTCGCGATAAAATGCGTTCCGCAGCATGGCTGATTCGCAGCATTCACCAACGGCAGAAAACCATTTACAAAGTCATGGAAAGCATCCTCAAATTTCAACGCGAATTTTTCGAAAAAGGCGTTGCACATTTGAAACCCATGGTTCTGCGCGATGTCGCCGAAGACATCGAAATGCACGAATCCACCATCAGCCGGGTGACCACTAATAAATACGCCCACACCCCCCAAGGTATTTTCGAGCTTAAATACTTTTTCAACAGCTCCATCAAACGCGTTCATGGCGAAGACATCGCCTCGGCCAGTGTTCAGGCCAAAATAAAGAAACTGATTGAAAGCGAAAACCCGAAAAAGCCTTACAGCGACAGTAAAATGGCTGAAATGCTAAAGGCCGACAACATCAATATCGCCCGTCGAACCGTCGCCAAATACAGGGAGATGATGGGCATCCTGTCATCGAGCAAACGCAAGCAGTTTTGACGATATCAATGCCACACAGCCGGTTGTCAACTCACGATAAGGATCTGCGAAAACGCAATCGGTGCGATTTTTGTCGGCAAAAAGGTTTTTTTACCCAAAAGACGTTGATGAATGCATCCAACAAAATCGAAACGCTTGAATCCTCTTTTGTCCTCTCAATCTGGAAAAATACGTAACTTGGTGATATAAAATGAAAATTCTGGATGTTCTAAACAAAGAGGCCATTTCGACCGATCTTAACGCCAAGGACAAGATCGGCATTTTGAACGAGCTGGGAGAACCAATCTCGAGCATTACCGGAATCGACAAGAGCGCTATTGTCCGAGTGCTGATGGAGCGTGAACAGCTTGGGAGCACGGGGATCGGCGGCGGCATCGGCATCCCCCATGGCAAGCTCAAGGATCTGGACAAACTGATGCTCGGTTTCGGCTTGAGCCGTCAAGGGGTCGATTTCGAATCCATGGACGGCCGGCCCACGCACTTGTTTTTTCTCTTGCTCACACCCGAACATGCCACGAATCTTCATCTTAAATTGCTGGCTCGCCTGTCTCGGATGTTGAAAAACGAGTCTCTCAAGGAAATGATGATGAACGCCACCAGCGCCGACGAAATCATTGCCATTATTTCCGAAGACGATGACGATTTTTAGCAACGCATCGCCCTGATCGGCGTTTTTCTTTTAACGCCTTGGAAGAACCAGATTTGTGAAAAGTCACCCCATAATCATCGTAACGGGTAAATCCGGGTCCGGTAAAAGTACCGCGCTGGCGGCCTTTGAAGATCAGGGCTATTATTGCGTGGACAACATGCCGATTGCGCTTCTGCCGGCATTTCTCGATCTTTATGGCAATACGGAAACGACCTTTGCCGGGTTCGTCTTCGGCATGGACCTCAGGGAAAAGTCGTTTGTCCACCAATACGAATCCGTTCTTGGCGGGCTCAAAACAAAGGGGTTTGGTTTCCGAATCGTTTTTATCGACGCCAACGATACCATTCTGCTTAGAAGATACAGCCAGACACGCCGCAGACATCCTCTGGCGCTGAACAAAAGCATTGATCAGGCTATTGCCGAGGAAACAAAGACGCTGGCCGACATCAAAAATAGTGCCGACACCGTCATCGACACATCGGATTTGAATATCCACGAACTCAAGGCCATTGTCCGCAAGCTTGCCGGTTCGGCAAGCGAGCAAACCTCGCTGAATCTTCAAATCGTCTCTTTTGGCTTCAAATACGGACCGCCCGTTCATGCGGATCTGATCATGGATGTAAGATTCCTGAAAAACCCCTATTTCGATGAATCGCTGCGTCCATTTAGCGGGGAATCGGAAAAAATCCGATCTTTTGTCTTGAATAATGAACAAACTTGCTTATTCTTAGACAAGTATTTCGATCTTTTGGATACATTGATTCCCCAATACGAAAAAGAAGGCAAAGCATACCTCACCATTGCCATTGGCTGTACGGGAGGCCGTCATCGTTCCGTGGTTATCGCCAGAGAGTTGTTTGATCACTTGACGGCATCGGGATACAAAACGGAACTGATTCATCGCGACGTCGACCGCTCCCTTTCGGAATGAAAGAGGCAAAACGTTCCTGTGCTCCAAAAAAAACATAGATAGGTATCGAGAGATAGTTATGATTGGCGTTTTAGTTGTTACGCATTGCGGCCTTGGAGATGCACTGTTGGAAACGGCGGAATTTATTCTGGGTGAAAAACCTGACGCCATGGATGCCGTTTCCATCGATTTAAACGAAAACGCGGATAAATTGCGCGACAAACTGGCCGATGCCATTAAGAAACTGAAAACCGATGACGGTATTCTGATTCTCACGGATATGTTCGGCGGCACCCCATCCAATCTGAGTTATTCGTTTCTCGAAGAAAATTGCATCGAGGTGGTTTCCGGGGTTAACCTTCCCATTCTTATCCGTGCCGCCAGTGCCCGAAAAAAATTACCACTCACTGAACTCGCATCCAATATCGAAACCTTCGGGAAGAGAAGCATTTCCATGGCCAGCGGCATCCTGAAGGGAAACAAACGAGGATAATTCGAATCCCCCTTTTAAAAGATCGACATGTTTTTTGATTTTTTAAACAATTTCATAAGGAGAACAACATGAGTATCAAAATCGGGATCAACGGTTTCGGCAGGATCGGCCGGGTTGTGTTCCGCGCCGCCATGAAGCACCCGGATGTGGAGGTGGTTGCGATCAACGACCTGACCGACGCAGGGACCATGGCCCATCTCCTTCAGTTCGATTCGGTTCATGACAAACTGGAGGCCGACATCAAGGCCAAGGAAGGCGCCATTGAAGTCAACGGCAAGGACATTGCCTATACCGCCATCAAGGATCCCGAAAAAATTCCCTGGAAGGAATACGGGGTGGACATCGCCTGCGAATGCACCGGTCTGTTCCGGGATCACGACAATGCCTCCAAACACCTCACCGCCGGCGCGCGCAAGGTGATTATCTCGGCGCCGGCCCAGCAGCCGGATGCCACCATCGTCATGGGGGTAAACAGCAGCACCTACGATCCCAAGCAGCACCACGTGATCTCGAATGCCTCCTGCACCACCAACTGCCTGGCCCCCGTGGCCAAGGTGCTGATGGAGAATTTCGGCATTAAAAGCGGCCTGATGACCACCATCCACGCCTATACCGGCGATCAGCGCCTGCTCGACTTCCCCCACAAGGATCTTCGGCGGGCCAGAGCCGCCGCGCTTTCCATGATTCCCACTACCACCGGCGCGGCCAAAGCCGTGGCCCTCGTTCTTCCCGAGCTGGATGGTAAACTCAACGGTCTGGCCATCCGGGTGCCGACACCCAATGTCTCAATCGTGGATATCGTCGTCAACGTGGAGAAATCCGGTGTCACCACCTCCGATGTCAACGAAGCCCTCAAGGAAGCTTCCGAAGGTCCGCTTAAGGGCATTCTCGGATACAGCGAACTTCCGCTGGTATCCACCGACTACAATGGCTGCACGCTTTCTTCCACGGTCGATGCCCAGACCACCTATGTCATCGACAGCATGGTCAAGGTCCTCTCGTGGTACGACAACGAGACCGGCTACTCCAACCGCATGGTGGATCTTGCCGCCATGATCGGTGGTCAATTGTAAACCGACAATGCCAAACCGGAAGGTTTCGCGTTATTGCTGAATGCGATAAAGGAGAAAACAATCGATGAGCAATCGAACACCACTGATCGCAGGCAACTGGAAAATGCACAAAACCGGCTCACAAGCCGTCGAGGACGCTAAAGCGCTTAAGGATCTGGTGGAAAACGCCGAGAATGTAGAAATCATGATCGCACCGACGTTTACCGCATTGCACCAGGTAGGCGAATCGCTTAAAGGCTCCTCCATCGCTCTGGGCGCCCAGAATCTTTACTGGGAAAAACAGGGCGCCTATACGGGAGAAATCTCGGCGGAGATGCTGGTGGACGCCGGATGCAGCCATGTCATTATTGGTCATTCCGAGCGTCGGCAACTTTTTGACGAGACGGATGAAACGGTCAACCATAAAATAGGAGCGGCATTGCAGGCCGACCTTATCCCCGTTTTTTGTATCGGCGAAACGGAAGCCCAACGAAAAGCGGGTGAGACATTTTCAGTACTTGACAAACAGGTACGAGATGGTCTAAATAATTTTGGTTTTAGCGATCTGGGCAATCTTGTCGTTGCTTACGAACCGGTCTGGGCCATTGGAACCGGTTTGACCGCCACTCGCGAACAGGCACAAGAAGCCCATCAGAAAATCCGATCGCTAATTGAAACGCTTTTTGGAAAAGAACTTGCCAGCGCCACCCGAATACTTTACGGGGGTAGCGTCAAACCCGACAACGTGCGTTCGTTAATGGAAATGCCGGATGTCGATGGCGCGCTGGTCGGCGGGGCCAGCTTGGATCCCGCTACGTTCAGCAAGCTGGTTTTTTATAACGCAACGTAATTGAACTAAAAAACGATACCGAATGTCAATTTTACTTATAGCTATTCATGTTATTGTCTGCATCGCCCTTATTATGATCGTCCTGCTGCAAACGGGCAAGGGCGCCGATATGGGCGCGGCTTTTGGTGGCGGCAGCAGCCAGACCCTATTTGGGAGCACTGGCGCCTCGACTTTTCTGAGCAAGGCAACCACGGTCGCCGCCATTGTGTTCATGCTCACGTCCCTGACGCTGGCGTATATTTCCGGTGGAAAAACCATTAAGTCTGTGGTATCAGACGCTCCTGTACCCGTTACACAACAGCAAACGGAGCAGAAGCAGCCTGCTGATCAAGCCCAACCTGGAAACAATGCAGCGGAAGCGGGAGCTGATCAGAATTAATAATAGAAATCATGCCGAGGTGGTGGAATTTGGTAGACACGCTATCTTGAGGGGGTAGTGGCCAACGGCCGTGCGGGTTCAAGTCCCGCCCTCGGCACCACAAATATTAAAAGGCTGTAATCTTAACTGGTTACAGCCTTTGTTTTTTGGTGGTTGCAGATGATTGGGGTTTCGTCAAGCCGATTCACGGCTCTACGGTTGGCCCCGGGGATGAGATGAACGTACACATCCACGGTCATTTGGATGGAAATGATTAAATCCGTAATCCCATCCCGCCCCAGGCTATTGGATGACAGCCGATCCCTTTGCAGCCGAAACAACATCCGGTGAAATGGAGGGATGATCCCGGATCAAAATTTCGGCAGGGATCCCCAGCCCGGAATTCAAAGATCGAATCATTTTCAATGTCAGACGGCGCTTTCCACTCAGAATTTCCGACACCCGCGGACGGCTCCCCAAGTAAGGAATGAGATCGGAATTTTTCAGCCCCTTCTGTTCCATCACGAAACGGATAGCCTCGATGGGAGACGGTGGAGGGACCGGATGGTGTTCGTCCTCATAGGCCCCAACCAAAACAAGCAACACGTCAAGCTCATCGCCCTCCGGGGTATCGGTATTGGCGCCCCACAACGCCTCAATGCGTGCCAACGCGGCCTCATAGTCCTCTTTAGTTTTAACAGGGCGGATATTCATGTTTCACCTCCGATGGATCGATTTTATCGTAATCCTTATGCCGGCCAAAAACCATGGAGATCAAAATTTGAATCGCCTAATTTAGGATCAAGTAAACACATACCGCAGCTCTTCTATGCGCGAAATAATCCGAGCACTCAATTTTTCTTGAACGTCCAGCGAAATACCAATTTCGGTCAATGCTTCTTGACTATTGATGTCCGTTTCGATGCCATCCGCAAACCCGGAATTAATTGCCAGCAAATCAGACTGGCGCAGCACATCCTCCACGGTCCCCGGCGGCATATCTTTGTTTTCTCGACCTATTTGAATCAGGGACGCGAACGCTTCGGGATATCCCCACATTTTCAACAAACGAACTCCTAACTGCTGATGATCCGCAGTCACCATTGCACTCAACTCTTCTGGCTTGATAACAAGATTCGATTTTTTGGGTTTGTGAAGATCACCAGCAGCCTGAATCAAAATCAATTTGCCGATATCATGCAACAGGCCTAAAAGGAAAACGTCTTCTTGCAAACTCAGCTTTTTGAAATCAGTGATCACATCGGTAGCATGGGCGCAGGCCATGCTGTGCCACCAAAGGCCTTCAACAAGTTTTTTGTAGGCCGGATGGTTGGTGACAAAAAAGCCACGACAGCAAATGCTCATCACCACTTCAATCGTGCGATCGGAGCCCAATCGTCGGATAGCCTCCCCTGCCGATGTGTTTTTCCCAACCCCGCCATAAACAACAGAGTTGGACAGCTTGATGAGATTGGTTGACATGCACAAGTCATGTTTAAGCAGCTCTTCAATGGCGCCGATATCAGCGCCGGAACCAAGTAACTGTCTTATCCGCATGGCGAGTTTCGGTGCCGGCGGCAAACTGAAATCCTCACGATTGATCATGCTTGTCGCTTTTTCGATCAACTCTTGGCTGCTGACAATCCCGGAGAGCCTCTTTTCTTTCACAAATGGGGGACCAATAAGATTGAACGAACCCAAGGTCTCAAGAACGCGCGAGGCTTCAAAATCCTGGTCAAAAAACCCGTTGCACCCATCCAAAACGCAGTCTGTTATCAACTGCTTATTGTGAGTGGTGGAGATGACAATGACGCAAGCATCCCGCCCCGGCAAGACGTGATGCTCATCCTCTATTCTCCTTATTTCCTTTATAATCGACTTTTTCGCGGTTTTTTGCATGGCGATATCGACAGTAACAAGATCAAATGCCTGGCCATCGCCAAAGGAGTCCTGAAACAGCAAAATAGCGGTCTCGCTGTCGACAGCCTCCTTACATTCGCCTAAATTTTTCAGAACACTTTTCAGAGCAGATAAACGCCGTTGATCGCTTCCAACAACCAAAGTCCGCATTCTTCAATTCCTTATCCGTAGCCACTTTCCGCCTTCTGCAAGCCGTTAGAGGAATAGTTCAAGGTACCTATATCGGCATTCTTTTTGAGAACTTTTATAATAAACGTGAGAATTAAGGAAAAAAATAGTCGGGATGAATACAGCGTCCTCTTTATGCCTGCCTGGTGCAATGCAATTATTTTTGTTATAAATAACAGTTGATGAATTTGTAAAAAGTCGCCGTTCGGGCGGATTTGTAAAAGGCCCGAGATCAAGGCTTGCGAATCCTGAGGAATACCGCTATCGCGGGTGCCGAAGGCAGTGTACGAATCGTACTCCGCAATGACGAAGGATGAAGCGTAACGCCGATATCGGGCTTTTTACGAATCCGTCAACAGTTCGCATGGCGCACATTTCAAGGCACACGCGGCCAACTCAATTTCCATTCAAACAATAGGTGGTATGATGGCACCATTTATCATTTTCCCGATATTCTTTATCATTGTCGTCACCGCTTGGTTTATTCAGACATACAATCGGTTCATTAAGTATAAAAACAGAATCGAAGAAGCCTGGAGCGGTATCGATGTCGCCCTGAAGCGGCGATTCAATTTGATACCCAATCTATTGAGGACCATTGAAGGTTACAGCGATCATGAGTCTAAAATCCTCATGACAATTCGTGACCAGCGCATGGGATCGACGGTACTGCCGGATCGTGTGGCGGAAGAAAGCCGGATATCCGAATCGCTGCAGAACGTTTTGGCGCTGGCCGAAGCCTATCCGGATCTTAAAGCAAACGCCAATTTCCTTGATCTGCAAAACAATCTCAACGATATCGAGGAAGATATCCAGAACGCCAGAAACAAACACAATCAATGGATTAGCCGATTCAATACATTGGTTGAATCATTTCCCGCTTTTCTGATCGCCAATAAAGCCGGCTTTACAAAGCAGCCCTATTTCAAACTGGACCTGGCAACCCAAAGAGAGCTCCCAAGCGTTCAATTCACCAAGAAATAAAAAAGATTCGACCAAGCACGCACACCTGATCATTGGTGATCCCGACGGGGAAAAGGCAGCGTGATTCAATGAAGGCATCCTACGGCACCCGCAAACCCCAGGTGGTCCGGCGCAATCGTAAAATTGACGATGACGCCCCGGATCTTTGGGAACTCGCAAGCACCTTGATCGACCAATCGGTGAAAAAGGGGATGATAGCCCCGGACGATACCGATGGAAGATCACCCTCCCCTATCCCAACCTCACCACCCGATTCAAAAAACCCATCATAGGACACGTCCGCTTTTGACCTATTCTCAATCTATGCTGAAAAATCCGTATCGATACCACTGAGTAAAATCGTAACAGCCTTCTCATCTCTTTCTCCTCTTTTTCCTTAAGAAACGTTACATCTGTTTTTAAGCTGAATAAAAATTCTCTAACAAAACAATACATTCCCCACATGAAGAGCTTGGCACAGTATGTGAGAGCTTCCTCCGGTTGGAAAACTCGAATAAATGGATCGAATACAATATCATTCAAACGACATTCAACTGTTCCGATCCGCACTGAAGCTGTCAAGAAGGCTTGGAGACAGAACCGCACCCCTCAAAATCATCAAATCACGATAACCCGAGCGCTCATCCTGAATCTTCAGGACCCGCTGGTTGATATGTGGCGGGAAGCGACCCGTCAGCTTGAAAGCGTTGTCAGCAACGCGCCAACGAATTTGTGCGCGCTATACAATCTGGCGATCCTGCATGAAGACCGTGGACGGGGCGGCAAGGCGAGCCACTTGTGGAAGGCCTTGGCTGCGCATTTGCCTCGCCTCCCGCCACCGATCCGAAAGGCGGTAATCCAAAAATCGGGAACCTCCTCCACCTCTTCCTCCACCGAATCAGAAACGGCGGCGATTCCATGGAAACTTCCGCTGCCCCTTGGCACGGACCTTTGTGGAAACAAGAAGGCCCGAAAACAACTGGAAGCGTGGACGTTTCTCGATTTCAATTGGGGCCGGGGCAATTTGAAGGGACGCATTTGGACAAGTCCCGACGGCAATCAACTTCTCGAAAAAGATGAATTTATCGAAATGGTGGTTCTTGCCGGCAATCCTTTAATGTCCCTGGACGATCTTGAACGCCACTTCGGTCCGCCACATGCCTTGCGCCGTTGCATGGCCGGCGATTTACTCGATTACAAAGACGGCATCACCGTTGTCGCCATTGATGGAAAAACGGCGGAAATATGGCTTGAACGAGGAAAAAGTCGGGGATTGAAATGATGAAAAATCCGTTGTCCGCGGGCATGTTGCTTGCCGTGTTGCTGGTCGCCTTCGGTTTGCCGGTCAGCGCCTTTTCAGCCACCCATGCCCTGCTTATCGGCATCGCGGACTATCGACAAACCGAATTCAGCTCCCTTGACGGACCGCTGAACGATCTTGATCTGACAAAGACGGTTCTGGTTCGGCATTTCAATATCCCCACCAATCAAATCACCGTCCTGACCAATGCCCGAGCCACCCACCAGGCCATTCAAAACGCCTTTGCCAGGTTGGCGGACAAGGTGCAGACCGGCGACCTTGTCTACATCCACTATTCCGGCCATGGCTCCGAGATGACGGATTTGAACCATGACGAAACCAGCGGCATGGACCAAACCTGGGTTCCTTATGGGGCAAGGTCGATCTCGGCACCCGACGCTGGTCTGGACAGTTTCGACATCATTGATGATGAGCTTCATCAATGGCTGATCCCCATTGCTGAAAAATCGGCCTATGTGGTTCTGGTCTCGGATTCCTGCCATTCGGCCAGCATTACCCGCAGCCCGTTGAATCTGGGGCGCGCCCTGCCGCCGGACCGACGGCGCCACCCCAAGGGCGGCCAACCCGCCATTGCCCTGCCCCCCAATGTCCTTTCCATCGGAGCGGCAATGGATGACCAAAACGCCAATGAATTCATCAACGATGAGGGCATGGTATTCGGATTGTTTACCTGGCATTGGTGTCAGGCGCTTAGCAGTGCCAGACCCGATGAAACCTGGGACGATGTTTTTCAACGCGCCTGCCTTCTCCTGGCCGATTCCGTGGGCTGGCGGCAAATGCCCCAACGCACCGGAGCGGCCAACCGAGGCATATTCAACGGAGCTTTTCCGCCACCGTCGAAAGTCGTTCGTGTCACCGGCATCATGGATCAGGGGAAAACCGTCGCGTTGAATGCAGGCCGACTTACCGGCGTCACCAAGGGTTCCGTCTACCAAATCCAAAACGGGAATGAAAAATCGATCAGGCTCACGATCTCACGGGTCAAGGAGAGTTGGAGCATGGGGCGTCTGTCCCACGGCAGCGCCCGAATAGGAGACGGTTTTGTCGAAAGCATCCACGTCTATCCTTTTAAACCGATCAAGGTCTTTATCGGTGGAGATTTTGCCCAGTCCAGGGACCGGGAGCCGATCCGCCAGCTTTACTCCCGCATTGATGGCCTGCCCCAATACAAAACCGTTTACAACCAAGCCGTATGCGACCTGGTTCTTTATCTTCTGCGCCCCAAGGCATGCCCTGACGGGCAAAGTAGTGCAGGCGGCGCACCGCCCCTGCCCCGGTCGGACGTTCAGGCCCCGCTGCAGGCATGGTTTTTATCGCCCGATGAAACGCTTCTGGCAGACAACCTGCGGATCGACATGACCGATATCGCCGAAGGGCTGCGGCTTGTGGAGGAAAATTTAGGAAAGCTTGCCCGCATCAAAGAAATGGACCGTCTGCCCCGAACACCCGTGGATCAATTCGCCTTGACCGTGCAGGCAACCCTTTATCGTCTGGATCCGACCTGCAAGGCGGATGATAATACGTGTGTCGCTTTTGATCCGAAATTGGGCATGCACCGCAAGCAAACGCCCATTCGTGCATGGCAACTTGATGGTCTGCATCCGCGTAAGGGTGACGTTCTGGATTTCACCTTTGAAAACCGCAGCGACCGAGAATGGTATACCTATCTGGTCGAAATACAACCCAACGGTCACATTGCCGCGATCTTTCCCGCATACCAAAACATGGCTTCCAGGGCACGCCTGGGCCCCGGGAAGAAAATTGACCTCATGAACGATGTCGGTGTGGGGGTCATTTTGGATAACATCGGCAAAGACAAATTGCGCTTTATCATTACCCGCAAGCCCATAAACATTCAACTTCTTGAACAGCGGGCATTTAAGACCAGGGCCATCAACCCCCTGGAACAACTCCTTGGCAACGCGGCCCATGGCATGCGCGGAGAAACGGCGGTTTCCGTGGATGACTGGCAAAGTATACAGGTCGATTTTCAGGTGGATGGCTCTTTTTGATCTGGCAAAGCCGTTTCCGACATCGCCTCCCCTTCCAAAAATTCGGCCACGATTACGTGATAACGGCCCAGAGAGGATGCCTTGCGAACGCGCTTGAGGATTTGCCGGTTGCCTGCAAACCCATCGGCGAAATAGCGCCAAAAGCCCTTCATCCGGTCCAGCACATGTCCCGGCCCGGAAAAAGCCTGTTCATAGCCCTCTACCAGGTCATTGTGAAAGGCCTGGAAACGGCTCGTCTTGGAACGGTTGGACCGGGTCTGTTGTTTGATCGTTTCCGGTAAAAACGGATCGGCGATGAGCCCGCGCCCCAGCATCCAGCTCGAAACCTCGGGAAAGCGCGCCCTTAATTTTTCAAAACCTTTCACATCGGTGATGTCGCCGTTATAAACAACGGGATGGACCAGTTGGTTCCGACATCGCTCGAATTCGTCAACATCCACTCGTCCCGCGTACATCTGCTCACCGACACGCGGATGAACAATCACCCTGGCAAGGGGATAACGGTTGAAAATGGGTATCAAGGAAACCATTTCGGCTGATGAAAACCGGCCCAGGCGCGTTTTGATGGAAATCCGTGCGGAAGTTGCGCTCAGAATCTCATCAAGCAACCGGTCAATGGTTTCCGGATAGGGCAAAAGTCCGGAACCGCGTTTTTTCTTCGCCACCATGGGATACGGGCAGCCAAGATTCCAGTTGACTTCCTCGTACCCCAAGTCGAACAGAGATTCGGCCAGATGAACGAATTCACCGCTGTCGTTGCCTAAAATTTGAGGCACCACAGGCATCCCCCTGTTGTTCTCCGGTATGAGGTCACGCAGGTGGGAAGGCTTTACGCGTCGCCCTTTGAGCGAGGTGACAAAAGGGGCCACGGCTTCATCCACCCCTTTGAAATGCTTTTGAAAGGCATTTCGAAAAACGGCATCGGTGAAACCACGCAGCGGGGCCAGGACAAAATAAGGTGATGTAGGCATTATAAATTATATAATTTCATCGAGAGCAAAATCTGAATCGCCTAATTTAGAAATATGATTTTTAGAAAAGGTTTCCGGCAAACAACCGTACCCACACACAATCAGTTCCGACAAAGTGATCAAAAATACTTTTTTCATTTATGCTCCTTCCAGATACCTCAATCTATTTGGTGTTTGACACGAAACCCTGAAAAAGCCTAAAAGTTGGATGGTTTATGGGATAATAACGCGATCAAAACAAATCCTCAAGCAACAACTTTTTTGCCTTGGACAATTGCAACCCGATGCCCCTATGGTGTAGTAGTTACTTTTCCCCAAAGTAGGCGATTCAAATTTTGGTCTCCATGGGAACCGTATAATTTATAATGCATTGTGCCATGATGACCTCCCAAAATTTGAAACCCGTTGGGTTTGCCGATCTTACCGCATCTACGGTGTTGGATGCCTTCCCGCATAGGAGGGTTATAGCGGAAAGTCATCCGCCTTGTATATGCGGCAAGCTCGACAATCGCCTACTTTAGGTTTTCAGTAAATAGTTCTATACTAAATCTTATCGGTCATGCGCATGAAAATTTCCATTCGGTGGGCCCTGATCGCCGGTTTTCTGGGATTGATCTGGGGAACCCATCTGATTACCACGACGTCGTCCTACCTGACATCACAAGAGGTCCTTCGTCGGCACGCCCGCGATATCATGGAAAACATCGCGGAACTGGCCATGGAACAGTCCCAGCATCACCTGCTGCACGCCCATGCCGCGGCCGCCCTGACACGCAGATTGCTGGCATCCAAAGTGGTCAACAGCAGTACCGAGATTAATGCGCTGGAGCGCTATCTTCACGAACAACTCTTGGTCAACCCTCATTTCGCGGGCATTTACATCGGCAACCCATCGGGCAATTTCTATTATGTGCGTCGGTGTGAGAAACTGAACAAGGGAGGATTCGAGACCAAAATCATCCTGAACCAAGGCCAGGGCCGGGAAATCACAAATATATATAGAGATCAAGATTTCCAGCAGATTTCCCGGAAAACCAACCATACCGACCCCTACGATCCCCGCGAGCGGCCCTGGTACATCAAAGCCATTACCGCCAAACATATTGTCTGGACCGCCCCTTATATTTTCTACACCTCCCAGAAACCGGGCATCACCATCGCCGGCCCTTTTTACGATACGAATGGTTATTTAATGGGGGTCGTTGGTGTTGATATTGAAATCGACCAGTTGTCGGTGTTTATCGGCAACCTGAAAATCGGCAAGAACGGGAAAGCTTTTATGCTCAACCGAAATGCCGACGTGGTGGCCTTCGGCGATATGCAGAAACTGGTTGTGACCGATGGTTCCACCAAATCCGGGACCCGCCTGGCAAAGATTCAGGAGCTTGACGATCCGTATAGTCGCAAGGCGTTTGAAACCGCCCACATGAAAACGGATCAATTCGGAGCACTTTTAATCGACAGCCCCCAGTTTTCGCGCTTCCGTCATAACGGTCATGTTTATCATGCCATGCTCACGCCCTTCTCAACGCCCCAATGGCCCTGGATTATCGGTGTCTACCTTCCGGAAGACGATTACCTTGGTGAAATCAAGGCCAACCAGTTTTTCAATATCGTAGTCACGATGGTGATTTCCTTGGTCGCCGCACTCATCGCCATCTTGCTTGCCCGAGGAGTGATCCGCCCCATCTCCTTGATGGAACGCACCGCACGTAAAATGAAAGCCGGTCAAACCGAACATATGCCCCAAATTCGTTCGGTTTATAAAGAAATCCAGGAAACCGCCAACGCCTTTTCCGACATGAAAACCGCCGTTGAGCGCACCAATCGTAAATATTTGGGCATATTCAACAATATTCAGGATGTATATTACGAAATATCGCTCAAGGGCACCCTGACCGAAGTCAGTCCATCCGTTGAAAAGGTATCACAGTACAAGCGCAACGAGTTGATCGGCAAACCATTGTTCCATATGTACCATGAAGTCAACTACCACGAAAAAGTCTTCGATATTCTGAAAACCGAAAAACGAATCAGTGACTACGAGGTAATCTTGAAGGATAAGGACGGGCAGCTTAAAAACTGCGCGCTGAATTCCACCATCCTGAGGACACGATCCGGCAAGCCCTACCGGATTATCGGCTCGCTACGAGACATCACGACCCGCAAACAGGCCGAGCAGAAGCTTATCCAATATCAGACGCACCTTGAAGAAATCGTCGAGTCGCGCACCCTCGAACTTCAAAAGGCAAACGATATCCTGCGCGAGGAGTTCAAGCGCCGCCGTGCCATGGAGAGTAAGCTGCGGGTCAGCGAGGAAAGATACCGCACCATCTTGGAGGCCATCGACGAAATCTATTTCGAAGCGGACCGCATGGGCAACATCACCTATGTAAATGATGCGGCTTGTCGGATACTGGGGCACTCCCGTAACGAAATCCTGGGAGCCATGTCCTACAGGGATATCGCCGAGCGACAAGCCATCAAAGCGGTCATCAGATCTTTTACCCGTATGGTACGCACCGGCGATCCCATTCGGGTGCTGACCATTGAAACCCAAACCAAGTATAAAGAAAAAAAGGTCTTCGAGGTCAGCGCGGCCCTTATTAAAGATGACTCTGGCGATATTACCGGTTTTCGTGGCTTGGCCCGCGACATCACATCCAAGATCGCCGACCAGAAAGAGAAGGAAAACCTTCAAGCGTGGTTCATCCAGGCGCAACGCATGGAAGCCGTTGGCACCCTGGCAGGCGGCGTTGCACACGATTTCAACAATCTGCTCATGGGCATCATGGGCAATGCCTCGTTGATCAGGGCAAAGTCCGGCAATGAGACCAACGGTATAGCCGATCATATCCAGGTCATTGAACAATGCGCGGAAAGTGGCGCCAACCTCACCCGCCAGCTTTTGGGATATGCCCGGGGCGGAAAATATCAGGTTAAAGAGGTCGATCTTAACGAGACAATCAAACGGTCGGTGGAGCTTTTCGGCAGAACCAGAAAAGAGATTATTATCGATTTTCATTTTCAGCCCGACATCTGGACCGTAGAAGCGGATCAGGGGCAAATCGAACAGGTCTTGATGAATTTATATGTCAATGCCTGGCAGGCCATGGAAGAGAACAAGACACTGACCGTGTCCACCAAAAACGTCAATTTCGAGTCAGCAACGGACACCATACCGCCGGGGCTTCAGCCGGGCGCCTATGTCGCCATCAAGGTAGAGGATCGGGGCAAAGGCATCGCGCCGGAATACATCAGCCGCATTTTCGAGCCCTTTTTCACCACCAAAACCATGGGCCGGGGTACCGGCCTGGGACTGGCGTCCGCGTTCGGCATCGTTCACAACCACGACGGAATCATCGATGTGACCAGCACCCAGGGTCAGGGATCGATATTCACCATCTATCTGCCGGCAGTGTTGAAAGCGCCTGAAAGCGAGGATATCGAAACCAATGGCCAGGTGCGGCGCGGTTCGGGAACCCTTTTGGTCGTGGATGACGAGACCTTTGTTCTCAAGGCATCGACCGAAATTTTAGAGGAATTGGGTTACCGCACCTTTTCGGCCGGCAATGGCGGCCAGGCCATTGCGCTTTTCAGGGAGAAGGCAAAACAGATCGATGCGGTCCTACTGGACATGATCATGCCCGATTTGAACGGCAATCAGGTGTTGGCGGAAATGAGAAAAATCGACCCCGCCGTCAGAGTGATTCGTTGCAGCGGGTACAGCCTGAGCGACATGCAGGCCGAAGCCCCGTTTCCCGAAAGCGAGGAGTTCCTCCAGAAGCCATACACCATCGAAGCCTTGTCGGCAGTGCTCAACAAGGTGCTGGAAAAAGACGATCCGAACCTCAATTAGCTCGAATGGGTTATTCGCTGTCTGTCTCAGACACCAGATTGATGGTCAACGGAATGACATGCATCTCCCGGGAAATACCACGGGTATGACCAAGTTTCCAGTCACCGCAGCGCTTGCCGTTGGTCATCATCGAATCGATTTGTTTGACCACGTCGGCGACATTGAGCACCCGATGCCGCTTGAACACCTCCGGCAATCCGTGGGTCAGATTGCAGGCCAGGCATTTTCCGGCACGCTGTTTAAGCTGAAATTCGAAATCGATCCTATTTTCTCTTTTTTCCTTGTATACAAGACTGATGTCGTACGCGCCCTCTTTTGCATCACCCAAAAGCGCTTCGAAAAACTGGTCCGCCCGGCTGGGGGGGAAAATCCTGTCTAACTCTGTCTGGTTGAACTGAGGATCGGTTGTGGCGATAGGCATGGGTTATTCTTCCTGTCGATTAAGATCGGCCCTGTGAATAAGGGAAACGAGATCACCCATAGCTTCCCGGAGACCTCCCATGGGACCTTCTCGTAAACATTAAGAACGAGGATCACTCAAGAAAACGCAAATCCCAAATATCCGGATCGTAGGCCTCCTTCAGCTTTTCTTCGGCGGCCTTTTCGCTTTCCGCTCTCCAGGGAAGCGCCAGCGGTCCCGACTCCAGACCCTGAACCGTGTAACTCCAGCCATCGTCGAAGGCTTCCAGCATCAGCACGATCACTTCCGCCTGGGGTTTGCCAATGGTTCGAATTTCTACTTTTTTTGTGGTCATATGTTATGTCCGAGACGTTATTCAGCCGATATTTGATCTTAAATACACCACCGGGCGGCTAAAATCAACCGATCCATGAAAGGCGAAACGTCGGCAATACATTGGAATTGCGCCGCTAATCGCCGGGCACCGGTTTATCGACAAAGGCACCTTTAAAATAATCCGGCCCGAATTGCCACTGAATAAGCGGTCTGGCATTCAAAGGCGGCGGCTGGTACCCGAAAACCGTCGATAAAAAAGAGGCGGTGATACGAAATGTCGCGCCCCACAAAATCTCGTCCTTTCCCTTATGCCGATGGACGAAACAGGGCAGCACCTTGTCGGGGATGGCTTTCGTCTTGCCGGCGGAGTCGAAAGAAAAAATAAAACGGGCGTAATTCCGGTTGTCGAAAAATGATGCCAGGGGAATGCGAACAATGTCTTCGACCTCCCAGTTGGGCTCGAAGTGCTCCTGACGCCGGACCCATCCAACCATGGGGTAGATGGCCCGGTGAAACATCACCAGATTCTGGACCGGCAGAGGGCCAAGAAATTGAACGTCCAGGGGATTTAGCCGCATCTCCTCAAAGCCTTCGCGCAATGCCGTGGCCAAAAGCAGGGACAATTTAAAAAACGAATGCCCTCGCCTTCGGTACCACCATTTACCTTGCTCCCACCCCGCAAGCGGCATTTTCGGCAAGCTCAGCCCTCTCGCGAAAAGTGAATCGACGACAGGGGAGACACCGCCGCCCGGGCAGCAAAGATCGCCCGGCTGGCGAACGCTCCGAGACCGTTTGTTAAGAATGAGAAAGGGCTCCTCGTCCCTTTCGGTTTGGCTTAAAAGGAAAAGCACGGCAGATATCCGCCGCAAATCGCCGTTGGTATTGAAACTGAAAATCACATTGGAAGGAAGATTGATCCGCTGTCGGATAAGACGTCTCAGCACTGTGCTCGATTGGGGTAACGCATGCATAGGAATCAGCCTGTTGTATCACTTTGTGGATGTTTAACGTATTAAGTGTTAAGTTGGATGAGCATTAATTGAAACCGCAACCGCAACACTTGATACTGACTTATGAAAAACGGATCCTTTAAATTCAACCTCTCGTTTATCGACCGCATTGGTATTGTGGCCGACGCTTCCAGGTGTTTGGCCGGTCTTGCCGTTACCATCGTTTCCATGGAGGTACAACGAAAAGGCAATCTATCCGATGTTTACCTTGAAGTGACACCCGAGGACAAACGGATGTCGGGCAAAACCATTCTGGAAGCCCTTTCGGGCATCGAGACCCTGCAATCCGTCCGCTTTATCGAAACCATGCCGGCCGAAAGTCGCCAGAACACCTTTCACACCGTGCTGGACAATGTCAGCGACGGCATCCTCTCCATTGACACCCATGGGAAAATCACCACCATCAATCAGTTGGCACGCTCAATTCTGGGTTGCCGGACCAAGAACGTCATCGGCCGCCGGTTGGAGACGATCACCACGGCGGAAACCGGTCTATCCTCCTGCCTTGGCGGAAACAGCTATTCGCGCATGCGCCAAAGCGTTTCCACGGATCATGGCCGCATCGAATTTTTCACCAGCGCCCGCCCGATCATGGACGCTGGCGGCCGGATTATCGGCGCCGTCGAAATCATGAAAGACATGAAAGCCATTAAAGCCCTGGTGGAAGAGGTCGCGCTTTCCGAGGGCGCTTCCTTCGACGCTTTTGTGGGGGCCACGACAGCCGTGAAGCAAGCCATTTCCTTTGCCAGGAAAATCGCCGCCACCAATTCCATTGTCTCCATCCGCGGCGCAAGCGGCACCGGCAAGGAATTGTTTGCCCGCGCAATCCACGCCGAAAGCAGGCGCAGGGGAGCATTTATCGCGGTCAACTGTGCCGCCATCCCGGACAGTTTGCTGGAAAGCGAGCTTTTCGGCTATGCGCCAGGCGCCTTTACCGGCGCCCAGACCGGCGGCCGCGCCGGACTATTCGAACAGGCCAACCATGGTACGCTCTTCCTAGACGAAATCGGCGAGTTGCCCTCGGGTCCACAAGCCAAGATTCTACGAGCGATCCAGGACAACCGCATTCGGCGTATCGGCGGTCAGTCGGAAACCGAACTTGATGTCAGGATCATCACGGCGACCAATCAAAACCTTGAACAGCTTGTTCAGGAGGGCGCCTTTCGTCAGGATCTGTATTACCGCATCAACGTTCTACCCGTCCATCTGCCGCCGCTCAGCGCCCGCGTCAGCGACATTTCCCTTCTGGCCGGACACTTTTTGTTCCAAGTCAACTGCAAGCTGGGCAACCGGCTGCAACGCCTTTCCGACGGCGCCGTCAACAAATTAGAGCAGCATGATTGGCCGGGCAATGTACGCGAGTTGAAAAACGTAATCGAACGGGCTGCCATCCTCTGCGAAACCGCCGACATTGGCCCTGAATCGATTGTATTCGGCTTTGAGCTGTCGCCCCCTGCCCGGCCCGGACAGATATCCTCACCATCGGGGGAAGCAACTGGCGGGAAATTAACCGATCGGTTGGATGCCCTTGAACGCAAAATCATCGTGGAAACGTTGAAAGCGTCTAAAAGCATTCGACAGGCGGCCTCCCGATTGGGAATTTCTCATACGACGCTTAGAAACAAGATAAAAAAGCACCGGCTAAGATAAGCGATTAGCTGTTCACGATGCCAATGGATAGCAACCAATCGCCTCTTCTATAAATTCAGCCAGTCGCAAATCAGGCTTTTAACCTCGGCCCTGTCGATTTTCTCTTCGGTTACCGATGCCAGCCCCACCCTCAACGAAATTTGTTCGTCGTCCCCCCAGGGCCACCAGGCCGCGTAAAGCAAAATCCCGTTCACCGGCTTCGTGGCAAATACTTTCTGCCCTGGAACAATGCCAACC
This sequence comes from uncultured Desulfosarcina sp., assembly GCA_963668455.2. Lineage (GTDB taxonomy): Bacteria > Desulfobacterota > Desulfobacteria > Desulfobacterales > Desulfosarcinaceae > Desulfosarcina. Next base: position 134,204 of record CAXXOY010000007.1, read on the forward strand.
CCGGTCTGAAAGATACTCCGGATGACCGGATCAGCATCTTCGATGGAAGTAAAATCCCATTTATTGGCAAACTCAAGGGTCAACGGCAACTCGATCATGATTTCGTCTTGCCGGTCAATCACGGCCAGGGCCAGGTTGAACTCCTTATCCCACCTCCAAGGGCAAGCATCGGGGATGTTTAGACTGATACGCTGACAGATGGTTTTCAATTCGTCCAGATCGGTGCGTGTCATGGTCTCCTTCTTGGTTAGGGGCGATCCCTTTGGGGCGGAAACGAATCACCGGTATCCGGTAATGGTAAGCGGTTTTATCCAGGTTGTGTTTTTTATAGACTATAAAGCAACCGACATGCCCTTGGCAAGGCCCGGCATCTGGTTCTTGCATTTTTAAAAACCGGTTGACAGGTGGCCTGATTTGTTGGAAGTTGCTTTGATTTACCGCTTATCGGCAGAGGCGAAACGTGTTCGGGTTCCGTCCTTCGTCACCGATAAATACCCACTATTTCAGCGTATCGTATTGATGATGAAAACAGAAAAAGCAAAGGAGAGCAGATGAAATCCCTGCGCCCGTTCTTACTCGATCTGATCGCCGTTATTTTCAGTACCGGTTTTATGATATCCACCGCCAATGCCGGAACGATTCACCTTACCTACAGCATTTTCTTCCCCCCCACCCATGTTCAATGCATAGCGGCCAAGGATTGGGCAAAAGAGATCGAAAAAGCCACCGACGGCAAAGTTGTCATCGATATCTTTCCCACGGGAACCCTTACTCCGGCCAATCAGTGCTACGATGGCGTTACAAATGGCATTTCCGATATCGGCATGTCCTGTTTTGCCTACACGCGGGGCCGTTTTCCGGTCATGGAAGCCCTGGACCTTCCCCTTGGCTATCCCGATGGGGTGAACGCCACCCGTATAGCCAACGCTTTTTACGAAACGTTCAAGCCCAAGGAATTGGACAACGTCAAGGTGCTTTATCTTCATGCCCACGGGCCGGGTCTCCTGCATACCCGTAAAGCGGTTCACAACCTTGCGGAAATCGCCAGCATGAAAATCCGTTCCACCGGCTTTTCGGCCAAGGTGGTCAAGGAACTGGGCGGCGTGCCGGTAGCCATGCCCCAGGGCAGCACCTATGAGTCTTTGCAAAAAGGGGTCGTTGAAGGGACCTTCTGCCCCATCGAGTCTCTCAAGGGCTGGCGCCAGGCCGAGGTGGTCAAGTACACCACGAATTGTAAAAGCATCGGCTACACGACGGCCATGTTCGTGGTTATGAATAAGTCCAAGTGGAATAAACTCGATCCACAAATCCAAGCTGTTTTCGAAGAGACCAGCCGCAAATGGATTGATGTCCACGGCCAGAAATGGGATGAAGCCGACCAGGAAGGAAGGGCCTTCACGGAAAGCCTGGGCAACGAAATCCTGACGCTGACGGACGAGGAAAGCCGGATCTGGAAAGAAAAAGTACGACCGATCATCAATGCCTATATTCAGGGCGCCGAAGCCAAGAAACTGGATGGCAAGGCCTATGTCGACTTTTTGACCGGGGCCATCGCAGGCAAACAATAATCGGAAAGGCGTCAAGTGTGAACAAAATCGATCGCCTCACCGCCCGATTGGCCTCGTGGTTTAACGGCGTCGCCGCCCTGGCCGTCGCCGCCATGATGACCCTGACCTGCCTGGATGTGCTTTTACGCCTGTGGCGCCATCCGATTCCCGGGACGTATGAAATCGTCAGCATGCTGGGATCGGTATTCGTCTCCTTTTCACTGGCGCGCACATCCTTGGACCAGGGACATATCGCCGTGGACTTTCTGGTTTCAAGGCTTCCGAAAAAATGGCAGAACGCCTTTGAAGCCGTGAACAACGGGATCGCCGCCGTGTTGTTCACGGTGGTCACCTATCAAAGCGTCATTTACGCCGACAACTTGAAATCCTGCGGCGAGGTTTCGATGACCTTGCAGCTTCCGATTCACCCGTTTGTCATTGGCATGTCAGTGGGATGCGCCATGCTCAGCGTGGTTCTTTACACGAGCTTCGCGGCCCGGTTGACTGATCTTTTCCATCCGGCCGCCGCGGCTTAGTGTCAATGTTGATGAGCTCGCAAAAAGTCGCCGTTCGGACGGACTCGTAAAAAGCCCGAGATCAAGGCTTGCGAATCCTGAGGAATGAGGCGTACTTATCGTACTCCGCAATGACGAAGGATGAAGCGCAGGCGCCGATATCGGGCTTTTTACGAATCCGTCAATGTTAACTGTCATTCACGAATGATAAATCCCGGTTCCCGGAAAGACCCGAACCAGAACGCCGCCGGGAGCCCAAAGAACGAATAAGGAAAAGTGTCGATGAGTCCCACCATGGCCGGTATCGTAGGCCTTGCCCTGCTGTTTATTCTGATTTTCACAAAAATGCCCGTGGGATTTCTCATGGCGCTTTTGGGATTTGGCGGATTTGCCTATATCGTCAATGTGAACGCGGCCCTGAACCTGATGACCAAGGACCTGTTCGATGTTTTCTCATCCTATAATCTGACGGTTATTCCCCTATTCATCCTGATGGGGCAGATCGCCTTTCACTCCGGGATCAGCAGCCGACTTTTCAACGTGGCCCACACCTTTATCGGGCACCTGCCCGGCGGCATGGCCGTGGCCACCCTGGGCGCCTGCACCGGTTTCTCGGCCATCTGCGGATCGACCAACGCCACAGCGGCTACCATGGCTTCGGTAACCCTGCCCGAAATGAAAAAATACGGCTATGCCGACAGTATCGCCACCGGTGTCGTCGCCGCCGGCGGCAGCCTCGGCATTCTGATTCCCCCCAGCGTGGTGTTCATACTTTACGGCATCATGACCGAGCAATCCATCGGCAAGCTATTCATGGCGGGCATCGTGCCCGGTATTTTTCTCACCTGTCTCTTTATCGCGGCCGTCATGATCTGGGCGTCTCTCAAACCGGAGTTGGCGCCCCGCAGCGCCAAAACCACCTTCCATGAGAAAATGGCAGCGTTGTCCGGCCTGGTGGAGACCTTTTTGCTGTTCGGCCTGGTGATGGGCGGGCTTTTTTTCGGGTTTTTCACTCCCACCGAAGCCGGTGCCGTGGGCGCCATGGGCACGCTGATTATTGCCGTCGCGCGTAGAAACATCAGTTTTAAAAAATTGGTCCAAGCCCTGACCGAAACCACCCGCATTTCCTGCATGGTCCTGGTGATCGTTGCCGGCGCAACGGTTTTCGGCCACTTTCTGGCCATCACCCGCATCCCCTTCAACGTGGCCAGTTGGGTGACCGCCCTGAGCCTGCCCTCCTACCTGATCATGGCCCTTATCATATTGGTCTATCTGGTGGGCGGCTGCTTCATCGACTCCCTGGCATTCATCATGCTCACGGTGCCTATTTTCTATCCCATTATCATTGCCATGGGCTACGATCCCATGTGGTTTGGCGTCATCATCGTTCTGGTCACCCAGATCGGCGTCATCACCCCGCCGGTGGGCGTCAACGTTTATGTGGTCAGTGGCGTGGCGCGCACCGTCCCGCTGGAAGTCATCTTCAAAGGCGTCATCCCGCTGTTGATCGCGTTGGTGGTTGGCGTGCTGGTGATGATCCCCTTTCCCCAGATCGCTTTGTTTCTGCCGGGATTGATGAGATAACCTCCCCAAAAAAATAGCCGCGAAAGCATGGGATGCTCTCGCGGCGATACTTAAAAAAAAAGGTTTATCCAATTCAGGCGTTATTCGAATTTTTTAATGATTTTACCTGCCTCCCGGTTTTCAAAAACCAGGGTTTGCGGAATAGCGCTTTTGTCGTACTCGATTTTGCCATGGGAGATGCCGCCCGGTTCCAGGACGCTGTCCAGATTCTTGCTGATCTTACATTTCATTTTGTGGTTGCCGGCATTCATCAGCGTGAAATGATCGGGGTGAGTGGTAATAATCTGATTGCTGATGTTTTTAACCCAAACGTAAAGAGAGCCGCTTCCCATGTCGTGGGCTGCCATTTCAGCGGTGCCATTTCCGGTGTACTGGCGTAGTCTGTCGTTTCGCGCCTCTCGCCGGCTTTCCCACGCCTTTTTGCGTGTTTCCTTCTCCAGCAGCAATTGGCGCGCCTTGTTTTGCTTTTTTTGATTTTCAAGGCGCTTTTCGTATAGGGCGACTTTTTCCTGATAGCGGGGATTTGCAGGATCCAACCCGTGCAGTTGCCGGTAAAGTTTTAAATTCAATTCGGCATTGGAGGAAGGAACAGGCTTTACCTTTTTTTCGAGTTCGGCGATTTTCTGTTTACGCCGGGCCTCGTCCCTTTTTTTCGCCTCTTTTGCAAGCATCGCCTGTCGCCGCTTTTGGGCCAGCATTTTCTCTTTTTCCAGGCGCGCCTCTTTCTCCATCGTCCACGGCGTTGTCAGATCTTCTCCGACGGACACCACCACGCCGTTTTCAATGGCCACGGGGGTGCAATACGCCGGAGTGATCGGATCCTCTTCCGATGGTTTGGATCGGGTCTGAAAAAAAAACATGGTCCGGTTATCATCAACATCTCGCCGGATATCCGGTTGGCCGACACTGGCTAAAAGTGTTTCCTGGGTATCTCCGGCCTTGATCTCAGTCAGCGCTTCGGCTTTTCTATCGACTTCCAGATGGGCGCAGCCGACCAGCATCAGGACAGCAACCCATGCAATTACCCCAATGCGCATGGCTACGCCCTCCTTGTTTTGTAAAAATTCAAACATGGTTACATTTCCTGAACGTTTTGTCCCGCAATTGGCTTTACGAATTGAATTTCAGAATCCCATGGGAACAATATCCAGGTGTCTTGGCTGACTTCCGTCATGAATGTGTCTACCAGAGGCCGCCCGGCCGGTTTGGCATACACCGTGGCAAAATGGGCCTTGGGAATCATTTGGCGCACGATCTGAGCGGTTTTTCCGGTATCCACCAGATCGTCCACCAACAGGAAACCTTCGCCATCTCCCTCTATTGATTTGAGAATCGAGATTTCTCCCCTGTCACGACCAGAGTAACTTGCAATGCAAACCGTGTCAACCAGCCGGATATCGAGTTCTCGGGCGATGATGGCCGCCGGGACCAGCCCCCCGCGGGTGATGGCGATAATGCCTTGCCAGGGGGCCATATCGTTCAAGCGCCATGACAGGGCGCGAGAGTCCCGGTGCAACTGATCCCAGGAGATGGAAAAGGTTCGATGGTAAGTATTGGTTTTCTGTTTGCTCATGATAGTGATAAAACCTTTTCGACCAGTTTTTCAATGCCCATGGCCACATCTTTTATTCCCGGGCCAAGCATGTAGGCCGGCGTGGTGACCAATTTGTTTTTCTCGTCCACACAGATACCGTCCACACTGCGACTGACATGCGTGCCGCCCATGGTTTCGATGGCGGCGGCCGTGCCCACATCGTTTCCGATGGTCACCTGGGGAGAGCGATCGTCCAGGGCGCGGGTCAAGGTCGCCGGCGCGATGCAAATGGCGCCGATGGGTTTGGCCGCGTCGGCCATTTCCCCGAGTAGCCGATTGATCTCGGGATGAACCGTGGCCTCCGGGCCGTTCACGGCAAAGTCGCTCAGGTTTTTAGCCGCGCCAAAACCGCCGGGGATGATCAACCCGTCGATGTCATCGGCACGAACGTCGGCGATATCCTTGATTTCTCCCCTGGCGATACGCGCCGATTCCACAAGTACATTACGTTTTTCGTCCATTTCAGTCTGGGTCAGATGATTGATTACATGCAGCTGATCCATGTCCGGAGCCATGCACATCACACTTGCTCCCGCGTGATCCAGAAACAAAAGCGTCAGAACCGCTTCATGGATTTCCGCTCCATCGAAAACACCGCAACCGGACAGCAAGACACCAATTTTTTTTCCCATGCAACGTGTCCTTTCATTATGTTCCCATGTTGACGATAATGAAAAAGTTAAATGGCGATGGTACGCCTTGAAAAGAATGCTTAATAATAATAAAAAGGTCTTGATTCTGTCAATCCATCGCGATGTCTCAAATGAAAACCATCGCATTTTGAACCAATTAAGGGAGAACCCGTTGAATACAATTATGAAGAAACGCATCGATGCCATTCGCCAGGCCCTGCCTGAAAACGATATAGATGCATTAATGGTATCGATTCAGGAAAACCGGTATTACCTGAGCGGATATACCGGTGAGGATACCCAATTCGACGAAACCGCCGGAGTGTTGATCATCACCGGCAAAGACCTGATCCTGGCCACCGACAGCCGCTTTGATTTGCAGGCCGGGGACGAAGCCCCGGGCTTCGACATATTTTGTTATAAAAAAGGCCTTGAAACGGAGCTACCGGATATAGTAGGCCCGCTGGGCATAAAGCGTTTGGGGTTTGAATGCGTTCGCGTTTCCCACAAAACCCATACGGCGTTTTCCGATGCGCTGAAAAAAGCCCACCTTCCGATTACCCTGGTTCCAATTGCCGATATCATCGAACCCCTGCGGGAGATCAAATCCGAAGACGAGATCCAAACCACCCAAGAGGCGCTTAAAATAGCGGAAAAGGCCTTCAACCAGGTCGTGGCCAATCTTCGCTTGGGCATGACCGAGAAAGAGATTGCCTGGGACCTGGAAAAAGCCATGCGCGAAGCCGGCGCCCAGGGACTGTCCTTCCCTTCTATCGTGGCCTCGGGTCCCAACAGCGCCCTACCCCACGCCATCCCCACGGACCGAGAAATCCGGCCGGGCGAGCTTCTTCTAATAGACTGGGGCGCGCGTTTCAAGGGCTACTGCTCGGATACGACCCGTACGCTTTTTCTCGGGAAGCCCGACGATCAATTTGAAAAGGTTTACCGCACCGTGGTCGAGGCGCGCGATATGGCCATCGCAGCCATCAAGGATGGTGTCAGCGGCAAGCAGATCGACAAAATCGCCCGAGATCACATTGAGCAAAACGGGTTTGCCGGCAAATTCGGCCACGGCCTGGGCCATGGCACGGGCCTGGCCGTACACGAAAGCCCGCGCCTTAGTCCCATCAAGGATCAACAACTTTCAAGCGGCATGATCGTCACCGTGGAGCCGGGAATCTACCTGCCGGGCTGGGGGGGCATCCGCATGGAAAACCAGGTCGTGGTGCGTGAGACCCACGCCCAGGTGCTCAATGATCCCTCACCCTTCGATCCACTGGTGAGTATTTAAAAAATGTCTTCCGATTATCTGACGCATGTGGATCAGTATCAAGCCTTCCTGCGCCTTGAGAAAGGCCTCAGCGAGAAAACCCTCTCGGCCTACGGTACGGACTTGATGAAATTCGGCATGTTTTTGGAGAAACAAAAAATTCTCCGGGTCGCCGACATCGACCAGGGAACCCTCTTGAACTATCTGATCGAATGCAGGGCAAAAGGGCTCTCCGCCCGCTCACGGGCGCGGCACCTGGTCAGTCTGAGAGGTTTTTTCAAGTACCTGAGTCATGAGAAAATCATCGACACCAACCCGGCGGCGCGGATCGATCTGCCCAAAACCGGCCTGCACCTGCCCGACGTGCTGTCGGCGGCGGATGTGGAGGCGCTGATCAAGGCGCCGGACCGGGGCAAGCCCGAAGGCATCCGCGATGCGGCCATGCTGGAACTGCTTTATGGATCGGGCCTGAGGGTATCGGAGTTGATCGGCCTGGAAATGAACGGCATCAACCACGAGGCCGGTTTTGTGCGCGTCATGGGAAAAGGATCCAAGGAGCGCGTGGTTCCCGTGGGCCGCATGGCACTCACCGCCATTTCCACCTATCTTGTCGATGCCCGTCCGCGTCTTCTCGGCAAGCGCTCCAGCGCGTACCTGTTCGTCACCCGCCGCGGCGGCGCCATGACCCGCCAGAGCTTCTGGAATCTAATCGGCCGTTATGCGCGCATCGCCGGTTTGAAAAAGAAGGTCACGCCCCACAGTCTGCGGCACTCCTTCGCCACCCATCTGCTCGAAGGCGGCGCCGACCTGCGCGCGGTTCAGATGATGCTGGGCCATGCCGACATATCGACCACCCAGATTTACACCCACGTGGCCCAAAAGCAATTGCTGGAGGCCCACAAAAAATATCATCCCCGGGGATGATCATAGGAAAATCGCTTAATCATGCAAACCGAAACAGTTGAGAGTCTGACAACCTGGTTTGACCAATACACCCATTCGTTTTTATCCGGAGACGCCGAGGAAGACAGTCCCCTGGTGATCAAAATCGAGCATACCCAGCGGGTTCGCGATAACATCCGGGAACTGGCGGACCGCATTGGTCTTGAGCCGGAAAAGATCCTGCTGGCCGAAACCGTGGCCCTGTTCCACGACCTTGGCCGCTTCGAGCAGTATCGCGACTATCACAGCTATAGCGACGCCCGCTCCATCAACCACGCCTTGAAAAGCGTCGAGGTCCTGGAAAAAAATGGTGTTCTGAACTCGCTTTCAGCCGGCGAGCAAAAAATCGTCATCGACGCGGTGCGCGTTCATAATGCCCCGGCCCTGCCCGGCGAGGACACCCAGGGAGCGCTTCTTTTCATGCGCCTGATTCGCGATGCGGACAAGCTGGACATCTGGAAGGTAATCGCCGATTACATCCGCCAGGATGCGCCGCTGGATCCGGTGATCTTTCACCATCTTCCGGACCTGCCGGACTGCTCGCCGAAAATCATAGCATCCATCATGCAAAAACGCATGGCCTTGGTAAAAGACATCCGCTGCATCAACGATTTCAAACTGCTTCAACTGAGCTGGATCTATGACCTGAATTTCCCGGCAACGACGGCGTTGGCCAAAGAGCGCGGTGATATGGCCGTCATCGCCGGATCACTGCCCGATGCGGACGACATTCAGCGAGCCGTTACAGGGATCATGGCCGATCTGGACGAAGCCTGTGCGGCGTCATCCGAACGGACGGGTTGACAGAACCCCTCTGGTCGGCTATCTGAGTCTTCCATCTTCATTCATAAACGATTCCGGAACATTATACTGTTTACGAAAGGCCGTCATGCCCCTAAACACATGGACCTCGAGTCCCCATGGCCAATGGATACCCGATACCACCTTGCCCCGCACGGGCCAAAAGGCGTTTGCCGAAACCGTGGCTGATTTATCGCGCCCCCTTTACGTGGTGGAGGTTGACGGTCAACCCGCCGTTGCCCAGGACGGCACGGCCATCATCGGTGTATCCGCCTCCGTTGAAACCGACGCCTATTCGCTGCTGGGCTGGGCGCCGGCCTTGAGTCTCGGCGACCTGGGCGATGAAGGGTTCAAGGCCGATCACGGGCTTGATTATGCTTATGTATGCGGCGCCATGGCCAACGGCATCACCTCCACGCCCATGGTCGAGGCTGCCGGCCGGGCAGGCATGCTCGGCTTTTTCGGTGCTGGCGGAAGATCCATCGAGCAAATCGAATCGGCCATCGATACCTTGCAACAATCCCTGGGTTCCCGGCCCTTTGGGTTCAACCTGATTCACAGTCCCAATGATCCGGAGTTGGAACAAAAAACCGTTGAATTGTACATCGCCAGGGGAGTGGGGCTGATTTCCGCCTCTGCGTACCTGGATCTGACCACATCGCTGGTTAATTACCGGGTGCACGGCATCCACCGCAACCAGAAAGGCGATATAATTACCCCCAATCGGGTAATTGCCAAAGTCTCCCGCGAAGAAGTGGCCCGCAAATTTTTCTCGCCGCCACCGGAAAAACACCTGCGGGCATTGGTTGAACAGGGAAAAATATCCGCCGAACAGGCCGAACTTGCCGCCCGAATCCCCATGGCCCAGGATCTGACCGCTGAAGCCGATTCCGGCGGACATACCGACAACCGCCCGGCCCTTTGCCTGTTCCCCACCATGACGGCTCTGCGTGACGAATTGACCGCCCGCTATGCCTATCCCATGCCCTTGCGGGTGGGACTGGCCGGCGGTATCGCCACGCCGGAATCGGCAGCCGCGGCCTTTGCCATGGGCGCAGCCTACATCCTCACCGGCTCCATCAATCAGGCCTGTGTGGAGGCTGACACCTCGGATCTGGTCAAAAAAATGCTGGCCGAGGCACGCCAGGCGGATGTGACCATGGCGCCGGCGGCGGACATGTTCGAAATGGGGGTCAAGCTGCAGGTGCTCAAGCGCGGGACCATGTTTTCCATGCGCGGTCATAAGCTTTACGAGGTCTATCGCAACCATGACCGTTTCGAGGATGCGCCGACGGCCATGCGCGAAATGATCGAAGGCACATTTCTAAAATGCACGTTTGAAGAGGAGTGGCAAAACACACGCGCCTTTTTCATGCAGCGTGATCCTTCCCAGATCGAACGGGCGGAAAATGATCCCAAACACAAGATGGCGCTGGTTTTCCGCTCCTATCTGGGACGCGCCTCGCTGTGGGCGATAAGCGGAATTGCCGACCGGGCCATGGACTACCAGATCTGGTGTGGTCCGGCCATGGGCGCATTCAACGAATGGGTGCGGGGGTCGTTTTTGGAAGGCGTTCAAAACCGTCGTACCGTCGACCTGGCCATGAATCTTCTCTATGGCGCGGCGGTCCTGAACCGCATAAATAGTTTCAAAAACCAAGGCGTTGCCATTGCTTCAGGCATAGGTGCGCCGCATCCCATGCCTGTATCGCGCATTCAAGAGTCAACTTTATCTATCAACGCATAAAACAACGCGCTCAAATTGATAAAATAAATCTCCGGCGCCTCCAAAAAGGCTTGTCCGTCACCAAGATCGCAACCCCAAATCGTCTCTTCGAGGGTTTGCGTCGATTTCCGACAATCCTCCCCATCCACTTGGCGGGATACGGTTTTTTGAATTAAATAGCCGAATGGGGCCGAATTTTTCCCGCCCTGGGCCTTGAGCTTTCGAAAATAGACGCGGCAAGGGGCCTTACGACCTGCTTTTGCCTTGAGCTTTTCCATGGAGCCGTTCAATTCGAGAAACCCGTTTTTTTTAAGCCAGGGAGACAGATCCACAAGCACGCTGCAGGCGTCGCTGACCGACAACTTAAGATGGGACAACAGATGCCCCCCCAGATAAACCCGGAACAGATCCTTGAACACGTACTGCCGGGCGTAACCGGACTGATGGCCGCCAAGGGGATCGGGCGGCAGGAACGAGCGCGACCAGCGCTTCCAGCGGGCGAGATTGATGTCAAGTTTATCGGAGATTTCCCGATTCGTATAGTAATGAATCATAATTGGTTAACCTGTTTTGTTGTTATACCTACCTAACAACTAATAAAGGATTTGTCAATTTCTTGATATTTCAATTTCAATGAATTATACTGGTCATTGATTCACAAGACGGATTCGATAGTGTCCACATTTTAACATAACCCATATGAATCCTTGATATCTCGCTTATCAAGAAAATGGTTTTACCATGACATCACAATCAAAAAATCACCTGCCGCCAGTGGCCATCATTGGCATGGGCGGCATGTTCGCCAAATCCGGCGATCTCAAATCGTATTGGCGCACCCTTTTCAGGGGCATGGATTGCATTTCCGAGCCGCCCGAAACTCACCACCAGTTAAACGACTATTTTGACAGCGATCCCAAAAAACCGGACCACATCTATTGCAATCGGGGCGGTTTTCTCCCGGAAATCCCCTTTGATCCTACCGAATTTGGCATTCCGCCGACAGCCTTGGAAGCCACGGACACCTCTCAGCTATTGGGCTTGGTAGGCGCCAAAATGGCTTTGGCAGACGCCGGCTACGGCAACGGTCAAGCCTTTGACCATGAAAACACCTCGGTGATCATCGGCGTTACCGGCACCCAGGAGCTGGTGATTTCCCTGGGATCACGCCTGGGGCATCCTCTTTGGCGGCGGGCCATGGCCGAAAACGGTCTTGGCCGGGACCAGATCGACGATATCGTTGAAACCATCGGACAGGGGTACGTCCCCTGGCAGGAAAACTCATTCCCCGGCCTTCTGGGAAATGTGGTCGCCGGCCGGATCTGCAACCGCCTCAACCTGGGCGGCACCAACTGCGTAGTGGACGCCGCCTGCGCCAGCAGCCTGAGCGCCATTCATCTCTCTCTCATGGAGCTGGCCAGCGGCAAAAGCAATATGGTTGTCACCGGCGGGGTGGATACCATCAACGACATTTTCATGCACATGTGCTTTTCCCAAACCGGCGTGCTCTCCCACAGCGGTGATGCCAAGCCCTTTTCCGCCGAAGCCGACGGCACGGTGCTCGGCGAGGGCATCGGCCTGTTGGTTCTCAAGCGTCTCGAAGATGCCCGGAAGGACAATGACCGCATTTACGCGGTAATTCGCGGCATCGGCTCATCCAGCGACGGCAAATCCCAAAGCATTTACGCACCAAGGGCCGAAGGCCAGGCCCGGGCCCTCACCGAGGCCTACCGGCAGGCCGGCTTTTCGCCCGACACGATCACCCTGCTGGAAGCCCACGGCACCGGCACCCGGGTTGGCGATGAAGTCGAATTCACGGCCTTGAAACGTGTTTTCGGCACGGATGGCAACGCATCCCATCGCTGCGCCCTGGGAACCGTCAAATCCATGATCGGCCACACCAAGGCCGCCGCGGGCGCCGCGGGCATGATCAAGGCGGCCTTGGCCCTGCACCACAAGGTTCTCCCGCCAACCTTAAAAGCGGAAACGCCCGATCCAAAGCTGGAAATCGAAAAAACCCCCTTTTACCTCAATTCGCTGGCCAGACCATGGCTGCCCATGGGCGATACGCCCCGACGGTGCGGCGTCAGCTCCTTTGGCTTTGGCGGAAGCAACTTCCATGTTGTTTTGGAGGAATTTCAGCCTCAAAAGAAAGATATCGCCTGGGATGGTTCGGTTGAAATCCTCGCTTTTTCAGGCGACACATCCAAAGCTGTGGCAGATGTCGTTAAGGATCAAATCAAGGCACTCAATTCGTCCTCCCCCGCTTTTTCCTTGCAGCATCAGGCCAGCGAATTGCGAAAAACCTTTTCGGCCGAGCATGCCTTTCGTCTGGTGATCGTCCTTGATTTGCTAAGGGAAAACGACACCGTCCAGGCCCGCTTAAAGGAAGCCCTGGATGTGATTGCCAAGGATCAACCGGCGACGCTGCCGGCCCGGGGCATCTACCTTTCCATTGGGGAAAAAAGCGTGGGTAAGGTGGCCTTCATGTTCCCCGGCCAGGGCAGCCAATATGTCCAGATGGGCAGGGATCTGGTCTGTACCTTTCCCGAGGCCATGCAGGCTGTGGAAGCGGCCGATGAAATCACCCCCCTGGGGGAAAGGATTTTTCCGCCGCCAACCGTCGACAAAAATCAAAATCAGCAACAAGCCGAGGCATTACGCCGGACCGATACCGCCCAACCGGCCATCGGCGCCGTCAGCCTGGCCATGCTGGCCGTTTTGAACCGCTTTGGCCTTAGCCCCGATGCAACCTGCGGGCACAGTTACGGCGAACTGCCTGCCCTTTTCGCCGCCGGCTGGATCGACCAAGAGACGCTTCTGGAATTAAGCGCCACCCGCGGCCGCTTGATGGCAGCCGCCGGCAAAAACGGTGACGCCGGCAGCATGCTGGCCGTGAAATCCGGAGAAGATGCGCTGACCGATCTTTTGACGGATCATCCGCAAGTTGTGTTGGCCAATCTCAACAGCCCGGAGCAGAGCGTGCTTTCCGGACCGTCGGAAGCCATTTCGGCCATCAAAAAAGCCATTGACCAAAAAGGCCTGCGCTGCGTGTTACTGCCCGTTGCCGCCGCCTTTCACAGCCCGCTGGTGCAAAGCGCAGCCGAACCCTTTGCCGACGCTGTGGCCAAAGCGAATTTCACGCCATCCTCCATTCCGGTTCTTGCCAACCTGACCGCAGAGCCCTATTCGTCCGATCCAAATGAAATCGTGAACCTTTTGGGCAAGCAGCTTATCTCTCCGGTAAGGTTTCGGCAAACCGTCCAGAATCTATACGACGGCGGGGTACGAACCTTTGTTGAAATCGGCCCTAAGTCAGTGTTGTGCGGGCTGGTCAAAGCCACGTTGCACGATTCGGAAGCAACCACCATCGCCCTTGATCGCTCCTCTGGCAAAGCCTCGGGCATCCTGGACCTGGCCCATGCCATCGGCCACTTGGCCGCTCTGGGTGCCAAGATCGACCTTAACCAATGGGAGGAAGCGCCGGCCGAACATCGCATCCCCAAAATGGTCATTCCCCTGTGCGGAGCCAACTATCGCTCTCCACGAAACGAGAAGCCCAAGGCCGCTGCGAAACAAAAGGCGGTAAATACCCAACAAGCCCAAACGCAACAACCGGTAACATCATCCCCTTCCCCCTGCAGCGTCATCGCAGGCCGGGATTACGGAATCCCCCAAGCCCATGAAAACGACATCGCCACCTTCAGCGCAAAAACATGCAAGCCGCGCAAAGACACCAACCGTACCGGCAACCGCCGACATGAACGCGGCCCTTGCCGTGGTCCAAAAAGGGTTGGACTCGATCCAGGCCCTGCAACAACAAACCGCCCAGGCCCATCAGAAATTTTTGGAGACCCAATCCCAGGCCAGCCAAACCCTCCAGGAAATGATGCGCAGCACCCAGATGCTTGTGGGATCGCTGACCGGCATGCCTGTATCGCCAATGCAGGCGGCCAGCCCTTTGCCGGTCTCCCCGGCCGCACCGTCAGCGCCCGCCCCAGATCCGGCGCCGGCTCCCAGAGAGGTAGTCGCCCCGCAACCGGAACCTGTTGTGCCGGTCACGAATACCGAGAGTCGACCACCTGCAAGCCAGCCAACCGCTGAGCCAAAACCGTCCGTATCCGGTGATCCCGTATCGTCAACGCTTTTGGAAGTTGTTTCCGAGCTCACCGGCTATCCGGTGGAAATGCTGGGCCTTGAAATGGATATCGAGGCCGATCTGGGCATCGACTCCATCAAACGCGTCGAAATTCTTTCGGCCATGGAGGAGAAACTTCCCCAGGCCCCCCAGGTAACGCCGGACATGGTGGGCACCCTTAAAACCCTGGGACAAATCTGCGATTTTCTGTCCCAAGGCAATTCGGTCGACACACCATCGCCCGCCTCTCTTCCCGCACAAAACAAAAACGATTCGGCAACCGTAAAAGACGTCCTCTTAAATGTGGTCGCCGAGCTTACCGGCTACCCGGTGGAGATGCTGGGTCTTGAAATGGACATCGAGGCCGACCTTGGCATCGACTCCATCAAACGCGTCGAAATCCTCTCCGCCATGGAGGAAAAACTTCCCCAGGCACCCCAGGTGACACCGGATATGGTGGGTACCCTCAAAACCCTGGGACAGATCTGCGATTATCTATCCCAGGACAATTCGACCAACGCGCCGGCGGCCACCCCCCAAAAAAAGTCCGCGAGAACCGAAACAGATCCGACTGATGTAAAAGAAACTCTCTTGAGCGTGGTGGCCGATCTGACCGGATATCCGGTGGAGATGCTGGGCCTTGAAATGGACATCGAGGCCGACCTTGGCATCGACTCCATCAAACGCGTAGAAATCCTCTCCGCCATGGAGGAGAAACTTCCCCAGGCACCCCAGGTGACGCCGGACATGGTGGGCACCCTCAAAACCCTGGGACAAATCTGCGATTATTTGGCAGGCGGCCTTCAATCCCAACCGGCTCCCAAAGAGCCATCTGCGCCAGCATCGCCTGTCGCGCCGGTTAACGATACGCCTTCGGTACCCGCCCGCCAGATTGTCGATGTCCGCCGCTCACCCAAGTCGGCCGGCCGTGCCTTTCAGATGCAAGCCGGACGCAAGGTTCTTGTAGTGGAGGATTCTGGCGAATACGCCCCCGTAATCGTCACGCGACTGAAAGAAAAAGGATTTGATGCATCCATTCTTTCCATGGATGCTCTTGATCATAAAGGTGCTTTCACCGATTTGGGGGGATTGATCCTCTGCCCCACGGTCCAACCTGAAATGGCTTTTCTGGCTGCAAAAAACGCATCCCGCCAGCTCTTGGAGTCCGCCAAACAGGGAGATGCCCTTTTTGCCTGCCTGACCGAAATGGACGGAGCATTCGGATTCTCGGGAAATCCCTTTGAAAATCCGCTTCAAGGGGCCTTGCCCGGACTGGTCAAGACCGCCGCCCTGGAATGGGAGGGCGTGATCTGCCGGGCCATCGATCTGGCTCCCGGCTTTGCAGATGTGGAAGCCGCCGTCGATCAGGCCCTGTCCGAATTATTGATGCCATGTGAGGATGATCCCGTTGAAATCGGCTTGACACCTGAATCCCGCTACACCTTGGTTCCGGTTCCGGCGGAAGTTGTCCCAGGCCCCGCCCCCTTTAATAGCGAGGATGTCATCGTCATTACCGGTGGTGCTCGGGGGGTAACCGCGGCCTGTGCCCTGGCCCTGGCCGAGCAAACCGACAACATATGCCTGGCTCTTGTGGGCCGTTCCGCCCCACCGAGCGAAGTTCCCGCCTGGCTGCGTGGGGCAAGCGGCGAGGGCGCCGTTAAAAAGTTGATCATCAAACATCTGTTCAAAGGCGAGCATCCAACGCCCAAGGCCCTTGAAGCCGAATACCGCCGCCAAATGGCCAATCTTGACATTCAAAAAACCCTGGATGCGCTGAAGGCCGCCGGCGCCAACACGGCTTATTTCAGCGCCGATGTCACGGATAAGCAAAGTCTTGCCACCGCCCTTGCCGCCATCAGGAATCAATTCGGCCCCATTACCGGTTTGGTCCATGGCGCAGGCGTGCTTCACGACCGCTTCATCGCCGACAAATCCATCAACCAGTTTCGCCAGGTCTACGCCACCAAGGTGGACGGCCTTTTAAATGCGTTAAGCGCATTGCAAAATGACGATCTTCGCCACCTGGTGCTCTTTTCCTCGGTAACGGCAAGAACGGGCAACACCGGCCAATGCGATTACGCCATGGCCAACGAAGTGCTGAACAAGCTGGCACGCATCGAAACCATGTGTCGCCCTGCCTGCCGGGTAACCGCCATCAACTGGGGGCCTTGGGATGGCGGGATGGTAACGCCCTCTTTGAAAAACGCCTTTGCCAAAAAGGACATCGCCCTGATCCCCCTCGAACGTGGGGCAAGAATGATGGTCGCCGAAATGGCCAATGCCGATCCGAGTCCCGTCGAAGTGCTCATCGGCGCCATGTTGCCCGCCCTGAACGAATCCACAGCGTCTTCCCGGGAAACGGTCCTTGATCTTTTGGAGCGCCGGGAACTCAATCTTCAGCGATACCCGGTACTCGGATCGCACATCATCGGCGGCCGGCCGGTGGTTCCATTCGCCTTGATTACCGAGTGGATCGGCCATGGCGCACTTAAGCAAAACCCCGGATTTGCGCTGCACGGACTTGACGATTTTCGCCTGTTAAGCGGTATCCGTATCGAACAGGAAAGCAAACTGGTCAGACTCATGGCCGGCAAGGCAAAAAAAGCCGGCGACGTCTGGCAGGTGGATGTGGAACTGCGCAACGGGGTGAAAAACGGCAAGGATGTAATCCATTCCCGTGCCAAGGCCCTATTGGTGGACCGCTTTCCCGCGGCCCCCGCATTCATGGCAAACGGTTCAACCAACAGCCATCCTTATCCCAGACGCATTAACGATATCTACAAGAAAATTCTCTTCCATGGTGATCGCCTGCACGCCATCAGGGCCATCGAAAATTACTCCGATGACGGAATGAGCGCCCACTTGGTCGCCGCCCCCAAACCCCAAACGTGGATGCAGGATCCCATCCAGGAAAGCTGGATGGCGGACCCCCTGGTGTTGGACGGGGCTTTTCAGATGGCCATTGTCTGGTGTTTCGAGCAAACCGGCAATGTCTGCCTGCCCAGCTATGCCAAATCGTATCGCCAGTACCGGCCCACCTTTCCCAAGGACGGCGCTAAATCGATAATGACCGTCAGGGGCCAAAGCAACCGCAAAATGGTTGCCGATTTCACCTTTCTGGATAATGACGAAAACGTGGTCGCCACCCTCTCGGGGTATGAGGCCACCATTGACGCATCGCTGATGGATGCTTTTAAAAACAACGGACTGTCGGATGCTCTCAAAGGATACCATTGATGATCGAACTGCCTGTTAAAAACCGCCAGGAAACCTATACGGTAAGACCTTCCAAGCTGATCGCCCTGGGACTCAATTATAAGTCGCATATTACCGAAAGCGTTTCCGTCAAGGTCAAGGGGTTCACCGATGAAATCCCTGCCGAGCCCATTCTTTTTCCCAAGACCCCGAACGTTCTCATTGGGCCGGATGAGAAAATCGTTATCCCGCGCTTTATCAAGGATTACGAATTCAGAAATCCGCGCACCGACTACGAGGCGGAACTGGCCGTGATCATATCCGATCAGTGCAAACATGTGAGTGAAAATGATGCCCTGAACCATGTCTACGGCTACACCTGTATGAACGATGTCAGCCAGCGCAACATCCAAAACGGCGACCGCAGTGGATGGTTTCGCGGAAAATCCCTGGACACCTTCGGCCCTATCGGCCCCCGGGTGGTTCTGGCTGAGGATCTTCCCAACGTGCAGAATCTCTCCATCCAAGGCCGTTTGAACGGCAAAATCGTCCAGGATGCCAATACCGGCCAGATGATCTTCAGCATCCCGCGCATTATCGCTTTTGTCTCTAAAAACTTTACCTTGATGCCCGGCGACATCATTCTCACCGGAACGCCTGCCGGCGTGGGGCCGCTGTCCCACGGAGATAAGGTGGAAGTTGAAATCGAGGAGATCGGGGTTCTGAGAAACACGGTGATCGACGAAACCGCCCCCTGATGCATACGGCTTTCAAATCTGCGTTCAGTTTTTTCACCACATATAAGTGTCAGCAAAGTCTTGAACAACAGAGCCGTCATTCTTTGTGCATCCGTATATATCGGGACGTTGTCGTACAGAATTTTTCCCCTTGTTTCATGGCCTTCCGTCGGGGCGGCCAAAATGCCGTCCGATAATTAATTGAGACATAAAGCAGGCGATTATCGAGGTTGCCGCATTTACAAGGCAGATGCCTTTTCCGCTATAATCAGCTAAGTGGGAGGGCATCCAACGCCATAGAGGCGGTGAGATCAGCAAACCCAACGGGTTTCAAATTAAACGTAACAGAGGTTTTTCATGATTATCGAACCAACTTATAACGATTTGCAAAAACGCATAAAAATGCTTGAAGCGATGTTGAAAGAAAAGACAGTCAACGAGCAAAAAATGATAGTTAACCAGCAGCGTCTAAATGCTCTTTGGAAGATATCGAGCATGGTGAATGAAAGCTTCAGCAAAATATGCAATACCCTCCTCGAGGAAATAGTTGCAATGACGGAAAGCCAATATGCTTTTTGGGGGTTTTTGGATGACAATGAAACCGAAATGAGCATTTATGCATGGTCCAAATCCGCAACAAGTGATTGTTCAACTATCTTTAAGCCTATAAAATTTATGATTGAACAGTCAGGAATCTGGGGTAACGCCGTTAGAGATAGAAAACCTGTTATTTACAATAATTACGATTTGAATTTAGCAAATAAAAAAGGAACCCCCGAAGGTCATGTACAGCTAAAAAGAATAATTTCCGTGCCTGTTTTCTCATCTACAGGAAAAGTTGTGGCTTTGGGCTGCGCTGCTAATAAAAGGGAAAATTATGTCAAAGAAGATAAAAATCAGCTTGTTGCTTATCTGAGTAATGTCCAGCTTATTCTTGAAAACCGAAAAAAAGAAGAAGAACGAAAATATCTGCTTGAAAAATCGTTGTCGGAATTAAAAATTTTACGAGGAATATTACCGTTGTGTTCATTCTGCAAGAAAATCAGAGATGACAAAGGGTATTGGGAACGGGTAGACGTTTATATTCAAAAATATTCCCAAGCAGATATCAGTCACAGCATTTGCCCGCAATGCATGAAGAAACATTATCCTGAGGAGTATAATGAAATCTTCCAAAACGAATGAGGAAGCAAAGGTTCGCATATTAATTTAGTTATTAATTAATTGTTTTTCCATACGTTTGGCCCCTCCTATTGAGTCTCTTGTCGTCCTCTATTTGATCAACGATGGCCTGGTCGTTTTTCCGCGCTCTCGGAAGCGTCTTGCCAAACTGGGATAATAATCACTTACCCTCAAGCCATGTATGCTCTTGTTAACTGCCCAATTCAGATTTATCCCCCAAAAGGTTTCAGGGCAAGGATCAACCCCAGACAGATCAGAAGTGAAAACACCAGTTTCCGGTAAAGAAACTCACTAGTTTTGTTGCACCTAATGCGATATTTTATAAACAAGCCTGACAACGTCCCCTCTTTAATCAAAGAATCAAAAATATCTCTGTTCGCATGAAGTTTTTTATGTTTATTTTTCCACTTGATATAGCTATTATGAAGGTAAAGGTCCAATAGACCCCACCTTAACAAGCGTCACCAGATTTGTCATGGTGCGCTCACAGTGTGTGGAAAAGATTTTGGATCGGACGCGGAGTCGGTTAACTTGGAAAAAGAACTTGCGACAGCGTATCGTTGTCGAGATTTTTAGGCAAGAGCGCCTGGTAATCTTCCGGCGTTTCGGCAAAAGGCAATTTGGCAAACAGGTAGCGTAGGTAGGCGTACGGCTCCAGACCATTGGCCTTTGCAGTTTCGATCAGACTGAAAAAGGTGGCACTGGCTTCGGCCCCCCTGGGCGCTCCCGAGAACAGCCAGTTTTTTCGGCCCACCACAAACGGCCGAATGGCATTTTCGGCAACATTGTTGTCGGGTTTCAGGAATCCGGCTTCGGTATAGCCAACAAGTTTGTCCCATTGATTCAGGGTGCATTGGATAGCCTTGCCGAGCAGGCCTTTGGGAGGAACCTGCGGATGATAGGTATCCAGCCAGGTCTTGAATTTATCCAGGATCGGCTCGGACTTCTCCTGCCGCAATTCAAGTATTTGCTCATATGAGAGATCGTTTTTCCGAGCATATCGTTCGATGTCGTACAGCGCGCCAATATATTCCAATGCTTCGTCGGCAAGGTTCTTGGATGTTTTTTGCTTGCCACGCTTGCGGCCCTTGTTCACTTCGACGAATTTACGCCGGGCATGCGTCAGGCATCCAAGATGAGTAATACCCTCTTTTTGGGAAAGCTGATCGTAGCCGCTGTAACCGTCGCTTTGAACGTAGCCTGTATAGTCGTCCAGCATATCGTGCACCACCTTGCCACTACGGGTTGGATGGTATTGATATAGCACCACGGGGGCGCCCAACGGTCCGCCGCAAAATACCCACATATACGACTTTGTGGTATTGTTGCGTCCCGGTTCCTGGAGAACTTGAAATGGGCTTTCGTCGATATTGATCACAGGCCCGCTTCGAATTTCCTGTTGCAAAAGTTCGATGATCGGTTGACTGCAACCGGCGGTTTCGATCATCCAGTTGGCCATGGTGGACTTTGAGATATCGACGCCCAGGCGGCCGAATATTTTTTGTTGGCGGTTCAGGGGAATCGCATCGGCAAATTTCGATGTGGCAACGTGCGCCAGCAGACCCTCGGTGGCGTTGCTTTTGGGGATCAGTTGTTTTACCGGTGGTGCGATTTTGACCGTGGGGCCATCGTCCTCGACGCCTTCGCAAGCCTTGCAGGCATATTTGGGGCGAACGTGACGAATCACCCGAATCTTGGGCGGAACGTAATCGAGTTTCTCGCAGATCTCTTCGCCGATTCGGCTCAATTCTGCGCCACACGCACAACGTTTCTCGTCTTCAGAGATATCGTGGATAACCTCGACTCGCGGCAGTTCCTCGGGCAATGGCTTGCGGCCACGTTTTTTACGGGTATGCTCTGGAACGACGATTTCGTCATCGTTTTGAATCGGTTCAACAGGCTTATCCGGGGCGAACAACTGAAGCTGGTTGGGATTGACAGTAGGGATGACTTCGCTTTTGCGACCGAACAGCTCGTTCTTCAGCAGTCGGTTCATCTCCTCTAAATAATCGATCTGCTGCTGTTGAGAGAAAACGATCTGCTTTAAGGACTGGGCGTCTTCAGGCAAGTTTGTCAGTTCCGAAGTCATGCCCGTTAAGTATCATAACTGACTGTAATTGTAAATGTTTAAACGATGTAAAATGCTATTTTCTCAGCTTGCGAAACGGTAGTTTAAACGGCTATGTGCGTGCGTATAATCCAGGCCGGCAAGAAGCCACTCGAGCTCCTTCGTCTCAAGAGAAACGACTTCGTCTGTTGACGTGGGCCAATGGAATCGCTGCTTCTCAAGTCGTTTGTGCCATAAGGCAAAACCGTTTTGATCCCAGTAAAGAATTTTAATCATGTTGCGGCGCCGGTTGCAGAAAACGAACATGTCGCCGGTAAAAGGATTATGTCTCATGGCCTGCTCGACCAAAACTGACAGCCCATTGATCGACTTGCGAATATCCGTATCGCCAACGGCCAGATAGACCTGTTGCGGGTAATCGGGCAGCATCATAAACCTACCACGAGATTAACCAAACGGGTTAATTGTTCCGAGCCATCCAGCCCTTCTATCTCAATGGAACATCCGTTTGGCATGAGAACGCGAACGGTTTGCGGATGAGGCATTGGATTGGCGGAAAGTCTTATGGGCAAAAACGAAACATTCGTTTGCTTTTTTAAAATCCGTCGTCGCCAGTAATAAAACCGATGAGATTTGAGATGGTGTTGACGGCAATAGGCGAGTTGGCTCAGGCCGCTTTGTTCCCATTGTTCAAGATGGCCCTCCCAAAATTCTCGTCTTCCTTGGTCGCTTTGCTGATCGAAATCTTTTGGCATGTGGTGCCCTCCTTTTTTTGAAGGGTATATTGCCATGACGTGTTGGATCTGTGAAGATGTGGTTTATTGGACCTTTACTTATGAAGTTCATTATAACCAATTTTAGACATTCTATATTGCATCATAACATGCCGTGTCCGTATCGCTAACAATTCGAGAAAGCCGATCCACGAAATCATTACGGTCTACATCGTTTAATAACATTGGCTTAAATTTGGAAACGCGCAAAAACTTCCCCGTCTCCATCTACCCTCCGCGCTTCCCGAAGGCTGCCGTATCCGCAATCTTGCCGCAGACGCAAAAAACGATGCGATCTCGGCCAGCGTGGCCGGCCTGACGCCCGATGAAATTGAGGGCATTCAGGACGATTTTGAGGACGAATACGGCCTGCCTTTGGATTTGAAAGGGCAGATGTCGCTTTTTTAATCTGGTATGCGAAATGTCGATTAACTGAAGTGACGTCTGTTTTGAAGATTGGGGATTTGTTTTCGCACCGTTGTTTGCAGTTTTAACTCAATGGGTGCGGTGATAAATCCTACTTTCTCGGACGCCTTGGCCAGTACGGTCCCCCATGGATCTATGATCATACTGCCACCAAAACAACTTTTATTGTTCGGGTGAACACCCCATTGTCCTGCCGCGATTACAAAAACTTCGTTTTCGATAGCTCTGGCTCGCAGCAATGGTTCCCAGTGATCTTTCCCCGTGAATAGTGTGAACGCCGCCGGGGCAGTAATCAGATTTGCCCCTTTATCGGTCAAGGATCGGAACAGTTCGGGAAACCGTAAATCGTAGCAGATGGTCATGCCAATATCCAAAAGAGGTGTTTTTGCAACTACGCTTTTTTCTCCCGGAACAATGCTGTCCGATTCCTTGGCACTGACCTGGCTGCCAATGCTGACATCGAAAAGATGTATTTTACGATAAATATCGATGATTTCACCCTTTGGCGAAAGCAATACGGATGTGTTGTAGGATCGATTTGGATCATCCGATTTTTCCAGGAAACTACCGCAGTTCAAATACACGCCGTTTGTGCGCGCCAATTTACGGTAGGTGCCCATGGTTAGCCCCTCTAAGGTCTCTGCATGTTCCAGTTTATTATCATCGGAGAGATAATTGGCATACTCGGGGAGAACAATCAGTTTGGCGCCATCTTGTGCGGCTCCATTCACAAGCTCCTCAATGATGTCCAAATTGTCTTTAACCTTATCCTTGCTATTGAGTTGAATTGCTGCGGCTATGAAACGTTCCATTTGTTGCTCCAAACTATATCCTTTTGTGTCGTTGAAATTATGCTTTCGGATTCTCGATTGCTTCGATTTCCTCTTTGATGATTTTTGCAACAAGGTGTTGCCGATCCTGATCCATACGCTGTTTGATGGCAGTTACGCTGATGGCGGCCATGCTTTGGCCGGAAGCATCGTAGATAACCCGGCCAAGTCCCACGGCCTCCCTTATGAATACTCCAGAGGTTAGAGAATAACCATTTTCACGGAAAAATTTTACTGACTGCCAGATTGTGTCGGTAGTTATATTTTTATATTTTTCGTAACGCCTCTGGTTGGCTTTGATAAGCAACCGGATCGTTTTTTCCGGCATACTCCCCAAAAGTGCAGTCCCACCGGCCCCCATTCCCAGCGGGGAACGTGCTCCGACCTCATGTGTGAGGGCACGTATGGGAAAAGCCCCCTCCATACGATCAATAACCAATGCATCATTTCCGGACCTTACAAGCAAAAATGCTGTGTCTTCAGTTTTTTGGGCGATACGTTCCAAGGCGAGGCGATAGCGGTCACGTATTTGAAATTGGCGGGCGGCTGCTCCAAAATAAAAAAGCTCGACACCCAAGTGGTAGCATTTGGATATGGCGTCATAGGTGATAAATCCTTCAGATTCCAGGGCTTTCAACATTCGTCGAATGGTTGCTACATGTAATCCACACTCCTGGGCCAGACCGGCCAAGCTGATTCCTTTTTCGTTATTGGCTAAAACGATGCGCAAGAGACCTATTGCGCGATGAATGCTTTGCACGCCACGTTGTGATTTGATCAATCCGGCGGATGAGCTATTATTTGATTGCTCGGTATTCATGAGTCCTTTTGTCGTATCCATTGCAAAGAGTATATGCGTCATTAACAATTGAGAGGATAATGACACGCAACCCAGTGATCCGCAACAATAGGTTTGAACTGAGGCTCAATTTCACGGCAATCGTCCCTTGCCTGCGGACAGCGGGTATGAAACCGACAACCGGGTGGCGGACTTAGAGGGCTGGGAATGTCGCCTTTCAATATGATCCTTTGCTTTTTGTCTCCAAAATTGACTGTGGGCGCTGCAGAAAACAGCGCCCGCGTGTATGGGTGTTGCGGGTTCTCGAAAATTGCCTTTTTGTTTCCTAAAGTAGTCGATTTATAGAAAAAAGAGTCCTCAACAGCTGGATAACGTGCTATAATACTTGTTAAAAACCGCCAAGTTTACAACAAGCTGGCACACACCCAACAGGTGGAGGACTCTATGAACAAACATAGCAAAAATTACCGCCAAAATGAACTCAAAATTCGGCGCATAGAAACTACTTCCGACCGGTTGACCGGGAGGGCAGGCCTGACGCTGTTCGTTGCGTATCTTTATAACATTGAGATTTTCAGTTGGTTCGACCGATGGTTCGGTTCTATCCGTAAAACCAAAAAAGGTCTTGCCATTACAGAACTTTTCAAACAGGCGCTCTGCTTTTTCGTTGATGGGACCAGTCGGAGGCTGACTTACTTCGACAAGCTTGCTCAGGATGACGGCTATGCCGGTAGCATCGAGACACCAATAGAGAACATGGCCTCTTCCGAACGGATGAAACGGTTTTTCAAAGCGTTTGCCTGGGCGCGCGTGTTTTTGTTCCGGCGCCTTTTGCAGACCCTTTTCATTTGGCGGTTGCGGATCGTTAACCCCACTGTGATCGAGCTGGGCATCGATACCATGGTGATGGACAACGACGATGCAAAATGCCGGCACGGCGTTAAGCCCACCTATAAAAAGAAGAAGGGCTTTCAACCGCTTCAGATGAATTGGGGCCGCCTCATTGTCGATGCGGTGTTTCGCAGCGGAGACAAACATTCCAATCACGGCGATGCCGTGCAGAATATGATCCGCCATATGGTCCTTAAAATAAGATGCGAATATCGTGGCGATGTCCCGATTATCATCCGTATGGACAGCGGCTTTTTCGATCAGAAAATTTTTGAACTTTGCGAGACGTTTCACATCGGTTATGTCTGCGGAGGCAAAGTTTATAAAGACATCAGGCAAATGGCGGACAACTGGGATGCGACTCGGTGGAAACGGTTTGAATCCGGCAAGAAAAAAGCATGGCAATTTGCCGAGTTCGGTTGCCGACAAGGCAGTTGGATAACATTCCGGCGAGCGATCTTTTGCCGGTTGATTCATGACGATAGCAAGCAGCTTTACCTTCCCGGCTTTCGTCCGGACACCGTCATCATAACCAATATCGGCCAAGGCCAGGCAATTGACGATATGCTGAGAAAAGCCGGTGCCGTGGATTATCTGACCGCCAATGGGCTTGTGGCCTGTTATCATGAACGTGGCAGCGACGAACTGGCCAACCGGGCGTTGAAGGACTTTGGCCATGAGCAACTGCCCTTCAAACGTTTTGCTCCGAACGCGGCCTGGTATTATACGATGCTGGTCGGTCATTTTTTACTGGAATCTTTCAAGGAAGATGTCAGTGCCCCGATTCTATCGGTCGGTTCCTATGCCTCCACGGTGCGTAGACGACTGATCGATATTGCTGGCAAGATTGTCTTCCACAGTGGGGAGATGATTCTGAGAGTATCCAGGTCCTGTTTGGAAAACCTTCGCTTGCCGGAATTGTTTAACCGCTGTCAAACCGCGCCGGCAATCGAATAACCGGCACAGAAAAGTAAAAGCCAAAGCGAAACCGGCGGTGAGGTGCGCCCAAAAATAGGCAATAATGCACATATGCCCATAATAAATTTAATCGGCAGTAGTTTTCGCTGAAAAGAACCTCAAGATTTCAGCCGCCACCAATTTCTCCACCATGTTTCACCCGAATACTGCTGTCCAAACCAAAACCGCCTAGTTTAGGTGTTTCCCAATTCCATGAGCTTCCCCAGATACATGACAGCGATGCGATCGCTGATGTGCTCGACAATTGCCAGATCGTGAGAAATAAAAAGATATGATAGACCAAACTCCTGTTTGAGTCGTTCCAGCAAGTTGACAACTTGGGCTTGTACCGAGACATCCAAGGCCGAGAGCGGTTCATCAGCAATCACGAGAGTAGGCCGCATGATCAAGGCTCGTGCAATACCGATGCGTTGTCTCTGCCCCCCGCTGAATTCATGGGGGTGTCGGTGATAGTGCTCAGGCCGCAGCCCTACTTTTCGCATCATTTCCAGGATGCGTTGCTTGCGATCAGTTCGCCCAAGATCCTTTTCCCAGCGCAGACCCTCACCGATAATCTGATTTACGGTCATGCGAGGATTAAGCGAAGACCAGGGATCTTGAAAAATAATTTGCATCTGTGAGCGTAGTTTTCGCATTTTATCCAGCGAAATGGTGGTGATGTCTTTGCCTTTATAGTGAACAACACCACTGGTGGGTTGAATCAATCTCAGAGCCAATCGCCCGGTGGTTGATTTGCCGCAACCGGATTCTCCGACAAGGCTCAAGGTCTCTCCCTCCAATAAGGAAAAACTTATTCCATCCACCGCTTTAACCACTTCTGCCGGAGAGAAAAGTCCACCTCCCACTTTGAAGTGCTTCGTAAGATTTTCAACGTTGAGTATTGTTTTCATCGATTTGGCATTTCATGAGTAGAGCCAGCAAAGGGCGTTGTGTCCTTTTTCAATTTCTCGCCAGGGAGGCGCATCCTTGGAGCACTCTGATCGACGTTGCGGGCATCTTGGGTTAAAAGGGCAGCCGGGAGGTAAATCAAATAGACTGGGAACGACGCCCTCCATTTCATAAAGCGTCTTATTTGCTCCCAACCTGGGAATTGACTTGAGAAGTCCCTGAGTGTAAGGGTGTGCGGTTTCCTCGAATATTTGTTTAACCGTCCCCTGTTCCACGACGCGCCCACAATACATGACCACTACACGATTGGCAGATTCGGCAACAACGCTCAAGTTGTGCGTGATGAGCATGATTGCCGTGCCAATTCGCTCATTTAGTCGATGCATGAGATCCAGTACCTGAGCTTGAACGGTTACATCCAACGCAGTGGTCGGTTCATCCGCCAAAAGTACGTCCGGGTCAAGTAGCAGCGCTTCGGCGATCATCACGCGTTGCCGCATGCCTCCGCTTAAGTGGTGGGGATAATCCTTGATTCGTTTTGCCGGATCAGGAATGTCTACCATTGCCAACATTTCGATGGCTCTCTCGCGGGCCTCTTTATGGCTGATTTTTTTATGTGTGTGTAAAGCTTCGGTCAGTTGGTTTTCAATGGTGAAGGCCGGATTCAGAGAAATCATGGGCTCCTGGAAAATCATGGAGATCCGGTTTCCTCGAATTTTACGCATCTGCTTGGCGGGAACGTTTAAAAGATCTAAATTTTCATAAGTAATTGATCCGGCATTAATACGTCCGGGATGAGGAACCAACCTGAGAACAGATAATGCTGTAATACTTTTCCCGGAACCGGATTCGCCAACCACTCCCAGTATTTCTCCTTGATTGATACCATAGTTTACGCCGCATACCGCCTTAGCAACGCCTTGGCTGGTATGAAAGTCGACCTCCAGATTTTTTATATTTAGAAGTGTATTCATATTATCACTTTAAACGGGGGTCCAAAACGTCACGCAAAGCATCGCCTATCAAATTGAATCCCAGCACGGTAAAGGTAATGGCCAATCCGGGGAATACCGTCATCATCGCATTATCCATCATAAAGTTGCGCGCATCACTTAATATATTGCCCCAAGATGGTGTCGGTGGCGGTGCGCCCAACCCCAGGAATGAAAGCATGCTTTCCGCCAGAATGGCATAGGCCAAGCTGGCCGTTGCTTGTATTATAAGTGGTGCTATACAGTTGGGTAGAATGTGGCGGAAAATGATATATGCATCACCATTTCCAATGGCCCGGGATGCCTCCACAAATTCCTTCTCCTTAAGTGATAGAACCGAACCTCTTACGATTCTTGCGAATCGTGGTGTGTAAACAATACCCAACGCCAACACTACATTTACAATATTTGGTCCCAGTACGGCCATTATTCCGATGGCGAGCAAAATAGCAGGAAAGGACATCACCGCGTCCATAATCCGCATGATACCGTTATCAATCCAGCCACCGTAATACCCCGAGGTAGCGCCGATGGTAATGCCAGCCACGGTGGAAAAAGCCACGGAGAGAAGGCTGATGTATAAGGATATGCGGGAACCGTAGATAACGCGGCTGTAAATGTCTCGGCCGTATTCATCGGTTCCGAACCAATTATGGTGTGAAGGGGATTCTGATTGGTGGGCTATGTCTATAGCTAACGGATCATGGGTAGCCAGCAAAGGAGCGAAAATTGCCGTTAGGATGATCAGCAGAATCACAACCGAACCAATCATCCCAATGGCGTTATGTAAAAATCTATTCAGGAACAAGGCTTCACCTTATGAGTATTGAATGCGCGGATCGAAAAAACCGTATAGCAAATCCACGACAGTATTGATGAAGACATAAACCAGAGCGATAAAAAGAATGCAGCCCTGGACCACGGTATAATCACGCATGTAAATTGATGTCACCAAGTACTTCCCTAAACCGGGTAAGCTGAACACTGTTTCAGTTACGACCGCTCCCCCAAGGAGCATACCGTACTGGATGCCGATGGTGGTAAGCGTTGGGGCGAAAGCATTTTTTAGTGCGTGTTTGATCATTACCTTCCACTCGCTGAGGCCCTTTGCACGGGCGTGGGTGACGTATTCAAGTCGCAGTACTTCCAGCATGGAAGAACGAACCATTCGAGCCACGACTGCAGCCATGAACAGACCAAGAGTGATGGCCGGCAGAATCAGATAACGCAGTCCCTCCCAAAAATTCTCCCACATCGGTACGAAACCAGTTGAGGGAAACCAACCTAAATTCACAGAGAAAACAAGCAATGCCATCAGGCCCAACCAGAATCCGGGAATGGATACCCCCAAAATGGAGCCAATCATGAACACATAATCTTTTTTTGTATTATGATAAACGGCTGCTAGCACGCCTGATGGAATTGAAATAATCAGTGAGAAAATAAGTGCCAAGGTCGTTAGGGAAAGAGTGACTGGAAACCGTTCAGCGATGGAGTCGATCACCGGAAGCTTGGAGTGAATTGATACGCCAAAATCACCATGTGCGAGATTACTCACCCAATAAATAAACTGCTTATAAAGTGGCTGATCCAGGCCGAGGGCCTGTCGAACGGCAGCCACATCCTCGATTGTGGCTTCCGGCCCTAGTATCACCAAGGCCGGATCACCCGGGATCATGTGAATCATCATGAATACCATGATCGCCACCAACGCGAGGGTGGGAATTAGATATATTATACGTTTTATTATGAATTTAGCCATTGTCGCATCACCACAACGTTTTTATTTGTCCAGCCACACACCCCACAAAAGGGGGTATCCCGTATTAATGGTTTTGTATCCTTTCACGTAGTCCCAATGCGCCTGGATGAAGTTATAGTTATATATTTGGATCCAGGGCACCTCTTCATAGACGATGCGATGGGCTTCCTCATAGAGTTTTTTAAGCTGATCAACATCGTCGGTCATTAATGCTTCTTCTTTGATTTGCTCCATGCGCGGATTTACATCCTGCAAACCGGTCCGCTTGAGGTAAGCATATGCCAAAGCAGGATTCGGTGTGCTGCCGATACCATATGAAAGCATTTGAAAATTGCCGCTGCCACACTTTTTAAGAAGCACCGGCCATTCTACGACGTTCAGCTTTACGTTGATTCCGATCGCTTTCATTGCAGCCTGCACCGCTACGGCTTGACGGAACATGGCAACGTATTTTTTTGTGGTGTCGAGTACCACCGGTTCGCCGTTATAGCCTGACTCTTTTAGTAGTTGTTTCGCTTTGGTTAGATCCTGTTTGTACCATGTCTCGTGGTAAGGTGTGTGGTATAAACTATTGCGTGTGATTACCGAAGGATTGCTTTTGGCGTGCCCCAGGTAAGCTGCCTGAGTAACATCGTCCAGACTGACGGCATAGGCTACCGCTTTACGGAACTTAAGATTGTTGGTGACCGGATGGGTGACGCCAAAGAAGATGTGATACCAGGAAAGACCGGGAACCTCATCCAGTATCAATCCCTTTTTAGCGTAACTGTCGTGATACTTTTTGACATATTTCGGTGGGTAGTACTGCAACATGTCGACTTCTTTATTCAACAGCGCCATAATGGATACAGACTCTTCCGGAATGGGTACCCATTTGATGGTGTCGAGATAGGCTTTGCGTTCACCACCGAGGCCGTTGCGGGGCCCTTCCGGGCCGGTGTATTTGTCAAATCGTTTGAGAATAATGTAGCGATCCGGTTTCCATTCGGCAAATTTATATGGACCTGTACCCACCGGATATTTAATGAACGTTCCTCCCTCCTTGGCCAGTTCCTCTTTGGGAACGATGGCGATCACGGGGTTGAGATAAGCCAACAGGTGAGGAAATGCAGCGGATGGTGCTTTTAGTTTTACAACGACGGTGTACTTGTCTTTTGCCGTTACTTCGGAAACATCGGAGAAATGTTTTGCTCGCGGACATATCTTGGGGTCCATGACCCTATTCAGGGAGAATACCACATCATCTGCCACCATTTCACGACCATTGTGGAATAGCTTTCCTTTCCGCAAGTGAAATGTATAAGAGGTATGATCGTTGTTGGTTTCCCAGCTTTCGCAGGCAACCGGCATCAGTTTTAAATCCTCACCGTAGGCCACTAAAGATTCAAAAACGTGGTGCATTACGATAGATGTGACAACAGCTGGGCTAGTATGTGGATCAACGGAGGTGATGTCTGTGTTGATACCAATGGTAATGTTGCCTCCTTGGTGCGGGGCCTTTGCACTGGCCGTGACCGCGTTTAAGGAGAAAATGGTTGCGAAGCAGATAATGATCAGGACGAATTTTTTTAGCTTTGGCACTATTCCAAACATTTTAAAACTCCTCTTTAGACATTTATCGTATATTTTGGCCTCTTTCCCATTAAAGCGTCTCTTACTGCAATCGCCGCTTTTTCACGGCATTCGATGGAAGCCTCTATGGATTTAAAACCAACATGGGGGGTCAATGTCAGTTTTGGATGCCCAATCAGACCTCGGTCTTTTTTCAAAGGCTCTTCCTCATAAACATCCAGAGCACCACCAGCGATCTCTTCATTGTTCAAGGCGTTTAACAGTGCAGCTTCATCAATGATACCACCACGTCCGGTATTGACAATATAAGCAGTGTTTCTCATTTTTTTGAAAGCCTCTTCATCGAAAAGATGGCGTGTTTCGTCGTTCAGGGGGGCATGGATGGAAATGTAGTCCGAATCCTTTAACAGCGTTTCGAAATTTACTTTTTTTACATTGATTTCCTTCATTTTTTCTTCTGATACATATTTGTCGAAACCAATGAGATTGACGTTGAACCCGGATATTTTTTTTGCGAAAGCACGGCCAATGGTCCCAAGTCCCATGATACCCACTGTTTTTCCAGCAAACCGATTTAGTTGATATGTGCTATATCCCCATTCGCCACTTTGGGTCAGTCTGTCATGCTGAGAAATTTTCCTTGCGCATCCCAGCATAAGTGCCGCTGCGTGGTTGGATACTTCGTCCATGCAATAATCTGGCACATTGGCCACCATTACGCCTTTTTCGGTTGCAGCGGGAATGTCCAAATGGTTTGTACCGACACCCCAGACACTGATTACTTTCAGTTTCTCCATTTGTTCGATCGCACGGCGGGAAATTTTGAAATAGATTCCCATGATTCCATCCGCGTCTTTGCCGAGATCGATCAGATCTTGCTCCGTTTTTAGCTTTTGCAGGCATAATTCAGCACCGATTGGCGAAAGAATGGATTCTTCAAGATCATAGTTTTTGTGCAAAACATCGGTTACAAGTACTTTGAAACGCTTTTCAGACATTGCTGACTCCGAATTTTGTGGCTCTGGTTAAGGGACTAAATGATGGAATTTATTCACATGTGTGAAAATGCAAATGGTGTTCAATACAAAATTGTATTGATGCTTCTATACAGTTGCATTAGTGTGTAGTCAATAGTTTTTCACATTGTGTAAACATTTTTACACAATGTGAAAATGTTGTGGACCGACTTATGATTGGGAGAAGTTATCCGATTCCATTACAACGCCGAAAGATACGCGCTATTCTGATGAAGGAAGCTTGATGACAGAAATTGGCGCCAGCGATCTATATTATCGATGGCGCCAATTTCTGTCATGAGAATAAAGCCAAGGCGAGTGTCAATTAAATCTTTAACAACTTCATGGTTTTTTCGCGTAAAAATTGCTTGAATACTCATATAGCTCTTGGAAGGCCACTTTTTACAATTCAGCGTCCATGGTTGGAAAATAGTCAAAACCAGCGATAATTTTCCCTCTTGGTGCATATTTACGAACGATCTCCCGAACTTCTTTTTCGGAATCAGCCTCGGTGATCCCAACTTTGACAACAAACGCCATTTTTTCTGCATATTTTGACGTCAGCATATCCATATCGTTGTAAAGGTCCAATAAACCACATCTTCACAGATCCAACACGTCATGGCAATATACCCTTCAAAAAAAGGAGGGCACCACATGCCAAAAGATTTCGATCAGCAAAGCGACCAAGGAAAACGAGAATTTTGGAAGAGCCATCTTGAACAATGGGAACAAAGCGGCCTGAGCCAACTCGCCTATTGCCGTCAACACCATCTCAAATCTCATCGGTTTTATTACTGGCGACGACGGATTTTAAAAAAGCAAACGAATGTTTCGTTTTTGCCCATAAGACTTTCCGCCAATCCAATGCCTCATCCGCAAACCGTTCGCGTTCTCATGCCAAACGGATGTTCCATTGAGATAGAAGGGCTGGATGGCTCGGAACAATTAACCCGTTTGGTTAATCTCGTGGTAGGTTTATGATGCTGCCCGATTACCCGCAACAGGTCTATCTGGCCGTTGGCGATACGGATATGCGCAAGTCGATCAATGGGCTGTCAGTTTTGGTCGAGCAGGCCATGAGACATAATCCTTTTACCGGCGACATGTTCGTTTTCTGCAACCGGCGCCGCAACATGATTAAAATTCTTTACTGGGATCAAAACGGTTTTGCCTTATGGCACAAACGACTTGAGAAGCAGCGATTCCATTGGCCCACGTCAACAGACGAAGTCGTTTCTCTTGAGACGAAGGAGCTCGAGTGGCTTCTTGCCGGCCTGGATTATACGCACGCACATAGCCGTTTAAACTACCGTTTCGCAAGCTGAGAAAATAGCATTTTACATCGTTTAAACATTTACAATTACAGTCAGTTATGATACTTAACGGGCATGACTTCGGAACTGACAAACTTGCCTGAAGACGCCCAGTCCTTAAAGCAGATCGTTTTCTCTCAAAAGCAGCAGATCGAGTATTTAGAGGAGATGAACCGGCTGCTGAAGAACGAGCTGTTCGGTCGCAAAAGCGAAGTCATCCCTACTGTCAATCCCAACCAGCTTCAGTTGTTCGCCCCGGATAAGCCTGTTGAACCGATTCAAAACGATGACGAAATCGTCGTTCCAGAGCATACCCGTAAAAAACGTGGCCGCAAGCCATTGCCCGAGGAACTGCCGCGAGTCGAGGTTATCCACGATATCTCTGAAGACGAGAAACGTTGTGCGTGTGGCGCAGAATTGAGCCGAATCGGCGAAGAGATCTGCGAGAAACTCGATTACGTTCCGCCCAAGATTCGGGTGATTCGTCACGTTCGCCCCAAATATGCCTGCAAGGCTTGCGAAGGCGTCGAGGACGATGGCCCCACGGTCAAAATCGCACCACCGGTAAAACAACTGATCCCCAAAAGCAACGCCACCGAGGGTCTGCTGGCGCACGTTGCCACATCGAAATTTGCCGATGCGATTCCCCTGAACCGCCAACAAAAAATATTCGGCCGCCTGGGCGTCGATATCTCAAAGTCCACCATGGCCAACTGGATGATCGAAACCGCCGGTTGCAGTCAACCGATCATCGAACTTTTGCAACAGGAAATTCGAAGCGGGCCTGTGATCAATATCGACGAAAGCCCATTTCAAGTTCTCCAGGAACCGGGACGCAACAATACCACAAAGTCGTATATGTGGGTATTTTGCGGCGGACCGTTGGGCGCCCCCGTGGTGCTATATCAATACCATCCAACCCGTAGTGGCAAGGTGGTGCACGATATGCTGGACGACTATACAGGCTACGTTCAAAGCGACGGTTACAGCGGCTACGATCAGCTTTCCCAAAAAGAGGGTATTACTCATCTTGGATGCCTGACGCATGCCCGGCGTAAATTCGTCGAAGTGAACAAGGGCCGCAAGCGTGGCAAGCAAAAAACATCCAAGAACCTTGCCGACGAAGCATTGGAATATATTGGCGCGCTGTACGACATCGAACGATATGCTCGGAAAAACGATCTCTCATATGAGCAAATACTTGAATTGCGGCAGGAGAAGTCCGAGCCGATCCTGGATAAATTCAAGACCTGGCTGGATACCTATCATCCGCAGGTTCCTCCCAAAGGCCTGCTCGGCAAGGCTATCCAATACACCCTGAATCAATGGGACAAACTTGTTGGCTATACCGAAGCCGGATTCCTGAAACCCGACAACAATGTTGCCGAAAATGCCATTCGGCCGTTTGTGGTGGGCCGAAAAAACTGGCTGTTCTCGGGAGCGCCCAGGGGGGCCGAAGCCAGTGCCACCTTTTTCAGTCTGATCGAAACTGCAAAGGCCAATGGTCTGGAGCCGTACGCCTACCTACGCTACCTGTTTGCCAAATTGCCTTTTGCCGAAACGCCGGAAGATTACCAGGCTCTCTTGCCTAAAAATCTCGACAACGATACGCTGTCGCAAGTTCTTTTTCCAAGTTAACCGACTCCGCGTCCGATCCAAAATCTTTTCCACACACTGTGAGCGCACCATGACAAATCTGGTGACGCTTGTTAAGGTGGGGTCTATTGGACCTTTACATATCGTTGATGGGCTGCGGGTTCCAGGCATCAAATCCAATTTCTATGATCTTTTTGATATACTGTTGGGTAAGACCTCATGAATGCAGCTCCCCCCATCGTCCGGTGCTATTGCAGGCGCTCGAAAATTCCTACAACACAATGAAAAAGGTGAGCCCTGTCCGGATCATACCGGGATGTCTGGACTTTTGCATATCCCTTCCAATCAAACAGCATCCAGGTCCGGGAAAGTGACTTGTTTCCGCCACTTGGTAACCCTTGTGCCGGGTTTGGGCATCTGACCGCCAGCTACTGGAACGTAAATCCACTCTTGTCCCCACCAGTCCAATCCGTCCCCCTCAAAAAGTGCGTGTTCGGCGTAGACATCCGGCCAGCAATATTGGCTTTCAACCAAATACAGGGGCATCCATTCAGGTTTTTCTCCCGTGAAAACACGGAATAAATTTTCTTTGGCAGTAATAGGGCGATTTCCGGAGTAAAATGGCTTTGGGGGTTCTTGCACCATGAAAGGGAAAGTCCCCTCTGAATCATACGATTTTCATGGAGACCAAAATTTGAATCGCCTGATTTAGGTAAGAATATCTGCTAATTGCACCACGTGACCATTCATTTTGCTAAAATGTCGCTCAAATAACAATTTCTGAAAAAGTTGTGCTTCCGGGTCATCGAAGGCTTCGCAACAATCTTGAACAATATTAAAAAAAAGTTTGTGGCGATTGAACCCTTCAATGATGGTTTCATGGACACAACCTGTGCTGTAGAACCCGGCGATTGTTACATGTTGCATTCCAGCTAACATTTTATGTAAATATCCTTCTTGCACATAATCTGTTCCACCAAAAGCACTTGGCATATTTTTTCGAATAACTATCTCACTCTCAGCTGGTTTTATCACGGATTCAGAAACCCCTTCATGATAAAATCGTGCATCTTGGTTATCGTCATACAATTTTTGAATATTCCAGGGCAAACACTTCTTTACCCATTCTTGGGTCAGGATATGAAATACAGGAAGTTTTTTCTCACGAAACCAGTAAACAAGTCTTTCAATATTTGGGATTCGTTTTCGACATTTTTTAAAATGAATATTCCATTCAGGAATTTCATATTTTTTTGAAATTGTCGTATTTTGAACGTCTATAAGCATGAGACATTCTAATACGATATGAGTACCACTCTTGCTAAATTTCATAAGTGACCGGCGCATTGCATTATGATTAAAGTGATTTCCATCGAGACTAAAATTTGAATCGCCTAATTTAGGTTTTATTGGATTGTCATACTCATTTCCGGGGAATTCATTTGGCAATTTTACCCCAAAACAGTGTATATGTGAAGAATGCATAATAATCTGAAAGATTCAGAATAAAATCTGGTGAATCTGGTTTACACAATCGCAAAAAATCTTTCTGGTCATCAGATGACAACTCGATCTCTACATCTGGCCAACGCATATTAAAAAGCCCCACCAGGGCATCGCGTATTCCTGGGCCAAGGGGGGCATAGAAACTATCAGCAAAAACTTTTGCAGCGAGTTCTTTCAGCCCTAATTCGCGAAACCAGCCAAGTGCTCGCAGGAAGTGCGTCTCTGGATTTTTCCCATGTACAAACGGGGCAATACCGCCCGGTGTCGCTTTCAGACGGGCTTCCAACCGAGGATATCCGGGAAGCACATTTTCAGAAGACCATCCAGAAATTGCCACAATACCACCAGGTTTCACCACCCTTGCCAACTCTTTTAATAAAGGCAGCGGTTCCCAAGGACCATACCCAATGCAGTCGGCACTCCATGCCCAATCAAAGGTATTATTTCTGAAGGGAATATTGGCTACATCCCCTCTCTGAAATGAAATTTGTTTCGAAAAACCTGCCTCTTGTACTATTTCCTCACCACGCTTCAGAAATTCCGTTGATACATCAAGTCCGGTAACATGTCCGTTGAGCCCCAACGCCTCTGCCAACAATAAACATTGAAGGCCGATCCCACACCCCGCATCCAACCCGCAACTACCGGAAGGAAGCTGCAATGTCTCAATCACTGCACGAAGGGTTGGCTCTCTCAGCGGATTGGCCTCTAAGAGACTATGCATATATGAATCTGTATCCATTGTTCACCTCATGATTTTGCAGCCCGTAAACTGCCTTATTTCTAAAGAAGAGCATCAACTTCGCAATTTCGCGTTTCCAGAAGATGCCGGGCGATTTATGCTTCAAGTTGAATTCACCCGCCGAGGTACGAGGTCGGGTGAAATGACAGGTTCTGTGAGGTTTACCTAAGTTCAATGCCGTTTCCTTAAGCGGAGAGATGTTAAAAAACTTTAAATAAACAATGGGTTATGCTATAATACTACATGCTTTATTGCGGAACAAATCCCACCATAAAAGGAGAAAAAATGATTGAAAATGAGAAGATTGGCATGGAGCTTGATTTGCCACATGTGTGCCACAACTTGTTGAATCTATAAAAAATATCATCCATTCTAATAATTTCCGAGATAGAAACAAAGAAAATCCAAAAGATTTTACTCGAAATAGGCTTTTGCCGTTTCATGAACTCATTTTCTTTT
This sequence comes from uncultured Desulfosarcina sp., assembly GCA_963668455.2. GTDB lineage: Bacteria > Desulfobacterota > Desulfobacteria > Desulfobacterales > Desulfosarcinaceae > Desulfosarcina. The sequence goes on from CAXXOY010000007.1 coordinate 172,681, forward strand.
TAATGAACATAAACAACCAATCATATCAAGAAGAACTGGATCGATATTTCCAGGTCCTTCACCATGCCGAGGTTCCAGAACGTATTTTGTATAAAGGAAATTTGTCCAAAGCCCGTGCAAAACTGAAGCATAACGCCTTTATAGAGCTAAACGATCACATGGTGAATTTCTTTTACAATCATTTCAGATCGGAAACGTGGTTCGGATTCAACCTCCTTGCCGTAGATGGCACAACACTCAGATTACCGCGCGAAGCAAACATTGAAAATCATTTTGGTGCCTGGAATCCTACGAGGGGCGATAGAACTTGCCCAAAAGCCAGGAGCTCTCAAATGTTCGATGTGCTCAACAAAATCACTGTCGATGCCATCATCAGCCCCAAAAGTAAAGGCGAAAGGGAGCTAGCAGCAAGACATTTTAAAAAGATCCACCCCAGTGATCTTATCCTTTTGGATCGTGGATATCCTTCTCATTGGCTGTTCGCTCTGATTTTATCAATGGGAGCTAATTTCTGCGCCAGGGTCTCGTACAATCAATGGAAATTGGTTGAAAAGTTCTACCATTCAGGAAAAAAGGAACAAATCGCTAAGATCATTCCCACTCCTCAATCTCTTCGCAAGTCCCATAGAATGGGGATTGATAACAAGCCGATCAAGGTACGCTTTATTCGAGTTGAGCTGGATTCTGGAGAGACAGAAATACTCATCACATCATTGAAGAACATGGAAACGCATCCGCATGAACAATTTTCGGAACTGTACCATCTGCGCTGGCCGGTAGAAGAGGATTATAAAACTTTGAAATACCGCATCCAAATCGAAAACTTTTCCGGTAAGACCTACCGTTCAGTCTATCAGGATTTCCATGCAAAACTATTTTCAAAGAACTTTACAGCAGCCGTGGCCAGCACAACAAAACAACAAATTATTTCAAAATCCAAAAAGCTGAAATATTTACACCAGATAAATTTCACTCAGGCCTTGGCAAAAATGAAGCATACGATTGTTCATATTTTTCATCAAATCATTCCAAAAGTCGTAGAAATTACAGATAAACTCCGTGAAATATTTATCCGAACTACAGAAGCTGTAAGACCCAATAGAAAATTTCCAAGGAGGCACAGAGTCAAATTACAACGCTTTTTCTTTGAGTATAAAACGAATTGCTAAGGAAACGGCATTGACTTTAAGCATACCCCCTAATGTTTTGTAAATATCTATATTTATAATATATTTTTATATCTCCGTTTTCGGGTGGCCGAAACGATGATCAAGGTATGTCTTGACCGGTTTCCTTTTCTTTGAGTAGATAGACAGCTTACTCTGGTTGCATTTAATATGGACTCATGGAGGAGTTGACTAACCATGGATGTGAATGGCTATGTACATGAAGCGCTATCCTCCGATAGAACCGCGTTGACGGAGGATGAGTCAAAAGAGGTTTTACGCCAGTATGGGGTTCCCGTGGTAAAGGAAACGATTGCCGCCACGACGGAAAAGGCCGTGGCCGTGGCAAACGAGATGGGGTATCCCGTGGTGCTCAAGGGCATTGGCGAGAACCTGCTGCACAAGACCGAAGCGGGTCTGGTTCGCCTCAATATTCCAGATGCTCTTGCCGTTGAAAAGGCTTCGACTGAAATCCTCGACAGTGATCCCGGCACGAAGATTCTCGTTCAACCTCAAATCAAAGGGCAGCGAGAACTCGTGGCCGGGGTATTTCGCGATCCCCAGTTCGGTCCGGCAATTCTCTTCGGGCTCGGCGGGGTTTTCACCGAGGCCCTGACCGATGTCGTTCTTCGCCTGGCTCCGCTCACCGAACAGGACGCCCTGGAGATGATCGAATCCATCAAGGCCAACGCGCTTTTGGGACCGTTTCGCGGAGAAGCGGCGCCTGAAAAGGAAAAACTGGTGCGCACCCTGTTGGGATTGTCGGCCCTTGCCCTTGATGTTCCCGAAATCGCGGAAATCGATATCAACCCCTTAATTATCGAGAGCAACGGCAATCTCGTGGCCGTGGATGCCCTGATCACCCTGGCCGAACCGTCCGACCAGGAGCAAACAACGCAATCGGTTCCGCCCCGCGTCATCCACCAGTTGTTCCATCCCCGATCGGTGGCCTTCATCGGTGCCTCTTCGGAAATGGGCAAATGGGGACATCATCTGATCTGCAACACCATCAGCGGCGGCTACAAGGGCAAGATTTTCGCTGTCAATCCCAAAGGGGGCGTCATTGCCGGGCACGCCAGCTACCGGTCGGTCGACGATCTGCCCGAGCCGGTGGACCTTGCGATGGTGACCATTCCGGCAGGGGCCGTACTGGATTTGATCCCCCAGCTAAAGGCCAAGGGCATCCAAAACGTGGTCATGATCACCTCGGGATTCGGCGAAACCGGTCCGGAGGGCAAATCGCTGGAACGTCAAATGGTGGACACCGCACAGGCAGCCGGCATTCATATTCTGGGGCCCAACACCATGGGAATCTGCAATCCTCATGTCGATTTTTTTTGTACCGGTGCGCCGGTGCACCCTGCGCCGGGTTCGACGGCGGTGGTCGCCCAATCCGGCAACATGGGCGTTCAACTCCTGGCCTTTGCCGAGCAGCAGGGCATTGGCATCCGGGCCTTTTCCGGGTCCGGCAACGAAGCCATGATCACCATCGAGGATTATCTGGAGGGCTTTGAAGTCGACGAATTAACCCGGACGGTAATGCTCTATGTGGAAGGCATTAAGCAGGGCCGCCGTTTTTTCGAGATCGCCAGGCGGGTAAGCCTGAAAAAGCCGATCGTCATGCTTAAGGGAGGGCAAACCCAAGCCGGCACCAAGGCTGCGTCAAGCCATACGGGCGCCATGGCTTCCGACACCCGGCTGTTTGATTCGGTTTGCCGCCAGGCCGGCATTATCAAGGTCGATCAATCCATGGATCTTTTGGACCTTTCGGCGGCATTCTCTTCCCTGCCCCTTCCCAGGGGCAAGCGTGTGGCGATTATGACCCTTGGCGGCGGATGGGGCGTGGTCACAGCCGATCTTTGCAACCAGTACGGGCTCGACGTGCCGCAGTTATCCGAGGACTTGATTGCAAGGATCGATAAAACCTTGCCGCCCTACTGGAGCCGGTCCAACCCCATTGACCTGGTGGGTGAAAATGATCCTTCCCTTCCCCTGACGGTTCTCGAAGCGCTGATGGAATGGGGCGGCTGCGACGCCGTGATCATGCTCGGTATCATGGGGCGTCGGCTTCTGATCAAAGGCATGACCGAATCCGTCTCCCGGGCCGATTCTTCCTATTCGCAAGAAGACTTGAGCGGGATGGTGGACTTTTTGGCGAACTGGGAAAAAAAATATGAGGCCCGCATTGTAGAGCTAATGCAAACCTGCGATAAACCTCTGGTTGCCGTGAATCTGCTCACTGACAGCAATGATCTCACGGTTCGCCAGGTGGAAGGCCACACCTTAAAGGCCGTTTGCTACGAAACGCCGGAACAGGCCGTCAAGAGCCTGGCTCATATGTTTCGGTATCACGACTTTCGCAATCGCCATGAATAGGCGGCATTAAAATGTTTTTTCTTGACTCAATTGACTCCTCCCTGCTGATCGCCGCCGGAGCCAGCTTCGTGGCCGGGGTGCTGGGGTACATCATTGCCCGATTTTGGGTTAAGCCGATCCTGGGCTACTCGATTGCCAAGCATAAACTCGATAGCGAGTTGTCCCGCTATTTGAGCCATGATATGGATGCGTCCGATGGAAACGCCGCCCTTCGCACGGCGCGCAGACTTTCCATGGACTTGGTGACGTCTTATAATGAAAAGATTCCCTATTGGTACCGTTTGTTTTTGGACAGCCGGCAGGAATCGCCCGTAAAAGCTTCGGGCCTTTTGACCAATCTCAACAAAATCAAGGATCCGCAACAGCGGCAGACGAAAATCGATGCCGCCCGTAACGAATTGAAACTAAATGGAAAGAAAAAAACCTGACGATAATCAGATCGGCCTCTACCCGAGTGGTAAGGACGGTCTGCACACCTTTCTCATGGCTGATGACACCCTGCGTGGCGCCATGCTGGACGGCAGCCGCATGATCGCCGGGATGGGGTGGAACCACGATCTGGGCGTGCTTGAAACCCTGGCCCTGGGCCACGCCTACCTGGCCGCCTGTTTGATGAGCGCAAGCTTGAAGGGGCGTGATCGCCTACGGCTGCAAATCGATTGCTCCGGCCCCATCAAGGGACTGGTGGTCGAGGCCGACGCAGCAGGGAATGTGCGCGGTTTTTTGAAAAATGTTCCCATTCCCGTGGACAAACCACTGGAATCGTTCAACCTGTCCCCTTTTTTCGGCGCCGGTTTCCTTTCCGTGACACGCATGCTGGAGGACGCCAAACAGCCTTTCACCGGAAAGGTCATGTTGGAACATGGCCAAATCGCCAGGGATCTGGCCAACTACTATCTGACTTCCGAGCAGATTCCCACCGTTTTCAGCCTCAGCGTCAAGTTTGACACCAAGGGTCGGGTGGTGGCCGCCGGCGGTTTGTTTCTGCAAGCCCTGCCCAATGCCGATTCCGGCGTTGTCGAACAGATAGAAAAGATTGTCTTGAATTTGCCTTCGATCGCTCCCTCTTTGGCGGAAAAGGTGACCCCGGAGGCATTTGTCCGCACCCATCTTTCCGATTTTTCACCGCGTTTCATCGATCGACGGCCGGTTGCCTTCAATTGCCATTGCAATCGGGATCAGCTTCGCAATCTGCTCACCATGCTGCCCCTGGACGAGCTTAAGGATATCCAGGTCAATGGACCTTTTCCCGTGGAATTGCGCTGTCATCACTGCAACACGGTGTACCGTTTCAACAAGGAGCAGGTCGACCGCATCGTTGCCAAGCGTTTCGCGGAAAACTGATAAAAATCCGCCCATGAATGAAAAAGTGGCCTCCCGCCTCGCCCTTCCCATTTTCAGCGTCACGTTTTTCAGGTTGGTGATCAATACCAGCCGCCGTTTTGCGTATCCATATGCACCGGCGCTGAGCCGCGGACTGGGCGTCTCGCTTTCGGCGATCACATCGATTATCGCCATCAATCAGGTCACGTCGGTAATCGGCGCCTTGATCGGGCCTTATTCCGACCGTCTGGGATATCGCAGGGTCATGATTGTCGGAATGATCTTATTGGGTCTCGGCATGTTGGCCGCGGCGGTGTTCCCCTTTTACGCCGTGGTCCTGATTGCGTTGATGCTGGCCGGCCTGAGTAAAAGCGTTTTCGATCCGGCCGTTCAGGCCTGGGCAAGCGACCAGGTGGCTTATCGCCATCGCGGGTTGGTTATCGGCATCATCGAGATGGCCTGGGCCGGCAGCACCTTGATCGGTATTCCGCTGGTGGCTGTTCTCATGGATCGTTTCGGTTGGCAGGCACCGTTTTTTATCATGGGAGGGCTGGGGATCGTCGGCAGCCTCTGTCTTTTTTTGATACTTCCCAACGATCCTCCGCAACGCCGCCAAATTGTCCACGAACGCTTTCGCATGGCCGACGCCTACAAAAAGGTTTTATCCAGCAGGCCCGCCTTGGGCGCCATGGGCTTCGCCTTTTTCACCGGGGCCGCCAACGACAGCCTGTTCGTGGTTTATGGGGCATGGCTTGAGAAAAGCTTGGGGCTGAATCTTCTCGCTCTGGGATTGGGTACAAGTGTGATCGGGATCGCGGAACTTTCCGGTGAAGCGCTCGCCGCTCTTATCTCAGACCGATTGGGCCTTGGCCGGTCGGTCATTATCGGCTGCGGGCTTAGCGCCATCGGCTATTTCGCCCTGCCCTTTTGCAGCAGCTCCCTGCCCGTGGCCCTGACGGCGCTGGGCGTTCTGTTTTTGCTGTTCGAATTCGCCATAGTATCCAACTTTTCCCTGTGCAGCGAAATGCTCCCGAACCATCGGGCCACAATGATGTCCTGCTTTTTGGCCATGGCCGGCATTGGTCGGGCCGTGGGCGCTCTCATGGGCGGGATGATCTGGCAAAACGGCGGCATCCTGGCCATTGGATCGGTTTCCGGATTGCTCACCCTGGTTGGTTTGGGATGTTTGATGGTTGGACTGCGTGCTGGTGTTTGCCGGATGAATGAATTGAGATAGCACTCCTGGATCGGATGATCATGCGTATAAAGCGAAGCGCTTGACGCCATCATCCCATAATATCCTGAATCCTCCCATGCAACGGTGACAATCGGCCATACATTTTCCGATAAACCTTGGCGTACAGATCATCATAAACGGCAACATGATCCGGGTTGGGTTCAAAACGCCTTGCGGGCCGGGTCATCCGGACGCAGGCTTCCTGGATAGTGGGATACACGCCCGTGCCGGCAGCCGTGACCATGGCCGCACCCAAACCCGAGGTTTCGTGGGTGGCGCCGGTTTGCATGGGCAGGTTGAAGATGTCGGCCGCGATGCGACAGATGGCCTCGCTCTGGCTTGCGCCTCCGGAGAGGGCGCAGGCGGTCACGGGCACCCTTGAACGGGCCTGGATGGCTCCCATCCCCTCTTTCAGAGCAAACATCAGTCCCTCGATCAAAGCCCGGTAAACATGATCCCGGGTGTGGACATCGCCAAACCCGATCATGGCGCCCCTGGCATCGGGGCGGTCAAGACCCGGCCCCCAGTAGGGTTGAACCACAAGCCCCATGGCCCCGGGCGGTGTTCGTTCAAGGCAATTGTCCAGCAATTTTTCCGGAGCAACCCCTATCTTGCGGGCCTCATCCACCTCTTTGTGGGCAAACTCCTTTTTAAACCAGGAAATCATCCAAAAGCCCCTGAAAATCTCCACCTCGGGGTTATATTGTCCGGGCAGGGGCGCGGGATACGGCGGCATGAGAGAAATGGCCTTGAAATACTTTTTTGTGGTGGTTTGCACCGTGGCGGTTGTTCCGAAGCTCAAAGAGACCATGGAGGGCTCCAAAACCCCGGACCCAAGAGTTTCGCACCCCTTGTCCGATCCGCAGGCAATCACGGGAAGTCCCACGGGAATACCGGTCAGCTCCGATGCCTTTTGGGTAACGGCTCCAATCTTTTGTCCGGGTGCCACCAGAACCGGGAGTTTTTCAGGCTCGACGGGAAACAGGATGCGGGTCAGCCCGAAACGGCCTGACCACCCCTGTTTTTTATAATCGAAAGGAAGGTGACCGATCTGGGAGGCCACGGAATCGGCAAAGTTGCCGGTAAGCCGGTAATTCAAAAAACCGGACACCTGAAGATATTTGTAAGTGGATTGCCAGATTTCCGGCTGGTTCTGGCGGATCCACGAGCACTTGGCTTGGGACTGGGCCGCGAGAAGTCTTTTTTTCAGCCCCACGAGCGCCGCGGCCGCCCCGAGAAAACCGGATACGGCAGATTCGGGTTTAGCCAGGCGCCGGTCCAGCCAGACAATGGCGGGGCGCAGTACTCTCCCTTCGGCGTCCACATTGATCATGGTGGCCCGTTGGGTGGTGATCCCCACGCCGACCACCGAATCCATGAGGGCGGGCTGTCTGTTTTTCAGCGTCCGGCACGCCTGAGCCAGGGCCTCCCAGAAAATTTCCGGATCATTTTCGGCAAAACCGGGCTGCGGGCTGATATAAGGCGTATATTGCACCTGCTCGCGGCCCAGCAGCTCCCCAGTTGCATCGAACACCAAGGCACGGATGCTTTGGGTGCCGCAATCAATGGCTAAAAAGTGTTTCGTCATCTCACACCCGACATCCAATTCTCGTCAATTCCTAACACTCGCTTAACACCACGGTGACATAAGCTTGTCCTCATTTTAAAGGACAAAATCGAGATGATCAAACACGAGGAGGATGGATCCATGGTAAACCCCGGCAGAAGAAAATTTTTAAAGACCACGGTGGTCGCGGCAACAAGTTTTGCATTGGCCCCTCTTGTGGGCTGCGGCGACAGCGATGACGATTCGTCGGAGGAGGCGTTTTCAGGCGCGAATTTCGCCGTTATCGCCGACCCCCACATATACGATACAAACCTGGGAACTTACGGCACCGCATGGCAGGAATATTTGCTGTCGGACAGAAAGCTTCTGGCGGAAAGCGAATCGATCCTGGCTGCGGCGGTGCAACGAATTCTGGCATCGGACGCCAAGGTTGAATTTGTGCTCGTAGCCGGCGACCTTACCAAAGATGGAGAAAAACAGTGCCATGAGCTTTTCAAAAGCCACATGGATACCTTTATCGATAATGGCATCAAGGTTTTGGTGGTCCCCGGAAACCACGATATCAACAACCCCCACGCCAAAGCCTTCGACTCAGATACGCCAACCGAAATCGACAGTGTAACCCCTGATGAATTCGAGGATATTTATAGCACCATGGGGTTTGGGGACGCAATTGAAAGAGATGACAATTCTCTCAGCTATATTGCGGAGCCCGTTTCAGGCCTGTGGGTGTTCTGCCTGGATTCATGCAAATACGACAGCAATTACAATGACGGCTCTCCGGAAACCAGCGGAGCGTTTTCCGACGAGACCCTTTCCTGGATCATCGAGAACATTCAGACAGCCAAAGAGAAAAACAAAACCATTATCGCCACCATGCACCATGGCATGATCGAGCATTTCACCGGGCAGTCCCAACTGACCGGGCTTGGCGATGAATATGTTGTGGATGACTGGGAAACGGTCTCCGAAACCCTGGCGGCCCAAGGGCTGAATCTGGTGTTCACGGGTCATTATCATGCCCAGGATGCCGTGAAACGGACAATGGATGACGACTCTTTCATCTTTGATGTGGAAACCGGCTCCCTGGTGACCTACCCCATTCCCATCCGTTACGTTTCCATCGCGGAGGACAACAGCGTGGAGATCTCCACCGAACTGGTGGAAGAAATCGATTACGATACCGGTGAGGACACATTCCCCGATTACGCGTACGATTATCTGGTTAACGGTCTGACTGTTCAGGCGCCATATTATCTCATCAACGGCTTCGGATTGCCCACGGAAACCGCTGCGGAAATGACCTCGTATATCGTCAGCGCCATGGTGGCGCACTATTCCGGGGATGAATCTCCCACCACGGAAGATCTTACCGCCATCGCAACGTACATGGCGGACTCGGATTCAACCGTTGCCATGGTGGGCAGTGTCCTGGGATCGCTCTGGACGGATCTTGCCCCGTCCGATTTGAACTTTGGCTTCAGCCTTGATGACGGTGTTGTTTCGGAATAATTCCGGCCAAGCTGGGCATTTTGAATGTTTAGATAGCAATTGCCTGTGGTTCAGGCATCGCAGGCAATTGCTTTATTATGAAAAAAATATCTGGAAAAGCCGTCGTTGGCAACGGCGCCCCTTACCTGCTTGCGTCCAACCGATTGCCCGCCATATGCAAACTGGCAATGGTCTTGGCATCCATGATTTCGCCATTTGCAACCATGGCCAGTGCTTCGGTGAATTTTACGGGATGAACCGTGAGCAGCTCGTCGTCGTCCAGATTCTGAGCATCCCGGGTAAGGCCGGTGGCAAGAAAAATATGAATGCGCTCATCGGAATAAGCCGGGACGGGCGTGATCACGCCCAGCTTTTCCATTTTCTGGGCGGCAAAACCGGTCTCTTCGATGATTTCCCGCTTGGCACAGGTCATTCCATCCTCGCCCGGCTCCAGGGTTCCGGCCGGTATTTCCCAGATATACCCGCCAACGGCATGGCGATATTGCTTCAACAGCAATACGGTTCCGTCGTCCATTAACGGCACGATAGCCGCTGCACCGGGATGGCGGATAATGTCCATCTCCAGCTCGACGCCATTGGGCAGGGTGACGTTTTCAACGACGATTTCGAACACACGCCCCTTTTTGACCGGCGTGATATGATTGACTACGGCTTTATCCATTTTTAATCCTGGCTGTCTTTCTTCAGATGGTCGACCAATTGCCGAACCGGCATCCCGTCCGGCGATTTGGCCTCGGGGGCGATGGCCAAAAGCGATTCCCACGCCTCCAGCGCGCCCTTTTTGTCTTCGAGATCATGAAACAGCACGACGCCCTTGTTAAACCGTGAAACTTCGTGGGCAGGGTCGATGGCCATGGCATGATCGAAGGACTCGATGGCTTTTTGCGGATTGCCCGCGCGGCGATACATGACGCCCAGATCGGTCCACACGTTGGCGTCCTTGTCATCGATGGCCAGCGCTTTTTCGTAAGCATCGATGGCCTCTTTGAACCGCTGCATGTCAAAATACCGATGGCCCAGTTGAATCCAGGCGTCCCGGTCATCGGGGGTCTCGCGCACACGTTCCTTGAGCGCGTCCATGTCTTTGCGGGCCGTGGTGTCCATGGCCGCCGGAGGTGGGGCCTGGCCCACGCCGTTCATCAAGGCGCTTTTATACACCCCGAAAACCACGCCGGCAATGAACCCTACAAAAAGAGCGGCGGTTACAAACCAGATTACCGTTTCGGTTTTGATGTATCCTTCGATTTTCTCTTTGGCCATCTGCTTTTCCCATCCTGCAACGAATTGATGATAAAGGGCTGATTTATCATCTCCATGACGGCAAGTCCATGGCCAATTGAATCGTTGTGGCCCGATATAAGCGGGTGCGGGGCCCTGCAAAACGGCTATTTGGCGAGCCAGCCGAGTTTGGCCAGAACGGTCTCCGGGGTGGCGAGGGTTATGGATGACGGGTTGATCACGATGGTTTGCGCATCCGGCAGGTAGCCATCGAGAATTTTCCCCGTTTGGCTGACCAGCGCGTCTATTTTAAGATCGGAAAGGGTGGTGACAATTTTCAAATCGTCGTCGGCCTGCTGGTAAAGATAGCTGAGACGGTCGCAGGCGACACGATAAAAATCGATTTTTTCGATGTAACGATCAATATAGGCCTGGTGCTCGGCCACCAATCGCAGGTTATAATAGACACGCGGCTGATTGAGGGCCTCGGCGCGGCTTTTGATTTTATTGTCCCGCAGCACCTGAAAAGCTTCTTTTTTATAAGCCTCAAGTTGGGATAGCAGCTTGTCCCGGGTATTGGTGGCTTCGTCCTTGCGCTGCGCCATTTGTCCGTTCAACAACGCGATTTCCGCCATTGACCGGCGCAGCAGTTCCCCTTTACCGCTCGCCCATGAATCATGGGGCGTGCATGTGAACAAAACCGCCAGGCCAATCATCCATAATTTGAAAAAGGGGGTTCTGGGCATCACGGTTAAAACCTGTTTTCCTTGAGTTTGCGGTCCATCTCTTCCGAGAGAAAAAGCCGGGTGTTGGGATTCTCCCAGTGGGCCATGTGTTTGACGTTGATCAGTTCGATCTCTTCTCCCTGCCATTCGGACAAAATGGCAACCAGGCGCGGGGAAAGCCGGGAAAGCCCGTTCAGGGACATTCCCTTGCCATGCCACTGGGCCAGGTAGGTTGCCGTTTCCGGCGACAACTCCTTGAGCCCGTTAAGCCCCAGCCAGCTTCCTTTCCATTTGGACAAGCGGCGTGCCGCTTCAGGAGTCAGGGTGGTCAGTTGGTTGAGATAAAGATCACTGCCTTTCCAGGCCGCCAGGCACTCCGCCGCATCCTCGGACAAGGCGGTGAGTTTGTGTTTGCGAGAAAAATCACCTTTACACATGGCCTTCCAGATGGTCTCGTCTTCCGAAAGATCGCCTCCGATGCGGCCTTTGCGATTCATCTTGGTCTTCAACTGCTTTTTAATGCGTTCCCAGATCTGAGTGATGTTCGAATTGACCACATCGACATCATCGATGTTCAACTGGGCGAGATCCCGGCGATGGGTCTCCATGATTCCGTCGGCCTCCTCGATGAAGCCGTCCACGTCGATGTCGCTGGTTTTCTCGACCATCAGCGACAGCATTTTGGCCTTGCGGTACAGGTAAAGCAATTCCTCACTGTTGAGATAGAGCAGTTTGGCCGGGGTGTCGAGTTTTTTGATATAGCCATCGCGCCGTTGGATGGCCATGACCGCCATGCCGACATTGGGCTTTTGCATCGCTTTTTCAAGGTCAAGCCCCTCGATTCCTGATTTTCTGAAAATGTCGGCAAGATTTTGGATCTCGGCATCGATGCCGGTATGATAATAATCCTGAAGCTCTTTGATCTCATTGCGTTTGGCGATCAGGTCATTGCGCAAAAGATCGATTTCATCGATTTTATTCTTAACGCGCTGCTGGTCGAGCACATTGTCGTTGATGGGCGCCGTCGGCTCCGGCGAACGGACCGAAGAAACCGCCGGCGTGCCTTGCCCGGGCGTGTCGGTATTCGTCAGGGGGCCTTGCGACCTCTTTTTAAAAAACCGCTCCCAGCCGTAATAGCCCCCGATGCCGAGGGTGGCTATAAGAACAAGGGAGACTATGAAAACCACGGTTTTGCGGCCGATGCTGATGGATATTCCGGGTTTGGAGGCATCGGCCTTGGGTTTGGAAGAGGCCTCTTTTTTCTCGGACGGGGTCGATTTTGAAGCCGCTTTTTTAGACGCCTTCTTGGACGGCGTTTTTGGCGTTTTCTTTTCGGCGGGCTTGGCCTCGCTTTCTCCAACGGAGGCTTCCAGGGCGCGAATGGCGTCGGCGACGCTCTCTTCGTCGTCCTCTTTCTTGGCGGGTTTATCGGTGGGCGCTTCTTCCTCAGCCTCCTCCTCCTGGTCATCTTCGGAGGGTTGACCGTCATCCGTGGCAATTTCCTTTAAAATATCCTCGATCTCATCGACATTGTCACCGGAATCCGCTTCGGCGACAATTACATCCTCCCCCGGCTCTGTGGCGGCGGGAGGATCTGGCTGCGCATCTTCCTCCGGCGGGCCATCAGCCTCGGAGGCCGGTGGCGCCTTGGCGTCATCGCTTTCCGCCTTTTCCTCATCCTCTTTTTCTTCGGCGGGTTCGGCGGCGTCTTTGTCTTCGCCTTCCGATACAGAGTCGACTTCTTGAGCGAGTTTTTCTAATTCCGCGGCGAAGTCGTCCTCATCGAGGTCGTCGGATTCCTCGTCGCCGTCCCCGCTTTCCGGATCGGCCCCGCTTTCGATCTGCGCCATGATATTTTCGAACGCTTTTTGCTGATCTTCGTCCAGATCCTCATCCGACTGCTCATTATTACCATCATCGGACGCGGAGTCGTCGTCCGCCTCTTCCTCATCGGAATCGCCGACCTCCTGGATCTCCCCCATGATCTTGTTGAACATGGCCATGTCATCCTCGCTCATGTCCTCGGATTCCTGGGCGTTGTTGGCGGTTGCGCCATCGCTGTCGTTCACGGCGGAGTCGTCGTCAGTGGATTTGTTTTTTGTCTCTTCTGTCATTGGTGACGAGTTATATGCTTATCTATTTTGTGCCAACCGGTTTGAAAACAAACGCTACATAAATCGTGGATGGCGATTTAACCCCAAACGTTTACAGACGAAGTGGTTCTAGGCATGGATATCGACGAAATACGGTGCAAACTTAAGGCTTTTAAGCAAACCGCTTGTCAGGAGGGGCATCGGGCACTTGGTTATCAGGGCCTTGGGCAACAACAATCTTGATTATTTTCCCTAAGATAGGTATCTTTTAGGGAGGAATTCACAGGAAAAAGACCGGATACCTATCGTTTCTGCCGTGGATCAAGGAGGACGAATCCGTAAAAAGCGACTTTTTACGAGTCTGTCAAGGAGAGCAAGCATGAAAAAAACAGTTATCAAGGGAACCGGCCGATATCTGCCGCCTCGCCTCGTAACCAACCATGATCTGGCCCAATGGATGGAGACTTCCGATGAGTGGATTATTCAACGCACGGGTATCGAGACCCGTTACTGGATACCGGAGGAAGGCGGCATGGGCGTTTCCGACATGGGGCTGGAGGCTTCCAAAATCGCCATGCAGCGCGCCGGATGGACGGCTGAGGATATCGATCTGATCATTTTCGCAACGCTCAGCCCCGATATCTTTTTCCCGGGATCCGGTTGTCTTTTGGCGGATAAACTCGGACTGAAAAGCACACCGGCCCTGGATATCCGTCAGCAATGCACCGGTTTTCTGTACGGTCTGGTAACCGCCGATGCTTATATCCGGTCGAGCTTGGCCAAACGCATTTTACTCGTGGGGGCCGAGGTGCACAGCACGGGGCTGGACATCTCCACCAAAGGCCGGGACGTGGCCGTTATTTTCGGGGACGGCGCCGCGGCGGTATGTGTCGAGCGCATGGAAACCGATACGAACTCAGGTGTTGTGGCCTGCGCACTGCACGCAGACGGCTCCCTGTCAGAAAATCTCATGGCTTATGCGCCGGCATCCCGTGAAAATCCACGCATCAATGAGAAAATGCTTGCACAGGGGAAACACTATCCCGTGATGGACGGCAAAAATATATTCAAAAACGCTGTTCGCCGGTTGCCTCAGGTGGCCAAAGAGGTGCTCGAAAAAGCGGAGCTTCCCCTGGATGCCGTGGATCTGTTCATCCCCCACCAGGCCAACCTAAGGATCAACCAGGCTTTCGCCAAATCCATGGGGCTGGAGCAATCCAAGGTATATAACAATATTCAGCGCTTTGGGAACACCACGGCGGCCAGTATCCCCTTGGCCCTTGACGAAGCCCTTGAAAAAGAGGTCATCGTCCCGGGAAATACGGTGATGTTCCTGGGGCTGGGCGCCGGAGTGACCTGGGGGGCGGTGTTGTATCGTTTCGCTAATTAAATCATCTCAGACAGGCAGTTTGCCGGCGAACAACATCTTAAGATAATTACGGTTGATCGGATCGATTGCCTCAAATTCATGGCCGGGCGTCTGGTTGCGTGCGGCCATTTCAGTTCTCAGAGCCCCGGCGGTGACCTTGCCAAGCTCGACTCCGAACTGGTCAAAGGGGTTGATCCCCCATAAAAACGCCTCGTAAACGGTTTTGGCTTCGTAAAAGGCAAGCAGCCGTCCAACGCTTTCCGGTTCCAAATCTTCAAGCACGATAATCGATGAGGGTCGATTGCCGGAAAAGGCCTTGGCCGGGTTGTCGCTATCTTCTTTTCCCATTGCCAGGGCCGTGGCCTGGGCCAGCATGTTCGCCCACAATTCCTGCTGATGCCCCACCCCCTTGAAACTCCCCTCGTCCATTTTGTATTGCGGATTCAACACGCCGATGAACTCGATCGGAAAGGGTTTCCCCTGATGGGCCAGTTGGAAAAACGAATGCTGGGCATTGGTGCCGGGTTCTCCGAAAATCACCGTGCCGGCCGGTTGAGATAGCCGGCGGCCTTCGGCATCCACCGATTTGCCGTTGCTTTCCATGTTCAATTGCTGAACATGGGGCGCCAGCTTGCAAAGGGGCGCGGCATAAGGGATGATGGCGCATTGGGGGTACCCGAGAAAACTATTGTTCCACACGGAAATCAAGGCGGCGATCAAGGGGATGTTTTTGGACGGTTCCGCCTCAAGGGCGTGGCGGTCCATTTCCTCGGCCCCCTTGAGAAATCGTTCAAACCGCTCGTACCCCAGATAAAGGCTGAGTGGCACACCTCCCACGGCCGAGGAAACGCTGTAACGCCCACCGATGAAATCGAACATGTGAAACGCCGCCAAGCCTTGTCCTTCTCCTTGGTCGCCGGGGCTGCCCTTGCTGGTGACCGTGGCGATATGTTTGGCCGCATCGATGCCCTCTTCGGCAAGGCTGCGTCGGATGAGGTCCTCGTTGGCCATGGTTTCGGCGGTGGTGTAACTTTTAGAGATCACCACCCACAGGGTTTGACTCAGTTCGATGCGGGACCGTATGCTCCCGAAATCATGGATATCCACATTGGCCAGAAAATCCAAGGTGATGCCTTTATCGGCATAGGCCTCCAGGGCGCAGGCAACGAACTCGGTACCCAGGTAGCTGCCGCCGATACCGACAACGACCACATGCCTGAACGGTGTCTTGTTCTCCGCCAACAACTTGCCTTCGTGCACTTTTTCCGAGAAAACGCGGATCTCATTCAGAACCTGTTTGAGGTCGGCCTTGACGTCTCTGCCGCCGCATTCAACGGGCTCATCCGAAAAACTCCTGGCCGCCGTGTGCAGGGCCGCGCGGTTTTCGGTGACATTGACGATTTTGCCCCGGACCATGTCGGCAAACCGCGCCTGGGCCCCGGCGCCCTCCGCCAATTGAAGCAGCATTTCCAGGGTGCTGGGGATTACCCGCTGACGTGAGTAGTCGAAAAACAGGCCACCGCCGCAAAGACTGAACTCAGCCATGCGCTTTTCGTCGGCGATCAGGTGCTTCAGATGCCGATCCCCGGCAGACATCGCGTTTGCGTGTTCGGACAAACGGTGATAGCATTCGTGTTCGAAAAAACGATAATCCGCCATCTCCTCTCCTTCTTTAAAAGTCAGGGTTGCGTTTATTTTTAGAAAATGATGGTTGAATGTTACCTGGACTGTCGATGTCCGCTATTTTTCATCCCTGGCGCCTTGGAAAATCGCGTGGGATTCCAAGGAGACTTGGTTACGTGAGCAGGATATGGTGTTGGCCATAGCGGATTGGATTCTATCCAAGGAATCGCATGTATCCATGCAATCGGGGAAAAGGTATCGATCGCTGCATTCTCGGCAAGGGCTCTTTACCAGATAGCCGATGTCGAAATCGAAGCGGTGTCTGAAATTGCTAACCATGCTCTTGAATCATTCATCCGGCTGTCGGACCGGTTGCCAAAAGCGTTTTATTTCCGGTCCAATTGTTTTGGTTTGTTTTTTCTTTAATAATTAACATAACCGGTTTGGCTGTACAAGCCAAAACAAAGGATACAAAAGAACTATCCGCAAATCCCTTTTGAAGATCTTGACACGAACCCGTTTACCCATTAGGTTGCCGACAAATTCCCCGAGGGTAAAGCATAATCGACATTCACAATCAACACCATGGAAACCCATATGAAAACGTTTTCATTACAAAAGTCTTTTGCCTGGCGTTCCTTTTTTCAGACCATGTTTTTCTTCATCCTGCTTTTTTTGGGATTGGCCTATTTTATCTGGAAGACCCGGATACTGACCATCCCCATGGGTCTTGCCGAATACGGGATGCTGCTGACCTATCTGCTCTTGTATGGGCTTTTGATCTGGATGTTCCAGAAGAACACCCTGACCAAGCTGCTCTTGCGCCAGGGCGAGCTGCCCGCGGCGAAACGCAAGAAGTCTTCCAAACCTAAAAAACCAAAAAGCGAAGCGGACGGACAGACGTTGACCCCCGCCCAGCAAAAGCGCCTTTTCTTTCATCTGTTCTCGATTCTCCAGCGCGAAGGCCGATTGCTGGACTTTTTTCAGGAAGACCTTTCGCTTTATGAAGACGAGCAAATCGGCGCTGCGGTACGCAGCATCCAGGAAAACTGCAAAAAAACAATGGATCGCTATCTGAAACCCGAACCGGTGATGGAACAGGCCGAGGGTGACAGCGTTGACATTCCAGCCGGATTCGATCAAAACGCCATCAAGCTGGTGGGCAACGTCGTTGGCGAACCGCCTTTTACCGGCGTTGTGCGTCACCGGGGATGGAAGCTGAAATCGGCCGCTTTGCCAAAATTCTCGGATAGCGGCAATCCGGATATTATCGCGCCGGCCGAGATCGAAATCGGATAAATCGTGGCCACGAATGGTTAACTCGGAAAGCACGTGCCTGCCGTCGGCCGTCAGCGTCGGGGAGTCGAGGCACTTGCCGGCCCTGGCCGGCCCGACACCCAGAAAAAGATTTTGATCAGGGAGGCGGCCTCAAGGATAAACTCCGTGACAGGCAAACGATAATCGGTTAGAATTAATTGTTTATCAAAACACACCTGATCCTTATGGATCAGGCTTTTTTTTATAATATAATCCCGTAAAACTTAAAGGGGAGGTTTAATGTCAGAACAAGAACAAATTAATTTCACTGTTGATCAAAGCAATCTATACCGCGAAGACGCCGTCACCGACCTCAAAGTCGCTTCCATCCGCCGCATGATCCCCATCAAGGCGGACGGAACGGATGATCCCGCCCGCACCCCCGTGTTTATCGGCCATACCCAGATTCTTACGCCCCAGGGCCCGCTGCCGCTGCAATCACGGCTGGAGGCCAACAACCTTGACGAGGCCATCGCCGCCTTTCCCGAGGCCATGGAAAAAGAGATGGCCAAGGTGGTTGAGCAAATCAGACAAATGCAGGCCCAGGAACAGAAGAAACAATCCAACGATTCGCGAATTATCGTACCAGGAAGATAGGATGGCTTTTGATAGGCCGTTAGTGCCCTGATTCCTCTGTGATATCGAAAAAACAAACAGGTTGCGGACTTTCCGCATTAGCATATGTTACAGCTTCATATTGCCGGCATTGGCCAATCCGAATGGGATATCGACGAGCAGGTGGACGCATCTCGGCTGGCCCTGCTCGAAAGATTATCTCGAGACGCATCCCTCGAATTCGTGCAGCCGTTGCTCGTCCTGGCACGGGCAAGATTCGCGGGGGAGTCGATCATGGTCGATGGGCGGATTCGAACCGCGGTAAAAATGACGTGCAGCCGCTGCCTGTCCCCTTTTGAGCTGCCCATCGATATCGACTTCAAGGCAAGCGCCGTGGACCGGGACAAGGTTCGCGGCGATAATCCGCAAAACGAAGAGGTCGAATTGTCGGCCGAAGATATCGAGGTACTTCCCTATTCGGGCGACAACATCGATTTAGGCGAGGAGATCGCCCAGCAAATCATCATGGCCCTGCCCTTCAAACCCTTGTGCCGGGACACGTGCAAGGGACTTTGTAGCGGTTGCGGGGTCGATCTCAACCGCAAGGCTTGCCGATGCGACAATCAGGATCAGAACAACCCTTTTGCCGTTCTTAAGAAGTTGGACCTGCCGCGGGCTTGATCCGGGGCACCCGGAGTGCTTGCGATGCGATTGCCCCGGCGGTTTAATCGCCAATCGTTGACAAGCATGGCTTAAAACCGGTATAGGCCATTATTCACCCGCATCGATCTCCGATACGTTGACAATCAACTTTTCAACCCCTTCTACGATTTAGGAGCGCGCATGGATTTTAAGCGACACATCGAAAACGCCTGGAATCTGACCCTTCAAAACATTGTTTCCTTGATTCTTTTAACCCTTGTCCTGGCAGGGATCAGCTTTTTGACCCTCGGCATCCTATTGCCGGTGGCCACCGCCGGTTACATCCAAAGCCTGCTGCAGTTGGTACGCAACGGCCGCGAGCCCAGGGTTCAGGATCTGTTCTCGCATATGAAGCTGTTTCTCCCGCTGCTCGGATTCGGGTTCGCGATTTTTGTTGTCACCTTTATCGGTTTTGCCATGTTCCTGCTGCCCGGCATCATCATTACGGTCGCCATCACCTTCTGCTGCATCTACGTTTATCCGCTGATGACCGACAGGGGATTGGGCGTGGTGGACGCGGTGAAGGAAAGCTATGCCCTGGCACGCAAAGGTGAAATCGTGGATCACATTGTGTTGGTGATTATTTTTCTGGCGGTTTCCACCATCGGCGTAAGCATCTTCATCGGCGTTTTGTTCACCCAGCCTCTGGCCACGTTGTTCCTGCTCTCCACATACGAAGAGCGCATCAACGCCACGCCCCCTCCGGCGCCTCAGGCCTGATACTTTACCGACCAGGATGATACCCAAGGCATCGGTCCTAAGGCCGATGCCTTTTTTACGTCCTCGATTTGCGTTTCAACAGTTTTTGATAAGCCGCGGTAAGTTTGACGAACGTCTCCTGATCTCCGCCCTTGTCCGGATGGTGAATCACCGCCTGTTTGCGGTATTGACGCATGAGGGCGCCACGGTCCATTTTTTTCAGTTTGGCAACCGTCACCCCCAAAAGGCGTGCCGATTCGGCCAGACTGACCCGGACACTTTCCGGCGTGCGATAAATGCGGTGCCGATTCATGAAATCGCGAAGGTAGTCCAGGAATGGATCGCGCGCCTTGAAGCCGTAATCGAAATACATCACCGCATAGCGAATCAGGTGCCGGTGCAGTCCGCGTTCCCCGGCGCTGCCGGACCAGAACGAAGCGTCCTGGTTCAATCGGCACAGATCGTCCACGAAACACGAATCCATGCGCGCCTGATCCAGGGCCTCGGGATGGCTCTCGGCGTAATACTCCTGAAAATGGCGCTGAAGATTGAAGATCTGGTAGGTATATCGAACCACCTCATGCGGTTTGAGGATTTTCTCGGCGGTAATGAAATCGTATTCGATCTCGTCGCGGGACTTGTTTATCAGTGATTGATAAAATGTGGCCGGCGTCCGCTCCATGCGTTGCCTGTTTACGCTCCCCAGCTTCAAGTAATGCAGACGATAGCGATCGAAGGTATGAATCGCCTGGATGTCCGAGACGGTTTCGCCTCGGTTTTGATAACGCTCCCGCCGATCGAAACCGGCGATTACTCGTCGGATGGACGGGTCGATGAACGGCATGAAGATCGTTTCGAGAATGTCCTGGGAGACATCGGCGCCTTTTTCCACGATGGCGTCTTCCACCGCCATGTCGATAAAAAACCCGTTTCCTCCGGGATACTCGATAAAACGGGAGGGATCGTCCCCCAGATCAAAAAGATCGCGGCTGCGGAAACAATCGCCATCGGCATAGGATTCCCGAATCATGTACCGACGACGGTTTTTTTTGTCTTTGAGAAAGGCTAAATACATTCGATGTGTCCATCTCTTTGCCGTTTTGCGACATTATAGACGATTCATTCAAATAAATACAGTCGCAGTCGGTTGCCCTGGGATGACGGTATTGGCTTGGGCAGATACCAAGATGGCCCATGCGGCACAAAAATCGGCAATCGTCATTGCCTTTGATGCAACAAGCAGGTATGTTAACTTTTTTGTTGATTCGTCAATCCCTAACCCATTTCAAGACCCATCGTCGGTCCGAATAAAAAACGATAGTTTCGAGCATATGAAATCAAAGCCCTTGATTGCCGTCGTTGCCATGGACGGTATCTTTCCAGGCGCGTTAGATCTGGAAACATTTTGGGAAAACATTATCAACCGGGTCGACCGTTCCGCACCCGTGCCCCACGAGCGGTGGGTCGCGCCTGTCAAGGACCGGCTCAGCGGCTCGTTGGTGCCGGATCATCCCTATTCCCGCCATGCCTGTCTGATCCAAGACTATGTTTTCGATCCATCGTCGTTTGTTCTGGATCGGGATTTCACAAATCAGTTGGATCCGGCGCATCAGCTGACGCTCACCGCCGGAAAACGAGCGGTATCGAAATGCCGAACAGATGCTGTCGATTTCTCCAAAGTGGACACCATCCTGGCGGCCATTGCCCTGCCAACGGACAGCGCTTCCCGTTTTTCGCGCCAGTTCTTGCTGGAAGCCATTGAATCCAGGCTATTCCCCGGGAAAGGAGCATCCGGCCTAAACCTGACACGCCAAAGCGCCCTGGCAAGCCGCGTCGATGGCCTTCCCGCAGCGCTTCTGGCTGCGGAAATGGAATTTGGGGGAACCGCATTCACCCTGGATGCGGCCTGCGCCTCGTCCATTTACGCCGTCAAACTGGCCTGCGACCGTTTGATGGACGGCCGTGCCGACATGGCTGTCTCCGGCGGTGTCTCTCGCCCGGAGTGCCTGTACACCCAGACAGGATTCAGCCAGCTCAAGGCCCTTTCGCCCTCCGGACGCTGCGCCCCCTTTGACCGTCATGCCGACGGCCTGGTGGTGGGGGAAGGCGTGGGAATTCTCGTACTCAAACGCCTTGACGACGCCTTGGCTCAAGGGGATACAATTCACGGTGTCATTCGCGGCATCGGTCTTTCCAACGACATGCGCGGCAACCTGTTGGCCCCGGAACGCGCGGGCCAGGTGCGGGCCATGCAAAAGGCTTACAAATCCGCGGGCTGGCAGCCCTGGGACGTGGATCTGATCGAATGCCACGGCACCGGCACTCACGCCGGCGACAACACCGAAATCGATAGTCTGATCGAGTTATGGAAAAACGCGCCGCAAAGATCGCAAGCCTGCGCCATCGGCTCGGTGAAATCCATGATCGGCCACCTGCTTACCGCCGCCGGCGCGGCCGGCATGATTAAAACCTTGATCGCCATACAAAAAAGCATGCTGCCGCCTTCCATCAATTTCAGCGAGCCGCCGGCGGACAGCCCTTTAACAAACAGCCCGTTCAAGGTTCAAACCAAGGCTGTCCCCTGGAAATCGTCAGGTTCCGGCAAACAACGGCGTGCTGCGGTGAGCGCCTTTGGCTTCGGTGGTATCAATGCTCACATTCTTTTTGAGCAATTCCACCATTCCCATGAAGAGAAAAGCGAGCCCGCAACCAGCCCCATCATCGTTCAAGACCTCTGTGAACCAGTGGCCATCGTAGGCATGGACGTTATCGCCGGACCGCTGAACCATCTAAAAGCCTTTACCGACGCTGTCGAGAAAGGCGGCGACGCTTTCTCGGATCGCCCAACCACCCGCTGGAAGGGGATCGAACAGGCGATTGCCAAGGCGTTGCCATTGCCCGCCCTGCGTGGTGCGTATATCGACGCCCTGGCCATGAAAATTGGTGAATTCCAGATCCCCCCCAAGGAGATCGGTGATATCCTGCCCCAGCAGCTTCTGTCCCTGAAGGTCGGCGCCGGCGCGCTGACCGATGCCGGGCTGGCCTTGCGCGAGCCGCGCGAGGAGATGGGCGTGGTCATGGGTATCGGTTTTGATTTCGAGGCCACCAATTTTCATTTGCGCTGGTATTTGGCCCGCGCGGTTCAGCACTGGAATCGTATATATGATCTGGGTCTAACCGATAACGAACTGGCAGATTGGCTGGAAACCTTGCGCGACGGTTGCGGTCCGCCGCTCACCGCTCCCCGCGTGGTAGGGGCATTGGGGGGCATCGTGGCCAGCCGCATGGCCCGCGAATTCAGGTTCGGCGGCCCCAGCTTTGTTGTTTCCGACGAAGCGTCCTCGGGCATTCAGGCCCTTGGCATTGCCGTGGACCTGCTGCGTCGGGAAGAGGTTCGGGCCATGCTGGTGGGCGCGGTGGACCTTGCCGCGGACGGGCGTAGCGTGGCGCGCCTTAACCAATTTTTACCGGTTTCGACCAGTGGCCGCATCCTTCCCTTCGATGCCGATGCAGATGGAACGCTGCCCGGAGACGGTGCCGCCGCTCTGGTGCTCAAAACCCTTTCCAGGGCACGTCGCGACGGAGACCGAGTCTATGCCGTGATTCGCGGGATCGGCAGCGCAAGCGGTTTTGGACTGGCAAATGGGGACTTCGACGCCGCAACATACGGCCGCAGTTTGGACCGCTGCTTCCAGAAGAGCGATGCGACGGCGCAAACCGTATCATATCTGGATGCCAATGCTTGCGGAGTTCCTGAATTGGACAAAGCTGAGCTGAACGCCTTGTCCGCTTATTTTAACGCCGATAGCCACTCCCAACCTGCCATTGCCCTGGGTGCCACCAAGGCCCTTTGCGGTCA
Organism: uncultured Desulfosarcina sp.; assembly: GCA_963668455.2. GTDB lineage: Bacteria > Desulfobacterota > Desulfobacteria > Desulfobacterales > Desulfosarcinaceae > Desulfosarcina. The sequence continues at coordinate 196,022 of CAXXOY010000007.1, forward strand.
CACCGGCGCGGCCGGCGGGTTGATCGGACTGGTCAAAACCGCATGGTGCCTGCACCGACGGATTCTACCGGCGTTAAACGGTTATGGCGGGCTGCCGATGGACATCGATAAAGCGGCCGGTTTTCATATGCCCAGCCACGTTCAGCCCTGGTATCGCGACAGGGATCTTGGGCCGCGAACGGCCTGTTGCGCCTCCATCACCACGGATATGACCTGTAGCCATGTACTGCTCCAGGAGGATGAGCAAACGCCCTTCCCTGCATACTGCGGCTTATGCGCGGCCGATCAAAAAAGCGCCTTGTTCGTTGTCTGCGGCGACAGCCAGCCCTCGCTTCTGAAGGGACTTGACGCCCTTGAATCGCATTTGAACGGGAAGGAGCAACGCCTCGATAAACAAGCCGCCCTGTGGATGCAGCGCCATCCGCTTTCAAACAAGGCGCCGTGTGCCGTTGCCCTGGTCATCAAGGAAACGGACGCTATCCCGGCCATCCTTGCCGAATCCCGTCAGGCGGTGCAATCCGGAAGATCCTCCTCCCGGTCCGCAGCCGTATTTTACAACAGCCATCCCCTTGGCAAGGATTCGAAAATCGCCATGCTCTATCCCGGATCGGGAAACCATTATCTTGGCATGGGCCGTGAACTGGCCCTTGGGTTTCCCGGCATTGCCCGTCGGATGGATCAAGAAACCGGACGGCTTTTAACCCAAATGCGGCCCTGGAACATCATGCCCTGGCGCGCCTGTTGGACCAATGGCTGGGAACAGGATGCCCAGGCGGATCTTAAAGCCGATGTCCTGAACATGATTTTCGGGCAGGTGGTTTTCGGCGATCTAATGACCCGTATCCTCAAGACCTTTAGCGTTCCCACCAACGCGATCATCGGTTACAGTCTGGGAGAATCGGCCGGGCTTTTTGCCCATGGCGTATGGCCGGATCGGGGCGAGATGCTGCGGCGCATGCGAAAAAGCGATCTGTTTACAACTCAAATTGCAGGACCATGCCAATCCTTGCGCAAAGCCTGGGATATTCCCGGGGGACTGGAGATCCTTTGGCGGGTGGCGGTGATCAACCGGCCCGCCGAAACGGTGCGGAAGGTTTTGCAAGAGATCCCCCATGTGCGGCTTTTGATCGTCAACACCCCGGACGAATGCGTGATCGGCGGGATCGAGCAAAGTGTTCTGCAAGCCACCAAGGCCCTGGGCTGCCGGGCGGTTTATCTTGACGGCGTGGTGACCGTGCACTGTGATGCGGCGCTTCCCGTTGCCAAGGCTTACCACGACCTGCATCTGTTTCCCACCACCGCCAGACCCGATATCGCCGTTTACAGTTGCAGCCTGGGCAAGGCCTACCCGGTTTCAAGCGAAGCCGCCGCCGCATCCATCGAAAAACAGGCCACGCAAGGGTTCGATTTTCCCAAAACCATCGAGAACGCATACGCGGACGGCATCCGCATCTTTCTTGAGGCAGGCCCCAGGGCATCCTGCACCAGAATGATCGATCGCATCCTCGCCGGCCGTCCCCATCTTGCCGTGGCCGCCAATCTCTTTGGTGATGATGAAATCACCGGGTTGCTTAAATGTCTGGCACAGCTGGTGGCCGAGCGGGTTCCCGTGGACCTTTGCGCTTTGTACGCCGACATTACGGCTCCCGTGGAACAAGAGACCGGGCCGGAGCCGGCCGACGTCATCGTTCCCATGGGCGGCCAGCCCCTTAATCCCGTGCCGCCGCCGGTCAAAGCGGCAATTGCATCACCCGAGCCTTCGATTGCAGCGGTGGAAAAAAAGCCGGACAATCACCAGCCCCCCCCCCTTGAAGAAGAACCTTCCGAGGCTGCTGCCTGGCAAGGCCTGCTGGACACCGAGAAAGAGACCATGGCGCTCACGGCCCGGACCCATGAGACGTTTCTGGATCTGTCCGCCAACTTGACCGGCCAATACGCCGAGATGTTCGAGATGCAAAACCGGCTGTTGGGGCTGGGGGCAAAACCGTCCGCGCCTGCTGTCCAAGCGGCGTTTCAGGCGCCAGCGGCTGCACCTGTTGTCGAGCCCCAACACGCCCCCTGCCCCGTGGCATTCGACCGCGAGATGTGCATGGAATTTGCCATCGGTAGTGTGGGGCGCATGCTGGGACCCGCCTTCGATATCGTGGACACGCACAAGGTCCGCGTGCGCCTGCCCGACGAGCCCTTGATGCTGGTGGACCGCATCATTTCCGTGGAGGGAGAGATGCTTTCCATGGATTCGGGCAAAGTCGTCACCGAGCACGATGTCCTGCCCGGCGCCTGGTATCTGGATGGCGACCGTGCGCCGGTGTGTATCTCCGTGGAGGCGGGCCAGGCAGACCTGTTCATGTGCAGCTACCTGGGCATCGATCACCAGGTCAAGGGCAAGCGGGCCTACCGCCTGCTGGATGCGGTGGTCACCTTTCATCGCGGATTGCCCCAACCCGGAGACACCATCCGATACGAGATCACCGTTTACCGGTTCGTGCGTCAGGGCGAGACCTGGATGTTTTTTTTCCGTTTTGAAGGCTATATCGGAAACGATCATCTGATCACCATGCGCGATGGCTGCGCCGGTTTTTTCACCGAACAGGAGGTGCGCGATTCCGGCGGCATCATCCTCACCGAACAGGAGCGCATGCCTGCATCCGGAAAGATTCCGGCGGACTGGAGCCCACCGGTGCCCATGACCCGCGAGACCTATTCCGATGCCCAGGTGGATGCGCTTCGCAAAGGCGATCTGGCCGGTTGTTTCGGTGAGCGCTTTGCCGGCATCGATCTGTCGCCCTCCCTTTGGCTGCCCGACGGCCGCATGCGGCTGATCCATCGTATCGTGGAACTTGATCCCACCGGCGGGCGCTATGGGTTGGGGATGATCCGTGCCGAGGCGGATATTCATCCGGACGATTGGTTTCTGACCTGCCATTTCGTTGATGACATGGTCATGCCCGGCACCTTGATGTACGAGTGCTGCGCTCATGCCTTGCGCGTCTATTTGCAGCGCATGGGCTGGGTGACGGACAAGGCCGGGGTTGTTTACGAGCCGGTGATCGGCGGGCGGGCAAGGCTCAAGTGCCGGGGGCCGGTCACGCCGAAGACAAAGCATGTGCACTACGAAATTCATATCAGCGAAATCGGATATGGCCCGGAACCCTTTGTGGTTGCAGACGCCCATATGTTCGGTGACGGACGGCCCATCGTTTTTTTCAAGGACATGTCCCTGAAAATGACCGGCGCCACCCGCGAAGACATGGAAAAGATCTGGAGGCGGCCTTCCGAAATGGCCATCGACGCGCCCACCCCCGTGCTTTACGATCACGCGTCCATCCTGGCCTTTGCCACGGGCAAGCCTTCCAAGGCCTTTGGCGAGCCATACCGGGTATTCGATTCCGAACGCAAAATCGCCCGCCTGCCCGGTCCGCCCTATTGTTTCATGGATAGCGTCGTCGAGGTTCAGCCGGCGGCCTGGGAATTAAAGCCCGGCGGCTGGATAACGGCCAAATACGATATCCCCAAGGCAGAGTGGTATTTCAGCGCCGATAAAAGCGGAGTGATGCCCTTTTGCGTGCTGCTTGAAATCGCCCTGCAACCCTGCGGCTGGCTGGCAGCCTATGCGGGCTCGGCCCTTCACAGCAAGCAGGATCTCAAATTCCGCAACCTGGGCGGCAGCGCGGTTCTGCATGAACAGGTTTTTCCCGACAGCGGCACGCTGACCATGCGCTCGCGCATGACCAAGGTCAGCGAAGCCGCTGAAATGATCATCGAAAATTTCGATTTCGAGGTGCTTTGCGATGGCAAACCGATTTATACCGGCGACACCTATTTCGGATTTTTCTCGGCCCAGGCGTTAAGTGAGCAAAAAGGATTGGGCGCTGCCGATCCCATGGTCAAGATCATGGCGACCTGCGCCGGATTCGGCACCGGAGCGCGTTCCCTTGAGACCGCCATCCCCCTCACACCGGATGATGGTCAGGGACAACCCGTTGACCCCCGCGGGCTTCGCTTGCCGGGCAAGGCGCTTTTGATGGTTGATCGCATCGACGCGCTGATACCAGATGGCGGCCCGAATGGTCTGGGTTATATCCGGGGCAGCAAAACCGTCGATCCCGATGAGTGGTTTTTCAAGGCCCATTTTTATCAGGACCCGGTCTGCCCGGGATCGTTGGGGGTCGAATCGTTCCTGCAGTTGATGAAGCTGTGGGCAATGGAGCGCTGGCCACAATTTGCTCAAACCCACTGTTTCAGAATGGTTCCGGGCACCCGACACGAGTGGGTGTATCGCGGCCAGGTGATCCCCAAAAACAAAACCGTGATCGTCGAGGCCGTGGTGACGAACGTCGAAGACGGCCCGTCGCCGGTTCTGCGGGCCGATGGTCTGCTCAGCGTGGACGGTCTTTCCATTTACAAAATGCAAAACTTTGAACTGGCCCTGATTCCAGCGGCCGATTGCGGCAAGGCATGAGAAAAAACGACATCCAGGTGAATTCACAGGAATATCGGGACCTTTATCCGTTTGAACCCAACTATCTTTCCATCGACGGGTTGCGCTATCACTATGTGGATGAAGGCGGCGGTGATCCGGTGGTCATGGTTCACGGCAATCCGACCTGGTCCTTTTATTACCGAAATCTGATCCGGGCCTTATCCCCCGATTACCGGACAATCGCCCCGGACCATATCGGCTGCGGACTTTCCGACAAGCCCGACGACAAGGAGTACAACTTCACGCTTGAACGCCGCGTGGCCGATTTCGGCGCCCTGATGGATCATTTGCATCTGGACAAGATTACCCTGGTGGTTCACGATTGGGGCGGGATGATCGCCATGGCATGGGCCGTGGATAATGCCTATCGCATCGCCCGCATCGTGATCACCAACACGGCGGCCTTTTTCCCGCCCGGAAAAAAAGGAATTCCCAAAAGGCTGTGGATGGTCCGTAACCTGAGCGGTTTTTCCACGCCGGCTGTTTTGCATGGCAACCTGTTTGCCCGGGCGGCCATTCACATGGCCCCGCACAAAAGGCTTTCCAACGCGGTTGCCCGGGGGCTTCTGGCGCCTTACAACAGTCCTCGAAACCGGCTGGCCACCTTGCGGTTCGTGCAGGACATTCCCCTTTTGCCCGGTGATGCCGCCTATGAAATCGTCAGCCGGACCGAGAAGGGACTTGATCAACTGACCCACTTACCGGTAATGATTCTGTGGGGTCGACACGATTTCGTTTTTGACGCAGATTATTTTAATGCGTGGCGACGCCGCTTTCCAAATGCCGAGCATCATCTCTGGGATGACGCCGGCCATTATCTTTTTGAGGATGTTCCCGAGCGGATAATTGATCGAGTAAAGCGGTTTGTAAATTCAAATAAGCCAAGTTAACAGTTGATTAAAGGACAACCTTAAAACCCTTACTTTAACTTTATGTCAATCAAGCCTATCGTCAACGTAGCGACGCATTTGCGGGACATGTCACGGCTCGCCCCCAACAACCGGGCCGTGGTATTCCCTTACGGCCGGGACGCCGAAGGACGGGTGGCATACACGCACCTGACCTTCAGGCAACTGGACATCGAATCGGATTGCCTCGCCGGCGGTCTTGATCAAATCGGCATCTCCAGGGGGGTGCGCACCATCTTGATGGTCGAGCCCAGTCTGGATTTTTTTGCCCTGGTGTACGCGCTGTTCAAAGTCGGCGCCGTACCGGTGGTGGTCGATCCCGGCATGGGGGTCGGACGGATGCTGAACTGCCTCCGGGAAAGCCGGGCCGAGGCCATGATCGGCATCCCCAAGGCCCATGTCCTGCGCCGTCTGGCCCCCCGCTATTTCAAGCATGTCGATGTCACCGTTACCGTCGGCAGACGCTGGTTCTGGGGAGGGTATACGCTCAGAGAGATCGGCGATCGGCCTTGGCACGCTTATCCCATCGCCAAGACAACGGAAGATGAAATCGCCGCGATCCTATTCACCACCGGCAGCACCGGACCGGCCAAGGGCGTCTTCTATACCCATGGCGTCTTCAATGCCCAACTCATCAACATCCGCAAACAGTTTGACATCAAGTCGGGCGAGATCGATCTGCCGACCTTCCCCTTGTTCGCCCTCTTCGACCCGGCGTTGGGCATGACGGCCATTATCCCGGACATGGACCCCACAAAACCGGCCCGCGTCAATCCGGAAAGAATCATCGAAGCCATCGTCAACCACGGGGTGACCAACATGTTCGCCTCCCCGGCCCTGCTCAACCGGGTTGGACGATACGGCAAGGAAAACGGCCTGCGCCTGCCGACCTTAAAACGGGTGATCACCGCCGGCGCGCCGGTAACGCCGGACAATGTTGAACAGTTCAGCAGCATGCTGACCCCCAACGCCCAGATCCATACCGGCTATGGCGCCACCGAAGCCATGCCGGTAAGCTCCTTCAACAGCCACGCCATTTTAAACGAAACCCGCCATCAAAGCGAAAAAGGGTTCGGCATGTGTGTGGGGCGTCCCATCGCAGGCACCAGGATACGCATCATCAAGATCACCGACACGCCGATTGCCGTCTGGCGTGACAAATTGCAGATGCCCAAGGGGGAAACCGGCGAAATCATCGTCAGGGGCGATCAGGTCACCAAAAGCTATTTCGAGCGCCCCGAGGACGATGCGCTTTCAAAAATCAGCGAAGGCGATGGATTCTGGCACCGCATGGGCGATTTGGGCTGGATGGACACCAAGAACCGCATCTGGTTTTGCGGTCGTAAAAACCACCGAGTGGAGACGGCCAAGGCAACGCTCTTCACAATCCCATGCGAAGCCATTTTCAACAACCATCCAGCCGTGTTTCGAAGCGCGCTGGTGGGCGTCGGCCCCAAGGATGACCAGAAACCTGTGATCTGCATCGAGCTGGAGCCCGGTACCGCATCCAGGAATCACAAACTCATCAAGAAAGAGCTCTTTGAATTGGCCAAGGAGAGCCCGATTACCGAAAGCATCGAGACCATTCTCTTTCACCGCGCGTTTCCCGTGGATATTCGACACAATTCTAAAATTTTCCGGGAAAAGCTGGCCGTCTGGGCGGAAAAGAAGCTCGGGATGCGGCCCGCCAAAGCCGATCCCGAACCTGATCCCGAAACGCCGGAACAGACGGAAAAAAACGAAGATTGACAGCTTGGCAATATGATTGCTTCGACATCCACACCCAAAAATATTCTGGTCACCGGCGGCGGAGGCTTTCTGGGCAAAGCCATCGTTGAGCAACTGGTGGCGCTTGGCCACCGGGTCTGGAGTTTTTCACGTGGCTATCATGGGGAACTGGAAGCGCTGGGTGCCGGGCAGGTTCAGGGTGATATCGCCGATGCGCAGGCCGTTCGAAACGCCATAGAAGGAAAGGACGCGGTTTTTCACACTGCCGCCAAGGCCGGGGTGTGGGGCCGTTTCGAGGATTACCATCGTCCCAACGTGGCCGGAACTCAGCATGTCATCGATGGTTGCCGGGCCTGTGGTGTCCCGTTTTTGATTCATACCAGCAGCCCCAGCGTGGTTTTTGATGGGACCGACATGCAAGGGGTGGATGAATCCGCCCCCTACCCCGCCCATTTTCACGCTCCCTATCCCCAAACAAAGGCCATGGCCGAAAAACTGGTCATCGACGCAGCCGATCAAACGCTGCAAACCATCATCCTCCGCCCGCACCTGATCTGGGGCCCGGGGGACAACCATCTGACGCCGCGCATCATCGCGCGGGCGAAATCGTTGCGCCAGGTGGGCGACGGGCAAAACCGCGTGGACACCATTTATATCGATAACGCAGCCAACGCCCATATTCTGGCCATGCAGGCCCTGGAAAAAAATCCCGCGTTATCCGGAAAAGCCTATTTCATCAGCGACGACGACCCCATCAAATTGTGGGAGATGGTCAACCGCATTCTGGCGGCCGGCGGCTGCCCTCCGGTGACAGGTAAGATTTCTCCACGCCTGGCGTTTGCCGCGGGAACGGTCCTGGAGTGGGTGTATCGCACCCTGCACCTTCCCGGCGAGCCCAAGATGACCCGTTTCGTGGCCCGTGAACTGGCCACCTCCCATTGGTTCGACATTTCTGCGGCCAAACGCGATCTGGGCTATTCGGCTTCGGTTTCCATCGACGAAGGGATGGCCCGGTTACAAGCGTGGCTGAACAATTGAAAGTTCCAACTCACCGCAATTGAAAAGCCGTCTCTGGTGTCGTTTGGATATTCGTCCAAGTGGTATGATCATTATTACATCCACAACATACTTCCTCAAGATCCTGTTGTTCATCGCCGATAGTGCAAATATACCAAACCAAGCGTATAACAACGGAATAGTCAATGACTGCACGAAAACGATTTTTTGTGCCCATCGGCGTGTTGACCATCATCATCCTGGGCGGCAGCGTGGGGTACATGCACCTGGAAGACTATACTTTTTTCCAGGGCCTATACATGTCGGCCATCACCATCTCAACGGTCGGCTATGGGGAAGTTAAACCCCTTTCGCCCGCCGGACAGGGTTTTTCCATAATATTGATCGGTTGCAGTATTATCGGGCTGGGGTTCGTCGGACGGGCCCTGGGTGAATCCATGCTTGAAAACACATGGAGCGGGAGGTCGGAAAAACGCAAAATGCAGCGAAAAATAAAATCCATGAACGGCCACCACATCATCTGCGGCTACGGCCGGGTCGGCCAAGCCGCCGCCGGTCAATTGGCCTCGGCCAAAGCCTCGTTTGTCGTTATCGACCAGCACAACAAATCGGCGGAGGAGCCGCAACGCGAGGATCTTATCGTTCTCGAAGGCGATGCCACGCGGGAAAACACCCTTCTGGACGCCGGGGTCAAGAAAGCCAAGGGACTTTTGGCGCTTTTGGGCACCGATCCGGAAAACGTTTTTCTGGTGCTTACCGCCCGGGAACTGAACCCCATGTTGCGCATTATTGCCAGGGCCAACGATCCCAGTGTGGAAAACAAGCTCCTCAAGGCTGGTGCCGACCATGTGCTTTCGCCCCTGGCCACCGCCGGAATACAGATCGCCAATGAAATGCTGCTCGCCACGGGTACCCACGGTCTCATGGAATCGGTTTCGGCGGTTGACCTTACGCCGCAATGGATGCCCATCGACGCCGGCAATGACTTCGCCGGGATGAGCGTCGGCCAGGCCGCCGAAAAACTAAAAAGTTCCGTGATTGGGATTCGGCGTGGACGACGCGACTTGCTGATGCCCGACGAAAAGGAAGCGCTCAAGGCCGGCGATTCCATGCTGGTGCTATCCTATTCATCCGGTGACGATTCAGAAGGCGCCGAGGAGGCCAAAAACAAGGATATCGTCATTATCGACGACAATCCGGTCATCACCCAGCTTTATATTCGCCTGTTTCAAAAAGCGGGCTTCATTCCGCATACGGCCGACGACGGGCTCAACGGACTGGAATTGATAGAAAAAGTCCATCCCACCGCGGCTGTCATCGACTTCATGCTGCCGGTGCTTTCAGGCATTGAAATCTGCTCCAGGGTTCGTAAACAGGAAACGCTTGACGATATTCGATTGATCCTCTTCACCGCGGACAACAATGCAAACACCCGCGAGCGTGCCCTCAAGGCGGGCGCGGATGCCGTGGTGGTCAAGAGCGCCGATGCCCACGAGGTCATCAAAACCGTCCTTGAAAATCTTACCAAAAAAGAGCCCCGATAGGCTTCATTTCAAGCGTACCGCGATCGTTTATTGGCTGTTGCATCTATCCGTAATAGGGCACGCGCTTAAACATAGGTGTTCCTGCTTTTTATTTTTTGATAGTCTATACCTACCTTTGTCAAGTTGGACAATCGTCCATTTTCCGCAAATGAAAGGCGATACCCTGTGACCCGTACCTCTCATGATAATTGGACCAGACCCAAGCGACATTCGTCGGCCACACGAATTTTTGGCAGTTCGCTGTTTTTCTTTCTGCTCGCTATTTTTCTTTTTGCCCCTTCGTCGCTACCTGAATTCAAACATCGATTGCTTCTGATCTGGTCCGCCCTGCATGCCGCCTTTTTTGGCTATTTTGTTACGGATAACATCGGTCTTAAAATCGCAAAAGGATCGAGAATCGGGCGGCAAATCATAAAAGCGACCGGAGGGATCACATTCTTTGTATTGGTGTTGTTATGGTGGGCAAGCCCTATGGCGCCAACCGTGGAAAAGGCCAAGGCGCCTGTGGAACCCTATGAACAGATACTTATGTTCGATGAAAAGAAAAAATAAGTTACTTTTAATCCGGCGCCGAATTCTGTTATTATTATATTTTTTATAAGCGCAAACAGATCGGCACCATATGAAGAGCGACTTTTCCGACTATCTTAAATTTACCCCGATAATCGATGGCGATCACCCAAGCGTGAAGGATTTTGCCCACCAAGCGGCGGGCGGCGCTTCCACGGATCGCGAAAAAGCGGTGAAGCTTTACTACGCCGTTCGCGATGCCATTCGTTACAACCCATACATCGTCGATCTCACGGTGGAGGCCATGCGGGCCAGCACGACCCTGGCCGCCAAACGGGCCTGGTGCGTGACCAAGGCCGCGCTAATGTGCGCCTGCTGCCGGACGTTGGGAATTCCTTCCGGGCTGGGGTATGCCAATGTAAAAAACCATCTGTCCACAAAGCGCCTCAGGAAGACCTTGAAGACGGACATTTTTTACTGGCATGGGTACACGACCGTCCATATCGACGGGAAATGGCTCAAGGCCACGCCGACGTTCAATATCGAGCTGTGTGAACGCTTCGGTCTTAAAGCACTCGAGTTCGACGGCAAGAGCGACTCCCTGCTGCAACCCTTTGATCTTTCCGGGCAAACCCACATGGAATACCTATCCTTTCGGGGTGAATTCACGGACGTGCCCCTGGAAAAAATCAAGGCGACTTTCGAAAGGCGTTACACGGCAATGGTCAATCTTAAAAACGAGGATTTCGACAAGGATGCCCTGGCCGAAAAGGCGCTTCAAAAGCAAATCGGCGATTAAAACGAGGTAGATCATGGCCACCCAACGCCCTTTGAAAATTCTTCATCTGCTCAGTCAGCGGCCGGACTCCACCGGTTCCGGAATTTACATTCAGGCGATGCTCAGGGAGGCAGACAAAAAAGGCCATTGCAACTATCTGATCGCCGGCATTCAGAATGACTGGGCGCCCAGCCTCGATTGTATCGATGAAGATCGATGCCGTTTTCTCCAGTTCGGCGGGAGCGACGGCGACATTGGCTATACCATTGTGGGCATGAGCGATGTGATGCCTTACGACAGCAACCGGTTCTGCGATCTTTCACCCGAACAAATCACGCAATACGAAGCGACTTTTGGACGTGTGATCGAGGATGTCGCTGAGCGTTTCAAACCCGACATCATTCACAGCCACCACCTCTGGCTGGTCACCTCGCTGACGCGGCGCCTGCTGCCCCATATTCCCATCGTAACGTCCTGTCACGGCTCCGACCTGCGCCAGTTTCAAAATTGCGCCCATCTTCGGAAGAAACTGGTGGAAAACTGCCGCCGTCTGAATGCGGTTCTGGCGCTCAGCGAGGCGCAAAAACAAAGCATTATCGAGTTGTACGGCATTGATGCCCGCAAGATTCACGTGGTCGGTGCCGGATATAACGACAGCTGTTTTTCCCCGGCGCCCAAAACAACACCACCGCCGGTAAGGATCGTCTATGCCGGAAAATTGAGCCGTGCCAAGGGGGTGCCCTGGATGCTGCGCGCGTTGGCACGCCTGAAGACCAAGAACTGGCATCTCGATCTGGTGGGGAGCGGTAGCGGCGTGGAAAAAAAGGAGTGCCTGGCGCTGGCCAAGACCCTGGGCGATGGGGTGACGGTGCATGGTATGGTTGATCAGGCGCGCCTGGCCGAGTTGATGAAAAACGCCCACCTCTTTGTTTTGCCCTCCTTTTTCGAAGGGCTGCCCCTGGTGGTCCTGGAAGCACTGGCCTGCGGGTGCAGGCTGATATCCACCCGCCTGCCCGGGGTTGACGAGATCCTGGGCGATCTACAAGCCGATTTTATCGAGCTGGTCGAGCCCCCGGGACTCGTCGATGTGGACAAACCCGTGAAAGCCGACGAAAAATCCTTTCAAAAGGCTTTGGCAAACGCCTTGGAAAGGCAGATTGACGCAGCCATGAATCGCGCCGAAATAGATCTTTCGCCACTGGTCGATCGCATGGACGCCTTTTCGTGGAAAGGCGTATTCGAAAAAATAGATGTGGTCTATCGGATTGTAACCTAAACCGAAATTAACCCACGACGTTATTTTTTGATCTCGGCAGGAATCTGGCATACCGGTATCGGCAGCATTTTGTGCTGATTGACGCGGTTGAATTTATTAAAAATGGACAGGACTTCTTTTTGTCTGGCGGCAAGCGTCGATTCATCTCCTTTATTGGCGGTGAAATCCATGGCCCACTCGAGTTCGTCGTAAGAGGCCCCGATCTGGCTTTCATCCGAGCGGTTGTCGCTCCACAACCCGTCCGTGGGTGGTGCCTTGATAATGGAATCGACGATGCCAAGGCTTTTTGCCAGGGCGTAGACTTCGGATTTCATCAGATCGGCGATCGGGGAAAGATCGACCCCGCCGTCTCCGTATTTTGTGTAAAATCCAACACCGAAGTCCTCGACCTTGTTGCCGGTTCCGGCGACCAGCATGCGGTTGTGGGTGGCCACTGCGTAAAGGGTGACCATGCGCAGCCGGCTGCGCGAGTTGGCCATGCTCAGATCGTCCTGAACATTTTCGGGAAGCACTCCCTTCAAGGATTCCAGAACCGGCGTAAGATCCACGGTAATGCCTTCGACGTTCGGGAAACGGCCGGTCAGCCACGCAATATGCTCGTCGGAACGGCTGACCTGGTCACTGGCCTGATGGATGGGCATGTTGAGCACTTTTACCGAAGCCCCGGTCAGGGCGCAGAGCGTGGAGGTCAAAGCGGAATCGATGCCGCCGGAAACGCCAACGGTGAAACCTTTCATCCCGGATTGGTTCATATAATCCGAAAGCCAATTAACCACGTAATCGATTACAGGTTGAGCTTGCACGACTTAAGTCCTCCACCATGGGAATTGCGGTTTAATTGCGATTTTCTCCAGCGCGTAAAATGCGCCAAACGCTTAAAAATGCTTTATTATACGTGTGCGTGAGCAAGGGTCAAGGGAAAAAGAAACGCATTTAATTAAAGGAGAAAACGGCCGTCCGCAAACAATTCGATTGGGGGTTGACAAACAGGCAGAATACGTTAATTTTACAAAAGCTTTTGGGTAATATCTCGTTCATGAAATTGTTCCGGCAGCAGACAAGAAGCGATCCCGGAGAAGGGGCGTTCTGCGAAAAAAAAAGCGGCCAGCCAGCATGGGGGGCCGTTCATCGATAACTCTTCAAAAAGAAAGGTTTAGTATGGCCCAAAACGTTATCATCATTGGCGGCGTGGCTCTAGGTTCAAAAGCGGCATGCCGGCTCAAGCGGCTGGAACCCGAATCCCATGTCACCATTATCGATCAGGATCGCTTCGTCTCCTATGGGGGGTGCGGCATTCCTTTTTACGTTTCCGGAGATGTCAGCGACGTCAACGATCTGCGCAAAACCAGTTTTCACATGCTTCGCGACGAGACGTTTTTCACCAATTGTAAAGACGTCGATCTGCTGACCGAAACACGGGTCGAGCGCATCGATCGCGATAAGAAATGCGTTCACATCCGACGTAAGGACGGCAGCACGGATACCATGGACTATGACCAACTGGTACTCGGCACCGGGGCCAGCCCCCGCCGTCTGCCCATTGCGGGGACGGACCTGCCCATGGTTCACACCGCTTCCAACCTGCACGATGCACAGGCCATCAAGGAACTGGTCACCAAGGGACAGGTTGAAAAGGCGGTCATCATCGGCGCCGGCTTCATCGGACTGGAAATGGCCGAAGCCCTGGCCGACATGTGGGAAGTGGATACGACCGTGGTGGAGTTCTGCGATCAGATCATGCCCGGTTTCGTAAGCCCCATATTTGCTCAATTGGCTCAAAAAGAGATGGAAGCGCACGACATCCGTTTTTTCCTGAGTGAGCAGGTTCAGTCCATCGAAGGCACCGATACGGTGGAAGCCGTGGTCACCAACAAGCGTCGAATCGAAGCGGATCTGGTGGTCATGGCAGTGGGCATCACGCCCAATGTGGAACTGGCTCGCGAGGCAGGGCTTGAAATCGGCGTCACCGGCGCCATTGTCGTCGACGACCATCTGCGCACATCCGATCCGCTGATTTACGCCGGCGGCGACTGCGCCCAGATAACCAATCTCATCACCGGCGGCCCCGGGTTTTATCCCCTGGGTTCCATGGCCAACCGCCAGGGCCGGGTGATCGGCTCCAACATCGCCGGTGGAGATGCCGTGTTCAAGGGCGCCGTGGGATCGTTTGTGGTCAAAACCTTCGACGCCGCCCTGGCCGGAGCGGGACTCAGTCTGCCCACGGCACTCAAAAACGGAATCGATGCGGTCAGCGTGCAGGTGGCGCAGCTTGATCGGGCCCATTTCTACCCGGGAAAGGCCATGATGCATCTGGAGTTGGTTGTCGAAAAAGGAACGCGCCGGGTTCTGGGCATTCAAGGCTTTGGCGAGCAGGGCGATGCCGTGGTGGGCAGAATCGATGCCGTGGCGGCCATCCTTCCCTATCATCCGACCGTCGATGCCATCAGCAACCTGGAAGTGGCTTACTCACCGCCCTTTTCTTCAGCCATGGATGTTCTCAACGCCCTGGGCAACACGGCCGAGAACATGCTCGATGGCCATTACAAGCCCATTGACGCAGCCGGTTTCGCCGAGGCATGGGAAAACCGTGACGAGAAATTCCTTGTTCTCGATTGCCGTGCCCGGCAAGACGGCGAAGCATTCGCGGAAAAACATCCGGAATGCTGGATCAACATCCCTCAGGATGAGCTGCGCCAGCGGTTCGGAGAAGTTCCCAAGGATAAAAACATCATCCTGCTCTGCAATACCGGTGTACGATCCTACGAGACTCAGCTTAATTTCAGGGAATTGGGCTTGGATGAGGCGCGCACCGTCCAGGGCGGCATTGTGACCCTTAAAAAATACGGGATCGACGTATGATAGGTGCCTATCCCCAAATGAACAGCTTGTGAATAGACACTCAGAAAAAGGAGTTGAATATGACATTACCGGCGTTAGAGGATTTTTTGGCGCAGTGGGAAGATACGCAAGAAAAAAACAAGGCTGTTTTTCTTCGATTGAAGACTTTTTTGGAGGGTAAGGATGGGGTACAGCTCAGCTTTCTCCCCAGGCCCGGCGTGACCTACTCCCTGCGCGCCGTACACGAGAACCAGAAAGAAAAATCGTTGTTTACCATGGTGGATGTCATCGAGGACAGCCCCCGCTGGCTATCGGTGTGCTTCTACGGGGAGATGATTACCGATCCGGACGAGAACGGCGATTTCGTTCCCGAGGGCCTGTTGGGCGAGGACGCCATCTGCTTTGATATCGAATCCTGGGACGATGATTTCATCGCCTATGTCGAAACCCGGTTGGGTGAGGCCTGGGCATCGGCTAAAAAAGGATAACGACCATACGATAATGGCCATAAAATAATGGCCATACGATTCATTCCACATGGGTTTCCACGCGTCATCGCGGAAACCCATGTCCCCTCCATACGAGTGCCCTCAGGCGCTTTTTAAGCAAAAGTCCGCAAGCGGGTCGGTATTGGATTTTCAATGGGCTCAATAAGCGCCAAAATCAGTATCCATTCATACAATCCACCATAATCATTGACAAAACGTTGTAATACTGAGATTCTTTACTAACGCTTAAATTAAGCGATACAAATTTAGGTCTCAATGGGAATCGTATAATTTAGGTAACGTTCAAGATCATGGGCCACTATCGTAAAAAAAGGTGATCTTCGTCATCGCGCCATGTTGAACGAAATCATGCCTTTCCACTTTTGATGAACTCGTAAAAAGTCGCCGTTCGGACGGATTCGTAAAAAGCAGCTCAAAAGAAAGAGGTACTGTTGTTCGGCAATTTGCTTCCAAAAGATGATGCTAAACAGCGTATTCGGGCGCAGCGCACACTCCAGGCCATTGGTGGAGGCGTGAGCCAAACGCTGGTATCGATCATTCTCTTTATGGTAGGCGGTTTCAGGCTTGAACTGCAAGGTTTCCTTTTGTTAATGCTCATCCTCTGGATAGGACACCTCTCATTCTTTTTTATAATTCGTTTGGGGATTAACCTGCGCTTTTATGATCCCAGCATGACCCGGGAAATGGTAGTCTGGTCAACGTTCACACTTTTGATAACCGTTTTCTGCATGGATCGATTTCGCCCCTTAATGATGATGTTTTTTCCAATCATCCTCACATATGGCGCATTCAGCATGACCGCCGGTCAGTATCGAAAGACGGCAGCGATCATGATACTGGGTTATGTATGCGTTATTTTTATATTGTTTACCTGTTATCCGCGTACGATGCATATCAAGGACGAATTGGTCGTTGCGCTTGTCTTTGCTTTGGTTGTCGTGGCGTTCTCTTTTGTAACCAATCAAATTAGTTCGCTTCGAAATAAATTGCGCAAACGGAATGAAGATCTTGCCAAAGCAATGCAAAAAATAGAACAGATGGCCATTACCGACGAACTTACCGGCATAATCAATCGCCGGCATATGATACATTTGCTCGAGAACCAAAAAAGACTGGCCGACCGTGGGAGCATTATTTTTAGTATCTGCTTTTTTGACATCGACCATTTTAAAAAAATCAACGACACACTGGGGCATCACATCGGGGATGTCGTACTCAAACGGCTTGCTTGCACGGTTCAGTCACAATTGCGCGGCTCGGACCTGTGGGCACGATTCGGCGGCGAGGAATTCGTTTTCGCGGTGATCGGTGTTGACCGAAACGAGGCGCTGTTCGCAGCCAATCGGATACGCAAAACCATCGAAGCGCTTTCCTTCGACGATGTGGCCACCGATTTGAAAGTCACCGTTTCCGGCGGGGTGGCACAATATAGATGTGATGAAAAAATCCAAACGGTCCTATCCCGCGCGGATCAAGCGCTTTATCTGGCAAAAGATAGCGGTAGAAATTGTATTAAAATGGAAACGGACCTTTGACGAGCGAGGTTTTCACCTATGGCCATGGCGTTATCCCGCGAATTCAGGCAACGGATGGGGATGTTTGCATATTGTCATCCATGAGCCGCGTTCTCATGCCGTACGGCTATGGATCCGTTGATGATTCCGCGATTGCCAATTTTGGAAATGCTGTGCAGCACGCTATCATCCAATTTGGTTCCCTGGGTTAACAACAGCCGCCCATCCTTCAATCGGAGATCTTTCGCCAACACCATGCCACGTTCCAGCAGGTTAAAGGCAAGCCGGTTGACTTTGCGGGGATTGGTTTTACGGCCAAGGCTCTCTAGAAAATAGTTTACGATGGAAACATCGTACCGTTTCCCGGCGCCATTGATGATCAGCTTTTCGGCGACCATTTTTTGCACCATCCCCTTTTCACTGACCTTGATGGCGGACAGATCTTCAATATCCATGTAACGTTTTGCCATTGAGAATAACCGATTTACACGATTAGGCCATAGATACGCCACGGTACAATAGTCGGCAGCCACAGCCAAAATTCGAGAACCGATGGATATGTTGTCCCCTTTGAGGCCTTTGGGGAAACCGGAGCCGTCTACTTTCTCATGGTGAGAGGCGACAATCGCGCTGATTTCCTTTAGCCCTTCCACCGAGGAGAGATACACGGCGGCTATGTCCTGATGGTTGGCGTACGCTTCAAATTCGTCGGCGGTCATGTTATGCGTATCCTTTGCCAAAAGCGCCTCAGGCATGCCCAACAAGCCGATATCATGAACCATTCCAGCCATTTCCACACGGTCTTGGATCGTTTCTTCCAACCCCGCGGTTTCTGCGATTTGCCGTGCCAATTGCCCTACCGCCTTCATGTATCGGCCCAGTTTGGGGTTGCTGAACTCAACCAGCGAAAGCATCAAACGAATGCTTTCCATGAGGCTCTTTTCCAGTCCATCGTTGGCCTGCTTTAGAAGTCTGTTTTGGTACTTCAAAGCCCAAGTGCGCTCATCGACCCTATCTTCCAGTTTTTTGTTCAGATCCGCCAGTTCCTCATTCTGCCGCCGGGTCAATTCCGTCAGGTTGGCATTTTCCCGCTTCAGCTCAATCTGTTTCAGGTTTTCTTGTACCAGAAGCAACATTTCCGAGTCGTTCCACGGTTTACTGAGGTACCTATCGATCTTTCCTTTGTTGACCGCATCCACGACGGCGTCCATATCCGAATACCCGGTAAGGAGAAATCGTACGGTATCCGGAGCGAAAGCGATCGAACGTTCCAGAAATGCGGCCCCATTCATGCCAGGCATGCGCTGGTCCGATATGATCAGCGACACCGGCGAGTCAACCTTCTCGAGAAGATCCAAGGCCCGCGGTCCCCCGTCGGCCGTAAGGATCTGGTAGCCATAACGCCTGAACAGCCGTTTCAAGGCCTTGAGAATGGAAGGTTCATCATCCACCAGTAAAAGTGTATGCTTATAGTCCTGTTCCATGGATTCATCCTGCCTTGCGGACATTAAATTCCCCTTCCCATTCAGGCAGAGAATCTTCACCGTTTTGCGGCGAATCCGACGGGAGTTGAATGACAAAGGTGGTTCCTTCGCCGACAGTGCTTTCCACGCGGATATCGCCTTTGTGTTTGCTGATGATGTTGTAGGCGATGTTCATTCCCAATCCCGTCCCCTTGCCGACTTCCTTGGTGGTGAAGAAGGGATCGAATATTTTATTGATGTTTTGCCTGGCGATACCACACCCCGTATCGCTGATGCGGATTTCAGCCTTGTCGTCCACGGTGCGGGTAGCGATTTTGATTTCGCCTTTTTTTTCAATCGCCTGTGCCGCATTGACCAGGATGTTCATGAACACCTGATTGAGCTGTTGGGGATAGGCCCGGATAATCGGGATCTCATTCAATTCCTTGATGATGGTGGCCTTGTACTTGAGTTCGTTGTAAACTACATTCAACGTGGATTCGAGACCGGCGTTGATGTCGGTCGATTTCATTTCATCTTCCCCGGGATGTGCGAAATGTTTCAGATCCTCGACTATTTTTTTGATTCGTTCGGTGCCTTCCCGGCATTCGCCGATCAGATCGTCGACATCCTCCGCGATGTAATCGATATCCACATCCCGTTCGGTATTCTCTACACTTGAAACCAACTCGTCGATGACATCGGGCAACTGGCCCGCAGGCAATTTTTTCAATGCCGATTTCAGATTTTGATACTCGTTGATCAATTGATTCAGGTCATGGTGATAGTCGCCAAGGGTTTTTAAATTACTGCTTACAAAGCCGGTGGGGTTGTTGATCTCATGCGCCACGCCTGCCGCCAATTGGCCGATGGAGGCCATTTTTCCCGATTGCACCATCTGGGCTTGCGTGCGTTCAAGGTTTTTCAGAGCGTTTTCCAGTTTCATATTTTTCTCGAGCAATTCGCGGTTGTGCCTGTCCCTGAGTTGGATGATCCGCTTACCCGCATTCATGCGGGCACGTAGTTCTCTGATATCATAGGGTTTGGTCAAATAATCGTCAGCACCGGTATCAAATGCCTCCAAGGCATCCTCCTTGCGATCCTTGGCGGTTATGACAATGACATAAGTATACTTAGACGTCTGTAACCTGCGTATTCTATTGCATAACTCGATGCCGCTCAAATCAGGGAGCATCCAGTCCGTCAGCACGATACGGGGTTGCTCATTTTGAAACCGTTCCCAGGCGTCGACACCGTTTTGGGCGGTGACGATCGACGGTTCATCTTTGGCCAACGCTTTGTGCAGCAGCGCCAAAGATACTGGATTGTCCTCGACGATCATTATCTTCATACCAATCCCCCGTTATGTTGGCGTTTATAGTAATGGATTCACTCCCCTTGGACTGAAAACATCCACGGATTCACCCGCTTTGGGTGTAATATTGGCAGATTATGATAGGTTGGCAAGATTGTAAAAACGGTGAGGAATCAGTGAGCAAATATCACTGGTGGGTCATTTTTTTTAAAAATACCTGTAGGTTGACGCCCTTGTTTTTGATTTTTAATTTTTTCCTTATTTTATATCGATGCGTCATGATTGTGTTCTGAGATAAATTCAGAGCGTTGGCTATTTCCTTAGTGGTCAGCCCCTGTTCAATGAGCTTGGCCACCTTGATTTCATTGGGGGTGAGGTCTAAAAATATTGAAGAAATATTCTGCACAAATGGAGCAATCAAATCGTCGAGGCCGGACTGAAGCATCTGCAATTCCTTTTGTACGGCATCACTATCGGGGGCATTTTTTCTCAGTCGTTCCATACAAGGCAATATAAACTTGCGGGCATTGGCCATGACATTCTCCTGTATGGCCACCTGATCATTTTCTCGTTTTTCCAATAGTACATTCAATGCATTGTTCATTTCCTCAAGATCCCTGGTCCGTTTGCTGAGCTCGGCTTCTCTTTGGCGCAGGACAACATTCATTTTTTGAAGATCTTCGGTACGCGCCTTTACCTTGTTTTCAAGCTCTTTTTGATAGGCCTTATGCATGAGTTCGAGTTTGCGACGGCGTAAGGCATTCGATACGCTTATCAAAATCTGGAAACTATCAATGGGCTTGATAACATATCCGTAAATATCCAGGTTCAGAGCTGCCTGATAGACTTCCATCTCATCGATGACGGTCACCATCACCACCCCCATGTCAGGGTGGGATGCCTTTACCTCCGCAACCAAATCCAAACCGGATTTGTCCGGCATTTGAATGTCGCTTAGCATCAGATCGTAGGATTTGGCCTTGATCATGTTATGCGCCTCGTCGGCGCCGGCCGCCGTGTCACACTGGTAACCATATTGTTGAAGAATCTTTTTTATAATTGTGCGGATGGTCTTTTCATCATCGACCACAAGTATTTTTTCCGACTCTTTGTGGGGGGTGTCAATCATGGATTGTCCCATTATCAATCTGAATCGCCTGCTTTAGTCTAAATCGACCTTGAGCAACCACTTCCGGTGATGGACTTCACCCGGAAATTTCATAATAACCGTCACCGAGCGTTGACGACAATTAGCGTTGCCAGGCCAGTCAACAAATGCTATTTATTATAATAACAGTATTCATACGCGTCGTCTCTTCCAAAGTTGAATATTGCTCCACCGTTGGTTTTTTCCTTCCCCCATGTGTCCACGATTCCGCCACGGCCAGAAAGACGATGGATTCAACAAACCATTGATAAAAAAACGGAATGCGAAAAACAAAACCGCCCAGCCCTGAAAACACCCCTGCATTCGAACCTGCTGAGATCGACCTTCGATCGATCATTGACGTCGATAAACTGCAGTCAATCATGGATGATTTTTACGGCCTGACCCAGATGGTGACCGCCATTCTCGATTTGGAAGGCAATGTCATCGAAGCAACGGGATGGCAGGACATCTGTAGAAAATTTCACCGGGTCAATCCTGATACCGCCCGAAAGTGCAAGGAAAGCGATACTTATTATGCCGGGCAGCTAAAACCGGGTGAATATTACAGCTATCGGTGCAAGAACGGCCTGGAGGATGTTGTCACTCCGCTCTACATCGATGGCAAACACCTCGGGAACATATACACCGGTCAGTTTTTCTACGATGATGAACAGATCGACAAAACCTTTTTCATTGAGCAGGCGGCGTCGCATGGTTTTGACCAAGCGGCTTATTTGCAGGCATTGGAACGCGTACCACGCTACAATAGGCAAACCGTTCAACATTTGATGAATTTTCTGGTGAAGTTCGCAGCCTATGTGTCGGAAATCAGCTTGGCCAATGTTAAGCTTCAACAAGAGATTGCCGAACGTAAGCAAACCCAAAAGGCATTGGCAATCAGTGAAACGCAATTGCGCACGTTGATTCGGACAATTCCGGACCTGGTTTGGCTCAAGGACCCTGAAGGTGTTTACCTAACCTGCAATTCCCGGTTCGAAAATTTTTTCGGTGCAAAAGAGAAAAATATCGTCGGAAAAACAGACTACGATTTTCTCGACAAAAACCTGGCGGACTTTTTCCGGGAACATGATCTTGCATCGGTAAAGAAAGGGGGCCCAAGAAAAAACGAGGAACTCGTCACCTTTGCCGAAGACGGTCACCAGGAGACCCTTGAAACGATCAAGACCCCTATTTTTCAGGATGATGGTGGGCTGATCGGGGTATTGGGGATTGGGCGCGATATCACTGAGCGCAAACAAAACGAAGAAGCGTTAATGGAGTTCAGGGATCATCTGGAGGAGCTGGTCCACCAACGCACGGCGCAACTCGAGGCGGCCAACAAAGAGCTGGCGGCGTTTTCCTATTCCGTTTCCCATGACCTGCGAGCGCCGTTGCGGGCCATCAACGGTTATACACGAATCCTCATGGAGGACTATGCGGCATGTTTGGACGATGAAGGCCGGCGGGTCTGTTCAATTATCAGCAGCAGCGCCGAAAACATGGGGCAATTGATCGATGACCTGCTCTCCTTTTCGCATATCGGCCGGGCATCCATGCAGCCCACGCTGGTGGATATGGCCACCTTGGTAGGATCGATTTTCCATGAGTTGACCACCGAGGCGGAACGAAAACGAATCGACTTTAAGCTCGCTGATTTGCCCGATGCCTTTGTGGATGCCTTATTGATACGGCATGTTTGGACCAATCTCTTGTCCAACGCCATTAAATTTTCATCCAGACGCGAGCGGGCTTTCATCACCGTTGAGGGAAAGCAGGCAAAGGGGCGGTCGATCTACCGCGTGGCGGATAATGGGGCAGGATTTGACATGCGATATGCGGACAAGCTGTTTGGTGTGTTTCAACGCCTACATGGTACGCGAGATTTCGAGGGTACCGGCGTGGGCTTGGCCATTGTCCATCGGATTGTCAATCGCCATGGTGGACAAATTCACGGCATGGGGACTATCGACCAGGGCGCTGTTTTCGAGTTCAGCTTGCCCTCGCAGGCCGGTAACGATGCGCAAGCCGGGCTGTGATAAGGAAGGAGGCAAAAGAGATGGAACCACCCCGCATGGTTGATATTCTTATAGTGGAAGACAATCCCCATGACGCGGATTTGACGGTTCGGGCCCTGAAAAAGCGGAATCTGCTAAACCCGGTCCATGTGGTGGAGGATGGCGCGGAAGCCATCGATTTCATATTTTGCCGAGGACTCTATGCTGATCGCGATGCCATCGGACCGCCCAAAGTGATTTTCCTGGACCTAAAACTACCCAAGGTCAGTGGCTTGGAGGTGCTGAAGATGATTAAATCGGATGATCGAACACGAACCATCCCGGTTGTGGTCGTCACCTCCTCCAGGGAAGACCCCGACGTTACCATCGCGTACAATTTGGGCGCAAACAGTTATGTGGTCAAACCCGTGCAGTTCGAAACCTTCTCGAGTGTCATGAGCAACTTGGGCCTTTACTGGATGGTGGTCAACCACCCCGCCGCCAATTGGAAAAGCCATGGTTGAACAATTGCGGCTTTTAATACTTGAAGACCAGCCCACGGACGCGGATCTTGCGGTTCGTGAGATAAGAGTCCTTTTCCCCACGATTGAGGTTAAACGCGTCGAGACGCGGGATACATTTTTGGAAGCCCTGTCGGCGTTTGCTCCGGACCTGATTCTTTCCGATTTCAAGCTGCCCGGGTTCGACGGCCTGTCCGCGCTTCAGTTGGCCAAGGCCCAAACCCCGGATACGCCTTTTATCATCTTTACCGGTTCGATAAACGAAGACACGGCGGTTGAGTGCATGAAAGCCGGAGCCAACGACTATGTGATCAAGGATCACATGCAAAGGCTCGGACCCGCTGTTCAAAATGCCTTGCATCAAAGCCAAATGCGCACTCAGCGCAAACTGGCCGAGGAAAAATCAAGGCGATGGAAGATGATTTTCGATAAGGCCGGGTTCGGGTTAGCCCAAACGGATGTGATTTCCGATACCTTTATTGAAGTGAATGCCACCTACGCCAATGAACGTGGCTATCGTCCCGAAGAATTGCAAGGCGAATCGGTCACGACGGTTTTTCCACCCGACATGCATGCGACGGTAAAAGATATGCTGGGAAAAATCGACCGAATGGGACATGGCATCTTTGAATCGGTTCATCAGCGCCGGGATGGCAGCCGGTTCCCCGTGCTGATGCAAATAACGACGATCATGGATGAACAGAACCGGCCTGCTTCGCGAATCTGCTATTCGTTGGATATAACCGAACGCAAGCAAGCCCAGCAAGCGTTGGCCGACGAGGCTGTCAGGCGGCGCGTCTTGATCGAGCAATCGCGGGACGGCATCGTCGTACTGAATGAGGATGGCAGCGTTTACGAGGTCAATCGCAGTTTTGGCGAGCTACTGGGGTACTCCTCGGAAAAAATCCTCTGCCTCCACCTTTGGGATTGGGATGCGAATTGGACCAAAGACGAACTGTTGCAGAAGTTAAGATCCGTCGATATCGAAGGCAGTATTTTCGAGACCCGCCTCCGCTGCGCTGACGGCACGCTGATTGATGTGGAGGTTGCCGCCAACAGTGCGGTTGTCGGCGGCCGGAAGCTTGTATTCTGTGTTTGTCGTGACATTTCTCAGCGCAAACAGGCCGAGCAAGTCTTGCTCAAGACCCAGGCTCTGCTCAATACAACCGAACGTCTTACACGCACGGGCGGGTGGTCTTATGATCTGGAAATAAAAAAGATCTCCTGGACGGATGAAGTCTACCGTATTCACGGTCTTTCCAAGGATTACGATCCCAATGATCCGCGGCGGAACCTCTCCTTCATCTCTCCGAAATACCAGGCCGCAATTGACACGGCTTTTCAAAAAGCAATCACATATGGCGAACCCTACGACCTTGAACTTGAGCTCATCACGCCCCAAGACAAATCCAAATGGGTGCGCACGAGTGGAACGGCAGAGTGGGAAGACGGAAAGCTCATTCGTGTTTTCGGTCATATGACGGATGTTTCCGAGAAACTCCAATTAGAGCAGCAATTGCAACAGGCCCAGAAGATGGAATCCGTCGGACGACTTGCCGGTGGTGTGGCCCACGATTACAACAACTTACTCAGTGTGATCCTGGGGTATTCCGAATTGGCCATGAACAAGGTGGATGCCGACAGTAAGCTGCATGCCGACCTGATGGAAATATTCAAAGCCGGCGAACGATCAAGAGATATCACCAGACAATTGCTGGCTTTTGCCCGGAAACAGACCATTGCGCCCGAAGTGCTGGATTTGAACACCTCCGTTGAAGTCATGCTCAAGATTCTTCGGCGGCTTATCGGAGAGGATATTTGTCTAAACTGGAAACCCGCATCGGAGGTGTGGCCTATCCGGATCGATCCATCCCAGATCGACCAGATCCTGGCTAATTTGTGTGTCAACGCCCGTGACGCCATCAGCGGAGTGGGAGAAATTACCATGGAAACCAAGTCTGTATGTTTAGGCGATGATTTTTGCCTGGCGCATACCGGTTTCAGACCCGGTGAATATGTTTCTCTCAAGGTGAGTGATAACGGCATCGGGATAGAGGCCGACAACTTGGATAAAATTTTTGAGCCCTTCTTCACCACTAAGGGATCCGACAAAGGGACCGGCCTTGGCCTTGCCATGGTATACGGTATCGTTAAGCAAAACAACGGGTTTATCGACGTGAACAGCGAGCCTGGAAAAGGCACGACGTTTACTTTGTATTTCCCCCGTTGCAAGGTGGAACAGAGTGCCGAAGATAAAGAGCAAAATGAGGTGGGTGTAAAAAAGGGCAAGGGAGAAAAGGTACTGCTCGTTGAAGATGACACCTCGCTTTTAAGGCTGACCGCGAACATCCTTGAACGTCTTGGTTACAGTGTCAAGGTCGCCGACAGGCCGCGGGAGGCGATTCGGATCGCCGAGCAATTAGAAGCCCCCATCGACCTGTTGATCACGGATGTGGTGATGCCTGAAATCAATGGCCGTGATTTGGCCAAGCAATTGAATTCCCTGTTCCCCAATTTAAAATGTCTGTTTATGTCAGGCTATACGGCCGACGTAATCTCCAGGCATGGCGTCCTGGACAAAGGGCTTCATTTTATCGACAAGCCATTTACCCAAAGAGACCTGTCGATCATTGTACGCAAGATACTTGATAAAGCAGATGGATAAACCTCTTTTTACGAATCCGTCAACCTTTAATCCGGCAGCAGATCATAAAAATACAACATCGCGTCCGAGCGCGTGAGAATGCCGATGATTTTACCGTCTTCCACCACCGGCAGGCGGCCGATATCGTGACGCACCATGATTTGAGCGGCCTGAATCGGGCTTTTGCCGGGTTCGATGGTGGTGATTTTGGTACTCATATAAGCCTTGACCGGCGACTTGAGTTGTTCATTGCGCCGAATTTTCTTGAAATCACGGCGGGAAATGACGCCAACCAGCTTTTCGTTATCGACAACCGGCAGCCCGGTAAATCCCCGGTCGCGCAGAATGGCGGCGACTTTCTCCATGCTTGTGCCGGGCGAAACCGAAACCACGGGAAAGGACATCAAATCGGAAATCTGCACCGAGGATTGTTGGTTTCCCTCGACCAGATCGACAATCATCGTCTCCACCACATCAGGATTGATCCCTTTCAGCATGGCGCTGCCCGCACCGGGATGCCCTCCCCCGCCCAGGCTTTTCATTATCGTTCCCACATCGAAGCCATCGTTGTCACTCCGGCCGATGACAATACAGTTTTTTTGACCTTTTTTACTCTCGGTGACAAACACGCCAAAGGCGGCATCCACATTGACGATATCCCGGTACATGCGGACCACCAGGGCCAGGTTGGTCACATGCCCCTTGAGCTGAATACGGCTGATGCTGACGGAATAACCATTTATGGTCAATCGACCTGCATTTTTCAGCATCTCGAAAAGCACATTCTTCTGCTTTTCTCCATACGCGGGCCGCAAAAATTTGTTGGCCAGCGTCAGGTCGGCTTTTCGATCGAGCAGCCAACCGGCGGCATAGGCGTCCTCGGGCGTACATGAGGAAAAGGTAAGATTGCCGGTATCCTCATATAGCCCGATCAGGAATAGAGTGGCCTGAATGGGGGTAATAATCTTGCGCATGGATTTCAGTTTCCGCACCATCAGCGTAATGTTGGCCCCCACGGGCTCTTGACATTTCCAATCGGCGTTGATGTCGCCGCCACTGTGATGATCGTAAACCAATATTTCCAGATCCCGCCTCGCCTTCAGCTTGCCGATGGGGCCCAGCCGGCTCCAATCGGCGGTATCAACGACAATCAGCCGTGAGATCTTTCCGGTTTCGATTTGCCATCGATCAATGTAATCGAAAAGATCCTTATGGATGGAGATAAAGGCCCGCACATTGGGGTTGATGTTCTTGGGGATGGCGGGTACCGCCTCGGGATGGACCAAGGTTGCGGCCACGATCGAGGCGAACGCATCGAAATCGGCATTTTTATGGCTTGTGATGATCTGAGTCATGAATCATAAATCGTCCGAATAGACGTAATGCTTAAGGGCTTTTAAAGTTTTTTTCTCACTGGTTTGAGCAAAGAGAATCCATAATTAGGAGAACATCTCACGCCTTGGATGGCGGCGCATCTTCCGATTTGTAATCAAGGGCTGCCGGCCTCGCATCGGAGGGCCCGTCCAACTGGAGCGGTTGCCCGTTTTGAGAATTGTATTCCAGGCTGAGACGATGTTTTTCGATTTCGGTCTGGCTTTCAATGCTCTTTTTGGCCAGCAGGTAGCGCAGGTAGACGATCCAAAGGCCCACGCCCACAATGACGGCCCCCAGGCCGATAAACACCCATTTGAAACGAATGAGAAGATCGATCCCGGCATGTCCCAGGTACGTGATCATGTTGGGGATGATCCAATATGAGATAACCCCCACGAAAACCAGAAAGCCGATGATGAAAATGTTCATGCGGCTGATCCGGTACAAAATCGACTCCATCTTGTTTTCAAGGCCCGGCTCACAGGCAGGTCGGGAGTCATCCCCCGCCAGCTCGTCGCCATGAAAGATCGCCAGGTATGCCTTGACGACAAACCCGAAAAGCATCATGGCCCCGATGGGAATACAGATGGCGGCCACAAACCAGGCCCGAAAAGGAAACGGCGTTTCGTGCGTATTGAGGCGCACCGTGTAATTTTCAAGGGGACCGAACGCCTTTTCAAAATAGTATTTATTGAATTCGCTTAAATTTTTTCCACTGGTTTCATGAATCAGATTGCCTTGGGCATCGAGTACCTGAAGTACGGATTGCTTACCCGACTTCATGGCCGCCAGGGCAAAAATTTCAAGTTCCAACAGAAACAGCCCCACGATGATGATGATAAAAAGGGTTTTGTTTTCCTGCAGCATATTGCTGATTTGAGATGATTTCACGCTACCGATTCCTACAACCATGGTGACACCTTGCGATTCGCATGGGCGCACGTTAAAAACACGGTTAAACAACTATGCGTTTACCCAAATAATCGGCGCCAAGGTATCATAGCGCCGGTTGGCTGCACAATCTTTTTGTCAAACGGCCGCTTAGACGTTATGATGCCCATTATTGACAGTTATGAAAAATTGCACCATAAATCCGATGTCAATCGGATATTTCAACCTTTGTTTGGAGAACCACGAATGAATAAAATGGCCATCTCGGTCTTGGGAAAAGATCGCCCCGGCATCATCGCCGCGGTGACCCGCATCTTGTTCGAAAACGAATGCAATATCGAAAATGTCAGCCAGACCATTTTGCAGAGTGAATTTTCCGGGATTTTCATTGTCCGGACGCCCCCGACATTCGACGCGGACACGCTTCACCAGCAATTGGAGGCGGGATTAAAACCGCTGGGCCTGCATGTTTACGAAAAACGCCTGTCGGAAACCGACGAGGCCGCGTCTCCGGCTTGCGAGCCCTTTGTAATTACCACCAAAGGCCCTGATCGAAAGGGATTGGTTGCGGCCATCACGGCTGTCCTGGCCGACCACCAGGTCAATGTCACCAACCTTCAGGCGGTCTTCAAGGGGGGCGATGATCCCAACGCCAATATCATGATCTACGAGGTGGACATCCCCACCCATGTCGATCAAAAGGCCTTTAGAAAGACGCTCAGGGAAAAAGCCCAAGCCTTGTCCCTGGATATTTCCATCCAGCACAAATCGATCTTTGAAGCGATCAATCGTCTTTAAAAATAAGTAGATAGGAAAACTTTACCATGTTTAGCGAACGGGAAGTGCTCTCCGTCGTGGAGATGCTGAAAAACGAAAATCTGGATGTCCGCACCGTCACCCTGGGACTCAATCTCATGGATTGCGCCAGTGACGATATCGGGCGTTTTATCGACAATATTCATACCCGCATAACCGGCGCCGCGCGCGATCTGGTCTCGATTTGCAATGAGGTGGGCGACAAATACGGCATCCCCGTGGTCCACAAACGGATTTCGGTAAGCCCCATTGCCGTGGCCGCCGCGCCGTTCAACGCCGAGCAGATGGTTCGGGTGGCCAAGACACTGAACGACGCGGCCTGTGCCGCGCACGTCGATTTCATTGGTGGATTCACCGCGCTGGTGGAAAAGGGCATGGCCAAAGGAGACCGGGAGCTGATCGAAGCCATTCCCCAAGCCCTGACCGAAACCGAAAGGGTTTGCGCCTCGGTCAACGTTGCCTCCACTCGGGCGGGAATCAACATGGACGCCGTGTTGCTTATGGGACGCACCATCAAGGAAGCGGCCCGCCTTACCGCGGACAAGGATGGATTGGCCTGCGCGAAAATGTGCGTGTTCTCCAATATCCCCCAGGATATCCCCTTCATGGCGGGCGCCTATCTTGGAATTGGCGAGGCCGATGCGGTGATCAACGTAGGCGTCAGCGGCCCCGGAGTGGTAAAAAAAGCCATTGATCGAGCGGTAGGAGCCAATCCGGAACTCAATCTCGGGCAGGTCAGCGAAATCATCAAGCGCACCTCATACAAGGTAACACGCATCGGCGAGTTGATTGGCCGTGAGGTGGCAGAGCGTCTGGGGATCGCCTTCGGGGTCGTGGATCTTTCCCTGGCGCCCACCCCCAATGTGGGCGACAGCGTCGGTGAAATTTTCCAAAGCATGGGATTGACCAGCATTGGGGTGCCTGGCAGCACGGCGGCCCTGGCCATGCTCAACGACGCGGTAAAAAAAGGTGGCGCCTTCGCCAGCTCAAACGTTGGCGGCCTTAGCGGCGCCTTCATTCCGGTCAGCGAGGATTTGAACATTTCCCAGGCCGCCGCCGATGGTTATTTGTCCATTGAAAAGCTGGAGGCCATGACCTGTGTCTGCTCGGTGGGACTGGACATGGTGGCCATTCCCGGCGACACCAGCGAAGAGACCCTGGCGGGGATCATGGCCGACGAAATGGCCATCGGCGTGATCAACAAGAAAACCACGGCCACGCGACTGATCCCGGTGCCGGGCAAGAAGGCCGGCGAGCATGCGGTTTTTGGCGGGCTGCTCGGCGAATCGATCATCATGCCGGTCAACAACGCCGCCGGTGAAAACCGTTTTCTGCGTCGCGGCGGATTGATTCCGTCGCCGATTCATAGCCTAGTCAATTAATTCATCGTCAGGGATGCCGTGGAGCGCAAAAACCATTTTGCCTATTCCATAATTCTGACCCTGCTTTTATTCGGAGCGGGCGCAGCGGGATACATGCTCATCGAGGGCTGGAACCTGGGTGATTCCCTGTACATGACCCTGATCTCGCTGGCCACGGTCGGATATGGCGAAGTCCACCCATTGAGCCCCGCCGGTCGCGTTTTCACCGGCATCCTGATTATTCTGGGGGTGTGCTATTTCATGTATGTGGGCGGGAACATCGTCCAGTTCCTGGTGGAAGACCGTATCAGAATCGTTTTAGGGAGGCATAAGTTGGACAAGCAGATTTCCAAACTGAAGGGCCATTACATCATCTGCGGCTATGGCCGTATCGGCAGGGTCTTGGCCCAATACCTGACCAATCGTTTTCTGGATGTGGTCGTCATCGAAAAAAATGACATCCGCCAATCAAAAATGGACGAAGACGGCATCCTGTATTTACTGGGCGAGGCCAGCGATGAATTCCTGCTCAAAAGGGCGGGCATCGAAAAGGCCCGGGGGCTGGTCACCGCCGTGGGCACCGATGCGGACAATGTCTTTTTGACCCTGATCGCCAAACAGCTCAATCCTCGTCTGCACGTCGTTTCGAGGGCCATTCAGAATTCGGCCAAACGGACCTTGCAGGCCGCCGGGGCCGACAACGTCATCTCGCCATACGATCTCGGCGCCAGGCGCATGGCCCATGCCATCCTGCGTCCAACGGTGATCCGGTTCCTGGAACTGGCCTTCGCCGACGATAACACGGATATTCTGGTGGAAGAAATCGAGGTAAAGGCAAATTCCCGCCTGCTCAATGTGGAGTTGAAAGATTCCGGCATCCGACAGAAGCTTGATCTGATCATCCTGACCATTCGTAAAGCCGACGACTCGATGATTTTCAATCCCAAGGCCGACACCCGCATTGAACTGGACGATACCTTGGTGGTGGTGGGCCGGGCAAAAAGTATCGATCAAATGCAGCGCATGCTAAGCAGTTGACCGACACAAGGAAACGCTATGGCGGTGCGCGAACCATCCTATGTTGCGTCATGGAAGCATGGCATTTTACAAGAAAGGATTCTGCAAAGCCTGTCGGCGTTGCAATGCT
This sequence comes from uncultured Desulfosarcina sp., assembly GCA_963668455.2. GTDB lineage: Bacteria > Desulfobacterota > Desulfobacteria > Desulfobacterales > Desulfosarcinaceae > Desulfosarcina. The sequence continues at coordinate 227,803 of CAXXOY010000007.1, forward strand.
GCACCCTGTGCCCCCGCCGCTGCAAGGTTGATCGCAGCCGGGACGAGACAGGCTTTTGCAAAACCGGCCGACTGGCCAAGGTGGCCTCCTTCAATGCTCATTTTGGAGAAGAAGCCCCACTGGTCGGCGAAGGCGGATCAGGTACGATTTTTTTCTCCAACTGCAACCTGCTTTGCAATTTCTGCCAGAATTTCGAAATCAGCCATGGCGGCGAAGGCCAACCGGTAACGGACAAGCAGCTTGCCCACATCATGCTTCAGCTTCAACGGGTAGGTTGCCACAACATCAATTTAGTGACCCCGTCCCATGTGGTGCCCCAGATCCTGAGCGCCCTTGGCATTGCCGTGGAACAAGGGCTCAGGCTGCCCATCGTGTTCAATACCGGTGGTTACGACGCCGTGTCGACGCTGACCCTTTTGGACGAAATCGTCGATATTTATATGCCGGATTTCAAATTTTGGGATCCGGTCGTGGCCCAAAAGACCTGCGATGCGCCGGACTACCCTGAAATGGCTTGCAAGGCGCTGATCGAAATGCATCGTCAGGTCGGCGATTTGCTGATTGACGAGCAGGGCGGACTGGCTTACAAAGGAGTACTAATACGCCATCTGGTTCTTCCTGATGGACTTTCCGGGACGTTTGAAATCATGAATTTCATCGCCCGCAAGATATCCCGTAACACGTATGTCAATGTCATGGCCCAGTATCGCCCCTGCGGTAAGGCGGCGACGGTCAACTCTCTGGCCGCGCCCCTTGCCATGGAAGCCTTTCGGCTGGCTGTAAAAGATGCCAAGGCGGCAGGTATTTCCCGTCTGGACGAGCCGCGGCGGGTGTTTCAACTCTGGTAGCCGATTACGAGAAACAGAAAAAGAGGGGTAAATGAAAAGAATTATTTTATTAGCGACAGCCGTTTTTCTATCAACCACCTTTTGTGCAATGGCCGATTCGCCAAAGCAGGTCAAGCTCAGCACCAACCAGGGAGAGATCGTCATCGAGCTCAATGCCGCAGCCGCGCCGAAAACGGTGGAAAATTTTATAGCCTACGTCAATTCCGGATTTTATGACGGAACCATTTTTCACCGGGTGATCAAAGGATTTATGATCCAAGGCGGCGGGTTCGACACCGATATGCATCGTAAAACCACCCGTGATCCGATTGTCAACGAGGCGGACAACAAGCTCTCCAATCTTACGGGCACCATTGCCATGGCCCGCACCTCCGACCCGCACTCGGCGAGTTCTCAGTTCTTCATCAATGTCAAGGACAACGGCTTTTTGGACCATCGCGCCAAATCGTCCAAGGGATGGGGATACTGCGTATTCGGCAAGGTGATCAGCGGGATGAATGTGGTCCGCGCCATCGAAAGGGTCGCCACGACCTCTCGCTCCGGCATGCGAGATGTTCCTAAAACACCGGTGGTGATTATAAAAGCCCAAATCTCAAAATGAGGTACAAACAAAGCGATCGATAGACGCTTTAAAAAAATATAATAAAAAACCAAAATCTAACAGGAAAAGGAAAGAGTCATGACAGAAGCCATTGGAAAAATTGATATTTCACAATACATGCCGTTCGTCATCGAGTGGGCAACGAATATCCTTCTCGCCATCCTCATACTCCTGATTGGCATTTGGATCGCCAATCGAATCTACAAACTGGTCCTTGGCATCAGTAAAAAATACGAAAAACTCGACGATACGCTGTTCCGTTTTCTGGGCAGTGTTGCACGCTACGTCGTGCTCGCCTTTGTCTTTATTGCCATACTCAATCGTTTCGGTGTGCAAACGGCCTCGATTGTGGCTTTGCTTGGTGCCGCAGGTATTGCTGTGGGTCTTGCGCTCCAGGGGGCTATGTCGAATCTGGCCGCGGGTTTGATGCTCTTGATATTTCGACCTTACAAGGTGGGGGATTTTATCGATGCGGCCGGCCAATTCGGCAAGGTAACGGAAATCGACATGTTCACTACGATTCTGCAAACCTTCGACAATAAAAAAATCATTGTCCCCAACAGCCAGATCTGGGGTGAGCAGATTATCAACCACTCCTACCACCAGGTGCGCGGCGTGGACATGCACTTCGGCATTGCATATGGAGAAAATACCGATGCGGCGCGAAAAGTGATCGACGAAGTTCTGGCCAATCATCCGCATATTCTGAAAGATCCGGCGCCCTTCGTCGAAGTGGAAACCCTGAACGACAGCTCGGTGGATTTTCTCGTGCGCCCGTTCTGCGACGGTGCTCACTACTTCGATATTCTTTATTCGGTTCCCGAGCAAATCAAAAAAGCCCTGGATGCCAACGATATCGAGATCCCCTTCCCCCACCGCAAGGTTATTCTCGTTAACGAAAACGCCTCTTAGTTCGTTTTATAATTTATCAAGGCGAAACCAAAACGGCGGTTAAGATGAGAAATCTCACTTAACCGCCGTTTCTTTTTGAAAGTGTTCCGGATGCCGGATCAAGTCCGGTATGACGGACCGGGAATTTTTACGATTCCCATGTAGAGCAAAATTTGAATCGCCTAAATTAGTTCATCAAGCTTCCCATAAGGTCCATGGTTCGGAGCAATTGACTGACATAGCTCATTTCATTGTCATACCAGGAAACGACCCGAACTTCATAAATCTTGGTTCCGCAACGCTGGGCAAGGGTTTGCGTGGAATCGAACAGCGACCCGTAGCTCATGCCGATGGTATCGCTGGACACCAGCTCCTCGTCGGAATAGCCAAAGGATTCGTCGGAAGCCTTTTTCATGGCCTCGTTGATTCCCTCGACAGACACCGTCTCGGTATCGTCCTTTAAAGTGGCATCCAAAATGGTGATGGAGCCGGACGGAACCGGTACGCGTTGCGCCGATCCGATCAGCTTTCCATCGAGTTCGGGAATGACCAGGCCGATGGCCTTTGCGGCACCGGTGGAATTGGGCACGATGTTGATGGCGCCGGCTCTTGCGCGACGAAAATCGCCTTTGCGGTGCGGCCCGTCAAGAATCATCTGGTCGCCCGTATAGGCATGAATCGTGGTCATGAATCCGGTTCTGAGCTCTCGATACTCATTCAGTGCCTTTGCCATGGGCGCAAGGCAGTTGGTGGTGCAGGAGGCGCCGGATACAATCAGGTCATCGCTTTTCAGTGTCTGGTGGTTGACGCCGTAAACAATCGTCGGAAGATCGCTTCCCGCGGGCGCCGAGATGAGTACCCGCTTCGCCCCGGCATCGATATGCGCCTGGCTTTTGGCGGTTGAACGGAAAAAGCCGGTGCACTCCAGAACGATGTCCACCCCATGGCTGCCCCAGGGAAGATTTTTTGGATCCGGATCATTGTAAACGTTGATTTTTTTGCCATCAATGATCAGAGCCGCCTCATCGCTCTCGACCGTATGTCCTGAAAAACGCCCCTGCACGCTGTCATATTTCAAAAGATGAGCGAGCATCTTCGGATCCGTTAAATCGTTGATTGCCACGACTTCATAACGATCGTCTCCAAAAATTTTTCGAAACGAAAGTCTTCCAATTCTTCCGAAACCATTAATCGCGATTTTAAGCATACTTATTCCTCCGATCGTAAATGTTAGGTAAAATGATAAGGCCAGTTCTAAAAGAGTGAACGATTGTGTCGGGCTGTGACTATCCAAACAGGGTTGGTGTCTGTCACCCGGCGCGAGTGACGGTGACAATAGGTGTTTAACTTGGGCTTGCCGGCACGTGGCGAACTTCGGTCAAGAAGGCCGACCTCAAGTTGTATTCACAAAAATATAAACGGTTTAATCCATGCCCGTCAAGGGATTTATCACTAGAATTTTGTTAACCGTATCTTCATCCGCTACGTCCTGTTTATCGGCCAACCGGCCGGATGCCGTGAGATAAATCCGGTTAAAGTAAATCACCCCCTTACCGAAACAACAATATAGAAGTAATCGTATAAGAAGTTCACGCTATTGAAAGTGTCTTTAGCAAAGAAGCACTAAAAACCTGCGGCATACGAGGCGGGGAATGTTTAAAACATTGAAAGTTCTATGTTTTACTTTTTTCTTCGGGTTGTTGTGCGCCCATGGATTCATGGCGGTTGCTTCCGCGAACGACGAAGCGGTCTATGTCGGTTCCGAAACCTGCGGCGAGTGTCATCCGGATCAGTTCGAAGTATTTACAAGAGACTCAAAAAAGGCCAGATCCTACTTGAGCGTTCAAAAAATGGCTGCGAAACTGACCCCCAATGAGCTCAGGGAATGCTATGCCTGCCATACGACAGGCTACGGCAGGCCGGGCGGTTTCAAATCGGAGCAGGAGACCCCGCATCTGAAAAACAACGGGTGCGAAGTTTGCCATGGTCCCGGCAGTCTGCATGTCGACTCCGAAGATCCGGAAGAGTTGATCACCATCATGGATGTTGAAGATTGCATGGTCTGTCACAATGCCGAACGGGTGGGGGCGTTCAATTTCAAACCGCTTTTATACGGAGGCGCGCACTAAGATGCAATCCATCAACAGGAATGACACTAAGCATGCCGCCGTTGGAACACGCAAGTTGTGGGTCATGGTGCTGGTCCCTATTTTCCTGATTGTCTCGATGGTTCTGGCCGCCATGATTGCCAACAACATAAAATCCCAGTCGGCCTTGATTGATCAACAGGTGGCCGATCAGAACACGCGCTTGGCGGATGTGATCGACAACGCCATCTTCGATGCGCTCAGCACCGGCGAAAATGAAATCGTGAAATCCCAGTTTTCCCGGCTCAATCAGAAGCTGCCCGGGGTCAGCATTTATGTGTATGACTTTCGCGGTATCGTCTCCTTCAGCACCGATGATACCAAAGTGGGCGTTCCCATGGACCGGGTTGTCAATAACAATGAAACGGTGGCCACGATCAAAACCATGTTGTCGGCCGGCCAGCCACCGGAAGGCATGGGCAAACTTGTCAAAAAAGACACGCTTTACAGTTTAAAACACCTGCCCATTTTAAATGAGCAGAGCTGCCACCATTGCCACGGCCAGTCTCAAAAAATACTTGGCGGCATCACGGTCGCTTCCGACCTGTCCGCTTCGATGAATACCATGCGCAGCACGCGCAATCAGAGTTTTTTAATCGGTATCATCGGCCTGATTGTCCTGGTCTCCGCCATATATGTTCTGTTTTTCATTTTGGTAAACAAGCCTGTCCAACTGATTTTCACCCAGGCCCATAAGCTGAGACAGGGAGATTTCACCCATCGCACCCAAACCCGACGAAAAGATGAACTGGCATATATTCTGAACAGATTGAATAGTATCAGTGAGGAGATGCAGACCATTTTTCAGGGATTCACCCTCAAAAGCGATCGTCTGGCCGGGTCATCGGAAGAGTTGACATCCATCTCGGAGAAGCTGAAATCCGAAGCCGAATCAACCTCGGGGCAATCCAATACGGTTGCTGAATCCACCCGCGAAGTCAGCTCCACCATGAATACCGTCACCGCCTCCATCGAGGAGACGGCGATTAATATCGCCCACGTAAAAACCAGGTCGGAAGAACTCTTCGAAACCATTTCCCAGATTGCGGAGAACTCTGGAAACGCACAGTCCATCATCAAAAATGCGACGCAAAGTTTTGTGGAGGTGTCCGAGGTTGTCCAGGAACTGGGAAAGGCGGCCAGAGAGATCGATGTGGTGACCGACAGCATCCGCAATGTGTCCGAGCAGGTCAACCTCCTGGCATTGAACGCCACCATCGAAGCGGCCCGTGCCGGTGAGGCCGGCAAGGGATTTGCCGTTGTTGCACATGAAATCAAGGAGCTGGCCAAACAAACCGCGACGGCCACGAACAACGCCGATGAAAAGCTGCGCTGGATGCAATCCAAAACGACCGAAACAACGGAGATGATCAGACAGATCCCCGAGATCATGGACAAGGCCACTCACTCGGTGAACAGCATCGCCACGGCTGTGGAGGAGCAGTCGGCATCGACAAAAGAGATAGCGGAAAACATGGCCAAGGCGTCTGACGCGGTTTCCGAGGTCCGGGACAACATCGCCCGCTCGGCGGAGGCGTCGGAATCGGTATCCGAAAGGGTGCGCACTGTAGACGATTCCACCCAACAGATCTTGTCGGAAAGCGAATCGGTCAATCAGCATGCGGGAAATCTTTCACAACTGGCGGAAGAGATAAAAAATGAGGTTCATCGATTTGTGGTGTAGACTTGGTTCAACTAAAGTAGGCGATTCAAATTTTGGTCTCCATGAAATAGGATTTCCAAACTTTTTTAGGATATGTTAGGTTAAGATTGAATTTTTATCAAAGCCGCAATTTCTCACAAATGCATGACACTTTCAACTCGGTTGCTCATCGTATTGCTGCAAGAGAGGCAATCATTGCGTCATGCATTATAAATTTTACGAATCCGTCAAAATTTGAATCACCTGCTGTGGGCCAGGATATGATGAGCTGTCATAATGAAAATTAGTCATAAAATTGGTTATCTGATTTTGTTCATGTTTGTCTGGCATATGTTTCCTTTTTCTTCGCAGGCCAATGAAAGTTCTGAATTGTATAAAGGTCAAACCCTATATGTGCCCGCATATTCCCATATTTACAGTGGCGATAATGAAAAACCATTCTTGCTGACGAATCGAGGTAGGACGGCCAGTTACCCGACCGCCCCCTCACAGATCCCTGCGTGCGGTTTTCCCGCACAAGGCTCCTCGGTATTGTTCGCTTCGTACAAAGGCAAGTCAGGCCCAATAGCCTATTATTCGAGGACGCGGTATACTAAACTGCTTCAGCAATTCAGCAAATCCGTGCCAGTTGTAACTCTTGCGCTGACTGCGACGGTTCAGCCATTTGAATACGATGTGGCATGCATGATAGTAATACGCCTTCAGCATCTCAAGATTGCCGGAAACTCCGTAATAATTGAGATGTCCAAGCATTTTGGCGCCGAACGCTTCCATTATGTCCACCATGTCGGATATGTGCCGCTCACGCTTAATCCACTTCTTTATCGAGGCCAGCGATTGGCGGAACTTCGTTTTGGCTGTACGCATTTTCACCAACGGCTTGTTCTTTCTGCTCAAGCCCCAACGGAATTCAAAACCGAGAAATACGAAGGCGTTACTGTTCCTGGTCTCGAATCTGGTGAATCTGATGGCTCGGGTCTTTTCCGTCGACAGTTCCAGGTTAAACTTGCCGAGTCGTTTATCCATAACCCGCTTAAGCTTCATTAAGTCGCGTCGGTATTGAAAACAACACACATAGTCATCAGCGAAACGCATCAGCAATGCATCTCCGTCACAACGTGGCTTGACGACCTTCTCAAACCACAGGTCAAGCACATAGTGCAGATAGATATTGGCCAGTACCGCAGATACGACACCGCCTTGCGGGGTGCCGGTGGATGGTATTATCACCTTTCCGTCCTGCTCGAGGATACCGGCTTTCAACCATTTCCGGATTAGTCCGAGAAAAGCTTTATCGTCTATCCGCTGCTCAAGCATTTTCAGAAGCCAGTCATGATCGATATTATCGAAGAAACCTTTGATGTCCGCGTCGTAAACCCACCCGTATCTGCCTCGCTGGAGCCTTTGACTTAACTCCAGGGCGGCTCGCTGTGGGCCTTTTCCGCGTCTGTAGCCATGGCTGCAGGGCAAAAAGTCCTGCTCGAATATGGCTGTCAGGATGGAAGCGGCAGCGGTTTGCACCAGTTTGTCGCCTATTACCGGTATACCCAATGGGCGTTGTTTGCCACCGGGTTTGGGTATATATGTGCGACGCACAGGTTTAGCCTTATAGCGCTTTTCCTTGAGGTCCGTCGCTATCCGGCTGATATTCGCATCCAGATTTTCCTCAAAGGCATCCCAATCAACACAATCGACTCCCGGTGCGGCTTTCCGATTTAGAAGCGGAAAGCACGAGCATAAGTTGGCCTCGTTCAAGAGGCTGTAAAGGTTACCGAATCGATGCTTTGGATCTTCACTTGCCCTCTTTGCTATTCCCCGCAGTGAGGTTTGCATATGTTGGTCAGCCTGTCTAATCTGCATATGTTTCCTTTGCGGGCTACACAATACCGTCATCCCCTTCCCCATGTGATCGGCCTTACCGTCTCGGAGTACTATGAGATGATCTGACTCCCTTCGCTTGATTAACCCATTGGATATCTCTTCGTTCGGTTGAGATGTCCTACCTCGAATGAGGAGGTGGAAGGGCCTCCCAAGTTCCTGATGCTTCTCTCACTACATGCCACGCTCTTTGACCCCGGCAGTCCCTCGGGATTCTCACCATAGCGAATCCTTTGTTCTGGCTTCCGGTGCGTTAAAACCGTCGCCAACTGCTTTGTTGCTCTTACGAGGCTGAATTGCTTGAGGGAGGTACGGCTCCCCTGCGGCCTGCAGTGTTCCCTGTGTACGCTTCACCTGTATTGTTCGCCGGTATACTTTCAAGCTCCGCAACAGGCGCAACACTCGGTACGGGCTGCTGGTTAGGCTTTGCCCGATGGGGACTTCCTGCCCGGGAACTGCGGCAGGGCACTCTATAAGAAGCACCAAGCTGCGCTTGGCGCACTAACACTTAGCATTAGAAATATTGACATGAAAGAGTCGATTGCAGTTACAAAAGTTGATTATTATGAAACACAAGGTGCTTTATTAAAAAAAATGTTGACTACATCGGTCAAATTAAAACCGTTAGAATCAATTCGATACGTTATACCGCAAAAAGACAAAACCGGAGGCTCTGGTGCCAATTTTATTGTTGAATGGGAGGCCGTGGACTATGTTAACCCACCAATTGTTGAAACAGTAATGATTGGGGCACAGGCTCAGCAAGGCATTTCATTTACTTCCCGTGGTCATACAATTAAAACCGCAAAATAGAAGCGCTTTAGTTGCCATTAATTCTTATGGGGGCCGTCGGTGATGATTTTGCACGTTTCTTCAGCTATGGCAACGCAATATCCAATTCTCGCATCAGCTTTTCTTATCGGCAAACGGCTCGACTGATGGTGGATTGGCCCACCCCCATTCGTCTGCCCACCATTTTCTCATCCATACCCAAACGTTTCACCGCAAGATAGGCTGCTACACTTCGGGCCTTCACCCGATTGGGTTGCTTGCCGGGAGCCAGCAGGTTGTCAACGGATAGTTTGAAATGCTCGCTTACCTGCTCGATCACAGTGGCTTAAATTTGACGGATTCGTAAAAAACCCGATATCGGCGTTACGCTTCATCCTTCGTCATTGCGGAGTACGATAAGTACGCCTCATTCCTCAGGATTCGCAAGCCTTGATCTCGGGCTTCTTACGAATCCGCCCGAACGGTGACTTTTTACGAGTTCATCAAATTTGGAAACGCGCAAAATCATCCCCGTCCGCCCTAAGCACCCAATCGTTGACAATTAATACAAATTGTTACAAAAGAATACAAGGGACAACCAGTGAATGGCTGGCGTACAAGTCAAATCGTTCAATACAATATTGTTAATGAAATCCCACCGTCCATCCCCTTGTGTTATTCGTTTGTCATTGGAATGGGGTATTAAGTAATGGATTTAACATTTGCATTTAGCAAAGTCTTAAACAAAGGAGAAAAAGCATATGGTTATCAATAAACCTTCAAAAGTGTTGCCTTGTCTCATTTGTTCAATTCTGGTTATTGGCATTATGATCGGTTGCGGTGGAGGTGGCGGTGAAAATTCAGACGATGGTAACTCTAATGGAATAAATATAACCATGAATCCAGAAGAGAACGTTGCAGAGATTACCAAAAATGAAGACGAATATACAATTGACACTTCCATTAACGATGGGACGATGATCATTGAGGAATCTATTGAGATCTTGAATGATTCAGAAGTTAATCAAACATCGAAACCAGATTCATATATTTTCCCGGACGATCTGATTTCTTTTATAGTCGGCGACCTAGATCCAAATGGCGGTGAAACCATAACCGTAACCATACAATTCCCCACAAATTATCCAATAGGAGCGAAATATTTTAAAGTGAGTGATAATGGGTTCGAAGAGTATAGCAATGCATCAATCAATGGAAGTACAGTAACTCTAACATTGACCGATGGTGGCGAAGGCGATTCGGATGATGTGGCAGGACAGATAACCGATCCGGGTGGACCAGCGATAATAGGATACAATGATGATTTTTTTAAAGGAAGCTGGTTGTTGGATTTTGGATCTGGTGCAATCTACTTTATCGGTGATGATAACGGAAAAATAATTGAACACTCTGGTATTGTAAGTATTTTTAATGGTCAAGCACCATCCGTCCTTGGGACTTACAAAATAGAACCGGAAGGCGATTTTGAAATCGTTATAAATGATGATATGGCATCAACCACGATTTCGGGAGAAATGATTTCAGAAACACAAGGGGAAGGATATTTAGAAGAAAATAGTTGTAAACTAGTTAAAATAGAAGATGCGTCAATATGCCAGGGTATATGGAATGGGACCTTGACACCTTTTGGTGAAGAACCGATTGAAATATCTTTTTCCGTTAATGCCTCTGGTCAACTATCCCATGTATCCGGCCAATACAAAATATTAAATGGGCGGATGTACAGTCAAGGTGACATTACTGTTTTAAAAATAACAACGGATGATTTGGATGGTCAATATAACCAGATAGCGATGAATAATGGGATCTTAACCGGCAGCCAAGTGAGTGGCGTCTATGACACTGACGCTGAAGGAAATCCTGCGGGAAATCTTTCGCTTTCTCGTCAATGAAGGCATCGCTTTTGATGGTTCCGTAAAAAGGAAAAACTTCCATTTTTTCGTCATTTTGGCGCAGGTAGGGTACGAAGTGAAGCTTTAGCGCTATCCTATTATTTCAATGCGTTCTGGGGCAGTCGGGGGTTATGATTTTGCGCGTTTCTTCAGCTATGGCAACGCAATATCCAATTCTCGCATCAGCTTTTCTTATCGGCAAACGGCTCGACTGATGGTTGATTAGCCCACCCCCATTCGTCTGCCCACCATTTTCTCATTAACAATAGGAACATTCCCGGTATTATATGCTCAACTCTACTTTGAATTCGGTGGTCTTCACAACCGGCCGAACCGTTCCTTTTTCCCGAACAAGATCCACGATGCCGTAATTCGAAAGGGTTTTCAGGGTTCTTGACAGGTTTGATTTTTTTCGACCCGAGGTTTTTTCGAGTTCGGTCAAGGAGCCCGGCTTACTATCCCGGATGATCCGTAGGAGCTGTTGATTCTGGCCACTCAGGATCTGCCCCAGGGACTCCATGGATTCGAACCAGACCGTGGGCTCGTTCTTTTTCGGTTTGTATTCACCCTTGGCAATGGCAATGGTCCGTTTGCGGTAGTCGTCTTTCGACAGGATGCCGATTTTCATCACGTTTTTTTTCATGGCGTCATCCTCCGGTCTGTTAGTCAACGGCCTTCCAGAAATCGTCCAGGAGTTGACCGGAATTCGTATGGTTCAACCCTGTCCATATGGTGTTTGTGATCCCAGGTCACTTTCCGACCTGAAAACCGTTTCCGGCCTTTCAATTTAATCGCATGGGCGTTGTCATAACCCACCACACGGGTATTATTCTTGTCATGCAGGGTCAACGAATACCCTACTCCATGTGGAATAGCAGGCGATGGGGTGACGCGTTTCGCTTCGAATTTGACCCAATAGCCAGCATCCATCATAAATATTTCGCCATCCAGGTCAAGGAGCGTGTCGAGTTGACCGAATTCACCTGCGGTATCGTTTTTCCAACCGATCATTCTTGGAACAAGTCACCGGTGTCCTTTTAACCTAATTTAGGTTTAATCAGACCAGAATGGAATTGAAACAACGCCGGATGAACTATCACCATCACGACAGGAAGGATCACAGAAAAACGAATTCAATCCGGCGTTAAATAGGTTACGCTGAATTTGTTTGGAATGCCGGGTATAACGGAATACTTTTTTTCATAAAGTTTATAACCTTCGGCCTTAATAGACAGCGTATAGTTACCGGCCGGCAAACCAAAAAAGCCAAACCTTTTTTGGTGACAAAAATCGCTACGCGATAGGATCAGTTGTTCCCAATCATTCATATTTTTCTGTTGAATGGGTTTCAGCGTCCGCCGAATTCCATTGCCGGTCAACGTAATCGATTGAACGCGGAGGTTTTCATTGTCCTGTTGATACACGACCTCCGGCATTCCGGCATATCGATTCTCAGGTTTCAGTGGAGCACTGACAAAGCCACGCAACTCGCCGTCAGCTTCAAAAACGAAATCAATTTTTTCTATTTTATTTCTCTCGATAATTACGGGGACACCGGTATCAACGGTCCTCGCGGCAACCGAAATCATATCCGCCAAATATTTCCCGGCCGGCAGAGGGCCATAACGTTTTTCTCGGTCATTCGCGCTCAAATAGTGTAATGCAACGGTTTTCCTATTATCTTCGGAACGGAGTAAAAACATGGTTTGCGGGCTATTGCCGCCGATGTCATAATTATATGAGACATTAAGATTGAGCAGGCCGCGACAACAATCGAGCCTTTTCCTGAGAACGACGCATCAACGACACCAACGATTACCGCAGAATCCCGGCTTTTGTTGACCTCTTTTTTTAATTTCAGCAAAGCGCAGCCCGGCAGGCAGAAACTCAATAGAAAGATAATGCTCAGAAACCTGATGAATGCTGACAGTGTGCTCCCGGCTATTGAACCCAATCGACATGCTCCATTCTTATCAGTCCGCCAGTCGTGCCATAAGACAATTTCGAAATTTCGATATCCTCGTTTATAAGGGCGATTAATTAATGATGCGCTATTCGGTCAGGTTGTGGCTGTCCTCGCTGGTCAAGTCCAATTCATAGATTTTTTTTAATTCCCTGATCCGGTTTAAATTGTCTTCACTGAACGGCGTTTTGTTATCAAAGGCATGAAGTACAATGCCTTCCAGAAGGTCTCCCAAGGTCATATCATGGTATTCAGCAAGGGCTTTGAGTACTTTTATCAGGCGCTTTTCCATTCTTAAACCGGTCTGAACCCTCTGGATTTTTTTTGCATTCACATTTTTGCTTTTCCGCGTCATAACGCCCCCTTAGCGTTTGGTGCACTGCATCCCGTAGTTTGGGTCAGGAGCGGAACAATATCCGTGCTGCCCCTCCCATGCCGGCCAGTATCAGCCCGGATACCGGTAGCAACAAAGTTGGACTAATATATTCCAGAACCAGGCCAAATACAATCATGGCTGCCGGAATCGCCGCATTTCCGAGGGTTGAAGCCAGGGCAAACACCCGGCCCCCATAGGCCTGCCCGGCAAACATCTGCAAAAGGGTCTTGAAAGAGACCGCCGCCCTGATCATAAACCCGCTCCAGAGAAAAAAGAATATGGTAAACCCGCATATCCCCGGCAAACCGCTTTTGGGCAGCAGGAACGAAAGCATTTGAAGCCCGCCCATGATTATCACCGAAGAGAATAGTGTTCTCTTTTCCTTCCCCGCTACAGGCAACCGGGTGAGAACAAGGGCCATCATCAGGGGGCCTGCGCCCATGGCAGCCTGAAACACCCCCAAGGTTTCAGCCCCCCGTGAGGAGAGTTGATTGGCGATTACGGGCATGAACACTTCAATGCTGCCCACAAAGAAATGAATGGCTGTAACCATAAATATGACAGCCATCAGGGGACGGCTGCCGAACAGGTAGGAATAACCGTCCCGGACATCGGCAATCAGGCTTTGGCCGGGCTTTTCCGCCTTAGTGGCCGGGATGCGGATGAACATTTCAAATCCGGCCGATATCAGGAAAGAGGCTCCGTTCAAGGCAAAGACCCACATGTATCCAAATCCGGCGACCGCCATTCCGCCAAGAGCGGCACCGGCGATCAGGGCAAAACTGTTTATACTCTGGTGGATGGCATTGGCCCGGGCCAGCTCCTTTTGGCTGACAATACCGGGAAGCACGGCAGGGATACAGGGATCAAAGAACGCCGCATTTACGGAAAGAACGACCTGCATCCCCAGAACCAAGTAAAAATCAACCAGACCTTTGGCCATAAGCCAGGTAAACAACAAAAGCACGATGCCCCGGATAATGTCCGTGCCAACGATAATGGCTTTACGGGGATATCGATCTATAACTGCACCTGAAAACAATCCCAGAATCAGTCCCGGAATCAGAGAGCATGCCAGAACCGCCCCCATCTTACCGGAAGAACCCGTGGTTTTTAGCACCCACAATGCAAGTGCAATCATATGAATTTTATCCCCTGCCTGGGATACCAGCTGCCCCGACATAAGCAGTTTGAAATTTTTGTTCAATTTATAGCCGCCAAAGTATTTTGATATTTTGGTGTCTGAATACCTTGGTACATATATATTGTCAAATCATATCCATTTCTAAAGCAGGCGATTGTCGAGGCTGCCGGGTATTTGAGGCAGGTGTCGTGGCGCTAAAGTAGGCCAAACATAGAACGCCGAAGGTTTGGTTCTGGGTATGTCCAGAAATAAATACGACAAATATCGTAATAAATATCCATAATGCCAGCAGTGTTCTGAACCTGTCTTATTCCCGACGATTTAAAATGTCCGCAGCCTCCAGCCCCATTTTCTTCCATAATAGGGTTTTAATCCCATCTTCTTCTCTTCTTCTTATCTCGTTTCCTTGCCTGTAAAATATTGCTCTAACCGATGACGATATGGATAACATTGGCTCGCAGGAAGGTCGCGGCCAATGTCAGGCATTTAACGAAAAAAGTGTCGTCATTGCCATCGGTTATTCATTCCCGATCATCGCAACAGAAACCGCCAGCGGCACTGCAATAAGCCTGAATGCCGAAAAGCCGGCAAGGCCGATAGCTGTTGATTGCCAAATTCAATGGAACGAAATTTTCTGATTAAATTGAAGCGAATTTCTATTTGTCAGAATCGATGATAGCCAAAGGGTGCGCTACGCGCGTCGATTAGATTGGGTTTTCTAAGGCATGAGCAGGAAGGCTTGAATAAAATGAGGGGAACAGCGTTTTGGTTGCTGCTCCCCTCCGACATTTTACTCAATGCCTCCTGCACCCGGCTATCCCTTGGCAGGTTGCTCCCCAGCAGAGCCTGCCTCCGTTTCGCCGGGCAAATCGGATCGAATGGTTAAAACTTCATTTTTTGCTGACTGACCACGGATAACTCGTCCCTTATTCGGTTGAGCACATTCAAGATAGCGGTTAACACCAGGGCTTCCAATTTCTGACTGATCTCTTCGGCGGTCGGTTGAGTTTTCATATTTTCTCCTTTTTAAAAGATTTCAGATGCTGCCAATCGGACATGTTCCGCATTGACGGTTTGGTCATGGTTCATGGAAGCGGCCACCAGGGCGCCGCGAGCCAGATGATTGGCTTTTCTGAAGATACCGCCCGAGCCTTGGTGAATGGCCGTGATGGCATCGTCCTCGAACAACATCCGGTCTATTCCGGTAATGGAAAGATGATGCTGAAGATACACTCGCATTTGATCTTTTTTTGCACCGATGAAATGACTCTTTGCCACCACCCGCGATGCCAGGGGCAAGCATCCCGGGTATCTCAAGTTATCGATCAAATGGGTTTGACCGGCCAGCACGATGGGCAGGTAGGGTTTGGAGTCCATCTCAAACTGGCAAAGGGTGTGCAACTCCACAAATACTTCTAATCGCAGCAAGGACGCTTCGTCGATGATCAGAACTGTCTTTTGTTTTTTGCCGTGGATCTCCAAGACTTCTCGTTTGATTCGATCGGTCATGGCCGCACGGGAGGTGCCGGCAGGTTTCATCCCTAACTCTACCATGATTAACCGGTACATTTCCAAGATTGAACCGGATGTAGCTGTAACGTAGATCAGCTTGTACTCGGACGGATGCAGACCATTGAGCAGATAGCGGATGGCAGTAGATTTGCCGGCGCCGATCTCACCGGTGATCAAATAAATCGCACCCAATCCCAGGCTGTAATCGAAACGGTTTTTGGCCGCTGTAAGTTGATCTGTTTCGATAATATCCTTCACGGCGATATCCGCCGTGAAAGGCTCTTTGGTAAAACCGAAAAACGGCATGTAAGTCATTTCCATAACCCGCCTCCTTGATAGTCGGCTTTCTGATCCGTCTCGAGTTGCGGGTTGACGTTCTTGTCCCGCTTGACCCGGCAATTGACATGCAGATCCACGGGAACCAGCAAACCGTGCGAGGTTTGGTTGAGAAATACCTCGGCTACTTTTGGCTCGCATTGGTGATATAAAACTCTCACCCGTTTACCGATCAAGGCCACCGGCGCTTCGAACAGGTTGCCGTTGAGCGTGATGGTTCGATCCTTGGCAACGGTTCGGTAGACGGCGGTACGGAAATGGTCTTTAAGATTTTTGGGCGCCTTGCGAATGCAGGCAAGGTTTTGACTGAAGCGATCAAATGGCGTCATGCCGGTGGCACTGTGAGTACGCTGGTGATAGGTTTCCAGCCAAAGGGTGAAGGATCGGTTCAATTGTTCCAACGACGAAAGCTTCGCCTCGGGCAGGAACGATCCGCGAACGGTTCTGAAAAATCGTTCTATTTTTCCTTTTCCCTGTGGCTTGTACGGCCTTGCATGGATCAAGGCAATGGATAGCGACGCACAGGTAAATTCGAGTCCATGACTGCGATACGCCGAGCCGTTGTCCACATACAATTTTCTTGGCAATCCGCGTTTGGTCAGAGCATTTTCGAAGGCCTCCATGAAACAGACCAGATTTTCCGACAGGTAGAATTGGCCATGCACAATCAACCGTGAACGATCATCGATAAAGGCGATCAGATAGGTCTTGCGTAGCCTCAGGTTCACCGTCACCTTGGGGCCGTGCATGACATCGCTTTGCCAGATGTCATTGACCATCTCGGCTTCAAATTTTCTGCGGTCCTCTGCTTTGGGAGATCGATCCATCAGGCCATGTAAATGAAACAGCCGATAGATCGTGGAAAGGCCGGTTGATGCGGGAACCAGTGTCTGTCGCTTGAGACTTTCCAGAAGCATCGGCACCGGGGTCGCCATTTGACTGCGTCTGGCGGCAAGAACGATATTGATCGTTTCGTCGTCCAGTTTTCTGGGCACGCCCCGGTCGCCTCGTTTTCCCGGATACAACGACTCGATACGACCGCCGCTCTTCCGGAAGCGTCGAATCCAGCGATAAATTGTATTCTCGCTAATTCGTGTTCTGCCGGAATGGGGGATCGCCCACTTTCGTTCGCACTTCTCCCGCAACAATCGCCGTTTCTCGTTTTTTGCCAGGTGAGTGGTGCCGACAAAATCGTGAATCACTCCGAATCTGAAAGCGGCGATATCCTTATCCTTGTTTTCCGTCATGCAAACCTCCTTTTTTGGCGTTTCCTCCCGCATAAACAATTTCTCGTGGGCGGGGTAGCGCACTGTTGGGTAGGTTCGATGACGACCGGAAGGATCGTCGGATTAAATGGCCCGACTGACGGGAATCTGTCCCATGTCCATCAATCGGAAAAAGGAAAGCAGCCAATCGTTTCCTATTGCGGTGGACCCCAAAAACTGGACAGTGTGATAAGCTATAAGTCAGACCAAAAAACAGGAGGATCTGACAATGGGTAAGAAGCGCAAAACACACAGTCCACAGTTCAAGGCAAAAGTTGCTCTGGCCGCTATCCAAAACGATGAAACCGCAGCACAGATAGCCAGTCGGTTTGGAATCCATCCTACCATGGTTTCCAACTGGAAGCGGCAAATGCTGGAAGGCGCCGCTGACATCTTCGATAAAAATCACAAAACCAGGAAACAGACAGAAGCCCGAACCGACGAGCTCTATAAGCAAATAGGGCAATTGAAAGTGGAAAACGATTTTTTATCGCGAAAGCTCGGCAGCTGACTCCAAGGCAACGCAAAACGATGATTGAGCCGAAGACTCGGAGGCTGAGCATTTCCAGGCAGTGCAAAATATTAAACGTTAACCGTTCGTCTTACTATTACCGCCCAAGGCCTATAAAGCAGGAGGATCTGGACCTGATGCGAAAGATCGATGAATTGTATCTTGAAAACCCATCCTCCGGGAGCAGGACGATCCGTCGCCAACTGAAGCGTCAAGGCGTCAATGCCAGCAGAAAAAAGATACAACGGTTGATGCGCTTGATGGGAATCGAGGCGGTATACCCCAAGCCCAATACCAGCAGACCTCACCCCCAGCATAAGGTGTATCCCTATCTGCTTCGGAATCTGACCATCGACCGGCCCAACCAGGTTTGGGCTACCGACATCACCTATATCCCCATGGATAAGGGGTTCATGTATCTTGTGGCGATTATGGACTGGTACAGCCGCAAGATTTTATCCTGGCGGATTTCCAATACCCTGGATTCGACCTTTTGCGCTGATGCTCTGGAAGAAGCGCTCTGCCGACTTGGTCCCCCCGAAATCTTCAACACCGACCAGGGCGCCCAGTTTACCAGTAAGGAATTCACTCAATTACTTAAAGACAACAACGTTGCCATCAGCATGGATGGCCGAGGTCGCTGCCATGATAATATCTTCGTGGAACGGCTATGGTGGACTCTTAAGCACCAGTTTATTTACCTTCATTCCTTTGAGGGCGGCAAAGCACTCAGGCGAGGACTTGCCGATTGGATTCAGTACTATAATTTCATACGAGGCCATTCTTCTCTTGACGACAAAACCCCGGATGAGGTTTACTTTGGTCTACCCCGTCCGTTTTCCGAGGCGAGCTGACGGCCGTGTTTTTCATTTTAATTTTTTTTCTTATAGCTTATCTCACCCGTCAGGCTGTCCGACCAATGGGGTCCACCTTACACCCCATTTTTTTTGCATAAAAAAAGCCCCTTACCTGGGGCTCATTTAATTCAAAAATCCATTTCCGTTTGTCAACGATCGTGGAAATTTTGCTGGCTACACCACCATCATATTTGGCATCCTACAATAGCCAGAAACGGTGGAACCAAAAGCCCGAAAACGTCGATTACTTTCGCAGGCCGCATAATGTGGCACGCGTTCAGCAGTGGCGGAAGGACATCCGGGATACTGGCTCACAAAGCACGTCAAACGGCAAAAAGAAATGCGATAATAATCGCAAAAACGGAAATCGCTATCTGTCCTGGGCCTATGTGGAAGCCGCTAATCACAACAAGAGAAGTTGTTCTCGGGCACATAAGTTTGTCGAGCGAAAAACATCTGAGAAGAACTACACAGTGGCGATCAAAGCCCTTGCCAACAAACTGAGTAAGGCATCGTATTTTATCATGAGAGATCAAACAACTTACGATCCATCTTTGTTGTTTGGGTAAGATTTGGGTGCGGCAGTAACCCACGACTGGGGTCTGGTACAATCATTGGTGCTGCCGTATCCTGCTTGTTTTTGATTCATCCGCCCATGCCGTGAACCGTAAGAGGGTTGGCTTTAAGCCACTGGTCTGTGAAAACACATTTTGGAATCGGCATGGTACCGAAGGTCTTCTGGGGCTCTTTGAGCCAGGGATGGCATAGACCATCTTGATCCCGATGGGAGACTGGTGCGGATCGACCTTGATCGATCTATAGCCGACCAAATTGAAACCATGGGCGCGGAAGAAGGAAAACAGCGAAATGAAACCGTATCCGGCAAGGTGTACGATTTGATGATCGTGAATAACGCCGACAACGGAAGCATCCACTCCGTACTTTTGCATATAAGCGGGTATCTTTTTATCAAGATACATTTTAAATGCAGCGACATCACCCTGTGGCGCAACTGAGATGTCTATGAAGGTCAATATCATCACGACCAATATACATACCAGTACTATGGAGAAGATTACAGCAAACAATTTAAACAACTTACGAATTAACATATCCGTCCCTATGGTTTAGCAAACTGAGCAACTGCCAAACTTACCGCGTGTTCAAGGCGGCCATCGTGGCGATAAAGTGGCGAAGGCGCTGTGATCGTTATAGCCACTTTCCATCGCACAATAATGACTTTTCTATAAAGAGCAAACAATACATTTAAACCGAGTCCGTATTTCGCACAACGGATAGGCTGAATTGAGGACTTGATGAGTTATTGTATTATTTGTATAAATTGAGACATTTTTGGTCCAATAAAAGTCCAAAATTGGTCAAGCAGAGTTTAACGCTACAAATGGCATCAATAGACAACTTACTGAAAGTTAGGGATAAGACCTTGAAGCGTAAAGAAAGAAAAGCATATACCGAAGCCAACAGGCTTGCCTGGAATGAGGCCATGCCTCATCACCAAAAAGCGAATGGTGACAAGTGGGATATTGCATTCAATACTCCAGGTTTTGTGGCTATGTCCCAAAGGGAGCAGGCGTTGCTGGAATCGATCGGAATTTCAGGTAAAAATGTAGCCCACCTTTGCTGTAACAATGGCGTTGAACTGATGTCGCTAAAAAACATGGGGGCAAATTATTGTGTCGGTTTTGACATTTCAAACGATGCCATCATGGAAGCCACAACCCGATCGACAAAAGTTGGCATTCCTTGCGAGTTTGTAAGGGCAGATGTGTATGAAATTACGGAAAACTATCATGGAGCATTTGACCTTGTTTATATCAGCATCGGTTGCTTTGGGTGGTTGCCTGATCTGATGGCATTCTTTGCCAAGGCAAACTTGCTTTTGAAAGACCACGGCAGCATATTCATTCATGAGCAACATCCATTTATTGAAATGCTTCCCGCCGATGATGATGAAGGGGCAGATCCTCTCAAAATTATTGAGCCATATTTTAAATCCGCGCCATACCAGGACAATGGCGGCATCGACTACATCGGGAAGACCACTTATGCAGCATTACCGCAGTATTGGTTTGTATGGACAATGTCAGATATCATGATGAGTCTAATCAAAAACGGTATGGAAATCATTCATTTCCAGGAGTATCCGGAAGATATATCTGCAGGACATGCAAACAATCAAAACGCCGGGATTGAAATACCATTGAGTTACACGATGATTTCAAGAAAGAGATGTCATGACACATGAGTTCGACGGTAAAAAATATGAGAAGGCCTCCGCGCATCAGAAAGCGTGGGGCGCCAAATTAATTTCGGAATTGAAGCTGGAGGGCACCGAACGCGTTCTTGATCTGGGATGTGGGGACGGTGGTAACACGGCATTAATGGCTGAAGCGCTACCCAATGGTGAAGTGATCGGCATAGATGCCTCAAAGGGCATGATCGACACTGCAAAGCCAAAGGAGAGAGACAATCTTCACTTCACCTTGATGGATATAGATGAGATATCGTTTCAGGACGAATTCGATGTGGTCTATTCGAATGCTGCCCTTCATTGGGTGAAGGATCATCATCGCCTCTTTAAAAACGTGACCAAAGCGCTTCGAAATGATGGCACAATAAGGTTTAACTTCGCAGCGGATGGAAATTGTTCACATTTTTTCAAAGTGATCCGCAAGGCCATGAAAGAAAGGAATTTTTCTCTTTTCTTTTCGGATTTTTCATGGCCATGGTATATGCCGACAGTTGATGAATATACTCGGTTGATCAGCCAAAATGAACTCAAGGCTGCCAGAGTATGGGGAGAAAATGCGGATCGCTATTTCCCGGACGTCGAAACCATGATAGCCTGGGTGGACCAACCAAGCCTTGTGCCTTTTCTGGCATGTGTGCCGGAATCCGCCAAGTCCGATTTCAGAGAATATGTTGTTGAAGAGATGGTACGGGAAACCAAACAGGCCGATGGGAAATGCTTTGAAACCTTCAGGCGCATCAACCTGTTTGCCAAAAAATCAATCTGAGGCGTTATGAAGAAAAAAAACCGGCATAGTTTGTGATTAGCACATCATTTGCTCATGTCGGCGGCTGCCATAAATCAAGTGGCATCAAAGGTTCCGACGGGCTCGGCACAATTAGCCAGCTGGTTAACCTCGAGGAAGGATTTTGATGCTGCCCTCCTATCCGCAACGGGTCTATATAGCCGTTGGCAATACGGATGCGCCAGTCGATCAATAGCAGCAGATTCAATAGTTAGAAGAGATGAATCGGCTGCTGAAGAACGAGCTGTTTGTCCGTAAAAGCGAAACCATTCCGACTGCCAATCCCTACCAACCTCAGTTGTTCGCCCCGGACAAGCCTGTGGAACCAATTCAAAACGATGAGCAGATCGTCGTTCCGAACGATATTGTTTCCTCGCAAGTCACTTTTCACAATTTTTTCACAATTTTTTTACCTTGTTTTCATTTTGCTTTTCGTACGCTGCGTTCAGCTGGAATGACTTTGCCAGCAATTGGACGTTGGCACGAAAGGGCTTATGCCGACACTTGGCGAATATCTGAGTTTGTTATGGGACTTGATTGGCCCCAAAGGCTTATATTCAATGATTTTGAAATCAGCAATACTTGCTCAAAAAATAAAACCGAGAGTATTTTTGACTGCTTCCTGGGTTAGTATTATACTTTTCGCTTTTCTGATCAGTCCATGGGACTGCCAAATCAGCTTTTGGATGACCCACCATAATATACCATGGTTCAGTTCTTTTTTTGCGAACTCTTTATTTGAAGGAGAGCCGATTGGCGCAGGCGACATTGCCACCCTGCTCATGATCGCAAGTGCGGTGCTTTACCTGGTGAGCTGGCTTCCAAGCGCATTGCCGCTAATCGGGCGATGGCGGCCGGAACTTGGGTTTCTACTACTTTCCTCTGTTATTGCAACCATCTGTGTCGTTCATGGCTTTAAATATATCATAGGAAGGGCCAGGCCGGATCTTGTCATTCATCAGGGGGCTGTTTTTACTTATTGGTTCGAGCCGGGACCCTTTAACCCACTTACCTATACCGTTGGCGGTGGATCTTTTCCTTCCGGGCATACCGCCGCCATGACAATCCTTATTGCCTTTGCATATATCATTACCTTTTCGGCTCAACCTCAGGTGGAGACGGCCTGTGGCCGCTATATCATCGGTTTGTCGGTTGCTTTTTGTCTGCTCATGACCATAGCTCGCAGTATGAATGGCAGTCATTTTATTACAGACGGGCTCGTTGTCACGGGAACCAACTGGTTGATCATTCACTCTCTTTTTTTTTACGCCCTTGATGTTCCTGCTCAAAAAAAAGGTCAGACCTGGCCCGATAATGTCAATCGCCCGCCTTTTATGTGGGAACTTCGACTAAGCCTCTATGCTTTAGCGGCAACTGCACTTTTTACGGTATTCTCAATCGGCTGCAGGTATATGGCCTCATCGGGCACCTTTTCATCAGGTATGCTGTGCGTTATCGGCCTGATTGGGGCTTTGTTTTTTATTTACAAATTTTATTTGCTGTTAAAGGCAGGAAGACAACTGTTAATTCATTTATGAAATCACTTTCCATTGTCATACCTTTTTATAATGAAGAAGAAATAATTTACCAGGTATTGTCCGAAGTGTCAGCCTGTCAGCCTGACAGCGAAATTATTGCCGTCGATGACGGCAGCACCGACAATACCTGGGAACTCATCTGTTCCAACGAACATGTAAAAGGCATCCGAATGTCATGTAACCAGGGGCAGAGTGCAGCACTTCTCGCAGGCATCAGTGCTGCAAAAGGAGATATCATTGTGATGATGGATGGAGACGGCCAGAATGACCCCGGCGATATCGCCCTGCTTCTGGAAAATCTTGAGAGGGAAAAGGTCGACGCGGTGTGCGGGTACAGGAAGAAGAGGCAAGACAATCTATCCCGACGTTTTGGCTCGATTGTCGGCAATAACATTCGCCGTTTGGTGCTTGGCGATACCTTGCGGGATACGGGTTGTTCTCTCAAAGCTTGCCGTAGGGAAATGGTCCGCCATCTGATTGCCTTTAACGGGATCCATCGCTATTTCGGCGCTTTTTTTCAGCGGGCCGGCTACGCTATCCGGGAAGTGCCGACCAACCACAGGCCCCGGCTTGGCGGGACTTCGAAATACACCAACATGGGCCGAGCGATCAGGGGCCTCCATGATCTTGTAGGCGTTCGCTGGTATCTTAAGAGGATGGTTAATCCTTATTATATACGAGAACGAAAATGAATGAAATTTTATTCGAAATTAACATCGCCCAAATCCATGTCGCTGTCACTTGGTGGAAAATCATCGGCTACCTGGGCGTTATCTGTTTTGCTGGTCGATGGGTAGTACAGGTTATCGATTCCTACAAAAAAAAGGCGCCTAGTTTTCCTCTCTTGTTTTGGCTGATGAGTATGAGTGGTAGTGTCCTGGTTTTGTCTTACTTTATATTTGGAAAAAATGATTCTGTCGGAATTTTTTCCAATAGTTTTCCTGTTGTTGTCGCAGGATATAATCTTCTCCTTCATCTCAAACAGGGAACGCGACCATAAATGAAAGATTTATTTTCCTTCCTTGATGCTGCGGCACAAGACTCGTTGAAGAAAATTGCTCCATTTTTACTTCTGTTTGCAGCTTTGGTCATTTATATCCCGGGTTCTGCGAACCTGCCTTTGCTGGATCGTGACGAGCCCAGATTTTCCGAAGCCACCGTTGAAATGATCGACAGGGGAGAATGGGTCATACCCTACTTTAACGGAAACTATCGCTTTGACAAACCGGCACTGGTGTACTGGCTCATGCGAGTCGGATACATTCTTTCCTGTGTGAGTGAGCTTGGCGCCAGGCTGCACAGCATTGTCTGCGTTTATTTGGTTGCCGTTGTAATTTACTGCATAGGCCTGCGTTTTTTTACAGCCCAGACAGGGTTGCTTGCAGGTTTAGGATGGCTGACTTGTTTTCAGACCCTTGTCCACGGTCGGCTTGCCGTTGCGGACATGCCGATGATTTTGTTTGTCGTTCTTGCCCACTGGGGACTTATGGAGCTGCTTTTGAAAAAGAACAGGCCGCCATGGGGTGTGTTTTTCTGGGTAACCTGGTTAAGCCTGGGATTGGGTTTTCTTACCAAAGGCCCCATTGCCTTGCTGGTCCCCCTTCTCAGTGTCTTGGGATGCTGCTTCGTATTCAGGAAAAAACAGCATTTATATCATAGGCAATTGCAATTGCTGCCGGGGCTTGCCTTGACGTTTTTTTTGATCGCCTGCTGGGGTATTCCCGCCCTTGTCCTGACAAAAGGCGCATTCTGGGATGTCGGTATTGGAACCCATGTGGTCGAGCGCGGCCTTGATGCCTTTAATGGAAGAGTGCCCATACCCGGATACTATTTCGTCAGCGCATTTTTCAGCCTTTTTCCATGGATTGCGTTTGGCGTCAGGAGCTATGGAAACTGCAGGGAACCTTTTGATGCCACAGCAGCTTTTTTAGCAGCCTGGCTTTTGAATCCCTACTTTATTTTTCTTTTTTATAAAACCCAATTGCCACATTATGTCATGCCCGGCTTTGCCGCTTTTTTCCTTCTGCTTTTCCGGAAAGAGCCTGACTCCTGGTGCAAGGCAGAAAAAATATGTTGGTACTCCGTCATGGCCCTATGGTCACTCATTTTGCTCATACTGGTCGAAGCCGCGGTTTTTTTCCCTTTTTCCGGAAGCCTTGCGCCGCTTTCAACGGTTTTGCTGGCACTTATAGCTCTTGTAGCGGCCATGTATATAACAAGCCTTGCAGTATTCTTCAGGTGGAAGGTGTTTGGCAGGACGGACGTTCTGCTTTTTTGCTGTATAATTATTATCGCCGGGAGCTTTCAGGTTGCAGCTAATGAATTAAGAAAAATCAATCCGGCAATTGCCATAAAAAATCAGATCGGCGTACCGAAGGATGTAAAAAAAATAGCATATGGGTTTACCGAACCAAGCCTTGTTTTTTATACGGGTGAACGCTGGGTGTTTAATCCTGATGTCCCTATTGAAAATGTGC
Source organism: uncultured Desulfosarcina sp. (assembly GCA_963668455.2). GTDB lineage: Bacteria > Desulfobacterota > Desulfobacteria > Desulfobacterales > Desulfosarcinaceae > Desulfosarcina. The sequence goes on from CAXXOY010000007.1 coordinate 253,550, forward strand.
TAAAAGAAGAAAACGATTCACCGTACCTTGTACTGTTCCTTAGCAGGGAATGGAAACTCGACCGGTATGTAAACCGGTTATTTAAAGGACAAAATCCTTTGGTGCCGAACAAAGACAACAGCGCTGATGCTGCGGCGTTAACTTCAATTGCCAAGGCCAATGGGTACAAAGTTTTAACTTTCAGCGGTGTAAATGTTGGTACAAGTTCGTGGGCTGAAGTGGCCGCGTTTGTTCGAAAATGAGGTTCCTCGCTGTTTGGCTTAAAAACCAATCCAACCTAAAAGCATCACAGGCAGATCGGTCAGGCCCAGCCTTTGTAGACGTTTCTCTTTTTCAAAAATCAGAAAAGACCATGACTTTAGTCAATCGGCAACCTTGATGAACTCGTAAAAAGTCGCCGTTCGGGCGGATTCGTAAGAAGCCCGAGATCAAGGCTTGCGAATCCTGAGGAATGAGGCGTACTTATCGTACTCCGCAATGACGAAGGATGAAGCGCAGGCGCCGATATCGGGATTTTTACGAATTCGTCAACCTTGACTTAGACGCCTATTGGTGTTTGATTCATTTAGTAATGACTGATTCGCAAAAAGATCACCATCCCCTGGCACCAAAGGCACAACAATGAAGGAACCCCCGCTGACCGAAAAAGAGCACCAACGACTCAAGCAATGCGTGGCGACAACACTTTCCGAAAAACAGATCAAGTGGGCATGCGATTCGGGGAAAAGCTTTGCCAGGCAGGAAACGGTACTGGCGGTGCACTGGCATCCCGAGTTCGTTCCCATGGAGCTGATCCGAAAACGAATCGACACCACCTTTCCCGATAAAAAAGAGGAGCTGGTGATTCCCACCCAACACAACCAGCTCATGGAATACGACGATTATGCCGGGGTTGAGGTCGATTGCCACTCCCAGGGCTTTAAGCGCAAAGTGCAGCTCCTGCTTCACTTTGAAAAAAAGCGCATCGAAAATGCAGCGGTATTGAAAAACATTCTCCAGCACACCTTTACCTACCGATCCTCCCAGCTGTTCAGTTTTCTGCGCGCCTTGACCAAGCCCGACGAAACGATCCTTAGCCATGCCGCCGAGGCAACCGGCGCACCGCCGGACGTGGTCGATTTTGCCCGGCATCATGCGGCCCGGCTTGAAAAGCTGCTTGACGCCACCTACGACGAGGTCCCCCGGGAAAGCATCAAAAACAAAATCGTGCGCGATTATTTTGATCTGCTAAGGCCGGAAAATGAGGCCGCGTTTATCAACCGGGCGCAGAATTTTTTGCAGGCCGTCAAAATTGAAGTGAAAAAAGATTTTCCTTTGAACTATTTTTATCGTACCAATGAGGTGATCGAAGAGGTCAGGCACATCGGCGGCGGGATCGTGATCCCCCACCCGGAACAGTTCTGGCCGATTCTCCTGGCCGATTACGATGTGGACGGCTACGAGGTGTGGAACCCGCAATCCCTGGAATACACCGAGTTTTTGATCACGGTGCTGCACAAACGCAACCTGCGGGCCAACGGTTCGAGATCCTTGCTGGTCTTCATGGGGGACGACACCCATATGAGCGAGAAGGTCAAGGACCCGGCCGTTAGGGACAAGGCCAAGGGGTGCCGGGAAATCGGGGTGCAACCGCCCTGGGACGACATGCATATCCGCAAGCAACTGCTCAAGGCCGGCATGGATCGCCCACAGGTTATCAGGGAGTATAAAGACCGGCTTGCCATATAATGTCCACCCACGAATGGCCGTTTTGCCCGATAGCGACGGCCGCTCGGGCGGATACCATTGATAGCCGGCTGATAAAAATTGCTTGTTTTTTTTACGACGGAAGTTCTTGAAACACTGATTATAAATTTGGAAATAGAAAGACAATGGCAAAACAAACGTTTTCCTACGACTCGATTCAGGACAAGCACTCCGTGCAGAAGTACCTGAAGTCGCTGATCCGCTCCCTCGACAGGGGGCAGATATCGCTCTCCTCCGAGGACGGTTCCATCGAGCTGACTCCGGGAGAGCTGCTTCATTTCAGCATGGAGGCAAGAAAAAAAGGCCGCAAGAACAAAATCACGCTGGAGCTGCGCTGGACGGAAAAGGGATCTTTTGAGAACAATGGTGATGATGAGAGCAAGCCGGCCAAGATGAAAATATCTTCGTAAGCAAAACAGGCAACACATGGCACTCAATGACATCATCCGGGACAACCTGCACTTTCTGATAATGGAGGTGATGGGGCAGGTTTCCGCCACACGGGCCTACCTCACCACCTTCGACCAAACCGATGCCCATCAGGTGCTCTGGAAACAGGATTACATCGCCAACCTCCGCACCACCATCGAAAACGACTGCTACTCCCTGCTGCTCACCCATGACAATCTCAGTCAGAAAATGGTTCACCGGGCCAGGGCCACCCGCGGCATCAGCTCGGAGTTGAGGAAAATCGCCGACTATTGCCTCAGCATCGCCAAACAGGTGGAATACCTCGTGGACCGGCCCTTGTGGCTGAGCTTCGATGCAGCTTCCCTGTTCGCATTGATCGAACCGATTTTCGAGCAAATCGGTCCGACTCTGGAAAGCGACGATCTGGGGCAGGCATTGACCATCTGCCACTGCGAGTACGAGGTCGATACCTGCTACAACAAAAACTTCCAGCGCATCCTGGAAGAGCTGCGCACGGGCAAATCAACAGAATCCTATATCACCATCCTATTTATTTTCAGGTATCTGGAACGCATCGGAGATGCCTTGCTGAGCATTGGCGAGGCCCTGCTGTTCTCCATCCTCGGCGATAAAATTCATATCCGCGAGTTTGACGCCCTGCAACAAACCCTGGCCAAGGCAGACATGCAAATTCCGCTGGAACGCCTTAACCTGCACTCCTTTTGGGGCAATCGCTCGGGCTGCAACATCAGCAAGGTGGCGACCTCTTCTGGTGCGGCGCCCAACGGTTGCCGGGAGGCGATCTTCAAGATCGGGAAACTTGAAAAAATCCACAAGGAAAAACAAAGCCTGGAAAAATGGGAAGCGCTGGTTCCCGGCCTTGCGCCCAGGGTGCTGACGTATCATCAGGAGGACGAGCAAAACGGCTCGCTGCTCATTGAATTTCTCCAGGGAAAGACCTTGCAGGAGATTATTCTTGAATCGGACCGGGATCTGAACGATCTGGCCATTGAGCGGCTAACCACGCTACTGACCCAAAACCTGTGGCCGGCCACGCGCAAGCTCGGCGCCACCGAAACCTCGTATATGCGGCAGGTGCTCAACCGTCTGCACTCCGTCCATCAGGTGCACAGCTACTTACGAAAACAAAAGACCCTGGGCGATTTGGCCGTGGATTCCACCGCCACCCTGGTGGAAAAATGTGTCAACATCGAACGACTCTTGCCGGCGCCCTTTTCGGTGCACATTCACGGGGATTTCAACTGCAACAACATCCTCTTCGATATCCAGGAAAACGACATCCATTTCATCGACTTGTATCGCTCGGGACCGGCCGACTACCTCCAGGATGTCTCAACATTCCTGATCTCCAACTTTCGCCTGCCGGTTTTCGAAGAGCAGGGCCGTCATGCCATCAACCAGGTTATCAAACAATTTTACCGGGCGGCCCAGACCTATGCCCAAGACGCACGGGATCACACCTTTGATATCCGGCTTACCCTGGCCCTGGCCCGCTCGTTTTTCACCTCCACGCGATTCCAGCTCAACACGGATTTTGTCAAGGAAATGGTTCTGCGGGCCAACTTCCTATTAGAGAAGGCCATCGTTTTTCACGAAGAAAAAAAGGACTGGCGGGATTTTGACCTGCCCGAAGCGGTTTTATTTTTATGAAACATCTCATGCTTTACTGCGCCGATCTCAGCGGCGACGACCTGCCCGACAAGGACAAAAGGAAAGGCCAGCGCCTGGGCGCCTGGCTGGCTCGCGAGGGTAAACCCGTAAGGGCGATCTTCTGCCCGGATCATGGACAATACCCGGAGCTGGCCATTAAGCTGGCCAAGGCCATGAACGGCGCCAAGCAACTGGTAACGCCGATACCGCCATCGAAGATCCCCAAGGCAGTGATGAATGCCAATGGGCATGGCGCCGATCGTCTTTTGCTGGTCGGCACCATCCATGGGATTCGCGAGGTTGTTGAAACCATGCAGATCCATTCCGAGGGAAAAGTCGCTCGCGGCACGATTCTCGGGGTATCCCTATCCGGCGCAAAAAAGGAGAACGTTATTCAGGCGCGCTTGGTCGAGCAGTTTCATGTCAAGACACTTCCCAAGAAATTCCCCTTCCCCGCCCCCGACGGCAAGGAACGCAGGGATCGGCCGGCCTACTATTACCGCCAATCCGCCGTGATCCCTTATGCCTGCGAGGGAGAGGCGCTGCGCGTGCTGGTGATCGGCTCCAGCAAAAAGAAGCATCTGGTGGTTCCCAAAGGCATTCACGAGCCGGGCCTTAGCGCCCAGGCCTCCGCCGCCAAGGAGTCCCTGGAAGAGGCCGGCGTGCGCGGAGAAGTACAGAACATTTTGTTGGGCGAGTATACCTACGAAAAATGGAACGCAACCTGCCGTGTCGAGGTGTATCCGCAACGGGTCACCGATCTGCTCCCCGAAGAAGCGTGGGAGGAACGGCACCGGGGTCGTCAGTGGATGACACCGTCCGAAGCGTCATCCGCAGTAAGGGAGGAAAAGCTCGGTCCGATGATCATGAAACTGCAGCAACTGAATGACGAGGGCAAGTTATGAAACTGGGGGTGGTCGGCATCAAGGGCGCCTGGTCGTCCGAAAGGCTTGTGGATGCCGTTGAGAGGCAAACCGGTTTTCGTTTGCTGATCGATATCGAGAAGGTACGCCTCGACCTGCCCTCGGGATCGGCATGGTACGGTGACGTGGATCTGGCCACCCTGGACGGCTTGCTGATCAAGAAGATCGGCGTCACCTACTCCCCTCACCTGCTGGATCGATTGGAGATGCTGCGCCTGTTGGAAAACAGGGGACTCAACATTTTCTCCAGCGCATCAAAAATCCTTGGCGTCCTCAACCGGCTCTCCTGCACGGTAACCCTGCAATCAGCGGGCATCCCCATGCCGCCCACGACGATCACCGAGGATGTGGGTCAGGCGGTTCTGGCCGTGCAAAACTATGGTCAGGCCGTGTTCAAGCCACTGTTTTCGACCAAGGCGCGCGGCATGTGCCTCATCGAGGACAGCGCCCGCGCTCTCGAACAGGTCGAGACTTTTCGCCGGGACAATCCCCTCATGTATATCCAGCAGCGGATCGATCTGGGCGATCACGATCTTGGCATCGTTTTCCTGGGGGGCCGCTATCTGACCACCTACGGCCGCTGCAAGCAAAGCGATACCTGGAACACCACCACCGCTTCCGGGGGCAAATACAAGGCCTACGATCCTCCCGAGGAGATCATCGAGCTGGCCCATAAAGCGCAAGCGCCCTTTGGGTTGGATTTTACCTGCGTGGACGTGGCACTCACGCCCAATGGTCCGATGGTGTTCGAGGTTTCCGCCTTTGGCGGGTTCAGGGGGCTGCTCGATGCCCGCGACATCGACGCGGCCAAGAAATATGTCGCTTACGCCATGGACCAATTGAAACGCCATGAATAACACAAACGGAAAAGACCTCATTCAAAGGCTCGTTCGGAATATTGCCTTTACCGAGCCACTATTTCTGGACCTGGCGGGCTGCGTTCTATCCATACGCTGCTCCAGTGCTTTGGTCAGAGAGCAGTTGCAAGCCTATTGTGCGCCTTTTGTAATTTCTGTCGCAAATCGGCCGCACATTTTCATCAGCGTGCTCGAACAGCCCGTCCCCGAACTTGATTTGCCATTGCGAAAGCGTCAGCCGGAACCGGGAAAAACCGGCTTCAAGGAGGGCTGGGCCGATCTTGAAGACATCCGGGTGGTGCGCAAGCTCAAAACCGGCATGCTCATGCTTTTCGGCGGTGGGGAAAACTGGGTTGTCGGGCTGTGTGAGCGCTTTCCCAACCAGGTGATCAATTTCATCAACAACCGCTTTATCGAATGGAAGCTCAACCGGGGTACCCTGCTGGGTCATGCCGCCGCCGTCATGTGGAAAAACCGGGGCATGGCCATTGCCGGTTTCTCGGGCATGGGCAAATCCACCCTGGCCTTGCATCTCATGCATGCCGGGGCCGATTTTGTAAGCAATGACCGTCTGTTGATTGATCCATCCGGCACGAAACCGGCCATGACCGGGGTTGCCAAGTGGCCGCGCATCAATCCGGGAACGGCCCTCAACAATCCGTCATTGACCACGGTTTTAACCGCCGAGGAAAAAAAACGTTTCGGCAGCCTGCCGGCGAAAGACCTGTGGGAACTGGAACAAAAATACGACGTCATGGTGGAAAAATGCTTCGGGCCGGGGCGCTTTCGCCTGCAAACCGGGCTGGACCGGCTCTGCCTGCTTAATTGGAAGCGCGATGCCGGATCGATGCAGGCAAACGAGATCGACCTGCATGAACGCCCGGAGCTTCTCCCGGCGCTGATGAAGGATACCGGTCTGTTCTATCTGCCCGAGGCAGGCTTGCCCCAAAACCGGTCATTAAAAGAATACCAGAAAGCTCTGCAAGGCTGCCGGGCCATGGTGCTTTCGGGAGGAATCGATTTTGAGAAGGCCACGATGGCCCTCATGGCGTGGCTGGACTAAATCCGCATATCCCCCACAACACCTCGATATCCCGAAGCCATGGCTTCTTCGTGCAGAATCTGCGTCAACCCCTTGGGCATGAGAACAATGCCGGCGAGCTTTTCCTGAGCAACCCATACAACATCGACCTGATGCGGATCGGGATGGTGTCCCATACATGGTGTGTATGTTCCCGGCACGGTGCAGGCAAACCCAAATTCCACCTTGTGCCGGGGCGGTTTGCCCAGTTTTGCCGGTTTGAAATGCTCGCAAACGTAGTGCAGGTCGCCGGCGTGAACCGCGCAGCCGATCTCCTCCTCGCACTCCCGTTGCAGGGTTTGAAACAGCGTCTCCCCGGCCTCCTGACTGCCGCCGGGCAACGTGTACGCCTCGCGGCCGTCTTCGTAGCGTTTAAGAAGCAGCAAAATGTCATTGTTTTGATTGCGGCAGATTGCCTTGACGGTGTTGCGGATGATGGGTTGGGTTGTCTCGATTGACATGGATTGTTCCCGATTATTGATGTAAACTGTTTCGGTTAGGCGCCCCATAACCAAGCCAAATCTCATACAAGGTTAACAAAACGGTTGCCAAACACAAGCTTTGATTTTTAATTATCCAGGGGAGTTCTGTATGTCAAAAGCCGACATCTGTTTTTTTTGCAAAAAAAAGTTCGGCGTATTGCGCTGGAGACACACCTGCACCGAATGCGGTCAAACCGTATGCGCGGATTGCTCGTCGGTTAAGGATTACCTGGACAGACGGCTCTGCACCTATTGTTCCGAAAGCATCGCCGAAGGCATGGCGTCGATCAAAACGTTCAAATCAGACAACATCGCCGGATACAGCATTTCCGAATCATTCGAAAAAATAAGCTCCGCCACCTGGAGACAGGACAAGCAGGCGTCGCTCGACAACATCAAGTATCAGGCATATAAGCTCGGCGCCAACGCGCTCGTATCGCTCGAAATAAAGGATAAAAGAAAAAAACGGCACGGCCGGGGCGACGAAGCGGATTTTATTTACCAATACCTTGCAACGGCCAGGCCGGTAAAAATGGGGAAGACCAACGACCAGGCATCAGCGGAAACGTCCATTGCCGGCGAACTTGAAAAACTGGCTGCCTTGAAAGAAAAAGGCATTATCACTGAAGAAGAATTCAAAACCGCCAAGAAGAAACTGCTTGGTTAAGCGGATGAACCATATGACACATGAACTGCCAAATGACCTGATTCTTCGCAACAGCATGCCGTCGGATCACCGACGCATCATCGGCGTCCTGAAGGACTGGTGGGGCGGAAGGGATCTGACCTGGTCTGTGCCGAGGCTATGGCTGGACCATTTCAACAGCACCTCCTTTGTTATCGAAAAAGAAGATGAACTCGTTGCTTTCCTGATCGGATTTCTGTCACCGGCCAACTCAAAAGAGGCCTATATCCATTTCGCAGGCGTTCATCCGAAATATCGCGGGATTGGGCTTGGGGGATATCTGTACAACCGCTTTTTCGAGGTTTGCAGGAAAAACGGCCGTGATCGGGTCCGGTCATGCACCTCGCCCGTGAACAAAGGCTCGGTTGCCTTTCACAAAAAAATGGGATTCTCGATTTCAAAGGGGAATGCCGAAATCGATGGTGTGCAGGTCACCCTGGATTACAACAGGCCGAACGACCCCAAGGTTCTCTTTGAAATGGCCGTTTAAAGAGCCTCAAAACAGATAGCTACCCATGCTTAAAAAAACTGTCGATCAGATTCGGCGATGACTATGAAAAAATAGCGTAAAAGCACGCCGTTTCCGATCCCGAAGATAAAATAAGAAGATCAAAAAATAAGACGCTAATACGGGAGACTTGCCAAATGATCCTTGCAGGGGATATCGGTGGTACCAAAACGGTACTTGCCATCTATTCGGAAAAATCGGGAGTTGCCGGCGGTGCGATCCACGAAATTCGGTACGAAAGCGGCAAATACGACGCCCTGGAAACCATTGTCAACGAATTCCTGCGCGAAACGGGCGCCCAACCGAACGCCGCCTGTTTCGGCGTGGCAGGCCCGGTGAAAAACCATCGCGCACAGATCACCAACCTTCCCTGGGTGATCGAAGTTGAAAAGATCAAGCACTCCTGCAAGATCGCCCAGGTCAAACTTATCAACGATCTTAAAGCCGTCGCCGTCGCCGTCCCCCATCTGCAGCCGGGCGATATTTCAACGCTTAACGAAGGCGTCCCCGTACCGCAAGGCAACCGGGCCGTAATTGCTCCCGGTACAGGCCTTGGCATCGCCTTTCTGGTGTGGACCGGTAAGCGATACAGGGCCTGTGCCAGCGAAGGGGGACACACAGCATTCTCTCCGCGGGATCCTCAGGAAGTGGAGCTGTTGAAATTTCTCGAACGGCGATACAACCACGTCAGTTTCGAGCGGGTTTGCTCAGGCAGCCAGCTTCCCAACATTTACGATTTTTTTCTGGAAAAAGGCATCTTTCAGGAGCCCGAATGGCTGAAGCGGGAACTTGCCAAGGCGGCCGACAGAACCCCTGTGATTGTCCAGACCGCCCTGGAAAACAAAGCCGATATCTGCGAGGCAACCCTCGATATGTTCGTACGCGCCCTGGGAACGGTCACCAGCAACATGGCCGTCACCCTGCTCCCCACCGGGGGCATATATCTTGGCGGAGGAATCCCGCCGCGCATTCTAAAAAGGCTTAAACGACCTGATTTTTTGGGCCATATTGCTGACAAAGGCCGGTTTTACAACCTTTGTTCCAAAATGCCCGTACATGTGATCATGGATCCCAAGGCGGCGTTACGGGGGGCTGCCTGGTATGGGCTCGAAACGCTGAACGAAAGACAAACAGGGAGATAACAATGACATCATCCACGACCGAGTTTGACGAAAACGAGTCGCCGGGGGTCGGTTTTGTAATCCTGATTGCCGCTGCGGCTGCCCTGGGTGGATTTTTATTCGGGTTTGACACAGCGGTGATCAGTGGTGCGGTAATGGCCGTGCAAAAGGTCTTCAACGCCACGGCCCTTCAAATCGGGCTGGCTGTATCGTTGGCGTTGCTTGGCTCCGCGGCCGGCGCGTTTATTGCCGGGCCTTTGGCTGATCGCATCGGCAGAACCAAAACCATGACCATCGCGGCCGTCTTGTTTTTAATCAGCGCCGCAGGATCAGGCTTCCCGTTCGGATTGACGGATTTTATCTTCTGGAGAATCCTGGGAGGGGTCGGTGTCGGCGCCGCAAGCGTCATCGCGCCCGCCTATATCGCCGAGGTGTCGCCGGCTGCCATGCGCGGTCGGCTGGCTTCGTTACAGCAGCTTGCCATTGTTGTGGGCATTTTTATCGCCCTGCTTTCCGATTTTTGGATTGCTCACGAATCCGGCGGCTCGGCGGAAGGCGTTGGTTGGTTGGGCTTGCACGGCTGGCAATGGATGTTTTTGTCGGAAATCCCGGCGGCGCTTGTTTATGGACTGTTTTCGCTTTTCATTCCCGAATCCCCCAGGTATCTGGTGGCCAGGGGCAAGGACGCCCAGGCGAGTGCCGTTCTTGAAAAAGTGCTTGGCGGGAACGTACAAAGCAAGGTGGCGCAGATCAAGGCCACCCTGGACACGGAACACAAACCCCGCTTTTCCGATCTTTTAGGAAAATTTGGCCTGCTGCCTATTGTCTGGATCGGGATGATCCTTTCCATGTTGCAACAGCTCGTGGGCATCAATGTCATCTTCTATTACGGCACGACCCTCTGGCGCGTGGTTGGCTTCACCGAGTCCCACGCCCTTGAGATTGCCGTGATCACCGGCGTGGTCAATATCGTTACCACCCTGATCGCCATCCGCTATGTGGATCGTTGGGGCCGCAAACCGCTGCTGTTGATCGGCTCCATCGGCATGACCCTGACCCTGGCCGCCATGGCGGTGGTATTCACCATGGCCGGCGTGAATCCGGAGACCGGTCAGCCGATGCTTTCCGGTACCGAAGGGACAGTTGCCCTGGTTGCGGCCAACCTGTATGTTTTTTTCTTCGGTTGTTCCTGGGGACCGGTGGTGTGGGTGCTCTTGGGGGAGATGTTCCCCAACCGGATTCGGGGAGCGGCCCTATCCCTGGCCGCCGCCATGCAATGGGTTTCGAACTTTCTGGTGTCCACGACCTTTCCGCCCATCATCGAAAATTATGGGTTGAATGTCGCCTATGGAATCTATGCCGTTTTTTCGGCCTTTTCGATTTTCTTCGTTTATGCTTTAGTGAAGGAGACCAAGGGCCGGGAGCTGGAAGATATGTAAACCTAAAGAAGCTATTGGCTAATTGCCAAAGGCTGATCGCTCAACTTAGTAAAAAACGATTTGGAGGATGTTTCATGATCAAATATGTTAAATGGTTACTTGCGTTGGTTATGTTTACCCTTGCCTTGAACGGCTGCGGCTACAACAGCTTACAGCAAATGGAGGAGCAGGTGTTCCGCTCCTGGTCCGATGTGGAAAGCAACCTGCAGCGCCGGGCCGATCTGATTCCCAACCTGGTGGCCACGGTCAAGGGATTCGCCTCCCATGAAAAGGACACCCTGCAAGCGGTGATCGAGGCCCGCGCCAAGGCGACCAGCGTTAAGCTGTCGACGGACGATCTTGGCAGCGCCCAGGCCATGCAGCAGCTTTCCGACGCCCAGGGCGGACTATCTTCGGCTCTTTCGCGTTTGATGGTGGTGGTGGAGCGCTATCCGGAGTTGAAGGCCAATCAGAATTTTCTGGATTTGCAGAACCAGCTCGAGGGCACCGAGAATCGGATCAACGTGGCACGCCAGCGCTACAACAAAACCGTCGAGGCGTTCAACAGCAAGATTCGCGCAATGCCATACAGCCTGACAAACAACTTCCTGTTGCATCTGGAACGTAAGGAATACTTCAAGGCCGAATCGGGCGCTACCAAAGCCCCCGAAGTTTCTTTCAATTAACATCGAGACATGAATTTTTCCGATATGATGCTAAAAACAAAACGAATCGGTGCTCTGTTGGTGCTTTTATTGCTCGCTGGCGTCGGCAACGTCGCGGCCCTTGACGTGCCCACGCTCAAAGGGCACGTCAACGATTACGCGGGCATGCTCAGCGCAGCCAGCCAGCGTCAGTTGGAGACGGTGCTGACCGATTTCGAGCAGCAGGAATCCACCCAGATCACCTTGCTCACCGTCCCTTCCTTAGAAGGCGATGCGCTGGAGGATTTTTCCATCCGCGTGGCCGAGGCCTGGAAAATTGGTCAATCCGGATCGGACAACGGCGCCATCCTGTTGATCTCAAAAAAGGATCGCAAAATCCGGATCGAGGTCGGCTATGGATTGGAAGGCAGCCTCACCGATCTCAAGGCCGGCCGCATCATTCGTAATGTAATCGCTCCGCGTTTTAAAATGGGCCAATTCGATCAGGGCATCCTTGAAGGCATCTCGGCCATGATGGGCACCGTCAAGGGCGAATACGAGGCCACCGACACCGCTAAGAAATCAAGCGGAAAAGGCCAAGGCGTCCCCTTCATGGTGATCGCCCTTTTCTTTTTGCTCAACGGCCTTGGCCGAGCCAACCGGGTCATGGGCGCTGTTGTAGGCGGCATTTTATTTCCAATCGCCGGCCTTCTGTTTTTCGGCCTGGCACCGCTTATGCTGCTGGCTCTGATACCGGTCGGCCTGTTTGCCGGTTTCTTTCTAAGCCTTTTTGGTGGTCCGATTTCCTCTTCCTCGGGACGCCGAACCCACCATGGCGGCTACTGGGGTGGCGGCGGATTTGGTGGAGGGGGATTCGGCGGCGGCGGCTTCGGCGGTGGCGGCGGTTTTTCCGGCGGCGGCGGGGGGTTCGGCGGTGGTGGAGCATCGGGTGGATGGTAACAGACACTGTTGCATTCAAATTAATTCCGTAAAATTAAAAGTAAAACGAAGATAAAGGGCATCAATGAAAAATCTGGCTGAACGGTTTGTTTCCGCAACCGACCGGGAGCGCATTGAAAAAGCGGTAGCCGAAGTGGAACTCAAAACCTCCGGTGAAGTGGTCTGTATGATCGTCTCGTCGAGTTACACCTATCCCATGGCAGGCGTTATCGCCGGAGCGGCCCTGGCCTTTCCCCTGGCGTTGATCCTCACCCATTTCCTGGGTGGATGGATGTGGGTCGGCACCCGGAACATGTACCTGTTTGTAGGCCTGTTCGCCATCGTATTCGTACTGACGCGCTTTATCGCAACGCGCGTTGCCGGTTTCAAACGGCTCTTTGTCTCGCGTCGCGAAATCGACGAGGAGGTGGAAGAGGCCGCCATCACCTCGTTTTTCCGCCATGGCCTATATCGTACCCGTGATGCCAACGGCGTGCTCCTGTTTCTCTCCGTTTTCGAGCGAAAGGTCTGGCTGCTGGCCGATAAGGGCATCCACGAGAAAGTCCCCGCAAAGCAGTGGGACGAGCTTGTAGGCAGCATCACGGCCGGTATCCGGGGTGGCCAGGGCGCGGATGCCATCTGCACGGCGATTGGGGAAATCGGCGATCTGCTGACGTCGCATTTCCCAATCAAATCGGACGATACCAACGAGCTGAAAAACCTGATTGTGGAAGAGGAAAAACCGTGAACACCGACGATGAAAAATCCATTGGCTGGATCGGTACCGGCGTCATGGGCGCCGCCATGTGCGGCCATTTGCTGGCCGCAGGACATCGACTGACCGTTTTTAACCGGACCCGCGAAAAGGCGCAGCCGCTTCTGGACAAAGGTGCGTCATGGGCGGATTCACCCAAGGCCGTCGCCGAGCAAAGCGACATCATTTTCACCATGGTGGGCTTCCCCGACGACGTCAAGCAGGTGATTCTGGGAGACGACGGGGTTCTGGCCGGTGCCAGGAAAGGCGCCGTGGTGGTGGATATGACCACATCCAGCCCGGATCTGGCCCAGACCATTTCCCGGGCGTGCGCCGACAAAGGACTAAAAGCTCTGGACGCCCCTGTATCGGGCGGAGATATCGGCGCACGCGAAGGCACCCTGGCCATCATGGCGGGAGGTGAGGACTCTGTATTTCAAGCCGTTCTGCCGTTTTTTCAGATTATGGGCAAAACCATTTCCTTAATGGGCGCGGCGGGAGCAGGCCAGCACACCAAGATGACCAATCAGATTCTGATCGCCGGCACCATGATCGGGGTGGTGGAATCTTTGCTTTACGCCAAGCAGGCGGGAATGGATGCCCATCGGGTGATCGACATCATCGGCCAGGGCGCGGCCGGTTCATGGTCCATCAACAACCTGGGCCGCCGGATTGCCGACAACGACTTCAACCCCGGCTTTTATGTCAAACACTTTGTCAAGGATATGGGAATTGCCCTGGACGAGGCCAGGCGCATGCGCCTGTCGCTGCCCGGGCTGGCCTTGGCGCATCAATTCTACACCGCCGCCATGGCCATGGGCTGGGAGAATCTCGGCACCCAGGGACTGTTCAAGGTTCTGCAAACCCTCAATCGTCCGGGCGAATAACACCGTAGCGGACACAGACGGTGTTGTCGTCCAGTTTCTGGACGTCCTTCAAAGACAACTTCAAATCCACACCGCCGGAAAACATGGATACCCCGTCGCCGAAGGCAACCGGCGACAGGGTAATCAGCAACTCGTCAACCAGACCGCGCCGGGCAAAAAGCCGATTGATCTTGGCCCCGCCGGCAATCACCGCCTGCGTATAGCCTTCGGCGGCCAGGTCATCAAGGATTTTTTCGGGTTCGTCCGATGTAAATACAAGATCGGTCCTGTCCGACCGGCGCTCCGGGTTGCGGGTCATCACCACGGTCTTGCGACCGGGCAGAACACGTCCGATGATATCGAAGGTTTTCGATCCCATGATCATGACGCCGGCTTTTTTGGTAACCTCCACATACAGTTTCTTATCCGCCTTGCCTGTCCAGTCGGGAAAATGATCCGAATGTTTAGCGATTTTCCCGTCGATGCTAACGGCAACCATTAGAACGACCTGCATACGCGATAACTTTCTTTTAATATTTGCATTTCAAGCGTCTATAAGCTCAATGGGCAAAGGGTTTAAGTTCAGTTTTTTCTCCGCCAACCGATGTAAAGTAACAATCGGACGCCCGGTGCTACGCCCCCGGGCAACACGGCAATTTCATTCTGGCAAAAACAACCGACTGCCGCTATAATACAGCATGTAATAAAATCGGGCGTTCCAAATTTTGGTGCGTATGAAATTGGCGAGGATGGTGATCGTCCAGTTTAGGCGTAACAAAGGACTCTTAACAAAGAACCTTTGACCATCCCGCGAAAGGCAAGTTCATGAAAGTGGAATGTCAAAATTGTGGCAAAACATTTGTACTTCCCGAAAACCGCCTTCCTGCCGGGAAAAGACTATCCTTCCCCTGCCCTATTTGTAAAGTGAAAATCACCCTTGATTTGCGCGATAATCCCAAGCCCGAAATAAAAACGAAACCCGCGCCCGCTCATGCAGAAGGCAAAGTTGTACATACCCCCATATCCGAAAAATCATCAAATGAATTGGAGGGGACCGATCTAAAACGCAAAATCATAGGCAGCATCAAAGATCTGCCCCCCATGCCCAAAATCATCTCCAAAGCCAGGGAAGTCATGGCCAACCCCAAATTCGGTTTCAAGGAGATCGCCGAAGTGATCGAAACCGATCAGGCCATTGCCGCCAAAATCCTTCAGGTGTCCAACTCGGCCTATTATGGCCTTTCGGGAATGGTGTCATCCATCCACCAGGCAAGTGTCGTGCTGGGTCACAACACCCTTGAGCAGTTGATCGTAATGGTCTCGGCGACCAGTTTGCTGGGCAGCCGTCTGAAAGGCTACAAAATGGGCTCCGGCGCCCTGTGGCAGCATTCGCTGGCGGTTGCCATCTGCTCTCGAGAAATCGCCATGGATCGGGCACCGGCACTGGAAAATGACGCTTTTTCGGTCGGGTTGATCCATGACGCCGGCAAACTGGCCCTGGACCGCTATTTACTGGAGAGAATAGACAAAGTTGACCAGGCGGTGAAAACCACCAAAGCGTTCTGGGAAGTCGAAAAGCAGGTCTTGGGATTTGACCACACCGAATTGGCGTCTGATTTGTGCACCAAATGGAAATTACCGGAAAATCATGTAAGCGCCATGCGCTATCATCATCATCCAAGCGAGTCCGATGGCAACCAGATGGCGTTTATCATACACACCGCCAATTATATTGCCCATCTGGTTGAATCCGGCAGCAGTCCCGAACTTGAAGACACCCTTGATCCAGAAGCGCTCCCTTATCTATCCCTGGATGAATCCGACATCGTTAAATATGTGGAAAAAACCGCCGAGGCGGTCAGTCAAATCACCCAAAGCATGGGCTAACTATTGAAAAGGCCGGGCAGCGTTAACGGCCCGCTGTCCCGGCCTCTGTTGGTTCACGTCAGACAACCGGTTCGACCGGAGCAACCGGACGATTGGATTGGGTTTTCTGCTTGTTTTTAATCAATTGTTTTTTGGTCTTATCGACCACAAGATCGATCGCTTCGTTCCAGGCGCCGCTTTCTTCCTTGGCATGGATGTCGATTCCGCTTCCGAATAGATTGACGTCCACGATTTTGCGTTGTTTTTCTTCTTGAAAAACCACTTCGGCGGTGCCGTGGTTGGACATGATTTTTTCCAGGCGATTGAGTTTTTCTTCAAGGTAGGATTTCAGATAGTCCGAGGAATTTACATTCTTAAAGGTGACCAATATTTGCATATACTGCCCTCCTTTGGCGGTAGTCCGGTCCGAGCACTACTGTTTTATAATAACCCCTGTAACTTTTGGACCGACGGGGAGGTGAATAAAGGCTTTTCTATCGCCTTTTGCGTCTACAAACCCCTCCTTTCATAAAATTGTGGGTGTGGGTGAATGTCTATTTCAACAACAGCTATATTATATACCTATCATCGTCTGAATTTCGAAACAATAAAATCCTTTGCCATTTCGAGCATCGGCTTTTTAATTCTTACTTTCAGGTACAAATCACCGGTGGGACCGCCGTTTTTACCCACGCCCCCCATCTGGGACAGACGGATCTGCTGGCCTTCCCGTGTGCCGGCGGGGATGTTGACGACCAGCTTTTTGGCGCGGCGCTTGTGATGGAAGGCAAACGGCCCGCCGGTTCTCGCCAGTTCGGGGGCAAGGGCAATGGATTCATGCAGATCATCGCCCGACTTGGGAATCGACACGCCGGTTGCCTTTTGAAGAAGATATTTTGCGAACCGGCCAAGGCCCTGCTGCCGTCCACCGGCCAGGGCCCTTCCCCGCCGTTTGCCGAATCCACCGCGATAGATGAACCCCCTGCCATGTAACCCATGGCGCTTGAATTCGAACTGACGGTAGCCCGACCCATAAAAATCGCTGAATATTGAGTCAACGCCCCGCAAACCAAAGGAACGCGCCATCTCTTCGAAAATCTGATGAACGTCGGAGCCTTTGAAAATATCCTGTTCGGTATAGGTATTGCGAAACTTGCCATAGGCGTTATCGCCGAACTGGGTATGCATATGATCGTATTCGCTGCGTTTTTTTTCATCGGAAAGAACAGCGTAGGCCTCATTGACCTTTTTCATCATTTCGGCACTGGCCGGGTCCTTTTCGTTGCGATCCGGGTGATATTTAAAAGCCAGATCCCGGTAGGCATTTTTAATTGATTTCGCATCGGCTTTTCGTTCCACCCCAAGTATCTGATAGTAATCCTGTGTTGACATACTTTATCGTTTTCCTCTTATGATGAGTTCGCGATTGCCACTGGTACGAATGTGTTAAGATAGTCATCATTTGGTGCGTTGGCGATGATATTTTTTTCGTGTTCAATAAAACCGTGGGCAACATAATTGCCGGTGCTTACTAAAGCATTGAAAAAAAAGGGCGACTATATCTTTTAGCAAATGAAAATCAACCTGACCATACTGGCAATCAGCGCGCTTGTTTTAGGAAGCCTCTCGTTATCGTCCCAGACGCTTTTTGAAGGCGCATCGGCATATGAGCGTTATTATATCGCCGCGGCCTTGATCATCAGCAGCGCGTTGCTGGTCATCAGCGTTGCACGACTGTTGTACATGGTTGTTCGCCGCTCTTCCAGTGCGAATCACAAAGCGCAAAGCCGCGAGGTGCAACGCCGGGAACATTACAGGTTGACCTATGAGACGCCCCCCCACCCCCTTTTCGTGCAAAGCGACGATAATGTCCCGCTGGATCAAACCTTCAGCTGCCCGGTCAAGGACCTGTCTGAAACCGGTCTTGCTTTGTATTGCTCCGGCGTTTATGAAAACGGCCAGACCGTGATCGGTGAAATTATTTTCGATAGCGGCCGAAATGCCAGGGTGAACGGCAGCGTTGTCCGCCAGGATACCAATTGCACCAGTATTGCATTGCACTGCGCCATCGAGCCGTCCATTTTCATGGCCGAGCAGCGCGAAATGATCGCGGCCCGAAAACAGACTGGTCCGCGACCGTCCGTCAATCAGGATATTCTTGAGAAAACCGCCGATTCGCTTCCCAGCCACCGTCCCAAGGGAATCTGCCTGAAAAAGTGATACCGATCAAGGCGATGCCAATATCCACCGGCAGTGACCTCTCGTTAGACCCTATATAAGCCATTCAATCCCATCTTTATCTCACGACACACCTTGTATTGGCCGTTTGAATGCCTATACTTGGCCGGAATTGACGTTTATCCTCACAAGCAATTTACACGGAAATGGACAAAATGAATCACAACGATAAGGGAAGCATCCGCAACATCGCCATCATCGCTCACGTTGACCACGGCAAAACCACGCTGGTGGACGCCATGTTCCGCCAGAGCGGGTTGTTCCGGCAGAACCAGCAGTTGGACGAAAGGCTCATGGACCGTATGGACCTGGAACGTGAACGGGGCATCACCATCGCCGCGAAAAACTGTTCCGTCGTTTACCAGGGCGTTAAAATCAACATCGTGGATACCCCCGGACATGCCGATTTCGGCGGTGAGGTGGAAAGAGCCTTGTCCATGGTGGATGGGGCTATTTTATTGGTGGACGCCTCCGAAGGCCCCCTGCCCCAGACCCGCTTCGTTCTGCAAAAGGCCCTTGAAGCCAAACTTAAAATAATCGTCGTGATCAACAAAATAGACCGCAAGGATGCCCAGCCTGAGGTGGTTCTGGATCATGTTTACGATTTGCTGATTGATCTGGAAGCCGACGAGGACCAATTGGAATTCCCCCTGTTTTACGCCATCGGCCGCGACGGCGTGGCCGGCACCAGCGCCGACGATCTGTCCGACAACCTGCACGTTCTGTTCGATGCCATCTTGCGCGAAGTCCCTCCGCCCCAGTGCGATCCCGAAGCCCCCTTTCAAATGTTGGTTTCCGATTTGGGATACTCCGATTATCTGGGTCGTCTGGCCGTGGGCCGTGTCGCCGGCGGGATTGCCGAATCACGGCATCGCCTGATCCGTATCGATGCCCAGGGAAAACACCAGCCCCTCAAGGTCACCCGCTTGCAGGTGTACGAGGGGATGGATATCACGCCCGTGGACGCGGTCAACGCCGGGGAGATCGCCATCCTTTCGGGAATCGAGGAGGTAACCATCGGTGATACCATCTGCAACGAAAACGCACCATCGGCCCTGCCCCGCATCACCGTGGACCCGCCCACCGTTTCCATGCTCTTTACCATCAACGACGGCCCGCTGGTCGGCAAGGAAGGCAAATATGTCCAGTCGGCCAAAATCAGGCAACGGCTTGAAAAGGAAACCCTTCTCAATGTGGCCATTCAGGTGGAAACCACCGGTGATCGGGATTCAATTCTGGTCAAGGGCCGCGGCGAGTTTCAGCTGGCCATCCTGATCGAAACCATGCGCAGGGAAAACTTCGAATTTTGCGTGGGACGCCCCGAAGTGATCCTGCATCAGGAAGACGGCGTTACCAAGGAACCCATCGAACGGCTCTTCGTGGACTGCGACGAATCCTTCATGGGCGTGGTGACGGAAAAACTGTCGGTGCGCAAAGGCAAAATGATGAACCTGACCAATAACGGAACCGGCCGGGTGCGCATCGAATTTTCCATCCCCTCCCGGGCCCTGATCGGCTACCGGGACGAATTTCTTACCGACACCCGCGGCACGGGAATCATGAATTCCTATTTCGTGGGCTACGAAACCTATCGGGGCGATTTTCCCAGCCGGTTTACCGGTTCCATCGTGGCGGATCGAGCCGGTCACGCCATTCCCTATGCCCTGTACAACCTGGAACCCAGGGGACGCCTTTTCGTTCAGCCCGGGGATCCGGTCTACGAGGGCATGATCATCGGTGAACACAACCGCGAACGCGACATCGACGTCAACCCCACCAAGGAAAAGAAACTGACCAACATGCGCGCCTCGGGCAAGGACGACAATGTCATTCTCGCGCCAATTCGCCCCCTGACCCTGGAGCAGGCCATCAATTTCATCCGCGAGGACGAGCGCGTGGAGGTAACGCCGCAATCGGTCCGCCTGAGAAAAGTGATCCTGGGCACCAAGGCCCGCTACGTGATGCGAGGATCGAAAAAATGATATCCAGGTCCATGACCGCCGGGGATAGCCTGCCCCTGTCGGACCATGGACCAGCCGTCACTATCGGGGATTCTCAAAAAAAGATATAATTGGTCGAGAAATCGGAAAACTCAAAATAAACCTTGTGCTCGTCCGCATCCTTTAACCATCTCCTTCTTCTAAATCTTTTATAACGCGTCGGTTCCGCCGGCGACAGCATGGATGGAACGCACCTGCCGGCACAACTCGTCGAACTGATCCGGGTAAAGGCTTTGGGGGCCATCGCTAAGCGCCTTTTCAGGCTCGTGGTGAACCTCGACCATCAGGCCGTGGGCATTGGCGGCCACCGCGGCGCGGGAAAGCGGGAGCACCTGATCCCGCCGTCCCGCGGCATGGCTGGGATCAACGATGATCGGCAAGTGGCTCTCCTTTCTCACCATCGGAATCGCCGACACATCCAGCGTGTTGCGTGAGTGATGCACGAACGTACGAACACCCCGTTCGCAAAGAATGACCTGATGGTTGCCACGGGCCATGATGTATTCGGCCGCCATCAGCCACTCCTCGATGGTCGCCGCCATGCCGCGTTTGAGCATGATGGGCCGATAGGATTCGCCGGCCCGGTTAAGCAGGCTGAAATTCTGCATGTTGCGGGTTCCGATCTGCAGGATGTCGGCGTAATGTTCCACCAAATCGAAGGTTTGATTGTCCATCACCTCGGTAACCACCGCCAGACCATGGGTCTCCCGCACCTTGGCCAGGATTTTCAACCCTTCTTCGCCCATGCCCTGAAAGGAATACGGAGATGTGCGCGGTTTGAAGGCCCCGCCCCGAAACAGTTGAGCGCCGGATTTCTTTACACGCCCGGCGATGGTCAGGGCTTGGGTTTCGCTTTCGATTGCGCAAGGGCCGGCAATCAGGGTCAGTGTCCCGTTGCCGATGGTGGCCTCACCGACCTTGATCAAGGTGTCTTCGCTTTTGCTTTCCCGGCTGACCAGTTTATACGGCTTGGTGATCGGCACCGCCTCCTTGACGCCTTCCAGCCCGTTAAACAGGGCCGCGTCCACGGGCCCTTTGTTATTGAGAACCCCGATGGAGACCCGTTCTCCGCCGGGAATGGGCCTGGCGCTGCAACCCAGCCCCTCGATTACCTGAATGACCTTGTCGATTTGCTCCGATGTCGCGGTGTTTTCCATTACAATGAGCATGATCTTTCTCCTTTGTCATGGGATCCTTCGGGCAATTGCTCCCGCTCAAACCGTTTTCAGCCCATGCAAATAAAAACGGACCGAGGGTAAAATGCCCGGGGTCCGTTGGTTGGTTACACTATTGTTTGCTCAACTTTTAAGCGTCAAGGATCGGTCAGGCATTTCTCCCGTTGGTTGTGCGCCACCACCAAAGCCAGTGATTGCCGATCCGCATGGTCGTATTCTCTCCCTTACATCGTCTGTAATTCTCTTTAATAATATGTTCTTATGTTATTGCCCGGGGGATTGTCAACCGCTTTTTCCAAAGCGTGCGGCCCCTTTTGCGCCGAGGAAAAAAGCTTTTCCATCAAGGACTTGACTTAACCCGGGATATCATTATTGTAATTGAACAAAAAAGGAGGAACCATGCCGATTTTCGAATACCGATGCAATGCCTGCAACCACAGTTTCGAACAACTTGTTTTTATCTCAGATGCAGAAAACCCGGAATGCCCGGAATGCAACTCCAAGGATGTGCAAAAACTCATGTCCGCCGGAGCCATAAGGCCAAATGGAATCCCCACCGGTAAAGGCGGCTTTACGCCGCCGGCCTGCAAGAGGTCCTCCAGCGGGTGAGGAATTGGGTAACACATTCCAGGTTTTGGAATAACATTTTTTCTGAAAAACCGCCCTTATCGGCGGTTTTTCATTTTGTCTGCCCGATATCGATTCCCATATCGGCCAACTCCGCCTCGACCGCCTCAGCCCAACCGCGATTGGCCTTGGGGTTGGCCGGGCTCGGGTGTGTAATACGGCCGATTCTCACCACCGATTCGCCAAGCGCCTTTTTTATCCTGCTCTCGGCAAAAGCGCCGATGCCGATCGCCCACTCGGGTCGATACAGGTCGATGGTCCGGCGCAGCGTCAGGTCACAGGCCTCGAACAACGCTTTTTTTTCAGCGGCCGGCAGTTTGTCCGGTGTCCGGTTGCGGCCGCTTTCCTCCACGAACACCAACGGGCAATAATTAATAACCCCAAAAGAGGCAAAAAACATCTCGGGCGTGACGTATCGTTGCCTGGCCCAGCCCCACAGCCGCTGACCACTGACTTCCTTGCGAGGGCAGGCAAAGCCCAGGACAGGCCTTTTGGGATGGCAATCTGCTGGCGGATCGATATGGGCCTCAATGCCCAGCCAATCCCTTACCATTTCCACATCGCCAAAGGGAACGCCGGTCTGAACCATGCCAAAGGGCCCTGGATTCATGCCCACCAAGATCACTTTTTTATGGCCATTGCCAAAACGGGACAGGTAGTTGTCATATCCGTCCCTGGCGTATCGAAGGGGATTGTAAACATGGATGACCGGGGCTGAAAATGTCATCGGTTCGATGCGGTCAAGCAACTCATCAGTAATGGTTATCATTGTCTTGACATAATCGATGATCGGTGCATTTTTCAATTTCATATCAACCAATTACCTCCAGGAAGAATGCAAAAGAAGTTCTGCTGTCGCCTTTAATTTGGAGCTATATCCCATCCAAGACGTTAAAACAATCGTCACCGTGTTTAAGGGAGGTTTTGCAGCCGCATATCGAGAAACATTTTCGTTGACTTTTTTAGTAGATAATGACCTACTCACTGCCACGACAGCCGGCGCTTTCTTCTTTTATCAGCGGTATTGTTCTTAATATTTTCAACTGCAACCTGAATTACTGATGATCATGGCTAAACCCGCTACAACCATTTCTTCGACGTTTCCATCCAGCGGCAGCGACGCGGAGTTGCGAATGCTTCGTGATGAAGTCAGGCGCCTGAAGCGCAGAAATGAAGAACTGGAGCTCATCAGCAAGTCTTTCCTTTCCATCAACTCCAGCCTCGAACTCGATCGGGTTTTATCCACCATTCTGGATGCGATCTGGAACCTTCTGGGGGCTGTAGGCAGTTCCATCTGGCTAAAGGACCAGACATCGGGGGAAGTGGTCTGCCGCCAGGCCGCCGGATTTCAAAGCGATGTGGTCAAGGGATGGCGACTGGCGCCGGGAGAAGGGGTGGCCGGCTGGGTCAGTTCTCGCGGGGAATCGGTAATCATTGGGGATACGCGTAAAGATTCGCGCCACTACGGCAATGTGGCCGATAAAATGGAGATCGAACTGCTCTCCCTGATCAGTGTTCCCATGCGGGTCAAGGGCTCGGTCATCGGGTCACTTCAGGTGGTGGACAAAAAGGTCAACCGTTTCACCGCATCACATGCCTTTTTGTTGGAAGCGCTTGCCGACGCATCCGCCACGGCCATCGAAAACGCCCAGCTTTACGAGCAGGCCAACCTTGAACTTGCAGAACGCAAGCGCGCCGAAAAAAAGCTCAGGGAAAGCAAAAAAGCCTTAAAGCAGAAGACAAACGCCCTCGAAGATGTCAACACCGCCCTCAATGTCCTGCTCAAAAACAGGGAGGAGGACCGCATCAACATGGAAGATTCGATCGTGGCCAACGTCAAGGATCTGATCATGCCCTTCCTGGAAAAACTCGGCCAGAGTCATCTGGATAAAAAACAGGCGGTTTTCCTGGATATCGTCCAGAGCAACATCACGGACATCGTCTCACCTTTTTTGCGCAAACTACCCACGAAGTATTTCGATCTGACGCCCACCGAAATCCAGATTGCCGATCTTGTCCGCAAGGGCAAAACCACCAAAGAGATCGCCGGGATCCTTTCAGCCTCGGAAAAAACAGTGGAAGCGCACCGCAATCGACTGCGCAAAAAGCTGGGACTTACCAATCAGCGGATACAATTGCGCGACTACTTAATGACACTGGTGTAGAGTTTCAATCGTCCTCGCCATAATTGCCTCTTCTTCTAACGCTCTGCCCGCTGCGCCCACCGATTTCATAAAGAGCGGTTTCGTCGATCAGCCCGGTCATCGCCCTACACGACGGGCAGAATTTCCGGGGAACCCCCCTGCCTGTCCATAACAGTTGCGCGAAATGGTAGGCACCGCATCGCGGACAAAGACATTGAACCCTTGTTTTCCTGTATTTGGCGCAAAACACAATAGTCAACATTCGCCTCTTGAGTTGGGAACAGCTTTAAGAATAACTAAATCAGTTAATCAGTCACGCAGCTCATACACCGGCAACATGGAAGCTCCCTTGGGATGTGAGACCGTTCGATAAAAATACCCTTTTTCCTTGAGCAGGTAGTCAGGCGATTCGCTGTTCCCCCAATGATGATGGATTGTCCTGTAGACCAAGCCATCGTGTTGTAGCGTGTAGTCAGGAGTCTCGGCCCATCCACGTTCATGGGCAACCGTGCGAAACAGCTTACCATCCTGAATGACATAAACCGGTTCTTCCGATTTACCGTCAGGATGGGTTTCCGCTCGATAGATTTTAACGGGAAACTGCATAGCCATGGCAATTCTCCTTTCACAGGCGATTGACGGGATTCGATCCGCTGTTATCCAGGTCTTTGGGGGCACGGACCTTCCAAGGAAATCACTCCCCAAAGGGACTTCCTGAACGTGGATGTTTCCCCGTAAAACGGGGTAAGCTGCTTTTTACAAGTTCATCAAGAATTAATAGCCGCAGCCTGCGGTGAGTGGAGAAAATGGGAGGAGGGGTCAGGATTGATCTTGGCGGGCTAAAAGTGGTTACCCTCATTTACCGGATAGGCATCTACCGAAAAATAAACGGAGTGGTCCACGTAAAGCCCTTTAAAGCCCTCCCGATACTGTACACCGCAGCTGGTCGGCATCTGGCAAGGCAGGTCTTCTGGCTTTCGGATCGTTCTACTCTGCGCCCCTTCCCGCCCAATGCGTTGCATTGGCAGTGGTTGTGGCGGATTTCGTCCCCGATTACAGCGGCGGGACCACTCCCGATTTTCACGGGATTCCCTCTTAAGCCTTTCGGCACCTTGCGGTAGTAAATTACTGTTCCAATTCAAAGGAAATGTCAAGAACAAGTTTCGACAGAAGGCGATTTCGTCATTACTCTTTTATACGAAAAGAGAGAAAAAGTGCCCAGGGATGAATAAGATCAAAATAGATAGAGGTATCCGGATCTTCGCGAATGGCGCTTTCAATATCGAAGGAATCGCCACCGACAATTTTCAAGGGATTGTTGCGGGCGAAAAAAATGGCTGTGTAGTAAGACGGATCGTAACAGCCAATGGTTATTCTTTTGGCGTGCGCGCCTGCCGACACATGGCAGGGCACCGTAAATTCGTATGTCAACCGCCGGTCGGCCAGGATCGCTGCAAAGCCGGTGACAAACTTTACTTTAAACGGGCTGCCATCAATCCTGACAAACGTAAAATAGCTTTGTGAGGCGATGGTGTCGAAGGCATTTTTTTTGAGATCGGTTATTTCATCTGCTTCTAGTGTGCCGTTTCGATTTTTATCGTGCTCCTCGGCCAGTAAACAGGAAAACATCTCGTCGAATTTCCACCGTACCCGAATGCCGGCCATGCCCTTATCGTCAAATATCACAGTGAGTCGCTGGACAATGAAAGCATGCGGATGAGCGGCCAGCGGTTGCGGCTTGGCGAGATCCTCTCCCGTGGCAATAGAAAAGGTTACAAGAAAAAAAAGCGCCGCAGTCACTAATGATCGACGAGATGGGTTGAATTTTAGAATTGCATTGGTGTCCATGGGCTTGTCGGATGAATAGCAAAACCGGTTTGTCGGGTCAAAGGAAATTCGAGCATGGAACGAATTCTCAAACCCAGGGAAAAATTCGTAAGGGAAACGGCAAATCCACATTAGAATTCTCATCCGCGTAAGATTCAGTAAAAACCTGTTGACATTCAGCGTCAGTTCGTTGATAAAGAGAGACGATAAGGTGCAATAAACGCTTAATAGGGAATCCCGTGCAAATCGGGAACGGTCCCGCCGCTGTGTTCGAGGACGAAATCCGCATCAAGCCACTGCCATTTGGCGGGAAGGCGCGGAGAGTAGGATGATCCGAAAGTCAGAAGACCTGCCTTATGAAAACAGTCACACCCACGGTCAGATTGGGTGGATGACAACCGTAAAGGGTCAAGTAAGCTGGGTGCAGCCCTTCATGCAAGCAGAAGCATGAAGGGCTTTTTGTATTTATACCGGTTAATGCCGCACCCCGTGCTCCGAAAGCGGGGAGGATTTCGGGCAGGAAATCCTCTCCTGCTTTCGGATCCACACAGTGTAATTAGGCATAATCAATGACAATTATTAACCAACGCAATGGCCCCCCCAATGCGTATAGCGCTGGGTGAACGGCAACAGCCGATCGCCCGGCGCTTCTTTTTTACCTAAATAAGGCTCATCTAAAATACTGTCGTCAAAACGATTACATTAATGTAACGCCGGTCGCATCAAATTCGTAACCCAGATCCGGTCGGCGCCCATTTCTCAAATGAAAAAAGGCTGCGGGTTTTCTTTTAACCCCGGTGTTACAGGTTCTTTCGCCAAAATAATTTTTAATTCATTTCTTTTGGCATTCAGTTTGCTGTTTTCTTTGGAATAGGTCAGGGGCCCATGAGATCAATTACTTCTGACCGGCAAAAAAGATCTTTCCGTCCACATGACCGTAATTGGATAGGAGACAGCTCTACCAGAAAGGACCACTATGACGACAAAAAACGCACTGACCTTCATAAAAAGGGGACAAACGGAAAAATCCCTTCGTTCGCGATTGAACAAGGCCGCAACCCTGGATGAATTGACCGGGATTTTAACCGCAGAAAAGCTTGTTTTTTCAGCAGCCGATTTGGACGAAGCCTACCATCATCGACTGACCCAGTGCCAGGAAGAAAAAGAAGCTTCTCAACTCAAGGATTTCAAGATGTGGTGGGAGCTTCTCAACCAGGTTCTTCAGCCGTCCGCCAATGACAGTACTTGCCGCTGATGTGGATAGGTTTTTTGTGCCTCAAGGATTCTTCTTTTCTTCCAAATTCTCAAGGCGTCACATCGGGAGTGTTTAAACGGCCGCCGGTTTGTTTACTTCTGGCCAGTTTTAAATAGTATCGGCTCTGGTTATCCGAAGGGTTGGTGGCCAACGCCTTGCTCAAACACGCAACCGCCTTGTTCATCT
Source organism: uncultured Desulfosarcina sp. (assembly GCA_963668455.2). Lineage (GTDB taxonomy): Bacteria > Desulfobacterota > Desulfobacteria > Desulfobacterales > Desulfosarcinaceae > Desulfosarcina. The sequence goes on from CAXXOY010000007.1 coordinate 280,974, forward strand.
CTCCCGAAAAATAATAGGCCGTTCCCAGCTCGCTCAAGGTTATCTCATCGTCTTTTGCAAGGGAAAGTGCCGTGGACAGATTGGCCACCGCGCGTTGTGGTGCCTGGCGGCGCAATTCCACCATGCCAAGATACTTGTGGGGCTCCGCCTTGCCGGGGGCCAAACGCGTCGCCCGGGAGAAAAGACGCGCGGCTTCGTCCAGTTCCCCACTCTCGGCCAGCAGAAGTCCCAACGCCGTCAGCGCCGGTTCGTTTTCCGAGTCGAGACGAATTGCCGTACGCAGGCAGGTTTCTGCCCGGGACGCCTCTCCAACGGCGACATGGGCCAGGGCCAGGTTGTAGTGGTCGATTGCCTTGGCATTGATGTCTGCGGCGATTTTCTTTTGAATGGCGGCAACCTGGATCTGTGCACAAACGCCCTTGAGTTCCCGGCTGCTAAAAATTCCGTAGGAGGGAACCATCACCCGCCGGCAATAGCCCTGGACGATCTGTCGGTAGCGGGTTTGCATTCCGGCTTCAAGCTTGCCGAACATGGGAATATTGGCCGAGGCGGCGAATTCCACCAGATCGATAAGCGTCGCGACATCACCGTGGCTTTCTAAGAATTCTCGGGTGGCAGCCGACAGCCAGCGTTTTTCATTGATCATCCCCTCGATGTCCGCGTTTTTGCAATAAAGCGACCGGGGGGCCGAGAATTCAAGCACGGGATGATTGTCGGTATGCAACGGGCCATCGTCGAACAACCGGTTTAAGTCCTCGGTCATGATCAAATGAGCCAGAAAATCGATGGATGGAAACGTCACCAGCGTCGATTTTCCGGCATATGTCGCGTTGCACCGGGCCATCTCCCAGTCGAGCCTGTCGTCATTGTTCCTGAAGCCCAGCATGAGAAAATCCACCGGCCCCACCTTGAGCAGAACGCTGTTGGGAAAAACGGCGGTAAAGGTTCTTCCCAGCAGAGAAAAAGTTTTTCTATCCATCTCATAGGCTTGGATCCACTGGGCGAAAAAACCGTCGTCGCTCAAACGCGCTTTGGCCAACCGAAAAAACTCCAGGCTGTATAAATTGGCCAGCCCCGCCATCCACGGGTTTGAGGGCTCCGAAATAATCACATCGTAAGTCCTCCGCGTCAGGGCCAGGTGATTGCGGCCGTCCTGAATAATCAGGCGTGTGCGCGGATCGTCCAGGCAGGCGTTGTTCCAGGACTTGAAATAGGTGCCGCAGGCCATTGCCACAGCCTCGTTTACCTCCAGCACATCCAGGTGCTCGATCGGGTAAAGGAGAACTTCTCCGGCGGTCATGCCGCTGGCCAGCCCCAGGATCATGACGTCCTTGGCGCCCGGATGGAACAACATGGGAATATGCGCCGACAGGGTTTGCGTGGAACGGTCCCCGTGGGAAGAGGCATCGGCCTTGCCGCTGTTGAACATGGCGTATTCCACGTTGCCCAGACTGGTGGTCTCTTTTTCCACTGTGGTGAACCCACTGGTCCCCTCCCCTTTGAAAACCACATCCAATCCCTGGCGATGTTCGGCTATCCGGCGACTGCCCCTGAATAGAGCCTCGGTCCAGCCAGTGCGATCCAGATCGGATTGCAAGGTCTCGAAATCCCGATACCATCCCCTGGACAGCAGATCGGCGCGCCAGTTCGGGAACAGGCCGATGAGCAAAAGCCCGACACCAAGGATAACCAAAACGGCCAGCCGCTGCCGGCGAACGGCTTGTTTTCTATCCATGTAAGCTAAAAGCACAATTCCCGATACGGCAAACTGCAACAAAACGATCAGGCGCAGCCCGTTCATTTTGCCCACCCAGGGAACCAGCACGAACCCGGCTACGAAGGAGCCGGTCAGGGCGCCAAGGGTGTTCAAGGCATAGGCCGTTCCCAGGCGTCGCCCCATGTCGTCCACCGACTGCACATAAAGGCGGCCCACCAATGGAAACGCCCCGCCCAGAAAAAGCGTGGGCGTGAGCAGAACAACGAACAACACCAGCGATTGGACAAGAACAAGATGAGAGAAGTGATCCTGATAGGCATGAATCAGTTTGGCGAAAAAGAATTGTCCGTTGCCCAGAAACTGGCTTACGGCCAATGCCGTCAGCGCGGCGGCCATCTGGGTTCCGGCCAGCCATCCCAGCGCATGCCCGGTTCTGTCGGCCAGCCTGCCGAACAGGATACTGCCCACGGCCAGGCCGATGATGAAGGTCGCCACCACGAGGGTAAAACAATAGGTGGTTGGGCCGGCGATAAGGCCCAGAAGCCGGGTCCACAGCACTTCATAAGCCATGGCGCAAAACCCTGAGGCGGCAAAAATCAGGACGCCCCATCGGTCCGGAGTGCCGGGAACGCGATCAGGAATGCCCTGGGCGGTTTGCTTCCTCCGGTTTTGGCACGGGTCCGCGACCGGCAATTCATCGTCTTCCAGAAGGCGCGAGATGAGAACACAAAAAAGCCCGATCACTCCATTGATGGCGGCAAAGAGGAAAAGGCTCCCCAGAACCCCCAGGCTTTTTATGAGTACGAAACCGCAGGAGAGAACACCAATGGCAGCCCCCACCGTGTTGAGGCCATAGAGCCAGCCGGCGCGGGTGCCGATCCGGTCCAGACAGGGAATGTAGAAGCGGCACAAAACGGGCAGAGTCGCCCCCATGAGGGCCGTAGGCACCACCAGAATGAGCACGCAGCCCATGAAAGCGACGAATTGATAGCACCAGAAGGCGTCCAGCAGCCGGTCGTAAATCATCCGGTAAAGCGGCTGAACGGCCTGGATCATCAGGGGCACCAGAAGCGCAAAGACCCCGATACCGATTTCCATGGCCCCGTACATGGCCAGCAGCGAGCGCCTTTTGGCAATACGATCGACGATTTTACCCGAGAAATAGCTGCCCAGAGCCAGTCCGGCCATGAACACGGAGAGCACGGTGGCAACGGCAAAGGGGGCACTGCCGATGATCTTGTCAATCATCCGTACCCAGATGACTTCATAAACCAGGCCTGCCGCGCCGGAGAGAAAAAAGCACCCGGCCACGAAACCGGAGAGCAATTTTCCGTCAATGGTTCGTGGTCGGCGAATTGATGAAACAAGGTTCATTTTTTAATCAGGCCCACGGCCTCCCACGGATTGTTGCCGGCCTGGATAATCGCCTCAAATCGCTTTTCATCCAGATCGAATTCAGCGGCCGTCGAGACAAACTTGTCCGGTTTGTCCAAATATTCGAGAACGGAGAGGACCATGGCTGCCTTGGGCGTTCCCTTGGGAGACAACGCTTTCAAAGGACCGAAGCTGAAGCTCAAGGCCGCGCCTCGACCGATCTTTTGCTTACCGTCCCAGATCAAGACCATGCCGGCGGGATTGTTGATGGCGATTTGTTCTTTTTGCTCATCGGAAAGCCGCTTGACGATCAACCCCTTTTTGCCGGGCGTGCAGTCCATGACCACCTGGAAGGCATCTTCCTTGCACCATACCGGACAGGCAATCACCGTATAACGTTCTCCAGGCTTCAGGGGGAAGTGATCCAGAATATAATGGGCAATAAGATAGCCTGAAGTGAGTCCGGGACAGATATGGTTATGTAGTTCGGCGCATTTCAAGAAATCGTAAGGGCCTCCCTTGGCCCACACATTGGCCATGGCGGCCAGGGTGAACATGTCCCGCCCAGCATGAAAATCGCCGGCTTTCTCCCAAAAAGTTGCCTTGGAAATGGTGTCCGCGCCAAGGTCGAGATCATCGTTTTCCCACTTACCATTCTCCCTGCTGACGATAACGGCATGGCCATCTTTCTTACTGAACAACATCAGTCTCATAGGATTGGACTGCGGCCGCTGGAAGAACAACAAATTGCCCTTTCCCACCGTGCATCCGGTAAACTGTTGGGCCTGGTTCAGCCAGCCAAGGGAGTTTGCGCCGTTTTCCTTTACATACGGGGCGTTGGTGAGAATCAGCAGATTGGTATCGTCTTTTTCCGTCCCGAGGGTCTGCATTGCCTGGGAAACCAAAGTATCGAAGGTGTCTGCAAAGCTGTTGGGACAAAGTCCAAAAAAAAGCAACGCTATTGATACAAAACAGACACGAATGATTGAACACATGTTCATCTCCTTCCTGATTTAGATTTGGGATACATGCCGGCTTGATTACGCTCTACCTCTTGCTTTCCACCCATAAGCAACGCCGCACAATCCAAAAATAATCGACAGGCCGGCGGCGATCCCCAGCTTCCGGTCCATGGGCCGTTCCGTTCTCATTGGAGCCATTTCCTCGGCCGGTTGAGCCGCTTCCGGATCCGTTGCAACCGAAAAATCCAACGCCAGCCGATGCCCCATGCCGTCACTGACCACGACCTGCCAGGTACCGGGTGTATCCGTTTTTACCGTGAAACAGCCGTTGCGGTCAGTCCGCCCGGTTTGAAAAGCAATGTCGGAGCCGGGGCCTTTGATTTCCACGGCGGCATAACTCATGGGCTCGCCGTCGTCATACATGGCCGTAATACAATGGGCTTCAATCTGTTCAGTATAGCCCTCGACACCGTGACACCATCCGGCATGGGCGTTCAGCACGATAAGGGCCACGATAGGCATAAGATAGAAACATGGGGATTTCATGCGCTTCTCCTTTCAGCCGTGGGTGGACTCACCGTTTTGTCCATCGCCGCGTTGTCCGCCGGCTGATATTGTTTGGCGAAATACAAATAAGCGACTACGCCCAGCCCGATGGTTCCCAGCCCGAACAGGGCCGTAATCGGCCGGCTCCCGATCGAAAAAAAGATGATCCACAAATTTCCAAGGATAAACAAAAGGGGCGTAAACGGATAACCGAAGGTCCGGTATGATCCTTCAGGCAACGGCGTTTTGCTCCGAACACGCATCAATCCGATCACCGCCAGCATGGCACATAGGGAAAGGGTGAAGCCGATATACAGTAAAAGGCTGTCAAAGGAAGCTGAAACCACCATGATGATGGCGATGGTTGCTTGCAGGAAAATGGATTTTCCGGGAGTTCTGCGATTCCCGCTCAATCTCCCGAAGAGCTGAAAAAAGAGGCCATCCCTGGCCATGGCATAATAAACTCTCGGCCCGGTCAGAATCATGGCGGATAGCACGGAGAGCAGGCCCAGGGCCACGGCGGCACTGAACAGCCGACTGACGCCGATTCCAAAAAGAGAAGTCGCCGACTTGGCGCCGATCTCAAGCACACCGTTCATGGCTTCGGGCGGCAAGGCGTACAGGTAGACCGCATTGAGCAAGACGTATAGTCCAACCACAATCAAGGTGCCTGTCATCAAGGCCAAGGGAATATTCCGTCTTGGGTTGGCGATCTCGGCGCCCATGTAGGCGGCGGCGTTCCAACCGCTGTAGGCAAAAGAGATAAAGATCAGAGAGACGGCAAACTTTTCAGCAGACCAACCCGCCGATGCAACCGTTGAGAAATTTTCCATGGAACCCTTGCCGAACAATAAACCGCCGGCAATAAACCCTACCACCAAGACAATCTTAAACACGGTCAACCCGTTTTGTACCCGGCTGCCGATGTTGAGACTGTGGCTGTGGAGCAAGGAAAAAAGCACGATCACGGCAATGGCGGTAAGGGTTTGGGGAGAAAGCGTCGCCAGGGTAACGTCTCCCATGGAAAAGACCATGCCCTCCTTTGCCGCCGGGATCTGAAAGGTCTGAAAAAGGTAAGTGGCAAACGCCATGGCCGACGCCGCGATGGGCGCGGAAAAACCCACGATCAGGGAGATCCAGCCGGAGAGAAACCCCACCGGCCGGCCCAAACTCTCCTTGAGGAAAACGTACTCGCCGCCGGCCTTGGGAAAACGCGCCCCCAGTTCACCGTAGCATAGGGCGCCGCACAGGGCGAACAGGCCGCCGCAGACCCAGCACAACAGCAAGGTACGCGGATCGCCCAATTCGGCCATGATAAATCCGGAGGTCGTGAAAATACCCGTACCGACCATGTTGGCGACGACCAGGGTCGTCGCCGAAAAAAGGCCAAGTTCTCTTTTTAAACCGTTAGACATGTTCTTTACTTAGGAACCTCAAAGGTAAACGCCACGTTGTGCATGTACTCATCGCAGGTTTCCAGGTCGCTATACGGGCAGCGATGGGAGATGGTAATCATCCAGTACCCCGCATTTTTCAATTTCAACACGGCATTGCCTTGTGCATCCGTTTGCGCTTCGGCCGGGTAGTGTCTTTTCGGGCGTTTGGGCTTCTTGCCGTCAGCCGGCCGTTTCGGAGGTGTCCCTTCAGCTTTTGCCGGTGGTTTTGGACGATCCCCACCCTTGGGTTCAAAGCCGGCGTAGGTGGCTTTCAGTTTTGCATCGGCAAGAGGCTTCCCGTCGAAAAGCACCTGAACCTTAAAATCGTCGCCGGCGGTTATCCTCGAGAAGTCCGTAACCGGTATAAGTTCCAAAAGCTGACCGGCCATGCCGTTGAGGTTTTTATCGCTCCCCCCGGCGATGATCACGGTTTTGGCTTGTATATGGAAATTGGTGCACTTGACTGCATTTTCGACCGCCTTTTTGTCTCCCCATTTGCGGCCGGAGGGCGTCATGGTGAAAAAACCCTGTTTGATTTTGGCGGTAACCAGCCAGGCACCCGGTTTATCGATGACGAGCTGATAAAGGGACGCCGAAACCTTGGTCAGTTCAATGGTCTTTCCCTCGGGGCTGATAGCCTTGATTTCCTCCACCCGGCCGTCCTTGATCTCCTCGTCGGACCTGCTGGCAGGATACTTGTGCCCCCAACCGATGCCGATATCAACGGTCGTTCCCACCGCCGGGAAATGAGTGTCCGGATTGAGCCACAGGTTGTGGGCGTTGGCGGCGGCAACGAATGCAACCGAGAAAAATATAGCGACCAGAGAAGTGCAGTATCTTCGCAACATGTTAAATCTCCATTTTTAGTTTGAGAGTGTCTGTCCACAACATTTATCGGGCAACCTGCCCCCCATCCGCCAAAAAGTCGCCAACATAAAGTAAGTATTCAAAAGGCATGCGCCCGGTTCCCACCTGATCCAGAATGGTTCCCAGGGTCCCTTGCACAACCTTTTCCTTTTCGATGTAGCCGGCGCTGTAAACGATGGCTACCGGCGTATCCGCAGGATATTGGGTTAAGAGTCCGTCGACAAATTTCTTGAACTGAGTGCGCATGGTAAAAAGCACCATGGTGCTCTGGTGAACGGCCATTTCCTCAACCGACCAGCCGGAAGCCAAAATCACCGAATGAGAACTTTTCCCTTCCGTGACACCGGCCTTGAGAGCCGCATTGGCGGCGTTGAAACAACTCAGGCCCGGCACCACTTCGGTATCTATATCGCGCAGTTCGGTCAGCGACCACGCGCAGGGGCCGTAAACCAGGGGATCACCACTATCGAGCATGGCCACGGTCTTGCCCTCGGCAACCGCCGCACGCACCAGGGCTGCGAATTCTTCCTGCTTATTATGATATTCCTCGCAGCTCATGCGCTCTCTTTTCTTCTCGCCGGGCCGAGTTTCCGAACATTTTTTTCCATAAAAAGGAAAAAGACGATGATAGCCGGTGAGAACTTCCTTGCCTACTAAAAATTCCTTGAACTTATCCTTGAGCCGTTGGTGGGCAAAAATCAAATCAGCCGATTCAATCACCTTTTTACCGCGCAGGGTGATCAGATCCGGATCACCCGGTCCCACGCCCACCAAATAGTATTTCCCCTTGTTGGTGGTTGTCGAAGAGGCGTCCGGATCAAATGCGGCCCGGCCAATGGCTTGCCCCACATAGACAATGGAGCGCCATTGATCGATACCGGAAGTATCCTCGGCAAAACCACCCACCGTACCCATGTTTATTTTTTGCTGACCGATCATTCCTGCATTGCTGACAATCGCCGCCGGAGTCTGGGCTGGATAAGCTTTGGCAAGGCGCGCAAACAGCTTTTGCATGTCGCGCGGCATGAAAATCACCATGGAGGCCCGTTCATGAGCGGCCAGGGCCTCGATGGAATCCTTTGCGCCGTCCTTATTAAAGGGAGCCGTGAGCATAACCTCGCCCAGACTCACCTTAAGGTCGGCATTGGCGGCATTGAAAGAGCTGAGACCGGGGATAACCGTTGGATCGAGGTCTTTCAATTCCTTTACGGTCCACATATCCGGGCCGTAAATAGTGGGGTCCCCGCCGCTGAGCAAAACCACATGTTTGCCCGCCGATACGGCGTCCCTCACCATGGCGGCGAACGCCTCCTGCTTGCGATGAAACTCCTCGCAACGCATTGGCCCTTTTGGACCTTTTTCTTTCTGTCCAAGATTTTTGCAATCCTTGCCATAATAGCGGAATATAACGTTATATCCTTCCACTACCCGTTTACCGGAAAAATCGACGTAGGCGTCCAATTTCTGTTTTGTTTTTAAATTGCAAAAAACCATGTCCGCGTTATGGATGGCATCCACCGCCCTCACGGTCAACAGGTCTCCATCCCCCGGTCCGATCCCAACGATCGTATAACTTCCACGGACATTCTCTTGGCCGGTCAGTGTTGTGGAAGACGAGCACCCGAGAATAATCAGCGACGCAAAAATCAATAGAAAACTGCCGATTATGATTGGCTTTCTCATTTCTTTAGCATGCATGTGTTTTTCTCCATTTCATTGTTTACTACATGCGAAAGCTCAGATTGACGCCGAACGTACGGTCTGTGGCCGGATAGCCCCGTGAGTCATAATACTCCTCGTCAAAAAGATTTTTGATGTAAAACTGTAAGCTTGCGTCCTTGATGTGCCATCTGTCTCTGATTAGATTCTGCTCCACCGCAAAATTAAAGATATTGTAGGCAGGATTGTTTACTTCGTAATATTCATACACATCTTCGGCGATCTCCTCGGACTGCTCTTGGGTTTCCTCGCTTTGATAGTAGTAATCCAGTTTCAGAGCGGTCTTCTCCAGAAGCTGATAACGCAGCCCCGCGGTGACCCTGTGCTCGGCTTCATCGTCCAATTCCGTTACGCCGGCCGGCTCATCCCCCTGATTATCGAATTTTTGCCAGGAATAGCTTACGTAAAAAGAGAGATCTTCGAAGATATGCCCCCCCAGACTGAGTTCGATACCGTGGCGATAGACTTCCTCAAGATTGATCTTATAATCCTTGTACTCGTTACCAACCATCCAATCCGGCTTATTGCCTCTTCCAGGGGTATATTTAGCGTAACTGCGGTTGCTGACGATGTAATCCTTGATCTGATAGAAGGAGTAGTCGACCATAACGGAGATATCCTGCCACAGGCGCCGATTGAGAACGAAATCGTAACCGATACCGTGTTCAGGATCCAGCCAGGCACCGGTCGGTTTTCCTTGAGGGTTGTACTCACTATGGCAATCCGGCGCGTGCCATATTTTGGAAACGCCCACGGACAGAGAGGTATCCCGCAGCCAATCTGCCATGGAATCCATTTTCAAGGTGGTATAGGTTTTGGGCACCCACTCGTTCCAATCGCGCTCAATCCAATCGCCACGGTTAGGAATTCCGCTATTACTTACCCAAATCTTCACGTCCTCGTTGCGAAGACCAAGCTTCGTGTCCAGATAAGAGGTGATTTTCCATTGGTGCTGAAGATAAGTCCCCTGCTTACGAACTCTTTCTTGCAGCTCCTCTTCACCGTCGTATAATCTGGCCATTTCAAATCCAATGGTTGTCTCATGGTTGTCCGACCACTTGTACACATCCTGGACCCTGCCGCCTTTTTGTTGCCAGTCGGTTTCCCACAAATATCGATATGTCCCAAGGGAATGATCCTTTGAATCAACCCATGTTTCATAGTCTCGATGGCGATTTTCCTTACTTTTGTAGGCGTCCAGGGTAATGCGTCCAATAGGCAGGTTCTGAAGGTAATTCAGCTTGTAGGACCAGGCCTCCTTGTCCCAAGTGGGATCTTGCCATGGTTCAAAGCTTGCTGCCGTTACCTCCGGATGGCTTGAATCGTAATCATCGCCGGTGTTTTTAACGGAACACTGTCGATCGATTTCAGAGCTTGAAGCGCTTAGGTTTACATACCCTTCAAAAGGTAAAAGCAACCCCAGGCTGCCCGAAACCGTCTCAATCTCGGTTTCGTTATGGCGCAAGTACCCGTCCGTGGTATTTTTCTGGAGGCCGACTGCATAGGTAACGATATCAACGGCCCCATCCACATTCAGCTTGTGGTTTTGGGTATTGTATGAACTGTAACTGCTGCTTAATCTGACATCCGGCACCAGGCTGTCCCGTCGGTGAGGCGCCTGGGTGACGATATTCACCGCACCGCCGATGCTCTTGCTGTCATAAAGGGCGGAATGGGGACCGGCGATGATTTCAATTTCCTTGATGGGCAGGGGCGAAAGCAGACTATAGTCTACAATATGCGTACCATTGCGGCCGCCGGTTTTCTGAACCGTCAGCCCGTCCACAGCCATCACGAAACGTTCGCTGTTAAATCCGCGCATGTTCATGGTGTCACTGTCGGGCACCAGGTCGGTTTCACCACGAAAATCGAAAATAGCTTGGGTCTTGAGCAGATCCTGGATGTTATTTTTATCACCGATGACCGAGAAATCGTCGATATCAAGGATGGTTTCGTTGGGCTTGACCTTGATTCCATTGAGGCCACCTTCCTCTGAGACAACAATATCCTCGAGCTTCTTAACCTCCAGATTTTCAGTATCCGATTGAGAATCCGTGGTTTCCTGTTGCGCGCCACAGGGAAGAGCACTAATCAAAATAAATAAAAAACCGATAACCACCGACACGAGCTTCCATTTCATCTTCTTTTCCCCTTTCGATCATGTACTCAACTGCTTGTTTACAATTGGCAAACAGCAATCCATCAACGGCATTGACGAAGGGGATGCATCGGTGTAACAATACAAATGCAGCCCCGCTTGCCGGGATTGCGAACCCAAAGGTAGCCGAGACGTCCTGGCCGGGATGCGGCTGCCTTTTCTTTTTCGATCGGCGAAAATCAATATCCGCCGCAACCATTTTATATTGCTATAAAAACACCTCCTCCAGAAACAAAAAAGGCCATAAAAACAAAGGATTTCTTATCCTCGCCTTCATGGCCCCCGCCTGTTTGGCTAAGCGTTATTTATGCTGTCTAATTGTAGGTTTTTTATGGTTTTCTCATTATACCGGCAATTTCGTATCGCCAATAGGAACTCTCTTATACTCACAACCGCTTGCCATGTCAATAATCCAATCATGGAGAACTTGTGAAGGCAGGCGGCTCAACCTGCATTTGCATCGAGCATGTATTTAAAAAACCTCAGACGGCCTGATCGGGAACAATCGCCAGGGCATCGCGGATATGCTTAACAAAGATATCCACCACGGCAGGCAGCTTTCCCAATCCGCTTTTCTCAACCGACACCTCGATACCGGCTTCCAGAAAGGCTTGCTTCCACGAATCCTCTTCTCCAGCGATATCCTCCTGCAAGTGCACGCCGGCAACCAACATCAGCGGAACCAGATGCACCTTGCGCGCGCCGGTTCGAACAACATCTTCGACAGTCTGCTGCATGTCCGTTTCCCCCTCCACGGTGGCCACGTGCACATTAACGCCCGAAGCCTGTAGGAATTGATGCAAGGCGGGATAGGCCGTCCACGCCGGGTGATCGGTGCCATGGCCCACGAGTACGGTTGCCGTATCGCTTTGGGCGTCGTGGCGGTCCAGAATCGCATCACCAAGCTGCCGAAAATCCTCGGGCGCGGTCAACAGGGGCAGCCCCATGCTTGTGCGGACGGCCCCCGCCCTGATCTCGTCCTGTAAGCGGTAGAACTCGTGTCCCCAGATCATATGCACACTTTGCACGACGGCCCACCGCCGCCCTTCCCCGCCCAGCTGGTCCAGCACCTGCAACGGGGTCTTCATATTGGCCCCGTGCTTTTTTAACATATCCGACCGCACCATCCGCGACGTATAAGCCCAACGCACGGGATGATCGGGGAAGCTCTTTTTAACGATGCCGTCCATGTAGCTATAGGTATCCAAAGCACGGGATGTCGTGCCGAAGGCGGCGAGAACAATTGGAATGCCGTTTTTCATGTGCTATTTTCTCCTGTATCTGCAATTGGTGAGCCGTGAACTAAAAGGTAACATTTATCCCGGTGAGAAACCGAAATCCGTCATCCGGGTATCCATAGTGAACTTGGTAACGTTTGTTAAAAAGGTTGTCCAGGTTGACGAACCATTCCATGGCAATCTTCTTGATGGTAAAGGGTTGGATGGCCTTTAAATCGATGGTGATATAGTCGTCGATGCGCTGATCTTCGCGGTTTTGCGACTCGCTGTACTGCTTGCCGCAATAACGTATTTTCGTTTCCAGCCGGGTATCCACGGGTTTCAAGGTATAAAGCAGGGTTAGCTTGAATTTAAACCACGGCGTATACGGCAGTTCATTGCCGGTCTCCTCGATTTCGGAATCCTGCACAATCGCGTTTACATCCGTGGTCAGGCCGCAATCGAATCCGTACTTCCAGGAGGCCTCCACCCCGTGCCGCCAACTGCGGTCCGCGTTCACCGGCCGGTAAATCAGGTCATCGCCGCGCTCATAAGTGATGGGATCATCTCCGTCCGAGCGAAACAGGCTGACCTGGAGCATATTCGATTTGCTCTTGCGATATTCGGTGGTGATGTCGTAGGACCAGATCTTCTCTTCATGCAGGTCCGGGTTTCCACGAGACTGATCGATGCTGCCGTGACTAGGTTGATAGAGCTGTCCGAAGGTGGGAATCTTCACCGTGTAACCGGCATTGGCCTTGATCGCCCAGCGCTTGGACAAACCATAGCGTAGTCCCCCGGAAAACCCCGGGCTCACGTCGAAATCGCTGGTGTAATCGCCTCGAATACCAAGGGTCAGTGAGATCTTCTCCCAGTTGCGGTCCCCTTGAACGCCCAATCCCGCGGTGGTCCGGTGATGGTTTCCGGAAAGGGTATGCTCCACGTCATCGCGTTCCACAATGCCCGTGATTTGCAATCCCCAGCGCTCTTCCTCATCGCTCCAGTTGTTTTCAGCTTTGATGCCGTATTTCTGATTATCAAGATCCGAAACCAATCCTGACTGGCTTTCGTCCTTCAACTTGATCGAATCTCCGTAAAGGTTCAGCCGATAGTCGCCATTACTGCCGATGATACCGCTCAGCCGGCTGTCCAGGGAGCCCTTGTTGCTAGGATTGGCGGGCATCGGGGGTGGGATTGTCTTCCGGACCGGCCGACCCGTATTCCGCCAGGTAATAGCGGCCGTCGATCTCAAAGCGCTGGCCGGCGCCAAGGTTACGGTCCCCAGTGCAAAGAGAAGTTGCCACTATCGCGATCGCTGTTTGTGCGCTTGCCGTCCCGGTGCTTGCCGCTGGCCGTTACCATGGCGCCGCCTTTCTTGGTGCTGCAGCGGTGGCTCACCGTGCCTTCCGCCTGGCCATAGGAACCGCCCCGCCGCACGAATACGGGTGACGTGCTTGGATTCGTCGCCACCTTTATCCACGCTGTCGCGGGTCGTGATCACGATGGCGCCCTCGCTGGCGCCCGCCCCCAACCATACCGGCACCGGCGGCTTGAACACCGTGATCGATTTTACGATATCGATGGGAATCGAGGAAATGTCCGCCCCACCGTATTGGCTGCTGTTTCAGGGGCCTGCCGTTGAGCAAGACCAGTACCCCTGAGGATTTTCCGGAACCACGAATGGAAATGCGCGAACCGATACCCGAGCTTTTTTTCACATCCACGCCGGCCATGGAGCTCAGGGCCTCTTCCACACTGAGCATATTCCTCTTCTCGATCTCCTCGCTTCCCAGAACGACTACATTCTGGGGGTTTTTGTCAATATAGGAATCGATTCTTTCGGCGGTCACCACCACGCTTTCCATGACCATGGTTTCGCTGGAAGTGGTAGCGTGATCACGGTTTTCCTGGGCCTGAGCAATGTCACCGGAAACGAGCAGAAGGGCAACTGCCAGCCATGCCGTGCGTTTTCGAAAACAGCAGAGCAATGAATCCGAACATCCCCTCCTTCGTGCGATGGGCCGCTTCATTCTCATCTCCCCGTTATCTTAAGCGATTTCGATTACTGCTCACTGATCGCTCAATGTTGTTGACTTAAGCGAATCAACACTACCTGCCTCCAGGATTGTTTACGAAATTCCAGGTTGACACTCCCTCGCCCCTTGCGGGAGAGGGTCGGGGTGAGGGGTGATAAAAACGGCTTTATTCCTAACAAATAAGGTCTGTTGTCAATCATGTCCCCCTCATCCTGTCCTTCTCCCACCAGGGGAGAAGGGACGTACGCCGGCAACTTCACAGCTTACAAAAAAATTGGTTCAAATCCCCATCGCTCTCGTTTTTTCTTAAGTCGACGACATTGACCGATCACCGGTCACCAAGAACAACGCCGGTAAACAAAGCGTCCAAGGCCATGGACAGGGGCGCCGGCATACCCTCTTCTCCTACATGCACCGCCAGCGCATCGACCGTTCGGCCGGCGATTTCTCCGGCCACATGGAGGCACCATGTCTCAAACCCTTGCAAATCGTTGACCGTATCGCGGTTCGTACCGTCACTTATGGCCATGGCGGCTTCCAGAAAACCGGCGTAAACCGGATCAAGCAGTATTTGCTCAACGCTTGCCGCCAGAGCGCTTTTGCCTCCCCGGCATTCACAGGCCGCTGTTCCGGCCAAACGGGGAATACTCAGGTGCCGGTCTCGAAGCCGCTCAAATACGTCACGCTTGCGGACGATACCGTTTTGTTTGTAAATCGCCTCCGTTACACCGGCATGGGCGGCCCTTGCGATCAACTCGCCCATCTTGCAGTGCCCGCCGGCATTGTCGGCGACCGGCCCCTCACCGCTGACGACGATGATGTTATCCGTTCCCGTGCCGGTTGCCGCCGCGGTCAACGATTGGTAAGAGCTGCGGATATCCAGATCCTGTAGCGCGGCGCTCTTGCCCTCGGTGGCAGAAATGATCGCCCGGGTCATGGCTCGCGGGGTGAGCTTGCGGTTGGTCAGGAATATCATGTTGATGGTGCCCGGTTCGTAATAGTTGCCCGTATCGGTTCCCATCCTGACGGCGTTGCCGCGCACGCCGGCCGTCACCAGGGCGTAAACGGTCATCTCCTTGAACGATTCTTTTTTCACGGCGATCATGTCCATGTCGGCGCCTGTGAAAAGAAGCGCGGTGGTGGATATCCGGCGATCAATCACCGGGCAGATCATCTCACGCAAAGGTTCCAGTCCGCCCATGGGCATCAAGGGCCAGCAGGCCGGCGACGAGTAATGGTTACCGGCTGTGAGAACCCCTTCCCGCTGCCCTTCCAGGGTCGAAACCACCGTTTGCGGATTCTTGAAATCGACGATCAGGGTCTTGTTGATGAAGTCATGAATGGTGCTGGTGGCGATGGCGGCATGTTTCACATAGGGCAAATCAACGGCCAACGTCCGTTCGCGGATCACCTTGCGGGGGAGGATTTCGTTGTCCCGTCGGGAAAATTCGTCAAAATAGATCTGAGACGAAAGCCCCATCACGAAATCACCCAGATGGGCCCCGGCCCGGCAGGTAAGAAAACAGGGGAAGACATGCACTTGATAGTTTCTGACCGCATCGGCCTGGTTCCAACCATCGCGTTTCAAAAAGGCCCTGGCCGCCTCGCCCTCCTCACCGCAGGCATAAACCAGCTGCGGATTGAACTGTTTCCATTCATCGAGCGTCACCGGAACCACGGCTCCGTTTTTACCCAAATTCGGTGGGATGCCGCCGGCGGCCCTTATTATTTCGTTTTGGAACGAATCGTCTCCCGGTGCCGTGACCGGGTTTGCTCCCATCAGGCGCATGACCCGCTTGCGTTTCTCAGATGGAATCCCGGCCACCTTTTGCGAGATCAGATCAAGCGTTTGCCGATTTTTGGCAATCAGCGCATCGGCGGCCGCTTGTTTGCCAAAAAGCGTCCCCAGTCGCGCCATATGCTCAAAGGCATCATCCATGTGGCGGGTCTGCATGACCATCAGCGGCGTGTCGGCGTCAAGCTGTTTGGCCCAATCCGCATGCAGGGAGGAGACGATCACCAGGTCGGGATCAAGGGCCATGACCTTTTCGGCCGACGGGAAACGGAAACCGCCCACGAGGGCTTTTCCGGCAGCGCCTTGCAGGCTTGCACTGTGGTAGGTGATCCCGCACAGGGCGTTGCCGGCGCCGATTTCAAAAACAATCTCCGTGGCCGACGGCACCAGAGAAACCACGCGGCTGGGCGATGCTTTAAAATGGATTGTCCGGCCTGTGTCATCGGTTATCCTAAAAGGCGCAGCCAGGACCATCGACGGGATGCATAGCAGGAAGAACAGCGCCGGCAGCCATCGTTTTTTTAAGTTTGATTTATAAAACACGGATTGTTCTCGAAGCGTTTGAGAGCCTGTTTGAACGCTTTCAAACAGGCTCTTAAGTTATAAAGGACGGTATTCGTGTTAGAATAGATCGGTCAGAATTGTGCCGACAAAACAGCCACTGCCACCGTCTCCACTGGACCCGTCACCGGCTTCGCCTTCGGTGGTGAAGGCGATACTGTCGGGGTTGAGGCTGGTGCCAACCGACTCGTCGATGGAGTTGTCGCTTGTATCGACAATAACCACCTGAGCGTTGGTTTGATCGCACACCCACAGCATGTCGTTTTGGTCCAGATAAGCTCCGGAGCGCATGCCGCCGATGCTGATTCCCGAGAGGTCGTCGTTCACAGCGCTTTCGGAAACGGTGCCGGCCGTCGGTGAGAACTCGTAAAGGCTTTGATTTCCCCAACCGGCGTAACCGATAAAATAGCCTTTGTCGGCAGACAAAATGGCCATTCCGCTGATGGCGGAGCCGGCTGCGGTTTCATCGACCAGCACGCTGGTGGCATAGGTGGAGGGGTTGATGGTTTCGATTCCTCCGGGGTAGGTTCCTGCGTTGTAATCTCCCACACCCTGAATATAAAGGGTATCGTTATCCGAACAATAATCGATGTTCATGGGATTCCGTATCGTCAGGGGGATACCCTTGACCTCGTCGGCTGTGGCCATGTCGGTATCGATTTCCGTGTCGGTATCGGTGTCGATGACCGCCACATAGGCGGTATTCGAAGCCGTCCAGCCATCCAGCCGCTGCATGGCGATGAACAGTTTGCCGTCGACGAGCACGCCCGCCGCCATTTCCGGAGCACCGTCGCCATCGTCATAATCGCTAAGGTCGATCTCACCGATCTTGAAATCGGCCTCGGTTTCAGCCGACGGGTTGACGATCCAGGCCACGTTTTTGCCATAGCGCAACAGGTAGGCTTTCTCACTGCTCACGAAAAGCATGTCCCAGACGTTGCCGATTTCGCTACTGTCTTCATCTCCCACGGAGTACTGATAGATCGCGGTATCCGGGGCCGTGATGTCATATTTGGCGACCCAGTCTCCACCGCCACGCTGAATGAGATAGTAGTAATTCTCGTAGGCCGCGACAATGATGTCCGACCCGGCTGCGTTCAATTCGTTCTCATAGGACCTCGGGCCGCCCTCGGGATTGACATCAACGATGCTGACAGCACCGCTTGAGTAATCCGAGGCAACGGTGGCGATCACCGCCGTCTGTGTCGTATCGGCGCCGGCAAGCGCAGGGAAGGCCAATATGGCGCTTAGGGATAGCAAAAGCACAATTGATAACAGATTCTTTTTTTCTGGCGTACAATGATTCATGCTTTACTCCTTTTTCTTCTCCGGTGTTAATGAAAACGTATATTTGACGGACGCATAAAAAGACCTTCCGGGTAGCGGAAAGCCATTGAAGTCCTCATACTGTTCATCGGCAAGGTTTTTGGCCTCGAACCGGACAAGCCAGGGACCGCGGGACCATCCGATACCGGCATTGATTTCATCCTTGTTCTCCGCCTTGAGTAGATTGACCGTGTCGTAATACAAGCCGGTCTCCTTGACGTATTCCCCATATAGGGTGAAGCTGGCAAGGCGGGCTTCCAATCGCCCAAGCCCGGAATATTCGAATTGACCGGGAAGCCGCTTTCCGTCAAAGGCTTTGATTTCGCTCTGGTTTTCCGGATCCTGGTAGGTGAAATTGGCCACGCCCCGGAACATATCCAGAAACTCCACGACAGCCCCCACCTCGACCCCCTGAATCAAAGCCCCCGAGATGTTGACCGATTTACCGATGCCCCGCGAATCATAGGCCCGGGTAATCAAATCATCGATATCGTTTCTGAAGTAGGCGGCGCTGAAGGAAAGTCTCTGTATCCAATCCAGGGGCAGATTCCAGGAGATCTCGCCGCCGATATCAAAATTGACGCCGGTCTCTTCTTTGAGTTCGGGGTTGCCCACAAAAAAGCCTCGATCGCCGAACAGTTCGAAAAAGGAGGGTTGCCGCACATACTTAGCCAGATTGGATTTGAGTTTCAGCCAGGGAAACGGTCCGTAAAGCAGACCGATTTGGGGGCTCAGATACTGATCGCTGCGGTCTGTCGCTTCGTACTCATCTCCGAGATCATCGGAATATTCGTCCAGTTCGTCTTCCAACCAGGTAAAACTGGCGGCGGGCGTGACGATCAATGTATCTCCAAGCAAAAAGATGCTGTCCTGAAGGCCAAAGGTCAAACTGTCACGGTTGTTTTTGGTGGTGTCGTCATCATCCTCGTGATCGACATCCTTATAGTCCTCGTGCAACCAGTTGAAGGTCCCGATCAGGCTTTGCCAATCGCCATTGTATTCCACGAACATATCCGCATTGACGCGGCTGGTGGTGTAGGTGCTGTGCTGGGTTCCCAGGCCGACGTCTCCTTTACGGTCGTCGTATTCCTCCTCTTTCCAGGTGTAGGAAACCTGGCCACTGGTATCGAGATGCAGGGAGGTGAGGTTATCGGCGGTGATTTTGGCCGTGGTGATGTTGCGGACCGTATCGAAGGTGGTTTCGGTAGCGTCGCTGTTGTTCCAGCTTGGGAGTTCCTGATCCTTGGAGAAATATTGGTTCATCAGCTCCAGTCGCAGGGTTTCCGAGGCGTCGTACCCGGCTTTGGCCAGCAGGTTGAACTGTCCGACTTCGGCATTTTCGCGTTCCTGGGTTTCATCGTCGGCGGTGTTCAACTGAGTGCCGTTATCGTTAAGGAACTCGAAGTCGTTGTCAGAGCCGAGATAGTCGGCGGAAAACAGATAATCGAAGCGCCCGGGTTTGTAGTTCACGAAGCCGTTGAGCTTGCTGGTGTTGAACGATCCGTACCCTGCGGAGACACTGGCATTCAATCCTTTTATAGAGCGCAAGGTGCGAACATTGACCGCTCCGCCCAGTCCGGAAATCCCAAAATTCATGGGGATCGCCCCGCGATAGATATCGATGGATGCCACATCGCCAAGGGCGATGGAACTCAGGTCAACGCCGCCGCCCGAGGCGTCGTTGAGCAGAATGCCGTCCAGGAAAACCAGCACCTGCTGGCTTGAAGCTCCCCGCAAAGAAACGGAGGAAAAAGAACCGAGGCCGCCGGACTGCCGGACCTGGACGCCGACTTCCTTCTTGATGACCTCGGCCAGGCTTTCGGTCTTGCCTTCGAAATCCTCGCGCAGGATGGTGGAGGTCATTACCGGAGTGACTTCATGGTCCACATCGCCGGTCTGCATATTCTGGCCGTCCTTCTTTGCCGACACGACAATGGTATCGAGCATCACTGACTGATTGTCGGCATCCCGCGTCTCGGCGGCCATCGCGGACAATCCCCCAAAGCAAGTCAGCAAACCCACCATGGTAATTATGAAACGGACCATCCGGCACCTCCAAAAATAAAAAATCCGGATCAACTTAATTGCTGATCCGGATATACGTTTTTATCCACATCGTGATATTGGATAGGACACCATCCACGTGTACCAAAATCCAATTGCTGTTCAGGCAGGTCTTCTGACTTCCGGATTAACCTACTGCCGCCCCTTCCCAACTATAACGATTGTCAGTGGCTACCAGTGAAGCATTTGCGGCTTTCGTCCCCGGTCACAGCGGCGGGCCCGTCCCCGATTTTAACGGGGTTCCCTTTTCAGCTCATAATGAGCACCTGAATAATGAATTAGCTTGTCTAATAATCGATCAACCCTTTGGCGGTCAAGGGTAAAATGGGCAACATGGCATGGCGACACACTTGGAAAATCAGGTTCCCACGGAAGAAATTTTCCAGGTGTGCTGCCATTTTTCAACATCCTTGGCAGTCATCACATCCACCTTGGCGCCCTGAAACTCCTCGGTGACCTCGCCCATGGCCTCCTCCATGTCGCCCTCGATCATCAGGGCGATGTCCTGAACGTCGGCCAGCATATCGGCGTCCGCATTCCACAAGCCGCGGCTTTGGGCTTCCATCAGCCGCCGGGTGATTTCCTCGAGGGCGTAGGGATTCTGCTCTCTTAACCACTCAAGGTTCTCCTTGTCGCGGAGATAGGTTTCCACCACGGAATCGAACACCCACTTCTCGACCTGATGGGTGGTGGCGCTCCACTTGAACAGGTTGTTGACCCGGCTCGGATACGCCCGCCGGCGCCCTTGTAGCCGTGATTTTTCTGATTTTCGATCCAGTTTTTGTTGAACAGTTTGGCGCGCACCGATGCCTCGATATCGTCCTTGAGATCGCGCACGGACAGGTCGCCCTCGGCGTTGGTGTCGGCCCAGTAAAGCTTGGCCCGTTTGCCGCTGACCGCCTTGGCGGCCACGCTCATGCCCCCCAGAAAACCGGTGTAGCATCCGGCGTCCACCACGATCGTGCTCGGGCGAATACTGACGCATGTAGGAAACGTCCAGGCCCTTGAGGTTGTCGGCATAGATGCGGTGGGCCTGCATACCGGCCACTCGCGCCAGCTTGCCGCCCTGATCCGATCCGTAGGCGTAACCGGCCCAGTTGATATAGGTTTCGGCCAGATCTTCTTCGGTTTCCCAGGCCGAGGCGTCCAGGGCCAGCCCCACGCCGGTGCCGCCCGTTCCGGGAGGCGAGGAAAAGACACGGAAACTGGCCATGCGCCGGATCTCGCTGTCCGACAATTCTCCCCCAACCTCTTTTTTCAACTCGTCAATGCGCTCCCGGGTGTGTTTCAGGATGAAGTTGCGCTCGAAAGGCTCGTCCAGGCCCCCGGCCATGCAGGTGGCTTCGTCGATCAGATCGGCAAAATGGGGCACCATGTCCCGCAGGATGCAGCTGGTCTGAATGACCACATCCACCCGGGGTCGGGTTACGGTCCGGTCATCCTCAAGATCGATGGAAAGCTCATCCAGATCGATGTACGCCACACGAATGACACGCCCGTTGGCGCCCCAATGAGGTCGCATGCCCATCAGGTATAGGATCTGGCAGAACACCTCGCCGTCCGACTTGAAGGCATCGATGCTCCACAGGCTGACGCCGACACTTTCCGGGAAACGGCCCTCCTCATCCAGGTACTTGCGCAAAAGGTTATCGGCCAGTTGCTTGCCCACCTCCCAGGCGGCCCTTGGTGGGCATGGCCAGCACGTCGCTGGTGTAAAAATTGCGCCCCGTGGGCAGGGTCTGGGTCTTTCCCAGGACCAGCGATCCGGATAGCCCCGGCTCGATGTACTGCCCGTCCAGGGCCCGCAGCAGTTGGGGAATCTCACGGGTGCTCATGCCAATGCGACCACCCACGTCCCGGCACCAAATTTTAAGATCGCCCATCGTTTTTCCCCCTGCAGGTTTCGTATCCGTATCCAGCAGGATTGAATCACATCCCTGGCCGTATCGAAGGTTTCCGCCTCTTTTCTTTCGCCCGCCCATTCGGCGATCTCCTCCAGCGAAGGCCGCTCGTCGGTGCGTTTGATGAGAATCGTGGAGAGCATGGTGGCGATCCCTTCCGGATCAGGGGATTCCGACAAATGATGCATGCCCTGGGGCGACAGGGCTCTTTTGCAGCGTGCGATCTGACGTGAAAGCAATTCCACTTTTTCCGCGAAATTCTCACCTTCGTAGGATTTGTCAACGAAATCGAGCTTTCTCATCAAAGGAAGCATGGCATCCCGGACCACCTCCCGCCGCTTTTTGTCACCGTTTTCCTCTGCCTTGCGATACTGCCCGAGAAGATCGTCCAGCTCGGTCATATTCTCATCCAGAACTGCCGGCCGCTGAATCGGGGTAAGGTGTGTAACCATTTCCGCGGCTGCCCGCCGTTTGGCCACCACTCCGTCACCGGGAGCGTCCATGATGTAAAGGTAGACGTTGGGCAGATCGCCCAGGGTGACCTCGGGGAAGCAGGCGCTGGAGAGGGCCGCGCGTTTTCCCGGTAAAAACTCCAGGGCGCCGTGGGTACCGAAGTGAACCACGGCATCGCAGGTTTCGCGGATGTACTGGTAGGTGGCCAGCCAGTGGGGCGGCGGGGACAGTTCCGGGTCATGCAAAATGCGGCAGACCTCGCCGTTGCATTTGGCGCCGTAGCACCCGCGCTTGGGCTGGATGATGAGTTTCAGATTGCCGAAGGTCAGCCCGGTCACCAGCAGGGTCGGCTCGCCGTTCAAGTTATAAACCATGCCCTCGCCGGGAAAAGGCCCCCAATCATCAAAGATCCGGGTTCGCGCCCGTTCCGGAAGATTTTCGAGAAACGTTTCGTACTCGGTTTGGGTGGTGTGGTGAAGCACGCCCCCTTTTCTCACGATTTCATCCACGGTGGTCCAGCGGAACTCAGAAAAAGCTTTTCTCTCCATGAACAGGTTCAAAAGGGCTTCTCCGTTTTCCGGCAGGTCGCCCACTTCATAGCCGTCCGCCTGTAAGGCTCGCATGAAGCTGACCAGGCTATCGAAGGTATCCAGCCCGGCGGCCAGCCCAAGGGTGGCCTCCACGCCCTTGCAGGGATTGTTGTTCAAGACGATGGCGAGCCGCCGCTTTTTTTTGGGCAGTTCCCGAAGCCGCTGCCGGCGGATCAGCCGGTGGCACAAATGCTCGATGCGTTCTTCAATGGGAACGTAGCGGCGAAACATCAGCCCGCTGCGGGCGTCGGTTTCCCGTACCGAGGCCGCCACCAGGGTAGGTTCGATGGCCCCGGACATTTCCGGCTGGGCCAGGGAGAAAACCATGCTCTGCGAACCCGAGCCAAGTCCGCCAGTATCTTCCTCCCACTCTTCAGCAGTCTGGTGATAGAGTCGGATCAGTTGGATGATGGGAACGTTCAGGGACTGGAGAATCAGCGCATCTTCGGCCTTGGAAAGCAGTCGTCCGGCAATGAGATTGAGCAGAAAGGAAAAATGCTCACCGGCGCCTTTAAAAAATTCGATCCAAGGATAGCGTTCATCCAAGGGGCGCGAACTGTCGGCCACGCCCTCGCAGAAAACACAAAGCGGAATAAAGCGGTGCTTCTCCAGAGCACGGATCACCGCATCGATCTCGGCGCAATTTTTCTCCATGATTTGGCCGTAATAGCAGAGAATGCCGACCACGGGCCGGCCCCGATCATCTCTCTCCCGCCCACTTCTCCAATCCAGATAGGTGTTCACCGTATTGTAGAATTCGGGCGCATCGGGGTGATAAATGCCGCTGGTCGGCACCGCCACGGCCTTCTCGAAGGAAATATCGACCCCGGTGGCGGCAATCAGGGATTTGATGCCATTGACGTAATTGTCAACGGAAACGCCTTTCATGTACTTCTGGAACCTGGCCGTCTCTTCTTCGCCAAAGCTGGAAAACGCAGGCGGTATATCCATGCCCAGTCCTACCCGGTGCTCGATTTTACCGGCAATCTCCAGCAACGCTTCATGCAGGGGCAGATCGTGAAACAAATGGCCGATGAAAATATCCACCGATTGCTCGTCGAAAAATTCCAGGATTTTGTCGGCCGACTGCTGCTGGGAAAAAAGATGCACGTGAATGCCTTCGGCCTCGAGCCGTTCGCAGGCCGTGGACCAGGTGTGCACATTGAATATGTACCCGTGGACATAGACGATATTCATAATGATACTCCTTAATGTTTACAAATCTGATCTAATCGTTCTTCTCCTCGATCACGCCCTCGATGTCCAGATAGATTTGCTGCAAAAGCTGCTGCATTTCCTCGGAAGTCTCCCACAGGCCGCGCTCGATGGCTTCCAAAAGCCGTTCCGTCATATTTTGCAAGGCATATGGATTTACATCCTTAAGCCACGCCTGCATCTTTTCATCCAGCACAAATTTCTCGGCCAGCTTGTCCCACATCCAATCCTCGATGACGTCCGCGGTGGCGTCCCAGCCCAGAACGTAATCCATCTGCCTGGAAAACTCGGCGGCGCCATGATAACCGTGACGCATCATGCCTTCGATCCACTTCGGATTGACAAGGCGCGCGCGGTAGCAATATTTAATCTCCTCGGCCGTGCTGCGCACCTTGACGCGGTCGGGATCGGAGCTGTCGCCATAATAGGAGCGGGGAGCATTGCCGGTGACGACCTTGACCGCCAGGTCCATGCCGGCATGATAGCCATAGGTATCGTCGATTTGGAGCGCATCGTATTCGCGACTGCTCATGTTCTTGGTCGTCGCTTCCACATGTTGCAATCGTCTTTTCAATATCTCGGGCGCGGTCATGCCAAAATGCTTCTTCCCATAAACATAGCCGCCCCAGGTGATGTAAATATTGCCCAGGTCCGCTTGCGTCTCCCAGTTTTTGGATTCGATGGCTTCGCCGACACCCGTGCCGTAGTCCCCGGGTTTATCACCAAAGACTCGATACAAAGCCTCTTCTCGGGCAATCTGGGGATCGACGCCTTGAGCCACTTGCTCGGCCGTCTCGGTTTCGACATGTTTCAACAAAAAGTTTTTCTCGAAGGGTTCCTCGAGGGAGGCCACCATGGAGACGGCCTCATCCACAAGCCTGGCAAGATTGGGAAAATTATCCCGGAACAGGCCGCTGATGCGAACCGTAACGTCGATGCGCGGGCGCTTCAAGGTTTCCAGCGGAATCGGTTCGACCCACAAGACTCGTCCGCTGGCTTCCTCCCAGACCGGCGTGATGCCCATCAAATACAAACACTCGGCAACGCATTCGCCGTTGGTGCGCATAGTGTCGGTGGCCCAGAGGACATTGCCGACGCTTTCCGGATACTTGCCTTCATCCTTTAAAAACCGCTCCAGCAGCGCATCGGCCAGGTCCACGCCAACTTTCCAGGCAGCCATGGAAGGAATGCACCGGGGGTCCACCGAATAAAAATTGCGTCCCGTGGGCAAAATGTCGGCCGTGCCCCTTGTGGGCGCGCCCGATGGTCCCGAGGGCACGTAGCCACCGCCGCAGGCAGCAAGGGTATTTGTCAACTCATCGGTGGTGGCGTTCAAGGCCGGAACGAGAAAACTCGAGATGTATTCCAGACATCGCCGCACATCCGCATGATCGCGGCCGATCACCGATGCTTGCAGGTCACCGATACATGCCGTATTGAAGTCCTCGTCATGGAACTTCTCCATCAGATCCAGCGAGATGGCGTTCAGCTCGTTTAGCAGATCGCCATTGGTCTGGCCATCAGAGCGCAGCTTGCCCCGGACGGCCAGCAAATCCTCATAATCATACCCCTTGAATTCAGCCAGCGACTGCCGCAGAGAAGGCACCTTGCCGTTGCTCAGCCGGGTCAGGGCAACCAGGAATTCCACCAGGGGGAAACCGGTCGGCGGCTCTCCCAGGACATGCAACCCATCCTGAATATGAGTGTCGGACAGCTCGTTCAGGTAGGCATGCAACTGCTCCAGAAAAGCGTCGAAATCTTCAAAAGCGGCGTCCTCGGTAAACGAAAGATCGCGGTCGAGATTGGCCTGAACAACGGCCTCCCAGATCAGTTTCTGCAACACTTGGGCTCTGCCCGAATCGGAACCCTTGGAGGCGTAATACTCCTTTAACTGAACCTCGAGGCCGGCCAGATCCTCATATGAATCGGCGTTATGCATCACCGGCGTGAGATAATCCACGATGCAGCAGTAACTGCGCCGCTTGGCGCCGGTGCCCTCCCCCGGATTGTGGATGATATAGGGGTAGATATTGGGCAGGTCGGAAATGGCGACATCCGGGAAACAGGACGCGGAAAGCCCCACGGATTTTCCGGGCAGCCATTCCAAGGTGCCGTGGGTTCCGAAATGGATGACGGCGTCGGCCTTGAATTCATCCCGAATCCAGCGGTAATAGCCGTGGTAATGGTACGGGATGGGAACCTCGGGATTGTGATAGATATCGGCGGCATCGTCCTCCGAGGCCCGCGGCGGCTGAAGACCGATGAACACATTGCCGTTGAACAATCCGCCGACCAACAGGCTCCCTTTGTAAGTAAGCAGTTTTCCGGGAATCGGTCCCCAATGCGTCTCCATTTTTTCCCTGGCGTCCTCGGGCAATTCAGCAAACCACTCTCCGTATCGCTCGGCGGGGGTTTTATCCACGGCCCTTTGCGCCATCGCGTCAGGGGTCAGCCAGCGCTGGTCGTTGGTCATGCCGTTGATGATGGCTTCCATCAGCGTTTTCCCATCCTCGGGGATGCTATCCAGCTGGTAGCCCTGGTCCTCCATTTTTTGCAGCAGGTTGATTGCCGAAGGGGCGGAGTCGAGAAGTGCGGCGCAGCCGATGTTGTCGTTTCTTGGGGGATAGTTGTGAAAAATGATGGCCACTTTTCGTTTCTCGGGCGGGATATGCCGCAACCGCGCCCAGTTGATGCTCATCCTCACGAATTTATCCATGCGCTCGGGAATGATCGTGTGAGAAATCTTTTTGGCCTGGGTCATGGGGTCCGCTTCGGATACGCATCTGGCCGCGATCGGCACGGTAATCAGAAGGCCATCGAACTCTGGCATGGCCACATTCCAGGATATTTCGCTGAAACCGAGTCCCTCTATGCCGTCGCGCCAGGCTTCATAGGTATTGAAGGTGACAATCGCCTTGAGAACCGGCACACCGAGTTTTTGAAACAGGTTGTCTACCTCTCCCTCCCCCTGCATGTACGCCGCGAGGGAATGCCCCTGGGTGCTGACCAAAACGTCAACCAGCGCCTTGCCGTTTTTCATGAGATAATTCTCGACAACCCAGGTCAGGCTTTTTGCGGCCGAATCAGTCGCCGACAAAAACACGACGAGTGCATTACCCCCTTGCCTTTCAATGGATTCCACCAGACTGTCGAGATAACCTGAATCGCCGGATTTTGTTGGGTTGTGGCCGAAAAGAACGCCTACCGTCGGTTTGTGCACCGAATATTTCTTTTCCAGGTATTCATCCAGCGTGGTGATATAGCCGACCTGAGGATGATAGATGCCCTCCAGGGGAAACCGTTTGGGCGGATTGACGGTGAAGTCGCTGCCCGTGAAACGGTTCAGCAAAAAGAGAAGAAGGCTCTCGAAATTAACGGCCTCGCCGCATTTAATGTATTGATGAATGGTATCGTAGTCGTCTTTACCGACAGTTGACAGGGTGGCGCATTCCTCGTCAAAGGGAACGCTCTCGACAAAAACCGGGAGTTCCCATTCGCGAAACGAGGCTATGATTCGGTCAAAGTGAGAAAGGCAACTCCTGCCGCCCATCAAATGCATCAGGGCGATATCGGCGCCCTGGGCCGATTTAAGAAATGCATTGAACGTGTCCGAATCTGAAATACTCTCCGGAGGACGTGCGAGAAGATCTATCTTTATGCCATGATTATTAGCTATCGATTTAACCACGGATGTTAAATGAGACAACTCATGGCTAAATCCAACAAAGACAACTTTCATCATCAGTCCTTCCTGGGCAGTTGGCGGAAATAGGTGAGTTTATGGCCGGGAAAAAGATCGGGATGAAAAATGAAGGCCAGGTCATGGACGATCACATCCATTTTGTCCAGGGCCTGCCAGTAGCCGGGCTGCGAAATCCAGACATTGCCGTTTTGCACCGGCTTGATGGTCGATAAAATTTCGGCTCCCGCAATCAGCTTTTCGATGGAGGTGATCTCGGTAGCGGCGGTTTCAAAGACGTAGACATTCGCCTTTTTGCCCTTGTCGAAAAACGCTTCAAGGGTGATGTTGCAGTATCCGCCCATGGCTTCGGGGAGGTTGACGTCCTTGATGATATACTCCCCTCCCCCGAGCTCGATCATTTTAGCCGTACAGGAACGCGGGAGTGGCGCGCTCGCCTTGCCATAGTAAAGACCGCCGCTCAGCACCTGGGGTTTTTGTTTTGCCGTCCCCGCTCTGGCTGCTATTTTCTCCACCTTTTCAAAAGCCGCATCGAAAAAGCGATTCGCATCCGCCTCCTTGTTGTAAAAAGCGGCCATGAACTTGATCCACTCCATTCTGCCCAAGGGGTGGCTTTCCGAATAACAATTGACAACAGCCACGGGGATGTTCAGTTCTTTCAATTTGGCGAGTTTTTTTGCATCCCAGTTGTCGGCAAAAACCACATCCGGTCGCAACCGGGCGGTGCGTTCAAAATCCAGCGTGTTTCCGTTTCCCAGCGAGACAATCGAGCCGTCCTTAAGTCCTTTTTCCAACGCTTTAAAATAACAGCGTTCTACTTCGGCGTTGACCCCGGCGATGCTGTCAAGCGCGCCAAAGGGTTTTATCAACGCGGCATACATGGGGCAGGTCAAGGCGATATGGCGAACCGGAATTTCGATTGTGGTCACCCTCTTCTCAAGCGTATTTTTCTTGTTCCCGCGAGGGATCAGCATCACTGGTCTTCCGGCGCCGTCAGTGATCTTTTTGACGCTGTCGCTCATGTACTCAATTTTGAACAGGTTTGCACAACGCACGGTCGTTTTTCCGTCGCTGTCATTGCATTGCGCGGCTACCGGAACCAGGAAAAGCAAAACCGCCATTCCTGCCCCAAGGGCTTTTTTAAGGAAGTGTTTTGAATAATTCATTGGATGATGTGCCATCTATAGATGAACCCCGTGCCCGAAAGAACACGGGGCTGCCATTTGTTAAGAAACCAGCGGCAGCCGGCGTTTGCCAGGTGCTCAAAGTGACCGCATTTGGGAAATTGCTCTATTTTATTCCCCCTCACCCAGGCCCTCTTCCTCAAGGGGCGAGGGAGTGCCGCCCGGAAACTTCATAATAACCACGAACCATAAGAAGCCACCGGCTACGTTCCCTCTCCCCGGGCGGGAGAGGGACAGGGTGAGGGGGATAAAATTGCATTAGCCTTATCATTTAATCCAAATGCGGTTGCCATGGCCAGGTACTGACGTAATTTTGCCGATGCTGGCGGCTGCCGGCATGATGAGTGGTTATTCCTGTCGCGAGTTAGAAATGATAGGTCACACCAACCCGATAATTGCGCTCGGGCATGGGGTAATTCTTGACCCAGGAGTAATCCTCGTCAAAAAGATTCAGGATGCTGGCCTTGACTTCCCAATGCTTCAGAAAGGTGTATCGCATCGTCAAATCCCAGAACTGAAAACTGGCTTTTTCCTCCGTGGTGCTGATCATTTGTGGTCCGACATAGGTATTGGTGAGCTGAGCCAACAGACCGTCATAACCGATTTTCAGTCCAGATTTGATTTCGTAATCGGAAATATAGGTCAGGTCCTTACCGGTCGACTCATCTTCTCTTTCAAGATTAAAACTCATGTTGGACCAGAGAGAGGCGCTGAAGGGAAGACCCAAGGTCTCGCCAAAATCCCAATCCACGGAAAACTCGAGTCCGGAGATGACGGCGCTGTCCGTGTTTTCCCAGGATACGATGGTGTAAGTTCCATCGGAACTGTAAGTAGTGGAAATTCTGTCTTCATAATCGGTGTGAAAGTAATCCGCCTTGAAGCTGATCGATTCCAGGTATACATCCAAACCGAAATTATAGGTAAATGACGTTTCCGGATCAAGGTCGGGATTCCCTAAATAATGATAGGTATAAAAATACGTATCATACCCCAACTGGCCGGCGCTGGGCGCTTTGAACGCTTCTCCCAAATCGGCCCGCAGGCGAAGGCGTTCCTCAAAAAATTTCATACCCACACCGAGTTTGGGCGAAACATGGGAAAAATCAGTGTTTATGGCTGCAAAATCCTCGGAACTATCCGACTTCGTCTTCATCGTTTCGATATCAAAACGGTCGTAACGAACGGCGGCGATGATATTGAGGCGATTGTCGAACAGGTCGAGAGAATCCTGAATAAAATAACCCTGGGTGGTATAATCCAGGTCGGGGGTGTAGGGGGCCGTGGGCTGATAATCGGCCACACCTTCGCCTTCCTGCTCCATGCCGTCCCAGGTCAGTCCGAACAGCAGGGTATTCCAGTCGGCGATTTTCCAGGTCAACTGCTGATCCGTACCAAAGGTCTGCTGAATGTATTTGGTCTGGTCGGATTCGGCTTTCGTCGAACCGGTGTACCAATGGTTTTTGTCCCACAGATAATAAAGGGTCGCTTTATAGCGAACCTGGTCGCTCAGATAGGCACCATTGTATTCCAGGTCGGCATAACCCGTGCTTTTATCGTTATATTGTTCGGTGCTTTCATCGTAATAGCTATAATTGCCTTCAGCCCATGAGGGACTCTCTCCGACCAGGTCGGCATAGTTGCCGCCAAATCGAATTTCATTGTTTTCGTTGATCGTGTAGACCAGATTGCCGCCGACGTTGATTTTGTCAACACCGGTGTTGTAGGCCGTCCCGTAGTCAACTGTATCGTAGTCGCCAATGGTTTCGCCACTGACCGAGGCCATGAAACGGAATTTTTCGTTAAGCGCACCGTTCACGTTCGCCTGGCCATACAAGTAATCGAAACTTCCGGCTTCCGCGCCAACGGAGCCGCCCAGCTTTCCGTCGCCTTTTTTGGTGATCAGGTTGACGACGCCGCCCATGGCCGCAGATCCGTAAAGGGCGGAAGCGGAACCCTTGATGATTTCCACTCGTTCAATACGATCGAGGCTGAGCTTTGCCGCGTTTCCGGTTCCCACCCGGTGGCCGTCAATGAGCAGAAGAACGGCACCCTGAAGATCGATACCATGACCGTCGGTGCGGAACCCCCGCAAACCCACCGGGCTGAGGATTCCATTATATTTGTGATAATGACCGGTGACATACTTGCCGAGCAAATCGCCCACATCGGTAACACCGGACATTTCGATTTGCTCGCGAGTGATCACCTGGGTATTTATAGGAACATCTATGGCCCGCGTCTCTACCCGGCTGGCGGTAACCACCAACTCATCCTGCACCAAGACATCTTTGTTCTCCTGCTGTTCCTGGTCAGCAGCAAATGCTCCGCTTGCAACCAGCGCAAACATCACTCCGGCAACCAAAACTTTTTTCATCCTCATCTCCTTTTTGCATGAGGGCACCGCCACTGGCGATACCTTCGCGATGGGCATCCGGAGACAAAAAAAATCCCCGGATCGTAAAAATAGACCAATCCGGGGAATCCCTGTTTTTTTCCACGAATAATATCGTACTTCTTCTCCACGGAAGTACGTTTGCATCTCTCAGGCAGGTCTTCTGACTTCCGGATCATCCTACTTGCTGCGCCTTCCCTTTTGCACAAGTCAAAAAGTGGCTTTTTTGGCAGCGTTCGTCCCCGGTTACAGCGGCGGGTCCGCTCCCGATTCGCACGGGATTCCCTATTGAGTTTTTATGAACACCTGAGATAGATTCGTAAACTAAAGTTTGCTAAATTTTACTAAGCTGCAATACGCAGTAGTACTTCCACGAGAGAATTAACGACGGATTTTCGCTGCAACGGGAAAACCCTATTGAAATTACTGTCCAGCGCAGCTTTTGCAACAGCCCGGCGAACATCGGAGAAGGCAAAACCATTACGGCCATCGACAGCATGCCGTCGTGTTGGCGCCTTCTCCATCCGGCAGGCATAGATCCAGACCACGGTTGTCGCCAACATGCAAAAGTGAAGGTGATTGCTGACGGCCTGCGGGTGCCGAGTTTGAGTGTCGGCACTGCCGATGTCACGCTTCAGTTCTTTGAAAAAAGCTTCGATCTTCCATCGGGCGCCGTAATACTCGACAATTTGCTGCGCCGATAAAGTTAAATCGGTTGAATAGAGCGCTACCCACTGGGTTTGGCGGTAGACCCACACCACCTTGATCGCGCAACGGATTGTCTTGAGCATAAGAACCCGGTCATAGGCGACTATGGTCCGGTCGCGGCCATATAGATTGACGGTGTATTCTCTTGCCAGGGATTTAAATCGAACGGCCAGCGACGTAGCGTTGCCGATATTTTTTCCATATTTCCGGGGACGTCCCGGTCGACTGGAATGTGGACCCGGCAGTTCAAACAAATTGTTGTTCGATCTAAGCCTCGATATCATATTAACCCATATGCCCAGTTTGCCGTGCAACGGTTTCCAAAGACCATTATTACCGAACCATGAGTCCGTGACGATTACCACCTTAATACGGTGAAAGGTTTCGGCAATTTCCGCGATCATCTCTGCGGCCATGGCAAGCTTGCTTTTGAATGCCAACGTCACTCCATGGCTGCGGTTGATACGTTTAATGCTTTTTTTCAAAAGATAGAACCGGTAGCTCAAAGGTAGACAGGCCCACCGTCCTTTGATCTTTTTTAACAGCCCCACGGCAACGATGTTTTGTGCCCATGGATATCTGGATTGGTTCTGCTTGGCGGCGTGATCGAAAATTTTGTCGCAGCCAAATATTTTCTTTCCCGTTTTTGGATTGATACAATCGTCAAGGGCTATCAACAACATGCCATCGGTCAACGGCTCCGGTATCGTTTTCCACAGCGTTTGCCATAACCGTGTCCAAGGAATTTTTGGAGAGGCCATGAACGTGTAGAACTTTTTCCTTTTTATCCAATCAAATCCGAACACCGTTTTGAGACATCGGAGGATATTGGATGTTTTTGACGATGTAAACGGAATGATGATGGCAATGACCGTGTATACGAACCAAACACTACGTTCCTGGGCTTTCCCCGATTGTGGGAATTGGCTTTTGAGTTTTTTGAGAATGTCGTGTAGTATAAACATGCGAGGCCTCCAGGTTTTGGTGTTTTTTTCGTGGTAGAAGAAACATACCACAACCTGGCCTCGCAAGCAACATTAACATTCCGTATTTATTAGCTTTTTTACGTTTTCCCCCGAAGTCTTGGAGAATATTTGCAATGATATCAATAGGTTACGGCGCGCCCAAAAATTCGTAACTTATTGATATCATTGATTATTCTGAATTCAGTCATAAGTTCATCAGTGCGCTAGTGGCTATAAAAAACGGGAAACTTCAGTTCGTAAATTATTGCCCTTTTTATTAACGTTGGTTTTATTTTTATGTCAAGACAATTGTTCTCACAAAAAATGACTCAACTCATGCTGTCAACAAATCATTTGCATGAAACCAGACTGGTTTCCACGGGATCAGGCTATTTACGCCAGTTGTTGACTTCCCAGCGATCCCCCCGAAGTTTCGGCGAAATCCACTTTGACAATCATCGCTGTCAGCCGTATGGTAAGCGTGTGGAATGAAAGATTAATCATCGAAAGCTATCGCCAATGCTTAAAAAAATACTGATCGTCGGCGTTGTCCTGATTCTCATTGCAGCCTGCGCCGCGGGAATTGTTGTTCACCAATTTCTTGCCTGGTCCAACCGGCCGCTGACAACGGCTGAAAAAGGACGAGAAATGCTGTTCAGCCTGCCGGCCGGCCAGGGGGTGAAACAGACCGCCCGGGTGCTCGAACAGGAGGGGCTGGTTTCCGATGCCCTTCGCTTTGCCCTGCTGGCGCGCATCGAAAAGCAGGACAAATCCCTAAAAGCCGGCGAATATGTTCTCTCCGCAGCCATGTCGCCAAGGCAGATTCTCGCGCAACTGGTCAAGGGCCGTGTTCATCTTTACCGGGTCACCATCCCCGAGGGGTTTACCTTGGTTCAGATCGCAGGGGCCGTTGCCGACGCCGGCCTTGCTCCTGAAAACAAATTTCTCTCGACCGCCCGTGATCCTCAAACGGCCAAAGCCCTCGGCATCGACGCCGACACTCTTGAGGGCTATCTGTTTCCGGACACCTATTTTTTCCCAAGCGGTCTGGACAGCACGACAATTATTTCGGCCATGGTGAAGCAGTTTCGCATCGCGTTCACCCCCAAGTGGCGGGAAAGAGCAAAAGCGTTGGGCATGAGCGTGCACGAAGTGGTCACGCTGGCCTCGATCATCGAAAAGGAAACCGGCGCCGCCGAGGAGCGCCCGCTGATCTCTTCTGTTTTTCACAATCGTCTGAAAAAAGGCATGCGCCTTGAAACCGACCCCACGGTAATTTACGGCATCCCCGATTTCGACGGCGACCTCAAACGCAAACACCTCGATACGTACACCCCTTACAACACCTACAAAATAAAAGGGCTCCCGCCGGGCCCCATCGCCAGCCCGGGAAAAGCGGCCATCGAAGCGGCGCTTTACCCGGCTCAAAGCAAGTATTTTTATTTCGTTTCCAAAAAAGACGGCACCCATCAGTTTTCCACCACCCACAAGGAGCATCAAGCCGCCGTTCGCAAGTACCAGTTAAGGAAGAAATAGCGTTGAAAAAAGATTCCGAGAAGCTTCGCAGCGGGTTTACCACCGGTGCGGCGGCCGCCGCCGCGGCCAAAGCCGGGCTGTTGCTGCTTTTGTCCGGCACTGCCCCGCAATCGGTCACCATCCGCTTTTTAACCGGCCGGCCGATCACCATTTCCGTGCACGCCTGCAGGACGGTTGCTCCGGGCAAGGTCCGCTGCACGGTGATCAAAGACGCCGGCGATGATCCGGACATTACCCACAAAGCTGAAATCGGGGCCGAGGTGAGCCTTATGGAATCTTTGACGAAGGAAAGTGTCCACATCACCGGCGGCATCGGCGTGGGTCTGGTCACCAAGCCCGGTCTTGAAATTCCACCCGGCCAGGCGGCCATCACACCTGGGCCCCT
Organism: uncultured Desulfosarcina sp.; assembly: GCA_963668455.2. Lineage (GTDB taxonomy): Bacteria > Desulfobacterota > Desulfobacteria > Desulfobacterales > Desulfosarcinaceae > Desulfosarcina. The sequence goes on from CAXXOY010000007.1 coordinate 315,781, forward strand.
GTCCATGATCACCAACAGCGTTAAGGAAGTTCTGGCCGACTATCCCGTCAAGACCGGCGTTAATGTTCAGGTATTCGTGCCGGAAGGCGAGCGTCTGGCCAAAAACACCCTCAATGCAAGGCTGGGCATCCTCGGCGGGCTGTCAATCCTGGGAACCACCGGCGTGGTACGCCCCATGTCCCATGAGGCCTATATCGCCACCATCGACAAATCCATGGACGTGGCCCTGGCCGCCCATGCACCGGTCCTGGTTCTAACCACCGGCCGGCGTAGCGAACGATTCTCCCAGCAATTGTTTCCCCGTCTTAACGAGGTGGCATTTATCCAAATCGGCGATTTCTTCAAGGCCGCGCTTTCGGCAGCGGCCCGACGTGGATTCACGTCCGTTATTCTGGCGGTCTTTTTCGGCAAGGCGGTCAAAATGGCACAGAATGTTCCCCACACCCACGCGGCCAAATCCGAGTTGACCTTGAAAACCCTTGCCGCCTGGACGCGCGAGATATCGGGCGACGAAATACTGGCCGAGACCGTGGCGCAATCCAACACAGCACGTCATGCCTTCGACCCACTCCTGGAAAAGGCCCCGTCGGTGTTGCGCTTTGTGGCTGACAAGGCATGCCATTGCGCCGAAGGCTTCTCCGGCAACAGGCTGAAAGCGCGCTGCGTGCTTTTCGATTACGAGGGCGTTCCGATTGTTGACACCAAAAAGGAATCGAGCTAGTTTAGCGTTATTCATGAATGGAAGGAAACCTCTCCCATGGCCCCACCGGTCACCATCATCGGCATGGGCGTCTCCGTTGACGACCTTACCGAGAAACAAATTGACATCATCTCCACCGCGGATATTCTGGTTGGCGGCCGGCGGCTTCTGGCGTCTTTTGACCACCTTGCCTGCCGCAAAGTGGTAATCGACAAAAAGCTCTCCCAGCTCGGCGATTTTCTCGAAACCGAGATGGCCGATCATGATATCGTGGTTCTCACCTCCGGAGACCCGCTGTTTTTCGGCATCGGCGCCTATCTGGTGCGACGGTTGGGAGCAAACGGGGTGCGCATTTCACCCAATGTCTCGGCCGTGGCGAAAGCCTTTTCGCGGATCAAGAAACCCTGGCAGGAGGTGCGCATCGTCAGCCTGCACGGCCGCAACCGTACCGGCACTCTGCTGCGCCTTCTGGCGGACGGCGAAACCGTTGCGGTCTACACCGACCCCACTCATGGACCGGCGTGGCTGGCCGGCCTGTTGATCGACAATCGGATGGAAGACACCCAAATCACGATTCTCGAAAACCTTGGGGCCAGGGACGAGCGCATTACGCGCACCACCGCGGGCCAGGCCCAAACCATGTTCTTCTCCGATCTCAACCTGGTGGTGCTCGAACCCGACGCCAAAAGACAGCGCCGGCCGCAACTGTTTCCGGGTATGCCCGACGAGTATTTCGCCCATGAAAAAGGACTGATCACCAAGTCCGAAGTGCGCGCCGTGACCCTTTCCCGGCTGCGCCTTTTCGACCGTGCCGTCTTCTGGGATCTGGGCGCCGGCAGCGGATCGGTATCCGTCGAGGCCGGCCAATTCATCACCCGGGGAGAGATCTTCGCCGTGGAGCAGCATGCCAGACGCATCGCCCACATCCATGAGAACTGCTCGCGGTTCGCCATTGGCAACCTTTCGGTGGTCGAAGCCCGCCTGCCCGAAGGCCTTGACGCGCTTCCCAACCCGGACCGGGTCTTCATCGGCGGCGGCGGCGAAAATTTAGAGCAAATTATCCGAGTCACCACCGGGCGTCTGGCCGATGACGGCATCATCGTGATCAATACGGTCTTGATCGACAACCTGACCGCTGCCCGCAACACCCTGGAAGACCTGGGATTTGATGTCGATATCATCCAAATCCAGGTTAACCGATCGAAACCCATGCCTTACAGCATGCGATTCGATGCAATCAATCCAGTGTGGATTATTACCGGCTATCGGTAAGCACCGATCACCGAGTACAGACAACCCAAAAGGAGCAAAACTTGCCAGAACCTGAAACAAATGACACCACCCCCATCATCTTCTGCGGCGCCGGTCCCGGCGATCCGGATCTGATCACCGTCAAAGGGCAACAGGCCCTGGCCAAGGCCGATCTGGTTATCTACGCCGGTTCCCTTGTCCCCGAAGCCCTGCTCAAATGGACCTGCCCTGAGTGTAAAAGCCTGAGCAGCGCCGGGCTGCACCTGGACGAAATGGTCGAAAAAATGGCCGAAGCCTGGCGCGCCGGCAAGCGCGTCGTGCGCCTGCACACCGGTGATCCCAGCCTGTACGGCGCCATCTTCGAGCAGATGGCCAAGCTCTCCGAGATGGGGATCCCCTACATGGTGATCCCGGGGGTTACCGCCGCTTTTGCCGCAGCCGCGTCCTTGAAGGTCGAATACACCCTTCCCGAAATATCCCAGACCCTGATCCTGACGCGCATGGCCGGACGCACGCCGGTGCCCGAGGCCGAGGCTTTCGCTTCCCTGGCGGCCCACCAGGCCACCATGGCCGTTTATCTCAGTATTTCCATGGTGGACGAGATGTCGCGTATTCTTTCCGAAACCTATGGCCCCGAAGCGGCCTGTGCGATTGTCTTTCGCGCCAGCCAACCGGACGAGAAGATCATCTGGACCACGTCGTCAAAGCTGGCCGAAACCGTGGCCCGTGAAAACATCAAACGCACCGCGCTGGTGGTGGTGGGGAAAGTATTGGATGTTAGCCTGGAAACCCTCATCCACAAATCCAAATTGTACGACCGCACCTTTGCCCACGGTTTCCGTGAAGCGGAAACGCAGCGATAATGGCAAACGCTTCCCAGCATACGGCCATCTGGGCCCTGACCCCGGACGGCGCGCACCTGGCCGGCCAACTTGCCGGCGGCTTTTCCAGCAGAACCGTTTTTCTTAAAAAGACGGTTGCCGAAACGGTTGAAAACTCGGTCTCCTTTTCCAGTTTTAAAGAGATGGTCGACCGGCAATTCAACAATTTCTCCCAGCATGTCTTCATCATGGCCACGGGCATCGTGGTTCGCTGCATTGCCGCACATCTCGTTCACAAAACCAAAGACCCGGCCGTGGTGGTATGCGACGAGGCCGGACACTTTGCCATCAGCCTGGTCTCCGGGCACGTGGGCGGGGCAAATGCCCTGGCAGAAAAGGTGGCATCTCTTACCGGCGGCCAACCCGTGATCACAACGGCCACGGATGTCAAATGCAAACCGGCCATCGATCTCATCGCCAAAGAGAACCGTCTGATCATCGAAAATCCGGCGGCCATCAAGGCGGTCAACATGGCCCTGCTCACCGACTCGCCGATTTATGTTCATGATCCGTTTCAGCTGGTGACGGCCCACCTGCCGACGCGACAGGTGAAACCTTTCAAGGAAATACCGCCGGACACGCAAAGCGCCTCCGTGTTCGTGGACCATAAGCGCCTTGACCTGCCACCCGAAGTGCTGGTATTGCGACCGGGCTGCCTGGTGGCCGGCATGGGATGCAACCGGGGCACGGATGTAATGGAAATGCGCGAGCTTCTGGAGGGCACCTTCGAGGAAAACCGTCTCAGCCTGTCCAGTTTGCGATGTATCGCCTCGGTGGATCTGAAAGCCGACGAACCCGGCCTGCTGGCCCTGGCCGACTCGCTTGGCATCGAGCCCATCTTTTTCTCCCGACAGCAGCTTGACACCGTGGCGGCGCAGGTGCCGACACCTTCGGCCACGGTACAAAAACACATAGGAGTGCAAAGCGTATGCGAAGCAGCAGCTCTTCTGGCAACCCCACGGGGGCGCCTGATCGTTCCCAAGCGGAAAACAGCCAACGTCACCCTGGCCGTGGCCATCGACAGCTATTCGTCGTCGGCATCGGACCCGGAGGCATTGACCACATGAGCCCGCGGGCCTCCCAGGTGATCAGGGAGGCCGAGGCGATTGCCGGCTACACGACCTACATCGAATTGATCCGCCCGCTCATCGAGGGCAAACAGATCGTCAGCACGGCCATGAAAAAAGAGATCGATCGCATCGCGGCGGCCCTGGATCTGGCCCTTGGCGGCACCTCCTGCGCCGTGGTTTCCAGCGGTGATCCCGGCGTTTACGCCATGGCCGGCCTGGTGCTGGAAATGTGCCGGGAACGCGAAATCGCCATCGGCGCCGCAACCGATCCGGAAAACGAAAAAAGCCTTTCCATCGAAATCGTGCCCGGCATTCCGGCCCTTTGCTCCGGTGCCTCCCTTTTGGGCGCGCCCCTGACCCACGATTTCGCCGCCATCTCCCTGTCCGATCTGTTGACCCCCTGGGAAACCATCGAGGCCCGGCTGGAGGCGGCGGCGCGGGCCGATTTCGTGATCGTGCTCTACAATCCCAAAAGCCATCGCCGCATCGATCATCTGATCCGGGCACAGGAAATTACTTTGGCCCAGCGGAAAGGGTCTACCCCGGTGGGCATTGTTACCGGCGCCATGCGCGACAACCAGCGCGTCACCCTGACCACGCTGGACCGGTTGCACGAGGCCGAGGTGGATATGCAGACCACGGTGTTCATCGGCAATTCGAACACCTTTGCCTATGATGGATTCATGGTTACCCCGCGTGGGTATTCGAAGAAATACGAGATTGGCTGACATGACCGAAAACAAACCCAAAGCCCCCTGCCTGGCCGTCTTTGGAACCGGTTCAGACGTTGGCAAGAGCATCGTCGCGGCGGCCTTTTGCCGCATCTTCGCCGACAAGGGCCTGCGCGTGGCCCCCTACAAAGCCCAGAATATGTCCAACAACTCCGGGGTAACCCCGGAAGGGCTGGAGATGGGACGCGCCCAAATCGTCCAGGCCGAGGCCGCCGGCATCGCGCCCCATGTGGACATGAACCCGGTGCTGCTCAAACCCACCAGCGAGGTGGGCTCCCAGGTGGTGCTCTTGGGCGAGGCCATCGGCAACCAGAGCGCCCTGGATTACCATCAGAAAAAGCTTAAACTGGTATCGGCGGCAAGAGGAGCGCTGGATCGGCTACGCGACAAATACGATCTGGTGGTGATGGAAGGGGCCGGCTCCTGCGCCGAGGTGAACCTTATAAAACACGACATCGTCAATTGCCCCATGGCCGCCCATGCCCAGGCGCCAATCATTTTGGTGGGCGATATCCATCGCGGCGGCATTTTCGCCCAGCTGGTGGGCACCCTGGAATGCTTGGAACCGGAATTTCGACGATTGATAAAGGGCTTCGTCATCAACCGCTTCCGGGGCGATCTGCGGCTTTTCGAGGAAGGCGTGAAATGGATCGAAAACAAAACCGGCCTGCCGGTATTGGGCGTGGTGCCTTGGTATGACCATATCCGCATCGATCCGGAAGATTCTGTGGTGATTGAAAAACCGCGCACGGTATCGCCCACGGCCGGGGATAAACCGGCTGTTGCCGTGATCCGCATCCCGCACATCTCCAATTTCACCGATTTCGATCCCTTGATGGCGGTCGACGGCATCTCCGTTCATTTTGTTCAGGAGCCCCAGGATCTCTCCATGTTCAAAGCGGTGATTCTGCCCGGCTCCAAAAACACCCGCCATGATCTTGAATGGCTCAAAACCAGTGGCTGGCAGACGCACCTCAACGCGTTCCATCAAGCCGGAGGCCATGTTACCGGAATCTGTGGCGGTTATCAGATGATGGGACTTACCGTGCATGACCCCGGCGGCCTGGAAGGAGCGCCGGGAACCAGCCAGGGGCTGGGACTGTTGCCCATTGAAACCACGCTCAAGGCGCCCAAGACGACCACCCTGAGCCAATTCACCTGGAACGGCATCCAGGGCACCGGATACGAAATTCACATGGGCCAAACGGTTTTGAAGGGGGGAATCCCCTTGGTCGATGTCAAGGAACGCAACGGCAGCCCGGCCGATGACCAGGACGGCTGTCTGGCCGACGATGGCCGGGTCATCGGCACCTACATGCATGGTCTTTTCGATACCCCGGCCCTGATCGAATGCTGGCTGCAGGCCGCTAATCTGTCCGGGATCGAGGTTCCAGTCACGGGGGGGCTTGCGGCCAAACTTGAGCAATACGCGCTTCTGGCCGATCATTTTTGTCAGCATGTGGATATCGAACATCTGGAACGGATCGTAAAGGCAGGCGTGAACACTGAAGCCGGGTTGGAAACGTAATGCAAACGAACGAAAAAATCCTGGTTCTGGGCGGATGCCGCAGTGGCAAAAGCACGCAGGCCCTGAACCTTGCCGAAAGCATGGGAGAACAACGCGTCTTCGTGGCCACCTGTGTGCCTTACGATGACGAGATGCGTAAAAGGGTTAAAAATCATCAGGCGGAACGCAGCGATGCCTGGCGGACCCTGGAGGTTCCCATTGACCTGGCGGGCGCCATTGCCGAACAAGGCCCCCACACCGATGTGATGCTGGTTGATTGCCTGACCCTGTGGATGAGCAATCTGCTCATGGAAAACGAGGACGAGACGCACATCCGCAGTCATATCGAAAAATTGGCCGAAGCCGTACGAAGGGCGCCATGCACGATTGTGCTGGTCTCCAACGAAGTGGGCGCCGGCATTGTTCCCGAAAATCCTCTGGCCCGGCTTTATCGCGATTATGCCGGATGGGCCAACCAGGCCATGGCCGCCGCCTGTGACCGGGTAATCTGGACCGTGGCCGGCATTCCCGTAACCATCAAACCGTCGCTACAAAAATAACCATGAACGCGCTTATCGCCTCCTTGCAATTTATCAGTGGTCTGCCCCTGGGCAAGCCGCGTCCTTTCGATCCCAAAAACATCATCGTGGGTTTTCCCCTGGCTGGCTTGGCCATCGGCCTGCTTCTTGCCCTCTTCGACTGCCTGATCACCAGTATTTGGCCACTTCCCGTGGCGGCGGCTTTGGATGTTGTCCTGCTGGCCGTGATCACCGGCGGATTTCACCTTGACGGCTTGGCCGACACCGCCGACGGGCTTTACGGCCAACGCGAACGCGAGCGCAAACTGGCCATCATGAAGGACAGCCGCGTGGGCGCCATGGGATTGATCGCCGTGGTCTGCGGCCTGATCACAAAAACCGTGGCACTGGGTGCGGTGAATGAAACCCGCTTCCTGGCCCTTTGTATCGTGCCGGCCTATGCCCGCGGCGCCATGATATTCGGCATGCGCTTTCTTGAATACGCCCGTGGCGAGGAAGGCACCGGCAGCGCGTTTTTCGAAACGCCGGTATCTCTCATGCATTTCAGGTATCTGCTTATTCCCGTTGTGCTGTCTCTTTTTTTAGGCTGGCGCGGTCTTGTGATGAATCTCTTTTTCGTCATCGTCATCGCGGCCCTGCTTATGTTTTACAAAAGGAAAATGGGCGGGATTACCGGCGACATGCTGGGCGCCATGGCCGAAATCATGGAAACGGCCCTGTTTCTGGCCCTGTGTGTGGGAGGTGCGGCATGATCGGCGGCCACGGCGGCAACATCTATGAACTGGCCCGGCGCCTGGGCTGCGAGCCTTCCGAAATCGTTGACATGAGCGCCAATGTCAATCCCCTGGGGCCCATGCCGGAGCTCATGGATCACCTGAAAACCAACCTGTCGGTGATCGCGGCCCTGCCCGAGGTGGACGCCGGCGGCATCGTAAGCGCCTTTTCTAAAGTTCACGACATCACCCCCGAGACGGTCATGGCCGGCAACGGCACCACGGAGTTGATCCACCTCATCCCACGGGCCATCGGCGCCCGAAAAGCCATGGTGGTGGGACCAACCTACTCGGACTATCGGGATTCCTGCGCCATGAACGGCGTTGCCTGTGAGCATCTGATCTGCCGGGAAAACGATAATTTCGTGCCGAACATGGCGGCCATTGCCCAAAAAGCCAAGGACGTCGACCTGGTGTTTCTATGCAACCCCAATAACCCCACCGGGGCGATGGTATCGCGCAAATCCATTGACAGCTTGTGCCGTGAATGCCCCGAAACCCTTTTCATCATCGACGAATCCTACCTGCCCTTTGCATTGCAGCCGCACGCCATCAGCATGATAGGGACCAATCTGCCCAATGTGATGGTGCTCAACTCCATGTCCAAGGCCTTCCGCATTCCGGGCCTGCGCATCGGATTCGTCAAGGCGCCGCCGGAACTTATTCAAAAGCTGGCCGCCTATGTCCTGCCCTGGTCGGTCAACAGCCTGGCTCAGGCGGCGGTCACCTGGTTGATGGCCCACATGGCGCCGGTTACCGCCTTTTTGGAGACCACCCGGCAAATGTTGGAAACGCAGAAAACAATCATGCGCGATGGCCTGAGCCAAACCGGCATTCACTGTTTTCCGTCGGTCACTTCGTTTATACTGATGCGGCTGCCGGACGGCCTTGATGCTCCGATGGCCTGGCGACACCTCTCCGATCAGGGCATCCTGATTCGCGATTGCGCCAATTTCACCGGCCTGAATAAAGCCTTTATCCGCCTGTCTATGAAATCCGAAGAAAACAACCGCCGCGCGGCAAGGCTGCTGGCGGAGCTCTGCCATGGGCATGCGCAGACCGGAGGTTCCCATGGGAAATGAATGGTTGGCACTGGCTCTGCCCCTGGCCGTGGCCCTGGACTTCTGGCTGGGTGATCCCCCCCGCATGCCCCACCCCGTGCGCTGGATGGGCAAGGCCATTGACATTCTCGAACCGCGCTTTCGCGGATTGAAGCTGTCCACCACAACCGCCGGTGCCTTAATGACAACCACTCTGGTGATCGGTGTCTGGCTGATCGGCGTCATTGTCGTGAATTTGGCCAACAAATTCAATCCCCTGGCCGGCATCGCGGTTCAGGCAATCCTTCTGTTCACCTGTATCTCGGCCAAGGACCTGGCCAATGCCGCCCACAAGGTGGGAAAATCCCTGAGCGATTCCGGAATAGAAGCCGGTCGGCGGGAGGTGTCCATGATCGTGGGACGCGAGGTGGATCGCCTGGATGATACCGGCGTGATCCGCGCTGCTGTGGAAACCGTGGCCGAAAACCTTGTTGACGGCGTAATCTCCCCTATTTTTTTCGCAGTGATCGGCGGCGCGCCCCTGGCCCTAGCATTCAAAATGGTCAACACCCTGGACTCCATGATCGGCTACAAAAACGAACGCTACCTGGAATTCGGCCGCTTCGCCGCGCGCCTTGACGATGTGGTCAACTATGTTCCCGCCCGGCTTAGCGTGCCCATCGTCGCCCTTGGCGCCAAGTTACTGAATCTTGACTGGCGCAATGTCCTGTCCGTGGCCCGGCGTGACAGTCGGCTCCATGCCAGCCCCAACGCCGGCTATCCCGAGGCGGCCTTTTCCGGAGCCCTATGGCTCTGGATGGGCGGCCCCAATTATTATCACGGCCGGCTGGTGGAAAAACCGGTGATCGGCAAGGGACTGAGCGATGCCCAGCCGGCCCATATTGAAAACGCCTGCCGGCTGATGCTGACCACGGCCGTGCTGGTATACGCCTTTGCCGAGTTGTCGATTCTCGTCACCCGGGGATTGTCGTGAGCTGCATTGAAACCCCTTCTCCTTTAAAAACCCGTGCCAAGGGATGTTTTCCTTTCACCCTTGCCTGCCCCTCCTTTATTTTCCGGGCGGGCTATGCGGAAAATGTCGAAAGGTTGGCGCCTTTCGTGGATGAAATCCAGCTCCTTTTTTTCGAAAGCCGGTATGAGGGCAGCCTGCCGTCAAGTGAGCTTATTCATCAAATAGCCCGGCTTGGCCAGACAGGCAATCTCACGTTTAACGTTCATCTGCCATCGGATATTTTCCCGGGCCATAGCGATGCCGAAACACGCAATGAGGCCTCCAACATTTTGAAGGCCTTTATCGAGCGTTGCAGGCCTCTTTCGCCCAGCACCTTTACCCTGCACCTGGAACGTGAGCCAGACGATACAGATGATCAGCGCTGGCAAATGCATACGATGGAAACGATCAAACGGGTTCTCCATTGTGGAATTGACAGCCGCTCCCTTTCCATCGAAAATCTGAATTATGACTTTGCCCTGGCCGAACCGATCATTGAGTCGCTCGATCTTTCCGTGTGTATGGATATGGGGCATCTGCTGGCCCATGGAAAGCCACTGAAACCTTTTTTTCGGCGCTGGCGGGAACGTATTTCCGTCTTTCACCTGCATGGGGTGGACGGCGCCAGGGATCACCTTCCCCTGGACCGGCTGTCCGAGGCACATCTAAACGAAGTCGTTGATCTGCTAAACGGCTTCGACGACTTGCTTTGCCTTGAGATTTATTCGGAAGAGGCCCTTGAACGCTCTCTGTTTTATTTAAAGAAAAGATTTAAGGGTTGATAATTAACATACCGTTAAATAATGAAATATGCTAACCATTAATAATTCTAAAATTGAGCTGCTTGCACCGGCCGGTTCGCCCGAGAAGCTCGAAATCGCCATCCATTACGGTACCGATGCGGTCTATCTAGGTGGTCAGGATTTCAACCTGCGCAACCTGTCGGGCAACTTTTCCAGGGACGACATGCTGGCGTCCAGGCGGATGACCCGTGAGCATGGCGTGCGCATGTACGTCACCGTCAACATCTACTCGCGCAATGACGAGGCCCCGGCCATTTCCGACTATCTCGCATTTCTGAAAACCGTCCGGCCCGATGCGATCATCGTCGCCGATCCGGCCATCTTCGCCATGGCCCGCAAACAGATACCGGAAATACCGATCCACATCAGCACTCAGGCCAACACCACCAATGTCGGTGCGGCCCGGTTCTGGCGCAACCTGGGCGCAAGCCGGATCATCGCGGCCCGGGAGCTGAGCCTTGACGAAATTCGTGAGATAGCCCTTCAGTCAGATATCGATGTGGAGGCGTTTGTCCACGGCGCCATGTGCATGGCGGTCTCGGGACGCTGCCTTCTGTCCGGATTCATGGCTGATCGGGAAAGCAACCGCGGTATGTGCTGCCAGCCCTGCCGGTTCAACTATGCGGTGATGGAAGAGACAAGGCCCGGCCAGTACTTCCCCCTTGTCGAGGATTCACGTGGCACCTATATCTTCAATTCCCGGGATCTTTGCATGATCGGGCATCTGCCGGCCATGATTAAGGCGGGCGTCTGTTCTCTCAAGATTGAGGGGCGCATGAAGAGTATCCATTACCTGGCCGGGGTGGTGAAGGTCTACCGCGAAGCCATCGATCTCTGGCACACTAATCCGGAAGGATTCGAGGTTCGGCCGCACTGGCAACGCGAACTGGCCGCCATCAGCCATCGCGGTTACTGCACCGGATTTTATCTTTCAGATACAAGCCAGACGACTTCCAACAGCGAGAATTTGATTTTTCCCGGCTTTCGTTTCGTGGCCAAGGTAATCGGTGATCCGGAAACAAGCGGAGGAAGCCGCGTGCTTGTGAAAAATAAGATTCACACGGGCGAGGCGGTGGATGTTCTCTCCCCCGGTGTGCCCGCACGCCCCGACAGGATCCTGAAAATTATTGATGAATCAGGGATCGATCGCCCCCTGGCCCAACCTGGCTCTACCGTTACCCTTTTTCTTGAAGCGCCGCCCAGGCGCCTTGACCTGATCCGTATTCCCGCCCCGTGACCGCCATTGGCCTGCACGCCCGGTGGTATTGCTCAGGTAAGGATTGTGCTCCACCTCAAAATGAGCTATATCTGATAACAGATCGTTTTTTGCAGTCTCGTAAAAAATAGCGCTCATACTCGCTACCCGCCAACATCACTTATCGACAATCCGTACAACCGGCACCTGGCGGCCTTTTACGAGTTCATCATGTTCACGGCCTGTTTCTAAACGAAAATGAGGTGAGACATGATTGAACAAGTTATCCAGCGATTGGCTTCTATTCTCGATGCCATGGAGGCCAGTACCTACATCATCAATGATGACTATGTCATCGAATTCATGAACAAAACAGCCATGGCCACCTTTGGCCAGGGTATCGGCAAAAAGTGCTATGAGATCATCGCCGACGGTACTCACGTCTGCCCCTGGTGCCGCGCCAAGGAGGTGCTCAAGGGCGAAACCCTGCGTTGGAAGCATACCGTTGCTCATCTCAACAAAACCTTCGAGGTCTATGAACTGCCCATGGAGAACAGCGACGGTTCCATGCTTCATATGTGCACCTATCGGGATATCACTCGGCGCAAGGAGCGTGAAAAACGTCTCACGGCTTCCATCGAGGATTATCGACGCCTGTTTGACCGTATCGGCTGCGGGGTGTTTATCAGCAGCCGGGAAGGATGTTTTCTCGACGCCAACGAAGCCCTGCTGAACATGCTGAACTACGAACGCAAAGAGGATCTGCTTCAAATCGATATCGCCACGGAGCTTTATGTAACCCCCCAAGAGTGTATGCTTTGGCGGGAGAAAATCGAGCGCGAAGGTTCCATCAACCATTACGAGGTGGACCTGAAACGCCGGGACGGAGGAGTTATTTCCGCCCTCATCCACAGCAATGTGCGTTACGATGATCAGGACCGGGTTACCGGCTACGAAGGTATCATCGTCGATCAGTCCGAGCGCAAGGAGATGGAGCGGCGTCTTCAAAAAGCGCATGATTTCCAGAACAATCTCATCCAGAGTTCCATCGACGGCATCGTGGCGGCGGATCGCAAGGGGTTCATCATCATCTTCACCGAAAGCGCCGAGAGGATCTACGGGTATACGAGCGAAGAGGCCCTTGCCGGCATGCATGTCAATCAGCTTTACTACGACAACGATGCCCGCAAAGTAAAAAGGCTGATCAACGCTTCGGAATACGGCGGCCCCGGCCGTTTGGTCAATTACGAGCTGGAGGGGCGTGACAAGACAGGCAACAGGTTTCCCATCCTGCTCTCGGCCACTTTACTGAAAGAGAACGGCCGGGAGATCGGCACGGTTGGTTTTTTCAGGGACCTGCGCCTGGTCAAGCAGTTGGAAAGCGAGTTGACCAAACGCTATGCCTTTGAACACAACCTGATCCAGAGTTCCATCGACGCCATCACCGCTTCGGATAAACACGGCAACATCATCGTTTTCAACCATAGTGCCGAGAAATTAATGGGGTACACCGCCGAAGAGGTGAAAAGGGGTTACCGTTTCCGGGACTTTTTCCCCGAAGCGGTGATGTTCGAAGATCTCAAGGCCGCCATGCGCTCCGAGGCCCATAGCGGGCAAAACCGCCTATTTCTCTGGGAAACGACCCTGAAGAACAAAAGCGGCGAGAGAATTCCCGTTCAACTCTCGGCCACGGCAATGTTCGAAGATGGCAAAGAGATTGGCATTGTCAGTTTTTTCAGAGACCTGAGGGAGATCAGACGTCTGGAACAACAATTCGCCGACCAGGCGCGTTTGCTGCACGAGCATAAGATGATCTCCCTGGGGCGCTTGTCGGCCAGTGTCGTGCACGAGCTCAACAACCCCCTGGCGGGCATTCTCAATTACCTGCGCCTGATGCTGAAGATGATCGGTCGTGGCTCCCTAGGGCCGAAAGCCTGGAGAAATTCAAGCGCTATCTGACCCTTACCGAGAGCGAGACCAGCCGCTGCAGCAAAATCGTCTCCAACCTGCTCTCCTTCTCGCGCAAATCCGATCTGGAAATCAGTGCCGTCAACATCGTGGAGCTGTTGGAGAAGTGCGTCATGCTCAGCGAGCACAAGCTGATGCTCACCAATATCCTGATTCGAACCGACTTTTCCCCCCAGACGCCGACTGTCATGGGGGATCAAAATCAGATTCAGCAGGCCATCATCAACCTGATTTTCAACGCCATCGATGCCATGCCGGAAGGCGGTGAATTGACCATCAGCAGCGGCTTCAACACCGAGAAGGAGATGGTCGAAATCGCGGTGGCCGATACGGGCCGGGGCATCCCCAAAGAGGATTTGCGGAAGATTTTCGACCCGTTTTACTCAACCAAAACCGAAGGAGAAGGGCTGGGATTGGGGCTTTCGGTGGTCTATGGCATCATCGACCGGCACAAGGGGTTGATAGACGTCGATAGCCGCCTCAACAAGGGGACGGTGTTTACCATTTCCCTGCCAACCGCCGATCATGAGGTGCGAACCAAGGGCGTTTGACGAGGGTTGCGGCTCGATCCGGCATCCCGGAACGGGGCGCAACCCCCCAACGCCGAAGTGGAACTCAAACGAACGTCATGCAAACAAGTAAAGGAGGCACCATGTTCAAGCGTATTCTTTTCGCTGCATCACCGACCACGGCGTCCAACCGTGCCGCTGACATGGCCTTTGCGCTGGCCAAGCAGAGCGCTGCCCATCTGCACATCTTTCATGCCTTTGGAATCGACTCCCACGGCTGGGGAACGGTGCGTTACCTGGAAGCCTCCGGCGAGGTCGATGCGATTAAAAAAGAGATCGAAACCTACTATCATGAACGTCTTGAGAAGTTCAAAGTAGAAAACTACAGCATCGATGTGGTGTCCGGCTTGCCCCACACCGAAATTCTGCGTTTCGCCTACCGCATGAACACCGATCTGATCGTCATGAACCCTCAGGAAAACGAGGTGGAGAAAGGACTGCCCAAAAGGTGGGGCATGACCGGGAGTTGCCTTGAGCGGGTCAGCCAGAAGGCCCGCTGTCCGGTGATGGTGGTCCCGGAAACGGTTCCCAAGATCTGGACCAGCGACTTAGTGACCGACAGGGCCGATTTCAAAATTCTGGTGGTTGACGACGAGCTTGTCCTGAGGGATTCGCTCAACGAATGGCTCAGCGATGAGAACTACACCGTCGAGATGGCGGCTTCGGGAGACGAGGCCCTGGAAAAGCTGGCTAACGAGCCCTTCCACCTGATGCTCACCGACATCAAGATGCCCGGCATGGACGGCGTGGAACTGCTGCAACGCGCGCACAAGGCCCACCCGGATCTTGTTGTGGTGATGATGACCGCTTACGCCACGGTGGATACGGCCGTGGATGCCATGAAGATAGGCGCCTTGGACTACCTCAACAAACCCTTCGACCCCGAGGCCATGGTGGAGAAGGTTTTCGCCATCTACAAGCGCTTCGAGGCGACCCGTTCGATTCAGGTAACCTTTTCCAACATTGTCCTGGCGACCGATTTTTCGTCCTCGGCCGACCACGCCTTCAGTTTCGCCGAGCGGATTCAGCAGCTGCATCAGGCCAAGCTGCACGTGTTTCATGTGCTGCCCACCGGTGAGGATCCGAACACGCTGATCATCGATCAGGCCAAAGTGGAAAAAGAGATCCTCGATGCCAAGGCCCTGATGAGAGGCAAATACTGCCTGCCCACGGAGCAGGACGGCGAGTACCAGTGCGACGCCTGGGAAGGCACCCCGTATGTGGAGATATTGAAGTTCTCCCGCTGGAAGAATGCCGATCTCATCGTCATGGCCCACCATTCGAAAGAGACGAACCCCGAGAAAGCGTTCCTGGGCTCGACCGTTGTGCGCGTGGCCCTGTCGGCCACCTGCCCGGTGGTGAGCGTGAACCGGCAGCCGGCGAAGTTCAAGGAGTGATGCTGGAAAAAAGAAGATCCTACTGGTTGTAAACCGCTTGTTTATCGTTATCGGTATCGATGAAAAGACGATGTCGATACCGATAGCGATAGCGATGGCGGCCCGTCAGGCCACCTGGCGGATTCTTTCCTGAAACGACGCGCTGACGGCCAGGTTCTTATGAATCATCAACTGCTCGGCGGAGAGTCCCATGGCCAGCCCCAGGAGCTGGGGCAGGTAAAGAATGGTTATCTCCACGGGTTTACCGATACGCTGGGCGACCTTTTTCTGGAAGGCCTCCAGATTCATCTGGCACATGGGGCAAACCGTGACGATGAGGTCGGCTCCCTGTGCCGCCGACAGGATGGCCCCCACCAATTCGAGTCCCACCTCCGGTTTGGTGCTCATGTGCGAGGCGCCGCAGCACTTGGCGCCCATCTCCCAGCCAAATACGCCGGCCCCGGTGGCTTTAATCAGCGCCTCCATGGAACTGGGCACCTCGGGGTCGTCAAAAACCGTGTAGGGTCGCAGGCATTGGCACCCATAATAGGGGGCCACCTTGAGCCCGTCCAAGGGGTTTTGGACCTTTTCCGCCACCCGTTGGGAGCCGATGTCAACCGCCAGCACATCGAGCAAGTGACGAACCTTTAGCCCGCCCTTCAGTTTCAGGTTATCCTCGGTTAGGACCGTATTGATGGTTTCCAGCATATCGGGGTCCTTGCGCACCGTCTCCCCTATTTTTCTGAGATTCAGATAACAGGCGCTGCAGGGCACCACGATCTCTTGAGGTCCGTTTTGCTGTTCGGCCAGGGCCAGATTGCGGGCCGGCAGCACCAGGGAAAGCAGTCCACTGACCGACTCGGCGGCGCTTGCGCCACAGCAGGTCCAATCCTCGATCTCCGTGAGTTCGCCCCCCATGGCCGTCAGAAATTCCCGGGTCGATCGGTCGTATTCCATGGCCGATCCCTCCAGCGAGCAACCCGCATAGTAGAAGTACTTCATCACGTTTGCTCCAATGCTTCGATTTTTCGGAAAATGGCATCCAGCTTCCCATTGCCCTTGGAGGGCAATTGCAGCGACACCTTGCCCTTGCGCATGAGTTTAAGCCCCAGAGAAGCGAACCTTAACGGCAGCAGCGGGTTGCGCATGGCGCCGAAGTAGAGGGTCATGAACTCCATTTCGCGTACGCGGCCATGGCGGCGGACGCTCTCCATGAAGTTTCGGTAGAAAAGCGTTCCGCTTTTGTGTTTGGAGAGATTGCGTCTGGCGGCGATCTGTTTCAATACGCCCATGGCGTCGGTCAACAGCAGCCCTCGTGGGCATCTCAGGCTGCATGTGTAGCAGGCCGAGCAGAGCATGAAGGTTTTGCTGCCAAAAATTTCATCGGCCTGATCCATCGCAGCCAAACGCCAGAGCCGACGGGGGGTAAAATCCATGGCAAAGGCGTTGGGACATGATCCGGTGCAGGTGCCGCACTGAATACAGGCCTGCACCATGGCGGCCACCCGGCTCAGATCCGAGGTTTTCCCGGCCATGGGTTCGATGAATATCGGTTGCTGGGATAATGTTTCCATGGCGTACCGCCTTTTCAAATTGATGAATGCCGCTTCAAGAGCGACGATAGGTCGTCTTACGTGACGGCCGCATCGATCACATCGAACATCTGTTGGGAGGAATAGCCGTTCAGCATCGCGGCAAAATTCAGACAGGCGACGGCGCAGGCCCCGCACCCCTGACACATGACCGGATTGATGACGATGCAATTCTCTTCCGGGTCGATACCGCGGGCACCGTAGGGGCATGCCGGGATGCAGCGTTCACAAAGGCTGCACAAGGCATGGCGAACCCCGGCGGTCAGTTTGCCCGCCGGCATCCGGGCCTCGTCAAGGATGCGCAGCGCACGCTGGGCGGCGGCCTCGGCAGTGACGATGGTTTCGTCGATGGACCTTGGCGAATGGGCAAGCCCGCAGGCGAAAACACCTTCCTTGAAGGAATCCACCGGCCGCCATTTGGCGTCGGCCTCCTGAAAAAAGCCGTCAATATCCAGATCGATCCCGAAGGCAGTTGCCAGATCGGCGGGCAGTTGGGGGTTGATCCCCGTGGCCAGCACCAGCAGATCGCTCTTGATGATAACGTCCGCGCCAATGATGGGCTCGAAGACCTTCACCTGCAATTGGGCATCGCCGTCCTGCATGGCCAGCACTTCGGGTTTGCGGTCCAGGGTGTACTGAATAAAGAGAATCCCCGCTTGCCGCGCCTTGGTGTAGTATGCTTCGCCGAACCCGTGGGCCATCATGTCCCGGTAGAGCACGTAAATGGCCATGTCCGGATTCCGGGATTTCATGTAAAGGGCGTGTTTCAGGGTGTTCAGACAGCAGATACGGCTGCAATAGTTTCGGGGCTCTTCCCTCGATCCCACGCATTGGATCATCACCACCGTCGACAGGTTTTGGGGGTCCATCTGCTGGCTGCTCAGGCGCTGCTCCAACTCCTTCTGGGTGATAACCGCGCCGCTTTCGCCGTGGCGGTAAAGGGTTGTGGGAGCCTCGCCGCCGCCCGTGGCCAGGACCGTCACCCCGTGGGTGATGGTGTGGCTCTGCTGCTCGGCATTTTCAAAGGTGGTGATAAAGCTTCCCACCTGCCCGAAGCTGCCCACCACGTGACTGCCTGTGTGCACCTTGATCCTGGGATTCTGGTTGACCCGCTTCTCATTTGTCTCCAGCAACTGGTGCGGTTCGCCGCCGTCGATGGTACGGCTCAGCCATCTCAGGTTGCCGCCCAGCGAATCGCCTGCCTCCACCAGGTCTACCTCGTAATCGTGCCCGGCGATGGCCAGGGCGGCGGTCATGCCGGCGATGCCGCCACCAACCACCAGTGCCCGCTGGTTCACGTCCAATCGCGGCGCGGGCATGGGGTCCATGCGTCTTAACCTTGCGGCGGCCATGCGGATTTTAGCCAACACCTCTCCGGGTGCGATTTCTTCCGTCTTCGTTTCCGCATCATTAAATAGGGTTTCAAGCTTCAGGTCCACCACATCCATCAGATTGGCGTCAAGGCCGGTCCGGCGGGATAAGGCCTTGAGTTTTTTCAGGTAGAGATAGGGGTGACACGCGCCGATCACCAACCGGTTGGGAAGCTCGGCGCCGATCTTTTCGGCAAGCGACGACCAGCCCTCCTCGCTGCAGAGCCGGTCGAGCACCTCGACCCTCGAAACACCGCTGTCACGGGCCAGGGTGCTAGCAAGGGCCTTAAAATCGACCCGATCCGCGTACCGTTTGCCGCACTCGCACAGGGCAATGAAAATGCGGGGCGATTCCCGGCTCACATCGCGCGGCGGCTGCGCGTCGCTTGTAATGGCCTGCCAGCCACCGCTGTCATGGATGGTCAACGAGGCGTTCAAGGCTGCGGCCGACGCCTGGATCACCGACTCGGAGATGCTTTTCAATCCGCCGCTCGATCCCCCCAGCACCACGCCTTTGCGGTCGGTTTTGGTCAGGGCAAAGGGCTGGTGGCAGAAGAAGCCCCAGTCGTTGACCCCCATCTCGGCCATCTCGGCCATTTCATGGGTGCCGGGGGCCGGACGCTGCCCCAGGGCCAGAACGGCCATGTCGAACGCCTCAACCTGAATCCGGCCGTCGTCGCCGACCGTGCTCAAGTTCAAATCGCCGTTTTGAGGATCGGCGGGAATGGAGTGGACCCGCCTGCGTTCAAAACGCACGCCGTGGACTTTTTGGGCCTCGTCTCGATAGCGCTGAAAGGATTTATCGAAGGTGCGCATGTCCATGTAGTAGATCACCGTTTCGACCTCGTCGCCGCCGTAGGCCTTGGCCAGCAGGGCTTCCTTGATGGCGTACATGCAGCACACCGAAGAGCAGAAATCGGCCCCGCTTTGAATATCCCGGGACCCGACGCACTGAATCCAGGCGATTTTGCGGACGGGCCGGCCATCCTGAGGGCGCACGAGTCGGCCGCCGGTGGGGCCGGTGCCGCTCAACAGGCGCTCGAATTCGAGGCCGGTGACAACGCCGGGAATGCCCCCGTGACCATAGACATTTTTGCCCTCGGCCGGGTTGTAATAGGCGGTGCCGCTGCCGAGTACGATGGCGCCCACGGTCAGCGTGCGGTCATGGCTGGCGACCATATCCTGATAGATCCCCGTTACCTTGGGAATCATCGCATCGGGGTCGAAAGGCTTGATCAGATAGTCCAGGGCCCCGATTTTCATGGCCTCGACGGCGGTTTCCACGGTGGCGTAGGCCGTCATCATGAGGATACACAACTCCGGCGCCATATCCCGAGCGCGTTTGAGCAGCTCCACCCCGTCCATCTCGGGCATTTTTATATCGGTGAGCATCAGTTGAAACGGCTCGGCGGCCAGCATTTCCAGGGCTTCCATCCCAGAGCCGGCCATGGCGACGCTGAAGCCCTCTTCTTCCAGCCACTCCTTGAGGGAGTCACGCACGCTGAGTTCGTCGTCCACCACCAGGATTTTAAACTGCCGCCGCCCTTCGTCGGTAAGGTTGATGGCGTGGGTAGGGCAAATTTCCTCACAGGCCCCGCACCGTGTACAGTGGGCCAGATCGACGATGTAGGGATTGGGAATCTGATGGGGCACCGGCAAATAGATGGCCTTGCGGGTGGAAAGCCCGGCGTTGAAGGCGTCGGGAACCTCCACGGGGCAGACCTCTTTGCACAGCCCGCAACCGTTGCACAGCTGGGCGTCAACCCAGGTGGGCGCCTGATGCAGCTTGACCCGGAACTGGCCGGCCTCGCCCTCGATACCGGCAAGCGTGGTGGAGGTCAGAATTTCGATATTTTCGTGAAACAGCCACTTGCGCAGGCAGAACTGACCGCCGGCATCGCGCTGGACCATGGGCAGCATGCGGCACATGCCGCAGTGGTTGCTTGGAAACTGATTGTCAAGCTGGGTCAGGACGCCTCCAATGTGGGGGGCGCGGTCGATGAGGGTGACGTTGTAGCCGGTTTCGGCCAGATCGAGCGCCGATCGGATACCGCTGATGCCGGCGCCCACCACCAAGGCATGGCCTGTTTTATTCTGCATGGCTTGGTTCCTTTTACGCTTCCATCAAGAGTTAATGCCCACGATCTCCTGAAATTCTTTTTCACAGAACACCGACAACGGCGGTGGTTCGTCCAGACTGCGACCGGCCAGATAATCGAAGGCTTGCTGAGAAGCCTGGGCGGTGGTGCGGAAAAGCTCGGCCAACGGGATTTCATTGGGACAGGCGTTGGAACACTGGCCGCACCCCACGCAGGCGGTGCTCATGTGCACCAGCCGGGTCAAATGATAAAAGACCGTATCGGTGGGCATCTTTATGTGTCCCTTGCGCGCCGCCCATTGCAGGTATTGGGCGGGCTCGTGATCGAAGACATCGGTCACGAACACGCACTCACGGCAGTAGCAGACCGGACAGGCCACCCGGCAGTTGTAGCAGTTGACACAGGCGGCCAGGTAGCCGGACAGTTTTTCGATGCTGTCGGTGGCGGACCGGGTCGCTTCGAACATCCGGTCCCGCGCCTCCCGTCTCCCGGCCAGCAGGGCATCCACATTCTCCTGTAGCCGGGAAGGCTCCGCCGTCGTCTCGATCCCCAGCTCGACCAACAATGCCGCGCCTTTTTCGGTTTGGGCGGTTACCGTCAGGTGCGTCGCCGTATCGACCCCCCAAAGCCCGATGGCCACGTCGGCACCGTCGGGAAGGGGGTATTCGCAGACCTGACAGGCCGGTGCCGGATCCACGCCTTCCATGGCGGCGCCGTTTCCGCCCAGCACGCTTTGGTAAAACCGACGGGTGCCGTCCTCTTTCACCGCACGCCGATACCGCAGATAGTCCGTGTTGCGATAGGCCCCCAGGCAGTCGATGCCGACGATCAGCGTCTCATCCAGCCGGCCCTGTTTGAGTTTTATCAGCTCGATGAAGGCGCGTATCTCGCAGGGCCGCAACACCAGCACGGTGCGCGTGCCGGCATCCTTGCGGGTCAGACGCGAGGCGCTTTTGGCGGCGCTGAGCGGAAAGGCCGGCGCCAGGGGGTCGGCGTTTTCCAGAAGATCGGGCGATGTAACCAGCGTGGGCATCACCATTTGGCCGCTGGGCAGCTCCCGGGGCACCAGCATGGCGCCAACGCTCTCCAGCGACAGAATACGCTTCAGCAGACTACGAAGGGCCGTAAGCAAATCCCCCTGTTCGACATCAATTTTTGCCGTGGTGGTCATGTCGCTCCCCTTGAAAAAGTTCTGTTTAAATTACCATGGCCTGCCGAGCCTCGTTGGGTCCAATGTCCTTGATCTGGGTGACCAGCTCCCGCATCACCTCGGCAAACTCGATCCCGTCACTGGCGCCAATCCAGGTGAGCCGTAAGCGTTCTGGGGCAATCCCGAATCGGGGCAGAATCTCCTTGAGCAGTTTAATGCGCCGGCGGGCCTTGTAATTGCCGTTGATATAGTGGCAATCCCCCGGATGGCAGCCACTGACCAGCACCGCGTCGGCACCTTCCAATAGCGCCTTGAGCACATATTGGGGGTCCACCATGCCGGTGCACATCACGCGAATCAGGCGCACGTTCCGCGGATAAGCGAGGCGCGAGGTACCCGCCAGATCGGCGGCCGTATAGGTGCACCAGTTGCAGACAAAGGCGATGATGTTGGGGTCGAACGCGGCCATCTCTCTCCTCCATGGGATTGGTGGTTATTAGCTGATACCAATTGACAGATTTGATAACGCATCCATGATGCCGTCGATCTCGGCGAAAATCTGCCCGCTTTTGAAGTGCTCGCAACTGGCCGCCCCGCTGGGACAAAAACCGGAGCAACTCCCGCAGCCTTTGCACACGGCCGGATTGACCACCGAGACCTGACGGCGCTCATCGAAGTCGATGGCCGAGTAGGGACACAGCCCGATGCAAACCTGGCATCCGATACAAACGTCCGGATCGATGTGCGAGATGGTGGGCGATACATCCACCTTTCCCTTGGTGGCGAGGGCCAGGGCCTTGGCCGCTGCTCCCGAGGCCTGGGAAACCGTATCGGGAATATCCATTGGCTTCTGGCAGCAGCCGGCCAGAAAAACGCCGTCGGTGGCCGTATTGAGGGGGCCCAGCTTGGGGTGCTCTTCCAGGAAAAAGCCGTCGGCGCCCTGATTGACACCAAAGATACGGCCCACTTCGTGGGCGTCGGCGCGGTTCTGGATGGCTGAACAGAGGATTACCATGTCCACCGGTACCCGCACGCGGCGGCCCAGCAAGGTGTCCTCGCCGATGCAGATCAATTTGCCCGCCTCGGCCTCGGTGAGTGGCTGGTCGCTGATTTCCGCCACCTTGCCGCGAATGAAAATGGTGCCCTCCTCCTGGCAGCGACGGTAGAACTCCTCGTAGCCCTCGCCAAAACAGCGCATGTCGATGTAGAAATCATAGACCGGCGTGTCGTGCCCCACCTTTTCCTTGATAAGGTGAGTGTATTTCAGGGCATACATGCAGCAGACCCGCGAGCAGTACTCATGGTAATTGACGTCGCGGCTGCCGATGCAGTGCAATAGGGCAACGCTTTTGGGCGGCCGGGCAAACTGGTCCATTTCATCTCGGATGAGAATCTTGCCGCCGGTGGGGCCGGTGGCGTTGCTGAGGCGCTCGAACTCCAGGGCCGTGTATACGTTGGGATAACGGCCGTAACCATAGGGCTTGAAGGGTGTAGGATCCATGACATCATAGCCGGTGGCCAGAATGATGCTGCCCACCTTCACCTCGATCTTTTCGGGCGCCATGGCGTGGTCGATGGCCTTGGCTTCGCAGGCCGTCACGCACTGCATGCACTCACAGCAAACACCGCAGTTGATGCAGCGGCCGGCCTCCTCGCGCGCCTGGGCTTCGCTCAGGGCGTGTTCAACCTCTTCAAACCCGGTAACGCGCTCGTCGGGCGTGAGCGTCGGCGGTTCGCTGCGCGGTGCGGCTTTCGCATCGGCTGGCACGTCCGCCCACTGCTGGTCCGACGGGGGATTTTGCTCATGCTTTGCTGCATGGGCCTCCATGCCCCCCCCTTCGAGAAAGCAGTGCATCGCTTCGGCTGCGCGGTTGCCTTCCGCTACGGCTTCGATGACCGTGGCCGGACCGGTAACGGCATCGCCGCCGGCAAAGATATGGGCGATACTGGTCTGCCCGGTGTGCGGATCGACCGACAGGGTCTGGCGCCGGGTCCATTGCAGGTCCTTCAGGTCTTCAGACCAGGTGGTGTCGGTACGCTGGCCGATGGCGGGGATAACGGCGTCGCAGTCGATGACAAATTCCGATCCCTCCACCGGCACTGGACGGCGCCGGTCGCTCGCATCGGGTTCGCCCAGTTCGGTGCGAATACATTCAAGCCCGGCGACATGACCGTCCTTGGCAACGACCGATACCGGAACGGTCAGGTAGTGAATCTCGATCCCTTCTTCAAGGGCGCCTTCGATCTCGTCGGCATATGCGGGCATCTCCTGGGCCGTGCGGCGGTAGACCACCGTCACCGACTCGGCGCCCACTCGTTTCACCACCCGGGCGGCATCGATGGCCACATTCCCGCCGCCCACGATCACCACCCGGTGGCCGGGGCAGTCCCGTCCGCCCAAGTTGACCTCGCGCAGAAAATCGATGGCATCCACGATTCCCTGTACGCCGTCCATGTTCTCGATTGGCAGTCGGATGGAGCCGTGAGCGCCCACGGCCAGAAAGATGGCCTGATAGTCCTTTTCAAGGTCGTCAAAGCCGATATCCCGCCCCAGGCGGGTGCCGGTGCGCAGTTCGATACCATGGCGCAGGAGATAGTCGATTTCATGATCCAGCAGCCCGGGTGGCAGGCGATAATCTGGAATTCCCACCCGTAGCATGCCCCCGGCCTTGGGCAGGGCCTCGAAAAGGGTCACCTGATAGCCGTGCAGACGCAGGTCATAGGCGGCCGTGAGGCCTGCGGGACCCGAGCCGATGACGGCCACCTTCTGGGGGCGCTCATCGATGTCGGGCAGGGGCAGATCGTCAATATCGACCTGGTCGGCGACAAACCGTTTGAGGTTTCGGATCGAAACCGCCGTGTCCACCTGGGCGCGCCGGCATTTTTCTTCGCACGGATGGGGGCAGACCCTTCCCAGCACGCCGGGCAAAGGCAAGCGCTCCATGATCAACTGCAACGCCTCGCGGTATTTGCCCTGGCCGATCAACTGAACGTAACCTTGCACGTTGATCCCCGCGGGACAGGTCATGGTGCAGGGGGCGCGGTCCTTTTTTAATATATTATAGGTGATGGGAATGGCCTGGGGAAAGGCGCGGCCGATGGCCTTGCGATCCTCCAGGCCAACGTTCCACTGGCTGGGGGTCGAGACCGGACAGACCGTGGCACACTCGCCGCAACCGGTGCACACCCCC
This sequence comes from uncultured Desulfosarcina sp., assembly GCA_963668455.2. Taxonomy (GTDB): domain Bacteria; phylum Desulfobacterota; class Desulfobacteria; order Desulfobacterales; family Desulfosarcinaceae; genus Desulfosarcina. Next base: position 340,598 of record CAXXOY010000007.1, read on the forward strand.
TCCTTTACATAGCGGGGCCTGCGGGTGATGTTGACGGTGTAGTTGCCGATGAAACCGGAGACTTCGGTCACCTCGCTATAGGAAAGCAGCTTGATGTTGCCATTCTGGGCGACCTCCACCATTTTCGGGGTGCCGATGCAGGCAGCGCAATCCAGGGTGGGAAAGGTCTTGTCGAACTGCAACATGTGACCGCCGATGGTGGAGTCCTTTTCCACCAGATAGACCTTGTGCCCCGACTCGGCGATATCCAGGGCGGCCTGCATGCCGGCGATGCCGCCGCCGACCACCATCATGTCGGGATGCACGTCGGCCGTGCGGGTTTGCAGTTGCCGATGGTATTTAACGCGGTTGATGGCGGCGGTGGCCAGACTTTTGGCCTTGGCGGTGGCCTCGTCTTCGTCCTTGGTGACCCATGAGACCTGCCCGCTGGCAGGCGGCCATGAAGGTTTTGCCGTGCAGCCGTGGTGAACAGGAGGCCACCACCACACGGTTGAGGCCCAACTCGAGGATGTCTTTTTCGATCATGGCCTGGCCCGGGTCCGAACACATGAACTTGTAATCGCGGGCCACAACCACGCCGGGAAGGCGTTGAACGTAGGCGGCAACCTCGGTCACCCGTACTTTGTAGGCGATGTTGATACCGCAATGGCAGATGTAGAAACCAATTTTGATGGACATATCCGGTCACCCCTGAATGCATTCCAAAATGTAGGAAAGGCGGAACGATTTATTCCAATGCACGTGGGATGGTCGTCTTCGCTCTCAACGGCCTATCACCACAGTGACCCGTAATGCGAGCTGCGAAACGAAACAGGTTAACCTTTTTACCGCAAGGCTATCAAAGATCTGCGTTCACGTAATACCGGGATGTCTCTTTTAAAATTTAAAAATATTGTTTAAGGTGAGAATATTTTTTTTGCATATGTTCATCTATTTTTAGCAAAACATTTTCTAAATGGCAAGACTTTATCAATCCACGTCTATCGCCCATGGGCGTGGTGTGGGACGTGAACTAAACCCTGTTCACATCAAAAACCTCGATCCAGTTTTCGACCAGCTTATCGGTTGTGCTTCGGAGTCGTTGTGAAATAACCTTAGACAACCGTTTCATGAAAACATACCCTAATTGAGGATTTTTATTAAAAATGTAAAGGTCCAATAGACCCCACCTTAACAAGCGTCACCAGATTTGTCATGGTGCGCTCACAGTGTGTGGAAAAGATTTTGGATCGGACGCGGAGTCGGTTAACTTGGAAAAAGAACTTGCGACAGCGTATCGTTGTCGAGATTTTTAGGCAAGAGAGCCTGGTAATCTTCCGGCGTTTCGGCAAAAGGCAATTTGGCAAACAGGTAGCGTAGGTAGGCGTACGGCTCCAGACCATTGGCCTTTGCAGTTTCGATCAGACTGAAAAAGGTGGCACTGGCTTCGGCCCCCCTGGGCGCTCCCGAGAACAGCCAGTTTTTTCGGCCCACCACAAACGGCCGAATGGCATTTTCGGCAACATTGTTGTCGGGTTTCAGGAATCCGGCTTCGGTATAGCCAACAAGTTTGTCCCATTGATTCAGGGTGTATTGGATAGCCTTGCCGAGCAGGCCTTTGGGAGGAACCTGCGGATGATAGGTATCCAGCCAGGTCTTGAATTTATCCAGGATCGGCTCGGACTTCTCCTGCCGCAATTCAAGTATTTGCTCATATGAGAGATCGTTTTTCCGAGCATATCGTTCGATGTCGTACAGCGCGCCAATATATTCCAATGCTTCGTCGGCAAGGTTCTTGGATGTTTTTTGCTTGCCACGCTTGCGGCCCTTGTTCACTTCGACGAATTTACGCCGGGCATGCGTCAGGCATCCAAGATGAGTAATACCCTCTTTTTGGGAAAGCTGATCGTAGCCGCTGTAACCGTCGCTTTGAACGTAGCCCGTATAGTCGTCCAGCATATCGTGCACCACCTTGCCACTACGGGTTGGATGGTATTGATATAGCACCACGGGGGCGCCCAACGGTCCGCCGCAAAATACCCACATATACGACTTTGTGGTATTGTTGCGTCCCGGTTCCTGGAGAACTTGAAATGGGCTTTCGTCGATATTGATCACAGGCCCGCTTCGAATTTCCTGTTGCAAAAGTTCGATGATCGGTTGACTGCAACCGGCGGCTTCGATCATCCAGTTGGCCATGGTGGACTTTGAGATATCGACACCCAGGCGGCTGAATATTTTTTGTTGGCGGTTCAGGGGAATCGCATCGGCAAATTTCGATGTGGCGACGTGCGCCAGCAGACCCTCGGTGGCGTTGCTTTTGGGAATCAGTTGTTTTGCCGGTGGTGCGATTTTGACCGTGGGGCCGTCGTCCTCGACGCCTTCGCAAGCCTTGCAGGCATATTTGGGGCGAACGTGACGAATCACCCGAATCTTGGGCGGAACGTAATCGAGTTTCTCGCAGATCTCTTCGCCGATTCGGCTCAATTCCGCGCCACACGCACAACGTTTCTCGTCTTCAGGGATATCGTGGATAACCTCGACTCGCGGCAGTTCCTCGGGCAATGGCTTGCGGCCACGTTTTTTGCGGGTATGCTCTGGGACGACAATTTCGTCATCGTTTTGAATCGGTTCAACAGGCTTATCCGGGGCGAACAACTGAAGCTGGTTGGGATTGACAGTAGGGATGACTTCGCTTTTGCGACCGAACAGCTCGTTCTTCAGCAGCCGGTTCATCTCCTCTAAATACTCGATCTGCTGCTTTTGAGAGAAAACGATCTGCTTTAAGGACTGGGCGTCTTCAGGCAAGTTTGTCAGTTCCGAAGTCATGCCCGTTAAGTATCATAACTGACTGTAATTGTAAATGTTTAAACGATGTAAAATGCTATTTTCTCAGCTTGCGAAACGGTAGTTTAAACGGCTATGTGCGTGCGTATAATCCAGGCCGGCAAGAAGCCACTCGAGCTCCTTCGTCTCAAGAGAAACGACTTCGTCTGTTGACGTGGGCCAATGGAATCGCTGCTTCTCAAGTCGTTTGTGCCATAAGGCAAAACCGTTTTGATCCCAGTAAAGAATTTTAATCATGTTGCGGCGCCGGTTGCAGAAAACGAACATGTCGCCGGTAAAAGGATTATGTCTCATGGCCTGCTCGACCAAAACTGACAGCCCATTGATCGACTTGCGCATATCCGTATCGCCAACGGCCAGATAGACCTGTTGCGGGTAATCGGGCAGCATCATAAACCTGCCACGAGATTAACCAAACGGGTTAATTGTTCCGAGCCATCCAGCCCTTCTATCTCAATGGAACATCCGTTTGGCATGAGAACGCGAACGGTTTGCGGATGAGGCATTGGATTGGCGGAAAGTCTTATGGGCAAAAACGAAACATTCGTTTGCTTTTTTAAAATCCGTCGTCGCCAGTAATAAAACCGATGAGATTTGAGATGGTGTTGACGGCAATAGGCGAGTTGGCTCAGGCCGCTTTGTTCCCATTGTTCAAGATGGCCCTCCCAAAATTCTCGTCTTCCTTGGTCGCTTTGCTGATCGAAATCTTTTGGCATGTGGTGCCCTCCTTTTTTTGAAGGGTATATTGCCATGACGTGTTGGATCTGTGAAGATGTGGTTTATTGGACCTTTACTTAAAAATCACTTCCAGTTTATCGGTAGGCAGTGAAACAATACGGGAAGATTGAGAACATGTTGCGGTTTTTGTATAGACTTTCGGATTGGCAAAAGCAGACCACCCGAAAACATCGCCCGGCTCTATCAAATCAAATATGATTTCTTTTTCAACTGTTTCGGTGTGAGTATGGATGAATTCTTCATATTGGATATTTTTTCTTATGATTTGATCCTTCAACGTAATACTCAATTCTACTTCTCCATCCACGACACCATAAAAATTCACCGCCTTATCACCGTACTGAAAAACCGTTTGATTTAAATCGAATTCTGAAATTTTGCCAATTTCATTAATTTGTGACAAATACTCCTGCGGTATATCCGAAAAAAATGAAAAGCCTCCCAATAGTTTTTTTTCCAACATAGCCTTCCTCCTTATGTGAAAGATCACTGCTGTCCGGACAACCTTTTTCTCGCGAGATACAAAATATTGACACAAAAAGATTATCAAACATCTCAAGCACTGCGACCAACTTGGCGGTATGAACTCGCCCTTATCCGGTAAGAAGACAGCCTCAGGGAGATAGAAATCGCGCTGAACACCCAAGCAAGGAAGATATTTACCTGTCAAACAAAGCTCTTGCGTGTGCTTATCGACAAGCGTAGATTAGATCTGTATATTTACAATAACACGTAACGAAAGACAAATCAATTTTGTATTTATGCTCACTGCGAATTGGATTGACAGCCACGCCTTTTCCATGAAAAACCGGATTTATGATTTTGGCCGGGCCGATACGACCATTGCGTCTTTGACCTTTCCGTGTAAATGGACAGGTGGAGCATTTGCATGAAATCTGCGGTGGATCGTTGGCATGATTATTTGGAATACTTACCAGGCCCGATTGCACTGGCCAAGCGAACTTGCCGTCGGCAATCGTTCGTGAAACGCCGCCCAGGCGGCCGGCCCCGGCTCACATACCAACTTCCGCAGAGGCAGAGAGAAATCCATCATGAAACGATCAATCCGATATTTTTTCCCCATCTTGATGATCGCCCTGTTTAGTCTTTTTTTCACCGGCTTTGGGCCTCATAAGTATTCTTCCCGTTCATTTCATGCTTTTTGGAACCTGGGCCACATCCTGTTTTTTTCACTGTTACCGTTCGTTTTGTTTTATTTTTATAAGCTTCCAAACAAATTCTGTGTGCATAGCGTCTTGGCCATCGCCATGGCCGCCATTTTGGGGGCCGGGATTGAGTTATTACAATCCAAATACCAATACAGACAGCCGGACCTTGGCGACTTATATCGAGATATCATCGGCGCTTTGTTATCCATCGCTTTTTTCTTGCCATCCCGAAAAACCATTTCAAAGCTAATTCTACGCATCGTACAGGTTTGTACATTGGCTCTGGTGGCTTTTCAGCTTTTGCCGCTTTTTACATCACTTTACGATGAACATGTTGCTAAAAAGCAATTTCCACTGTTGTCGAGCTTTGAATCACGATTTGAAATGGGGCGCTGGCATGCGCCATATGGCGGTACCTTTCTCGATAAGGATAATGTAATGACAGGCAAAGCCTCCATGCGAATGTTTTTCGATACGCGAAAATATTCCATGGTGGAACTCATCCATTTTCCGAGAAATTGGGAGGATTTTTCTTTTTTCGAATTTTCTATCTATAACCCCTCGGACAAAGCGATCCGAATCGTTTGCTGCATCCATGACGACGACCCCGAAGTCACCGGCAACCGTTACAAAGATCGGTATAAAAAAGGATACCAAGTTTCTAAAGGATGGCATACCTTTCGAATCGACTTGGAGTCCATCCGTCATAATCCCAAAGGGCGGTTGGTTGACATGCAAAGAATCATGGGCGTTTTGTTTTTCACGATCCAGTTACCCCACCCGCGAGTGGTTAACTTCGATGACATTAAACTTCTGAAGGAATTGCCGAAGCCATCATGATTATTGTCGCCGATAACCTGCGCATCACCCAGCCTCTTATCGCTCGCGCCGTCGAAACGCTGGACCCGATGCCCATCCGAAAGATGGCCGTTGCCTGCCGCGATGTCGGCGCTGATGCCATTGATATCAACAGCGGTCCGCTCTCCCGGGACGCCGATAAAAAAATGACCTTTTTGGTGGAAACCGTCCAGGACGCCGTGGACCTGCCCCTGATGCTGGACACCACCAACCCCGTCGCCATGGCCGCCGGCCTTGCCGCCGGCCGAAGGCCGGCCATCATCAACGGCGTCTCCCTGGAGCCGGAAAAGCTGTCGCGCATCCTGCCGCTGGCTACGGAGACAAATGCGGGAGTCGTCTGTTATCTTTTGCGTCCCGATGGCCATGTGCCGCCGGACGCCGACGGGCGTATGGAAAACGCCGTGGCCCTGTTCGGTGAATGTCAGGCCGCCGGCATCGCCCCCGAACGGTTGATCTTCGATCCCATCGTGGCGCCCCTGGTCTGGCAGGACGGCAACCGTCAGAACATGGCCCTGCTCGAGGTCATCCGCACCCTGCCCGACCTGCTTGGCGCTCCGGTGAAAAGCATGGCCGGGCTTTCCAACCTGACCAGTGGCGCACCGGACGCTGCCACCCGCAGCCGGTATCAACGGGCTTTCTTGCCCATGCTGGTGGCGTCCGGCGTGTCGATGGTTCTTATGAATGTTTTGGATTCGGAATTGATGGATGTTGAGCGGGCCTGCCGCCGGATTAAGACTGAAAGCATTTTTTCATGGTAGGCGCGCGGCCGGCGATATCACAGACTTGGTACGGACTTTTAGGAGCTGTCCTTGACAGCGACCTTTTAATCGACCAAATCGTTATCGCGGCCATGGACCGCTCAGGGCGATGAATTGTTAATGAGAGCTTTCGAATCAATGACCCTGTCTTCGGGAGCCGTCTTCTGCCAGCGAAAACGGATCTTTGCCGCGCCATAGGGGCACTGATCCACGCAACGCAGGCACATGATGCACTCGGCCATGGGAATCTTCGGGGAAATTCCCTCCCGCAATGCCTCGTGGTCGATGATGCCGGTTGGGCAGATATCGGCGCAGCGCATGCAGGAAAATTTTTTACACTGCCGGGCGCCGATAACGATCTTGATCAAGCCGAAGCGCGCGGCCAGGGCCAGTATGGCGCCCACCGGGCAGAGATAGCGGCACCAGCTTCGGTGCTCGCCAACCTCGAGAGCGGCCACGGCCGGAAAAATCGCCATCTGGGCTCCCGTGAGAAGGCCATTGGGGCCATAGGAGCGGCACAGGCTGCCAATGGGGCAAACCGTGCAAAAGGGCTGAAAACCAAGACCGGCGCTGGTGCCGACCGCTCCGACCAGCACACCGTACTTGATCATGCGATTTTTGATAAATCGGGGAAGCCCGAATTTTGGCGTTATCTTGCCCACCAGATCGAGCAAGAATCCAAACGGACAGATCCATCCGCAAAACGCGCGTCCCAGGAGAAGGGTCAACCCCATGAGCACCACCGCCGATCCAAGACCGGTCAGCCACAAGGTTTTGGATGCCGCCAGATGCTGGAGAAAACCGGCCGGGCACTCCAGACTGACCGAACCAGCCTGAAAATAACAAAAGGTGCCGATAAAAACCATTACCAGCAGGAAGAAAGCAAGGGCTTGTACCGGCCAGCGCACCAGCTTGATCCAGCCAAACCTCTTTCCCCGGGTCAGTTTCAGCGCCTTTTCCGGGCACTGCTCGACACATGCCGGCTCCTCCCCGTCGCAAAGATCGCACTTTGCGACCCGGCCGGTCTCCGGGTCCTTCAGGGGCGCTGCTTCCGGACAGGCCAGGGCACATAACCCGCAGTCCGTGCAAAGACGGCGATCTATACGATTGATCCCGTCATCCCCTTTTGAAATGGCATGGACAGGACAGACCGCCATGCAAATCGGATCGAGGCAGTGCTGACAGTAAATGGCGAAATTTTCCCCGTCCTGCTCCCTTTTTAGCACCCGAATGGCCGCGACCGCCGGCATGCCGTCCAGAGGCCGCCGGTTGGCGCAGGCGGTTTCGCATTCGCCGCAACCCGTACAGCGTATCGGGTCGAACAAAATCACGGGAGGCCGGCGGGGCGGTTTGGCTCCGAGGGATTGCGGGCGCAATTCGGCCATGGTAATTGCCAGTTCGGATTTATCTTGTGTATCCAGCATAGAAATCCCGCCGTATTGAATGTGGAGATGGCCCGGCCCGAAGGCTCAGGCGTTTCTTTGCGCATATCGACGCCGCCGACATGCGGAACAGGTTTCCAGATAATTTCCGGTCTTGCCGTCCAGGCGCTTGCGCACAAAATTGTCCACCGGCAAGGGGGCAAGGGGTGCGCCGCAGATCACACAATTTCGAATCCGGGACGCCGTTCCTTCCTCGATGGCCAACTGTCGCAACCCCTGAATCAGATCCCGGCAACTAACCCTTTCCGGGCAAACCTCGGTACCGGCATTGCAACCGGTGCAATACCAGATCGCGGGATCCCGGAGGAGCGCATCCGCATCGTCCGTCAGGGCCCGGCGAACCATTCCCCGGGGAGACATTTCCCAGCCAAAATCAGGGTACATTTCGGCCATCGGGCAGACCGCCACGCACTTGCCGCATTCCACACACCCACGGGCGCCTGTGGCCGTCAAAAGGTCTTCCAGTTTTTTTTTCATGGATTCGGACATCCGTCTTCCCTGGCGATCTCGGCTGCGCAGGCCTTGAATTCAGGCACATTGGAAACCGGATCCAGCGCATTGTTGGTCAGCACATCGGCCGGGGCTTCGTGAAAATGAAAAGCCGCGAACACGGTCCCCTCGGCGACCTTCGGCACCACCCGGGCCGTGGTCGATATGGCCCCCCGCCGCGTTTCGACCCGAATCAAGTCCCCGTCATGTATCCCCCTGCGCTCTGCATCCCGTGGATTGACCTCCACGAAGGGCCGGTCCACCTCGCGGTGGAGCGAAGGAGATCGACGGGTCATGGTGCCGGTGTGATAATGGCAGAACATCCGTCCGGTGATCAGCACCAAGGGATAGCTTTCGTCCGGCATCTCCTGGGGTGGTTGGTATTCGGGCACGACGAACAGGCCCAGCCCCCTCGAGAATTGTTTTTGGTGCAGGACCGGTGTTCCGGGATGGTCGTCATTCGGACAGGGCCACTGCAACCCTCCGGATCGCATCCGTCCGTAATGAATACCGCCATAGGAAGGCGTCAGAGATGCGATCTCGTCCATTACCGCCGCGCTATCGGCAACATTGAAATCCAGCCCCATGGCCTCTCCCACGCGACACAGGATCGTCAGGTCATCCAGGGCCGATCCCGGCGGATCGACCGCTTTTCTAAGACGCTGCACCCGTCTTTCGGTGTTGGTGAAGGTCCCTTCTTTCTCGGCGAAACAGGCCGCCGGCAGGACCAGATCGGCCAGGCGAGTGGTATCGGTGTGAAAGATGTCCTGAACCGCCAGGAAATCGAGATTCTTGAGAAATTCGACGGTATGCCGGCTATCGGGATCACTCATCACCGGGTTCTCGCCCATGATATAGGCCGCCCGAATCGGGCTTTCGGCGGCGGACATGGCCGCTGTCACGGTCAGGCCGGGGTCTTCCGGAAGCGAAACGCCCCAGTGCGCGCCAAAGCGGGCGCGCACATTTTCATCGTCGACCTTCTGGTATCCGGACAGTACGTTGGGCAGCCCTCCCATGTCGCAGGCGCCCTGGACATTGCATTGCCCCCGCAAGGGGCAAATGCCTGCATTGGGGCTCCCCACGTGGCCGCACATCAGCGCCAGATCGCACACCGCGAACACATTGGCTGTGCCGCACACATGCTGGGTGATGCCCATGCAGAAAACGATCATGGCCGAGGGCGATTTCGCAAAATCTTCGGCCACCTGCCGGATCAGCTCCGGCGCCACACCGCAAATCGTTGCAGCCTTTTCCGGCGACCAATCGTCCAGGTAGGCGGAAAGCGCTTCGAACCCTTCGGTGCGCTGTTCGATAAAGGCCGTGTTCGCCAGCTCGCTGCACAGGATATGATGCATCATGCCGCTGAGCAGGGGGATGTCGGTCCCGGGCCTGAGCGGCAAATGGAGGTCGGCGTTTTTGGCCATTTCCGTGGTTCTGGGATCGATCACCACCAGTTTGGCGCCTTTTTCCCGGGCCCGGTACAGTTCACCCATGGCAACCGGAAAGGTCTCGGCGGCATTGGATCCGATGGACAGGATGAAGTCGGTCCCGGCGAAATCGGCAATGGAATTGGTCATGGCGCCACTGCCCAGGGCGTGTCCCATGGCCGCCACGGTGGGACCGTGGCATAGGCGCGCACAGTGATCCACATTGTTGGAGCCCAGTCCCATGCGAATCAGCTTCTGGAACAGGTAATTTTCCTCGTTGGTGCAACGGGCCGAACAGAGCCCGCCCACCGCCCGGGAGCCGTGCCGGTCAACGGTTTCTTTCAGCCTTGTGACCAGCACATCGATGGCTTCATCCCAGGATATTTCATGAAAAGAACCGTCCTTTTTCAGCAGAGGCGCGGTCAGCCTTTCCGGGTGGTGAATAAACTCGGCGGCGGCCCAGCCTTTGATACACAAGGCGCCCTTGGAAACAGGATGCCCCCGGTCCGGGTGACACCCCACCACGCGACCGTCGCGCACGACCAGAATGATACCGCAGCCGGAACCGCAATAAGGGCAAATGGTTTTTACGAAATCAGGTCCCATGGTTTTTCCTCAAGGGAATCGGTCCATTCGGGGATGGAAATTCCCTGCGACGGCTCATCGATATAATTGGAAAGCAGCGGAGACTGCCTTTCCAGCTCGGCCCCGGCCTCGTACCCATGGCTGCGTTGCAGCGCATTTCGAAGGGGAAGCTGCAAAAGCATCAACGGGATACCCACCGGGCAGGCATCCTGGCAGGCGCCGCAGGCCACGCAGGCATCGGCGACATGCATGGACCTCATCAGATGAAAAGTGAGCATGTCCGGAGCGATTTCGCCCTGCCCCACCCATGCGCTATCCTCCAGTTTACAAGTGTCGCAGTTGCACACCGGACAGGCATTCCGGCAACCAAAGCATTTAACGCAACGGGAAAACATCTCCCGCCACTTCTCAAGCCGGGCGGACCGATCCGCCCCAAGGTATTGCCGGACCCTGTGGTCTTGCGACAAATCGACACCGGCCACCTTTTCGCCCGCATCCACCCGGGACGGCCAGGGCTGTTGACACAGACATTCCTTGGCCAGGGCGCCTGAGCAGGCCACCCCGATCAGGTGCAACCTTTTAAAATCGATACGGTTTCGTTTTCCCAGTTCAATCAGGGCGCGTTCGTCGCATCCCCGGCACACCACCGCCAACCGGTAGCCTTGCGGGGCTTGGGACAGCACGGACACGACGATCTTGGCCAAAACCCATTTGGGTTCCAGCACCAATGCGTCCATCGCTTCGGGGGCATCGAAAACCCGTGGCAAAACACCGGCATCGTCTTCCGCGAGCCCCAGGACACCATCGACCGCTTTGCGCAGCAGCAGGTCCCGGGCAATATCACGAACCCTATCAGTCGTCATCGGCACAACCTCCCGTATCTTCCGTCGCTTCCCCTCGCGTCAGGGCCGGCATGGCCGCGATCCGCCGGGAGAAACGGCGCATCAGTTCTGCAAACTGATGTCCTTCATGGGCGGTTCCGAAACTGATCAGCAGCCGGTCCGCACCGATTCCCACAGTTTCCAGAAGGGTAGCGAGCATCTCCATGCGCTTGGCCGTTCCATGATTGGCCTGGTTGTAACGGCAGCCGTCCAGATGGCAGCCGAGAACCGCAACCCCTTCGGCCCCGGCGGAAAACGCCTTGAGGACAATGTCCGGATCGATTCCGGCTGCGCATTCCATGGATACGCAGCGAAAACCGGGCGGCATCGACAACCGCTGCCGTCCGGCATCGTCAGCGCCAATGCCGGAACACCACCTGCATGAAAAAACCAAGATTTTGGGGGAAACGGCATCGTTTGTCCGGTCCCGCGTTGTCTTTTCCGTGGTGCAAGTCGTCATTATTTGGCAACGCTCCCTTGTTTGGCCAAGCTAGAGGGTGAAACCTGTCTGTCGGCGAAAGCGCCCTCAATCATCCGGACTATCGCGATGGGCGACATTTCAGGAATAACGGCACTTTGATTGGGACAGACGGTGGCACAGCTGCCGCAGCCCATGCAGCGCACGGGATCAACCGCCGAACGCAGGCCGTTTTCCGTCTGTTCCAGACGGCAGGCGTCAAATGGGCAGGCCGCCACACAATTGCCGCAACCCGTGCAGGACTCCCGTTCGATTCGCGCACAGGCCGCGCGGCTCCGTTGAAATCCGATCAACTGGGAAGCCTTGCAGGTTGGGCGCGAAACCAGATGCATGGCCTTTATCGCCGCGGCCCGGCCCTGGGCAAGGGCGCCATCGATCAGCACCGGCCAACGGGCGGTCCCGCAGACAAACAGACCCGGCGCGGTGGTTTCGACGGCATGCAAAAAAGGCTGAACCCGAAAGAAACCGTGGCGGTCGGCTGAAAGAGGAATGGCCGGATTTTGCCGGGGTTCAAAGGCGGTTCCGAGCACGACACGGTCCGCTTCGATCAAACATTCCCGGCCGGACAGGGCATCGGCGACTCTTACCCCGGTTACCCGATCCTCTCCCTCGATTCGGGGTGGATCGTCTGCGGCGAATCGGTAAAAGTCGATTCCCATGGCCGTTGCCTGACGGTACAGGGCTTCCAACTCAAGTCCCGGACTCATGATGTCACGGTGCACGATGGCCACCGTATTGGAAGGATCGGCTGTCTTGAGCCGGATGGCGTTCTTCAAGGCCGCGGGACAACAAACCGCCGAACAATAGGACCGGTCCGAATTTCTGACACCCACGCACTGGATAAAAACGGTCTTGCCGCTGTCCATTCGGCCTTCCTTGAAACCCTTCTCCAGTTCCATGCCGCTGATCACCCCTGCCAGTTGCCCGTACCGGTAATTGCCATTGGGCAGCAGGGCTCTTGCTCCCGTTGCCACGATAACGGCTCCGACCGTGAGCTGCGTATCCCCGTTCTTGCCGGTCAGGAGCGCTTTAAAATTTCCGGCACTCCCCTCTATCTGGGCCACTTTGGACCTTAAATGGACCTGGATGTCAGGATTTTCTTGGATCTCCGTCGTCAGCGGTTCCAGAATATCCTCCGGATCTCGGTCACCCGGCGCCACCCGCGAAAGGGTGTTCAGCATGCCGCCCAGTTTTCCGGTTGCCTCCACCAAGCTCACAGGAACCCCCGCACGGCCAATGGCTGCCGCAGCGGCCAGCCCGGCCGGGCCACCGCCAATAACCAACACTTGCCGGCAAATTTTTATTTCAACCTCTAAAGAGGACTCGCGGTGGTGCAATGCTGCGATTCCCATGCGAATCAGGCTCATGGCCTTGATGGTGGCTTCATCCGTCCGATCCGCATGTATCCAGGCGCAGCCCTCGCGAATGTCGACAACCATCGCCCTTGCCGCATCGACTCCCTCGCTTTCGAGGCGGGCAAGCAGATCATCGCCCCGAGCCAGGGAAGAGCAGCCGGCAATCAAGAGTCTTTTTCCGTCGTCCACCCGCATTCGTTGGGCGATTTGCGTCAATGCATCACCGAGGCAGATCGCATCCTGGACCTGGATGCCGTCCACCCGGCCATCGTCGGCCAGCCGCCTTTGCAGTCGGTCAATGTCCACGACGCCGTCGATCTCTCCGTGACAACGGCACAGCAGGCAGTCAATGCTCATCGAAGAGGTCATGGGCTCACCTCCGTCAGGGTTTGCATGGCCGCCGCCGATCCCTGGACGGCCGCCGTTTCCACATCGGTGGGCGCCTTGCAGAAGCCGCAGCTGCGTACGTTGCGGGCTTCATCGTCCTTTACGAAATCGACGGCCTCGTCGCCGGAGTTCGTATCGTTACAGGTTGAACCGGGCCGCAGGTTACCGTTGAGCACCACCAGGTCGAAGCGTTCCATGGCCGGCGTCCGCGTAAGTGTGTTTTCGTATTTCACGGCGATACCGTCTGCGCCGACCAACGGATATACCAATCCCGGCCGGCCCCGGACCAGCTCGATACCTTCGGCCAGTGCCACATCGCGGTAATAGGTCTCGTACCCGTGCCCCTCGGTCCGCAAATCGGTGTAAAAGATCACACATCGAACATCGGGATTGCGGCGCCGCACCCAACGGGCCTGCTTGAGGGCATGCATGCAGCAAACCATGCTGCATTGGGGCTGCGAACGCCGGTCACGCGCACCGGCACATTGAACGAACGCCACCTGACCAGCCGGTCGGCCGTCGTGACAACGGATCTGCCCCTGGTTGGGGCCGGCTTCGGCGATCCAGGTTTCAAAGGTCATGGCATCCATGATGTCTGGATGGCTGCCGGCGCCCAATTCCGGAGCCGCCGACAGATCGGAGACTTCGAACCCCGTGGCCCGGATCACACCTTGAACCCTGATTCGCCGATCCCCGGATTGCCGATGAAGGTCGATGGCGCCGGTGGGGCAGGCCTCGATACAAAGGCCACAGCCGGTACAGTGCGCGGCATCGATTCGAAACACCGGCGGATAGACATGCGGTGCACTCATCGCCACGGCATTTTCCGGGCATACCGGGGCACACCGTCCACAGCAAATACAGCCGTCAGGATTGATGGCGTTGGGCGCATGGTGAAGCACCGCGGTCCAATAACCATCGCCGGGGTCCAAGGATACGACCGTGGTCCGAGTGTGGACGGTTATGCGGGAGTGGTTTTGGCAAAGGCGGACTTCGGTCCAAACCGGGCAGAAGCCGCAGTGATCGGTGGGGTAGAGCTTGTCAAGGCGGGCCGTCCGCCCGCCCAGTTCGCCGTCACGCTCCACCAGGTGCACGTTCCGGCCGGCCCGGGCCAAATCGAGGGCGGCGCTGATGCCGGCCACCCCGCCCCCCACCACCAGGATGGGATCGTCGGACGCATCGGTTCGGGTGGGCTGTTTCATTGATCCGCCTCTTCTTTATCGACCATGCCATGGTTTTGGGCTATCTTCTTCATTCGCTTGCCGAACCAGGTGGTAAAATCGTCCTGCTCGAACTCATAGGGCCCGAGCCGGTCCTCCGGGCGCACGGCAATCCGTTTTTGAGGGGCCGGGTACCGTTTCACGTCCTCATAGACCACCTTCACCGACAGCGGCTGGGTTGGACAGCGGCGCACACAGGCACCGCAGCCGTTGCATCGCTCGGCGTTCACCACCGGATAACGACGCTTTTCAAGTTTGATGGCCTTGGCATCACAGGCCCGGTAGCAGTCCTTGCAGCGTTTCTTTTTCTGCCAGGCCAGGCAGGTCTCCTTGTCGATAACGGCAACGCCGATATCAACCTCTTCTTTTGGAATTTTGGTGATGGCACCCGTGGGACAGGCCCGGACACACTCCATACAAAAAATACAGTGGTTGGGGTCGAGCACCGGGGTGCCGAAATTGGCGACTCCTTCCAGGATCGAGGCCGGACGCAAGGCATCGGCCGGACAGGCATCAATGCAGCGATAGCACCGGGCGCAGCTCTTCAGAAAATCGTCTTCTACCAGGGATGCCGGCGGTCTGGGCAGCGCCTTGGCATTACCGGTCTTGAGCAATCCGAAAAAGGTTCCGGAGATGGCTGCACTAACCAAAAAATGAATGAATTCCCTGCGGGGCGTTTCCATGGGACGTCACCGAATGTGTCTGTTTAACTGCTGTCTTGGAAAACGGGGCTCTGCCGCCCGGCAAAGCCCCTTGTTTCATCACATCGGTCAGGCAGCCGCCGACTTCACATCGGCGATGGTGAACTCGAGCCCCAGCTCATTGAGCGTCGCTTCCGTGGGGATGCCGTTGTCGTCCCAGCCGAAGTAGGCATAGTAGTCATCCTGCACTTTCTTCATTTCCTCGGGCGAAAATACCGAACCCTTTTTCGGTCCTTCCGGCAGAGGTTCGGTAAGCATCCGCTTGGGAAGGGTGTCGTCCTTGCGGCTTGTTCCCTCCCTGACGTTGAAACAACGCTCCAGCGTTCTGATACGACGGGCGGTGGCCATCAGTTCGGCCTCGTCCATGTCCCAGCCGCAAAGCGGATTGAGCATATCCACAAACATCTTTGGCGACCAGTAGCCACCGACGAAGGAACAGATCACCAAGGAGTTGTGCAGGCAACGTTTGGCCTGTCCGCCCGGGCTGTTGCCCTCGTGATGGTCCCCGCCACAAGTTCCCATGGCATAACTAACTCCCCGGGGCTTGTCACCGCGCGGATCATGGGCGGCCATTTCTTTGCCCTTGACCACGCAGGCGAAATCCGCTGCGCTGCCCCCAAGTTCCTTGGCCATGGCGGAAACCCCTTGGGCAAGAAATTTTCCAGCCTGGCCTTCTTTGTAAGCAATCTTGCGAATCAATTCGATCGCGGCTTCACCGTCACCCCATTCGAGGGTCAACCCGTCAAACTTTTCGGGCGTGAGCAGGCCTCGCTGGAACGCTTCCATGGCAAACCCGATACTTCCTCCGGCAGAGATGGAATCCAGTCCCATGGCGTCACACAATTCGATGGCGGCCATCATCAGATCGAAATCGGCGATTCCCAGGTTACTGCCCAGCAAACCTCCTGTTTCGTACTCCGGCCCTTCGGCGATGAGTCCTTCGTAATCCCCGCCCCGGATTACCCCGAGCTTCATACAATGGTTCGGGCAGTTGTAACAGGCACTGTGTTTTTTCCAGAACCGGCGATTGGCCTCTTCGGCACCGATCTCCTCGATATCCGGATACCAGGTTGTTTGATAATTTTTGGTGATCAGAGACCCGGTCACGTGGTGTTTGAGTTCCAGCAGGCCGGCGGTTCCCCACCGCTTGAGGCCCTGCCAGCCCTCTTTTTTGATGGAGAACTGTTTGTTGGTCTCGGCGACCTTGTGAAAAGCATCCCGATCCACAACCGGTACATACTTGGTTCCCCGTATTGCAATTGCCTTGAGCTTTTTGTTGCCCATCAGAGCGCCGGTACCGGTTCGGGCTGCGGCCCGGAACCGCTCCACCATTACCGCTGCATAGCCCACCTCGTTTTCACCGCCGGGCCCGATGGAAGCCACCTTGACATAGGTGTCTTTAACCTGTTCTAGAATGGTCTCCTCGGTGATATGAGTGTCTTTCCCCCACAGTTTGCCGGCGTCTTTGAATTCAACCTTGTCGTTATGGATGTACAGGTAGACCGGTTTTTTCGATTTTCCGGTGATCAGGATACCATCCCATCCGGCCCACTTGAGTTCATTGCCGATGAAACTGCCGACCTCGGCATGACTCAACAGCCCGTTGTAAGGATTTTTATTGACAAAGCTGCAACGGGTCGACGCACAGGCCGTGCCGGACAGGGGACCCACCCCCATGAAAATCGGGCTGTCCGCGTCCATGGCATCCTGTTTGGGCTTAAGTCGCTGGAACAGCAGATAAGCGCCCATTCCGGCGCCTCCCAGATAGCGTCGGCAGGTATTTTCATCTATGGGCAGAGCCTTGGATTCCTGCTTGGTCAGATCGATTTCAAGAATACGTCCGAAATGGCCGCCTTTTGGATTTGCCATGATCAAGACCTCCTTTCGCCGTCTTCATTGGGATAAAACATGTAGTTAATCAGGTCTTCACCCGCCTCATCCGGTGTGACGTTCCGATACGACTGGTTCACCCCGAAACCAAGCTTATTCGCCATCAGACAGGGACCGACGGGATTGCCGGCCTGTGCTTCGCAAGCTTTGACGCACTCGGGATCGCCATCGCACAAATCACACATCAAGGGCAGTCCATTTTCATCGTCCCGCCGGATGAATTTCGATGGACAGGCTTCGATGCATTTGTTGCACTTGGCGCCGAGGCAAAGCTTTGCATCCAGTTTGATACCGTTGGTTTTGGGGTCCTTCTCGATGGCCTTGGGTGCCGTGGGGCAGGCTTTGATACAGGGAGCATCGTCGCAGTGCCAGCAGATCACCGGAACATCGACCACCCCTTTGTGCTTGTAAACGTGAATCCTTGATTTAGCCGGCCATACCACCCCTTCGTGGTGCAAGCTGCAAGCGTATTCACAGGCCCGGCACCCAACACAATTCTGGCGCTCGGCGAAGAGGTACTTCATTTGCGGGTTGGTTTTCTCCGGCTCGGCCGCGGTTGCCCGCCGGGCAGTTCCCATAGTGGTTGACGCCAAGGCAATTCCTGCTGCGGTCCCGGCGCTTTTCAAAAAAGCTCTTCGGCTGGTCTTTTTATCCGGAAAGTTGTCGTTTCCAGAGCCGATCCTATCCTTTTCCATTCAAACCCCCTTCCCCAAAAGCATTCGTGGTTATCTTACCTATACGATTTATTCCCTATTACCGATGGTGGGCAGCCGGATTCCTGCCAGGGTGCCGTGACCTGCGTTCGGCTCTTCCGGGGGAGAATCCAGATGCACGCTTTCACAGCAATGTGCGTGCCATGTGCCATGTTTTGCTAACCAAGCTATATTATTGGGATTTATATTTGATGAGCGTGTTTTTAAGATGGGGCAAAAATGCCCCCACCGAAGGAGGCATCATTTTATAACCAAACGATATATTTGCAAATATCTACTATGGGGCAAAAACGCTCCAATTTGATGCATTTTTGAGCGAATGCCTGTTAATCGATGGGTGCCGAAGCAGCGCTTCAGCCAATATCGAGGTTGCGGATTTTGCGCAGCAGGGTCTTGCGATCAATGCCCAACATTTTGGCCGTGATTGACCGGTGCCACTGGTTTTTCTCCAACACCTGCAGAATGTAACGTTTTTCGATTTTTTGCATGCATACCTTCAATGGTAGGGTGGTATCCATGTCTTCAGTCGGGTCATTGAATGATCCAGGACAAGTGGAGGGGGTATCCGACGAGAGAAAATCAAGATTGCGGGTCGTTATGTAGCGTTGAATGGCGTTTTGTAACTCCCGTACATTTCCCGGCCAGTCGTACGCCATAATCCGGGCCAGGGCTTCGTTGGAAAAAGAGGACATATCGGTGAAATCGGGAGAGTCGGAATCGATGCAAAGCCGGTCTATCAAGAGAGGGATGTCTTCTTTCCGAGCACGTAGCGGCGGCATGCGAATGGGGAAAACATGGATTCGAAAAAAAAAGTCCTCGCGCATGGCACCTTTTTCGACCATGGCTTTGAGATCCCGGTTGGTGGCGGCGATAATCCGCAGATCCGGCTTTTTTTCCTGTCGCCCGCCCACCGGCGTATAGCTGCCGTTGTCGATGACCCGAAGCAACTTTACCTGACCGGAGAGACTGATTTCGCCGACTTCATCCAGAAACAGGGTGCCGCCGTCGGCCACGTCCAGGAAACCCTCGGTGTCTTTATCGGCACCGCTGAAGGCGCCTTTGCGATAGCCGAAAAATTCGCTTTCGAAAATTGGCTCCGGAACGGCGCCGCAGTTGACCACCACGAAAGGACCGCCACACCGGTCGCTCAAATGGTGAATACACCGGGCCGCCAGCTCTTTTCCGGTGCCGGATTCTCCATAAAGCACCGCTCCGTTATCAATGGAGGAGGCCTGCCGGATCAGCTCATAGATCCGCTGCATGGGTTTGCTTTTGCCAACCAGATCGCACAGGCCGCAAATACCGGATGCCGTTGAGCGCAGCCGTTTGTTTTCGTTGATCAGATGCTCTTCCCGCTTTTTAAAGCGTTGTTCCATTTCCTTGTACAGGGAAAAGTCGGCAACAAACCCCTCTACGGCAAAGGCATCTCCCTTTTCCGACCGGGTGCCCGCGCCCCGATCCCAGACCCATGTCTCTTTTTCGGAAGCGGTACGGATGCGGTAGGTCAGTTCAAAGGATTGGCCGTCTCTAAGCGCCCGATTTATGGATTCCAGCACCTGTTCGCGATCTTCTGGATGAATCAACTCCGTATAAGCGGGAACCTGGCCGGTTAACCGCGACGGTTGGTATCCGGTAAGCCTTAAACATCCTCGGCTGACAAACTCCAGGGAATACGGCGTTTCGCCCTCCCATCGATAGGCCATGCCGGGCAGGCGGTTCATCAGATTGGCCAGTCGTCGTTCGTTTCTTTTAAGCTCTTTCTTGGAACGGATCAGATCGGTGATATCCATGAACGACAGAACGCTTCTGTCGGTACCGTCGATGAGTTGGGCCTTTACTGCCATGTAGCGAAGGCCTTTGCCATTGCCGGTGAGGCGGCATTGGTAATCACCGGGCACATCCCGGCCTTCAATGCGGCCGAAATGATAGTCCTCGATGCGTTTACAATCCCCGGGATAAATGAAGTCGGTAAGCCGCATCCGGTCTTCAATGCTTTGCCGGGGCAAACCGGTGACGCTTTCAAAGCCGCTGTTGGCCATGGAGATGGTCATGTCCGCTTCGATGAGAACGGTTCCGGTCCCCGTATTTTCAAACACACTACGGAATGTCCGGTTTTTCTGCCGGTGCTTTCCGTTCGAAACAGTTCGGGAAGACAATTCTGGATCTTTTTTTTTATCGATGTCTTCGGTTTCCATGCATCTCCTTTTGTTATGGCGCAGCAGAAGATAGATGCCATGGCGGATTTAAATCATACAAATGGTACGCGTGTCAAACGAGATAATGCGCAAAAAAACGATTTCCTTGGGGTTGCCGAGATTTACCTTATCGCTGATCATTACCTCACATCCCATCTGAAAAACGAATCAGTTTAGATATCTCAATCCCATCCCATAGAACGGGGCCTCCCCACGATCCAAGTCCTGCCGCCATTTGATTTCGCCGAGGCAGATGGAAGGCGGATATTCGCAACTGCACGCAGTTGAAGTTATCTGTGAACAATCCAACGTGCGAACAATTAATATGGTTCCGGGCTTGAAATCCCGATTAATTTCAAAGTAAGAGCCCTGGCTGGAAAAATTATGCATTACCCCCTTGGCCGTACACACATTCCCGACACTGGAATAGGGCCGGCAAATGACGATCATTTTTTTAAAAAACCGCTCGTCAGCTCTCAGATTCCGCGGGGTTTGCTTTTTCAAAAATTGCTTTCCGATCGTCATGGTCTCCCTCCATTGGTTTAATCAATCACCCTTCAAAACAATTCTCCATCTATCACACGGATTCAATAGCCGACTGACGTTTGCCATAGCCCTAACGTCGATAGTCCCAAAAACCGTTTGCATCGTGCCTATTGGGCAATACTGCTATATGTCGTTCCAAGTGCAAGGGATTGTTTGTGGATTTTTTTGGAGTAAACACGGAAGTTGTTGGCCATGTCATCTCCTCTTTTGCATAAGGATGAAATGACTCCGATTCCACCCCTGTTTCACAGCAAATGACATGCCACACGCAACACAATCCGTATCGAACTGATTTCATACAACTTTCCAACGAACGACAGAAATACAATCTGCTTTATGGTGTCCGTTTTTTTAACAACCTGATAAGATCTTGAAATAGATGGGGAAAGAAATGAGAGGTGGTTTTAACCTAAATCGAAGGAGTACTCCATGGTCATGCCGGTGGAGTATTCCTTCGATTTAGGTTTGCGCCATGGGGTGGATATGCGCGAGGGCAATTGACGCCTTGGATGCGAAAAAAATCGGCTATTCGCCGGAAACTAAAGGGGTCGAACAATCAATTCTTCCTATGCGACATCAACATTCAGGCGATTAATCCGGCTGGCTGCCACGGCCGCGCCAAACCCATTATCGATATTGACCACGGTGACCCCGTTTGCACATGAGGTCAACATGCCAAGCAGGGCCGAAATACCGCCAAAACTGGCGCCGTAACCGACACTGGTCGGCACGGCGATAACCGGAACGTCAACCAGCCCGGCAACGACAGAAGCCAAGGCACCCTCCATCCCGGCCACCACAATGACAACGTTGGCGGCTCGGATTTCTTCCAGGACGGCAAAGAGCCTGTGAATGCCGGCCACACCCACGTCTGAAAAAAGCGTGACGTTGTTTCCCAGTGCTTCCGCAGTGACTTTTGCTTCTTCGGCCACATAAAAATCCGACGTTCCGGCAGTGACGACTGCTATGGGTTTTTTAGGGCAGGTTACCGGCTCATGCAAATAAAACAGTGTCTTGGCTGTTGGGTTGTACTCTGTTTCCGGAAATGTCTTTTTTATGATCGCAGCAGCATCCTCCTTTACCCTTGTTGCAAGGATGTTGCTTTTTCTTTGCATCATGGCGGTAAAAATATCCAGCACCTGTCCGGATGTTTTATGCTCGCCATAAATCACCTCCGGAAAACCGTTTCGGATCTCCCGGTGATTATCGATTTTCGTATGTCCGATATCGGTGAAGGGAAGCTCTTTCAATGCTTCATAGGCAGCATCGACGCTCGTGGTGCCCTGTTTCAATTCCGCCAAAATGGTTTTAATCATTTTTGGATTCATGAGTTGTTTTTCATCTCTCCAAGGAAAACACGTAAAACATTGGGCACTTCAGTATCCCGATGGCCAATACCATAGCCGGTTTTTGAAATTGTCAGTTCGCCCGGCAATCCAAAATCGTTACCCAGTGTTTTAATAATTGCAGCTCCGGTTGGCGTGGTTGCTTCACTTTGTACGGCCCCCATGGTAACGGGACACTCCTTAAGGATTTCTGCCGTGGCGGGTGCGGGAACCGGCATTGTACCATGCATGCATGTGGCGAATCCCCCACCCAGCTCAACGGGCCTGGCGAAAACCCGCTCCACGTCCAATATATGGTAACATATTGCGGCGCCGACAATATCTACGATCGCATCCGTGGCACCTACTTCATGGAAATGGATCTCTTCAACTTTTTTCCCGTGTACCTTGGCCTCGGCAAGTGCAAGGGTCGTAAAAATATCTACTGCCGTTTTTTTCACAACCGGATCAAAATCCGATCCATTCACAATTTTTTGAATATCGTTTAGATTCCTGTGAGAATGGTGGTGACCATTTTCACAGGAATGTTTAAGCGCGACGGTCACACTTGTCCCGCCGATACCCATTTTCTTGTCTTTTTTCACTTGCAGCTCAAATTCATCATCAAGGCCGAGTTTTGATAGCTCTCCTTTCAGAAAATCAGCTCCGATGCCCAGATCAATCATTGAGGCCAGATTCATATCGCCGCTGATGCCGGCAAAACAGTCATAGTAAAGAATTTTCATTGAAATGGTTTCTATTTCATATGCAGATTAACCGCGACACCACTGGTGAAGCAGCGAGGGGTACACAAAATTTTGGGGTTTTTACCGACATACCGAGCGGCATCCTTCAACGCATCTTCGAACGTTGTAACGGGTTTAAACCCCATGCCGCGCGCATATTGAGGCTGTTGTGCGCCAACCACATATACCGAGGACATATATAGATTCGGCACTGAACCGCCACTGGTCATGGACATAGCATGAAACGGGTGATAAGTGTAGAAATTTGAGTAGCTGAACAGATACTCGTATTCCCTGCTTATGGCCTCCGCCGCCTCGGATTCCAAAAACTCTGCGGGTGTATTGAAGCGTTGTAATTCGTTATACGTTTTCTCATATGACGGAAACCAGGAATCGTTGAACCACCCGTCACAGATGGAAGTGGCGATAATAACCCCGCCAGGTTTTACCGCATTCCAGCAGCGCGATAGCTGCCCGCCAATAGCGAGACTCATCAAAATAGGATTGGTTCCCATGCCGGGACCATAGTGAAAATTACGAGGGATACCAAAAACCAGAATATCGGCCTGCTCTTCCATATCCAAATAGATATTGGTGCGTTTATCGGCAATGGGCCAGCAGGCCTCCTGCAATTTATCCAATGTCCCCGCTTCAACGGCGATCACCTCGGAGTGCTGATTCAAGACCGCATCCACGCCAAAAATTCTTTTGCCGATTCCAGCTTCCATGGCCCTTCCGATCGAGTCGAACTGGGTACGCATATGCTGATCGACACCACCGCCAAGCCAATCCGGCCGATGCATTGTTCGGGGGCAATGATGGGAGGCAATCGATTTGGCGCCGGAGATTCCCGTCACAATCATTTTGTATCCGCCGGAATAACCGCCGTATGGGTTGCCGGCGCAATGGCCGACGACAATTGCCAGATCGGCATCGGCAAACAGCTTGTTGCACTGGATGGCATTGCCCATATCATCCTGGCCATAATCCATGAGGTCGGTTGCCTCTCCATCGTGGTTGACCAGCCGCCCCGGCCAGAATTGATCCACGATCTCTTTTCCAAGATACCAGTACCATTCCTCAAGCGTGTTCTTGCGATGCAGCCCCATGGCGCAAACCAGGGTGATGTTTTCAAGCTTGGTGCCGCCAGCCAGCAGGTCTTTTACAATCAAAGGAATGGACACCGTGCGATGTGCATTTGGTCCGGCCCCGCCTTTGACACGGTCAGGAAATCCGATGACAACTTTCTTATCCGGGCCGCCCAATTCTTTCAGTGGCGGAAAACCGTGCGGGTTATCGAGCGCCTTTCGGGTCGCTTCGCGAGGATCGATACCTTCCGGATCTTTATAAGTCTTGCCGTATTCAACGACGGTTGCACTGTCGGGCAATTCCACAGCCATAAGACCATCGCCGTAATCCATTTTTACCGTTTGCATTATACATACTCCTTATTTTGGAACCATGACCATTCTTATTTTTTATTTCTTATAATTTCTACGTGTTCTTTCATGGCCTGTTCAAGGCTATAATCCGGCATCCATCCCAGGTCATGCCGGGCATTGGAATCGTCATATGAGGAGGGATATGGCGATGAGGTTTCCTCACCGGGCAATATCTCTATTTGCGCTTCAGGGAAGATTCTCTTGGCTATTTCCATTGCCTCTCCGACAGAATAAAGCCCACCCATGATGTTGTATGCGATTTGAGGATGTTCTTTCATTTCCAGCAGCAGGATGAGCGATTTGACCGCGTCCTTGACATAAAGCCAGTCACCTTTCTCCTCAGGCTTATCTATAGTCAGCTTTTCGCCCGCCGCGATCGCATCAAGAAGCTTGGAAGAGTATTCTGCGGTAATGCCGGTTGTTCGGCCCGGCCCGAACACCCATGGGAATCTGACGGCACCGCAGCTCAAGCCATGAACGCGTCCATACCATTGCATCATATGCTCGCAGGCAAGCTTGGTCTGACCGTAAACGGTGAGAGGTATCTTTTCGGCATTATCCTTGACGGGCTCCGGCAGCCCTTTACCAAACACCGAAATCGAGCTTGTCATGACAAACCGCTTTGCGCCAAATGTCACACAGGAATCCAGCAGAGCCATGGCGGACATGAAGTTGACGCGGTATCCCAAACCGGGATTGGCCTCACATGGACCGGCTAAAAGAGAGACCAGATGGATCACTTTCTCGGGCCTGGCGACACCCATTATTTTATAAATATCAGCTTCCCTGCTTAGATCCGCCCTGAAGTAGTCGACCGATGGCATCTCTTTAATCCATTGGGGTTCCTGGACGATATCGGTTGCATAAACCTTATGGCCGTTTTGGGATAAGGCGGGAATCAAGTACGAACCTATAAATCCGGCTGCGCCAGTAACTAAAACCGACATGGACAACTCCTTGCTTTCTCTTTTAATTCAATAAGTTTGGCAATACCATTACAAAATTCGGATAGTAAGTAACGAAAAGCAGAACCGCCAAGATCAGAATGATATATGGCATTGTTGCTTTAACTGCTGTTGAGTACGGAATTTTAGCGATATCCTGAGCGATATACAGGCTGAGTCCGAATGGCGGCGATAAAAGCCCAATCATAAGATTCAAGACCATAACAACCCCAAAATGAACCCGGTCTATGTGAAGAATATCAAGAAGCGGCAAGAAAACAGGGATGGTCATGACCATGATCGCCAGAATTTCCATGAAGCAGCCAAAAATCAGCAAAAACATGTTTATAATAAACAATATGAAATACTTATTACTCGTGATATTCAATAATATTTCGGAGAATTTTACCGGAATTTGCTCGGTACTTAGAATCCATCCAAATAGTCCGGCGGAAGCGACGATGACCATAATCACGGCCGAGTACATCGCGGACTCTCTAATACTTTCCCAAAGGACCTTCATCGACAAGTCTTTCTGGAAGAGTCCAAGCAAGATCGCATAAGCTACGGCGACGGCGGCGGCTTCGGTGGGGCTAAAAAGCCCTCCCCACATTCCTCCCAGAATAATAACAGGCGTCATTAACGCTGGAAATGCGTCGATAAAACTCTTTATCAGTAACTTGGATGAGGCCCTTTTTTCAGATGGAAATTTTTTCCTAGCGGCTATGAAATAACTGAGAACCAGCATAAGCAGCCCCATTACAAACCCAGGTACGGCGCCGGCAAGAAACAGTTTCTTAATGGAAGCTTCCGCCAGGATACCATACATGACAATGGGAACACTTGGCGGAATGATGGGCCCGATGGTGGACGAAGCGGCTGTCACAGCCGCACTATATCCGGCATCATAGCCCTTCTTTTTCATTGAAGGAATTAAAATCTGACCCAGTCCGGCGGAATCAGCCACCGCCGAGCCGGACATTCCGGCAAAAAGCATTGAAGTGAGAATATTTACGTGAGCAAGTCCTCCTTTGAAATGCCCAACCAGTGTGGATGCGAAAGTCATCATTTTCTCTGTGACACCACCCTTATTCATTATTTGCGCGGCTAGAATAAAAAATGGTATGGCAATGACATTATAGCTGTCCAGGCTATTTCCGAGCATTTGCGGTACGACGGCGTAAGGGATGCTATCACTGTAGATTAAAAACGATAAGGCTGCGATGCAAACGGCAAAAGCGATCGGCATGCCCAGCATGAGCAGAACAAAAAGAGAAATTATCAAAATCAAGGAACCCATATCACGCAGTCTCCTCTTCTCTTTTGTCAATCAGGGCCAAACAATCGTCAACGATAACTCTTAAACAAAAGACGAACATGAATCCCCCTCCCAGAACAAGCGGCATGAACAATACACTTCTGGGCCAACGCAATGCACTTGTAAGAATTCTGCTCGTTCTTTCCACCATTTCGAAACTTTGGTAGGTCAACAGAGCCATGAATCCCGCCAAAAGGATGTGAACCAAGATTTCCGCGATGAGTTTGATCTTATCGGGAAAAAGATTGATAAAGGTATCGACACGCATATGACGAGTTCTGCTGATTGCAACGGCACTGCAAAGAAAAGTCATCCAGATAAACACGATTCTTGTTAATTCCGCGCTCCAACTGAGGGCATCGTTTAAAACATATCGAAAAAAAACCTGGACAAGCGTTACGATTACTATGAACAAAAACATAGCAGTGCTTAATTCTAACAGTATTTTTTCAGATAAATTAAGAATATATCTCATTTTGCGCCCTCTAAGAAAGTCCCTTGCCTGTGACCGCAAGGGACTTTCATTTCACATGTCGATTAGTATTTGGTCGTCCAAATTTCCTCAATCAATCCTGGAGTAATTCCAAGTTTTGGAACAACCGTCTCCTTCATAATTTTTCTTCCTTTTTCGTACCAGGGAGCCGTATCGAGCTCGATGAATGTTACCCCTTGTTTTTCCATCGATTTTCTAGCGTCTTCCTTGTATTGGGGTTGAAGATCGTTATTTAATTTTTCAGCAGCGAGCGCGCTCTCCTGAATGATTTTCTGATATTCTGCCGGCAATTTGGAATAAAAAGCGTCATTGATGAAGAATCCTGCGGTCTCGTACTGGTGATGGGTAAAGCTCAAATACTTCGCGACTTCAGTGTAATTATTAAGATACAGCTGCGGCAACCCATGCTCAACGCCTTCAACGACGCCCTGTTGCAGTCCCAGGAAGGTCTCGGTCAAAGGCATTGGTGTGGGGTTCGCACCCAGCGCTTTCCAAGGCAACATCCAGTTGGCCATCGGTGGCACGCGAATCTTCAGCCCCTGCAAATCGTCCAGGGATTTAACAGGTTTCATGGTCAACAGGTTGCGCGGGTTACGGATCAAGCCTTGCGTGAGCACTCGAACGCCAGTTACCTTTAGCAATTCCGCCGCCAGTCGATCGCCAATTTCGCCCTTCATCACCGCCATGCCATGCTCCGGAGAGTCGTAGACAAAGTTCGATGCAACCAGCCAGTAGTCCGGCAATGACGATCCCCACCAGCCAACACCGCCCTGAAACATCTGGACAGTGCCCATCTGCAGTTGTTCCATAAGATTCGGCGCTTTTCCGATCTGTCCGGCCGGGTAAACCTGAACTTCCACGTCGCCATTGGTTTTTTCTTTTACAAGCTCCGCGAATTTAAGACTCGCCTTATTATGAGGATGATTGACAGGATCGATATGACCTAATCGAATGACGTACTTGGCGGCTCCCGCAGTGCCAACTAGAAAAAGTATCAGCAGCAACGACCAAAACACACAGATTAACGCCCTTTTTCTTTTCAACATTGTTTCTCCTCCCTATTTTCCCTTTCGTGTTATTGCCATTTTCGTTATGGCTTTTCTCAAAATCACCCTAAAAAGAGTTTCATTTGAGTTCTCTACAGGAATTGCGGATAATCAACTCGGTATCGAGGCAGTACTGTTTGATCTGAGTATTTTTCGTTTTAACAAGTTCGGCGACCACCTTCGCCGCGATTGTGCCCATCTCTTTTGCAGGAACCCGGACGGTTGTTAACGGTGGATCGCAATAAGCCGCGAATTCAACATCATCCAATCCAACAACCGACATATCCTCGGGTATGCGAAGCTTTTTTTCCTTGATGGCGGAATATGCGCCAATGGCTAAACGATCGGATGCGGCGAACACCGCGGTTGGACGATTGTCCGATGAGAGGAGGAGGTTCATGCCCTGCTTGCCCTCCAATAAGTCCGGCTCGGAAGAGACGACCAAAGATGAATCGAACTCTATTCCATGGTCCGCTAATGCTTTTTTGTAACCTAAAAACCTTTTCTGGGTTCGTCCCACTTTGTTGTAAGGTCCGACGAGCAGCCCTATCCGCCGATGCCTTAGACTGATCAGGTAATCAACTGCCGAGTACGCAGCTTTAAAATTATCGAAGCCGGCATAACTAATATTTGGACTGTCGATTTTCTCCCAAATGACGGCGCAGGCAATCCCATCATCAATCAACTCGGAAATCATCTTTTCCTGACCGATGGCATAGCCCGTAAAAATTATTCCCGCGACCCGCCTTTCACGAAATTGCATTATGATTTGCTTTTCACGAGCTTCATCGTAGTAAGTGCTGCCGATAATGGTCGAATAGTGATTGAGTTGCGCTTGTTCCTGAATCGCGGTTAAAGTGTCGGCAAAAACGGACTTGTTTGAGGTTGGAACGGACACGCCTATAATATTTGAAACATTACGCGACAAATCGGCGGCGGTGGCGTTGTAGACGTAGCCATGCTGTTTTGCCAGGGACAGAATTTTATCGCGTCTTTCCTTGCGAACTTTCTGAGGTGATTGAAATGTTCGGGAGACGGTTGCCGATGAAACGCCAGCAATCCGTGCCAGCTCCTTCATTGTGATTCCTGTCATACTCGCTCCCCAATCAAATGTATGCGATTACATTTTTTCCAGTCTATTGTTCCTATTCATGGATGTCAAGAACTATTTATCTTAAAAGCCGTCTATTTATTCCCGGCCGCATTTAGCTGTATGTTTAAGATTAAGCCATATCATAGTGCATTTTAAGCCAAAACCATCGTGGTAACGACACTTGCTTAGAACTCAATTGGCAGGCTATCCATACAGTCGAGTTAATGTTATCGATTACATTTTAAACATTTCATCATCACCTGCAAAACAATCGTGCGGTTCAAATTTTCGGTGGGTTTTATAAGAAGAGCGAGGTCGGCCGGATGGGTAAATGAGGCGGAAAAGTGCCTTAAAAGCTTCATATCAATGTGAGCATTTTAAGGCATTTTCCAACGCCGACAGCCCTTGAGGCGGGTTCATCAAACAACGCTAATGGAAAATGTACTAAGTGTAATCGTACACCCCCTTCCCTGTTTTTTTGCCGAGCCGTCCGGCGCGCACCAGTTTCTTAAGATAGGGTGCCGGGAGGTACTTGTCGCCGAACTCCTCATGGAGCCCTTCGATCACATGCAGCAGGGTGTCCAGGCCGACAAGATCGGCGAGGGCCAGCGGACCGATGGGATGGTTGCAGCCTAGAAGCATTCCCGTGTCAATATCCTTGGCACTGGCAACGCCTTCGCCCAAAACAAAAAAGGCCTCGTTGATCATGGGGCAAAGTATCCTATTGACGGCAAAGGCCGGAGCCTCGTTGACGACAATCACTTCTTTCCCCAGGTTTTTTCCCCATGCCCGGGCGATTTCCAAAGTCTCGTCGGAAGTCTCGTGACCCTTGATGATTTCCAGAAGTTTCATTACCGGTACGGGGTTGAAGAAATGGGTTCCGATGAACTTCTCCGGCCGATCGGTAACAGAGGCCAGCTCGGTAATGCTCAGCCCCGATGTGTTGGTGAAAAAAAGGCAGTGGGCGGGCACGATTTTACCCAGCTCGGCGTAAACCTGTTTTTTGATCTCCATCACCTCGACAATGACCTCGACCACCACATCGGCGCCTTCGGCGGCCTCCTTGAGATCCACCGTCGGACTGATTCTGCCCAGAACCGTATCCATCGCATCCTGGGTCATACGCCCTTTCTCAACGGCCCGGCCCAGATTCTTCTTGATGCCGGCCATGCCGCCATCGACAAAGCGCTGCTCGATATCCCGCATCGCCACCTGATACCCTGCCTGGGCGCATACCTGCACGATTCCGTTGCCCATCAAACCAGCGCCAAGCACGCATACTTTTTTGATCTCCATTGTCCTTCTCCTTTTTCGCTTAAAACATATCCTTGTAGCTTTTCCGCATATCTCTTTTCAGTATTTTCCCGGTGGGCGTCTTTGGAAGCTCGTCGACAAAAATGACTTTCTTGGGAATCTTAAAAGACGAAAGATTTTCCCTGCAATGGGCAATCATCTCTTCTTCAGTCACACTCGTTCCGCTCTTTAGTTTGATCACTGCGGCCACGGCTTCCACCCATTTGGGATGTGACAGGCCCACCACGGCAACCTCCTCAACGGCCGGATGCAGGTAAACGGCCTCCTCCACTTCCCGCGAAGCAACATTTTCGCCGCCGGTTTTGATCATGTCTTTTTTTCGGTCCACCACTGTGATGAAACGATCCTCGTCAAGGACGCCCAGGTCACCGGAATGAAACCACCCGCCCTTTAAAGCGTCTTCCGTTTTGTCGGGCTCCTTGAAGTACATGGTCATGACATGAGGCCCCCGGCCGCAGATTTCTCCCGACACATCGATATCGGTAATCGCTTGTCCCTCGTTATCTTCAAGCCTGGTTTCCATGTGCAGCCCGCCCATGCCGGCGGAGCCAATCTTGTTCATGGCATCCTCGGCCTTGAGAATGGTATGATAGGGCGCCAGTTCGGTCTGGCCGTAGTAGTTGTAAACGCCTGCCTTGGGGAACTTCTCCAACAACTCCCTTAGGATCTCCTTGGGCATGATGGAAGCACCGTAGTAGCATTTCACCAGGCTCGACAGATCGTACTTCGAAAAATCCGGGTGGCGCAGCATGCCGATCCAGACCGTGGGCGGAGCGAAAAACATGGTCGCTTTGTACTTGGCGATATTTTTCAGGATCAATCCAATGTCGGGTCCCATGAGAATATTGGTGCCGCCGAGCCAGAAAACGGGGTTCATGAACACGTCCCGCTGAGCGCAATGGTAGATGGGAAGCGCATTGACATTGATATCTGCACTGTCGTACTTGCCGTCGATAATGCAGCCTGTATATTCGGCGATCAGGGCCTGGTTGCTGATGATCACGCCCTTGGGCAGAGATTCGGTACCGCTGGTGTAGGTCATCTGGACCGGGTCCACGATTCTCAAAACCACGTTGGGTTCGGTGGTGGGATAGGCCCCATACCAGTTGTCGAAATCGAGAAAGTTCTCCTCCGCGGCTTTTCCCTCTCCCTGGCTTGACCAGATCAGGGTTTTCACCGATGGCATCTTTTCGAGGACGTCCTTTACCTGGGGATAGAGAGAATCTTCCACAACGAAAACCTTGCTTTCGGAGTGGTTGATGCAGTAGGCGATATCATCGCCCTTGAGCAAATAATTCACCGCCAGATAAATGGCGCCGATCTTGGCGCAACCCATCCAGGTGAGAACATGATGATGGGTGTTGTGAGCGAGGATGGCGACCCTGTCGTACTTCTGCACGCCCAAATCCGCGAGGGCGTTGGCCACCTGGTTACACTCGCTTTCAAGCTCGGTATAGGTTCGGCTGATGTCGCCAAAAACAAGGGCGGTCTTGTCCGGATAGTGATATCCGGTTCGGCGGAGCATGTCGGCAATCACCCATCGATTGATGGGATTATTGCGCTCCATGATAAATTCGATATTTTCCTTGGTAATGTGGTTATATCTCTCTTTGTCCTGCTCGGAAAGCGGTGCCGCTGAAATTGCCATGCTTGGGTCTCCTTATTGTAGAGTGTTTGTTTTCCGTGTGGCACAAGATTCCGCTGGCTGTTCAAGACAAATGACAACGCGATTATTAAACGGCGTTATCTTGTCCCCTTTAAAATGCGTTTTCATGGATCATGACGGCTGGATTTCCCACCGCCTGGATGGCATCCAGTTTCCCCATGGTCGCGGGCAACTGGGTTTTGATGAAAAACTCGGCGGCCATGATTTTCCCATGGTAAAAAGCGGCGGTTTTATCGCTTGCCAGCTTCTCGTCCAGGGGTTTGCCCGCGATTCGTTTTTCCAGGGCCGGTACAGCAACCGATGCCCGCCATAAGAGCATCCAGGACATAATGACATCCCCGGCCGCATCCATCAGCGGGTGAGCCGAGGCAAAGGCGGATTTGAATTCCGACGAACGAATAACCTTGGCGGTCTCAACTGCCGTGGTGTGAAATTTGTCCGCCGCAGCCGCCACCATTTCCGCCATGGCCGCCAACTCTGCGTGTTCCTTGGCCTGGCCGACGCTTTTCTTGATTTCCGCAACCAACGCTTCAAGCAGGGCGCCTTTTTTCATCATCAGTTTACGGCCCAGAAAATCGGTGGCTTGAATGCCGTCGGTGCCTTCATAGATGGAGCAGATTTTACAATCCCTCAGGATCTGTTCCATGGGATATTCCTTGGTGTAGCCATAGCCGCCGAAAAGCTGCATGCCCTCCACGCACACATCGAATCCCCGTTCGCTGCAATATGCTTTTACGATGGGCGTGAGAATTTCGGCCAGGCCCGCGTAATGCATTTTTTCTTCTTCACTTGCGGCGCAAACCATCTTATCGAAGCAGAAAGCCGTGAAAAAGGTCAGACTGCGCATGCCTTCCACCAGGGCCTTCATTTTAAGCAGCATCCTGCGCACATCCGGATGCCGGATGATGGGCACCTGGGGGGCGGCGGGATCGGCGCTGTTTTCGATGGCCCGTCCCTGGAGGCGCTGGGCCACATAATCCAGGGCGTGCTGATAGGCGCACGAGGCATGGGTAAAGGCCTGGGTGCCAACTTCCAGGCGCACCGCATTCATCATGTGAAACATGATCTGCATTCCCTGGTTTTCCTCACCCAAAAGCAGGCCCCGGCACTTGCCCTTGCTGCCAAGAGAAAGGCTGCACGTGGGTGAGCCGTGAATGCCCATTTTCTCCTCGACACCAGTGCAGACCACGTCGTTGTGCTCCCCAAACGATCCGTCCGGGTTGACCCAAATCTTGGGAACGAGAAAAATGGAAATCCCCTTGGTGCCGGCGGGCGCCCCTTCGATCCTGGCCAGCACCGGATGGATAATGTTCTCCGTCAGGTTCTGTTCTCCATTGGTGATGAATATCTTACCGCCGGTGATGGAATAAGTGCCGTCCTCGTTTTTCACGGCGGACGTGGTCAGGGCGCCCAGATCGGAGCCGGCGCCCGGCTCGGTGAGCAGCATGGTGGAGCCCCACTGCATGCTGTACATCTTCTTCAGGAATAAATCCTTTTGCTCCTGGGTGCCGAAAAGATCCACCATTTTACCGGCGCCCATGCCCAGAATAACGTAAGTCATGAGCGTGTAGTTGGCACCGACCATATACTCCATGGCCGCCTGGGCTATGGTGTGAGGCAATCCTTGCCCGCCGTAGTCCGGGTCGGCGGTCAGGGCGCCCCATTCCCCTTCCACGAGCAGCTCGTGAACCCGCCGAAAACATTCCGGTACCATTACCCGGCCATTTTCGAACCGGACCCCTTCCCGATCTCCCTCAGTAAAAGTGGGCAGGATTTCCTTGATCGCCAGGTTACGCGCCTCGGTAACCACCATGTCCGCCATTTTTTTGTCCAGCCCGGCAAAGGCTTCTGATTTCAGAATACTCTGCGTGTCAAGTTGTTCGTAAAGCACAAAATCCATATCCCGCCTGTCTGAAATTAACCCCGCCATGTTGCCCCCTCCTCTTTTTTCATGGTTTGATGCCATTGAAAATCAATTGAGTGATATTTTCCGCTGTCTCGTCCGTGGAGACTTTTTCATTGAAGATAGCCCGGTTGAGGCAAGCATGTTCGATGGCCCCGAAAATCGCATGGCGAATGTAGTGCGACGAGATGACCGACGTTATCTCCCCCGCTTCCACGCCTTCCTCGATAATATCAATCAGGAGCCGGTTGAACTCACGAACCCGCTGGTAGGCATCGCTTTGAAAGTAGGTTTCCGAGCTTCTCACCTCGAGCATGATAATTCGAGCGAAGACCCTGTGGTTGGCGTAGCGATCGATGCTGGACCAGATGATTTTGCGGATTTTATTCAACGCGCCGGTAATACCTTTAAGATCCCGGTCTATCTGGAGCATGAAATAATCGTAGTGCTCCTTGAGCACATAATGAAGCAGCTCGCGCTTGTCCTTAAAGTATTTGTAGAGAAGTCCCTCGGTTACCCCGGCGTGGCCGGCGATTTCTGAAATGGTGATGGTCTCGAAGTTTCGCTTTTCAAGCAGCTCACGCATGGCGTTGACGATCTTCGTCTTGCCAGGTGGTATTGTGGTGTTTTTTTTCATAACCGCTGATAAGTTATTTTTGTTTACCCGTGCGGAATTGTACAAATTATTTATATTATTAATATCTTTTGTTTCAGAATGTCATTCATTTAATTAGGGTAAATATTATTTACCTTTTTGAACTGACGAATGTCAAGACAATTTAGAAAAACAGACGGTGCCCGAAAATCACCTTCAATCGCCGTCCGCGTTTAAACCACCGGTCTTCGACGAAGGCTATTTCCCCGCCATTGATTTGATCCCCATGGCATTGAACCACAAGCGGTGGTGCCCCCACCGCGCAGAGGATACCACCTAAATTAGGCGATTCAAATTTTGGTCTCCATGGAAATCATATTAACCATAATGCATTGCGCCATGATGACCTCCCAAAATTTTAAACCCATTGGGTTTGCCGATCTCACCGCATCTACGGCGTTGGATGTCTTCCCGCATAGCCTACTATAGCGGGAAGACATCCGCCTTGTATATGCGGCAAGCTCGACAATCGCCTAATTCAGGTGCCGGATGTGTGATCCAGGGGCTGAAAAAAGGGGTGCCGACATTGCAATCGCTATCGGAATCGTCTTTTTCGGTAACGACAGCGATTTTGACGTGCGCAAAAATCCAATCTTGTCAAGACGAAGGATGAAGGGTAAAAATCAGGGAATAACCCAATCACGTTTACGGGAGAAATCGGATGAACATACTGATAACGGGCAACCTGCCCGAACCTATTATTGAAGCCATTCGTAAAAAGCATACTGTAAAGGTCAATCCGGAAATCAGGCCACTGACAAGAGAGACGTTGTTGGCATGGGCGACAGACAAGCACGGCCTCCTGAGCATGCTGACCGACCGCATGGACGAGGCACTGTTTGAAGCGGCACCCAATCTGAAAATTGTGGCCAACTGCGCCGTGGGATACGACAATATCGATGTACCGGCGGCAACCCGGAGGGGCATCGCGGTAACCAACACCCCGGGGGTTTTATCCGATGCCACGGCTGATCTGGCGTTTGCGTTGATGCTGGCGGCCTGCCGCCGGGTGGTCGAGGGAGACCGGCAAGTCCGCGAGGGGCGTTTCAAACCCTTCGCGCCTTTTCATTTCCTGGGCCGGGATATTTCCGGCAAGGTGTTGGGAGTTATCGGCATGGGGCGCATCGGTCAGGCCGTGGCCAAACGGGCCAAGGGGTTTGACATGCCAATCCTTTATACCAGTCGCACTCGGCTATCGGCCGAGCAGGAAGAATCTCTGGGCGTGCGTTATGCCGATATGCAAACGGTGCTTAGGGAGGCCGACATTCTCTCCCTTCATGTGCCCCTGACCGAAAAGACGCGGCATCTGATCGGAGAGGATCAATTGCGGATAATGAAGCCCACGGCCGTGTTGGTTAATACCGCCCGCGGCCCGGTGGTCGATGAAACCGCTCTGCTCACCGCCCTGCGCGAAAAATGGATTGCCGGCGCCGGCCTGGATGTGTACGAAAATGAACCTTCCCTGACGCCAGGGCTGACCGAATGCACAAATGCCGTCCTGCTGCCCCATGTGGGCAGCGCCACCATCGAAACCCGTACCCGCATGGCAAAACTGGCCGTGGACAACCTGCTGACCGGCCTGGCGGGAAAGGTCCCGCCCAATTGCCTTAACCCTGAAGTCTTTAAAAACTAATCAGTTCCCGGATGCGTTTTCTTTAACGCGGTTATCGGCGTCCAAGATCAACACCACCGGACGATGGGCATCGGCTTCATCCTCCTCGATATAGGCGTAGCTGACGATGATGACCGCGTCGCCGGGCTGAACCAGGCGAGCCGCCGCGCCATTAAGACAAATCTCGCCGCTTTGGCCCGGTATCACGTAAGTCGAAAAACGAGCACCAGTATGGCAATTGTAAATGTCGACCTTCTCGTTTACCCGAATTTTGGCGGCATTCAACAGCGCCGTATCGATGGAGATGGAGCCTTCGTAGTCAAGGTCCGCTCCGGTGACTGTAGCGCGATGAAGCTTGGATTTAAGCATCGCGATTTGCATGATCCCATTCCTCTTACGAATTCATTGTACTGGCAAGCAGCAGGCCTTCCAGAACCAATTGCGGACGAATCTCGTCCAGCAGACCGGAAGACGCCACGATGCCGGAAAATTCGCCGGTACCCACCACCAGTGGCTGCCGGCCGCCAAAGACCTGGTCGCGGATGCCGCCCAGGATCTCCCGTGTCATGCCGATCTGCCCGTGGTAGAGTCCGGTCTGAATGCTTTCCGCCGTGGAACGGCCGAGCACCCGATCCACGGCCGCGATTTCCACGCTTGACAACTTGGCGGCCCGGGTCACCAGGGCTTCAAGGGAAGTGCGCATGCCGGGCATGATAACGCCCCCGAGATAGTTCTTGTCCGAGCCAATGACACAAAATGTGGTAGCCGTGCCAAAACTGGCTACCACCAGTTCGCGTTGCGGATAGTGATCAATGGCGGCCACGGCCCTGGCGATGCGGTCCGCGCCGACCTCGACGGGGTTGCGGTATCCGATTTTCAAACCGGTACGCACCCCGGCCTTTAGAACCAGCGGCTCAACGGAGAGGTACTTACGGCAGGCGCTTTCCAGCGCGTGGGTGGCCTCGGGGAGTACCGAGCTCATGGCGACCTTGTCGATGGCCTCGAACGGAATCTCGTGGTTCAAAAGAATGCTGCGCAGGAAAAGGCCGAATTCGTCCGCCGAGATCCTCGTGTTGGATGTTCGACGAAAATCGACCCTGAGATCCGATCCATCGAATACGCCGCCGGCAAGGTGGGTGTTGCCGATGTGCAGGCAAAGGATCATCTTCCGTCACATTCGCTGAGCGGCAAATTATCGATCAAGCGCACACCGCCGCAGTGAATCGCCGCACAACGGCGCCCCTTGAAATCCTGGACATAATCCACCTCGAACCCGCCTTCCTCAAGCATGCGAGCCACTTCTTCGGCCGGTGCGGGGGTGGCCAGAAGGCGTGGAAAAACGGCGGCCTTGCGGCGATGATCCCGGGTCAGATGACGATTGCGCGAACTCATCGCCAATTGGTCTGTCTCACGCACCGTGGGGCAACCAACAATGCTTACGGGCATAAAAAAGGCATCCACCATCCCCTTGACGAGCTGAAGCTGCTGCCAATCCTTTTCTCCGAAATAGGCGCGCTGCGGCCGGGTCAGATTCAACAATTTCATGACCACGCTGAGCACCCCGTCAAAATGGCCGGGACGATGGGCACCGCACAAAACGCGGCTGTCTTCGTCCTCGGACACCCGGTAGCTGTAATTGTCCGGGTAAAGCTCGGCGTATGCAGGAGAAAAAATCGCATCCACACCTTCTGCCTTGCACATGTCGCTGTCCTGCGCGAAAGTACTCGGGTAGTTTTCAAGATCGCTGGGATCGTTGAACTGCGTGGGGTTGACGAAAATGCTGACCGTGCAGATGTCATTTTCCCGGCGGCACCTGGTAATCAGCGATCGGTGTCCTTCATGAAGCGCGCCCATGGTGGGAACGAACCCCAGGCTTTTTTCCGGGGCGATCTTTTCACGCCATGCCTGCCAGGCAGGAATACTGGTGAGAATTTCCATCAGTCATCTCCTTTGGGCCGGGAAAGCGAAAAAGCATCCGGCAACTGTTGGCTTTGGTTTCGAAATAAGGAGGCTAATAAGAGATAACACACAGGCTGGCCGCCATGGGCCATGGGATGGGCAAACCGCGGTACTTGTCGCATGGATCAAGTCCTTTTCTCAAAAGATGGAACACTAACGTTGTTGTCACCACCGGTTGCCGTCCGGGTTCACGGATCGGCGCCGGCTTCGCTCCATGGTCACCAGCCCTTTTCATGGCGTGCCCTTCGGCTCGGCGGCGTTTGCTCACCGGCACCGGCAGCCTGT
This sequence comes from uncultured Desulfosarcina sp., assembly GCA_963668455.2. Lineage (GTDB taxonomy): Bacteria > Desulfobacterota > Desulfobacteria > Desulfobacterales > Desulfosarcinaceae > Desulfosarcina. The sequence goes on from CAXXOY010000007.1 coordinate 379,057, forward strand.
CCTGGCGGTCGCGTCCCATGGATCGATTGCCGGCAATTAAGCATATGTCGACAATCTTGTCAATCGGTCTGAAGTGAGAAAACGATCAGGCGCGCCGGGCTTTGCTTCGCGCTACCCAATCTGCCGGTAAAGACATGGCTGCCGGATCAAACGATGGCGATGGGGCACCAGTTGAGAGAAAGGTGGACGGATTTGAGTTACTGAACCTGCGCGGAGGCCTTGTAGATGTCGATGATCTTGGTAACCCCGGCGTAGTCGGTGGTTTCGTAATGGGTAATGTTTTGCAGCTTCCAGGTGATATCGTGCATGCGGTCGACCTGGTCCAGAATCTTACTGACATAGGAGGTGCGCGCTTTATCGGTTTTCTGCAAAGCGATCAACTCGGTATATCCTGAAAGCGCCTGCAGCGGCTGATTGAACTCATGGCAGACCGCACCAGCGGTTTCGAGCACGCCTTCCAGTTTTTCCTTTCGCACGCGATCCATGTGGGCGCTGTTTTTACTGGTCAGATCCGCCAGAATCGCGACACACCCCGTGCCGCCGCCCCTCTCGTCACTAACCGGGGCCAGGCAAAAAAGAAAATCGCGCTGTTTCCCGTCGGCGCACCGCACCTTGCGCTCGAAGGTGTGGATATCCGCCTTGTAGGTCATTTTTCTCTCTTCCTGCTGAAAGTCGGCGGGAAATTCCACGGGAGCATTATCAATTAGTTCATCGAGCCGCTGGCCGATAATGCGGTCACGGGTCAGCCCCAGGATCTCCCTGGCGAAATAATTGTTACATCCCTTGAACACGCCGTGGGAGTCCTTGAAAAAAATGGGATTCGGGATGGTGTTGATCAGGGTGTCCAGCAACTGAAGGTAACTGCGAAGCCGATTTTCGGTTCTATCCCTCATTGACTGGCTGCCCGGATGGGCTTTATCTTGCTCAAAAAGCTGGTGGTGAGCATTCCAAACGGAAAGACGTCGGCGTTCTTGACGTTTTTTTAGGCGACCGTACCCATATCTTCCCCACGCAACACAACAAACCGCTACAATAATAACCGTCCACATGCAAGGCACCATGAATCTGATCTCCATTTCGAACTCGGAGCGGATATGGCTTCGGAAAATGCGTTGGTGGGCCCTTTAGGGGGTTATTTTGGAGTGTATCTATCCGCACACGGGCCGACCATTTTTCCGAAAAGCTCCTATTGTGTGTGCTTTCGGCATATTGGCCCGTGGACATTAGTTTTTTTTATTAAAATTATTGTGTATCCGACCTTTTGTAATTGGCCACATAGTAATCGTCGATAAAATGCTGTTTTTTTAGGGTTTCTCCCATGGACCTGGCGGCATTCTTGGTTTTAAAATGCGAAACACGCACCTGATACCAGGTTTTGTTGTTTCCGGTGGCCGGCGTCCAATAGGCGTCCAGCCCCTTTTCCTTTAATTGATCCACATACCGACGGGCGTCATCCTCCTTCAGATAGGCCGCTACCTGCAGGGTAAACGGGTCGGCAACCGGCACCAACACAGGTTCTGGCGCTTGCTGCACCGGTTCCAGTTCCCGGGCCACATGCAAAACGGTCGTGACCGCCAGCCATCCCACACAGATGGCGAATACGCCAAGCGCCCCCCACTTGAGTGCTTGCCTGGCAGGCCGTGAAGACAAGCCGCTCCCAATTTTTTGACCGGCAAAAACAATTTCGGAAACGGTTTTACGGACGACCTGCCCTGTTTTTCCCCATGCCTTGAGAAGCGTTGGGCCAATGGTCAAGCGCGGGAGTCGTTTTTTGGGTTTTGGCGTCGCATCTTGTTTCTCATCGATCTCGGGCAGAAAATTGGTTGCCATGGCCCGCCGCTGCGTCGCGCTGGATTTTTCAAGAATAACGTCCGCGGCATCGAGCAGCGGTTGGGTCAACGGCGTGGGCAGAACCAGGTGCCGACAAGCGGCGATGCCCTCCATCAAAAGCGCGCCCGCCCTTCCCCGCCGGTGGCCCATGATATAGACCTCCAGGGCCAGTTTATCCGCGCGCTGTTGGGATAAAAACAGATTGATGATCCCGCCGAGCAGTTCATCTTCCAGAGGATCTTCGCCTTCCACCAGCAGCCGGAAGGTTCCCAGCGCGGCAAAATCACAGCAGCCCTCGTCCAGATAAAACCGAGCCAGCATGCGTTGAATGGCAGGATCCTCTTCATGGGCGGAGCCAATGGCGGCGGCGATCTCGTAGGAGTGTATAGTGAGCGAACGGCCCGATAAAGCCCGTTCCAGCCATTTGATGGCTGCCTCCCGATCCGTGGGAAAAAGGCGCAAATAGCGTCCCACAATGCCGTCGGAATCGGGACCGGGATGGGATTGGGAAAGTTGAAAGCGTGCCAGCCGGGCAAGCAGTTTTCTGGCCGGTTTTTTGCGCGAAAACGGAGAAAAATAAAAGCTGTCCAAGGTGGATTCGGCCTTGGCAAGTGTTTGCCGGGCTTCCCTGGCCATTCCGGCGCGCTCCCAGACGGTCGCCTCATTCATCAGACGGTCAAGCCGCCGGCGTCCGAAAAACGAGAAGGTCATTCCCAGCAACCAATAGCCGAGGGCAATCAGAAACAGGGCCGGCAGGGCCATGAAATCGGGTCCCATGGGCCGGGCAAGAATGGGCAACACAACCAGGGCCGAAAGGCTTCCGATAACCACCGCCGCCCACAGCCGCACGGCCATATGTTTGCATGCCTGCAGCATCATTGGCTCTCCTTGCCAAGTGCCACGGAAACGGGATCATCGGTCCAAAAGCCCGCCCAGCTGCCGGTTTTGGGGTTAACCTTTTTAAAGTGGATATCGTCGGGAACCCGAAAGGCCCGTGGCGGTTCCCCCTGGGTCATTTTTTTCATGTAATCGGCCCAGATGGGTGCCGCACCGCGTCCGCCGGTTATCCCGACCTTCTTTTTGGTACGCATCCCCTGCCCCCTATCGTACCCAACCCAGACCGAGGTACTCAGCGTGGGGGTGAACCCGGTAAACCAGGCATCGTGATACCCGTTGGTGGTGCCGGTTTTGCCCGCGGCCGGAATGGAAAGGCCCAGGCGTCTGATCACCCGACCCGTACCATAATCGACAACGCCCATCATCATATCCACCACCTGATAGGCCAATGACGGATCGAGCACCTGTTCGCCGGCATTGATATGATCCTGGAGCACCTCGCCGTTGACGTCTTCCACCCGGCGGATCATGAACGGTCGGTGGCGGGTGCCGCCCGAGGCAAAGGTCGCATAGGCCGAGGCCATTTCCAGCGGGCTGACGCCAAAGGTTCCCAGGGCGACGGAATACATCGGCTTCAAGGGACTGACGATGCCGCAGCGCCTGGCGATGTCGATTACCTTGTCCGGTCCCATGGCCTCGACCAATTGGGCGGCCACGGTGTTGACAGAATCGGTGAAGGCCTCTTTTATCACCATTGGGCCCTGGTAGGACCTCTCGAAATTGCGCGGCCGCCAGGGCTTTTTTCCCTTTACGGGAATGGCCACGGGTTTGTCCACCACCACATCGGCCTGGGTCTTGCCCAGGTATTCGAACGCGCCGTAATATAAAAATGGCTTGAACCCGGAACCCGGCTGACGGTTGTTCTGGAGAGCGCGGTTAAAAGGTGTCTGAAAATAATCACGCCCGCCCACCAGGGCCTTGACCGCGCCGGTGTTGACATCCACGCTGACCAGCGCCCCTTGCAGCCCGTTATCGGTGTCCGGGTTTTCGCCCGTACCGTCGTTTTGACTCTTTTTTTCCATCTGCGCATCGAGCGAGGCGATCCCTTCCTGAAGCGATGCTTCAGCCTGCTTCTGCAAACCGACATCGAGTGTGGTGAAAACCTGCAAGCCGCCATGGTAAACCACTTCGGCCCCATAGGTCTCTTCCAGGGATTTCATCACCGCGTCCAGAAAGTAACTGTCCACGCGCTGGGTTCGTGCCTGATCGCGCAGATTCAGCGGCTCCTCGCCGGCTGCCCGCGCTTCCTCTTCGCTGATCATGCCGGTGGCCACCATGCGTCCCAACACGATTTTCCGGCGCTGCATGGCTCGCTCCGGATTTCGAAAAGGATTGTAGCGCGTGGGAGATTTGGGCAACCCGGCCAGAAGAGACGCTTCCGCAAGCGTCAGCTCGCCGGCCGATTTTCCGAAAAACGTCTGGGCCGCCTGCCCAATGCCGTATGCGCCAACGCCAAAAGCGATTTGATTGATGTAGGCTTCCAGGATCTCCTGTTTGGAAAACTGGGACTCTATCTGCAGGGCCACCAGAAGCTCCCGGCACTTACGGATGTAGGTTTTTTCGAAGCTGAAAAACAGGTTTTTAGCAAGCTGCTGAGTGATTGTCGAGGCCCCCTGGACACGCCCCTCTTCGAACAGGGTGATCCAAAGCGCCTTGACGGTGCGAAGCTTGTCGACACCGCGATGTTGCCAGAAGCGGTGATCTTCGGTGGATAAAATAGCCTGGATAAACGAGTAGGAAACATCCTCCAGGGCCACACTCTCCCGACCGCCGATGGTAAGGATACGGCGCCCGTCGTCACTGAAGATTTCCGTTGCCGGAGTATCGGTGATACGTCCGATGGGGTCGGGCACCCGGGGAAGATCCTTGACGGCAACCAAAAACAGGACAAACACTCCCAGGGCCGCCAGACCGGCAACCCCCAGGCAGATATAAAAGAGGGTCGTCGCCCCCCGAAAAACGCGCAGGACAGGGCTCAACGCTCACCTCTGATGCCAAATCCCGGCCAGCGCAGACGGTCGGTTTTTCGCTTTCGCAGTTTCGGCTCCAACAATTGCCGGACCTCCCAGACGGCCCACTCCTGACCGCTTACTAGCAGACACCGTGCACCCTGGGCATCCATCAATTCCACGGCAATCCGAATCCGGCCCCCGCCGGCCTCGTCGCTGATCCCAACCCGCGAGGGGTTGCCTTCGGCGCTCAACAAAACGCCCGGTTGATCGATAACGGCCTGCTGGGCTTCCGCGGAAAGGGCACCCAGAGCCATGAAAAACCGTTCCGCGGGGTAAATCCGGCCAGCGAATTCCGCATGCGTGTCCAGACTTCCGGTGAGCGTTGGTGGATCGATACCCGTGACATGGATTCGGTTTTCGTTGATGGTATTGTAGCTCAACACGTTGTTGGCATGGTCCAGAAGATAGATGGCCACATTGCCGCCCTCCCGCTCAAGGTAAACCCGCTCCCAGTTTTTCTGGGAGCTCAGGCGCAGAATCAAGATGGGCGAAAAAAGCATTCGGGCGGCGGTCTCGGGAATCTGACTGTACAGCGTCTTGAAACGTTCGGCGGAAATCATGGCGCCTTTGGCCTCGGTCAATCCATCGAACAACTGGACCAGCGACGTGGCGTCACGGGCCTCCCGCTGGGCGACGAGCTTTTTATTGACCATCTGCTCCAGAGTCTGCTCGGCGACCGCCTTCAACCGCCCCTGTTCCCAAACATTGCCCGATTCGGGCCGATAGCTGTTGGTGGCTGCCAGGTAACGGCCAACCATAATCTCCAGCCAATTGAAACGAACCTCGGAAACAATGATCGACATGGCGATCATCAACACCACCGCGCCGCGCAGGCTGAAGCCCCTGATGATCCATGTTTTTAAATCCCGCGGTTCCGACCAGGCCGTCACAACCCACTCCTTTATATGGTGTCCCTTACCCCGTTTTACTTAAAATGTAACCCTTTCGCAAGGCCGCCCTATCCGGTGCATCACGCCTTCGGCATTAATTAAAACCGGGCGAGGGTCTCGCAACGGCTTATTTTCTACACCATTCTTCTTAAATCTGAAGTTTCCCGTTTTTTTATAGCCACTCGCGCGCTGATGAATTTATGACTGACTTCAGAATAGTCAATGATATCAATAAGTTACGAAATTTTGGGTGCGCCGTAACCTATTGATATCATTGTAAATACTCTCCAAGACTTCGGGGAAAACGTAAAAAAATCTAATAAATACGGAATGTTAGTGTTGTTTGCGAGGCCAGGTTGTGGTATATTTCTTCTACCACGAAAAAAAAACACCAAAACCTGGAGGCCTCGCATGTTTATACTACACGACATTCTCAAAAAACTCAAAAGCCAATTCCCACAATCAGGAAAAGCCCAGGAACGTAGTGTTTGGTTCGTATACACGGTCATTGCCATCATCGTTCCATTTACATCGTCAAAAACATCCAACATCCTGCGATGTCTCAAAACGGTGTTCGGTTTTGATTGGATAAAAAGGAAAAAGTTCTACACGTTCATGGCCTCTCCAAAAATTCCTTGGACACGGTTGTGGCAAACGCTGTGGAAAGCGATACCGGAGCCGATGACCAATGGCATGTTGCTGATAGCACTTGATGATTGTATCAACCCAAAAACAGGAAAGAAAATATTTGGCTGCGACAAAATTTTCGATCACGCCGCCAAGCAGAACCAATCCAAATATCCATGGGCACAGAACATCGTTGCCGTGGGGCTGTTGAAAAAGATCAAAGGACGGTGGGCCTGTCTGCCATTGAGCTACCGGTTCTATCTTTTGAAAAAGAGTATCAAAGGCATGAACCGCAGCCATGGAATGAAATTGGCATTCAAAAGCAAGCTTGCCATGGCCGCCGAGATGATCACGGAAATTGCCGAAACCTTTCACAACATTAAAGTCGTAATCGTCACGGACTCATGGTTCGGTAATAACGGTCTTTGGAAACCGTTGCGCGACAAACTGGGCATATGGGTTAATATGATCTCGAGGCTTAGATCGAACAATAATTTGTTTGAGCTGCCGGGTCCACACTCCATTCGGCCGGGGCGTCCCCGAAAATATGGTAAAAAGATCGGCAACGCTACGTCGCTGGCCGTTATGTTTAAATCCTTGGCAAGAGAATATACCGTCAATCTATATGGCCGCGACCGGACCATAGTCGCCTATGACCGGGTCCTTATGCTCAAGACAATTCGTTGCGCGATCAAGGTGGTGTGGGTCTACCGCCAGACCCAGTGGGTAGCGCTGTACTCAACCGATTTAACTTTATCTGTTCAGCAAATTGTCGAGTATTATGGCGCCCGGTGGAAGATCGAAGCCTTTTTCAAAGAACTGAAACGCGACATCGGGAGTGCCGAAACCCAGACCCGGCATCCGCAAGCCGTCAGCAACCACCTTCACTTTTGCATGTTGGCGACCACCGTCACCTGGATTTATGCCTGCCGGATGGAGAAGGCACCAACACGACGGCATGCTGTCGACGGCCGTAAAGGTTTTGCCTTCTCCGATGTTCGCCGGTCTGTTGCAAAAGCCGCGCTGGACAGTAATTTTAATAGGGTTTTCCCGTTGCAACGAAAATCCGTCGTTAATTCTCTCGTGGAAGTACTACTGCGGATGGCGGCTTAGTAAAATTTAGCAAACTTTAGTTCTTAAATGATAAAGCGTTCCCGTAAATCAGTGCAGGCTTTGGTGCCGACTCGAAACGAAAAAGCGGAGGATGATTCAGATTGCTCAAGATATAAGGAAATTGATTGTCTTTTTTTATGATGGTTTGAAAATCGGGTGAGGCTTGCTAAACGGCAGGAGGGCGTTCATACCGGGATTTCCGGCCGTCAGGAAGAGGCGATGATCTCCTGGAGGCTTCCCTGATTATAGAGTTTCTTAAAAGAGGCGATCACGTTCGGGTCGAACTGGGAGCCGGACCCGCCGTACATGATATTGAGAATTTTGGGTTCCTCCATCTTCGCGCGGTAGGCGCGATCCGAAGCGATGGCGTCATAAACGTCGGCAACTGAAAGAATGCGGGCCAGCATGGGAATATTCTCCCCGGCCAGCCCATCGGGATATCCCTTGCCGTCGAATCTTTCATGGTGACAGCGGATAATTTGTTTTTCCCGGTCCCACAATCCCAGCCGATCGACGATACTGGCTCCGATCACGGGATGCTCCTTGATGATGCGAAACTCCTCGTCGGTCAGGCGGCCGGGTTTCAGCAAAATATCATCCCGGATACCGATCTTTCCAATGTCGTGCAGCTGGGCGGCCACATTCAGAATATCCTGCTCTTCCTGGGTGGCGCCCATTTCCCGGGACAGGGCCATGGCAATGCGGGTCACGCGATTGGAATGCTGTTCGGTGTATGGGTCACGGGCTTCGATGGCCTTTACGAAAGCGTACAGGGTAGCGAACAGATTGTCATAAATATTTTCGTAAAGTGCTATATTTTCTATTGCATAAGCAGCCTTGTTGGTCATGAAGGACATATAGTACAAATCTTTTTCGGAAAAGAGGGTGTCCTCGCCGAGAACGACCACGGAAAGGATTCCGAAAACTTTGTTACGAATTGTCAGCGGAACCAGCATCATCGACCGGATAATCGACGGCAGCCCGGGCAGGTTGCTGTTCTCGTGAATCAGCAGCGGTTTGCTCTCCTTGCAATGCTTCTGGATGAAATGGCTGATCGCCGTGTCGTATTCTTTTTCGGTCGTGCATGCTGTGTTTTCGTGGGTGGAATCCGATCGAACAATCAGCACCGGCTGCTGCCGGGCATCGTTGATCACATAAAAACCGGCTTCGTCGGCGCGGGTGAGTTCCGTTGAAAGGTCAACCACATGCTTGAACAGATCAAAGCTGCTGGCAATGGTCGTAAAATCGGTCATGATTCGGTTGAGCGTGTTGAGCTCCTTTACCTTATAAGTCAGTTCCCGGTTCAGCGCCTCGATCCGTTGTTTGCCTTCAACCTCCTTGGTAAGAAAAATATTTTTGATGAACAATTGCCGCTCGCGCAAAACCCGCTTGATGCAGATTTCCATTTGGCTAAGGTTGACCGGCTTGATCAGAAAATCGACAACACCATTTTTGAGAGTTCGAATCGTGTTGTCCAGGGACGGGTAGCCGGTCATGATGATCACGGGAATGGTGTTGTCTACCTGGCGGATGTGCTCGGCCAGCTCAAGCCCGTCCATTTCAGGCATATTGATATCCGTGAAACAGCAGTCTATTTTATTGGACGCGATAACTTCGGCTGCGGCTCGCCCGTTCTGGGCAGTAATGATGTTATACCCCTTGGCATCGAAATATTCCGAGGCGACTTCGAGGATGCTCTCCTCGTCGTCTACGAACAATATCGTTTCTTTTTGGCTTTCTGTCATCCGAAATGGCACCGCGAATCGTTTTTATTATTTTGATTTAACAATTTTTCTTATCAGTTGACAGCCGTTCCAGCGGCCATGATGGGTTCCCCTTTGATATCGGCAGGTATTTTTTCAAACTAAAGGGATTCTGACCGTCCGTTTTCGAAAAACGTCTGCTCCGGCAAAAAGACTTGACGCTCCACCTTTGGAAAGATAGTTTTTCATCTTTTATAACCTCTATAACTTCGTGACACGGACCTTTTCCATGACCTCCGTCTTTGACCGGCCACTTCGAATCTGCCTCTTGAGCTATCGTAGCGATCCCTATTGCGGTGGCCAGGGCGTTTACCTGAAAAACCTGAGCAGGGGACTGAAAGATCTGGGCCATCATGTGCAGGTGGTCTCCGGTCCGCCGGACCCCATGCTGGATGGCGACATCCCTCTTTTCAAGCCGACCTGCCTGGACCTTTATAATCCGGAGAACCTTTTTCGCACCCCCACGCTTCGGGAACTGAAGGACCCGGTGAACCTGATTGAGTGGGCGGGCGTCTCGACCATGGGATTTCCCGAGCCTTTTACCTTCGGTCTGCGTGCCAAGCGGTACTTGCGCCCACGAATACAACAATTTGATATTGTCCACGACAATCAAAGCCTGTCCTATGGGATCTGGTCCATCGCCAAAAAAATCCCGACCGTGGCGACCATCCACCATCCGATCACCGTTGACCGGGACATTGCCGTGCGGGCCGTCCGCCCCTTCTGGAAAAAGCTCAAACAGTGGCGCTGGTTTTCATTTGTGGGCATGCAAAAACGGGTCTCGCAAACGCTTAAGCGCATAATCACTGTCTCCGAATGCGCACGCGAGGACATCGCCGATGCCTTCCGGATTTCCAAGAACCGTCTGTGCGTGGTGCCCAACGGCATCAATACCGATCTGTTTTATCCTGTTCCCGAAATCAACCGCGAGCCTGGCCGCATTATTGTCACCACCAGTTCGGATGTTCCCTTAAAGGGGCTTTATTATCTGCTGCATGCCGTCGCCGATCTGGCGAGCCGGCGCTCCATCCGTCTGGTGGTTGTCGGATCGCCCAAAAAAAACGGCGGCATTTTGCGTCTGATCCGCCGCCTGGAAATCGGCCCGATAGTCCATTTCACGGGCCACATCACCAACGAGGAATTCGTCAACCAATACGCCCGTGCATCCGTGGCTGTCGTGCCATCGGTTTATGAGGGGTTCGGTCTGCCGGCCGGAGAAGCCATGGCCTGCGGCGTGCCAGTCATCAGCACCACCGGAGGGGCGCTTCCCGAGGTGGTGGGCGATGCCGGACGCTTGGTCCCCCCCGGGGATTCCAAGGCCCTTTCCCGGGCTCTGGCGGATCTGCTGGACAATCCCGAGCACGCCGCCGATCTTGGCAAAAAAGGATATGAAAGGGTCATGAGCCACTTTACCTGGCAGCATGCCGCGCAAAAAACGGTAACCGCCTACCACGAGGTGCTGCGTGATTACGGTAAATTTTAATCGAGTGCCGGTCGCTCCGGGAGCACGCATCCTGGATATCGGTTGCGGTTCGGGACGCCATACGGCAGAGGCCTATCGTCTAAAGGACGCCCGGGTAACCGGTGCGGATCTGAACCCGAAGGACTTGTTGGAGGCAAAAGATCGCCTCCTTGTCCATGACCAACTGGGTGAGCATGGCGGCGGGGTCTGGAGTCTGGCGGCCGCCAACATCAAGCATCTGCCCTTTGATGATGCGTGTTTCGACCTGGTCATCTGCAGCGAAGTGCTTGAGCATATTCCCGACGACAAGCGGGCCATCGCCGAACTCGTGCGGGTACTCAAACCTGGCAAGCCGCTGGTGGTCAGTGTGCCGAGATATATGCCGGAACGCATCTGCTGGGCGCTTTCCGAGGATTACTCCAAGGCGAATCAGGGGCATGTTCGCATTTACCGCAAAAAAGCGCTGATTTCTCTTTTGGAGCAGGCCGGCGTGAAGTTCCTGGGCTATCACCATGCCCATGGCATCCACTCACCCTTCTGGTGGCTCAAATGTTTTGTGGGGCCGACCCGAACCGACGCCCCCCTGGTGAACCTTTACCATCGCCTGCTGGTATGGGATATCATGCAAAAGCCCTGGATAACACGCTTCGTCGACCGCATGCTAAATCCCCTGATCGGCAAGAGCCTGGTTATCTATTTACGAAAAAAAGCATAACTACAAAAAACGGCTTGACTTTCCGTTTCGAGTTGTCTAAATAAAGCGCTTCTTGAGTCGGTCACCGGCAAGAGAAAACACTTATTCCCCAGTAGCTCAGTCGGCAGAGCAAGTGGCTGTTAACCACTGGGTCCGCGGTTCAAGTCCGTGCTGGGGAGCCAAACAAATCAAGGGCTTACAGAGATTAACCTGTAAGCCCTTTTTTTATTTCACACCGTATTTCACACCCAGGACAAAAAAAGCCCCAGGCAATCGCCCAGGGCTTTAAATGGTGGATTGGTCATGCAGCCTTACCGAATGTGCCCTGCCGTAGGAAACCGCTTCATAAGTGCCGCGTCCGCAGCGAGCGCGGACTTTTCGCCTTCAGGTTCATCGGGGATCATGTCCATAACATAGTCGAGCAGAGGATTTTTGACCCCAGCCTGCTGCAACAGCCCTCTGATGGTGTCTTTTCGGATCATGCCGGACAATTTGTCATAGCGCTCTGCCCCGCCACCGCCCTCGACTAAAACGGTCGGGTCTTGGTACGGCTCCGGACTGGTCCGGGCTTCGCGATAAAGTTCTTGTAGGCTTTTTGTCATGGTAAAATCCTTTCTTATTAAATGGTTGAGGTTTCCCCCGGCCGGCCGGAGAAGGGCCGACCGGAGGTTGCCGGTGTTGTCGCGGACACCGCCGGCTGGTCCGGGCTTTGGGCGAAAATGACTAAGACCCAGGGAGCCACCCCTTGCCGGTGGGCGAAACTCGGTGAAACGCCAACCGGCCAAACCTTATGGAATATCAACGAAATCCAACCGCTTCGCCTGCTTTAGAATAAAATCCATGCTGTCAAGCGCCTGGTGGACCCGCATCGCCTGAGCCGCGTACGATTCCTGCTCGTGTTGAAGTCGCCCGAACAATGGGTCTGTTCCAGATCCCGGCCCGGTTTGCTGAACAATGGTGGACGCCGCCTTTTCGAGCGACAAAATGCGGTCCCGGAGCGTATCCAACCCAGGGATGCCGGCCTCTACTCGTCTGGTCAAGGCTTCAAAATGATCAACCCTTTCCCTGAAATCGTCCACAGTCGGCCCGACTTGCGCTTTCAAATAGGACAACCGCGCCTCAATCCGTGATATTCCGGCCGGAATTTCATCCAGATGACTGAAATCAGGGGTTTTCCCGATCAAGACCGCATCCACGAAGGCCTCCTCGAGAGTTTTTTCGTCTTTCGAGAGTTCATCAAGGCGGTCAGTAAGCGCCTGTTTCTGGGCCGTGTAGCGCTGTTCGACCGCCGTCACCGCCGCCCGAAGGGGCTCGATGAATGGTTTCAACTCACTCAATCTTCCAAGCATTCTTTTCGAATCGTTTTTCTTTTGCATTTGAAAGCCTTTCTTTAATTTTAAAAATTCACGTTCCCATAGCGTAGGGAAATTAGCCGTTTTTCAATTTGATCCCGCCATGAATCCGTATAGCCATCCTTCGGTCACACAACCGATTAAACGCCTTGCAAACCGCGATATTGGCGCTATTATACTTGGCCGGGCCTATATCCGATTTTCGAAAAATAATGGCACCTGGCTTCAAATCCTCAACATTTCGAAACGGCCTAAATTCGTAAAAATGGATCAGCACATCCCGGGCAAAAACCTGGCCGCCATTCCGTCTTGCAAGTTCGAGGATTTGTTTTTGGAGCTGGCTTAAACCGCTGTTTAATGGCTTGGGCATTCTTTACCTTTCTTGATCTGCGGCCAGCCCTGATCATCCCGTGTCCACTTATCCATTGGGCAAGCAAGCAAGTCGATCACCGGTTGCTTGGCATGGTCACACCATAGACATTCAATGCCATCGTGTTGCCGGTATCCGGCGTGACCACAATCGAAACCAAGGCACCTGGTGGCAATTGGCTTTTGTGTCCGGCGCCGTGGATCTAAACCGCAAACATCTCTGAGCGGACATCCGCCATCGGGATTGGGCAAAACTTGTTCGGTGATCAATCTCCGAAATAATCGTGGTGCAAATCGGCATTCACTTGGCACCGGGCCGCCGGTTGAAATTGGACATTTCTCGGGTAGAATGGATGCCGTTTTTTCTAAAAACCCCTTACCGGGCATACTGTCAAAACTGTCAAAAGGGGGTTTTGTCAGTTTTGGCAGTGCTCCCTGGTGCATGTTTTCCTGTTTTAATTGGTCAAGGTAGCTCATCTCAAATCATCCGTTCTGGGGTTGAATTGATACTCAATGGTGGGCCGGCCGCCGGTATTTTTACTTTTTTCAATCATCCAGTCATGGTCGATCAAAAGTTTGATGCCGGATTTAATTTTCGCCAGGTCTGTCAATCCCGACCATTGGTGGCGGTATATGTCACGCACTGTCAAAACTGACGGTAGCGCCCCACTTCGTATCTTTGCAACAATCGCCCGCGCAATTCCTGCGTCGGGGGTCGCCACGCTCGCATAAAGGCGCCGGGCATGAGTTTCCAAGTATTCGGCCCATGCCAGCGCCCGCAAGACCGCAGGACGGACCACGTTGCCGTTGTTACTTTCCGCAAGGTGGCAAATCAGGGCCAGGCCGGGCACAAGTTTCCGGTACTTAGAGAGGTGTGATTCAAGGGCGGGGTGCATGTCGCCGGACCGCAACCGTGTTTCGAGGTCTTGACGCCACTCCCGGAAAAGGGCAAGGCCGGCCGGGTCAAATCTCAAAAATGGAACCCCATCTGGATTGCCGTCCAGGTCAGTATCTTGTTGAGCGCCTATGGCGAAGGGTTCCAGCTTGGCCAACTTTTCAAAAACTTTGAAGGCTTGATTTTTGGCTTTGCTGTCAGGCCAGTGGTCAACGTCTCGCCAATTGCCGCTGGTATCAGGCCAGACAGTTATGCCAAACCGCTGTAAAAGGCCATCGTCGCCAGTGCCGGTGATGGCGCCCTTGACGTACTGTGCAACCCGGGCCGGTTGCGTACTGCCAAGAACTGAAAGGCATACAGCTGGAATGTGAAGATTCATCCCCCTGGTGATTCGGTCAAAGGTGTATGCGCTGTCTCCGTTCCATCCGGTCAGATAGAAGCCTCGGGCTTCGGCGTTTTCTTCTTGGTCCAGCATTTTTAAAAGGGAAACCAGTTCATCCCGGAAAACGAGGAGCCCGTTCGGGTTCTGACGGTGTAGCTCTCCAAGGGCTGCCGCGGTTGTATCGTTCGCCATGTACCGGGCCAAGATCGGGAAATCGGCTTTGTCAACGTCCAAAATATGGGAAATGTCGGCATTCGGGTCTTTTTTCAAAGCCGCACGCGCCGCTTTCTCCGCCGCTTCTGCCCGCAACTTCTCGGCAACCTTCGCCCGCTCATATTCTGTTAGCTCTGCCTGATATTGCTCTGTAGCCATCGCCGCCATCCGCTTGACTGGGGCTAAGGATGCTTCCATTGCAGGACTTTTCAAAACCCCAGGACGACCAATTAGCATTGACCACTGGTTCGGGATTACGGTCCAATCTGTCGATGCTTGCGGCCGGATGCCAACTCGGCGACCAATCACACAGGCCAAGGCTGCCATGATCGCCGCTCCTACAAAGTCTGGTGGGCATTGCATCCGTTCTGCAATGTCAGCGGCCCAAGGCCTCAAGGTTTCAGGCAGCAACTCGAGAGCGAACGGCGCAACGGCTGGTAACCCATCGGGCAGCGGCACCGGCGCCGGCCAATCCTCCGTGGTTGCGGTTGCTGGTTGTTCCGGTGCCCATGCAGCCTCGATCCCCGCGCGGACTGCGTCCAGGCCATGGGCTGCATGGACATCGTTCCAATCGCCAGGTTGGCTTGGGGTCGCCAACAGGCCACTGATTTCTCTCGCGGCCTTGGTTGCCGCCTCAACGCCGGGATTACTTCCGGTTTTTGATTCGGTTTTGGTGTCATTGTCGGCAGCAATGATGACCTTCCTCTCCAGGTATTGAGACCTCGCCATGCGTGCAACGGCAAGCAAATTCCCGGCGCTGAAAGCAACAAGGACCGTATGCCCAGTTGCTGCATAGATTGACAAACCCGTTGCTATTCCCTCACAAATCAGTAGTGAACCATCGTCTCCTTTGATGGCAAACCACCCGCCGGCCATAGGGCAACCAATTGCAAACCGCTTGCTGCCGCTGGGGGCGATCCGCTGGTAAGACTGAATCGTGCCGTCAGGGCCATAAACCGGCACTACAAGCAGATCGTCATCGACAAATATACCTGGGCAGGCTTCGACACCTTTGACCCGAAGGTATGGGTTATCAGTCGCCACGGGCAAGGAAGCCAAGTAGGTTCGAGCCTTTTCGATAGCCACCGCCTGCTCGGCCTTTTCCTCTGCTTCCCGCTCGGCCTTTTGCTGTCGGATCGTTTCACGCAACCGCTTTCGATCCTCTTCAGATAAGGCGGTTCCGGTCATGCACCACTTGTCCGAAAGGCCTGTTGACCAATTGCCATAAGCGCCGGCAAGTGGATCCGCGAATAGAAGGTGCCAGCCATTGGACGAATTTGGTTTATCCTTCGTCCCGCATCGGCGCAACTTGCCGTCTGGGACGATCTCAACCGGTAGCAGCCCAGCGTCCCCGAGCACGTCCCGGAACTCGCCAACCGGATCGGGCCGACTGTAGTCAATGGCCATCATCGTTCTGCCCGAACTGTCGATGCCTCAAGGTAGGTGAGCACCGCCTGCGGATCATATCGAACAGCCGTTCCAAACTTCGCATAAACCGGCCCTCGTCCCTGGGACCGCCAGTTACGGATCGTCTGAATATGCACATTGAGCAATTCAGCAAGTTCTTTTTCGAGAAGATAAGTTTTTCTTTTTCCGAGAACATCAAACATGGAACAATCCTTTCGATAAAATTAAAAAGGCCATCGACTCGTATTGAGTTGATGGCCCTAATTTATAACGATTTTTTTTGTTAAGTAAATGGAATTATTTGTAATTTCGGTCGCTACTTAAGTCCCGACCACTTTTTTATGGTCGCTACCTAAGTGCCGACCACGGCATCGGGGAAATGTTGCTTCAAAAGTTTGTTCGCGTTGGTCTTTGCGTACGGTTTTTGGTTGTCGTACGACTGTGGATCATCTTTCATCTTTGTTATAATATCATTTCGGAATTTACCATATGAACGATAACGCTCCGTCTGTAATTTTTTGCAGTCTTCAGCGGCCTTAAGGTATGCAGTTTCGCGCACATCTGTGCCGGCCTTTTCGCGCCTTCCCGATGCTCTCCCAAGTTTACCGATGAACTTGTGGTAATCCATTCCTACAGGCGCTCCGCGTTGATACCCACATTCATGGGCAATTCGGACAATGGCGGGAAGGATAGCACTATCCATTCTGAAAAGGAGTTTAGCAGATGGGGCCTTAAGAGAATGAACTATCGTGCTAAAGAAGTATTGCACAGCGCATAGTCGATAGTAATATGCATTAAACAAAACCTCGTAGCCATGCGCAGGTATATGTTCCACGTTTGGGTCACTCTCTGGGGCCTCGGATGGGTAAGCGTAGGCAACGTGTGGCGTGTGCATAACGCCCGGGCCTTTTTCTAATACTGTTCGATACTCATCAAGTAAAAAAGATAGATTCGGTGGTTTACTTCCGAATGGCTCCTTGAGTTCACCATGTTCAAGCAAAAATTTCTCGCAAGCGGACAAATAAGAAGCAAGAAATGCCCGCTTAGGTTCCCAAAACTCGGCAAGATCGATTCTCGATCCTGTTACACTTTTGTTATTTTTGCACCACTGGTTTAAGTATCCGATTACTTTTTGCATAACGCGCCCCCTGTGCGCCCCTGGTTGGTTCTCCGTGGAAGGCCGGCCCAGGGTGGCCAGCTGTTCGGGAGCTACCCTATCCACGGAAAATTATTTATTCGTTGGAATTCAAATTGACCACCTTGCCATCCTTCCTTTTTAGACATCGAGCAACCAAGTCCCCAGCCACCTGTGACGCCTGCTTCAGTGCATCATCTCGGAGATGAGCGTAACGTTGGGTCATCAGTGGGCTCTTGTGGGTCATGAGTTTTTGCAGAGTGTACAGGTCCACCTTACCTGATGATGCCAGCATGGATGCATACACATGCCGCAGGCCATGAAGAGGCCGAAAACCTGGTGGGAAATTGGCCGCTTTTGCAATCCTGGCAAAAGAATCCCGACAGTCGGTCAAGTGCTGACCGGGGAATCGTCCAGGAAACACCCATAATTCGGCATCGTCCGTCTCGATGGAATCAAGCACGGCCCTTGCGGAATCGTTTAGCGGGATGGTCTGATCTTGGCCGCCCTTCGGGTCCGCTATCGTAATGAACCCACGCCTAAAGTCGATATTATCCCATCGAAGTTTGAATATTTCACCTCGCCGCATTCCAGTGAATAGGGCAAGCCTCATTACGTTTGCCGCTGCCTGATCCTTGTCAACATCAAGGACCTCAATCAATTTTTTTATCTGTTCTGGTGAAAGGTCTTCGGTGGTCTGATTGTTCAACCGGGGGATTTCGATTTTAAATGTCAGCGGGGATATCAATCCACGTTTCACACCATAATTGACTGCCCGGCGCAATAATTCCAGCACACGGGCTGCCATGGTCCGCTTGCCCTTCTTCTGCCAGGTCATGCGTAAACGATCGATGTCCAGGGGTACCAGTTCGCCCGGTTCTTTCGCACCGAGTTTCCCCCTGATCGCTTTTTCATATTTGATCTTTTCATTGCTCAGGGACTTGTTATCAGCATTATTTTCGCAATACAGATCCCACAGCTTATCGATGGTATATCGGCCTTCCTCGGCGTCCTTAGCGGCCTGTTCTGCAGCTCGTTTAACCTGTGGCGTCTGTTCCCTGTTCTCGATTAAATTGGTCCTGAATCGTTCGGCCTTGGCTGCTGTCATATTGTCGGCATACTGCCGGCCGGCTTTGCATTCGATGATCTTTCCATCTTTTTTATATCGAACGTAATAAACCCGTTCTTCCCCAGGTCCGCCGATGCGTCTGGCTATCCGGTAAAACACACCTGTCCGGCCTTCAACTTTTATCGGTTTAGCCATCATTCCCCCTTAACCACTGGTTTAATTTTTCACACCCTATATCACACCTCAAAAACAAATATACAGGTATGTTGAATTATGTCAATGGAAATACTATCGCCTGTGAACCGTTGATTAATATGGGTTTGCGTGTAGTATAAGTATTGGCGAGTAAATACAGGTATGATGGCTTTTAGTGGCTGTTAACCACTGGGTCCGCGGTTCAAGTCCGTGCTGGGGAGCCAAAAAAATCAAGGGCTTACAGAAATTAAACTGTAAGCCCTTTTTTCTTACCTAACTCTATACCTAACAAAACTGCCTGAAATCGTCTTTCTATCCTTGAGATTAATTTGCCATCCATCCCCCGTTCCGATCTCCAAAATTATGAATCGGGTCTTATGGTCCGGTTGTTGATCATCGATACTCGTTTGGAGACCTCAACATTGGTCCTGACAGCCCTCTCGATAAAATCTGAAATCCCTAGGTTTTATTAACCCTTCATGGGCTTCGCGCCATCCGCTTGGGTTGAAATCCATTCAAGGCGGATTTCTTTTTTCCCGCTTCGGTCTTCGGGCCGGTGGACAATCCACCATGAAATTTGCAGCGTCCATTGGTATACAGACTTGTCAGCTTGCAAGGTGTTCCAGCCCTGGTTTTTGCGCCGCATGTCAAGCCCCTCAATTCCTCAGGGATGGACGGAAAAGTAAACTCGGGTTCCCGCAGTGGCCCCGACAATGGGCGGGACATCCATTCCTTGAAGATTCGATCACATTCTTTCTCATAATCCGCGTAAGCCTTGTCGTAAGCTTTCCAATAAGCACGGTATCTCTTTCGCAGTTCTTCCGATGAACTCATTTCGCAAACCTACTATTTCTTAACATTTCAAGGGGTTTGTATTGTCATCCTTTTAAAATGGATTATCTTCGTCATCATCGCCCTGCGGATAATATTCCGACAAATCCTCACCTTCTGGCGTGAAATGCTGGTTTTGTTGCCGTGGTGCTCGTCGCTGACGACTATCATCGTTGCCGGTGGGCCTTGATTGTTTTGCCGGTCGCTCCAGGCACCCCTGGGCTTCCAGATCGGCAATGGCCATCTTGCGGACGTGTTCGGCTTCGCTCTTGGTCACCTCGATGATGTCGGTCCATTTTGTCTCACCGTCCTTCTCAACCTGACGGGATGGTAGCGCCAACCAGTATCCGTTTCCGGATTCCATCAATCTGCATCCTTTGATAAGCACGATGCCAATTCTTAAGTCGAGAAAACCGACCATGCTGCCTTTTCGGTATTCCTTAAAATTTAATGCATGGATCATTCGGATTTATCCTTTCTTGGGCAGTTCATCCGGATCTGAGAACATGGTGCCGGCCTGCCAGACTTGTGGAGATAATAGGCGGCAAAGTGACACATCATTGTTTCTTTGTCACAGGCCGGGCAATGCTCACAATCGCCAGGAGCACCATGTGGCGTGCCGATCTGTTTGGTGGGTCGTGGTAGGTCTCGTGACCATTTGCCGTTGGGGCAGGCTGTCATGTCGATGACCTCGGCATCGGCTTTCTCGCAGCGCAGGGACGCCGTTTCCGGGTTACGGGCAACGTACTCACAATCGTGGCCCAAACACCTCAACGGTGACGGTTGGCGTTCCTGCCTCGGCCATTCAGAAAACAATCCGCACACACCACGCAACGGACACCCGGTTTCAGGGTCAGGCAACGAGCCTTCCTCGATCATCCGGCACAGAAATTTGGTTTCGAATCGACACCCGGGGGGGCAAGCGCCGCCGTCCACCATGGGGCAGTCGGTTGGCAGTGGCGGAAGGTGGTTGGGGAATATGACATCGAGTTTATTTTTATCGATGGACAAGTCCGTTTCCGGCTGTTTATGGATTTCGGTTTCCTGAGAGACCTGAACCCATTTTTCGTAAAACCCCATAAAAAACTCCCTTTCAAAACCTTAACGCAGAATCCGCAGAATCCGCAGAATTGCCATTTGATTTAATTTTGCGTATTGTGCGTATTGTGCGCTAAGGGGTTTACTTCGTACTTTGAGCTTGGCTTCCGCCCGGGACCTTTTTTTTCATTGGCGACTTGTCGGATAAATGATCGGTCTTCCAGTTCTTTGATCCCTGGAAGAACCAGGTCCATCTTTGAAAATCGACTATCACCTCTCACGACATTGAATGCATCACGTGCGGTGAATAACTCTATTCGCTCGTCGGCAATCCATTTTAAGATCTTTTTTCCGCACTCAACGGCCGGATCAGCACCCATCTGCTGAAATGCGAGCTGGGCATGATCAGTCAATATTGCAGCCAGCCCCAAGGCCATCTCCATTGTTTTGGCCGAGACGGATTCTGTTACCGGGTTATTGGATTGAGCGACATGATAGAGACCGGCTATCCGGATTGCTTGTCCGGGCAGCTTACCGGCCCAGTCGGTAATGTTGTGGAGTTCTCCGCCATCGCCAAGCTCGGACTCAACGGACTGGGCAAAGGCCACCCATAATTGATAGGCCTCATTCGATAGTCTGATTGTATGGTGAGTATGGGAGCCGTCCGGTGCTGTAGCCCAAGGAGTCTCAACAATCTTTAAGAGCATGGATTCATAGGCTGCCGAATCTTTTAAAGGGATCGGCTGTGTTTCGACCTGCCGCCGTCCGAGTCTCGATTGTGGCAAACAATACAGGAACCGCCCAAGTAGTCCACGGCCACGAAAACCATCTTTAGATCCAAGGTCTCGCAGAACATCCGGTTGAGGCAGCAACACCATTGACAACGCCGGACGATCAATCCGAATAGGATCTTTCGATTTACGATCAACAGTGATCGTTTCGGCGCTCCAAGCTTTCAGCCAAGCATTCAGGTTGCTATGCCCATTGGAATAAAGGCCGGCGATTAACTCAAAAATACCGCCTTCCGCTTCGAGGATTGTCGCGCAGCCGCCTTGCAAGCTCATGAATTCGACAAGACCCTCGGGCGTAACGTCATCGACAAAAAGACGTTTCGGAATTGGTATGTCCGGCAGGGACGACTCAAGTTCCTGAACTTGTCGAATTATTTCATGGATGTTGTTTTTGGGATTTCCTGCTTTTGCTCGTAAGGATGCTATTGCCTTCTCACGGGTGAGTCTTTCGGACTTGGCAGCCTGAATCACTGGTGCCAATTTTAAGGCCTGTTCTTTTTCCCATTTGCTCAATGGAGCTTTGCATTTATCCAGAGTCCCCGATTTACGTTCACCTGGCGGCAAGACCGCCACCATATAAATAGACAATGGTTCGACGTAGCCGCCCTTGACTGCTACCTGATATTTACCCTGCGAGGCAGCGGCCAAGGAACCAAGGGCTGCGCAAACAGTCAGGTCGAAAGGCACCTGCATTAATTCGGAAATGGCGACACAGTATGGCCTTATCGGTTCGGGAATCATTCCCTTGGGGATTGGGGGGGCGTTGGTCTCATCAAAACGAACGAGTTGTTCCCAATCGGTTTCGTTCGGTTTGGAACTATGACTTGCGGCTACGGTCACAGGTTGCGCCGCCTCAATCCCCGCGCGGACGGCATCCAATCCATGGGCCGCGTGGATGTCGTTCCAGTCGCCCGGCTGGTTGGGTATCGCCAGCAATCCGCTAATCGCCATAGCCGCCTCGGTTGCCTTCTCAACGCCTGGATTGTGCCCAGTGCGTTCGGCTGTTATGGAATCGTTATCGGAAGCAATTACTATCCCCCGGTCTGGGTAACGATCCCGCGCCATCCGAGCAACTGCAAGAAGATTGCCTGCGCTGAAAGCACAGATTACTGTATGCCCAGTTGCTGCATAGATTGACAAACCCGTTGCTATTCCCTCACAAATCAGTAGTGAACCATCGTCTCCTTTGATGGCAAACCAACCACCGGCCACGGGGCATCCAGGCGCAAAGCGTTTGCTGCAATTTTGGGCAACCCGCTGATATGACTGAACTCGCCCGTCATGGCCATAAACTGGCACAACCAGCAGATCATCGTCCACCAGTAGACCGGGGCAAGGTTCAACGCCTTTTTTTAATAGGTATGGGACGTTGTTGTCTGCTGGAACCAAATTCTCCAAATACGAGTGCGCTGTCTCGATGGCCGCCGTCTGCTCGGCCTTTTCCCTTGCCTCACGCTCGGCCTTTTGCTGCCGGATCGTCTCATACAATCTCTTTCGATCCATATTAGACAAGGTGCCGCCATAACTCCACGTCTCTGAAACACCGGTTGCCCAATCACCGAAAGCGCCAGCAAAAGGATCGACATGAAGCACGTACCAGCCGTTCCTCGATTTCGGATGGGACACCGTGCCACACCGCCGAAGCTTTCCGTCTGAAATGACTTTATCGGGTAACAGGCTCGTTGCAACCAGCGCCTCCCGAAATTCGGAAACAGGATCGTCGTTCGGCTTTTGGACTGCCATCATGCCGCTGCCTCCGGGTCGATGCGGCATCGATCACGATACCCTTGAAGGTCTTCAATAAGATAGCCAACTCGGCCACGCGGACCAGGGGATAATTTTAAATAGGCAGGCCCCTTGCCTAAATGCCTCCAATTGCGTAACGTTTGCACTGCGACCCCGATGAATTCAGCGGCTTTGATGTCGGTAAGGGGTGGGTGCAGAAGGTGGGCAATTTGTCGGTTTCGACTGTCAACATTTGTTTTCTGTGGCATTTTTTTTCTCCTTTACTTCAAACTGCATAAAAAAACCCGAACCATCTTCCATGATTCGGGTTATACTCATATTTTTTTTATAGTAGTTGACTTGGACGGCGGTTAGTCGGTTTAGTCAGTTCATGTTTTTATCGCGTCCTTAAATATGCCATATGCTCGTTGGTAACCACGGTCAATGCCGTTATCAGATAATACTTTTGCGAAAAGTTTGCCGATAAAATCACCCTTTTCATGTCCCGGTCGAAAAATATATAAACCTTCTGTTGAGATGATATATTCTGCTTTCACATATTTAAAAGCAGATCGATTCTTTTCAAAAAATTCTGTAGCGGCCTTTTGGTGTTTGGTCTCCCTATTTGGAATATTTTCAGCGAAACCCACTTTTTTTAGTGCGCCATGAAGTAGCAATAATTATAACAAAGGTAAACCCCCGGCTTTGCCGGGGGACTCACAGAGTTTGACATTTCCGGGATTGTAAGAAAGCCTCCAGTCAAGTGAACCGCTCAAAGTTCGGCAGACAGGAGGCTTTCATGAGTGTTGTTAAATCTTTAAATCATTCTAAATGGGAATGCAACTACCATATCACATGGATTCCAAAGTGCCGGCGAAAGTTACTTTATGGCAACTTGCGAAACTATTTGGGTGAGGTTTTCAGAGAATTGGCGCGTCAAAGAGAGAGCGAGATTCTTGAGGGGCATCTGGTCGGTGATCATGTTCACATGCTTGTATCGATTCCGCCAAAGTATGCTGTCTCGCAAGTTATCGGATACATGAAAGGCAAAAGCGCCATTCACATTGCTCGAACCTACATGGGTCAGAAGAGAAATTACAAAGGTCAGAATTTTTGGGCTCGGGGATATCATGTATCTACCGTAGGTCGTGATGAAGAGGTGATCCGGCGATATATCAGAGAGCAGGAAAAGGAAGACAGGCGACTCGATCAACTTCAAATGTTTGATTAAAGCGCCGCCACCTTTAGGTGGCTAACGAACTTTACCGCTTTGAGCGGTTCATAATTCAAGCCTCCGGCTTTGCCGGAGGTCATGACTCCTTGCACACTATTTTAGCAAGATTTCTTTCTTCACTGAATACCGGTGAATGATACTCCAAAAATTCTTCTTCAACGATTCGAAATTCGTTGATTTCAGTATCCACTCTTTTCCGTTCCTCGATGTTCTTGGGCAATGTGAAGCTTATGCCATAATATCCATCTGGATATTTTGAAAGATCGGAGATGGTTGGTTGCCCACGTTCCTCACACATCTGATTTAAAACGTATTTCCGTTGAGCTTCATTCCTTTCCTCTAAGGAAGGAATAGGGGGTTTTTTAATAGTATCCTCATTCTCCTGGGAATGGATATTTGTATCGTAAACTATCAGTCCAAGGTATCTGGCTTCAAGCCCTTCATTTATATACGCAAGGATGGTTTCGGTATTGACGCCGTGTTCATCGATTATTTCTCTCACTGATTTTGTTGCCATTTTTGCACTCCCTGCAGCGCCCTGATTGTTTATCCGGGGAAAGCCGGTTCAGGATACCGGCTTTATCGACAAGGTTCATGACGCCTTACCTATTCCCCGGAAAATAAAAAATCGATTATGCAGCTACAGAAACGCGAGGCTCAATATCTTCACGCTCGGCACAAGCTCTTATGACCGGCACGATGCTTTCCAATGTCGGATTTCCAGACGGACCGAGCATCCGGCTTATGGCGGGTTTATGTTTCCCGAGCTTTTTGCAAATATCATCCATGGCCCCGGTGGCGTTAATGTAATCGCGGAGCATCAACCTGCCGGCCGTGATTTCGCCTTCCAATATCATATTGATTGCCTCGACGATCAATCCTTTACGGAAATCGGGATCGTTTTCGGCCCTGGTAACAACCAGTTCCTTGAATTCTCTTGAGAGCGCCATTATGTATCTCCTTTGCGCTTACGGGTCTTGTAATCCGCCCAATAGGCTTGAGCCTTTTTTATATCGGCGCCCTGCGTTTTTTTTGCGCCGCCGGATAGCAGGATGACCAGTTTGTCGCCATCCCAACCATAATAAATCCGATATCCAGGCCCCCAATGGATTCGAAGTTCGGAAACGCCTTTGCCGACAGATTTCGAATCGCCTTTATTACCGACTTTCAAACGTGTAATTGCTGCAGTGATTTTGACGGCCGCAGCCCCGTTTACACGATTGAAGAAGTTTGCAAACGGTTTCCGTCCCGCCTCATCCTCATAATATCGAACTTCAATCTCATCCGGTTTTTTCATATTATTAACATATATGTTATCATTGTCAAGATCAGCAAGAAGATGGCTATTCGCTGCCCTGCCCGTTAATCTTGGCTATCTTTTTTCCGTCTGCGATACCATTCACAATTTCACCTGCCAAATTGGCCGCCTGTTTCATAGCGTCGTCCCGTAAATGGGCATAGCGCTGCGTCATCATCGGGCTTTTGTGTGTCATAAGCTTTTGCAGAGTGTACAGGTCCACCTTACCTGATGATGCCAGCATGGATGCATACACATGCCGCAGGCCATGAAGAGGCCGAAAACCTGGTGGGAAATTGGCCGCTTTTGCAATCCTGGCAAAAGAATCCCGACAGTCGGTCAAGTGCTGACCGGGGAATCGTCCAGGAAACACCCATAATTCGGCATCGTCCGTCTCGATGGAATCAAGCACGGCCCTTGCGGAATCGTTTAGCGGTATAGTCTGGTCTTGACCGCCCTTCGGGTCCGCTATTGTAATAAACCCACGTCTAAAGTCGATATCATCCCATCGAAGCTTGAAAATTTCGCCTCGTCGCATTCCAGTGAATAGGGCAAGCCTCATTATGTTTGCCGCTGTTTGATCCTTGTCAGCATCAAGGACCTCAATCAATTTTTTTATCTGTTCTGGTGAAAGATCCTCTGTGGTCTGGTTGTTCAGGCGGGGAATCTCGATTTTGAAATTGATAGGCGCCACAAGCCCACGGCTGATTCCATAATTAATGGTGCGGCGTAACAGTTCAAGCAGCCGGGCCGACATGGTTTTTTTGCCGGCCTTTTGCCATTTCAGTCGCAAACGATCAACATCCAGGGGAACCAGTTCGCCCGGTTCCTTGGCACCGATCTTCGCCCGGATAGCAAGCTCATATTTCAGCTTTTCGTTTTTTAGGGATTTGTTATCGGCTTTATTTTCACAATACAGGTCCCATAGCTTGTCAATGGTCCAGCGGTTGGCCTCGGCAGCTTTTGCGGCAGTCTCTGCGGCTCGTTTTTCCTGCGGAGTCTGCTTTTTCCCTTCCACAAGCATCGACCGGTAGCGTTCAGCCTTTGCCGGGTCTTCTCGACAGACCACTTCAATTGGTCACTCAGGGAACTCCCTTGGAGCCTGCCAATGGGTCTGGATGGCGAACCTATATGGAAGCAGCAACAGGAGTCCGCATCGTTGCCATAGATCGCGACGCAGGACTGATCGCCTTCCTTCCCAACAACAGATTCCCAACAATGCTCGACGACCTTGAACAACATGGGCTGGTGGATTTCAGCCAAGACGTCATTCTTGATCCGGTATGGATCGATACATTCACTAAGAAGCTGCGGGATACCTTACATGCCATCGGGAATCCCCCTAATGCTCAAAATAATACTCTTGTACGCCGGGCTGTTGGCTTAACCACAAGACGCAGGGGAAGACAGACTCCTGGGAGCCCGGCAGCGGACCTCTTGTGGGCAGGGACTACGCTTGCCAATTCGGTGGTGAACCGAAGTTTACCAGGGATTCGACAATTACTTGAACAGCACGGGTTTTCCCTTAATCAATCCCAATGGACAGCTTGGGAAGCTTCTCTGAGTCGTCGTCTTCAAACGATCTGGGGGCCTCCGGGGACAGGAAAGAGTCGAACGCTGCGTGCGGTGGCGCTTGGTGCTATCGTTGACGCTGTACAGCGCAATATTCCCTTGCGAGTGCTTATATGCGCTCCCACATATAACGCCCTGGACAACGTACTTCTGGAGACGGTTACCGCCATCGGTAATGTTGTTCAGCATCCGGATCTTCAATGTGTACGCATCCGTTCAACATATCGTCCTGCCGACCCGAATATCCCCAACACCTTAGACCTGGAATTGAATAAGTTCAATCCTTCCCAAGCGGTACAGCAACTACGACAGCGCATTCAAAATAACACGGGTATTTCGGTGGTTGGTGCTACTACTGAGCAGACGTACAATCTTCTTACTACGGGTAACGGCAGTGCTCGCCAAGAATTCTTTGACTTCATCATTATTGACGAAGCGTCACAAATGGATGTTAGCCATGCCATTCTTCCGTTTGCTGCATTAGCTGCTGACGGAGTGGTGGTGGTTGCCGGTGATCCAATGCAGCTGCCTCCAATTCATCAGGCAAAGGCTCCGGTTGGTCTCGAGGCCATGGTCGGCTCCGTTTATGTGTTTTTTGAACAGCTCCATCAGGTGCAACCAGCCATCCTTGAGGAAAACTACCGATCCAATCAAGTGATCGTGGAGCTTGCTCATGAGGCAGGTTACGACAGATCTCTATCGAGTTATTCACCGGACCTGCGAATCGACTTAATCACACCTTTACCCTCGGCGACACCACCAACCGGTTGGCCACAAACTCTTTACTGGACTCCAGAGTGGGGAACATTGCTAGAGCCGGATTCACCAGTCACATGCTTTATCTATCCCGAGGGCAAGAGCAGCCAATGGAATCCCTTCGAAGCCGATTCCGTGGCGGCACTCGCGTTTCTGCTATACGGTCGCCTGGGTAGTCAGCTTTTAAACGAAAGAGATCCGAATTCAGGTGGAGTGATAACATCTTCGCATACTGCATTTACCATGAATGATTTCTGGCAGAGAGGTATCGGAATTGTCACTCCGCATCGAGCCCAACAGGCTCTGATTGTTGCAAGACTGCAGCAAGTTTTTGGTCCTCTCGGCGCATCAAATCAACTGATCAGGGATGCCGTCGATACTGTGGAGCGATTCCAGGGCCAGCAGCGTGACGTGATCATCGCCTCATTTGCCCTGGGTGACCAGGATGCCATTCAAGATGAAGACGAGTTCTTGATGAGCCTCAACCGGTTCAACGTAATGACATCTAGAGCCAGAGGAAAACTCATCACCCTGGTAACTCAGGAAGTTGTTAATCACCTCTCTAGCGAGTTCGAAGTGCTCCGACAAAGCCGCTTACTGAAAGTATTCGTCGAATCGTTTTGTAACAATGCGCGGCCAATGAGCCTGGGGCATATTATGCCCAATGGAGGTGTCCAGGTAGACGGCTGGCATAAGTGGAGACAGTAAAATGGAATGCGCGCAGTTAATTCTTGAAAGGGCCGAGGAAGACGTTAAATGACAAATGAGGAAATAGCACAGTTTTTCAATAATGCCCAAGCGCATATCCAGGGTAACCCTGATCTACGCGATCCCCAGGTTGAGGGATGGTTCCGCACGCGCCAGCATTTTCGGAATAGTTCCGAGCACGCCATTCTACAGATTCCAGTGGGTTGCGGAAAAACGGGGCTCATGGCGCTGCTTCCCTTCGGGATCGCCCGCGGAAGTCACACTTGCCGAAGAAGCGCTCGAAGCGGTAACGGTGCCTCGCCGCTTGGTTGTTCGCTATGAGCGGCTGCTTACGGTGTATCGCGCTTTCTTTCACCTTGCCTGCGTTTCTCCTTCAACGTGCGCTGGCTCTTCTTCTGCTCTTCGCGCTTGCCTTTATCTTTTTTTCCCTTGTCGCCCATTTTGACCTCTTCTCGTTAGTGGTTTCCTGGAAAAGCAATTAAGATTTCTCCTGCCAATCGATCAGAAGCGTTATTTTCTTTCAGCTTCCAGGTTTATCGTTTTCATCTGTATCAAGTGTTTGATCATCTTTTGTTCGAACTTGCCGCGCGCCTCAGAGATCTCTTTCTGAAAACCCAACGCAGTGACGATATCCGGCTGCTTTTTGACAAGCTCGGCTTTCAGATAAAGCTCCTTTTCGTAAATCGTCTGTCTGAGCGCTTCAGTGGCTCGGATAAATGACTCTTGCTCGGTGTTGAGCTTTTTGATGGTTGCATCGTTTAAATGCCCGTCATATCCTGGATACTTGCTGGATCCGCCCGACATCCCGGTTTCGCGAAAGCCGTATCGCATCATGGCGCGACCGTATGCCAGGATTTCATCCGGGTTTTGCCCCATCGTCCCGTAGACGCCGTATCCCTCCTTGAAACCGCCTGACCTCATCATATCCTGACCCAAGGCATTCGAAGCTGATAAGAAAAGCAGTACCATTGCCGAGACTGCCGATAGGATGTAACTTCTTTTATTGTACATAGCATTATCTCCTTGCCAAATCTTCAGAGACGTGAATAGTTGACACAATCCTTTTCAAACGCTTCGATCACTTCATTGCTCAGGGACGGCGCTACTTTTTCCCTCATTCCAATGAATGTATCGGTAGTTACCAGATAGTTCCCACTCTCCTTCAATTCCTGTTCGAATGCAAAATACGCCACCTGATCTATGAAATACTGGATGTCGGCAGGGGTAAATCCGGCCGTCATTTCAATCAGTCGGTACGTATCGATTTGTCCGGTATTGAGCTTGGAAAGATAATATTCAAGGATGGTTGTCCTTCCCTTTCTATCCAACGCACCAACCGGGATGACACAATCAAACCTGCCCGGCCGAAGCATGGCGGTATCCAGTTGCCGGATGTAATTTGTCGCGCATACCAAAAGTAATTTGTTTGTCTGACTTTTGAGCAAAGGAATTTGCTTTAAAAACTCATTGGTGATCGACTTGTCAATCCGATCGGCCTTGTCACGACTGCCTGCGATCTCTTCGAATTCATCGACAAAAAGGACTACATCGTTAAGGTTTCTTGCCTTTCGCATGATTTCACGCAGATTGGCACCGACTTTTTCAGCACCTTCCACCATAAGCATACTCGGTTCGATCTCGATGTACCACCAGTCCAAGGCACCTGCTATGGCCTTTGCAAAGTGCGTTTTTCCTGTACCGGGTGGTCCAAAGAAAAGGATCGCTTTGGGACTCACGACCCCATGCTTTTGGGCAAGGTCCGCTTCCGTCAAAGGAAGAATTATTCTACGTTGGACTATTTGTTTGGGCGGCTGCGAGTCATCGATCGTGTCCCATATCTTCCGGCTTGATTTCTGCGCCCCCATCTCCTTTAGGATATTTTCACGTTCATATGCCTGGTGCTCATAAGAGGCTTGCTCCATGTTTTCCAAAAAATCGATGCAGGCCGTCCGCATGCCCATATCCCGGCCGATTTTTTCCGACAGAAGCCACTTATGGTTTAATATTCTTAACCACAGGTCAGCTGCGATATGCGGTTCAAACGAGGTGCCGCTCATTTCATAGATTGTGATAGCACATGTTTCCGGCGTGGGCGTTTGTACCTTTATATCGTCCATAGGCTATTTCCTCATTATTGGGTCCTTATTTGCTCTACAACCCCCTGCAACCGGCAACGATGCGCCTGAGAAAATCATCGCGCCTTTATGCATTGATTACTTCAATCTTCATGCCAGTGTTTTAAACACTCGCCATAATGGCTTCATTGTTCTGATTTATCAGGATAAAGCGGCGAATTGAAGCGTGCGGGAAACTCATTGGCAACCATTAAGGAAGGTCATATGCAACCATTGGTCATATATGACCCCTTTGGCGGTTTTCTACGAGGGGGGATGGTGATGATAAATGCGGTTTGGAATTGGAATGGGGATTTACGGCTTGCGGATATTGAGTTTGCGCATGCGGGCGCGCAAGGTGCTGCGCTCCAGACCCAGGATTTCAGCCGCACTGTTTTTGCCGCTGACTTTCCAGCCGGTCTGTTCAAGCACGCGTTTGATATAGTCGCGTTCGACATGTTCCAGGGTTTGATCGGGCCTGGGGGTATCTTTCCGCGGGTTTTTCAGTTCATCCACCAACCGCAGCTTGGGGCCCGAGGAGTTGATCACCGCCCGCTCGAGGACATTTTCCAGTTCGCGAACATTGCCGGGCCAATGGTATTGTCGCAGCGTATCCATCACGCCTGCCGGGACCATCTTGATGTCTTTGCCCAGTCTCCTTGAAATCCGGTCAATATAAAAATTGACCAGCGGTGGGATGTCCTCCAGGTGATCGCGCAGGGGCGGCATGGTGATCGGGAAGATATTCAGGCGGTACCACAGATCCTCCCGGAAAGCGCCCTTTTGGACCTCCGCCTGCAGATCGCGATTGGTGGCGGCGATGATGCGTACATCCACCTTTTTGGTTTCCGAGCTGCCCAGGCGTTCGAACTCCCCGTCTTCGATCACCCGCAGCAGCTTGGGCTGCAGTTCCAGCGGCAGTTCGCCGATCTCGTCCAAAAACAGGGTCGCGCCGTCGGCGATTTCGAAGCGTCCCAACCGTCTGGATTGCGCGTCGGTGAAGGCGCCTTTTTCATGGCCGAAGAGTTCGCTTTCGATCAGGTTCGAAGGCAGAGCGGCGCAATTCATTTTGACTAGGGTGCGTTTCTTGCGCAGGCTTGTGCCGTGAACGGCGCGTGCCACCAATTCCTTGCCGGTTCCGGTTTCTCCGAGAATCAGCACGTTTGTATCGGTGCCGGCGATTTGTTCCACCTTGAAAAATACGTAATTGATGGCATCGCTCTTACCAACGATGTCCTCGTGGTTGTACACTAGTTTGATTTCTTCCTGAAGATAGGCTCTCTCGGCTTCGAGCTGCTCCTTTAGCTTTAATATTTCGGCCGTTCGTTCTTCAACAAGCTCCTCGAGGTGCTTTTTGTAATACTCACGCTCGGTCACATCCTCGATGGCCAATAGAATCAACCGGGTCTGGTTGCCCTGGTCGTAGATCCGCCGGGCATTCAGATGCATTATCTTATGTCCAATGGTTTCAAAGTCATGTTCCACCTCAAAATCATGGAAACTGGTGTTTTGAGGAAGGATATCTTCCAATAATTTCCGTAATTCGGGGATATCCCATTGCCGGTTACCCAGATCGTATATCACCACGCCCTCGGTTTTGGCGGGCTTGACATTAAAAGTCCGGTAAAAAGAGGGATTGGCCGTAACGACTTTCAGACCCGAATCTAAAAGGATCAAGGGTTCGCGAATCGACCCCAGGATGTTGTTGTGAGTTTCCAGAAAGCTTTTTAACATTTAACGTTTCCATGGTTATCGGCATAGATGTAACTGCTGATAAAATATCAGAAAATCCCTATCATATCAATTTTTTTCACGATCCGGTGCAGTGTTGCAGCTCAAGCCATGAACATCTCGTGCTCGGTTGCGTTTATAGCCGTTTTCGCTTTTTGAAAGGTCAATTCTCGCGAACGAGCGCATCAAGGCCGGCTGCCTTCAAGGCACGATTCAACAGCCGGTGGGTATCGGCTTCATTGTCGATCTTGAGCGCCTTGTCGGCAAGCCCACGCGCCTGTTGCATGGTAAAGCTTCGGATGGTCCATTTGACGCGCAGCAGGCTTGATGGCGTCATGCTCAGTGAATCGACCCCGAGGCCAATGAGCAGGAGGGCGGATGCCGGATCCCCGGCCATTTCACCGCATACGCCGACCGGCTTGTTCTGGCGATGGGCTCTTTGAACGATGTCGCTCACGAAATGGACGACGGCAGGATGCAGATTGTCATGGCGGCCCTGCACCAAAGGGTTGCTTCTGTCCACGGCCAACAAATATTGGGTAAGATCATTGGTCCCGATGGAGAAAAAATCAACCCGTCTGGCCAGCTCGGTGATAATATAGGCTGCCGAAGGCACTTCGATCATGGCGCCGATGTGAGGTTTGGCGGCGGCATGACCTTCTGCCGTGAGATCTGAATAAGCGCGGTCCAGCAGGCCAAGGGTCACGTCAATCTCATGTATCCTGCTGATCATGGGGAAAAGGATCTGCAGATTTCCGATCCCGGCGTTGGCGCGCAACAACGCCCGCAGTTGGGTTAAAAAAATTTCGGTGTGATCAAGAGTGAAGCGTATCCCGCGCCGGCCCAAAACCGGGTTGGTTTCAGTGATGGTGAAAAAGGGTAGTTTCTTATCGCCGCCGGTGTCCAGGGTCCGGATCGTCACCGGTTTTGGCGTGAAGGATTCCAGCAGTTCGCGATAAAGCCGATACTGTTCATCCTCGGTGGGAAGCGTGTCGCGCGCAATAAAGAAAAACTCCGTACGGTACAGGCCCACACCTTCATATTCTGTGGCGCGCATCGGCAAATCATCGGCGCT
Source organism: uncultured Desulfosarcina sp. (assembly GCA_963668455.2). Lineage (GTDB taxonomy): Bacteria > Desulfobacterota > Desulfobacteria > Desulfobacterales > Desulfosarcinaceae > Desulfosarcina. The sequence goes on from CAXXOY010000007.1 coordinate 412,234, forward strand.
GATTCCCAGATTTACATGCATTGGAATCGGCACCCCGTCCATGGTTTGCGCCGGCAGCTGGCGCATTGTTTCAAGTTGAGCAGCGATGGCCTGCTCTTCCTGCATGCGTTGCAGAAACGCATCGATATCCACAGGCGAAGGATTGATGCAGACGGTGCCCTGGTTGCCGTCAAGGGTGATTTCGCAACCTTCCAAATTGCCGATGGCCAAGTCGGTCAGCCCCATCACGGCGGGAATGTCCAATGCGCGGCAAATGATCGCCATGTGGGATAATGCCGATCCTTGAACGCATACGATGCCGGCCAGCCGGTCGCGGGGCACTTTTGAGATTTCGGCCAGACTGACCTCCACTCCCGCCAGAATGCATCGCTTTGGGTAGGTTTTAGCCCCCGGCGCGTCCTCTTGTAAATGAGTCATAACCTGTCGGCCGATGTTGCGAATATCTTCGGCGCGCGCGGCAAGATACGGGTCGTCCATTTGTTCAAAGACACGCGCCATTTCAACAATCGTGTCTCTAAGCGCACCGCGCGCCCATTGCCCGTTTCGGATCCGCGCCACCGTGCCGTTGGTCAACTTGCCGGATTCAAGCATCATGATGTAGGCATCGAACAGGGATAGCGTCTCGTCGGCCAAGTTGGCGCGCATGCGTTCCTTGCCGGCATGCAATTCATTTTTAGCGGCGTTTACCGCCGCCTGGAAGATTTGAACTTCTGATTCGATGTCCTGGGCGTTGCGATCGGGTGTCGATTGCAGGTCCGCTGGTTCTGACAGCGCGATATTGCCCATCGCCAGGCCCGGCGCGCAGGGGATTCCGTGTATAAGAATTTTCCCACGCGCGGGTTCATCCAGCCGCCGACTGAAATCCCATTTCGCCAGAAGGTGATGAAGGGCCCCGCCAAGCTGGAAGGCCATTGTCGTAAAAAAGGCCGCATCGTCATCGCTAAAGCTCCGCCGCTCATGCTTCTGCGCCACCAGCACACCCATTGTCCGGCCATGATGAATGATGGGCGCGCCCAAAAAGCCGTGAAAGGACTCATCCCCGGTTTTCGAGACGTGATCGAAGCCGGGATGATCAGCGGCATTTGACAGGTTGATGACCTCTTCATGCGCCGCCACCCATCCCACCAGCCCTTCGTTAGGGCTCACCTGCGCTTTGCCGACCTCGTCGGACATCACGCCATCAACCGCCATGAGGATAAACCGGTCGGTTTGTGTGTCATAGATATAGACGGAACATGCATCTGCACCCATGGACGATCTGGACCGTTTCACGACCAGCGACAGGGCCTCGTCCAGATGCGTCGTGTTGTTGACCTCTTTCACAATTTTTCGGGAATTTGCCGGCATCAGGATAATATCCTTTTCAGGAATATCGTATACGGTATCATGCTTTATCCTTTAACCCGCTTTAACGAGCCGTTTGCCAGCATCCCCTGGAGCTGGCTGAGCAGTTGCTGCTCATGATCATCAATGACGCCGTCTTTATGCGCCATCTTCATTACTTCCTCATACTCGCTGTTGGTGATGACACAATCTTTAATCGCCTTATCAACCAACTCCTTCAAATCTAATCCCGATTGCGTTAGTTTCATGATTTCCTCCTAATTTAGTTACTGAAGTTTCCCGTTTTTTATAGCCACTAGCGCACTGATGAACTTATGACTGAATTCAGAATAATCAATGATATCAATAAGTTACGAATTTTTGGGCGCGCCGTAACCTATTGATATCATTGCAAATATTCTCCAAGACTTCGGGGGAAAACGTAAAAAAGCTAATAAATACGGAATGTTAATGTTGCTTGCGAGGCCAGGTTGTGGTATGTTTCTTCTACCACGAAAAAAACACCAAAACCTGGAGGCCTCGCATGTTTATACTACACGACATTCTCAAAAAACTCAAAAGCCAATTCCCACAATCGGGGAAAGCCCAGGAACGTAGTGTTTGGTTCGTATACACGGTCATTGCCATCATCATTCCGTTTACATCGTCAAAAACATCCAATATCCTCCGATGTCTCAAAACGGTGTTCGGATTTGATTGGATAAAAAGGAAAAAGTTCTACACGTTCATGGCCTCTCCAAAAATTCCTTGGACACGGTTATGGCAAACGCTGTGGAAAACGATACCGGAGCCGTTGACCGATGGCATGTTGTTGATAGCCCTTGACGATTGTATCAATCCAAAAACGGGAAAGAAAATATTTGGCTGCGACAAAATTTTCGATCACGCCGCCAAGCAGAACCAATCCAGATATCCATGGGCACAAAACATCGTTGCCGTGGGGCTGTTAAAAAAGATCAAAGGACGGTGGGCCTGTCTACCTTTGAGCTACCGGTTCTATCTTTTGAAAAAAAGCATTAAACGTATCAACCGCAGCCATGGAGTGACGTTGGCATTCAAAAGCAAGCTTGCCATGGCCGCAGAGATGATCGCGGAAATTGCCGAAACCTTTCACCGTATTAAGGTGGTAATCGTCACGGACTCATGGTTCGGTAATAATGGTCTTTGGAAACCGTTGCACGGCAAACTGGGCATATGGGTTAATATGATATCGAGGCTTAGATCGAACAACAATTTGTTTGAACTGCCGGGTCCACATTCCAGTCGACCGGGACGTCCCCGGAAATATGGAAAAAATATCGGCAACGCTACGTCGCTGGCCGTTCGATTTAAATCCCTGGCAAGAGAATACACCGTCAATCTATATGGCCGCGACCGGACCATAGTCGCCTATGACCGGGTTCTTATGCTCAAGACAATCCGTTGCGCGATCAAGGTGGTGTGGGTCTACCGCCAAACCCAGTGGGTAGCGCTCTATTCAACCGATTTAACTTTATCGGCGCAGCAAATTGTCGAGTATTACGGCGCCCGATGGAAGATCGAAGCTTTTTTCAAAGAACTGAAGCGTGACATCGGCAGTGCCGACACTCAAACTCGGCACCCGCAGGCCGTCAGCAATCACCTTCACTTTTGCATGTTGGCGACAACCGTGGTCTGGATCTATGCCTGCCGGATGGAGAAGGCGCCAACACGACGGCATGCTGTCGATGGCCGTAATGGTTTTGCCTTCTCCGATGTTCGCCGGGCTGTTGCAAAAGCTGCGCTGGACAGTAATTTCAATAGGGTTTTCCCGTTGCAGCGAAAATCCGTCGTTAATTCTCTCGTGGAAGTACTACTGCGTATTGCAGCTTAGTAAAATTTAGCAAACTTTAGTTTAGTTAGCCATTAATACATATCTTCCGACAGAGCGGCAGGCGCTGAGGATTTTCCCTTTTTGGGCTTGCCGGCGATCATCGCTTCCGTGGTCATGAGAAGGCCGGCCACGGAAGCCGCATTTTGGAGAGCAAAACGTGACACCTTGGTCGGGTCTAAGATCCCGGCCTTCATTAGATCCTCATAGGTCCCTGTTTCGGCATTGAATCCGAAATTCCCTTGATTCTCCATAACCTTTGAGAGTACCACGGCGCCTTCAAAACCGGCATTGGCTGCAATCTGCTTGACCGGAGCTCCAAGGGCACGCTTCAATAGCTGGGCACCGAATTGCTCTTCGCCGGGGAGCTCAGTCGCTTCAAGAACCATCATGGCTCGCAGATATGCAACCCCGCCGCCGGGAACAATGCCTTCCTCCACGGCCGCGCGAGTGGCATTGAGGGCATCATCGATGCGGTCTTTCTTCTCCTGCATCTCGGTCTCGGTTGCCGCCCCCACATTGATAACGGCAACGCCCCCCGCCAATTTTGCCAGGCGTCCCTGCAATTTTTCCTTGTCATAATGGCCGGCTGTCTCATCGATCTGGGCCTTGATCTGTTTGGCACGCCCCTCCAGGGCCTTGCGGTCGCAACCTCCGTCGATGATGGTCGTGTTATCCTTGTCCACGGTAATCCGTTTGGCGGTGCCTAAATCCTCCAGAAGTATTGTTTGTAGATCGAGGCCCAGTTCCTCGGTGATGGCCCGGCCGCCGGTCAGGATAGCAATGTCTTCCAACATGGCCTTGCGGTGGTCGCCGAAACCGGGAGTCTTGACCGCCGCACAATGCAATGTCCCGCGCAGTTTATTTACCACCAGGGTGGTCAACGCATCACCATCGACATCCTCAGCCATAATCAAGATGGGCTTGCCGGTTTTTGCGACCTGTTCCAAAATGGGCAGCAGATCACGCATGTTACTGATCTTTCTTTCATGCAAGAGAATATAGGGTTCTTCCAGGTTGACCACCATCTTCACAGGGTCGGTAACGAAGTAGGGACTCAGGTACCCGCGATCGAATTGCATCCCTTCGACAACCTTGAGCGTGGTCTCCATGCCCTTGGCTTCCTCTACTGTAATCACACCCTGCTTACCGACTTTTTCCATGGCCTCGGCGATAAGGCTACCGATGGCGGAATCGTTGTTGGCCGAGATGGTACCGACCTGGGCGATATCTTTTTGGTCCCTTATCGGTTTGGATATTTTATTGAGCTCTTCCACCACCAGCGCAACAGCCTTGTCGATGCCCCGTTTTATCGCCATGGGACTCACGCCGGCAGCTACGAGCTTTGAGCCCTCGCTATAGATGGCCCGGGCCAGGATAGTCGCCGTGGTCGTGCCGTCCCCGGCTTCATCGGAGGTCCTGGAAGCCACCTCCTTGACCATTTGCGCACCTATGTTTTCGAACCTGTCTTCCAGTTCTATCTCTTTGGCGACCGTCACCCCGTCTTTGGTTATTTTGGGCGAACCCCAGGCTTTATTGATGAGCACATGACGTCCTTTGGGCCCGAGGGTCACCTTGACCGCGTCGGCCAGAGTATCGATCCCCCGCATCATTTTTCTTCTTGCTTTTTCGCCATATTTAATTGCTTTAGCTGTCATTTTAGGGTCTCCTTTAATTAATTTGGAAACTGATGGAGGATAGCGGCTTCATCAGGAGAACTTGTTAAGCATCGGTCGGCGTTATGCCGGATGAAATGGACCGGCGGTTAATGATCGTACAATCGCAAGCGGCTGATGCGCCTGGGTATCCAGGGTGTCAGGCCTTAAATACCAACCCTCAACAACGAAAGCATGGAGTCCAGTTGCTTCAATCCGAAAGGCTTGAAAAGCCACCCGTCCACCCACTGTGAGGCCATCATTTCGTGGCAATCGTCCTTATGACGACCCGTCATGATGATCGTTTTGATCTCATGCGCGTTCTTTTTGATCGTTTGGGCCAGATGGTAACCATTCATATCCGGCATCTCCAAATCCGTGATCAATAATGCGTAGGGGCCGGTGATTAGTTTATTCATCACTTCAGGTTGCCTTTGGGCGGTTTCCACCTCTTGGAATCCGAGCATCGCAAGCATGCGGGCCACGTATTTTAGAATCGTCCGGTCATCATCAACCACTAAACAGCGGAATAGGTGGGCAATTGGCTTGTATTCCTTCAAATGAGGTGTCCGTCCGCCTTCCATAGCCAAAGGCGATACACTGACCGCAACTGGATTTATGACGTATGTCATTTAATCTCTCCTATTGGACCTGATGATTTTCTCTTTATGAAGTATCAATTAATCCTCTTGCCGGAAAGGACACCCTGTTTGTTTTGGGTGCGGCTTTTCCTTCTACTGAAAGTTCCTCGCAGCAACCAGCCTGTTATTATTCCTGATGAAAAAATCAGAAACATCGTCAGTGTCATTGACGCCGGAAGTGTCCAGAATAAAAATTTCAGCTCCACCATCGCTGCATTCTGGAAGATAAAAATAGCCGCTAAACCGGCCAGAATTATGCTGGTAATAAGTTTCGCATTCATGTCTATTCTCCTAAGTCTGAAGCTTTTTTTCCATTCGTTTCCGGACGCATGGCGAATCGGGCATCAGGTGTTCCCAGGGAAAAGCCGCTGATAGCGTCGACCACTGGCTTCAACATATCGTAAGGGGCCTGATCTTTAGCCGGGCCACCAAGGTAATAGACCCACCCGTTTGATTTGGCCGCCATCCGTTCGATGCCGTTTCTGCCGAGTTCGTCCCAATTGTAAGCGACAATGAAGTGCTCAATATTGAGGCTCATAAGCATCGTCATCGCCGCGGGGGCGACATAGGAGCCCAATGTCGAAACCACGACCGGTTTGTCCTGGTCTTGGAGCAGGCTGTAGAAGGCAAAATAATCAAAGATGCCCTCCACCAGAATAATTGTCCGGTATTGCCGGATATGCCGCGCTGCCTTTTCAATGCCATAAAGCCATGCTCTATCGGAAAGGGGAACTTCTCTGCGCTGTTGTTTGAGCCAGCGAACGCCCCTATCGCCCGGGTGTCTGCCGACCAATCCAGTCGTGAGGGCATCTGAATCATAAATAGGAAACACGATCCGTCCGGCCAAAATATCACCGTAATTTCTTGAAAACGGATATTTGCGTCTGAAATCGATCTGCCGGCAATAGTAGCCATATCCATTGACACTGTTGTCGTTCAGCAATTCGGCCAAACCGGCATCCGTGAAAACATAGAAGGTCTCGTTATCCTTTTCAAAGCGCGGTAGGAAGCTGTCTATCAGCGCCCGGCCTCGGTACGTTTCATCGCTGTAAGGAGGGGCATAGCCGATGTTGAACTTGCTTATTGCGTCTTTTCCGACACCCCGGCGGGCAAGATAATCCCAAATGGGCTTGAACCGGTGTTTATTCGAAATCAAAAGGTCATTGTAAAAGTTGGCGGCCTCTTCCAACACGGCAACATTTTTTTGATCAAGCTTCATCGGTTCGACAAAACCAACCGGATCATCGGGCTCCGGTGTCTCATCAGGTTCAGGAATACAGGAGCTCCTGCCGGTATCAAACTTGAAATCCGCCACACCCAAATGCTTGGCCCAAACCTGCTGTGCCTTTCTGAAACGATATTTCTTACGCAGCATAATCAGGTCATAAATATCCCAATCACCTTTGCATGCACCGAAGCAATGGAACCGGACCTCATCATCCTTATTGACATACACCATGAAACTGTTTTCGGTGTCGGCGTGGAAAGGGCATAGGCCGTTGTACCGATTCATTTTAACTTTCATGAAACGAATACCAAACAACGTTTCAGCATAGTGGATGATGATATCGATGGTCGCCACCGGTTTTATTTCCTGGTAAGTTTTCATTGTTTAATCAGATTAAAAACAATTTTATTCAATGCCATTTCCCTTTTCCTCGCTTCCAGAAGTTTTTCGGGATGGCTGAACAGGTGATGAAGACGCCATTCCGGGTACCGCCGCCGCCAGCATCTGTCTTAGCTCCTCACCCTGAACGCTTTCCTTCTGCGAAAGAAGACGGGCCAAATCATCAAGGACTGTTCGCCGTTCCGAAAGGATCTTGCGCACGCGCTGATGGGCTTCATCGACAAACCGTTTGATCTCGTCATCAATTTGCGCGGCTTTGGTTTCGCTGTAGTTTTTGCCCGAGGAAAAGCTTTCCGGCAGAAACATCGCCTGGCGCGGACGCTCATAGCTCACCAGGCCCAGGGAATCACTCATACCGTACTCCGTGACCATGGCCCGGGCGATGTCCGAGGCCCGTTGCAAATCGTTCTGCGCGCCGGTGGAGATTTCATTAAACACCAACTCCTCCGCTACCCGGCCGCCCAAAAGAACAGCCAGTCGATCGTTCAACTCCGAGCGTGTTAACAAATAACGGTCCTCCGTGGGCTGCTGTTGGGTGTATCCGAGCGCCGCAATTCCGCGGGGAATGATCGAAATTTTATGAACAGGATCGGCATGCGCGACAGATTCGGCCACAATGGCATGTCCGGATTCGTGAAAGGCGACAATTTCTTTCTCCTGCGCATTCATCACCCGGTTTTTTTTCTGAAGGCCCGCAACCACCCGGTCGATGGCTTCGTCGAAATCGACCGACTCCACGATTTCTTTATCGTTGCGTGCCGCCAGCAGCGCGGCTTCATTGATGATGTTGGCAAGATCCGCCCCCACGAAACCCGGGGTGCGGCCGGCGATCTGACGCAGATCGACTTCGGGTCCCAGTTCCACATTCCTGGAGTGGATTTTTAATATGGCTTCCCGCCCGTTGATATCCGGGCGATCCACCAGGACCTGCCGGTCTAACCGTCCCGGGCGCAGCAAGGCCGGATCCAGGATTTCCGGCCGATTGGTGGCAGCCATGATGATGACGCCTTTATTGGTATCAAAGCCGTCCATCTCCACCAGGAGCTGGTTCAGGGTTTGCTCCCGCTCGTCATGTCCACCCATCACATTCATCCCCCGGGCTTTGCCCAGGGCGTCCAGTTCATCGATGAAGATGATACAAGGCGCTTGTCCCGCGGCCTGCGAGAACAGATCGCGAACGCGGGCCGCGCCTACGCCGACGAACATCTCCACGAATTCGGACCCGCTGATGGAAAAAAACGGCACTTGGGCCTCCCCGGCCACGGCTCTGGCCAGAAGGGTTTTGCCGGTTCCCGGCGGGCCGACCAGCAGCACACCTTTGGGTATTCGGCCCCCCAGTTTCTGAAATTTCTCCGGGGTTTTGAGAAATTCGACCACTTCTTCAATTTCTTCCCTGGCCTCATCGATGCCGGCCACATCGGCAAAAGAGACCTTGGTGTCGCTTTCCGCGAAAATTTTGGCCTTGCTTTTGGAAAAAGACATGACCCCCATGCCCGTTCCCATCTTTTTCATGGCAAACCGCCAGATAAGGAACATGATGCCAAGCGGAAGAACCCAGGATAGGAGGCTGCTCAGAAATCTATTTTCATACCGTCCCGAATAACTGATGTTGCGTTCATCCAGTTCCTTCACCAGATCCGGATCGTTCACCCGAACGGTGGCAAACGCTCGTTTGGGTGATCCTGCCAATGTGCCTTTGATATTTTCAGGTCCGATGACCAAATCACCCGCGATTCCCTGCTCGACATACTGTTTAAATTGACTATAGGAAATCGTCTCTGTTTTTGAAGAAAACAGCAACGGCTGAAGATAAGAAAATAGAATCATGGCGATTACAAAATACCAGATGCTGAAACGCTTCTTTGCCGGCAACGCAGACTGATTTTTCGGACGATCGCCAAAGCCGAAAAAGGAACGCAGTTTGTCGATCACATCGCCGATGGGATCTTTGTTTGCATTGGGTGCCATTTTAATTATCCTGTTTCATTCAAAAGCGCCCGGCTGTCATCCGGAAAGTGATTTTGCGAAACCCTGCATGGCCTTCACAATATCAAGAATCGCTTCATGAATGCCTTCCGCGCTGGAGCCTGCTGTCCATGGTTTTTTCTTATCGCTTCCGCCCTTAACTTCGGATTTAATTTTTTCAAGTTTTTGCGCATGTATTTCAAACTGCACCGATGCTCTTCTTCCAGTTCGTTGAGGACATCGAAGTTAATTCGCTGTACGAGCTCATCGGCCTCGTCTATCAATCGTTCGATATCCTTTGGTAATTGAGTCGTTGTCATGTTGTTTCCTTTCCGGCGTGTCGTTGCCGGTTCCGGCACAAACTCCGGCAACCCTGCCAACCGCGAACCCTCGCAAAAGCCAGAGGCATTGTCATCCACAAACCTAATTGGTTGCGACCGTTTCCCGCCGCCGGCGAATCTTTTCGTGACTATGGGGCCGATGAAACCTGCACTTGGCCTGGTTTCGCGTTCTTGATGTATTGATAGAAGTCGCTGTCCGTGGTCAGAATCAACACGGAGTTCGGATTGGTTTTTTCCTTGTAGCTTTCAAGGGTTCGCAAAAAGGCGTAGAATTCGGGATTTTTATTGTAGGCCCGGCCGTAGATTCGCGTCGCCTCGGCGTCGGCTTTGCCTTGCACCTCCTGCACTTGACGGTAAGCGGTTGAGCGGATCTGGCGCAGCTCTTTTTCCATTGTCCCCAGGATTTCGGCACTGCGTCCTTCGCCTTCTGAGCGGAACTGCGCGGCGATGCGCTTGCGCTCGGAAATCATGCGCTCATAGACCTTTTCGCGGACGCTTTCCACGTAGTCGAGACGCTTGATGCGCACATCCACCAGCTCGATGCCGTATTGCGGAATGATCTTCTGTGCCTCAGTCAGTATCGTACGGGTGATCTCCTCCCTGCCTCGGGCGATCTCCCTTTTAAGCTCTTCTTCGCGCTCCTTTGGGATCTCTTTCAGTGCCTCGTCCTCGGGCACTTCCCACGAGGCGCTGCGCACAAGTTCCACGAGCTCGCTGCTCGACACCTGGTCGCGCACCACCGAATCGAGGATATCGTTCAGGCGCGACTGAGCGCCTTCTTCGCTGGCCACGTTTTCCAGGAATTTTTTCGCATCGGCAATACGCCATCTGGCGGTGGTATCCACCCAGATGAATTCGCGTCCCTTGGTGGGAACCTGGTTCGGATCACCGTCCCAGACCAGCAGTCGCTTTTCAAAGCGCCGGACCTCCTGCACAAAGGGCAGTTTCATGTGCAACCCCGCCTCGGTCACTGGTTCTCCAACAGGCCGGCCGAACTGCACGACAATCGCCTGCAGACCCTCTTCCAATGTGTAAAGGCCGGTATAGAGCACGATAGCGATCACTACTGCAATCGCGATGGATATTGCTTTGACGGTAAACTTCATGGTTGCCTCCCTTGTGCCGGTGGTTGCGTGCCGGACTCAATCGGAAGCCACGGCACCATGGCCTTCTGGTCTTGATCTACGATATAGAGCCCTTTCATGCCTGATAGGAAACCGGTCATGGCCTCCAGGTACAGCCGCCGGCGCGTGACCTGCGGCGCTTGTTGAAACTGCCCCAGAATGGCTTCGAAGCGTGTGGCCTCGCCTTCGGCCCGGTTGATACGTTCCAGTGCGTAGCCCTCGGCCTCGCTGATGCTTTGCGTGGCCACACCCCGGGCCTTGGGGATCTCCCGGTTGGCCTGTTCCTGGGCTTTATTGATGGTGCGTTCTTTGTCCTGACGCGACTCGTTGACTTCATTGAAGGCTGGTTTAACCGTATCCGGCGGCGTTACGTCCTGCAGCTCCACGGTCACCAGGCGCACGCCGGACTCATAGGCTGTCAAAATTTTCTGGATCTCGGTTTTGGCTTCACTGGCCACTGCCACCCGGCCGGTGGTCAGCACATCGCTGCCCAAACGGTTGCCCACCGCCCGGCGCATGACCGCCTCGGTGGTATCACGGATTGTTTTCGATGTGTCGCGGACCTGAAACAGGTAACGGATCGGGTCTTCGATGCGGTATTGGATGATCCACTGGACATCGATGACGTTCAGATCTCCGGTAAGCATCAGCGACTCGTCCTTGTAAGCGCCGCGCGTATCATAGCGAGTCTTTTCACCGGGAACGGCAGACACCGTTCGAAATCCGAACTCCTCTTTGAGCACGCGGGCCGTAGGCAGCAGGCGGACCTTTTCGATGCCATAAGGCAATTTGAAATGCAGTCCCGGACCGGCCGTGCGCATGACCTTGCCGAAGCGTTGTACAATGCCCGTCTCCTCCGGTTGAACGGTAAACCATGCGGTCCATAAGACCATCACCACAACAACGGCGGCAAGGATGAGGAGCGGACCGCCTTTAAAACGTTTAAACTGCTGCCGAATTTTCTCCAGCACGTCTTCCAGCGTCGGCGTGGAGCCCCCTGGGGGTTGATTCCATTCAGTCATAATTTACCTCCTATTCATGAACCGATCTGCTTCATCGATGCTTTTTTGTTCAAAGTGAATACCATTGATTTGCATTAAATTTTTACTCCCCTTGTTCAAAGAATATGCAGCTCGCATACCCTGCGGTAATGATAACCGTAGATGGACAGGGTTACCGCCAAGGAAAGCAGCCGGGGCCGGCGCGCCAGGGTCCACGCCAACAGCCGCCAGTATTGGAACCTTTCTTTGCCCAAAATACCCAGCCGCAGGCCGGCGCGCCAAAATGCGAGGATGCGCTGCCAATCGGGGGGAGTGGTCGCCGCCGGGTCTTTCAGTTCCTTCAGAATGCGTCTGACTCGCTGGTAATAGTTTCGGGGGGCGTATATATATTGCATGATGTCGCGATACCCATCGATCAGCCTATCCAGCCCCATGGCCGGAATGATATTGGTGCGGCCGTCCACATTGTCGCCGGAAAACTCCGTGCATACGCGCTGTTCTCGCGCAAGTCGTTCAAACAACCGGGTTCCCGGAGGGGCCTGGAGCATGCCCACCATGGCCGTTACAATGCCGCTTTGCTGAATGAAATCGATCTGGCGCTGAAAAATCGATGGCGGATCACTGTCGAAGCCGACGATGAAGCCGCCCATCACCTGCAATCCAGAGCGGTGTATTGTTTTGACATCCTGGAGCAGATCCCTGTTCTTATTGTGGGTCTTGCAGCATTCGGTTAGGCTGTTGGCATCCGGCGTCTCGATGCCGATAAAAACCGAATCGAACCCGGCCTCGGCCATCATGTCCATGAGTTCGGGGTCATCGGCGAGGTTGATCGAGGCTTCGGTAAAAAAGACGCATCCTTTTTTATCCTTGCGCCATTTGATCAGGGCCGGAAGCAAATGCTCCTTAAGGGTACGTTTGTTGCCGATAAAATTGTCGTCCACAAAAAAGATATTACCGCGCCAACCCGCCTGGTAAATTGTGCGTCCAGTTCAGTAACTACCTGTTGCGGAGTTTTGGTGCGCGGCGTGCGTCCGAAAAGCGCCGTAATGTTGCAGAACTCACAGTTGAATGGGCACCCTCTGGAGTACTGAATATTCAACGATGCATAGCTACGGGTATCGATCAAGCCCCACAACGGGACAGGGCTGCGGCGTATTTCGGGATATTCTTTTGCCCGGTAGAGCTGTTTCGGGCATCCGTTTTTCAGATCCGCAAGAAATGCCGGCAGCGTTGCCTCTGCTTCGTCCAAAACCAAATGATCCACTTGCCCGAAATCGTATGGCTGTGCCGTGAAAAGGGGCCCGCCGGCTACAATTTTCAAGCCCTTGGCCTTGCAGCAGTCGACCACATAAACGGCCGACTTGCGCTGAACCGCCATTGCGCTGATAAAAGCCATGTCGGCCCATGATAGATCGTCGTCTCCAAGGGCGTCCACGTTCAGGTCGATAAGACGTATTTGAAATTGTTCAGGCAGCAAGGCCGCGACCGTGATCAGGCCAAGCGGTGGAAACGCTGCTTTCTTTCCGATGAAACGCAACGCGTACGAAAAAGACCAAAACGTATCGGGGAATTTAGGGTATATAAGGAGGATGTTCATTTGATAAGGCTCCTGTGCCCGTCGGGGGGAGATTTATTTGATTTTTTATGGTCTCTGATCGAATGAACGGCATCCATTCCCTCTGAACGGGAAACCGTGAAAATCTGAATATCCAGTGGTTCACATAAAAGCGCTTTGGTTCCCAACAAAATACTGAACTGGTGAGACTCGAAATGCTGATCCAGCTCTTCACGGGTTTTCCACTCCTCCAGCAGACAGAAACGGTTTTTGTCTTTGGTATCGCAAAAAACGCCATAGCTTATGCACCCTGCCGCCATTTCCGTCGGCTCGATCATGGAAAGAAGGGTTTGTGTCATTTCCAGTTGTTTGCTTGGGATGGCGTTCATGGTGATTTTAATGACGATCATTATGGTAACCTCCCTGAAATGCCGACCTTTTCCATTAGCCCACGATTTCGAGCAAAGCTCGTTTCTTTGCCTTAGCCGAAACGGCGCTCAATAGCGTCCGCAAAGCATCGGCTGTACGGCCCTGTTTACCGATGACCTTGCCAATATCTGTTTTTGCGACGGTGAGCTCCAGTATTGATGTGTGCATTCCGCCGACTTCGCTTACGGATACAAATTCCGGCTCATCAACTAATGCTCGTGCAATAGTTTCGATCATTTCTTTCATGGCGAAACTCCTGTGGCGGCTTGACTTCACATGGTCGGCAAGGCTGATCGCCGTCTTCACTACGATAAAATTGGAAAAGCTTATAAGTGCCCATCTATATTAAAACCAATATATGGATGGACACTTCGCTAAATCTCATAGAATTAAATCCTGTGAATGACGGTCCTTAAATACAATCTTCCGGTCTATACCGATGCCGGCTCGGCATCCAATGACACTTTTTGGTCAAAATGAATACGAGCCAATTTCATTAACGAATCCATGATTTCCTTCTTTGGAACCATGGCATTCACAATGTTTTGGACTTGAGATCTTGAATACCCGGCCTCTTTGGTATCCGGATGACCAGTAATAATGTCCTCATAAAGTGTGAAGGCTTTATGAATATCCTTTGTCGTGTAATGCGTGTCATAAGCCGTCGCATACTGCTGTCCTGCTTCTTCGGATAATCTGCTCTCTCTCATGTCTAATTCTCCTATTTTATGGCGAACGAGCGGTCGCATCGCTTGGGTGAAAGCCCTCCCCAAGAAAAAAATTTGGGGTTTTGTATGTTATTGTTAATATCAAACTTCATGCCAGATCTTAAATATTGGATTTTTATACCGCATCGTACTGATTTATAAGGGAAACAAGCAAAGAGAGTGCTCACGGACTATCATAATTTTTCGTGGAAACTGGGTCATATTTAACCAATGGTCATATATGACCCTTTCGGGGAGGGAGGGAATATAGAAGGACAACAGGGTAAAAGGAGAAAAAGCTAACCTATCATCGGCAAGGCTTATCAAAAAGTTGTATATGGTTTTTCCATCGCCTCGGGAGTTTGCAGAAAGATATACCGATAGAGAGTTAGGAAATGTGATTCAACTCTTCTTCCACTCCATCGGGAGGCGGCTTGACCTTTAATAACTCTCTGATATTTAATGTTTTCAGTTAACTGCAGGAGAAAGAGAACGGTTATGAAGAGGGTTGCACACGGGGAGCCAAAAATAGACAAGGGGTTACAGATTTTAATCTGTAACCCCTTTTTTGTTTCTCTCACAGCCAAGATGGCAGCCCTGTTAATACCGATTGCCGTCCCTTTTGATTCGGAAAAACTCCCCGCCATCATTTAAATTCGGCGCGTTCCAAGCTCTTTATCAGTTCGTTTGCAATATTCGAGCTTTCAATGCGCATGATGCTTTCCTGGGCACTTCCGTAGCTCAACAGGTTGATGCTGCCGTACCACACCACCTTTTGATCCACCACTGCAAATTTCTGGTGGATATTGGACTTAAAAACGACACTGGCACCGCTATCGGTCAACAAATCCAATGTCCGTTGGATCATGGCGTGATTTTTCGGTTGAAAATCTTCCTTGGGACGAGTAACGATGAGAACTCGAATGTTCTTTTGCACGGCCACTTTCAAATGTTTTACCATACGTTGCGTACGCATTTTTCTGACGAACGGACTCACGATTAAAATTTCTTTTTTCGCGGTGCTGATGTCCTGATTGAAAACGGGCAAGAAGCTGTCTTTATTAAAGATGATATCCAGCGGCGTATCGTTTATCTCCTCACCTTTGGCCTTATACCCCATGGAAGCATAGCCATTGAGCCGTCGCTGATACATCTTTTCCAGCATTCTTACCTGTGTATCCACGTAATCGTATATTTTAACCTCTTTTTTTCCGGCGTACAATCGGTGAAGCCGTCCGGCATATTGCTGGAGGGTGCCTTTCCAGGATATGGGCATGGCTAAAAAAAGAGTGTCGAGTCGTGGTTCGTCGAAACCTTCTCCGATAAAATGACCGGTAGCCACCAAGACGATATTTTTGTCGGCAGGGATATCCGCTATGCTTTGCAGGATCTCCCGGGTGGTTTTTCTCCCCATTCCGCCGGTCAGGGCAACAACGCAAGAGATATGTTCTTTTAGTCTCTTGGAAAGGGATTCAACATGAGCGGTTCTAAGGGTCAGTACGATGCAGTTTCTACCCTGATGATAATTTTTCAGCACATCGTCGATAATCTGCTGGTTGCGAAAATCGCTTTCCATGATTTCGGTGTATAATTGCTGAATGGACACTTCTTTTTCGTCCACATCCAGTGGGACCCGCAACGATATGAAACGTGGAACGATATAATGGTCAAACGGTCTTTTTTCCGCCTGCTTTTTGGGATTGTCCCTATATCGAATAGGCCCGCAATGCATGAACAAGATCGGATGATGACCGTCTTTTCTCATCGGCGTAGCGGTCAGGCCATAGATGTATCGTGCATTGGCGGTCTTCAGGATTTGTTCATAGGTGAATGCCGAGGCATGGTGGCATTCGTCGGCAATGATCATACCGTAATTCTTCACGCACCCCCTGACCTCTCCTTTCCGGTAGAGTGACTGCATGACGGCAATGTCGATAATACCGCTTGACGTATCCCTGCCCGCACCGATTTATCCGATGATACTTTTCTTCTTTTTGCGCCCTTTTTTTTTCGGTTCCTCAGGCAGTTTTTCGTTGATATCGAGAAATGCCGACACTCTTTCCATCCACTGTACCAGCAGGTTGATCTTGTCCACCAAAACAAGCGTATTCACTTTTATCTCGGAAATAAGTTTAATCGCCACGATTGTTTTGCCAAATGCGGTTGTGCCAGAAAGGATGCCGGTATCGTGCGCCAACAGGTGATCAAGGGCCAAGGCCTGTTCATCTCTGAGCCTGCCATTGAATTTTACATCGATTCTTCTTCCATAAAATCTTTTATCACTCATCCGAATCTCGATTCCGAGTTTTTCCAGTTCCGACACCAACTCAGCTTCGCATCCTCTTGGCAGGCACAAGTATTGATCTGTTTCATCCGCGCATGAGATGACGCGTGAGTGCCCATAGGTCGGCAACCGCATGGCTTGCTGTTTGTAAAACATGGGGTTTTTAAAGGACGCGAGCCGTTTTAGCCGATTCATGGCTTTTTGGGATATCCCTATTTTTGGAATGAACAACATATTCGCGTTTACGATTTCGATGCGCTTCGGGAAATCATCACCATGCAAATCGATCCTATTTTTCGACAGTTCCCATGGTTTTTCTGCAACATCTTCTTCATCCTGCTTCAATACGCCAAGTTCATGACCACCACCAAGCTCGGAAACGATTTCTTCAAGCCGGCTTTGAGAAATTCTTTGAATGGTGGACAGATATGCCCATTGATCCTCATGGGATTGGAAATGCTCATCGACAAATTCGCTATTTGATTTTTCTCTTGCCGCTTTTTGTAGCGGCAATGCGATCAAATTTCCCAACCCACCCTTGGGCATGGTATCCTGGCTGGGAAACAGCCGATCATAGGACTTAAATTGTATTTCATGCCTTTTGTTCATGGCGGTGGTTAGCAGGACCGTTCCGAACTTGCGTGCCAAAACAGTGGAAACAGGGGCTTCGAAAAAAAACCATGCATGCCCGCCCTTGCCGGAACGTGACCTTTCAACGGCAACAGGAATACGTCGTTCATTGCAAGCATCCCTGAAAACGGAAATGTCGCTTTGCCAGTCCGCTTCGTCAAAATCAACGGCCAGGAAGCAACAGGTTTCATCTTGTAACATGGGGTATACGCCGACAACGATGTTCCCTCTCAAATGCTTTTCAATGGCATTTTCATCAAGGGGCGCATAGGCTTTATTCTCACATTTCGAACAAGGTGTTTTTGGCTTTCGGCACAAACCGTTCCGCCATTGATTCAGGCAAACCGGTGAATAGCCGGATGTTTTTTTGGTTTTGTTTTTCCACCGCTTTGCATAAACATCACTGCGGCCATTGAAAAGCGACATGAAAAGATGAATTTTGGCTTGGGCGTTCGATGCATTATCGACACCCGATTTCAAATCATGGGAAATCGAGTTGCCGCAAGCTGGTTTTTCAATGCTCTTTAGTTTTCCAGTTGTGCTTCCGGCAGGTTTTAGGCCTGAATACTTAAGGTGGGATTTCAAGCGACTGTTTTCTTCTCTTAATCGCTTTACCTCTTCCAATAAAAGTGAATATTTTTCGAGTAATTCCTTATAATCCATAGCCACACATAAGGACCAAAAGAAGATCTTCTCGAAAAAGGAAGGTTACAACAAGCCGGAACGTGGAGCTTTGCCCTCATGAAAATCACTTAAAAGAATAAGAGTGTCTTCTCCGGCCTTACCGATCCACTCTTTCCTTCAACTCCTTGCCCGCTTTGAAAAAGGGAAGCTTTTTGGGAAATATTTTCACTTTTTCACCGGTTTTCGGATTGCGTCCGGTATAAGATTCGTACTCCTTGACATAAAAAGAGCAGAAGCCTCGAATTTCGACGCGGTCGCCCTTTGCAAGACTGTCCGCCATTTCGCCAAAGAAAAGATTGACGATCTGTTCCGCCTCTTGTTTGGTAAGATCGTTTGAATCGCGTAGTGTCTGGACCAGTTCCAATTTGTTCATTCGTTCAACTCTCCCGATAAAAAAAAAATTCGATGGATGGCCGGCCCCTATCGGCCGCCGTAGCAGCGGGCCAAATCAGCATACCGCAACCCCTTACCGCCGAAAATATCCAAAGCGCTACCCACGGTAAAATCGATATGACCATTTCCCAAACGCTTGATGCAGTCGATATCGGTCTGACTGGAAATGCCGCCGGCGTAGGTGACGGGCAGCCCCTGCCAGTTGCCCAGATAGGCCACCAGATCGGTCTCAATGCCGGCGCAGCGGCCTTCCACATCCACGGCGTGAATGAGAAATTCATCACAATAAGCCGACAACCGGTCCATCAGCGAATAATTGACCTCTTCCCGGGTAAAGGACTGCCATCGGTTGGTGGCGACCAAATACCTGTCATCGCGCCTGCGACAACTCAAATCCAGAACCAGGCGGCGTTTTCCAATCTTGCGTGTCAATTCCTCAAGGCGCGCCATATGAATCTGACCGTCATCGAACACCCAGGAGGTTACAATGACGTGACTGGCACCGGCATCCAGCCATTGTCCGGCGTTGTCTGCATTGATGCCGCCGCCCACCTGCATGCCTTGCGGCCAGGCGGACAATGCCGTCAGGGCCGCCTCCCGATTGCCGGGCCCCAGCTGAATCACATGCCCGCCGGTAAGCCCGTCCCGGCGATAACGCTCGGCAAACCACGCGGACGATTGCCGTGCCTTGAAATTCGTTTCCAAACTATTTTCAGATGTATCGGACAGTGTCGCACCGACAATCTGTTTGACGGTCCCGTCGTGAAGGTCAATACAAGGGCGAAAGCGCATACAAAAATTCCTTGAGAAAACGACAACCGTCCATGAGGATTCCTGCCGCGACTGACGTTTTGCGTCGCGCAAAACCTGTTTTCCCGTTTTAATCCGTTAGAGGCTCATCCCCGGTAGCATCAATTGGTGGCTGCTCCGTCTTGCTTTTTCAACATATCACCGACCTTTTCACCGGGGAGCGGCGTGGCAAAAAAGAACCCCTGCATTTTTTTGCAGCCGTGATGAATTAAAAAATCCTTCTGATCCTTGGTTTCGACACCTTCCGCCGTTGTATCGATATTGAGATTGTTTGCCATGGTGATGATGGTTTTTATGATTTCCCGATCGCTTTTGTTTTGCATCGCATCGGAAATAAAAGAGCGATCGATCTTGAGCCCGTCGATGGGAAACTGTTTCAGGTAAAACAGTGAAGAGTAACCGGTTCCAAAATCATCGATGGAAAACGTAACCCCGTTGTCGCGCAGACGCTTCATTTTGGCAATACAGTTATCCGTATAGTGGATCATATTGCCTTCAGCGACCTCCAGGTTGAGATAGCGGGCCGGCAGATCGATTTTCTCCAGCACATCCAAAACCATCTGCTCAAAATCGGGTTCACGGAGTTGCCTGTTGGTCACATTCACAGAAACGAAAGGATCACCGCCCCCCATGCCATGCCACCTTCTGACCTGTTCGCAGGCCGTTTCCAGAACCCATCGGCCCATGGAGACAATAACCCCGATCTCCTCACCGATGCGAAGGAACTCCCCAGGCATGATAAGGCCCAGTTCCGGGTGTTGCCAACGCAACAGGGCTTCAATGCCGACAATGCGGTTCCCGCTGTCCACCAGAGGCTGGTAATAAAGCAAAAGTTCGTTGTGCTCAAGCGCTTTTCGCAGATTGTTTTCCATCTTCATGCGGTGCAGGGCCTTGTTGTTCATCTCCTCGGTGAAAAAACGATAATCGTTGCCGCCATTATTTTTGGCGCTGTACATGGCCATGTCCGCATTTTTGACCAATCCTTCCAGTTCCCATCCGTCGTCAGGAAAAACGCTGATGCCGATGCTGGACGAGATAAGCACCTCCTTGCCGTTAAAAACAAAGGGGTGTTTGATGGCCTTGAGGATTTTATCCGTCACATTGGCCACATCGATATCCCGGTTAAGATTAGTGAGAATAACCGTAAACTCGTCACCGCCCAGACGAAACAGATGATCCGTTTCGCGCAGGCATCCCTTGAGCCGCTCGGCCACGCTTTTCAGCAACAAATCGCCGATATCGTGGCCCAGCGTATCGTTGACCTCCTTGAATTTATCCAGATCCAAAAACATCAAGGCCCAGGTTCGATCCGAACGCCGACGGCTGTGATGCTGCACCAGATCGTCCAGCCGCAGATAAAACGATTTGCGGTTGGGCAGGCCGGTGAGCATATCGTGGTATGCCACAAATCGCAACTCCTCGTCTTTTCTGCGGCGTTCAGTAATGTCCTGAAGGGTTATGATGGACCCCTTCCTGGACTCGCCCTTGGCGTCCAGAAAAGCGGCGCCGCTGATGGATACGTCCACAAGGTCGCCGCCCTTTGTATAACGTACGGTTTCCACACCGGAAAACGTCTCGTGCTGTTGAATGCGATCCATAAGCAATTGGGTGTTGGATCGATCATCATCGGGGACGAAGTGGATCTGTTTTCCCAGGCACTCGTCCACCGTCCATCCAAACACGCGAGTAAAGGCGGGATTCAAATAAATCACCCGGTCATCGACACACCTCACGAGGACCGGGTCCGGAGCGGATTCTAAAACGGCGCAATGCAGCGCGTCACTCTTTTTTTTGTTGGATAAAGTCGGGGCGGGTGGTTGCATGACGTTATTATCCGTTCATCTCTTGTTTGAATCAAATATTATTTGGGCTGCCATTACAAGAATCGCAGGTAACGATTCATCATAAGCAAGAGTGAACAATGAACCAACTGTAAAACCATAACAAAGAAATACGGATTATGGCAAGCGGATTAAATCTTAAAGACGGCTACCGTTGATGGTCTCGTAAAAAGTCGCGGTTTAGACGGATTCGTAAAAAGGCCGAGATCAAGGCTTGCGAATCCGTAGGAATGAGGCGTACTTAAGGTACGCCGCAGTGACGGAGGATGAAGCGCAGGCGCCGATATCGGACTTTTTACGGATTCGTCACCGTTGATTGACAAGCAACCTGCGATTGCATATGTGTACCAAAAAATGGCGGTCTAAAATGGGTAAAAAAACAGCTTTCGATTCCGACACATGGCAGCGAGCGGTGATTAAAAATGCCCGCGAGATGGGCGTTGACGTCACCCCAGACCAAGCGCGGGCCATGAACATCCATGCCGACGAACTCATTCAGTGGAATCGCGTCTCCAATCTTACGGCCATCACGGAGCCCCTTGACATGGCGATCAAGCATTATGTGGACTCCCTTGCGCCGGCCAGGCTAATCCCCGAGAACGCACGAGTACTGGACATGGGCTCCGGCGGCGGCTTTCCCGGCGTACCCCTTAAAATAGTACGCCCCGACCTTATTATCACCCTGGTGGACAGTGTGCGCAAAAAAACATCTTTTGTTAATTACGCCATCGGCCGGTTGCGTTTAAGCGACATTCACGCGGTGCATGCAAGAATCGAGAATCTTGCCGATGATCCGGACTTTTGCGGCCGATTCGATCTCGTGATCTCAAGGGCGTTCACCGCCTTGGCAACTTTTGCTGAGCTGTCTGTACCGTTTCTTGCTTCGGGCGGCAGTCTTCTGGCCATGAAGGGCCCCCAGGCGGAACACGATCATGAGATAAACGACATGCGCGATGACGGCACCATCTGTTTTGGTGATGTACGCTTCAAGATCCGTATCCAGCGCTACCTGCTGCCGATGCTGGGCGATCAGCGCCGGATGGTGAATCTGACACCGCTTTCCCCTTACGACGCCGTCAGCATTCACTCGCTGGGCGGCCGCTCATAAGCATCCACCAGGTCTTGCCAGGTTTGCCGGTATACGCGCAGGCCCTCGGCTATTTTGGGAATCGTCTGGGAGGCCACCTTGTCGTAGCGCTTTCGATCCATGGGATTGACATTTTCGAAACGCGTGGCCTTTAAATAAGAGAGAGTTTCCAGGGCGAACACCATGCGCCGAGCCTGCTCCACGGATGGGGGGCGATAGCGGTAGGTGGTTCTCATGGATTCCACTTTTTTGGAATCGGGCGGCAACAGGGTCAGGATATCTCCGGCGCTGGTGCACAAATTCTGATGCGCATCCTTCACCCGCATCAATGCATGTTTAAGATCCACCCGGCTGCGACCCACGGCGTCCGAGACATGCTGGATGGCCTCGGGCAGCGGATGCTTGTGGTATTCCACGGGCGTCATGAACAAATGGGCCAACTCCAGATGATCGGTCCCTTTGAGCTGGCTGCCCTGGATTTTGCGCCGCACATCGGAAAATCGCTGGCAATCCGTGGCGCAAATATGCAGCATTTTGTCCAGCAGGATCTCATCCAGAATCATGGACGAAGAGACCTCGGGCGTGTTAAGCCGAGCTTTGAGCCGGCCGCAGGTCTCGTAGAGGCATTCTTCCATCAGCGACCGCATATAAAGCGGCCCCTTGGGGCGAACATGCGCCGTGTGGTGCTTCAGCCAGTTCAAGGCTTTGTAGATGCCGACCATAAGGCCCAAAACGAAGATAAAGGGCAACACCAGCCGGAATGATCCCATCCGGGAAAACGCCCCGCTTTGCTCGATGGCGGAATAAATCAGAACAATCAATGTCAGGCCCAGAAAGAGCGTGGCCGCCATCGGATTGGGAACGTTGCCGCTTTGATCTGCAAACAGGCGTTTGGGTTGGAAACGATTTTTTATCATTGGGAAAAAGGAAAACCCAGCGCTCCGGCTCATCGCCTTGTGCTTCTGAACGTTCGATTTCACAGTCGTGCCGGTCGCCTTATTTGGAAGGGGGAAGGATTTTCAGGTTTTCCCGTTCATCATCCCCGGGTCCCTGAGTCGACGAGGGAAGCAAGTGCTTCTGGCTGACCAGTTTGCCATTTTTGTCGATCACCGTATCGTCCTCCATAATGAGAAAACCGAGTTTTTCCATCACATCGTTGCGGTATCGGTATTCGTGCTCCATGTGTTTTTTGCTCAACTTGTAGTTGCTCACGATCCAGGCGATCCCGAAAATCAATGAGGCGACCAGCAGCACCCCGCAGGCGATCATCGAATAGGTGACCATCTTCTCTCCGGCATTGAAAATAAAGAGGAAAATGGCGTCCAGTTTGTAAAACAGCACCGTGCTGGCCACCAAAACAAACAGGACCGGCAGGAAAGGCACTTTTTTCATGTGGCTGAGAAACAGGTTGAACTGGAAAAGCTTTGACCGGCGGTCATCATCTTCCGCCAGTGCACCGCCTTCCTCGCCGGCGGCCGGTGTATCGCCGAAAATGAATTGATTGAAGGCCAGGATGAACACTCCCAACAAAAAAGTGACGGCCACCGGTGTGACGAATGAAACGTAAAAATAAAATTTCCAGGGGAACGGCCCCTTCTCCGGGCCTAGATTCCCGAGGAAGGTCACCAGAAAAATCAGAATCTCAACGGCAACGATAAACCATAGATAATTAATGAAAAAACTTTTCAGCTCCACCTTATCGAAAAGTGTCGCTAAACCGGCATGTTTCTCTTTTTTTTCAGAACTCATTGTTTGTATACTCACAGACTATTGATTGGCGATTTTCACGTTAAGGTCGCCCACATGTCTTTGTTTCTGGACCAACGCTCGCCGCTTGCGAGGCAAGCGCCTCCAAGGCATTGTAAATCTTGAATGTATTAAATCATTCAAGAACTGTCAAGGTTCGATAATCCTCGTCGCAGGGCAATCGCCCAGTTTAGGTATCGATTATTCCCCCTCATCCTGTCCTTCTCCCGCCAGGGGCGAAGGAACGTTAACCGGATAGCGTTTTGTTTTCCTGGTAACTTTTCCTCGCGCTCATGCTCTGTGTGGGAGCGCCTCGCTGATCCTTTCTGAAGATGGAGGTTCCCACAAAAGTAGTGGCACCACGCTTGGAAACACTTTAGTTTCAAATACATAATCGCATCCAAACGTCCCCTCGCCCTGTGGGGAGAGGGACAGGGTGAGGGGCAAAGATTAAGTTTTCATTATCATAAATCTATATGCGATTGCCCTGGTCCTCGTCGCAGGCTGTCCGGAAACCCTTTATCTTTATCCCCAACCCGTGTACTATAGTGTACATCAGTGGCTATCGACCATTTTGTCCTTTACCATTACAAGAACCGTGATATTGCATTCCAGGCAATGAACCGATTCGCATACCGCACCACCGGACTGGCCATCAAGGCCCTTTCCGGTATTTCCCGCGCCCGTCTTCACCTTCACGGAACGGAAAATATTCCCGACGGTCCCACAATCTATGCGGTCAACCATTTCACCCGCATCGAGACGTTCCTTTTGCCTTATCATTTACATCGCCTGACCGGAAAACCCATCTGGGCGCTTGCCGCCGCGGAGCTGTTCGTGGGCCGGTTCGGCCAATACCTGGAACATATCGGAGCCGTGTCCACCCAGGCGCCGGAGCGGGATCACCTGATGGTAAAAACCCTTCTCACCGGCGAAGCGGCCTGGATCATTTTTCCCGAGGGTCGATTGGTCAAAAATAAAAAGATCATGGAAAAGGGGCGATTCATGATTTCCACGGGCAGCGGCAAACATCCACCGCGCACCGGCGCCGCAACCCTGGCCTTGCGAACCGAATTCTACCGGCAACGCATTGCACAAATGGCGGCCCAGGCGCCGGACGAAGCGCAACGCATCGTCGATCTTTTCAAGCTTCCTTCCGCGGACAGTGTACAGGCCATACCCACCCGCATCGTCCCGGTAAACCTGACCTATTATCCGTTAAGATCCAGAGAAAACATACTGAACAAGCTGGCTAACTACATGGTCGATGATCTTCCGGAAAGGATCACCGAAGAGATTCAGACCGAGGGCGCCATGCTGCTCTCTGGCGTGGATATCGACCTTCGGTTCGGCAAACCGATCGAAATCCCTGAATATTTATCCAACCGAAAAATCCGGCGCGACATCCGTTCGAGAACACCCATCGACTTCGATGACAAAATCCCCTCTCAGCCCCTCATGCGCCGCAGGGCGCGAGCCCTCATGCAGCGCTATATGAAAGCCATCTATGGCATGACCACCGTCAACCACGACCACCTGTTTGCCTTGTGTTTAAAGAAAACGCCGGTCAAACGGATCAAATCGATCAATTTAAAACGGCGCGTCCTTCTGGCGGCCCATGCGCTCGGCAGTCTTGGGAAAATTTATCTTCACAATAGTTTCGATCACTGCCAGGTCCATTTGCTTACCGATGACCGCTATCGCAAATTCAGCGATTTCCTGGCCTTTGCCGAGCAAAACCAGGCCCTGCACGTTGACGGGGAAGATCTCGTTCTCAACACGGATTTGTTGAAATCGAGCTTCGATTTTCACCGTTTTCGCATCGACAATCCCATCGGGGTAATGACCAACGAAGTCGAACCGCTGACGTTGCTGCAGCGGCGCATATCGAGGCTTTGCTGGCAGCCGGGATTCCGGCTGAGGCGAAAAGTGGCAAAAACGCTCATGGAATATGAACTGGATCGATTTCATGAGGACTACGAGCGTTTTTCCATCGAGGAGGGGCTAAAACCCCGCCGGATCGGCCGCCCCTTTCTGATTAAAGGGGACCGACGCCGACTTGGAGTGGTCCTTGCCCATGGCTACCTTGCGGCGCCGACGGAAGTGCTTGGCCTGGCCAAGTATCTGGGAAAAATGGGATACTGGGTGTATGCGCCGCGCCTCAGGGGTCATGGCACCACGCCGGAGGATCTGGCAGCGTGCACGTACCAGGACTGGATCGAATCCATGGATACGGGCTATGCCATCATCAGCCATTTGTGCCGACATGTCGTTGCCGGCGGATTTTCCACCGGGGCGGGACTGGCTCTGGATCTGGCGCAACGGGTTCCAGACGTGAAAGGCGTATTCGCCATTTCCACCCCGCTGCGCCTGCAAGACATGGCCGCCCGCTTCGTTCCGGCCGTGGATGCCTGGAACCGTCTCATGGATAAAATCCGTTTGGAGGACGCCAAAAAAACGTTTATCGATAATCACCCGGAAAATCCGGAAATCAATTATTTCAAGAATCCCATTTCCGGCGTGAACGAACTGGAACGACTCATGTCATCGCTTGGCCCCAGGCTTAAAAACATCGTCGTTCCGGCATTGGTGATCCAATCCCGGGATGATCCGGTGGTCAGTCCCAAGGGAACCGAAACGATTTTCAATGAATTGGGCTCCACCGACAAACAGATGGTCATGTTCAGTTTCAACCGTCACGGCATTCTAAGGGGCGATGGTTCCGAACGGGTATACCGTGCCGTCGGCGATTTCCTCGACCATCTTCGTTAATCTGCTAAAGCTTTTCCTCGCAAATACATTTGCAGCATAAGATCAAGCATAGTGCCACTGAATATTGTATTGAATGCCAGTTGATCGTTCGTCTCACAGTTGGTCAGATCGAGCATTTCCTTGAGGACGAGTACGCCCAGGACCATATAGAGGTCTTTCGTCGGCCGACCAAAACCAAAATTCTCACTGAAACAAAAAAGGCAAAACACCGCCATCTGTAGGTCATTCACCTACATGCCCGTTTATTTTTGAGCCCACAAAAAAATAATGGGCGGACCGATTGCCAGGGTTTCAATTTTCTAATAAAGCATATTTAATCGGTTGTTTATTTCTAACATCCTGGATACTCTATAGCAAATGGATACCGATTCTGACCCGCAAAACAGGTGCGTTGCGTTCTTCTACCTGGTTTTACTCAAACGGAATAATGAAAAGGCGCCATCATGCATCGTCTTCCTGGAATTCGCAACCTCCCGATTCTATACAAAATGCTGCTCAGCTATTCGACGGCATTCATCTTGTCCATTACCATCAGCAGCGCCGTCATCTATTCCACTGTTCGCGATACCATCGAAACAAACATTGAAAGTGAGCTGAAGAATACCTCCGCGGCCATCCTCAACATGGTGCAGATTTCGGCATCCGTGGCCATTAAGAATTATCTTCGGGGAGTCGCCGAAAAAAATCTTGAAATCGTCAGCCATCATTACGATCTCTATACAAAGGGCATGTTAAGCGAGGCCGAAGCCCAAAAGAGAGCAAAGGGCATGCTGCTGGCCCAGCAAATCGGCGTAACGGGGTATATTGCCTGTGTAAGCAGCGACGGCATCATGAAGATTCATCCCCGCGCCGAACTGGAAAACGTCGATTTTTCCGATCGTGCGTTTATTAAGGAAATGATTCGTCGCAAACAGGGGTACATCGAGTATAGCTGGATGAATCCCGGCGATCCGAGCCCCAAACCAAAGGCCCTTTTCATGTCTTACTTCAAGCCGTGGGACTGGATTATCAATGTCTCATCCTACCGCAATGAATTCGGCAAACTGGTGGATGTGGATGATTTTCGGGAAAGCATTCTGTCATTGCGATTCGGACGAACCGGCTACGCATTCATCATGGACATCAATGGCAATATTATCGTTCACCCTCTGCTTCAGGGCGTCAATGTACTGAAAACGGACGACCTGCCGGACCAGCCGGTAAAGACCATGTTAAAGGAGAAGAACGGCCAGCTCGTGTATGAGTGGATGAATCCGGGGGAAACAAAGCCCAGACAAAAACTTGTCCACTTCAAGTACATGCCTGATTTCAAATGGATCGTGGCCACGTCCAGTTATATTGATGAATTCTACGCCCCTTTGCAGCTGCTAAAAAAAATAATTCTGCTTACCATGTTGTTTTCCCTGGCCCTGGTCCTGCCGATCACCTTCATCATCAGCCATTCAATCACCCAGCCGATGCAGCGGTTGATTTGCCGTCTGAAAAAAGGCATCAAAGAGTTGCGAACCGAGACCAAGCCGCCTTCCTTTGGTGACGAAATGGAACAACTGACCTTGTATTTCGATTCGTTCATGAATCGACTGGATGCCTATAGCCGGAACATTCACCAGGAAATCGCCGATAGAAAACAGGTCGAGGCGGCATTGCGCGAAAGTGAGGAGAAGTATCGCTCAGTCATGGAAGCGGTTCCGGACCCGATCCTCGTTCACGATACCAACGGCCTGGTGACCTACCTGAATCCTGCTTTCACGAGAGTTTTCGGCTGGAGTGAGCAAAACTGTCTGGGGCGCAAAATGGTCGATTTCGTCGAAGGCGGCAACTGGGAAAAGCTACGTCGCGATCTTTGGGACCGTCCCCACAAAACTGTGATATCAAGCGTCGAAACACGCGGTTATCGAAAAAACGGGTCTCAGATCCATGTGAGCATCCGCCGGGCGACATACCGGGATCGAACCGGAAAAATTTCCGGCAGTGTGACGGTATACCGGGATGTCTCCGAGATGAAACGACTGGAAAAAGAGGTCATGGATATCGGCGACAGGGAACGCCAGAAATTCGGACACGACCTTCACGACGACCTGTGTCCCCACTTGATCGGAATCGTTGGCCTGGCAACCGTACTCAAACGCAAATTGGAAACCCGCGGCATTGCCGAGGCGGCCCAGATGGGTAAAATCAAGGAACTGCTCAAGGTCGCCGTCGTCAAATGCAGGCAGCTCGCCAGGGGGCTTTGTCCAGTCAACCTGGTGGATCATGGCCTGGTGGCGGCCCTGCACGAACTGTCGGAGAATGTTCAATCGCTTTTTCAGATTTCCTGCAAGTTCGACTGTGAGGCCGATGTGATGATCCGGGACAATACCGTGGCAACTCATATTTTCCGGATCATTCAGGAAGCAGTTTACAATGCGGCTCGGCACGCCTCCCCCCATGAGATACGGATTCAACTGACCGCCGGGAGCGGGCGCCTGGTTTTGACCGTCACCGATGATGGCATCGGCCTGCCCCAGGAGGATCGCAATCAGGGCATGGGATTGCGCATCATGGATTTTCGTGCCAATATGATCCAAGCATCTTTAACCATACGGCCGAATTCGGACGGCGGCACCGAGGTTCAGCTGCAAATGCAAAACCCGGTCAATGTTGGCAACATCTTGCCCGCCTCCTCATACGCATAACCATAAATGGTTTGACCCAATGAAAACAAAAAAAATTTTCGTTGTCGAAGATCATCCCATTTTCAGATTGGGGATCAGCGAGCTGATCAATCAGGAAGAGGACCTTTCCGTATGCGGCGGTGCCGAGAGCGTCCACCAGGCCATGTATGAAATCAATCGGCTGAACCCGGATCTTCTCATTGTCGACATATCGCTGAAAAACAGTGACGGGATCGAGCTGGTGAAGGATATTCACAATCACCGCAAGGATATGCCGATATTGATCCTCTCCATGCACGATGAATTCCTTTACGCGGAACGGGCCCTGCGCGCCGGCGCCCGGGGCTACATCATGAAGGAGGAGGCCATGGAGTCGGTGGTCCTCGCCATTCGCCAGGTTCTTGCCGGAAACCTCTATTTTAACGACCGGGTTAAAGAACACATTCTCTCTCAGTTGAGCGGGGATTCAGGATCGACCGACACGGATCCCATCCAGCGGCTGACCAATCGCGAGCTGGAGGTTTTTCGTCTCATCGGGCAGGGGTACAGTACTCGTGATATCGCCGGCAAATTGAACCTCAGCATCAAAACCATCGGGACCTACCGGGAAAGAATAAAGGAGAAATTAGAGCTCAGAAATGCCACGGAATTGGTCCGTCTGGCGGTTCACTGGGAAAACGGCAGAAAAATCGAGCCAACGATCCTGGCGTGAGTCACCGCTCACCGCAACGCTTCCCCCTCCCCTCTCCTCATTTCCTCTCGTAAGCACCGGTATTTGCCTGTCATTTAATTTCACGATGCGCCTGTCCACCGCACTCTTGTAGGTTTTTTTCCGACCGACGTCAATAAATACCCCACAAGCCTGTTGCCATCGGCATTACAAAAAAATGAGTTGCCTGCCGATTGTTAAAAAACTGCAGATTTATTAAATCATTATCAGCCATGGCCACATCTCAAAGCGATCTGTTTCTCACTTCGTCAGTCGATTTAACCTGCAAATCTTGGTGCTCTTTAAAAAGGGGAGAAATACATGCAATTACCAAAGTTTGAAGTCGGAAAAACCACGATCGGAGAACTGGTGGATCTCGTTGCCGAGCAATTCGGAGACAGCCCTGCCGTCAAGTATTATGAAAAAGGGATCTATCACACGTATGCCGAATTCAATGCCATCTGCAATCAGGTGGCCAGAGGGCTGATGGCGCTGGGTATTGAGGCCGGTGAAAAGGTTGCCGTCTGGGCAAACAACGTTCCCGAATGGCTGTACTGCCAATTTGCCACCGGCAAGATGGGCGCCATCCTTGTCACGGTGAATACCAACTACAAGGCATTCGAACTGGAATACCTTCTCAAACAATCGGATGCGACCACACTGATCATGATTGGCGGCGTCCGCGACAATCATGAGTATATCGACGTCATCAACGAGGTCTGCCCGGAGCTTTCGGGCAGTGAACCCGGAAAGCTTTCCTCCGAAAAGCTTCCCCTTCTCAAAAACGTGGTCTTTGTCGGTGACAAGACGCCGCCCGGCATGCTGCCCTGGCAAAAAATGGTTGATGGCGGCAGTGCCGTCAGTGATGGGGACCTGGCCGCCAGGCAGAACTCCCTTTCCCCTGAAGAAGTGATCAACATGCAATATACCTCCGGAACCACGGGCTTTCCCAAAGGCGTTATGCTCACCCACACCAATATCATCGGTAACGCCAAAAGCCTGGCGGAATGCATGCGACTGAGCGCCAAGGACAACCTGTGTATTCCTGTTCCTTTTTTTCATTGTTTCGGTTGTGTGCTGGGAACGCTGACTTGCGTGGTCTCCGCATCATGTATGTCGCCGGTGATTCAGTTCAAACCGGATGTGGTATTGGAAACCATCGAAAAGGAGGCCTGCACCGCGGTTCACGGCGTTCCCACGATGTTTATCGCCGAACTGGAAGAGATGGAAAAAAAATCCTACGACACGAACACCTTGAGAACCGGTATCATGGCCGGTTCACCCTGCCCCATTGAAGTCATGAAAAAAGTCGTGGATATAATGGGCGCCAATGAAATGACCATCGTCTACGGCCAGACCGAAGCATCCCCGGGAATCACCCAAACCCGGACCGATGATTCCCTGGAGCTGCGCGTGAGCACGGTTGGCCGGGCGCTTCCCAATGTCGAGGTAAAAATCGTGGATATCGGCGACGGTTCCGTCACCTTGCCCCCCGGCCAGCAGGGCGAGCTGTGCACCCGCGGCTACCATGTCATGAAGGGGTACTACAAGATGGAGGAGGCCACCGAAAAGGCCATTGACGCCGACGGTTGGCTGCACACAGGCGACCTGGCGGTCATGGATGAGAATGGGTATTGCAAAATCACCGGCCGCAGCAAGGATATGATCATTCGCGGGGGTGAGAATATTTATCCGCGGGAAATAGAAGAGTTTTTGTATACTCACCCTGAAATTCGCGACGTGCAGGTCGTTGGCGTACCGAGTGAAAAATACGGCGAGGAAGTTGTCGCCTACATTCAACTCAAAAACGGCGATAGTAAAGAGGCCACCCAGGAAAGCTTTCAGGCGTTTTGCAACAACAAGATCGCTTATCACAAGATTCCCAGTTATTTTTTCTTTATCAATGAGTATCCCACCACCGCATCCGGCAAGATTCAAAAATACAAATTGCGTGACCAGGCCATAGAGAAATTAAAGCGCCACCAGGCAGCCGCCATCAAGACCGCCTAATCGACTCTTGGCCGGTTCACCGCCGGCCAGAGCACCATTGGCTCCTGTTTATCATTTTACATCATTTATCGATTATAGCATGGACGGCAAAAAGGAGGTTTTATAGTGGACTTCGACTTAACCAAAGAGCAGGAAATGATCCGCAAAGAAGTTCGAGCGTTTGCCCAGAAGGAAATTGCACCGGTTGCCGCCGATTTGGATGAGAGTGAAACCTTTTCGTCGGAACTGACACGCAAGATGGGCGAAATCGGGCTGTTCGGCATGTTCGTGTCCGAAGACTACGATGGACAGGCCATGGATTATATATCCTATATCATCGCCGTGGAAGAAGTTGCCCGTGTGGATGGCAGCCAGGCGGCGACCGTGGCCGCCGGCAATTCCCTGGGCATCGGACCGCTATATTACTTCGGCAATGAAGATCAGAAGAAAAAATATCTTCCAAAATTGTGCCAAGGAGAAGCATTGTGGGGGTTTGGCCTCACGGAGCCCACCGCCGGATCCGATGCCGGTGGCAGCAAAACCACGGCCGTCAAGGATGGTGATGAGTGGGTGATCAACGGGTCCAAGATCTTCATCACCAATGCGGCCTGCGACATGACATTGGGGGTTACCGTTCAGGCGGTGACCGGCAAGCGTCCGGATGGCCGGCCGGAATACACCTGCTTTATCGTCGAGGCCGGCACCAAGGGTTTCAAGGCGATCCCCATGCATAAAAAAATGATGTGGCGGGCCTCCAATACGGCGGAGCTCTATTTTGACGATGTCCGTGTTCCGCAGGAAAACATGCTCGGCAAACAGGGCGACGGGTTTCACCAAATGCTCGCGACCCTGGACGGCGGTCGCCTGTCCATTGGGGCCATGGGGCTGGGAGGCGCCCAGGGAGCCTTCGAGGCCGCGCTGAAGTACGCCAAACAGCGGGAACAGTTCGGTCAGCCGATCAGCAAATTCCAGGCAAACGCCTTCAAACTGGCCGATTGCGCCATGGAACTCGAATGCGCCCGCAATCTGCTGTACAAAGCCTGCTGGTTAAAGTCACACAAGCGTCCCTATGAAAAAGAGGCTGCCATGGGCAAGCTTTACTGCTCCGAATTAATGGGACGGGTCGCCGATCATGCGGTACAGATTCATGGTGGATACGGCCTGATGAAAGAGTACGGTGTGGAGCGCTTTTATCGGGACCAGAAACTGCTCGATATCGGCGAAGGAACGTCCGAGGTCCAACGAATTGTCATCTCACGACACATTGGATGTTAGATTTGGGGGGGGAGTAAAATCATGCCTGATATAAAAAACGAAACCATCACCGAGAACTTGCTGCAAATCGAAAAAGAAAATCAGGTCACCACATTGACCCTCAACCGCCCGAACGTCATGAATGCCTTTAACTTCCAGTTGCTTCATGAGCTAAAGGCGCAGATCGAGGCCCTGCGTTTCGCATCCGATACCCGGGTGGTGATCATCACCGGCGCGGGCGACAGAGCCTTTTGCTCGGGCGCCGATCTCAAGGAGCGCGCCTCGCTGCCGCCGGCCAAGGTCAAGGAATTCATCTTCACCATCCGCTCCCTGTTTAGCGCCATCGAAGAGCTGAACAAACCGGTCATCGCGGCGGTCAACGGCATCGCCTTGGGCGGGGGTACGGAATTGGCCCTGGCCTGCGATATTCGCATCGCCTCGGACAATGCCACCATGGGGCTTACGGAAACGCGCCTGGCCATCATTCCCGGGGCCGGGGGCACCCAGCGGTTGCCGCGTATCGTGGGCAAGGGCAAGGCCAAGGAATTGATTTTCACGGGAAAGCGGGTTGGTGCCCAGGAAGCCCTGGACATCGGCCTGGTCAACCAGGTGGCCCCCCAGGAGGGGCTCATGGCCGCGTGCCGGGATCTCGCCGACCAGATTTGCGAAACCGGTCCCATTGCCATCGAACAGGCCAAATATGCAATCAACCACGGCATGGAAACAGACCTTCATTCGGGATTGGCCATGGAGTCCAACGCCTATTGGGTCACGATTCCCACCAAGGACCGGCTTGAAGGCCTGGCAGCGTTCAGAGAGAAGCGCAAGCCCGTCTACAAGGGAGAGTAACCAAGGCTTTGCAGGATACGCCACGTCACCCGCAAAAAAGGATCGACAATGACAGAAAACAGGATGTTTTGGGAAACCGAAGAGAAAAAGCTGGAGGAAAGAATATATCAAGCCACCTGGCCGGGCGGGCAAAAGGCAGTGGACCGCTTGACCAAACAGGGCAAAAAACCGGTTCGTGATCTGATCCAGCAGATCATCGATCCGGGCGGCATGTTTTTCGAGTTGGGGCAGCTGGCCGGTTTCGGGGTGAATTACCCCGGCGGCATCGAGGATGTGCCCTGTGGCGGTCTGGTCACGGGCATCGGCAAAATCCACGGCAACTGGACCATGATCTTCGGCAACGATTCCCGGGTCAAGGCCGGCGCCTACTTCCCCATTACCTTGAAAAAACACATCCGCGCCCAGTCCATCGCCGAGCAATGCGGCATAAACTGTGTCTACATCGCCGATTCGGCCGGCGCCTTTTTGCCCATGCAGGCCGATGTTTTCCCCGATGACGGTCATTTCGGCTCCATGTTCTACAACATGGCCAGGATGTCGGCCAAGGGGCTCAAACAGATCACCATGAGCACCGGCGGCAACACGGCCGGCGGCGCCTATATTGTTTTCATGGCGTGTCAATCCGTCATGATCGATAAAATGTCCTACTCTTTTCTGGGGGGACCGCCCCTGGTGAAGATGGCCACCGGAGAAGTAATCTCGGCCGAGGATCTCGGCGGGGCCAGGGTACACACCCAGATATCCGGCGGGGCGGACCATTTTTGCGCCAACCAAGACGAAGCTGTCGGCCGCGTCAGGGAAATTCTGGCCCTGGACGCCCCTCAGAAGCTCCATTCCCACCAATATGAGGAGAAGCCGCCCGCCACGCCGCCCGAGACCATCTATGACCTAATGCCGAGCCAGATTCATCAGGGCATCGACGGCAGGAAAATCATCAATGCCATTGCCGACGATTCCTATTTTGTGGAGTATAAGAAATCCTATGCCCCGGGCCGCGGGGACAACATCCTGGCCGGCAAAATCCGCATCAAAGGGATTCCCGTGGGCGTTGTGGCCTCCCATTCCGTGGGCATCATCTTTGCCGAAGCGGCCCGCAAGGCCGCTGAATGGATCGTGCGCTGCTCCCAGGACAAAACACCGCTGCTGTTCATTCAGAGCGCCCCCGGCTACATGATTGGCTCCGAATCCGAGCATCAGGGCATCGGCAAGTACGGCTCCGACATGGTTCGCACGGTGGCCTGCGCCCAGGTGCCCCGCATCCAACTAGTCATCGGACCGGACAACGGCGCGGCCAACTACGGCATGTGCGGCCGGGCGTACCGCCCTCACTTCCTTTTCAGCACCATGCGCGCCCGCACCGGTGTCATGAGTGGCAGAAGCGCCGCCGGCGTGCTGCTTTCCATAGAAGAGAAAAAACGAGAAGCCAAGGGCAATCCCATGACGGCCGAGGAAAAGCAGGCCTTCAGTCAGAAAATGATTGAGAAATACGATGGCGAGGCCCACCCCTTTTTCTGCGGTTCGCGCCTGCTCACGGACCGGGTTCTCAAGTTTTCGGAGATTCGCGATTGGCTTGGCATGGCATTCGAGGTGAGCCTGCTAGGGGCCATCGAAGAGCCGTCCTTCGGTAATGTGCGATTCTAAAATCACCTATCTCGGAAAATAAAGAAACAAGGACACTGTCATGACTGAATACGATTATTGGAAGATTTTCCCTCGCATGCCTAAAAAAGTAACCCTGGGCGACATCACCGTTCGGGACGGATTTCAACACCTGGAAAAATTCATCTCCACGCGGGCCAAGATTTTTTATGCAGAGAACATGATCTTTGCCGGTTGCCGCAACATCGAGGTGACCAACCTGGGCAATGCCTATCTGATGCCCCAATTCAGCGACGCCGAAGAGGTTCTGGCGCATCTTCGCAGCGACCGCTTCAAGGCCCGCTGCCAGAAAAAGGGTGTCAACTACGATGATCTGGTCATCACCGCCGTGACCATCCGGGAACCCGCCGTGGACCGGGCCATCGAGCTGGCTAAGAAAGGCGTAGGCCCGGATCGCTGCCTGATGATGGTATCCACCGAAGAGGAGCACCATTTCGCCAACTCCGGCACAACCCTGCCCGACTACTGGAAGGAGTGCGAAAGCGCCATCAAGAAATGCCGCGATGCCGGTCTTCAGATGTGCGGTACGGTGAGCACCATCTGGGGCAGCCCCATTGCCGGAGCCACCGAACTCAAGGATGCCGTGGAGTTCACCAAGCGCTGGCTGGAAATCGGCGCCACCGACATCGAACATGCCGACCATGACGGCAGCGCATCGGCCCCGGATGTGTATCGCTATTTCTCCATGGTCCTGGATGAGATTCCCGATCCTTCCCTGCACATCGCCCACTTCCACGAAACCAAACGCATGGCGTCGGCCTCGGCCCTGGCCGCGATGCATGCGGGCATTTCTCATTTCGAGGGAACCCTGGGCGGCCTGGGCGGTCAGCCGGCCAATTTTTTAGACGATTGTCCTGTCCCCGGTACGGGCGAGTATTACTACAACGATCCGCGCTATGTGGGTCTGATTTGCATAGAGGATTTACTGGTGCAGATTGATGAAATGGGCATCGAGCACGGCTACGATGTGGACCGAGTGCTATGGCTGGGCCGTCAGCTGGAGCGCACCGTGGGCCACCGCCTGAGAAGCGAAGCGATCATCAATGGACGGACCCTTAAAGAGGGACATATGAAATTTGCCCGTCCTGGTCTCGCCAAACGCAAGGAGGCGCTTGGAGAGGCGCCCGGCCAGCCCATTCCCGGCGACTGGGGAGAAAGAGCAGTTCTGCCCGAGCAATATCGTCCGTAATCGGTCATCGGTAGCGTCGATGAACAAGCGAACGTCAAAGGCATATAAGAAAGGGATAATAGAATGGATTCAAAAGTGACCCTGCCCCATATCAATGTTGACTACTTCGAAGAACTGACCGGAGAAATTACCCAGTCGGAATCGGGTGGGTTGACAGGAATCGGCGATCGGATCAAGGCCCTTCGAAAAGAAAAAGGATTTTCCATCGAGGAGCTTTCGAAAATGACGGGGTTCAGCACTGATTTACTGTCCAAGATCGAGACACGCGAAGTCATGCCTCAATTGGGCACGGTGATGAAGCTGTCCAAAGCGCTGGAGGCAGCCATCGGCGGCCTCATTTCCGGAGAGGGAGACAAACCCTATGCCATCACGCGCATGGGGGAACAAAAAACCATTTCACGCTCCACCGCCAAGGGCGGAGAGCAGCAATTATACATTTACAAAGGGCTCGCGGCGGAAGTCAAAGGCCGTCACATGGAGCCGCTGCTCGTCAAATTGATCGAAAGCGAGCAAAAAGAGATATCGCAACATGATGGTGAGGAATTTATCTATGTGCTTCAGGGGACGGCGGTATTGGAACTCGGTTCCGAACGCCATGAACTGTCCCCCGGGGACAGTGTGTATTACTCGTCGGCCACACCCCACTGGCTTACCGCCAAATCAGACACGGCAACCATTTTGGCGGTTCTATATAATAAATAGCAAGCCGCATTGACTCACCTTTGAAAAAAGCGAAGAGGTACAAAATGGGAAACCTGTTGTGGGAACCATCAAAAGAGCGGATTCAAAACGCCAACATGACCGCGTTCATGAACGGCATCAACCAGGAATACGATCAACACATCAAGGATTACCAGGGCCTGTGGCAATGGTCGGTGACAAACATCTCCGATTTCTGGCAGGAGATGTGGGCCTACGGAAATGTCATCGCATCGACGCAACCCACCTCGATCATCGATAATTACAAGACCATGCCCGGTGCCAAATGGTTTGAAGGGGCCAGGCTCAACTTTGCCGAGAACCTGCTGCGCTTTCGTGATGAGAAAACCGCCATCATCTTTTACGGAGAGGATCGCATCCGAAGGGAACTCTCCTACAGCGCCCTGTTTTCCGAGGTCAGCGAGGTGGCCGCGGCCCTCAAGGCAATGGGGGTGACAAACGGTGACCGGATTGCCGGGTTCATGCCCAACCTGCCTGAAACCATCATCGCCATGCTGGCCGCCACTAGTCTGGGGGCGACCTGGTCGTCCTGCTCTCCCGACTTCGGCATCAAAGGCGTTTTGGACCGGTTCGGCCAGATCAAGCCCCGGGTGCTGTTCACTGCCGACGGCTATTGGTTCAAGGGCAAGCGGATCGACAGCCTGGATCGTGTAGGGAAAATCCTCGAGAAAATCGATTC
This sequence comes from uncultured Desulfosarcina sp., assembly GCA_963668455.2. Classification (GTDB taxonomy): domain Bacteria; phylum Desulfobacterota; class Desulfobacteria; order Desulfobacterales; family Desulfosarcinaceae; genus Desulfosarcina. The sequence goes on from CAXXOY010000007.1 coordinate 450,421, forward strand.
GGTGGAAAAGGTCGTCGTCGTCCCCTACGCCCAGGCGGCTCCGGACCTGAGTAAAATCCCCAATGGCGTACGATTCCATGATTTCAAGATAAAAAACCCGTCGCCTCTGGAATTTGCGCAGCTGCCCTTCGACCATCCACTGTATATCATGTACTCTTCCGGCACCACCGGACTTCCCAAATGCATGGTCCAGAGTGCCGGCGGCATCCTGCTGCAACAAATGAAGGAACACCTGCTGCACACGGACCTGAAACGGGAGGACACCATCTTCTACTTCACCACCTGCGGCTGGATGATGTGGAACTGGCTGACCTGCGCCCTGTCCGTTGGCGCGACCGTGGTCTTGTACGACGGCAATCCCTTTCACCCCGGCCCCGAAACCCTGTGGAAGATGGCCGAAGCCGAAAGAATAACGGTTTTCGGCACCAGCGCCGGTTATCTCTCCGCCCTTGCCGGAACCGGATTGAAACCCGGCGAAGTGTTCGATCTCTCACCGCTGCGGGCGCTTTTGTCCACCGGCTCGCCCCTTTCCATCGAGGGCTTTGAGTATGTCTATCGCGACATCAAAAAGGACCTGCAACTGGCATCCATCTCCGGCGGCACCGACATCAACGGCTGCTTTGCCCTGGGCAATCCCATCGGTCCGGTCCATGCCGGCGAACTGCAATGCCGCGGGCTGGGCATGAAGGTCGAGGCCTTTGACGCCGATGGCAACTCCGTGATCGGCGAGCAGGGGGAACTGGTCTGCACGGCCCCCTCGCCTTCCATGCCCATCTATTTCTGGGATGATCCGGACGGGGCAAAGTATCATTCGGCCTATTTCGATGTTTACCCCGGTATCTGGCGCCACGGGGATTACATTCAGATCAACGAGCGGGGCGGGGTGGTGATTTACGGGCGTTCCGATGCGACCCTCAATCCCGGCGGGGTCCGGATCGGCACGGCGGAAATCTATCGACAGGTGGAACTTTTGCCGGAAATCGAAGACGCCCTGGTTGTGGGACAAACCTGGAAAAACGATGTCCGCATCATTTTGTTCGTCAAGCTCTTCAAGGATCATACACTTGACGATGCGATTTGTGACAAAATCCGTCAAACCATCCGTACCCACGCCTCCCCCCGGCATGTGCCGGCCAAAATCATCGCCGTTCCGGACATTCCCTACACCCTGAATATGAAAAAGGTGGAAATCGCCGTCAAAAAAACCATTGAAGGCAAGACCGTAAAGAACAAAGACGCTCTGAAAAACCCCGAGATTCTGGATTTTTACGCCAACATCGAGGAGCTTCGGCAGGATTGATTGATCTGAATTAAAATGGAGGAATTAACCAATGAGCAAGGAAATTGTCGCCCCGATGCCGGGAGCCATCGTCAAAATCGAAGTTCAAAAGGGACAAGCCGTCGCCGAAGGTGAAACTCTGCTTTTTCTGGAGGCGATGAAAATGGAAAATCCGATCGTTACGCCGGTCACCGGGACCGTGGCGGACATCCTGGTAAACATCGGAGATCAGGTTGCCACGCATCAGCTGATGGTCATGATCGAGTAACGGTGTCCATCCAAACAATTTCATAGTCTTGGATGGACACGGACTAACACCCTCGGGGCCGGTCCAGAATGCGCCGCATATGACCGGGCAGGGACCGGCCCAGCAGGGTTTCCAGATAATCCACCGCCTCGCACAGGGCAATAAGATCGATCCCCGTGGCAATGCCCATGGATTCGAACAGGTTCACCGCATCCTCGGTGGGCACATTTCCGGCCGCCCCCCTGACAAAGGGGCATCCGCCCAGGCCGGCCGTACAGGTGTCGAAGTCTTTGATACCGGCATTGAAACCGGCAAACAGATTGGCCAGCCCCAGGCCGCGGGTGTCGTGAAGGTGAAGGCTGAGGTCGATGCCCGGGAATTCGCCGTGCACCCGCTCGATCATGCTCTGAATGGCAAGGGGCGTGGCCATGCCGGTGGTATCGGCCAGATTGATCTCCTTGACCCCCGTGACCACCAGCTTTTCACATGCCCGCAGCACGGTATCCATCGCTACTTGCCCTTCGTAAACACAGCCGAAAACGCACTGCAAGCCGGCCCGCACGTCCAGCCCCTCTTGCAGGGCCTCTTCGATGAGCCCGACCATTGAAGACAGGGCCTCGGCCGCCGGGCGCCCGGAATTTTTTCGGCTGTGGGCGTCACTGACCGAAACGGACATGTTCAGATGAGAGACCCCACATCGCCTGGCCCGTTCAAGCCCCTTGTCGTTTAAAATCAGCGCCGACACGACGGCGTCATCCGAATCACCGATGGCGCGAATCAAGTCGTCGGTATCCGCCATCTGAGGTACGACTTTGGGATGCACGAAAGATCCCACCTGAATGCGGTTGACGCCCGCCTTTACCAACAATCCGAACAGTTGCAGCTTTTCTTCCAGGCTGAAGATACGCGATTCCATCTGAAGGCCGTCTCTCAAGGCCTGATCTTCGATCGACACATCCGGTGGGGCTGGTTTGATATTCATATTCTGTTTTCGTTTTGTGAGTTGCCGATTCAAGTCGCATTGGTCTTGATGTGAACATCTCTTTGGGGAAACGGGATTTCTATCTTCTCTTTGATAAATCGCTTGTAGATTTCGGTATTTAACAGATGCTGAACGTTGCCGCGCAAAACCGGTTCCCCTACCCAGCACAGGAGTTCGTGATCGAGAGAGGAATCGCCAAAGCGTCTGAATCGAACCCTCGGCTTCGGGTTTTTCAGAACATTGGGGTGATTTTCGGCGATCTCCATCAGCACGGCATGAACCTTGTCGATGTCGGAGCCGTAAGCGACGCCGACGGCTATGCGTATCCGGTACCGAGGGCTCGGCCCACCGGCTTCGTTTATGATTTTGGCGCTGCCCATCATTGAATTGGGAATGGTGATCTCCACATCGTCCCGTGTGAGGATACGGGTGCTGCGGATGCCGATGTGCGTCACCATGCCGCGCTCGCCCGAATCGAGCACGATCATATCGTTTAATTTGTAAGGCGCATCGACCATAATGAAAACGCCGGAGAACAGATTGGCCAGCGTGTCCTTGGCGGCGAACGAAATGGCCAGACCGACGATCCCGGCCGACGCCATCCAGGCCGTGACATCGATGGACCAGGCCAGGAAGATGAAATAGAGCGCAATGCCGGAGACGAGCAGCATGGAAAAGTTGACAAACAGCGGCTGGGTCCGCTCCTCTATCAGCGTAAACCGGCTCTGATCCTGGCTGACGATCTGAATAATCAAGGATAAAAACTTGTAACCGGCCTTGGCCCAGATAAAAACCGTGATGGTCTTCAAGGACGCGGCCGTGACATAATCGGCCGTTGGAGGAACCTGCAATCGCTCAAGGGCAACCGACAGCCCGAACAGGAAAATACTCACGAAAATAGGACGATGAAATATCTCCAAAAGCTGATCGTCGAATGCGATCTTCGTTTTCTTAAACAATTTGGCGATTAGGCGGGTGAGGATAAAATCCACAATTTTTGCCAGGACAAAAAAAACGATAATAATAGATAAAACTTGCACATACTTGTTAAGGGCAAATTCATTTACAAGACTTTGAACATCGGCCATCGTCAGGTTCATGGGAAACATCATCCTCCGGTTGAGATTACTTCACGTTAACGGCAGCAATGAAAGCGAAAAAATCGCCAGGTTGCCCAGCACGTGGATAACAATCGGCGTCACCAGGCTGCCGGACAAATGGTAGGCAATGGCGAAAACAAGCCCTCCCACCACCTGGGTAACGGGAACCGCCGGCAGGTGGCAGGCGGCAAACAGGGCGGTGGAGAAAATGATGGCGGCAAGGGTATTCCATCTTCGAATGGCCCCGAAAATCACCCCCCGAAAGAAAATTTCTTCGAATATCGGGGCAACGATTCCACCAACGAGAAAAAACAGAACCATCTGATCGACGGTCGGCGGCAACGGCATCCGGATGAGGTAAAACGGATTTTGACCTGCCACGAAGAGCCCCGCGAACAAGAGACAGGCGAAAACGGCAAATCCAGCCGACCAGATCGCCCCTTTTTTCAACCCCGGCAAGAGGGTCTTTTTCTCCAGCCCCAACGCCTGCCAGCCACCCGTCATGCGGATGGCCAAAAACAAAACCGCCGCCGTCTGGGTTGCCCGCATCGCCAGCAGCAACCACAGCTTTGGCAATTGCAGCCATTCTCCCAGGCCTGGAAGCGCCACCTCAACGAAAAAAACGGCGGTGAGCGAGGCTAATATGAAGCCAGTGGAGATCGGGGCTGAACCCATTCAAGTGTCCTCAGCGCGCGATAGGCATACATTTGTATGTACCAAATCGGCGTCGTGTTGATGTGATCGATAATCTGAGGGATCATCTTTCTATCTTTTCGCTTGCTTATGGCCCACAGGGCTTGGCAGGCGACGATAGGAACCGGATCACCGGCCAGACGCCGCAGCAATACGCGGGTTTGAGCCCCCTTGCTGTAGGCCAGGCAACGTGCCAGCCAATAGCGCTCGGCGATGAACGGACTCGATTCAAGCTTCAAAAACGCGGCCTGCTTTGAAATATCCTGATTTTGTTTGTAGGCGGTTCGCAGTGCGGCGATACGGGTGGCATAAGAGAAAGAGCTCAGCCCGGCGATCAGATCCTCGGGCGAGCGGACGGCCGAATACCCTCGATAGACCGGCGCCAGTAAAATCAGGCCGATACAGATGCAGATGACCGACGTAATGGCGATGGCCTGCCTTGCGGGAAACAGCAGGATCGGCAGCGCGGACACCAGAGCGAAAATAAAACTGTACAGAACAAGGGGAAAACCGATCAGCAGGCAAACCAGGGAAAGTCGCCGAAACATGCGGTTGCGGTCCTGGTGGGCGGAAAAGCGCTCCAACACCTGTTGGGGCTTGCCGAACAACTCCTCGGCGGTAACGTCGAAGGCGCGGCTCTCGCCGTTGGCAATTGAAAAACACGCGGTTTCCCGGTCCAGGGCAATTGTCAAATCCGCAGGATAACCATCGGGGACAGGCAGATAGTCGCACCTTCGCATGGATTTTTCGAGTTTCAGGTACTGGCTGCGATCCATGCCCTCCTTGATCACGCAGGTGCGAATCTGTTTCTGGGAGAGCGATTTAAACGCTTCGGCGGGATAAAGGGTATAATCGTAATAGGCCTTGGCCACACGCTCGCCCACTCGGGTAGGCAACAGCAGGTAGTCGCGGATATTGGTGAAAAGGCGCGCGTCCAGCACCATCCCCCAGATCAAGGTCAAAAGAAGCGCCGCGGAAACGGGCCAGAGCACCGTCACGGGCGACAGCAGTGTCGTTTTCACGGGCAGCAACATGATGGCCGCGACACCGGTAACCAGGGGAACCACCACAAGATAGAGTGAGGCGATCAAATTAAGGCCGGATGCGTTGATGAGATAAAGGGCGGTGAGCCACACGCCCAAAAAAAGCAACGCTTCCCGTCGGCGGCGTTTGAAAACACGATCCCAGAGCCAGACGGTACACAGGGTTATAAGGGAAAGCCCCGATCCGATACTCAAGGTGAAAAACACGCCACCGGCCATGGCCGTGGCCAAGGTGTCGAGCCGTCCGGCCACCAATGCGTTGGGCACGGCCAGGTACCCGCTGCGCACAACCGCCTCGATCGACTGCAACAGGTTCAGATTGGACAGATAGACATGGGCACAGGCCACGATTTGAGCGCTCATCAACCCGATGCACAAAACGATGACGGGATAGAATTGGCGTTTCATTTACTGTTGGTGATTCCTTTGTGAGGGGGAAAAGCCCGGCGCGAAAAATAAATCAAACCGGGCGAAAGCGATTGTTTTTATGCGATTGTATCAATAGTGGCGGTAAGAATCAACAAATGCTGAAAAACCTTGCGGCAACGAGAAACGCCGGGATCATCGGACGTTTTTTTTGTTTACTTTTTCAGCATTTATTGGTAAACGAGGAATGTTATCAGGACTAACAATCACCCCCTTGCCATAACGCCATTCAAGCGGGTAACAGGAGATGTGAACACATGGATATCAGTCGAAAATTGGGGATTCTTGTTTTTTTCGGGGTACCGGCGATCATCGGTGGAGGTATTGTTTACGGTGCCATGGGAAGCTGGGCCGCGGTTACCATCTACGAGATCGTTCTTTACGTTATTGCCGGAGCAATTATCTTCAAATAAGCTGTGCTGCCGACTGGCAGGCTTTCCCGGCGGACATCTGACCATCCGAACCTGATTATATATCAATTTTTTCTGCGCAAATGCCCCCATGTTTTAATTTAAGGCATTTGCGCAGATTGCGTTATGACCTCAAGTTTCCTGACGAAGCGATCCTGGCCGATTTATGGAGAAACCATGGCAGACCGAACGTCTCAAAATATGATTCTGTGGTTCTTTCTGGCTTGCTTTTTGATTTCCATCTCACTCATGGGGTGGCTGCTGTCACCCTTTTTTTCCATCATCGTTTTGGCCGCCGTGGTCGCGGGCGCCTTCCATCCGATTTACCGGCTCATTTATGGTGTCGAGAAAATCAGTCCGGAATTGGCTTCGCTGATTACCTGTCTGCTCATTTTTCTGTTGCTTTTCGTCCCCATCGTTTATTTCGTGGGGGTACTGACCAAAGAGGCCGCCGATCTGATCCAACTGGCCAAAAGCCCGGCGCTGTCCAATTTCATCACCGCCCATTTCACCAACAGCGCCCTGCTCGAGCGCATCAACCCTTTTTTGGCCAAATTCGATTTCGTCATCACGGGAGAGGAACTCAACCGCACCATTTCGGAGATCGGACGCGAAGTCGGCCGCTTTCTCTACGATCAGGCCAAGTACATCGCCTCCAACACCCTGGCCTTTATCGTCAGTTTTTTCCTCATGCTGCTGGTCATCTTCTTTTTGCTCATCGACGGCGTCAAACTGGTACGCTTTCTAATCGATTTGTCTCCCCTGCCCGAGGATCAGGACAGCAAATTGATCGACAAATTTTACAGTATGTCCCGCGCCATCCTTGTTGGAAACGGCTTTTGCGGCGCTCTGCAGGGCATTGCCGGCGGCATGCTGTTCTGGCTTTTCGGATTGCAATCGCCTTTTTTATGGGGCGTGATCATGGCGCTTCTGGCCTTTTTGCCGATCATCGGCATCGGGACCGTGTTCGTGCCCACCGTCATCTTCCTGTTTCTTAAAGGGCGGATCGGCGTCGGCATCTTTTTCCTGTTTTTTTACCTGTTTCTTTCCGGCGGCGTTGAGTATCTGCTAAAACCCAGGATTGTCGGCAAACAAGTGCAGATGCCTACACTGTTGGTTTTTCTGGCCATTATCGGCGGCCTCAAACTTTTCGGTATTCTCGGCATTATCTATGGCCCGTTGATCGCCACCTTTTTTCTTACCCTGACCGATATTTATCACGCCAGTTATCAGGAATTGGTGGAGAATTCGAAATCCTGAAAAGAACAATATCGACAAGACCGTTGCCGGTCCTTGTCGCCATAACAATCAAACAAGGATAACGTACGAATGACTGAAACTTTAACCGAGGAAACCCCGCCCAGCTCATCGATCAGCATCGAAACCGAGATGAAGCGCTCTTATCTCGATTATGCCATGAGCGTAATCATCGGCCGGGCACTTCCCGATGTACGAGACGGCCTCAAGCCGGTTCACCGGCGCGTGCTTTTCGCCATGCGGGAACTCAAAAACGACTACAATAAACCTTACAAGAAATCGGCCCGCGTCGTGGGCGACGTGATCGGTAAATATCACCCCCACGGTGACTCCGCAGTGTACGAAACGATCGTACGCATGGCCCAGGATTTTTCCATGCGCTACCGCCTCGTGGACGGCCAGGGAAACTTTGGCTCCATCGACGGTGATTCGGCGGCGGCCATGCGATACACCGAAGTGCGCATGATGAAGTTGGCGCATGAAATGCTCGAGGACTTGGACAAGGAAACCGTCAACATGGTGCCCAACTACGACGAATCCCTTGACGAGCCCTCGGTGTTGCCGGCCAAGTTCCCTGCCCTTCTGGTCAACGGCTCGTCCGGAATCGCCGTGGGCATGGCCACCAATATCCCGCCGCACAACCTCACCGAGGTAATCGAGGGCATCAAGGCGCTGATCGACAATCCGGACGTCAGTATCCAGGAGCTCATGGCGCATATTCCCGGCCCCGATTTTCCAACCGGCGGAATCATTCACGGCATTCAGGGCATTCGCGACGCCTACGAGACCGGCCGGGGAATCGTGCGCACCCGCGCCGTTGTTTCCATCGAGGAAGACGAAAAGACCGGCCAGGAAACCATCGCGGTGACCGAGATCCCCTATCAGGTAAATAAGGCCCGCTTGTGCGAGAAGATCGCCGAGCTGATGAAACACAAAGTCATCGAGGGCCTTCGCTATGTGCGTGATGAATCCGACCGGCGCGGCATGCGCATCGCCATGGGCGTCAAAAGAGACCACATGGGCCAGGTGATCGTCAATCAGCTCTACAAGCACACCCAGATGGAAGCCAGCTTCGGGATTATCCTCCTGGCCGTGGTCAAAAACCGCCCCCAGGTGCTGAACCTCAAGGAGATCCTGAACAATTTCGTTTTGCACCGCAAGGAAATCGTCATCCGGCGCACCCGCTTCGACCTCAATAAAGCCGAAGCCAGGGCCCATATCCTGGAAGGACTCAAGATCGCCCTGGACAACCTCGACGCCGTGGTCAAGCTGATCCGGGAATCCAAAACGCCCCCGGAAGCCAAACAGAAACTGATCGACACCTTCGGCCTGACGGCGATTCAGGCCCAGGCGATTCTGGACATGCGGCTTCAACGGCTTACCGGCCTGGAGCGAGATAAAATCGTCGATGAATACGATGCAATCTTGAAGGATATCACCCGTTTCAAGGAGATCTTAGGCAGCGAGAAACTTGTATTGGGAATCGTTAAGAACGAACTCGACATGCTCAAAGGGGAGTATGGCGACGAGCGCCGCACCCAAATCATGACCGACACCCGCGTGTTGACCATGGAGGACATGATCGCCGAGGAAGACATGGTGGTCACCATCACCAACACCGGGTACATCAAGCGCAATCCCATCACCTTGTACCAGAGCCAGCGGCGGGGCGGTAAGGGCAAGACCGCCATGGGCACCAAGGACGAGGATTACGTAACCCACCTTTTCGTGGCCTCCACCCACCACTATTTTCTCTTTTTCACCAACCTCGGCAAGGTCTACTGGTGCAAGGTCTATGACATCCCGCAGGCCGGCCGCCAGAGCCGGGGCAAAGCCATTGTCAACCTGCTTGACTTTGCCGAGGGCGAGCACATGACCGCCGTGTTGGCGGTGCCGGCCTTCGAGCCGGGCCTGAATGTGATCATGGCTACGAAGCGCGCCACGATCAAGAAAACCGACCTGATGGCCTTCAGCCGACCGCGCACCGGCGGCATCATCGCCATCGACCTGGTGGAAGACGACGAGCTGATCGCGGTGAAACTCTCAGACGGCACCCAAAACGTTTTTCTGGGCAGTGCCACGGGAAAATCGATCCGCTTTCACGAATCGGATATCCGGACCAGTGGCCGCACCGCGCGAGGCGTGCGGGGCATGAACCTGGCCGACGGTGACCGCGTGGTGGGCATGGAAGTTCTACAATACGGGCAAAGCCTGTTCGCGGTAACCGAAAACGGCTACGGCAAGCGCACCTCCATCGACGAATATCCCATTCGTAAACGCGGCGGCAAGGGCGTAATCACCATCAAGACCAGCCAGCGCAACGGGCAGGTGGTGGGCATTATCCTGGTCGAGGATCAGGACGATCTGATGCTGGTCACCGACCGCGGCAAGCTGATCCGCATGCCGGTGTCCGGTACTTCCGTGATCAGCCGCAACACCCAGGGCGTCCGCCTGATCGGTCTCGACGAGGAAGAGCGCGTAGTCAGTGCCGCCCGCCTGGCCGAGGAGGAAGAGCCCGAAAACACAGATGGAGACGATACCAAGACAACACCTGAGGAATAACAATGATCCAGACAGATATTAATATCGATAAAACCCGTATCGGCGTGGTCGGTGCCGGCAGCTGGGGAACCGCCCTTGCCGACCTGCTGGCCCGCAAGGGATTTTACGTTGACCATTGGGTGTTCGAGCCCGAAGTGATGAAGCAAATGCAAGATGAGCGTGAAAACCGTCCTTTTCTACCCGGCGTCACGCTTTCCGAAAACCTGCATCCCTCCAACAATCTGGAAGCCGTCGTGGCCGACAAAGACCTGGTTCTGGTGGTGACTCCTTCCCACGTCACCCGCCCGACCATGCAGCGTTGCGCCGGGGCCATCGACAAAAGCACCTTTGTGGTCAGTGCCTCCAAGGGAATCGAAAACGAAACCTACCTGACCATGTCCGGTGTGCTGGCCGAGGCCGTTCCGGGGCTGTCCAAGGATCGCTTTGCCGTGCTCACCGGTCCCAGCTTTGCCAAGGAAGTGGCCCGTCAGGTGCCCACGGTGGTTACCGTGGCCTCGACCAATGCCGACACGGCTCAAACCGTTCAGCAGGTTTTCGCCACCGAGTATTTCCGTGTTTACACCATCGAGGATGTGATCGGTGCCGAGTTGGGCGCGTCGGTAAAAAACGTGATTGCCATCGCTGCGGGAGTTATCGATGGATTGGGATTGGGGCTCAACACACGCGCCGCGCTGATCACGCGCGGACTGGTGGAAATTCGCCGTCTGGGACTGGCCATGGGGGCCAACCCAAGGACCTTCAGCGGCCTGGCCGGCGCCGGGGATCTTATTCTGACCTGCACCGGCGATCTCAGCCGCAACCACACCGTCGGTAAAAAGCTGGGCGAAGGCAAAAAACTGAATGATCTTCTGGCGGAAATGCACATGGTTGCCGAAGGTGTTAAAACCGCCAAATCGGTATTCAATCTTTCGCGTAAGATGAATGTGGAGATGCCCATCTCGCATGCCATCTACCACCTGCTTTACGACGATCTGGATCCCAAAACCGCCCTTTACCAGCTGATGACCAGGGATTTGAAGCAGGAGCTGGATGAAATTTGAGGGAATGCCATGGACAGGGACGGCAAAACCAAACCCCATAAGGGGGCCGGCCACCGGGGCCGACTCCGGGAGCGCTTTCTCGCCTCGGGCCTTGAGGGGTTTCACGATTACGAGGTGATCGAACTGCTGCTGACCCTGGCAACGCCGCGCAAGGATTGCAAAGAGATCGCCAAGGCGCTGCTCAAGCGGTTCAAGACCCTTCCAGGGGTTCTTGAGGCGGCCCCCGCGGACCTTCTACGAATTAACGGCGTCGGGCCGGTGAATATTTTCGGCCTGAAACTGGTGCCGGCGGTCAGCCGACGCTACCTGAAACAGCAGCTGCAAAGCAAAGAGCTGGTCAACAATTCGAAAGCGCTTTTCGACTATCTGGACCACATCCTCCGCGACCGCGACCGGGAGTGTTTCATTGTCATCTATCTGGATGCCAAAAACCGAGTCATCAATGACGAACGCCTGTTTACCGGAACGGTCACGGCCAGCGCAGTCTACCCGCGCGAAGTGGTTCGGGCCGCCCTGGCCCACGCCGCGGCCGCTGTCATCTTCGCACACAATCATCCATCGGGTGACCCCGCGCCATCCCCGGACGATATGGCCATCACCCGCAGACTGATCCAGGCTTGTGCCCTGATGGGCATCACCGTCCACGAACACCTGATCATCGGCCGCGACGGCTACTACAGCTTTGCCGATAATGGACATATTTCGAGGATGGCTGCATCCGCCCGGGACGACTCAGCGAATAATCGTTGAAAGTCAGGCCACGATGGGTAAAATGGATATCGGCCACACGCCACCTCAAACACGGAAGCCGCACCATGACCGTAAACAAAAAAAAATCCCCCCCCTGCTTCGGCGATATCGAAGCGGTCTTTCCCATGGGAGAGGACGGTCTCAGACACAGCCCCGAGTCCTGCGTGCCCTGCTACTACAAAACCGATTGTCTGAGAACCGCCATGTCCCGCCAGGGCGGCATCCAGGTGCGCGAGGAGATGGTCGACCGGGCCTATGCCTCAGGAGTGATGGGCTTTCTGGGCCGCTGGTCCCGCAAGAAAGCGCTGAACGCCAAAAAAGAAAAAACATAAACGATAGGAGGGCCACATGGCCAAACTCAAGGTTACCGATCTCGATGTCAAAGGACGCCGCGTACTCATGCGGGTGGATTTCAATGTGCCCCTGGAAAAAGGTGAGGTGGCCAATGACAAGCGCCTGCGCGCCGCCCTGCCCACCATTCGCCATATCCTTGAAAACAAAGGCAAACTGATTTTGATGTCGCACCTGGGGCGCCCCAAGGGCAAGCGCCTGCCGGAATTCTCGCTCAAACCCTGTGCGGCTGCCCTGGAAGGTCTTTTGGGGCAAACGGTGGCTTTTGCCGAGGACTGTATCGGCCCCGTGGCCGAAAAGGCGGTTGAGGCCCTGGATGACGGCCAGGTGCTTCTGCTTGAAAATCTTCGTTATTACAAGGAAGAAACGGATAACGACGAAGGCTTCGCGCGCGCCCTGGCCGGCCTTGCCGATCTCTATGTCAACGACGCCTTCGGAACCGCCCACCGGGCGCATGCTTCCACCGCCGGCGTGACCCGCTTTCTCAAGCCTTGCGCCATGGGTTTTTTGATCGAAAAAGAGATCACTTATCTGGGCGATGCCGTGGCAAGCCCCAAACGGCCCTTCGTGGCGATCTTGGGAGGCGCTAAAATCTCAGGGAAAATCGATGTTATCGATGCGCTTTTGCCCAAGATCGATAGGCTGATCATCGGCGGCGGCATGATGTTCACCTTTCTCAAGGCCAAGGGCCTGGATATCGGCGGTTCGCTGGTGGAAACGGAAAAACTCGACGTCGCCCGTTCGCTTATAGATAAAGGAAAAGACAAACTGGTCCTGCCGGTGGATTGTCTTTGCAGCGACCACTTCGATTTTGCCCAAAGGACCGTGGGACCGCTGGCCACCACGCCCACCGATGCCATACCCGCCGAAAGCGTCGGCCTGGATATCGGCCCCCTTACCGTCAAGGCCTTTGATGATATCATAAAAGACGCCGGCACCATCGTGTGGAACGGCCCCATGGGTGTTTTCGAAATCGACGCCACTGCGGGCGGAACCTATGCCGTGGCCAAGGCACTGGCCGAAGCCACCGGCCGTGGCGCGATCACGGTCATCGGCGGCGGAGATTCGGCCGCGGCCATAGAGAAAGCGGGGCTTGCCGACAAGATGTCGCACATTTCCACCGGCGGGGGCGCCTCCCTGGAATTTTTGGAAGGCAAGGTTCTGCCGGGCGTCGATGCCCTGACTGACTGTTAGCGTACCGGCAAAATTGTGCCAGATACGAATCCAAAAATAAAACCGGGGCCGCGCCGCCGGCTCGCCGTGGCGGCACTCTGCCTTTTCATCGTCGGAGTACTGATTTTCCGGCACCCCATCGCCCACGCCCTTGCGATTGGTATCGACTGGGTGTCGGACCGCGACAAGGTGGCCGGCGTCATCACCGCTTACGGCAACGGCGCGCCCCTGGTTTTCATGGCCACTCAACTTCTGCAGGTCATCCTGGCGCCCATCCCGGGAGAGGCCACCGGGTTTATCGGCGGCTATCTGTTCGGAGCCTTCAATGGGTTTGTCTACTCAAGCATCGCCCTTTCCATCGGCTCGTGGATCAACTTCGCCATCGGCCGCTTTCTGGGGAAACGGTTCGTGCGCCGCTGGATCCCGGAAGAGAAATGGCGGCGCATGGATCGCCTGCTCAAAAGGCAGGGAATCATCATTATCGCCATCCTTTTCGTTTTTCCCGGATTTCCCAAGGACTACCTCTGCCTGTTTTTGGGAATTACCGACCTTCCCCTTAAGGTCTTCCTGCTCATCTCCTGCCTCGGCCGCATGCCCGGCACCCTGATCCTGAGTATAGAGGGCAGCTTTCTGTTCGAAAAAAACTATACGGTACTTGTTATTGTTTTCGGCATCGCCCTGGCCATCGGCCTTCTGGCCATGTACTACCGGGAGCGAATTTATGCCTGGATGGAAAAACCCGCCCAAAAACCGGGCGGCGAGCGTTGACCCTCGATGACAATCGTGTTATGTAAAAAAAACAGTATGATCCATTGATTTTCCACTTTAGGCAAAACCCAGAACCTACCCCAAAGGGAGTCGCGGTGGCTTTTTGGAGCATCAGAGAAGAACTCAGCCAATTCAATCGGCTGCGTCGTTCCTACTACGAACTGCTTAGAGATGAACTCGATCAGTTTATGCTGGATTACGCTCTGGTTCAATCGTACAAGAACTTTATCGACAACAAAAAACCCTATCCGTTCATCGAAAAACGCGAACTCAAACCCCGGGCGAGAATTCCAGGTATCGAATACGAGCATCAGAAAACATTTCTGGTCATTTTCGTGGAAGATGTCATCCCGGCCATCCACAAGAAGTATATCCGCTTTTTCGATGTCAACAAGCCAACCAAGACAAATCTTCTGGAATCCAAGGCCCTGCCCCTTCCCGAGAAGTTCGACAGGACCCACAAGTACATGGATTCCGTCCACTTTTACAATTTCATGGATGTGCTTTTACCGGTGGACTACGCCCTGCTGATCCAGCGTAATCCCGGCACGCGCGCATCGAACCGCTACAGTCTTTCCCACTACCATGTGCGCGTCGACTGGCCCATCGCCGATGCAGCCGAGGATCTGGCCCAGAGCCTGCGCTACATATCGAAGGATTTGTACGAAAAAGGGGATAAATACGCGGAGCTGGTCCAACGCAAGCTGTTCGAATACTACGGTATGCCGGTCATGGTCGGTGGTCGGCGGACGGCCGCCATGGTGGCGGCCCAATATCTGAAAAGGATTCCCTGCATCGCCACCGTTTACGCCGGCAGCAGTGAATCGCGGGCCCTTTACCGCATTTCCGAGCGCGGTGTTTCCAAGGCGGCCCTGGTTCGCTTTACCAACGATGAAATCCGGCAGATCGGCGATTCACAGAATATCTCACCGCGCTCTTTCAAAAAGAATTACGTTGTTGACGGCAAAGGCAATTCCAACGTCTGTATTTTCCAGGCGACCTATGCATACACCGTTCACTCCCGTCCCCCGGAGGATGGCAAGCTGCGCGAAATCAACCCGGACGTCAACTGGCTTACTGTCGGCGAAGAGCATGTCCTGCCATTGCCGGGCGTTTCCAAATATCCTCCGATCAGCTTCCCCCTGATTTACACCTGATGCCGGCCGGCTGCATCCTGGTTATATCCATCGTGGCAGCCCGGCTTCATATTCCTCTCCGGTTTTATTTATGCAAAGGCCCGGCCGATATTCACGTCAACGGATAAGTAGTTGTATTTTTTGCATATCACGGGAAGCTCAAAAATCTCGACGACACAAATGGAATACTCATGTCGGATGTGGATTCCATCGAAAGCGTCCTTGTGAGTACTGACGGAAATGTCGCCGAAATTAAGAGATTGGGATGTCCATCGTTTGTATCTTCTCGATAGCGATAGCCGCTGTGGCTGATACCGATATCGATTATTCTACATGCGATCGACCTGGCAACCCTTTGTGGTTCGATCTTGGTTGACTAAATTTCACGACAGGCTTACATTCAGATTTCATTTTCCGTCGACACACCAAATGAATAGGATGCGAACAAATTATCCAAGGAGAATTCCCATGTCTCACGACCACGGACACCACCATGACCACGATCACCACCACGGACACGATCACGACCACGGACACCACCATGACCACGGGGATCCCCATGACCATCACGACCACGATCAATCCTCCGTGTCTCTCTCCTTCGCGCAAAAGTTGACCAAGCTTCTGGACCATTGGATCCAGCACAACGACCATCATGTCGAGGATTATCGCAAATGGGCCAGTGAGGCCCGCGAAAACGACCAGGCGGCGGTTGCCGAACAACTCGACGCCGTGGCGGATCTCACCAACACCATCAGCGGCCATTTTCGAAAGGCCGCCGAAAACGTGAAAAAGGATTGATCCGTCAATAGTTCACTGTTTTACTTGACATATTGAAACCGTTGGTGCTATTTGTGCTAATTTTGTCGATTCCACAAAACGGAATTGGCATATCCTTGCTCCGGCCTTGAAAACCGGGGCTTTAAAGCCATAAGGAGGTTTTATGAAACGTTATGAAACGATCGTCATTATTGACCCTGATCTATCGAAGGAGGCCGAAGCGCCGATCCTCGAGCGGGTCAACGATTTGATCCCTCAGTTCGGCGGGACGCTAATCGTAACGGACGATTGGGGAACCAGAAAACTGGCCTACGACATCAAGAAAAAAAATCGGGGGCACTATGTAAGGCTTGACTTTTGCGGTGACGGGGCATTGGTTCAGGAGATCGAGCGTTTTTTCAAGATCGACGACAAGGTTTTGAAATTCATGACCGTCCTTCTTGACGGCAACGCCGATCCGGAAGCCATCAAGGCCGAAATAGATGAAAAAACGGCGGCGGAAGAAAAGAGCGCCGAGGCCGCTGAACAATCGGCCGAAAAAGCTGAAACCACCGAGAAAGCCGAGCCTGCCGAAGAAGAGCAAGCGACCGAGACCACCGCTGAAAAACCGGCCGACGCCTCTGACGAAAAAAGTGAACCCGAAGAACCAAAAGAAGAAGAAAATAAGGAGTAATTCATGGCCGTTTCAAAGCCCCGTCCCAAAAGAAAAAAAAGAAGAATTTTTCATCGCCGCAAGGTCTGTCGGTTCTGTGCCGATCAGAGCATAGTCATTGATTACAAGGACCCCAAGGCGCTCAAATATTTCATCACCGAACGCGGCAAAATCATTCCGCGGCGTATTTCCGGCACCTGCGCCAAGCATCAGCGGGCGCTTACGCATGCCATCAAACGCGCCAGGACCATTGCCCTTTTGCCCTATGCGGGAAGCTTTGACCTGTAAATCAGCCTGAAGCCGTCCCGGACCTTTCCGGCGAGAATCAACCAAGTGGAGAAAGAGATGGCGTTGTCACCATTTCAAAGTGCCGTATCGAAAGATATCGCTACCGGTGTAATGGTCACCATCGCCATTTTCTCCCTGTCGGTATTCCTGCCGGTAGTGGGGTTTCTTTTCTCCATGTTTGTCCCCTTGCCCATTATATTTTTCAGGGCCAAGCTGGGCAGGCGGAAGGGGGCGGCGATCCCGCTGATCGTTCTGTTATTGATGGGCATTGTTTTCGGTGGGTTTTCCATCGACATGCTCTTTTTTTGTGGACTCATGCTGCTCGGGTTTGCCATGAGCGAGACCTTCGAAAAATCGCTATCCATCGAAATGACGCTTGCCGTTACCTGCGGCATCGTCTTGGGTTCCGGTCTGGTCGGCACACTGCTTTTCAGTGCGGCCAAACAAACGGGGATTGTCAGCCTGCTGTCGGCCTATGTGGCCTCCAACCTGGAATTATCCCTGAAATTGTACCGGGAAATCGGCATTCCCCAGGAAACCATCGATACGATAGCAGGCTCGCTGGATCGCATTAAATACGTACTGGTCCGCCTCATGCCCGCCATCCTAACCGTATCCACGCTGTTCGTGGCCTGGATAAACCTGATCACGGTCCGTCCGGTGATGCTGCGGCGCGGTCTGGCCTTCCCGGACTTTGGCCGCCTGAATCACTGGCGCTCACCCGAGTGGCTGATTTGGGTCGTTATCGCCTGTGGCTCGGCCATGCTCATTCCGGCCGGTGGCATCCGGCTTTTGGCCATAAACGGGTTGCTGGTCCTTCTGACCATCTACTTCATGCAGGGCATCGCCATTGTCTCTTTTTATTTCGAGAAAAAAGGTCTGCCCTTGTTCGTCAGGGTGGCCCTTTATGCCCTGGTCGCTTTTCAGCAGCTGTTTCTTCTGGTCGTTATCGGTATCGGCCTTTTCGATATGTGGATCGACTTCAGGAAAATCGGCCCCAACAAACGAAATACAGACCTGCCGTCGCCATAGTCAGGCAGGCTTTTGTGGAGGATAAGAATGAAAGTCATTTTAAAAGAAACCATCAGTTCATTGGGCATTATCGGCAGCGAAGTCAGTGTTGCGGATGGGTATGCCCGCAACTACCTCCTGCCCCAGGGCAAGGCCGTTCCGGCCACGCCCCAGCAGCGCAAGCTCATGGAGCAGGAGAAGGCCAAATTCGAGCTTCAGATCGCCAAGGAAAAAGAGTTTGCCCAGGAAATGGCCACGCGCCTGGAAGCCATCACCGTGACCATCGGCTCCAAGGTCCATGAGGCGGACAAGCTCTATGGATCGGTAAAAGACCGCGATATCGTCGATGCGCTGAAAAAACAGGACGTCGAAATCGAAAAGCGCATGGTGCTTCTGACCGAACCCATCAAAACCGTCGGCACCTTCAAAGTGCCCATCAGGGTTTACCAGGGCGTCAAACCGGAAATAACGGTGGAAATCGTTCCCGAGGAAGATTAAATAAAAATCGATCCTCCGGCAAACCATCCCTTATGCGTTTGATGGTTTGCCGGGGGGATGACGCCCCCGACATCCCATGCCGAATAGCCAGTCGCCCACACCTCAAAGCCAGATCCTGAACAAACTCCCGCCCCAAAGCATCGAGGCGGAGGAGTCGATTCTCAGCGCCATCTTGATCGACAACAATGTGCTGATCGATGTTCTGGAGGCTTTATCAGCCGACGATTTCTATAAAACGGCCCATCAGCTCATCTTCTCGGCTATCGAAACCCTTTACGCCAAAAGCGAGCCCGTGGATCTGGTCACCCTGGCCAACATTCTGCGGGAGATGAACCAGCTGGACAAAGTCGGCGGCGCGGCCTATCTGGCCCAGTTGGTGGACACGGTACCCATGGCGGTCAACGCCCGGCACTATGCCCGCATCATTCGTGACAAGGCCACCCTGAGGCGTTTGATCGAGCGTTCCAACGCCATTTCTCAAAAATGCTTCGAAGACACCGGCAATGTGGACGAGGTCATTGAGTTCGCCCAGAGCGCCATTTTCGAAATCTCGGAAGGCAAGGCGAGTCAGGCCTTTTCTCCGATCAGCAAAATCATCGAGACCAACATCGATGCCCTGGAAGAGCGTCAGGGCAACCGCTCGCTGGTTACCGGCGTGACCACCGGGTTTTCCAAGCTGGACACGCTCACTTCCGGCTGGCAGCCCTCGGATCTAATTATCCTGGCGGCCCGGCCGGCCATGGGAAAAACCGCCCTGGCCCTGAACATGGCCCGCAACGCGGCCATTGACGGCGATACGCCGGTTGCCATTTTTTCCCTTGAAATGAGCAAAGAGCAGCTTTCCATGCGCATGTTGTGCGCCGAGGCCCGAGTGGACTCCTCTCGCATCCGGGGCGGTTTTTTGAATAATGACGATTGGGACAACATCACCGATGCCGCCGGCCGGCTTTCGGACGCCCCCGTCTTCATCGACGATTCGCCGGATATCTCGACCACGTCGATCCGGACCAAATCCATGCGCATGAAAATGGACAGGGGACTGGGTCTGATCATCGTCGACTATCTGCAACTCATGCGCGGCAGCACCCACACCGAACGGCGCGACCTGGAAATTTCCGACATTTCGCGCTCCCTGAAAATCCTCGCCAAGGAACTCAATGTACCAGTCATCGCCCTGTCCCAGCTCAACCGCAAACTCGAAGAGCGCAGCGACAAACGGCCCATGCTGTCCGACTTAAGAGAATCGGGCGCCCTCGAACAGGACGCCGATATCGTGACCTTCATCTACCGTGACGAAGTCTACAATCGGGACGAAAACAATCCGCAGCAAGGCACGGCCGAGATCATTGTGGCCAAACAGCGCAGCGGTCCCACAGGCGTCGCGAACCTTGCATTTCTCAAATCCTATACCCGTTTCGAAACCCTGGCCACCGAATGAAGCCATTGTTCGGCAGCCTTTTGGGCCTTAAAACCAGCCAGATCAAGCGGCTGGAGAATCTGGGACGCCGGCGTGTGCCGCCCGGGTCGATCATCTCCCACGAGTTGTGCCGCGATATGTGCCGCCTCTCGTTCGAGATCGGCCGCCAGATCGGCCTGCTCATCGACCGCAGCGGCAGAATCGATCAGGTTCTGGTGGGAGAAGTCGATCGCATCCTGATTCCGGATTTGCGGGAATACCGGCTGGCGCCCGACCGGCTGCGTGGGTTGAGATGCGTACATACCCATCTGGGCGCCGCCCCTCCCCTTACCCGGGACGATCTGACCGACCTTTCCCTGTTGCGTTTGGACCTCATGGCCGTTGTCTCTTCGAAAACCGACGGCCAACCGGAGAACGTCCACTGGGCGCATATCCTGCCGGGCGCAAGCGATGCAAAACCCTACCGGATCATGGACCCGCTGCCTTCCTTCGGCACGGACATCGGCTGCGCGGACCTGATCCTGGCCCTCGAAGCCGAACTGACCCGCAAAAAAGACGAGGCTGTTCACCGCAAAGGCACCGAGCGGGCTCTCTTGGTCAGTATTTTCAGCGGTCCCCGCAAAAGGGCCCTGGACTCACTGGATGAGCTGGAAGAGCTGACCCGTACCGCAGCCATCGAGGTTATCGATACGGTCATGCAACAAATCAAAAAACCCAATCCACGCTTTTTGATGGGCAGCGGCAAACTGGACGAGCTCTCCATCATGGCGCTTCATCGGGGAGCGACCCTGCTCGTCTTCGACCAGGAGCTGAACCCCTCGCAGATCCGCTCCATCACCGACCGGGTCGAAATCAAGGTCATCGACCGCACCCAATTGATCCTCGATATTTTTGCCCAGCGGGCCAAAAGTCGCGAAGGCAAACTCCAGGTGGAGCTGGCCCAGTTGAAATATATTCTGCCCCGTCTGGTTACCAAGAATACGGCCATGTCGCGCCTGACCGGCGGCATCGGCGGCCGCGGACCGGGAGAAACCCGCCTGGAAATCAATCGCCGACGGGCCAGGGATCGGATCAAAAGACTGGAGCGGGCCATTGCCACGGTTCAGAAAAACCGCAACCAGCAGCGCAGGCGGCGCAGCCGCAAGGGGCTTCCCATTTTATCCATCGTGGGCTATACCAATGCTGGTAAATCGACCTTGCTCAATCAACTGACCCAAAGCCGCGTGATCGCCGAAAACAAGCTTTTCGCGACGTTGGATCCCTCCAGCCGCCGACTGCGCTTTCCCCAGGATGTGGAAGTAATCATCACGGATACGGTGGGCTTCATCCGCGATCTTCCCAAGGAGCTGATGGCCGCCTTCAAGGCTACCCTTGAGGAGCTTGAAAACGCCGATTTGCTGCTGCATGTGATCGATGTAGGCAACCCCCGGCATCGGGATCAGATCAGATCCGTCGAAGGCATTCTTTCCGAGTTGGGCCTGACCGCCATTCCCACCATCCGCGTACTGAATAAAATAGATCGCGTAACCCCGGAAGAGGCCGACATCGTACGACAACGCCTTGACGGCATCCCTGTCAGCGCCCTTGATCGATCGACCTTCAAGCCCCTTCTGGAAGCAATGCAAAAAGCTGTCGGCAGTTTTTCATAGCTGTTCAAAACAAAACTTTACCCATTTATCTTAGGTGGTTGTACACAATCGTAACAATTGCGGTTGACACGCCGGGCAAATAGCTTGTAGGTTATGATTCCTATGGACATGAAGCGAATAGAACAAGTGGGAATTGCAGCGGCTTGCCACGGTGCGAACATCCTGAAAGAATACTACGGAAAGTTGCCGGCGGTTCGAAAAAAAGGGGCCATCGATCTGGTGACCGATGCCGATGTCAACGCGGAAGCGGTCATTATAAAAACCATTACCGAGGCGTTTCCCGATCACGCGATTCTGGCCGAGGAAAGCGGCCGGCGCGACGGCCGGGGCGGTCAATGGATCATCGACCCCCTTGACGGCACCACCAATTTTGCCCACAACCTTCCCCAGTTCTGCGTATCCATCGCTTTTGCCCTTGAAGACGAAATTCTGGCCGGCTTTGTCCTGGCGCCCCTTCTCGACGAACTGTTCGTGGGCATCAAGGGACAAGGCGCGACCCTTAACGGTGAGCCCATTGCCGTCTCCTCGACGAAAACCCTTGCCGACAGTCTGCTCGTCACGGGGTTTCCCTATGATCACTTGACCATCTTCGAGGAACTTATGCAGCGCTTTGGCGATTGCCTGAAGGCCACCCAGGGCGTTCGTCGCCTGGGCTCTGCTGCGCTGGATCTTTGCTATGTGGCCAACGGCCGTTTCGACGGTTTCTGGGAGCAGCACCTCAATCCCTGGGACACGGCTGCCGGATACCTGGTGGCCGGCGAGGCGGGAGCCCGTACGACCTTGTTTTCAGCAGCCCCCTACTCGATTTTTGAAAATGAAATAGTCACCACCAACGGCGTTATTCACGACGAACTACTAACCCTGCTGGATGGACAGATAGGATTTTAAAATGGTATCGGAGCGGAATAGAAAGTTTTTTCTAAATCAGTATGTGGGTTGCTTTGGTGAATTTCGAAGGAATGACCCCGTATGCAGCAAACATTGTGCCATCAGCCTGCGATGCGCCATCGAGCACGAACGTAACGAACGGTTTGAAATTTTAGAAGAGATGGTTTCGGCCGATGGCCTGGAGATGAAGGTCAACTAGAACGGCAGTTTTGTCACGCATGGCGCGTTCCGACACGCTTTTTACCCGTTCCAACGCCTTTCCCCGGGTTCTCTGGCGCATAAGAGGCGCTTTACCGTCACCCAGGGAACCCATTTGCCTTTTTTTAAGATTCTTTTTTAAAGCTTTCCTTTTTCGAGACGATCGGAAAGAAATTCTACGTGTTTTTGAAAGGGACCGTTTTCCTTGACCCCTTTTTCCACGGCCTTTAAGGCGTGGAGCGTGGTGGCATGATAACGGTTGAAACTTCTTCCTATGGTTTGCAGGGAGTGCTCGGTGTAACGCCGGGAAAGGTACATGGCCACTTGTCTCGGACGCACGATGGCCTGCCGCCTGGAGCGCGAGGTGAGATCCGACAGACTGACGCTATAGTATTTGCAGACCAGCCGTTTGATGGAATCCAGAGTGATGTTGGCCCGTGAGGCGATGATGTTTTTGACCACGCTCCTGGCCAGTTCAATATCGGCCTCCGCACCAAGTAGCGAAGCCTTGGCGGATACCCCCACCAGGCCGCTTTTCAGTTGACGGACATCTTCGATCAGCTCCGAGGCCAGGTATTGAAAAACTTCCTCGGGAAGGGTGTAACCGGCGGACAGGGCCGTTTTTTTCAAAATACGCAGACGGGTCTTGTAATCCGGCGTGTCTATTTGGGTAATCAACCCGCAACAGAGCCGGGACCTGAGGTTCTCGTTGAGTTTAGGAATGTCCGAGGGCTGGTAACAACTGGAGTAGATAATTTTTTTATTGGCATTCATCAAGGACTCCAGGGTATTCGACAACTCCTCCTGTGTGCCGTTTTTGCCGCTGAGGAAATGGACGTCCTCAAGGAGCAGAACGTCGCAATTGCGCCGGTACTTTTCCTTGAATCCATGCAGGCTGCTGCTGCGGTACGACTCGGTCATCTCATTCATAAAATCCTCGGCGGTGATATAGTAAACCCGCTCACCGGGAAAACTGCCGAGAATATGGTGTCCCACGGCCTGAGAAAGATGGCTTTTACCCAGACCGGTTTTCGAATGCAGATAAAGAGCGCTTTGATTGCCCTGATTGCGTGCCGCCAGGGACAATGCGGCTGAATAGGCGAAATCACTGTTTTTACCGACCACGAATCGATCGAACGTATAGTCCTTGCAGAGCAATCGCCCCCCGGTGGTGGCGGGGTCCATGTCCGGCAGCTTCATTTGCTTTGGAAACGTTTTGTCCACGCATGCGCCGTTTTTGCCGTTGCCGATCTCAAGCCGGACCGAGACATTCCTGCCCGCGGCCTGAGAAACGCGATCCTCAAGTAGATGGCCATAGTGGTCGATCACGCGCTTTTTAAAATAAAGGTTGGGGCAAATCAGCACAAAAGTATCCCCCTGGGTTTCCTTAAACTCAATGGGATCGATCCACATGCGGTACCGATGGTCGGGAATTTCTTCCTTAATCAAAGATTTTACGGATGTCCAAAGACTGTTCATCAAAAAATAAATTCCCTTCGACACTCTTCCCGGCTCGCAATTAGTCATTTGCATCCGGACTTTTGGTTGAAAATGGACTGTATTGGTTAAATACTTGAGGTTTTTTGAAAGGTAGCCGCATCAGTCAGCGACTGGGTTGATATTTACAGAAGGGGGACCACGGAGTCAATATCAAAGAAAGCGGGATACGAAAACTATTAACAGGGGGCTAACATTCGTTCTTATTTTTAATTTTTTCGGCAAGTTATACACGTCTTTCCAAGCAACTATTCCGAAATACTAAGCTTTTTGACACCGGTCCCAATCCATAAACATTTTAATGGGATCGGCAGTTATGAACAACATATCAACAAAAGGCCAAACTGCGATTTTCTGCGATTTTCTATCTTTTTTTCCTAATTAAGCTAAATTCGAATTTTCTATTTTTACTTTTCTCCAAGATATTTTAGAGCAGGCACGGCCAGGGCCGCTGTTCACTTGCTAAAAATGCCGTATCGGGTTTTACACGCGCCCCCCCGCTGGCGGCGGCCTTACTTACGGATTTACAAAGCCGGCGCCGCTGAGTATGATGGCCAAAGAGCAATCGCGAACTTTTTCCCAATGTTAGGGTGAGCATCATCGATACCATTATTATTCAGGGGGCCCGGCAGCATAACCTCAAAAACATCAGCCTTGCCCTGCCCCGCAACCAATTGGTGGTCATAACCGGCCTGTCCGGATCGGGTAAAACAACGCTGGCTTTCGACACCCTTTATGCCGAGGGGCAGCGGCGCTACGTGGAATCCTTGTCGACCTATGCCCGTCAGTTTCTGGAGCGGCTGCAAAAACCGGATGTGGACCTGATCGAAGGCCTGTCGCCGGCCATCTCCATTGAGCAAAAAACCGCCATCCACAATCCTCGCTCCACCGTGGGGACGGTCACCGAGATTTACGACTTCATCCGGCTGCTTTACGCCAGAACCGGTACGGCCTATTGCTACAAGTGCGGCCGACCCATCGTTTCCCAAAGCATCGATGAAATGGTCGAAGCGGTGATGCAGCGGCCCGATGGCTCACGGCTGATGGTGCTTGCCCCCGTAGCCCTTAAAGGCGCCGACGGGTTCAAACCGCTCCTTAAACGTCTCGCTAAAGACGGTTTCGCCCGCATTCGCATCAATGGAGAAATCCATGATCTCGAAACCGCCAGGGATCTTTCTCCGGCTTCGGCCGGGGGTGTCGAAGTCGTCGTCGATCGGCTCATCCTGAACGAGAAGATTCGAAATCGACTCGCCGATTCCATGGAGCTTGCCATAGCCAGATCCGATGGTCAGGTTGAAATTTTATTTATCGGCAGCACCATGCAGGAAGTTAAGGAAAAACTTTCTTTCAGTGAAAAATCCGTTTGCATGCGCTGCGGTATCAGTTACCCGGAACTCTCTCCGGCCAGTTTCTCCTTCAACTCTCCCCATGGCGCCTGCCCGGATTGCGGCGGCCTGGGAATAACCCGGGGATTTTCTCCGCTTAAAATCGTCCCCAACCCCAACCTGAGTTTGAGGGAAGGCGCGGTGAGCGTCTGGGCCAAACGACAATCCGTGACGTTCGCCCAGTTCCTTGAGGATCTTACCACTTTTTATAAGGCCGACATTTACACGCCCTATCGGGATCTGCCCGATTCATTTAAAAACGTCCTTATGTACGGCTCCAAAAGACAACAGATCCCTTTTACCAACACCACCGGCAAAACGCCCAAAAAGCTTTTGCGCCGTTTCGAGGGCATTATTCCTCAATTGGAAAAGCAGGCCGCCCAAGAGACAACGCCGGCGGACAGAAACGCCCTGGCGGCGTATATGGACGAAACGCGCTGTACCGGTTGTAAGGGCGCCAGGCTACGCCGTGAAAGCCTCCAAATCAAAATCGACAACCTCTCGGTGGCCGATCTCACCGCACGGTCAATCGGGTCTTTGCGAGATTTCTTTACCGCATTCCAGCCCGAAGGCCAGCAGGGCGTCGTTTCGTCAAAAATCGTGACTGAAATCGCGACCCGGCTCTCCTTTTTATCGGATGTGGGGCTCTCCTACCTGACCCTGGACCGCCCGGCCCACACCCTGTCCGGCGGAGAAAGCCAGCGTATCCGGCTGGCGACCCAGATGGGCTCGAAACTGACCGGGGTACTTTACGTTTTGGATGAGCCCAGCATCGGCCTTCATCAAAGGGATAATCAACGTTTGCTTGCCGCCCTGTTCCGCATGCGCGACATGGGAAATTCGGTTCTGGTGGTGGAACACGACGAAGATACGATTCTTGCCGCCGATCACGTCGTGGATATGGGCCCCGGCGCAGGCATCAACGGTGGCCAGGTGGTTTTTCAGGGAACGCCGGCCGATATGCTCACCGATTCCCGGTCGCTGACCGGCAAGTACCTGTCCGGGCGCCTGGGCATTCCCCGGCCGAAAACGCGCCGGCAGGCGACCCAGGGAATGATCCACATCCATGGCGCCAGCCAGAACAACCTCAAGCATATCAATGTTGATTTTCCTCTGGGCGTGTTCACCTGCGTCACCGGCGTTTCAGGTTCTGGAAAATCGACACTGGTTCTGCAGACCCTTTACCGGGCCACCCTGCGTCATCTGGAACGACTCAACCTGCCGGCCGGCGAGCACCTGGAGATCACCGGCCTGGAGAAAATCAATAAGGTCATCGATATCGATCAATCTCCCATTGGAAAAACACCACGCTCCAACCCCGGTACCTACACCGGGCTCCTGGCACCCATCCGGGAACTTTTCAGCCGCACACCCGAGGCGCGCATGCGTGGCTACAAACCGGGACGATTCAGCTTCAATATCCGGGGGGGACGGTGCGAGGCCTGCGAGGGGGATGGCATCGTTCGTATTGAGATGCACTTTTTGCCGGACGTTTTCGTCCCCTGTGACATCTGCAAGGGCAAGCGCTACAACCGCGAGACCTTGGAAATCCGCTACAAGGGCAAAACCATCGCCGATATTCTGGCTATGACCGTCAACCAGGGGCTGGAAATGTTCCAGAATATCGATCAGATCCGGACCAAACTGCAAACCCTTGCGGATGTGGGCCTGGGCTACGTGCCCATCGGTCAATCGGCCACGACCCTCTCCGGCGGGGAGGCGCAACGCATCAAGCTTGCCCGCGAACTCAGCAAACGGGCCACCGGCAAGACTCTTTACATTCTGGACGAGCCAACCACGGGCCTTCACCCGGACGATATCCGCAAATTGCTGGAGGTATTGGGTCGTCTGGTGGATGCCGGTAACACGGTGGTCGTGATCGAACACAACCTGGACGTGATCAAAACAGCGGATTATATAATTGATTTAGGTCCGGAGGGAGGCGATGCGGGAGGAGAAGTGGTGGCGACCGGCACACCGGAACAGCTTAGCCGGGTTGCCGGGTCTCACACGGGAAGGTTTTTAGAGAAGGTTTTGTGTCGGGGAGAAAAATAAACGTGGCGCAAAGCGCCTGCGTTCTTATAATAAGGTTACCGCGCAACCAAGGCTCGCACATAGCGGGCGATGGCGGGGCTTGCGGTTAGCCCCGGAGATTCTATGCCGACCAGGTTCACCACACCGGGAAGCCCCTTTGGCGTTTCCTCTTCAATGATGAAATCCCTGGCGAGATCGCCGGGTTTTTGCAATTTAGGTCTGATCCCGACCATTTCCGGGTTGAGCTGATCGATTTTTATGCCAGGCAAGTATCTCGTGGCGGCCTCGAAAAAAGAATCCCTTGCCGAAATATCTACGGTGTAGTCTTCTTGCCTGTCGGGGAGATAGGTCGCATTGGGGCCGAGCTTGATCCGATCGCTCAAATCGATGGTGGCGTGGACGCCCAATCCCACATTGTTCGCCTGGGGAACCGGATAGACCAGGCGGTTGATGAACCCTTCTGGAACGTCAAGGCTGAAATACTCGCCCTTCCAATAATGTAGCCGATAGCCGCAGGCATCGATGTCGATCCCCATGTTAGCGGCGACGGTGTCGGATTCCAGCCCCGCGCAGTTGATGACCCAATGCGATTCGAAGGCGTCAGTCTCTCCGTCCGGATACGTCACATGAATCCGGTAGCTGTTTGAGAGCCTCTCGATCCTTGAAACCTGGGCTTGCGGAACAAACTGGGCGCCATTTTTCTGGGCCTGGGATAAATACCTGCGCATCAACCGGTGGGAGTCAATAATTCCGGTGGATGGGGATAAAAGTGCCGCGGTCGCCTTGACGTTGGGTTCAAGCTGTTTGACCTGCCTGGCGCTGAGCAGCTCCAGAGGCGCCGCGCCATTATCGCTCGCCTTTTGTTGGATGGATTCCAGAACAGCCTCCTCATCGGGACAGGTGGCCACGATGATCTTGCCACAGCGACGATGAGGAATGTTGCTTTCCTCGCATATCCCGTAGAGCAACCGGTTGCCTTCAACGCAAAGCAAGGCTTTTTTGGAATCCTTGGCATAGTAAATACCGGCGTGAATCACCTCGCTGTTTCGGCTGGATGTCTCCTGACCGAAGCGCTGGTTTTTATCGAGAATTAAAACGTCCTTGTGAATGGTGGACAGTTCGGCGGCCACGGCCAGCCCGACCACGCCGGCTCCGATAATCGTTGTCGTTTTATGCATACAAAACCTCAATCTGTAAATACTACCGGATCATTTGTCTCATCGGTGGTATAAGCTGGAAACTGACGGATAAACTGCTGATCGAGCAGTTGGGTGGACAAAATGGCGACCAGGGCCATGTTTTCCCGCTCGCTTAAAAGCGCCCCCTGTCGGTTCCGGCATTTGCCGACCAGACGGGAAACCTTTGAGGCATCGAAATACCCGCTGGAGTGAACCTGCGATTCGGACAACGACGTTTCCACGTAATCCAGGGGCCGTTTACCGAAAAAACAGCGGCTGATGGGCGCGCGATAGGGCTGTTTGGACCTGTCTATGACTTCATTCGGAATTTTCTGCCGTGCAGCCTGTTTCAACAAGAATTTCTCGTCCAAACCGCGAAGTCGAAGCTTCTCAGGTACGCGGCAGGCAAATTCAATGACCCGATGATCAAGAAAGGGAAAGCGCCCCTCGATTGAATTTGCCATGGCCATGCGGTCCCCTTGGGAAGAGAGCAGATAATTGGCGAGAAAAATATTCATTTCTATGTATTGAGCCCTCGACAATGGCTTCCAGCTCATGAACCGGTCGGGAAGCCGCTCGCCAAGGCGCAGGGCAACGCTTTCAACGGGATTGCCGGGCAGTTTGAAATCTTCGTTAAAAAATGATGTTAATTGAGATGTGTTGCTCCATCTCAGCAAGTGCGAATAAACCGGCGAGTTTGTCTTTTCAAGGTCTTTCTTGAAAAAGCCCTCCAGAAAGGGTCTTGAACGTTGTGTGGCTTCGGAAAAAATATAAGGATAAAGCCGTTCCAGTAATCTGGGCCGCCATTTGGATTGCGGCTGCCCCGCCCAGAAACGCCGAATTTTATCTTCTTTGAAGATATTGTAGCCGGCAAAAATTTCATCGGCTCCTTCGCCGGTTAGAACGACTTTGAAATCGCTTTTTCTCACAAGCTTGGATAGCATGAAAAGCGGGGTGGGCGCGGTTCTTATGATCGGTGTTTCCGTGTGCCAGACAATCTGTTGGAAAAGGGCGCCGATATCCTCCTCCGTACAGCGAATGTCTTTATGATCGGTATTTAATGATCGAACCGCAATGTTTTGAAACGCGGATTCATCAAACTGTTTATCGGAAAAGCTGACCGAAAACGTGCTCAGCCGGTTGTTGAAGTTCTGTTTAACAAGGGCGCTGATAAACGTACTGTCGATGCCTCCGCTGAGATACGCGCCAACGGGGACATCGGCGCGCAGGCGGATACGGGCGGCATCGAGCAGCAGCGCGCTGAGTTCTTCCGCCCAATCGGAAAGGCTTCGCTCACGGCAATCATCAACTGCAAATTCGGGTTGCCAATAAGCGTTTATCCGAAAGCCCTCTTTATCGAAAATCGCATAGTGGCCGGGCAGAAGCTGGAAGATATCTTTAAAAGCGGTCAACTCGCCAAACGGCGCCCAGCAGGTGAATACATCGCTAATTGCCCGAGGATCAAGTTGCCGCGTTATCGCAGGATCGGCAAACAGGGCCTTGATTTCCGAGGCAAAGGAAAGGCGGCCGCCTGAATGATGATAAAATAAAGGCCGAATGCCGACCCGATCCCTGCCCAGAAGAAGAGATTGCGTGTTTGTATCCCAAATCGCCAGGGCAAATTGACCGTTAAGCGAATGAAAAAGGTCGCGTCCCTTTTCCTCATAAAGATGAATCAAAACCTCGGTATCGGTCCGGGTATAAAACCGGTGCCCCTTGGCCTCCAGATCCTTCCTGAGTTCGGGATAATTGAAGATCTCCCCGTTAAAAACGATCCAAATGGATCGATCCTCGTTGTGAATTGGTTGAACGCCGCTGCTGCTGAGATCGATAATGCTCAGGCGGGCATGGCCCAACCCGGCAGGCCCATTCAGGTAGAGGCCGGAGGCGTCCGGGCCGCGATGGTGCATGAAATTGACCATTCGGGTAAGCAGTTCAACCTTATCCTCATGAGCTTTAAGATTTATAATCCCGGCGATTCCACACATTATTTATACTTTATTGCTGCCGTCTTCTTTTTTGAACAGCAATTTCCTAAAATTATTTACAGCAATATTTTTAATCAAACAATCTAAGTCAAAGTTTCTCTAATGTTCTTTCTCTATTAATTTCCATCATTGCTTTATCGCGCATCTTTTCATCTATCCCAAGTTCAATGGCATTTTTCAATTCATTAACACCATCATTTTCTTTACCACTGTTTATTAAAACCATGCCTAAATGGAACTTTACTACAGATAGTTTTTCTCGCTCATTATTTGATATATCAATATTTTGTATCTTATTTTCATTATTAATACCACATAATTCTTGAATTTTGTTTTCAGCTTTGTTTAGATACCATATTGCCTGCGTATACATGCCTTTTTTAAAGTAAGCCCATCCTAGTGTGTCCATATAAGCAGGATCATTGCTGTTTATTTCATAAGCTTTCTTTGCCATTTCTAAAGCAACATTAATATTTTTGTCCATTTCTAAATAAATAGCTGAAAGATTGTTCATTATTATTCCATCGTTGTTATTTAAACCATATGCTGACTTTAATATCTTTATTACCTCTATTTTCATTCCCAAATCATAAAATAATTGAGCAATTTCAATATATCCATTAGTATCAGTTAGATCCATTGCGACTGCTTCCTTCAAAATTTGTACAGCATCCTGAAACCGATCATTATCTTTGTACAATTTTGACAAACGGTAATACGGAAGAGTTATTTTGCTCTTCATTTCTATGGCATTTTTGTAAGCATTTATTGCTTTTTCTGTTCTGTTAATGGAATTATAAAAATCACCTAACAAACAGGATATATACGTATTTTCGTATTCCTTTCCAATGTTTTTTTCTATGTATTTTTTAGCTGTTTCAACTTGATTATTTTTTATGAGCATTGATATGTATTGCTCTAAAATATCAATAGAATTAAAATTTCTATCGAGCAGATACTCATAATTTTTTTTTGCATTGCATATTTTTCCAGCATATTCATCTGCCAAAGCACATAAAAAGTGTGATACATATAAGTCATTATTATAGTTTTCCGACATTAAAAAGAAATTTTTAGCTTCACTAGTTTTTCCTTCTTGGAGATATGCTGCTCCATTAATAAGATATGCTTTATAATTAAATGGATCATAACTAATTATCCGTTTTATGTACTTATGGACAAGAGTAAATTCATTGATTTTATAATAATATGCAGCAATTGCTAATTCTGCTTCTGCGAAATTTTTGTCAAGTGCTAATGCTCGAAAAAGGCTTTTAACTCCTATTTTATGGTAACCACTAGAAAGATAAGCTATACCTAGAAGGTAATGAGCTGCAGGAGAGTTAGGAATCTTTTCAGTAACATAATTCAATTCCCTAGCTGCAAGACCAAATTTTCCGCTTAATAAATGACATTTTGCTTCCATCATTCTTAGGATATAATCGTTGCCATTTTCTTTAATAAGTTCTTGTATAATTTTTAATGCATCATTTATTCTGTATAATCTTATCAGAGAGGAAGCATACTCTTTAGAAATAACAAATGATTCTCTGTTAGCAAACGATTCTAATATTAATGCTGCTTTTTTGTATTTTCCTATCGAAGAATAGAAATTTGAAACATATAATCGGATACGCAAATCAGCCGAATCTAACTCTATAGCCTCATTCATGCATTTTTCGGCTTTTACCAATTTATCCTTAAGAATCATGTAATTACCTATTTGTATCCATTCAATTGGATCCGTTATATTATTATATTCCAACGTTTTAAAAACTTCTTCAGCTTGGCTTTCCTTCTTTTGTGATTGCAGTGAAAGCACTAATTTTATAAGACAATTCACATTATTTGGAGATTTTTTTAGAGCATGTCGATAATAAAGTTCAGCTTGATAAAATCGGTTTTTTAACATCGACAAATCTCCCAAATAAATATTCGTATTAATATTTTTTTTATCTATCTTTGTTATTATCTTTGCAATTTTTTCTCCATCTTTTAAATCAAACAATAAAAGTTTTAGTTTCCCAATTTCAATTAATGAGTTTAGAGAATATTTATTGAGAGATATTGCTTTTTTGAAATATTCTTCTGCATCTTTAAAACGCGCCAATTTGAGGCATACTTGCCCTAAATTTTCTATGATACTTACATTATTGGGTTGAATCTCATAAGCTTTTTTCCAATCTTGAAATGATTTTCTATATTCATGTTTTGCAAAATTAGTAAATCCAGAATTCGCAAACTTATTGAATGACTTTTCTTCACTACAAGAACAAGATCCAAAAAAAACACAAAAGCAAATGATCATTAGAATTCTATTTTGATTTAAAATACTTAGTTTTTTCATTTGTATCTATTTGTATTTTATCTTTTTTTTAGAATTTTAAAAAAACAAAAACAAAAAAAGGCAGCTATAGAAACCAGAATCAATGTGTCGCCTTTGTTATTTTCAAAATATTCTATTAAAGAAAATAGGGATTGAAATATTGGCGGCATTTGATCATTTATATTATGTTCTATTCTTCTATTAGAATAAGAATGCTTAATATCTCTTTCTCTAAGCTCATACGGATCAATGGTATCGTTGATAATATCAATGACATAAGGATCGTTTATGTTAATCTTTTCTTTATTTTCATTTTCTATTAGGAATTCTTGCTTGGCATTATTTTGTGGTGATATAGTCGACACCCTATTATCAAATAAAGTATCGTTTATTCTATTATTGATTTGATTTAGTTCATCGATAATTTGTTTACTTCTTTTTGCTACTCTTTGGCTTTCTTCGTCCAGCACTATTTCTTCTAAAGCTTTTTCTTTACTATTTAATTCATTTAGCTCGTTGATAAGTTGCTGAAGTCTTATATTTGCATATACCAATTTTTCAAGAAGAAGACCTGATTCATCACTATTTGTTTTATTGTATCGTTGGATATTTATTACTTCAATTTCAATAATAGGATTTAAATATTTATTATAACCTCCGACTATTAAATAATTATTATTTATAATGCAATCGTTTCTATAAATAACTGGTAAAAATGGTATTTCGCGCTTATTTTCAGCCAACTGGGTTGAAAGTTTAAAAAAAGCAATTTCATTATTACTGTTTTCTTTATAATAACCTTCCGTAGTTGATACGAACAAACTTATTATCAAAACAATATATAAAAAAATTTGCTTTATCAATTGGCTAATTCATTTTAATTAATGGTTAAATTATTATTTAAAGGTATGCACTTGACTCCAGTGGCCGCAAAATGTTTTGAGGGTCACCGGTTTCCAAAGTTGTCTCAACCGTTGTCTGAGAGCACCGGCAATTGAATAACCGGTAAACGAACAGAAAGTGAGTCTCCTCCCGCATAGCGGGAGGCCTTAGAAAGCCCCCCCCGAGGGGGGCGGTTACGTAAAGGAAAGCCCCAAAGGGGCTATTGGTTATTCATCAAATTCAAAGTCCATTTGATCTTTCTCGGACTTTTCCTGCTCACGGATGTATTTGCGTATGGTTTCTTCATCCAAACCTACTGTGCTCACACAATATCCTCTGGACCAGAAATGCAGCCCTGTGCTTCGTTTTGTCTTGAGCAATTTCCTGTGGATCAGCACAGCACTCTTCCCTTTCAGAAAACCAATTACAAATGCAATACTGAATTTTGGTGGAACGCCCAGACACATGAGGATGTGGTCTGGCATCGAATGCCCTTCGACCAGTTCCACACCCCGTTGTCGGCATAAATCGCGTATGATTTCACCTACACGCTGCCTAAATTTTCCGTACAGCCTCTTTTTACGGTACTTTGGAACTATGACCACATGGTATTTGCAATCCCAGCGTACGTGCGATAAACTTTGCCAATCGTGCATAGGTTCTTCCTCCTTACGTCCCTTGTGGGGCTTTCCGGAGGAAGAGCCTATTTTATTTCTCACCGGATCGGTAGAACCTTTCCGGGTCCACCACTGGAAGTGGTGGATTTAGACCAGATTAAAAATCAAAACCTGACATATACAAAAGGCTGTACTTCTGTTTTGCTATAAAAAAATATTAAAACTAGTTGAATAGCATAATAAAGTATTATGAAATTAATTCTTAACATTTCTATAAACTTATCTTTAGACATTACTTTTCCTTAACCGTTACAAATATTTTTAGTAGTTTAGTTGAAATTTCTTTTGCAATAATTTGATTTCCTATTGAGTTTAGATGTCCATCCTCAAAAAAATAAGAAGATCTGTCTTGCAATTTTAACTCTTCAATTGCATCATATACTGAAATATAAGAGATACTGTTTTGCTTACAAAATTCTTTTAGGTCATTATTTTTAAAACATCCACTACATTTTTCAACAAACAATTGTCCATCAATAAGAATAAATATTCCGCCATCTTCATTCACTTTTTTTCTAAAAGCTTTCAGGAGAGAAGTAGTTATAGGCCAACTTTTATTTTTAATCAAACTTTTTCGTACATCATCATAATTGTTATTAGACTTATTTCTGCTTTGTATTAATTTTCTTTTTTTAAAAAACGTATCGACATTGTAATACAACTTACTGCTTAATACTTTATTAGCAGCAAATCTATAAAAATGTGATTTTTTTTTTAAACGTGCAAGAAAAGTTTCCATATCGATCTTTTCCGGCGCTATAAAAACAAAATTATTATTGTCATCGAGTTTCAAATAGGGTGATCTTGTTTTATAGTGAGTTTCAATTATATTGTCATCGAAATCACACATAAATAGCACGACCACAGCGTCAGGAGAAAACTGATATCCAATATTTTCATAAACAAGATATTGAGCAATGGTTGAATCTTCAGGAGAAGACATATTCATAACTTCAAATTGATCAGATCCCATCTCTTTTTCTACAACTGAAGGGATCGTATCATCAATAGGAACGCCAATTGCGCCAGTCATTGAATCACCATAAAACTGGATTTTTAATTTTCCATTCTCTCCAATTTCATGATGGTAATCATGAAAACCTATGCTATTAGTAAGCAATATATTATAATAATTATCTTCTACATATCCAAAAGTCCTTTGATTAGGGCAATAGGTATCCCCTAAAATAGGATCATGATCATAACAGACATTTTTTACAGGAATAAACATCCGTATATAGCACTCTGAGAAAACCATTATAATGAGCATGTCGATTATCAAAAGAATCATAAAAAATGAGAAGAATTTCAGTTTTTTTAATAATATCATAGGAATAGTTTAATAATTAAATTGTTTGCAAATGACAATCAACCATTATAAGATATAACTTAGAATAATGATCTCAATATCATATTTACTTTTTGCATATCGCAACTAAAGATTAAAAATCCGAAGGCTACAAATTGAAAAGTTATAAAAAGGCTGATAAAATAATAAATTTTTGATTTTCTTATTATTTGTTTTACTTTTATGGATGCATATGTTTTAATTACAAGACCGTATATATTTAATATTGATAGCCCCACCCCATGGTATAATCCCCAAACCACAAAATTCATCCCATCTCCATGCCATAATCCACATACTAAAAAAGTGACTAAAATAGAGATACAGGAAAGAGTAACAGGACGCTTTTTAAAAAAAGTAAAGGAGCGTATTCTCTTTGTTAAGGGCCAGTAAATATAATCGGTCAACCAGCCGGTTAGTGACATGTGCCAGCTAGCCCAAAATTGCTGCAAATTTCTTTTTATAAAGGGATTATTAAAATTTTCAGGTAATTCTATACCAGCCATTCGCCCAATTCCAATAGCCATTTCTGTGTAACCGGAAAAGTTAAAATATATGAAAAACATATACGCATAAACTGCAAACATGGTTTGATACCATATCATGTTTTCGATATTTACAGATGAAATGGAGTAACAATATATGGAATCACCAACCACTATTTTGCGGAATAAACCGTTAATTATACGTTTCGATCCTACTGCGATATCTTCTTTCCAATTTGGTTCCTTACCGATGCAATTTGTAAAGCTCTGATACCGATTTATCGGCCCACTAAAAAATGAAGGGAAAAAGAATATGTAATTAATAAATGCAGCTAAGTCATAATTGCTAATTTTATTTTTGTAGGAATCAACAATAAAATGAATAAATTTAAATGAAAAGTATGAAACTCCAATTAGAAATAAGACTTTAGTATTTTTGTTATTGCAAGCATTTTCAACAATTGATTTTAAAACATAGCAATTGATAAAATTTTGAAAAATCGAATATTTGAAGTAGAACAGGAAAAACAAAGTAAATAAAATAAAGAAAAGTAGAAAATATTTAGATCTATGCAGCCGACTATTCAATTTGATATATTTGCCAGAATAATAAATTAGTAAGCATAAAATCAAAACTGCGCAAAATAAAATCCATTGCTTATTCATAGACAAATAAATAATTACTAAATTAAACGGAATCATTATATTATTTACCAGTTTAATATTTCGCGTTAGAAAAATAACTCGAAATAAAATATTAGTCACAATAAAAATAGCTGAAAGAATCCAAAATAAACTATCGGAAAATGGTAGCAATTATAAATCCTTTACTGATTTTTGGCAGTAGCTTTTGTGTAATTTTAACCTAACCTGAGCGATTCTGGTTTAAACACCGATTTTCGAGTAAGGTTTAACCGTCATACCAATATAAGAATTTGACACCTGCTGCTACTGAAATTTCAACCCCAGTTCGGCTCCATTGAGCCAACTTAAAGTTCTGGGCACTCTGTGCCAGGGAACAGATCTTAGAATTGGGTTGTGAGCTCTTTTCGGATAGGTGACGGTTATTTTGTTGCCGTCGGTTGTTATTTTTCCTTTTCCCCTTACAAAATCCCGGTTAATTTTTGGGGCGCCGCAGTCTTCAAAACCGCGCAACTTTTTCGCCAACATACTGTAAAGCGTATCCGCGATCATTGTCATTACAACGTCAAAATGAACCTTGATCAGGATGGGGGATGATAACATATAGAGATTGAAAAACTTTACGGCTTCCGAGATAGCATTTTCCACTCGCCAGCGCCTTGAATAATTCCCGACTAAAACTTCCACAGGAGTTTCAAGGTCGTTGGAAATCAGAAAGGTTGGCTTTTCTCTACCATTACCGCGAATAATCACCTGGCGCAGTTGGTCGCTATAATTTTTCATTTCGACCATTGATTCATATACCAGCGGCCTTGGATATTTTCTTTTCGCATGTGGAATGTGGACGCGCTGCCATGGGCCGAGGTCGTCTATGTTATCAATCAGCTTTTTTCCTCGACGTCGGAGCGTGATAAATTTTATCCCCAGTTGAGTCAAGGTGGAAAGATTTGGGTAACTGGTAAATTTTGAATCAAAAACGAAAGTCGGAGAAACGCCCCTTTGCATCGTTTTCCAGAAAGAGAAAAAGTCCAAGATTTGATCGTCAGCCTCTTGCTTTTGGATATCTGCGGCTGTGTAAAGAATCAGCTTGGATTCGGCATCTTGAGCAAATAAGGTTAACGCACCCTTCATCACTTTGTTCCGAGCGCCTGCCCAATGCTTTTGTAAAACGGATTCTTCTCCAAAATGGGGTATGGTGTGAAAATCCATATTGATCACCTGCTTGTCGTACAAGCCAAGCTTTATCACCTGATTTACAAATGCCTTCTGCAGTTTCATCAAGTGGGCAGTATCGATGCTGTAGGAGTAGGTTGACATCTCTGTGCACTTGGGTAGCACATTGAGTCCGGCAAAAAGGCCCGCTCCCGGATCAAATGAATGTTCCCCCATATGGGCGTATCGCTGGGTACCAAGAAGCTTGAGAGCAAGAAATGAAAGAAAGTAATTGGTTGCCGGAATCTTTTTGCTTCCTGGCAAATCGGCTTTCTTAACGATCTCATCAATTTTAAGACGCTCGATAAACGGTGCAAACAGGAAAACACCGGCAGCGTCACAGTCAAACTTACTGTATTTAAATTCATTGATTTGGATGCTGTGGGATGCCGCCGGTACGCTAGCTCCTTTGACAGTGATTCCTATTTGGAGGCGGCTTCTCCTTGGAAGCTTTGAGTAGCCTTCCTCCGCAAGAACACGCTCAACAGTGCGGACGGAAAGTTCAATACCATCCTCCGAGAGCAGTTGTACAATCTCTCCTGCCGATAATCTATGTTCTCGCATGGTACGAACTTTGTTACGGGTCAGGGCATCCACTTTCCTTCGCTTGATCTTGCCTTCAGGGACAGGCTCTGAAAAATCAATTTTTCCATGGATGAACTGGTGTCGCAATAAATTGACATAGCTTATGGAATACCCAAATCGCTCTGCGACCACTTTCGCAGGCAGGCGATCCACAAAAGAAGCTCTCAAAGCTTCATACCGTTTTTGCCAATTATGAACCGGGTGCAGGAAAAATTTTTCATCTCTCATACCCTTTATATAGTATGTGGCGCTTATAAATACAATTGCAAATTATAAAAATTTTAATTACATCGTGCCCACATGTATTGGAATTATTGGATAGAATCTCTTTTATCCTGATATATTAGCAGATTACAAAACCCATGTTGAAACTCGAAGAAATACCCATTTTCTCGTAAAAATTTTAACCTTCTGCTATCTTATATTTATACGTCATAAGGTATAATAATTCTGACAATATTGGATATGGTAATATCCGATGTTACCCATTGTAATAATTGAAATTAGTAAGGCTTAAAGAAAACAGTAGCAGTGTTGATGTTTAAAATATTTTCGAAACGCGAAAATCGGTGTTAAATGGAAGATGATGGACAGACTGAGTCGTTCCAGGCAGAACATCGAACGGCTTGTCTATCCACTCCCATAAGTCCCTGTAACCTAAAATCAATGCCGTTTCCTTAGCAATTCGTTTTATACTCAAAGAAAAAGCGTTGTAATTTGACTCTGTGCCTCCTCGGAAATTTTCTATTGGGTCTTACAGCTTCTGTAGTTCGGATAAATATTTCACGGAGTTTATCTGTAATTTCTACGACTTTTGGAATGATTTGATGAAAAATATGAACAATCGTATGCTTCATTTTTGCCAAGGCCTGAGTGAAATTTATCTGGTGTAAATATTTCAGCTTTTTGGATTTTGAAATAATTTGTTGTTTTGTTGTGCTGGCCACGGCTGCTGTAAAGTTCTTTGAAAATAGTTTTGCATGGAAATCCTGATAGACTGAACGGTAGGTCTTACCGGAAAAGTTTTCGATTTGGATGCGGTATTTCAAAGTTTTATAATCCTCTTCTACCGGCCAGCGCAGATGGTACAGTTCCGAAAATTGTTCATGCGGATGCGTTTCCATGTTCTTCAATGATGTGATGAGTATTTCTGTCTCTCCAGAATCCAGCTCAACTCGAATAAAGCGTACCTTGATCGGCTTGTTATCTGTTCGTGATACTAAGAAATCGAACAAAAGCAGAAAAAATAGGGTAACACTTTCTCTTCGACAAACTTAAGGAGAAAGTGAAATGAGTCCACAGGTTTTTACCCAAGAACAGAAGCTTGCTATTATGAAGCATGCCGGCACCGTAGGAATCAAGGAAGCTGCCAAAATTGCCGGTGTTCACTACACAACCGTTTATGACTGGCGCAACAAACTGGCGCATCTCGGTGAAGATGGTTTTCTGGCCTACCAACCGCCTCGCCCAGGTCGAGGGAAAAAGGTCATTTCGAAGGAACAGGAAACCGCCGTGCTGGATTGTTGGAACGCCAATCAGGGATACGGACCGGGTCAGGTAAGAGGACAATTGCGGCGCGGCGGGATCACCATATCAACCCGCAGTGTGCGCAAGATTATGCAGGCCAATGGTTATCGCCCGCGGGATAAACGGCCGGGCAAAGCAAGCGTTCAGCGTTTTGAGGCCAGCCGTCCTCTGGAGCTGTCCCAGATGGACATCCTGGAGTTTTTTATCAACAAGGCCAAGGTCTATCTGATCCTTCTGATCGATGATTTCAGCCGCTTCATTCTTGGCTGGAGACTGTTGGAACAAACCTCTGTCGATGAAGTGATCGCAGTGGTCAGCGACGCGGTAGCACGTTATGGAAAAATGGAAGAACTCCTCACCGACCGAGGTTTCGTATTTTATTCCTGGCGTGGGATCAACCGTTTCGAGAAATATCTGGAGACCGAACGTATCGATCATACCCACGCCAAACCGCATCACCCGCAGACCTTGGGTAAGGTCGAAGCCTGCAATCGGCGGATCAAGCAGGAGCTGATTGCCCAAAAGCATTTTCTCAATTTGCATGAAGCCCGGAACGCCATCGAGGCTTGGACAGACCATTACAACTATCAACGGCCGCATCAGGGGATCGGCGGTTTTCTGGTGCCGGCCGAACGTTTTCACGGCCAGGCCAAAGCGGCGCTTCGTGCCATCGATAAAGGTCTCGACATCACCGATCAGGGAGAGTTATCGTCATTAATTGATCGTAGTGTCATCAACCTGGTGATGAGCCCCGAAGGCCGGTTCACGCTCTACCTTCTGGGACAACCGATTGACCTTAACAGGCGGTGAATTATGTCAACGTCGTTAACTCCTGAAGAAGTGGCCATCGTCATCCGGGCCAGACGCCTTCTCAAAGAAAAAGGCTTGTCACTGGATACCAACGTCAAAGCGCTTTGCAACGAGGTGGGGATATCCCGCAAAACCGGCTATCAATGGGAAAAGCGATTGGATCAGGCATCCCAGGACGAACAATTGCTGAAGGAACTGGCCAATCTGAAGTCTGATCACGAGAAACTCAAGCAAGCCTATGACGATGTATGTTGGGAAAACGAAGGCCGCAAACTTGCCTGGGAGATCCATGAAGTGGACGCGATGATCACCGAAAAAAAAAGCACTATGGCCTGCCGCAAAAAGAA
Source organism: uncultured Desulfosarcina sp. (assembly GCA_963668455.2). GTDB lineage: Bacteria > Desulfobacterota > Desulfobacteria > Desulfobacterales > Desulfosarcinaceae > Desulfosarcina. Next base: position 491,942 of record CAXXOY010000007.1, read on the forward strand.
AAAGCGGTAAGCTTTTTACGTGTGTCGGGACGACCGGAACGGCGGGTCGCCCGGGTGCTGGTGGTTCCCGCGAACACACTATTGACCTGGAACCAAGGGTTTGACGAAAATTTGAGGCCGCTGATCATGCCTGAGAAAAGGGGTAAGGCAACCAAAGTCACCGCCGATATGGTTCGGCGCATTGTCGAACATGCCGATGGATATGAGGGTCGGCAAATCCGTCTTAAGGCCTTCGGCGCCGAATTGCGTGAAGCGGGTATCGATCTTTCAAGTAAAACCATCGAGCGGATTTTGATTGCCAATGACCTTTTCAAAGCGAGAGTTCGTAAAAAGCGGCCCGCTTTTTATCAGAGTCTTTGCCAAAATATTCCGAACGGTCTTTTGAGCATTGACGGCAGCCAGGTGATCGTATGGCTCGGAGACAAGCCGTATCCTTTCAATGTGGAGATGTCCGTGGATGTCGCGACATTCGCGCATACCGCCTTCAGTATCGATGACAGTGAAACGGCCGATGCGGTCATCAAGGTTCTTGAAGCCCATCGCCAGGCCTGGGGGGTACCCATAGGCGTTCTGGGCGATTGCGGCAGCGCCAATGAAAGCGCCGATGTGCTAAACTATTTGGAAAAGTTGGATATCAAGAGGGTTCCAGCAGGTCCGGGGAATCCCAAAGGCAACGGAACCGACGAAGGCGCTTTCAGTCAGATGAAAAAAGCATTTGGCCAGATCCGCATCGATATGTCATCGCAGAAAGCCTTGGCCCGCAGTGTGCTGACGGCATTGGTATCCCTCTATATCGGTATGCGTAACCGGCTTCCCGTTCATTCCCCAAAGATGCCGCCCTGCCGGCACATGGCGGCCTCGGTCTCCACCGAACAACGGGCTGCCGAACGTGAACGGCTGGATGTGCATGTAGCGAACAGGAACCATAACGAAACGGACCAGGTACGGCTTGATCGTCTTGATTGGGTGATTGGCCATTACCGCCTTGATCTATCACCCGAGGCACTCAAAAATGCCCGGCGGAGCATCAAGGCATATGATTTGGAAGCTATCCGGCAGACTGAAGATGCGTTTTTAAAAGCAACCCGCCGGAAACCCAGTCGTAAAAACATCGCCTACTTCTTCGGTATTTTGCGAAACATTCAACGCAAGCTCGACGAGGACGCCAAAAGAGACTACTGCCGCCAACGCTACAACCATGAGGTGATGCTTAATTTGGAGCGGCAAAGACAGGAAGAATCGTTCCCGCCGTCGATCGATGCGATCCTCGGTATGTTGGCAAAGGCTGTGATTTACAACGTACGATTTGTTAAAGAACTATCCATCAGAAAGGCCCGAGAATGGACCCTTGAGTTGTTAAAAGCATTCCGTTACCTGGGGCCATTAAAAAAGGAAATGGAAATTTTAATAGACAAAAGGACCGATCTAACCAGTGATCAAAAAACAGAAATGTTGGAACTGTTTTGTCAGTTCCTGAACTGCTACCAACAGAAGTGCGTGTTACCCTGATTTGAGGATTTTGTTCGAATTTTTATTGCCCCATTACAGTTATCAATCCCCATTCTATGGGACTTGCGAAGAGATTGAGGAGTGGGAATGATCTTAGCGATTTGTTCCTTTTTTCCTGAATGGTAGAACTTTTCAACCAATTTCCATTGATTGTACGAGACCCTGGCGCAGAAATTAGCTCCCATTGATAAAATCAGAGCGAACAGCCAATGAGAAGGATATCCACGATCCAAAAGGATAAGATCACTGGGGTGGATCTTTTTAAAATGTCTTGCTGCTAGCTCCCTTTCGCCTTTACTTTTGGGGCTGATGATGGCATCGACAGTGATTTTGTTGAGCACATCGAACATTTGAGAGCTCCTGGCTTTTGGGCAAGTTCTATCGCCCCTCGTAGGATTCCAGGCACCAAAATGATTTTCAATGTTTGCTTCGCGCGGTAATCTGAGTGTTGTGCCATCTACGGCAAGGAGGTTGAATCCGAACCACGTTTCCGATCTGAAATGATTGTAAAAGAAATTCACCATGTGATCGTTTAGCTCTATAAAGGCGTTATGCTTCAGTTTTGCACGGGCTTTGGACAAATTTCCTTTATACAAAATACGTTCTGGAACCTCGGCATGGTGAAGGACCTGGAAATATCGATCCAGTTCTTCTTGATATGATTGGTTGTTTATGTTCATTAAAAAGAAAATGAGTTCATGAAACGGCAAAAGCCTATTTCGAGTAAAATCTTTTGGATTTTCTTTGTTTCTATCTCGGAAATTATTAGAATGGATGATATTTTTTATAGATTCAACAAGTTGTGACACACATGTGGCAAATCAAGCTCCATGCCAATCTTCTCATTTTCAATCATTTTTTCTCCTTTTATGGTGGGATTTGTTCCGCAATAAAGCATGTAGTATTATAGCATAACCCATTGTTTATTTAAAGTTTTTTAACATCTCTCCGCTTAAGGAAACGGCATTGAACCTAAAATAAGCGATTATCAAAAGAAAAGAGTCCTTTAAAATTGGATAACGTGTTATAATGCTTGTTAAAAACCGCCAAGTCATCAACAAGGATAAACACACCCAATAGGTAAAGGACTCTATGAGCAAGCATAGCAAAAACTACCGGCAAAATGAACTTAAAATTCGGCGCATCGAAACGACTTCCGATCGATTGACCGACAGAGCAGGATTGGCGTTGTTCGTTGCGTATTTGCACGGAATTGAGATTTTCGATTGGTTTGATCGCTGGTTCGGTTCGATCCGCAAGAATCGCAAAGGCTTGGCGATTACAGAGCTTTTCAAACAGGTGCTGTGCTTTTTTGTGGATGGCACCAGCCGTCGTTTGACCTATTTCGACCAGATTTCCCAGGATGGCGGATACGCTGGAAGCATCGAGACGGATGAGAAGAGTATGGCATCTTCTCATCAGATCAAACGATTTTTCAAAGCTTTTGCCTGGACACGGGTGTTTTTGTTCCGTCGGTTGTTGCAAACGCTTTTCCTGTGGCGCTTGCGGATCACCCAGCCCGATGTCATCGAGTTGGGTATCGATACCATGGTCATGGATAACGACGATGCGCTTTACCGCCATGGTGTCAAGCCAACCTACAAAAAGAAAAAGGGATTCCAGCCCCTTAAAATGAACTGGGGCCGTTTCATCGTGGATGCCGTGTTTCGCAGCGGAGACAAGCATTCCAATCACGGCGATACCGTGCTGAATATGATCCAGCACATGGTCATAAAAATCAAAAGAGACTATCGCTGGAACGTACCGATCATCATTCGCATGGATAGTGGCTTTTTCGACCAGAAAATATTCAACCTGTGTGAAGCCCTTCAGGTCAGCTACCTCTGCGGTGGCAAGATGTATGAAAACATCAAACAGGTTGCCGCCAACTGGGATGAGGACCGATGGGAACGATTTGCATCCACGAAAAAGCAATCCTGGCAATATGCCGAGTTCGCTTGCCGGCAAGGAAACTGGAAGCGATTTAGACGGGCAATCTATTGTCGCTTGATGCATGACGATCACAATCAGCTTTATCTGCCAGGTTGCCGACCGGATACGGTCATCATCACCAACATTGGGCAAGGCATGGCCATTGATGGATTTCTTAAAAATATCGGAGCGACCGATTATTTGACGACCAGTGGACTGATTGCCTGTTATCATGAACGTTGCAGCGACGAGTTGGCCAATCGAGCCTTGAAGGATTTTGGCCATGAGCAGCTCCCGTTCAAACAGTTAAATCCCAACGCCGCGTGGTATTATTCGATGCTGGTCGGTCATTTTCTGCTCGAATCCTTCAAAGAAGATGTTAGTGCACCTGTCATGGCTGTCGGTTCCTATGCCAGCGCGGTGCGCAGACGATTGATCGACATTGCCGGAAAGATTGTCTCCCACAGTGGGGAAACGATCCTGAAAATATCCAAAGCATGTTTTGAGAATCTGCGGTTTCCAGAGTTATTCAGTCGATGTCAAAACGCGCCAGCAATTGAATAGCCGGTAAAAGGCCAAAAGTTCAAAGCAAAATCCGTGGCAGAAGTGCGTCCGTAGGCATACAATTTGCGAACATATGCACATAAAATTTGATCGCATGGCGTTTTGTGGACAAATTTGATTCGTAAAGGTCCAATAGACCCCACCTTAACAAGCGTCACCAAATTTGTCATAGTGCGCTCACAGTGTGTGGAAAAGATTTTGAACCGGACGCGGAGTCGGTTAACTTGGAAAAGGAACTTGCGACAGCGTATCGTTGTCGAGATTTTTAGGTAAGAGCGCCTGGTAATCTTCCGGCGTTTCGGCAAAAGGCAATTTGGCAAACAGGTAGCGTAGGTAGGCGTACGGCTCCAGGCCGTTGGCCTTGGCGGTTTCAATGAGGCTGAAAAAGGTGGCGCTGGCATCGGCACCCCTGGGCGCTCCCGAGAATAGCCAATTTTTTCGGTCCACCACAAAAGGCCGAATGGCATTTTCGGCAACATTGTTGTCGGGTTTCAGGAATCCGGCTTCGGTATAGCCAACAAGTTTGTCCCATTGATTCAGTGTATATTGGATAGCCTTGCCAAGCAGGCCTTTGGGAGGAACCTGCGGATGATAGGTATCCAGCCAGGTCTTGAATTTATCCAGGATCGGCTTGGACTTCTCCTGACGCAATTCAAGTATTTGCTCATATGAGAGATCGTTTTTCCGAGCATACCGTTCGATGTCGTACAGCGCGCCAATATATTCCAATGCTTCGTCGGCAAGGTTCTTGGATGTTTTTTGCTTGCCACGCTTGCGGCCCTTGTTCACTTCGACGAATTTACGCCGGGCATGCGTCAGGCATCCAAGATGAGTAATACCCTCTTTTTGGGAAAGCTGATCGTAGCCGCTGTAACCGTCGCTTTGAACGTAGCCTGTATAGTCGTCCAGCATATCGTGCACCACCTTGCCACTACGGGTTGGATGGTATTGATATAGCACCACGGGGGCGCCCAACGGTCCGCCGCAAAATACCCACATATACGACTTTGTGGTATTGTTGCGTCCCGGTTCCTGGAGAACTTGAAATGGGCTTTCGTCGATATTGATCGCAGGCCCGCTTCGAATTTCCTGTTGCAAAAGTTCGATGATCGGTTGACTGCAACCGGCGGTTTCGATCATCCAGTTGGCCATGGTGGACTTTGAGATATCGACGCCCAGGCGGCCGAATATTTTTCGTTGGCGGTTCAGGGGAATCGCATCGGCAAATTTCGATGTGGCGACGTGCGCCAGCAGACCCTCGGTGGCGTTGCTTTTGGGGATCAGTTGTTTTACCGGTGGTGCGATTTTGACCGTGGGGCCATCGTCCTCGACGCCTTCGCAAGCCTTGCAGGCATATTTGGGGCGAACGTGACGAATCACCCGAATCTTGGGCGGAACGTAATCGAGTTTCTCGCAGATCTCTTCGCCGATTCGGCTCAATTCCGCGCCACACGCACAACGTTTCTCGTCTTCAGGGATATCGTGGATAACCTCGACTCGCGGCAGTTCCTCGGGCAATGGCTTGCGGCCACGTTTTTTGCGGGTATGCTCTGGGACGACAATTTCGTCATCGTTTTGAATCGGTTCAACAGGCTTATCCGGGGCGAACAACTGAAGCTGGTTGGGATTGACAGTAGGGATGACTTCGCTTTTGCGACCGAACAGCTCGTTCTTCAGCAGCCGGTTCATCTCCTCTAAATACTCGATCTGCTGCTTTTGAGAGAAAACGATCTGCTTTAAGGACTGGGCGTCTTCAGGCAAGTTTATCAGTTCCGAAGTCATGCCCGTTAAGTATCATAACTGACTGTAATTGTAAATGTTTAAACGATGTAAAATGCTATTTTTTCAGCTTGCGAAACGGTAGTTTAAACGGCTATGTGCGTGCGTATAATCCAGGCCGGCAAGAAGCCACTCGAGCTCCTTCGTCTCAAGAGAAACGACTTCGCCTGTTGACGTGGGCCAATGGAATCGCTGCTTCTCAAGTCGTTTGTGCCATAAGGCAAAACCGTTTTGATCCCAGTAAAGAATTTTAATCATGTTGCGGCGCCGGTTGCAGAAAACGAACATGTCGCCGGTAAAAGGATTATGTCTCATGGCCTGCTCGACCAAAACTGACAGCCCATTGATCGACTTGCGCATATCCGTATCGCCAACGGCCAGATAGACCTGTTGCGGGTAATCGGGCAGCATCATAAACCTGCCACGAGATTAACCAAACGGGTTAATTGTTCCGAGCCATCCAGCCCTTCTATCTCAATGGAACATCCGTTTGGCATGAGAACGCGAACGGTTTGCGGATGAGGCATTGGATTGGCGGAAAGTCTTATGGGCAAAAACGAAACATTCGTTTGCTTTTTTAAAATCCGTCGTCGCCAGTAATAAAACCGATGAGATTTGAGATGGTGTTGACGGCAATAGGCGAGTTGGCTCAGGCCGCTTTGTTCCCATTGTTCAAGATGGCCCTCCCAAAATTCTCGTCTTCCTTGGTCGCTTTGCTGATCGAAATCTTTTGGCATGTGGTGCCCTCCTTTTTTTGAAGGGTATATTGCCATGACGTGTTGGATCTGTGAAGATGTGGTTTATTGGACCTTTACTTTGATTCTGTATGTATGTTGCCACGCCATTTTCTCTCGGGTTTTGTCTGAATTACTTCCTTTTAACACCGATTTTCGCGTTTCGAAAATATTTTAAACATCAACACTGCTACTGTTTTCTTTAAGCCTTACTAATTTCAATTATTACAATGGGTAACATCGGATATTACCATATCCAATATTGTCAGAATTATTATACCTTATGACGTATAAATATAAGATAGCAGAAGGTTAAAATTTTTACGAGAAAATGGGTATTTCTTCGAGTTTCAACATGGGTTTTGTAATCTGCTAATATATCAGGATAAAAGAGATTCTATCCAATAATTCCAATACATGTGGGCACGATGTAATTAAAATTTTTACAATTTGCAATTGTATTTATAAGCGCCACATACTATATAAAGGGTATGAGAGATGAAAAATTGTTCCTGCACCCGGTTCATAATTGGCAAAAACGGTATGAAGCTTTGAGAGCTTCCTTTGTGGATCGCCTGCCTGCGAAAGTGGTCGCAGAGCGATTTGGGTATTCCATAAGCTATGTCAATTTATTGCGACACCAGTTCATCCATGGAAAAATTGATTTTTCAGAGCCTGTCCCTGAAGGCAAGATCAAGCGAAGGAAAGTGGATGCCCTGACCCGTAACAAAGTTCGTACCATGCGAGAACATAGATTATCGGCAGGAGAGATTGTACAACTGCTCTCGGAGGATGGTATTGAACTTTCCGTCCGCACTGTTGAGCGTGTTCTTGCGGAGGAAGGCTACTCAAAGCTTCCAAGGAGAAGCCGCCTCCAAATAGGAATCACTGTCAAGGGAGCTAGCGTACCGGCGGCATCCCACAGCATCCAAATCAATGAATTTAAATACAGTAAGTTTGACTGTGACGCTGCCGGTGTTTTCCTGTTTGCACCGTTTATCGAGCGTCTTAAAATTGACAGTCCCGTAAAAAGTCGTTTCTTGAAAAAATAGTTAGTGGGTATATGCCCGATATAAGTTGACCCGGGTCAACAACAAAGCCAAAACGGTAAACACTTTTAGAAGCAGCTCTTTGAAAACGCTAATACCGGCTCCATGGCCGCACCTTGAGGCAGTATTGTCAGGCATTCCGACAAATATTGCCGCCATTACCGCCGCGGCCCTCAATATGTTGAGCCCGAGGGCTTTCAAGGTAGCGCTATAGCGGACAGATTCCATACCGCGAACCCGAAGGTGCTTTACCCCGGTTCGTCGGTCATACTCGCTCATGGTGGCTTCCACACCCGCCCGCCATCGATAGCAGTCCTTGAACTCGTCGGTTTGGACTTCTTCTCGTCTTAACGCGATACGCAACTGCTTATCGTTGTAGCGAAAGGAAAAGGCCTTCTTGCCGGGCTTTACAGGACAAATCTCACGGTTCGGGCAGTTTTCGCAATGGCTCAGGTCAAAAGCCGCACAGTGTCGATCCTTCTTTTTCTTGGTGTGGATGGGCGCATGGCCTTGGGGGCAACGAATGACCTTGCCGCCTTTTCCCGTTTCAAAATCTCCGAGGTTGAGCGTTCCTTCCTTCTCACTGCCCATGGGAGGAGATATCGCTTCGACGCCTTTGTCCTTGGCGGTTTGGACATTGTCGTCGCTTCCATAAAGCGAGTCCGCCAAGACTTTCCGAGGTCCAAGATCTCTTTCTTGAGTAGACTCGATAGCGGGAATCAGGGCGTTCGCGTCGCTTTCGTGGGCGCTTTCGACCTCGACATGGGTAATCAAATTCAAGGTTTTCGCCTTTTCGTCCGCATCGTCGGTATCCGTATAAGTCTCCATCACTTGAACCTGATAACCCTGGCCTTTGTGGCCGCTATAACCGGCTTCCAGGTCCGAAGGGTTTTGCAGGGAATCGGAGGGAATCCGTTTGGCTTCCTTAACCGAGATCTCGACACCGTCATCCGAAAGCGAAACCGTGCATTGCTCATCTAAAATGCGTTGAAGCAACTTGAAGCTATGCATCGACTGGACATCGAAGTTATCCTGGAATCGCTGGACCAAAGCGTACAAATCGGTACTGACCCGATCCAATGTTTTCTGGCTTTTGGAGGGTTTTACCATGGCAAAGCACGATAGCGCTTTTTCCGTCAGATACCTTTCCATCAATGCATCTTCAATGGTGGAGAGCAAGGATGGGTGTTGCCGTTTCAGGTTTTTTAAAAACTTATGGATTGAGTTCGAGAAGATTGTGATGCGCCCCAGTTTGCGCATATTGGATTGAATATGGACAGAGTCGATGCGCTGCTTGTCAGCATCGACGTTGAACACTTCGGCCAGTTTTTGTGTGCCGGCATTAAACAGGGCCTTTTCCAACCCGTTTTCGGCAACGATCGTGCGCATGTTCCATAAGGTCTTGGGACACATGTATTTGGCCGAATCCGACTCTTCGGTGATATTAAGGGCATAGTGCCACTGAATATTGAAAGCCAGTTGATCGATAGCCTCATAGTCGGTCAGGTCGAACATTTCCTTGAGGACGAGTACGCCCAGGACCATATAGAGGTCTTTCGTCGGCCGACCAAAGCCGGAGTTGAAAAAAGGGCTAAGTTCGCTAACAGGCAACTCAGGGAGAATAAATTTTTGGAATACCCCCGGCCATGAGTGCTCAAGCATTTGCCTTCTCTTGGGGCTCAGATGGCCCCAGGGATCGAAAAGTTGCTGCTGTTTGTGATCGTTGTGGCGAATCATTATTATTCCTTACAACCAGTTGAATTTATATGTACATACATACCACAAAGGTAGCAATTTATCAAGTTAGAAAAACAATTTTATGTATTATTTCAGGCGGTTGTCTTTTCGACTTTTTACGAGTTCATCAAAATTGATGAGATCGTTAAGAAAGCCGATTTGCCAGGAAGCAAAAAGATTCCGGCAACCAATTACTTTCTTTCATTTCTTGCTCTCAAGCTTCTTGGTACCCAGCGATACGCCCATATGGGGGAACATTCATTTGATCCGGGAGCGGGCCTTTTTGCCGGACTCAATGTGCTACCCAAGTGCACAGAGATGTCAACCTACTCCTACAGCATCGATACTGCCCACTTGATGAAACTGCAGAAGGCATTTGTAAATCAGGTGATAAAGCTTGGTTTGTACGACAAGCAGGTGATCAATATGGATTTTCACACCATACCCCATTTTGGAGAAGAATCCGTTTTACAAAAGCATTGGGCAGGCGCTCGGAACAAAGTGATGAAGGGTGCGTTAACCTTATTTGCTCAAGATGCCGAATCCAAGCTGATTCTTTACACAGCCGCAGATATCCAAAAGCAAGAGGCTGACGATCAAATCTTGGACTTTTTCTCTTTCTGGAAAACGATGCAAAGGGGCGTTTCTCCGACTTTCGTTTTTGATTCAAAATTTACCAGTTACCCAAATCTTTCCACCTTGACTCAACTGGGGATAAAATTTATCACGCTCCGACGTCGAGGAAAAAAGCTGATTGATAACATAGACGACCTCGGCCCATGGCAGCGCGTCCACATTCCGCATGCGAAAAGAAAATATCCAAGGCCGCTGGTATATGAATCAATGGTCGAAATGAAAAATTATAGCGACCAACTGCGCCAGGTGATTATTCGCGGTAATGGTAGAGAAAAGCCAACCTTTCTGATTTCCAACGACCTTGAAACTCCTGTGGAAGTTTTAGTCGGGAATTATTCAAGGCGCTGGCGAGTGGAAAATGCTATCTCGGAAGCCGTAAAGTTTTTCAATCTCTATATGTTATCATCCCCCATCCTGATCAAGGTTCATTTTGACGTTGTAATGACAATAATCGCGGATACGCTTTACAGTATGTTGGCGAAAAAGTTGCGCGGTTTTGAAGACTGCGGCGCCCCAAAAATTAACCGGGATTTTGTAAGGGGAAAAGGAAAAATAACAACCGACGGCAACAAAATAACCGTCACCTATCCGAAAAGAGCTCACAACCCAATTCTAAGATCTGTTCCCTGGCACAGAGTGCCCAGAACTTTAAGTTGGCTCAATGGAGCCGAACTGGGGTTGAAATTTCAGTAGCAGCAGGTGTCAAATTCTTATATCGGTATGACGGTTAAACCTTACGCGAAAATCAGTGTTTAAGGGAATTGGACAGCACCAACTAAAAGTGGCAACCTGACTTTTAAATATGCAGATTTTTCACCTAAACCGCTGAAATATCAAAGGGCTGTTTCGCTTTTCTGGCTATTTAGGACAGTAGTGATAAAAATATATTCGAAAACATACTCCACAAATTCTACATGTTGTGATTTTGATCGAATCATACCACTGCATGTTTTGCTTTCTGTGATCAAGCCCTCCTAAATCCGTTATAATCAGCATTTTTTTTGGGAATACTTTCAGATAGAAGTCGAAAATTTCAGCTTGATGTCATTTCTTAAGTGCGAATATATTGTTATTTATATTGGTTACAGACAACCACTGTGAAATTGGTATTTTTTAAACTATGGTTAACCTTGACAATAACAAACTCGCCTGCTATTGAAATCGAGATCAAATTAGCAGTAAGCAACTTAGTTTTGCTTCGTAATGCATATGGGGTCGTGAACATATTTCTCAAATATTTGACAAGATGGAGAAAATCATCAAAATCCTTAACAAGAAAGCAAACAGACAGTAATATTTGGCTGACGAATAATATGCACAAACAATGCTTTCGATAGTTTTTATGTTTTACTGAAGATTAATGGTTTGTACCGAGTTCAATTTGGATCCTGACAGTTTATCGCCATTATAGTTTGCCCTTCCTGAGTTCTACTCCTATCTATAGTGTAAGTGTACTTTTCCATTTAAGAAGTTATCTCTATTTAATAATTTAATGGGTACTATTAAAATGACTGAAATTATCCTTTATTTTTCAATTCTCAATCTATGCCTATTATTATATATATATATTGGTTACCCGGTTCTTTTGATAGTGTTAAGCAAGACCTGTCCGGGGCCCGCAATAAAGAAAGAACCAATTCGACCAACGGTTAGCCTTCTGATATCCTGTTATAACGAAGGGGCCGTCATTCGCAAAAAAATAGAAAATGCGCTATCCTTGGATTATCCTAAAGAAAAATATGAAATTATTGTTATTTCTGATGCATCCACAGACAGTACAGACAAAATCGTGCGTGAATATGAAGCCCAAGGGGTTCGTCTTATCAGACAAGAAAACCGAAGGGGGAAAACCTTTGGGCTTAACGGGGCTGTTCAACGGGCTATGGGTGAAATAATCATTTTTTCCGATGCCAATGCTATTTACCAGTCTGATGCTATTATCCAACTTGTAGAAAACTTTGCAGATCCTATTGTTGGATATGCTGTTGGTGAGGCTAAATATGTTGGCGTTAAAAACTCTGACGCGAGCATCAGCGAAAACACCTATTGGCGATATGAAATTAAAATCAAACAAATGGAAAGTTCAATACATTCAATTGTAGGTGGTGACGGTGCCATATATGCTATTCGAAAAGGATTGTATAAGCCGTTAAAAGATACCGATATCAACGATTTCGTAAATCCTTTGCAAATTATCGTTAGTGGTTACAGAGGAATTTATGAACCATTGGCAGTTTGTTTTGAGGAAGCTGCAGGTGAATTCAAAAAGGAATTCCTGCGCAAAACACGAATTGTCAATCGTAGTTTTAGCGGTTTATTAAGTGTTAAAAATGCTTTAAATCCTTTTTATACTGGTATATTTAGCTTCCAGCTGATATCTCACAAGTTACTTCGTTGGTTCACAGGTCTTTTTTTATTCAGCTTCATTGTTTCATCTTTGGTTCTTGCACTCGCCAATGTGAATGCTTTCCAAGTTATTTTTATATTTGAGATTATTTTTTTAGCATTTGCCTATTTGGGATACCTTCTTGATGGTTTTGCAGTTTCTTTCAAACCTTTTTATTACTCGTTCTATTTTGTCCTCATCAATATCGCTGCTATTAATGGTATTATTAAAAGCTTGAGAGGATCTGTTCAAATTACTTGGGAACACCATCGAATCATATCCTAACAATCTGCAAAATAATTGTCGACTCCACTTGCTAAACAAAGCAGACGAGCAAGATGAAAAAATATAAAGCGTCTCGATTCAGTGTATGTTTTTTTCCACCAATTTTTTACTGAACACTATTATAATTCAGTAATGTCCGGTTAGATTATTGCTTTCGTGCTATGTATTCATAAATGGTTAAAAAAAATGAAAAAAAGTGAATTTTTCTCTTGACAAGTAAATAGAAATTTTTTGCCCCCCCTGTAACTTTTAATCATAATTACAGGGGGTTACATGCCAAGCTCATTCCAGCCGGATCAGAGAAAACTTCGCTCGGATTCATTTTTCAAATTTTTACAACCCGTTGAGGATGTTATACCAGAAATACCAGTGCTCGCGTCCCGTGGAGACAGACCTCTCAAAATGAACTTCGAAGACCGTAAAGGTCCAATAGACCCCACCTTAACAAGCGTCACCAGATTTGTCATGGTGCGCTCACAGTGTGTGGAAAAGATTTTGGATCGGACGCGGAGTCGGTTAACTTGGAAAAAGAACTTGCGACAGCGTATCGTTGTCGAGATTTTTAGGCAAGAGAGCCTGGTAATCTTCCGGCGTTTCGGCAAAAGGCAATTTGGCAAACAGGTAGCGTAGGTAGGCGTACGGCTCCAGACCATTGGCCTTTGCAGTTTCGATCAGACTGAAAAAGGTGGCACTGGCTTCGGCCCCCCTGGGCGCTCCCGAGAACAGCCAGTTTTTTCGGCCCACCACAAACGGCCGAATGGCATTTTCGGCAACATTGTTGTCGGGTTTCAGGAATCCGGCTTCGGTATAGCCAACAAGTTTGTCCCATTGATTCAGGGTGTATTGGATAGCCTTGCCGAGCAGGCCTTTGGGAGGAACCTGCGGATGATAGGTATCCAGCCAGGTCTTGAATTTATCCAGGATCGGCTCGGACTTCTCCTGCCGCAATTCAAGTATTTGCTCATATGAGAGATCGTTTTTCCGAGCATATCGTTCGATGTCGTACAGCGCGCCAATATATTCCAATGCTTCGTCGGCAAGGTTCTTGGATGTTTTTTGCTTGCCACGCTTGCGGCCCTTGTTCACTTCGACGAATTTACGCCGGGCATGCGTCAGGCATCCAAGATGAGTAATACCCTCTTTTTGGGAAAGCTGATCGTAGCCGCTGTAACCGTCGCTTTGAACGTAGCCTGTATAGTCGTCCAGCATATCGTGCACCACCTTGCCACTACGGGTTGGATGGTATTGATATAGCACCACGGGGGCGCCCAACGGTCCGCCGCAAAATACCCACATATACGACTTTGTGGTATTGTTGCGTCCCGGTTCCTGGAGAACTTGAAATGGGCTTTCGTCGATATTGATCACAGGCCCGCTTCGAATTTCCTGTTGCAAAAGTTCGATGATCGGTTGACTGCAACCGGCGGTTTCGATCATCCAGTTGGCCATGGTGGACTTTGAGATATCGACGCCCAGGCGGCCGAATATTTTTTGTTGGCGGTTCAGGGGAATCGCATCGGCAAATTTCGATGTGGCAACGTGCGCCAGCAGACCCTCGGTGGCGTTGCTTTTGGGGATCAGTTGTTTTACCGGTGGTGCGATTTTGACCGTGGGGCCATCGTCCTCGACGCCTTCGCAAGCCTTGCAGGCATATTTGGGGCGAACGTGACGAATCACCCGAATCTTGGGCGGAACGTAATCGAGTTTCTCGCAGATCTCTTCGCCGATTCGGCTCAATTCTGCGCCACACGCACAACGTTTCTCGTCTTCAGAGATATCGTGGATAACCTCGACTCGCGGCAGTTCCTCGGGCAATGGCTTGCGGCCACGTTTTTTACGGGTATGCTCTGGAACGACGATTTCGTCATCGTTTTGAATCGGTTCAACAGGCTTATCCGGGGCGAACAACTGAAGCTGGTTGGGATTGACAGTAGGGATGACTTCGCTTTTGCGACCGAACAGCTCGTTCTTCAGCAGCCGGTTCATCTCCTCTAAATACTCGATCTGCTGCTTTTGAGAGAAAACGATCTGCTTTAAGGACTGGGCGTCTTCAGGCAAGTTTGTCAGTTCCGAAGTCATGCCCGTTAAGTATCATAACTGACTGTAATTGTAAATGTTTAAACGATGTAAAATGCTATTTTCTCAGCTTGCGAAACGGTAGGTTAAACGGCTATGTGCGTGCGTATAATCCAGGCCGGCAAGAAGCCACTCGAGCTCCTTCGTCTCAAGAGAAACGACTTCGTCTGTTGACGTGGGCCAATGGAATCGCTGCTTCTCAAGTCGTTTGTGCCATAAGGCAAAACCGTTTTGATCCCAGTAAAGAATTTTAATCATGTTGCGGCGCCGGTTGCAGAAAACGAACATGTCGCCGGTAAAAGGATTATGTCTCATGGCCTGCTCGACCAAAACTGACAGCCCATTGATCGACTTTCGCATATCCGTATCGCCAACGGCCAGATAGACCTGTTGCGGGTAATCGGGCAGCATCATAAACCTGCCACGAGATTAACCAAACGGGTTAATTGTTCCGAGCCATCCAGCCCTTCTATCTCAATGGAACATCCGTTTGGCATGAGAACGCGAACGGTTTGCGGATGAGGCATTGGATTGGCGGAAAGTCTTATGGGCAAAAACGAAACATTCGTTTGCTTTTTTAAAATCCGTCGTCGCCAGTAATAAAACCGATGAGATTTGAGATGGTGTTGACGGCAATAGGCGAGTTGGCTCAGGCCGCTTTGTTCCCATTGTTCAAGATGGCCCTCCCAAAATTCTCGTCTTCCTTGGTCGCTTTGCTGATCGAAATTTTTTGGCATGTGGTGCCCTCCTTTTTTTGAAGGGTATATTGCCATGACGTGTTGGATCTGTGAAGATGTGGTTTATTGGACCTTTACCGAAGACCAATTAAAAATACTGATTTTCTACCACCTCGAAGAGCATGTCTCAGCACGTCACATGCTTCAGGTACTTGCGGAGGATGGCTTTGCTCGGAAAAACATAGCCCCGGAAAATGGCATTAAAAAAAGCAGCTTCTCGGAAGCTATCAATTCAAGAGGACTCGAACAACTCCAAATTGTTTTCGAAAAACTCCGCCAAAAGGCATCTGGCACTCTCCCCAACCGTTGCCCAGATTTCGGCAAACTTATTGCCCTTGATGGCTCTTTAATTGATGCAACTATGTCAATGCTCTGGGCAGATTACCGTAATCGATCCAAAAAATGTAAAATCCACTTTGGTCTTGATTTGAACCGCGGGATCCCATCGAAAGTTTTCTTTACGGAGGGTAATGGCGCTGAAAGGCCTTTTGTTGATCCCATCACACCTGCCGGCCATACCGTGGTTGCCGATCGAGGATACCAGGAGCATTCCCTGTTTGATCACCTACAAGATCAGAACAAGCATTTCGTTATTCGGATCAAAGCAAAAACAATCAAAACCATCGTCAGTGCAAATGATGTCTGCCCGGACAGTATCGTCTTTTTTGATGCCGAAGTTCTGCTTGGTACAGAAGCAAATAAAAATCAATCCCAAAACCCGGTACGGCTCGTAGGGTACCGGGTTGAAGGCGTCGATTACTGGATCTCTACAGATCGAAGGGATCTGACAGCCGAACGAATAAGGATAGATCGTGAGAGTGAAGCGATCCACGATCTTATCCGGTTGTTGAACAAGCCCGATTTGAAGACGGATCTATTATAAAGGGAATATCTTTTCAGGTGGGATCTGGGTGAGACCGTTCTTTGAAATATTCAGCGTTTTTTGAGCATACTCGTGCGTCGGCCCTGAACAGGCAAATTAAAAATCATATTTTTCATAAAACGATCAAAACCTCCTATATTTATCGTGAGCCACTATCCTTTACCGGCGTTATGGTTATCCAGGTTCGAACCTGAAGCCGATGACCACCATAGGTGATTTGCAACGGGAACACTTGAAGGCCTGACGAACCCGAAGCAGAATTTCAGGAATGCTCACATGTAAAACCAATTGGACCAAGGATAGGAGCTTTTTCGAGTTGGGATGCAGAAACCCGTAATCTCTCACCCTTCGGAAGCCTTTGGGCAGTACATGCTGCAGGATCAGGTAAATAAAATCCTCACCTAATAGTGTGCGGTTTTCAATAGCTTTGGTTTTACTATCGACATACTGAAAGGTAACCTTGCCATCTTCGTTTTCAACGATGTTCTTCTCGCCGATAACGCCTTTGTACAGGTATTTGGAAAGGTATTTGATGGCTGAGAGCCCTTTCCCAACCTGCCGGCAATCGACGATCCATTCGCAAGGGGCTGTTGGAATGGGAAGGCCACCTTTGCTCAGTTGTTCCAAAAAACGCGCACGAAAGACCTTGGCGAGGTTTTTCTGCCTGAACAGATATTTCCCCTTTTTCTTTTTCCACTGTTTTCTTGAGCGGATGATGCCGCCACCGGGCACGTGTTAATGGTCGTGATAAACTGAGCCAAAAATGGTCGTTTAAGATTGAGCCACCCATCGTGGTGGAAAATGCTTAATGTGAGCATTTTTCACTAAGAACTAATCAGGAGGTTCAACCTTTGAAAAAAGGAGACCATTTTGGATATTCTCACTTTGCACCGCAAGGGACTGACCCAGCGAGCAATTGCCAGGAAGCTTGGCGTCAGCCGTAACACCGTTAAAAAATACATTGATGATCCGGAGTTGATCCTTGCCCCAGCAGAACCCAGGCGGCGCAGAAGCCTGCTTGACCCATTTAAGGACAATATAGACGCTTGGCTTTCCGAAGACGACTATACGGCGACCTGGATTTACGACAGACTGGTCAACATGGGGTTTACCGGAAGCTACGAAATCGTCAAACGCCGGGTAGCCCAACTAAAGGGGCAACACCAAAAGGTTGCCTACATGCGATTTGAAACAGAGCCCGGCTACCAGGCACAGGTAGATTTTGCAGAGTTTCAGGTTGAGCATGCCGATGGAAACGTCGAGAAATTATATCTCTTCTCAATAATTTTGGGCTACTCTCGTAAAATCTATGCAGAGCTGATTAGACACTGCGACCTGACGACTTTTCTGGATTGCCATATCCGGGCCTTCGACTACTTCGGCGGCGTGCCCACCGAAATTTTGTATGACCGGATGAAAAATGTCTACATTGGTCGGATAGCGGGACGAGACAAATTCAACGATACATTGATCGGTTTTGCTCTGCATTACGGGTTCATCCCACGGGTGGCACCAGCCTATGCGGCTTGGGTGAAGGGAAAGGTCGAGAGACCTTACACCTTCATCCGTGAGGGCTTTTGGCGCGGCTATGGATACGCTTGCCTCGAAACAGCCAACAAAGATCTGAACCGTTGGTTACGAATAAAAGATCAGCGGATACATGGCACCACCCACGAAGTCGTCGCTGACCGTTTTGAAAGAGAACAACCACATCTTAGCCAGTTACCACGACAGCCTTTCGATACTTCCTACAGGATCTTCAGGAAAGTCCATAAGGATTGTACGGTTAGATTCGAAGGCAATGGCTTTGTTGTCCCGCACAAGCTGGTGGGGAAAACCGTTGTTCTGAGAGTTAAGGAATGTACCCTGCGGATCTTTGACGATAACCGTCTGGTCGTCATTTATACAATCCCTTCGTCCAAAGGTAATCTTGTTCAAGACAAGCGCTTTTATGCGGAACTGAAAAAGGACCGTGAGATGAACCGGCGCAAATACGCTCATCCTAAGCAGGGTAAGGGCCGCGCCAAATGCACCATCAGCCCGAATAAGCCCCTGTATGACATACCGGTGGATATCCGCCCGATTGATACCTACGAGCAGTTCGCACAGGAGGTACAATTATGACGGACACATTGGTGGCCAATCGCATTGAAGCCAATTTGACCAGGCTGCGTTTGCCCAGGATACGGGAGATCCTGGACAGTATCGTTAAATCCGCCGAGCAAAACAGCCAAAGCTATCTCAGCTTTTTGGATGACTTGCTTGAGGAAGAAGTGGCGCAGAAGGAACAACGCCGGATTGAAACGGCCCTGAAGATATCAGGATTACCGTTCACAAAGGGTATTGATGAATTCGATTTTACCTTCCAGCCCAAACTGGATCGTAGGCGTGTCATGTCGTTATTTGATCTGACATTCATTCGCCAAAATGGAAATGTCATTTTTCTTGGCCCTCCCGGTGTTGGCAAGACGCACCTGGCTGTATCTTTGGCTTTAAAAGCCTGCCAAGCGGGTATGAGCATCTATTTCACAACCATGGCGGACCTGATCGTCAAACTGAAGAAGGACCATGAAGCGGGGCGTCCCGGCAAGGGGCGAAGCTACTATAAATCCTCACTTGTGATCGTGGATGAGGTTGGGTACACGCCCATCGACCGACAGGAATGCAATCTGTTCTTTCAGTTTGTAGCCACCCGCTATGAAAAGGCCAGTACCGTAATCACGTCTAACAAGGCCTTCTCCGATTGGGCGGAATTGCTTCAGGATCAAATCATCGTCACTGCGATATTGGATCGTCTCCTTCACCATAGCGTAGTGATAACGATCAATGGAAACAGCTACCGTTTGAAGGGGAAAAATATGGAGGAATCAATAAATGCCATTCAGTAGATAGGGGCGTGTGGCTCATTTTTAACGACCCAAATTGGCTCAGTTCTTCGCGACCGTTGACAGCACGATCACATGGATATGGGGGTGATAGTTCAACTCGCGGCTGTTGGTATGCAGTACCATGGTCATCCCGATTTCAGCTCCCAGGTGTTTGGGATTCAACCCGAAATCTTTGAGGACACCGGCAACACATAGAAAAAACAATGAGTAGATTTGTGTTGGCAAGCGCTTGGCCAATGCCCGCAACTGGAACGGCAAGGTAAACGTGACCATGAAGTAGCGCACTGGTAGCAGCTTGTTGACCTGTCGATCGATCCATCGGCTGGTGTTATGGTTTTGGCATTTTGGACAGTTGCGATTTCCACAGGACAAGGGCTTCCACTCAATGTGAGAACAGCGGGAACACGATACCGCGACTTCGCCGGATTCAATGGTTCTGCATTCCAGTATGTCTTTGAAGGCCTTGAACTGTTCGGACGAAAGAGAACCCTGGTATTTACGCATGAAGGGTTCCCGATATTGGTGTAAAATCTTGGCAAGTTCCATGATCACACCTTCCTAAAATCCACATGGATGGAGTTGATCAGGGAATTGATGGTGGAAAAGCTTTCTTTTTCAGTGAAACTTGTCAAATGCGCATAACGGGCGGTGGTATTGGGATGGGCGTGCCCTAAAATCTTCTGGATATGCCGCAGACTCAGGCCGCGTTCGAGAAGATGAGTGGCAAAACTGTGGCGGAGGGAATGGACGGAGACTTTTTTTTAATGCCGCATTCGTTGACGACCACTTTCATGGCATTTTGTGCACCGCCCCTGTCCATGTGACTTTTTGCATGTTTGATCCGATCGAGTGGCCCGATGGCGTTTGGAAACAATAATGTCGGATGCCTGTGTTTGCACCATAATTCACGCAAGCCAAGCAGCGTGAGGTCCGGTAGTGGAACAAACCGGTCTTTGTGGCCTTTTCCCCGGCGGATATGAACCTGTTTTCTTTTTCCGTCAATGTCGCCGACTTGCAGCGATAGGGTTTCGCTCAGCCTGAGACCCATCGAATAGGTGGCCAGGAGAAAAACCCGGTAACGCAGTTTTCGTGTTTTTGCGATAAGCTGTTCGATTTCCGATGGCGTCAGGATATCAGGGAGGGATTGGACCTTGGGGGGCTTGACGATATTGACCCATTCCCACTCTTTTTCGAGTACGAATTGCCAGAAAAATTTGAATCCCCAACAATCGATTTTTACCGTGCTCCAGGAATGGGTTTCCACCAGTTTGGCGAAATAGGATTCCAA
>CAXXOY010000008.1:0-82423 GCA_963668455.2 uncultured Desulfosarcina sp.
CGATCTTCGACATTGTCGCCGAAAATATAAAGAGACCACATGTTGCCCAGCAGATGCCAGAAGCCGCCATGCAGAAACATGAATGTGAAAAACGAGAGGATTGCCTCGCCGGTGGAGAAGTAGGCGGTCCAGCGGGGATCGGTCAGCTTGGCGGGGACCAGTCCGTAAAGATAGATGAAATGATCCTGGTTTGCCCCCTGGGCCAATTGAACCAGAAAGAACACCACATTGATACCGATGATGGTGTTGTTGACCACCGGAACGGTTTTGGACGATGTGGTGTCGCGAATCGGAATCATGCGCTGGAAATTCTCATGCTGAGATCGACGGCAACGGCGGAGTGGGTCAACGCGCCGATGGATATGAGATCCACACCTGTTCCGGCCAGCTCCTTGAGGGTTTCGCGGGTAACTCCTCCCGAGACCTCGACCAGCGCGCGGCCGGCGATAAGCGCCACGGCCTCACGGATCTGGTCCGGTCCCATATTGTCCAGCATGATGATCTCGGCGTCGGCTGCAAGCGCCTCCCGGACTTCATCAAGAGTGGTCGTTTCCACTTCGATTTTCACCAGATGAGAGATCGCCTGGCGGACCCGCTCGACGGCCTTGGCGATGCTGCCGGCAACCGCAATATGGTTGTCCTTGATCAGCACGCCGTCGTAAAGCCCCATGCGGTGATTGAACGCACCGCCGACACGCACGGCGTATTTTTCAAGAACCCGCCATCCCGGTGTTGTTTTGCGGGTGTCGACCAGTTTCACCGTGTCCGGGGGGATGCTTGCCACAAAAGCACGGGCCTGGGTGGCGATGCCGGAGAGCCGCTGGAGAAAGTTGAGCGCCGTGCGCTCGCCTTGTAAAAGGGTTCGCAAGGGGCCTTCGATGCTGATAACCGTCGAACTGCGGGTGACGTGATCGCCGTCTTGGAAGGTGCTGACGAACCGGATCGCCGGATCCAGGGTTTTGAAAACATCCCGGGCTACATCCAACCCGGCGATGACCAGATCCTCCTTGGCAACGACGATGCCCTTGCCCATCAGCCCGGGACCGACAATGGGGTCGGTGGTGATGTCTCCCGGACCGATATCTTCTCTCAGTGCGAGGTCAATGAGATCTTGTACGGTATGCATGGTTATCCCATCATTTCCATGATTCGCTTCTGCGTCGCCTCCAGGGCCTGCTTTTTTTCCAACATGGAGGCATGCTTGACCCGAACGCCGTCGACAACCGTCGGTGGCGCTTTTTGGAGAAAATCCTCGTTGCCGAGTTTTTTGCTCATGCCGCCCAGTTCTTTGGAGAGCTTGCCGATTTCCTTTTCCAGTCGGGCGTTTTCCTGGGTAAAGTCAATAATGCCTTCCAGCAGAACGTAGATCGTGGTGCCGCCCACCAGTACGGTGGCGGCGGCCTTGGGCCGCTGCAGATTTGCATCCACGGAAATTTTATCAAGACGTGCCAGATTAGATATGAGCGCACTGTTTTTCTGGATCAGGCTGCCGGTTTGCTCATCTTCCGGCTGGACGGCGATGCTCAGAACGGTGGAGGGCGCAATGCTCATCTCACCGCGTACGTTACGCACCCCGGTGATAACCGCCATGACCGTTTGCATTTGCTCTTCGGCGTCTGAATCCTCTCCTGGGGAAACCGTTTCCGGCCAGTTTGCGCGCATGATCGAACCGTCCGTTCCGGGAAAAGAGTGCCAAATCTCTTCGGTGACAAAGGGCGCGAAGGGGTGCATGATCACAAGAGCCTCTTTAAAGACTCGCCACAAGACGGAGAGGGTTGCGTTTTTCTTTTCAAGATCCTGATCGTCGTACAATGTGGGCTTGATGGCCTCGAGATACCAGTCGCAAAGCTCATGCCAGACGAATTGATAGACCACCCCGGCGGCTTCGTTGAATTTGTATGCGTCCAGGGCTTCCTCGGTCTGCCGGGCGACACGGTTCAGGCGGGAGATGATCCAGCGATCTTGAAGCGAAATGTTGTTCTCGTCAATGGACGGATACCCCTTATCGACGTGCATGAGAGAGAAACGGGCCGCATTCCAGAGTTTGTTGATGAAGTGGCGGTAGCCCTCCACCCGATTTTCACTCATCTTGATATCACGGCCCTGGGCGGTAAAGGCGGCCAGGGTGAAACGGAAAGCATCCGTGCCGTATTTTTCGATAACATTCAACGGGTCGATGACATTGCCCTTGGATTTACTCATCTTCTTGCCTTCCTCGTCGCGCACCAGGGCATGCAGGTAAACGTCACGGAAGGGGACTTCATCCATGAAATGGATGCCCATCATCATCATGCGGGCCACCCAGAAAAAGAGAATATCGAATCCGGTGACCAACACGGAGGTGGGGTAGTATTTTTTCAAAGTGGGTGTCTGATCGGGCCAGCCCATGGTGGAAAAGGGCCACAACGCCGAACTGAACCAGGTGTCGAGAACATCAGTCTCCTGGACCAGTTCGGCCGAACCGCAATCCGGGCACTTCTCCGGCGCTTCCATGGCCACCGTCATTTTACCGCACGACTGACAGGTCCAGGCCGGAATCTGATGCCCCCACCAGATCTGGCGGGAAATACACCAATCGCGAATGTTGTACATCCATTCGTAATAGGTTTTTTTCCACGATTCGGGGATGATGCGGGTCTTGCCGGTCTCCACGGCCTCGATGGCTTTGTCCGCCAGGGGTTTGGCCTTGACGAACCATTGCCGGGAGAGATTGGGCTCAACCACGTTCTTGCAGCGATAGCAATGTCCCACGCTATGCCGGTGAGGCTCGATACGTTCCATCAAGCCCTCTTCCTGCAGGGCCTCGACCACGGCTTGCCGACAGACAAAACGATCCATGCCGGCAAAACGGCCCGCTTCGTCACTCATGGAACCATCGTCGGAGATGACCTTGATGCTGGGCAGATTATGGCGTTTACCGATCTCGAAATCGTTGGGGTCGTGGGCCGGGGTGACTTTCAGGGCCCCGGTACCGGTGGAGAGATCCACATAGCTGTCCCGAATAATGGGAATCTCGCGGCCCGTCAGCGGCAGGATAACAGAGGTGGCCTTGAGATCGGCGTAGCGTTCGTCCTCCGGATGAATGGCAACAGCCGTGTCGCCCAGCATGGTCTCCGGGCGGGTGGTAGCGACGGTCAGAGAGCCGGAACCGTCACTGAACGGGTATTTTATATGATAAAAATTACCATCCTTGTCTTCATGCTCGACTTCCAGATCGGATAGGGCGGTATGACAGCGGCAGCACCAGTTGATGATGTAATCGCCCTGGTAGATCAGGCCTTCGTCGTAGAGCTGAACAAAAACTTTCCTGACGGCTTTGGAGAGTCCTTCGTCCATGGTGAAGCGCTCGCGATCCCAATCACAGGATGCGCCCAGGCGCTTGAGCTGGTTGATGATGGCGCTGCCGTACGCCTCGCGCCATTCCCAGACCGCCTCGATGAATTTATCCCGGCCCAGTTGATGACGGTCGGTCCCTTCGGCGGCCAGTTTCCTCTCCACCACATTTTGGGTGGCGATGCCGGCATGGTCGGTACCGGGCATCCATAGCACGCTGTCGCCCTTGAGACGGCGATAGCGGCAAATGATGTCCTGTATGGTGTTGTCGAGGGCGTGTCCCATATGCAGTACGCCGGTGACGTTCGGTGGCGGGATGACAATTGAAAAGGGGGCGCTGGATGACGTTTCGTCGGCAGCGAACAGCTTCTCCTGTTCCCAATGGGCGTACCAACGTTTTTCAACATCCTCGGGCGAATAGCTTTTGTCCAGCAAATCTTGGCTCATCTGATTTATACTCCTTCTGCCAATTGCCCGGCCGGGGGTCCGGGCCTCTCTCATAAAAAGGAAAAGGGGATTAATGTAATAATCCCCGTTAAAAAATCGTTTTCGTTACATGTCGCTTGCGGTCAACCCGGCATGTTGTCATCGCTTCCCGTCAGGGATCGTTTTATTTTTTCGATCTCCCGGGTGACCGTTTTTTCTATGGTTTCGATCATCAATCGTTCGATTTTTTCGGCATAAAGTTTCTCGACGGTTCGCTCAAGGGCCGCCTCAAGCTGCTCGTCGGTAAATGAAACGTCAACGGTTGAACCGGGAGCGGCGTCAACGACCGGTACCGCTTCTTGCGGCTCTTCCCGGACGGCGGTTTCCGTTTCTTCCGGGACAGTATCCGGCTGTTCTTCATCAGGCTCAAGGTCGATTTGCCCGGCGCTGTCGGCAGCGGGCTCCTCGGTGACGTCGGGATCCAGGCTCAAGGGGATTTCATCGTCCAGGTCAATCTCGGCAAGATCGATGACCTCTTCCGGATCATCGACGCTTTCCGTGACCGGATCCACAATATCGATCGTGTCTTCGTCCAGCAGATCCTCGCTGTCCAGATTCAACGCTCGAGCTTCGTCTTCCGGCGGGTCCATGACTTCGGTCAGATCGATAACATCGTCTTCTTTCGCTTCCTCGACAACTTGTGTCAGCTCAATGATTTCGTCTTCATTTGAATCATTTGCGTTTTCGGGTTGCTCACCGGTATTTTGGCGACCGTTCATAGTATTCTCCCGTAATCATCGTTGTTAAGAGTCTGTTTTTTTACAGCCTCCAAGACATCTTTGATTTTCTTATCGATCCGGTGACGATAAATCATAAGTACAAATATATTGCAACCGCAAGCTATCATACGGCAATAACCCTGTCAAGTTGTTTGGATTCTTACAAAATTTACAATTTGTGGCCGATTTGAAAGGTGGTTGGCAAAACCTTTTTCAAGCGGATGAAACGCCAGTTACCCGCCTTGTTCGATGCGACTTTTTATGGACTCGCAACATGTCCCAGGAATAGATGGCCAACGCCAGCCAGATCGAGTCGAAGGTGATGGCCTGGGCCCGGGTGAAGGGTTCGCCGAAAAGGGTTATCCCCAATATCAGCATGCCCGTCGGTGCCGTGTACTGGATAAATCCCATGGAGGCCATGGTAATCCGTTTGGCCCCGAGGTTGAAAAGCAGAAGCGGTGTGGCGGTGAGCGCGCCCGTGCCAATTAAAAGCAGGTCCGTGTACAGGCCGCCTTGCAAAAAAGCGCCCGTGTGCGTCCGGTACAGGTGGCCCACCCAGATCCCTGCCGGCAGGGTTAACAGGAGGGTTTCAACGGCCAGTCCCACCAGGGGGGTAACCGTGGCGGTTTTGCGAATCAACCCGTAAAAACCGAAACTGAAGGCCAGCGCCATTGAGACCCATGGAAACACCCCCATCCACAATGTCATGAACAAAACGCCCATGCTCGCCATAACCACGGCGACGGCCTGGGCCTTTCGCAGGCGTTCTTTTAAAAACACCATCCCCAGAAAGATGTTGACGAGTGGATTGATATAATACCCCAGGCTGGCCTGCAGGACGCGGCCGTTGTTTACCGCCCATATGTAAAGCAGCCAGTTGCCGCCCACCAGAATAGCCGTGACCAATAGTATCCCCAGGGTTTTGGGGGTGCGTATGACCTTCCCGAACGTTGTCCATTGATGGCTCAGAAACAACAGGGGGATAAAAAAGGTAAAAGACCACAAAACGCGGTGCAGGATGATTTCGAAGGCATCCACGCTGTGCAGGGCCTTCCAGTAGATGGGACTAAGCCCCCAGATGAGAAACGCACCGAAGGCGAATAATCCGCCGGCAAAAGATTGAGAGGATGTGGATGTACTCATTATTTTAAGTGTCTATGTTTCTATAAAGCCGCGCCGCAGAATTTACAATGGCTTGCATCCGTGTCATGCCCCTCGGCGCCGCATTGGGGACAGGCCTGGGTGGATATGCCGGCCGAGAACGCATGGGACATTTCCACGGTCACGATGCCGGTGGGGACGGCAATGATGGCATAGCCCAGAATCATTACCAGGGAGGCCACGGCCTGGCCAAGGCCGGTTTGGGGCGAAATGTCGCCATAACCAACGGTGGTCAGGGTGACGATGGCCCAGTAAATGCTGCGCGGGATGCTGGTGAACCCACCGGATTCGCCTTCGATAACATACATCAGGGATCCGAAAATAACCACCAGCGTCAGCACCGTGTAGAGAAAAACGGCGATTTTACGTCCGCTGGCCTTCAGGGCACGCATAAGCTGACTGGCCTCTTTGAGATAGGGCACCAGCTTGAGAATGCGGAAGATGCGCAGGATGCGTAAAATGCGAATAACCAGCAAATACTGACTGCCCGGTACGACCAGGCTCAAATAGGTGGGTATGATCGCCAGCAGATCGACTATCCCGAAAAAACTGGTCGCATACCGGAAGGGTTTGCCGACGCAGGACAGGCGCAGCAGATATTCGGCGGTGAAAAGCAGGGTAAACCCCCATTCGATGCCGTACAGCAAAACGCCGTGGGCTTGCCGTACTCCTGAAACGCTGTCCAGCATCACGGCAGCCACGCTGGCCAGGATGCTGATGATGAGAACGATGTCAAATCCTTTTCCGGCCGGGGTGTCCGCCTCGAAGATGATTTCGTGCAGGCGCACCCGCCAGCCTTGCCTCAAAACGGACTTCACTTGGTACTGATCGGTTGACTTGGCCATTGGCTGGTTTCCCGTCGGATTTGTAAAACTTTTGTCAGATGCCGCCCGCCGGCTTGTTCATTCATGGCGCTTTCTATAAAAAGGCGATCAAAAAAAGTTGATTCGTTTATCCATCATTTCAGCGAGGCTTTGCATGTTTAAAGCGATTGTTCAAGGGACACGTGGCGTCTTATCGTTGTTTTTTTATTTGATCAATACCATCGGTTGTTGCATACCGCTTTTTATCGTGGCGCTTTTCAAACCGTTGCCCTTTAAATCGACCCAGAAGGGGTGCCGCCGCATCCTCCTGTTCCTTGCCAATACATGGATCAGTGTCAACAATTTGAACCAGAGAATATTCAACTCCATTCATTGGGACGTGGAAGGCCTTGATAATCTCAATCCTAAGGGGTGGTATCTGGTGGTGGCCAACCACCAATCCTGGGTGGATATCCTGGTGTTGCAAAACGTGCTTCACCGCAAAATTCCGTTTCTGAAATTTTTCCTTAAAAAGGAGTTGTTCTGGTTCCCCGTACTAGGGCAGGCGTGGTGGGCTCTTGATTATCCTTTCATGAAACGCTATTCGAGGCAATTTTTAAAAAAGCATCCTCACCTGATCGGCAAGGATCTGGAAATTACCCGTAAAGCCTGCGAGAAATTCAGGACCATTCCCGTGTCGGTGATGAATTTTGTCGAAGGCACCCGATTCACCCCTGAAAAGCATACTAAACAAAAATCGCCTTACAATCATCTTCTGCGCACCCGGGCCGGCGGCATGGCGTTCGTGCTGGGTGCCATGGGGGACAAGTTGCAGCAAATCGTGGATGTCACCATCGCCTACCCCCAGGGCGCCGCCAGTTTCTGGGATTTTGTCTGTGGGCGGGTCGGAGAAATCAAGGTGCGTGTGAAAACCTTGCCAATCACCAACCAAATAGTGGGTGATTACTCGAAGGATGTCCGGTTCAAGCGCGATTTCCAGGATTGGCTTAACGGCCTATGGCGTGAAAAGGACAAGGATCTGGATCGCCTGCTTACCGATTCGCCATGAATGAACAAACCGGGACATTCAAATTCCGGCGCTTATGAAATTTGGCAATCGCCCAGTTTCGTTAATAATACCTTGACAATCGCAAACCTCACCCAGTAGATTAACTCCCTTCATTTCTACTTTACCGGACCGGCTGATATTCGCTTGAGGAATACGTTTATCAGCATGCCGATCGTAACCTTTTTCAAGGAGATGCCTAATGGTCGAATTCAACTATTCAGATCTGCTTCCTCTGGGCGTGGACGATACGCCGTATCGACTGCTCAGCACGGATCATGTGTCCACGGCACAATTTGAGGGCAACACCATTCTCAAGGTGGAGCCGGAAGGGTTGACGCTGCTGGCCGAAGCGGCCTTCAGGGATGTCGGGCACCTGTTGCGGCCCACTCATCTGGCCCAGGTTAAAGCCATTCTCGATGATCCGGAAAGTTCTGAAAACGACCGCTACGTGGCCATGGAAATGCTTAAGAACGCGGTCATTTCCGCGGAGATGGAATTCCCCATGTGTCAGGACACGGGAACGGGCATTGTCATGGGAAAGAAGGGGCAGCAGGTCTGGACGGGCGGCGGTGATGAAAAAGCCCTGGCCAGGGGCGTTTTCAATGCCTACACCAAATGTAACCTGAGATATTCCCAAAACGCACCCCTTACCCTGTACGAAGAGAAGAACACCGGCTGCAACCTGCCGGCCCAGGTGGAGGTCTATGCCACCGAGGGAGATGCTTACAAATTTCTCTTTATCGCCAAGGGCGGCGGATCGGCCAACAAGACCTATTTATATCAGGAGACCAAGGCTGTGCTCAATCCGGACACCTTGGTCGATTTTCTCACCGCCAAAATGAAAACCCTGGGTACGGCGGCCTGTCCTCCTTACCATCTTGCATTCGTCATCGGTGGAACCTCGGCGGAGTACAATCTCAAAACGGTGAAGCTGGCTTCGGCCAAATACCTTGATGCCCTGCCCACCAACGGTGACGAAACCGGACACGGATTCCGGGACCTGGAATTGGAAAAGGAGCTGCTTGCCCGCGCCCAGGGCCTTGGGCTGGGGGCTCAGTTCGGGGGGCGGCATTTCTGCCTGGACGTGCGTGTTGTACGATTGCCGCGTCACGGAGCTTCCTGCCCCATCGGCATGGGAGTCAGCTGCAGCGCCGACCGAAACATCAAGGCCAAGATCACCGCCGACGGTATTTTTCTTGAGCAGCTCGAAACCGATCCGGCGAAATACCTGCCCGAGCCTTCCGAAGATGCGGACGATGCCGTGGCCATCGATCTGAATCGGCCCATGGATGAGATCCGGGCAATCCTGACGGAATACCCGGTGGCCACCCGCCTGAAGCTTTCCGGCAAGATTATCGTCGGCCGGGACATCGCCCATGCCAAGCTTAAGGAGCGTCTGGACAGTGGGCAGGGGCTGCCCCAATACCTGAAGGACCATATCATCTACTACGCCGGCCCGGCAAAAACGCCGCCGGGATACGCTTCTGGCTCCTTCGGTCCCACCACGGCCGGCCGCATGGATCCCTATGTGCCGATCTTCCAGGCCGAAGGCGCTTCCATGGTGATGCTCGCCAAGGGCAACCGTTCCCAAGTCGTGACCGATGCCTGTAAGAAATACGGTGGATTTTACCTGGGCTCCATCGGCGGCCCGGCCGCGCGATTGGGTAAGGAGTGCATCACTTCGGTAGAGGTACTGGAATACCCCGAGCTGGGCATGGAGGCCATCTACATGATCACCGTCAAGGATTTTCCTGCCTTTATCCTCGTGGACGACAAGGGTAACGATTTTTTTTCGGATCTGTTGTAGGAAGTATTTTCAATTTGGACTCGATTTCTAAAAACAGCTTAGATTCAAAGTAAAATGGAGAGAATGAGAAGCACAATCAAACAATAGAAAATGAGGAACCCGATCATATGGTTGGCGGACCTGGCGATCATTGATCGGATTCTTCATTGATTTTGGCTCTTTCTCCTTGACACTCCAAGAATCCATTGCATAATAGGTGGCAGACAAGCGATAAGTGCCCTCATTAGACCCGCACAAAATGGTGAACCTTAAGCGAAACCATTGATTCCGGCCTTTGCAGGCAAAACTGAACCATCGTAATTATCCAGTTGACATGAAAGTGAAACGACCCTCGATTGGCAATTGTTGGTCGGTTGGATCGGGATGCGCGTTGGGCTTGTGCCGGCACGATCCCCTTTTTCTTATTTATAACGAACGAAAGCAGGAATGAAACTCATGGAAGGTTTAGATGCATTGTTCAACCCGTCATCCGTGGCGGTGGTAGGTGCCTCCGGCACGCCGGGAAAAGTTGGTCACGATATTTTTGTGAATATTCTCAAGGGCGGCTATACCGGGACCCTTTACCCGGTTAACCCCAAAGCCAAATCGATCTCAAGTGTTCGCGCTTATAAAGATATTCAGGAAATTCCGGATACTATCGAACTGGCTATTATTATTTTACCTCCGCACCTGGCGGAATCTGCTATCAAGAAGGCCATTGAAAAAGGCGTCAAGGCGGTGGTTATCGTTTCCGCAGGCTTCAAGGAGGTCGGCGGGGAAGGCCTGGAGATCGAGAAACGCATCGTGGCCATGTGCCGGAAGGCAGGAGTACGCGTTGTCGGCCCCAACTGTTTGGGGGTCATCAACCCCGTTGGCGACGTGAAACTCAACGCCAGCTTTTCTGGCCGAATGCCAAAGGCCGGAAACATTTCGTTCATCTCCCAAAGCGGCGCCTTGTGTACGGCGGTACTGGATTTTGCAGCGGACAAGGACTTCGGGTTCTCCAAATTCGTTTCTATCGGTAACAAAGCCGATGTGGATGAACTCGACCTGTTGCGTTATTTCCACGCAGACCCGCAAACCGAAGTAATCATGCTCTATATTGAGGAGCTTCAGCGCGGGCCGGAATTTATCGAAACCGTGAAGGAGATCACCGGCGGCGATCGGCCCACGCCTGTTCTTGCCATCAAATCCGGCCGTACAACCGCCGGCGCCAAGGCCGCTGCATCGCATACCGGTTCCCTGGCAGGCAGCGAAGCCGTTTACGATGCCATTTTCGCCCAAAGCGGCATCATCCGGGTGGAGTCCATCAATGAGCTGTTCGATTTCGGGACCGCTTTTGCCTATAAAAACGAGAGCGCCTTGGGTAAAATGCGGCGCAAGGTGCCCCTGGGCAATCGGGTGGCCATTGTCACCAACGCCGGCGGACCCGGCATCGTGGCCACGGACATGACCATCTCCTCGGGGCTTGAGTTGGCCACTTTTAGCGACGAAACCGTCGAGTCCTTGAAAAGCCATCTGCCCCAGACCGCAAACTTCAATAACCCGGTGGACGTCATCGGCGATGCGGCCCAGGACAGGTACGAAAATGCCCTTGCCGCGGTTGTCAAGGATGAAGGCGTGGATGGCGCACTGGTGATTTTGACACCCCAGAGCATGACCAATGCCATCGGAACGGCGGAGGCCATTGTGCGCATCGCCAGCCGGTCGCACAAGCCGATTCTGTGCTGTTTCATGGGGATTATCGACGTTTCCGCAGGCGTGAAATATCTGCAGGAGCACGGTGTCCCGGTGTATCGCTTTCCGGAAAGCGCGGCCAGCACAATGGGCGCTTTGTATCGTTATTCCCGGTGGCTCAACCGGCAGCAGTTGGCGCCGTTCACCGTCAAGCACGATAAGAAGAAAGCCAAAGCCATCATTGCCGAGGCCATTAAAAAAGGCAAGACGTACATGGGCGAAATTGGCGGCACGGAACTGCTCAAGTGCTATGGGTTCAATGTTCTGCCAACGGTTTTGACCGCCAGCGCCGAAGAGGCCGGTGCGGAAGCCGAAAAAATGGGCTATCCCGTGGTCATGAAAATCGTCTCGCCCCAGATTATTCACAAATCCGATGCCGGCGGCGTCATCGTCGGACCGGACAACCGTGAGGCGGTTGTTAACGCGTATAATACCATTGTCGACAACGCCAAGAACTATAACTCGGATGCCGAGATCACCGGCGTTCTGATTCAGAAACTGGCGCCCAAAGGCAAGGAAGTCATTCTGGGGATGAGCCGTTATCCGATTTTCGGGCCCCTGATCATGTTCGGTTTCGGCGGTGTTTTCGTCGAGGTTTTCAAGGATGTGGCTTTCCGTCTTGCGCCTCTGACGAGAAACGGCGCCCGTAACATGGTTCGCAGCATTAAGGCTCACAAACTGCTCACCGGTTATCGGGGGGAGCCCAAAGTCGATATCGCAACCATCGAACGCATGCTGGTCGGTCTTTCCGATTTGGTCCTGGATCATCCGGAAATCAAGGAACTGGACATCAATCCGCTTCTCGTACATCCCGAAGGGGATGGCGTCACTGTTGCCGACTGCCGTTTCATCTTGGAAAAACAACCATAAATTACTGAAAACCGCCCATGCCGATTCTGGTATGGGCGGTTTTTCCCCAACCTGTTCGAAATCGATCAGGCTTTCCTTGATTTCATCATCTATCGACGCTATTCCTTTTTTTAGCAGAAGGAAAAAATACTCGCTTAACGGATCACTTATATAAACGGACACCACTAAACCAAAAGGAGGCGGGCCATGACACAGTCATTGTATTGGGCGGATCTCTACGTGGAAAAACACCGGTCGGCGGCAGAGGCTATTGATGTGATACGCCCTGGCCAACGGGTGTTTATCGGCAGTGCCAGTGGAGAGCCTCAGGCGCTGGTGAGAGCCCTGTCCGAAGCCGCCTCCAAGCTCAGCGGACTTGAAATCGTCAGGCTGATGAGCCGCGAAACCACTTCCCTGTCCGAAATCGCCGACAAAACCCACGATTACAGCATGAATATTCGCACCATCTACCTCGGATCTGCGGATACGGAGAGTATCGCCCGGCATATGCGGTTCATCACGCCGATGAATATGTCCGAGGTTCCGGGGCTGTTTCTCTCTCGCAAATTACCAATTCATGTGGCCCTCATTCAGGTGGGGCCGCCAGACGATTTCGGTTGGATGAGTTTGGGCGTGTCCGTAGACATTACGCTTGCCGCAGCTCAAAGTGCCGATTTCGTAATCGCTCAGGTCAACCCCATGATGCCCCGCACCATGGGCCAGAGCTTCATTCATGTCAATAGCGTGAATGTCGTGGTTGAACAAGAAGAGCCTTTGCTCGCCGTCGATCTTCGCAAACGTTCCGGCGCCGCCGAATTGATCGGTAAGCACATCTCGCGCTTCGTGGAAGACGGATCCACCCTGCAGATGGGACTGGACGCCGCATCCCAGGCAACCATGCAGGGCCTGGGCGAAAAGAGCGATTTGGGATTCCACTCCCAGTACATCACCGACGATATCATGCATCTTTACGCCAAGGGCGTGATCACCAACCGCAAGAAAGGCCTCAACGACGGTAAGTTGGTAGCTTCATGCGCCATCGGGAGTCAGAACCTTTATGAGTTCCTGAACGATAACCCCGGCGTTGATTTCAGGCCCTCCAACTACGTCAACGATCCTTTCATCATCGGCCAGCACAACCGCATGGTCTCCATGAACGTGGCCCATTTTATCGATCTTACCGGCCAGGTGTCTGCCGAGGCATCCGAACATACCTTCTTTGCCGGTGTGTCAGGCATTCCCGATTTCGTGCGCGGCGCCAAGCGCTCCAAGGGCGGTAAATCGATCATCATGCTCTATTCCGCCTCCCAGGACGGAACGCGTAGTCATATCGTACCGTCTCTGGGAAACACGGCCGTTGTTCTCCCGCGGGGCGATGTCCATTATGTGGTTACCGAATACGGTGCCGTCAACCTAATGGGGAAAAGCCTTCAGGAACGCGTGCTGGCCCTGATAGGCATCGCACATCCGGATCACCGCGACTGGTTGTTCAACGAAGCCAAGGAGGCCCGCCTGATCGGAAGCGACCGGCACCTGGGCGAGGCCACACGCGGTATCTATCCCATCCATCTGGAAGAGACCATTGATCGTGATGGTGAGCCGATTACCATCCGGCCCTCAAAACCGGTTGACGAACGACGCATTCAGGAGCATTACTACAGCCTTGATAAATCCGATGTGCAGTTGCGGTTTTTTCACGAAAAGCTGAGTTTCGACCGCAGCGATGTGGAAACCCGCTCCCAGATCGACTATATCAAAGATCTTACCCTGGTGGCGGTGGTGGGAGAATTCGGCTTCGGGAGGGTTGTCGGCGTGGGAGAATACCTGCTTCTGATCGAAAGCAACATCGCCGAGGTGGCTTTTTCCGTTTCCAAGGATTATCAGGGCAAGGGGCTAGGTAAGCTTTTCTTGCGCAAATTGGCCCGGGCCGCCCGTGAAAACGGTATCTCCGGGCTGGTGGCGTATACCTCGCCCAAAAACAAGGCCATGGTCAGCCTGTTCAAGACGCTGCCCTATAAAATAAAGACATCTTTTGACGGGGAATCATTAATGCTCAAGTGCCGGTTTGACGAACTCGCTTGAGCCGATCCATTCGAGGGCGTCTAAATCATCTTCACTTTATGCTTGTCATTTTGAATTCAATATGATTTAAGAATAACCTTTTTCGAACGATCAACATCAATACCAGTACGCGCAAGCTCGACACCATCTCCTGTTGTTTGGCTTTGACAAACTATATTTTCCGTGGGAGCAGCGATTTTGTGTCGCTGCCACGGAGTCGATGTTATCTATTCAAACCCGTAACAAGGAGCAGTTATGGCAAAAAAAATGAAAACAATCGACGGGAACACCGCTGCCGCCCATGTGGCTTATGCCATGAGTGAGGTTGCCGCCATTTATCCGATCACACCATCTTCGCCCATCGGCGAAATTTGTGATGAATGGGCGGCCAACGGGCGTAAGAATGCCTTCGGTCAGACTTTGCTGGTACGTCAACTGCAAAGCGAGGCCGGTGCTGCCGCGGCTGTTCACGGTTCTCTTGCCGCCGGTGCGCTGACATCATCGTACACCGCTTCCCAGGGGCTCTTGTTGATGATCCCCAACATGTACAAAATCGCCGGTGAGCTGCTTCCCGGGGTTTTGCATGTGACCGCCCGCGCTATCGCTGCCCACGCGCTCTCCATCTTCGGCGATCACCAGGACGTCATGGCCGTTCGCCAGACCGGATTCGGCTTGCTGGCGTCCGCATCGGTGCAGGAGGTCATGGACCTGGGGTTGGTGTCCCATCTGGCCGCCATTGATTCCAGCGTTCCGTTCGTGCATTTTTTCGATGGTTTCCGGACCTCCCATGAAATCCAGAAAATCGAGTTGATCGATTACGAAGACATGGCGGGGCTGATTAACAAGGAAGCGCTGGAGAACTTCAAGTCCCGGGCGGTCAACCCGGAGAGCCCGGAATTGAGGGGCACGGCTCAGAACCCGGATATCTATTATCAGGGGCGTGAAGCCACCAACGCATTCTATGAAGATGTTCCGGATATCGTGGCCGATTATATGAAGAAGGTCTCCGCGCTGACCGGCCGTTCCTATAATCTGTTCGATTATGTGGGCGACCCCAACGCCGACCGAGTCATTATTTCCATGGGATCTTCCTGCGAGACCATCGAGGAAGTCGTCGATCATCTCAATGATCGCGGCGAAGCGGTAGGGTTGGTCAAGGTTAGATTGTACCGTCCTTTTTCCGCGCAACACCTGCTGAGAGCCATCCCCGCCACCGCCAGCCGCATCACGGTGCTTGATCGTACCAAAGAGCCCGGCGCGATTGGTGATCCGCTCTACCAGGATGTGTGCACGGCCTTCATGGAGCGCGGCGAGATGCCGAGCATCGTCAACGGCCGCTACGGCTTGGGGTCCAAGGAGTTCAACCCCTCCATGGTCAAGGCGGTTTACGACAACATGAACGCCATGGCGCCCAAGAATCATTTTAACGTGGGCATCATCGATGACGTCACCCACACCAGCCTCGATGTGGAGCCCGGTTTCGACGTGGCCCCCGAAGGCACCGTACAGTGTAAGTTCTGGGGGCTTGGCGCGGATGGTACCGTTGGCGCCAACAAAAGCGCCATCAAGATCATCGGCGACAACACGGACATGTACGCCCAGGCCTATTTTGCCTATGACTCCAAGAAGTCCGGTGGCGTGACCATTTCTCACCTGCGTTTCGGTAAAACGCCCATCAAATCCACCTACCTGATCGACAGCGCCGATTACATCGCTTGTCACAACCCGGCTTACGTCAATATCTACGATGTGCTGGAAGGCATCAAGGAAGGCGGCACCTTCATGCTCAACAGTCCCTGGAGCGCGGAGGAGATGGAAGAAAAGCTGCCGGCAGACATGCGGCGCACCATTGCCACCAAGAAACTCAAGTTTTATACCATCGACGCCGTGTCCATCGCCGGTGAAGTCGGCCTTGGCGGGCGTATTAACATGATTATGCAGACGGCCTTTTTCAAGGCGGCCAACGTGATCCCGGTGGAAGACGCCATCGGCTACCTAAAGGATCAGATCACGCAGATGTTCAAGAAAAAGGGCGACAAAATTGTCAATATGAATCATGCCGCCGTGGACAAGACCATTGATCATCTGGTGGAAGTCAAGGTGCCGGAATCTTGGGCCGAGGCTGGGAGCGTGGCCCCCGCGGATGTCGATGAACCGCAATGGGTGAGCGAGGTGATGCGGCCCATGCTTGCCCAGCAGGGCGACAAACTGCCGGTGAGTGCGTTCTCTCCGGATGGCATCTTCCCCGTAGGAACCACCCAGTACGAAAAACGGGGAGTGGCCATCAGTGTTCCCGAATGGATTATGGATAACTGCATCCAGTGTAACCAGTGCGCCATGGTCTGTCCCCATGCTGCCATCCGTCCGGTGCTCGTGACAGACAAGGAACTGGAAGCCGCGCCGGAAGGGTTCGAGGCCAAGAAGGCCATGGGTAAGGAACTCAAGGAATACAAGTTCCGCATGCAGGTGTTCACCGAGGACTGTCTGGGCTGCGGAAACTGCGCGGATATCTGTCCGGCCAAGAAACCGGCCCTGGTCATGAAACCGCTTAGCACGCAGATAGAAAAACAGGTCTCCAACCAGCGCTACGCTTCCAGCCTGCCGGTTCGGGAGGGGTTGGTGTCGCGCAACACGGTCAAGGGCAGCCAGTTCTACAAACCGCTGCTTGAGTTCTCCGGCGCCTGTGCCGGGTGCGGTGAGACGCCTTATGCCAAACTGCTTACCCAGCTGTTTGGGGAGCGCATGGTGATCGGTAATGCCACGGGTTGCTCCTCCATATGGGGTGGCAGCGCACCGTCGATTCCTTATTGTGTAAACGCCGAAGGGTGCGGTCCTACCTGGGGCAACTCCCTGTTCGAGGATCCGGCCGAGTTCACCTACGGCATGCTGATTGGCGCCTTGCAGCTGCGCAAACAATTGGCTGAATTGGTCACTGAGGCCGTCGGCATGGAAATCGACGATGAACTGAAGGCCGCCATGCAGGGCTGGCTGGACAATATGAAAGACCCCGTCGGCTCCAAGGAATACGGCGATCAGATCAAAGAACTGATTTTCGGCTACTCGGGCAACCCCGTACTGGAGAAAATCGAAGGTCTGACCGACTACCTCACCAAACGGTCTTATTGGATTTTCGTTGGTGACGGCTCTGCTTACGACATCTCCTTTGGCGGCATCGATCATGTGCTGGCTTCCGGAGAAGACATCAACGTCATGGTTTATGATACGGAGGTTTACTCCAACACCGGCGGTCAGAGCTCAAAGGCCACGCCGACGGGTTCCATCGCCAAGTTTGCCGCTTCGGGCAAGAAAACGGCCAAAAAAGACCTGGGTGCCATGGCCATGACCTACGGCTACGTTTACGTGGCCAATGTGGGCATGGGGGCCAACAAGCAGCAACTGGTCAAGGCCTTCACCGAGGCGGAAGGCTACGACGGGCCTTCGCTGATCATGGCTTACGCGCCCTGCATCAACCACGGCATCAAAAAAGGCATGGGTAAGAGCCAGGAAGAGACCAAACTGGCGGTTGCCAGCGGTTATTGGCCGCTGTATCGGTACAATCCCAGGCTCAAGGACGAGGGCAAGAATCCGTTTGTCCTGGATTCCAAGGAGCCGGATGGCAGCCTGCAGGAGTTTCTGGGAGGAGAGGTGCGTTACGCCGCCTTACAGAAACTTTTCCCGGAAGAGGCTCAACGGCTTCACACGCAGCTTGAAAGCGAGTTCGTTCAACGCTACGCCAATTACAAGGAGATGGCCGAGGCGGAATACCATGCGGTTCAGGCTTCCGGTAAGCCGGCTGACGCAGGAGATGACAGCGAAAGCTGAACCCTGGCCGGATCGGCCGAGCACGCAGGTCGCGAGGGTGTCGACGATGCCTGAGGCGACGGCAGGTCGGGAAAACAGGCCACGTTTAACACAGTACTAATAATACAAAGTTGCTAACAGGGTCGGTCACTCAAGGGTAAGAGTGATCGGCCCTTTTTGTTAGGTTTTTGCCATGGGTGGGTAATTGTGTTACAGTAAGCCGATACTTAAAACGCTTCAAAGTGTAACCAAATGATACAGCACTTCTCCTTCGCTTGGAAGGGCCGTCGTAACAGGTAATGATTTTAACGGTTAAGAAAGTGTTATAAAAATGAGTTTTTGGTACAAAGGTTGCTTTGAATTTATAGACGTTTGTCTGCGGTAGAACCATTCGTTCTGAAATTGTTTTTGAATTTGTTGACGTTACCATGGAGCGAGCAATGTGCGATCTTGAGAAACTGGACGACAGTCTGGAACCTTCCACCTTTACGTTATTCCTGGAAAAGGCGAGCCTTTTTCCTACATTGGAACGGTGTTTTGAGTCGATTGTTCATGCCGTCCCCAGTGGTGTTTATGAAGTCGATACCAATGGGACGATTACTTATGTCAATAACGCTTTCCTGAAACTGTTTAAATGCGATTACACTGAGATCGTGGGCAAACCGTTTCCAGTGCCTTGCTTTTGTAAAGCGTTTCGTCGTGAAGCAAAGCGGTATCTGCATGGTGCAAAAAGAGAATCCGAATCGACCCCTTGGGTTGTAAAATCCCGTGTCGGGGATGGCGATGAATTGACGATTCAAATCGATTGGAACCATAAATATAACGAGAAGGATGAGCTGGAAGGGTTTGTCGGTGTAGTCAGCGATGTCACCGAACAGGCTATCCTTCTGTCCCAATTTGAAAACTCGCGAGAGTATCTGGAAACAACGGTAAGAGAGCTGACCCGCTCGCTTAGCGAGGTCAATGAGGATCTGGAAAAACGGCAGGCTGAACTCGATAAAAGCCAGAATGAATTGGCCATGGCCAGGCGGGACCTGTCTGCGACCAACCATACCATCTCCCTGTTGTCCCGGAATCTGGAGCGGGTCAAAAAGGATTCCAAGGCCGATTACCATCGGGAATTTGCCCTGGCGATATCCACAAAACTTCTCCCCATTATCGACAATCTGATCGGGGCCGGCGATCTCAACAAGAGGCGATCGGATCTGGACACGATTAAGCTGGCCCTCCAGGAATTAACGCAGCCCCTTGAAAAAAGGGATTGTCTGACCGCGCTTTTTTCCACCACCGAGCTGAAAATCGCGACACTGATCAGAAACGGATTGACCTCGCCCAAAATTGCGCAAAAGCTTTGTGTCACCGAGGATACGGTCAAGACACACCGTCGCAATATCCGTAGAAAATTGGGGTTGAAAAACGCCCAGCTGAATCTTAAAAGCTTTCTGGAACTCAAATGGCACGAGGCATCGGCGGCAACGCAGAGCATGCCTGATTCGTGGGTTCGGGTGCAGAATTAACAAGCGAATGGCCGAAAGTTGACAGTCATTCGCTTTTTTATCTCATTTCCCCACCAGCCGTGCCATGAACATGGTGATGGGCGGGTAAAACGTGATGATCATCAGATCCACCAGCAGGATCGTTAAGAACGGCAGAATCCGACGGCTGATGGCAGCCAGGCTGTCTCCGGATATGGAGCAGGAGACAATCAGGCAAATCCCCATGGGTGGGGTGAGCATGCCGATGGCCAGGTTGGTGACCACGATTACGCCCAGCTGAACCATGTCGATCCCCAGAGAGGGCAGCATGGCCGTAATCATCGGCACCAGCAGAATGAGGGCCGCCGTTGTTTCTACGAAGGTTCCCGCGATCAAAAGCACCAGATTGATCAAAAGCAAAAGCGCCGCCGGGTTCGTCGTGATCCCCAACAGCTCGCCGGCCAGGCGCGCGGGGATGTCCTCGATGGCCGCCAACCAGCTGAACACCGAAGCTGTGGAGATAATCAGCATGACAATGGCCGAGGTGATGGCCCCGTCCCGGAAAAGGGGGTAAAGGTCTTTCCAAGAGATCCGGCGATAGACGAACATGCCTACCACCAGCCCGTAAACCACGGCCACGGCTGCCGACTCAGTGGCCGTGAAGATGCCGAACAGAATGCCTCCCAGGATGATTAGGGGCGCACCCAAGGCCAACAGTGCCCGCCTGAAGGTTCGCCAGACCTCGACCATGGAGAAACCGGTGGTGGCGCTGTACCCTTTTTTCCAGCTAATCAGCGTTGCCACGGCAATCAGCGAAATTCCCACCAAAAGCCCGGGCAGGATTCCTGCGGCAAATAACTGGCCGATGGAGGCGCCAGTCAGAAAACCGAAAATGATCATGGGGATCGAGGGCGGGATGATTACGCCGATGGAGCCGCCCGAGGCTTGCACTGCCCCGGCAAAATCGGAGGCGTAACCCGATTTTTTCATGGCCGGAATCAAAATCGCGCCAACGGCTGCGGCATCGGCTGCCGCCGAACCTGAGATGCCGGCAAAGAACATGGCCGAAACGATGGTGACCGCCGCCATGCCTCCCGGCAGCCAGCCCACCAGAGCATTGGCGAAGTCGATAATGCGGCGGCTGATGCCTCCGGCTTCCATGATCGTGCCGGTGAACATGAAAAGGGGCACGGCCATGAGGTGAAAGGAATCGGTGCCGCCGTACATGCGTTGCACCATCATCATCAGGCTGAAATCCCCCTGGACAAGAATTCCCAATGCCGAGGCTACGCCGATGGCAATGGCAATGGGCGTGTTGATGGCAAACAGAACCAGCAAAGAGATAAGCAGGACTTCAGCTGTCATGACGGCCATCCTTGAGAAGATCAGCCAGAAACGAGATTCCGTGAATCATGAGGATTGTTCCGCTGATGGGTATGATGC
This sequence comes from uncultured Desulfosarcina sp., assembly GCA_963668455.2. Lineage (GTDB taxonomy): Bacteria > Desulfobacterota > Desulfobacteria > Desulfobacterales > Desulfosarcinaceae > Desulfosarcina. Next base: position 20,724 of record CAXXOY010000008.1, read on the forward strand.
CGATCAGCAGCCATTTGGGCAGTTGCAGGGCCGGGGTGGTCTGCAGGCGAACGAAATGGGCGAACTGCCAGCCGCAGACGATCATCACGGCGAACAGGCCGATGGAGACCAGGTGGATGGCAAGCGCAAATCCTTTGCGCAAAAACGGTGGCACCCGATTGTAAAGGATGTCCACTCCGGGATGGGCATGGCGATAATAGGCGCACGATGCGCCCAAAAACGTCAGCCAGACCAGCAGATAGCGGGCCAGCTCCTCGGACCAGAACAGAGACTGGTTTAACACATAGCGGAAAAAGACCTGTACGGCCACGATGATGGCCATGGAAAAACCGAGGCCGAACAGCAGGACCTCGGTCGTCCGATTGATTTGTGTGCTGATTTTTTTGAGAAAGATCACAAAAACTCCAGATTAACGGGTAGCGGCCAGGAACTTTTCTAATATCGCTTTGACTTGGGGCGCACTGTAAAGATCCATGTCTTTCAAGCCGGCCACCTTGGCACGGAAAGCGTCGGTGTCCGGGGTTTCGATGACCTGCATTCCTTTTTCCTTAAGCATGGCCAGGCGCGCGGCATCCTTGGAGCGGTTGTCCTGGCGCTGAAAAACGGCGGCATCATGCATGGTTTTTTGAATCAGATCCTGTTTTTTTTTGTCAAGGCCATTCCACCAGTCAAGGGAGGCCACATCAATGTGATAGGAATAGACGTGGCGAGTCATGGTCATGTATTTTTGGATTTCGTAGAATTTGTAGACCTCCATGACCCACAAGGGGTTCTCCTGACCATCGATCACGCCCTGCTCCAACTCGGTGTAGATCGGCCAGGGCATGGGGGTCGGATTGGCACCCAGGGCCTTCCAGATGGCCTGGTGGATCGTGGAAGACATCACCCGGATTTTCAGTCCTTTGATATCGTCGGGGGTGTTGACCGGGCGTTTGTTGTTGGTCAGGTTGCGAAATCCGTTTTCGGAAAAGCACAACCCTTTCATTTTTGATTTTTCCAGGCTTTTCAACACTTCCGCCCCCAGGGGGCCGTCGAGGATTTCATCGGCCTGGGCATTGTCCTTGAACAAAAACGGATAGTTGATGACCCGGGTGATGGGCTCGAAAGTGTCGAACGGCCCACCGGTGACAATGGCCATCTGGATGGTGTTCATCTGAATTTGCTGGAGGATTTCGGTTTCATTGCCCAGGGAAGCGGAATGATAAATTTTTACCGTTAAATCCCCGTCTGAACGTGCCCCAATGAGCGTCTTGAATTTTTCGGCCGCAATGTTCTGGGCTGATCCGGGCTTGGTAACAACGGCCAATTTGATTTTCATGCCGGCCATGACGGGCACGGCGATGAGCAGCAATGCGGCTGCCAGTAGTAGAGCGACCGATCGTTTCATAAGTTCTCCTCTTCTCTTTTGCGGTGGTTATTGAATGGGTGGGAATTGATCGAGAATGCGATCGACGATTCGCTGCATGTCGGCGGCCGCCGCTTGGGGGGTTTTGTACGTCCTGAGCCGGAACTCGCCGGTTCCGCGCCAGAACAGGGTTTCGGTGTCCGCCGCCTTTATATCGATGGTCAACCGGCATTCGTCGTATTGATAAACCTGAACATCGGTATCCAGTCCCCACACCCACGAATATCCTCCCATGCCCCACCCCGGGGTGGAGGCATAGCTTTGTAGCCTCGGTTGTATGACGAGGTTATGGGAAACGTAAAGGCCGGGCGCCTGTTGGGATTGGACGAAGTTTCGGGCGGTAAGATGATCGTGGATGGCTTCGCGGATACGACCGGTCAACAGCGGGTTGTCGATCCGCAGATCGCCTGTCTGAGGCTGGGTCGGCAACTCCCACTGCCAGGTGCTCTTCTGGAAGGCCGCCGATGTGGGGTCATAGTCCTGGCTCACCCGTACGGCAACGCAACCCTCTATAATGACAAGGGCGACAAGGAGGGCAAGCCATGCCAGCACCCCATGGTCGTGGCGCCTTGCCCTTTTCATGGTCTGGGGCTCGCCTCGGACGGTGGAACCACCGGTCCACGGTTGATTTTTGTTCTCAGTTTCCCCGAGCACTTGAAGGTCACCACCTTACGTTCCCGCAGGATAAGATCGGAGCCGGTCGCCGGATTGCGCCCTCTGCGCTTTTGTTTTTGCTTGACGCAGAATTTTCCGAATCCGGAGACAAGCACATCGTCGCCGTTTTCAAGCGTGTCCTTGATGATTTCAAGCAGCGATTCGACGGTTTCGATTGATTTTTTTTTGGTAAAGCCCAGGTCGTTTACCTTTGCGACGATATCGTTCTTGGTCAATGCCATTTTCGCCTCCTAAAGGAAATGGTTTCCGGTTGATTGGCGGTGATAACGGTATGATGACAGATCATGGCATTCGGTGGGTTATTCCTGGTTATCGGGCTCCTGCTTCTCGCTGGGGATGACTCGGGCCACTTTTTCCATGATAGCGTCCACCTGGTCCATAATCTCGTCAATTTCGGCTTTGAGGTTTTGATCGTCTGCCTCGGTCATCTGTACTGTCTCTTTTCCTTAACTGATCACGGCCCTATTGCCGCCGACTTTCGTCCTTCGGCGATCATCGCGGATAATTGCCGTGGGTGTAGATATAATCGTAGCAATAGGCCTGATATTCGATATCGGCGGTTTCCGTTTGGGACGGTTCGGTCTCACCATTTTTTTGCATTCTGGCCAGCCACTGCTTTTTTGCAAAAAAATAAAGGCTCTCTGTCAGAGCCTCCGGCCAGTCGCCGCTATCGGGAATGGTTTTGGCGAAAGTCGCGGCCGCCTCGATGATTGCCTTGACGTTGCGGATGTACTCGCTGACATCAAGGCTGTATCCTTCGACCAGATCCAGATTTTTAAGCAGTATCGCTTTTGCCGTACCCTCGGCGGCTTCGATGCAGTTCATCGTTTTTCATCCAGTCCCCACCGGCTTTGGCCAGCGGTGCATTCCAAACGAAAATTGTCTTCAAAACATCGCTATGTTCAATAAAATCATACGGCTATTAATACCTTCAAGGTCCGCTGATGTCAAGCCCAATAGCTTGATGGTGCACGTCAGCGAGTTGGCATTGCAGGAACAGACGCGCCCTGTCAATTCGTTCAAAACGGCCTGTTTTACTCCGTTCGGTCCATCAGGACCGTTTCAATTTCTTCCAGGAATCGGCTGCGGGGGTTGAATTGCCCTTTTCGAAAGCTGGCCGTGGTGATGAACAGGCATTTTTCGGCCCGGGTAACCGCTACGTACATCAATCGCCGTTCCTCCTCCAGATCCTGGGCACGCTCCATGGAGCGCCAGTGGGGGAAAAGCTGCTCTTCGCAGCCGACGATAAATACCGTATGGAACTCCAGCCCCTTGGCCGCATGCACCGTGGACAGGTTCACGCCCCGGGTTTCCTCTTCCTCGTCCTTGTCTTCCCGAATCAGGGCCGCCTCCTCCAGGTACTCGACAATGGTCTCCTTCTGGGCGGCGGCGTGAATCAACTGATCGATGTTTTCCTGCCGGGCGGTGAGGTCCATGCTGTTGCTTTTGGTGTAGTTTTCCAGGTAGTCCATGTAGCGGGTACGCGAAATCGTGCGCCTGATGGCCTCGTCGGGGCTTAAATCGCGAATTTCGTCCAGAAGCGCCAACACCTCGCGGATCGATTTGTAGAGCTTGGGGGTGAGCACCCTTTCGCTGACCGCCTTGCGTGCCGCCTCCTTGAGGCTCATGTCCCCTTCACGCATCTGGGAAATCTTTTTCACGGTGCCGGGGCCGATGCCCCGCTTGGGCGTGTTGAGGATGCGCTCGAAAGCGGTATCGTCCTTATCGAAGGCCGCTGCCGTAAGGTAACAGTTCAGGTCCATGATTTCCAGCCGCTCGAAAAACCCCTTGCCGCCCATCATGTGGTAGGGAATGTCCGCCCGTCGAAAGGCTTGCTCGAAAGGCAGAGAGCAAAACTTGGTGCGATAAAGGACCGCCGTTTTCTCCAGCGGCACTTTCATACGCGCCAGGTTTTTAACTTTTTCCACCACCCAGCGGGCTTCCTCTCCATCCATGTCGAACTCATGGATTTCGACCACTCCGCCCCGTTTTTCAGAAAAGCAGGCTTTCTCCATCCGGTTTTCGTTGTTACCGATGATTTCGTTTCCCAGTTGTACGATTTCGTCGGCCGAGCGGTAATTCTGCTCTAACCTGAAAATTTCGGCGCCCTTGTATTTTTTCTTGAAGGCCAGAAAATGGCCCACATTGCTCATGCGGAACGAATAGATGGATTGCCAGTCATCGCCCACGGCAAAAAGGTTGCCGCCCTTAAGGAGCAAGGCCGTGATTTCCTCGTTGAGATCGTTGGTGTCCTGGTATTCATCACAGAGGATATAATGAAACTGGTCCTGGTATTGATCTCTCACATCCTTATGATCCCGCAACAGGTTGCGGGTGAGCAAAAGGATATTATCGAAATCGACGGCGTTGGCCGTCTTGAGCGTGGCCTCGTAGCGGTCGAACACATCGATCAGGCGCACATTGCCGTGGCGAGGGTGCTTGTCGAAATATGCCCGGGGGTGGCCGCTGTTTTTTGCGTTGGAAATCTGCGAAAGCACGCCCATGGCGTGTTTTTTATCGTAATTGAGGCCAATCAGGATTTCCTTGATCGTTTTTTGCTGGTGGTAACCGGTAAAAATCTGCAGCGGCTGCTGGTAATCCAGCCGACGGCAGTGGGCTTTGAGGATCTGTAAGCAGGCCGAGTGATAGGTGCGCACCCAGGGAAAACGGAACATGGGCATGCCGGTCATTTGCAACAAGCGTTTTTTCATCTCGTCGGCGGCCTTGTTGGTGAAGGTGATGGCCAGGATGTTTTCCGGCTGCATGCCGGTTTTTACCAAGTGGGCGAATTTGGCGGTCAAGGTGCGGGTTTTTCCTGAACCGGCACCGGCGACCACCAGGGCCGGTGATCCTATGTGTTCCACAGCGGCTTGCTGCGCGGCTGAAAGCTGCATGGGGTCCTTTCTATCGTGTTGTTTTTGCCAATCAAAAAATCGGCAGGAAAGAATGGGCCGGATCGGGACGGGAAGCGGCGATGAGCGACCTCCCCGTCGTTTTCCGATGCCAAGACGGCCAAAAAAAACGGGTTCCCGCAATGCGTTGGGGAACCCGGGATGGTCAATGGAGCCACCGCGCGGACTCGAACCGCGGGCCTGCTGATTACGAATCAGCTGCTCTACCAGCTGAGCTACGGTGGCTGAAAGGCGAAAATCCTACTATCATTATGCCTTACGAATGGTCAAGCCGTTTTTTGTGGGGCGATGAAAATACATCAATGTGCGTTGCAACCGTTTGAGTGGACCAATCTCGCGAAGGCTATTTTTTTAAAGCCGCCCCGGCTCGAGGCCGTATTGTATCTTTGTCAAAACGGTCAAATTGGTTGACACTCAATCACCAAACCACTAAATTACACGTTTTCAGACTTAAAATAAAGGAAATTTGCGGAGGCTGTTAGTGTACTCGAAAATCCTTAAGTTGCGTTTTCCGGTAACGGAAGTCCAAAAACCGCTAGTATGTAAACTGGCCCTGGAATACAAGCTGGTGTTTAATATCCTCAATGCCGGTATATTGCCCCGCAAGGAAGGTTTCATGGTCCTCGAGATTTCCGGCAACCGTAAGGATTTCGATGACGGTGTCAATTATTTGAAAAGCCAGGGCGTCGGGGTTCAAAACGCCTCCCAGGAGATCAAACGCAACGAAAGTAAGTGTACCCATTGCGGTACCTGTACCGCCGTCTGCCCCACAGGCGCCTTGTCCATCAAACGTCCTGAGATGGAAGTGATTTTTGACCAGCAAAAATGCAGTGTGTGCCGATTGTGCATTACTGCCTGCCCGCCGCGCGCCATGGAGGCGCGTCCCACGAATCAGCTTTTTTTTGAATGAAAGGCCCCATCGCCATTGCCGTATCCGGTGGTATCGACTCCCTGGTCGCGGCCTATTTGCTGAAAAAGAAAGGCATCGAAACGTTTGGTATCCATTTTCGGACCGGATACGAGAAACCGGCCCCGTTGGGTGCGATGACCCTTGAAACGTATTGCCGCCAAGTGTCGCTCGACCTTTTTGTAGTTGATTTAAGCTCATCTTTTCGAAAAGAGGTGGTTGATTATTTTTGCGCGTCTTATCGTGGCGGTAAAACACCCAACCCCTGTTTGGTGTGCAATTCGACAATCAAGTTCGGCGCCCTTTGGGAAGCGGCGCAAAAGCTGGGCGCCGCCGGACTGGCTACCGGGCATTACGCGCGAGTGGAAAAAGGCGATCAGGGGGATTACCGGCTGTGCAAAGGCCTTGATGGGGAGAAAGATCAGTCCTATTTTCTGGCCCGGTTAAGCCAAAGGCAGCTTGCGCGGGCCTGCTTTCCCCTCGGAGGGTGGGCCAAAGTTCAAGTCGGCGCTCTGGCCGAGGAAAACAATCTGCAACCCATAACCAGCGGTGAAAGCCAGGATGTTTGCTTTATCCATGGTGCTTCTTACGTGGATTTTCTGAAACAAAACGGGGATATGGATTTTCGTCCGGGCGATATCGTGGACAGCAGGGGACGGCTTTTGGGAACCCATGACGGTCTACACCAATTTACGGTAGGGCAGCGGCGCGGCATCAACTGTCCGGCCAGCCAGCCCTATTACGTGGTCCGCATCGATATCGAAAACAATCGATTGGTGGTGGGCGTGAAGGACGAGGTTTATTCAGACAGCTGTAACGTGACGGACATCAATTGGATCGCCCCCCCCCCCAATGCGCCGCTAAGCCTCGATGTCCGCGTCCGGTACCGGCATCGTGCCGTTGCCGCGATGGTCACACCGGATGGACCGTGTGCCGCCCGCGTTCGTTTTGTCGAGCCTCAGGCTGCTGTCACGCCGGGGCAGGGGGCTGTGTTTTATTTGGGGGATGAGGTTTTGGGCGGTGGCTGGATAAAATGAAAACGTTTATTGTCAAAACGCTGGGATGCAAGGTTAATCAGTGTGAATCGGAAGGTATTGCCCGGACGTTGATCGAATCGGGGCTGGAGCCGGTGGACGGCGACCTTGATGCGGCGGATATTGTCATTATCAACACCTGTACGATAACCGCCAAGGCGGGCATGCAAAGCCGCCAGGCCGTGCGCCAGGCGATTCGTGCCTACCCGGAGGCCCGTATCGTGGTCACCGGTTGCCACGCCCAGATCGCTCCCGGAGAGCTGCACGATATCGATGGCGTGGATTGGGTTGTCGGCAATGGCGATAAGCACAAGATTCCAGAAATGCTGCGGGATACGGCCAGCCTGCCATTGATGGCCGATGAATCCTTGCATGATCGGACCGACATTGCCTTGGTCGATCGCTTTCAAGGCCCGCCCGGCATCGCCCATGGCAGCCGAACGCGTCCGTTTTTGAAAATCCAGGATGGGTGCAATGCTTTTTGCACCTATTGCATCGTTCCCCACGCCCGGGGAAGAAGTCGCAGCATGTCCCAGGATCAGGTGATCGCGCAGGTCGGCCAGCTTGGGCGGTTGGGATACCGGGAAGTGGTGCTGACAGGCATTCATCTTGGCTGTTACGGCCACGACCTTCATCCGACAACCGATCTATACAGCCTGCTTTGCCGCATTCGGGATGCCGGTGCGGTGGAGCGTATCCGGATCAGTTCCATCGAGCCGGCCGAGCTGAGTGACGAAATTATTGACTTGGCAGCATCCGGCAACACCGAGCGCGGTAGATTATGTCGGCATTTTCATATCCCTTTGCAAAGCGGTGATGACGGAATATTAGAAAGGATGCACCGGCCCTACGGACGCGACTATTTTAAGGCGTTGGTGCTACGTATCCTTGAGCGAGTACCCGATGCCGCTATCGGAGTGGATACCTTGATCGGCTTTCCGGGAGAAAGCGAAACCGCTTTTCAAAACACCTATGCCCTGATTGAAGTTTTGCCCGTATCATATCTGCACGTTTTCCCGTTTTCACCGCGTAATGGCACCCCCGCGTTTTCATTCAAGGATCAGGTGCCTTTCCCCGAGGTAAAACAACGATGTCAACGCATGCGCGAACTGGGCGCCAAAAAAAGAATGGCCTTTTACGAACGCTTTGTCGGAAAGGCAGTGGACGTGCTCGTCGAGGGGACGCGGGATCGGAACGATCTGCGTTTGAAAGGGCTTACGGATAATTATATTCCCGTGAAAATCGAAGGGCCGGATGCGTATTACAATACCCGGCGGAAGATCCGGATAACGGCGATTTCAGGCGATGGGAGCACCGAAGGGGTGGTGTGTTGAGCATTCAATGCGCGCATTGCTTTTCCCCACCGGATTGTTATCGATTAAAGATTAACCCTTATTTTTCCGGTTTCATAATATTCAGGTCGCTGATTTTGTACAACAGCGTTTTATAGCTTATCTTTAATATTTTTGACGCTTTGCTTCGATTCCAGTCGGTTTTTGACAGGACGTGCGAAATGATTTCACGCTCCACCATTTCAACCGCGTTTTTCTTGGCGCTTTTCAGTGAAAAGGTGGGGGAATCCGGCGAATTGATGCCGTCCAGATCAAGGAGCTGTTCTACGGATGCACGGCTGTCGGCAACCAGAGCACTGGTGCCGTCACCTGCCTCCCCGGCCTCTCCATGAATCAACTCTTCCATGATCTGGGAACAGTTTCCCAAAACAAGCATTCGTTTCAATACATTCTGAAGCTCGCGGACGTTACCCGGCCACTCATAGGCGCACATGAGATCGATGACTGCCTGGCTTGGTTTCTCCAATCGATGATTGTTCAACAAGGTGGTGTATTCTTCCATGTAATAATCGATCAGGGGGGGGATGTCCTCGGGGCGGTCCCGAAGGGGGGTCAGATGGATTTTAATAATATTGAGCCGGTAATACAAATCTTCACGGAATTTTCCGGCCTCGATGTCTTTTTTTAAATCGTGATTGGTGGCCGCAATGACCCAAGTGTCCGCTTTAACCTCTTTTTCTGACCCTAGGGGTGAAAATTCACCGCCGCTTTGAAGGACGTGCAGCAATTTTGCCTGTAGCGGAAGCGACATGTCGCCAATTTCGTCCAAAAGCAACACTCCACTGTGGGCAAGCTGGAATTTCCCCTTTTTTTTATGCTCCGCGCCCGTGAAGGCACCGCGTTCGTATCCGAAGAGTTCGCTTTCCAGAAGCCCTTCGGGCAGTGCCGCGCAGTTGATTTTGACAAACGGTTTTCCGACACGGGGGGATTTCTGGTAAAGATTTTGAGCCACCACCTCTTTGCCAACGCCGCTTTCACCAAAAACCACGGTGTTAAGTCCCGTTCCGGCCACATGGTCGATCAATTCGCGTACGCGCTGAATGTTTTTGCTCACGCCGACAATTGGCGGGCCCGCTTTGGATTTTGAATGTTCACTCATCGGTTCAATAATTTTTTAACCAGTTTTTCCAGTTCAGGCAATTTGAAGGGCTTTTCTAAAACAACATCCGCATGGGCCTCTTTGGCCAGGGATTCAGGATGTTCCCCCCATCCTGTAATGGCTATTATCGGCGTGTGCGGGAATTTCTTTTTGACAATCGAGATAATCGCCACCCCGCTTATGTTCGGCAGCACCAAATCCGTTATAATTAGATCAAAATACGCATTTTCTGCTTCGATGTATTTCAGGCCGTCAAGACCATTGGCCACAGCAAGGACGTCGTATTTTTTTTGGGTAAAAAAATTGGTCAACGCTGCAAGGATCTCTTCGCTGTCGTCGATAATCAGTAGCTTAATCGGCGCTTTCATTCCAGCCTCTTAACGTATCGGAAGGGGAGATGAACCATCTACAACATTTGTCGATACGTATATATGATTGTTAATAAAATGGCAAGTTTTTACACACTTTTGAAGTGCTCGCATAAATAAAATACCTTATGATCAAGCTGTTTTGGACGATAGCATATAACATGCTACACTAGTTTATGATTTTTTACCATACCGGAATGTGTGTAATGGATTACATGGTATGAAAAAGTATCCAGCGCTGAGGCGGATTTCTTTATAAACCGGTTAAATAAAGGCGACCGATATTAATGTGTCTCACCTCGATCACAATCAAAACCAAGTGGGTGCTCTTTTTTATAGGAGAGTCGGCCCTGACATGCTATTTTAGAAAATTGTATGATTGTAATGGCAATCCGGCTTTTAACAAAACGCGTCAGGGCTGGATTGCATCATAACCAAAAAACTGAAAAAGGCGACTAGGCTAAAGGTCATATGTCATCACAACCCATAATACCCACGGACCCAAAGAGTCTTTTGGATCTTGTCATTAAGCGGCGCTGGTTCGTCATGATCCCGTTATTTTTGGCGCTCATCGTGGGGATCTTTTTGTCCGTGACGCTTCCCAAAGTCTATGAAGCCAGTACCCTGATCCTTATTCAACCCCAGCGGGTGCCTGAAAATTTCGTCCGGTCGATCGTTGCGACCGATACGAGCGAACGAATCAGCACCTTGTCCCAACAGGTTCTCAGTCGCTCGAACCTGGAAAGGTTGATCGGCGAATTCGAGATGTTCCAGGGCGCTGACTATGGCAATATGTACATTGAAGACAAATTGAAGAGTCTGCGTCAGAGGATCCAGATCAACGTTTCAAGGGACAGAAGAGGAAACGATGCCTTTACCATATCTTTTCAGGACTGTGACCCGGAAATCGTGATGAATGTAACCAATGCCCTTGCGGCTTATTTCATTGACGAGAACTTAAGAATCAGGGAAGCTCAAGCCACCGGAACCAGTGATTTTCTGGATGATGAATTACTGACCATGAAATCGCGGCTTGAAAAGGTTGAACGGCAGCTTAAAGATTACCGCGAATCCTACATGGGAGAACTTCCTGAGCAGTTGGAGTCCAATCTAAGCATTCTCGATCGTTTGCAGGAACATTTGAGCGAGAGTCAGCAAGGGCTGGCGGAAGCGAAGATAAGATTGGTGACATTGCAGAACGAGGCCGCCCAGGCAAGGCAACAGCCAACCACTTTCATTATAAACAGCGACGCACAGCAACAAGAGACCAGTGACCTGATTCAGATGAGGGAACGACTGGAACGGCTGCTCAGCCGGTATACGCCGAACCATCCGGATGTGGTCCGGCTTAAGTCCAGAATCGCAGAAGCCGAAAAACAAGAACGGCGGATCGCCCAAAGCCGTCCGGAGCCAGATGACGAAAATAGTGGTCGGCGACCCCAAACCGCATATCTCGCTCCGGAATTTCGTGCACAGCGAACTGAAATTGTAAGAGAAATGCGCCGCCTGGAAGCCGATATCGCCGAGAGCAAACAGCAGGTTGCGGTGTATAAACGAAGAGTCGATAATACCCCCAAACGAGAACAGGAATTGCTGTCGCTAAGAAGGGATTACCAAAATATTCAAGACTCTTATGATTCTTTATTGGCCAGGAAGCTTGAGGCAGAAATTGCCCTCAACATGGAGCGCAAGCAAAAAGGCGAACAATTCAGGATCATCGATAAGGCCAAAATGCCCCAAAAGCCGGTGAAGCCCAACATGAAAAAACTGTTTATCATGGTTCTCGCAGCTGGCATGGGTATTGGCGGTGGGTTTGTTTTCTTGCTTGAATATTACGATAACAGCTTCAAGCGCATTGAGGATATAGAAGAGGGCTTGAAACTCAAGGTTTTGTGTGCAGTCCCTGAAATCGCCGGACCAAAAAAAAAGGCGGCGCGAAAAGTCGAGCATATTTGCAGCGCCACATTTGCATTGGTGTCTTTGGGACTATTTGCGACGTTTGCCCTTTTATATCTGAAGGGTGTTGATCAAACCATCGATCTTTTAAGAAAATATATTGCGTTATAATCGGCTCAATTGTATTTGCCAGCTGTGCTGACGGTTGTTTTACGGACGCTAACCGATGAATTGAAATGAGTTGATACATGTCGCGGATAAAAGATCCACATAAAAAGGCCTCTTTCGACGTGGAAACAATAAAACAAAAGGGCAGTAATTATAATATTGTCTATAAGCGGCATTTTCAGGCTTCCCAGGATCCTGACCCTGATCGCGCAAGCAACACGGATAAATGTCAACCCGAACATGTGGATACGGCGCGACAAACCAAACCCTTACCCAAACGGCCTCCCAAGGCATCCCCGAAAGCGGCCGTGCCCTCCCCCGGCCATGGGCGGGTACCCGTGCAACGTTCTCAACCGACACAAGAGGCGGTGCCGGCGCCCAAGCAGCCTCCCAAGAAGGACATCCCCAAGGTGCCCAATGCCCATCGCCGTATTGCTGAAGCGCCTTCGTCCAGACCGGAACACGTCGCGGTGCGGGATCGACAAAGGACTCCCAAAGTATCCTCTCCGAGGATAGGGTTGCCCAAAAGGCCTGTAGCTTCTGAAGCTGCCAGACCGGTGCAGCCGGTGCAAGAAGCGAAACCCGTCGATTATCATCCCCACGGCATCGACCCTAACTTAGTCGTTTACCATGATCCAGCTTCTGTTGAAGCGGAAATTTTCAAGGTGTTGAGAAACAATATCCTGTTTCCCAAAGAGGGTGCCCCTCCGCCTTTGATTATGGTCACAAGTGCCATGCCGGGCGATGGCAAATCCTTCGTAGCCGCGAACTTGTCAATTTCCATCGCCAAGGGGATCGAAGATTATGTTTTGCTAATGGATTGTGACATGCGGCGATCCAGCATCCATCAAAAATTTGGTTTTGAGGATAATCTGCCTGGATTGAGCGATTATCTTTCAAAAGAGATTCCCCTTCAAGCGTTGTTAAAAAAAACCATTGTGGATAAACTGACCATTTTGCCTGGCGGTAGAATTTCGGACAATCCGTCGGAACTGCTCTCCAGTCAGCGGATGAAAAACTTGCTTGAAGAAGCCAGAGGTCGATATAAAGATCGGTTTGTCATTATCGATTCGCCACCGCCAAAATTAACTTCCGAGACCACGGCGCTCGCCAAATACGTAGACGGTATTCTGATCGTTATCAGATACGGTGTTACAGCGAAGTCTGCCGTGGAAGAATTAGTGGAGAATTTGGGGCGTGAAAAAATATTGGGAATTGTGCTCAACGGGTATCACATCCCGGCCACGGAACGATACGGGTATGGCCGATACAACTTAACTAGCTATAAACAACGGTAAAACAGTAAGTTAATTCGTTCGTTCCTGATTGATTCGATGACTGAACCTCATGCCCGGCATCGCAGATCTTGTTTCTACTCCGATAACACACTGAATCTATAGTTCTTTTCTCAAATTGCCTGTAAATTGGTCCTGAATTTGGTGACCAGCTGCTAGCCGATTGCCTTAAAACCACTTTTGTTTGGTGGTTTAAAATTAAAAAAAACAAGAGTTTAGACTTTTACGATTTTGCCGATGATAAAAGGGAACATCGTTAATGAGAGCCTGTCATGCTGAGGTTATTTAAACAATATTATCCTATTCGCAATGCGATCTTTGTGGTCGGCGAAGGCCTGTTTATTTTTTTCTCGGTTTTCATCGCCAGCTGGATTCTTATTGGGAATGATTTCTTGACGGCAAATGTGCAACTGGTATTGAAGATACTACTCATTGCCGGTGTTTGTCAGTTGTGTCTGTATTATAACGACCTATACGATTTGAAAGTCACCGATTCCTATTCCGAACTGATGATCCGCCTCATGCAGGCGCTGGGCGCCGCGGCCATCATCCTGTCGCTCGTCTATATTTTATGCCCGCGGTGTATCATCTGTAAAAACGTGTTTTTATTAAGTGTCGGGTTTTGTATGGCTTTTATCGTCATTTGGCGAATCGGATACACCCAAATTCTAAACGGTGGTTTTTTCGACCAAAAAATCATTGTGCTCGGTAATGCAGAACTTGCCAGGAATATCATTTATGAAATGCTCGAAAAGAGAGACTGCGGCTACAAATGCACCGCTATCATCGTTAATTGCGAAACCATAAATAAAAAGCTGTTTGACAAGATCCCGGAGATTTGCTTGACGGATTATGAAGGCCTTGCCGATCTGTCGATTGATTTGGAGGTCAGGAAAATTGTCGTGGCTATTGAGGAAAGAAGAAATCAGTTCCCCACCAAACAGCTGCTGCAATGCCGTGTAAACGGTATCGAGATCCTGGAAGGAACCTCTTTTTATGAAATGCTGACCGGAAAACTGATCGTGGATAAAATCAACCCCAGTTGGTTGATATTCTCCGATGGCTTTCAAAAGTCTATTTCTAGGCGAGTTTTTAAACGTTGTGTCGATTTAGTACTGGCTTTTGTTTTGCTCATCGTGCTTTTCCCGATTTTACTGCTGGTTGCAATCCTCATTAGGTTGGATTCAAGCGGCCCCATTTTTTTTTCCCAGGAACGCGTTGGCGAAAACAAAAAGCCCTATATGGTTCATAAATTTAGATCCATGGTGGATGAGGCCGAAAAGCAGTCCGGCCCGGTATGGGCGCAAAGCGATGATCCACGCGTGACCCGGGTGGGGAAATTTATTCGTAACTGGCGGATCGATGAATTCCCACAAATTTTCAATGTGATTAAAGGACAAATGAGTTTTGTGGGGCCACGGCCGGAACGAGAATTTTTTATAGAAGAGCTAGAAGAAAATATTTCCTACTACGGTGAGCGGTTTTCCGTGAAGCCGGGGATCACCGGTTGGGCCCAAGTCAATTATCCTTACGGTGATTCCATCGAAGACGCCAAAGAGAAATTGAATTACGACCTGTTTTACATTAAGAATATGAGCATTTTGATGGACTTGATGGTAATCATGCGTACCGTCAAGACGGTGATTTTTGGGGAAGGGGCTAGATGATAGCGTCGTTGACCTAAATCAGGCGATTGCCGAGCTCGCCGCATATACAAGGCGGATGACTTTCCGCTATAGCCCTCCTATGCGGGAAGGCATCCAACGCCGTAGATGCGGTGAGATCGGCAAACCCAACGGGTTTCAAATTTTGGAAGGTAATCATGGCACAATGCATTATGATTAAAACAGTTGTCATTGATGACCAAAATTTGAATCGCCTGGTTTAGGGTTGAATAAGCGGCGATATGATTTTGGCGATTTACCCAGAACGTTGCATGGTTTAGGGTAAAACCAACGTTCGACCAATTGCTTAACAGATTGAAGCCGAAGGTGGTTGATAGCGCTATACGCCAGGCTTGTAAAAATCAATAAATAGTGGAACGGTGATAATTGAGATTGTCCTCCACCAAGCGGAGCTATGCCCGACGAGCCTATGATCATCAAACAAAGATATTGATAAAAAAGATATTGATAAAACAGTAATACATTAGGACAATTGCAGCTGTGGAACATGTGTGGTACGATTCTACACAAATCATTATCAACGTTCTGCACGTTTTAAAAAGGCATTCGCCAACCACTCTCATTGAGAATTGCACGTTACCAAGAATGAATCGATAAAGGATTGTTATGAATTTAAGTTATTCTACCGCGTTAGTTACCGGTGCCGCAGGTTTTATCGGGTTTCATCTGTCAAAAAGGCTTCTTGATGAAGGTTATCAGGTGTTGGGGGTGGACAACCTTAACGATTACTACGATCCACAGCTTAAAGCTGATCGTCTTGATATCCTGAAATCGTATCCATCTTTTGCCTTTTACCGATTGGATCTTACGGATGGGGGCGGCTTGAATACCCTTTTCCAGGAAAAGACCGTCGATGTGGTGGTGAATCTGGCCGCCCAGGCCGGTGTACGCTATTCTTTGACCAACCCTCAGGCCTATGTGGATTCCAACCTTGTCGGCTTTGTCAATATTTTGGAGTGCTGTCGACATAACAAAGTCAAGCATTTGGTGTTTGCCTCATCCAGCTCTGTCTACGGGGCCAATACAAACATGCCGTTTTCCGTCCACCACAACGTCGATCATCCCGTATCCTTGTATGCCGCATCAAAAAAATCAAATGAGTTGATGGCGCATACCTATAGCCATTTATTCGAATTGCCCTGTACTGGGTTGAGATTTTTTACGGTATACGGCCCGTGGGGTAGGCCGGATATGGCATTGTTTCTTTTTACCAAAGCGATTTTGGAAGATCGCCCCATCGATGTATTCAACCATGGGAAGATGAAACGCGATTTTACCTTTATAGACGACATTGTCGAAGGTGTTGTGAGGGTCATGCGAAGCGTTCCCGACGGGAATCCGAAGTGGAGCGGGGATGCGCCGGATCCCGGGACGTCTTACGCAAAATATAAGATTTACAATATAGGAAACAACCAGCCGGTAGAGCTTATTGATTTTATTGGCGCCATTGAAAAGTCCCTGGGCAAGAAAGCGAAGAAAAATTTTATGGATATCCAACCCGGCGACGTACCGGCCACATATGCCAATGTGGACGATTTAATTAAAGATGTGGGATTTAAACCGGATACTACCATTGAAGATGGAATCGAACGTTTTGTAAAATGGTACAGGCGATATTATGGGAAATAGGGGTTGCGGCAAGCGATCCTTTTCCCGGCGATAAATCGCTAATAAACCCTTTAATCATTTATGGTGTCAGCAATGAAAAAAACGACAGGTATTTTGTTGATCGTCATCTTTTTGTTCATGCTTCCCAACCCCTCGTTTTCTCAAAGCAATACTACTAAAATCCCGAATAAAAATGGGGCCTCATCGGAAATCTACATTATCGGCAGTGGGGATATCTTGGAAATCGTAACCTGGCGGGAACCGGATTTTTCTCGTGAGGAGATCATTGTTCGGCTTGACGGCAAAATTTCGTTTCCCTTGATTGACGATCTCGTTGCGGCAGGCAGAACACCGACTCAGCTGAAATTTGAAATACAAAACCGATTGGGCAAGTTCGTTTCGGATCCCAATGTGACCGTCACGGTCCGCAGTGCTGCCAGTAAACGATTTTATATTCTGGGAGAAGTTACGGAGACCGGAGAATATCCGCTGACGAAAAAATTAACCGTGCTGCAGGCCTTTGCCATTGCGGGCGGGTTCACCGAATGGGCCTCAAAAAAAGAGATACTCGTTTTCAGAACCGAAAATGGGCAGAATAAGGTAATTCGGGTAAATTATAAAAAAATTGTCAAGGGAGAAGATGCTGATCTTAATGTGTTGTTAAAACCGGACGATACGATCGTGGTACCCTAAAAGAAGGGATTCCATCCATGCAAACAAGACAAACCCGAACGATCCTCTGGTCGATGATCATTGCCGCGCCTTTTTTTGTAATAACATGCCTGTCGGTAAATGGTCATGCCGGCGTTGAAATAACACCGCGGATTCGCGGTGGCATTGAATATACGGATAATTATTTTTTATCGAACGATAATCCGGGCTCGGAAAAAGAGTCGGAATGGATTACATCTGTTTCGCCGGGCCTTGGTATAGATATCACCGGCAGAGCCCTTGATCTTTCCTTAAATTACGAGCCGTCATACACGATGTACGATAAGTACTCCGATAATAATTATTGGGAGCATGCCGCCGATGTCACCGGTACCTGGCGGGTCACCAGGCACACTGAGGCGAGCCTAGATTACGCTTTTCTAAGGACGGAGGATCCCATTGACGAAGAAGATCTCACCATCCGCCGGGAGCGGGATCCTTATGACCGGCATACTGCCGAGGCGAGAATTGATTATTTTTTCGGAGCGGAAAACTCGCTATACGCTTTAGGCGATTACAGCCGCCTGGATAATGAAGATCCGACCATGGAAGATAGCAGTGAGTACGGTGCTGGAGCCGGAATCGTTTATTGGTTCAACATTAACTGGGGGCTCGAATTAAATATACATCAGACCATGGCGGAATATGAAGAATCCGACGATTTTGGCGAAACCGTAGGGCTCATCAGATTCAGCTACCGTTCTAACCGGTCGCTTACCGGCTATCTTCAATACGAGCATACCGACCACCGCTACGACGAAGAGATCGAGGAAAGCGATTACCGCATCTACGATGGAGCCGTGGGTATCGAGTATGCAATCGATCACAGTATGGATGCCATCGTGGAAGTCCATCATTTTATCCGCGATATGGCAGACGGCGAAAACGAGTCCCATACGCCTGTCAATCTAACGTTTACCAAACGGTTTACACAAGGATCGGTGACCTTGGATGCCGAGGGCGGTTATGATTATACAACAGCAGCTGCCGAAAACCTGGGGTATTACATCTACTATGGCGGTTCATTGGAAGCTGATTACAATTTCACCCGGCACATATCGGGAGACTTGGCCATCGGTTATACTTACAACGATTATACGGATGAAATTCCCGAACGTGAAGATGACGTTTACCGGGCCGGCTGCGGACTTTCTTTCCAACTGTCGAGTTGGGTTACAACGCGCTTTGAATACGCCTTCAACGCCATTGAATCCAATATCGAAGACAATGACTATAGGGAGAATCGAGGGGCGTTTTTTATAACCATTGCTCCGCCCCAGCCCTACCGATTCTGAACAAAACCATGCAATGGAAGAAAACTCTGATTGTTACCGGGCTTTTGCTGTGTACCTCGTTGGCGCTTGGTCACCTAAATCGATCAAAAATCGTACGATTAAAAAAACCGTTAAAAGATTTTCCTTTGGCCATTGGAGACTGGCGGGGGGTAACACAAAAATTCGATAAGCGTATCTATGACATTCTTGACGTTGACGATTCCTTTTTAAGCACGTACACGAGTGTCGTGGGAAGCGTTGTTCAGTTATACATCGCTTTTTATTCGAGCCAGAGAGAAGGCAGCCTGATTCACTCGCCAAAAAACTGCATGCCAGGGAGCGGTTGGAATGTTGCGGATTCCAAATTGATAAACTTAAGCATCCCATCTCGAAAAGGGCAACCGATTCAAGTGATTCGACTGTTAATTCAAAAAGGAAGTCAAAAACGAATTGTTCTATATTGGTTTCACTCCCGGGGGCGCGTGATCGCTTCAGAGTATGCCCAGAAATATTATTTAGTTATGGACTCTTTTATGAACCGCCGCACGGATGGTGGATTCGTCCGGTTAATCACACCGGTAGCAAATGACGAGCAACAGAGCCTGGAAATGTTGAAGAAATTCGCGGTCCAGCTTTTTCCGATTATCGACCAATATCTGCCATCGTAAATAGTTATTGTACACAATGTCCTATTTTGTTCGGGTTAAGCCATTGGCGGTTTTTTTTACAATTATCCAGATTGGAATGATTGCCGCTAGTTTTATATGTCTTTATGTCAATACATTCGCCATGTTAATCGCGGACTGGAAAACGGATGATGACTTTTCACACGGCTTTTTAATTCCAATAATAAGCGGCTATCTGATCTGGATAAACAGGGCAAAGCTGACAGCCGTGCGTATCCAACCGAGTTCCTGGGGTATCGCCGTTATTTGTTTTGCATTGATTCTGTATGTTGCCGGAATTCTCGGGGCCGAGCTGTTTATCCAGCGCAGTTCAATGATTGTCTGCCTAATGGGGATTTCTTTGTATTTGTTTGGTTGGAAGATAACGAAGCAAGTGAGCTTTCCCTTGGTTTATCTCTTTTTTATGATTCCCATACCCGCCATTATTTGGAATCAAATTGCCTTTCCCATGCAATTGATGGCGGCGAAATTATCAGCAAGTGTCATACAGTTGTTGGGGATCGCTGTCCTGCGGGAAGGCAATATCCTGCACCTGAGCAATACCAGCCTGGAGGTCGTGAACGCTTGTTCAGGGCTTCGATCATTAACCGCTTTATTGGCATTGAGCGCCGCATTTGCCTATCTATCGAATTTAAAACTTCTCAGTAAATGGATACTTTTTTTGTCTGCCGCACCTATTGCTATTATCGTCAACATTGTTAGATTGACCTTTACCTCGATTCTTGTAGACTCATATGGATCTGGGATTCTTAGTGGACTTGTGCATGAGCTAACCGGTGTGATGATTTTCGGAATCGCATTGATATCCCTATGGGGGTGTTATCAGGCCCTTTCTTCAATAGAAAAGAGGCAGACAACGGCCTGATGGATTAAGGTGTAAAGGGAAAAGGACGGGAAAATAGTTAAGAGTGCATTAAGTGAATCATAAATTTTCGTAACTGTTTAACGCGAACAGTATAAGCAAAAGGAATTAAAATTGAACGTTTGTATCGTCGGGACCGGATATGTTGGATTGGTGGCAGCGGCCTGTCTTGCAGAAATGGGCAACGATGTCGTCTGTATTGATGCCAATCCGGAAATTATAGAAAATCTTAACAATGGGAAAATTCACATTTTTGAACCGGGACTCGAACCCATGGTCATTAGAAATGCAGCCGAGGGGCGGTTGAGGTTCAGTACCGACCTTGCCGAGGGCATGCAGGACGCCCTGTTTGTTTTCAGTTGTGTGGGGACTCCATCCAGTCCGGACGGATCGTGCAATCTTTCTTATGTGGACCAGGTGGCCAATCAGATTGGCCAGATCATAGAGGACTACAAAATCATCATCAATAAATCCACCGTGCCGGTGGGAACCGCTGATCGGGTGAGGGGGATTATTCGTGAAAAAATCGCGGAAAGAGGGGCGGTCGTTGAGTTTGACGTGGTATCCAATCCGGAATTCCTCAAGGAAGGGGATGCGGTCAACGACTTTTTAAAGCCTGATCGCGTCATCGTCGGCACGGACAACGTGAGAACCGCCAAATTACTGGAAACGCTCTACGCCCCTTTTGCCCGAAGCCGTGAAAAGATGATCGTCATGGGGGTACGCAGCGCTGAGATGACCAAGTATGCTGCCAATTGCATGCTGGCAACCAAGATTTCATTTATGAACGAGGTGGCCAATATTTGCGAGTCGGTGGGCGCCGATGTGCGGGAGGTCCGCAATGGAATCGGTTCGGACAAACGCATCGGTTATCATTTTATTTACCCTGGCGTCGGTTATGGCGGCTCCTGTTTCCCCAAGGATGTGCGCGCAATGATCCATACGGCAAAATCACATGGATGCTCGCCGGATCTGGTCGCCGCCGTGGATTCGGTGAATAACCGGCAAAAGATCATGCTGGCCCGGAAAATCGACGACTATTTTGCGGACAAAGGTGGGCTGAAAGGCAAGACCCTTGCCATGTGGGGACTCGCGTTCAAAGCCAATACCGATGATATGCGCGAGTCGGCGGCATTGGATATTATCCGGAAGATCACCGACGCGGGGATGATCGTCAAGGCTTATGATCCTGTGGCCGGCCCTAATGCCCGACGGTTACTGGCCGATAATCATAGTGTAACCGTCATGGAGAACCAGTACGACCCCGTGGACGATGCGGATGCCCTGGCCGTGGTTACCGATTGGAACCAGTTCCGCAATCCGGATTTCGTTCGAATTAAAAAAATGCTCAAGTCACCGGTGATGTTTGACGGGCGCAATCTGTTCTCACGAGATTTCCTGAAGGGCCTGGGCTTTGTCTATTTCAGTGTTGGGCGTCCACCGGTTATATAACGATTAATAAAAGGTTAAATGTAAAGGTGAAAGCATGAGACAACCCTTCTCAAAGCACCTTCTGGCCCTTGACCCTGAAAAAGAAACCCGGAAAATCTGCGACCGGATTCGGACCCTTTTGAGCAAACATCTCAAACGCCGTGGTTTGGTCGTGGCGGTTTCCGGTGGGATTGACAGCAGTGTTACCTTGGCTCTGGCCGCCAAAGCCGTTGGGTCGGATCGGGTAATTGCACTGCTAATGCCGGAGCGCCATTCCGCCGATGAAACACTGGCGTTGAGCCGGTCCGTGGCGGATGCTTTCGGTGTCCGCTGGTACCACGAGGATATCTCCGAGGCGTTGCAGGCGGTCGGCTTTTACAGGCGTTACGATGAGGCGGTGCGGCAGATCGTTCCGGGCTATGGGGATGGCTGGGTATCCAAGATTGTGCTCCCCAGTATTCTCGATACCACGGGTTTCAACCTATACTCCCTTGTTGCCCGGGACCCTGATGGCAAGGAGACAAGAGCGCGGCTGCCACTAAGCGCCTATCTGGAAATCGTTGCCGCCACCAACTTTAAGCAACGCATTCGGAAAATGTTCGAGTACTACTATGCTGACCGGTTTAATTACGCTGTAGCTGGAACGCCCAACCGATTGGAGTATGATCAGGGGTTTTTCGTCAAGCTGGGGGATGGTGGCGCGGATATCAAGCCCATTGCCCACCTATACAAGTCACAGGTGTATCAGCTGGCCGGTCATCTTGGCGTACCCGAGAAAATTCGTATGAGGCCGCCCACTGCCGATACCTATTCCATGCCCCAGGGGCAGGACGAATTCTATTTTTCTTTGGCCTACGACAAAATGGACCTTTGCCTTTACGGTAAAAACAATGGCTACCGTCCCGAGGAAATCGCCGGCACATTGAAATTGACACCCGATCAGGTAAAACGTGTATACGAGGACATTGATACCAAGCGAAACACGACGCGATATCAGCATCTGGAACCGCAATTGATAGAAACTATACCGGAAATACGGTGATTATAGGGTTCGCTTCACTAAAGAGAAGAACGTAACGGTCTTCTTACGTTTTTTGCGGTATAAAAACCAAAGGAGCCATAAATAAAATGAGTGAAATAAAAACTAAAATTCGAGAGTTCATTATAAACAACTTTCTTTTCGGCGATGCCAACGGGCTCAAGGATGACACCTCATTTCTCGACGAGGGAATTATCGACTCAACCGGGGTGCTTGAACTGGTGACTTTTCTTGAAGAAAGTTTCGATATTCAGGTCGATGACGAGGAGTTGATACCCGAGAATCTGGATTCCATTGACAATGTCAGTTCCTATCTGAATGGTAAAATCGGTTGAGGTAAAAGCAACGGCGAAGGATAGTGTGTATTTGTGGATGAGAGAGTAATACACAATTTTGTTGAAACATCGGCGGCCCGCTACCCTGACAAAGTTGCCATTGTCCATGAAAACAATCGTATCACTTATCGTCAGGTAAACGACGCATCGAATCGTTTGGCGCATTTTTTTATAGACCGAGGCGTGTGTGCAGGCGAGAGAATCGTTCTCCTTTTGGAAAATAGTTGCGAGTATGCCATCGCTTACTATGGTATCCTAAAGGCTGGCGCGGTTGCAGTGCCGTTAAGCTATGACCTTAAGCCGGAAGGATTGAATCCGCTCCTGATTGAGCTGGAACCGGCGGTTATCGTTTCCTCGACACGCTTTGAAAGATTACTGAAAGCATCGGATTTAAGCGTTTCAAACCTTAAAACACTAGTTATTCACAATCCCAAGCAGGATTGGTCAGACACATCCATCACTGTTTTTCAATTCCACCGTGTAACAAGTCGCTCACAGGATAAAACAAAACACTGCGGCGCCGATCTCAAGTCAAACGCCGTTTCAGTAGCGTCTTCGGATCTGGCCAACATCATCTACACTTCCGGATCGACCGGTAAGCCCAAAGGCGTCATGTTGACCCATGGTAATATCGTGCCCAACGTCAATTCCATATGCGACTGCTTGGAATTGACTGCGGACGACATCCAAATGGTCGTATTGCCGTTTTTTTATGTCATGGGACAATCACTGCTAAACACGATTGTTGCTGTTGGCGGAACCCTGGTAATCAATAATAAATTTGCCTTTCCGGCATCGGTTGTCAACCAGATGATCGACGAAAAGGTTACCATTTTCTCGGGCGTACCCTCCACATATGCATATCTGCTTCATCGTTCGCCGTTGAAGTCAAGTGCAGCGAATTTAAAGCATTTGCGTATAGTTACCCAGGCTGGCGGGCATATGGCCGAATCCGTTAAAAAAGCGCTCCGCAAAGCCCTGCCGGATCATACACGTATTTGTATCATGTATGGGGCCACTGAGGCTTCTGCCCGTCTAGCCTGCCTGGCTCCCGAATGGTTTGAGAAGAAAATGGGTTCCATCGGGCAAGCCATTTCCGGTGTAAAACTCAAAATATTTGACGATGATGGAGAAGAACTGCCTCCAGGGGAAAAAGGAGAACTTGTTGCCAGTGGTCCAAACATCATGCGCGGCTATTGGCAGGATGAGAAAGCAACGACGTCCGTTTTGGATAAGAACGGTTATCATACCGGTGATATTGGCTGGCAGGACGATGACGGCTTCTTCTTTATCGAGGGTCGCAACGACAATTTGCTCAAAGTTGGCGGTCATCGAATTAATCCGCAAGAAGTAGAGGATGCGCTCTTGTCCACTAAATTAATAATTGAAACCGCCGTCATCGGCATTCCCGACAAACTTTTGGAAACCCGTTTGGCTGCTTTGATTGTTCCTCTGAATTTTGAAGATCCGGATATTGATTATATCAGGACAGCCTTGGCCGCACTTTTACCGAAATACAAGCTGCCCAGCGATATTAAGCCAGTTCGCTTGCTCCCCAAAAGTTCAAATGGAAAAGTAGATTATAGTGCATGTCTCAAAATTGCCGATGTTAACCATTAACATGGAAGTCATTTTAAAATTGAAAACTATTTTTACCATCAGTTTTTGGCTAAATATCGGGATAATAAATTGATGCTTAATATTGCCATGATCCTCTCTGGTATATATAAGCCAACAACGGGAGAAATCGGGCGTTGGACGCAGCAAGGTTTTTGGTTATGATGGTTAATGAATTATAAATGATCCATAAAATTATAGAAAAAAGGATGAGTTAGTCCTCATACGTAATAATCATGGCAAATATTGGCTCTGCTATAACTAATTATTTAACTATTGATATAGAAGACTACTTTCAAGTTTCTGCTTTTGAAACAGTTATAGACCCTTTATCCTGGGATAATTTTCCTTCAAGAGTTGTAAGAAATACTTTAGTTATTCTTGAACTGTTAGAAGACCGTGGCGTTAAAGCAACCTTTTTCATCGTTGGATGGATTGCAGATCGTTATCCATGGCTTGTCCGTAAAATAAGTAATAGAAATCACGAGATTGGTTGCCATGGGTACTGGCACAAAAAGGTATACGATTTAACGCCCGAAACTTTCAGACAAGATACCTATCGATGTAAATCGCGACTTGAAGATATTACAGGAAAGCCTATTAAAGGGTATCGTGCCCCCAGTTATTCAATAACCCGAAAATCATTATGGGCATTGGACGTCTTGGCTGAATTGGGTTTTAAATACGATTCCAGCATTTTTCCAACCTATCACGATAATTATGGTATACCTGATGCGCCAAGGTTTGAATATAAACTTAAAAAGCAAAGAATGATGGAATACCCCATTTCCACTGCTAAAGTTATGGGGCGCAACATACCTATTTCCGGTGGTGGTTATTTCAGACTTTTTCCCTATATAGTCACACATAACGCACTTAAAAGAATAAATACCATTGAGAAACAACCTTTTGTTTTCTATTTACACCCATGGGAGCTTGATCCTGAGCAGCCGAGAGTTCGCCATGTTGGTGTTTTGTCCAGATTTAGACACTATGTAAATTTGAATACAACGAAGCATAAGTTCGAAAAACTTCTATATGATTTTCGGTTTGGGAAATTTTCTAAGGCTAATAACAATATTGAATAACAAGAAATAATGAATAAACCAATTATCCGCTTAGCGCATCATGAGGACCAAAAAGCGTGGGATGCATATGTTTTCAATAATCCTTATGCAAATCCATATCAATTATTTGCTTGGGGGCAGGCTGTCGAAAGAAACTACGGCCACAAATCTTATAATTTGATAGCAGAAGTAAATGGAAAAATATCAGGAGTATTTCCACTTAGTTTATTTAAAATTCCTTTGTTTCCGAAAAAATTAGTTTCACTGCCGTTTTGTGACCTTGGAGGGATTTTATATGATAATGATATTATTTTTGTAAAACTATTTCATGAAGCACGAAAAATAGCGATGGAAATTGGTTCAAAAGGATTTGAAATTAGAAATGAAAGTGATTTGCCAACTTTCCTTAATGATGGGATATTATTTGAAAAAATAAATAATAGAAAAGTAAGAATGATACTAAAACTTCCATCAAATTCAGATGAATTGTGGAATGGATTTAAATCGAAATTGCGAAGTCAAATACGTAAATCAAAAAAAAATGAATTGAAATTTAAATGGGGTAATAATAAAGATATAGAATCGTTTTATGATGTTTTTAGTAGGAATATGCACGATTTGGGATCGCCAGTACATAATGTTTCTTTTATAAAAAATATAATGTGTGGGTATAATGTTAACGCAAAAATGGGGTTGATTTTTTATAAAAACATTCCTGTCGGTTGTGGAATTATTTTATTAACTAAAACTAATGCATGTATTCCATGGGCATCAACTTTAAAGGGGTATAATTATTTGGCTCCAAATATGATGCTATATTGGAATTTTTTAAAATTTGCTTCTAACAGTGGACGGTTAAGCTTTGATTTCGGGAGATCAACACCAGGTGAAGGTACTTATAAATTTAAGCGCCAATGGGGAGCTGGACCGAAAGAATTACTTTGGGCCTCTTTTTCTAAAAAAGAAAAATCATTAAAAAAAGACGATGATTTTAGAAACCAATTTGAAGCTATATGGAAAAAATTACCTTATTCGTGTACAAGAATGTTCGGGCCACCATTAAGAAAATATATAAGCTTATAAACTGGTGAATATTATGATTAAAAAAATGACTATTGCAATATTGATTATTGTTGGTATTTTGATGATTGGATGTTCTTGTGAAAAAGTTGAGAGAAAATACACAAATATTTCAGAGATTCCAAAAGAAAAATGGGATCGTCTTACGAAAGTAAGAATATTTTTTGCACATCAATCTGTAGGTTATAATATAATTGATGGTATTAAAGATGTAATGGAAAAGTACCCAAAAATCAATTTGAATATTGTTGAATCATTGGATATGAATGAGATATGTGATGGAGGTATAGCTCATTATCAAATAAATGGGAATAAAACAAATAATTTTGAAAAGTTTGTGGAAGATTATTTGATAGATAAAGTTGATATTGCATTTTTTAAATACTGCTTTGTTGATGTGTTAGAAAAAACTGATACTCAAAAAATATATGATGAGTACGTGAAAACAATGTCAAATTTAGAAAAGCAATACAAGGACATTATTTTTTTGCATTTTACTGTTCCTTTGACATTCCACCAAACTGGATTTCAAAATATTATTGCAAAAGCTAAAGGTTTTATAAAAAAAGTATTAGGTAAGTTTGATATGAATATTTTTTTTGATAATAAAAAAAGAAATGAACTAAACAATCTGCTTCGATTAAAATTTGGTAATAATAATAATTTTTTTGATATTGCAGAAATAGAGTCAACTCGTCCAAATGGAGAACGAGAAACATTCGATAGTGGCGGAAGACTTTATTTCGCGATGGCAAAAGAGTATACAGAAGACGGAGGCCATTTGAATGAACTTGGGCGTATAATAGTTGCTGAGAAATTATTATTAAAACTAATTAATCTTATGTGAAAAGAGAAAGTTTATGCGATTGCACTCTAAATTCTGACTAATAGCTTATATGATTATTTATGCGATATATTTTATGGTAACTTTCACCTTAGCACTGCTATATATCTATTTGGGTTATCCGATTTTGCTCTGGATTTTAAGCTTTTTTTTCGCAAAACCATCAGTAAAAAAAAGGAACGTGTATCCTAATGTTACATTGATTGTATCTTGCTATAATGAAGAACAAGTTATTCAAGACAAAATTAATAATTCTCTTAAATTGTCATATGGGGAAGAACAGCTTTCAATACTTTTTGTGTCGGACGGTTCCACCGATCAAACTGATGAAATAATAAAGCAAAACGAATCATCAAGATTGCGATTGCTACGGGTTGATGGAAGACTGGGTAAAACAGAATGTTTAAATAGAGCTGTTGAATTTGCGAAAGGTGAAATAATTGTTTTTTCAGATGCGAATGCAATGTACCATCCTGATGCAATAAAGCGTTTAGTGGAAAATTTCTATGATCAAACTGTTGGTTATGTGGTAGGCCTTGCAAATTATTCAGACAATAAAGACTCTTTAGCTGCCATTAGCGAAAAATCATATTGGAAATATGAAATTTTTATTAAAAAGATGGAAAGTCGACTTCATTCTGTCGTTGGAGCTGATGGAGCTATGTATGCCATAAGAAAAAACTTGTACACCAAACTTTTGCCAACTGATATTAATGATTTTGTTAATCCACTGCAAATTATCGAAAAAGGATACCGCGGTGTTTTTGAGCCTGATGCTATTTGTAGTGAAGATGCTTCTGATAGTTTTGAAAAAGAATTTGGCCGAAAAATTAGGATTGTAAATCGTAGCTTTAGTGGTCTTTTACGTGTTAAATCAGTATTGAATATTGCAAAGTATGGCTTTTTTAGCTTTGAAATATGTTCTCATAAAATTCTACGCTGGTTTTCCCCAATATTTGTTTTAGGCCTATTAACATCTACAATTATTCTATCAATTAATATGATAGAACCTTTTCCTTTAATTGCTATTCTTATGTTTATGTTTTTCTTTTTTGCAAATATCGGGTATTTTTTATCAGAGAATAACCATGTTTGGCCGATAATTTTCGCTCCTTATTATTTCACTATGGTTAATTTTGCATCATTGATTGGGGTTGTTCGTACTATTCTTGGTAGGAACCAAATCACATGGGAGACTGTGAGATCAAAAGGTGAATCAAATAAAATATCAGTTCACTATGTTCTTTTACTCCAATGCTTGTTGCTTATATTTATGTTTATTGTACTACCATTGCGATTGATTTTTTGGTCATTTTTTTTCGTCACTTTTTTTGTATATTTTGGCTATCCAGTTATTCTTTATATAAAGTCTCTAACGCACACAAAACCTATAGAAAAGGGAGATATATATCCCACGATATCTTTATTGATTTCTGCTTTTAATGAAGAGGAAATAATTGAAGAAAAACTGTTAAACTCTTTAGAACTAGATTATCCTGAAGATAAATTGACCATTATAATATCATCAGATGGATCTACCGACAGAACTGTAGATATTGCTTCAAAATTTGTTAGTGATCAGATTGTTCTATATGATTATAAAATTAGAAAAGGAAAAATTGGAGTAATATTAAATACTGTATCAAAAGTAAAAACTGATATTATTGTTTTTTCCGATGCAAATACTATGTATGCAAAAGATGCAATGAAAAAGATTGTAAGAAATTTTAACGATCCAAATGTTGGTGCGGTAAGTGCAGACGTTATTTTGGAAAATGAAAAGGCAAACTTCGGTAAATCTGAGTCTGTATATTATCGATACGAACGATGGATCCAGAAAAGAGAATCAGAAATTGATTCAATAGTCGGTGCTGATGGGGGAATGTATGCCATAAGGAGAGAGTTATTTGTGCCACCGTTAGCTAATACGATCCTTGATGATTTTGTTATTTCAATGAACATAGTAATTAACGGAAAACGTTTGATTTATGATATTGAAGCAAAGGGTTACGAAAAAAATTTAATCAACAACAGGACAGAATATTTGCGGAAATCGAGGGTAGTTGCGGGTGCAATTCAAGCGCTTAAAAATGGACAAGGAATCCCTGGTATCAAACAGAAATGGTTTTTTTTTGCTTTCTTTTCGCATAAGCTATTGCGTTGGTTTATTCCGCTTTTTATTATCATTCTTTTGGTTTCAAACGTGCTGATAGTTTTTACGAGCCCTGATTCAAACTATGTTTTTCCCCTTTATGGGCAAATTGGATTCTATGCGTTAGCCATAATTGGTATGATGATACCTAAACTCAATAATGTCCGGATTGTTGGCATACCGTTCTATTTCTGTATGGTTAATGGCGCTGCACTATATGGATTATACAAAGGGCTATTCAACAAACAAGAGGTAACTTGGAAAAAATTCTCTAGGATTTCAATTCAATAAATTTTGAATTAGAAGTATTATTTCTATTTGCTAAAAATTATTTTGATTTTAAACTGGTCTAAATCCACCACTTCCAGTGGTGGACCCGGAAAGGTTCTACCGATCCGGTGAGAAATAAAATAGGCTCTTCCTCCGGAAAGCCCCACAAGGGACGTAAGGAGGAAGAACCTATGCACGATTGGCAAAGTTTATCGCACGTACGCTGGGATTGCAAATACCATGTGGTCATAGTTCCAAAGTACCGTAAAAAGAGGCTGTACGGAAAATTCAGGCAGCGTGTAGGTGAAATCATACGCGATTTATACCGACAACGGGGTGTGGAACTGGTCGAAGGGCATTCGATGCCTGACCACATCCACATGTGTCTGAGTGTTCCACCAAAATTCAGCATTGCATTTGTAATTGGTTTTCTGAAAGGGAAGAGTGCTGTTCTAATCCACAGGAAGCTGCTCAAAACAAAACGAAGCACAGGGCTGCATTTCTGGTCCAGAGGATATTGTGTGAGCACAGTAGGTTTGGATGAAGAAACCATACGCAAATACATCCGTGAGCAGGAAAAGTCCGAGAAAGATCAAATGGAATTTGAATTTGATGAATAACCAATAGCCCCTTTGGGGCTTTCCTTTACGTAACCGCCCCCCTCGGGGGGGGCTTCCTGAAGCCTCCCGCTATGCGGGAGGAGACTCACTATTGTATTAAAATAGATTTTTTTAAATATCATTGATAAATCCCATCTATTATGACTCTTGTATCAATCATTATACCTGCAAAAAATGAGTCTTCTTATATAGAAAATTGTTTGCTTTCTATAGAAAGAATGAACTATCCTAAAACTTGTTACGAAATCATTATTGCTGATAACGGGTCGACGGATGAAACAAAAAAAATATCAAAATGCTTCAGCACTACTCATATCGTTGATTGTAAATACAAAAAAAACATTGCTGGTGTTAGAAATGCTGGCGCAGATAAGGCAATAGGAGATATTTTTGTTTTTTTAGACGCGGACTGCACTGTGTCAAGTGATTGGCTCGTAGAGGCTGAGCGCTATTTTAATGAAAAGAATGTGGCCTGTTTTGGGGCACCTCCAATAATTCCTGAAAATTCAACTTGGGTTGAAAAAACTTGGTATCTTGCTCGGAAACCAACAAATCTTGTTTACGAACGAGAGTGGCAGGAATCAACAAACATGTTTATCCCAAAATGGGCATTTATAAAAGTTAACGGGTTCAACGAAGCCCTTGAAACTTGTGAAGATGTTGACCTTTCATATAAGCTAAATCGAATTGGTAAAATTATCTGTGATACAAGGATTATTGCCATTCATCATAGGGAGCCGAAATCAATAAAGAATTTTTTCTTAAAGGAGAAGTGGAGAGGGAAGAGCAATTATTATGGACTTATAGAACATGGAATAAAAATGAAAGAGATTCCAAGTCTTATTATTCCATTGCTATATATTTTGATGCCAGTGCTAATTACTGTTATTTCTATGATTTCATTGCATTGGACAATAACGATTGGTGCTTTGGCTTTCTGGCAAACACCTGTTTTAATCATTACGTGGTTAAAAATAAGAAATAATTATAATTATATTATATTTTTACGCATGTTTGCGTTATATAATGTTTATTTTTTAGCTAGAGGTGTTTCAATATTTAAATAAAAGTAATTCGAATTATTTCAAAATATAACGAACTGTTTGGTGTTGGTTTTATTTAAATATTTTTGTTCTTAAGAAAATTGATAAAGGAATGTTAGGCAATGTGTGGTATCGCAGGCGCAACAACAAAATTACTTGGTGAAAACCATCTAAACATATTAGAAAAGATGAACGATGTAATGATGCACCGTGGTCCGGATATGGGAAATTTGTACCACGATAATAACATGTCTCTGTGTCATAGACGGCTATCTATAATAGATCTGAGTGAAGATGGATGCCAGCCCATGGAAAGTCAGGATGGTCGTTATGTTATAGTGTTTAATGGTGAAATATATAACTTTTTAGATTTGCGTAAACAATTGATTAAAAAAGGATACTCATTTCGCTCTCGTACCGATACCGAAGTCCTTTTAGTTTTATATTCTCACTATGGCCCAAGTTTATTACAAAAAATTAGGGGGATGTTCGCTTTTGCAATTTGGGATAAAAAAGATCAGCTACTGTTTGCTGCGTGTGACAGAATAGGAAAAAAGCCTATTTATTATTATGAAGGAGGGAATCATTTTGCATTCGCATCTGAAATTAAGTCTCTGAGTGTAATACCTGGTATAAAAAAGGAAATAGATTATTCTGCAGTTTTAGACTTTTTTGCTTATTTATATATACCACATCCAAAAAGCATATTTCATAATATAAGAAAATTATCTCCAGGACACTATCTAATATATTATGGAGGCGCAGTTAGTGTAAAAAAATACTGGGATATTGATTTTTCCAATCAACTATCGGAATCTTCAGAGCAAATTTCAGAAGAACTATCAGTTATTATAAAAGAAGCTGTTAATTGTAGATTGGTTGCAGATGTTCCCCTAGGTGCATTTTTAAGCGGAGGTATTGATTCTTCTGGAGTTGTAGCTATGATGGCCTCTGGAAATACTAACCTAAACCCATTAATGACTTGCTCAATTGGTTTTAAGGACAGTTCTCACAATGAAGCAAGGCACGCCAAGCAATTTGCAAAAAAGATTAAATCAAATCATAAAGAGAAGTATATATTTAATGAACCTGAAGAAATATTAAGAAAATTAGTATGGCATTGTGATGAACCCTTTGCGGACTCTTCAATGGTTCCGACTTATTATGTGTCTAAAATGGCTAAACAGTATGTTACTGTCGCGCTTTCGGGTGACGGCGGAGATGAGAGTTTTGGGGGGTATGATAAATATGTAAAAGATATTATCGAAAGCTGGGTTCGGGATATTGTACCCATTCCGGTGCTTCTTATTGCAAAAAAAATTAGCGATTGCTTTCAATTTTTTGGACCTATGAAACGAATTAATACTTTGGTTTCTTCTGCAATGATGGATCATGAATGTGGCCTTTTCGTAACCAATTCTTTTATCCGAACAAGGCAATTAAACGCGCTTTTCCAAAGTCATTTTTTAAAAAAAATTGGCGGTTATGACCCCGCAGAGCATATTCGAACATATTACCGTAATGCTAATGGTGAGGATCACCTTTCAAAAATTTTATACACGGATTTAAAATTGTTTTTACCTGGTGACATTTTAACCAAAGTAGATCGCATGAGCATGGCAAATTCTTTAGAAGTTCGATCTCCACTATTGGATCACAATGTTATAGAATTCGCTGCAAAAATACCATCAAAAATGAAAATTAGAAATGGAAAAAAGAAAATAGTATTAAAAAATACTTTTCGACCATTGGTCGGGACTGATGTCATTAAAAGGCCCAAACATGGTTTCACAGTTCCGCTTGATTCATGGTTTAGAAATGAACTATATAATATTGCAAAACAATCTCTTTTTCACTCTGAATATTTAGAATATTTTGTTTCCCCCAAAGCGCTCTCTCAATTATGGGTAGAACACCAATCGAAAAAATTTAATCATGGAACTTTACTTTGGTCGATGCTTATTTTTTCATTGTGGCTAGAAATATCAGCATGATTAAATGCGAGCTTTTTTGAGAGCTATTAAATGTTTGATTATTTAAAGGCTGATATATTAAGATATTGCGAAAAAAGTGATAGTAATCAATTCAATTTACGTTCATTATTTAGAGGCTTACTTTCACAAGGATTCCAAGCTATCATAGTCTATAGGTTTTTTCGGTTTTTAAAAACACATGGAATTCCTTCACAGCCATTACGGTTTTTTTTAGAACGGTTTGTTGAGATTACTACTGGTATTTCCATACCTGTGAGCGTTGATATTGGAGCCGGATTTCGGATTCATCACTTTGGCGGGATAATTCTGCATCCTTCAGCTCGCATTGGTTGTAACTGTACTTTTTATCATCAAGTGACTATAGGTGACCGTGGCGGCTATGGGTTTGCTGCAACAATTGGTGATAATGTCATAGTCGGGGCTGGAGCGAAAATTATAGGTGAGGTAAACATTGGAAATAATTGTAAAATAGGCGCAAACGCTGTTGTTTTTAATGATTTGCCTGCTAATACCATTGCATATGGAAATCCTGCCATTATTAAGCAACGATCTGCAAAGCGGAAAATTTAAAGCTTCATGGACAGCGGCTTTTTCGATCAGAAAATATTCGAACTTTGCGAGACGTTTCACATGGGCTATGTCTGCGGCGGCAAAGTGTATAAAGACATCAAGCAAATGGCGGACAACTGGGATGCGTCCCGGTGGAAACGATTTGAATCCGGCAAGAAAAAAACATGGCAATTTGTCGAGTTCGGTTGTCGGAAAGGTAGCTGAAAACCTTCCGGAGAGAGATCTTTTGTCGGTTGATTCATGACGATAGCAAGCAGCTTTACCTTCCCGGCTTTCGTCCCGACACCGTCATCATCACCAACATCGGCCAAAGCCAGGTGATCGACGATATTCTGAGAAGAGCCGGGGCTGTGGAATATCTGACCGCCAATGAGTTTGTGGCCTGTTATCATGAACGCGGCAGCGACGAACTGGCCAACCGGGCGTTGAAGGACTTTGGCCATGAGCAACTTCACTTCAAACGTTTTGCCCCGAACGCGGCCTGGTATTATACGATGCTGGTCGGTCATTTTTTACTGGAATCTTTCAAGGAAGATATCAGTGCCCTGTTTTATCGGTCGGTTCCTATGCCTCCACGGTGCGTAGACGGCTGATCGATATTGCCGGCAAGATTGTCTCGCATGGAGGGGAGATAATTCTGAGAGTATCCAGGTCCTGTTTGGAAAACCTTCGCTTGCCGGAGTTGTTTAACCGCTGTCAAACCGATCCGGCAATCGAATAACCGGCACAGAAATGCAAAAAGCTGAGAGCTTTGAAAAACAGGCACCATTTTTCATTATGGGCTTTTGTGCAAAATTTTCAGAAGATATTATAAGCAGGAGTCAAACTTTTAAAAATAAAATGATTTTTTGAGCAGTTTTTGCCGGTCAAACCACCTCATAGAGGCCCTTTTAATGGTGCTCAACCCGGATCCAGACGTCGCCCCCCTACACGGTGGTGGTAAGTTTCGGTATTTTTAGCCCCTTGACGATATTGTAGGCCGCCTGCCGATACCAGCCATCGAATGTGTTTTTATCGATCTGTGGGAACCTGGCCCGTTAAACATTATCTTTCAGATGACTGATCCCGAAATATTGCCCGACAATGTAACGCACCTTGGAAATCTTCTTGTTGCGTTTGATTTCCAGATCTGTGAGCTTTGCTGTGGATGAATCCTTTCGCATAATACCGTCGGCAATCTTGTTTTTCGCCAGAAAATCGCGGTTTGGTTTTCCGGCATATCCTTTGTCAGCATATACCGTTTTGATTGGCGTTTTTATATGTTTACTGAAAACGGTACAATAATCCAGATAGTTGGTATCGTTGACCGGAGCCGGGGACAAGGTGGTCGCCAGGATGAATCCGTGGTTGATGTCCACAGAGGCATGCTCTTTCAAGCCATAGTGAGGAATGTCGTTTTTAACGGCCCAGTTTGAATCCAGGTCTCGGGAAAGCTTTTTGGGTTTCCCGTTTTTATCCAATTTTCATTCCGGAGTATTTTGTTTTTCTCTGAGTTTTTCGAGTTCAGGGTCGGAATTGATACGGAACCACTTTTGAAAGAGCATACACTTAAAAAGCAACAGCGGTGGGTACGCATCAGCCACTTCACCGCTGGTACCGACGGTATAGTGAGCCATCAAGATCTGTTCAACGCGGTCCCAAGCGATGGAATCATTGAGCGTATTCATAAGTTTGAGGCTGCGATTGTGCTTTAGGGAGGTTTCCAACGCCAAGTCTGTGAAACCGAGAGAATTGTCCATATGTTTGTAGCCCATAAATGCCTATAACTTGTTGTAATATCGAGAAATACATATCACAAACAAGAGAAAAAATCAACGAGAGAGTTTATTAACCCATTGAATTGTTGGAATAAAACGAAAAAATGGTTGGGGAGCAAGGCTGACGAAATCGCTATGAGTAGCCGACGACCCAATTTTGAGGAGGTTGTGCAAAGGTCTCGTTGCCTTTAGAGGCTTTGTCTTGCAAGAAGAAAATCTTTCAAGACATGGTTTACTTTTTTTGTCAGTTTGGAAAGTGACGTTGTTTTATGAAAAAAAAAGCAGTTGATATTATGGATCTCAGAGGGACATATAAAGGTGGAGGAGGACCTGATAAAACAATCCTAAACTCTGCGGCATTGCATAACACTGAAAAAGTGAATGTACTGGTTGCTTATTTGCGGCAACCATCTGACAATGAATTTAAAATAGATGAAATGGCACACAAACTGAGTATTGATTACGTTGATGTGCTTGATCGTTTTTTTGTTGATCCGATTTGCATATATAAAATCAGAAAAATACTTACTGAAAGAAATATTACCCTTTTACACACACATGATGATAAAACATTGCTTTATGGAACCATATTAAAATTGATAACTCCTTCTTTACGCATCATGCACACATGTCACTCTCATTCGAATTATCGTAAAAGCACCTTTATGCGTTTCATCGAATATTTAAGGTATACTCTTAGAAAAAAAATACAGGTTTTTTTAATGCAATTTCACATGAAGCCGATTTTAACTATTTCGAAAGATACAAAGCGTCGTTTATCGTCAGAAGGTATCAATAAAAATGATATATTTGTGTTGTATAATGGTATTGACATTAAAAAGTGGTCGCCTGAGAAAGGAAAACCTATATTAAGAGATGAATTTAATATTTCAAAAGACACATTTATAGTTGGAACAGTAGCAAGAATCACATTTGATAAGGATTTGCCTACATTTTATAAAACAGCTAAGCTAACTATTAATAGGTTTCCGAATATTAAATTTATTATCGTTGGTGACGGATATGGTGACGAACTATATTTTGCTAAGAAAGAAGTTGAGTTTTTAAATCTCGAAAATTCAGTTTATTTCTCTGGACATCGAACAGATTTAGAGAATATTTATGCTTCATTTGATATTTTTTTAATGACATCGCGTACCGAAGGTCTTCCCAATACAGTGCTTGAAGCAATGGCTATGGAAGTTCCTGTTGTTTCCACATCTGTTGGAGGTGTGCCAGAAATTATCAATTCTCATTCTAATGGTATACTTTGCCCTGTAGGTGATGCGAACGCTTTGTCGGACGCTCTTTGCTGTTTGTTAAAAAATTCGCGAATGAGATATGAAATAGCTAAGAATTCAAGAACCAATATTGAAAATAATTTTTGCTTCTATAACAGAGTTCGTAAACTAGAAGAATTATATCTGAAATTTGGAGCGAACTAAAACAAAAAATGTATTTTATTTACAACTGTAAATATATTTTATGATTGGGACTTGTTAATATGAATTCTGGTGAAAATTTAAGTAAAATATTGCTAACTAATCATAGTAGGTTGATTAAAATTGAGGAGCCTATTTCAATAAGCCTACCATGCCCAATAGGTTTAGTGAGAGACTGCAATGCATTTGCTATGGAGTTTAATGATGAAGCGATTCCAGATGGAAAGGTGCAAGGAACTGCTCTGGCTTTCTGGCCGGATCATAGTGTTAAATGGTTACTTTGTGATTTTATTGTCAGTTTGGCACCAGGCCAAAGTATCGAATGTTTTTTGAAAAGATATAATCTAAAAAATAGTTACAAAACTATAATGCATAAAAAAGAAGGTTCTAGGATTTTTATTTATTCAAATAATTTTGAATTTATAATTAATATGGCCGGTCCATTGATTATTGAGCAAATAAAATATAATAATATTGATATTATTAGCCAAGAAGGAATCAAGGTCGTTTTCATGGATGAAAATGGTAGAAAGCATTATGCCATTATTCATGATGCGAATTTCGTAAATACTGGGCCAATAAAATACACAGTTGAATTGTATGGGGGGTTTGGTGAGATACAAGATGTTTCACTCAATATAAAACTAAATTTTTATGCAGGAACAGCTAAAGTTTTTATGGAAATAGTCATCCATAACACCAACGCCGCAAAACATCCAGAGGGCCTTTGGGATTTAGGTGATAGTGGATCATGCTTATTTAAAGCGCTTAGCATAGAGTTCCAGTTGAATAAAAAGAACAATAGTCCAATACATTATAAACTAAACGAAAAACATCAATGGCAGAGTGTTGAAGGGAATAATGCGATAGAGATTTATCAGGAGTCAAGCGGGCGAACAAATTGGAACAGTTCAAATCACTGTAACAGAGACGGTATTGTTCCCATGACGATTCCCGGTTTTAAGGTATTTAAGAATGGTAACTGTATTGGTTCCGGTAGTAGTGCCAATCCTATTTTATTTTGTAAAGCCTTATCAACCAGCATTTCTTTGTTCATGCCATATTTTTGGCAGGAATTTCCCAAGTCATATAGTGTTCATGGGGGAATTAGTGAGATTTCCTTTTTTCCTTCGCGTTTTCCAGATCTGCATGAATTGCAAGGTGGTGAAAAAAAAACGCATCATCTTTATATAGATTTTGGAGCTAAAGAAGACACTTGTCCTTGGGGAACCATACCAATTGAGAAAAAAATAGAACCATTGCCTTTGCAGAAGTCTGGTGCATTAATTGACTTTTTACCTAAATCATTAAAAGAAAGTGGATACTATAACAACTATAGAAGAGTGGTATTAGACAAAGAAGAAGGATTTGCGGCTAAACGAGAGGTAATAGATGAATATGGATGGCGAAACTTTGGTGAAATATATGCTGATCATGAGGCCGTTTACAATGTTGAAAATACTGTCTTTATATCACATTACAACAATCAGTATGATCCGTTGTACAGTTTCTATCGAGAATATCTAAGTTCTGGGCAATACGATTGGAAAGTCCTTGCCGAGGAACTTGCGAGGCATCTTATAGATATCGACATAAATTCTACTGAAAAGGATCGAGAAGAGTATTGCCACGGTCTTTTCTGGCATACGGATCACTACCTTGATGCCGGTACCGCAACCCATCGATCTTTTTCCCGAAAGCATCTCAAATATAAAACATCTGCTTTTTGTGGTGGGGGGCCAGGGGCAGAGCATTGCTATTCGACTGGTTTAACGGTGCATTACTTCCAGACTGGTGATACTCGTTTCAAAAAAGCTGTCGTTGACTTGGCGGACTGGAGCTATCTGGTGGTTTCAGGTCCGTCCACTTTGCTTGCAGTAATATTATGGAGCAAAAGGGCGTTGAATGGTTGGTGGCAAAACAGAAAAAGTAAAATAACTTTCCAGGCGACATACCCATTGTCCCGCGGAACAGGAAACTGCATTAACGCAAACTTGGATGCGCACGAATTGACCGGTGAGCAACAATACCTGGAACGATGTGAGCAACTCATTGAAGGGACTGTGCATCCAAAGGATCCAATTGAGTCTCGTCATTTGCTTGATCCTGAAAACTGTTGGTCTTACACAGTATTTATGGTTTCTTTGGCTAAATATCTCGAAAAAAAACGCGAACTTCAAGAATTAGACCGAAAATACTATTTTGCACGGGATTGTTTGTTGCATTATGCAAATTGGATGATGGAGAATGAATACCCGTATTTAGAAAAAAAAGAACTACTGGAATATCCCAACGAGACATGGGCTGGACAGGAATTACGGAAAGGTTTAGTAATGATGCAGGCAGCAAAATTTGCTGATAATAATACACGGTCCATACTGATTAAAAAAGCTAGATTCTTTTTCGAAGCCGGGTATAAAGAGCTGAACGGTTGGAAGACGCGTTATCTAACAAGACCTTTGGTTTTGGTCCTACAGAACGGGTGGGCTGAAATATTACGTAATGAAGATATTCCATGTTACCACACGCATGAAAATGCATCATATAACTGGGGCTCGTCGGATCATCGAAGTTCCTTAATAAAAACGATATTTAGAATATTTGAAAAGTTTAATAATGCCCTAAAAAAAACCAGTATCCAGCGTGAACTTTCCTGGTTAACATTTAGACTCAAGAAATATTGACGGTATGGTGACAAAGAGATTTCTGAAGAACATTACTTGCCAGGCAATGCTTTTATGCGGTGTTGATAGATTTCTGCGACATGTGTACCGTGAACGACTGATAGTTGTCATGTATCATGGTATTACCCCAAGAGATTACCAGCCGGCTGTATGGACACAATTGCCACTTAGAATATTTGAACGCCAAATCGAATGGTTGAAACAAAAATACAACCCCATTACGTTGACGGAGATGATTGGATCCATAAAAGGGTTAAGACGATTACCCGAAAATGCAGTTTTGATTACATTTGATGATGGTTTAAAAAACAACCATACAGTAGCATTTCCAGTTTTACGCAAATATAATGTTCCCGCAACAATTTTTCTTACGGTTGATTATATCGGTAGCGATAGATTTTTTTGGTTTGATGAAATATACATGGTGCTTGTAAAAGCTCATCAATCCAGGATGCCGTTATTGCTATTTCAAAAGTCTGCCGATGTTCTGTTTAGACATGGAGATGTCTGGGA
Organism: uncultured Desulfosarcina sp.; assembly: GCA_963668455.2. Classification (GTDB taxonomy): domain Bacteria; phylum Desulfobacterota; class Desulfobacteria; order Desulfobacterales; family Desulfosarcinaceae; genus Desulfosarcina. The sequence continues at coordinate 61,119 of CAXXOY010000008.1, forward strand.
CGCTTATCGTGTCCTTGTTGAATCCTTGAAACGAATCCCCGTTGATGAACAGAGAAAAAGAGTCGATGCAATATTAAATCAGGTAAATATTTGTCGGGATCAGTACCAATCCGACTTTGGCATGCTGACATGGGACGATGTCAAAAGCATGGCTGAAACTTCACTGATAGAGTTTGGTGTGCATACTGCCAACCACAGAATACTTACCGCAATCAAAGATGAAGCATTGGAGGATGAACTTTTAGGTGCTAAGCAAAGATTGGAAGCAAAATTGGGCCAGCCAGTAACCAGCTTTTGTTATCCAAACGGTGGTTTCGGTCAAGACTACCTTCCGAAACATTGGAAAATGCTAAAGTGCTACGGCTATGAGTGTGCATTTGCTACCAATAACGGGTTTTTTATACCTCGCATTGATAATCGATTCGCAATACCACGCATCGCTGCCGGTAATGACGTAACTTCCGACGATGCATTCTTCAAAACGAACGTGTCAGGACTTTTAGAATTTAAAAGCCGAATATTTGGACGGTCTATTAGATTTGATGATTCTCAAGCAGAGTAAAATTGATGAACTCGTAAAAAGTCGAAAAAACAACCGCCTGAAATAATACATAAAATTGTTTTTCTAACTTGATAAATTGCTACCGTTGTGGTATGTATGTGCATATAAATTCAACTGGTTGTAAGGATTAATAATGATTCGCCACAACGATCACAAACAGCAGCAGCTTTTCGATCCCTGGGGCCATCTGAGCCCCAAGAGAAGGCAAATGCTTGAGCACTCATGGCCGGGGGTATTCCAAAAATTTATTCTCCCTGAGTTGCCTGTTAGCGAACTTAGCCCTTTTTTCAACTCCGGCTTTGGTCGGCCGACGAAAGACCTCTATATGGTCCTGGGCGTACTCGTCCTCAAGGAAATGCTCGACCTGACCGACTATGAGGCTATCGATCAACTGGCTTTCAATATTCAGTGGCACTATGCCCTTAATATCACCGAAGAGTCGGATTCGGCCAAATACATGTGTCCCAAGACCTTATGGAACATGCGCACGATCGTTGCCGAAAACGGGTTGGAAAAGACCCTGTTTAATGCCGGCACACAAAAACTGGCCGAAGTGTTCAACGTCGATGCTGACAAGCAGCGCATCGACTCTGTCCATATTCAATCCAATATGCGCAAACTGGGGCGCATCACGATCTTCTCGAACTCAATCCATAAGTTTTTAAAAAACCTGAAACGGCAACACCCATCCTTGCTCTCCACCATTGAAGATGCATTGATGGAAAGGTATCTGACGGAAAAATCGCTATCGTGCTTTGCCATGGTAAAACCGTCCAAAAGCCAGAAAACATTGGATCGGGTCAGTACCGATTTGTACGCTTTGGTCCAGCAATTCCAGGATAACTTCGATGTCCAGTCGATGCATAGCTTCAAGTTGCTTCAACGCATTTTAGATGAGCAATGCACGGTTTCGCTTTCGGATGACGGTGTCGAAATCTCGGTTAAGGAAGCCAAACGGATTCCCTCCGATTCCCTGCAAAACCCTTCGGACCCGGAAGCCGGTTATAGCGGCCACAAAGGCCAGGGTTATCAGGTTCAAGTGATGGAGACTTATACGGATACCGACGATGCGGACGAAAAGGCGAAAACCTTGAATTTGATTACCCATGTCGAGGTCGAAAGTGCCCACGAAAGCGACGCGAACGCCTTGATTCCCGCTATCGAGTCTACTCAAAAAAGAGATCTTGGACCTCGGAAACTCTTGGCGGATTCGCTTTATGGAAGCGACGACAATGTCCAAACCGCCAAGGACAAAGGCGTCGAAGCGATATCTCCTCCCATGGGCAGTGAGAAGGAAGGAACGCTCAACCTCGGGGATTTTGAAACGGGAAAAGGCGGCAAGGTCATTCGTTGCCCCCAAGGCCATGCACCCATCCACACCAAGAAAAAGAAGGATCGACACTGTGCGGCTTTTGACCTGAGCCATTGCGAAAACTGCCCGAACCGTGAGATTTGTCCTGTAAAGCCCGGCAAGAAAGCTTTTTCCTTGCGCTACAACGATAAGCAGTTGCGTATCGCGTTAAGACGAGAAGAAGTCCAAACCGACGAGTTCAAGGACTGCTATCGATGGCGAGCTGGAGTGGAAGCCACCATGAGCGAGTATGACCGACGAACCGGGGTAAAGCACCTTCGGGTTCGGGGTATGAAATCTGTTCGCTATAGCGCTACCTTGAAAGCCCTCGGGCTCAACATATTGAGGGCCGCGGCGGTAATGGCGGCAATATTTGTCGGAATGCCTGACAATACTGCCTCAAGGTGCGGCCATGGAGCCGGTATTAGCGTTTTCAAAGAGCTGCTTCTAAAAGTGTTCACCGTTTTGGCTTTGTTGTTGACCCGGGTCAACTTATATCGGGTATATACCCACTAACTTTTTTTTCAAGAAACGACTTTTTACGGGACTGTCAAAATTGGATATGAAAAAACTTCATGTATTTCCATTTGTAGATATTAGAACCATTTGGAAACATACAAGAACGGTTGATCCGATTCTTGATGCGGAGCGTTTTTACCTTTATGCATCAGGACGTGCGGCGCTATTTTATGGTATTTCAGCCTTGCCCCTAACCAAGGGTAAGAAGGTTCTCATGCCGTCCTACCATTGCGGGGTTGAGGTTGAAGCAGTAATTAGAGCCGGATTTATCGTTGATTTTTATCCTGTAAAGGACAATTTGGAAATTGATTATTGTTGGCTATGTCAAAATATTTCACGGGACCATGTTGCACTTGTTATCGTTCATTATTACGGCTTCTCTCAACCGATTGGGGCTGTTGTCAAGCTTTGCCATGATTATAACCTTTTGCTTATAGAAGATTGTGCTCACGCCCTATATTCCAAGCATAACAACAAATGGCTGGGGAAGCATGGCGATATGGCTATATTTAGTTTACAAAAGACAGTTGCGCTTCCTAACGGGGGTGGTGTACTTTTCAATAAAAGCTGTTGTATTAAACCTATGCGAGGTCATAAATATGCTAACTTCAGTTTGTTAAAAAGCTTGATCAGATCTTCTTTAGAATTCGAAATTGCCAAAAACACCCATCTGGCATCAATCTCAAAGGCAATTGTTACTGCCCACCAAAAAAGACAAAGTGATGACCTCGAAGAGGTCGAAGCACCAATTACGGAATCAGGTTCTATAGCATATTACAATGTACCTCAATTTGATTATAAAAATGATATTTTCTTCATATCGAAACGCTTATCAAAGCCGGAACCTTTTTTCAAAATTATTAATCGGCGCCGGCGTAACTACAAGGTTCTTAACGAAAATATACATTTTAATGAATGCTTTTCAAAAATTAACTCTAATTTGCCTAAGGGTACATGCCCTCTTTGTTTTCCTGTAAAAGTACGCTCAAGTGATGAATGGGAACAATGTTTGAAAGAAGTGGGAATAATTCCTTTTGTATTTGGTCGTTTTTCTCATTCGGATTTGAATCCGAATAAATTTGCCAATGTGGATTCCTTAAACGGACAAATACTGGGACTTCCGGTTCACCAGCAACTCAATTCCACTGACATGGAACAACTTGTTTCACGAATCAATTCACTAATCCTGGTGAAACAAAAATCAATTCACTAATCCTGGTAAAACAAAATAGATGCCAAATGGACGCATATTTTTCCAAAACAATAATTGAGCGACAACACCCAGAGTTAAAAATTCTTCAAGTTGTATTGGCCATTGAGATCGGAGGACTTGAAACGGTTACCCTTGAACTAAGCCGAGGGCTTGTTCAGAAGGGTGTTCCCACCGAAATTCTTTGTCTTAATGCCATTGATCACCAATATGCCTCCAGTTACGCTCAGGAGTACATTCCTATCCATTTGATGCACAAACAGTCTCGCTGGGATATAGGTTTTTTTCGAAGGGTGTCTGAATTTATTCGCCACGAGGGTTTTAACCTCGTTCATGCTCATAGCGGTTGTTTTTTCAATGGCGCTCTTTTTAGCTGTATTGCGGGGGTTAAAAAATTCATTTACACTGCTCATGGTATGCCGGCAAATATTGATATTAAAAGTCGATGTGAAGATATTGTTGCAGGGTTGATGGCTGATTGTATTGTACCTGTTTCTCATGAGTTGGAAATTTTTCTAAAACGATGGCAATTATTTAATCGGTGTAAATATGCCACCATCATCAATGGGATAGATACGAATAGATTTAAACCAGTCTCCCTGCAGGAAAAGGAAAGGCTTATCGCAAAATATAATTTGCCTATTGGATGCAGTTTTATCGGAACCGTGGGTCGACTTGAGCCGGTAAAAAATCAGAGGGCAATATTGAAAGCATACGCCTCGTTGCATAATTATACGAACCACAATCCCCATGTCGTTTTCGTTGGCGAAGGAAGTTGCCTTCAAGAACTCAAACTACTTGCGGAACAATTGGGTATTGGAAAAAATGTCCATTTTCTGGGAATGCAGTATCATATAAACGAAATTTTGCCTCTTTTCGATGTTTTTGTGCTGCCATCCTTTACCGAAGGTACTTCTATTTCACTTCTCGAGGCTCAGTCCTGCGGTGTTCCTGCAGTGGTTTCAGATGTAGGCGGCAACGGTTTCATCATTTCCCACGGTGCGAATGGCTATTTGTTGCCTGTTGATCAATATAAAGCGATGGCAGGATTCATTGCTGACCTCATTGCAACGCCTGAACTATCATCCAGAATGGGCCGGGAAGCTAGGCTTCGTGTGAAATCAAAATTTAGCCTTCAGGCCATGGTCAATAGCTATCATCGCCTTTACCAAGACTGTTAAAGATTATTAAAAACGAGGACAATGTATAAAATTAGACAAGTAACAGATTTCCTAGATCTAAGCATCATTAAAGGAGAATGGAACCGTTTACTTAAACAAACCTCGAACCCTTCCTTTTTTCTTTGCTATGAATGGATCTATTGTTGGTGGCAAACATTTTCGCATGAGGACGACAGGCTTACCGTGGTCATTGCACAAAAAGATGGGGATTGTGTTGCTATTGCCCCTTTAATGATTCGCCGGCGACGACAAAATGGTTTTGCTTTAAACCTGTTAATGTTTATTGGTGTGCCTAATGCAGATCGGTGTGATTTTATAATAAAAGATGGGGAAAACGCTGTTTTTCCTCATCTTTGGAATTACATTGATAAAAAAGTAAAAGGTTGGGATCAGTTCCATCTGAACGAAGTTCCTGAAAATAGTGCCTTTGGTAACTGGCTGCAACAAAATTGTAAGCGAGTTTACGTTGAACAGGCATCTGATTGCCCTTTTGTGAGTTTGTCCCATTGGAAAGATTGGGAAGAATTCTATAAATCACTGTCCAAAAAAACACGGTTGGAGCTAAATCGGAAAAATAATGCGCTAAAAAAGGAAGGAAAAAGCAATTATGTGCATATCACTGCTCCGCTGCCAAATGAACCAGCTATAAGAATTGCCAGGAATCTGGAACAAGAGAGTTTCAAAGCCCAACGCTTGGACATCAGAAGCTTAGCAATTACGGGAAATGAGGGGTGGTTGTTTCAGCAAAGACTGCTTAAACACCAAGGAGATTACAAGGTTCTCCTTACCTACCTTGAAAGAAAAGGACGGATTATTGCTTACCTTTATGGTTATGTATATGAGAATCGGTACTATGCATATAATACAGCTTTCTTACCCGCAGAGAAAAAATTATTTCCGGGGAAATTAATTATTAACGAGGCAATGCATTATTGTATGAATAGCCATATAGAAGTATTTGATCTGTTACGTGGCGCAACTCATCTTAAAAAACGTTGGACCAAAAAGAGCTTTCATCAGATCAATGTATTTTACCTTCGAAATACATTGATTAACCAAATTTATGCTTGGCTTGTATTCTCCATACGCCCACTAATAAAAAATATTTTCTTAATAATTTGCGGATAACCATTTTATAAGCTGATAAGAGTTTTACCATTATGAGAGAAGGCATTTTTTGGCTTGGCTTGTTAGTTGGGTTGTTTTTTGCGATTCGTAAGCCACTTTTGGGAATTATTCTATATTCCGCTTTAAATCTAATCAGACCTGAAATGCTATTTTGGGGTAGCAATACAGGTTCGAAGTCGATAATTATTGTTTTTGGAATAACATTCATTAGTGTTGTTAACCATTATCCCAAGTCCAAAAATATAAAAATTATTAATAGAGAAACATTTTTATTGCTTTTTTTATATTTTTCTATCCTAATTTCAATTTCTTTATCTTCATACGAAATACATAATGTGTATTTATACGCAAATGAAATAGGAAAAATATTTATATTTTGCTGTTTAATGATACTGGCAATAGATGATGAAACAAAGGTAATACAATACGAAAAATATGTTTTGTTTATATTGGTCATATTAGGTTTATGGGGCATTCAACAACACTTTCTTGGAAATGAAAGATTAGAAGGTCTAGGTGGTAATGCATTCCCAGATACAAATGGAATTGCGGCTCTGTTTGTGTTATACTTTCCCGTTGCATTAGGTAATGCTATAAATTCAAAAAAAATTAAACTAAAAATGGTTTGGACAAGTTCAACAATAATTATTGCGCTTCTGATTATTTTTACAATGTCACGAGGAGGTTTCCTAGGAATGTCGATAGGGGCTGCTATTTTTATCTTAAAATCGAAGTCCAAACTAAAAATATTAAGCATTTCCATCGTTTTTATATTTTTGATAGTTCCCTTTATCTCAAGTGATTATGTTGAACGTCTTGGCACTATACTGCCGTCAGAAGACGGGGAAATGGAAAGCTCGGCTAACTCAAGGCTATATCTATGGATAGCAGGATTAATGGTTTTCGCAGACAACCCAGTTTTTGGCTCAGGCTTTTTGACATATCCAGAAGCTAAAATGGTATATGAGTATCGTTTTCAAAAAATTCTTGAGCCTGAAGTTAGATCCTACATCTTTAGAAAAGATAATAAGAAAGTTACACATAATACATATATATCTATTTTAGCAGAAGGCGGTATTTTTGCGGCATTTCCTTTCTATTTATTGGTATTTGGGACACTTGTAGAGAATCGGAAGCTAATCAATCAATCTATCAATATAATAGATGACGATGATAAATTATTAAAGCTTCTATCCTTTATCGATACTGGAATAATTGGGTATTGTGTATGTATTTTTTTTATTGATGCTGTTTTATTTGTTGTTTTGCCATGGCAAATTGTTATTTGCTCAATAATTAGGCGGCTCTTATATGAAAAAATTAATCTGGTCTAAATCCACCACTTCCAGTGGTGGACCCGGAAAGGTTCTACCGATCCGGTGAGAAATAAAATAGGCTCTTCCTCCGGAAAGCCCCACAAGGGACGTAAGGAGGAAGAACCTATGCACGATTGGCAAAGTTTATCGCACGTACGCTGGGATTGCAAATACCATGTGGTCATAGTTCCAAAGTACCGTAAAAAGAGGCTGTACGGAAAATTCAGGCAGCGTGTAGGTGAAATCATACGCGATTTATACCGACAACGGGGTGTGGAACTGGTCGAAGGGCATTCGATGCCTGACCACATCCACATGTGTCTGAGTGTTCCACCAAAATTCAGCATTGCATTTGTAATTGGTTTTCTGAAAGGGAAGAGTGCTGTTCTAATCCACAGGAAGCTGCTCAAAACAAAACGAAGCACAGGGCTGCATTTCTGGTCCAGAGGATATTGTGTGAGCACAGTAGGTTTGGATGAAGAAACCATACGCAAATACATCCGTGAGCAGGAAAAGTCCGAGAAAGATCAAATGGAATTTGAATTTGATGAATAACCAATAGCCCCTTTGGGGCTTTCCTTTACGTAACCGCCCCCCTCGGGGAGGGCTTCCTGAAGCCTCCCGCTATGCGGGAGGAGACTCACTAGTAAAACTATTTTTAAATGATTACTTTGCTCATTATTTGAGATAAACGAAAACTTCTATAATTAGATTATAATGAACAGTCTTCCAAAATGGGTTGTTGCTTCAAAAAGCCTTGGTTTTTCAACTGGACAAATTTTATTTGTTTCTGAACAAAATGATTATGAAATAACATCAAAGGTTGAATGTTTATCTGATGAAATAATAGCATTTGAAATAACAAATAAAATTGAATTGTTAAATGAGGTGATATTCCAACTTCAGCCAAATAATAAATTGCTTTTGAAGGTTCCACGTAAGTTTTTAAAAAAATCAATACGAATGTGTTGCAAGGAAAACTGTGGTGCACCTATTATATACGGAGTTTTTACGGATTACTACACTTACCATATCCCAATTGAAGATAAAAAAGTGAAAATAGTGATGAAATATTGTCTTGGATTGAGGAGCAGTTGTGGTTGGAAAAGAAATTTTAAACGAGCAATTAAGCATTTTTTTATATCGATTGGTGCCAGCATCATACTTTTTGACTATTTTATCATATACAAGGAATAAAAGCAGCTCATTGTTGATATCATAACTATTTTTAGATAGGAAATCGATCTGAATATGTAGTCAAACAATGTCGTTGACTTAAGAAATCGGCTTGTACGTTGTGCTAAATTTTTTCCGACTTTTTTTCTTGAAGTCCCTTGGCTCGCTGCGACCTAGTCGGATTTCACTCAGCGCACGCACGATAAGGTTTTGAATCTTTGCAACGTTATCACACAGCAGATCGTACAACGAATGAGGATAGATCGTGTGAGTGAAGCGAACCACGATCTTATCCGGTTGTTGAACAAGCCCGATTTGGTGACGGATCTATTTATAAAGGAAGGGGGGTAGTCGGTTAGCTCCTCCTGTGGTATACTTTCTTGCATGACGACAGAAGGAGATTTCCCGAACACGTACCGTGAGTTTGTGCAACACTTTCCCGATGACAATGTATGTGCTGCCTATTTGGAGCAGTTGCGGTGGCCGAATGGCTTCTGCTGCCCCATATGCCAGACGAGCGGGGAGCCTTGGCGCCAAACACGTGGTCGTTTGGTCTGTTCCGCCTGCCGCCATCAGACATCCGTGACGGCTGGTACGATTCTGGAAAAAACGCGAACCCCGCTGACCACTTGGTTTGAAGCCGCCTGGCACCTGACAACCGGTAAGAACGGCTTTTCGGCCAAAACCCTGGAGCGAACATTGGGCACCAGCTACCGGACGGCGTGGGCAATGCTCCAACGTTACCGCATATCGATGGTACGTAGCGAGCGAGAGTGGTTGACGGGTGGTATCGAAGTCGACGAGACCCTCGTTGGTGGTGTTGTGCAAGGAGGAAATCGCGGACGCGGAAGTAGTAAATCCATTGTTGCGATTGCTATCGAGGTCAAAGAGCCTAAAGGTTTTGGGCGAGTTCGAATGCGTCATATTCCAGATGCCTCTTCTGAGAATCTCCAGCCTTTCATCTGTGACGTCGTGGACAGGAGCGCAACCGTTCGGACAGATGGCTGGAAAGGATACAACGGTCTGTCAAAGCACAATTACATACATAAGAGGACAGTGTTATCCTCATCAGGCGATCCCGCCCATGTTGCGATGCCAGGTGTACATCGGGTTGCAAGCCTCCTCAAGCGCTGGATATTAGGCACCCATCAAGGTTCTTTTGTCCCGGCCCACCTCCAGTCGTACTTGGAGGAGTTTACATTCCGGTTCAATAGGCGTAACTCCCGCAGCCGCGGTCTTGTCTTTCACCGACTTCTGGAGCAAGCGATGGTTACCGGGCCGGTAACCGAAACTGAAGTGACGTTCGGTTACAACTGGAACCAGAGCCGAGAGAAGAGGAGCTAACCGACTACCCCACTAAAGGAAATATCTTTTTTGGAATAAGGCTAGGGATACAGTTCTTTGAAAATCGAAACTTTTCTTGGGCGTACCTGTGCGTCTGCCTTGAACAGGCATGGTGGACATTGATGTTTTCCATAAAGTCGGCGAGTCCTCCTGTATTAATTGTGAGCGGCAGTCCTTTGCCGATGTTGTGACTATCCTGGTTCCAACCGAAACCCGATGACCGACATCGGCGATTTACAGCGAGGGGATTTAAAGGCCGGACGATCACGAAGTGGGATTTCCGGAATAATCACATGCAAAACCAATTGAACTATCGATAACAGGTTTTTGGCGTTTGCATGAAGGAAACCGTAATCTCTCACTCTGCGAAAGCCTTTGGGCAGTACATGCTGCAAGATCAGATAGATGAAATCCTCAACGGATAGCGTGCGGTGTTTTACGGTTTTGGTTTCGCTATCGACATACTTGAAAGGTAACCTTGCCGCCTTGGTTTGCAATGATGTTTCTTTCGGCAATCACACCTTTGTACAGGTATTTGGAAAGGTATTTTATGGCTGAGATCCCTTTTCCAACTTGGCGGCAATCGACGATCCATTCGCAAGGGGCTGTTGGAATTGGCAAGCCGCATTTGTTCATCTCCGCCAGGAAGCGGGCGCGAAAGACCCTGGCGAGGCTTTTCTGCCTGAACAGATATTTTCCCCTTTTTTTTCCCACTGTTTTCTTGATCGGACAATGCCGCCACCAGGCACGATCACATGAATATGGGGATGATAATTCTGACTGCGGCTGTTGGTATGCAGCACCATGGTTATCCCGATTTTGGCCCCCAGGTGTTTGGGGTTCAATCCGAAATCCTTGATAACACCGGCGACGCACAGAAAAAACAAGGAGTAGACTTGTTTTGGCAAACGCCTGGCCAATGCCCGTAACTGGAACGGCAAGGTAAACGTGATCATGAAGTAGCGCACCGGCAGCAGTTTGTTTGCTTGACGATCAATCCATTGGCTGGCGTTATGGTTCTGGCATTTTGGACAGTTGCGATTTCCGCAAGACAATGGTTCCAATTCAATGTGAGAACAATGGGGACACGATACCGCTACTTCACCGGATTCACGGGTCCTGCATTCCATTATGTCGCCTACGGCCTTGAACTGTTCGGGCGAAAGGGGGCCCTGGTATTTACGCATGAAGGGTTCCCGATATTGGTGTAGAATTTTGGTCAATTCCATGATCACACCTTCCTGAAATCGACATGGATGGAATTGATCAGGAAATTGATGGTGGAAAGGCTTTCTTTTTCGGTGAAAGTTGTCAAATGGGGATACCGGGCGGTGGTATTGGGATGAGCGTGACCTAAGATTTTCTGGATATGGCGCAGACTCAGACCGCGTTCCAGCAGGTGCGTGGCAAAACTGTGGCGAAGGGAATGGATGGAGACTTTTTTTTAATGATACGCTCTCTCTCACCGGATCGTAAAAACGATTTGACAATATTGAGTTTATTGCAGGATACGCGAGCACAGACTTGAGCACCACTTAAAGAGATCAGTTTGAATAACCAAAAGCATTCATAACCGCGATCCAGCAGCAACAAATCGTCCGGGCTTAGATGAGTGCTATGCGCGGCGGCAAGCATTCGCTCTCCTATGTCTTTAGAGGTAATCAACGCGGTTATCGTCATATGGTTTAGGATATCATACAATTGCGAAACACGTGCTTTCGGGCATGGATCGCCCTGCCGTCCATTCCATTGCCCAAAATGTTCTACAATGGGTTTTGCCGTCGGCAGGGTAAAAAGGGTTCCGTCAGTGGCCAAAAGAAAGAACCCATTCCAGCGATTTGCTGCAAAATACTTGTGACTCAAATCAACCAGATGATCGTTGAGTTCAATAAAGGCCATATGTTTCAGCTTTTCTCTGGCTTTGGTCAACGCACCTTTTGTTACGAGTGGTTCGGCGATGTCCAATCCATTCAGGTTTTTGTTCAGGTTACACAATTCTGTTTCATAGGCCGCCGCAGGCAAGTTTATCATGTAGTAGATGAGATTTTTAAAAGGAAAAGCGCGGTTTCGAGTAAAATCTTGAGGTTGTTCTTTATGTCGATTGCAGAAATTTTCGGATTCGATCAGCTTTTTTAAAGAATCAACCAGATCCGGCATAGTTCGGGCATTTCAGGCTCTGTGCCAAGTTCTCTTTTTCTGCAATCATTTTTTCTCCTTTGTGGTTGTGTGTAGTAATTCGTGATGTCTATAGTATAGACATATATTAGTTTTTACAACGTGTTATCAGTCATTTTCCCTTCAGAAAGCCCATCATTCCTGAAAAGGGAATATTTGGGTTGAACGGACAGAATCGTAGGAATATGGTGCGGTCGCACATTCACTCCTCTACTTTAACCAAGTCTTTTGAAGTTCCAAATGATATATGCTGTTCAGCAAATTTGCCTATAATTAAATTAGAAAAATAGTAAACAGCTTTACAATAATAAGGCATTCAGTTATATTCAAAAATGTTATGCAAAAAGAAAGGCGAATAATATATAGAGTTCTTCATATGGATAAAACTATGGCAAAACATATTTTATTCAAAGTGTGATCAAAAAAAGGCAACTGTGAATCGCAGAGAAAATGTATTAGAACAATGCAAATGCATTGATGTTATAAAGCCTATGATCACAGTGTTCAATTGTATTTAAGCATCTATGATGCTTTATGGAAAAGGTTCTGGAACAAATGGAAATATCACCGGTATCTAAGCTTGTTTCGGTTGTCATGCCGATTTATAATCGAGAAAAACTTGTCTGCAAGGCTATCGACAGTGTGTTGAAGCAATCATATGAGAAATTTGAACTCGTTTTGGTAAATGATGGTTCAACTGATAATAGTGGCGAAGTGCTTGATTTCTATGCTAGCAAATACCCTGATCGGGTATGTGTACTGCATCAAAAAAATGCTGGCCAAGTTGTAGCACGCAATAACGGAATCAAAATATCGAAAGGAGAATTGATTGCATTCCTTGACAGCGACGATATATGGCTTCCAGATAAATTATCAAAACAAATTAATTTGTTCCATGGAAATGTTGGGCTTGTCTATTCTGGCATCCATGAAATTGATATAGAGGGAAATATCATCCGGACAGTATTACCCCGAACTGACATGAGAGGGAATGTTTTTAATAAGTTGCTTGTCAAAAACGCAATGACTGGTGGTTCTGTGGTTGTTGCCCGAAAAGCATTGTATGAAGTTGGCCTATTTGACACCACATTACCAGCAGCAGAAAATTGGGATTTATGGATTAGAATTGCAAAAAAATATGCTTTCGATTTTATTGCTGAACCTTTGATGTGTTATTTAAAACATGACGATAATATGTCCTCCAATTTTACTTTAATGAAAAAGGCAACAGAGAAAATACTAAAAAAGCATCTTTCGAGTGACAATGGAAATCTGATCTCTTGGAATGTCAAAACACATGCTTATGCTCATTTTCATTATGGAGCTGGCGTTAATGCTTTCGGAAAGAAGCAATACAAGCTTTCACGAAAGGAATTTATAGCTTGTTGGCGATGCAGGTTTTTTTATCGTGATTCTGGTATTCGTTTTCTGCGTACGTTTCTGGGATCGCGAGGAAACACGTTCCTAACCAGATTGCGTAGAAAACATCTTTTAGCTCATCTGTTATAGAACCTGTTGAAAACCAATAGCGAAATTATAGATCTGAATTCATTAGGTAAATCTAAGCGCAGAGTTTTAATATCTGGATGTTGCTATCAAATACAATGAAAGCGATATCATGATTGATGATTTAATTAATATATGTAGGGATAAAGGATTAAAACTTCCTTTAAAAAATGTTCGGCATTGTATGATTTCTTCCAACTCAAATGACTCCGGAAATGATCTTATATTTCTTTTTTTAGCTGATAAAAAGCTACCAGATTACCTTATCAAAATTGGAAGAAGTAAGGAAAACAATAAAGGAATAATAAATGAGTACAATTGTATTCAATATATTTTATGCAATAAAAGAGGAAATAGTTTAACGCCTGATGTGATTCATTATGGGGAATATAATGGTAAAGCATATTTCGTACAGAATGTGATCACGGGGAAAGGCCTTAGTGAATCGTTAATACGAGGAATCAACCCACGAACAAACGCATGTATTGAACAAAGCATCGACTTTATAGCTGACCTTTTTAAATTAGGACCACTGATCGAAATCAGCACGACCAAGGCTGCAGAAAATGCATTATTAGCTGAGCTAAAAAGTTTTGTAACAAAGCCGATGTACCATAACCGCATTGAAACTGCTATCGAAAAATTGGGCATTATAAAATGTTTAGCGCATGGAGATTTTTGGGTAACAAATATAATTACCGACAAAGCTATTCACAAAATAATTGGGATAATTGATTATGAATTTGGGGATATCTCCTGTTATACTTATTTTGATATTTTTTGGTTTCTTGCAAACCTTGCTATGTTTTTAGAATCTGCGAATTCTTTTATAGACAGCTATAAAACAGTTTTTTTTTCATACTCACCAAATACATCTTATTATCAAAAAGTTCTATACAAATATTTTTCACAAATTGATCAACCTATTCCGGACATCGCTGACTTAGTTATTATTTCACTTCTGTATGCATCTTTTCGAGAAAAGCGTGTTTTTGGAAAAAGCCTGCACATGGACCAGCTTTGTAGGGAGATCCTTTTATGGACAATTGAGAATGAATCTCTATTAAAGTTTCCAACAGGTGCATGATGTCGATCAATCGAATTATAAAAAATGTTTTTTCATCATGGGCAAGTCTGATTGTTACTGTTTTAATTACTTTTTTTGTCAGTCCTATTATTGTTCACAACCTAGGTAAAGAAACATATGGAATCTGGGTAATTATTGTCTCTGTTACTGGATATTTTACTATACTTGATTTTGGTATAAATGCGGCCATAGTTAAGTACATCTCAGAGTATTTCAGCAAAAACGATGAAATTGGTATTCGTACAATTTTTTCATCTTCTATGTTTGTTTTCATGATTGTAGCCATAGCTATAGTTGTAATTGGATTTTTCATTGGTTATAATTTTAAAAATTTTCTTGAGATTAAAACGTTAACCTATAAAGTTGCAGCAATAGCATTTGGAGTCATTGTCATCGATATTGCCATTAGTATGATTTTTTCTGTTTTTTCCGGGACCTTTACTGCTTTACAAGAATTTGTAGCTCTAAATGCCATTTCTATATCAGTTACTATTATAAAAAACACAACATTGGTTATCTTTCTTCTAAATGGTTATGGTCTACTTAGTATTGCCTATATTCAGTTAGCCACAAGTATTGTTCGTTGTATTGCTCAATACTTTTACCTTCGTGCTCGATACCCAGAAATTTATTTTGAAGTTAAATCGATCAATAGCGATACATTCAAAGTTATTTATAATTACAGTATTTATAGCTTTATTATTGCTATTGCCCTTAAGATACTCTTTTATACTGATTCCATCGTCATAGGAAAAATAATTAACACAGAATCTGTTGCTTACTATGCCATTCCTTCCTCTTTGCTTGATTATATTGAGAAATTTGTTTGGGCAATGATTGCCGTTTTGGTACCGGTTATCAGTGGAAATGATGCAATTGGACAATACAACGATAATCAAAAGATTTATTTAATTGGAACCCGATACTCCATATTGATAAGTGCTCCTATTCTTATTACGCTTTATTTTGTTGGGCCTGATTTTATTGCGCTTTGGATGGGAAATGATTTCAGAATATATTCATCAGGAGTATTACGTATTTTGACTGTAGGGTATGGAATCGCGTTTTCACAATTAACGGCACAAGCTTTACTAAAAGGTATTGCCAAACATAAAATATTGGCACTTATTCTTTTTTTAGAGGCAGGTATAAATCTATTCATTAGTATATTTCTCGCACCTAAATATGGAATTGAAGGCGTAGCCCTTGGAACTACATTGCCATTGGTTACAGCATCTATGATATTGATAGTTTACACTTGCAAATGCGCTAAAATAAATATTTGGTATTATCTTTTAGATAGCTACATTCGTCCCAGTTTATCAATTATAATTACGATAATAGTAATGTTCTATGGGGCTCAAAAAAGTGATTCTTATTCGATGATTATAATACAGAGTTCTTTTGCTTTTATTCTATTTTTTTCAATTTCAATACCTACGTGTATAGAAAAAAATCATTTGAAATTAATCAAGAACAGATTTTTTTGAATTAATAATTACATTTTAACTGAAATATCTTAAAAAATATTATTTTAGAAATGACCATGATTAGTTATACATTGCTAACTAATAACTTTGATACTATCGATTATGAATAATAAATTAATTAGAGTTCTTATCGAGTTAAACAGTTCTGATACTCGAATTGGAGCAGTTAACGACGCACTTGATCTTGTTTATTTCCTACATTCAAAAAAAGTACAGTTTTTGTTTTGCGGCGATTTAGATAGTTTAATTAGGAAAAAACTTAAAACTGAAGGTGTAAAAACTATCAAAGGAAAAAGTCGCAATATTTCCAAATTATCTATGCTGTTGTATTTGTTCAATGTCATCGGATGGATATTAAAGCTGTTAGTTTATCGACCAAATGTCGTGCATATGAATTTTATGGGATATGGATCATCCCTTGCTTTTGCGTCCAGAATTTTAGGTATTCCTATTGTTGCGCGTGCTGGAGATTACGCGGCCAATAATTTGGCAAATCGCTGGATAATGGCGTATGTGGCGAATGGATCGGCACAAGCTCAACACCTTTTATCCTCACCGCTTAGTGAAAAAGTCTTCATAGTCGGTGATTTGTTTCGTCCAGAACGATTGGAAAAAATGATTGAATCTGGTCCTGGCTTACCAAAAAATAGTGATAAGCCTTGCTTTTTATATCTTGGCCAACTGGTAGAACGAAAAGGTATCCATGTATTGGTAGAGGCATTTTCACAGATACAAAATGATGCAGAATTATATATAATAGGCGGGAATTGGGACGAAACAGGCTATCCCAGGCGTTTGCTCAAAAAGATCCACAATCTTAGACTTAACGACAATGTTTTTACTTATAGCCATCGTAATGATATTGGGCTTCTACTGAAACAATGTGACGTATTTGTGTTACCTTCCCTGAGCGAAGCTCGTCCGCGAAGCATTATAGAAGCTATGTGTATGTCTCGTCCTGTTATTTCTACGACAGTTGGAGGAATACCCAGTTTGGTTGAAGATGGTACTACTGGTTTATTGGTACCCCCGTCTAATGTTAAAGAACTATCTAAAGCGATTGATCAAATGGCCTCCTCGAGAGAATTAAGGAAAAAATTTGGGAACGCAGCTTTAAAGCGTGCTAATAAAATATTTCAGCCAGACAAAACTGCTGACAGATATTTTGATTTATATAATTCCTTAGTTCAGAAATCCTCGAATTATTGACTAACTATCCTTAATGAGATACCTAACTTACCATATTGTTTTTTCTATTAATATTATAATTGTTGTAGGATTTTGTGCACTTTTGATTTCGATCAATTTTATAGTGGACAACAATTGATAATTATTTTAATAAGGTTGAAGCTATTATGTCAAATATTCATATATACTAAATTATGATGTTAAAATTGGCATTAAAAACTTATATCGTTTGATGTAGGGAGGTCACATGAAAAAAACTGCTAAAAACTATTATACCATTTTAATAATTATGTTATTTACGGTTATACTTTATTGTAATTGCGCATTTGCTTTGCCAGTGCTTAATTTTTCAGATATTAATTCAGGCCCCAATAAAGGTAATACAGATGGTATAGGGGATGGTGCTATTGTGACCATTTGGGGGAATAATCTTGGTTCCAATCAAGGTACATCAAAAATTTTTGTGGGCGAGGTTGAAGCGACCTCTGTCTACTATTGGAAAAACGCAGATGGATCGCTGCCTGGCGGTCCTGCCGATTTACAAACATATCATCAAATGCAGGAAATAGCATTTTCAATTCCAGAGGGTGCAAATGATGGTAATAATACGATAATGGTAAGGGTTAACAATATTAATTCGAACACGATACCTTTTACTGTAAGGTCCGGGAATATCTATTTTATAAAACCCACGGGCAATGATTCGACAGGAAATGGCTCTTGGAGTCGCCCCTGGCTTTCACTTAACAATGTTTTTAGCGGTGGGAATGGTAAATTATCGCCGGGCGATGTGGTCTATGCTGTTGGTGTTAATTCCACTGAAGGAATTAAGATTGGCGGGGATGGCCAAGTTGCAGGAACGGAATTGATGCCAATCTCTATGATTGCATATCCAAATAATAGTGTTTCCGTCTCTGGATCTGGTGGTGATTCGTCTGTCATAAATAATTGGTATCCATCCAATAGGAATAATGCATTTATTAATATTTCGAAAATGAAAATAACTTGTTACGGAAATGATGGTGAATCACCACATGGAATTAGTGTATTTCCTGGGAATCGTATTGTTGGCGTTGAAATAACTGGTCCTAGCGTCTATGGTGGTTATGGTGGTGCAATTACTGGTACAGCGGGCGTACCTGATGGTGGGGTTTATTTGGGAATTTATATTCATGATTATGGATACCAATCAAAGATAGAAGGGAAAAATAACTATAGTTATACTTATTCGGACGATGATGATACTTGGACTAGTCCTCCATATGATGGAATTGGAGATAGTTGCACAAATTGTACAAGTGCAGATCGATTTCAGCATTTGTACTACATATCGAATCGAACCACTACGTTAAAGGATGCTTATGAAATCGGTTGGAACTATCTTGTTAATAACCCAATACTGCATGGTATACATATTTATGATATGGGAGATGCTGCCGGTTGGAACGGCACGATGAAAATTCATCATAATGTTGTTAAAAATCAACGTGGAGGTGCCATAGATATATCTTACCCTGCTACTTGTCCAGTCGAGATTCATGATAATATAGTTATTTACGATACTGATACTAAATTGCAGGGAGTACCATTTAGGATTCTTGGAAATGGAAATACAAAGATTTATAATAATACTATCTATGGATGGAATATTGCGTCACATATAAACTCTTCTTCTGACGACTTTAAGAACAACATTATGGTCGATAGAAATGGAATTAAGTATTTTAGTAATGAACCAAGTCAATACAGTAACAACCTTTTTTATTCAGAAAGTTCAGCATCTCCGAGTTTGCCATCCTTCTTCTCTTCAGATAATGGAGATGTTAACTCTAATCCACTCTTTGTAGATAAATCCAATTCCGATTATTCACTTGGAAATTCAAGTTTGGCAAAGAATTCTGGAACTGAAAGTACAATAGAAATTGCGCCAAGAGATTTTTTTGGAAATGATCGTGCCTCTAAATCTCAAATTAGTATTGGAGCAATCAATCACGTAATAGACAGTCCTATCAATTTAAGAGTCTTTCAATAGAAAGAAGATCGACGAATTGATAAATTGAAATTGTTTGAGTAGGCGACGATCACTGTTCACTGCCGACTTGCCGTCTCTTATGTAAGCTTTATACCATTTGCAAACAGTCGTTTCATGAACGCCGGTAATCTCTGCGATTTCGCCGTACTTCCATCCGGCTTTTCTAAGCCGGATGGCCTGATTCCGGATTTGCTGTTGAGCCTCTGTGCTAAGTTTTCTCGCATCTGTTTTTTCCATGTGAAACATTATAGCACATTTTATAAACATGTTGGAGTATTAATTGGCCGGGTTAATAATGAAGAAAATTTGCGGCTTTTAAGACGTCTTCTATAGGGACGTCGACGCTCTCGACAAATACTACTGATTATGAAGTCATCTGGCCTGAACTATAGATGGTAATTTGAGAGTACATTTTTTCTAAATGATATAGCTCTGTTGCATTTTTGCAGGAATATTTTCGTGATCGTGGCGTGATTATTTTTAAAAACCTTCGGATAATAAAATTTCGGTGAAATATGAATATTGATAGCTTTTCAGTATCAGTTATTATACCAATGAAAAACGAAGAGGGTAATATTGGTAACTGTCTAGAATCACTATTTAAAAATAAAATCAAAGGTATTCCTTTAGAAGTTATAGTTGTCGATAACGGATCAGAGGATAATAGTTTAACTGTCGCAAAGAAATATCCAGTAAAGATTTTACAAAAAATTGGATGCAATGTATCAACCTTGAGGAATTACGGCGCTTCATTAGCTACAGGAAGCATTTTGGCATTTTTAGATGCGGACTGTGAAGTAAAGCAAGATTGGATTAAAAGAGCACTATCGCATTTTGATGATGATAATGTTGCTTGTGTTGGTGCAACACCTATTGCACCTGTTAACGGAACATGGGTACAAAAAAGTTGGTCAAGTTTTCGAACCCGAAGATCACATATTCGGTATGTGGAATGGTTAAACTCTTCCAACTTTATCGTTCGGAAAAAAGTGTATGAAAAAGTTGGTGGTTTTTCTGAAAAGTTAGAAACATGTGAAG
This sequence comes from uncultured Desulfosarcina sp., assembly GCA_963668455.2. Lineage (GTDB taxonomy): Bacteria > Desulfobacterota > Desulfobacteria > Desulfobacterales > Desulfosarcinaceae > Desulfosarcina. Next base: position 81,422 of record CAXXOY010000008.1, read on the forward strand.
ATGTTGATTTGTCCTATAAAATCGGAAGTTTATATAAACTTGTTTTTGATCCCGGATTGGTTGTTGTTCATTATGGTGAGCCAAAAACTATTCTTGAATTTTTCAAAAAGGAAATTTGGAGGGGAAAAAGTAGTTTCCTAGGTGTGTTTGAGCATGGCATACGCTTTGCTGAATTAAGGAGCTTGCTTTTGCCTTTTTATTATATTTTTTCAATTGTTTATATAATGTATTCTTTGATGTTTTCTCATAATATGGTGTTTTATGCTATATTTGTATGGTTACTTCCAGGGTTTTTTTTTGCGGGATATTACGGATCTTTTTTTAACATTGCCTTATTTCTTCGAATGACAACATTATTTTTGTTATACGCTCATGCTCGCCTTGCTTCGTTTATTCGAACAATAAGTGCTCTTCTATACAAAATGATGCGCCAGAATTCAGATAGCGAATCTGTTTGAATTCTACTATTATAGATATACTGAAAGGATAGAAAGTCCGTAACGAACTACGATCTTACCTAATTTTTCAAAAATAACGATTTGAAGAAGGGATCTAATTATAATCAGTAATGTCCGGTTAGGTCTTTGCATCTAAATGCTGATGTACCCGATCTTTAAAAAATTGAGGACTTGGCTCAACCCCAGCAGACTCACGAAGTTCGTTTTGTATTTTGATCCGTAGCTCTCGTACTCGCTTTATTGTGACCCGTTCACCATGATTTTCATGACAATGGATGGCAAGCAGCAAATAGGTAATGAGGCCACCATAAACTTGTACCATCAAGCCGTGCTTTGTTCTGGCAATTAAATGATAGACCCTCAGATGGCGTTTCCACCAAGCAAAGAAGTTTTCGACATCCCATCTGAGTTTATAAACTTCGGCGATTTGTTGAACGAAGCCGCTCACGCGGCGGGAAAAAATCAAATCATGTATACTCTTATTAACCGACCAATTCCGGGCGGTCATAACCAAAAAGGAGTATACCATGAACCAGAAAGAAAC
>CAXXOY010000009.1:0-235296 GCA_963668455.2 uncultured Desulfosarcina sp.
CAATGTCGAAGATCGTCTGGGATCGCCGCGCTACGCGCTTTTCTATGTCTTGTGCGGCCTGACCTCCGGAATGGTCCATTTTGTTTTCAACGCCCATTCAAACATCCCCACCATCGGTGCCAGCGGCGCCATTGCCGGCGTCATGGGCGCCTATTTCGTCCTTTTCCCGAAAGCACGCATCCTGACCCTGATTCCAATCATCATCATCCCCTGGTTCATAGAGATTCCGGCTTTTATCTTTCTAGGATTCTGGTTCCTCCTGCAGTTTCTAAACGCAGCCGGCAGCAGCGGGCAGGCCGGAGGAATCGCCTGGTGGGCGCATATCGGTGGCTTTCTCTTCGGCATTCTTTTCCTCAAGCTCTTTGACCGCATCCCCGCGACCGGCGTGACGGGCCGCATTCGCCAAGCCACCGGGAAAAAGCGGTCCAACCGTTTCCAGGTTCTCAAAACCACCCGGGGCAAAGAGGAGGCCAACCTGTACAGTACCCTCACCATCACCCAGTACGAAGCCATGGTGGGGGCCCGCAAGACGGTCACCGTTCCCTGGGGGCTGAAAAACCGGCTTTACCAGGTAATTGTCCCCCAGGGCATCGCTGACGGCCAGGTATTGCGCCTCAAAGGATTGGGCAAACCCAAAGCCGATGGATCCAGGGGAGATATGATGCTGAAAATTCAGATCCAGCACATATAGCGTTCGCTTTCCATCCGGTTCTTTCTAACCAATTCCACCAGCCGGAACACCATTTGTAGCCAATCGTATTTTGGCGCAATTTTAATCCTCACAAAAACGATACGATTAAAGTTTATCCTAATATTGTCGATAACATCGTTTGCAGCACAGTAACTTTTTTGAAAAGCTCTCTTAAGACTGGTTACAAGTTCAAATGGGATGAAAGTACCTGCTGATGAACGATGTTCCGATGATCGATATCCTCTGGATTGTTTTCTCCGCAACGCTTGTCTTCCTTATGCAGCCTGGTTTCATGTGTCTTGAATCGGGCCTTACCCGCTCCAAAAACGCCATCAACGTTGCCGTAAAAAACCTCGCCGATTTCAGTTTTTCCGTTATCGTTTTCTGGACGCTGGGTATGCGGTCATGTTCGGCTCGTCACAGGCAGGGCTTTTCGGCGGCAATGGATTTCTCTTCTCATTTAACGAGGGACCTTTCCAAACAGCGTTTTTTTTCTTCCAGGTCATGTTTTGCGGAACGGCGACCACCATTTTTTCCGGTGCGGTGGCCGAGCGCATGAAGTTTTCCTCTTACCTGCTGGTTGCCGGGATTTTGGCCGTTTTTATTTACCCGGTATTCGGCCACTGGGCCTGGAACGGGCTTGAAACCGGAGAACTATCGGGGTGGCTGGGCAACCGCGGCTTTGTCGATTTCGCGGGGTCAACCGTTGTGCACAGCGTGGGTGGCTGGATTGCACTTGCCGCACTGCTCGTTATCGGTCCGAGAAGGGGCCGTTTCCCTGAAAACGGGCCGCCAAAGGAAATCACGGCATTCAGCCTGCCCCTATCTGTCCTCGGCGTTATGTTGCTATGGGTTGGCTGGTTCGGGTTCAACGGCGGCTCCACGCTTTGCCTGGATCGATCGGTTCCCGCCATTATTACAAACACCACACTGTCCGCAAGCATGGGCTCGGCCGTATGTATCATCTATGTCTGGCTCAAAACCGGCCTGCCCAAAGTCACAGCGCTGATCAATGGCACCCTTGGTGGATTGGTTGCCATTACCGCCGGTTGCCATAGTGTCAATGCCATGGATGCCGCCATCATCGGGGGCGTTTCCGGACTGGTCTGCGTGTTTGTAGAGCAACTGCTTTTCCGTTTCAAAATAGACGACGCCGTCGGCGCCATTCCCGTCCATCTCGGTTGCGGGATATGGGGAACCCTGGCGGTCGCATTGTTTAGTGATGCCGAACGTCTGGGCACCGGCCTTGGCTTTTGGGAGCAATGCCTGGTCCAGATGGAAGGGATCGTCGCCGCAGGATTACTGGCTTTCGTCATCCCCTATATTGCGATCCGGTATATCGATCGTATCTGGCCCATGCGCGTTACCGAGAAAGAGGAAGAAAACGGGTTGAATGTTTCCGAGCACGGCGCGACCACCGAGCTTCACGATCTGTTCGATGCCATGGACGGTCATGCCAAAACCGGTGACCTGTCCCTACGCGTTCCGGTGGAGCCGTTCACCGAGGCCGGCCATATCGCCATAAGGTATAACCAGGTCATGAGCGCCCTGGAATCGGTATCGCTGAGAGAAGAGGCCATTTTTCGCTCGGCAAGCGACGCCATTTTAACGTTTACGACAGATACGCACCGAATCCTGCAAGCCAACCCAAGCACCTGCCTCATGTTCGGTTTTTCAGAGCCGGAAGCGATGATCGGAATGCCAATAACCGCTTTATTCACAGAGCCGGATGATGCCGCCTGTAAGTCGCTTATAGACGAACTCCTCTCCCGCCATCATACCGAGCTCAAAGGCATCCGGATAGGCGCTCAAAATTTTCCGGTTGAAGGGATTGTTACGGAGTCCTCCATTGGAAATGAGCGGTTCCATGTCGGAATATTCAGAGATATTTCCAAACGTAAAGCCGTTGAAATTGAAATACAGAACCAGCATGCGCTTTACCGGGAGTTGTTCAACTCTTGCCCTTTGGGCATTTTAATGGTCGATTCCCAAGGAAAATTCGTTGATGTCAACAAAGGCTTCACCGATCTGTTCGGTTATTCCTCGGAAGAAATCCTCGGTGGGCGGGATCTTGCGGTTCTGGTCCCGGAGCATTTACATGAAGAATCGAAAAATGCCTTGTCTTCGGTCCTCAAAGGCAGCACGCTAAAGCGGGAAACCATTCGGATGGACAAGGCCGGCCAGCCGATTGATGTGGTTCTCTTCATGTATCCCATCCGTGTAAATGGAGAGATACAAGGCGTTTACAATATCTACAGCGATCTTCGGCAACGAAAGGAATTCGAAAACCAATTGTCCCACCAGGCTTTCCACGATGCCTTGACGGGCCTTCCCAACCGCATGCTTTTTTTTGATCGCCTCACGTCCGCCGTCAACAGAAAAAAAAGAAACGACGCGTTCACGTATGCCGCCATGATGCTGGATATGGATCGGTTTAAGACCATCAACGATACGCTGGGCCACCAGATCGGAGATGCGTTTCTGGTAACCGTGGCCAACCGCATCAAGGCCTGTCTTCGCGACACCGACACCGTAGCTCGGCTGGGCGGGGACGAATTTGGGATTCTTCTTGAAGATTTCAATCACTTACGCCAGGTTGTAAATATTACTAAGCGGATCATGGCAGACTTGGAATTACCGGTGGTTATCGAAGATAACGAGATTCGCTCCTCCGCCAGTGTGGGCATCGTTCTTAAAACCGGGTTATATGAAGACGCAAAAGCCATCATGCGGGATGCCGACATCGCCTTGTACAGGGCCAAGGAGGTTGGCCGGGCCTGTTTCAAGGTTTTCAACAACAAAATGCATCACCAGGTGGTAAGAGAGAACGAACTTGAGCAGGAACTGCATGCGGCCATCGTGAACGAAGAGTTGTCCGTTTTTTATCAACCCATCGTCACCGTCCAGGGATCCGTGCTCATGGGATTCGAGGCCCTTGTTCGCTGGCATCACCCGACGCGGGGCATCGTTTCTCCCGTTGAATTCATCCCGGTTGCCGAGGAGACCGGCCAGGTGATCGCCATAGGCCAGTATGTCATGAAAGAGGCATGCCGCCAATTGGCCAAATGGCATAAAATGACGCCAAGCAACAAACATCTAACCGTCTCCGTCAATGTTTCCGCCAAGCAGTTTCAGAGCACCAAACTGGTAAAGTTTGTTGAGGACGTGCTTGAAGAACATGGCCTTTCTCCCCAAAGCCTCAAACTCGAGTTGACTGAATCCACGCTCATGAAAGATGCCAAAACATCGGTCAAAACCATGCAGGAGTTGAATAAAATGGGGATTCAGATTATCGTGGATGATTTTGGGACCGGGTACTCCTCTTTGTCCTACATTCAACGCTTTCCCATCAACGGGTTGAAAATCGACCGTTCCTTTATTTCCGGCGGTGCTCAAACCGAAAATCCGAAAATCGTTCGAACGATCATCGCTCTGGCAAAGAGTATTGGCGTCAAAGTCGTTGCTGAAGGCGTCGAGGAGCAAAACCAGCTGGAACTTCTCAAGGCAGCGAACTGCGAGTACGCTCAGGGCTATATGTTTTCGAAACCGATAAGCAAGGAAGATGTCCTTAAGTGGTTCGACCTGGAAAACGAAGGGTCGCAAAAAATCGCCGCTCATGGCGGTGCCTGAGCAAATCAGCTCAATCTGTAGAAATGCACCAGGCCGTCGATGTTCCGTCGTCCAATGCGATCGGCCTCTTCCAGATAGCGCAGGTGGGCAATGGCCTCTCCCATGGCAAACCACTGTTGAACAATGGGAAAGTCATCCCAGGAGTCGGCCCTGATGTCCCAGGTCATCCTCGAGGCGACATCGTATGCGGTCATGTACCCGTTTCCCAGGATTTCCAGTGCTTCGTCAAGCCGACGTCGGTGATGTTCCTGAAGCTCGTGGATACGGGCTCGGTGATCGGTGAACAATCGTCGATGGCCGGGCAACACCAGCTCGACATCCAGATCCTTCACCTTTTCCAGGCTTTCAAGATAGCTTCCCAACGGATTGCGGTCATCCGCCCAGCACTGGATGTTGGGAGTGATATCGATTAGCAGATGATCGCCGGCAACCAGGATTTTTTTCTCGGCTTCATATAGGCAAGTATGGCCCATGCTATGGCCGGGCGTTTCGATACAGACGAAGCGATAATCCCCGTATTGAAGGATTCGGCCTTCCTTTATCAACTTGAATTCCGGGTTCCATCCCGTTCCGAATTTGCCGGCCGGGTGGGATTCCATTGTCTTGCGCAATCGATTAACGGGGAACCCATTCTTTTTGGAGTAGGCGAACATCCACTCCAGGCCATCCCAGGACTCGATAATTTCCGCATCCGGACGGTTGAACCACACCCGTGTCTCGGACGTGGCCAGCTTGGTAACCAAGCTATAGTGATCGGCATGAAGATGGGTGATAAAGATATCCGTTTTCTCCAGCGAGATTCCGATTTCTCGCAAGCCGTCCTGCATGGCCGTCAAGCAGGCTTCATGGTTGAGCCCGGTATCGATAAGCAAATTTTTCTCCGGCGCTCGAACCACGTATGCATTCAAATACTTGAGTGGTGTTTCGGGTAAGGGGATTTCAATTCGAAACAGGTCCGTCTTCAGTTCTTCTATCATGGGAATTCTTAAAAGCGTGGTTGATCGGTTCTCAATGTGTGCTGATGTCTCCGTTATGGAATAAAGCCGCCAGCTTTTGTCGCATAGAACAAAAAAGTATACAACCCAGAAAGAAAAAAGTTCCCAACCTTTTTAGAAAATACAATGGGTTGACAGGATATGCCTAATTAGCATATCGCCATGGTAGGTTGGGTTGAGGAACGAAAACCAACCCGACCGACACCACCTGGAATTACAACCCATCGCCTTGGCAACATACGCATTATTTCAGTACGGTGTGCCGGGGATGAGGAGATAGCGATTTACTAAAGCCATGTTCACGCTGACCAAAGAAACCATCTTCGAAGAGGAAATCAAGAAAAGCCGGTTTATCGCCAAAGCTACTCCGGTGGCGTCCGTGGCGGAGGCCATGGCCTATCTGGAAAGGGTTCGCGAGGAACGCGCCACCCACAATTGCTGGGCCTATATCGTCGGCCAGGAGCACCGCTTTTCCGATGACGGCGAGCCGGGTGGCACGGCCGGCAAGCCGATCTACAGCGCCATCGAACGCCAGGACATCGTCGATGTAATGGTCGTGGTTGTTCGGTATTTTGGCGGCATCAAGCTGGGCGCCGGCGGGTTGGTCAGGGCCTACGGCGGGTGTGCGGCCAAATGCCTTCAATCGGGGCCGCTCAAACCGATGGTCGTCACCCAGAAGCTCAGCGCCAAAGTCGGTTTTGAAGACATGGGGGCAATTTACGCGATCATCGAGCGTTTTGGCGCCACAAAAACAGACGAGCATTACACGGAGAACGGTCTTGAAATCGGCCTGCGCGTAAACGAAGAAAACGTTCAGCCCATGCTGGCGGCGCTGAACGACGCCAGCGCCGGTCGCATCGAAACACGACTATTATAAAGGAAAACAAACCATGAACTATTCTTTTCACCACATCCATTTGCTTTGCAGTGACCTCGATAGCACGATCAGCTTTTTTACAAACAATTTCGGAGCCCAATTGATGGGCCGCCCGGAATTCGGCGGCAAACCCGGCGCATCTTTAAAGATAGACGGCACGACAATCAATCTGAAAGTGGCGGGAGATGCGGAAACCGTAGACGCGGATGCGAATTTACCGATCTACGGTTATCACCACATCTGTTTCGAGGTCGATGACGTAGATGCCGCCTATAAGGAGCTAATGGACAAAGGGCTTGAATTCACGCTCACGCCGCGCGACATCCCCGGCAATCTGCGCGTGGCCTTCTGTAAGGGGCCGGACGGGATTGCGATTGAGATTTTGCAGGCGCTCTGATCAAGTCTGCGCGTTCTCGATGGCCACCTCCTCGAAAGTCTTGATATCGGCCAGGACCCGCGTTGAAGCATCCAACAATTCCATGGCCACGGCCGCACCGGTCCCCTCCCCCAATCGGAACTTAAGGTCCAGAAGCGGTTCAAGCCCCAAGTGCTCGTGCATGAAGGCATGGCCGATCTCAACGGAGCGGTGGCTTACAAAGAGATACGCCTTGGCCTCCGGCGCCAGCTCGCAGGCGATCAGTGCCCCGGCCGTGGCGATCAAACCATCACAGACCACGGGGATTCCCGCCGCGGCAGATCCGATCACCAGCCCGGCCAGTCCGCCGATCTCGAAGCCGCCCACCTTGGCCAACACATCGATGGGATCTTTTGGATCGGGGCGATGCAGTTCCAGGGCCTTTTCGATTACCCGCACCTTGTTGGCCAGGGCCGCGTCGCCCAATCCGGTTCCCCGCCCGGTAAGCTTCTCCACCGGGATGCCGGAGAAGGCGGCGATAATGGCCGACGAGGGCGTAGTATTGCCAATACCCATATCCCCGGTGCCCAGCATGTCCAGCGGCCCTTCTTCCATCAGTTCGTTAACAATTTCTATCCCGGCGCAAAGGCTCTGCTCGGCCTGCTCGCGGCTCATGGCCGGCACCTTTGCGAAGTTGGCCGTACCCTTGGCAACCTTCTTATGGAAAATGGGCAGATCCGGATCGAAGTCGTAATTAACGCCCAGGTCGGCCGCGATCACCCGTGCCCCTGCATGTTTGCCCAGCACATTGATGGACGCGCCGCCACCAACGAAATTGAAAACCATCTGGGGCGTGACCTCCTGGGGAAACAAGCTCACGCCCTCTTCGGTCACACCATGATCACCGGCGCAGGTGATGATCGTTTTACTTTTCAGATGGACATCCAGGGTGCCGAAAATGGCGGCCAGACGGGCTGATACAGTTTCCATCATGCCCAGGCTGCCGGCCGGACGCGCCTGATCAGCCAGACGTTGCTTTGCCTTGGCGAACGACTCTGCATTGGTGGGTTTAATGGCGGCTATGCTTTTTTCTATCAAACTCATTTTTTTCTCCTTTTCTCAGTTGCAATATCGTCACTAAATACTTCCATTCCTTTTTTCATGGCGCAAAAATCCCCACACATGGTGCAGGTATCGCTTTTCTCAGGCTTGCGGCTATCCCTGATGGCCCGCGCCACTTCCGGGAAGAGCAAAAGCTCGTTTAAATCATCCCAACGCATATCGCGCCGAGCCATGGATGCCTGGCGGTCAAGCTCGCGCCGTTCGGGATATTTACTCAAATCACCGATGTGGACGGCCAGCCGGGTCACGCGGACGCCTTCGCGCACATCGTCCTCGCTGGGCAGGGCCAGGTGCTCGGCAGGCGTGATGTAACAAATCAAATCAGCGCCATGCCGTGCCGAACTGGCCGCGCCAATGGCGGCCGTGACATGGTCGTAGCCGGCGCCAACATCCGAAGGGATGGGACCCAGAACATAATAGGGCGCCTGTCCGCTCATGCGTTTTTCCAGCATGATATTGCCGGCGATCTCGTCCAGGGGAACGTGCCCTGGCCCTTCCACCATGGTCTGGCACCCCATCTCGCGTCCGATTTCAGCCAACTCGCAGTTGATGATCATCTCGGCCATCTGGGCCCGGTCGTGGCTGTCGTGAATCGCCCCGGCGCGGATGCCGTTGCCCAGGGAGAGGACGGCATCGTATTTTTTCATCAGATTACAAACCCGGTCGAACTGCTCGTAGAGGGGATTCTCCTTTTTGTTCATGTCCATCCAGGCCACCATGAAGGTGCCGCCCTTGGAAGCCAAACCACCGTAGCGAAAGCCCTGTTTCCTCAAACGCCGAATGGTGTACTGGTTGATGCCGCAATGGATGGCCATGAAACTCAGGCCGTCGGCAAGCTGCTGTTCAATGAGATCAAAAAGGTATTCGGGGTCCAGTTTGGCGGGGTTGCGGGTCTTGCGAGTGGTCTCCTTGAATGCCTGATAGAGGGGCACATTGCCCACCGGGCGGGTGGTGGCGGCCAATACCGCACGGCGCACGGCGTCCAGATCGCCGCCGGCGGAGAGTTCCATCAGGGTATCGGCCCCCTCCTCCTCGGCTGCGACGGCCTTTTTCACTTCAACGTCTATGTTACGAATATCCGACGAGGTACCGATGGAGGCATTGACCTTTGTTCTAAGTCCCAGGCCGATTCCCACGGCTTTCTGATTTTTACGAAAAGGGTTGTTGGGGATGACGATCCGGCCTTTGGCTATCCGCCGGCGGATAATCTCCTCATCAATGGCCTCATCAAGGGCCACGGCCCGCATCTGTTCGGTAATTACGCCCTCCCGGGCCAATTCAATCTGTGTCTGCATGGTGGATTGCTCCTTTCAATTGAGGAACGGGGCATTGGACGAGTATCCAAATAAAAATCCCCGGACCGAAAAATAAATTTCAGCCTGGGGTTTTGCCATCACCACCAAGACATATCGCTTCACGGCAGGTCTTCTGACTCGCGGATCAATCTACCGGCCGCCCCTTCCCGCAACGTTTCGATCATTCTCAGACGTGCAGTGGTTCCGGCGGCCTTCGTCCCCGCTCACAGCGACGGGTTCGTCCCGGGATCTCACCGGGTTCCCTATTATTCCCTCTCGGGGCACCGTCAAGCATTAAACGATTGTCGATTCTAATTTAACAAAAAAGAGCCTGTGGTTGTCAACAGATTATTCCATATTCAAACCATCATGATTTGATCCGGTCACTCTCGTGCACGATTTCGGGCAGACGTCCGTCCTCACACACCAACCCCTTGATCGGCTCGTTAAAAGTAACCGCGAATCCGTCAGGGTCCCGGCGGGTCACCCGGCCTTCGATGTGAACGGGGGTTTCGAAATCAAACAGAGGGAAACTGGCCGAAATGGTCTGTCCGACAGCGATGCTGCGATCGGTACGCACAAAAAAACCGCCGGCACTGATGGTTTTCATGATGTCCCTGAAGATGCCTTCCGCGACCGCATATTCAACGATGATATAAGACGCCCGGCGCGGATGGCATCTTTTTTCAGTCATGAATCTCATGTTCAATCACTTTCTTTCACTTGGAAGCTGGCACAACGGTTAAAAGATGCTACAATTATCCAGAATCACCTGTCATCGAACACAATAGAAATAACTGGATCGGAAGACGACATGAAAAACAAATCACCCAAGGAAAAAGCCGGTGTCGTTGTTTATCAGCGCCATAAGGGTAGCGAGCCTCATCTTCTCATTATATCGGCACGAAAATTTAAAAACCAATGGGTTTTTCCGGTTGGATCGGTGGAAAAAGGAGAAACCCTTGATGAAGCGGCCAGGCGGGAATGCGCCGAAGAGTCCGGCTATGTGGTAACGATTGAAAAAAAACTAACCTCGATCATGGTCCAAAGCAAGCACCGGGTGAAACGATTTACTTTTTTTCTCTCCACCGTGGCAGGGCAAATGGACCAATGGGAGACAGACCGGCGGATCAAATGGCTACCCGCATCCGAGGTGGTTGCCACCCTGCCCGAGATTTTCCAGGGCGTGGCTCGCGAAGCCATCGATCAGTTAAAAAAAAACACTACCTGACCATAGAAAAGCCTATCCTGAAGGCATGCGAGCGTTCCCGGTAGTCGAGCAGATTCTCCGCCAGCGCGTTGGCGTATTGAATGTGCAGATAGAAATCAACCGCATTGAAGAGAAACGGATGCAGGGGGTGCGTTAAATCCAAAATAATCGAGGGGCCTTCATTGGCCCAGCGAAAAGAAGAGCCAAGCGCAAAGCTCTTTTTTAAACCGGCCTTGAGCTCCAGTTCGAAATAGCCCCGATACCGGTACAGATCGGGATTATTTTCGTTTTCGTTCATGGCGTAGCTCCAGAGTTTGGGCGCGATTTTCAGGGCGTAGCCGTCGTCCCTGCCGGTCAATATGAAAATAGGCTGAACGTAGAGAAAATTCGTGCTTCTGGATTCCTCATCTGCGCGACCGTTGGATTCATGCTGAAAGCCTGCTTTGAGAAACAGGCCCTTGAACAAAGACCCGCCAGAGGAATAGTTCTTCGATATCCAGAACATCTCAGGCATGTAGCTGGTATCTTCAAAGGGGATCGAGTCGGATTCAAGGTTCCAGAAAGAGGTCTGGGTGTAAGCAAAGTGAATTCCCGTGATCCAGGGAAAACGCTGCGCCAGGTCCGATTGCGGGTTGAAAATGTTATACTTGAAGCTGATCTGGAACTTTGTATCTTCCAGATCGGTGCCAAAGAGAAAATACATCGGTTTATAGGCGCTGATATAGCTTGTATATGGTTGATAAAAGGGAATAAGAGGCTCCAGGCTGGGATCGGTTTCGATGGTCGTTCCCCCTTTGGGTTTGGACGGGGTGCCGGTGGAAATGTCGCCGGCATGGGCCATGCCGGCGACACACAGGCAAGCCAGCACGGATAGTATCCAAAGCAACGTATTACTATTTTTACGCAAACCGAAATCCATGATAGTGGTCTTCAAACGAACCTTCCCTTCTTTTCAGTTAAGGTCTTCAGTGATATCCCCCACCGTACGGCGCAACTCGGCCATGGCAAGAAACCGGCCGATCCTCGCTTTCAACAGATTAACCCCGGCCTCGGTGCGTTCTTTTTCCATTTCCAGATAAGCCGCCTCGGTGATCAGTCCGATCTGATGCTGGTCGCCACTGATGCGCAGTCGCTCCTCCTGAACGGAGAAGGCCGCCCGGGCCACGTCCAGGATTTCACCGGATTGAGTCAATTTACGATACGCCTTGCCAATATCAACGGCGATCCGGCGCTTGAGTCGCGCCACGTTTTGCTCGGCCTGTGACCGTTGGGCCTTACGTTGGGTCACCTTGGCGCCGCGCTTGCCCCAATCGAGAAGCTCCCACTTCATGATCACCCCGGCTGATCCGATGTTCTGATCAACGTATGGTACCCCGTCCTGATAGGTGTAGCTGCCGAAAAGCCCTATATCGGGAATATAATCGTAACGGGCCGCGTCGATGGCGCTATCGGCCTTGTTCACGGCTTTTATGGCCCCGCGAAGTTCAGGGTTCAGGTTATAGGCAGCTACAACATAGGCGGCCTGGGGCTCGATAATGGGAATGTCGGGCAAACCGGCGACGGGTTCAAAGCGTGTATCAAGGGGCATGCCGGTCAGATCGCTCAATTCGGCGTCGGTATCCATGATCCGGTTTTCGGCTTCCAAAAGCGCCTGTCTTGCCTGAAGCTTCTTGACCGTGGCGCCCTGGGCGGTGATCTCCAGGGTACTGCCCGAGGTAACGGCATCGGAAGCCTCCTTGATACAGGCCTCGGCTGCTCGCATGCTCGCCCGGGCCAGCCCCTTCTCCTTTTCAGCCAGGAGCCTCGCGCAGTAAAGTTTCTTGGCCAAAAGGATAATATCGGCCGTGGTTTTACTCAGGTTCAGCTCGGCCATATGCCGGTCGGCGGTGGCCACCTTCTCCGCCGCTCCCACCTTGAGAAGCGGGGTCAACGGCTGAACGAGAGAGAGAACATTGACAAAGGTATCCTTATCGCCCTTGTCAATGGCAAGCGTCTCTGTGGGAAAGGCCCCCAGCCCGGGAATGGTGCCCATGGAGCCTGCCGGTATGGCCACAAGTTGACTGTCGCTTAAAATTGAATAAGCTGCGTAGTCGGTAAGGTGCGGCAGGTAATCCGCCTTCACTTCGCTCTCCAGGGCCTTTTTCTCCTGCACCTTGGCTCGCTCGATGGAGAGCACTGCGTTTTGCTCGACTGCTCGTTTGATAATGCCGTCAAGCCCCATTCGTACGGTCTCGGCCCTTGCTGTATAGGGCATCGACACGGCCACCCCAATAATAAACAGAACACCGGCCACGGGCGCCGTTTTTTTGCGGCGCATTTTATAAGCGAGCACATAGACGGCCGGTACCACAAGTAGGGTGAAAAACATGGAGACGATCAACCCCATGGCGATGACGCTGGCCAACGGGCTCCAGAGGCTGGATCGGGAGAGGATCATGGGCGTGACGCCCACGGCGGCAGCCATGGTAGTGAGAAAAATAGGTCTGAGCCTGCGCTGGCCGGCCTCGACCGCGGCCTGCTCCACCGGATGGCCTTCGGCCATCTTCTCCCGGATATAATCGATGAGAATAATCGCGTTTCTCACCACAATCCCGCAAAGGCTGATGAATCCCATGAAGGCCGTAAATCCGAAGGGATTGTTGGTGATAATCAGCCCCAATACGCCGCCCGGTATCATCAACGGAATGGAAGCCATGACGATCATCGGTTCTGACAGGTTTCTGAATTGGAGCAGCAGTACCAGAAAGATGGCCAGCAGGCTGATGCCCAGGGCGGCAAGCATGGTCGGAAACGTCTCATCCTGATTCTGAAGTTCTCCCCCGTAAAACACCTCGTAACCGGCGGGCAGCTTGATGGCCTCGATTTTGGGCCGAACTTTCTCCAGAAGCGCCGAGGCATAGACCCCCTGCTTGGTGAAGGCGCGCACCGTGATGGTTCGCATTCCATTGCGGCGCACGATGCGTCCGGTTTCCCACTCGGGTTTCAGGGTACTGACGGCCCGCAGGGGAACGCTGGCATGGGTGACCGGAGAAGTTACATAGGTGTCTCCCACATGGGCAAAGGAGGTGCGCTGATCCTCGTCCAGCCGTAGCATGATGGTGATGGGACGGTCTCCCTCCCAGAAAACGCTTACCGGTTGTCCGTCAAAAGCGCCCGAAAGTGTCCTGGCTACCAACGCGTTGGACAAGCCCAAACGGTTGGCCAGCTCGGTATCAATATCCACATCCACCATGCAGGCATCGTTATACCAGTCCCGATGGATATACTGGGCCGCCGGCTCTGCGGCAAAAACTCCCCGCACCTCGTTGCCCAGGCGTTTCAACTCCTCGATGGAATCTCCAGAGATACGCACCTCCACCGGCGCTTCCATGATATCCCCCTGTTGCAGCTCCTTGACCACCACCATGGCTTCCGGCACAAGCTTGGCAAGCAAGGGGCGCAGTCTGGCGACCATGGCCGGCGTTTGCCGGGCATCCTTGTTCATCACCACCAACTGGGCATAGGCGGCATCCGGCTGTTGGGGATTGACGTTATAGTAAAAACGCGGGGCACTTTGGCCAACAAAACTGGAGTACTGCACAACATCCTCCTGTTCTGCCAGGCAGGCCTCGATGCGCCGGACCGCCTCGTCAGTGGCCTCGATGCGAGTGCCCAGCCGCATCCAGACATCGATCACGAACTGGTTCCGCTCTGCCGAGGGGAAAAACTGCTGAGGCACAAATTCCATCAAAAAGATCCCCAGGGCCACACCACCCACACCGAGAATCACGGCCAGACTTTTGTGACGCATCAGAATTACGATGGCACGGCCGTATGCGTTTTGTAAGAGATCCAGGAAGCTGACATGTTTCTTTTTCTCGGCGCCATCGTCTTTCTTGTCGGCCTTCAATCCCCGGCGGATGAAAAAGCGGCAGAGAATCGGTGTCAGCATCAAAGCCACCACAAAGGAAACGCTCAAGGCGATGGCCACTGTCAGGGGCAAGGCCTGGATGAACTCGCCCGTGGAGCCTTTGAGAATCAACAGCGGCAAAAACGAGCAGATGATGGTCACCGTGGCGGTAAAAACCGGCACGACAATGTCGCTGGCCGAGCGCCAGGCGGCCTCGGGCCGTGGAGTTCCCTGGTCAAGCAGTTCCACATAATTGTCGGCGATGACGATGGCATCATCCACGACAATGCCCAGCACAACGATCAGGGCGGCAATGGAGACCTGGTGCAGATCGATGCCGAAGGCGTTCATGATGCCCAGGCTGGTAAGCAGAGTGACCGGAATGGCAAAGGCTGCGATAACCGCCACCCTGATGGGCAAAAGGATGATGGTCACCAGGATAACCGAACCGATGGCAAGCATGATCTCATGACTTAAGGAATCGATGCGCTCTTTCACCACGGTGGGCTGATCGGCAATCAGATCAAGCTTGACATCCGGCGGCAGAATTGTCTTCAGTCTCTTGAAAACCTCGGCGATATGCTCGCCCAGATGAACGATATTTTTTCCCTTTTGCATCTCGATGGAGAGCAGCACACAAGGCTCGCCGTTATGCCGCACCAGAAAGGTGGGGTCAAGATAACGCCGCTCCACGGTTGCGAAATCGCGGATATAGACCGGCTTGCCGCTGCTGGTGTAAGTCACCAGCACGTCCTTGATCTGATCCTCGGAGGTGAAGGCACCACTGGCGCGCATGGGCACGTAATCCATGCCGGCGTCCACCCCGCCGGTGCCGGTGATCACATTGCGCTGCCGAAGGGCCCGGAGCACCTGCATGGGATCGGTGGCAAACTGGGAGAGACGTTCCAGGGAGCTGGTGATCCACACCTGTTCGGGCTGTTGACCGTACACGGCCAGTTTACCCACCTGACGAATCTTGCGCAGCTCGTCCTGTATGCGATCCACATGATCCTTGAGTTCCCGATAGCCGTAACGCTCACCATGAACGGCGACGAGCATGGCCACGGTATCCCCGAAGTCGGAATTGACCATGGGTCCCCGCACCCCTTCCGGCAGTCCGGTGGCGCTGAGGAGCAACATCTCATGGCGCAGCTTGTCCCAGAAAGCGTCGGCGTCGGTAACACTGTCTTCAAGCTCTACGTTGACAATCACCAACCCGTGGCTGCTGGTGGAGAAGGTCTTGTCCTTGCGCACCTCGGGAAATTTAAAAATATGCTTTTCAATGGGCTTGGTGACCTGCTCTTCCACCTGTTCGGAAGTGGCGCCTGGATATTGGGCCAGCACGAGCCCCACGCGAATGGTGATTGAGGGGTCCTCGGTACGTGGCATGTCGAAAAAGGCATGCAGGCCGAGAATCACGAACAAGGCCGTGAAAACCAGGGAGAGAACCGGATATCGCAACACGCCCTTGATCGGGTTCATGACGCTGACCCCGATTCAGACACGGCTTTGGTTTCATGAGTGACCGTCACCCGGGTACCATCCATCAGTTTGTCCTGGCCGGCCACCACCACCTGCTCGTCGCCGGAAAGTCCCGAACGTATGACCACCCGTTGTCCGATCATCTCCCCAATGGTCACACGGGAGCCGTAAACACAATTTTTCTCGGGAAAATAGACATATACCAGGGGCGCCCCCTGGGGATCACGGACAATGGCCCCGACCGGCAGGGTCATGGATTCGTAGGTTTCATCGGTGGCGATGCTCACGGAGGCCACCATCCCTATTTTGAGCCGGTGGTCCACATTGGGAACCAGGATGCGCGTCATATAAGTCCGGGTTTGGCTATCGGCCCCCACGTTGATCAGCCGCACGGTTCCCTCGAAGGTCTCTCCGCCGAGGGCCGTCACCCCGACCGTGGCTTTCTGACCGGCCCGAACCCGGGCCACATCGGTCTCCGGCACGCCCACCTTGATCTCCACCGGATCGAGGGTGGCGATTTCGAATGCCGGCATGCCGGCATCGATGGTCTGCCCCGGCTCCACCAGACGTTTGGTGATAAATCCATTGGTGGGGGCGCAAAGCGTTGTATCGGTGAGCCGTTTGCGCTGGATGGCCAGACCGGCCCGGGCCTCTTTCAGTTTGGCCTTGGCAAGTTTCCACTGGGCCTCGAATTTTTCGAAATCGTTTGGCGCCAGGCTTTTGCGCTCGTAAAGAAAGCGCATGCGTTCGTATTCTGCATTCGCACGATCACGACCGATACGCGCCTGCGCCACCTGAGCCTCGGCGGCCCTGACCGCTTGTTGGTAGTCGCTGGTATCCATCCCGGCGAGCTTCTGCCCGACGGTTACCCAATCGCCTTCGCGAGGCGCCACATCGAGCACCCTGCCCGCCACCTGGAATGCCACCCGGGCGGGATTGTCCGGCGAGACAATCGATCCGCTGACCTGCACGGTGCGATGCTGGCTGATCCGCCGCGCCGTTTCCACCGTAACCGGTATGGGGTCCGGCAAGGGCCGATCCTCCGGGGTTTTGTCGGAACAGGCGAAAACGCCCAACACCGCAATTAGTATAAAAAACCGCCACGCCTTGCCACGGCTTGGCGGCCACCATCCGGCCGAGAATAGATCAAGCATCATCTACAATCATCCTTAAAACATATTGATAACGGTTCAATTCAAATTAATTTTGGTATTCGGACCGCACACCATCATGGGGTTGGTCAGGGTCGTCTGGGAAATTTCCATCTTACTTCCAAAAAGCAGATTGTTGATCAGTCCGTGCCCGTAAGCGCCGGAATAGACCAGGGCGTCGTGGGGAAGTGTGTAAAGGTTGTCCTGGAACCGACCGCTGTCAAACAGGTATCGCTCACGGCATACCCGCTCGAAATCCTTGGTCAGCCCGGCCGCCTCGATGCGTTCATCGTAATAAGAGGTATCGTTCTCCATTTGAATGAAGAGGTCCAGCGGAAACCCGGTTCGCTCGGCGACACGAATGCCGGAGCGCAGGGCATTGACAGCACTGTCCGAGCCGCCGAAAAGCACGGCCACGCTTTTCCAGGGTTTGAAGACCGGTGCGGTCATCAGCACCGGGAATTGCGCCGAACGGATGATGCGCCTGACCTTGGGGCCGATATAGCCCAGGCCAATCTTTGAGGTGACGTCGCTGATGCTGCGCGGGCAGGCCATGAAGGCGAAATGCACCGGCAGATCGGGCATATCCCTCGCCGTGCGGCTTTTCGTTTCCAGCAAACTGGCCTCGACACCGGCTTTGTCGGCCATGTCCAACGCCCTCTGACGGGCCGTCTCAGCTGAAGTGAGATAGGACCGATCCAATTTAACCGCAACGGCATCAAAATCAAAATACATCATGAAATGAGCCGATTCAGGGATGAAAAGCGTCAAGCGGACGTCAAGCAGTTGGCAAAAATAGAGGGACTGCATAAAAGTTTCACGTCCCAGTGGCGTATTGCGATATACATGAAGCAAAGAGGATTGCATGGTATCCCTTTCTTGATAAGAGGAACGAAACCCAACAACCGGCTGTCGGGTTTCGCTTCGCCCTACCCCGGAGGCACTACCTGACAATCAGTGGGTTATAGTTGTTTTTTTAAGGCAGTAATCGAGTTTGCGCAAGTGGTAAGGTTATAAAATACAGACAAAGATAGGCTGGCACGACCATGTGGCGTACGGGAACAGATTAAGGCGAAGGGGCCTCAGACGATCAATACCCCCATAGCTATCGGTATCGTGTTTTCCATTTCTCTGATACCGATAGCCGCTTTGCTCATACCGACTATAGATGTTGCTGGTTTCCCATCTTTAACACTTCTAATATTCCTTCATTTTCTTCCATCATCCAACGCGGCCAACTCCTTGAGTATCCCTAGCGGCCCCTGGCTCAGAGATAATTTTTGAATTGCGTCCATACGCTTTTGGCTATGCTCCAGCTTCTTGGTTATACGGGCCTCGTAAGCCTCCTTGAGGGCTTCCACCAGTTTGTCGAAATCGTAGGGTTTTTCGAGGTATTTAAAGGCGCCGAGCTTGGTGCACTCAACCGCCGAATCCACGGTGGCGTGGCCGGTCAGCATGATAATCTCGATGAACTGATGATTCTCCTTCAACACCTTCAAGATCTCGGTGCCGTCCATCCCGGGCATCTGTAAATCCACCACGGCCACATCGAAACCGCCCTTGCCGGCCTCGGAGATCGCATCGGCGCCGTTGTCCGCGGTAGTGACGTCGAACCCCTTGATGGCCAGACGATCCGCCACGGCCTTTAAAAATTTAACTTCATCGTCGACCAAAAGGATCTTAATGGTATTTTCGGTTTCCATAACACCCTCCTTGAGAAAGGTTGCCTGTTGAATGGTAATTAATCGATTTTCTTGGCGCCGCGCGCTTTGCTGATCTTATCCTTGGCGGCCTGGATGGTTTTACTCAACTCGTCGATATCCACCGATTTGGACAAAAAGGCGAACGCGCCCAGGTCCATGCACGTTTTTTTGTCGGCTTCCGACCCTTGGCTGGTCAGCACGATCACCTCGGTTTGCGGGTGGGTCTGTTTTACCTCACGCAGCACCTCGATGCCGTCGATCCCCGGCATCCGCAGATCCAGCAGCATCACATCGGGCTCGTCCTCGTTGGCCAGGGAAAGGGCCGACTCGCCGTCGTAAACCACGGCGGAATCCAATTCTCTCATCATAAGCCGTTTGGACAGGGTTTGCACATACTTTTTCTCGTCATCGACCAAAAGGATCTTGGTCGGGGCCTCGAAATCCTGCCGGCGATAGACGTCGGTCTGGTAATATCCGGGGCCGACCTTGGTCTCGACCGCCTTCACGCCGTCCACCTTGACGGCAATCCCCTTCAGTTCGTCCTCGAGGCGGCTCAGCATCAGCACATGCTTGTTGATGGTCAGGGTCACCACCCCGTCATTGACCTCGACATCCACCGTATGCCCTTTCTTGACCAGGGCGACCTCGACGCCGGCGGCAATCACGAAATTGTCCACGGCCGTTTTAGAGCCGTCGGCAAGTTTGAACACCGGTTTGGAAAGGGTCTCTTCCACGGTAAAGGTAATTTCATCCGTCGAGGTTTTGTCGGTCGGCAGGGTAATGTCGTAAATCGACGGGTCCCATGGATCGAAGACACCGTGAATCATGTGCATCCACGCGGCACAGCGCACATCGTCACGGTGCACGATGCGGTTGGCCTCGGTTGATGAGACGTTGCGCTTTTTTTGTGCGGCCGAAATGCGCGAAGTCATGTCCGCGATCAGGCAGATGCGGAGCACATGCTCGATATCCTTGGGAATCAACTGCCCGGCAAACCCGCTGATGACAAGTTTATCCTCAAAGAGCATATTGGCCACGGCCAAACGCAGATAAGCGAGCGATCGTTCCCGTTCATGGGTGAACCGGTTGAACACGGACACCTTATCCGAAAAAACGCGCATGATCTTGTTTTCGGATATTCCCGAAAGACGGCCGGCTTCGGCAACGATCTTCTCATCGGTCATCTGCCGGTAGCCGGTCTTGGAACCAATTTTTTCAACAATCTCTTTTTCGTTGCAGTAACTGCCACTGAACAAGGTAATGACTGGCATGGATGACTCCTTATCGTTATGCTTCTATGGGCTTGCAGGCATTCAACAACGGACAGTTCGTTTCCGGGTTGTTCTCGTGGGCTATCTGGTGAACCCCGACGATTCCCTTTTCAAGGGTCGGAAAGATGTGATCTCTACCGATCTTCTCCAGAAAGTGGGTACGGCCGAAGACTTCCATGACCGCCTCGTTCACTGCGCACATGGAGATATCGATGCCGCGACTGCGCACCCGGTCCACCAACAGCGATAGCGTTTCCTCGCCCGATGAATCCACATCGTTGATGCCGCCCGCGGCAATGAGGATATGGTTCAGTCCGTCCTTGGTGCTGATCATTTCCGTGATCGTGTCCTCCAGGTAGCTGGCATTGGCGAAGAACAGAGGCCCTTCGAAACGAACGATACTCACATAGGGACACTCGGAAAGGCTATGGGTGGTCACGCAGCGCAACTCCTCATCTTCGGACCGGGACAGAAACACCACCCGGGGACGCATGCTTTTATAAAGGAAAACACCCAGGGACAAAACCACGCCGATCATGATCCCCTTGTCCAGATGGGGGGCGAAGATCAAGGTGCTGACAAACGAGATAATGGAGATCGCCCCGTCGTACCATTTTGCCTTCCATGCATGAACGAAACCCGAGACATTGAGCAGCCCGATGACGGCCATCATGATGACCGCGGCCAGTACGGCCTGGGGCAGATGATAAAGCAGCGGCGTGAAAAATAAAAGCACAATTACCACCGCCAGGCTGGTGAACACGCTGGACAGGCCCGAAACGGCCCGCGCCTGGAGGTTGACCGCGGAACGGGAAAAAGAGCCCGAGTGGGATAACTCTTGCCGATGGAGCCCAGGATGTTGCCCAGCCCCTGGCCGATCAGCTCCTGGTTCGGATCGAGCCGTTGACCGGTTTTACCGGCCATGGCCTTGGCAATGGCAATCGCCTCCATAAATCCCAGAAGTGAGATAATCGCCGCATAGGGAAGCAGATGCAGCATGACGCCGATGTCGATTTTCGGGACACTCAAGGCCGGCAACCCCTTGGGAATGGTGCCGACCACGGCGCCGCCGCCCATCATTCTCAGCTTGCCCGTGTCCAGGGCCTCGTTGCCCACCTTGACGCGCCACGTGCGGCCGTCGGTTTCAAGGCCGTCGGGGACCTTGCCTTTTTCATAGAATTTCATTGAGCCGTCACCCTGCTCGACACCGGCGAAAAGAATGGCGCGCAGCTTTTCACGATCGAGGTGAACCCTTTCCTTTATATGATCAATGTTCAGGTTGGTCACCTCCAGCATATGCACGGCATCCAGGACGCCAACCTCATCGTGGCTTTTTTTGGCCTTGGTCGAGGCTTCCCCGAATTGGGTTCGGCTCTCGGCAAGCGGGGTGATTGACGAGAAGGCCTTGTTGAATTCCTCGATCAGGTGGCGCGCCTCGGCGGATTCGATGGCGTCGATGCCGACCATTCGGTCATGCTGAAACCCGATGCCCCAGGAAATGACCGTGGTCACGACAACCGCCACCAGAACATTGGGGATTCGCGGTGAAAGCCATTTGAGGCCGTACATGATGCAAAAGGCGAATGCACCGATGAACAGGGTCGGCCAGTGGGTGTAATGGATCGCCGCCTGGATCACATGCAAAATGGTTTCGTAATGGTGCGGCGCACTGTCGACATAAACGCCGAACATCTTGGAAAGCTGGGACGAGGCGATGATCAGGGCTGCGGCGTTGGTAAAACCGTTGACCACCGGGTGAGACAGAAAATTCACCACCAGTCCCAATCGCAGGACGCCCAGGGACAGCTGAAAAATGCCGACCATGAGGGCCAGCAAAATGGCGTAGGCAATGTATCCCGGACTGCCGATGGTGGCCAGTGGCGCGAGCGAGGCCGATGTCATCAGCGACACGATGGCCACGGGTCCGGTGGCCAGCTGCCGGCTGGAGCCGAACAGGGCGGCGATCATGGGCGGCAGGAAAGAGGCGTACAACCCGTAATAGGCGGGCAGGCCTGCGAGTTGGGCGTAAGCCATGGATTGAGGAATCAGGACGAGGGCCACGGTGAGTCCGGAAATCGCGTCCAACTGCAACGATGCCTTGTCGTAGTTTTTAAACCACGCCAAAAAGGGAAAAACCTTAACCAACATGTGCTACTCCTATCCTTTTAAATATAAGCGAAATCTTGTCCCGATCAGCTCGCATCCTCGATTGTCGGGGGAATCACAAGTTCCATTCGGTCAGCCGTCGTCTCGCTTTGGATGGTGACCCCGATGGATGCCGCCAACCGCTTTACCAGGGCGTCCGGGTAGGCGTCGAACCCGCTGATGCTGAACCCTGAAAAAACAATGCGACACCCCTTTTGCGGGCCATCGTCCGAAACCCCGATGGTGATATTGGCGCCGCCGCCGGCGTTTTTAAAGGTGTAGAAAAGCGTCTGATAGACAATGGCCTGCAATAAATAGGGACAGGTCACCACCATGGCCGGCGCCTCGTCATGGGAGACCAGCTCCACGGTGCCGGCGAAACTCAGATATTTGGAAAGGTTGATGGCCAGATCGACGACCTCCTTGACATCCACCGGCGTCACGGGATTGTCGATGCTATGGGAAAAACGGTTCATCTGGCGAATAACCAGAAACCCCCGCTGGATCTCTTCCACGATGCTCTGGGTGCAATCCTTGAGCATGTCCGGCGAAATCGGTGACCCCGACGAGGCCATGTCGGAAAGATCGCTGAGCAGACCGGAGGTTTCGGAAATGATGGCCATCACGTTTTTCAGTTCATGGGAGATGGAGGCATTCACCCGGCCGAAAAAGGCCAGGCTGTCATATCCAAAGCGATCGTTGCTCTCGTTCATTTGGAGTTTCCCTTCGGAAAAAGCATTTCTATTTTAATGTTAACAGGCCCCGGCCGGTCATAGCCGCGCCGGTCCCGGATTTCCTTCTGAAGACGGGTTGTCCGGCGACAGCCTGTTCAGGGTTTCGATCAGAAGCTCGATTTTGAGCGGTTTGGGCAGATAATCCTCGGCTTCCATGCTGCCCGTTTCGTAGTCCGTGCCGGAGCCGTGCCCCGTCAGGAATATGAATTTCATATCCGGATCCATGCCGGTTAATTGGCGCTTGAGTTCGATCCCGCCGATACCGGGCATCTTTACATCCAGCACAGCCACATCGAAACGTTCTCCCGCTTCGATCTCGGCCAGCGCCCGCTCTCCCGAAAAAAAGACTTTCACGTTAACGCCACGCAGTCCAAGACGCTTGGCCAGCATCAAGGCGAATTTTTGCTCGTCATCGACCAATAAAACCTTCATGCCTGAATTTCCTTTTCAGCATTGACAGGCAAGGTGATCACAAAAGTCGTTCCCTCGCCGGTTTTGCTCCTGACCGTGATCTTGCCATGAAGTTTCTGAACCAAGCCGTAGGTGATGGAAAGACCGAGACCGGTGCCCTTACCTTCCTTCTTGGTGGTAAAAAACGGCTCGAAAATCTTGCTCAAGTGCGATTCGGGAATACCGCAACCGTTGTCCTCGATAAACAATTGCACATGATCGCCATCCTTCAGCCTGGCGCGAATGTCCAGAAAGCATCCGTCGGCAATGGCCTGGAAGGCATTGTTGACCAGATTGAGGATGATCTGCTGGAGCTTGCCGCGGTCGGTCTCAATGGGCGGGATCGAATCGGGGATGTCCACATGGATGGCAATGTCGCGGTAGGCGGCTTCCTTTTTATGAAAATTGATCACGTCCGTGACCATGTCATTCAAATTAATGGCCTGGGTCTCCACATCGAAGCGCCGGGCAAACCCCAGAAGCTGCCGCGTGATGGTCCCGCACCGATCCACGGCGTCGATGATCGAATCGATGTTCTCCATGAGTTCGGGGTCTTGGTCGTATTCCTTTTTGAGGGTAAACAGGTCCTTGACATAGCCGGCGGTCTCGTTGATCAGGGCCAGGGGGTTGTTGATTTCGTGGGCCACCCCCGCGGCAAGCTGACCGATGGATGCCAGCTGGCTGTTCTGTTCGGCAACGAACATCGTCTTGGCCTTTTCCCGGTCCACCCGAAAAATCTTGTTGACCATGAAGGTCGAGGTCAACGTAATCACCACGGCCAGCACCAGGGCGCTGATAAACAAAACCCAATTGATCTGACTGCGCAGATCGACCCAGAATTTCATCATCCCCTGCTTTTGCTTGACGACCATCAATATAAAGGAGGTCGGCACGATCTTGGTGGCAATATAGGCGTAACCGACTACGAAGGTGAGCCCGTTTTCATCATCAACCATATAACTTTTTGTATTTGTATCGAATTCCGGAATGGGGATGGTCATACGGTTTGCCGCGCCCTGGTAGAATGCGGAAGGCGTTTGCAAAACCCCCTTGTGATTGACCATGAAAATATCGGCGTGTTTCCCGGTTTTATAGGATTCCAGGCTCTGAATCAGTCGCTCGGTTTCGAGGGTGGCGCGCAGGATGAAAAAATGGCCGTTGGTCCGGATCGATTTGACAGCCACGACGATGTGCGGGGCATCGCGATAGCCGAGAAAGGTTTCGCTGACGCAGGCGTTGTTGGCGACGCAATCGTTAAACCATGGCTGAGCGCTGTAGTCCTTCCCTTCCAGATTAAAGGGGCCGGCATAGGCCACCTGGGTGCCCGTATCGGCGATAACGCTGAGGTCGGTCAGACCGCCGAATCCCAGCTTCAGGTTTTGCAGAACATCCTTCAGACGCACGGGGTCCGTCAATCGCTCGTACCCCATTTCGTTGACGGTGAAGGTCAGGGCGGAAAGCCGTTCCTCCAGAAAAAAGGTCACCGCCCGGCGTGCGTTGGAGGCAACCCGCTCGGCGCGCATAAGGGATTCGGAGTCAATGGAGTGCTGGACCAGCTGGTAATAAATAAAGGTCATGACCACCAGGGGGAGCAGGGCCGTGGCCATCAGAATAAAAATCGTCATCCCCCAGGTGCGCCGGTAATTCTGGAAGGTGTGGTAGATGACCAGATGATCATCTTCCCGGTAATGAAACCGGGGCCACATGGCCGTCAAAAACTTTTTCAACGAAGTTGGCATTCCGTCTTCTCTTTGATTTGGGCCATGATCTCCATCAGGCGATTGATGTCCACGGGTTTGTGAATGAACTCATAAGCGCCGTTTTGCATGCAGGCTTCCTCGTCGCGCCGCGATCCGTGGCCCGTGATGATGATCACGGCCGCCTCGGGGCGACTGTGCTTGATCTGTTTCAACACTTCGGTGCCATACAGATCGGGCAATTGCAGATCCAGCAACACCATGGCAAAATTCTGCCAGATATTGAGCTCTATGGCGCTCTGTCCGGTGTAGCATACCTGACAGTCAAATCCGCGCAGGCTTAGCCGCTTAGCCAGCATGTTCGCATATCCTTGCTCATCGTCAACGATCAGTATATTGTCTTGTTTCATTTTGCAACTCTTTTTAGGTTGACGGGCACATCATTAGCCTATATATGAAACGTATAGAGAATTTGGTTTTATTTGTAAACACTTTTATTAAAACTTTTTGAAAATGAAACAGTCGATCTTTTTTCTGTTAATTTTCATTCCAACTATTTATAATCAACGATCACTCCAGTTTATGTTTTGCACACTTGGATCGAACGTGAACCCGCGACAGCATTCACTTGAGGTGGATGGAGAAAAAAAACAACCATGAACAACAAGATCAAACGTATCTTACTGGTGGATGACGAGGAGAGGCTGCTTCAATCCATTGCCCAACGCATGAAGGTGCTCGGTTTCGAACCCATCACCGCCACCAGCGGGCTGGAAGCCATCGATCTGGCCATGAAAAACGCCATCGACCTGGCCATTGTCGATCTTCAAATGCCGGACATGAACGGCCTGGTAACCATTACCAAGCTCAAGGAAATCAACCCCGGACTGAAAACCATGCTGCTCACCGGCCATGGCAACGATAAAATCAAGCAGGCCACCGAATCCCTGAACACCCTCTATTTCGAAAAAGACGAAATGGGGGACTTCTGGAGTTTCATTAAAAAATTGAACACCGATGGCAACGTGGTGGTTATCCGACCGGCCCAGACCGCCGGCGAGGGCGGCGGGACGTCGTCATCCCCGCCCCCCAATGCCATCGAAATCCACGCTTCGAACCTATATAAGGGGATCGAGACCGAAAAAGCGAACCCGGCCAAAACCGCCCATTTTCCCCAACCGGACAATCAACTCAGAATTGTCGGCGAGACGCCGGCCATGCAGGACCTGCGCAAAAGCATCGGCCGACTGGCGCCCCTGGACTGCACCGTCATGATCTCGGGAGAGGACGGCACGGGCAAGGAGCTGGCCGCGAGGGTTATCCACTCCAAAAGCGGCCACCGGTTCCAGCGCTTTCTTGCCATCGATTGCCGCGACCTGGGCTCCGAACGGTTCATCCGCCAGCTGATCGGCTACGGAAACGGCGATTTGTGCCAGGCCATCCAATCCCGGGAAGGCATTTTCGCCGGCGACCCGGTGGGCACGCTTTTCTTCGATCATGTGGAGGAGATGCCCCGGGCCATGCAGGCCCAGCTTTTAAAAACCATCGACACCACCGACCGCACCCGGGTAATCGCCGGCCAAAAACGAAGCACCGACCCGCGTATTCTGGTGGCCACGGAGACCAACCTGGACAAACGGGTGGAGACAGGTGCCTTCGACGAAGTGCTATACGACCGCCTGGCATTCTTCAACCTGGTCATCCCCCCCCTGCGGGACCGCAAGGACGACATCCCGCCCCTGGGCAGCTATTACCTCAGACGGCTGGGCAATGAATTCAACAAACCGGTCGAGACCATATCGCCCGAGGTCATGGAGATTCTTTTGTCCCACGATTTTCCCGCCAATGTGCGCGAGCTGGCCAATATCATCGAACGCGCCGTTATTCTCGCGGACGGCAAAACCATTTTGCCGGAGCACCTGCCCGAACGCCTGCTTAACGTCACGACATCCCCCAGGCCGGACAATTCGGGCAGCTTTCTCACCCTGGCCGAGATCGAAAACCGCCACATCATGGACGTGCTCGAAGCCGCCGGCGGCAACAAATCCAGAACCGCCGAAATCTTGGGCATCAGCCGCGCGGCGCTGTGGCGCAAACTCAAAGCCATCAATGGCAACCCTCTGCCGTGACCAGCCAGATAGCGCACCGGCCTTGACCATAGGGAAAACAACCCACCGGCGGGGCCACGACTGTTGCGTTGTGCAACAGTGCCCGTTGCGCCTTACAACACGGCATACATACCTGTATTAATTAGATAATTTTAAAATTTGGAAATAACGTTTCGAATTGTAACGCAAAAGCCTCCGGACAACCGCGTCAACCCGCCAGTATTCTCTATCATAACAAATAGTTAAAATATAACCACACCTGGTACAAAGGTTGCTGCTGCTTAATGCTGACCGATTACTATTACCCGCAGCCAAAAGGAGCAGCCCATGACAACGCATCTTTGCATTCACGGTGACGTATTCACTCAAACCCAAGCGATTGTCGATTGGGTTGCCTCGCGCACCGGTTGGCCGGTGGTTACCGACCAGGATCTGCTGGAAGCTGCCGGCCGGCGCCTCTCCATGTCGGCAAGCCGTATTGCCCGCCACCTTAAAAAAACCGACGGAGCCCCAAATCGTCTTTCGCGCGCCACCCGGCAAGCCATGGCCGGCATCCAATCGGCGATGGTGGAGAAGATCGGTGGCACGACCACCATCTTCAAGACCGCCCTGGCCTTGCCGACCACGCGGGATCTGCCCCAAGCCCTGAATGTCCTGGTTACCGCATCGCCCCGCGCCCGCGTCAAACATGCCTGCCGCCACCGTAGCCTGACCGAACGGCAAGCCCACTCCCGCATCCAGCGCGAGGATCAACGCACCTTTCACTGGTGTGCCAGCGCCTTTGATGGAGATCGTTTCGACACGGAGGCCTACGACCTGGTGGTTCCTTCGCATCGGCTCGACACGGAATCCGCCGGCCGCCTGATCCTCGAGGAGATGATGCGCGCCGAAATGCATCAGGTCGAAAACGCCGCCAATCGGCTGGAAGACCTGAAAATGGCCAGCGAAGTCTGGCTGCGCCTCTCCAAGGACGGCCATCCCGTATCGGCAAACGCCTGCAACGGCCACGTGCGCGTGACCGTCGAGCGGCCGGTGCTCTTCTTGAATCGACTGGCCAGACAGGTGGAGATGCGGGCAAGCCAGGTCAAAGGCGTCCGCCAGGTTCAGATCGACGTCGGCCCCGATTTTTTCCAGACCGACATTTACCGGCGCTGCCGGTTCGAACTTCCCAGGGAAGCGGCCTTCGCCAATTATCGGCAGCGCCACCAACTGCTTTGCCAAAGCGCCGCCGCCGCTTTTCCGATCAGCCATCGCCCAGGGCGACAAGCCGAAACAGTCAGAGCCACGGTGAGCTTGGTTGCCACGGCGTCTTCGTGATGCGGCCTACCACTGTCCCTCTCCTCACGGGGTGAGGGAACGTTTGGATAAGGTTACGGGTCTGAGAACAAAAAATGGTTCCGATCATGGCACCACCACGCCTGGCTCCCTGGCTCCGCGTGGGAGCCCATTGCACAGCGTCCAGGAAAACAAGATGCTATCCGGCCAGCGCCCCTTCTCCCCCGGTGGGAGAAGGTCGGGATGAGGGGGCAAAATCGACAAGAACCTTAAGTCAAGAACAACGGTCCAATCCACAACTCAACACTTAAACGACCGACCCATGCAACCGCCACCCACGGTAATCTTCCTCCCTGCCCAGCAATTCTCGGCGAAAAAATTCATTCCGTAAATTCAGATAATCATAGACTTTCTCAAACTTATTTTTCGCACTGTTAATAATACGAAAACACCATAACCCACTGATATAGTTGCAAATAATTTTTGTCTAGACATCCGCCCTTTTTTGTTGTATGTTTTCAGTGGGTTACGGAAAGGCGGGCGGATGCATCAAAAAAAACATCTCAGCTTCTCTGCCATGCGAAAAAAAATGTCAGAGCGATTCAGGATGATCGATGATAGCCGACAAGAGGCTAAAGTCGATTATTGTGTGCATGACTGCCTGATGAGTGCCTTTGCCATGATGGTATTCCAAGACCCTTCCATGCTCGCCTTCCAGCGCAGGCTGGAAGAGTCGATACAACAAAACAACCTCAAAGCGCTTTTCCAAGTCTCATCCATCCCAAAAGATTCTCAATTGCGCGATGTCCTCGACGGTTTGTCGAACGAGTCCATCGATTGCATCTTCGATGACCTGTTCAGCGGCCTACAGCGCGGGAAGCATTTGGTGCACTATCAAGTCCTCGATGGTTACTATCTGGTAGCCATTGACGGCTCTGAATATTTTTCTTCAGAAAAAATCCATTGTCCCCATTGCCTGATCACAAAATCGAAAAAGAAAACCCGATACCACCATCAGATTCTTCAAGCCGCAATGGTTCATCCGGATAAAAGGCATGTTATTCCCTTTGCACCCGAGCAGGTCGCCAACACCGACGGTACGGAAAAGCAGGACTGTGAAATCAATGCCGGCAAACGGTTAATTCGTGACCTGCGTAAACGTCATCCCAAGATAAAATTCATTATCGGTGGCGATGGGTTATACTCCAAGCAGCCTTTCATCGATGAGGCCAAACAGGAACGGATGTCTTTTATTTTGGTGGCGAAACCGTCCGATCACAAAATCCTTTTCGAATGGGTCAATGAACTGACCCAATTGGGCGAAGGTGGCCATCTGACTATCGATGCCCCATCCAACGATCGCTGTCACACCTACCGTTGGATCAACCAGGTTCCTTTAAACGGGACGAAAGATGCCGACAACGTAAACTTTTTTGAATACCAGATTGTCAAAGACGGAAAAACAACCTATCGAAATAGTTGGGTGACCGACATCTTCATCGATGAAAAAAATATCAAAGAGTTAGTGCGGTGCGGACGCGCCCGCTGGAAAATTGAAAACGAGACTTTTAACACCCTGAAAAATCAAGGTTATCATCTCGAGCACAATTTCGGTCATGGAAAAAACAATTTGTCGATGATCTTTTTCATCCTCAACCTACTGGCTTTTTTCTTCCATCAGATTTTCGAATTGACCGATCCTTTATATCAAAAATGCCGTGGCAAATTCAGTTCCCGTAAAGAATACTGGAATCAACTACGCTGTACATTCCGCATTTTGATTTTCAGAAGTTGGGACCATCTTTTGACCTATCTTTTCGATCCACCGATGTTGGAGCCCCCTTAACTTCAATTCAGTCCATCCATGTTACCCCCCCCTATAATCCGGTTTTTCTTTCTGCCGGCGACGCACAGCTACGACCAAATTCTATCGAACAGGCAATAAGAATACTCATGGCCAATCTTTGCGGCCGGCATTGTGCTGCTCAACTGACAAATTTCCATCAATCTGCCTTGGCGATTCGCCCCTCTTTAACAATTTACGTGTTCAGCGAGAATTGCTGCTCCCTGCCGGTGGCGGTTGACATATTTGGCAGTCCCGTTATACTTCAACAGTCTGTTATCCAGCAGGAAAAATCCATGACGATCAGCATCCGCAAAAAAATATCCATCAGTTTCATTGTTTTTATCCTGATCAGCACGCTGATCTGGTTTCTCAACTATTATAAATACCACCTGATCAACGAGAAGCTTCAGATCATCGAAAAAAAAGACCAGGTCTTCAACATGATCCTCGAGGCGCGGCGTTTCGAGAAAAACCTTTTTCTGTTCAACGATCCCCAGGATCTGGATCATGCCATCGATTATGTCAAGCAGGCCCAAGCTGGGCTTGTTGAGATCATAACCGAGCATGGCCGCTACACCGCCGAACGTGACATGGAAAAAAGACAGCGCCTGCTGACCAACTACCTGGAAGCCCTGGAGGCCATCGGCAAAAGCCCGGCGCCGGCTCATCTCGCGCCACCGGCCGACACGATGGTCGACCGGCAACCGGCGCAAGCCGTGAACGATCAACAACGGGCGCATATCCGCGAGTTGGGCCGTCTGCTCACGGTCGACTTCGAATCGATCCTCAATCGCGAGCGCCACCTGGCCATTCAACTGGTCCAGGAGTCCAAGTACTATCTCGATTTTGCCCTGGCGGCGATCATTATCGTGACGCTCGGAATCGCGATCTTCATGTATTACAACATCAACAAGCCGCTGGGCGCCATCGAGACCTCCATCCGCGAGATCGCCTCGGGCTCCCACGCCGGCATTCCGGCCATTTCCAGCGGAGACGTCTTCGCCTCCCTGGTGACCAGCCTCAACAACATGATCGGCGAGCTCAACCGGCGCAACGAACAGCTGGTGCAAAACGAAAAGCTGGCCTCCCTGGGCACCCTGACCTCGGGAGTGGCGCATGAGCTCAACAACCCGCTCAACAACATCTCCACCTCGGTGCAGATCCTGCTCGAGGAGATCGACGAGGGAGACATCGAGTTCAAACGGGAACTCCTGGAGGAGACCGAAAAGCAGGTCGAGCGCGCCCGGGACATCGTCAAGGGACTGTTGGAATTCTCCCGCAAGGGCGCCTTCAACCCGAAAACGACCTCCTTTAAAAAGCTCTTGCAACGAACCCTTCAAATGCTCAAGGGCGATTTTCCGCCCGAGGTGGATGTCAAGATCGACGTTCCCGAACACATCCAGGCCGACCTGGATGCCCAACGGATCCATCAGGTGCTGATCAATCTGATTCAAAACGGGCTGCAAGCCATGCCCGACGGCGGCACGCTGACCATCAGCGCCGAGCAAGTCGAAGGCGAGGACCATTTCTGTTTTCGCATCTCGGACACCGGCGCCGGCATGGAAAAGGACGTGCTTGTGAAGATATTCGATCCGTTTTTCACCTCCAAAACCAATGGACACGGCACAGGCTTGGGTCTGTCCATCAGCCATGGCATCATCGAACAGCATGAGGGCCATATCCTGGTGGAAAGCCGGCCGGGCGAAGGGACAACGTTTACCGTATGCCTACCCAATCGACTGACTTCGAAGCTGTAAGCAGGACCGGCAGTGAAACGCTCCTGGTTGTCGAAGACGAAGACCTGGCGCGTAAAAACCTGATCCATATTCTGAAGCGCGAGGGATACGACGTCGTCGGCGCGGAGAGCGGCGAAAAGGCCATTGCGCTGTTGAAGCAGCGCACGTTCGATCTGGTCATCACCGATTTCAAGATGGGCCGCGTGGACGGATTGCAGGTTCTGGAGAAGAGCAAAACCCTGCAACCCGGAATCGAAGTGATCATCATCACCGGCTACGCCACCGTGGACATCGCCGTCCGCTCCATGAAAGACGGCGCCTTTTACTACATCGCCAAGCCCTATAAAATCGATCAGGTGAGAAAAGTGGTCAGCGAGGCCCTGATCAAGCGCCGCCTCCAGGCCGAAAACCAGCGTTTGCAGGAAGAGCTTCAGCGCAACCGCCCCATGCCGGCCCTGATCGGTAAAAGCCCGGCCATGGAGAAAATCCGCGAAACCATCCGCCAGGTGGCGCCCTCGGACACCAACATTCTGATCCTGGGCGAAAGCGGAACGGGCAAGGAGATCGTGGCCAAGGCCATCCATCTACTCAGCAACCGCCAGAAAAATCGCTTCGTGGCCTTCAATTGCGGCTCATTCACCGAGGATTTGATGGCCAACGAATTGTTCGGCCATGAGAAAGGCGCCTTCACCGGCGCCGACCACGAACACGCCGGTTTGCTGGAAGTGGCCGACGGCGGCACGGTATTCCTGGACGAAATCGGCGATATGCCTTTGACCATGCAGATCAAACTGCTACGCGTCATGCAGGAGCGGGAGCTTTTGCGGGTGGGCGGAGTCAACCCGGTGGGCGTGGATGTGCGCTTTCTGGCCGCCACCCACCGCGACCTGCACGAAGCCTCGTTAAACGGCGAATTTCGCCAGGATCTTTACTACCGCCTGAACGTCATCACCATTCACATCCCGCCCCTGGCCCAACGCCGGGAAGACATCCCCCTGCTTGCCCAGCGCTTCCTGGCCCGCATCACCCAAGAAATGCAAAAAGACATCCAGGGCATGGATGCCGATGTGCTGGAATTGCTCGGCCAATACGCCTGGCCGGGCAACGTGCGCGAGCTCGAAAACGTCGTCGAGCGGGCCGTGGCCCTTTCCAACACGCCCACCATCGGCGTCGAGCAGTTGCCCGACCATATCCGCAACCTCACCATCGATTCCTACCGCCGCTCCGGGGAAGCCATCCCAACCCTGGAAGAGCAGGAGAAACGCTATATCGATTGGGTTCTGAAGAAAACGGACGGCAACAAAACCCAGGCCGCCAAGATCATGGGCATCGACCGGGTCTCGCTTTGGCGCAAGCTCAAGCGTTTCGGGTGGAATGAGAAGTGACGGCCAAGCGGTTAATGCTCACCATTGGAACCGCTCTTTTACCGGGATTTCTGCCAAACAAGGCGCCCTTTCCTTTAACACCCAAACAAGGATAAAATCATGCAATTCACCTTCGTCCACAACAATTTCAACGTGCTGGATCTTGAAAAAAGCATCGCCTTTTACAAGAAGAATCTGGGACTAACCGAGGTCAAACGGATCGTGCCGGAAGATGGGAAATTCATCATCGTTTATCTGGGCGACGGTGTAAGCGGCCACAAGCTGGAGCTGACCTGGCTCAAGGATTTCGACCGGCCCTATAACCTGGGAGACAACGAGTTCCACCTTGCCCTGGAAGTCGACGATTTCGAGGCGGCCCACCGTCTTCACCGGGAAAACGGCTGTATCTGCTACGAAAATGAAGAGATGGGCATCTACTTCATCATTGACCCCGATGGCTACTGGATTGAAATCCTGCCCAGGGGAAAAGTCTGATTCGCGTATATCTCTATCCGCACGACAGTCCCCAAAAAACGGTATTTTCTATCCAATCCAGATTTTGCATACATATTTTCAATTTGTTACGCGCTCGGCAAAAATATTATAGAGCCAACTTATCACGGCATTTGATCACAATGGTTATTGAAACAACAAAGGAGCGCTTCATGACATCTGTTCTCAAAAAGGGGTTGGTGACGGTTTTATTGCTGGTTGGTTGTCTGATTTCAATTGACGCATGGGCAAGCGACGCAAAAAAGGCCATTGTCTTCAATGACCGTTCCTGGGACAGCATTCAGGTGCATAACCGGATCGCCGGATTTATTCTGGAATATGGGTATGGGTACAAGGTGGAATACATGTTTGCCGATTCCGTGGCGTCCCTGACGGGCTTGGGAAATGGCGACATCGATGTTTTGATGGAAATGTGGGTGCAGACCAACATCGACGGTTATAAAAAGCTGACGGAATCCGGGAAAATGATTGACCTGGGCCCCAACTTCACCAATGCCCCCTCCGGCTGGTATGTGCCCACCTACATGATCAAGGGCGATCCCAAGCGCGGTATCGAGCCGGTGGCGCCCGATCTGAAAACCGTGAAAGACCTGCCCCGCTACTGGGAACTGTTCAAAGACCCGGAAGTGCCCAACAAGGGCCGCTTTTACAACAACCCCTCTTCCTGGGCACTGACCTTTGAAATCAACGAAACCAAGATACACGCCTATGGTCTGGACAAATATTTTAACGTATTTGATTCCGGCTCCCAGATGGCGCTGGTGACCACCATGGTTTCCGCCTACGAAAGCGGGAAGCCGTGGCTGGGCTATTTCTGGGAACCCACCTGGGTCATGGGAAAACTGGATATGACCAGGCTGGGCGAACCGGCCCATGATCCGAAACACTGGGTAAAAGGCGATTACGGGTGCGCCTGGGCCGCCGACAACGTCGCGATCTGCGTGAACAGCAAACTTCCCGAAACCAATCCCGATGTGACCCTGTTTCTGAAAAAATACAAGACCTCCGTGGCCCTGACCAGCTCTATCCTGGCGTACATGAAGGATTCCAAAGGCAAGCCCGAGGATGCGGCCGTCTGGTTTTTGAAGGAACACCCCGATGTCTGGAAAAAGTGGG
Organism: uncultured Desulfosarcina sp.; assembly: GCA_963668455.2. GTDB lineage: Bacteria > Desulfobacterota > Desulfobacteria > Desulfobacterales > Desulfosarcinaceae > Desulfosarcina. The sequence continues at coordinate 34,656 of CAXXOY010000009.1, forward strand.
TTCCTGAAAACATCGCCAACCGTGTCGGGGATGCGCTGTAGGTTGAAAAAAGACGCCGCAACCTGCAGCCGGATCGAGATATCTCATCTGTGGAAAGTCTTCGGGTGGTCCCCCAAAAAGCCCCTCGAAGAACTTTCATCCCATGCCTGTGAGCCATCTTCGGCACATGGTAAAAACCGGGTGATCGCCGTACGGGACATATCGTTCAGCGTGAACGAAGGAGAAGTCTTCGTCATCATGGGACTTTCCGGAAGCGGCAAATCCACACTGATTCGCTGCGTCTTGCGTCTGATCGAGCCAAACGCGGGCGATATTTCGGTGAACGGTCAAAACGTAAGTGTTATGGACAAGACGCAACTGGTCGCCTTCCGCCGGACCCAGGTGGCCATGGTGTTTCAGCATTTTGGTTTGCTGCCCCACCGGACGGTCCTGGACAATGTGGCTTTCGGGCTTAAAGTCAGGGGCGCTCCCAAAAAAGAGAGATTGGAAAAAGCTGCCGAGATGCTGAAAACAGTGGGGCTTGAGGGGTGGGAATCCCGATACCCGTCCAGCCTGTCGGGTGGCATGCAGCAACGTGTGGGATTGGCCAGGGCATTGCTTCAGGACACCAATGTGCTTTTGATGGACGAGCCCTTCAGCGGCCTGGACCCATTGATCAGAAGAGAAATGCAGGAAGAATTGCTGCGCCTGCAAAGAGAAATGAGAAAAACCATTCTCTTTGTCACCCACGATCTTGACGAGGCCATGCGTCTGGGAAACCGCATGGCCGTTATGCGTGACGGGATGTTTGTGCAGGTTGGAACGCCCGAAGGGATTGCCGAAAGTCCGGTGGACGAGTATGTGCAACGCTTTGTAAGTAACTAAAAAGAAGAATACCATGTTCCCTGAAACCTGGCGTTTTCATGTCTGGCCGTATATCGATGCCTTCATCGACTATTTAAACACCACCGTCCGTCCCCTGCTGGAGGCTTTCAACGGTCTGGTTTTGAAAATGCTCCTGGCCTTCGATACGGCGCTTTTATTTCTGCCCTGGTGGCTCATCATCGCGCTGATCATGGGGCTGTGCCACTGGAAAACACGGTCTGCATCGACGACGCTTACGCTGGCGTTCCTGATGATTACTGTGGGGCTTTTCGGGTTATGGGAAGTCACCTTAAAGACCTTGTCCGTGGTGATCGTTTCCGTCATCATCTCGCTGGTGCTGGGCATCCCCCTGGGCATTGTGATGGCGGAATCGAAACCGGTATCCAGAATTACAAACCCCGTGCTGGATGCCATGCAGACCATGCCACCCTTTGTCTATCTTCTGCCGGCGATCATGCTGTTCGGGCTTGGCAAGGTTCCCGCCGTTTTCGCAACGGTTATTTACGCCACCCCGCCCGCGGTCCGGCTGACCAGCCTGGGAATCAATCAGGTCAGCCCAAAGGTGATTGAAGCGGCCGATGCCTTTGGCGTAACTCGCTGGCAAATGCTGCGAGAGGTGAAATTACCACTTGCCGTGCCTTCCATTCTGACGGGGATGAACCAGACCACCATGATGGCCCTATCCATGGTTGTGATTGCCAGCATGATCGGCGCCGGAGGCCTTGGAAAGGAAGTTCTCATGGCAACGAATAAAATTGCCGGCGGGGAAGGGTTCGAAGCGGGTTGGGCGATTGTCGTGGTGGCTATCGTGATCGATCGGTTGACTCAGGGGTTTATTAAGAGAAACAAAAACCTAAACTGAGCGATTGCCAAGCTTGCCGCATATACAAGGCAGATGGATTTCCGCTATAGTCGGCTTTGCGGAACCCAGAAGCACGTAGCGAATGCTCCTCTGAATCTAATCTATGTCGCAGATTTTTCCAATATCAAGGATTCCAATTCGATTCCATGGAGACAGGGGGTCTCTTGGAGCCTGTATTTTGCCCTCGGCAATCACCTAATTTATGAGCAAAAAACTAAAATAGAGATGAAATGAATACAACAAAGATATCATTAAAAGGCGTCCAAGAGACGCTCCTCATGCCACTATGGGGAAGAGCTGAAGAAGCCAAAAGAAACTCACCGTCTCTTATTGACGAGAAGGCTTCGCAACTCGTTAATAAGATAGAATATAATTTTTCAAAATTTGAAAAGCAAATACCATCACTGAGTCGCCACTCTTGGATTGCCAGAAGTATATTTTTTGACCAGAAAATATCTGATTTTTTGAAGTCACACCCAAAAGGGACAATCATCAGCATTGGTTGCGGACTTGATACAACATATGAACGTATTCACAGAGAAAACGAAACGTGGTATGAGCTTGATTTTCCTGAAGTAATTAATATACGCAAACAGGTATTGGCTGAGTCTTCAAATCGTAAATTCTTACCATACTCTGCACTTAATAATGATTGGCATTCTGAAATTCTAAGCAAAGAGAATGTCTTTATATTGATGGCTGGTGTAATATATTACTTCAGCGAGAACGAAATTAAACAATTATTCGAATCGTTTAAGAAAAGCTTTGGCAATTGTTCCATCGCTCTGGATTACTGTTCGAAAAAGGGTGCAGAAATAGCAAACAAAAAAGTAATTAAAAATGGCGAGATGGATGAAAACGCAATCTTGAAATGGGGAGTAAGCGATATTAAAGAAACTGAAAATTGGAATGTTGGAATTACCGTAGATGAAAACATGAAAATGTTTAAAGAATACAAGAAAAGATATCCGCTAACGAAAAGGGCGGGAATGATAATATCTGACATACTATCAATCATGTCGTTAGCCAAAATTTCAATACATACAAATTAAGCAATTCAATTTTGGTCTCCATGAGAATCGTATGATTTATAATGCATTGCGCCATGATGACCTCCCAAAACTTGAAACCCGTTGGGTTTGCCGATCTTGCCGCATCTACGGCGTTGGATATCTTCCCGCATAGCCTTTCTATGGCGGAAGGACATCCGCCTCCAGATTTCAGCCCCTGCCGTTGCAACTCGAATTGCCTTCCCTAGCGTGGGTGGCGCCTGTGTATCACAATGCTGGCTGCCCGCCATGCCGGACAAACAGAAAAGGGCCTGCCGTTTGGGCAGGCCCTTTGAACGTTTCCCTTAGCCAAACTACGGCTGGATAATAATGGTCGGGTAAAGCCCCTCTTTGTCTCCCCCCTTGGGGTAAGGCTGAATCGTGTTGAAGGAGATGTTCTGATTGCGCTGGGCATGGCCGCGGTTGTTCTTTTCGGTAAAGAAAGCGCCGTTGGCTTCCAGGATATGATGGATGCGCTCCTGGAAACCGGTGACAAAGGTTTTTCCTTTGCCTTCGAACAACAAGCGCCCCTTGCTCAGCCGCGTCTCTATCCTGGAAAAATCTTTCAGTGAAATGCTGTTGGCTTCCAGATCGCTGCAATCTTTGATCAGCCCCCAAACCAGATGACCGGGGGGAATCGTCAACGGCTTGTTGATATCGATGATCGTGTGAGGCATGATGATGCAATCCTTACCGATACTGAGCCGGGCATTCGGACGCCCCCTCAGGAAACTGTTGAACCCGACAAACACGGTTGTTCCCAGATCGGCCTCGATGATCTTGGCTCCGTGGGCCGTGACATCGTTGCCTTCGAGCACGGAATTGATGATGTAGCAGTTTTCCTGAGCATTGGCGCCCTTCCCCAGGGTGGCATTCTGCAAAAAGGCCCGCTGGGCCACGAGAACATTGGCGCCGATGGTGGTTTTGGGCTTGATGACGGCGAACCGATCAACGGAAGCGTTGGGCGGCACCGTCACCGGGGTCTTGAAGTTGACGATATTGAAGACCTGTTCGAAGGCCGCCTTGCGGTCTTCCACGAAATCCATGAAAATACCCTGGGGCACGTTTCCGGGAGAAAAATAGATGTAGTTGGTTAGCTCATCCGTGGGAAAGCGGTACATGAAATTGAATTCGCCGGGCAGGCGTACCCACACCGTTCCCGGATCGATATTCAGATGGCTGATTTCGCCGGCCTGGACATAGGAATAAGCCCCCACCACGCAATCCCGGATGGTGGTCAGATCCACGGTGGAAAACGGCCCCAGATAGCACCCGTCGGAGGGCGAACCATGAATGTTGGCGTAGTGGGTGGAAACGGTGTCACGGATAAAAAATCGCTCCAGGGTTTCCGGATCATGGGAGAAATTGTGCACCAGGGTTTTGATCAGGAAACTGTCATCGATGCGGATCTCCTCGTCCTGATCCACGGGAATATTGAATTCCTGGTATTGGAACAGGTCACCCTGTTTTTTCAACTCGTCCCCCCGGATATCGGTTTTGTAGAGCAGCGAGTTGGTAACGGCCACCTTGCCCAGAAAATAACTTCCCGACAAGTTCGAATTCCTGAAGACAAAATTGAGCGGATGATGGGGAGTAAGACCGTAAAAGGCGTAGAAACGGGTCATCTGCTGGGTGGGAATAAGTTTGCTGACCAGCGGATTGACATCGAACTCAAGCTCCCGTAAGTTGATGTTGACGCGCTGGATAATCCGGTCGAACAGTTTTTCTAATTCTTTCATCCTGTCTCTCCATCGGCCTTTTGGGATTCAGTTTCTTTCAGCGAATGATAAACCGCGGCAAACACATCGGACAGCCTGAGGATACCGGTAATCTCGGCGCCCTTGGTCACCAGAAGGGACAGGTTGGAGCCCGCCGTGAGCTGGTGCAGGGCAACGTCCAGCGTGGCACCCTCGTCCACATACTCCCCCTCGGTGGGGCGCTGCATGAATGTCGTCACATTCATGGTCGAGGCTTTGGAGTAAACATCCAGGACCGGCGGCGACTTTTTCAGGTACTCCTCCTGATGCAGGGCGACGGCCTTGCGGGAAAAGCCGAACTGCTCGAAATTTCGAATTTGATCCAGATGCTCGTTCTTGGGTTCCAGTGCGGAAAGAAAATCCATCTGGCTGAGTTTACCAATCACTTTTTTGTTTTTGTCCATGATTAAAACCGCACGATGAGAATAACGGTTTTCATGGAACTGTTCTTGAGCATTTTCCAGTGCCAGCACCGCTTCGAAAAGCGTGGCGGTTTCCGGAACTGTCGCGTATTCCGATAGGGGTACCATCAACTCCTTTACCATATACGTTTTCACAAAAAACCCTCCCCGCTGGTGAAATTTACCTGAACTGATCGAAGGATTACCAAAAATTGAATCGCCCAGTTTAGGCTTTAGGATTCTTGACAAATCTGCGTGATATAAGGGTAATGAATGCGTCGCCGCCACCGAACCCAAACACCTTTGTCGGGCAACGGACAAATCCAGAAGCCGACACCCATCAGGGTTCTATTATCCGGATTTTGGCGTAATTATCACGAATAAGTCGCCTAATCAATTAAAACCATTTACAGGTGAGCAAACCCACCGTTTTGCTTTTCATAATGAATCACTTTTTATGCAAATGGCCGAATCCGAACACATCGCCATCAAGCAATTGCACGTTTCGAATACGAGCACCATTTACTTGATCTTACGAAGTCCCTGTGGTAGACAACCCGCTGGAGTTACCGTATTTTCTACCCCTCACAGGATAAGCCGAAATTAAAACCAATGGGCCGGTTAGCCCAATGAATAATTAACTTGAAGAGGAGGTATACGTTGAAAACCAATAAGATTGAAGATCTGATGGTTCCGCTGGACGAGTACGCCACGGTTGCCGTCGGGTCGACCTTGTTTGACGCCGTATTAGCGCTGGAGAAGGCTCAAGCGGAGTTCGATCAGACCAAATATCGGCATCGGGCCGTCTTGGTGCTGGATAAAAATGGCGAAGTGGTGGGGAAAATCAGCCAGCACACGGCACTCAAGGCCCTGGAGCCGCAATACCAAAAAATGGCATCCAACTCCCCCGCCGCCCAATACGGCTTCAGTGTCTCCTTTTTGAAGGACCTGCAAAATCAATACAGTCTGCTCGACGGCGCACTTGAAAACATTTGTCAAAAGGCCGCGCAAACCAAGGTCGAAGACTTCATGAGCAAGCTTACCGAGGGTGAATTCATCGATATCGACGCCTCGCTGGACCGCGCCATCCACCTGCTGGTAATGAGCCATCATCAATCGTTGATGGTCAAAAAAGGCGAGAAAGTTGTCGGGGTATTGAGGCTTACCGATGTTTTCTGCATGGTTTTTCATGTCATGAAGAGCTGCGGGCTTTAGGAATGCCGGAATAAAACACACAGGGAAAAAGTGGTGAATCAACCTATCGCAGTATTCACAGGCGGAATATCTGCTGATACGAACCATTCGAATTGGAGGGAGTGTTTATGAGTAGCGACGCGGCAGCAGGGCCCAAACTAGGGCTTGGCTGGACAAAATACCTGTTTATGGCCATCGGGATCGCCCTTTTCATTATTGTCTATTACTCACCCCCCTGGCCCGATGCCATCGACCCCAATGGCAAGGGTTTCGCTCTTTCTCCGGAGGGGAAAGGCGCCCTGGCGGTTTTCCTGCTGGCCGCCACCTGGTGGGTATTCGAAGTCGTGCCCATCGGCGTGACCAGTTTGACCATCGGCGTTTTGCAAGTGCTTTTCTTTATCCGACCGGCCAAGGACGCCTTCAAGGATTTCATGGATCCTTCCGTTCTGTTCATCTTTGGCTCCATTGTGGTCGGCCTGGTCTTCACCAAAACCGGTTTGACACGGCGCATCGCCTATAAGATGCTTGGCATCGTGGGCGAGCGGACCAGCATGATTTACCTTGGATGCTTTGTACTGACTTCGCTGCTTACTCACATCATGGCCCATACCGCCGTTGCCGCCACGATCTATCCGCTTCTGGTTGCCATTTACGCCATGTATGGCGAGGGCGAAAAGCCCACCAAATTCGGCAAAGGGCTTTTTATGGGCATGGCCTACGTCGCCGGCGCGGGCTCCATTGTCACCCTGCTGGGTGCGGCCCGGGGCGCCGTGGCGTTGGGATTTTTCAATGAAGTGGCTGGTAAGACCGTCGGTTTTTTCGAGCTGAGCTACTATATGGCTCCCGTCGGCTGGCTGATGACTTTTCTTTTGTGGGGCTTTTTCATGATCGTGATGAAGCCGGAGAAAGACACCATTCCCGGGCTTCGCGAAAGGGCCAAACGCTTGAGCGAGGAGATGGGCGGCATTTCCAAAAGTGAAATCACCGCAGCCGTTATCGTGGGCACCGCGATTTTGGTGCTGGGCGCTTCCGCGGTCATGAAATCCACGGTTCCCGGTTTTGTCCCGCCCCATAAAACGGCCGTGCTGTTGACCTCCACGATTCTCTTTTTCGCAACCGGCCTTCTGGACATCAACGATCTCGAATCCATCCCATGGAACATCATCCTTTTGTTCGCCGGCGCCATGAGCATCGGCTTCTGCCTCTGGCAAACCGGCGCCGCCGAGTGGATGGCCGTCAACTGGCTGACCATGTTCAAGGATTCCAGCGGATTCATCTTCGTCATGAGCATTGCCTTCTTTGTCATGATGATGACCAACTTCATCATGAATGTGGCGGCCATCGCCATCTCCCTGCCGGTGGCCCTGGTCATCGCCCCCTACCTCGGCGTCTCCGGTGAAGTCATTGTCTTCGCCTCCCTGGTGGTGGCCGGAATGCCGTTCCTGCTCCTGGTGGGCGCGGCGCCCAATGCGATCGCTTACGATTCAAAACAGTTCACCACCGGAGAATTCTTCCTGTGGGGGATTCCGGCCAGCATCATGCTGATGTTAGTCGTGGCATTCACGGTCAAGGTGCTTTGGCCCATCATGGGAATGCCCATGACGGCGGGTTAGGCTTACCGTTTATAACGGTTAAAAAAAGCGCGGGCTACTTGATGGCCCGCGCTTTTTTATGTTTCACCTAAATCAGGCGATTCAAATTTTGGTCTCCATGAAAAGCATATGATTTATACTCTTTTAAAAGCAATCTTGATGGACACGTCAAAGCTTGGTATGTTTCGTTTTTTTAAATTTTCCCGGATGGAGATAAAAAAAGGAAATGTCAAATGAAACGACCTCGAAACCTTGGTTTTAAAAATAGGCCGGGGCATTGCCTGTGGCTGATCATGCTGCTTATTTTCATGCCTGCCAAGGGTTTCGGGAGCGACTCACTGCGGTTCGGGGTTCTGCCGGTTGTCGGAACTCTGCCCTTGCTGGTAGGGCAGGAGGATGGCAATTTTTCGGACCAGGGCATTGACCTTGAACTCATCTCCTTCAATAGTGCGCTGGAAATCAATGCCGCGCTGCAGGCAAAAAAGATCGACGGATTTTTTGGCGATATCTTCAACGCGCTGCTCCTGATTCAATCCGGCGAACCGATTAAAATTATCAACGCCTCTTCCCATACTCAGCCTGAGCACCGCTCATTCGGCATCGTTGCATCTCCCAAGTCCGGCATCAAAACCCTGGAACAGCTAAAAGACAAGGATGTCGCTATTTCACGGGCCACGATCATCGAATACATGCTGGACGAATTGCTCACCTCCCTCGATCTCTCAAGCGATTACGTTACCAAACAGGAAATTAAAAAAATCCCCATCCGGTTACAGTTGCTGCTTTCCAGCAAGATCTCGGCAGCCGTGCTTCCGGAGCCGCTTTTGACCCTTACCGAGTCAAAAGGCGCTCATGTCCTCACCGATGACCGGCATCTGGAAGCTTGTCTTACGATTCTGACCATGAACACCAACCGGCTGGCGCAAACTCCGACACTTGCCAAGCGTTTTTTAAAAGCCTACGCAGATGCCGTATCCAAAATCAACCAGAAGCCCGAGGCCTTCAAGGAGATTATGGTGAAACGAACCCGCTTCCCCATGCCGGTGAAGGATCTTTACAAGGTTCCTGATTTTCCCGAGCCCGCCCTTCCGACCAAAGAAGACATCACGGCCAAACAGAACTGGCTCATGAAAAACGGTCTGCTAAAAAAGGAAATTCCTTATGACCGAGTCGTGTTTCAAGAGATTCGGGAATAATTAAAAAGGACACGACGTTCCCCGATGATACAGGTAAAGGACCTATGCAAAGCGTTCGGAGCGGAATCCGGACCTGTTCTGGACAAGATCTCCTTTTCACTGCCCGCCGGTGAGACCTTGTCCATCATAGGCCCTTCAGGATGCGGCAAGACCACGCTGCTATACACATTGGCCAACCTATCCTCGCCGACATCCGGAAGCATGGAAATCGGATCGGCGCAAGGCGATTCCTCAACCTGCACCACCGCCATTATTCTGCAAAACTTCGGGCTTTTTCCCTGGAAGACCGTCTGGGAGAACGTGGCCCTGGCCCTTAAAATACGCAAAACGCCAAGAGATGAGATATCGAAAATCACCACCGGTTTATTGGAGGAGTTGGGCCTCGCCCCCCTGGCCTCACGCTACCCGATACAGATCAGTGGCGGGCAGCAGCAGCGGGTGGCCATTGCCAGGGCCCTTGCCACCAATCCGGACATCCTTTTAATGGACGAACCATTTTCCGCCCTGGACGCGCTGACCCGCGAACGCATCCAGAACACCTTGCTGGAGATGTGGCAAAAGCGCCGGTTGACCTATGTTATCGTCACCCACAGCGTTGAGGAGGCGGTATTTCTCGGCAGCCGCATCATGATCCTGAGCGACCGGCCCACACGCATCCGCAAGATCGTTTCCAACGAGGGGTTCGGAAACCATGCCTTTCGTATGGAAGACCGGTATTTCGAAATGGTTCGCTCGGTTCGCCGGATCATGGAAGGGTGATCGACAACCATGCGCGTGTATCGTTATCTATTTACCTGCCTGTTTCTGCTTCTGATCTGGAAAGTTCTCTCCTTGGCGCTTTCCTCGGCCATGCTGCCTTCGCCGGAATTGGCCCTGACGGCCTTTGCCCGGGCGATCACCGGATTTGATTTCTGGCGCCATTTTCTGGCCAGCGGATACCGGGTGACCTGCGCCATGGCCCTTGCCTGGCTGATCGCGTTCCCAGCGGGTCTGGTGCTCGGGTACAGTCGTAAAACCGACGCCCTTTTATCCCCTTTTGTATTTCTCACCTACCCGATCCCGAAAATCGTGTTTCTGCCAATCTTTCTGGTCATTTTCGGACTTGGCGATTTCTCTAAAATTTTCATGATCGCCCTGATCGTGGGGTATCAGATTTTGGTCACCACCCGGGACAGTGTTCTGGGCCTGGACCGTGAGTATATCGACTCCTTCAAATCCCTGGGCGGCACCACCATCCAGACCCTTCAGCATGTGGTCATCCCATCGGCCCTGCCACAAGCCTTTACATCCCTGCGCATCGGTACGGGAACGGGTATCGCCGTGCTCTTTTTCGTGGAATCCATCGCCACGACAAAAGGCCTTGGATTTCTCATCATCGACGCCTGGGGCCGTTTGGACAACACAATGATGTTCGTGGGCATCATCGGCATGAGCCTCCTTGGTGTCTGCCTGTATGAGGTGGTCAACTTTCTGGAGAGGTATTTTTGCGCTTGGAAGTTTTTGAAAGTGTGAAGGGTAAAAATTTCTTTTTTCACCTAAAGTGGGCGATTGTCGAGCTTGCCGCATATACAAGGCGGATGTCTTTCCGCTATAGTCCTCCTCTTCAAACTTCTTTCTTCTCTGCATGGGATTTACCGCCCAATCAACCGCCCAATGTATCGTAAAAGCGTAGACGGCAATTCAAAAATCTGGACAAAAACATTTTTGGGGCTGGGGCTCGTACTCGGACTCACCTGTTGACCAAGCTTGAAGTCAGGGCGAAACTGGGCTCCGCAATTCGGGCAGGCCATCAGGACCCCGCCGACATCTTTTGGAAATCGCAATTGCTGGCCGCATTTGGGGCAGGTTTTTATTGTATTGTCTGGCATCTGCTGATCGTCTCCTGACTATTATCACTTTTGGGGCGGTAACTTTTTTCAGGTATTTATCTACTGGCATTTGATTGCATCCACGCGCCGAAACAGTCCTTGGACGGTCCTTTTCATCTGGATTGCGTCAACTCCCCCTTCCTCCTCCAAGTTCCAGTATTCCACATACGCTTCAGGATCTTTTGCAATTTCATTCAGATGGGCTTGCACTTTTTCGAGCCAAACATCTTCATTCTCACAGTCGGAGCTCAATACGCCGAGTTCCGTCTTTAGAGTGCCGCACTCCTGCGCAGCGTGAACGATAATGCCATATGCTTTATCCGACAGGTCATCTGTATCCATTTCCCTTCCCTTTGTGCGCTTCGCGGCTTTGCGTGAGACTATCTTTTGGGTTTATTCCGGCGACAACACCTTCCAGTGGCCGCCTGCCGGATACGAATAAAAACGGTGCCGTATTTCTCGATTTCTCCCATCAATCAAGTAGAACCTTCCAGACAGGATCTGTTTCTTCATGTTCTTCGCGGCTTTGCGTGAGACCAGTTTTTCATGCCAACAATACTCGCCTGCTTAAAGCCGCCATTTTGCCCCGAAAGTGACCGCCTAAGGCTGTTTCACCCCTTTGAAATACAAACTTTTCATGCAATATTTGGTTTTTAATTTGCTCGGCCCCGCTGTTTCCACGCGGTTCTTTTCAAGCCGTCCACGCATACGACAACTTTTCAGCCTGCCGCAAGACCAACTCAATGGCGTCATCTCGCTTATCCGGCGGGTATTTGTATTTCTTAAGTAGCCTTCTGATCATATTGCGTATCTTGGCCCGCACACTGTCGCGCACCTGCCAGTCAACCGTGGTACTGGCGCGCAGTTTTTCGGTCAACTCTTGGGCAATCTTCTTGAGTATCTCATCCCCCAGTTCCCGAACCGCGCTTTCATTATTGGCCAGGGCATCATAAAAGGCGATCTCGTCCGGCGACAATCCCAAATCCTCGTCCCGCTTCATGGCCGCCTGGAAATCCTTGGCCATCTTGATCAACTCTTCAATAACCTGGGCAGTCTCTATGGCCCGGTTATGATATTTCCGCAGGGTTTCCAGCAGCCGTTCGCCGTATTTCAATTCCTGGACGACATTGTGCCGGGTCCGGGCTTTGATCGCATCACGCAACAGTTTTTCGAGCAATTCAACCGCCAGGTTTCTGCTTGGCATCCGCCGCACATCCTCCAAAAACTCGTCCGACAGAAGGCTGATATTCGGTTTATCCAATCCGGCCAGGGCAAAAATATCCGCCACTCCGTCCGCAATCACGGCATTATCCAGAATCTGCTTGAGGACGGAGTTTTTTTCCTCCTCGGTTCGTTTCTTATCAACCGTGGTGTGCTTGATGATTGCCGCCTTAATCGCGGAGAAAAAGGCAATTTCCTTCCTCAATGGTGCCGCCTCATCCAGGGTACTGCACAATGAAAAAGCCTTGGTGATGGCAGCCATGGCATCAAGAAAACGCTTCTTGCCGTCATCAAGGCCCAGGATGTGGTTGGCAGCCATGGGCAGCAGCATGGTGGCATTGGTTTTATAGTCGCTGTAATCAAAACCATGAAACATAGCCCGCACCACTTCCAGCTTCTCAAGCAGCAGGGCATACGCCTCTTCAGCCAGCAGGGTCGGCGCACCCTTGCCCTTGGAATCGGTGTAATCCTTCAATGCCTGTTTTAGCTCATTGCCGATGCCGATATAATCCACAACCAGGCCGCCTGGCTTGTCCCGAAATACCCGGTTCACCCTGGCGATGGCCTGCATCAGGTTGTGGCCCCGCATGGGCTTGTCCACATACATGGTGTGGCAACAGGGTGCGTCAAAACCGGTCAGCCACATGTCGCGGACAATGACCAGCTGCAGCGGATCTCCTGCATCCTTGAATCGCTTTTCAAGCCGCTTCTTGACTTGTTGGCTGTAGACATGGGGCCGTAGGAGTTCACGGTCCGAGGCAGAACCGGTCATGATAATCTTAATAGCCCCTTTTTCGGGGTCGGGATCATGCCATGCAGGTCGCAGAGCAGCGATGGCATTATAGAGAAGCACGCAGATTTCCCGGCTCATACAGACGATCATCGCCTTGCCGGGGATCACCTCGGTCCGGGCCTCGAAATGGGCCACCAGGTCCTCAGCCACCTCTTTCAGGCGCGGCTCCGCCCCCACCAGTTTCTCCAATGCCGCCCATTTGCTCTTGGTTCGCTCCCGTGAGGCGATGTCCTCTTCATCCTCAATGACCTCTTCCACCTCTTCGTTCAGCTCTTCAATGGCGTCACGGTTGATGTCGAGCTTGGCCAGCCGGGATTCGTAATAGATCGGCACCGTGGCCCCGTCGTCCACCGCGTCCTGGATGTCGTAAATAGAAACATAATCCCCGAACACGGCGCGGGTGTCCTTGTCTTCCATGGAGATCGGCGTGCCGGTAAAACCGATGAACGAGGCGTTGGGGATGGCATCCCGCATGTGTTTGGCAAAGCCGAAGATATATTTGCCGGTCTTGGTGTCGAGCCGTGCCTTTAAACCATACTGACTGCGATGGGCCTCGTCGCTGATTACCACGATATTGCTGCGAGTGCTCAATACCGGGTGGGCCTCTTCACCATTCAACAAGGAAAACTTCTGCACCGTAGTAAAGATGATGCCGCCCGCCTGCCGGGCTGCCAGCATTTCCCGTAAATCATCCCGGCTACCCGCCTGTACCGGGGTCTGCCGCAGCAATTCCCGCGCATTCTTGAAGGTATTGAAAAGCTGGCCGTCCAGATCGTTTCGGTCTGTCACCACCACAATGGTCGGATTGTTCATCTCCGGCTGCTGCAAAAGTTTCCCGGCATAACAGCACATGGAGATACTTTTGCCCGAGCCCTGCGTATGCCAGACCACCCCGGCTTTGCGCGATCCCGGAACCACCTCCCGGCCATAGGTTGCCCGTGTTTCCGCAGTCTGCATTTTTTCCGGATGCTGGGCAGCGATCACCGTCACCCGCACCGCTTCGCGCACCGCATGGAATTGGTGGTATCCGGCGATCTTCTTGATAATGGTATCGCCTTCCTGCTCAAAGATGACAAAATAGCGGATATAGTCCAGCAGCAGTTCCGGGTCGAAAAAGCCCTTCACCACCTTTTCCAGCTCATATTCCAGAAGTGGTTTGTCATCTTCATGCTTGAGTGTGCGCCAGGGCATGAACCATTCCTTGCTGGCGGTCAAAGAACCGATCCGGGCCGTCCAACCGTCACTCACCACCAGGGCCTGGTTAAATACAAAGAGGTCGGAAATTTCCTCCTTGTAGGTCTGCAACTGGTTGAAGGCATCCCAGACATCGGTCTGCTCGTTGCTCGGGTTCTTCAGTTCGATCACCGCAATGGGTAGGCCGTTGATAAAGACTACCACATCCGGCCGCCGATTCATCTTTGTGCCCTGGATGGTAAACTGGTTGACCACCAGGAACTGATTGTTGCGGAAATTGTTGAAGTCGATGAGCTGGGCATGGTCGGATCGGGTTTCGTCGCCGTCGCTGTACTCCACCGGCACCCCTTCCAGCAGTAAACGGTGAAAGGCGCGGTTGTTGTGGATCAGTACCGGCGATTCCGGCTTGGTCACGGCAAGGGCAGCCTCTTCCAACACCGCCAAGGGGATATGGGGATTGATCTTCTGCATGACCGCAAGCAGACGACCGGAGAGTACCACCTGCCGGTAGTCTGTCCGCTCCGGGGTCTCACCATCGTGGGCGATGTCCGGCCCGAAAGTGTATTCATAGCCACCTTCACGGAACCACTCCAGGCAAATTTGTTCAAGCTGGTCTTCAGTGATCATTTTTATGTCTTTACGTTTTGGTTGGCTCCTCGGCACAAACACAATATCAATCTCACTAACATTCTGAAATTATATTATTATATTTCAAGTATTGTGTTTTATTTGTGTCCAATTTGTGTTTACATCCACCTGATTGATGTCTGTAATCGACATATATGCCTGTTGCGGGTGCGTTGGTACAGTGGGAAATACCATCATTAACACCACGACCGGAATGTTCGGAGCTCTCCGGCAAATGTTCGGAGTTAGGTTCCAAATGTGTAATGATCGAACCCGATGCATGACAACATGTTTCGGGTCTTTCGTTTTCCCTCCAATCAAATACCCGTCAAATAAAATTTTCTTATAGAAACAAATAATTACAGATAAGGCTCTCAATAAAACGCGTTTCAAATCAAAGAAATCAAGCCCAGTATGGTACGTATCGTCTCAGTTTATTGGGAAAAAATTATAAAAACGCAATACAACGCAAAACCTAACCTTTTAATATTAAACACTTTTATTCTTGTGGCTTATGTTTAATTACGTTTTAATTACGTTTTTCTGAGCGAACCTGAACATAAAAAACATTATTCACTACAAGGATACCACAAAGCACCCTTGGTTTTTCCTACCACGTGAACGACGCCTTCGTTTTTCAACTCCCGTATCAATGTCTGTACTTGATTGTAGGTCAACGCGGGGAGCACTTGCAGCAGTTCCTCAAGACGGGTGCCTGTTCTTTTGTTTTCCTTAATATGTTTCAATAGCAACGCCTTATTCGTGTCGCGGTCCAGCCCCTTCTTTCTGGTATACACCCCCTTCTTTCCGGCCATGGCGTAAAACCGTTTTGAAAGAACATATTTTCCTTTTCCGGCTCGGACAATAACGCCCAGATCGAGCAGGCGGGGTATCCTGTCGGCATAGTCAGGGGGCACGGGCTCTTCTTTGTGCAAAAAGTCGAGCAATAAAAAATCCCTGGTCATAAACGATGCAAGAACCTCTCTGCCGATTTTCTCCAAAAATTGGAGAAAAAGCGGGTCCTGCACCTCGCCACGCAGAGTCAATGATACTTGAAAGTCATCTGTATCGCTGAAGTCCGGGGCAGGCTTACTTTCCTTAATGCATTCCTCGAACATCCGATTGGCTCCCTGGCCGGATCGCTCCACCAGGCCGCATTTAGCGAAAACTTCCGCTATCCGTCTGTTACGGGGGGACTGCCGCCAGAGAATATTATCAACCGTGATACCGTATGGAAATCCGCCGGGGCTGACTATTTCCAGACGAGTCGGATATTGGCGGATAAATACCGAACCGCCGAGCCGGTAGTCACGATGGCTAACCGCATTCAAAATCGCCTCCCGAACCACGGACTCGTTAAAGGTTGGAATTTCCTGCCGGAAAAGTCCGTCCTGATATTGAAACACATCGTTTCTGAGATTGATGGCATCCCAGAGCCTGTCATGAATCAGAAAAAATCCCTCCCGAAACTCCTTGCGCTGCTGGTATGGGATTGATGCCTCGTTGGAGCGATACTCAAAGACGATTTCCGCCTGGGCCAGGTGACGGGAAAGTGCTTTCGCACTTCCCAGAAGAATCAAGGCGGCAATGGTGATGCCGCCGTCATTGAGAAGTTCCGCATCTTCAAGAAGCTGTTCGGCCGGCAGTTCCCGCAGGGTGTCATTTCCTGAACGCCGGGCCCAAATGGAGCGAAATCTGTCAATCGCCTCTGGAGCAAGGTCTGTCAAGGTTGCCTTGGGGCAAATCTCAGCCGAGAAGTCCGGACCGGATTCGTCAAAAATTCGTTTGAGCATGTCCGGTGTCATGGGAACCAATTCTTCACCGCCGCGCATCCAATAGGTCCCCTTGTACTGGACAGGCATACCGATGGGACGCGATGGGACTTCGAAGACCAATACGCGGCCTTGCGGATGTGCGACCTCTTCAACAAATATTCGCAAATGCAGTCGATCGAGGAGCCCTGCCTTGGTCCGCTCCAGATTAGCAAAAGCTGCGGTCCCCACAATCTTCCGGGGCAGCTTGTCGGTCACCCCAAGAATCATGTGGCCGCCGCCTTCGTTGGCCAGAGCAACACAGTAGCCAACCAGTTTCTCAAAATCAAAGCGGTTCTTGGCCTCTTTAAATTCCAGATGTTCGTTTTCGGATGGGGCAACCAGCCATTGTTCAAGCTGTTCGATAGTGACGCTCATCCTTCTTTCTCCGCAACGCTGTCATCTTGTTTTGCTTCCGGAATATTGTCCAATATTTTATCGACCACTTGATCACGCGCCGTAACCGGGTAGCCATATTTCCGCAAAATCACCCGTGCGACATTACGCAGCTTGGCCTGGATGGCATCCCGGCTCTCCCAGTCGACTACCTTATGTTTTTCAAATTCCTTTCTGAGCTGCTTGGCAATGAGTTGTATGCGGCCTGGTTCGACCAAACGGCCATGATCGTCTTTGCGGGGTTCAAGCAGCCGGATGTCCGGGCACTGGTCATCATCGGCCACAAAGGATTTGTTGAGGACATATACAGCACGATAGGGATTATCTTCTTCACCCTGTTGGTCTTCCTTGGCAAAGGCAAAAAACAGGGCAACATAGGGGGAATAGGTCCAGTCCAGCAGTGGTGTCATCAAGCCGTGATGCTGGCCGACGGACCAGAGTTCATCCTCCTGTTCTGCCTCAACAAGAATAGAGGTGTCTTTCAGCCTGCCACGCACCGCCCTCCTAAACAAATCAAGCTGTTTGTCTGCCAGCTCTTCGCTGACAATGCCGTTTTCCGTCAAGCGGCCAAGGGTGGGGAGCAGGCTCCAGTCATAGCGCCGATGCCCCCGAAAAATGAACTGGATACCATTGGCGTTAAAGAAATCGCTTTCCAGTAGTTCGGAAAAATCCTGCCAGCGTTCAAGTCTGGTCACAGGAATGCGCCCACTAAGGTGGTCTGCCATGACCTCGAAACATTTTCCATCCGCTTTCCAGACTGGTATGCTTTCCCAATATTTATTATTCATGATTCACCATCAGGGCACCTGGCTCAGATCTATCTCGCCGGAGAGGAGTTTGGGGAGGAGGGTGTCTCGAAGTTGGGTGAGGGTGTTTATTTGCTTTTCATGATTGAGAATTTGATGGTCGAAACTTCCAGCAATCTTTGAAAATATTTTAAGTATCTCACTATTGGGACTTATTATCTTGATGGCCTTTAAGTCTTTCTGATTGATTGAGCCAAAGACCGTACCCTCTGTGTCAAAATTTGAAAAATATTGCCCAAGCCTTTTCATCGTATAATATGTGTATGCTTCACACCCGGATTTATGCCGCAAGGACGCTATGCCTCGGCCAATACAACAATCGGCAGTAGCTTTATTCACATCCCCAACTGGCGCTCTTACGCTCAACAAGGTGTCACCAATTTTTGCGTAGCGTTTTGGTTCTGTGCAATAAACTCTGTTGGTGGGGTAGCGCCACCCGAAATCTCTTCGACCTTGAAAGAATGGCATCCCTTCTCCTGCCTCGTTGTAAGTATGCCCAGGAGGAGATTGGCCCATGGTAGCTTTAAACTCTTTTCCGATGGTTGAGCCCCTCCACCCTTTCGGGATCGGCCCTATTTCGGAGTCGGTGAGTTCGTCAGGGAAAAGGGCGGCGGTGGTGCTGAGTTGGGAAAGCTGGTCAGGGGGGAGGTGGTCGAGCTCGGCGTCAGTCTTGCCGCTGATGACGCACATGGCGGCGCGTTCCGGGTCCCGGCCGTTGGCCTTGGCCTCGATCTTGGCCTTGACCGGATCGAAATCCACAAACCAGGATTTGAAAATGGCCTGGGCGATCTCCTCCAGGGTCTGGTTGATTTGGCGGTTAGTTGCGATTTTTCTTGAAAATGAGTTCAATACCTGCCCGATAACTTTTTGTTCCTCAAGACTTGGAAGGTTGAATTTATAACTGGTAATTTTATCAGGGGATGTGTGAAGTATTTTTGTTCCCGTCGCTGTTGTAAATAGATGGTGGTTAAAACGCTTTGACAGAAAGAGCCAATAAAGAAACTCGTCATCTACTGCACTTCTGTCTTTGATGACTACTTTGCCAAGCCGCTGATTATGCAGATACAAATTCTCGTCTTCAGGTATTCTTCCTGGGATACCCAAAATTTCCCCACCAGCTGTCTGGCAGGTCATTGCTAAAAGGATTTCCCCAGCTTTCAGTTTGTAGTCCTTTGGATACTCACCGGTATAGCGTTTTAGGCGTGTAGATTCAAACCTGAATCCCCCACTGTAATCAAAGTTTCCTATAGCAACAACAATGGGACCTTGATCTAAATCTTCAACAATATGCGTCCCTTTAAATGCCCAACCGTGCTTAATATCTATTAACTCAGAAAGACGAACATTAGGCCAATCAGCACTCATATCCCAACCCCGCCAGGTTCTCTTTGATCTGCTCTTCCAGCCTTCCACTATCAGAAAACTGCACTGAAAGCTGGGCTGTCAATCTGGCCATCTTCTCAGCGAAGGGTTCACCGTCATCCTCCTCTTCCGCTGCCCCCACATAGCGTCCAGGCGTCAATACATGGTCATGTTTGCTGATCTCCTCCAAGGTGGCCGACTTGCAGAATCCCGCCTCGTCTTCGTATCCGTCTTGTTTTCTCCATGCATAAAAGGTTCCGGCAATCTTGTCGATGTCTTCCTTCTTGAAATCCCGCAGCACCCGGTCCTTCATGTAGCCCATATTGCGGGCGTCGATAAAAAGAACGTCACCTGAACGGTCACGGAAACCATTGCGCTCTTTTTTGTTGCGGGTCAGAAACCAGATACAGGCCGGAATCTGGGTATTAGTGAAAAGCTGACCGGGCAGGGCTACCATGCACTCCACCAGGTCGTTTTCCACCAAGGCCTTACGGATTGCCCCTTCGGTGTTTGTGTTGGAACTCATGGAGCCGTTGGCCAACAAGAGGCCCATGGAGCCGTTGGGAGCAAGATGGTAGAACATGTGCTGGAGCCAGGCAAAGTTGGCATTGCCGGATGGTGGTCTGCCGAATTGCCATCGCGGATCATCGTCACTGACACCGGTGTCCCACTCTTTCATATTAAAAGGCGGATTGGCCATGATGTAGTCGGCCCTCAAGTCCGGATGCTGGTCGTTAGTAAAGGTGTTGGCCGGCTCCTTGCCGAAGTTGAAGTCCAGGCCCCGGATCACCATGTTCATGGCCGCCAGTTGCCAGGTGGTATGGTTGTATTCCTGGCCGTAGATGGAGACATTGCCGAGCTTGCCACCATGCTTCTGGATGAATCGCTCGCTCTGCACAAAAAAGCCGCCGGAACCCATGGCCGGATCATAGACCCGCCCCTGGAAGGGTTGCAGCATCTCGACAATCAAGGAAACTATGGACTTCGGGGTGTAGAACTGACCACCCTTCTTGCCTTCGGCCAGCGCAAACTGCCCGAGGAAATATTCATACACATGCCCCAGGATGTCTTTGGATTGCAGGGTGTCGTGGGTAAAGGGAATCTCGGAGAGCAAATTGATCAGCTCGATAAGCTTGGACTGGTCAATCTGCAACCGCCCGTATGATTTGTTCAGCACCCCTTTGAGCTTGGGATTGTCCTTTTCTATTGCCTCCAGGGCATCGTCGATCAACCGCCCCACGCTGCGGAAGGTGTAAGTGTGTGTTTTGCCGTTTATGATCTCGATCTCGGTGCCGGGGGCTAAGGTGGCATTGTCGCGCAGGGTCTGCCAGCGGGCCAGTTGCGGCACCCAGAAAACGTTCTTTTCCGTGTAATAGTCCCGAATCTCCAGCTCGTCATCAATCTCGGCTTGGTATTCACCATCGGAATCGTAATCCTCGGGATCGAGAAAATAGTCATGCTCCGGGTCCCTGAACTGCTCGACCAGCTCCTTCCGCCGAATATCAAAGGCGTCCGAAACATATTTGACAAACAACAGACCCAGCACCGCATGCTTGTACTGGGCTGCATCAAGCGTTGAGCGCAGCTTGTCCGCCGCATTCCACAGCTTTTTATCTAAATCATCGAGGAATTTTTGTTCCTTATCGGGCATATTATTTCCTATTTGTGAGTAATATCATTTTAAAGGTGCGGATTTCACGACGCAGGTGGCAATGGCCGATCACGCAAATCGTAACGTCATAAAACCAAATCTTGTAAGGATCCACCTTAGAGAGACGGGTCGGGGTCGAACCAATCTATATGTCTAATCGGTAAACGTTTAGTTAAAAGCAGGCTTATTTGTCATCCTTAAACCGATGTTTTTTGGATCAAAAAGGCTGTTTTAAGATAGCTTTACATGAAAGCGCCATTCTCCACCGATTTAGTATCGCTTTTCCTGCTTTCCATCACACCACCAGTGCCCGCCTCCAAAAATCAATTGTCGCCGCCAGCGGATAAATTATCAAGTTTACCAAATTCAGCGTCAAACACCTCCCACCGGCCTCCCTTTGTTGGCCCAACATGCCGGATTTTCCCTGCGGCTTTCAATTTGTTCAGGTGATATTTTACCCCATTTTCTGAAATCCCCAAGCGTTGGGCGATCACTTTGCGTGTTAGTGTCGGCTCTTCCCGCAACACGCCAACAATTTTTTCTTGGGTAGTTTCTTGGGTAGTTTCTTGGGTAGTCCCTTCCTTTTTGCCTTTCGGTTTCCCAAAAGATGGCCGGGAAAAAGAAACAATAAACATATTGCCGACTTCACGAAAATCCGCATCCGGCGCGAATTTAAGAATCAGCGGTATGCCGCGGCCCCAGGCCTCTACCATTTCAATCCGCCGAAAAAGATCGGCAATCAGTATGCCGCCCCAGGTCCAGATCATCGACGATAATCGGTTCCTTTTCACTCAGATGCCGGGCAACGTGGGCGAGTTCATGCAATAACGTAAACCAAAAATTATCCACCCTGTCATGACGCAATGTCAAACCGATCACCGGCGTACCGTTAGGCATCAACATGGCGGCGCCGTCGAGATAGGTTTTGGGCAGATGCGACACCAAAATCAGATGAATTCCCTGCATTTCAAGAAACTCTCTGGCCAGTTGGGGGCCATTTTCAAAATAGTTCAGCCGGGCGACCTCTTTAAGCGTCTGCTGTTTGATCGATCTGATAGTAACACTTCGGCCGAAATCCCCAGGTTTTTATGAAGCGTTCGCATCATGGCCAGGGTGAGCTGACGCTTACCATTGAGCACCTCTGAAACCTTGCTCTTGGAACCGAAGTAAGGCACCATGTCTTTTTGGGTCAGGCCAAGCTGATCCATGCGAAACTTGATCGCATCAACAGGATCGGGAGGGTCGATGGGATAGTGCCTGTCCTCATACATCTCAACCAGGGCGGTAAGCAGTTCCAATTCATCCAGCTCAGGCGTACCGGCTTTGGCATCCATCAGTCCCTCGATGCGGATTAACGCCTTTTCGTAATCTTGTTCGGTTTTTATCAGGCGGTTGATCATAGAGCACCTCCGGCTTTTTTAACCACGAATCACCCGAGTCATATAAATCGGTTTGTGCCTTATATATTAGCCGCATCGATTTTATCGTATTCTTGATGCGTTCCCATAAAACGCACAAACACAGTTTTCGAATCATAGTTGATTCTGACAATCAGCCGGTATTTGTTGCCGGCAATATTGAAAACCACCCGGTTGTTTCCAACGATGCTGGCCGAACGGTATTGCACCTTGATGTCCGCCGGTGAGGTCCATTGGGCATTTCTGGCCTCATTATACCAGGATTCCAATTTTAGCAATCATCCCGACTTTTCGAGAAATAGAAAATGCGGGGTTAGTCGCCGGCTCTCAGCGCCCAACAAATCACGAAACGCTTTTAGCGCTATCGATGTACATCCGGCTGATCTTCATGTATTCCCTTGGCGCGTCGGCGATCCTTTCCTTTAACGATTCGGAAATCGGCTTGACGACTTTGCTCGGAACCCCGGCCGCCAGGTGGTGGGCCGGAATTTCCTGGTTTTCGGTGACAACGGAGCCGGCCGCCACGATAGCCCCCTCACCGATATGCGCGCCGCTCAACACCGTGGCGTTCATCCCGATCAGCGCGCCTTTTTCTATGTGGCACCCCTCTATCACCACGCCGTGGCCAAGGGTTACATCCGCTTCCACAACGGTGTCGTGACTGGTATTGACATGGATCACGATGTTGTCCTGGACACTGGTGCGCGGACCGATCGAAATCCTGCCTTCATCGCCACGAATAACAGCCCCGAACCAGATACTCGCGTTTGCGCCAATGGTGACATCCCCTGCAATCACCGCGGTTGGCGCCACATACACGCCATTGCCGATTTTCGGCTGTTTTCCATTCACTTCCATGATCATAATTCTTCACCGATTCCTCTGGGCACTTTGATATTTTACGCTTGATTAAATCATATGGGTTGCAAATGAATATGGAGCCATGCCAAATAGCACAGCGGTATGGTAACAGATTTATTATTTTAGGAACAGATTGAAGAAACAGATGAAAAACAAAAACGAGCTAACCACCCTGGAGATTTACTCCGACTACATCTGACCCTGGTGCTACTTCAGTACCGGGCGTATTGAAAAACTCAGGCAAACCTTCGATCTCAGGATCAAGTGGCGCGCCTATCCCCTGAATCCGGATATTCCCGCAGAAGGCCGGTCCCTGGAAGAGATGCTTGCCGGCAAAAAAGTGGACATCGCCACCGTCATGCAGCGACTGGCCGCGGCCGCCAGGGAAGAGAACCTTGCCTTTGGTGAGCGGACCATGACCTATAACAGCCGTCTGGCCCAGGAGCTTGGCAAGTGGGCCAAGGAAAACGGTGAGGAAGACGCCTTCCACTTTGCCGTTTATGTGGCTTACTTCGTGGATGGCAAAAACATCGGGGACGAGGATGTACTGGTCGAGCTGTGCGAAAAAATCGGCCTCGACCCGGCGGCCGCGCAAGGCGTTTTAACCCGACACACCTTTGCCGCCGCCGTGGATGCGGACTGGGAGGAATCCCGGAGAAGCGAAATTATCATCGCTCCGACGTTTATCGCCGGAGAAAGACGCCTGGCCGGGTATCAGCCCTTCTCGGCCCTTAAACGGCTGGTGGAAAACGCGGGGGCACGATTAAAAAGACCCATTGATTAGAAATGGGCGGCTCATTCCGGCCACCGTAACACCTCGTCAATGACCGGATTCGGCAACGGGCAAGGCAGAATAATCGTCCCCAGCCCGTTCCCGCCGTCAACCTCGTCTCCCCTGCCCTGCTGAAATTCCCTCACCGTGGCCGCCGCCACCCATGCATCCAGCATGTCCTTGGGACCAGGCGAGCAGGCCGAAAAATCAGCGTTGATGCGAACCTTCGTGTTGCCCATAGCCTCTTTGGGAACTGCGTTCGGCCCACCCCCCTTTGCTGTCTATTGTCGGCCATAATATCACCTCATTGGATTGTTTTTTGTCAGTTTTGCTTTTCCTGAACAACAATGTAAATCATTCCAAAAAATCGGCGATGGGAGCGGGATAATGGTTGGTGATAGTCAAAAGCCACCCATCTCCCATTTTTAGTCCGCCAACCCGGTCAGCAGCTGGGCCACATCCACCGGGTGCTCGATCAACCCATGTTTCAAGGCAAAATCGGCAAAGGCCTGCCAAGCGCCGCGATCACAGGTCTGACTGGCCGCGTAATACGGACGCGTAAGTTTGAAGGCCGCAGTTTCTACATCACGGTCTGCATCGGGCAGGGCCGCGAAATAGTCCGACAACGCTTGATCCGGCGAAGCCTTGATGACCCCGATCCCCTGGGATAGTGCCTTGACAAAGCCTTTCAGTTGTTCCTTCTTCTCTTCGAGGGTTTTGGGGCCGCAGATGAAGATCAGCTCATCATAATCCGGAATGGACCACTTCTCCAGCTCGAAATACCGGGAATCAATCCCCTCGGCCGCCAGGGTCACGCTTTCGTAGGTTTTAAAAGGTCCCATCACGGCGTCCACGCGCCCTTTGACCAAAGCCGGGGCGATGGAAAAGCCCACGTTGATCAGCTCATAATCGGTGATGCCGTTAACCTTGGCAAAAGCGTTCATGAGAACGTCCATCAATCCCGGAACGGTGTAGCCAATGGTCCGCCCGCTGAGATCCTTGGGGGTTGCGATATCGCTCTTATCAAGAAACATCAGAGTCGTCAGGGGATGTCCGATCAACCGGCCCACGACCCGCACGTCAATGCCGCCGGCGACGGCCATCAATGTCTGTGGTTCATAGGAAACGGCCAGATCTACCTTTCCGGCGGCAGCCAGCTTCAAGGCATCAGCGGTATCGGACGGACTGAGGATCTTTACGGACAGGCCTTCATCCTTGAAAAAGCCGCGCTGTTGGGCCACATAGATCGGCATGTGATCAACATTGGGAAACCAGTCCAGCATAATGGTGACGGGCTCGCCGGCATGTGCCGGGCCGGCACCGCCAATGGCGACGATCAGAATCAAAATAGACAGCAGACGCTTCATCGAGCAACTCCTTTTTGAATGGTTCGGTTGGAAGGGTTTTTCCAGGCCAGGCAGCGGCGTTCCAACCACCCAACCGCGTACCATAACATGAGACCGATCAACGAAAGCCACAAAATGGCGGCAAAAACCCAATCGGTTTTCAGGCGGGCGTTGGACTGAATCATCAGATAGCCGAGTCCCTGCTGGGCCCCCCACCCACTCCCCGATCACCGCACCGATGGTGGCCACGGACGCGCCCACCCGCAGCCCGGCAAAAAAATACGGCAGGGCCCAGGGCCAGTAAAGCCGCCTCAGGGTTTGCCGGAAACCGGCCCCCATCAGGCGGAAAAGCACCCGGTAGGAAGCCTCGCAGCTTCGAAAGCCTTCCAGAAGACTCACCGTGATGGGGAAAAAAATTATGACGGCGGCCATCAGGATCTTGCTGGCCAGGCCGTAACCCAACCAGAACACCAGTAAAGGCGCCAGGGCAAAGACCGGAATGGCCTGGGAGGCCACCAGAAACGGGGCCAAGGCCTTTTCCAGGGCCGGTTTGGCGAACATGGCCACGGACAGCGGCACGGCTACGATCAGGGCCAGGGCGATGCCGGCCAGAATTTCCAAAAGGGTTATCCCCACATGGGGCAGAAGCTTGGGGGCCTGGCCGACGGCAATCTGCAAAATCCGGCTGGGCGGGGGAAGAATAAAGCCGGGAAGCCCGGAAAGCCGGCTGGCCACCTCCCAAAAACCGATAGCCAGGCAAAGGATCGACGCGGGTATGATCCATGGCCGTTTCATGTAACCGCATCCTTTTCAAGCATATCCAGAACGCGGTGTTTAATGCTCACCAGCCGATGATCCTCGATCTGCCGTGGATGGGGCATGTCAATCTCCATACGCGCCGCCACCCGCATGGGCGGCGGGGTCAGGACAATCAACGCGTCGGCCAGCACCAGGGCCTCCTCAATGTCGTGGGTGACCATGAGAATGGTCTGGCCAAACTCGGTTTGCAGCAAACGCAAAAGCCCCTGAAGCTTGCGCCGGGTAATGGCGTCCAGGGCGGAAAGGGGTTCGTCCAGCAGCACCAGCTGACGGCCGAACATGAGGGTGCGCGCCAGGGCACAGCGCTGGCGCATACCGCCGGAAACCATGGCAGGCAGGTAGTTCTCAAACCCTGACAGCCCCAGCCGGTTGAATAATGTGGACACGCGCCGGCGGGATTGGGCTTTGGGCTCCCCTTTGATGTCGGCGGGGAGGCAGGCGTTGTCGGCCAGTCCCAGCCAGGGCAAAAGCAGATCGGCCTGCTGCATGTAGGCGGCCAGACGGCTCAGTTCGGCAACGGGCCGCCCGTTCCAGCAAATGGCGCCGCGCTCCATGGGCACCACCCCCATGAGCAGATCGAAGAGCGTACTCTTGCCGCAGCCCGAGGGACCGATGAGGGCCGTGAACCCGTTTTGGGGAACGGTCAGGCTGAAATCGGCAATGACCTCAAGGTCGCCAAAATGTTTGGTAATGGTATCGATGGATAGCAATCGTCATCCCGCGGTGTGCTGATTCTGGGAAGACGAAAACGAAATGGAATGAATCCCAAGGCGGCTTCCCTACGTCGGCATTACCCGAATCAGGTCATAGGGGTCGAGGCTTCAAGCCTCCTCTCAACCGATCCCGATCGGCTCCCCCAGCAAGTGTGACTGAACTGGTCGATTGCCATGCTTGCCAAATTTCAAGAGTACCAAAATTTGGATCGTCCAGTTCAAGTGAGAGTTGTTTAACACCAGTGCTTTATTGCTGTCAAATTTTCTTTATCTTCTGACTTGTCTTTTTTTTGAAAATACGGCAGATTTTGGTAATCCAAGCAGAGCAAATCTATTTTTCTTTTGAAGATGGGTTGCCATGAACAGATTCCAGGCCATGGCCCGCATAATGGCAATTTTAAACCAGGACGGCCAGCTCAAGCCCGGCACGCCGGAGTACAAGATCGGCCGCGGAATCGTGTCCGAGAAGATAGACCGGTTCGGTCCCGAGGAAGCGCTTGAGCAGGTGAAAAAATGGCGGGGCCACCTTCTGGACCAGATCAAAATGATGGATCGCATGAAGCATCTGAAGGATCGTTATCCCTACCTGAACTTCTAACCGATCATCACCGAATGGCCTTCGATCAGTTCCACGCCCCGTTGTCGGCACAAATCGCGTATGATTTCACCTACGCGCTGTCTGATTTTTCCGTACAGCCTCTTTTTGACGATAACGATCGGTGAATTAAGCGTTTTCTTTTGTCCATGCTACAAACTGAATCCCCAGCTTCTTGAACTCCCGAAAAGAGAGGCCCTGGCGGATGCCTTGAAAAACAGGACCGGAATCGACAATCTTGCTGCCGGCCATAACATCCGCGCCGTATGAGAAAAGCACGGGCGAAATCGGTGTCGTGGGGCCGATGATGATTGTGTATGCCTGGGACGCTTTTTCCAGATAGGTCGCCATGGCCCGGGTGAGCAGGGTGGTACCGGTCAATCCAAGAACCTGGCAGCGGCCGAGGATTTCGTCCCATGCTTCCTTGGGGGCGGCGCCGGCAACTTTCCGCAACTCAAAAAGATGCAGGGTTTTCACCTGCTCTTCAAGCCATTTAACGAATGGAAATTCTCCCACCAGCACGACCTCGCCGTCCCCGCCCTTTTCGGCCATGATCTTGGAAGCCTCGATATCGGGTTGATTGGAAGGCATGGCAAGCCCGGCGTTCAGGGCCGCGGCCTCCCAGGCTGATGGAAAACGGGCTGTCGGATTTGAGGAGTTCGGCGGCCTCGCCCAAGCTCTTGCCGGTTATCTTCTCAACCATTTGCCGCTCTTCTTCATTTGGTGCGGCGCCCAGGGTGGAAGCCAGTCCGGCGTGCTCTTTGCCGCCTTCCTCGGCACGAATACCGATAAACTTCGAGCCTGCTGCGATCTCAACAATTTTCGCCGAAGGGTGGTTCATCCCTTGAATCAAATCTACAATCAGTTTGCGTTCAGAGCCTTCGGCCGGTCTTTTTTCAGCCGCAAGGGCGCTGTGGTCATGGTGGCAACATTTTGTCATGGTGAAATATCCTCCCTATCCTAGTCCAAGCTTATATTAACTCCATCGCCCCTCGGGATCAACCGCCCCCCTATTTTTATGAGAAATCGTCGTATCGGGCATAAACAGCACTTCACCTTCAGGTGTATCGATTCGCCTTGTGGGTGTTTGATAAAGGCGGCTGACCATCTCAGCGGTCATAACCTTCTCCACTGCTCCGCTGGCTAACACCCGGCCTTTATCAAGCATGGTCACGGTATCGGCGAAACGGACCGCCAGGTTGGGATCGTGCAAGGATGCGACAATGCTGGTGCCCTTCTTGCTGCACAGTTTTTTGATGATCTCAAGAAGCCGGTACTTGTTGTTGAAATCCAGATGATTGGTCGGCTCGTCCAGAAGAAGTCCTCCCCGGGCCTGGAGCATGGCCCGCGCGAGTAAGGCGATGCGCCGTTCGCCGCCGGAGATGCGATTGAAATTACGCTCGGCCAGCCCCAGGGCATTCAGATCGGACAGAACGTCTCGGGCCGCCTGGTAATCTTCCGGACCGGGTCTCTGGACAAAACCCAAGGCGGCCGTGCGACCCATGACCACCACATCCAGAACCCGAAAGGGGAAAATGTCGGCATGCTCCTGGGGCACCAAGCTGACCCGCCGGGCAATATCGCGGCGGGCGGCGCCGGCCAAATCCAGGCCATCGACGATAACGCGGCCTTGTTGCGGTTTGAGCAATCCAGCCAGGCAGTAGATAAGGGTTGTCTTCCCCGATCCATTGCGCCCCAGCAAAACGCAAAACTCCCCTTCCCTGACCTCAAGATTCACACAAGAGAGAATCGGATGGTCATTGTAGGAGAAATCAAGATCTCGGCAGACAATACTCATGACCACCCACTCCCCCGGTTGCGATAGAGCAGGTAGGCGAAGAGCGGTGCGCCGATAAAGGCCGTAATCACGCTGATGGGAAGCTCCGCCGTGGTCAGGGCGCGAGCCGCCGTATCGGCCAGGAGCAGAAAAATACCACCGGACAAAGCCGCCACCGGCAACATCTCTTCATGATTGGGGCCGACCAGGCTGCGGGCGATATGGGGCATCACCAGCCCCACCCACAACACCTGTCCGCAGATGGCAACGGAAACCGAAACCACACAGGAACTCAAAAAGATAAAGAGCAGGCGATAAAATCTGGGATTGAGCCCCAGGCTTTTGGCCTGCAAATCCCCAAGGGATAAGACGTTAAGCTTGTAGCGCGCCAAATGGATCACGATCAAGGCGCCACCAATAATCGGAATGGCCACACGTAAATCCGACCATTGGGCACGGCTCATGCTGCCCATCATCCAATACACGATCGCCGGCAGTTCATTATAAGGATCGGCAATGTATTTGAGCAACGTAATGGCCGCATTGAAAAGCGAAAGCACCACCAGCCCGGCCAGAACCAGCACCAGCATGGGTCTTACCGCCACCAGGCGGGCAATGAAAAGAGCCAGCCCCACCGCCGCCAGGCCGCCAAAAAAGGCCATGACCTGGATGACTGCCCAACTGCTGCTCGCCATGAGCAGCCCTGCAGCGGCCCCGAAGGTGGCTCCCGCCGACACACCCAGAATGTCAGGTGACACCAGGGGATTGCGAAAAATACCCTGATAAACCGCTCCGGCGGCTGAAAGCCCCATGCCGACCAGAACAGCGATCAAGGCCCGGGGAATTCTCACCATGCCAAAAACCAGTGCCTTGCCGGCGATGGTTTCTCCCCTATCCGCACCCAGCCAGACACTTACGATATCCTTTATTTCGTGGATATTAATGGGAACCTGTCCGATGGAGAGAGAAAACGCCAGCGCAACCGCCAAACCCAAGACCAGCCATACCATAAGCCGGCGATGTTGCCGTAATATTCCATTTGCTTGATCAGCGCCGGCGGCGTTGCCCATATATAATTCCTAAAATTAACTACGGGATAGGTCCGATTATCCCACCAAGTTCTTTAAAGCCCTTGCCAAACAATACCTTGTGCAGCCTTTCGACTTCGACTTGGAAATCGATATCGGCCAGCTTTTCCGGATAGCATGTTTTGGCGATCCACAACACCCCCAAAACCGACAGGGGCGATGGAAAATCCCAAGGGGCGATATTGGAAGGAAAGGTCCGAATCCGGCCATCGACCACGGCCTTGACCCTGCCGAACTGGGGCTGTTCCAAAATATCCCGGATCCGTTTATGGCTGCGATTGGAGCAGATTACCACATCAGGATTCCAGGCAATGAACTGCTCGGGTGATATTTCATGGAAAAATCCCTTCAAATCATGCCCCGCGTGAATAGCGCCGGCCATGCGGATCATCTCATCCTGCAACATCTCCCCCGATGCCGTTGAGAATAGCCCTTTGGAAGAGGCGAAATAGACGGTCTGACGCTCTTTATCGGGAATCGTCGCCACCCGCTCGCCGGTCAGATCGACGACCCGTTGACAGGCGGCAATGGCCTTCCCGGCCCGTTCCGGAACCCCGGCGGCATCCGCGATCAATCGCAACCCCGTATACAGGCTTTGCAATTTTTCCGGCAAAATCACGATGGCCGCCACGCCATGAGCCACAAAACGGTCCGCGATGGCGATGCCGTCCTTTTGCGAAAAAAGAATCACCAGATCGGGATTGACGGACAAAATGGTCTCGAAGTTGAGTCCGGTGCTTTTCTGACCAATGACCGGCAGGTTGGCAATTGCGGGGGAGACGGCCCGTTGCAAGGGATCCCGGCGGGAATCGGTGTCAATCCCCACCAAGCGGTCTTGCAGCCCCAGGGCGGTAACGCAAAGGGAGGCCGGCTTGAAGGTCGTCACCAAGCGTTCGGCCTTCTCCGGAACGGTCACGGTGCGGCCGACCATGTCGGTTACCGTGCGGGCCAAAGCATTTCCGGGCACGAACAAACAGGCCAGACCAATACAACTCCATAATAAAAAGCAGTTGATGAATCGTGATTTCATGGTTTGCTTCCAATCAGCTTTTTTCGTTTATTCGCACCAAAATTGAACAGTTCCGACGCCACTTGCCTGATTTTTGGTGAACACTTGGCCTGCCGGTACTCGGCGTTTCTGGCAAGGGATTTCCAAAAGGGAGGCAATTGGTCGATGTGGCTAACCATCCCGCCCTCTTCATCGGGCGCAAGGTAAATCATCTTCTTTATCCCGGAATTGATGATCCGCGTCAGGCACATGGGACAGGGCTCCATGGAACTGACCAGCATTAGTCCTTCACAATCACGCGGATTGGCCCCGGAATTTTTGCCGCCTTTTTTTCTCAGCCAATCCTCGTAGCGGGTCAAAAGGTCCATCTCGGCATGCAGGTCGCTCCTGAAATAGGGCCGGTATTGCCGGTTGCGGCCGGTGGCGATGACCTTGCCCGTGCGCTCGTCCACCAGACAGGCGCCAATCCCGCCGGAGCCTTCCTTCAAGGAGGTCAGGGCCAGCTTGACAACGATGATGCCGACCGCATCGTCGACATAAGCCGGGTCGGGAGTCAGATTCATGACCTGTTTCTCAAGAGTATTTAATTCCGGATCACCATCGGCCCAGGCGAGCATGGTGACGGACGCCAGCATCAGCACCGCGCCAAACAACAATCGTTTTTTGTTTTTTCTTATCTTATTCATGGATTTAAGAAATGGAATCGGCCATGGCCCTGGGAATACGCATCACGTGGGACACGCCCCTCATGCCACGGTCGGAGAAGTAGTCCGCGGTGGGAGCCAACAGAATTCCATCCTTCGGCAATTTTCCGTTTAACCGGTCAACAATCATCATGGCGGCACCGTCTGCCGTGGAAAAGATCTCCCGTCCCGAGAAAAGGGCCCGGTAGCCGTCACAGGCCACGAACAAAAAGAAATCATCCGGTCCGGCATTTTTAAAATTGGCCTTCAAAAAACCGCGTAAATCAAAGCCCTCGGCCCTGGCGGTCTCGTCATACCCATGCCCATGGCCGATTCGAATCCACCCGTCGTTGACGCGGCGCTGCACGCCCTCGAAGCTGCCCGAAAACTGGCTTGTCCCGTCAATACAGGCTATAGAAGTACTTTCACAGGGGACCTTTTTCCGGCGCGGCGGCAGCATCCCATCATCCACGGGGAAGGCGCCGTATGAAATTTTAACAACATCGTCCAGGTAACGTGAGGTATCCGGCTCTTTTGGGCAGATCAAACGGAGCCCCTTCAGGCCGTCCATGAACCGGTTGCCGGTGTAGGTATCTCGAACCGCTTCGTTGGTGGGCATTACGGGTTTACGAGAAAAGGCCAGGGTTACCGGCCGACAATCGCCGGTCATGATCAGTTCATTGAAGCTGAAGCGGCTCTTCTTCCCATCGGCGGAAGTAAAGGTCACCAGAATATCGATGGGCTGGTCGAAAGCCGCGCCCGGCGGTTTTTGGGGAGCAATCCCCTCAAGAATGTTAAACACCGGAATACCCACATGAATGTAGGCGCCAAGGTATTCTCCATCCGGTGAGAATTCCCGGGTGCGGATACGCGTGGTGGCCAGGGCGTTCAGTGCATCACCGGTAAATTGATAGTCTTTTTTGACCATTCCGTCGATGGCAAGACGTATATTACCGGGAACCCGCCGGGCCACAGCCAGCGGCGTTGCCCCGGACATGGTCAGATAGTCGTAGTAATCCTTGTGTGTCTGACGGTAACCAATAAAGACCGCCCCGGCAATGACCAGGGCGGCAATCACTTTTTTTATCATCGCTTTCGATCGTTCTACATTTTATAGGTGAGTCCTATCCAGGCGCGCATTCCCGGCGCCGGGCAGCCGCTTTCATACTCATACTCCTCGTCGAAGAGGTTCTCCACGGCAATGAAGGTTTCCAGATGATTGGAAAGAAAGGGCTGAGTGATCTTGGCATTGAACAGGGTATAATTGTCATTCTTGATGGTATCCTGGTCGGGATCATCCGGTACCGGCACCTGATAATAGGAATCTCCCATGTACAACATGGTCAGGTTCAGTTTCGTACGGATTGTCGGCAGGGTGTACTGTACGCCAAGGCTCAGGGTTTGCTCGGGTACGTCGGCCACCTTGTCGGTGGCCCGATTCGGGCTTTCGTTGCTTGCATCGTTGTACATGTAGCCGATTTTGAAAACCAGATCCTCGAGAGGAGAAATCTGGGCATTGACCTCAACGCCCATCATTTGGATTTCATCGTAGTTCTTATACTGCCCGTCGGGATTCACGGCCGGCGGCAGATCGCGGGTGATGTAGTCCGAGATATCATGTAGAAACGGGGCCACCTGCATGGAAAACAGGGTGCCGTAGTTCATGGCGACACCGGCGGTGTAATTGATGGCGGTTTCCGCATCCAGATCAAGGTTGGCGACATTGCCGCCATAAACCTGGCTCAGAGAGGGGAACCGGGTCTTCCTGGCCACCGATGCAAATACCTGGAGGTTGTCCATGGCCTGATAGGTCATGCCGATCATGGGATTGAATTCACCGGCCGTGTCCGGCGTGTCTTCATCGACAATATTACCATCGAGATTGGGATCATCCTCCGCCTGGGTGATATCGAACCAGTCGTAGCTCATCCCAATCACCAGGGATAATTTGCCGTCAATGAAGTTCGCCTCATTCTCGATACTCGCGGAGCCCGTATGGGCCTCACTCTCCGCGAAGGGTATGGTGTCCAGGTCACGCTGCTCATGAGAATCTTTTTTGTAATGCAGTGCGGCGCGCAAAGTATCCCAATCGACAAACTGATACTCTCCCAGTATCATGCCGCCCAGAACAGAATCGTTGTAAGTACTCAGGGCAAACTGCTCAGTATAGGTATCATCGGTGTAGGAAGCGTAATCGTCGCTGTGATCGTGATAAAACAGCTTGACCTGCAGGTTGAAGCGATCGGTGTAGGCATGCTCGGCACTCAGGTCCACTCCCCAGTCATCGTAGGAATCCATGCGATCGTAATGAGAAAACTGATTATCCGGGAAACGAAAGATCTTTACGTTGTCGATATTGGGAGGATCACCCTTTTCAGTGTTTATATAATGGAAGTTAAGGTAAACCTCGGTCCTGTCCGACGGTTCGAGGCCGATCTTGGCCCAAATATTGTCGGTCTTGTAATCGGAATTAAGCCGCTCATCCCCATCCTCGATCACCGTGTCCGTGGTTCTCCCAGGTTTTCTTTTAACGGTTCCGACTCTGGGCTCGAAATCATCGGAAAGGTCCCAGGAGTCCCATTCGCGATGAGTATACCCCAGCCAGTAGTTGACCATCCCCACCTTCCTGCCGTGGGACACCGAGGCCTTGTAGGCATCGTCGACGCCGGCCAGACCATATTCGGCCGTTGCCGACAGATAAGGGGTTTCCGTTGGTTTACGGGTGACAATATTGAGCACGCCACCCAATGCATTGGCGCCGTAAA
Organism: uncultured Desulfosarcina sp.; assembly: GCA_963668455.2. GTDB lineage: Bacteria > Desulfobacterota > Desulfobacteria > Desulfobacterales > Desulfosarcinaceae > Desulfosarcina. Next base: position 69,146 of record CAXXOY010000009.1, read on the forward strand.
GCACCGACGGGGCGCCCTTGACCACATCCACCCGGGCGACATTGTCCAGGCCGATCTGGCTGAGATCCATGCCACCGTATTTCGCTTCGTAATAGGGAACGCCGTCGATGAGCGTGAGTATCTGGTTCTGATCGAAACCATGAATGGTAATATTGGGAAAGGCCTTGCGCCCATAAATAATCTGGACACCCGGCACGTAGGCAAGAGCGTCGGCGACATTCTCGGCGTTAACGGCCTCGAAATCCTCCACGTCTATTTCGTTATTGATGGCTACATCGCGGACCGAGGGCTTTTTCCCGCTGACCACGATCTCACCCAATGAGTATTCCTCAAAGCCTTTGTCCTCCTGATTGTCTTGTGCATAAATCGCAGATGGCAAGGCAATCATAACCAGCATCAGTCCCCAACAGCAGATTTTTTTTACAACGAAACGACCTTTTCTTCCCATGTTTCCCCCTTTTAATAATTTTCAACGCATCCTTTCCTTCTTGAATCGGCTATATCCGGCACCGTGGGGTTATGTCAATGTCATTTTTGATATAACCCATGCAAAGGACTGCCCCGCATGAGGACATTTCAGTCCTGACAAACCAATTTACCGTAAATATGAGATATGAATTGCAAAGGTGAGTGAAATCAGCACCTAAAATCAGGTAACAGTGGCTTGCTCGCTTGTGGCTGTATTATGGGTGGCTCGTAAAGAAGGAGAAAGGAACTTAAAGTCTATGTGTGAAGCCCCTAAGTTTTAAACTATTGATAAGCCGGGAATGTGGATTTACCATCCGATGCCGGCGGTTAATAAGAGGGATTATTCCTTGTCCGCCTCAGAATGTTGAAGGTTCCCCAGGATTGACTTGATAATTTCAAAACGCACCGGTTTCTGATAAACGGCATCGAAACCGGCCTCGTCCAATTCGCTTTGATCATAAGCCTGCAAGTTTCCGGAAAGGGCGAAAACCTTTATTCCAGGATATTTGCGTTTGGTATTTTTACAGAACGCCACTCCGTCCAGCCACGGCATTTTTAAGTCCGTGATCAAGGCCTGAATATCGGGATACCACTCCAAAATCAGTTCGGCTTCTTCCGCACTATCGACGGTTATGGCACTTTTCCCGCAACGTTCGACCATTTCTTTCATCAACCGAAGGTGTCCGCGTTGGTCGTCGACAATCATTATTTTATCAATGCTCATGTGATTTTGTTTTTCCGTTATTCAGATCCGATCAAGATTGGAAAGAGCGAACTCGGTGGTGCGTGTACCCGTTTGTTTTAAGCGTGAAAAGATTCGTTGTCAATTAAAAGTACGGTTTCGCAGATCGGTCACGCGGTCACAATTACAGGCAAATTACCCGAAGATAAATCAAAAACCGCTCATATAGCTTTCTTTTTTTCGAAGGCGGAATACGGTCCAGAAAAGGCATCCGCCAACCTCGTTTCGCAAACCGCCAGTTCGAGAGCCGCTTGACGGAAGGCATCAGGAGAGCAAAAAAAGGGGAATCACACCGTTGGTGAAATCCCCCCTTTTTAATCGAATGGCAGGCCAGGAGGGATTCGAACCCCCAACACCCGGATTTGGAGTCCGGTGCTCTACCAATTCGAGCTACTGGCCTGCAAAATGGCGTTTTCGACTTAAAGAAGGTCCCCTACATACACCAATTAAGAAAAAAAGTCTGCCAAAAAATGGCATGATTGCAAAAATCGATGCCTCGGAGGATGCATGGCGTCTCACGCCCGCTTGTGGATGGTATCAGCGAAAGCGACTGTCGTCATCGGCAACGCCAATAATGTGCTTGACAAATAATGGATTCATTTGAAATCCATTCATAGTAGTACATTTCGTTTCGGCCGAAAACAATTGATCCACAATTAGGCGATTCAAATTTTGGTCTCCAAGGAAATCTCCTAATTTAGGATGATCTAAAAATCTATTTCAAAAAAAGCCAGTCACATTTAAGCGCCATTTTACGTCTATATTTATAGACACCTATACGTGGCGTATCTTAACCGCGTATGACCGCCTTATGGCACGCTTGGCAATTGGCCGGTTTAAGTAGCGACAAAAGGGAGGCTATTTGGATGTCTGATCCATATTCACCAATTGTGTGCTTGGCCAAGGAAGGGGATAAAAATGCGCTTGAGGCACTGGTTGTAAAAATACAAGATCGAATCTACAAAATAGCCCTGCGCATGCTTTATCACCCGCAGGATGCGGAGGATGCCGCCCAGGAAATTCTCATTAAGATCATCACACGGTTGGAGTCCTTCAGAGGCGACGGCCCATTTATAAACTGGGCTTTAAAAATTGCGTCCAACCATCTGCTGACGTTTAAGAGAAAACAAGGGGCAAAGTCACTCTCCTTCGAGGAGATGGCTTCTTTTATCGTCTCCGACCGGAAGGAGCCATGGCGGGAACTCGAGTCGGAACCGTTACAGGAGTTGATCGTGGAAGAGTTCCGGATCGCTTGCCTGCAGATGGTTCTGTTAGGCTTGGATCGCGGTCACCGCATAGCCTATATCTTAGGTGCTGTTTTCAATGTATCCGGTAAAGAAGGAGCGGCCATTCTTCAAATCCGGCCGGCCGCATTCAGAAAGCGCCTGCAGCGATCAAAAGACCGCATTCAAAATTTTCTTTTGACCCATTGCGCCTTGATAAAGGCGGGCAATCCTTGTTTATGTGAAAGGCAAGTGGACCATATGCTTGGCACAGGTATGATAAACAACAGCCGGTTCATCTTCGTCAACCATCCATGCCATGTTCGTCACGACTCAGCTGTCATGGACCGCTTGAAGGAGCTGAATGAACTCCAGCGGATAAGCGCTCTATTCAGACAGCATCCGGGAATTGAAACGCCAACTTCTTTTATCACAAATCTTCGGAATTTAATCGACTCGGACCATTTTACGCTTTTTCATGAGAACCATTTTAAAGGGGAAATAATATAACCCGCCGCCTTGCGGCGACCTAAACACCCATTTGAAAGGAAATGAAATGTCTAAAATGATTGCATGCTGTGGTCTTGTCTGCCTCGAATGTCCGACCTTCATCGCCACTAAAAACGACGACGATGAAGCGAGAGCTAAAACAGCCGACTTTTATAAACAAACATATGGATTTGATTTCAAGCCGGAGGAGATCAATTGTGACGGATGCCTTTCCACCGAAGGCAGACGAATTGGTTATTGCCAAATTTGTGAAATTCGACAATGCTGTTTGGACAAGGGCTGTTTAAATTGCTCTGTTTGTGACGATCAGCCCTGCGACAAATTATCAAAGTTTCATGATTTTTCTTCGTATGCCAAGGAGTGCTTCGATAGGTTGCTCAGTACCCGTCAATAAATCGAACGTTTATCTGGATTTGCCCATATAATCATTCATAGGCATATGAGCGGACCGGCGAACTCTTGTGATCATCATATCGCAACTAATTTCTGGAACGGTTATCAGCCGGAAAAAAGCAACGTTATTTTGTTCGGAGCACTGCATTGCAGCAACGAGTCGAATTGGTTATTTCAAAATATACTCAACCAGGCCCCCTCTCAAATCAAAAATCGGATGTTGAATGTAGCGGTATTGGGAGAGCACCAGCATGGTCCACTGGAAGCTTTTGTGTTCTTTTTAGATGAAATCGGATTTAGGAAAAAACACTTTGTCATTTCCGATACCCGGTTGTTACATCCTCGCATTTACGAGGCATTTGAATTGCTGAAAGCCCAGATCCTGGATAAGTACCGGTCGGTAATTGTCTTTCGCCGTGAGCAATTATAATGCTCTGTGCCCCAAGAACTTACAAAATCTGACTGAGAAACAGCTTGGTCCGGTCATGGGTGGGATTGACGAAGAAATGCTCGGGCGTACCCTCCTCGACGACAGCGCCGGTATCCATGAAGATAACGCGGTCGGCCACCTCCCGTGCAAAACCCATTTCATGAGTCACGACCACCATGGTCATCCCCTCCTTGGCCAGGGTTTTCATCACATCCAGCACCTCACCGATCATCTCCGGGTCCAGGGCACTGGTGGGCTCGTCAAAAAGCATCACCTTTGGCTCCATGGCCAGGGCCCGGGCAATGGCCACCCGCTGTTGCTGACCACCGGACAATTGATCGGGAAAGACATTGATCTTGTCGCCGATTCCCACCTTCTCCAACAAAGCCATGGCCTTGTCGTGGGAATCTTTGCGATTGCGCTTGCGCACCACTTTCTGGGCCAGGGTCACATTCTCGAGCACGGTCTTGTGGGGAAAGAGGTTGAAGGACTGGAACACCATGCCCACTTCGGCGCGCACCTTGTTGATGTCGGTTTTTTGATCCAGGATGTCGATCCCGTCAATGAAGATATGACCGGCGGTGGCCAACTCCAAACGGTTGAGGCAACGCAAAAAAGTGCTCTTGCCCGATCCCGAGGGACCGATCACCACCACGACCTCGCCGGCTGCAATCTCGGCGTTGACATCCACCAGGGCGTGAATCTCATGGGGCGCATAAAACGTTTTGTAAACATTTTTTGCCTGTATCACGTTGTCGCCATCCTCCTCTCAAGATACTGCACATACATGGAAAGGGAAAAAGTGAGTACCAAGTACAAAAGCCCCAACAGGATGTAGACTTCAAATGGCTGCAGGGTTGCCGTGACCACTTCCCGGGCGGCCTTGGTCAATTCGCGGATGGCGATGATACCAAGCAGCGAGGAGTCCTTAATGAGGCTGATGAACTGCCCGGCCAGGGGCGGCAGGATGCGTCGCAAGGCCTGGGGTAAGATAATGTAGCGCATGGACTGGGCGTAGGTCATGCCAAGCGAACGGGCCGCCTCGGTCTGACCGCGATTGATGGATTGAATGCCGGCGCGTACGATCTCCGACACATAGGCTCCGGAAAAGCACGCCAGTGAAGCGACACCATACCATAGGGACGGAATCACGCCGAAACCATAGGACGCGAGCAAGTCGTTGATCAGGGTTCCCAGAACGAAATACCAGATCAGGATCTGAACCATCAGGGGTGATCCCCGCACCAACTCCACATAAATAATCGAGGTCCACCTCAGGGCCGGATTGTCGGATATGCGCATCATCCCGCTGAGAATGCCGATAATAACCCCTGCAATGGTCGCCAGGACGCTGATTTTCATCGTAATCCACAAGCCGACGACCAACAGCCCGGGTTTCCATTTTTTATAGGAGGCAAGCGTATCGCCCGGCGAGATGAATTCACCCTCGGAGACCAGTACGCTTTCGGCGGGCATCACCTGTTTTTCTTCTTCTCCCCCCCCCGACACCGTGACAAAAGCCTTTTTGCCATCGATCGTGATGGCCGAAACTTCTCCATCAATTGTCGATGTGATTTCAATATCGTCCTGGTACGCGAAATAGATGGGCGTTCGATTCCACCGCCAGACATATTTAATCTTCTGGGTGGCATAGTAAAAAAGGCCCATAAAGACCACAACGCCGAGGCAAAAAACAATGACCCATCGATTATAATTGGCAGGCTTTCCCGAGATGCGATTGCTCATGATTAGAATCGTCGTCCTATTGTATTTGCAAACAAGAATATTATGACACGGGTTCTATTTGAAGAACCTAAAGTAGGCAGACCAGCCTCGAATAATATGGCTGGCCTGCGTATTGATCATGACTGATAAACCACTTGGACGTATGCTGAATTACTGAAGCTCTTTTTGCCAGTCCGAGCTGAGAATCCATTTATTATAGACTTTTTCGTAGAATCCGTCACCCTTGGATTGCTGCAAGAAATTATTCAGGAAATTGAGAAAATCGGGGTCGCCCTGATTGATGGCCCAAGCCAGCGGTTCGTAGGTAAACGGTTTGTCCAGAAAAATCGTTTTGCCCTTGCCCTGGCTGGAGTAAAGGATGCCGATGAAAGGCAGGTCGTAAACCAATGCGTCGGCCTTGCCGTTGATCACTTCAAGCCCCGCTTCGGCCTCGGCTTCGAATCCTTTGTAGGTGGCCTTGGGAATCATCCGTTTGATGGACTGCTCACCCGTGGTCCCCATGCGGGAGGTAAGGATATATTTGGGATCGTTGAGGTCTTTGTATGACTTGACCGTTCCTTCGTGTTTCTTGTTGAGCAAAATGGCCTGCCCGACGACGATGTAAGGATCCGCGAACATGACTTTGAGGTTGCGCTCCTGGGTGATGGTCATGCCGCTCATGATGATGTCGAACTTATCGGTGACAAGGGCTGGGATGATACCGTCATAGGACGTATTGACAGGGACGAACTTGACGCCCATGGCCTTGGCCATACGCTTGGCGAAATCAATGTCGAAACCGATGAACTTGCCTTTCTTATTTGTCATTTCAAAGGGCATGTATCCCGATTCGAAACCGACACGCAACTCGCCGCGTTTCAGGATTTTTTGAAGATGGGAACTCTTGGCAAGCTCGATATCAGCGCCATAAGCCGTTCCCATACAAATTGCCAGTGCACAAATAATTGTCAGAATGCCGATAAATCCTCTTTTCATATGCTCCTCCGTAAAATCAAATAACAGGTTAAGACTACATTTTTGTAGTCACGGCCAGAACACTCCGAAGCACGCTAAAATAAAAGTCTCATCCTTAATATAATATGATAAAAGTAAAGTAAAGACCTGATTAACCATCGTGAACACTGCTTTTGCCACTGACCAACCGTACCAAAGGCAACGCGGATTTATTCTCACAAGGATTTCCCGCTAAACGATTATAAAGTTCCTGCAAACGCTTAACAGATGAAAACAACCTCTCATATTGAAAATATAATTTTCTTTTTTGCCCCAACCGGGTCAATTGTATTGCACATCTCTTATGAGTATCAGGGTTGGTGCTCACCCCGACCGGTTTATATGCGTTACTAACAAACAAAATCCATCGAGCTTTTTTTGATAAAAACGTTTTCAAATATATTGCATCATTTTTAAATTTTTCGAGACCATTATTACGCATGCATTATAAATGCATTCAACTCTTATGCAGACCAAAATTTGAATCACCTAATTTAGAAATAAGATATTGTCAATTGATGATCCCGAAGTGCATAAAAAAATCGTTTTTTAATTATTCTCTTGATTTTTATTTAACAATGCTAATAATGTATATCTATCTCAAATACAAACAACGTTATTGATTAAATCAAAAGGAGAAAAAATGCCTGCAAAAAAGAAAATCGATGGTGCCAAGTTGATCAAAATGATCGAAAGTGGAAAGATGCAAAGCGAAATCATGAAGGAATTCAAATTCAGCACTTCCGCGCAACTTAAAACGCACTATGCCGACGCGCTAATGAACACCGGTAAAGCGCCTCAGATTATATCCGGCCGTGGGAAAACGGCAAGTGCGCCTTCCAAGGATGCCATGGTCAGCAAACGCGGCAGCGTTGTTATCGCCAAGGCAATGATCGCCGACATGGGATTTAAAGAGGGAGACAAATTTGCCGTTCGCAAAACGAAATCCGGTATATCGTTGAAAAAGATGTAAACACCGGTTCGTTCACTATTTCATGGCATAAAAAGCGAATTACCGATTAGCTTTTTTATGCCATGAAATAGTCATATCACAACTTTCCCTTCTTAATGATGGCTACTAAAAGCCAGATTCCCATCACCGCCGCGGCAACAAAACCAATGATACCGATAGCGGAAATGCCGTACAGGAAAGGTGGTGTTTTTGAAATCACAATCAACGCCGAACCGATAATCAGAGACGCGATAATGATCGAAAAAGAGATGCGATTACTGATCTGATCGTGGGTGGACAGCATCTTCTCCATGCTTTTCAGCTCAAGCATGAAGGTCATTTTTCTTTGACGGATGTTGCGGGTGATTTCCAAAATATCCTTTGGAAATTCCTGCACAAAATCCATATATTGTCCCATGAGGCCGACTGCGTCGCTGCTCACGCGCTTGGGAGAAAAACGGGAAAGTTTGACCTGACGAATAAAGGGTTCAGCGTGGGCGATCATATCAAAATCGGGATCAAGGGTCAGGCCGATGCCCTCCACCGTGCTGATGGCCTTCATCATCAGAAAAAGTTCCGGCGGAATGCGCAGACGATGCCGGGCCGCCATTTCAAGGATGCTGTTGAGCAGTTTACCGATCTCGATCTCCCTGAGCGGCTTGTACAAATGCTCGCCCATGAAATTCGCCACGTCCTTGTTTAACGCACGGAATTCCGGTTCCTCCTCCCAATGGGTGAGCTTTAACAACACCCGCGTGGTACGGGCTTCGTCCTTTCGCACCACGGCGTCCACGAGTTCCACGAAATTCTCGCGCGAGGCACGATCCACGGTACCCACCATTCCGAAATCCAACAAACAGATGACATTGTTTTTCAGAACGAACAGATTTCCGGGATGGGGATCGGCGTGGAAAAAGCCGTGTTGAAAAATCTGAGTCAGCAGGATATCCGCGCCGCGACGGGTGATCAGTTTGCGGTCGTAGCCGTTCTCATCCATGTAATCCAGCATGGAGACCTTGATCCCGTCCACGAACTCGGTGGTCAGCACCCGCTCGGTGGTAAACTCCCGATAGACTTTTGGAATATAAACGGTCTGGTCGTTGAGAAAAGAACGGGCCACTCGTTCCATGTTGCTGGCCTCAAGGGTGTAATTCATCTCCCTTTCGATGGTTTGGGCGAACTCCTCGACGATTTTCACCGGTTGATGTAAAGCCAGCTCCTCGACATGGCGTTCGACCAGAATAGCCAGGTGGAGCATGATTTCAAGATCCACCTCAACGGTTTTTCGGATCCCCGGGCGCTGAATTTTGACGGCCACATCCTCGCCGTCTTTAAGCTGTGCCCGGTGAACCTGACCGATGGAAGCCGAGGCCAGGGGCTCGGCCTCGAAATGATCGAACAATTCGTCGATGGAATGTCCGGTCTCTTTGTTGATGATCCGTTGTACGTCGGCAAAGTCGAAGGAGGGCACCTTGTCCTGCAAAAGGGATAGTTCCTTGATAAACCCCACGGGCACCAGGTCCGGCCGGGTGGAGAGGATCTGGCCCATCTTGATGTAGGTAGGCCCCAACTCCTCAATAGCCAGCCGCACCCGTTTTTCCCGGGAGAGGCGCGTTATCCGATCACCGCCTTTTCTGGTAAGCATTTGCAGGCCGATCTCGACATACTGATCAATCCTCAAAAGCTCCAGGATATCATCAAAACCGTACTTTAAAAGCACCGCCAGAATCTGTCGGTAACGGTTGAGGTTGCGGTAGGTTCGGCCTATGACGCCGATTTTCCGGATGCTTATCATTGGTGTGGATCGGACGTCACCTCATCGCCCTGATCGCTGATCAGTTTTTTCAGATCCCGAATCTCTTTTTTAAGGCCCTTGAGTTCATCCTGGGTTACCACGTTTGCCTTCCTGAGCAGATCCTTGACACTTTTCTCGACCCGTTCCTCAAGCTTTTTCTGCGTTTCGTCGTAACGTTCCTGCAACTCCTCGATAAACTTGCGACCTTCCTTTTCGGTCATCTTTCCCTGTTCGGCGATATCCTTGGCCATGTCTTCGACTTCGTCCCACGCCTTGAGAGCCAGGCCTACACCGGCGAGCATGCTTTTTCTGACGACATCAAACATCGATTTTCTCCTTAAATTATACTGTTCGGGAATGTATAGTAAGAACGTGACTTTTAGAACCATGAATTCTCGTTAATGTTTACCCCCTTTAAACGTACTGAAGCCATGCTTTTTCAGTCAAGGGCGCATGATAAAAATACCACATGCCCCTGGCCTAAGCAAGGTGTTTGCTTTACACCGTCAGGGCAGTCGCATGTCGCTTGATTTCTTTTTTATAGCGCTCATGGACCGATCCCGCACCTTCACGTAAATGCTGTAATTCGAGTTTATTATTGTTGAAAGGAGCGGGGTTTGCCTGCGACAATGGTTTTCCATATTTGTTTTACATGCGATTGGCCTGTTTACACCACATTTAAACCCAATTAGAAGGCCTGTTGGGGAAAGACAACCCGGATAAGCGTGAGTAATGCGCCAAAGACAATCTGCTTGACTGTTTTATCCAACTGTCCTAATCATTTGTGAACTGTCCGGCGGGTTGCTGCCATCATCTGCCTGGCCCGAATCGCTGTCGAAAGGAGTGCTCAACCATGCCCGTATCCATTGCCATGGCGGGAAAAGGAGGAACCGGAAAGACCACTGTTTCCGGGATGCTGATCAAATACCTGGTCAGCCGGGGAAAAGCCCCGGTTCTGGCCGTCGATGCCGATGCCAACGCCAATCTGAACGAAGTCCTGGGGCTGGAGGTTACCGAAACCCTGGGCAATGCCCGCGAGGAGATGAAAAAGGGAATTGTGCCCAGCGGCATGACCAAGGATGTCTTCATCTCCATGAAGCTCGAACAGGCAATCATGGAACACTCGAAGTTTGACCTGGTTGTCATGGGACAGCCCGAGGGTTCCGGTTGCTATTGTGCCGCGAACACCCTTTTGACCGGATTCCTGGAACGACTGTCCGGGAATTATCCCTACCTGGTCATGGACAACGAAGCGGGTATGGAGCATCTGAGCCGTCTTACCACCAAGAACATGGATCTTCTGCTCATCGTCACCGACACATCCCGCAGGGGTCTGCAGGCCGGGCTGAGAATCAACAAACTGGCCAAGGACCTGAATCTCGGCATCAACAAAAGCTATATCATCATCAACCAGGCCAAGAGCGAACCGGCCGCGGATGTTCTTGATATTCTCGGAGAGGAAAATCTGGAACTGGCCGGCGTCATACCCGAGGACGAGCAGGTTTACGAATTTGATCTTAACGGTCATCCGACGATTGACATTGACGAGGACAACCCTGCGCTGAAAGCTGCTTATTCGATTTTTGACCGGATCATCCCCTAAGCACGGCCTAAGGCAAGGGCAGCGCCGGCGGTTTCCCGCCCCTTGAAAAACCGCCTGCGCTGTCTTTATTCATCCCGGACCCACAAGGAACGAGGAGGCCCATGAAAAGAACCGGTTACTTACACGACATCAGGTACATGCTCCACGACACCGGCCCCTATCACCCCGAAATGGCCGAACGCCTCACGGCAATCCATCAAGGAATCGAGGCCGCCGGGCTGCTGGAACGAATCATCCCTTTAAAAGCCGTTCAAGCCGATATGGAACGGATCACCGCTGTTCACAAAATGAGTTATATCCGGCGCTTTGAGGAAGTCTGCCTTTCCGGCAACAAATCCTTCGACCATGCCGACAACCAGATCTGCGTGGAGACCTATGAAACGGCATTCCTCGCTGCGGGCGGCGTTATCGATGCCGCCAGACGAATCATGGAAGGAGAACTCGACAACGCCTTCTGCGCCGTTAGACCGCCTGGCCACCATGCCGAAACCTTCCAGGCCATGGGCTTTTGCTATTTCAACAACGCGGCCGTTGCCGCCCGCTACCTGCAAGAGGCGCATGGCATCAAGCGGGTGGGCATCATCGATATCGATGTCCACCACGGCAACGGCACCCAGCAGATTTTCGAGGAAGACGACACCGTCTTCTACTACTCCGTCCACCAGCACCCCTCGTTCGCCTTTCCGGGAACCGGCCGCGAATTCGAGATAGGCACCGGTGCTGGAGAAGGCTTTACCAAAAATTCACTGGCCCTGCCCGGCAATGGAGACACCGAATACGTATCGTTGATCAAAAACGACCTCCTTCCGGCGATGGCCGGCTTCGAGCCGGAGTTCATCATCGTTTCCACGGGATTCGACGGGCATGCGGAAGATGACATGGCCGATATGACCCTTTCCACTCAGTGGTACACCTGGATCGCAAAAATTCTGGTTGCCCTGGCAGACAAGTATGCAAAGGGGCGACTGTTGTCGGTTCTGGAAGGCGGCTATTGCCTGGAACGTCTGGGCGAACTGGCCGCCAACCATGTCGCCGTTATGCTGGAGGGATAGAGACACAGGCCGCTTATCGTCTCTTAACCACGAAACAACGACCTAACATCTCGATTGGAGGATAAACCATGTTTGTCAGTCGATCTATGGTTTCAAAAGTCATCACCATCGACAAATCCGCATCTGTCTACAAGGCCCAGGAAATAATGGAGTTCAACAAAATCCGCCATCTGCCCATCGTGGACGGCGACAACCGTCTGATCGGCATCATCACGGACCGCGATATCAGAAGCGCCCTGCCCTACGACCTGATCAAACGCAAACCTCTGCCCGAAAAGCGGGAAGCGTTGGCACAATTGATCGTCGAGGATATCATGACCGAAAATCCCCAGACCATCTCGCCCATGTACACCATCCAGGATGCCCTTTTGCTGATCCAGAAAAAGAAAGTGGGCGCGTTTCCGGTGGTCGATGAGGAGGGCAAGCTCAAGGGAATTCTCTCGGTCCGTGATCTACTGCGCTCGTTTACCAATGTTCTGGGTATCGGCGAGCCCGGCACCCTGCTTTGCATTGAAGTCGAGGAGAAAATCGGTCAGATGAAGCGCATTGTTGACGCCATTACCGAGGAAAACATCTCTTTCGGTAGTATTCTGGTCGCCCGGACCTGGGACGAGGGCAAACGGGTCGTCTTCCCCTACCTGTTGACCAACAATGTCGTCAGAGTCAAAAAGAAACTGGTCGAAATGGGATTCACATTGATCGACCCCATGCAATGGTACATGGATCGGTTGCCCGCAAAGGAGTAAACGCCAACTTCACATGACACCGGAACCGATTGCCCCGAACCCTTATCAGAACCTTTACATCTACTACCTGTCGGGCCGGTTCGACCCCGGCCCGGCGTTTAAGCCGGACGACTATCTGGGAAGCTGGGAAGAAGGCGATTTCTCTTTCCTCTTCTTTACCCGGCCTTCCGAGCGTGTGGTTCAGCGGATCATCGCTGATGTGCCCGGCCTTGACCTGGTCGAGCACTACCACATGACTTACGATCAATGGCAGGGCAGTGACATCGTGCCCAGCCGCATCGGCCCGTTTACCGTCTCACCGCCCTGGTTCGCGACTTCTCCGGAGAAACGCGAGACGACCATCGTTCTCGATCCCGGGGTTGTCTTCGGCACGGGCACCCATCCCACCACCCGGGACTGCATGACAGCGCTTGCCATGGCCCTGTCCGACGGCGCCATGCGGACCGTGCTGGATCTGGGAACGGGTACCGGTCTGCTTGCCCTGGCGGCGGCCCGTCTGAGCCACTGCAACGTGCTGGCCACCGATCTGACCTTTCTGGCTGCAAAAACCGCGAAGCGCAATGTGCACCTTAACGGGCTGGAGAGCCGAATCCTTGTGGCACAAGGGGATGCCCATAAATTTATAGACTTCAAAAGCGATCTTGTGGTATCCAATATTCATTACGAAGTGATGAAAGAAATTATCCGAACCAAGGGTTTTTTAAGCAAAAAGCGCTTTATTCTATCCGGTCTGATGCGTAAGGAAGCCGCCCGGGTGGAATCCGTGCTAAGGGGATTGCCGGTTAAGATACTCAGGTGTTGGGATCAAGACGGCATCTGGACTACATTTTATGGCAACATGAAGGGCTAACAATGGTCATTACCTGTTGGGGGTCCAGAGGGTCCATTCCCGTCTCCGGAAAAGAGTACACCAAGTACGGTGGAGACACGACCTGCCTGGATATCCGCACCGACAGCGATGACCTCATTATCATCGACGCGGGCACCGGCATTCGGCGCCTGGGCAACCACCTGATTGAAACCGGCCGCTTTAAATACAACTTTCTGCTTACCCACGGCCACTGGGATCACCTCATGGGGTTCCCTTTCTTCAGACCCCTTTTCCTTGATCGCACCGAAATTCACATGCACCGCGCGCCCTTTCACAAAAAATTCATGGAAACCATGTTTTCCAAAGTGATGGCGCCGCCCAACTTTCCGGTGCGCTACTCCGATCTCAAAGCCAAAATCATCTGGAAAGAGGGCCACCCGGCCGAGTTTACCATCGGTTCGGCGACGGTGGTGCCCATCCCCATCAGCCACCCCAACACCGGCAAGGGGTACAAGTTCATTGAAAACGGCAAGACTTTCGTTTTCATCACCGACAACGAACTGGGCTATGTCCATCCCGGCGGATTGCCCTACAAGGAATATGTCGAGTTTTGTACCGGCGCGGACCTTTTAATCCACGATGCCGAATACACCGACAAGGAGTACCCCAATCTGGTGGAGTGGGGTCATTCCTCCTACACGGATGCGTTGAACCTGGCTTTTGAAGCCGGGGTCAAGCGCCTGGGCCTATTCCATCTGAATCAGGAGCGCACCGACGACCAGATGGACGAAATCGTCGAGCACTGTCACCAGATCATCAAAAAGAAAAAACGATCCCTCGACTGTTTTGCAGTGGGACGCGATATGCAGTTTACCCTTTGATCTGTTAATCGCTATCGGAACCGGAACCGCCATCAGCATCGAAAGCAACCCAACATGAGCAATACTAGCAACGCCGACCCCACCCAACGCGCAGCCGATATCCTCGCAAACGCCAAACGCGTCGTGGCCCTCACCGGTGCCGGCATATCCGTTGAAAGCGGTATTCCCCCTTTCAGAGGCAAAGGCGGACTGTGGGAGAAAATAGATCCCATGAAATACGCCCACATCGATGCCTTCCGGGAAGACCCCAAAACGGTGTGGAACGTTCTGATCAAGGAGATGAAATCCGTCCTGGACAAGGCCAAACCCAATCCCGCCCACACCGGTCTGGCCGATCTGGAACGCATGGGCATCCTTCAAACCGTCATCACCCAGAACGTCGATGGGCTGCACCAGGTAGCCGGCAACTCGGACGTCATTGAGTTTCACGGCAATTTCGCCTGGCAGCGCTGCGAGGACTGCAACCAGATTATTCCCACCTCCCAGGTGGATCTGTCGACCATTCCGCCGCGCTGCGATTGCGGCGGCATCTATCGGCCGGATTGTATTTTATTCGGCGAGCTTATTCCTCCCGAGGCACTGGACCGTTCCCAGCAATTGTGCATAGCCTGTGACGCTATGCTGGTTATCGGCACCTCGGCGGTGGTTCAGCCGTTTGCCACCCTGCCCTTCATCGCCAGGGACAATGACGCCGTGGTGATAGAAATCAACCCCGAACCCACGCCGCTGACAGGCCGCATCAGCAACCTGACCATTCTGGGCGAGGCCGGCAGCATCATGCCCCGGCTGGTGAAAGCGATCCGAAAACGCATTGACGCGCTCTGATAGTTGAGGATTTTTCATGAAACCGATTAGCGAGAATGCCTGCTGGGTACTCGATCTGACCCTGCCCTCCCCCTCCCTCGGCAACAACACCGCCGATGCCGACCGACTAGCGGCGGCGATCAAGACCGCCCTGGATGTCCCGACGGTTCATATGGATCTTAATCTGCTCAAAACACTTCCCGAGAAGCTGCGCGAGTGGAATTTCAAGGCGCGAGCCGTCCTGTTCAAGGACACCGGCGGCAATGGCGTTCTTGTCGATCTGTCAGGACCGGATGAGAACGATGGCTTTTTCGGTCTGGCCGTGGACCTGGGAACGACCCGGGTGGTACTCAGAATTGTCGACCTGATCACCGGCGAGCATCGCGGCGAAACGGTCTTCGACAACCCCCAGATCGCCGTGGGCCCCGATGTCCTGGCCCGTATTCATCACGTCGACAAGCCGGGGGGGCTGGCCGAGTTGACCCGTCTGATCGTCGACGGGATCAACACCCAACTGGACCGGTTGTGCCGGCAAAACGGTCTTGCGACCAACCAGATCCACCTGTCCGCCATCGCCGGCAACACGGCCATGACGCATCTGCTTTTGGGGCTCAATCCGCACTGGATGATCCGGGAGCCTTACATTCCGGTGATCAATCAACCCGAGGTTTTTAAAAGCAATGCGTTGGGACTGAATCTTCATCCCAGCGCGCGCACCCTGGTTTTCCCCAATGTGGGCAGCTATTTCGGGGGGGATTTGATCGCCGGCATTCTTTTCTGCGACATGGATCGGCGGGAGGAGACGGCCATTCTGGTGGATGTGGGGACCAATGCCGAGGTGGTATTGGGCAACCGCGACTGGATGATGGCCTGCGCGGGGGCCGCGGGACCGGCCCTGGAAGGGGGCGTGACCCGCATGGGAACCACGGCCGGGCCGGGGGTCATCGACCGCATCGCCATCGATCCGGAGACGCTTCAATTTAACATCCACACCATTGAGGATGAACCCCCCAGAGGAATTTGCGGCTCAGGCGTCATCGATCTGGCGGCGGCCCTTTTCCGCTCAGGGCTTGTGGACATTCGCGGCAAGCTGGTTCCCGAACGGTGCGCAAATCGCTTTTCCATACGGGACGAACTGGGCCATCTGACCCTGGTTCCCGCCGATCGGTCGGGCACCGGCAAGGATCTTTGCATCACCCAGGCCGACCTGGACAGCCTGGTCCGTTCCAAGGCCGCCATGTACACCATTTTGGAAACCATCGCCCTGGCGGCCGGCATGCAGCAATCTGATCTGGAAACCTTTTTCGTGGCCGGCACCTTCGGCGCCTATATCGACCCCGAATCGGCCATCACCATCGGCATGATTCCGGACCTGCCGCTAAACTGTTATCAGAGCCTGGGCAACAGCTCCCTGGGCGGGGCCACCCGGGTGCTGACCGATCCCGATTGCCTTGACCGGGTGAAACGAATCCGCGACGGCATCACCTACATGGAGCTGAATGTAAACCAGGACTTCATGAACCGCTTTTCGGCGGCCAAGTTCCTGCCTCACACCGACACCGCGCGTTTCCCGTCGGTACCGGTTCCCTGACGGATGCCATCGGCCCCGGACGCTCTTACCCCGCCGGCTTCCAGGGCGTAGCTGACCGCCGCCTGCATAACTCTTTCCTTAAAATCCGAAGGTTCCGCCAGCCCCATGCGCGACAGATAGGGACGTAGCGCCACGGCCGGTTTCTTGAGCAACTGCCTGGCGATTGCCGGTACCAACCGGAGTTTGCCCTCGGCCGCCTTGCGCTTGAGCTTTTTCAAGGCTTTTCCGAGGACAATCTCTTCCTCGGTAAAATCCGAACCAAAGGGAAAGGCCTGGAAAAATCCCTTGCGCCGGTAGGGCGCCATCATTTTTTCCAGCCGCGCTGGGGTGTTGTGGCGATACGACTCGGGAATTTTATAGGCGCGGGCGATCTTGCCGGTTTTCTTGGCCTCGGCCAGAAGCGTTGTCTGGAACCTTGAATCGGCGATGTTGAGCATGGCCTTGATGACCTCTTCATCGCTTTTGCCCCTAAGATCGGCGATGCCGTATTCGGTAACCACGATATCCCTCAAATGGCGGGGAATGGTGACGTGACCGTAATTCAAAATAATGTTGGATAAAACCTGATTGCCCTTGTTGCGTGTGCTGCGAATCATCATGATCAGCCGCCCGTCGTCCAGGGCATGGGCCATGGAGACAAAATTGTACTGGCCGCCCACACCGGAAATAACGCTGCCGCACTCCAGGCAGTCCGAGGTCACGGCGCCCAGAAGAGTCACCATCATGCCGGCGTTGACAAAACGCCCGTCCTTACGCTGCAGGCGCCGGAGCTTCTCGTCGCCATAAAGCTGATTGACCTTCTTCACGCCGGTCATGCAAAACTGCTTGCGCTCGCGCTCGCTCATTTCGTTCAGGCTGTCGTAGAACGCCCGGGGGCCGATGAAAAAAGCAGCCTGGCAAATCGAGCCGTGTTCCAGCCTGTCTCCCAGGCAATCCTGCGCCACCCGCTGCCGGTTCTCGGTCCTGGAAAGATCAGCCGGCCAGGAGCGCTTGTGGCTGCGGATCATGCCGCCTGAAAAGGTCAGATCGCTTCGAAAAATGCCAAAGCGCTGGAGCCGATCAAAATCCTCCCGGGTCAGATGCTCGGATAAGGCCCCCGTCTCGAGGAGCCGGTCCAGAACGCCCGGATCAATGGTTTCCGAAAGCGTGCCATCGTTGACCAGGGCCTGAATGACCTTGTCGTCGTAGACTTTGCGTTTGATGATGCCGGCCCGGTAGAGCTGCATGAAGACATCCACCAGCATTTCCGTGGAACCGTAGAGGCCCTTTTCGAAGGTATCGCGGCCGCCGATACGATCCACCAGATCGCCGTAGCGCGCTTCGATGCCCAGATCCGCCAGAAGCTGTCGATACACCGGGTTGTTCCGGTGGCGCATGATCAGGCTTTCGGCAATACCGTCGCCCAGGGACCCGATGCCGATCTGGAGGGTGCCGTCGTCCTTGACCAGGGAACTGACATGGGCACCGATCATGTGGTCGGCTGTGGCCACCGGCTGCTTGGGGACATTGAACAGCGGAAAATCGTATTGCGGGCTGTCGACGACAAAATCATAAACCTCCGGTGTGACGTCGGCATCCCCGTACATGAACGGCAAATTGGTGTTCACCTGGCCGACGGTGACGATCTTCCTGCCCAGGCTGCGCCCCTCTTCTTCAATATGATTGAACAGCTCCAGGGGCAGGTCCGCGTTGCAACTCATGGAATAGCGCGTCTCACTGCCCATGCTGCGTTTGGCGATCAAGTTGCCCATGACGTTAAGCCCGCGTTCCAGGATATCGCGAACCACGTGGGTGTAGTTGGACGAGATATAATTGCGCTGGGCGGTCTTGTTTCCCAGATAGCCGCCGGCCTTGACGAAAAACTCGGAAACGGTCACGTTGGGCGGCAAACTGTCGGTGCGCAGATCCGTCATGTAATCGAATTCCACGAACCCGTCCCAGAGGCGCTCGACGATGGGGGCCATGAACCGTTCTTCCAGCTCTCCGGAGCATTGGGGACGCTCCAGCGAAAGTGCCGTCAGGATGGTCAGATCTATTTGCGGATCGGATTTGGCGCGCTGGTACAAGGCATTGATCAGGTGGTTGGGCTTGCCCAGCGCCAACGGCATGCCGAATACGATGGTTTTTCCGACGGTTTCAATAATCCGGTCAACGCAGCTGGAAACATCGCTGAAGTGGATCGGCTTTTCCTTGATCATGACGGTATCCTCTCCCAGAAAAAAGTTAGGCATCAACAACGCAGCAGATGGTGGAAACGATTTTTAGGTATATATCGTCTTTAGAGGATCTGAGCCTAAAAAAAAATCAGCGGGTCGCTCATTTTATATCTGGGCAAAAAGCAGGAATGGGGGTAGGTCGAACGCCTAGGGTAGTCACTCTTTCTCAATCTTCTGTCTCTGATCCCAATCAACGGCGCAACGCATCAGTTCGGCGGAATTTTTGAGGAAGAGCTTTTTCTTGACGTTCTCGCGATGGGTTCCGATGGTTTTCACGCTGACATTGAGCATATCGGCGATTTCCTTGCGCCCGAAGCCGCGGCCGATGAGCTGAAAGATCTCCATTTCCCTGTCGGACAGGCACTCCAGGGGATTTTCCGAGGCGGTGTTGGCCGGTTTGAAAACGATCTTGCCCAGAAGGGTTTCCATCATGGATTCGCTGGTGTAAATTTTCCCGTCAAGGACCTGATGAACGGCCCGCACAACGTTACCGGTGACTTCCTGCTTATTGATGTACCCCAGGGCGCCGGCACGCAGGACCCGCTCGGCGAAAATCGATTCGTCGTGCATGGAAACCACCAGAATCGGCATGAACGCATGCTGGGTATTAAGTATGTGAATCAGTTCCAGCCCGCTGGTATCCTTGAGCGTGATGTCCAGGATAACCACATTCGGCTTGGTCCGTCCGATCTCCCGGATCGCATCCTTGACACTCTCCGCCTCGCCGCAAACCGTCAGATCGGGCTCCTCGTTGATCAGATGGCTGAGCCCTTTTCTGAAAATCGGGTGGTCGTCTACGATAAAAACTCTGGATTGATGGTGCATCGCACGATAGTTCCCTTGGGTTGCCGCCTGGTAACGGTCATCTCCGCGCCGATCCGGTTGGCTCGGTGCCGCATGGTCCTAAGGCCAAGCCCGCCACCCTGCTTGGCATCCGCTCCGATCCCGATGCCGTCGTCGGCGATGGTCAGCCTCAGCGCCCCGTCGGCGATGGATATACCGATGGTTATCGCCCGCGCCTTGCCGTGAACCAGGGCATTGTTCACCGCCTCCTGGACAATGCGGTACAGGTGGGTGGCGACTCTGTGTTCGCGGATACCGATATCATCCTCATCGGACAAATCGAGGGTGCAGACAACGCCAAACGCACGCTCGGTATTCTTTTTCAAATTCTCCAACGCATTTAAAAGCCCCCGTTCATCCAGGTCCACCGGACACAGGCCCCGACCAAGCGCCCGGGTTTTGGCCGTGGCCTGTTGGATGAGCTCGGAGATTTCAGTGGAAAACGCGGCCTGCGGATGCCCTTCTTTTGTCAGGCGCCGCTGCAGCAACTCGGCCATGGCCTCCACGCCCACCAGATGCGCGCCCAGATCATCATGCAGGTCCTGGCCGATCCGCCGCCGCTCGTTTTCCCGAACGGAACGGATGCGTTGTTCCAGCTCACGGTGCTCTGTCACATCGGTGATGGAGGCGATGCTTTTGTCGCTGCCCGGAATCATGGCCACGGTAAAAAAACACATGCGCAGGCGGCCGTCCATGACACGCACCCGGCATTCGTAATTGCGCGGCGCCCTATGCGGAAAATCGCGCCTCAGGTAATGATAGCGGATCATGCGATCCACATCCACATCGGCAATCAAACGGGTCCAGGACATCTTGCCTTCCACCTGGCCGCGGCTGTACCCGGACATCTTTTCGAACTCTTCGTTGACCATGGCGATGGTGGTATCCTGTTCCATCAACAAAAAGGCCGTGCCGGTGTTCTCCACGATGGCGCGATATATCCGATCGCTGCCGCGGCCGATACGATCCTGTCCGCGGCGTTGGCCGCGATACCCGTGGCCAAATCGTCTCATCAGCCGCGGCACGCGTATGGGAATCCCCGTGGATCGTCCATTGGTGGCGTTTTTTCTCATCTCTTCCCTCGGGCACAATCGGCACATTGAAAATCGCTTTTGCCGGCGGGGCGGCCCCAAAGTCGGCAACATCTTCACTTTTAGTCGATTTATTATTATTTCTCAAGCGTTAAGCCGATCCGAGAACGCCTGCTCCCCTTAACAAAAGGTTTTTTTACTCTCTTTATATTCTTTGAGGAGTATTTTGTTTACGTTTTAGATTCAAAGCGTTGCATTCAAAACAAATAAAACCTTGAAAGGAATTGCCCATTATGATAGTCCGGGATCTGACTTTTTTATACCCACATTCTTTACAACCCAACCCACAAAGGATCGAGACCAAATGACGTCTAAGAAACAGTTGTTGTTTGCTTACGGTCTGGCAATCCACCTGTTGCTTGTCGGTATTGTCTGCTATGCCGCGTTCCCCGTTCGCGCTCCCGATGATCAGCCGATGCGAATCATGTACCAGACCAATGCGGGGAAGGTCCTTTTCGATCACCACACGCACACGGATGCATCGGGATATGGCGCCAGCTGCTTCGATTGCCACCACCATCCCGCGGATGACGAAAGCGCGCTTATCGCTTGCGGCGAGTGCCACCAGGCGCCCGCTGAAGACGGTTCAAAACCCCAGGCGTGTCTCGATTGCCACGACGAAAGTGACATTGAGGATACCGAGATGTCTTCACGCGCGGACGCCTTTCACACCCAGTGTATCGGTTGCCACGTTGAGTTTGAAAAAGGACCGCAAGACAGCTCGGATGACTGTTCCCGTTGTCATGTCCTTTAAACCCACAGCGTGGTAATTAGCGATGTGCTTTTGTCTTATAAGGCCTTAACTACTTACTGCAGACCTAAAAATAAGGTTGAGCCATGCGAAAACGATCATTCTTCGGTCTGACCAAACCAAGTTTCACTTACGAATTGGCCACCGATCCATCCGCCCGACCGGTGACCATTGCCGCACCGGATACGGTCACGTTATACGTAAAGAAAGAACTCAAGAAAACCAGTAGCGCCTTAACGATCGGCATGCCGGTTAAAACCGGCCAACGGCTGGTTTTGGACCAAGGCGACGATGCCAGCGCCATCTGCCCGATTACCGGCGCCGTTTGCGCCATCGAACCGTTCCTGGCCGATTTCGGCCGCAAGTGGACCGCCGTCACCATCGAGAAATCAGGCCCCGACGAGATTGACGGCGCCTTTGCCGAAGCCGTCGACACGCCCTCGCTGGAGACGCTCCGCAGCTTCCTCTGCGCCTGCCCCGGCGAGCCGGATTTCACCGCCCTGATGGACGAAGAAAATCCCGTCAATACCATCATTATATACGGCGGAAACGCCGATCTTCTCATAGATACCAGCCTGTACGTCTTAAAAACACGCCTTGAGGAGATTAATGCAGGCATAGAAGTACTGAGAAAAGCAACCGGCGTCGAAAACATCGTCATCGCCGTTCCGAAAGAGAGTGTTCAGAACTACTCCGGCCATCTGGATGCCACGATTCAGCCCTTTTCTTCCCAATACCCTTACGCGCAGCCACTGATGATTCTCAACGAGCTGAGCGGACAGCTGCCCGACGAAAAAGGCGAAGGCGCCATGGGGATTCACTTCCTTCGCGCCGAAGCCGTGGCAAGCATCGGCCAGGCGTTTACCGACGGCCGCCTGCCGGTCAAAAAGACCGTCACCGTTATCGACAAGCAAGGCGCCAAGCACCTGGCGACCGCCTGTATCGGAACGCCCGTGGCGAAACTGCTCGATGCGTTCGGTATCGAAATCAACGATCAGGATAAAATCATCTTCGGCGGCCCCATGACAGGCAACGCCATCTACAGCGAAACACTGCCCATCGGACCGGATACAGACGCCATCATGGTTCAGGACAAGGATACGATTCCCCTGTCCAGCGACTATCCTTGCATCAATTGCGGGGACTGCGTGGGCGTTTGTCCCGCCAACGTCCCGGTCAATCTTCTGGTCCGCTTTCTGGAAGCCGGTCAGTATGCCGAAGGCGCCGATCTGTATGATTTGTATTCGTGCATCGAATGCGGCCTTTGCAGTTACGTCTGCGTATCCCGCATTCCCATCTTTCAGTATATTAAACTGGCAAAATACGAATTAGGCCGAATTCAATCCGCGGAGGAGATGAATGAACAGGAATAAGACGCTAATCGTATCCCACGCGCCGTTCTGGCATGATGGGAGCGGGATTCCCGAGCGAAGCTACAACACCATCATCGCCGCTCTTCCAGCCGCCGCCGTGGGCATTGCCCACTATGGCACCCCGGCCCTGGGCGTTATCTGCCTGGCCATGTCAACGGCGATTTTGTGGGAACTTTTGCTGAATTACGCCAGCAAACGCCCCATCACCGTCGGTGACGGCAACGCGGCATTGGTCGGATTGCTATTGGCCATGGTCATGCCCGCTTCCACGCCGTGGTGGATTGTCCTTGTCGGCACCTTTCTGGCTATTGTGATCGGCATGCAGATTTTCGGCGGTATCGGCGCCAATCCATTCAACCCCATCGCGCTGACAATGTCGATTCTCATGATCTCCTACCCCGGACATATCGACTTCGATGCCGGGTTGGTAAACTTCGCGGTGGACTTCCCATCCCTCACCAGCCCCATCGGTGCACTGAAGGCCTTCGGCCCAACTTCCATCGAACATCTGAGCACCATGGACCTTTTCCTGGGAAGCCAGATCGGGGGCATCGGCTCGTCGTGCGGGCTGGCCATTGTTATCGGTGGCCTCTACCTGATGATTCGCGGGATGATCCGCTGGGAAGTGAGTGCTTCCTTTATTTTGGGCGTATTTGTGACCGCCCTGCTGTTCAACATGGCTGATCCCACCAAGTACGCCTCTCCGGTCTTCCATCTGGTGACGGGGTACACGCTGATCGGCGCCTTCTTTCTGGCGACCGAAAGCACCACCTCACCGGTCAACGCCGTTCCCATGCTGATGTACGGCGCCCTCGGCGGCGTCATGACGGTTCTGATTCGTAACATCGGCATTTACGCGGACGGCGTTTTCTTCGCGATTCTCCTGATCAACCTGATAAACCCGCTGGTCGACAAGATCAGACCCAAGGCGATTGGAAAGGTGGCGTAACATGGTTGAAATGATCAAAATGGTTGTTGTCCTGACCGTATTGAGCGTCATTTCAGGCGGGGGACTGGCCTGGCTGAAGGATTTCACCGAGCCCAAAATCGAAAACCAGGTCATGAGCCTGGTCAAGGGACCGGCTATTCGCCAAATGCTAAGCGATGCCGAAAACGATCCTGTCGAGGATCGCTTCAAGATCAAGGACGGCGAGGAAGAGCGAACCGTCTTTGTCGGCGTTTTCAACGGCAACGCGGATACGGTGGTTCTGGAATCGTCGGCCAGCGGTTTTGCCGATAAAGTCGGAGTGGTCGTGGCCATCAACATGGCGGACGAAACGCTGCGTGGCATGGCTGTCACCACACACAAGGAAACTCCCGGACTGGGTGCCATGGCCAAGGACGACCCCAGTTTCGCGGCACAATTCGTTGGCAAACCGGCCGCTCCCATTCAGGTATCCAAGGACGGTGGAAGCATCAGCGCTCTTAGTGGTGCCACGATCACCTCGCGCGCCGTTTGTGTCGCTGTTTCCAATGCCATCGATTCCTACAAGAATCTGAAGCCGCAGTTGGAAGAACAAATCAAAGCCATGGGCAAATAAAGGAGTTTAGCAAAAATGGCCAAATCGATCGCTTCGGAATTTACCAAGGGGCTCTGGAACGAAATCCCCCCCTTCCGCCTGGTTCTCGGACTCTGTCCGGTCCTGGGTGTCACCACATCCATGAAAAACGGTATCGGCATGGGCTTGGCGACGACCTTCGTTCTGCTATGTTCCAATATCCTTGTGTCCGCGCTTCGCAAGGTCATCCCCGCCAAGGTACGTATCGCCTGTTTCATCATCATCATCGCCACCTTCGTGACGGTCGTGGAGCAGATGATGGCGGCGTTCTCCTATTCGCTGTTCATGAGCCTGGGCGTGTTCATCCCCTTGATCGTGGTGAACTGTATCGTGCTTGGCCGGGCAGAGGCATTCGCCTTTAAAAACGGAATCACCCGTTCCGCGGCTGACGGGCTGGGAATCGGTATCGGGTTCACCTGCTCCCTGGCAGTCCTGGGAGCGGTTCGTGAACTTCTCGGGACCGGCGGACTTGCCGGTGACGTATTCGGTTTTCTGCCTTACAACATACCCAATATTTTCGGCGCATCCTACGAACCCTTCGTTTTTGCCGTTCAGGCACCCGGTGCGTTCGTGGCCCTGGGATTGCTCCTTTGCCTGATGAACCTTATTCCCAGCAAGTAGCGATAAAGGAAGCGTATCATGGAATATATCGAGCTAATAATTGCCTGTATCTTTGTTAACAACATTCTGCTGGCCCAGTTTCTGGGGAACTGCCCTTTTCTCGGTACCTCCAAGAAAATGGAAACGGCGGTGGGTATGGCCATGGCGGTCATCTTCGTACTTGTCATGGCCGGCGTCATGACCTGGCTGATCTATAACTATCTGCTTGTGCCCTACAAGCTGACCTACTTAAGAACCATCGCCTTCATCCTGGTCATCGCGTCCCTGGTCCAGTTCGTGGAGATGTTTCTCAAAAAGAGCATCCCCGCCCTTTACGCCGGGCTGGGCATTTTCCTGCCGCTGATCACAACCAACTGCGCCGTTTTCGGTGCCTGCGTGCTCAACATCGACAAGGAATACAACTTCATGGAATCCCTGGTGGCATCTTTTGGTTATGCCGCCGGTTTCGGCCTGGCGCTGATTCTCTTTGCCGGTGTACGGGAACGCATTCTTCTGGCGCGGGTGCCCAAACCCTTGCAGGACACCTCCATCGCCCTGATCACGGCTGGCGTCCTTTCCCTGAGTTTTTACGCATTCAGGGGAATGGTCTGATCCTTTCAATCAATGGGGCGCCGTCTCGACTTTCGTTTTGATGTCGGAGAATAGTTGATCTCAAAAGCCGTTTGAAGCGCTCTGTCGTTCCAAACGGCTTTTTTTACTTTGTTAATAATGAACTTCTCATATTTATCGTTCTTTGATCAGGTTTCAAGGAGATTACCATGACCACCGCTATTCTTATTATGATGTTCATCGGCTTGGCGTGCGGCATTATTCTCAGCGTCGCGTCCAAGGTGTTTTATGTATACGAAGATCCCCGAATCGGCCAGGTGGAATATTTTCTTGCCGGCGCCAACTGTGGGGGATGTGGTTATGCCGGGTGCGGAGCCGCTGCCGTAGCCATTGTGGAAGGCAAAGCCAAGCCGGGTATTTGTGTCGCCGCCGACTCAGAGGCCGCTGTAAACATCGCGGCTGTCATGGGCGTCGATCCAGGCACCGCCGAACCCATTAAATCCATCAACCCCTGCAGCGGGGGAGAGCGTGCCCAGGATAAATACATTTATAATGGCGCCATGTCCTGTTCGGCGATGACCGCACTCTACGGCGGCAAACGGGTTTGCACCATTGGTTGCCTTGGCATGGGCGATTGCATCAAAGCCTGCCTCTTCGACGCTATTGGCATAGGCCCCCAAGGCTATCCGGTTATCGATGAGTTAAAATGCGTGGGTTGTGGCGCTTGCGCGGATGCTTGTCCAAAGGACCTTTTGTCGGTCAAAACCATTTCCGAAAGGCTCCTTACCTTCAATGAAGACGATGACGCCCTGGCTCCCTGCCAACAGACCTGCCCCGCTGAAATCGATATTCCCAAATATATTCGCCTGATCAAGGAAGGCGATTACGAAGGGGCCGTCGGCACCATCCGGGAACGGAATCCGCTTCTTCTCTCCTGCGGCCGGGTATGCCCTCATCCTTGCGAGGACTACTGCCGACGAGGCATTGAAGACGACGAGGCCGTCTCCATCAACCAACTCAAGCGTTTCGTGGCCGATTACGAGATGAACAGCGGCACCCGTTTCCCGATCTCCTGCGCCCCCGATACCGGCAAACGCGTGGCAATTGTCGGTGGCGGCCCCGCCGGCGTTAGCTGTGCCTATTTTCTCAGACGGTTGGGACACCATCCCACCATTTACGAAAACATGTCCAAACTTGGCGGCATCACGCGTTACGGCATCCCTGAATATCGCCTGCCCGATGACGTACTGGACTGGGAGATCGAGGGGATTCTCAACCTTGGTATCGACGTCCATTACAATACCTGCATAGGAAAGGATTTTACGATTCAAAGCCTTCGCGACGAAGCGTACGAAGCCATTTTCATGGGCATTGGCGCCTGGAAGGACTACAAGCTGGGTATCACTGGTGAAGATCTGAAAGGCGTCTCGCAGGGAATCAACTTTCTCTCCAGTGTCGCCGACTCCCCCGACAAGCGCGTTCCCATCGGCAAACGGGCAGCGGTCGTGGGTGGTGGAAACTCGGCCATTGACTGTGTGCGCACCCTCTTGCGCCTGGGCTGCGAGAAGGTCTACCTGGTTTATCGCCGGACACGCAAGGAAATGCCCGCCAATGAAGTCGAAATTATTGCCTCCGAGCACGAGGGTATCGATTTTGTATTCCTGGCCGCCCCCACGCGGGTCATCGACGATGGCGAGGGCAATGTCAAAGGGCTTGAATACCTTCAAATGGAACTCGGAGAACCGGATGCATCCGGCCGTCGACGCCCCGTGCCCATCGAAGGGTCGGAAACGGTCCTGGATGTGGACATGGTTATTTCCGCCATCAGCCAACAGCCTGATATCAGCTTCATGGAAAAGGAGCCCGATAAAGAGAACATCACCATTACCCGCTGGAACACCTTCGACTACAATCCGGAAACCCTGCAGTGCTCGGTACCTTACCTGTTCACGGGCGGTGACGTGGCCACGGGACCGTCCTTGGTGGTCTCGGCCATCGGCGGTGGACGACGCGCGGCAAGATCCATCCATCAGTATATATCCGGTGAAGAAGTCAAAGGCTCGTCCAATTCCCTGCAGGGCAAACGCCACATCCCCGAATCCATTTTCGAGCATGTTCCCGGCATCAAAAAAACCAAGCGGACCCCCATGCCGGAGCTTCCCGTCAAGGATCGCATCGACTCCATGATCGAAGTGGATCAGGTGATCACCGAGGCTGACGCCAAGCATGAAGCAAGTCGCTGCCTTGACTGCTGCCGGATCTGCTACAATCCGGATGTTGTCAACATCGCGCCATCGGTCGAGGCTTGCAAAGAAAAAAAGAAAAGCGCCGCCTGATAACACAGACCAACCGCAAACAATAATAAACGCTGTCGTGGAAGTTCCCTCGACAGCGTTTTCTTCTTTATGCCGCCTTAAAAAAAGAAACCCGGCAGCGATGCTTTCAGCCCTTCAAAAGCCCGCCCGCTCATCAAATCCTAACCCGCCGCTAATCATTTCCTAACAAATACCTTGACGGGCAATGCCCCCGCGATTATCCTGAAATTCGATTAAAGGCCGAGTTAACTAAAAATAACCAACGGTTGTGTATCAGCTGAAAATGGGGTCGGATTCCATGGCGTTCAACCATTCATGGCAGGCGGCATTGCATCCGGGTGAAACGGACGAGTTCTTCATGTCTGATTATCCTCCGGAATTCGTGGCCAATGCAGACAGCTTCAACCCGATCAACGCCTGGTGGTTGTCCGAACTCTCACGATTGATTTATAAGCGGGATCAAACGGAAGATGTGACGTCCGGCCTGTCACGCACGCACCATCTCGACCGCGTCGGCCTCAGGGAAAGCCACTTTTTCAACCGGCCCGGCATCCAGGCCGCCATCGTGGAAAGCGAAGGATCCGATCAAGGAGCATTCGCCGTTCTGGTATTTCGGGGAACCGCCGGACGCATGGCCAACTGGCGGTTCAATTTTGACATCGCCACCTGTCCCTGGCCGGCCGGTGGGAGAGTTCACAGAGGCTTTGGCCATTTGATCAGGCAGATCTGGCCACCCATCGCGGCCGCTTTGGAAAGCATTGAAAAGCCGCTTTATTTCACCGGCCATAGCCTTGGCGGCGCATTGGCTACCCTGGCGGCATCGCTATCCGCCCCCCAGGCGGTCTACACCTTCGGCGCACCGCGCATCGGGGATTGCGCTTTCTCTCGTGCCCTCTCCGGCGTGGACCTGTTCAACGTCATCAACCCCCACGATTTCGTCACCCGGCTCCCTCCGGCTCGCTTGGGGTTTTGCTTTGTCCATGCCGGCACCATCATCAATAATGAGGAGTTGTGCCGCGATTATCGGCCTTTCTTCCAAGCGCCAAATTTCCTTGCCGGCCATGCCCCGCTGAATTATACGGCACAATTGCCGGTCGCCTTTGAGAATTGACCGCAACGATTAAAAAGTTCTATCAAAAGCAAAATGCCCTTTCGATCAGTTATAATTGATCACAGCGTATCGGAAGACATCGGTGGCCGGCAATTCACCACAGTGTGGCCGGCCTCGGCCTTGATTTTTCGAATGGCATTGACGAGTTCCAAACCGGTACTCTCACAAGGAGGCAAATCCACGTCCGTGTCGCCCAGGGGTGTGATGCGATTGCCCCAACGCACCAAATGGGAAGAGAGCGTAAGTCCTCCACCGAAGGCCGGCACGAGAATCAGTGCTCCGGGAGCCACCCGCCCCTCTTCCAAAGCCTCCACCAGGGCCACGGGAACGGTGGCTGCGGACATATTGCCGTAGCGCTGAACCGTCAGCATGGCCTTCTCCTCGGGCACGCCGAGACGCTCGATCAGCGCCTTGATGATTCTATAGTTAGCCTGGTGGGGAACAACCAGGTCAATATCCGTGGCCGAGATGCCGCATTTGGCCATGACGGATTCGGAAGCCGAGACCATGCCTTTCACGGCGCGTTTGAAAATCTCCTGACCGATAAAATCCCAATGCGTATCCCCCATCATGACCCCGGCATTGGCGTAAGCCCCGCCGATCCCCCGTACCCGCAAGGTATGCCGGGCATCGGCAATGCACCCCAGTGTCTCACCGAGCACTCCTTCTTCCGCATCGCTTGTCTGCAGGACGACTGCCGCGGCCCCGTCACCGAACAACACCGCGACGTTGCGGTTCTCCCAGTCCATGTACGGAGAGATCGCCTCGACACCGATTACCAGAGCGTTGGACACGACCCCGGTACGAATCATGGCCGTTGCCGTGGAAAGCGCATAGGAAAAGCTGGTGCAGGCCGTGTTGACATCCATGGAAGCTGCGTTTACCGCCCCCAATCGCAACTGAACCCCGGAGGCGGTGTTGGGCACTTGCTCGTCGTGGGTGCAACTGCCGTAAATAATCAGTTCCAGCTTATCCGCTACCAGGTCGGCACAGGCCAGGGCACGGGCCCCGGCAACGTACGCCATTTCACCGGGCAGGGTATGGGTTATGCGGCGTTCGGAGATGCCGGTGCGGGTGGTGATCCATTCATCGTTGGTATCCAGGAAAGTAGCAAGATCCTGATTGTTTAAAACGGCCGGGGGCATGCATTTGCCCCAGCCGGTAATAGCGGCGTGGGTCATGGTTCAACGCTCCTTATTTTTGGGTGGTGCCCATCCACGAATGGGATAATTGTGTTTTGATCAATGCATGCCTGAAATTATACCACAGGCATAGGGTTGATGTCCCGAAGATAAAATATTGAGTGAGAATACCGATAGATGAATAAGTTCCCATTCGTTCATGGGTACGAACTACCTGTGAATCATCCCGCAACCTGGCCCATCGACCCGGCTTCTGCCTCCGGTTTGCGGTGTCACCCGAATCCGGGCGTTGATGCGCTCCTTGAGGGCGGGAACGTGGGATATCACACCAATAATCTTGCCCTCCTGTCGAAGGCCTGCAAGAGTTTCCAGGGCCGTATCCAGCGCTTCTTCATCCAGCGAGCCAAATCCTTCATCCAGAAAAAGCGAGTCGATACGAACGTTTTTGCTGGCCATTCGGGACAATCCCAAAGCCAGGGAGAGGCTGACGATAAAACTCTCGCCACCGGAGAGATTCTTTGTGGATCGTATTTCACCCGCCTGATAATTATCGATTACATTTAGTTCCAATGGCTGGGCATTGTCGCGAATCAGCAGGTAGCGGTCCGTCATTTTTTGCAATTGCCGATTGGCGTGACCAACCATCATTTCAAAGGTCAGCCCCTGGGCAAAATTGCGATATTTCTTCCCATCCGCGGAGCCGATCAGTTCGTGCAATAGATCCCACCTTGAACATTCGACATTTTGGGCTTCAATGGCCCGAACCCGTTCTTGCTGGTGTTTTTTGAGATCTTCGTTGTCTTTGAGCTTTTGCCTGATACCGCCCATTTCCTGCTGAAAATCCTTTTGGGTACCCGCCAGATCCGTTACCGCACGTTTGAGCGTATCCAAAGGTTCATCCGTAATCTTTTTTTTCCGCTCCGCCTCCAGTATTTGAATCTTCTCGTGCTTCCTTGAAGCAATTTCGGTTTTTTCGTCGGCAAGCTTCTTGGCTTGCCCTGCCAGTTGGCTACGCTCGCTTTCGCTCAGGCAGCATGCCTTGTAATTTTCCTCGTCAATGAATCCTGAAGTTTTTAGACGGACTTGAAAAGCCTTGTCCGCTTTTTTCAACTGGAAATCCCGGGCCTGAATCGCTTTTTCCAGTTCTTCAATTCTGGTTTTCTCCTGACCAAGCTTTTGATCGGCGGTCGATACGCATTGGCGAGCACCATCCAGATTTTTATCGGCCAATTGGATGGCATCGGTCAGGCGCTTTTCTTCATCCTCGGCATTTTTCTCACCCAGCAGATCGTTCCTCTCGCGCCGAAGACGGTTCTGATCACGCAGGAGTTCATCCCGCAAGGCGTTTTGTTTTTGAATATCGCTTTCAACCCTCGAAAGCTGCTCGGCCTGATGTTGGGTCTGGGTTTCAAGGGCGGTTATCTTCCGAGAGGCTTCAGTTTTCTGTTTATTTCTGGAAACCCATTGATCGCGACGTGCCGTCAATTGCTCATAAGCCGAATCGATGGTTTCCGCTACAGGCACGGTGATCCCATAAGGTTCAACTTCTTTGTGCAGGATCGCCATCGTTTTTTCCTGGTGCGTTTCATATTCCACGATCTCCTTGCGGAGCCGGTCCAGCAATTGTTCGACGGATTCTTTTTTGCCTTTTGCGGCCTGCGCGTCACGTTCCCGTTTCGACAACGAATCCCTGTTTTTTTCCACCTGATCACGAAGTATGCCCAATTCTTTTTCGATGCGATCGGTAGCCTCCAGAACGTTGTTGGTTAGGGTAAGCGCATGGGCGTTCTCTTCCTGAAGCCGGCTTAATTTCTCGGAAACTTCGGAATCAGGCGCACTCAATTTGGGATCGTTATCCAGTTTCTCGTAATTTTCATGGATAGCGCGGCTCGCCGCATCGATTTTCTCGGCATGATCCTTCAGGGAGATGTCCGTTTGCTGGAGGTCCTTTTTCACTTGCGCCAAGTTGACCCTAACGCCGGAGATACTTTCTGTAATCGATTTAAGTTCGCTTCTTCCCCGTTCAAGATGTTGTTGCGTCTCGTCGGGAACCGGAATATTTCCTTCGGCATAAGGATGCGCCTTTGCGCCGCACAAGGGACAAGGCTCGCCGTCTCGAAGCTGATTTCGGGCGTCTTTGAGGTCTTCGATCCGTTTGAGCAGCATCAGCTGGGTTTCAAGCAGGGTTACTTCTTTTTCTTTCGCCGCCTGTTCTTCGATTTTCCTCCCAAGCGTTTTGGAAAGCGCCAGGGTTTCGCGTTCGAGTTTCTCGCGCCGGGTCTCGAGCTGGCTGCATAGTTCCCGTGATTTGTGAAGGGATTCGACAGCCTCAAATGTTTTTCCGATGAGCACTTTTTGATCGACAAGCGCCGATTGGCATTTTCGCCACTGGGAAGGTTCTTTGCCGTCAAGTTTTCTCAGTCGTTCGTTCTGTTTCTGCTCCAGTGCTTTACGATTTTTCTCAAGGTCCCGCTTTTCTTTCTCCAGACCAGCCATCTCTTTTTGGCATTTGTTCTGGGCCTTTTTTAGATTTGCTTCCGCCTTGACCTTTTCTTGAAGTTTGCCGGCCAGCTGTTTGGAGAGGTTTTTGAGCGTATCGAATTGGTTTTTCAACCCGGCGAGATGTTCAATCAGCTTTTCATCTGCCTGGGTTGCCGTCAGACGTTCGTGAAGGTCATCAAATAACTTTCGTTGATTGGCCAGTCCCTCCAAATCGCCGTTCTGTTTTTTTTGAATCGCTTTACCGGAGGCGGAAAGCTCCGCAAGAGAATCACGCACTGTTTTGATGGGAGCATTCTTCCCGGCAATTTTCAGGTCCAGTTCTTGAGTTTTTCTAAGAATCGGCAGCGCTTTTTCCTGTTCCGCCTTTCGCGCCGACAGATTTTCCAAGGCCTTTTGCATGGCATCTTCCGCCTGCTTGGCGGCAGCCGTACAGCCCGACAGGGTTTTTCGGCGTTCGTCCAGCGAATTTCGGTCTGCATCCTGTTCTTTACGGATGGCCATCAAGGCTGCATAATCAGCCGAAAGTTCGAGAGCCTGATTTGCGAGTCTAAGCGTTTTCTCCTTGGGTTTAAATGTCTCAACCCTCTTTTGCAGTTCGGAACCTGCCCTTTCAAGCAACTTCAATTCATCCTCAAAACGGGCCATGCCCTCAATCCATGCTACGGCCAGGTTCTTTTGGGTAAGCGCTTTTGTGAGTTCCGCGTCCTTTTGCACCTTCTGTTTCAGGCTCTCTTTAAGCGTTTGTTCCTCTTCGGCAGCCAACGGTTTCATCCCGGCCAATTCCGCTTGCAAGGTGTCCAGCCGTTTCCGTTCCCGGGAACGGCGCTCATGCACACGAATGGAGATCTGGCTGTAAATTTTAGTACCGGTGATTTGCTCCAGAATCGGCGCCCGTTCATCCGGCGCCGCCTGCAAAAAGGCAGCAAAACCACCTTGGGCCAGAAGCATGGAGCGGGTAAAGCGATCAAAATCCATGCCCGTGGCCGCCTCGATTTTGTCGGCCACCCTTTTGAGTTTGGATTCGTAAATCTCTCCCGAATCCGCATTGGCGATTTCGTGTTTCGGGGGCTGGAAATCACCATCCGGTTTCTTGCGTGCCCGGTGCTGACTCCAGTGGCAGCGAAAACGGCCGGCCTGTGTTTCGAACACCACCTCGGCAAAGCACTCGCCCGTGTGGCGGGACATGATCTCGTTTCCACTTTTGGTGACTTTGTTAAGGCGAGGCGTCCGCCCATAGAGGGCCAGACAAATGGCATCCAGAATGGTCGTTTTCCCGGCACCGGTGGGGCCCGTAATGGCAAAGATGCCGTCGGATTCAAAAATCGGATGGGTAAAATTGATTTCCCATTCTCCGACCAATGAATTCAAATTTTTAAATCGTACTTGCAGAATCCGCATGCAACAGGTCCTCTATTCAGCCCTTTCATCCCCTTCGTAAAGCGAAGAAAGCGTTTCCCGGTAAGCGCGAAGCAGTTCCGGCCGCTGGTCCTCGGGCACGTCATGGGCGCTCAGACATCTCTCGAACACGTCGGTTACATCCAGATCATCGAGGGTTTCCCCTTCATCAATTTTTCCCAGCACCCGCTCGACAATGCGGTTGTTTTTCACCCGCAAGATGTCCATTTCCGTATCGGTGACGGCACTATCCAGGCATCCACGAAGATCGCCGACAACATCTTCTCCCTTATAAACAATTTCGAGCCACGCCTGGGAGCCGGCCGCCGACAATTCGAGAAGGCGTTTTGCAATATTCTCCCAATCGCCTTCAATGCGTTCAAGTTGCTGAAAGACCGGCACATCGATGGGTTGAACCGACACGTTTATGCCGCTGCCGGAATCATAGCCAAACGCAACCTGGCAGATTCTCTTTTGCTGCTTCGTTTCTCCAAATCCCATGGGCAGGGGAGAGCCACTGTAGCGAATGGTTTCCGATCCTCGCACCTGTTGCGGAACATGCAGATGGCCAAGCGCCAGGTAATCGAAGCAGGTCGGGAAAATTTCGGCGGTCACATGGGCCAGGGAGCCGACATAAAGCTCTCGCACACCATCGCCATCCACGGTCCGAGAGCCCGCGGTAAAAAGGTGGCCCATGCCGACGATGGGAATATCGACACCGAGTTCCACCCGCATCTCCTCGGCCATGGCGGCCACCGTTTCGTAATGCTCACGAATGCCTTCGACCAGCTTACGATCTTTGTCCTCAACACGCTCGCCGGCCTGGACCGTGCGAATATCCCTGTCCCGCAGGTATGGCACGGCACAAACAATCATTTCCGCAGCGCCTTGCCCGTCACGAAGAACCAGAACCTCGTCTTGCGGCGTTTTGGATGCGCTCCCGACCACATGCACCTCAAGCGCCCTGAGCAATTCCCGGGGAGCACTAAGAAAAGAAGGAGAATCGTGGTTACCGGCGACGATCACAACATGCCGGCAAGAGGATACCGCCACCCGGCATAAAAAGCGGTAATACAGCTCCTGGGCACGATTGCTCGGAACGCTGGTGTCGAATACGTCGCCCGCCACCAGAAGCGCATCGATTTGATTTTCCTGAATCGTTTTAGCCAGCCAATTTAAAAACGCCTCGAATTCCTCGTACCGCTTCCTGCCATACAGGGTTCGACCGATGTGCCAGTCGGATGTGTGGATGATTTTCATGGCGACCAAGATTCTCCTGAAGTAGCAGAACGATTCCGTCTGATGCGGGGCTATTTTTTCTAAGCGTTTAATAAGGTTCGGTAAAGCGCCGAATATCTCTTAATAGCACAAAATACGCTTAACTGTGAACCTTTTGAAAAAGTGGCGGGTGGCGATGGCAGGTATTGGGCGGGATCAATGTGGCCATTCGTGGATGGGTATAATTTTTCCTAAATTAGGCGATTGTCGAGTTTGCCGCATATACAAGGTTTTTAAAGCCGGTGTGGCAGCATAATCCGGCACCAATGACCGCACTGCCGCCCCACCGGCTTAATAAAAATTTCTGTTTGCGTTTTATTCAGGGTAGCGACTAACTTTTACGCAAAAATCTCATCGATCTCCTCCTGGCTTGCGCCCTGTTTCTCCGCCTCTGCTTTTTGCTCTTGTTCGGTTGGTATTTTTATGTCGTTGTCTTTCATGTATTGACGCAATTCAATACTCCACGCAGTCGCTTTCTTGATTTTCTTGGGAATCGTAGTCGCGGACAATTGTACCAGATCCCAATACACATCACCTTTTCTCAGCATCCCTTTCAAAGAGGCGCTTTTTATGAGATCTACGCCAAGATCTCCTGCCCTGGCGTCACAGGCGGTCCCCAACCCAACATGGATAAATGATTTTGTTAAATAAATGCGCCCTTTCTTTGCAGGCACTTTGTTTAATTGTTCCCGGTCAACCGAGGATTCATCGATGGTTTTAAAGGCTTTCTTGTAATCTTTTTTTGTGGCTTTGCCTTTGGCTGCTTTTTGCTTTAAATCCTTTGCCTGAAGCCGAATTTGTTCGGCCAACTCTTTATTCCCCACGGCTTCCTGCATATCACTCAGCGCTTGCAGCAAGTTGCAAGTACCTAAAGCCAAATATCTGGCATATTTTCTGGCGGCGGCCCTGAAATTTCTTTTTGACTTTTTACCACCAAATAACTCGGGTACCGCTTTTAATCCCGACCCCATCGTTTTCAAGCCATTTTGCATCGATTCCCCGAAGCCAGCGGCATGACATTCCGTCACAAAAAAAAGCATCGCCACCGAAACCACACAGAGTTTCAAAAATACCAGCTTTCTCATTTGGCTATTCCTCATAAAAACTTGCGATATTTGAATTGACCTGCCTGACAAAGCTATTCGCAGCCTCTTTGATAAGCAGGGTTTCCAACTCTCTTTCAAGGACGGCGGGATTGGTTCCAGGCACATAAGTGGATGTCGTTACCAGATCCGAAGCGATCAGTCTTTCTCCATCTTTTTCAGGATCGATGTGTAATAGCTCAAAAGTCACATCAAGTCCGCCTTCCTGACGCTTGGTGTATTTGTTATATTTAAATCCTACAAACTCGACTTTTTGGATGTTCATGGCAAACCCGCTGAGTTCGCTATACTGATCCACATACTCGAATTTATGACCGTATTTTATAAATGCCTTTCTTATTTGGACGAGCAGTTTTTTGTTGCGCGGCGTATCCGGGATGCCGGTCTCGGCAACGAATGTAAGGTCTTTAGTTGATCCTTGTTGCTTTCTCTTGATAATCTTCTTCACGTCTCTGTCGACCTTGGCCATTTTGATTTCGGCTTCGACCAGGCATCGTTTCCCGCCAATGGTGTCTTCACACTCCACGACAACGAAATCCGATGTAAAATATCTCTTTTTCAGCCTTTCCGAATCGCGACCATATTTTTCAAAAAACGACTCACCCACATCATCACCCACTTCATCGCCCACCACGGCTTCCAACGCCTCGTCGAGCATATCAAAAACAGCATTGGCGATGGCCTCCTCCTGACTTTTTCCAACAGCGGAAATTTCAAAAAATTCCGTGTTTGACGCGAATATCGAGCCACCGGAAAAAACGCACAAAACCGTGCAAAGCCAACCCCAGACAAATACTCGTTTTATTTTAGATAAGTAAATATACATAACCTTCTTTCTCAGCAGACTCCCGTCTTTACCTGTTTTTCAATCGATTCCGGGCAATCTCCTGCATCAGATCAATCAGCTGCGGCGACAGATCTTTTGCGGCATCGCGAAACGAATCCATCGCCAATTCGCGGGTTGTGGGACGTTTCATTCCCTTTACGGTATTGAACACATGGTAACCATAACTCAAGGCCGTCCGTTTTTTCTTTTCGACGGTTACCGGCATCCATTTCGGTTTACCGCCGGGAACCGGTCGGTAGATTCGCGCGGCAAGCTGGGTGGAAAACTGTTTCTGTGTAACCAGCTTGGTTTCCTCCATTTTCGAAATATGCGCCAGCGGCAGGGCCGCCCGAACCGTGTACCCGAAAACGGCTGATTTCCCGCCGATCCTGAAGGTGCCGCCTTGCTCCATGGTGGGATCGACGTAAAACCTGATAGTCGTCTGTTTTGCTCGTTTTCGCCCGACCAGTCTGTTTTTCAATATCTCACCCACATGTCCCTGAGCCCAGGGCGTCGGCGGAGACATGAGGGCGATATCCGAAATGCCATTTTCCCTCAGCCTTTTCGAGACGAATTGATGCAGCGTATGCAGAAGCTCCAATTTTAATCGCTCCTTTTCCCAAGCGACAGCATCCTCGGAAGCCTGGCCTCCTTCGGAAGCCACCGTGTTGTCGATCAGTTGGGTCAACTCCTTTGATATTTTTGGGATATCGAGTCGATTAAACTGAAACACCGCCTTTGCCCGGTCTCGCTTCCAATTGAGCTCACCTTCCGCCTGCGTTACAAGTTCTTTCAGTGTTTTCTTGAACAGCTCTCCATAGATCGATTTCAAACGGGTTCCCGACAAGGGGGTCTCGGTGATGACCGGTTGTTCCCCGACTAGAAGCTTTGAAAATATGGATTCAAGCCTTAATTGTCTTTTTTTTGCGGCACGATCCGAAAAAATATCCATGCTGAGCGCAATGGAGACAACGGTAAGGTACTCGTCCCCGATACCAGGGGCTCGGTATCTGATCGTTTCGTGCTGGGCTCTTGACACGTAAAAGGCTACCGCGCTTCCTTTTTTTCCCCAATTCTCGTCTTCCGGTTCCTGAGGATAGAGATTCAAATTGATGAGATCCAAAAATGTTTTCTCTTTTTGGAGCAAGTCGTTCACATAGCCCGAAAGCTCGTCTCCCATCAGATCCGAATTGGCACCGCAGACCGGCTTGACCAGGTATTTAACCAATTGATTGTCCGAACCACCCGGCAAATCGAAAAACGAGCCCACGTAAAACGTCTTTCGCAAATCTCGATTTTTCGAAAATGCAGGTGGTACGGACGGTCCCGAAGCACAGGAGAAAAACAGCATTACGGTAACCATGACCGTAAAAATCGTTTTTTTAATGCGCATGCTACCCATGAGATCTACCATTCGTCATCGGTTTGTCGGGAACGATCCTTGGGCATCGCCACTTTTTTTACGGTATAGGTTTTCCCGCCAACGGCAATCTGCCCCTTCATATTTAACTTTTTCAGAGCTTTATTTAGATTTCGCTTCAGTTTTGCAGAGGAAATCCGGGATTTGTAGATATATTCATGATGCGTTGCCGTGTTCATCGCCGAAGGATCCGGACGATGCGATATGTAACCGGAAAACATTTCCAGGTATTCTTCAAACCCCATCATGTCATCAGCGGAGAACTTATCGAAAATGAGTTTGTATTCGTAGGCCATTCCACCTTGCGAACCGGAGCCGTCGGCGCCGTCAACGCGGTAGGCCAAGTTGTCTTTCAAAGCCTGCCCCACATCACCTGCCAGTGTGGCCGCCATCTCTCCCACTTTCTCTATGATACACTCACGGTTACAATTCGCTGGAAGTCTTCCCTGCCTTGGTGCTTTAACATCAAAATTTCCCAGACGTTTGCCGGCCTGAACATCCAAAAGCCGTCCTTCCACTCTGGTGGTGTATTTCACCGCATATCCCTTATCCGTAACATTCCAATAGATGGTGAACAAAACAATGACATCCGCGCCGACGTCCCTGGCGTTATCCACCAACTCTTCAACCGGACGGCGTCTTCGCCTGGCTGTGTCTTCCAGTATGGCCCGCTCTTCATAAACATCGAAGCCCTCATTAATTAATGCGTTTGCAAAAGCATTCATGACGCGCTTGTGAACCCTTGATCCGCGGGGAATTGTATCTCCCGCCTCATCTTCTCCCATGACCATCAGACGCGGCAGGTCACCTGCCGATACCGGGTTGTAAAAACATCCCACAAACAAAGCCACGAAGATCATCCATCCAACTTTTTTCACATCAGTCTCCTTTCTTAAAACCTTGTATATGTATGTGCGGCAAGCTCGACAATCGCCTAGTTTAGGTAAAAGTTAATCTACTCAAAATATGGATGTACCCACTTGAATTTCAGGCTACGGCCCTCCAGTTTCGACTTATATTTTAAACCCTTTTCATCCAGAGCTTTTTTAATCTGTTTGAAAAGATCGTCGCTGGAAAGAAGAGACCAGTAGGAAACAATCAACTGTGTATCGGTATCCTTTTCCACTTTATGCTGGACATGACCGCTCAACACGCTCACCTTTTCCTTGAAAAATCGCGCAGCGTCTCCTTTTGGGAAATCGATAAACGTGATGGAGTATCTCAACCCCTTCTGCGATTCGGTCTCACGCTGTAATCCTTCCACCATTTTCCGCGCCAGCGTAACGGAGATGCCGAATACCTTTTCCCGGGCCTCATCAATGGTTAAAACAATCCTTTCATTCTCCATTTCAGGCAGGTGTGAGGTTTTAAAGGTGGCGATTTCCT
This sequence comes from uncultured Desulfosarcina sp., assembly GCA_963668455.2. Lineage (GTDB taxonomy): Bacteria > Desulfobacterota > Desulfobacteria > Desulfobacterales > Desulfosarcinaceae > Desulfosarcina. The sequence goes on from CAXXOY010000009.1 coordinate 109,367, forward strand.
TGCCGAGAAAAAAAGCATCCGAGAGTCGAACGGCCTCGAGAATAAGCTCCCCTTCGATGCTCTCTTTTTCGGGGTTGGCGTTCAGCTTGACCATCACGGCCAAATCCGCGCCCACCCGCCTTGCAAACGATATAGACTCTTTTTTATCCAATTTACCGCCAACGTCCGGATATTTTTTGCGAAGCACGGCCCAATCCACTACATCGAATCTGAATTTCTCATGAAACACCTGTGTAATGCTTTTTTTAAGAGGAGAGAATTCATCGATGACAGTGGATATGGAGTGCATGTCATCGTCCAACCCGAAAACGATAACCTTCGGATGGCCGGTCATTGCCATCAAGATTTCAAGGGCCTCCACGTGTTGATTGATAAGGCCGTTATCCACGGTGGCATCTATTTTTATGTAATATGTGCCATCCGATTCCTTTTTCTCTCCTAATATGGTGTAACTGGTCACATACCCCCTAGCGTGGGCAACGATTTGGTCCTTGATCAATTCACCATTTTCCACCACGGTCTCTGCCTCAATAAAAGTACCGGCAGTTTCCTCAACAACCTGTCGGAATGCATTATTCAGTGCATCGGCTCGAGAGACACCGAGCCCTTCAGCGACAGCGGCATGGCCGCTTGCGGGAAAATAAAAAATGCTGCAGAAAATAAAGATGAACAGACACCTTCGTTTGGTCATTTTTTTTCCTTCATATCGTGGGCTTGGCTAGCCCATAATCGTTATAAAAACCTGCTATATATTATACGAGGCAGAGAGATAATTTTTATCGTTCGAAAATAAGTTTAAGACATAAGGGGGGAAGCAAAAATCGTGCTCTCGGGCGGGATAACGCAAAGTTTACAAATGATATTTAAATTATGGATAGTTAGCAGCCATCTTAAGTCATCGGCAGTCATCGGGTGTGTCGAATGAACACACTTCTCAGAAAAAACGCGGCGAATTGAATGTATCAGTTTTACTCACAAGGCGTTTCGCCTTTATAAGGGTTCTTGTTCAAAACAACTGATCAGCTGTGACATGTCATCGGGCAGAGGGGCTGTGAACCGATTCATCTTTCCGGTTACCGGGTGGCGAAACGATAATTTCCAGGCATGCAGCATCTGGCGATTGATGGGTGCCGCCATCTCACCCATCTCGGGGTTTTCCCGCGTAAAGCGTTTGATGTCCCCCCGGCGGCAATAAACCGGATCACCAATTACCGGATGTCCCATGGCCGTGCAGTGGACGCGAATCTGGTGGGTCCTTCCGGTACGGATATCAAGTTCAAGCAGACAAGCGCCGTGATAACGCTTCTTGACCTGCCAATAGGTCAGCGCGGAGCGGGGGTGTCGTGCGGTAGTCGACATTTTTTTTCGATCCACCGGATGGCGGCCGATGGGCAGCTCAATCTCTCCGGCTGTGTTTTCCACGGATCCATAAACCAAAGCAAGGTAGCGTTTGCGAACGGTCCGATTCTTAAATTGATCCGATAGATTCTGCATGGCAAGGCTTGTCTTGGCAACCACAAGCGCACCGGAGGTATCTTTATCCAGCCGGTGAACGATTCCCGGCCTTAAGCTGCCGGATATGCCGGTCAGGTTCGGGCAATGGTGCATCAGTGCGTTGACCAGGGTTCCCTGACTGTGACCGGGCGCGGGATGGACAACCATACCCGGCGCTTTGTTGACCACCAGCAAGTCATCGTCTTCGTAAAGGATAGACAGCTCAATATCCTGAGCAATGAAGGCAGGTGTTTGAGGAGGCGCGATCTCTCCTTCAACACGCTCCCCCGTCTTCACCTGATAACCTGGTTTTTTTGCTTTGCCGTCTACGGTTATATGGCCGCTACGAATCAGCGTAGCGGCAAAGGAACGGGAGCAGTGTTTAATTCGTTCAGCGACGATGGTGTCCAGGCGGCTTCCCGCATGGTCGGATTCGATGGGGAAGGAAAAAGACGATGGCGGGTTTGACATGACTACATGGGCTTGCCTCAAGCCTCTTCTTCAGATTTGAACAACGCGGCGATTTCCTTGGCAATCGCCTTTTCGCTTTTGTTCTTGGCGGTGGAGAGTTCCTTGACAAGCAGGTTCTGGGCGGTATCGTATAACTTGCGTTCGCCAAAGGAGAGGTCTTTGGTGGTCTTTAACAGCGATAGGTCTCTGAAAACCTCGGCAACCTCGAACAATGACCCGGTCTTTATCTTTTCCATATACTCACGGTATCGACGATTCCAGGTCTGGTTGTCGATGGGTTGCTCGTGGCGCGAACTCATCACTTCGAAAATTTTAGGGATATCATTTTTCTGGATCACATCTCTCAGCCCGACGGACTCGACATTCCAGGTGGGAATCATGATGACCATTGCATTTTCGATAATCTTCATGATGTAGAAGTCGTGCTCTTCACCGTTCACGACCTTGGTTTCGATGGCCTCTATACGGCCGACACCATGTGCCGGATAAACGGCAAGGTCGCCAACATTGAATCGTTTCTGCCCTGATGAACTGTTTGAGCTGTCCTTGACCGGTTTATCTGTCATGTGCGTTCCAGATGTCAAAAGGTTTGATTTATTATGGGCGGTCTATTCTTTAAGTAGACGATAGTGAGACATGAAAGCTATCTTTCCCAATTCCCGTTGCCTGCGTTTAAAAAATGATAATATTCATAGGAATTAATAAATTATATCATTGCGATGGTTAATAATCAATTAAAAAAAAAGGATTGGCACCGGATGGCGCCAATCCTTTAAAGGTGTCCTCAATGTGCGGATAAATCCGCATATGCGGTTACTACATCAGGAACGGAACCATCAGCAGAGCCACAACGTTGAGGATTTTGATCATCGGGTTAACAGCCGGGCCGGCAGTATCTTTGTAGGGATCGCCTACGGTGTCGCCGGTAACGGCGGCTTTGTGGGCTTCGGAGCCCTTGCCGCCCAGATGACCGTCTTCGATGTATTTTTTGGCATTATCCCAAGCAGCACCACCCGTGGTCATGGAAAGGGCCACGAACACACCGGTAACAATGGAACCGATCAGGAGGCCACCCAGAGCAATTTTGCCCAGGAGGAAGCCAACCAGCAGAGGAGCGACAACCGGCAGCAGTGCGGGAAGCAGCATTTCCTTGAGGGCAAACTTGGTGACGATGTCAACGCAAGCGCCGTAATCCGGTTTGGCGGTACCTTCCATGATACCCGGGATTTCGCGGAACTGACGGCGAACTTCCTCTACAACCGCGCCACCGGCGTTACCAACGGCCTTCATGGCGATGGAAGCAAACAGGTAAGGCAGCAAACCACCGATGAACAGGCCAACGATTACATTTACATCGGCCAGGTCGAATTTGATCGCCTTTTCGGCACCATGCATCTGGAACTCGATCACGTAGGCGGCAAACAGAACCAGCGCGGCCAGGCCGGCGGAACCGATGGCGTAACCCTTGGTGACAGCCTTGGTGGTGTTACCAACGGCATCCAGGGGATCGGTGACAGCGCGAACGCTCTCATCCATCTCTGCCATTTCGGCGATACCACCGGCATTGTCGGTGATGGGGCCGTAGGCGTCAATGGCGATGACCATACCGGTCATGGAGAGCATTGACATGGCAGCCATGGCGATGCCGTACAAACCGCCAAAGTTATAAGCCAAGAGGATGGAGAGGCAGATAGCCAGGACCGGAGCGGCGGTGGCCTGCATGGAAACGGCCAGACCGGCGATGATGTTGGTTCCATGGCCTGTGGTGGAGGCTTCGGCAATGCTCTTCACCGGGCCGTAAATGCCGGTGTAATACTCGGTGATGATGACGATGACGACAGTCAGCACCAGGCCGATCAAGGTACAGTAGTAAATATCCATGGCGCCGAGATCGCCCACGTTTCCCATGAATTTGTTACAGGCATAGTAGAAGGCGATGGCTGCCAGAATGGCGGAGCCAAACATACCTTTGTACAGAGCGCCCATGATGTATCCGCCACTGCCCAGACGGACGAAGAAAATGGCGATCATGGAGGCGATGATGGAGATCGCACCAAGAACCAGCGGGAATTCGGTGGCCATGGGGATTTTGGGGAACAACAGATGTCCGATCAGCATCGCGGCCACGGCGGTCACGGCGTAGGTCTCGAACAAGTCGGCAGCCATACCAGCACAGTCGCCCACGTTGTCGCCAACGTTGTCGGCGATGGTGGCCGGGTTACGCGGATCGTCTTCGGGGATACCGGCTTCAACTTTACCAACCAGGTCGGCGCCTACGTCGGCACCCTTGGTGAAGATACCACCACCCAGACGGGCAAAGATAGAAATCAAGCTACCACCAAAACCAAGAGCGACCAGAGCGATGACGTCATGGGTCGCGGTGTAGTAACCGGCAACGGAGGTCAGTGCCAGACCGGCAACGATCATACCGGTAACGCTACCGCCCTTGAAAGCCATGGCAAGACCGGCGGCCATACCTTTTTTGGCAGCCTCGGCCGTACGCACATTAGCCAGAACGGAAACCCGCATTCCAATGTAACCGGCGAGAAATGATGCTATGGCGCCGATCGCAAATCCAATGGCGGTTTTGGCACCCATGGTGACAAAAATAACAATAAAAATAACAACACCAGCAATACCCATGCTTTTCAGCTGACGGTTCAGATAGGCAATAGCGCCTTCCTGAATGGCACCGGCAATCTCCTGCATTTTCTCGTTGCCAGCGGGGGCGCCTTTAACGATACCAGCAAGGATAATCGAAAAGAGAACACCAGCAACACCGACCAACGTACATACGAGCGGTATGTTGTTCATTACACCTTCCATTTTTCCTCCATTCCAATTTGGGTTAAATCTTGTTTTTCCGATTAAACCGATTCATTGCATTCTTTGCACCCTGGCAAAAAATCACTTCCACAGCCTCGAGAGCTTTTGACAGAAATCGTTCAAGCGCTAGATACTGATCGGTATCAAATTCACCCAGAACGTAGTCTACCACCCCAATGTCAGCTTCGGGCCGCCCAACGCCCAATCGTACTCTGAGAAACTCGTCGGTCCCCAGGGCGTCAATCAGGGACCTTACTCCATTGTGTCCGCCATCCCCCCCTTTCTCTTTGATTTTCAATCTTTCATAAGCAAGGTCAATGTCATCATGGATGACGACCATATCCTCGCGGTGAAGCGATAGTGTGCGGATGATGTTGTCTACCGGGTCGCCGGACCGATTCATGTAACTCATCGGTTTGACCACCCATACGGTATTTGCGCCAATCTCACCGCAGGCGATTTCGGCATTTAGGCGGTTGCGGTGATCGGAAAGTCTGAAATGCTCGATCAGGCGATCGGCAAGCATGAATCCGATATTGTGGCGCGTTTTCGCATACGCCGGTCCGGGATTACCCAGACCGACGATCAAATGCGTTTTTTTTGCAGGCATTGTTTCGATGGCCCCGCCCTCTTCTTCTCTCAGGTGCACGGCCACTCGTCTCAACCATCGGGTTGCGTGGCGACACTTTCTCCACAACAAGTCAACCCTGGCAATCTACTCGACACGAAATTACTCGCCGGCCGATTCTTCCTCGGCATCGACGCCTTCCTCGGTCTCACCTTCCTCACCCTCTTCTTCTTCCTCAACATCGGACTTCGTACTGAGAATGGTCAGAATAGTGAAATTTACATCGTGAAGCGCTTCGATATTTTCATCCAACTGAAAGTCTTCGACGTGAAAAGAGTCTCCGACATCGAGATCCGTTATATCAATGGTGATTTTCTCGGGAATCTGGTCGGGCAGACAAAGCACTTCCAACTCGCGCCGAATGATCTGCAGCATGCCGCCCATTTCCACACCAATGCACTTGCCGGTCGTTACCACCGGAACCATGACTTTAATTTTCTGGTCCATGGAGACTTCGTAAAAATCCAGATGAAGCAAATTCTGGGAGACCGGATGCCTCTGCATCTCCTTAATCATTACATTACGGGCCTTGCCATTGCCCTCAATCTCCAGCTTGAGAAGTTTCTGGGCCACGGCACCGGCTTTGAAAATCGGCTCCAGTGCAACATTTTCAATACTCAATTTCATCGGATCCGTCTTGGGTCCATATAAAATGGCCGGTACTTTTCCGTCCCGCCGCAATTCCCTGGCAGGGCCGTTTCCCACGTATTCACGCAGATTTGCTTTAAGGTTCATTATTTCCAACGGTCTGTTCCTCCTTAAAAAGTATCACACAAACAGGGATGTTACCGAATCCCCTGTGTAACTTCGGATAATGGCTTCTCCAACCAAATTGGAGATGCTGAGCACTTTGAGTTTATTGCAAGTCGCCGCTTTTTCATTTAGCGGAATAGTGTCGGTGCAAACGATACTGGCAAGCGGCGAGGCATTGATACGATCAATGGCCGGGCCGGACAGCACGGGATGGGCGCAGCACGCATGCACCTCCGCGGCGCCTTTTTCCATGATGGCATTAACGGCCTCGGTCATCGTTCCGGCAGTATCGATCATATCGTCTTGGATAATTACGGTTTTATCACTCACATCGCCGATAACCGCCATGGCTCTTGCCTGGCCGGGCGCGGAGCGGCGCTTGTCAACGATTGCCAATCCAGCGTTAAGGCGTTTTGCAAAAGCGCGCGCCCGCTCGACCCCACCGGCATCGGGGGAAACGATAACCAGCTCGTTGGTAAAATTATCTTTAATATAATCGAGAAGCACCGGTGCGGCGTAAAGGTTATCCACCGGGATATTGAAAAATCCCTGGATTTGCCCGGCATGCAGATCCATCGTGATGACACGCGTCGCCCCGGCGGCGGTCAACAGATCGGCAACCAGTTTGGCGCTTATGGGAACACGGGGAGCGACTTTTCTGTCCTGGCGGGCGTAGCCGTAATAGGGAATCACGGCGGTGATACGACGTGCCGAGGCTCGCTTGAGGGCGTCCATCATTAGCAACAACTCAACAAGGTTGTCGTTGACCGGCTCGCATGTGGACTGAACAACGAAAACATCTTTTGTGCGAACATTGTCTTCGATTTCGATCTGGATTTCGCCGTCGCTGAAGCGCTTGACGATGGCGCCGCAAAGCGGCATGTCAAGATAGTCACTTATTCTATAAGCCAGATCAGGATTTGAATTTCCGGTAAAAATGCAAAAATTAGGTTTGTTGCCAGTCACTTTTAAAACGCCACTCCATTTATCGAAGATTGGCTGGGGCGGGAGGACTCGAACCTCCGAATGCAGGAACCAAAATCCTGTGTCTTACCACTTGACGACGCCCCAGCAATTAATAGTTTACCACGAACCCCTCAATTAAAAAAAAGACCATTTCAGACCAGCAACTCCGCCGCCAAAACCGTCCATTCTCGGCTTTCCGCCAAGCCAAGCAAGGCGTCATGCGCCATCATGGCTTGATGGTTGTCCGTATATAAACCAAAAACCGTCGAGCCGCTACCGGTCATCATAGCACCTTTGGCGCCGTTTGCTTTAAGCAACCGCTTAATCTCGCCGATTACCGGAAGCGCCCGCTCCGTTACCGGTTCCAAATCATTTACAAGGTGTTTTTCCATGGAGAATAACCGGTCGTCAAAGTATGAATTTCTAAGTTTTTTTTCTTCTTTTGTCAATCTTAAATTCAGATTTTTATACACCCATGCGGTCGAGATAGACGCATTCGGATACACCAGCAGCGCGGTCCAGTGATCCAGGTGAGAAAAAGCTTCCAGGCGATCACCGATCCCGCTTGCAACAGCGGGCCTGCCGCAAACGAAAAAGGGAACATCGGCGCCGATCCGCGCGCCCAGGCGCTTAAGCTCAGGGTTGTTCAGGGGAGCGCCGAAATGATCGTTAAGGGCCATCAGTACGGCGGCGGCGTCACTGCTTCCCCCGCCCAGCCCGGCCCCAACCGGAATCTGTTTTTCCAACGCGATGTGCACCCCAAGATCACCTTCGCCTTTTTTGGCGGCCTCGAAAAACAATGCCGCCGCCCGCACCACCAGATTGCTTGAATCTTCGGGTACGTCGGGATGGGCGCAGGAAACGGATATTCCGGGCCGGTCGAACCAGAGGCGCAAGGTATCGTACAGCCCCACGGGACACATAAGCGAGAGCAGGTCATGATACCCGTCCGGCCGTCTGCCGGTGATGCGCAAAAACAGATTGATTTTGGCCGGCGCGCGGACGATCAGAGGTTCCATATCAAGCGGCGGTCCTTTTTGAGGTCACCTGGTTTCTTTTACGTAGATAATGCGCAAATCGTACAGGATATTCTTGATCATCGCCGCTTCATCGGCGGTCAGGTTTCCCTGGGTCTTTTCCTGAAGCATGGAGATCACATCAATGGTCTGCTTGGCCACGGGCAGATTCTTGGTCTTCTGTCCGGTCATGGGGTCGTCTATCACGCCCAGCTGCACAAGAGCAGACGAATTAAGGGAAAAAACGAAGGTCGCGAAATTGATCGCCGGGAGGGGCGGTGATCCGGCAGCCGCCGACTTGTCACCTGGCGATTGAGTCTTTTGTTTATCATCTGTCATGGCAATCATGCTCCTTGAAACGGTGGGGTCCTATTTAGGTCCCTCCACGCGTGGGAACCATTCGCGGGAGGACACGCTTAAAATTCCAGCGGGGTTACGGTTTTCACCAACGACAATTGCCGCATATCTTCCACCACGTTTTCCGGAATCGGGGTATCCGTGGTCAGGAAAATGATATTGCGATCCCCCTCCTCTTCCTGGCCCACCTGCATTCTGCCGATGTTAATACCATGGCGTCCCAGCGTTGTGCCGATTTCTCCAATGGAACCGGGCTTGTCGATATTATGAATCAACGCCATATGGCCGTGGGGAATCATTTCCAGGCGAAATTTATCGATTTTGACGATCCTCGGATCCTTACGGCCGAAAATCGTACCGGAGACCACACTGGTCATCTCCGTAGTGATCGCCCGCACCGTGATCTGGTTGGCGTAATAATCCGATTCAGGACTGGTGGTTTCCGTTACCTTGATGCCCCGCTGTTGCGCCATCACCTGGGCATTGACAAAGTTGACGTCGTCTTTCACCACCGGGGTCAATATTCCCTTTAATACCGCCGTGGGGATGGGCGACAGATCAAGGTCTTTGAAGTCGCCGTGAAATTCGACCACCACCTCCTTGATAGGACCTTTGACCAACTGGGCCTGAAGGCAGCCCATGCGCTCCCCAAGGGTCAAATAGGGGCCGACCTTTTCCAGCAGCTCGCCGGTCACCGAGGGCATGTTCACCGCATTGACCACCGTCCCCTCTACGAGAAAATCGATAATCTGCCGGGCCACGGCCACGGCCACGTTGGTCTGGGCCTCGCGTGTGGAGGCGCCCAGATGAGGCGTGCAAATCACATGCTCATTGGTGATCAGCGGAGAGGCCCCCGGCGGTTCGGTTTCGAAAACATCCAGAGCGGCGCCGGCGACGATTCCAGACTCAATGGCTTCCAGCAGATCGTTTTCTTCGATGATCCCGCCCCTTGCACAGTTCAGGATCATGACCCCCGGCTTCATTTTGGCAAAAGCCGCCTTGTTGACCATGCCGACCGTGTTTTTCAGCTTGGGGACATGCACGCTGATGTAGTCGGCGCGGGCGTATAAGGTATCCAGGTCCGCACATTCGAATCCGGCCTTTTCGATTTGCTCGGGGGTCACAAAGGGATCATGGATGAGAACATTCATTTTCAGCCCCCGGGCCCGATCGGCAACAATAGCGCCGATCTTGCCGAAGCCGATCACACCCAAAACCTTGTGAAACAACTCACGTCCCTGGAGCTGTTTCTTTTCCCAGCGGCCCTCCCGCAAGCCCATGGTTCCCTTGGGGATGTTACGCGTAAGGGCCAGCATCATGGCAATGGTATGCTCGGCCGTTGTGACCACATTGCCGGTGGGGGTATTCATCACCACCACCCCTCGACGAGTGGCGGCCGGGATATCCACATTGTCCAGGCCGATGCCGGCCCGCCCCACCACTTTCAGCCGGGTCGCCGCCTGCAGCAACGTATCGGTGACTTTGGTTGCGCTTCTGATCACCAGGGCATCGTACCGACCGATGATCGCCTCCAGGGCATCCGCATCAAGCCCGGTATTAACATCCACATCGATGCCGGGCGCATCCTCGAACATGCGGATTCCTTCTTCTCCCAGATTGTCACTGACCAACACTTTCATTAACGCCCATCCTTAATTCGGCCGGCTGCATACGATTGATATCTGAATCTATTACCGATGGCGGCGCATTTTAGTGAAAACGGGAGCAAGATTCAACACTTATTTCCCCCACCCTCCCCTAAAGGGAAGAAAGGCGCCCCGTCAATCACCGATCACCGGCCCCCCCAGCAATTCTCGGCGAAAAAATTCATTCCGTAAATTCAGATAATCATAGACTTTCTCAAACTTATTTTTCGCACTGTTAATAATACGAAAACACCATAACCCACTGATATAGTTGCAAATAATTTTTGTCTAGACATCCGCCCTTTTTTGTTGTATGTTTTCAGTGGGTTACGGAAAGGCGGGCGGATGCATCAAAAAAAACATCTCAGCTTCTCTGCCATGCGAAAAAAAATGTCAGAGCGATTCAGGATGATCGATGATAGCCGACAAGAGGCTAAAGTCGATTATTGTGTGCATGACTGCCTGATGAGTGCCTTTGCCATGATGGTATTCCAAGACCCTTCCATGCTCGCCTTCCAGCGCAGGCTGGAAGAGTCGATACAACAAAACAACCTCAAAGCGCTTTTCCAAGTCTCATCCATCCCAAAAGATTCTCAATTGCGCGATGTCCTCGACGGTTTGTCGAACGAGTCCATCGATTGCATCTTCGATGACCTGTTCAGCGGCCTACAGCGCGGGAAGCATTTGGTGCACTATCAAGTCCTCGATGGTTACTATCTGGTAGCCATTGACGGCTCTGAATATTTTTCTTCAGAAAAAATCCATTGTCCCCATTGCCTGATCACAAAATCGAAAAAGAAAACCCGATACCACCATCAGATTCTTCAAGCCGCAATGGTTCATCCGGATAAAAGGCATGTTATTCCCTTTGCACCCGAGCAGGTCGCCAACACCGACGGTACGGAAAAGCAGGACTGTGAAATCAATGCCGGCAAACGGTTAATTCGTGACCTGCGTAAACGTCATCCCAAGATAAAATTCATTATCGGTGGCGATGGGTTATACTCCAAGCAGCCTTTCATCGATGAGGCCAAACAGGAACGGATGTCTTTTATTTTGGTGGCGAAACCGTCCGATCACAAAATCCTTTTCGAATGGGTCAATGAACTGACCCAATTGGGCGAAGGTGGCCATCTGACTATCGATGCCCCATCCAACGATCGCTGTCACACCTACCGTTGGATCAACCAGGTTCCTTTAAACGGGACGAAAGATGCCGACAACGTAAACTTTTTTGAATACCAGATTGTCAAAGACGGAAAAACAACCTATCGAAATAGTTGGGTGACCGACATCTTCATCGATGAAAAAAATATCAAAGAGTTAGTGCGGTGCGGACGCGCCCGCTGGAAAATTGAAAACGAGACTTTTAACACCCTGAAAAATCAAGGTTATCATCTCGAGCACAATTTCGGTCATGGAAAAAACAATTTGTCGATGATCTTTTTCATCCTCAACCTACTGGCTTTTTTCTTCCATCAGATTTTCGAATTGACCGATCCTTTATATCAAAAATGCCGTGGCAAATTCAGTTCCCGTAAAGAATACTGGAATCAACTACGCTGTACATTCCGCATTTTGATTTTCAGAAGTTGGGACCATCTTTTGACCTATCTTTTCGATCCACCGATGTTGGAGCCCCCTTAACTTCAATTCAGTCCATCCATGTTACCCCCCCCTATAATCCGGTTTTTCTTTCTGCCGGCGACGCACAGCTACGACCAAATTCTATCGAACAGGCAATAAGAATACTCATGGCCAATCTTTGCGGCCGGCATTGTGCTGCTCAACTGACAAATTTCCATCAATCTGCCTTGGCGATTCGCCCCTCTTTAACAATTTACGTGTTCAGCGAGAATTGCTGCGGCCCCCCACCCCGCCTTGACCATTGCATGGCATTTTGTTATGGCCCATCAATTGTCCGCACCACAGCTTGCGACCACACTCAAACAGGAAAAAGCCATGCTGATTACTGAAATCCTGGCCAGAAACGCAAGGATGTACGGCGAGGAAACCGCTCTGATCGAACGTGAACCGGCCAAGGACCGCCGGGTTGAAATTACTTGGAAGACCTTTGACGATCAGGCCAATGCCATTGCCCAAGGGCTGATGGCCCGGGGCATCCGCAAAGGGGACCGCGTCGTTCACCTGATGATGAACGGGATTACCTGGCTGCCCGCCTATTTCGGTGTTTTGCGTACCGGCGCCTGGGTGGTTCCCTTAAACTTTCGCTTCGTCGCCAAAACCATCGCCAACTGTACCGATACCGCCGAAGCCAGGGCTTTTATTTTCGGGCAGGAATTCACCGAACGGGTGGAGGAAATTCGGCACGATATTTCCAGTCATGTAAAAGCCTTTATTTTCGCCGGTCCCGAGGACTTGCGTCCGGCATGGGCGGAATCCCTGGATCGGTTGATGGAAACCCACCCGCCGAAAGCGCCTGACGTCGCCATCGATATTTGCGACGATGCCGCCCTGTACTTCACCTCCGGCACCACCGGCACCCCGAAAGCGACGCGACTCAGCCACCGTAACCTGGAGCATGCCTGTTATATAGAAAACCGCCATCACAATCAGACGCATGAAGACAACTTTCTTCTGATTCCGCCGCTGTATCATACGGGCGCCAAAATGCACTGGTTCGGCAATTTCATTGTCGGCGCCAAAACCGTAATCCTCAAAGGGATCGAGCCCCGCTGGATTTTTGAAGCGGTTTCCGAGGAGAAGGTGACCATCGTCTGGCTGCTGGTGCCCTGGGCACTGGATCTTCTCTTTGCCATCGAATGCGGAGACGTGAAACTGAAAAACTATCAGTTGGACCAGTGGCGGCTGATGCACATCGGCGCCCAACCCGTACCTGCGAGCCTGATCCGCGAGTGGCACCGGCATTTTCCAAACCACCAATACGATACCAATTACGGCCTGACCGAATGCACGGGCCCGGGTTGTATCCACCTGGGAATCGGCAACACCGACAAAGTCGGCGCCATCGGCCGCCCCGGCTTTGACTGGGAATTCCAAATCGTCGACGATGCTTTGAAACCGGTACCCCAGGGAACCCCCGGAGAATTGATTGTCAAAGGCCCGGGGGTGATGCAGGAGTATTATAAAAACCCTGAAGCCACGGCCAAAACGATTGTAAACGGATGGCTGCTTACCGGCGATGTGGCCCGGGAAGACGCGGAAGGGTTTATCTGGCTGGTGGACCGCAAGAAGGATGTGATCATCACCGGCGGAGAAAACATCTACCCCGTTGAAATCGAAGATTTTCTGATGGCGCATCCCACCATCCAGGATGCAGCGGTAATCGGCCTGCCAAGCCTGCGTTTGGGAGAAATCGCCACGGCCATTATCAAGGTGAAGGAAGGCGCCGATCTGTCAAAAGAGGACGTGATGGCCCATTGCGAAGCCCTGGCGCGCTACAAGCGGCCCCGAAAGATCATTTTTGGCGATGTTCCGCGCAACCCCACCGGAAAGATAGAAAAACCCAAACTGCGCAAACAGTATGCGGGGCAGGAGGAAAGTTTTTTAGCGGAGAATAAGGATTGAAAGCAGGAAAGCCTCTAAAAAAGGTGCTAAGTGATTAAGCATCCGTCCACTTAATCACTTAGCACTTAACACTATTTTTTATTTATCTTTATCTTTCACTTCCTCGAAATCGGCATCCACCACATCGTCATCGGCCGTGGAAGCACCCGCCCCGGCAGCGTCGGCGCCGGCAGCACCGGCGTCAGCCCCGGGAGCGGCGCCTTCGGCACCGGCCGCTGACGCTTCTTTATACATGGCCTCGGCCACTTTGTGTGACGCCTGGGTGAGTTCTTCACTGAGCCTTTGAATCTCGGCCACATCCTCACCTTCCATGGATTTTTTCAACGCCTCTGAAGCGGTTCTGATTTTGCCGCGCGTTTCCTCATCCACTTTGTCTCCCAGATCCTTCAGGGATTTTTCGGTGGAGTAGAGCAGGGTGTCGGCATGGTTTCTGGCCTCGACCAGCTCTTTCTTTTTCTTGTCATCGTCCGCGTGCATCTCGGCATCCTTGACCAAATTATCAATCTCTTCCTTGGAGAGGCCGCTGGAAGCCGTGATCTGGATGGACTGTTCCTTACCGGTGGCCGTATCCTTGGCCGACACCTTGACGATGCCGTTGGCGTCGATGTCAAAAGTCACCTCGATCTGGGGCACACCACGCGGTGCGGGCGGGATGCCGACCAGCTCGAAACGGCCTAGGGTTTTGTTGCTCTCCGCCATCTCACGCTCACCCTGGAGCACATGGATGGAAACCGCCGGCTGATTGTCCGCCGCCGTGGAGAACACCTGGCTCTTGCGGGTGGGGATGGTGGTATTCTTCTCGATCAGCTTGGTCATCACCCCGCCCAGAGTCTCGATACCCAAAGAAAGCGGCGTCACATCCAGGAGCAGGACATCCTTGACATCACCCTTGAGAACGCCGCCTTGAATGGCGGCCCCTAGGGCCACGACTTCGTCGGGGTTGACGCCTTTATGGGGATCCTTGCCGAAAATCCGTTTTACGCGTTCCTGAACCGCCGGCATACGTGTCATGCCACCCACCAGGATAACCTCATTGATCTCTCCGGTGGAGAGGCCGGCGTCCTTGAGGGCAGTTCGACAGGGCGCTTCCAGGTTGTCCAGAAGGTCGGCGACCAGTCCTTCGAGTTTGGCGCGCGTGATTTTTACATTGAGATGTTTGGGTCCGCTGGCATCGGCGGTGATGAAGGGCAGATTGACATCGGTTTCCATGGAGGAAGAGAGTTCCATCTTGGCTTTTTCGGCAGCTTCCTTCAGCCGCTGGAGAGCCATTTTGTCACTCCTCAGGTCGATGCCCTGATCTTTTTTAAATTCGTCGGCCAGATAGTCGATGATCCGCAAATCGAAATCCTCGCCGCCAAGATGGGTATCGCCATTGGTGGATTTTACCTCAAAGACGCCCTCGCCGATCTCAAGGATCGAGATATCAAAGGTTCCGCCACCGAGGTCGAACACGGCGATCTTTTCCTCGCTGCGCTTGTCCAGGCCATAAGCCAGAGAAGCGGCGGTGGGTTCGTTGATGATGCGCTGCACATTCAGGCCGGCAATCTTGCCGGCGTCCTTGGTGGCCTGGCGCTGGCTGTCGTTGAAGTAGGCCGGCACGGTGATCACGGCGTCAGTGACGGGTTCTCCAAGATAATCCTCGGCATACTTTTTAATATGAGCAAGGATAAACGAAGAAACTTCCGCGGGGCTGTGGAGCTTGCCCCTGAGATCGATACGCACATCGCCGTTCTCGGCATTCTTGACTTGATACGGCAAAATGCTGACGTCCTTTTGAACCTCGGGCGATGAAAATTTACGACCAATCAACCGTTTGACGGCAAACACCGTGTTCTCCGGGTTGGTAATGGCCTGGCGCTTGGCAACCTGTCCCACCATTCTCTCGCCGCTTTCGCTCACGGCCACGACGGATGGCGTGGTCCGGCCGCCTTCAGCGTTGGTGATCACTTTCGCATCCCCGCCGTCCATGATGGCCACACATGAGTTGGTGGTCCCGAGATCGATTCCGATAATCTTGCCCATATAATATTCCTCCTTAACCTTCAACAATCCTAAAGTGTATAGTAAATAAGTTATGCATTGGTATCAATTGAATCCTCGGGCGATTTCCCGCCCTGGGACGCTTTCGAGACCACGACCATGGCCGGACGCAGCAACCGGTCGTGAATCAGGTAGCCTTTCTGGTATTCCTGGACCACCGTGTTGGGCGGATGGTCTTCCCGCTCCTCCTGGGTCATTGCCTGATGAAAAGCGGGATCAAATGGTTTACCAAGGGATTCGATGGGGCTGACATGGTGTTTTTCCAAAATTTTCATCACTTCGGCCAGAGTCAGCGAAACGCCGTCCACGACCCCCTGGTCGTTTGAATTCTCGGCACCGGCGGACGCGATGGCGCGCTCCAGATTATCCACGACGGTAAGCAGTTGTGTAATCAGCTGCTCGGTGGCGTATTTCCGGGTATCCTCCATCTCGCGGGCCGACCGCTTTTTGAAGTTTTCGAACTCGGCAGCCATGCGCAGCAGTCGATCATGATTCTCTCGCGCCTCGGCCTGTGCTTCGGCGACTTTTTCCTCAAGATCATTCAGGGCCGCGTTGGCATCGCTGTCCGAGGGTGACGCCGTCTCATCTTCCGCCGGTTCGGATGGATGGTCCGGGCCTTGATTTTCCTTTTCGTCTTCAATCACAATCTTCTTCTTAATAGCCATCAGCTTCTGTCTCTCCCGATTAGGCTTGATTTTCTCATCACTATGCGGACGGTGGGTGCCCGATTGTTGTCAAGCACCTGAATTTCATGTGCTTGAGTGTGTTTGGGACCTTAAAGTGGTTAGATAATAAGACCAGATGCGGGCTTGTCAAGCATATGCCCGGGGTTGTCGGCTTAAAAAAATTAATTGTAAATTAGGTAAGTTGCTTAAAAAAATGAAAGAGAATCGAGAGGAGATGCAAGATCGGATGAAAAATGGTTGTGCACCCCCCGTCGCGATAACCTGAACAATCGAAGCCATTGGTTGACCGGGATCGATCCACGACACACACCGCATCCCTTATCGCTGCTTCCTTCCGGACCTGACGAGGTTCGAGACCGTCTGTTACGCGGCGGCCGGTCAAAATGGTACGAATGATTCGAGATTAACGCTAGAGGGGGAATTCAGCCCCGCATGAAGCGGATTTCGGGTAAAGGGCACCGCTAACTCCCCGCCTAGCACAACCGCTGGCCCTATAATATAGTTTCGTTCGGTTTTTCAAGAGCTAACCCCGATATGGCCTAAAAAAGTGGGATTACGAATCGGAAAGCGACGGATTGGCGCTGAAATATTGACTTACCCCGACCATTGCAATAAAGCAGGCATATTAAATGAAATCATCGACAAGGTTTATTCGAAGGGATACGTAATGCCGAAATTCGCTACTCAGATTTGTCTATTGTTTTCTCTTGCGCTCGTTTGTGGCTGTGCGCCCCTTTTTATCGGTGCTGCCGTCGGCACGGGGGTTTATACCTACG
This sequence comes from uncultured Desulfosarcina sp., assembly GCA_963668455.2. GTDB lineage: Bacteria > Desulfobacterota > Desulfobacteria > Desulfobacterales > Desulfosarcinaceae > Desulfosarcina. Next base: position 126,575 of record CAXXOY010000009.1, read on the forward strand.
TCGCGGGAGAATTGACCCGTACGTACAACCAAACGTTCGACCAGACCCGGGAAGCGACGTTCCATAGTCTGGGCTACCTGAAAATCGCCATCGACGAAAACACCTCGGACGATGGCAAGATATCGATCAAAGCACATCAGACCGACGGGTCCCCGGTGGTGGTCAAAATCACCGAGACCATTGACGGTAAAAGTGAAGTGGCCGTCAGGTGCGGACGGATCGGGTTCTGGAATCGGAAAAACGCCGAACTGATTCATGCCACCATCCTCAACAGCTTATGACAACCAGGATCTGTTAACCTCGGTCAAGCGGGCACTGTCCGAGCATCGGCTGCTGGCGCCAGGTGACCGGGTGCTGGTAGGGGTTTCGGGCGGCCCGGATTCCATGGTCCTGTTATTCGTTTTAAACCAACTGGCGGTGGAACTCGGCATCAGCCTCGGTGTGGCACATCTTAACCACCTTCTGCGCGGCGCCCAGGCCGATCGTGACGCCCGGACGGTCGAAAAGGCGGCCATTGATCTGGGCCTGCCTCACCACATCACCAGCGCGCACGTTACAAAGGTCAAGCGGGGCCTGGGACTTAGCCCCGAAGAAGCCGCCCGTCGCGTGCGATATGCATTTTTCAAGAAAACCATGATCGATGCGGGTTACAACAAACTTGCCCTGGGGCACCATCTGAACGATAATGCCGAGCAGATGCTGATGGCACTGCTTCGCGGATCCGGCCCCAAGGGCCTGTCCGGCATCATGCCCATGCGTCAAAACCGGATCATCAGGCCGCTGATCCAGGTTTCCCGGCCGCAAATCGAAGCCTTCGCCAGACAAAATAAAATCACCTTCGTAACGGATGCATCCAACCGGGATCTACGGTTTGTGCGCAACCGCGTCCGCCACCGGCTGTTGCCGCTTCTGACCGCCGAGTACAACCCGCGCATCGAAAGACAATTGAGCCAACTGGCCGAGGTGATGCGCACCGAAGACGAATGGATCGAAGGGTTGGTCGATGCCTCTTATGCCGGCGCGCTCACGCATCATGCAAAGGGACGCCTATCCTTTCGCATCAACGCCTTGCAGGGCATGCACCCGGCATTGGTGCGAAGGTGCCTGCGCCGTGCGCTGCTCGAGTTGACCGGCACCCTCAGACAAATCGGATTCGTCCATATCCAGTCCATCCAGGCGCTTCTGGAGCAAGGCAAAGACGGCAAATCCGTCCACCTGCCCCGCGGGATTCGCGCCTCCCGAAGCCGGAACGGATTGGATCTGATGCTGATCGGCGATCATCCACGGCAACCCGCGAATCACCCAAACATGGCACCAACCGTGATCCAGGGCCCGTTCCCCTGTACGGTCAAGGTCGAATCCCTGGGCATTGGCCTTCGATTCGAGATCCGCCAACCGGACAGTCTTCCCCGATGGGGCGATACCGGTTCCCGTCAGGCTTTTTTTGATCTGAACAGGCTCTCGCCGCCATTGGTCCTGCGCGGCAAATTGCCCGGTGATCGGTTTGTTCCGCTGGGCGCTTCCGGATCTCAGAAAATAAAAAAATTTTTCATCGACCACGGCATCCGCCGCGAAGAGAGAGCCTCGATCCCCATTCTGGCCGATCAGCAGCGTATTATCTGGCTGGTTGGGTGGCGCATCGACGAGCGGGCGAAGGTCACGCCGACGACATCAAAGGTTTTATGTGTCGATTTTTTCTTGCTTGACACCCATTAATGCTTAGTGTGATCCTGTCTTATTATCAATTTAACCATAAAACAAAAACCACTTTTCCAATCCGAAGCATCATCTCTAGGAGGAACCTGCAGTTGAATCCATTTTATAAGAACTTGGCCCTTTGGCTGGTCATCACTTTGATGATGGTAATGCTATATAATCTGTTCAGTCAGCAACAGATGACCCAGAACGACATCAGTTATTCCGAATTTCTGGCCATGGTGGATGCCGATCGAGTGGCCGAGGTCACCATACAAGGCCAGGAAATCCGGGTAACGGACCTCAATCGCAGCCATTTCAAAATCTATGCGCCCCATGATCCGGCCCTCATCCAGAGGTTGAAGGAGAAAGGCGTGACGATCAACGCCAAACCACCGGCGGAGTCCCCCTGGTACATGTCGATCCTGGTATCCTGGTTCCCGATGATCGTTCTCATCGGTGTTTGGATCTTTTTCATGCGTCAGATGCAAAGCGGTGGCGGCAAAGCCATGTCCTTTGGAAAAAGCCGTGCACGCCTGCTTTCCGATCAACAGGAAAAAGTCACCTTCGAAGATGTCGCCGGCATTGACGAGGCCAAGGAAGAGCTTGAAGAAATCGTCGATTTTCTCAAAGACCCCAAAAAATTCACCCGCCTGGGCGGCCGGATTCCCAAGGGCGTTCTGCTCATGGGCCCCCCGGGAACTGGCAAAACGCTTTTGGCCAGGGCCATCGCCGGAGAGGCCGGAGTGCCGTTTTTCAGCATCAGCGGTTCTGATTTCGTGGAAATGTTCGTTGGTGTGGGCGCCTCCCGGGTACGCGATCTTTTCGTGCAGGGTAAGAAAAACGCCCCCTGCATTATTTTTATAGATGAAATCGATGCCGTCGGCCGTCATCGCGGGGCCGGGCTCGGGGGCGGGCATGATGAGCGAGAGCAAACCTTGAACCAGCTTCTTGTGGAAATGGACGGGTTCGAATCCAATGAAGGCGTCATTCTCATCTCGGCCACAAACCGGCCGGACGTTCTCGACCCGGCGCTGCTGCGCCCCGGCCGGTTCGACCGTCAGGTGGTGGTATCGCTACCGGATATCAAGGGACGGGAGAAAATCCTGCGGGTCCACATGAAACGCACGCCTGTCGCCTCGGACGTCAACGCCATTGTCCTTGCCAAGGGCACGCCCGGCTTTTCCGGCGCCGACCTGGAGAACCTGGTCAACGAGGCGGCCCTTCTGGCGGCCAAACGCAACAGAGAGAAACTGGAGATGATGGACTTCGAGGATGCCAAGGACAAGGTCTACATGGGCCTTGAGAGAAAATCCAAGGTCATCCGCGAGGAGGATCGCAAAACCACGGCCTATCATGAAGGCGGACATGCCCTGGTGGCACGCTTTATTCCCGATACCGACGCGGTCAACAAAATCACCATCATCCCCCGGGGCCGGGCCGCGGGCGTAACCTGGTTTCTTCCCGAAGAACGCGATTTTCGGTATAAAGACCAACTGGAAGCCGAACTGGCCATCGCTTATGGCGGCCGCGTGGCCGAGGAAATCGTTTTCAACCGCATCAGTACCGGCGCGTCCAACGACATTAAAAAAGCCACGGAACTGGCCCAGCAAATGGTTCGCAGCTGGGGCATGAGCGATTTGGGTCCGCTGTCTTTCGCCAAGGACGAAGAGCAGGTTTTTCTGGGCCGGGAAATCGCCCAGCATCGTGATTATTCCGATGAGACGGCCCGCAAGATCGACGCGGAAATCAACAAACTGATCCAGAACTCCTATGATCGGGCCAAAACCGTTTTGACCGAAAACCTTGACGTTCTCCATAAACTGGCCGAGCAACTGCTGGAAAAGGAGACGATTTTAGGCGCGGAACTGGATGAGATAATTCTTCAGGTGCGTCCCGACATCAAGCTGCCCCAGAAACCGCAAAACAACGAGGAAACCGAAGAAGACGGCGAGCCCTCACGCGATGCCGCCGAGCAGACCGCCGCTCCGGAAGCCAAGCCCGAAGCCAAGCCCGAAGCCAAGCCCGAAGCTAATTCCGAAGCTAATTCCGACAAGACTTCGGAAGAAAAATCCGATACGGGAAAAAGTGATGAGAACGCATAGAATAAACAACGCGCTTTAATTGCAACGCATAAGAAAACCACCTATGCTTGACTGCTGCTTGAGATAACCGAAACACTGAACTTGACTATAAATTAGGTGAGCATATCTATGCCTGAGCACACGCTTACTTGCGGCCCCCACCACCTTGAATTGGGGCGCCGCACCCTGATCATGGGGATCGTTAACATCACCCCCGACTCGTTTTCCGACGGCGGTCATTTTTACGCCGCCGAAAAGGCCATCGCCCACGGATTGCAACTGGTCGCCGAGGGCGCCGACATTCTGGATATTGGTGGTGAATCGACCAGGCCATATTCCGACCCGGTGGACGAGGCCGAAGAGAAAAAGCGCGTGCTGACGGTCATCGAAAGCCTGGCCAGGCAGATCAAGGTGCCCATTTCCATCGACACCACCAAGGCATCGGTGGCGCATGCCGCCGTGGATGCCGGCGCGACGATCATCAATGACATCAGTGCCCTTCGAATGGACCCCAAGATGGCGGCAGCAGCAGCCGAAACCCGGGTCCCGCTGATCCTCATGCACATGCAGGGCACCCCCAAGAACATGCAGATCAATCCGGTTTATGACGACCTGATCCCGGATATCCTGACCTTTCTTGACCAAGCGGCCCGAAAAGCGGTCGCGGCCGGTGTCGATCCGGATGCCATCATTCTCGATCCGGGCATCGGTTTCGGCAAAACGAGCGCCCATAACTTAGAAATTATGAACCATATCGATCGTTTCCTATCAACCGGCAAGCCGGTCCTGATCGCCGCATCCCGGAAGGCGTTTATCCGCCAACTGGTGAAAAGCGCTGTAGCAAAGGATATCGACCCGCTCAGTGCCGAAGTCGCCTGGGGCACCCAGGCAACCGTCGCGGCGGCCGCCATGCAGGGCGCCCACATGGTTCGTGTTCACGATGTGGCGCGCACCCGGGCAACCCTTGCCGTCATCGATGCCATTCGCGGCGCATAATCCCATGAATCTATCCACAACCGCCAAAAACCGTCCCTATTTGACCTGGATCTTATGGAGTCTGCTCTTTCTGCTGGTGGCCGGAGGGGCCATGGCCGTGGCTTCCAGAACGCAAACCCGGCAGTGGACCGTCGATATCAATGCGACGTTTGAAGGCCTTTCCGATGACCTCATGATCGTGACGGAGAAAGAGCCGGTTCGCCTGAAGCTGGCCGCGACACCTTCCGTCGACGAGGACAATGCCTCGGCAAAGGTTGTGTGCCGATTCGACCTTGCCGGCCTCAAGCGGGGCACCCACCGATTGTCCATTGAAGCGGCCATGGTCGAACTGCCCAAAGGCGTGTCTTTGATCACCCCCCTGACGAGCGCGGTGACCGTTCGTTTAGAGAAAAAAACGAGCCGGATGGTCGATGTCCTGCCCCAATTGGAAGGCGACCCGGCGCCGGGGTTTGCCGTTGCGACGGTGCGGCTGAAACCGGATCAGGTTCGGCTGACGGGAACCAAGGCCATGCTTGAAGCGCTGGGTACGGTCCGGACCCTTCCGATCAACCTAAAAGAGAGATCGGAATCCTTCAAGCAGGAAATCCCCTTGAACATCCCGGAAACCATCGGCGTGGAACCGCCCTCACGCCTTGTGATCGCTGAAATCGATATACGGCCCAAGATGGTTACCCGCCGATTGGAGAATCTGCCGCTGGCTGCAAGAGGCACGTCTTTCAATTACCGAATCGAGCCGGAAACCATCAGCCTGGCCGTCAGCGGACCGGAGGCGGTCGTCAGCCGAATAGAGTCGGACCCGGCATTTTCCGTTGCCATCGACCTCGACGGCCTGGCGCCGGGAACGCATCGCCTCAAGGCGGGCATCAAATTACCGCTTGACACGACCCTTGTTCAGGCAACCCCTGAATTTTTTACCGTAACAATCAGCAAGCCATAACGTGGAGGCAAGCATGCTCCTTGTCATTGATGTGGGCAACACCAATACCGTGATGGGAATCTACCGGCAGGATACATTGGTCAAGGATTGGCGAATCCGCACGGAACGCAAAACCACGGAAGACGAATTCAATGTGATCGTCAACAGCCTATTCGCCATTGACGGCATCGACGCCGGCCAGATCAAACGAACCGTGATTTCCTCGGTGGTGCCCCCCATGGTCACCATTTTGGACTCCTTTTGCCGCAAATACCTGGGCCATTCGCCCCACTGGGTGAACGCGCGCTCCTATACCGGGATGCCGATTCTGTTCAACAACCCCGCCGAAGTGGGGGCGGACCGCATCGTCAACGCCGTGGCAGCCTACCATAAATACAAAAAGAGTCTGATCATCATCGATTTCGGAACCGCAACCACCTTCGACGTCGTATCCGAAAAGGGAGAATACCTGGGCGGAGTCATCAGCCCGGGAATCATGATTGCCTCCGAGGCCTTGTTTCGCGAAGCATCCAAGCTGCCCAGGGTGGAAATTTTCGAACCCCCCGAACAGGTGGTCGGCAAGGATACCATCGCGTGCATCAAATCGGGGATCATTTTTGGTTATGCCGGCCTGGTGGACGGGATCGTGAGCAGAACAAAGGAAGAAATGCAGTCATCGCCCATGGTGCTGGCCACTGGCGGTTTGGCGCCCTTGATGGCCAACGTGGCGAAAACCATCGATGCCGTGGATGGATCGCTTACTCTGGAGGGGCTGCGGATTATCAGCGAGAGTCTTTGAGATAACCGATAAAACCCTTCACGCTATTGCTTAAAAAGCTGCGTTCGCGCTGCTGTTGCAAGGGTGTTAGCTCCCGGAAACCGGCAAGCAGAGGGTCTTTTTCCAGCAGCACATCAATCCATTGATCGACGGTTCCCATGGGATCTCCATCCGTCTTATCCATGCAATCCATCAGGACCCGCTTCCACAAAAGCAATTGATCGCGGTGTTTCCGCAACATGGCCATGCCATCTTCGCGCATGCTCAGATGCCCATAGCAAAGGGTTTTCGGCTTAGCCGCCATCAACCGGTCAATGCTGGCCAGGGAGGTTTCCATAAAAAAGCGCGGCGGTGTTGCCGGCCTCAGGTAAACGTTTCCCGAGGGCACCGGAAGGCAGACCCCGCCGGCCTCTCCGGCAAAAAAAAGGTCCTTGTCCACGAAGGTAAAATGATGCGGGGAATGGCCGGGGGTATCGATGACCTCGAAAGGCGCGGCGGCGATTTGCTCGGGGCCGGCCAGCCTCGCTTGATCGATGGGCAGGATGGGGCCATAGGCACGGCCGGTGTCGCCCAAGGTCTTCAGCGTCCCCTGCCATAACCGTTCCGGGTCCACGAGATGCGCCTCGCCTTTGGGATGGCAGATCACCGACGCACCGGGGAACCGGCGGGACAGGTGCCCGATGGCGCCCGCGTGATCGAGATGAATATGCGTCAAACAGATATAATCGAGGTGGGTTACCCCTAAAGCATCCAGCGCACCGATCAGTTTATCCGCCGTGACTGCCGGACCAACATCCACAAGGTAAACGCAGTCCTCTCGTTTTACCAGCCAGGCGCCGATAAAATCGTCAAATCCATCCAGGGGCGGGACCAGAACGATCAAAAAAAGGTTGGGCGTCAGGGGACGAATAGAGGCTTCCATGATCAATTCATCCCCATCTTTTCTTCCAGTTCACGGATTTTTTCGGCAAGGCGCCGTTTTTCCGTTTCGGACAGGTCGGGATCAGCGAGCTGTCGTTGCAGGCCCAGAAGGAGCATCTCCTCACGGTATTCCTGACAGGTATATTTGCCGGTCGGGTTCATGTTTTCCTGTATTCAAGGGTAAAAAGAGCTTAACGGTCAGGCGTTCGCCCATTCAAACTTAAGCAAGTAGTTTACCCCGATATTCCCGATCACGCAAGATTATCTTTATAGGTTTGGTAAAATAGGCCATGGTCGGCGATGCCGCGTCTCAGGATTTTATCAAAATCGGAGATGTTATCCACGTTCACGATGATGTTGACACTTTTTTGAAAGGCGTGCATGTGGTCCATGGTTCGAAAACGGTGAGAAATCATGGCGACATAGATATTGCGCCGGATGGACATATTGAGGCGTTCCAGGTAGATCAACACCCCGTTGGTGTCCGGATCTTCGGTGTCGAAAACCTCACTGACCACGATCAGGTCGTAGTCCTGGTAACGCATGGTTTTAAGCGCTTCGCGACTATTTTTGGATTCGGTGACATGGTATTCAAGAACCTCCAGAACGGGCAGGACGGCCTTTTTGATCATGGGATCGGGTTCGCATAGCAGCGCCCGCTTGCCCTCCTCCTCCACGAAATCGAACGGCTTTTCCGAGATCTCGCTAAGATCGGCATTTTCCTCCTCAAAAGAGAAAAAATCCTCTTCGAGATCCGGCAGGGCGGGCTCTTCCGGCTCCTTTTTTTTAGGTTCCACGACGATGCGGTTCCGGCATTTGGGGCACTTTAATGTGGCTGTTTTATCCCGGGGCAATTTCTCGTCGGGGATACGAAACTTGCTTTGACAGCTATCGCATATAATTTCCATGGCTTCTCCAATCGATCCGCGTTGCCTGGGAAAGGTGCGGATCGATACGATCAAGCTTTCTCGTAATTGCGATCGATCTCAAGGTTCTCGATATCGGTGGTGGCTTCCCCCCGCGAACTCTTGATGCGATCGATTCCCCTGCCCGCCACCCCTTTATGGGAAGCAAAAGTCATGGCCGTTTCCTGAGTAATCATTCCCTGTTCGTAGAGCTGAACGATATAATCGTCGAAGGTGGTCATCCCGAAGGGCCGGCCGGCCTGCATCATCTCATAGAAGGTCTTGCCTTCCGATTCACCGTTTAAGATGGCATCCTTGACCCGCAAATTGGTTCCCATGATCTCGAAAGCCGCTACTCGGCCGCCGCCGATTTTGGGCAGCAGCCGTTGCCCGACGATCCAGCGAACAGTGTCCGCCAGGCGGATGCGGACCTGCCGCTCCTCCTCGTTGGCGAACATTCCCAGGATACGGTTAATGGTCTGGCCGGCGTTCATGGTATGCAGGGTGGTCAGCACCAGATGTCCAGTTTCCGCAGCATTGAGACCGATTTCAACGGTCTCCCGGTCGCGCATTTCACCCACCAGAATCACCTTGGGCGCCTGGCGCAGGGCGGCCCTGAGGCCACTGGCGAAATTGTTGAAATCGGTCCCCAGCTCACGCTGGTTGAAGGTGGCTTTTTTATGGGGGTGTTGGTATTCGATGGGGTCTTCAAGGGTTACCACATGCACGGAGCGAGCCTCGTTGATCTCTTCCAGGATCGCCGCCAGAGAGGTGGACTTACCCGAGCCGGTGGTGCCCGTAACGAAAACGATGCCGTTGATTTCCTTTGAAATTTTATAAAATGAATTCGGAAGACCCAGATCCCGGATGGTCGGGATTCTTGACTCCAGTTTTCTGAGCACGATTGAATAATGCCCCATTTGTGAAAAGATATTCACGCGAAACCGGGCTTTGCCGGGAAGCGAATAAGAGAGGTCGCAGGAGCCGGTTTCGACCAGCGCTTCAATGAGCCGCCGGTCCTGATTGACCAAGTTCAGGGCAAAGGTCTCCGTCTGATAGGGGGTCAGCTCCCTGATTTCAGGCGTAATGCCAACCGGCATGAGTTCTCCGGCGGATTCCACCTGTAGAGGTTTCCCCACGGTCAGATTGAGGTCTGAAACATTACTGTGAGAATCGAGCATCCGGGTCAGGATGTGATCGACTTCCTGTTTTTTCATGGTTTACCCTTATCGCCTAAATGGGTCACGCCTCTGTAAAATCCGTCGGCGGTGTTTTCAACAGCGGCCGGAAACGGGCTTTGTCATTGGCCTTGGTATAGGCGTCATCGGCGGTAATCTGACCCTTGTTGTACAACTCCATGATGGCGTCGTCGAGCAACTGCATGCCGTATTTTTTACCGGTTTGCATCATGGACGGCAGCTGATGGGATTTTGCCTCGCGAATCAGGTTGCGCACGGCCGGGGTGGCTATCAGGATTTCCATTGCGGGCACACGCCCTCTTTTATCGACCCGCTTGAAAAGGGTCTGGGAAATGATGGCCCGGATGCCGTCGGAAAGCGTTGAGCGAATCTGGGCCTGTTCCTGGGCCGGGAAGACCTCGACAATCCGGTCAACGGTTTTGGGAGCACTGGTGGTGTGCAGGGTACCGAAAACCAGATGCCCGGTCGAAGCCGCCTCGATGGCCAGGGAAATCGTTTCCAAGTCCCGCATTTCGCCGACCAGGATGATATCGGGATCCTCGCGCAGAGCGCCGCGCAAAGCGGTGCTGAAGGATTTCGTGTGCAGTCCGATTTCGCGGTGGTTGACGATACACGACTTGCTTGTGTGCACGAACTCGATGGGGTCCTCGATGGTGATAATGTGGTCGGAGCGGGTACGGTTGGCGACATCGATAATGGCGGCCAGGGTGGTGGATTTACCGGAGCCGGTAGGGCCGGTTACGATAACCAAACCGCGCGGCAGGGAGGCCAGTTTGGAAATGACCGGCGGCAAGCCCAGCTGCTCAGCCGTCAAAATGGTGCTGGGAATCTCCCGGAACACGGCGCCGATGCCGTTTTTCTGCATAAAATAATTGGCCCTGTAACGGGCCAGGCCTGCGATTTCGTACCCGAAATCCACGTCGCCGGATTCCTCGAAAAACTTGACCTTGTCTTCCGGGGTGATTTCATAGAGCATTTTACGCAGGTCATCGTTATCAAGCACCTTGTACTTGACCCGTTCAATATCGCCGTGGATACGCAATGCGGGGGGTTGACCGGCAAGCAGGTGTAGGTCGGATGCGTTTTGCTCGTGCATGAGCTTGAAAAAAGCATCAATCTTGGCCATATACATCTCCTGGGAGGACAGTAATTGTCAACGGAAAGCCCCGGTCCAAGACCCTATGACCGGGATGAGTTCCAAACAGACGTTTTCCCTTTGATATATCGGCCGTCCGGCCTACTTATTAAGCACTTTTATTTTTGTGTCTTCCTCGTCAAGGGCCTCCATTCCGGATTGGCCGATTTCCAGGAGTTTGGTGTGGGCTTCTATAATGGATCGGATCTGTACTTCTATCTGAACACGCTGCCGTTTGAGTTCGGCGATATCTTCATGAAGCTGCGACAGGCGGCCATGGGCCCGGTTCAGGATTTTTTCGGCCTTGACCTCGGCATCGGCAATGATGATTTCCGCCGATTTGCGGGCATTGTCCTTCATTTGCTCGAGAACTTTTTGAGAATTGAGCATCGCCCGTTTAAACGTCTCTTCACGTTCCTTGTACCCTTGCGTCTCCATTTTCAAACGGCGGATTTCTTCTTCCCGACGTTTGATCGTTTCCTGGTAATCGGCGACCGCATCGGCTGTGTGTTCAAGAAACCGGTCGACTTCACGGACATCGAATCCGCGAAACCGGACCTTAAATTGCTGCTGTTGAATATCTAGCGGCGTTACCTTCATTGAAGCGCCCTCATGGTTTGCATAATTAGATCATGGATGCAGCCATGCGCATAAAACTATTGACGACGAATGCGCGCAGAAAAACGATCCCAAGAAAAATAATGATGGGAGAAAAATCGATACCGCCGTAATTAATCGGGAGTTTTGAACGGATGGGATACATGATCGGCTCGGTAACGTTGTGGATAAACCGGACAATCGGGTTGAAAGGGTCCGGATTGACCCAGGACAACACGGCGCGGGCAATGACGATCCACATAAAAAGGAGCAAAACGATATCCATTACTTTGGCTGCCGCCAAAAGAAAATAGCCTATGACATACATTTAAGGGAAACACCTTATGTTATGGTTTCAGAATCCCCAACGGGGTTTTTGTCGGAATGGGCAGCATGTTGAAAAATACGATCTTTTCCATTGATTCGTCAAGTTTTTTCGTGGGGTTGTGGGAATCGGCAAAAGGAAGAGCGCGCGCTGGCGTTTTGCCTTCAGGGGGGATTCATCGGCCCTGGATACTTTTTCCAGGCAATGTCAACTTATTCTATCCCAAAATAGATAACAGTAAAACATAAGGAAGCCGCCCTATTAAAGGCGGCTTCCCGACTATCTCCTGATTTAGGAATCCTATTTCTTGAACCCGAAGCGCCAGGCCACTTCCAGATAAACCCCGGAAAGGTTCAGTGAATCATCGGCAAACGTCGCCTCGTCGATCGTGTTGCTGCAATCGAGGTTGAAGTAGCGGTATCCCAGGCGCAGATCGATGTTCCCGATACGGGCGCCCACGGCGACATCGGCGCCCAGGGCGGGATCGAACTCAGTCGCCGGAAAGTTCAGGTCGTGGTGAAGATGGGTCAGGCCCAGGTTCAGGTGCACCTGGGGTGCAATGGTTCCCAGGTATTTGACCTTGTACTTGCCAAGGGTGTAGACCGGCCCCAGAAGATAGGTATAGCCTTTGGGATTGCCGGTGCCGCACAGCTCCACCTCGTCGATCTCTCCGCTGTAGATATCCAGGCGGAAGCCGAACTCCAGTGCCCACTTCTCGTTGAAAGCATACCCGAAGCGAAAAACGGGGTAGAGGTCGTTGTCCACGGTAAAATCATATTGATTGATGCCGTATTCGGCGCTGATGGCCTCATCCACGTAAGCGAAGCCCGCCCCGGCGGTAATATAAAAGGGATGAGCATTATCCGCCGGCTTCTTCTCTTCCGCGTGACCCGCTCCCGGAACGGACAGCGCCAGGACACAGGCCAGGGCGATAAAACCGATCGCTCTGCGAACCCCTCTGAAGCGCAAGGCCGCGGCAAGCGCCAGAAGCGCCGACAGGAGGCCCAGGGCCAGACCGGCCAAGACCCAGGGCGATTTCTCCCCGGTCATCGTGCCGATGAAGCATCCGCCGCCGCCCAGGGGGCCGTACTCGTCGGAATCTCCCGTATCCAGCATGGGGCCGCCCGCGTCGATGATCGTGCCGTCGGCGGTGAGATCATCGTCGCCTTCGTTGCCGTCAACAAAATGCAGGGTGATCACGTTATCCTCGATTTCCGCCCCGGTGACACCGTCGTAAACGAATTCGTACCAGTGATACGCCTCGTTGTCCGGCGTGGGACCGTATTTAAGGTAGGAATCCGCGGTGGCGCCTTCCGGAAGATAAATCTTCAATTGGGCCTCGGCTCCGGGCTCCAGATTCTCAATGGTGAACTCGAACAGGCCGTTGGGCAGCTCGCTGCCTTCGGGCATGTCCTCGGGCGAGGGGTTTTCTATTGCCAGAACATCGTTCAACTGGGTTCCCTCAGGCGCTTCCAGGGTCACATATTCCGTTTCATCGACAGTCGTCGTGGTGGTCACGTGGCTCTGCAAACGGTCGGCAATACCATCGTAGTTGCCGTCGCCGTTATTGGCGGCACCGTTTTCGACTTCATCGCCCACGCCGTCACCATCGGCTTCGGGATCCCTGTAGTCGGGAATGCCGTCGCTGTCCGTGTCGCCGCCGCCTTCAATCGCATCGGAAATGCCGTCGTTGTCGCTGTCCTCATCCTGACAATCCGGTGTGCCGTCCGCGTCGGTATCGGCCATGCCTTCCTCGTCGTCCGCGATGCCGTCATTGTCGCTGTCGATATCGTTGTAATCGGGCGTACCGTCGCCGTCGCTGTCCTGGCTGCCCTCCTCGTCATCCACGATACCGTCGCCGTCGCTGTCGTACTCGTTGTTGGAGACCGACACATTGTCGGGATCCATGCCGTCGTAGTCGGCATCCGCGCTTTGTGCCGCAACCGTGGTGATGGTGTAGGCCTGGCCGCCGTCGGCAATGGCATCGGCAACGCCGGTCACCGTTACGGTTTGGGCCAGATCCCAGTTGCCCTCGGTAAACGTCAGTGATGCCGGAGACACCGTACCCTCTCCCGTATCGCTGGAGGAAAGGTCGATGACCACATCGGACGTTGGCTGGCTGGTGAGAACCACGGTAAACGTCGCCGGGCCGCCCGCCTCGTTGGTGATCAACCCGCTGGTGGGACTGACCAGGATGCCGGCGCTGTCATCGTCCTGGTTGGCGACGGACACGTTGTTCGGGTCCATGCCGCCGTAGTTGACGTCCGTGCTTTCGGCCGCGGCCGTGTTGATGCTGAAGGTCTGTTTGCCGTCATCGACGTAATCGTCAACGCCGGTCACCGTTACGGTCTGGGCCGAATCCCAGTTACTGGCGGTAAACGTCAACGCCGCCGGGGAGACCGTACCCTCCCCCGTGTCGCTGGAGGAGAGTCCAATAACAACGTCGGACATCGGCTCGCTGGTGATTTTCACGGTGAACGTGGCCGAGTCGCCGGCCTCGGTCGTGGTCAGTCCGCTGGTGGGGCTGACCAGGATGCCGGCGCTGTCGTCGTCCTGATTGGTCACCGACACGTTGTTCGGGTCCATGCCACCGTAGTTGACGTCCGTGCTGTCTCCCGCACCGGTGGTGATGGTGTAGGCCTGGCTGCCGTCGGCAACGTAATCGTCAACGCCGGTCACCGTCACCGTACGGGCCGAATTCCAGTCGGCAGGGGTAAAGGTCAGTGAGGCCGGGGAGACCGTACCCTCATCGATATTGCCGGAGGTAAGATCGATGACCACGTCGGCCGTCGGCTGGCTGGTGAGAACCACGGTAAACGTGGCCTGGCCGCCGGCCTCGGTGGTGGTCAATCCGCTGGTCGGGCTGACCGAGATCCCGGCGCTGTCGTTGTCGCTATTGGTCACCGACACATTGTTCGGGTCGATGCCGCTGTATTCGATATCGGAACTTACCGCCGCGGCCGTGGTGATGCTGAAGGCCTGGTTGCCGTCGGCGACGTAATCGTCAACGCCGGTCACCGTCACCGTACGGGCCGAATTCCAGTCGGCAGGGGTAAAGGTCAACGAGGAAGGCGATGCCGTGCCTTCATCGGTATTGCTGGAGGTCAGATCGATGACCACGTCATCAAGCGGTTCACTGTTCAGAACGATGGTAAAGGTCGCCGTGCCGCCGGCCTCGGTCGTGGTCAATCCGCTGGTGGGGCTGACCGTTATCCCGGCGCTGTCGTCGTCGCTATTGGTCACCGACACATTGTTCGGGTCGATGCCGCTGTATTCGATATCGGAACTTACCGCCGCAGCCGTGGTGATGCTGAAGGTCTGGTTGCCGTCATCGACATAATCGTCAACGCCGGTTACCGTCACCGTCTGCGCCGAGTTCCAGTCGGCGGGGGTAAAGGTCAAGGAGGCCGGGGAAACCGTACCTTCATCCGTATTGTTGGAAGTCAGGTCGATGGCCACGTCATCCAGCGGTTCGCTGTTCAGAACGATGGTGAAGGTCGCCGTGCCGCCCGCCTCGGTCGTGGTCAATCCGCTGGTGGGAGTGACCGTGATCCCGGCGTTGTCGTCATCGCTATTGGTCACCGACACATTGTCCGGGTCGATACCGCTGTATTCGGCGTCCGTGCTTTCCGCCGCGGCAGTGGTGATGCTGAAGGTCTGGTTGCCGTCATCGATGTAATCGTCGACGCCGGTCACCGTCACCGTCTGGGCTGAGTTCCAGTTGGAGGCGGTAAAGGTCAACGAGGAAGGAGATACCGTGCCTTCGTCCGTATTGTTGGAGGTCAAGCCGACGATCACGTCATCCAACGGTTCACTTGTCAGAACCACCGTGAAGGTCGCCGTACCGCCAGCCTCTATGGTGGTCAATCCGCTGGTGGGGCTGACCGTGATCCCGGCGATGTCGTCATCGCTATTGGTCACCGACACATTGTTCGGATCAATGCCGTCGTAATCGCTGTCCGAACTTTCCGCAGCGGCCGTGGTGATGGTGAAGGTCTGGTTGCCGTCATCGATGTAATCGTCAACGCCGGTCACCGTCACGGTCCGGGCTGAGTTCCAGTCGGAAGCGGTAAAGGTCAGCGAGGACGGGGAGACAGTGCCTTCATCGGTATTGCTGGAGGACAAATCGACTACAACATCGGCGATCGGCTCGCTGTTCAGAACGATGGTAAAAGTTGCCGTGCCGCCCGCCTCGGTCGTGGTCAACCCGCTGGTGGGACTGACCGTGATGCCGGCGCTGTCGTCATCGCTATTGGTCACCGACACGTCGTCCGATGCCATGCTACCGTAATCGCTGTCCGTGCTTTCCGCCGCGGCCGTTATGATGGTGAAGGTCTGGTCTCCGTCAACGACGTAATCTTCAACACCGGTCACCGTCACCGTCTGGGCTGAGTTCCAGTCGGAGGCGGTAAAGGTCAACGTGGATGGAGAAACCGTACCTTCGCTCGTATCGCTGGAGGAAACATCGATAACGACATCGGCGGTCGGCTCGCTCTCCAGAACGATCGTGAAGGTAGCCGTTCCGCCGGCCTCGGTCGTGGTCAACCCGCTGGTGGGGGTTACCGTGATGGCGGCGTTGTCATTAGTCGTGTCCTGGAAATCCGGTGTACCGTCGCCGTCCAGATCGCCGCTGCCCTCGATGCTATCGGGGATTCCATCGCCATCGCTGTCCTCGTCTAGATAGTCGTCCGTGCCGTCGCCGTCCGTGTCGCCACTGCCCTCCACGCTGTCGGCGATACCGTCGCCGTCGCTGTCTGCATCCAGATAGTCGGGCGTGCCGTCGCCGTCCGTGTCGCCGGTGCCCTCCACGCCATCTGCGATACCATCGCTGTCACTGTCCAAGACCGTCAAGGTAAAGACCTCTTCACAGGTGCCGCCGTCGCCGTCATCCACTTTGACTCTCACACTGTAGCTGCCTATCGCCATATAAGTGGACGTGGCGGAAAGGGTGGTCCCGCTAATGGTAAAAGAGGAATTGTGGTCATCTCCGTCTCCCGAGACCAGGCTGTAGGCAAGACTGTCCGAATCCACATACGTGGCGGACAAGGTTCCCACGCTGCCGTCCGTTATATCTATCACGGTATTGTCCAGGACCAGGTTCCTGGGAGCGTCGTTGACAGGGGTGATGGTGATGATCGCTGTTTCCGAGGCGGTCTCGCCGTTTTCTGTTTCAACGGTCACGGTAAGGGTTCTGCCCTCACTCGGCGGATCATCGGAGGTGTTTTCGAAAGTCACCCGTCTGGCGATTTGGGTGAGGATATCATCGGAAACCGTGGGAGGCTCATTTGATTGTGTTACGACCACATCGTCGATCATGAGCTCTCCACCGACATAACGCCCGCCGGTAAAATCGTACGATCCCGTGACAAACACAAACCGGTAAACACCATCCTCACCATCGCCAATGGTGACCGTCTTGGTCGCCCACGCTGTCTCCATGTTGGAGCTGCTTCCCGTCGAGTCAAGAATGGTGATGGTGTCGCCGGTATTCACATCAATGATGTAGCCATAGGCATCATACGCATCGCCGCCGCTAAGCGCCTTCCAGGAAAAGGACACGGTATCGCCTGCCACGAGCGATACGGTTCCATTGCTGTAAACGTATGGTCCCCGCAGCACACCATAGCCTTGCTGGATGGAAATATCGCCGGTATCCATCCTGACCGACAGGTTGTCATCGTTTGAGTAATCGTCCAGATAGACGCTCCGACTGGGAGTATAGGAGGAAGACCAGTTGACCTCATCGTGAATGGTGCCATTGCTCGCAGGCCAGGTAGAATCCACCGGGGTAGACAAACCGGCGATCTGATCCACGCCGTTCAGACGGATCTGTTCCTTCACGGCGGTCCAGCCGGTGATCGCCGTATCGCCGTCCGAACCGTCCTGAAAACTTCCATTTTCAAATTCATTGGAAAAACTGATGTACAATTTCTCACCATCTTCTCCATTATACGTACTGTCCACCGAACCGACGACCACGGCGTTCAAGCCGTCACCAAGGTAGATCGTGCTGCCTACGATGGACAGTGCTCCATCCGCCGCGGACGCCGAATCATCGGTTGTCAGGGCCAGCGTGTCCGCGCTGGTTGCATCGGCCAATTCGAAAGACAAATAACCACCGGAATAACTGCTGCCGCCAGAGATCGTGACGTCGCTATCGATCACGGTGGCCGGATCCTGTTCGAGGCATCCGAAGTCGTCCAGGAGGGTGATGTCGGCGGCAGCGCTACTGACGGTAACGGTGCGCGTAATCGAAAGCGTCAGCTCCGGGTCATCACCCATACCGCCGTATTCGACGACATAGGCTGTAATCGAATTTGAATTGGCCAAATCGTTCCATTTACCGAGAGCGCCACCGGTGGCATAAAGCTCGAGATAATGCTCAATGGAACCGCTGTTGTTCGGCTCACCGGGGTTCCAATTCATATACCTGCCGTCAGCCGCTGATGGTGTACCGTTGCCGGAGCTGAACCGGGTGCCGGCCTCCGGACCGGTGACCCAATAATATTCCCCTTCGATATCATCTTGACTCGAGTATGAGGTCCCGGCCGCGGCATTGATTTGACTATACTCGTCACTGCCGCCGAGCCATGCATCGGCGCCGATTTTCTCGGTAAGCAATGCATTCTCCTCGGCCGAGGTCACCGTTGCCAGATATCCCTCCAGGCCGAAATAGGTCTTTACCGCAGCGGCGGCTTTGGCGGCTTCCCAAGTAATCGCACCCCCGGCAACAACCTCATAATAGTGATCTTTCCCGTCCACCTTGAACGTCAACGACTCTCCAAGGGTAAAACTGATGTTCCTGTCCGCGGTGCTGGCCGAGGAGGTCTTGAAGGTAACGGTACGAAACAAGGCCTGCCACTGGCTGGCAAATCCGGAACCGGTCAGGGTTAAGACACCGGTACTCGAATCGTAAGAGGACCCGGTCAATATGCCCGTATTGGTAACGCCAAGCACGTCTCCGGTCTGCGGATTGTCGATCATCACACGACCATTGGTAATGGTCGTCGAATCACCGCCAGCTTCCGTGAGGGTCAGATCCTCATCAACAGTAACCGTCTCGCCTTGTACGACGGGCAAAGCGCCGCTTGTTCCGCTGAACGTCAAATTTCCCGCCCAGGCAGGAAACGCGAGGCCCAACGTCTCCAAGGCGATCAAGGCCACAAACAAAAATCTGTAACTATTTTTTCTCAATCTCATAGTTTCCTCTCATGTATTCAACCGTAATAATCGCTAAATTCTCGCGCACTATATCTCAGTCAGGACAGCAATATTCATAAGGCAAGCGATAGACGCTAAAAGCTAAACGCTCTATGTTGGTGGGCAATTGTGAGAAGTTTGCAGGTGTTTTCTCACAACCATGGGATCGATTGGGAAACAGGGTTACCGCAAGACAAGTGAACAATGAACCATATCTCCTTTCATCTTTTAATGAGCATGTGCCGTACAATGCAGCCAACGCACAATCAATTATTCCGGCAGTGTCGCAATACCACCGTCAGCCGAGCCTTCAACATCCATGTTTGGTATCGGTAACACTTATCGGTGGTTTGTTGTCTGGCTTTAAAAAAAAATGTAACAATTGGTAATATCTAACTTAAATCCGCCACAAACAAAAAAGGCGGGAGCTTTTTCTCCCGCCTTTTCTCACCATGCTTGCTGGCATCTGTGAAATACGCGTGTCGGTCAAGTGGCGCCGCAGGCGCATTACCCGACAATTTTACTTACAATTATTTCTTTTCTACTTCTCAAACCCAAACCGCCAGGACACCTCCAGATAAACCCCGGAGAGATTCAGCGAATCATCGGCATAAGTGGCCTCGTCAACCATGTCGCTGCGGTCGAGTTTGAAATAGCGATATCCCAGGCGCAGGTCGATGTTGCCACGCCGCGCGCCCACGGCAAGATCGAGCCCAAGGGCCGGATCGAACTCGGTTGCCGGAAAGTTCAGGTCGTGATGCAGAAAGGTCAGGCCGATGTTCAGGTGTACCTGGGGAGAAAGTGTTCCCAGGTATTTCACCTCGTATTCGTCAAAGGAGTAAATCGGCCCTAGAAGCAACGTGTATCCCTTGGGATTGCCGGTACCGCAAAGCTCCACCTCATCCATTTCTCCACTGTAGATGTCCCAGCGGAAGCCGAACTCCAGCGCCCACGTCTCGTCAAACATGTACCCCAGGCGAAAAACGGGATAAAGATCGGTTTTGACGGTCATATGGTAATCGTCACCGCCGTACTCGGCGCCCAGGGCTTCATCCATGTAGGCGAAACCAAGGCCCGCGGTGACGTAAAACGGCTCTATCGATGCGTCATCATCCGCCTGACCAACTCCCGGCACGGACAGAATCAATCCTACAGTCAAAACAAAGACACCCACCACCCCACGCAAGGCCCTTAGACGTAACGCCCCCACAAGGGCCAGCAGAGAGCACAGGGCGCCAAGGATCAAACGGCTCATAGTCCAAGGCGAGTTCTCTTTGGCAAGTCCATCGACAAAGCACCCGCTGTCTCCCAGAGGGCCGTATTCGTCGGTCTCGGCGTTCCCCCTATCCACAACAGGGCCTCCATCATCGGTAATAGTGCCGTCGGCGGTCAAGTCATCGTCGCCTTCGTCACCGTCCACGAAATGCAAGGTAATTACATTTTCCTCGATGCTCGCACCGGTCACGCCGTCATGGACGAATTCGTACCAATGGTAGGAAGCATCGTCCGGTGTGGGACCGTATTTTAAATATGAGTGGGGATTGTCGCCCTCGGGCAGGGTGAGGGTTGCCTGGGCACTGCCACCGACGACAACGTCGTTGATCGTGAAAACAAACAGACCATGGTGCAAATCGAAGCCCACCGGCTTTTCGCCGGGCGCGGGATTGTCCGCAGCCTGGACCTCGGTGAAATAGGCTTCTTCCGGGGAGCGCAACTCAAGAGTAACATAATCTGTTGCTTCATAATTCATTAATGACGTCACGCGGTTTTGCAGCCGGTCGAAGGTATCGTCTTCATTGCCGTCACCATTGTTGGCAGCGCCATTTTCAATCCTATCCCCGACACCATCGCCATCACTGTCGGTATCCTGGAAGTCAGGAATACCGTCACCGTCCGTATCGACATTGCCCTCTTCCGAATCCGGAATACCATCGCCATCGCTGTCTTCATCCAGATAGTCGGGGGTTCCATCCCCATCCGTGTCCGTGTCACCGCTCCCCTCGTCCTCGTCGCTGATCCCGTCGTCGTCGCTATCGGCCTTGACAACAACGATGATTTCAATGCTGTCGCGGGTCAGGCCGTCGGTCGCTTCCACGATGAAGCTGTCCGTGCCGTAAAAATCCGTATCGGATACATAGGTAAAAACGGAAGGGGTAATGACGCCGCTTCCCGAAACCGTGGCCGTACCGCCGGTGGCCACATGGGACACGCTCCAGGCCAGGGTTCCGGTTCCCTCATAAGTGCGGACGGTGACCGTGGGGGCCACCCAGGTTGCCGCGCTGCGATTTTCCAGAACCGTTACCGTAAGCGGTCCTTCCTGATCGATAATCACGGGCGGAGAGAAGATTGCGGTGATGGTATGATCGTTGAGTAAATTGTAAAAGGCATAAGTGCCGAGAGCGCCCCGGGAGATGTCGTCCACCAGGACGTCGACGAGAATATATCCAGAATCCGCAGTGATGCCGTACAATTGATCTTCTCCCGACTCAACCGAGGTATTTCCCGCCGGCGTGACGCTGCCGCCGGCGGACTGAAGTGCGGTGATCGTGTAATTGGCGGCGTCGGCCGCGAAGGTGACGCTTATGGTGTGGCGACTCTGGACATTGGTAAACGTATACAGGTTACCCGCTCCTACGGACACGCCGTCCACCAGGACGTCGGCAACGTGGTAGCCGCCATCGGGCGTCATGGTGAAGGAGATGTTCCCGCCGGGATCCACGGCGTTGTCCCCGGAATCGGAAATCGCGCCGTTGGCGCCGGCGCCGGCCGTGATGGTATAGTTGGCGGAATCCACCGCAAAACTGGCGACAATCGTATGGTCCACCCTTACATTGCTGAAGGTATAGCTCGATACGGCTCCAACCGAAACGCCATCCACCAGGACATCGGCGACATGGTAGCCCGAATTCGGGGTCAGGGTAAGAGAGAGATTTTCTCCCTGGGCCACGGTGTTGTCCCCGGCGCTGGAAATACTTCCACCAGCGCCCGCGGATGCGCTTATGGTGTAGTTCGAAGCAGCTTCGGTAAAAACGGCCGTGATGGTGTGGTCCGCCATAGTATTCGAAAAAGTGTAGTAGGACAAGGCACCGACGGACTCACCGTCCACCAGCACATCGACCAGATGATAGCCGGTATCGGCTGTGATGGTGAAAGATGCGTCGCTTTCGCCGGCCACTGCCACGGCCCCGTCAGGATCGATGCTTCCTCCCGGAAGGGCGTTGGCGGTGACAATGTAATTGGCCTCATCCGGTTCGAATTCGACGTTGATGGTGTGAGCCGTCTGCACGTTGTAAAAGGTGTAGACGGACACCGCCCCCACAGATACGCCATCCACCAGAACCGCTTTTATGTGATGGTCGGTATCGGCGGTGATCGTGAACGTCATGTCGTCGCCCGCGGCAACAGAGTTGGCGCCTGGATCTGAGATGACGCCCCCCTCCCCGGCCGCGGCGGTTAAGGGATAGCTTGCAGCGTCCGCCGCGAAGGAAGCGAAGATCGTATGATCGCTCATGACACCGGAAAAGGCGTAGGCGTCAACGGCGCCCACCGACACGCCGTCCACCAGGACACCGTCAATATGATAGCCGGTGTCCGGCGTGATGGTGAACGTCTGCAGACCGTATTCCGCTACGCTGACCGAGCCGGAGGGAGCAATGGCCCCATTCGCGCCGCCGCCGGCCGTGATCGTGTAATCCACGGCATCTGCGACAAACACGCCGGAAATGGTGTGGTCCGACTGAACGTTGGTGAAGGTATAAGCGGAAAGCGCCCCCACGGGAACATCATCCACCAGAACATCCGCCAGATGGTATCCCGAGTCGGCTGTCAGGGTGAAGCTTTGGGTGCCTCCCGCCGTCACGCTGACAAATCCCTCTGGGCTGATGGCGCCGTTGACCACGGCATTGGCGGTGATCGTATGGGTCGCGGTGGTCGCCGCAAAGGTCACATGAATGGTATGGTTGGCCAGAACATTGGTGAATTCGTAGGAATCGCCAAGGGTCACGGACCGGCCATCCACCGTCACCGTTGCGACGTGGTAGCCGGCATCGGGGACGAAGGTGAAGGCCTGATCCGCGCCGGAGGCAACGCTGACCGTGGCGGTGGCCGGTGACAGCGCGCCGTTTTCCCCGCGGGTGGCCGTGATGGTGTAGAACCCCGTTCCGGAATCGGCGGCGAACACCGCGTCCAGGAGGTGATCGGTCACTACGTCCGTAAAGGCATAACTGCTCACCGCACCAACGGAAACACCGTCCACAAACACATCCGCCACATGGTAGCCGCTATCGGCGGTCAGTGTCACGGTTTGATCGGCACCGTCCGCCACCGTCACAATCCCGCCGGGGCTGGCCGAGCCGCCGCTGTTGGCGCTTACCGTCAGGGTGTAGGACGAGGCGTCCTCGGTGAAACTGGCCGTGATGGTGTGATTGTCCCGGACATCGCTGAAGGTGTAGGAGGAGACCGTCCCCACCGATCCCCCATCCACCAGAACGTCTGCGATGTGGTAGCCCGTATCGGCGGTGATCGTGTATGTCATGTCACGACCAACCAGAATCTCCGTTGCGCCGGCATCACTGATGCTGCCGTTGGGCAAGGCATTGGCGGTGATGGTCAGGTTGGCGATCAGCGTCCGCGCGCCCACTTCGTTAGACCACTCCGAGTAATCCGTAATGGTAAGCGCCCGCACGGCCCGGACTTTATAAAAATAGACCGTGTCCGGATCCAGCCCGGTGTCGGCATGGGACTCTGCGTCGGGATCGGTGGTGGCAATCAGTTCGTAGGGCCCGGTCACTTCCAGGGCGCGGTAGATCTCGAATCCGGTTTCGTTGCTGGAGTTGTCCACCCAGGCCAGATCGATCTGGCTCGTGCTGACCGCGACCGCCTCGAGTTCGGTTCCCTGAAGAACCACGGGCGTCGTGATGGTTTCGTCCAGATCGCCCAAAACGCCGTTGTCGGCGGCCCGGATCGCCCCGGCTTCACTGTAGACCACCCTTACCACCTGGCCTTCCACCAGGTAGTAAGGCAAGGTCAGGAAAATCACCGAGTCGTCGAAATCGCTGAGTTTCGCGGCCGTCAGCGTCACGGGGAGGCCGTCCACCGTGACCGTGAATTCGCCCTGCTGACCGTCCGGATCGGCCATGCTTTTGCTGAAATCAAGGGAGAGCTGCCAGCCCTCGCCGACAACGATCATCTCGTCCAGGGTTGGCGGAGCGGGTTCGCTGACATTGACGACAATCGTTTGCACGGAAGACGTGGTGGGCCAGTCATCGGTAACGGAAAAAGTGAAATTTCCAACCGCCGTGCCGGTGGTGGGGCCGTTGTAAATGACCCGATTGTCGCTATCCGTCACGGCCGTGCCGCCCGCAGTTATTTCAGCGCCTCGCGCGCCGTCGTCGTACTGGTACAACGTACCGGCGGTCACCGGCAGGTTCTCGACCGTGGCACGGATAACACCGTCCCCACCGGTGCCGTTGAGGGCGATGACCTTATCCGAGCTTTTCACCGCCCAAACCGTCTGGGGCGTGGCCGCCAGGGGAGGATCGTCGCTGGTGGTGATCTTGTGGATTTCCGACCAGGTGTTTCCCGATTCGTTCTCCGCGAACACCGCCCAATAATAGGTATTGCCAACCGGGAAATGACCGTCGGCATCCAAAAGGGCGGTCTGAGCCGCCGCGTCAAAATCGGCCGGGGTAAGGGTAAGGGTATTGGCATCGGCCACGGCGGTGTCGTATACCGTGCGCCAGTGGCTGCTATCGATGAAGCTGTTCTCGTTGGCGATCTTGAAAATGTAGGAGGTCACGTAATCCGGTTTGGTCCACATAAAGGTTGGGAAAACCGAAACCGTGGCGGCGTTGCCAGGGCTCAGCAGGGTTGGAATCTTCGGCCTGGGCGTATCGAAGTCCTTTTCCAAGAGAAGGCCTTCATAGAGAACGGTATCGTCATAGGTATAACTGGTGATATTGGCCGGATCGTCGGGAACGAACAAAATCGCATTCCCGCTTGCCACGGACCCGGCCGCATTGCAGCTGTATTGAGTGGCATTGGTGCCATCGCCCTTGTTCACACCGATGGTGGCACTATTGCCGCTGGCCCTGGCATTCGCCATGTCCACCAGGTTGCGGTACTGGAACTGGATCTCGTTGCTGCCTTCATAAAGGATGACTAGGATCGTTCCGAGCAGGTACTCTCTTGCGAAAAATCCAAGGTTGTTGAACTGAATAACGCATTTTCGATTCGGTGCTTCCCCGATGGTCTGGTAAAGAATCATACCGGCCAGGCTTTGCTTGCTCACCACCGTGTCATCCCAGAAGGGTGCGATGAGGGGAAGCCCGCTTGGGTTCGTGGTGGGGAAGCATGAATTGGAAAAAGACGAGGATCCGTTTGTACCCGGTATCACGAGCCCATTGGAGGTCACGTGAAACTGGGTGTAGTCCGTACCGTAAAAATTAAACGTGAAGCCTATGTCGAACGACCCATAGGTATAATCGTCATAATAATTGGTGGATGTGTTTTCGATGGCGATCTGACCCTGGTAGCGAACTTCTTCCGGAAGACCGAAACAGGGGCCGGCGGACAGCACGAGGAGCAGCAGTGCCGCAAACAGTTGCCGGATAACGCCCGATGTATACGAACCGGTGTTTGCACGATGGTAAAATCCTTCTCTCTCATCCGAACTTAGCCTCGTTGGTTTCACAAACATTCGCACTACCCTCCTGTTTTTTGCAAAGACTGTCACGATCAATTGGCATCGTTTTTTGGAATGGCAAGCAGCCGCCAAATAGTTTTGATCAGCCAAAGAACGGCAACGGTAAAAAGCGCCGTCAGCGCGCCGATCGTCAGATCGCGGAGAAACCCCCTGAGCCAGTCATTGTCCATCACCGCGCCGACAAAACAGCCGCCACCGCCGGCGACGTCCCCTGTGTCCAGCATGGGGCCGCCCGGATCGGTAATGGTGCCGTCGGCGGTCAGGTCGGCGTCACCCTCGCTCCCGTCAACGAGGTGCAGGGTGATTAGATTTCCGTCGATTTCGGCGCCGGCAAGGCCGTCGTAAACGAATTCGTACCAGTGGTCTTCGGCGTTATCCGGAGTCGGGCCGTATTTTAGATAGGAATCCGGGCGGGCGCCCTCCGGAAGAACAAACGTCAGAGAGACGCCGCCTCCTGGTTCGACATCGGTGACGGTGAAAGTGAACAGCCCATGGGACAAGGCACTGTTTTCGGGCATGTCTTCCAGTGAGGGGTTCTCGGTGACTGCCACATCCATAAGTGTGGTGCCCTCCGGAGAAGCCAGGGTCACACAAACCGTTTCCGAGGCATCCATCAAGGTCGTCACATTTGCCTGCAACCGGTCCGCGATGCCGTCATTGTTCCCATCGCCGCCGTTGGCCGCACGATTTTCGACCGCATCCGACACACCGTCACCATCGGATTCGCTGTCTTTATAATCCGGAATTCCGTCGCCGTCCGTATCTCCGCCGCCCTCTTCCGTATCGCTGATGCCGTCACCGTCGCCGTCGGTGTCCAGATAGTCCGGGATACCGTCGCCGTCGGTGTCGCCGATGCCCTCATCCCGATCCAAGAGGCCGTCGCCGTCGCCATCGGTATCCAGGTAATCCGGAATCCCGTCGTCATCGGAATCCAGATCACCTTCCAGCAAGTCGGCAATGCCGTCGTTATCGCTGTCTGTGTCCTGGTAATCCGGCGTCCCATCGCTGTCCGTATCCTCGTCGCCCTCCCGGATATCCGAGAGCCCGTCGCTGTCTGTATCCATTACCGTGAGGGCGAGGCTTTGCTCGTGAATCCTGCCGTCGCCATCATCGGATTCAATGCGCACGCTGTAAGCGCCCGGCGCCATGTCATTGCCGACAATGGTCAGCGCATCACCACTGGTGTCGAAAAAGGTGTTACCACCCGAGCCGGCGCCATCGACCAAGGTGTAGGAAAAATCGGAAGAGTCCGGGTCCGTGGAGGAAAGCGTCCCCACCACGCCGCTTGTGCGGCAATCGATGCCGATATCTGTATTGGAAATGGCGATGTCGGTGGGCGCGTCGTTGACCGGGCTGATGGTGATGAACAGGTCGTTTTCACCGATCAACCCGTCTCCGGATTGGGCTTCCACACTCAGGGTGCGTTTGGCTGCCGGGGGATCATCGGAGGTATTCTGAAAGGTCACCCGCCGGATGAGTTGAGTGGCAACGGCATCGGTGGGGGTTCCCACCGACCGAATCACCTTCACGTTATCGATGAACAACTGGGCGCCGGCGGCCTGGCCGCCGGAAAAGTCGTAGGTCCCGGAAACAAAAACGAAATGGTAATCTCCCGCCTCGGCGACGGTGAGCATCTCCGTGGCCCAATCGGTTTCCGCGGTGTCGCTATCTCCGGTCTCGTCGAGAATCGTCTCGATGTGGCTGTCCGTATTGACAATATAGCCATACACGTCATAGGCATCGCCCCCCCCCTCCGCCTTCCACTCGAAGGAGACAAAATCACCGGCTGAGATGGACACCGTGTTTGTGCTGTAGACATAGGGCCCCCGGACGACATCATATGGGGCGGACGTGGTCATTCCGGTGCTGCTCATTTGAACGGACAGTCCATCGCCGTCGTTTGTATCCGCGCTGAGCACCGTGGCCAAGGTGCCAAGGGTCGCCGGTGTATTCTGATCCGAGTTAGGCGCATTTGAAGGCACATCCGTATCGGTTGGCGTCGGGTATCCGGCAATGGTGGTGGCGGAGGGCTGAAATTTTATCTGTTCATTGACAATCGTCCACCCGGTAATGGTTGTATCCCCGGCGGTACCGTCGTTAAACCTTCCATTTTCAAAAACCGTTGGGAAATCATCACTGAAATTGATGCGAAACTTCTGTCCGATCACGCCGTCGTATTCACCATCCACCGAACCGTTTTCCACCGCCTGGGAACCGTCGCCGACGTAGACCACATCATCCACGATGGACAAAACGCCGGCCTCGGTGGAAACAGAAGCATCCTCCTGCAAATCGAGCGTGTCCTGAGAGGTCGAATCCCCCAAGGCGAACATCAGGTAACCGCCCACATAATGCCCGCCATTGGAAAGACCGGCATCGCTGTCAATTACAACGGCCTCATCCTGCTCGGTGACATTGTGCGGGGATAAATTTGAAATCACGGGCGTGCCTGCAACGAGGGGGGCGACAGACGCAAATAGCGCGATGATAAGCATGACGGATACGGGCAGCCATTTCTTCATGAGTCAGGCTCCTTTGATGGTAAACGAGTTCGGTCTTTACAATACGTCTTATCGTTCTGGTTCCGGGAAAAACGTTTTCAGCTTTGTGATGAGATCAACGGTGGAACCGGTCGTTCGGAGTCGGTCAGCGAGTGAAGAGAAGGCGAATAGAAGAAAAAAGAATCGTCGCGCAATCGCGGGGTGTCAGAAGGCATCTTTTTTGCTGATCACTTATTATATCGCAAGAAAAGCGGAGAACTTAAGAGGAGGATAAAGGAATTTGTCAGGCTGCTTTTTCAAGCACGCCAAGCGTCTTGATGCGCGGCCGCTCGATGAACCGGTTTGACGCCAGGGCCAGTTGGTAGACTTCCCAGGGGGCCTGGCCGCCTTCAGCGGGGTCCTCGAAAATGTCGTGAATGAGCAGATAACCGCCGGGCATGATGTGATCCGCCCAGGATTCGTAGTCTTTTTTGGCGGTTTCAAAAGCGTGGCCGCCATCGATAAACACCAGGGAAAGTGGCGTTGCCCAGGCGCGGGCCACCACCTCGGAAGCGCTGACAATTGGCACCACGGTCTCCTCCAGGCCAGCCAGGGCAAGGGTACGACGAAAAATGGAGAGCGTCTTCATGCAAAACGCTTTGAAATCATAAAGCGACGGGTCAAAGTATGCCTCGCCGGGCTGTTGCTCCTCAGAGCCCCGGTGATGGTCGATGGAGAAAAGAACGGCGCCGTTTTCCCGGCAGGCGCTTCCCAGATAAACCGCCGATTTGCCGCAGTAGCTGCCGATTTCCAGGCAGGGCCCCATCGTCGAGGCCGCAAGGGCGATGTCGTAAAGCCCCTGCCCTTCCTGCGGGTCGAGAAACCCTTTGACACCGTCAATGAAGGATAGGTCGAGATTGGTGGATCGGCTTGTTTTCATTTTACTCTTGTACCAAGGAACCATCAGAAATCCAAGCTTAATTGAGCGGACACCCGGGTTTCCTGGGGGATCTCTTCGCCGTCATATTCGGCTTTATCACTTGAAAACGCGCCCGCCACATCCAGGCGCATGGCCCATAGATTAAAACCGATGCCGGCCGTGTAGACCCAGTCAATGTCATCCTCGGCCAAATTTTTATAGGCACCCAGACGAAGGGCCACGATGCGGAAAGCGTCCCACTCGAAGCCGATGGAAAGGTTTTGGGTGGCGTAATCGTCAAAGGTGGTCTCGTTTTCGAGAAGATCGCAGTCAATCTCCAGGACCACGGTTTCGTGGGGGATGAAGGCCACGCCGGCAGCGATTTGCGGATCGACTTGAAGATCGCTGAAGGTGACGCTTTCACCGGATGAGGTTTTCACCGTGGGGCCGTCGAATTCGGGTGCGTTGATGTTGCGCGCCACGACACCCAGATTGACATACCGGTAGCGCCCCATGACGCCCAGATCGACCCCGAAATTGCAGGATTCCTCATAGGCTTCGTCGGTCTGCTTCAAAATATCTCCGGAGTCCTCATTGAAGACGACAATCTGGTTTCCGTAAACCCGGGCGATCATTAACTTTAAGTTGGCGCCCACGGCCCAGTGATCGTTAAGGGCAAAGCCGTAGGAGAGCGGAACCTCGGCCAGGCCGTATCCCTTGAGGTGAACGGTGGTGGTGTTGTCCTCAAGATCGCCGCCGGAACCGCTGACCGTCTGATCCACCAGATCAGCCATAAGGTCGACAACGCCGGCTATTTCCGATGAGGTAACGCCCTCTTGCCTGGCCACGTAATCGATGTTTTGAATAGCTGCGTCCGAAAGCCCCGCAGCTCTCAACAGTTCCACCTGGCTGTCCGTAAGCAGTGAGACTTCTCCATCGACATCGGCTGTGGCCGCGTTTTCTATTTCCGCGTTCAAATCGCTCGATCCGCTGAGGCCAAGATTCTCGGTATCAATCTCGATTACGCGCCCGGTGGCCTGGGCAAAGGTACGCGCGCCCAGGGCAAAGTGGCCGTAACGAATCCCAAGACCGGCATTGGCGTCGGCGCTGATGGCATTGCCCGGATCATCGAGCCCCTTGAGATCCTTGATCAGGTTGATCAGATCGGCGAGGTCGGACTGATCCTTGACGCTGGCTTCGCCGAGTTCGTCTATGTCGATATCGGAAAGATCGTCCAGGTATACCCCCATATCGTTGTGCAGCCGGTAGCCTCCCGAGGCATTGATATCCACGCCCCAATTTTTGCGCCCCAGATTGTTGTTGTCGCAATCACTCCTGTACCCCAGCGCCTCTCCAAGGCCGAAAAAGCCGAAGGCCGCCGGATTGTAGTACTGAGCACTGGTATCGTGGACCGATGCAACGTTGGCGCCGGCCATTCCCATGGCCCTCGACCCCACGAGATAAGTATCCATGGCCATTGCCGGGCCGGAGGAAACAACCAACAAAAAGACAAAAACCAACCAAACCGTTTTGGGGATCGATTTCATTATCAACATTCCTTTTGTATCGTTTGAGAAATCTACGAACGGGGTAATGTTTAGAATATCGGCAGGTTGGAGATGATATTGAGGATTATTTTAATTAGGTGTGCCATTTGTGAGTGGACACGATTTGATCAAGCCAGGGGATCGTCGTAATTTCTGACAAGCACCTCCCTTGGCTTCACCCCGTCCTGGGGACCGATGATGCCCTCCTGCTCCATCATTTCGACAATCCGGGCGGCTCGGTTGTAGCCGATGCGCAGGTGTCGCTGGACCATGGAGATGGACGCCTGGCCGGCCTCGGTAACCAGGGCCACGGCGTCATCATAGCGTGCGTCGTACTCTTTTTCGCCCTCGGCCTCGGCTTCCTTGGCCGGTGCCTGGACAACGCTCGTGTCGTAATCTGGCGATCCCTGTTTTTTGAGAAAATCGACAATGCGGGTCAATTCCTCTTCGGAAATATACGCACCGTGGATGCGCTGCAACCGCGCGGTGCCCGGCGGCAGAAAAAGCATATCTCCATTTCCTAGAAGGCTTTCGGCGCCATTGGTGTCGATGATCGTTCGCGAGTCGGTCTTGGAGGAGACCTGAAAGGTGAGCCGTGTGGGAAAGTTGGCCTTGATGATGCCGGTGAGCACATCCACCGACGGCCGTTGGGTGGCCAGAATCAGGTGCAACCCCGCGGCACGGGCCATCTGGGCCAGACGGGTCAGGGCCACCTCCACGTCACGGGAAGAGACCATCATCAAGTCGGCCAACTCGTCGATGATAATCACGATATAGGGCAGTTTGGTTAATGGCTCCCGGGGCTCGCCCTGATCTTCCTCCTCCCCTTTGACGGGCGGCGGCGTGGGGTCCTTCTCCACCTTGCGGTTATATTGATCAATGTTGCGCACCTTGAGCCGGGAAAGCAGTTCATAGCGGTGCTCCATCTCTCGCACGGCCCAAAACAGGGCGTTGGTGGCCTTTTTAACGTCGG
The DNA here is from genome assembly GCA_963668455.2 of uncultured Desulfosarcina sp. Lineage (GTDB taxonomy): Bacteria > Desulfobacterota > Desulfobacteria > Desulfobacterales > Desulfosarcinaceae > Desulfosarcina. The sequence continues at coordinate 157,948 of CAXXOY010000009.1, forward strand.
TGACCACCGGTGTGATCAGATGGGGAATACCGTCGTACATGGAAAGCTCGATGCGCTTGGGGTCAACCATGATCAGCTTCACCAAATCCGGTGAGGATTGATAGAGCAGGCTGCAGATCATGGTATTCAGGGCAACACTCTTGCCGGTTCCGGTGGCCCCGGCGATGAGCAAGTGAGGCATTTTCTCGAGGCCGGCGGAGACCGGATTGCCCACGATATCCTTGCCCAGACACAGGGTCAGCGCGGTTTTGGCCTGCTCGAAGGCCGGAGAGAGAATCATCTCCTTGAAGCACACGGTTTCCCGGTCGGGGTTAGGAATTTCCACACCGATGACGGACTTTCCGGGAATCGGCGCCACGATACGGATGCTGATGGCTCTTAAGGCCAGCGCGAGATCGTCGGTCAGTCCCACGATGCGGTTGATCTTGACTCCCGGTGCCGGCTCGTACTCGAAGGTGGTAATCACCGGCCCCGGCGTAACCGCCGTCACCTTGCCGTGCACGCCGAAGTCCTCCAGCTTTTTCTCAAGAAGCCTTGACTGCATGCGCAGGTTGGCCTCGTTGGTGGACTGCGGGCGGGGTTTGGGCTCGTCGAGAAAACTGACCGACGGCAGCATGAATTCCCCGTCGGTCTTCATGAAATCGAACACGGCCTGCTTGGGCGCGGGATTCGCTCTCTTTAGCCGAGGCTCCGGCTTCTTGATGGTGATATTCGCTTTTCTCTTTTTCTTCTCGGTTTTAAGATGAACCTTCAGCCGGCGGCTTTTCTGGCGGCGCTCCCGCCATTTAATTAAAACATCCGCCACCCGTTTCAAGAAAACCGAATTCGTGTTCTTCAGCCGCCGGTAAAAGGCGACCACGGAGAACCCCGTGGCCATGATGAATCCGATCAGCCAGACCAGCACGATGATAATGGAACCACCAGTGGGATTGGAATAGTGCACGATGAACGATTTGAAGGAGATGCCCACGATGCCCCCGGCGGAGAAGCGACTGCCGAAAAGTTGATAGTGGTTCTGCTTCAGGGCCAGCATGGCGCCGGTGGTGATCATCAAAAGCAGGCTGCCGACAGCAAGTGTGGCGATCGCCCGGTTGGACTGTTTACCGAAAAACAACACGCTGCTCAAGAGACAGAGCATGGGCACCCACAGGGCGCCGATGCCGAACAGCCCGACCAGAATACCGGAAAAATTGGCGCCCACCGCGCCAAACAGATTATGGATGGATCCGTCCGTGCCCGCATGAAAGAACAGACATGGATCTGCCGGATCAAAGGAAAGCAGGCTGATCAGGCTGAAAACCACCAAAAAGAAAAAAAGAATACCGAGAATCTCTTTTTTCATTGCTCCCAACAATGTACCGGCAGCTTAAATCTCCACGAGAAAAGGAAGAATGACCGGTCGCCGACCGATGGTAAAGAAAAAGTATTGTCTGAGGGCCGTTTGTAAACGGGCCTTGATCTTGTCCACCCGGCCCGGCACATCCGGGGTGATCTCCTCCACGATCTCCAGAATCACGCACTGGGCGTCCTGAAGCAGATAGCCGGTTTCGGTTTCAAAAACAAACCCACGCGACACGATTTCAGGGCCATAAACAACAATGCCGGTTTCCTCGTCAAAGGCCATGTTGACCACCACCAGCCCCTCCTCGGAAAGGATCCGCCGCTCCTTGAGGACACTGCGACCCACGTCACCGATGCCTTTGCCGTCGATCAGCACCCGCCCGGCGCAAACGCTGCCCCGGATCTGAAAACGCTTTTCGTCCAGCTCGATCACCTTGCCGTTCTGGGCCAGGATCAGGTTCTCGTCGGGAATTCCGATTTCACGTGCCAGGCGGCTATGCAGCACCAAGTGGCGATACTCACCGTGAATGGGCATGAAAAACGTCGGTTTGGTAAGGTTGAGCATCATTTTCAACTCTTCCCGGAAGGCATGTCCCGAGACGTGGATTCGTGAGATTTTCTCGTAGACCACATCCGCGCCTTGCCGGTAGAGGTTGTTGATGATGTTGCCGATGGCTTTTTCGTTGCCCGGGATAAACTTGGAGGAGAGAATCACCGTGTCCTCCGAGTGAATTTTGATCTGCCGGTGCGTTCCGGCGGCCATGCGCGCCAGAGCCGACATGGGCTCGCCCTGGCTGCCGGTGGTGATCAGAACCACCTCGTCGTCGGCATAGGTGTTCAGCTCGTCGATATCGATTTCCATGCCTTCGGGGATCTTCAGGTAGCCGAGTTTACGGGCAATGGATACGCTGACCTCGATGCTGCGGCCGTTGAAAACAACCTTGCGTCCCTTGGTGCCTGCAATATTGACGATCTGCTGAATGCGGGCGATATTGGAGGCGAACAGGGCCACGATGATTCTCCCCCTGGCCGCTTCGGTGATCCGGGAAAGCTCGGCGCCGATCTCGCTGGAGGAGATTGTGTGGCCCTCCTTTTCCACATTGGTGGAATCCGAAAGCAGCGCCAGAACCCCCTCCTCCCCGATTTGGGCAAAGCGGTTCACATCAGTGAGCATCCCCTCCATGGTGGTATGGCTCATTTTGAAATCGCCGGTATGAATTACCATCCCCACCGGGGTTTTCACCGCCAGCCCCACCCCGTCCACAATACTGTGGTTGACCCGGATGAATTCGATCTCAAACGGGCCGATTTTAAGTTGCTCCCGAGGCATGACCTCGTGAAGGGAAGCCCCCTCCAGAAGATCATGCTCTTCCAGTTTGTGCCGCACGATGCCAAGCGTGAAGGGCGTACCGAAAACCGGCACGTTGATGTCCCTGAGCAAAAAGGGCAACGCCCCGATGTGATCTTCGTGGGCATGGGTGAGAACAACGCCGGACACCCGTTGCCGATTCTGGCGCAGATAATCCATATCCGGAATCACGAAATCCACGCCGAGCATATACGCTTCGGGAAACATCAGGCCGGCGTCGATGACGAAAATGGTATCGCCGTACTCCACCGCCATCATGTTCAGGCCGATCTCGCCCAAACCACCTAAAGGAATAATTTTCAACATGGGTTACGGCGCCTCCCGCGGCTCGTTATGCAAATGATCGCTCAGGATGGACCGAATCCGCGCTAGTAGATCATCTTTGGTCTTGCGAGTATAACCGGCTGTTTCCACCGGCTCCAGAATCTGCATGGTCACGGATGTGGAGCGAACCATGATTTTACCTTTGGGCATGATATCCCCTGTCCCCTTGAGGATTACCGGCACGATGGGGACCCCGGCGTCCACGGCCAGCACGAACCCGCCTTTTTTAAAGGGCAGCAGGCTGCCGTCCCGGCTACGGGTGCCCTCGGGAAAAATCATCACGCTAGTGCCGTTTCGAATCGTTCGGGCGGCCGTTTCCAGGCTTGCGAAGGCGGATTTACGATTGGAGCGGTCGATGCTGATATAGCCCACTTTACGCATGGCCCCGCCAAAAATGGGAATCTTGAACAACTCGGCCTTGGCCAGCCAGCGGAACTGAACCGGAAGCCGCCCTAAAAGGACCGGAATATCGGCGTTGCTCTGATGATTGGCCATGTAAATATAAGAGCGCCCGGGGTGCAGATTTTCAGCCCCCACGACCCTTACCCTGGCGCGGCTCATCCACAGGATGCAATTGGCCCAGAAGCGCGCCATCAGATGCAGTACGTTGCCATTGCGGCTGAAATACGAGCAGAGAATGACGAGCGTTCCGATAACCGCCGTGCTGACAACAAGCCAAAGCGCGATGGTGATCGTATGTAGCGTATAGAGTATTGATTTCAACATGGAATGAGGCACTGATTAAGTGATGATTCCCAACCGTTCGAACATGGCGTCCATGGTTTCGATCAACCAGTCGCGTTGACGTTTGTCGGCATATTGGATGCAGTCGCACCGGACACGGTTGCGCGTCCGCACAAGCAGTTCACCGGCCAGGCGGTCTTCCGTCAGTTCCAGGCTCATGAAAAAAGGCGCGCATTGGGGGTGCGCCGCTTGCGTCTCTGATAAAAGCGTCTCGTCCAGGGGAAGCCAATACAACCCATCCAGTCCGGACGAGTCGAACGTTTCGTCGAGACAAACCTTTATTTTCTCATAATCCTGGTAGCGGATTTCATCGATCACGTATTGTTTCATTTTGTTTGATTACTATCAAATAATCTCAGAAAACTCAATATATATGTTCTTTGGCATAGACAAACAACAACTTGTTGTGGATTTCCCGGGTTGCATCGCCCGGATCGGACAACAAAAAAGCCACTCAAATCGGCAGAACCGTCCAAGTGGCCTTAAATAGGGAATAAGATATATTTATTAAGTGGCGTCCCCAAGGGGATTCGAACCCCTGTCGCAGGCGTGAAAGGCCTGTGTCCTGGGCCAGGCTAGACGATGGGGACGCATACTTTTCAACTTGTTTTTGGTGGGCCGTGTTGGGCTCGAACCAACGACTCTCTGCTTAAAAGGCAGATACTCTACCGACTGAGTTAACGGCCCGAAAAAGAAAAACCGTAAGTACATGCTGAGGAATATTTTGTCAACATCAAAAATGGAGAATCCGTCTTTTTTTCTATTTGCGCCAAAATTCGGGCACCACCAGGATGATCAGGGTATAGATTTCCAGGCGGCCCAGGAGCATGCACCAGGCCAGCAGCCATTTCCCAACATGCGGAATATGGGCGAAATTTTCCACCGGCCCGACCATCCCGAATCCCGGCCCGATATTGCCGATGGTCGCCGCCACCGCACCCAGCGAGGTCAAAAAATCGACGCCGGTCGCGGCCAGAAGCACCGTGCTCAAGGCGAAAAGAGCCATGTAAAGGGCAAGGAAGCCCAATACGCTGCGAACCACGTCCTCGGGCACGGGTTTCCCGCCGATCTTGATGTGGGTCACGGCCCGGGGGTGGATCATGGAAAAAAGCTCTTTGTACATGTATTTGAAGCACAGCATGATGCGCAGGCATTTCATGCCGCCGCCCGTGGAGCCGGCCGAAGCCCCGGCGAACATGCACAAAAAAATAATGATCTGGCTCATGGCCGGCCAGAGCTCATAATCCGCCGTGGCATATCCGGTGGTGGTGACGATGGAAACCACCTGAAAAGCGGAGAAACGAAGCGCTTGCCAGAAACTGTCATATACCCTGCCGTGGATATCCAGGGTCACTACAAGAGTAAGGATCAGGCACAGCGCAAGGTAGAAACGGCACTCCGAATCCTTCCACAACGCGATGGGACGCCCTTTGAGAAGCTGATAGTGCAAGGAAAAATTGACACCGGCCATCAGCATGAAAAGGGTGATCACGACGTCGATATACACGCTGTCGAAATGGGCAACCGAGGCGTTCTTGGTCGAGAACCCGCCGGTCGGCATGGTGGTAAAGGCGTGGTTCAAGGCATCGAAGACGCTCATGCCGCCGGCCAGAAGCAGAATCACCTCGGCCACGGTAAACAACGCGTAAACCTTCCACAGAATCACCGCCGTGTCGCGAATGCGGGGCTTAAGCTTATCCGGCACCGGGCTGGGCACCTCCGCCTTGTAAAGCTGCATGCCGCCGACCCCCAGAAAGGGCAAAATGGCGATGGACAGCACGATGATCCCCATGCCCCCCAGCCATTGTATAAAGCTGCGCCACAGAAGAAGCCCCTGGCTGAGGCCTTCGATATTGGTCAGAATCGAGGACCCGGTGGTGGTGAACCCTGAAACCGACTCGAAAAAGGCATCCACGAACAAAAAGTCCGGATCCGAGTAATAAAAGGGCAAGGCCCCGAACAGGCCGATGGCGGTCCAGCCCACGGCAACGATGGCCATCCCCTCCCGCTGGCTCATGATTTCCGTCTTTTCATGCCGGAAAATACCCACCATGATCAAACCGGTAACCAGGGTAATGACCATGGCCTTGGTCAACGGCATCAGGCTGGGGTCCATGGTGAACAGCTCGAAGGCCAGGGGAAAGATCATGGTCACGCCGAAAAAAAGGATCAGCACCCCGATCGTGTACAGGATATAGCGCCAGCGCATCTATACGTACTCCAGCTTGACGGATAGAATCTTCTCCACGCCCGGAATGGCCTGGCGGGTAGCAAAAATGATAATGCGATCCTCGGGTTCGATCATGGAGTCGCCCGTCGGAATAATGATGGAATCCCCGCGCAGAATGCCGGCCACCATGGCGCCCTTGGGAAAGGCGATGCGGTTCAGGGGTTTGGCGACAATGTCCGAGGTTGGCATGGCCAACGCCTCCATGACCTCGCCCTCCTCCCCTTTAATGGAAATGGCCGAAAGCACCTTGCCGCGGCGAATGTGCTGCAGGATTGAGTTGATGGCCGAGAGCCGCGGGCTTACCACCTGCTCGATGCCGATGGTCGACATCAGGGAAAAATAGCTGAATTTATTAATCTGAGTGATGGTTTTCTTGGCGCCCAGGCGTTTGGCCAGCAGCGAGGCCAGGATATTGGTCTCCTCGTCGCTGGTCAGGGTGACGAACAGATCGGCGTCGTGGATATTCTCTTCCACCAAAAGGCTTTGATCGGAGCCGTCGCCATGCAGCACCACGGTTCGGTTCAGCTTTTCGGCGAGCAGTTCGCACTGATCGGCGCGTCTTTCGATGAGTTTGCAGGAGATGGATTTTTTTTCCAGGCGCGTGGCCAGACGCAGGCCGATTTTTCCACCGCCGACAATAAAGACGCGGCGGACCTGCTCGGTGTGCTTGCCGAAAATGGAGAGGTGCCTGAACAGCTTGCGCTCCTCGCTGATGAAATAGACCAGGTCCCCTGACCGCAAATGGTCGCCGCCCTTGGGAACAATCAAACGGTCATCGCGAACCACGGCGGCGATCAGAGGGCGGTCGTCCTTGACCACGTTGGGCAAATCGGCGAGTTTGACGTTCGCCAGACGGGAGTCCGGGTCGATGTAGACACCGACGAATTTGATGCGGCCACCGGCAAACTCTCCCACATCCACCGCGCCGGGAACGCTCATCAGCTGCTCGATGGTGCGCACGACTTCTATTTCAGGATTGATCACCGTGTCGATGTGGGGGGCGTTGCTTTTGAATACATCGTGGTAGGTGTCGAAATCCGCGCCCCGCAGACGGGCCAGTTTCTTGGTTGTCGGCGACAGGGTGTCGGCCATCAGGCAGGCCACCAGATTCACCTCGTCGGAATCGGTCACCGCCAGCATGATCTCGGCATCCCGGACGCCGGCGGCCTCCAGGATCGACGGGTTGCTCCCCGATCCGGTTACCGTCTGTACGTCTATGGTTTCGGATAGCCGTTTCAAAGCCGGAGCGCTGGTATCGATAACCACGACATCCTTGTTCTCCATGGCCAGGCGGCTGGCGATATGAAAACCGACCTCACCCGCACCCACAATCACAATTTTCAACGCCATCCTCCTTTACAATCAGGCCGCAAAGCTTCTTATGGCCGTTATGCCGTTTTTCGTCCCGCACACCGATCCTCCGGCCATATGGGTCGGTTTCCCAGCGGACAGAACCACTTCAATACTTCGTTATCGGTATGGCAATTGGCTTTTATTAGCGAATCTATGGACAGGCTCCATTTGAAACAGGGGTTGCCGGTATGGCAACAGGCTGTTTTCCTGCCTTACACTACCGTCAAAGTGCTGTCAAATCAAGCAACGGCAGCTTTTTGGCCGAAACGCTCAGAATAGGTGAAATTCGCCCCAGGGGATAAACACGAAAAGACAGAGCAGCGAGCCGATAACCAGGGCTTTTTTATCGTCCCGGCCAAAATGCAAATCGGGCAGGGTCCGCTGCTCGTTGTAACAGCGGGCCTGCATGGCCAAGGTCAGTTGATCGGCGCTAAGAAACGTACCGCGGAATAAGGGAATGGAATATTTCATGAGGCGGGAAAAGGGATTTTTACAGCGTTCAATGCCCCGTGCACGTTGGGCATCGGAGATTTCATGGGCCTGATGCAGGATAACCGGCAGAAAACGCACCACCAGGCCCACCATGGTGGCGGCTATTGTTTCGTCCACAAAAGGGATGGGTTTCATGAACCAAACCAACGCGGCACGGATGTGTGCGATACGGGTCGTTGCCATCAGCAAAATACCCATAACCACCACCAACAGGAGTCGCCAACAAACGATGAGGCCCTCAATCGCCGCCGGGCCTGAGATGACAGGCACCCAGCGGCTATCCAGGGAAACCGCCCTTGCCAAAAAGACAAACAACAACAGGAAAAAAAAATAACGAATTTCGCGGAACAATCGAAAAACGGTTACATCAATGCTGCGCAAAAGCGTCAGGAGGGCGATAGACCATGCCAGCAGAAACGGCAAGTGTGCCCAAACGCTGAAAACGCTCACTCCCAGCAGAAGGGCCTGTTTGGTGCGGGGATCCAGGCGGTGTAAAAAGGATTTCCCGGCGCGAAAGCCGATGACGGTCAATTCGCCCATGGCCGAATGCCCATTCCCAGCCGCAGGGAGCACGGCAGGCGGATGCCATGACGTTCGATGTCTGTCAAAAGGTTATCGGGCGCACCGTCTTCCACCACACGCCCGTGGGCCATCACCACCAGGCGCTGGGCATGGGCGATCACCTTTTCGAGATCGTGGGTGGTGATAACAATGGTGTGCCCATTTCGGTGCAAATCGAGAATCTGTTTCAAAACCTTCTTTGCCGAAGGAAAATCAAGATTGGAAAATGGCTCGTCCATCAACAGCACCCTGGGCCGCATGGCCAGCACGCCGGCAATGGCCAAACGACGCTTTTCCCCACCGGAAAGATGGTGTGGCCGTTTGTCCTCGAATCCATTGAGGTCGACGGCGTCAAGGGCCTGCCTTACCCGCCGGTCGATTTCCCCGCGCGTAAGCGCCAGATTCTCGGGGCCGAAGGCCACGTCATCGTAGACCGTTTCACCGACAATCTGGCTGTCGGCCTCCTGGAAAACCATGCCCACCTGCGCCCTGGCGGCCATTGGATCTCTTTTGACCGATATGCCGCACACCGTCACGCTTCCGGTTTGGGCCGCCAAAAGCCCGTTCAGGTGGCGCAGCAAGGTGGTTTTCCCCGATCCGTTGGCGCCGGCGATGATGGTAAATTCTCCCTCGTTGAGGGACAAGTTTATTTTATCAATCCCTTGCCTGCCGTCGGCGAACCGGTGGGAAAGGTTTTCGATCCGGATAATGGGCATGAGCGATCAACCCGCGACCCGCACCGCTTGGAAAGTTTCATGGACCATGGGACGCAAAGCCCTGGCGATTAAAACCGCGGCGACGATTTTGATTGCGTCCCCAACCAGGAAGGGCAGCATGCCCGCGGCAACGGCCTTGGAAACACTCATACCGGTGATAATCTTTAGCCAGGACACGCCGAATGCATATATGACGAGCATACCGCAAATCATTGCCAGGACATCGATCATGATCCGCCTTCGGCCTTTTTCGGAAATCAGGCCGATCAGCCAGGCTGCAATCCAATATCCCACCAAGTATCCGCCGGTAGGCCCCGCGAATCTGCCGATCCCTCCAGCGCCTCCGGCAAAAATCGGTAGTCCCGCCGCGCCTGCCAAAAGGTATACGCCAATGCTGATGCCCGCCCAGCGGCGCCCCAGCAAAAGCCCGGTCAGCATGACGAACATATTTTGCAGAACAATGGGAACCGGTCCCACAGGAATGGCAATATAGGCGCCGGCGGCCGTCAAGGCTGCCATAAGTGCTGCGTAGACCATGCGTTTTAGTTTTATATCGTCGTTTTCCATAGCTTAATGCTTACCCCTTCCGGTTATGAAAACAATCCCCGACCATAACGGTTTTCAAAGTTCCGTCGGTCTGTCTGACCATCAACCCGCCAAGGGCATCCACATCCTCGGCGATTCCCTCGATTTTCTCCTTGATCGTCAAAACCATGACGGTTTGCCCAAGGGTGACATTTAGGGCTTTCCATTGTGCCATCACCACCTGAGGGTCGAAGGCCGCCATTCGCTTTTCGAAACGATCCAGAAAAGCCTCCAGGATCTTGCGTCGCGGGACAGGGCCGCCCACAAGGCTCTGCATGGAAACCGCATTGGACTCTCCGGTTTCCGGCGAATTATTGACGTTAAGCCCGATGCCGACCGTTACATAGCCGACCTGCTCCCCTTCGGCCTGCATCTGGGATAAAATGCCGCAAAGCTTGCGATTATCCACCAAAATGTCATTGGGCCATTTCAACCCGGCGTCAATCCGGTAATCGGTGCGCAGCACATCCGCCAAATCGACGGCCGCCGCCAGATTGGCCATCCCGGCCTGAACCACGGGAATCTCCGGCCGGACGACAACCGTAAAATAGAGCCCGCCATCCTGGGACAGCCACACCCGCTGCATGCGCCCCCGCCCGCGGGTCTGACGCTCGGCAACGACAACACTAAAGGCCGGGCATCCCCGGCGGGCCAGTTCGGCGGCATCGTCCATGGTGGAGGTAGTTTCATGCAAATAATGGATAAGCGCCTGCCGCGCCCCGAAACCGGAGGAGTGAAGGCTGTCGGGATCATTTTCCAGGCGATAGCCCTTTGGCGATGAAACGATGGGCACGCCGGCCTGGATCAGGTTGCGAATGTGTTTCCAGATCGCAACCCGGCTGATTCCCAGTTCGGCGCTAAGGGTTTCCCCGGAAACGACCTGATCGGCATGCTTGAGGATATCGAGAATGTGGGTTTTGGAATCCATCTGGTTAACCTTTTATTTTTTTCTGGTTAACCAAATTAAAAGGAGGTTGTCAATGAATTTCGTTTAGGGAACCGGGGCAATCAAGACAATGGTTCCGGCAAGGTCAAAAGGAAGGAAGCTGTACAATCCGATACCGCGGCGACCGATACCCCCGTCCCAAGCCATTGTCTTGATTGCCTGTTTACCAGCGCATAAGGATCGCCCCGTAAGTCAATCCGGCGCCGAAACAATCCAGAAGCAGAAGCTGTCCCTTTTGAATGCGCCCGTCTCTGACCGCTTCATCAAAGGCCGTGGGAATGGTGGCTGCGGAGGTGTTGCCGTAGCGATCCACATTGACGACAACTTTTTCCAAAGGACAGCCGATGCGTTTGATCACCGCCTCGATGATTCGAAAATTGGCCTGATGGGGGATAAACCAGTCCAGATCATCGACAGTATAGCCGTTATCTTCCAAAGCCCGGCAGGCAAACTCAGAAAGCGTGCGCACCGCCACTTTGAAAATATCTTTGCCGTTCATCCGCAATTTATGCAGGTTTTCGGCAAACCGTTCGGGCGTCACTTCCATTTTCGATCCGCCCGCCGGAACATGCAGCAGCTCCCAAAGGTTGCCGTCGGATAAAAGGTGGCTGGATAGGATGCGCGCCGAATCCCCAGGATCGGTGCGTTCCACGATGGCCGCACCGGCGCCGTCACCAAACAGGATACCGGTATTCCGATCACGCCAGTTAATCAAGGGATTGAGCACTTCCGCCCCCACCACCAGGGCCGTTTTCGTCTGGCCTGATTTGATAAACTGGTCCGCCGTGGCCAGACCGTACACGAACCCCGAACAGGCGGCGTTGATGTCCATGGCCCAGGCCCGTGAAGCGCCCAATTTGTGTTGAAGCCAGCAAGCCGTGGAGGGAAGCAGGGTGTCCGGCGAACAGGTGGCATAAATGATCTGGTCGATGTCTTCGGGTGTCCGGCCTGCCATTTCCAGGGCATTGCGGGCCGCCACCGTGCCAAGCGAGGAATTGGTCTCATCGGGATTGCCGGCGGCCGAAAAGCGGCGTTCACCGATACCGGTGCGTTCCCGAATCCATTTGTCATCGGTTTGAATATCCTCGGCTTCCAGCCGAGCAACGATATCGTCATTGGACATGCGGCGTTCGGGAAAGGCCGAACCGGTCCCGACTATTTTTGCAGCGTATTTCATGATTCGTATAAAACTCCGTCAAGGGATGCGACAGGATCCTTCATTGAACGAAAAGGAGAGTCAATACCGATATAATTACTTGTTTTTTAATGATTTTTTACTTGAGGCCCTTTGCAAGTAGTTTATCCCCCTCCCATTGTCAAGATATTTGTAATGTCCAGGTGTTAAAACACAAATGCGTTTCGGCCCGAAAAGCCCCGACTCGGACTCAACCATTCGTTTTATATATAAATTATGATTTAGCGCAAAATATGCAAGGATGGCACGGAAATGAACGAGTTTTGACAAGGGAGATCGTCTTGAACAGTGTTTACTGAAATAACAGACTGTTATGGACGCATCACGTGCTTTACGGAAAAAAGAAGGTTGTCAAAGGGCGGCAAGCAATCGCTCGTGAATGTCGTCAAAACCGCCGTTGGACATTATCAAAACAATATCGCCGGGAAGTAAGGTTTGCACCAGATCGGCAAGAATGGCATCGGTATCCTCGAAATGCGAGGCATCCTTGCCCCTTTCGATCAGATCGGCCACAAGCCGTTCACTGTCAAAGCGTTCATGGGCCGGCACCTTGTGAAGTGCGGAGGGTTTGCGGATACAGATGCGGTCCGCCGGGTCGAAAACGTCGGCGTAGACCTCTTGAAACACCTTGCGCATGCTTGAATTGGTGCGCGGCTCGAAAACGGCAATGATGCGGCTATTTTTAAAATAACCTTTCACCGCCAGGAGGGTTTCCCTGACGGCCGTGGGATGGTGGGCAAAATCGTCCATGACGACAATCCCGCGCTTCTCGCCGCGAATCTCCTGCCGCCGCCGGACACCGGCAAACGATGCCAGAGCCTTGGCAATCTGCGGGACTTCCAGCCCGAGATCATCGGCCACGGCTATCGCCGCCAGGGTGTTTTTCAAGTTGTGAAGGCCGATCAGACGGGAGGTGAACCACCCGAATTCCGAGCCGCCTTTAAAAACCTGGAACCGGGTTTGGGGCGGCTCGATCTTAATCTCGCCAAGTTTCCAGTCGGAAGAATCCTTTTGCCCATAACTTTGGCGCCGGCAAGTCGCCCGACCGGCCAAATCAATGACGTTGGCGTCATCGTCAACGCTCACCAGCAGCGATTCCCGAGGTATCTGGCCCACAAACCGCCCGAAGGCCTCGCGCACATGGTCAAGATTCCGGTAAATATCCGCATGATCGAATTCGACACTGGTAAGAATCGCCGCATGCGGGGTGTAATGCATAAACTTCGGTCCTTTGTCAAAAAACGCCGTATCATACTCATCCGCTTCGATTACGATGCAATCGCCGTTTCCGCTGCGATAGTTGCTGCTAAAATTAGGCAGGATGCCCCCGATGATAAAGGACGGGTCCCGGCCGGCGCAGGTCAGGATCCAGGCCAGGATCGACGATGTCGTGGTTTTGCCATGGGTTCCGGCGATGAGCAATTGACGCTTGCCGGCCGCTGCGAAACGGTTGACCGCCTGGGGCATGGAGCAATAACAAAGCCCCATCTCGGCCGTGGCCAGGACCTCTATATTGTCTTTGGACATGGCATTTCCGATCACCACCAGATCCGGCCGGTAATCCAAATGGCCGCGTTCGAACCCGGCCATGATGTCAATGCCCTTTTCCTCCAGAAAACGACTCATGGGCGGATAGACATTGTTGTCGGAACCCGTGACCCGCAACCCCAAATCCTTGAGCATACAGGCCAGCGCGCCCATGGCCGTTCCGCACACGGCAATCAGGTGGACGCTTTTCACGTTTTCGGGGATGCGGTTATTCTCTTTTGGAATCATAGCTGTTACCACGCAAGTATTGCTTGGTTTCCATCCGATAACGAATGGAAACGATCATTGGTGTTGTCACGTTTTAAAACCGGTGTGCTTACAATATCTTATAGAAGATTTACCCATGAACCTCAAGTGCCGTGTTTTTTCCGTCCATCCCCTGCCCCGTCTGTCAAGACCACGACCACACACCATCAGGAAACCTCAAAACCAGCCCTATTTATTATATTTACAAGATATTACATTATACTGAAACGAATCCGCGAATCCATATATCAAGCATAAATTGCACTTTTCTCTAATCGTTTTCATAAAAGTAGACGATATCCCCCATAGTCGTTGTGAATTTCAGTATAACCATGGCCGCCCACAACACTTCCGGATGGCCCCGAACCTAATGACGAGAGTGGATCGCGTGGATACTTATACGCCAATTGATCAGTTGAAGGCCATTTCATCCTGGGTTTCTTCAGTTCAGGATCTGGACAAACTTCTCCAGTTGATTATCGAATCCGCCACCAATGTGGTTGACGCGGAAGCTGCCTCCCTGCTTCTCGTGGACACCAAAACGGATACGCTCTTTTTCAAGGTCGCCACCGGCGAAAAAGGCGATAAAGTAAAGGATTTCAGGGTCAAAATTGGTGAGGGAATCGCCGGTCTGGTGGCGCAATCCGGCGAACCCATGCTGATTGCCGATGCGCAAAAAGACAACCGCTGGATGCGCAAAATCAGCGACAGCGTCGATTACGAAACCCGCTCGATGGCCTGTGTCCCACTCAAATTCAATGAGCAGACCATCGGTGTCATTCAAGTCATCAACAAAAGGGATCAGACCCAGTTCCGACAAACGGATATGTACGTTTTGGAGGAGTTCTCGGGCCTTGCCGCCCTGGCCATCGGCAGTGCGCGTAATCTGGAGCAGGTTCGCCAGGAAAACCAGGATCTGAAAAAAGAACTTGGCGAAAAACATCAAATTATCGGAACCAGCCCGATTCTCGGGAAAACGCTTGAAGATGCGCAAAAGCTCTCCCGTTCCAAAACCACGGCCCTGATCCAGGGAGAAAGCGGAACCGGCAAGGAGCTTCTGGCACGTTTGATCCACCGGGAAAGCCCGCGCCGGGACAAACCGCTGGTGGTTCTCAACTGTGCGGCCCTTCCGGAAACCCTGCTCGAATCCGAGCTTTTCGGTTACGAAAAAGGCGCCTTCACCGGTGCGTCGGGCAGGAAGATCGGAAAATTCGAAGCCGCCCACGAAGGCTCGCTGTTTCTCGACGAAATTGGAGAAATGGCCCCCGGGATCCAGGCCAAACTGCTGCGCGTGCTGCAAGAGGGCGTTTTTTACCGGGTTGGCGGAACCACGCCCATCACCGTGGATGTTCGCGTATTGTCCGCCACCAACAAAGATCTCAAGGAGGAAGTGGACAAAGGCACATTTCGGGAGGACCTGTTTTATCGCCTGAACGTGGTCCAGCTCAACATGCCGCCACTTAGAGAACGTCTCGAAGACGTCCCCCTTCTGGCCAACCATTTTCTGGAACTGTTTAAAAATGAGGCCGGCCATTC
This sequence comes from uncultured Desulfosarcina sp., assembly GCA_963668455.2. Lineage (GTDB taxonomy): Bacteria > Desulfobacterota > Desulfobacteria > Desulfobacterales > Desulfosarcinaceae > Desulfosarcina. The sequence continues at coordinate 173,134 of CAXXOY010000009.1, forward strand.
GGCGCTGAGCATCTCCGATGAAGCCATGCAAAAAATGACTCAATACGATTGGCCGGGCAACATTCGCGAGCTTAGAAACGCCATCGAACGAGCCGTCGTCATGGGAAATGGCAAAACCATCTTGCCCGACGACCTGCCGATCACATCGTCCAATCAAAAATTCTCGGGGATGCAGGTGGGCCTCACCCTGGACGAAGCCCTGAATGCGTTTAAAAAAGAGTTTATCCTGCTGAACCTGCGACACACCAGTGGGAATAGAAGCAAAGCAGCGAAAATTATGGACATCCAAAGGACCTATCTCTCACGTCTGATTACTCGCTACGACATTCGAAATCTCACGTAACCTTTTTCCCTCACCAGGTGTCATCCGAGCAACAGCACGCACATACAGATATAATACAGCAGCTTAAACCAATTTCTCGTTTAATCTGACAATACCAATAGTTACTGCGATCTTGAATAATCCGGCATATCGTGCTTTTATTCATGGCGAAATAATCAGAACTTTTTCGCTTTGCAAAAAAGCATCCCAAGGGGTGTCGGCCGATGGCCGGAAGCGGGCATGAAACGATAAACAAATGTTTATCGGATTCGTTTTGATCTATTCATGGCGCTTTTTCGTATTAATTCAAGAGTTTCACTAAACTGCCGATACTAGTGTTGAGTCTGCTGACGGGTTTTATGTGCGAATCATTGGCATGTAGTTTGCTTTTCTAAAAGTCATACAGGCCAATGGACGACACACCGCATTTGGGAGGATTTGTTATGACGGCTTTAAATACGAGCACCCACAAGGAAAGCGCTGTTAAACCGCCAATCGAGAACGGATCATTTTACAGCGTCGAATTCATGATTGACGAACCTTACCAGCTTTACCAGTTCAAAATCTGGCAAAGCGAGACCAGCGCCATGTTTGTGCTGGTCAAGGAGAATTCAGACGTTCTTCCCAAACTCAGGGCCGGCAGCGTCCTTAACATGACCTATTACAGCAGTGACGCCCATTGCCCAAAAAAGCAGATCCAAACCCGTATCGGCCACATAACGAGCCAGCGGGAAGGCCGCTTCGAGGGCCACTGCACGGTGTCTTTGGTGCCGGTAACGAACGCTTCCCTTCAAAATTGACGGTCTTCTCAATCAGTCGGCAAGATGATCATTTTTTGGCAAATCGCCAATACACGTTCAGATGGTTAGGCTGCCTTAGCTTATAGATTTCTCGACTGATTGTAAAACGGTAAAACCTATCATTTGAAGAATGACACAATGGTAAACATGCGAAAAAAGCTAACGTTGTTGATTTTTAATGCAACCGGCGCCCCGATAAAACAGGTAACCCTCCCCAAATGGTTATTGCCCACGGGAGTGATTGTTTTGGTGGGTGTGCTGAGCACACTTTGTTTTGGTGTTTTTGACTACGTTCATCTGCATAAAGAGAACAAAAATCTTCAGGAATTACGCGCCGGTCTGAAATCCCAGACGGAGCTTATTGACCATCAACGCAATCAGATCGCGGCCTTTTCTCAAAAAATCGAGCATCTCAAGGTGCAAATGGCCGAACTCCACTCGTTCGAGGAAAAGATCCGCATCATCGCCAATCTTGCCCCAAGAAAAGAAAATACCGGCATGTTTGGTGTCGGCGGACTCGATACGGAAGCAATCGATCCGGCCAACGAAATCAAGCAGGACAACCAGGCGTTAATCAGAACCATGCATGAGGAAATAGATGAAATCGATCACGTTGCCCAGGATCAACAAAGCGCCTTTGCAACCATATACGACCAGCTGGAAGGCAAGAGAAATCTTCTGGCCGCCACGCCCTCCATTCGTCCGGTGAAGGGGTGGATCACCTCGCGCTTCGGCCGGCGAAAATCACCGTTTACCGGCCGGCGAGAGTTCCACCGGGGAGTGGACATCGCCGCGAGCAAAGGAACACCAATTTACGCCTCGGCCGATGGCGTTGTTGCTTTCTCGGGCAGCAAAGGGTTGATGGGGAAAATGATTGTCATCGACCATGGTTTCGGCATGCTGACCCGCTACGCGCACATTCATAAACTGCTCAAGAAAAAAGGTGAGCATGTCAAACGAGGAGACAAAATCGCGTTGGTGGGCAATACGGGGCGCAGCACCGGGCCGCACCTGCATTACGAAGTACGTCTGAATGGCGTGGCCGTCAATCCGGCCAATTATTTTCTCAACTGATCGAGCCACAACATCTCGGCGTTTGTTGCATTTTTTCTAATGTCGGCGTTTACAAAAAAATAAAAATCTTCTCACATCCGGCCGGAAACAAAAGGGGCCGAAAACGGTGGAACGAAAAAAACCTCTTGCCGGCCCGGCAAGAGGTTTTTCTTTGAATGAGAAATTGACCGTTTTTATAATCTGGAAAAAACGGCTGCCGCGGCGGCAAGCGTCTTCTCAATAACGGCGTCGTCGTGGGCCGCGGAAAGGAAAAAGGCTTCGAACTGAGACGGAGCCAGATAAACGCCGTGCTCCAGCATGCCTTTGTAATAAGCGGAGAACCGATCAAGGTCGGATTTTTTGGCATCTTCAAAAGAGGCGACCGGCCCCTCTGTGAAAAAAAGGCCCAACATGGCGCCCACATGGTTACAGGTGACAGGCACCCCGGCGCTTTGGGCAGCGGCTTTAAGCCCGTACACAAGCGTGTTGGCCCGTTTCTCCAGGCCTTCGTAAAAGCCGGGGGTTTTGATCGCTTTGAGCGTGGCGATGCCTGCGGCCATGGCCAGGGGATTACCGGAAAGGGTGCCGGCCTGGTACACCGGCCCCATGGGGGCGATTTTCTCCATGATCTCGCGGCGGCCGCCATAGGCGCCCACCGGCAATCCGCCACCGATAATCTTGCCGAAGGTCGTCAAATCGGGCGTAATTCCAAAAACCGCCTGGGCGCCGCCCAAGGCCACCCGAAAACCAGTCATGACCTCGTCGAAAATCAACACCGCACCATTTTGCCGGGTGGTTTCGCGCAGGGTTTCCAGAAACGCCTTGTCGGGCGGCACCATCCCCATGTTGCCGGCAACCGGCTCGACGATGATGCAGGCGACCTTGTCGCCGTTCTCAGCCATGAACGCGTTGACCGCATCGCTGTCATTGTACGGAAGGGAGGCCGTGTGCTCCACGAAAGCGGCCGGCACCCCCGGGCTTCCGGGAATTTTGAGGGTCGCCACGCCGGAGCCGGCTTCCACCAAAAGCGCATCGGCATGGCCGTGATAGCACCCGTCGAATTTAACGATCAGATCCCTGCCGGTGTAGCCGCGAGCCAGTCGAATGGCGCTCATGGTGGCCTCGGTGCCGGAATTGACCATGCGCACCATGTCCACCGAAGGAATCATTTCGACAATCAGTTCGGCAAGCTCGACCTCAAGCCCGGTGGGTGCGCCGTAGCTCACACCATGGTCCAAGACCGAGGACATGGCTTCGACCACCGCCGGATGGCGATGGCCCAGGATCATCGGCCCCCAGGAGCCCACATAATCGACAAACCGGTTACCATCCGCATCGACCAGCCAGCAGCCTTCGGCATGGCTGATAAAAAGCGGGTCCCTTCCCACGGAGCGGCAGGCCCGCACCGGGCTGTTGACACCGCCGGGAATCAAGACCTGGGCACGAGCAAATAACGCGCTGGATTTTTCTGTATTCATTGACGACTGTCCTTTCCATTGCATAAAGAGTATCAAAAGTCGGAATGCTTGAATTAGGTACCAAACGCCAGTCGCAAGGTCAATCGATGAAACATCGCCATCAGGTAGAAAAACTGGAAAAATTCCTGGCCTTCGTGCTCGGTCGCCGGCCCGACGAATTCGGATTGGTCCCCGATGATCGAGGCTATGTAAAAACCAAGGATCTCCTCAAGGTATTGTCGGAAGAGGACGGCTGGCGGCATGTGCGCCTTGGCCATCTTCGTGAAATCACCTTCACCTGCCTTTCGCCGCAAATCGAAATGGACGGCAATCGGGTGCGCGCCACGGATCGCTCCCGCCTTTTCTCGCCTGACATACCTGAAGAAATTCCCAAACTGCTCTATTATCCGGTTCGACGCCGTGCGTACCCGGTGGTACTGGAAAAAGGCATCCCCGCCAGACCCGGCGGCAGCCGGCTTACGCTGACCGTGGACAAGGCCTTTGCCGAACGTCTTGGCAAAAGAATCGATCCGGATCCAGTTATCCTGACCGTCCACTCGGCCAAGGCCCAAACCCTTGGCGCGTTCCTGCGCCGTTTTGGGGAGCATCTTTACCTATCGGACCGGCTTCCCGCGGGCAGCTTCAGCGGCCCTCCCCTGCCCAAACAGCCCCCGGAGCCCCGGAAAAAAAGCCGGACAGAACCGGATGCGCCGACTGCGCCCCACACACCGGGCAGCTACGCGTTGGAATTGACTGATCCCGACGAGGAGAAGCGATTGAAGAAAAATTCCAGAAAGCGAAAAAACGAATGGAAGCGCGAACGCAAGCGAAAAAGCCGACGCGACGGCTTTTAGCGCAGCCTGAGCCTGATCATTTACCTAAAAAACGCATTGACAAGGCAATCCCCGGGTGTTAAAAGGCGATTTTGTTTTGAGACACAAAGAAGGGCCGTTAGCTCAACTAGGCAGAGCACCTGACTCTTAATCAGTAGGTTGTTGGTTCGATTCCAACACGGCCCACCAAAAAATACAAAGCGAAATCGGTTATTTATACCGGTTTCGCTTTCTTCGTTTTTAGGGGGTTTCTACCTACAAAGTGACAAGGTTGTGACAAGGTTGCCGACCTTGTGGATGTGCCTTCCATCGGCAAGATACAAACGGCCAAACCCATCGTTGATATTGTTCAACCGTGAGACCGTTTGGAAGGCATGCCCATGAACGAACACAACCACCAAATCAACCCCGTTTGCCAGCAAATGTTGAACTGTCGACTGACCGGCAACATCACGCCGATCAGCTGGTATCGCAACATATTGACTGAATCAGGCAAGCCCGATGTAGTCGCGATCATCCTCTTGTCCGATATCCTCTATTGGTACACACCGATTATGACCCGGGACGAACATACCGGCGATGTGATCGGTATCCAGCAAAAATTTCAGGCCGACAAGCTCCAGAAGACTTACCAGGAATACGCGGACATCTTCGGTTTTTCCAAAAACCAAATCAAGAACGCCATCGACAATCTGGTCAGTCAGAATCTCATCACCCGCGAGTTTCGCCATATCAAAACGGGAAGCGGCCTTGCCATCACGAACGTGATGTACATCGAGCCGAATATCGATAAAATCGTCGAAATTTCCAATAAATCCAGATCCCCCAAAAAAATAGGGGGATGTCCCCCTAAAAAGTTGGGGGATATCCCCTCAAAAAGTATGGGGATATCCCCCCAAAAAACAGGGGGACCTCCCCCCAAAAAGTTGGGGGTCATCCCCCCAAAAAATGGGGGGACGTATACAATAACCACTACAGAGATTACTACAGAAACCACAACAACCACCACTGAAGCGGCGGCTGTCGATTTTAAAAATCTTTTTCCAGAATCCATCTGCGCCCGCATCCCCAAAATTTACCAGGACCACAAGGACGTGTTGGATAGCATCGACACGTATCTGAAAACCCATGGCAAGTCGTATGTCACCGCCGAACTCGATTATGCCATCCGCAATTCGACCAAGGATGGCGGCTTCCCGGCATTCCTGAAACGTTCGCTCGAAAATGGCTGGGGCACCGAGGACCTGAAGCTTCGGCAGTCCCTCCAAAAAGCGCAACTTGATCGAGAACGCCGGCAAAAGGAAAAAGCGCTTGAAGCTCAGCGTGCCGAGCAGGAGCACCTGGCCGACATCGAAAAGCAGGGCCAACAAATCGATCGGAAGGTTCAAGAAACCCTGGAAGGCATTCCTCCTTCGGAGCTGAACCGTATCCAAACCGAGGCACGGGAGCAGGCAGAACAAAAAATTTCCAACCTCAAAGGCCAGAAAAGCCAGATGCTTGCGGCAGCCAGGGAAAAGCTGGCCAGCCTTTCCGATCAGGAACGAAAAACCCTTTTCGAGGTTGCCAAGGAAGCGGTGCGTACTTCCATCGGCAACCTGCTGGGAGAGAATCACCCCGGGTTCCAAAGGGCCGTGGACAACCAGGTGCTCAAGGAGATCCAGGAACGGTATCCCCTTCAGGCACCTCTGGCTGATCGCTGGAAAAAGCGCGTCGAGACGGAAGCCAATCGAATCTTAAGAGCCATGATCATTCGAAAATACGGCCTTCTAAAATACCAAACCACCGAGGACGCAACATGAAACGCACCCTTTACGCAATCGTGATCATAGCCTTGTTGACTGGTTGCGCCAAACAGCCGGTTCCAGCCAATAAGGACGCCGCAATAAACGCCGCCGAGCCCAGGATTTTTCAAGGCAGCGATATCGTCGACTACAAGAATATCCATCAACAACATGATCATAGGGAGGATTGAGTCATGCAAGCCATCAGAAAATCGAATATCGCCCTAATTGTTTTAACCGTTGGATTTTGCCCGGCCGTGGCATCCGCTTTTCAGGCGCCGGCCTCGGGAAGTTTTGCGTACAGCGTCTACGACCTTTTCATGAACGAGATCCTGACCGGCGCCATCGGGTTCACCATCGCCGCCGGTCTGGTTCTTTACGCCATATTCTGGGCGGTCCGCAGCAACGTCTTCGGAACCATCGTCTGTGCCATCTGTGCCGGGCTTATCATCTTCATCGAGGATGTCGTGATCTCGCTGGGGATAACCATCCCGGAGGTGGGGAATATCGTCTCGAACGCCCTCTTCTAAAGACATTGTGGAGGTTTGACCATGCGATACCAAATCCCCCGCTATTTAAACGAACAGGTCCGGTTTGTCGGACTGCAAAGCGACGAGTTCATCATTTGCCTTTTATCCGTCTATTTCTGCACGATTTTTCGATTCCAGTGGATGGTCCTGGCGCTCAACCTGACGATGGTCGTCTCCTTCATCTGGCTTAACCGTAACTTCCCCAGGGGCTTTATCCGGCATCTTGCCTATTTCAGCGGATTTTACAGCTTCTGCAATTATCCGGACTTTTTTGCCAACAGGTTTATCGAATGAAGCTTTCCATTTATGGCGACAAATTGGCCAATGCCATGGCCGAGAACAGGCTTCTCAAGTTCTGCCTGCTGCTGACCATGGGCATCACGATAGTCAATTCCTTCGTTGCCTACCATGCGATGAACAACCAGAAAGTGGTGATCCTGCCACCGATGGTGGATCGCAGAATCGCGATCAGGGGCAACGATGCGGATGACGAATACCTTAAATTGATGGCGCGGTATTCGATCAAACTGCTGTTCGACTACACTCCGAGCAACGCGGAGCAAAATTTTTCCGATTTTCTTAAACTGGCTTCCCCTCGCGTATTCAGTTCCATGCGAAGCGATCTCGACAAAATCATCGAAGAGGTGGTCCGTCTGAGGATCAGCTCATCCTTTCACATTAACTCGATCAAGAAAATGGGAACCGCCAACAGGATCGAACTGATCGGACTGCGGAGCAAGTTTGCTGACGACGTTCACGTTGAGGACGCCATCGAAAACCACATCGTCGACTACGAAATCGACGATGGTACCTTCAGGATTACGGGAGTGTCACAAAAAAATGGAACATAAACAATTATCCAAAATTATTTTCATTATTTTAGCCGCCACACTGTTTCCGCTGGTTTCCCAGGCGTCAGGCGAGATCAAGAAAGATACCGGAGACTACCTGGTAACGGAACAGATGACCCCTGTCGAACTGACGCCGGGAACCATCAACCGTATTCATTGCAGCGAGCCGATCCATAATATCAACACCCCCCACGAGATCCAGATGGAAGTGGAGTATCAGGGAAACGATGCCTTCGTGACGCTCGGCAGGAACGCAAAACAGGGTGTCGTTTACATCGTCACAAAAAGCGGGGACGTATTTTCTCTGGAAATCGTCCCGAAAAAAGGCCTCAAAGCCAAGGCCATCCAACTGGAATCGAAAATCCGCAAAGCTAAAGCCAACCAGTTCAAATTCGCCAATCTGGACAAGGAAACGGCTGCCGTTGATCTGATTCGAAAAGCCTTTGCCGATACGATTCCAGAAAACTTCAATGTGACGCTAAAGGACGAGGAAATCGATGTCATCCAGGATTTGAGTGTCCGCTTAAGGCGTGTTGTCGCAATCGACGGCGTTCCCCTTCGGCTAAGCGAATACCTGGTGAGCATCGCGTCTTCGGCGAACTTGCAAGAGATGATGGTAGACGAAACCAGTTTTCTGGTTCCGGAACTGACCCGCAATCCAGCGGCCATCTGCCTGGGACAGGAATTGGCGCATTTTTCAGACGGCAAGGCACATTTATCCGCCGGCAAATATGTGCGCCTGTTTATCGTCGAACATTCAACAGACTGATTGAATCCAATGAAAAAACTCATCGAGCTGTTTCGGGACTTAAAAAGCAAGGACAAAAGCCGTCTGGTAAAAATCGTCATCGGTTTGGTGCTGGTTGTCGTTGTGTTCAGCGCCTATCGATTTACCAAGGAGAAGAGCAAGCAGATCCCGACCCGCGAGGATGTCAGAAAAAACACGCTGCAGTTCGACAAGCGAACCTTCGAGAAGACCATCTATAACAAGACCCGCGCGGATGTCGAGGAACTGCGAAGCGAGTTGCTGGCTTTCAAAAAAGAGATGCGGGACATGCTCGCCGAGAAATCCCAGGCGGCAGAGAACAAGCAGCGGTACGGAGAGCAAAAAAAATTACCGGACCTTGGCAAGGTGCCAGCCAGGAACCTATCGTTTGCCACACCGCCGGCCGTTATCGAAAAAATGCAGCGAAATAATGCTGCCATCTCTGGGAAAAATCATTTCCAGGGACGTCGAGCCCGGGGAAAAGCCTCCGGCAACAAGAATAACAATGCTCCCGTCAAACAAATCTCGGTTTTTGCCAATCCTCAGGCTGCCTCGGCCGACGGGCACGATGCCAGCGGTATCGAGGTTCACCTGCCGCCATCCTTCATGGAAGCCAACCTGCTCAACGGCGTCACCGCACCGGCCACGGACGTGGGCAAGAACAATCCCATCCCCATGCTGATCCGGGTCAACAACCTGGCGGTCCTGCCCAACAACGTAAAAAGCAATACCAAGGGCTGTTTCGTGGTGGCCGAGGGGTACGGAAGCCTCGCCGACGAACGGGTACACGCCCGCCTGTTGTCATTATCCTGCATCAATCAGAAAGGCGGCACCGTGATCGATCAGCCCATCAAGGGGTTCGTGGTCGATACCGACGGCAAGGAGGGCATGAAAGGTCATGTCTACGCAAAGTTCGGACAGCAGATCGCCCGGGTGGCGATTGCCGGCTTTCTGGAAGGCTTGGGAGACGCCATGAGCCTCGGCCAGCAGGAATTCACATACGGCGTCAATACCGGCGTTCGCTCCGGCCAGTTCACGGATACCGATCCGCAAACCCTGGCCAAGGCCGGCATTGGCCAGGGCATTGTCAACGTGGCCGAGGATCTTCGAAAATTCTATCTGGATCTGGCCGAACAAAGCCTGCCGGTCATCGAGGTTCACCCCAGCAAGAACATCACCATCGTGATCAGCGAAGGGGTGGACATCGCCATAAAGAAACAAGAAACCTCAAAGGTGGAACTATGAGAACGACATCTTTATTAATTCTCCTGGCGCTTTTCCTGTCGCTGACAGGCTGCCAGACCCTGAACCCATTCGATGAGGACAGCGATTGCCCGGACCCGTTCAACGGCGATTGCATCACCATGGACACTGCCTACCGGCGCTCCAAGGCCGACCCGAAAAACACGGCGGCCATATTTATCGATCCTCAACACGATTCGCCTTTAATAAAGGATCGCCCCGGCATGAACGGAATCGGAGCCATATACCGATACCCCCAGGATCGCGTTTACAAAAACGAGTTGTACCAGGAGATCGCCGGTCTGGTAAGGCGCCCCATCACACCGGTTAGGCTTCCCGCCAAATTGATGCGGGTCCTTATTTTAGGCTACGACCGCGAGGACCGCTTCTACAGCCATCGCTATATCTTTTTCGAAAGCGACAGGTCCCGCTGGATTTTAAATATCATCGACGAGTAGAACCATGCTGCTAATAGATAAAATATTGGGTGTCGGCGATGCCCTCAACGCAAGACGGTTTATCGACCTGGCCAACAGGGACAAGCTTTCGGCCTTCCTGCCCTACCAGGCCTGGGACAGCAAAGCCGGCGTCTACCATGGCGCCGACGACACCTTCGGCTATGTGTGGGAATGCACCCCCTTGGTGTATGCCGCCGAAAAGGTGTTCGAGAATCTCAAGGGATGCATCCACAGCGGGATTCCTTTCGGCAGCGTCCTCCAGTTCATGATGTACGCCGACCCAGACTGCACCGGTCTTTTCGACTATTACCGGTCCTTGAAAAGCCGCCAGAATCCATTCCTGGATACCCTCACCGACAACATGATCGGACATCTCTCGAAAGCCGAGTTCGGGCTGAAGAGCACCAACAACATTCCCGTGAGAAATTTCCGATTGCTGGTGAGCCTCAAGTTTCCGCCGGGAGAAGCTCTGAGCGATCAATTCGAATTTGCCGCCCTTTCGGTGGCCGAAGCGCTCAAGGGGGCTGGCCTGAATCCCTTGCCCCTGGACCCGAACGGCCTGATCGGGCTTTTATCCAGGATGCTCAATACCGGTTCCAATACGACCCTTCCCCCATATGACCCGGAGCTGGAAATCCGCAAGCAGATTATCCGCGCGGGGATGATCGACACCAAATTCACGCATGTCGAAATCCAGGGCGGAAGTACCCCAAAATACCTGAAGGCCCAGACCGTGAAAGGATGGCCCATCGGCGAGATCGAACCGCTCACCATGAATCGCATCATGGGCGGGATCATGGGGGCCAATGACGACAACAATCAGGTTACTTGCCCGTTCTGGGTTACCGTCAACATCGTTTTCGAGGGGCTGTCCAAGCGCATCCGCTCGAAGACCGAGTTGATGATCCGCCAGGAAAAAAAAGGCGTTCGCGGCCAAAAGGAAAACGAAAGGGAAGCCGAGTATCGCTGGGCGGCCAAGGAGTTGATCAGCGGCAACACCTTTGTGCGCGTTATCCCCATCATCTGGAACATCGGCCGCACCAAGGAAGAGACCGATACCAACTGCGCCCAGATCAGCCGCATATGGCATTCCCAGGGAGGCGGGTTCGTGCTCCAGGAGGACATGGGCATCCTGACACCGCTTTTGATCGCATCGCTGCCCTTGGGGCTCTACAACATCGGCACCAACATCGACTTCATGGAACGCGACAAAATCATGCCGGCCGAAACCGCCCTGCGCCTCTTGCCCGTGCAGGGGGATTTTACCGGATCGGGGCAACCCACGGCCCTGTTTTTGGGACGCAAGGGACAGGTGGTCTCCTACGGCATGTTCAACGAGGGCTCCACCAACAATAACGCGGTGGTCACCGCCACGACCGGTGCGGGCAAATCCTACCTGATGAACTATCTTCTCAAGGAGATCTATTCCAACGGCGGTTTGATCCGTATCTTCGATCTGGGCAGAAGCTACGAAAAGCTGACCAAGATCCTGGGCGGCAACTTCATCGAGTTCGACGAGAACTCCACCGTATCCCTCAACCCTTTCACCCATATCCGGAATATCGACGAATCCATCGACTCCATTTCGGCGATCCTTTACCAGATGTGCTACTCGGCGACAGGGCAGATGCCCACGGAGACCCAGATGACCGTCTTGAAAAACACGGCGCGTATCGCCTGGGAGTTCGAGGGCAACGATGCCGGTATCGATACGATCTACCAATTTCTTAACCGCTTCACGGAAATCTCCAAACGAATGGAGTCCGACATCGATCTGTCCAAGATCAAAGACATCGATTCCATTGCCGCCGAACTTGGATTCAACCTGAAGGATTTCACCACTAAAGGACCTTATGGCAAGTGGTTCGCGGGGCGAGCCACCCTGGACATCGGCAGTGACGAGTTCGTGGTTCTCGAGGTCGATTCTTTAAAGGACATGGATTCGCTGTTTCGGGTGGTTTGCATGCAGATTATACACTACATCACCCAGAACCTCTATCTTTCGGATCGCCGGCGCCCGCGTGTGATCGTTTTCGAGGAAACGGCCCAGTGGGTCAGCAGAGACAGTTTCATCGCGATGGTCATCGAGTCGGGATACCGCTTGGCGCGTAAATATTTCGGGTCATTCATAACGGTCCTGCAATCTCCCCTGGACATCGTCAACTTCGGCAAGGTCGGCCGGGTGATCAACTCCAACTCGGCCTACAAATTCTATTTGCAATCCAGGGACTATTCCCAAGCGGTCAAGGAGAAGGTCATCGAGTATGACGAGTTCATGGGCGCCATCCTGAACTCGGTGCGCCTGGTGAAGCCCAAATACTCGGAGTTTTTGATGGAGACCCCCAACGGGACCGGCGTGGCGCGGCTATCTCTCGACCCGGTGGCCTACTATGCCTTTACTTCCGATCCCCAGGATAACGCCCGCATCAACGCCCTTTTAAAGGAAGGATATCCATATCATGAAGCGATTCAAAAACTCGCCGGCCAAAGGCTTTATTGAAATCGGGTTACTGGCACTTTGCCTTCTCATCGACAAAGAGGATGCGCAAGCAAAAAACCTGGGCTGTGTCGGTCCGACTTATCCGATCGTTGAAAAGAGCGTCTCGGTTTCAGAAAGCGGTCGATCTCGACAATACAATCCCCCTGCCCCAATGACGCTGCCGGCCGCTTTAACCGAAAGGGAACAATTTCTGGACTTAACCTACACGGTCCCTTGGGATATAGCCGACGCCGAAGGAAATATCGTCTACCCGAAAGGGTATCGCTACAATCCTCTGGCGCATCGCCAGTTTCGAACCATGATCGTCATCGATGGAAGCAAACCTAAGCAGCTTGACTGGGCGATCCATGTAGAAGAGGTTTCCGATCCCATGACAAGAATCGTGATTACCCAGGGCGATCTTACCGCCGTATCCAGGCAGTTTCATCGGCGCATCTATCGGCTGCATCCCTGGGTGGCCCAACGCTTCGGAATAGAATCCGTGCCAACCCTGATCCGGCAGAAAGGAGCTGTCCTTGCGGCTACATCCATACCTGTCCATTAGTCTGATTTTACTTCTCGTCTTGCCCACCTTGGCGGGTGCGACTTGAGTAGAAAAGGAATGGAGCCCGGGCGGGCTCGACTATGAATTCGAAGTAATTGGCTCCTGCGAATGTTGCTACGGCGAGTGGTGCCGGCAAGGCTCCTTGATAAAATTCTGGGAGCCCCACAGGATAATCGAAACGGTGAAGGACCCGTATTGCTCGCCAACCGATTCTGGGTCTCAGTTGCTCAGTCAATCTGCCGACGATACCGGTTCCATGGATGAAGCGTTTCTCGGCGGCACCCATGCCGATCATTCCAACACGGAAGGCGCCACGGTTTTCGCGCAAGTTCATTATCTCACGCATCCCATGCTGGATGCCATGATCAACGAGTATGACGATATGTGTTGGGAGTCTTCCGACAACGGCATGGAATACATATCGGAGACCGACAGCGAATGGCAGGAAATCTACAGCTCTATGTGGTGGCCGGAGGCTTCGATGTTCGCTACGTATTCCATGGTCGATACCTGCAAGGTTGATGCGGTAGCGGCTCAGTTCGGTACACCCATCGATGCGCTTTACTGGTGCATGGGTGCATGGGGGACCTTGTTCAACATGAACGGCCATTTCAACCAGGACGAATACACCACGGGAAATGCCGGCCTTGCCGCGCGAACCGTGGCCCATATGGGACGTCGCGGTTTGTTGATGGATGCGGCATCCGTACAATGTTACGCCATTTCGATGCCCACCTGGATAAAAAGCTATTTCAAGTTGGAACCGATACGTCCCAGCGAATACGCCTTTAAAATACCCATCGGCTTGGCCCCTCTGCTTTGGTCCGAGGGCCTCAATCATGTCGGTGGGGATGGGGATAATTTCGCGTGGCTTCTATGGCGGCTGCGTATTTGCTGTGCCAGTTGATCTATGGTGGGTATGAAATCGATAGCTATAGCAGCATCGGTGGTCGTCATCTGGGCGCCTCTGGCAGGCGGGCAGGATATTGAAAAAATCGTCCACGAGCTTGAGAAGAGTCCCTACTTCCAAAGGGCAGAACAGACCGTCAAACGAAACGAAAAAACAGTGCAAAGAGAAGTACAAAAAAAGATCGATGAAAAGAGAGTTTCCATAAAGGCCATCAATGAGCAAATAAGAAACCGAATAATCCAAGTGAAGCCATCTGAACCTGAAAATACCAATACCTTTTTGGATACCCAGGCTCGTATTTATATCTTCGTGTCCCGGTCGATCCCCCTTGCCGTTCTCAGGACTTTTGCCGTCGATATCGAAACCCTTGGAAGCGACAATATACGTTTTGTATTCAAGGCGTTTCCGAGAAATTTCCTGAATATGTTTTTACAGAAAGACCATGCCGGCAAAAAAGGAGAAGATATGGTCAAGGCGAAGATCGTCATCGGCGAGAAGACTTTCAATCGTTACCGGGTGGACCGGGTACCGGCCGTGGTTTTCGATCCCGATCCCATGACCGCACAGGATGATTGGCTGCTGGTTTATGGCGCGGTCTCTTTGCGGCAGGCATTGACATTGTTTCATAAAGAATCCGGCCGGCAAGAATTAAAAATGGCTGCTAACCGGGTGGCGAAAATTGAATAGGCCTAAATTGAACGCCAAATTTTTGTGTTACCTGACGCTGCTTTGTTTGTCACTGTCCATCGGCATGGCCATACCAAACCGCCTGACCATAACCAAGACCGATAGCGTCAAGTACCATCTGTTTTGGGAGGTCGACCGGAAGGCTCTTAAAAAAGGCGATTACGTTCGCCTCCCTCTGTTCGAGCCGGATGTTGGCTGCAACCCCTGCAGTATTGTCAAACGAGTCGGCTGCCTTCCGGGAGATCGATTGGTCAATGAGAATATTAATTACTACTGCAATGGCAATCATTTGGGGCAAAGTATCACGGGCAAAAATATCGCGCCCTTCAGATTCACCGGCAAGGTGCCACAGGGCATGGTTTTTCTGATCGGCGACAGGGACAACAGCTATGACTCACGATATTTTGGGTTTAAATCGATCGATGACATCGAAACGGTATTGTATCCTCTTTTTTAGCCTGTTTTTCAGCCTGTCATCCGCATGGGCTGAAGACACGTTCTGGGAGGATCGCCAGAGAGGATACTTTTGGTATGAAGACCCGGAATTACCGGCCGTCGAGGATCAAGACACCCTGTTTGATGATAAACCGATGATCGATAATATAGGAAAAGAGGCAAAGCCAACTGATCGATACACCTACGATGATTTATTCGAGCTTCATCCAGACAACTTTCAAGTGATGATCGACGCCCGGCTCAAGCATGCGGTCCATCGGCCAACCGAAGAAAATGTGCTGCGGTTTCTGGAGGCTGCGGATGTGGCCAAGAAGAAAAGCCGTTTGCTGGCAAATGTCGCCGGCTACGTGGCCATGCAAAACCCGTGGTTGACCGGCGAATCCCGTTATCCCTATTCGCAGCCCGGTCGCAACGTATATGTCCAGCAGCGTAACAAGGAAATCCAAACGACTCTGGAAGAGTTCAGGGATCGCTATGCCATCATCGCCTTTCACCAAACCGGCTGCGGATATTGCACGGCACAAGAGGAGATCCTGGCTTATTTCGAACAGCTGAACGGCTGGAGCGTGAGGCGGATCGATATTAACGAGAGCCCGGGTTTGGCCGCCAGATTTCATGTCGAGATCACACCGACATTGCTTTTGGTTTCTCGTGCCACCCAAGAATCGAGAATCGTCTCTTCGGGCGTGATCTCGTTGGATCAGCTTACAACACGCGTTTACCAGCTGGTTCGCCTGATGGAGGACCGTGCCGATCCAACGAACTTTTATCCAACGGCCTTTCATGAAGCCGCAAGATAACCGGGAGGTAATCATGCTCAAACATTATCTGGTCAGCATCGTCCTAATTCTGACGACATCCGGCACCTGCCTTGCCGACGATTGGATCGACAACTGGATTCAACAGGCCACCGTCAATGGCCCCAACATGTTCGAGAGTCAAAAGCGGGGCTACGCTTCGGCCGGAAGCCTGTCCCTTCGCTTTCGCAACGAGAACGACTACCTGGTCAGTTTCTCTCCTCCCCGCTTTCGGGGCGGTTGCGGCGGAATCGACATGTTCTTGGGGAGTTTTTCCTACCTGAACGAGGAATACCTGATGACAAAACTGGAACGGATCGCGGAAGGCGGCGTGGCGACCTTTGTTTACGATATCGCCATGTCGGTTCTCTCCGAACCCATTCAAAAATCCATGAAATCGTTGGAAGCGCTGGTGGATCGGCTCAATCAATTGCAGATCGACGATTGCCGGGCCGCCAAAGGCGTGGCGGCCTACCTGAAGAGTACCTCATCGGGAGAGGATCAATCCGAGGCATTGCAAAAATTCCTGATGGAAAGCGGTATCAGCGATTTTTATCAAGGCGCCCAGGACGATTACAGCGGCTCGAACACCGAACAGGTCATGGATGCAACCGGAGTAACGATAAGCGATATGACCGCGGGCTGCCCAGAGGAAATGCGGCGGGTGTTTTTCAGAAACGGTTCGCTGCTCGCCAACGTTGCCATCGAAAACAGTATCCCCGAAGCCCAAACCCGGATCATGTCGGCGCTCACAGGCGACGTGCTGATCGACAACGGCCGCTATTTCATGCTCGGTCCATGCTACAACGATCCAGGGGATGTGGATGCGTTGGTTTTCGGGGACCTGATCACCCGGGATTCCAGCAATACTTGTAAGCAGCTGGATCACGTTCGTATCGATGGCGTGAGTTACGGCTCCCTGTACGATTGGGCCGATACCATGTTGCGCGAGGTCATCACGGCCATCGGAACGAAAGCGAAGCTGTCTCCGGCGGCGCAAGCCTTCATCGAGGGTATGCCTTCGCCGGTGTATATGCTCGTTCTAAACGACATCAAGACGCTTGGAGATTTAAATGACGTGGAAGAGATTTCCGGGCGCCTTGCCTACGTGAGTGCCATCTCATACGCCTACCAGATGAGCAAATCGCTTTTGTTCAACACCTACAAACTCTATCACGACGCCATGCGCATCGCCCGCAATCAGCTTGGGCCGAATGCCGGGGGCAAATGCGTACAGCAGCTTGTGGAACAACCGGCCGGTTATATCGAAACCATACTGGGTCGTTTGGACAGCATGTACGGTTATCTCGAACAAGCCTATACCGCCTCGCTTCAACGGATCACCAACGATCTGCAGCAGGAGCGGTTGCTCCAGGCCAGAAGCGATCATTTGAATCGCGTTTCCTTCGGCAAAACGGGAATCGCCAAATGAAACGACTCGGCAAAATACTTCTCCTGCCTGTTTTGCTCTTTCCGGGTTATGCCGTTGCAGGGATTCCGGATACGTTCCGGGAGTATGTCACCTATGGGGGCTTCCACTGCATCCACAACGCCTTGAGCCGAATCGCGATTAGTTTCTCGGACAGTTCCTACGAGGGACTTTTCGTTGCCTTCATGGTGGTGGCCCTCACCTTCTGGCTGGCCTGGGGAGCCATCGGTTATTTTCGTAACGGCAGTGCCCTGGGCTTCATCTATATGGCGTTTACCATTTTAACCGGGGCCATCGTCTATATCGCCTTGATCCGCCCCACGACATCCATGGTGGTTTATGACGAGCTTTTGAACGTTCACCAGGAAGTGGCCGGCGTTCCCGAGGGGGTGGCGCTCTTGGCCGGCATGCAAAACAGCTTTACCCGCACCATGACCGACATCGTATGGACGTCCGCCGATCCGGAGGTGTACGACTACCGGGAAAACGCCAACGGGGATGTCTACAATATCGTTCGCCAAATCTATAATGGAGAAATCGATATCTCCACCGAAAGCGGGAACGGACGCTATCTCAATACATCCTTGCGGCGTTATTGCGAGGATTGCGTCGCCTTCGAGGTCCTTCGGCCGCAAAGCGATCTGAATGTCAACATGTTCTCCACCAGTTCGGATCTGACCGAGCTTTTGGAGGCGGCGCAAAGCCCTTCGGTATTCACGGTCTATTTCGACGAGACCAACCCCGCCGGTACCGCCATGAGTTGCGCCGACGCCTATGATCGAATTGTCGGCGATTTGAACGGCATCACCGACGTTTCCGAGGAGAACATGAATTTCTGGCGAATCAAATGCGTGGAAGCCGGCTACCGTAACAGCGAGGGAATGACCGGCCAGGACCAGATCGAGCGTTGCATGCAGCGAACCACTCAGTTTTTGTCCTACATTACCGAAGGCGACGTGAGTCCATCGGAAGTCACCCGAAACCTGTTGATTGCCCGTGAACTCTGGAACGCGGCCAGGGATGCCGATATCGCCACCCTTGGAGACTATAAGATCGGCACGGCCCTTATGGGCGAAGCCATTTCCACGGATAGGTGGCTGCCGTTGATCAAGGAGGTAATGACGGCCATATACTTGGGCCTGGTGCCCTTTCTTGTGATTTTATTGCCAACGCCGCTTGTCGGTCGGATCGGCGGTCTCATTATCGGCTTTTTCTGTTTTCTGACGGCCTGGGAGGTCTGCGATGCATTGGTCCACAGCTATGCCATGGATCATACCGTCAACTTCTTCGATGAAATTCGCCGCCACGGCTTGAGTTTCAGATCCATTGCCATGATGGAGAACCATAGTCACCGGTCCATGCTGATGTTCGGTAAAACCCGTGCGGCAACGATGATCCTGGCCGGCGTGATCTCCGGGGTAATCGCCAAATTCGGCGGTTCTGCCCTGGCCCACTTCGCCAATACGATGAACTTCGGTCATTTGGGCCGTGAGGCGGCGATTCAGGTCAACGATCCCTCTCAGCAGGCAAATGCCCTGGAGTCCTATGCCAAATCGCCGGTTCCGCTCGAGACACACCGCAACCAGGGTTATAACGAGATGGTTCGCCTTTCCAATCTCGCTTACGCCGGGAACCTGGTGGGAAGTAAAAACCTGATTGACGATAGTGACGGCTCGTTCCAAGCCGCAGCCACACATAAGGGACGGGAAACGACCAACCGCACGCTCGAAGGTTCCGCCGGATATTCCGCCGTCAACAAACAGGCCGGGATCAGGGACATGGACGATCAGGATGCCCGTGAGCTGATGCGGGAAAACCAGGTGGCCAGCGGCTTGGCGTCGGCAGCGACCGCCGAAAACCTTGGCATGGAGCAGCACTATGACCGCACCAGTACGGAAATGATCAGGAACGATGCCGCCTTAAAAACCTTGGGCAAAGATGGCGATTTAAGCGAAAGACAGGCAGAGGTGGGAGTCATCCAGGGAACGCAACAGCGTGGGGCCTTGGACGCCAGCCGCGCTGTCGGCACCGAGGGAGTCTACAAGGCGGCCCACACCGACACGGCCCGCCACAGCGCCCATTCCATCATGGCCAACATCTTTGCTACTGATATTCTCCAGCATGGCGCCGTCAGCACGGGAAACCGCGATCTTCTCAACCGCTTGAACGGGGACCCGGCCATAAAAGGTTATCTTCAGACAGCCACCCGCATGGACGTTTCTCCAAACGCGGATGAAGCCGCTGCATTGGCCGCCTATTTCGGTTCTCACGGTCATCGTTTTGTACCGGGCATGCTCCAGGGCTCCCAGGTAAGTTTTAAAATGGCCTACGATCCCAATACCGGCGACATCGTTCCATCCAATATCGACGTATCGACCGGCGCGGGCTTTCACAATTTTGGTCAATACTTCGAGCGGCCCATTACGCCCGATCATCCTTACGTGCTGACCAATCCATCGTCGGGCGATGCGGTCACGATTACATCGGGAAGGGTTTACGGGCAATCCGGCATCTATCAGCAGGCCGAGGGCTTCATGGCCGACGGAACGCCCGTCAGTTTGGGATCTTCCGACGGCCATGTGTTGGATCGCATGTCGCTGGGCGAGAGGTTTGGCGGGTTCGGGAGCCCTTATGTGCTTTCGCGCCTAAGCCGGGGTATCGACACGATGATCAAAGGGGTCGATCTCACGGAAGCCTCGCAACGCACTGAAGTAATCCCTCAGATTGCAGGGGCTGTCTCCTCCAATTTTGTATCCGCGAATCAAAGCTATATAGATCAGGTGACGTCGACAATGTCGGGCTCTATTGGTGGCGGAGTGACCAAATACTTGGGCGTTTCAGGCAAGGCGGATGCCTCGTTCACAAAACAGGATCTTAACAGGTACGCCCAGAACCTGATTACACAGCGACTATTGGATGTAACTGCTCAAGCCGAGGATAACGAAGCCGCCAGAGAAGCTCTCCAAAAAGAAATCGGTTACATGACAGCGAACAATTACAGACACATGAAGTCCGCCATCAATGAGTACAGCCAAAATCATATCAAGGATACGGCGCAAAAAGCCGCCCGACGATTCGAAGAGGAAAACAAAGGATTCGACAAGATCATCGACAATATAAAATAGTGTCTAAGAAGTAATCATTAGTCGTTAAAAAGAATTTTGGAGGCCTATTATGAAGGATGAAACATACGCTCTCAGCATGATCCTTATTGGGGCAATTATAATCGTTGCAATCATTTATATACTGACCTTCAGAGGAGACAAGCCCTCGAAGAAAAAAACAAAAGCAAACGCCAATGACTTCGCTGTAACGAGCGGGGAACGTAGATTTGAAACCGATGTCGTAACCAATCCTGCATTCTCCGACATGGAATGCAATATTTTTTACGAAGACCATCGTGGATAGCATATTTTTTTAAGCCATCAGACAACCTTACAGGTTTTAGAAAGGCGAAATTGACCATGGAACAATCCTCAATCGACCTGAATGAAATCGCGGAAGGCGCGGCCTACCAGGCCATCGAAACCGCCATTATCCGGTATTTTCAGGTACGGGATTGCATTGTCGATTTCGATACCCAAAGCGCCTGTGTGCTCTTCGATCCTGTTGTTCATCAAAAATGGATAGAACGGTTCAATGGGCAGCTCGATTCCGGTGGTTCAAGGGATGTCCCGATTTCAATACCGCTGAAGCGGTTGCCACCCCAAATCAAACATATGGCCCGTCCCGTTTTGGAAAACCTCATGGCGGGCCAAGAGATGCTGGAGTCTTATCGTATTTGGAAACCCCTCGAACGAACAATCGTACCAGGAACCATAAGCGAGGCGCATCATACTCACTTCAAAATCAGTTTGAAGGGAGAAACAGGCATCTTGGACACCAGGGACGGAATCAAAGGCGAAGAGTACTCGCTTGGCAAGGCCCACTTGTTCCATGTCAAGCGGGTTCGGATGGATGGGCAAAAGGTCCGGATTCATCTATCGCGCAGGTCCAGAAGGCTTCCGGAATTCGTTCTGTCCAGCAAGTTTCCAAAATACAGGTTTACGTGTTATCGGCGCCTGCCAGGCATAAAATCCTGGATTCGAACGACGGCACCCCGCTATCGATGGGGGTTGTTCCTTTCCAAGGAAATTCGCCAACCCCTGGCAGGAGAATATCTTCAGTTTTATTCGTGAGGAAAAGGAGTCGCAAATGACGGAGGCACAAAAAAGCCCCAAAGACGGGCCGGCAAAAGGAAGGGAGTATTTCATCGAGATGGCCAAACATCCCCGATCCCGGGTCATCATGGCCAATACATCGGACACTTACATGATGGCCGATATCACCCGCCAAGGGGATATTATCATCAGCAGGCTTAGAGACGAATTGATGCGATCGATTAGCATCGAGGATTTTTCACGTTATATGGACGAGTACTACAAAATCATATTCGGTCTGGAGGACCACCTGCAACGCATTGGAGCCAAGGTGGGCATCGATTATCGTCCCTCACGCACCTACAAAGCCATGAAGAAAAACAATCAGGCTTCGGTGGAAACCCCAACGGAACTATAAAACACCATTCCGATATGTTTGCATTTTTCTCAAGAAAAAAAAGGTCGGGTTTGTCGGGCATCCGTACCATATCGATTGCGGATCTGGCGCCTCTGTGGCGTGATTGCAATGAGGCTATCGGCCAAACGTTGGATGCTCAATCGGATGACACACAAAGAGAGGGAGCAAGCGGCGGGATACAAAGCGCTACACAACTGGAAAATGGGGAAATAGAATCCGGTCCGAAACAAAAAGAAGTCTTGGAAGATGAGGACGCTGCATGGTTTGACGAAAAGCGTTTCTTTGCTGAAATGAAGGATAAATTGGAAGAAAACCGGACCTCGGCTTTTCGTTACAACGGAAATGCGTACTATACCCTCGACACCGTTGCACGGGCATTGAACCGTCAACGGCGGGATAAATCCCTCGAACCCTTGCAACCCCAGGCCGTCATCGACTTTTTTCAAACTAATCGCCTATTGAAAAGCGGCAAGTACGTGATGCGGTTCGATACAGGGCTGCCCGTTAAAATTTACCTTTACTCGCACACCTACCAGGCGAGTGAAAATTCGAAGAGCGAACCCCCCGTCACGGAAAACGGCCGCCATCTGAAAAGCATAAAAGCCATGGAGAAGCGTGAGACATGATCCTTCATGGGATAAAAACCTTCATCGGTATACTGGCGCTGTTGGTCCTGATTGCCGGATTCTATTACCGGATTGAAATTCAGCGGCGATACCCGGGATTCGATCCAACCTTGATGGCGACAGGCGCTTTTTTTCTTGCGGGTATAATCTATGCGGTCATCGACCGGAATATCGTCATTGCATTCATAACAATGGCCGTTACTGCCGCCATTCCGTATTTAAAGCAGTCGATTGTGGCCTATTGGCCCTATTAAAGTACCCTACCCTATTCGTGCTGAGGTTACGACTTGACCAGGGATGAAACGATAAACGCAATTCCCATCGAAAGTAACGGCAATGCCGGAACGCGCACCTATTTCAGGAATATCGTCGACGCCATTTCTCAGATTCAGCAATTCGCTGTCATGGAAAGATCCGATTACGAAATCCCCGAAGATTTTCTCACCCTTCGCGGGTCACTGAACTTTTTCAGCATCGGGTTTGGCAACGGCTTTATCGAAGGCATGGTGTTTACGTTCCTGTTGGCCATCGTCATGACGCTCACGCACAGCGAATACCTTATGGATGTGGTCTCCCATAGCTTCCCGCTGGCCCGATCCCGCGCATTCCTGTGGATGTTGAACCTGTTGCCCGTTATCGTCGCGGTGGCGCTATGCTCTTATCTGAGCCGATATCGGATAGGCAAAATCGCCAAACGTGCCGTCGACGCGCTTTTGGTGGGACGCATGTTCAGTCTGATTATCAAGGCCATCGTTATTTTCGTTCTGTTGATTGCCCTCTATCGTTACAACGAAGTCGTTGCCCATGGTCTGGGGCGGGCATTGGCAAAGGTTCATTATGGCTTCGGCAATGGTGTATTTTTGACCATCGGCAGAATGAAAGAGCATCTCTTGATCACCGCTTTTCGAATTCTGGCCATTTTTACCGGAGCGATATTGGCGCCATTTTTCACGATCTGGACGGTTTCCCTTTATCGCACACATCAGCGAAAAAAAGCCGAACGATTCTGGAGGGAATGATGTTCCGGCCACGAAAACTCACCACTCTGATCGGCCGCGGTGTGCCTCTCCACGATTTAAAGGGCGCCATCCGCAAGATCGAACTCCCGGACAGGGACCGTATCGGTCATATGGGATGCTTCGGAACCACCCGCATCGGCAAATCCAAGCTGATCGAGAACATGGTCGCCCAGGACATCGCCAAGGGCTATAGTGTCGTCATCGTGGACCCCAAGGGGGACCTGGATCTATTCTCTAAAATCGTACAGATAGCATGCGACAACGGTAGAGAGAAAGAGCTTTGCCTGATCAATCCCATCTACCCTGAGTTTTCTGCCAGGATCAATCCCTTGGCCTATTATTTCAGTCCTGAAGAAATCGTCAACCATGTGGTCGCGGGCGTCCACGCCAAGGATGCCTATTTTCATAATGTGGCTTATGAGACGACCCTCATGATCGTTTTAAGCCTGTTGGCGTTGAAAGCGAAGACAGATCCCGACTTGCCCATCAATTTCTCGGAGATCGGCAGGCGATGCGGAGCGGAAGAAATAGAGGATCTGATGAGTGCACTAACCAAGATCCAGGATCCCGGCACGCAGGAGATCGTGCAGATTGCCAACAAAATTCTTCAGGCCAAGCAGGAATTTTTCGGGAAGGTTACCTCTTCCCTTCGCACGGTCCTGACGGCCTTATCCATTGGCAATATGGGCAAGATCATCGGCAAGGCCCGCTCCAACCAGTTCGTGGAGCGCCTGGAAAACGGGAAACGGGTCATCCTGGTGGTTCAGACCGGCAGCATGCTTTCCGGCAAGGTCAGCGACATGATGGCTCGAATTTTGATTTCCATGATCCAAAGTTTCATTGGCCGGCGTTTTGCTTCAGGTCAAAAGATAGATCCACCGCTCTCCATCTATATCGATGAATTTTCCAACGCATGCTACATGGGCATCGAGGATCTATTCAACAAAGCCGGCGGCGCCGGTGCCATGGTAAGCGTGTTTACCCAATCGCTGGCAGATATCTCCGCGGCCATCGGAGAGCAGATGGCCCGCAAGATTCTGGACAACCTGAACACCAAAATATTCATGCGCGTCAACGATCCTTTGACCGCCAAGTATGTCAGCGAGTCCTCGGGCACTCGAAAAAAATACGATCCCTTCCTTCAACTGGGGGGCGGTATCACCATGCGGTGTTCGGAGGAAGCTGCCGTGCGTCCCGAGGATGTGCTCAATTTGAACAAACGCATCTTCTTTCTTTTCGGCATCGATGGCCGGTACAAGGGAAAGACCGAACTGGTCAAACCGTCCCGGTTGAAGGTGGAGTATCCTGACATTATCTCCAAGGTGGTTTAAAGCCCCAAAAGGAATCCTCCATGAAAAAGATCGGTATCTGCAACAACAAGGGCGGTGTGGGCAAAACCACCATCACCCTATGTCTGGCCGGAGCCCTGGCCGAAATGGATCTGAAAGTGCTCCTGGTAGACATGGATCAGCAAGGGTCTTTAAGTTCCTCCTTTTTGCCCTATATCCACAACCTACCGTTGGTGGTCACGGATGTGATCCGGGATGATAATGTATCCATCAAAGCGGCGGTTCATCGGACCCAATACGCCAATATCAAGATCCTTCCTTCCAATTTGAGCCTTGCCAAACTGGAAAGCGAACTTCAATCCGAACGGGACGCCCATTACTATCTGGCCGACAGGCTTGATGAGATCAATGGTCAATACGATGTGGTCATTATCGATTCGCCTCCCAATTTAGGACTGGCCACATGGTCGGTATTAGCAGCAGTTCAGGATCTGATCATCCCTTTGGAGGCCCAGGATTACAGTGTCAAAGGCACGGGGTATGTCCACGGGTTGATCGACAAGGTAAAAAAGCGAGCCAATCCCCGGCTGGAAATTTTGGGTTACCTGATTAATAGATACGATGGCCGGCGGCGTATCGAGCAGGATTTCAAGGCCATGATCCAAGACCATCTGGGCAACCGAGTGTTCGATCAGGTATTGAAAGACGCCGTTGCATATGTGGAAGCTGTCACTTTGGGAATACCGATTACCATGCTTTATCCAAAAAGCGAGCATGCCGAGATGTTTCGCCAGCTTGGCAGGAAGGTCATGTATGGCTAAGGACTTTTCCCAGAATGCCCGGGACCGATCCACCTTTCTGGCTCCTTCGGCTTTGAATACAGCTGCAAAAATGGGCGATCGGGCGGATACCCGCCCGCTCCGGACGGCAAGGTTGATTGAAATCGAGCGTATCCGGCCGGACCCGAACCAACCCAGAAAAACCTTTGTCCAGAAAACACTTGAGTCCCTTGCCCAATCCATAGGAGAAATTGGCGGTATCATCGATCCGATAACGGTCCAATTTTCTGAAAATGAAGACTGTTTCCTGATCATCAGTGGAGAGCGCCGTTATCGGGCCGCCAAAATCGCCGGTCTCGACACGCTTCCCTGTATCGTCAAACAACCAGATGACAAAACCCGTTTTCTCATGCAGTTTATTGCCAACATCCAGCGGGAAGATATCCCGCCCCTGGAAGAGGCCGCGGCCATTCGGCGATTGGTTCAGACCTATGGGTTCACCCAACACGAGATCGCAAAACTGATCAATAAATCGAAAAGCTATGTCAGTCAGATCCTGGGCCTGGAGCGGCTTTCCGATGAAGCCAAAGAGAAGGTTCAGACGTCTGAACTTTCCAAAGAGGTTCAGATCCAGGCATCTCGGGAAACAAAGCCTGAAAAGCAGATTGAAATTTTGAAGATGGCCTCCGACGATAAAAAGACCGTTCGGGATATCCGCAATCAGACCAAGCAAGTTGGCGTCCAAAATCCGGATCGCAATGAGACTTTCAGCCAGTGGACCTGGCGATCAAATAAGGGACGTTTTACGGTGTCGGTACGGTTTATGGAGGAGCATCCATTCGAAAAAAAGACGAACATGGTTCGGGATGCTTTAGAGGAAGCGGTCAATCAGATTTCTGCTAAACACAAATAAACCACTGGTGAGTCAATGTATAGGCCGATGACCTGTGCCAGTTCCTCCTGAGTTGACACCAGTTGAAATATTTGCAAACGTGGATGTATCCTGCCGATTATGTCCACCATCAACGAAACGGAGCTCCTCCTTATGGCACTAACAAAAAACGATATCGTTGAGCGTGTCTATATTGATCTCGGGTTACCGAAAAATCAGGCCATTAACGTTGTTGAATCATTGCTTGAACTAATCAAATCCGCTTTGGAATCCGGTGATGATGTGTTGGTTTCTGGTTTTGGCAAATTCTGCGTAAATGACAAGCACTCTCGGAGAGGCAGAAATCCGGCGACCGGTGAAGATTTAATTTTGCAGGCACGGCGCGTGGTCACATTCAAGTGCTCGGGGAAATTACGAGAGAAGGTTAATGGTGAATCATGATGCTCATTCCTACCAAACCTGCTGATGGCTGAGACAATTACCTTATAATATGTTTGCCACGGTGTGTCACCCGCCCCCCTATTAAATCATTCGGCAAAAACTGATTCCACCAGTCTTTGTGTGGCTGCCAAGGCATCCACAAACGTAATAATCTCGTCAGGGCCGGCAAACGACACTTGCAGCACGAAGGTTTCGTATTCCTTCGCCCACCCTCTGTCATGGTGCAAATGGTCGAGCATGGTGGTGAAGCGCTCGACCGGGTCCCGAGGCGCCCCTCCTCCTCCCCGGCCAGCGTCCTTTTCCGCTATTTTCCGCACTAAGGCCACGAATTCCGGCGCGCTTTCGATACGGCTTTCAAGAGCCGCCAAATCGTAAAGGTGACGTATGATGGCGGGATCGTCATTTTCCGCCCCTCGCTTGCGCGTGCAAACGCGCCAAGCCAAGGCGTTCAATTTATCGGCGGCTGTTTCCATTGGGTCAACGCAGGGGAAACCCAGAACCTCGGGCGGATTCTTTTCAAACCGTGCAATCAAAGACCGAATAGGCCGGGTTATTGGTTGCAGCACCGGCGCAAGGAAAGACATTTCGATACGGATATAAGGTCTCAGGCCCGGGCCTGTTTGGAAATGACTGTGATAGGCCAAATCGGCGGAGAAAAAGCGGCTTTCATTACCCTTTTTAACGGCGATCAAATTTAAATCAGCGGAGGTCAGGACCGATAAAACTTGCTCTCGGTAACCGCTACGCTGTTTTCGCTGCTGAGCGTTACTCGCGTCGGCGGGCATGGAGACCTTGAAGTCGATATCTTCGGAAAAACGTTTGATAAGCCCCCATCCCTTCGATAACGACGTGCCCCCCGAAAAAGCAGGTACCGCGCCGACACCGTCGAGGGACGAAATCACACGTATGGCTTGAACGACATGCCAATCCTTCTCGACCAGACGTTCGTCGCTCAAAAACGCGCCAGCGACCCGCTCAATAATTTTCCGCTCAAGCACGTTCAAAACTCATAAAAACCCCTTTGTAACCGATCTTGCGGCGCACCCTTTTCCGGGTGGCGATCACTCGGCCTGCCGGGACTTGGGTTGTTTTACCGGCATTATAGGCTTGTTCAAAACGCGTTGGGGCGCTTTCGACCCCCAACCGGTTAAGCGCCTCGGCCGTCAAAGAATAGAGCCCCTTGACCGGCGTCGGTGTACCGTCGAAGGGCGATGGCACGGCACGCGTGTAAAGCCCCTGGCCTATTTTCATAAGCATCCCCTTCTTCACAAGCCCCCGAAGGGCACGACCAACCTGGTCATAGCCGCCAAGGTCTTTAAAGTCGGCACGCAGAAAGACGTCGCCGCGCTTACGGTCGATACGTTTCATCAAACGTGTTTCCAAATTTTCGGTTCTCATATTGCACCTCGCATTTAATGTCAACTTACGACATTTTTGAGATGATTTCAATAGTTAATCAATTAGTTAAAACGAAAATCAGCGCGCCCCTACTTAATATTCGCTCTGGTATAATCCTCATCTCATATTGCAACGATTTGCGATATATTTTTTAACCCTTTTCGGTCCTCCTGTGTATTAAAAGAAAGATGCGTTTGAACTACTTTAAGAAAAAATAATATTCCGTATCAAGCTGAAATATTGAATAAATCTATGATGTTTGAGTATAATCCAAAATAGAAAATAAACATATACGTAGTTTGGTTTATAAATACGTCGCAGAGAAGTAATATTTTACTTGACGATCTATGTCTTTTTCTTTAAATTTATTTTAGTTATTCGCTCAATGAAATTTCTTCATTGTTCCCTCCGCCACTGAGCGGACCTCGGGATGACAGGTTTTATCCTGAACAATCCTTCTTTCAGATCCATTCATTCCTTCAATGGATCGGTGTTCGCCAATCGACCATAATGCCCAAAACGGCATAAGCCAAACCTTGGGTAAATGCTTTTCTACGACGGCCAAGCCAAACAGTAGAATTGCCAATCCGTGGTCGTGTCATATCCACACTTCATGCAACACAATTAACAACTTCCAGTAAACATTCACTAACGAGGGGCTAAAGCACTTGTGCGCAATTCTTCTGCTACAGGTGTTTTTTTATGTCCTACCAACTGAAAGGAGCGTTTCATGAACAAGGCAATCATCATCGGTAGATTGGGTAAAGAAGCATTTTTTTTAAATGGTGGTGAGCAAACCGCCTGCCGATTTCAATTGGCGGTAAAGGAGACATGGAAAAACAAAAACAACGAACCTCAGGAGCGAACCGAGTGGGTCAATGTGGCTGCCTGTGGGTCCATCGCCGAACGGATGAAAGGCGTTGCTAAAGGCACGCTTGTGTTTGTTCAGGGATCGGCCAGCACAGGCAGCTACACGAAAGATGATGAAACCCGCTACTATTTCGAAATCATGGCCAGCCAGCTGGGCATTTTGCCTGCAACCGAAGAAAAATCGTTTAAAGATCTGGATCAAAATGAAATCGCCTTGGTCGGTCGTCTTGGGCAGGATCCAATGACCCCCAAGGAGGGAATTACTCACTTCTCTTTGGCATGTAACGACTATTTCAACGGCCAGGAAACCACCCAGTGGATCAGCGTTGCCACATTCAATGGGTTGTCTGTCAATGCTGCCAGAATATTGAGCAAAGGCCGTCTGGTTTTCGTCGAAGGCAAAGTGCGAACCAGAAAATATGACAAGGATGGGCAGACCCGTCATACCACGGGTGTTATCGCACACAAGTGGCGGGCACTGGATTCGAAGCCTAAAAAACAAGAATCAAGCGAGTATCACGAATCTGCATTCTACGGCTATGCGGATGACGATATTCCGTTTTAACTCAACGCCCCTGGATCTTAAGCCCTTGGATCCGGGGGCTCACAACCCATGAGGTTATCGATGGAACGAATCTTTCAAAAACTCGAACGATATTTTGGCAGATGGAAAATCGGTGTGCTGAATCCGGACAGAGGACTATGGTCGCTTTCGCCTTCCGTAAATAAGTTGGGATATCTGAGGGCAATGAACGCCAGCGGCTATCACATCTTCATGAAGCCGGAGGACGAAAGCCGCTTCCTGCTTTTGGACGATATTCCGGAAAACAAATTGGCATACCAAAAAGAGTTGAAACGATTTAAGCCCGGGCGTCTGGTGGTGGAAACCAGCCCCGGAAATTATCAGATATGGATCAGGGCTGACCGAAGCATCGGCAATCCGGAAAAGAGATACTGGATCAACTTTTTCCGGGCAGATCCCGCCTGCGATCCGAACTTACGTTGGGGCCGCTGTCCGGGGTTTCGCAATTGCAAACCGAAATACGGCAAGAATGGTCGCTATCCCCTTTCCCGCCTTGTTTGGGTGGATTGGAAAAAAGCTGCCCAGATCCCGAACGTGGCAATGCCGGCAAGGCCAACAGACCGGCAGACTATCAAGGTAAAATCGATAAGCCATCACATATCGCCCCTCCCTATCCTGCGTTCCGACTATGAGCGCGGGGATGATTCGGCCACCGACTTTGCTTATGCGCTCGCACTACTTCGGCGGGGAACCGACCCGGAAGTCGTTGCCGATAGGCTGCTGCAAGAAAGAAGTAATTGGATCCACCATAAAGGCCAGCGGCGCCAGGCCGATTACCTTCAGCGCACGATCAAGCGCGCCGTTGAAATCATAAATCAATAAAAGATCGTTTGATTCTTAAACCCAACCCCAGATCCGGGGTACCGCAATGGTTCCCAGACAGGGTTGTGTTCTCCCTATGGTTAGAACCATTGCGGCTTTATTCATAGGGAGGCAACCAATGAAATCACAATTAATCCCCCTTACCAATGATCAAATCGTCGAATTGGCTCCTGCTACGGGAGCGATAAACCCACACGAAGCGGTTTCGGATCGGTATAGCTTTGTACCAACCATCGAGGCCGTCGATTTATTGAGATCGGTCGGATGGCAACCCGTGCATGTAAAGCAATCCGGAACAAGAAAAGATGATCGCAACGGTTATCAAAAACACATCATTCGATTCATGCAGGGAGCGTTTTCAACCGAACAGGAACGCGTCGATCTGGTAATGACCAATTCCCATGATCGTGGCTGTGCGTTCCAGCTTTACGCTTCCATCTGGCGTAAAATTTGTGGAAATGGGTTAATGGTTTCCTCGAAACTGTTTAATTTTTCACATAGACATGTAGGTTTTGACTTAAAAGCCTTCTTGAATTCCGCCTACCAAATTGCCGAAGGCGCCGGAGAGATTGCCGAACAAGTCAATGATTTAAAGGCAATAGAACTATCTCCAAACGAAAAAGGCGTGTTCGCCATGGCTGCACATAAATTGGTTTATGACGATATCAATATGGCACCGATTTTGCCATCACAGTTATTAAACGAACGGCGCTATGACGATCGAGGCAATGATCTTTGGACAACATACAATGTTGTCCAGGAGAACATAATAAAAGGAGGCATATTTGGAAGCAAGCGAAATGAAAAAGGCCATATTCGTCGGGTCAAAACCCGACCCGTAAAATCCATTGATCGGGATGTCAAACTCAACAAATCACTGTGGGTATTGACCGAAGAGATGGCCAAACTAAAAGCCTGATTAAATAAACAGGCAATGCTGTACGGTTCTTCAAAATATGCGTTAACTCAAATATTGAATCCCCCAAATCGGGGAACCGTAAAGGTTTCCCGATGGGGATATCCTCCCTTATTCGTGGGAACCTTTGCGGCTGACAACAGGGAGGATAAAATGAGCACAAAAGAGTATCGTTTCTATTCATATAAGCTGCATATGGTCAAGGAACAAGAAATCAAGTTCTTGAGTGACCAGGAAATCCACAACAGCTTCGCGGGTTCCGAAGTAATCAGAAAAGTTATCCGCCAGACTGGCCAGACAGATCGTGAAAACTTCGTAGTTGTTATGCTGAATACAAAGCTCAAACCCATCGGTGCAAACCTGGTGTCTACCGGAAGCCTGACCCGTTCTATCGTTCAACCCCGTGAAATCATAAAAGCGGCATTGAATATGCCATGCAAAGCCTTGATCCTTGGCCACAATCATCCGTCAGGAGACCCCTCGCCATCCATGGAAGATAGGTTGATAACCTTCATGATAATGGCGTCCGCGCAACTTTTCGAAGTGGAGATTCTGGATCACATCATCGTGGATATGGATTCCGATAAATACTTATCCTTTGCGGATGAAAACATCATTAAAATTACGAAACGTAACGTACGCTCACTGTTGGAAAAAATCTCAAATATACAAATGAATATGTGCCAGGTTTGATTGGAAACGCTCTGGGCACACCATGAAGCAGAGTTGACCAATCAGACTGTCCGACCGTCTGTTTTTGATTTTAAAAAAAAACAGACGGTCGGCAAGCTTGCTTATTCCATGACTGCGCAAGAATTTATTACCGTCTGGAATAAATAGATAATCTTCAATCCTCACTGCGACCGTTCCTGTTTAAAAATGCCCTGAAAAAAACAAATTGGCGACTGACGACCATTTTTTTCGGCACACGGAAAAGGCAAAAAGGGAAAGATCGCAATTACCAAAATCCCATTCTTTGTAACCGCTGATCATCACATCAGCGTATGTATAAAGCGATTATCCTTACCCTGTACCCGTTTCCGGGGCGTCGCCTACGGCGATGCGGGGTAAAATCGCATTAACCGAGATTCTTATTAATCCGGTGATCTCACCGTTTGATAGATCGCTATAAGATTGCAAATGAAGGGAGGTGGTCGAACTGATCAACTCAACGAGGACAGATACCCTGGTAATGCAAGCGATACGAGGCATAAAGAAAACGAAATCGGGATCAACCAAAACCAGGCACAACCATATAAAAGAAGCCCGCAGATTTGTAATAACGATTCGAAAGATAGGTTATGGTGTGAAAAGATGGAAAAATGTAACCAACCTTCACGTGCAAAAAGCGGTTGATAAATGGAAGGAAGATGGTTTGAAACCGGCAACGATCAAAGAATACTTATCCGGTGTCAGAACTATTTGCAAGATCTACGATAATGATAAAATCAAACAGGACAATACACAATTCGGGATCCCCAATCGCGTGCTTGTAGACAATCGTGATAAGTCATTGCCCCAAGAAGTGTTTCAAAATGCGGTGGCAGAATTGAAGCAAAGCAACAACAGCGATGACAATAGAGTTGCTGCCCAATTGCAATTGCAACGTTATCTTGGATTACGAGTGGAAGAGTCGTGCAAATTCAATGCGCATCAAGCAGTAATGACAAATGGTAGAGTATTCATTCAGCATGGAACAAAAGGTGGAAGGGAGCGGATAATAAACAAGCTTACCGAAAAAGGAAAAGAGGCGATTGAATATGCAAGAAAAATATCTGGAAACAGCAATCTTATCCCCAAGGATCACAGCGAAAAACAATGGATTCAAAAATATTATCGAATAACCAGAGCCAAGGGAATTTCAAAACAAGAATGCGGAGCATCAAGCCATGGATGTCGGCATGCTTATGCACAGGATCGCTATGAAGAAATAACCGGATTTAAGGCGCCGTGCAAGTTTGACTCAAAAAGAGCATTCAGGAATAATGCAGAAACAATAGCTGGCGAAAAATGGAAAAGGTTGAATCAGGATGCACGGCAGATAATAAAAGCTGAGTTGGGCCACGGCCCGGATCGTGACGATGTGGTAAGTCAATATTTGGGCGCGATTTAAAAAAGAAGTTTTTCTTGTGCAATTTAAAAGCCTTCGCTTGAAAGCGAGGGCTTTTTTATTTACCGGCACTGTGAACAGCAATTCTGCAAGATACTAACACCAGTGCTGCCATAAAGAAGTAAATTAACATTAATAGGGGATTGCCGGTAATGGTAGCCACTGAATAAAACAAGAGGAAATGGATTTCGCAACCATAGATACTATGTCAGTAAGTATCTTTTACCAATTATGTGTCATTTTACACATTTCCAATAAAACTCTTACATGAATGCCACACGTCAGTCCTATTATCTTCCTTCTTTTCTTCTTATGGACAGCTTTTCAAAAACTATTTTTCATTGTTATTTTAGTATGTTTTAAGCACATCGAGTAGAATTCTTGCATTGGCATATATGTTGCGACAACAATTGAACGCGATTCACAGTATTTATTGAAACGCAAGATAAACCAGCCCACTACATAACGGTAGGGCCAGCCTAACATACAGAGGGTTATCGTGGATAAAAAAAGAAATACGAAAAAACTAATTTGTATGACGGTTGTCGGTTTAATAATGGGGGCTTTGCCGCTGTTATTATTTGATCGTTCGGATAATAATAACGCCCAAAATGAAACCATTACAAAAACAGTTCACTACCGATTTCTAATTCGCAATACGTCCGGACAGCCGATTCAGAACGCCATTTTCTATGTCCAAACTCCCATGCAGGAGACGGGAACTCAGCGTTGCTTAACCATTGAAGCGTCCCATCCCTATGAATTGATATCGAACAAAAACGATGGTCAACTCGCCAAGTTCATATTCAAAATTTTTCCGCCCTATGCTTCAAAAACCATATCAATCCGGGCATCCTTGGCGCTCGACACCCTGCCGAATCGAATATCCGGAACCGATCCGATATTGCTCACCTCTGTGTTAGAAAATAGCGATCCATACAAAGAAGCAATGCTTGAACTCGCAACCTCGCTAAAAGCGGACACTGTGAAAGACACGGCCACCAATATTTTTAACTGGGTTTCCAAAAACGTTAAATACACCGGGTATTCCTCGAAAGCCAAAGGCGCCAAGCGTACTTTCATTGACCGTCAAGGTGACTGCACCGAGTTTGCGGACTTGTTTGTTGCCTTGGCATCTCTTGCAGACATTCCCGCGCGTCGAGTTTCTGGATATCTTTCCAGCGGCTCCGGCCTCCTAAAACCGGAAGCCTACCATGACTGGGCAGAATTTTACGATGACGGTGTATGGCACATCGCCGACCCTCAAAGAAAAAACTTCGACGCCCGCTACACAAAC
Organism: uncultured Desulfosarcina sp.; assembly: GCA_963668455.2. Classification (GTDB taxonomy): domain Bacteria; phylum Desulfobacterota; class Desulfobacteria; order Desulfobacterales; family Desulfosarcinaceae; genus Desulfosarcina. Next base: position 208,149 of record CAXXOY010000009.1, read on the forward strand.
TATATTGCCATGCAACTGGCCAGCCCGACACCCTCTACCGATCCGATTAACGGATATAGCCGTTTTTACATCGACGGTAACGGGTTGAAAGTAAAAATGGATTCATAATCGGGAATCCAGTCCTATTACCACGGAGGGAACAATGTTCAAGAACCTTTTATCGAACAACCGGCAAACTGCGTCTTTATGGGCACTGGTGTTACTTTTTGCCTTCTTCGTGTTTTTTAACGGAACGACGGTAGTTTTTGCCGACGACAGCTTATGCGCGGTTGTCAAAATTGAAATCCAACAGGAACTTACCCTTGAGCGTCAGGCGTTCGACGCCCATATGACGATCAACAACGGTCTTTCCCACATCTCGCTTGAAGATGTAAGCATAAACGTTTGGTTTACAGATGAGGCCGAGAATCCGGTATTGGCCACATCCGATCCCAACGAAACCTCCGCCAGTTTTTTCATCAAAGTCGATTCCATGACCAATATTTCCAGTGTGGATGGGTCAGGCACCGTAGCACCATCCACTTCAGCCGATATCCATTGGATGATAATTCCCTCCCCTGGGTCTTCCAATGGATTGGAAAGTGGCACGTTGTATTATGTTGGTGCTACGCTGTCGTATACTCTCGGCGGGGAAGCCAATATCACAGAGGTCACTCCCGACTATATTTATGTCAAACCAATGCCTACTATCGCGCTGGACTATTTTCTTCCTTCCGAGGTCTATGGCGATGACGCTTTCACTACAGAAATCGAAGCGCCGGTACCTTTTTCCCTGGGCGTTAGGGTTTCAAACAACGGAGACGGAACTGCACGTCAACTTAAAATCGAGTCCGCCCAGCCCAAGATTGTAGAAAACGAACAGGGACTGCTTATCGGGTTTGCATTAGAGGGCAGCCAGGTAAACGGGCAACCGGCAACCGATAGTCTGATGGTTGATTTCGGCGATATAGCGCCTGGGACCTCGGGAACTGCCCGTTGGACCATGAGCTGTACCCTCTCGGGCAAATTTACTGAATTTGAAGCGGATTTTTCCCATTCGGACGAACTGGGCGGCGAGGTGACTTCGCTTATAAATGCAGCTCAGACCCACTTTTTAGTACATGATGTTCTGGTTGATCTGGTCGGGCGGGACCAAATTCGCGACTTTCTTGCCAAGGATGGCGACATTCTGCGTGTTTATGAATCGGATAACGTGGATACCGTGGCAACCGATCTGTCCTCCCAGACAGGAATATACTACCAGGGTACCCAAAACGGCCGGCCGGTTTATAAATTCTCTATGCCCGTCAATGTTGGATTCGTATATACCCGCCTTCCCGACCCTTACAATGGCAGCAAGGTTATTTATTCAGCTGTTCGAAACGATGGAAAAGTCATTAAAACCGATAATATCTGGCTTTCCAAATCTCGGGACGAACAGAGCTGGGATTATTACATCGACCTGTTCGATGCAAACACCACCGGTGAATACACCGTGGTGTTCGATGATCCGGAAGCCACTCCCCAGGCACCGGTGCTTCAATACATAGCCAATGTCATTGCCATTGAAGGCGAACGCATTTCTTTTGTCTCCATGGCCAGCGATCCGGATGGCACCATTCCATCCTTGTCCGCCGCCGTGCTGCCGGCTGGGGCTACATTCACCGATCAAGGCGACGGCACAGGTGTTTTTGACTGGAAAACGGTGGTCGGCCAGGCCGGCTCCTACGGGATTACTTTTAAAGCCTCCGACAGTGCGTTGTATAATACCCAACGGGTAATTCTGACCATACGTTCCATTGACGATACAGATGGCGACGGTATGAGCGACGCCTGGGAGATGGCGAATTTCGGTACTCTGGACCGCGATGGCACCGGCGACTTCGACGGCGATGGAATCAGCGATCTGGATGAATACCTGGCCGGTTCCGATCCCACGGACGAAGACCATGCTCCCACCGTGCCGGCAATTATCTCCCCCTTGCCGGGTGAATCAGTATCTGCTTTAATCCCGGCGCTGGAAATCGAAAACAGTACCGATGCAGACGATGATGAAATTTCTTATCAATTTGAAATCTATGCAGATGACCAATACAGCACTTTGGTCGCTGCCAATGATAATGTCCCCCAAACCATGGACACCACTTCCTGGACGCTTACAGAGGAGCTAACCGAAAACCAGAACTATTTCTGGCGGGTACGGGCCACGGACGGCTACAGCTTCAGCCAATGGGCCTATGGAAGCTTCTTTGCCGCAGGCGAGAACGACTCGCCACAAGGAGTGGCTATTAGTTTCCCACAGGACGGTTTTGACGTCGATTCCCTGAATCCCTTGTTGGAGGTAACCGGCATCTCCGATCCCGACGAGGAAGAGCTTACCTGTTCCTTTGAAGTATATGAAGACATGGCCATGACCGCCCCTGTTGCAGAAGTGCATGATCTGATTGTCCAGGCTGACGGCGTGGTTGATTGGGCAGTGAATGTAGAGTTATCGGACAACACAACCTATTTCTGGCGTGCAGTAGTGACCGATGACCAAGGTGCGGTTGAAGAAACATCTTTAGCCTCTTTTACGGTCAATACGAGTAACCACGCCCCAAACGTTCCGATCATCAATTTTCCTGCCTATGGGGAAGATGTATCGTCAACATCGGTGGAACTATCGGTGGTCAATGCACAGGACACCGATGGCGATATCCTTGACTATTATTTCGAAATCGATACGGACCCCGGTTTTAACAGCTCTGAGAAACATGTTTTCGATTTCATAGAAGAAGGCGTGGATATAACATCCTGTCCGGTCTCAAACTTGAGCGACAACACCACCTACTATTGGCGTGCCATGGCCACGGACAACCTTTCCTCAAGTAGATGGGTAAACGGTAGTTTTTTCGTCAACACCGCCAATAATGAACCGAATGCCCCCGCCTTGAAGAACCCTGGCGAGGAAGCCTGGGTAGGCGTACTAAAGCCGAACCTGATCCTTGCTGATGGCGTTGATGTGGACAACGATTCCTTGAGCTATCGATTTGAGGTGTACTCTGATTCTAACCTGGAAAATCTGGTCGCATGGGCTAAATCCGAATCCTGCGATTGGACGGTGGTCACCGAGCTGACCGATCAAACCCGTTATTACTGGAGAGCCCGCGCAATCGATGAGCATGGCGACGAAGGCGATTGGAGCTGCACGGCATCCTTCTTTGTAAAAGAGGAGGAACAGCCGCAACCTGAAGTGATCACAGTCAATGTTTCCACCGACAAGGGTGATGGGCTCGAAAACATTAAGGTTTACGTATTTACCGAGGCCGATAGATACACAGGCGTCAGTGCCACAACGGAAACGGACGGAAGTGCGATTTTCGATGTAGATGCATTGGAACCGGGCGTGTATAAGTTCAGAGCCGACTACCTGCGCAGCAAATTCTGGTCGGACGCCGTATCCATCCCGGAAACCGCAACCGTTCCTATACAGATAGACGTGGAAACCGTGACCGTCAATGTCGGTACGGCGTTCGGAACGGTGTCCGGAGCAAGGGTTTATCTCTTCTCGGAATCGGGTAAATATCTTGGCGTTTATCTGGAAACCGACGCCAATGGCCAGGTATCCTTTGATCTTCCCGCTGGGGAAACCTACCTCTTCAGGGTCGATATTCTACGCAACCAATATTGGAGTGCCGTAACCACCATACAGTCTGGTGAAAGCACTGCTGTTGACGTCGATGCAGGCGGCGGAAAGCTCCAAGTTGTCGTGAAAAAGGATGAAACGGCGACTATCGAAGGGACAAAAGTCTATCTTTTTAACGACAGCGAGAAATACCTTGGTGTTTGTGCCACCACGGACGATGCCGGCACCGTGGAATTTAATGTCACCGAAGCCGATTATAAAATAAGGGTCGATTATCTGGGATACAAATATTGGAGCGAGACGCTTCATATAACGACCGATACAGTTGAAACCATGGTTATTCCACACCAAGAAGTCAGGTTGACACTGCAAGGTCGCTATCAGGAAATCGACACACCAATATCCGGCATCAAAAGCTACCTTTTCACCTCGGACAGTTCCTATGTGAAACAGTACCTGGAAACCGACGATAATGGCCAGGCCACTTTCTACCTCCCCGAAAAGGAATACAAAATCCGCTCGAATGCTTTCAAAAGCCAGTATTGGTCGGAGCCCTTCATCTGGGAAGACCCGGTAATAACCATTCCCATGGCCGAGGCACGGATCACGGTGGACGCTGCCGGCGTTCCCAAGGAGAATGTGCCTGTCTACGTGTTTAACGCGGATGGAAACTACCTGGGTATCAAGGACGTCACCGACGAAAACGGTCAGGCGATCTTCCGGATTCCTGAAGGCGAATATGCATTTCGCGCGGACTATCTGAAAAACAAATTCTGGGCGGAAAGCTGCACAGCGGTCGCCGATATGGTTAACGACTTTAGCGTATCGCTTGGCGGAGGCACCTTTCAACTGACTGTCATGGACGATGACGATGCGCCGATTTCAGGTGCTAAGTGCTACGTTTATAATGAAAACGACGCCTATGTCGGCCTAAAGGCAGCCGCCGACGATAATGGCGTGGCAAGTTTCGATCTTGCCAATGGTACTTACCGTTTCCGCGTGGACTATTTAGGGCATCGTTTTTGGAGCGACTCCGTCACGGTAACCGGCAATGCTGAAGAAACCATGGTTATCGCAAAATCCATGGTTTGGGTCCGTGTTCTCATGGCGGACGGCGTCGCCACCGGAGCCAAAGTTTATCTTTTCTCCGAATCCGATAAATACCTCGGGCAATATGCCGTAACCGACGATAATGGCGAAGTTGAATTCGACCTGCCCACCGGCGTTGTCTTTAAATTCCGGGCCAACATTCTTGGCAGCCAGTACTGGAGCGAAGACATCACCGCTTCGGACGATTTATCCACCGTGACAATCGATGCCGGCGGCGGCCGGCTGCAAGCAACGGTTCAAACCGACGATGGAACGCCTTTATCCGGCCTATCGGCATATCTCTTCAGCGAAGAAGGAAAATACCTTGGCCTTTCCCAAACCACGGATGCATCCGGTGATATAGCCTTCACCGTTCCCGAGGGCTCATACCGCATTCGCGTCAACTATCTGGGATACACGTTCTGGGAAGAAGATATAGAGGTTATTGACGACACCACGGTTTCGTTCATCATCGCAATTCAGCCGACAACGATCACCGTTGCCGGCGGCTACCAGGGTGTGGATACGGCACTTGAAGACATTCGTGTTTATCTTTTCAGTCCCACCGGGAAATATTTGGGTCTTTCCGGTTATACCGACGACCAAGGCACGGTAGTCTTCGATCTCCCCAAGCAAGACTATATGGTTCGAGTAGATTTGGCGGGAACACAATTCTGGTCCGATCCGTTTACCTGGCAGGATACCACCGTGAGAATTCCCATGACCGAAGCCGTGGTAACGGTGACCGGAGCCGGCCTTCCCACCGCGAGTTGTAATGTCTACCTTTTTTCTGCCGATAATACTTACCTGAAAAGCAAAATAACTACCGACGATCAAGGGTCGGTCCGTTTTCATTTGCCTGCGCAAACATATAGATTCCGAGCGGATTATCAGGCCAAACAGTACTGGAGCGGAGATGTTGTTCTGGAAGCGGATGCTGAAAACCCGGTACTGATCAGCGTCGGCGGTGGAAATGTCACACTTGGCGTTAAAAAGGACGATGGTACAGCCATTGCCGGCATCAACTGTTATGCGTTTGCCGATAGCGGCTCTTACCTTGGCCTTAAAGGCGCCACTGGCGATGATGGGCAGGTTGCCTTCAGCCTGGCTGACGGTGATGTGAAATTCCGCGCGGATTATTTTGGCTACAAATACTGGAGCGACATCCTCTCTGTTCCCGGCAACCAGAACCAAACCATTACCATCGAGCATTCAGACATCTCTGTTACTTTTCAGGGGCGTTATCAGGGAACAATTCAGCCCTTGGAAGGGCGTAAGGTGTATTTGTTTACGCCTTCCGGCCGCTACCAGGGGCAAAACCGGGTTACCGATGCCGAAGGGCATGTCAGCTTCAATTTGCCAGACCAATTGTATCAGGTTCGCTGTGATGAATTGCGCCGGAAATATTGGTCGGAGTCTTTTCAATCGCGGGATACCACGGTCACCGTTCCCATGGGACAGGCTGTGATCGATGTGACCTTTTCCGGTGAACCGGCCGAGAATGCCAGGGTTTATCTGTTCAGCGATGAGAATCGTTACCTGGGCCGATACGAGACCACCGACAGCGATGGGACCGTTCGATTCATGCTCCCGGTTGGTTCGTATCTTTTCCGCACAAACCTGGATGGCAAACAAAGCTGGACAGATATCACGGAGGTAACCGCTGACCTGGAAACTGTCGCCGGCGTGGCGATGGAATAAACCATTGGAGAATAATCGATGCTTTCAACAGGAAAACCATGGGTGGTGGCAAGGGGAACCAAATGCTCTTCATTAATAGCTGTCGTATCCTTGTTTTGCATGGCAGCCACCATCCATGCGTCAACCATTCCCAATGAGGTAATCGTACGCAACACCAAAACACTGGATGCCGATCTTGTCGCGTCCTCCGAATCGCTTATCGGCGAACGCGACAACAAAACAAAACCAGTATTTATCGATGTCAGAAGCCCCCGGGACTTCGATGCGCTGCACATTTCCGGGGCCATGAACATCCCTCTTCATTTCATTAAAACCAAGACCTACCTGAAGTCCTCACCATTGGTACTGGTGGACCAGGGCCTCTCATTCCATCGGTTGGCACCCACCTGCCGAAACCTGAAAAAAGCGGGTTTCGATGCCCGCATCCTCGAAGGTGGCATGCGGGCCTGGTGCGTTCACGGTGGTCAAATAACAGGCGAACGGGTTCGCCAGATAGACTATGGGAACATATCGGCGGCGGATTTTTTCAAGGAGAAGGACTATTCGAACAGGATTGTCTGTGATGTATCCTCTACTCTTTCAGCAACCTCCAGGCAATTGATGCCGTATGCCACCCATCTTCCTTTGGGGGGAACTTCCAAGGACAAAACAAAAGCGGCTGCTGAATTCAAGTCGGCAAAATCCGGGTGGAACACGGCAACCATTATCGTGGTCAATGAAGATGGTGAAGGATACCGGGACGTGCAACACGCCTTCAAGCAAGCCGGCCTGAAAAACGTATTTTATCTCGATGGCGGCATACGTGCTTACGAGAAATACCTGGATGGAATGGTTCGTTCATGGTCTCCGCGCGCACAGCGGATGAAAACCGATAGTCCATGTGCAAAATGCGGCGATACCGCCATGACCTCACAGGACCGGTAGTAAAAAGATTAAGAAGCACCGAATGTATTATGATCCACATGACATTAAGGAGCCAAGCACATAGATAGAAAGGCGAACCCCTTTTCGGTTCGCCAAGCAAAATAAACAGGAGAAAATCACAATGAGACTCCTCGGGAAGCCGGTTGTAGTGGCGATTATCATTATCTTTGCCGTCATGGCCAATGCCATGGCAGCCGACCTGATTGTCAATTCCATAACCTGGCAACCCGCCACCGATCTCCAAGATGGTCAAAGTGTCACATTCACGGCGCAGATACAAAATACCGATTCGGATACGGTGGCCACCGATTTTACTGTTGGATTTTGGGTGGATGGAGAAAATGTGGGTGAGACAACCGCCCCAATGATGGAAGTTCCCCTGGGCGCCGGGGGAACCACCACCGTGGCATTCGAGGCTCAACTGCATGCTGGCGACAGCGTTGTCACCGTTTCCGCGGACAGCGGTAACACAATAATCGAAACCAACGAGACCAATAACAGTCTCAGCGCGGACCTTCCGGTCATTATCGACACTACCCCACCCGAGGATATAGTAGAACTGTATGTCAGCGACAGCCATAAAAATTCGCTAACTTTTTCATGGGGACATTCGCCAAACAGCATGGGTGACCTTGCCGGTTACAAGGTCTTTTTTAACGGAGCGGCGGAGGCCCAGCTCCTGCCCGCCACCCAGTCCAGTTTTCAGCAAACCGGGCTTGCCGCAGCATCGGCCTACGATATCCGCATCATCGCTTACGATAATAGCGGTAATGAGAGTGAAGGCGTTTCCGTCACGGGCTATACCGCTTTGGAAAATCCCGCCGGTCTGATCGCATCGTCCCGCCCAGCTTTTGTGGATCTCTCCTGGGAGCCATCCACGCCCGAAGACAATATCGCTCATTATGCCGTATATGTGAGCGAGACCGATTTTCTTAGCATTGATGGTTTATCGGCATACAACACCACTTCAGACACATCCATGACCATTGGCGGTCTGGAAGGTGGTCGGCTCTACTACTTCGCGGTCGTTGCGGTCAATCTGTCGGGCGGGATGGACGAGTCGGTGGCGACTGTTTCAGGCTCCCCGGAAGAGGCCACCCTTGTCAGTGGTACAATCAGGGCCGATACCACCTGGACTTTGGATAAAAGCCCCTATGTGGTGACCGGAGACATATCTATTTTTGGCAGTTATAGCGACAAGGCAACATTGACCATCGAGCCGGGAGTGGAGGTTTTGTTTTCCTCTGGAACCATTTTGTTTATCGGATATCCCGGTTCACACGTGGGAGCTCTGGTTGCCCAGGGGACAGCCGATCTCCCCATCACCTTCACATCGGCCGCCGAGACGCCGGCGCCGGGCGATTGGGAAGGCATCTATTTCAGAGTCACGACCGACGAAGCCACCACGATCATGGAACATTGCATCGTGGAGTACGGTGGACAATCCTATGATGCCAACATCTATTGCAGCAGTGCTTCCCCGACGATTAAAAGCAGCACGATCCGTTATAGTAGCGCCAGTGGTATTTATTTGTATGGTCGTTCCAACCCCGTGATCGGTGGTGAGGAGGCAGGCAATCTGATCACGGAAAACACGACTTACGGAATCAATAGTGCCGGATCGTATCCTTCTCCAACCATTACCCAAAACACCTTTTCGAACAATGGTTCCTCCGCCCTGCGCCTGCGGCCGTATCTGGAAAATGTGAGCCAAAACACGGGCTCCGGCAACGGTACCGACGCTATCGAACTGTTCGGTGAGCAAGTAAGGATGGACACGACCTGGCAGACAAATAATCTGCCCTATATGGTGACCGGAGACATATCTATTTTTGGTAGTTATAGTGACAAGGCAACGTTGACCATCGAGCCGGGAGTGGAGGTTTTGTTTTCCTCTGGAACCATTTTGTTTATCGGATATCCCGGTTCACACGTGGGAGCTCTGGTTGCCCAGGGGACAGCCGATCTCCCCATCACCTTCACATCGGCCGCCGAGACGCCGGCGCCGGGCGATTGGGAAGGCATCTATTTCAGAGTCACGACCGACGAAGCCACCACGATCATGGAACATTGCATCGTGGAGTACGGTGGACAATCCTATGATGCCAACATCTATTGCAGCAGTGCTTCCCCGACGATTAAAAGCAGCACGATCCGTTATAGTAGCGCCAGTGGCATTTATTTGTATGGCAGTTCCAGTCCCGTAATCGGTGGAGAGGATGCGGGGAATACGATCACGGACAACACGACTTACGGCATTAGTAGTGGCGGGTCGTCTCCCAGCCCAACGATCACCCACAACGACTTTTCCGGCAACGGCTCCTCCGCCATGCGCCTGCGGCCGTATCTGGTCAATGTCAGCCAAAACACGGGTTCCGGCAACGGCACCGACGGTATTGAACTGTTCGGTGAACAAGTAAGGTCGGACACCAACTGGCAGACCAACAGCCTACCCTATGTGGTGACTGGTGACATATCTATTTTGGGTAATTATAGCGACAAGGCGACGTTGACCATCGAGCCGGGAGTGGAGATTCGGTTTATCACCGGAACCTGTCTGTTTATCGGATATCCCAGTTCACACATAGGAGCTCTGGTTGCCCAGGGAACGTCCGATCTTCCCATCACCTTCACATCGGCTGCCGAAACACCGGCTCCTGGCGACTGGGAGGGCATCTATTTCAGAACCACGACCGACGATACCTCCACGATCATGGAGCATTGCATCGTGGAGTACGGCGGGCAGAGTTACAACGCCAATATTTATTTGTATACCGCCGCACCAACCTTTCAACACAACACCATCCGAAATTCCAGTCACTCCGGCATTTATGCATACGGCAACGGTAACGACGGCGCCGTAATCAGCTGTAACAATCTCAAAGACAACGTGTATGGCATCTACACGGCCCAAAACGCCCAGCCGGTTATCAGCGGCAACAACTTTTTGGGAAGTCGAAATTACGGTGTTTACAATGTTCACGCCGAAGAAGTGACCGCCAACGGCAATTGGTGGGGGGATGCCAATGGTCCCAACATCAACGGTGACGCCACTTACGGCGCGGTAACAGTGGACACCTGGCTGATGACGGAAAGCGAATGCATCACCGCGCCGCCCACCAACAGTCCGCCGCTAACCCCGAGAAATCCCACGCCAGCCGACAATGCCGTGCGCATTCCCGTGTTACAGGAAGAACAGCCCGTGGCCGTAAGCCTGACCTGGGCCGGCGGCGATCCCAACCCCTGGGATACCGTGGTCTACGATCTTTACTTCGGGCAATCGGCAGGTGCCCTTTCCCTGACAGCGGAATCCCTAGGAGACACCGGTTATGAAGTAAGCGGCCTTGACGGCGGCACCATGTATTACTGGCAGGTCGTCGCCCGCGACGATGCCGGTGCGGAAACCACCGGACCGGTCTGGAAGTTCACTACCCTGGGCTACCCTCCGGACCTTGAAATATCCCAAGCCGGTTGGGAGCCAGTTTCCGATCTTATTGCCGGGCAGACCCTCACCCTGTCAGCTGCCATCGTCAACAGCGGCAGTGGACCGGTCGTGGACAGCTTCCGGGTGGCTTTCACCATCGATGGCGCCACCGTGGCCACGCGCACCGTCGATCCGATAGTGGCGGTCAATGAAACCCGCCAGGTCACGGCAGCCTGGACCGCGACCAAGGGCATCCATCAATTTGGTGTCATCGCGGACAGCGGCGGTTCGGTGGATGAATCGTACGAGGAGAATAACTCTTTTTCGGCAACCATGCCCGAGGTGGTCGATACCACGCCGCCGGAGCTTGGCGTTCATTCGCCCACGGCAGGTTCCGCTTTTCAAGAACTCTCCACCCTGAGTTTCACGTTGGCCGATGCCCACGGGACCATCGACGATGCGGCCGTGATCGCTTCCGTGGTGCTCATCAACGGCAGCGGTCAAGCCGTGGCCGGCACGACAACGGAGGCTGCCGACACATTCACCTTCACCCCGGCCGCCTTGCCCCTTGATGACGGAACGTACACATTATCCTTCAATGCCGTGGACGATTCGGGCAACACGGCCAGGTTCACCATCACGTTCACCGTTGACGGCCAACTGCCGAGCGCACCGACCCTGACCGGTGGAGAAATCCTTTCCGGCACCCTGGCTGCCCGTCCGGCGCAAAACCGCGCCAACACTGCGTCGGTTGTGGTGACCGGTACCCGCGAGGACGACACCGCGCTTTATATCAACGACATGCTCAAGGCAGCCTTGGGCAGCGGCAACTGGTCTGTCACGGTCAATCTTGAAGAGGGAGACAACACGCTTGAAATTTGGCTGCAGGATGCGGCGGCCAACCGCTCCGCTTCGGTGTTCGCGGACATCGCCGTGGATTCCGTGGCCCCCGCCATAACCACCATTGTGCCGGCGGCCGACAGTTTTCTGAACGCCTCGCCGGCCGCCATAACCATTGCCTATTCGGAAACCGGTAGCGGTCTGAACGCCGAAACCTGCACCATTGCTTTACAGGATGGCAATTCGGCAGCGGTGTCCGGCAACCCGAATTTTTCTACTTCGGGCACGATCATTTTTACCCCGGCCTCCGCCCTGGCGGATGACGCCTATACCCTGAACGTGCAACTGGAAGACAACTTCACCAACCAAAGCAGCGTTGTCACCCGCCAGTTCACCGTGGACACCCAGGCCCCGGCCGCGCCCGTGATCGATCCGGTCGAATCGCCCACCCACAACCCCAACCAGACCGTCAGCGGAACCAAGGAGGCCTTTGCCGCCATTTTCCTGAACGGCGCCGAGGCTGTGGAACATACCGAGGCGACCACCTGGCAATACACCACAAGCCTTGTCAGCGGCGAGAACACATTGGCTTTTACGGCCGTGGATCGTGCCGATAACACCAGCGAAGCGGCCACCGTCTCCATCGTCTTCGATGACATCGCACCCGATCCGGTCACCACCCTCACCGTGGACGGACAAGGCAGCGGCACGTCGGCATCCCTGAGTTGGGCGGGCTATAACGAGGCCGCCCATGGCGATGTGGCCGTCTACCGGGTCTACTGGCTGGAGGGCGCAGCCTTCAGCAACGTTTCTTCCATGAGTATTGGCAAGACGGAGCCGGCGGGCACCTTCTCCACATCGATCACCGGCTTGACCAAGGGCGCCACCGTGTGGTTCGCCGTGGTGGCCGTGGACGCCATGGGCAATGTCAATCCATCGGTCACCCCGGTCTCCGCCGCCCTGACCGATGTTCAGGCCCCGGAGGATGTCACCGGCCTGGCCGTTGAATCATTGGAGACCGGCCTGACCTTTTCCTGGAACGCTTCCGCCAACAGCACCGGCGATCTGGCCGGCTATAGGATCTATGTGAACGGCGCCACGGATTTCGTTGCCCTGGGAACCGACCGACTGACCTACGAACTGACCGGTCTGGCCGCCGCATCGGGCCATTCGATCCGCGTCACGGCCGTGGATGACATGCCCACCCCCAACGAAAGCAGAGGCGCGTCCATCACCGGTGCCACCTGGCTGTCCAATCCCACGGGCCTTGCCGCCGAACCGTTCAGCGGCTATGTCCGTCTTGAATGGAGCGCCACACAACCGGCAAGCCTGGTGAAAAACTACCGGATCTATGTGAAGGACGCCTCGTTTACCGATGTTTCCGGAATGACGCCGGCCGTCACGTCCGCCGGAACATCCGCCAAGGTGAGTGGACTGACCAACGGTACAACCTACTGGTTCGGTGTCACCACCGTGAATACGTCCGATGGTGAACGGCCGAGCGTGGCAACCGTCAGCGCCACCCCCATGGACGATGTCGAAGGACCGGAGATAAGCAGCCTGCTGGCCGGCGGCGTGGCTTTTGTGGATGGCTTCGAACTTGCCTCGGCACTGACCCTGTCCCTGAATGCCGACGATCCGGCGGGGGTAAGCCGCATCCAGTTCTTCCTGGACGGTGCCCTGATCCGTACCGATTATTCGGCGCCGTTCACCTGTTACCTCGATCCGTCGGACATGGACGACGGTCCCCACCAGCTGACCATCACGGCTTACGACACCCTGGACAACAGCCGGACGATAACCATAAGTTTCACCGTGGCCCTGTCCCTGCCCGCCGCACCGACCATCACCAGCCCGGCCGACGGCACCACCACCAATGAATCCCGGGTGGTGGTCTCCGGCAAGGCGGATCTCAATACCGAAGTCCGGCTGTATAAAAACGATTCTTACGCCGGAGCATCCGCGAACGTCGACGGCCAGGGGTATTTCAGCATCGTGCTTGCCCTTTCCGAGGGAGAAAACCGGCTCCAGGCCACCGCCGCCAATCGTGCCGGCGAAAGCCCCAAAAGCGCCCAGGTGCTGGTCACCCTGGACACCACCCTGCCATCCGCGCCCACCGGCGTAATGGCCGAGGCCAAGGAGGGCGGCGTGATCCGGGTCAGTTGGCAAAAGCCTTCCGACACCACGGCTGCCGGTTACAACCTGTATCGCGGTTCCACCGAATTCTCCGCCGTCTCCCAGGCCGAAAAGGTCAACCCGACACCAATCACCGGCAACCGCTACAGTGACGTGTTGCCCTTTGACGAAACCTGGTACTACCGGGTCACCACCATCGACAATGCCGACAACGAGAGCGAGCCCTCCAACCAGGTCTCGGCCATATCCGACAGCACCCCACCGCGTGCCGCATCCATCGTCTACACGCCCGGCGGTCAATCCGATCCGGATACCGGCGCCATGGCTCCGGGCCATGTGGATCTGTCCCTGACCGTCACCGAGGAGCTGCAAGCCACGCCATTTTTAAGCATCACCCCGTCCGGCGGCATTCCCATCGCCGTGGATCTGACCAAGATCGACGACACCACTTACGCCGGCGCCTTCACCATTTCCGACACCACCCCGTCAGGCACGGCCTGGGCCGTGTTCTCGGCTCGCGATTCAGTAGGCAACCGGGGTACCGAGATCGACAGCGGCGCCTCGATTCTTCTCGATACCAAGGGGCCTTCGGTCGTCCGCCTGACGGTCACCCCGGCCAGCCCCATCAAGAACAGCGAGGAAGAGCCGGTTACCGTCACGGCCGTGATCGGGCTTTCCGAAGCAGTGAAAACAGGCACCCTGCCCGACCTGGCTTATCTGCTCTCCGGCGCCGACCGCGAGGAGATGGCCGTTGACAGCCTGATTCAAACCGATCCTCGATCCGGCGAGGCCCAGGCCTGGCAGGCCACGTTCAGCCTGCCCGCCGACGCGGGCCTCTCCGAATCGGAATCCCTTTCCCTGGTTTACTCGGCCGCCGACAACCTGGACAATATCGGCACCGACATCGAACCGACCAACCGCTTCCAGGTCTACCAGGGCGATCTGCCGCCCCTGGCCGCGCCCGATGGTCTCACGGCAAGGGCCTTGCCCGGCGGCAAGGTAATGCTCACCTGGAACCCCGTGGAAGAGGCCATCGCCTACAGGCTCTATCGCCAGGCGCCCGCCGATGACGAACTCTCCGCCTTCATTCGTGTGGACGAAGGCACCCAATACGAGGATGCCACCGAGGAGGACGGGTATTACACCTATGCCGTCACCAGCATCCGCTCGGAAAATGGCGAGGAGTCCGAAAGCGGGCTCAGCGAGACGGTTACGGTCTATGCCGATTCCGAGGCGCCGGGCATGCCCACAAATTTCTCGCTGGAGTTGGCCGCCAACGGCATCGAGGCCGCGTGGACCGCGCCGGCCTACACCGAGCCGATCACCTACCGCCTCTACCGGTCGTCATCCACCGAGATAACCGATGTAACGGATCTCACGCCGATCATTGAGAACATCGAGCAGACGAACGTGGTCGATCCCAATCCCAGCCCGGACGATCATTGCTACACGGTCACCGCCATGGACGAAGCGGGCAACGAATCCCTGCCGGCCGCATCGTCCTATCTCAATTTCGGCCTGCTTCCGGTTTCCTCACTCGAAGTGGAGCAGTCCGGGGATAACTCTCCGGTGATCTCCTGGACCCATGCCGGCAGCACCATTGCCGGATACAACATTTATCTGGGAAGCGTCACGGATGGCATCAAGCTCAACACAGACCTGATCACGGGTCTTTCCCACACCGACATCGGATGGGCCGAGGACACCCGCCGGTACACGGTCACGGCCGTGGATTCCGAGGATGTGGAGAGCCTGGGGCGCGCCATTGTCCTACCGAAGATCGAGGCCACCCTGCCCGAGGATGCCATCGTTCGCCGGGGCCTGATGAACAAGCTTTCCTACACCGTGGCAAACGGCTCTGAAAACGATGTGGCCAATGCCCGGATCATGGTGGAACTGAACGGTCTGACCCACACCTCGGAGACCTTCGGCCTGGCCGGTGGCGAGCAAGCTGCCGTCGGCGTTGTCGTGGGCGGCTACGAGGACCTTATCGATCCCATGGAGATCGCCACCACCGTCGAAATCACGCCCGATACCAACGAGAAGGTGCGTATCGTGCGCCAGGGGTATGTTGATGTGGGTGAAGGGATGCTGACCCTGCAAATTTTCAATGAGGAGTTTGTGCGCGGCGGCACCGGCAAGGTATGGTTCACCCTGGAAAACACCGGCGATGAAGAGATCGAAATCATAACCGCGCTTAATGCCGGCAACAGCGATTCGAACGGCGTTGTCTTCACGCTGCTGGACGAGGACGAAAACACGATTGCGGTCAAGTCCTTCCGCCAGGCCGTGGGCGACGGCGTCGTCACCTTGTCGGATACAAGCACCGTGGCGCGCATCGATGCCGGCGACGTGTTTACCTCCCAGGCCATCGAGATCGACGTGCCCGCCACGGCGCCCGACGCGATCACCGTGCTCCTTTCCATCACCGACGTTTACCACCACAAGGGCCGCGACACCGAAGTCCGTATGAAGGGTCTTGCCACCACCCATGCGGTGACCCTGGTGGAGACTTCCTACACGGGCATCGTGGACACCATCGAACCCCGGTCATCCGATGGCGACGAGGATGTGGTTATCTCCGGCCGGGCCGTGGAACGCGCCACCGGCGATCCCCTGGGCGGCGTGCCATTGAAGCTGGTTATCTCCCATGACGGGTTCGAGCGCACTTTCGAGGTCTACACCGGCGATGACGGGTTTTTCAGTTATTCCTATACCCCCGAGTCCGGCGAATCGGGTATCTTCCAGGTGCGCGCCGTACACCCGGATCTCACCGACAGGCCCGTGCATGGCGAGTTCACCATCAACCGGATAGCCATAAGTCCGTCCACCGGTTCCCTGAACATCCCCCGCAATTACGAAAAGACCATCACCGTGGCGGTAACCGCCGGCGAAGGCACCGATGTGACTGACTTGCAATTTGTCTTCGATCCCGAGGATCAGGCCGGCGGCGTGCTCCCCGAGGGTATTCACCTAACGACCGGCAATCCCGTGTCTTCCCTGGCGGGCGGCGACTCGGCCGAACTCTCCTGCACCATCTGGGCCGACAACAATGCGTCCGATACCGAAACCATGGTTTTAAGGGTGACTTCCGCCGAGAACGACCATTGGTGCGATCTGACCATCAACGCCGCTTTCTCCGATGCCCAGCCGGTATTGCAGTTTTCTCCGGATCATATCGAAACCGGCATGGCCAATGGCGATACGGTCACCGAGACGATCACCTTGAGTAACAAGGGCGTTGTCGCCATGACCGGCGTTAGTCTCACGCTTCTTTCATCCGACGGATCGGCCGCACCGGCCTGGATCGTACTTAACGGAGAAGGCGATATAGGCGATCTGGACGTGGGCGATACCCATGAGGCCAGCATTACCTTCGCGCCGGGAGAAAACGCCAGCGAGGGGATTTATCATTTGATCCTGCGCGTGACCAGCGACAATTATGCCCAGACCGACATCAACCTGTACGCCTCCGTGACCCAGAGCGGCATCGGCAACGTGCTTTACAAAATCGCCGATATCTACACCGGTACCTTGGACACGAACCTTCAGGTGATCCAGGGCTTGGAAGGCGCCACGATCACCCTGCAAAACGAGCTGGTGACCACCCAGACCTTTACCGCCACCAGCGATTCCGCCGGCGAGGCCCTGTTCGAGGACCTGCCCTCCGGCCGCTACAAGGCCCGCATCACGGCGGCCAATCATCAGGAGTATATCGGCAGGCTATGGATCAAACCGGGCATCACCGCCACGGAAGATATTTTTCTTGAGTACAATCTGGTGACCGTGGAATGGTCGGTCAGCGAGACCACCATCGAGGACGAGTACGAAATCGTGCTCTCGGCCACTTACGAGACCAATGTGCCGGCTCCGGTGGTGGTTATAGAGCCGACGTCATTTTCCTTACCTGCAATGCAAGCAGGCGATGTGCTCAATGGCGAGATCACCATGACCAACTACGGCTTGGTCCAGGCCAACGCGTTGATGTTCAACCTTCCGGAAAACGATAGCCATTTCGAATATGAATTTTACGGCACACGACCCGAGATATTGGGGGCCATGCAACGTGTGGTCATCCCCTACCGGGTGACATGTCTATCCCCGCTTGAGCCGGATGCCGACGGCACCGGGGGCGGATGCGGCAGCTATGTCAGCTGCATGACGGTGGATTATACTTACTGCTGTGCAGTGGGTCATTGTACCACAGCCTCAGTTCAGCACTGCTGGTCCCGTGGATGGGGAAGCGATTGTGGCGGCAGCGGCAGTGGTTGGTGGGGAACCGGAAGCAGCGGTGGTGGCCACGCAGGCAGCAGTGGCAGCAGTAGCGGCAGCGCGTCCATCGGAGGAACCGATTGTCCCCCTTGCTGGGACGATCCGGACTGCCCCAAGAAAAAAGAGGCGCCGGACGCCAGCGCGCAATCGGTCGGATGCGAGGTCGATACTTCAAGACGCCAGTTCACCGATGAAGAAGTCGACCTGACCGTAAAGGTTCTTGGCGGCCATGTTTCCGTTACAAGGTTCTTTAACGGAGATGAGTGGAACAATACCAAGGATCAGCATGGCGTGGAAGTTCGTAGCGGCGGTTTATACTACAGACTTCCTCGCGGGGGGACGCGTGGCTGCCCGCCACTCAAGAAAGCGTCGGGAGTTGCCCGGGCTCATAACCTCCCCCCAATCTATCTGACGCGCGATTTCAAAAAGATCACCAAGATCGATGATAATACCTACAAAATCGAAAAATTAAATGGCGAATGGGCCACGTCCGACAAAAAGGGAAATATCCTTTCGTTTGGAACGCGTCAGGGCATGGTAGGGAAAATGATCTACGATATCGTGGACGATACCGCCATGCTCAGGGGAGTCACGGATCGGAACGGCCATCAGGTCATTTGGTACGAATACAATGACGATGACAAGATATCCGCTGCCCGCGACGCACAGAACCGAAGAGTAGAATATTATTATGATGGAAAAGGTCTACTAAGCCGAGTCGTGGATCTCAACGGGAATGAAACCACCTACGAGTACAACGACGAAGGGCAAATCGTCCGCAAGGTCGATGGCGCCGACCGAGAAACCCTTGTTACCTACAATGGCCGCGGAGATGTGTCCTCGGTTAAGGACAGCCAGGGCAATGGCCAGGAGTTCGAA
Organism: uncultured Desulfosarcina sp.; assembly: GCA_963668455.2. Classification (GTDB taxonomy): domain Bacteria; phylum Desulfobacterota; class Desulfobacteria; order Desulfobacterales; family Desulfosarcinaceae; genus Desulfosarcina. The sequence goes on from CAXXOY010000009.1 coordinate 227,018, forward strand.
TTCGACTCGGACAGGCAAAAACACGAGTATTACGCCCGGACACGCTTCACCTCCGGCAGGGTCAAAGAAGTCTGGTTCGATTCCACAGGCGAAACCAAGACCGTGGCCATCAATGGCGAAGTGGTCCAGGATGTGGTCACGGACAGTTCCAGCACCAGTTCATCGGCCAGGGAAACTTACATCAAAAACGAAAAAGGCCAGACCACCTACCAGAAATACGACGAGAACAGCAACCTGACGCAGGTGACCTTTGCCGACGGCTCAACAGTCTCCTTCGAGTACGATCTCACCTTCAACAAGATCACCAAAATGACCGACCCCCTGGGCGTGGTGACGGAATACACCTACGACGACAACGCCAATCTTCTCACCCGCGTCGAGGCCGTGGGCACGGAGTCCGAACGCACAACAACCTACACCTACGACAGCGCCAACCAATTGTTCACCAGCACCATCCACGGCGAGACCGGCGAAGAGGACATAACCACATCCTTTACCTATGACGCCAACGGCAATCTTGAGACCATAACCGATCCCGAGGGCGGTGTAACCCGGTTCACCCAGTACGACAACGCCGGCAATCCCGAGCGCATGATCGATCCGCGCGGCAACCCGTGGCTTTTCGAATACGACGCCCTGGGCCACATGATCTCCCAGACCGACCCCCTGAACAACACCACCTCCTACGAATATGACGGTGCCTACAACCGCACGGCGGTGATCAACGCCCATCTGAAGCGCTTCGAGTTCGAGTTTGACGATCACAACAACATGATCCGGGCCATCGATCCGGCCGGCAGGTATGTGCAGACCGACTACAACACGGACAACCTGCCCGTGCGCATGACCGACAAGGCGGGTAAATCCAATACCCTTACCCATGACACCAAGGGCCGTCTGATCAAACGCATCGACGGGGCCGGCAACGAAATCGTCTACAATTACGACGAGGATCAGGATTCCAGGGTGTCGAGCTACTGGCCCGTACAAATCGATTACCCCACCTTCAGCAGGCGCCTGGAATACGACCGGCTGGGACGGGTGATCCGGGAACTCGACGATCTGGGAAGCGAGACCCATTCCCGAAAATACACCTACGACGATGCCGGCAATGTTCTCACCGTCACCGACGAGGAGAACAACACCACCCGCTTCGAATACGACGTATTTAACCGCCTGGTCAAAACCACGGACGCCCTGGGTGGCGAGGTGATCAACACCTACGATCTCATGGGCAACCTGGTTCAGGTTCAGGATACCAACAAAGGCAACACCTTTTTCCATTACGACAAAAACAGCCGGCTGATCAAAATCGTGCGGCCCATGCTGGAGGAGACCACCTACGAATACGACGGGAACGGCAATCGCACAGCCGTGATCGATTCCAAGGGCCAGCGCATCGAATACGAATACAATGCCATCGACCGATTGGAAAAGGTACTCTATTTCGAGGCCGGCAATTGGGACACCCCGGTTAAAAGCGTGGATTTCGATTACGACGATCTGGGCAACCTGACCTCCTACGATGATGGAACCACCTCGGCCGTTTACGAGTACGACGACCTGCAACAAAAGACCTCCGAGACCGTGAACTACGGCGCGTTCAGCCTGAACTGCACCTATGCCTATACCGATAACGGCCTGAAGAAAACCTTCACCGGTCCGGACGGCGCGGCAATCGAGTACGCCTACGACGAGAACAACCGGCTGGTGGGCATAGCCGTTCCCGGCCAGGGCCAGGTCAATTACCAGTATGATACCGCTCACTGGAACAGTCCCGCCGGTAGGACCCTGCCAGGAGGCGGCGGCACCGAATACGATTACGATCCGCTCATGCGGCTTGCCGCCATGACCTCCATGGATCCGGGCCGCAACACGTTGATGTCCCGCGAGTACGAGTATTCTCCGGCGGGCAACATTACCGACAAGCTCACCGAGCACGGCGATTACGCCTACAACTACGACGAGCTGCACCGGCTCGTGGGCGCCCTGAACCCCACCCTGCCCGATGAAGACTACACCTACGATGCCATGGGCAACCGGATCGCCTCCAGCGCCACCAGCGGGGACTGGGAATACAACGCCGACAACCAGTTAATGAACTACGACACCACCACCTTTGCCTACGATGCCAACGGCAACATGACGCGCAAGACGGTTGACGGGGTGACACGGTATTTCGTATATGACATAGAGGATCGAATGATCAGGGTGGAGGATGGCGATCACGTCGCCATTGCCGAGTATTATTACGATCCCTTCGGCCGCAGATTATGGAAGGACGTTTCCGGCACACGTACCAATTTCCTCTATTCCGACGAAGGCCTGATTGGCGAGTACGACGCCACAGGCAATGAGATAAAAACCTACGGTTGGCTCCCGGACAGCGTCTGGGGTACCAACCCGCTCTTTCTCAAACAAGACGGCAGCTACTACTGGTATCATAACGACAGCGCCGGCACGCCCCAGAGAATGGTGCGCGCCAACGGCAGCACGGTTTGGGCGGCCACCTACGATTCGTTCGGCAATGCCCAGGTAAGCATCGAGCAGATCACCAACCCGTTCAGGTTTAGCGGCCAATACTTCGATGCCGAGACCGGCCTGCACTACAACCTGAACCGGTATTATGATCCTGCCATCGGACGCTACCTGCGTCTTGATCCCCTCGGCGACGGATTAAATCTCTATGCATACTGTTTTAACGATCCAATCAATTGGATCGATCCAGAGGGTTTATGTTCGGTAGGAAGTGGATTTAATTATTTTGGTTTTAATCCGTTAGATTGGATTACTCCTTCAAGTGCGGAAGCAGCGGAATTCCCACCTGTTGACAGGAAATACACATATGCACAAATGGGCGATGACGTAGGTCGAGATCTAATTTTCTGGGATGGTGAAACACCTTATGGTGGAGGAGGGTTGGGTGGCGGTGGTGGTAGATTTGGTGGTTATGCTCCAAAGAGGACACACATGCATCACCAAACTCCTCGTGAAGTTCTCAAAAAGCACTTACCTCCTGACGTTGCAAATAATCCAAATGTTAGAGGTAAACCTGGAATGCCAAACAGAAGGAAAATTGAGGTTGATGAGCATAAGAGAATCCATAAGGGTAAAGGTGGTGGACAGGCGAACGAATTAACAAAGCAAAAAATTGAAGATCTCGGTCGAGAACCCACAGTTGATGATGTACTAAGGATTCGAAAAGAAGTTAACAATGAACTTGGAATCAAGTATGTTGATTAGAAAGGTGATGTTCCAATGAGATTCTATCAAATACTTTCTCCTCGAAATTATGATTTTGCACATTTTGGTATTCACGGAACTTGGGAACCAAAACAGAGTCAGGGAGTATGCCCCGAATGTAAGATGACAAGACAGAAAAGAGTTCCCCCGTTGATTATAGAATGGGAAACAGGTTCCGATTTAGTAGGCGACTTTGTTTGGAGGGGAATTAGTTTTGAGCTTGTGTGTAAAGATGAAATTGCCAAGGAATTAAATCAGGAATTCAATGGATTTCAAATTCATCCTATCGAAATGTTACAAGATCCAAATATAAAAAATCCTATAAACACGAAGAAGGCTAAAGAAATAAGAATTTACCTGCCATATGGAGGTCCTAAGCTATCTGAATTGTGGGTAGATTCTTGGATATCATTAAATGAAGCGAAATCAGAATTATACCTTGAAAAGGTATGCTCTATCTGTGGGTATAAATTCTATACACCTAAAAGAACAGGGCTTGCATTAGATGAATCAGAAAATAAGAGGTATGATTTTTTCAGGACTCGCCAATTTCCTAATTGGATTTTTTGTAATGAAAAAGTGAAAAGCTACATAGAATCTAAGGAATTTTCTAATGTGGCGTTTAAAGATGTCACATAGGTTTCGTACATAAAACTGACTCGGGGTCGGACCAAGGTGACTCGGGGTCGGACCAAGCATAACGCTAATATATCAGTTGGTTAGTCCTAAAAACAGGCCGTTTTTAGGTCTTAAATCGAGGAAGTCGGGGACGGTGATGATTTTGCGCGTTTCTCCTAAACCCAAACCTATCAACGATTAAAACAGAATTCTTTTCTTTTTAACCGCAATTTTTTCATCAAATCGATCCAATCCATTCAACAAACTACAGCTACGACAATGAAGGCCGATTGATAAAAAGCGTTGATGGCCATGCAGACGAGATCGCCCTGGAATACGGCGATGCCGTGGGCAGCGGGTGCAGCTCTTGCTCCGGAGCAACCGGCAGTCTACGACAGCCGCAATCGCAAGGTCTCCGAAACCGACACCCTGGACGACTCCACAAGCTATATTACAAGCTTTGCCTATGATGCGGTCGGCAACCTGACTTCGCGCACGGACAAGATGGGGCGCACCACATATTATGACTACGATGCCCTCAACCGCCTCACGACCGTAACTGATCCGGCTGCCGGCGTCACCAAATACGCCTATGATAACCGTGACAATCTCATCGCCCTGACCGATGCCGAGGATCATACCACGCGTTTCGAGTACGATGCCGCAAATCGTCTGATTAAGGAAATCCGGCCACGGGGCGCCGAGACCGTTTAGGGAAGTCGGGGACGGTGATGATTTTGCGCGTTTCTCCTAAACCCAAACCTATCAACGATTAAAACAGAATTCTTTTCTTTTTAACCGCAATTTTTTCATCAAATCGATCCAATCCATTCAACAAACTACAGCTACGACAATGAAGGCCGATTGATAAAAAGCGTTGATGGCCATGCAGACGAGATCGCCCTGGAATACGGCGATGCCGTGGGCAGCGGGTGCAGCTCTTGCTCCGGAGCAACCGGCAGTCTACGACAGCCGCAATCGCAAGGTCTCCGAAACCGACACCCTGGACGAATCCACAAGCTATAGCACCAGCTTCGCCTATGACGCGGTTGGCAATCTGATTTCTCGCAAGGACAAGATGGGGCGCACCACATATTATACCTACGATGCCCTCAGTCGCCTGACCTCTGTGACCGATCCTGCTGCCGGTGTAACTAAATACGCTTATGACAACCGTGACAACCTTATCGCCCTGACCGATGCCGAGGATCAAACCACGCGTTTCGAGTACGATGCCGCCAATCGTCTGGTCAAGGAGATCCGGCCCCGAGGCGCGGAGACCGCGTATGGTTACGACGCGGCCGGCAACCTGTCCGAAAAGATCGATGCCAAGAACCAGAAAACGGCCTATGTTTACGACGATGCCGGTCGTTTGGAAGAAATCCGTTATTTTACCGATGCCGGAGACACGGCTCCGATCAAGACGGTAACCTTTTCTTACGACAAGGTGAGCAACCTCACCGGTTATGACGACGGCACCACATCTGCGGTCTACACCTATGACACCTTGTACCGCAAAATCTCCGAGACGATTAATTACGGCGCCTTCAGCCTGGAAAACGGTTACACCTATTACGCCAATGGCCTGAAGAAAACCTATACAGGTCCTGATGCCATCTCCTACGGTTATCTGTACGACGCCAACAACCAGCTTGCCGCCGTGCAGATACCCAATGCAGGCTACATTACCGTGAGCGGTTACCACTGGAACCGGCCGGCCTCGATGATGTTGCCCGGCGGGACTACAAAACAGTTTACCTACGATCCGATGATGCGGACCACCGGTATCGATGTTGCCGATCCCGGGCAGAATGAAGTCTTGAACTATGCCTACACCCATGACAAAATGGATAATATCGTCACCAAGGATACCGAGCACGGCAATTACGGCTACACCTACGACGATCTTTACCGGCTGACCGATGCGGACAACCCGGTTCAATCCGACGAAGCCTTCACCTACGATAACGTCGGCAACCGGCTTACCGCCGCCAGCGATTCTGCCACCGAGTGGACCTACAACGAGAACAACGAGCTGACCGGCCATGACGATGTAACCTACGATTACGACCTCAACGGCAACATGATCGAGAAAAACGCCGGCGGAGTGATTACCAGGTTCTTTTACAATGTAGAGGATCGTCTGGAGCGGGTTGAGGATGGTTCCGGCAACGTGATTGCCTCCTATTATTACGACCCGTTCGGTCGCCGTCTGTGGAAGGATGTCAGCGGCACCCGCACCTGTTTTCATTACAGTGACGAAGGGTTGGTTGGCGAATACGATGCAACCGGCAGCGTAATCAAGACTTACGGCTGGAAGCCTGGTTCAACCTGGAGCACCGATCCGCTTTTCATGAAAATCGGCGCCGACTACTACTTTTACCACAACGATCATATCGGGACTCCGCAGAAAATGACATCGGTCTCCGGGGCGGTGGTTTGGTCGGCGAAATACAGCTCTTTTGGTGAGGCCTCGATTGAGGTTGAAAGCGTTGTTAATAATCTGCGGTTTCCGGGCCAGTATTATGACAGCGAAACCGGCCTGCATTATAACTACAATCGATACTATGATCCGATTTCTGGACGGTATTTGACTCAAGACCCAATAGGGATAGCTGGTGGGATTAATCATTTTGCCTACGTCCAAAATAATCCTGTGGCATTGGCAGATCCTACTGGACTCATTAGCTGCAAAGGCGAATGGCAGCGTAAGCACTGGGTCTATTTACAACCAAAGATAGCAAGGCAGTGTGCATGCTATTGGCTTTGTGCGGCTTGCGAGGGTGTCATTTGGAGTGGAAATGTTTTTAATCTACCGAAAACTTTTGGCACGGTCATTCACCAAGGTAAAGATATAGAAGAAGGTGGCAATTGTTTCTGTGACAAGGCTGGACCGGAAGAAAAATGTGATGATGAATGTGAATCTGATAACTCTTCAATACCTCCATCATGGGATGATGTTAATAATTTTGCTTAGGATATTTTACGAACAATTCATTTTTTAATATAAATCATATGAAAATATATATTTATTACATATTTTTGGGACCGATCTTACTGCCGTTCATTTTTGGTATTAGCTTGGCCGGGAACATTATAAATATTCCTGTTCATCCATTAGGTAAAGAAATCAAATCATTTACTGACAAAAACCATGATGTCTATTCAAAATCGTATATTATAATCAATAATTGTGAGGAAAATGATTTGATTTCTTTTTATTCTGCGGAATTAAAAAAACATAACTTTTTGCAAGTTGAAGCGGAACTATCAAAAAATGGGTGGATAAATTTTGTTGATTTGAAAAACGGAAAAAAGTTGCATGTTTGCCAGTTTTTAAAGGAATGGGTAAATAGAGATGAGAGAGAAAAAGCCATCTTGTTGCTTGAGTATAAGTCATATGATACTAATCAATTGAGAGATAAGCTATTTGTAACACTCCAAATAATGCCTACTATTAATAAAACATTACTAAATGATTTCTATAAAGAAATTGATGATGCTGGCGAATTTGAAGATTTTATGAGTTTGTTGGAAAAATACGAAACTTCGGATGGAAACGTTGATTTTAGTAGAGCGATATCTGAAAATCCAAACAATAAATATCTTCGACGCTACCAACAAATTCTACATGATGCCTACCCGTAAGATAAACAGGGGGCATAATAGGGCCAATGCTTTTATGCGTTTCTAACAAGCCCAATCCTTGCGGCGGTTAAAGAGAATTCATTTTTCTTTAATAGCCGTTTTTATCAAATCGATTCAATTATTTAGGGACATAGAAAAAATAAGCGTTTTCCGGGGAAACATCGATTCGGGGTCGGGCCGCGCTAACCGATTAAAATTATACGATTAATATCTTTAAAAAGGCGTTAAAACTAGCGTAATCGACTGTTTTTACCCTCAAAAACATCCGTTTAAGGAACTCGGTGTTCTATGGCCCGCGCAAAGCGCCATTATATCCCCGGTCATGTCTGGCATATTACCCATCGATGCCATAAAAGGACCTTCCTTTTAAAATTCGCGAAAGATCGCAATAGATGTATTACGATAACTCGGGGTCGGACCATGCATAACGCAAATACAGTGACTCCGGGGACGGGCCAAGCTAACCAACTAAAATTAAAACTAAATGGTTTCAATAAATGACCGAAATACACGCTATATTGGGATTTTTGACTTCAAAAATTGCGATATAGGAAGGTCTGATGGCAAGGGCTAAGCGACATTACATTCCATATCAAATCTGGCACATCACCCAAAGATGCCACAAACGCGAATTCCTACTGAAGTTTAAGCAGGACCGATACCGCTGGATTCAATGGCTCTTTGAAGCCAAGCGGCGCTTTGGCTTGGTGGTGCTCAACTACGTAGCGACCTCGAATCATACCCATCTAATTCTGAAAGATGACAGTGAA
>CAXXOY010000010.1:0-111032 GCA_963668455.2 uncultured Desulfosarcina sp.
ACTATCGGATCGACGGTGCGCGTGGCCACGGTGGCGCCATCGATGGTGAAAGCCACCCGGAAGCTGTCCACGACCGGTCCACTGCCGCTGTTGACGATGGCAGCTGACAGGGTGAGGGTCTGCCCGGCAATAAGATCGGAAACTGGCTCCCAACCGGCTTGGGATATTTCAAGGTCCGGAGGGTAGCCCAGGGTAGTGAACTTCCAGACCGGTCCGGTGGTTTCCGCACCGGCATCGTCGCGGGCGACGACCTGCCAGTAATACATGGTGCCGCCGTCAAGGCCGCTTACTTCATAACCGGTGTCTCCCAGGGATTCCGCTGTCAGGGAAAGGGCACCTGCCGATTGCCCGAAGTAAAGATCGTAGACCACGGTATCCCAGGGGTTGGGATCGCCGCCGGCCCAGGATAGATTTACGGCAATGGGCTGTTCTTCCTGCAACACGGGTATGCGCACGGCATTGTCGGCCGGGGTGGGGTTTCTTGGAACCAGTGGCGGACTGTTGGTGGGCGGCGAGGCGATGCATTCGCTTTCAGCCATCAGCCAGGTGTCGGCCGTGACCGGACCGAAATAGTGATCTCCGTTGGTGTTGGGACCACTTGCGTCGTTCCACCAGTTGTCGTTGGCCGTCACGATCTGGGTGTGGGCGTTGTAAATGCCGTAGTTCCGGCTGTCCAGAAAGTTATTGCCGGTTAGGGTGGGTTGAGCGTTGTTGATCGTATAAACGCCGTAAAGGTTGTCTTTCAGGTTGTTGCAGGTGATGCCGACACCGTCACTGCCGTCGCCGGTGACGTAAATGCCGGAATGGCTGGAACTACGGATGGTGTTGTATTGGAGGGTGGGAATAGCGTTTTCGATGTAAATATCGGCGTTGTTGGTTAGTCCGCCGTACTCAATGGTGCAGTGCTCCATGAGAGAACCGGCGTCATAGGTGGCGTTTCGGAAATAAATGCCTTTCCAGTCACCTGGAGTTGGTGTGTCCGCGTTGGATGTGAAAATAATTGGATCGTCTGTTGTGCCCTGGGCTGATAGGGCGCCATGGAAGCCCCAGCTTCCAGAATTATGTTTTCCAATGTAAAGCCCGGTGCCCGGCTCGAAACGTACTTCCACGCCCGGCTCCAAGGTCAAGGTAACTCGACAGGGGTTTGTACTCGAATGATAGCTTGTGATCGTATGATGCACCGTGATGTCGCCTGTCACAACATAAGGCAAGGAACCGGAGACCTGCTTTTTCCAGGTGCGATCAGAGGTGATATCTCCGGCCCGGAGTTGGATAATATTCTGGCCTTCGCCTGTCCCGGAGTTTGCGCTTAACACATGCGCCCGATTCGGGTGTGCATTGACGGCACTGATAGAATTGCTGGTAAAAGTATTGCCGGTGATCTCGGGGCTTGCGCCATCGTTCAGGTATATTCCATGGGCGCTGCTGAAACGAATGGTGGAATTGGCGATAGTCGGGCTGGCATCGTAAACGCCGATATCGGCATCGTTTTCCAGCCCACCATACTCGACGGTACAGTGTTCCATGAGCGAACCGGCATCATAGGTGGCGTTTCGGAAATAGATACCCTTCCAGTCGCCAGGCTCGGGTGTCTCCGCATTCGATGTGAAAAGAATTGGATCTTCCGCCGTTCCCTGAGCGTAAAGAGCACCAAGATAACCGCGTGTACTGTTGTAGTTTTTACCGATAAAAAGTCCCGTTCCCGGTTCGAAACGTACCTCCACGCCCGGCTCCAAGGTCAAGGTAACTTGAATGGGGTTTGAATAATAACTTCTGCTCGTATGATGCACCGTGACATCGCCTGTCACCACATAAGGCAAGGAACCGGAGACCTGCTTTTTCCAGGTGCGATTGGCGGTGATATCCCCGGCCTGAATTTTGATGTAATCATATCCGTTACCGCTACCTTCATTATCGGCCACATTGTGCACATAGTTGGGATAGACCGTCACCGCATAACCGCCATTATCGACGATTGTGTTCCCGGTAACCGATACTGCTGATGTCGAATCCGCGGTCACCCCTTCCAGGGTATTGTTGCCAATCGTGCATCCGTCAATTATGGCGGAACTTCCGGTAAGGCGAATCCCGCTCGCGCTGCTTTTAATGATTTGGCAATAACGAATGGAAAATTCCGCCTGCTCGATATAAATATCGGCATTGTTTTCCAGCCCACCATACTCGACGGTACAGTGTTCCATGAGCGAACCGGCATCATAGGTGGCGTTTCGGAAATAGATGCCCTTCCAGTCGCCAGGCTCGGGTGTCTCCGCATTCGATGTGAAAAGAATTGGATCTTCCGCCGTTCCCTGAGCGTAAAGAGCACCAAGATAACCGCGTGTACTGTTGTAGTTTTTACCGATAAAAAGTCCCGTTCCCGGTTCGAAACGTACCTCCACGCCCGGCTCCAAGGTCAAGGTAACTTGAATGGGGTTTGAATAATAACTTCTGCTCGTATGATGCACCGTGACATCGCCTGTCACCACATAAGGCAAGGAACCGGAGACCTGCTTTTTCCAGGTGCGATTGGCGGTGATATCCCCGGCCTGAATTTTGATGTAATCATATCCGTTACCGCTACCTTCATTATCGGCCACATTGTGCACATAGTTGGGATAGACCGTCACCGCATAACCGCCATTATCGACGATTGTGTTCCCGGTAACCGATACTGCTGATGTCGAATCCGCGGTCACCCCTTCCAGGGTATTGTTGCCAATCGTGCATCCGTCAATTATGGCGGAACTTCCGGTAAGGCGAATCCCGCTCGCGCTGCTTTTAATGATTTGGCAATAACGAATGGAAAATTCCGCCTGCTCGATATAAATATCGGCATTGTTTTCCAGCCCACCATACTCGACGGTACAGTGTTCCATGAGCGAACCGGCATCATAGGTGGCGTTTCGGAAATAGATGCCCTTCCAGTCGCCAGGCTCGGGTGTCTCCGCATTCGATGTGAAAAGAATTGGATCTTCCGCCGTTCCCTGAGCGTAAAGAGCACCAAGATAACCGCGTGTACTGTTGTAGTTTTTACCGATAAAAAGTCCCGTTCCCGGTTCGAAACGTACCTCCACGCCCGGCTCCAAGGTCAAGGTAACTTGAATGGGGTTTGAATAATAACTTCTGCTCGTATGATGCACCGTGACATCGCCTGTCACCACATAAGGACTATTCTCAACAGTCCAAGTCGTATTCGTAGTGATATTACCATTAACAGCGGTGCCAGCCTGGGGCGAGGCAGATATCGTGGTCACATTTTCGTCGATCCCACCTGACAGATTCACCGCGACCACGGCAAAATAGTAAGTACGATCGCTTTCCAAACCGCTTATGGAGGCGGCGGTTTCCGTTGTTGTAGCGTATGCAGAAAGACCATCAATGCTAAGAAAATCGGTCTCGCTAACATAGACAGCGTAATGGTCGATATTCTCCTCGGGCGTGGATGGTTCCCAGGATAAATCCACAAAAGCCGGGCGGGATGAGGCTATCAATCCAGTGGGATTATCCAAAACCGTGTAGCCGGTTACAAAGAGACCTTCGCTTTCATTTTCGTTGTTGTCATATGCGGTAATGCGGAACTCGTAGGTCGACGCGGGAGATAGTCCGGTTTTCTGAAAACTGGTCTGGGTGGCGGGCAGGAGCTGGGCCTCCGCCGCTCCGTTAAAAAAGACCTTGTAACCGGCAAGGTCACCCATGCTGTTTGGCGAATGTCCCCATGAAAAAGTTAGCGAATTTTTATGGCTGTCGCTGACATACAGTTCTACTATATCCTCGGGTGGGGTAGTGTCGATAATGACCGGAAGGTCCGCGCTGAGACTGTTGTTGGTCTCGTTGGTTTCGATTATTGTGTTACCGCTGTCCGCGGAAACGATGACAACGCTGTCGCCAGCATGCAGTTGAGCCTCGAATGCCACGGTGGTGGTTCCCCCGGCGCCCAGGGGAACTTCCATCATTGGGGCGGTTGTCTCACCCACATTTTCTCCATCCACCCAAAATCCAACATTAAAATCGGTGGCCACCGTATCCGAATCGGTATTTTGTATCTGCGCCGTGAATGTGACACTTTGGCCATCTTGGAGATCGGTGGCGGGTTGCCAGGTTATGGAATTGACAATCAGGTCGGCTGCCATGGCATTGGCCATGACGGCAAAGATAATGATAATCGCCACTACAACCGGCTTCCCGAGGAGTCTCATTATGATTTTCTCCTGTTTATTTTGCTTGGCGAACCGAAAAGGGGCTCGCCTTTCTATCTATGTGCCTGGCTCCTTAATGTCATATGGATCATAATACATTCGGTGCTTCTTAATCTTTTTACTACCGGTCCTGTGAGGTCATGGCGGTATCGCCACATTTTGCACATGGACTATCGGTTTTCATCCGCTGTGCGCGCGGAGACCATGAACGAACCATTCCATCCAGGTATTTCTCGTAAGCACGTATGCCGCCATCGAGATAAAATACGTTTTTCAGGCCGGCTTGCTTGAAGGCGTGTTGCACGTCCCGGTATCCTTCACCATCTTCATTGACCACGATAATGGTTGCCGTGTTCCACCCGGATTTTGCCGACTTGAATTCAGCCGCCGCTTTTGTTTTGTCCTTGGAAGTTCCCCCCAAAGGAAGATGGGTGGCATACGGCATCAATTGCCTGGAGGTTGCTGAAAGAGTATAGGAGACATCACAGACAATCCTGTTCGAATAGTCCTTCTCCCTGAAAAAATCCGCTGCCGATATGTTCCCATAGTTCATCTGGCGAACCCGATCGCCTGTTATTCGGCCATCGTGAATGCACCAGGCCCGCATCCCGCCTTCGAGGATGCGGGCATTGAAACCCTTTTTGTTAAGATCTCGGCAGACGGGTGACAAGCGATGAAATGATAGACCCTGGTCCACCAGTACCAATGGTGAGGACTTCAGGTAGGTCTTGGTTTTAATGAAATGAAGGGGAATGTTCATGGCCCCGGAAATATGCAGCGCATCGAAGTCCCGGGGGGTTCTGACATCGATAAACAATGGCTTTGTTTTGTTGAGGCGTTCACCGGTAAGCGATTCGGCGGACGCCACAAGATCGGTATCCAGTGTCTTGGTCTTGCGTACGATTATCTCCTTGGGAATGGCTGACGCATGGATGGTGGCTGCCATGCAAAACAAGGATACAATAGCGATTAAATAAGAGCATTTGGTTCCCCTTGCCACCACCCATGGTTTTCCTGTTGAAAGCATCGATTATTCTCCAATGGTTTATTCCATCGCCACGCCGGCGACAGTTTCCAGGTCAGCGCTTACCTCCGTCATATCTGTCCAACTTTGTTTGCCATCCAGGTTTGCGCGGAAAAGATACGACCCCACCGGGAGCATGAAGCGAACGGTTCCGTTGCTATCGGTGGTTTCGTATCGTCCCAGGTAACGATTCTCATCGCTGAACAGATAAACCCTGGCATTCTCGGCCGGTTCGCCGGAAAAGGTTACATCGATCACAGCCTGTCCCATGGGAACGGTGACCGTGGTATCCCGCGATTGAAAAGAATCGGACCAATATTTCCGGCGCAATTCATCACAGCGAACCTGATACGATTGGTCTGGCAAATTGAAGCTGACATGCCCTTCGGCATCGGTAACCCGGTTTTGCCCCTGGTAGCGGCCGGAAGGCGTAAACAAATACACCTTACGCCCTTCCAAGGGCTGGATGACTCCCTGATAACGCCCCTGAAAAGTCACAGAGATGTCTGAATGCTCGATGGTAATGGTTTGGTTCTGGTTGCCGGGAACAGAGAGGATGTCGCTCCAGTATTTGTAGCCAAGATAATCCGCGCGGAATTTCACATCACCGTCAGCCAGACTGAATGCAACCTGCCCATCGTCGCCAGTGGCGCCTTTAAGGCCAAGGTAAGAGCCGCTATCGGCAAACGCATAACAGTTGATGCCGGCAATGGCTGCACCATCGTCCTTCATAACGCCAAGTGTGACATTCCCACCGCCGACGCTGATCAGTACCGGATTTTCAGCATCCGCTTCCAGAACAACATCTCCGCTCCAGTACTGTTTGGTCTGATAATCCGCTCGGAATCTATATGTTTGCGCAGGCAAATGAAAACGGACCGACCCTTGATCGTCGGTAGTTATTTTGCTTTTCAGATAAGTATTATCGGCAGAAAAAAGGTAGACATCACAATTAGCGCTGGGAAGACCGGCACCGGTCACCGTAACCACTGCCTCGGCCATGGGAATTCTCACGGTGGTATCCTGCCAGGTAAACGGATCGGACCAGAATTTTGTTCCCGCCAAATCCACTCGAACCATATAGTCTTGCTCGGGAAGATCGAAGACTACCGTGCCCTGGTCGTCGGTATAACCGGAAAAACCCAAATATTTTCCGGTGGGATTGAAGAGATAAACACGGATGCCTTCGAGTGCCGTGTCCACACCCTGGTAGTCGCCGACAACGGTGATCGTTGTCGGTCGAATTGCGATGATGATCGAAACAGTGGTGTCGTCAATAACCTCGATATCCTCTTCCCAGAACGTGTATCCCAGATAGTTGACGCGAATGCGGTATGAGCCCTCGGGAACGGTGAAGGCTATATCACCGGATGCATCCGTGGTTTGGGAAAGGCCAAGGTATTTTCCTTCTTCGCTGAAGAGATATGCCGACAGGCCGGATAAAGGCGTTCCGTCATCGGTTTGAATCGTTGCTTGCAACTGGCCGCCGCCGGCATCGATTGTCACGGTGGATAAATCGTCCGAAGCGGTGATGTCTTCGCTCCAGTATTGACTGCCAAGAATGTTGGCCCGGAATTTAAAGACAACGCCGGTGGGCAGGTCGAATTCGACTTCGCCATTATCGTCGGTTAAGGCATATTGCCCAAGATATTTATCGGCCTCGGAAAAAAGATAAACCTTCACACCGGAGGCAACACCGCCAGCCATGAGCGCACGGACCCAAACCGTGGATTTCGCGATAACCATCGTTTCTTCAGCGTTACCGGTTACCGTGACGGAGTCGCTCCAAAACCGATGCCTTAAATAATCGGCGCGGAAACGGTAAGTGCCGTCGGCAAGATCGAAGCTTACCACGCCATTATCGTCGGTGATTGCCTTGAGCCCCACATAGGCGTCGTTTTCATTATAAACGTAACATTTGACGCCCGAAATCGGCGCATCGTCATCGTCCAGGACAGTCAGTTGGAAGGTGCCTCCGCCAAGCGATACGCTAATATCGTTAACCATGTCGGCGACCACTGTGCAGCTTTCCGCCCAGAATTTATTCCTCAGATAGTTTGCGCGAAAATCGTATTCACCTTCAGGGATACGGAAGATCACCTGGCCGTTTTCGTCGGTGACGCCCTTGACTCCCATGTAGTTACCATTCGTGTTAAACACGTAGACAGGCACATTCTCCTTGGGAACGCCGGCAGCGTCCACCGTGATCCGTGCGTCGGCCATGGGCACGGTTATTACCGGGTCTTCCCAGGTGAACGGCTCAGACCAGTACTTGCTTTTGAAAGCATTCGAGCGAATTTTGTATTCCTTTTCAGGGAGGTGGAAGGTGGCCTGTCCATTATCGTCGGTTTCAAGGTACTGTCTCACATAGGAACCATCCGAGGTAAAAAGGTAACTCTTGATGCCTGATATTGGCGTGTCGATTTCCTGATAGCGACCTTGCAGCGTCAACCTGACTTCCTGGTGTGGAATAACCATGGTCTCAACGGTGTCGGTCGTTATATGAAGCGTCTCACTCCAATATTTGTATCCCAGATAATCGACCCTTAATTTATAATCGGCTTCGGTGACACTGAATTCCACAGTGCCGGCATCGTCCGTGGTGGCACAAACACCAAGGTATTTCTCGCTGTCATTAAAAAGATGGACTTTTATTCCTTCGATAGTCGCCGTTTCATCCTGTTTCACGACAACTTGGAGCTTTCCGCCGCCTGCATCGACGTCAACAGCAGTGCTTTCACCAGACTGTATGGTGGTTACGGCACTCCAATATTGGTTGCGTAGAATATCGACCCTGAAGAGGTAGGTTTCCCCAGCGGGAAGATCAAAGGATACCTGGCCATTGGCGTCGGTTTCCAGATAAACGCCAAGATATTTACCCGATTCCGAGAAGAGATAAACCCTTGCTCCGGACACCGTTCCGAACGCCGTACCGACATTGACGGTCACGGTTTCCACGTCTATCTGTATAGGAACGGTTGCGGTTTCCGGGATGGATACGGCGTCCGACCAGAATTTGCTGCGTAGATAGTCGGCCCGGAACTTATACACGCCCGGTTCCAATGCATCTACATCGAAAATTGCACTTCCACCCGATTCAGTAGTGGCATTGATCCCCGTGTATTTGCCCGCTTCGGTAAATGCGTAAACCTTAATGTTTTCGAGCCCTTCACCCTTGTCGGTGGAAACATTGACTGTGATCACTTCAGGTTGTGGCTGTTCCTCCTCTTTTACAAAAAAGGATGCCGTGCAGCTCCAATCGCCTTCGTTGCCGTGCTCATCAATTACGCGGGCTCTCCAATAATAACGGGTTTGATCGGTCAGCTCGGTGACCACCGTCCAGTCGCAGGATTCGGATTCAGCCCATGCGACCAGATTTTCCAGGTTAGAATCAGAGTACACCTCAAATCGATAGCTCAAGGAATCGTTGTCCACATCAACGCCATCAGCAAGGATCAGGTTCGGCTTTAGTACGCCTACCCAGGCTTCCTCGCCAGGGTTCTTCAAGGCGGGGGCATTCGGTTCATTATTGGCGGTGTTGACGAAAAAACTACCGTTTACCCATCTACTTGAGGAAAGGTTGTCCGTGGCCATGGCACGCCAATAGTAGGTGGTGTTGTCGCTCAAGTTTGAGACCCGACAGGATGTGATATCCACACCTTCTTCTATGAAATCGAAAACAAATTTCTCCGAGCTGTTAAAGCCGGGGGCCGTATCGATTTCGAAATAATAGTCAAGGATATCGCCATCGGTGTCCTGTGTATTGACCACCGATAGTTCCACCGATGTGGACGATACTTCTTCCCCATAAGCAGGAAAATTGATGATCGGGACCGTTGGGGCGTGGTTACTCGTATTGACCGTAAAAGAGGCTAAAGATGTTTCTTCAACCGCACCTTGGCCATCGGTCACCACTGCACGCCAGAAATAGGTTGTGTTGTCCGACAACTCTACATTCACTGTCCAATCAACCACGCCGTCAGCCTGGACAGTCAGATCATGCACTTCTGCAACAGGGGCGGTCATGGCCATGTCTTCATATACTTCAAAGGAACAGGCAAGCTCTTCCTCGTCGGGATCGGAGATGCCGGTTACCTCCAACAAGGGATTCAGAGATTCAACGTCGAAGCCATCTTTTGGAAAACTAATAGCCACTCCTTGTGGCGGGTCGTTCTCGCCTGCGGCAAAGAAGCTTCCATAGGCCCATTGGCTATAGCTGTAACCATCCGTGGCCCGTACTCTCCAGAAGTAATACTGGTTTTCGGAAAGTTCCTCTGCCAGTGTCCAGGAAGTGGTACCCATGGACTGGGGCACATTGTCGTTGGCCGCGACCAAATTGCTGTATTGGTCATCTGCATAGATTTCAAATTGATAAGTGATTTCATCATCGTCGCCGTCGGTACTGTTTTGGATTTCCAGTGCGGGGGTTAGTGTTGTGACGAATTCATCCTGCAAGGGAGAGATAACTGTAGGCACGGTGGGAGCATGGTCTTCGTCCGTGGGATCGGAGCTAGCCAGGTACTCATCCAGATCGCTGATTCCATCGCCGTCAAAGTCGCCGGTGCCATCGCGGTCCAGGGTGCCGAAATTGGCCATCTCCCAGGCGTCGTTCATGCCGTCGCCATCAGTATCGTCAATGGAACGTATCGTCAGAATCACCCTTTGGGTATCGTACAACGCACTGTCGGAAGCTTTGAAAGTAATTCCGTAGGAGCCGGCCTGGCCGACGGCCGTTTTCCAGTCAAAAACACCTGTGCCGTCGCCTTGATCGGTGAATGTGGCCCCAACCGGCAGCACGGCGGCGGACAAGGATGGAATGGTGCCATCCGGGTCGCTGGCCATGGATACAAAAGAAATACGTTCGCCTTCAATGGCAATGACATTGGCTATGTATTGAAGCACCGGCGCCTGGGGAGCGGCTTCCGGATCGTCAAACACCACGGTGTATTCACCGGTGGTATTTGCATCGAACAGATCAATGTAATAATTCCAGCTTTGTTCGTCACGGGATTTGGAAAGCCAGATGTTATCGGTTTTGATGACTTTTCCATCGTCTCGAACCGCTGAATAGATAACCTTGCTGCCGTTGTAAGGATCGGGAAGACGGGCATATACGAATCCGACATTGACCGGCATTGAGAATATATAAACCGGCCTGCCGTTTTGGGTGCCCTGGTAGTATATCCCCGCCTGAGAAGACAGATCGGTTGCCACGGTATCCACGTTGTCTGATTCGTAAACACGCAGAATGTCGCCATCCTTGGCAAGAAAGTCGCGAATCTGGTCCCGCCCGACCAGATCAACCAGAACATCATGTACTAAAAAGTGGGTCTGAGCTGCATTTATAAGCGAAGTTACCTCGCCGCCCAGTTCGTCCGAATGGGAAAAATCCGCTTCAAATTCAGTAAATTTGCCCGAGAGGGTACAGCTCATGGCCCAACGGGCAGTTCCCGAGGTCCCAGGCGCTATATCGCCAAAATCAACCATCAGACTATCGGTTGCCGGTTGCCCGTTTACCTGGCTGCCCTCTAATGCAAACCCGATAAGCAGTCCCTGTTCGTTTTCTACAATCTTGGGCTGGGCTGACTCGATTTTGAGTTGACGGGCAGTTCCGTCTCCGTTGTTTGAAACCCTAACGCCCAGGGAAAAAGGTACCGGCGCTTCGATTTCTGTAGTGAAAGCGTCATCGCCATAGACCTCGGAAGGAAGAAAATAGTCCAGTGCGATAGTAGGCATTGGTTTGACATAAATATAGTCGGGAGTGACCTCTGTGATATTGGCTTCCCCGCCGAGAGTATACGACAGCGTAGCACCAACATAATACAACGTGCCACTTTCCAATCCGTTGGAAGACCCAGGGGAGGGAATTATCATCCAATGGATATCGGCTGAAGTGGATGGTGCTACGGTGCCTGACCCATCCACACTGGAAATATTGGTCATGGAATCGACTTTGATGAAAAAACTGGCGGAGGTGTCGTTAGGATCGGATGTAGCCAATACCGGATTCTCGGCCTCGTCTGTAAACCAAACGTTTATGCTTACATCTTCAAGCGAGATGTGGGAGAGACCGTTGTTGATCGTCATATGGGCGTCGAACGCCTGACGTTCAAGGGTAAGCTCCTGTTGGATTTCAATTTTGACAACCGCGCATAAGCTGTCGTCGGCAAAAACTACCGTCGTTCCGCTAAAAAACACGAAGAAGGCAAAAAGTAACACCAGTGCCCATAAAGACGCAGTTTGCCGGTTGTTCGATAAAAGGTTCGTGAACATATTTCCCTCCGTGGTAATAGGACTGGATTCCCGATTATGAGTCCATTTTTACTTTCAACCCGTTTCCGTCGATGTAAAAACGCCTATATCCGTTAATCGGTCCGGTAGAGGGCGTCGGGCTGGTCAGTTGCATGGCTATATAGTTTGTATACCGGGCATCGAAGTTTTTTCGTTGAGGGTCGGCGATATGCCATACACCGTCATCGTAAAACTCTGCCCAGTCATGGTAGGCTTCAGGCTTGAGGAGACCGGAACCGCTGGAAAGATATCCAGAGACTCGACGTGCGGGAATGTCTGCAAGAGATGCCAAGGCAACAAACAGATCCGCAAACTCGGTGCAGTCACCTTGACGGGCAATGAAAGTACGCTTGGCGCCTTTGGCTTTCGAGGAATACCCGGTGTATTTAACGTTTTTGGAGACCCAGTTAAAAATATTGGTGGCCGTGTCTTTCACAGTGTCCGCTTTTAGCGAGGTTGCGAGTTCAAGCATTGCTTTTTTCTGTGGTCCATTATTCTGTAATGCGGAAGTAAGTTGTACCGGATCGGCTTCGGGGATCTGGTTCGGCAGGGTATCAAGTGTCAAAGATGCCCGGATTGATATGGTTTTTGAAGCATAGGGCGGAAAAGTTTCGAATATGAACTTGGCGAGTTGACCATCGTTTTTGTTGGATATCAATTCATAGGGGTGGGACGCTTCAATGGTTAAGCAACGCTGAGTTCCCGTCTCCTGCATGGGGGTTTGGGCATAGAAAACTGCGTTTTGAACCGGCTGGCTGGATGTGTTGCGAATTAGAAAGCGGTAGTGAACTGTTTTTGTTATGGTTTTATTTTGGGTGCTGTTATCATCCGAACGATTAAATAACAACAGCGGCAAAACCCCCATAATTAAACCGACAACCGTCATACAAATTAGTTTATTTGCATTTCTATTTTTATTCACGGACACCCTCTGTATGTTAGGTTGGCCCTACCGTTATGCGGTGGGCTGGTTTATCTTGCGTTTCAATAAATACTGTGAATCGCGCTCACTTGTTGTTCGCAACATATATGCCAAAACAAAAATTCTACTCTATATGACGAAAACATACTGAAAAAACAATGAAAAATAGTTTTTTAAAAGCTATTCATAAGAAGTAAACAAGGAAGACAACAGGACTGGCGTGTGGCATTCATGTAAGAGTTTTATTGGAAATGTGTAAATCGCCACATGATTGATGTAAGACAGCGGCCGGCGCTGGAGTGCCAGAACGCTCTGAAATTGGGATTTTGGACCGCGAAAAGCTGTCGCGGAACGAAAACAAGTGCGCAAATTATTATCCGAAAAGCACTGAGATCCTAAAAAGTCTCACAAATATTCCGTATTAAAAGCTATAGGTTATGTTTCAAAGGATGGGTTTGAGTATTTTCCGCGCCCCTCTATCCTTATATGCGAGGCATGCGGTGCTTTTCCAAAAATCACTCAAACGATTGTTATAAGATCATAAGATAGAGAAGCCTTGTTCCGCTTTTTCAGAATAAACGCCGGGAATTATCGCAGCATCCCATCTTTGTTTGAGTGTATTCGGTCCCCCTCCCCCAAAGCAATAACCTGCCGAACGTTGATGGGATCGCAAAAAACCATCGGTTCGTCGTGCCGGGCATGATCCGGTATCAAGAAGGTATTGTAATTGATAGGTTTCGGTATACGCTGGAGTGACACCAAACTGGGATTTTTTACTATGGTGCCCAACTTTACCCCCCCCCTCCTCGCACCATTTCAATCCTACCTGGCTTTTAGCTCGAAATAATCGCCGTTTATAAAGCAAGAGGCATACATATAACCAAAATATAGTGTGAAGTTTTCATTACCGTATTTACATCCGAAAGGAAAAACATGAACAGAGAACTATTGGAAAAGCCCTTCCCACCCGAGGCGGTCCGCCAGCGCGAAGGAAACTTCGGGCACCTGGTCGACTACATCGAAGGGCATAGCGTCATCCAACGCCTGAACGACGCCCTGGAAGGCGGGTGGAGCTTCGAGGTGCTGGAACATCGTGTTTTCGAAAGCCTGGACGAAGTTCTGGTACTGGGCAGGCTGTCCACCCATGGCCTGGTTAAATCCCAGTTCGGCGCCAGTGGTATCAAGCGCAACCGAGAAACCCAGGAAGTCATTTGCATGGCCGATGCCTTCAAGGCGGCGGCAACCGATGCTCTTAAAAAGTGCGCGACTTTGCTGGGCGTGGGATTGGACCTGTACGCCGGCATGGATGAGCAACCCGCGAGAAAAGCCGAGAACTCGCGTCATACATTTCCAGGTGGCGCCAAACCTCAACTACGTCAACCAACCAGCCATAAGGCGAACGCCGACAGCAATGGCCGGGTAACCGCCAAACAGCACCGGTATCTGCTCAGCCTCGCCAAAGACCACGGAATGACGACCAAACAACTCAACGCTCACTGTGTTCAAGCCTATGGAGCGGGTCTGGATTTTATCAAACGCAAGGAGGCCTCGGCGTTGATTGAATCCCTGAACAACAAACAGCCGCCTATGGACGATAAAGCTTCGTTTGGAGGCCACCTCAATTAAGGAGGCGCGCCATGCCCTCATCTAACGCATTAAGCACACTAACCGACAAGCTCCATATTTCTCACAGCCAAATATTCACATATCTCAATTGTAGTTTGAAATACCGGTTCCGCTATGTTCTGGGCCTTTCGCCGGAACGACTCGGCCTGGCCCTGCCCTTTGGATCGGCCATCCACAAGGCACTCGAATATTATTATCGCGGGATAATAGACGGCAAGAAAGTCTCCTTGAATCGTCTCCAGAAAGTCTTTTCGAGCCATTTAACCCGTGAGCTAAGCGAAAAGGGCAACATGGTCGTTTATACAAAGGGCACCCCCGATAAAGACAGCGCCATCCAATTGGGCGTTTCCATGCTCGATGCCTTTTACCGCAACATCAGCTTGAAAGGCGGCCGGGTCATTGCCGTCGAGCTTCCTTTGTCGGCGACCCTGTACACGACCAAGGGCGTTTCGGCAGGCATCGACCTGATCGGCATCATCGATCTGTTGATGGAGGACAAAAGCGGCTCCTTGATCGTGGTGGATCACAAGACTGCCGCCAGGGCCAAAACCCAGTCCGACGTCAATGCCGATCTTCAAATGACCGTTTACTCCTATCTGCTGGCTTCCAACCGCTACGTTTTCCCGACCGCGTCGGTACAATGCCGGTTCGATGTATTGCGCAAACTGAAAACGCCCAAGCTGGAGCATTATCATACACGCCGCTGCGCGGAAGACAGGAAACGGTTGGCCTGGATAGCAAGTGGCGTGCTTGGCGGCATCGAGGCCGGTGTATTCATCCCCCATAGAAGCTGGATGTGCGTCGATTGCGAGTACGCCCAAGCTTGCTCCGATTGGCACAAATCATAACCAACAAAAATTCATCCCATGTAAACGCCCCGAGACTCCGGTCCGGGGCGTTTTTTTGTTTAAGGAGGAAAAGCATCATGACCCCGAGTCAACTAAGCGAGTTGCTTGCCCGGACTTTGCCGGTACAAATTCCGGTACTGATCAAGGGCGCACCCGGTGTCGGCAAGACCGATATCGTTACCCAGGCCTGTGAGAAATGCAATGCGGATCTGATCGTAAGCCATCCGGTGGTGGACGAGCCCATAGACTACAAAGGCCTGCCCGCCATCAAGGGTGAGCATGCCGAGTTCTTGCCCTTCGGTAATTTAAGAAAAATCATCGAAGCCGATAGGCCCACGGTCTACTTCATGGACGATCTGGGCCAGGCGCCTCCGTCGGTGCAGGCCGCCGCCATGCAGTTGATCCTGGCAAGAAGGATCAACGGCTACCGGGTATCCGACCAGGTGACCTTTGTCGCCGCCACCAATCGCAAGTCCGACAAGGCCGGCGTATCGGGCATATTGGAACCGGTAAAATCGCGGTTCGTCACCATCGTTGAAATGGAGCCAGACATTGACGATTGGATTGCCTGGGCAGCTAAGAATTCCCTGCCTTCTGAATTGACTGGTTTCGTAAGGTTCCGGCCCAAGCTGCTGTTCGATTTCAATCCGACCGTGGAGATGAAGAACTCGCCCTGTCCAAGAACGGTGGCCAACGTGGGAAGGCTTATGTCTATAGGGCTTCCCGAAGCGTTGGAATTCGAAGCCTATGCAGGCGCCGCCGGTGAGGGCTTTGCGGCGGAGCTGATCGGCTTCTTGAAAATCTATCGGCAATTGCCGGACCCAGGCTTGATCCTGGTGGACCCGGACCAGGTGGAAGTGCCCACGGACCCGGCCACGCTATATGCCGTGTGCAGCGCTCTTGCCCGGCGTGTCGAGCCATCCAGCATGGACGCCCTGGTGCGATACGCCAGACGTCTACCCGAAGAGTTCTCGGTACTGCTTTTGAGCGACTGCGAGAGGACCAACCCAAAAATTGTCAACACCCGAGCCTATGCGAAATGGGCTTCGAATCACAACGCCATTTTGAATTAACCCAACAAAAGGAGATTTCCATGCAAACAGATATTACCGAGAAAGCCATGCTGGTGTCCCTGAGCATCAGCCAATGGAGCGCCAGAAAGCATGACAAGCATGTGTCCCGTGAAGTCAATGCCCAATACGGCAGTAACCAGGACGCAGGCCGGTTCAACAAGGCTTTGGCCACGAAAGAGGCGTTGAAGGATATCCAGGCGGCGGTGAGTGCCGCACGAGCGTTTCACCTGGAGCAGACACTGCCTTGGGGAGAAAATGGCGAGCGCCTTTTGCCGTCAAGGAATTACAGCGACTACAGCCAACAAGTGCGAGGGTTTAAAGAGGACTTCGAACAAGCCGTCGAGAAATTCATCACCAATTACCCGGAGGTGATCTTCGAGGCCCGCAGCATCTTCGGAGGATTGTTCAACCGTGAGGATTACCCGGAGCCTTCCGAAGTAAGGGACAAGTTTGCCTTCCGTACGGTTATCGGCCCTATCCCGCAAGCTCAGGATTTTCGGGTGAGCCTGGCGGCTGACGAAGTATCTGCCATCCAGGAAGAGATTGAACAGCGCTTGGTCCAGTCCAACGCCGCCGCAACAGCCGATCTTTGGAAACGGCTTTACGAGGTGGTCGGGCACATGGTGGAGCGGTTATCCGATCCCGATGCGATTTTCAGGGATTCCCTGATCGGGAACATGGTCAGACTGACTGAGCTTTTGCCAAAGCTCAATCTATACGACGATCCCCAGCTCGAAGCCATGCGCAGGAGGATCGAAACCGGGCTTTGCAGTTACGCTCCAGGCGATCTTAGAAAGGACAAGCAAGCCAGGAAACAGGCAGCTTCCGAGGCATCCGACGTTCTCGCGGCCATGTCCGGCTACATGGAGGCGGCATGAACGCCAAGCGGAAATTGATTAAAGCGAGATCGCAATTGGTGCTGGACGCCCCGTTTTTCGGAAGCCTGGCATTAAGATTGGTTCTTGTCGAGGATTGCGATGTTCTCACAGCCTATACCGATGGCGCAGTGCTCGGTTACAATCCCGCGTTCGTTGCAAGTCTTTCAACGGGTCATACCAAAGCTTTGGTTGCCCATGAGGTAATGCACCTGGCCTGTTTACACCACACCCGTCGTAGAGATCGTGATCCAACCAAATGGAACATCGCCGCCGATTATGCCATCAACGGCATTTTATTGGAGGCCGGTTTTACGCTGCCGGAAGGCGTTTTAATGGACGCCCGGTATGCCAACCGGTCGGCCGAAGCGATTTACGAATTGTTGCCGGAGCCGTTGGAAAGCCAGAGTGGGCCTGGCGGGTTTGGCGAGGTCAGAGATGCGACCGAGTTGTCTCCAGGGAAAAACAAGGCGGTTGAGGCCGAATGGAAAGTCGCGGTGAGCCAAGCCGCCCAACAGGCCAGGGCAATGGGTGATCTGCCCGGCGGGGTTAAGCGCCTGGTGGAGGACGTTGTCCAGGCCAGGGTCGATTGGCGGGAGCTGCTACGGCACTTTATAGAAAAGGACACCCGCAACGATTATTCCTGGCTGCCTCCTAACCGGCGATGGTTATCGGGCGGTGTTTTCCTTCCCGGCCTGCACAACAAGGAACCGGGGCAGGTGGTTATTGCCGTGGACACCTCTGGTAGTATCAATAATCATCTACTCGCCCGATTCGGCGCCGAGATATCCAAACTTCTGGAAGACTATGACACGACCGTTCATGTGGTCTATTGCGACACCCAGGTACGGGTAACGCAAACCTTCGAGCGACAGGATCTTCCGCTTAAAATGGAACCCAAAGGTGGCGGTGGTACGGACTTTCGGCCGGTGTTCAATTGGGTGGCCAAACAATGTCTGGAACCATGCTGTCTGGCCTATCTTACAGATTTGGAGTGTAGTCGCTACCCGGTCGAGACGCCGGAATATCCTGTGCTTTGGCTTTGTACCGACCACGTTCGGCACAACGTGCCCTTCGGGGCGGTCGTCATTATTGATTGAAAGGAGGTGATTGTTACGAATGAAGGAAAAACAGTGGCAATTGCTATTGAAGCCGGCAAGCAGGTGCTAATCCACGCTCGTGGCAGTCCAGCACAAGTTGTAGCTGTTGGAATTGCTGCTGGTATCTCGCGGTAGGAACGCCAGTTACCCAGCGCCCCCCGCACAGACCCGGACGTGCGGTTTTCCCGCATCCGGTTCCTCGGTTGTACTCGCTTTCGCGTAAGTCGTAGACTTATGCAAACACGCGGTGTTGGCGGTTAACCATTCGCAGCTTCGGTTTGGCTATGCCTAATATTTTAATGGCTTTGTCAAATGCCTTCCAGGTGAAGCTCTTACGTTTGCCACCACGGCGATTCAGCCATTTAAATGCACATCCCATCGCCCAAGAGTAAAAGCGCCATATCGACTCCAGATTACCAGGGATGTTGTAATAGTTGTAATGCCCCTGTAACCGTCGATTCAACGCTTTTATAAATACGCGTCCTTTCAGATGCCGGTTCTCCTTGATCCATTCCTTGACTCGCTTGCAGGCGCTTTGAAGCTTTTTGCGGGCCGTCCGCTGTAGGACCTTAACGGAACCGCTGCTGTCCTTCATCCAGTAGGTTTCGAAACCTAAAAAGACAATTCGCCTTTCCATGCCCGGATGAAAGCGGCTGAACCTTAGCATTGCGGTCTTTTCCGGTGCCACTGCAAGATTGAAGTTGGCCAACCTCTTGGGGAGTTCGCAATAAAACCGCCGGGCTTCATCTCGATATTGAAACGCGCAGATAAAATCGTCGGCGTACCTGAGGATGAACGCACTTCCCTTGCAGTTTATTTTGACTCGTTTTTCGAACCACAGGTCCAGACCGAAATGAAGGTAGATATTTGCCAGCACGGGTGAGACAATACCCCCTTGTGGCGTTCCCGATTCCGGATGGATGATTTTCCCGTCCGTGTCCAGGATACCGGCCTTCAGCCATTTACGGATCAGGTTCAGAAAGGCGGCATCGTCTATTCGTTCACGGAGCATCCGCAGAAGCCAGTCATGATCAATATTGTCGAAGAAGCCTTTGATGTCGGCCTCCACGACATACCCATATTTTCCGAACTGGAGGTTGAACTGTAAATCCTCGATCGCCTCTCGGGCGCTTCGATTTGGTCTGTATCCGTAACTGGTCTCAACAAAGTCCGCTTCGAATATCGACGATAGGATCTTGGCGCAGGCCAGTTGCAAAAGCCTGTCCTCAAGCGCCGGAATGCCCAGCGGCCTCTCCTTACCGTTCTCTTTTGGAATGTAGCATCGCCGCACCAGTTTGGCGCGGTACCGCTTCCGTTTCAGTCGCTCTACCAGTGCATTGACGTTGGCTTCGAGATTTTCCTCGTAAGCCTGGGACGTCACCCGATCCACGCCGCTGGATGCATTCTTGTTCAAATCCGTCCAGCAGCTTAACAGAAATCGGTGGTTCAGACACCGGTACAGGTTCTGAAATCGGTGTTTTGCACTCTCTTTCGACTTAATTGCTATTCCCCGTAGTGAGGTTTGCTCGTATTGCCCCAGCCCTACTTTGTCCGGTACGAGTTTCCTTTGCGGGCTACGTACTTCCGTCAGGTCCTTCCCCATGTAGTGGGTTTTCCCCACCTCTGAGTAGTATGCCTGATAAGACACCCCATCGGCATATAGAGGTCGACTCTCCTCCCACCAGGGACTCAACATTTCAGCACTGTAGTGTACCATTGGTCTTTTCCTGGAACCTTTGGGGCTTCCCGAGTTCTACGATGCATCTCTTCCTGCATGCCACGGCCTGATGACTCCGGCGGACCTCAACATCCTCGCCCATAACGGATGCTTCTGTGTTGCCTTCGGCGCACGTTAAAACCCTCGGCGTCCGCGAGTTGCTCTTTCGAAGCTGTACCAGCACTTCAGGGTGCGCGATCACCCCTACGGCCTACAGAATTCTCTGCCTACGCTTAGCCCATCTTGTTCGATGCTCCTTCTGCATTGGACGTTCAGTGGGGTGAGACCATCCGCGAATGTCACCGGCTTCTCCGGGTCGCGGCTCGTTTCCAGCCGAAAAAAAAAAAAATTTCAGCGTCCAGCACTTACAATGATCAGTGAGTATCTCCGCCATGGACCCAAGGCTCGATACGGGTGGGTGGCTAACCCTTACAGAAAGCCATTACTGGCTCTCCTCCCGACAGGGACTCTCACCCTGCAAGATGCACCGAGCTTTCCTCGGCGCGATAACAGTGATAGCTGTGGGTGTAGGCTACGGAATTTATAGGAGCGGCCGGTATTTGATTGAGCGCCCACATTAAAAACAATTATGATTTAATTCTAAAACCCTTGTTAGTAAAAAACAGCAAGGGTTTCTTTTTTTTTAGATGTCACACTTCTAATGTATCCAACTGTTTAGTATTTTTTTTCAAAGCCACTTCAAATTTTGGAAAAACTTGCCATATATCTAAATAAAGAAGAAAATTTTTTAATTTTTATTTAAAAAGTTACTTCAAAATCCCATAAGAATTTACCAATATACTAGTAGAGGAAGTAAGTTTTTATCTATTAATTTTTAGACTATTTTCAAGAAAGGATTGATTCGATGATTGATGGCAATCATGAAATAGGTTTTATTTCAATCTCTGATATATGTAAAAATCCAAGCAGCATATTTGAAGAGCTATCTAAAACCAAAAAGCGTTTGATCGTATTCCGCAACAATAAACCTATTGGAGCGATAACGAGTGTCAATAACATCAAATTAAGTGGAGAGATTAAAAATGTCAAATAACAATTATACCAACAACGAAATAGATTATGACAAAAAATTTAGAGTTGCTTACGAGGACAGATGGAAATCACAATTTTGTTATCAGTATGGTGTCGAACGTATAGACGGAAGAGGAGGATGCGCACGTTTGTTAGACGATGAAAAATATTTAGGAAAAACTCTTCATCCACCTGGAATGGATCATTGGGCGCTGTGGGGTAAAGACGGGCAAGCCCTGATCTATACTTTTGAGCCTTATGGGATGTGTATGGATTGTTTTAAAGATTTGATCGCTTTTTGTGATGAACATGGCCTTACTTTTAAGCTTGGTATGCGTAGTTTTTATGCCCCAGGTTTATCGTCACTGTTCATTTTATGGGATCCGAAGAAAAAGAGAATAAGGTAAACATCTTGCTAATTCCACACTTTTTATTTTGGCTTAAAAATTGGAGGTTTTTTATGATAACATGGAATATGTTGAATGAAGAAATGTTCAATAAATTCGTACGACCCGGGGAAATTATTGAATCCCGCATTTTGAATATTTACGGATTATACCCATTACTTTTTAAAGGTTATGCAAAGGGAATTGTCGTAGGATACTTCGACAATTTGGATGACTTTGTCAAAGCTATAACCCCAGTCTTGAAAGTGAGTGGCCTTCAGATCTACATGACCCTTCAAGTCATCAACCCAGATTTGATTGCACGTGCTTACAATAGACTCAAGCCTGCCACAAACACTACAGGGGACAAGGATGTCATCGCTTATAGATGGTTATTCGTTGACTTGGACCCCGTTAGACCTTCTGGAATTTCGTCATCGGATGAAGAATTGGCCGCTGCCATGGAAATGCGCGAGAAGGTAGCTGAGTTTTGTACAACGGAGTATGGCTTCGCTCCGCCTATAAAGGCAATGAGCGGCAATGGGGCTCACCTGCTTTTCCCACTGGCCGACCTTCCAGCACAAGATAAAGACGTTCAAAGTTTTATTAAACAGACACTTGTTGGGCTCGATAAAAAGTTTTCCAACGATAAGGTCGTTATAGACACCACCGTTGGAAATCCGAGCAGAATAACCAAACTTTATGGGTCCAAAGCATGCAAGGGAGATCCTGTACCGGGAGGCCCTAATAGAACACGCCGGCCCCATCGTGTCAGCTATATCGATAGTCTTGGAGAATAAAATTATGCAGCATGGATCTACATTGGAGCAACTTACGCGATTGGTCAAGGATCTGGGCGTGGCGCCGCAGGAGTCTGAAAAGCCTACTGCGGCCTATCGTTGGAAGTCATCTGAAGGGGTAAATGTTGATGTGGATTATATCCAGAAGGTCCTTGATGACTGCGATGTTGACTATTCCATCAAGGAAAAACCTGGACTACGCATCTACACGCTATACCAGTGCCCTTTCAATTCAACGCATAAGCAAAGTGCATTCATTGTCAACACGCAAACGGGACAAACTGGTTTTCATTGTTTTCATAACAGCTGCTCGGAATATAAATTCCGAGACGCTGTCGCCAAAATCGGGAGTAATTGTAACAAATAGGATAGTTCTACAGGAGGGGGATGTTTTTGCCTCCAAGCATTGTAGATATACTCCTATTGAATAAGAAGCATTAAGAGGTACTCTATCGTGACAACTGGATCTTCATTAGAACAACTTGAAAGTATCGTCGTCGGCCTTGCACAGGAACAAGAATCTACAAAAGCGGATATGGAGCAAACCGAACTCGATTGGGATGATCTGCCCCTGGTATTTGATTATCTTAATAAAAAACATGCAATTATAGACTTAAACGGAAAAACTGTCGTCATGAACATGGGGTGGGACCCTATTAACAATCGCCTCAAGATTACTTATTCCTCAATCGCTGACTTTAAAAATCGTTACAGCAATCGGACGAAAGTCATCGGCGGCACCCCTCCGAAAATAGTAAAAATAGTTGACTTTTGGTTGAGTTCGGATGAGCGGCGGCAATTCGAAGGTATCTGTTTTCACCCGTCAGTTAACTACGAGGGCTTCTATAATTTGTGGCAGGGGTTGGCGGTCAAACCCAAAAAGGGTAAATGGAAAAAGTTTAAAAAATTCATTCGTACCGTCATCGCAAACGGCAATGATGAAATCGCGAAGTATATAATTTATTGGCTTGCTGATGCGTTTCAAAATCCTGGAGGCCCACGACCAGGTACAGCTATAGCCATGCGTGGGGGACAGGGCTGCGGGAAAAGTACTTTTGCCTACTACGCAGGCAAAGCTTTTGGAAACCATTATTTGGCATTGTCGAGCGGGGATGCACTGACTGGTCGTTTCAACCTACATCTTCAAAATGTGATTATCGTTTTTGCCGACGAGGCAGTCTGGGGTGGAGACAAACAAGCCGAAGGTAAACTCAAGTCGCTTATAACGGAGCCATCTATCTTCATCGAACCCAAGGGGCTCAATGGTTTCGAAGTAAAAAATTGCGTCCGGCTGATCCTAGCCAGCAATAATGACTGGGTTGTCCCTGCTGGCATGGACGAACGGAGATTCGTCGTTTTGGACGTGAGCGATAAACATAGTAATGATCATGAGTATTTCGCGGGTATACGTGAGGAAATGGATAATGGGGGATTGGAGGCGATGGTCTATGACTTGCTCCAGTTGGATCTCTCCCAAGTTAATCTACGCCAAATCCCCCGAACGGTAGCCTTGCTGGACCAAATAGCGGCCTCGTTATCCCCATTTGGGAAATTTTGGTTTGAAAGACTACGTTCTGGAGTTTTGTTTGAGTCCGGAAACTATTTGGCTGACAACATGTCATATTCCATGTCCGCAAAATATCAGGACAATTGGCCTGATATAGTTTTAACGAGCGATTTTTTCAATGAATTCATATATTTTTGCAAACAAATGAATATCGGATACAGACCTACTAATAGAACTGCAGGGCGAGAATTGGCCCAGTTGTGTCCTGAATCTTGCCGAAAGAGAGATACGAAATGGGATAGGAAATACGAGTATCACCTCCCCTCCCTAAACCGTTGCCGTGAGCTGTTCGAGAAACGGGTCAAAATGAAGATTGATTGGGACTAATAATTTGCAATTATGTTAAATAGTTGTCCTATCTACCCTATTTGTCCTCATTTTTGGAGAAAAAACATGTGAGATATATTTTTTTTTATATTCATTTTATTTTTTTAATAGGACAAATAGGACATATAGGACATTTCTAAATATTCCAGAATGTTATGTGTATATAAAAACAGGACGAGAATAGGTCTAAACAGGCCCTCACCAGCTCCTCTCCCCCTCGCGGTCTTTCGCGATTTGATGGGGGAGGGCTAAATATACGGAGATAATATGTCAGCACCTCTTATCGGAGATCATAACGCACTCCCGCCCAAAGTTGAAATAATCAATGGGTGCGTTTCCCCAGATGTGGATGAATATAAAGACAATCAAGAATTCATCCAAGCAGCAATGACGGCTACGGGAACCCATAGCAAGGAATTGGCTGTAGGGTTGATTGAACAGCTCGTCAAAGCATTCGGTCCCCTGAAAGAAGGAGCCGCCCCTCATATTAATGCGGCGTTGGCGGCATTGGCCGAGCAAAAACCGCGTAATGTCACCGAGGCACTTCTTTCAACGCAAATGATAGCAGTACACACACAGCTAATGAAATTAATAGGCAAATCTTCTAATACCATGTCACCAGACGTCCAACAAAGCTACATTAATCTCTCCATGAGACTGGCCCGCGTGTTTACAACACAGGCTGAAACTTTAAGGCGTATTCGGCAAAACGGACAGCAAACCATCTCGGTTCAACATGTCCATCTTAATAATGAAGGTGGCCAGGCAATTATAGGAAATGTTTCACAACCTAAAGAAGGGGGGGAATGAAAATATGGAAAAACAATCATTTTATGGCGCCACGATTAAGAACGTACAATCTATTTGTGAGGCTAAAACAAAGCCGGATGGAAGCCCTTGTCAAAACTCGTTGGAGCCAGGCTGTCCACGCTGCTGTCTCCATGTTGGGGCTCCAAAATCAGGTGCACCTTTTGGCAATAGGAACGCGTATAAGAATGGGATGTACACAGCTTCAGCAAAAGCTGAGCGAAGACGTATCCAAACTTTGATTAATGATAGTCAATATTTGCTATCTGTATTGTAATTTTTTTAAATTTATCTACTTGAGAGGTTAACATGACAAATTTTAATCGAGAACTTTTTATAAATGCCCGGGAAATGTATGAAAAAACTTGTATGAAAACGCCCTTCTCCCGATGGATACGTGACCGTATTCAAAAGCTGAATCTACGTGAAGATGTAAACTTCTTCGTAGAGCATGATATTTCTCTTTATAGCCATAGAAAGATAAAGAATTACTTTCTTACTATCGATACTGCAATTTTAATTATTGCCCATATGCGTGATGAAGAAAGAAGGAATACTGCAACTTCGTTTCTTCGACTTACAGCGCATCCCCAAGCTAAAGCATTTCATGCCCTTAAGCTTATAGCACAGGGCAAGAGCAACCTTTTGTCTCAGGAATATATTGAATCAATTTTTTAGCAGTTTCTTTACCATGGGCGACCTACCCTCCAACCCAACGAATGAACAAACCATCCATCCGGTAGGGTGCCCAGTTTCTCGATCACACGAATATCTTTTATCAGCCCGCCAAGTTGGAGCAGGGTCAAGATACTCGCATTGAAAACCGAGATGGATGGCAACCATGCCTTTTAGTTCAACAAATTCCAGTGTCATCAATGATTTCGAGGTACATCTTGGACGCGCAATCAGCCCAAAGGAGTTGGCTAAGTTTCTCGATGTTGACCGCCGTACCATTATCAAGTATGCAAACCGCTGGGGTGGGGTTGAGATTGCCCCCGGTACATGGCGGTTCTTTGAAAATCGAATAAAGGAGGTGTTAAATGGCTCACACACGTCTAAAGCGTGGAGAGCGGCGAACCGTAGGGGCAATCATGGTGAATGGGAAGCGACGGGAAAAATGGTTTCCCGACGCCAGCAAGGCCAGTCAACGGGCAGCAGCGCAATGGGAAGCCGAAGAAAGGGAAAGGATGCTTCAAGCCTCCCAGACCCCCATGGCATTTTTAACCATTCAAATCTGGTTAACTGAGTATCTGGACGATGTCGTCCGCCGGGAGTTGTCCCAAAAGACCTATGAGGAAAAAAAGGCCGCGTTTATAAGGTTTGCCCAACACGAATTGGTCTCACCCGATCTACCTGTAACCGAAGTGGATCGTTTCATGGCTCGGCGAATCCTTGACGGTATGCTCGACGCAGGTCGTTCGGGCAACGCCGTAAATAAGGATCGTAAGAACCTTGGCGCAGCATGGAAATGGGGAGCGGACAACCTGAAAGACTGGCCGGTAGGCGAAAACCCGTTTCATGCAGTGGCTAAATACCAGGAGAATCGGTCCCCCAGATACGTTCCGCCAGATGACAGCTTTTGGAAATTCACCGACCATCTCGAAAAGTTGGCTCAGTCAGGTGATCCATCCGCATTTCAGGACCATGTCATGCACCAGGTATTTTTGCACCTTGCTGCAAGGCGTGGAGAGGTCTTCCGGTTAAAACGGCAGGACTTGGACTTTGATCAGGATCGGGTTCGACTCTGGACTCGCAAACGCAAAGGAGGGCAGCTGGAGAGCGATTGGTTGCCAATGCCTTCAGGTCTCCGAGCTTTGCTTTTGAAATGGCTGAAGATTCGGCTCGCACTCCCAGCGGATAAAGATCACGTATTTGTCTGCCTGTCAAAAACCGAGATTTGCAATCCATACTATTTGAAGCCGTTCACAGGCAGGCAGCACTTTATGCGGCGGGTCTGTGACCAGGTGGGTATCAAACCGTTCGGCTTTCATGCAATTCGTCACTTTTCAGCAACCCACCTGTTCCGCAACGGCTATCCGCTGAGAATCATCCAAACGATTCTGCGGCACAAAAGCCCGAGCACTACTGAACGGTACCTGCGCAGCATCGGTCTTGACCCGGCGGTTCGTGAGGCTCTCGAAGAAGGTATCAGGCGACCGGCCAAAGTCATCAACCTGCCGGTGCAACGCACATCAGTTGGACCATAGTTTCAATTTTACGTCCACGATTTACGTCCACAGGTAAATTCTACAAAAATAAAAAACCGCTCAAGGGATCAAAGTCACTCAAACGGCTTTTATTATAAGGTGTTACACGTATTTATTTTTGGTGATCCCACCGGGATTCGAACCCGGGTTACCGGCGTGAGAGGCCGGCGTCCTGAACCGCTAGACGATGGGACCATTTGAAAAACAGGCGTATCTCTATATAATTGACGGCGTTTTGTCAAATACTATTTCCTTGATATTTATCAATCAAGGGCATCGGCAACCGGCCGCTTACCTTTTCTGAACCCGATTAAAAAATAGACTAGTACCCCGACAAAGGGTACCATGGCCACCAAAAAGCCCCACAGGGCTTTCATCTGGACCGAACCGAAATCCTTTCTGGCAATGTCCAGAATGGCAATACAGGTCAGGATAAAAAAAGCGATGCCGGTCAGAACAACGAACATGCCGGTACTCATGGTGAATCAGCCTTTCAATTTATCCACGATGTCAAGCACCGCGTTCACGTAATACTTGCTGTGATTGTAATGGTAAACCGCTTTATATGCCTGCTCACGGGAAAGTCCAGGTTTCCAGCCGTAGTTTTTCAGATACGCGGCGACACTGAAAATGGCGTCGTCATGGTCGAACAGGTTCACGCTGCCGTCGCCATTGCCATCCTTGGCATATTTGGGGATGTTGGTGGGCATGAACTGGCAAATCCCCATGGCGCCGGCAAAAGAGCCTTCGATACCGGACGGATCGATGTTTTCCCCTGCCGTATATGTTAAAAACGCCTTCAATTCCCGGTAGGCCCAATTCGCCTTGCTATCCGCCTTTTTCTCAAAGGCATCGCGCGACAACCGCCGTTTGTCGTTGTTCAGATTCTCCCAGATCATTTCGCGCGGGACCTCGTCGGTCATGGCGCCCAGGGTGGCCAGCGTATTCAGGACCAGCCGGTTACCGGTATAGGTGCCCAGGCGGGTCTCTACGAGGATAATCGCCGTGATGACTTCCTTGTCCACGCCGTATTGAGCCTCTGCCGCGCCCAACGCCTGCTGGTGGGCCTGCATATACGCGCGTGCCGCGCCAATGGATTTCGGTTTGGAAAACTGCATGTAATTCGCAGTGGCTTCGTTGTGTACGAAATAAGCGCTGACCCCCTTTTTTTCAAAGGCGACCGCCGGGCTTCGAAAAATGGCGTCTATCCGGTCACAGTCAAAACCGTCGGCCACGAGCCGCTGTTTCAAATGCTTGAATGGATCCGCCGAGTCGGCGGCATTGACCGTAGCGACCGCCATCCCCAGTAGCAATGCGCACACAATAAAGCATCCCCTGATAATGAGCCTCGGGTTTGCTGCTTGTCCAGGAACCATTTTACCTCCATGATAAAGTTTCAAATTGGTTGTTTACATCTCCCATGCGGGAGGAAAGGTCACGGACGGCGCGCGTTTTCCACTCCGGATGCCTTTACAAAAAGGCATTGAGAATTGCCACATCAGGTTGCTTCGTCCATCGGCGCTATTTTCCAGTATTGGTTCAAGAAGATCAAGGCATTTCGCGTAATTGTTCCATGATTCCGATGGTGTGGTTGCAAAGGCCGGCATGGACGTGTTAGTCGGGTATAGGATATGCTTTGTTTGTTGAGACGAGATTAGGCCCAAATGTAAAAATGGCACGTAAAAACGCAAAAAACATGTTTGTCTGCCAGGCCTGCGGCTATGAATCGGCCAAATGGCTGGGCCGCTGCACGGAGTGCGGCGGGTGGGACACCTTTGCCGAAGCGGTTCGCAAAACCAAGACTACCGGCGCAAGGTCCATGGCAGCCAAGGGTAATCTGCCGGTTCCCATTGACTCCGTGGAAATCATAGATGAGCAGCGCCTGTCCACCGACATCGACGAATTCGACCGGGTCCTGGGCGGCGGACTCGTTCCCGGCACCCTGATTTTGATCGGCGGTGACCCGGGGATCGGCAAATCGACCCTCATGCTCCAGGCCTTGCATGGCATTGCCCGCAGTGGCCGCAAGGTATTGTATGTTTCCGGCGAGGAGTCGGTGCAACAGCTCAGGCTGCGCAGCCATCGGCTGGAAACGGCCGCCCCGAGCCTGCTGGTCGTATCGGAAATCGATCTCGACGCAGTGATGGCCATGGTGGAAAACGAAACGCCCGACGTTCTGGTGGTGGACTCCATCCAGACCATGTACAGCCCGGAAATCACCTCGGCGCCGGGCAGCGTCAGCCAGGTGCGCGAATCCACCATGCAGTTGATGCTCATGGCCAAGCGCACCGGCATCCCCACGTTTCTGGTGGGCCACGTCACCAAGGAGGGCGCCATTGCAGGTCCGCGTCTTCTGGAACACATGGTGGACACGGTGCTGTATTTCGAGGGCGATCGCAACCACGTCTTTCGTATCCTGCGCGCCGTGAAGAACCGTTTCGGCTCCACCAACGAGATCGGTGTGTTCGAGATGAAGGCCCAGGGGCTTTGCGAAGTGGCCAACCCTTCAGCTGTTTTTCTCTCCGAGCGCCCGGAAAACGCCGCCGGTTCAGTGGTCACGGCCAGCATCGAGGGCACCCGCCCAATCCTGGTGGAGCTTCAGGCCCTGGCAACAACCACCAACCTCGGCACTCCGCGACGCACCATTTTGGGACTTGATCCCAACCGGGTGGCGCTGTTGGTGGCGGTCATGGAAAAACAATTGGGCATGCACCTGATGGGCCACGATATTTTCATGAATGTGGCCGGCGGGGTAAAAATCATGGAACCGGCCGTGGATTTGGGAATTGTCGCGGCCATCGGCTCCAGTTTTCTCGACCGCCCCATCCGCAAGGACACCCTGGCCATTGGCGAAATCGGTCTCGCCGGCGAGGTGCGCGCCGTGGGCAATCTGGAAACCCGCATCATGGAAGCGCAGAAAATGGGTTTTTCCCGCTGCGTGGTTCCCAAGGGCAGTCTCAAGCGCCTGCCCAAAATAAAGGATATCCGAATGGAAGGGGTTGGCTCGGTGGCCGATGCCATGGAACGCCTGTTCTAACCTGCCACGGTCTCCCGCCCCCAGACAACACCCTCAATATATTAGTTATTGAAGATTCTCCAACCCGCGGTTGGACTTGACTTGAACGGAATGAAAAGATATGAAGCGGAAAGCGCCAAAAGGCAACCGATGGGCAGATCATTACACCCGCCAGGCAAAAAAGGAAAACTTTGCCGCCCGCTCGGTTTATAAGCTTCAGGAGATCCAGAAAAAGCATCACATTTTAAAACGCGGCGCCCGGGTGCTGGACCTGGGATGCGCGCCTGGGTCCTGGTTGCAATTCGCCGCCAAGGCGATTGGCCCCGACGGCCGCCTGGTGGGGATCGATCTGAAGCCCGTAACCATCGCCCTGCCCGGCAACGCCACGGTGATTACCGACGACGTTGCCGAACTGGAAAACCACCTGGCCCGACTGGGAATCGAAGGCTTCGATGTGGTCTTGAGCGATATGGCGCCGGCCACCACGGGCAATCGCCATGTTGACGAGGCCCGCTCGATTGGTTTATGTGAGGCTGCCCTGTATATCGCCGACCGGTTTCTGGCCGCCGGGGGAAGTTTTGTCTGTAAAATATTTCAGGGCGGGGATTACAACGCCTTTACCGGTGCCGTGAGACAGCGGTTCGCCAAGCAAACCGCAACCCGGCCCCAAAGCACGCGCAAAGCCTCACGCGAGGTTTTTGTCATCGGCCTGGAGAAAAAATAGAGCTCATTCATTTGTGAATGGGCCCCCAATAAAGGAGGAGACGATGTCCGGACATAACAAATGGTCTTCCATCAAGCACCGCAAGGGCGCTCAGGACGCCAAGCGAGGGAAGATCTTTACCAAGTTGATCAAGGAAATTACCATTGCCGCCAAAATAGGAGGCGGCGATATCGATGCCAATCCACGCCTGCGCTCCGCGGTCACGGCTGCCAAGGCCGAGAACATGCCCAAGGACAACATCGATCGGGCCATCAAGAAAGGCACCGGTGAGCTGGAAGGCGTAACCTACGAAGAAAATTCCTACGAAGGTTACGGCCCCGGCGGCGCGGCCATCCTGGTGGAATCGTTGACCGACAACAAAAACCGCGCCGTGGCCGAAATCCGCCACATCTTCAACAAGTATGGCGGAAACATGGGCGAGAACGGGTGTGTCGCCTGGATGTTCGACAAGAAAGGCTATTTCAGCGTGGACAAGGCGGCCATCGATGAAGAAAAACTCATGGAAGTCGCCCTGGAGGCCGGCGCCGAGGATGTGCGCGAAGCCGACGACAGCTTCGAGGTGATCACCGAGCCCGAGGATTTCGAGGCGGTCAAGGATGCGCTGGATGGCGCCACGGTTCCCTACAGTGACGAAGAAGTCACCATGCTGCCCCAAAACATGAGTCCCCTTGAGGGCAAGGAGGCCGAACGCATGCTCAAGCTGCTGGATGCCATGGACGATTGCGACGATGTACAGAAGGTCTACACCAACGCCGACATTCCCGACGATATGGTTGAGAATATGTAAGGAATTGATGTTTCTGGCGAGAACTTCTTACGGGGCTATCAATTCTTAGGCGGTCAATTGACAAGTGTTAATCTTGACGAATCCGCCCGAACGGCGACTTTTTTACGAGAGTTCATCAAGTTTTAGGAATTAAGTGTTAAGCAGCGGACCGTATCTAATCTAAATAGACAGAATTCCCTTGCTTAACACTTTGAACTCAACCCTTAGCACTTTCCCTCATTTCGCCAACCCAATCATCCGCTCAACCGCTGCCAAAGCCGGCAAGCGGACCTCCTCGGGCACCTTCACCTGGCCGGACATGTTTTCCAGACAGGCAAGGATGTCTTCAAGCGTAATCTTCTTCATATCCACACAAATCAATTTGTCCGAAACCGAGTAAAAGGTTTTGTGGGGCAGTTTTTTCGACAGGGGGTGCAGCATCCCGGCTTCCGTGCCAACGATAAATTCAGTGGCGTCGGACTCGGTGGCAAATTTGAGCATGCCCGCCGTGGAAACGGCTGCATCAGCCATCTCGACGACCTCGGGTCGGCATTCGGGGTGGGCCATGAACAACGCCTTGGGATGGGCGCTTTTGGCAGCCATGACTTCCTCGACGGTGAGTTGGTCATGGATGGGGCAGCATCCTTCCCACAGGTGAATGGTTTTTTTTGTGTGCCGGGCCGTGTTGCGGGCCAGGTTGCGATCCGGCGTCATGAGCAGTTCCTTCTCATCCAGACTTTCCACCACCTGCAGGGCATTGGCCGAGGTGCAACAGATTGTGGACAAGGCTTTTACCGTGGCTGGAGAGTTCGCATAGGTCACCACCGGCATGGGCGGCAGTTCGGACAACCGTTTCTTCAAACCCTCTGCGTCGATCATATCGGCCATGGGGCACCCCGAATCGGTTCGGGGAAGCAAAACAGTCTTGCCGGGAGAGATGATGGATGCGGTTTCGGCCATGAAGTGAACGCCGCAAAAAACGATGACATCCGCATCGGTTTCCCCGGCTCTGATGCTGAGTTCAAGGGAATCGCCGCACATATCGGCCAGGTCCTGGATTTCAGGCGGCTGGTAATTGTGCGCCAAAAGCACGGCATTTTTCTCTTTCAATAGTTGTTTAATTCTGTCTTGCACGTCATTCCTCTATCAGTGTCCGCCCCTATTCGTGGATGGACATTATTTATTCATTTTCACCACATCGGCCCCTTCGGGGATCTTGAATTCAAACCGATTTTCCGGTGGCGTACTCTTAAAATTAAAATTTTTCAAATCGATG
This sequence comes from uncultured Desulfosarcina sp., assembly GCA_963668455.2. Classification (GTDB taxonomy): domain Bacteria; phylum Desulfobacterota; class Desulfobacteria; order Desulfobacterales; family Desulfosarcinaceae; genus Desulfosarcina. The sequence goes on from CAXXOY010000010.1 coordinate 32,581, forward strand.
CGGGTTTCGTCTCCGTATACGTTAAAGGTAACGATGCGGATCAGATCGAAAGTTTTTTTGTCGATATAAAGCCGCATCTCCATCAGGTCCACCGAGGACTTCTTGGGTAGCAGCTTGAGTCGATATTGATCGGGATTATCTTCCGGCTCCTTGGTAATCTGGAACCCATCGCGAATGATTTTGATATTGGACAAGAAGCCGGCCCCCTTGCCCTTGCCGAAAAAGGCCGGCGCCTTGCCCACCATCACCTGATTCTCCTCCGGGCGAAAGACCCAAAGCTCATCGCCATCGGTAATGATGGTTTGAGGATCGGGAACCACGTATTCCCAGCGCATCTTGCCCGGCCTGCGCACCATCAGATTACCGGATGCGGTATCGGTGACGGCCATGGCCTTCAAAATCGACTCTTGGTCAAACTCGGCGGTAAATCCGGGCACATTATAGCGGGCTTCCACGCCGTTTAAAATGGCGTCGATGCCATCGGCGGCCCCTGCGGCCCCTGCCCCGGAAGGCAAAAAGAAGGTGTTGAAAATGGCGAAAAACGCCAGGTGGATCATTAGGGTCGCCAGTCGGCGGTATCGAATGAATGGTTTCATGCCCGTCCTTATTGATCTTCTCTTTTGTTCTTTTGGATAAGAATTCGATGCGAACTTGAGTACCCCATTTGATTCGGTTTGTAAATAAAACTGCTCTCCGGTCACCCATCACCCATCACCGACCTGACGGCGGCGACGGGATCATCCAGATCGGAAATGATACGCAAGGGATCATCCATGGCCGGCAAAATGACCTCGGTTTTTCCGAACATCTGCATTGTGATCAAATCGATCTGGCGCATTTCCCTGGTGAGCTGATCCGGAGAGGCATAGGGCGGCCGCACCCCCTGAAGCATGAGGGTTTCCATGTTGGATTGCTGTAAAAGGGTTTCGAAGCGCCGGGCCTGGGTGAGGCTGCGGTATAGGAAGCGTTTGTGCTCCGCGAAACGATCGAAGGCTTGGCCGGCCGGCGTCTCTTTTTGCATGAGCCCCAAAAAAAGATCCAGGCAGGCCAGATAGTCGGGATCATCATCGGTCACACGCTCGAAAAAGCGGCACAGCTGCTTTCGCTGATTGGGCGTTGGCAAAAGGTTGGCGTTTCTAAAACGGACTTTGACCGCCAGGCCCGTCTCGGCGGCAAGGTTTTGATCGATGGTCGAGCGCAAATCACCATCCATGCGCCAGGAAATGTTGAGCCGCTGAAGGTATTGGATTTTAAAATAATCCGACACCACGACAGGGGTTAGCCGGGTGCCATCAGGCATTTTTATCCAGGAGCGGATAAGGATGGTCAACAATCGGTCTTGCAGCCTGGCGGCATCCGCAGGCCTGAGGCAAGCGGCTTCAAGCTGCGGTTCCAGGGCTGCCTGGTCGGTCAGGTCCGGAGAAAAAACCAGGTCAAGCAAACTCTCCCGCTCGCACTCGGCCTCTTCGTCGGTCAAAAAGGCGGCCAGCCGTTCATACGAAACGGGGAAAAGCGCCGTTTCTATGAAATCCACCGTGGCGGCGGTAAGCTGGCCGCAGTTTTCTATCGCGGCGACAATGGTTTCAAACAGTGGGTCATGGAATGAATTGCGAGCATTCATGCGCGATTCATAGCATGTTCATCAATCGCTTGTCGAGCATGGCATGTTCATGGCTGAGAGATCGGGAATCGGCGTCGGGATCAAGTCAGGAAGAAGGCGCGGGAAGGCAAGCGTGCATCGGGGAAACCGCCGACCGCCATCAGCCGTTTACAAATGTGTTGAGTTCGTCAAACATTTTCTCGAGTGACTCCACATCGCCACTGACCGAATCGAGTTTCTGGTCATTGGCGGCCAGTTCGATGCGTTTGGCCAATTCGTGTACATTCATCAACCCTAGATTGCCCGAAGCACCGCTGATCGTGTGGGCGCTGCGGGCCACCTGTTCGTTATCGCTACCTGCAAAAGCGGTTTTCAACTGATCGTAATCAGTCCTCCCCGTATCGATGAACAATTCGACCAGTTCTCGATAATCTTCTTCGTCAAGGCCGATTTTTTCAGCCAGTTCCTTGAAATTCATACTTCCTCCTTAGTGAAGACGGTTTTTTCTATAATAGCGAATACCATTTCCCGTTTGATGGGTTTGGTAATGTAGTCGTTCATACCCGATTCTATGCACATCTCCCGATCGCCTTTCATGGCATGGGCGGTCATGGCAACGATAGGCACCTCCGTGAAACCGTTTGCCCGAATGGCCTGGGTGGCTTCCTTGCCATCCATTTCGGGCATCTGCACATCCATGAAAATGAGATCAAAATCATCGGGTGACGCCGAATACATTTCAACAGCCTCACGACCGTTGTTGGCCACCTCGACCTGGTACCCGGCTTTTCCAAGCATGAGCTTGGCCAGCTTCTGGTTGACCGGATTATCTTCGGCCAGCAGGATACGAACGGAACGCTTCAAATCCTCACGTACGGAATACTGGGTGTGGATTTTATCGTTTCCATCCTGCGATCCCGAGTCTTTATCGTTTTTATCGCCGCTGAGCACCCGCCCCATCATCTGGAGCAATTTTTCACGTCTTGCCGGTTTGCTTAAAAACCCCTTGAAGCCCGCTTTCTCGCATCGCTGGGCATCCCGCTCCAGGGAACTGGAAAGCGCGATCATCGGAAGTGGGGGCATTTCCGATGCCTTGGTTTTAATGTCCTCCACAACGGCAAAGCCATCCATGTCCGGCATGCCGATATCTGAAATGAACAAATCGAAAGGTGCGCCTTCCTTCTGCGCCGTTTCAAGCATGGGGACTACCTCGGCCCCTGTGTTGACCGCGGTACAGACGATCTTTGACGCACTGAGCATTTGCTGGATAATCTGGGCATTGGCGGCGTTGTCATCCACCACCAGCACTTTTTTCCCGGCCAGGGAGACCGGTGCCAGTGGTTTGGTTTGTTTTTCCTCGCATTTGCCCTGCCAGGCGGTAAAATGAAAAACACTGCCCTTGCCGATTTCGCTCTCCACCCAAACATCGCCCCCCATCAAATTGGAAATCTGTTTACAGATGGAAAGCCCCAGGCCGGTACCGCCGTACTTACGCGTGGTAGACCCGTCGGCCTGCTGGAAAGGTTCGAAGATAGCGCTAAGTTTATCGGCCGGAATGCCGATTCCCGTATCCCGAATGGAGACATGCAGCTTGATGGCATCCGGCTTTTCCTCCTCCACGTGCAATGCCAGCTCGATCTCGCCGGTTTCGGTGAATTTGGGCGCATTTCCCAAAAGATTGGTAACCACTTGCCTGAAGCGCAGGGGATCGCCCATGACCATGGATGGAACCTGGTCGTCGATACGGCAAAGCAGTTCCACGGGCAAGGTGCCGATTTTAGGCCTGACCAGATCACAGACATCGTAGGCCAGAAGCTCGGGGTCGAATTCGATCTCTTCGAAATCCAGCTCCCCGGATTCGATTTTGGAAAAATCGAGAATATCGTTGATCAACGACAGCAGGGCCACGCCGCTGCGCTTAATGGTCTGGGTATAGTCCCTTTGCACATCGTCGAGCACGGTTTCCAGCAAAAGGTCCGTGAACCCGATCACGCCATTCATGGGGGTCCGGATTTCATGGCTCATGTTGGCCAGGAACTGGCTTTTGGCCATATTGGCCAGTTCAGCGTCATCCTTGGCCTTCTTCAGCTCATCTTCCGCCAGCTTGCGCTCGGTGATGTCCTCGATGGTGCCGGTATAGCGACCGCCTTCATCGGAAAATACCGGCTCTGAGTGCACATGCACCCAACGGAAGGCGCCGTCCGGTCGAAGAATCCGGCAATCCATGGAAAATGTGTCCATCTCTTCGATGGCCATCTCCCATGCCTTGGAGACCTTTTCGCGATCCTCTTCGTGGAGAAACTCACGCCAGTCGCGGGTAAGGCTTTCCACCAGATTGATTCCGAAAATTTCCTGGTAGCTCGTGTTGGTGTACTGGCAGCTGCCTTCGTCGTCAATTTCAAACACACCAAAATGGATGGTTTCGGAAATCAGCCGGAAGCGTTCCTCGCTTGCGCTACTTTCTTCCTGGGCTTTGCGAAGGAGGGCGTTCTCATCCTCCAGCTTTTTATTTTTCTTCACTAACTCAAGAAGGGTTTCCGTGCTGGCCATATGCATCGTTTCTTTTTTTGGGTGTTAAAGATCCTTTAGCTATATTGCCACAGCCAAGTTGTTGTATCGGGACCGGCCTAAAAAAACCACTGAATGGTCCCCAACGAATGGGATACTATCCGAGATGCTGTAGTTCTATATCGGTCAACAAGGGGTGGACTTTAGCGTGAACGCGCCGCGAAAATATCTTTCGTTTTACTTTTGACCGGAATTTTTCTTATAGGCTTGAAAAGGAGATTTTTATACTTCTACAAACACATTCAACGGACTGATATAATATCTTAATCGAATTCGTTTAAAATCAACCGGAAAGGCTATATTTTTTCAGTTTTTCGCGCAGGGTTTTGCGGGTAATCCCCAGCCGCCGGGCAGCCTCGCTCTTGTTGCCCCCCGCCGATATCAGCGTATGGGAAATGGCCTGTTTCTCGACCGTTTCCAGAGGAACGTCGAAAAGCGGTCCACCGACTCCCGGGGAGGCTCCCGCCGAGTCCTTTTTTTCGGCCAGACCGGCAAAATCGCCCTCGTCCAGACAGTCGGCGCGGGAAAGGACAACGGCCCGTTCAATGGTGTTCATCAACTCGCGTACATTGCCCGGCCAATCGTGGCGGATCAGCACGTCCATGGCCCGAGGGGTGAATTGGTCCACGGACTTGCGGTTTTTTTCGGCGAAATGGACCAGAAAATGGGCGGCCAGGAGGGGAATGTCATCGCGCCGCTCCCTTAACGCCGGGGTTTTCAGCTCAACGACATTCAACCGATAAAAAAGGTCCTCGCGAAACGACCCGTCTCTCACCATTTGGGGCAGATCCCGGTTGGTGGCCACGATCAGGCGCACATCCACGGGGATCACCATCTGCCCGCCCACCCGGGTCAACTCACGTTCCTGCAGCACCCGCAGCAGCTTGACCTGCATGGAAACAGCCATCTCGCCGATTTCGTCCAGAAACAGGCTGCCCCCGTCGGCCTGCACAAACCGGCCTTCCCTCTGACGGTCCGCTCCGGTGAAGGCCCCCTTTTCATGGCCAAACAGCTCGGATTCGAGCAGGGTTTCGGTGATCGCCGCACAATTGACCTTGATAAAGGGACCGCCCTTGCGCGGGCTGTTATGGTGGATGGCGGCCGCCACCAGTTCCTTTCCGGTGCCCGATTCGCCGGTAACCATCACCGTGGCCTCGGACACGGCCACTTGGGCCACGGTATCCATCAGGCGGGTCATGGCCGGACTGTTGCCGATAATTTCAGAGCCACCCGTTCCGAAGGCGAGTTCCTGCTTAAGCTGCCGATTCTCTTTGATGAGGCGGATGTGCTCCAGCGCGCGGTCCAGGGTAAGGCGCAGCTTATCGAAGTCCAGAGGTTTAATTAGGTAGTCGTAAGCCCCTTTCTTAAGCGCATCCACGGCCATCTCCACCGAGGCGTAGGCCGTCATCAACACAATCGGAATCGCTGGATTAATGGTTTTGATGCGATCCAGGGCTTCAATTCCGGAGACCCTTACCATGCGGATATCCATTAGCACCAGATCTATTGGCCCGGCCTGAACCGCAGCAATGGCCGATTCACCGTCGTCGGCGTCCAACATCTCGTACCCCCATCCACCAACCAGGGTCAGCAGCATGGTGCGGTGGGCCGCATCGTCATCAACAATCAATATACGACAGGACATCATCCCCCCTTATCGGCTGGAAGGATGATTTGAATCGTTGTCCCCTCCCCCGGCCGGCTCTCCACACGGATCTTCCCCCCGTGGGCTTCGATAATGTTGTGCACGATGGCCAGACCCAATCCGGTTCCGCTTTTCTTGGTGGAAAAATAAGGTTCGAACACATGGGGCTGGTCATCGGGCGCGACTCCGGCGCCGGTATCGGTGATGTCCAGGCAAAACGCTTTATCGGCGTTACGCCATCCTCGAACATTCAAACTTCCGCCATCGGGCATGGCATCCAAGGCGTTCTGGAAAAGGTTGAGCAGCACCTGTTTGAGCTTGTCCGCGTCAACCCGGGCCACACATTGTTCGTCATCCATTTCAAGGGCCACGGTCACATCGCTTGCCCGGGCCTGCTGTTCCACCAGGCGGAAGGTGTTCTCGATCAAGGGTTTCAGCCCCGCCGTTTGAAGATAAAGCCGCATGGGACGCGAAAACTCCAGCAATTGGCTCACCACCTTGTTGAGGCGATCCACCTCCTGGATCATGATCTGGGAGATTTCCCGGTCCTTGTCGTTTTCCCGGTACTTCTCCTTAAAATAGGTGGCAAACCCTTTAAGCGAGCTGAGCGGATTGCGGATCTCGTGGGCCACGCCCGCCGCAAGGCGCCCCACGGTGGCCAGGCGCCGGTTCTTCTCCAGCTCCCGGCGCAGGCTGCGCATCTCGGTAAGGTCCTTGAACAGGGCCACCTTGCCAAAAGGCCGTCCATCTTCATCACTGAGCACGGCGGCACTGACCTCCAGGGGGATCGAATTGCCCTGGGCCAGCGGAAAAAGGATCTCTTTTTCAACTGGCTCACCGGCATCATCCAAGGCATCGACAAGAACCGCCGGTAGGGCTTGCCTGACCTTCTGGCCGATCATCTCGCCGGCGCGCGTCCCCAATGTTGCCTCGGCCACGGAGTTCAGGGCCGAGACACGACCGTCCTGATCCAGGGCTATCAAACCGATGGGCATGCGCGAAACCAGATTGTCGGAAAATACCTGGACACGGGAGAGCAGGGTGCGGGCCGAGCGGTAATTCTGGGCCATGAAGAGCAGCAGCAACCCGGTCACCCCGACCAGCAGCAGAACCGCCGCCATGACCATGGAATGCCTGACATCGGCGGCGTGGGCGGCATCCAGTTCATCGGTCCGGAAGCCTACGAAAATCACCATCGGAGGGATATCGGCAATGGGCGGCCGTCCGGCCTTATTGTCCATCATGGGTTTGCGCCGGAGCGGGTTGAAGCGTCTGGCAAGGGGGGCGAACTTTCCGTAAACCTCGAACACAGGCTCGCCATCCAGCGCGGTTGCCTGGCGCCAGGACAAAGACGGCTCCCTTCGCACGGCCAATAGGTCCAGATTGTCGGCGTAGCGACTGCCTATCTGGTCGGCCTGACTGTGCGCCATGACCGTACCGTCCATGCGCACAACCAATAGATAGGCAATATCCGGCTGGGCCGCGGTTTCGACGAGCAGATGCTGTAACCGGAACTCGCCCCCGTACCTGCCCCGCATGCCCATGCGCGTTCCGGCTTCGAAAGAGAGAATCAGGGCCGCGCCCTTTTCGAGCATCAGACGAATGCGCTGCTCCTTCTGGCGATTGAGGGTCTCCAGGGTCATCAGGGTGACGATTGACAGCAGCACCACCGCGGCGCCCATGACGATCCACGGCGAAAAGCCGGAAAGCAGAATTTTGGATTTTGAGTTCACACACGCGTTCCTTTAATGGAAACTTAACAGTATGTACAAAAACCAGGCCGGATCATGCCAACCTATAAAAGCCCGCCGGAAGTGGCCCTGCATGGCAGCCTTTTCAAAGTACCGCCACAAACCGGTTATTTTTTACCCGGGTCAAGCATCCCCCTGGTTACTTTATAACCAACTGAATCAAAAGGCGCCAGCGTCAATCGAGTCCACCGGCGGGCATGAACTGTTTTTTACCCTGTTTATACAGATCGTTATGACAAATTTAAAAGTATAACGATTCATCCTGGCATCTGCCTTGCGTAGTTAGTCAGGCAACAACAGACACCATGCATGGCAACCCAAACGGAAGACAGATTGAAAGGAGTCAGGAATGAAAGCCAATACCCTTAAAAAAGCCATCACCGCCCTGGTCACCATCAGCTTCATCGCCATCGGCACGACCGCCTTTGCAGGCAACGGAAAGGGCAATCGCGACAACGGCTATAACCAGGGCCGCCGCGCGAACGCCCCTTGCGCCCGCCAGAACCCGCGCCTGACGGATGAGCAACGCCAGCAGTTATCGGCCGAGCGCCAGACATTTTTCAATGCCACCAGGGACGAACGCCAGGATCTGCGAGCCAAACGATTAGGGCTGCGCGCCGAGATCGCCAAACGCAATCCGGACATGAAAATCGCTTCGGGAATGCAAACGGAAATTTCCAAACTGCAGGCCGATCTCGATCAGAAACGGCTGGCACACATCATCAAGATGCGCAAAATCGACCCCGACGCCGGCATGGGGTTCATGGGGCCTGAACGAGGCAAGCGTGGCGGACGTGGCCGAGGTGGTCCGTGCCGGCCATGCGCCCCCCCCATTGGCGAACAGCAATAAGTCTTTTTCAAAACCAATCGATGAAAAGCGCCGGGGCTGCCCGGCGCTTTTTTTTATTAGATGGTGATGGAAACGGATTTCTTGTCGGTCACCTTCAAATAATAGTCGATAAACGGTTCAAGCAAGGGGTTGTTGTTATCCGGATGATGGCACAGGCTGATGGTAAAGTAGCATTGGGGTTCGGCCAGATCGACGGATTTAATATGAAAGGAGATGCTTGCCTCGTTAAGGTGCCCCGGCATCATCAGAACGCCCTTTGCCGACTTCATGTTCAGTACGGCTTCCTCAATTGTCTTTGCAGTCAGCACGATCCTGGGCTCGAACCCGGCGCGTCGGCAAAAATCATGCTGAAATTCCAGCATTGCACCAGTGTAATACCCTTCTATGGACAGAAAATTTTCATTCCTCAAATCCGCAAGCTGCAAACTGCTTTTGGAAGCCAGGGGATGATCGCAATGCATCAAGACCGTCAGATGTTCCCTGAAGGCATCGTGGAATACCAAGCGTTTCGAATTGGGGGAGTTAATCCTGGGAAGGATACCGAGATCCACCTGCTTTGACAGCAGAGCATCCACGATGGTTTCCGGATAAGCGGGAAGGTATTTAAGCTGGACATTGGGGTGGGCGGACTCGAAACCGCCGACCAGGTTGCTGATATATCTTTTAATGCCGAAATAAGGAATGCCGATGCGAAGTTGGCTCGAGCCGGCATCGACCAATTTTTCAAGCAGGTTTTCGTACTCGTCAATAATCCTTTTGGCGGATTCAAGAAATGAAATTCCATTTTGGGTCAACTTGACATTGTGAGTGTCCCTTTCAAGGAGCTTTATGCCCAACTCGTTCTCAATGGCGGAAATATGGCGACTCAAGCCCGGTTGAGTCATATTGAGAAGGTCGGCTGCAATTGAAAAATTGAGGTATTTCGACAAAACGATAAACTCTTTAAAGTAACTTATTCGCATCCTTCCATCCTATCCTGATTTTCCCGGTCCCTTTATATCCATGCACGGCAAATGATCGCTCAACGACATTTTCAATAACTCTATTCAATTTGCGCATAACCATGCCGTTTTTATTATTTCCCTTTGGCAAATCAATTTGTGTTTAACCGTAGCCACGATTTTCATGGACTTATAAACATAATGCATAAGGGAGGGAAGTAAAATGATCATCACCGTATAATCGGGTGTAACAACGCATTGGGGGGAAAACCATACAAAGTTTTGTCAGATTAAAACACTTTCGAAAAAAGGAAACACGCCATGCTTACAAAAAAACAAAACCTGCTTGAAACCATCCGTGGCGGAAGCCCGGACAGATTCGTCAACCAATACGAATTCATGGATATTGCCGTCTTCCTGCCGGGATTCAAATACCCTTTGGGCCCCGGCCAACGGGTCAAGGACGATTGGGGCATCACCTTCGATTTTCCTATGGATCAGATCGGGGCTTTTCCCCTGCACGACGACGAGCACAAGGTTCTAAAGGATATTACCCAGTGGCGGGAGGTGGTGAAAGCACCGAGCCTTGACTTTACGGACGAGGAGTGGGAGCCGACCATCGAGCAGGCCGGCAAGGTCGATCGTGAGGAGCAATTCCTGGCGGTTGCCCATATGCCCGGCATTTTTGAGATGACGCACCACATGATGGGCATGGAAGACGCCCTCATGGCTCTGTATGAGGAGCCGGAGGAAATGGATGGTCTGATCGATCTGCTCAAGGATTTCGAGTTGCGCAGGGCTGAGCAAATCATTGACCGCCTTCATCCCGACGTTCTTTTTCATCACGATGACTGGGGTGGCCAGGCATCCACTTTCATCTCCCCGGAGATGTACGCGGACTTCTTCCTCGAGCCGTACAAGGAAATCTACAAATTTTGGAAAAACAACGGGGTGGCCCTTGTCGTGCACCACAGCGACTCCTACGCCGCCACCTACATCCCAATGATGATCGAGATGGGCATCGATATCTGGCAAGGCACAATGACATCCAATGACATTCCCAAACTGATCAATCAATACGGCAAACAGATCACCTTCATGGGCGGTCTCGACAGCGGCGTGATTGATTTCCCCAACTGGACGCCGGAAATCTGCGCCGAGCATGTTGAAAAAATATGCCGGGAATGCGGCAAACATTATTTCATCCCCTGCCTGACCCAGGGATTGCCCTTCAGCTCATTTCCAGGCGTTTACGATGAAGTCAGTCGCCAAATCGATATCATGAGTAAAAAGATATTCTGATACTACCGGTTCAGCGGGCCCCATAGAGGCCTTGGATTACAGAAGTCAAAACACTTACCAAAGATAGCGTCCACCGGGCAATCGGCACATCGCGGATGGGCGCGAAAAACAGGTTATCCATGAAAAAAAACATACTCACCATTCTCACCTTTTTTGTACTCACTCTTTTCACGCCCTTGTCGGCGCTGGCGGACAACGACCCGCGGGACAGCATTTCGGCGCCCGGCGGCACCAACATTTTTTTATTTTACTATCGTCAATACAATGGAAATGAGCTTTATGCGAACGGCAGTCAGCTCGACGACAACCTGGATTTCAGCTTGAACATGGGAATTTTCCGGTACGCCCATTTCGTTGGACTGGGAGAGTGGACCTGGAGCTATGACGCCGTCCAGCCCGTCGGCGACATGGACCTTGCGGGAAACAGCGCCAACGGCCTGGGGGATACCACGTTGGCGACTCACATCAACACCCCCTTTTTCATCCGCAATGACGATCTTTCCTTCATGATGAGCGCCGGCTTCTACCTGAACGCGCCCACAGGAGATTACAGCGCCAACAAAGCCATCAATCTCGGCGCAAACCGATGGACCTACAAACTGGAGTATACGCCGGTTATTCTTCAGGCCCACGGCGCCACCCTGGAATTTACCGGCGACGTGACCTTCTACACGGAGAACGACGACTACGGGGCATCCTCGGCAAACCTTGAAACCGATCCGCTTTTCAGCCTCCAGACCCATCTTACCTATAATCTGACCGACACCTTCTGGATTGGCGCCAGCCACTACTATTATACAGGCGGGGAAAACGAGATCGACGGGATCACCCAGGATGACGAGGCTGAAAATCAGGCACTCAGATTCAGCGCCTCCTTCAACCTGGCTCCCAACGTCACTCTCATGCTTCAATACAATACGGAGATCGAACGGGATAACGGCGTGAAACAAAATTGGGTCGGCACCCGGATCGCCTACGCGTGGTAGTCAGGTCAATACAACGCCGGCTGCAATAAAAGTAGGCTTCAAGCTTTTTCCGCCACCACCGGGAGCACGGCGCTCCCGGTGGTTTTTACCGGCACCTTTATGAAAGCAAGCATCAGGGCGACCAGAACAAGCCGCCAACGTAAGTCACGGTGTTCGCCCCGTTGTTGTAGGCCATCTCATTTTCGGTCATCATCTTCATGACGTCGATGCCGTGGGCTTCAAGGGAATAAACGGCGGCGTCGGGATGCTTGCAAGGCTGGTTTTCTATATAGACAATATGGTTGAACGCGAACCACCACCGACAATAAAAAGGCCTGCCATACCTTGAAAGCGTGGGTTATAGTAAGCGTTTCATCAAACCTTAACTACAGAGCCAAAATCAAGGAGGCAGGCCGTGAGCAAAATAGTAAAATATGTTGGGTTGGATGTCCATAAAGATTCGATTACCATTGCAATTGCCGATGAAGGCCGGGACGGAAATGTCCGGGTGTATGGCAAAATCCACAATGACTTGGAACAGATTGACAAAGTCATGCGCAAGCTAATTTCAACAAATAGTGAATTGCATTGTGTCTATGAAGCAGGTCCCTGCGGGTACCCGATATACAGGCATTTAACAAGCCAGGGGATCGATTGCGTTGTCGTGGCCCCGGCACTGATACCCAAAAAAGCGGGTGATCGGGTTAAAAACGATCGCCGCGATGCAACCAACCTAGCAACGCTCCACCGCTCCGGCGATCTTACGCCGGTATATGTACCCGATCAAATCGATGAAGCTATTCGTGACCTGGTTCGTACTCGAAAAGATATCGTCACGGCACGTCAAAAGATCAAGCAACAGATCAATGCATTCGTGCTGCGACAAGGGCTCAGCTATTCGGGTAAGAGCAAATGGAGCAAGGCCCATTTAAATTGGCTTACGTCACTAAAGATGCCGCATCCGGTCCAGCAGATCGCCCTTACCGAGTATCTGGACGCTTTGGAAAATCATGAGATCCGCCTCAAACGAATCGAAAAGACAATTGTGGGGTCCTGCCAGACCTGGCGTCTTCTTCCGGTTGTCAAAGCCCTGCAAGCGCTCAGGGGGATCAGTATGCTTAGTGCGGTAATCGTCGTTGCTGAATTGGGAGATTTGACTCGCTTTGACAAGCCCACCCAACTAATGGCCTTTCTGGGCTTGGTACCGTCGGAACATTCAAGCGGTCCAAGCGTTAAAAGAGGCGCTATTACCAAAACCGGCAATAGCCATGCACGTCGGGCATTAATCGAATCGGCACAAGCCTATCGCATGCCTGCTCGGAAAAGTAAGGCTATCCGTAAGCGCCAGGAGGGATTGCCCGAAGAAGTGCTGGAAATCGCATGGAATGCGCAGGTGCGGCTGTGCGGCCGGTACCATAGCTTGGTCGCAAGGGGCAAGAGCCATAACCTGACCGTCACCGCTATCGCGCGCGAATTGGCCGGCTTCATATGGGCTATTGCCCGTACTGTTCCAATAGCGGTTTAAATATTGAAATGGACGCCGCCAATAGTTTGCTTTTATAGCGTGGAAACCCAGGCCTATCAAGGCCAAGCCCTAAAGGGTGCTCGCTGTGCTCGCAGCCTTGACAGCCTTGAATTTCCACGCTGGGAGCAAATTAGCGACGGCGAGAGAAGCGCGACTGCCGCTCCGGCTCAAGAAGCTGGGAGAAGAATTCTCGGCAAACAAATTCATCATAAAAGAAAGCGGAAGGACTCGCTTTATCAAAAAACCAAGATAGCCATCGAGCATTTGGATAGGGGCGCGGTTGCGGTTCGGGGAACCCTCGTCGCTCCTATCGGAATAAGCCTTACAGCCGAAACTCCAGCTTGTAGATCGAGGCAGCTCCACGACGAAGCCTAGTCAGGCGGTATCCAACCCGCGAATATCAGAGTGCTCAACCGTCGTTATTGCAAACCCCGCCTCTATCCAAACGCTTGATGAAAAGCATCGACCCAATTTTCTTGGTATGGATAGCTTTTTTTATTGACAAGTGTTCAACCATATCAGGAGCAGGGGGCGCACAATTTACAGGCGCCCGCCCCGAGCACCAGGAACGGGTTTCCGTTCGCCGCGGCGGCGACCTTTTTCTTGAATCTGGAAATCCTGGCCTGGAAATTTTTGGCACTTTCTACCATCCCCTCCCAGTCAAAGCTATCTTCCAACGCGTATACCTTGTAGACGATCATGAACCGGGTAAACGCTGCAAGCTTTCCCCTCAAATTCTCCAGGGAATCGATGGCCGGCGGGCAGGTCCAGCTTTTTCCATAATGGCCGCAGGCGTTCTGGGCACACATGTCCCGAACGGCGACATCGATCGGCACGGCAGCAGCATCCATATCTTTTGCCTGGTCGAAAAAGTCCCGGGCGAGTGTGCAAAGTGTTTCTTCGTTCAAGGGAGCTCACCTTTGGCGGCCAACTTGAGATAGTATTCAACAAACGGCTTGATCAGGGGATTTTTGTTTTCCTGATGGTGACAAAGACTGATGGTGAGGTAACACCGGGAATCGTCGAGATCAATAACTTTGATGTGCTCGGATAGCTTTACCTCCTTCAGGTGGCCCGGAGTAATCATGACTCCCGTGTCGGGCTTCATTTTCAGCGCGGCTTCTTCGATTGTTTTTCCAATTATTTTGATTTCCGCATCGACCCCGGCCATGCGGAAGAACTCATTCTGGTTATCGATCCTCGACGTGGAATAGGGGCTTTCAATATAGACAAACCGCTCATTTTTCATATCTTCAAGGCATACGCTCTTTTTGGATGCCAAAGCGTGATCGCGGTGCATCATCACCGTCAGGGGCTCTTTGAACGCATCGTGAAAAACCAGCCGTTTCAAATTCGGAGAGTCAATCCTGGGAAGAATGGCAAGGTCCACTTCTTTAGCCAGCAAAGCCTTCACGATCGCCTCCGGGTAGGCGGGCATGTATTTCAGTTTGACATGGGGATGGGCGGACTCGAAGCCGCCGATAATATCGCTGATGTACCGCTTAATCCCGAAATAGGGAATGCCGATGTAAAGCTGCCCCGATTCGGCGCCAAGAACCTTTTCGCACAAGGCCTCGTAGTCGCTTACGATTTTCTTGGCCCCGTCGCGAAACACGATGCCGGCCTGGGTAAGTTCGACATTGTGTGTGTCCCTTTTGAAAAGCTTTGTTCCCAGTTCTTTTTCAAGCATGGAAATGTGGCGACTGAGTCCCGGCTGGGTCATGTTGAGCAATTCCGACGCGAGGGAAAAATTAAGGTGCTGCGCAAGCACCATGAACTCCTTGAAATATCCTATTTTCATCTATTTAACCTTGTTTTGATCACCTCATCTCATGCAGGCAGGAACATAATCCTCTCCACCCGATGAGAAACGGCATTTATTCAATAACTGTATAACCAATCCCTTTTTTATTATTTCCCTTTATCGAGCCGATCTGCGTTTATAATTCGATAATGTTCATGGCAATGATAAACACGACTCATAACATAGGGATGTAATAATGATCATTATTGGCGAAAAAATCAACGGCGCCATTCCGTCAGTGGCCAAAGCGATTGCCGAAAAGGACGAAACGTTCATCAAGGAACTCGCCAAATCCCAGGCGGAGGTCGGTTCCACCTATATTGACGTATGCGCGTCGGTGGATTCGGAAATCGAGCTGGAGACCATGAAATGGCTCATCGATCTCGTACAGGAGGCGACCGACACCCCCATTGCCATCGACAGCCCCGATGCCGGAATCTGCGCCAAGTGCATCGAATTCTGCAACAAGCCCGGATTGGTGAACTCCGTTTCCATGGAAGGGGATAAAGTCGACGTGGTTTTCCCGATAATCGCCGATACCAAATGGGAATGCGTGGGCCTGCTTTGCGATGATACGGGCATCCCCCAAACCGGCGAAAAACGCCTGGAGGTGTTTGCCGCACTCATGGAAAAGGCCAAGTCCTTCAACATCGATCCAGCCCGCCTGCATATCGACCCCTTGGTTGAAATGCTCTGCACAGCCGAGGATGGCATCAACACCATCATGGGGGTGATGCGCGAAATCAAACGTCAATACCCCACCATCCATGTGACCGGCGGGGCGAGCAATATCTCCTTCAACCTGCCGGCCCGCAAGTTCGTGAATCAGGCGTTCCTGATCATGGCCATGGGCGCAGGCATGGACAGCGCCATCATCAACCCGCTGCATAAGCACATGATGGGACTGATCTACGCCACGGAAGCGCTGATGGGCAATGACGAGTATTGCATGGAATATATCAGCGGATACAGGGAGGGGCTTTTCGGCCCCGTGAAATAGTATCCACCCGGAAGTGGGATAAACACTAAAACATGAAATCACCAAGCTGGGGAAAAACATGTCAAAAACCGATGATGTAAAAACGCACGTTGAAAAAGGAAAAGCCAAGATTGTGCCCGGCCTGGTTCAGGAAGCTCTGGACGAAGGCGCCAAGGCCGGCGAGATTCTCGATGTGATGGTCGTTGCCATGGGCATTGTCGGAGATCGTTTTTCGGCCGGCGAAATTTTCGTACCGGAAATGCTGATGGCCGCCAAGGCAATGTCCAAAGGCGTGGAAATCCTCAAACCGCACATGGCCGGAGAGAGCGCGACATCCCTGGGCACCTGCATCATCGGCACCGTTCAGGGCGACCTGCATGATATTGGAAAGAACCTGGTCGCCATGATGATCGAAAGCACAGGTTTCAATATGATCGACCTGGGTGTGGATGTGTCCCCCCAGAAATTTATCGACGCCATCAAGGCCAACGAAAATGTCAAGCTGGTGGCCTGTTCGGGGTTGTTGACCACCACCATGCCTGCCTTGCAGGAGACCGTCAAAGCCCTTAAGGAGTGCGGTCTGCCCGTTAAAGTGCTTGTTGGTGGCGCGCCGGTCACCTCCGAATTCGCTGAAGAAATCGGGGCCGACGGCTATGCCTCGGATGCAGGCAGCGCGGCCATCAAGGCCAAGGAACTGGTCGCCGCGTAGTGGTTTTATCCAGAAACGACCTAATTAATAAAAATACCATTAGCGCTAAATACGCTTAAACGAATGCAACATGATTGGCGCACCCCCATGCGTCGATCCCATAATCCTCTCTTGACCTCTCTCCCCCCCTGTTTGGAGCAAACAAGCCGCTTCGAACAAATAGTTGGAGGGCTTTTCCCCAAGCCCCTCCTCTTCCCTACCGCCGGGTGCGCAATGGCGTGCCCGGCGGTTTATTTTTAAAATGTCTACCGCTACGACCTTGACGTTACCTGTTCAACATACTATCCCCAATGCCTTCTATATTAGAAAGGTGAACGCTCAATGAACCCACTTTCCCAACGGCCCTATTTTTTCGATAAGGGAATTCGTTTCTCGTGTCTTCGCTGCGGTGTCTGCTGCACCGGAGCGCCGGGCATCGTGCGCGTCGGCGAGGAAGAGCCACGGGCAATGGCGGCGTATCTGAACCAACCCGTTGCCGGGCTGATCGCCACTTACCTGGCCGCTTTTGAAGACGGCTACCGGGTCCTGGAAGACAGCGACGGCCGCTGTCTGTTTTTTGAAAATGGATGCCGCGTGTATCCGGTTCGCCCGGTTCAGTGCCGAACCTTTCCCTTCTGGTTTAAGAATTTGCGTTCCGAAGCCGCCTGGGCCGCCACAAAAAAGGCGTGTCCGGGGATCGGCCAGGGGCGACACTACCCCAGGGAGGAGATCCTGGCCGTCCTCGAAACAAACATGCGACAAACGCATTTTTTAAAAAAGGAGTAGATCGTTGGCTGAAGACAAAAACACGCCAACGCGCGGCATCATTAAATGGCCGCCGCTGATCAAGGGATCGCTCATCAACCGCTACAAACGCTTTCTGGCCGACGTTCGCCTGGAAGACGGCCGTATCGTCACGGCCCATTGCCCCAACTCGGGAAGCATGACGGCCTGTTGCGAAAAGGGCCGGCCGGTGTACCTGTCCTATCATGACAATCCCAAACGCAAGCTCAACTACACCTGGGAGTTGATCCACATGCCCGCGTCTCTGGTGGGCGTAAACACCCAGGTTCCCAACCGCCTGACCGCCCACGCCATCCAGGTGGGCGATGTGCACGAGCTGGCCGGCTACCGGACCTTACGAAGAGAGGTCAAGGCCGGGAAACATTCACGCATCGACATATTGCTGGAAGATCCCGGGCGCAGGCCCTGCTATGTGGAAGTCAAGAACTGCACCCTGGTGGAACACGGTATGGCCGCCTTCCCCGATGCGATCACCGTACGCGGCCAGAAACATCTGGAAGAACTGCAGGGGCTGGTCGCCGACGGTTGCCGCTGTGTCATGTTTTTTCTGATCCAGCGCATGGACGCCAAACATTTCGCACCTGCCGATCACATCGATCCGGACTACGGGGAAAAATTACGCCGGGCCGCCAAAAACGGTGTCGAAGTCATAGTCTACGATGTATTCATCGACCTCGAGGGCATCCGTCTGAACGCCCGTGTGCCATACGATCTTCGACAGTCGCCGTAATCGAAGGCACCGGAAACACCGTTTGCTTCTTTACTTTCCATCGGCTTTTTATTCATCGCCATGCACGGCATAATGGATACCTATGCGGCATGATGGATTTTGCATCGCTGGACAAAATGAACGGTCGCAAAGATAAATTCAGTTTGAAATCTTTATATTTTTAAACTATTATAGATTTTATTAATGACGTTGCGACAAATCGGTTCGCAAGCAAGTCCTTCCAAACGATAAAACTCAAAAGCAAAGAAGAGGCGCGGAAATGGACAACGATGCCCTCGGCAACAGTGAAAAGAAGCATACGATAATGATCGTGGACGACGAAGAGATGGTGCTCGACGTGGGAAAAGCCATCCTGGAAATGTTGGGGCATACCGTGATCGCCGCTACAAGCGGTGAAGAAGCTCTGGAAAACTATGCTCAGCATCAGCAGGAAGTCGAATGTGTCATTTTAGACCTGACCATGCCCGGCATAAGCGGCAAGGAGGCCTACAAGCGCCTGCGCGAGCTCAATCCCGATCTTCCCATCATTATTGCCAGCGGTATGGCCGTCGAACAAGTCGTGGCCGACTTTGCCGAAAGTAATGTCACATCGGCGTCGGTGATTCAGAAGCCCTACCAGATCGCCGATCTGACCGGCAAGATTCAGGGGCTTTTATAAGATACGCCTGCCGGAAGCGACCGGACCGGCCATCAGACGTCAAATTTGGCCTTGATTTTAAACACATGCGTGGCAGGCAGGTTGAGGATCCGATCCACACCGGTTTTTTCGATAATCGCGCCCAGATGGTCACGGATGATGTCCATGGAGGGCGCAATGAAAGTAAACCACACATTAAAGGTATCTTCCCGGATGTAATTGTGGGTTACGCCGGAAAAGGCGTTAACAGTCCGGGCGAACAGACCTACTTTTTCCTCGGGGACCTGGGCGGCACAAAGGGTGCTGACAAAGCCCAGTTTTCCCGGCACGAAATTTCCCCCTATGCGCCTGATGATGCCGCTTTCCTTGAGGCGCGACACTCGATCCAGAATCTCGCTCTCCGTGCTGCCCAGCTCTTCGGCAATGGCGGCAAAGGGCCTTTCCGTCAGCGGAAAACGGGTTTGGATGCGGTTTAAAATGGCCTTGTCCAGCTCGTTCATGTCGATACTCATGTAATCGGATTCCCTTTTGCTCCTTGAGCGTTGCCGGTAAAAACGAGTGTCTTTCCCGAGTCAAACACCTGTCGTGATTTTCCGCCCCACCGCTCAAACCTTGCCATAACTGTGCAGGCCCGGCAACAGATTAACGCCAAAATAGGTGAACAGCACCGCGGCAAAACCGATGATCGACAAGTAGGCAATCTGCTTTCCCTCCCAACCGCGCATCAGTCTGGCGTGCAATAAGCTGGCGTAGACAAACCAGGTGATCAGGGACCAGGTCTCCTTGGGGTCCCACGACCAGTAACTGCCCCAGGCCGAATTGGCCCATACGGATCCGGTGACGATGCCCACGGTGAGAAAGAGAAAACCGAAAAGCACCATGCGGTGTGTGAGTTCATCCAGCGTTCCCAAGGAAGGAATGTGGCCGACCATGCCGGTCTCTTCTTTGGGGTTGCTCGCCTTGACCAGGTACATGATGCTCAGACCAAAAGCCACGGTAAAAGCGGCGTACCCTAAAAAACAGGTGGCCACATGGGCGATCAGCCAATTGCTCTTCAGGGCGGGCACCAGGGGCTGGATGCGGTCATTGACGTTGGGCGACAAGGAGGCATAGGCCATGGCCAGAAAAACGATGGGCGTGACGAAGGCGCCGGCCAGAGCATTTTTGTACTTGATTTCAAGAAAAAGATAGATCACCCCGGCCGTCCACGAGAAAAAGACCAGAGACTCGTACAGATTGGAAAGCGGCGCGTGACCGATGCCGAGCTGATAGGATTCCACCCAGCGCAGCAAAATGCCGGCGGCCGTAACCAGCACGGCGGCAATAACGATCCAGCGGGCCGGCAGGGTCAGTTTCGGTTTGGCGAAAATCAGGGCCGCCATGTAGAAAAAGGCCGCCGCCCCAAAGACAAAGGTCGCTATGGAAAGTAGGTGAGAACTGGTCATGAATCGTGTCGAGCTCCTTATTTTATAAAACCTGAATCGCTTTTTCCAAAGAATGGATGGCCCCGTTGGCTTTTAGCGTTCGGCAAGACGCGCAAAAAGCTTTTCGAGGGTGTTTTTCATGGCCAATTTGTTTCGGTTGGTTGTTCCGGAAACAGTAACCCGGCTGCCTTCCGAAAGCGGCTCGATGACGATTCCAACCTGCTGGTGGGAAAGGTAAAAGGTCACGAAACACCCCAGGATCATGAAGATAAAACCACTGTAAACCAGCCACACGCCGGGATCACGCGTGACCTGCAAGCCGGTATAATAGCGCGGCCCGGCCGGTTTGAGGGCTTCTCCGGCATCCGCATCGATCTGCGCGATGGAGATGATTACATTGCCGCCACGCATCTTGTCGAAGTTGGCGAACTGCAAGGGGAGCAACACCTCCACAGGCTCTCCCTCGGGCGGCGTAAGCACCCCCTTGAGGGCCGCTCCCACATCCATCCCCCTGAAATCGGCGGCCTCGTCGTAGGCCGTGATCATAAAGGTGCCCATGCCTTCGGGAATGCTCACCGGCACGCCCACGTCGGCCTTGAGCGTATAACTCATCCCCGATGACCGGCTGGTAAGAACCAGGGAATACGTCTTCCGGGGGCCGGAATCGGGCGTTTTCGGCCGGGCAACGGCGCCCTCCGTCAGTTCCCCATAGCTGGCCTGAAAAATGTTGATGCCATGAATACGCAAAGGATCATTGACAATGATCTCTTTTTGGGCAACGACTTTCTCCCCTTCCAGAATACTCAGGGAGGAGCGGTACTCCTTGGGCGCGCCATTGTCGTACAGGGTCAAATGGAAATCGTCGCAGCGGATGGTGAAGTCCAAGCGATGGAGTTCTCCCGTATTGCGAATGCGAATGGTGTCCGTGGCTTCTCCCTCGGCGATATTGACGAACCCTTCAAAGCCGAACAGAGAGCCCACCAGCCCGCCAAGCAGCAATAAAATGAAGCTGAGATGAACGATATAAACACCCAGGCGGGAAAGGCGCCCTTTTTCTCCGTAAACCAGCGTGGAGGCCCCGGATCGAAAAACGCCCACAAACGAGAATCTTTTGGACAGCATGGCCTCATAGCGTGTGGTCAAATCCTCCGGGCTGCGCGCATCCTCCATCGACTGCGCGTCCTTGTGATTGGCGTAACGCTGGGGACGAGGATTCGGCCGGCGGTTGAAGATCAGCTTCCAGCCCCCCTTGAGCCGGTCGATGGAGCAAACCACGATATTGACGGTCAGCAGCAACAGCAGCCCCTGGAACCACCAGGAGTGGTACATGTCGAAAATGCCGAGCACACTCAAAAGCTGAAATCGAAAGGCACCGTAGGCGTTAAGGTACAGCTCCGGGTTCTGATTCTGGGGAATCACCGTTCCGATAATCGATGTCGTCGCCAGCGAAAGCAGGAGCACGATGGTCAGCTTGACCGAGCAAAAAAAATTCCACAAAGGGTTTGCGCGTTTCAAATAAGATCTCCTTGATTCAATCACTCTTTTTCTAGACAAACAAGGCTTTCAGATACCCTAATTGATCGGTACAGATCAAGAAAGTAATGCGCCATGGCAGCATGACAAGACGAAAAATCTTCGCCAACGTTTTTCTATACAAGTTTAACCGATTGTGCTATGGGGTCGGTTCATACGGGATTTAAGCTGTGTTACCGTCCAACGCCTTGCCAGGCAGGAAAGGCGTTTTTTTGGCAATCAGTTATGTTCGTCCTAACACATATGTCAGAAAGGACACGATGGAAGATTTCAAGACCTTGCTAGACGGTTCGGCCAAAGCGCACGGGCATTTATGCTCCGGGCAGGTGGTTGGCGTACGCATGGCCATGCTGGGCTGCCGGTTGATCGGCCTGGACCATCCGCGCGAACTGCCACAGATAAAAAAATTGATCGTTTATGTGGAAATCGATCGATGCGCCACGGATGCCATCGCCTTTGTGACCGGTGTGAAATTGGGACGCCGGTCTTTGAAATTCGTGGATAACGGCATCATGGCGGCCACCTTCGTCAATCTGGAAACCGGCAAGGCCTTTCGCATTGTCTCCACCGAGACCGCCCGACAGTTAATCGATCAATACGCGCCGGGCGTCAAGGATAAACGGCAACAACAAATCGAGGCTTACACCAATATGCCTGACGAAGTCCTCTTTACCGTCACGCCGGTGACGGTGAACGTTCCGGTCGAAGACCTGCCCGGGCCGACCCGCTTCAAAGCGACCTGCGCACAATGCGGCGCTGTTGTCAGGGACAAAAAAGAGGTGTTGGTCGGCAGACGCACGCTCTGCCGGGCCTGTGCCTACGGTGATTATTACAACCCCCTTGTCACGGAATCTTTGTCGGCGCTAAAAACCGCGTAACCCAATAAAGTTCTAAAGAAAAAGGATACTGCCATGAAATCATCAGACCAGGCCGACCAGACAAACGGCGGCATGACCAAAATCAATATAGAAGAGGCCGTCGGCACCCGCCTGGCCCATGACATCACAGAGGTCCGCCCGGGAGAATTCAAGGGACCGTCCTTTAGAAAAGGGCACCAGGTCCGGCAATCGGACGTCTGCCATTTGATGCGTTTGGGCAAACGTCACCTCTACGTTCTCGATCTGAAAGAAAACCAGGTTCACGAAGACGATGCCGTCATGGAACTGGCCTCGGCCCTGGCCGGCCCCGGCGTAACCTTCAGTGGCAGTCCCAGCGAAGGCAAACTGCAACTCAAGGCCGCTCACGCCGGCCTGCTTAAAATAAACACCGAAGCCCTGGTGGCCTTCAATATGCTCCCCGAGGTAATGTGTGCCGCGATGCACGGCAATGTGCCGGTTACCGCCGGCCAGACTTTGGCCGGCACCCGGGCCATCCCCCTGGTCATCGAGCGTGACGCCCTTGATCGCGCGGTGGCCCTGGCCAATGAGAACGCCCCCATATTCAGTGTCAAAACCTATCAACGCATAAAGATACGCCTCCTGATTACCGGCAGTGAAGTTTACGACGGCCTGATCGAAGATCGTTTCGAGGCTGTCGTCAAACGCAAGATCGCCCCTCTGGGCGCCGAGTTGCTCGAAACCGTGATTCTCCCCGACGACGCCGCCCGCATCGCCGATGCCGTGCGGCGCTTCGCCGGCGAGGAGACGGATCTGGTGATCACCACCGGCGGCATGTCCGTTGATCCGGACGACGTCACCCGCCACGGGATCCGCATGGCCGGGGTGGACCGGCTGTATTATGGTGCCGCCGTGCTTCCCGGCGCCATGTTCCAGCTGGCCTATAAAGGCGAGTTGCCCATCATCGGCATTCCCGCCTGCGCCCTTTACCATCCGACCACCGTTTTCGATCTGGTGCTGCCCCGTCTTCTGGCCGGCGAAAACATCGACAATAAGGATCTGGCCCGTCTCGCCGTGGGCGGCATGTGCCTCGATTGCGACGTGTGCCGGTATCCGGCCTGCTCCATGGGCAAGGCCGCCTTTTGACGCGTTTAGATCAAAAGCTCTACGACGCGGCCATCAATCTCGCGGATGGGGTCCGCGTCGAACGGGTCACCATCGGGCCGGGCTACACGGCCGTAATCACATCGAACGGTGGCGCCGGCATTGCCGCGACCGCCAGATCACGGGACGGCGCCCTCCCCGGCAACCTGAACATGATCGACTACGAAAAAATGCCGATCATGGATCTCTTGCAAGGCATCCTCTCCTCGGACCCCATGCTGCGCACCATGGCCCTGGCCCTGATCAACGCTCTTAACAACACCCGCGCCATGACCTTTGCCGAAGATGCGCAAAATCGGGCATTGATCGACCGGTTCGATATCCTTGGCGGCCGGCGCGTGGCCATGGTTGGCTATTTCCCGCCCCTTGTGCGCATGCTGGAAGAAAAGCGAGTCCCGTTGTCGGTCATCGACAACGCCAGGGGTATCGGAAATAAAGAGATCTTTTATCGCGATCTTTCCGATTGGGCCGAAGTGCTTATCCTCACGGCCACCAGCATTACCAACCGCACCATGGAGGAAATTCTCGATAATACCGGCGCCGGTGTGCGTACCGTTGTCTTGGGCCCCACCACGCCCATGCTGCCCGAAGCCTTTGACCGTCTGCCGGTCCATATGCTGGCCGGCAGCGCCATCACGGAACCACGAAACGCCCTGAAGGCTGTCCGCCATGGCCACGGGCCGCACGCACTCAAGCCATTCAGCCGCAAGGTCTATTGGTGTGCGGATCAGTATTCCCGAGGTGTTTGATTAATCTGATCCAGGGTAAACACCGGGCCGTCCTTGCACACCAGTTCCTTGCCGATACCGCAGCGACCGCACATGCCGAACCCGCATTTCATGCGGTTTTCCAGACTCATGATGATGTGATCGTGGGCATAGCCGAGCTTTTCCAGCACCGGCTGAGTAAATTTAATCATGATCGGCGGACCGCAGATGATGGCGTAGGTGTCATCGTCTCCCTGGGGCGCTTTCTCTTCGGTGACGGGCGGCACGAACCCCACATTGTATTTCCAGTCGGGATCATCGGTGCCGTCCACGGTAATGTGCATGTTGATGTCATCCCGCTTTTCCCATTCGACCAGCTCGTCCTTATAAAGCAGCATGCCCGGCGAACGGGCGCCGTAAACCACGTCGATATTGCCGAAACGTGGCCGGTTGGCCGGATCGAGCATGTAGACGATGGAGGAGCGCAGGGTGGTAAAGGCGAATCCGCCGCCCACGATGAGAATATTCTTACCCTCCAGAAGGTCCCAGGGGTAGGAATTGCCCAGGGGACCGCGAAGGCCCATGACGTCTTTCTCGCGCATGTTGTGCAGGTGGCTGGAAACCACGCCGGCGCGGTTGACGGTGAATTTAACAAACCCCTTTTCCACCGGCGAGGACGCGATACCGATAGGGATTTCTCCCTTGCCGGGGATGGACAGTTCGGCGAACTGGCCGGCCCGGTAGGCGAACTTCTCTTCGTCGCCGTCATTCAGAAAAACGAATTTGAACGTCTTCAGGCTCTTGTCCTCGGCCTCGACGGAAATATCGTCAATGCGGACCGGATAGGGCAGATATGGATTTTGCATGTTTTCCCCTCCCTTAACCTTGTGCGGCACAGGTGTCGGCAGTCGGTTTATAACTGTTCATCAATTCGCACACCCGGCGGATATCAATATTGACCGGGCACTGACGAACGCACCGTCCGCAGCCCACGCACATGATGCCGGTCTGGTACTTGTCCACGAAATACTTCAGCTTGTGCATGAAGCGCTGGCGCACCCTTTGGGTTTTTGTATCCCGGGGGTTGTGGCCGGTGGTGTGCACGGTGAAGATCGGGAACATGCAGCTGTCCCAGTTCTTGATGCGCACCCCGGATTTGCCGTGAACCTCGTCCTGCAGGTCGAAGCACCAGCAGGTGGGACAGGAGAAGGTGCAGGTCCCGCAGTTCAGGCAGGCAAAGGCAAGATCGTCCCAGAACGGCGCACCGTGCAGTCCGAGAAGATCCGTATCCGCCAGATTGTCCGTATGGACCATGGAGGCGATCTTCTCCTCAGCGGCCGTTTTGCCGGCCATGAAGGTGTCGGCCGCCTCGGGGGTGGCCTGGCTCCAGCCGGCGGCGGCGGCAAAGGCCTGGCCCTTGTCCGTCAGTACCTTGGCCAGAAAGCCGTCCGGTTGCTCGGCCATGAGAATATCCAGGCCTTCGGCGTTGTATGGGCCGCAACCGGCGCTGGTGCAAAAACAGGTGGACAGCGGCGCGTCGCAGGCCATGCCGATAAAGGTCGTGGCTTCATAGGCAGATAGCCAGTAGGGGTCCTTCACGTCCGGCGCGTCGAAGTTGAGCTTGACCAGTTGCACGGCCTTGGCATCGCAGGGGCGGATGCCCACCACGGCTCGCGGAGAGGTCTCCCCGGCAACGGCTTTCATGATGTGGTGGTCTTCCCGGGACTCGTCCAGGGAGTATTCTATAATGGTTTCGGATTGGGGAAAAATCAATTCCTTGGGCGACAGGCGGGTATTGACCAGATCCAGATCCGGGATCTGCCCTTTTTCGAGGGATTTGAACTGGTGCACGCCCTTATCCTTTACCGGTCCGAACAGCCGGTAGGTGTCGGCCACGGCTGCCAATCCGCTTGTCCAGTCTTTTGTATTGATAGTAAGCAGCGTCATAACATTACCCTTTATTTAATGAAGGCTTGCGGATCATTGGCTTGATAGACATCCAGGGCCGGGCGACTCTCCAGGGTAAGTCCGGCTTCCCAACCGTACTGCTCCTGGCAGTCCTTCTCCAGTTTACGGGTCAAAAGGCGCATGTCGATACCCACCGGGCAGGCCCGCTGACAGGCGCCACAGTCCGTGCAACGACCGGCGCAGTGATAGGCCCTGAGAAAATGAAAGGTGCGGATATCGATGGGATCCTGCCCCTCGCCCACCCACTGGGGTTTGGATTCATCCACGAAACAGGTGGGGCAATAGCATAAGGGACAGGCATTGCGGCAGGCATAGCAGCGGATACAGGGCGCCAGAAGGTCATCGAAAAAGCGCCACTTCTCCTCGCTTTCCATCTCCTCGATCTTGCGTACATCGGCATACCGATCGATACCGCTCTGCTCTTCCACCGGATCAGCCAGCATCTCGTCCGAGATCACCGGATTGCGATGAATGCAAAGGGTGCAGTTTTGTTGCAGCACCTCCTTTTTCTCCAAAAGGGTCTCGGCGCCATCGGTTTTGACCTTGATGGCATCGCCGTCCTCGGAAACATCCAGGATCTCGCCATCGACCATCGCGGTGATCTTGCGTTTGTCGATCATGCCCGTGCAGGGAACACCAACGATGTGCAATTGATCGCGCTGAATCTTGTTCTCCACAACATGGTTCACGATGTTGCGCGAATCGCACCCTTTGGCGAAAATTGCGATTTTCTCTTTGCGGTTGGTCAGGTAGTTGGCCAGATTGATCCCGCAATTGCTGTCCCAGACCAGCGATGAAACGTCTGCCGCTTTGGTGATGAAGCACGGTTCGTTCATCATCGGCAGGCTGCCCTTGCGGAATCCGATGACCATTTCAACCTCGCAGCCGCTTAACAACCGGCCGGCGATTTCTCTCATCTTTTCTGTGTATCCGCTCATTTCACGCCACCTTTGCCTGGGGTTTGACAAATCGGGGGTTCGGGCCCAGGGCCTTCACCGTGTCTATCACTTCGGTGATTACCTGAACGTACTTGGATGCCTCGGCCGACGAAATCCACGAAAAATGCAGTCGTCCCGGCGCCAGTCCCATATATTCCAATTGATTTTTCAACAAGGCGAAGCGCCTTCTGGCGTACATGTTCCCCTCGATGTAGTGGCAATCCCCCGGATGACAGCCGGACACCCACACCCCGTCAGCCCCGTTCATGAAGGCTGCCAGAATGAATTTGGGGCTGATTCGACCAGAGCAGGGGACGCGGATGACCCGTGTGTTGGGGGGATGTTCGAAACGGCTCACGCCGGCCAGATCGGCGGCGCCGTATGTACACCAGTTGCAAAAGAAACTCACGATTTTGGGTTCCCAAGAGTTAGCGTTCATAATAATTCTCCAAATTGAAATACGTATTTTCAGATCGTCCGGAAATTGGCCATTTGGCCGTTCCCGGATGGGCGCTATACTGCTTCATTAAGCTCGAAGATTTGTGCAAAAATCTGATTGTTGTCGAAGCCTTTCAAATGAATGGCACCGGACCGGCAAGCCGCCGCACACAAACCGCAGCCCTTGCAAAGCACGGGATTGATCTGGGCCTTGCCCGCGTGCATGCGTGCATCGGGATCGATAAACGAGGGCGCCGAGTAGGGGCAGATGGAGACGCATACGCCGCAGGCGCTGCACAGCATCGGATCGGTATTGGCCACCTGACCGTTGGTGTTGATGCGCTGTTGCGCCAGCAGGGTGGTTGCGCGGGATGCCGCAGCCTTGCCCTGGGCAATGGCCTCGTCAATGGGTTTGGGATAGTGGGCCAATCCGCAGAGGAAAACGCCGTCGGTGGCAAAATCCGAAGGACCCAATTTGGCGTGCTTCTCCACGAAGAAGCCATCGTCGTTGACCGGGATCTTGAAGAACTGGGCCAGGGCCTCGTTATTGGGAGGCACAATGGCTGTGGCCAGGGTCAATAAATCGGTTTCGATCTCAATGGGACGGCCCAGCACATGGTCTTTCACCGTCACGCTGACCGTCTCCCCGTCCACCTTGACCAGCGGTTTTTCATCCACCTGGTAACGAATGAAAACGATCCCTTTTTCGCGGGCCTCCTTGTAAAGATATTCCCGTTCCCCATAGGTCCGGATGTCACGGTAGAGGATAAAAACCTTCATTTGCGGATTGCGTTCCTTGAGCAGAAGGGCATTGTCAATGGAATGCGTACAACAAACCCGGCTGCAGTAGGGATGACCCGATTCCCGCGAGCCCACGCACTGGATGAATACCGCCGTGTTCACGGCCTCCAGGGACGAATCCTTTTCAATGAATCGGCGATCCAGTTCCAGGCTGGTTAGAATTTTCGGGCTGCGGCCGTAACTGTATTCATCGGGAACCATGGCCTTTCCACCAGTAGCAATGACGGTGACGCCATGGTCGATGGTGGTTTCCTTTTCTTCGCCGGTCAAGGTGGAGGAGAAACTGCCGACAAAGCCATCCACTTTGTTCAAGGTGGAACCATAGTGCACATGAATATTGCCGTTCTGGGTAACCGCATCCACCATCTGGTCCAACCGGGCGCCGACATTTTCCCCATCGGCGGTACGGAAAAGGCTCAGCGCCTGCCCGCCAAGTGTGGCGGTTTGCTCCACGATATGGGTTTCATATCCCTGATTGGCCAGGCTCAGGGCCGCGGCCATGCCGGAAATGCCGCCACCGATAACCATGGCCGACTGTCCGATGGTTAGCTCGGCCTCTTCCAGAGGTTCCATCAGGGCCACCTTGGCAATGGCCATGCGAACCAGGTCCTTGGCCTTGGCTGTGGCCAGGTCGGGGTTGTTGCGATGCACCCAGGAATCGTGGTTGCGGATATTGACGAACTCGAACAGGTATTTGTTCAGTCCGGCATTGATCAGGGTCTCCTGGAAAAGCGGCTCGTGCGTCTTAGGCGTGCAGGCAGCCACCACGACCCGATTGAGATTTTTTTCCTTGATGATCTGGGTCATGATGTCCTGGGTATCCTGGGAGCAGGTGTACAGGTTGTCGGCCACATACTCTACGTAAGGCAGCGTGGCCGCATAGCCCTTGACCTCCGGCACGTCGACGATGCCGCCAATGTTGATGCCGCAATGACAGACGAACACGCCCACCCGCGGGCGCTCGCCGGAGATATTGATCTGCGGCACCGTTTCGCGCGTCTTGGTCAGACTGAATTTGGCGGAGCTGAGCATTTCACCTGCGGCGGCGGCCGCGGCGCTGGCATCCACCACACTCTGGGGAATGTCTCGCGGCCCCTGGAAGGCACCGCAGACAAAGACGCCGGGTTTGGAGGTGGCTACCGGCGAGAAGCTGGAGGTGGCGCAGAAGTTTCCCGGGGTAAGTGAAATATCAAGCCGCCGGGCCAGATCGATCAATTCCTCTGAAATTTCCAGGCCCACCGAGAGGATCAACATGTCGAACTGCTCTTCGGCCATCCGACCGTCATCGAGCACATAACGCACCATCACGTCTTGTGTTCCCGGCGCGGTATCCACGGTATGAATCCGGCTGCGGATGAAGCGGATACCGTGTTTTCCCTTGGCGTCGTTGTATGCCCGCTCGAAGTCCTTGCCGTGGGTACGCATATCCATGTAGAAGATGGCGCAATCCAGAGGCTGGGCCGAATGCTCCTTGGCAATAACCGCCTCTTTGATGGCATACATACAGCAGACAGATGAGCAATAGGGATTGTCGCACCGGTTTTGATCGCGGGAACCCACGCATTGCAGCCAGGCGATCTTCTTGGGTTCTTTATGGTCGGAGATACGCACCAGGTGGCCGGTGGTGGGACCGGAGGCCGCCAGGATGCGTTCGAACTCGATGGAACTCATCACATTGGGATTGGCGCCATAGCCGAGGAAATCAAGGCCGGAGGGATCAAAAGGGGTGAAACCGGGCGACAGGATCACCGAACCGACATTCAGTTCGATCTGGCGGTCCTGCATCTTGTGGGTTTCCAGGGTAACGGCCCCGGCGCCGCAAGCCTCCACACACTGGTAGCACTCGCAGCAGTAACCGCAGTTGAGGCAGCGATCGGCTTCGGCCTTGCCGTCCTCCTCGCTGAGACCCAGTTCGACTTCGTTGAAATTGCCCTGCCGCGCCTCGGGAGCCAGCTCGCGCACCTTGGCGCGGGCCTTGGCCGGTTCATTCGCCGGTATCGGGCGGTAGGTTGGATCGGGAATATCCATGGGCTCGCGACCGGCGGCCATGTCGGCACCGTCCAGGTAGCGCGTGATGGACTCGGCAGCTTCCTTGCCGGCCCCGATGGCCGCAATGGCGATATTGGGACCGGTCTGCAGATCGCCGCCGGCAAAAACGCCCGGACGACCGGTCATGAAAGTTACGGGGTCCACCTCGGTGGTGTTCCATTTGGTAAATTCCATCCCGCTCACGTTCTGGATGGATGAGAGATCCGGGCGCTGGCCGATGGCCGGGATAATCTGATCCACGGCAAGATCGTACTCGCTGTCCGGCACGGGCACGGGACGGCGACGGCCGGAAGCGTCCGGTTCGCCAAGCTCCATGCGGATGCAACGCAGACCGGTCACCTTGCCGTTTTCGGTGAGCACTTTTTCTGGGGCGGCCAGGTAGGTAAGCGAAACGCCCTCGGTTTCGGCGGCATGGATCTCCTCCTCCCAGGCCGGCATTTCGGCACGGGTACGGCGGTAGATGATCTGTACGGATTCGGCGCCCAGGCGGATGGCCGAACGGGAGACGTCGATGGCCACGTTGCCGCCGCCGATGATGGCCACATGCTTGCCCACCGGAACCTTGCCGGTCAGGTTGACTTCCCGCAGAAAATCGACACCTTGGCGCACGCCTTCGGCATCCTCACCGGCAATCCCCAGGCTGATGCCCTTGTGGGCGCCCAGAGCCAGGTAGACCGCCTTGAAGCCCTGATCGAAAAGGCTGTCCACGGTCAGGTCCCCGCCCAGGGGCGTATTTGTTTTCAGCTCCACACCCATGCCCGTGATGAGCTCGATCTCCCGATCGAGGATCTCGGGCGGCAGGCGATGGTCGGGAATGCCCACGCGCAGCATGCCGCCGGCCTTGGGCAGGGCCTCGTAAATGGTGCTCAGGATGCCCTTGCGGGCCAGGTGGTAGGCCGCGGCAAGGCCGGCCGGGCCGGAGCCGATGATGGCCACGCGTTCTTCACGGCGTTCGGCCGTGGGAATGTCGATGGAATCGATATCCACATGGTCGGCCGCCAGACGTTTGAGATCGCGGATGGCCACCGAGCTGTCCACCTCCGCGCGCCGGCATTTGTCCTCACAGGGATGGGGACAGACACGCCCCAGCACGCCGGGCAGGGGCAGATCATCCATGATGATCTTCATGGCCTCGGCATATTTGCCCTGCCCCACCATCTGTACGTAGCCCTGGACATTGATGCCCGCCGGACAGGCCTGGCGGCAGGGCGCCTTGTCGGCCTTTTGAATCGTATAGTTGATGGGAATCGCCTGGGCGTATTGTTTGTAGGTGGCCTTGCGGTTGACCAGCCCCAGATTGTAAAGGTCGGGCAACTCCACCGGGCAGGCCTGGGAACACTCGCCGCAACCGGTACACAGATCCGTGTCGATGCAGGCGGCGCGCTTGTTGATGAGTACCTTGAAATCGCCGGGGACGCCATCCACGCGCTGAAGGTCCGCATAGGTGATCAGTTCGATGTTTACATGCCGTCCGACCTCCACCAGGATGGGGCTCATGATACACATGGCACAATCGTTTGTGGGAAAGGTCTTGTCCAGCTGTGCCATAACACCGCCGATGGCAGGTGACTTTTCAAGCATGTAGACATAATAGCCCGAATTCGCCAGATCCAGGGCACTCTGCATTCCGGCGATGCCCCCGCCAACGACCAATACGGAACCAATGGCTGTTTTTGTCATTGTCTCTCTCTCTCCTGATCGCGCTTGATACGCAAAGAATAAAATAAATTGGCATGTCTCAGGACATGGATGCAGACGTGCTGGCCCTGTCTAAAGACGTGCGATACGCTGACTGAGACTTGAACCACCGGTTGTCTTTAGATCATACCCTATAGACAACGGGAGAAGGAGGGAGATGAAGCGATGAACTTTTTTCAAATTCGCTTTACCACATGCTCATTCGGAATTTGACACGATCCCAAGTGAGTGCAACCAAGGCCTACCATCCCGGGCAGCCGGTGCAAGTCTCTCAGGTAAAGCCTATGTGGCGGTTTGTGGACAGTATATACTCTATATATTAAGGAGAGAAATTAATTTTAACAGAATTACTTCTATCTATTTTTCACAGGGAAAAATGTCAATACCCAAATATCCAATGGTATCTATTCTTGTCCTCGAAATTGCCTATGATATTTACCGAACATTGAATATTTCCACCATTGGTGTTATTTTGGGGCAAATCTATCAACAATAATCTTTTCCGGATAATAGCGGCCACCGTTTATGAATTCAATTTTCCATATGCAACGGAATACAGAGCAAAAATGACGCCCCCGACAATCGAGAACATTCTCTCCAACCGAAAAAACCTGGAACATATCCTGGACAATTTGAAGGACGGCATTATCGCTCACGATCTGAAGCGGCGCATTTTTTATTTCAACCGCAAGGCCGAGGAAATCACCGGATTTCGCAGGGAGGATGTCGTCGGCAAGGATTGCCACGAAGCCTTCGGCGCGCCGCTTTGCGGCAGCCGCTGCTCCTTTTGCGGAGACAAACCGCTGTTTCTGGACACCGCCGAATATCCCATCAACTTTATGACAAAAGGTGGCGAAGCACGTCGACTCGAAATGACCGCCACACTCATGCGCGACGAAAACGACAAGGAGTTCGGAGTACTGGCCGCATTCCAGGACATCACCGACCTGTTCGAGCTGCGCGTCAAAGCCAGGGAGCTGACCGGCTTTTCCAACATCATCGGTTGCGACAGTAAAATGGTGGATGTCTTCCGCCAGGTCAAGGACGTCTCCGGATATGATTATCCGGTCCATATTTACGGCGAGACCGGTACGGGCAAGGAGTTGGTGGCAAATGCCATTCATAACGAAAGCCTGCGCGCCGGCAACGCGTTTGTGCCCATCAACTGTGGCGCCCTTCCCGAAGGATTGATCGAAAGCGAACTTTTCGGCCATGTCAAGGGCGCCTTTTCCGGCGCCATCCGAGACAAAAAGGGGCGCTTCGAATTGGCCCACGGCGGGACCATATTTCTTGATGAAATCGCCGAGCTGCCCAAATTGTTGCAGGTAAAACTTTTGCGTTTCCTTCAGGAGGGAACCTTCGAAAAAGTGGGCGGCGAGAAGACCGTCTCAGTGGATGTGCGGGTTGTCAGCGCCACCAACAAGGATTTGAAAAAAGAGGTCCAAAAAGGCAATTTCCGTGAGGATCTGTTCTACCGCCTCAACGTGATACCCATTCACATCCCTCCCATCCGCGAGCGCAAATCCGATATTCCTTTACTGGTGGACCATTTTCTCTCCAAGGCCCCGACCAGGGGAAACAAAAGCCCGGCACGCATGTCCCAGGACGCACTCAATGTTCTCATGGACTACCATTGGCCGGGAAACGTGCGGGAACTTCAAAACGCCGTCCAGTTTTCCATCGTCCGCTGCCGGGGAAAAATCATCCGCCCCGAAGACCTGCCCCTCGAATTAAAAGAGATCTCCAGCGAAAAGCCCAAACGCGGTCCCGTGCGCAAACTCTCGGCCGAGGACGTTCGCGAGGCCCTGATCAAAACCGCCGGCAACAAGGCCCGCGCCGCCAAGGTGCTGGGCGTCGGCCGGGCGACCTTGTACCGTTTTTTGGGGGATCATCCTGAGGTGTTGAAGGGAAATTAATACCGCCCCTCTTCAACAACCCACTCTTTTTTTATGACGCTTGCATCGAAATCGTCTTTTTATTTTCAATAGCGATCGCCGCTTTCGCGGATACCGATGGGTATCGGCAACCTCAAAATCCTTGGTTTTACGACGCAAGATTCTGATTTTTCAATAAAGATTTCAATAATCATCATTGTAATCCAGTCTTTCAATAATTTTGGGAACCGTCCCCTCTCTTGTTGTGTATAAAAGAACAAACCCCTCTTGCCGTGTGCTTGGGTCAACAACCGCGTGAGCACACGCTCGGAGTCGTACAATTGCATCGAATCGCAAGGCGGGTGGATGTTGCTCTCGACGACGGTACAATCAACCCGAGTGGTTCTGCCTTTTTCGATATCGTTGTCCTTCGCATATGTCAGCAGGTCCAGGGAAATAACTCAACTTTCGGGATTAGGAATTTTTAAGGAAGAAGGTATAAAACATGCTGAAATAACATAGAAAATAGTTGGAAGGCCCCGCCCTTTGAGATATTGTTGTTTTCGCCAGAAAACACTATAAAATCAAAAGGAAAGGGCCTGAATGACTCATAACAGCATTACCTCCCAAACGTAAAGGTCCAATAAACCACATCTTCACAGATCCAACACGTCATGGCAATATACCCTTCAAAAAAAGGAGGGCACCACATGCCAAAAAATTTCGATCAGCAAAGCGACCAAGGAAGACGAGAATTTTGGGAGAGCCATCTTGAACAATGGGAACAAAGCGGCCTGAGCCAACTCGCCTATTGCCGTCAACACCATCTCAATTCTCATCGGTTTTATTACTGGCGACGACGGATTTTAAAAAAGCAAACGAATGTTTCGTTTTTGCCCATAAGACTTTCCGCCAATCCAATGCCTCATCCGCAAACCGTTCGCGTTCTCATGCCAAACGGATGTTCCATTGAGATAGAAGGTCTGGATGGCTCGGAACAATTAACCCGTTTGGTTAATCTCGTGGCAGGTTTATGATGCTTCCCGATTACCCGCAACAGGTCTATCTGGCCGTTGGCGATACGGATATGCGCAAGTCGATCAATGGGCTGTCAGTTTTGGTCGAGCAGGCCATGAGACATAATCCTTTTACCGGCGACATGTTCGTTTTCTGCAACCGGCGCCGCAACATGATTAAAATTCTTTACTGGGATCAAAACGGTTTTGCCTTATGGCACAAACGACTTGAGAAGCAGCGATTCCATTGGCCCAGGTCAACAGACGAAGTCGTTTCTCTTGAGGCGAAGGAGCTCGAGTGGCTTCTTGCCGGCCTGGATTATACGCACGCACATAGCCGTTTAAACTACCGTTTCGCAAGCTGAGAAAATAGCATTTTACATCGTTTAAACATTTACAATTACAGTCAGTTATGATACTTAACGGGCATGACTTCGGAACTGACAAACTTGCCTGAAGACGCCCAGTCCTTAAAGCAGATCGTTTTCTCTCAACAGCAGCAGATCGATTATTTAGAGGAGATGAACCGACTGCTGAAGAACGAGCTGTTCGGTCGCAAAAGCGAAGTCATCCCTACTGTCAATCCCAACCAGCTTCAGTTGTTCGCCCCGGATAAGCCTGTTGAACCGATTCAAAACGATGACGAAATCGTCGTTCCAGAGCATACCCGTAAAAAACGTGGCCGCAAGCCATTGCCCGAGGAACTGCCGCGAGTCGAGGTTATCCACGATATCTCTGAAGACGAGAAACGTTGTGCGTGTGGCGCAGAATTGAGCCGAATCGGCGAAGAGATCTGCGAGAAACTCGATTACGTTCCGCCCAAGATTCGGGTGATTCGTCACGTTCGCCCCAAATATGCCTGCAAGGCTTGCGAAGGCGTCGAGGACGATGGCCCCACGGTCAAAATCGCACCACCGGCAAAACAACTGATCCCCAAAAGCAACGCCACCGAGGGTCTGCTGGCGCACGTCGCCACATCGAAATTTGCCGATGCGATTCCCCTGAACCGCCAACAAAAAATATTCGGCCGCCTGGGCGTCGATATCTCAAAGTCCACCATGGCCAACTGGATGATCGAAACCGCCGGTTGCAGTCAACCGATCATCGAACTTTTGCAACAGGAAATTCGAAGCGGGCCTGTGATCAATATCGACGAAAGCCCATTTCAAGTTCTCCAGGAACCGGGACGCAACAATACCACAAAGTCGTATATGTGGGTATTTTGCGGCGGACCGTTGGGCGCCCCCGTGGTGCTATATCAATACCATCCAACCCGTAGTGGCAAGGTGGTGCACGATATGCTGGACGACTATACGGGCTACGTTCAAAGCGACGGTTACAGCGGCTACGATCAGCTTTCCCAAAAAGAGGGTATTACTCATCTTGGATGTCTGACGCATGCCCGGCGTAAATTCGTCGAAGTTAACAAGGGCCGCAAGCGTGGCAAGCAAAAAACATCCAAGAACCTTGCCGACGAAGCATTGGAATATATTGGCGCGCTGTACGACATCGAACGGTATGCTCGGAAAAACGATCTCTCATATGAGCAAATACTTGAATTGCGGCAGGAGAAGTCCGAGCCGATCCTGGATAAATTCAAGACCTGGCTGGATACCTATCATCCGCAGGTTCCTCCCAAAGGCCTGCTCGGCAAGGCTATCCAATACACCCTGAATCAATGGGACAAACTTGTTGGCTATACCGAAGCCGGATTCCTGAAACCCGACAACAATGTTGCCGAAAATGCCATTCGGCCGTTTGTGGTGGGTCGAAAGAATTGGTTGTTCTCAGGCGCGCCCCGGGGTGCCGATGCCAGCGCAACCTTTTTCAGCCTCATTGAAACCGCCAAGGCCAACGGCCTGGAGCCGTACACCTACCTACGCTACCTGTTTGCCAAATTGCCTTTTGCCGAAACGCCGGAAGATTACCAGGCGCTCTTACCTAAAAATCTCGACAACGATACGCTGGCGCAAATTCCTTTTCCAAGTTAACCGACTCCGCGTCCGATCCAAAATCTTTTCCACACACTGTGAGCGCACCATGACAAATTTGGTGACGCTTGTTAAGGTGGGGTCTATTGGACCTTTACTCCCAAACTCAAGCTGGCATCAAGGTCCAAGGACAAATTGATTCTTTTTTAACCGATCCCATATCGGCACATTGATGAACCGATGTGGTATTCGAAAACGGCACGGCCATAGTGCTCGGTTGATAGCGCAAGCCTAATTACATTACCATTTGCAGGGTAAAACTTTTATCGTGGCATCGTCATCAATTCGGATCAAACATTCGGCAAAGATGCTGCGTATGATCTGCTAAAAAGCGTTCGCCATAACTGGAGAAAACTGATTCTCAGTCTTGCGAGACTTATTTTTAGGCTACGGTTCATTATCATTTTCAAGGTTAAAAACTGGACGTAACGGCCATATACCGGCGCCTGAGAAAACGCCCCGGAAGATCCAAAATCCTTGC
This sequence comes from uncultured Desulfosarcina sp., assembly GCA_963668455.2. GTDB lineage: Bacteria > Desulfobacterota > Desulfobacteria > Desulfobacterales > Desulfosarcinaceae > Desulfosarcina. The sequence goes on from CAXXOY010000010.1 coordinate 70,288, forward strand.
TAATGCCATCGTGACGCTTGGTGACGGATTTCCCTGCAAACTGGTTTTCGTTCGTGATAGGCGCAAAAAAGACCGGCTGGCACTTTTATCCCCAAACACTGCCTTGCCTGATGAAGAAATTGTCCGCATTTATGGGAAACGATGGGATATTGAAGTTTTTTTAAAATGGTTAAACAGCATCTTTGCTTGGTAAAAGAAATACAATGCCGTGATTATGACGCTTTAATCGGCCACACAAGCATCGTTTTCATGCGCTATATGTTTATGTCTATCAACGTCAGATGGCACATGATCACCGCAGTTTCGGAGAGCTTTTTTATGTCTGCTGTTATGAAATCCAAGATATTTCATCTCTTGAGTCGCTGCTCAGAATTCTGACGTTAGCGGCAGATCGAATGAAAAAGATCGGCTTGTATTGTCAAAAAACCTTCGAGAATTTTTTCTATTTGGCTATGGATGCTGCAATAAACACAGCTGGGTTAATCAAAAGCAGCTCGATTCACTTCTCGGCGAATCCCGAAAGTTGAGGAAATAAGTTCCCAGGTCTCTGGACCGAACCTTTTGATCTTTTGGTTCAGAGCGGATTTTTTTGAATCCCCTTGTCGAAAATACCGATTATTCAAAACCGTTTGAGCGATATGGAATCGGACATATGAAAAGCCAGGTCGTCATAAGTGAAGCTGAAGAGCTTCATCACGATTGCGGCACAGGCTTCCTGCTCGGCGCTCATTCTATTGGCACCGGTACGGTGACGTTATAGCTTAAGGCCACCGTTGAGGTCTTACAGAGCATAGTCATAAATGGCAGGAGTTTTGTCCAGAATCTTGCTGATCATCTCCATTTTTATCTCTTTGAGATGACTTGTTGGAAGACTTATCAGCGGCATTTATTTTTGTTGTTTCTCGCACATTTCGTGTTGCCCCTTTTTCTTGCTTACGTAGTATTTTTAAGTGTTTGTCAAGTCACTTCATCCTACAGTATGGTGAGAAGACACCAGTACGAAATGCGTTTTTATTCCAGATAGTTATTTCCGTGGATGAGCACTAATTATCGTTGATCGGATCAACAATTACGTTAGTCACCTTATGAGTCGAATTCGAAGATTGGTTAGTACCATACTCGACGGTGCCAATGTCGATTCCATCTCCGCCCCGAAATCTATCACCACTACCATTTTTAATGTAAACGTATCCACCAGAGGTAAAAGAATTTGAATGATCAATGGTCAAGGTGTTTGTACTATAATTAACAGCGGCAACTTCCGCTTCGAAATCAATTGTACCGTTTTGGTCGTTATCTACTCCGATTAGAGATCCTTCGGTTGTTATGTCCCAGACTGAGAGTTGGCCAAAAAAATATTTAGCATCGGCAACAACAAGCGATGTGCCGGAGCCAGTCGTAGTAACGGTTGTGAGATATGTTCCAGCGTCTACGAGAATGGATGATTCCGACGATGGAGCAAACCAATCTTTGTTGATGCCACCCGGTGCAATTTTAGTCCAGTCAGAAGTTTTTTCAATTCCGGGAGTTCCAATTACAGCCATCGTAGCTGCATTACCACCGGGATTGGAACCCCATTGATTATGGGACCATGTGACGTTTGTGGGGTTAACACTATTGACTAAAGATCCGCCAGCACTTGGTATCCAAGATGAGTTGTTTTTATAAGCAATCCCAGTATTAGAGTTTGTGTGATTATTATAGATACTATAGCTGTTAGCATCAATGATTATATTGTTAAAAACCGCCAAACTTTCCCATGCACAGTTCGAATAGCCACTGACATTGGTTACACTGCAAGCTACTGATATCCCGACGCTGGGATAAGCAGATAGATTGTTGTAAATAACCGTTGGACCAGTATAACAGTACTCTCGTTCCGCTTCGACATTCAAGTTAAAATGCCGATCAGGTGCGCCATATGACGACCCTTCAGTGCTAGTATAGCAAATATTGTTGCGAAAGCAGACATAGGCTGAAGAATCATTATATATATGATATGAAGGGATGTCATAGAGGACATTATTCTCAACAACTGCGTATTGGAATTTCTGATAAACTCCGATCCCTTCCCAGCCTCCTTGATAAAGGAGATTGTCAGCCACATAAGCGTACATTCCAGAACCCTCGGAACTATTTGATGTGATAACAATGCCACCTTGCCTGCCAACCTTGTCTCCATCGCGGTTATGGTGTAAAATGTTGCCTGTTACAATCTGGTATTTGCAACTGTTTAAAAAAATTCCACCCGATTTATAACAATAACTCATTCGACAATCACGGACAGCCACATAGTTGCAGTTGAAGATGCGTACACCCTGGTAGCCAGACTCTGATATAGCTAAGTTTTCGATTTCCAAGTAGGCGTCAGTTTCGGCCCCTTCTTGTTTATCTATGATCCCTCGATAGCTTGTTTTCGCGGGTGCAGTGTTGTTGTTACCGTCAATGCTTGGCCGATTTTCACCGTTAAGACCGAATTGGCCATCGCCATAATAAGCACCGATTATAACGTGATCACCAGGGCTTCCCTCCCAATCAATTTCCAAGTATGAGCCAGCCGACAAGGTTATACTTGATCCAGTTTTAAAGTAAAGATCGTCACCAGTCGAGAATGGATAACTGTTTAACTGTGACCATTGAAATGGGCTTTCGTATGTGCCATTCCCGTTAGCACTCTTGTTAAGATCGCAATAATACACTGTGCCCGCAGCAACTGTTTTAACACTAAAGACAACACAAAGGAAAATCAATTTTAAAATATAGTTACGCATTTTACCATCATTCTTTGTTGGTGTTCGGTGGGGTGAGGAGCTTTTTCGGGTGGATACCGGCGTTATTGAAAAATGGACAGCCAATTTATAGCAACTGTGCCACTGGTAATATATTGCGGCTCCTGCTTCTCCACCAAACTTTTAAATTTTTAAGTAGATCCACCAAATCCTAAGATTTTAAATAGATAATTCTTACAGTCTATCATCGGCGTTTTGAAAAAAAACTTTAAAGCGAGAGGGAAAAATTTTATCGTATTTTCCATACTTCGAAAAGAGGAAGAAAGGAGACTTTTAATGTATAATATCAGGCTGATACATAAAGAAATGCATATCTTTTAAATGAATAGTATTTAGCGCAGACTTATAGCCATACCGGTGCTATTTTGTCCTGAGAAAATTTAAATAAAGGGGTGTCAACGGTCGCGAAGGACTGAATAGGGCAACCCAGAAATGACGGCAGGTATCAATGCCTGATCAGCTCAGCATAAATCTTACGAGAATAGCCCAAGATCATGGAGAAGAGATATATCGATCCTGCTTAAACATCAATAGGAATTCGCGTTTGTGGCATCTTTGGGTGATGTGCCAAATTTGATTTGGCACATAATGTCGTTTAGCCCTTGCCATCAGGCCTTCCTATATCGCAATTTTTAAGGTCAAAAATCTTAATATTGGGTGTATTTCGGCCTTTTATTAAAACCATTTAGTTTTAATTTTAGTTAGTTGGCTTGTCGCGGTAGGAATGCCGGTTACCCGGCACCCCCCGCACAGATCCGTACGTGAGGTACTACCTCATACGGCTCCTACCTCGGGTAGTTGACGCGGAATCTCTGACTTGGAAAAGGGTGTACTGTTTTGACTCTTGGTATCAGCCATCTGATTAGTTTCTCGAAACGCTTCCATGTAAAACTCTGTCCTTTGTTACTTCTGCGCCTCAGTGTATGGAGCCATGCCCTGGTTGTTTGGTCGTAGAAGCTTTTTACCAAATTCATGTTTCCAGGAACCGCAGAGTAGTTCTGGAACCCCCTAATCACTGAATTTAGCCATTTACCTGTTTCCTTTACATTGTCATGCATACGAGCTTTCAGTGTAGGATGCCAAATATGATGGTGGTGTAGCCAGCAAAATTTCCACGATCGTTGACAAACGGAAATGGATTTTTGAATTAAATGAGCCCCAGGTAAGGGGCTTTTTTTATGCAAAAAAAATGGGGTGACGGTTGTCGGACCGGAGCACCCCAAAAAATTGGGTCGTTTTTACGACCCACTCCAAAGAGACTCCAATGATAGTTCCCGTTTGTGTAAATCTCAAGGAAATTTATAAACTCGGCCGAAATTTCAATTGGCCAAAGCCCGGTGATTGTCCCCGATGTCGTTCGCCCAGAATTTGGGGACATGGGTATGTTCTTGCCTGCTTCGATGGTTTTCCCAACAGTTTATGGTTTCGTCGTTACCGTTGCCCTGACTGCAATTGTATTATTCGCATGAGGCCCGAGGGGTATTTTTTCCGGTTCCAGGCGCCAATCGACACAATTCACGATTGTCTACATCGGCGTCTGACAGGTGGCAAGTGGAACCCGGCGCTGTCCAAGTCACGGCAACGCCATTGGTTGGCCGCTTTGAAACGAAAAACCATGGCCTTTTTTGGTATAGGAAACGATTGGCTGCTTTCCTTTTTCCGATTGATGGACATGGGACAGATTCCCGTCAGTCGGGCCATTTAATCCGACGATCCTTCCGGTCGTCATCGAACCTACCCAACAGTGCGCTACCCCGCCCACGAGAAATTGTTTATGCGGGAGGAAACGCCAAAAAAGGAGGTTTGCATGACGGAAAACAAGGATAAGGATATCGCCGCTTTCAGATTCGGAGTGATTCACGATTTTGTCGGCACCACTCACCTGGCAAAAAACGAGAAACGGCGATTGTTGCGGGAGAAGTGCGAACGAAAGTGGGCGATCCCCCATTCCGGCAGAACACGAATTAGCGAGAATACAATTTATCGCTGGATTCGACGCTTCCGGAAGAGCGGCGGTCGTATCGAGTCGTTGTATCCGGGAAAACGAGGCGACCGGGGCGTGCCCAGAAAACTGGACGACGAAACGATCAATATCGTTCTTGCCGCCAGACGCAGTCAAATGGCGACCCCGGTGCCGATGCTTCTGGAAAGTCTCAAGCGACAGACACTGGTTCCCGCATCAACCGGCCTTTCCACGATCTATCGGCTGTTTCATTTACATGGCCTGATGGATCGATCTCCCAAAGCAGAGGACCGCAGAAAATTTGAAGCCGAGATGGTCAATGACATCTGGCAAAGCGATGTCATGCACGGCCCCAAGGTGACGGTGAACCTGAGGCTACGCAAGACCTATCTGATCGCCTTTATCGATGATCGTTCACGGTTGATTGTGCATGGCCAATTCTACCTGTCGGAAAATCTGGTCTGTTTCATGGAGGCCTTCGAAAATGCTCTGACCAAACGCGGATTGCCAAGAAAATTGTATGTGGACAACGGCTCGGCGTATCGCAGTCATGGACTCGAATTTACCTGTGCGTCGCTATCCATTGCCTTGATCCATGCAAGGCCGTACAAGCCACAGGGAAAAGGAAAAATAGAACGATTTTTCAGAACCGTTCGCGGATCGTTCCTGCCCGAGGCGAAGCTTTCGTCGTTGGAACAATTGAACCGATCCTTCACCCTTTGGCTGGAAACCTATCACCAGCGTACTCACAGTGCCACCGGCATGACGCCATTTGATCGCTTCAGTCAAAACCTTGCCTGCATTCGTAAGGCGCCCAAAAATCTTAAAGACCATTTCCGTACCGCCGTCTACCGAACCGTTGCCAAGGATCGAACCATCACGCTCAACGGCAACCTGTTCGAAGCGCCGGTGGCCTTGATCGGTAAACGGGTGAGAGTTTTATATCACCAATGCGAGCCAAAAGTAGCCGAGGTATTTCTCAACCAAACCTCGCACGGTTTGCTGGTTCCCGTGGATCTGCATGTCAATTGCCGGGTCAAGCGGGACAAGAACGTCAACCCGCAACTCGAGACGGATCAGAAAGCCGACTATCAAGGAGGCGGGTTATGGAAATGACTTACATGCCGTTTTTCGGTTTTACCAAAGAGCCTTTCACGGCGGATATCGCCGTGAAGGATATTATCGAAACAGATCAACTTACAGCGGCCAAAAACCGTTTCGATTACAGCCTGGGATTGGGTGCGATTTATTTGATCACCGGTGAGATCGGCGCCGGCAAATCTACTGCCATCCGCTATCTGCTCAATGGTCTGCATCCGTCCGAGTACAAGCTGATCTACGTTACAGCTACATCCGGTTCAATCTTGGAAATGTACCGGTTAATCATGGTAGAGTTAGGGATGAAACCTGCCGGCACCTCCCGTGCGGCCATGACCGATCGAATCAAACGAGAAGTCTTGGAGATCCACGGCAAAAAACAAAAGACAGTTCTGATCATCGACGAAGCGTCCTTGCTGCGATTAGAAGTATTTGTGGAGTTGCACACCCTTTGCCAGTTTGAGATGGACTCCAAACCCTACCTGCCCATCGTGCTGGCCGGTCAAACCCATTTGATCGATAACTTGAGATACCCGGGATGCTTGCCCCTGGCATCGCGGGTGGTGGCAAAGAGTCATTTCATCGGTGCAAAAAAAGATCAAATGCGAGTGTATCTTCAGCATCATCTTTCCATTACCGGAATAGACCGGATGTTGTTCGAGGACGATGCCATCACGGCCATTCACCAAGGCTCGGGCGGTATCTTCAGAAAAGCCAATCATCTGGCTCGCGGCGCCCTGGTGGCCGCTTCCATGAACCATGACCAAACCGTCAATGCGGAACATGTCCGATTGGCAGCATCTGAAATCTTTTAAAAAGGAGAAAATATGAAAACTCAACCGACCGCCGAAGAGATCAGTCAGAAATTGGAAGCCCTGGTGTTAACCGCTATCTTGAATGTGCTCAACCGAATAAGGGACGAGTTATCCGTGGTCAGTCAGCAAAAAATGAAGTTTTAACCATTCGATCCGATTTGCCCGGCGAAACGGAGGCAGGCTCTGCTGGGGAGCAACCTGCCAAGGGATAGCCGGGTGCAGGAGGCATTGAGTAAAATGTCGGAGGGGAGCAGCAACCAAAACGCTGTTCCCCTCATTTTATTCAAGCCTTCCTGCTCATGCCTTAGAAAACCCAATCTAATCGACGCGCGTAGCGCACCCTTTGGCTATCATCGATTCTGACAAATAGAAATTCGCTTCAATTTAATCAGAAAATTTCGTTCCATTGAATTTGGCAATCAACATCAGTTCTGCTTTCACGTCTTTCAGCTTCTGAACAAACCTTTTCTTGATAGTTTTGCGGCGTATGAAGAATCTTCCTGTTCGTGTTTTCGAACATGAGTGTGTGAAACTCAAGAAATCAAATGTTTCTGGTTTTCCTTCGCCTCTCTTCCGGCGATTCGATTCTGCAAAACGTCCGAACTCTATCAATCGAGTCTTGTCAGGGTGCAGATCAAGACCGAAATTACCCATTCGATTGGTTAAATCCCTTAGAAAGTTCTCTGCTTCATTTTTGTATTGGAAACCTACTACCGAATCATCGCCGTAACGCACCATAATCACGTCACCCTTTGCATGTCTTCCTCTCCACTGATTCGCCCAAAGGTCTTGTACATAGTGAAGGTATATATTTGCCAATACCGGTGAGATTACAGAACCCTGCGGGGTTCCAACTTCTTGTGCTACTCGTTTACCGTCTTCGACAATACCTACTTTGAGCCATTTCCTGATCAGCCGTAGTATTCTTTTATCTGCCACACGATGCTCTATGAACTTTAGCATCCAGTCGTGATTGATTTTATCGAAAAATGCTGAAACATCGGCATCAAGTATGTAGTTAATCTTACATGTTGATATTCCCATGTATAAAGCATCCAGCGCGTTGTGCTGACTACGTTTTTCTCTGAATCCATAGCTAAAACCCATGAAGTCTGTCTCATAGATCTGATTTAATATTGTTGCCACTGCCTGCTGTACTATTTTATCCTTAAGAGCCGTTATCCCCAGTGGCCTTTTGCGACCGTCAGACTTATCTACTAAAGTTTGCTAAATTTTACTAAGCTGCAATACGCAGTAGTACTTCCACGAGAGAATTAACGACGGATTTTCGCTGCAACGGGAAAACCCTATTGAAATTACTGTCCAGCGCAGCTTTTGCAACAGCCCGGCGAACATCGGAGAAGGCAAAACCATTACGGCCATCGACAGCATGCCGTCGTGTTGGCGCCTTCTCCATCCGGCAGGCATAGATCCAGACCACGGTTGTCGCCAACATGCAAAAGTGAAGGTGATTGCTGACGGCCTGCGGGTGCCGAGTTTGAGTGTCGGCACTGCCGATGTCACGCTTCAGTTCTTTGAAAAAAGCTTCGATCTTCCATCGGGCGCCGTAATACTCGACAATTTGCTGCGCCGATAAAGTTAAATCGGTTGAATAGAGCGCTACCCACTGGGTTTGGCGGTAGACCCACACCACCTTGATCGCGCAACGGATTGTCTTGAGCATAAGAACCCGGTCATAGGCGACTATGGTCCGGTCGCGGCCATATAGATTGACGGTGTATTCTCTTGCCAGGGATTTAAATCGAACGGCCAGCGACGTAGCGTTGCCGATATTTTTTCCATATTTCCGGGGACGTCCCGGTCGACTGGAATGTGGACCCGGCAGTTCAAACAAATTGTTGTTCGATCTAAGCCTCGATATCATATTAACCCATATGCCCAGTTTGCCGTGCAACGGTTTCCAAAGACCATTATTACCGAACCATGAGTCCGTGACGATTACCACCTTAATACGGTGAAAGGTTTCGGCAATTTCCGCGATCATCTCTGCGGCCATGGCAAGCTTGCTTTTGAATGCCAACGTCACTCCATGGCTGCGGTTGATACGTTTAATGCTTTTTTTCAAAAGATAGAACCGGTAGCTCAAAGGTAGACAGGCCCACCGTCCTTTGATCTTTTTTAACAGCCCCACGGCAACGATGTTTTGTGCCCATGGATATCTGGATTGGTTCTGCTTGGCGGCGTGATCGAAAATTTTGTCGCAGCCAAATATTTTCTTTCCCGTTTTTGGATTGATACAATCGTCAAGGGCTATCAACAACATGCCATCGGTCAACGGCTCCGGTATCGTTTTCCACAGCGTTTGCCATAACCGTGTCCAAGGAATTTTTGGAGAGGCCATGAACGTGTAGAACTTTTTCCTTTTTATCCAATCAAATCCGAACACCGTTTTGAGACATCGGAGGATATTGGATGTTTTTGACGATGTAAACGGAATGATGATGGCAATGACCGTGTATACGAACCAAACACTACGTTCCTGGGCTTTCCCCGATTGTGGGAATTGGCTTTTGAGTTTTTTGAGAATGTCGTGTAGTATAAACATGCGAGGCCTCCAGGTTTTGGTGTTTTTTTCGTGGTAGAAGAAACATACCACAACCTGGCCTCGCAAGCAACATTAACATTCCGTATTTATTAGCTTTTTTACGTTTTCCCCCGAAGTCTTGGAGAATATTTGCAATGATATCAATAGGTTACGGCGCGCCCAAAAATTCGTAACTTATTGATATCATTGATTATTCTGAATTCAGTCATAAGTTCATCAGTGCGCTAGTGGCTATAAAAAACGGGAAACTTCAGACTTATCTATATACGTTCTTTTTACCGGTTGTGCTCTGTAGCTGACAGCATGCAAGCGCTCATGCAACTCTATTATTCGCTTAGCCAAGTCCTCCTTGTACGACCGCCAGGTCTCTTCATCCACTCCTGGAGCAGCATTCCTCTTTAGCTCGGAAAAGCTGTTTGTCAGCAGCCCTGGTGTGATGTGATGAAAAAGATTGTTAAACCTGGCATTTTTATCCTGCTGAGCTTTTCTACGTACACCATATAAACTGGTCGACGCAGCTACCCGCCCCTGTGTGCGGACCGCGGCAGCGCATATGGCGTTCCCTTTGGTCAACGCCCTTCCCTCCACCGACTCCGAAAAGTTTCTACACTCGTTGTTCGCCGGTTTCTTCGGTACTATGTTGTTGTCCGACTTCCACAGGCCGTACATGGCAGCCGTATAGGATTTCCCTTTCACTGCCCGTTCCTTCTTTCCTTTCGGTTCAAGGAAAACCTGTGGATCTCCCGATTTCCGCGTAAAGAATGTCCACACATGCCAGGTTCTAAGACTCCGCCGGGCTGGTCCCCAACTCGCATAACGCTGAGATCCATATTGCCTTCCCTACCGGACCACGAGGTCGGCACCCGAAAGGTGGTGATTTCGGAGCTCAATAGCCCGCCTGTGCTTCCCTCTGTCAACGCTTCAGCCACTGTATTACTACAATCACCGCATGACTCGAGGCTGGTGTGGTTTGCTATACCTTCACCATAAGACTCTTTCATTCTCTATCCTTTACCGGTTTTAATCGGCGCTTTCGGCCCGACCCCGCAGTATGGCCCATGCTGAAAATATTACCCGAAGGCTATATCTACCCCAAGGATGAACGTCCAACCCGAGACCTTCTGCGCAGACGGCTTTTGTACGTACAGCAGCGTACAGCCCATGTGCTGAGTTTGAAAAGTATGGCCAGCCGCAGTCTCGGAGAAACGATTTCAACCAACAAGATCAAAACACTCAAGCCGGATGACGCAAAAAGCATATTTAAAGAAGAGCATTTGGCTTTGGCTGGCAGCCATGCTATTTCTGCAATTCAGTTCATGTCTTCTCAAATAAAATCGATAGAAAAAGAAGTATTGAAGCATTCTAAATTAAAACCTGCTTTTTCTTCTCTTCTAACGATGCCCGGCATCGGAAATATCCTGGGGCAGACAATCACACTTGAAGTCGGTGATATTCGACGTTTCCCGAAAGCCGGCAATTATGCTTCCTACTGCCGATGTGTAAAAAGTGTTTAAATCAGCAACGAAGAGAAAAAAGGCTCCGGAAATCGAAGAAACGGAAACAAATATCTGGCCTGGGCCTATGTGGAATGCGCCAATTTTGCCATTCGCTACAACTCCAAAGCCGCTAGCTGTTCGTGATACTAAGAAATCGAACAAAAGCAGAAAAAATAGGGTAACACTTTCTCTTCGACAAACTTAAGGAGAAAGTGAAATGAGTCCACAGGTTTTTACCCAAGAACAGAAGCTTGCTATTATGAAGCATGCCGGCACCGTAGGAATCAAGGAAGCTGCCAAAATTGCCGGTGTTCACTACACAACCGTTTATGACTGGCGCAACAAACTGGCGCATCTCGGTGAAGATGGTTTTCTGGCCTACCAACCGCCTCGCCCAGGTCGAGGGAAAAAGGTCATTTCGAAGGAACAGGAAACCGCCGTGCTGGATTGTTGGAACGCCAATCAGGGATACGGACCGGGTCAGGTAAGAGGACAATTGCGGCGCGGCGGGATCACCATATCAACCCGCAGTGTGCGCAAGATTATGCAGGCCAATGGTTATCGCCCGCGGGATAAACGGCCGGGCAAAGCAAGCGTTCAGCGTTTTGAGGCCAGCCGTCCTCTGGAGCTGTCCCAGATGGACATCCTGGAGTTTTTTATCAACAAGGCCAAGGTCTATCTGATCCTTCTGATCGATGATTTCAGCCGCTTCATTCTTGGCTGGAGACTGTTGGAACAAACCTCTGTCGATGAAGTGATCGCAGTGGTCAGCGACGCGGTAGCACGTTATGGAAAAATGGAAGAACTCCTCACCGACCGAGGTTTCGTATTTTATTCCTGGCGTGGGATCAACCGTTTCGAGAAATATCTGGAGACCGAACGTATCGATCATACCCACGCCAAACCGCATCACCCGCAGACCTTGGGTAAGGTCGAAGCCTGCAATCGGCGGATCAAGCAGGAGCTGATTGCCCAAAAGCATTTTCTCAATTTGCATGAAGCCCGGAACGCCATCGAGGCTTGGACAGACCATTACAACTATCAACGGCCGCATCAGGGGATCGGCGGTTTTCTGGTGCCGGCCGAACGTTTTCACGGCCAGGCCAAAGCGGCGCTTCGTGCCATCGATAAAGGTCTCGACATCACCGATCAGGGAGAGTTATCGTCATTAATTGATCGTAGTGTCATCAACCTGGTGATGAGCCCCGAAGGCCGGTTCACGCTCTACCTTCTGGGACAACCGATTGACCTTAACAGGCGGTGAATTATGTCAACGTCGTTAACTCCTGAAGAAGTGGCCATCGTCATCCGGGCCAGACGCCTTCTCAAAGAAAAAGGCTTGTCACTGGATACCAACGTCAAAGCGCTTTGCAACGAGGTGGGGATATCCCGCAAAACCGGCTATCAATGGGAAAAGCGATTGGATCAGGCATCCCAGGACGAACAATTGCTGAAGGAACTGGCCAATCTGAAGTCTGATCACGAGAAACTCAAGCAAGCCTATGACGATGTATGTTGGGAAAACGAAGGCCGCAAACTTGCCTGGGAGATCCATGAAGTGGACGCGATGATCACCGAAAAAAAAAGCACTATGGCCTGCCGCAAAAAGAAAAAGCGGTAAGCTTTTTACGTGTGTCGGGACGACCGGAACGGCGGGTCGCCCGGGTGCTGGTGGTTCCCGCGAACACACTATTGACCTGGAACCAAGGGTTTGACGAAAATTTGAGGCCGCTGATCATGCCTGAGAAAAGGGGTAAGGCAACCAAAGTCACCGCCGATATGGTTCGGCGCATTGTCGAACATGCCGATGGATATGAGGGTCGGCAAATCCGTCTTAAGGCCTTCGGCGCCGAATTGCGTGAAGCGGGTATCGATCTTTCAAGTAAAACCATCGAGCGGATTTTGATTGCCAATGACCTTTTCAAAGCGAGAGTTCGTAAAAAGCGGCCCGCTTTTTATCAGAGTCTTTGCCAAAATATTCCGAACGGTCTTTTGAGCATTGACGGCAGCCAGGTGATCGTATGGCTCGGAGACAAGCCGTATCCTTTCAATGTGGAGATGTCCGTGGATGTCGCGACATTCGCGCATACCGCCTTCAGTATCGATGACAGTGAAACGGCCGATGCGGTCATCAAGGTTCTTGAAGCCCATCGCCAGGCCTGGGGGGTACCCATAGGCGTTCTGGGCGATTGCGGCAGCGCCAATGAAAGCGCCGATGTGCTAAACTATTTGGAAAAGTTGGATATCAAGAGGGTTCCAGCAGGTCCGGGGAATCCCAAAGGCAACGGAACCGACGAAGGCGCTTTCAGTCAGATGAAAAAAGCATTTGGCCAGATCCGCATCGATATGTCATCGCAGAAAGCCTTGGCCCGCAGTGTGCTGACGGCATTGGTATCCCTCTATATCGGTATGCGTAACCGGCTTCCCGTTCATTCCCCAAAGATGCCGCCCTGCCGGCACATGGCGGCCTCGGTCTCCACCGAACAACGGGCTGCCGAACGTGAACGGCTGGATGTGCATGTAGCGAACAGGAACCATAACGAAACGGACCAGGTACGGCTTGATCGTCTTGATTGGGTGATTGGCCATTACCGCCTTGATCTATCACCCGAGGCACTCAAAAATGCCCGGCGGAGCATCAAGGCATATGATTTGGAAGCTATCCGGCAGACTGAAGATGCGTTTTTAAAAGCAACCCGCCGGAAACCCAGTCGTAAAAACATCGCCTACTTCTTCGGTATTTTGCGAAACATTCAACGCAAGCTCGACGAGGACGCCAAAAGAGACTACTGCCGCCAACGCTACAACCATGAGGTGATGCTTAATTTGGAGCGGCAAAGACAGGAAGAATCGTTCCCGCCGTCGATCGATGCGATCCTCGGTATGTTGGCAAAGGCTGTGATTTACAACGTACGATTTGTTAAAGAACTATCCATCAGAAAGGCCCGAGAATGGACCCTTGAGTTGTTAAAAGCATTCCGTTACCTGGGGCCATTAAAAAAGGAAATGGAAATTTTAATAGACAAAAGGACCGATCTAACCAGTGATCAAAAAACAGAAATGTTGGAACTGTTTTGTCAGTTCCTGAACTGCTACCAACAGAAGTGCGTGTTACCCTGATTTGAGGATTTTGTTCGAATTTTTATTGCCCCATTACAGCTAGCTTCTATGACCGCAAAGCGACCCGGACGAACAACACTATTGCGAGAAAAGCCCTGGCCAACAAAATGGCCAGAGCATCTTATTACATCATGAGAGATCAGGTTGCCTATGACGAAAACAAGATGTTCAAATGAACACCGATTTGGCCTGCCGCCGCGATCCAGTGTAGGGGTTGGATAACAACCACCAGATGTGATTGGCAACGGCGGCGGGCCTAATAACCGTTTCGATTCGCCCATGGCGTGAGCCTATCAAGGGGTTGGCTTAAAACCACAGATGTGTGCTCCTTACCTTTTGGACGCGTCCATGGCACCGATCATATTCTGGGTGCCGTCATCGGCACAGGGGCCGTTCGGATTGTCAGAGAACAGAGCCTTGAACCATATGGGTGACTGATGCGGATCGAGCAAACGAGCCGCAATCAAAATACCGAAAGTTCGGGTGTGAGACGAAACATACGGAGTCAATTGGTTAGATAGTCGTCAAACAAAATCGTTCTAAATTTTTGAACAGGGGTGGTGTTTTTTCTCTTGACGAGTCCTTTAATGGGTGACCCTCACACCTCAGATCCCTAACTACCCATTATTTGTTCGCTTTTTATGGATTCAGCCAATCCCTATCAGGATGACAAATTAAACGAGCGTCGATATATGCCATATCCATAGTAAGCGTTGTTTTAATTCTATAAATTTTTCGCTCTTTGTCTTTATCTGCAACAAGTGCTAAATCTGCCTCTGTATCACTTGTCAAATTTGATGAACTCGTAAAAAGTCGAAAAAACAACCGCCTGAAATAATACATAAAATTGTTTTTCTAACTTGATAAATTGCTGCCGTTGTGGTATGTATGTGCATATAAATTCAACTGGTTGTAAGGATTAATAATGATTCGCCACAACGATCACAAACAGCAGCAGCTTTTCGATCCCTGGGGCCATCTGAGCCCCAAGAGAAGGCAAATGCTTGAGCACTCATGGCCGGGGGTATTCCAAAAATTTATTCTCCCTGAGTTGCCTGTTAGCGAACTTAGCCCTTTTTTCAACTCCGGCTTTGGTCGGCCGACGAAAGACCTCTATATGGTCCTGGGCGTACTCGTCCTCAAGGAAATGCTCGACCTGACCGACTATGAGGCTATCGATCAACTGGCTTTCAATATTCAGTGGCACTATGCCCTTAATATCACCGAAGAGTCGGATTCGGCCAAATACATGTGTCCCAAGACCTTATGGAACATGCGCACGATCGTTGCCGAAAACGGGTTGGAAAAGACCCTGTTTAATGCCGGCACACAAAAACTGGCCGAAGTGTTCAACGTCGATGCTGACAAGCAGCGCATCGACTCTGTCCATATTCAATCCAATATGCGCAAACTGGGGCGCATCACGATCTTCTCGAACTCAATCCATAAGTTTTTAAAAAACCTGAAACGGCAACACCCATCCTTGCTCTCCACCATTGAAGATGCATTGATGGAAAGGTATCTGACGGAAAAAGCGCTATCGTGCTTTGCCATGGTAAAACCCTCCAAAAGCCAGAAAACACTGGATCGGGTCAGTACCGATTTGTACGCTTTGGTCCAGCGATTCCAGGATAACTTCGATGTCCAGTCGATGCATAGCTTCAAGTTGCTTCAACGCATTTTAGATGAGCAATGCACGGTTTCGCTTTCGGATGACGGTGTCGAGATCTCGGTTAAGGAAGCCAAACGGATTCCCTCCGATTCCCTGCAAAACCCTTCGGACCCGGAAGCCGGTTATAGCGGCCACAAAGGCCAGGGGTATCAGGTTCAAGTGATGGAGACTTATACGGATACCGACGATGCGGACGAAAAGGCGAAAACCTTGAATTTGATTACCCATGTCGAGGTCGAAAGTGCCCACGAAAGCGACGCGAACGCCTTGATTCCCGCTATCGAGTCTACTCAAAAAAGAGATCTTGGACCTCGGAAACTCTTGGCGGATTCGCTTTATGGAAGCGACGACAATGTCCAAACCGCCAAGGACAAAGGCGTCGAAGCGATATCTCCTCCCATGGGCAGTGAGAAGGAAGGAACGCTCAACCTCGGGGATTTTGAAACGGGAAAAGGCGGCAAGGTCATTCGTTGCCCCCAAGGCCATGCACCCATCCACACCAAGAAAAAGAAGGATCGACACTGTGCGGCTTTTGACCTGAGCCATTGCGAAAACTGCCCGAACCGTGAGATTTGTCCTGTAAAGCCCGGCAAGAAAGCTTTTTCCTTGCGCTACAACGATAAGCAGTTGCGTATCGCGTTAAGACGAGAAGAAGTCCAAACCGACGAGTTCAAGGACTGCTATCGATGGCGAGCTGGAGTGGAAGCCACCATGAGCGAGTATGACCGACGAACCGGGGTAAAGCACCTTCGGGTTCGGGGTATGAAATCTGTCCGCTATAGCGCTACCTTGAAAGCCCTCGGGCTCAACATATTGAGGGCCGCGGCGGTAATGGCGGCAATATTTGTCGGAATGCCTGACAATACTGCCTCAAGGTGCGGCCATGGAGCCGGTATTAGCGTTTTCAAAGAGCTGCTTCTAAAAGTGTTCACCGTTTTGGCTTTGTTGTTGACCCGGGTCAACTTATATCGGGCATATACCCACTAACTTTTTTTTCAAGAAACGACTTTTTACGGGACTGTCAAGTATTACACCCAGGCTTTGAACATTACACGTGAGATCGGCGATAGGCAGGGCGAAGGGCTTTGGTTAGGCAATCTTGGCAGTGCTTTCAATTCCCTTGGTCAATACGATACGGCCATCAAGTATTACACCCAGGCTTTGAACATTGCACGTGAGATCGGCGATAGGCAGGGCGAAGGGCTTTGGTTAGGCAATCTTGGCAGTGCTTTCAATTCCTTTGGTCAATACGATACGGCCATCAAGTATTACACCCAGGTCAGCAATTCTCGGCGAAAAAATTCATTCCGTAAATTCAGATAATCATAGACTTTCTCAAACTTATTTTTGCACTGTTAATAATACGAAAACACCATAACCCACTGATATAGTTGCAAATAATTTTTGTCTAGACATCCGCCCTTTTTTGTTGTATGTTTTCAGTGGGTTACGGAAAGGCGGGCGGATGCATCAAAAAAAACATCTCAGCTTCTCTGCCATGCGAAAAAAAATGTCAGAGCGATTCAGGATGATCGATGATAGCCGACAAGAGGCTAAAGTCGATTATTGTGTGCATGACTGCCTGATGAGTGCCTTTGCCATGATGGTATTCCAAGACCCTTCCATGCTCGCCTTCCAGCGCAGGCTGGAAGAGTCGATACAACAAAACAACCTCAAAGCGCTTTTCCAAGTCTCATCCATCCCAAAAGATTCTCAATTGCGCGATGTCCTCGACGGTTTGTCGAACGAGTCCATCGATTGCATCTTCGATGACCTGTTCAGCGGCCTACAGCGCGGGAAGCATTTGGTGCACTATCAAGTCCTCGATGGTTACTATCTGGTAGCCATTGACGGCTCTGAATATTTTTCTTCAGAAAAAATCCATTGTCCCCATTGCCTGATCACAAAATCGAAAAAGAAAACCCGATACCACCATCAGATTCTTCAAGCCGCAATGGTTCATCCGGATAAAAGGCATGTTATTCCCTTTGCACCCGAGCAGGTCGCCAACACCGACGGTACGGAAAAGCAGGACTGTGAAATCAATGCCGGCAAACGGTTAATTCGTGACCTGCGTAAACGTCATCCCAAGATAAAATTCATTATCGGTGGCGATGGGTTATACTCCAAGCAGCCTTTCATCGATGAGGCCAAACAGGAACGGATGTCTTTTATTTTGGTGGCGAAACCGTCCGATCACAAAATCCTTTTCGAATGGGTCAATGAACTGACCCAATTGGGCGAAGGTGGCCATCTGACTATCGATGCCCCATCCAACGATCGCTGTCACACCTACCGTTGGATCAACCAGGTTCCTTTAAACGGGACGAAAGATGCCGACAACGTAAACTTTTTTGAATACCAGATTGTCAAAGACGGAAAAACAACCTATCGAAATAGTTGGGTGACCGACATCTTCATCGATGAAAAAAATATCAAAGAGTTAGTGCGGTGCGGACGCGCCCGCTGGAAAATTGAAAACGAGACTTTTAACACCCTGAAAAATCAAGGTTATCATCTCGAGCACAATTTCGGTCATGGAAAAAACAATTTGTCGATGATCTTTTTCATCCTCAACCTACTGGCTTTTTTCTTCCATCAGATTTTCGAATTGACCGATCCTTTATATCAAAAATGCCGTGGCAAATTCAGTTCCCGTAAAGAATACTGGAATCAACTACGCTGTACATTCCGCATTTTGATTTTCAGAAGTTGGGACCATCTTTTGACCTATCTTTTCGATCCACCGATGTTGGAGCCCCCTTAACTTCAATTCAGTCCATCCATGTTACCCCCCCCCTATAATCCGGTTTTTCTTTCTGCCGGCGACGCACAGTTACGACCAAATTCTATCGAACAGGCAATAAGAATACTCATGGCCAATCTTTGCGGCCGGCATTGTGCTGCTCAACTGACAAATTTCCATCAATCTGCCTTGGCGATTCGCCCCTCTTTAACAATTTACGTGTTCAGCGAGAATTGCTGCACCCAGGCTTCGAACATTGCACGTGAGATCAGCGATAGGCAGGAGGAAGGAAGCTGTTTAGGCGACTTAGGAAATGTTTACAATTCCCTTGGTCAATACGAGAAGGCCATCGAGTATTACACCCAGGCTTTAAGCATTGCACGTGAGATCAGCGATAGGCAGGGGGAAGGAAGCTTTTTAGGCGGCTTAGGAGATGTTTACAATTCCCTTGGTCAATACGATACGGCCATCGAGTATTACACCCAGGCTTTAAGCATTGCACGTGGGATCAGCGATAGGCAGGGGGAAGGAAGCTTTTTAGGCGGCTTAGGAGATGTTTACAATTCCCTTGGTCAATACGATACGGCCATCGAGTATTACACCCAGGCTTTAAGCATTGCACGTGAGATCAGCGATAGGCAGGGCGAAGGAAGCTGTTTAGGAGGCTTAGGAGATGTTTGCAACTCCCTTGGTCAATGCGAAAAGGCCATTGAGTATTACACCCAGGCTTTGGATATTTTCGAAGAAATCAATTCGCCGAATGCCGAAAGAACTCGCCAAATTATATCTATTCTATATTCGGGGACGGGCCAAGACAACTGCCTATAATTAAAGTAATAAAATCAGAAACCAGGGCCTATTTGGGGTCTATTTTGCAATTTTCGGGGTCAAAAATCGCATTATAGGCGGATTGCGATTCCCGTAACTCGAATGCCCCTTTGGTAGATTGTACTGAACGGCCCTTTGCCATAGCTCCCATTGCGTTTTCAATGCGGTCGATGAAGGAACCGCCTCCCACGGCAACACTTTCCGTCCACCGGCTTTGCCTTTTGTTGAGCACCACCAAGCCAAAACGCCGTTCAGCTTCAAAGAGCCATTGAATCCAGCGGTATCGGTCCTGCTTAAACTTCAGTAGGAGAATTCGCGTTTGTGGCATCTTTGGGTGATGTGCCAGATTTGATACGGAATGTAATGTCGTTTAGCCCTTGCCATCAGACCTTCCTATATCGCAATTTTTGAGGTCAAAAATCTCAATATAGCGTGTATTTCGGCCCTTTATTGAAACCATTTAGTTTTATAATTTTAGCTGGTTAGCTTATCGCGGTAGGAATGCCGGTTACCCGGCACCCCCCGCACAGATCCGTACGTGAATGATTAATTCATACGGCTCCTGCCTTGGGTAATGACGCATTTCTCATTTCGATGAAAACCCGGTAAGTAGTATTACTGAGATGTTGGCTTCGCGTATTCTGGCCAGTCCGCGCAATGCTTGTCCCTGCCTCTGAGTGCAGGTCGCAGTCGGCTCTTCAGAATTTCCCTTGGTCATCGTCCTTTCCTCCAGTGCCTCCGCATTTGCTTACCCAATTTTGTTCGGCACCTTCTTCGGTACTATGTTGATGTCTGACTTCTCAACGGCGTTCATGCCGGGATTATGGCCACAGATCTTCCCCGACCAATCCAACGACTTCAATTTCAGCTGGATACCGCTGAGATCTCCCGGTTCTCGAGCATAGAGTGTCCACACATGCACGGGTTCTTAGACTCCGCGGAGCCGATGCACGACTGACTGTTTAACGTCGCCTCATCGTGTTGCCTTCCCCTTCGGACCACTGGGTCGGCACCCCGGATAGGTGATTTCGGAGCTCAATAGCTGGCCTGCGCTTCCCCCTGTCAACGCTTCACGCGCGGCCTCACGACCACCCGCGCATGACTCGGGGCCATGATGGAGCAGTTCCTCCTTTCAATGTAGGGCTCTTTCATCCCCTACTCTATGCCGGTTTATCCCGGCGCTTTCGGTACGACCCCGGAGTGGAGCCTTATGGGCAATACCATCGACGCGCATCTCACGGGCAACGAGGTGGCCCGCAGTTTTGATCTTTCCAGCCGGTCACTGATCACAGAGGACGGATTTTCAAGGCTTGTGGCCGAACACGGTTTTTCAACCATGGTCCAGGTCCGGGGCGGCCGTAATCTACGATACCGGAATCAGTCCCGGCGGAACCCTTCACAACATGGATGTCCTGGGAATTGACGCCAATGAGATGCAGGCCATTGTCCTCAGCCACGGCGACATGGATCATACCCTGCGCAACATGATGCTCGCCCCGACCTGGGCCTTTTTCCTCTTTTCGTAACAGATGCCGTAAAAGATCTTGATCGGCAGCGGCGTTATCGTGGTAACCATCGTCCTTTACATCTGGGCGACCGGAAGGCGTGCAAGAATGGAAACTACATGATGCTTGCATTTATACACAGTGTGGCCTAACGTGTTATTATTGTTTATTGAGACTCTTCCTATTCCGTGATCTTTGAGCAGGTCACGAAGTAAAGATTTCGCCTATTCCAGGAATAGTATAACTCTGTGAGTCCCCGGCAAGGTCGGGGTTTTAGGTAGTTGCGAAAGATAAGTTGCATGATGAAATTCAAAGGAATAATTTTTGATTTTAATGGTGTTCTCTGGTGGGATACCCAACTGCAAACATTTGCCTGGAAACAATTTTCAGAACAAATCAGAGGGAGGCCCTTCTCGTCTGAAGAGATAACGGTACACGTTCATGGACGTAATAACCAACATACGATAGAATACTTGACCGGCAGCTCAGTGACAGGAGAAAATCTTGAACGCCTGACCCAGCAAAAGGAGTCTGTCTATAGGCGATTATGTTTGAAACAAAAATCTGATTTTAAACTTTCACCAGGAGCGATCGAACTTCTGAATTATTTAGTTCTCCATGACATTGCGCATACCATAGCAACCGCATCAGAGAAAACAAACCTCGATTTCTTCATAGCGCAACTGTCATTGGAGAAATGGTTTGATTTGACTAAAATCGTTTATGACAACGGCCATAGACCGGGCAAGCCAGCACCCGATATTTATCTTGAAGCCGCAAACAGGCTTGAGCTGAAACCTTCGCAATGTGTGGTGGTTGAAGATTCACAATCCGGAATCGAGGCGGCCCAAGCAGCCGGTATCGGATGCATTATCGCCTTAGGACCGGCAGACACGCACGACCGGTTAAGCAAATTAAAAGGAGTAAACGAAATTGTGGAGAGCCTAAGAGAAATACCAAGAGAGCTATTATTTTAGGGGCGCGGTCAAAGATTTTTCTCAATGCGCTGCAAACTACGCATATTTGAATATTCGTGGGTACCATCAAATGGATTCGCCTATCAAATGGATGTGGGGTGTTCATATAAGGGGGCAGCACATGAATTGAGGAATAAGACGCCAACCAAAAGTAGGAATCGATGCTGGAAACACAAGCCGAACTGCTGGAAGAGGTCAAAGGGCAATGGAGTAAATACAAAACGCTTATGCCCGGCCTTACAAAAGCCTACGAGGATTTGCCCAACCAAGTCTATACGGATGGGGCCATCAGAGCCAAAATGAAGCGGTTGATGGCGATGACGGCGGCCACCATTCATGGCTGCCGGGCTTGCATCCTCTATCAAGCCGAAGCAGCACTTGCATTAGGCGCTTCCAAGGATGAAATCCTGGAATGCATCGGTGTTGCAGTTAGTCTTGGGGGAACTATGGCTGAAGGGCAGGCCACGCGGTTGATCGGTTATCTTGAGGAGAGGGGATTGTTGTAAAGTGATGCCTTGATAACCGGTTGGGCCGGGCAGCAATTTCGTTAAGAAAGGGGCTCCAAATGGAGCCCCTTTCTTACTACTCGCATCCAGGTGATTTCCATCAATCACCCTATTTTTCAGAAACAGCTTTCGACTAGCTTTCCAACGCCTGACGATCAGCCATATCCATGAGCACACGCTCCCGGGCTCTGTCGATGCCCAGTTCCTTGCGCTTCTTGTCGATATGGGCGATCATCAGTTGGGCATGTTTGACCGGATCGGCTTCCAGATCCCATTTCCCGCCGTATAGTTTTTCCAGCTCCTTGGAGAGGTAATCGTGGAACACCGGGGCGCCGGAAGTGGGCAGGTGCAGGCCGAACACCGTATAGACACCCGAGGCCACGAAATAGTGACCAATGGAGATGGCTTTCTCGCTCATCCACTCGGGCGCGCTGCCGGCCAGGGGCAGCTCGCTGATATCCTTGCCCAGCCCGCCGGCCTTGACCACCTCGGTGGCCGCCAGAAGGAGTCGGCTGTTGTCCACGCAGGAACCCATGTGCAAGACCGGCGGGATTCCTACGGTTTCGCACACCTCGGCCAGCCCCGGACCGCAGTGCACGGCGGCGGCTTCCGGCGTCAACAGACCCTCCATGGCGCAGGCGATGCCGTTGCAGCCGGTGGTCAGCACGATGACGTCGTTTTTGATCAGCTCCTTGACCACGGTGATGTGGGCCTCGTTGTGACGGGTACGGGCGTTGTTACAGCCCACCACACCGGCGATCCCTCGAATGCGGCCGTTGATGATGTTGTCGTTGAGCGTGTAGTAGTCCCCGCGGAAGGTTCCCCCCAAATGGTACTGAATCGACTCGACACTGAATCCTCCGATGGCCGAAGCCTTGTAGCGCGGAATCATCACTTCGCTGCCGCGGTTCTGGAAGTTGTCGATGCCCATCTTGACGATCTTCTCCGCATCCTGCAGGGCATAATGCTCGTCGAACTCGATGTGAATCACGCTGTCCTGCTCCATCTTGGCGATGGGGTGGGTGGTGATCAGCTTGGTGTGGAAACATTCGGCCACATTGGCCAGGTTCTGGAAAACGCATTGGATGTCCACCACCATGGCGTCACAGGCGCCGGTGATGATGGCCAGCTCCTGCTGCAGGTAGGTACCGGCCTGGGGTACGCCGTGGCGCTGGAAAATCTCATTTGCCGTACAGCAGATCCCGCCCAGCTGGATCCCCTTGGCGCCCTTGGACTTGGCATACTCGATCATTTCCGGTTTTTGGGACACGGCAACGATCATCTCGGAGAGCACCGGCTCATGGCCATGGACAATGATGTTGACGTGATCTTCCTTCATCACGCCCAAATTGGCTTCGGCTTGCAGGGGATACGGGGTACCGAAGAGCACGTCCTGAAGATCGGTGGCCAGCATGGAGCCGCCCCAGCCGTCCGCCAAGGCACAACGGGTGCCCTGTTTGATTAGATTTTTGTAGTCCTGATCCACGCCCATGTGGGTACGGTGCATGATCTCGACGATTTCTCTGTCGATGTTACGGGGAATCACACCGTTTTTCTTCCACTTCTCGTATAGCGGTTCCGGTGCTCGTTTGGCGTAAAGCAACTCTCCTTCGGCCTTGCCCCATTCCTCTACGGCTTTTTTGGCCACTTCCAGGGCAATTTCGTCCATGTCTCGATCCTTGACTTCTCCGTCCACTTCAACCGTCGTGGTCACTCCAAGATGCGGGGCAACGGCAAGCAACTTATTGGTGTCCTTGATCTTGTATGCGTCGGTCTCCTTACGGGCGGCACTTAAAAAAACTTCGGCAACGCTGCGGCCATGGTCTGAGTGAGCAGCCGCACCGCCGGCGATCATGCGGACAAAGTTACGGGCGGCAATGGTGTTGGCCGTGGCGCCGCAAAGGCCTTTGCGGGTATCCTCGCCTTGGATGCCGCCCTTGGGCAGGGGCAGACGGCAGGGCCCCATGGCGCAGTTTTTACAACAGATGCCCTGAATACCGATATTACATGGTTTCATGCTTGCCGCACGGTCGAATACCGTATCGATACTCAACTGCTGAGCCCGGGCAATCAACTCCTGGGTTCCGGCATCGATGGATGCGGCAATAGGGTCAGCCACTTTTGGAGCTGCGGCTCTCGGGGCTGCTTTTTTGATTTCTGCCATTAGAGAGTCCTCCTATGATTTGGTCGTTAATGTGGGTGCGGTATTGAATTAAAAGCATTTTACGAACTGCTCGATGTTACCCGTTGACAATGGGCACATGTACTAAACATACCTCTATCAGGAATGATTATCATTTTCAATTAAAAATCAACTAAATTAGTGCGGAAAGATTTTTCAATGTATGAATCGCTCCCGAAAACCGTCTCAATATTTTGTCTCAGAAGAAATTGATGGGACAGGTCAGGCCACCTTGGTTTTCAGATCGAGGCAATCAAAAAAGCTTTAATTTGTGATGGTTGTACAAATTCTACACGAACGGCACGATTCTTGTTATATAGAGCGGGAGGTGTGGCAGACACCTCTGATTTTAAAGCGCATAAAAACCGAAAGGAAATGATATGAATTTTAATCAAGTCATACAAAATAGACGTGCGGTAAACTTTTTCAATCCGAACAAACCCGTGGACGCAGCCCTGATCAAACAAATCGTCGAAACCTCGGCCCTTGCGCCATCGGGTTTTAACCTTCAACCCTGGTCCCTGATGATTCTGACCCAAGCGGCGGAGAAAGAAAAACTACGGGAACTTGCCTGGAATCAACCCAAAATCACCGAAGCACCGGTTGTCTTTATTGTCCTGGCGGATCGTGACGGCTGGAAGGAAGGTCATCCCTTTGTGGAGAAGAATTTCAAGGAACTGGTGGCCTCCGGCGCCATGCAGGAAGAACAGCGGCAGTGGTTCGCCGACGCAAGAGCTTCGCTTTACGGCCAGAGCCCCGAGAAGGAGTTGGCCTTTGCCATCAAGAACACCGCGTTTTTCGCCATGTCGCTGATGCTGGCGGCAAAAAACCTGGGTCTGGATTCGCACCCCATGGACGGGTTTGATCATGACGGCGTGAAAAAAGCGTTTAACATCCCGGACCAGTATTGGGTGCCGATCCTTCTGGCTGTGGGCCATTTCGATGACAAACAAACCCTTTCGCCGCCCAAATGGCGCAAAAGCTTTGACGAAATCGTTGTCCGTTTTGATTAATTTTGCTTGACCCGGTTTCAACGGGCAATTACTTTATTAGATCTTGGCATTAAATCAAAACAGGCTTTGTGAAAAGCGGGGGACCGAGCCCCAACGCGGCGCCCCCGTATTTTTGCGGAAAGGATTCCCATGACGGATAAACCTGTAAAAATCTACTCACTGAGTACTTGCAGCCATTGCAAATCCACAAAAAAATTGATGGACGACAACACGGTCAAATACGATTTCGTGGATGTCGATCTTCTCCAGGGAGACGAGCGCAAGACTACCATCGCGGATGTAAAAAAAGTCAACCCCCGCTGTTCGTTTCCCACCGTGGTCATTGGCGACGAAGTGATCGTGGGTTACAAGAAAGATAAAATCAAGGAGGCGCTGGGACTGTAATGGACGCTGGCCAGATTTACGAGAAGTTAAAGAAAGTCCAGGAAGCCAAGGGCTATTATTTCAGCGATGACCGGGAACGGGTCATGGATCTTCTGGAAGCGTTGCTTCTCAACAAGGAGCGATACGGGTACATGGCCTGCCCTTGCCGGTTGGCTTCCGGCGACCGGGATGCAGACAAGGATATTATCTGTCCCTGTGAGTACCGGGGACCGGATGTTGACGAATTTGGTTCCTGCTACTGCAACCTCTATGTTTCCAAAGCCTGGAACGATGGGACCATCGCTCACGATTATGTTCCCGAGCGCCGGCCGCCGGAAAAAATGTTCCTATAAAAAAGCCTGCTTTAGAACTTGTCGTAGGCAATCATCTCGGGCTCCACCCCCAGATCGTCCAGCATCTTCTCAACCGCCGCAACCATGGGCGGCGGCCCGCAAAGATAGTACTCGATCTCGGTGGGGTCTTTGTGATCGATCAGGTAGCTATCTCTCAGCTGCTGATGAATGTATCCGGCCATGCCCTCCCAGTTGTCCTCGGGCATGGGGTCGGAGAGCGCCACATGGTAAGAGAAGTTGGCGTGTTTTTCTTCAAGATCCTTGAACTCCTCGTCGAAAAACAGTTCCAGCTTGGACCGTGCGCCGTACCAGAACGACATGACGCGATCAGCCTTGACCGTTAACAGTTGGTCGAGAATCTGGCTGCGCAAGGGCGCCATGCCGGCGCCGCCCCCCACGAAACACATCTCCCGGCCTGTCTGTTTGACGGCAAACTCGCCAAAGGGGCCGCTTAGCGTCACCTTGTCGCCTGGTTTAAGATTGAAGATAAAGGTGGAACCGGTGCCCGGCGGCAGATTTTTGGTTCCGGGCGGCGGCGTCGCGATGCGGATCGTGAACCGTAATCGGCCAGCTTCCGCCGGCGGATTGGCCAGGGAGTACGCACGAAAAACCGGCGCCAGATTCTTACCGCGCAACCCCCACAGGTTAAAGCGATCCCAGTCCGGCCGGTAGCGCTCAGCAACGCGCACACGGAAAAGCTCAAAGGGAATCTCGTATTCGGGGATATCGATCTGAATATAGGCCCCGGCGGTAAAATCAAGCTGCTCGCCATCGTCCAGTTGGATAATCAAATCCTTGATAAAGGTGGCTACGTTTTCGTTTGAAACCACGGTGGCGCTGTACTTTTTAACCGACAGGATATCGTCGGGAATGCGGATCTTCAGATCCTCCTTGACTTTCATCTGACAAGCCAGGCGAATGTCGTTTTTTCTTTCCATGCGCGACAGGTGGGCCAGCTCGGTGGGCAGCGGCCCCCGGGAGCCTTCCTCGATCTTGCATTTGCACATGCCGCAGGCGCCGCCGCCCCCGCAACCGGAGGGAATGAAGATACCGTTTGACGACAAGGCGGAAAGCAAGGTATTGCCCGACGGAGCGTCAATGCTCTTTTCCTCGTCGTTGTTGATGACGATATGGTTGGTCCCTTTCTGCACCACCTTGCCCTCGACAAAGAGCAAAAGCCCCACGAGCACCAGAATAACGGAGAGAAAAACGGTTGCACCGACGATGTAGATCAAAGCGGACTCCTTCTATCCTTCCAATGGTAGCCTGTTCCAGACTTTTCAAACAGGCTATAACGTAATTCCCGAGAACAGCATAAACCCCATGGCCATAAGTCCGGTCATGATCATGGTGATGCCGAAACCTTCCAGCCCTTTGGGAACATCGGCGTAACGCATTTTGATGCGGATGGCGGCCATGGAAACAATGGCCATCAGCCAGCCGACCCCGGAGCCAAATCCGAACACCACGGTTTCCACAAAGGTGTAATTTCTCTCCACCATGAACAGCGATGCACCCAGAATGGCGCAATTAACGGCGATCAAGGGCAAGAACACACCCAGGGCATTGTAAAGCGGCGGCGAATAGCGGTCGATGACCATCTCCACCATCTGCACGAGAGCGGCGATCACGGCAATAAAGGTAATGAACTTTAAAAAGCTCAAATCGACGGACGCCAGCCCCACCCAATCCAAGGCCCCGGGCGCCAGCAGATATTTGAACACCAGCCAGTTGACCGGCGCGGTGATGGACATCACGAACACCACGGCAAATCCCAGGCCGATGGCGGTATCCATGTTTTTGGATACCGCCACGAAGGAGCACATTCCCAGAAAATAGGAAAGCAAAATATTGCCCACGAACACCGAATTGAGAAATAACCCAATCAGATTTTCCATTTATGCAGCTATCCTTTTGTGAGACTTTTTTGCAGCCATACCAGTAGTCCAATGATGATGAACGCCGCCGGGGCGAGCTGCATGAACCCCATGTTCATATACCCGGCATCATAGGCGGCCTGGGGGATGACGGCGAAACCGAATAACTTGCCGGCGCCCAAAAGCTCCCGGATGGCCGCCACGGCGACGAGCACCATTCCATAACCAACTCCGTTGCCCATCCCATCCATAAAGGATCGCAGGGGGGGATTACCCAGAGCGTAGGTTTCGGCGCGTCCCATGACGATACAATTGGTGATAATCAGGCCGACAAACACCGACAATTGCTTGCTGATGTCGTACAGGTAGGCCCGCAGCAACTGATCGGCCAAAATCACGAGAGAGGCGATCACCGACAATTCGACGATCATGCGAACGTTGCGGGGAATCACCTTGCGCATGGCGGAAATCGTAAAACTCGAAAACGCCGTAACCAACGTCATGGCCAAAGCCATGACTACCGCGGTTTTAAGCTGCACCGTCACCGCCAGAGCGGAACAAATCCCCAGGCTTTGAATGAAAACCGGATTGTTCTTGACTAGCGGTTCGGAAAAAGCCTTGAATGTGGGCGATTGAAATACTTTCATGACATCCTCTCATCACTATCGAAATCGCTATCGCTATCGTCCTTTTTGATACCGATAGCGTTTTTCAGAGATAATCAACTCCCCGAAGGAAGAGCGACCTCACCTTCTCGAAACGCCTCGCTCAGCGGTTCGTATTCAGTGAGTACTTCCTTCAGCCCTCCGGTGAGGAACTTACCGGTCAGGCTGGCGCCGGAGATCCCGTCCACATAATTGGGTTGGCGCGCCCTGGGGATCATATCGGCGACCTTGCCTTTGGCAATTCCCACGGACACGAACTCGCCTTTCTCGTCCACGATTTTCTTGCCCACGAAATTTTCCTGAAACCAGGGTTTCTCGATTTCTCCCCCCAGCCCCGGGGTTTCGTTATGGCTGTAGACGGAAAATCCGGCCACGGTCTTGCCGTCGTTCTCGATGGCCATGTAGCCATGAATCCTGCCCCACAGCCCCCGCGAATCCACGGGCAGGATGTAGGCCGCGGGTTTTCCGTCCTTGACATTGAAACATACCGGCAGGCCGTCGACATCACCGGTCTGGATGCGCCCGGCGCCGTCCAGCGTACCGCAGCGGATGTTCTCATTGTAGATCTTCTCGATCTGGCCGGCGGTAGGCTTCCGGTCCAGGGCGATCAGGCCGGCTGCCTTGAGAATATTTTTCTGGCGATCCACGGCCACGTTGCGCAGTTTGCGCTCTTTCAGGCCGCTGGCCGCGCCTGTAAGCAGCAGGCTGCACACCAGGGCCACCACGGCTGTAAACACGATGGATTTAACTTGATCAGACATTGGGCACCCTTTTTCCAAGCCTGGCCTTGATGACAAAATGATCGATCAATGGCGCGAACAGGTTCATGAACAAAATGGAGAGCATTACTCCTTCCGGGTAGGCCGGGTTGAACACCCGGATCATCACCGTAAGCGCGCCGATGGCAAACCCGTAAATCCATCGCGAAAGGTTCATCCCCGGCGCCGACACCGGGTCGGTGGCCATATAAACGATTCCGAAGGCAAACCCGCCCATCACCAGATGCCAGGCCGGAGGAAGAGAAAACATCCGTGCCGCCTCCCCTCCGGAAGAAAGGTTGATGAGATATCCGGGATAGGCCACGGCCAACACGCCCAGTACGCCGCCCAGCATGATCCGATAATTGGCCACCCCGGTGAGAATCAAGAAAAAAGCCCCCAACAGGATCATCAGGGTCGAGGTTTCCCCCACGCTGCCCGGAATGCTTCCGAAAAATAGTTTATCGAATGTATAGCCGGCATCGGCAAAAATCCTGTTCAGCGCCTCACCCGTGGCCGCCAGGGGGGACAGAGCCAGGGGCGTGGCCGCCGACACCGCGTCCACGGCCTGTTGCCCGCCTTGCTGAACCACGGCCCAAACCCGGTCGCCGGACATGTTGACGGGATAGGCGAAAAAAAGAAAAGCCCTGCCGGTCAATGCCGGGTTGAGCACATTTCTTCCCGTGCCGCCGAACACCTCTTTTCCGATCACCACGCCGAAGCTTATTCCCACTGCCACCTGCCACAACGGCATGGTGGGCGGCAAGGTCATGGGAAACAGCAGGCCGGTGACCAGAAACCCCTCGCTGATCTTGTGCCCGCGCAGGGAGGCAAACAAGATCTCCCAGAAAAGCCCCACGGCGTAGGAGACCATCAGCATGGGCAAGACAACGAGACCGCCGCGCCACAGACAGGCAACAAGCCCCACATCCAGACCGCCGACAGCACCTGACTGATAGCCGGTATTGTAAATCCCATAGAAAAAGGGCGGCATGAGGGCGATGATCACAAACGTCATGAACCGCTTCAGATCCAGGCTGTCCCTGACGTGAGCATCGGCCCGGGTGGGCAGCGCCGGGGCAAAGGCGACTGTCTCGATGGCATCGTAAAGCGGATACAGGCGAGACAGTTTGCCGCCGGAGTCAAAGTGTTTCCGGGTGGTATCGAACAGGTATTTGAGCGCTTTCATCGTGTTGTTGTCGCCTTCTTTTATACCGTTTCTTTGTAGTAGCCGGCCTTGGCCTTCTTGAACAACTCACAGAGCTCGATCTTGGAGGGGCAGGCGTAGGTACACAGCCCGCATTCGGCGCAATCGAGCAAGCCGTGAGCCAGGGCCTCCTCCACCTCGTCGGCCGCCAGGCACTTCATGGTAAACTGGGGCAGAATATCCACCGGGCAGACCGTGGCGCAGGTGCCGCAGTTGACACAGGCACGCCCTTCTCCGTGCCGGCCGCAATCCATGGGAAAAGGCTTCTTGCGCAAGGCGGATAAAAACGTCCTGGAATAGCTGGGTTTGCCCATTCCCGGACGGATAAACCCAAGCAGCTCCTCATGATCGCCATCGTCGATGAGGTTCAGGGCATTTTGATAAATGCCCATGAAACTGGCGGGACTGCCGGCATACCCGGTAAAAAGCCCTCCGACGACAAATCGGACGCCTGTTTTGGATGGCAGCGCCCCATCAACCAGCCACGTTAGGGGAATACCGGCCCTGGTGAGAACATGTCCGGGATTGGCCGCCAGGCTTCCGCCCACGCTCATGACCCGACCGGTAGGGTATCGGCCGGTTCGCATGAATTCTCCCAGCAGAATTACGTCCTGGCCATCGATAAACCAGGCCCGGTTCAACTCCGGCCCGTTTTTGGTGTGATACACCTGTACTGCCGGGTTGCCCGTCGGATAGGGACCGGTAAAACAGTGAACATCGGTGCCGGGCGCTAATCCGAACAACGCTGAATCCTCGCCTGCAAAATGGATTAGAACCCGCTCGCCCAGTTTTTCCAGCAACTCGACGCCCTTATTATAATCCTCCTGGCGGCCCTCAAGATACACCCGTGGGTCCGGCGCGAAAGGCTCGTCATCACCCAGTCGCACGACAATCGCCGGCGGAGACGTTTCGGGATCGGCGACATCCATATAGGGCAGCGATCTTAAAAAAGGCCAGACGCCTCCCGCCAGCAAGAGAGCGACCAGGTCTTCTCGGGAAAGGCCGTCCAATCCATCGGACGAAGGGACATCAAATGTCTCGAACATTTCCTCTTTATCCAACTCGATCACGATTTGCCGGATAACCCGACGGGGGCCGAAGGCGATACGTGTCACCCGCCCGCCTCCCGGTGAGACAAAACGAATCCGTGGATTGCGCTTGTCCTCGAAAAGGGGCGTCCCAACGGCAACCGAACCGTCCTCCTCCACCAGGAGACGAGGCTTTATAAAAGGAATTTTTTCGGGAACCAGCCCCACATGGAGGGGAGGGTCGATGGGTGTGGACGCCAGCAAAGGAGCGCCCGCGATGCGCGGAGAATAGCCTTTTTTTAACTGGATCACATTCATCCGTTAACCTTGATGATATCGCAACGGTGCGACGGCGAAGGGTCCGTGGCCATAGGCCAGAGGACGGTGAGTATTGTTGTTAATCCGAATCCAAGATTGCCAAAAGCACATAAAGAGACAGCAACATCTGTACCGAAAAACGTTCAAAAACATAAACCGAGCAAAAAAGGCGAAGTGCTCTGTTCGGGGCAATGAG
This sequence comes from uncultured Desulfosarcina sp., assembly GCA_963668455.2. Classification (GTDB taxonomy): domain Bacteria; phylum Desulfobacterota; class Desulfobacteria; order Desulfobacterales; family Desulfosarcinaceae; genus Desulfosarcina. The sequence goes on from CAXXOY010000010.1 coordinate 102,329, forward strand.
CGATAGGGAATTGAGCCCCGCCGACAAGAAAGGAGCTGAGGCATTCGCCCCATTATATCAAAATCAGGCTTAGTTTTACACGTTTTGCGCGGATTCACAAGGTTACGGCATCTTCATTTTGCACTCGTCCGCAATCGGCATCCTGGTCCCCGTTGCCGAAATATCCGTTTTTCAAAGCGTATAGCCCTTCACTTGACATCATCCCGATTTAAGCTTAGGAAATAATCAACCAACATTTTTGGAGATCGTGGTCTTGGACGAAAAAAAAACAAGGATGACCAAACAGCGCCGGGTTATTCTTGAAGAACTCAGAAGGGTCAACAATCATCCGGCCGCTGACGAAATCTACGAACGGGTGCGCAAACGGCTGCCCCGCATCAGCTTGGGAACCGTTTATCGCAATCTCGACGTGCTTTGCGAAATGGGTGAAATCCAGCGTCTGAACCTCTCCGGCCCAACCAAACGCTATGATGGGGTTCCGCAAAAACACTATCATATCAGATGTATCGACTGCGACCGCGTTGACGATGCGCCCATCGCCCCGTTGAACACACTGGAAAACGATCTTTACGAAACCACGGTTTTCGAAATTATCGGCCACAACCTGGAGTTCACCGGTTTGTGCCCCCAATGCTCGAAAAAGCGCCGCGAGGAAGCCCGCACGGCCGGTTAGACACGCAACCGTCTTTTTTACCCGTTCTCTTACCCCGATCGGTTGTATTGTGAGACAATCATGTATCGATTATACCATTGATACAATTGAACGATGATCCGCAACCTGACACCGAACACTTAAATCTTAACGCTTCCGCGCCATCGTACCATCGAGAATAGCGGCAATCGATTTGTGGCATACAATTTGAAGTGTAATTTGGATCGAGCCTTACGTGTAACGCACCGACAAGGTGACGATTTACCCCCATTGTTGCCAATACGAATTGATCCCAAAAGCGATCAGGAGGAGCCCTATGGAAGACTCATGTAAACCCGCCATAAATACCGGATTACGGGGCGTCACGATTGCCAGCACCAAGGTCAGCGATGTCAATGGCGCCGAGGGCAAGTTGGTCTATCGCGGATATCTGGTCAAAGACTTGGCCGGAAAAGCCTCGTTCGAAGAGATTGTTCACCTGCTGCTTTTCGAACGACTCCCCAATTCAGAGGAGCTTGCGGAAATAACGCGTCACATCGCCCAGGAGCGAGAAGTTCCTGACGAGATTCTTACGGCGTTGAAAAGCATGCCTCAAACGGCGCTGCCCATGGATGTGCTCCAGGCGGCGGTGCCCATGCTGGCCTTTTTCGACCCCGACACCGCCAATACGGATATCGATAGTGCCGGACGCACGGCCATTCGCCTGATCGCCAAATTCCCCACCATCGTCGCCGCCTGGGATCGGATTCGCAATGGGAAAGAGCCCGTGGCACCGGACGCGACATTGGGCCAGGCGGCCAATTTCCTCTACATGTTAAGCGGAGAAAAACCCGACGAAGAACTGGCCGGTTTTATGGACGCGGCCCTGGTACTGCACGCCGAGCACTCCTTTAACGCCTCCACCTTCGCGGCCCGCGAAGTGGCCTCCACCAAGGCCCACATGTACGCTGCCGTAGCCGCCGGGGTGGGCAGCCTATCCGGCCCCCTGCATGGCGGCGCCAACACCCGCGTCATGCAGATGCTGCTGGCCATCGGAGATGCAGGCAAGGTCGACGATTATATTGCCAACATTCTCGACTCGGGCGGGGTGATCATGGGCCTGGGCCATGCGGTGTACCAGGTGGACGACCCCCGGGCGCACATTCTTGCCCCCATGTCGCAAACCCTGGGGAAACGCGCCGGCGACACCCGCTGGTACGACCTTTCCAAGGAGCTGGAAGTGAAGGGCAAAGCCGCTTTCAAGCAGAGAAAAGGCAAGGACATTTTCGTCAATGTCGATTTTTACAGCGCCTCGCTTTACTACTACATGGGCATTGCCGTGGATCTGTTCACCCCGATTTTCGCGATCTCGCGTATCGCCGGATGGACCGCCCACGTCATCGAGGAACAGTTCGGGGGCGCGGATGCCAAGCCGACCCTGTACCGGCCCGAATCAGATTATATCGGCGATTACTGTGGGCCCGACGAGTGTGCGTTTGCGCCACTTGACGAGCGATAGCCGCCAGGCTTGCGGATTTCTATTATCCACTAAAAAGATAAGGATCGCGATAAAATGAAAAAATGGAAATGTTTGGCTTGCGGGTACATTCATGCCGGCGATGAGCCGCCCGATAAATGTCCGGTTTGCGGTGCGCCCAAAAGTCGGTTTGTCGAAGTGAACGAAGACGGCACACCGAAAGAGACGGCCGCCACGCCCAAATCCGCACCAGCCGCCGAGCCGCTCGCCGAGAAAGCCGCTCAGGGCGAAAAGGGCACCCGGAAATGGAAATGCACGGTCTGCGGATACATTCACACCGGCGATGAACCGCCCGATAAATGCCCGGTTTGCGGCGCGCCCAAAAGCAAATTCATTGAGGTTACCGAGGAGGTAGTCACAACGGCCAAGCCATCTGCGGATACAACGAGACAGGAAAAAGAATCTTCAGAGGCGGAGAAAGGTTCCCGGACCGAAATGGTCGAGGAAAAGCAATCTTCATCCTCGGCGCCCGCCTGGTTCCAGGACCCGAAATACCGCAAATGGTTCAAGATGATGACCCAATTCCACGGTCATCCCATCAGCGTGCATCTTCCCAACGGCCTTTTGCCGGTTGCCGTTTTATTCATTTTTTTGTCGGCATTTTTCGGATTCAAGGGAATGGCCACCGCGGCGGTCTATAACCTTGGCGTTGTCGCGCTGTCCATGCCGCTGGTGCTGTTCACCGGCTGGGTGGACTGGCAAAACCGTTTTAGCGGCGCCAAAACCACCGTGTTTACCGTCAAGATCGTCTGTGGAATCACCGTGACGCTCACCTCCTGGCTGCTTTTCATCTGGCTTTTGGTCAACCCGGAGGTGGTGAGCAGCGGGCAGGTCTCGCGAGCCTTTTTCTTTCTGATCAACCTCGTCATGCTGGGTGCCGCCGGCACCGCCGGGTGGTTTGGCGGCAAACTCGTGTTTAAGGATTGACAGGAGGACCAACCATGGCTCAGGAACACGATATCGACGAAAACCAGATGCGGCAGGTTCGAATGGAGATTCGTGGGATGCTCGACGGGCTCGAGCGGGAAATCCCCATCTATCTGTTCACACAGGGCGGGAAAAACGATGTTTTCAATGACGCCGCCCGCCAGGCCCTGCGTTTTTTCAAGCAGTTGACCGACAAAATAATTCTCAGGGAATATGATCTCTCCCATGAGAAGGCTAAAAAAATGGGCATCGACCACTCCCCGTCCATGGTCTTTGATCCGGATCACTACAACATTCGCTGGCTGGGCGCGCCCATGGGAGAAGAGGGCCGCATTTTCATGGAACTGCTCATGCGCATCGGCACTGGAAGCAGCGACCTGAATGACGCATCGGCCACGATTCTGAAAAAGATCGACCAACAGCGACAGGTCAAGGTATTTGTCAGTGCCTCCTGCCCCTATTGCCCGCAGCAGGCATTGAACGCCCTCAAGGCGGCCGTGGCCAGCCCGGCAATCATCTCCCTTGAGATAATCGACATCCAGGCCAACGCCGAGATGGCCGAGCAATACGGCGCCCACTCCGTGCCCCAGACCTTCGCCAACGATGTTCTCATCGCCCTGGGCGCCCAGACCGAGGAGCTGTTCATCTCCTCCCTGGACAAAATGGAGCAGCAGACCGTCTTCATTCCTGAAAGCGACGCGGCCGAGGTGGAATGCCAATTAGTTATTGTGGGTGGCGGCCCGGCGGGCCTGACCGCCGGCATCTACGCGGCCCGTAGCGGCCTTGAATCCGTGGTGGTTGAAAAAGGCGTCCTGGGCGGTCAGGTGGCTCTCACTCCGGTGGTTGAGAACTATCCGGGAATGAAGGAAGTCGGCGGCAAGACCCTGGTTGACATCATGGTCACCCATGCGTTGGAATACGTGCGGATTTTCCCGGGCGAGGAAGTCGTGGACATCACTCCCGGCGAGCCGATTGTCGTGCAGACCTCGCGCCGCAAATTTAAAACCCGGGCCGTACTGCTCGCCACCGGCGCTTCTCATCGGCACCTGGGCGTACCCGGAGAAGAACGCTTCTCCGGACGCGGCGTCAGTTACTGTGCCACGTGTGACGGCCCCCTGTACCGCGGAAAACGGGTCTTCATGGTTGGCGGAGGCAACAGTGCCGCCACCGAAGCCCTGCACCTTCACAACATGGGCGTCCAGGTCACCCTGGTCCACCGTCGGGACCGGCTCAAGGCCCAGGAAGTACTGATCAAACAACTCGTCGACAACGGCGTACCGATCCTTTACAACACCGAGGTCAAAGAAGTAGTCGGCAAGGACAGGGTCACGGAAGTGGTCCTTTTGGACAACAAGGCCGGCGTCACCGCCGGCCAGCCGGCAGACGGCGTATTCCTGGCCATCGGTTACGATCCGGCTGTGGATCTGGCCCGCAAAGTGGGGCTGGAATTAACCGAGGGGGGATACATCAAACACGACCGTTTCCGAACCAGCATTCCTGGAATTTACGTGGCAGGCGATGTAACCGGCGGCTCCAAACAAATCGTGACCGCCGCCGGTTACGGCAGTGAAGCGGCCCTGGCGATTTTCGAAGACATCATCAACCCGTACTGGAAAAAATGAATAAACCATCATGACGCAAACGCTATCAGCGGGTGATCCCGCACCGGGTTTCACCCTGAACGACAAGGACGGCAACTCCGTATCCCTATCCGATTTCTCGGGCAAATGGGTCGTGCTCTATTTTTACCCCCGAGACAACACCTCCGGATGCATCACCGAGGCCAGGGATTTCTCGGCGTTATTGCCCGCCTTCAAAAAGAAAAATGCCGCCATCATCGGCATCAGCGCCGACTCGGAAGCATCCCACACGCGATTTGCCGCCAAACACGATCTGACCGTCACCCTGCTCAGCGACCCCGAGCATAAAGCACTTGAAGCCTACGGGGTCTGGCAGAAGAAAAAAATGGCCGGCCGCGAGTACATGGGCATTGTTCGCACCACTTATCTCATCGATCCCGAAGGAATCGTGCGTGAAGTATGGAACAAGGTCAAGGTCAAAGCCCACGCCGAAACCGTGCACCAGACGTTTTGCCGGATGAATTAGACACAGACGATTTGTTATCGGCGGCCTCCCGGCGCTGGGCAATGGATCTATCCCGTTTCCGGCCGGAACTGCCCCTTGCCGGCAGCCCCCAGCGCAGCGCCTGGCGCGGCGTGGTCGAATCGGCAGAAGGGCGTCTGTTCGTTCTGGAAAAAATCCCGTCGTGCGTTTACGGCCGCAAACGGAGAATCGCAGCCACACTTCAATCACTGGCTGTGCATGGACTGGAACAGGTGGCAGTTTATTTGCCGGACATCGACGGCGAGGCCCTGACCCTGATTGGTGAGAGGGGCTGGCACGGGCTCTGGCAGATCTGCCCCTACACCCCCGGGGTCAATCTCAATCGTCCGGATTATGCCTTTGATGGCTGGCGCGGCGATGCGACGGCGGGATTTCTCATTCAGTTATTCCGAGTCTGTGAGAGGCATAAAATTGACTCCGTCGGCGAGCCCGAATTCTCCATCGCCCATTATGGTGTTGACCTGTTCAGCACTCTCGCTGACCGCCATCCTGAGATCGCTTCCCTGTACCGGCCATTTATGGACCACCTGAAAACGCATTTCTTTCCGGTGCATGACCAGCTGCCCACCCGATTTTGTCACGGCGATTTTCATCCCTTGAACATCCTTTGGGATGTATCCGGTATTCGGTTGGTAATTGACTGGGAATTTTGCGGCATCAAGCCGGAGCTTTACGATCCTGCCAATCTGTTGGGTTGTCTCGGCATCGAAGACCCCGGCAGCCTGAAAGGTCCTTTTGCGGCCCGTCTGATCCATCAACTGAAAAGGGCCGGTATCTTTGCCCCGGCCAGTTGGCAGACCCTTCCCGATCTGATGCTCGCCATCCGTTTCGCCTGGCTGAGCGAATGGTTGAGAAATGAGGATCACACAATGATCAAAATGGAAGCGGATTATATGGCGTTGCTGCTGGAAAACCGGGATGACTTGTTTTCTATTGACATTAAAGGCAATTAGCTCACGCAACGGATGATCCGGGAACCCATTTTTTCTCGATGTGATGCATAGCATCAGTATCGGTATCGCCATCAAAATCGTCTTTTCTCTTTTCGATAACGATCGCGATGGCCGCTGTCGCTGATACCGATTGGTCGCCGGCAAAAGGCAGCTACCGCCAGGCAAAATAGGGTTGATCGTAATGCGCCACCCTACGCTGGTTCCCCAAAATCGCCACTTCCCGGAACTGATAAAGAATCGCGGCCGTCGGCGCGGCGATCCAGTTATTTCCCACCGGCATCATCAAGACGGGGTTCTTGCTTTCCGGAATATCTTCGAGGATGGGGGCATCCTCGCGCATGAATTCGGACAGGGCTATTAAATGAATCGAGGCCACCTCGCCTGGATTGGGACGCAAACGCACTCCGCGGCCACCCCACACGACAACCGGCTTGATGGTGAAACCTGATCGGGTATCATAATCGTCAAGGCGGCCGATGATCCGCCGCGGGTCAAGCCGCAACCCGACCTCTTCTTCGAGTTCCCTCAACACGGTTTCCTCCGGCCGCTCGCCGACTTCCATCCGCCCCCCGGGCAAGGCCCACTGCCCGGCATGGTTTTTCAGGGTGGCGGCCCTGCGGGTCAGAATCATGGCCGCCTGCCCGGGGGCGTCATTCCCGTTTTGAGGATTGACGACGGTCAGGGCGACGGCCGCCTTTTTCAACCCTTCACGCGGCGAAGATCGACGGTCAAACCGCTCAAGCCGACATCGCATATGATCACGAAGATCATCATTATAAAGGGGGGAGTTTATATTTACCATTGTGATGGCCTGGAAGGCTCCTTCAACAGATATCGGCAAAAATTCCGTTAACCAGTTTGCGCAGATCATCCGGGGCCAGCTCGATATCCAGCCCCCGTTGCCCGGCGCTGACAAAAATCGTGGAATAATCGGCGGCCGTGGCGTGAATGATCGTTTTCAGCCGTTTTTTTTGCCCCAGCGGGCTGACCCCGCCCAGAATATAGCCGGTCGCGCGCTGGACATCGGCGGGATCGGCCATGGCGGCTTTTTTCGCGCCCAGGGCCTTGGCGATATTTTTCATATTCAGCATGGTGTTGACCGGCACCACCCCAACGGCGAGGGTATTGTCCGAAAGGCTTACCACCAGGGTTTTAAAAACCCTTTCCTTGGGCAGGCCGAGTTTCTCCGCAGCCTCTTCTCCGTACGAGGGGCTTTTGGGGTCATGGTCATAGGCGTGTAGCGTATATTCGATTTTGCGCTTCTTGGCGACATTGACGGCTGGAGTCATTTTTATCTCGTATTTCTAATAAATTATGAATAACAACCTACCCGATGCAGTCCATTGCGTCAAGGCATGCGTTCCTTATGCGAATACATGCTTTAACTGTCAAACCATGAAATACCACGGACATCGCCCACGTACTTTTTAAACATTATTGTGGTGTTTGCAACATTTAAAGTTAATTGTAGAGTTCTCTCGAATCAAACAACTCAGCCCTTATTCTTATTACTCTTATTGGGTGTGAAAGAAATGAAAGCGTGGTCTTTACTGGCACTTATCTTTTTTGTTTTTCCCTTCTCCTCAGTCGACAAAATTACTCATCTGCTCTTGATCAGCAAAGCTTACGTGGCCTCGGACGGTTTTCCCCTGATCGCGTTGCTGTTTGGAACCGGATTGATCGGACTGTTCGGCATTAACCGCAAACTATAGTCTCCACCCCGGCCTGAAAAGACGAGGCTATCAACGAAAAAGAGTGATCGCATCGACGTATCGATCCCTCAGGTAAAACGCCATAATCGCTATCGCCACCGAAATCGTCTTTTCTCCTTTCGATAGCAATAGCCGCTGACACTGACAACAATACCGATTTTCCTACTCATTACGCCGCTTGCGTATCCGGGTGCGTTCGTATCCGGTCTGGTGAAGAAAGGTGTTGGAATTTTCGCCTTCGGTATTCGTGTAGTAAACATCTCCACTGGGCGTTTTCCAACGGTATCGGTAGGCATCGGTGTCCACTTCGACCTTGCCGGTGTGCGGGTTGACATACTCTTCCTGGTTCGTCAGGACAAGGTAATTATCATTCATGATCTCTTCACGGTTGACATTGGTGCGTGCGGCAATTTCCCGGTCGATGCGATGAATTTCATCAAAAACACTCTTGGCTATCCGAGCACGTTCCTGCTGCCCTTTGGACTCTTTGAGAATCCATTGAAGATTGAACTGGACGGAAGCGCGCATCACATCCATTATCGGACGAAAGCTGTCGAATTGCGCCGCGGGCGCCCGGAAGGCAAGGGTTCGGGTATTCTTCCAGGTCATGGCGGCCCGCATATCCACAATCCCAGTGACCATGACTTCACGGTAAGCGGCGCCGTCCTCGGTGTAATCGTAAACAGCTCCGGCGGCGTCGCATTGAACGGTTTGCCCGCCCAATCCGGCCTGTGTAAGCAGTCGATTGGTATAAGCCATACCTCGATTCATGGCTTCGATTTCCCCGGCAAGCCGATGAATTTTGACAATGCGCATTGCA
>CAXXOY010000011.1:0-798823 GCA_963668455.2 uncultured Desulfosarcina sp.
ATTCGGTCAGGTTGTGGCTGTCCTCGCTGGTCAAGTCCAATTCATAGATTTTTTTTTAATTCCCTGATCCGGTTTAAATTGTCTTCACTGAACGGCGTTTTGTTATCAAAGGCATGAAGTACAATGCCTTCCAGAAGGTCTCCCAAGGTCATATCATGGTATTCAGCAAGGGCTTTGAGTACTTTTATCAGGCGCTTTTCCATTCTTAAACCGGTCTGAACCCTCTGGATTTTTTTTGCATTCACATTTTTGCTTTTCCGCGTCATAACGCCCCCCTTAGCGTTTGGTGCACTGCATCCCGTAGTTTGGGTCAGGAGCGGAACAATATCCGTGCTGCCCCTCCCATGCCGGCCAGTATCAGCCCGGATACCGGTAGCAACAAAGTTGGACTAATATATTCCAGAACCAGGCCAAATACAATCATGGCTGCCGGAATCGCCGCATTTCCGAGGGTTGAAGCCAGGGCAAACACCCGGCCCCCATAGGCCTGCCCGGCAAACATCTGCAAAAGGGTCTTGAAAGAGACCGCCGCCCTGATCATAAACCCGCTCCAGAGAAAAAAGAATATGGTAAACCCGCATATCCCCGGCAAACCGCTTTTGGGCAGCAGGAACGAAAGCATTTGAAGCCCGCCCATGATTATCACCGAAGAGAATAGTGTTCTCTTTTCCTTCCCCGCTACAGGCAACCGGGTGAGAACAAGGGCCATCATCAGGGGGCCTGCGCCCATGGCAGCCTGAAACACCCCCAAGGTTTCAGCCCCCCGTGAGGAGAGTTGATTGGCGATTACGGGCATGAACACTTCAATGCTGCCCACAAAGAAATGAATGGCTGTAACCATAAATATGACAGCCATCAGGGGACGGCTGCCGAACAGGTAGGAATAACCGTCCCGGACATCGGCAATCAGGCTTTGGCCGGGCTTTTCCGCCTTAGTGGCCGGGATGCGGATGAACATTTCAAATCCGGCCGATATCAGGAAAGAGGCTCCGTTCAAGGCAAAGACCCACATGTATCCAAATCCGGCGACCGCCATTCCGCCAAGAGCGGCACCGGCGATCAGGGCAAAACTGTTTATACTCTGGTGGATGGCATTGGCCCGGGCCAGCTCCTTTTGGCTGACAATACCGGGAAGCACGGCAGGGATACAGGGATCAAAGAACGCCGCATTTACGGAAAGAACGACCTGCATCCCCAGAACCAGGTAAAAATCAACCAGACCTTTGGCCATAAGCCAGGTAAACAACAAAAGCACGATGCCCCGGATAATGTCCGTGCCAACGATAATGGCTTTACGGGGATATCGATCTATAACTGCACCTGAAAACAATCCCAGAATCAGTCCCGGAATCAGAGAGCATGCCAGAACCGCCCCCATCTTACCGGAAGAACCCGTGGTTTTTAGCACCCACAATGCAAGTGCAATCATATGAATTTTATCCCCTGCCTGGGATACCAGCTGCCCCGACATAAGCAGTTTGAAATTTTTGTTCAATTTATAGCCGCCAAAGTATTTTGATATTTTGGTGTCTGAATACCTTGGTACATATATATTGTCAAATCATATCCATTTCTAAAGCAGGCGATTGTCGAGGCTGCCGGGTATTTGAGGCAGGTGTCGTGGCGCTAAAGTAGGCCAAACATAGAACGCCGAAGGTTTGGTCGCGGGTATATCCCAAAATAAGTACGACAAATATGGTCAAGCGAAAAAAGGTTTTTTTTTGCACGGGGAAGTGTTTTTATACTTGACCCGCACTTTAATGGGCGACTATGTTCTTGGTGTAGAAATCGTTCGATCACTTTGAGCTGAGCCTGGATAACATTCTTTTGATACAGTAAAAATTGAATTCTGATCCGATGGAATGTTTTATTTTTCACAATGACGATATGAGCAAATCTGTAAAGATATGGATTGTTTTAATCTGTTGTATATTCTTTTCCTCTTGTGTTGAGCTTCCAAATGAGGCTTTTAAAAAAATTGATATAAATGATCTTGTAACTCATACAAAACCTGATTCTCAAAGAGCTTGACAATCAAAATTTTTATATAATCAAAGAAAAAGCTAACGAATCCAATGAAATAATACTTAAGACAGTATCCATTAACAGAACACCAGCAAAACTATTGCTGGACACAGGAGCGTCGTCTTCATTTATTAGCCATAAATACCTCGAACACTTCCAGTTGAAAAAATATGACTATCATGAAGACAGGGTGCCGATTTTCAAAGCGGCTTTTGGAGACCCAAAGGCCGATACATTCCCTGCTGTGGCAGAAGAGTTTAGCATAGGGGGCCTTAAGTTCGAATCATGGCCGTTTACTATTGGTAAATGTTCTTTTAAACATGGACTTCTTGGTGTAGATTTCCTTTGTTTTACCAATGCAGTTATTTTTTGTCGCCCAGGCCTAATCGGTTTTTCTACTAAGCACAGACCGGCTCAAAATCTTGATATAATGCTCAAAGAATACGGATATACAGAAGTCGAGTTGCTTGCTCTTGAAAAGAATAAAAAAACAGGGGTCAATATTCAGTGGGTTAAAAATGGGGAAATTGCCGCTCTGTCGTCTAGCGTATTCTTTGTCCCGTTTTGCTTTGAGGGAATTGAAGGAATCGCCTTGCTTGACACCGGTGCACCTTTTACAATTATTGATTGGGATCTGGCCAGGGAAATAGGGCTTCGCATAGAGTCTGATTATAATATACTGGCAGACATTGAAAAAAAATATAAGGGGCCATTGCTGCAACAAAAATCAAAAACTGGTCAATAGGTAATTATCATCTTGGTCAAGATTATGTTGGAGCGGTTGAGTCAACGAAGAAGGATAAACTTTATTCCTCGAACTCAAAATATCGTACGGTTGGTATAGTCGGGCTTAATACGCTTATTAAACATAATGCTATCATAGATATTGGTAACAAAAAACTATTTTTTCAAAAATAAAGGGTGTATGCGGATGAACATGACAGTCCTTTTTTAAACATCGGCGTCAGGTCTCAACATTTCACATTTTGATCTTTTCTTCGATTTCTTCTACCTGCTTTTTCAGATAGTGATCTTCCTTCATTTCATTTAGGAACCGGAAATAGGATTGAGACACCGCAGAGTCGCCGATTCCGAATTGGTCACCAATTTCAGATAGCCGGGCGCTTGTAAATTTACGACATAAGAGAATCTGAACTTTTTTTGAACAGAAGAGCGGCTCTGTGCGCCCGCGCACCCTTTTACGCTCCATGCTGCCCGAAGGCTGCCGTATCCGCAATCTTGCCGCAGACGCAAAAAACGATGCGATCTCGGCCAACGTGGCCGGGCCCTGACGCCCGATGAAATTGAGGGCATTCAGGACGATTTTGAGGACGAATACGGCCTGCCTTTGGATTTGAAAGGGCAGATGTTGTTAATGGTCGTGATAAACTGAGCCAAAAAATGGTCGTTTAAGATTGAGCCACCCATCGTGGTGGAAAATGCTTAATGTGAGCATTTTTCACTAAGAACTAATCAGGAGGTTCAACCTTTGAAAAAAAGGAGACCATTTTGGATATTCTCACTTTGCACCGCAAGGGACTGACCCAGCGAGCAATTGCCAGGAAGCTTGGCGTCAGCCGTAACACCGTTAAAAAATACATTGATGATCCGGAGTTGATCCTTGCCCCAGCAGAACCCAGGCGGCGCAGAAGCCTGCTTGACCCATTTAAGGACAATATAGACGCTTGGCTTTCCGAAGACGACTATACGGCGACCTGGATTTACGACAGACTGGTCAACATGGGGTTTACCGGAAGCTACGAAATCGTCAAACGCCGGGTAGCCCAACTAAAGGGGCAACACCAAAAGGTTGCCTACATGCGATTTGAAACAGAGCCCGGCTACCAGGCACAGGTAGATTTTGCAGAGTTTCAGGTTGAGCATGCCGATGGAAACGTCGAGAAATTATATCTCTTCTCAATAATTTTGGGCTACTCTCGTAAAATCTATGCAGAGCTGATTAGACACTGCGACCTGACGACTTTTCTGGATTGCCATATCCGGGCCTTTGACTACTTCGGCGGCATGCCCACCGAAATTCTGTATGACCGGATGAAAAATGTCTACATTGGTCGGATAGCGGGACGAGACAAATTCAACGATACATTGATCGGTTTTGCTCTGCATTACGGGTTCATCCCACGGGTGGCACCAGCCTATGCGGCTTGGGTGAAGGGAAAGGTCGAGAGACCTTACACCTTCATCCGTGAGGGCTTTTGGCGCGGCTATGGATACGCTTGCCTTGAAACAGCCAACAAAGATCTGAACCGTTGGTTACGAATGAAAGATCAGCGGATACATGGCACCACCCACGAAGTCGTCGCTGACCGTTTTGAAAGAGAACAACCACATCTTAGCCAGTTACCACGACAGCCTTTCGATACTTCCTACAGGATCTTCAGGAAAGTCCATAAGGATTGTACGGTTAGATTCGAAGGCAATGGCTTTGTTGTCCCGCACAAGCTGGTGGGGAAAACCGTTGTTCTGAGAGTTAAGGAATGTACCCTGCGGATCTTTGACGATAACCGTCTGGTCGTCATCTATACAATCCCTTCGTCCAAAGGTAATCTTGTTCAAGACAAGCGCTTTTATGCGGAACTGAAAAAGGACCGTGAGATGAACCGGCGCAAATACGCTCATCCTAAGCAGGGTAAGGGCCGCGCCAAATGCACCATCAGCCCGAATAAGCCCCTGTATGACATACCGGTGGATATCCGCCCGATCGATGCCTATGAGCAGTTCGCACAGGAGGTGCGGACATGACGGATACGCTGGTGGCCAACCGCATTGAAGCAAACCTGACCAGGCTGCGCTTGCCTCGGATACGGGAGATCCTGGCCAGTATCGTTAAATCCGCCGAGCAAAATAGTCAAAGTTACCTGAGCTTTTTGGATGACCTGCTTGAGGAAGAAGTGGCGCAGAAGGAACAACGCCGGATTGAAACGGCCCTGAAGATATCCGGGTTGCCGTTCACAAAGGGTATTGATGAATTCGATTTTACCTTCCAGCCAAAACTGGATCGTAGGCGTGTCATGTCGTTATTTGATCTGACATTCATTCGCCAAAATGGAAATGTCATTTTTCTTGGCCCTCCCGGTGTTGGCAAGACGCACCTGGCTGTATCTTTGGCTTTAAAAGCCTGCCAAGCGGGTATGAGCATCTATTTCACAACCATGGCGGACCTGATCGTCAAACTGAAAAAGGACCATGAAGCGGGGCGTCCCGGCAAGGGGCGAAGCTACTATAAATCCTCACTTGTGATCGTGGATGAGGTTGGGTACACGCCCATCGACCGACAGGAATGCAATCTGTTCTTTCAGTTTGTAGCCACCCGCTATGAAAAGGCCAGTACCGTAATCACGTCTAACAAGGCCTTCTCCGATTGGGCGGAATTGCTTCAGGATCAAATCATCGTCACTGCGATATTGGATCGTCTCCTTCACCATAGCGTAGTGATAACGATCAATGGAAACAGCTACCGTTTGAAGGGGAAAAATATGGAGGAATCAATAAATGCCATTCAGTAGATAGGGGCGTGTGGCTCATTTTTAACGACCCAAATTGGCTCAGTTCTTCGCGACCGTTGACACCTTCGCCTCCATCGGGCTGGGGTTGGGACTTGATGAGCCTCGCAACAAAGGGTATGCTTGACTCATCGCACCCTTTTAGAATACGTGCCGTGCCCGGCACACAACATCTGGTTGCACACGGATCGGGCTACAGCGGCGCATTTTTGAGCGGTGGTATTATTCAACACTTTTTTGCCTCTCGGCGGTTCTCGTGATGCGTCGCCCGCCCGGGTGAACCAAGGCGTTATGTTTCCTGAAATGAAATAATATAAAATGAATTTTATTTGCAGAAATAGTCCTGTTTATTGTTTGGCTTCTTATGTCATTTTTTTTTATGTTTACAGGTGATTATAGTTCTTATTATTCTTACGATTGGAAAAGCAATAGACCAATATGGTCTCGTTATCGTGAAAAATCGAATGTCGGGATGCAAATTTTTTCAGAGCTCATATTTTGGATCGGCCTTGGCACATGGATTTTATTATTTGTTTCCGCTAATTACTTTTTAAGAAGTTAAAAACATAACCAACGCCTTCACACCGGGCCGGGCGGAATGAAGGCATTATTTTGAAAGTTTTCGTTTCCATTTGTTTCATAACTTTTTAAATACCTTTCCCATCTTTCCGCCCGGCCGGTTATGTACTGGAATTAAAATGAAACTTGTCATCATCACATTCATAATTCTAATGTCAACCACCATGAGCTATGCCTCTTCTGAATTGAAACCAAGAGTTCACTGCACAAATGAACAGAAACGAGATTTGCTAATCACAAAAATTGAATGAAAATAATATTCCCTACCGCATAGAAAATTTAGGCCCCGACAAGAGGGAATACGTTGTCTGGAAAAAAAACAGTGATGACGAGAGGGCAAAGAACTATTATTAGAACTTTTTCTCAATTGCTCTTGCGGTGACCCTGCAAAAGAAAAGCACCTGATTCACTATCATCGTTATGCAGCAGAAAGGGACCTTGCGTGTGGAATCTCGCGAGCAGCTGCAACTCGAACCTGATGGGATTCCAGTTCTAAAAACCGCTGCAGTTGCCCCGTCAAGGGGTAACGAATTTCACTTCAAAAGCTTGACCTTCACCATGGGACAATAGACTACGGCACCAATATCGCCAGGCTCAAGCCCGAATTTTTTTAATTGATTCCGGAGAGTATTACTCTATCGTGTTCCTTTATCATTTTTTCCCCTTAAAATGCAGGGTAAGCGGTGATGAGACGAGGATGGTTCATCCCCTTTCGCAATCATCCTCGTCTCATCACCGCAAATGTTGTAACAAGCTGAACAACCCATCAAACAAACAACGGCACAACCTCAAACCGCCCCACGTCAACCAACCCCTTATCGGTAATCTTCAAATCCGGAATCACCGGCAAGGCCAGAAACCCAAGGGTCATGAAGGGGTCCTTGAGAGTGGCGCCAAGCTCGTGGCTGCGGCGATCACATGATCCATTTGATCCCGGACGGTGGCAAGGGGCTGGTCGGACATCAAGCCCGCAATCGGCAAGAGGCAGGTCGGCAAGCAGCATGCCGCCGCTGGCCACCGCAAAGCCGCCGCCCATGGCCGCCACGTGATCGACAGCCATTTTCATATCAGCATCGTTCGCGCCGAGGACGATGATGTTGTGGGAATCGTGGGCCACGCTGGAGGCAAGCGCCCCCTGTTTCAGCCCCATGCCGGTGACGAATCCGATACCCATGCCGCCCTTACCGGTGTGGCGGTCCACCACGGCGATTTTGAGGATATCGCGGTCCGTGTCAACCACGGCCAGGCCCGCCTCTTCGCGAACATCCATGATCTCGCAGTCGGTGACTACCTGGTCGGCGATGGCCCGGATGACACGCATGCGTTTGCTTCCTGCGGGGATGGAGAAATCAAGTCCGGCCGGATCCAGGTTCATGGAAGGTTTTACGGCCACCGATTCCGGCCGGGGAACACCGGACACCAACTGGCCGTTTTCGGCGATGAGTTGTCCCAAATGATAGACTTCCTCGGCCCGAATCTCGTTCAGATCCGAAAAAACGATCAGGTTGGCCTTGCGGCCCGGAGCGATGGCCCCGGCATCCAGGATTTCGAAATACTCGGCCGGGATGAGGGTGGCCATGCGGATGGCGGTAATCGGATCAAGTCCCTTGGAGACCGCTTTGCGCACGATGGCGTCCACATGCCCTTCGGTGAGAATATCGTGAGGATGACGGTCGTCGGTGCACCACATCATACGCGCCCAAGTGCCGGCGTCAATGGCCGGAAACAGTTCATCCAGATTGCGGGCGCAGGTGCCTTCACGAACCATGATGCGCATGCCCAACTCGATCTTCTCAAGGGCCTCCTCGGGCCGGGTACACTCGTGATCCGATACGATTCCGGCGGCGGCATAGGCGGCAAGTTGCTTTCCGGCAACGCCCGGAGCATGGCCATCAACGGGCCGGCGCCGATCCCTGGCCAAATCCAGCTTGGCCATTACCATCGGATCGGCAAAAAATCACCCCCGGATAATTCATCATCTCGGGCCAGGGCCACCACGCGCGGGTGGTCGAAGAACGGGGCCAGGTCCTCGGCCGCCAGCCGCGCCCCGGAAGTTTCCATGTCCGTGGCCGGCACACACGACGGCAAGGCGAAAAGGCAATCCATGGGCTGGCCGTCGGCGGTTTTGATCATGTAAGCGATCCCTTCGGTTCCCAACACATTGGCAATCTCATGGGGATCGGCGACCACGGTGGTGGTCCCCAACGGAGCCACGGCCCGGGCGAATTCGGTTACGCCGACCATGGCGCTTTCGATATGCATGTGCGCGTCGATGAATCCCGGAGCCACGTACCGCCCGCCAAGGTCGATTGTGCGCTCGGCCTGATAATCGCCGAAGCCCGCGATATAGCCATCCTTGACGGCAATACTCCCTTCGACGATGCGTCCGGAAAAAACATTGACGATCCTGGCGTTGGTAAGCAGCAGGTCACAGGGGGTGTCGCCGCGGGCGGCGGTAATGAGAGTTTTCATATCCATTGAGGATTCCTTCTATTATAATGTTAAATGGTCACCTGCTTAATCATGCAGAATTTTGCGGGCAATGCGATTCACCTGCCCCATGACCGCATCGATGTCAATGGTAAGCAATTGGCGATCTTTAACCAGCACATTGCCGTCGACCATCACATGGCGCACATCGGCGCCGGCGGCGGCGTATACGATATGGGATTCCGGGTGGTAGAGGGGTGTCAGGTGGGGTGTGCGGATGTCAAGCACGACAATGTCGGCCCGTTTGCCTGTATCCAGGGAGCCGATGCTGTCGCCAAGCCCGATGGCCCGGGCCCCGTCAAGGGTGGCCATTTTCAATACGGCCATGGCATCCAAAACCGTTGGATCGCCGGTGGCCGTCTTGTGCAGCTTGGCCGCCGTGCCCATCTCGCCAAACAGACTCAAATCGTTGTTGCTGGCGCAGCCATCGGTCCCCAGGCCAACGCAAACCTTCCTCGATAAAAGGTCCGGCACGGGAGCGATGCCCGAAGCCAGCTTCATGTTGCTTTCCGGGCAATGGGCCACGCGACACCCGGTATCGGCCAGGATATCCATGTCCGTTTCGTCGAGCCAGACGCAATGGGCCAGAAGGGTATTTTCGTCAAGCAGGCCAAGACGGTGGAGGTGGGCCACCGGTGAAGCGCCCTTCTCATTGATCGATTGATCGCGTTCGAAACGCGTTTCGGCGGCATGCACCTGGAACAAAACGCCCAAATCATCGGCAGCGGCTTTCCCGGCGCGTAAGGTGGCGTCGCTGCAGGTATAAGGTGCATGGCAAAAAATCGAAGAACGAATCAACGGTGTGCGGTCAAGCCAGGTTTCGGCATACCCCCTGGCATGGGCGACGTTTTGGGCGGGATCGGATACGCACGGTGCCGGAAAATCGACCACGCCGTGCCCCAAAACCGCTCGCAAACCGGTTGTGGCCACGGCCCGGGCCACAGCATCTTCATGAAAATAGCCATCGCAGCAGCAGGTGGTTCCCGAAAGCAGCATCTCGCCGCAGGCCAAAAGAGCGCCCCAATGCACGGTTTCGGCATGAACATGGTTCGCCTCGGCCGGGAAGATGTGTTGATTGAGCCAGGTTTCAAGGGGCAGATCGTCGGCCAGCCCCCGAAAAAGGGTCATGGGCAGGTGGGCATGGGTGTTGACCAGACCGGGCATGACGATGCCGCCGGCCGCATCGATAATCGCCGCGGCATCGGCCGGCGGATCACCGGCCTCCACGGCGCGGATGCAGCCATTTTCAATGCCCACCCACCCTGAAGCGATAATGCGCATCCCCTTGTCCAGGGTAACCAGCAGCCCGTTTTTGATAATCGTATCAAAGGTCATGACATTGGCTCCCCAATCTCCCGGGCGATCCGCCGGGCATCGGCCATGATTTTCTCGGCGTCCAGGTTAAGCAGTTCGCGATCCTTCATCAGCACCTTTCCATTGACGATGGTGGTATTCACGTCCGCCCCGCCCACGGCATAGACGATGTGAGAAACGGGGTGGTACATGGGCGTCAGGTGGGGCTTGTGGGTATCGATGACGAGAAGATCGGCTTTTTTACCCTTCTCCAGGCTGCCGATTTCATGGTCCAGTCCCAGGGCGCGGGCCCCGTCAATGGTGGCCATGCGCAAAACCGTGGCCGCGTCCAGTGCGGTGGGATCCAGGGTGGCCGCCTTGTGCAGCTTGGCGGTCATGTCCATTTCAACAAACAGGTCCAGGTCGTTGTTGCTCGAACAGCCGTCGGTGCCGAGCCCCACGCACACCCCGCGAGAGAGAAGATCGGCCACCGGCGCGATTCCCGAAGCCAGCTTCATATTGCTCTCCGGATTATGGGCCACCTTGACATCGTGCTCGGCCAAAAGCGCCTTATCCTCCTCGTCAAGGACCACGCAGTGACAGGCCAGCAGGTTGGGCGCCAGCACCCCCAGGTTGGCAAGGTGCTTTACCGGTGTAACGTCAAAGCGCTCGCGGAGGGTATTCACCTCGCTTTGGGTCTCGGCCAGATGAATCACCAGGGGCACGCCATGTTCTCCGGCGATGGCGGCCGCCCGGGTCAACAGCTCCGGTGCGCACAGGTAAGGGGAATGCGGCTCCACGGCGATGGTTACCAGAGGATGGCCCTTCCAGCGCTCGATCAGACCCTCGGTGTACTCGAAGCCTTTATTGATGGGGCCGTAATTGGGCGATGGGAAATCGTAGAGGACTTCTCCCACCACGGCGCGCATGCCGGCCGCAGCGGCGGCTTTGGCCACGCTCTCCTCGAACAGATACATGTCGCAAAAGCAGGTGGTGCCGGAAAGAATCATCTCGGCGCACCCCAACAGGCTGCCGGCATATACCTTGTCCGCATCCAGGTGGGCCTCGGCCGGGAAGATGTGCTCGTTCAGCCAGGTCATCAGGGGCAGATCGTCGGCCAGCCCCCGGAACAGGGTCATGGCCGCGTGGGTATGGGTGTTGACCAGCCCGGGCATGATGATGCCGCCATTGGCGTCAATGGTCTCCCGGGCCGGGGTCTTGCCGATGCGGGCGGTGGTGTCCACGGCCGTGATCGTATCGCCGGTAACGGCCACGGCGCCGCTGTCGATCAGGGGCCGCTCCTCGTCCATGGTCAGGACGATACCATTGGTGACCAGCAGGTCCACCTTGCTCATGACTGTTCCTTCCCGTCGATACCGGCCACCACGGCGGCAATCAGTTTATGCAGTTGCGGCGCGGCTTGATTGGCCGCTTCGACAATGTCTTCCAGAAGGGCCGGCTGGGGCCGGTCGGGGTCATTGATGTTGGTGATGGTCGATATACCCAGGATATGCATGCCGGCATGTACGGCGGCAATGGCTTCCATGACCGTGGAAAGCCCGACCGCGTCGGCACCGATGGTTTTAAGCCAGCGCACTTCAGCAGGCGTTTCCAATGAAGGCCCTTTCAGCCCGGCATAGACCCCTTCCCGCATGGATATGCCGAGGCGTTCACCGGCCTGGCGGCATAAATCGATCAACTCGGGGGCCCAGGCCCTGGTCATGTCGGGAAACCGCGCCCCCCAGTCGACATCGTTGGGGCCCACCAGGGGATTCTCGCCGGTGAGATTGATGTGATCGCCGATGATCATCAAATCCCCTTGGGCAAAATCGAGATTGATCCCCCCGGCCGCATTTGAGATAATAAGGTGTGTCACCCCAAGGGCGCGCATAACCCGCACCGGCAGGGTCACCTGAAAAGGGGTGTACCCCTCGTAGAGATGAAAACGGCCCTGCATCACCAGAATCTGCCGGCCGCCAAGCCTGCCGATGGCTAATTTTCCAGAGTGTCCCTTGACCGTCGAAACGGGAAAGTGAGGAATCTCGCCGTAGTCAATAATCACGGCGTTTTCCAATTCGCCGCCGGCGCTGCCCAGGCCCGTGCCGGTGATTACGCCGATGGTGGGCGCCTGGTCCAACCGGGATTGAAGAAAATCCACCGCGTCATGAACGTATTCTTTGAGCTCTTTCAAAAGGCGCCTCCGTATTGACTATATGAAACGATTTTTGGGTTGCCGACAATCGGCAAATTCCGCCATGGATGGGTTTTCAATAGGTTATAGACCAGCCCCGAGGGAGCCGTCAAGCATTGCAACGCAAGTGCTGACAGCCATGATTACGTTGACTTTTTTATCTAATTATGAAATGTGTTCAGATGTTTTTTACGGCATGGGTGAGTTGCCGTTTCTATATAAGCGTCAGCAGAAAATTTGGTATCGAAGAACGGTATCCTCGGCCGACGACGGATCAGTGACAACAAGCCCCACAACCACCAGACGCGCCACCCGAACGCCAAGGATGACAGGATGCCGCAAATCGAAACGATTACAGGAGAACCTGCTCTAAAAGGTTTTCTGGGCGTTTTTTAGAAGCGCTTAACCGACAACCCATATTGTAAACTAAGCAATAACAATGAAAATCTCCGAAATAAAAGATATCCTGAAAGCCAATATGCTTTGCGGCGAGGACCAGCTGGATGCCGTCGTCGAAGCCGGCGGCGCCGCGGATTTAATGGACGATGTACTCGCCGCGGCTGCGAAGGGCAGCGCTCTACTCACGGGTGTCACGACCGACCACGTCATTCGAACCGCCAAAATCGTGGGGGTGGGGGCGATCGTCATCGTCAGGGGCAAGAAGCCGCCCGAGGAATTCATCAAAATGGCTAAATCCTTCGGCATTCCCCTGATGGTAACGGAGTATTCTTTGTTTGTTGCCTGCGGCCGACTTTACATGAACGGCATTCGGGGGCTCGACGGCTCCTGGTAGAAATCGGCGGGAAACGCGTTTTTTTGCCGGCCGCACGCCACGATGGATGCCGGTCAGATATCGTTCATGACTTCGGCATTCCATTTCGGCCCCACGCGAAAAGGCATGGAGGCGATGTTTGTATTGATCCAGGACCGGCCTGTTGACCGACAAAACCGGATTACAAATAAGACCGCGGAAAGAGGGGGGGAGTTAAAAAAATGACCATAGCGATTATCTTGATGGGTGGATTGGGGCTGGTGGTAGGAATCGGTTTAGCTGCGGCCTCCAAGATCTTCTACGTCTATGTGGATCCGAAAATCGTTGCCATTGAAGATGTTCTGCCGGGCGCCAACTGCGGTGGTTGCGGAATGCCGGGGTGCAGTGCCAACGCCGAAGCCATTGTCGCCGGCAAGGCCTCGCCCAACTCCTGCGTGGCCGCCGGCGAAGAGACCGCCCTGGCCATTGCCGGTATCCTCGGCGTCAGCGTGGAAGCCAAGGAACCGGACATCGCCCTGCCCGGATGCACCTATGGGGTGGCCGATGCACAGGTCAAATATAAATACGACGGACTCAACGACTGCCGAGCCGCGGCTCTACTCTCCGGCGGGATGAAGGTTTGCAATATCGGCTGCCTGGGGCTGGGCACCTGCGCCGCCAACTGTCCCTTCGACGCCATCAGCATGGGACCCGACGGACTGCCCGTGGTGGACGAAGTCAAATGCACCGGTTGCGGCACCTGTGAACGGGTTTGCCCCAAGCACATCATCACCCTCTCCTCGGTCACCCGCCGCATTCTCAAGGAGTACACCACCGAGGACTGCACCACCCCCTGTCAGCGGGCCTGTCCGGCCGGCATCAATATCAGCCAGTATATCGAGCAGATCGCAAGCGGCGATTATCCGGCCGCGGTACAGACCATCAAGGAACGCAACCCCTTCCCCACGGTCATCGGCAGGATCTGCCCCCGGCCATGCGAAGACGATTGCCGCCGCAAATATGTGGACGAGCCCGTGGCGATCAACTTCCTCAAACGCTTTGCCGCTGATTTCGAGCGCTCCCAGGGTGAGCGCGTGCATCCCTTCAAGGCACCCGAGACAGGTCGACGCGTGGCCGTCATCGGCGGCGGCGTGGAAGGACTTTCCTCGGCCTTTTTCTCCACGCGTCTGGGCCATTCGACAACCGTTTACGAAGCCACGGATCGGCTCGGCGGCCTGCTCAACTCGGCCATTGCCAAATATCGTCTGCCCGAGGATATTCTGGCGTGGGATATCGACGGCATCCTTGAAATGGGCGTCGAAGCCAGAACCGACCATATGCTGGGCCGCGATGTAACCGTTTCCGGCCTTCTGGCCGAAGGGTACAATGCCGTCTTCCTGGCCACCGGCGGCTGGGACAGCCGATTGGCAAGGGGCGCCGAAAAAGCGGTGGAGTCCCCGATTCCGGGCGCGTATCTTCTGCTGGACCTCTTGCGTTCCGGCGAGAACGGTCACGAAACGGTTGAGTGCGGCACGGATGCGGTAATCCTCGGCGGAGAGGGCCTGGCCGAAAAAACCCTGGCCAAGGCACAGTCGCTGGGCGCCAAAAACATAACCTTCATTTTCCATGATCATCCGGGTGAAACCGCCGCCTCGGCTCTGGAGGCATCCGGCGCAACCGTCCTCACCGGCGTGGGCATCACGCGCTTTTACGGTGACGGCGATGCGCTTGAAAGCATTGACCTCATGAATGCCGCCACGGGTGAAATCAGCCAACTGCCGGTGCAGACCCTGATCTTCTCCGCGGGCCGGTTCCCCGAGCTGGTATTCACCCGGCCGGCCGAAGAGGAAAACGAAACCACAGCCTGGATCGGCACGCCGCCGTATAAGCACCCGGCCCAGGGTACCGATCAGGGCGTATTTGCCAAGGGTGATGTATTGACCGACTTCAGCGGCGCCATCAAGGCCATTGCCGCCGGACGCCGGGCCGCCGCCACGGTTCACAAACTGCTCTACGACATCCCCGTCGACCTGCCGGGCAATGCGCTTAAACCGGACGCGGTCATCCAGAATGTGGACCATGTGGAAGCGGTCGGTCCTGTTGCGCGCCAGCTCATGCCCCTGGCCAGCAACCGCGAACTTGAGCAAATGGTGGAACTGGAAAAAGGATTCGACAGGCAAGCGGCCATGACCGAGGCCAAACGCTGTCTCAATTGCGGTCTGATCTGCTATCAGCATGAAGACAACCCGCAAAAGCTTCAACAAATCGGCGAGACGGTCAACGCCTGACAGACTCGTAAAAAGTCGCCAGTCCGACGGATTCGTAAGAAGTTCGAAATCAAGGCTTGCAAATCCTGAGGAATACCGCTATCGCGGGTGCCGAAGGCAGTGTACGAATCGTACTCCGCAATGACGAAGGATGAAGCGTAACGCCGATATCGGGATTTTTACGAATCCGTCAACGCCTGACGCCGCAAGACAAACGATGGATGGCAGGATGCCCGCTCACCAGCGGCAGCTGCCATTCACGAAGTAAGAGAGAAACATGGCTACTGAAGAAGGTGTTGTTTTTAAAATGGGTCAACCGGGAACCGCATGGGTCAGAACCACGCGTTCCAGCGCTTGCGAATCCTGCACATCCCGGGACGCTTGCGGAGGGGATGGCCCCGGCCAGGAAATGGAAGTGGAGGCCATCAATACGGCCGATGCCCGTGTAGGCGATCGCATCGTGCTGAATTTCAAGACCTCATCGCTCATGAAAGCGACCTTTCTTCTGTACGTATTCCCAATTCTTGCCATGCTTGGCGGTGCGCTGCTCGGACAGTGGATCGCCCAATCGCGAGGATCGGACCCCTCGGCTATGGCAGCTTTGTTCGCTTTCGGTTTTTTCGGTTTGGCTTTTCTCGTGATTCGCCTCACCGGTCGCCGATGGGCCAAAAACAAAAGCTATCGACCTGAAATTATTAAAGTGCGTAATTCCAGGCCACATACGTCGGACGATTTAGTGACGTCTTAAGCAGGGACATTTTATGGAAACAGAACAGACCGTATTCATTTCCAGCAACAACACCGCCACGTTCCGCTGTCCTGAATGCAAACAGGCCAAAACCGTCGATGTAAGCCAATATGCCACCGGTAGCAAAAAGATCAAGGTTACCTGCACCTGTGCATGCGGCAACAAGTTCCGCTGCCGGCTGGAAAAACGCCGAAATTATCGCAAAGAAGTAAACCTGTCGGGAAAATTTACGTTGCTGGATCAAAGTGGTCCCAAAGACACCGGGTTGGCCAGGATCGTGGATATCTCCTCGAGTGGGTTGAAAATAAAAATGTCCGTGCCTCGCGACTTTCCCATCGGCGCCGAGCTGCTGGTGGCTTTCAGCCTGGACGACCGCAATCGAACCGCAATCGAAAGACGCGTCATCGTACGCAATGTCTCCGGACTCAATGTGGGGACCTCCTTCAGCCCGAATCAGCCCGATGAACCTGCCCTTGGCTTTTATCTGATGCCTTGAGCGGCCCATCCACCGCGAACCGATAACCAATTGACAAACAAGCGCATCTAAATCGTGTACCAAACCACTTCAACATCGCCGGGCCGCCGTTTCGTCGGTGTGTCTCGCCTGGGCGCCATCAAGGGGTGGCGTGGATTCGTATGGATGATGAAAATCATCCTGCCGATTTCCCTGGGCACATTTCTTCTGGATTATTCCGGTTGGATTCACCACCTGGATGGCGTCCTCGAGCCATTGATGGGGGTTATCCACCTCCCGGCGCTGGCCGCCCTGCCCTTGTTGGTGGGTCTTCTGACCGGCATTTACGGCGCCATCGCAACCATGAGCGTATTGCCGTTCACCGTCCCGCAGCTGACGCTGATGGCGGTGTTTCTGCTTATCGCCCATAGCCTCATTCAGGAGGGCATGGTTCAAAGCCAGTCGGGATGCCCGGCCTGGTTGGCAACCCTGTTCCGCCTCGTGGCGGCCGTGGCGACCGTTGTTGTTCTGGGGTGGTTTATGGATTCGGATACGGCCCTGAATCCGACCCTGACCGCGGCGGCGACATCAAAAGGACCTTTCCCGACGGCCATTTTCCACTGGGCCGTTGAAATGGCCATATTGAGCGTGAAAATCCTGGTTATCATCACCTCACTGATGATTTTAATGGAACTGCTCAAGGCCTATGCCCTGATCGACATTATGATACGGTGCATCGGACCGTTCATGGGCATGCTTGGGTTGAAACGGGAAGTAGGCATGCTCTGGATTACGGCGGCGGTCTTCGGCATCACCTATGGCGGCGCCGTGATCGTCGAAGAGAGTCGGGAAAAAAAGCTGCGATGGGAAGAATTGGGACCGCTTCATATATCCATCGGAATCAACCATGCCATGGTGGAGGACCCGGCCCTGTTTTTGCCTTTTGGCATTCACCCGATCGTATTGTGGATACCCCGCCTGATTGCAGCCATCCTCTTCACCGCCATGTATCGCCTATGGCTCTGGATGGTACACCGGCACCGGACAATTTCGGCAACCACCCCATCGGATGGCATGTAGCTTGATCTCGCTTTTTCGAGGCCATGGTGAAATACACATCCAATCCCGGGGAGCGCTTGACCTTTGCGCCCAAATAAACCATCATTTCAGCAGAAAAGCGGTTTTGGGAATCAAGCCGATCGAGCGCATGGCCGGCGAGATGTTTATCATTTTCTCTCGCCCCTTGCCGTGGCATCACATGCCCTTGTCGACGTTTTCTGCAAACTTCATGATCACATAGACACATTGAACAGGACAACCATAGGGAGCAACCATGGACGATACGGTCCACGCCTGGTTATGGGAGAAAACAGCCGGGAAATGCATTAAAAATCTGGAGAAACATGGTTTTGACGCTCATTTCGCGCCTGACGTGAGCACGGCGGCGGCAAAGGTCATGGAAATTGTCGAACCATATGATTCATTTGGATTTGGCGGTTCCAGCACGACGCGCGCCCTGGGCGTTATCGAAACATTAAAGAATCAAGGCAAAACCGTTCACGACCACTGGCAAGCCGATCTGTCCAAGAAAGAGGACCTCGCCATTCGCCTGGCGCAGGGTCGTTGTGACTGTTTTTTCTGCAGTGCCAACGCCATTTCCGTCACCGGAGAAGTCGTCAATGTCGATGGCGTCGGCAATCGTACCAATGCCATGACGTTCGGAACACAGAAAGTCATCATTGTTGCCGGCATGAACAAGGTTACTCCGGATCTTGAAAGCGCCCTCAACCGTATCCGGCTGGTGGCGGGGCCCATGCGCGCAAAAAGCCTGAACATGAAAACGCCCTGCGCCGAAAGCGGCTTTTGCATGGACTGCAACGCCCCCCAGCGGATCTGCCGGATCACCACGATCCTGCACCGCCGCCCCATGCTGACCGACGTCAGTATTATTTTAATCGGACAATCCCTGGGGTTCTAGCCCCACCTTTAAAACGCGCCTCACCTTTATACATAGTGGTTCACAGGGTTGGCGCCTTCCGTCTCTCAAGGAGAAAACAATGATTGCAGCTTTTAGAAAAACAATGCTGGCCGTCGCCATCGGCGTGGCCGCGATCCTTCTCGTCACACCGGCACATCCCGTGGATGCCGCCTCCACCGATGCCACCGATGCCGCATCCGCTAAAATTGCCGTGGTAAACGAAACCCCCTTGTACCGCCAGGATCTGGACCGTGAAATGAAAATGCTCACACTGAAGATGGCACGTCAGGGGCGGGCCGTGGGCCAGGAACAGCTCAAGCGCTACGAGGGCAACCTGCGTGAGAATCTGATTCAACGCACACTTCTGCTTCAGCAGGCCGAAACGGAAGGCATCAAGGTCAACAGCTCAACGGTGGACAAGACATTCGACAAGTTTAAATCCGGCTTTAAAAATCAAAAGGATCTTGAGAGTGCACTCACCAGCATGGGTTACACCGAAGCGCCTTTCAAGGAGATGATCAGGGACAATCTTGTCATCCGAACCCTAATCGACGATAAAATCGCCAGGAACGTTGTCGTGTCCGATAAACAAATCCGTGCCTATTACGACGACAACCCGGATTTATTTCTCCGCCCGGAGCAGGTAAAGGCCTCCCACATCCTGATCAAGGTGCCGGAAAATGCGGCCGAAGAGAAGAAGGCGGCCGCCCTGGCTTCTATCCAGGCGCTAAAGCAGCGGATCGACAAGGGAGAGGCGTTTGCCGACCTGGCCATGGAATATTCCGATTGCCCCAGTAAGTCCAAGGGAGGAGATTTAGGCTTTTTCACGCGCAAACAAATGGTCAAACCGTTTTCCGACGCCGCTTTCGCCATGCAACCCGGGCAGGTCAGCGATGTCGTGACTACTCGCTTCGGGTACCATCTGATTCGCGTCACCGAGCGCAAAGAGGCCGAAACGATGGCTTTTAACGAGGTGAAAGAGGGAATTTCGAATCGATTGCGACAACAACAGGAAGAAAAAAAGCTGGGCGATTATATCAAACGAATTAAGAATGGCGCGGACATTCAGCGGTTCCCGATGTAGTTTTCTCTTGACAGCAAGAGATCATGTCGATAAAGTTGATACCCGGATGATATCCTGCGCCATGGTAACATCTGCGCTGACTATTCTGAGTGGTATTTCTTCCAAGCGCCTGAGCATATCGTCTATAACGGCTATGGTATATTTAGGGGGAGAACCACGGAGAAGAGGAGGTCAGTGCTTTGGCGAACGGGATAGTGAAATGGTTCAATGACAAGAAAGGGTATGGCTTCATTAATGAGGATCAGGGGCGCGATATATTCGTCCACTTTTCCGCTATTGACATGCAAGGGTTTAAGACCCTTTCCGAAGGGGATACCGTCATTTTCGATATCGAAGAAAGTGACCGTGGTCCGGAAGCCAAAAACGTAAAAAAGTCAACCTAACCAATCCATCGCTTGAACAACCGGCGTACCTTACCGTGACGGCAAGGTACGCCGGTTTTTTGTTGCCCCGACAATCCTTGCAGCCCCCCCTTTTTTACCCCGCTTTAAATGATTCGCCGTCGGTCCTCTCAAACACTTTCGCGGGTGGAAATATCGAGGCGAAATCCCCTTGGATGGCTTTTGGTCTTTTTCTTCTATACAGTAAACCCGATGTTCTAATAACGTTTTCACTTTCCGCCATATTTCCGGTGAAATACATTTACGAAAAGGTAACCATTTGACCATTGAGAAGAACAAAAAAATAAAGTAAAGAAGATCATATGCGATTGCGCTTACGGCGTCATATCGCAGCTCACCAGCTTTGCCTGGCAACCCAAGGGGTTTGGTGACCGCATGAATACAATCACTTACTCGATCATTGGATTGGTCCTTTTTTTCGGTTTGGGAAATTCCACAATCGCACCTGCGTTCGCCCAGGATTCGCCACCTGATCCGGTGATCAGCCTGTCGGTCAAAAACGAACCGCTGATTGAAGCTCTCAACGCCATTACGGATCAATCCGGGTACCAATTCGAACTGTCCGAAGAGTGGCGGAATCATCCGGTCAGCGCCAGCATCAATAGCCTTCCTTTGGAACAGGGTCTGAAACGTCTGTTGAGAAGCCTTAACCATACCATCCTGTGGGAAGAGGACAACGTTGTCAACATCAGGGTGTATGGACAGGCCGCTTTAAAACCATCCGGTGGTATTTCCTTTGCGTCCCCGCCCCGGGACGATATTCACGAAGAGGATGAGGTATCGGACGAAATGGAAGATAAAGAATCTTTCGATGAAGAGGACGAGCAAGCGCAGCAAAAGCCCGAGCAGGAAATGCCCCAAAAGGGCGGCAAACCGCCACTCAGAGTTGGCAAACCTCCCGAGCCGCCCGAATGACCAGCCTCTTTACCGAACCGCACGATCCCCGCATTGGAAATGATGGGCGCCGGTCGAGTGTTGCTTAAAAAAAAGCCGCCCGTCTCACCAATCGGCCGGACATTGCCATCGGCGGATCAATGCTTACCCTATTCCAAAGGAAACATAACGAACGGTACACGAGTTGCCATTAACTGGTAAGCCTTGGTGATCCCATACGGAAAGGAGGACCGGTATGAACAGAGCCCATGCCGCCGGTGATATCCTCGACAGTCAGCCCACGCCCATGGGGCGCCTTTCTGATTTGCGCATCGAAAGCCGATTCACGGACCGTTTGCCCGCCGATCCCGATCCAACCAATTGTCGCCGCCAGGTGCCGGGGGCCTGTTATTCCCTCGTCAAGCCAACACCGGTAAGAGCACCGCAACTGGTCGCCTGTGCCCGCGAAGTGGCCGACCTGCTGGATATCTCGGAGCAGACCTGCCAATCCGATGCGTTTACCCAGGTGTTTACCGGCAACCTACTCCTGCCGGGGATGAAGCCTTTCGCCATGCGCTATGGCGGCCACCAGTTCGGAAACTGGGCCGGTCAGTTGGGCGACGGCCGGGCCATTAACCTGGGAGAAGTCGTGGGCCGTGAAGGCCGCCGCTGGACGATCCAGCTGAAAGGCGCCGGTCCCACACCCTACTCGCGCACCGCCGACGGTCTGGCCGTCCTGCGGTCGTCGATCAGGGAATTTTTGTGCAGCGAGGCCATGTTTCACCTGGGGGTGCCCGGCACCCGGGCCTTGAGCCTCACCCTAACCGGAGAACAGGTGGAAAGAGACATGTTCTACGACGGGCACCCCAAGCTGGAGCCCGGCGCGGTGGTCTGCCGCGTGGCGCCCTCCTTCCTGAGGTTCGGCAATTTTCAGATCCATGCCGCGCATGGAGAAATCGACATTTTAAAGCAATTGGCGGATTACACCCTGGCCACCGATTTTCCGGAGCTGGGGCCGCCCTCGGTCAACACCTATGTGCGCTGGTTTGAAGAGGTGTGCCGAAAAACCGCGGAAATGATTATCCACTGGATGCGGGTGGGGTTTGTGCATGGGGTGATGAACACCGACAACATGTCCATCCTCGGGCTGACCATCGATTACGGCCCCTATGGCTGGCTGGAAAATTACGATCCCGACTGGACGCCCAACACCACCGACGCCGCCGGCCGGCGTTACCGCTTCGGCCATCAACCGTCCATTGCCCATTGGAATCTGGCCCAACTGGCAAGCGCCATCCACCCCCTGATCGGTGACGTGGCGCCGCTGCAAACAGCCCTGGATGGTTATGCCGATCTTTACCGAAACGGCTGGCGGGATATGATGGCCGATAAACTGGGGCTGCTCCGCTTTGAATCAGCCACCGACGAGAAACTGATGACCGATCTTTTCTCACTTTTTGCCGGGGCCGAAACGGATATGACGATCTTTTTCCGCCGCCTCGCCGACCTTCCGGCCGATGTGGAGAGTAGCAATGAAGAACGGTTAGCGCCCCTGATGGAAGCCTACTATGTTCCGGCGCAGCTTACACCCGCCCTGCGCCATCAAACCGCCGACTGGCTGCGGCGGTATACGGCGCGTTCCCGGCAGGACGGGCTTTCCCCGCAAATCCGTAAACGGCGCATGAATGCCGTGAACCCTAAGTATGTGCTGCGCAACTACCTGGCCCAGCAAGCCATCGACAGGGCCGAAAAAGGAGACTTCTCCATGATTCACGAATTGCTCGACCTGCTTCGCCGGCCCTACGACGAGCAACCCGAAAAAGAGCACCTCGCCGCCAAGCGGCCCGAGTGGGCCCGCCACCGGCCCGGGTGTTCGATGCTGTCTTGCAGCTCGTGATCAATCCGCCTCATACCTAACTTAGCTCATAGTATCCCTTCCCCTGACAAGCACAACACAACTCCCCACAGTACAAATTATAAGACTCGCCACAGGACTTGCAGATACCGGTCTTCTTCCGCTTGGGAAAATGGTCCTCGCCGACGATGCGAACCTCTCGCAGCCCGAGCAGGTCGTCGCGCGCCTCGAAAAACACGGGTACCAGATCGTCGAAGCGGGGGGCGTCCCCTGTTCTCTGGGCCGGATTGAACCAATCGTTGAGCAGGGGCCATTTTGCAATGGTATCGGCGACGACCCAGGTTCGAAGACCGCGCATGGATTCCCGATTGTAGGCGGTAAGGGCAAATTGCCCCCAATCGTAAACCTTGAGCCTTCCATTGCCGGTAGTGCAGGTGGTCAGTACCTGGACCGCGTCCGGCAGACAATTGAAGGTCTCGACGGTGACCACCAGGTCAGGTCCGTCCAGAACCGTTTCAAGCACCCTGTCCAGCATCAGAGCGCCGACGATGATGCCCGGCGCCCGGTCGCCGTGAAAATCCTCCATGTCATACACAAACTGCTCGAAATCGATCCCGCAAATGGTTTTCTCGATCATTTCCCCTCTCCTCCGTGCAATACTTTGAGTTTAGCATCGATCAGGTCTTTGTGAGTCAGGCGCAGCAGGTTGGAAAGCTTGTTCATCAGATAGTGCTCATGGGCATCCATTTTCCCGTCCACATACACCACCTGCCACAGACGCTCGATCAGCGCCTGTTTTTCCTGGTTGCTGAAATTCTCATTGATAAGACTTGCGAACTGCCACAAATCCACGCTTTCGTCCAGTTGGCGATCAGCCTCGGCAATGAGGGCATCCACATCTTCCCGGGCAAGGCCGTATTTGCCGGTCAGGATATCCACTACCGCATCCATCTCCTTCTTGGTGAAGGTTTCGTCGATACGCCCCATTTCAATGAGTAAAGCGCAGATGGCCACATTTAAATGGCGGTGACTGTCCCGGGCGGCGCCGTTTTGGTCGGTATGGGGTTCAAACATTTTTTTGAATAAATCAATCATTGTCATGCGTCTCCATTATAATCTATTTTGTAACTCAATATTTTTACAAGATATTTATAGCACGCCATCCATATTTTCAAGACTATTTTCTTTAAGCAAGTATAGGCATCCCGTCGCACCCGTTTCCGTTTTCATACTCGAAGGGATTTGTTTTGTGGCAAAAACCGACATCTCTTTCAAAATGAGCATTTACCCATTGACATTTGGCTCGCTTGTTGAGACGTTAGCACAGGCGACGACACCTCATTTAATAAATACAAATCATTGAAACCCGACATTCAACGCTTAAAACCATGAAGCATTCACTCACTACCGAAGATCAGGCAAACCTTGAACGCCTCCAGGAACAGATCGGTGAATTCCCCAAAGACCGCGGGCACCTCATTCCCGTGCTTCAGATGGCCCAGAAAATCATGGGTTATCTACCCGACGGAGCCCTTTCCCTGGTCGCCGATTATTTATCGATTACCCGTTCCGAGGTTTATGGCGTGGCCTCTTTTTACAACCAGTTTCGTTTCACCCCGCCGGGCCGCAACCCGGTGAAGGTCTGCATGGGAACCGCCTGCCATGTGCGCGGAGGCGAGATTATCCTGGAAAATTTCGAACGCAAACTGGAAATTAAAGAGGGGGAGACCACCGCCGACCGTGAATTCAGTATCGAACGGGTGGCCTGCGTGGGCTGCTGCGCCCTGGCACCGGTGGCCCTGGTGGGCGAAGCCCTGCACGGCCATATGCAGCCCAGTAAAGTGGAAGGTCTGGTGCTGCGCGTCCAGGTGGAAAAAGAGAAAGCGGCCAGGGAAGCCGCCAAATCATGAGCGGCGATGAACAAGCCGGCGTCCAGGCCGCCTATCAGGCCATTGCCGATGCGGCCAGGGCCGAAAAATCGGCCTTTGACGAAAGTCCCCTGCCCAAAATTCACATCGGCATGGCCACTTGCGGTATCGCCTCCGGCGCCTTAGATACCCAGGCCGCGTTCGAGGAAGCCCTGTCCGATCGCAGTATCGAGGCCCATGTGCATACGGTGGGCTGTTTCGGCCATTGCTATGCCGAGCCGGTGGTGATCATTGATTATCCGGATTCCGGATTCCCGCCGATTCTTTATCCGGAAGTGACCCCGGGCAAAGCCAAGATGCTGGTCAAACTTTTTCTCGAAGGGGGCGACCCCCGCTTCGAGCACATCATGGGCGCCACCGTGGAGAATGAAATGGTTCCCTCGGTGACCGAATTCGCCCGCTTCAACCGTGAGAAGCGAGTAATCATGGACCGCTGCGGGCGTATCGACCCGGAACGGATTCACGAATATCTCGCCGACGGCGGATACGGCGCCCTGGCGGCAGCCCTCGACAAGGAGCCCGACAAGATTCTGGACGAAATCGAGGCCTCAGGCCTGCGTGGACGGGGCGGGGCCGGATTTCCCACGGCTTTTAAATGGCGGGCGGCCCGGTCCTCGGCGGGGTCGGACAAGCTGATCATCTGCAATGCCGACGAGGGCGACCCCGGGGCGTACATGGACCGCACCCTCCTGGAAAGCAACCCCCATCAGGTAATCGAGGGCATGCTACTGGCCGGACTGGCCGTTGGCGCGCGGCAAGGCCTGTTTTACGTACGCGCCGAGTACCCCCTGGCGGTTCGTATTCTCACCTCCGCCGTGGAACAGGCCCGGGAGCAGGGACTTTTGGGAGAGAATATCCTGGGCAGCGGATTCTCCTTTGACATAGAGCTGTTTCAGGGCTCCGGCGCCTTTGTGTGCGGCGAGGAGACCGCTCTGATCCGAAGTGTGGAAGGCTATCGCGGCATGCCCCGGCATCGTCCGCCCTATCCCGTGGAGCGCGGTCTGGCCGGCCGGCCCACGGTGATCAACAACGTTAAAACCCTGGCATTCGTACCGGTCATCGTGGAAAAAGGCGCCGATTGGTTCCGCGGCATCGGCACGGCTGACAGTCCGGGAACGGCGGTTTTTTCCGTGGTGGGCAACGTCACCCATCCGGGGCTGGTGGAAATTCCCATGGGTGTGACCCTGCGGGAGTTGATCTTCGAGATCTGCGGCGGCATCCCCAATAAAAAAGCGTTCAAGGCAGTGCAAATCGGCGGCCCGTCGGGCGGTTGCCTTTCGGCCGATTTCCTGGATACGCCCGTGGACTTCGACGCATTGACCCGGGCCGGCGCCATGATGGGTTCCGGCGGCATGGTGGTCATGGACGAGGACTCCTGCATGGTGGATGTCTCGCGCTACTTTCTCGATTTCACCCAGAAGGAGTCCTGCGGCAAGTGCACCTTCTGCCGTATCGGCACCCGCCACCTTCTGGACATCCTGCGCCGGATAACAAAAGGCGAGGGCCGCGAGGGAGATATCGAACAACTCGAAAAGTTGAGCCGGGCCATTAAAAAAGGATCGCTTTGCAGCCTGGGCAAGACCGCCCCCAACCCGGTACTGACCTCGCTGACCTATTTCAGGGACGAATACGAGGCCCATATCGAGGAGGGCCGCTGTCCGGGGTGCAGCTGCCGGGCGTTGACCGCTTTTTACATCGATCTGGACAAATGCGCCCGGGGATGCGATGCCTGTGTGGGTTGCTGCCCGGTGGACGCGGTATTCACCACCAGCAACCGCAAGAAGGGCATCGATCAGGAGTTGTGTGTCAAATGCGGTGAGTGCATGGTGGCCTGCCCGCCGGAATACGATGCCGTGGTCAAGATCTCCCCTGCCCATCTGGCGCCGATTATCGAAAAGCCCCCGGAAAAGAAAGCATGAGCCTTAATGAGCGAAAGGATGTTATCGATACCATGGTTACCCTGAATGTGGACGACCGGACAATTCAGGCGCCGGAAGGCAGCAGCGTGCTGTCGGCCTGTCTGGCGGCCGACATCACCATTCCCCACCTGTGTTGGATGGAATCGGATACCCCCGACAGCGCGTCGGCGTCGTGCCGATTGTGCTTTGTGGAAATCGACGGTTTCAAGGAGCCGGTGACTTCCTGCACGGTAACCGTGGAAGAAGGCATGACGGTACATACCGCTACCGATGCGGTACGCGACCTGCAGCGAACCGCCCTCAAACTGCTGCTTTCCGTGCACCGTGTGGACTGCAAAAACTGCCCGGCCAACAAGGCCTGCGAGCTTCAGAAAATTGCCAAATTTCTTGGGGCGGGCCTCACCGCCAAGCCCTTCGAACAGGTTTTCAAGGAGCCGGAAATTGATGGCCGCCATCCGCTTTTGGACTATTATCCCAACCGATGCGTGCTTTGCGGGATTTGTATTAAAAAATGTAGCCGGGTAAATGCGGATTCCTGGCTGAGCTTCGCCGGTCGGGGATTCGAAACGGTGGTCGGCTACTTTGACGTGACCCCCGATGCCGCCGCCCATTGCCAGTCGTGCCGCGAATGCATCACGGCGTGCCCCACGGGCGCGTTGGTGGAAAAGGAAAGTCGTTAGCGGTCAGCTCATGGGTAATACTAACAACGGCTAAATGCTTGATGAGCCCGTAAAAAGTCGCTGTTCGGACGGATTCGTAAAAAGCCCGAGATCAAGGCTTGCGAATCCTGAGGAATGAGGCGTACTAATCGTACTCCGCAGTGACGAAGGATGAAGCGTAACGCCGATATCGGACTTTTTACGAATCTGTCAATGCTTAGCTCAACGCATCATCAATCATATCCAACACCATCTCTTTCTCCTCGGGGAATTTATAGCCTTCATAGCTGTGGGAAAACAACAATCCGCCGTTGCGATCACGCCAGCGATTGCCGGCATGGTCGAAACACAACCGGCCGGTAATGGAAAGCCCCTCCACGGTCAACCGAATTTCCTCCAGCTGCTCCTTCAATGAGGGCATCTCGAGGCTCCCGGCGGCGACCTCATCGGCCAGGGGCGTGCCCGGCCAGGGTCTCAAGGGCCGCGAACGCATATAATGGGGGTCGATGGCGGAGAGCACGCGGGCCGTGTTACGGGCATGTTCTCGCCACAAGGCCCTGCCTCCCAGGCCTGGCATCCAGTACTCGGAAAGCTGAAAACCGGCGGCCAGCGCTTTTTTTCCGCCTTTGATGTGGATATCGGCCGTGGCGCCCTTTTTGATCTTTTCAAGCACCGTATCGTCCCCGCTCTCAAGCCCGACGTGCACCCGATCCAGACCGGCCTGGCAAATGGCCGACAACTCATCATGGGGCTTTTGCGCCAGCGTCTTGGACCGTGCGTAGGACGTCACCCGTTCGATGGTGGGAAACCGCTTTCGCAGATGGGTTAACACCGCCACCAGGTCCTCGGATTTCATGATCAGGCTGTTGGCATCCTGCAGGAATACGGTTTTGGCGCCGGAGATCAAAAAATGATAAAGCATGGCAAACCCCGGATGGTTGTTCAGCCAGGGATTCTTCTCGATCAGGGCGATGGCGCCGTGATGATCGATTTCGCCACTGTTTCCCGACAGCGCCGCCATGTCGTCACGCGCGGAGGCCATGGCATCAATATCCTTTTTGATCTCTTCGACGGTGCGCACCTGAAACTTCTCTGTCTTGTACATCCCGCAGAAAGTGCACCGGTTCCAGGGACAGTTGCGGGTCAAACGGACCAACAAGGAGTTGCTGCCGCCTTCGCTGGGGGGGCGATAGACACCGGTTTCGAAGAAATATTTTTCAGCGTCGGATTTCATTGTTCACCATCCTTTCCACAAGCTAATCATTACCATTTGATAATGCTCATATCACCTTTTCGCAAGTTTGCTCGTATAAATAAAGGAGCAGATAAACCGTCGCTCGTTTATTTGAGAACCCCTTGCCCATTTTAATTTAGGGTCCGTCCACAAATCGATCGGATGGGCACTGGCCAAGAAAGGACACCAATTGACATGCAACCCATAAATATCGATACAATTGTACAGGAAATCCTCACCGACATGTCCCTGAAGGATAAGGCGGCTATCGCCAATACCAGCGCCACCACCGCCGGAAGGCAAATGGACGACATTTTCGAGGAACTGACCCGTGACGATGACGAAACCAGCAAGGCCGTGCTTCGAAAAATCTGGGAAGAACTGTATGATTCTTACCGAATCAGGCGTGTAAAATAAACATAAGTATTTATAATTAAGGGATTGCCGAGCTTGCCGCATATACAGGGCAGATGTTTTTCAATGAGTGTAGGCTACGCAAAAAAAAACATCTAACACAGCAAATGCGGTGGGATCGGTAATCCCGAGCGGTCAAGCCTGCCCGCTTGGGCCGCCATCCCTCCTTCTCACTGCCTCTTTTTTCACCATTTTCCCCGAGCAGCCGAGATTAATCTTGATATCAATTGAAATAAAGATATAACTGTCATCTATCCGTCCGCGTAAACATTTGCGCACTTATTGCGTATCAAAGCTTTTGCCGGGATCAGAAGCGCCCTCTTTTTCAGCGATTATGGCTTAACTCCGAATTAACGGTTTTGTGGGTGACAATATGTTCAAACAGGCTCTTAGCAGAGAGCACTTGTCGGTATGGACGGCAATACTATTGGCATGTGTCATGGTTTTGCATACCCCTTTTGTGTCGGTTGCCGAAAAACCTCCCATGACCGTCCGTGTCGGCATCTACGACAACCCGCCAAAGGTCTACACCAATCAGAACGGTATCGTGGTCGGTATTTTCCCGGACATCATCGACACGATCGCCCACGAAAAGGGATGGCGTATCGAGTATGTTTCCGGAACATGGGAAGAATGCCTCGACCGACTCGAAAAAAATGAAATCGATATCATGGTTGATATCGCAGACTCCAAGGCTCGGGCGGAGAAATTTCTGTTCACCAATGAATCCATTTTTCTAAATTGGGCCGCTGTCTATACAAAAACCGGAACCGCCGTTAAAAGTCTTCTGGACCTTAACAATAAAACCGTGGCCGTCGTCAAGGAGGATATCCATACGGTTGGTGAAAGCGGCATCCAACAATTGGATAAAAACTTTGAACTGAATCTCACCTATGTGTTTGTGGACAGCTATCGACAGGTCTTTGAAGCACTCGATAGAGGAGATGCGGATGCCGGGATCGTCAACCGGCTGTTTGGTTCCATCTGTGACAAAAAATATGACATTACTCGAGCCCCTCTGGTATTTAACCCGGTTCAGCTCAAATTTGCCGGTTCCCGGACCAATCCCAAAGCGGCCGATCTGTGCCGGGATATCGATGATCTCGTCGGCGCGCTAAAAAAAAATCCCGATTCGATTTTCCACGAAATTATCAGTTCCTATCTCGCCGGGGTTGAATTCAGCCGACGCTTCCAGGGCGAAATGAGAACCGTTCCGCTAACCCAAAAAGAAAAAGCCTGGCTCAGAAAGCATCCCATCATCCGTGTCGGCGTGGCCCCGGCATTTCCGCCATACAGTTTCATCAACTCGGATGGGCGTTACCAGGGGATCGCCCTGGATTTTATCCATTTGATAGGCGGCCACCTGGGAATCGACGTGGAGGTGTCCAATGGTTTGACTTGGCCCCAAATATTGGACGGTGCCAAAAGCCGTTCCGTGGACCTTGTGCTTACCGCCGCGAAACGCCCGGAAAAGAAAGACTATCTCGACTTTTCCGATATTTATATTCCAACCCCGCTGGTCATCATGGCCCGTGAAGAAGATGACCGTCTTGACGGACCGGAAGATCTGGAGCATCGGAAGGTCGCCCTGGCCAGCCGTTCCGCATCCGGCGAGCAGGTAATGAAGGAGCACCCAACCATGGACGCGGTGATGGTTCCCACACCCATCGAGGGGCTGAATGCCGTTTGCGTGGGCGAAGCGGATTACTATGTGGGGATGTTGGGTATCAACGATTTCCTCATGCGCCACCACGGCATCACCAATCTCAAGGTGGCGGCCCGCTATGACATGCGCTTTGCCGGTCGGTGTTTTGGCGTTCGTAGCGACTGGCCCGAACTGGTGGCAATTCTCAACAAGGCCCTGGATAGTATCCCCGAAAAAAAGAAAATCGCGATCTTCAACGCCTGGATTCCCATGGGAGCCAACCTCGAAGGACCCGCGGCGCTGCAAAACGAGCACGCCCTGACGGCCGCGGAAACGGCCTGGATCGAGGATCATCCGGTGATACGCTGCGGAATTGACCCGGAATTCAGCCCCTTCGAATATATTACCAAAAACGGCCGCATGGCGGGAATCGCCCCCGAATATCTGAAGATTCTGAGCTGCCGGCTTGGGCTCAACATCGAGGTGGCGCCCGATCTGTCCTGGAACGAAGTCATTACCAAAGCCAGGAATAAAGAGATCGATTTATTGCCCTGCGTGGCCCGGACCCAGGAGCGGGAGGCCTTCCATCTTTTCTCGAAACCCTACGTCAAGTTTCACCGGGTGATCATCACGCAGACGGATACGGCTTTTTTTTCCTCACTGAATTCTATTCGCGGCCTTCGCGTGGCCGTACAAGCCAATACGTCTAACTCGGGCTACCTGGCCGAGCACACGGATATTGAGCCGATGTTGTTCGACACGCTTCAAGAAGCGTTGAAGGCGGTCTCCGAAGGCACGGCGGATGCCTTCATCGGCAACATCGCCTCGGCGACCTACTGGATTCGCAAGCTGAATCTGACCAACCTGAAAGTTGCCGCACCGGCTTCCTACGATGTGCAAACACTGCACGTCGCGGTGCGCAAGGATTGGCCGATGCTGGTCAGGATCATCGACAAGGGGCTGTCTTCCATCAGCCTGGCCAAGGAAAACAAAATCAGAGAAAAATGGATCGAGGTTGAGTACAAACCCGGTCTCAACCCCGCCGATCTCTGGAAGTACGCGATAGAAGGGCTCTTCTGTGTGCTCTTGGTTATTGCCGCCATCATGGCATGGAATCACCGCCTGAAAAATGAGATCGCCAAACGCCAAAAAGTCGAAACCGCCCTGCAGCAAAGCCATGACGAACTGGAAAGTCGGATCAAAGAGCGCACCGCCGATTTGGCTTCGGCCAACCGCGCCCTGCAGCAGGAAATCAACGATCGTAAAAAAATGGAGACGGAAAAGGAGAACCTGGCCAAACAGTTGATGCAATCTCATAAAATGGAGGCCATCGGTACCATGGCCGGAGGGATCGCCCACGACTTCAATAACGTTTTGATGCCCATCATGGGATATACGGAATTGACCTTGAGCAATTTACCAACCGATTCCAAGGGACGTGACTACCTTGAACAGGTTATGCGCGCCAGCCACCGGGCCAAGGATCTGATCAAACAAATTCTCACTTTCAGCCGGCATAACGAAGACGAAAAACGCCCCATCGAAATCAATCCATTGGTCAAGGAAACCATCCAGCTGATCCGATCCTCCCTGCCCTCGACGATTGAATTCAGCGAGGACATAGATGCTTCAGACAGCTGCATTCTGGGGTGCCCGACCCAGGTTCATCAGGTGGTGATGAATCTGTGCACCAATGCCTACCACGCCATGCGAAAAAAGGGGGGCGTCCTCGGCATCACCGTCAGCAATACGCTGCCGTCCGCCATCGAAGCGCCCGTTCCGCAGGCACTGATCGATAATGACTTCGTCCGTTTAAGCATCAGCGATAGCGGGCATGGCATCGCTCCGTCCATCAAAGACCGAATATTGGAGCCCTACTTCACCACCAAGCCGGCCGATGCGGGAACGGGCCTGGGGCTTTCGGTTGTGCACGGCATCATAAAGAGTCACGGGGGCCATCTGACGTTTCATAGCGAACCGCACAAAGGAACGGTCTTTCATGCTTTCTTCCCAAAAATCGATCGCCCCGACCCCCTGTTTGAAACGGGTATTATCGAAGGCATCCGTGGCGGTACGGAAACCATCTGGGTGGTCGACGACGACATCGTGATCGCCCACATGGAAAAGAGCATGCTGACGCATTTTGGATACCGGGTCCGCGCCTTCACCGACAGTCAGGCCCTGCTGAAGGCATTCGAGATGTCCAAAGACGAGGTTGATCTGGTGGTGACCGATATGACCATGCCCAAGTTGACCGGCGCCGAACTGGCGCAAGAAATCATGCGCATCAAACCGGGCCTTCCCATGGTTTTATGCACGGGCTTCAGCGAAACCATCAACGACCGAAAGGCCAAAAGCATGGGCATCCGCGAATTTATCATGAAACCGGTGGCCATGAACGATCTGGCCAAGGCGGTCAGGCGGTTGCTGGACCCCAAAAGCCCGCCTGCGGACTAAGGGTAAAACTGTTTTAAACTATTATGCGTCCCTGCTTCAGACCATCTTTCCTCCGCAATTCATCCGCCAGCTCCGGCAAAAAGCCGTTAAGGTGCGCGGCTTCGCCCGGGCCGACGATGATCTCCCACTCGGGCAAGGCGTTTTCCAGTTCGCTCTTGAAATCGGTATTTCTTTCGGAGATCACCAGCTTCCGGTGATCGACCAACGACTCCAGCTTGCAGCTCTTAATAAACCGGACGGTATTTTCGGCATTGAACTTTCCCTTTTGGGTGCTGAACAGGCAGTGGTGGCACCAGCACATGACATCCGGCTCGGTAATCCGCTCGAAACAGAGGAAAACCGGTGTTCGCAAAACTTCCGCAGCCTGTGAAAGGTTGTAATACGTCAGGGCCCAGGACGATGCCAGCAACACGGGTGCCTGGCGATCGGGTTCACCGATCGGATAAACCCCTTCGGGAGCCATCATCGGCTCTTGAGGATCACTGAAAAGCGCCATGCGCTCCATGAGCAGCGGGTAGAGAATTTCTCCCTGAAGATCGGAGAGAACGACGATGCCGGCATATTTGGCGATAAACGTGGCCGCGATCAGCGATTCCATGGAAATGGTGTTGGTCATCTCGCAGGGAAAGGTGATCGTGGGATAACTCAAGGGATCGATGGATTTATGAATGGCCGCCCGCCGGATGTGGATCTGATCGGCAAAAGCGCCTTTCAGGGTTCGGTCTCCTGAATCCAGGACAAGTTCCTCAACCCCGGCATCGGTCAGCCGGTCGGCAAGATCCATTAGGGATCCAAGATCGTCGGCCCTGGCCGAAAGCGGACAGGCGTATTTGACGGCAAGCTCGGCCATGGATTCGGCGTTGTCCGGGGTAGCCGCGTAAATCAGGGGTTTCGATTCGGCGCAATGGGCCAGACCGGCGGTCATGGCGTCAGTGTTCTCACTCATCAGGATCAACCCGGCGTCGGTGGTTTGTGTCACTTTCTCGATCAGTGCTACAAATCTATCCGTATCTCCGGATTCGTTATCAATAGCTAAAAGGTCGGCACCAAGCAGACTCCCCATACGGCTATAGCGGAGCTCGCCGAACCTTGCCAACCGGTTATCCACTTCAGTGGTGTCCATGGTGTCGGCGATTCGCATCGCCAGGCCGGTCGGGTTGTTGAACCGCTTGTCATGCCTGAACGTTACCGATTCGCCGCCGATTTTAATTTCGTGGTCGTCACGGCCAATGGTAACGGGTTTGATTGGCGGGGCCTCGGCTTGAGCCAGCTTGGCTCTTATTTCATCCGATACATACGGGCATGCCGAAAGATCGATTTTGTCCGCCGCCAGGCTCATGGCAAATGCAATGCATGTGGGCACTCCGCACTCCTTACAATTTGTCTTTGGCAATAGCTTGAAAATGTCCATCCCCGTCAGTGCCATCTTGAACTCCTTTTCTTCTGTGATGAACTTCTGTTCATCGTTATGAAACAAAAATCCCCGCGCCCAAATGGCACGGGGATTCCGTTTTTATCCCTGTGATTGCATAACAACCCCTACCGCAACCCCCTATGGCCCGAGGGGTTTAAAAAGCGTCGATCACAGGCAGGTCTTCTGGCTTCACTGGCTTTTTGGGCGGCCTTCCCGGTCAAAGGATGATGAACAGTGGCCCTGCTTGCCAAAAAAGCGTGCATTTCAACATGCGTGTGTTACAGCGGCGGGTCCGCTCCCGATTCGCACGGGATTCCCTATTATCTCCACCGGAGCACCTATGAGCAATATCTCAAAATATAATCTTATTTTATGGAGAAGGCAAACGCGAAATGTAAATATTGAAATGGAGGCCACCACGGGCAACCGATACCGATTGCAACCAAATTTTTAAGGTGTTAAAAGAGAATCTGGATTTGAACCCTCAACCCCATCAAATAACCGGTCTGCACCCAACGCGATAATTGTGTGGCCGCCGCTGCCCAGGCGACTGAAAATAAAAATCCCTAGGAACCTAAGATATGGAGGGAATCGACTGATGGCACATACGATTACGTTTCTTCCCCATGACCGGAAGATACAGGTAAAAGACGGCGAGAACTTGATTCGCGCGGCCATGGATGCCGGCATCCACATCAATGCCTCTTGCGGCGGCGAGGGGGTTTGCGGCAAATGCCGCGTGTTCATCGAAGAAGGCGCGGTAGAGGGCGGACTGAGCGAACAGGTCAGCCCGGAGGATCGCGAAAAAGGCGTTCGCCTGGCTTGCCGGGCGACGGTTACCCAGGATGTGGTGGTCCGCGTGCCGGTGGAATCGGCCATCGACGCCAGCGTGCTCAAACAGAACTATGTCCCCCGGCGAAAAGCGATTATCCAGCAAAAGGATCTGGATAATCTCAAGGAGGAGGGGCTGTTCCTGCCGCCGGTGGAGAAAATCTACATTGAACTCCCCGAACCGGACAATCAGGATCATCTGCCGGATGTAACCCGTCTGGTCAGTCATCTCACGCTCACCCACGACGAGCATCGCCTGACGGTCAACCTGCCGGTGATCCGCAAAATACCCGATATTTTAAGAGAAGACGGGTTCCGGGTCACCGCCACGCTGGCAAGGCCGGTGATGGAAGGCGGCAAGACCGAAATCATCAATGTCCAGGCCGGCGACACCACGGACCGCAATTACGGCATCGCCATGGACATCGGCACCACCACCATTTTTGGTCAGCTCATCGATTTGAAAAGCGGTGAGGTTTTGTCCGAACATGGAGAATTCAACAGCC
Organism: uncultured Desulfosarcina sp.; assembly: GCA_963668455.2. GTDB lineage: Bacteria > Desulfobacterota > Desulfobacteria > Desulfobacterales > Desulfosarcinaceae > Desulfosarcina. Next base: position 35,521 of record CAXXOY010000011.1, read on the forward strand.
AGATCAGTTATGGCGAGGATGTAATCAGCCGCATCGTGTTCGCCGAAAAAGGCGACGGCCTGGATCGGCTGCAAACGGTGGTGGTGGAGACCATGAACACCATCATCGAAAAAATCGTGCGACAGGCCAAGGCCGACGCGGAAGATATCGCCGCCATCACCATCGCCGGCAACACCACCATGACCCAGCTTTTTCTCAAGATCAATCCGAGGTACATCCGCCGGTCGCCGTATGTGCCGGCCGCCACCCTTTATCCGCCTGTTCATCCGAGAGATGTGGGCCTGGCGCTCAATGATCACACCACGGTTCTGGTCTATCCGGCCGTATCGAGCTATGTGGGCGGCGATATCGTGGCCGGCGTCATGGGATCGGGGATGCACCTGGACGAACGCCTGACGCTGTTCATGGACATTGGCACCAACGCCGAGATCGTCGTCGGCAATCAGGACTGGCTTGCCTGCGCCGCTTGCAGTGCCGGGCCGGCCTTCGAGGGCGGCGGCATCAAATTCGGCATGCGCGCGGCAAAAGGCGCCATTGAGGATTTCTCATTAGACCCGGCGACCTGGGAGCCGATGCTCATGACCATCGGCAATGTCCGTCCCAAGGGCATCTGCGGCTCCGGCCTGATCATCATGACAGCCATCATGTTCGAAACGGGGCTGATCGACAATCTGGGAAAATTCAACCGAGAACTTCCCACCAAGCGCCTGCGGGAGGACAACGGGGTGTGGGAATACGTGCTGGCCTGGGCCGACGAGACCCAAATCGAGAGAGACATCACCCTCACCGAAATCGACATCGAGAACCTGATCCGTGCCAAAGGCGCCATTTACAGCGGCTGTATGACCCTTTTGAACGAGGTGGGCATGGATATGTCGGTCATCGAGCGCATCATCCTGGCCGGCGGATTCGGCAGTTATGTGGACCTGGACAAGGCCATGACCATCGGCCTGCTTCCCGAAATCGACCCCGAAAAAGTGGCCTTCATCGGCAACAGCTCTCTTTTGGGCGCGAAAATGAGCACACTTACCAACCGCATCAGACGCGATGTGGTGACGGTGACCCGTAACATGACCAACTTCGAACTCTCCGAAACCCCATCCTACATGGACAACTATATCGCGGCGTTGTTCCTGCCGCATACGGATCTTAACCAGTTCCCGAAGCTGAAACAGCGCCTGGGCAAATAGTCGCAAAGCAAACGCCGGTGTGGCAACGGCCGGCAAACAGCCGTTGCCACACTACCGCAAGACGCCGGAATCCAACCTTTTTTGAAACGGTGCTCAAAAAACTGTTTTCGATATTTCCTCGTTTCTCACGTTTTTCGTGGTGTTTCCGGTGGACTATCAATGAAGCGTATCTAGTAGGAAATTGGGATTTAATCGTTATCCTCTATTGACAAATAAGACCCCTAAGATATAACAATAACGTCTGGTTTTCCGTCCTAGGGAAACGGAAAGCCCCCCTGATCCAAATGGGGTAATCAGTAATATTTTTTACAACTTGGCATCGCGGCAAACAAATAAACATTATTTGGATACCCGAGGTATATTGACACGATGAGGCATTGCTCGAATACGACAACTCGCAACAGCCACCGCCGCGACCTCTCCCTATGCCTGCCCGCATTTCACTTTCCATACTTTTCATCTACCGACGTAGATTCTGCATATATTAAAAAATCTGAGGAAAGGGGGGTTAACAATCGTTTCTCAGGCCGGGTTTCTGCACCCCGACCATGACACGCACAACTGCATGCTGTTTTAGATAACCTCAATCATTAACCGGTAGCTAAGAAGGAGGTAGCTTTGAGTTTCGAATTTTATAAGGAATCCTATGCAGGGGGGATCAAGGCGATCTCCATCGGTAAGGGCGACAAGGCCATTACCGTTGGCGGTGAAACCTGCTATCCATTCTATCAGTTTGAAGGGGAGATGCCCAACAAACCGAAAATTGCAATGGAAATTTGGGACATGGAGCCTGACGAATGGCCGGATGCTGCATTGGAGCCGTTCAAGGATGTAGTCTCCGACCCGGCGGCCTGGGCCAAAAAATGTGTGGACGATTTCGGGGCCGAACTACTCGTCCTGCAGCTCAAAAGCACCGATCCCAATGGCAATGACACCAGCCCGGCGGATGCCTCCGCCACGGTCAAGAAGGTGCTGGGCGCCATTGATGTCCCCCTGATCGTCTGGGGCGTGGCCAACCACGAAAAAGACGAGGCGGTGTTCAAACAGATCGCCGAGGACTGCCAGGATGTGGAACTCACCCTGGGACCGGTGGAAGACAAGAACCACAAGGGTGTCGGCGCCGCTGCCATGGGATATGGACATGCGCTTATCAGTTCATCTCCCATCGACGTCAACCTGGCCAAGCAGGTCAACATCCTGCTCGAGAACCTGGGGATGCCAATGGATCGTGTTCTCATCGATCCCACCACCGGCGGCCTGGGCTATGGTCTGGAGTACTCCTATTCGGTTATGGAACGTCTCAGGATGGCGGCCATGGCCCAAGGCGACGACAAACTGCAGATGCCCATTGTCAACAACCTGGCCAACGAAGTCTGGAAGTGCAAGGAAGCCAAGCAGACCGTGGAAGAGGCCCCGACCCTGGGCGACCCGGAACGTCGCGGCATCATGATGGAAGCCGTGGGAGCGGTCACCTACCTGATGGCCGGCTCCGATGTTTTGATCATGCGTCATCCGGAAGCCATTCGCCTGGTCAAAACCTACATTGATGTGGTCATGGATGGTGGCAGTTTGACCGATCTGGCTCCCATTACCAAACGCCTGGAAGGGGTTTCCATTGACATGCCCGCCCTGGCACCGGAGCCTGACCTGACCATAGAGGAAGAAGAGAAGAAGGCTGCCAAACCGGCTGCCAAGGCCGCTGCTAAACCGGCCGCGAAAGCCGCTGCAAAACCGGCTGCCAAGGCCGCTGCCAAACCGGCCGCGAAAGCCGCTGCTAAACCGGCCGCCGAGAAGAAAGCCGAAGCCGCACCGGCTGCTGCCCCGGTCGCCGATCCCGAGGCCGACGCCAAAGCCAAGGCCGAAGCCGCTGCCAAGGCTGAAGCCGATGCCAAAGCCAAGGCTGAAGCGGATGCCAAGGCCAAAGTCGAAGCCGAGGCCAAGGCCAAGGCGGATGCCGAAGTAAAGGCCAAGGCCGAAGCCGAAGCCAAGGTCAAGGCGGAAAAGGAAGCCGCCGCCAAGGCTGCCGCTGATCGCGAGGCCGCCGAGGAGGAATTGCGCCAGAAACGTGCCGCCGAACGCGAGAAAATGGATGCCCAGCGGGAAGCCTCAGGATCATTCGGGGAAGAGGAAGAGATACCCATGACGCCCGCCGCAGTTCAACTGAGCGAAAGCGAAAAGATCCTGGAAAAGCTCAACTGGGTACATCGGCGCATCCCGCTGTACTAATTAATGTCAACCATTGCCGAAATCAATACGAGGAGGAACCTCTGATGGCAGAAATCAAGAAACCCGTAGCAAAAAAAGCCGCGGCGCCTAAATTGGCCGATCCCATTGCCGCAACCATCGACCCGGCCAGCCAGGCATTGATCGCCCTGGCCCAAAAGATGGAAATAGATACGGTCTTCGACCGTGCCGTGGCCATGAAACCCTGTAACATCGGTGTTCAAGGCATCTGCTGTAAAAACTGTTCCATGGGTCCCTGCCGCCTGCCCCTGCCCAGGGGTGGCATCGAAGGCGAGGACACTCGCAAGGGCCTGTGCGGCGCCACGGCCAACACCATTGCCGCCCGTAACTTCATCCGCATGATCGCCGGCGGCGCCTCTGCCCACTCCGACCATGGTCGTTGCGTGGCCGAAGTGTTCATGAGCGCGGCCCGTAAGGAGACCGAGGCTTACAAAATCAAGGACACCCAGAAACTGCTGGATATCGCACCCCACCTGGGCGTGGCCACCACTGTCGAGGATGGAGACGAGGTCAAGGATCGCGACCTGGATGAGATCGCTCTGGAAGTGGCTAAAAAGGCCCTCAACGAATGGGGTAAGCCCGAAGGCGAGCTTCTCTATCTGAAACGGGCACCGGAAGCGCTGTATGAGAAATGGAAAAAAAACCGGTGTGCTGCCCAGAAATATCGACCGCGAGATCGTGGAAATCATGCACCGCACCCACATGGGTGTGGACCAGGATTACAAAAACCTGATGAAACAAGGCACCCGCGCGGCCCTGGCCGACGGTTGGGGCGGCTCCATGCTGGCCACCGATCTGCAGGACGTGCTCTTCGGCACCCCGTATCCCCTGCAGTCCGAAGCCAACCTGGGGGTAATGAAGGAAGACCACGTCAACATCATCGTCCATGGTCATGAGCCGGTACTCTCCGAGATGATCGTGGCCGTGGCCCAGAAACCGGAGATCATTGAATACGCCAAGTCAAAGGGCGCCAAGGGCATCCAGCTCAGCGGCATCTGCTGTACGGCCAACGAAATTCTGCAACGCCACGGCATCCCGTCGGCCACGACCTTCCTGTCCCAGGAACTGGCCATCATCACCGGCGCCTGTGACGCCATGGTGGTCGACATTCAGTGTATCATGCAGAACCTGGCCAACGTGGCCAAATGCTTCCATACCAAACTGATCACCACCCACCCCATCGCCAAGATGGAGCAGGACAACGTGATCCATATCGAGTTCGACGAGCACTACGCCCTGCAAGACGCCGAAAAGATCGTCAAGATGGGCATCGACAACTTCGCAAACCGCGGCAGCGAAGTGATGATTCCGCCCCAGAAATGTACCCAGATCGCCGGCTTCGGCGTGGAGTCCATCCAGTATCACCTGGGCGGCACCTTCCGCGGCACCTACTACACTCTCAACGACAACATCATCAACGGCCGTATTCGCGGCATCGCCGGCGTGGTTGGCTGTAACAATGCCCGTACCCGCCACAACGAAGCCCACACAGAGGTCGTCAAGGAACTGATCAAGAACGACGTCATCGTCCTGACCACGGGCTGTAACGGCATCGCCTGCGCCATGGAAGGTCTCCTGACCCCCGAAGCCGCCGCCGTCTACTGCGGTCCCGGCCTGGCCGAGGTCTGTGAAACCGTGGGTATCCCACCGGTCCTGCACCTGGGTTCCTGCGTGGACAACAGCCGCATCCTGCTGGCGGCCACCGAAGTGGTCAAAGCCGGCGGACTGGGCAAGGACATCTGTGATCTGCCGGTAGCCGGCAGCGCGCCCGAATGGATGAGCGAGAAAGCCATCTCCATCGGCCACTACTTTGTCGCCTCGGGTGTCTACACGGTCTTCGGCGTTACCCTGCCCACCTCTGGTGCGCCGGTGTTCCATGATTACCTTTCCAAGGAGCTGGAGAAAATCTACGGCGGGAAATGGGACCTTGAAGTCGATCCGATCAAACATGCTCAACTGATGATCGCCCACATCGACAAGAAGCGCAAGGAACTGGGCATCGACAGGGCCAGGGAACGTGTGCTCATGGATATGGCTGATCGCCAGGCACTGGAAGGGTAATTGATTTTCAACCAGATCCTCAACGAAGGAGGAATTTGATATGTCTAAATTAGTTGCATTTGCCGCCATTCAGGGTGGGTACAAAGTGGTCTCCACCACTGAAGGGCTCTACCGCAGGGCGCTGGACACCTACAACGCCGATACCAAGATTGGTTTTCCCAATACAGCCTACTACCTGCCGGTAATTTATTCCCTGACCGGCATGAAGATCGAAACCCTGGAGGACCTTAAAAAGCCTCTGGAATTTGCCCGCGGCCTTCTGCCTCCGCATGTCAAGGGCAAGCATCACCTGCCTTACCTGGGGCCCCTGCTGGACGCCGGCATGGCCGCCGTCTTCGCCTACGAAATCATGGAAGCCCTGCGTATTCTCGACCAGCCTGATTTCTATATCCCGGAAGAAGATCCGGACATCGAGGCCGGCAAGATATGGGTCGGCCCGGCGGATGATACCATCCTGCGTAAGCGCGGCGTGGAGTTCGTCGACGGCTCCGCTCCCGGTTTCGCCGCCATGGTCGGTGCCGCGCCCACCAAGGAGATCGCCAAGGATATCGTCGAGGACTACCAGAAACGCAGCCTCTACATCTTCTGTGCGGCCAGCCACAACGGCACCACCTTGATCCAGCAATTGCTCGACGCCGGCGTACAGGTCGGCTGGAACACTCGTATCGTACCCTTTGGTCCGGATATCTCCTCGGCCGTCTTCGCCCTGGGATTCGCCAACCGCGCCGCCATGGCCTTCGGTGGTGTACAGCCCGGCGACTATAAAAAGATCCTGACCTACAACAAGGAACGCGTCTTCGCCTTTGTCAACGCCCTGGGCGATGTGGGCACCGAGTGGGGCGTAGCAGCCGCCGGCTGTGTCAACTGGGGTTTCCCGACCCTGGCCGACACCGATATTCCCGAGATCCTGCCCACAGGTATCTGTCCTTACGAGCATGTCGTGGCCAACGTGCATCATGACGAAATGTGCCAACGCTCCGTCGAAGTCCGCGGCCTTAAAACCATCATCTCCGACATCGAGATCCCCTGCGCCTTCGGCCCCGCCTACGAGGGCGAGCGTGTACGCGGCGCCGATCTGCATTGCCAGGCCGGCGGCGGCAAGACCCAGTGCACCGAGCTGGTCAAGCTTGCCGAGATGAACGACATCGAGGATGGCAAGGTCATCGTCGACGGTCCCGATGTGGGCGACCTGAAAAAGGGCGACACCTTCCCGCTGGGCATCTTCATCCAGGTGGCCGGTCGCGAATTCCAGCCCGACTTCGAGCCCATCCTGGAACGTCAGACCCATCACCTGATCAACTACATTCAGGGCGTCATGCACATTGGCCAGCGCGACATCTCCTGGGTGCGCATCAGCGATGCCGCCATCGAAAAAGGCTTCACCATCAAGGATATCGGCGTGGTGCTGCATGCCAAGTATCATCAGGACTTCGGCAAAATCCTCGACAAGGTTCAGGTAACCCTGTACACCAAGAAAGAGGATGTGGACAAACTCACCAAAACCGCCCGCGCCGAGTACAAGACGCGTGATGAGCGTGTTGAGAAGATGACCGATGAGGATGTGGAGATCTACTACTCCTGTTCCCTGTGTCAATCTTTTGCTCCCAACCATGTGTGTACGGTCAGCCCCGAGCGTACGGGCCTGTGCGGCGCCTATAACTGGATGGACTGCAAGGCATCCTATGAGATCAACCCCACCGGCCCCAACCAGCCCATCGAGAAGGGCGAGTGCATTGATCCGGTGCTGGGCCAGTGGAAGGGCGTCAACGACTTTGTCTACAAAGCCTCCCGCGGCGCCGTGACCCATTACAACTTCTACTCCATGGTCATCGACCCCATGACCACCTGCGGTTGCTGCGAGTGCATCGCCGCCATGCTGCCTTCGTGCAACGGGGTCATGACCGTTAACCGCGATTACTCAGGGGAAACCCCCTGCGGCATGAAGTTCACCACCCTGGCCGGTGTCATGGGCGGTGGCGCTTCTTCCCCGGGTTTCGTGGGCCACTCCAAGTTCAACATCACCCAGAAAAAATTCATCAAGGGTGACGGTGGATTGCATCGCATGGTCTGGATGCCCAAAATCCTCAAGGAAGAGATCAAGGAACGTATCGAAAGATACGGCAAGGAAAACGGTATCGATAACTTCTATGACATGATCGCCGATGAGACTGTCGGCATCACCGAGGAGGAGATTCTGCCCTACCTCCAGGAAAAAGGCCATCCGGCCCTGTCCATGGAATCGATTATCCGATAATCTAAACCGACGATGGGGCGGGCGCTGCTGCCCGCCCCATTGATACGAACCGATTCCCCGGTGTTGGCTGCCGGGTGAATTGCCCATACAGATAAGGAGAAAAGTATGGCATTAACCGGTATTCAGATATTCAAACTCCTGCCCAAGACCAACTGCAAGGAATGCGGGGTGCCCACCTGTCTTGCCTTTGCCATGAACCTTGCTTCCGGCAAGGCCGAGCTTGATAGCTGCCCCTACGTTTCCGATGAAGCTCGGGAGCAACTCTCCGCAGCCTCGGCACCCCCCATCCGGCCCTTTGCCATTGGTAAGGGCGTACGCAAGGCGGGCGTAGGTGGCGAAACCGTGCAGTACCGTCATGAGAAAACCTTTTACAGCCCGACGCTCCTGGCCGCCCAGGTTGGCAGCGACATCGCCGCCGGAGACCTGGAGACCAAACTCAAGGCCTGGAACGCGCTTCAGTTTGAACGCGTGGGCCTGAATCTGCGCCCCGAACTGGTTGCCGTGAAAGACGCTGGTGGCGACGCCGCCGCTTTCGCCGCCGTGGCCAAACAGATCGCCGAGACATCGGAATTCAACGTGATTCTGATGACCGAGGATGCGGCCGTGATGAAGGCCGGCGTGGAAGCCTGCGGGTTCAAGCGCCCCCTGATGTACGCCGCCACCGAGGCCAATGCCGATGATTTCGGCGCCATCGCCAATGAGAACGACCTGCCCCTGGCCATCAAGGCCGACTCCGTGGACGGCCTGACCGCCCTGTCGGACAAACTCACCGGCATGGGAGTTAAGGACTTGGTGCTGGACCCCGGCTCCCGCGACCCCAAGCAGTCCAACGAGGATATGATCGGCATCCGTCGTGCCGCATTGAAGGACGGCAACCGCGCCGTGGGCTTCCCCACCATCGCCTTTCCCTGTGAAATGGCCTCCAACATTGATGTTGAGACCATGCTGGGCGCCATGTATATTGCAAAATACGGCAGCATCGTGGTATTATCCGATTTCACCGGTGAGAATGTCTTCCCGCTGCTCTTGGAACGGCTCAACATATTCACCGATCCGCAGCGGCCGATGACCGTGACCGAGGGTATTTACCCGATCAACAACCCGGATGAGAACTCGCGCGTGATGGTGACCACCAATTTCGCTCTGACCTATTTCATCGTCTCCGGCGAAATCGAGTCCAGCAAGGTTCCCACCTGGCTGCTGATCAAGGACTCTGAAGGGTTATCCGTGCTCACCGCCTGGGCCGCCGGCAAGTTCGCTGGTGACGATGTGGGTATGTTCGTGAAAAAATGCGGTATCGTCGACAAAATCAAGCACCAGGAACTGGTCATTCCCGGCTATGCCGCCGCCATCGTAGGCGACGTGGAAGAGGAACTGCCCGGCTGGACCATCACCGTTGGCCCTCGCGAAGCCGCGCATATTCCCGGTTTCCTCAAAGCGTAACCGATTGTGATCGCAATGGTCCGGGACGACTCCCTGAAGGATGCGTCCCGAGCCTTGTTTCCTGGCCGGTTTGCCGGCCATTTATTGACAATCGCGTCATTCATGGCCAAAACACTGGCCGGGGCATGATGCCGACCAAAAGAAAGGAAGTGAGCGTATGATACTTATTGGCGAAAGTTTGAATGTAATTTCCAAAAAGATCGGCCGTGCCTTCAAGGAGCGTGATCCCGAACCGATCAAGGAAGAAGCCCTTTTCCAGAAAGAGAAAAGGATGGACTACATCGACATCAACCTGGGACCGGCCAAAAAAGACGGTCACGAGTTGATGCCCTGGGTGGTGGAAGTGGTTCAGGACGTGGTTCCGGATCTGCCCCTGGCACTGGATACGTCCAACATCGACGCCATCGAAGCGGCCCTCAAGGTCATCAAGCAGGTTCCCGACGGGACCCCGCACATCGTCAATTCGATCATGTGCCGCCCGGAGCGCTACGAGCGCATGGTACCCATGACCGCCGAGTACAATGCCGATTTCGTAGCCCTGATGTGGGGCCCCGACGGCCTGCCCCGCGATGAGAACGAACGCGCCGCCCTGTGCGTGGAGCTGCTCTACTTCGCCAACGAAGCCGGCATCCCCAACGAGAAAATCTGGGTGGACGGCATCGTCACTCCGGTAAACATTCAGCAACCCCAGGCCATCAGCCTGATGGAGTTCCAGAAAATGATTCCGGACATGGCCCCCGGTGCCCGGAGTACTTGCGGCCTTTCCAACATCTCCAATGGACCGCCTGATCATCTGCGTCCGATCTTGAATCAGACCTACACCGTCATGCTGATGAAGTGTGGTATGGAATCCATCATCACCGATCCGCGCGATGAGCAGCAAACCGCCATCTGCAAGGGCGAACGTCAGGACATCGTGGATCTGATCTACGGTATGGTGGACGGTGTCGAACCGGATCGCGGCAGCCTTTCCAAGGAGCTTCTGGACTACGCCAAAACCGTGGATGTCATCCTCGGCAAAACCCTGTTCTCGGACTCCTGGCTGGAAGTTTAAGCCAACAACCGACGCATACAAACAAAGCCGCTTCCATTTGGAAGCGGCTTTGTTAATGGCTCTCGTCAAGTCGTCATGCCCGATTACAGGCTTCTTACAGATCTCAATGTTGAAATTTAAAGTTCTCCGATGGCATTTTAGAAGCAACCCTCCAATGGTTTCCTTCTCGCTCAAAAAGCGAGCGCAGATTTTCTTTGTCACCCATTCGAATCGCACCGGTCGGGCAATTCTCTGCGCAAGTCCCGCATCCGATACAGCGATCCGGATCTTGGACGACATAGTCAACGCCGTCAATTCTCTTCATCTTCAAAGCACCGGCGCCGACGATTTCCCTGCATCCCCGAACACACAACCCGCAACGAATGCAACCGTCCGGAGGCGGCCCCAAATGGACACCATACTCGGCAGCCATGCTGCGTAATCGATTGGATTGAGGCGCCATACGCAGCAGGTGCTTAAAGACCTTGGCCCTGGTGGCCTCGATCAGAGGACTCTTGGTTCTTATCTCCAACCCTTCCGAAACGTAACAGGTGCAAGCCAGCACGGCTTTTCGGGAACCGTTGGAAAAGCTTGACGCTTCCACCGCGCACAGCTTGCAGGCGCCGTTTGATCTCAAATGTGGATGATAGCACAAGGTTGGGATATCGATGCTGTTTTCACGGGCCACGGCAAGTACGGTTTGACCTTCGTCCACCGAATAGGCCTCGCCATCAATAAATACAGTGATCATAGCCAAATCCTGTTCATGGTTCGTAGCCGTAATTTGCCGTTTGTAATTGCCAGGCTTATCAACGGCTGAAAGTTGCGCGGTAAAACGGTATCCGGTCAAAAGTCGCATATCTCTCCGGGGTCAGTCCGGAGAGATATGCTGGGGGTGGAGGGTGGTGCTATGAACGAAAAATGATATTTTTAAGCGTAGCAAGAGTTATACCACACATCCTCACTCAATCGAAAACCGAGAAAAATATCCATTATTAAATAATTTATTGTTAAACCAAAAAGATAAAAAATCGAATCACCGCCATAAGGTTACGGAAAAAGTCGACGGCAAGGCGTTTTTGATGGAGATAAACGCATCTTTTTTTTTGCACCGATATATTTTTATTGCGTCAATTTTCAACACACAATCGGGATGTTGCTGAATAAGAGCGTCTTGTGCGCATCTTTTTTATTGCATCTTTGTATGGGAAGCGCGACTATCCTATTTTAATTACGGCCGGCATTTTTCGCGAAGACGCTCTAAAATGCGCGGCTGCGCTTGCTATTCAGGCCGCCCCCGGCGTTACGGTTGTTTGTGTACAAAGCGCAAAATGCCATGGCATGGGCTTTGCTGACTTAACAGCAGCTTTTTTAAAGTGGATAAAGGACCAATGAAAAAACTGTTTGTACAATTCGTATGTGCGCTGCCGACCCTTGAAGCCTTTGGCTGGAGTCTGCTTTCCGGGGTTGTCGGCACATCGATACTGGCCGGTTTTTTAAGCACCATCACCAGCCTGGCGTTGCTGTCCAACCTGTTGCCGCCCATTGCGGGATTCAACGCCGCCATTTCCGGCTATATGCTGATTGATCGCAACGGGGACGAGTTATCGCATCTTAAGATACTGTCCGCCACCGTTGGAGCGACAGTCGCTCTGGTTTCGGTTACCTGCATCAATTGGTTTTGTTTCAGCATAGGAAGTTTCTTTTTGTTGTCCGATCTCCAGGGAGTGATTTCGGTCGTCATGGGTGTTATCGGCGGTTGGGCCGGCGGCATGCTCGCGATTAAATACAAACAGATAAAAAATGAAGCGAACAATCCTGCTTCCGAGTCGGCGATGGTGCCTCCGCCGGGAAGAAAGATATGAGAAAAAGTCCACAATGAGGTTGACGGTTACTTTTTTCCGGTATAAACGTAGGCTGCTTTTGGGTACGGGGGAAAGCGGAAGTAAAGTTGCCCCGTTTTTTTGTGTTGCGTGCCTGCCCCACAGGCACTTTTCTAATTCTTATAGAGGAGGTTGGGAATGAAAAAAGTTTTTCTTCCGGCTATTGCCATTGCGCTAGTAGCCGTCTTTGCGGCGGTTGGTGTCTGCGGTGCGGCAGCCACTATTTCCGCTACCGAGTACAAGGCCGGTGACACAGTCACCATCGAAGGCTCGATCGAACCGGGCCAGGACTTGTACATCGCGGTAGCTCAGGAAAAGATGTTTGCTTGCAAGGACACCAACGGTGTTCATGAAGTAAAACGCTTCAAGAAAGACATGAAAAAGAACAAGTTCAGCGCGGACACACAGATCCCGCCCATGTACTACATGCTCACCACCAATCCGGATGCGTTCGGCAAAAAAGGAAAGAAGAAATTCGGTGGACCGTCGGTTCTTCTGGGCAAGGGCAACGGAATCTACAACACCACCATGTACTACCTCAAAAAAGACTTCTCTGAAGTCGACCCCATCGCCAAAGCCGCGATGGGACCGATCCAGACCGACGAGCAGTGGAATTTCCTTCGTTATGCCCATGAATCTTCTTTCGGCATCAACACCATTGTCAAAGAAGGCAACAAGGTTGGTAAGGTAACCATTTTCTCCCGCACCGTCATCACCGATCACGCTGCCAGCGGGAATTACTGGGACAAGGACACGGCCGTCAAACTGGACAAGAACACCGGCAAATTCACCGTCTCTTTTAAAACCTACCGCCACACTGCGCCGAACACCAAGTTCGACATCTATGTAAACGGCGAAAAAAGCGGCACCTATAACGTGGCCGGCAACGGTTTCTGGCTGAGCAAGGGTTACCGCTACATGAATCCCCTCTGGATCATCCTCGGCGCCATTCTGGTCGGCACCTACTTCTCGATGATCGGCGCCGCCGGCGGCATGCTCATGGCTGCCTTCCAGGTATTGGTTGTCAAGACCGCCGGTCCCGTCGGTATCAACGCCGCCAACGTGTTGAAACCCTCCAACATGGCTCTGACCCTTTTCTCCCCGATAGGTTCGTTTTATCGCTATGCGGTGGTGGAACGCCGCGTGGCCTGGCCCGTGGGTCTCTCCTTCGGGCTCGGTATCTTTATCGGCTCCATCTGGCTGGGTAAATACGTATCGGCCGTCTTGCCGTTGAAAGCATACAAAGAGTGGCTGGCTGTGCTGGTCGTGCTGATGGGTATCCAGACCCTGCGCGAGCTTTCTCCGAAAATGATGGAGAAACGTAAAAACATCAAAGCCATGGTCAAGAAATTCAATGACGCCGTGGCCAAGGCCAAAGCTGACGGAACCTCCGTGGAGATGGGCCGCATCGAGCCTGTCAAAAACAGTCTGGTCGACTACCGCTTCAAATTCTGGGGTGAGGAATTCAAGATCAATCCCCTGCTCTTCGCCATTCTTGGTATCGCCATCGGTGTGGTCTCCCGTTCCTTCGGTATCGGCGGCGGCTTTTTGCTGGTACCGGCCATGACCTCACTGGGCGCACTGCCCATGTATGTCGCGGTTCCGATTTCGCTGATCGGCACCTCTTTCTCCAGTATCGGCTCTTTCCTTGGCTATTTGATGACCGGTTACTACCCCGACATGTGGTTGATGATTGCCATCATCATCGGCGGTTTCGCGGGCGGTATGCTGGGTAGCCGGGCGCAGAAGCTTTTCAGTGAAAAGGTTCTGAAGGTCGTACTGGCCATCACGCTGTTCTTCCTGTTCTTCCGGTTCTTCAAGATCGAAATCTGGATTTAACCGGTAATTTGATTTAAAATAGGGGAAAGGCTTCCCGCCTTTCCCTATTTTTTTTTAACGACATCTGTTTACATTTATAAAGATGACGATGGTCGACTTGATTTTCTCATAGGAAAAAATAGCAATGGACGAGTTTCTGGACATGGTATGGGATCGGATCATGGATGCGATCCTTGGCATCGCCGCCTGGCTGGATTGGGCGCTTGCGCCGCTCACCGCGAGCATCGGGCCGGCCCTGGTGATCCTGCTGCTGGTTGTCGCAGTGATCGCTTTGTCCAAATACCTGGGAAAGAAATACAATACCCGTCGCTATGTGGAATTGAAAGAAAACTACGAGTACTGGTATTCGCTGCGGCAGGAAGCCATGGCCTGCGAGGACCGTGAGAAAGCCAAGGCGTTGGCCAGGAATATTGACCAGGCCCAACTGAACAAGGCCTACTACGATTATTTTTTCGAAGGCTTTTTAAAAAGCATCGCAACCGCCATTCTCCCCATCCTTTTCGCGGCGGCCTATATCAACCATGCCTATGGGCCCCAAAAACTGACCCAGTTGATCGGACGCGAGTTTCTCTTCGTGTTTTCGCGCCAAGGCGGTGATCCCGTCAAGGTCAGTGCATTCTTCTGGTTGGTGATCTGCCTTGTGCTGGTGCATCTTGTCTGGTTTGCGGTTGCCATCACTGTTAAAAGCCGATTGAATCGGCCCAAAGAATGATCCGGCCGGATAGGCCAAAAAGCGGCACGGTCAAGGCAACATTCATCGATTCGCTCGTATAATTTAGGTAAAATGAACGCATACACAAAACTGCTGCGCACTACCGCCTGGATGGTTTTATGGCTGTTCATACTGCCGGCCTCCGCTCTGGCAACCCAGGGACATGGCGGGATCGAGGGCGTATGGGTACACCAGTTTGCCCATTTGTTTTTTCTTTTTTCCATGGCGCTTTTGATTTTCTGGCTTCGTCAGGCCGGATTGGTCAGAGAGCCGGGATGGCGCTATATTCAATATGCCGCGGTGTTTTTCATGATCTGGAACATGGATGCGGTTCTGGTTCATTTTCTGGACGAACAGCTCATGGCCGTAACGGTGAACTATACTTCGCCCTGGCAGGTTCAAATAGCCGCCCCTCAATATGGCGCCTGGCTGTCGACGGTCTACTTTCTTGCCAAACTCGACCATATCTTTTGCGTGCCCGGCATGGTGTGCCTGATGCTTGGACTGCGCCACATGCTGCGGGATAAAAATGTCTCGGCACCGGAAAGAGAGATCCGCCCATGACGGCATCCGCCTTCCCCATCTGGTTCGTGGATGTTTTTGGATCGCTCTTGATGATCCTGTTCTCCTTCATCAGCCTCGGTTACTGCCTGCGGCTGAAGAAGAAGGACCCCGAGGACATCATCATCAATTATCTCTTGTGGGTCTGCCTGGCCCTGGCCGTATTCGCCATCTCGCGCTCCGTAGGCCATTTACTCAAACAGATTTTTCAGTTGTCCGGGCACCAGGAGCTTTGGCTGGCCATGCGGCCTTTCTCCGGAGCGATCAACACCTTCACCTTCATCGTCGTGGGATCGGTGACCCTTTTTTTCGAGCACACCTGGGCCATCTACCAGGGCATTCTAAGAGGGCGTCAGGAGCTGCAAACCGCACACGGAGAGCTGCTTTTTCTCAACCAGAACCTGGAGCAACTGGTCGAACAGCGCACCGAGGCGCTGGTTATTTCCGAACAAAAATACCGACGCATTTTCGAGGTCTCCAAGGATATGATCCTGGTCACCGACACCGATGGCCGGATTGTGAATATTAACCCGGCCGGCAAACAATTGGTGGGGATGAACGCACCCCAGAATAGCGATATTGGATATCGCTTTTTCCAGGACTATTTCTCCGGAGAAAACAATTGGGAAACCATCCGCCGGCAAATCGAAGGCCGCGGTTTTATTTCCTCCGCCGAATTCGACCTTAGCCTACAAAACGGTGATCGCCGACGCGTCCTTTTGTCCGGCAGCCTGGCGAAAAGCCCTTCCGAGGAAGGCGATACCTTTCACTTTTTGATCAAGGACATCGAAGAGCGCCGGCTCATGCAAAAACAAATGGCCCAAGCCGACAAGCTGGCCTCCATCGGCGAGCTGTCCTCGGGGATCGCCCATGAGATCAACAACCCGCTGGGGGTCATCCTGGGGTACACCCAATTGCTGCTAAAGGAAGAAGACGCATCATCGCCGCGTTTCAACGATCTGAAAACCATCGAAAAGCACGTCAAGTCCTGCAAGGCCATTGTGGAGGACTTGCTCAATTTCGCGCGGACCTCCAGCCCCAGCAAAAAGAAACTGTCCCTGGAGCCGATCATCGAAGATGTCATCGGTTTTGTCCGCCACCACAGCAACCTTGAGAACATTCACATTCAAACCCATTACGCGCGTGATGTGCCGCCCGTGCTGATGGACGAGAAGAAAATCACCCAGGTTCTCATCAATCTGCTGATGAACGCCATTCATGCCGTCGCGCCCAAAGGAAGCATAGACATCGTTACCATCTATAACGAAACGATCGGCAGGGTGATGGTGAAAGTCCGCGATGACGGGCATGGCATCGCCGCCAAGGATATCGGTCGTATTTTCGATCCGTTTTTTACCACCAAGCCCACGGGGGAAGGCACGGGTCTGGGCCTTTCCGTCAGTTATGGCATCATTAAAGGACATGGGGGCGACATCAGCGTAAGCAGCGAACCGGGTCAGGGAGCCACCTTCACCTTGACGCTGCCTGCCGTCCCGACGCTTTTAGGGAGATAAATCATGCCACAGCAAATGCTTATTGTCGATGACCAACCGGACATGCTCACTTTGCTCAAGCGTGGCATCGAGCCGGAACTCAAATGCCGTGTGGACACCGCCCCGTCCGGGGAGGTCGCCATGGAAATGATCCACGCCACCGAATATGACCTGGTTCTGGCCGATATCAAAATGCCCGGCATCAGCGGGCTCGACCTCTTGGAATGGATCAAGGCCGAGCACGGCGACGACGTTACCGTGGTCATGATGACAGCCTATGGACAAATCGAACTGGCCGTCAAAGCCATGAAAGGCGGGGCCTACGATTTCATCACCAAACCGTTCGATCTTGACGCGCTGATATTACGCATCGAAAAAGCGCTGGAGCGCAGCCGCTTGATCAAGGAAAACACCCGGCTGCAAAACGCGTGCGGCGCCACCGACATGTTTCAGGACATCGTCGGCAAAAGCCCTCAAATGCTCAAGGTCTACGAAACCATTCAAATGGTGGCCAAAAACGAATTGACCGTTTTGATCACCGGCGAGTCGGGCACCGGCAAAGACCTTACGGCCCGTGCCGTACACGCCCTTTCCAATCGCAAAACGCGTCCCTTTATCGCCGTCAACTGCCCTACCGTGCCCGAGCATATTCTGGAGAGCGAGTTGTTCGGCTATAAAAAGGGGGCCTTCACCCATGCCGTACGGGATAAAAAAGGTCTTTTTCAGGAGGCCGACCGCGGCACGATTTTCCTGGACGAAATCGGCGACATCACCCCGACCATCCAGACCAAGCTGCTCAGGGTTTTGCAGGAAAAGGAGATCAAGCCGTTGGGCGACAGCCGGCCGGTCAGGGTGGATGTTAGAATCATAGCCTCCACCAATCAACCACTAGCCGAGAGAATTAAGTCCGGAGATTTCCGGGAGGATTTTTTCTACCGACTCAACGTTCTGCCTATCCACCTGCCCCCCTTGCGCGAACGGCCGTCGGACATCCCCCTGATCGCCAACCATCTGTTGGAGAAGCATTGCGAAAAGCTCGGCAAACCGGAGAAACACTTTTCGCCGGAACTGATGGAGACGTTGATCAGCCGCCGTTGGGACGGAAATGTGCGCGAAATGGAAAACATGATCATGCAGGGCATTCTTTTCTCCCCCGGGGAGGAAATCACGCCCAAGGATGTGGGCATCGGTCGCCCGCCGGTGCCGACCATCGATGCGGATGTCTCCCCATTTCTGGAACTTCCCTACAAAACCGCCAAGGAGAGCAATCTCAAGGCATTCAACGCCGCCTACATCGGCCACATGCTGACCCTTCACAAGGGCAATGTCACCAAGGCCGCCAAGGCCTGCGGTCTGGAGCGCCAGGCGTTGCAGCAGATCATGCGCCGTTATGAGATCAGTGCCGAGCCTTATCGGCAGTGAGTTGGTTGAGGCGGAAACCCGGCGCCCAAAATTTCCTTTATATCAAAGCGTACATCGCTATCGGCATCACCATCGAAATCGTCTTTTTCTTTTCGCGGCCATGGGCCTCTTGCGGCTGGGGCTCACAAATGGCCCAAGTCACCGCCGGCGCCGACAACTGTTTTCTTTGCGAATTGGCAACTGGTAGTCAGGAAGATCGCCTGGACATATCGCCCGTTGAAAACGTCTCCCGAAACAATCTGGGCGGAATACCATAAACCATATTGAAATCCCGGTAAAACGAGGAGAGCGAGGCATATCCGGAATCCAGGCCGATCTGGATGATGGGTTTTTCCTCGTCACATAATGATAGCGAAGCCATAAGAATCCGGTAGAGTCGGACATACTCGAACAGGGTGACCTTCATCTCCTGTTTAAAAACGCGGGCCAGGTGCCGTCCCGAATAGGGCAAGGCCTTCGTGAAATCCGCCATGCAAAGCGAATCGGCATATCGCTTTTCCACAAATCGAACCACCTTTTGGGTCAGGGGCGTCGTTGGCTCCGGGAGACGAACGAGATCCGCCGGCCGTTCCATCTCCTCTGGAAGCAATTTCAGCAACAGATCGAGGCATTCCCGGTTGAAGCTGCAATCCAGGTCCCGGGCGCGCCAGATATCGATGCGGTCAAACAGGGCCGCACCCAGAGGGCTGATAAAAAAAAGCCGGATCTCCTTGGCCGCACTCGGCACCAACGCACTCGCCAGATAGATCGACTTGTAGTGCACCGGACTGCCCAGCACCACCGAACGGTGGGCGAAATCCGCCGGGATGAACGCCGTCAATGCGCCAAACATGGGCTGCCGACGCTGCTCGTCGACCAATAAGGTCACGCCACTGTCGATTCTGAGCAATTGATGGTGGCCATGGGTGTGCAGCACTTCCGTCGAATAGGATGCCATGCTGCCGGCGAGGGTGCGGACCTCCGTGCCTGTGGCGGTTAGGTCGATGTTTACGATTCCCTTTTGCAAAAAACCTCCTGTGATTAGCACTGCCAGCACCCCCTGGTTCCTGCGCTCCGCGTGGGAACCTATCTTTCCAGAAAGGCGCTACCACGCAGAGCGTGGGAGCGAGGGGCAACAGACCACTTTCCATGTTTCAGGTTGGCCCTCCCTCGCCCCTTGCGGGAGAGGGCCGGGGTGGGGGTATTGAAACGACATTATTCCTTACAAATAAGGTTTGTTGTCGATCATATCCCCCTCATCCTGTCCTTCTCCCTCCGGGGGAGAAGGGACGGTCGCCGGTCACTTCACAGTTTACCAAAAGGCTGGATCAAGTCCCGACCGGCGCACGTTGTTTCTTAAGCCAACAACATTGACCCTGTCCCACGCCCGCATTGGGAAGAAGCAACATAACCGGCGGGCTCCCAAGGTTCATGGTTATTATGCAATTTCAGGTTGGCCCTCCCTCGCCCCTTGCGGGAGAGGGCCGGGGTGAGGGGGTATTAAAACGACATTATTCCTAACAAATAAGGTTTGTTGTCGATCATATCCCCCTCATTCTGCCCTTCTCCCTCCGGGGGAAAAGGGGACGCAACCCGGTGGCTTGGTTGTTTGCCTCCGCGTGGAAACCTATATTCCAACAAGGGGCTCCTACGCAGAGCGTGGGAGCGAGGGGGCAGTTGTTGCCGAAGCGATAATTATGTCTGAATTTAAGAATAAATTGCCGTTTATTCGGATGCAGGTCAAGTGATTTAGGAATATGGTATTGAAAAAACCAACAGGAGACACAAATGAAAAAACGTAAATTAGGAAAACAAGGCCCAATGGTTTCGGCCCTGGGTTTGGGGTGCATGGCAATGAGCGAGTTTTACGGGCCATCGGACGATGCGAAATCAAGAGAAGTGATTCTATCCGCTCTGGAACAGGGGCTGAATCTGCTGGACACAGCGGACTGCTACGGTGCCGGTCACAACGAAAAGCTGGTAGGCAGTGTGCTCAAGGAGTGGTCCGGAGAGGCTTTTGTGGCCACCAAATTCGGTATCGTACGCAAGCCGGGAGAGTACGCGCGAACCATCTGCGGCAAACCGGAATATGTCAAACAGGCCTGTGAAGCCAGTTTGCGGCGCCTTGGCCTGGAGACCATCGATTTGTATTACGCCCACCGAATCGACTCAAGCATACCCATCGAGGAAACGGTGGGCGCCATGGCCGACCTGGTGCGGGCCGGCAAGGTCCGATATATCGGCCTCTCCGAACCGGCGGCAGAGACTTTGCGAAAGGCCCATGCCGTGCATCCCATCGCCGCAGTTCAGTCAGAATATTCTTTGTGGACCCGGGATGTCGAAGCGAACATCCTCCCGGTGATGCGGGAGCTGGGTGTGGCACTGGTGCCTTACAGTCCCTTGGGGCGCGGTGCGTTGACCGGCAAATTGGACAGCCGGAACATCGCCCGGCAGGGAGATTTCCGTGGCATGCTGCCGCGTTTCTCGAAAGAAAACCTGGCCGCCAATCTGGATCGCACAACCGTTCTGTTCGATCTGGCCGCGGCCAAAGCGGTCAGCCCCGCCCAATTGGCCCTGGCCTGGCTCTTGGCCAAGGGAGAGGATATTATCCCCATCCCCGGAACGCGGCGAATTAATTACCTGCTCCAAAACATGGAAGCCGCCGACATTGCGCTTTCGGCAAAGGAAATCCGCGAACTGGATAGTGCGTTTGCCCCTGGCGTGATCATGGGAGAACGCTACACACCGGAGGGCATGGTTGGCGTTAACGAGTAATCAATGCAGGGCCGGTAAAACACCGGCCCTGCGTTGTCTTTATTGAACGGAAATCTTTTTGGGTTGACGAGTCTCGGGTTTGGGGATGTTCAGCTTCAGGACGCCATCCTTGTACTCGGCCTTGATCTTCTCCGAATCGGTTTCATCGGGAAGCGTAAACGAGCGCTGAAAGGTGCCGTAGGAGCATTCACGCCGGTAGTAATTTTTTTCCTTTACCTCATTTTCACCCGAGCGTTCTCCCTTGATGGTCAGCACACGGCCATCCACGTCAATGGAGATGTTGTCCTTCTCCACACCGGGCAATTCGGCTTGTACGACAAAGCGGTCGTCTTCCTCGAAAATATCGGCCTTGGGATTCCAGGCCCGGACCGACGCGGTCTGTACCCCGTCAAACAGATCACCGAAGAAATCATCGAACAGACTGTTCATCTGCCTTCCGAACGGGGCCAGTCCTCTGTTTGGATTAAATCTGACAAGTTCCATAATCGTTCCTCCTTAAAATGAGCGTGTTGTTTCTCTGTTACACCAACAAGTTAAGAACTTACCGGAACATGTCAATACTTTTTCGCACATTACTAAACAAGTTTTTTACCGAACGATAATGCTTCGTATTCAAACCTAAATTATTCCACTGGATATCCCCTGTCGCTCCAGCGGGTCCAGCCGTTTTTCAGGTAAAAGACGTGTTCGAAACCATTGAAAAATAGGAATTCAGCCAAATCCGGGGCAAGATGACAAAGTTCCCCATCACAATAGGTGACGATCACGGTTTGCGGGTCCGTATTGGCGAGAAAATCGGGGAGCCATGCATCGGCTTCGTCAAGGATCAGGTTGATAGCCCCTTGAATGTGCCCCGCATCATAATCGACCCCATGGCGCGCATCGATAAAAAGTGCGGCGCCTTTTTGAAACCGCTCGAAGGCCTCGTCGAGGGAAATCGTGGCAACCGCCTCATCTTCGATGGACGGAGCGCTTTCTTCCTGGACCGGCGGCGCGGCCGGCATTTCGATTTTAGCGGGCCCGATCATGTAAACGGTTGTACCAAGGACAACGGCAGCCAAAAGGATAACCGCCGCCTGCTTGAGAGCTTGCTTGAACATTGTCACGGCCTCTTATCGCATTCCTACAAGATTAACCTAACTTAGGCGGTTGTCATGTGGAACGAAATTTGAATCTCCTAATTTTAATTTAAAATGGGTTGATTTGTTGGCCCATAATATCCATTTTAGGAAAACAAGCAACCGTCAATTAGGCGGCAAGCGTGACAACCACCCAGTTTGGTTTAAACAGGTGTGAAATCTCAATTCCGGGATTGCATTTTACACCAGAATTATTCAAAATGGCGTTGTTCTGAAGCAGCGGTCCACCGAGCGCCGATCAAAACCTCAAGCTGAGCGGCTTTCAGGAAAACCCCATCCAAGGAGGCTCGTTATGTGTGATGTCGATGTCTTTATCCTTAAAAACGGCATGGAAGAAAAAGTACTCGAAAACGTGGATGTCATCGAGGAGGTCGCCGAGGGCATGCGACTGGTCAATATTTTCGGAGAAGAACGAACTGTAAACGCACGCATGGTTCATTATAACAACAGCGAAAAAAGGATGGTGTTTCAGCCGGTGTAAAAACCGGCCGATCTCCCCATTGGTCGTATTGTGAACTTGATTGATCAGGGCTTGATCCCGGTGTCACTTCTGCGCGGTCAAGGCGCGTTAACCACCGGGACCAAATTCAGCCTCGAAAAACCGGCCGAAGAAAAACCACCATAGTTCTCCCTGCACTTTGCCAGCCACTGATAGACGCCTGTTTTTCCTATCTTTTACAATGTCTTACATAAAATTACAACGATGTTACGGGCAAACTGCGCGATTCATCGAAAGCGTCATTGTCGGCATCGAAAAATTCGGCTATGTGTAAGAATATTTGGCATAGATCCATTTCGCACCCGTCTAAGGAGAAAAGATGAACCGATCGACAAACCGAATCCACCCGGCCCTTATTCTTATGGTTGCCGCCATGCTTTTCCTGCCCGCCGGTCACGCCCGGGCGGCCATGGGCGACGGCCCGCGTGCCTATCAACTTATTCCCGATGGAATGAAGACACTGGCCATTTACGGCATCCACACGGAAGGCAACCAAACGGCGGACCCCGGTCACATCATCAAGGGGGCCGATATCGACGTCGATCTGGCCGTTTTACAATACACGCACACCTTCAGCATCAAGGGCCAACAGGCCGCCGCCTTTGGCGCGCTGCCCTTTGGCGAGGTTGAAGGCTCCGTTAATCTGCCCCGCCGAAGCCTGTCCGCCAGCAGTTCCGGCATCGGCGATTTGACAGTGGGCTGTGTATTTGGAATCTTCGGATCACCGGCGGTTCCACTCGAGCAATATGCCACGTACGAGCCGGGTATCACATTCGGCGTGCTGACAAAGCTAGGAATGCCTACGGGGGAATATGACGAGTCCGAAATCCTGAATCTTGGCTCCAACCGGTGGTCGGTAGAGATTGGTTTACCCACGACCTACTCCATCGGCACATCGCTCGTGGACCCCAAGCTGACCAGATTTGAAATCCTGCCCTCGATCACCTTTTACACCGACAATGACGACCCTTACAATGCCGGCAAATGTGAGCAGGACCCGCTTTTCAATCTCGAGGCGCACATTATCCAGAGCCTGCACCAGGCGGTCTGGATTTCACTGGACGCCCTGTACACCTATGGCGGGGAGACGACGACGGACGGCCTGTCCGATGACAACACGCAACGATCCTTTGCCCTGGGAGCAACGGCCAACGTCAATCTCAGCCAAAGTTTGTCGTTCAGGCTGAGTTACGGAGAAACGGTAGAGCATAACGACGACGGCCTCGATGGTTCGATGATCAGAGCCATCCTGAGTTTTGTTTTTTAATACCAACTTCATGGAGGACAACAATGTCAGAAGGTCAACAAGATAAAAACGGCACCCCCGATTCCCTCGAAAGCGATGGCGACAATCAACGGCTTGGCTTGTCGCGACGGGATTTCATCAAGGGTGCCACGGCTGCCGGCGGCATGATTGCGGCGGGCAGTCTCGCCACACCCGCGCTGGCCGATTTTCCGGCCGTCAAATCTTCGGGGAGCCAGGGGATAGCGCCTAAACCGGCCACCGCCGCGACCAAGGCGGCCAACGCGCAGGTTCTGAAGGAACTGCCCTTCAACGACCGGCAGGATTTCGAGGATGCGAAGCGCGGATTCGTCGGCCGCCCCGAAAAGCTGACCATTAAAGACGCCGGCGGCAACGTCATCTGGGATCTGGAAAGCTACAAGCAGTATATCGACCAGGACAAACCCGCCCCCGACACCGTCAATCCCAGCCTGTGGCGCAACGCCCAACTCAATATGCTTTACGGTCTGTTCAAGGTGACCGACCGCATCTATCAG
Organism: uncultured Desulfosarcina sp.; assembly: GCA_963668455.2. Lineage (GTDB taxonomy): Bacteria > Desulfobacterota > Desulfobacteria > Desulfobacterales > Desulfosarcinaceae > Desulfosarcina. The sequence continues at coordinate 59,827 of CAXXOY010000011.1, forward strand.
GTGCGCGGCTACGACCTCTCCAACATCACCTTCATCCAGGGGGATACCGGCTGGATCATCATCGACCCGCTGATTTCCGCCGAAACCGCCAAGGCGGCCCTTGATCTTGTTACCCAACACCTGGGCAAACGGCCCGTGAAGGCGATCATTTACAGCCATACCCACGTGGACCATTACGGCGGCGTGCGCGGCGTGATCGATAAAGCCGATGTGGATTCCGGCAAAATCCAGATCATCGGCCCCAAGGATTTCATCGAGTATGCGGTGAGCGAAAACGTTATCGCCGGCAATGCCATGAGCCGACGTGCCATTTTCATGTACGGTTCCCTCCTGCCGCGCAATCCCCAGGGCGGCGTCAACGCAGGGCTGGGACAGACGACCTCCCTTGGCACCGTTACACTGATCCCGCCGACAAAGATTGTCGAAGAGACCGGTACGGAGCTGACCGTCGACGGCGTTCGCATGGTGTTCCAGATGACCCCGGGAACCGAGGCACCCACGGAGATGAACACCTGGTTTCCGGACTTCAAGGCCTTGTGGATGGCGGAAAACTGCACCCGTACCATGCACAATATCCTCACCCTGCGCGGAGCACAGGTCCGCGACGCACAAAAATGGGCGTATTACATCAACGAGACCATTGACCTGTACGGCAGCCAGGCCGAGGTCGAGTTCCACAGCCACCACTGGCCGATCTGGGACAACGAACGGGTTCTGACCTATCTGAAACAGCAGCGTGACATCTATAAATTCCTGCATGACCAGTCGGTCAATCTGATGAACAAGGGATTTACCGGCGTGGAAATCGCCCAGATGATCAGCCTTCCGCCGGAACTGAACAAAAACTGGCACACCCGGGGCTATTACGGCACGCTGAAGCACAACTCCCGCGCGGTCTACCAACGATACATGGGATGGTACGACGGCAATCCGGCCAACCTGGACAACCTCCCCCCCGAGGAGTCGGCCAAGCGCTACGTGGAATACATGGGTGGTGAAGCGACGGTGCTCAAGCACGCCCAGACCGATTTCGACAAGGGCAATTATCGCTGGGTGGCCGAGGTGGTCAAGCATGTGGTTTTCGCCAACCCGAAAAACACCGAGGCAAAGCTTCTTCTGGCCGACGCCTTCGAGCAGATGGGCTACCAGGCGGAGTCGGGGCCGTGGCGTTCCGTGTACCTGCAGGGCGCCTGGGAGCTGCGTAACGGCCTGCCCACGATCGACGGCAAGGGCGGCACCGCCAGCCCCGACGTGATCAAGTCCATGCCGCTGGATATGCTGTTCGAGTATCTCGCGGTGTGTCTGAACGCCGAGAAAGCCGCCGGCAAGAAAATCACTCTGAACTTTATTTTCACGGATATCAATAAGGGGTACGGCCTGACGGTGGAAAACGCCGTGCTCAATCACGGCAAACCCCACGCCAAACCAGATGCCCAGGTCTCGCTTGCCAAGGAAACCCTCGACGCTTTGCAGCTCAAGGAAATGACGATTCCCGAGGCCAACCAGCAAGGCAAACTTCAATTCGAGGGCCGACGCGAAGCTTTCCGCGAGTTCATGGGGCTTCTGGACAAGTTCCCGGCGTGGTTCAATATCGTCACGCCGTAAAGGCCACGGAAAACAGGATAAAACATTTTTTCCGCCGGCCACATTGAAAAGGAGTGTTTATCGATGAAAAAAAAATTTCTGTTGCATGGGTTGTTCGCATGCATCGTTCTGCAAATGATCGGAGGTCACGCCATGGCTACTGACAGGTTCCGGGAGATAGGCTCCCAGGCGTATATCTACGCATTTCCCATGGTCCTGATGGAGACCACCCGCAGGGTCTCCACCAACGTGGAAAACATGCAAAACGGTGGCGCCCCGATGAATCAGTTTTCCCATGTGCGGGCTTTTCCCGACCATACCTTCACCAACGTGGTTCGTCCCAACGCCGATACACTGTATTCAACCCTCTGGTTCGATGTCTCAGAAGAGCCTCTGGTTCTGTCCATAAAAGATACCGGTGGCCGCTATTTCATGCTTCCCATCCTCGACATGTGGACGGATGTGGTCGCCGTGCCGGGCAGCAGGACCACGGGAACCAAAACGGCGACCTATGCCATCGTCGGCCCCACGTGGCAAGGCAGTCTCCCCGACAAGATTCAGCCGATCCGCTGTCCCACCAGCGTGGGATGGATCATCGGCCGCACCCAGACCAACGGCAAGGTGGATTATCCCACCGTGTATAAAATACAGGACGGGTATACCGTGACCCCCTTGAGCCAGTGGGGCAAGTCCGACGCGACCTTGCCAAAGGGAACGGTCAATCCCACCTGGGACACCAAGACACCACCTCATATTCAGGTGTTGAACATGAAAGCCGGCGCTTTTTTCCATTTGTTCGCCGAACTTTTAAAGAAAAACCCGCCCCACGAAGTCGATTGGAACATGGTGCAACTGCTCAAGCGAATCGGCATCGTTGCAGGCAAGTCGTTTGACTTCGACAAGCTTCCCGCAGACAAGCAAAAGGCGCTTGAAGCAGCGGCGACGGATGCCAAGGAGCTGATCAAAAAGGGGCAAGACGGGTCTTTGGTCAACGGTTGGGATTTCGCCACCGATTTCATCGGCAACTACGGCACGTCCTATTCACGGCGCGCGCATATCGCGCTGATCGGATTGGGGGCGAATGTTGCCGAGGATTCGGTTTATCCCATCACAAAAGCCGATAACCAAGGGAAGCCATACAGCGGGGCCAACCGCTACCTGCTTCACTTCGAGAAAAGCGCAATCCCGCCGGTTCAGGGGTTCTGGTCATTGACCATGTACAACGACAAGATGTTTTTCGTAGACAACCCGATCCAACGTTACGCCATTGGCGACCGGGACGCGCTCCGGTTTAAAAAGGATGGCTCTCTGGACATTTACATCCAGCACGATTCCCCGGGCAAGGAGAAGGAGGCCAACTGGCTCCCCGCGCCCGCAGACGGGTTTGACATGACGCTGCGCCTCTACTGGCCGGACATGGGCGTTCTTACGGGGGGCTGGACGCCACCGTCGGTCACACGGATCGATTAACTCTTACCTAAATTAGGTCTTACAAGGCGCTCCCGCGCATCTGCTCGGGAGCGCCCCCATCTTTCTCAGGCATTGCCGCTAAAAACCAGCCGTGTTGCGGACATATTCAAAATAAACGCCTCAGGCATTCTTTTTTCGATTTCCATGATCGCCTTGCGGCCGGTACAGTGGCACGGCACAATGTGAGTCGGTGAGAATTGAGACAATGCATCTACGGTCGGCGTGATCACCTCATCCATCCCGGAACTGGCCAGGTGGAAGCCGCCCATGATGGCGAAAATGTCATCCACGCCGGTAACCTGCCGGGCGTAATTCACCGTGTTGACGATGCCGGAATGAGCGCATCCCGAGAAAACCACCAGTCCCTTGCCTTCCACATTAAAGACAAGCGCCGTGTCGTCCTCGATATCATCCCGCCGTTCAACGCCATCGGCATTGTAAAAAACCCCCGCCATCCCTTTTTCAAACTCGCAAACCCGTGGAATTTCTCCCAGGAACAGAACGGTCTCATCCAGCATAGTGGCCGGCTCGACGCTCTCCCTGACCGAAACCTGAAGCGACTCGAAATCCTCTTTTACAAGGGGCGGGAAAAAGAGCTGACCGCCACCCGGGATTCGTAGATATCGGTTTTCCTTGAAAACGCCCGGATGAACAACGCACTCAAGATCGTCACGGCCCGTACGCGTTACCATTTCTCGCAGGCCGCCGAAATGATCCATGTGCCCGTGGGAAAGGGCCAACGCCTCGACTTTCGTCAAATCCACGGAGAGCAAATCGGCATTGAAGGCGGCGCCGTGCTTCGAGCTTCCAAAATCGAAAAGCATATGCCGTGTGCGATCTTTCCCCTTAACCGTTACGAAGGCCGAAAAGCCATGCTCGGCGATAGGGCTGTCCGAAATCACCAGCCGCCCGCTGGCGTCGGGTTTTGCCAGGGATGGTCTTTTGATGACGTCGCTATTGTCCATGGCCAGCACGTCAATATAGTTGTCCTGAAGCGTCAGGATCTCCACGCTTTCAATCGGCTCCGGTGTATGGTTCATTGGTTTTCTCCTGAATGGTTGTATGGCATTTCGGATGCGCTTCACATGTATGGGAATAATCTCGCTATATCACATTATCCTGCTCTCCTCATCTGTTATTGGCAATGCTGAAACCAAAGGTAGCGAGTGGCTGGATGATCTTCGCCATAAAGAGAGCGATAAAATCAAATGCGGTAAGAAACATTTTAAGATCCTTGCTGTTGGAGAAAATCCGGCAAAATACGTCAAGGCCAAGGATGCCGATGGTTTGATGCGTCATGTATAAAGTCGGAAAGAGATTTTATTTTCCAGTGGCAATGAGTATTATCGGTGCCAGGCTTCGAGTTGTGAGACGTCATTTTGTAGCCTTGCTAAAGTTTCAGGGTCGTTGAACAGTTTGCGGCACAGTTCGCATTTGCGGTAGGTGATGATTTCACGCGCTTTCATACCGGCAAAGGATGCAATATTAGTAATCCCCAGGGTTCGGATGAGGTTGTATAAGCGGTTTGTTTCGCTTTTGGTAAAAAGCTGCTCAAGCGTATGACCTTCGAGGCTTCCGAGGTGAAAAAAGTTGGTTTCCGGGAAGTAGGTTCCGGCATCGCAGCAGGCGTACATATCGAGACCCGGGGTAAGATAGGGGTTCATGTCGCAACAGTTGGCCTGATAGTCGGTCTGAATTCGCCTATGTTTGAAAGCCTGCGCCCGACCTGCGTAAATGATGGGTTCGGGAAAATAAGTCAGACCGTAATCGCGCAGATATTGCTCATAAGGGTCATCGGCTTCGGAAAAATCGGTAACGAATGAAACGAAATAATCCAATCCGGCCTTCTGGCAACTGCGGGCCGCATTCAGCACATTGCGCTTGTCGACATTCTCCTGATGCCAGCGTGAGAAACTTAGCCTTAACTGGCAAAGCCCATGTGCTTTCAATTCCGAAATCAGGCGGTCTGACGCATCGGCGGTTTTGGCCCAATAACTGTTGGTTACCACTCTCGTATAAATGCCAAGCTGTTGGCACAATTTTATAAGCGCTGCAATATCATCGAAATAGAGCAGCGGTTCTCCGGCGGAAAAGCTGATACCACGGATGCCGGCCCGTGACAGATCGAAAATGATCGTTTTGGCCTGATTGAAATCCATCCGCACGCGGTCGGGTGTATCTTCCGTGGCCACGCAGTGTGCACAGCGGATATTACAGCGGGTCGAGTATCCAAAAGCTAATTTGCGCATAATCGGTTTTAGAACCTCTTCATGTGTGAATCGAGTGATGACTATAGCGTGTGGGGTAGGTGAAGGCAACATGGGCAACCGGGAAAAGATTTCCTTTATGCTTGGATAGTGGTATTCAAGATTCCTTTTTTAAATCAGCAGAATAAGTTATTTACAGAGAGGTAACGCGACCCATGGCACTGCCCTGGCGAACTATTGAAGCCGTCCAAACCGATGAGGGAATTCTTGAGCTGCGGCAACGTGGAGAACGGGATTTTCTGATTTGTGTGGACGGTCGCGTACTGATGAACAGCATGGCCCATCGGTCCGAGAAAGCGCTGGGCGTGCTTGCCTGTGAACACCTCAAAACGGCCGCTCAACCAAGGGTGCTTGTAGGCGGATTGGGGATGGGCTTTACGCTTAGAGCCGTGCTCGACACCCTGCCCTCGTCGGCCAGAATCGAAGTGGCGGAATTAAATCCTGTTATAGAGGCGTGGTGCCGGGGAGCGCTGGCCGTGTTAACGAATAGCGCCGTCACGGACTCGCGCGTGGGGGTGTCCATCAGCGACGTCGCGCACCGGATACACCGTCATGCTGCGGGTGACACGCTTGAGAAATTCGATGCCATCATCCTGGATCTTTATAGCGGTCCCTATATGCACAGCCACAAGCCTGATGATCCGCTTTTTGGAAGGACCGCCATTCAGAACGCCAAAGCTGCCCTCAAACACGGTGGCGTGTTCGCCGTGTGGGGAGAAAACTACGATTCCGGATTTACCAAACGCCTGAAACAGGCTGGATTATTTACCACCCATCACCAGTCACGAAAGGGTGGGTTCCGGCATGTGGTTTATCTTGCGACCAAGCAAGGGTAATCTTGACAGTCCCGTAAAAAGCTTCTCCAGGCCATACATGGCCAAATATCCGAAAGGAACTTTGCTCCGGTGCCAATACCTGTTATTTCATCATCCGGACGCATTTGCAAATGACGCCGTTCGGACTTTGGTGCCTGAGTGCCCGTTAAAAAGCTTGGTTGATCGGTTCGCGACATTATCCTTGGTGACATAGATCCCGTTTGGAAGTTTGTTCAACTCCGCGATCCCGATACTGCTTGATGCGTCCCACATCTTTTTTTCGAAAGGAGACGCATTGAAAAACAAAGGTAAAAAGGTCAACAAAAAAATGCCCGTTGCTTCAGGACTGCCAAGCGAATTCGAACAAATTAACATCAATGCCGCCGGCATCGATATCGGCTCTGAAAAACACTATGTTGCCGTTCCTAAGGGCAGAGATCCCGAAGGGCGCGATGTTCGCAATTTTGATACGTTTACCACCGATCTTATCGAGCTGGCCAAATGGTTGAAAAAATGCGACATCGATACGGTAGCCATGGAATCGACCGGCATTTACTGGATTCCTTTGTTCGAGATCCTCGAAAAAAATGGTTTCGAAGTCAGACTGGTCAATCCACGAAGCATCAAACATGCACCTGGCAGAAAGAGCGATGTGGTTGATTGCCAATGGATTCAACAGCTTCATTCCTATGGTCTATTAATCAGCGCCTTTCGTCCTGACGATCAAATCGGTGTATTGCGCTCGTATCACCGGCAACGAACCATGCTCGTCAGCCACGCCTCCACCCATATCCAACATATGCAAAAGGCGTTGGAGCAGATGAATATCAAGCTCAACAATGTGATTTCTGACATCACAGGAACCACCGGCATGAAAATTATTCGCAGTATTCTATCCGGTGAACGCAATCCTACAAAGTTAGCCAAGCATCGCGATCCTCGCTGTAAAAAAACAGACAAAGAGATTGCCAAGTCGTTGCATGGCAACTGGCGCGATGAACACTTGTTTGCCTTGCAGCAAGCCGTAGCCCTGTATGATTTTTACCAAACTCAGATTGAAGCTTGCGATCAGCAAATCCAAGCTCAGTTGAGCCGTTTCGAGGATCGTAGCAACGGCGGTGAGCTACCTCCTCCCACGGGTAAGTCCAATGTTAACGGTAAAAAACTGACCTTCGATGCCCGTGATCATCTTTACCGAATGGCCGGTGTGGACTTAACCCAGATCGTTGGTTTGAATACCCCAACGGTTTTAAGCATCATTTCAGAGGTCGGCCTCGATATGAGTCGCTGGCCCACATCGAAGCATTTTGCATCCTGGCTGGGGTTGTCTCCAGGCAGCAAGATTTCCGGTGGTAAAAATTTCAGCAGCAAAACCAAACCCAGTGCCAACCGGGCCGCCCACACTTTTCGACTGGCCGCTTACAGTCTTCATCGGAGCCAAACAGCCATCGGAGCATTTTTGAGACGGAAAAAATCTCAACTTGGAGCGCCGAAGGCGATCACCGCCACGGCACATAAGATCGCCCGCATCTTCTATGAGATGCTGAAAGCCCGTACTGAGTACACAGATTTGGGCGTCGACTATTATCAAAATCGTTATAAAGAACGCACGCTTCGTAATTTAAAACGCAAAGCAAAATATTTTGGTTTAGAGTTGGTAAATACTAATCAAGATCAATTGGTTACAACCCAATAATGATGGTTGAGTTCCTTGGAAGTCGTTTCTTGAAAAAAAAGTTAGTGGGTATATGCCCGATATAAGTTGACCCGGGTCAACAACAAAGCCAAAACGGTGAACACTTTTAGAAGCAGCTCTTTGAAAACGCTAATACCGGCTCCATGGCCGCACCTTGAGGCTGTATTGTCAGGCATTCCGACAAATATTGCCGCCATTACCGCCGCGGCCCTCAATATGTTGAGCCCGAGGGCTTTCAAGGTAGCGCTATAGCGAACAGATTTCATACCCCGAACCCGAAGGTGCTTTACCCCGGTTCGTCGGTCATACTCGCTCATGGTGGCTTCCACTCCAGCTCGCCATCGATAGCAGTCCTTGAACTCGTCGGTTTGGACTTCTTCTCGTCTTAACGCGATACGCAACTGCTTATCGTTGTAGCGCAAGGAAAAAGCTTTCTTGCCGGGCTTTACAGGACAAATCTCACGGTTCGGGCAGTTTTCGCAATGGCTCAGGTCAAAAGCCGCACAGTGTCGATCCTTCTTTTTCTTGGTGTGGATGGGTGCATGGCCTTGGGGGCAACGAATGACCTTGCCGCCTTTTCCCGTTTCAAAATCCCCGAGGTTGAGCGTTCCTTCCTTCTCACTGCCCATGGGAGGAGATATCGCTTCGACGCCTTTGTCCTTGGCGGTTTGGACATTGTCGTCGCTTCCATAAAGCGAGTCCGCCAAGACTTTCCGAGGTCCAAGATCTCTTTCTTGAGTAGACTCGATAGCGGGAATCAAGGCGTTCGCGTCGCTTTCGTGGGCACTTTCGACCTCGACATGGGTAATCAAATTCAAGGTTTTCGCCTTTTCGTCCGCATCGTCGGTATCCGTATAAGTCTCCATCACTTGAACCTGATAACCCTGGCCTTTGTGGCCGCTATAACCGGCTTCCGGGTCCGAAGGGTTTTGCAGGGAATCGGAGGGAATCCGTTTGGCTTCCTTAACCGAGATTTCGACACCGTCATCCGAAAGCGAAACCGTGCATTGCTCATCTAAAATGCGTTGAAGCAACTTGAAGCTATGCATCGACTGGACATCGAAGTTATCCTGGAATTGCTGGACCAAAGCGTACAAATCGGTACTGACCCGATCCAATGTTTTCTGGCTTTTGGACGGTTTTACCATGGCAAAGCACGATAGCGCTTTTTCCGTCAGATACCTTTCCATCAATGCATCTTCAATGGTGGAGAGCAAGGATGGGTGTTGCCGTTTCAGGTTTTTTAAAAACTTATGGATTGAGTTCGAGAAGATCGTGATGCGCCCCAGTTTGCGCATATTGGATTGAATATGGACAGAGTCGATGCGCTGCTTGTCAGCATCGACGTTGAACACTTCGGCCAGTTTTTGTGTGCCGGCATTAAACAGGGTCTTTTCCAACCCGTTTTCGGCAACGATCGTGCGCATGTTCCATAAGGTCTTGGGACACATGTATTTGGCCGAATCCGACTCTTCGGTGATATTAAGGGCATAGTGCCACTGAATATTGAAAGCCAGTTGATCGATAGCCTCATAGTCGGTCAGGTCGAGCATTTCCTTGAGGACGAGTACGCCCAGGACCATATAGAGGTCTTTCGTCGGCCGACCAAAGCCGGAGTTGAAAAAAGGGCTAAGTTCGCTAACAGGCAACTCAGGGAGAATAAATTTTTGGAATACCCCCGGCCATGAGTGCTCAAGCATTTGCCTTCTCTTGGGGCTCAGATGGCCCCAGGGATCGAAAAGCTGCTGCTGTTTGTGATCGTTGTGGCGAATCATTATTAATCCTTACAACCAGTTGAATTTATATGCACATACATACCACAACGGTAGCAATTTATCAAGTTAGAAAAACAATTTTATGTATTATTTCAGGCGGTTGTTTTTTCGACTTTTTACGAGTTCATCAATCTTGACGAATCCGTAAAAAGTCCGATATCGGCGCCTGCGCTTCATCCTCCGTCACTGCGGCGTACCTTAAGTACGCCTCATTCCTACGGATTCGCAAGCCTTGATCTCGGCCTTTTTACGAATCCGTCTAAACCGCGACTTTTTACGAGACCATCAAATCTTGACAAGGCATCATTTTCTGATAATTTGTAACTATCTTTGGTATGGGCTATAAAATCGACCGTTTAACTCTATTTATGGATCGCAATGTAGATCCCATGCAAGGAGAGACAGGTTTCATTGACCGAGACATGAAACACGAAGAGAAAGAAAAGGTGTTTTTTGGCCAACAAGGGCCTGACAACAACGGTTTCACAAATGCCATACTCCGAGCTGATGGCCAAGACGTTACTGCTGGACCTGGAAACGACGCGGTCAGGAAGGATTCGGCACATCGGCGCCGTCATTGACGGACGCGTTTTCGAGAAAAAGAAAGGCGCCGGGTCGCGGGACACGCTGAAGCAGCTTGAGGAGATTGCCCGGGATGCGGATTTCATTCTGGGCCACAATCTGCTCGGGCACGATTTTCCCGTTTTGCAGGCATCTTCTCCATGGCTTGATTTTCTCGCCAAGCCGGTCATCGACACCCTTTATCTCTCGCCCATTGCCTTTCCCCAAAATCCATACCATCGCCTGGTAAAAGACTACAAATTGGTTCGGGCGACCATCAACAACCCCGTGGAAGACGCCAAACTGGCCGCATCCGTTTTTAAAGATCAGTGGGAAAGCTTTCAACGTCTGGCCGATAAAAACCCGGAATTGATCAATCTGTATCGCTACTGTTTTCAGGGAAGTACGTTTAACGGCTTTTCGGGCAAGGGGCTGGCCGCTGTTTTCTCGTTGCTGTCCACCACCGAGAACAATGTTGAAGATTCGCAAAGCGCGTTGGCTGCTTTTCTCGGGCAGTCAGCCGGCAAGGTTTGCGAGAACGCCGTCAAGCAAACCATTCCGCCTTTATTGGTGGATAACACCAGGCGACCAGCGGTCGCCTTTTGCCTGGCCTGGTTGCAGGTTGCCGGCGGCAATTCGGTGTTGCCGCCTTGGGTGCGCTACCGGTTTCCTGAGATCTCGGCAATCATCAAGGCACTACGAGAAACGCCCTGCGGCCGTGACACCTGCGAATTTTGTACTCAAAACCATGATCCCGAACGACAGCTTACCCGCTTTTTCGGTTACCCGTCGTTTCGCGAAACACCACAAACCGAAAAGGGCGAAAGTCTCCAACGGGCCATCGTGTGCGGATGCATGGGAGATCAACCCTCCCTGGGGATTCTGCCCACGGGCGGCGGAAAATCGCTTTGCTACCAATTACCAGCCCTGGTTCGCTACTGGCGCCGCAGTACGCTGACCGTCGTCATCTCCCCACTCCAGGCCCTGATGAAGGATCAGGTGGACAATCTCATTAAAAAAACCGGGACACTGTTTGCGGAATATGTCACCGGCCTCCAGACCTTGCCGGAACGCGGCGAGGTTTTTGAACGGATTCGTCTGGGAGATACCGCCATCTTGTATATTTCCCCGGAACAGCTGCGCAGCACCGGCATCCGAAATATTCTCAAACAGCGCGAAATCGGCGCCTGGATTTTCGACGAGGCCCATTGTCTCTCAAAATGGGGCCACGATTTCAGGCCCGACTACCTCTACGCCGCGCGCTTTATCCGAGAATTCGCCAAGGAGCAGGATCAGCCGGTACCGGCCATTGGCTGTTTCACAGCCACCGCCAAGAAAAGCGTTATCGAAGAGATTGAAACCCATTTTCGCGAGGAACTCGGCCAGGCGCTGCAGCTTTTCGAAGGCGGGGTCGAACGGCAAAATCTCTCTTTTGAAGTCGTCCCCCTCACAAAAGCGGAAAAATTCGAGAGAACCCACGATATTATCCAGGAACACCTGGATACCAATGATGATCCCGGAGGAATCATCGTCTATGCGGCCACGCGGGAAGGGACGGAAGATATCCGGGATTTTCTCAATCACCAGGGGTTGATCTCTGAAGCGTTCCACGCCGGAATCGAAGCCAAGGACAAACGCGAGGTCATCGAGGCGTTCATCGCCGGTCGGATACCCATCATTTGCGCCACCAACGCCTTTGGCATGGGCATCGACAAAGAGAACATCCGATTGGTGATCCATTACAACATGCCCGGGTCCCTGGAGAACTACATCCAGGAGGCCGGGCGTGCCGGCCGGGATCTGAAACCGGCGCGCTGTGTCCTTTTATACGATGAGGAGGATGCAAAACTGCAGTTCGGCATGGGCGCCCTGTCCGAGGTGAGACGCAAGGAGATTGCACGTATCCTACGCGCCTTACGACGCAAAAAAAGAAACCAGGACTGCGAAATCGTCGTCACCACCGACGAACTCATCCGCGACGAAGAGTGGACCGAGATGAAGGACCTGAAACCCGAATTCAGGGACACCAAGATCAGGGCCTCCATTGCCTGGCTGGAGCGGGCGGGGTTCCTGCAACGCAACGAGAATCTGACGGAAGCCTTCCAGGGCAAACCCTTGGTTGATTCCTTGGATGCGGCCACCGATGTCATGGACCGGCTCAACATCTCTTCTCAGGCCAGACATCTCTGGCTCGGCATCCTGCAGCGGATCATCAACAGCCCGGAGGATCGCGGCATCCGGGCCGATGAACTCGCCGAGGCGCTGTTTCCCGAAAAAGAGACTCTGCAGGCCATGGAACGGCAAACCGGACAGACGGCGGCCCAGATTGTCATTTCGGCCTTGCACGACATGGCGGATGCCGGGTTGGTCGATCAGGGTCTCATGCTCTCGGCAACCTTGCGGCCAAAGGGCAAAAACAACGCGCTTACAACCTGTCAAACGGTTTGTGAACTGGAAAACAAACTGATCCGCCTGTTGCAGCAAGAGGACCCGGACGCGGAAAACGGAGACTGGGTCGAGCTTGATATCCGGCGAATCAACCAAAAGCTTGCCAATGAGGGAAGCCCGACAACTCCGGATATTCTCAGACTGCTGATCAAAGGCATATCCTATGACGGCAAGGGATTTGCCGCCGCGCTGGGCAGCTTTGAAATCGGCCATGTGGATCGTAACCGCTACCGGGTCAGGCTGAGACGCAGTTGGGAGAACATCCGCAAAACCATTTTTCTGCGGCAAAATGTGGCCAACGCCATATTGCGTAGGCTGCTCGAACTGGTCGAAAAAAATGTATCGGGAACCGGCGTCAAGGTTACCGGGGATGTAAGAATTTCCTTCACCAGTGACGACCTTTCATCGGTAATCAAGTCTGATCTGATTCTCAGCAACGAAGTTAAAAAAATATTGCCGGCCATCGAACGCGCCCTGATGTTTCTGCACGAACAGCACGTAATCGAACTCCAGGGCGGGCTGGCCGTTCTCAGACAGGCCATGACGCTGCGCTTGGCCAAGGCGGGCAAGGGCCGTTATTACAGCCAGGGCGATTACAAACCGCTGGCCGTCCATTACCGCGAGAAACGCTTCCAGGTTCATGTGATGATGCGCTACGCGACCCTGGCGCTGGAGAAACTCGCCCACGCCCTGGCTCTTGTATTGGACTATTTCTCACTGGGACGCGCAAAATTCATCAAGAAATATTTCGAGGGCGATAGAGACCTGCTTGAGAAAGCAACCACGGCCGAATCCTTCCGCACGATTGTCGAAAATCTGCGCAACCCGATCCAAATCAGTGCCGTGGGACGGCCCGTCGATGACAGCATGCTCATTCTCGCCGGCCCCGGATCGGGCAAGACAACGGTGATCGTGCACCGCTGCGCCTATTTACTCGAGGTTGAGCGGATACCGGCACGCCAGATCCTGGTGCTCTGTTTCAATCATAGCTCCGCCATGGTGCTCAAAAAACGACTTCGCGGGTTGGTTGGCAAGGTCGCGGGCGCCGTCACTGTCGCCACTTATCATGGCGTTGCCATGCGCCTGGCCGGAATTTCCATTCGAGACATGGCTGCCGGGCACGACCAGGATAACATCCGGTTTGATCGCATTATCAAGGATGCCGCCAAATTGCTGAAAGGGGAAAAGGACGTTCCGGGAGTGGAATCGGACGGGCATCGCGATCGTTTGCTGGCCGGTTACAGCCACATTCTGGTGGACGAATACCAGGACATCGACGAGGATCAGTATGCCCTGGTCTCGGCCATTGCCGGCCGTTCTCTCGCCGAGGAGGATAGCCGGCTGGCCATCATGGCTGTGGGCGACGACGACCAGAACATCTACACCTTTCGCGGGGCGAATGTCCGATTCATCCAACGGTTTCAGGAAGATTACAGCAAGGAGGTGGTTTATCTCGTCGAGAATTACCGCTCCAGCAAGCACATCATCTCCGCATCCAATTCACTCATCCGCAACAACCGTGACCGCATGAAAATCGGTCATCCCATCAGCATCAACCGTGATCGTGAAATCGCCGCCCCGGGCGGGCGGTGGGAGAATTTGGATACTGTCGGCCGGGGACAAGTGCAAGTTATCTCCGTTCAAGACCCTATCCATCAAGCCGCCTGCGTAAAAGAGGAAATTGATCGAATGCGGGTCTCTGACCCAAACCTGGCATGGCACGATTTCGCCATTCTGGGCCGCACCAAGGCCCCTTTGGCCAATATACGGGCACTCCTGGAAAAAAGTGGCACCCCCATTCGCACGACGCTGGAAAAGGGCCTGCCATTTCACCGGACAAGAGAGATACACCAGGTGTTGAAGTGGCTGGCCACCATTGAGAAAGAGAACCGGCGCGCCTCTGAACTTATCGAAGGGCTGCAAGAAATAAAAAGCCACCGGCAAGATAACAATTGGTGGCAATTGATCGACCGATTCCTTAAAAACCATGGTGAAGAAACCGCCGACAGTGTCCTTCCGGTAGGGCGCGCCATCGATCGCCTTTATGAATTCATGGCGGAGCAGCGCCGTGAGAAAATCCTGGGGCATGGCATTTTTCTCAGCACCATTCACTCGTCCAAGGGCATGGAATTTCCGCATGTAATTATTCTGGATGGCGACTGGGGTGGGCAGAGAACCAGAAGCGAGTGGGAGGAGGAGCGACGGGTCATGTATGTTGGCATGACACGGGCCGAAGAGACGTTGCGTCTCATCAAATTCCATGGCCGTCCCAACCCGTTTCTAAGGGAAATCAGAGGTAACAGTGTAGCACCCCGGACTTATAAAGGAGACGCCACGAAAAATGTGTTTCAAAACGTGCGCTACGAATTGATCGGCTTGAATGAGATGTATATGGATTTCGCCGGCATTTTCCCTGCGGATCATGCCATTCACCATCGATTGGCTTGCCTGGAGGCAGGGCAATCCGTTTCCTTTCATCAGAATAATGCGGTAATCGAGGTACACGACGCGGCCGGCGACTGCGTGGCCAGGCTTTCCGAGGAGGGCGTAAAAAAATGGTCCCAGCGATTGAACCGGATTCGTGAAGTAAGAGTTGTCGCCTTGTTACAGCGGGATCATGACGATCCTTCCGAGAATTTTCAAAATAGAATCAAAGTGGATCACTGGGAATTACCTGTGCTTGAGGCGGTGTATGCGCCGGATGGATGGGGACATACATCAAAGCCATCAGTAAATGCAATTTGATCGTCAAATAAGGAATTAAAATGGAAACGGACCAACTGACAACCCTTCCCGAGGGAAAAACCCTGGAATTCAAACGCGACCTGTCCTCTCCACGGCCGATCCTGAAAACGCTGGTTGCTTTTGCCAATACAGCCGGTGGACGGCTGTTGATTGGGGTGGATGATGATCGACGGGTCGTCGGCGTGTCGCACCCGCTGGATGAAGAAGAACGAATCTGTAGTTTGATTGCCGACTCCATTTCTCCTCGTCTGGTGCCCAATGTGGAACTGATGACCCTGGAGGATAAGACCATTCTGGTGGTGGAGGTGTTCCTTAGTGGTTTGCGGCCCCATTACCTGAAGTCCGATGGGCAGGGAAAAGGCGTGTATGTCCGGCTCGGCTCCACCAACCGCCAGGCGGACCGGGAATTGATCGGTGAGTTGCACCGCACGGCCGAAGGGGTCGCTTTTGACGAGCTTTCCATGCCGGGCTTATCTCAAGATGATTTGGATTTGGAGGCAATCAGGGACCAATTTCGTGATCGCCATCATCTGGATGAAGAAGAACTTTTTTCTTTGAAGCTATTGAACCGTGAGCAGGGGCGAGTCGTTCCGACCAAAGGGGCTGTTTTACTTTTTGGAAAAGACCGGACCCGACACTTTCCAGATGCCTGGATCCAATGCGGCCGGTTTGTGGGCCGAGATAAGGCCGCCATCTTCGATCACATGGAAATGCACGGCCATCTGCCCCAGGCCGTGGAAAGCATCATACTGTTTCTTAAAAAGCACGCCATGCGAGGTGCCGATTTTTCTGAAATCCGGCGTAAGGACGTCTGGAGTATCCCGCTCGGCATTCTGCGAGAGGTGGTCATCAACGCCCTGGTACACGCCGATTATTCCCAGCGCGGCGCCCCTACCCGCATCGCTTTCTATGATGACCGCATTGACGTGGAGAACCCGGGTATCCTGCTTCCGGGCATGACCATTGATGACATGAAGCAGGGAATATCAAAAATCAGGAACCATGTCATCGCGCGGGTGTTTCGCGAACTGAACCTGGTTGAGCAATGGGGCAGCGGCATCCGCCGAATCATCAAGGAGGCGGAAGCCTTGGGCCTTCCCGAATTGCAAATCAGGGAGGTTGGTATGCGAATGCGTGTTACCGTGCCCTTGGCGGAACCGATTTCAACCACGCCTGTAAAAGAAGGGGGGGCAGAGTCACAGCCAGAGTCACAGCCAGAGTCACAGCCAGAGTCAGAATCACTTCGTGACCGTGTAATCCGTTTGCTGGAGGACGGGGCGCTCTCCAAATCGGAAATATCCTATCGGCTCGGTCAGAAAGTCATTTCCGGGCAGTTGAACAAGGTTCTCAAGGCATTGTTGGCGGAAAGAATTGTGGAATATACCATTCCGGAGAAACCGAATAGTCGATTGCAGAAATACAGAATGAAAAAATTTTCACCCATTTGACTTTACTCATGCGCCAGTGCTTTTTGCGGGCGTTACCACATCGCATGGCATCCTTATGTGAAAATCCGATTTTTTCAAGGTTTCGAACGCTGGTCCTGGATTTTTTCCGCTGTTTCCAAAGGACCCTTCGCCTCCATCGAGCTGGGTCTAAGACTTGCAAAGCCTTTCGATCAACTGATATGCTTGACTTACTTTTAGGTTGTGTGCCGTGCCCGACACACAACCAACGTGTTCCCACGCGGAACGTGGGAGCGAGACGACACATGTGGCCGAAACGATGATCAAGGCTAAAACATCCTTCAAACCTGAGAAACCGAAACCGTGCTTTTTAACGGCTTTGAATTTTAAAGATGCTCTCAACAACGATCGCATGGCACTACAGGTGCAAGAAGAGAAGGATACCAACCATGAAAAAAGGAATCATTCTGTTAACGGTGAGTTTTTGTCTGGCTATGGACGGAATCTCGTTTGCCAAGAGAGAAGCGGCGCCAGTCCCCTACCCCGACGTATTCGATGAAATTGTCACCATCGTCGAGGAGCACTTCTATAACCCTGAACAGATCGGTCGTGAGTTTCCGGCCATCCGCACGACTTATCGTGAACAACTGGCAAAAGCATCTTCTCCAAAGGACTTTTCCAATCTTGTCAACACAATGCTCCGGCAACTGAACGCCTCCCATACCTACTACTTAACACCGGAAGATTACGAGTATTATCAGTTGGGTGCTTTGTTCTCCAAAATTCCGGCGATAGGCGCCCTGTTCAAAGGCCGGGAAGTGCTTTATCCAACCGTCGGCATCCTAACTCAAACCATTGACGATCAGGTGTTTGTTGTCTCCGTGCTGGCCGGAAGCATCGCTGAAAAAGCGGGCGTATTGAAAGGAGATGAGATCTTGTCGGCAAATGGCGAACCGTTCTCGCCAATCACTTCGCTTAAGCCCCATGTCGGAAACGATGTAGCCTTTGAAATCAGGAGAAGACAGAGGGAAAAGCCATTTGCCATAACAATGCGGCCCGTTTTAATCAATCCCAAAGAGGAATCTCTGGAAGCTCAAAAAGCAAGCATCCGAATTATTGAACGATCGCAAAAGCGCATTGGCTATATTCATATCTATTCCTATGCAGGCGAAGAGTACCACCGAATGCTGCACGAGGCCATCGTATGGGGGGCCTTGAAGGATGCCGACGCCTTGATCATTGATTTGCGCTATGGCCTGGGTGGCGCGTGGCCCTACTATCTCAACATCTTCAACCGCAATATTCCCTCCCTGACCACAATCGATAGAGATGGCAAGAAATCCATTGTCGATTCTCAATGGAGAAAACCGGCCGTATATCTGGTGAACGCCCATAGCCGGAGCGGAAAGGAGCTCCTGGCATTTGGCGCCAAAAAATATCATCTGGCCACCGTCATTGGCGAGCGGACCGCGGGGCATGTGCTGGGAGGGCGTTTGTTCCCTTTGTCCAATGGCGATGCGTTATTTCTTGCCGTGCAGCGTTGCTTTGTCGATGGAGAGAATCTCGAAGGGGTTGGCGTTGCGCCCGACATAGAGGTCCCGTTTGAGGTCAGATATTGCGCCGGTCGTGACCTGCAATTGAAAAAGGCCCTAGAATACCTTACCGAAGCGTTAAAAATTTAACATCAAATTAACAATCTTGTTTTAGGTACCCGGTATGCGGTGTATATTATTATGGACAATAGATAGTGATCAAGCCTATAGGATT
Organism: uncultured Desulfosarcina sp.; assembly: GCA_963668455.2. Taxonomy (GTDB): domain Bacteria; phylum Desulfobacterota; class Desulfobacteria; order Desulfobacterales; family Desulfosarcinaceae; genus Desulfosarcina. The sequence continues at coordinate 78,361 of CAXXOY010000011.1, forward strand.
TAAAATAATATTTCATCTAATCAAGGAGAAGCCTTCATGCCAATCGTCAATCACCAACAATACTGCCAGATGCTGGACAACGCCAAACAGAACAAATTCGCGTATCCGGCCATCAACACAACCTCCAGCGAAACCATCAACGCCGCCCTTCTGGCCTTTAAGGAGGCCAACTCCGACGGCATTATCCAGGTTTCCACCGGCGGCGGTTCATTCGCCTCGGGCCTGGGGGTTGGTGAGTCTTATAAAGGCGCAATCGCTCTGGCCGAATTTGCCCGCAGCATGGCGGCCTATTACGATGTAAACATTGCCCTGCATACCGACCATTGTCATCCGGAATATGTGGAGCCGTTCCTGATGCCGCTGATCGAGGAGACCAAAAAACGCCGCGCCAACAGCCAGCCCAACCTGTTCAGTTCCCACATGTATGACGGCTCCGCCCTGCCCATGGCCGAGAACATCGCCGCCGCTAAAAAAATCATGGCGGAGTGCGTGGCCAATGAATTGATCCTGGAAATTGAAACCGGGGTGGTGGGCGGTGAGGAAGACGGCCATGATACCTCCGGCACACCCAAGGAGAAACTCTACACCACCCCCGAGGACATGGTGCTGGCGGCAAAGGAGCTGGGCTCCATGGGCCGTTTTCTCCTGGCGGCCACATTCGGCAACGTACACGGTGTCTACAAACCGGGCAATGTGGTTCTCAAACCGTCGATTCTGAAGGACGGCCAGGACGCGGTGGTCAAGGAATTGGGTGAGGAGAGCTATCTTGATCTCGTCTTCCACGGTGGTTCCGGCTCAGAACTCAAGGACATCCACGAAGCCCTTGACTACGGCGTCGTCAAAATGAATGTGGACACCGACACCCAATACGCCTACACCCGGCCGGTGGTTGACCATATGATGAAAAACTATGACGGTGTGCTTAAAATCGAAGGAGAAGTTGGCAACAAGAAGGTTTACGATCCACGCTCCTGGGGTAAAAAGGCCGAACGGAACATGGCCGACCGGATCATGCAGGCTTGTGAGGACTTGAGATCCACCGGGACGTCGCTCGGCAAAAACATATAGTATAGCATCGTAACTACAACGGGATTCGTCTCGCTCCCATGCTCTGCGTGGGAGCGCCTTGGTTATCCTTCTGAAAGTAGAGGTTCCCACGCAGAGCGTGGGAACCAGGGGTCTTCTGGCGATTTCGAAATATTTGCCTGGACGAAACGATGATCAAGTCCAGTACAGCATCGTAACTACAGCGGGATTCGCCTCTTCTCCTCAGCCTCAGTTAGTCCTGAATTGATTGGTACAAGCTGCTCCCATGCCGCACGTGGGAGCAGTTTTCAACTATCCATTTTGAATCAGTCCATCCTGACCGCTTTTGTTGGACAATCGTCCAAAGACGTCGAAGGCGGCGCCCTGCTCCACGATCTCCCCCCCATCCAATACAATTACCTTATCGGCAATTTTGCGGGCCAGGGATAAGTCATGGGTGATAAACAACATGCAAAAGCCGCTTTCGTGCTGTCTTGTTTTAAGTTCTCGGATAATGATTGCCTGAGTGGAAGGATCGAGCATGGTGGTGACTTCGTCGGCCACCAGGACCGCAGGGTTCATGACCAGGGCTCTGGCAATGGATACGCGTTGGCGTTGGCCTCCGCTTAAAGCGTGGCACTTCCTGTCAAGAAAATCAGGATCGGTGGACAGATGCATCGCCCCAATGGCTGCCACAGCTTTCTCATCCCGGGCCGAACGATCTTGCCAACCGATGATATCCAAGGGTTCCCGCACGGCGTCCAACACGCTGAAGCGATGGCTTATCGCTTCGGTCGGGTCCTGAAAAACGATCTGAATTCCGCCCATCACGGCCGTGGCCTCACGTTTATGAATCGCTTTGTCGAAAAAACGGACCTCACCGGCATCCGGCGTCAAAACGCAGGCCAGTATATGGGCCAAGGTGGACTTGCCGGAACCGGACCGCCCCACCAGGGCAACAACTTCACCGGAGCGGACATTGATGCTGGCGTCGGTCAACGCCTTGATGGTACGTTTTCTCAACCTAAAATGTTTGGTCAGCCCCACGGCCCGAAGCACGGTTTTGATGCCGCCCTTATGGCAGGCCACTTTGCGTTCAATGCCCACCGTGACAAGCTCCGGCTGACTTTTTGTACATCCGGATGAAGCCTGGCAACATCGCCGTGCAAAGCCACACCCTTTGGCTTGGCCGGGCCTGGGCGGCGTACCGGCAATTCCCCACAGGTCCTTGTATGGGAAAAAATCCGGTGAGGCATTCATCAATCCCCGGGTATAGGGATGCAATGGATTCTTAAGCACCTCCGCAGTCATACCCTGCTCCACAACCCGCCCGGCGTACAGGGTCATCATCTTCGATGTCAACCGTTGAACCGCAGGCAAAAAGTGAGAAATGAGAATCATGGCGAACCCCATGCGTTTTTTAAGGGTCTCCAGCAGAGCCATGATCTCCCGGCGGCTTTGTGCGTCCAGAGAGGTGGTGGGCTCGTCGACGATGAGAAGATCCGGTTCACACCCCAAGGCCATGGCTATCATGGCCCGCTGGCGCATACCGCCGGAAAGCTGGTGAGCGAAACCAGCTTCCCAGTGTTGTTCCAAATCCACCATCCTGAGGAGATCCCGCACCCGCCGGCCGGCTGCCTTTACCGAAAGTCCAAGATGGGTGCGCAGCGGTTCGGCGATCTGCTCACCGATGGGAATCACCGGATTGAACACCTCGAGACTATTTTGAAAAACCATGGCAATGTCACGCCAGGCATGGCGGCGAGGCATGGCGGAATCCATATCCAGCAAATCGTGATCCCGAAAGATCACGCGGCCTCGGATATCGGCATCCCGCAACAGGCCCATCATCCCCAAGGCCAGGGTGGTCTTGCCGCATCCCGACTCACCGATGATGCCGATACTCTCACCGGCGGAAATGGAAAAGGAGATATCCCGAATCGCCGGCAAAGGGGGATGTACGCAATTATAAGTAATCGAAAAATCTCGGACTTCAAGCATCAACGGCCCCCCATTCTCGGATCGGTTAATTTCTCAAGGTCTTTTGTCAACAGGGCCAGGCCGGTAACCACCACCGTCAGGGTCAGCCATGGGAAAACCAACCACCATTTCCAGTAATCGGTGTAGTAAATTCCCTGAAAGCTCAATGCATGGTGCATGGTCAAGCCCCATGAATGAGAAGTAGGATCTCCCAATCCCAAAAACGACAACCCCGCCTCGGCGACAATCGCCCTGCCGGCCAGCCGAATCATACCAAATCCGGCCAGAGGCAGCACTTCCGGTAGAAAATGGCGCTTCAGCAAATAGCCGGCGCCGGCACCGTATGCTTCGGCGGCAAGGATGTAACGCTGCTGTTTCAGGCTGAGCACCCTGGACCGTACGATCCGGGCCGTAAACACCCATGAAAATGCCGACAAAACGAAGATAATCGTCCAAACGCTGGGACCGAAAAACGCGGCCAGAACAATCATCACCGGCAAATCGGGCAACACCATCAGAATATCGATGATGCGCATGAGCACCCGGTCTGTCCATCCCCCCAGGTAACCGGCCAGGATACCGGCCATGGCACCTCCCAAGCCGGCCAGCAAGGCCGTTCCCATACCGACAATAAGGCTCACCCGCCCGCCGAAGCACACCTGGGCGAACAGGTCCACGCCCAGCTCGTCGGTGCCCATCAAATGGTCCCGGCTCGGCGGAGAAAGCGCCGGACCCGAGCTTTGTTCCGGGGAATTGATACAGATCAGGGGGGCGGCCATGGTGAGAAAAAAGACGAGTGCAAGCCCTGCCAACCCGATCCGGCCGCCGACCGAAAAATGAGTAAGGATGCCCGACGTTACGCCATGCCGGGTTATGGATCGTCGAGAAGAAAGTGTCGCCTCGTTCATGCGGCCCCCGACAAAACCCGGCCGATACGCGGATCAAGTCGACGAACCGCTATGTCCGACAAAAAATTGGCCGATAGAACCGCCAGGGTCACCAACAGAAAAATTCCCTGAATCATGGGGTAGTCATGCACCATTACCGAATCACGCATCAGCCGGCCGAGCCCCGGATAGGCAAAGACATTTTCCACGAGAATGGCCCCGCCCACCAATCCGCCCAGACTCAAAAAAACCCGGGTGACAATGGGCGGCATGGCATTACGCAGGGTATGCCGCGTCAAAACCCTGACCGAATGCAGCCCCTTGGCCCGGGCCGTGCGCACATACTCCTTGGTAAGCACGCTGATCATGCTGTTTCTGGCCAGAAGGTACATTCCGCCCGTTCGCACGATGGAAAGGGTTAAAATCGGCAAAGCGGCATGGCGTGCAATGTCAAGAAACCGGTCCCAGGGGCCGTCATAGGTCGCGAAATGGGTCATGGCCCCGGATAGCGGAAACCACTGCAACCCGGCGGCCAGAGTAAAGAGCAATACCAGGCCGAGAAGAAAAGCCGGCACTTCGGACACGGCGATCATGAGAGGATAGAGCCACCGATCACCGGCGCGTCCCCGGTAATAGGCGCTGACACTCCCCAGCAAACATCCGGCAAAGGTACTGAACAGCACGGCGGCAAGCACCAGAATCAACGTCCAGGGAAGCCGGCGCAGCAAAATCGACGTCACCTCCTGGTTGTAGTAAATGGAGTACCCCATATCGGCCCGGAATAACTTTGCGATATAACGCCCGTATTGCTCAACCAACGGGCGGTCCAGTCCATACTGGTCGCGGTAATAGGCTTCCTGAGCCGGACTGAACCGGGCAATTTCATCGCCCTGGTCCGCCGACAGATAGATGAACGGATCTCCCGGCATCACCCGCGGCAAGGCGAAATTCAAGGTAACGATGACCCAAACCGTGAACAGGTATTCCGATATACGTTTTAAGTTTGATGACATCCTGGTTTATCGAACTCTTGGGGCTGCCGGACCGGTACGCCGGAGATACGACAGTTTCCCGTGGCTGACATTGTGATGATCGTACATATACATCCAGCCGTCGTATTTGGCCGGCCGGAACACGGTGTAGCCGGCCGTGTAAAAGAGTGGAATCTCCGGCACCAGTTCGGCCACCCGTTTCTGAATATCGGTAATGAGCTGTTGCCGCTTTTGCGGGTCGATTTCCAAGGACTGGTGTTTCAACAGCGCCATCAGCTCCGGTGCATCCAGACCGGCAAGTCCCGAACTGGAGGGTGACGCATTCTGATCAAAAACGTCCGCTGCCAGGTGATGGGTCAGGTAATCGGGATCACCGCCCCACCCGCCATGGCCGAGAATGGCCACCTGGTAGTCCAGACCACGCACCTTTGTGTCCCGTGTTTTCGCATCGGTGGCACGGATATCCAGCTTGATCCCCACCATCTTCAGCTGCTGCCGCATCAATTCCGCCATGCGAACTTCCTGGGCGCTGCACAAAATTTCCATGGCAAAAGGGGTATTGTCGGCTGTGAGTCGGAATCCTTCGGGGTTCATGCGGTTCATGCCGGCCGCATCCAATAGGGATTTGGCCTGTTGCGGATCGAACGGATAAGATCGAACATCCTCGGCTGCCATGACATGGTCCGGCGGCAGAATGCCCATGCGCCCCGGCACGGCCGCCCCACGCGCGATTTTATCCACCAGTTCCTGCCGGTTGATGGCATAAGCCAAGGCCTGTCGAATGCGAACATCCCGAAGCCAGGGGACCTTCTCAAAATTCATCAGCAAGCGATACCCCCAAAAAGCCGGGTTGCGGAGAATTTTGTTGGCCGGGTCCTTTTGAAACCGTGGCAAAAGATCGGGCGTGACAGCCGTCATGTCGATCTCTTTTTTCTCATAAGCCAGGACCGCTTCACTCACCGGGATAAACATGACAACCCGTACTCGTGGCCTTGGGCCCCAGTAGTTATCAAAAGCTTCGAACCGATAGGTTCCATGCTCCTTGCTGTAATCTGTCAAACGATAAGGGCCACAGCCGATGACAGCCTCAGGCGCGGTAAACTCCTTGGGCCGCTCCACATTCTCCCAGATATGTTTGGGGATGATGCGGGTTCGGCCAAGATAGTCCAACATGGTGGCATTGGCGCTTTTAAGTGATATGCGAATTTCATTTGTGGAAGCAATTTCGATTGAGGAAACGGCATTGAAAATGTAAGACCAGACCGCAGCGTGGCGGTTGGCATAATCAATGGAGAAGGCCACGTCCTCGGCGGTCAGCGGTGTGCCGTCCTGCCATTTTACACCTTCGCGCAAGGTAAAGCGGTAAGTGTGACCATTGTCCTCGATTTGCCAGGATTCCGCCAGCCATGGAATCAAGCCCTTCTCGTCACGTTCCAAAAGACTGTCGAAAATCAGGGCCATCTTGAATCCCCCGGGGCCCCTGGGATAGTGGGCAAACGGGGATGGATAGCCCCAGTCTCCACCGGCCAGACGAATCTCGTCCACTTCATAATCCGTAGCGGCGACCGCCTTTTCTCCTTTTTCTTTACTGCCCTCTTCGGTTGGCGTTTCGCTTTTTCCGCAAGCAAAAACAGCGGCCGATATCAACAGAATCAGTACAATGTATAGCCAGTTGCGTTTCATTGTTTCCCCCTTAACCTGCATTCCATAGAACCACGGCCTTTTTTTATTCCTCAGCCGTATCGCCACTCACCCGCCACACCATTATCCCCTGATAGGCACTGCGTTCCTGAACCAGAACACCATCCTTGCACCGCTCGTCCACAAAAGCACTCACTTTTTGCCGGATCTCATCGTTTATATCGGTAAAACCTTCCAGGTGCGTGAGATAATCATCGATGGCCTTTTCTCTTGGCGTTTCATCTACCGTTTTCCAGGAGTTGAATCGCAATTCCGGGTGAAACCCCATGGCATACACCAGGTTGAAAGGATGGATGATGTCCCCGTGTTGCCCGTCCAGGGATTCGTTGAAGATCGCCGTCCAGAGATCACCGTACCAATTGCGCCAACCGCTGCCGGAAAAGGTGCTCAGATAACAATACCCTTTGGATGCCGCCATCATTTTCTTCAGATTTTGCGGTCCGTCGATCCCAGGCGTCATGGAGGCGAACACCAGATCAAAGGCTCCTTGGAAAGCATCTTCAGCCAGATCCACGTCCTGCCAGGTACGGCGATCGATGGAGATGTTGGCGATACCGGCCGCATCGATTTTCTCCTGGAGAATATCGGCCATGGCATCCGCCGGTTCCAGCGCGGTTACATGACCGCCACTTTTGGCCAGCGGCATAGACCAATTGCCGGGGCCGGCGCCGATGTCCAGCACCCGGGAGTCTTCTTTCAGGGCTCCCAGTTCCTTGAGCCACGCAATGGTCTGGTCTCGTCTCTCTTCGGCTTCCGGCGCCGATGTTCGTTTGGCAAAGCCGGCCGCCATTTTGTTCCAACGCTGCATATTTTCGGAGCCCTCTTTTCTACGAAGGCGAATGGGAGAGGCATCGATAAAGGATTGCCAGCGTTGTTCCCAGTATTCGGTTTGATCTTCGGACACGGTTTCCTCCTTTAATAATAATCGCCAAAAGGTCGCAGTGACAAAGTATGTTCAAAGCCTTAAATCCAAACTATATAAAAAAGGCCACGAGATCAGACAGCCCCCCCTGTTCGGAGACAACAGACCTTCGTGGCCGATTAAATGTTTAATACTTAATTTAGTTTCTTATCTCCGATTCTCGTGTTTTTTTGGCAAGAAAATCGGAAAACCTTTTTGGTTCTGGCTTGTCCAGGTTAGGTAACAATAAAATCAGTTGTGCCGGCAGTTTCGTTCTGCCTGTTATAACCGTTCAATAAAATATACCGTCACTACGATGTCAAGGGAAACCACTCTAACACAGCTTTGCGCCTATGGGTGAATCCTTATCCGGCACGCAAAGCACCACCCCCTGGCCGGATTGAAATCCGGTAACCAAACACTCGGACATGATCGGCCCGATCTGCTTGGGAGGAAAATTGACGACACCGACCACCATCTTCCCGACCAGTTCATCCAGCTCATAGAGCTCGGTTATCTGCGCGCTGGATTTGAGCACCCCGATCTCCTCGCCGAAATCGACATGAAGGATATAGGCCGGCCGCCGGGCCTCTTTGAAAGTATCGGCTTCGACAATTTTCCCGACCCGCAGTTCGACTTTATCGAAATCATCCCAGGTAATGTGTTCCATGGTTCCTCCTTTGAACAAAAAAAATTATCCACTGAGCGTTGATAGAATCAAGGCATAATAAATCACATAATGGATGCGCTTTAAAAGGAATAATCGCAGCAGCTATCGTTTTCATGTCATGGTTGAAAACAACGGCTTTATTAGGTAGACTTCCCGCATGAAAAAAACCAAATTCGCCACACGTCATTTTGTCAGAGATATAGTTCTGGTATTCGCATTACTGGCCACGGGGATTATCGCCGCCGTTGTTTTCTTCTCGGTACAATCCCGGGAGAATATTTCCCAGCGGTATATCGACAACGCCGCCGCCGGAGCCGCACGGCAATTCGAATCCATGTCCCATTCGATGACCGAAACCATCGAGTTGGTGGCCGGCTGGGTTGGATCAGGCAAAGCCTCGCTGGACAAAATCGACGAGCTGAACGGACTTTTGTTTCCCGTTCTCAAACGAGACCAACTCCTGCATGGTATCTCCATCGCCGATAACACGGGCCGCAGTTATCATCTCAAGGCCAATGGTGATGGTTGGCAAACAATCCAGACGGCGGACAGCACCAAGGATGGGCGCCGCAGCGTTGTGCGCTTCTGGGATGCCGATCAACACATGACATCTGAAAAAATCTCGACTTCCAGCCATGATGCCCGCAAGCGCCCCTGGTTCTCTCCGGCGCTTTCGTCCGAAAAGGTCTGTTGGACCCAACCGTATCCGTTCTCCGGACAAAAGGAAGTCGGCATCACCGCATCCATCGCTCCCCCCAAAAAAGACGGAAATCGAACCACCGTGGTGGCCTTCGACATCCTTTTGGATGAGCTGTTTCTTGAAATCCAGCGCATCGAACCCAGTGAGAATAGCCGTGTATTCATTTTGCGGCACGATGCCCAATTGTTTGTCCATGGCGCCGGTGAAACCGCGTCGGGCTTTCGTCCCCCCGAACAAATCGAGGATCAACTCGTTCGCAAAATGTTGGCACCTTGGAACGGCAAGCTGCCGCCAACCATCGAGCCTTTCTCCATCAACCATGACAACAAAACCTGGTGGTGCGATATTTGCCCCGTGGATGGAGCCGAGGGCAAAATCAGGGTTGGTATCATGATACCGGAATCGGACATTATGGGCGGCATCAACCAGCGCCGGATTGGCATCTGGTCGATCGGCGGTTTTGCCATTCTGCTTGCCGGTGGTCTGGCATATCTGATGATCCGGCGCTACGGGCAATCCTTTGACGATGGCCCCGAGGACCGGTTCGAAAGCGAACACCCCGAGGAGAGCCTTAGGCAGTTGATTGTCAAGGGTGAGGGGCGCACCATCGAGTTCAAATCCACCATGCGCATGAACCTGCACACCCAGAAGCCGGGCAAGGAGATCGAAACCGCCTGGCTCAAGGCGGTAACAGCGTTCATGAATACCGATGGCGGGACCTTGCTGATCGGTGTGGCGGACGATGGCGAACCGCTGGGTCTGGAAGCGGATGCGTTCGCCAATGAGGATAAATGCCGGCTGCACTTCAAAAACCTGATCAACCAGCATATTGGCGTTGAGCTTTCCAAATATGTGCGGTTGGAGCTGGTAAACTTGGATGGGAAACAGATTGGCGTGGTTTCTTGCTCCCGCTCAACGGAGCCGGCTTTCCTCAAAACCGGCAAGGACGAGGCCTTTTATATCCGTAGCGGTCCCTCTAGCGACGCCCTGCCGGTGAGCAAGGCAGTTTCATACATCCAAAACCGAAAGTAGATACTCCTTTTCGCTTGCGCTTCATCTTTTATACAAGGGGTGCCAGCTCCATATGCCCTTCGTGTTCCTGCACAACCCGCCACTTATCGCTACGGCCGACCTTCTCAAGGCTTTTTTCTCGTGGCTGGTGCCCATCCTCTAAATAAAGCACGCCCCCCGGTTTGACGATACGGTGAATCCCGGCCAAAAAACCCACCGGATCTTCAATCTGATGGAACATATCCAGGGCATAGACCACATCGGCCACATGATCTTGAAGAGCATTTGTATTCTCTCCCAAAAGCACCGGCGTCACATTGTTCAGATTGTATTTCTCTTTCTTTTGTCTCACCAAATCGATGGCCATGGGCTGGATATCCGCCGCATAGACCCGTCCCCCGGGCCCCACCAATTGGGCTGCCTTGCGGATATAACGGCCCGGTCCGCAGCCATAATCCACCACCACGTTCCCCGCTTGAAGATTGAAATCCTCCAGCCGCCGGTCGGGGTTACCGAAAAGGTCCATGATTTTGAAGGTCCAGACCATTATGCGGTAGCCGGTTTTCGATTGGGGGTTGAACATTTTTTTCATATTGTGTTTCCTATTTTGTTTAGCTTTTATACACAATTTTAACTGCGTCTATCCGCCATTTTTTCCAGTTCCAGCAAGAAATTCTCTATGACCGCCACCTGCTCATCGGTCAGTTGTTTCACATAGTTGTAGAGATCGCCGTCCAATTCCTCATGATATTGCTCATGGGCGTAATAGGCCACCTTGCCCTTGTTGGTCAGGACCGGCACCTTTTTCAAGCTGTTCTCGGAATCCTCGACCTTTTTCACAAGCCCTTTCTTCTCCAGCTTGGAGACAATCTGGGAAATCGCCCCCCTGGTTACGCCGGATATACGGGCCAATTCGGCGCCATGTACTCCAGGGTTATCGCCGATCAACATGACCATGTGAATCTCGGATGCGTGCAACTCTTCGTCTACGCCAAAATGGCGTGGCTTCTTTTCGTTGCTGGCGGATTTGTTTAAAACCCGAATTAGCATTTGTCCCAGTTTTTGAGTTCGTTTATCCATATTTTTGATGTATAGTGCCTTAACAAACATGTCAAGTTTTGATCTTCGGGGGAACCGCATTTGAAAAATCGCAGCAATAATCGGATATCGAATCTATTTCACCATGGATTGTCAACGGACAGGGTCTTGGTCAGCGGACAAAACGGAGAGATGGTCGATTATACAACCCAGTCCAGCACATCACGGCACAACCTGTTGTTTGAGACGACCTGGGATGTACCGGAATACCTTGGCAACGGGCACTTCCATAAAGTGGATCTGGGATACGGCATGTGGGTCGCATTCGGTGATATTCGACTGAAAAGCCGACTACGGGAAGAAGTTTACAACAGCATACCGGGTGTGACGCTGCTTGCATGCCTCAAGGGACACCGGAAAAATAGAAACGACTGTTTCAGCAAAGGGTTTGAACTCTCCGCCGGTATGGGGACATTGTATTTTTCACCGAACCCGATCATGGTTCGCCAGGCCGGGCCTTCTCAAAATTTGCAAAAACTGGTTATTAGGATTCCGCCGGATCGCATCCCCCTTCTGATCGAAAACCGGAAACTTGAAAACGCCGTGAGTCTGGAAAGACCGTTCATCATCAACCGGCGTCTTTCCGACGGCATGTTGGCAACGATTCTGCAGACTTTCAATTGCCCCTTCCAAGGCAATTCCCGAAGGCTGTATCTTGAAGGGAAAATTTTGGAGGTTATTGCTCATTGGGTACATGGCGAAGCCATGGCCGAACCATCTTCGCGCCCATTGAAACCGGATGAATCCGAACGCATCTGGCAAGCCCACGACCTTCTTTTACGGGATCTTCGCAATCCCCCCACCCTGATGACGCTATCCAAAGCAGTCGGTATTACCCATACTCGTCTAAACGAGGGGTTTAAGACAGTTTTTGGCAATACGGTTTTCGATTGGCTGCGTATTAAACGGCTGGAGAAGGCCCGCCTTCTGGTAATGGAAGGGCAAAAAAACATGACCGAAATCGCCTACGAAATCGGTTTCGCCAGTTCCAGCCATTTCACGTTTGCGTTCCACAGGTACTTTGGCACGCCCCCCAGCCGTTATCGCTAAACCGGGACCTCCATACTAAAAAGTCGATGTCAAGTGCCCAAGGCAGCAATTTTATGCTCTTTTATTTTACGGTAAAGCGTCGGCAGGCTGACGCCCAACTCCTTGGCGGCAAGTTTTTTGCCTTCTCCAGAATCCGGGAATGCTATCAGCGCCTCGTTGATGATCATCCTCTCATAGGCACGCACCTTATCGGCCAAAGATTGTCTTGTCGTTTTCCCCCCGGCGTTCAGCCGGGGAATGGCAGGCGGAAGTGATCCATGTTCGATAATTGAAGATGTTTCCATATTGACTGCGTACTCGATTGCGTTCTGTAATTCCCTTACATTGCCGGGCCAGTGGTAATCGACAAAAATATCGAGCACCACGGAAGAAAATGCTTCAATGCCGGAATTCATCGCCTGACTGTATTTCTTCAAAAAATGCGACGCCAACACAGGTATATCCTGTTTGCGACGCCGTAGCGGCGGAATTTCAATGGGAACCACATTTAGTCTGTAATAAAGATCCTCACGAAAGCCACCGTTATTGACAAGTTGTTCCAATTTTACATTGGTGGCGGTTATAATGCGGACGTTCACCGATAGGCTGGTGACCCCTCCGACCCGTTCGACCGTCCCCTCCTGAAGCACGCGCAGGAGCTTGACTTGCATATGCAGCGGCATTTCGCCGATCTCATCCAAAAAAAGCGTTCCTCCGTCCGCCAGCTCGAACTTGCCCGGCTTTCCTCCTTTGCGGGCACCTGAAAACGCACCTTCGTCATAACCGAACAACTCACTTTCCAGCAAGGCCTCCGGAATGGCCGCACAATTGATGGCGATAAACGGGTCCTTCTTGCGTCGGCTTTCCGTATGAATCGCACGGGCGAAAAGCTCCTTGCCCGTGCCGCTTTCGCCCAGAATCAATACGGTCGAATCATTATGGGCAATGGTCATGGCATGTGTCTTGACTTGAAGAAGCATATCACTCACGCCTTGAATATCGTCAAATGTGGTTTCAATATGTTTGGCGGAGATCTCGTATACTTCTGAACGTAGCTCCTTAAAATCCTGGACGCGCAATACGGCCCCCATCAACTTTTGGGCAACGGCTACCGGGTTGGCGGATACCATGCAGTGAAGTTTGCGTGGCTTTACGATTTGTATTTCGCACCGTTTTATCTTCTTGCCCTCACGGATAAGCGGATAAAGGAGCTGTTCCGGCAAATAATTTCTTATATTCAGATTGGTTGTCATCCTGTTGGCGACGATCCCAAGAATATTCTTGGCTTTATTATTGATCTGAGTGATATGCCCCTGATGATCAATGGTAATAATACCATCGTCAACGAAATTGATGGTGGTTTCAAGCTGGCGTTTAATATATTTCTCCTCTTCCAGACTCTTCTGAAGACGGATTTCATCACAAATCAGGTTGGCCATCTCGCCGATGAATTCAAGAAGCTCTCCGGTATTGCTCAGAAACTTCTCTTTCTGGGTTTGGGTGTAGGCAACCATAAGCAAAACGCCATAGCGCTTGCCGTCCTGCTCAATTACCCGCAGAACCTCCGCCGTCTCGGGACAATTGCCCTCATAATAACACCCCTTGCAAAGCTCGTGATGACCGGGATTGGTAATCACCGCCATCCCTTTGCGATATATCCCGCGGATGAATTTTTCATTGATATTGGTTCCGCGCGTTTCCAAAAAGGTTTTGCTGGTCGCCACGAGCTCGAAGTCGGTATCGACAACGGCCACTTCCGCCCCCAGGGCTGCCGAGATCGCGCTGACAACATGTTGAACGTTATCCCGAATATCTTTTAACCCATTGATTGCATTTGAGTTACCAGTAATGGTGATCATCGCAACTCCCTGTATTGCGCCGCCGGATGCATGCGCTCCTATTTTTAAAAGCCCGCCAAAACCCTTATCACATTTAAGAATTACTTTATACAACATTCTCATAAATGATAATTACAAGTAATTGCACATTAAAATTCGATTTCACGCCCACCTCATCAAAGATAATTCTCATATTTGAGAAACCATTACGATGCATAGGCATTGGCCGCAGATGGCCGCAACAACCATTAAGCACCTGAATTATATCATATTTATACTACCATCAAGACCAAAAACTGAATCCTGGCACAATCATTGATATTCCTCCCCTTAAGAATCCCCTGAAAAAAAGCGCGCTTCATTGTCTCTTAAACATTCATTCATGAAAGGGAGAAAGGATTGATGAAACACATATATAAAGATGATCCGGAAATCGCCGACCTGGCCGCGAAAGAAGAAGCCAGGATAGAAAGCACATTGAATCTGATCGCGGCCGAAAACCATGCCCCCAAATCAATAATGGAGATAATGGGATCGATTTTCAACACCAAGACCATCGAGGGTTACCCGGGGCACCGCTTCCATGCCGGTTGCGAATATGTGGACCGTGTTGAAAACCTGGCCATTGAACGCGCCAAAAAAGTGTTCGGCGCCGAATATGCCAATGTCCAACCCCATAGCGGAACCTCCGCCAATCTGGCGGTATACTTCAGTGTCTTGAATATCGGTGACCGGGTGTTGGCGATGAGCCTTCCCCATGGCGGGCATCTTTCCCATGGGCATAAAGCATCCATAACAAGCAAATGTTTTAATTTCGAGCATTACACCGTTGACCTCGACACCGAGTTGATCAATTATGACCGGGTTAGAGAAATTGCCTTGGAATTCAAACCTAAAATGATTGTCGCCGGCGCGAGTTCCTATCCACGCCTTATCGATTATGAGAAAATGGCGGCCATCGCCAAAGAGGTCTCGGCTTATCTGTTGGTGGACATGGCACACATTGCCGGGTTGGTTGCCGGCAAGGTGATCCCAAGTCCGGTCCCCTTTTCCGATTTCGTCACCTTCACTTGCTATAAAACCATGGCCGGCGGGCGTGGCGGCGTTATTCTCTCCAAAGGCGATTACGCCAAGAAGCTTAACAGCGCGGTCTTTCCGGGCGACCAGGGGACCAGTGCGGTAAGTCTGATCGCCGCCAAGGCACTAATTTTTAAACTGGCCGAGAATCCGGAATTTACCCGGCTGCAGGAGAAAACGATTGAGTACGCTGGTTTGCTTGGGAAATGCCTGGCCGATAAAGGTTATCGCCTGGTCACGGGCGGGACGGATAACCACCAGGTGGTCATCGACGTAGATAGTAAAAACATTTCCGGATCAAAGGCCGAAAAGGTGTTGGAGGCTTGCGGAATTGTTCTCAATCGCAATGTAATTCCTCGTGATTCGGAGAATCCCGGTCATGTGAGCGGGTTGCGTATCGGTTCCGGCGCCGTATGCGCCAGGGGTATGGGCAAGGCGGAAATTATCGAGATCGCGGATATGATCGATCAGGTACTGACGCAGCCCGAAAATCCGGCGATACAGAAGCAGGTCGCCGATGCCGTCAAAGAGATGTGCGACCGGTTCCCCGTGTATGGCAACGAGCATGATCCGCTATCCGATTTGGCATAACACTTTTGGCAAAACAGTTTAAAAACATTCAACCACTATTTGAAAAGAGGAGAACTCAAATGCAGCTTAACAAAAAACACTTCATTTCTGCTCTCGCATTAGCGCTTGTTGTATGCTTCGGATTGACCACGCCTTCAATTGCCGGAACCAAAAAGCATAAGCTGAAAATCGCCCAAACCGTCTACCCCAAGGGCAGCGCCCACATGAAATCAATCGAACGGATCGCCAAAGAGATAACCGCCAAAACCAACGGCCGAATCAAATTCAAAGTGTATGGCACCGAGCTTGCCGATTGGTCCGAACTCAACGAGATGGTAAACCGGGGAGATATCGACATGATGCTCAGTCCCATGTCGCCCAGCTATGATCCACGCTGGAATGTGATGCAAATGCCCTACATCGTAACCACTTACGAAGACGCAAAATCCGCGTTTGGCGCGGGCAGCTTCATGGAAGATATGTTCAAACAATGGGCCAAGGATGTCAACATGGTTTGGCTGGGGACTTGGTTTCAGGGGTTTACCGGCGTTTCACTGAGCACCCGCCCCGCCTTGACGCCTGAAGACGCCAAGGGAATAAAAATCCGCGTAACCCCCATTCCGGTCCTTGAATGCCTTTGGGAAAAATTGGGTTTCATGCCCAGCCTCATTCCCTACAGCGAAGTACCGACTGCAATCAGCACGGGCGTTGTTGACGGTCAGGCCGGTGGCGGACCTTTCCAAACGTACAGCTGCTGCCGCGACCTCAATAAATATTTCGTCTTCTATCGTGATAGTGCGGAGCTCTGGGGCTATACCATGAACCTGGACAAATGGAACAAACTCGAAGCCGACGACCAGAAGATCATCCAGGAGATCGTCTCCAAGGAAGCTCAAATGCGTGTGGAAGAAGCCGAGAAAGAAGATACGGAGTACATGGAGGAGCTTAAAAAACACGGTTTGAAAATTGTGGATATTGCGGATTACCCGGAGCAGCTGGAAGCTGCCAAAACAGCCGGGAGGGAGTGCTGGGAAGTCCTGGACAAGGATGTCGGCAAGGTTTGGATCGACAGAATCAGAAAAGAAGTCGGCATAAAATAGAGGCTTCTGCCGTGCGCATCCCCGCGATGAAGAAAGCGTATTTATCCGGGATGCGCCGGCACCGCGCAACGCGCTTACCGATCTCATGGACATTTGGGCATCGTTACAAAATGGTGAATGTGGAGGGTAGAGGCATTGTTGAATATCTTTAAAAAAGTCGATTGGTTTCTCACCAATTCGATGAAGACAATCATCATCCTGGTCACGGTCATGGCGACCTGCACAATGTTTCTACAGGTTGTCGCCCGGTACGTATTCGAAATTTCAATCTCGGGCCTTGATGAATTGACGGGCCACACGGCAGTATGGCTGTACCTCATGGGAGCGGCTTACGGAACCTTTGAACGCAGTCATATCAAGGCCGAAATGATGCATCTGGTGATTAAAAATCCACGAATACTCTGCGGCATAAGAGCCATATCGACGGCCATCGCGGTGATTGTAGCGAGTTACATGATGGCATGGAGCTTCGGCTACATCAAGTGGAGCCTTATGAAACATGAAATCACACCGACTTTGCAAATTCCGACCGTCATATTCCAGATGTCGATTCTCGTGGGCGCAATTTTAATGGTCATCTATTTTATCGTCGAATTTATCGACCTGGTTCGTCAATTTCTCGGTATGCAACCGGTAAAAAGTTAGGGGGAAGCAGTGGGTACTTTAGCAATTGGATTGGTCCTTCTGGTGGTACTGATGATTTTAGGCGTGCCGGTCGCCATGGCTTTTGGCGCCATGTCCATCTTTCTTGCCACGGCCTTTGACATGAGCTCGCGACTGTTGATTCCCACCGCTTTTTATCAGATCAAATCGGTGGTCCTCTTGACGATACCCTTTTTCATTCTCGTCGGTAGCCTCATGAGCAGTGGCGGCCTGGCGATACGACTTATCGATTTCGTCAACGCACTGGTCGGGCGGATTCGGGGAGGCCTCGGCGCCGTTACCGTTGTTGCCTGCGCCATGTTCGGCTCCATCGGTGGTTCGTGTTCTTCCGCGGTTGCCGCCATCGGCACGATCATGATTCCGCGCATGGAAGAAAACGGTTACTCACGGGGATATGCAACCGCTCTGGTGGCCTGTGCCTCGATTCTCGGCCAACTCATTCCTCCCAGCGTCTCCATGATTCTCTTTGCCCTGATCACCTATCAATCGATACCCGGTTGCTGGCTGGCCACGGTTGGGCCGGCGATTCTCACCATCATCATTTTCTGTATATTCAATTATTTCATGACCAAAGAGATGCCTCTGAAACTGCTCCCCAAGGCAAATGCCGCAGAGCAGGTAAAAGAGATTTTCCGGTCCACCCGTAAGGCGACCTTTGCACTATTGCTGCCAATCATTATTCTCGGAGGCATCTACGGGGGTATCGCCACGCCAACCGAATCGGCCTGTGTATCGGTGCTTTATGTCATTCCGGTCAGCATGTTCATATACAAATCCCTGACCATGAAAAGTCTCGGCCAGGCATTTGTTTCCGCAGCCACAACCACCGGCGTGTTAATCATCATGCTCTTTTTCGTGATGATCAACACCCGCATCATGACCATGGAGCAACTTCCGCAGGAAATGGCCGGCATGATCATGGAGATTTCCACCAACAAATATGTTATCCTGTTGATGGTAAATATTTTTCTGCTCATCATAGGCATGATTATGGATGATATCAGCGGCACTATCCTGGCGGCTTCACTGCTCTTTCCGATCATGAAGGAACTCGGCGTACACCCGCTCCATTTTGCCGCTATTTTGGGTGTCAATCTCGGTTTGGGCAACGTGACACCACCAACGGCGCCCATCCTTTTCCTGGCTGGGCGAATCGGAAAATGCCAGATCGAGAAATACCTGAAACCTGCCTTGATACTGATGATCGGAGGATTGCTGCCGGTAGTGATCGCCACGACCTATTGGGCCGATTTATCGCTTTTTCTGCCGCGCCTGTTTGGATATGCATGACAACCCATTGAAACCGTACGGAAAACTGCACAAAATGAATACCAACGAGAAGACAGACCATCCCATCTGGGCCGAAATTGATTTAGATGCCATCATTCACAATTATGAGGAGGTACGGCGCCTGATCAAACCTGAAACCAAAATCATGGCAGTTGTCAAAGCCAATGCTTACGGACACGGAGACGTGGCCGTGGCCCGCACCCTGACTGCCCAAGGGGCCGACGCCCTGGCCGTGGCACGACTCGGCGAAGCAATCACACTGCGTGAAGCGGGGATAACACACCCCATACTGATTTTGGGTTATACCCCGCCATCCGATGCCGGCGAACTGGCCAGATACAATCTGACCCAAACGGTTTTCAGCAAACAATACGCCAAGTTGTTGAACCGAATGATCAAGGGGCTGGACGGCCATATCAAAATCCATCTAAAGATCGACACCGGCATGGGGCGTTTGGGGCTGAGACCCGACAACAAGCATACGGGCAAAGCCGCAACGGAGCCGGTTTACCATGCCGTCAGAGAAATTGCCGGGTTGGAAAACCTGGTGATCGAAGGTATCTACACCCACTTTGCGGCCAGTGATAGTGCCGACAAGACAAGTGCGTTAAATCAATTGAGACTTTTCCGGGAGGTCATTTCTCACCTCCCTTCCGAAGGGATAGACGTTCCCTTAAAACATGCTGCCAACAGTGCCGCGATTATCGATATGCCGGAGACCCAGTTCGATATGGTCAGGCCGGGAATCATGCTTTACGGCTTGTACCCTTCCGATGAGGTCGCCAAGCAAAATGTCAATTTGCGGCCGGCCATGCAACTAAAAGCCCGCATTGCCCAGGTTAAACAGGTTCCCCAGGGCTTCCCGGTCAGTTACGGCCACACCTATACCGCACGGCAGGCTACCCGAATCGCGACAATTCCCGTCGGTTATGCGGATGGCTACGAACGACGGCTCTCATCGGCAGGTGTGATGTTGGTCAAGGGGATGCGGGCGCCCGTGATCGGGCGCGTCTGTATGGATCAAACCATGATCGATGTGGGCCATATCCCGGATGTGCAGGCCGGCGACGAAGCCGTTATCATCGGAAAGCAAGAAGGAGAAGAGTTGACGGCCGATGCCATGGCGGTACAGCTCGGAACCATTAACTATGAAATCGTATCCACTTTTATGGCCAGAGTTCACCGGGTTTTTACCGGACATTCAGGCCAATGAGGAATTGATCGGATGTCATCTGACGTCCCATGGCAGTTAGGATAATATTTTATCCTTGAAAGGAGACAAAATGATTGTCGGAATTTTAAAAGAGATCAAATCGGAAGAGAACCGGGTTTGCATGACTCCAGCCGGTGTTGAGGTAATGGTTCAAAACGGTCATGAACTGTTGGTGGAGAAAAGCGCCGGAGCCGGCAGCGGCTTTAGTGATGATGCTTACATTTCAGCAGGCGGCAAAATTATCGATACCGCCAAAGAGATCTACGGCAGCGCCGACATGGTCATGCATGTCAAGGAACCCCTTGCCGCCGAGTATGACATGATCCGCGAGGGGCAGATCGTTTTCACCTATCTGCACCTGGCCGCCGACGAGCCCCAAACGCAGGCGTTGATCAAGAGCAAGGCCGTATGCATCGCCTACGAAACCATTCAGAAGACCGATGGCAGCCTGCCCCTGCTCACCCCCATGAGCGAAGTGGCCGGGCGCATGGCCATTCAGCAGGGCGCCAAGTACCTTGAGATGACCCACGGCGGCCATGGCGTGTTGCTGGGCGGCGTTCCCGGGGTGGAGCCGGCCACGGTGGTGGTGATCGGCGGCGGCATCGTGGGAGTCAACGCGGCCAAAATGGCCTGCGGACTGGGAGCCAAGGTTTATCTTCTGGACATGAACCTGGATCGGCTTCGCTATTTGAATGATGTCATGCCGGCCAACTGCTTCACCCTGATGTCCAGCCCGGCAACGGTTCGCAAATTGGTGAAGCAGGCTGACGTAGTGGTGGGGGCGGTCTTGATTCCGGGTGCCAAAACACCAAGGCTGGTGACGCGGGATATGCTTAAAACCATGAAGAAAGGCTCGGTTCTGGTGGATGTGGCTATCGATCAGGGCGGATGCTTCGAGACATCCAAAGCGACCACCCACGGTGATCCGACTTATGAGGTGGATGGCGTCGTCCATTATTGTGTCGCCAACATGCCGGGCGCTGTGGCCAAAACCTCCACGCTGGCGTTGACCAATGCCACCCTGCCCTATGCCGTCGAGCTTGCCAACAAAGGCTGGAAAAAGGCCATGCAGGAGAATCCGGAGATCAAATCCGGGGCCAATGTGATCGATGGCAAAGTGACCTTCAAAGCTGTAGCGGAGGCGTTCGGATTGGATTATCATGAGACTGAGAAGTTTCTGTAAGCGCTGAGTCAATAACGTTACATACTAACGGAGGTTGAGAAAATAGTTCTCAACCTCCGTTTGTTTTAGATCACGGCAAAAAACAATCTATCCTGCCCCCCCCGACGCACCATTCTAAATCCCTCACTTTTCACGTTGAGCCCTGAGATAGGGACTGCGCCCCTTAATTCTTAGAAAAATAAACGAAGGCACCTTTTCACTTGACGCCTTGCAATAAGCGCTTATTGTATAATTCAAAAGGTACCTTCGTTTTTATTTCACCACAAGGAGAATACGATCCATGCTTGAACGATTACATATGAGAAAACAATCGAATCCCCAGTGCTTTCAAGGGCGCGGGGGAGGCCGTCGCAGAGGCGGGAACAATTACGGAACAGGATTTGGAGGTGGTATGGGAAGGCGCCGCAAAGGCCGATTCGGCGGCGATCAGAGAGATTATGTTGACCATGATTATTACACCCATTTGAAACAAAACCAGGTTGAGCAAAAATGGCAAGCGCCTGCGCCCCCTTTCTCCGATGGGAACGCACAAACAATTGAGGATCTTTGCCCGCTGTGTAAAAATCATTGTCCCTTAAGTGCGCCGTCCTGCAAAAAAGGTGAAGCCTATGCGGCCTCCCTTGGATAGGGAAAATTATGAGAAGAAGACCTTTTGCCTGCAACGATAACATCGCCGGTGGAGATCTTGCCCATCTGTTTCGGCATGCCTCCCGCCTCATGGCGCGCGGTTTTCACCGCCACGGGCATGCGCCGCATGCCCAGCAGCATATCCTCGAGGTCATTCGGGAACAAGGGCCCATGCCTCAAAAGGAGTTGATGAACCAGCTTGGCGTACGTTCGGCCTCATTAAGCGAGGTGCTCGCCAAGCTGGAGCGCCGCGGGCTGATCACCCGCCAGCGTAACGAAAACGACAAACGCGGTTTCATAGTTGCCGCGAATGATATCCAAACGCCGGCGACCGAAACGGCCAAACATGGTAACTACGATTTTTTTGCCTGCCTTGATGATAAAGAGCAGGAGCAAATGAAAGATCTTCTCAAAAAAATCATAGCGGCCGTCGAACAGGATTATCCCCAGCGGCATTGCTCTCGAGGGGGCAGACGGCGCAACCACATGTTTGGAAGGCGAAAAGAAAAAACCTGATCGTTATCGATTTTCCAAACCATGAAATACGCGAAATACATAAAGCGAACATCGCCCACTTCCAACTGGTCTCCTTGATCATGACTGCCACGGTGACCATACAGGGCGCGTAAAGCAGGAGGAAAACGATCATGGCATAGACAGTGGCCCGGCTATATGCGGGATCTTCGGCAATGTGCGCAGCCAACGCCGAAGAATCGTCATCATCCACGCGGCTGCCCATGGAATAAGCGGTCGCCATGGTTGAGACAAAGACCTCTTTGGCTGCGAAACCGCCGAGCAGGGCCACATTTGCCTGCCAGGGGAAACCGGCGTATTGAGAGGAAGTTTCAAGCCCTTTCCCCATGCGGCCGGCAACGGTATGGGCCAACACGGCCTCGCCCTCGTCATCATCATCGTCGATCTTCTGTAATGCCGCGCTTTTGTTGGCAGTATCGGCTTCGGAGAGCTGCCCGTTTTCGGCCATGGCCTTGTATTTGGCCTCAACTGCGGTTCGCTGATCACCATATTGACTCAGCTGGCTTTCCGGGAGCTGAGGAAGATTCAAGTTTAGGTTTTTGTCCAACCGCGAATAGGATAATTTGGTCAAGATCGAGGCGCGCGCAAAAGTTAACCGGAGGCATATGGTTGGCATTGCGAGGATTAATTTTTTAAGCGCAACGCCGATAGCCCCCGAAGAGGATCTGTATGAGGCACCATTGCTATTTTTGCCATATTAAAACGATTGAAAAGCTCATCGACAAATTTAAACCCGAAGCTCATTTAACAGAGAGTTTCATTTTCGCGGTCCATGAGTATATTGCCAAAAACCGCAAAATGGAGAACCCTGAACTGGCAGCTGGGATTCAGCGCATTGCCAGGCAGCATCTTCAAAACACCGATCTTTATGCGGAAGAAAAACGAAATGCCAATACCATGCTCTTGGGAAAATACGCACATTGGCAAAAAGTGGTAACCGATAGCGACAACCCTTTCGCCACGGCTGCCAAGCTGTCCGTGATCGGCAACATCATAGATTATGGCGCGCATAGCGTACACGAAAACCTATCGGATCAAATCGATGCCTTCTTTCAAAAAGAAATTGCCGTTAATCATCTGGAAGCGTTGCGGGAAGAAATAGGAAAGGCGGAAAGCGTTTTATACCTGGGAGATAACTGCGGTGAAATCGTTTTCGACAAACTGTTTATCGAAACCATGAATCATCCCAATGTTACTTTTGCCGTCCGCGGCAAACCGGTACTCAACGACGCAACCCTTGACGACGCCGTTCAGGTGGGCATGGACAAGGTTTGCCGGATAATTTCAAATGGGGCCGATGCGCCCTCGACACTGCTCCACCTGTGCCCGGATGATTTTGTTTCAGCGTTCAACGAGGCAAACCTGATTATCTCGAAAGGACAGGGAAATTTTGAAGGACTCATGGAAAGCGATCATCCCAATATCTTTTTTCTTTTAATCGCAAAATGCGACCCTATAGCCGAATTGCTGGAAGTAAAGAAACACGACATGGTGATCACGAAAAAACCGTAAAGGAGCCCAAGATGGAGAAAACCGTACTGGTGCCCGTTGCCGACGGGACAGAGGAACTGGAAGCCGTGGCCATTGTGGACATTTTGCGTCGGGCAGGAGCTATCGTCACCATGGCATCGGTCAGCGGCAACCGACAGATCACCGCTTCACGGGGGGTGGTTATCTCAGCCGACTGCCTGATCGAGGAATGCACAGGAACGCCCTATGATCTGGTGGTGCTGCCCGGTGGAATCCCCGGCGCCCAACACCTGAGGGATAATCCCGATTTGATCCGCTTGCTCAAGGCTCAACGGGAAAGCGGAAAACTGTATGGCGCCATCTGTGCAAGCCCGGCGGTTATCCTGGACCATCATGGACTGCTCAAGGGGAAGATGGCCACCTGCCACCCGGGATTCACGGGTGAAATGAAAGAGGGCCGTCTTGTGGACGAACGCGTCGCGCAAGATGGGAACTGTCTGACCAGCCGGGGAGCGGGAACGGCTGTCGAGTTTGCCCTGGCGCTTGTGGAACAGCTTTTTAATGAAAAAAAACGACGCGAAGTGGCCGGATCGCTGGCGCTTTAAAACACACGATTTCTTTTTCTAAAAAAAGAATTTGACATTATCCGCCACAAACCTCTAATAGAGAGTACGAAACGTAATTCTCAGGGCGGGGTGAAATTCCCCACCGGCGGTAATTTCGTATTATCATGCGAAAAAGCCCGCGAGCGCCTGTCTATTCGATGGAATTAACAGGGTCAAGCAGATCTGGTGAGACTCCAGAGCCGACGGTCATAGTCCGGATGGGAGAGAATACGGACAAACCAAGCATTTCAGCTCCTCATTCCCTGGCGCTGAAGGCATGATTGCATTATAAAGCAAAACCTTGCAGCCGGCCGTTGATTTACAGCGGGGCCGGCCGCTTGAGCTTTCATGTCTTGCAAGTCTGCCCCTTTGTTCCCACACGCCCTGATATTGTCAAACTTTCATTTATTGGGGGGTATCATGCAAAATAGTATTCTGTCATCTATGTACGGCAATTCCACTGAACGAGTCGAAAAGGCCCTTGATTGTCTTCAACACGGCAAAGGCATTCTGCTTGTGGACGATGAAAACCGCGAAAATGAAGGCGATCTTATTTTTTCCGCAGAAACGATTACTGCCGGCCAAATGGCGACGCTCATCAGGGAGTGCAGTGGGATTGTCTGCCTTTGCCTGACGGATGACAAATTGCGCCAATTGGATCTGCCGCAGATGGTGGCGGACAATACCAATGCCAACCGCACCGCGTTCACGGTTTCCATAGAAGCGCATCGTGGTGTCACCACCGGGGTTTCCGCCGCTGATCGGGTTACCACGATCAAAACGGCGGTCGCCAAGGATTGCCGGCCCGAGGATTTAAACCGGCCAGGGCACGTATTTCCACTGCGTGCGCATCCCGACGGTGTGCTTGGACGGCGAGGCCACACCGAAGGAACCGTTGATCTGATGCGCCTTGCGGGATTGAAGCCCGCCGGCGTTCTATGCGAGTTAACCAATGAAGACGGCACAATGGCCCGTTTGCCGGAGATCGTGGACTTTGCCCAAAAGCATTCCTTAACGGTGTTGACGGTCGAGGATATCGCCGCCTATCGGTCCCGGATTGGAGATAAAGCGGCATAGCGTGTCAATATGAAACAAAACATTTACGATAATCCAAAATTCTTCAATGGCTACATGGAGTTACGCGCCAACGAACAAGGATTCAACAAGGCCATTGAAGAACCGGCGATATACAGTCTTCTCCCATCCCTTAAAGGCCTGCGAATTCTCGATATGGGTTGCGGATTCGGCAAATTTGTATCTTTTTGCCTTGAGAAAGAGGCTGAGTTTGTATTGGGCACGGATATATCCCAAAACATGATTTCAAGGGCCAGAAAAAGTATTGATGACCCACGGGCATGTTTCAGGGTTATTGCCACTGAGGATTTTGAGGGGGAAGACGCTTCCTTCGATCTGGTCGTTTCCTCCATGTGCTTTCATTATGTAAAGGATATTGAACCAGTCTTCAAAAATGTGGCACGCACACTGAAGGATAACGGCCATTTCATTTTTTCCGTGGAGCACCCGATCTGCACCGCCTTGCTTGAGGGGTGGTGCAGATCGGCTGAAATCGGTAAAAAGCATTGGCCGGTAGATGATTACAAAAAGGAAGAGATCCGTTTTTCTCATTGGTTCGTCGATCACGTCATCAAATATCATCGAACCATTGAGACTTATGTCAACACATTGATCGATACCGGTTTTTCTATTAGAAGGCTGCTTGAGCCCGGGCCGACCATGGATGCCGTGGCCGAACGGCCCGAGCTTGCCGATCATCTGAGACGGCCGCCGGTGCTGGTTTTGTCCGGAGCAAAGGGAGAAGGCTGATCCGTTCCGAGGATTGAAATGGGCGCCTAACGCGGACATTGGTCGAAATGGAATGTTTTGGGATCGCCTCAGATATAAGCGGTTGTGATATCGATGGCGCCATCCTGCATTGAAAAAGAGACATTACACTCGCGCCCGTCTTCAAA
This sequence comes from uncultured Desulfosarcina sp., assembly GCA_963668455.2. Taxonomy (GTDB): domain Bacteria; phylum Desulfobacterota; class Desulfobacteria; order Desulfobacterales; family Desulfosarcinaceae; genus Desulfosarcina. The sequence goes on from CAXXOY010000011.1 coordinate 104,496, forward strand.
CAGAAACCCGTAACGCTGCAACGCTGCCACCGGGTCTTTTTCATAAGCTTCGTTGAATTCCTGAGCTTGCTTGAAAGCTTCCAGCAAACCGGCATCCGCCGACATTCGCCGAATTGAGTTTGACAGCTCTTCATCCTCGTTAATTGCCTCGGCAAGGCGCTTTGCGTCAGGACTTTCACCGTTAACCTGGATTTTACCATCATACCCGACGCTGAAATCCATCTTGGAACCAGAATCTATTCCAAGTTGCTGGTACAATGACTTCAGTCGCTTCTCTACAAAGGCAGTAGTGTTTGCAAGCGACTGCTCAAGCTCTTCGATGGACGTCGGAAATGAGCCTGAAACGGATAATAATCTTGACTCATCGGATATGGTTACGATATCCGTGGCAGGTTTGTTTTCCGATCCGGAATAGGTCTCCGTAAGGGGCTGAGAACTATTCTGTTGCGGGAACATCACCGACTGCACATAGCTTGCGGGCATCACGCTGTTAATCATGGGTTGCCTCCTCGCTTTGTGGAATGTTATTGAATTGTAACAAAAAGCAATCGGCGTGCCACCGCGCAACAAGATCTTTACACATCTATAATATCGGCGTATTAGCGGCGACACGACGATTTTTCAGAATAGATTTGTAACAAACCGCAGGAATTCTTTTCTGTTTTTTAAGAAAAGCAGCAAAAATTGCCCACCAAATGCTCAAAAGGATCAGCAATGCAACAAGTCAATACGCTTTCAACCAAGACAATTGCCAAATCGATACGCAATCGGGAAATTTCATCAACCGAAGTTGTGGAAGCATTTCTAAAACGAATCAACGCGGTCAACCCAAAACTCAACGCCGTTGTTCAGTTGTCGGAGCAGACCGCGCGCGATGAAGCATTGAAAGCGGATGAGGCATTGCAGCGCGGCGATATTCTCGGGCCCTTGCATGGTGTGCCGTTCACCGTCAAGGATTCGTTCGACACGGCAGGTTTGATCTCCACCGGGGGAACCAAAGGCAGGGCCAACCATGTTCCATCCAAGGATGCGACTGTTGTCAGTCGGCTGCGTTCCGCGGGCGCCATCTTGATGGGGAAAACAAACACCTCCGAATTGACGCTCACCTACGAAACCAACAACCTGATATACGGGCAGACCAACAACCCTTACGATCTCACGCGATCGCCCGGTGGCAGCAGCGGCGGAGCGGCGGCAATCGTTTCGGCCGGCGGAGCGGCTTTCGATATAGGAAGCGACTACGGGGGAAGTCTTCGCTATCCATCACATTGCTGCGGCCTGGCCACCATCAAACCCACTTCCGGCCGTGTCCCGCGGACCGGACATATCTTTCCGTTCGGGGGGCTATTCGACACGTTTCAGCAAGTCGGCCCCCTTGTTCGATCCGTTGAGGATCTCTCTTTGATCCTGCCGATCATTACCGGGCCTGACTTTATCGATCCCGGTATTGTTCCAATGCCCCTTAACGATGCCCAAAAGGTGAACGTCTCAGGTCTTAAGGTTGCATTCCATACCGACAACGGTATCGCCACGCCCTCACCGGAAATCGAGGCGGTCGTTCGCAAAGCAGCCCTACTTCTGAGCAACCTGGGGTTGAACATTTGCGAAAAACGCCCGACCGGCATTGAGCAAACCTATGAATTGATGATCGAGCTGTTGTCCGCAGACGGGGGCGCGTCGATCCGCAGGCTGCTTAAAAACGCAGACACAAAGGAGAATACGCTTCCCTGGCTGGAACTTGCACAGCCGATCGATGCGGCCGAGTTCGATGCCCGGATAATGAAATTATCTCACTTTCAAAGTACCATGCTCTCCTTTTTCAAGGACTACGATGTCATCCTGAGTCCGGTAAATGCATTTACGGCCGTACCGCATGGATCTCTGGGAGCCGATTTGGAGGCGTTCAGTTACGCAATGACCTATAACATGACCGGCTGGCCGGCGGTTGTGGTGCGGGGCGGCACGTCATCAAACGGACTTCCCATCGGCGTGCAGATCGTTGCCCGGCCCTGGCGGGAGGATGTGGCCTTGGCGGTTGCCGCATATCTGGAGGAAACCATGGGAGGCTTTCAGCCGCCCACGCTTTAACCAGACCTAAAGTAGGCATAGAAAGGATAGAAAACAAAATGAAAAACATACTTGAACTTTCGGATCAAAGACAAAAAGAAGCCTGGTCCATTATAGAGGATACCGCCGTTATAAAACACTGGGAGTCGGTTGGCGCAACCATCAACCTGGTCGGCTCACTTAAAACCGGCCTGATGATGAACAACCGGGACATCGACTTTCACATTTACACCAGCCCTTTCAAGCTTGCGGACAGTTTCCTGGCCATATCCAAACTAGCCGAGAACAAACGCATCAAAACCGTCAGCTACACGAACCTGTTGGAAGCAGAGGACCAATGCATTGAGTGGCACGCTTTTTATGAGGACCGGCAGGGCGACTCATGGCAAATCGATATGATCCACATTTTAAATGATTCTCCCTATGCCGGTTATTTTGAAAACGTTGCCGAACGTATTTCCAGTGTCTTGACAAAAGAAATGCGAGAAGCAATTCACAAAATAAAAAATGACATTCCAGTCGACAAAAAAGTGATGTCCATTGAAGTATACCAAGCCGTAATCGAAGGCGGCGTCCGCGACATGGGAAGCTTTTGGGATTGGAAGGATCAAAACCCGAATAATGGGATTGTGACCTGGGTGCCATAAGAGCGAAGCTGCATTTTTCGATCTTCTCTTCGCCGAATTGGTATTTATCAGATAGATACCAATTCGGTTATCGTTATCGAAAAAGAAAAAAACGAAAAAACCATTCGGGGGAAAAATTGTGTGGCACGGGGTAGAAATGGGCCACCGGCTTATGTTAAAAACAACTATTATCCTCAACCGAAAGCACGGGAATGTTGCTAAGCACTTATCATTTGGAACTTGTCAACAACCACTGCATGCCCAGTGCCATGAGTGTCAACGCCATCGCCCGTCTGGACCAGGATGTGGGCTGTGCCCTACCGTATTTGAATGCCGTTCTCGGCGCCGTCGGATATATAGAAGATCCGCCAACGGCAACATTCCGTACCCAGGGGAGGCTGATCGCGGTACGATCATATCAAATCGCGGTCAACGCGGTACAAAACCGCGAGCAGGCTGAAAAAATAGTCGACTGGATCTGTCGCGAAATCAACGATGCCTGGGACAACCGCGAAACTATCACCCCGCGGTTCAAAGGAACTGATCGCCCTCAGGTGGTAACGATTTTAAAGCACCTGCCCCATACCAACTGCGGCGAATGCCGCCAACCAACCTGCATGGTGTTTGCTCTCAGACTGGCCGAGGGCGCCAAAAGCCCGGAGGATTGCCCGCACCTTGTCGGGGAATCCAAAGCGGGGTTGGATGACTATTTAAGTATATTCGATCTCGATGGATAGGCCGTTATGCTGGATGGATCGCTCTACTCAATAATCAGGCCATGTTTGATCTGCGCCATCGTTCGATCATCCAGATTCGTCCGGCCGGCCAGGTTTTCCCTGTACCGTAGCTTCTCTTCCGTATCCGCATCCTTATACCCCGGAACCTGGTCCGCGTCCTCTTCCAAGGGTTCCCCGAAGGGATAAAGAGTTACGAAGTCCCACAATATTGTAATATTCTTCTTGACGAAATACAGATTGCGCTCATACACTGAAACATATCCCGGCCCATACTGACTATTCAACATTCCAAAAATCGGCGCCCAACCCGTTCCACCAATGATCTTGTAACGTCCAGGCCAGGCGTTCACCCTTTTCGAAAATTAGAAGTGGTATTGTCTTTCATCATTACGCATAGGTGCGACGTGTCAAATAAAGGTAGTCTTAATCAAGATTGTAATATGAGGGAATTAATCAGTCCGTCACTTACAGTGATCTATCATCACGATTATTTAGAAGTCATTTTCACTGGGCGGCGAACCTATGAAGAAATCGCCAATATGCTCGAGATTGGCGTTGTAAAATGCCAGAATGCAACGGTTCGAAAAATACTAACTGACACAAGCAGGGCAAAAGGAAATTGGCAAGAATTCGACCGGTTCCGCATTGGCGAAAAAATAGCTCTGCATTATCCTCCCCCCTATAAGATAGCAGTCATAGAAAAAAAAGAAATAATCAATAAATTTGTCGAAAATACTGCTTATAATAGAGGAGTGGATATCTTAATAACCGATGACAGAAAATCCAGCATGGACTGGCTTTTTAAAGAGAAAAACAACCACACTCTGCTTCCGGATGAAATGCAACAACAATTAGCGCACCTTTTACATGAAGATCGCCGAAGTAAAAACTGTGTAAGAAAACGCTAACCCCCCAAAAAAGACTTGACACAAGGCATCCAATCTGAAATTTAATAAAGCTACTTACAATAGATATATCTAATTTTGCGTAGCGGTCTTACGACTTTCGGCCCTATCGGCGCGAAAGGCAGTGAAGGCGTAACCGGCTGAACATCGATACCGGTTGACGCCTTTTTTATTTAGAAGCTATTATTAAAAGGGAGCTTAATTATGTACGCCAAAGGCGAAGGCCTCGGGACGCACGCCGGCAAATCTCAATCCGATGAAGGGTGGCAAAACTGGGAAACCGTCAACAAATCCATCAACGGCAAGCAATTCACCCGCTGCATCTGCCCGAGATGCCGAAAAACATTCAACGCCTACCTGATGTGGACCGGCCGCGGCATTCCTCGCAAGTACTGCACGGATTGTAAGGTAGCCATCAACAATTTTGACGATTCCGCCATCTACGAAACCAACAACGCGGTTGAGGTCCCGGCAAAAAAACGGGGGCGCGGCGCCACCGAGGAATAAGAAAGACCACAATCTGCTCATGCATTTCCACACAAAGATTTTAAGGCGCCACATAACCGAGATTCCTTTTCGCACCCTGATGAGCAAATCCGAAGTCTGGACGTTTGCCAAAAAGTTTCTTTCACGGTTTGAGGGACGCTTTTAATCATGGAATGGTCGCCCGAGGCCAATGCAGCCATTGATAAGGCGCCCCCGTTCGTACGCAAAATGGCCCGCAAGGCCGTGGAACGTGTTGCTAAGAAAAAAGGTATTGCGGTGGTAACCCGGGAAATCGTCGATGAGGCTCGACAGACGATGATGGGGCACACGTCCCGGCCTTCTGAAAACCTGAACAAAGGCATCGGCAGCCGGGAGAGCATGCACTTGACGGATGAAAGCCGGTGTCTGGCCAACACATCCGGCGATGCCCTGCATGACGCGTTCGACCGCAAACTGGCGGTGCACGCCATGGCCCGCAATACACCCATGGCTGCCGATGAACCGCCTCGTGTCTGGCGGGACACCATGACGGCCTTGCCTGCCGACCACCCCCGTCGCTGTCTTTACATCCATATCCCCTTTTGCCACACGCATTGTCTGTTTTGCGGTTTTTATCAAAACCTTGCCACCCAAAGGGCAACCGGCCAATACGTCGAGACCCTGCTGATGGAAATGGAAAGCACGGCTTCGCTTCCGTTCGTACAGGACGCACCTTTTCAGGCCGTCTACTTTTGCAGATACAAAAGCAAACCGAAGCTGACCTATGAAAGCGACGCTTCCGGCAATCGGGCAGCCATAACCGGCACAGGCAAGGCCGTACCGATGGGGGCTTTCGATGGGGGACCGGACAGGGCCATGGCCGCCGGGTTCTTCTCGTAAAAAACCTGGGGTTCGTATTGCCAGCCACGGGCCAGCCGCCGCTCTTCTCGAACCAGGGAAGCATAGGCATAAACGCCTACAATCCTGGCGGCTACGCGGGTCTTGAATCCAAACTCGCGGCAAATATCGTCAAGGAGCCGGTCCAGCATCTGGTAAATGGCCGGATCTTTCCGGTAATAGCGCCGCATGGCCCAGACCGCCCCGGCGTAGGTGGTGCGCAGAGGACTGATCTCCCAGGCATAGCGTTCCCGGATCCGCGGATCAGGATGGTTCTTATATCGTTGCCAGCCGAAGAGCAGGGTCCGGATCAGCCGGGCCAGGCTCGGGCCGTTGACCTTGAAATCACGCCGGAAAGCATCGAGGAGAAATTGTTCTTCCTGATGATCCCGGATATGGGCATGGCGGAAGCTGAACCGGTACTGCCCGTGAGCGTCGGCCGGTGGAAACCGATCTTCTCCCAACAGGGTTCCGTCTTTTTTGTGCTTTTCGTACAGCGGCGTGCCGGGGTTGGGAGTGTAGAGCATGAACTGGTGAAAATCGCTGCCATGACTCACCGCATGGTCGATAACCCGCTCCATGGTCTCGGGCCGGTGCTCCTCCAGGCCGATAATGGAAGACCCCAGCACCCGAATACCGTGGGACTGAAGCGTTCGGATCAGCTTCCTGGTATCGACGTTTTCGAGCTTGCGATAATTGCTCGACTCCCCTTCTATTCCCATCCAGACCCAGCCGATGCCCAGCCTCACGAGCTGCTCCATGGTATAGGAACGGATCACCCGGGCCGAACTGAAGACGTTGAGCATCCAGGACTTTCCCTTTGCTTCCATGAGTTCGAGAAGCCGCATGGCCCGTTTGCGGTGGAGTAAAAAGTTCTCGTCCAGAATGAAAAAGGAACGCACCTGGAGATTTTTTTCCAGATCCTCCATGACGGCGAAAAGCTCGTCTCCGTCTTCGTAAAAATTCACAAAATGCCCCTTGCCGCCAAACAGTGCGGATGTCGAACAAAAATTACATCCCATGGGGCATCCCACCGACGGGATAAGAATGGCGGCCGTATCTCCAGGCTTGTCTTTCAATGTGATGCCAAGTATTCGCGTGCCAAAGGCCGAAATGGTTCGCGGATGGCGCACCGGCTCGTCCAGGGGTTGTCCCAGATAGGCCCGGAACCATCTCACCCCATCTCCAAGGACAATGTGATCGGCGTCGATCTCTTCCTCGATTCCGCCCTTGTTGGCGATATGGCCACCCACGACGATGGTCGCGCGGGGCTGGTATTTTCGGATCAGACGGCACATCTCTTTTACCTTGCCCACATTGGGGATGATGGCTCCAATACCGATGACATCGTAAACCTGGGTTTTCAGCTCGTGGACGAATCGGTCCAGGGGGGGGAAATCCAGGAGGGTACATGGGGCGTCGATATTGGCCTGGAGCAGCATCAGCCCGAAGGAGCGATGAAACATGCGCAGGGAAAATCCGCCCTGAACCCGGGTGACCTGGTTCTGGTAAAGCTCCATGGGGTTGATTTGGCGACTGCCAAAGGCATCATCCCGGGCAAAAGGGCCAAAAACACTGGAAAGAAGGATATTGGCTCGATTGCCTTTGGGATGGGGAACAGGGGATGTACTCATGGGATCTCCTTATGGTTCGATAAGACGGGTTTTCACTTTTCACTAAACAGTGCCATAAGGACATGGTAAGGAATCTTAATCTCAAAAACCATGGAAGTTTTTGGTTTTACAAAAGAATTACACACCTCCCATCGAAGGCATAGCCGACCTTCCGCAAATCAGGCCCGATTCGCCTTGGCTGTTGCCAATCAAAATCGCCGAAACATCAAGGGGTTTCCACACAAATGTGTGGAAACCCCTTTTTAATCCTACCATTTAATTTATGTCATAAAGAACAAAGTATGTCATAAAGAACAAAAAACTTGGAAGTGGATCAGATCATTTTTCAAAAAAAAGACAAAATGCATTCACTTAACATGAATCGATGATCCCCACCTCAAACACATATACCCGATTTTTCTAACCCGGCTGCGCACCCAAATCGCCGGTCCTCGCCTCGGGGGGACGCGTGGATTTTCCATCCGACCAGGTTTTATGAAGCCCCAGCGCGAGGGTGAGCAAAACGACGAAGGCGTAAAAAGCCCACATCATCTGGATGCCGGACAGCCCCAGGGCACTCCCGCCGGTAAAAATTATCGAGGCGACCACAAATCCCAGCACGGTGGGGAAAATCATGGAGAAAAACATCCACTTATAAGAGCCGGTCTGCACCTTGATCATAATCGTGGTGGCAAGACAGGGCGGGTAAAGGGCGAAAAAGATCATGATGGCCAGGCCATGCAGCGGCGTGAAGTTGCCTCCGGTTTCCGCGCCCATTCGCTCTTCGAGGCTTTTGTTCTCGTCGGCGCCCTGCTGATAGAGCACGCCGATGGTGGCCACGCTGGATTCCCGGGCGGCAAAGGAAGAAAGAATCGCCACGTTGACCTTCCAATTAAACCCGGCCCACTGGGTCAAGGGCTCGAAGCCGCGACCGATCATGCCAAGGAAGCTGGTCTCGATCTGCTCTTCCTTGATCTGACGGCGCAGGGATTTGCGTTTCTTGACCAATTTGCGCAGCGCCTTGTTGACCGTCTTGGCATCTTTGTCTCCCCCGGGCTTCAAAAACTTGAACATCTCCGGATGGCTGGATTTATAACTGGCATCCAGGGCCTTGGATGCGTCGCCGCTGCTGATGGTCAGCTTGGCGGTCTTGTATGTATCGTAAAGGTTGATCAGAGAAAGCAATTGCGCTTTTTCACCGAATTGCTCGGCGTAGGGTGTGGAAGCGACTTTCTTATTGAACTGACTTACAGCCGTTCCCATTTGAGCCTGGAATTGGGCCTCTTTCTGGTCACTTAGCCCTGGGAATTGCAGCAGGGTGAACACGCACACGGAAACGGCCACCACGATGGAACCGACTTTCTTGATATATTGCCAGGTACGCTCGATGGCCCGCTGCCCCACACCGAAGAGTGTGGGCGAATGGTATTCGGGAAGTTCCATGACGAACGGCGCGGTTTCCTTGTTTTTAAGCACCGTGGTGGTCAGCAGCCGGGCAACCAGAAGGGCCACGAAAATAGTGACCGTTGAAAGAAAAAGCATGACCGACGATTTATAGGGTACAAAAAAGACGTTGATCAACAAGGTGTAAAACGGAATCTTGGCCAGGCAGTTCATGTAAGGGACGGTGAGGATGGTCGCCATACGTGACCGCTCGTCGGGAATGCCTTTGGTGGACATGACACCGGGCACGGCACACCCGCCGGCAAACACGCCGCCCAGAATATAGGGCAGCGTTGATTGGCCGTGGAGGCCGAAAGCGTGAAACAGCTTATCCAGGATAAAGGCGATGCGCGCCATGTACCCGCTGTCTTCGAGAATGGCGATCAAGGAAAACAGAATCAGGAAAATGGGGATATAATTGAGCAGGGCATTGGCCGAATCCACCATCCACAGACCCATGGACCGGACATACGGGTCGTGCAGCATCCCGGCATCGGGCAACACGCCGGCGATGAAGGATCGTATCTTGGCCAGCACCGGCCACCAGTAATGGGTGAGCTCGTATCCCTTGACGATGGACAGCTGATAGATGACAAAAACGGTGGCCACCAGAAAAACCGGGGCCAGGAAACGGTTGAGGACCACCATGTCAATGATGTCGGTAATGGTGTTTTTATTGGGCTTGGTCTCGCGTACGCACGATTCGATGATGTCGCTGGCCAGCCGATCACGGCAGCCCACCATGTAGTCGGCCACACTCATGTAGTGATCTTCCTCGAAATCCTCCCGGATCTGACCGGCCCTTTTCAAAACGTCGCTGGATTCCCCAAGCGCCTCAATGGTGACCCGTTGCGCCTCGCTGTCGCCCTCCACAAGCTTGACGGCCAGCCAGCGGGCCGGGTGGGTAACGGCCAGATTGGTTTTGGCGATTTCAGCTTCCAACTCCTTGATGGCCGGTTCGAGTTTCTCGTAGGCAATATGCAGGGCGGCGTGCTCCTCGCGCCGGGCCGCGGCCAGGATGGCGTCGCGCAACTCCTTTTTACCCTTGCCCTTGCGGCCGACGGTGGGAATCACGCTAACGCCCAGACGGTGTTCAAGGCGTGAAACGTCGATCTTGGTGCCGTTGCGCTCGGCCACGTCCATCATGTTCAGGGCCACGACAACCGGCAGGCCCATCTCCATCACCTGAAAGGTAAAGTACAGGCTGCGCTTGAGGGACGAGGCGTCGACGACGTTGGCGATCACATCCGGCTTTTCGCCGATCAAAAAGTCACGCGCCACACGCTCCTCCAGAGAGAAGGAGGTCAGGCTGTAGGTGCCGGGCAGGTCCACGGTTTCAACCTTGACACCCTCGTAGCGGTAAAACCCGGTTTTTTTATCGACAGTGACGCCGGGATAGTTGGCAATGTGCTGGTTGGCGCCGGTGAGCATGTTGAAGGTGGTCGATTTACCGGCGTTTTGCTGACCGGCCAAACCGACCAGAAGCTGTTTATCGGTGGTATCGGGAAAGGTGCTCATGATATTTGATTCGCTTGATAATAAGTTGAAAAGAATTAGCGGTTTTCGTCCTCGACTTCGATGAGGGCGGCTTCGGTACTACGCAGGGTCACTTTATAATTTGCAACGCGGCACTCAATGGGATCCCCCAGGGGGGCTCTGCGGATAACATCGATGGTTGTCTGGGGCACGAACCCCAGATCGAGCAGGCGTTGGCGCACCGCTCCGGTGGAGTGGTGGCAGTGGATTCTGGCACGGCAGCCAGGCTTGACGGTGTTAAGCGTGCAGCACCTGCCGTTACCATGTCTGTGCTTTCCATGCTTAGGCATTAATCCCTCCAATTACAGGGTAATAAGATATTTTTAAATACGGTTTTAAGCAGTATCGGAGATACTACTTCTTCCCTTAAGTCCAACCTTACCTTTTAGCATGGTTGCTTTGCTATACGAAGGCTTAAGCAAAGTCAATAAATATTTTATTGGTCTAACTTTTTTTGGCAAAGCCATTTTCTAAAGAAGTCTGAACCCCTCCTCGACATACAAAAACATTACGGTTATAGGGGTGCCGCCGATTGTGAACATATGCTGCTTACTTATAGATAGAAAAAACTCTTGACAAACCGAACCGGTAATGAAAAAAACGGTTCTTTACAAAGATAGAAACATCTAAGTCGTTGAGTCCAAACCTACATTACCAAAAAAATTAGGAGAAAAAAAACGATGAAAAGAAAGGTATTTATTCTCGGATTGTTAGCTGTTTTTCTGATCTGCGCCAGTCAGGCCATGGCCCACACCCCCCTGTGTTCCTGCTATGAAAACGGAGACGGAACCGTTACCTGCGAAGGCGGTTTTTCCGACGGTTCCTCGGCTTCGGGCGTACGCATGCGCGTTGAAAAAGCAGGCGGCGGCGTTCTGCTCAAGGGAGCCATGAACGAGGACAGTGAATATACCTTCGATAAACCCGGCGAGGCCTACAAGGTCGTTTTCGACGGCGGCGAAGGGCATTCCATTGAAATCGACGGCAAGGACATCGTAGAGTAACCGTTTGAAATAGAGTAACCGTTTGAAATAAATTGAAAAAACTTGAAAGGAGTCTTTCGATGAGAAAAGCAGTCGCGGCACTGGCCGGTATCCTGACCCTGGCGACGGCCCTTCCGGCCATGGCCCATTTCCAGACGATTTACACCCCCGAATCCGCCCTTCCGGAAGCGAAAACCATTGAGTTGAAGCTGGTCTTCACCCATCCGTTCGAGGCCGGGCACACCATGGACATGGGCCAGCCCGAGCAGTTTTTCGTGGTTCGCAAGGAAAAGAAAAAAGACCTTCTCAAAACCCTTAAACCCATTACCTGGACCAGCCTGACCAACAGCGGCGCGGCCTACGAGACCTCCTACAAGCTGCGCGGCATGGGCGACAACGTCTTTTGCCTGGTGCCGGCGCCGTACCTGGAAACCGAAGAAGACTGTTATATTCAGCAGATCACCAAAACGGTCATCAACACCGGCGGCTTTCCCACGGACTGGGATGCCGAAATCGGTCTCAAAGCCGAAATCGTCCCCCTGGACAAACCCTACGGACTGTGGACCGGCAACGTTTTCCGCGGCATCGTCAAGGGCGGCGGCAAACCGGTTCCCTATGCCGAGATCGAAGTGGAGTATATGAACCACAAACCCGAGTTGGATAAAAACGCATTCGCCAAGGCCGCCGAGGTGGAGGCTCCCCAGGACGCCTTTGTCACCATGACTATCAAGGCCGATGCCAACGGTGAATTCGTCTTCGGCATTCCCCGTGCCGGGTGGTGGGGATTCTGTGCCCTGGGCGCCGGCCCGGACACCGAATTCAACGGCAAAGAGCTGTCTCAGGATGCGGTTATCTGGATTCAGGCCCGTGATATGAAATAGCAGCCACAACGTCGCTCCTCCGTGCGACAGGGTGCACCGAACGGAAAGTCAAGCACGCCTTCTTCTCTTTCTGAGCCGTCCGGTGCCCCCTTCCCCACTTTTATCCGGAAGACGAGTTTGTTTATCGCGCTTTGGCAAACCAGACGAGTAACGGCCGATCTTCTGGCGGTCACGGTCATGATCGTATCCTTTCCGGCCAGCGCGCCGCTTGGCGGTGCGCTGGTCACCTGGTTCATCAGCATGGGGCCGGCGATCTCGCTTGCCATTATTGATCCGCGTCATCGGGTAAAATTACGCATGGGTCATCGGTTTCAACCTGATCGGCATTGTGCTGGCGACCATGGGCGTTCCGAGCCCCTGGCTGCCGGCACTGTTACACCATTTCAGCTCTGTTTTTGTCATGGCCAACTCGGCGCGACTGGTGAAAGTGCCGGTTGTCTGTGATCAGTGACCGGTAAACTCAGAACCCAGAACACCCAGGACCCCAAACAGTGGCTGCCAAAACCGTAATCGACGTCAAACATCTCGCCCACCGCTATGGCAACCGGGTGATCTACGCCGATCTGAACTTCAGCATTCCGCCCGGAAAAGTCTATGGCCTGCTGGGCAAGAATGGGGTGGGCAAAACGACGCTGATCAAAATCCTTATGGGATTTCTGCGCCCCGAGTCGGGCCGCTGCCGGGTTTTTGGCGAGAACTCCCATGAGCTGTCCCCCAAAACCCGGGCTCGCATCGGCCTCCTGTTCGAGGGGCACGTGGCCTATGAATTCATGTCCATCAAACAGATTGAACGCTTTTACGCACCGTTTTATCCGCGATGGGATCGTGACCTGTTCTATGGCGTGGTTGGAAAGCTCGGTCTGCCGGATTCCCACCTTATCCGCAACATGTCCTGCGGCCAACGTTCCCAGGTGGTACTGGGCCTGATCATGGCCCAACAGCCTGACTTGCTGATCCTGGACGATTACTCCATCGGGCTGGATGCCGGCTATCGGCGCCTGTTCCTCGACGATCTGCGGGAGTATCTTGCCCGGGGAGAGCGAACGGTGCTACTCACCTCCCATGTGATCCAGGATATGGCCCGCTTCGTGGACGAGGTCATTTTTCTCGAACAGGGCGGCCACTTGCTGCAAACCTCCCTGGCCCAGTTCAGGGAAACATTTCGGTGTTTTCGTCTTCCGAAAAATGGCAAAAGCCATTTACCGGAAGAACTTGCCCATCACCTCGGGCAGTCCGCGATTAAAAACATCGAAACCCATGCCGGTTACTGGGACTTTTTTGGATTCGCCGAGAAAGAGCAGGTCCTTCAGGCGCTGAATCGCAACGACTGGCCCGTCGATTCGATGGAGGAGGTGCCCATGGACCTGGAAGATGCCTTTATCGGGTATACGGGAAGATATTAGCATGCTGCTCAGGCCCATCTATTACAAGGAATATCTCAAAATTCGCTGGCCGTGGCTGACCTTGCTGGCCCTCAACGTGCTTCTCATGGCCTATATCTTTATCGAGACCAGACGCCTTTTCGTTCTGGATCATACCGAAATGGTCTGGTACCGGACAATCCATCTTCACCAAATGTATTACGAGTTGTTCAAGTACGCGCCGCTCATTACCGGACTGCTGCTGGCCGGCATTCAATATCTACCGGAAATGGTCAACGAACGACTCAGACTTTCGCTGCACCTGCCGGTGTCTGCGCATCGATTGATCCTGGCTCATGTTCTGGTGGGGCTGACGGCCGTGTTCTTGATTCTCTTTTTGGACATGGGCGCCCTGGCTCTGATCGGCGCAAGCCACTTCCCGGCGGAAGTCGTCACGACAGCGTTCTGGACGACGCTTCCCTGGTGCCTGGCCGGCATGGCGGCTTATCTTTGTGTAACCCTGGGGCTTTTGGAACCTAATTACCGGTTGCGTCTCGCAAACCTGATCGTCGCCGCCGGCGTTACCGGCCTGTTTCTTTTACCGGTTACCCCGGGTGGATACCGCCCTGGCCTGCTCTTCCTGGCGATCCCGCTCCTTCTGCTCGTTCCCGCCGTGCTTTTGCCCGCCTACCGGTTCCGCTATCGGAGGACTTCCTGATGCGGCGCCTGGCCACCCTTTCATTGATTTTTATTACCATTGTCGTCGCATCGGTGTACCTGCCCATGCTCTATGGCAAGGTTTTCTTCGAGCGCGTCGAGAAAACCCACCTTTTGTTCAGCCCGGTCACCGAACGCTTTATTTACAAAGAAAAAATTATAGGGCCGATTCCAGTCGCCGCACGCAACAAAGCCGAGGACCACCACGCCGAAATCGCCTATCACGATGCGGACGGCACCTATTACTCGCGGGTCGAGTTTGAGAAAAAGCTGCCCTTTATCTATTACAAAAACATGGAATTATGGGGGTTGATGCCCCTTCGTCTGGGCGGCGAGACCTTTGATAAAAAAGCCATCAAAGCCGACCGGCAAGTGCTGGAATTAAAATCCGTCGAGATCGATGGCCAAAACCCCGAAAGCCGCATATGGCCGCTGTTGGAATCCAACCCCGGCCAGGCGCGGCTGATGTTTCCCGAAGACCGCTTTCGCATGACCGCCGATGCCATGCAATTCGTCAATACCGAGGCCAACCACGTGGATATGCGCCTGACCAAGGACTTTACACGGGTGCTGAAAAAGGCCGGTTTTACGTTCCCGGCCCGTTCGGTAAACGGCAAATTCACCATTCTCAAGCCCTTTGACGAAGGCGTTTTCCTTGTTGATGCCGACTACCGGGTGTTTCATGTCAAAAGGCGCGACAACCGGCCGGAAGTTATTCAAACGCCCATCGACCCGGCGTTGAAAACCAAGCATATCAAGGTGTTGGAAAACAAACGGCGAAAATACGTCGGTCTGCTGTTGGCCGGTGATGACAGTTTGCATCTATTGACCTACGATAACTATCGATTGATCCGGCTGCCCCTGGAACATTATGATCCAAACCGGATGGATTTCAAGCTGATTGTAAATTCCCTTTACCGCACGGCGGTTTGGTCCGATGAGACCACTATCCGGGCCGTGGCCATGGACCGGGATTTCCGAGTTCTGGACCGCTATACGCATCGCATGTCCAGGGCCACGCTGACAACGGCGCATCGGGTTTATCAGGCCGTTTTCCCATTTGCATTTTGTATGGAATCAAAAGATGGCGGCTTCCTGCGCCTATCTTTTAAACTTGGCGGATGGCTCTCTCTGATCGGAATCGGTATCTGCTTTATCGGGTACGTGTCATGGGTCGGCTTCCGCCGCAAACGACTGCCCGGAACCGCCGCTTTACTCCTGGTCGCGCTGACGGGTATTTACGGGTGGCTTGCACTTGAGGTCAGCGGTGAACATTGATCGGTAATCGGTAAACTTATAACATAGGGAACAACCCCATGGAAATCATAGCAGCAATCGTCATCTTCGCCATCGCCGTCTGGTATTTATATCAGCGTTTCAAGAAAATAACCGACCCCAACCATCCATCGTGCAATTGTTGCGGGTGCAGCGGTTGCCAGGGGCACCTCGAATCTTTATCACCCAAAAGGCAGTCCAATGAGCAAAACCAATAAACCCATCGTCATCCGACACGCCCTGCCGGGGCGTATTCGTTATCGCCTGCCGCGGCTCCGCCGCCAGAAAAAACTGGTGAAACCGCTTTCGGAATTTCTTACCAACACCGACGGGGTACAAACGGTGCGGATCAATCCGAAATGCGACGGCGTGATTGTACACTTCGACACCAAGGCCCTGAGTCAAATGGCGTTGACGCGTATAATCACCAATTTCTGGCGCGCCGAGACGGCCCCGACCGTTTCCGGTGGGAAATCGGTTACGGCCTGTGCCAAGGATGCGCGGCAAAACGAACTGTCTTCCGCCAAAAAACGATTTGTCGGGCTGTCCATTCTCGGCGCGGGCGTGTTTACGCGGACAGTGCTGCTCGGTCTGCCCCTGGCTCAAACCCTGTTCAGTCCATTGGGGGTCATCATCGCCCTGGCGGCCCTGCCCCTGGTGCGTTCGGGGCTGACCGACATGCGTGAGCGAAAAGTTTCTCTGGAGAGTTTCCTGGGCGGCAGCATCCTCGTGGCGGTAGCCGCCGGCGAGGCCATGGCGGCTTTCGAAATTCTGTGGATCACCAGCGCCGGCAACTTTCTCAAGGCCTGGATCACCGAGCGCTCGCGCCGGGCCATCCGGGACATTCTGGATATTACCGAAAAAGAGACCTATATCCTGATCGAAGGAGTCGAGGTCAGTGTTGCCGTGGATGCGGTCAAACCCGGCGATACCGTTGTCCTGCACACCGGCGAAAAGATTGCCGTGGACGGACGCGTGGTCCAGGGCGGGGCAATGGTGGACGAGGCCACCATCACCGGCATGAGCGAACCGGTGGCCAAGTCCGAGGGGGATACGGTTTTCGCCGGAACGTTTGTGCGTCAGGGAGTGATCTATGTTTCGGTCGAAGCCGTCGGCGACCGGACGTACCTGTCGCGCATCATGACCATGGTGGAAGACAGCCTGGAGACCCGCGCGCCAATCGAGAGCGTGGCTGATCGCCTGGCCCAGAACCTGATCAAGGCCGGTTTTGCCGTCACCCTGGCGACCCTGCTGCTCACCGGCAGCCTGTGGCGGGCCTTTGCCGTGATGCTGGTCATGGCCTGCCCCTGTGCCACCATTCTCTCCGCCTCCACGGCCATCAGTGCAGCCATCAGCGCCGCGGCCCGCCGCCATATTCTCATCAAGGGCGGCCGTTACCTGGAAGACGTCAACAATGTCGATACGATCTGCTTCGACAAGACCGGCACCCTGACCACCAACCAGCCCGAAATCCGGCAGCTCATCAATCTCAACGGCGTGTCCGAGGACGATCTGGTTCAACTGGCCTACTCCACCGAAGTACACAACAGCCATCCCGTGGCCCTGGCCATCAAGGACGAAGCCCGACGCAGGGGGGTGCCCGCCATTCAGCACGATGTTTGCGAATACATCCTGGGCAAGGGGGTGCGCTCGTTGATCCACGGGGAGGAAATTCTTGTTGGCAGCCACAAGCTGTTGGCCCATTATGACATCGAACACGCGATCGTGGACGACTTTTTGGAGAAAAACAAGCAGCAGGGGCTGACCCAGATTTTCGTGGCCAGGGATGGCGAAATCCTGGGCGTGATCGGATTTGCCAACCGGGAGCGGCCGGACCTTGAGCCCATGATCCGGCAACTGAAAAGCGGCGGCATTAAGCAGACCGCCATGATCACCGGCGATTCCAAGTACACCGCCCTGGAAATGGCCGGCCGGCTGAATTTTGACGAGTGCCGTTACTCGGTCCTGCCCGAGGAAAAAGCCGAAATCGTCGCCCATATGCGGTCCGATGGGCACCGCGTGCTGATGGTGGGCGACGGCATCAACGACGCCCTGGCGCTGGCCGAGGCGGATATCGGTGTGGCCATGGGCGCCGGTGGCAGCGAGGTTGCCATCGAGGCCGCCGACATCGCCCTGGTCAAGGACGATCTGGCCGGAGTGGTTTATGTGCGAGACCTTTCGCGCGAGACCATGCGGGTGGTGCATCAGAATTTCTGGATCGCCACGGGCTCCAACATCGCCGGGGTGGTGCTGGGCGCCCTTGGAATGTTGTCGCCGGTGATGGCCGGCATGGTCCATATAACCCACACCCTGGGTATCCTGGCCAACTCGAGTCGGCTGCTGTTCTTCGAATATCCTCGGCCACTGCCGGAGGAAAAACCCCATGCCGGACAACGGCCCGAAAAGCCGGGAAAGGATAATTGTGAATCTGGAACATCTGATGGCATGCCGACGGTATCTGACGGTGATGCATCACGTACCGGGACGGATACGAATCAAGTTCTCTGCTAACCTGTTGCGTGATCCCGCGGCCAAGACGCTTGCCCAAGGCTTGCCGGCGCTTCTGGAACAAACCGGCATACCGCCCGCCCTGGACGCCAAGGGCATGCCGATGAGCTCGACGGCGGTTCCCGGCTTGAAAAGCTGGCGTCTGAACCGCCTTGGACGAACACTCATCCTTGAATACGAACCGAACGTCTGGCCTTTCGAGTGGCTGAACGAATTGATGGAAACAAAGGATACGCAGCGCGCACAAGAGCTTCTTTATGGTGCTGCCGAGAAGATAAAAAACCAAACGCAATGATCCCGCCGGGCCCCATTCAAGGTTGACTTGGAGAAGATTTGCATGATAACTTTCGAAAGTTTAAATTGTCGCGCTCTTTATCCCTATGTGGTCAATCGATTCCGTTTCCTGTTCCGGTTCGCTCTCTTTCTGATGCCAATGGCTCGTTGTAAACCGGCGATTGTTTATTCCTTTTAAAACAGCGATCGCGTTTGGACGGTATCGACCTTTTACATTTTGAGCATTTGCCACAAAAACATGTTTACCTATTGAGACAAAAGCAACCCATGTAACTTGAGTATCGAAATTACATCGCTTCATTTTAGGTCCAAATGACAGGAGGAAAAATGAAAGACCATACGGACGATGCGGGCCACGATTCAGCCGATGAAGGATGCGCTTCGGAACACCCGGACAACGGCTCGGCCGGCAGGGAAGCGCAGCAGCCTCCCACGGGAAATGCCGCTGCTGATATGACCGGGGCCGGCACCATGAATGCCTACGATATCCCCCGCTACGACTCCCAAGGCTATATCCTGGGGCGTCCCCAAACGGCGACCGATCCCACCTCCGCCGGGGGCATCCAAGGCACTCCGGAAGGTGCTGCAACCGGGCCCGCCACGGCAGGCGTTTACGGCCAGACGGCCCAAGGCGGCCAGGGAATGCCGCAACAAGGCATGGCCACGCCGGGAGGCGCCGTCTACGGCCAGGGAATGCCCAATTATGGCCCCGTAGGTCAGGCCGGCAATCAACCGCAGCAACCCGTGCCGGACATGGGTGCGGCGAATGGTCAGGGAATACCCAATTATGGCCCCACTACCCAGACGTATGCCCAACAGCCAATGCCGGGGATGGGCGGGGCGCCGACCATGGACGCCGCTTACGGCCAGGGAATGCCCAATTACGGGCTTGCCGGCCAGGCCTATGTCCAGCAACCCATGCCGGGAATGGGTTATCAAAGTGTTGATCCGGCATATGCCCAGGGCGTTCCCAATTACGGACCCGCGGGCCAGGCCTATATCCAGCAGCCCATGCCGGGAATGGGTTATCAAAGTGTCGATCCGGCATACGCCCAGGGCGTCCCTAATTACGGCCCTGGAAGCCAGCCCGTATTCGAACAGCCGCCCGAACAAGGCGGTCCCAACGGCTCCGCCGAACAATACGGCCGTATCGCCGAGGTGGTCAAGGATCTCGCCAGTGGGCAGCAGCCGGATATGGAAAAACTCGCAGCCCTTTACAGCGGGTTTGATACCCAGTTTTGGAAAGGGGCCTTGATCGGTGCCGTGCTGACCGTTCTTTTGACCAATGATGCGGTCAAGGGCGCCATTGCCGGCACCATGGGCGGCATCATGGGTGCCTTTGCGAAAAAAGATGCACCGGCCGCCGATGCCGGTAAGGATGCAACCTCTTGAAGGAGAAAATAATGGACAATACCAAATACACGGCCGCAACCCCCGCCGTGGCACCGGCCCGTCAGGTTACGGGCACGCCGTCCGCTCTGGCCATGGGCGGTTTTGGCATGATCGTCGGCGGCAGCGCTTCCGCCGCGGCCAACATCCGGCGGATGAACAACAACGAAATAGATCGCTCGCAGGCAATTAAGAATGTGACCCGCGATTCCATCGGGGCCGGTGTGGCCACGGCAGCGGCCACGGCGGTGGTCGGGGCGCTGAGGTTGGGCGGCCTTTTCAATATTGCCGGCACGTTGGCCGTGGCCACAGCCGCCAAATATCTTTACGACACGGCCTTCGAACCCCAGGCGGAACCGGCGACAAAGGCCGCTCCCAAACCTGCGGCCAAACCGGCATCGACCGCCAAGGAACCCGCTAAGCCTGCAGCCAAGGCAAAAGCCAAGCCGGCAGCCAAAGCCAAAACCGCATCCCGCAAAAAAACCGCACCCAAAGCCAAACCGGCTGAGAAAAAGGAGGACTGATGTCAAGTACATATACCACCACCTATGCAGGCCAAGCGCCCGTCCAGCAGCCGACCAACCAAGCCTACTACCAGACGGTTTATGACGGCCAGACACCTTACGTGAGAACACCCGATGCCGCCATTCAGGAAAGAAGCCTTGTGCCCACAACCGTATCGTCCTGGTTCGATTACTCCAACCCCAGCTACCTCAAGGGACTTCTGGTCGGCGCCGGCGTCACCTTGCTGGTGACCAATCCGACGGTTCAAAATGCAGTGATCAAGGGCTCCGTGGCCGCTTGGGCGGCGGTTGTCGGCGGCATCGAGGAAGTCAAGGAAAAGGTCAGGGACGCCAGGGCCGAAAAGAGCATGGCCGAGTAGTGATCGTTAACAGCGCCGACATTTCCCCTGTTCGTTGTCGTGCTCACGAACAGGGGAGGTGAAAGGGGATCAGTTGATGTCCAAACAAAATACGTCTGAAAAAGATACCTTTCTGCCGGTCAAGGACCAGCGCGAGTTGGCCAAGGTCGGCATGGTGGCGTCCATGGGAACCCTTTTGGTTACCGGATTCATGGGGCGGGAGGCAAGCCGTCTGCATATTGGTTCCGGTCTGGCCCTGATTGGTTTTTCCTATTGGCATTACCGACTATACCATACTAAAAGCTCATCGAGATAATCTGCCCCGTGACGGATACATCAAAAAAAGCCCAAGCCCCGCGGATTGCCCATGAACTACCAAAGCGGATCCGCTTCCACTATGCACGTCTTTTCGATCCGCTTCTTGACTCCGCCTACCTGCAGGCTGTGATCGAGAACCTGCCGGGTGTGTCTAACGTCCGGATCAACCGGCGGGGGACAACCATTGTTGTCGAATACGACGGCCTTGCCGAAAACCGCGAACGGATTTTGGAGACCCTAAACGATCCACCGTCCGAGACCTTCACTTCCGGCGACGTTAATATCAGAACAGGGCCCGAACCGGCCGACTTGTGTCTCAAGGGCGCCCTGACCATGGCCAGCCTGGGAACCCCGCTGGAAATATCGGCGCCCCTTGCTCTTTTTCTCGGCCTGCCCACCATTCTCAAGGGAATCGACACTTTTTTCAACGAAGGCATCAAGATCGAAACCCTTGACGCCGCGGCAGTAAGCATGTCCTTGGTGCGAGGCGATTTTTTTACGTCCAACAGCATCGTGAGTCTGCTGGCCCTTGGTGAATACCTGGAGGCCAGTTCGGAAAATCGCTCCACCGAACTTCTCAAAAGCCTTTTGCGCCCACAGGTCGAATTTGCCTGGGTTGAACGTGATGGAGAAGAGATCCGAGTTCTTTTGCCTCAAGTGATGGCCGGCGATCGCGTGATTTGCGGTCCCGGAGACATAATTCCCGTGGACGGCACCGTTGCGGAAGGCGAGGCGTCGGTGAATCAGAGTTCGATTACCGGCGAGTCGGTTTCCATTCATCTGCACCCCGGCGAGGAAGCACTCTCGGGTTCCGTTGTGGAAGAGGGTCGATTAATTATCCAGGCCGAGCGGGTCGGGTCGGAAACGAGCATGGCCCGCATCACGCGCTTCATGGAAAACTCCCTGCGCATGAAGTCGGAGTCCCAGACCCACAGCGCTGAATTGGCCGACCGTCTGGTACCGGTTACCCTAGGCCTGGGAGCGGTGATTTTTCTTCTCACAAGGGACATTTCCAGAGCCACCGCCGTGTTGACCGTCGATTACGCCTGCGCCATCAAATTGGCCAACCCCGTGGCCGTGAAAACCGCCATGTACGATGCGGCCCACAGCGGTGTACTGGTAAAAGGCGCCCAGGCTTTGGACGCCTTGGCTGTCGTCGACACCATTGTTCTCGATAAAACCGGCACCCTGACCAACGGCGTACTGAATGTCACCGAGGTCATTCCCACCGGAGATTTGGCACCCGATGAGCTGCTGGCGTTGGCAGCGGGCGCCGAACAGCATTATGACCATCCCGTGGCCCATGCGGTGATTCACGCCGCCGAAGAGCGGGGATTGGAACTGCCGACCATGTCCAACGTCGATTATATCGTGGCCCATGGCGTGTCGGCTTATGTCGATGACGAACGGGTACTGGCCGGTAGCCTTCATTTTCTCCAGGACGACGAATTGGTGGATTGCAGCGGCGTGAATGATGTCGCCGACAAATTGCGCCACGAAGGCAACAACCTTTTATACATCAGCCGCTCCGGCATTCTGGAAGGCGTGATCGCTTTCCGGGACGATCTCAGACCCGAGGCCCCCGAGGTGTTGCACGGCTTCAAGGAAAGCGGCATTCGCCGCGTTGTCGTGATTACCGGAGACCATCGTGATACAGCCCGGGCGGTCATCGGCCCTCTTGACGAAGTCAGTGAGCTGCACTACGAGATGAAACCGGAAGACAAATCCCGTATCGTCAAGGAACTCATGGCCGAGGGTGCCAAGGTGGCCTTCGTGGGCGACGGTGTCAACGACGCGCCGGCCATGATAACGGCTCAAGTTGGAATTTGCATGCCTGGCGGCTCCAACCTGGCCAAGGAAGCGGCCATGGTTCTTCTTTTGGAAGAAGATTTGAAAACCTTGCTCAAGGCTCGTCAGGTAGCGACACACACACGCATGGTTATCGATAATTGCTTTAAATCGGCGGTTGGCTTCAACTCCATCGTTCTCCTCCTGGCGACCCTCGGGTTTCTGCCACCGGTTGCCTCGGCTCTTTTGCATAACATGAGTACTGTCGGAATTTTAGGATATGCGGCGTTGGGCAACCGGGGGGCGGGTAAACGCTAAAAAGATTCTCGTTTTTACACCGATAACCGCTTTATTTTCCATTACAGCATTGACAAGAAGCAGCGACAAAATATAACCTGTCAAATCATTGCTCATATAGGCTAAGGGTGCAGCCTCCTACAAATTGTCATTACCACCAGATCCATTTTTTAAGCTGCAATGTCTTGAATCCAGCCGATCAATTTCATCGAGATGGATACAGCTGCAATGGAAAAAATGAAGTTTCATCGCCCCGTAGCTTTTTTAATCTGTATTTTTATCTACTTAGCTGCTGTGTTGACTTATGTGGTATGGTCGAACCACGAACACCGCAAAACAACCATCCACGAAATCGATCAAAAACTGGTGCTTGCCGCCAAATCTCTAAAATTCATGCTTGCCCCCGATTTTCATGACCGCGCCATCGCTGCCGATTCGATAAGCATGGCCGAGGAATTAAAAAATCGCGCAGCCATATCCGGATTGGCTTTCGATACGGATATGGAGTGGCTCTACACGCTCGTGGAAAAAAATGGTCATTTTTATTTTTCAGCACCGACCGTAACTACCCGCGAAGCTAATGAAAAGGAGCGATGGTACTTTTTGCCTTATGACGACATTCCTCAACTGTTCGTGGAGGCATACAAACAAAATAAAATCCTCTTTTCTGAATACAAAGATCAGTGGGGCGCTTTCCGTTCGGTCGCGATTCCGGAAAAAAGCCCGGGAGGCAGGACATATTTGGCTTGTGCTGATTTCGAAATAAGCGACCTGCGGGCGATCCTACGAAAAAATCAGATCCTTTCCATACTCACGGCCCTCTATTTTTTTGTATGTTCCCTTCCGCTCATCCTTTTTATTATAAATAATTACCGTTCATACACCTCACATCTTAAATCGATAAACACCGAATTGAGCCAGTACAAGCACCATCTTGAGGAATTGGTTGAACAGCGGACAACCCAGTTGAAAAGCACCAATGAACAGCTGGAAGTTGAAATCGCCGAAAAAACAGCGGCTGAAAAACAAAGAGAGATATTGATCGACAAGCTGCAAAGAGCATTGACAGAAGTAAAATCACTTTCGGGGTTATTGCCGATTTGCTCGAACTGTAAAAAAATTAGAGATGACAAGGGGTATTGGAACAAGATTGAAACCTATCTTAAAGATCATTCCGAGGCAGATTTCAGCCATGGCTTGTGCCCTGATTGTGTAGAAAAGCTTTACGGCAGTGAAGAGTGGTATAAAAAGGGACTCGTATAAAACAAGCTATGGGCTAAAAACGCATAAGTTCCATGCATAGAAATCATGGAACAGGGCGAAAACCGATTGGTGCGGTTCCGGCTTCGACGGTCACCGGCACGCGGTTCCCCCTCCGTCACACATTCCACCACCTTCCTAATTATTTATCGCTGTTCCCCCGACAACCAACGGCACATACCATCACTGAAATCAGGCGATTCAAATGGTGGTCTCCATGGGAATCGTATAAATTCAGTTATTATAAAAAAGGAGTTGACACCAAAGTGGCAAACACTTATTGTAGTGTTATTAACTCGTAACACTGTAATGAAATATATCAAAAACACCAAGAACGGAGGTGATAGCATGGTTAGAGCAATTATTGGCTTTGCGGCAGGTTGCATTGTTGGCGGGCTGGTGGCCAAGAGCGGAAGCGTCAAGAAATTCAAAGAGGTCGCCACGCAAAAGGCGTCGCAATTGAAGGACGCCACGGTGGAAAGTGCCGCCAAACTGAAATCGGCGACGCAAAAAGCCGCTGCCGCCGTAAAAGAAGAATTTTCCGATAAAAAGGAAAACGCAAAGGAAGGGGCCTAGCCGTTTCGGCAGGCACGATGCCAATGGGCGAGCCCTATTTCAAAATCTTACCAGGGCAAGCCCAATAACACAAAGGAGGTATGCATATGCATCTACCATTACTTGTAAGCCCGTTGGGATGGGTCGTCTTGGGAGCCACCGGCTACATGCTGTACAAGGCGGGCAAGAAGTCTGGAAAGAAAGAAGCCGGGTCCGAAAAGAAAACCGAGAAGGCATGATCGATCAAGGGAAAAAATCACCGTGAACCATGCAAGCCGTTATTGGCCGGCGCCCGACCGCGTCACTCCTTCTTACCAAGGGCGCCGGCCAATGGCATGAAAAGGCGATGAACATGACATCATTTGAAACGAGTGTGGTAATTGCAAGGCCCCTTGAAGAAGTGTTCGCTTTTACCACCGATATCAACAATAATATCAAATGGCAGCGAATTCTGGTCGATACCGGATTTACCCATGGTGAAATCATGGACATCGGGACGAAATATCGGTATACGGTAAAGTTCATGGGCAAGCGTATCGAGACCGAAGCCGTAGTGACCGCATTCGAGGAAAACCGCGCCTTTTCCGCAAAAACCATCAAGGGACCAGTGACAGGCGAGTTTCATCTGAGCTTTGAGCCGGTCCATTCCGGTACGGCCCTGACCACCCGTTGCCGGGCCGAACTGGGGTATTTTAAATTAACCAAACCAATCGCCTTGCGTCTGGCCAGGGAACAATATAGAAAAGACCTGGATGCACTGAAGCGTCTCCTCGAAACGTCTTCCCAGGGGTTGTCTTCCGCCGCGGCCTGACATTGATTGCAGGCTCGTAAAAATGCGTATTTCCGGCCGGCTCCTGTGAACCTTGGATTGTTGCTTTCGATGGAAAGGCATGCATGGAACTTGTACTCAGCAAGGAAATCGCGGACATCAGAGCGCGTTATGGCCTGTCGCTTGCGCAATTCGGTTCCCTGGTAGGGGCGCCGGCCACCTCGGTCAAGCGGTGGGAGGCGGGCGTCGACCCCCGGGAACAATTTTTTTTCCAACTCTACCTGGTCGTTGGACTGATCAAGGACCCGGACGAAGTATTCTACGATCTGGGCCGCCAGGGGATTCTTCTGAAGAAGACGCAATGGGACGTTTTCGCCGACTTTGTCAAGGGAGCCGATCGCAGCATCGATCTGGCCAAGGAGATCGGCCTGGATTCCCCGGAGGTGGGACAGGCCCTGGTAACCGGTGTGCGCGGCCTTTTAACCCTGATTGCAGGAGCCTTCGCCGCCAAAAGCGCATTGGGCGAGAAAGTCAGCGCATCATTGGCCACCCGTATCGCAACGCTATTAAAATGAGGCCCACATGTCTGAAATCAAGCTTAGGGAACCGGATTCCGATCTGATTCCCCTCTTACGAAAATGCAGCAGTGAAGAACTGGACAATCTGGTCGGCTATCTCACGCAAAAGGGCGGGGTCTCCTCGCAATTGAAAAACACCAAGGCCTATCGCGAATGGTATCCCGACCACGGTAAATATGTGGATGAAATCATTGCCGAGATTCAGAAGTATGGGGGCAATACGATTTTCAACATCGCCCGTGGCGGGGTGGGAGTGACCTATCGGGATATTGTCCTTAAGGTTGCGTCGCGGCTCAAGGTAAAAAACACCAAGGACGAAGACATCGAGCAAATCGAGCAAAAACTGCTGATGAAGGTGCTGGAAAAATCCTGGGAAAAGATGACCGACAAGGAGAAAAAAACCTTGATCGAAGGCATCATGCCCGAGACCGGTGCCGACAGTTTGCCCAAGGAGTTCCCCTCCGCGCTTTTGAAAACCGCTATCATCGCCGGCGGAGGTATTGTCTCCTACCGCCTTTCGCTGGTAGTGGCCGGTGCCGTGGCCCGGGCTTCCCTTGAAAGAGGAATCGCCTTTGTGGCCGGTACTTCACTGGCCCGCTGGTCCGCCGCCTTTGCCGGCGCCGTGGGCCTGGGCATCACTGCGTTGTGGACTCTGTTCGATGTTTTAGGCCCCGCTTATCGGGTGCTTGTCCCTTGCGTGCTTCACATTTCCATGCTGAGACAGCTTCATACCCTCAAAGACAGCGGCATTGACCCTCAGCAGATGCCGGCCGGAGGCAAACCTACGGGAAGAGAATAATTACTTTCCCGTAAATTTTCATAAAGTTCTGCAAGTCCCTCTTGTTTTGTGCGTTAAAAACCATTTGAAACTTCTACCTGTATGGGGTATAAAGGTTGAATGAAGACTTCACTGAACCAGGCGCCATTTGACCGCCAACTGAAGCTGGTAGATATCACCGAAGCCGGGGTGGAGACGCTGCTATCGCGCCTGGGGCTTTTTCGGGGCGATACATTTGTCCGTGAAAACGAAGAGGTTCTCGTACACCCGGTACGCCTGCGGGGCGCACAAGGAGAAGTCGTTCTGGGCGGTGGAATGGCCACGCGCGTGATCGTGCACCTGGACGACGGCCGCCGCATGCCGCTGACCGATATGCGTGCCGGCCAGCATGGACATATCGAAGGAACCACCTGTCACGCGAAATTGGCCGCATCGCTGAAAGTTTTGGGATTGGCTGAAGACCAGGAAGTCACTTATCTTCGACAATTGCCCCGCATGGACTATACGGTCAATATAGAAAAGGGTAGAACCGTACGCATCCAGGAAGGTATGGCCGCCAAGATTTGGGGCCGCATCGGCGAGCGGCACCTGCAGTTTGTTTCGGCCGGTAGAGGTCAACCCTTTTACGTTGAAGAATTCCTGTGTGGCCTGCAATCCACAAACGCACTGAAAGAAAAGGGAATTGTAGAGGGTGTCACCATTTCTCTCGATTCGGTGGCTCCAGCCCAAATTTTCACCATGGCCGCCCAGGAAGCCGTCGTCATCAGTACCAACAACGGGCTGCACCTTCACCTCCGGCCTGGACAGGCTGAGCATATTCTGGTAACCGTATAGGTATGAATTTGAGACAAGGCCAACCGGCAGCGACCTACTCTTACACACCGGCTTCTCCGGTAGTGCCGGCCAGTCCCATAGCGCCCTCCCCTATTGCCGCAGCATGGTCACCGCTTCAGCCCGTTAACATTCCACCTACAATCCGTGCACCGATATCCGCGGCATTGCTTGGCGCGGTGATTGGCAGCGCCAACAGTTTCGGCCGCAATCTGCATGAGGTGCAACGGGGGCGCATGACCCTACCCCAGGCAATAACACGCGGGGTGATGCATGGCGCCGCCACCAGCGCGGCGACTTCCACGGCCATCTTGTTGACCGCCAATATGACCGATAGCGACGCCCTGCATCTGGCGGCCCTGGCGGTTACCACGGCAGGCCTTTCCTATCTGATTGCCGTCGGTCTGGAGAAAACGCTTCCCCGCTCGGGAGAAGCCGAGAGCACCTCTCCCTAGTTTATAAAACCTAAACTGAGCGATTGCCAAGCTTGCCGCATATACAAGGCAGATGGATTTCCGCCATAGCCCTTCTATGCGGGAAGACATCTAACGTCGTAGATGCGGCACGATCGGCAACCCGCAAGGGTTCAAATTTTGGGCGGCAAAAAGGATCTGTTTGCGTTGCTATTTTTGCTAAATTTTATATGTACCAAAATTTGAATCGCTCAGTTTAGGTAAGAAAAAACTATTGACAGCACCGCCATTTGAGGATAGACACCTCTAACACAAAGAGCGTCTTTTAATTTAGATGACGCGTTTTCGTCTTACGGCAGTCGGGGCCAACGCTCGCGATTGGAAGTGAAGGCGTATGGAAATCGGAACATCCGCATTTTCCATGCGCCTTTTCTTTTTCCTGCGTCAGGTTTTTGTTTTTAAGATCATCGGTAAAGGAGAACAAACGTGGAATCTGGGTATGAATGCATAAGCCGCCATAGTGCAGGGAACCTGCATATCGACCTGCAAGGTGAATTCAACGGTATGTGCGCCTGGGAACTACTCAAGCTTTTGAAAAAAAATGGAGCATCGAGAAGGGTATTTGTCAACACGGCCGGTCTGCATCGGATCGTAGAAGAAGGCGTGCACTTGTTTAAAACACATATGACAAGCCGCAAAACACAACCGGACTGGCTTTATTTCAAAGGCGTCAATGGCTTTAAAATCGCTCCGGACGGCAGTCGGGTCCTAGTTTGCAAAAAGGAAATTTCATCCATACTGGATTACCCCGGCCAGAAGAAAAAAAAACTTCGCGCGGTAAAAAATCAATAGCACTTATTAAGACGTGAAAGGAGAACAAAATGAAGAAAGCGCTGATCATTTACGGATCAACCACAGGCAACACCGAGGAAATGGCGGATATGGTTAAAAAAGAACTCGAACAGGTCGAATTCGAGGCTGAAGTAAAAGAGGTGACCCAGGTAGCCGTGGAGGAACTCGCCGGCGGCGAGGATCTGCTTTTGCTCGGATGTCCGGCATACGGCGACGACGAGATCGAACTCCAGGAGGATTTCGCTGATTTCTATGAAAAGCTGGATGGCACCAAGCTGGACGGAAAGCCGTTTGCCGTCTTCGCGCCCGGTGATTCCACCTATGAGCATTTTTGCGGCTCCGTCGACATGCTTGAAGAAAAAATGACTGAACTTGGCGGGAAGCTCGTGACCGATGGCCTTAAAATCGACGGGGATCCCGGAGATGCCGGCAGCGAAATAACGTCCTGGGTCGAATCCATTGCCGGTCTGCTTTAAATTCTCGCCCCCCTCCACCTGAATCGTCGACGTTCGGGTGTTCGATAAGCAACCCGGGTCCATTCTTGGACCCGGGTTGCTCTACTTTTGGCATCTCTTATTATTTGCGTTCTTCACGCTCCTATTTACATTCAAAAGGCTTCTCTTTTTCCGTGTCGATCAGGCCATAAAATGTGTGGCTGCGAGTAGAAATTCATCAATTTTTCCAGCTATAGTCCTCTTTCGTTATTTCCATAATTGAAGAGGAACCCCATGCTGAAAAAAACGACTTCTCTCACCCTGGCTTTTTCCGGGCTGGTCATGCTGGTGACCAGCATTGTTCTTTATCTGGGACCTGCAGGCCATGTGAGCCATTTCTGCCCGTGGACCTGCATGGGCCTTTCCCGCCATCACTGGGGCGTCCTGCACCTGAACTCTGGT
This sequence comes from uncultured Desulfosarcina sp., assembly GCA_963668455.2. Taxonomy (GTDB): domain Bacteria; phylum Desulfobacterota; class Desulfobacteria; order Desulfobacterales; family Desulfosarcinaceae; genus Desulfosarcina. The sequence goes on from CAXXOY010000011.1 coordinate 134,387, forward strand.
CTTCTCTTTTGCCTGATCATGCTGGTGCACACCTGGCTGAACTGGCCCCTGTTGCTGGCCTATATCAAGAAGCGGACATCCAAACACGCCCGATTGCCCCTGGCCGTATCCCTGATCCTGACCCTTTATGTCTGTGTGGGCGGATATTATGAACTTCCGCCAATGGGGCAGCTTATTGGAATCGCCAGGGCCTGCCGCATGTCATCCATTCAAAGATTCGGCACCCCGCCTTACGGGGCTGCGGCCGACTACCCCGTGGCGCACATTGCCCGCTACATGGGCTGGGATCCGAAGCAATCCATCGCCAATCTAACCGCCGACCATATTCTCGTTCAGTCCCCGAAACAATCCCTGGCCGACCTGGCCCGGATCAACCAAACCACCATAGGCCGACTACTGGATATCATGCAAACAAACGCAACCGGAGGCTTCCATGAAAAGAACTGAAATCGCAATCGTTTTATTCCTTATCCCTATGCTTACCCTTGCCCGGCCAGGGTTTGCCGGCAATTTTGCGTCCGAAACCGCCGAATCCGTTGAAACCCTGGATGCGATGGTTGTAACCGCTCAAAAAAGATCCCAAAAGGTCCAGGATATACCGGCCAGTATCACCGTACTGGATGCCAAAAACATCGAGGATGCACGTATAGAAAGCATGACGGAAATTTCAGCTTTTACTCCCGGGTTGGATTTTCGCAATGCCGGCAGCCGGAGGCACAGCTTCACCTTCATGAGAGGAATAAAAAGCATCCATAACCAGGAACCGGCCATTGGATACTATGTAGATGGCGTCAGCTATTCCAAATCCTACATGTTTGACTTTCCGTTGTTCGATATCGAGCGTATCGAGATACTCAAGGGACCACAGGGAACGCTATACGGCGGTAACGCCATGGCCGGTGTTATCAATGTCATCACCTCAGAGCCGGATAACCATACCAGCGGTAAATTGGAATTCGATATTGGCAATTACCAGCAGCTGGAACTAAAGGGTGTTGTGAGAACACCTCTCATTAAAGACAAACTTTTTGTCGGCTTGTCGGGCCTTTTCGAACAGCAGGACGAGGGGTTCATGGAAAACGATATTGATGCCGATGGGGATGAGGGCCGCCATTCCGAAGGCGGGGCCGGACGTCTCAAACTAAAATACCTGCCCACGGATGCCCTGGATGTCACCTTGAGCATTGACGGGCAGAGCTACGACGAGGGCGTCTTCCCCCTGCGACGCACATCCCGGAATGCATTCGTGAAAAAGGGCGTTTTCCGGGCGGATAGCGAGCACCACTATTCTCACGATTTCGAGGGTACCGCCGACACCGAGTTTTGGGGCGCGAATCTGAAAATAAAGTACGAATTTCCTTTTGCCACCTTGGTTTCCATCACCGGGCACCGGGACTATGAGGTGGATGAAATGCTTGACGCGGATTTCAGCTCCTTGGACATGATCCGTATGAACTATGTTCAGGAAGACGAGAATTTTACCCAGGAGCTGCGTCTTGTGTCGCCGGAATACGGACAAATTCAATGGCTGACCGGCCTTTATTATTTCTCCAACGATGCCGAGAACCACAGCACGACCTATTACCGCTCCGCCATGGCCGGCAACCCCAGCAATCCTTTTGGAACCGATACCGGCAATCGTTTGAATGTCTCCGATGGCACTACCGAGGGTGTGGCGGTGTTTGGCCAGGGGACCTACCGTTTCCGGGAAAGATACGATTTAACCCTGGGGGTGCGGTATGAGTATCAGGACGCGGAGATGGGATGGCGTCAGAAGGATTCTCCGGACCATGGAACCTCTTCTTCAACGGTGTATCCATCGGCGGATAACGATTTCACGGCCCTGCTGCCCAAAGCCAGTCTGGCCTGGCACATCACCGACAACCATATGGTCTACGGAACTTTTTCCGGTGGATACCGCGGCGGTGGGTTCAACAAACTCTCCCCGGCCGGCCGCAACGCCTATGATGAGGAAAACAGTTGGCTATACGAAATCGGAGCCAAACTTGGGTTTTGGGAGCAACGGTTGGTTGTTGACCTGTCCTGGTTTTATATGGATATTGAAGATGAGCAAATCACTCAGTTTGATACTGACCTCAACTCCGCCTATACCGTCAATGCCGGAGAATCGCACCGCATGGGCATTGAAGCGGAGATGCGCTGTACTCCCATTTCCGGACTGGATTTTATCGCCGGCCTTACCGTTTTGGAAGCGGAGTATGACAGCTATTCAGATCCGGTTCTGGGCACCGATTATGAAGGTAACCAGGTTTTCAACGTGCCCGAACTGTCGGGTAACGTCGGCATCCAATACCGTTGCCCGCTATACGGTCAGTGGAACTTCATGGGACGCGTGGATGTCATCGGGACCGGTGAACGCTACCTTGACGATGCCAATACGGTCGAGGAATCGGCCTATGCCCTGGTGAATGGAAAAATAGGCGTTGAGGGAGAGCGTCTGGATGTCTATCTTTGGTCGGACAATCTGCTGGACGAGGATTATATCGTATTCGAAAATACCAGCAAGGGGATTGCCGAGGATGGGGCGCCTCTGACCGTTGGGGTTACGGTTGGTTACCGGTGGTGATTTTGGAAGTTTGAACCAGAACATAGAGAATAGGAGGCGTCTTGGCGAAGTCATCGGAGGTTTATCATATTGGGTACATTTCATCCTCATTAAAGGATCTGAACGACTGCCCCAAGCAGGGTTACGAGGGCGCTCCGGCGGCCCGGCTGCACATCGACCCGGCCTACCACGACGCATTGCTGGGCATTAGGCCGGGCTCAAGAATTGTGGTGCTCACCTGGTTCGATAAGGCCGATCGATCAGTCCTCCAGGTTCATCCGCGTGGCAATCCGAAAAATTCCATGCGGGGTGTTTTCATGACCCGCTCCCCGGTACGCCCCAATCCCATGGGGCTTCATGAAGTGCGGGTCAAGGAGATTGAAGAACCGGGCGTGCTGTTGGTTGAACCGCTGGAGGCGCTTGACAACACACCCATCGTGGATATCAAAATGTGGATTCCTAGTCGCCTGTCCGACAAATCGCTTTAGGGGTGCGGTAAATAGGGGTGCGGCAAAAAAGTTTCCTACCTACTCTCTCGCTCCCACGTTTTGCGTGGGAGCGCACGGTTTTTTGTGCCTTTTTTCATTACGTATAGGAGAAACCGGGGTTTTCCATTTAAAAAAAAGTTGCCAAACCGTTAAGCTGCTTTACTATATCTTTCAAAAAATAGATTCAGAAAACATGGTTTGAGGTAATCTTGGCGTGGCGGGTAATTTTTTTTTTGATTTAATAGTTAAGATGCTTAACCAAAATACTGTGATTAACAAATGGAGATAATCATGAAGAAAAAATTGGCGTGTTTGAGTTCCATTGTTTTGCTGGTCTTCGTGCTGTTCTTTCTAGGCACCGGGGACAGGCTTTTTTCAACCGTTGTCGCGGCGCAGGACCAAACGGCGGGCACCATCGTCCAGCCGATTCCAACGGCGCGGGTCAAGCCTTATCTACCTGAACAGGCCTTCCGGTTCCCTGGCAAGGTGAAGGCAGCTCGCCGGGCCGAGCTCTCTTTTCAAATAGCGGGACAAATCGAGCAACTGAACATTCTTGAAGGCCAGCAGGTGAGAAAGGGAGAGTTGCTTGCGGCCCTGGACCGTAAGAATCACCTCTACGCAGTCAGTGCGGCCAAGGCCAGTTATCAGGTCTCGGAACAGGAGTTTCAACGGGCTTCGAAACTTTTTGAGGAAAAGGTGATCAGTAAGGCCCAGTTTGACGCTGCCCAATCACACTATGATGTGGCCCGGGCTGAACTGGATATAAAGGAGAAAACTCTGGACGATACCCAGCTTATGGCGCCTTTTAACGGTCTGGTGTCAAAACGCTATGCGGAGAAAAAAGAACACGTGAATAAAGGGGAGGCGGTCCTCCTGTTGCAGGATGTTACCGGAATAGAGGTCGAAGTGCAGTTGCCGGAGCAGTTGGTCGCGCGTGGCGGGGTGGAGATCCTGGATCACTTGACCGTTCGTTTCGATGCCAACCCAAAACTCACCTTTGCGGCCAAAGCCATGGAACTGAGCATGGAGTCGAGCCAGGACACCCGCACATACGCTTTAGTGATAAAATTGCCTTCACCAAAGCATATGCACATCCTTCCCGGCATGACGGCCTCGGTAAGCGGAAACATCAAAAGTTCTTCAGGCGAAGCAGCGGTGGGGAACTCCATGCTGGTGCCGGTGGAGGCCGTGATTTTCAATCCCAACGCCGAGCCCTATGTCTGGATAGTTGATTCGCAAGCGCAAAAGGCGCAAAAGCGCCAGGTCAAGATCGGGCCGATGCACGGCGACAGTGTCGAAGTTATTGACGGCCTTCGTGCCAATGAACTGGTGGCCACGGCCGGGCTGCACAGCCTGGAGGAGGGGCGAGCGGTTCGCCCGATGAAGGCCGGTAAGGAAGGGCTGGAAGGATGAATAATCTCGGGTTATGCGCAGTGCGCTACAAAGTGGTTACCATGGTTTTCAGCGTGCTCATCGTTTTCGGCGGGATATTTAGTTTCCTGCATATCGGTCGGCTGGAAGATCCGGAATTCACCATCAAGGAAGCGGTAATCTACACCAATTACCCGGGGGCCTCGGCAAAACAGGTGGAGCTTGAGGTTACCGAACCTATTGAAACGGCCATCCAGCAGCTAAAACAACTCAAGGAGGTTCGCTCCATCTCCCGTGCAGGCGTCTCAATTATTTTTGCGGAGACACAGGAAATTTACGACAGGCACAACTTGCCCCAGGTGTGGGACGAACTGCGTCGTAAGGTTGGAACGGTGAAGGGGAAGCTGCCTCCGGGCTGTCAATCGCCCGTGGTTAACGATGATTTTGGGGATGTCTATGGCGTTATTTTTGCCATCACCGGTGACGGGTACGACAAAATACAGCTCAAGGCTTATGCCGAGGATTTGCGCCGCGAACTTCTCACCTGCACAGATGTGGGGCGCATCGATTTCTGGGGGTTGCCCAATGAAGCGATTTTCATCGAAATCGATCGGGCCAAACTCGCTCAACTCGGCTTGCAGCCGGAGACCATTTTCTCCACCTTGCGTGCCCAAAACAGAGTCACTCCGGCAGGAGCAGTTCCGGTGGGCTCGGAATATGTTCCCTTTCGGATTACCGGTGATTACTCCTCCATCGAGGACATCGGCAATCAACTTATCAGTGGTTCGGAAGGGCGCATGATCAGGTTGAACGAAGTCGCCAAGATCAGACACGATATTATTGCGCCGGCCACGGAATTGATGCGCTATAACGGCAAGGACGCCGTGGCCATCGGCATCTCGACCACTTCCGGCGGCAATGTTATCGCCATGGGTGAAGCCATCGACAAGCGTCTGAAAGCGCTTCAGGCCAATACGCCCCTTGGTATAACCATCCATACCATTACCAGCCAATCCAAAATCGTGGAAACGGCGGTTTCCGGATTTGTCGCCAACCTGATCAGTGCGGTTGCTATTGTCATTCTACTGCTGGTTGTTTTCATGGGGTGGCGCGAAGGGCTGATTATCGGTTTCGTGTTGATTCTTACCATTTTGGCAACCCTGATGATTATGAAATCCTATGGCATCACCCTACAGAGAATTTCTCTAGGCGCACTGATTATCGCCCTTGGGATGCTGGTGGATAACGCCATCGTCATCACTGAAGGTATTATCGTTAAATTGCGAAAGGGTATCGAGAGAGGAGAGGCCACCGATCAGGCGGTCAAGGAGACCATGTGGCCGCTTCTGGGCGCTACCGTTATCGCCATTCTGGCCTTTGCCGCCATCTCTCTGTCCAAGGACATGACCGGTGAGTGGCTGGCCAGTCTGTTCCAGGTGATCTGCATCTCCCTGGGACTGAGTTGGGTCTTTGCGATTACAACCGTGCCCTGTTTGTGCGTCATGGCGTTGCCCGACCCCAAGAACAAGGTCAAAAAAAATCGTTCCCAAGGATTTTTCAACTTATATAAAAAGATTGTCGGCAAGGGGATCGATCATCGCTGGCTCACCCTGGCCGGAGTGATGGGACTTTTGGTAGTCGCCGTGTGGGGCTTTAGCCATGTTAAACAGGATTTCATGCCCGACACCAACCGTCATCAGTTCACAGTGGATGTCTGGATGCCCCAGGGCACCCATATCGACAGCACGGCAAAACAACTTGAGGAAATCGAACACCACGTCGCCGGACTTGAAGGCGTTAAGGACATTTCCAGCTTTATTGGCCGTGGACCTTTGCGTTTTTTACTCACCTTCTCTCCGGAAATGCCGGACAGTGCCTATGCACAACTTCTCGTCGACGTAGATGATTTTCGCAGAATCACGAAATTGAAAAGAGATATTCAAGCGTGGTTGGACAAAGATGTGCCGCAGGTCGTCGGCAGTGTCGATGCGTTTAAATTGGGGCCGGGCGGCGGCGCGGTGGTTGCCCGCTTGAGCGGCCCGGATACAGAAACCCTGCGCAGCCTTGCCAGGCAGGTTATGAAGCTGATGGCAGACAACCCCAACAGCCGCAGCATCCGTACCGGATGGGGAAATCAGATCAAGGTCAACACCGTTGATTTTGCAGATCTTCGGGCCCAGGGGCTGGGGGTTTCCCGCCCTGAAATCGCCTCATCCATCGCCATGAATTTTACCGGATCGGTTGTCGGCCAGTACCGGCATCGGGAGGATTTGCTGCCCATTATCCTGCAGCCGCCCAAAGACCAGCGCGACTCCATCGACGCACTTGATGATGTGCAGGTCTTCAGCCAGATGAAGAAGAAATGGGTGCCCGTGCAGCAGGTCACCAGCGGTACTCAGACCAGAGCCGAGGAGAGCGTTATTCATCGCCTCAATCAGAAACGGACCTTGCGGATTTATTGCAAACAACGTGAGGGCACCACCGATGCGCTGTACCGGGAATTGTCGGCTTACATCGAGAAAAAGCTGGATCTTCCTCCGGGATACAGCCTGGAGTGGGGAGGCGAGCACGAGGATCAGGTGGAAGCCAATACCAAGCTCATGTCCAACTTTCCAATTGCCTTTGCCGGTATGTTTCTGGTCACGGTTCTGCTTTTTAACAGCCTGCGCTATCCTCTTATCATCTTTATGGGGTTGCCCCTGGTGGTGGTGGGCGTGGCTCCGGGCATGCTCATTGCGGACAAGGCCTTCGGATTCATGGCCATGCTCGGCTTCCTGAGTTTGTTCGGCATGTTGATTAAAAATGAGGTCGTTTTGCTCGATCAAATCAAGGTCGAACTCGCCGCCGGGAAGGAGCCTTTTACGGCAGTTCTTGAATCTTCTGCCAGCCGTATTCGTCCGGTCACCATGGCGACCTTTACTACTGTGCTGGGAATGATCCCGCTACTGACGGATGCATTTTTCAGTCCCATGGCCGCCGCCATTATGGGGGGACTCAGTTTTGCCACTCTGCTCACCCTATTTGTGGTGCCGGTGTTTTTTAGTACGCTTTTCTCAATACGCAGGCCTGAGAGCCTGGTCGATTCTGCGCAAACAGGCTCTTAACGATAAGGAAAAATAAAAATGAAATCTCTTTTTCAATATTTTAAACCACAATTTTCGGGGCTTTTCCTGTTGATATTCCTGAATCCCCTTTCTCTCCAAGCTGCGTCCGGGAATGTGGAAAAGCCGCAACCGCTTGCCATGAAAATCCCATATGGTCGCTTGACCCTGATCCAGGCGCAAAAAATGGCTCTCGAAGCATCGCCCAAGGTCGCTGAAATGCTGGCCCGCATTGAGGAAGCCCAGGCCGTTTGCCGGCAGGCGCGTGCATCCTTGTGGCCCACCGTGTCGGTGCATGCCGGCCATGATTGGAAAGATGTTTCCATGCGGCCCGACTGGAGTCCCGAGATACGTTCGGAAGAAAGCCTGAAACATTTAAACACGGGCGTTCAGATTAATTGGCTGTTGTTCGATGGGTTCAGCCGACGGGCTTCGATTCTCTCGGCCAAGGCCGGGGAACAGGCGGCCCGGGATGTGGCCGACGATGTCCGCCGCCTGCTGGCGGAATCGGTGGCCGGAGCCTATTACCAGGCGCAACTGGCGGCCGAAGGTATGCAGATTGCCAAGCAGAACAGTTTATTTAATCGCAATCTTGAACTCGATGCCGAAAAACGTTTCAAGGCCGGCGCCATCCCTCAGGCGGAGTATATGAATTTTTCGGTCAAATCCCTACAGGCGGAGAATAATTTTCTCAAAGCCAGGCGTTATTACTCGGTGGTTTGCATTATGCTGGCAAAACTGTTGGCCTTGCCGGAACCCCGGCTGTCTCCTGAAATGTATCCGGTGGTGGGAGAGCCGGTGGAAACCTTGGCCAAGTTACCACTATTCGAGGAGGAACTGGCCTATGCCATGCTTCATCGACCGGATTTGCAGGCCCTTGACGCAAGTGAGGAGGCTTTGCTTCAGAAAAAAAAGATCGCCAGGGGGAGGTATTATCCGAAGGTATATGCGCATGGAAGTTTTGATTATGATGAGTATAACAACTACGGAATCATCGATCAGACCGAGCACGACAGCACTGTCGGTTTAAAACTGGATTGGGACCTTTTCAGCGGCGGTGAACGTGCGGCCAAAGTGCGTGCAACCGAGGCCAAACTGATGCAGTTAAAAAGGCAGAAAGAGCAAAAGAACCTGGAAATCCGGGCTTCTCTACAAGAAGCATTGGTACGGGCGACTGCCTCGCGGGCCGTCTATAAACGGGAGCGCTACACCCTGACGCTGGTAACGCAGATCCGCGATCATGTGGAACGCTCCTACCGGGCCGGCGCCACAACCCTGACCCGCCTCAACGAAGCCCAGACAGATTTGGTTACCGTCTCCGCGGCGGTGGCCACCAGCCGAATCAACTATCTGCAGCAACTGGAGTGTTTGCGGGCTGCCAGCGGTCGGATTTTGGAGGGGCTGCATTAGGGGCTTGATCTGAATCATTCTCCTTGATAGGGAAACCGTATGTGAACCTCATCGTATCATGATTCTCTCTTTATTTAAAAAGAGAAACACCTACGTTAGATGATAATGAGCATAACATGCCGCGCAAACGAAAAACAATTGAAGAACGTATAGAGGATTTCCATTCGGAATGCTCCAATTCCGATCCGGCGGCGGTCCAGGCAACGGTTAAAAAAGCGCTTGCCGACCGTCATTTCCTCTTGGTCAAACACGCTGCGGATCTTTGCGAGGAACACCTGTTTTACGATTTGGAACAGGATTTGATCGATGCTTACCAGCGATTTCTGAAAAATCCCGTCAAAAATGATCCCAATTGCATGGCCAAGGAGGCGATCGCCCGCGTCATGGTTGCATTGGATAGCCGCGAAGTCGATTTTTTTTCAGAAGGATTGCGTTACCATCAGCACGAGCCCGTATGGGGCGGTTCCGAAGATACCGCCGTCGATTTACGTGTGAGTTGCGCCATGGGGTTGGTGAATACATCATATTCTCGCGCTCTATTTGAACTCTTACCGCTGCTTCATGATAATAACGCCCAGGCTCGCAAAGGCGCTGTTCGTGCTATCTCCTATACCAACCCATTTGCCGCGGAGGCTGTCTTACGTTCCAAGGCCATTGCCGGGGACCCTGATCCGGACGTTGTTGGTGAGATCATGAACGCCTTGCTTCATGTTTCTCCCGATGAGTCCCGGGTATTTGTCGCAGATATTCTTGAGACAACCACGGATTCGGCCATACGGCAATCAATCGCTCTTGCCATTGGAGCCTCCAGGCTGGATGAGGCTTTGGAAATACTGCAACTATGTTGGGATAATAAAACGCTGGAACGCGGACCGGATCATGCTTTGTTGTTTGGCGCCATACTTCATCGTAGTGAAAATGCGTTTGCCTGGTTGCTTGACGTGGTTGCTGAAGGGGACACGTCCGCCGCTGAATTTATAATCAAGGAACTCGCCATTTATCGTACCGATAAAAAGCTGGGCGAAAGGCTGAACGCCACGCTTGTCAAACGGGATGATGATGTGCTGGTGGAGCTTTTTCATGAGGTTTGGGGGTAAGCCGTCCTCTCGTCCGTTTTCCTTTCGTCCATCATCCTGCACTCCTGTCCAATTCTGTTCAAAAAATATTGACAACTCAGATATTTAGTAATAGTTGAATAAGCTTATTGAGTTAGTTCGCTCTATTGGAATCCTGACTGCAAACAGCCGAAGGGTTGCGGGTCATCATGACTTTTTCTCAAGAAAAATCGCAGTCTGATTTTACGTTTGATGGGGCGCAGACATACATAGGTACATTTAAAAAAGGAAAAAACAGTGCCGGAAGTCAAATTGCCAAAACCACAATCACCATATAGCAAAATAAGCAACCTTCTATACGCAAGTTATCTACCTAAAATCATAAATGTTTCGATAGATATCGGACTGTTCGAAACGCTATCCGCAAAAAGTATGACTGCGGAGGAAATTGCTGTCGCAACCGATACGGACGCCGGGATCATGGAGGCCCTATGTGACCTTCTCGCCGTTATTGACTTTCTTGAGAAAAAAGAAGAACGGTATGAATTGACTACATTGGCGCAAGAGTATCTCCTGAAAAATTCCATGATAAATCAACTGCAAGACATCGCAATGTATTCAGGAAGCGCCGGCCCCTTTGACAACCTTCTTCGTGCATTGAAAGAGGGAGGCCAACAATTTGATAATAAAATGTGGGCCGGAAAGGAAGCCGCAATCCAAATGGAGCAGGGGGCCAGAGCCGGAGCAATCCAAAATGTTGTCGATTTCGTGAAAACCCTGCCTGAATTTACGGCATGCACAAAGATGTGCGACCTTGCAGGCAATTCCGGCTATTACTCATATGCGATTACGGCAGAGAACCCGAACCTTCTCGCCCATGTTTATGACCTGCCCGAAGTAGTGGATGTTGCCGAAACGTTGAGAAGAGATGAGAGCAACAAACGTGTCAGTTTTCAAGCTTTTGATATAAAGCAAAATGATAATTTCGGCTCAGGATATGATCTGTTTTTCACCTCGCATTTTCTATATGAGTATGGGGTGAATGGCGAGCTGGCGGCTTTTTTTAAAAAGGTAAACCCGGCCATGAAAATTGGCGGTATTTTTGTTTCCAATCACATCTCGGCTGACACCTGCCAGTCGAATCTGCTTACGGCAAAAATAGTCGAGTTGCTGACAAGGGCGATGGGGTATCCAACCCATCAACTGCCTCGGGAAACCCTTGAAAATGCGCTGCTCGAAGCTGGTTTTGAATCCTTTACAGTGAAGGCCCCAACTTCGAATCTGGCTTTTCCGACCATGCTTTTAGCGGCGAAGAAAGTCAAGGATTTATAAAGCAAAAGAACTTGACAAACCAGAGGGCCAAGCCTAATAGAAGCACCGTATAAAGTTTTAATTTTCTAATATAAAGATGAATCGCCATGCCTCCTGGTCCCGGAAAACCGCTACCCGCGCCAAATCATAGCCTTGAGAATAAATGCGCAATCGAAAAAATCAATCTTCGCCCGGGGTTCGATTTTTTGATATTCGATTATCCGGTTGATAGCGATTACACCCATGAGTCGTGCGAACAAGTACCAAAGCTTGGAATCGGCTTTTGTCTTTCCGGACACATGGAAGGTCGGTTGACGGAACTCGGGCAACACATGTTGACAGAAGGCGGGCAAAGCCAGCTTTTCGCTTTTCCAAATCAGATCGGATCGGTAAAGGACAGAAAGGGAAGCTACCGCCGCTCCATCGGTGTATTGATCGAGCCCCAGGTGATGTATACTTTATTGGATGGTAACCTCAAGGGGCTGCCCCGCGCCTTGAGTGCATTCATTGAAGGAAATACGTGCAAGTATTACGGTTTTCAAGGGAGAACTCCGCCTTCCATGTCATTGCTTTTCGAGCAGTTGGTTTCCTGCCCCTGGACCGGAACAACAAAGCGTCTGTTTTTCGAAAGCAAAGCGTTTGAAATAATTGCGACCCTGCTGCGTCAGGTTGAATGCGACCCGAAGCCCTTGCCGAAAGGGTTTTCTCGTGCGGAAACGAATCGTCTTTATGAGGCTGCGGAATGGTTGCGCGATGGGCTCGAAGACCCACCCTCACTGTTTCAACTGGCCCGTAACGCCGGGATGTCGCACGTCAAACTCAACAGAGGATTTCGTTGCCTGTTCGACACCACGGTGTTCGGCTATCTGCGAAGGGTGAGACTGGAACGGGCGCGTCACCTGTTGGAGAAATCCGAAACCGATGTCACCTCGGCGGCGCTGTCCGTGGGGTATACCAGCGTCTCCGCCTTTTCTCGGGCTTTTCTGGCAACCTACGGATACAAACCAAGCTTAGTAAAAAAAACCTGCTCAATGGCATAGATTTTTATAGATTACCCCTGCTTTAACCTTGTTCATTTCGATCAACAAATAATTCATTCCGGGCAAGCCGTACCCCACCTCTATGATGTAATTTAGAGGCCATCCGCAAATGGCCGAATTTCCGAATCATCTCTACCAAGCATCATTGGAGCGCGTCATGTCGAAAAACAACAAATTCCGCAATTTAAAAAAAATGCTTTTTCTCGCCTGTGGTCTGCTTTTCCTTCCTCAGCAAAGTTTGGCGCAAGCCCCTGATGAAGGCACCGCAAAGGATAGTCTGGAATTGACAACCATGACAGTCACGGCCCAAAAAAGAGAACAAAATGTCCAGAGCGTTCCCGCCAGCATGGATGTTTTCTCCGGCATGGAACTGGAGGAGGCCGGCATTGTCGACCTGAAGGAGCTGAGCTTCTTTTCTCCCAACCTTTATGTCAAACAGCAAACCAATCAGAACATGCTTATTATCCGCGGAATTTCCTCGCACAATGTGGTTTTGAACACACCTGCCGGTCTGTTTGTCGATGACATCAATTATCCGATGACCTTTATGCAGAACCCGGATCTTCTGGACGTTGAGCGGGTAGAGATTTTGCGCGGCCCACAAGGGACCCTGTACGGAAGAAATACCGAATCCGGTGCAGTGAAAATCATTACCCGGCAGCCAGGCAATGAGCTATATGCCAAGGTCTTTGGAGAAATCGGTATCTACGATACCCCCGATGACGAGCCATTGTTCTATCGTACCGGCGCGTCCCTCTCCGGACCCCTCGTGAAGGATAGACTTTTTCTTGGTCTTGCGGCCCAGACCGAAGACTCGGAAGGGTACACGATCAATGATCTTGACGGCGATGACGAAGCCGGCAAAATTCAGCATCGTACGGCACAAGGCAAACTGAGATGGACACCCGGGGAGAATTGGGACATTCAGTTGTTGGCCAATATCTTCGAAAATGACGATGGCTACGGTTACCTTCGTTACATTGACGGGCCGGATAAATCAGAGCGTTATCACCTACGCTGGGACGGCAACAACAGCTGGAAAGACGAAAACAACGGCCAGGCGCTAAAAGTACAATACCGGGGCGCCTCATTCGATGTGATCGCCATTACCACACGCAACGATTTCGAGACCAACTTCGTCAATGACGCCGAGTTTGGCAGTTATCCTTTCGGCGACCAGGTATTTATGTTCGGCAACGATGGGGTAAGCCAGGAAATCCGCTTCTCCTCGCCGGAAAAATCCTCATCTCCCTGGCAATGGCTGATAGGCGGCTATGCCTTCACCGATGAAAACGAAGCCCTGGCCGAATTTTACGGGCAATCGCGAACAACCGAGTTTGACAGTGACGGCATTGCCGTTTTCGGCCAGATCACGAGAAGTTTTTTCGAACGCCTTCGACTTACCGGAGGGTTACGTCTGGATCATCAATCCTCGGAAGGGACCCAGTATAACAATCAGGTTGCCGATCCCTATTCAAACGATCTGGAACATACGGAGTGGTTGCCCAAGGTTTCTGTCGATTACGACCTGACCGAAACAATCATGACCTACGCCTCTATTTCCAAAGGGATACTTGCCGGGGGCTACAACTATGCTTTTGCCAGTGATAGCGATAGCCTGGTATTCGATCCCGAGAAGACCTGGAACTACGAAATCGGCCTGAAAAGCAGGTGGCTGGATAACCGGATGATCTGCAACATGGCGCTGTACTACATCGACATCAGCGACAAGCAGGTAGAAGAATACATTTCCGGGCCGGCAGTGCGCAGCATTACAAATGCAGCCCAGGCATATTCCCGTGGTGCCGAACTGGATATTCGCTTTCGCCTGGCACCGGGATTTACTCTCTTCGGTGCAACGGGTTATAACGAGGCCAGGATAGAAGAATGGCTCTCCTACGAAAGCGATGGCACCCGTTTCGATTACCACAACAAGCGGTTGCCTTTTGCTCCCAGTTTTACTTATAATGTAGGCCTTAACTATATGCATGACAGTGGCTTCTTTCTGCGTGCCGACTTGGTCGGTGTGGGAGATTTTTACAGCGATTCGAAAAACAAGGAAAAAATCCACGGGTACAAAACCGTCAATGCCCGAATAGGGTATCAATGGGAATCCGTGGAAGCGGTCCTCTATGCCAAAAACCTGCTGGACGAAGAATATTACACCAACCGAAGCGTATATATGGCGGGGGCTTCCATTGCCGAAGAGGGAGCTCCGCGAACCATTGGTATGAGACTTACCTGGCGCTATTAAAAAAAAAGGAGTACATCTATGAAATTGCCAAGCATCACAATTACACCAAAAGTCCTTTTCGATCTTCTATATGGATCGACGAAATCGTGGATTCTTATCACCGCAGTGGAATTTAAAGTGTTTAACCTTACGGTTGCAAAGAAGACAGTATCCGAAATCGCAACTTCTCTCAAAACCCACGAGGAAAACACGAGACTTTTTTTAAACGCTTTATGTAGTGTCGGTCTGCTTAAAAAAGAAAACGGCATTTATATGAATACGGAGTTGGCCAACACCTTCCTTGTCGAGGGAAAGACCTGCTATCTTGGCGATTTTATAATTCTTGGCGACAAATGGAATTTCCAAACCAGGGAACAGATGCGGGATTCCATTAAAAATGGCCCCACTCCCAAAATGAATGACTTCGGGGATATGGGAAAGATGTTCGCGCCTAACGTGAAATCCATGCGGAATTTTTCCCGAAGCGGAATTTCACAATTCATCTCAAAGGAAGTAAGCCAACTGCCCGAGTTCCCGGAAATGAGAAAGATGCTCGAACTCGGGGGCGCACACGGTATGGATTGCATCGCAATTACCCAAAGAAATCCTGCTTTAACCAGCGTTGTTTTCGACGACCCGGCAGTAATAAAAGTGACCCGGGAAATAATCGCCGAGTATGAAATGGAAAAACAGATAACGGTTATGGGGGGCGATTACGCGGCTGATCCCATTGGAAGCGGCTATGATCTCATTTATGCAAAAGCGACCCTGAGTTTCTTTAAAGACAATTTCGAGCCGTTGTTCAAAAAGATCCACGACGCCCTGAATCCCGGAGGTGTTTTTATCTCCGTTCATGACGGATTAACCGAGGAAAGCACAAAGCCGACAGATATGGTTATCAGTTGGCTACCGACCGGGCTTTCTGCCGGAGATTTCTCACTGGACCAGGATGTTATTCCCGACGCCATGCTCCAGGCCGGGTTCAAATCCGTAAAAATCAAATCACTGCCCTTCCCTTTTGGGGGTTCCATGGATATTTGTATTGGAAGAAAACAATAGCAAAACGACCAATTTCAGGAGAAATCAAATGCTCAAGAAAATACAATACCTTGCCATGATATCTTTTTTGCTCTTTTGTTTTGCCGCCACGCCGGCTGTATCGCATACCCTGTGGCTAAACGCCTATTCATCAACGGCGCATCCGCCGGGACACGTAATGGTGGCTATTGGCTGGGGGCATAGTTTGCCGATTGATGATTTTCCAAATGAACTGAACTTTGCTGCATACAGCCTGTTTGCCCCGAATCAGCACAAAACGGAGCTTGCCTTGCCGCAAAAGAAAAAGGGCGAGGCACAGGCATTTGATGGCCTTTCCGTTTCCGAGGGAGACCTTGGACTGCGAAAACTCAAGTTTTCCGATAAAGCTCAATCCGGAACCTACCAGCTCGAACTGATGACCAAGGGGAATTATTACACCAGTTATATTGACGACAAAGGGCATAAGAAATGGGCCTTCACTTCAATGGACAAAGTGAAAAACGCCAAAAAAATTCTGGATGGCATGCGTTATCAGGCCTTTGCCAAAACATATTTTCAGATGGGAGAATGGACCGACCCGAAACCACTGAACCATGACTTGGAAATTATTCCGCGTACCGATCTCAGCAACGTGCGTGTGGGAGATCTCGTGAAAGTTGATGTTATGTTCATGGGAAAGCCGCTTACAACTTCGCCGGAAAAAAGTATTGAGTACCTGACGGCCATGAGCAACAGTTACGGCGGGCCCGACAAATTCATGCTTGCCTGCGTGGTTTTCGGTGGGAAGGGCCAATTTCGCATGCCCGCAGCCGGGCAATGGGTGCTCAATATCTATACCCGGCAAGACGTTAAATCAGACAACGATTTGAAGCAATATGCGGGCAAGTGCACCACCATGCTTTATTCCAGTACGCTTAGTTTTCATGTTGCGCCATGATCCGATGAGGCCTGTCGCTTCCGGCGGAAAAACCTTCCCAACGGCCTCGGCTACATGGTGTCCATCCTGGTGTTGCATAAAAGAGATTGAGAAAATCACCAATTACCAGGGTCACCTTCTATGAGACACATACAGCCATCATTCTTCTGTACTGTCTTACGGCCCAGGGTCTTGCAATGAGAAGCAGCAACACCACCGCGGCAATTGTATACAGGAAACCATGGACGTGATGGTGCTCGGTATGCACCCAATCGGCAACGCTTAATCCAAGGACGACATAGAGCCAATTGACAGCCATTCCGAGAACAAGTGAGCATACGACGATTGAGGAGACATAGATAACTGCGGCTTTCCTTCCAAGCAGCCGCGCAACCACGGTCAGCGTCGCAACATTTGTTGCAGGCCCGGCCAACAGAAAAACCAGGGCCGCTCCGGGCGAAAGCCCTTTGAGCGCCAGGGCCGCGGCGATGGGCGTAGAGGCTGTTGCACAGACGTACAGAGGTGTTGCTATGGCAATCATGACCAGCATGGGAACGATGCCGCTTCCCAGGTAGGAGTGAATAAAGCTTGGAGATACAAACACGGTGATCAATGCGGCAAGACCAATCCCGAAAAAAAGCCATGGACCGATGTCACCAAGCAGGTTGCCAAAGGAAAAAGCCATCCCCTGTTGTAGCTTGCTCCAAATACCCGTTACCGGCTTCCTTGCATGCGACAGGCACCCGGCCTCTTTGCAGCCGCACGCCGATTGACGTCCCGTGGTCGCTACAAAGGAAGGTGTTGCCCCTGGACCGGGTGGGGCCTGTTGTGTTTGTTGCGACTGATCACGGTCAAACACATTGACCAGCAAACCGGTAACCATTGCCGTAAAGAACGCAGCCAACGGCCGTGCAAGGGTCATCACGGGATCAAGCAGGGCATAGGTAACGGCGATGGAATCCATCCCCGTTTCCGGAGTGGAGATCATAAAAGAGGTTACCGCCCCCTTGCCGGCCTTTTGCTGTCGCAGGCCCGCGGCGGCGGGGATGACCCCGCAACTGCACAAGGGGATGGGAATGCCGAACAGGGACGCCTTGAAAATGCCTGCTTTTCTCCTGCCTCCAAGATGTTTTTCAATAAAATCATTGGGGATATATCCTTTCAAAAGTCCGGCGACAAAAAATCCAAACAGAATAAACACCGAGGATTCAAGCAGAATATCCCAGAAGGCGGCAACTATTTTCATACAGATTTCAATTGTTGTCATAAGTACTCCCGCCGTCACTTTTATTTAGCGCAGTTCCCTTGAACATGTTCCAGACCATCCCGCAACAGTTCGCGCACATGGTCGTCATCCAATGAGTAATACACATGCTTGCCCTCTTTCCTCGATTTGATCACCCTCGCGGACCGGAGCACCCTGAGTTGATGTGAAACGGCCGGCTGGTTCATCTCCAGGACATCCACCAACTCACAGACGCATAACTCCCGGATGAAGAGTGCGGAAAGAATTTTGATCCGGCTTACCTCACCAAAGACTTTAAAAAAACAGGCCAGCTCCTGCAGCTCCTCATTTACCGGTAATTGGTCTCGTATTTCGCTGTTTTGAATCGGTGTGCAGCATTCAAAGTCGGTCATGCCTCCCCCCCTTTTATAACAACGTATGCTTATACGTTCATATATAGCACGTATTTTTATTTTTGCAAGAGGTTCTACAACCTCGTCCTCATGCGTTTCATGTCTATGCAAAATCAATTCTGATTGAAAAAACAAACTTGTTGACAAGCCCGGCGGTCACTATTTATAGAATAGGCTTGTAAAGTTTTAAACGACTAATGTCGTATGATCGATCATCAGCGGATAGCGAAGTGGAGGCGTGCAAGAAGGAGATTCTCCGCCACGATTTTGTATATAATGTCTATCTAATCGAAACACCATGCCCCTATCTGCATTATTACCGTCAGACGAGAAAAAATGACCGCTTGCCATTTTTCAAAAACGGATTGTACCACTGAAAATCCTCTACCGCTAAAGGACGCCGGTACGATTTCGTCCCATGGGCGCCGGTGGGCGTATCGCATTCAGGATGGCTTTTGGGTTAGCTGCCTGGACATCCAAGCCAGGCAAAAGCTCAGATTGGAATATGAAAAAGATCAGCCCACCTTGAATTTCGGTTTCATCCTCTCCGGCAACTATGTCAATTGCTTCAAGGCACCCGGCCTTAACGGAGAAAAACTATCGAGTCACGCGGGAACCGGAGGCATTTCGTATCTCTCACGCCAGGAAGGCTGGCTGGCCATCCCCGCCCAGACACATGTGTGTGTGATGCACATCCACCTCTCACTACAGGTGTTCCACGATCTTTTTTGTACCGAGGAGGAATGCGTGCCCCAAGGACTCAAGCCCCTTTTAGACGGTTCGATTGAGCGGTCATACACGCTCAGGACGGGAATGCCCCCGGGAGTTCGATCGGATCTGGACAAACTGGCGAAAGGTCCTATCGCCGGGGCGCCGCCCCGCCTGTTCTATCAGGGAATCGCCCTGGACCTGATCGCCGCGCAGATTGCCCAGGCCAACAGTTGCCCCCCCAATCGAAAAAGAATAAGCTACAGCGACCAGGACCGGGTAATGCATGCCCGGGATCTCTTAACCCGGGACCTTGCCTCGCCGCCCTGCCTGAGGCAACTCTCCAGAAAGGTCGGCTTGAACATGAACAAGCTCCAACAAGGGTTCCATCTGCTATACGGCGCTTCCGTATTCAAATATCTCCAGCAATACCGAATGCAGGAAGCCAATCGCCTCTTCCATGAAACCGACATGAATGTCAGTCAGGCCGCTTCGGCAGTGGGCTACACCAACATCAGCCATTTCAGCAATGCCTATAAAAAGCAGTTCGACATTCTTCCCAAGCAACACCTGATGCATATTAAAAGCTGATACCCCGAATACGCTCCGCTGTAAAATGGAAAAACTCAGGGGCCCTTTTAAAAAGAAAAATCGTGACCTTGTTTTTTTGCCTTGACAACTTGGTTAAGCTGCTTTACCATTTAAATCATGGACACAAAAGAAGATCTGATAAAGGACGCTGTTTCCAAACTCATTCGCATTGCACACCTGTATGCGCGGATCGAGGCCATGCCGATCGCGGTGGACGAAGAAACCGTTGTCACTACCCGGGAAGCGCATACCATTCAAGCCATTGGCGAAAAGACGTGTGCCAACGTCACCCAGGTGGCCACCCACTTCGGAATCACCAAAAGCGCGGCTTCCCAACTGGTATCCAAGCTTGAGAAAAAGGGCTTTTTGCGCAAACGGCCGGCGGCCCACAGCAACAAGGAGTTCGAGCTCACCCTTTCCGAATTGGGCTGGCTCGGCTTTAAGGCCCACGAACACTTCCATGGAAGAGATTTTGTTGAATTGGTAAATAGTCTGAGCGGGTTTCCCATTTCCCAGATCGCCACCTTGTCTGTATTGATGGAGACGTTGAGTGGGGTTATGGAAAAGCGGATCGCAAGGCATTCCGACCTTTAATTTTTTTTGGGCTAATAGTTAAGTTTCTTAACCATAGCATCATAGGGAGAACGGATGAAAACGCTAAAAACCACGTTAATCAATTTCTCTATCAACCACTATCGACTGGCGACGCTGGTAATGGTTCTGTTTACCATTTCGATGAGCCTTTTTTTCCCATGGATTCAGGTGGATACCGATCCAGAAAACATGCTTCCGAAAGATGATCCGCAGCGTATCTTTCACAATTCATCCAAAAAAGAGTTCATGCTCAGTGAAACCGTTGTGGTCGGCATTGTCAATGAACATGACCCCGATGGGGTGTTCAACCCGGAAACCCTGCGGCATGTCTACGAATTAACCCAATTTGCCAAAAACCTCCGCTGGCCGGACGAAAACAATCCCGATAAAGTCTCCGGTGTTATCGAGGTGGATATGCTCGCACCGTCATTGGCCGACCATATGAGCCAGGGAAGCCCCGGAGAAATCAAATTCGAATGGCTCATGTCCAAGCCACCCGAAACCCGGGAAGCGGCCCGGGCCATTCGGGACAAGGCGTATTCCAATCCCATGCTCAAGGGGCGGATGTTCTCGGAAGACGGAAAAGTGATCTGTATTTACCTGCCCCTGACCGACAAACACCTGAGCTACCGTATCAATGAGGAACTGAACAAGAAAATTGACTCGCTGGGCGGGGAGGAAACCTACCATATTGCCGGCGTGCCGGTGGCGGAAGTCGCCATCGGTGTGGAGATGTTTTCTCAGATGGGTGTTGGCACGCCGCTGGCCATGGCGGTTATTTTCGCCTTGCTGGTACTGTTTTTCCGTAAATGGCGGCTGGTTATCCTCCCCATGATCATTGCCATGTTCTCGGTCATGTCAACAATGGGACTGATGATCGCCCTCGGCTTCCAGGTACACATTTTAAGTTCCATGATTCCGATTTTTCTGATGTGTATCGGAACGGTCAGCTCTATTCACATCCTGTCGGAATTCTTCGATGTCTATTCCGATGAGAAAGGACGTAAAGAGACAATCCGTGTCGTGATGGACGAGTTGTACGTGCCGATTCTCTATACCTCGTTGACTACCGCGGCCGGCTTCGCATCCCTTATGTTTACCCCTATTCCTCCAGCCCAGATTTTCGGTGGTTTTCTCAGCATCGGGGTCATGATCGCCTGGCTGTATACGGTCATTTTCGTGCCGGCGTATGTCATGATGATTCCAAAACGCAAACTGGTCGATTTCGGCATGTCCGCCATGCAAAACGAGAAGGAAGGCCTGTTGACCAAAGGCCTGCGATCCGCCGGGCGGCTGACATTCCAGCATTCCAAGATACTGCTGGGGGTGTTCGTCATCCTGGTGGGCGTGGCCATTTGGGGGACCATGCAGATCCATGTCAATGACAACTATGCCAAACGGTTTGTCGACACCCATCCCATCCGCCAGGCCGACATCGCCCTGAACCATCACCTGGAAGGAACCTATACGGCCTACCTGATATTGCAGGCGCCTAAGATGGACAATCTCAAACCTGATTTCGTAAAAACGTTCTTCTCGGGTTTAATCGCCTATGCCGACAGCATTCATGCGGAATTCAGCAATGCCCCTGCCCTGGCCAGAGGCATTGTTCAGTATACATCCGAACAGACCGGTCACCTACAATCAACGGAAGAATTTCTGGGCGCAGTGGCAGAGAAGGTGGGCCGACTTGTCCAAGCGGCTTCCGATGAGGATTTCTACGCCTACGATGAGCTTCTCACCTACATCGGCGTGGAAAAAGAAAAATTGAAAGTCTTTAAACGTCCCGAGATGCTGGCCTACATGGAAGGGCTTCAAAAACACATGGAGGCAACCGGACTGGTTGGGAAAACCACGTCCGTTGTGGATGTGGTGAAAAAAATCAATCAGGAGATGATTGACGGCAAGCCGGAGAACTACCGCATCCCGAATAAGCTGCAGGGCATAGCCGAATGCTATTTGCAATTCCAACAGGGGCATCGCCCCAATGATCTGTGGCACATGGTAACTCCGGACTTTGCCCAAGCCAATATGTGGATGCAGCTTAAAAGCGGAGACAGCAGTGCCATGAAATCTGCCGTAGCAGCCGTCGATGCCTATATAAAAGAGAACCCAGCGCCGTTTAACGCAACCCATCGTTGGGCGGGGCTGCATTATATCAACCTGGTTCTCCAGGAAAAGCTGATTCCTGCCATGCTGCGCTCTTTCATCGGAAGCTTTGCCGTGGTTTTCGTCATGATGACGTTTCTGTTCCGCTCTTTTCGCTGGGGCTTGCTTTGCATGGTGCCGCTGACCATCACCATCCTGACCATTTACGGGATTATCGGCATCTCCGGCAAAGATTACGATTTGCCGGTCGCCGTCCTGGGCGTCTTGGCACTGGGCATGGCGGTCGATTTTGCCATCCATTTTCTACAGCGCGGGCGCGTTTACTACAACGCCGCCGGCTCGTGGGAAAAAACCTATGGCTACCTGTTTGGCGAACCGGCCCGGGCGATCAGCCGCAATGTGTTGGTCATCGCCATCGGCTTCCTGCCGTTATTGATTGGGCCGATCGTTCCTTACAAGACCATGGGTGTCATGCTGTTCGCCATCATGACCCTTTCCGGGATCATTACCCTGCTGGCGCTGCCGTCGGTGTTGACGGCCTTTGAACCCTGGTTCTTTAAAAAACCGAAAACGAGCGCAATCGGTACTATCGCAGCTGATGCTTCTCATCAACAATAAAAGAAGGGAGATCTTTCATGAAACCTCGTTTTTTAATCTCATTGGGAGGGCTGTTCTTGGTCGCTGGTGTGGCCATGGCCCAAACGGCATCGCCCACGGCCGATAAAATAATCCATAAAGCCAACCATATGGCTCTTTACCAAGGTGCTGACATCAAGACAAAGGTCTCTCTGGTAATCACGGACAAACAGGGGCGGGTACGTAAAAGAGCATTCAGCAGCCTGCGCAAGAATGATGACAACCTGGATCGGAATCAAAAGTACTACACCTTTTTTCAGGCGCCGGCCGACGTGCGCAAAATGACCTTCATGGTGCATAAACATGCCGATCTCGAAAAGGACGATGATCGATGGCTCTACATGCCCAGTTTGGACTTAGTCAAACGCATCGCCGCAAGCGATAAACGAACGAGTTTTGTGGGATCGGACTTTTTATACGAGGATATTTCCGGCCGCAGCCCGGAAGACGATTCCCATGAGCTGATCGAGACAACAGAAAAATACTATGTAATTAAAAATACGCCCAAAAAGCCAGATACCGTGGAATTTGCCCATTATACCGCCCATATCGACAAAGAGAATTTTTTGCCGATGAAAATGGAGTTCTTTAAGAGCGACGGCCGGGCTTACCGGGTGATCGAATCGTCGCAAGTGGAAGCCATTCAGGCAAAGCAAAACGGCCAACCGGTCACCTACCCGACCGTCACCGTTTCCGTTGCCAAAAACCTGGAAAGCGGCGGCATGACAAAGATGACCATCTCCGACATTCACTACAATGTCGGTATCCGCGACGATATTTTCTCCGAACGTTACCTGAGAAGACCGCCAAGGGATGTGATGCGATGATACGAACCTTCATTAAGACAAGCTGCCTGATAGTGCTTTCAACCATGATGCATATCTCATCCCCTGCCCTTGGGGCCGAGCAAAAGGGAAAGGCCTGGCCGGAATTTTTAGGGCCGCTGGAGGTGCATGGATTTCTCGAAACACGGGCCGGTTGCCGGACTCAGGAGGATCCCGAGGCCAAGGACATCTCGGTGATGGAAACCCGGCTTCAGGCGGACTTGTTCACCTACACGGATTGGGCAGAGTTCAAATTCAAGGGGGATGTGTGGGCCGACGGCGTCACCGAGCAAGGAGAGAGTGATGTTCGCGAGGCATGGGTTTTCTCGCGCCCGTTCAATTTTCTGGATCTCAAGATCGGCCGGCAGGTCCTGACCTGGGGAACGGGAGATCTGGTTTTTCTCAATGACCTTTTCCCCAAGGATTGGCAGTCGTATTTTATCGGACGGGACGCCGAATACCTGAAGGCGCCGTCGGATGCCGCAAAGATCAGTCTTTTCAGCGAGCTGGCAAGCATTGACCTGGTATACACCCCAAAATTCGATTCCGACCGTTATATCACCGGTGAGTATATCTCATATTGGGATGCGGGCGCAGCCCGCCATGCCGGGCAGGACGACATTATCCATGCCGACCGACCCGACAACTGGTTCGAGGATGACGAACTGGCCGTCCGTATTTACCGGAATGTCCGCAATTACGAGCTTGCGCTATATGGATATTGGGGGTTCTGGAAACGACCCGGTGGCCAAACCGCTTCTGGAACGGCTATTTTCCCCGAGCTGAATGTTTATGGTGCCAGTATCCGGGGACAAGTTGGCGGAGGGATCGGCAACCTGGAACTGGCCTATTACGATTCAGCCGAGGATTCCGACGGCGGCGATCCGCTGATTAACAACTCGGAAATGCGTTATGTGGTGGGGTACACCCGGGACCTGGCCATGGACCTGAACGCCAGCCTTCAGTACTACGTTGAGCAACTGATGGATTATGGCGCCTATGAAAAGAATCTTTCCGGTGGCCCGGCCAGGGACGAGTTCAGGAGAGTCATCACCTTGCAACTCACGCAGTTGCTGATAAATCAAACCCTTGAGCTGTCGTTGTCCGGCTATTACTCCCCCAGCGATAAAGACGCCTATCTGCGCCCCAAAATCAGCTATGATTTCACCGATCGTATTGTTCTGGAAACCGGCGCCAACATCTTCATTGGAGAAGAAGATCACACCTTTTTCGGCCAGTTTGAGAACAACACGAATGTCTATGCCGCCATCCGGTACAGTTTGTGAGGAAATAAAAGGAAGGGAATTGGAAGATGGAAAAGGTTGACCGGTATGATCGGCTGAAACAAAATCCCAGGGCGGATTTCATCAAAGCCATCGAGAAGCGGGATCTGGCTCGCTGCCTGATAAAAACGGCTGAAATCCACGGCCATTATTGCCCGGGCAGTGCGCTCGGCGTCATGGCATCCGTATACGGGCTCGGCCTGCTATACGGGCCTCACCGGCTTGGCGAGGCATTGACGAGTTCCGACGGCCTGGAAAATCTTATGGCTATCGTCGAAATCAATGCCTGCTTTGCCGATGGCGTGCAGGCGATATCGGGGTGCACCCTTGGCAACAATGCATTGATCTATCGCGATCTGGGAAAGCATGCCCTGACCTTGGCGATCAGGGGTGACGATATGGGCGTACGTGTTTGTGCCCGTCCCGATTTTCGTGAAACCATCGGGCGTTTGGTCCCTGAATTTTATCCGCTCGTGGAGAAAGTGATCAAAAACCAGATCCATACCGAGGAAGAAGACAAACGGTTCAAGGATACCGCGCGAAAAGCCGCATTTACAGTTATCGAGCAAAATTTCGAAGCATTTTTTTCAGTGAAAAAGGTAGCTGCCGACTTGCCCGAGTACGCACCAATTGTTGACAGTATTATCTGCTCAAATTGCGGCGAGCAGCTTATGTCCACAAAAGCGACGACCGACGGGAAATGCCGGTTATGTGGTGGCGAGCATTATTTTCAGATCGAAGGAAGAGGAATTACTCGAAAAAACGCATGACAAAAGAAAGAAGGATTTAATGAACGCATTGACCATATACGATTCCACAAGCGGCAATACGGAAAAAGTCGCAAACGCAATATTCGAAACCACTGCCCAAGCCATGCCTTCGAAAATTGTCAAGATTGGCAAGAATACCGCCTTAGACTTGCTTGAGCATGACCTGATTTTCATCGGATCGCCGGTCATAGACTGGCTGCTAACCAAAACAATGATGAACTACGTGAGAAAAAGAATGACAAGCTATAACGCGAGAGGTCTGGTTCAGCCCGCGGCCCCGATACGTCCGGGCAAGTTCAGTGTAAGCTTCGGCACATTTGCAGGGCCGCATATCGGGAAGAGAGAAGCCTTTCCCATGAACATGTGGCTGAATTGTGCCCTTGAGCATATCGGCTATCTTTCTCTCGATTCCTGGCTCGTGGTGGGCCAGTTCAGCACAATGAAAGTACTGAACAAAGGCGGACGGCTGGGAGATATCGAAAACCGGCCCAATGAGAATGATTTAAATGATGTCAAGAATAAAACCGCCGGCATTATAGCTTCCCTGGATGCTTGGTTGCAATGAATATAGCCTTAAAAGAGGGCTCCTTCACCGTATTAACAAGGATATAATGTGAATACATCCACGTATGCGCTGGGTATCGATATCGGATACGCTTCGATTAAAACAGTACTGACTGATATAAATGGCATTGTGTTTTATCATGATTATCTATTGCATAAAGGCAATGCTCAAAGTGTTCTGAAAGCAATGCTCGTCAATGTCCTTAGTAAATGTGCTTCGGAAGAGATCGCATTCGGAGCCGTAACGGGCAGTGGCGGCAAATTTCTCGCCGCCGCCGGAATCGACAGTGTCAATGAAGTCGCCGCCATCACTCAAGGGAGCCTGTCAATTAGTGAGGATGCCGCCTCAATTATCGAGATTGGGGGGCAAAGCGCGAAATATATAACCGACTTCGACGACCGGAACCAATCCCGCATACAAATATCCATGAACGGCAGTTGCGCCGCCGGAACCGGCGCTTTCCTGGAAGAACAAGCTTCACGGCTGGGGTTGGCGCTGACGGATTTCGGCTCTTATGCGGCCAGGGGCGAATCCATACCGCGTATCGCCGGACGATGCAGCGTGTTTGCCAAGACCGATATCACTCATCACCTGCAGGAAGGTGTTCCGCTGGCCGATATCGTGTTGGGCCTGGCCCATGCAACGGTGAGAAATTATCGGGCCGCGGTCATGAACAGCCTGCCCAGAAATAAACCGATTTTGTTCACCGGTGGTGTGGCCTTAAATTCGGCGATTGTCATGGCATTCGAAAAGGAATTGAAACTGGAAGCGGGCGCCTTGATCGTTTCGGACCTGTCGCCGGTGGCCGGTGCACTGGGTGCGGCCGTTATGGCAAACCGGCAAAAACGTGCATTGGATGTGAATCGGCTTTTAAACACACTGGAAACGTCCACGATTTCTCTTTCCGGCGAAAACGAAGGGCGGCATCTTCCGGCCCTGGCCGCCTATGGCTCCAATGATGGGGACGACAAGCACATTTGCGCCGCCGCTTCCGTGGAAGAAACGGGCAAGGCGCTGAACTGCTGGCTTGGCATCGATGTGGGATCGACAAGTACCAACCTGGTCCTTTCAGATGATGACGGCCGCCTGATCGCATTTAAATACCTGAGAACTTCCGGCAAGCCCATCGAGGCCGTTTGCTGGGGGCTTGGCCGGTTGAAAGCCGAGGTCCAGGAATCGATTGCCGTCCGGGGCGTGGGGGTCACCGGTTCCGGCCGGCAAATGATCGGTCGGCTGGTGGGGGCTGACGTGGTCAGGGATGAAATCACCAGCCAGGCGAGAGGCGCCACCGTATTGGATGCGGAAGTGGATACAATTTTCGAGATAGGCGGCCAGGATTCAAAGTATATCCGCCTGCAAAACGGCAAGGTCTCGGATTTCCAGATGAACAAAATCTGCGCCGCGGGCACCGGTTCGTTCCTTGAGGAACAGGCCAATAAATTCGATATCCCCATTCAGAATTTCGGGAACCTGGCCCTGGCCGGAGAGCACCCCACACATCTGGGTGAAAGATGCACCGTTTTCATGGAAAGCAGCGTTGCCGCCAAGTTGGCCGGGGGAGAAAAATTAGAGAATATCACCGCCGGATTGTGCTATTCCATCGTTCTCAACTACCTCAATCGGGTCGTGGGGCGTAAAACAATCGGCGAAAAGATTTTTTTTCAGGGCGCCGTGGCCTACAATCAAGGAGTGGTCAACGCCTTCAGGGCAATGACTGGAAAGGATATCGTTGTTCCGCCGTTTTTCAGCGTCACGGGCGCCTATGGCGCATCCATCCTTGCTCGCGAGGAAAAAGCAGGTGGTGAAACCGTATTCAAAGGTTTCAACATCGATCCTGTTGTCCCGACTGCAACTCGTAAGCCATCCGAGAACATGTGTAAGATCGAAGACCAGAGCTTTGATGTTCAAACGGCAAATATCTTTTTCCATGGGTACGACAAGAACCTTGAAGACAACAAAAAGACCATTGGCATTCCCCGGGCGCTTTTTACTTATGGCATGTTTCCAATGTTTCATGCCTTTTTCAAGGCCCTTGACTTAAATGTACTGCTATCGGACACCACCAGCGACAAAACCATCCGACTGGGGCAAGAGTACTCCCTGGATGAGGCCTGCTACCCGGTCAAGCTGATCAACGGCCACATGGCGGAGCTGGTTGAAAAGAAGGTGGACTACATTTTTTTCCCGGACCTTTACACCGTGGATCATCCCGGATCACATACACGACAGAATTATGGGTGCGCCTTCATGCAACTGGCGTTCAAGGTGGTCCGGCAAGCCATGGACCTGGATGCCAAGGGTATCGAACTTCTCTCTCCAACCATCGCCTTCAACCAGGGCCCGGAATTCATGATGAAACAATTCGCCGGGCTTGGCCGGCAACTCAATCGCAGCGAAGCAGAAACCAAGGCCGCGCTTCAGCAAGCCATGGCCGCGCTTCAGGCCCTTGAAACACGAATCGAGGAAAATGGCAAAAAGGTTCTTGGCCAATTGGATCCTAACACGAAAACATTCGTTTTGATCTCGAAAATATATGGAATCGCCGATCCGGTCCTGAACATGGGCATCCCCGAAAGGCTGAAGGAGATGGGATATCAGGTGCTGGGTTTTCATCACCTTCCCGAGGTGGAACTCTCCGACGAGCATCCCAATATGTTCTGGCCTTTTGGCCAGCATATATTGGAGCCGGCGAAGTTCATCAAGGCCCACCCCAACTTGTACGCCATTCTCCTGACCCATCACGGTTGCGGTCCGGATTCGGTAATGACCCACTATTTCACGGAACTGATGGATGGCAAACCTTACCTGAATATCGAGGTTGACGAGCACGCTTCGGACGTGGGCGTCATCACCCGGCTTGAGGCCTTCGTAAACAGCCTGGACAAAAAAACGGTGACGGCTGATCGTGATCCGCAAACGTATGCCAAACAAATTGTCCACCATCCGGTAAATATCCAAACCAACATGGCCGATATCGATCCGGAAACCATACTCTGCCTGCCGAACCTGTATCCGTACGCTGATATCTTCGCAAAAATTCTCATTTCCAGGGGAACCCGCGCCGTCGTCCTTCCGGAAACCAATGCGGAATCCCTTGATCTGGGGAGAAAACACACCCTGACCAATGAATACTTCTCACTGACCGCCCTTTTGGGTGACGTGCTTCGTGCGGTTAAAAACGGAAAATCGAGCGATAACAAGGCGGCCTTTGCAATCCCGCAAAACGAGGGGGCCGAGATCGATGGTCAGGCGAATCGCTTCATCCGCGCCAAACTGGATGTGGAAGGATACGACCATGTCGGCCTCTTCGCCCCGTATATGGAAGATGTGCCCACCCGTGATTTCGACGTGGCCTGGCCAATTTTTTTGGGGCTACTTGCCGGCGATCTCATCCGGTTTGCACCCATGAAACAACGGGACTCGCTTCTGAGTACAATTATCACCAAGATCGATGACAAACGCTTTGACATGGAAGCACTCATGGCGGTTGCCGGCATGATCGATTCAAAAAACGAATCCGGCCGGAACGGCAAAAGGATACTTGCCGTCGGAGAGCCCTTGATCGTGTTCAATGACTTCATGAACGACTGCGCGCTGCGCAACATGGAAGAACAGGGCCATCGTGTTATCTATGCGCCGTTTGGTGAGTACATGTGGATGATGTGGCGGGATTTTGTCGGCCGGAACGGCAAATCGCCACTTGCCGAAGGAAGAATCGCCGAAATGCGCAATGCCATGATCCGCCTGTCGGAAAGCATTACCGGGGAGAGTCCTTTCGAGCCCGATCCGGAAGCCCTGATTGCACGGGCGAACAGGACTATCGGGTACTATGCGGGCAATTTCGGAAGGTATCGCCAGGCGAAAATTGCCGGTGGCCCACGTCGCATCGACGGAATCATCACTCTCTCATCCGCTTATGAGAACACGGGAATATCCCTGAATATCGTGAGAAGGGAATATGAAACCGCCGATTCCAGGCCGGTCCTCAATTTGACGTTCGATGGAAATCAAAATGAGAATGACCGTACAAAGATCGAATCGTTTCTCTATTATTTGTAGAGGAGAATGGTGAGAAAAGGGCTGCTGCTAATCGCCGGATTTCTATTCATCCTTGCCCACAGGACGCTCTGGGCCGGCGATTTCAACACCAATAGTTGCTATAACAAGGGGATCCTGCGCTTTGAAATCGATAACGATGCCGTTTGGGACAAAGACAGCGCCTTCACCAATGGATGGAGCCTGCAATATCACAGTGTTCGCTACGCCACATGGGAAGAGGTCAAGGCTCCTAAATGGATAACGTGGATGGGTAGACATTTTCCCGGTCTGCACGATAAGGGCTTGATTGTCGGATACAGCCAGGGAATAGGACAAAACATGATCACTCCCGGAGATCTTACCATTGCCACGCCGGCGGAAAACGACCTGCCATATGCGGGTACGCTGACCTACTCCTTGAATTGGCATGGTTATAATCGACGAACGGCACGCAGTTTTCAGGTATCCGTTGGCATATTGGGCAACGAATCGTTGGCGGGAGACTTCCAACACTATGTCCATGATAAGTTGCCCCAGTGTGACAACCCCCAAGGCTGGGGATCGCAGCGAAAGAGCGAACCGGTTTTGAATATCGCCTGATTATATCGGATTTAGGGGCGGGCTCCGATACCCACCCAAAGAAGCCGAGATACATAAGTTTTGAAGCCAGCTATCATGGTATCGAAATTGGTTTAGCCGCTCAGCCGGGCTTTTAAATCCATTGAGCTGTTTTACGGTGCGAGGATTGTAAGGCGCAAAATTATTGATCAGAGTCCATCCTCGGATGCTCAATTGTGCGGAACCCATTGATCCATGAAAATATTGAGCACCGTATAGGTGGCGATCCATTCTTTGCATTAACCGATCAACCATATTGCTGGTTCGATGTGCGTTCGGATGGTCGTAGGCCACACGATAGTTGGCAATGTTTTTCCTTAACTTCGTTATGGGATTGATAATCGCGGATGGCGCATCGTTATTTTCGCACCATTCGATCAGCCTCCTGATTCTTTGAGAAAACGTTCTTTTGCTTTCGGCTCGATAGCACTCCCATAGCTTCGATGCGGCATTCTCGAAAATATCTCTGTATTTCTTTTTAGCACGGTCACGGATTTTAATGAACACATGCAAAAAGCAGCAAATGATCGCTATCGTTGGGAATAGGGTTTGCCAAGCATTCCTGGTAGCTTTCCAACCGTCTATATTCACGCTCTCAGGTGAGTGTGCCGGATCCAAGCATCGGGATTCTTGTTTGTATACTCGATAGGCATCGGTTAACGATTTCTCGCCGGCATCTTCCGCGACAGATGCACCAAGAATGCAGCCGCTACCAACGGTCGTTGCTACATACGTTTTATGGCCTAAGATCCGTGTGTGCTTTTCGTCTGCGGCAAGATGTTTGGGAATATCCTCACCCTTTCGGACTGTTGTTCCGACAATGCTGTTTCGTCCAATGGATTGCTCGATTCGATACCAATACATGGAATCTTTGCCAAAAACATGACTCAAGGCCCAAAACGGCACGTTGAATTTTCTGAAAAACAAGGCTCTTTCAACATCGTCAACAAGTCCAACCATGTATGGCATTATAAATGAAGGGCGAATCGTGTATGCAACACCGGCAATTTTAATTCTGCGAATCCATATGGATAATTTTTTAGAGTAGTAGAAATCCTTCATCCTATATCCATTTGCGATTGCAGCAGGAAATAACTCAGGAAACAATTCGATTTGTTCGTCGATGCAGTTCCTGAAATCAACCGGGTCAGTGACATTACGTTCATAATTACCTTGAGAAAATGGTAAGCATATGGTTCTTTTATTCTGGTTAGTGGATCTTGCATCTGCTATTCCCATATAGTTAGAGACCTCCTTTGGCGGGGATGTGTCTCTAACTATATAAAATTATTAATAAAAAATCTAGTGCGCGATTATCCTGTGTTATTACAATATGTTGTATGCTTTTTGGGGCGGGCAACTACATATTCCGTTTTTAGGAGTTACACTCCCCAAAATCCGTTATAATCAGAATATCGCCTATGGATATGGCCGGTGCCTGGCCGACCGAGGCACTTACACCAACGGCTGGGCCGGGCAACTTCTCCTGTCCCCAATGGTCTACTGCGGCAACCTGATCACTGGCATCGATCTTGCCTTGGGCGTGCGATGTGGGTGGAACATCCAGGAAGGCTTCAGCGTTTTCCCGGCGCCACCGGGCTACGGCTTCTTTGGCAATACGCTCATTCCCAAACCGGAAACGGCATCGCCGCACGGCGTGGAACTTATTCTGGCCGCCAAAGCCCTTTCGATGTTCTACTCGGTTTTCTTCGATGGCAGTATCATCACCGATGACGACCGCGATGTCGATCGGGAAACCTTTGCCTTTGCAGGGATGATCGGCCTCAATTACCATTATTATGGTTTGTTTTCCATACGCATGGCCATTCTTCATGAAACCGATATGCTGGTCGAAAGTTCATTACCGGACGCATCACCCGGCGAAGATAAGACGGGGACGGATAATTCCTATGGTGCGTTAATGCTCGATTTTCATTTTTAATCAAATTGCCAACCAGGAGGAGAGTCGTCGTGTACGAAGAAAAACAACCTGCTAAAAATTGTCGTCATCATGGATCGGGCCGGGGGCCCAGCAGCTTTCGGATGCAAGATTCAGAAGCTGTTTTCGAGGCCATGACATTGAACCCGGGGGAAACATTTCTCGACCTTGGCTGTGGGCCGGGGGACTATGCCATGGAAGCCGCCAAGATTGTCAGCCCTTCCGGAAAGGTTTTCGCTTTTGACAAATGGCAGCCTCAGATCGATGGATTGAAGAATGAAGCCGCCTCCCGGGGAATAGATAACATACAGGCCGAGACCGTCGATATCACCGGAATATTGCCCATCACTAATCGCGCCGTCGATTGCTGCATGCTGTCCACGGTTTTGCATATTTTTCAACTCCCGGTGGCGGAGAAAACCATTTTCAGGGAGATTCGTCGTATCCTGAAACCCTCCGGCCGGCTGGCTATCATCGAATGCAAGAAAGAAGAACAGCCTTTTGGGCCACCGCTTGAAATGAGGATTTCTCCCGAGGAATTGACTGCCTCGTTAACTTCGCTTGGTTATCATCGGATCGATTACCGGGCTTTTGAGTATACCTATTTGATTCAGTTTGGGGTTGTTCGCTTAACCGATGCCTAAACAGACGTTACGCCATTTAATCGCCTGCTTTAGGCGATAGAAAAGATCCTGATGATGCATTCAGGGTATAGATACGGAGAACCCGCAAACCAATTACTCCCCATCATTTTATTCTTGGAGGAAGACCATGTGGGACTACACGAACAAGGTGAAAGAACATTTTTTGAATCCGAGGAATGTGGGTTTTATTGACGATTTCGACGGTATTGGAGAAGTGGGATCTCTAATTTGTGGCGATGCGATCAAATTGACCTTCAAGCTGGATGAAAATGGCCGCATCGCTGATGCCAGGTTTCAGACCTTCGGCTGCGCCAGCGCCATTGCATCGTCCTCGGCCCTGACCGAGATTGTCAGGGGCATGACCCTTTCTGAAGCGGCCCAGGTTACCAATGAAGATATTGCCGAGTATCTGGGCGGTCTGCCCAAGGAGAAGATGCACTGCTCGGTCATGGGGCGGGAGGCCATGGAAAAAGCCATTGCCTATTACCGGGGAGAAGGTGAGAAGGAAATTGAAGGCGAGATCGTTTGTGAGTGTTTCAGCGTAACCGACAAACAGATCGAACGGGCCGTGAAGGAAAACGGGCTGAACTCCGTCAAGGAAGTGACCGACTATGTCAAGGCCGGCGGAGGCTGCGGCAACTGCCATGACAAGATCCAGTTTATTATCGACCGGGTGCTTGGCAATGCATTCCGGGCCGCAGAAATGAAGGCCCCTTCCACCAATATCGAAAAAAGTGGGAGGTGTGATCCATGAACCCTATTTATGTGGATAACAACGCCACCACGCGTGTCGCGCCGGAGGTGGTCGAGGTTATGCTGCCCTATTTCTCGGACTTTTACGGCAACCCTTCCAGCATGCACACCTTTGGCGGCGGCGTGGAAAGGGAACTGAAAAAGGCCCGCGCGCAGGTGGCCGAATTGCTGGGCGCCCTGCCCGAGGAGATCCTTTTCACAAGCTGCGGTACCGAGAGTGACAGCACGGCGATTCATGCTGCCCTTTGTGCTCATCCGGACAGGAAACACATCGTCACCACCCGTGTGGAGCATCCGGCGATAAAAAGTCTGGTCGAGCATTTGGGCAAGAATGGCTACCGGACCACCTTCGTGCCCGTGGACCGGCAAGGGCGCTTGGATCTGGACGTCTTATATAAGAGTTTGTGTGACGATACAGCCATTGTCAGCATCATGTGGGCCAACAACGAGACCGGAACCATTTTCCCCGTGGAGGAGATCGCCCGCAAGGTGCATCGGCGAGGAATTGCCTTCCATACCGATGCGGTTCAAGCAGTGGGCAAGATTCCCATCAACATGACCGACTCGGCCATTGATATGCTTTCCCTGTCCGGGCACAAGCTACACGCACCCAAGGGTATCGGGGTACTCTACGTTCGCAAAGGAATCAGGTTCGCGCCGTTTCTCATGGGTGGCCACCAGGAAGGCGGACGCCGCGCCGGTACCGAGAACTCCGCCGCCATCATCGGACTGGGAAGGGCCGCCCGTTTGGCCATGGATACCATGGTCGAAGAGAATACCCGGGTGCGGGCGTTGCGCGACAAATTGGAAAGCGGGCTTTTACAGCGCGTGCCCGACAGCCTGCTCAACGGTGACCCGGATAACCGGTTGCCCAACACCACCAACATTTCCTTCGAGTACGTTGAGGGGGAGTCCATCTTGCTGCTCATGGACCAGCATGGCATCTGCGCCTCGTCAGGATCGGCCTGCACTTCAGACTCGCTTGAACCCAGCCATGTGTTGCGCGCCATGGAGGTACCTTTCACCGCGGCCCACGGCTCGATCCGTTTTTCTCTTAGTATTTACAACACCGAAGAAGAGATCGATTTCATCATCGAAAAAATGCCGCCAATTATAGAGCGGTTGCGGCGGATGTCTCCGTTTGGGAATGATGCGTAGACATGACAACAGCTTTCTCCATGAGAATATCTCGTTTGATATGATAATGGAAAATAAAGAAGACATGATAGAAGTGCTTTTGCGCAAGCTCATGCGAATCATCAACAAACAGGGACGCATTGAAAAAATTCCGGTTCGTTTGACCGAAGACTTTTATATCACACCTGCCGAGGGGCATTCCTTCCTGGCAATCGTGGAGCACAAATCGTTCAGCGTAACGGAACTGGGCGCTTATTTCGGGGTTACTAAAAGCGCGGCCTCTCAAATCGTGAGTAAGCTTTTAAAAAAAGGTTTTGTGGCGAAGGACGACTTCGAGGGCAGTGGCAAGGGATTGCGGTTGCAACTCACTCCGACAGGCGCAGCGGTATTTAATGCAATCAAAAAAAACCGCGGGCAGCATTTCAGCGACATGACCAAAAGCCTGGGACCATTTTCCATTTCTCAGATCGCGACAGCTTCGGTTCTGCTGGATGTAATCGAAACGGTGATGGACAAAAGATTGAACCGGCAGTACTTATTTTAACCTAAATTAGGCGATTGTCGAGCTTGCCGCATATACAAGGCGGGTGTCTTTCCGCTATAGTAGGCTATACGGGAAGACATCCAACGCCGTAGATGCGGTGAGATCGGCAAACCCAACGGGTTTCAAATTTTGGGAGGTCATCATGGCTCAATGCATTATAAATCATACGATTTTCATGGAGACCAAAATTTGAATCGCCTGATTTAGGTTTAACCATTGATTGTTCCGTGGCCATAAAAAAAGGTGTGCCCCAAAGACATCCGCCCAATCATTGTGATAACCATTTTATTCGGTGCGGACTCACGGGAATCGCCATACAAGGTATGACAAAAAAATCATGGACGATTCGAAAACACACTCTGCTAGCGGTGAAAAAGGTGTGATGAAACGGCGCATCAATGTCCAATCGAAGTGTGGCGGTTCCGAAATTCCCGGACCAGGTGGATGCGCGGATATATCCAGAGATGTTGCCATAGAAGACAGCGATTTTCATCCGGCCCTTCGTTGTGAAAACATCCATATAAGGCCCGGCGTCCGGTTAATGGTGGCCAACCATGCCCGGAATAGACGGATTCGCATGAATTATGAGATTGATCGGGCACCGATTTCCTTCTGTTTTTCTCTGTCCCAACGTATTCGTTGTACCATGCGCCATGGTTCCCGGTCGACAACGGTGACGGAGCGTATTCCCGGAGACGGCGTTCTAGCATACTTGCCACATACGCGGGGTGACGTCGATATTTTTCCGGATCATCAACGCGTTGCCGGCGTTTCCCTCCATTTTTCAGTGCCTGTGTTCCGTGAGCTGTTTACCTCTTTGCCCACGTATCTCGCCCACATAGGTGAAGGTGTCAAAGGGCCATTGAAAACCAAACCGGTTTATCGGCAAACCCGTTTCAACGCGGAGATCTTGTATGTTCTCAGGCAGATTCTGGAATGCCCATATACCGGTGACATCCGCGATGTTTTCCTCGAGGCCAAAGCGCTCGAATTGGCAGCACTTAAAATGGCCGAGCTGCCTCCCGGGGGATCCACGGAATCAACGGATCTGGGAAGGCGGGATACCGATCGGATCAAAGAAGCTTATCAGATCCTCTTGACCCGTCTTGAACATCCCCCGAGCCTTGTCGATTTGAGCCGCATCGTGGGGCTCAACCGCAACAAGCTAAATCACGGTTTTAAAGCATTGTATGGTGGCACCGCGTTTTCCCTTCTTCGCCAGGCGAGACTTTCCAAGGCTCGCTTTTTGCTCAACAACTCGGATCTCAGCCTGTCGGAAATCGCCTTTGCGGTGGGTTACAACAGCCAATCCAACTTTACCACCGCCTTTCGCAGACATTTTGGCACGCCTCCGAAAACCTTCCGCCGCTAAAACCAACCTGTTTCACACCAAAGTTTTATTCAGGTAGAGGCGTTAGGCAAATAAAGCTGCGGATCATTTGTGCATCCCGCAATAAAGAAAGTGCATCCTGCAAAAGACAGGTGATTTTTTTCGCTATATAAAATCTCACAAACAGATGGCAGAAGCCATTATATAACCCATTTCCCCCCTATAGCCATATATTGCGGCAACCAAACAAAGTCATGAAGGCTTTTCCCTGAATAAGGGAATTGCCGTTATGGCTTTTTATTTGGAACATAGGAGAACTTCAATGCAATGGTTTTGGACGAAGTGGATCGGGGTGCAAAAGCTTTTAGTTGGCGTGTGCTTGCTTGGATTGATCATGGCTGACCCGTCAGTTGCCGGACAAGGAGAAGTTCATAAACTCGATGATGTGGTGGTAACAGGGAAAAGCGAACCTTTTGAAATTACCCACAAGCCACAAAAAACCGTTATCGACGTCGATACATACGAGACCATCGGGTCCATTCAAAATATCGGAGATATTCTCAAGGACCAGCCGATCCTGGATTTTAGAAAGGCCTCCGACTTGGTCCCCGGCGATATCGTGGACGGTGAAGATTCTTTTTGGATGAGAGGATTCGGCAGCAACCGCTTCGTCACTGCCATCGACGGATCGAACATTCACAAGCCTGGCGGACGCCAAAGTTACCATGTCGTGGATTATTCTCTGCTGCCGACTCCTTTAATCGAAAAAATCGAGATCCTGCCCGGACCGCATTCGGCATTATATCCGGCCCAGAGTATCGGCGGGGTGATAAACCTGATCACCAGAACACCTGAGAAATATGACACCATCACCCCCAGGGTGCATCTCTCCACCAGCTATAAATCCTACAACACCCAGAACCACGGCATCACCGTGAATGGCGGCGTCGGAAATTTCGTTTATGACGCGGGGTATCAGAGATACAGCACCGACGGCTACCTGAGACACTCCGAGGCTGATATTGACTCGACTTTTGGCCGCATCGGTTACTTGTTGCCTTCAGACGGCCATATCCTGTTTACCGTCAACCACTCGTCCGGAGATCGCGAGATTCCGGTGAACAATAGCGCTGCCTTGGGGGATTACGATGGTGGTTATCCAACGGTGGACCAATCGTCCTATTACGAATGGCAATCACCCGAATACGGTGAAACGGCCACCGCCTACCGCCTGAATTACCTTCAACCCTCACCCCTGGGACAGTGGGATCTGAACGCCTATTACAGTGAGGAGGAGTGGGATCGAACCACCCTGCGTAAAAACACCGCAGGCATCATTTACAATGGTGGTTGGGATTCCACCTGGTATACACGTGGCGCCAAATTGCAGGACACGATTCGGTTTTCGGATGCCCATGAAACCATTATCGGCGCCGAGGTTCAGCAATTTCTCGATGGTTATGATTCCAAGATGGGCTCGCCGGCCGCCTTTGACGATCAAAAACGGGTGGAAACCCGGGCTGGTTTTGCTCAGCACAAATGGCGGATCATCCCACGCCTGACCCTTACCGCCGGTTTGCGCTATGAACATGCCGAGACATGGACGGACAACCTCTCCCCCAGTACCGGCGCCACCCTCATTACCGGGCAATCTCGTTGGATTGAGAGAAGTTTCGACGACTGGTTGCCCAAATCTTTTCTCACCTATGAATTGGATGACCTGGCAGCCGGGCTGCGCGACACCTCCGTCTCAATCGGGATCAGCCGGATTTGGCGCGCGCCGGTCAACTTCGGGGATTTCAATTACGGAGGGAGGCCGGTGGGCGCATGGACCGAACCCGAACACGGCATCGGTTACGATGCGGTTATCTCACGGCGATTAGTGGGCGACATCCAGTTCAAGGTCAACTACGCTTATTACGAAATCGAGGATTATCTCGCCTGGAACGGAAATTTCTCTAAATACACCCCTAGCGGCGGCAATTCGGTCACCCCCGGCATGGAGTACAAGGATTACGTCATCAATCTCGATAAGATCGTTCGCCACGGCATCGAAGTACAGCTTAGCGGTCACCTCATGGAAGATCTCAGTTTTTATCTGGGGTATGCCTACCAGAAATTCGAGAACAAGGGCAGTGAACTGGCCGGAGAAGACGCCGTCGACAATGTCGCCGAGAACAGGGTCAATGCCGGTTTGCGCTATAATGTGTTCGCGAATACCACGTTGCTGCTCGATTATAAATACCAGGACGATCAGGTGGTTCGAAAGGCAAATGAGGTTGGTCCGGATGAATGGGAGTTCACGGATATTGCTATGGACGCCTATCATGTGTTCGACCTGGCGGTCAGGCAGGCCCTGTTTGCAAAATGGGGATTTTTCGAAAATGCCACCCTGAAGGTCTATGTCAACAATCTGCTGGATGAGGAATATGAAAATCTCAGCGGCTATCCGGCGACGGATCGGACCTATGGGGCTGCGCTGGATATCAACTTTTAAAAGGTAACAACACAATGAAAAAAATTACTGTCGCATGTTTACTCGCCCTGATTTTCAACACACCCCTGGCCCATGCCCACTTGTTTTGGATCAACGCCTTTGAATCCCAGGGACATCAATCCCAACACGCCTTGATTTCGTTGGGCTGGGGACATTCCCTGCCCATGGATGATATCCTGGTGTCACACAGCGCACGCATCTCCATCGATCGATTTGAATTGCTTGATCCGCAATTAAAACAGACCGATCTGATCAAACCGACGTCAAAACTCAGCGAAACCTACCTGACCACGAGTGATTTCGACCTGATTGCCGCCGATCTCGGCACCCAGAAAGTGACCTTTATTGTCAAATGAGGGTGCAACGAGGCAAATCCGGAATGATTGCGTTGGGCGTCTGTTTGCTTGGGGTGGCCTTGATGGCGGGCTGCACGGACAAACCGGCTCCCGCACAAGAAGGCACTCCTCGAAGAAAGATAACGGACTGCGCGGGCAGGACGGTGAGAATACCGGAGAGGGTCGAAAAAGTCGTGGATCTGGCCTTTTTGGACGGCACCCGCACCATGGTCGAGCTGGAGGTCACGGACAGGCTTGTGGGCGTCAACGACTGCGTCAAGAATTTCATGTACGGCAAAGAGGGCAGTTCCTATGGCTGCTGGTTTGCGCCACCTATGGTGGCGCCGCAATTGAAAAGCATCTTGAGCGTGGGGACCTGCCGCGAACCGAATGTCGAATTCATCCGTTCCCTCGAACCGGATCTGATCCTGGCCTATGGATCCTATCCCGAACTTGCCGGCATTCTCGAGGAACAAACCGGCCTGCCGGTTGTCTGCATTGACGCCTCGGGATGCCTTGATTTCAAAATGCTCAGGTTGGTTGCCGACATCATGGACAAAAGGCCGAGGGCCGAGACGTTGATCGATTATGCAAAAGGCAAGGTTGATGAGATTGTCCGCATGCGCCCCGGCCTTGATGAAAAAGAGCGCGTGAAGGTATTCTTATGGGGATGGCCCGTTCAGGACGCCCCGAAAACGATCGCGCCTTACGATCCCATCGAATTGGCCGGGGGACTGAACGTGGCCCAGCAGGCCGGGGCCAGACCCTACGAAATCTACGATATCACCAAGGAGCAGTTGGCGGTATGGAACCCCGACATCATCCTCCTTCAATGGTGGACCCGCAAAAAGGTTGGTGTGAGAATCAAGACAATCCTCGAAGATCCGGCCCTACAGACGGTTGCCGCTGTAAAAAGCAAGCGAATTTACTACTCACGGAGTTTCATGAAAGGCTGGGACCCCGCCATGGGCCTATGCGAAATCTACTACCTGGCCAAGCTCTTCTATCCGGATTTCTACCGTGATCTTGACGTCGAAAAAGAGGGTAATGAAATATTGCGGCGCTTTTACGGGGTGGACGGTCTTTTTTCGGATTTTCTCGACAGCAGCGAACTGTACCGATGGCAACCGAAACCGGCATCCTGACCCAATATCGACGCCATGC
The DNA here is from genome assembly GCA_963668455.2 of uncultured Desulfosarcina sp. Lineage (GTDB taxonomy): Bacteria > Desulfobacterota > Desulfobacteria > Desulfobacterales > Desulfosarcinaceae > Desulfosarcina. The sequence goes on from CAXXOY010000011.1 coordinate 175,633, forward strand.
CGGCAGAAAGCGATTATTCGTTTTCTCGCTTATGGCCGCAATCGTTCTTCTCGGATTCTTCTCCATTACCCTGGGGCCGCTTACCCTTTCGGTGGGCGAGGTGTACGCCACGCTGCTTGGCCGCTTTTTCCCGGATTATTTTGCAGCACCGGGAGAACTCGCCGCAAGGGCGATCTGGTATATGCGGCTGCCCCGGCTGCTCATGGCGCTTGCCGCCGGGTTCAATCTGGCCATCGCCGGTGCGGTGATGCAGCCGGTGCTGCGCAATCCCTTGGCCAGCCCCTTCACCCTCGGCATCTCGGCCGGTGCCGGATTCGGGGCGGCGTTGGCCATTATTTTCGGCAAAGGACTTGGTGGCGGCGCATTTTTCGTGGTCATCAACGCATTTGTCTTTTCTCTGCTCACCGCCATGCTCATCCTGGGCATGTCCCGCTACAAGGGGGCCACCCCGGGAAACATGGTGCTGGCCGGCATTGCCCTGTCCTATCTTTTTGGTGCCGGCACCACGGTGATGCAGTATTTTGCCGATTCATGGGCCGTGAGCGAAGTGGTCTTCTGGATGGTGGGCAGCCTTGGTAAATCGACTTGGAGCAGTCTGCGATTCATGCTGCCGGTGATGTTGCTCTGCATCCCCTATTTGCTGCTGAAAACCCGGGATCTCAATGTGATGAATACCGGCGACGAGGTGGCCGCAAGCCTGGGCGCCAATGTCCGGCGTGCGCGGGTCTTGATCCTGATGGCGGCATCGCTTTTAACGGCCGTCACCATCTGCTTTACAGGAACGATCGGCTTCGTCGGGCTGGTCGCCCCGCATATGGCCCGGATGATTTTGGGCGGTGACAACCGCTTCGTCGTACCGGCGGCAGGTCTTGTGGGCGCCTTGCTGCTCAGTGCATCGGACCTGGTGGCCATGAACATCATTCCCCCCACGGTCATCCCCATCGGGATCATGACCGCGTTCATGGGCGTCCCCCTTTTTCTTTATTTGATCATGAAAAACAGGAGTGACTTCTGGCGGTAAAACTGACCATCAACGATCTGGCCTTTTTCTACGAAGACCGGCCGGTGCTTGACCGAATCGCCTTCGATCTCCTGCCCGGACAGATTCTGGCCTTGCTGGGGCCTAATGGTGCCGGCAAATCCACCTTGCTCAAATGCATCGACGGTCTGCTGCGGCCGCAAAAAGGCAGCATCGAACTGAACGGCAGGCCGATCCGGAGCCTGCATCGCAAGGCGATTGCCCGGCGAATAGCCTATATGCCGCAAGCCAGCGGCGAGATCTTCCCGTTCAAAGTCATCGACATGGTCCTTCTGGGCCGTTATCCTCATGGCAACGGGCATACCGGCAACAAGGATCTTGAGAAGGCCTTCAAGGCCCTCGGGCGAATGCGCATCGAAGATCTGGCGATGAAGGATTTCGGAGCCATCAGCGGCGGGCAGCAACAGAAGGTCACCATCGCCAGGGCCATCGCCCAGGAGGCCGAAGTTCTCCTGCTTGACGAACCCACCAGCAACCTCGATATCCGCCATCAGCTCGAAGTCATGGAATTACTGAGGCATCTGGTCAAAACCAATAGTCTGTCGGCCATCATCACCATGCATGACCTCAATCTGGCCGCGCGCTATGCAGACACGGTCATCGTATTGGACCAGGGCCGGATCATCGCCTCGGGAGAGCCATCGCTCACCCTGACGCCCGACACCATCGCCTCGGTTTATGGTGTGGCGGCCGAGGTCACAAGCATCCGCAACAAGCCGCATATCATTGTCCTAAACCCTCTTCCAGACGAAAGACAATTCTAAGCCCCCCCTCACGCCCCGGTTCTTTTTGTGTTTCCCATTTATCTGCGGTAAGAATGGTTCCATCACCAATCTGGCCTGAAGGTATCAAGGAGGTTTTGCATGCTGATCAATTTGCTATACGGACTGCCCCCCATGGGCGCGTGCCTGCTGTTGCAGTCCGTACTGGTCGCAACGGCATTTCGCTTTTATACCCACCGGCAACCCCGGGTCAACCGGGCGTCTTTCTGGCCGACCATGGGCGTGATCAACGGGGTGATGCTGATTCTGGTTATCGGCAATGTCGCCCAGGTGGGCATCTGGGCACTGCTGTTTTTATTTCTTGGAGAATTTGACGTATTCCGAGATGCCGTTTATCATTCGGCCGTCAATTTCACCACGTTGGGCTACGGCGATATCGTCATGTCTCAGCGCTACCGCCTTCTGGGGCCTTTGGAAGCCATGAACGGCGTACTCATGATCGGGGTGTCGTCCGCCACATTGATGGCGTTTTTTCAGGATGCCATGAAAAAAAACTTTGCGGCACGACGCAAAAGAAAAAAGCCGAAGGGTTGATGCGAGAACAAAGAGAGGAAATCAATGCCATTACAGATCTTCAAGTCATATAAGGCGGTTCATGCGGTAGTCTGCGTTTTATTGATTGTATTGTTGGCCTGTTCCCAGCAGACGGTCCAACGGGCCGGCCAGGCCGGTGCCATGGGCGGAGTGGTCGGCGCTGTCGGCGGCCTGGTGACCGGCCTGGTTTTTGGGGGCAATGCCGCCGAATCCATGGCGCGCGGAGCCGTATTCGGCGCCAGCACGGGCGCCACCGCGGCGGCCATATCCGGAACGGTGGCCGACAGCAACCGTAAAGCCAAACAGGATGAGGAGTTGCAAGCCCTGCGAGCCAAACTGGGCGAGGACGCTTACAACGGCCTGGAGGCACTGGTAAAATGCAAACACGACGTGGCCCGGGCGTATGGTCGAACCGCCGCCACTTCCGAAAACAAGAAATATGCGTTGGCCTGTTTGTGGGTGCAGGTCATCGCCTTTGCCGACAGTCGCGAGGAGGAGAAGGCCCGCGCCTTGTTCCCCCAATTGATCGTTCAGGACGATAAAATCGCCGACAATTCCCAAGCCGAAAGCAAAATGCGCGGTGCCCTGCAAAAGTTAATGGATATTCGGCAGCGGCACGGCCTGGCCGGGGTTTGCCCTTAACAAGGAGGCCATTTGTGCGTCGGTTTGCCAAAAAGCTGTTGTTTATCTCCGGGCTGGTCTGTTGGGTGTTGTCAATCAGCGGTTGTACGAGTCTTCCCAAGGATATCCACCGCCCGTCCTCATTTGCCATTAAAAATGGGAACGAAACACCGTTAGGTCGGGAATTCGCTTCGTACCTCGCCGACCACCCCGGCCAATCAGGGGTATTCCTTTTGGGCAACGGCCTGGATGCATTCGTTGGCCGCGTTGTTCTGGCCAACCTGGCCGAGCGCAGCATCGATGTTCAGTACTATATGTTTCACCAGGACACGGTGGGGCAACTGCTCATCGATCAATTAATCAAGGCGGCCGACCGGGGCGTGCGGGTGCGCATGCTGATCGACGACATTTACGGAAGCGATGCCGACGATGTCTGGACCGCGCTGGACGCGCACCCCAAAATGGAGGTTCGCCTCTTCAATCCCTTTGTTCGCGGTGGAGTTAAAGGCTTTCAGTGGCTCACCCGATTCAAGGACGTTAACTTTCGCATGCACAACAAATCCTTCACGGTGGATAACCAGGCAACCATCGTGGGCGGCCGCAACATCGGTGACGAATACTTCGATGCCAATCCCGGACTGGCCTTTGCCGATCTCGACCTTTTGGCGGTCGGCCCGGTGGTTCCCAGCGTATCCGAGGCCTTTGACGAGTATTGGAACAGCGAATGGGCCTATCCCGCTCCGGTATTGACGCAGCCCGCCACGCCCGATCAGTTGGACGATTTACGGAGGCGAACGGATGCGTTTTCGAAAAGCGAAGGCGCGACGGCCTACATCGAGGCCCTGAAAAACTCGAATTTGGCCAACAGCCTGCAAGACGGGCGTACTGAGTTCCAATGGGCCGAAGCAAAGGTCATTCATGACTCATCGGAGAAAAAGCCTCGCGGTAAAAACTGGAATGCGGAACGTCTCATTTCTCAATTGTGGCCGGCCATGCAGCAGGCCACCGACGAATTGATCATCGTATCGCCCTATTTCGTCCCCGGCGAAAAAGGAGCAGAGGCCCTATGCCGCCTCAGCGAAAAAGGGGTGAAGGTGAGAATTCTCACCAATTCTCTGGCTTCCAACGACGTCCTGGCCGTTCATGCCGGCTACGCCAATTATCGCAAGCAGCTACTCGATGCAGGGGTGGTGCTTTATGAGCTGGACGAGCAAATCAAAACGGAAGTGGCGAAACAGTTCACCTGGCTGCCGGGGTTGAGCAAATCGAGCCTGCACGCCAAAACCATGCTGATCGACCGCAAGGCCATGTTTGTGGGGTCCATGAATCTGGACCAGCGATCCCTTAACATCAACAACGAAATCGGCATATTGTTCTTCAACCCGGAGATTGCCGACGGATGTGCCGATGCCTTTGAGCGCAATATCGAGAAGGTGGCCTTTCGCCTTGACCTTCACAAAGCCGATAACGGCGTCACATCCATTCACTGGCATCTGAAAAGAGAGAACGGCGAAATCGTCTACGGTTCCGAACCTTATGTGGGTTTCTGGAAGAAGGTGGGCGTGTGGTTTATTGGACTGCTACCTGTGGAATCCCTGCTGTAGGAGAAAAGGCATACATGAAAAAACCAATTACTCATAAGAATCCATCATGAAGCAACCACCATTGCAATTTCTTGCCGGGCGGCGGGCACTGGCCCATATCCGCAACAACGGCCTGGCGCCGGATGATGTCAAGGTCATGGCCGGCGCCGCCGGCGGCCCCAAATGGCTGATCCTCGGCCACCTGGACCGCGCCCTATTTGGTCATTGGTTTAAAAACCGTCGTAAGCCGCTCCATCTGATCGGCTCGTCCATCGGCGGCTGGCGCTTCACCGCCGCCTCCTGCCTCGATCCGATAGCTGCCATCGACCGTATGGAAGGTGCCTATATTCACCAGACATACTCGCTCAAACCATCACCACGGGAAGTATCGACAACCAGCCGGGGCATTCTCGAAACCATGCTTGGAGAAGACGGGCCGCGGGACATTCTCGCCCATCCGGTCAATCGGCTCGGTCTGCTGGCCGTGCGTTGCCGCGGGCTGACGGCCCAGGAGGCACGCCCGGCCCTCGCCCTCGGCCTCCTGGCGGCGATCGCGGCCAATCTGGTTCGGCGTCGATTTCTACGGTTGTTTTTTCGGCAGACCCTTTTTCACGACTCGCGGACACCGCTCCCTTATCAAAACGACGGCAGCTGGCCCCGAGACCATGCGCCCCTCACGCCCATGAACCTTAGGCACGCGGTCCTGGCATCCGGGTCGATTCCCTGGGTCATGCAAGGCAAAAAAAGGATTCAAGGCGCACCTCCGGGCGTTTATCGCGATGGTGGTATTCTGGACTACCACCTGGACATTCCATTCGGTTTGGACAGCCAAGGCATCGTCCTCTATCCACATTTTTCACGGCGCGTCATTCCCGGCTGGTTCGATAAGCGCCTGTCCTGGCGCAAACCATCTGCCGATCGTATGGCGGACGTTTTGCTGGTGGCGCCCTCTGACGATTTCGTTTCTCGCCTCCCCTGCGGAAAAATCCCCGATCGCACCGATTTCCATCGGTTCGCCGGCAACGACAAGGCCCGCTTCGCCGCCTGGCGGCAGGTGGCCGATGCCGGCCGACGGCTGGCCGAGGATTATATGGAAGCAGTACTTTCGGGGAGTATCCGCCACCGGGTCATGCCCATGCCCTGAATTATTAGCTTGATAAATGTTGAAAATTCGGTATTATTCCTCCATTCAATTAAGTCCTGTATGCACGTACCTTATTCGGGACAGATCCTCTCTGGAAGGGCTCACCAGTAGCCTGGGCGACGACCTTCAGATCGAGACGTTGAAAATACACTGAAAGGAGCGTGTTGTCATGGCTAATGGAATCGTTAAGTGGTTTAATGACTCAAAAGGTTTCGGATTCATTGAACAAGAAGACGGACCTGACGTTTTCGTCCACCATTCATCTATAAACGCGACCGGATTCAAATCTTTGAATGAAGGTGATCGTGTTACTTTTGAAATACAGCAAGGTCCAAAAGGGCCTGCCGCAGCAAACGTTACCGTGGTTTAAGGATTTACACAAAATGAAACAGGGCATATTCCTATCATGGGAATTTGCCCTTTTCTAAAGGCGTAATTTCCGGAGACTATCCAAACCTAGTTTCTCCACCTGAAGCACTGAGCTTCGGATACCTCGCCCTCAACGCATCATACGCGCACCTTCAGTCTTATCATTGCCCATTGTCCTTCTGGGCGCGTAATATTTTTTAACAGATTGGTTACACAAAGCAAGAAAGGTCAATCTTATTATTATGAATATATACATTGGAAACCTACCTCATGTCACGACAACGGATGACTTGAAGCTACTATTCGAAGAATTTGGCGAAACCGAAAATATCAAAGTCATTAAAGATAGATTTTCCGGCCAGTCAAAAGGGTACGGCTTTGTTGAAATGCCAAGCAATTCCGATGCGGACAAAGCCATAAAAGCACTGAACGGCAACGCCTTCAACGGCAACTACATAAAGGTAAAACCGGCGGATTCCGGTGGAAAGCGGAAAAAAAAGCGAGCCTTTCGGAAAAGACGCTAATAGTGTGTCTTGCCAACCCAACGCCTTGATTTTTCGAACAGAGGAGGCTGAGTGATTGAACGATTATTCTGATCATATCCGCCGTATGAGCAACTATGAAGCATGTAGGTTCCATAACCAGCAACCTCGCCAAGCTTGACCGTTTAAACTACCATTTGGCGGCTGAAGTCGCCAAACTTCCCGAAATCCGGATCGCCGGAAATTGCTCTTCCCGCCTGGCCCTTAGCAACCTGCTCAGAATCTATCAATTTGCACCCGCCGTATTTGACGCCATGTTCAATGCCATGGACGGGATCGGCATGCCGGCGCACCGAAAATATTGCTCCGCCCTACAGGCGCTGTTCTGGCTGATTCAGGACGAAAAGCTGTGTGTTTCCGGAATGTTTTTAGGCCTCGAGATTAAAGTCACAACCGATAAATACGGCCATTGCCGTCCACGACTGATTTCCAGGATGGCCTCTCCGAAAAATAAAAACGATCGGCATTATTCCCTCGACAAGATGCTCGATGCGGCGTGGCGTGAAGAATGCCGCTTGATAGATGGACCAAACATCCACCAAATCATTGACGGCATTCAAACGCAGGAGGAAGCAGAAGAGTATGCGCTGCTCTTAAAACGGCATGATAACCTACAGATCCAAGGCTATATCATAAATGATTTTATGAGAAAGCGGAAAATCTTTAACGTCAATGACTGGCGGCAAATCGAAACGGCCGTCGACCAATCCCGCTGGAAGGTATTTGAAACGGTGGCCGATCGACTGAATTCACCGGAGCTTGTCAGCTATTATATCAACAAGTATTTCTCTTTCCGCAAAATCCCGGCCAGCGGCGTCTACTTTACCTTCTTTGACCAAAAAGCCCAATGCACGGACGCGGCCTATTTTGCCCGATTCATGCTTGACCGTGCTGGCTATGAAACGTTTATGAGAAGTGTAAAATGGAATAATGATCCCTGGGATGGTCTCCATACGGGCGCGGGGATTATCCTTGAAGATGGGCGCTATCTCCTGATTTCAAACTATACCGGGATCAATTATATGTCAGGCCCCTTCTCAAGCCTTGAAAGCCTGGACCAAAAGCTTTCATGCGGCAGAAAAATCATCGACAAAAAATGGGGCGCGTATTACCCGCCACGATACTATTGAGCATTGGCATGCCCCGGTCTATCTTGCTCCCGTGACACTTTTTAGTGACGCTTATTTACCAATTGGAACGGTTGTACGATTAGTAACCATCCCCAACAAGATTAAAAGCCAGCACGGTAAGCATGATGCACAGGCCGGGAAAGATGGAAAGATGCGGGGCGGTCATGATGTAATCCTTGCCTTCCATGAGCAGCATGCCCCATTCGGCATGGGGCGGCTGAACGCCGAAGCCGAGAAAACCCAGAGCCGAGACGGCCAGAACGGCCTTCCCCAGGCCGACGGTGGCCAGAACCATGATCGAGGGCATGTTGGCCGGCAGGATATGTGTGCCGATGATGGCGGGGAGGGAACGGCCTGCCAGTTGGGCGGCCTTGATGTGGTCGCGCTCCCTGACCGAGAGGGTGACGCCGCGCACCACGCGGGCATAACGCATCCAACTGGTAAAGGAGAGTGCCAGGAGAAGATTAAGTGTGCCCGGCCCAAGCAGACCGGCCACGGCCATGGCGGCTACGATTTCAGGAAAAGCAAAAAAGATGTCGACCAGACGCATCAAAAGTTCGTCGACCAAACCGCCTATGTATCCGGATAGCAGCCCGATGAGAACCCCCATAAGCGTCGAAAATACCACCACGGTTATTCCAAGGCCGATGGACATGCGTGCGCCGTACAAAACCCGTGAAAGCAGACAGCGCCCCAGGGAATCGTTGCCCATGGGATATTGCCATGTAGGCGATGCCAACCTGAGATCAAGGTTTGTCTGGACGGGATCATGGGGGCAAATCCACGGCCCGGCAATAGCGACCAGCAAGACCACGGCCACGATTACCCAGGCCACCCCCAGAAAAGGGTTGCGCGTCAACCGGCGTAAAGCCCGCGTGGTAATCCTCTCCCGACGGCCGGACGCCATATCTGTTTTACTCACTGTCATTGCAGACGAATCCTCGGATCGAGATAAAGACAAACGATATCGACGACGAAATTGATCATCACAAACAGTCCCGCTGTAAACAACACCAGCCCCTGGATAAGCGGATAATCCCGATTGCTCACGGCGCTGACCATCAAATCCCCCAACCCCGGCCAGGCAAAAACGGTCTCGGCCATCACCGCGCCCTCCAGGATCATGCCGAACTCCAGGCCCACCACGGTGACAACGGGGATCAGGGCGTTCTTCACAATATGTTTCATGAGCGTCGTCCGGTCACCGACGCCCCGGGCGCGCATTCCCAGGAGGTATTCGGCCTGCATGGCCTCGATAACGGCCGAGCGTAGAATCCGTGTGGTGTAGGCGGTCAGGGCCGTGCCCAAAGTCAGGGCCGGAAGGATCAGATGCCGCCAGTCTCCATGACCGAAACTGGGCAGCCATTGCAGTTTTACGCAAAAGGCGAGAATCAAGAGCAACCCCAACCAGAAATTGGGCAGGGAGACCCCTGTCACGGCAATTCCCACCCCCAGGGCGTCGATCCAGGTCCCCTGGTGGATGGCGGCCAGCAAGCCGATGGGCAAGGATACGCAAAGGGCCACGACAATCGCCCACACGGCCAGTTCCAGGGTGCGCTGGAAACGGCTTTTAATCAGCGGCCAGACCGGCACTTCTTCCACCATGGACTGCCCGAAATCGAGACGTGCAATGTGTTTCAGCCAGTGGCCGTATTGGATGAGAAAAGGTCTGTCCAGGCCTTCCTTCTCACGAATATATTCAATCGTTGCCGGGTCTGCGGCAGCCTCCTCGCCATAGCGGGCCACGGCCACCGCCAGGGAGGCATCGCCGGGCGCCATGGTCATCATGGCGTAGGTGACGAAGGTGGCCCCCAGAAACACCAAAAGAGCCGTTACCGCGCGTTTGCACAGAAAAAAGGCCATGGTTCAGACCTCCTCCCCGGCTCTTTTAGCATACAGATGACAGGCCACCCGATGCCCGCCGCCCATATCCGTTTTCACGGGCGGTAATTTCTGGCAAATCGGCATCTTCCATGGGCAGCGCGGATGAAAGGTGCAACCCGCCGGCGGCCGGCGCACGGAGGGCGCTTCGCCCGTGAGAACAATGCGCGGTCCTTCCCATACGCCGGGTGTCAGCGCGCTGGACAAAAGCGCCTTGGCGTATGGATGGAAGGGGTTGGCGAAAAAGGCCTCGGACGGGGCCGTTTCCACGATGCGGCCCAGGTACATCACGGCCACATGGGTTCCTATCCTCCTGGCCAGGGCCATGTCATGGGTGATGAGAAAATAGGTTAGCCGGTAGTTCTCCTTAAGTTTACGGAGAAGTTCCACCAACTGTCGTTGGGCGATGGCATCCAATGCGGTGAGCGGTTCGTCCAGGATTAGGAAGGCCGGCCGGGTGGAGAGGGCCCGGGCAATGCAGGCGCGTTGGCTCTGCCCGCCGGAGACTTCCGAGGGGCGGCGCTCCAACAATTCAGACGCAATACCGGTCTGGTCGGCCAGTTCGCGGAGTCTCTCGGCACGCGCTCTTTTGGTGACGCCTCTGGCAATCAGGGGTTCGGTGATGGAGCGCTTCAACGAGAAATATGGATCCAGGGAGGCCGCCGGATTTTGAAAAATCATCTGAGAACAGGATCGGAGCTTCTGGTGGACCTTGTCGCCCGGCTGTTCAATGGGCTGGCCATTGAATGCCATGCCGCCGCCATGAAAGGGGTGCAGCCCCAGCAGAGACCAGGCCAGGGTGGTTTTTCCCGATCCGCTCTCTCCCAGAAGGCATACGGTTTGGTTGGCTGTGATTTCAAGATTGATATCGCGCACAACGGAAAAGGTACGGTTGCCGAATGGCAATCCGGTACGGTCTTTAAACTTGACGGTCAGCCGGTTGATATGAAGTGTTGAAAAGGTTGACGCCATTTTCCCCTCACCCTGTCCACTGCCCATGGGACGCCTGGATGGACTTGATAGGATGCCATTACCGGGCAAGAGAAATCAACTCCCGGGTGTATGCGTGCGCCGGACGGTCAAAAATTTCCCGAACCGTTCCGGTTTCGACAATTTCTCCCTTTTTCATGACGGCCACACGATCACAGATCTCGGCGGCCAGAAACAGATCGTGCGTGATCAACAAAATGGCGGTATGCGTTTCGGCCTTCAAGCGCCGCACCGCGTCCAGAATCTGAAGACAAACCGTGGGGTCGAGGGCCGAGGTGATCTCGTCCAGGATCATGACCGTCGGCCTGGTCAAAAAGCCCATGACCAGTTGGCCCCGTTGCAGCATGCCGCGACTCCATTCGTGGGGATACTGCCTACAACGCTCACGGGGCACGGCAATTCCCACGGCCTTCAGCAGTTTGTATACCGCCGACAAGGCTGCGTTCCCCCTTTTAATCGGTGCTTCGGCCGTTGCCGAAAGAACTTCGCGAAACTGTGCATTCAGGATGAAAAGCGGATCCATGGCTGTTTCGGGATATTGCAGAACCAGGGTGATTTTCTTCCCCCTGATTTTCACCATCTCCTTTTGGGTGAGGGATGCAAGCTCCCGGCCCTCCATCAGGATGGTGCCGGAGGAGATTCTGGCGGGCGCTTCCAGCCGGGTCAGAGTGCGGGCCAGAAGGCTTTTGCCGGAGCCGGATTCCCCCACAAGACCGAAAATTTCTCCGGCACACAAGGATAAATCGACATCTCTTAGAATGGGCGTCCATCCACTTCCGGAGGGAAAATCGACCGACACCTTACGGGCTTGCAAGACAGGGGATTCCGGCATCTGCATCACGGTTTCGTTACTGTTTTCCAAGCCGGGAAGAAACCAGATACCGCTCGGCCGGATGAATGCGATAGTTGACAACCTTATTGCTGATGGCCGACACCATGGATTTATGGAACAAAACGATCACCGGGTACTCATCATGGATGATTTCCTGGATGCGGTCATAAATCTGTTTGCGCTTTTTCTCGTCGAAAGTTTTCTTCCCTTCCCGGGCAAGGGCATCCAATTCCTCGTTTCTATACCCCATAAAGTTTGAGCCGCCATGGCTGGTAAAAATATTGGCGATGAAAAAATCCGGGTCTCCCTGGGGAGCGGTGTTCCACATCTGAAGGTTCAACTGAACATCTCCCCTGCGCATAGCCTGATTGATGGGCGCACCCTTGCGTGTCACCTTGAGCTTGCCGCCAATCCCCACCTTGGCCAGTTGCGCCTGGACCAGTTCGAGGGAGGGTTTCAGAGACGCCCGGGTTTCATAGGTCCACATGTTGAGCACTAAAGGCTGACCGCCGATTTCCAAAATACCATCGCCATCGCCATCCCTTGCGCCGGCCTGGGCCAGAAGTGAAGCGGCCTTGTCCGGATCAAAGGCATAAGGGGCAAGTGCGCTGTTGTTCCAAGGCAGGGTTTGCGGAAAAACCGAGGAACAGGCCTCGCCGCCGATGCCGGCCAGAACCGACTTGATGATTTGCCGACGATCAATGGCCAAATTAACCGCCTGGCGAACGCGTTTATCCGCCAGCGGGCCGTCCTTGGTGCGTACAAAGAAAAAGCACAGCCGGTTGGTGGGCTGGTTGACGATCTTGATAGTCTCGCGTGAGGCGATGCGCACCGCGTCGTTTTCAGGGAAATAAGTGGCAATATCCAGCTGATTGGCCTCAAAAGCCAGCATACGGGTGGTGGGATTGGCAATGAGGTTCAAACGGATCTTTTCCATCCGGGCCTTTTCGCCCCAATAATCGTCAAAACGGGAGACTTCGATTTTCTCCTTGGGAGCCACCTCGTCCAGTTTGAACGGCCCTGTTCCATATAAATGCTTGGCGTCGCTCCCAGGACTAATAACAGCCGTTCCCGGATCCGTCAGATCGTAAAGAAAACCCGCGTTGGGCTGGCGGGTTTCGAATTGCAGGATAAGCTCGCCCTTGACGGTGATGGTCTTGATGTCGAGCAGGTTCTCGACCTTTTTGTTGAATACCGGGCTGTTCTCGTCGATCACCCGCGAAAAGGACCCTTTCACCGCTTCGGCGTTCAAGGGCTTTCCATCGTGAAAACGGATGCCCGGCTTCAGCTCGATTTCCCAAACCAGGAGGCTGATCTGGCGATACTTGCCGACCAGCCAGGGTTTGAGGTTCATGTCGTAGTCGAGGATAAAAAGCGTTTCGGTCACCCCGGCCTCGCTGGTGTACCAGCCGTTGGAGCCCTTGGCCGGATCGGGCATGGCGGTGGCGGGTCCAAACGGGACGGCAATGGTCAAGGTGTCGGTCGCCAGGGCAGCGGATGGCCAAAAACACAAGGCCAGTAATAGGAGTAACATGCCCCGGGGGGCCTGGTGAAACAGGCCCCCCGGCTCTGGAAATGATGTTATTTTCATGAGTACCATAACGTCCGCCCAGGAAGCGGATAATTACTGCTTTGTTTATATAATCCGGACGCGTTCCCACATAGAATCGTGGGAACGCGATCGGCATTCGGTAATCCTTAGAAGGCTACCGAGAGCGTCCCCAACACGGTCCGTCCGGGCCCCAGGTAATATTCATAGTATTCCTCATCGAACAGGTTGTCCACGGACAGGGTCAGAGCCACTTTTCGAGTGGGCCTCACCGTGACCTGGGCGTCAACGAGAAAGGAATCCGAATAGTCGTTGAATACGCAATCGGCATAGGGATCGCGCTGATCGTCGTAAGCGCTGTCAGAATACCTCAAGTTAACGGAGGCGTCCAGGAAATCGGTGAAATACCCCAGCCAGAAGTTGAAAATGTCCGTGGGAACCTCATCCACTTCCCAGCCGTTTTCGCTGTTGCCTTCGGTCTTGGTGTACTCGGACCAGTTATGGGTGTAGTGGAGACCGCCCTTCAGGTTCCAGGGCAGGATTGCTTCAATTGAGGTTTCGATGCCGTTGACATCCGCCGATTCCGCGTTGACCCGCTTTTTGATGGTAACCGACTCACCGTCAACCACATAACTTCTTGACGCATTTACAATCAGATCGTCAAATTCGTTCTGGAAATAAGTGGCCTTGACGCGCAGGCGGCGGTCAAGAAATTCCCACTCCGTCCCCAGTTCCCATGAGGTGTTCGTGGTGGGATCCAGATCCGGATTGCCGGCGGCATAGGTGGTTTCTCCGCCGATGGAGTAGCTATAGCTGGCGATCCGGTAATACAGGGAGGGGGCGGTGAACGATTTTCCGTAAGAGGCGCGCAGGATGCCATTTTCCACCAACCGGTAAACCAGAGAGGCCTTGGGGCTGAACTGACCGTCGTCCACATCCTCGCCGGTGGCATGGTTGCCGTTGACATCGTAATACTCGGTGTCCGTCGCCCACCAATGGTCGTATCGGCCGCCCACATAGAGCGTAAGGGGATCGATGGGCGTATATTCGGCCTGGGCAAAGGTGCCCCAGGTCAGGCTCTCTCCCGAATCCTGGGTCTGAACGGTGGTCCAGCTTTGGGAATCGCTGGGACTGTATAAATTGTATTTGGTGACCTCCGCCGTCTCTTTCACGCCCTGGGTACCCACGGTCAACAGAATACGGCTGTCCATCAAATGAAACGTGGCGGATAGATCGGCCTGGAAAAGATCGTTGTCTTCCACCTTGGTGTAGGCGCTTGAGACCGAGTGGGACTGGGTTTCCTTGTCGTTGTACCCCACCAGGGCGTAGACATCCAACTCGCCCGGCACGGAGTAGTCATAATGCAGGGTGTGGACGTAGGACTCTTTCTGATAGGAGGTGGCCGTGAACGTGGTGTCGCTCAAACTAGTCAGGTAGTAGTCGGAGCCATCCTGGATATAAACACTGCCGGAAGAGATGGCATTGCCGTCGGCATCGGTTAGATAGCTTTTGCCGCCTTCCCATCCATACTTGAACTGGCTGATGTTCAGGCTGTACCAGATTTTGGAAAGATCGGAAAACTCATACCCGGTTTTAACAAATGCGCCGTAATCCTCATACCAGTTGTCTCCCTGGGTGCCTACGATATAACGGGTGGCGCCGCTCTTGGGATTGATATCGGAAGCCACGTTGGTGGCGATGGGAATGGATGCATCCAAATCTCCGGCGCCCACCGGGCTTGAAAGCGTTTTGTAGGTCGGGTTGGTCTCGTAACCGTCCGTGGTGCGGTATTTAAAACTCATGGAGACAAAGAACTTGTCTCCAAGCGTTTTCTCCGCCCAGGAAAGATTCTCGGAATCCTCGGGCGTGGCAAAGGGGCGGTCGGCAACCCGCGCGCTGTAATACTGGGTATTATCGGTTCCGTATGTGAGGGAAGCCTCTGCCTCCGTCTCATAGGGAATCTTGGTCACATAGTTGATGACGCCGGTCTGGGCCAGGGTGCCGTAAAGGGCGGAAAAGGGGCCCCGGACCACCTCGATGGTGTCGATGTCCTTCATGGGGATGGCCCCGGTGTTGTAGTACTGGCCGTAATCGTACCAGTTGAGCCCGTCAACCATGACCAGGGCCCGGTTTCCCCGGATCATCGGACGGGACCAGTAATCGGCCAATCCCCTGTACTGGCGGGGGTAAATTCCCTCTGTCCGAAACAGAGGCTTGAAGGGATGTTCCGAGCTGAATGCTTCGATCTCGTCTTCGTTAATCACGGAAACCGATGCCGGCGAATCCAAAGGCGCCTTGGGCGTTTTGGTGGCGATGACCGTTATAGCCTCAAGTTGCATGGCATCGCCGGATTCCGTCGTTTGTTCATCTGCGATCTGTTTGGTTTGGTCCGTGGCCAGGGCGGGGGAATAAAATCCCAGGGCCATGGAAACTGCCGCTAGACATAAAACGCATCTTAAATTTTTCATCCTCATTTCTCTCTTCCTCTTCCTTTTGGTTCTTCCGGGCCTGTTCAACAACCCATCTTGCTATCGGACCTGATACCAGGTACCCAAACAGGCTCCCGGGTTAATAAAAAGAACACCTCACTTATTCCCATAAACGATAAAAAAAGAAGGAGAAGAACCTGCCCCGTTGCCGTAGGGATTGACCCGGAAATGCCGATGAGTGTCAAGGACAAGAACCTCTTGAAACCCGGCCTTTTTCATCAAACTGCCCGCGTCCTTGGGGGTTACGCCTTCATAAAGGGGGAGAGCATGAATTAAACCGGCATAATGGGTAAAGAACCGGCACGAAATCAGGCTGCCGGTCTTGAAAAACCCCTTGGCCGTTTTCAATGCCAGACGATGAAGGCGCGACCAGGTGATGTTGCTCCAATAGCCGTCGGAAATAACGATACGGCCGCCCGGCCTGAGCACCCGGTGCCACTCCCGGATGGCTGCCTGGGGGTCGGGCAGCGTCCACACAAGGTTGCGGGTGACAACCACATTGAAAGTATTGTCCTCAAATGAAAGATGCTCTGCATCACCAGTCCTGAAATCGACGCAAAGCCCGAACTCCCTGGCTTTTTGCCGGGCGCGATCGATCATGCCCGGGGAGATATCGATCCCCGTGACCTCGAATCCCGCCTGCGCCAGATAAAACGCCAATTGTCCCGGGCCGGTGCCCACATCGAGGGCGCGAAGTCCCTCTCCCTGCACATGGGAAACCAAGTTATTGATGGCCGTCTCCCAGTCTTTTACCGTTTCGATGGATTTATCCCGATCCAACTCGTAACTTTCGCTTCTCCAGTTCCAGTATCTCTCGATTCTATTTTTGAACCCGTTCCCGCCGCAGGCTGCCATCGATTTCTTCTCCTGTCACAATTTGGGTTGCGTTACGCGGCATGCCCATAAAAAAACCACGAGGGTCCGGCATGCGGTTGACCGCCTGGACCTTCGTGGTCTGTTTTCTCTTATACCCAAAAATAAAAAGCCACGCGGTCGCACCCTCTTTGGATGCGAAAACCTTCGTGGCTCTAATGGTGATTATCCATTTAACCCACCTGCCCATTGGCAATATGGATCATGGATACTAATTTTATTTGGAAAATGGATATCGAAACTGACGGCTTCAGCCGCCGATTGATCTCTTCATTTAATGAATATGATCGTTTATGTCAACCTAAACCAAGTATTGTCACTATTGACAGCAAAATACCACATTGATACTTATTGATAATGGTTTTCCAATAATAACTTCTTTGAAAAGAAAACCCATGCAAGATCCAGAAACCCGATTAAGCGAAATGGTGGACGCCCTGCGGGAGAATCAATACCGCATCACCCCCCAAAGGCTGGCCATTTTAAAAATACTATCCGAAAGTAAGGGGCATCCCAGCGTGGAATCGATCTACGCTCAGGTGAAACCCTCCTTTCCCACCACCAGCCTGGCGACAATTTATAAAAATGTCACCGTGCTCAAGCAACTGGGCCAGCTCCTCGAACTGGGGTTCAGCGATGACAGCAATCGCTATGACGGCAACAAACCCTATGATCATCCCCACGTGGTCTGCACGCAATGCAAAAAGATCATGCACCCGGACGTTACGGCCCTGAAGGACATGGCCCGAGAACTGATGGACACGACCGGATTCACGATCACCCGCCATCGCCTCGATTTTTTCGGTATTTGCCCGGAGTGCCAGGCAAAAATGAACGAACCGGACGGTCATTAACCCTTTCCCAGGAAGAGAGTTATGCATATAAATTTAATTTTCAAATTGCTTGGCTGGCTGCTGGCCGGCCTTCTTTTATTTACCTCGTCGGCCAATGCAGGCGGCCTCCCCCTTTCTCCCATGACAACGGTTTCGCCCCCCTACTGGGGCCAGGGATTTGCCCTGGAACTGTTTAAAACCCTCTGCCGCATACAGCCCGGCGTGAACACCCTCGCTTCCCCGCTAAGTGTCTACAGCGCCCTGACCATGGTGGCTAGTGGCGCGCACGGCGCCACACTTGAAGCCATGGCGACAACCCTGCACGAAGACCCGGCGAAATGGGATCAGGTGGAAAAACGGATGGCCGCCTATCTGTCGTATGTGGAAAACAACGAGCGCAAAGTCGCCTTCCGGCTGGCCAATGCCCTTTGGACGGCCAGGGACACCGTGCTTGAAAATGCCTATGTGGACCGGATGAAAACGCAATACCGGGCAAGGGTCAGCCCCCTGCCGGAAGATGATGCCGCAGGCGCCGTCAATGCCTGGGTAAGCCGCCAGACCAACGGCAAAATAGCGCAGATCGTAGACCAGATCGATCCCGAACTGGCCCTGCTGCTTGTCAACGCCGCTTATTTCAAAGGGGCATGGAAAACGCCCTTCCCCATGGATAACACGGCCGCGGGAGATTTTCATGCGGACGACGGAGAGCCTGTTGCCGTTCAGTACATGAGCCGGCACGGCCAGTTCGGCTACATTCAGAAAAAAGGCATGCAGGCGGTCAGGATCGCCTACCGGGACCCCGGTTTTTGCATGCTTGTTATTCTTCCCCCATCCGATGTCACGCTGGACGCTTTTGTGGATACCCTGACGCCGTCATCAATCGATGCCTTGCGAAATGGGATGACCCACACCCGGGGCCACGTGATGCTGCCCAAATTTCAACTGCAATCCGGCCTCAATCTGCGGGAGCCACTAACCCAAATGGGCATGGGAATCGCCTTCAATGGCGAAAAAGCCGATTTCAGTAAAATTGCATCCTCTCCCCCCCTGGCCATCTCCGATGTCAGACATCGCTGCTATCTCAAGGTGGATGAGAAGGGTAGTGAAGCGGCCGCCGCGACCTCGGTAACCATGATCGGCACCTCCCTGCCCCTGGGAGCGCCCTTCGAGTTCATCGCCGATCGGCCTTTTCTCTGTCTCATTGAAGACATGGCCGCGGGCCGCATCCTTTTCATGGGCGCCGTTCACCGGCCCGAATAACCTTTCTTACCAAAAAAACGCCGTCTACAAATAAAACCGGCAATGCCTAAAAAGGCATTGCCGGTTGGATGACTGCCGGGTTGTTTAAGGATCAGTAAAGGGTGATGATCCCGTTGACAAGATCCACATCGGCGATATCGACCCAGTCCGCACCGGTGCCGCCGGGGGCGGCGTTGCTGGAATTATCCGTGCTGAAAGAGAAGGCCGCCGTCTCGCTCGCCTGATTTTCCTCGCCTTCGTTGATGACGACGGTGACCGTGCCGCTGGCCAGGGAATCCTCTTCCCGATGGTTGCTGAAGTAATGGACCCGCACCGTGTAGGTCCCCTCCAGAACCTGCCCGTCGGTATCCGAGGTCAGAGTGATATGCTCGGGACCGTATCCACTGGTGTTATCGAAGTCCAGGACCAGTCCGCTGTCGGTTCCGTCGGTAACATAATAGGCCGTGTCGCCGTTGGGGTCCGTCACATAGAGGTCTACGTCGGTATTGCTCTGGTTCCAGGTCAGGGTGGTCAGCAAGTCCGTGGCGGCCAGGGTGCCTTCTACGTTGCGGAAAAGCACGGCGCTGTTTTTATACCAGTTGGACTGGTTGGACATGGACACGCCGGCCAGCAGAACGATGGTGTTGTCGCCGTAGGAGATGGGAATCTCGGCGTTGAAACTGCCGCTGCTTACGGGAACGGTCTGCCAGACGCCCTTGACGTTGGCCAGAAGCCGTGCGGCGCTGTTGAGATCGCCGGAAAGGCTGCCCGCCAGGGTTGCCTCATGAGCATTTATCTCCTCATCGGCTGTCGGTGAGGTGAGTGTAATATCCGCGGATGTCGTAAAACCGGCTTCCGCCTCAACGGTCAATGCCTCGAAATCCTCGGTGCGCCCCATACTGGGCAGGGCCACGAAGCCGAAGCTGTTGTAGGAACCGTAGGTACCGAAACCGGCGTCTGTATAAGCGAGGGTTTTCTGGGTGTCATGATAATTGACGTCATAAAAATAGAACTTGTCGGCATCATAGCCATAGACAACGCTGGCGTGACGCGGGCTTCCATCGACCCCCAAGGTGAGGATCAGCGGCTGATTGGTAAAATAGAGGAAGGCCTTCATCAGGGTGACCAGCTGGGATTCCGGCAGCGTCTGTTCGCCACGCCATTCGCTGATGGCCCAACTCTGGCTCTGCGCCATATGGGCCCGCAACGCGGTATAGGTGGCGATGGTGCTGGTAAATTTGCCGTTCAGATCCTCGGCGGATCGCCCCTGATAAAACCAGGTGGCATAAGCCGACATGCCCAGGCAGTTCCCCCCCGGCGAGAAAAAGCTGCCGAAGTTGTCGATGTTCCAGCCGTTGTCGGCCTCCGTGAACCCCGTATCCACCGAAGTCGGCAGCGCCAGGTCGATCAGTGCGATCAGAAAGGGGCTGAAGGTTCTTGACTCAAAAGTAATCGTGTTGGCCGAGGTGTCCTGGGAAATAATCCGGACCGCCTGGTACCCGTAGGTTTCGTCGTAATGCAAAACCAGCAGCTTGGTCTCGTCGGCGATGCCCGTATCGTCGTACCTGACGGTGAATGTCACCGGGCCATTGATTGCATCATAATCGGACTCGCCGACTTCAATATCCATGGCGCTGCCAACCTGGGTCAAACCCGTTGGCAGTGCCTCCGGCGCATCGATTTCGCTGACGCTGAAATCCACATCGTCGGCCAACACCTGCGACCGGATTGCAATGGTCACGCTCCCCGCCTCAATGGTGCCGCCATCTGCGGTTCCGGTCCCCGAGCCGCTATAGGTAATCGGCCCATCCGTACTGGAGCCGCCACCACCACCACCGCCCCCGCAGGCCACCATAAGCGTCAGTAAAAATACTATCAAGCCAAAATTGAGTAGTTTCCTCAAGGATCCATTGCAGCCTATGAAATGCCCATTTTTTCTCATGATTCACGTCTCCTTTGCTTCCTCAAAGTTGTGCCTATTCAAATACCCGATGGGATTTCGAACAGGTGCCTCAAGCGGATAGTTACATTTTCGCATGGTTTTTACACATTGAGTTATTGATGAATACGGCCCCGTCACCGTATTGTCGGCGGATACGAAAAAATCTTTAGTTACAATTGTTGCAAATCGCTACAATGAAGAACGGTTTATAAATTCTCAAGAAAAGGGTTCACAACAATCCACTATGGGTGAGCAGTACATTCTCCTCAACGGATTGTCTCAACGAGGGGAGTAATATCGGCAAACAACAAAAGTGAGACTCAATCGGTTGGTGAGCTTAAAATCATCGCAAGTCTTATGAAATACACGTGATGTGTCGTTGGTGGGGACTTCGACAAGATTTCTTCGGACCGCGCCCGGCGCCAGGTTACGCAGTCCGTTTTTCAAAAGCAGGCTATTGCTTCGGAGGGAAAGGCCGGCGGGCTTTGCCGAAGCCGATAATTTTTCCGCCCGCATCCTTGGCCATGACCCAAAAGGCATATTGATGGCGCTCTCCCGGCGTGGGGCACGGGCCATTGTAGCCGCTGGTCAGGGCGCCGGCCGGAATGATCCCGGAGCCGTCGTTCTCCACTTCGCCGCCGCCGCCGTTATAGGGACGCAAGGTAAGATCCTTGAGTTGAGCCTGTAAGCTCACCGTACCATCCGGTATCCGGGAGACACGGATTTCCGGGGACTCATGGGTGCAGGCCCCGATACCGTCCCAAGTGAATGTCACCACCATTTTAGCAGCCTCATCGGGAATGGCAATCAGGTGGTGATCCACATTTTTACTGGAACATCCCATGGCCGACAAGACCATCCCGACGATAAAAATGATTTTCAGACTGTTTTTTCGCATGACCGCCCCATTGATCAATCTAAAATAGAAACACATTTGAAATGACAGTGGTTTTCATAACACTGGGCACGCTTCAATTCAAGGCCAACGTTGTGGCGAAACACAGGTCTGTCGTTACGGATTATTTCATTTTGAAACCATGCTCTTTAACAAAACACTAACATTCGACCGATAAAGATAAATAAATAGGCTTTAAAGGAAAGCGTGCGGTTTCAAAATAAGCACCACAACGAAAGGCAATTGTTCTCATGCTAAGCAGTGAACGCTATGCCGCGATCGACATCGGCTCCAACGCCGTCCGGCTTTTGCTGACCGAGGTTTTCGACACGGAAAACGGCCCCTATTACAGGAAAATTTCCTTGATCCGGATGCCCATTCGTTTGGGAAAAGACGCATTCATCCTGGGCAAAATTTCCAAAAAGCGCGCCGAAAAGCTGACTCAATCGATCCAGGGGTTCAAGCACCTCATCGATGCCTACCAGCCGGTCAACCTTCGGGCCTGTGCAACCTCGGCCATGCGCGAATCCGCCAACGGCCAAGCCATTAAGGCGCAAATCCTGAAAAAAACCGGAATCGACATCGAAATCATCAACGGCAAGAAAGAAGCACGAATCATTTTCGCGAACAATCCCCTGCGGCACCTGGCCAAGGGCAATGCATGGCTTTTCGTGGATGTCGGCGGCGGCAGTACGGAGATCACGATTTTCTCCAACGGCAAGGCCAAGTCCCACTCCTTTGGCATCGGAACGGTACGGTTGCTTGACGATCTTGTCCCCAAATCCCAGTGGACGGAAATGAAAACCTGGATTCGCACGCACACCGAAAAACTTTCCAAGGTCGAGGCCATCGGCAGCGGCGGCAACATCAACAAGATCATCAAAATGGCCAAATGCACCGACGGCAAATCGATCACCCGCTCCAAAATGAAGGAAGTTAAAAACCATCTGAAGTTCTTTACCTACGATGAGCGCATCACCAAGCTTGGTTTGAAGCCGGACCGCGCCGACGTGATCATGCCTGCCCTCAAGATCTATATCTCAGTCTTGAAATGGGGAAACATCAAAACCATTTCGGTGCCCCAGATCGGACTGGCGGACGGATTGGTGCATTTGATGTGGGAAAATAATTTTAAGCGCAAGAAAAGAGACAAAAAGGTCACCAAACACAAACTGGAGATGGTACCCGCGTAGTCGTTTGGGCGACTCCCCAAAGAGCATTTCCCCAACCAGTACTTTCAAATGGCTTGTTAAAACAAAAAAGGACCGCGCCCGAGGCCGGTCCTTTTTTCATGGGACTTTACCAACAGCGGCTGTCTATGGTAGTCATATACGTTAAAAAAGAAAGGATACCCATGGAACTGATCGATTGCCGCATTGCCACCCTTGCCGACATCGAGGAATTAAGATCCAGGTTGGGTCAGATTTTCCCCTCGGTGGAGGAATCATCTGAACAAACGACGGTCGACGTTTATGACAGCTTTGACTGGCGCCTCCACCAAAAAGGCTGGCAGCTCTTTAAAAATAATAACACCTATTCTCTCTTCCATGCGGCCAGCGGCCGGTCGATCGGCGAGATCGAGGTTACCGACAAAAAGCCCAGACGCTTCAGTTGGGACTTCGCCCCTAGTGATTTAGCCGACACCCTTGCCCCGGTTCTGGAAATGCGAGCCATCCTGCCCATGGCCACCATCGAAAGAAAAACCGAGGTGCTGGCCCTGTGCAACGAGGACGCTAAAACCGTGGTCAGATTGTCCGTGGAGGCATTGACCGCCAAGGACGGCGATCAAACCATCATCCACTGCCATCTGTTGCCGGTCAGGGGCTACGAGGAGGAGGCGCGTGAAGTCATTTCCGTCTTCGATGAACTGAAGTTCTCCGCCCTGGAAGTATTGCCGGTGGTCAGCCTGCTCCGAAAGCAGGGCATCGAACCGGGCGCCTATTCGTCAAAAATCAAGGTAAAACTCTCACCGAAAATGCCGGCCGCACAGGCCGTTCAGTGCATCATGCAAAACACGGCCAGCGTCATGCATCAGAATCTCGATGGCGTCATACAGGATATCGACAGCGAATTTCTGCACGACCTGCGGGTGGCGGTGCGTCGATCGCGAAGCCTGCTCGGCGTGACCAAGGGCGTTTTGGACCCGGGCACCACCGCCGCGCTTCAGACCCTGCTCAAAGCCATGGGCGCCGCCACCGGTGAAGTGAGGGATCTGGATGTCTATCTTCTCAAAAAACAAGCCTATGTCGAGTATGTTCCCGAGGTTCTCAAACCGGGCATCCTGCAATTTTTCCAGGTTCTGCAGCGCAAACGCAAAACCGCCCTGAACAAAATGCTCAAGGCCATGAAGGGGGATGCATTCGAGGAGGCCCTGGCGGCGCTTGACGATTTCGTGGTATCCGATGTGCTGCAAAAGGCGGGCGCCCAGGGAAGCACGCCGGTCCTGGAACTGGCCAAGGGATCCATTTCCAAGCGTTTCAATAAAATCATCAAAAAAGGCGGACGCATCGTGGAAAGCACGCCCGATGAAGAAATTCACAACCTGCGCATCGAATGCAAGAAACTTCGCTATCTGCTGGAATTTTTCATCTCCCTGTTCCCCGCCGCCGAAATGAAGACGCTGATCGGTCAGCTTAAAAAACTTCAGGAAAATCTGGGAGACTTCAACGACCTTTCCGTCCAGCAGGATTTTCTGGCCGGCTATCTTGAAACCATTACCCCCAAAACGCCGCGGATGATTATGCTGTCTGCCGCCACGGGGGGATTGATTACCCGGCTGGCCATGGATCAGGGGCGGGTTCGCTCCGATTTTTTCAGTGCTTTCCAAGCGTTTGCCTCCGCCGAGAACAAACTTCGCTTCAAGGCACTATTTTCCTGAAAGGAGCTTCTTCCGTGAAAACAATCGCTCTTTACAGCATCAAAGGCGGCGTCGGAAAAACCGCGGCCTGCGTTAATCTGGCCTATCTGGCCATCAGTGGCCGGGGACCGGTCCTGTTGTGCGATCTCGACTCCCAGGGATCATCCACCTTTTACTACCGTATTCAACCAAAGCCCAAATACAACAGCAACAAATTCCTCAAGGGCGGCAAAAAAATCGAGAAGGCCATCCGCGGCTCCGATTTCGAAAACCTCGACCTTTTGCCGGCGGACCTCTCCTATCGCAATCTGGACATTCAATTAAATGAGTTGGCGAAATCCCAAAACCGGTTGCGACGGTTGTTCAAGGATCTGGACGATCAGTACGAAACGATCTTTCTGGACTGCCCCCCCAATTTAACCCTGGTCAGCGAAAATGTCTTCGAGGCGGCCGACGCGATCCTGGTGCCGGTCATCCCCACCACCCTCTCCTTTTTGACTTATCGCAAATTGCTTGATTTTTTCGAGGACAACAATTTGGACAAAAACAAACTGATGCCCTTTTTCTCCATGGTCGAACCCCGCAAGAACATGCATCAACAGACCATCGAGGAAATCGAAAAGAGCGGGGTCAACATGCTGGACGCCACCATTCCCTATAGCGCCGAAGTTGAAAAGATGGGATTTTACCGCGCGCCCCTGACCCAACACAGCCCTTCGTGCGCCGCGTCCATCGCGTTTGGCAACCTCTGGGATGAAGTCAATGCCCGCCTGGGAAAGAGGTGGTAGACATGGGTACTGAAATCGAACGCAAATTCCTGATTGACCAATGCCCGGATAAATTAGAAGAATATTCTCGGACAGCAATCCGTCAGGGCTACCTCATCGTGACGACGGACGGCACGGAATTGCGTGTCCGGCAAAAGGCGGATCGCTTCTTCCAGACAATAAAGACGGGTGAAGGGCTTTCGCGCACGGAGATCGAGATCGAAATCAGCGCCGATCAGTTTGAAAAGCTGTGGCCATACACCGATGGCCGCCGGGTGGACAAGGTTAGATACAAAGTGCCGGTGGGTGAGTATGTCGCGGAATTGGACATCTTTGAAGGAGCGTTGGCCAAGCTCAGGATGGTGGAAGTCGAATTTCCGTCGGTCGAGGCCAGCCAAGCCTTTGTGCCCCCCGCGTGGTTTGGTGTGGAGGTGACCGAAGACAAGCGGTATAAAAACAAATGGCTGGCGGAGAATGGATTACCGCGAGGGTAGACCGAGGCCATCCTTTCGGCTGCTTATGTCATCTCGCTCCCGCACTCTGAATAGAAGCGCCTTGTTTATCTTCTCCGGTTGGTGTTCCCACGCGGAGCGCCGGAACCAGGTGGTTTTTGATGACGTCAAGATTATTTTACTTTTCCTACCGGAGCGATATAAATTGTAAATTCATCTTTGCCGTCAACACCAAGAATCTGATCAACTTTACTCTGGTGATATTCACCCAAGGCACAGGTCCCTGCCCCAATTGACACACAGGCCAAGTATAGATTCTGACATAAATGCCCTGAATCCTGGGCAATTAATTTGGGTGCCAATTCTTTATAACGCCATTCTGAACGATATGGAATGACGGTCCAGATAAAAGTAACCGCGCTCTTTTTAATGAATTGCTTATAATAAGCGTCATGAACTTTCTCGTTCAGATCAGGAGTTTGATTATCTATAAGGCAGATCTTATGGTCCAAAGGCAAGTAACGATAGAGTCCCGGCGCAATTGTGTTTACGTTATTTATCAATAAGTAAGTTTCAAATGGATGGCGCGCTCCTGCTGAGGGTACTGTTCGCAGAGTTTTCTTCAACGTACCGTCATCCTGCTCATTCCTGTTGCTGATCCCTCTTGTTATCATTTTGGTTACCCCCTGGGTTGACCAAAGCAAAAAAGATAACTCCTCTAAGGATAGGGGGTCTTCAGTAAATTTTCTGCGACTTCTGCGACGCTCAATGGCGTCTATCAACGACATATTTCCAACGCAGATATCTTTTCTGGCTAGCAAATCAATCAATAACGAGTTCTTGTCCGGTTTTTTTTGCAGGGGTGGCGCAGGAATCTTATTTCTTTGATCTGTTTGGGATTTTTTCCATTCATCCCAATTTCCAGCTTTTAAGAACTGGCTTCTTTTTTCTGCTATTTGCGTATCTGTACCCAATATTTTCCCTTCTATTTTAATTCACATATTTTAAACCATCCAGAATTTTAAAAATCATCGACGGCTTTAATTTTTCCCAAGTATCGTGGTTGTATGGGGTATGGTTAGCTATTTTGACAGGCTATCCATAAAAGCGCAAACAACTATCTATTTTTAGGAAAGTCCACCTCGTGGCGAACCAATCGTAGGGCGTCGATATCTCGCCAGGTATCGACGTCAAAACACAACTCGACAACTCCGGCGGTGGGCAGATTGGGGAGAAAATCAGGCAGAAAATTGTTGGCCAGATCGGTCAGGCCCGGATTATGGCCGGCGACCATCACCTGCCCCCAGCGGTCATTCAACCCTTTGATCAGTTCCAGAATGGAGCTGTCCGAGGCATGATAAAGACCGGCTTTACGCCGGATGGCGTCGGCCGGCGCCCCCATCATTTCGGCGATGGGCAACGCCGTATCCAAGGCCCGCCGAGCATCGCTGCTAAGAATCAAATCGGGCAGCACCCCGCGCGATTTAAGGCGCTTCCCCATCTCCGGCACATCGCGCTTGCCCCGTTTGTTGAGCGGCCGCTCGTGATCCGACAGGCCGGGATCCTTCCAACTGGATTTGGCGTGTCGCAGGAGGTACAGGGTTTTCATAACATCCTCGCTCCAAAGGGAAACCTCGCCATATGCGCAGCCCCCTATTTCGTGCGTGACTTGCGCTTTTTCTTCGAACCGCCGCTGTGTTCCAGGGCAGACCCTCTTCCCGACAGACTGGGATAATTCATAAAAAACTCGTGGGCGCTGAACTGGTTCGCCTCCTTGGGGCACCGCTGGTAGGTCCCGTCCGCCTGCAAAATCCAGCTCTGAGCCGTATCCTTGAAGTTGGCGACCATGATCTGATCCAGCACCTGTTGGTGAACGGTGGGATTTTCGATGGGTATCAGGGCTTCGATGCGTCGGTCGATATTGCGGGGCATCCAGTCCGCGGACGAAATAAACACCTTAGCGTGGGGAGACGGCATTTTATGGCCGTTGCCGAAGCAGGCGATACGCGAATGTTCCAGGAAACGGCCCACGATCGATTTGACTTCTATGTTTTCGCTAAGCCCCTTAACCCCTGGGCGGATACCGCAAATACCGCGGGCGACGATTTTAATCTTCACCCCTGCCTTGGAGGCATCATATAGCTTGTCAATGATCCTCGCATCAATCAACGAGTTCACCTTGATCCATATTTCTGCCGGTCGGCCACCCTTGGCGTGCTCAATCTCCTTTTCAATCTGCTTGGTTAAAAACGAACGCAGAAAAAGGGGCGAGATAACCAATTTCTTGAGGTTGGTAGGCTTGGCGTAGCCGGTCATGTAGTTAAAAATCTGCAGAACATCGTCACAGATGTCGGGATCGCAGGTAAAATAGGACAGATCCGTGTAGATCTTCGCCGTCACCGGATGGTAGTTGCCCGTGCCCACATGGGCATAGGTTTTCAGTTTGCCCTCCTCGCGCCGCACCACCAGGGAAAGCTTGGCGTGGGTTTTGTACTCAATGAAGCCGAACACCACCTGTGCCCCGGCGCGCTCGAGCTTCCTGGCGATGCCGATATTGGCTTCCTCGTCAAACCGGGCCTTAAGTTCCACCATGGCGGTGACGCTCTTACCGGCCTCGGCCGCCTCGACCAGGGCCTGGACAATGGGCGAGCCCACGCTAGTGCGATAAAGGGTTTGACGAATGGCCACCACGTTCTTGTCGTGGCTGGCCTGGCGCAGAAATTGAACCACCACGTCAAAACTTTCGTAGGGATGATGGACAAGGATATCCTTGGCCTGGATAGCGGCCAGACAATCCCCCCCATAGTCCCGTATTCGTTCCGGAAATCGGGCCTGATAAGGTGTAAAAAGCAAGTCCGGCCGGTCATCGACAACCAGTTCACTGATATCGGAAAGACCGATCATGCCGTGGAAACAAAACACATCGTGTTTGGAAACATCCAGCTGGGCCTGAACAAAATAGAGCAGGTCGTCCGAAATTTCGTCATCCACGGTAAGACGGACCACGCTTCCCCGCCGCCGGCGTTTCAATGCGCTTTCAAAAGTGCGCACCAGATCCTCGGCCTCTTCGTCGATCTCCATTTCGCTGTCCCGAATCAATCGGAAAGTCCCGCTGGAAACAAGCTTGCAAGAGGGGAACAGCATGTCCAGAAACATCAACACCACTTTTTCGAGGGCGATGAAACGAATCCCCTTGCCAGGCAGGCGGATGAAGCGGTCCAGTTGGGGGGGCAAAATAACCAGGGCCACCATGTGCGGGTTATCCTGATCGCCGGAAAGTTCTATCACAAGGCCGAATCCCAGATTGGGGATGAAAGGAAACGGATGCGCCGGGTCGATGGCGATGGGGCTCAGGATGGGATAAATATTCTGCCGGAACAGTTCATGCAACCATGACCGATCATTTCCTGAAAGGTCCTCGGGGCCAACCAGTTTGATATCTTCCTTGCCAAGCTCTTTTAAAAGCGTTTCCAGGCAGTGGTGCTGATCCGCGGCGATTTCGTTGACCTTGGCGGCGATTGCCGCCAATTGCTGGGACGGGGTGAGTCGGTCAGGGTTAACGCCGCGTACGTGAGACGCCACCTGCCCCTTCAAGCCCGCCACGCGCACCATGTAGAACTCATCCAGGTTGCTGGCGGAAATGGACAGAAACCGAAGCCGCTCCAGCATCGGGTGAGCCGGATTCATGGCTTCTTCGTACACCCGCCGATTGAACTCGAGCCAGGAGAGTTCCCGGTTGATAAACCGCCCGGGTTTGTCGCCACTGACGTTTTGCAGGTCGTTGGTTTCCGGCAACTGGCTTTCGTCTGCAACATGGAGACCGTTCAACATCGACTTTTCCCGGCTGGCCATGGTCTGAACCGGACTGTCCGAAGTACTATTTAGCACGCTCATTATCCACCTTGAAACGTTGTTGTTTGTATAATAAGGATGAAAAGCTGTTTATTTTGAAAATGTTAGAAAACTGTTAGTTATTTTAAAATGATGTCTAATTATAATACACTGTGATACGCATTTTGACATGAAAAAGCAATGGCTTGACAAAAAATTAACAAACGGGAGGACGCTGGCGTGGTTTCTGGTTATTTGTTTACTACCCACAGGCCTGTTGACGGCGATGCCGGCAACCGCTTCACAGGAAGAAATTCATCACTACCACAAGGTCACCGGCAAGACATGCCTGGAGGTCACATGGCGTCTTCAGCATAGGGACGGTTACACGCTCACCTATACTTCCGGCGGCGAAACCTATGTGACCGTAACCGATAAAACCTATAACACGCTCAGCTGGCAAGTGGTCAGCGACGATGGGAAAACGGATCTGACGGCGGTACGCGACAAAAAAGCCATTTCCTTAAGCGGCCGTTACAAAGGAGAAACGATCGACAAGCGCCTCGAAATCGATGACGCTCCCTGGTATCAGGCCACCTCGCTCTCCCTGCGAGGTTTCATCGCCTCTACCGATGACAAACGTCTTTTCTGGACCATCCGCGCATCCAATCTGTCCGTCCACAAAATCAAGGCCATAAGAAAAGAAGTGACGCCATCGTCCGAAACCGGATGTCACTTGCAGCATGTCCGCCTGACCCTACCCGGCCTGCTGGCGCCTTTCTGGAAAAGCGATTACTGGTTTTCCCTTCCCGAATGCGTCTTTTTCCGTTTTAAGGGGCCCAGCGGCCCACCCGGCTCACCGGATACCATCGTCACCCGAACCACGGGTTGATGCACGTCTGCAAATGTGCTTGCTTTTTGTTTTCCACAGTTTAGTTTTCCTCATGGTACCATAACAATGGATTGCCATACTCACTTGCCATGAATGCAACCCCCCGCTTGTTTAGAATCGTCATAATCGCATCCGCCGTATGGTCGCTATCCGGGCCTTTTACCAACGCCCGAGCGCAATACGGCAGAGATACTCTTCGCATTGTGGGATCGTCCACCGTGTATCCATTTGCCCAAACGGTTGCCGCTTTTTTTTCAGAAAAAACGGCCTTCAAGGTGCCGGTCATCGAATCCACCGGTTCTGGCGGCGGATTTCACCTTTTCTGCGCTGGTGTCGGGGTGGAACACCCGGATATCGTCAATGCCTCACGGCGTATCAATCCTGAAGAATTCAATACCTGCATGGCTAATGGCGTCGAACAGATTTCCGAAATCATGATTGGTTACGACGGCATCGTAGTGGCCAACAGCATCCACTCGACACCGTTTCATCTATCGCGCAAGGACCTTTTCCTGGCGCTGGCCAAGACGGTGCCCGATCCGAAAAATCTCGGGGCATTCGTTGCCAACCCATACCGGTCCTGGCGCGGTGTCAACCCGATGCTTCCCGACATCCCCATCCGGGTATACGGCCCGTCGTCCACGTCCGGCACCCGTGATGCGTTCATAAAGCTGGCAATGGAAGGGGGTGCGGACCAAATTAAAGAAATGGACGGCTCGCGGAACCGACAGGACCAGACCCTTCGGGATGACGGCGCTTATATCGAAGAAGGCGAAAACGACGATGTGATTGTTTACAAACTCAGCCGGCATCCCGATGCACTGGGCATTTTCGGCTTCAGCTTCCTGGACAAAAACACGGATAAGCTTCAGGGATCGCTTATCGACGGGGTTTCGCCCAGCGCCGTTACCATCGCTTCAGGTCATTATCCTTTGTCGCGCCCCCTTTATCTTTATGTCAAATGCGCCCATGCAGACCGCATTCCCGGCCTGCGCACCTATTTGCAGACCTTCACCGCTGAAAAGATGTGGGGTCCCGGCGGCAAGCTGGCCAAAAAGGGCCTGGTGCCCATGACCGATGAGGAGCGCACCCGGAATCTGAAGGTCTCCCGACAACTACCAATCCTTGAAATGGATAATGGCCGGCTGTACGAAAGCACCGTCAGATGAAAGCGATCTTCAGGGCCATATTTACCCATTCTTTCCTGCCGTCGCCTCCCCCTGTATTCTTTGCCAAGGGTTACCCGCTGCGCTACACAATCGCCTTTGTCTTCACCCTCCTGACCGTGGCATCGGGCGTCGCGCTGATTGGTTTCAATTATGTGAGCAACAGGCACGCAACGATCGTCACCACCCATGGATTATTGAAACGAATCGGCAGGCAGGTGGGATTGCAGGTCGGCGAGTCGATCGAAAGAAATGCGCGGTTCTGGGCGTCGTCAACATTTCATCGAAAACCATCCACTCGTATGACCTGGACTTTAAAGAACGGCTCGGTCTGGTTGAGTATTTCGTGGAGATTCTGCGCCATAACAGCCGCATTGCGTCCATGAGCGTCGCCGATGTTAACGGAGATTTATTCACTGTGCGTTCCGTGGACAACAGCCCGGCTGCCGCCACGGCATTCAAAGCCCCTTCAGGCACAAGTTTCATCGTTCAGGGCATGGACCGGAAATTCGATGAGCTGGTCGCCGAACACGTGCTTTTTCTGGACGACAAGCTCTTCGTAATCGATGAAAAAACACTCCGCCAAACCACCTACGATCATCGTCGGCAACCCTGGTTCAAGGCCTCGGTTTACACCCATGGAATTGTTACCACCGATTACTACCTGCTTTCCGAAACCAACCAGGCCGGCCTTACCATCGCCCGGCGCCTGAAAGAGGGCCATGGGGTTGTGGCGGCGGATCTGACCCTGCGGGACATATCGGATCGGCTGGCCGACCAGCGGATCACCCCCTCCTCGGAATTACTTTTACTATATGGTGACGGCTCTATTATCAGTCATTCCGATTTCGGGAAAATCGCACCTCACCTGTATGGGGCTGCGGATCAAAGACCACGGATGCCGAAACTGTCTGATTTCGACACGCCCGTGTTTATCGAACTGGCCAAAATCATAGCCGGAAAACCTAGTGCCGGCCCCCTTTCACTGCGCGCAGGGCCTAAGGCCATGTTAGGCTATCTGAGTTTCATTCAATTCCAAAAGGGGCGCCAATTGTACCTGGTCTCACTGATTCCACGGGATGAACTGTTGAGCGACATTATCCGGCTCAAAAACCAAAGCATCCTGATCAGCCTGGGCCTACTGGCGGGAACGATTCTGATCGTGTTGTATTTGTCCAAACGTATCTCCGGGTCACTACGGCATTTAGCCCGGGAAGCCCAAAAAATCCGCGAATTCAAATTCGACGGCCCCATCGATGTGCAAACCCGTATTTTAGAGGTCAACGACCTTTCCGAAACCATGGCCATGATGAAGGCCTCCATCGAGCAATTCCTGAAAATTTCCAGGGCGCTTTCAGAAGAAAAGGATATGGATGCCCTCCTGGAAATGATTCTTCTGGAAGCCCGGGAGGTTTCAGCTTCGGCGGCCGGGGCCATCGGCCTTATCAGTGAGGATGAGCGTTCGCTGGAAATCGTCATCGTCCGTAACGACGAAACCGGTCGGCAATTTGGTGGAGCCTCTATTGAGAAGGCGCCCATGGAAGCCGTGGACCTCTCTGCCCCGATCGGAAAAGGCGAAAAACCATCAATGATAAGGCACGCCATCACGACCGGCAAGGCAATTCAGGTGGACGATCTTCAAACTGCCTCCCGTTTCGACCATGGCAACATCCGTCGCTGTTTTGAAAAAGGGGGGTTCCGCTGCCAAGCACTGCTTATCGTGCCACTGACCAACCAAAAAAAAGAAATCGTCGGCTGCCTGATTCTGGTCAATCCCAAAAAGAATCAGGCTGGCAGGCGGCAGACCTTCAGCAGCGATATCGTATCCTACATCAAGGCCCTGTCCTCGGATGCCGCCGTGGCCCTTGACAACCGACGTCTGCTCAAATCCCAGCGCGATCTGACCGACTCCATCGTGCATTTGATCGCAGGCTCCATCGATGCCAAATCACCCTACACCAGCCGACACTGCCAGCGCGTGCCGATTATCGTACGCATGCTGGCCGATGCGGCCCAAACGTCCACCGAACCGCCGTTTGCCGACTTCGCCCTCAACGCGGACGAGACCTATGCCCTGCACCTGGCCAGTTGGTTGCACGACTGCGGCAAACTCACCACCCCGGAATATGTGATCGACAAAGCGACGAAGCTGGAAACCATTACCAACCGTATCCATGAAATCCGAATGCGCTTCGAAGTTCTCTGGCGAGACGCACAGATCGATTATTACAAAACCCTCGCTTCTGAATCGGGTGGAACCGAAGATCTGGATCATCAACTGAACCGGCGTCTGAAAGCCCTTCAGAATGATTTTGCCTTCGTGGCCCGATGCAACATCGGCGGCGAATCCATTTCCACCGGCGCCCACGGACGGCTTCAAAAGATCGGCCAGAAGACCTGGACGCGGCATTTCGACGACCGGCTGGGCATTTCCCAGGCCGAACGGGCCCGCAAACCCTACAAACCGCAACCGTTGCCTGTGCGCGAACCGTTATTGGCCGACAAAGAGGAGCACATTGTCCACCGACAGGGAAACGGGATCCCGTTGGACAAAATGATCGATGGATTTGCCATGGACGTGCCCCCCTTCGAGGCCAACCTCGGCGAAATCGTCAATCTGAGTATCGCCCATGGGACACTGACCCCGGAAGAACGTTTCGCCATCAACAATCATATCATTCAAACCATCCGTATGCTTCGTTCCCTGCCCTGGCCGCGGGAGCTGCAACAGGTTCCCGATTGGGCCGGCAACCACCACGAAACTTACTGCGGAGAAGGCTACCCGCGCCGACTGATGGGGCGGGACCTTTCGATTCCGGAACGCATTATGGCCGTAGCGGATGTCTTCGAAGCGCTTACTGCCGCCGACCGCCCGTATAAACAGCCGCGGAGCCTGAGCGAAACCATTTTTACCATGAAGGCCATGTGCGATCAGGGCCATCTCTGCCCGGACATATTCGGACTGCTTTTAACGTCTGGCGTGTACCGGCAATATGCGGACAGGTATCTGGATCCACAGCAAATCGACACAATCAATGTGGATGCGGTGTTGGCCGAGCCCGAACTGGACGTATGCCCAAAAAAGTATTGACCCGATTAATGAATTGGAGTAGCCAAAAAGGCCTGCATGCATGTTGTTTCTTTACCCACCATATCAATTGAGGAGGAAAAGATGAAAAAGCAGTTTGCGTATGTTTTGGCCTTTTTGTTTTTGTTGACCGGCACCGTCTATGGTG
The DNA here is from genome assembly GCA_963668455.2 of uncultured Desulfosarcina sp. Lineage (GTDB taxonomy): Bacteria > Desulfobacterota > Desulfobacteria > Desulfobacterales > Desulfosarcinaceae > Desulfosarcina. The sequence continues at coordinate 210,101 of CAXXOY010000011.1, forward strand.
AGTTTCGTTACCAGGTGAAAGTGGACCACGAAGGCGGTAACGTGACCCCGTCACAAGCCTATGAAATGGTCAAGAAAGATCCGGCACACACCTTCGTTGTCGATACCCGCACGAGGGCCGAATACATGTTTATCGGCCACCCCGTGGGCGCGATCAACGTACCCAAGAAATTCATGACCAACACGCTTGGGAAGAAGGGCTACAAATTGATCGACAACCCCAATTATCAGAAAGATTTGATAGACCGGTTCGATCCCGCCACGGACAAACTGATATTCATGTGTCGTAGTGGCAAAAGAAGCTGCCTCGCCTGCAAGGATGCCGTCGCCGCTGGCTGGGATGCGAAAAATGTCTGCAACATGCTAGGCGGTTTCGAGGGCGACAAAATTAAAAATCCAGACAGCATTTATAACGGCAAACGTATATTCGGTGGATGGAAAAACGAAGGGTTGCCGTGGACGTATCATATGGATAAAGAGTTGGTTTACAAGGCCGACTTGGCGCAGTAGGCTGAAAGGCTTGGAATCTGAAGTCTAATGGCAAACGAAGCAGATGGGCAAGAATGTCCATCTGCTCTTTTATCGATTAAAACCCATTGACCGTTTATTCGTTTGCGCCGACATAAACAGTTGAGTTGCTGATGGTCACCTTGACCTCATCCGAATCCTCGCTTTCCTCTTCATCGGAATAGGCTCGTATGGTAAAATAATAGACGCTATCTTCCAAATCTTCCAGCGTACATGACGTTTCCACGCCGGACCAATCCGGTGCCATGTAATCATAAGTTCTGCCTTCGCTACGTAAGAAAATCAGATAGCCATCGACGGGAGAGTCATTCTCCGCCCATGAAATCGTCACTCCAGAAGCGGATGAGGTTATGGGAAACAAACACAAAAAAAGAATAATCAAGAACGAGCAGACGGGGGCCTTTGAAAGCCAATCGCCCAGACAAGACATCGCAGCTACCTCCACAACAGAAAGAGATCAGGAACAAGAACAAGGTACTATTACCTATGAGCACAATCGCGCAGTTTTGAGTTTCAGATAAAAACAGGGCTTTTTAAATGCGGTTAATACGTCATATCTTGCTTAACCGCTAAAAACGTAAGCAAGACGAGCACCAATAGTGCAGAGAGAGGGCAAAAAACAGATAACGGTATATTATTATTACGAAATTCATTTTATCGACCACAATCGACAAGGATCTTGGCAAATCTCATCCCGGGCAGCCAAGAACGAATTCGTAACACGCCGCGCGCACGGTTACGTTATCTTTATTCAAAGGTATTCCCGAATCAATAAACCGCCGATGACTGCATCAACCGGTTGCGGTATTTCAGCCAGAACAAAAGCGTCGCGGTTCCGACCACCATTCCCAGGACCCCCAGGACCATTATTTTATCCGTCCATGCAAGGGAGATGATTCCCATACCGACCGCACCGGTGATCATAAAGGAAAAAACAATCAGGGCTGAAGCGGATCCTACATCCCGATCGACTTGCTCCAGGATCAAATTGTTGCTTGGAGGGCGACTGATTCCCAGGAAAAGCGAAAACGTCCACATGGGGATCGTAAGACAAAGCGGATTATGGTGGGGTAATATTGCCAGGCCAATGCTGGCCAGAAGAATGCCAAAAAAGGAAACGGTCAACAGGCTCCGGGATGAAAATGCGAGCGAGAGCCTTGAAAAGGCAAACGCCCCGCACATCATGGCCACGGCGTTGAACCCGAAGTAATAACCGAACTGTCTTTCATCCATACCGAAATGCCCCATATAGATATCGGAAGCACCGGCCAGAAAGGCGAACATCGGCAGGCTTAGAATCGACATGGCGAGCAACAGCCCCACATAGCGGCGATTACGCAGCAGACAGAAATACGCAAATACCGCCTGGGTCGCGGGAACGCGCTGAAACTGCCTAAGCGGCTCATGAATTCGCAAAACGCCCAACCATGCGATACTCCCCATGAAGGCCTGGATAACGAATACCAGCCGCCAGCTATAATAATGGATCACCCACCCGCCGATCACCGGCGCAAGCATGGGCATCAAGGAAATAATAATGGCCATGTAAGCCATTATCCGTTCCCGTTCCTTGGCTTCAAAAAGGTCTTTACTCATTGCAAGACTCAGTGCAGAAGCCGAAGCCGCCCCGGAAGCCTGAAGGATGCGTGCGGCGACCATGGTGTAGACGTCTCCGGCCGTGACGCAGACCAAGCTGCCAATGATGTAAATCCCGATTCCCACCAGCAATGGCCGACGACGGCCAAACCGGTCGGAAAGCGGGCCATAGATCAGCATGAACAGACAGTAGGTAACAAAGAAGCAAATCAGTGTCAGATTAACCGTTATCAGGGGTTGATTCCACTCTTTCATCAATTGCGGTATGGCGGGAAGGTACATGTCGGTGGACAACATGGGAAATGCAGACAGAAGAGCAAGGAGTAAAATGACACGTTTCATGTAAATATCCTGGGATTTAGTATTTCAGCGGATGCGGCGAAGATAGGTTGACAAGTTAAAATCAATTTTTTAAAATTGCTTTTGAAATAATAAGCAAGCTCATTACAAAGTCAACCTCATCCAAGGGCCTTTCAACCATGGCCAAGCGAAAAGACGGAAAAGAGACTAAACAAAAACTATTGGACGTAGCCTGCCATGTTTTTGCCGAGAAGGGCTTCTGGGAAGCCAAAATCACGGAAATTTGCCGGCGGGCGGAAGCCAATGTCGCAGCGGTGAACTACTATTTTGGCGACAAGGAATCCTTGTATGTGGCGGCTTGGCGCCAGACCATCGAAAAACACGTCACCTCGAACATCTTGCCGCCGGATGACCTTGCCCCGGAAGAAAGGCTGCGGGTAACAATCCAGAAGATAATTAAAAAGACCATGTTCATTGATAAAAAAGCCAGTTATTTCCGTCGGCTGGAACTCATGGAACTGGCTAATCCCACGGGTCTGATCGACGAAACCTGGAACGAGCTGCTGGAACCTCGCAAGCAGGAACTGCTCAAAATGATACGCGATTTATTGGGGCCATCAGCCAGCGAAGACGATTTAAAACTTTGCAGTATGAGCATTGTCAATCAATGCCGGGGGTTTATTCTGATCCAAAAAAGCCGTCTGGCGGATATTCAGATACAGGATGTCACCCCGGCCATGATTGAACAGATTTCCGAGCATATTTTCCGTTTTTCCCTTGCCGGAATTGAAGCGATTCGAAAAAAATAATTCCTCGAGCCGCATTCACCGATTATCGCTAAAACGAAAAGGCGGTTAAGCAAGATCACTCAACCGCCATTGATTTTCGTTATCGGCGCCCCCAACACCTCTTTGTCAGGTACTTTCTTCGGCACCGACGCCCATCAGCCGGTCTGCCCATCCAACGGCCTCGTTGAAGGCCGCCATGATGCCGTCGTGTTTCAGGTTCAATCGTTGAATCAATGCGTTGGCATCTTCCCAGCGCGCCTCCTCCGCACATTGGACCAGCTCAAGCAGGGGCAGGTACTCATTCTGGGGGCTCCTTTGCAGGGCATCCTTAAGCTTTTTGTCGATGGGCAGAAAGGTGACGATCTCGCCCATGGGGATTTGCAGCATGGCATCCAGCAGGGAAAACAACCCCAACAAATGAAGGCTTTCCGGATCGAAGCCCCAAAAGTCGTTGTCCGTGGCCACCCGTTCCAGAAACTTACCCCGTTGGGCCGCCAGCTGCAGCAGGTGCTCGGCGTCATCCGATTCACTCATGTCGTTGAGCAGGATCACCCGCAACCAGTTTTTCAACTTAGTCCAGCCCAACAGCCTAATGGCGTGCTGAATGGAAGTGATTTTCTGTGACAATCCATATGCCGCCGAGTTCAGGTAAGAGAGCAGGCGGAAACTGATGGCGGCATCGGTCTGGATGGTCTGCGCCAGCTCGTCGATATCCGGGTCCGGCGCCTCCATGCGCTGCAGCAACTGGAGGCGGGCGGCTTTGTTGGAGCTCATTTTATGAACGGTGATGGTGTCCGGCTGCTTGAAAAACGCCCCTTCGAAAAGGGCGACCCCAAGTTCGCGGCACATATCGAACTGGGCGGCATCATCCACTCTCCTGGCCAACAGGATGGCCTCTTTATCTTCAATCGCCTTTATCAGGTCCGAAATCGCCGACTGTTCGAGGCCGACGATGGGTACCCCAAAAATATCGGCCAGTTGATAAAGCGCGTCGAACTTCTGGTTCGCGGAGAAACCACGCACGGCGATCAGGAACCCGTCAGCCTTCATTTTTTCAAGACGTTGGGGAATATCGGGCCGCAAAAAAAGCGGCTGTTCAATCTCAACCACGGCCTGCTCGGGAGGCAGCGCATAGGGCATGTTGTCGACGATTTCCATCTCGTCGAAATTGATCACGATTTTTTGCCCCTGCTTAACCAGAATTCGCTGAAGGGTCATGTAAGCGCTCGCCGCAATCTCATTGGCCGCCTTGTCTGAACCGGCGTTCGCGCCATCGCCCACGCAAAACAGGTCGTACCCCCAAAGCCGCCGGTTCTCGTCGAAAATGGGCTGGCGGGCAATGGCGGAGGCCGTGCTTGATGAAGGAGGGGACGTATTCGTGGTCATAAGATAACCTCTCGAAAAATTAGTTAATAAGCCACATTAAACCACATCCAGGGTTTTCAGGTTCCAGATATGGTTGGCATAATCTTTCACGGATCTATCGCTGGAGAATTTCCCCATGCGGGCGGTGTTGAGGATCGATTTCCTGGCCCAGGCCTGGGGGTCCCGAAAAAGCCGGCTGACATTTTCCTGGGCATCCAGATAGGCGCGGTAATCGGCCAGCAACATATAATAATCCCCTTTCCGCAGAAGCGATTCCACAATTGGCGCAAACAAATCCGGCTCCTGGGGCGAAAAGTCACCGCGACTAATGCTGTCCAGCGCAAGGCGCAGCTCGGGATCACTGTCGTAAAACGCATGCGGGTTATAGCCTTTTGAACGCATATCGCTCACCTGGTCGGCGGTTAGGCCGAAAATGAAAATGTTGTCCTCACCGACCTCTTCCATGATCTCGATGTTGGCGCCGTCCAGGGTGCCGATGGTCAGGGCGCCGTTGAGACTCATTTTCATGTTGCCGGTGCCCGACGCTTCCATACCGGCCGTGGAGATCTGCTCCGAAAGATCGGCCGCGGGAATAATTTTCTCTGCCTGGGAAACGCAGTAATTGGGCAGGAAAAGTACCCGCAGCTTGCCCTGTATGGCCGGGTCACTGTTGGCCAGGGTGGCGACCGAGTTGATCAGTTTGATGATTCGCTTGGCCTGGTGATAGGCCGGTGCCGCCTTGCCGGCGAAAATGACGGTTCGCGGAACAACCTGGGCGTCGGGATTGGCCCGGATGCGGTGATAAAGGGTGATAACATGCAAAACGTTCAGCAGTTGGCGTTTATATTCGTGAATACGTTTGACCTGAACGGAGAACAAAGTGTCCGGATCGACGCCCAAGCCGATTTTGCGCAGAATATAGCGGGACAGGCGCTTTTTGTTGTCCCGCTTGGTTTTGATCCAGCGCCTACGAAATTCGGCGTCATCGGCCAGCCCTTCGAGCTCCTTGAGCTTGTCCAGATTGGTTATCCAGTCCGGCCCGATAGTGTCGCTGATCAACTGGGCCAGTGTGGGGTTGGCCTGGGCCAGCCAGCGGCGAGGGGTAACGCCGTTGGTCACATTGGTGAAGCGGCCTGGATAAAGCTCGTTGAAATCGTGGAACAGATGATCCTTTAAAATCTGGCTGTGAAGCCTGGCCACACCGTTGACCGTATGACTGCCGACAATGGCCAGATTGGCCATTCGCACCCGCTTCTGAGCGCCTTCGGCAATCAGCGAGACACGGCTCAACAGCGCCTCGTCCTTGCGGCTTTTGGGGGGCAAACCCTCCAGAAATCGGCGGTTGATTTCATAAATAATCTGCATATGGCGCGGCAGAAGGCAGCCAATGAGGTCAACCGGCCAGGTCTCCAGGGCTTCGGGCAACACGGTATGATTGGTGTAGGCAAACGTTTTAACGCAGATGGGCCAGGCCTCGTCCCACGACAGCCCCTCGTCGTCCATGAGCAGCCGCATCAACTCCGGAACGGCGATCGCAGGGTGGGTGTCGTTGAGCTGAATGGCTACGAAATCGGGTAGTTCCGCCAGATCGCGATTCAGCTTGCGGTAGCGGCGCATGATATCCGCAAGAGTCGCGGCCACGAAAAAGTATTGCTGCTTGAGGCGCAATTCCCTGCCCTTTTCCTTTTCGTCCGAGGGGTAAAGAACCCTGGAAATGGTTTCGCTCTGAACCTTGGCTTCGACAGCGCCGATGTAGTCTCCCTGGTTGAATTCGTCCAGGTTGAACTCCCGACTGGACTGAGATTTCCAAAGGCGCATGTTGGTCACAAAGGCATCGCCAAATCCGGGCACAAGGATATCACAACCCATGGCCATGACCACCTCGCCATCCACCCAGCGAAAGCACTCGCGGCCGGCGGCGTCGGTATAGGTCTCCGTGCGTCCGTAAAAACGCACCGGGTTCAAGTATTCGTTACGGCGGATCTCCCAGGGCGTCCCTTTACGGACCCAATTATCGCACTGCTCACGCTGCCAGCCATCTTCAATGGTCTGATGGAAAATACCGTAATCATAGTTGATACCATATCCATAGCCGGGATAGTTCAAGCAAGCCAAAGAATCCATGTAGCAAGAGGCCAACCGCCCCAGGCCGCCATTTCCCAGCCCCGCGTCCCACTCTTCCTCTTCCAGTTCATCCAGATCGAAGCCCATTTCCTCGACGACCTCACGGGCCTGATCCACCAATTGCAGGCTGATCAGGTAATTCATCAGGAAACGGCCGGGAAGAAATTCCAGGGAAAGAAAATATACTCTTTTTGCCAGGGTATCGTACTGGGAACGTTGGGTACGTATCCAGCGTTCCATGAGTTGGTCGCGCACACTGTGAGCCAGCCCCATGAAGCAGGCATGGCGATTGGGCTTGACCGGGTCCCGGCCCAGGGTGAAACGGATGTGCCGTTCGATTTCCGCTTTTAAATCCGAAGTTGTCAGTGGCGGCTTTTCCTGTGCGGTACGGTCTGGTTGTGCCGTGTTGGCCATGATTTAACGCTCCTTGATGTCATTGAAAAAAATGGGATAATCGATTACGTGACGATTCGCCTGTCGTCCTCCCTTTTTGCGTGAAAAGAGATTTTGATGATCTTAAAAACGGAAAGCGGCAACCGGATGAAAAGGAAATCTCCGGTATGACCCGGCGAAAAGCCGGGCAGGGAAGACAATTATGAGTTTATCCCAACCTACCCTATTAATCAACGATAACTCGAAGGGTATCCAGGCCGGTAACAAAGGGATGTAAGCCTAATTCTCGTTGTAACCGAAGACATGCGATTGCAACGCCAGTTTCCAATGCTCTTCGCGGGCCAGAATATAGTCCCGGCTGCAATTCAGGTCACAGATTTCTAGGATCGAAAAACGGAAGTTGAACTGATAGTCGCCAATTTTGCTGCTTAAAAGGCGGCGTAGGGATTTGATGTCGCCATGGCCGTTGATGGCGAACGACACCCACTGGTGCCAGATCGAATCGCCGGTCACGGTACTGCCCACGAATAGTTTTCCGGTCTGGGTATCGGCAACCAGGTAGACTCCGCCGACATTGCTCAAGGCATCTTTCCACTGGGGGATATTTTTTCTGACAACGGTTCTCAGGATACGATAAGAGACGTTAACCGCATTGTAACCGGTAAAATCGGCAACCACCATCCGTTTGTCGCGGATGCCGGAAACCAGCAGCTTGTCGATATGTTTTCGACCGATAAGATAGGAAGCGCTGAACCGTTTGCGGAATTGCACGATCACCCGCCCCACCAGATGGTCAAGGCCTTCCATCTGCTTAGTCCCATATTCAAACCAGCTTTTGTCCCCATCCTCGCGCTGCTTGACCCCCAGGACCCGATAGATACCGACAAAAAGCCACTTATCCTCTTTCAAATGGACAAGGGAGATGATTTGATCGCATTTAAAATTCTGCTGGTTCTGGTACTCTTGCCAGGCTTTGAAGCGGCCTTCGAAAAAAGCCTGTAACGGAGAATCATTCTTCCCCGTGGCACAATGGATCTTATAGGTATCCAGGCGGATACCGGCAAGTTTGAGTATATCGATGAGCTTGATCATTTCGAATATCCTGTTTTCCGGCAACAAGGCGGTCATTGCATAATAATCGGTGGTTGGAAAAAACCCGCTTTTCAAGAGTTTCGGCCGAAAACCGCAAATGCTTGAGCGCCAAGAAAGGCTATTCGCGAAATTATCAGAGCTCGTATTTAACTTCCATTTGATTAAGATACTCGGGATCGAAGTCTTCTATGCCGCTGGTGCGCTCCAGAAACGTCTCGATGGCCTGCGCGGCGCCCATATAAGCGTCCATGACCGCGCTCAGTTTGGCGACGATGGGATCGTCCTCTCCGAGCTGGCCGGTTAGCTGGCCCAGCAACCGCTGCCCTTCTTCAAAATGTTCCTGAATGCCGGAAAAGGCCGCTTTGCGCATTTCGTATTTTTTCTGTTCGGTGTCGATCACCGGAAGCAACCGCCTTACGGACAGCTCGACCAGGGCATCACGGGGCGCGTTGAAGGCTTTTGATATCTGGTCCAATAGTGACAGGGACTGCCTGCTGATCACATAGGTCTTCTGCACCCGGTTCCGTGCCTTGACCCGTGCATTTTTAACCTCTCTGGCGATGGCATTTAGCGATTCACTGTCCTGGGCCAGATGATCGAATAACGATTTCTGCTTGATCCCCAGCTGGGCGGCGACAATGCTTATCGCTTCAATGCATCCCGATGAAAGCTTGAATGTGGCCCGGACCGATTGCCGGCCCCGCAACCCCGAGCTCGTAACAATGGCCAACAATTCGTTTTTACTATTATATTCTTCTTCGGACATGGTTCATCTCCATTCGAACAATTTTAATTACCATTAACTATAATAATTCAAAAATAATGCAATAAAAAAATATTTCTATAATATTGACATCGCCAAATCCATTAATATTCTTTTTTCTAACAAAGGCGACAAAAAACAAGTTGGCATGAGAAACTTACAATAAAGGAGGGTTAGCCATGATCTACAGGACATTGTTTGGTGCACCCAGCCGGCAGTTCGGGCCTCAAGTTTCCGAATTGAACAGAATCCGCCGGCAGATGGACAGGTTGTTCGGGGATTACCGCGAGGGCCGGTCGGGCAGTATGGGCGCCGGTGTGTTTCCGTCCGTAAACATTACCGAGGACGCAAACGCCTTTTATGTGTGTGCGGAATTGCCCGGCGTCAAAGCCGAGAATCTCGATCTCAACGTTACCGCCAATCAGTTGACCCTTGCCGGAGAACGCAAGATTGCCGAGGAGGCCGACGATGTGCGTTACCATCGCCGTGAACGAGAGGCAGGCCGATTCTCCCGGGCGATCGCCCTGCCCGGCGAGGTGGATGCGGATGCGGTGAAGGCCAAACTGGCCGACGGTGTGCTTACCGTGACCGTTCCCAAAGCGGAAAAGGCCAAACCGAGACAGATCGCGGTTCAATAAAAACCATTGGAAAGGAGCGGATCATGTCAGACACCAAAGAACTACAAGCCAGGGAAAAACAGGCGCTATCTTCTCCGGCCGAGCAAACCAAACCGGGTCCCGTATTCACACCCAATGTGGATATTTTCGAGACGGACAAAGCAATCACCTTGCTGGTGGACATGCCGGGCGTCAAAGCCCAGGCCTTGAATGTTGATTTAAGGGACGACACCCTGACCCTGACCGGAGACGTCAGCCCCGATGTGACGCCGCCTGGTGAAATGGTTTACGGGGAGTACGAGACCGGCCGCTACTATCGGCAGTTCTCCCTCTCCGAAGTCATTGCCCAGGACAAAATCGATGCAAACTTAAGCGACGGGGTCCTGCGGCTGACCCTGCCCAAGGTGGAAAAAGCCACGCCGCGCCGTATCGAGGTGAAGGTGGGTTAAAAACCAAAAGAAAAACATGGATTCCCCCTCGTAAAAATGGAAAAAGCCACGCAACCGCCGTGGCTTTTTCGTTATTTTTTAATCTATTCAAACAGCTCACGATATTGGCCATAGCCTTCCCGCTCAAGGTCTTCCACGGGGATAAACCGCAGAGACGCCGAGTTGATGCAGTAGCGCAATCGCGTTGGCTCAGGACCGTCGTCGAACACATGCCCCAGGTGGGAATCGGCACCCTTGCCACGCACCTCGGTACGCACCATGGAATGGGAGGTGTCCTTTTTCTCTGCCAAATTTTGCGGCTCCAGGGGCCGGGTAAAGCTGGGCCATCCCGATCCTGAATCGAATTTATCCAGGGAACTGAACAGCGGCTCACCGGAGATTATGTCCACATAGATGCCGGCCCGGTGGTTATCCCAGTACGGGTTGTCAAAGGGCGGTTCAGTAGCGTCTTCGCGCACCACCCGGTACTGCATGTCCGTCAGCGACTGTTTGAGCTGCTCATCGTCGGGAATGGTCGTTTTCTTCTTTGCATGTTGCTCATCGGGCCAGATTTTACCGAGAAACTGATCGCGGCCCGAGCCCATGCGGTAGCGTTGGTAGTGGGTGGGGTTAATCCTGCAATAATTCTGATGATACCCCTCTGCCTCGTAAAACTCTGCCAGGGGCAGGATCTCGGTCACAATGGGGCGGTCGAACCGGCCTGAGGCGGAAAGTGCCTTTTTAGAGGTTTCGGCCTGCTCCCGCTCCTTTTCACTGGCATAGAAAATCACCGTTCGATATTGGCTCCCGCGATCCACGAACTGGCCATCGCTATCCGTGGGATCGACATGTCGCCAGAAATGATCGAGCAGGTCACCATAGGACACCCTGTCAGGATCATAAACAACCTTGATGGCCTCCACATGGCCGGTTCCACCGGCACAAACCTGATTGTAGGTCGGGTTGTCAACCCTGCCGCCGGTATATCCGGAGATGACTTCGATGACACCGGCCACCTTTTCGAAATCCGACTCCGTACACCAGAAGCAGCCCCCTGCAAAAACGGCGCTATGGATATTGGAGATATTTTCAGGCATGGTTTGCTCCATTTCTTTTTCTGTGCTCCCGGCCTGCCGGCAACCTAAGAAAATCACCGCCAACACCAGGATAGCAATTCTTGTTGTGTTCATCCCGCACCTCTTTTTAAGTTGATCATGGGCGGAGAATAAGATACCCGCTTAAAGGATCGTTTAATCTTAACATAAAGATTCACAGACGATATTCAAGGCACCCCGATGCCAGGAGGATTTTTCAATGGTCGAAATCGCGGCGATTTACGGCAGTCCCAGGCGCAAAGGCAACACATCCACCCTGCTCAACCGCTGTGTTCTCGGCGCGCGCGAAGCCGGCGCGGAGGTTACCGAGATTGTTCTGAGGGATCTTAAGATGTCACCCTGCCTTGAGATTTATGGGTGCAAGAAGGATGGCCATTGCGTGCTCAAGGATGATTTCCGTGATCTCGAAGCCCTTCTGAAAGGCGTTGACGGCATGATCCTCGCGTCGCCGATCTTTTTCTATGCGGTCAGTGCTCACACCAAAATGTTCATGGACCGCTGCAACGCCCGGTGGGTCAAGAAATATTGGATCGATAAAAAGCCATACGGCCAAAAGACCTACCCACGTAAAGGCGTGTTTATCTCTGTGGGCGCCACCAAAGGCAAAAAGCTCTTCGACGGCGCGCTGTTAAGCGTCAAGTATTTCATGGACGCCCTGGACATGGAAGTATGGCGGGCCTTGACCTACCGGGGAATCGATTTGGAAGGGGAGATCCTGGAGTATCCGGATTATCTGCAAGAGGCTTTTGAGACGGGCAGGGCCCTTGCCACGGCATTGATCGAAGAAAAGGATGCCGGAATGAAGTGACACGCTTCATGGATTGAAGGGCGCGAGTAGTTATCTTCGGGCTCAAGGCATAAAAAAAGGGCTCACAATTTCTTGTGAACCCTTTATTTATATGTGGCGGGAGCGACGAGACTCGAACTCGCGACCTCCGGCGTGACAGGCCGGCGTTCTAACCAATCTGAACTACGCCCCCGAAAACGGTAGTGACTTATTTGCTGGTAGGCGGAACAGGGCTTGAACCTGTGACCCCCGGCTTGTAAGGCCGGTGCTCTCCCAACTGAGCTATCCGCCCGAATTATCAAGGAACTTTATTAAGCGCTCCTCAAAAAGAAGAAGCTACATCTACCAATCTGATCGCATTAAGTCAAGCAAAAAAGAGAGGAAATGCTCTTTTTTAATTGATGGACAATTGGCCATGATCGGCGTCGCTTTTCTCAACCGGAATCGGCAGCGCGGCGCTGGTAAACAGACGCTCCCCTTTATCAAGCACGAGAGCATGGCCCAGCACTTCGTCCATGTGATCCACGGCGACAATCTCCACCTGGCGGAGAACGATCTTCGGGATATCCTTGAGATCTTTTTCGTTTTCCTTGGGGATAAGAACCTTTTTAATCCCTCCCCGATGGGCGGCCAGTAATTTTTCCTTGAGCCCGCCGATGGGCAATACGCGCCCGCGCAGTGTAATTTCACCCGTCATGGCGACATCACGGCGAACCGGCCGGTGGGTAAGCGCGGAAACCAACGATGTGCACATGGTTATCCCGGCGGAGGGGCCATCCTTGGGAATGGCGCCCTCGGGGATGTGGATATGAAGGTCCAGTTGATCGTAAAATCCCTTATCGATTCCCAGGTTCTCGGCACGGGAACGGACAAAACTGACCGCGGCCTGAGCCGATTCCTTCATGACATCCCCCAGCTTACCGGTGACACTGAGTTTACCCTTGCCGGGCAAGGTCAGGGTCTCAACGCAAAGAAGTTCTCCGCCCACCTGAGTCCAGGCCAGGCCGGTGACAAGGCCAATCTGATCCTTCTCCTCGATCTGGCTGATCTTGAAAGGCGGCGGCCCTAAAAGGGACGTAATCGTGTTTGCTGATATAACGTGCTTTTTCTTATCTTTTTCGTTGACCACCTTGCGAGCGGTTTTGCGGCAAATCGATGAAACTTCCCGTTCCAAATTACGCACACCGGCTTCGCGGGTATACCGTTGAATAATCGTATAAACGGCCGCCTTGGAAAAATTGATATCCTCGGGATCAAGTCCATTGGCCATGATTTGCTTAGGGATCAGGTACTCGCTGGCAATGCTGAACTTCTCCAGCTCCGTATATCCGGGCAGCCTGATGATCTCCATACGATCCTGAAGCGGCAAGGGAATATCCGGCAACGTGTTGGCCGTAGTTATAAAAAGGATTTCGGACAGGTCGTAATCCAGATCCAGATAGTGGTCGTTGAAATTGTAATTCTGTTCCGGGTCTAGAACCTCAAGAAGTGCCGAGGATGGATCACCACGAAAATCCATGCTCATTTTATCGATCTCGTCCAAGCAAAAAACCGGGTTGTTGACCCCCACTTTTTTGAGCGACTGGATGACCTTCCCGGGCATGGCTCCGATATAGGTACGGCGATGGCCTCGGATTTCGGCTTCGTCCCGCACCCCGCCCAGGGAAAGGCGTACGAATTTACGACCGGTAGCGCGGGCCACGGATTTGGCCAGGGAGGTTTTACCCACGCCGGGCGGGCCGACCAGGCAGAGAATCGGGCCGCGCAGTTTCTTGACCAGGGTTTGTACGGCCAGATATTCCAGGATTCGTTCTTTTGGTTTTTCCAGCCCGTAGTGGTCTTCATTGAGTATTTTTTCGGCGTCGATCAGGTCATGATGGATTTTGCTGCGGCTGAACCACGGCAAATTGATAATCCAGTCTATATAGTTCCTGATTACCGTGGCTTCCGCCGACATGGGCGTCATGAGCTTGAGCTTTTTAAACTCCTGACGGGTTTTTGTCGATGCTTCCTTGGACATGCGCTTGCGCTTGATCTTTTTTTCAAGATCCTTAAGCTCATCGCCCATCTCGTCCTCGGCACCCATCTCCTTCTTAATGGCCCGCATCTGCTCGTTCAGGTAGTAATTCTTCTGGGTCTTTTCCATCTGCTCTTTGACCCGCCCCTTGATACGCTGATCCATTTGGTAGACTTCAATTTCCAATTTGATCAACTTGACCAACAGGGAAAGGCGCTTTGCAAGGTCAACGGTCTCCAGAAGCTCCTGTTTGCTCTCGATTTTGAAGGAGAAGTGCGAAGCCACCGAATCCGCCAATTTCGAGGGGTCGGAAATGGCGGAAATCTTGGCGAGCAGTTCCTTGGAAATGCTCTTATTGATGCCAGCGTAATCGCTGAAGCTGTCGGTTACCGCCCGCTTGAGCGCTTCCATCTCGACGGTGTCGCCGGCAATATCCGGAAGCTGGGAGAGATCCACCTCGAAAAACTCGGAATTATCGACAAACCGATTAATCCGGGCCCGTTGCTTGCCCTCGATCAGCGCCTTTACCGTTCCGTCGGGGAGCCGTAGGAGCTGAAGCACCGTACCGATGACACCGACATCGCAGATATCTTTTTCCGCCGGGTTGTCGATACCGGCGTTTTTCTGGGTGGATAAAAAAATGCGTTTATCCTGGTTCATGGCGCTGGAAAGTGCACTGACGGACTTGTTCCGCCCTACGAACAAGGGGGCCACCATGTGCGGGAACACCACGATATCCCTTAACGGTAAAAGGGGAAGAACGTCCTGGACGGCTTCCCCTTCCTGATTTTTAAAAAATTTTGGTATGTTTACCATATATTTTAATTGCCCTTGCGCTTATGGTTAACCATCCATTCACCAGCCCCGAAATTCACGAATCAGGCCTGTTTTTTTGATGGTTCATAAAGCAGAATCGGGTCTTCTTTTTTCAACACCACTTCCTCACCGATGACACACTCTTTCACGTCTTCCTTGGAAGGAATCTCGTACATAATATCCATCATACACGATTCCAAAATGGCGCGCAGTCCGCGTGCACCGGATTTCCGTTTCAGCGCTTCATCGGCCATGGCGGCAAGCGCGCTGTCGGTAAGACGCAGATTCACGCCCTCCATCTCAAACAGTTTTTTATACTGTTTAATCAGGGCGTTTTTAGGTTCGGTAAGAATACGGACCAGACTCTCGGCACTGAGCTCGTCCAGGGTGGCAACCACCGGCAAACGTCCGAGAAACTCGGGGATCAGACCGAATTTGATCAGATCCTCGGGCTGGACGTTACGCAGGGTTTCCCCAAGGCTGCGTTCGGTTTCTTTCTTTACATTAGCTCCGAACCCCATGAGTTTGCTGCCCATGCGCCTGTTGACGATCTGCTCCAGTCCATTGAAGGTACCGCCGCAGATGAAAAGGATATTCGAGGTATCCACCTTTACAAAATCCTGTTGGGGATGCTTGCGGCCACCCTTGGGAGGGACACTGGCCGTGGTGCCCTCAATGATTTTGAGCAGAGCCTGCTGTACGCCTTCACCGGAAACGTCCCGGGTAATGGACGGGTTGTCGGACTTGCTGGCGATTTTGTCGATTTCATCGATATATACAATGCCGCGTTTGGCCTTCTCGACATCATAATCCGCATTCTGCAACAGTGCGAGGATGATATTTTCCACATCCTCGCCAACATAGCCGGCCTCGGTCAGGCTGGTGGCATCGGCGATGGTGAAGGGCACATTGAGAAATCGGGCAAGCGTCTGCGCGAGCAATGTTTTGCCGCAACCGGTCGGGCCGATCAACAAGATGTTGCTTTTCTGGATCTCGACGTCGCCGGAATTTATGGTCGTGTCCAGACGCTTATAGTGGTTGTAAACTGCCACGGCCAGAATCTTCTTGGCCACGTCCTGCTCGATCACATAATCATCGAGCTTGGTTTTGATTTCCTGGGGGATCAACAGATTTTCGAATTCCCCCCCTTCTTTTTCGTTTTCTTCCTCTATGATTTCGCTGCACAACTGGATGCACTCATCACAGATATAGACTGCCGGGCCGGCAATCAGCTTTTTAACCTCTTTCTGATTCTTTCCGCAAAAAGAACAGAAAAGATTGTCGTTATGTTCGTCTTTTTTTGCCATATCATCATGCCTCCGTGTCGGTTATGGTGTCCAGATCATCACGGCTGGTGATGACATGGTCAACAATTCCGTATTTCTTTGCCTCCATACCGGACATAAAATTATCACGGTCGGTGTCTTTTTGTACGTCGCCTACTTTTTTTCCCGTATGGCGCACCAAAATATCATTAAGGGCGTCTTTCATACGCAGGATTTCCTTGGCCTGGATCTCGATATCCGATGCCTGGCCCTGAAAGCCACCCATGGGCTGATGGATCATGATTCTGGCATGGGGCAGCGCATAACGTTTCTTTGCCGCGCCAGCCGCCAACAAAAGGGCTCCCATACTGGCAGCCTGGCCGATACACACCGTGGTAACATCGGGTTTGATATACTGCATGGTATCATATACCGCCAAGCCCGCCGTGACAACACCGCCTGGCGAATTGATGTAAAGGTTGATGTCTTTATCCGGGTCTTCCGATTCCAGAAACAGCATCTGGGCAATCAACAAGTTGGCGACATCGTCATTAATGGCGGTTCCGAGAAAGATAATTCGATCTTTCAAAAGCCGCGAGTAAATGTCGTAAGCCCGTTCTCCCCTGCTGGTTTGGTCAATGACCATTGGAATTAATGCCACGTTCCACTCTCCTTTACATCGCTTATGATGGTGCATCAAAAATTATAGTAAGGATGATTGTGCGCCTCTTATCCGTTCATGATGAATCGGCATCGACTTGGATTGTTCAGCGCTCTATATCACCCTAAAATGGTTGAAATACCCTACTCGGAGCTTTCGGTTTCGGCTTTTTCGGGCGTCACCATTTCTATCTCGCCTTTTTCAATTATAAGCTTAATGGCTTGTTTTTCAAGCAATGCGTGTTTAAAAACATCAAGCTTCTCACCACTGTTCCCATAAACACCTTTGATTACATCGACAGGCTGGTTGTAGGTGGCGGCCATTTCCTCAAACCCTTTTTCAAGTTCCTCGTCGGCCAGCTCCATTTTTTCCTGTTCAATGATTTTACCCAAAATCAACTGCCGACGCACCTGATTTTCGGCGGTTTCACGGTATTTTTCCCTGAGGCTCTCCTTGGAGATGCCGGCCTCTTCAAACGTTTTGTTATGGTAGGAAAACGAGCGTTCCGCATCGGAGATGATATGATCCAATTCATAGTTGATCATTACCTCCGGCACTTCAAACTCGGTTTTTTCCAGTATCTGACTGAAAATCTGTTCGTTAAGTTCCTGCTCGGTCCGCTTGTTGTAGCCTTCCGTGAGGTTTTCCTTTATTTTTTCACGGACCTCGTCCATGCTGGAAAAGGGTCCCAATTGCTTGGCCATCTCGTCATCAATTTCCGGCAACACCTCTTTGCGGATTTCATTGAGCTTGACCTTGAAATCGATGGTATGGCCGGCCAGTTTTTTGTTGAAATAATCGTCGGCGAACGAAACGGTTATCTCTTTCTCCTCGCCAGGCATCATCCCCTCGATGCCTTTATCGAATTCCTCGGCGATATGGGCATCGCCAAGCTTGATCACGAAATTTTCGGTTTTTTTGGTTTCTTCAAAGGGGCTGCCCTCCTTGAAGCCCTCATAATCGACCTGGACAAAATCGTCCTCTTGCGCTGCACGCTCTTCGTCGATGGGCTCGCGCTTGGCGAGATTTCTCTGCATCATCTTGATCTGAGCGTCGAGCTCCTCTTCACTGGCCTCGTAAAGGTTCTTCTTGAGTTTCAAACCGGTAAACTCGATATCGGCAATTTCCGGCTGCACTTCAACCTCGGCGTCAAAACAATATGCATTTTTATCCACAAGCTCGGGCGGATCGACAACCGGCGAACCGATGACTTTTAATTCGGTCTGCTTTAACGCCTCGACATAATTATCTTGAATCAATTGGGAAACGACATCGGCGGCAACATCCTTTTTATAAAGCCGCTCAAGAACGCTACGAGGCGTTTTCCCAGGCCGAAAGCCTTTGACCTTGGCGTTCTTCTTCAGGGTTTTGTAGGCATCATCCAAAGCACTGGTGACGTCCTGCTCGGGAACTTCGATGTGCATTACTTTTTTTACGGAACTACGATCTTCAACGGTAACCTTCATATTCTTCCTTTCTACCCCCCTGAATTAAGCACCTTTTAGCGGTGGCGATCAGCCGAAGACGGTGACAACTTGATTCAGGCATAAAATTAAGCGCCCTGACACGAATAGGCATCAGGGCACCTTTAATCTTCACCGGCATTGCCAATCAATATCGGTGGTTGAACAGCGGCCTTCTTTTAAGACAACCAATTTTAATTCAGCCCGTTAGTCCGACCAACCGCCAATCCCCCTTGCCGGTATCGAAAAATGGTGCGAGAGGGGAGACTTGAACTCCCACTCTGTCGCCAGAGCTGGATCCTAAGTCCAGTGCGTCTACCAATTCCGCCACTCTCGCAAATATATAAGAAAACGAACCGCTATCCCACAAATTTCCAGTAGTTGGGAATAAACTAAACTCGATAAAGAAATCAATCGAAAAATTTAATATTTGAAAGCAGCCCTGTCAAGGATTGTGTTTTTATAGCGGCATTCAGAGCTTGCACCTCATAGCAAACAGTGGTAATAGGCACAGGCAAATCGGGGCGTGGCGCAGTCTGGTAGCGCACCTGCTTTGGGAGCAGGGAGTCGGAGGTTCAAATCCTCTCGCCCCGACCAATAAAAACAAAGGGTTACGGATTATTCCGCAACCCTTTTTTGTTGGTTTTTTTTGCAGGGGGCCACTTAGGGGGCCAGTTTGACGTTGCTTGGAAATGTCGTTCCGGGAGACCACGGCAGGCCATCCAGGGGCCGAATATTTTAGTTTCAGATAACAAATTTGTAATTTCATAATCGGCGGACCATAATAAAAAAAGCCCCAGGCAATCGCCCGGGGCTTTACATTCCCGATGTATCGGGCGGGCAGCTTACCGCAATCGCCCTGCCGAAGGAAACCGCTTCATAAGCGCCGCGTCCGCAGCGAGCGCGGACTTTCCGCCTTCAGGTTCATCGGGGATCAGCGCCAAAATGACATTGATCAAAGTTTTTCCCACCCCGGCGTCCTTCAAAAGGGCCGCGATAATGCCCTTGCGCATTTTGCCGGAAAGCGGATCATTCTCGGTGCCAGCGGTGTCCTCACCGTCCTCGACCAAAGCGGCCGGATCTTGATACGGCTCAGGGTTGTTTCGCGCTTCATCGAACATTTTTTTTAAACTGGTTGCTGCCATGGTAAAAGCCTTTCGATTAAATTGTTGGGGTTTCCCCCGGCCGGCCGGAGAAGGGCCGACCGGAGGTTGCCGGTGTTGTCGCGGACACCGCCGGCCGGTCCGGGCTGATGGGCTGAAAATGACGAAAGACCCAGGGCGCCACCCTTGTGCCGGTTGGCGAAACTTATGGAATATCAACGAAATCCAACCGCTTCGCCTGGTTGATTATAAGGACCATGCTGCCGATCGCCTGGTTGATTTGCATCACCTGAGCCGCGTAGGATTCCCGCTCGTGTTGAAGTCGCCCGAACAATGGGTCTGTTCCAGATCCCGGCCCGGTCCGCTGAATAATGGTGGTCGTCGCCTTTTCGAGCGACGAAATACGGTCAGCGATCGGCTTTAGGGCCGGAATGCCGGCCGCCACTCGTCTGGTCAGGGAGTCGAAATGATTGACCTCCTGCCGGAAATCGTCCACGACCGGCCCGACCTGCGCTTTCAGATATGCAAGGTTCGCCTCAATCTGTGTTTTTTCGGCCGGAATTTCATCCAGATGTCTATAGGAAGGCACGTTCCCGAGCAAAACCTCATCCGCGAATGTTCGGCCAAGATTTTCTTCCTCGGAATCCAGCGCCTCAAGGCGGTCCGTAAGCGGTTTACGCGCCTCCGCGTACCGTCGTTCAATCAAATTCAGGGCATCCCGCAAAGGGCCGGCGGCTGGTTTTAATTCATCAAATTTTTCCAACATTTTTTTTGCATCTTCCATGTAAGGGTCTCCATTTCTTGAATTGTAAAAATCATCGTTTACATATCGATTTCGTTCGCTACTCATTTGAGGCGCCCAGAGCGTCGCGAATTTAGCCGTCGAAGCAATACCCCGCCATGTATTCGCGTTGCCAGACGCCTATCGCAAAGCCGATTAAACGCCTTGCAGATGGCAACACTGGCGCAATTATACCGGGCCGGCCCTATATCTGCCTTTTTGAATGCCAGGGCACCTTGCCCCAATTCTTCAATGTCCCGGCATGGTCGGAAACCGTAATAGTGCACCAGCACGTCACGAGCCAGCACTTCGCCGCCATTCTTTTGGGCAAATGCAAGGATCTGTTTTTGGAGCTGGCTTAGGCCCTGGCCCCCTCTTTTAGGACTGAAATATTTAGCCATGTTTTTATACCCCTCTTTTTTTGGCCACCGGTCGGCCCCTGCCGTCCCGCGTCCACTTATCCATTGGGCAAGCAAGCAAGTCGATCACCGGTTGCTTGGCATGGTCACACCATAGACATTCAATGCCATCGTGTTGCCGGTATCCGGCGTGACCACAATCGAAACCAAGGCACCTGGTGGCAATTGGCTTTTGTGTCCGGCGCCGTGGATCTAAACCGCAAACATCTCTGAGCGGACACCCGCCATCGGGATTGGGCAAAACTTGTTCGGTGATCAATCTCCGAAATAATCGTGGTGCAAATCGGCATTCACTTGGCACCGGGCCGCCGGTTGAAATTGGACATTTCTCGGGTAGAATGGATGCCGTTTTTTCTAAAAACCCCTTACCGGGCATACTGCCAAAACTGTCAAAAGGGGGTTTTGTCAGTTTTGGCAGTGCCCCTTGGTGCATGTTTTCCTGTTTTAATTGTTCAAGGTAGCTCATCTCAAACCCTCCGTTCTGGGGTTGAATTGATACTCAATGGTGGGCCGGCCGCCGGTATTTTTACTTTTTTCAATCATCCAGTCATGGTCGATCAAAAGTTTGATGCCGGATTTAATTTTCGCCAGGTCTGTCAATCCCGACCATTGGTGGCGGTATATGTCACGCACTGTCAAAACTGACGGTAGCGCCCCACTTCGTATCTTTGCAACAATCGCCCGCGCAATTCCTGCGTCGGGGGTCGCCACGCTCGCATAAAGGCGCCGGGCATGAGTTTCCAAGTATTCGGCCCATGCCAGCGCCCGCAAGACCGCAGGACGGACCACGTTGCCGCTGTTACCTTCCGCAAGGTGGCAAATCAGGGCCAGGCCGGGCACAAGTTTCCGGTACTTAGAGAGGTGTGATTCAAGGGCGGGGTGCATGTCGCCGGACCGCAACCGTGTTTCGAGGTCTTGACGCCACTCCCGGAAAAAGGCAAGGCCGGCCGGGTCAAATCTCAAAAATGGAACCCCGTCTGGATTGCCATCCAGGTCAGTATCTTGTTGAGCGCCTATGGCGAAGGGTTCCAGCTTGGCCAACTGTTCAAAAACTTTGAAGGCTTGATTTTTGGCTTTGCTGTCAGGCCAGTGGTCAACGTCTCGCCAATTGCCGCTGGTATCAGGCCAGACAGTTATGCCAAACCGCTGTAAAAGGCCATCGTCGCCAGTGCCGGTGATGGCGCCCTTGACGTACTGTGCAACCCGGGCCGGTTGCGTACTGCCAAGAACTGAAAGGCATACAGCTGGAATGTGAAGATTCATCCCCCTGGTGATCCGGTCAAAGGTGTATGCACTGTCCCCGTTCCATCCGGTCAGATAGAAGCCTCGGGCTTCGGCGTTTTCTTCTTGGTCCAGCATTTTTAAAAGGGAAACCAGTTCATCCCGGAAAACGAGGAGCCCGTTTGGGTTCTGACGGTGTAGCTCTCCAAGGGCTGCCGCGGTTGTATCGTTCGCCATGTACCGGGCCAAGATCGGAAAATCGGCTTTGTCAACATCCAGGATATGGGAAAGGTCGGCATTCGGGTCTTTTTTCAAAGCAGCACGCGCCGCTTTCTCCGCCGCTTCTGCCCGCAACTTCTCGGCAACCTTCGTCCGCTCATACTCTGCTAGCTCTGCCTGATATTGCTCTGTAGCCATCGCCGCCATTCGCTTGACTGGGGCTAAGGATGCTTCCATTGCAGGACTTTTCAAAACCCCAGGACGACCAATTAGCATTGACCACTGGTTCGGGATTACGGTCCAATCTGTCGATGCTTGCGGCCGGATGCCAACACGTCGGCCAATCACGCAGGCCAAAGCTGCTATGATCGCCGCTCCTGATATGGTTGAACACTTGTCAATAAAAAAAGCTATCCATACCAAGAAAATTGGGTCGATGCTTTTCATCAAGCGTTTGGATAGAGGCGGGGTTTGCAATAACGACGGTTGAGCACTCTGATATTCGCGGGTTGGATACCGCCTGACTAGGCTTCGTCGTGGAGCTGCCTCGATCTACAAGCTGGAGTTTCGGCTGTAAGGCTTATTCCGATAGGAGCGACGAGGGTTCCCCGAACCGCAACCGCGCCCCTATCCAAATGCTCGATGGCTATCTTGGTTTTTTGATAAAGCGAGTCCTTCCGCTTTCTTTTATGATGAATTTGTTTGCCGAGAATTCTTCTCCCAGCTTCTTGAGCCGGAGCGGCAGTCGCGCTTCTCTCGCCGTCGCTAATTTGCTCCCAGCGTGGAAATTCAAGGCTGTCAAGGCTGCGAGCACAGCGAGCACCCTTTAGGGCTTGGCCTTGATAGGCCTGGGTTTCCACGCTATAAAAGCAAACTATTGGCGGCGTCCATTTCAATATTTAAACCGCTATTGGAACAGTACGGGCAATGGCCCATATGAAGCCGGCCAATTCGCGTGCGATAGCGGTGACGGTCAGGTTATGGCTCTTGCCCCTTGCGACCAAGCTATGGTACCGGCCGCACAGCCGCACCTGCGCATTCCATGCGATTTCCAGCACTTCTTCGGGCAATCCCTCCTGGCGCTTACGGATAGCCTTACTTTTCCGAGCAGGCATGCGATAGGCTTGTGCCGATTCGATTAATGCCCGACGTGCATGGCTATTGCCGGTTTTGGTAATAGCGCCTCTTTTAACGCTTGGACCGCTTGAATGTTCCGACGGTACCAAGCCCAGAAAGGCCATTAGTTGGGTGGGCTTGTCAAAGCGAGTCAAATCTCCCAATTCAGCAACGACGATTACCGCACTAAGCATACTGATCCCCCTGAGCGCTTGCAGGGCTTTGACAACCGGAAGAAGACGCCAGGTCTGGCAGGACCCCACAATTGTCTTTTCGATTCGTTTGAGGCGGATCTCATGATTTTCCAAAGCGTCCAGATACTCGGTAAGGGCGATCTGCTGGACCGGATGCGGCATCTTTAGTGACGTAAGCCAATTTAAATGGGCCTTGCTCCATTTGCTCTTACCCGAATAGCTGAGCCCTTGTCGCAGCACGAATGCATTGATCTGTTGCTTGATCTTTTGACGTGCCGTGACGATATCTTTTCGAGTACGAACCAGGTCACGAATAGCTTCATCGATTTGATCGGGTACATATACCGGCGTAAGATCGCCGGAGCGGTGGAGCGTTGCTAGGTTGGTTGCATCGCGGCGATCGTTTTTAACCCGATCACCCGCTTTTTTGGGTATCAGTGCCGGGGCCACGACAACGCAATCGATCCCCTGGCTTGTTAAATGCCTGTATATCGGGTACCCGCAGGGACCTGCTTCATAGACACAATGCAATTCACTATTTGTTGAAATTAGCTTGCGCATGACTTTGTCAATCTGTTCCAAGTCATTGTGGATTTTGCCATACACCCGGACATTTCCGTCCCGGCCTTCATCGGCAATTGCAATGGTAATCGAATCTTTATGGACATCCAACCCAACATATTTTACTATTTTGCTCACGGCCTGCCTCCTTGATTTTGGCTCTGTAGTTAAGGTTTGATGAAACGCTTACTATAACCCACGCTTTCAAGGTATGGCAGGCCTTTTTATTGTCGGTGGTGGTTCGCGTTCAACCATATTGTCTACAAAGTCTGGTGGGCATTGCATCCGTTCTGCAATGTCAGCGGCCCAAGGCCTCAAGGTTTCAGGCAGCAACTCGAGAGCGAACGGCGCAACGGCTGGTAACCCATCGGGCAGCGGCACCGGCACTGGCCAATCAGTGGACACTTCGGTATTCGTTTTTGGCTTCACCGGCCGGGCAGCATTGATTGCGGTCTTGACTGCATCCAGCCTTCCGGCTTGATGCAGGTCGTTAAAATCGCCCGGCTGGTTGGGTATCGCAACCAGACCGTTGACCTCCCTGGCTGCCTTGATTGCTGATTCAATTCCAGGGTTGTGGCCTGTTTTGGCCTCTGTGCCTGCGTCATTGTCGGCACAGAGGATGATCTCCCGATCCGGGTAACGGTCCCGCGCCAGCCGGGCAACGGTGGTGAGATTTCCTGCGCTGAAGGCGATAAGTGTTGTTCGGCCGGTCGCCATATGGATTGATAATCCGGTGGCAAGTCCCTCGCAGATTACGAGCGTTACGCTGTCTCCTTTGATGGCAAACCACCCGCCGGCCATAGGGCACCCGACCGAAAACAGTTTGCCGCCGGTCGGGGCGATCCGCTGATAGGACATGGGCTGGCCATCGGAGCCCATAACAGGCACAATCAGGTCATCGCCATCCGCCAGTAAGCCGGGGCAAGCTTTAACGCCTTTACCCGATAGGTACGGGTTATCGTCTGTCGCCGCGGGCAAGGCCGCCAAGTAGGCTCGGGCTTTTTCGATGGCCACCGCCTGTTCGGCCTTTTCCCTTGCTTTACGCTCGGCCTTTTGCTGCCGGATTGTTTCACGCAACCGCTTTCGATCCTCTTCAGATAAGGCGGTTCCGGTCATGCACCACTTGTCCGAAAGGCCTGTTGACCAATTGCCATAAGCGCCGGCAAGTGGATCCGCGAATAGAAGGTGCCAGCCATTGGACGAATTTGGTTTATCCTTCGTCCCGCATCGGCGCAACTTGCCGTCTGGGACGATCTCAACCGGTAGCAGCCCAGCGTCCCCGAGCACGTCCCGGAACTCGCCAACCGGATCGGGCCGACTGTAGTCAATGGCCATCATCGTTCTGCCACCCGCTGGTCGATCCAAGCCATGACTTCGGACTCAAGCCACCCACATGAATTCCCACCCAGCCGAAGCCGCTTGGGAAATTGGCCATCGCGCTCCATCCGCCAAATTGTGGGGTCGCTTAATCCCACGATGTTAAGCAATTCAGGTTTTCGGATAATTCGTTGTCTATTTGTCGAGTTTTCCATGCCGTGCCCTCATAAAATAAAAATGGTGATTACAAGCTTTAGCCTGTCATCACCCTAATTCATCTTAACGGTATAAGCACCGCATCCAATCCAATAGATTATTGCGGAACTTTTATTTTTTAATTACAATGAGTTATATTTTATCATCAGCAAGCCACTTATCCAAATTGCTTGCCTTGACCTTCAAATTCTTGCAAACTTTCCTTTTGGCGTCATCAGGGGACACTTTCATGGACTCACAAAGATAATTGAAATAATTTAATGCTTTTCTTTTCGAATCAGCTCCCAACAAGGTGTCAAGAGTTCTTTCACTGATCTTATGCAGATCGCAAACATAGCCTTTAATGTCGCCTCGATTTGGAGTCCGTTTTATATTTCGCTGCCGCGTCATTTCTGGGCGTTTCCATGGAATGACGTCCACAGCATGCTTGGCCCCAAAATCAACTTCAAAGGCTTTTTCTCCGGAATAAAACCAAGCTTTCGCGAATTCTTTTTTCTCGCACAATTGTCTGTAAAAATTTACAATATGTTGACGCTCATCAAGTTCGCGCGGCTTCGGCCCACTTTTCAAAATCTTTTCGTCGCGGTGATTATGAATTTTTTCTAATAATTCTATGGGAAGACTTTCAACGCCTGCTTGCCTCAAACTCCGCATACAAAGCCTAATGCGCCGTTCATCTCCACTACTGATTGCTCGGTCAAGGGCATCTCTGATATAGCCAATTTCTGATGATAAAAAGGCTTCGTAAGCTTCAGTTATGTTGATTTTTAAAGGTTTGTTGTTAGCGATGTCTATCGCCTGCAATACCTGGATTATTTGCTGTTTAGTCCATCGATTCAGGGCGCCCTCTCCATATGATGTGAATTTTTCAGCAAATTCTCTCAACTCATTAGGATTAAATTCCAAGATTAAAGAAGGATTCTTTGCAATAAAATCTATTCTTTCTTCGTCATTCAAACCATCAGGTGGTATCGGCATGGCGCCTATCCCCATAAATTGTTGTTAAACCGCTCGCGGAAAAAATCGGACAACTTTACCGCCGCTATTCGCATCAAACCCCAGGATTTCAGAAAGTCGCTGTTCCCACCGTGCCAACGCCTGGCGCTTTTCAGAATCGTATGAATGTTGATTATAAACAGCCAGAAGTCCTTGCAACTTGTGACCTAAAACACGTTCGGCAATAACGTCCTGGATACCGATTTCAGCCAACCGGGTCCGTACTGTTCGCCTTAAATCGTGGGGCGTGAATGGTGCCTCAAGTCCGATCTCATCTTTTCCCCAATGCCGAAGGATTGCCTTTCCAATGGCCGCCCTGCTTAAGGCCTGCTTTGGCCGATAGCTGGATCGAAAAACAAAGTCGCTGTCATCTATAGGTGAATAAGTCTTGGCTTGCTCAAGTACCTCAAGCGCCATGCGGTTCAAGGGTACCCGGTTTTCCTGTCGGTTTTTCGACCGTTCCTCCGGAATAGTCCAAACCATGGAGCTTCCGTCAATTTCCGACCACCGCATGGCCGATATTTCGCCCGGCCGTTGACCGAGCAACAGGATAAGTTTGATCGCAAGCTTTGTTGGCCTGTAGATGTCGATATCCGTATTTTCAAGTTCAAGGCCCGCCCATAACTTTTTGATTTCATCGTCAGATAGGACGCGTGTTTTCGGCTTTTCTTTAGGGCGCCTCATACCCACCAAAGGCGAGAATTCAAT
This sequence comes from uncultured Desulfosarcina sp., assembly GCA_963668455.2. Taxonomy (GTDB): domain Bacteria; phylum Desulfobacterota; class Desulfobacteria; order Desulfobacterales; family Desulfosarcinaceae; genus Desulfosarcina. The sequence continues at coordinate 237,069 of CAXXOY010000011.1, forward strand.
AACCCCGCGTTCGGCCGCAAAATTCCACATGCGAACAATAACCGATTGGAGCCGGCTTGCTCCAACCGGGGCACGTTTTCGCACCTTGTCGATTAAAAGGACTGCATCCCGCCGGGGAATATCCTTGACCTTGCGATTACCCCAAGAGGGGATCACGTCTTTTTCAACCAAGCGCCGGCGCTCTTTTCCCGAGGGAGTTTTTTCGAGTTCTTCCTCGAAAAATTCATCCAGTAATTCAGAAACCGTTGGGGCTGCTTTCCGCTTTGCCTTTGCCTCCCGGGCCTTTGCACCCGGATCGATTCCGTTCTGCAAGTCCTGAAGCGCCTGCGAGTATTTTTCGCGTGCCTGCGCAAGCGATATCCCCGGGTATTGACCAAAGGACATCCGCCGTCGCCCCCCGTCAAAGGAATAGCGATACATCCACGTTTTCACCCCGGATGGCAGGACACGAACATACAACCCCCGATTACCATCAAACCTTTCATATCGATGGGATTTTGGCCCCATTTTTTTAACCTGCAAATCGGTAAGTGCCATGAATCATTACCTCCTATTCAAAAATCCGGGGGGCCACTTGGGGGGCCACTTTTACTCAAATAAGGGCGAAAAACCATGAAAAGGCATGCAACAATTATTAGGTCTTTTTTCGTGTATTGTCAATATGTTTTGATATGATTTGGAGTGTCCTGAAGAGAAGTGAAAATAGATAGATTTTGCTTTGGGAGCAGGGAGTCGGAGGTTCAAATCCTCTCGCCCCGACCAATAAAATCAGTAGGTTAGACGGCATCTGCGGATGCCGTTTGCTTTTGGGGACTAATTTTGGGGACTAAATTGGGAAATTGCCCCAAATCCAATTCCGGCAGACAATTTACCACCGCGTCCTTTTTCAGTTCATCGGCATGGTGAAGATATTGCTGGGTGGTCTGAATATCAGAATGCCCCATCAATTTTTGCAGCGCGAAAATATCGGCCTTGTTTTTCGCCATGAGCGTACCGTACATGTGCCTCAAGTCATAAAGCCTCACGCGCTTTTTAATGCCAGCCCTTTTGAGCGCGGTTTCGAAACTCGATTGCAGGCGCTTTACCGGCTTACCTTTGAACGTGATGATGTAATCGCTTTCGGCTTTTTCATAGGCTTCGCGTAGACGTTCCATGAAGTCCTCTTTCAAGGGGACCTTTCGCTCACCGGTTTTCGTGCCACGAATGGTGATCTCGTTGGACTTCCAATGCACATCGCTGAATTTGAGCTTCAACAACTCCGTTTCGCCCGGACGGCAACCCGTATTGTATTCGACATCGATCGCCCAGCGACAATGCTCTGGAGCATGCGCCATTACCGACAACAACTCCTCGACCGTCAACAGGTTCGGTATTGGCGATCTTTCCTTGGGCGCCTTGTAATCCTGCCACGGATTGAAAGGGATCAATTTGTGAGCCACTCCCCAGTTGAATACCGTGCGCGTGGAACAGATGTAACGATTGACGGTATGTGGGTTGATCCTCGGCTTTCGCTTGGATTTTTTAACGATAAAATCCTTTAGCCTGAGCAGATCGACCATGGTCACATCGGTACACCGTTTTTCGCCGAGAAACGGAATGACATACGCGTTCATGAATGCCTTGAAATTGTACACCGATTTTTCCCGCCATCCATTATTACGTTTGTCATTAAGGTACATTCTTGCCAATTCGTCCACATAAAGGGGCTCAAACTTTGGCTCCACAACCCCAACCTTCAGCTTCCGTTTTTTAATGCGTTTGACTTTCAGGTCGTGGTCTTCGGCCATTGTCTTTGCCGTTTTGCCTCTGCCGAAATATTTTTTGTTGTACTTGCCGTCCTCCCAATATTTTGAATACCACCGTCCATCTTTTGTCTGATGCACTGACATTTACTAATCCGTGCAAGGAGCAAATTGCCTTTGCACAGACCTATTTTGCGTTACAAACCCGAAAACAGTGTAGGATGCCAAATATGATGGTGGTGTAGCCAGCAAAATTTCCACGATCGTTGACAAACGGAAATGGATTTTTGAATTAAATGAGCCCCAGGTAAGGGGCTTTTTTTATGCAAAAAAAATGGGGTGACGGTTGTCGGACCGGAGCACCCCAAAAAATTGGGTCGTTTTTACGACCCACTCCAAAGAGACTCCAATGATAGTTCCCGTTTGTGTAAATCTCAAGGAAATTTATAAACTCGGCCGAAATTTCAATTGGCCAAAGCCCGGTGATTGTCCCCGATGTCGTTCGCCCAGAATTTGGGGACATGGGTATGTTCTTGCCTGCTTCGATGGTTTTCCCAACAGTTTATGGTTTCGTCGTTACCGTTGCCCTGACTGCAATTGTATTATTCGCATGAGGCCCGAGGGGTATTTTTTCCGGTTCCAGGCGCCAATCGACACAATTCACGATTGTCTACATCGGCGTCTGACAGGTGGCAAGTGGAACCCGGCGCTGTCCAAGTCACGGCAACGCCATTGGTTGGCCGCTTTGAAACGAAAAACCATGGCCTTTTTTGGTATAGGAAACGATTGGCTGCTTTCCTTTTTCCGATTGATGGACATGGGACAGATTCCCGTCAGTCGGGCCATTTAATCCGACGATCCTTCCGGTCGTCATCGAACCTACCCAACAGTGCGCTACCCCGCCCACGAGAAATTGTTTATGCGGGAGGAAACGCCAAAAAAGGAGGTTTGCATGACGGAAAACAAGGATAAGGATATCGCCGCTTTCAGATTCGGAGTGATTCACGATTTTGTCGGCACCACTCACCTGGCAAAAAACGAGAAACGGCGATTGTTGCGGGAGAAGTGCGAACGAAAGTGGGCGATCCCCCATTCCGGCAGAACACGAATTAGCGAGAATACAATTTATCGCTGGATTCGACGCTTCCGGAAGAGCGGCGGTCGTATCGAGTCGTTGTATCCGGGAAAACGAGGCGACCGGGGCGTGCCCAGAAAACTGGACGACGAAACGATCAATATCGTTCTTGCCGCCAGACGCAGTCAAATGGCGACCCCGGTGCCGATGCTTCTGGAAAGTCTCAAGCGACAGACACTGGTTCCCGCATCAACCGGCCTTTCCACGATCTATCGGCTGTTTCATTTACATGGCCTGATGGATCGATCTCCCAAAGCAGAGGACCGCAGAAAATTTGAAGCCGAGATGGTCAATGACATCTGGCAAAGCGATGTCATGCACGGCCCCAAGGTGACGGTGAACCTGAGGCTACGCAAGACCTATCTGATCGCCTTTATCGATGATCGTTCACGGTTGATTGTGCATGGCCAATTCTACCTGTCGGAAAATCTGGTCTGTTTCATGGAGGCCTTCGAAAATGCTCTGACCAAACGCGGATTGCCAAGAAAATTGTATGTGGACAACGGCTCGGCGTATCGCAGTCATGGACTCGAATTTACCTGTGCGTCGCTATCCATTGCCTTGATCCATGCAAGGCCGTACAAGCCACAGGGAAAAGGAAAAATAGAACGATTTTTCAGAACCGTTCGCGGATCGTTCCTGCCCGAGGCGAAGCTTTCGTCGTTGGAACAATTGAACCGATCCTTCACCCTTTGGCTGGAAACCTATCACCAGCGTACTCACAGTGCCACCGGCATGACGCCATTTGATCGCTTCAGTCAAAACCTTGCCTGCATTCGTAAGGCGCCCAAAAATCTTAAAGACCATTTCCGTACCGCCGTCTACCGAACCGTTGCCAAGGATCGAACCATCACGCTCAACGGCAACCTGTTCGAAGCGCCGGTGGCCTTGATCGGTAAACGGGTGAGAGTTTTATATCACCAATGCGAGCCAAAAGTAGCCGAGGTATTTCTCAACCAAACCTCGCACGGTTTGCTGGTTCCCGTGGATCTGCATGTCAATTGCCGGGTCAAGCGGGACAAGAACGTCAACCCGCAACTCGAGACGGATCAGAAAGCCGACTATCAAGGAGGCGGGTTATGGAAATGACTTACATGCCGTTTTTCGGTTTTACCAAAGAGCCTTTCACGGCGGATATCGCCGTGAAGGATATTATCGAAACAGATCAACTTACAGCGGCCAAAAACCGTTTCGATTACAGCCTGGGATTGGGTGCGATTTATTTGATCACCGGTGAGATCGGCGCCGGCAAATCTACTGCCATCCGCTATCTGCTCAATGGTCTGCATCCGTCCGAGTACAAGCTGATCTACGTTACAGCTACATCCGGTTCAATCTTGGAAATGTACCGGTTAATCATGGTAGAGTTAGGGATGAAACCTGCCGGCACCTCCCGTGCGGCCATGACCGATCGAATCAAACGAGAAGTCTTGGAGATCCACGGCAAAAAACAAAAGACAGTTCTGATCATCGACGAAGCGTCCTTGCTGCGATTAGAAGTATTTGTGGAGTTGCACACCCTTTGCCAGTTTGAGATGGACTCCAAACCCTACCTGCCCATCGTGCTGGCCGGTCAAACCCATTTGATCGATAACTTGAGATACCCGGGATGCTTGCCCCTGGCATCGCGGGTGGTGGCAAAGAGTCATTTCATCGGTGCAAAAAAAGATCAAATGCGAGTGTATCTTCAGCATCATCTTTCCATTACCGGAATAGACCGGATGTTGTTCGAGGACGATGCCATCACGGCCATTCACCAAGGCTCGGGCGGTATCTTCAGAAAAGCCAATCATCTGGCTCGCGGCGCCCTGGTGGCCGCTTCCATGAACCATGACCAAACCGTCAATGCGGAACATGTCCGATTGGCAGCATCTGAAATCTTTTAAAAAGGAGAAAATATGAAAACTCAACCGACCGCCGAAGAGATCAGTCAGAAATTGGAAGCCCTGGTGTTAACCGCTATCTTGAATGTGCTCAACCGAATAAGGGACGAGTTATCCGTGGTCAGTCAGCAAAAAATGAAGTTTTAACCATTCGATCCGATTTGCCCGGCGAAACGGAGGCAGGCTCTGCTGGGGAGCAACCTGCCAAGGGATAGCCGGGTGCAGGAGGCATTGAGTAAAATGTCGGAGGGGAGCAGCAACCAAAACGCTGTTCCCCTCATTTTATTCAAGCCTTCCTGCTCATGCCTTAGAAAACCCAATCTAATCGACGCGCGTAGCGCACCCTTTGGCTATCATCGATTCTGACAAATAGAAATTCGCTTCAATTTAATCAGAAAATTTCGTTCCATTGAATTTGGCAATCAACAACAGGAGCTTATTGAAGAACGTCTCCGTTTACAGGAACGCTTTCAAGCCCATCAAAAACTGACGGCGTCAGAAACGGAACTGTCCCGGAATATTTATGAGCGCGGAGTGGACGAGCGCGGTTTTGGCTGTATACGTTTCAAAGGAGATGCCGCTTTGTTCGGTGGAAACACCACTGCGGTAATGAAAAAAACTTGGGATGCCTGCGGGCAAACCCCTTGCGGATTTTCTTCCCACGGTAACCATTGCGGCCAAGAATTTGGCCACTTAAACTACCAATTACAATGTGCGTGAACATGATATGCAGGGGGTGCCAAAGGAGGATGATGAGGCATGAATGATGAATTAAAGAAAAACTCAGCATTGAGCACTCATAACTTATCGCTTAGCAGAGCAGTATGGCTCAAGGAGATTCAGCGATGAAAACGGTGTTGTTAGGAACAAGTTGCTCAGATAAAGCAGGGATACATTTAAACCAAAATATCAGGGACTGCAAGGAATGAAATGGCCGTATATAATAATCACTGATGTTGGGTCTCCTGAAAATATTAAGTACTTAACACTACAACGACACATAGTGAATTTATAGTTTGATATCTTGATTGAGGTCTGCCATACTAAGCAACAACCTTTAAAAAAGGAGGCAGGCCATGCGACCCCTCATTCGATCGGACGAATACCTTTATCCGGTTCCAAAATTTGATCTTGGCAAAAGCGATATCAATGAATTTATGATTGAACTCAGAGGGTTTCATGAACAATTTGCCGATTGTTTTCAACGAAGCGAATCTCGGGAGCATTTTTTGAAGTACATGGCTGGACAATTTAGTCCAATAGAGCGCAAATCCATCGAACCCATAGCCTTGGCCATTGAAGATGGCAATGTCAGGGCTATGCAACGTTTTGTCAGTGATACGCCTTGGGATGAAGGGAATATGTCGGCCAAGTTTCGTAGTCTTGTTAATGACGATTTTGGCGATCCGGACGGCGCTTTGATTTTCGATGAAAGCAGTTTCCTTAAAAAAGGCAATGATTCCATTGGTGTTTCCAGGCAATACGGTGGAACCATAGGAAAAGTTGATAATTGCCAAGTTGGCGTATTTACAGGTTACGTTTCAGGACACGGCTATGCACTGGTGGATAAGCGACTGTACATTCCCGAGAAGTGGTTCGCCGACGATTATTCCGCCCGCCGAAAAAAGTGCAGGCTGCCGGACAACACTGTTTTCAGGACCAAGCCTCAGCTTGCCGCCGAAATGTTAACTGACATGGATAAAGAAAATATCCTGCCGTTCAAGTATGTATTGGCCGACTCAATCTACGGAGAAAATCCGGAATTTATTGCAACGGTCGAATCCATGCCGGACAAAACCTATTGTGTTTCGGTTTCCAAAGACACACAATGCTGGCTTAAGCGGCCAATGGTCATGAATAGATCCTATCAATGGGGAGGAGAGACTCGAACCAAGACCGTTTTGGTCGACCAGGATAGCAAGCCATTGACTATTGAGGAGGTGTCCAAAAACATCAACGACTATTTTTGGTATCGCCACCAGGTATCCGAAGGAACCAAAGGACCTATCGTCTATGAGTTCACTCGCCGTAGGGTAATCCTTTCGACCGATGGACTGCCGCAAAAAACTGTTTGGCTGTTGATCCGGAGAACTCTGGGCGATGAGCCGAAATACAGTTTTTTTATCAGCAATGCCTCGTCAAGCACGAGGCTGAAAACACTCGTCTGGCTAAGCGGCCTACGCTGGGCGATTGAGCAATGTTTTGAAGAAACAAAAACAGAGCTGGGCATGGATCACTACGAGGTGCGAAAATTTCCAGGATGGCACCACCATATACTCACATGCATGATGGCTCATTTCTTCCTTTGGCACCTGAAAATCAGGATGGGAAAAAGAAGCATCGTTTATTACGCTGTCGCGGCTTAGAACTCTTATCGAAGTCACTTTACCGATGAAACGTCGCGCTTTTGACAACCTGCTCGAACGAATTATTTAGATACAGGAGCGAAACCATCGCGCATATTTATCACATAGGAAAAGGCGGCTTCGGGAGCTCAACGGATATGGATGAGTTTCATTGTAGGGTTAAACAGCTCGCAGATAAATACAAAACCCCGAAATGCGGCCTGATGTAAAAGAGACTCACCTGAAAATGGCGGCTAAAACCGGAAATCGTTAGCCAATACATGGAGGAATAGTCATGGCTGATTATGTAAGGCTGGATCGCTTGAAAGAGAAACTTGATTCATTCCGTCCTCTTCCACCTGAAATTATGGAGAACCTTCATGAAGATCTTGTTCTTCGCTGGACCTATCATTCAAACGCTATCGAAGGCAATACGCTTACCCTGAAAGAAACCAAGGTCGTTTTGGAAGGTATCACTATTGGTGGAAAAACCATGCGGGAGCACTTTGAAGCGATTAACCACAGGGAAGCCATTTATTTCGTAGAAGATCTGGTCCGAGAAAATGAGCCTTTGTCTGAATGGCAGATCAAATCGATTCATCAATTGATCCTGAAAAATATCGATGACAAAAATGCAGGTACATACAGAAAAACAAATGTCATCATCTCTGGCGCCGATCATGTGCCTCCTGATGCCCTGCACGTAGAGAATGAAATGCAACGTTTTATCAACTGGTATCAATCCGGGGGGGCATCTCTTCATCCGGTGGAACGGGCTGCTCGTGTCCATGCGGATTTTGTAAAGATCCATCCTTTTGTGGATGGAAATGGCAGAACCTCAAGGCTACTGATGAATCTGGAATTGATGAAAAGCGGTTTTCCTCCGGTTGTTCTTCCAATCGAAAAACGCTTGGAATACTACGAGACGCTGGATACAGCCCATACGAAAAATGATTTTGAGCCGTTTTTGATACTTATCTCGACGATTGTGACGTCAGGATTTGAGCCCTACTGGCACGCATTGGGAGTAATACCATGAATGCATTTCAGACAAACGAAAAGCATCTACTCCAAATCCCGGCTTTACAACTCTTGATCGCCTTGGGGTTTGAGTTTCTGCTGCCGGCGGAAGCGCCTCGAGAAAGGCAGAGGCGAACCTCCAATGTGCTCCTGGAGAATATTCTACGCTCTCAGCTTAAAGAGATAAATCGCATTCATTATATATGAACAATATCGACTGGCGCAATCCCGGTCGCAACAAGTTTCACGTAACGGTTGAATACATAAGTAAAGGTCCAATAGACCACATCTTCACAGATCCAACACGCCATGGCAATATGCCCTTCAAAAAAAGGAGGGCACCACATGCCAAAAGATTTCGATCAGCAACGCGACCAAGGAAGACGAGAATTTTGGGAGAGCCATCTTGAACAATGGAAACAAAGCGGCCTGAGCCAACTCACCTATTGCCGTCAACACCATCTCAACTCTCATCGGTTTTATTACTGGCGACGATGGATTTTAAAAAAACAAACGAATGTTTCGTTTTTGCCCATAAAACTTTCCGCCAATCCAATGTCTCATCCGCAGGCCGTTCGCGTTCTCATGCCAAACGGGTGTTCCATTGAGATTGTATATGCAATCCGTAATGCGGCAAGCTTGGCAATCGCCCAGGTTAGGGGTATCACCAAATTGAATGGACACCTGCGGTCAAGAAACAAGCAGGGCGGGCAACAACCCGCCCTGCTTGTTTATTAAACCACTTTGGAAACGTTAACAGCGCAAACTTTGTATTCCGGAATTCCGGAGATGGGATCCAAGGCCGCGTTGGTCAGTTTGTTGGCCGCAGCCTCGGCGAAATGGAAGGGAATGAACACGGTGCCTTCAATGGCTTTGGGAGACACATGCACCCGAACCTTGATCTGGCCCCGCCGGGAAGCGATGGTTGCATGATCACCGTCCACGATTCCCATGCCATCGGCATCCTTTTGAGTGATTTCCACAAAGGATTCCGGCGCCCGGTCATTGAGCCCCTCGGTTTTCCTGGTCATGGTGCCGGTATGGTAGTGATAGATCACCCGGCCGGTGGTTAAATATAGTGGGTAATCCTTATCGGCCACCTCCGCCGGGGCGATCCAATCGATGGCGTGGAAAAGTCCCTTGCCCCGGGTGAACTGGGCGCCGTGAAGAATCGGCGTGCCCGGATGCTCGGGGGTCGGGCAGGGCCAATGGATGCCCTCCTGCTCGATACGCGAATAACTGATCCCCGCATAGGAAGGGGTGACGCTGGCTAGTTCGTTGAAGATGGCCTCGCTATCCTCGTATGTCATCGCACAGCCCATGCGTGAGGCGATCTCACAGGTGATGGCCCAATCGTCCTTGACCTGGCCCGGCGCGTCCACGGCTTTTCTCACCCGCTGCACCCGCCGTTCGGTATTGGAAAAGGTACCATCTTTTTCGGCAAAGCATTTGGAGGGCAGCACCACATCGGCAATACGCGCCGTTTCGGTGAGAAAAATATCCTGAACCACGAGAAAATCCAGATTGTCGAAACAATGCGCGGCATGGTTAAGATCCGGATCGGAAACCATGGGATTTTCGCCGATGATATACATGGCCTTGATCTCGCCCTCGTGGGCCTTGGGCAGCATCTCGGTCACCTTGAGGCCGATATTGGTGGGCAGGCCGGTGACGTTCCAGGCACTTTCCATCTTGGCGATGGCATCCAGATTATTCACCGGCTGATACCCGGTGAGCACGTTGGGCAAACCGCCCATGTCGCAGGCACCCTGGACATTGTTCTGACCGCGTAACGGGTTGACCCCGCCGCCGCGGATGCCCATGTTGCCGCACAGCATGGCCAAATTGGCCAGGGACTTGACGTTGTCGGTTCCCGTGGTGTGCTGGGTGATGCCCATGCAATAGAGAATGCTGCCCGCCGGGGCCTTGGCGTATAGCCTTGCCGCCGAAATCAATTGCCCGGCCGGAATACCGGTGATTTCTTCGACATGTTCCGGCGTATATTTTTTTACCACGGCCTTGAGTGCCTCGAAATTCTCGGTGCGCTCTTCGACAAATGTTTTATCGTGAAGCTCTTCCTTGATGATCACGTGCATCATGCCGTTGATCCAGGCCACATCGGTCCCCAGATGGGGACGAACCCAGTGCTCAGCGAATTCAGTCAGCTTGATCCGCCGCGGATCCACAACGATGAGCTTGGCCCCACGCCGCTTAACGGCCCGTTTAACGAAGGACGACAGCACGGGATGGTTTTCGGTGGTATTGGAGCCGGTAACGAGGATGACATTGGCCTCCTCGATATCGGCGATGGTATTCGTCATTGCGCCACTTCCGAAAGCTGCGGCCAGACCGGCCACTGTGGAGGAATGTCAAAGCCGGGCACAATGATCAATATTATTGGTTTTAAGCACCGCCCGCGTGAATTTGTGGGCGATGTAGTTCTCCTCGTTGGTGATGCGGGCCGAGGTAAGCACCCCCATGCTGTCACCGCCATGGGTGTCGCGGATGGTCTTGAAGCGCTTGGCCACAAGGTCCAGGGCCTCGTCCCAGGTGGCCTTGCGGAATTCTCCGTTTTCTTTGATCAACGGATCGGTGAGGCGCTCTTCGCTGCCGATGAAAGTGAACCCGAAGCGCCCTTTAACGCACAGGCTGCCGTTATTTGGGGCTTCGTCCACGCCGGTCACCTTGACCACCTTGTTGTCCTTGGTGTGCAAGTTGATCTGACACCCCACCCCGCAGTAGCTGCATGTGGTGCGGACTTTATTGGTCTCCCAAGGGCGCACTTGGTAACGGACATCTTTTTCCACCAAGGCACCGACGGGACAGGCCTGGACACACTCGCCGCAAAACACGCAGTCGGAATCCCTGAGCGGCCGGTCTCCGGCGGCGATGATTTTGGCCTTATCGCCCTTGTAGCCGAAGTTGATGGCATGGTTGACCTGCACCTCGTTGCAAGCCTGAACGCAGCGACCACAGAGAATACAGCGGGAGAAATCGCGCACGATAAAGGGGTTGACCGTCTCCATGGGATAGGTGGTCGGCTTGCCGGAAACCCCTTCCCCGCTCACCTGGTAGCGATAAGCCAGGTCCTGAAGGCGACAGTCGCCCCAGACCGGACACAGGGCATCGCTGGCATCCGATTTCTCGGCGCCCAGCTGAAATTCGGTCCAGTCGCCATCATCCCGGTTCCTCACGGCACAGTTGTGATTACCCGAAGAGAGCATCATGCGCAGGATTTCCTTGCGCGTCGCGACCACCTGCGCCGACTCGGTGCGTACGACCATATTGGACTGGGCCGGTGTGGAACAAGCTGTCAGCAGTGTGTCGGAACCTTCCACCTCGACCACACAGATGCGGCAGGCGCCAGTGGGCGTGGCGCCCTTGAGATGACAAAGGGTCGGGATGTCAATATTCCCGCGCCGGGCCACCTCGAGGATGGTTTCCCCGGTTTCGAAGGGCAATTCATTCCCATTGATCACAATCAGATTTGTTGATTCCATAGGCAGATGCTCCCTTTCGGAGAGTCCTCTCATAAATGATGAAAAATGCCACGAATAGATCTACCTTACCTAAAAAAAAACGCGTTCTTTGTCAATTTGCATATCCAGACATAACGCTCCAGTCCGCACCTTGATTCTTGAACAGGAAATGTTTACAATTCGCCTATGAAAATACTCGATTCCACCATTGTCACCAAACGTAAATTCGTTTCCCTTTTCTCGGTTAAATACCGAGATTTAAAAAACAATATCCACGAGTGGGACATGGTCAGCCGATGCGAAACGCCGAAGTGCATCACCGGCGATATGGCCAGGGCCGATGCGACAATCATCGTCCCCTACCATCGGGAACAACAAAAAATCGTGGTGATCAAAGAATTCAGGATCCCGGTTGGTGGGTACATGGTCGGTTTTCCGGCCGGTCTGATCGATCCGGGTGAAGACCTTGTCACGGCGGCCGCGCGTGAATTAAAAGAGGAAACCGGGCTTGAGATGGTGCGATTGTATCGTCACAGCCCGACGGTTTTCTCATCGGCTGGAATCACGGATGAAGCAATTTCCATGGTTTTCTCCGAAGTAACCGGCTTGCCTGACTCTGCAAACGCCGGCGACTCAGAGGACATCAGCGTCCATCTCATGGACCGCCGAAGGGCCGGAGAACTCCTCACCACCGACGGCATTGTTTTCGGCGCCCGGGCCTGGCTGGTGCTAGATGCCTACGCACGCATGGGAGAAAGCTATTTTACCTCATTCAATGAATCGTAGGCCCGTCATCATCCTTCTTTTTGCCGTCAATAACCGTAAATTTGGAGCGATTCTTTTTCTGGGAATAGGCAAAATATTTCCAACGCCACCAGTTGGGGTTCAGCAACTGGGACGGGGGGCTGAAATAGAGCCAAGCCAGGCAGATGCCGCCCAGATGATAGGCACCGTAGACATTGGTGCGTGCCAGAAATGTCAAGGCGGTGACAATAACGGTACCGTAGCTGATGTACTTGGCCTTGATGGGTAGGACAAACATAAATAGCACGGTCGCTTCCGGTTGCAGCAATCCGAAAACGACAATCAGCCCCAGCAGGCTGGGCATCATCCCGGCGTAGAGCACCATCAGGGAGGTGAAGCCGCTGAACAAAAGGGCGGCAATGGCCCCGCCAACCGCCGAGGCAATATAGAGGGTGAGAAACCGGCGCCTGCCCAGGGCCGACTCGATGGTGCCGGCAAAGAAGTAAAAAATCACACAATTGATGAGAAACCCGATGGGCGACGACGGATCATGAACCAACGGATGGGTGATTAGTTGCCACACGAAAAATTCCCCGCCGCCAACCGGGCTTAACGCCAGCATCCGGTACAGGGGGATGCCGAGCCACTGTTCGCCAAGCAGCTCCAGGACATACATCACCGCATAAACGATCAGCATGACTTTGCCGGTTTGCGTCAATGGGTTGTTAAATCCCAGTACGGGTCGTTGCTGTTGTTCAAACATAAGCCATCCCGCTTTTCTTAGAGTTGACGATAAGCGTTTTTGATCAGTTCCTCGGTTTCCTCCCACCCGATACAGGCATCGGTGATGGAAACAAAGGGATTCAAATCTTCCTTTTTCGTTTCGCCATAAACGAACGGCTGTTTGCCCTCTTCCACATTGCTCTCCAGCATCACCCCGCGAATGGCCGTGTTCGGCTCGATGCAAATGCCGCTGGAATAGCCCATGCGCTGAATCAGGACATGGTTGAACACCTCTCCCTGACGGCGGTAATCTTTTGCGGAGTTCTTGTGCGAACAATCGACAACAACGGACTGCTGCAAAGACGGATGCTTTGCCAGCATGGCGCAGGCCTCGCCTATGCTCACCGGATCGTAGTTGGGCCGTTTACCGCCGCGCAACACGACGTGACAGTATTTGTTGCCGCTGGAAAAGACCCGGGAAGTGACGCCAAAGGGATCGTTGCCGATAAAAACCTGTGGCGAGGAGGCCGCCAGCAGGGCATTGATCGCCGTGTCCAGATTCCCGTCGGTGCCGTTTTTAAAGCCCACGGGCATGGAAAACGCGCTGGCCCACTCGCGATGATTTTGCGACTCGGTGGTGCGGGCGCCGATGCAGGCCCAGGCAAGCAGCCCGGAAAGACGCTCGGCCGCTGTCTGACTGAGGATTTCCGTTCCCGTGGCCACACCCATCTCAATCAGATCCATGAGGATTTTTCTGGCCTTGCGCAGTCCCTCGTCGATATCGAAGGTCTTCTTATCGATATGGGGGTCGGAAATAAGCCCCTTGAACCCAACGTTGGTACGTGGTTTTTCGAAATAGACACGCATGACCAGCATGATTTTATCTTTGACCTGTTCCTGCAAACCGGCCAGAAGTTCGCCGTATTTCACGGCCTGCCGGTGGCTGATAATCGAACAGGGACCAGTAATGACAAGCAGGCGGGGATTCTTGCCGTCAAGGATATCCTTGATAACCTGCCGGCTTTCCATAACGGTTTGGGTGGCCCGTTCGGTCATGGGGAATTCTTCCCGGAGCTGGTCGGGGGTAATAATTCCGGTCCGCTTCAGAACATTTAAATCATATGTTTTTTGCATATCGAGCTCTTCATGAAATGAAAAAGGGACAAGCAGCATTGTGTCGCGCCCGTCCCTTTTTTACTGTTTTCAGTCGATCGAGACCCTAAACCACCGTCACATTGGCCGCAGCCGGACCCTTGGGACCATCAACGATCTCAAACGTAACCCGGTCGCCCTCATTGAGCGTCCGAAAGCCACTTGAATTAATTCCTGAGTGATGTACAAAGACATCCGGTCCATCTTCCTGTTCGATGAAACCGTAGCCTTTGCTGCTGTTAAACCATTTTACTACGCCGTTTACCATCCTGGCACCCTCCTTTCGAAAAAATTCTCTTGCTTCATCCTAAGGGGTGCCACTTGTTGAACATGACCACCGCTTTGGTAACGAAACCGGCCCGCCAAATTGATACGGACCTTCGATTACTGCGAATAATATCATTTTTGAAGGCTAAATCAAGTATTATTTACGTAAAGAAACAAAGGTTCGTCGCCGTTGTTTGACAAACCGGTTCGGGTTGATTAAGACCTGAATAAAGAAATCCATCTGCCTGTTTGTTATAAATAACAACATCATTAAAAAATATCCCAATTATTGACCGTAGTCCAAGGGAATGACGACGTGATGATCAACACGTTTACCTGCCATTGCATAGGCGACACCCTGGACAGCCTCAGAGACGGGTTGTCTCATTTTTCAGGCCCCAGCCGGGCGGCGGTTCTCTTTGCCATGGGAACCGACACCCCCATGTACATCTTCGACCCCCAACATCTGCTCTCCGGCCATGAACCGCGCTTGAAAGAACTGTTCATCGAAAACGAGCAATGGCGGCTGCCCCCCAATGGCCATCATGAAAGCCTGAAACACGGCCTGATCCTTCCGGAAAAAAGTCTTCAGCTGGCCGGCCTGATCTCCTACGGCGGCCGCAGCGAATCGGTTCCCTACCAGATGTGGTTCACCGAGCATCACCCGGACATGTGCAACATCGGCCCAACCGAGCGCTGGCTGGAACATGCCACCTGGCGCTGCACCCATGATCTGGCCAACGAAAGCGCCCTTTACACCGGCATTTCGGGCGGGTTTCTGCGGGAATACGCCACCCACGCGGTTCGCGACGACATCGTGGACCGCATGAATATTGTTCTGGGTTGGGATACCCGGCTACGCGTCTACCCCATCCTGGATGCCATTCTGGAGCTTTCACGAACTCTCGAGGAAGGCTCCTGGCCGCGGGGGAAACTGGTCTTCGTGGAACCCAAGAGCCTGGAAGACATCACGTTCCTGGCCCACTTCTCGCCTTCGGAACAGCCCTCACTGGAGAACACCAAGCATGTCCGCAAGTTGTTGTCCGCCGTGGAACAATCCCACCTCAAACTGATTTCCGACGGCTGCAACGTGGCCGGCATCAGCTCCGGCGACATCCCGGTTTTCAACATCACCGCCGCGTTCATGGGCGGCCACGGGTTTCTGAATGTCGATAACGATACCATCTGCAGCTTCGCCGACGGTACCTATCAATCCACCACCCGGCGGGCCAATCTCGTCCATCTGGAAGAAATTCTGCTGGAAACGGAACTGGATTCGGAGACGGGCAACCTGATGCACAAGATCGTGTCGGCGCTGGTCTTTCAGGCTCAGGATCACAGACATGGCGCCACCCTGGTGCTGGATTTCAATCCGTCACCGGTCACCATTGCCGGTCAGCGTTTCGACCGTGCCCTGAACCTTCGCCAGACAGCCATTCTGGATCTGGCCAAATCACTGATCCGTGTGGACGGCGCTTTGCATATCGGTGCGGACCTGCACCTGCACGGGTTCGCCTGCCTGCTCGACGGCCGGGCCATTTCCGGGGAAAACCGGGCCCGGGGCGCCCGCTACAACTCCGCGCTGAGATTTACCGCCGAGCACGATCAAATCATCGTGGTGGTCATTTCCTCGGACCGACCGGTGTCCATCATCCAATCCGGCGTCGAGATCAATGCCTCCTGCCAGTGGAACCCGTTGTCCTATAAAATCAACCGCCCCCTGCGCCTAGACGAATGGGTGAACCGTAACGGCCATTAAACGCACCCGCCCGCGGCTCTCATTTGCCGCCGCAGGCTTGAATTGACCCTTACCGAAGCTTATGATACCTATACTCCGAACGTTTACGGAATAAGCAACTGTCCTGCGTCCTCTTCCCTTTGCACATCAATTTTTCTAATTTAATAAGGAGAGTCATGATGAAACGGTTTTTCACGGCCCTATCCCTTTTTCTCGTCCTGCTGTCCGTAACTGCGTGTTCGCATCTCCAATCCGCCTCGTCGACAAACCTGGATCGCATAACCCAGGGCGGCGTGCTGAAAATCGGCACGGCGGCCAATATGCCACCACTGAATATGCTCAACAAAAACGACCAGCCCATGGGCCTGGACGTGGATCTGGCCAATTACCTGGCCGCCGCCATGGGTGTCGAGCTGGAGCTGGTGATTAAACCGTTTCCGGAGCTGCTGCCGGCCCTTGAGGCGGGTGAGGTGGATATGGTCATTTCCGGTTTGACAATCACTCCCGAGAGAAATCTCAATGTGGCTTTTGTCGGCCCCTACCACGTCACCGGCAAGGCCCTGCTGACCAAATTCGAATCCATCGTGGCCTACGAAAACACCGGCCGACTCAACTCCGAGGCGCTGGCTTTCACGGCGCTGGAAAGTTCCACATCCGCGGAACTGGTGGAGCACCTGATGCCCAAATCGCGCTTAGTCACGGCAACAAACTACGAAGACGCCATCAATCTAGTGCTAAACGATAAGGTCGATGCGCTGGTTGCCGATTACCATGTTTGCGTTGTGAGCCTGCTCAGGTACCCCGACCAAGGCCTGGTCTCCAAAATCACCCCTTTTACCTACGAACCCCTGGGCATCGCCATTCCGCCTGGAGACGCCCAACTGATCAACTGGCTGAACAATTTTCTTCATATGATGCAGGCATCGGACGAATTGGCCAATCTGAAGGCCAAATGGATCAAGAACCCCTCTTGGATAAAGGATCTGAAAAAATAATGTCCGACGGCTCGCTTTCTTGGAAGCGGCAAGCCGTAAAATGAACAAACCCGGCAGGGTGTTCCGTCTGAGGCTTTTGAAGATGGCAAACAATGCACTGCGCGTAAGAAACCTGACCCGCAACAATATAATCCTGTTGATCTGTTTGGTATCCCTGATCATCCTGGCGCCGATTTATTCACAAAGGGGCTCCCTTGCGGGCGACATAATGCTGAACGCGATTTTCTTCAGTGGTATTTTCTCCCTGGATTTCTCGGCCAAATCGCTGAAAGTCCTTCTGCCGTTGGGCACATTGACCGCCGCCACCACCTGGCTGAGCCGATTTTTGAAAATCGATATGATCCATATCGTGAACAATGCGGCCACCTTCTGTTTTCTGGTGGTGATTGTTGTCCTGATGATCCGCCATATTGCCCGAAGCCGTAACGTCACACCGACCATCATCCTCAGCGCCATCAACGGCTATCTTCTACTGGGGGTACTGAGCGCGGCCCTTCTGGCCATCGTCGACAAACTGCACGCTCAATTCAGCGCCATGGGGCTTCCCGGAATTCAGTTCCCGGGCACGGACTCGGCCGAGCTTGGTGACTTCATCTACTTCAGTTTCGTTACTATTACCACACTGGGCTATGGAGACGTCACGCCGGTCTCGAATGCCGCCCGCTCCATGACCGTTTTGATCGCCATCGCCGGTCAGATGTACGTCACCGTGCTTATTGCCATGCTGGTGGGCAAATACCTGTCGACTTACGGGAAATAGCAAATGCGCAACCGCAAAAGATACCTTTTGATGGGCATGGCGGGCTTATGCCTGGTGGTGATACTGCTGTTTGTCGCGGCCGCCACACTGCTGCCTCCCCTGTTGAACAGCGACCGGGTCAAATCCATGATCGTGACCAAGGCCTCCGAGGCGGCCGGTACGCGTCTGGACTACGAGCGCATCGGGATCAGCTTTCTGCCGACACCACGCCTCGTGGCCAAGGGTCTTGGTATTGAAAAACCGGGCGTCATTTCCCTGAAGGCGGACAAGCTTGCCATTTTCCCCCGCATTATTCCCCTGCTCGGCCGGCGCTTGAGTATTCGCCGCCTGGTGGTCGAGGCCCCCGACATCCGTTGGCAATTTACCCGGGGTGAAAAAAAAGCACCGCCGGCAAGGGAAACCAAAACCGAAAACGCGGAATCCCAAGCCCCCTGGGCGATCATTGAACAGCACCTGGCGACGGTGTTTGCCCAGGTGGCTGCCATCGATCAGAGCACCGTGGTGGAAATCGACCATGGCCGGGCAACCCTTGCCATTCCCGGCAAGACGGACATGGCCATCGCGGATATCGACCTGGTTCTTACCCCTTCCGGCAAGGGGCTGACCCTCGATCTGAGCTTCTCATCCCGCCTGGTCCGGGCCGCAAAACTCAACGCTCAAGTCAACGCCTTGGCCCAGACCGCCACGGCCAGCCTCTCGCTGTCCGGTCTGGATGTAAACCGCATCCTTTCCCATGCCTCCCTGCCCCCCGGCATCGCCAGGGCCGGGCAACCAATTGACGCCGACTTCGATCTTGCCGTCCAGGCCGCCGATAAGGCGGATTGTCGGTTCACGGTCAACGCCCCCTCGCTTGAAATCAAACGCGGCGAGCGGGTATTGACCCTGTCGGAAACCGCACTTGCCGGAAAACTTGCCTATACAAGCGGGCAGGTCTCCCTAAAGCTTGATCGCATTGCCGCTCGATCACCGGCCATCGCCCTTTCGGCAGGCGCAGCCCTGGGGCGGGACGCCAAAACGAAAGCGTTTTCATTAATCCTCGACGCCGCCGCCCAAAAACTGGATATCGCCGTGGTCGCCGAGGCCTGTCGGGCCATTGCCGGAGATAGCGAGGCCATCGCCACGGCCTTTGATTACGCCCGTGCCGGGATACTGACCGATGCGACTTACTCGGCCACCTTCAAGCGCGATCAAAAATCATGGCAGCTTCAAGGCGACACCGCCAGCGGCCGGATTTCCGACGGCGAGGTGCACATCGAGGCAATCCGGGCGGATGTGACCCATGCGACCGGCAAGATTGCCTACCGTGGCGGCCATGTCAAAATCAAAAGCCTTTCGGGACGGTTTCAAGGGGTGGCTGTAAAAGATCTCGATTTTGCCCTGGATTGGACGGAGCAGCTCTTGTTGTCCATCGAATCCCCATCGGCAACCGTTTTGGCGGTGCCTTTTTCCAGTTGGCTTTTCAGTCTCGAGGGGTTGGCCGACGCCGGGCAGGCGGTGACGGTTGCGGGCGGCGAGTTGGTCGCATCCAGGCTGAAGATCAACGGCCCGTTGGATGATCCTCGAAAATGGGATATCGATATTGCCGCCACCCCGCGGGATCTCGTTCTGAAACCCTCTCAAACACCGTTTGATATCAAGCTGAACGGTGGTACGCTTTTCTACCGGACGGCGGAACAGCGATCCGAAAATGTGGGGATTGAGTTTCTGGACGCCGACCTGACCGCCTCCCACCGCTCAACCGGCCTTCCAGACCTGCAAAACCTCACCCTGCGCGGCGAGGGGTCTTTAGGGCCGCAAGCCATCGCCTGGATTTACCGCCAGGCAAAAATTCCGGACCATTTAAAACTCAAGGCGCCGCTGTTTCTGAAAGCGTTCGATCTGGCCTGGACGCAGCCGGCCTCGTTGTCCCTGAGCGGGGAACTGCGAATCGCGGATGAAACGACGGTGGCCGTCAACCTCACGCATCCATCCGGGGACACGGGCAACGTCAAACTTCAGATCATCGACACCTCCCCGCGAGCCACGCTCATGGCCGACAAACAAAAAGGGGGCCTGATCGACGTGTCCCTATCCGGCAACGTGGACAAGCAAACCATGGATCGTCTTCTTGAGACCAACCGGATCTTGTCCGGCACTCTCAAAAGCGATCTCAAGGCGCGCATCGACACCACCGATCCCCTGGCCGGCACCGTTACCGGAAAGATCGATGCGGACGGCCTTTTCTGGCCGTCGTCGACGGGCGTTCCCATCACCCTGGATCATGTTTCGATCCTTGGCCAGGGCAACCGCCTGAAAATACGTCCCTCGACGGTAACCCTCGAAGAGACCCCGTTTTCGATAGACGGCAACCTTTTTTGGGCGAAAGAGATACTGGCGTTCGATATTGCCGTGGCCACCGATCGGTTGGATACGGAACTGATCGAGCGCCTTGCCCCGCAAAAGAAAAAGGCGCCGCCGTCAACAAATAGCCAGCCGTCACCGCCGCCGAAGGTGGTTCCCCATGGCAGGATTCATCTGGATATCGGCTCCGCGGCCCATGAAACGTACACCTTGACGGGAATCGATGCCGACATCTGGGTTGAAGCGGACGATACACAAATTACCATCAACCAGGCCAACCTGTGCGGCATTGACACCACTGGTGAGGTACTGATCACCCCCAAGGGGGTCGATGTGACTATCGACCCACGGGCCAAGGGGGCCTCGCTGCAGAAGGCCATCACCTGTTTTCAGAATAAGGATGTGCGTGCCCAGGGGCACTATGATCTGGGGGGCAAACTTAGTTTCTCGCCCTCGGCGGGTGACCCCTTGTCGTCCCTTTCCGGACAGGTCAGCTTCTCCTCTCAAAACGGCCAAATTTACTATTCCAACACGCTGCTTAAGATATTGTCCGTTTTGAACGTCACCGAGCTTTTGGCCGGCGGCAAATCCGACCTGACCCAAAAGGGCTCCGGCTATTCCACGGTATGGGCAAAAACGACTATCAAAAACGGCCTGCTGTCTGTGGATGAATTTTTGTTCGATGGAAATGCGTTGAAAATGACCGGGCAGGGAAAAGTGGACCTGAAAGAGAATACCGCCGACATCACCTTGCTGGTCGCCCCCTTGAAAACCATCGACCGGCTTGTGAGCAAGCTTCCCCTGATCGGCTACATCACCAAAGGAACGCTGGTAACGGTGCCCATCCGCCTTTCCGGCAATGTCGATGATCTGTCGGTGGTCCCCCTGCCGCCGTCCGAGGTGGGGAAAGGGCTGCTCGGATTCATGGAGCGCGTGGTGAAGCTGCCCTTTGTCCTGGTCGAGAACCCGAGCAAAGCGATTTCCGGTGATACCCGGTAAATCTGCGATGTACGATTGACAACCTCGCCATTGTTGACGAACGGCCTGAAAAGCAATTTGCCCGCATTTCAGGCGGACGTTTTTCTGAGATTATTGACAAAATATTCAATCTCGGCCTGCCGGCCGACAAATCGTATCCCGGACCGATACTTTCCGTCCTTATGCGGCATGGAGTACACCAGAGCAGCCTCGATTTTCAGGGGTGCGGTATCGTCGCAACTGGCACGAATAAATAGGGTGGTCGCCTCGATGGGGTTCTCGGACTCGAACATCATGCCGTCATCACTGACATCGAGGGCCACGCCAACCCCCTGCCCGTCGACCTGCCCCCCGGTGTCGCTTATCATATAAATAACAGGATGGTTGATTGATGTTCTGTTGTTTTCTCTGCGCTCGTTCATGATTTCCCTCGCCAATTGAATTGTCTAGCACAGCCCTTTGAACAAGTGGACGGGTCGATTCTGAAACAACAGCAACGAACCTGTCCATGCCGTTATCAAAGGCGTCTTCGGTCACACGCTTTGTATCGGCAAAACCACCGGGTCCCTCAAGTCCATCGACCGCAATCCCCTGGTGATGGCGAAACGAATTGCTTCTCTTCTTCTCCATCGAAAAAATGCGCAAAAACTGTAACCCGAATGCTCAAAATATCAGGTAGTCATTCTTCGAGAAGATAAGCAATTTTATTATTTTTTAATAATTCAATAAGTTATATTTTGGCACGTCTTTTGTTAGAGAAGCATACACATCTGCGGTCCCCCGCCGGAGAAAAGAACTACTCAACCCGTTTGCCCGCTTTAAAAAGCGGCGGACAACAAATGAAGGATTTGTAAGATGAAAAGAGGTATCACTGTTGCGATCGTTGGCGCTTTTGTTTCGCTGGCGGTTCTTGGGTTACTGACAATCCCCCATGAATTCAATACGATTTGGGCGTTAATGACCAAGCATCCCATGGGGAAAGCCTTGTTTTTCCTGGCCAAGGCGTTCGCCGCCCTGCATCTGGCGGTGTTTATCTGGCGTATCGTTCTGTGTTTTCAATACAAACCGACGCCACCCTGTACGGACGAGGAATTGCCCATATGCTCGGTCATTGTCCCCGCCTACAACGAGGGGCGACAGGCTTACGATACCATCGCCAGCATCGTCAAAAGCGATTACCCCTCGGAAAAATTGAAAATCATCGGCATTGACGACGGCAGCCAGGACGACACCTGGCAGTGGCTGAAAAGGGCGGCAATGGCGTTTCCCGGCCGGGTCAAACTTTTCAAACAGCCGGTCAATCACGGGAAACGGCACGCCTTGCACAGGGGCTTTGTCCATGGCGCGGGCGACGTTTTCGTGACCATCGACAGTGACTCCAACGTGATGCCGCAAACCGTTCGCCATCTGGTCAGCCCGTTCGTAAAAGATCCAAAAGTAGGCGCCGTTGCCGGCAATGTGCGCATTCTGAACCGCCGGGAGGGCATCATCCCCAAAATGCTGGAAGTCTCTTTTGCCTATAGTTTCGACTTCCTGCGGGCCGGTCAAAGCGTGATCGACTCCGTGCTGTGCACCCCCGGGGCCCTTTCCGCCTATCGCAAGAGCGTGGTGATGGAGGTTCTGCCGGAATGGGTCGATCAGAAATTCATGGGACGCGCGGCCAACATCGGCGAGGACCGCGCCATGACCAACCTTATTCTGAGAAGCGGTTTCCATGTGCACTACCAGCGGGATGCCGTAGTGTACACCATGTCACCGGTCACCCTGACCAAACTCTGGAAAATGCTCCTGCGCTGGGCCCGCAGCAATATCCGCGAAACCCTGATCATCAGCCGCTTTGTCTTTGGCAAATTCCGTGAGGGCGGGGCCATCGGCATCCGCATCAATGTCCTGATGGGCTGCCTGACGCTGACCGTTGGCCAGATCATGCGGCTGCTCGGCATATGGCTGCTGGTCCTGCTGCCCCTTGCCGTCGCGCCCAAAATGCTGGTCGGCGCAGCCCTGGGCGCCTGCGCACCGGGCTTCTTTTATGTCTTGCGTTATAAAAGCAATGCCGCGATCTGGGCGCTGCCGTACAGCTTTTTGTGGCTGACCTGCCTATCCTGGATTGGTTTTTATGCCCTGCTGACCCCCCACAAAACCGGTTGGATGACCCGCGATCTCAACGCATCCGCCCCTGGCTGGACCACGTCCTCCAGCAAGACACCATCCCTGACCCTGACGCACTAACCTTGGTGTCTTGCTTCAAGGGCCGGGGGATTTTTTCCCTCGGCCCTTTTTCCGCAATCCTAAAGAGTTACGAATAAAGAGCCGAAACAGGTAGTGTCCACTTTTTTATATTAGTGGACAAACAGTAGCGAGCCAAGGTGACAACCCCGCCGATACATGCTATTATTTTTCACGTTGAGCGATTTGTTCCCCCCATCCCACAGGAGTTCAAGAATGAAGCGGCCCTCCAAAAAAGGCGCGTTTTTCTTCAAATTGACATTGCTGCCCTTGTTCTGCGTCTGCTGCCTTTCATGCGCGGTTCACTCGACGAGCGTCCCCACCCGGCAAACCGACGATCTGCTCGCCGAATATAATGCGCTCAAAAAACGGCTGCCTCTTATCGAGAGAGAAAATGATGTCCTGGCAAAGGAAAACGACCACTATCGTCAATGGGTTCGGGATCTGGAAAGCAAAATCCGTCACCTGACAGGCGAACTGGCAAGCGACCGTGAAGCCCACGCCGGCCAACTCGCCGAAAAAACCCGGGAAATCGAGCAAACCCGGAACGCGCTGTTGATGCTTTCCGCGGAAACCGCGCGGCAAACCGCCTTGTTGAACACCACCATCCAACGCCAGAAAAAGGATTTCGGGGCGCGTCGCCGGAAACTGATCCAGGAAAGCGAACGCAAGCAGGCCCTGCTTTCCGACCAGCTGACCCAAACGCAAAAACAATTGCAGGAAACCAGCTTGGAAATCGCCGACCTGACGATGGGGCTGGAAGAGAAGAGTACTGAACTCAAAGCGCTGGCAACGCTCAAGATGACCCTTGAGCAGAACCTGAAAAGTGAACGTCAAAAAAACCTGGAGCTTTCGGCCGCCAACGAAGAGATCACAAAAGCCCTGACCGAGGCCAACGAGACCATCGCGGCCCTGAAAAAAGCCCGGGACAAATCCATGGCCGAGCTTGAATCCGCCAAGTCGGACAATGCGGAGCTGATAAAAACGTTCAACGAGCTTTTCAATCAATTGCAGCTCGAAAAGGATCGGTCCGGAACCAAAATTTGAAGACTCGCGGAACGTCAATGCGCTTTATTCGGTTTCTGTTTGATCCCCCTGGTTGTTACGGATGGGCAGTCCTTTTTTTGCTGCCGCTGATTTTTAGTTGCCCGGCCCTGGCCCAGACACCGGTCTCGCTGCTTCTGACGTCCAACCTGCAAGGCCGGTTTTCCCTCGACTTCAAGGATCAGGACAACAACGACCCCCTCCTGCTTCTGGCCCAGAATATCATCGCCGAAACCGAAAACGGCGCCGACGTTTTCCTGGACCTGGGCAACGCCTTCTACCCCGGCGTGCTGTCCAAATACAGCATGGGCTCCGTGATGATGGACTTTCTGGACTATTTTTCATGCGCGGCCGTGCTGGTTTCCTCCAAGGACCTTCAGGTCGGCACCAACAATCTCGAATTTTTGCAAACCGATAAGCGCGTGCGCCTCTTGTCGGCCAATATCGCCCAAAAAAAGGGCCCCCTTTTCACGCCCTGGTTCGACATTGAGAAACAGGGCGTCCGCATCGCCATCCTGGGCATATCTTCGCCCAAAATCGAATTCGATATCGCCGAGAAGGAATTTTTCGGCTATCGACTGATCGAGGACCGGGAGGCACTGAAAACACCGTTGCGGGAAATCGAAGCGGCCGGCATCGAGCATGTCGTCCTGCTCTCCGGACTGAACCTGAAGGATACGACCGAGCTGATGGAAGACAATCCACGGATCAGTCTTGCTCTGTGCGGCGGGGATTATACGGGCAGCTTTTTTTCCGCCCGGGCCTCCCGCCTGGACCTCGATGACGGCCGATCCGTAATCATTGCAAACGATGCGGCCGATTACTACCGGCTCGATCTGGTTATCGACGACACCATCAACATCGCGTCCTTTAAGGCGCAAAAAGCGCGGCCCGTTCCCACCGACGATTTCTTTTACGCAAGCTTCACAAACCGATTGACCCTGTGGAAGCAAAAATTCATCGATGATGAGAGCAAACTGATCGCCAACTTGAATGCCGCCGGTTCCAGTGTCAACGACGAGCGTTTTTCTCAGTTGCTTCGCGACCGGTTCGACTGCGAAATCGCCATTGTCGAAGAGAGAACCATCAACCCGTCTTCGGTCGGGCAGGGCCTGAAATCCTCCGATTTTCTGGCCATGGTGAACCAGGACGCCTTTGTCTTTCGCTTTTCGCTGACCGGGGATGAGTTGAAAAAGATCGCCAAGAAGCGGGAAACCCTTGTCATCACCGGCCTCGGCCCCGAGTTCAATCGGGTGCAGGGGTATGCCCTGGAAAAAAACCGCCCCTACCGGGTGGCCGCCACCCAGCCCGCCATGCACGCCATTATGAATATCCTGCGCAAGCCCCTTGAATTCACCAACACCTGGACCACGGTTACCGATCTTTTGAAGGAGGACCTGAAAAAGGACTGCGTTGTCCTGAAAAACGATTACGACTATCTGGACCGGCGCTTCAGGATCACCCTGGACACCTATTTTGCAAACTTCATCAACAACTGCGGCGTAAAGAAGGGCGACGACATCGAAACCCCGGCCGGCCAATCCTCGACGACCTACAACAAATGGGGACTCGAGGACAAAATCGATCTCACCATCTACAACAAATATCATCGTTTCGTATTCACGCCCTACATGCTTTACAGCCGTAAGGACGACGATTACCTCAACAACATCCTCAAGGGGACGGCCTTGTATGAGTATAATCTGTACGATGCCTTGAGACCTTACAATAAGTTCCGCTGCGACACGGTTGTCGAGGAAACCGACGGGCTGCGCCCGGTTGTGCTCAGGGAGACCCTCGGCGTCAGCTTCCTGAATGACCATTCAACCATCAAGGCCGGTCTGGGTTTTGAAAAAGAAGTTCAGGAGCCGGCCAAGGCAGGCATATACGGCATCGAGCTTCTGGCCGAGGTAAGCATCCCTTTTCTGGACCACTTCACTTACAAATTCGATCTGGATTCCTTTTCGGGCATTCAGAACGAGGAGGGCAGTTCCTGGCAGATTCGCAGCGAAATCAACAATCGCATTACCGTGAAAATCAACACGTTCATGAAGCTGTCTTTGCGTCATAAATTTGTCTATGTTTACGAAGGCGCCATTGACGAATATTACCAAAATTCTCATTTTCTGGTATCGTTGGATTTGAATAAGGATTGGAAATTCTGGTAACATCGCCATCGGTATCGTCTTTTCTGTTTTCGACACCGAAAAAATACGAGAACATTCAACATGATCAAAAACAATAAACTAAGAAAATTCTGCTATCATCACCTGTTTCCCCGGGGAGGACTGCTGTTGGTCAAGCTCATCTCCCGCACCTACAATATCCGCCTGGTGGACACCCACCATGAGGAACAGACCATGCACGATTACGGCAGCATCGTCTATGCCTCATGGCACCAACGGTTTTTTCCTGGCATCACCTTATTCGCGTCCCGCAAACCGATCGCGATCATGATCAGCCAGAGCCGCGATGGTGAAATGATCGCCCGGGTGGTGAACATCCTTGGCTGGCAGGCGGTACGCGGTTCTTCCACCAGGGGCGGCAGGCAGGCATTGAAACAGATCCGCAAGCTATCCACCCGGGGCTATCGCATCGGCCACATCGTCGACGGCCCCCAGGGACCCTTTGGGGTGGTCAAGGCGGGATTGATCAGCATCGCGCGCTTTGCCGGCGCGCCCATCGTTCCGGTTATTGTTTCGGCCCAGCGGCGCTGGGTGTTCAACAGTTGGGACCGCTTCATGGTACCCAAACCCTTTTCCAGAATCATTATCCGCTTTGGGGCGCCCATCGAGGTTCCCCGCGACCTGGACGAAACATCGTTTGAAGCGCTGCGGCTACATACACAAACGCGAATTAAAGAACTGGTCACGGAGACCGATAACTGGTGGAAAGAGCCCGATAAAATGCGACACTATTTTCCCTGAACGCCCCTTTGCCAGTGCCCGTCCGGAAATTCCCGAATTGCTCGACAGCTGCGTTGCGCGAAAAATCTTATCCTCGGAGAATTAACCCCATACCTGCGATAAACCCGAGCTAAGATTACTCGTACGCCTTGATGTCGAACGAATTTGATCGATTCCGGACGGACACCGCGTCGAATCCGGGGCGTATAACGCCAAGGAATTCGATAATGGACGTCTCGCCTCACGCATCCATTCAAAAAAATCCCGCCAAGCCCGGACGGGACCGGGTCTACCTGGACTTTTACAAGCTTGCCGAAAGCCCTTTTGCCATTACGCCAGATCCTGATTTTCTCTTCAATGCGGGCAGCCATCGGCAGGCAATCGACAAAATCACTTACGCCATCGAGAGCCGCATGGGGTTCGTTCTGCTTACCGGAGAGGTGGGCACCGGAAAAACCACCATCTGCCGGACCCTGCTGGATCGGCTGGACGGCCGGGCGGAAACCGTTTACATCATCAATCCGTCAGTCTCCGGCAACGAGCTTCTGGCCGGCATTCTCGAAGACGCCCACATTCCGCTGGAACCCGGAACCTCCAAGAAAACGCTCATCGATCATCTGCACCGCCACCTCCTTTCCCTCGATCCGGCCAAGGCGTTCGTCATCATTATCGACGATGCCCAAACCATGCCGCCGGAGACCCTGGAAGATCTGAGGCTGCTATCCAACCTTGAAACGGACAAGCACAAACTCATCCAGGTGGTGTTGTCAGGCCAACCCGAGCTGCTCGAGCTGCTGGCCGACAAAAAATTGCGTCAACTGAAACAACGCATTTCCATTCATTGCCGACTGTTGACCCTCTCCGCCGCGGAAACCGACGCCTACATCGCCCAGAGGCTTTTCGTGGCCGGCAACCAGGGCCAACTGCGCTTTACCAAGGACGCCACGCGCCAAATTCATAACGCCGCCACGGGGATCCCGCGACTGATCAACACCATTTGCGACAGTGCCTTGACCGCCGGCTACGTAAAGGATTCGCCGCTGATCGACGGATCGCACATCCGTCTGGCCCTCGGTGAACTGAATCACCTTACCCCCGCACATTCACGGTCAATCGCCAAATCTATCGCCGCCAAGGCAGCCGTCACGGCACTCTTCTGCCTGACCGCCATTCTGGTGGCCATTCTTGCCACACCCAACACCCTCTTCAACCGCCGGATCTTGACCACGGAAGTACCGGCAGTCAACAACGCCCTTGTAAAAAACGTCACCACACCTGATTCGATACCGCCGGACACTGAAGTCCCCCCATCGTCCCGGCCTGAGACAACTGCCCCGACGCCGACGGTCGAAGCCCCGATGTTGCAGGCAAACGCCGAAGATGAATTACCGGTGGCTATTGCTATCGAGGTGGAAGATAACGCACCTGCAAAGACAAAATCGGTAGTAACCGACAAAGCGCAGCAAACCCCCTATGCGATGCAGCTGGGATCATTTGCCACCCGCGAGAGAGCGGAGCAGAGTGTGAGCAAGTACCAAAAAAGGGGTATCCCGGCCCATTGGCAGGCGGTAAACGCGGAACAATGGTATCGCGTGATCACCGGAAAATTCGAAAACATGACTACCGCGAATAAGTATAAAGAGAAGTACGGATTAACGCATGCGTTAATTATCAAGGCCCCCCTGACCGTTAGAGTGACGCCCGGCAAGACTACCGACGGCGACACCGATCTTCCTGATTTTCTTTCCCAAATTGGGCATGATTGTCTTATGGAAACCGGGCTTTCGGGCGATAAAGAATACTATACCGGCCTGTTTGCCTCGGCCTGGGAAGCATCCCTTGTCGCCGAACAAGTCAACTCAGGCGCCGGTGGGCGGTTCGTGGCGCACGTGGTCAAACGGTAGATCCGCCCATCGACGGGTCCGCATCCAAATCGTCTGGTGTAGTCAAAACGGAAGAAAAAGTCATGAGTCTGATGAACGATGCCTTGCGCAAGAAGGAACGCGAAGGTTCCGGCAACAAATCCGACACCACCGCTTTCGCGCCATCTTCGACCAAACGAAAAGCGAGAAAGTGGATCATCCTTTTTATGACGCCGTTGGTGCTGTGCGTCATTCTTTTCGGCAGCATTGCATTGTTGCGCGGCAGGGCAAACGAGTCCCTGCTTGCCAGGCCCCTTCCCAGCAATTTTGAAGAATCCCCCCCACCAACCGAACCAAAGGCAGCAACCAAAGAAACAACGGCGCCCCCATTGGAAAACGAACCTCCAGAACCTGTGGTGGCCGCGCCACCGCCACACTCAGACATCGAACCCGGCCCGGCGCCTCCGGCTCGCGCACCGATTCCCGTCGAATCGCTTTCATCCGAGACCGAAAAGCCCATCAGACCGGTAATAAAGCCTCAACCGCGTCCTCACAAATCCGCGCGGGTAAAACGCAAAACACCACAGCCATCCGACCAGGCGGCGCTTTTCTTCCGCAAGGCCGCCGCCTGTCACCACGACGGGCGCTTGCAGGAGGCGGCCAGGTTCTACCGCGGCGTCCTCAAGACACGTCCCGACCACCAGGAAGCCATGGCAAACCTGGCGGCCGTGTATATCGAACAGGAAAACTTCAACCAGGCCTTTTTACTGCTGCGGCGCCTGGAAAAAGCCACCCCGCGTCCCGAGGGCGTGTTGCTCAATCTGGCCATCGCGTCCATTGGCAACCAGGCCCCCAATGCCGCGCTTGGCTTTCTTGACCGGGCAGAGGCGGCCGGAGATGCCCCGGAATGGCAGATCCGGTTCCATCGAGCCGTGGCCATGGCAAGCCTTAACCGCCTGCCCGAGGCCCTGACGCTGTACAAGGCGGTCGAAAGCCAGCGCCCCGACGATTACCGGGTCAAATTCAATCTGGCCATCACCCACGACGCCCTGGGCGATTATCCCCAGGCGCTTGACTACTACAACGCCCTGCTCAAAACGGAACATCCGGTGGCACAGGCGGACCGTCCGGCGATCATAAGCCGTGTAGGCGCCCTGACCGGCTATCTCAACAGGTTGCAATCACAGGGAAAAAGGCAGTAACATGGCAAAACGTATCGGCGACATTCTGATCGAAATGGGCTTTATCGACCGCGATCAGCTGGAAATGGCGGCCACGGAATCCAAAAAAACCGGCAACATGCTCGGAGATGTCCTCCTGCGGCTGGATTGGGTCACCCAGGAGCAGCTGCAAATGAGCTTGGCCGTCCAGAGCGGGGCGGAACTCCTTGAAACGGATGCAGTCAAGGTGGATCTTGGGCTTGTCGCCGAGGTCCCACTGGATTTTGTCATGACCAACGGCATCATGCCACTGACCAAAACCAACGATGTCATTCTGGCCGCCACCAACAACCCGTTCGACGTGGTCGCCAAGGATAAGCTGGCCCGCATCACCGGCTGCCAGGTTAAAACCAGCATTACGTCCAAGGAATGGCTGAACAACGCCATCAAACTTTATTACAAAACAGCCACGGCCATCGACGCAGACATCGACGAGGTTACCCGCGCGTCGGTGAAAGGAAGCCAGTTCGAGGAAAACCAGATTGTCATCCTGGGCAACCGCATCGTGGAAAAAGGACTCCTGGTGGGCGCCAGCGACATCCACATTGTCCCCGACGTGAAACTGACCCGCATCTACTACCGCATCGACGGCGTCTTGCAGCAAAAATTTCTTTTCCCCGTTCGCTTCCACAAAGGGCTTGTCACCCGTTTCAAGCTTATGGGCGACATGGACATTTCCAATCC
This sequence comes from uncultured Desulfosarcina sp., assembly GCA_963668455.2. Lineage (GTDB taxonomy): Bacteria > Desulfobacterota > Desulfobacteria > Desulfobacterales > Desulfosarcinaceae > Desulfosarcina. The sequence goes on from CAXXOY010000011.1 coordinate 268,312, forward strand.
CAACATCCCTCATGACGGCCGTATCAAATACAGCGGCGATATTGGCGATCTGGACATTCGCGTGTCCACTTTCCCCACCCATCTGGGAGAGACCGTCGTCATGAGGCTGCTGGTTTACAGCAAGGTTGCCGGCAACCTCGACCGGTTGGGCCTGGAACTGGAAGACCTCAGGATTTTCGAGAAAAACATCCGGCGCCCTTACGGTCTGATCGTGGCCACCGGCCCCACCGGATCTGGAAAAACCACGACCCTTTACTCGGCCCTGATGGCGGTCAACAGCCCCAACATCAACGTCATGACCGTCGAGGACCCCATCGAATACGTGATCCCCACCATCCGCCAGACCGCCGTCAACCCCAAGGCCGGCATGACCTTCGGCACGGCCCTGCGCTCGACCATGCGCCAGGACCCGGACATCATCCTGGTGGGCGAGATTCGCGATACGGAAACGGCCGATCTGGCCATGCGGGCCTCTATCACCGGCCATCTGGTTTTCTCCACCCTGCACACCAACGACGCCTCCTCGGCCATCAACCGCCTGCTGGACCTGGGGGTCAACAAAGGCATCCTGGCCTCATCCCTGACCCTGGTGATCGCCCAGCGCCTGGTCAGAAAAATCTGTCTCAACTGCTACGAAACCAAGCCCCCCACGGAAGAAGACATCGCCTTGTTCGACAAAAACGGCGTCACGCCGCCCAAGGAGCTGGCCGTTCCCGTGGGGTGCGAATCCTGCTATCAGGCTGGCTATACCGGCCGGACCGGCATTTACGAAATCATCCGCGTGGACCGCGACATCCAGGAACTAATCTTTGCCGGCGCCCTGCAAAGCACCATCGAGGAGGCGGCGGTCAAGGCCGGAACCCATCTGATGATCAAACAGGCGCTGAGAAAAGCCGCCACCGGCATCACCTCCCTGGAAGAAGTCTACCGCGTGGTGGTCGCCGATGCCTAAATTCAACTACCAGGCTATTGACAATGCCGGCCAAATAGTCAAAGGCGATGCCATTGCCGCCGACGACAGAGAACTGGAAACCAGACTGGTCGAAAAAAACCTCACCCTGGTATCCGCCCGAAAACAGGCCGATAGATTCTGGGACAAAGGCTTCCTGGGTAGCCGTATCAAGCAGCGGGATATCATCGAACTCTACCACCGCCTTTACCAGACCCTGGAGTTGGGATTGCCCATGCTCACGGCACTGGAAGAAAACGCCAGTCAGCTCCCCTCCCGCAAATTGCGCAATGTTGTCGACGAGATTCGCATTGCCATCGAAAACGGCAACAGCTTCGCGGCGTCCATGTCACAATTTCCCAAGTTCTTCGGGAAGCTTGACCTGGCCATTGTCCGCATGGGGGAAGAGAGCGGCGTACTTCCCAAATGTCTGAAGGATCTGTCCGACTTTCTGCAATGGATGGAACAAATTCGCTCCACCATCAGACGCGCCGCCATTTATCCCTGTTTTGTAGTCATCGTCATTGTGGGGGTGATCGGCGTATGGGTGGGCTATGTGCTGCCCCAATTGGCCGGGCTGCTGACCCAAATGGATGTGAACCTTCCCGGAATCACAAAGATTATCCTCAATGCCAGTACTTTTGTTCAGAACTGGTGGCATATTCTTGTCCTGGCCGTAATACTGTCGATTATCGTTTTTTTCTGGATCTATTTCACTAAAAAGGGCAGAGTTCTCATCCACCGATACGCGCTCAAGATTCCCATCATCGGCCAGGTGCTTTTAAACATCGCCCTGGCGCGCCTCTCCAACAATTTCGCCACCATGTACCAGGCGGGAATTTCCATCAACGCGATCTTTGAGATTCTATCCGCTGACGTACTGGGCAACCGCCACCTCGAAGAGTTGCTGAAAAAAGCCTTCGAAGCCATCCAGCAAGGCGAATCCATTGCCCAGGCCTTTGAATTGGCCGGCGGATTCCCCCCCCTGATGCTTGGCGCTGTGAAAAACGGGGAAAACACCGGAACCATAGACCAGGCGTTCAAGCGTCTCGGGGACTATTACGACCACCAGGCCCAACGTACCGTCCAGGCCATGATCAGCGCCATCGAACCCTTGTCGATCATCATGCTGGGGGGGATCTTCGGGATTATTGTTTTATCTATTCTACTGCCGCTTTATGATGTGGTTGGGAAGTTTTAGTTTTTGAACAAACCACAAACTGAGGTCCAACAAAACAATCAAAAACAAAAAGCGAGTGTAGGCCAGGTAAAGGAACTCTCTTTTATGGCATCATGGGTAATGTGCCAGATATCCGTTCAGTACAACCTACCAAGGGTGCATTTGAGTTGCGGGAAGCGCAATCCGCCTATAATACGATTTTTGACCCCGACAATTGCCAAACAGACCCTAAACAGGCCCTATTTTTTGACTTTATTTCTTTAATTGTAGGTGGTTATCTTGTCGCGTCCCCGAATCATTGCGAATTGGACATTACGTTGCCATAGCTGAAGAAACGCGCAAAATCATCCCCGTCTGTCCTTAAAACCAGTCGTGCGTACCACATCAAACTCAACTTTCAGGAATTCTACAATCAGTCCCCCCAGACCGCCGAATTCTTTTTGAAGAAATGGTATTTCTGGGCAACCCATAGCCGCCTGGAGCCCATTAAAAAAAGCCGCATACACAATCAAGAACCACTGGGACAGGGTTTTTCGTTGATTTACATCCAATATCAACGACGGAATCCTGGAAGGAATTAACAGCTTGATCCAGGCTGCCAAGGCCAGAGCCCGAGGGTATCGAACCGAACGAGCGCTCATCACCATGATTTATCTTATTGCAGGCAAATTGGAGTTCGATTTACCCACATGAAATAGCGAGGAGCCATATTATATAAGTTGCCTTGCGAGCCAAGGAAAAAACCTCCACATTATATAGGAAACATTTTACATAAAAAGAAAAAATATTCACAACCACACAACTTTTTCCAAAGATATAAAACATAAACATATTGTCTTTACATGTAGTTACATTTTTTACACACCATTGCACTTTTTTTGCATACATCACTGCCATATCCAATGAACGATGCCATTTGGTGATACATCACCAAAAAACAGAGTTGGCCCGATCAGCTGTACGAGTTCCCATTGATGTGTTTTATATGAGTTGTGGTAATCGTCACGGGCCTATGGTACGGTAATAATGGTCTTTGGAAACCGTTGCACGACAAACTGGGCATATGGGTTAATATGATCTCGAGGCTTAAATCGAACAACAATTTTTTTGAACTGCCGGGTCCACATTCCAGCTGACCGGGACGCCCTGGAAATATGGAAAAAATATCGGCAACGCTACGTCGCTGGCCGTTCGATTTAAACCCCTGGTAAGAGAAGGTTTTGCCTTCTCCGATGTTCTCCGGGCTGCTGCAAAAGCTGCGCTGGACAGTAATTTCAATAAGGTTTTTCCGTTGCAACGAAAATCCGTCGTTAATTCTCTCGTGGAGGCACTACTGTGTATTGCGACTTAGTAAAACCTATCAAACTTTAGCTTTTTTAACTACTGGGTGGCTTTGGGATACTTGGCCCCATATATCTGAACGAAGTTATCAAAATGACGGTCAGCATCATCCTTGTTGTCCGCATGCCAGATCTCGTGAAGTTTCGATTTGGCCTTTGGCTAAATGCTCTTTGGCAATTTATTGAGAACATTGTCTGTCTTGTGAACCCAACACCGCTGCCAGCACTTCTTTCCACGACAGTTCACTCGGCCCCACCATCGCCAACGCGATTGTGGAATTTTTATAACACCGTAGGTGCAGTTGGAGGATCTCAATGAAACAACAGCCATTTATCACATCAGTATTTGTTGTATTCGCTTTTACACTTAATCTACTTCTTTTTTCGGGAATCACTTTTGCTGCAACTGAAAGGGTTAGCGTCAGTTCAGATGGTGTGGAGGGAGACGGTTATAGCTATCAACCATCCATTTCCGCCGACGGAAGGTTTGTTGCATTCGAATCATATTCGGGAAACATCATACCGGTTAATACGTATGATAAGAAGAACATTTATGTGCATGACCGTCAGACCGGAGAAGCATCTCTAATCAGCGTAAATTCCGACGGTGTGATAGGACGCGAGGGGAGTGCAAATCCATCCATTTCCGCCGATGGACGGTTTGTTGCTTTTGATTCAGACGCGAGCAACCTCGTACCGGATGATTCAAATGGATCGAGAGACGTTTTCGTGCATGACCGCCAAACCGGAGAAACCTCTCTGATCAGTGTAAATTCCAATGGTGTGCAGGGAAACGGTAATAGCGGGGATCCATCCATTTCCGCCGACGGACGCTTTGTTGCTTTTAGTTCACGAGCGAGCAACCTCGTATTGGACGATACGAATGAAAGGTATCAAATTTTCGTGCATGACCGTCAGACCGGAGAAACCTTTCTAATCAGCGTAAACTCCGACGGTGTACCAGGAGACCATGATAGTTCTGACCCATCCATCTCTGCCGATGGACGCCTTGTTGCCTTTACTTCAGAGGCTACCAACTTTTCATCGGCCGATACGAATCTATGGTTTGTGGGAGATGTTTTCGTGCATGACCGTCAGACCGGAGAAACCTCCATGGTCAGTGTAAGTTCCGATGGCGTGCAAGGGGACGATGCTCATGGTGAGCCAAAGACCAACGGTAGTTGGTACCCATCCATCTCCGCCGATGGACGCTTTGTTGCTTTTTATGCACTCGCAAGCAACCTCGTGCCGGACGATACGGATGACAATTGTGACGTTTTCGTGCGTGACCTTCAGACTGGGGAAACCTCTCTGGTCAGTAGAAGCTCCGATGGTATAAAGGGAAACGATGATAGCAGCGGTCCATCCATCTCCGCCGATGGACGCTTTGTTGCTTTTTCTTCAGAAGCGAGCAACCTCGTACCGGATGATACGAATAATGGTAGCGGCATTTTCGTGAATGGTAGAGACATTTTCGTGCATGACCGCCAAACCGGAGAAACCTCTCTGGTCAGTGTAAGCTCCGATGGTGTGCAGGGAAGCGGAGATAGCAGAGCTTCATCCATCTCCGCCGATGGACGCTTTGTTGCTTTTTCTTCAGAAGCGAGCGACCTCGTACCGGATGATACGAATGGAAGAAGCGACATTTTCGTGGCGGAGTGTGCCGACAAGGAGTGTGCCTACAATCTGATGATGAGCACCAACCCGGACCGGTCCGATGCCACCTACCTGGACGGCCAGGACGCGGATGCCGATGAAAATATTTATGTGTTCATCTCTCCAACGGCAAACGTCAAATGGGTTAAGTTCTCTATTGACGGGAAAAAACAGTGGCTTGACAGAGAGGCTCCTTTCGATCTCGGAAAAAATAGCACCGTAAGCCGGGCCAACCCATACAATACCAACGTTTTGGATAATGGATATCATACGTTTACGGCGAAGATAAAAAAAGACGACGGCGACACCGAAACAATCAGCGCACAGTTATATGTCGGTTCAAACGAATCCGACGACGGAAACGATCCCGACGACGGAAGCGATTCCGAGCCCACCCAATGGATAAGTTACTCAGCGGATCGTTCCAACCCAATCGCGTTGGATGGAGCAACAATAAGTGGCAGCGTTTATGTATTCGTTTCTCCGGCAACGGACGTTAAATGGGTTAAATTTTCTATTGATGGGAAAAAACAGTGGCTTGACAGAGAGGCCCCTTTCGATCTCGGAAAAAATAGCACCGTAAGCCAGGCCAGCCCATACAATACCAACGTTTTGGATAATGGATATCATACGTTTACGGCGAAGATGAAAAAATACAACGGCGACACCGAAACAATCAGCGCACAGTTATATGTCGGTTCAAACGAATCCGACGACGGAAGCGATCCCGACGACGGAAGCGATTCCGAACCCTCCCAATGGATAAGCTACTCAGCGAATCGTTCCAACCCAATCGCGTTGGATGGAGCAACAATAAGCGGCAGCGTTTATGTATTCGTTTCTCCGGCAACGGACGTTAAATGGGTTAAATTTTCTATTGATGGGAAAAAACAGTGGCTTGACAGGGAAGCCCCTTTCGATCTCGGAAGTAACAGCACCGTAAGTCAGGCCAGCCCATTCAATGTCAACGCTTTGAGTGATGGATATCACACCTTTACCGCGAAGATGAAAAAAGACAACGGCGACACCGAAACAATCAGCGCAAAGGTTCGTGTATCCAATTGATACGATTCAGCAGCCTGCATTAATGATTATTGGGTTTCGGTCCTCAACCCAACCTTACGGTTACGTAAGTTAGGTAATTGTCGCGCTTGCCGCACGTACAAGTTGATCAGAGGAAAATCAACGTAAAATCCGGCCTTCTCTGAAAGCGTTCTTTGACAATTCGGCAAAGCCTACAATTGTGCAAATTGTTATGCTATGTTCAACTTCGGAACGGGAGCAGTAACCCCGAACTTAGCGTCGTCGACACTATGGGGGCCTCTCCCGTTCCAATCGCTTTTTCCGTTGAGCGTGGACTCGCTAACTGATGGAAACGCGGTCACGAAAAGTGATGGATAAAGTCCTTCAGGCTCGCACCAAATTATACCGTTCTAATTAAAGGAAAAAGATCGTTTTCTGCACCCACTATTGTTGCTTAGATGCGATGTTTTAGCCCCAAAAAGACAGCTGTAAGGGTATTGGCAAATCAAAGGAAAAGCGTTGTCCCGAGGTATTTGCAATTCATCTGGCTTGGGAGGAGCACCATCTCCGTATTTTTCTATTGTTTCACGCAAATAGTATTCATAGGTGCTCAATTGGCGGTTCTTTTTACCTCTTGCCTTAATTCCCAACAACGTCTGTAATCGCTTGATAGATGCTTCTTGGCCAACGGTGTGCCATCGCTCATGTTCCCTTAAAATGGTTGTTTTGCCTCTAAAAGTGGTCGTTTAAGGCTATTTTGGAGACCATCTTTTCATGTTTTTTTCTTTTGTCAATTGGTTAATTTGGTGCGACCCCGGAGCATCCATCAACGCGATCTTCGAGATTCTATCCGCTGACGTACTGGGCAACCGCCACCTCGAAGAGTTGCTGAAAAAAGCCTTCGAAGCCATCCAGCAAGGCGAATCCATTGCCCAGGCCTTTGAATTGGCCGGCGGATTCCCCCCCCTGATGCTTGGCGCCGTGAAAAACGGGGAAAACACCGGAACCATAGACCAGGCGTTCAAGCGTCTCGGGGACTATTACGACCACCAGGCCCAACGTACCGTCCAGGCCATGATCAGCGCCATCGAACCCTTGTCGATCATCATGCTGGGGGGGATCTTCGGGATTATTGTTTTATCTATTCTACTGCCGCTTTATGATGTGGTTGGGAAGTTTTAGTTTTTGAACAAACCACAAACTGAGGTCCAACAAAACAATCAAAAACAAAAAGCGAGTGTAGGCCAGGTAAAGGAACTCTCTTTTATGGCATCATGGGTAATGTGCCAGATATCCGTTCAGTACAACCTACCAAGGGTGCATTTGAGTTGCGGGAAGCGCAATCCGCCTATAATACGATTTTTGACCCCGACAATTGCCAAACAGACCCTAAACAGGCCCTATTTTTTGACTTTATTTCTTTAATTGTAGGTGGTTATCTTGTCGCGTCCCCGAATCATTGCGAATTGGACATTACGTTGCCATAGCTGAAGAAACGCGCAAAATCATCCCCGTCTGTCCTTAAAACCAGTCGTGCGTACCACATCAAACTCAACTTTCAGGAATTCTACAATCAGTCCCCCCAGACCGCCGAATTCTTTTTGAAGAAATGGTATTTCTGGGCAACCCATAGCCGCCTGGAGCCCATTAAAAAAAGCCGCATACACAATCAAGAACCACTGGGACAGGGTTTTTCGTTGATTTACATCCAATATCAACGACGGAATCCTGGAAGGAATTAACAGCTTGATCCAGGCTGCCAAGGCCAGAGCCCGAGGGTATCGAACCGAACGAGCGCTCATCACCATGATTTATCTTATTGCAGGCAAATTGGAGTTCGATTTACCCACATGAAATAGCGAGGAGCCATATTATATAAGTTGCCTTGCGAGCCAAGGAAAAAACCTCCACATTATATAGGAAACATTTTACATAAAAAGAAAAAATATTCACAACCACACAACTTTTTCCAAAGATATAAAACATAAACATATTGTCTTTACATGTAGTTACATTTTTTACACACCATTGCACTTTTTTTGCATACATCACTGCCATATCCAATGAACGATGCCATTTGGTGATACATCACCAAAAAACAGAGTTGGCCCGATCAGCTGTACGAGTTCCCATTGATGTGTTTTATATGAGTTGTGGTAATCGTCACGGGCCTATGGTACGGTAATAATGGTCTTTGGAAACCGTTGCACGACAAACTGGGCATATGGGTTAATATGATCTCGAGGCTTAAATCGAACAACAATTTTTTTGAACTGCCGGGTCCACATTCCAGCTGACCGGGACGCCCTGGAAATATGGAAAAAATATCGGCAACGCTACGTCGCTGGCCGTTCGATTTAAACCCCTGGTAAGAGAAGGTTTTGCCTTCTCCGATGTTCTCCGGGCTGCTGCAAAAGCTGCGCTGGACAGTAATTTCAATAAGGTTTTTCCGTTGCAACGAAAATCCGTCGTTAATTCTCTCGTGGAGGCACTACTGTGTATTGCGACTTAGTAAAACCTATCAAACTTTAGCTTTTTTAACTACTGGGTGGCTTTGGGATACTTGGCCCCATATATCTGAACGAAGTTATCAAAATGACGGTCAGCATCATCCTTGTTGTCCGCATGCCAGATCTCGTGAAGTTTCGATTTGGCCTTTGGCTAAATGCTCTTTGGCAATTTATTGAGAACATTGTCTGTCTTGTGAACCCAACACCGCTGCCAGCACTTCTTTCCACGACAGTTCACTCGGCCCCACCATCGCCAACGCGATTGTGGAATTTTTATAACACCGTAGGTGCAGTTGGAGGATCTCAATGAAACAACAGCCATTTATCACATCAGTATTTGTTGTATTCGCTTTTACACTTAATCTACTTCTTTTTTCGGGAATCACTTTTGCTGCAACTGAAAGGGTTAGCGTCAGTTCAGATGGTGTGGAGGGAGACGGTTATAGCTATCAACCATCCATTTCCGCCGACGGAAGGTTTGTTGCATTCGAATCATATTCGGGAAACATCATACCGGTTAATACGTATGATAAGAAGAACATTTATGTGCATGACCGTCAGACCGGAGAAGCATCTCTAATCAGCGTAAATTCCGACGGTGTGATAGGACGCGAGGGGAGTGCAAATCCATCCATTTCCGCCGATGGACGGTTTGTTGCTTTTGATTCAGACGCGAGCAACCTCGTACCGGATGATTCAAATGGATCGAGAGACGTTTTCGTGCATGACCGCCAAACCGGAGAAACCTCTCTGATCAGTGTAAATTCCAATGGTGTGCAGGGAAACGGTAATAGCGGGGATCCATCCATTTCCGCCGACGGACGCTTTGTTGCTTTTAGTTCACGAGCGAGCAACCTCGTATTGGACGATACGAATGAAAGGTATCAAATTTTCGTGCATGACCGTCAGACCGGAGAAACCTTTCTAATCAGCGTAAACTCCGACGGTGTACCAGGAGACCATGATAGTTCTGACCCATCCATCTCTGCCGATGGACGCCTTGTTGCCTTTACTTCAGAGGCTACCAACTTTTCATCGGCCGATACGAATCTATGGTTTGTGGGAGATGTTTTCGTGCATGACCGTCAGACCGGAGAAACCTCCATGGTCAGTGTAAGTTCCGATGGCGTGCAAGGGGACGATGCTCATGGTGAGCCAAAGACCAACGGTAGTTGGTACCCATCCATCTCCGCCGATGGACGCTTTGTTGCTTTTTATGCACTCGCAAGCAACCTCGTGCCGGACGATACGGATGACAATTGTGACGTTTTCGTGCGTGACCTTCAGACTGGGGAAACCTCTCTGGTCAGTAGAAGCTCCGATGGTATAAAGGGAAACGATGATAGCAGCGGTCCATCCATCTCCGCCGATGGACGCTTTGTTGCTTTTTCTTCAGAAGCGAGCAACCTCGTACCGGATGATACGAATAATGGTAGCGGCATTTTCGTGAATGGTAGAGACATTTTCGTGCATGACCGCCAAACCGGAGAAACCTCTCTGGTCAGTGTAAGCTCCGATGGTGTGCAGGGAAGCGGAGATAGCAGAGCTTCATCCATCTCCGCCGATGGACGCTTTGTTGCTTTTTCTTCAGAAGCGAGCGACCTCGTACCGGATGATACGAATGGAAGAAGCGACATTTTCGTGGCGGAGTGTGCCGACAAGGAGTGTGCCTACAATCTGATGATGAGCACCAACCCGGACCGGTCCGATGCCACCTACCTGGACGGCCAGGACGCGGATGCCGATGAAAATATTTATGTGTTCATCTCTCCAACGGCAAACGTCAAATGGGTTAAGTTCTCTATTGACGGGAAAAAACAGTGGCTTGACAGAGAGGCTCCTTTCGATCTCGGAAAAAATAGCACCGTAAGCCGGGCCAACCCATACAATACCAACGTTTTGGATAATGGATATCATACGTTTACGGCGAAGATAAAAAAAGACGACGGCGACACCGAAACAATCAGCGCACAGTTATATGTCGGTTCAAACGAATCCGACGACGGAAACGATCCCGACGACGGAAGCGATTCCGAGCCCACCCAATGGATAAGTTACTCAGCGGATCGTTCCAACCCAATCGCGTTGGATGGAGCAACAATAAGTGGCAGCGTTTATGTATTCGTTTCTCCGGCAACGGACGTTAAATGGGTTAAATTTTCTATTGATGGGAAAAAACAGTGGCTTGACAGAGAGGCCCCTTTCGATCTCGGAAAAAATAGCACCGTAAGCCAGGCCAGCCCATACAATACCAACGTTTTGGATAATGGATATCATACGTTTACGGCGAAGATGAAAAAATACAACGGCGACACCGAAACAATCAGCGCACAGTTATATGTCGGTTCAAACGAATCCGACGACGGAAGCGATCCCGACGACGGAAGCGATTCCGAACCCTCCCAATGGATAAGCTACTCAGCGAATCGTTCCAACCCAATCGCGTTGGATGGAGCAACAATAAGCGGCAGCGTTTATGTATTCGTTTCTCCGGCAACGGACGTTAAATGGGTTAAATTTTCTATTGATGGGAAAAAACAGTGGCTTGACAGGGAAGCCCCTTTCGATCTCGGAAGTAACAGCACCGTAAGTCAGGCCAGCCCATTCAATGTCAACGCTTTGAGTGATGGATATCACACCTTTACCGCGAAGATGAAAAAAGACAACGGCGACACCGAAACAATCAGCGCAAAGGTTCGTGTATCCAATTGATACGATTCAGCAGCCTGCATTAATGATTATTGGGTTTCGGTCCTCAACCCAACCTTACGGTTACGTAAGTTAGGTAATTGTCGCGCTTGCCGCACGTACAAGTTGATCAGAGGAAAATCAACGTAAAATCCGGCCTTCTCTGAAAGCGTTCTTTGACAATTCGGCAAAGCCTACAATTGTGCAAATTGTTATGCTATGTTCAACTTCGGAACGGGAGCAGTAACCCCGAACTTAGCGTCGTCGACACTATGGGGGCCTCTCCCGTTCCAATCGCTTTTTCCGTTGAGCGTGGACTCGCTAACTGATGGAAACGCGGTCACGAAAAGTGATGGATAAAGTCCTTCAGGCTCGCACCAAATTATACCGTTCTAATTAAAGGAAAAAGATCGTTTTCTGCACCCACTATTGTTGCTTAGATGCGATGTTTTAGCCCCAAAAAGACAGCTGTAAGGGTATTGGCAAATCAAAGGAAAAGCGTTGTCCCGAGGTATTTGCAATTCATCTGGCTTGGGAGGAGCACCATCTCCGTATTTTTCTATTGTTTCACGCAAATAGTATTCATAGGTGCTCAATTGGCGGTTCTTTTTACCTCTTGCCTTAATTCCCAACAACGTCTGTAATCGCTTGATAGATGCTTCTTGGCCAACGGTGTGCCATCGCTCATGTTCCCTTAAAATGGTTGTTTTGCCTCTAAAAGTGGTCGTTTAAGGCTATTTTGGAGACCATCTTTTCATGTTTTTTTCTTTTGTCAATTGGTTAATTTGGTGCGACCCCGGAGCATCCATCAACGCGATCTTCGAGATTCTATCCGCTGACGTACTGGGCAACCGCCACCTCGAAGAGTTGCTGAAAAAAGCCTTCGAAGCCATCCAGCAAGGCGAATCCATTGCCCAGGCCTTTGAATTGGCCGGCGGATTCCCCCCCCTGATGCTTGGCGCCGTGAAAAACGGGGAAAACACCGGAACCATAGACCAGGCGTTCAAGCGTCTCGGGGACTATTACGACCACCAGGCCCAACGTACCGTCCAGGCCATGATCAGCGCCATCGAACCCTTGTCGATCATCATGCTGGGGGGGATCTTCGGATTGATCGTGTTGTCTATTTTGTTGCCGCTTTATGATGTGGTGGGGAATTTTTAATAACTATCCCGAATCTCACCAGCATCGAGCGCCCGATCAAAAACCATCACCTGATCGATATAACCCGTAAAGAAATTCTGGGTGCCCTGGAAGTCCGCGCCGATCGTCAGATCCACATCCGGCACGTCGGGCAGGCTGATGGCGGTGGCGGTCTCGTCCAGGGTGCCATCGAAATAAATCTGCAACCGGTCTTCGGCGTCGTTGTAGACCATGGCGATGAAATGCCACTTATCGGAAAGCATTCTGATGGATTTGCGGGTCACCGTATAGCTGCTGCCGTTGCCGATGCCGGCATAGGGCCGCCCGTTATCCACGCCCAGGAAATAAAAATAGGTTCCCCGGCGCCTGGAAATAACTTTGGCGATCGAATGCCGTCTTCGTTCACGAATCCAGGCGGTCAGCGTCACCTCTCCGGTGATCCGGAAATCGGGATGGTCGGGGATGCGGACACAACTGCCGCCATCGACGCTGAGGGCCGCGTTGGGCGTACCGAACCGGTCGGTGGTGTACGATGCGCCCATCAGCACCCCGGCGTGCCCCCCGACGCCAGCATCCTCGGTGGTGCCGTTGAACGACCAGCCGGCGACCCGGTTCGCATGGGCCGTCCCGTAAAAGAGGCTTCGAATCTCGGAATCGGTCAACGCCCGGTTAAAAACGGCCACATCGTCAATATCACCTTCGAAAAAACACACGCTCCCCTGATCATCCGCGCCAATGGAGAGATCCACACCAACTACCGCGGGCAGACTTTGGGAAAGGCTGGTCATGCGTTCGGTTCCATCGAAATGCAGGAACATACGGTCCTCGGCGTCGTTGTAAACCACGGCCAGGTGGTTCCAGCGATTCAGGGACATGAGCAGGGACTTGCCGGTGACCGTGTAGTCGGGATTCTGACCGATGCCGCCGTATGGGTGGCCATTGTCCACGCCCAGAAAATAAAAATAGTTGCCGGTTCGCCTGGAAACAACCTTGGAAAACTGGCCGATGGCGGTTTCCTTGACCCAGGCCATGAGGGTCACCTCTCCGGTGATGTGCAGACTGTTGCTGTCGGGAACGTGAGCGTAATCCCCCTCTCCGTCGAAATACAGGGAGGATCCCGTGCCGTCGGGGGTGTCGTCGGACCAGGCGGTATCCCCCCTCAATGTGCCGTCGTTATCCCCCACCCCGTCGCCGGCGTCGGTGCCCGAGCCTTCATCGAAATCCCACTGGGAAATCGGGCCAGGGCCCGTGGAGCAGGTCCCCACAAGAATATTGAAAAAACGCTCCGATTGGGCGCCCGTGGCATCGGTCAGGGTTACCTCGAAGGTATCGGTTCCCGGAGAAGGGGGCGCCCCCGTTAGATGGCATTGTTCATTCGACGGGGTAAGGACCAGCCAGGCCGGTGAGCTGGTGCCGGCCCAATGGAAGGGAGCCACCCCGCCTTCGGCGAATAAATCACCATCGTAGGTCTTTCCGCTGCACCCTTCGGGAAGTTCGTTGTTGAGAATGGCCAGGCGTCCAGCCGTGCGGCCGAAACAGCCCGCCCGGTTTCGCAATTCGTCCAGCGACACCCCTCGGGTAAAGTCCAGATGAGAGGTAATCAGGTTGCCGGCATGGGAACCCGTAACGCTCGGGCTCGCATTGACGATGAAATCCTTGCCCCCGCTGATAACGGCAAAGGCCATATCCGGGGCGCCGTTCAGAGAGAGCCCCGTGGATTCCCGGCCGCACACGCCTCCCGCAGCGGTGGCGGCCAGATTGTCGTCATACACATAAACCAGGGATTTCTTCCAGGGGTCTTCATGAATACCGGCGGCCGCTGCAAACTCCGCCGCTGTCGGCAAACGGCGATTGTTGCGGCTCCAGGCCACAATGGATGCGGTCGATTGATCGAGCTGGGAAAGGACGGTCCGGGCGCGCATACGATCGACCCTGGGCCCCACAAGCTTCAATCCCATGCCCATGAGCGCGCCGGAAATGACGATGGCCAGCACCATGGGCATCAGAGCCAAGCCCTGTTGCCTGTCCGCCGATGGATTATGCCGGGGAAGCAGGAATGTCATACGATATCTCTTGGGTGGTTATCGGTAATCGGTGTTCAGTAAAAACATGTACGCCGAAAACAGTTCCGTCGACTCGATCAATTGTTGGGATTGATGGTCAATACGAAGGCGCGGTGAGCGCAATTGTCCTGGTTCGTTCCGTCATCACAGGCCGCATCGCTGCCCGGGTTGGAGTTGTCGCGCACCCGGACGGTCAGAAGGAAACTGCCCGCGGCATCGGGATTGCCGGCAACCAAAATAGAATCGCTCCGGGTCCAGGTGCCGCTGCTTTCGGCCAGCGATGCACCGTCGGTGGTGAAATCGATATCGTCGCTGTCCGAGTGATCCCGAAAATCGAGGTTGGAGGGCGCCAGACCGCTGTGCGTTTCGATGCACCAGAGATACTCTCCGCCGGAGGCAAAAGGCACACCGCCCTCGACATAAATCTCCGCCGAATAGGCATTTCCCACCCGGCCGGGCGGCAGTTCGTTGTTGAGAATGGAGAGCCTCGGTCCCCGGCACCCCGCGCGGCCATGCAGATCGCCCAGCGTGGCCCATTTGACGATATCGTCGTATGCTTCCGCACGGGTCAAATCCGTGGCGTCATTATCAACGCCGTCCGTTCCGGCGGGGTAGACATTGATCACCGTCGGCCCGGTGATCGCCAGGCCGGCGGCCGTCTGGTTGTTGAAATTTTCCCCGCCGCTCAAAATCACAAAGGCCACATCGGAGACGGCAATCGGGGCGGAGCAGGCGGCGTCGTTGCACTGGTTAACGGTGATGCGGGTCGTGCGCCGGGTGCACAGATCGCCGGTGGCCGCCACGCCGTCGGCCAGCCGGGCATCGAAAATATAGTGCAGGGGGTTGGCCCAGGCATCGTTGCGCGTCCGGATGACCTGGGCAAAACCGGCGGCGTCGGGCAAAACCGCTTGGTTGGCCGTTGCATAACCGATAATGGATTCCATGGCGGCATCGATGCTTTCCGTGGTTTCGATCCGTTTGGCACGGATGGAGAGCGGGCCGATGAGCGAGGCGCCGAAACCGACGATAAAGCCGATGATGACCATGACAACAGCCATCTCGATAATGGTAAACCCGGATTGATTTTTCTTGATAATGGTAAACCCGGATTGATTTTTCTTAATGATGAAAATCACTTGTAAAAACGTCCACCATGTGCATCGAAAAACGCCTCCGCGCCGCAAAAAAGCGACGGGAGGCGTGGCGGTGTGCCATATCTAAAAAAGGATCAACCTACAAGACCATGTACAATTCAACCGTTGTCGTTACCGTGGTAAAATTGGCGCTGGCTTTTATTGATCCGGTGTTAAACACGCCGTCGTCATACTTGGTGTCAATTTCAAGCGCCACACCCGCCGGAATGGTATTAAATTGGATAAAATTGGAGTTGACCCCGTACCTGTTCTGCCACTCCACGAAATATTTCCCGCCAAAGGCATGGTTGGGGAAACTGTCGTCCACATTGCCTTGATATGAACCATTGATGATATCGGTCAATATCAGGTCCTGAAAGAGCCAGAACCTTTCATTGCCCTGGATTGCCCCGTTGCCGTTGCCATCATTGGTGTCATTGGAGGGGCTGCTGCCCAAATCCTCGTCACCCGGAAACTTTCCATATTTATCGTAAAAGGTGTAGATCGCCGCCCGCAGCTCGTCGGCGGACTTGACCACCCGCTTGACCTTGGCGTTCTGGATCATGGCCTGCCCCTTTAGAACCCCACCGATGAGAAGTCCAATAATCACCAGCACAATGGCGATCTCCACCAGGGTAAATCCTTTTTGGTTCCTATGCATGTGTTTGCCTCCATGGTTAAAAATTCACATTAAGGTTTTTATAGCTGCACAAAGACAACTATTTCCCTTTTTGTTTTGTTTGATGATCCCGCAAAAGGAATGAGGCGTTTTGAGTTTTCAGAGTTAAGCCGGATGAGAGTGGTCGCTGGCGGTTTGCGGCAGGAGCGATGTGGAGGAGCAACAGGGTTTTGTCACGAGTTCATCATAGTTACCGTATCGGTTATTTTTCTCCAAACTTGAGCATTCCCGGAACGCTATTCATTCCATCAATCACAGGGATCGCACCCGGGGTGTAATAAAAATCACCAGTTCCCGGGTCTGGACCGAGTCGTCGGCATGCCTGAACAGCCCTCCGATAAGCGGTAGCGCGCCAAGACCGGTAATGCCCTGATAGTCCAGATCCCTGGTCTGGCTGATCAGGCCGGCCAGCACCACCGTGTTCCCATTGGCGACCCTGACCGTGGTGGACATTTCCTGGAGATCGATAATGGGATTGGTGATGGACTGGACCGATGAGGCCGTGGTGGGCAGTTCCACATCGGCCTCTTCCTGGATGCGGGTTATCGTGGGGACGATATTCATGGTTACGATACCCTCGGCGGTGATCTGCACCGAGATGCCGAACTGCAACCCCAGCACGGCCCGCTTGATGCTGACGCCGAAAGTGATCACATTGGTCTCTTCATCACGATCCACGCCGTCGATGTCCCCGTACGGGTATTGATAACCGACGGTCAACAGGGCGGACCGACCGTTCATCACGGCCAGATGGGGGTTGGATACCACCGACACATCCCCCTGGGTGTGCAGAAAATCCATGACCACCCCCAACGCACTCTGATCGGCCAGGGCCAGGGTGCTGCCGCCATTGAAATTCATGGTGAACGTATCCACGAAAAACCCCGAGGAATCGGTGAAGGCGCTGCTCAGAGCGGTCCAGTCGATCCCCAGCTGGTTGCGATCGGTCAGGCGGACTTCCATGATCTTGGCCTCGATGTAGACCTGCCGGGACAGGGCTTCGCCGAGAGCGTCCAGAAAGCGGACCATGGCCTCCACCTTTCTGGGACGGTCGGCCAGATAGATCAGTCCGCCGTTACGATTGACGCGGACAATGCCGGTCTCGGATTTCAGGGTATCCAGGGTTCCTTCAACGGCCGTCCAGACATCGGTGTCTTCAGACTTCTTGCTGGTCGAAAGCAGATATTTGCCGCTGACGCCGGACTCCTCGACACTGGAGGCGAGCATGTCCCCGCCCACCTCGATGGATGCTTCACCGGGCATGTCGATATAGTCAAAGGCGTATATCCGCTCCATCATCGTTTTGACGAAAAGCGCGTCGTTCTCGACCGTCCAGGCGTACCCGGCACCGCGTCTCACCACCATATCCATTGCTTCGGCAAAGGTGGCCTGATTCAGATGCACCGTGACCGGCCGCGACAGATCGACGTCGGCTTCGACGGAAAGGTTCATCGAGGTATCTTTTAAAATCGCCTTGAGAACCGTCGATAAGGGCACGTTGTCCAAGGTCAGGCTGTACAAACGCTCCGGCAGATCGAGGGCCACCGCCTGGGGGACCATTTTCTGCGAAAATGGCGGCGGTCCGGGCGTCGCGCTGTCCGCTTCCTGTTTGAGCGCGGCCTTGATGGTGTCCCGTTCAACGGTCTCCATCGCCGGCTGTCGGGGCTGCGTGCCAGCGCATCCAAGTAAAACGATCAGCAGCAAGGCTGCGGTAATGAGTCGAAATATCATGGGGTGAACCGTCTTCATACGCGTCATACAAAGCACCATTGGTTATTGTTTATTAACCGAATAGGCGATCTCTGGCCGCTTCAAAAACCAGGTTTTCTCTCCCTTTGCCAGAAGAACGCCGTCGGCCGAAATCTCACGAATCGTGAAGGCCTGCATGGCGTCGCCCTCGGCATAGACACCGTCCTCCAGAAAAACCATTCGATGTTCCACACCTGAAACCAAGCGGCTGGTCGCCATCCCCGATAAAACCGGCAGCGTCACCGTGGGCAGCCTGATCGTTTTCTCCTTTTCGACAAGCGTTTGTTTTTTTTCTTCTTCAGGCGATATTTCCTTGTCGGGCACCGCGGTCGCGAATCGCTGTTTCAACGCCTCCACGCCCGTGGTCATGTTCTCGTTGTTGTGACTGAGCAGCTCCCGGTATTCCCGGAATCCTCGATCCACCTCACGGACTTCGGAAGAATAACCGGCCAGTGGCTCATCCAGGAGCGACAGGAGGGCAAAACCGTTCAGGCCCAGGACAACCAATCCGGCAAGGACCCAGAAGCCGATGAGAATGTGCAGGTGATGCTTGTCGGTTTTCATATCAACTCACCGGTCCCTCATTTGAAAGGATTAAATGATAGTTGAATCTCACCTGGACAGTTCCAGTGGGAGAATCAGGTTTGGCGACATACTCCAACTGATCTATTTCCAGATACGGGTAAGCCTTTTCCACGGCACAAACCCACCCGGCCACGGCCGGTACCGGCCCAAAGGCAGCCGTCTTTATGGTGAACTCCTGAATCGAGATGTTGCTTTCATCCGTTTTCACGCTAAAATCCAGAAGACCAAATTCCGTCGAAAGTCGCTTCAGATTATTCTCAACCACCAGAAAGCCAAAATCCCGGGATTCCGCCAGATGATTCAATCGGGCTTTCTGCGAGCGGACGTCCATGATCGTGGTTCGATTGGCCTTTAGAAACTGTAAATCCATCCGTAAGATCGCAAGATTGCCGCGATCCGTCTGAATCCGGCCAATCCGGTGGATGTTCCAGCCAGTCAGGCCGGTCACCAAAACCCAAATCAGGATCACCGCGATCCATCTGCGTTTGAGATGTTTGCTCATGATAGCTCGAAGCTGAAATTGATCCGATAAAGGGACTGTTCTTTTCTCTTATTATCGTCCACCGGTTTGATCCGGATATCCTTTTCCCGCAACGGGCATTTATCGAGATTAAAACGCTGGTTCAGCCGGCGAATAAACGTGGCAAGAATGGTTTTGAAAGCTTTCGGATCATCCGCTTCCACCAGCGCATCGATGGTCAGCCTGGGAACAGCCGATGTATCCATGTTTATCTTGTCCAGCAAGACCGCTCCGGGCATGGCCAACAAGGTCCGCGCCATCACATCACCGGCCGACGGCTGTCCCAATTTCGCCGTGATATCATTGAGATCTTGTGTCAATTCCCTTAGGACCTGCTGCGGGTTCTGAACGGGCGCAGCATTTTTGGTAGCGGCCTGCTGCCACAGGACATCTTTTCCTATTAAGGCCAAATAGCCGGCTTCGGCGACAAGCAGCAGAACCAGAACGATACCGATCACCGCCCCCGCCCATTGCACCGGCCGCCAGGTCAATTCCTGGCGCAAAGGCTTGTAGGAGATACTGGGATGTTCATGACACTTGAGATCCAGGGTGGAAAAACCACGGCACACGGCAAAAGTGTCAATATCGTCCGGTAAAATCGACCCGCCAGACGGTGCGGGCACTTCTTCCAGGTCCCGGCCCAATATTTCAGACAACTTGCCGCAGGCCTCCGGATCATGGGCCAGCAAGAAAAGCGTTTCCACTGATTTTTTGCTCTTCTGGGAATATAAATAAAACGACTGGTTTATTTCATAGGTGAGCAGGTTGTAGATTTCGGCAGGATCGTCTTCGTTTACGGGGAGCTGGATATGACGCGAGAAGAGAAACTGATTCAGATTGTAAAAGTAGAGGAAGCAATCGTTTTCCATCAGATGCACGAACCCGATCCCCCGCTGGGCGATATCACCGACGTGCCGATTGAGCCAGGCCTGCCATATCAAGGCGGGAGAGGTTATGCGGTGGGGAGCCATGCCAAACGACTCAAACCGCCGGTAGAGGTCATACACCGAGGGTTCCTGGAGATAGGTGCAAAAAAGCATCGGCCGGTGGTCACGATCCTGTACGATGGCGTAATCGTAAAAATCACCGGCATCCTTCAGGTTCGGTTGATCAAGCTTCAGTTTGCGCTCGATAAACGCGGTAATAATCGATCGTTTGCGGGATTTGAACTCAAAAGAGGTGTTTGCGATCCAATAATCGGGAATCACGAATAGGGAGTGGGTCTTCTGGCGCACCCATTTCGGAACCGCGTCGGCCGGCGCGTCTTCTCTTTGCAGCGCATCCATGGGCAGACTGCTCTGCCGTTCAAGACCGCCGTCCTTGCCGATCGATAGAAAAACGATTTTCTTTTCATCGGCAATCGAAATGAGGGTTGATTTTTGCCTGATCATGATACTCTTAGTTATCGGCAACCTGCTTTTTAAGTTAATCATTATGTATGTTTTTTTATATCTATTCGGTATCGTCATCAATCGCGATCGAGCGTCGGTCTTCGAGGAAGGCCCGTATTGCTTTGACATATCCGGTAGATATGCTAATTGTGAGAAACCATAAGTGGAAGGTTAAAAAGAACCGCTATCATGGAGGCCTGACAATGAGAAACCAATGGATTGCGATTTTGCTCGCACTATCGATGTGGACAGGATGCTCGGAGATCCAGACCAGTCAGGATTATGCCCCGGACACCAACTTCACACGCATGGGGACAATATCCTGGGAATCGGAAACGCAGCCCCAGACTGGTGACGAGCGCATCGACAACCCGTTTCGGGATACCCGCATCCGCGACGCCATCCAGGGGCAACTGACGGCCAAGGGATTCGTATTCAAGGAAGACCCGCCAACGGATATCAACGTACGTTATCAATACGTGTTAAGACAGCGTATCGACGCATCGGGCACCCGGGGAAGTGTCGGCATCGGTATCGGCAGTTTCGGCCGCGGCGGCGGAATCGCCATCGGTACCGGCAACGACGTGCAACAAGTCGACGACGGTACGCTGGTGATCGATCTCTTGTCCGGCGAGTCCGGCGAGCTCTTGTGGCGGGGCAGCGGCACCGAACGGTTCAAGGCGTATAAAGATCCGAACAACGCCGTAAAAGACATCAACACCCTGGTAGAGGCGGTTCTCAAGCAGTTTCCGCCCACGGATTAAGCGTTTCCGCTAAAGGGAGGTTCCTTGAGCCTATTGTTCGACAAACGCGATCGCGACTTACTGGAAATCGTCAACGGTTTTTTGAGCACCACCACGCCCGATGCCATTGGCCGCAAGAATCTGTTCCCCTGGTTTCATCCCCACGGCATCAAGGAGCTGGCCGAATCCCACGGCCTGCGCATCGCTTACGCCGTGGTTCACCTTTTGCGGTCCCTGAAAACAGGCATGATCGAGGACCGGCTGAATGCCCTGCGTTCGTTACGCGACGAAATTCTGAACGCATCCGCCGGGTCGATGCCTAAAAACGCCGCCCGGCTGCTTTTATCAATCATGAAGGAGCTTGTTCGGGCCCATGGCAACGAGGCCGTTCAACTCAGACGGGCCCACGACTTCAGACGGGTGGCCGGCGGCAAACCGCGCATTGTCCGAAAAATGCTGGAGCATTACGGTCTTCTGGAAATGCCGGAAGAGTGGAACCAGCTGACCTTCGACGACCATGTTCACGACATCCACACCAAGGGGCGCAAGTCCGCCTCGCACCTGATCATGGATGCCTGGATCAAAGGCATCCGCCGGCTGCGGGTGATCTACTACCACTACATCGACCCCCCTTCGGCCGCTGAGCTGATGGAAGCCGCCCGGATCATGGGAATTCAGCTTAGAATCGGCATTGAATTCCCGGCCCGCTTCAGAGACAAAACCATCCAGTTGATCTGGGTTCCCCGGGGCTTTGCCGATACCCAGGCGTTTCTCTGCTTTCTTACCGAGGCGCCGGTGCGGCGGCTCATGGACCAGGGCCGCAAGGTAAGCCGATACAAGGAGCAACAGGTGCTTTGTCTTCTGGACGCCTTCAACCGCAAGCACCGCCCGACCCTGAGCACCGATCTGGGCATCGACCTGCCGGCCCTTGACCGCGACGAATTCCTGGCCTTCGCCCACCCCGGCCAGCCCTCCAAGGCCCACCTGGCCCTTTATATTCACACCATGCTCATGCCGCTGATGGAAAAGAAGGTGACCATCCTGCGCGAAGCGTTCAAAACCGCCAAGCCGGAGCGACAAGCGGTCATTCGAAACCAGGTCGAGCGCATGAACGCCCTGGACACAAAGGTTATTGTCGACCTGTACCTCAAGGCCTCGGAATGTCCCGATGCCGCTCCCGCCGAGGTGCCGGAATTGCTCGGGCTGTCGCCCCGACAATTGCTCGACCGGCTGACCAGCCTGCACACCGGATACCGCATCACCCTGAATCTGACCGATTTGCTCCCCGAGGACGTTGTGGAGGTTCTCTACGAGGGTGAAGGACTCATCACCCGGCTGGAAATTTTCAATCTGAAGGATCTGGCTAACGGCAAAACCGAGCATGTGGAGGAGATCAGCAGGCTGCAACTGGCCCTCAACGAAAGCAACACGATCAATCTGAAACGCATCCTGCGGGGGATCATCAGCCGCATCAACAACGCCCCCTCTTTTTCGGGCAAGGCCGACCGGATCGAGAAGTTGGGCATTATTCTGCATGATATCGAGGCGTTCAGCGCCATGTACCATTCTTTCCATCTCCAGCCCAGAATCGGAAGCGATTATACCGGCCTCTCCCCCAGCAAGTATGACATGGGACTTGCCATCCTGGACACCCTGCCCAGCGGCGCGCACCAGGCATTCAAAAAAAGACCCATTTATGGGGCGGCTTCCGACCGGGACCACTGCCACCCGCCAGGCGGTAACCAGCGCGGCATTGTTCCTTTCAGGATACCGATATACAAGCGCATCACCTATATCCCCCGGGAAAGCCCCAAGGGCTCCAAGGGACTGTTCCGGCGCCTTATCGGAACTTTGCCGGGACTCAACCTGTTCGGTCAACTGCGACAGGTGGATTGGCTGCTGCAATCCCATCTGACCCATATGGACGATGCCCCGAATGTTATCAGTCTGAGCGGCATGGCCGAGCTTGCCGGCAACGGCTTCTGCCTGGAAACCGAAAAAGCCGACCAAAAGGCGTCCCAGGCATCCTTTTTCTATTTGAACAGCACCGCCACAAATCTCCTCAAAATAATCGTGGGCTTCATCCCGGCCTTTCTCTCGTTTTACCTGACCAATCAGTGGTGGGTGCTGGCCTATCTGGGGGCATTCATCTGGTTCGGCATCACCGGGTTCCGCAATATCGTGCAGTCGATTCTGGGCGGGGGAGGTTTCCGCCGCTCGCCGCTGCTGGAATGGAATGAATACATCAGCTGGGAGCGCATCTCCGACTCCCTTTTGTTCACCGGATTTTCCGTGCCCCTGCTGGACGTACTGGTTAAGACCATGCTGCTTGACCGGATGATGGGCATCAACACCCAAACAAACCCCATGGCCCTGTACACGGCCATGGCCGTGGCCAACGGCATCTATCTATCCAGTCACAACCTGTTTCGCGGCCTGCCCAAGGCGGCCGTGTACGGCAATTTCTTTCGCAGCGTACTCTCCATTCCCATCGCCATCGCCCTGAACGCGTTTATCGGCATGCTGCTGGGCGGGTTTGGTGTCGTGGGCGTCCAGGATATCCTGCAAAAATGGGCCGCTGTCATTTCCAAGGGCGCGTCGGATTTCGTGGCCGGCATCATTGAAGGAACGGCCGATCGTTTCGCCAACCTCCAGACCCGTTTTCAGGATTACGCGGTGACGCTTTCGCAACTGTTCGCCACCTACGGACGATTGGAAGCACTACAGCCCGAACTGAAGGTGTGGGAGGTATTGGACGCCATCGGCAATAACCACATCGATCCCAACAGCGACGCCAAGGATCTTGAGAAACTGATCGTGATCGGCAGCCTGGATCTGCTTTACTTCTGGATGTACCAGCCCCGGGGGCGAACGGCGCTGAAATACATCGCCCGAACCCTTTCCGAGGAAGAAAAACGGATTTTCACGGGATGCCTGGCCATCCTGAAACGGGAACGCGAAATCAGCCAGATGTTCATCGACGGCGTGGTGGGCATGAATTTCTCGAAGGGGCTCTCCTTTTATCTTCAGTGTGCCCCGGGGTATTTGCGGGCCATGGATCGGTTGTTCGATCAGCGGTGAGGGTTGTAAATCACAATCGCATTGATAAAGATTGATGAACTCGTAAAAAGTCGAAAAAACAACCGCCTGAAATAATACATAAAATTGTTTTTCTAACTTGATAAATTGCTACCGTTGTGGTATGTATGTGCATATAAATTCAACTGGTTGTAAGGATTAATAATGATTCGCCACAACGATCACAAACAGCAGCAGCTTTTCGATCCCTGGGGCCATCTGAGCCCCAAGAGAAGGCAAATGCTTGAGCACTCATGGCCGGGGGTATTCCAAAAATTTATTCTCCCTGAGTTGCCTGTTAGCGAACTTAGCCCTTTTTTCAACTCCGGCTTTGGCCGGCCGACGAAAGACCTCTATATGGTCCTGGGCGTACTCGTCCTAAAGGAAATGCTCGACCTGACCGACTATGAGGCTATCGATCAACTGGCTTTCAATATTCAGTGGCACTATGCCCTTAATATCACCGAAGAGTCGGATTCGGCCAAATACATGTGTCCCAAGACCTTATGGAACATGCGCACGATCGTTGCCGAAAACGGGTTGGAAAAGACCCTGTTTAATGCTGGCACACAAAAACTGGCCGAAGTGTTCAACGTCGATGCTGACAAGCAGCGCATCGACTCTGTCCATATTCAATCCAATATGCGCAAACTGGGGCGCATCACGATCTTCTCGAACTCAATCCATAAGTTTTTAAAAAACCTGAAACGGCAACACCCATCCTTGCTCTCCACCATTGAAGATGCATTGATGGAAAGGTATCTGACGGAAAAAGCGCTATCGTGCTTTGCCATGGTAAAACCGTCCAAAAGCCAGAAAACATTGGATCGGGTCAGTACCGATTTGTACGCTTTGGTCCAGCAATTCCAGGATAACTTCGATGTCCAGTCGATGCATAGCTTCAAGTTGCTTCAACGCATTTTAGATGAGCAATGCACGGTTTCGCTTTCGGATGACGGTGTCGAAATTTCGGTTAAGGAAGCCAAACGGATTCCCTCCGATTCCCTGCAAAACCCTTCGGACCCGGAAGCCGGTTATAGCGGCCACAAAGGCCAAGGCTATCAGGTTCAAGTGATGGAGACTTATACGGATACCGACGATGCGGACGAAAAGGCGAAAACCTTGAATTTGATTACCCATGTCGAGGTCGAAAGCGCCCACGAAAGCGATGCGAACGCCCTGATTCCCGCTATCGAGTCTACCCAGGAAAGAGATCTTGGACCTCGGAAAGTCTTGGCGGATTCGCTTTATGGAAGCGACGACAATGTCCAAACCGCCAAGGACAAAGGCGTCGAAGCGATATCTCCTCCCATGGGCAGTGAGAAGGAAGGAACGCTCAACCTCGGGGATTTTGAAACGGGAAAATGCGGCAAGGTCATTCGTTGCCCCCAAGGCCATGCGCCCATCCACACCAAGAAAAAGAAGGATCGACACTGTGCCGCTTTTGACCTGAGCCATTGCGAAAACTGCCCGAACCGTGAGATTTGTCCTGTAAAGCCCGGTAAGAAGGCCTTTTCCTTTCGCTACAACGATAAGCAGTTGCGTATCGCGTTAAGACGAGAAGAAGTCCAAACCGACGAGTTCAAGGACTGCTATCGATGGCGAGCTGGAGTGGAAGCCACCATGAGCGAGTATGACCGACGAACCGGGGTAAAACACCTTCGGGTTCGGGGTATGAAATCTGTCCGCTATAGCGCTACCTTGAAAGCCCTCGGGCTCAACATATTGAGGGCCGCGGCGGTAATGGCGGCAATATTTGTCGGAATGCCTGACAATACTGCCTCAAGGTGCGGCCATGGAGCCGGTATTAGCGTTTTCAAAGAGCTGCTTCGAAAAGTGTTTACCGTTTTGGCCTGGTTGTTGACCCGGGCCAACTTATATCGGGCATATACCCATTAACTATTTTTTCAAGAAACGACTTTTTACGGGACTGTCAAGATTGATGGTCTCGTAAAAAGCAGCTTACCCCGTTTCGCGGGGAAACACCCAAGTTAAAAAAGTCACTTTTTGGGGTGACTTCCTTAGAAGCCCGATATCGGCGTTACGCTTCATCCTTAGTCACTGCGGAATACGATAAGCACGACTCATTCCTCAGGATTCGCAAGCCTTGATCTCGGGTTTTTTACGAATCCGTCCGAACGGCGACTTTTTGCGAGCTCATCAAACTGCGGATGATACCCTTCTCGGAGGTGGCCACGATATCACCCGAGGCACCTTGCGCTGTTCGGCGTGCTTGATACGGATGTTCAACCCTCGGGTGGGACCGCCGGCATGCAAACGATAAAAGTCGCCCCACGACCCGGCCGGCTTTCAACCCGAATGGTTCCGCCCATGCTGGCCAGTGACTGGCTGACAACGAAAAGCCCGATGCCGGTTCCCTTACCGGCTTGTTTGGTGGTAAAAAATGGCTCGAAAATGCGATCACGGATTTCGGCTTCGATCCCCGGCCCTTGATCGGCAACAAAGAGTTCCCTCAACGTCCGGGTGCTTTGGGCACCCAAACCAACTGTCAGGGTGCCGCCTTTGTCAATCATGGCCTGCACACCGTTCACGCACAGGTTCATCAGCACCTGAAACACCAACACCGGCTCGGCCCAAATCGTGTCGTTGTCGTCCGTGATGCGGTTATCGAGCTTGACCTTCGAACGGCAGGTGGGCTGAAGCAGTTTGAAAATTTCGTCCACAACACCCTTTAATTGCACGGTCTGTTTCTCGGCCTTGCGCCGGCCGGCGGTAACCAGGAAATGGCGTACCAGATCACCGGCTCGATCACATCCCATGATTATTTTTTCGGCACCATCCGTGACGCTGCCGATATCATGCGGATTCTTTTTGACCGAGTAGGCATAGCCGCATATGCCGGCGATAATATTGTTGAAATCGTGGGCCACGCCGCCGGCCAGTTTTCCGACGGCCTCCAGCTTCTGGGCCTCGATGATCTGCCTTTCAAGTTCTTTTTGAAAGGTGATATCCACCAGGATGCCCCGCCAGCCGACATGGTCCTGCGCCGATCCCATGGGCGATACAAAAAGTAGGGCCGGAAAGGGTCCCGTGCCCGGCCCTTTGACCCGGCAGGTCTTCCCATTGCGCGAATCGTCCTGCAGCCAATCGTCAAATCCGGTCATTTCCGGAATGAAGTCGGCCAACGTGAATGTATCCAGCGACTGGTCGTGTTCGAGGCCCAGCATGTCGAAACCGGATTGGTTCAGAAAGGTCAACCAGCCGTCGGCATCGGTTTCGAAGACGATCTGGGGAAGCAGATCGCTGAGTTCCTGGAATCGTTTTTCGCTGGTTTTGAGCTGGGCGGTGCGCTTTGCAACCAGCCGTTTGAGGGTAACGTTCCAGACCAAAACGCCAACCATCAGGCAGACCACGCCCGCAAGCGCCAGTAAACCGTTACGGATCAACGCCATGCGGCGCGCGTGGAAGTCGGCAATGGAAAACCATTTGCGGTACAGGTCGTCGTAGGTGCCGTCCTGGTGCAGCAGGTGGATGCCCTCATTGAGTTTGGTCAATAGTCGGTGATTGCCCTTTTGCACGGCAAAAGCATACGGCGCGCATACAATCGGCGAACCGACCAGTCCCACGTTTTCTATCTTGAATTCTTGCAGCAGCATCAGTCCGCTGAGCCGTTCCACGACGGCGCAGTCCCCCCGGCCGGCGGCAAGCTGGCTCAAGACCTCACGGGGCGTGGAGAAGGTGACGAGCCGGTCGGTGATGTCACGCTGCTGGAGCCACTCCTGACCATAAACCTTGGCCTGCACCAGAATCTCCTTGCCCTTGGCATCCTCGATCGATTCGATGCGGGACCCTTCGCGGGCAAATAGGCAATAGAAAACGCCGGCGTGGGCCATGGAAAAATCGAATTGCCGCTGCCGTTGGTTCGAAAGGATCATGGCCGTAATCATATCGGCCTTGCCGTCGGCCAGCGCTTCCGGCGCCTTTTCCCAATCGTCCAGGACGACCTTGATATCCAGTCCGAGACGCTCGGCGATGATGTTGATAAGCTCGACATCAAATCCGGCGGGCTCGCCCTTTTTGTTAATGAACTCGTAAGGGGGAAAGGCCTTGTTGCCTTGAATGACCAGTGTTTCATGGGAACCGTCGGCGGCCCGGGCGCAAATGGCGGATAACATCAGCCAGATCAGCAGGCCGGTCGACAGAAAGCGCTTCATCAATAAGGGTGTTAATCGAAATACCAACGGCATACCTCCGGCATAAGTGTTCGTGCGGTTCGATCTCAATCCAATCGCCTGACTATGGACCGTCACTGCCCAGGATGTCGATAACCTGGATAACACCCTTTGTCTCTTTTCTCAAATACAACTCCGGCACAATTAAGAGACAATGCTCTTTTACCTTGACAATCAGGCTCTACTTTGTGTAGTCTGAAGTCTTAATCAAATGTAAATGTGACTAATTCAAGATAACTTTTTTTCTTCGGGGAAAACAATGCGGCTATCGCCGGGTCCAGCCCTTCAACGACTATTCTCAACGTCTTTTCTCCGTCATTCCTGCCTTTTGTATCCGCAGCTTTCTCACTCCTTCGGTTTTACCTGAGTGTCTGAATAAATCCACCCGGGTTTGGTGGATATTCAGCGTTGCCATTACAGACATGTCGTCTTTAAAGACGAGGGGGTGTGGTGTTTCCAATAGCGCCTCATCGTCGGGTACGGATACGCATGGCGTTTCAACGTTAAACGACGCCTGATCCTTACATTATTGGCGGCAAGCGGTTTGTTCTGGCAAATAATAGACTAAGATGGCCCCAAAACGTGGCCCTCAAGCAGGTGGCTAAAGGAGGCGACATGCAAAACGAGACACAGGCCTTGAACAAGTGCGGATCGGTGCTGGTGGCAGGCGCCGGAATCGCGGGAATCCAGGCAGCCCTGGATCTGGCCGATTCCGGATATTTTGTCTATCTGGTGGAGAAGGAGTCTGGCATTGGCGGGACCATGGCCAAGCTGGACAAGACCTTTCCCACCAATGACTGTTCCATGTGCATCCTCTCTCCGAAACTGGTCGAGGTTGGACGGCATGAGAACATCGAACTGCTCACCTTGTCCACCGTGGAAGCCGTGGCGGGCAAGGCGGGAGACTTTACGGTTACGGTTAAGACCGAGCCCCGGTATGTGGATCCGGACAAATGCATCGCTTGCGGGCTATGCGCGGAAAAATGTCCGGTCAAGGTCGTTGACGAATACGAGCAGGGGCTGGGGGTGAGAAAGGCCGCCTACCTGCTCTATCCCCAGACCGTGCCCCTCAAGTACCAAATCGATGCGCAGCATTGCATCTATTTTAAGAAGGGCCGCTGTAAGGCCTGTGAGAAATTCTGTCCCGCCGGCGCGATCAATTTCGATGACCAGCCGAGCGAGTCGCAGCTGAATGTCGGCGCCATTATTTTCAGTGCCGGCCTGAAAACCTTCGATCCGTCAGGGCTTACCCCCTATCAGCACAGCGCCTACCGCAACGTTATCACCAGCATCGAATTCGAAAGGATCCTGGCGGCGGGCGGCCCCACCAGCGGCGAGGTGGTCCGTCTTTCCGATCAAAAGCCCGCCAAACGCGTCGCCTGGCTTCAGTGTATCGGCTCCAGGGACATGAATTGCTGCGACAACGAATACTGTTCCGGGGTTTGCTGCATGTACGCCATCAAGGAGGCCATCATCGCCAAGGACCATCTTGGGGCCGATTTCGATGGGGCCATCTTTTATATGGACCTGCGCACCTCGGGCAAGGAGTTCGAAAAGGCCTATTACCGGGCCGAGCAGGAGGGCATCCGCTTTGTCAGGTCCAGGGTGCACACCATCACGGAAAAGGACGACACTGGCACCCTGGAAATCATCTATGCCACGGAAGACGGGCAAAACATCACGGAGACTTTCGACCTGGCGGTGTTGTCGGTGGGCATGCAGCCGGCCGATTCGGCGGTCGAGACGGCAAAGCGCATGGGCATTTCCCTGAATCGCTTCAATTTCGTACAGACCGACGATCTTGATCCGGTCAGCACCTCCGTGCCGGGCATCTACTCCGCCGGGGTGATCAACGGCTGTAAGGACATTCCCCAATCCGTGGTCGAGGCCGGCGCCGCGGCCTGCAACGCCGGTGCCCTGTTGAGCGCCGCGCGGGGCAGCCAGGTCAAATCCAAGAGTTATCCCGCCGAACGCCCCCTGGAGGACGAGGCCAAGATCGGGGTCTTTGTCTGCAATTGCGGCTCCAACATCGGGGGCTACGCCGATGTACCGAACATCGCGGAATATGCCCGCACCCTGCCCCATGTGGAATACGTGGAGGACAATGCCTTCACGTGCAGCCAGGACACCCAGGATAAAATCGTCAACACCATCAAGGAAAAGGGACTGAACCGGGTGGTGGTGGCGGCCTGCACGCCCCGGACCCACGAACCCCTGTTCCAGGACACCATCAAGGAAGCCGGGCTCAATCCCTACCTTTTCGAGATGGCCAATATCCGCAATCAATGCACCTGGTGCCACTCCAAGGATAAGGATAAAGCCACCGAGAAGTGTAAGGAAATGGTGCGCATGGCCGTGGCCAAGGCGGCCGGGCTGGAACCGATTCCGGACCTGACCGTGGAGATCGACAAGTCGGCCCTGATCGTGGGCGGCGGAATCGCCGGAATGAACGCCGCCTTGACCCTGGCGGAACAGGGCTTCGGCGTCAGTCTGATCGAAAAATCCCCGACCCTGGGCGGCGCGGCCAACCAGATCTCCCAGACCTGGTCGGGCAAGGATGTCCAGGCCTATATCGGCACGCTCAAAAAACAGGTGACCGAGCACCAGGCCATCGATGTCCTGCTCAATTCCGAGATTCAGGAATCCACCGGTTTCGTGGGCAATTTCGAGACGACGGTGGTGTGCGGGGACATCCCCCGCAAGATCAAACACGGCGTGGTGATCTTCGCCACCGGCGGCGTGGCCGCGGATACCGAGGAGTACCTCTATCACAAGAGCCCCCGGGTCACCTGCTGGCACGATCTGGAAGAGCGGGGCCAGGATCTTGAACAGGCCAAGGCCGTGGGATTCATTCAGTGTGTCGGCTCCCGGGACGACCAGCGGCCCTATTGCTCTCAGATCTGCTGCACCAGCGCCATCTCCCAGGCTATTCACATCAAGGAGAAGGATCCCGACAAGAACGTCTACATCTTTTACCGGGACATTCGTACGCCCGGGCTCAAGGAGCTGCTTTACAAAAAGGCCAGGGAGCTGGGGGTCATCTTCATCCGCTACGATCTGGCGCATAAGCCCGAGGTGCGGGAGAACGGCGACAAGCTGGAGATTTCGGTCTTCGAGCCCGTCCTCCAGAGGCGGGTAACGATCGAGGTGGATCTTTTGAACCTCTCCACCGCCATCGTGCCCAACGACAACAGCCGCCTGATCACCATCTTCAAATTGCAGCGCAACGACGAGAACTTCCTCATGGAGGCCCATGCCAAGCTGAGGCCCGTGGAATTCGCATCGGACGGGCTGTATCTATGCGGGTTGGCCCATTATCCCAAGCCCATCGAGGAGTCCATCTCCCAGGCCCGGGCCGCCGCTTCCAAGGCCGCCACGGTGCTATCCAAGGACAGCGTTCACGTCTCTCCTCTGGTCTCGCAGATTGATCTCGAGCACTGCATCGGTTGCGGGCTTTGCGCCAGGGTGTGCCCCTTCGGGGCGATCAGGATGGAGGAAGTGCAGGATCTGGGCGTCAGGCCGGAACGCATCGCCGCCTCCTGCAAGGGGTGCGGGGTTTGCGCGGCATCCTGTCCTCAGAAGACCATCGACATGCTGCACTTCAGGGCCAATCAGATAGAAGATGCCATCAATGCGGCCTTTTAGGAAGATCGCCATTAGCGGTTAGCTATTAGGATTATATGCTTTTTAAAACAAAACCAACGGCCAAAGGAGCATGGTCATGCAAGAACAAGAAACGGAACCCAAAATAATCGCATTTT
The DNA here is from genome assembly GCA_963668455.2 of uncultured Desulfosarcina sp. GTDB lineage: Bacteria > Desulfobacterota > Desulfobacteria > Desulfobacterales > Desulfosarcinaceae > Desulfosarcina. The sequence goes on from CAXXOY010000011.1 coordinate 300,696, forward strand.
TATGCAATTGGTGCGCGTACGCCGGGGCGGACCTGGCCGGCGTGTCCCGTTTTCAGTACCCCCTTAACTTGCGCCCGGTGCGGGTGATGTGCAGCGGGCGTGTCGACCCGGTCTTTATCCTGGACGCATTGATTCAAGGGGCGGACGGGGTTTTGGTCGCCGGTTGCCATATCGGAGAGTGCCATTACATCGACGGCAATGTGCATGCCGAAAACAAAATCCGCCTGACCCAAAGCCTTCTGGAGCACGCCGGCATCGGCGGCAAGCGACTCAGGCTGGCCTGGGTGTCGGCGGCCGAGGGCCGGCGTTTCGCCCAGGTGACCACGGAACTGGTGGAGACCATCAAGGTGCTGGGCCCCCTGGACCGCGAAGCGCTGGCGCTGCCGCTCAAGGCTGTCCGCCGCACCCTGGACGGTGAGAAAGTCCGCTGGATGGTCGGCGTTCAGAAAGAGCTAGTCGAAAAGGGCGATGTCTATGATCGTCCCTGGACGGCGAAGCAATACGAGCCCCTGCTGGACCAAACGGCGGACCAGGAATACCAGGAAAACCTGATCTTCACCGCCATGCAACAAGGCTGCAAGACGGCCCAGGAAATCGGCGCCCAAACCGGGCTTGCGCTCACCACCATATCCTTTCTGCTGGCGGATATGGAAAAAACCGGCACGGTCGAGTTCAATGGTTTTCAGGAAGACCGGGCCGAGTTCATAACCCTATGAATTTTTGTTGAGGAGTCTTCGATATGAATAGCGTTTCTGGAAACATTCAAGGATCGGTGATGGTCGTGGGAGGCGGAATAACCGGGATACAGACCGCCTTGGACCTGGCCGACTCCGGTTTTCGGGTTTATATGGTGGAACACTCTCCGGCCATCGGGGGGATGATGTCCTGGCTGGACAAAACCTTTCCCACCAATGACTGTGCCATGTGCATCATGTCTCCCAAGCTGGTTGAGGTGGGGCGACACCTGAACATCGACATCCTGACCAATACCGAGATCGAACAGGTGGCCGGCAAGGCCGGCGACTTCAAGGTCAAGGTCAAGACCAAGCCCCGCTTCATCGACCCCGATGTCTGTACCGGCTGCGGCCAGTGCGCGGCCACCTGTCCGGTGAGCGCGGTGGACACCTACAACCAGAAGATGCGGGACCGCAGGGCCATTTACATCGTCTATCCCCAGGCCGTGCCCCTCTCTTTTGCCATCGATCAGGACGTCTGTATCGGCTGCGGGCTCTGCGAGAACATGTGCCTGGCCAAAGCCATCAAATACGATGACCAGCCCGTGGAACGAGAACTCGACATCGGGTCCATCATTCTGTGTCCGGGCACCGAGGCCTATGATCCCGGCCAACTGGATTTTCTGGGATACGGCGCCAGTCCCAACGTGGTCACGAGTCCCGAGTTCGAGCGCATCCTGAGCGCCTCGGGGCCCTACTTCGGCCATCTGATGCGGCCCAGCGACCGAACCGAACCCAAGAAAATCGCCTGGCTGCAATGCATCGGCTCCCGGGACATCAACCGCAGCGCCCATGGCTACTGTTCCTCGGTCTGCTGCATGTACGCCATCAAGGAAGCGATCATCGCCAAGGAGCATTCCTCCAGGGATCTGGACTGCGCGGTCTTTTTCATGGACATGCGCACCTACGGGAAAGACTTCGAGCGCTGTTACACCGACGCCCGGGACCGGGACGGGGTACGTTTCATCCGCTCCCGGGTGCATACCGTCAAACCGGTTGGGGAATCCGGGGACCTCGAACTGGTCTTCGTGGATGAAGCCGGTCAGATGAAAACCGAAACCTTCGACATGGTGGTTCTCTCCGTGGGGCTCCAGGTCAGCGCCAAGACCAAGGCCCTGGCCGAGAGACTGGACATCGAGTTGAACGCCGACGGTTTCTGTCAAACCACCTCGTTCAACCCCATCACCACCACCCGCGACGGCATCTTCGTGAGCGGGGCCTTTCAGGGACCCAAGGACATCCCCACCTCGGTGGTGGACGCCAGTGCCGCCAGCGCGGCCGCCGGCGAGATCCTCAACCCGGCCAGGCATTCCCAGACCCGGGTCAAGGAACAGATCCCGGAGAGAAGCGTTTTTGGCGAAGCGCCCAGGATCGGCGTGTTCGTCTGTAAATGCGGCAGCAACATCGCCGGCGTGGTGGATGTGCCGGCCGTCACGGACTACGCCGCCACCCTGCCCCATGTGGATCACGCCGAATTCAACCTCTACACCTGCTCCCAAAACACCCAGGAAGACATCACCCAGGTCATCAAGGAAAAGGGGCTGAACCGGGTCATCGTGGCTTCCTGCTCTCCCAAGACCCATGATCCGCTGTTCAAGGAGACCCTGGTCAACGCCGGCCTCAACCCCTACCTGTTCAGCATGGTCAATATCCGCAACCTTTGTTCCTGGGTGCATAAGGACAGCCCGGAACTGGCCACCCAAAAGGCCAAGGACCTGGTACGCATGACCGTGCGCGCCATCGCTTTCAGCGAGCCCCTGGAAGAACAGGAGCTGGGCATCGATCAGCGCGCCCTGGTGATCGGCGGCGGAATCTCCGGCATGTCCTCGGCCCTGAGCCTGGCCAAACAGGGCCATGAAACCCATCTGCTCGAAAAATCGCCGATGCTGGGCGGCCAGGCCAGGCATCTGTTCAAGACCTGGCAAGGCGAGGATATCCAGGCCAGTCTCAAGGCCATGATCCAAGAGGTGCAAGACGACCCCAACATCGTCGTGCACCTGGATTCGCAAATAACCGACGTCAAGGGTTTCGTGGGCAATTTCGAAACCACCATTGAGCACGGCGGCGAACCCGAGATGATCGCCCATGGCGTGGCCGTGGTGGCCACCGGCGCCAAGGAGTACAAGCCCGACGAATACCTCTACGGACAGGATGCCAGGGTCAAGACCGGACTGGAACTGGACCGCATGCTCATCGAGGACGCGGACTCCCTCAAGGCATTGAAACGGGCGGTGTTCATCCAGTGCGTGGGCTCCAGGCAGGAGGGAAGGAACTACTGCTCCAGGGTCTGCTGCACTCATTCCATAAAAAGCGCTCTGGAACTCAAGCAACTCAACCCGGACATGGATGTCTTCATCCTTTACCGGGATATCCGCACCTACGGGCAACGGGAAGCGCTCTACGCCGAGGCGCGGGCCGCCGGCGTCATCTTCATCCGTTATTCGGTGGACGAAAAACCGGTGGTCACGGCCCGGGACGACGGTCTGCTGGTGAAGGTCAAGGACCCCATCCTCCAACGGGACCTGAACATCGAAACCGGCCTGTTGACCCTGGCGGGCGCCATCGTGCCCGAGGACAACGAGACGCTGGCCGGCTTTTACAAACTGCCCTTGACCGAGGACGGCTTCTTCGCCGAACAGCACGTCAAGCTGGGGCCTTCGCAGTTCGCCATCGACGGGATGTTCCTGTGCGGCATGGCCCACTATCCCAAAAGCATCGACGAGTCCATCGCCCAGGGCAAGGCTGCCGCATCGCGAGCCATTACCTTGCTCGCCCGGGAGAAGATCTTCTCCAGCGGCGAGGTGGCCAAGGTTACCCCGTCCTTTTGCAGCAGTTGCGGAACCTGCGTTGCTATTTGCCCCTACTCGGCGCCCTTCCTGGTGGAAGAGGGTCCCACGGCGGGCAAGGCCCAGATCAATGCCTCCCTGTGCAAGGGGTGCGGGCTTTGCGCGGCCTCCTGCCGTTCAGGGGCCATCGCATTGAACGGCACCAATATGAAACAAGTCTATGCCATGATCGAGGCAAGCTAGGAGATAATTATGTCTGAATGGGAACCCAAAATAATGGCGTTTTTATGCAACTGGTGCAGTTACGGCGCCGCCGATCTGGCAGGCGTCGGGCGACTGCAATACTCCCCGGGGATCAAGGTCATCCGGCTTCCCTGCAGCGGGGGAATGAATCCTAAATACATCCTCCAGGCCTTTCGCCACGGGATGGACGGGGTCTGGGTCTCCGGCTGTCATCCCGGAGACTGCCACTATCTGAGCGGCAACATGTACGCCAGAAGGCGGTTCGTGATGTTCAAGGACCTCATGGAGTACATCGGCCTTGAGCCGGGTCGGCTGCATTTTTCATGGATATCCGCGGCCGAGGCGGGCAAGTTCCAGGAGACCGCCCGCAAGGTGGTTACTTCGGTCAAGGCCCTGGGACCGGCAAAGCGGCTGATCAAGGATATTCAGGGGGAAATCATATGAAAGCACTCATCGAACAAATCCGGACCCGGGCCGCCGAGCTTCTCTCCAGCGGCCAGGTGGACTGTGTAATCGGGTATAAAAAGGGAACGGTTCCCATGCAGGAACAACCGTTTTTCGCCCATACCCCGGAGGAAGCCGGGCAGCTGACCTGGTCGGTGTTCTGCACCCAGAATCTGGCCAATTTCCTGATCGGCAGGCCGGGCAAGAACGCGGTGCTGGCCAAGGGATGTGTCAGCCGCAGCATCGTGGGCCTGATTAAAGAGAACCAGCTCAACCGGGAGGACGTCTATATTCTGGGCATCCACTCGCCGGGCATGGTGGATGCGAACAAGGTCCAGGAACGACTTGCTGGCAAGGTCTTGCGCCAGGTCACCCTTGAAGATGGCGAAATCGTGGCCCAAGGCCAGGATTTCACGGAAAAAATCCCCTTCAATGAAGTCAGGAGAGACAATTGCATCTCCTGCACGCACCGCAACGCCACGCTTTATGACGAGTTCATCGGCGAAAAGGGCGAGGAGACCGGCGGCGGCGACATCGACACGATGGCCGCCCCCTGGGACGCGCTGAATGCCGATGAGCGTTGGGAAAACTTCAATCAAACCTTCCAGGACTGTATTCGTTGTTATGCCTGCCGCAACGCCTGTCCCCTGTGCTACTGCGACACCTGTTTCGTGGACGAGCACAACCCCCAGTGGTGCGGCAAGGGACAGCGACAGACCGATATCCAGACCTTTCATCTTCTGCGGGCTTTTCACTGCGCGGGCCGCTGCGTTGATTGCGGGGCCTGTGAGTCGGCCTGCCCGGTGGGAATCAAGATGCGGCTTCTGACCAGCAAACTGGAAATGAACGTCAGGGAAAAATACAAGTATTCGCCGGGCCTGGACATGGAATCCGTCCCCCCGCTCAGCTTTTATAGGCAGGATGATCCGGAAATTAATAGCGATTAGCTATTTATTCATCCGCTAACCAAAAGGATTTATGATGTCAGACAAAATACTGAAAAAAAGCGAAATCGACCAGCTTTTGGACAGGTTGCGGCCTGAGTATCAAGCTTACGCACCGGCCCAACAAGGCCCATCCGTGGGGTGGGAACCGCTGGAGCGTGCCGAGGATCTGTGCTGGGCGTTCGGCAACACGGACATGTCCCCCAAAAAGTTCTTCTTCCCCCAGACAGAGCGCCTGATGCATTTCAAGAACGACCCCGATGATCCGCAGGGACGCATCATGCAGGCGGAATCCGAACGCGACTTCAAACAGGCGCTCATCGGGATTCGCCCTTGCGACGCCAAGGCCTTCAGCATCCTGGATCAAGTTTTCGGCAAGACCGAATCCGCCCGTGACCCTTACTGGCAGGACAAACGCGAAAAAACCCTGCTGATCGGTCTGGCCTGCAAGGAGCCGCACCCATCCTGCTTTTGCACGGCCATGCAGTGCGGTCCTCACCACCGGGAAGGTCTGGATGTGCTCATGACCGACCTGGGTGAACAGGTGCTGCTGACGGGCCTGACGGAAAAGGGCGCGGCCCTGATCGCCGAGTTTGCCGACGCGCCGGACGGGCTTCTGGAACAGGCCGAACAGCAAAAGCAGGCAGCCGAGAAAGCCATCCAGACAGTGGCGAATCTGGACAGCATCGCATCCAAGGACCTTCTGGAACTCTATGACGCCGACATCTGGGACAAGCTTAACGAACCCTGCCTGACCTGCGGGACCTGCACCTTTTATTGCCCGGTCTGCCACTGTTTCGATATCCAGGACGAGACCGAGGGAACGTACGGTCACCGGATCAGGAATTGGGACTCCTGCATGAGCCGGCTTTTTACCCTGCACACCTCGGGGCACAACCCCAGGGGAACCAAGAAAGACCGCGTCAGACAGCGCTTCATGCACAAATTCAAATACATGCCCATGAAGCTGGAAGGCGCCGCCGGATGCGTGGGCTGCGGCCGCTGCATCCAACGCTGCCCGGTCAATCTGGATGTGAGGGAAGTGATCGGTCAAATGGGTCAGGTGCAGGCGGGTCAGGCCGTTTGCCAACAATAGATGAGATAAGCGGTTAGCTGTCAGCTTTTAGCTATTAGCAAAAGAATTACAAGAAATTGCTGAAACGATCTGTTCAACTCAACCGGTTATTTTCGAATTACCGGCAAGCGCTCGACAAGTCAAAGCTAACAGCTAGTCGCTAAAGGCTAACCGCTCAAAACAGGTAGCAAAGCGAGAGCATCATGAATAATCCATATCTGCCTTATCCGGTACGCATAAAAAAGATAGAGATCGCCACCGAGGACAAAACCCTGCGGACCTTTGAACTGGAGTTTCTGAACCCCGACGATGCAGCCCGTTTCGACTATCTGCCCGGGCAGTTCGCCGAACTCTCCGTGCAAGGGGTTGGGGAATCGCCCATCGGAATCGCATCCAGCCCCACCGAAGGGAACACGCTTTTGTTCACGGTGAGCCTGGCCGGGGTGGTGACCACCGCGCTGCATCACATGCAGGAAGGGGATCAGATCGGCGTGAGGGGTCCCTTGGGCCATCCTTATCCCTTGAAGAACCTGGAGGGGAAAAACATCGTCATCATTGCCGGCGGCTATGCCGTGACCACCCTGCGCGCCACCATGGTCTGGCTGCTGGACCCGGCCAACCGCGACAAGTACGCCGACATTACCTTTGTTTACGGGGCCAGGACCCCCGGCATGCTGCTATACAAGGATGCCCTGGAAGAATGGGACCGGCGTTCGGATGTCAACATGGCCATCACCATCGACCGGGCCGTGGACGGCTGGGATAAAAAGGTCGGGTTCGTACCCCAGATCGTGGAAGAACTCTCGCCCAGCCCGGACAACGCCGTGGCCCTGATCTGCGGTCCGCCGGTGATGATCAAGTTTACCCAGCCGGTCCTGGACAAATGCGGCTGGAAAGGGGACCAGATCGTCATGAGCCTGGAAAACCGGATGAAATGCGGCATCGGCATTTGCGGCCGCTGCAACGTGGGACCGTATTACGTGTGCAACGACGGCCCCGTGTTCACCAAGGCGCAATTGGACGCATTGCCAAAGGAGTACTAACCCCACCTGTCGATCTCCGATGAAAGCTGCCGGACGGATCGGGTGAATTCGGTCTTGAATTTTTTCTCTTCCTGGTCGGTGAATTCCTTAAAGGCAAGCAGATCCAGGGAACGGACAACGTTCAACAGATCCAGAAGAGAGGATTCCGCAAGGGAAGCACAGGCCGCCGGCCTGGCTTCCCCGTTGCCGGTTTTTCCGGGCAGGGACGCTGTGTATTTTTCAGGATCGGCTTGAAAGCGAAGGCTCAGGACAGCCGTAAAAAGACGGAACAACGCATCCACGCGGTCCGTGCGGATCAGGGTCGGGGAGTGGAAAAAGGAACGTTTTTCCTCCACGCTGACGTCGGCCCGGTCAAGATACAATACCTTTTCAAACCAGTTCACGGTGTAGGCGATGGTGTCTTCCCGGGACCACTCATCCTTTTCCCAGGCATGGGCGCGGATCGCCTTTGTAATCTCTTCGATGCAGATTTTATAAGTATCGTAATTAAAACTGCCCAGCAAGGCGCCTTCCTGAAAAATATCGACGCCCAACCGGTGCGCATATTCCGAAATTTCCGCGCACAGGATACGGCTTTCCTTGCCGGGCCTTTGGATGATGATTTTATAAGACGGCTTATCTTCGTCGATTCTTACCAATTCTTCCATGGCATCGGCCGGGGGACGAATCAAGGCGGCCGCGGAAGGGGGCAGGAAGGCGGCCCACAACCCGGGGCTCAGGTCCAGGCTGGCCAGGGCGGACTTGAATATGGGAAGATCTTGTTCTTCCAAGGGGCTGACAGGCGCCAACCTGCCCTTTTCCAGCCGCGGAATGAACAGAGTCATGATCTCTTCCAGGGCGGCCTGCCACCGGGCACTTCTCGGGTCTCTGTTTTCCTTTTCAATCCATCGCTTCACGGTTGATGTCATCCGATCCATTGTGTGCGCCGCTCCCGTTTTGCTTGTTTCTTACTTATCCTTGTCTTTGCCATTGTTGCCATCGGCAAGTTCGCGGAAAATCAGCTCAGGCAGTTTGCCCAGCTCCTGATTACGAATTTGTTTCCCGTTGATGAAGGCCGTGGGGGTTCCCGTCACGCCAATTGCCCTGCCGTTTTCGAGATCCTTTTCGATTAACAATCGGCTTTCGGCCGATTTGCGATCCTTGGCGAATCGATCCATGTCAAGTCCCAGTTTGCCGGCGACATCCAATGCTTTCTGCTCGTTAAGATCATCATGATTTTCAAGAAGTTGCCGATGGAACTCCCAGAATTTACCCTGTTTGCCGGCGGCCAGTGCAGCCATGGCGCCTTTACGGGAGAACGGGTGGCCGGTCAGCGGGAAATGCTTGACCACCAACTTGACCTCATCCGGAAACGAGGCCATCACCTGCTCGATGTAGCGTTCCAGCCGGGCGCAATAGGGACACTGATAATCGCTGAAGACCACAATGGTGGCCTTGGCGTCGGCCGGTCCCACGAAAGCACGGCCGGTAATATCGATGTCGTAAATGCGATCGTAATGGATAATCGACATTTGGGAAGGGTCGTCATCGCTCAGGGCCAGCCGGTCGTTCCCTAAAAAGGCGATGTGAGTATATGAGCCGACCAGGGGAATCTGCTCGATAACGCCCTTTTCTTCGAGAGAATAGAGCAAAACGGCCGTTTGTGTAAGAAGAAAGACGATATCTTCGTCCGGATCGGCGGCCACATCAATGATCGGCGCCGTTCATATCCTCCGTAATAACCGTTTCATGGCTTATTTCTGGCCTGGGCGCTTGAGATAAGAACCAGGGTTATGATCAACAAAGAAAGGAAAGTTTTATACATGACAAGCCTTTGGTTGAAATGAAGTTAAAAGGATCAAAATGGATTTGCCGACACAATTCTCGACCTGTTTTTTACGATGCAACACGTATCAATGAACCTCCGCAGATATAATTTGCAACCGTTTTCATCCCCGATGTATCGGCGATGCTCACCTCCAGATGAAACTTTCCGCTGGGAATTTCTACATTGGCCGCATCGATTTTCTGGCCGACGATGAAAGGTTTCAATCGTTCGGTCAGGTTGTTTGAAAAGCCCCACTTTTTGCCGACAACTTTCAAGGTGCTCATATCGACAGGTTTACCCGATTTGCCCTCGAAAAAAAAGACGACAAGTTTGGCCGGCGGTTGGATCTTGACCGTGGGCCCCTCCTTGGATATCGTTACCCTCCGGTTGCGAGAACTCGATTCGCGGTCCGGCTTCGCAGTTTCCTCTGGCATTCATGAGGTTTGCGGTTTGCATACCGGTAATAGTCTTTTTGGGGCATCATATTCAAATCCAGCATGGCGGCTTCTTCACCGGTAAGCAACATCCACTCGTCGTGTCCTATCCGGTAAAAGCAAGAAGACAGGATAGCAAAAGACAGGAGCGAAATCAGCAGTAGCAGCGATTTTTTGGCGTTCATCCTCAATCTCCCTTCTCGTTTTTAAAAGACGAGTATTTTTTGACATTTTGCCGCAATTTTGTCAATTTATGCATGCATGCGAAGATCACTCAAAAAATCGTAAATAAAGGAACCAATGGAAATCTATCAGTTTCTCGATACGCACGGTATTGCCTACGAAAAATTCGAGCATCCGCCGGTCTTCACTTGCGAGGATGTCAACCGGCTCATCCCCGATCTGCCCGGCCGAAAAACCAAAAACCTGTTCATTTGCGACAACAAAGGCCGGCAACACTTCCTGGTAACCGTACCCGATGAAAAATCGGTGGACCTCAAGGCCCTGGGGAAAGCGATGGCGGTCAAACGATTGCGTTTTGCCTCTGCGGATCGCCTGGCCGGACATCTTAAATTGGAGCCCGGATCGGTGACCCTGTTGGGGGTGATGAACGATGAGGCAGGTGCGGTCAGCGTGGTAATTGACAAGGCCCTTTGGGATGCCCAGGCGCTTCAATGTCATCCCCTGGTCAATACCGCGACTCTGGTTATCCCTCTGGAGGGCATGCGAGAATTTCTCGCGGCCACCGGCCATGAGCCAACGGTGTTGGATGTCCCGGTTCGTGAATAAGTTTGCCAATCGATAAACATAAAACGACACTATTGGAAATCATGCGGCAATCGTTCGGTAATAAAGCATTCAACATAGTTTTGCTGTTGCTGATACTGCTGCTGGGTTGCAGCCAGGGCGCCAGGGAAAACGAATGCGCCATCCAAGGGCCGGTCAATGACGGGGTCGTTGACATCAAGCGGGGGGAAACCGCCATCGCACGGTTTTCCGTGGCCGTGGGCCGACAGTCCCGAAGCGTGGCGCAAGGGGCTGATGCATTGCACGGATCTGGCAACCGGCCACCGGAATGCTGTTTGTTTATCCCCAAGGCGGCAAGCGCGTTTTCTGGATGAAAAACACTCCCATCGAACTGGCCATCATCTTCATTTCCGCCGACAAACCGCATCGCCGCCATCGCCCACGGCCGGCCGCAAAGCCTTGAGCGAATTTACTCGCCGGAAAACATCCGTTATGTTCTGGAAATCAACTTTGATGAAAGCCGCGAGCTTGCCGTCGGTGATCGGGTTGATCTGAGATAGAGGCAATATTGGGTATCGCTGCACTCAACCCAGCCTACAAATATGGTGATACCGATAGCGCTTATCATCCCCGATTTGCAATCCTTCCAATCATCGGATATTATTTTTAATTACCGTACATACAAACCGTAACTCCTAAAATAATTGCCGTTTGTTTTGGCTTGGGAATCCAGGAGAAACAATAGCATTCGGGGGGATTCATGGAACACCGTTCCGGAAACAGGCGGCTATGGATTCATGCGACGCTACTCTCTGTTTTTATAGCGGCCATTTTTTTTGTTACCGACGTGGCCGTTGCCGCACAAACCAAGGGCTTGCAGGTCGTCATCAAGGATCGGCAGGGCAAGCAGGTCGGCCTCTACAGCGAGAGTCACGCCCTGGTAATCGGCGTTGCCAAGTATACCAACGGATGGCCTCAATTGGAGGGGGTGCCCCATGAAATTGAACGAGTGGAAAGGGCGCTCCTCAACCAGGGCTTTGACGTTTCGGAAAGTCATGGACCCCGACTCGGACAAGCTTTTTGACGCCTTCGATAACTTTATCGATGACTACGGGTTTGACCCGAACAACCGTCTGCTGTTTTTCTATTCGGGACACGGATATACCCGGAAGCATGGCAACAAGGGCTACTTGGTGCCAGGGGATGCCCCGGACCCCAGGTTCGACGAAAGAGGGTTTTTACCGAAAAGCCCTTGGCATGAACCAAATCTTGACCTGGTCCCGACGGATCGAAGCCAAACACGCCCTGTTTCTTTTCGACAGCTGCTTTTTCGGGCACCATTTTCAAATCCAAGGCCCTGCCCGACCATCCCCCGTACATTTCACACATTACGTCCCGCCCCGTACGACAGTATATTTCCGCCGGCAGCGCCGGAGAGGTGGTTCCTGCCCCAAAAGTGTGTTTACCCCCGCTGCTGATAAGGGCTCTTGAAGGCAAGGGCGATCTGGACCGGGACGGCTATGTCACCGGTACCGAGCTGGGGCTTTATCTTCAAAGGGAAGTCTCCCGGTACGATGCCGGCCAGCACTCGCAGTACGGCAAGATCCGTGATCCGGAGCTGGATGAAGGTGATTTTGTCTTTCTCCTGGCCAGCTCGGGCGCATTGATCGACTCGCCGACCGCCTCAAGTCAGGGGCAACTGACAGTAACCGGCAATGTGGACGACGCTGAAGTGTTCGTGGACGGCAAATCTGTCGGACGGACGCCACTGATCGCCCTGAAGCTGCCGGCCGGTTCCCATCGGGTGCAGGTGAAGAAGGAGGGATACGACACCTACCGCACCAATGTTGAAATAACCTCCAGTCGCCTTGCCAGCCTGGAGGCGTATCTCACCGTACAAAGTCCCAAGAAGGGGCGGTTGTACGTGACCACCACGCCTTCGAATACTCGCGTCAGAATTCTCAATATCGGCCCTAAATTCCACCAGGGAATTGAGCTTCATCCAGGTGACTACCATGTGGAGGTGGCAGCCCCCGGTTATGGCAGGCAGACCCGTTGGGTGAAGCTTTCGGCCGGCGAGGACAAACGGATCAGTTTTTTGTTGTCCGGTGGCCAAACCGCGGCTTCTCCATCTTCCAAATCCAAATTCACCAACAGCGTTGGAATGACGTTTGTATATATCGAACCCGGAACATTCATGATGGGCAGTCCGGCCAACGAGCCGGGAAGAATGAATGGCGAGGGCCGGCACCAGGTAACCCTGACCCAAGGATACTATCTCCAGACCACGGAAGTGACCCAGGCCCAGTGGCAGCGGGTAATGGGGCGCTACCCTTCATTTTTCAGGAAATACGGTACCGAATGTCCGGTGGAGTGTATCTCTTGGCACGACGCCTGGGATTTCATCCAAAAGCTGAATAAGATGGAAGGTCACAAAAAATATCGTTTGCCCACGGAAGCGGAGTGGGAGTATGCGGCGCGTGCGGGGACGCAAACGCCATTTGCCTTTGGTGATTGTTTGTCTACGGACCAGGCCAATTACAACGGCAAATATCCCATGCCCGGCTGTGCGGAAGGCGAGTATCGTGAGCGACCGATCAAAGTGGGCAGCTTCCCCCCCAATGCCTGGGGCCTTTACGACATGCACGGGAACGTATCCGAGTGGTGCCAGGACATATACGGGCAGTACCCTTTGGGACCGGCAATCGATCCCAAAGGCTCCCAAATGAATATCAGCCGGGTCTGGCGGGGCGGCGGTTGGAAGTACGGCGCGCATTTCTGCCGTTCGGCTCATCGCTACCGTGATCCGCCGGGTGTTAAGCTTCTCCACTTAGGGGTGCGTCTTGCAAGGAGTGAGTAGCTCCCTGTTTCTAATCGGTGGTTGATGTTTGAGATGTGTTTTTGTCGTTCCATCTCTTCCCGGCTCAGCCATCCGCCGCCAAGGGCTTTATAAAGGCCGACATAGGCGGAGAGGTATTGCTCCTGCAAATCGGAAAGCTGTAGCTCGACATCGAACAGGGTGCGCTCGGTATCCAGAACCTCAAGATAGCTGGTGACGCCTTTATCGTAGCGCTCGCTGGAAAGCATGTTGGCGTTCTTGGCCGCTTTTTGCTGACGGTCGGTGGCGGCCAGTTCGTCGCGCAAGGTGGCGATGGCCACCAGGGCGTCCTCAACCTCGCGGAAAGCGCTCAGGACCGTGGCTTCATAGTGGTAAAGGGCCTGGCGGGTTTTCTCCTCTTGGATCTCCACGCGTCGTTTGTTTTTACCGAAATCGATAATCGGCGCCAGCACTTGCCCGCCAATGGACCACACGCCGCCCTCGCTGGTGACCGAACCAATCTCGGTGGTGGCCACACCCAAGGTGCCGGTCAGCGACAAACTGGGCAGTCGCAGGGCCTGGGCCACACCGATCTGTTCGGTTTGGGCCTTGAGCAGGTATTTGGCCTGAACGATATCGGGACGGCGTTCGAGAATTTCCGACGGCAGCCCAACGGGGATGCTGGGGGGGATGGGCTCGGTGGACAGTTCCTGGTTCGTTTTGATGGATTCCGGCAAACGACCCAGCAAAATGGCCAATCGGTTTTCGGTTTTGGCGATGGCGCGCCGGTAAAGGGGGATAGCCGCCTGGGCCACCTCCATCTGAAGCTGGGCCTGGTTTAAATCGATTTCGGCAATAATACCCTTGTTAAATCGTTGTTGTATAAGTTCCAGGCCCTCTAACCGTGTCTCCAGCGTCGATTGCGCCACCGTCAGGCGATGATGATAATCCAATAGCTGATAATAGCTGGTGGCAACATCGGCGATCAACGACAACTGGATGGTTTTAAGGCCATATTCGGAGGCCATCAACTGTGCCCGGGCCGATTCGGTGGCGCGCCGGTATTTGCCCCAGAAATCGATTTCCCAGGTCAGGGGGGCATCCAGATAAAGTGTGGAATTGGTGCCTGTGGTGGATCTCGATCCAGAGCTGTAGTTGCCCTTGTAAAATCCGGCCTCGCCGCTGAGGGTCGGGAACTGGTCGGCGCGGGTAAAGCCCACCGTGGCCCGGGCCTGCTCGATACGGCTGACGGCGATTTTGAGATCGCGGTTGTTTTCGAGGGCGGTTTTAACCAGATCGGTCAAAACCGGATCATCGAACAGCTCCCACCATTTCAGGTCATCGGCGCTTTGCGCCGGCATCAATTGAGTTCGAAACGTTTCGGGTGTGGCGACTTCCGGTTCCTTGAAGTCCGGGCCCACGGCACAGCCGGAAAGCAGCAGGCATGCCACGGTTAGCCGGACAGCCCCTTTCCATTTCAGATTGCAACAGTTCATCATGCCTCTTTTGCCTGCTCGGTTTGAAGGTCTCGCTTTTTTTCGTAACGGGCTATTTTGCCAATAAATACAAACAACATCGGGTAGAAGAAAACGCCCAAAAGGGTAGCCAGGGCCATGCCGCCCAGAAGCGCCATGCCGATTACCACCCGGGCCTCGGCGCCGGCGCCGCTGGCCAGTACCAGGGGCAGCACACCAAGAATAAAGGCAAAGGCGGTCATCAGGATGGGGCGGAAACGCAGTTTGGCGGCCTTGATGGCGGCGTCAAAGAGCGACTGCCCTGCGTGGAATTCGAGATTGGCGAATTCCACGATGAGAATGGCGTTTTTGGCGGCCATGGCGATGAGCATCACCAGTGCGATTTGAGCGAACACATTTAATTCAAAACTGGGACTGAACAGGCGTGCCAGGTAAAGTCCCAGCAAGGCGCCGAATACGGCGAAGGGCGTCCCCAGCAAAATACTGAAAGGCAGGGACCAGCTTTCGTACTGGGCCGCCAGGATCAGGAAGACGAACAAAAGCGAAAACGCGAATACCAGCCCTGCGGTGCCCGAGGCTTGCTTCTCCTGATAAGACATGTTGCTCCAGGCATAGCCCATGTCACTGGGCAGGGTCTGGGCCGCAACCTCCTCCAGGGCTGTCAGGGCCTGGGCCGAAGTGAAACCTTCAGCCGGACTTCCGGAGAGCTCGATGGATCGATAGAGGTTGAACCGGTTGGTGTAATCCGGCCCGGCCATGGACTTTATGGTCACGAAGCTGCTCAAGGGGACGGCGCGTCCCTCTCTGTTCTGTACGAAGAATTGGTTTATCTGCTCCTCGTTCAGGCGATATTCGGGCTCGGCCTGGATATATGCCTTGTAAAGACGGCCGAAACGGTTGAAATCATTTACATAGGAACCGCCCAGAAACGCGCCCACGGTGGTGTAAATATCGTTCAGACTGACGCCTGCCTTGAGGGCCTTGTCCCGGTTGACATCTATGTATCGTTGAGGAACGCTAGCCCGGAAAGTGGTGAAAATGGAACCGATTTCCGGTCGGGCCTGAGCCTCCTTGACGAAGGCTGCGGTTTTTTCGGCCAGGTATGCGGGGGTATTGCCGCTCCGGTCCTGAATCATCATGGAAAAACCATCGCCGCTGCCCAGACCGGGAATGGCCGGGGGGCCAAAGGCGAACACTTGAGCCTCGTTGATTTTCATGTGGAATTCGCGGTTCAATACCCCCACCAACTCGTTGGCGGTTTTTTCGCGTTCATCCCAATCCTTGAGGGCGACAAAGACAAAACCTGAATTGGACGACATGCTGCCGGAGAGCATACTGAATCCAGTGATCACCGTGACATGCTCGACCTCGGGGTGCTTGCGTATGATCTTTTCGACCTTGTCTACAACCACATCGGTGCGTTGCAGGGAGGCTGCGTCTGGAAGCTGGGCATTGACCATCAGGTAGCCCATGTCTTCAGCCGGCATGAAGCCCCCCGGCACCAACTTCCCCAGAAATACCATGCCGCCTGTCAACACAAGCATGATGATCAGGCACATGGCGATTTTGCGGGTCATGAAACCGGCCAGTTTGATGTATCCGTTGGTGGATTTGTCGAAAACCTTGTTGAAAAGCCTGAAAAAGGCGCCCAGGGGACCGCGCATGGGCTTTTGCTCGCGGAGCAGGATACCACAAAGCGCAGGGCTCAGGGACAAGGCGTTTATGGCGGAAAAAAGCACCGACACGGCCACGGTAATGGCGAACTGCTGGTAGAGACTGCCGGTAATGCCGCCCATCACCGCCACGGGGATGAATACCGCCACCATGACCAGGGTGGTTGCCACGATCGGCGCGGTAACCTCCTTCATGGCTGCCCGGGTAGCCTCCTTGGGCGACATCCCTTCTTCTATCTTCACCTGCACGGCTTCCACCACAACGATGGCGTCGTCCACCACGATCCCGATGGCCAGCACCAGTCCCAACAGCGACAATACGTTGATGGTGAATCCAATAATGGGAAAGACAATGAAGGCGCCGATCAGGGAGACCGGAATGGCGATGGTGGGGATCAGGGCCGCACGCCAATCCTGGATAAAAATGTAGACCACCAGGATCACCAGAATCAGCGCGATGATCAGGGTCTCGACGATCTCATCAAGACCGGCGGTGATGGCTTCGGTGGTGTCCAGGCTGACGGTGTATTGCATGCTTTTGGGAAAGGAGCCGGCAAGCTCGTCCATGGTTTTTCGCGCCTGCTCGGCCAGTTCCACGGCGTTGGAGCCGGGAGCCTGGTACAGGGCGATCATGGCGCTGGGTTTGCCGTCCATGCGCGTGAAGGCATTGTAGGACTCCACGCCCAGCTCCACCCGGGCAATATCCTTGATTTTTACTTGAGATCCGTCCGCCAGGGTGCGCACAACGATTTCGCCGAACTCCTTTTCGTTTTGCAGCCTTTCTGGCAGGCGCGCCGTATAGGTGAACTCGGTTCCCGGCGGGGCCG
The DNA here is from genome assembly GCA_963668455.2 of uncultured Desulfosarcina sp. GTDB lineage: Bacteria > Desulfobacterota > Desulfobacteria > Desulfobacterales > Desulfosarcinaceae > Desulfosarcina. The sequence goes on from CAXXOY010000011.1 coordinate 317,746, forward strand.
GTTCGGCGCCGAACTTGCCGCCGGGGACCACCACGCTCTGGGCCCGGATGGCGTTCACGATTTCGGGAATGCCGATACCCATGTGAGCCAGGCGGTCGGGTTTGACCCAGATGCGCATGGAATAATCGCTGGCGCCGAGTACATCGACCCTGCCGATACCCTTGAGGCGCGACAGGATGTCCTTGATGTTGATCAAGGCATAGTTGCCCAGAAAATTCTGATCGAAACGGGGATCGTCGGCGGTCAGGGAGATCAGCATGAGGATGTTTGGCAGCGATTTCTGGGTTGTCACGCCCAAGCGCGTGACCTCCTCGGGCAGTTTGGCCGTGGCTGCGGAGACCCGGTTCTGGGCGAACACCGTGTTCATGTCAGGGTCGGTGCCGACCTCGAACGAGACCTGAATGGTCATGCTGCCGTCGTTGGCGTTGGTGGATTTCATGTAAATCATGTTGTCCACGCCATTGATCTGCTGCTCCAGCGGCGTGGCCACCGATTGCTCCACACTGACGGCATCGGCCCCGGTGTAGCTGGCTCGCACCTCGACGATGGGCGGAGTGATGTCGGGATATTGCTCCATGGGCAGGCCGCTCATGAAAACAACGCCGATAATGACCATGAATAGGGCTATCACTATGGCCACGATGGGCCGTCTTACAAAAAAATCACCCATGGCGGATCACTTCTTCCCTTGGTCGGTTGAATTCTTGGTGGCCTCGGTCGGTTCGACCTTGGCGCCGTCCTTGGTTTTTTGAAGGCCTTCGTAAACCACCCGTTCGCCCGACTTGAGCCCCTTGGTGATCAACCAGTCAGAGCCGATTTTGTGCCCTACGGTGATTTCGCGGGTATGGGCCGTATCGTCGCCATCGATAACAAATACGCTGAACAGTCCTTGAACCTCCATGACGCAGCGCTGTGGTATCAGGATTCCATCCTTGACCACATGGCTCTTGATCCTCACCTTGGTGAACTGGCCGGGACGTAGAAATTTGTCAGGATTGGGGAAACTGGCCTGAACCAGCATGGCACCGGAAGTGGCATCCACCTCGCGGTTGATAAAATCCACCTTGCCGGGATGCTTGTAAGTCGAACCGTCAGACAGGAGCAATTGCATGGATACGGAGTCTGCATCCTGAATTGCTTGCGAGCCGGCTTTTTCCAGGTGACGGGCTATCTCCAGATATTGGTTCTCGGTGATGAAAAAATCCACCAGGATGGTTTCAACCTGGGATACCGTATTGAGAATTACCGGATTGGGGCTGCGTCCCACGAAATCGCCGACCTTGGCCAGGGTTTGGCCGATAATACCGTCGATGGGCGAATGGATTTTCGTGTAGCTGAGTTCAATCTGGGCGGCTCTCAGGTTAGCCTTGGCCGCTTCAACCGAGGAGAGTCCCGCCTCGTAGGCGGCCACGGCTTCGTCCAGGTCGGACTGGCTGACCGCATTGATCTCCGCCAGAGGCTTTATACGGTCCAAATCCCCCTTGGCTTTGGCCAGGAATGTCTCCTGCTCGGCAACAGCGCTTCTGCGGGCAGCGACTTTTTCCTCGAAGGGTTGGCTTTCCAGGGTGTAGAGCATGTCGCCCTTTTTCACCTGCCGGCCCTCTTTGAAATGGATTCCTTGGAGAAATCCTTCGACACGGGCCCGAATGGCGATATCCTTCAGGCCGTGAGTTTCCCCGACAAACTCCAAGAAAATGGGAACATCCTGGGCTTTGGTTTCGACCACGGATACGGCCGGTGGCGGCGGGGCCGGAGCCTGTGCACTTTCTTTCTCGCCACAGGCGAACATGGACATGGACAAACAGGTCAACAGGCAGAGGGTTTTGAATCTCATGATGCCTTCTTAGAATGGTTTGCAGTTATAAAGCGTTTATGAATGATAAAGACAATATAGCGTAGGGAATATATCACTTTTTAAGACCTCGGGAAATAGACAATATTGCTTATTTTCAGTAACAGCAATGGGTTTCGTTGCAAGAGGCAACCATGCCAACGACAACGATCACAAAATTGGTTAACCCGTCAGATTCAAAATCGCCTTGGATGTGTACTCGCCAACATCGGCAAGACCGTCCAGGGGCATGAACCGTTGGGCATTATTTGAGAAAAGACAGGTCACCGAGGCCGGGAAGTCTTCGTCCGCCTCGTAAAAGATGTAACACAGATGGATTTTGGGTAGAGGACGCACAACAACGGCGAAATCTCCGCCAACCGAAACGGGGGGGGGTTGGCCCCGTAAGCGACTTTCGATCAGGTCGATACGTGCTTTGATTTTGGGCACCGCCGGGACCAGGATCTGTTCGGTATGTGAGGCAAAGGCCCCTACGTAGGGTGCGGAATTGGGGAACTCTTTAAACGCTTTGAGTGGTTCTAATACCGAGGCTTCGGCAGCGGCATTCAATGCGTAAAGGGAAAGTAGAATTCCGAGAACGCTGGCGGCGGGATCTCCGTCCAGGGTTATTCCCTCCGGAGTGATATTGCAGGTTTGGCCGAAGGCCGGGAAGGAGAATATGCTGCCGTCCCTTGTGGCCGGCAGACGAGTGTCAAGGTCGTCTGATTGTTCCTCGTAGAGCCGTTTCAGGTTGCCGCGGACAATTTTTTGATAGTTGTCAGTCATCATTTTTCAGCCTCTACGATTGTCGTTGGAATTTACGGCCTTTTGACGACATATCCGATACCACCGATGCTATCAAGTGGAAAACGGTGGCCGGTCACTGGTAACATGGTTTGCGGGTAAACTCAGTGTCGGTCTCAAGGGGCCGATCTTTTTTTAAAAATGTGTTATATTGGTTTGTGACGAAAACGTGGCCGAATCATCATTGGAAAACAGCCAACGGCTTAGTTAAATTTGACCGGCCCAAGAAGGTATCTGCTAATAGTTGATGAACTCGTAAAAAGTCGAAAAAACAACCGCCTGAAATAATACATAAAATTGTTTTTCTAACTTGATAAATTGCTGCCGTTGTGGTATGTATGTGCATATAAATTCAACTGGTTGTAAGGATTAATAATGATTCGCCACAACGATCACAAACAGCAGCAGCTTTTCGATCCCTGGGGCCATCTGAGCCCCAAGAGAAGGCAAATGCTTGAGCACTCATGGCCGGGGGTATTCCAAAAATTTATTCTCCCTGAGTTGCCTGTTAGCGAACTTAGCCCTTTTTTCAACTCCGGCTTTGGTCGGCCGACGAAAGACCTCTATATGGTCCTGGGCGTACTCGTCCTCAAGGAAATGCTCGACCTGACCGACTATGAGGCTATCGATCAACTGGCTTTCAATATTCAGTGGCACTATGCCCTTAATATCACCGAAGAGTCGGATTCGGCCAAATACATGTGTCCTAAGACCTTATGGAACATGCGCACGATCGTTGCCGAAAACGGGTTGGAAAAGACCCTGTTTAATGCCGGCACACAAAAACTGGCCGAAGTGTTCAACGTCGATGCTGACAAGCAGCGCATCGACTCTGTCCATATTCAATCCAATATGCGCAAACTGGGGCGCATCACGATCTTCTCGAACTCAATCCATAAGTTTTTAAAAAACCTGAAACGGCAACACCCATCCTTGCTCTCCACCATTGAAGATGCATTGATGGAAAGGTATCTGACGGAAAAAGCGCTATCGTGCTTTGCCATGGTAAAACCGTCCAAAAGCCAGAAAACATTGGATCGGGTCAGTACCGATTTGTACGCTTTGGTCCAGCAATTCCAGGATAACTTCGATGTCCAGTCGATGCATAGCTTCAAGTTGCTTCAACGCATTTTAGATGAGCAATGCACGGTTTCGCTTTCGGATGACGGTGTCGAAATTTCGGTTAAGGAAGCCAAACGGATTCCCTCCGATTCCCTGCAAAACCCTTCGGACCCGGAAGCCGGTTATAGCGGCCACAAAGGCCAAGGCTATCAGGTTCAAGTGATGGAGACTTATACGGATACCGACGATGCGGACGAAAAGGCGAAAACCTTGAATTTGATTACCCATGTCGAGGTCGAAAGCGCCCACGAAAGCGACGCGAACGCCCTGATTCCCGCTATCGAGTCTACTCAAGAAAGAGATCTTGGACCTCGGAAAGTCTTGGCGGACTCGCTTTATGGAAGCGACGACAATGTCCAAACCGCCAAGGACAAAGGCGTCGAAGCGATATCTCCTCCCATGGGCAGTGAGAAGGAAGGAACGCTCAACCTCGGAGATTTTGAAACGGGAAAAGGCGGCAAGGTCATTCGTTGCCCCCAAGGCCATGCGCCCATCCACACCAAGAAAAAGAAGGATCGACACTGTGCGGCTTTTGACCTGAGCCATTGCGAAAACTGCCCGAACCGTGAGATTTGTCCTGTAAAGCCCGGCAAGAAGGCCTTTTCCTTTCGCTACAACGATAAGCAGTTGCGTATCGCGTTAAGACGAGAAGAAGTCCAAACCGACGAGTTCAAGGACTGCTATCGATGGCGGGCGGGTGTGGAAGCCACCATGAGCGAGTATGACCGACGAACCGGGGTAAAGCACCTTCGGGTTCGCGGTATGGAATCTGTCCGCTATAGCGCTACCTTGAAAGCCCTCGGGCTCAACATATTGAGGGCCGCGGCGGTAATGGCGGCAATATTTGTCGGAATGCCTGACAATACTGCCTCAAGGTGCGGCCATGGAGCCGGTATTAGCGTTTTCAAAGAGCTGCTTCTAAAAGTGTTTACCGTTTTGGCTTTGTTGTTGACCCGGGTCAACTTATATCGGGCATATACCCACTAACTATTTTTTCAAGAAACGACTTTTTACGGGACTGTCAATAGTTAAATGAACACAAGTGAACGCCAATTAATCGAAACGATACGCAAAGGCGAAAGCATCGATCTTGAGTTTAAAACCTGCCGCAATCAGCTCAATCGGGATGTTTATGAAACGGTGTGTGCCTTTTTGAATAGGAATGGCGGTACGATTCTACTTGGGGTTGCGGATTCCGGAAATATTCTGGGCATTGAAAAGGATGCTGTTGTACAAATAAAGAAAGATTTCATTACCACTATCAATAACCCGCAAAAGATCCATCCGCCCGCTTATTTGGCTATCGAGGAGCTGGAGGTTGGAGAAAAACAGATTCTTCGCATCTATGTTCCGGAAAGCTCCCAAGTCCACAGGTGCAACGGGCATATATACGACCGTAACGAAGACGGTGATTTCGATATTACCAATCACACCCGACAGGTGGCGGATCTTTATCAACGGAAACAGTCCACATATTCAGAAAATAAAATTTACCCGTACGCCAGGATCGAGGACCTACGATCTGATTTGATAGACAAATGCCGCAAATTGGCAGGGGTTTGGCGAGATGATCACCCCTGGCTTGGCATGGATAATATGGAATTTTTGAAAAGCTCGCAACTCTACAAGGCCGATCCGCAAACCGCGCAAAGAGGAATAACCCTGGCTGGTATTCTGTTATTGGGTAACGACCGGCTTATTTTATCAGCAGTGCCGCATCACCGAACTGATTTGATACTTCGAAAGATAAATCTGGGCCGGTACGATGATAGAGATTTGGTTAGAACCAACCTGATTGAAAGCTATGAGCGAGTTATTGCATTTGTTCAGAAACATCTGCCAGATCCCTTTTTTCTTGAGGGGATGGAGAGGATATCTCTTCGAGATACCATTTTCCGCGAAGTGGCATCCAATATTCTCATTCACCGTGAATACACAAATGCGTTTCCTGCCAAACTGATTATTGAGCGAGGCCAAGTCCGTACTGAAAACAGCAATAAACCGCATGGATTCGGCACCCTTGACCCTACTAATTTTACTCCATTTCCTAAAAATCCTGTAATCGGAGCGTTTTTTCGAGAGATACATCGGGCCGATGAACTTGGTTCCGGCATACGCAAGATGATGCAACATGGGAAGGCATATGGTGGTACTGACCCTGAGATGATCGAAGGGGATATATTTAAGATTGTTGTAAGCGTCCCCGAATTTGGAGCCAATGTGGAAGGCGTATCCGGTATCCAAAAGGCCCAACCAAGCTCAGGGCAAACCCCAATTTCGGGTGAAGTCGCAGGTGAAGTCGCAGGTGAAGTCGCAGGTGAAGTTAATGACCTGTTGGTGGTGCTGTCAGGTAAAGGATCATTGGCCAGAGCCGAAATACAAGCGGCCCTCAAACTGAAGGGACAGGCCAATTTTAGGGAGCGATATCTTGTTCCAGCCTTGGATGACGGGCTTATAGAGATGACCATACCCAATAAACCGAGAAGCCGTAATCAAAAATATCGGTTGACGCAAAATGGCCGAAATATTCTGAACAGGGTTAAGAACGCATGAAGGAATTTTTTAACGTTGAAACCATCGAAGCGGTGCTGGCCCACGCATCGTCATTAGCTCCGGTTGATACAGAAACCGTTTCCCTGGCGGAGTGCCTGGGAAGGGTCTTGGCCGAGGACATTATTTCCGATGTGGATATTCCTGATTTCGACCGTTCCACCATGGATGGCTTTGCTGTAAAAGCATCCTCCACGTTTGGCGCGTCGGAAGCCAACCCCGCTTACCTGACCATTAAGGGCCAGATTCCCATGGGCGTCAAACCGGACTTTGCCATTGGCCCCGGCGAGGCGGCCCGCATCGCCACCGGCGGCATGCTGCCCGAGGGAGCGGACGGCGTGATCATGATCGAGCACACCGATCAATTAGACGCCACCACCATTGAGGCCTATCGCAGTGTGGCCCCCGGCCAGAACATCGTCGAAAAGGGCGAAGATATGCGGGGCGGCGAAGCAGCGCTCGTCAAAAACACCCGAATTCGCCCTCAGGAGGCGGGCCTTCTGGCCGCCTGCGGAAAAACGGAAATGGAAGTTTTCCAGCGCCCCATCGTAGGCATTCTCTCCACCGGCGACGAGGTCGTGCCGGTAAACCAGGTGCCCGGCGAAGGTCAGATCCGCGACATCAACACCCACAGCCTTTCGGGACAGGTGCTGGCCGCCGGTGGTGTGCCGATGGTGTTCGGCATTATCAAGGACAACCGCGACGACCTGGAAAAAAAATGCCGCAAAGCACTACAATTGAGTGATATGGTCCTGATTTCGGGAGGCAGTTCGGTGGGCACCAGGGATTTCACCGTGGATGTCCTGAATGCCCTGCCGGACACGGACATCCTGGTACACGGAATCTCCATCAGCCCCGGCAAGCCGACCATTCTGGCCTACTCCGGGGATAAGCCCTTCTGGGGCCTGCCCGGCCACGCCGTGTCGGCCATGGTGGTTTTCGCCGTGGTGGTGAAACCCTTCCTGGACCGTTTGTGCGGCCTTGGAGACTCGGCCAGAACCTTCGGCGTCCAGGCTGTCCTGAGTCGTAATCTCGCTTCGGCCCAGGGCCGGGTGGATTATGTGCGCGTGCGCCTTTTCGACCAGGGCGGCGTCACCATGGCCGAGCCCATCCTGGGCAAATCCGGGTTGATCCGCACCATGGTCAAGGCTGACGGGCTTATCGCCATCGACATGAATACGGAAGGATTGGATGAGGGCACGACCGTCGAGGTGCTGCCAATATAGAAAAAGGGGATCTGAAATGAAAAGCCATCGGAAAGAGCTTTGGTTTGAAGTGCCCACCCGTCGGGCATTCATCAATATCACCCAGGACGTTCAGCGTTGCATCGATGAGAGCGGCGTCAAAGAGGGGCTGGTTCTGGTCAACGCCATGCACATTACCGCCTCCGTGTTTATCAATGACGACGAAAGCGGCCTGCATCATGATTATGACGTCTGGCTTGAGAAACTGGCCCCCCATGCACCGGTTGATCAATACCGGCACAATGTGGGTGAGGACAATGCCGACGCCCACATGAAACGGCAAATCATGGGCCGGGAGGTGGTGGTGGCCATTACCAACGGGCAACTCGATTTTGGCACCTGGGAACGGATTTTCTACGGTGAATTCGACGGTCGGCGTAAAAAACGGGTGTTGGTCAAAATTATTGGGGAGTAAACCCCAATAAGCCGTGCATAGGGGGCTGCCCTTGGCTCACCATGTCAGGAACTTTTTTCTTTAGCGAGAAAAACAAATGGGATCGCAAACGGGCCAAACAGAGCGCCCATTATTGCCCAAAAAAAAGCGTCAAGCCCCCTTTTATCAGCCATAAACCATAGAAAAACCGCACATCCTATCTGAATTATAATAATAATGGTGAATTCTACCATCGTAGCCATCTCCTAAAATTTCGCATCATATCCCCCCCCCCACAATGATAGGCATATGAAGATATGAAGGGGTCCGGTTGGTGATACTATTCTGGTTTTATTTTTCCGAAGCGTGTCCACGACCGTTCAGGAAAATATATGAAATCTGCCCGCCCTATGACGTCTTTCAGGGGGACCGGTCCGAAATACCTGGAATCATGGCTGTTGAAGCGGTTGTCCCCCATGACAAAACAACAACCGTCCGGCACCGTGAAAGACCCGTCACGCCGATCTGATCGCTTTGATTCTACCAGCAGGATGGGATAGGTCATATCACCCAATGTCTCAGAGGCTACGGCACCGTTGATGATCCCTTTGTTTCCTTTAAATTCAGCTTGGGTTTTCGGACCAAGCGCCAAAGGAATGCCGTTGAGAATCACCTCTTGCCCCCTGATCTCGATGCGGTCGCCCGGCAGGCCAATGACCCGTTTGATAAAATATTTGTGGCGATCCTCCGGGTAGATAAAGACCACTATTTCTCCGCGCCGGGGCGACCGTTTTTTATACAAGGCCTTATCGGCAAACAGATAGTCCCCGATCAATAAATTGGGGAGCATGGAACCGGCCGGAATCCTGAACGCCTGTACATGACTGTTTCGGATATTCATCGGAAAGAGCCAGGTGGCGGCCAAGCTAACTGCAATAATCAGGGCATATACCCACGGCTGGTTGAGTCGTCCCGGGTTGACGTTTTCTTTTTTCCGCTTGGCCAAAAAAAAGGCATCACCGATGGCGTAGACCATTACCAGAGAGGAAAAAAGGAAGGCCGCCATCAGGGTGATATAATAACAGGGGCCTTTTTCTCCAGTCATTCCCATCAGCAAGACAATGGGAAAATAGATATGTACAAATCCAAAAAGAATCAATCCTTTCACGGGTTTTCCGCAGTGAATATGTCCCAGGCCCGGGGCCACTATCGACAGCAGTGGCGTTATAAAAGATTTTCTCTTTTTCATGATTTCCCCTTTTAGGGCAGCAGCAGGCCGCCTACCAGATGGGCTACTCGAAGCGCCCCCAGAACGGACAGCCCAAGTCCCACCAGAATTTCAATGGTCTTTTCAAGGATCAGCGGAATGCTGCTGGGTTCAGACTTTTCCTGATCCTGTCTTGCGATTTTTGCCATTACCCGGTCGGAGAATCCGTCCGGCAAGTCCATCCTGGATCGGGATGTTTTCCACTGTGTATATATGTTTTCCTTATCCTTCATGCCGGCTCCTTATACTGTTCCCAATATTGATTTAGGATGCTGCGAAGCTGTTTTCTGGCCCTGGCCAGCCGTGACTTGACCGTTCCGATCCGTATTCTTTCTATGCGGCTGATGTCCTCATGGGTAAACCCCAGGAATTCCGACAGGATGAATACGGATCGATGGTTGTGGGAGATGCGGTTCAGGGCCTGGTCCAGTTTGTTATGAATTTCCCTGTTCAGCAGGATCTTGGCAGGGTCACTTTTTGAACTTAGGTCCGCCACATCCGCCGTGGGTTCCGGCCGTTTTTTCCGGAGTTCGTTAAAACACCGGTTCCTGGCAATGGTGAACAACCAGGTGTTGAAACCAGCCTTTGCCGCGTCAAATGATCTGATATGGGTGTAAGCGGACAAAAATATTTCCTGGACAATATCCTCTGTATCAGACGCGGCGGCTGGCCCCAGAAACCGTGCTACCCAGACGAACAGGGGATGTTGATATGTTTCCACAATGACGCGAAACGCCTGAGTATCCCCGTTTTGAATTCGGTGAATAATATCCGGCCAAAGATCCTGTTTCATAGGTCTTCCTCAAAGGGTTCACATCGGTAGCGGTGTTTATTCTTTTATACACAATAGGAGGGAAAAGGTTCCCAAAATTTTTCGAAAGGCTGGATCACAATTCTCGAAAAATCCGCTCCCTTTCGGCAAGGGAACGATGGAAAGCATCCGTGCGCGAACGGGGGGTCGCCCATTAGAGTGTGCATTGGATCTGCGGTTCGAATAGTTTGTTAAACCTCTATGGAAACATCACTCAAAGACTAAAACTACCAACATTTTAGACATTTGGCATGTTTAATGTTGGCAAAAACCAACTTTCACATAGCATATACTCCTTGTTTTATTTATTATGCTTTGATATTTCTTGGGGAAAACCAACTTAAACAAGGAAATCAGTGATAATGGTGGGAAAAACCAACGAAGATTGGGTCGCAATGTCAGACAAGGCAATAATAGGCGCCATCGGCACATATATTAGACATCAGCGGCTGGAGCAAAATAAAACACAGGCGCAAGTCGCGGAAGAAGCCGGAATCAATCGCTGGACCTTGAGTCAGATAGAAAATGGCGGTTCTGTAACGCTTGCTACCCTCATCCAAATATTGAGGGTGCTTGATCTGGTCCATTTGTTGAGCATATTCACCATTGAGGAAACAATCAGCCCGATAGAGTACGCCAGATTAAAAGAAAAGAAAAAAAAGAGGGCAAGGCCCAAAATCAAAAAAAATGATTCAAATGGAGATTTGGGGTGGTAGATTATGCATATGTAAATATCTGGGGAACGTTTGCAGGTGTTGTCCGGTGGGATGCCGAACGGCAACTGGCGGATTTTCAGTTTGACAAACGTTTCATAGAGAAAAACTGGGATATTTCTCCGATAAAAATGCCTATCGACAATGGTAGCCGGGTATACAGCTTTCCTGATCTGCGCCCATCAAAAGATATGACGGAAGATACCTTTAAAGGGTTACCCGGTCTGCTCGCGGATTCCCTGCCTGACAAATATGGTAATCAGCTGATTGAAACCTGGCTGGCCCAAAATGGTCGCCCCCCCAACAGCATGAATCCGGTTGAAAAACTATGTTTTATCGGAACGAGGGGGATGGGAGCCCTTGAGTTTGAGCCCGCCCTGTTTAAGGCTGGCAAAAACACATTTTCAGTTGAAATAGCGAGCCTTGTTGAAATTGCTAAAAAGATACTCTCGGAAAGAGAGAATTTTAAAGCAAATGTCAGCAGCGATGATAGCCAGGCTATGAAAGCGCTCTTGAAGATCGGAACGTCCGCGGGCGGGGCAAGGCCCAAGGCTGTTATCGCGTACAATAAAAAAACAAAAGCGGTTAGATCCGGCCAGGCCAAAGCACCCAAGGGGTTTGAACATTGGCTTATAAAGCTTGATGGTGTAAGCGGCGCACAATTTGGAGACAGCCATGGATGGGGATGTGTTGAATACGCATATTATTTAATGGCAAGGGAATGCGCCATTGAAATGACAGAATGCGAATTATTGGAAGAAGGCAACCGAGCCCACTTTATGACGAAGCGATTTGATCGTCAGGGGAATGATATCCGACACCATATCCAGACGCTTTGCGCAATCCAGCATTATGACTATAACCATATTCATGGATACAGTTATGAGCAGGTCTTCCAAACCATGCGTTTATTGCGCCTGAAATATCCGGAAGCAGAGCAAATGTTCCGTAGAATGGTATTCAATGTCCTGGCAACCAATTGCGATGACCACACCAAAAACATTTCATTTCAGTTGAAACAGGGTGGTGAATGGAGGCTTTCGCCGGCATACGATGTCTGTTACTCCTATGATCCAAAAAATGTATGGGTAAACCAGCAGACCTTAAGCATCAATGGAAAACACAGGGATATCGGTCAAAAAGATTTAATGACGATCGCCAAAGCAAACAACATAAAAAAAGGCGAAAAAATAATCAAAGAAATCAATACGGTGGTAAAGAGCTGGCAAGACTTTGCAAACCGGGCAAACGTAAAAAAAGCATTGCTGCAGACCATTCAAGACAATTTGCATACGTTGGAATGAACGGAATCAAGCCATTCCAAAGTAGCCCGTGATGCCGGTCTGCCCCGAGCCCCAGCTAAACGCAGTCTATAATTTCATTAAACGCAGCACTGGGCCTCATTTGCCGGTCGGTCTTCTCCGCATCCGGGTAGTAATACCCTCCGATATCCACCTTTTGCCCCTGGGCAGCCAAAAGCTCCAGGGCGATGGTCTCTTCCTTCTCTTGGAGTGCATCCGCAATCGGTGAGAAGATATCCTTCACGGTTTTGTCTTCGTTCTGGGCGGCAAGCTGCTTGGCCCAATAGAGGGCGATATAGAAAGTTGCTCCCCGGTTGTCAATCTCATTGACCTTGCGGGACGGGCCTTTGCCACTCTCAAGATACATGCCGATGGCCTGGTCCAACGCCCGGCCGAACAGGCCCGCCTTGCAGGTGTTGTCCAGCTCCGCCGCAAGTTCCAGCGAGGGCACCAGCGCACAGTATTCGCCGAGCGAGTCCCATCTTAAGTGCCCCTCTTCCAGAAACTGCTGCACATGCTTGGGTGCCGAGCCGCCGGCGCCGGTTTCAAACAATCCCCCCCCCTTAAGCAAGGGAACAATGGAGAGCATTTTTGAACTGCTTCCAAGTTCCAGGATGGGAAACAGGTCGGTGAGATAATCCCTGAGGATATTGCCGGTTACGGAAATGGTATCTTTGCCCTCTCGGACCCTGGCCAGGGTATATTTCATGGCCTCATCGGGCGTCATGACGAGAATCTCGAGCCCCTTGGTGTCGTGCTGCGGAAGGTAGGCATCGACCTTTTCGATGATCCGGGCATCGTGCGCCCTGTCCGGATTGAGCCAGAATACGGCCGGAGATCCCGTGGTCCTGGACCTGGAGACGCCGAGTTTTACCCAATCCTGGATGGCCTCATCCTGGGTCCGGCACATACGGAAGATATCTCCGGTTTCCACCTCCTGGGCCATGATGCAGTTGCCCTGGTCATCAACCAGTTTAATGGCGCCTTCGCCGCGAGCCACGAAGGTCTTGTCGTGGGAGCCGTACTCCTCGGCCTTTTTGGCCATCAGCCCCACATTGGAGACATTCCCCATGGTGGCCGGGTCAAACTGTCCCCGCGCCTGGCAATCCTCGATCACCATCTGGTAGATGGTGGCGTAGCTTCTGTCAGGAATCACGGCGATGGTATCCTGAAGCTTTCCCTCCTTGTTCCACATCTTCCCACCGTCACGGATGATATTGGGCATGGAGGCATCGATGATGACGTTATTGGGCAGATGCAGATTGGTGATTCCCTTGTCCGAGTCCACCATGGCAAGATCGGCCCGGGAATCGAAGGCCGCCTTGATGTCGGCTTCTATTTCGTTTTTAAGCGCTTCGGGAAGCGTATCAATTTTTCCCAGAAAATCGGCAAAGCCGTTGTTGAGGTTGACGCCGATATCGGTAAGCGTTTTACCGTGTTTGGTTAGAAGATCCTTGAAAAAGACCGCGACGCAATGGCCGAACATGATGGGGTCGGAGACCTTCATCATGGTGGCCTTCAAATGCAGCGAGAAGAGAGCCTTCTTCTCCTTGGCGACGTCCAGCTGCTCTGCGTAAAAGGCACGCAACGCCTTGACATTCATCACCGAGGTGTCCAACACCTCGTCTTTGTTCAGCTCCAGATCCTTTTTGAGAACAACAACATCCCCTTGGGCCGGATGAAATTCGATTCTGGCCGTACAAGCCTTACCCTGCACAACGGACTTCTCGCTGCCAAAAAAATCCTTCTCCGTCATGTGGGCCACTCGCGCAACGGAACCTGTCTCGGGCCATGGTTTCATCATCTTGTGAGGATTTTTAAGGGCAAAGGCTTTTACCGACGTTGCCGCCCGTCGATCGGCATTGCCCTCCCTCAATACCGGATTGACCGCCGATCCCAGCACCTTGGAGAAACGTTTCTGAAGCTTTTCCTCTTCCGGTGTTTGGGGCGATTCGGGATAGTCCGGTACGGGAAATCCCTTGTCCTGAAGTTCCTTGATGGCCGCCGTAAGCTGAGGGATCGAAGCCGAGATATTGGGCAGCTTGATCACATTGGTTCCCGGCTTTTTGACCAGTTCTCCCAGCTTGGCAAGGTAGTCGGGCACTTTCTTATCATCCGGCAAAAGCTCGGGGAAATTGGCGAGGATTCTTCCGGCCAGGGATATATCGTATTCTTCAATGCCGATACCGGCATGCTTCAGAAAGGAACGAACAATAGGAAGCAGGCAAACACTTGCCAGCGCCGGCGCCTCATCGGTTTTGGTCCAGATGATCTGTGATGGTTTCATTCGGGTTGCTCCTCTTTCCTTGAGCGATGAACGATAGTATTTATTGTATCTGTTGCCGTCATATCGATTATGATATAGTGCCATTAATCATAATAAGTCTTAATCTCTGAATTCATAGACAAGAAAGCCAATACCAGAAAGCGATCATTTTTACCATGACAACCAAACGCAATATCTATCTAAAGATGAAGACCCTCGAAGAGGCCCGCCAAATCCTTTTCGACCATTTTCCGTCAGTCGGAACAATGCCCACCGAAACGGTTCTGCCCACCGATGCCGTGGACCGGGTGATCGCCGAGCCGCTGATGGCGGTTGTGTCCTCTCCAAACTTTCATGCCGCTGCCATGGACGGAGTTGCCGTGAATGCCGTGGACACCTATGGCGCGAGCCTGTCCAGGCCCAAGGAGCTTGCCGTTGGCTCCCAGGCCATCTATGTCAACACCGGCAATGTCATGCCCGAGGGAACCAACGCGGTAATCATGATCGAAAACATCCAGGCCGTTGGAGAAGACCGTATCCGCATCGAAGCGCCGGCATTTCCCTGGCAACATGTGCGCAAGATGGGCGAGGACTTCGTTGCAACCGAGCTTCTCTATCCCCGTGGGCATATGGTAACGCCCTATTGCGTCGGCGCCCTAATTACCGGCGGTGTCTACCAGGTGCCGGTCAGGCGCAAGCCCAGGATTTTGATCGTCCCCACCGGTTCCGAATTGGTGGACTGGCGCACCACCGATCCCAAGGACCTGAAGCCGGGTCAGGTGCTGGAAAGCAATGCCTTTGTGATGAAAAAACTGATAAAGGCCTGCGGGGCAAAGGCGTTCCGCCATGAGCGGGTTGTCGATGATCCGGAGCTGATTCGCAAGGCCGTGGCCGAGGCCATGGCCGGTGACATGGACATGGTCATGACCATCGGTGGATCATCGGCCGGGGCCAAGGACTTTTCCCTGCCTGTATTGAAGGAACTGGGCGAGCTGTTGGTTCACGGGGTGACCATCATGCCCGGCAAGCCGGTGATCCTCGGCGACATCCAGGGCAAGCCCTTTTTCGGCATGCCCGGGTATCCGGTTTCGGCCATGATCGTTTTCGAGCAATTCGTGCAGCCCATGATCAAGCGCCTGCTGGGCGTTGCCAATGACGAGCGCCAGCGCGTGCCTGTCGAACCCACCCGCAAAATTGCCTCGAAACTGGGCGTCGAGGAGTTTCTGCGCGTCAAACTTGGCCAGGTGGGCGAGCATATCGTTGCCACACCCCTGCCCCGGGGCGCGGGAACCATCACCAGTCTGACCGAAGCCGACGGAATCATCCGCATTCCGCGTAATTCGGAAGGCATCAAGGACAATGATCCTGTGGAAGCAGAGTTGATCAGGCCCCTGTCCACCATTCGCAATACCATCGTCGTCGTGGGCAGTCACGATAACACTCTGGATGTTCTGGCTGACGAACTGCGCGTCGGTGACGCGAGCCTGACCCTTTCCTCCAGCCACGTGGGCAGCATGGGCGGCCTCATGGCCGTCAAGCGAGGGGTTTGTCATCTTGCCGGAACTCACCTTCTGGACACGGAAACCGGCGAGTATAACCTCTCCTATGTCCGCCGCTTCCTGCCGGATATACCCGTGAAACTGGTCAACCTGGTGATTCGCGACCAGGGGCTGATCGTTGCCAAGGGCAATCCCAAGGACATCAAGGGCATTGAGGATCTCGGGCGCGAGGATGTCGCCTTCATCAATCGCCAGGGCGGATCGGGCACCCGTATTCTGCTGGACTACCGCCTTGGGCAGCTCGGCCTTTCGCCAGATAACATCAACGGCTACACAAACGAGGAATTTACCCATATGAACGTGGCCGTGGCCGTGCTGGGCGGCGCCGCCGATGCCGGTCTGGGCATTTTCGCCGCGGCCAGGGCCTTGGACCTGGATTTCATCCCCGTGGTCACCGAGCAGTACGACCTGCTTATCCCGGAAGCTTACATGGAAACCCCGAACATCCAAATTCTGTTGGACATGATTCAGACCGAGCGGTTTAAAAAACGGGTCGTGGAACTGGGGGGATACAGCGTCAAGAAAACCGGAACGGTGATCACTCCGTAAACCGGGAGATATCGAGGCGACTCACGCGCTGCGGCATGGGAGCCATGACACAATGATGAAAAAGCCCTACACCCTGCTCGATCACACCGCGGACTTGCGCGTGCGAATCTTCGGCCAAAGCATGGCCGGGCTGTTTAAAAATGCCGGGCTTGCTCTTGGCGAACTGATCTGCATGCCCGGCAAGCTGAAACCGGACACATCCACGACCATCGAAATCACCGGCGAAGATCCGGCCGATTTGATGGTCAACTACCTGCGTGAGATCTTGTACTTGTGGACGGGCCGTGATCAACTGGTTTGCGGGATCGAAATTCTTGATCTTTCGGATAGAGCGTTGTCCGTCCAAATCAAATCGATGGACTACCGTTCCGAAAAACACGCCATTCTAAACGAAATTAAGGCCGTGACCTATCATCAGATCGCGGTGGAGCCGGTGGCTGGTGGTTGGCAGGCTACTGTTGTGTTTGATATTTAAACCTAAATCATACGATTTTCATGGAGACCAAAATTTGAATCGCCTGATTTAGGCCAAATGAAGCGATCATGAACATAATAAGTATTCGTGAAAATCCGGATTATCTTGAAAAAGGGATCGATTATTTCTCAGCGAAATGGGGAATTGAACGAAGAATTTATGCCGATTGCATTTCCCACAGCATTACAACCGACAGCCCATTGCCGCGCTGGTATTTGGTGATGAAGGATGGATCAATTATCGGGAGCTATGGTCTGGTTACAAATGACTTCATCAGTCGGCAGGATCTATATCCATGGTTGTGTGCATTGTACGTAGAAGAGAGTGAAAGAGGAAAGCAACTTGGCGGAAGATTGCTTGAACATGGAAGAAAAGAGGCGGCATCCCTGGGTTATAAAAGGCTGTATCTCTCTACCGACCACAAGGGGTACTACGAGAAATATTCCTGGGAGTACATTGCCACCGGTTTTCATCCATGGGGTACGGAATCGAGAATCTATGAATGCGCAACGATATTGCCGGGCAATAGGGATACATAGGAGATAAACAAATTCTCCTTGCCACACACATTTCTGAAAACATCGGGTCAACTTAAAAAATGGCGCACATCACTATTCGACAAGGATTTCCTGATCTCAAAACATATCTGGCGCTAAAGCATGCGGTGGGGTGGCCTGTACCTGATCCGGATGCTGTTTCGGCCGCACTGGCCAATACCCGGTGCGGCTTCATTGTGGAAAGGGACGATCAAATTATCGGCATGGCCACGGTTAATGGTGACGGCGCTTTATATTTCTATATTCAAGATGTCATCATACATCCTGAGTTTCAACATCAGGGCCATGGTACGCGGCTTCTGGATGCCGTCATGGGCCATATCGATACACAAGCACGAAAAAATGCCTATATTGCGCTTTTCGCGGCCAAAGGACTCGAGCCTTTCTATGCGCGCTATGGGTTCATGGCAAGACCCACGGAAAGATATGGCGCCGGTATGTTTTTTATAAAGGGCTCGTGAAATGGAAAATATAGTTAAAAAAACGCTCAATGATGCAGCGTCTGCTTTAGATTCACTTTTGATGGACAAAACGGCAATGACGGCCACATCAAACGCAGGCAAAGTTCTCGTGGAATGTTTTTCCACTGGCGGTCGTGTATTCAGTTGTGGCAATGGCGGGTCGATGTGTGACGCAATGCACTTCGCCGAAGAATTTTCAGGGCGCTACAGGCTTGATCGCAAAGCGTTGCCGGCATCGGCCATAAGTGACCCGGGGCATATCAGTTGTGTAGGGAATGATTATGGCTACAGCCAAATCTTCTCAAGATATCTTGAAGCCAATGCAAAAAAAGGGGATGTCCTGCTTGCGATCAGCACCAGTGGGAATAGTGAGAATGTTATAGACTAGATGATCGCGCAACTCATTCCATGATGCCAAATAGCCAATAATATGCAAAAGCCCACTGGCGAACAAGGGACCAGATAGTATGGATGCCTATGAAATATTTTCAAGATTTTACGACCAATATATAAAAGATACGTTTCCTTTGCTGCACCAGAAATATTTTGATTTGGCTTTGGAGATTATTGATAAGTTCAATCCAGATGCGACGAGCATTTTGGACGCGTCTTGTGGTACGGGTATATTGGCCAAAAAGTTTCTGGATTCAGGTTACAACATCGAAGGATCGGATATCTCAAAGGATATGTTAACGTATGCGAATCAAAAAGGCCTAAAAACATATAACAAAAACATATGCGATTTAGCGTTAAGTAGTCAATATGACGTTATTCTATGCTTTGATTCGCTTGGCCATGTATTGGGCAATAAAAACCTGGGGAAAGCACTATCTTCAATATCAGCCTGCTTAAAGGATAACGGTATATTTATATGTGACGGGGGAACAAGAAACAAAGCAAAGCATATGGTCGGGCAGACTTTTACTTATGACTCGGAAGCGTATGGTTTTACATGGCTAAACGAAAAGCATGAAAATGCCGTGAACGTTCGTATGAAAATACATGAAAAAAGATCCGGCCGCAATTTTGAAGAAATTTTCTCTCTTGAAGGACATGATATTGAAGATATGGTAGCTGCTGCCGGTGCAACGGACCTAAATATCTGTTACGCGACGCTTGAGCCGATCGTCAAACCGAACGGGTCGTTTGTAGCCTGTTTTAAGAAGAGTTAACCGAGTTCACCATTGACAATCTCAAGCGAGAAGAAAATATATTCGTTTAAACCTGTTGTGAGTTGATCAACGAAGTAAATACTGAATGAAAGCTGCATTTTGATTTTGCTGACGTTAAATATGGCGGACTAACTCTTGCAGAAGTAAAGCTCCATTAATAATGCAATTGAAATGTTGAAAAAAACGATTTACATGTTAATTGGCCCGAAAGGGTTCTGGCAAGACTTATATAGGCACGCTTGTCGAGAATAATACCGACATTTTCTTTTTGCGCGTAGAAAATATTTGGTTGAAATTGAATCAAGAAGAAGATGGCTGGGAAAAAGTCGAACAAGAAATTGCTATAGAAACAAAATTCAGTTGGATTGAAAGAATTCAAATAGTTACATGTTTATTCCGTGCCATACATGATCATTTTTCTGTATCCGCCAAACCAATTCTTCTCATGTAGAAATACTTTCGTTTGAAACCATATACTATTGATCACAATAGCATTTTTAAAAGTGCATCGCTTATTTTGCCAACATCATTGGACTTGTTGAAAGCGGCTATTAGTGATAATGTAATGCATAAAACACCCTATAATTGGACTATATGCATTACTTTATCAGGAGGCCGCCATGGCGTTAGCAAACAATGGCTCGGATAAAATCAGAGCGCTGTTTAAAAAGCAGCCTTGTTGGATGATCGCCCCCTTGGCCGAGCAGTCGGACTATTCCGTACCTTCTGTTAGACGGTTCATGGCAATGATCGGTTACTACAGCAGTTTTACCCACAACGGGCGCTGGTACACACTGGCTTCGATACCTCGCTTCGGACGTCAAGGATTATGGTTTTACAAAGACATCGGCTTCTCACGTACAGGAAGTCTCACCGATACCCTTGTCATGTTGGTGTCGGGCAGCGCGGCGGGAATGAGTGCCGAGCAACTTGGACAAATGCTGCACTGCCGTTGCCATTCGGTGCTGGTGTCCTTGGTCCGTCAAGGCCGCTTGCAGCGACAAAAGCTGGGGCGTTCATTTGTCTACCTGGCCGCCGATGACGAAACGGCCGGCGCTCAGTCTCGGGCAATTCAAAAAAACGACAGTGGTCAACTTCCGGCCGAAATGGCGATTCTGGTGCTGGTCGAGTTTATTCGCCACCCCGATGCCGGGTTCGGGCAATTGGCACAAGCGGTTAAACGGCGCACCGGAGTGCGTATCGAAGCCAGGCAAGTCATGGAACTGTTCCGTCGACACGGTTTAAAAAAAACGGGTTAAACTCCGGTGCGGCAGCTTTGGCGGCGCTGAACCGATGCCTGGAGCGGCTTGGTCGGGAGACTCGCCCGGCCGGTTTGTTTGCCCGGGTGCCGACGGTTCGGTTTCGACCGGAACACGATACCTGTCTGTGCGACAGCAAACTCAATGTGCAGAAAACGAGAAAAAAGACAGTACTGAGTATGACTACGCCGTTTGTCGCGCATGAGACTATCCTCGAATGCCCGCAATGCGGGAGCCTTTTTCGTTCCGAAGCATTGCGTTGTCTGGTTCCGCGCTGCTGCAATGTAGCCTGGGATGTGCTGGTCTTTGTCGGTCGTGCGTTGTTCGAGCAACACCAAAATATCGAACAGGTTCGCCAAGGACTTCTCGCCCGCCATGTCGATCTATGCGCATCGGAGATCGAATACCTGGGACAAAAGTTCATCACCTATCTGGCCATCGCTCATCGTCGAGCTACACCGCGAATCAATCGGGCCATGCAGCGTTCCGGTGGTTACATCCTGCATCTGGATGCCACCCATGAGGCGGATTCACCGGCCTTGATGACCGGCCTGGACAGCCTGAGCCAATTTGTACTGGCCAATGTGAAGCTGCCCAGCGAACGGTCCGAATACATCATTCCGTTTTTAAAACGGCTACGCCGTGATTACGGCGAACCGATCGCCTGTGTTCACGACATGGGCACCGGTATTCTAAAAGCGGTGGCAGAGGTTTTTCCCAACTGCCGAGATTTTATCTGCCACTTTCACTTTCTGCGCGATGTGGGCAAAGATCTGATCGATCCTTGCCACCGCAAACTGCGGAGCTGCCTGCGAACGCATGCGGCCACCACCAAACTCAATGCCCTGGTGCGTCAGGTACGCCAGACAATTGAACCGCACGACATCGATGCCAGACAGTTGGCAACGTTAATAAGGCGTGCCGACCCCGTCTCCGATATGACATTGCTGCCCCTGGTATCGACCTACTCGCTGGCCCTGTGGTGCTTGCAGGGCAAGCAAAATGGCGACGGCTACGGTTTTCCTTTCGACCGTCCCTTGTTGGAGTTCTCTCGGCGCCTGTTGATATTAACCGAGTATTTGCCGGACCTGATTCGGTGTCTGCCCGCTGAGGACCGGATCGGCAATCGTATATTTTATAAGTTGGTTCGCCAGGTTGTCGCTATTGTTCAGGACCCCGTGTTCGAGCCAGCCGTTGAAGAACTGCGCTGGCGTTGCCTGCTGTTTGACGATCTTCGGGAGAAGATGCGTATCGCCTTGCCCGGTAGCGGCAAAGGCCTTAACGATGAAGGCAGCACCAAGGACATGGGCAGCATCGAACAAGGAGTTAATCAATTTCGCAAACGGCTGGAGAACAACAAATTTGCCGATGATCCGCTTTGCCTCAAAGTTGCTAAACAAATCGATCGTTATGGCGATAAACTTTTTGCCGATCCAATAGAAATCAATACGTCTACAGGCCCCGCAACGATATATCCGCAACGGGCCAACAATATCCTTGAACAGTTTTTTCGTCGCCAGCGCCGCGAATATCGCCGAAGGACAGGAAACAATAGTATGCGAAAACGGTTGCAGACCATGCTGGCCGAAACTCCGTTGGTAAAAAACTTGAGCAATCCGGATTATATGGGTATCCTTCTGGATGGCAAATCGAGCCTGGAAGAACTGTTTGCCTCAATCGAGATGAATGGTGAAAAATGCGACATTGAACCACTCCCCGATACAGAAAAGCTCCTTCCAGGCTTTCGGCGTCTATCAAACCTGCTAAGTTTGCCGGAGCAGATCGTTCAGATAGCTACGCAATCCAACTGAATTTTGTGACAATAGAGAAATTGATTTGGCTTTCACATTTTGCAACAACGTTATGATTGAAAACCTTGGTGCGGGTGAAGGCTTTATAAAATTTCACGCATCTCTAAAAGAGAAATATATTGTTAAGCTTATTCGCGTTTTGTAAAGGTCCAATAGACCCCACCTTAACAAGCGTCACCAAATTTGTCATGGTGCGCTCACAGTGTGTGGAAAAGATTTTGGATCGGACCCGGAGTCGGTTAACTTGGAAAAAGAACTTGCGACAGCGTATCGTTGTCGAGATTTTTAGGCAAGAGAGCCTGGTAATCTTCCGGCGTTTCGGCAAAAGGCAATTTGGCAAACAGGTAGCGTAGGTAGGCGTACGGCTCCAGGCCGTTGGCCTTGGCGGTTTCAATGAGGCTGAAAAAGGTTGCGCTGGCATCGGCACCCCGGGGCGCGCCTGAGAACAACCAATTCTTTCGACCCACTACAAACGGCCGAATGGCATTTTCGGCAACATTGTTGTCGGGTTTCAGGAATCCGGCTTCGGTATAGCCAACAAGTTTGTCCCATTGATTCAGGGTGTATTGGATAGCCTTGCCGAGCAGGCCTTTGGGAGGAACCTGCGGATGATAGGTATCCAGCCAGGTCTTGAATTTATCCAGGATCGGCTCGGACTTCTCCTGCCGCAATTCAAGTATTTGCTCATATGAGAGATCGTTTTTCCGAGCATATCGTTCGATGTCGTACAGCGCGCCAATATATTCCAATGCTTCGTCGGCAAGGTTCTTGGATGTTTTTTGCTTGCCACGCTTGCGGCCCTTGTTCACTTCGACGAATTTACGCCGGGCATGCGCCAGGCATCCAAGATGAGTAATACCCTCTTTTTGGGAAAGCTGATCGTAGCCGCTGTAACCGTCGCTTTGAACGTAGCCCGTATAGTCGTCCAGCATATCGTGCACCACCTTGCCACTACGGGTTGGATGGTATTGATATAGCACCACGGGGGCGCCCAACGGTCCGCCGCAAAATACCCACATATACGACTTTGCGGTATTGTTGCGTCCCGGTTCCTGGAGAACTTGAAATGGGCTTTCGTCGATATTGATCACAGGCCCGCTTCGAATTTCCTGTTGCAAAAGTTCGATGATCGGTTGACTGCAACCGGCGGTTTCGATCATCCAGTTGGCCATGGTGGACTTTGAGATATCGACGCCCAGGCGGCTGAATATTTTTTGTTGGCGGTTCAGGGGAATCGCATCGGCAAATTTCGATGTGGCGACGTGCGCCAGCAGACCCTCGGTGGCGTTGCTTTTGGGAATCAGTTGTTTTGCCGGTGGTGCGATTTTGACCGTGGGGCCGTCGTCCTCGACGCCTTCGCAAGCCTTGCAGGCATATTTGGGGCGAACGTGACGAATCACCCGAATCTTGGGCGGAACGTAATCGAGTTTCTCGCAGATCTCTTCGCCGATTCGGCTCAATTCCGCGCCACACGCACAACGTTTCTCGTCTTCAGGGATATCGTGGATAACCTCGACTCGCGGCAGTTCCTCGGGCAATGGCTTGCGGCCACGTTTTTTGCGGGTATGCTCTGGGACGACGATTTCGTCATCGTTTTGAATCGGTTCAACAGGCTTATCCGGGGCGAACAACTGAAGCTGGTTGGGATTGACAGTAGGGATGACTTCGCTTTTGCGACCGAACAGCTCGTTCTTCAGCAGCCGGTTCATCTCCTCTAAATACTCGATCTGCTGCTTTTGAGAGAAAACGATCTGCTTTAAGGACTGGGCGTCTTCAGGCAAGTTTGTCAGTTCCGAAGTCATGCCCGTTAAGTATCATAACTGACTGTAATTGTAAATGTTTAAACGATGTAAAATGCTATTTTCTCAGCTTGCGAAACGGTAGTTTAAACGGCTATTGTGCGTGCGTATAATCCAGGCCGGCAAGAAGCCACTCGAGCTCCTTCGTCTCAAGAGAAACGACTTCGTCTGTTGACGTGGGCCAATGGAATCGCTGCTTCTCAAGTCGTTTGTGCCATAAGGCAAAACCGTTTTGATCCCAGTAAAGAATTTTAATCATGTTGCGGCGCCGGTTGCAGAAAACGAACATGTCGCCGGTAAAAGGATTATGTCTCATGGCCTGCTCGACCAAAACTGACAGCCCATTGATCGACTTGCGCATATCCGTATCGCCAACGGCCAGATAGACCTGTTGCGGGTAATCGGGCAGCATCATAAACCTGCCACGAGATTAACCAAACGGGTTAATTGTTCCGAGCCATCCAGCCCTTCTATCTCAATGGAACATCCGTTTGGCATGAGAACGCGAACGGTTTGCGGATGAGGCATTGGATTGGCGGAAAGTCTTATGGGCAAAAACGAAACATTCGTTTGCTTTTTTAAAATCCGTCGTCGCCAGTAATAAAACCGATGAGATTTGAGATGGTGTTGACGGCAATAGGCGAGTTGGCTCAGGCCGCTTTGTTCCCATTGTTCAAGATGGCTCTTCCAAAATTCTCGTTTTCCTTGGTCGCTTTGCTGATCGAAATCTTTTGGCATGTGGTGCCCTCCTTTTTTTGAAGGGTATATTGCCATGACGTGTTGGATCTGTGAAGATGTGGTTTATTGGACCTTTACCGCGTTTTTGCTGATCTCGATATTTGTTTGGCGCGTGTCATGACGCGAGACGCTGAGAATCATATCCCAATTTACGACGACAAGGTGGTTGAATATAATAAAATTGCATCTCAGGTGAATTTCGATTGGGATCTTGAAATTGACAACAACAAATTCGCCTCCGAATCAGAAATACTCACACAGCATCGTAGGTTGGGTTGAGGAACGAAACCCAACAATTGGCCGTTGGATTTCGCTACGCTCTGCCCGACCGACAACGACTACGACTCAATTCCCGGCCAGTGCAAACAAAGCACTCCCACGTGTATGATCGAGACGGGTTAGCCGCCTCCTGAATCACGTGTTCTAAAAACCGTTTTTCTTATCTGTGTGTAATTCTGTAACACTTAAATTGCTATCATTCCCGACAATACACAACAAAATGTAACACCATACATTTCCTACCACCCATAATATCCTTTAATACCGTAGCCTTTGTTAATGGTCGTGATAAACTGAGCCAAAAATGGTCGTTTAAGATTGAGCCACCCATCGTGGTGGAAAATGCTTAATGTGAGCATTTTTCACTAAGAACTAATCAGGAGGTTCAACCTTTGAAACTAAAGTTTGCTAAATTTTACTAAGCTGCAATACGCAGTAGTACTTCCACGAGAGAATTAACGACGGATTTTCGCTGCAACGGGAAAACCCTATTGAAATTACTGTCCAGCGCAGCTTTTGCAACAGCCCGGCGAACATCGGAGAAGGCAAAACCATTACGGCCATCGACAGCATGCCGTCGTGTTGGCGCCTTCTCCATCCGGCAGGCATAGATCCAGACCACGGTTGTCGCCAACATGCAAAAGTGAAGGTGATTGCTGACGGCCTGCGGGTGCCGAGTTTGAGTGTCGGCACTGCCGATGTCACGCTTCAGTTCTTTGAAAAAAGCTTCGATCTTCCATCGGGCGCCGTAATACTCGACAATTTGCTGCGCCGATAAAGTTAAATCGGTTGAATAGAGCGCTACCCACTGGGTTTGGCGGTAGACCCACACCACCTTGATCGCGCAACGGATTGTCTTGAGCATAAGAACCCGGTCATAGGCGACTATGGTCCGGTCGCGGCCATATAGATTGACGGTGTATTCTCTTGCCAGGGATTTAAATCGAACGGCCAGCGACGTAGCGTTGCCGATATTTTTTCCATATTTCCGGGGACGTCCCGGTCGACTGGAATGTGGACCCGGCAGTTCAAACAAATTGTTGTTCGATCTAAGCCTCGATATCATATTAACCCATATGCCCAGTTTGCCGTGCAACGGTTTCCAAAGACCATTATTACCGAACCATGAGTCCGTGACGATTACCACCTTAATACGGTGAAAGGTTTCGGCAATTTCCGCGATCATCTCTGCGGCCATGGCAAGCTTGCTTTTGAATGCCAACGTCACTCCATGGCTGCGGTTGATACGTTTAATGCTTTTTTTCAAAAGATAGAACCGGTAGCTCAAAGGTAGACAGGCCCACCGTCCTTTGATCTTTTTTAACAGCCCCACGGCAACGATGTTTTGTGCCCATGGATATCTGGATTGGTTCTGCTTGGCGGCGTGATCGAAAATTTTGTCGCAGCCAAATATTTTCTTTCCCGTTTTTGGATTGATACAATCGTCAAGGGCTATCAACAACATGCCATCGGTCAACGGCTCCGGTATCGTTTTCCACAGCGTTTGCCATAACCGTGTCCAAGGAATTTTTGGAGAGGCCATGAACGTGTAGAACTTTTTCCTTTTTATCCAATCAAATCCGAACACCGTTTTGAGACATCGGAGGATATTGGATGTTTTTGACGATGTAAACGGAATGATGATGGCAATGACCGTGTATACGAACCAAACACTACGTTCCTGGGCTTTCCCCGATTGTGGGAATTGGCTTTTGAGTTTTTTGAGAATGTCGTGTAGTATAAACATGCGAGGCCTCCAGGTTTTGGTGTTTTTTTCGTGGTAGAAGAAACATACCACAACCTGGCCTCGCAAGCAACATTAACATTCCGTATTTATTAGCTTTTTTACGTTTTCCCCCGAAGTCTTGGAGAATATTTGCAATGATATCAATAGGTTACGGCGCGCCCAAAAATTCGTAACTTATTGATATCATTGATTATTCTGAATTCAGTCATAAGTTCATCAGTGCGCTAGTGGCTATAAAAAACGGGAAACTTCAGCCTTTGAAAAAAAGGAGACCATTTTGGATATTCTCACTTTGCACCGCAAGGGACTGACCCAGCGAGCAATTGCCAGGAAGCTTGGCGTCAGCCGTAACACCGTTAAAAAATACATTGATGATCCGGAGTTGATCCTTGCCCCAGCAGAACCCAGGCGGCGCAGAAGCCTGCTTGACCCATTTAAGGACAATATAGACGCTTGGCTTTCCGAAGACGACTATACGGCGACCTGGATTTACGACAGACTGGTCAACATGGGGTTTACCGGAAGCTACGAAATCGTCAAACGCCGGGTAGCCCAACTAAAGGGGCAACACCAAAAGGTTGCCTACATGCGATTTGAAACAGAGCCCGGCTACCAGGCACAGGTAGATTTTGCAGAGTTTCAGGTTGAGCATGCCGATGGAAACGTCGAGAAATTATATCTCTTCTCAATAATTTTGGGCTACTCTCGTAAAATCTATGCAGAGCTGATTAGACACTGCGACCTGACGACTTTTCTGGATTGCCATATCCGGGCCTTCGACTACTTCGGCGGCGTGCCCACCGAAATTTTGTATGACCGGATGAAAAATGTCTACATTGGTCGGATAGCGGGACGAGACAAATTCAACGATACATTGATCGGTTTTGCTCTGCATTACGGGTTCATCCCACGGGTGGCACCAGCCTATGCGGCTTGGGTGAAGGGAAAGGTCGAGAGACCTTACACCTTCATCCGTGAGGGCTTTTGGCGCGGCTATGGATACGCTTGCCTCGAAACAGCCAACAAAGATCTGAACCGTTGGTTACGAATAAAAGATCAGCGGATACATGGCACCACCCACGAAGTCGTCGCTGACCGTTTTGAAAGAGAACAACCACATCTTAGCCAGTTACCACGACAGCCTTTCGATACTTCCTACAGGATCTTCAGGAAAGTCCATAAGGATTGTACGGTTAGATTCGAAGGCAATGGCTTTGTTGTCCCGCACAAGCTGGTGGGGAAAACCGTTGTTCTGAGAGTTAAGGAATGTACCCTGCGGATCTTTGACGATAACCGTCTGGTCGTCATTTATACAATCCCTTCGTCCAAAGGTAATCTTGTTCAAGACAAGCGCTTTTATGCGGAACTGAAAAAGGACCGTGAGATGAACCGGCGCAAATACGCTCATCCTAAGCAGGGTAAGGGCCGCGCCAAATGCACCATCAGCCCGAATAAGCCCCTGTATGACATACCGGTGGATATCCGCCCGATTGATACCTACGAGCAGTTCGCACAGGAGGTACAATTATGACGGACACATTGGTGGCCAATCGCATTGAAGCCAATTTGACCAGGCTGCGTTTGCCCAGGATACGGGAGATCCTGGGCAGTATCGTTAAATCCGCCGAGCAAAACAGCCAAAGCTATCTCAGCTTTTTGGATGACTTGCTTGAGGAAGAAGTGGCGCAGAAGGAACAACGCCGGATTGAAACGGCCCTGAAGATATCAGGATTACCGTTCACAAAGGGTATTGATGAATTCGATTTTACCTTCCAGCCCAAACTGGATCGTAGGCGTGTCATGTCGTTATTTGATCTGACATTCATTCGCCAAAATGGAAATGTCATTTTTCTTGGCCCTCCCGGTGTTGGCAAGACGCACCTGGCTGTATCTTTGGCTTTAAAAGCCTGCCAAGCGGGTATGAGCATCTATTTCACAACCATGGCGGACCTGATCGTCAAACTGAAGAAGGACCATGAAGCGGGGCGTCCCGGCAAGGGGCGAAGCTACTATAAATCCTCACTTGTGATCGTGGATGAGGTTGGGTACACGCCCATCGACCGACAGGAATGCAATCTGTTCTTTCAGTTTGTAGCCACCCGCTATGAAAAGGCCAGTACCGTAATCACGTCTAACAAGGCCTTCTCCGATTGGGCGGAATTGCTTCAGGATCAAATCATCGTCACTGCGATATTGGATCGTCTCCTTCACCATAGCGTAGTGATAACGATCAATGGAAACAGCTACCGTTTGAAGGGGAAAAATATGGAGGAATCAATAAATGCCATTCAGTAGATAGGGGCGTGTGGCTCATTTTTAACGACCCAAATTGGCTCAGTTCTTCGCGACCGTTGACAGCCTTTCCACTCAATACAATTTGGCACAATATGTGAAAACCTTTTACCCCCGGATAGCACGAGAAAAGAGGAGATTAAACGAGATAATTAGAGTTTGCCATGGATTCGTATGCATTTAATGGCTGGTTTGACTGAAAGGGTACCACGGTCCGGAAAGAGATCCACAGAACCGAGCACTAAGAAACAATGAGCTCTCACCTGGTTCCATCCTTTCCCTGCAAGCACCCATTATTCTCTTATAACGTCTCTACTTTTTAGGATAAATCTAATTCGAGTCAGACTTGCGTCGTTAGCAGCTCAATTTGTAATTCGCTGCATTTGTAACTTTTTTTGAGAACTTTTGATTTATAAAGAGTCTGAATAAGGAAATGGGAAAAGAAAAGATTAAAGGAGATAATATGAGATTGGATTAGATTCGTCTCTGTCTTTGGCGGATTTACAAGGGTACCAACGGTCTGGAAAGAGATCTACAGAACCGAGCACTTCTGGATTTTGCATTGGCGATGGTTAGGTAAAATAAAAAAGTTGTATCATGCCATTATCATCCTCACGAATCGCACTGTTCAGGAAAATGTAGCTTTCCACCAGATCCCACCCCTTCTATTTAACACCAAATGTTCTCATATATTTATATCACTCTGAAATATATTTCTATTTTCTCAATTTCATATAATCCAAAGCACATAAATACTGAGCAATAAAAGTACATAAACAACATTAAATTAAAAACATTTATAACCACCTGTAGCGATGTAAGCAAAATAAATATTTTCACATAGGAGCAGATCGATGAGAAAAATTATATTTACTGTATTTCTTTTATCTATCGCATTATTATCATTTAATAGAGATGCTTACTCCGCGACAAGATATACTCATACTTTTACAGGGTCATCAAAAACTTATTCTGGAATCACTCAAAGCCTAAATGCGGCTCCTTTATTTATGGTAACAGGAATAACATCAGGGTGGCATGTAGAGTGGTACCATTCCTCCAGCAGTGCGCTCAAACAAACCGACACAATATCAACTACAAATTACTCTTTATATACACACAAATTCATTCATTATGGCGAGCAATCTATAAAAGCTCTTTTATACGATTCAAATTGGAACTATACGGCTTACATTAAATGGACAATTAGCGTACCGGAACCAACAGGTTCCCTGAAAGTAACAATAACACCTGCTGACGCAGTGACGGCTGGAGCCCGTTGGCGAGTAGACAGCGGAAGTTGGCAAGAAAGCGGAGAAACGGTTTCGGGGTTGAGTACAGGCACACATACGGTAAGCTATAAATCCATCGATGGATGGAACACCCCTTCCGACAAGAGTGTAACCATCAAAGCAGATCAAACAACCACCGCTTCGGCTTACTACGACGAAAAAACAGGAAGCATCAGTGTGACCATTACGCCGAGTGAGGCAATTTCGGCAGGCGCCAAGTGGCGTGTCACAAATTTTGGCAGTGGAGCATGGAACGATAGCGGTAAAAAAATCAGCGGGTTTCCCGAAGGTTCCTACACGATTGGGTTCAATTCCGTGTCAGGTTATGAAACGCCTGCCTCAGTTACCGTCAAGGTGTCGGATGGCATGGTAACCAAGGTGACTCAAAATTATGAGGCCGTCCCTCAAACAGGTTCCCTGAAAGTTACAATAACACCTGCCGCTGCGGTGACGGCTGGAGCCCGTTGGCGAGTAGACAGCGGAAGTTGGCAAGAAAGCGGAGAAACGGTTTCGGGGTTGAGTACAGGCACCCATACGGTAAGCTATAAATCCACCGATGGATGGAACACCCCTTCCAATAAAAGCGTAACCATCAAAGCAGATCAAACAACCACCGCTTCGGCTTACTACGACGAAAAAACAGGAAGCATCAGTGTAACCATTACGCCGAGTGAGGCAATTTCGGCAGGCGCCAAGTGGCGTGTCACAAATTTTGGCAGTGGAGCATGGAACGATAGCGGTAAAAAAATCAGCGGGTTTCCCGAAGGTTCCTACACGATTGGGTTCAATTCCGCGTCAGGTTATGAAACGCCTGCCTCAGTTACCGTCAAGGTGTCGGATGGCATGGTAACCAAGGTGACTCAAAATTATGAGGCCGTCCCTCAAACAGGTTCCCTGAAAGTTACAATAACACCTGCCGCTGCGGTGACGGCTGGAGCCCGTTGGCGAGTAGACAGCGGAAGTTGGCAAGAAAGCGGAGAAACGGTTTCGGGGTTGAGTACAGGCACCCATACGGTAAGCTATAAATCCACCGATGGATGGAACACCCCTTCCAATAAAAGCGTAACCATCAAAGCAGATCAAACAACCACCGCTTCGGCTTACTACGACGAAAAAACAGGAAGCATCAGTGTAACCATTACGCCGAGTGAGGCAATTTCGGCAGGCGCCAAGTGGCGTGTCACAAATTTTGGCAGTGGAGCATGGAACGATAGCGGTAAAAAAATCAGCGGGTTTCCCGAAGGTTCCTACACGATTGGGTTCAATTCCGCGTCAGGTTATGAAACGCCTGCCTCAGTTACCGTCAAGGTGTCGGATGGCATGGTAACCAAGGTGACTCAAAATTATGAGGCCGTCCCTCAAACAGGTTCCCTGAAAGTTACAATAACACCTGCCGCTGCGGTGACGGCTGGAGCCCGTTGGCGAGTAGACAGCGGAAGTTGGCAAGAAAGCGGAGAAACGGTTTCGGGGTTGAGTACAGGCACCCATACGGTAAGCTATAAATCCACCGATGGATGGAACACCCCTTCCAATAAAAGCGTAACCATCAAAGCAGATCAAACAACCACCGCTTCGGCTTACTACGACGAAAAAACAGGAAGCATCAGTGTAACCATTACGCCGAGTGAGGCAATTTCGGCAGGCGCCAAGTGGCGTGTCACAAATTTTGGCAGTGGAGCATGGAACGATAGCGGTAAAAAAATCAGCGGGTTTCCCGAAGGTTCCTACACGATTGGGTTCAATTCCGCGTCAGGTTATGAAACGCCTGCCTCAGTTACCGTCAAGGTGTCGGATGGCATGGTAACCAAGGTGACTCAAAATTATGAGGCCGTCCCTCAAACAGGTTCCCTGAAAGTTACAATAACACCTGCCGCTGCGGTGACGGCTGGAGCCCGTTGGCGAGTAGACAGCGGAAGTTGGCAAGAAAGCGGAGAAACGGTTTCGGGGTTGAGTACAGGCACCCATACGGTAAGCTATAAATCCACCGATGGATGGAACACCCCTTCCAATAAAAGCGTAACCATCAAAGCAGATCAAACAACCACCGCTTCGGCTTACTACGACGAAAAAACAGGAAGCATCAGTGTAACCATTACGCCGAGTGAGGCAATTTCGGCAGGCGCCAAGTGGCGTGTCACAAATTTTGGCAGTGGAGCATGGAACGATAGCGGTAAAAAAATCAGCGGGTTTCCCGAAGGTTCCTACACGATTGGGTTCAATTCCGCGTCAGGTTATGAAACGCCTGCCTCAGTTACCGTCAAGGTGTCGGATGGCATGGTAACCAAGGTGACTCAAAATTATGAGGCCGTCCCTCAAACAGGTTCCCTGAAAGTTACAATAACACCTGCCGCTGCGGTGACGGCTGGAGCCCGTTGGCGAGTAGACAGCGGAAGTTGGCAAGAAAGCGGAGAAACGGTTTCGGGGTTGAGTACAGGCACCCATACGGTAAGCTATAAATCCACCGATGGATGGAACACCCCTTCCAATAAAAGCGTAACCATCAAAGCAGATCAAACAACCACCGCTTCGGCTTACTACGACGAAAAAACAGGAAGCATCAGTGTAACCATTACGCCGAGTGAG
This sequence comes from uncultured Desulfosarcina sp., assembly GCA_963668455.2. Classification (GTDB taxonomy): domain Bacteria; phylum Desulfobacterota; class Desulfobacteria; order Desulfobacterales; family Desulfosarcinaceae; genus Desulfosarcina. Next base: position 350,601 of record CAXXOY010000011.1, read on the forward strand.
GCAATTTCGGCAGGCGCCAAGTGGCGTGTCACAAATTTTGGCAGTGGAGCATGGAACGATAGCGGTAAAAAAATCAGCGGGTTTCCCGAAGGTTCCTACACGATTGGGTTCAATTCCGCGTCAGGTTATGAAACGCCTGCCTCAGTTACGATCAAGGTGTCGGATGGCATGGTAACCAAGGTAACTCAAAAGTATTCATTGGTTCCTAAAACCGGCTCACTAAAGGTCATCATTACTCCCGCAGGTGCTGTTGAGCTTGGTGCCAAGTGGAAGATTAAAGACTTCGAAATGGAATGGATGGATAGTGGTTCAACGCTAACCGATATTCAGGTTGGAAGTTATAAGGTAATTTTTTCTTATGTAGAAGACTATGATACTGCATTAAGTGTTGCTATTGATATTGAAGAGTTGACACTTACTACTGTAAGTAAAAATTATACTGCCAAGATTGATTATTTGGATTCTGTAAAGGCCGGTATTACAGACCTCGGTTTTTTAGATGGAGAAATAAAATCAGAATCCGGTACAAACGCAAATCCATATTTTGATTTATATAATTTAGGGAAAGACGCGTCATTTAATATTTTATTTGAGATCTATCAGACCAAATCATCTTTGCCTACGTTACAAAAGGAAATTATAACGCCAATTATTGAAAAATATGATACGTATTCATACTCAACCATCTGGAATTATGAATTACCAGGAACGTACTATCTAAAAATTACTGTTCGGGATGAATATGGGCATAATATTTCTGGAGTTGAAAGCGCACCAAGTGTTATCATGAGTTCTGATTATACAATTATTTCTGAAAATAATGGAGTCAATGCAGGCTTTAAAGTTCTTAAATTTTTAAACCAAAGCGCCATTTATAATGTTGATGATGCAGAGCCCTATTTTGTAATAAAAAATATTGGAGAACCAGCCACTTTTGAAGTAAGGATAAAAATAAAAGCACTTAGTAATAATATTGTTTATGATATGATTTTCAATGAAATTTATTTAGATAGTGGCCAAGAATATTTTGGCAATCTAAGCTGGACACCTCCTGATGGTGAGACCTATCTTTTAGAGGGTAAAATACTATCAAATGGCACACTTTTAGAAGGAGACCTGAGTTATCCTGCAAGCCTTCAAAGTGGCCAATATATATTTTCAGACAACAATATGGTATTTGTAAAAGAAATAGGAGATTTTAGACTTTATAGATTATTTAAGCTTCCCGATGGTTCAGATGATATCATGCCTTGGGAGGAACAATTATGTGAAGGGTTAAAATCCGTTTTAAAGGATACCTTAGGAAATAGTGTGACACCAGTAATAACCACTGTCGATTCTATTATTAGTATTCTTCAAATTGCTGGTGTTACAAATAAATGGCGTTTTGTACTATTTGATGATACCGGCAATTATATGGACAGGACAGCTTATGAACCAAATCGCACATTGTTACCGATGTTAATTTTGCGTACGCATATGGATATTTATGAGAGTGATGGTGTTGCTGGGATAGGTTCTGTACAGTTGAAGATTAGCTCAATGGAAAGTTATGATGATGAAATAGTTTGGGATTCCGGATCTGTTGGTGATGGTGAAACAAATACATTCTATGTTTTGTTACCTAAATTCAAAAATATATCTTTACTAAATGGTTCATTATTCTCCGAGGACAACTTGCTTGCTTCGAAAGGCGGAATTAGTTTTATAACCGATGGTGATTATGACATTTTTGCAGAAACATCTTATATAACTCCCATAATAGGGAAAAGCCAGTACCCTGTATTAGTGAATATCGGTATTGCAGACTATTTTAAAAGAAACATGATTACAGATCAGGACAATGACGGCGTAGATGATATAGAAGAAGGGATTGGAGACACTGATGCGGACGGAATGCCTGATTATCTGGAAGGTGCTGTCTCTGATTTCGACTCACAAATAATGACTTCTGAAGAGTCAAGCCAAATTATATCCACTGTGATTACCGACAGTTATTTTGACATACCATGTTTAGACAGTGATATAATCATTGAAGAAGGGGATGGAGCATGGATTTACGCAGAAAACGGTTCATTATCATTAGGGCCAACTTCAATGAAATACAACAGTGTTAATATCCCGAAATCCTGCCTTAACTTTCAAGAATTACCCGATGGAGCATTTCCATTTGGACTAAATGAATTTAGGATATTCCTCGATGAAGCAGGAGATGAAACAGATGTTATCATAAAACTCCCACAGCATGTTTCAAACTTGGATGATTCGCAACATGCTGTATATAGAAAATTTAATGGCACCACTTGGGATGTATATGGAGATATCATGTCTGCTGTTGATATCGATGGCCCCTGGGTTGACGGCATTGGTGAAGGTGTGAGATTTTTAAAAATCCATTTGGTGGACGGTGGACCTGGAGATGCAGATGGTATCGCAAACGGTTGCATTGTTGACCCAGGGGGACTTTCCGTCGAAAATATTACGACCGATGACGACAACGGTGACAGTGACGACGATAGCGATGACGACAGCGGCGATGGAGACGGCGCCGGCGGGGGCGACAGCGGTGGTGGCGGCGGTTGCTTCCTGAACAGCCTGGCGCTCTGTTTTCAGGGTTGGGGATTGATGATGATGGCCGGTTTTGCCACCCTGTTATGTACCGCCGTCCGCAGCAGATAAAGGTGATAATTCTCATACCTGAACCCATCCTGCAATTCTGAAAATCAAAAAGGCGTGCTCCGGGCGAGCGCGCCTTTTCCAGTGGCCTCAAAGGCGCTATTGTTATGGCCCGTGAGAATTGGCGGACCGTGTCAACGGTCGCGAAGAACTGAGCCAATTTGGGTCGTTAAAAATGAGCCACACGCCCCTATCTACTGAATGGCATTTATTGATTCCTCCATATTTTTCCCCTTCAAACGGTAGCTGTTTCCATTGATCGTTATCACTACGCTATGGTGAAGGAGACGATCCAATATCGCAGTGACGATGATTTGATCCTGAAGCAATTCCGCCCAATCGGAGAAGGCCTTGTTAGACGTGATTACGGTACTGGCCTTTTCATAGCGGGTGGCTACAAACTGAAAGAACAGATTGCATTCCTGTCGGTCGATGGGCGTGTACCCAACCTCATCCACGATCACAAGTGAGGATTTATAGTAGCTTCGCCCCTTGCCGGGACGCCCCGCTTCATGGTCCTTCTTCAGTTTGACGATCAGGTCCGCCATGGTTGTGAAATAGATGCTCATACCCGCTTGGCAGGCTTTTAAAGCCAAAGATACAGCCAGGTGCGTCTTGCCAACACCGGGAGGGCCAAGAAAAATGACATTTCCATTTTGGCGAATGAATGTCAGATCAAATAACGACATGACACGCCTACGATCCAGTTTGGGCTGGAAGGTAAAATCGAATTCATCAATACCCTTTGTGAACGGTAATCCTGATATCTTCAGGGCCGTTTCAATCCGGCGTTGTTCCTTCTGCGCCACTTCTTCCTCAAGCAAGTCATCCAAAAAGCTGAGATAGCTTTGGCTGTTTTGCTCGGCGGATTTAACGATACTGTCCAGGATCTCCCGTATCCTGGGCAAACGCAGCCTGGTCAAATTGGCTTCAATGCGATTGGCCACCAATGTGTCCGTCATAATTGTACCTCCTGTGCGAACTGCTCGTAGGTATCAATCGGGCGGATATCCACCGGTATGTCATACAGGGGCTTATTCGGGCTGATGGTGCATTTGGCGCGGCCCTTACCCTGCTTAGGATGAGCGTATTTGCGCCGGTTCATCTCACGGTCCTTTTTCAGTTCCGCATAAAAGCGCTTGTCTTGAACAAGATTACCTTTGGACGAAGGGATTGTATAAATGACGACCAGACGGTTATCGTCAAAGATCCGCAGGGTACATTCCTTAACTCTCAGAACAACGGTTTTCCCCACCAGCTTGTGCGGGACAACAAAGCCATTGCCTTCGAATCTAACCGTACAATCCTTATGGACTTTCCTGAAGATCCTGTAGGAAGTATCGAAAGGCTGTCGTGGTAACTGGCTAAGATGTGGTTGTTCTCTTTCAAAACGGTCAGCGACGACTTCGTGGGTGGTGCCATGTATCCGCTGATCTTTTATTCGTAACCAACGGTTCAGATCTTTGTTGGCTGTTTCGAGGCAAGCGTATCCATAGCCGCGCCAAAAGCCCTCACGGATGAAGGTGTAAGGTCTCTCGACCTTTCCCTTCACCCAAGCCGCATAGGCTGGTGCCACCCGTGGGATGAACCCGTAATGCAGAGCAAAACCGATCAATGTATCGTTGAATTTGTCTCGTCCCGCTATCCGACCAATGTAGACATTTTTCATCCGGTCATACAAAATTTCGGTGGGCACGCCGCCGAAGTAGTCGAAGGCCCGGATATGGCAATCCAGAAAAGTCGTCAGGTCGCAGTGTCTAATCAGCTCTGCATAGATTTTACGAGAGTAGCCCAAAATTATTGAGAAGAGATATAATTTCTCGACGTTTCCATCGGCATGCTCAACCTGAAACTCTGCAAAATCTACCTGTGCCTGGTAGCCGGGCTCTGTTTCAAATCGCATGTAGGCAACCTTTTGGTGTTGCCCCTTTAGTTGGGCTACCCGGCGTTTGACGATTTCGTAGCTTCCGGTAAACCCCATGTTGACCAGTCTGTCGTAAATCCAGGTCGCCGTATAGTCGTCTTCGGAAAGCCAAGCGTCTATATTGTCCTTAAATGGGTCAAGCAGGCTTCTGCGCCGCCTGGGTTCTGCTGGGGCAAGGATCAACTCCGGATCATCAATGTATTTTTTAACGGTGTTACGGCTGACGCCAAGCTTCCTGGCAATTGCTCGCTGGGTCAGTCCCTTGCGGTGCAAAGTGAGAATATCCAAAATGGTCTCCTTTTTTCAAAGGTTGAACCTCCTGATTAGTTCTTAGTGAAAAATGCTCACATTAAGCATTTTCCACCACGATGGGTGGCTCAATCTTAAACGACCATTTTTGGCTCAGTTTATCACGACCATTAACAGACCGTTCATTTTGAGTCTACACGGAGACATCCACCATCAGTCCCAAATCCTCGACGCTGTAAGGCCGTCTATCCTGCAAACCGCCGAAGGCCGGTTCCTTCTCTTCTTTCTTTTCCTCTTCCCTTTCAGCCGCTTCAAGCCTGATCTTATCCTGACGCGCCTGAGCCTCGATCCTTCCGGCCTGTGCCGCCACCGCGCGATCAGTGCCCGATGGCTCGGCCGGCGCCAGGGCCGCCCGTTTAACCTGCTGCATTTTGCGGATGGTTTTGTCGGGATCATTTTCCGCCGAGGAATCGATCTTGACTTCGCCGCCCACGGCGTACATCTTCCCATCCGGCCCGCGCTGGAAAGTAAAACTGGCGCCGCCCTGTACGACCCCCGCCCCGGCGGCGATGTGAGCACGCTCATGGGCGCGAACTTCGCGATCACGCTGCTTCAGTTTTTGAACCTGGCGCTTTTCGGATTCCGTCAGCTCGATCTGATCCATCGACGATTCGTCGGCATTGCCCCGGGGATCGGTGGCCGAGCCTCCCTGAAGGCCGCCGGTTTGGCGACTCGCAGTCGCTTTCAGTATAACTGCTGAAAGACAAAAAGCGGTTCTGTACACCTTCGATCATTGACGAATCCGTCTGAATGGCGATCCTTTATGAATCTACCATCATTACTTGCTGTTTAGCCCGACCGATCCAGGCTGCGATATTGCACCGCCTCGGTAACATGATGCACCATGATATCGGTGGCGCCCTCCAGGTCGGCAATGGTTCGGGAAATCTTCAAAACGCGGTTATAGGCCCTGGCCGACAGCCCCAAACGATCGATGGCCGATTCCAGCACCTGCTCGGCATCGGCTTCGATTCGGCAATGGGTCCGGATGTGGCGGCTGGCCATCTGGGCATTACAAAATATCTTGGTCCGTTTGAGCCGTTTGAGCTGAATTTGGCGCGCCGCCACGACCCGGTTTCGAATACTTTCCGACGATTCGGTGGCGGTTTTGCCCATCAAATCCTTGTATGCCACGGCCGGCACCTCCACATGAATATCGATGCGATCCAGCAGCGGCCCGGATATTTTGGATCGATAGCGGCGTATCTGGTGGGCGGAGCATCGGCACTGGTGGCGAGGGTCCGAATAGTATCCGCAGGGGCAGGGATTCATGGCCGCGATGAGCATGAAACTGGATGGATAGGTAAGCGTGGTGGCGGCCCGCGAAATGGTAACGGTCAGGTCTTCCAGCGGCTGCCGGAGCACTTCGAGAACATTTTTCTTGTATTCGGGCAACTCGTCGAGAAACAGGACGCCGTTGTGGGCCAGGCTGACCTCGCCGGGTCTGGGAATATGCCCGCCACCGATAAGCCCGGCATCCGAGATGGTATGGTGAGGCGCGCGAAACGGTCGCCGGGTGACCAAAGGGTGATTTCGGTCAAGCTTACCGACGACACTGAGAATCTTGGTGGTCTCGATCGCCTCGGCAAAGGACATGGGGGGCAAAATGGTGGGAATTCTGCGGGCCAGCATGGTTTTACCCGATCCGGGAGGGCCGACCATCAAAAGATTATGACCGCCGGCGGCGGCGATTTCCAGAGCGCGTTTGGCGTCCTCCTGCCCCATCACCTCCGCAAAATCAGCCCCATCGGCATCGGTTGTGGCAAACATCGCCTCAAGGTCGGCTTGCTCCGGCAGGATGGACTCAATGCCCCGCAGAAAATCCACCACCTGGCCCAGGGTTCGAACGGGATAAACGGCGATCTTTTCCACCACGGCGGCTTCTCTGGCGTTATCAGCCGGAACCACGATCCCCCGGTAGCCCGCCTCTCTGGCGGCAATCGCCATGGGCAAAGCGCCGTTGACCGCCTTGACCCGGCCATCCAGGGAAAGCTCCCCCAGAAACAGATAACCGGCAAGGGCCCCGCCGGGAACGATTCCCGTGGCCGCAAGAATCCCAATGGCCATGGGCAAATCGAAACCGGTGCCCTCCTTTTTTATATTGGCCGGCGCCAGATTGACGGTAATCCGATCGGCGGGAAACCGATACCCGGAATTGGCGATGGCGGACTTTACCCGTTCACGGCTCTCCTTCACGGCGGCCTCGGGAAGGCCGACGGTAGCAAAACTCGGCAATCCCTGGGCAATATCCACCTCTACTTCAACCAGGTAGGCGTCAATCCCCAGAACGGCGCCGCTCAACACCCTGGCCAACATCGTCCCCCCTAACATCAAGTGATTATTTCAAAACACAACAATTAGCTTAACGTATTCCAGGGGCAAAGGCCAAGCACATTTTTCGCTTGTGATTATCGGTTGCATTTCAATCCACTTTTTCATAGCATAGGAGGTTATCTCAAGTCGGTATTCATAAACTTTTGCATCATGGTATATGCGGTGCTACACTAAACGCTTCCCCCAAGTCGATAATGCCTTTATACAATGATTTAAAAAATGTAATCCTCATCGGCATGCCCGGTGCCGGAAAAAGCACCGTCGGTGTATTGCTGGCCAAACGGCTGGGGCTGGCCTTTTTAGATACGGACATTCTGATCCAGACCAAAGAGGGCCGTCGCTTGCAGGATATCATCAAAACCCACAAATTGGAGGGGTTTCGCCGCATGGAGGAAGCCCATTTGCTGACGGTCCCTCCCGATTCCGGCGTCGTGGCCACCGGCGGCAGCGCCGTTTACAGCGATAAGGCCATGGCTCACTTGAAATCGCTGGGTCCGGCTGTTTACCTTGAAATAGAACTGGTTCCTCTGAAAGATCGCCTGGGCAATCTGGATGCGCGCGGGGTGCTGCGTATGCCCGGTCAGACCATCGACATGCTTTACCGAGAGCGCATCCCGCTCTACGAGCGCCATGCGGACATCATCGTCTCCACCACCGGCATGACACCGGATCAAGCCGTCTCGACAATCATGAAAACGATTTAACAGTGCACCACAAAAAAACCGTTGCGTCCGATTACGGGTGCGTCGCTTTATATCCATTAGTATTTAATGTGATTATTCACTTATCGGGACATAATCGCTGCTCGTGTAAAAAAAGTATTTGAAATTTGTATTTAAGATAATTATACTTGTTACCGATACTATCGGGAAGTAACCATAGAGACAATCTTCAAGTGGAACCTCATCCACAACACCATCATCGAGGGAGAAAACAGTGAAACGACGTTTTAGCCAAGCCACCTTAGCCCTGTTCGTTACAGGCGTGCTTTTATCCGGTCTGGCAATGACCGGCTGCCAGGAGAAAAAAACGCAGCAGGCTCAAGCCCCCGCCGCCGCGGCTCCTGCGCCGCAGGTCTCAGTAGTTACCGTTAAACCGCAGTCGGTCATGCTGACCACGGAACTGCCCGGACGCACATCTGCCTATCGCATTGCCGAAATCCGCCCGCGGATCAACGGCCTCATCCAGAAACGGCTGTTCACCGAGGGCGCCGATGTCAAAGCCGGCCAAATCCTTTATCAAATCGATCCGGCCACATTCAAGGCGGCCTTGAGCAATGCCGAGGCCGCTTTGGGACGCTCTGAAGCCAATCTGCCGGCGATTCAGTCACGATTTGAACGCTATAAGGAACTTTTGGCTGAAAAAGCGGTCAGCCAGCAGGATTTCGACGATGCGGACGCCGCGATGAAACAGGCCGAAGCCGATGTTCAATATTGGAAAGCCTCCGTGGAAACGGCGCGTATCAATATGGCCTATACCCGCATCAAGGCCCCCATATCCGGGCGTATCGGCCGTTCCAGCGTCACCGAGGGCGCCATCGTAACCGCCTACCAGCCCATGGCTCTGGCCACTATCCAGCAACTGGACCCGATCTTCGTGGATGTACCCCAATCCACCACCGATTTATTACAACTCAGACGACGTTTGAATGACGGACGACTCAACCAGAGCGGTGAAAGCCAAAACAAAGTGGCGCTGCTTTTAGAAGACGGCGGCACTTACTCCCATGAGGGGGCGCTCAAGTTCAGGGACGTCTCCGTGGATCAGAGCACCGGATCGGTCACCCTGCGGGTGGTTTTCCCCAATCCGGACGGATTGCTGCTGCCCGGGATGTTCATACGCACCGTTATCAAGGAAGGCGAAAACCAGGCGGCCATCCTGGTTCCCCAGCAGGGAGTCTCGCGAGACCGGCGGGGCAATCCCCAGGCCCTTATCGTCGATGCCGAGGGCAAGGCGGCGCTACGCATGCTAACCGTGGATCGCACCATTGGCGATCAATGGCTGGTTACCGATGGTCTGGCCCCCGGTGATCGTGTAATTGTCGAAGGGCTGAAAATGCTGCGGCCAGGCACTGCGGTGAATGCCGTCCCGTTCACCGAAAATAAAGCCGCAGCTACCGGCGGATCGAATTAAGGGAGGCAACCGATGCTATCGAAATTTTTCCTTGAGCGGCCGGTCTTCGCCTGGGTCATCGCCATCGTCATGATGACCGCCGGCGGCCTGGCCATCTATAATCTGCCCATATCCCAATATCCGCCCATCGCGCCACCCTCCATCTCCATCGAAGCGTATTACCCGGCGCCTCGGCGGAAACTGTCGAAAACACGGTGACCCAGATCATCGAACAGAAAATGACCGGCCTATCTGAAATGATCTACCTTAACGGCGAGAGTTCGTCTTCTGGAAGCTCCCGCATCGAGTTGACCTTCGCCCCCGGAACCGATCCGGACATGGCCTGGTCCAAGGTGCAGAACAAGCTCCAGCTCGCCATGTCCAGTCTTCCCGACGTGGTCCAGAACCAGGGCGTCGAGGTCAGCAAGTCCACCAAAAACTACCTGATTATCGTGGGCCTGGTTTCCGAGGACGGCAGCATGAACAACCACGACCTTGGCGACTACGCCCAATCCAATCTGGAAAAAATTCTTTCCCGGGTGCCGGGGGTGGGTGAGGTGGAAGCCTTCGGTTCCCAGTACTCCATGCGGGTCTGGGTTAACCCCGACAAGCTGACCAATTACCGTCTGACCATGCAAGATGTAATCGGAGCATTGCAGAGTTACAACGTCGAGGTCTCCGCCGGGCAGTTCGGCGGAGCACCGGCGGTGGAAGGCCAGCGCCTGAATGCGGCCATCGTTGTCCAGCATCTGCTACAGACCCCTGAAGAGTTCGCCGCCATCCCCATCCGCACCAATCCGGACGGTTCCATGGTCCGTATCGGCGACATCGCACGGACGGAGCTGGGCTCCGAAAACTACGGCACTAACTCCAATTACAACGGCATGCCCGCCTCGGCCCTGGCCATCCGCCAGGCCGCCGGCGCCAATGCCCTGGAAACCGCCGATGCCGTCAAGAAAAAAATGGAAGAGATGAGCCAGTATTTTCCGGCCGGCATGAAAGTTGTTTACCCCTACGACACCACGCCTTTTACCGAAGTGGCCATTTACGAGGTGGTCAAGACCCTGTTCGAAGCGGTCTTTCTGGTCTTCATCATCATGTATCTTTTCATGGGAACCTTCAGGGCCACCCTGATTCCCACCATTGCCGTGCCGGTGGTGCTTCTGGGGACCTTCGGCATCCTTGGCTTGTTCGGGTTTTCCATCAATATGTTGACCATGTTCGCCATGGTGCTGGCCATCGGACTATTGGTGGATGATGCCATCGTGGTGGTGGAAAACGTGGAACGCATCATGGCCGAGGAGGGGCTTCCTCCCAAGGAAGCCACCGCCAAGTCCATGGATCAGATCACCAGCGCCCTGATCGGCATCGGCTTGGTGCTGGCCGCCGTCTTCGGCCCCATGGCCTTTTTCCCGGGCTCTACGGGCGTCATCTATCGTCAGTTTTCCCTGACCATCGCCGCCGCCATGCTGCTGTCGGTGGTCGTGGCCCTGATTCTCACCCCGGTGCTTTGCGCTTCCTTGCTGAAACCGGTCCCGGCCGGACACCAGTCGGCCGATGGCGCCGTTTTTTTCCTGCGTCCTTTCTTCAGATGGTTTGACCGTTCCTTTGAGTGGTTTCGGAACCTGTATGTAAAACTCGTGGGCCGAGTGTTGGCCAAAAAGTTGCGCTACGTGATTATCTTCGCGTTGATTGTGGCCGCCATGGGCTATTTGTTCAAGAAAATGCCCACCGCGTACCTGCCGGACGAAGACCAGGGTATTTTGATGATCCAGGCCATCCTTCCGGGGAACGCGACCTTGGAGCAGACCGATGCGGTCATGGAGAAGGTCCAGAATTTTTTCCTAAACAACGAAAAAGACGCAGCGGAATCGATCATGACCATTTCCGGGTTCAGTTACGCCGGTCAGGGCCAGAACATGGGGCTGGGCTTTGTCCACCTGAAAGACTGGGACCTGCGCCAGCGACCGGACCTGAAGGTCGGGGCCGTGGCCGGCCGGGCCATGGGCGCCTTTTCGCAAATCAAGGAGGCCATGGTCTACGCCTTTCCGCCACCGGCGGTCATCGAGCTGGGTAATGCCCTGGGGTTTGACTTTCAGCTCCAGGACCGTGGCGGTATCGGTCACGACAAATTAATGGAGGCCCGCAACCAGCTCCTGGGCATGGCGGCCCAAGACCCGCGCCTGATCAAGGTCCGGCCCAACGGCATGGAAGATGTCCCCGAATACCGGATTGATGTGGACTGGGACAAGGCAGGCGCCCTGGGCGTTCCCATTTCCAGCATCCACAACACCATCGCCGCCGCGTTCGGCAGCAGCTATGTCAACGACTTTATCCAGGGCGGCCGCGTCAAACGGGTATACGTCCAGGCCGACGCCCCCTACCGCATGCTGCCCGAGGACTTGAGCAAGCTCTATGTGCGCAACACCACAGGCAAAATGGTGCCGTTCACGTCCTTCGCATCCGGAAGCTGGACCCAGGGCTCACCGCAACTGGAACGCTACAACGCCTTTCCATCCATGAACATCCAGGGAGAGCCTGCCGAGGGGCGCAGTTCCGGCGAGGCCATGACCGCCATGGAGGAGATTGCCGCCAAGCTGCCCGAGGGAATCGGCTTCGACTGGACCGGGCTCTCCTACCAGGAACGCATGGCCGGCTCCCAGGCGCCGCTGCTTTATGCCTTTTCCATCTTCGTTATTTTCCTGTGCCTGGCGGCCCTGTATGAAAGTTGGCCGATCCCCATTTCGATCCTGATGACCCTGCCTTTGGGAGCCATTGGTGGTGTGATAGCATCAACATGGCGAGGCCTGCCCAATGACGTCTATTTTCAGATCGGGCTGTTAACCACCATGGGGCTGACCACCAAAAACGCCATCCTCATCGTACAGTTCGCGCGCGCGCGCGTGGATGAAGGTATTGCGCTTACAACGGCTACCCTCGAAGCGGCCAAGACGAGACTACGGCCCATTATCATGACCTCCCTGGCTTTCGGGTTCGGTGTCTTGCCCCTGTATCTGGCCAGCGGCGCCGGTGCCGGGGCGCAAAAGGCAATCGGCACCGGCGTGCTGGGCGGCATGATAACGTCAACCATCCTGGTAACGTTGTTCGCGCCACTCTTTTACGTGATAATTTACAAAGCTCTCGGCAAACATCGAAAGCATGTAACCATGAAGCACACCGTTGAAAAAGATTCAATGGAGGCCGACTCATGAAAAGGCAATCGATAATTATGGGCAGCATCATGGGTCTCCTTTTGACCGGCTGCTCGTTTATACCCGAATATAGCCGTCCCGAAGCTCCGGTAGCACAAGAGTGGCCCGCTGGGCCGGCCTACGAAAATGCCCCGGTGGCCTCTGAGGAAAAGCTTCCCGGCGAGATCCCCTGGCGTGATTTTTTACCGACCAGCGGATGCAAAGGATGATCGAGATAGCGCTTGAGAACAACCGCGACCTGCGGCTGGCCGCGCTTAATGTGGAACGGGCCCGGGCCATGTATGGCATCCAGAAATCGGCGCTCTACCCGTCCGTGGATGCCACGGCAGGAATGAGCAAATCGCGCACCCCGAAGGACTTGTCCTCTACGGGAGAAGTCGCCCACCCCGAGCAATATAGCGTCGGCCTGGGCGTTTTCTCCTGGGAGATCGATTTTTTCGGGCGATTACGCAGCCTCAGGGAGCAGGCTTTGGAGGCTTTTCTGGCCACGGAGCAAGCCCGGCGCGGCAGTCAGATCCTGATCGTCTCATCGGTTGCCAACGCCTACCTGGCGCTGGCCGCCGACCGGGAAAACCTGCAGTTGTCGCACACCACCTATGATGCCCAAAAATCGTCCTACGATTTGATCAAACGGCGATTTGACGTGGGACTCTCCTCGGAGCTGGACCTTAACCGGGTAAAAACCCAGGTGGCCGTGGCCCAACGCAATATTGCCCGCTACACCCTGCGGGTGGCCCAGGATGTCAACGCCTTGAGACTTTTGGTGGGCAGCCTGAATCAGCTTCCGGACGACCTGCTGCCGGACGATCTGGCCGGCGTCGGGCCACTACGGCCCATTTACACCGGTGTTTCATCCGAGGTTTTATTACTGCGGCCGGATGTTCTGGGAGCCGAGAACCAACTCAAGGCGACCAATGCCAATATCGGCGCGGCCCGCGCGGCGCTTTTTCCCAATATTTCCCTGACCACTTCCATCGGGACGGCCAGTGCCGATCTGGACGGCTTGTTCAAGGGAGGCTCCGGCACCTGGGCTTTCGGACCGCAGCTTTCCATGCCGGCCTTCGACGCCCGGTTGTGGGCGGCGGTGGACGCGGCCAAGGCCGAGAACCAAATCGCCCTGGCCAACTATGAAAAGGTCATTCAGGAAGCATTCAGGGAAGTCGCCGACGTGCTGGCCATCGCGGGAACCATTGATGATCGCCTGCAAGCCCAGCAAACCTATGTCGATGCTGCCTCGCAAACCTACCGTCTTTCGGATATGCGCTACAACAAGGGAATAGACAACTACCTGAGCGTACTCGACGCCCAGCGCTCGCTCTTCTCGGCGCAACAGGAGCTGGTGATGCTCAAGCTAGAGAGGCTGGCCAACCAGGTGCGATTGTACGCGGCCTTGGGTGGCGGCACACAATAATCCACCACCTCACCAGCACACACAACTCGCTCCCACGCTCTGCGTGGGAGCGTTAATTTTTCCATCCGCAATCGGTATCGCTATCGTCTGATACCGATTGCGATTATTACGAGGAAGATCAGTTGGTAGGTTGGGCCGAGCGCAGCGATACCCAACATCGCCACTGACGGTTCCAAACACAACGCCGCTTTTCTCCAGATGGAGAAAAGCGGCGTTTTCGATTCCAATAGCAATTTTGACAGGAAAATCAATCCCCGCCGGAGCAGCAGCTCCCCGCCGATCCGCAGCTTTGACAGCCGCCTTCCAGCTTCAGGTTGGAAGAGATTTTAAACCCCATGCCGGCAAAATCGACCTCAACCGGCTGGGCCTGGGTGAGTAAATCCTTGTCCATGATAAACTGGTAGCCGTTTGATTCATGTAAGCTGTCCGAGGGTTTAACCTCGTCAAGCGCCATGGCCAGTTGCTGGCCGCCGCACCCCTGAGTAAGAAAAATACGAATCGGTTTGACTTCTTCCTGGGCTTTGAAATAGTCTGCCACGGCCTTGACGGCCGGCTCGGTTACAGTGAGCATGTTATTGTTCCTTCTACTATCTATTTGTTATCAACTTCCCGTTTCGAATAACAAAAACGTCTACCCCTCACCGCCGACCAACCCGCTGAAAACCATTCTCAGATCCTTATCGGAAAGCGGGGGAAGCCAGTCTTCATCCACTGTTTCATGGTCATCATGGGTTGAGTAAGCCGATGACGGCGATACCTTTCCGTTCCGGGACCTTTTAACTGTATCGCTGCGTTCGGCGATCAAGTCAAGTGATAATCCGTCGCGGTTGTTTTCGACCCAGCGGCTGCATTCATCGTGAGTCCCGGCGTACAGCAGGTAAAGGTCGTTTTCCTGTTTCAGGATAACCAACCTATATCCCGCCCCGAGGTTATATTTCATGCAGCCCTTGATCCGGGCCTCGCCGTTGCGGGTAAACGTGCAAATTTCTCCCAGCGGCTTTTCTCCGCGTTTCAATTCTTCGATGATGTCTTCCGTACGATCGGCCGCCAGACACGCCCGGCGGCTTCCCTTCCTGAGTGCCGCCAAGCATTTCTCCAGTTTGGGGTCCACATGGATGGTTTCGATCATGTTGTCAACTCCATCACTTATTTCTTATCCTCAAAAGGATTCGGCGTGCCCGGTTCGCCAGGCAGCCAGACCTCGGCCAGGTCCTCATCCAGATAGACCCGCTCGGTATCGGCAAGCACACCAAGGGACAGAGCCAGCAGGGTCCACAGGTGGATGGTTGTATAGCCGCCATGAAAATGCTCTTCAAGATCATGAATCTGGGCGTGGCAGTTGTGGCAGGGCGTCACCACGTATTTAGCGCCGGTGGCCATGATCTGATCGAATTTGATCTTGCCGTATTGATGACGGGCTTCGGTGTAGCCGGATTGCAGATACCCACCGCCGCCGCCGCAACAGAAGTTGTTGGAGCGGTTGGGCGTCATGTCGACGAAATTTTCCTCGCCGATACAGGCTTTGACTACAAACCGCAGGTCCTCGGCCAGGGGATCGCCAAAGCTTTTGCGCACCTGCTGGCATGGATCCTGAACCGTGAACTTGATTTTGAGGTCCTTGTTCCAGTCGCTGCTAGGCTTGAGTTTGCCTTCCCGAATCCATTTTGCATAGTAGGGAACGATGGGCGCGATTTCCAGATCGGTCTCGATCTTGTGGCGCTGAACGCCCATCCAGACTGAATAAGTGGAGTGCCCGCACTCGGTGTTGAGGTAGACTTTGGATCCCAGGGATTCGGCCTTGCGGACCGTTTTCTCGGTAATCAATTTCCAATTTTCGTCGTCGGCCAGGAACATACAGTAGTTCTCACCGCCCCAGCCGGTGCTGCCGTAGGTCCAGTCCACACCGGCCAGATGCAGAATCTTCCACAGCGGCGCCATCTCTTCGGGCTCGGTGACCGGCTCGCGGGAGTTCTGGCTGAGGAAAAACTCGGCCCCCTCTTTATCCATCGGGGCCTGCAGGTTTTCCCACCCCGGCTGATCGTTTTGAATCTCCTCACAGACGTCTTCCACGACAAAAACAAAGTCGTCTGGCGGCGAGCCCATGGCGCTACAGCTGTCGTTGCGCAGGGCCATGTCACAGGAACCCAAAATCCCCTTGGGACGCGTTTCGCGGGGCCAGAGCTGGCGGGCTTCATAGACCAGGGCGGGAATGTTGATGGACATGGGACAAACGTAAACACAGCGCTGACACTGGGAGCACATCCATACCCACGGATGGCCGGTAATTTCATCGTCAAGCCCCAGGGCGACCATGCGCAGGAACTTACGCGGATCCATGCCTTCCAGGCCAGTAGCCGGACAGCCCGAGGAACAGGCGCCGCAGGTCAGGCAAAGGCTGAGGTTGCCTCCTTCGGGCAGGATATCCTTTACTTTTTCGAAGAAACTGCTTTTGCGGTCATTCTTGATGGTTATGACTTCACCTTGACTCATGCGCTCTCCTTTCACGAATTCTTGATACGGAAATAATCGTCAAATAAACGGGTAATGGCCGATTGCCGGGCACACCGATTCAAACAGGGTGAACATCCCAGTCGGCACAAAAAACTTAACGGCCGCGTTTCTCGAAAGTGCGTTTCGCGATGAGGAGGCTTACGAAAAGGCGGCTTTTCAGCTTATTCCAGTGCATACCAGCCCGGGCAGCAGACCTGGGCGTTGTCATGTGAAACCGAAAAGCCGATACATGGACAACCCTTTGGATAAGAAGTAAATGATCGTAACTCAATCCCTCAACCAAGGCAAAAAGTCAAATTTATTTTGCCGATTGCACATCCATCTACTATAGATTTAAACTATTTGACTTAGTTTCCGGGTTCATCGATACGATGATCTCTGGCCGCCGGGAGCCCCCCGGTTTGCGGCGTGATTATAGCCCGTTCGGTACGCCACTACGCCTGCCTAATTTAAAAAGGAGGAAACAATGAGCGAAGATTACAGACCGATGTGGAGTGACCTGGGGTTGGATCTGGATGCCCACGACGCCCTGCTTGGCGTGTTGGGAGAGGGGTATCAGCAGGTGTTTCTGTCCCAAAAGGATCGCCCCGAAACAATGGCCTATTTCGACTTCGTTATGAGTGAGGTCCACGGATTACGCATCAAGGAGCTGGTTGACGAGAAAGCTTCCGGACGCAAAATCATTGGATCGTACTGTGTTTTTGTTCCCGAGGAAATCGTCCTGGCGGCAAACGCCACCCTGGTGGGGCTGTGTTCCGGCGCTGATTTCGTCATGGAGGAGGTGGAGAAACTGTTGCCGCGCAATACCTGCGCATTGATCAAATCCTCTTTCGGTTTCAAGCTTGGCAAGGTCTGTCCCTATTTGGAAAGCGCAGACATGATCGTGGGCGAGAATACCTGTGACGGCAAGAAAAAAGCCTACGAATCCCTTGGCGGTCTGGTCGACAATCTTTATGTCATGGATCTGCCCCAGGTTAAATC
This sequence comes from uncultured Desulfosarcina sp., assembly GCA_963668455.2. Classification (GTDB taxonomy): domain Bacteria; phylum Desulfobacterota; class Desulfobacteria; order Desulfobacterales; family Desulfosarcinaceae; genus Desulfosarcina. The sequence continues at coordinate 368,071 of CAXXOY010000011.1, forward strand.
GGAAAACGGACGGGCGCTTTTAAAAGCCGAGTACCTGCGTTTCAAGGAGGCGGTCGAAAACCTCACCGGCGTAACCATCACCGCCGATTCACTGAAGACCGCGATCCGTACGGTCAACGCCAAACGCGCGGCCATGCATCGGCTGGCGAAACTGAGAAAAGCCGATCCCGCTCCGATTTCCGGATTGGATGGGCTTCTGGCCAACCAGGTCTTTTTCTACGATAACCCGGCCCGTTTCACGGAATCGGTCAACAAGGTGTGCGATGAGCTTGAAAAACGCATCGAAGCCAAACAAGGCGTTTTCGCTGAAAAGACACCTCGCATACTCGTGTCCGGCTGTCCCCAGGCGGTGCCCAACTGGAAACTGCCCATGATCGTGGAGAGCGCCGGGGCGGTGATCGTGGGTGAGGAATCCTGCGTGGGCGAACGTGGCACGCGCAACCTGACCAACGAATCGGGAGAGACCGTCGAGCAAATGCTGGAGGCCATCGTCGATCGCCACTTCAAGGTGGATTGCGCCATTTTTACTCCCAACCCGGATCGCGTCGATCACATCAAGCAAATGGCCGACGAATACAAGGCCGACGGCGTGATTCACTACGGATTGCAGTTCTGTCAACCTTACCTGATGGAATCCATTCCGGTGGAAAAGGCCCTTGAGGACAGCCAGATTCCCTGTCTGCGGATCGAGACCGACTACAGCATGGAGGATATGGGGCAGCTGAAAACGCGGGTGGAAGCCTTTGTGGAACAATTGAAATGAGCAAACGCTTTGCAGGCATCGACATCGGCTCACGCACCATCGAACTGGTGGTGGTTAACGAAAAGGGAGAAATTCTCGACAGCGTCCAGGCCGATACCGGCTTCGATCCCATGACCGAAGCCAACCGGCTGATTGAGAACATCGATTACGACCAGATCATGGCCACAGGCTATGGTCGCAACCTGTTCGAGATTTCCTTTGACGCCTCCACGGTCACCGAGATCAAGGCCCACGCCCGCGGCGCGCGGGCCTTGTTCCCGAACATTCAAACGATCATCGATATCGGCGGCCAGGACAGCAAGGCCATCGCCCTGTTCGAAAACGGCAAGGTGCGCAAGTTCGAGATGAACGACCGCTGCGCCGCCGGCACAGGAAAGTTCCTGGAGATCATGGCTAGGGCACTGGGTTTTACAATCGAGGAATTTGGCGATCAGGCCCTGTTGTCCGATGAAGCGCTGAACATTTCCAGCATGTGCACGGTGTTTGCCGAAAGCGAAGTCACCTCCCTGATTGCCAGGGGAGAGAATCGCCTGGCGATTGCTCTGGGGTTGCACGCCAGCGTTATCCGCCGGGTCGCAGGAATGGTAGGCCGCATCTCCTCGGAAGGTGATATCGCCTTTACCGGCGGGGTGGCCAAGAACCCTTGCATGTGTAAACTCCTGGAAGAGAAGCTGGGTCGGAGGATCTGCATTTCCGACGATCCCCAGCGGGTGGGTGCGCTGGGTGCGGCTTTGTTGGCAGCCGATCAATATTTAAACTGATCCACCATACGCTTCAAACTCTCCGAAAGCTGAGACAATTCTTGAGCGGAAAGATTTACCTGGCCGCTGCTGGTGGACATCTCGTTCATGGAGACACTGACATCGGCGATTTCCCGGGATATCTCCGCCGAAACCGATGAGCTCTGATTGACATTTTCGTTTACCTCCTGGATTCCCTGGGAGGCCTGGGCCACATTTCCGGCAATCTCCTTGGTTGCAGCCGACTGCTCCTCCACGGCGGTGGCAATAGTGGCAACGACCTCATTGACGTCGGAAATAACCGCGGTAATCTCGCTAATCTCGCCGACAGTAGTGCTCGTTGTGCCCTGAATATCTTCAATTTTCTCCTTGATATCCTGGGTCGCGCCGGCTGTCTGCTTGGCCAGCTCCTTGATCTCGTTGGCCACAACGGCAAACCCCTTGCCCGCTTCGCCAGCGCGAGCCGCTTCAATAGTGGCGTTGAGGGCCAGAAGATTGACCTGCTCGCTGATATCCGTGATGGTCTCAATGACCTTGCCGATGGCATTGGCCGCCTTGCCAAGCTGATCCATGTTCGTGGTGGCGCTGGAGGCCTTGTGGGTAGCTTCGCCAGAAATGCCGCGGGCCTTTTCGGCGTTCTTGGCAATTTCTCCAATGGTGGCCGACATCTGTTCAGCGGCTGTTGCCACCATGTTGGTATTGGTGGAGGATTCTTCCATGGCCGCGGCGACACCGGACATATTGGCGTTCATCTCTTCGGCGGCGGCGGCCACGGTTGTGGCTTTTTCGGAGACCGTGGTAACCCCCTGGCTCATCTGCTCGGAAATGGCGGACAGCTCGGTGGATGAGGAGGAAAGAGTTGCCACGCCACTGGTAATGTCTTTGATGATGCCCTGCAATTTATTTATAAAAACATTGAACCAGTTGGCCAGCTCGCCCACCTCGTCATGGCTGCGGACTTCAAGACGCATGGTCAGATCACCCTCTCCCTGGGCGATATCCTTGAGGCCAGCAACGGCCGCGTTAATCGGGCGTACAATCCCTCTGGCCGCCAACAAAACGATCACGGTGACAATCAGACCGGCAATCAGGGTGATGATGGCATTGGTGTTGCGGATGGAATGCGACGCGGCCAGGAACTCATTTTCGTTCTGAGTGGCACTGACGGACCAGCCGTTGACACCCACCGGCGCGAAGCCGGCAATTTTAGGAACACCTTTGAAAACATAAGACTCAACACCGGTTTCACCCGCAGTCATTTTATCGGTATAAACCTTCATCTCTGCGATACCGGAAGCATTGAGTTTCATGACAAGTTCAGCTTTGGGATGGGCCAATACCAAGCCGTCCTTGTTTATCATTATGCCGTATCCGGTGTTCCCGACTTTTCGATTTGCAATCAGATCAGTAAAATATTGCGCCTTGATGACCGTCCCGAAAACCCCAAGAAACTCCCCGCGATCGGATTTTATAGGGGCAAATGCACTCGACGCCGGCTTTCCGGTGGCCTTTGAGATGATCATCTCGCTTATGTTGGCCATACCGCTCCGCTTGGCTTTTCGGAATGACGAATTTTGGGAAATGTTTATTCTTTTGTAAGCACTTCCATCTTCAAGCACACCCGTATAAATTACTCCATTTGCGTCGGTAATGAATATCCCCTGGTAATTTTCTCCCATGGTTGAGAATTGCCTTCGCAATTCCTCAAATACTTTTCCAGCATGGGCCTTCGAATTTTCGATACCAACCGCTTTTACGTCGGCTGCAAGATCAACCACCATTTTTTGAGAAGCCATTGTAACGGCTCGGCCCATTTCCATTTCAAGTGTATTTCGTGTCATGCGCGCGAGATCCGAAGCTATCCCCCACACCTGATCTTTTGACAAATCTGTAAGTGCGGTCTGCGCTTTGGAAAATGAGAGATACCCGACGATTATCAATGGAATCAGAACGGCACAAAGGCCACCGAAAACCAGCTTTGAGAATATGGATTTTGGATTGAATTTCATTATAATATTCTCCACAAGAGTAATTAGTGATTCACATTCAGTTTCAGTAACTGTATTATCGGCTGAGATTTTCTCAACAATAGTTTTTTTGAACGCGCCTTTTTTATCAGACAGAAATCATTGAATATCGATTATCTTTTTTTATGCCCCCCTTGAATGAGTACTTTTGTGCCATGGCAATCCACACTGCAAAATAAAAAAATCCCTTGCCGACCGTAGTGATCCAGGGCTAAGAATTTCAGTTTTAAACCTTGCGCTGTAACATAAAAACCTTGGCAGCCTTGGCTCTACCTTTCCAGCAACGCATATTTTCTCTTGACTGTATCCTTTTATACTGAAATAGAACCGTTTTGCTTAGGCATGCCGTCACCATGTGGACTAGACAAAACGAGCCATTCGTTGACAACCTTTCTTGCATGCCGGCACATCCCTTTGTTTCGGCGAATTTTGCGAATAATCGGCCTCAGTATCCAGCTGTCGAATATGCGGTAGAATAGATCGATGAATGTCAGCGCTTTTTATTATTTGCCCAATTTGTTTGCCGCTTGCTTAACGGCCATGGCGGCATACTATCTGTGGCCCAGAAGATCAATCCGGGGGGCCAAAAACTTGCTGTTGATCCTTTGGGCCAGCTCTATTTGGGCGTTGTGCGAGTCTTTTCTTTATTTTGACAATTCGATTTGCGCAAAGATTCGAATCACCCAGTTGCAGTATCTGGGAATTACCGTCATACCCCCTAATTTACTGATCTTTATTCTGCGCTATGTGGGTTGGGACAGGTGGCTTAACCACCGGGCCGTTGTTGCCCTTAATTCGATTTCCGTCATCATGCTGATCCTGGCATGGACCAACGGCTTGCACGGCTGGGTCTGGTCTGAAATGGTGCGAGACGAAAGCGGCCCTTTTACCATGCTGGCCTTAACCCATGGCCCGGCTTTCTGGATGTTTGTTGTCTTTTCCTATTTTATTGTTTTTGTGGTCTTGGCCATTATCGCCAGGGTATATTTTATCTCCCCTCTCATTATCCGCAGACAGTATCGGTTGCTGTTTGCAGCGTTTTTTGTGCCGTGGGTCGCCAATATGGTTTATATTGATCATCTTTTTCCCATACCCAATCTGGATCCGACTCCGATCAGCTTCTGCCTGATGGCGCTGCTGATAGGCTATAGTTATATTCGCCACCGTGTGTACGATGTGATGCCTGTGGCGCGGGATGTTGTGTTTTCCAGCCTTCCGGACGGTATTATGGTGATCGATAATCACAACCGGCTGGCATTTATGAATTCTGCTGCTGAAAAAATTGTGGGCATGAGCAACGATGAGACCGCCGGTACCGACATCACCGGAATTTTAAATCACGACATTCCCCCGGAGCAGACCGATGCGGATACCATCAGCGATGAAATAACCCTTTCCATTGAAGGTGATGAAAAAACCTTTGATCTGCGGTCCAGCCGGTTGTTCACCGCCCAGAAAGAGTACCTGGGGAGATTGATCGTATACCGGGACATTACCAAAAGAAAACAACTGGAGAGCGAACTGCGCAACATGGCCATGGTCGACCCTTTGACAGGTGCGTATAACCGCCGCCATTTTGTTGCAAAGGGCGTGGAGGAAGTTGAACGAAGCAAGCGCTATCACAACGCCTTGTCCGTTTTGATGGTGGATATTGATCATTTTAAACGGATCAATGACCAATACGGGCATGATGTGGGGGATCTGGCCCTGAAAGAGATGACCCGGGTATGTCTTCGTTCCATCAGAAATGTTGATACGCTTGGCCGCCTGGGCGGAGAGGAGTTTGCCGTGATCATGCCCCAGATCGATATGGAGCAGGCGATAACGGCTGCGGAACGCATTTGCCAAACAGTAAGAGAGATGACGGTTGACGCGGGCGGGCAATGTGTGGAATTAACCGTCAGTATCGGTGTTGCCGCTTTAAACCGGTCGGATAACAGCATTGAATTGATATTAAAAAGCGCTGACCGGGCATTGTATCACGCCAAAAACAGCGGCCGGGACCGGGTCTGCTCAGCCAACGATCTGCCTTAGGAATCAAATATTGGAAACGAACCGGCCCGATGGATGAAACACCGGTTTCCGCCACTTCAATGTGACAACCGGCAGCGGCTGTGTTGAACGTGCTATCTGCCGTGTCATCAACTCAAGACTCAAATCGTCCGATATTTTCTGGAAACGCGGAACCATTACACGTGGAATCGGTGGCTTCAGGAAATATCTGCCAGCGAGTCACGCCTGTGTATAAGTTAATACCCCCACCTACCATCGCGTCTTCAAAACCACCCCATTCATTTAGACAGGATCGGGAAAAGTGTATCTGCCAAATAGGACTTTTTAAGTCGCAACATTGCACAGCCGATAGTAATTAAAATAGACAGATCACTACAGATCCAAATCTCTATAGATCAGGAAAATTGCTTTATATGAAAAGCATTACAGCCAAATTATTGATTTGCCTAATCTTTTCAATATTTTTATTGTTATGTTTTTTATTATATCACCAACATAAGCTCGTAAACGCTCATTTTCGCACCATTGTCGAGCGACAGGCTTCGATGGCCCTTCATTTTGACCTGTCTATCCGGGAATACGCCGCAAGAAACATCAGGCCCATAATGTATGAACTAATAGGCGAGGATGAATTTTTGCCAGCCACCATGTCGACAACCTTCATCGCACGTTCGATTTTTGAAAATGTTAGAAAGGAGTTTCCGGATTACATTATTAAATTTTCATCGGATAACCCGAGGAACCCTGCCAACAAGGCGGGTCCCGAAGAATTGGAAATAATAAAGCGCTTTAACGAGAACCCCCAGTTAAAAGACTGGGAGGGTATTGTCACCATAAACAATAAGCGTTATATGGGCAAGTTTCGTGCTCAGCGTATGAAAACGGCTTGCCTGCGGTGCCACGGGGACCCGAAAGAAGCACCAAAATCTCTGATTGACCTGTATGGTGACAAAGCAGGATTCTACCGCCCCCTTGGCGAAACCATCGGGATGGATACGATTGCCATCCCGATGTCCAAAATAACCGAAGGTCTCTGGGTAGAATCAAAAAACACGTTTTTGGTCATTATTGGAGCGCTTTTTCTGTTTTTTTTCAGCACCACCGTCGCCATGAAGGTTTTGATAATAAAGCGTATCAAAATGATCGCGAGTCATTTTCAGCAAATATCCGTTCAAAAGGATTACAGTCGCATCGAACCCATCAAAATGGGCGGCAAGGATGAAATCAGTCAAATGGCCTTGGGATTCAATCTGCTCACCAGCAAATTAGGCCAATCCTATGAAACACTTGAAAACAAAGTTGCTTTGCGTACACAAGCCCTGAAAGAAAAAAACGAACAGCTGAAAAAGGAGATTGAAAATCATCAGGAGACAGTAAAAGCATTAAAGGAAAGCGAAGCACGTTTTAAAGCGCTTCACAGTGCCTCTTTCGGCGGCATTGTAATCCACGATAAGGGCACTATTTTAGATTGTAACCAGGGTTTATCGGAAATGACGGGATATTCGGTATCCGAGCTGATCGGCATGGATGGATTCCGACTGATTGCGAAGAAATCGCAAAAAGCAGTAATGAGCAATATTCTTGCCGGATACGAGAAACCCTATGAAGCAACCGGCTTACGAAAAAATGGAGAAGAGTTCCCCCTTCGCTTGCAAGCCAGAATAATCCCGTACAAAGGGAAGGAGGTCAGGACTACTGAATTCAGGGATCTCACTGAGCAAAAAGAAATGGAAGAGCGCATACGGCAAAGCCAGAAAATGGAATCCATCGGCACATTGGCGGGCGGTATTGCGCATGACTTTAACAACCTCCTGTTCCCCATTGTCGGTTGTACGGAGATGTTAATGGAAGACATCCCCAAAGGTAGCCCGCTGTGGAAGAATCTTAATGCTATTTTTAAAGGGGCCATGCGCGCCAAAGAGCTGGTTGGGCAAATTCTCGCATTTTCTCGCCACGAAAGTAATAAAACCAAATTGATGAAAGTTCAGCCGGTTATAGAAGAGGTCCTCAAATTAATCAGGTCTACCATTCCGGCTTCCATTGAAATTACGCAATTTATCGACTTGGATTGCGGACCGATAAAAGCAGACCCGACCCAGATTCACCAAGTGGTAATGAACCTTGTAACCAATGCTTATCATGCCATGGAGGATATGGGTGGGAAACTGACGGTCAGCCTGAAAGAGATTACGTTTGGTGAGAAAGATGTAATTGGGCTGGACATGGAATCAGGCGTATATGCCTGCCTAACAGTTGCCGACACGGGAATCGGCATGAATGAGAAGATACAGGAAAAGATTTTCGATCCGTATTTTACCACCAAGGAACAGGGCAAGGGCACCGGGATGGGGCTTTCCGTGATACATGGAATCGTAAAAAGCGCTGGTGGTGCGATTCAAATGAATAGCGGGCTTGGTGAAGGCACGGAATTCCGCGTTTATCTTCCGATCGTGATTGGCCCCATCAAACAACACGAAGAAGAGATAAAAGAAAAGAACAAGCGTGGAACCGAAACCATTCTGCTCGTTGACGATGAGGACGCGATTGCCAATATGGAAAAAGAAATGCTGGAACGCTTGGGCTACTCAGTTGTTTCTCGGACCAGTAGCGTCGAAGCATTAAAGGCATTTAAGGCAAACCCTTCTAAATTCGATCTGGTAATAACAGATATGTCCATGCCGAACATGGCGGGCGACAAACTCGCATCCGAATTGGTTAAAATACGTTCAGACATTCCAATATTGCTATGCACTGGATTCAGCCAGAAGATTCCGGACGAAAAGGCATGCATGTTAGGCATCAAAGGTATTTTGATGAAACCTATCGTCATGAAAAATCTTTCGGAAAAGATTCGAGAGCTTTTGGATAATAGCGAAGATTATTGATGAGAACTTGGACTTCGCCTGTTAAAAAACCGAGTTGAAGAATTAGCTATTCAATGTAAATCCACGTAAATCTAAAAAAAATAAAGACAAATCGGTGTTTAGCCGCCCGATACAGTTGCAACATGATGTATTTATAGGCGATACAACTGATGGTCGGGTCGGCGCTGAAGCGCATGGCCTCGGGAGGAAATAGTGCTTAATAGACTAAAGATTACCGTAATCGCGGAAGATTCCGTGGCTTATGATTCAGCACTGTTGGGCCAGCATGGCATTTCGCTGCTTTTAGAGGCCAAATCGGGATCCACGCGGCAAAACATTCTTGTGGATGTTGCCCAGAATCCAGACGCCCTGCTGGCCAATTTCAAGGCCCTGGATATTTCGCCGGCTTGTATCGATGCGATCATGCTGACCCACTGCCATTATGATCACACCCAGGGGCTGACCCGGATTCTCACCGCCATCGGCAAGGATTTCGTTCCCGTTATTGCGCATCCCGGCCTGTTTCGCCTGAATTTCGTCAAAACGCCTTTTTTAAAACATGTCGGAGTGATGCCCGAGGACATGCGGCCCCAGATCGAAAAGGCCGGTGGCACGCTTTTTTTGACGTCGGATCCGTTAGCATTGTTGCCGGGTCTGATGACGACCGGAGAAGTTGAGCGGACCAACGATTTCGAGAAACCCGGGATCGATTTGTACACCATTGAAGATGGCGCCGTTCGCCCTGATTCCATGCCCGACGATCTCAGCCTTGTGGCCAATATTCAGGATAGGGGGCTGGTCGTTATTACCGGATGTTGCCATGCCGGCATCGTCAACGTTCTGGATGCCGCCCGGCGGATTACCGGCGTCGAGAAAATCGTCGGCGTGCTGGGTGGGCTGCACCTTGTCGGTGCCTCCGAGGATCGGATCGACAAAACGGTCACGGGTATCGGCAAGGCCAATCCCGAATGGGTGTATGCCGGTCATTGCACGGGTTTCCGTGCCCAGGTGGCCCTATACAATGCGTTTAAAGAGCGTTTTTCACCCTTGAGAAGCGGAATGGTTGTTGAAATATAGGCGGACGGCGAATCGGGGAGAGTAGGGGATATTCTATAATCCTTATGTCAAGAAAATAACTAAGCCAAACAAATCAATCGGTTACAAACAGCCTGATTCAAAACATACCCCTCTCCTTTAATTACCAGGAGGATTTCTCACTATCTCCGCTTTTCTTATTTTTTCAAAAAAACGCCCATTGTTACATTGGCGAAGGTTTATATATCAATAATCGAATGGACATCCTCAAGGTTCTTGGAGAGCCATCTATTACCCAACAGCCGATTTACTTCCGTCAAAAAGCGGTTATGCTTCTCTTGTTTTTGTTCGAATTTTGACGGGTGCATTCGAATATCGCCTGTAATATTCCTGTTACCAATTGATTTTATAGTATTATTGTTTCTGGCGTACTAATTGCAGTATTGTTTGACAATGGCTGCCGTCCAACAATAATTCATGAGGTGAACGGATGAGCATAGCTTCGATATCCACATACGCCACGGGCAATCTTTACTATAAAATCAACGAAGCCGCGGAAGAAGCCGCAAAGGACGCCGCAAAGGAAACCGCGGAAGAATTGACAAGCGGAACCGAGGAGAGCGGATCGACTTCCGAGGATAGAGTAACCTTTTCGAGCGATTTGACCTTGGCACAGACACGAGAGGCCATGGGGTTGGAGCCTACGGGTAAATTGAAATTAAAGGATCTTGAATCCGTGGCACAGGATCGGGAGAATGTTGTCACCTCAACGCTTGAGCAAACCATGCAGTCTCTGGGCATCGAGTTTGCCGGGAAAATAGTGCTCTCCATGAATTCGGATGATGAAATCGAGGTGTCGGGCGATTTCTCCGGAAAAGATGCGCTTGAAGATGCCTTGAACGAAGATGAAGCGTTCGTGACGGCCTTCAAACAATTGAGCGCCAACCAGAGTATTCTGGACCATATGTCCGAACTTCAAGCCAATGTCCAGACACTGCAAACGACGGGCCTGTCCAGTTTTTTTGATTCCGATTCCGATACGGGGTTCGATAGCCTGCTATCCCTGGCCGATGAATACGAAAGCTTGAAGGGGAGTAATAAAAACATAAAAAGGCTTTTGAATCTTAGCAGCAGCGAAAATTCGTATTCTTATACCTATAACCCGACAAGCGACGACGAGTAATCAGGAACTGATCGATGGCCGCTGGCACAAAACGACACCAAGGATAGCGCCAACGTTGCGACCTGATTAGCCAAGGTAAATACCTGAACGGCCTGTTGGCTAAATACTTCTCGGAAATGGATCGCCACTGGGGATCGAGCATGACCGAAAATCTGGCGATTGTTCGTTGGTACATTGATCCAAGTAAAATCGCCGCTAAAATGCTGGTAATCGCCTGGACTATGCTGAAGAAGAACGAGCCGTTCAATTCTGATTATGCGATGGCAGAGCCAGCTTGTCCACGTTGAGACATTGATTTCGTGAGGGGCAACCCTGGGCCTGCCAGCTCCACATAAGAAGTAATTCATCTCAATAGAGAAAGGAAGAGAATACCTCGCTACTATTTTTGTCAAAACCAACAGGAGGAGTGTTCGCTTTGAATAGGAGGACTTATAAATAGTTGTTATATCGGTTTAAATTTTTGATTTACATAAGGATTATGGAATATCCTCAACCTTCCCGGGTCAATGACTGATCTTCTATTTCCGGTTGGACAAGTAGACGCTGGGGGTCATCCCAAAACAATCCCTGAAGGCGGCGGTAAAATGACTTGCATTGGCATATCCCACTTGGTTTGCCACCTGAAGGATATTATCCTCTGCCTGGTCAAAATATTGTCGGGCTTTTTCCACGCGGGTAGCCCGCAAGGTCCGGTAAACCGTATCCCCGTATACCTTCCGGAACCCGAATTTAAGTTTTTGCTCGTTTGAGTGCGGACACAAAAAATGATGGAAAAATAGCTTGAAATGGACAAGAACAGTGAGGGAAGAATGATGGAGCCCCCTCGCGTTCTTTGGCCAGAGCATCGTAGGGGGCTCCTGCCACAAAAACCATAAATGGCAGGGACAATGATATCACCAGAAATCCTCAATCACAAAGCGCTATTTTCCCTTCTTCACAAGATTGACTTGGAGCTGGCAGAGCGGACACGAATTTGCCGCTGCCCTATTGCGGGGGGCCGTTACACTATGCCAACTATCCTCGAAAGCCTCGTGGTGGTCCTCCTGAAATTGATAAGGCATTTGAACTTCGCTATAGCCTTTGCTGCGGGCGTGACGGTTGCCGCCGCCGTGTCCTGCCGCCATCGGTTCGGTTTTGGCAGCGCCGGGTGTACTGGGCGCCGGTGCTTTTTATCGCCACCGCCCTCCGCCAAGGACGACATCCAGACCGCACCTTGGAGCAACTCAAAGGCCTTTTCGGACCGTGGCGTTCTACCGTCAACCACTGGAAACAGTATTTTCAAGAACTGTTTTCCCAGACAATCAACTACCGGCGTTTGGCCGGGCGCCTGATCCCACCGATTCATTCCAGTCATCTTCCAAGGGCGTTGCTGGTCCGATTTGAAAGCGCTACCGCAGACCCCGAAACGGCACTGGTGAACTGCCTGCGAACCCTTGCCCTGGGACCATGACGGCCTCGGTCGGTGAGGCGCCACCGTTTTGATTCTGCCTCACGCAGAAGATCGGCCGATGTCAAACCCGATCCAATCCGCTACAAGTATCCAACCCTCGATTCGCCCCTGTTTGCCTCCATGGGGGAGGCCAGAGGAAGCGAACAGGAAGGAGAGATCCCATGAGCGATTCCCAATTGCCCATGTGGCAGCGCTGGGCACAATTCCGATTTTCGGTGATCGGTGAACTGTTGTCCTGCCCGCCACCAAAAGGAGAGTTGCAACAGGCCATCGGTCAGTTGGCCCAAAAAAACTACCGGCATCCCATCGATTCCAATCGGCTGATCAGTTTCGGTGTGTCGACCATCGAACGATGGTACTACAAAGCCAGGAGCGCTTCCGACCCGATCGCCGTTTTGGGACGGAAAATCCGTTCGGACGCGGGTGTAAGGTGGTCAATGCCCGAGGCATTATTGCAGGCGTTAAAAGAGCAGTACGAAAATTACCCCCGGTGGAACGTTCAACTGCACTACGACAACCTGAAGGCAATGGCTAAAGAGCAGGCCAGCCTTAAAGACGTGCCCAGTTACAAAACCGTACTGCGTTGCATGCGCGAAAACGGTTGGCTGAAAACGAACGAACCCGCACAACCGACCGATGGCCAATTACAAGCCGCAAAGCGACGACAGCATCGTGAAATACGCGGGTTCGAAGTCTCCCATGTCCATGGCCTCTGGCATCTCGATTTTCACCATGCGAAAATCCGCATTCTCGACAATAAAGGCACGTGGCACCGCCCCGTGGCGCTGGCCATTATCGACGATCACTCACGACTTTGCTGTCATTTGCAATTATATCTGGCCGAAACGGCAGAGTGCCTGATCCATGGTTTATCCCAGGCATTCATGAAACGGGGATTACCGCGGGCACTGATGACCGATAACGGGGCGGCCATGCTGGCCGAAGAAACCCGCCGGGGTTTGGAACGGTTGGGCATCGATCATCAAACGACCTTGGCGTATTCGCCTTATCAAAATGGCAAACAAGAGACGTTTTGGGGACAGTTGGAAAGCCGTTTGATGGAGCTGTTGCGTGGGATCGAAGATCTGCAGTTGGCCTTCGTCAACCAAGCAACCCAAGCCTGGGTCGAGCAGGACTATCACCGAAAATACCACCGCGAAATCAATACGACGCCTTTAAACCGGCTGCTGGGCGGTACCGATGTCTCCAGGCCGGCGCCTGACGGTGACGCGCTTCGCCTGGCCTTTACGCGTCGAATCACAAGACGGCCACGGCGCAGCGATGCCACCGTTGTGGTCGATGGCATCCGTTATGAACTTCCCTTTCGTTTTGCTCATCTGCCATCGGTGATCCTACGGGCGCCCGGATGGGATAGAAGCCAGATGGTGCTGGTCGATCCGGATACCGACGCCCCCCTGGCGCGTCTTTTACCCCAGGACAAAACCAAAAACGCATCCGGAAAACGTCGCCTCATCCAACCTCACGGAAATACGGCGGCGCCGGTTCCATCAACCCATAGACCGCTACCGGCGCTGCTTCGAAAATGGATGGCCGACTACGCGGCAACGGGTCTGCCCCCGGCTTATATCCCCAAGGAGGAGATAGAAAGATGAACGATGCCGATATCCGTAGCTTGTACGGACTCAAATACAACCCGTTCCTGCCAGATTTACCACCGGAAGCCTTGTATGCCATACCCGGCACCGAGTCATTCGGCCTGCGTGCGCGATCCATGGCCGAGAGCGGCGGTTTTGCATTGATCACCGGCGAACCGGGATTGGGAAAAAGCAAGACGCTACAAAAAATCGCCCATCAACTCGAACAAATACCCGATCTGACCGTCGGTGTGATGCAACGCCCCCAAAGCAAACTGGGGGACTTTTACCGGGAAATGGGGGAGTTGTTCAACGTCAACTTGTCCCCCTCCAACCGCTATGGCGGCTTCAAATCCCTGCGGGATCGTTGGCAGCGCCATTGCCAATCGACGTTGTTAAAACCGGTTCTTTTAATTGACGAGGCCCAGCAGGTATCGACCGAGTGTCTGACCGAGTTGCGGATCTTGCAAAGCCATCGGTTCGACTCGCAAAGTCTTTTGTTTACCATTCTGTGTGGGGACAATCGGTTGCCCGACAGGTTCCGAACCGCCGACTTGTTGCCCCTGGGCAGTCGTATTGGTTTGCGACTATTGCTCGAACCGCTTTCTCCCGAACAGCTTCAGGATTATTTGTATTTTGCTCTCGAAACGGCCGGGAACAGCCAACTGATGTCCGACGAATTGATCCTTACGTTATCCGGACACGCGGCAAACAACCTGCGGGTACTCAACCAAATGGCCGCCGAACTGCTCGCCATGGCGGCCCAACAGAACCTGCCGCGCCTTGATGAGTCTTTGTTCTTTACGTTGTTCTCACCGTCAGCGACTAAATCCCAACGCAGGAGAAAAAAATGATCATTGGTTGTTCATAGCCAGTGAGATACCGGTTGCCCGGTGAAACGGAGACAGGCTCTGCTGGGGAGCAACCTGTCGAGGGATAGCCGGGTGCAGGAGGCATTGAATAATGCCACAGAGGGGAGCGGCAGAGCACACTTGCTGTTCCCCTCGCTTTTTTTGGCTTTATTCAAGCCTTCCTGCTCATGCCTTAAAAAACCCAATCAAATCAGATTGCGCGTAGCGCATCCTTATCGAATTAATCCATCACTTTTCGTGACCGCGTTTCCATCAGTTAGCGCGTCCACGCTCAGTTAATGCCAACTTTACGAGCCAATTGCGGAATTGAAGACGGATTGAGTATATCGGCCACCAGAATTTCCCTGGCCCTTTGGATACACCTTAGATCTTTGACGGGAAGCCCAGGTTTCTTTTGTCCTGCCTGCTGTTCATGGCACTGGGAAAGCTTAAGAGCAATAAGTTCGATGATTTTGCCTTCAAGGTATAGAAACAGGGGGGACAAGGATCTGTTGGATCACCATACTGACAATGGGCAAGAAGCGCAAAACACACAGTCCACAGTTCAAGGCAAAAGTGGCTCTGGCCGCTATCCAAAACGATGAAACCGCAGCACAGATAGCCAGTCAGTTTGGAATCCATCCTACCATGGTTTCCAACTGGAAGCCGCAAATGCTGGAAGGCGCCGCTGACATCTTCGATAAAAATCACAAAACCCGGAAACAGACAGAAGCCCGAACCGACGAGCTCTATAAGCAAATCGGGCAACTGAAAGTGGAAAACGATTTTTTATCGCGAAAGCTCGGATAGAGTGTCCACGCATGCGTGGGTTCTTAGACTCCGCGGGGCCAATGCACGACTGACTGTTTAACGTCGCCTCATCGTGTTGCCTTCCCCTTCGGACAACTGGGTCGGCACCCCGGATAGGTGATTTCGGAGCTCAATAGCTGGCCTGCGCTTCCCCCTGTCAACGCTTCACGCGCGGCCTCACGACCACCCGCGCATGACTCGGGGCCATGATGGAGCAGTTCCTCCTTTCAATGTAGGGCTCTTTCATCCCCTACTCTATGCCGGTTTATCCCGGCGCTTTCGGTACGACCCCAACTCATTACATTCCCAACTCTCGTGTTGCCCAAGAACACAATACACCGCGGGATTTTCGTAGTATGTTTTCTATGTATCATACATGGCTAATAATTATGAAGTTTTATATCAATGGACATCCCCTATCTGCCAGACCGCCGGAAAAGTGTCATATTTGACGCTTGAGGAAATTAAAGCACCTGTCAAAAATTTGGCCAAGCCGCTGATATATTTATCTACCTGAAAAGTAATGGCTAAACAAGCCTACGTAGTATTTGGAATATTATTTGCTTGAAAAGAAACCCCAGGTACCATTGTTATTGAGCCGATCATTACTGAGGCGGTTTTGTAGCACCACCTTGTATAGGCGATAAATGCGGCATTTGCCTGATTTAGTCCCCATATTGCAAGTGTACGAATACTTGATCTCAAAGAAGAAAACAGATGAACGGATATGCGGGAAAATTATTGATGCTGGATTTAACCCGGCGCAAAGTGAGCACTATACCAACACGTAAATATGAGAAGTGGATGGGCGGTCATGGTATTGGATCTGCGATCTTTTTCGACCTGGTTAAGGACAAGACCATCGATGGATTCCATCCTTCCAACGTAGTGACAGTGATGACGTCTCCTCTGTCGGGCACATTAGTGCCCGGGGCTTCGGCACGTACCGAGGTGCAGGGTATTGGAGTGCAATCCTACCCCATTGGCTGGTTTACGCGCAGCAATTTCGGGGGGCGGTTTTCGGCCATGCTTAAATATGCCGGATGGGATGGCGTCATAATCCAGGGAAAGGCAGACACGCCGGTCTGGATTGATATTCGAAACGGCTCCGTAAAGATCCGGGACTGCGCACCTTTGAAACTTTGGGGCAAGGAGACCTGGGATTGCCAGGAGACCATCTGGGATTTTGTGGCTGGCGGCGCCAGTTATGGAAACTGGATGGAACCCAACGGGGAAAACAACGGCCAGACCACCCAACGGCCTGCGGTGGTTACCATCGGGCCGGCCGGTGAATGCCTGAGCCGTTTGAGCTGCTTGATACACGATGCCGGATCGGCTGCGGGACAAGGAGGTTTCGGTGCCGTGTGGGGCGCTAAAAACCTGAAAGCGATCAGCGTGATCGGCACCGGACATGTGACTGTCAGTGAACCAAAAGAGCTGATGGCAACCCGCATGTGGCAAAAAAAGCACTACATGTTTGATCTTGACAACATGACCTGGAAAATCGGTTTCATGTTCCAGTCCCCTCCCTGGCCTACTGTCCTTTATCACAGTGGCCGTCCCAAGGTCGGTCAGCGCCCCAAGGGATGCTTGGGATGCCATTCCGCCTGCCGAGCCAGATATGCAGATGCCCTTGGAAATGAGACCAACTGCTACTCATCCCTCTTCTACTGGGATGCCGAAACCCAGGATATACAGCGCAAGGCCAACGATCTGCTCAATCGTTACGGCATCAACGCGGTGGAGATTATTTACGGTCTCCTATATATCCGATTGCTCCAGCAAAGGGGCGAACTCAATACCGGCAATATCCCGAAATGCCCTCTGGATTTTAAGATTTACGGCAGCGAGGCGTTCGTGGAGCGCTTCGTGAAGATGGTGGCATACGGCGATGACGGATTAGGAAATCCCTGTGAATTCGGAAAAGACATCTCCGGCGGATTCGTGTACGCGGCTGAAAAGTGGGGACGGCGTGAAAAGGATAGCAACAGCGGTTTGCTTCAGTTTCCGTACTGGGGACTGCCCGTCCACAAAGAGCCCCGTGCCCAGGTTTACTGGGGGTATGGAACCCTGTTGGGCGACCGGGACATCAACGAACATGACTTTGACTGGCTAAAGCATGATGTACTAGACGCCAAGCGCCAAGGTAAAGCCCCCATGGCCACCGCCGAGGAAGCAGTTAAGATAATCACTGATAAAATGCTTCCTTATCAGGGGGATCTGCTGATGATGGATTTCAGTGAGAAGAACATCTATTCCGAGCACATGGCCAAACTGGTTTCCTGGCATCGGTATTATACGCGGTTCTGGAAGCAATCCATGCTGTTTTGCGATTCACGCTGGCCAGATTTCCTGAATATCCACGTTCCGGACAAAATTGGCTCCAGCGGCATTGCCGAACCGAAGTATCTTAAGGCGGTCACCGGGAAAAGGTTCACCTTCCTGGACGGCATCAACCTCGGCAAGAAAATCTGGAACCTGGATCATGCCATCTGGACACTTCAGGGCAGGCACCGCGACATGGTCCATTTTGCCGATATTATTTATAACAATAAGACACCATGCAATCCTGAAGATAAAATCTATATGCCGGGGATCGAGAACGGCAAATGGGATTATTACTGCTATTCCAAACGAAAGCTCAATCGGGACAAGTTCGAACAATTCAAGACCCGGTTTTACAAGCTCCAGGGCTGGGACACGGGCACCGGATATCCGACTCGCGAAGCTCTGGAATCCCTGGACCTCGGGTATGTGGCCGATGAGCTGGAGAGCAGGGGGAAATTAGGTAAATTATAAATGAAAAGCGGAGAATGGGGGATGAAAAAGCACCATTGTAAAATCTGGGCATTGATAATGCTGTTGGTGCCGGTGTGCAGTCAAGCCGGCAAGAATACAGGACAGGTCGAGTTTGGGACCCCGGAAACCGGGTATATCGCACAGGGGGAGTACTCGGGGCAATACTGGCCAACCAAAGGTTGGAAAGCTTGCAAACCCGAGGCCGTGGGCATGGACTCCGAAAAATTACTGGCTGCCGTGGAGTATGCCGTTACTCCCGCATACAAAACCGATGGCATGATGATTGTCAGGAGCGGGCATATTGTGGCGGAGGCCTATCCCGGTAATTTTGGAATCGAATCGAGGCACGTCAGTAATTCCATGGCCAAGAGTTTTACGAGCGCCATCGTCGGTATTGCCATAGACAAAGGGTTTATCCCCGGTATTGAAACGAAGTTATGTCATTACTATGAGGACTGGGATTGTGCGGATAAAGACGATCCGCGCAGCCGCATCACCCTTCGGCACGCCCTGACCCTGACCACGGGACTGGAATGGCATGAAGACTGGACCCGCTGGGATCCGGCTAACAATGATGCCTTGAAAATGGGGGCCAGCGGCCATTATGTAAAATACATGTCACACCGGAACGGGCTGCACGAGCCCGGTAAAAAATTCATTTATTCTACCGGAGATCCCATGCTCCTGTCCAAGGTCATTCAGGACGCCACCGGCAAAACCGCTTTGGAATTCGCCAGGCAGATCTTGTTCGCGCCTTTGAATATAACCAACGTGCGCTGGGATGGAGACAGGGATGGTTACACAGCGACCGCCTGGGGGCTGTACACCACAACGCGCAACTTTGCGAAATTTGGCTTTCTGTATCTGAAAAAGGGACGCTGGGAGGACCGGCAAATTGTCCCGGAAAAATGGGTTGAACAATCCACCCAAACCGATTCCGACGTTAACATGTGGAAGGGGTACGGTTATCTCTGGCATGTCAATTTGCCGTTACGGCTTAGCTATAACAAATCGCCGCATCCAGTCGATGCCATACCGGAGGATGGTTACATGGCAGAAGGCACGAAGGGGCAGAACATATTCATCATCCCCTCAAAAGACCTGGTAATTGTGCGGTTGGCGAATCAGCAAAGCGAAGCGTTGGATCTGGTCAGATTCCTGAACATGGTTCTTGATGCGGTGAAACCGTAAACCAGGAAGCTGCCTTTTTAATAATACATATTTACAGTGGAGGGGTTCAAAATGGAAAAAAAGTTGTCAGTGGTCAAGACCATTTTAGGGTGCTGCCTCGTATTGGCATTAGGTGGATGTGCGACATTAACTGAAACATTGGGAGGTGGAGACACTACCTTTGTTCATCAGGACCCCGATTTTTCCATCACTTTTTCAGGGGACTATGAACAGGGCATTGCCAATGGCGATACGGTCGCAAGATTCGAATACTGGGACACGAGTCGGAACCCCAATTATTCGATTCGTGTCTATGAATCGATGTATGCCCGTGGAAAGGCACAAGATTCGGACCTCAACCGGCTACCGGATGAATATTCCGAGACACTGAAGCATACATATCCAACAATATCAGACTTGACTATCCTGGAAAAACGGATTGTCACCCTCACTGACGGTTCACGCGGAATCGCCTGGAAACTGAAATGGAAATGGACGGATAAGGTGACCTATCTTCAAAGCGCGGCAGTTGCCTTTCCCAGGGGAAACCAAGTTGTCAGCTGCTTCGGGACGGATCTGTTAAGCAGTGGTGACAACATGGAGTCCATGCTGAACCAGTGTCGGAAACTAACATTTACTCCCCCGAAGACAAATTAGGAATCAGGGTATGGATCGCAGGCAATTTCTGAAGGTTACCGGGACCGTAGTCTTCTTGGCGGGAACCGGTTGCTCGCTGATGGCTGCTGACAGATACCCACCCTCTGACGGCTATATCCTGGTAGATACAAAAAAATGCCAGGGTTGTGTGAGTTGCATGTTGGCTTGTTCGCTGGTGCACGAAGGAGTTGAGAGCCAGTCCCTATCCCGCATTCAAATCATACAGAATTCTTTCGAGGCTTTTCCGGATGACTTGACCATCGGGCAGTGTCGCCAATGCGTTGATCCGGTCTGCGTGGCGGTTTGTCCGGAAAGAGCTTTAACTGTAAATCCAGTCTTCGGTAACGTAAGAATGGTGGACAGTTCCAAATGCATCGGCTGCGGAAGCTGCATCGAAGCCTGCCCATTCACTCCCGGCGGAGTGGTATTGATTTCAGATGAGAATGATAACGGGAAAACGATCGCCAGAAAATGTGACCTGTGTGCCAACACCCCCTACCATTGGGATGAAACGGGTGGCGGGCCTGACGGTAAGCAGGCTTGCGTCGAGGTGTGTCCGGTAAAGGCAATCAAGTTTACAAAAGAAATCCCGGTGCAGAAAGGGGATCGGGGATATCTCGCGGTAGGAACGCCAGTTACCCAGCGCCCCCCGCACAGACCCGGACGTGCGGTTTTCCCGCATCCGGTTCCTCGGTTGTACTCGCTTTCGCGTAAGTCGTAGACTTATGCAAACACGCGGTGTTGGCGGTTAACCATTCGCAGCTTCGGTTTGGCTATGCCTAATATTTTAATGGCTTTGTCAAATGCCTTCCAGGTGAAGCTCTTACGTTTGCCACCACGGCGATTCAGCCATTTAAATGCACATCCCATCGCCCAAGAGTAAAAGCGCCATATCGACTCCAGATTACCAGGGATGTTGTAATAGTTGTAATGCCCCTGTAACCGTCGATTCAACGCTTTTATAAATACGCGTCCTTTCAGATGCCGGTTCTCCTTGATCCATTCCTTGACTCGCTTGCAGGCGCTTTGAAGCTTTTTGCGGGCCGTCCGCTGTAGGACCTTAACGGAACCGCTGCTGTCCTTCATCCAGTAGGTTTCGAAACCTAAAAAGACAATTCGCCTTTCCATGCCCGGATGAAAGCGGCTGAACCTTAGCATTGCGGTCTTTTCCGGTGCCACTGCAAGATTGAAGTTGGCCAACCTCTTGGGGAGTTCGCAATAAAACCGCCGGGCTTCATCTCGATATTGAAACGCGCAGATAAAATCGTCGGCGTACCTGAGGATGAACGCACTTCCCTTGCAGTTTATTTTGACTCGTTTTTCGAACCACAGGTCCAGACCGAAATGAAGGTAGATATTTGCCAGCACGGGTGAGACAATACCCCCTTGTGGCGTTCCCGATTCCGGATGGATGATTTTCCCGTCCGTGTCCAGGATACCGGCCTTCAGCCATTTACGGATCAGGTTCAGAAAGGCGGCATCGTCTATTCGTTCACGGAGCATCCGCAGAAGCCAGTCATGATCAATATTGTCGAAGAAGCCTTTGATGTCGGCCTCCACGACATACCCATATTTTCCGAACTGGAGGTTGAACTGTAAATCCTCGATCGCCTCTCGGGCGCTTCGATTTGGTCTGTATCCGTAACTGGTCTCAACAAAGTCCGCTTCGAATATCGACGATAGGATCTTGGCGCAGGCCAGTTGCAAAAGCCTGTCCTCAAGCGCCGGAATGCCCAGCGGCCTCTCCTTACCGTTCTCTTTTGGAATGTAGCATCGCCGCACCAGTTTGGCGCGGTACCGCTTCCGTTTCAGTCGCTCTACCAGTGCATTGACGTTGGCTTCGAGATTTTCCTCGTAAGCCTGGGACGTCACCCGATCCACGCCGCTGGATGCATTCTTGTTCAAATCCGTCCAGCAGCTTAACAGAAATCGGTGGTTCAGACACCGGTACAGGTTCTGAAATCGGTGTTTTGCACTCTCTTTCGACTTAATTGCTATTCCCCGTAGTGAGGTTTGCTCGTATTGCCCCAGCCCTACTTTGTCCGGTACGAGTTTCCTTTGCGGGCTACGTACTTCCGTCAGGTCCTTCCCCATGTAGTGGGTTTTCCCCACCTCTGAGTAGTATGCCTGATAAGACACCCCATCGGCATATAGAGGTCGACTCTCCTCCCACCAGGGACTCAACATTTCAGCACTGTAGTGTACCATTGGTCTTTTCCTGGAACCTTTGGGGCTTCCCGAGTTCTACGATGCATCTCTTCCTGCATGCCACGGCCTGATGACTCCGGCGGACCTCAACATCCTCGCCCATAACGGATGCTTCTGTGTTGCCTTCGGCGCACGTTAAAACCCTCGGCGTCCGCGAGTTGCTCTTTCGAAGCTGTACCAGCACTTCAGGGTGCGCGATCACCCCTACGGCCTACAGAATTCTCTGCCTACGCTTAGCCCATCTTGTTCGATGCTCCTTCTGCATTGGACGTTCAGTGGGGTGAGACCATCCGCGAATGTCACCGGCTTCTCCGGGTCGCGGCTCGTTTCCAGCCGAAAAAAAAAAATTTCAGCGTCCAGCACTTACAATGATCAGTGAGTATCTCCGCCATGGACCCAAGGCTCGATACGGGTGGGTGGCTAACCCTTACAGAAAGCCATTACTGGCTCTCCTCCCGACAGGGACTCTCACCCTGCAAGATGCACCGAGCTTTCCTCGGCGCGATAACGTCAACTTAAGAGGCTTAAACTGGAAATACCTTGGTTATCCAATATCTTAACCGGATGCGGCTTTTGGGCTCCGCAATTGTATATGTGGCAAGCTCGGCCCAACGCGGTTTGCGAATCAACGAAGCGAAGAGTTGTGCCCGGTTAGTTCCTGAACATGTCTGTCGATGCGATGAGATCATAAACAGGCGACCGGCCTTTTAATAATCTATATATACAGTGGAGGAGCTCAACATGAAAAAAGCATTACTGGTATTTACAATTGTTTTGGGATGCAGTGTTGTTTTTGTATTCGGCGGTCCATCACTATTTGCGGGGACACCGCAAAATGACCTGATCTTTAATCATCAGGATCCCGACTTCTCCATTACGTTCCCAAGCGGTTACAATCGAGGCGTTGCAGAGGGCGATGTAGTCGCAAGATTCGAACGCGCGAACCAAGACCGAATCCCAAACTATTCGATTCGTGTCTATGATTCGATGCATGTCCATGGAAAGACGGGTGGCCAGGAAATCCTCAAATTAGCAGATGAGTATTCTGAAGTACTTAAGACCGTATTTCCGGAGATATCAGACGTGCAGATCCTGGAAAAACGAATTATTACCCTCAATGATGGATCCAGTGGCGTCGCCTGGAAAATGAAATGGAAATGGACGGATAAGGTGACCTACCTTCAAAGTGCGGCAGTTGCCAGCCCCAGAGGAAACAAAATCGTCAGTTGCTTTGGGACGGATCTGTTTCGCGAAGATAACAGTATAGATCTCATGCTGGACCAGTGTACAAAACTGACGTTTACACCATAAATAAGAGAAGGAAAGACCATGGCGGGAAGGCTTGAAGGGAAAGTTGCTGTAATTACAGGAGGAACCAGCGGCATCGGAGAGGCGACCGCCGAGTTGTTTGTCAAGAAAGGCGCCTCGATTATTATTGCCGGAAGGTCTGAAGACAAGGGGCATAAGATAGCCGAGCGGTTGGGTGAGCAGTGTATCTACCAAAGGGCCGATGTCATGAACGAGGCAGATATCAAGGCCGTTATCGACCAGGCTGTAGCGCATTTCGGCCGATTGGATTGCCTGTTCAACAATGCCGGCGGAAACGGTCGCGGAACGATGGAGACCGTGACGAAGGAAGATTTTGATCACAGCATGAATCTCATATTGGGAAGTGCGCTGTTTGGTTTAAAACATGCCGTCCCCGTTATGAAAGAGCAAAAGTCCGGTTGTGTTATCAACAATTCCAGCATTGCCGCCATCAGGGCTAACCAGGGATTTTACCTCTACAGCCTGGCAAAAGCGGCCTTGACCCATCTATCCGTTATTGCCGGAACTGAACTGGGACCTTTTGGTATCCGTGTCAACTCCATATCTCCGGGTGCCATTGCCACGCCGATATTCTGGGGGGGCTCTGAAATCGCCAACCAGCTTCCAGAAGAAGAGAACAAGCGTAAAATGGAGAAGCTGAAGAAAAAGCTGGCCAAAGCCACGCCTCTGTCAAGAGCTGGAAGCCCTGAGGACATTGCGGCGGCAGCCCTTTACCTGGCCAGCGACGAGGGTAGCTTTGTTAGCTGTCAGGATATCGTGGTCGATGGAGGTCGTACCGCCATGTTCAATGAACCGAATGGCTGATGAATAAGTACACATCTGCGATTCAAAGGAAGGTTCTAAAAAAAAGTGACGATTATGCGAAGTTTCGTATAATCGTCACTTTTTTACTGCAGTTCATCTTCTTGAAATCAGCTTGATCGGTTACTTCAACAGATACCCTCCGGTTTTAATCGTCTCGGTAGGCTTGAATATCTCCTTCTTATAATGGTTCGCCAACTCATTTAATTTCTCAACTATAAATTCAGGCTCGATCCCCTGGGATTCTTCGATAGGCCCTTTGGTACTTCCAGTAGCATTTACAATTGCAAGATCGATATCAACCAGGCTGCATGCTCCCATCTCCACAATTTTCGTTGCCTCATTAAGATTAACCAACAACATATCTATGGGGTTGATTTTTTTAGTGGCTTTGGAGATATCTATTTGTGGCCTACCGTTGCTCCAGTCATAGAAGCCCTTGCCGGTTTTTTTACCAAGCTCGCCGGCTTCGACTTTGGATCTGATCGTACGGCCGGGTGCAAAGTCCGGATGCACGGCTTCCGCAAAATAATTACCGGCGTTTACCGCAATATCAAGCCCGGTGTAGTCCATAATTTCATAGGGACCCATCGGTAGCCCGAGGGATTTCAACAGCGCATCCATTTCTTCCGGAGTAATAATTTCTTCATCGAGATAACAGTTAAGCAGTACGCCGGAAGGAGCCTGGGCTCTGTTGACAATAAACCCCGGAATGTCTTTTTCTACACACACAGGAACTTTTCCAACACGTTTAACGTAATCCAATCCGACCTGTATTGTCTCATTCGCTGTCATATCCCCGCGTATTACCTCTACCAACTTCATCAGGACGACCGGGTTGAAGTAATGCAATCCAAATACATTTTGCGGTCTTTGCGTTGCAGAAGCAATTTCCGTTATTCGCATGGTCGACGTATTCGAAGCCAATAACGTATGCTCCGGCGCAGACTTGTCCATTGCCTCAAATACTTTTTGTTTCAACGTCATATCTTCCGGAACAGCTTCAATTGCCAGGTCGGCTTTTCTTACAGCCTCTTCGATGCTAGTGGTTGAGGCTATCAACCCCGATTTGATTTTGTTATGGTGATCGGCAGAAACAATCCCTTTGGATACAAGCTTTTCAAGGCTTTCGTAAATGCGATTCAACCCATTTTCAAGTACATTTTGGTTCACATCGGCAAGATATACTTGGTACCCCCCAATCGCCGCAGTTTCGGCAATACCATGCCCCATATCTCCAGCACCGATAACGGCTACGGTTTTAATGTCTTCAATATTCATATGGTCTCCTTTTGTTACTGACAGTTGTATGTAAAACAATTAGTTTTCCAATTAAATGTATCCCAATCTCATAGTAAAATCATTTTTCTGATAGTCAGGTGAGGGATAATAATAAATCCCCTTTCCACTAGCTGCTCCAAACTCCTTTTTCTCAAGATAAGGTTTCATGAATTCATGTATCTGCTCAAAACCAAATGGCGGCAATATATTTTTTACTTTTTTCCCCATCAACATCTCCATAAAGACGTCTAATCCGAATTTATCAAGCAGACCGAACGGACCGATGGACGCATTTTGGCCGAGCATCCATATCCGATCGATATCAGCCGGCGCAATAGATCTGTCGGCAACCAGGCATACCGCTCGATAGATCATCCCCAACAATAGGATCTGATAGGCACGGTCGTTGGGTAATGCGGACCTTCGAAACTCCGAAGTCTGGTACTCAGGATTTGGATAGCTGTAAAATCCTTTTCCGCTTTTTATCCCCAAAGCATTATTGGCGCAGTATGGTTTGACCAGTTTGTCTTTGCGATTATCCATCTCCCTTTGAAACTTATCAGGCAGCCCTTCATCGTATGTAGAATCGTAGATGACATTAAGTCCGACGCCATCCATCATTCCAAACGGCCCCAATAGACTGTCAGTTTTCGTCATCCAGGCTCGATCAATATCAAAAAAGCAAATTCCAAAGTCTGTAGATAGGATAATGGCCGCGGCGAATAAACCGTCGATCATGGTATTATAACAATACCCTGATTTGTCGGCTTTAAGTATGACGGGGAATCCGTTTAAGCTTTGCACATACCATCTCAGTTGATCGATCACCTGTGGGGATGTTAGCCTTCCAGCCCCAATGTCGAACAACCTTGAGTATAGATGGGAATGAAGACCTGCAAATCGATCAGCAGAATCCAGAGCGGTTTCAAGATCAGATATCGAAATCGATGAGGTATTCGTGGTAATAATGGTTGGCGCCGGGCAGATTTGATCGATCGTCCGTAAAATATTGCGCTTCACCTGAACGTCCTCGAAAACCGATTCACTGATCAGACCGGCCTGAGCGCCAATCTGTTCAAGATCGGACACAGTCTGAATTCGTGTTAGAATATCTTCAACACATTCGTTGTCCATTCCCTGTTGGCTTATCAATATTGCTTCAGACAGTTTAGATAAACGCTGCCTAAATGTTTCCAGCTTTCCCTGTGAGCAGTCATACACAAGGGCTTCATATCCATGGCGCGCAGCCATCAGTGAATTGAAACACCCCATCGTTCCAGCTCCGATAAAGCCTACGGTTTTGATTCCGGGATTTGGTTTTTCAGACATAATAATTCTATAGCTTTCCAATGAATAGCACGGGGAAAATTGTGCGGCAGATATTGATTTTTGCTTCCTTATCAAAATCTTTTTTGAAAATTACCGCTGCAGATTTTCCAACACCGTGGCAACACCAAGTCCGCCGCCACAGCAGGAACTAATGATTCCGTACCGGCCGCCCTTGCGAATCATATTCTTCATGGCAAACATGCAGATTCGTGCTCCAGAGGCACCATTGGGGTGCCCGAAGGCAATCGCGCCGCCCATCGGATTCCAAAGCTCGTAATCGACGTCAACTCCGGTCTGATTTTTAAGTTCCTGCATAACGGCAAGATTCTGGACGGCGAATGCTTCGTTACACTCGATGACATTCATGTCGGACAGTTTAAGACCGGCTCGCTTTAAGGCTAAAGGTATGGCGTATGCCGGTCCGATTCCCATAATCTTGGGGTCGCATCCGACATCGGCGCCTGCCAGCCATTTAGCCATGGGCTCATATCCAAGCTCTTTTGCCTTATCACTACTCATCATCAGAACAAAAGCTGCGCCGTCGTTTTGGCCTGATGAATTGCCCGCGGTTACAGTACCACCTTCCTTGAAAACGGGCGGCAGCTTGGCCAGGCCCTCCATTGTGGAATTCGGCCGCATATGCTCGTCCTTTTCGAAAATAACTTCCGGTGTTTTCCTTGTTGCCGGTATCGTAATCGGGACAATCTCGTCATCAAAATAACCTGCTTCCCACGCCGCTTTTGCACGAAGTTGACTATTCAAGGCAAACCGATCCGAGTCTTCTCTTGAAATTTTATATAATTCCTGCAGGTTTTCAGCCGTTAGCCCCATTCCAATGCATTCCTCCGGAACCGGTGAAAGTGAAGGCGCGATCGGCAGCGGTGGAATCAGTTTGTATGGCGTTGTTGACATGGAGAATTTCGCCGCCATCCGACTATACGATTCCATACCGCCGGCAATTACAACATCCGCCTGCCCCGCTAAAATCTTCCAAGCGGCATGGTTGATTGAGTCGATGGCCGACCCGCATTGCATTTCAATGTATGATGCCGATGTCTCATGTCCAAGACCGGAGGCCAACGTCGCCCACCGCGCCGGATTGATGCTGTTGGAACAATGTGTTGCCGACCCCATAAAAACACAGTCCACTTTTGCTTTTTCCTTTATCTTCGTCTTTTCGACCAGCCCATGAAGAATGAATCCTCCCAATTGTGAACAGAAAAAATCACGTAACGTGCCCCCCATACGACCAAAAGCACTTCGTGCGCAATCGACAAGAACGACTTCTCTTTGAGACATTTTTTTCTTCCTTTCACTCATGAAATTTAGTTGATTAAGCATTTTTGTCTCATCAAGAAACATGCCAGGCAGCATTAGCTTTCTTTTTGTCCTTTACTTCCTTAGAAACACCCATGGTAAACGGCTTTAGGCAGTGAAAACGGTATTGCGGAATAGCAGGAACCCCGCAGTGGCGAAATAACAACATGTGTCAAATATTACTCGCATGATTGCGGCGGCGAGCAAACGCGGTGCTATGGGAAATGATTGTGCATACCCGATCGGGAAGAGACTCTCGCCCCGAAGCTGTCAGTCCACTTGTGAAATAGCGGACACTTTAAAGCCATATGCTTGTTCACGCCAACCGGGTCTTTTCAATGATGTTGGCATGTAAATTGAATTATAAGAGCGGGGAATGAATGCTATTTATATAATTCGATGCATACCTGTCTCAAGCATAACATTTGCATTTAGCAAATATTCTGATGCATTTAAGACAGTTGAACGAATTCAGGAATAAGTGGTAATATTCGCACCGAAGATAGGCCCTCGTAAACAATTAAAATTTTACTATCATTGTCCTAACGTGCATAAATCCAAATAAGTAAAAGCAATCCAGAACTTGTTTTGAATGCAATTTATAAACAGCAGGAGGAAATTCGTTTTAATCGTCAACTAATTTTGAAAGAGAGAAATCATGAGTTCGTTTTACGTTTCCGGCAATCGAAATCGTCACGTTGATGCTTCCAGGATGTAAGCTGTGGGGCGGATATCACACAAAGACATTTTTCTCCCCATAAACGCTTAACAAAAGATTTAAAGAGAGGTATCGCAATTATGATCTCTTCACTCCGCGCTTACATCAAGCGCTCCATGGAAGGTGTACGCGTCGAATCCGAGCGCCTTCGGGAAATACAACCCGACAAAATTCACTTTCAGGATATTATCTCATTGTTCATTCGAACTTGGCCCTATATTTATCCGATGCGCTGGCATACGTTGACCTATATCGTTGCGGCAATTATTCATATGAGCTGGGATATGTTTTGGAGTGCTGTCGCACTCGGTTTTCTCTACAATAGTATCCTTTTAAACCTGCCGGTGTCTGAGATGGCCGCTTTTTTTCTTGCTCTCGATCCTGTAGAATACATCAACGTCGAGTTCCTGACCAATGCCCAGAGAAATAGCCTGGTAGGCGGATATGCAATCTTAGTCGCCGTCTGGACAGTTGGCGGTGTTACCATAGGTCATGCCAACTCCTTCTATCGTTTGTGGCTCACACAGAAAATCAACCAGAACCTCCGTCTGCATCTTATGAGCCAGCTGCAAAACCTGTCCCTCAAGTTCCATTCGGACTCAAAAGCCGGAGACTCCATTTACCGTCTGTTCCAGGATAGCGCCATGGTCACCGCCATCCTCAATACATTGATTTTGGAACCGTTCCTGGCCATCATTCGATTCATCGGGGGCGTTGGATTTGTTGCGGCCTTCAATCCCTTCCTGGGGCTGGTGATCCTGGCAAGCTGGGTACCCATGCTTTATTTGACAAAGCGCCTTTCAGCGCCCCTCAGACACGGCTTCAAGAAAGCCCGAGAAACAAACTCGGCCCTGACCTCCAACCTTCAGGAAACCATCGAGGGTATCCGCACCATCAAGGTAAACGGCCTTGAAGGACCGCGCCAGGCCATGTTCGAAAAGCATTCCGCTGAAGCGTTCAGTGCGGCCCATGATGCACGTGTCCGCTTGTTGCTGTTCGTATTCTATGTCTTTCTCTGCGGCGCTATCCCGCTTATGTTCGTGGAACTCAGGGCCGCGTTCTTTGCATACCAGGGCGCGGAAACTTTCCTCAGGGATATTCTCTTAAGCTTCGGCTTTGCCGCCTGGAACCTGGGGGGCCAGGAGCGAGTGCGGGGCCAGGCAAGAACCGCCATCGGCAGCACCGAGTGGCTGGTGATACTCTGGGGATCCGCACAGGACATGGCCATGGGCCTGAACCGGGTTTATCAGATCCTGGATCTCACACCGGATGTTCAGAACAAACCAGGAGCAACGGATCTCGACAAGGTCGAGCGAAGCATAAGTTTCAAGAATGTGAAGTTCTCATACCCGGATCGCGATCTGTTCAAGGATATTTCCTTTGACTCCCGCGTGGGCGAAATCACCGCCATTCTCGGTCCCACCGGCACAGGGAAGACCACCCTCACCATGCTGCTGCTTCGGATGTTCGAGCACCAGGGGGGAAGTATCGAACTGGACGGCCGGGATATCCGTGATTTCAAATTCGAGTCTGTCCGAAAAAGTATCACCCTTGCCACCCAGGAGAACATTCTTTTCTCCATGTCCGTAAAGGACAATATCCGTTATAGCCGTCGTGATGCAACCGATGACGAAGTACGCGAAGCAGCCCGTATTTCCTGTGCCGACGAGTTTATTGAACGGCTGCCGGAAAAGTACGATACTTATCTGGGCGAAAAGGCGGCGAAACTGTCTTCAGGCCAGCGACAGCGCCTGGTCATTGCCCGCGCCATCCTTAAAAACACGCCCATACTCATCCTGGACGAACCCACGGCATCCCTGGATGCCCTTACCGAACAGCGCATCATGGCCAACATCAAGGCCTATGCCGCAAAAAGAACCGTTTTCCTCATCACTCACCGCCTGTCCACTGTAAAACAGGCAGATAGAATTATCTTCCTGAAAGAAGGCTGTGTCGAGGACTGCGGCAGCCACCGCGAACTGATGGCCAAACCATCTGCCTACCGGGCATTTGTCGAGGCGGAACTGAACGTCGCAAACGCATAAAGGTAAACGAAAGGGACAAAAGCCCATGAGCAAGTATAAGGATCCAAACTACATCTCTACCGGCCAGGCGTTGGCTATCATTGCCAGGTCTATGCGTTACACGTTCAGATATAAATTCGAACTGACTGTCAAAGCGCTGACCCAGATGACCAGCATTTTCTGGATTTTGTTGTTGCCCTGGCCGGGCAAAATCATTGTGGACTACATTGTTTTAGGCGCCAACCCAAAAGCCGCGTCCACGACACCGCTGTTTTTCCTTCAGCCCCTGCTTAATATCGTCGAACCGCTTGCCCCCTATCACGTCGTCTGGGTCATGGCAGCCATTTTTCTGCTGATGCTTATCCTCATCGGTGCATTCGGCCCTGAAGCGGCACAGCGCAACGCTTCACAGTTGTCACTCGCGGAGGGATCGGATACCGCCACACGCTCCGAGAACCAGGCCAACAGCATGTCCTCCCTTGTGGGCGGTCTTTTCGGTCTGTTCGAGGCATTATGGCATATCCGCATCACCCATCGGCTTAACCACCGCCTGAGAAGCGAACTCTTTAAACACTTCAAGGCCTCAAAAATCACAACCTACCATAACCAATCCGTCGGCGATGTGGTTTTTCACGGTATGTATGACACACCCGCCATATCAAACATCATTTTCAACATCTGGGTGGGGCCGGCTACAACCGCCATCAACATGATCATGACCCTTTTGATGCTGTTTCTGTATTTTAGAAGTGAACCTGCCGTGGTGTGGTGCGCACTGGCCATTGCGCCCGTGAACTTTACGGCCTTGCTGTATTTCGCGAAACTGACCCGTAAATACTCCACCCGGGCAAGGATCGCCGGCGCAAAAACCACCGCGATCATCGAGGAGGGGATGAGCAACATCATGGCGGTGCAGGGTTTGGGAACCGACAGTGTGGATCGTGAACAGTTTAAAGCCGCAAGCGAAGATTCCTACAGGCAATACCTATGGCAGAGTCTTGTCGGTCATCTCGGTTCCGCCGTCCAATGGACTACCGGCCCTTTTTTCAGTACGCTCGTAGCTTTTTTGGTATCTTCGGCATTTATTGAAGGTAAATACGCACCAGGTGACTGGTGGGTGATCTTTGGATACTATTTTTCCCTTGCCGCCGCTGCCACCTACGTGGGCAATATGTGGCTCAATATGCAGGACCAGGTCGCCGGTATGCAGCGCGTATTTAACATACTGGATACGGAAGTGGAGGAAGTGGATAAAAAGGCAGATGAAACCTCCACTTTCTCCATGCATGATGGCGTCCGACTGGAAAACGTCGACTACAACTATCCGGACGGGACACCCGCCCTGCACGACATAAACTTTAATGGCCGTCTGGGCGAATTGGTGGCCCTCACCGGTCCCACCGGAGCAGGCAAGTCCACCCTTGCCTATCTGATCCCGGCGCTCCTTACCCCCACCCGGGGTTGTTATATTCTGGACGGGAAGCCACTGTCCGAATATGACCTTAACACTTTGCGACGACAGGTGGCATTCGTTTTCCAGGAAACAAGCGTATTCGATGATACGGTAGAGGGGAACATCCTTATGGGACGGACCGATGCAACACCTGAAGAGGTCCGGTCCGCTGCCGCCCTTGCAGGCGCTGCCGAGTTCATCGATACCCTGCCCGATGGATATCAGACACGTTTGGGCCGCTCCGGCGGCAAACTGTCCGTGGGTCAGAAACAACGCCTGGCCATCGCAAGGGCATTGGTGTCCAACAAACCGATTCTGATTTTAGACGAGCCCACTGCCGCACTCGATCCCCAGACCGAAAACATGCTGATGGCCAACCTGTTAAAGGCACGCGAAGGCCGCCTGGTGATTGTTATCGCCCATCGCCTGTCCACCATTCGTTCGGCTGACCGTATTTACTTTTTGGAAGATGGCATGATCATCGAGTCCGGCAATCATACGGACCTGATGGCACAAAAGGGAAAATATGGAACCTTTGTAAACCTGCAGACACAGACAAGTGAGGAGAAAGCATAAAGATGAATGAATTCAACGTTACCCAAGATACCAAACGCGAACCTGTGGGAATGAAAATTGTCGGTACAGGCGTTATCCTGTCCTGCCTTACGCTCTGCGCGCTGTTTGCATGGGGCATCTACCTGAACCTGACAGCGAAGCCCTGTGTGTGTGAGGAAGTTGAAAGCACGGAAGTCCTTGATTCCAACGGCTGTGTTTCAGGAGGAAAGTTTATTCGTAAAAATGCACCGGCATTTAGCATTAAAATCCCAGCCGGAATGAGATCGGAGGAAACCGAAAACCTTTATCATGGCCAGCACGATAAAAAAGGTTCGCTTGATTTATCCATTGGTGATTTTCAAGCAGGAGAATCATTTGCAAATTGGGTTGAAAAGGAGGGCCAAGACTGGAAAGCATATGCCGAAGATATATTGAATTCACCCAAAGTTGACATCGTCCATGCAAAAAAGATCGATATGTACGGCAAATACGAGGCCTTTGAGTTAAAAATCAAATGGTTGTGGTCGGACCGCAAAACCAAACTGACCACCCATAACCATTATATTCTGAAAGGCGACAAGGTCATTAAACTGTCAACCACGCAGTTGTTTGCTGATCCTGAAAAAGCATACTCCTTGTTCAAAACCATCAACTTGGATCCCTTTTAAGGAAAGCGCATGGAAATTATAGATTTATCCGCATTCATCGAACCCGGACATGAAACGGAAATGATTTACCTCGATCATAAAGTGGGGGCCCAAAACATCAACGAGTGGTTCAAGGTCCCACCGGAACTGTTGAAAGATAAAGAAGGCTGGACGAGTGAAGTGTTCACCAATTTTCACACCCACAGCTGCACCCACATAGACGCGCCCTGGCACTACAACAGCAAAATAGGCGGAGAGCCGGCTCAGACCATCGATGAACTGCCATTGGAGTGGTTCTTCTCGGACGGAGTTGTCCTGGACATGCTGCACAAGGAAACAGGCGACACCGTCTCCGTCGATGATATCAAAGGGGAATTGAAACGAATCGACTATCGGCTGAAACCGCTGGACATCGTCCTTGTGAAGAACGGGCAGGACAAACACTCCGGTAGCGAGGACTACCGGAAATACGGATGCGGAGTCTCCGCTGCCGCAACAAGCTGGCTGTACGACAAGGGCGTCCGGGTGATGGGCATCGATGCCTGGGGATGGGATGCTCCGCTGCACCTTCAAGCCGAAAAAGCGTTGAAGGAAAACAGGACAGGCATTTTCTGGCAGTCCCACCAGGCCGATATCGCGTATTCCCAGATAGAACGTTTGGTCAACCTGTCTGCGCTGCCGGCCCACGGTTTCAAGGTCGCCTGTTTTCCCTTGAAAATAAAGCGGGGAAGCGGAGCCCCGGCCAGGGTCGTCGCCGTATGCCGGGACTGAACCGCGGCCCACAAACGAACAATCGAGGTGTCCATGACGGGAAAAGTCATCATTACCGCGGCACTGACAGGTGCTGCGACCAGAAAGGAACAAAATAGCGCAGTACCCTATTCCCTGGAAGAATTTGCAGAAGAGGCGGCTCGCTGCCGGGAGGCAGGCGCCGCCATGCTCCATGTACACGCCAGAACCGATGAGGGTGAAATCACAGCCGACGTATCCAGGATACAGTCCGTTTGCAATGCGATCCGGAAACGGGCGCCCGGAATTATTGTAAACCTGACTTCTTCGGCAGGAGGCTGCGCTGAGGAAAGGTTGGCCCCGATCCTTGCCATCAAACCGGAAATGGCCTCTTTGAATACCAATACCATGAATTTTAGTTGGCTGGACCGAAAAACCGGTCAAATACACTGGGATGGCATTTTCACGAATACATTCACCATGCTGCAAGATTTCGGGAAGGCCATGGAAGAGAACGACGTCAAGCCTGAAATTGAATGCTACGATATTGGGGGAATTGATAATTCGCTCCTGATTGCCAGGCAGGGCTTTTTCTCAGGCCCAATGAATTTTAACTTTGTCTGGGGCGTGGCGGGGGGGCAGAAATTCAGGCCGGATGTATTCGTCTCAATGGTCAATGCCCTTCCGAAAGACGCCAACTTCACAACATGCGGTGTCGGGTTGGATCAGTTCCCGGCCAATGCAATGTCCTGCCTGATGAATGGGCACATGAGGGTTGGCTTGGAAGACAATATTCGCATGCCGGACGGCGAGCTGGCAAGGGGCAGTTGGGAGCAGGTGCAATGGGCGGTAAACATGGCCGCAAGCCTCGGCAGGGAACCGGCAACACCCGATGAAGCCCGGAAAATTATGGGAATCAGAGAACAATCCAAATAATATAACTTTTTTAACCTATTCCAAGGATAACGATGAACCCTCCAGAGGAGTTGTTTAAACTTTCAGAAAAAGTAGCTGTCGTAACCGGTGCATCCTCAGGTCTTGGCGTTGCCATCGCAAAAGGGCTGGCCGCTGCTGGGGCCTCGGTGGTGCTTGCTGCACGCAGACAAGACCGGCTGCTGGATCAGGTGGCCGAGTTGGAAGCGGACGATTGTATGGCAATGGCAGTCGGTTGTGATGTCTCCAATCCCAATGATGTTGACAGCCTGGTATCCCGTACGATGGCACAATTCGGCAGGTTGGATATCCTGGTTAACAATGCGGGAATCACCAATTCTGACCCGGCTGAATCGGAAGATCCGGAAATATTTCGTAAAGTATTGGATATCAACGTTACCGGGAGTTTCCTGTGTGCCCGGCGATGCGGAAAAGTGATGCTCGAGGCCGGCCGGGGATCCATCATCAATGTCGCTTCAATAATGGGATTTGTGGGTATTGGTGTCATTCCGCAGGCGGCTTACAATGCTTCCAAGGGCGCGGTGGTCAACATGACCCGTGAGCTTGCCGCCCAGTGGGCACGGCGTGGTGTTCGAGTCAACGCCATCGCCCCGGGGTGGTTTCCCAGCGAGATGACCCAGGGTATGTTTGAGGATGAAGCAGCCCATAATTTCATTCGTAAACGAACCCCCATGGGGCGCGCCGGGAATCCGGATGAGCTTGTGGGCCCCACACTTCTACTTGCATCGGATGCGTCCAGTTACATGACCGGCCAGATCGTTACTGTTGATGGCGGCTGGACTATCATTTAGCTATCCACTTTCCTGTGCAAAAAGCACTTTTGATGAGCGTATGCCGATGACTGATAGAGAAATGGGAGCGATGTTGACCAACGATATCTACCGGCACGAAGGCGAGGGGCACCACGGAAGAAAACTCCACGCGGGAGACCCAAGAAATGACGAAACACAGATTGCCGTGGAATCATAATAATCATTATCATGCCTTTCTTCTTACGCATGTCCCGAACGAGTGTGAGGTGGCTCTGGACATTGGGTGCGGTGTCGGCGAATTTGCGAGTCGGTTAGCTCAGGTATGCAAGACCGTCGAGGCCATTGACCCTGATCGGCAAGCCATCGACTGCGCTCGTACGCTCTGGAATGCGTATCCGAATGTACGATGGCACGCACACCCCTTCGAAGGAAACTCATGGACCGCAGCAGGCTATGGCTTTGTGAGTGCCATTGCCTCCTTGCACCATGTGGAGTTAGCCCCGATGGTTGCCCATATGAAACGTCTTCTCAAACCGGGTGGAGTTCTGGCTATTCTGGGACTGTATAAAGAAACGACGATATCCGATCTTCTCTATAGTGCGGCAGCCATTCCAGTCAATTTCATCATCTGGAAGAATTCAACAAATGTTTAGTGGGCAAATGACCGAATACGAAGAGCTTTCCCCGAATTTCAGGAAGGCGATTATAGAAAAGATGAAGATCACGATACCCTTCTGGAAACTGTTGGGTATGGAAGTCATGGACGTAAAGAAAGGCAGGGCGATTATGAAGCTGCCCTTTTCCGAAAAGCTGACGCAGCCGGATGGTGTTGCGCACGGCGGAGCTATCTTCTCTTTGGCTGACACCTCCGTCGCAACTGCACTTTTGGGATTGATCGATCGAAACGAAACAATGTTGACCGTGGAAATGAAGATCAATTATATCAAAGCGGCAAAAGGCGGAGAAATCCTTTCGGAAGCAAAAATCATCCATCGCGGAAGCAATACGGCCATCGGGGACGTTGAAGTACGCAATTCGGAAGGTGAGTTGCTGGCGAAGTGCCTCGCAACTTATATGATTATAAAAAAGTAGTTTGGATCTGAGAGGCTTTTTTCTTTTGATCTCTTTTATTTATATGTGAGTTGAATATGACTTTTGTGGCTGATTTGAATTGATCCTGAACTGATTTCTACCCCTCCCCTTGCCGCCAAATGTTTTTTAACCATTTGAATACATGGTGGTAACCATCCCAGGCCATTGTGGCCTGTCTTTTGCTGTTAGCAATTTAGTCATGAGAAATCATGACCATCTATTATGCTTTATAAATAACGCCAAGAAACAAGATGACGCGTGCCCATGAGGCAATCGCCGAATTTGTTCACTTGGGAAATCCAACCATAAAATGACGATTAAAAAAGGAGCAGCGATGTTTAAATTTGAACAGAACCGGACCTATCTGATGCCAGCCCATTTCGGAGCCGCCGAAGCAAGAAATGGCTCTGTTATGTACAATGACGTCACAACGGCCATGGTGACTTATACTACTGACAGGGAAAAGCTCCAGTCTTATCTCCCGGCCCCGTTCGAAGTCGGGGATGAGGCTGTCGTCACCGTAAGTTACGCGCTTAACCGGGACATCGACTGGCTGGCGGGTCGGGCCTACAACGTTATCTGTGTCACTGCTTCGGCATTCTTTAACGGCAAGGTGGACAAGCTGGTTGGCGAATATAACCTGGTGTTATGGGAAAACATGACGGATCCGATTTTGGCGGGCAGGGAGTTGCAGGGGATGCCGAAAATATTCGCCGACATCCCGGACAGTGAGGTGGTCGGCAACCGGTTCTCCGCGGAAGCTTCCCATTTCGGGAGCCGATTTTTCGAAATGGACATAGACGCTATCGAACCGGTCGATGCCGCACAAATCGAGAGCATGCAGGAAGCCAGGAAAGGCAAGGATCATTGGATGGCATGGCGCCATATCCCGAGTGTTGGGGGCATGGGCACAACTGTCAGTGAACCGACCCTTTTCCCCATAGAAGCCAAGGTTTCCGAAATCAGCCTGGGAACGGGGAGTCTTAAGTGGCATCGGTTGACCTGGGAGCAGAATCCGACCCAGGCTCATATCGTCAACGCCCTGGCGGATCTGCCCATCCTTGAGTACGGCTGGGCTGCGATTGTGCGTGGCAACCAAAATTTATATCTGCCGGACAATCCCCCCCGGGTGATTCGGTGACCAGGCCGGAGACGATGATGACCACAGGACCTATTCCGGGAGTAAGCACTGTCGGCTTTATTGGCGCCGGAACCATGGGGTGCTTCAACGCACTGACCGCAGCCCGTTGCGGGTACGATGCTATCGTATACGACAGTATCCCCGATAAACTGGCTACCTTCAAAGAGCGTTTGCGAAAAATGTCGGGGTCCTCCCTGCTGAAACGCTATGGCATAGACCTTAGGATTGCCGATAAGGACCTGGACCGGATTCAGGTAGCGAAGGACCTGGGACAGGTCGTGGACCGGGCGCAGCTCATCAGCGAATCGGTTTTCGAACGCATCGCGGTCAAACGGTGTGTTTTACAACAACTGGACCGGCTTTGTCCGCCGGACACCATCATAACAACGAATACCTCATCGATCCCGTTGGAGGAACTGGAAAGCGCCCTGGAGCGGTCCGATCGGTTTGCGGCACTTCAT
This sequence comes from uncultured Desulfosarcina sp., assembly GCA_963668455.2. Classification (GTDB taxonomy): domain Bacteria; phylum Desulfobacterota; class Desulfobacteria; order Desulfobacterales; family Desulfosarcinaceae; genus Desulfosarcina. The sequence goes on from CAXXOY010000011.1 coordinate 406,819, forward strand.
TCTCACCTCTACTCCATCCTGTTCGATATAGGCGTTGGCAGGGAGACCGCTCCCGACGTAGTCGATATCCTGAAACAATATGTTCACAGCCTGGGGGGACATCCTGTAATGGTTCGTCATGGCGAGACTGGGTATTGTTACAATACCATGATCGGCGGACTGTTTGCCGCAGCGATTATTCTATCCGTCGATTTTGGGATCGACTGTCATGATATTGATCGCGCCTGGATGAAAGGCGCCGACTATCTTGGGGGGCCATTTGGGATGATGGATGCGGTGGGATTGAACATCATCCATGATTCCGCGTCCGAAGTCGCTGTAACCGATCCGTTTCAAAAGGGCATGATAGAACGAAAAGAACGTCTCTTCTCACTGTATATCCCGGGAAATGCACTGGGGACAAAGAGTGGACGGGGATTTTACGACTATCCGAATCCCGAGTATCTGAATCCCGGGTTTACAGACTCCGGAATTTTCTGCGTAGAAGCTTATAAAGGCTTATTGCTGGGGCTGGTTTGCATGGCGACTGCCATGGTTACCAGCCGGGGGATAACACCGTTCGAAGCCGACCGTGTGTGGATGCTTGGACAAAACGTCAACATCGGTCCTTTCGGCCTGCTTGATAAACTCGGATTGGACCTTTGTATGGAGATGCTGGATCAAAAAGAGGTCATTGAAGCGTTGCCATCCTGGTCTCCAGTGCAGATTGCCGAACTGCTTGAACCGTACCTGTCAAGAAAAGAGTTTGGCGTTGCAAGCGGCAAAGGATTTTATCGGTACCCGATGCCGGAATATCAGGCGGAGGGATTCGTTTTTAGAACTCCAAGTATCAATGTAGTGAAATGACGAGCAGACTCCGTTTTACCGCCACCAATCCGAAGGTTGTTAAAGAAGTAGCCGGCTTGATGATCTGTCTCCTTCCCAGTGTAATGCCCGGTTATCGAAATAAAATCAAACCATGGAAAGGATAATATGAAACAAAAACTCCGACTTATTGCCTGTTTGTTGTGGATTGCCGTCATGGGATTGACAACATCATCATGCATCCAAAATCAAACAAAGGACAAAGACATGTCTAAACAGCCGGCCCGATTGGCTGGTGGGGATACGATTCAGCCCCCCGAGTGGATGGCCGTCTCCTATAACCGGTTTAACATCGCAACGATACACAACGGGAAAATACATAAGTTAACGAACTCCAACCGGGATTTCAAACCCGTCTCCAGCCCTGACGGAAAATTTCTCGTGTTTTTCCGGGTTATGACTTACGGAGACGGATCGTTCGAAACCTGGAGAACGGCCTTATGCGTCATCGGTTTCGACGGCAGCAATTTCCGGCAATTAACCTCCGGAAAATACGTAGATTACAATCCGACGTTCATGCGAGACGGAACCAACCGTATCGTTTTCAACAGGTACAATCAATACGGCAAAAGGAATGCCCAAATCTTCCTGACAACCATAAGCGGATCGCCGGGAAGCGAGCAGAAGGTTTCCCATCCGACAGAGCCTTCCTATGAATGGGTGTATACTTCCCTGAAGGACGGCAGGCTTTTTGTCCATCGCCATTGGAAAGTTTATTTGCTTACAATCAATCCCGGTGGGCTGGGCACTTATGAAGAAGTCGCCATGCCGACTACTAACTACTTTCATAAGGCCAACATCTCACCCAGTGAAACCAAAATCACCTATATGTTCGACAACGATGACGACGGTGCGACTTACAACGACGCCCAGATCGCATGGGCCAAGTTGGATGTAAAAGGGTTGAGGGTATATGATCAGGTATTGATCACTGATAAAAACCTGGACACCATCGAGGAGTATCCCAAGTGGAACGCCGATGGAACGATCATATACTACGATTCGAACAAAGCGGGAGCTGGAGGGACCTTGCACCAGGTATTCGCGTATCGCCTGGCGGACGGTATGGAAAAAAATATATCTGTGAATCAAAATGAGAATTATCAATTCCCCTCCGTCAGGGGAATCCCGAAATAGATGACTGGAATTGCAAACCCCATCCGACCTTAAAAGATTCCGATGGGGAAATAAAGGAACGCGCATGATCAGAAAAATACTCATCGTCAATGGTCAGGAAAAAACCGTTGTAGTCGATCCCGAAGCAAAGCTGGCAGATGTGTTGCGCGAAAATCTCTACCTGACCGGTACTAAGGTGGGGTGCGGTAAGGGAGAGTGCGGCGCCTGTTCGGTAATTCTCGATGGCAAGCTGGTTCGATCCTGCATCGTTAAGATGAAAAAAGTGCCTGACGAGGCCCTGATTACCACCATCGAAGGCATGGGCGGGCCTGGGCGGCTGCACCCCATCCAGGCGGCATGGGTCAAGTACAACGGGGCGCAGTGCGGTTTCTGCAGCCCAGGATTCATCGTTTCAGCCAAGGCCTTGCTGGACAAGAATCAAAGCCCAAGCCGCGAAGATGTGCGGGACTGGTTTCAGAAAAATCACAACGCCTGCCGCTGTACCGGATACAAGCCCCTGGTGGATGCCACCATGGCGGCGGCGGAGGTAATGCGCGGCGACGCATCCGTAAGAGACTTGGAATTCGAGATGCCCGCAGACGGAAAAATTTGGGGAACCAACTATCCGCGCCCGGGAGCCGTTGGCCGGGTAACGGGCACGGTACGCTACGGGGCGGACATGATTCTCGGCATGCCCGCCGACACTTTACATCTTGCCCTGGTACAGGTTGAGGTTTCCCACGCCAATATCATCTCCATCGACACCAGCGCTGCTGAGAAAATGGCGGGGGTGGAAAAAGTTATTACCCACAAGGACGTCAAAGGCAAAAACCGCATCACCGGGCTGGTGACATTTCCCACCAACAAGGGCGACGGCTGGGACCGGCCGATTCTATGCGACACAAAGATCTACCAGTACGGCGATACAGCAGCCATTGTCTGCGCCGACACCGAAGCCAACGCCAGGGCCGCCGCCAAGGCGGTCAAACTGGAACTCGAGGAATTGCCGGCCTACATGAGCGCCCCGGCGGCCATGGCCGAGGATGCCATAGAGATTCATCCCGGAACCCCCAATGTCTATTTCACGGTGCCAATCAAAAAAGGTGAGGAGACGGCGCCGGTCATGGATTCGGCGGCCCACGTGATCGAAGAGGAATTCTACACCCAGCGCCAGCCGCACATGCCCATCGAGCCCGACGTGGGACTGGCCTATTGGAACGACGAGGGGGTGCTTTTTATTCACTCCAAATCGACGGGCTTGCACATGCACTACGCCATGATTGTGGAAGGAATCGGAATCGCTCCGGATAAGTTGGTGATCGCCAACACCGAAGCGGTGGGCGGGATGTTCGGCTATAAACTCAGCCCGACCACGGAAGCGCTTTTGGGCGTGGCCGCAATGGCAACCAACCGGCCGGTGGCCCTGAAGTACGACTGGTACCAGCAGCAGATATATACGGGCAAGCGTTCGCCGTGGTGGATGAAACTGAAAATCGCAGCCGACGAGTCCGGCAAGCTTCTCGCCCTGGAGAGTGACTGGACCGTCGACCACGGGCCCTATTCGGAATTCGGCGATATGCTGACCACCCACGGTGCGGAGAACATGTTCGGCTGTTACTACGTACCCAACATTCGCGGCGAGGGGCGCACAGTATGCACCAACCACTCCTGGGGCTCGGCATTCCGCGCTTTCGGGGCACCCCAAAGCCAATTCGCCACCGAATTACTCATGGATATGCTGGCAGAGAAGATGGGGGTCGATCCCTTTGACCTGCGTTATAAAAACGTACTCAAGCCGGGCGATACAACACCCACCGGTTGTCCGCCCGACGTTTATGCCATGACAGGACTGCTGGACATGCTGCGGCCCAAGTACGAAGAGGCTGTCGAAAGGGCCAAAGCCGTGACGACTCCCGGAAAAAAACGAGGAGTGGGGTTGGCCTGCGGGCAGTACAACTGTGGATCGACCGGACCGGACTACGCCGAAGCCTGGATCGAGTTGAGTAAAGAAGGCGCCATCGCCTACACCTCCTGGGAAGATCCCGGACAGGGTGGTGACATGGGCACCCTTGCAACGGCCCACGAGGCCCTGCGGCCCCTGGGAATCGCTCCAGAGAAAATACGGCTGGTGATGAACGATATGAGCCGGGTGCCAAACAGCGGCCCGGCCGGGGCCAGCCGCGCCCAGGTTGTTATCGGCCAGGCTATTAAGAACGCCTGCGACCAATTGCTGTCCGCCATGCAAAAGGATGGCGGCGCCTACCGCACCTACGATGAAATGGTCGCCGAGGGGATCCCCCTGCGCTACATGGGCACGTGGACTGCGCCGGCCGAGTTCCCCAACATCGCCGAAGACATGCAGGGCAAACTTTACGCTGTCCAGCAATGGTGTGTCTTTCTGGCCGAGGTCGAGGTCGAGGAGGCCACCGGCAAAACCGCGGTACTAAAAATGACCTACTGTGGCGACCATGGCGTTATCGGCAATCAATTGTCCGTGGACGGCCAGGTCTATGGCGGCCTCGCCCAGGGAATCGGCCTGGCTCTTTCCGAGGACTTTGAGGATATCAAGAAGCACTCGACCATGAACGGGGCCGGATTTCCTTTTATAAAAGACGTCCCCGACGATCTTGAATTGCACTATCAGCAGACCTACCGGGAGCACGGTCCCTTCGGTGCCGCCGGTGTGGGTGAAGGCCCGTTGACCAGCCCCCACGCAGCCATCGTCAATGCCATCTACAATGCCTGCGGTGCAAGGATTACGCAATTGCCAGCCTACCCTGAAAAAATCCTGGCAAAAATAAAGTCTAAAAAATAAATGCGCCACAAAGCTATTGGGTTCGGATTTGACTCAAGCCGGCGAAGTATCCAAAGGCGAACGCCGCAATGCATCGCCGGCTTTTTCAAGAACCTTGACGGAATTGTCCGCGAAACGCAGGAATTCGAGAATAACTATCTCTGAAGCTTTTCAAACTGATCTTCTTTCATACAATTGCGTAACCGGAGGCGTTATGGCCGGTAACGCATCAGTCCCTCCTGGGTAACCGTAGCCACAAGATGTCCGCTGCGGGTAAAGATGTGCCCGATGTTCAGGCCTCGGGCACGGGATGCGCTGGGGCTCTGCATGGTATATAAAAGCCAATCGTCCATGCGGAAATCTCGATGAAACCACATGGCGTGGTCCAGACTGGCTACTTGTATCTTCGGATCCCAGCCGGTCCAGCCATGGGGATATAGAGCGGTTCCCAGCAAATTAAAATCCGATGCGTAGGCCAACAGGTATTGATGGGCGGCCATGTCATCAGGCAAGGCATTGATGGCTCGAAACCAGACATGTTTGACCGGCGGTTTCTTTTCCGGCTTGAAGGGATTAATCGGATTAACGTGGCGGATTTCGATGGGTTTGGCGCAAAGAATTTTATCCCTGATTCCCTGGGGAATTTGATCAGCCCATTTGCGGGCCGTCTCGATTTCCGTTTCCAGCCCGTCCGGTCCTTGTACCTCGGGCATTTCGTCCTGGTGCTCGAAGCCGGTTTCAGCGATTTGAAACGAAGCCGACATGGAAAATATCGCCAGCCCCTTTTGCACGGCGACCACCCGCCGGGTGGTGAAGCTCTTGCCGTCCCTTATGCAGTCCACAGTGTAAACAATTGGTTGTGCGGCATCGCCGGCCCGCATGAAATAACCGTGCAGGCTGTGGACCTTTCGCTCTTCGGGAACCGTCTGTGAGGCCGCCGACAAGGCCTGGCCCAGGACCTGGCCGCCGAAAACCCTGCCAAAAGCCAAGTCCTGGCTCTGGCCCCGAAATATGTTCTTTTCGATCTTCTCCAGCCTGAGCAGCTTCAGCAGCTCTTGGAGGACGTTGCCCTGCACGTTTACATTCATGCCGAATTCTCCCGTGGCGTCATTTCTACACATCCTACCATCAAAGATGGGTTGCAAAATACAGCGAGTAATTTTTTGAGGGCATGAAGCCCGGACAGGATCAGCTCCTTATATATCACTACAATTTCCTGCTTTTTTAATGTCCCGATCAAACCATTATGGTTCTCCACGTCCCTCTCTTGTACCAGATATATAGAAGTGTACCTTCCAGAACAAGGGATACGGTTATGGAAAGCCAGGTAGCATTAACACCGAATCCGAAAATAAACGTCAAAGCATAGGCGACTGCAATTTTGCCGATCCAGTTTGAAACAAAGCCGATGATCATGGGGGGAATGGTATTTCCAGAACCGTTGAAAACAGCACCGTAAACTGTCATGGGAACACCGAAAATAAGCCCGATCAGGACAAAATTGAGATAATTAGTACCAAGCTTGATAACCTCAGGATCATTTATAAAAAGTCCGATACCTTGTTTTGCAAATATAAAACCGAACAGCATAAAAAAAACCATCAGAAAATTCCCCAGCAAAATCCCTGATCTGATGGTTATATCCACCTGCTCCATATCCTTTTTACCGAGATTCCGCCCGATAAGGGTTGTGATGGCAATTCTCATTCCTTCAAGGAAAATAAAAAGCAAGGAAATCCACTGCAAGCCGAAAATAAAGGCGGCAATCGCTTTTGTTCCGTGAAATGATAGTATCCTCTGCATGGCGACAGCGCTTAAGGGCCTTGAAAAACCGTTTAAACCTACCCAGAAACCAACGCGCAGGATTCTTTTCATCATTGAGAAATCCGGTCTTATCTTTCGGACGGCTCTTATTTTAACCAATTTTAAGGAGCGAAGCTTAACCCCCACCCAGATAACGGAGATAGCAATACAAAGAAGTGTCGCATAACCTGCGCCCTTTATTCCCAGACCCATGCCTTTTATGGAAAAACCGAAAATATCAAATGATTCGAAAATAAAGATCGGATCAAAAATTAGATTAAATATGTTTATAATGCCGAGAACGATCATGGGCGTCTTTGTATCGCCTGTTGCAATGAATATTGCAGCCATGGTCTGCACCAGGATGATTAAGGGGACGCAGAACAGCATAATCTTAAAATAGTCCAGTCCATACTTTTCAACGAGTTTTTCTGCCCGGAAAAATGAAAATATCCGTTCTGATGATAAAAAGAGGAGTGAAGCGATAATCAGACCGAAACACAAGGCAAGAATAATTGACTGCTCGGCGCTGTGGTTGGTTTCGCCTTCGTTTTTTTCGCCGACTTTTCTTGAAACAATGGCAATTGTTCCACCTGAAACAAATCCTGCAGTTGTAATGAGAAACCATATTAAGGTGAAGCATAAACTTGCTCCGGCAGCCTCATGAATACCTAATTTCGCAATAAAATACCTGTCTGCAAAATTTAGAATATTTTGCATGATCTGGCCAAACACGACAGGAGCAGCTAATTTGAGAATCTGAATCATACCAAATCGATCTATTTTTGAACCATCTTCATGAACTTTTTACAAGAGTTCCTACTTCTTAAAGATACTAAGACATGGCCCTAAAGATATCTTTATGATTTGCATGAACATGTTTTGTTTTATCAAATAGTGTGCCAGGTGCCATGAATGTCCCCTATGGACCTTAATTCATATGAACACACCTGACCAACGACCATAGATGGCAGGGGAATCATACAGGAGCTAAACAGCCTCATGTGTCAAATACGACTTCTACATTCACTGCCCCCTTCAAAAGAATTAACAAGGTGGGAATATTTGCTCGTGCTTGTTTGGAAAGCAATTCCCACCTCAAAGCTATTGCACCGCGCGAAAAAAACGAATAATTACGTACTCATATGTTTTATTGCGAACAACAGTTCAGTACTATTTAGTAATATTGGCATGCAAATTGTTTCCTTAGAGCATAGGGGAAATAGTGAACCCGCTTTATATAATTGGAAGATCTCTTCCTCGCAAATATCCTAATCTATTCAACCACAGGTTAACAATGTTTAAGAATGTAAAGTTACGTGATACATTTCGTGGTTACCTTTACCGCCCCTACGATATGCGATGTAATATTCAGAAAGGAGGGAGGCAGCCATCTTATAGAAAGAAAGGAGGAAACATCTTTTTCTGAGGGGAAAAATTGAATAAGATTGATTACTACAGGAGGGAGGAAAGAATGAATCGCTTTGCTATGCTGTTATTCGTACTTGGGCTGGTTATTTGTTTAAATTCCAATGTCGCGGCCTTGGATATCAATGTCAACAATGTTCTGGATGTAAAATTGAAAGGGCAATTGCGAATATCAAACCTTATCATTAATAATAGACAACTAGGGGTGACCAAGCTTACAAACCATGGAACTGTCGATTCGGATGTTGAAGATCTTCGCAGATTATACCTGCGCTTTAGATTCGAACCCGAATTCAGATTGTCGGAAGATATCGTAATAAAGACCAGGATGGATGCATTAGACTGCAAACCTTATGGTTACAGGGATGATAAACTGGTCAAGGTATACGGTTATCAAGAGGATGACCGATATAATTTTGATTTTGATCGAGCATGGTTGGAGTGGGACACACCAATTGGGCAGCTGAAAATTGGACGAGGAAGCCCTTATAAAAACCCTCTCCCGTTCTTGGATCTCAGTGATGATGAAGAGTCTTACGACCAAATACAGTGGAAGAAAAAATTTGGCGAGTGGACAACAGTTCTAAATTTTACTCAACTTGCTTCTCAATATGACTATGAAACTGAAGTTTCCCGTTTTTTATAGCCACTAGCGCACTGATGAACTTATGACTGAATTCAGAATAATCAATGATATCAATAAGTTACGAATTTTTGGGCGCGCCGTAACCTATTGATATCATTGCAAATATTCTCCAAGACTTCGGGGGAAAACGTAAAAAAGCTAATAAATACGGAATGTTAATGTTGCTTGCGAGGCCAGGTTGTGGTATGTTTCTTCTACCACGAAAAAAACACCAAAACCTGGAGGCCTCGCATGTTTATACTACACGACATTCTCAAAAAACTCAAAAGCCAATTCCCACAATCGGGGAAAGCCCAGGAACGTAGTGTTTGGTTCGTATACACGGTCATTGCCATCATCATTCCGTTTACATCGTCAAAAACATCCAATATCCTCCGATGTCTCAAAACGGTGTTCGGATTTGATTGGATAAAAAGGAAAAAGTTCTACACGTTCATGGCCTCTCCAAAAATTCCTTGGACACGGTTATGGCAAACGCTGTGGAAAACGATACCGGAGCCGTTGACCGATGGCATGTTGTTGATAGCCCTTGACGATTGTATCAATCCAAAAACGGGAAAGAAAATATTTGGCTGCGACAAAATTTTCGATCACGCCGCCAAGCAGAACCAATCCAGATATCCATGGGCACAAAACATCGTTGCCGTGGGGCTGTTAAAAAAGATCAAAGGACGGTGGGCCTGTCTACCTTTGAGCTACCGGTTCTATCTTTTGAAAAAAAGCATTAAACGTATCAACCGCAGCCATGGAGTGACGTTGGCATTCAAAAGCAAGCTTGCCATGGCCGCAGAGATGATCGCGGAAATTGCCGAAACCTTTCACCGTATTAAGGTGGTAATCGTCACGGACTCATGGTTCGGTAATAATGGTCTTTGGAAACCGTTGCACGGCAAACTGGGCATATGGGTTAATATGATATCGAGGCTTAGATCGAACAACAATTTGTTTGAACTGCCGGGTCCACATTCCAGTCGACCGGGACGTCCCCGGAAATATGGAAAAAATATCGGCAACGCTACGTCGCTGGCCGTTCGATTTAAATCCCTGGCAAGAGAATACACCGTCAATCTATATGGCCGCGACCGGACCATAGTCGCCTATGACCGGGTTCTTATGCTCAAGACAATCCGTTGCGCGATCAAGGTGGTGTGGGTCTACCGCCAAACCCAGTGGGTAGCGCTCTATTCAACCGATTTAACTTTATCGGCGCAGCAAATTGTCGAGTATTACGGCGCCCGATGGAAGATCGAAGCTTTTTTCAAAGAACTGAAGCGTGACATCGGCAGTGCCGACACTCAAACTCGGCACCCGCAGGCCGTCAGCAATCACCTTCACTTTTGCATGTTGGCGACAACCGTGGTCTGGATCTATGCCTGCCGGATGGAGAAGGCGCCAACACGACGGCATGCTGTCGATGGCCGTAATGGTTTTGCCTTCTCCGATGTTCGCCGGGCTGTTGCAAAAGCTGCGCTGGACAGTAATTTCAATAGGGTTTTCCCGTTGCAGCGAAAATCCGTCGTTAATTCTCTCGTGGAAGTACTACTGCGTATTGCAGCTTAGTAAAATTTAGCAAACTTTAGCTATGAAACAGACGATGACTTTTTAGAATGGGTTATTGGCATATCCGGAAAACCATCTAAAAAAACCAATTTGCAATTCGATGTCCACTACTTTGATGATCGTAGCAAAAGACATCAAGATGGCACCGAATATACACGCCAATTTTTCAGTATTAACCCCTACTTAAAATTCGAAAATAAAAGGTTCGCGGTAGAAGGTGAATTCTGGCGTGAATTTGGTGATACGAAGCAGTATGAGAATGATAAGACCGTCACCGCTGCCGGACAGGCCTGGTATATCAGCGGAAAATGTAAATTCGGTCGGGATAATGCCAGCTATCTACAGCTTGCGCATTTCATGGTGTCGGGTGATAATAATCCTGACGACGATGAATATAGCAGAATCGCAAGGAGTACCGGGAAAGACTTTTATGACGTAAGGATACTAAATTCCTGGAGTTGGAACGTCGGAGGTTTGAACTACACAGGAAATACATCTCTTGAGACGACAGCCATGGCTCAGTCAGGAGTACATGCCCTTTACGCTAAAGCCAATTTTAAAGTAAACGATAAATTCACTACCGCTTTTCAAGTTGCCTATGAGAAAGCGGATGATGCTCCGAAAAACTGGGATGACGAATATGGTTTTGAGTATTCGGCTAACGCCGACTTCAGATTTAATAAATATATAACCTGGAACAATACAGTCAGTTACCTGGATGCCGGAGATTTCTTTAAAAAAGGAGTTGCGGCACATGAACTGGAAGATGTCTTTTTTTGCTTAAGTGAATTTAATATCGATTTTTAACCGTTTACCAATGACCGCTTTATGAGCCGTTAAAAAATGGTGGAGAATGCTTACGGTAAGCATTCTCCACCGAGAAACAATCAAAGGGCTTATCGAACAATTAGCAGCCGTTTTCTGATATTGTGTTTTCGTATCCTGGCGCGTAACGTACTGTAATGCATATCTAAAAGTTCAGCGGCACCTCCCGGCCCGCGTATTTTCCATTTTGTTTTTTCCAAGGCACGGATCAGATGACGCTTCTCAGCTTCCGCCATGGTGAGGATATCATCAAACTCATCCGGTGCCGGCTTTTTGATGTCCAAGTCTGGAAGGCGTAGTTCCGGCTCCGAACTCATAATAACAGCCCGCTCAACAATATGCTCCAGTTCACGAACGTTGCCCGGCCACTTGTAGGTTTTCAATTGCGACAATTGCTGTTCCGATAACTTATTAAAACATTTCCCCGCCTTTCGCGAAAAATTGCTTAAAAAATGATTAACAAGAAGGGGAATGTCATCTTTTCGTTCTCGAAGTGGAGGAATGACGATTGGAAAAACGTTCAACCGATAGTAAAGATCTTCCCTGAATTTTCCTTCAGAAACCTGTTTTTCCAGATTTTGATTGGTTGCCGCAACCAGGCGAAAATCTGATTTCAATGTCTTTTTCCCGCCGACCCTTTCATACTCCTTGGTTTGCAACACTCTAAGCAGGCGGACTTGGGTTTCCATAGGAATGTCACCGATTTCGTCCATAAATAACGTTCCGCCATCCGCCAGCTCAAATCTGCCGATGTGCCTCTCATTGGCTCCCGTAAAAGCGCCTTTTTCATGGCCAAACAATTCGCTGGCAATCAGATCTTTGGAAAAAGCACTGCAGTTGACACAGACAAAAGGTTCGTCGCGGCGCAGACTGTTATCCAGGATTGTTCCGGCGATCAATTCCTTACCAACTCCTGTTTCCCCGAGAATTAGTACCGTTGTATCGGTAGGCGCGACCCTTTCTATTTGTTTCAGCACACTTTGTATTTCCTGGCCATCGCCCACAATACTTCCGATGTTCATGTTTTCCAGATGCTGTTCTTGATAATATTTTTTTTCTTCGGTCAGTTTGCGGTTAAGTCGGTTGATCTCGGCGTACGCTTCGGTGTTATCGATTGTGATGGCAGCCAGGGCGGCAAAGTAGGTCAATGTTTTAAGATCATCCTTTTTGAATGCGGAAGCCAGAAACCGGTTGTCAAGATAGAGCACCCCGACTGTCTGATTCTTGATAACCATGGGAACACAGATACATGAACGAACGGTCTTGAAGGGGACATCCTTTTTTGAAGCCGACTGCTCGATTTTGCGTATCAATCCTTCTCCTGAAATGGCAACCTCCTCAATCAGTTCCATGGATGGCGTGAAATCGGACCGAAGGATATCATCCCGGGTCAGGTTGATCGTTGCTCTCAGGGTAACACGATTTCCGGAATTCATCTGCTTAAGCATGAAAATAGCTGCTCGCTCTGCTCCTGTCACTGAGCAAACGGTTGTCACGACATAATTTACCAATTCTTTGTCGTTGCGAATGGTAACCATATCCTGGCCGAATTTTAGTATATCCTGGAGAATATTCTTTTCTGATGGCCTTTGATTCAGCAGGAATTTCAGGTCATTGGGAATGGTAGACAGGTTAAAGGGCGAGTCGACACTGGTAAGTGGCTTTAAGACTTCGGTAGCTGCCTCTGCATTGCCTAATGAAAGCTGCAATCGCGCGTTTTCAATTCGCAGCTTTGCGCTTTCAAACCGGTGCCCGCTTTCCTCCAAAAGCTGCAGGGACATTTGATAGCTATCAATAATGCTCTGTTCATCGTCACCGTTCTCCTGTTTCAAAAGCGCAAGGCTGTATTGAGCCAGCCCTTTGAAGAGCAGATTTTCCGACTGCATGGCACGCGCAATCTCATCTTCGATATTCAACCCTTCTATTGGAGCATAATCGCCTTTGTGGATCATCAAGGCAAATGCCATAAGATAGTAGGTCGATCTTCTTGCAAGCGCGTTATCTTTCAGGAACTTGAAATAATCTTTGAGGTACTTTTCGGAGGCTTGTCGTTTACCCATCAGATACAGGACGTAGGCTTTGATCTCTTTTACTTCCGCTTCCAGATGAGCGTCTACCGGTGGGAATTCCTTTTCGATTTTATTCAAGGTATTTAATGAATCATTAAGCTTCCCCAACATTAAAAAGATCTGGGCCAGGTGGACCAGGGCGCATCCCGCTATGTAGAATGCTTTTTGCTCAATGCAATGTGCATAAACGGATTCAAGCATACCCAATCCAGTGTTGACCTGGCCGGCAATGGCATAAACGTGAGCAACGACAATGGAAGAATATAGGGGAAGCTTTCCCTTGGGATAAGAGACAATATCCTGGGTAGTTTTTTCATAGGCTTCAATTGATTCCCGATAGCGGCTGAGCCAAGCCAGAAAATGAATTCTAATGGCCATGAGCTGTCTTTGAATATCCGGATTGTCGACTATATCAATAGAAGCCGAGACCAGGTCGTATTTTTTTTTGGCCTGGCGGTGGTCGCCGCGTTGCCAGAGTGTAATAGCCAGAAACATTTCTATCAGAAGGATTGTGCTATGGTTGTTGCTACGTTCCGCTCGTTTTAGCGCCTCGTTCAGAACATCAAGAATCCATTGGCTATCCTGTCGAAAAACAAAAATTTCCTCCACCTTCAGTACTGTTTCTATGAACAATACGTCAGCTTCGGGAGTCTTTTCCAATCGTAAAAGATCGATTACTTTTCTATAGCAGTTTATGGCGGCGTCAAATTCCGACTTCTGGTTATAGAGATTCCCTGCTTCAATCAAATGATTACATGACTCCAACTCCTGACCACATTGAATCAAATGATAGGCGATCTCCTCAATCATCCAGGGTTCCTGCAACTGCTCGTTACCCAGTATGGTAACTATATCCCGGTGAATTTGTTTTCGTTCCTTTTCTGGAATCGCATCATGATAGTTGCGCTGCGTACGTTGCGGCAACTCGTTCCTGAAGCGGTATCGACCGGGATCGACCTCTTCGATTATCCGTTCTCGAATGGAGTTGTTCAAGACTTGTAACGCATAAGATATCTTTTGCCCTGTCAACTGGATCAACCAGTCTATAGAAACCGAATTGTCGAACAGTGATATTATTTCCAGTAAATTCAGCTTTGATCCTGAAGGCCTTTCCGGATCACTGTATCGATAGTCAACTTTGGCTATATTTTTCATCTTGGTCGCCTTATTTCTTGATTCATTTCGATCCGGGCAGAGGTATATGGCACATCCGCACAAAAAGCAATATTTAACACAATCCTCTTCTAACATTTTATATTTTCTACCAAAATTTCTTTGGTCAAGACAAGTTTTTTCCATATCGAAGGAAGGACGGTAAATATCCCAATAATACAGTAATATATAGCCAATCACCAAAATACCATAAGAAACTTGTGTTAAATATGCCCCATATGGTTGATTTAAATCATCGCTCCCGCGTGTTTTTAATATTACTGCTGCCAAATACCTTCTAACTGCCTGTATACACACTGGCAACCGCCCTAAACACTTGTGGCTCGTCTTTTGCAAAAAAAAATCGGGCAATAGCTGCCAATCATTATGTTTTACAACCTGAGAGGACAAGATTGTTATGACACCAGGAAATAAGGTGATGAGCGCTCATGAGGCGATTGCCGAGTTTGTTCACGATGGGGACAAACTTATCATTGGCAATTATACCATCAGTATGGCCTGTGGCCTGATTTTTGAGATAGTGCGCCAGAAACTGAGGGATTTAACCTACTGTTCGCAATCCGGCAGTGTTATCGATGAAATATTGGTCGCAGGCGGATCTGTAACGAAATTAATTACGGCCTATGTGATAAATGCCGGGGGAAGTGAAGGCGGATCCGCAGTTACGCGTGCATGGAAAAAGGGGCAGCTGCAACTTGAAGATTATACAAACTTTAATTATTGCGCGATGTTAACAGCGGGCATGCACGGTTTTAGTTTTATGCCTGTATTTGAAGGGATTATGCACACAGATCTGTATAACAAACGCGGATTAATGGGAGACGACAAATATCGATCGATCGTATGTCCTTTCACGGGTAAGGACACGGTCCTTGTCCCTGCATTGAATCCGGATGTTTGTGTCCTGCATGTACAGCGGGCCGATAGATTCGGCAACGCCCAGTATTGGGGAGCGATGGGAAGTGTCCAAGCGGCGGCTTTGGCCAGTAAGCGAATCATCGTTTCATGTGAGGAACTGGTGGATCATGGGGTAGTTCAATCGAGCCCACATCTTACGATTATACCGGCTTTTCGTGTGAATGCCGTTGTTGAAATGCCGTGGGGGGCCCATCCTACTGATGTTACCGGATATTACAATAGCGACTGGATGGCTCTGGCGCTTT
Source organism: uncultured Desulfosarcina sp. (assembly GCA_963668455.2). Lineage (GTDB taxonomy): Bacteria > Desulfobacterota > Desulfobacteria > Desulfobacterales > Desulfosarcinaceae > Desulfosarcina. The sequence goes on from CAXXOY010000011.1 coordinate 422,260, forward strand.
TTTACATGGCCCTGCAAACTGAAGCGGGAACGCGGGAACTTATAGACGAGTGGGTGTTTGGCTGCCGGGATCATCACGCTTATCTGAAACATTACATCGGACGTTTCGGAGCCAAAATGCTGAATTCGCTAAAGGCGAAGCCCTTGTATTCATCACCAGCGAACTATGGTGCTTCTCACACATCGGTTTGGGATGAGAAAAACAGGGAGCGGATGATGGGCGTTACGCTTCATGAGCTTGTAACCATTTTGAAAGACAGGGGATGTTTTCATGAGTAAGCCATATACCTTTAACGAGCTTTTAATTATTACAATAGCGCGCGAGATCCGCGATAATGAAAATACAATTCTTGGGATAGGACTACCGATGGTAGCCGGGGCGATGGCCAAAGCCAGGCATGCACCGAATGCGGTTTTGATGATGGAGTCCGGCATCATCGATTTTCATCCCACGGTTCCCACCAAACACATTGCGGACACCAGTGCTTTTCCCGGTTTCTCCTGTTCCGTGGACCTGTTCACGGCATTTTCAATGACCTACCGGGGCTTCGTGGATCTCTCCGTGCTGGGTGTGGCGCAGGTGGATCGGTATGGAAACGTAAACACAACCGTTGCCGGCCCATACGAAAATCCAACAATCAGGTTCCCCGGTGCCGGAGGGGCTACAGATTTCCTCAGTTATTCGAAACGAACCATTCTCACCATGCGAGGCGGAGAATTTGTCGAGAAACTGTCCTATATTACTTCACCGGGTTTCCTGGAAGGTGGCGACAGCAGGGAAGCGTCGGGACATTTCCCCGCAAATTCCGGACCGGAGATGGTCATTAGTACTGATGGTATTTTCAGATTCGATGTAGACAGCAAGGAGATATATTTATCCGAAATTCATAAGGGGGCGGATGTCGAGCAAATCAAATCTAAAGTACCATGGGATTTAAAAGTGTCAGACAATTTGATCAAGATCCCGCCACCAACCGATGAAGAAATCGACTTCATTCGCCGGTTTGCTCCAGGTGAATCAGCAGGAAAATACCTTTTGTACGAACTCGCTTTTAAACATTTTACCGAATCGACTTATAGCTAACTAAATTAGGCGATTGTCGAGCTTGCCGCATATACAAGGCGGGTGTCTTTCCGCTATAGTAGGCTATGCGGGAAGACATCCAACGTCGTAGATGCGGTGAGATCGGCAAACCCAACGGGTTTCAAACTTTGGGAGGTCATCATGGCGCAATGCATTATAAATCATACGATTCTCATGGAGACCAAAATTTGAATCGCCTGATTTAGGAGATAAAACGACGGTGCCAGGCATAAATATCAATCCTGGTAATTTTTAACAATCAGGTGCTTTTTAGCCCAACAGCTTTTACCCAAATGGAGATACTTAAATGAATAATGTAAGTTTTAATGAACGCGTAGCTATTGTAACCGGATCTGGCGGTGGTATCGGAAGAGAATATGCACTTGAACTCGCCAGGCGAGGCGCTGCGGTTGTGGTTAATGATCCGGGCGTATCCCTCGATGGTCAGGGGAACAACCAATCTGCCGCGGATCAGGTAGTTGAGCAGATTCTGTCGGAGGGTGGCAAGGCCGTTGCTTCTTATGACTCCGTCGCCACCATGGAAGGGGGCGAAAATATTGTCAAAACGGCTGTGGAGCATTTCGGCAAGATTGACATTTTGATAAACAATGCCGGGATATTAAGGGACAGAACCTTTTTAAAAATGACGGAAGAGGAGTGGGACCAGGTGGTGAACGTTCATTTAAAGGGAGCGTTCTGTATTACAAAGCCGGCAGCTGCCGTGATGAAGGCCAACAATTACGGACGAATTATTATGACCGCATCGACGTCCGGTCTTTATGGGAATTTTGGACAATCAAACTACAGCGCTGCCAAGATGGGGCAGGTGGGGCTCATGAATGTCCTCAAACTCGAATTGGCTAAGTACAATATTAAAGTTAATACAGTGGCGCCGAACGCGGATTCCAGAATGACAAAAGGATTGCTCCCAGAAGACGTTGCGGAAAAGCTTAAGCCCAAGTTTAATGTTCCTTTGGTTGTATATTTAAGCTCTGAAGAAAATCAGGAGTCAGGAACCATTTTCACCATGAGTGCCGGCTGGTTCGCTAGAACCGCTATCGTATCCGGAGAGGGCGTCTGCCTGGGAGATACTGTTCGCGATATCAGTACAGAGGAAATTCGGGAAAAATTCAAACAGATACTGAATATCGAAAAGGCCCAACCTTATCCGAATGCAACGGATCTATATTCGCTATCATGGCCGCTGATGGCCTAGGGAAAACTCGGGGACGTCCCCTACTTTCCCAATAAAGATCTTTGAAAGGATCAAATTTATTTCCTAAAGCATGACAAATTGATCGATGGCATTGTACTCGTATTCAATGCGCTGGCCCTTGGTATCGAACACGGCCGTGCGGTTGCCGTTTTCGTCATACTTAGGAAGAGGTGTTGTTCAGGTGTGCCTCATACGGTATTCAAAGATCATAAAATCTTTCCGGCCGGCAAGGTATCTGGGTGAAATATGCTTTAATAACGATATATTATGTTAATTTGGCCGGCACTTTATGGCTTGATAAGGCATATCAATCATGATATTTATTCTCAAAAAGAATCCTATTCGCATAAGTTCCATAATATAGTTGCCTTGCAAAACGAAAGTCAGGCTATGGACGAAATTGTCAACCCGCATGACAAATTATTTCGGGAAACCTGAAGCAACCTGGAAACAGCCAAAAGTTTCCTGGACCATTATCTGCCCCAGGAGGTCCTTTCCCTCACGTCGCTGGATACGCTTGAAATCTGCAAGGACACCTTTATCGAAAAGGAACTTAAAGATTTTTATTGCGATTTGCTTTACAAAGTGCAGCTTGCGGGTGCCGATGGTTTTATCTATGTTTTGTTCGAGCATAAAAGCTACCGGGATAAGCTGACGCCGCTTCAGCTTTTGGAATACATGATCAAAATTTGGCGGCTTTTTTTGAAACAGAACAACACGGAGCGCCTACCGATAATTATTCCACTGGTGCTGTATCACGGATCATCGGGCCATTCTCGGATCGATACCCGATTTTCGGCCTTGCTGAGTGGTCCGACCGAGGTGTTATCGAAATATGTTCCGGACTTTAGCTATGTGCTTTATGATTTGACGCGGTTTTCCGATGATCAGATCAAGGGCACGGTCATGGCGCGTGTTGCCATGCTGCTGTTCAAACATATATTCGATCCCCAGGTTAAAGATAAACTGCCCTATGTGCTATCGCTATTATTTGAATTGTCGGAAAAAGAAACTGTAACGGAGTACCTGGAAACTGTATATCGATACATTATCAACAACATCGACGATGTGTCCGCCGAGGACTTAACAATAATCGTCAAGGAATCAATATCCGAAAAACAGGGGGAGGCTGTTATGACGCTGGCCGAAAAACTGCGGGAAGAAGGAAGAAAGGTCGGCCGGCAAGAAGGCCGACAAGAAGGACGGCAAGAGGGACGGCAAGAAGGACGGCAAGAGGGGCTGTGTCAGGGCCTGATTGAGGGAATCGAATTAGCGGTATCGTTTAAATTCACTGAAGAGGCGTTTAAAATCATACCTCTTATCAATCAGATAAATGATCCTGCACGGTTGAAAGCCGTCAAGTCTGCCGTTGCTATGGCAAAAAACGCTAACGAACTTATCGAGATTATCAAGAGCCTCGTATAGTGTTATACAGTTAACTTGGTCCGATCCCAACTCAGTTGCATATCTGTTCCCGCCCTGCCATCCTGAAAAGAAAACGACGGTTGCAAGATTAAAGTCTTTCAACCGCCGCTATCGGTGAATAATTAATATTTAAGATCTGACTCTGTGACCTTTCAGTAGGAATTCGCGTTTGTGGCATCTTTGGGTGATGTGCCAGATTTGATACGGAATGTAATGTCGTTTAGCCCTTGCCATCAGACCTTCCTATATCGCAATTTTTGAGGTCAAAAATCTCAACATAGCGTGTATTTCGGCCCTTTACTGAAACCATTTAGTTTTAATTTTAGCTGGTTAGCTTGGCGTCCCCGCAGTTTAATTCTGCCAGAATGCGCCTTTTCTGTTTTTCCGAATGTTGTATTCCTGTCCGGTTCTGCCGGCGACCAGCTTGATAGCGTCCGGAATGACTTTATTCCCGCCATTGTCATATAAAAGCAGATGGATGTGGTTGGAAGTGACTATGTAATCCAATACGCTTAAATGGCGGTAACGCTTTTTTGCCTGATACAGCCATTCGATCCATCTATTGCGATCTTTCGCGAATTTTAAAAGGAAGGTCCTTTTATGGCAGCGATGGGTAATATGCTCCCGGATGGGTGGATTCGTGGGTCTTTTTGACTTCGGCGGGCATCACCTTGGTGTAAAGCTGGGTGGTAGTCAGGCGCACATGACCCAAAAGCTTCTGCACATGGCGGATGTCTGCCCCGGCGGCCATCATGTGGGTGGCGCAGGTTCGCCTCAGCGTATGCGGCGAAACCGGCTTCTTTATGCCCGCGTCCAACCGATAGCGCCGTAAAAACGTCCTTACGCTGCCTCCGGTAATGGGCTGGCCGTGATGGTTCAAAAACAACCGCCGCTGTTGGGGATTTTTGCGCGCCCACCGGGGACGGATCTTTTCCAGATACTCCCGCAGGAACCCGACCGCCGTTTGCGACAAGGGAACCACCCGCTGTTTGCGCCCCTTTCCCTTGCGGATAAGCATCGCCTTGTCGGCCAGGTCAACGTCATGGACATGCAGATGTTCCAGCTCGGCGATCCGGATGCCCGTGGCGTACATCGTTTCCATGATGGCCCGGTTGCGAAAGTGCGGCCGTAAGGAAAGGTTGGGTTGGTTCATGAGCTTTTCGACCTCCTTGACGGTCAGCACGGGACCGATCCGGCGGTTTTTGCGGCTGGTCTCCACGATGTCCCGCGCCGGATTGATCAAAAGCCTGTGGCCCTGAACAAGGTGCTCGAACAGCCTTTTGACCGGCCTATAATCACCAACGATCCGGTAATAAGCCTAAAAATGGCCTGTTATTAAGACGAACCAACTGATATATTATCGTTATGCTTGGTCCGACCCCGAGTCAGGTGGTATTGTCAATTATTATTTTAGTTGCTCTGTCGAAACCAAAGAAATAGATTAAAGGCAGAGGTGATTATTATGGCAAAAAAAGCGATCAATCCAAAAAAATTTCCACAGTTACCCGATAAATTGAAGCAGGCAGGAAGCCAAAAAGGCTTGACGCAAGGCCAGCTCGCACAAAAAACAGGCGTAGATATCCAGCGGCTTTCCAAGTATGAAAGAGGCGTTCTGGTGCCGACCACAGAGGTCATTGCGAAAATCTCCGAGGCTTTAGGCGTGAGCTTGGATTATCTGTTGAAAAACGGAAAGAATGCCGTTGTGGGACAAATTCAGGATTCGGAACTGTTAAAACGTACGATACAGGTGGACACCCTGCCTGATAAAGAGCGGCATATCCTGAAAGAAATTCTGGAAGCGTTTATAAAAAAACACCGTTTTGAAGAGGTGGCCGCAAAATAGAAAAGGCTGCCACGGAGCACAAAGTTTTTTAAAAAGCTGGTTGCAAACAATACGTGGCAGCATATGAAGAAAGGAGTTTCACCATGGCCTACGACCAACAAGACACTATAAAAACCGAAGAACTCACCAGAATCCTCGAACCGCTTATCCGGCGGGTCGTGCGTGAGGAGTTGGTCAAGATCGCCCAAAAAGAACCCGGCCTGTTTTATCTTGACCCGGAGATGCCGCTTTATGATGACATGCTTGATTTAAAAAGCAGAAAATCCCAAGGCGACATTGAATTTTTTTCGCATCAAGAGGTTTTCGGTGAGTAATTACGGGGCGGTTTATGAAAAGATGTTTGTCGGCAACCTGAATCGTTATGCGGCCATCAAGCAAAACGTCAAACGCCGCATCGACAGGATATTGGAAGCCCCCTACCATAATACGGAACTGCTGGGTGACGTCACCGGTAAACTGAATCTTAAAGGGTGCCGTAGCGCTCGCATCGACAGAAACTTTCGCGTTATTTTCGTTATCTGCGAGGAGTGTCGCGAAATAGCCGAATGCGAATACTGTTTTTGCGACAATCTATCCGATCAAACGGTTGTCTTTCTAACCGTTGGCCCACATGACAAAGCCTATTCCATAAAATAAAAAGCACGTCAAAAAAGGATCAAATAGATTAATATCCCGCCCGCCCAAGGCCGTCAGCGCCTTGAACAACGGAGCCGTCATGCTTTGTGCATCCGTACATATTGTGACGTTATCGTACAGAATTTTCTATCTGTTTTGTGGCCCCCGGCGGGGCGGTAAAAATGCCATCCGATAACGCGGCAATATATACGCCGCACAAAGCACGCCGGCCTCTGTCAGCTTATGCAGCTTTTGTATCGGCATTGGTTTTCTTTGGCCATGATGGCTTGGGTCAGTTTTTGGAAATGAATAAACCGGTAGACATCCCCAACTTTCCCCCTGTTTTTATGACTAACCAACTGATATATTAGCGTTATGCTTGGTCCGGCCCCGAGTCAGCCCGTAGTTATTCAATTTCAAGTATTTTGTCTGAAAAGTTAAGCTTTAGAGGCCTGTTTAAAAAAATATAGTCGTTGAAATTGCCTATGTTATTAGAGTTAAATAGTGTTCTATATTTTTTTATATCGTTTAATGGCGTTGAAGCAAGGATCTTTTTCTCATACGGAAAGCCGTTATGTTTTTTTAAAATATGAACTTGCGAAAAATATTCATTCTCATTTGATTTACCATATATTGTGCTCAAACCGTCTCTATAATATCCAATTTTTATTATATTTTCATTGATAAACTCATAAATATTAGTTAAGTCCGTCATCGCTAAAGAATCCCGATCAAATTTACCTATCACAAACAGCTTACATTTGGCGATAATATTATCGAATTTAAAGCTCCAATCATCTATATTATAGAATAAATAGGCATTGTCTATCTCACCCTTTTCATCCATGCTTTTTGTCGTTCGACCAGTTATTAATAATTGATTGGATATAGTCCAGAGGCCAGTATGTGAGAATATTTTACCACTAAGGTCGATATTTCTAATCGCATTTATAGAATTATCAAATTTAAGGCAGGTTAAGGTAAGATTTCGTTTGCCAATACTTTGATCGTGATAGCTTCCTGTAAAAAAAAGCATTTTAGCATGTTGTGACCATGCGGCTCTATAGTATAAATAATTGTCAGCAGCTTTGGTTGTATAAATTGGCTTTCCCAATATTTTAGAATTTATATCAATAAAAAATACTTCAATATACCTTGCGGCTTTACTTCGTATAATAATAAATTTTGTATCTTCTGAATCAAAAAAAATGTCATACCTTTCGTTAGGTGATAAGGTGATATCTGAATAGAATATCTTTTCATTATTTAAATCGGCAATCATAGGACGTTGCGGTATTGTTGATGATATACCAACGCAATATATGCAACTGTATTTTTGATTTGAACTTTCCACATTTAAAGGTGTACAAATTATTAAAAAAGCAGATAGGCATAACACTATTCTAAAAAGCATTTAGCGCAGTCTCCATATTTATCTAAATATTTTATTTTTGCTCTTTCCAAAACATCGTCTGTCCAGCTTTTGCAATTTCGTTCTCCCACAACACATGGCGTATCAGACTTATTAGGGCTTTCGCAGGCTCTAATATTATATCGCGGCACATAATCAACTGCAATTTCAGCGACGATTACATCGAAGTTATTATCATCACAGACCAAATGGCATTTGCCTCCATAATCGTTTTCGGTATTCACAGAAACTAAACCAGGACCTTCGAGCGAGTCTCCGACTGATCCAAATGAATAGTATGCATCGCCGGCCTTTATATAATCGTGCCTGAACCTGCGTTCCGGATCTGTAGCAGGTTCATATGGTCCTCCCAATTCTCTGGAGCACCTATGAGTATCTAACCCCATGGGGTCAATTTGATTTAATGGATTGTTTTGGACGTGAGCGAAAAGGTTAATCCCTCCATCAAGGCCAATAGGATCTGACCGAGTGTATCTTCCCAAACGTGGATCATAGTACCGATGAAAATTGTAATGCATTCCCGTTTCATCGTAAAATTGGCTTGGAAAACGCAGATTATTAACAACGCTTTCAACATCAATAGAAGCCTCGCCAAACGAACTATACTTGGCACTCCAAACCACAGCTCCTGAGACCGACGTAATCTTCTGAGGAGTACCCAAATGATTGTTGTGGTAGTAATAATACTCACCGCCGATTTTCATGAACAGCGGATCGGTGCTCCAGGTGCTACCGGGTTTCCAGCCGTAAGTCTTGATGGCGCTGCCAGTTGCATCGTATTCGCCAACCAGCCCTTCGTCACTATAATGAAAACAGGTGCGGGTGCCGCTGACATCCTTCCAAAGACGGCGACCGAACAGGTCGTAATAATAGGAGGCAATCACGTTGCTGGAACCGTCTTCAACCCGTTCCAGGCGGTCTTCAACATTGTAAAAGAACTTGGTGATCACCCCGCCGGCGTTTTTCTCGATCATATTGCCGTTGAGGTCGTAATCGTAGGTCACATCGTCATGGCCGGTCAGTTCGTTGTTCCCGTTGTAGGTCCATTCGGTTACGGAATCGCTGGCAGTCAGCCGGTTGCCGACGTTGTCGTAGGTGAAGGCTTCGTCGGATTGAACCAGGTTGTCCGCATCGGCAAGACGGTAAAGCTGTAAAGGTCCAATAAACCACATCTTCACAGATCCAACACGTCATGGCAATATACCCTTAAAAAAAAGGAGGGCACCACATGCCAAAAGATTTCGATCAGCAAAGCGACCAAGGAAGACGAGAATTTTGGGAGGGCCATCTTGAACAATGGGAACAAAGCGGCCTGAGCCAACTCGCCTATTGCCGTCAACACCATCTCAAATCTCATCGGTTTTATTACTGGCGACGACGGATTTTAAAAAAGCAAACGAATGTTTCGTTTTTGCCCATAAGACTTTCCGCCAATCCAATGCCTCATCCGCAAACCGTTCGCGTTCTCATGCCAAACGGATGTTCCATTGAGATAGAAGGGCTGGATGGCTCGGAACAATTAACCCGTTTGGTTAATCTCGTGGCAGGTTTATGATGCTGCCCGATTACCCGCAACAGGTCTATCTGGCCGTTGGCGATACGGATATGCGCAAGTCGATCAATGGGCTGTCAGTTTTGGTCGAGCAGGCCATGAGACATAATCCTTTTACCGGCGACATGTTCGTTTTCTGCAACCGGCGCCGCAACATGATTAAAATTCTTTACTGGGATCAAAACGGTTTTGCCTTATGGCACAAACGACTTGAGAAGCAGCGATTCCATTGGCCCACGTCAACAGACGAAGTCGTTTCTCTTGAGACGAAGGAGCTCGAGTGGCTTCTTGCCGGCCTGGATTATACGCACGCACATAGCCGTTTAAACTACCGTTTCGCAAGCTGAGAAAATAGCATTTTACATCGTTTAAACATTTACAATTACAGTCAGTTATGATACTTAACGGGCATGACTTCGGAACTGACAAACTTGCCTGAAGACGCCCAGTCCTTAAAGCAGATCGTTTTCTCTCAAAAGCAGCAGATCGAGTATTTAGAGGAGATGAACCGGCTGCTGAAGAACGAGCTGTTCGGTCGCAAAAGCGAAGTCATCCCTACTGTCAATCCCAACCAGCTTCAGTTGTTCGCCCCGGATAAGCCTGTTGAACCGATTCAAAACGATGACGAAATCGTCGTTCCAGAGCATACCCGTAAAAAACGTGGCCGCAAGCCATTGCCCGAGGAACTGCCGCGAGTCGAGGTTATCCACGATATCTCTGAAGACGAGAAACGTTGTGCGTGTGGCGCAGAATTGAGCCGAATCGGCGAAGAGATCTGCGAGAAACTCGATTACGTTCCGCCCAAGATTCGGGTGATTCGTCACGTTCGCCCCAAATATGCCTGCAAGGCTTGCGAAGGCGTCGAGGACGATGGCCCCACGGTCAAAATCGCACCACCGGTAAAACAACTGATCCCCAAAAGCAACGCCACCGAGGGTCTGCTGGCGCACGTTGCCACATCGAAATTTGCCGATGCGATTCCCCTGAACCGCCAACAAAAAATATTCGGCCGCCTGGGCGTCGATATCTCAAAGTCCACCATGGCCAACTGGATGATCGAAACCGCCGGTTGCAGTCAACCGATCATCGAACTTTTGCAACAGGAAATTCGAAGCGGGCCTGTGATCAATATCGACGAAAGCCCATTTCAAGTTCTCCAGGAACCGGGACGCAACAATACCACAAAGTCGTATATGTGGGTATTTTGCGGCGGACCGTTGGGCGCCCCCGTGGTGCTATATCAATACCATCCAACCCGTAGTGGCAAGGTGGTGCACGATATGCTGGACGACTATACAGGCTACGTTCAAAGCGACGGTTACAGCGGCTACGATCAGCTTTCCCAAAAAGAGGGTATTACTCATCTTGGATGCCTGACGCATGCCCGGCGTAAATTCGTCGAAGTGAACAAGGGCCGCAAGCGTGGCAAGCAAAAAACATCCAAGAACCTTGCCGACGAAGCATTGGAATATATTGGCGCGCTGTACGACATCGAACGATATGCTCGGAAAAACGATCTCTCATATGAGCAAATACTTGAATTGCGGCAGGAGAAGTCCGAGCCGATCCTGGATAAATTCAAGACCTGGCTGGATACCTATCATCCGCAGGTTCCTCCCAAAGGCCTGCTCGGCAAGGCTATCCAATACACCCTGAATCAATGGGACAAACTTGTTGGCTATACCGAAGCCGGATTCCTGAAACCCGACAACAATGTTGCCGAAAATGCCATTCGGCCGTTTGTGGTGGGCCGAAAAAACTGGCTGTTCTCGGGAGCGCCCAGGGGGGCCGAAGCCAGTGCCACCTTTTTCAGTCTGATCGAAACTGCAAAGGCCAATGGTCTGGAGCCGTACGCCTACCTACGCTACCTGTTTGCCAAATTGCCTTTTGCCGAAACGCCGGAAGATTACCAGGCTCTCTTGCCTAAAAATCTCGACAACGATACGCTGTCGCAAGTTCTTTTTCCAAGTTAACCGACTCCGCGTCCGATCCAAAATCTTTTCCACACACTGTGAGCGCACCATGACAAATCTGGTGACGCTTGTTAAGGTGGGGTCTATTGGACCTTTACTTGGAGAATGCAACATATCAGGATTAGGTAAAACGTAAAGGTCCAATAAACCACATCTTCACAGATCCAACACGTCATGGCAATATACCCTTCAAAAAAAGGAGGGCACCACATGCCAAAAGATTTCGATCAGCAAAGCGACCAAGGAAAACGAGAATTTTGGAAGAGCCATCTTGAACAATGGGAACAAAGCGGCCTGAGCCAACTCGCCTATTGCCGTCAACACCATCTCAAATCTCATCGGTTTTATTACTGGCGACGACGGATTTTAAAAAAGCAAACGAATGTTTCGTTTTTGCCCATAAGACTTTCCGCCAATCCAATGCCTCATCCGCAAACCGTTCGCGTTCTCATGCCAAACGGATGTTCCATTGAGATAGAAGGGCTGGATGGCTCGGAACAATTAACCCGTTTGGTTAATCTCGTGGTAGGTTTATGATGCTGCCCGATTACCCGCAACAGGTCTATCTGGCCGTTGGCGATACGGATATGCGCAAGTCGATCAATGGGCTGTCAGTTTTGGTCGAGCAGGCCATGAGACATAATCCTTTTACCGGCGACATGTTCGTTTTCTGCAACCGGCGCCGCAACATGATTAAAATTCTTTACTGGGATCAAAACGGTTTTGCCTTATGGCACAAACGACTTGAGAAGCAGCGATTCCATTGGCCCACGTCAACAGACGAAGTCGTTTCTCTTGAGACGAAGGAGCTCGAGTGGCTTCTTGCCGGCCTGGATTATACGCACGCACATAGCCGTTTAAACTACCGTTTCGCAAGCTGAGAAAATAGCATTTTACATCGTTTAAACATTTACAATTACAGTCAGTTATGATACTTAACGGGCATGACTTCGGAACTGACAAACTTGCCTGAAGACGCCCAGTCCTTAAAGCAGATCGTTTTCTCTCAAAAGCAGCAGATCGAGTATTTAGAGGAGATGAACCGGCTGCTGAAGAACGAGCTGTTCGGTCGCAAAAGCGAAGTCATCCCTACTGTCAATCCCAACCAGCTTCAGTTGTTCGCCCCGGATAAGCCTGTTGAACCGATTCAAAACGATGACGAAATCGTCGTTCCAGAGCATACCCGTAAAAAACGTGGCCGCAAGCCATTGCCCGAGGAACTGCCGCGAGTCGAGGTTATCCACGATATCTCTGAAGACGAGAAACGTTGTGCGTGTGGCGCAGAATTGAGCCGAATCGGCGAAGAGATCTGCGAGAAACTCGATTACGTTCCGCCCAAGATTCGGGTGATTCGTCACGTTCGCCCCAAATATGCCTGCAAGGCTTGCGAAGGCGTCGAGGACGATGGCCCCACGGTCAAAATCGCACCACCGGTAAAACAACTGATCCCCAAAAGCAACGCCACCGAGGGTCTGCTGGCGCACGTTGCCACATCGAAATTTGCCGATGCGATTCCCCTGAACCGCCAACAAAAAATATTCGGCCGCCTGGGCGTCGATATCTCAAAGTCCACCATGGCCAACTGGATGATCGAAACCGCCGGTTGCAGTCAACCGATCATCGAACTTTTGCAACAGGAAATTCGAAGCGGGCCTGTGATCAATATCGACGAAAGCCCATTTCAAGTTCTCCAGGAACCGGGACGCAACAATACCACAAAGTCGTATATGTGGGTATTTTGCGGCGGACCGTTGGGCGCCCCCGTGGTGCTATATCAATACCATCCAACCCGTAGTGGCAAGGTGGTGCACGATATGCTGGACGACTATACAGGCTACGTTCAAAGCGACGGTTACAGCGGCTACGATCAGCTTTCCCAAAAAGAGGGTATTACTCATCTTGGATGCCTGACGCATGCCCGGCGTAAATTCGTCGAAGTGAACAAGGGCCGCAAGCGTGGCAAGCAAAAAACATCCAAGAACCTTGCCGACGAAGCATTGGAATATATTGGCGCGCTGTACGACATCGAACGATATGCTCGGAAAAACGATCTCTCATATGAGCAAATACTTGAATTGCGGCAGGAGAAGTCCGAGCCGATCCTGGATAAATTCAAGACCTGGCTGGATACCTATCATCCGCAGGTTCCTCCCAAAGGCCTGCTCGGCAAGGCTATCCAATACACCCTGAATCAATGGGACAAACTTGTTGGCTATACCGAAGCCGGATTCCTGAAACCCGACAACAATGTTGCCGAAAATGCCATTCGGCCGTTTGTGGTGGGCCGAAAAAACTGGCTGTTCTCGGGAGCGCCCAGGGGGGCCGAAGCCAGTGCCACCTTTTTCAGTCTGATCGAAACTGCAAAGGCCAATGGTCTGGAGCCGTACGCCTACCTACGCTACCTGTTTGCCAAATTGCCTTTTGCCGAAACGCCGGAAGATTACCAGGCTCTCTTGCCTAAAAATCTCGACAACGATACGCTGTCGCAAGTTCTTTTTCCAAGTTAACCGACTCCGCGTCCGATCCAAAATCTTTTCCACACACTGTGAGCGCACCATGACAAATCTGGTGACGCTTGTTAAGGTGGGGTCTATTGGACCTTTACGGTAAAACTACATTAACATCCGCAAAAACAGTGTCAAACTGAAAAAGATAAAAACATAATATTATAATTTTTTTCATGTCGAAAAGATCAATTTTTTATTTAAATGGTGAACAAGCACATTTACATGCTTTTGCATCGCCACCTTGCTGTTTACATGTACACATACAAACACCATGTGCTGACAGTTTTTTACCATCAGAACATCCATCACATTGCTCCTCGCACTTTACAAAATCGGTAGTATATAAACATATACATTCGCATCTCTTCTTTTTAGTTTTCAGTTTTGTACAAGACTTCATATGCGCTTCAGGTGTACCGCCATAAAACAAACCTCTTGGGTCTATAAAGTTGGTAGGATTGTTTTGGATATAAGAATATAAATTATTAACACTTGTGTTAAAAAGTACTGGAGATCTACTTGATAGTTTAATCAACCTATACCCAATAGGATCAACCTTTAAATATTTTCCTAAATTAGTACTGTAAAATCTCCACAAGTTATAATGCAGCCCACTCTCCCCATCCCAATACTGGCCCGGAAAACGCAGATTATTGGTAACGCTTTCAATCTCAACCGAAGCCTCCCCAAACGAACTATACTTGGCGCTCCAGACCACATCCCCGGAAACGGATGTCATCTTTTGAGGAGTACCAAGATGATCGTTGTGGTAGTAATAATACTCGGAGCCGATTTTCATGAACAGCGGATCAGTGCTCCAGGTGCTACCGGGTGCATTCCCATTTAGTGGCACATTAAAAATGCCCTCTCATGTCAACAAATAGATTGTCCGACATGATGTCCCATCGACCGCAAAGCAGCGTGCTTCTCAAAAAGAGCATCAACTCCGCAGTATCGCGTTTCAAGAAGATGCCAGGCGATTTGAGCCTCAAGTTGATGACACGGCGGATAGCGCTCTCGACACAACCGCTGCCTGTGGTCACATTGAAGTAGCGGAAGCCGGTGTATTGCATGCGGTGGAAATTATCCAAAAAATAGTCCGAAAGCTTAACAGGTAAGGGGGTAGGGCCAGAGAAGAGAAAACTAAAAAATTAACCGACAAAAGTTCAGAAGATTGGAAGATTCGCGGTGGTGAGCGGGAAAAGTTCTCAATCAAATAATTTCTGACGAATCCGTCTGATTTGCGACTTTTTACGGGACTGTCAATCTCTTAGCGAAAAACAAACCCTTTTTTTAAAGGATCGTCGGGATCGATGAAAAATTCGCTACGCCCGGTGATCCAGGCCTGACCCTCGACCTCGGGGATAATGGCGGGATGGGGGCCGAAGGTGGTGGTCTCCACTACCTGGCCGGAAAAACGGGTGTCAAGGATGCTCTCGATGACTATTTTTTCTCCTATTTCGATCTCACCGCGGGCATAATGCAGAGCCAGCCGCGCGCTGACGCCGGTTCCCGTGGGGCAGCGGTCCACTTCTCCCTCGGCGAAGATGCACACATTGCTGGAGTGGGCATCGGGTTTGTGGGGCGGGCCGATGATAATCGTGCCGTAGAGAAAACTCAGATCTTCTTCATAAGGATGGGTGATCGCCCCGGCCGCCATGACCGCGCGTTTGACGGCCATGCCCGTCTCGATGAGACGACTGAAATCCTCGGGGGTGGTGGTCACGTTCAAATCCTCGGCCCTTACAAAGGCGTAAAAAGCGCCGCCGTATGCAATATCGTATCTCACCTTGCCGATCCCCGGTACATCCACGGTCCGGTCCAGGGCCAGCACAAAAGAGGGCACATTGTGAAAGGCAACGCTTCTCACCCGTCCGGCTTCCACACTCGCATGGGCGGTGATCAGTCCGGCCGGCGCATCGATGCGGACCGTGGTGACCGGCTCCACCACCGGAACCATGCCCGTTTCCACGGCCACGGTGGTCATGGCGATGATGCCGTGGCCGCACATGGAGCTGTACCCCTCGTTGTGCAGAAAGAGTACGCCGAAGTCCGCCTCCGGTGAAACCGGCGGGGTAACGATGCAGCCGTACATATCGGCGTGGCCTCGCGGCTCCCACATCAGCGCCGTACGCAAATGATCGAAGTTCTCCTTCATCGCGCGCCTACGGGCCAGAATGGTATCACCGGCCAGCGCCGGCAGCCCACCGGTGATGATCCGAAACGGCTCGCCGGCGGTGTGGGCGTCCAGGGTGGTTATTTTTTGCCAATGGGCGGGTGGTGTCCAGTTGCGCATTTTTTCTATCATGGTTTTCTCGGAGGCTGGTTATCGGTGAATGCAGTACCCTGAAACAAAAACCAGGGATCAGAAACCACGTATCACAACTGGCTCCAAATGAAAACGCGCCGCCCTATCCAGCCTTTTCGCACCGATCAGGGATGGCGATATCTGGGAGGCGTCAGCGGGCCTTGGTGATGCGGCCCTACTGCAAGCCCGCCACACACGACCAACAGGCTTACGGCAAGACCAATGAACAAAGGATTGATGGGAATCTGAAAAATCAATTTGGCAATGACCGCAGCCAGGGTACTGGCTACCATGGAGACGACCGCCCACCGGGCCGGCAGCCGGTGAGGGGCAAAAACCGCCAAACTCAGCGGCAGGAACACCCCCGCGCCACGTAAGGCCATGGACATGAAATTCCAATCGAGCACATAAGTCTCCATATGGGTTTCTGCGATCCAGACCGATAGCGACGCCACAGCGAAAACCGTCGCCCGGTTGAGTCGCAAAATGTTACGATCGGATGAAACGCCAAACACGGCCTGACCTATATCGCGAGCCACCATGGTTCCGATCCCCAGGGCCAGACCGGCGATTGAACCGACGACCGAAAGCAGCAGGCCGCCGATGCCGATACCGGCGATAACCGGCGGCATGTGCTCAACAAGAAAGGCGGGCAAAACCAGAACAGGATCGATCTCCGGATGCATCACCCGCATGGCCATGCCGATGGCCACCGACGGCAGCCCCAGGGGAATGCTGATGGCGGCGGCGGTGTATGCGCCCATGGCCGCCGTGCGGGAATCGCTGGCGGCATACAAGGCCTGGATGTAGCTTTGGGTGCAGACGATACCCACGACAAGTGAAAACAGATTGCCGCCGGTTTGCCAGATACCACGACTAACCAGGCTGAACCAGGGGTAAGCTGGAAACCGGGTCCCGAAATCGGGCTGATGATACAAAAAGACCGTGGCCGCCGCGCCGGCGGAAAACAGCGTCATCCAGATCACGCCCAGCTTGAAAAGACCGGCCGCCCCCGCTCCTTTGACACCGCCGACAAGCACATAGCCAAGCACCAGGAAAACGATGATCGCGCCCGAGAAGGTTTTGGACAACCCGAAGAGCATGCTGAGCATGGGAATGGCGGACAGGGCGCTGGCCACCGCGCTAAACAGAATTCCCAATGACGAGGCGCAACTCGCCACGAAGCCGGCTTCCGTTCCGTAATTGATCGTCATGTACTGGGAAACGGTTTCCAGTCCTGAAGTTCGCAGTGGCCGGGCGTAAAAGCGACCGATCAGGATAAAGCCGATGCCGCAGCCCAGGGTGAACCACCAGGCGGACAGGCCTAGTTTAAAGGCCAGTTGCGCGGTACCGATGGTGGCCGATCCGCCGATTGCGGTGCCGGCGATAACGCCGGCAATCATAACGACACCGGAACTCCGCCCGCCAAGGCTGTAGGCTTCATCGGTTTTTGCACCGCGCCCGGCGCGGATACCAAGATAAAGGGCAATGGCAATAGTGGCAAACAGAAAAAAACAATGAATGGGATGGATGGTCATGGGATCTAACCGGCCGGATTTCAAACGTACGATAATAACGACTTAAACCGGCAATAAACCGTACGCGTTTTTGCTGCAATGATTAGGGGTGCACCAGGCAAGACATGGGAGAGAAGATCTCTGACACGATATAATGCGGGGGGCGGAACAGGACCTCGATGTTTCATTATAAAATAACAATGTCCGCAATGTCGCGGAACAAACAAAGGCGTTCTCCTACGCCTATCTTATCATGGTGTCAAGCATACATTTTTTATCATGGCAACCGTCTGAGAAGGACCCAACACCGGACCATGGGTGGCGAATTTCAGGTCATTGCTATCAAGCAAGGGCGTCTTGGCGGTGGCCATTGGCGCTCTTCTTCGATCTTAACTGTTTTATAAGGTAAATGAGCCCTGCCCCACTTGCCCTTGTCTGAACATCCGATTCATTGTAGATTCCATGAGTATGGATTCACGACGTGTTATAGACGCCTTCATGAAAACAGTCCTTTACTTATTTATCTTGTTGCTGCTGATTCCGGCCCCGGTTTGCCGGGCCTCATCCGGTTCCACCCTGCATGTGGGCGCCTATACCTACAAACCGTTGCTTTTTAAAGGTGAAAACGGTCACTTCAGCGGTGTCTACCCCGATATTATAGAAGTTATCGCCCGTCGTGAAGGCCTGACCATCGAATATGTCGAGGGTTCATGGACCGATTGCCTCGATCGGTTGGAATCGGGCACTATCGACTTGCTGCCGGCCATCGCCTACTCGACGGCGCGGGCGGAACGCTTCCGGTTCAACCAGGAAACCGTCCTGACTAACTGGGGCCGGTTGTACACCCGGCCGGGAATGCACATCGAATCCTTCATTGATCTGGACGGCAAAAAAATCGCCGTTTACCAAAAAGGAATTTTCTCCGAATCCCTGATGCGGCTGGCCCGGCAGATCGGCCTTAACTGCACATTCGTTCCGGCCCCCGATTACGAGACAATTTTCCAGATGATCGAAACGGATCAGGTGGATGCCGGTGTCGCCAACAACCTTTTCGGTCGGGCGAATGCCCCGAACTATCGTGTAAAAAGAAGCAACGTCATCTTCATGCCCACCGAGCTGCGGTTCGCCGCTCCCCGGCAAGCATCATCCGAATTACTTGAGCAAATCGATAACCACCTGGCGCAACTCAAAGCCGATAAGGATTCCGTTTACTATCAGTCGATCGGCCGTTGGGCCATTGATCGTTGGGCCGTTGAAAAGCGCCATAAGCGGCTTTCGCGCTGGATACTAATTGCTCTGACAGGGGCACTGGGCCTGGCCGCGGTATTCTTTCTTGCCAGCATGTGGTTGAGGCATCAGGTTCGCCAAAAAGCGATCGCCCTGATTCAAAGCGACCAGCGGCTCGGCCTGGAGATCGAAGCCAAAGAGCTCACCGGAAAAGCCCTGCGGGAAAAAGACCGCATGCTGTCCACCCTCATGGGCAATCTGCCCGGAATGGCGTACCGCTGCCAAGCTGACGACAAACGGACCATAGACTTTGTCAGCCAGGGTTGTACAGCGCTGCTGGAATATTCCACCAACGATTTCGGTCCTGCACACATCGAATTCCTGAACCGTCTCGTGCATCCCGATGACCTTGCCGTCATGACCGCAGGCATTGCGGAAGCGACAGCCCAAAACGATCCCTACCGGCTGGTCTATCGGATGAGGACCGGCTCCGGCGTCTACAAATGGGTCTGCGATCACGGGGTCGGCGTAATCGGTACGGACCAAAAAGTCGCGGCATTTGAAGGATTTATTACCGATATCACCCAGCAGCAGGAAACGGAATTGGCGTTGCGCCGTGAAAACGAAAGGCTCCAGGGAACGCTTGACGACCGCTTCCGCCTGGGTCAAATGATCGGTAAAAGCGATGCCATCCGCCGGATCTATGGCTTGATCGTCAAGGCCGGCGCATCCCGGGACCCGGTCATGATCACCGGAGAATCGGGTACGGGCAAGGAGCTTGCCGCCAGGGCGATTCATGACTTGAGTTGCCGTGCCGAAAAACCTTTTGTACCGGTCAACTGTGGCGCAATCACACAAAGCCTGCTCGAAAGTGAGTTCTTCGGCCATGTGAAGGGCGCCTTCACCGGGGCCGATGCGCCCAAGGCCGGCTTGCTGGATGCGGCTGCCGGAGGGACCCTTTTCCTGGATGAAGTCGGTGATATCGATACGGCCATGCAGGTCAAGCTACTACGCGCAATCGACGGAGGCGGGTATACACCGGTTGGGGCCACGCAGATAAAGCATGCCGATGTCCGCATTATTGCGGCAACAAATAAAGACTTGGTCCAATTGATGGAAAAAGGCCGGCTTCGAGAGGACTTTTATTACAGACTGAACGTTCTTCCCATACATCTGCCGCCACTCCGACGACGAAAAGAGGACATTCCGCTTTTGGTCGATCATTTTCTTGAAAAATACGATGATGACGATACACACCTTCCACCTTTCACAGGCAATATCATGGAGGCTTTTTGCGCCTACCATTGGCCGGGGAACGTTCGTGAGCTACAAAATGCCGTCCACCGTTATGTAGTTTTCGGAACGCTAACCTTTGCCGGAAAAAAAATGGCGACGACGACCGCCATCGCCAATTCCGATCCGGTGAACCAATCCGGTATGATGGCGACCACGGACCTGCGAACGGCCACTGCACGTTTCGAAAAACAATACATCCAACACCTTCTGGAAACGCATCAATGGCACCGGGGAAAGGTGGCCCAGATCTTGGGCATCAACCGCAAAACCCTTTTCACCAAGATCAAGAACCACCGTATTAAAGGCCCCCGCGATTAAACCCGCCGGCCACTGAAGCCCCCCTTATCCCTCCCCGATCACGGTACTTGTTGGGGCAAGACAGCCGGATGGGGCGATGCCACCCCAACAATCACAATACCATTTAAGTTCAGTATATTATAAGTTTTTTAGGGTCTTTTGGCCCCAACCCGCAAAAACTCTCGTTCCCACCGAAGTCTTTTCATTCCAAATGGTTATATCATTATTCAGCCATGGCATAGCCATTGCTCTATTGTTGGACAAAGCAAAAGAGCGAAGCGTTTCCAATGGCGGTCAAATAACCGGCCGTCACCGTCAAACAAAAAGGAAAGGAGGCTGAAAAATGAAACCAGCCGCAATGGCAATCCAGCCCGACACCAACGACATCCATGTTTTGCCCACTACCGGCATCGGCCCCAAACCAACCGCCCCCCAGACCGACCCGCCGGTTTGCCTGACCGATCTTCCGCTGTTGTCCAAGGTACACGAGAATGCCCTGCGTGTACTCGAAGAGGTGGGTATTAAATGTCCGGACCAACGGGTCCGAAAGCTATTCGAAGAAACCGGCCTGGCAGCCTACGACGATACCACCGGCCATATCTACATTCTTTCGCCACTGGTGGAGCAGGCCCTGTCCACGACGCCCAAGGCCGATTCCTACTGGATACCGGAAAATTCCTTTGGCATCGGCGGGACCGCGCCGTTCGTTCATGACGATATGACCGGCGACCTGGTCACGCCGACCATGAAGCATCTTGTGGACATTGCCAAAATCGCCGATAAAGCCAAGGAAGTTGCCTTCATGGCCAGGGGCGTCTTGATCCCAAAACACGAAGTCGAAGTCATGGAGGCCATGATCGAGCATTTTCACAAGCCGATCTATGTGGGGGCCGTAACCCCGGAAGGCCTCGGCCGGGCCGAAGAGATTCACAATACTCGCGGTGGCATCACCGTACAGTTTTCCATCATCAACAGCCCGTTGAACGTGATTGACGGCATGATCGAACCGTTTTTGTCCTGTGTGGGCAAAGGGATTCCGGTATACGTCTCCACCATGCCCATGGCCGGTTTGACCGCACCTTACTCCATGCCCGGCCTGTTGACCCTTACCCATGCAGAAGCGCTTTTCGGCATCACACTGGCCCAATTGGTCAATCCGGGATCAGTGGTCGTACCGGCCGGGCTGCCGTCCATTGCCAACGTCAATAAAAAATACGCGGTGGACCTGGGCCTGGTTTCGCACAACGTGGCCAACCTTCTTTTAAGCCATCTGTATAAACGACTCGATTTGCCATCCATTCACAGCGCCGCCACCACTCACGAGGAACACCCGTCATTAAAAGCCGAATCAGATGCCGTGGCCGCTTACGGGCTAATGAAAAAATATGGATTTACCCAAATGCGCCATGCCTTCGGGTTTCTAAAGGAGCTGGTTTCCTTTTCCATTGTCAAACTTGAACGCCATATCGAGTTGTGCGCTGAAACCGGCCCGGAACAAGCGCCGGACTACTGTTTTGAAGAGTGGGACGATCAAACCTTCGAGGTAATTCAACGAAATAGCAGCACCCCCAACTATCGGTGCGATGAGCACACCTTAAAAAATATGGGACGGCAATTTTGCTATTAATCCCCAACGGGTCATCCGACCAATCGCCCACCAAAAGGAGGTATGAGATATGACACCCGAACTGATATCCCAAGCCATTAAAGAGCCCTCGGTCATCGCAGGAGTAATGAAAAGCGCCCCCATGCTTGTGTTGCTCGATTTTGGATTCATGGCCATGTTGCTTTTCATCGGAAAGGTCCTGCGGGCCAAAATCCGTATCTTTCAGGATTATTTTATCCCCGCATCGGTCATCGCCGGTTTTCTGGGGCTGGTCTTGAGCCCTCAGATGTTAAATATCATCCCGTTTTCGACGGTCATGGGGAAATACGCCTGGCTGCTGGTGGTTGTTCTTTTCGCCACGTTGCCCCTTGGACAGACCAAGAACAAGTCAAAAAAAGAGGTGTTCAATAAAGCCGGCAGCACGCTGATGTTCAGTGTTTTTGCAGAAGTTGCCCAGTTCGCTTTAGCGGCCATACTGGGCATGACGGTGATGAAGCTCCTCTGGCCTTCGCTGCATGAAGGCTTTGCATGGATGCTTCCAGCCGGTTTTGCCGGTGGCCACGGGTATGCCACGGCCATCGGCGGGACGCTGGAGAAATTCGGTTTTCATGATGCCATTTCCGTGGGAATGACCATGGCAACCATCGGATTGTTGGTGGCAATTTTTGGCGGCGTGGCTCTGATCCGTTACGGCACCAAACGCGGCTATACTCGCATTGTCAAGAAGGCCGAGTCCTTGCCCGTGTCACTGCGCACGGGGCTGCTGCCCTCTGAAGAGCGTACGGCCATCGGAGAGGGAACCGTATCGCCGATGTCCATTGACCCATTGGCCTGGCATGCCGCGTTAGTCGGCACAGCCACCCTGGCCGGGATTTACCTGACCAAATGGATTGGCGCCGTTTCCTGGCTGAAAATCGGCGGGAAACCGCTGTACATGCCCGAGGTCTGCACCGCCATTCTGGCGGCCATGGCACTTCAGCGACTGCTGAGAGGCATTCGCATGGATGGATATGTGGACCGAAAAATCATCACCAGAATGGGAAGCGGGGTGTCGGATTTCATGGTAGGTTTCGGGATCGCCTCCATCAAAATTTCCGTTGTGTTGACCTTTTGGCAGCCACTGTTGTTTTTAATCATTGTCGGTCTTTTGTGGGTGTCGTTCAATCTGCTGGTGGTGGCACCGCGAATGCTGAACAACTATTGGTTCGAACGGGGAATCTTTAATTTCGGTTGGTGCACGGGAGTGGTGGCCTTCGGAGTAACGCTGTTACGGATTGTCGATCCCGATTATGAAAGCGGCACATTGGAAGACTACGGCCTTGCCTATATCATTATCGCCCCGATCGAGTTGTTCCTCGTCTCGCTCAGCCCGATTTTCTACGCCTCCTATGGTGGGTGGACGACTCTGGTGCTGGCGCTGGCGGCCATTGGCATCCCGATTGCCGCGCATGCCATGGGGTTGTGGTATCCCTCCGACAAGCAAGCGCTAAGAAAAAACGAGACGCTGTGGAAGACTAACGCCAAACTATCCGTTTAAAACACAGGCGCTTCAAGGGGAATCAACTCTTTTCCGGTCTCTGGTTGCCGACAACCAGAGGCCGGTAACCCAAAACTACTTTTCCATATCAACAACCGTCCCCAACCCCTCCTCCTCCGCGGCCTTGAGCACCGCCCCGGCAGTCACCGCATCCTGTACGGCCAATCCCACGGATTTAAAAAAGGTGATTTGCTCGTCGTTTTCCCGTCCCGATTTGTCGCCATTGATTACCTCGCCCATTTCGGCGTCAATGGTGGCCTTGGGGATAATGATATCACCGGCCTCGGCCAGAACCGCTTCCCGCTGATCCACCACCACCCGGGCGCGTTTGACGGTGGTCTCGTCGATTTCCTGCATGTCGGGCTTGAACGATCCCACGCCGGTCACATGGGTGCCGGGCTTCAGGTCGTTGCCGTCGAACAGAGGCGTCTTGGTGGTGGTGGCGGCCAGAACGATGTCGGCCCGGGACACGGCCGCTCCGGGAGAATCGGCCACGAGCACTTCCGGCGCGTCGGGCCATTCGGCGACCTGTTCCTTCAATCCCTGGATGGCCTTTTCAAAGGGATCGACGACAAACACCTTCTCGATGGGACGTTCCGCCACGGCGGCCAGGAGTTGGGAACGGGCCTGAACTCCGGCGCCGAACAGCACCACCGTGCGGCTCTCCTTGCGCGAAAGGTGCCGCGCGGCCACGCCGCCGGCGGCCCCGGTGCGCAGGGCGGTCAGCGATTCACCGTCCAACAGCGCCAAGGGAAGGCCGGAATTGGGATCGAAGGCCAGCACCGTGGCCGTTACCGTGGGCAGATTTAGATTAACGTTATCCGTGTACACGGAAACGACCTTGATGGCGAAATCGCCGCTTTCGTGAAGATGGGCCGGCATGAGCAGCGAGACCCCCTTGTCGGTATGAACCGGGATGCGCAACGGCATGGTGGCTTTGCCGGCGGCAAGCTGGGAATAAGCAGTTTCTACGGCATCGATGGCCCCTTTCATGCTGATGGCCGAGTGGATGTCCGCGGCGGTGAGAATTCTGATTTTCATTATGATTTCCTTATTCTTTTTTGCCGCCATCAAAAAATTTTGTTGGATGGACACTATTCTATAATATTTTTAAGCTCACTCCTGATCGCATCCAAATGCCGCCTCATCCAGTTGGCGGCATCTTCAGCATCACCGGCTTCAATGGCGCCGACCACCCGGATGGCGGTCCAGATGGAAATTTTGCGATATGCCGGCGGCAAAAGGTTTGTCTTCAATTTCGCGTGGTGGGCCACCACCTTTTCGTGCAGCAGATTGGTCAACTCACGCAGTACCACATTGCCGGCGGCATCAGCCACGAGGCCATGGAACCGAATATCGGCCTTCAGAAAACCGGCATAATCGTCCCCGCTTGCGCTGACCGCTTTTGTGGCCGCCTTGAGTTTGTTTACCTGGCCGGTATCGGCCCGTTCCGCCGCCAATGCCGCGGAACGGCACTCAAGAAGCTCACGAGCCTCCATCAAATCGAAGATGGAACCGGCCGAAAGCGCACTTTTGAGTTTTTCCATTTCCGTATCGGGGGTCGGCAGCTTGGCCTTGATGAAGGTCCCTCGGCCCTGCTGCGGTTCCAGGTAGCCCATGACCACCAGGGCGTTGATGGCCTCGCGTACCGAGGAGCGCCCCACCCCCAGCATCTGGGCCAGATCCCGCTGGGACGGCAGGCGGGAACCCGGCGGCAGTTCGCCGGAGGTTATCTTGCCGATAACCTGCTCGGCCACCATTTCCGGCGCGCTGCTTTTCTGGATGGCTTTAAACGTCATCACATTTCCTCATGGGCCGTGCGCCGAATAATCTCATCCTGCAATTCATCTGTCAAATCCACGAAATAATCGCTGTACCCGGCCACGCGCACAATCAGATCGCGATAGTCGTCCGGAAACTGTCTAGCCTTCTTCAGGGTTTCGCTGTCCACCACATTGAACTGGATGTGGTGTCCGTCCATGCGGAAGTAGGTACGCACCAGCTGGCTCAGTTTCACGATTCCCGTGTCGTCGGCCAGCACCTGGGGCAGGAACTTCTGGTTGAGCAGGGTGCCGCCGGTGCGGATATGATCGATCTTGGCCGCCGAGCGGGTCACCGCCGTGGGGCCGTTGCGGTCTGCCCCCTGGACCGGCGAGATGCCCTCGGAAAGCGGCAGCCCCGCCTTGCGTCCATCGGGCAGGGCGCCAATCACGGCGCCAAAATAAACATGACAGGTGGTGGGCAGCAAATTGATGCGGTGCACGCCGCCACGCGAGTTGGGACGCCCGTCGACCGCCTGGTAATAGGCCTCGAAAACCATTCGCAAAACCTCGTCGGCCGCATCGTCGTCATTGCCGTATTTGGGCGTGTCGTCCAGAAGCGCCTGGCGGAAATCCTCGAAGCCGACAAAATCCTTCTCCAGAGCTGTCAGGAAATCAGCCATGCTTATGGTTTGCCGTTCGAACACATGCTCCTTGAGCGCCGTCAGGGCGTCGGTGACGGTTCCCAGCCCCACCCCCTGGATGTAGGAGGTGTTGTAGCGGGCGCCGCCGGCATTGTAGTCCCTGCCCTTCTCGATGCAATCGTCGATGAAAAGGGAAAGAAACGGCACGGGCATGAAGCGGGCGTTGATCTGCTCGATGAGGTTGTTGCCGCGAATTTTGATGTCCAGAAAATGCCCGAGTTGGACGGTCCAGGCTTCGAAAAGCTGCTCGAAGGTGGTAAACCCGCGCGGATCGCCGGTGGCAATCCCGAGCTGTTTGCCGCTTCCGGGGTCGATGCCGTTGTTGAGCGTGATTTCAAGCACCTTGGGCAGGTTGAAATAACCGGTGAGAAAATACGCCTCACGGCCAAAGGCCCCGGCCTCCACGCAGCCGCTGCATCCCCCCTGGCGGGCGTCCGCCACATCCTTTCCCTGGCGCACCAGCTCCTGAACAATGGCGTCGGTATTGAAAATCGATGGCTGGCCGAACCCGGTGCGTACGATTTTAAGGGCCCTGCGGATAAAGCGGTCCGGATTTTTTTTGCTGAGCTGCACCATGGACGAGGGCTGCAAGAGGCGCATCTTTTCGATCACATCCAGAATCAAATAGCTCAACTCATTGACCGCGTCGCTGCCGTCGGCCTTGATCCCACCCACATTGATCAGAGCAAAATCCACATAGGTATTGCTCTCCTCTGCGGTCACCCCGGTCTTGGGCGGCGAGGGATGATTGTTGAATTTAATCCAGAAGGCACACAACAGTTCCCTGGCCTCCTCTTTGGTGAGCCGCCCCTCCTCCAGATCTTTTTTATAAAATGGGTACAAATGCTGATCCAACCGACCGGGGTTGAAAGCGTCCCAGGGGTTGAGTTCGCTGATCACCCCCACATGGATAAACCAGTAAGCCTGCAAGGCTTCCCAGAAGGTTCGCGGCGCATGGGCCGGCACCCGGCGACAGACGGCCGCCATCTGAGTCAGCTCCTCCCGGCGACGGGCATCGGCTTCCCCGCCGGCCAATTGCTCCAAAGCCTCTGCGTGGCGCCCGGCAAAGGCCAGCATGCCATCCGCCGCGATATCCATGGCCTCGAGCTGATGCTGTTTGTCCAGGGCCTGGGCATCGTCGGCGTAATCCAGTCTGTCCAAAGCGCTTTGGATGCGCGCCTTCAAGTCCAACAATCCGAAGCGATAGGGAATGTCTCCGCAGGCGGTGTGGCCCGGTGAACGCTGCTCCTGGAACTCGGTGAACATCCCTGCGCCATAAGCCGCCTGCCACTCCTCGGGCAAGTGATCGAAAAGGATGTCACGAATGGCGTGACCCTGCCAAAAAGGAATGACCTCCTTTTGATAATTCTCGCGCACCGCATCGTCCACGACAAAGGCGACCTTCTCCCGACCGTCGATAATGGCAAGGTCCGCCTGGCTGTGCAAGCACACCTCGGGATAGGTGGGCGTGGCCTTGGGCGCCGGGCCGCGCTCTCCCACGATCAGCTCGTCGGGGGCGATGTAAAGGGCTTTGTTTTTCATCAGATAGGCAAAGGCCATGGCCCGCTGCACCGGCACGGCCCGGGTGCGGGCCGTGCCCTCCTTGAAAAAGCGGGTGATCAGCCTGGCGCGCTCGTCGGAAAGCGAGGCGGCGGCGGCAAGGCTTCGGGTTCTCAGGCGTTGAATGCGTTCGTTCATTTTATCCTCCAATGGTAACCGGGCATCCGATGGATTGTAGTCGGGTTTGAATTTCGGCCAGCCGTTCTTCCGTTGGCGCGGCAAGGCTTTGCATTTGGCTGGCAAGGCCCAACCGACGGTATTTTTCCGCGCCGATGGCGTGAAACGGCAAAAGGTCGATGCCGTCCAGACGGCTCACCGTGTCGGCCAATCTGGCGACGCCGTCGATATGGGTTTCCCCGTCATTGACGTCGGCCACCAGGGGCAGGCGGATGCGCATGGGCGTGGTGCTTTGCGCCACCCGCCTGAAATTATCGAGGATGATCCGGTTGGACACCCCGGTCCAGCGCCGGTGGGCGGCATCATCCACCTGTTTGAGGTCAAACAGGACCAGATCAATGCGCGGCAGGAGCCGATCAACCACCGCTTCCGGCGCATATCCGCTGGTATCCAGGGCGGTGCGGATCTCACGTTCGTTGCAGGCCGCAAGCAGTGTTTCCAGAAAGTCGGGCTGGGCCAGGGGCTCCCCGCCGGAAAAAGTCGCACCGCCGCCGGATTCATCGTAAAAAAGCTGATCCTTTTCTATTTCCCGAACCATCTCATCCACACCGATCACCCGGCCCATGGTGGTTTGGGACTCCCCGGCCGACGAGCGACGGGACATGGCCTGGGGCCGCGGGTCGATTCCCTCGGGGTTGTGACACCAGGCGCAGCGCAAGGGGCAGCCCTTGAAAAACACCGTGGTTCGAATGCCCGGACCGTCGTGCAGGGCATATTTTTTAATTTTAAAAATCGTGCCGGTGATCATGGTTTCATGTCCGTGTAAAGGCCATAATTTGCTATTATGTATACAGATTGGGTATCTTTTAGGCAACAACTTTTCAGGTCTTCAGACCATCTGACTTATATACAAGCGATATTATTGACATTACCCCGGTTATCCTTTATCAAGAGGCAACCCGTACGCGTTGGCATCCCCTGATAACGCGCAGCATGGAGGCGGCATGACCAAAAGAAAAGGTAAGGCGGTAAGTTTCGACGCCATGGTCAAATTCTTTTT
The DNA here is from genome assembly GCA_963668455.2 of uncultured Desulfosarcina sp. Classification (GTDB taxonomy): domain Bacteria; phylum Desulfobacterota; class Desulfobacteria; order Desulfobacterales; family Desulfosarcinaceae; genus Desulfosarcina. The sequence continues at coordinate 450,895 of CAXXOY010000011.1, forward strand.
ACAAAATTACAATATCCCCACCCGTCGGGATATCGATCGTCTGAGCGCCCGTCTGGACCGCCTGGAAAAACTGATCCGGGCCTCGGCACCGCGTGGACGACGAACGGGACCGGCCGCCGGAGAATCGATGCCGGCCAGTGCAACCGACACCGTGCTGAATCTCATCAATAAAAGTCAAGGCGGCATCAACATCTCAAAAATCCGGGAAACCACCGGCTACGACGATAAAAAATTACGCAACATCATCTACCGCCTCAACCAAATGGGAAAGATCAGAAGGGTAAGCCGCGGGCATTACGCAAGCAAAACATAGCCTTACCCCCATCCCTTAACGTTTATAGAATGTAACTGGAGTCTTTTTAATGGCGACACCCCTCACCGAGAAAGCGCCCGAGTACAAAGCGGGCAGCCAAGTGGGCGGATATACCGTCCGGGCGGTTTCCTATCTGCCGGACATCCGTGCCTGGTTCACCCAACTGACCCATGACCGAACCGGCGCCCGGCATATCCACATCGCCAGGGACGATCACGAAAACACCTTCGGGGTGGCCTTCAAAACCGTGCCATCCGATTCCACCGGGGTGGCCCATATTCTGGAGCACACCGTGCTTTGCGGCTCCAAACGCTTTCCGGTGCGCGACCCCTTTTTCTCCATGCTGAAACGCAGCCTGTCCACCTTCATGAACGCCTTTACCGCGTCGGACTGGACCATGTACCCCTTCTCCACCCAGAACGCCAAGGATTATTACAATCTCATGGACGTGTATCTGGACGCGGCCTTTTTCCCGGCCATCGATGAACTCAGCTTCAAACAGGAGGGCCACCGGCTGGAGCTTGAAGGAGATGAGCTGGTTTATAAGGGCGTGGTCTACAACGAGATGAAGGGCGCCATGTCCTCCCCGGACCAGGTGCTGGTGCGCAGTCTGCTCAATGCCCTGTACCCGGACACGACCTACGGGTTTAATTCCGGCGGAGAGCCGGCGGAGATTCCCACCCTCTCCCACCAACAGCTCAAGGCGTTCCACGCCCGGCATTACCACCCCAGCAACGCCTATTTTTATACTTACGGAGATCTGCCCCTTGCCGATCACCTGGCCTTTATCGAGGATCGCGTGCTGCGCCATTTCTCGATCATCGACCCGGGCACGGACGTTCCCGCTCAGCCCCGCTGGTCGGCGCCCAAAACCGCGATCTACCGCTATCCGCTGGATAAAAACGAAGACCCGGCCAAAAAATACCAGGTCTGCCAGGCCTGGCTGCTGGGCGATATCAAGGATACGTACGAAATGCTGGTGGCCGTCGTTCTCGAGCAGATCCTGATCGGCAACGCCGCCTCGCCCTTGCGCAAGGCCCTGATGGACAGCGGCCTGGGCACGGCGCTCTCCGACGGCACGGGCTTTGACGGCGAGAACCGGGACACCCTGTTTGCCGTGGGCCTCAAGGATGTGGCCGAGGCGGATGCGGAAAAAATCGAGCAATTGATTTTCGATGTACTCAAGCAACTGGTGGATGACGGTATTGATCCGCAATTGGCGGAATCGGCCATTCACCAGATCGAATTTCATCGCAAGGAGATCACCAACACCCCATACCCTTACGGTATCAAGCTTTTGATCGGCGTGGCGGCCAACTGGATGCATGGCGGTGACCCCCAACGTGTTCTGAAGCTGGACGACGATTTGCAGCGGCTTCAGACGGCGCTTGGCGATGGCCGGTACCTGGAAAACAAAATAAAAGCGCTCTTCCTGGAAAATCCCCACCGGGTAAGGTTCACCCTGGCCCCGGATCAGGAGATGGAGGAAAAAGAGAACCGGCGCGTACAAGAGGAGCTGGCTGAAAGGCTGACCGAATTAAAGGATGCCGACCTGACCCGCATCAGGGAAGACGCCGCCGCCTTGCAGGCGCTGCAGGAGGCCCGGGAGGATCTGTCCAGCCTGCCGACCCTGGAGCGTGAGGACATCCCCCCTTCCGTGGCGTGCATGGCGCCATCGACAGGCATTTTCAAGCCGCCGGTGTGGGGCTTCGATCAAAGCACGTCCGGCATCCTTTATTGCTCGGGCGGCCTGGGGGCCGGCAAAATCGACAATGCACTTCTACCCCTGGTCCCGTTTTTCTGTTACGCGGTCTCGAAAATGGGCACCTCGGAATGCGATTACGCCCGGATGGCGCGTCGTATCGATCTTTATACCGGCGGCATCGGCTTTTCGGCCAACGCCCGCACCCGTTTTGACGGCAGCGGCGCCTGCCTGCCCTTTATGTCCTTCACGGGCAAAAGCCTGGCACGCAACCAGGAAAAACTGTTCGATATTCTGCGCGAGCTGGTCGGCATGGTGGACTTTGCAGACCACCAGCGGCTGCGCCAACTGGTTCTGGAATTTCGCTCGGCCCTTGAATCTTCCATTGTCCACAACGGCCACCGCCTGGCCATTTCCCTTTCCTCACGCGCATTCACGCCCGCCAATCGGCTTCAGGAACTGTGGGGCGGGGTTCATCAATTCAAGCAAATCAAAGCGGTCGAAGAAAAGATCGCCGCCGACGGCCTGGAGCTCCTGGCCACGGATTTAAAGGCCATCGGCCGGACGCTTTTTTGTGAATCGAACGTCAAACTGGCCCTGATCGGCGATTCGGCCATGCTGGCGGCCGCGACAGAACCGGCGGGCAAACTGATCGGCGCTCTCGGCGCGGACGGTGAAGACGGATTCGTCTCGCCTTCGATCAATAACGAAGAGGCCCCGGCGCTTGAAGGGTGGAGCACCACCACGGCGGTATCGTTCGTTGCCCGGACGTTTAACACCGTCCGACTGGGACACCCGGACAGCCCGGCTTTGTCGGTAATTGCCAAGCTATTGAGGTCGATGTTCCTGCACCGGGAAATTCGCGAAAAAGGGGGCGCTTACGGCGGATTTGCCCTGTATAATGCCGAGGGCGGCCTGTTCAGCTTCGCCTCGTACCGGGACCCGCATATCGCGGGCACCCTTGCGGTTTACGACAAAGCCGCGGATTTTATCTGCTCGGGCCAATTCAGTGAAGAGGATGTCAAGGAAGCGGTCTTGCAGGTCTGCTCGGAAATCGACAAACCGGACCCCCCGGGCCCCGCGGCCCGTAAGGCGTTTTATCGGCAAATCGTCGGGCTGACCGACGAAACGCGCCGGCAAAACAAGGAAAACCTTCTAAAAATCGATCGCAAGACGGTTGTTGCGGTCGCCCATCGATATTTCGATAATAAAAAAGCGGAAAAGGCGGTTGCTGTTATTTCGAGCCACGACCGTTTGAAAGCCGCCAACCATAAAATGACCGATTCACCGCTTATTCTGAATCGTATATAAATAGCACCCTGGCATCGGGTCCGTTGCATTCCGGGACGGACTTATCGTTCTTTTTGCTCAATCAAACAAGAATTTAGCCGATAATCAACAGCACAAAGCCACCATGGAATGCTGATTTTGACTTAGCGCACCCAGTGGAGACACCCTGAGCAGTGACTGAAACGACATCGACATCCGACGCCTCCGGCATCAATGACAAAACCCCGCTCTACAGCAGCGGAGCCATAAAAAACTACATCCATTATATCGAATCACGCAAACTCGATGTGGATGTGGATGATCTGTTGTCTTGCAGTGGGATCTCACGCTTCGATCTCAATGACGAAGGTCATTTCTTCACGCAAAAACAATTCAGCACCTTTTACAAATGTCTGATAGAGCGACAGCCCGATAAGGAGATCGCCTACAAGGTGGGGCAGCACGTCCCCTATATGAAGTCGTCCGAAACGATCACCCAATACGGACTGCAGTTCGTTACCCCGCAGGCCATCTACAAGGCTTTCGGGAATATATTTTTGAAATGGTCTCGCGCGCATAGCTGTAAAACCGCCATTATCGGTAAAAACCGGGCGGAAGTGGTTCTTAAAACCCGGCCGGGCGCTAAAGAAAGCGCTTTTCAGTGCCAACACCGCCTGGGCCTTCTGGAATCCATCGCCAAAATCCTCACCGGCCAACGGGGGCAAGTCGATCATCCCCAATGCATGCATCGCGGCGATGATGTCTGTCGTTATCAGATATCCTGGAGAAACAAGGCATCCACCAACGTCAAACGCAAAGGGGGCTTGGGCGTTTTGGCGGCATTGGTTACAGGAGCGGCGACGCTGCCTTTTTTACCCATCCTTCACTGGGCGCTTTTAATTCTGGCCATGGTGATCATCTGCCTGTCGGTATTTCTGGTGGCCGACCGCTTGGAAAGAAAGGAGCTGGAGCGCTTCCTCAAAAAGCAGGGCGACGCCGCCGGCCATCTGCTGCAAGAGATCGAAATCCGCCATCACAATACCCATCTGGTAAAAGAAATCGGCCAGGCCAGCGTGAATACCCTGGAAACCCGACCCTTTCTCGACAAGGTATTGAAGGCCATCGAAAGCAAAACCATCTTCACACGGGGCATGATCGCCCTATGCGAGGAAGGTCGCGACCTGTTGCGTCATGGCGCCAGTTTCGGTTTTTCCAATTCGGAACACCAGTGGATCGAGCAGATAAAGGTTAAAATCGACTATGACGACACGGCCAACATTTTCACCAATTCCCTGAAGAATGGCCGTCCAATCATGCTGGAGGACATCCGCGATCAAGTTCTTCCCATTCACACCAATTCCGCCCGGACGATCGACTCTCTTCAGGTGGAAACCCTGATCAGCATACCGCTGATTTATAAAAAAGAACCCGTCGGTTTCCTTTTCGTTGATACCAAGGGGAACGGAAAAAAGGCCGGGACCAACGATATCAACCTGCTCATGGGCATCGCCCCGCAGATTGCCACCGGTATCGTCAACGCCCGCTCCTATTCTCAAATACAGGAAAGCGAACGGCATTACCGGCTGCTGACGGAAAATGCCGCCGATGTCATCTGGATTGTCGATTGTCGAACCCTGAAACTGAAATACATCAGCCCGTCGGTCAAAATGGCACAAGGGTATACGCCCGACCAGATCATGGGTATCACCCTTGATCAGTACCTGACCCCGGATTCCGCCACGCGCATCAAAGCGCTGATGGAGGAAGTGACCCAATCGGCCCAAAACAAGAAAATCGACCTCCGGCATTATTCCACCACCCTGGAGCTGGAGGAGTTCCACAAAGAAGGCAGCATCATCCCCTTTGAAGTGACGGCCAGCTTTATCGTCAACAAAGAGGGGCTTCCCGATTCCATGCTCTGCATTTCGAGAAACCTGTCCGAACGCAAGGAAGCCGATCGGAAGCGCTCGGAAATCGAAACGCAACGCCTGCAAGCCAAAAAGATGGAAAGTCTTGGCACCATGGCCGGCTCCATCGCCCATAATTTCAACAATCTTTTAATGGTCGTGCTGGGCAACCTGGAACTGGCCAGGGAGGATCTGCCGGCATCTTCGAACACCATCACCAACATTCAGCGGGCCAGCAATGCCGCTCAGCGAGCAGCCGATTTGAGCGGTATGATGCTGACCTACGTGGGGCAGTTGAAAAAAGAGAGCGTCCCCGTGAATCTGTCCCAGGTGGTGCGCGGGGTTCTGGAAACCCTTGACGAGCCGACCACGGCCAATGTGACCCTGGACCTGGATCTGGCCGAGCCCATGCCGCTCGTCGATGCCGATGCCGACCAAATGCGCCAGATGGTAACCGGCTTCGTGACCAATGCCATCGAAGCGCTGGAAAACAGGGGCGGCCGTGTACACATTACGACCGGCTCCATGCATTGTGATCGGATCTACCTGGCAACCACCTATCTGAAAGAAGATATGCCGGAAGGGCTGTACGCCTATGTTGAAGTGGCCGATACGGGAAGCGGCATGGATGAGGAAACCCTGAGCAACGTCTTCGATCCCTTCTTCTCGACCAAATTCACCGGGCGCGGATTGGGCATGGCGGCGGTCCTGGGAATCATCCGCTCCCACGGCGGGGCCATTAAGGTGAGCAGTGCGAAAAACGAAGGCGCCGTATTCACCGCCCTCTTCCCTATCCAGGGCATCTCCATGAGCCGGTCCAAACAAGGGCCGTTGCCGTTCGAAACAACATCCGCCAAACAAGTCGTGCTGTTGGTGGATGATGAGCCAATGGTCAGGGAGGTCGGCCGGCAGTTCCTTGAGCGGTTGGGATGCCAGGTCCTCGAAGCGGCCAACGGTCAGCAGGCACTGGATATTTTCCTGCGGGCGCAGGACAACATCGATTGCGTGCTGCTTGACTACACCATGCCCGGCATGGATGGGCTGGAAACCATGCAGCGACTCAAAACCATCCGCAACGATGCCACCATCATCATTTCCAGCGGCTATACCCGCCAGCAGTTGGAAGACCTGTTTGCCGACAGTGTTCCTGACGATTTCATTCAAAAGCCCTTCCAGATGAAGGCCTTGCGGGAAAAACTCAATCGCGCCATTTCGGGGCGAGACGCCAAGAATTAAAAAGTCCTCACATATCTCAAACAAGCTGCTAATCGTCGGTTAATAATCACCCGCCATAATAAATATTATGGAAACCTCGATCTACGCTCTGCGCTCGTTTGCCCTGACGCGCCTGCGGGGAATTGTCAGCCATCGTCGAAGCGAAACCTTCAGAACCGGCCTCTACCTGCTGATTGCCCTGCAAGCCACATTGATTCTTTTAACCCTGACCGCCGATCGATTCCAGCTTGATCTTCGTTGGATATCCGCATTTTACAAAACCGATCAAGGATGGTTTTTGAGGAACCAGCAGCCGTGGCTATGGCTTTATAAATACGGCACTCTGCCCGGTCTGGCGCTGGCGGTTTTCTCCCTGATAGGGTTTTACCTGTCCCGCACAAAAGCCTCCTGGAAGGGATTGCAGCGCCATTTTTTACTGGTTATCCTGACGATTCTCATCGGGCCGGGGCTTTTGGTCAACGCCCTGGGCAAGGATTATTGGGGGCGGCCCCGGCCGGAGCAGGTCCAGGCATTCTCAGGGCAATGGGAGTACCGGTCGGTTTTTTCACCGGGAGTTCCGGGACGAGGCAAATCCTTTCCCTGCGGGCATTGCACCATGGGGTACGCATTCCTTACTCTGGTAGTCTTCTGGAAGCGATTTCGCTGGGTGGCATGGATTGGTGGTCTCACGGCCCTGGCTTACGGCAGCTTGCTGGGTGTGGCCCGGATGGCTGCGGGCGCCCATTTTCCGACGGATGTGCTCTGGTCGCTGGGGATTATACTCATGGTCATTACGGCGCTTTACTACTGTGTGCTGAGAATCCCGGATTTTCACCATGCCTCCTCGGATCGCGCGGCACTTACCCGTGACGGCTGGTTGGCGCTAAAACTAGCGGCCGTCGGCTTTGCGATCCTTCTTGCCTTTCTCTCACGGCGCCCTTACTACAGCAGCTCAACTCAGCCAATCATAATTCCCGAGCAGGCGCAGCATCTGACGGTGCATACCAATGCCGATTTTGAAAAAACCAGTATCTCTTACTTTCCAGGTGAAACGCCCCATATTATAATCAACGCTAAAGGCTTCTCTTTTCCCAGCGCCCGGCATTCCATTGAAAACCGGCAGGAATGTATCGGTCGCACGGTACATCTTTACCATGAGATGAAGCGTAAAGGATATTACTCCGAGTTGAATTACAGCTGTAATCTTTTTCTCCCCTTACGCCTCAAAGACAGGCTGCAGGTAGATCTGGATGCATCTAAATAATATCGTATCCCAAGACGCCCCGCCGCTAAAAGAAAACAGGCACGGTTTTTTTTCGATTCGGCGAATCGGATTTTTAGCTGTTGACTCCTGGAAGACGCTGTTTCGGTTTAAATCCTTTTTCATGCTGATCTTCTTTATTTTCTGGGCCGACCGGCTGTTACGACCACTGGTCAAATCCCGAACGGCCGGTCTGAAAACGATGGATCTGCCCCGCTGGACGGCAGATTGGACGGCCGATCTGCCGCAACAGCTTTTCGTCAATCTGCCGGCCATGTTTGAAAAGCTGCTTATCAATCCGCATACCCTTCTAATTCTCGCCGCCCTGTTCCTTTTCAAACAGGTCATTTCCCTATGGCCGTCCAACGATATGCGTCGCATGCATCGCCGGGAGCGCAAAGGGTTTGGTCTGTGGCAGGCCATGCTGGCCCTCTCCTGGCGTCAAGTGGCCTGGGATGCTCTGGCCTTGGGCATGATTTTCTGTATCGCGGGCATATGGATTCTGATTGCCTTTTTTGTTTGCCGGATGGCCTGGATAAAAACAGACGCCTCTTCTTGGGGGTTGATTTTTTTTTCGTGGTCGGGGATGATTGCGCCACTGGTGTTTGCCGGCTTTTCTTTTTCCAGCAAATTGGCCGTCATCCGCCACGGGGGAGTCCGAGAGAAACTGCGCCTGTTGATGATGATCTATTTTAACCGTCAAATGGCGGTTCCTGTTTGGAGTTTCTTTACCCTACGATTTGTTCTGGAAACCCTCCTGGTGGCCGTGATACCGGGGTTGATCCTTCTAACTCTGACCATTCCCTGGTTGCGGGTTCTGTTAGCGGGTTTGCTGGCCACGCCGGTATATGCCTTTTTGAAAATGATCAGCTTTAAATTTTTCCTGGATACTTACCGGCGATTCGATCTGGTCCGCGATGAATACAAGGCCCATTTCGAATAAGGTCACGGTGCCCGTCTTTTATCGTTTGAATCAATAACAGCCGGCAGCCGCGGCCCCTCTTGATTGGCAAAGCCGTTCACTATCCTTTGCAAACACGAAAGACGTTGTATGGCCGTGCGTGTGCGATGGTTTCTTGTTTTCCTATCCGTTTTCTACCTTATCCGCCTTTATCTAACCAGTGTCGTCGAGCTGGCCCCTGACGAGGCCTTTTACTGGTATTGGGCCAAGCATCCGGACCTTAGCTATCTGGATCACCCGCCTATGGTGGCTTATATCATGGCCATATTTACCGCTTTGGGAGGGGACACGGCATTTTTCGTGCGGCTCGGCGGCTTGCTTTGCACGATACCAGCCCATGCGCTTATCTTTTTTTCGGCCAAACGACTCTACCCGGATGAACGCAAGGCCCGTTGGGAACTTCTTTTGGTGATCAACTGCACCCTTTTGTTCTCCACCGGCTGTCTTGTCCAGACGCCGGACACACCGCTTCTCGTTTTCTGGTCACTTGCGCTTTATTGCGGGGCGCACATCGCAACGGGGGGCGGCACCAGATGGTGGCTTTTGTCGGGCATCGCCCTTGGCCTGGGACTGCTTAGCAAATACACCATGATTCTCATCGTTGCCTGCCAGTTTCTCTTCCTGCTGCTCTGTCCGAATCAACGGCGCTGGCTGCGACACCCGGCGCCCTACCTGGCGCTGGTCATCGCCCTGACGATTTTCAGCCCGGTCATCTATTGGAACTGGCAACACGACTGGGCCTCTTTCGGCTTTCAATTGAACCAGGGATTTTCCTACGACTGAGATCCGATTTACGCCAAATTAGGCGAGTATCTGGGCGGCCAGTTGGGAGTGGTTACCCCGCTTTTGTTTCTGGCGTTCGTCTTCTACTCCATCAAGGCACTTTCTCCCTCCTCGCGACGCCTTGGGGACAACGAGATTTTTCTGGTCTGCCTGGCATGGCCGGTGATTCTTTTTTTCGGTTTCTCAACCGCCGTGGGCGATGTTGCCGAAGCCAACTGGCCGGCTCCAGCATATATCTCCAGCATGATACTGACCTGGCTGTTTTTCCGACACGGGTACTCGGACAAAATAAAACATCGGCGTTTCATGAAGGCCGCTGTCGGCCTGGGACTGGTCATCAACATGATACTGCACATCCATCTGGTAAGCCCGTTCCTTCCCATTTCCCCGGAAAACGATACGACCCGTCAATTTCACGGATGGCAAAAAATGGGCACCGAATTAAACGCCATGATCGCCGAGCATCCATCACCGCGCGGTTATTTTCTGATCGCCAACCGGCTTACCAGCGTTGCCGAAACAGTTTTCTACACGGGCAATCGGTACACCGGCATCCATCTTTTCGATATGGAAGAGTATACTTTTTTAAAGGATTTGGACAAACTTAAGGGCAAGGACGCCGTGGTCGTTTTGCATCATTACTCACCGGGTTTATTCAGAAAGATTGCGCCCTTTTTTAAAACCCTTTCGTTGGTCGGCCATTACGACAACCGTTTCCGTGGCACGGTGATCGAGGAATCGAGCGTCACGGTGCTGATCGGAACGCATTTTGAAGGCCTTCCGGATCAATCATAAGGCGCGGGAAGCATTTCAAGCCGGCATAGAGAGGCATAGGGATTGCCATGAAGATTAAAAACCAGAGAACGATTGACCGGTACGCGGGGTCCCTGATTTGTTTCGTCCTTTCCCTTGTTCACAAAATGCATCGTTTTCTTAGAGGTTCTACGGCCGCAGCCAAGCCCCCCCGGAGAATTCTCGTCATCCTGCTGTCCGAGATGGGCAGCCTGGTTTTGGCCCATCCCATGTTCACCAGCCTCGGCAAGTCTTATCCGGATGCGGAAATCTTCTTACTTCAATTCAAAAAGAACAAAGAGCTGACGCTGATTCTTGATCTGGTTGCCGACGATCACGTGCTGACCGTTGACGACAGTTCTTTTTTTCGACTTGTCCGGGATGCATTCATTGCAGTCTGGCGGTTACGCAGGATCGGCATCGACACCGTCCTTGATTGCGAACTTTTCTCCCGCATCAGCAGTATTTTCTCCATGCTCAGCGGGGCCAACGTTCGGGTGGGGTTTCATCCCCATACCCAGGAGGGGCTCTATCGGGGAAGTTTTATCAACCGCCCCGTATTGTATAATCCGTATCGCCACATCGCACGGCAGTTTCTGACCCTGGCAGCGGCCATTGACTCAGCCGGCATGCCTTTGGCAAAAAAGAGTGCCGACGACGGCGTTTTAAGCGTGCCGCCGGTCGCCGTTTCCCAAACCGAGATTCATGACCTGGCAAAACGCCTGGGCGCCCTGGACGGATGGCAGCGCGATGTCTCCCCCGACATCCTGATTTACCCCAGCGGAGGCATCCTGCCCATCCGGGCGTGGCCGGAGAAAAACTATCACGTCTTGTGCCGACGATTGATCGATGATGGCCACACACTGGGAGTTATCGGCATGCAAGAAGATAGCGATCTGGCCAGGCGCGTCCTTGAAGGATGCCCCCGGAATCGATGCGTTGACCTGACCGGTTTTACAAAAAGCCTCCACGAACTGATCGTCCTCTTTCACATGGCCAAGTTATTGATTACCAACGATGGCGGCCCCGGGCATTTCGCGGTGCTCACCCCGATCCGAGCATTGATGTTCTTCGGGCCGGAAACACCGGTGCTTTATGGTCCGTTGGGAGAAGATGCCACAACACTTTTCTCTCATACGGCCTGTTCACCATGCCTGACAGCCTATAACCACCGGAACTCTCCCTGTGATGGAGATAACCGATGCCTGAAAGCCATCGATGTTGACGGGGTCCATCGCCTGGCGACCGATTTACTGGATTCGGGGCGGGACATGCCCAAAGCGGACATAAATTCCGTTCGTTCAAGGGATGAAGGATAGCGTGAAAATTGCAATGGGCCGTTTTTTAAAGTTCGCTATGGTTGGAGCTTCGGGCGTGACGATCAATTTAGGCTGTCTTTGGCTTTTCAGGGAATACATGTTCTCGTGGATCGATTCCGAAGGCTTGCGAATCAATATTTCTTTGTTTCTCGCCATCTTCTTGGCCACATTCAACAACTATTGCTGGAACCGCCGCTGGACATGGCTGGATAGAAAGGAAAACGCCGGCAAGGGTTTCTGGAAGCAAATGATTGAGTACTATACCGTGTGCCTGTTCGCCATTTTACTGCAAGTGCTTTTCACCAATCTACTGCTCAGATTCATGCACTATCTGCCGGCCAACCTGTCGGCCATTGTCTTGGCCGGATTCGTAAATTTCCTCGCCAACGATGCCTGGACGTTCACCAGCCGTCGATTCTTACGAAAACCCTAAAGTAGACGATTGTCGAGCTTGCCGCATATACAAGGCGGATGACTTTCCGCTATAGCCCTCCTATGCGGGAAGGCATCCAACGCCGTAGATGCGGTAAGCTCGGCAAACCCAACGGGTTTCAAATTTTGGGAGGTCATCATGGCACAATGCATTATAAATTATACGATTCCCATGGAGACCAAAATTTGAATCGCCTACTTTAGGAAAATCCAAGTTTTTTTGGGCGAGTCCTCCGGCGACCATCCCCCCAATTGAGCCATCGCACCATCAAGTCCACTATCCGGGTTGATTGGCGCCTATGCTTTCATTATGGTATACTGACTTTCCGAACTAATTTTGACGAACCCGTCTGAATTGCGACTTTTTACGTGAACATCAATTTTAGCGGAAAAACGCAGAACCGTAGCAACCGGTTATTGGAGAATTATGGAGATAACGCTTCGACAAATTAAATACTTCATTGCCGCGGCGGAAACGGGCAAAATAGCTTCCGCAGCCAGCTTGCTGTCTATTTCACCATCATCAATCACCGAATCCATCAAAGAGCTCGAGAAAACGATGGGTGTCAAGCTGATCACCCGACACCGTCGGGGAATCAACCTGACGTTCGACGGCTACCGCTTTCTTCAACATTGCCAGCAAATCAACGCCTCGGTTTCTGATGCGGTCTATGCGGTCAAGAATTCCTCCGCCAACACCACCGGCGAATTAGCCCTGGGGATTACCATCACCGTTGCGGGTTATTTTTTGGCCCCGACGCTGGCCCGATTCAGACGGACCTTCCCCAATATCAACATAAAGATTCTTGAAGACAAACGCCATATCATTGAGAAAATGATCATAGAAGGAAAGCTCGATTTGGCGGTGCTGTTGGTCTCCAACGTTTTCAACGATGCCCTTCTGGTTGACACCCTCGTCCGCTCTCAACGGAGACTGTGGGTACCCTTCAATCACCCACTATACAAAAAGGACAACATCACTCTTGAAGACATCTCCAAAGAGCCTTACATCCAATTGATGATCGACGAAGCCGGTGTCACTCACATGAATTACTGGCAGGAACACAATCTCGAACCCAATATTATTTTTCGCACCGAATCGGTGGAAGCGGTTCGGAGCATGGTGGCGTTAGGATCGGGGGTGACCATTTTATCCGATATGGTTTACAGACCCTGGTCCCTGGATGGAGATCGCATCGTGTCCCTTGATATCATGGACCATGTGCCTTCCATGGACGTTGGCCTGGCTTGGGCCAAAGACCGACGCCTGAGTAAAAGCGCTCGTAGTTTCATTGACTTTTGCTCGATGGAGTATAAAACGCCCGGACCATCCGTGGTTGGCGCCAAAAAGAAAAACGTGCCTTCATATAGTAATTTTGACCGCTGATTGTGTTCCCACCCTTTCCGCCCCCCAACAAAACACACGTTGTTTGCCCGCCTCATTCTGAAACAGGATAAAAACGGTTTATTCTCATAACTCGTTATTGTGACAGTTATTTTTAGAATTCTCTTTTTCCGAATTCTTAATTCATTTTTTAATATTATACAAGGTCACCTTTCCATGCTAATCAATGATTGACAGTCCTTCAGTAGATGAGAACATTTCCAAAATTTAATTAAAACTTAAAGATGGGTTCAATAATGAAAATCGATCTCAATGCAGATATGGGTGAGAGTTTCGGGATGTATAAACTCGGAAACGATGAATCGTTCATGAAATACATCACAAGTGCCAATGTGGCCTGCGGATTTCATGCTGGCGACTACTCAGTGATGAGACAAACCGTGCAACTGGCCAAGACCTTCAATGTTCAGGTGGGCGCCCACCCGGGGCTTCCGGATTTGCAAGGGTTCGGTCGTCGAGAAATGAAACTTACCCCCGAGGAAATTTACGACATTATTCTCTATCAGGTGGGAGCATTGAAGGCATTCACTGATGCCGCCGGGTTGCGGGTTCACCATGTTAAGCCTCACGGCTCGCTTTATGGCATGGCCCATCGCATGGAAGATGTGGCTGGCGCCATCTGCCAGGCGGTAAAGGACATCGATCCCGAAATATATCTCTATGTTATGAAAAAGGGTCGTATTGGCCCCATCGCCGAGAAAATGGGCTTGCGCACCGTGTACGAGCTTTACTCCGACCTTGGCTATGACGCCGAAGGCAACCTTGTCATCACCAGGTCCCACGAAATCCACGACCCCGATCATGTTGCCAGGAGAGTCAAACGCATGGTTGTGGAGAACAAGGTTACCGCCCTGAATGGAGCCGAGATCGACATTGAAGGCGATTCGGTTTGCGTTCATTGCGATACGCCGGGAGCACTTAACATCGTAAAAGCTGTACGAGATAGATTGGAGAAGGCTGGTTGCGATTTGGCCTCGCCGTTGCCCTGACCCAAACACCTATCATGACCCGGAGTGATCATCACACTGCCAAGGCCACTGGATCGGTTCCCCACAAATGAAGGTCCGAGAGGCCGTATACTAAACCCGCTGGGTAAACGCTAAGGAGGTACAATCCATGAGCAAAGGCAATTATGATGTCATCAGAGACACGCTGCCTGCAACTGAGTCGAGGCTTGAAATTCTTTTTAGGCAAGCAGGCGACGGCTTTCTTCAGGTTGAATATGGTCGCGAACAACGAGCAGACCTGTTGGACTCGTTTCGGATCGGAACGGTTAACGAAAAACTTCTCGAGAAATCAATCCCCGGGCTCATCGAAACTGTACCCGGAATCCGCACCAACCTTTTCCATTATGATCCTGAGCGCCTTAAGACAGAAGACCTGATTGCCGCAATAAAAGAAGAAGAAACGGCACTGTTAACAGTCGAAAACATCGAACTCGAATCGCGCCTGATACATCTTCCCATTGCCTTTGAAGACAAGGAAACCCAAAAAGCCGTGGCAAAATATGTCAAAGAGGTTCGCCCGGATGCCCCCAATGTGATCGACGGCTATAATCTTGAGTACATTGCCATGTGCAATGGGGTGTCGGTGGAAGATGTCAAACGTATTCTTTTGGGTACCGAGTGGTACAACAGCGGTGGCGGGTTTTGGCCCGGCGGTGGATTTTTCTGGCCGATGGACCCCCGCTGCGCCATCATCGTACCTAAATACAATCCGCCCCGGACATGGACGCCCGAAGGGAGCGTGGGCATCGGCGGGCCATGTGTGTTTACTTATACCACGGCCACCGGTGGCGGCTACCAGTTGTTCGGCCGGACGATTCCCACGTTTCAATTCAGCCAAAAGCATCCGCTGTTCAAGGAGTCTCCTTTTCTTTATCGAAACGGGGATCGCATCCGATTTCATGAAGTAAGCGAGAAAGAAATTTTAACGATATTCGACCATGTCCACGACAAAACCGATTATCAATACGAGATCAAAAACGGCCGGATTGTCGTGAAAGCGTATATCGATTTCGTGAACAGCGAAGAGATCCGCAAGGGTGGCAAAGCCTTCAGGGAGAGACAGGCGAAAGGCGCCGCAACGGCGCCCCGGCTGTAATGGAACCGGCAGATTGTCCTGAACGGCTCATTTAGCGCGCGCTTACGGTTACATCGTCATTGGCAATCCATAAAAGGAGGAAATACAGATGCTGAATGTGATAAACGGCGGGATTGAGACAGTTGTTGAAGACTGGCCAGGAAGACTCGGTTATCTGGGCAAGGGAATGGCAGCTTCCGGTGCCTTGGACAATGTGGGGCTCGGCTTCGCCAATCTTCTGGTGGGAAACCCGGCCGGTGAGGCGGGACTTGAAATCGCCGGCGGATATTTCGAAGCGGAATTCGCCACAGATACGGTTATTGCTTTATGCGGGACTGACATGCAACCAACCATCAACGGCAACCCCATTCCACTTTGGGAGTCGGTCGCCGTGAAAAGCGGCGATAAAATTAAATGCGCACATTTCGGAAAAATGGGATTCCGATTGTATCTTGCCGTTGCCGGAGGAATTGACGTACCCGTTTATCTGAACAGCAAATCGACCTGCATTTTTGGAAGTTACGGGGGATTCAACGGTCGAAAACTCGCTCCCGGCGACATATTGAATTTCGGCACGCCATCCAAGCCGCTGGCGGAGCTTTCCGGCCAAAAAATAAAAGAGGAATACATCCCGCAGTATGAGAATGAGTGGCATGTCCGCGCGATGCCGGGACCGAACACCTGCCCGGAGTATGTTACCGAGGAAGGCATGGATTATCTCTTCTCGCACGCGTTCAAGGTTCAGCACACATCCAACCGATCCGCGTACCGCCTGGATGAATTGCAAGACGGTTTTTTTGCCAGGGAGGACGGTGGCGTGGGCGGCAGCCATCCTTCAAATATCGTCGATCATGCCTATTCGATCCGCGGCGCCATGAATATTTGTGGCAACACCCCCATTATTCTCATCGGGGACGGCCCCACCCTGGGCGGTTACCTTTGTGCGCTGCATGTCATCAACGCCGACCTGTGGAAAATCGGGCAAGGCACACCCACCAGGGACCGGATTCGTTTTGTCTGCTGCACCGAGGAGGAAAGCATTCAGGCGCGTATCGAGCAGAAACGGCTGTTTGCGGAAGAGGCCTTGGAATAAACCGCCCGGCGGAATCATCAAAGCGGCAACTCTTATTATGAAAAAATCAAAAGGAGCGATTCGATGGATTTCAGCGTAAACGCAGTCATGCCGGGTCTTGTTGCCCGGGTTGTTGTCAATGAGGGAGACCAGGTGGAAAAGGGTCAGGAAGTCGCTGTCATCAACTGCATGAAAAACGAAATCTCGGTTACCGCCGAGAAGCAAGGCACGGTCAAGGAAATTCTCGTGAAGGAATGGGACGAGATGGAGGTTGATACCCCGATGGTTATCCTCAATATCGAGGGATAAACAAGTCAGATAACCGTTACGAAGAAAAGAGGCCGATCATGGAAAACAATGAAAATGAAATGACGGTAAACGAGAATATCGCGGATGCAGGACCTGCCGGCTGGATCGCCTATTCCATCGCCACCTGGATCGCATGGGCCGCACTATGCGGTTTTGTATCGGGCCATGCCTATCTGTTCATGGCCTGCATATCCTTGGCCTGTACGATTCCCTATCTTTTCGCGGCATTTACCCAGTTAAAACTCGGCAATGCCGCCGGTGGCGTGACTTGGCTTTACTTCGGAGCGTTTTTCGCTTTCTGTTCCGCGTTGACCTATGGCGTAACCTATTTTTCAGGGATTTACGATTGGCAACTAGATGCGAGGATTCTGGGTTACGAATGGCTGATCCTTGGTATTGTTCTGATTCTGACCACGCCGGTTTTCGCTCGTTTCGCCCCGGCGGCCGCGGCCATTTCGGTTATCGGCGCCGATATCGGCATCATCACCCTTTCGATGATCTATTTTGGTTTTTCGGGGTCTTTGCTTCCCCTGGTAAGTGGATGGTCGTTCTTCGTGGCCGGACTGTTCGGGATTATTATGACCGCCGGGGGAATCCTTGAAAGCGCCGGCATGAAGTTTCCCATGGGCAAACCGCTCATGGGGGTTCAGGAGTAATCGTCAGAACCATCGGAAAAGGATTGAATTCGTGGAAAAACTACTTGTGGCCAATCGGGGTGAGATCGTTGTTAGGATCATTCGCACAGCCAGGGATATGGGCATCCGCACGGTGGCGATCTACTCCGACGCCGATAAAGACGCGCCCCACGTCAAGGAAGCGGACGAAGCGATACGCATCGGCCCATCACCGCCCCCCAAAAGTTACCTCAATATCGACCGTATCATGGAAGCGGTAAGGGCGTCCGGCGCCGACGCCGTGCACCCGGGATATGGATTTCTGTCGGAGAATGCCGCGTTTGCCGATGCCGTGGTGTCGGGTGGTTTTACCTTTGTCGGCCCCTCACCCAACATCCTCTCCAGTATCGAATCCAAATGCTTTTGCCGAAAAATCTGCCATGATGCGGGTGTGCCGGTAATCCCCGGGGCACTGGGAGTTGTCCACGATGCCGGGGAAGTGCAAAAATATCTCGACGAGTTGGGCGCGCCGATATTATTGAAACTGGACAAAGGCGGCGGCGGCCAAGGCATTCAGATCATCAACCATGCCCATGAAGTCGAGAACACTCTCGAAGCCTCACGAAGCATGGGCAATGTCGCTTTCGGCTCTTCGGATTGCTATGTCGAAAAAGGGCTGAATCGGTCCCGCCATATCGAGGTTCAATTCATCGGCGATGGTTTCGGCAACTACATTACCTTAGGAGAACGGGAGTGCTCGATACAAAGAAGGTATCAGAAAGTCATTGAAGAGGCGCCCTCCCCGGCGGTTTCTGAAAAGGAAAGAGCCATGCTCATGGAATGGACCGTTCGTTTGGCCGGCGCCATGGGATACCAGAACGCAGGCACGATCGAGTACCTTCGATCCGAGACGGGCGAGTACTATTTCATGGAAATCAACGCCCGCATTCAGGTCGAGCATCCAGTGACGGAGTTTATTACCGGCATTGATATCGTAAGATGTCAGCTCGAAATTGCCTCGGGCAAGGCGCTGGCGATTGCTCAACAGGATATCCAATTCGACGGGCATGCTATCCAGTCCAGGATCTATGCCGAAGATCCGGTTACCTTTATGCCGTCGCCCGGCATCATCAGCAAATTGCGTTTTCCGGTCATCAAAAAAGTAAAAACGCGTTTTGACCATGCCTTGGAAGAAGGGGCCAGCGTCTCTCCATTTTATGATCCCTTGCTGGCCAAGGTTATCGCCTGGGGATCAACAAGGGAAAAAGCCATCGAGAGACTTAAAAAGCGCCTTTCGGCCTTCGAGGTCGAAGGCACAAAAACCACCATCCCCATGGCGTTGATGATTCTTGACAGCGACGATTTCGTGAAAGGAGATTTCCATACGAAATCCCTGGATAAAATCATGGAGAGCTACACATTCATCGACGAGAAAGGCGGTTATCGCCGGATATAGTATTCATCTACTGCCGATAAACTTTTTTCAACTCCTCGGCCGCCTTGACGGCCAGGTCAGAGTCCTCGGTGTATTCAATGGCGGCCTTGAGTGCCAGGATGGAATCGTTATAAGCGCCAAGCATCCGGTAGGTCCGTCCCATTTCGTATAAAAGGACCGAATTTTTGGGGTTGTTCTCGGCAATTTTTTCAAACAGCACACGCGCCTGGTTCAGTCGACCGGTAGCCAGGTAGACCCGACCAAGATGGATTTGGGCGCGAACATATCCGGGCTGGAACTCAAGCGCTTTTAGCAGATAGGTTTCAGCCTGTTTGTAATCCTTTTTGTTATAGTAAGCCCACCCCAGGTTGGTTAAGGGGTGATGCGGCTTGGCGTAAAGCAAATCGTCCGCCACATCCTTAAATATAGGAATCGCCTTATCCCACTCTTCCATTTTAAGATACATGCTTCCCAGATTGTTTTTGGCGACGGAGTAATCGGGGTTCAGCTCCAGAGCCTTTTTGAAACTGATGATGGAATTGTTGTAATCTCTTTTTTGATCGTAGGCCAGGCCAAAGTCATTATAGATAATGGCGTTTTTCGGATCCAATTCCCGGGCCTTGACCAGTTCCTTCACGGCCTGGCTCGTTTTCTTCTCTGAAAGGTATGCCTCGGCCAGATTAATGGAAGCGTTGGCCAGCTTTTTATCCGCCGGAGAAACCCCCATGCCCGCACAACCGCAAAGCAGCATTAGAATCAGGGCGGATGTAAACGTTTTTTTCAGTCGTTGCTGGGTCATTAAAGTAGGCTCCTTGGTGAGCGATGGGTTTTTCTTGAGACGAACGATTGACACCGGTTGATTCCTGTGCCGCCACTATCGGGGGGCTGTATCGAATTTAAAAATACCAATCTGTCGTTCATTGATGAAACGGGCGATCAATTCAGGTATTTGTTTGTCCGTGTACAGCCGCTCTTCTCCATCCGGCATGATGATCAGCAGGCCATCGACAACGATGGCCGTATTGTACACAGGGGCGCGTTGGGCGCCATGGAAAACCGGCGAACGCGTATGGTGGAAATTCATATATTGCAGGATATCATGCAGGATATCCAATGGTCTTTTATCCGTATCGATCTCAAGGATATCCATCCCCGTATTTTTCTTGATGGCCTTGATCGCATCGCCATAAAGATCTCCGAAGTCGATCAGGACTTCTCTTCCCTGATCGATCCTGAGCAGATTGGACTGGGCCTTTACCTGGATACCGGCGTATGGGAAGCTGACCATGGTATCGGGCGAATAGTGAAAAGACATGGATCCGGCGAAGGATTCCACCAGCGCCCGTTGATTGTGCGCATCGAGATGTACAACCGGACGCATTGCCTCCGACCTCTCTTCAGGGGGCGGCTGAACACTTCCGTTTAAAAGTTCCCGGATAACAATGTCATTCTGGTCAAGATATCGCACAACGGCCGCGTGGGTAAGTTGAGACATCCTCTTGATGGGCGTGATACACGTATACCGGGGCGGTGCGTTCTGTATCCATTTGGAGGTAACATTGATGGACACGGCGCCGTCGGAAAAGGCCAGCCGGGGGGGCTCTTCCCCGTTTTCGAGGGCAGACAGAACCGCTTCCATGATTTGCTCGGCGGACGCATTCTCGGGGATCTTAACCGCCTTGACATCATTCCAATAGGACTCAAGCAACGGCAACGCCACATCCATGACCTTGTC
This sequence comes from uncultured Desulfosarcina sp., assembly GCA_963668455.2. GTDB lineage: Bacteria > Desulfobacterota > Desulfobacteria > Desulfobacterales > Desulfosarcinaceae > Desulfosarcina. The sequence goes on from CAXXOY010000011.1 coordinate 471,501, forward strand.
CTTGGTGGTCAAAATCGCTTTAGCTCCGCTTGGCATGTCGAGCATGGGATAGCGGGAAAGGTCCAGCTCGAAGTCGGGACTTTTTTTCATGGGCAGGTAATAGGTGCCCTTATCCATCAGACGGACACCCATGGCCGCGGCGGCTTCGGCCGCCGGAGTGGCGGGCGCCGCCTCGCGAGGGGCACGCGAGGCAATACGGGCGCCTGAAGCATCCCCCGGAGAAGGGGAAGCGGCTTTATCAATATCGACCAGATTGCCTTTCTCATCGAAAAGATCGGTGTACCATTGCTGCTGCCGGACCGATGGATCGGGCAGGTACAGTTTTTCTCCCGCATAGATCTGGTTGACGTCCTTGATGTGCGGGTTAAGGGCCTTCAACAGTTTCAGACCCTGGTTGTAGGTCAGGTTGCCGTAACGACCGCCGAACTTTTTGGCGATCAGCTGAGAAACCGTATCCCCCCGCTGAATGGTGTATGTACGGGAATGCTTTTCCAGGAGCTTTCTTGGATTGTCGATCATTACAAAAGGAATCGTGACCACGCCGGAGGACTGCTCGGCGAAATTGCCCTGGGAGAGTTTTTTAAGGGGGATGTCGACGACCTGGCCGGGACGCAAAAGGTCGATATCCTTCACATGAGGATTGAGACGGGCAAAAATACCGAGAAAGTCCCTGAAATCCTCATGGGCGATTTCTCCCTTGGTTCTGAGAATCTTGAGCACCCAATCGTTTTTTTTCACCTGATAGGGCTCGCACAGAATATCCCAGCCGCGATCGTATCTTACGAGGTAATCCTTGAGCAGCATGGCTCCTTGTGCACCCGTATGGGCAAAAATCAGAAGCGGAACCAGCACCAGCCCAAACAACAGCCGGTACGTTCTGGTTCGCGGCCAACCAACAACAGATTCGATGTGCATGGTGGTCTGCCTATTTGTCTGTGAATGATCCGGCCGTACCATTCCGTATCCGCCAACGAACAGGCCCCGGTTCGTCGATGAACATTGGATGAAGCCGCACGGCCGAACATCCTTGAGGTGCATGAGGTGTATTCAGCTTTTCTTTTTAAGTCCCAGCGTCTCGGCGATTTCCCGTGAAACGGCGTTGACGAAAACGGCAAACGCCTCTTTGTCCAGAGGTTTTCCCGGTGCCGGCACCTGGTCGAGGTGGTCAGGGTGAACATAGCGTGGACGGTTAACCAGCGCCGGATCGGAATGAACGTCGAACGTCTCCGGGAAGCTGCCCTGGAAATACATGTCCTGAAAACCGGAGAACTTGAGTGCATGGGCCGTTGAATCCACGATGGCCGTGGCGCCCCTGTCCACCAGTCCCAGATCGAGTGCTTTTTTTAGGCCGGCCAGTGACTCGCCGCCGTGAGTACAGGCAATATGTCCATTGCGGTTGGCGGTGAGCTGCCAGTCCATGATGTCCTGCTCCAACACCTCGACCACCTGTACCCGCTGCTCTCCGGCCACCTCGTTGTAACGCTCCGCCAGCTGGATCACCCGGGGCATGGATACCGGGTTGCCGATCATGGCGGCCTGGGCCACGCTGGGTTGTACGGTGACGGGTTTGAACTCGCGGGTGGATGGGTCGGGCTGGCTATAATACCGGTAGACCGGATTGGCGTGTCGGGACTGTACTCCGACGATGGCCGGCAGGCCGTCAATGATGCCGATTTCATAAAACTTGAGAAAACCGTTCATCACGGCGGTGATGTTGCCGGCATTGCCGATGGGTACGACCACGACCTTATCGGCCATGGCGTAGTCGAAATCCTGGGCGATCTCGTACGAGTAGGATTCCTGCCCCAAAATCCGCCAGGCGTTCTTCGAATTGAGCAGGGCGACGTTGTACTCATCCGAAAGGGCTTCGACGACTTTCATGCAGTCATCGAAAACGCCCGGAATTTCAAAAACATCGGCACCGCTTCCCAGGGGCTGGGAAAGCTGCTGGGGGGTGACTTTCTTGTGGGGCAGAAGAACCGCCGACTTGATATGCGGTTTTAGATAGGATGCGTACAGGGCGGCGGCGGCGCTGGTATCCCCGGTGGAGGCGCAGATGGAAAGCACCTCGTCCAGTTTCCCGGTCCGAATCAGAAAATTGATGTAGCTCAGGGCACTGGCCATGCCCCGGTCCTTGAAGGACGCGCTGGGGTTCTGGCCGTCGTTCTTGAAGAAAAAACGCATGCCGGCCTTTTCCTGTAACGTGGCGTTGGCCTCCACGATCGGCGTGTGCCCCTCTCCCAGATAGACGATCGCGTCCAGGGGGATTACCGGCCCCAGAAATTCGTGGAAGCGGTAAATGCCTTTGAGGGCGGGGATCTTGAGCATACGGCGATAATCGAAAATATCGCGCCAGGTCTCGCCTTCGATGGTCTTGAGCCGATCGAATTGGCGGTCATGCAGAAGCAGCACCTTGCCACATTCCGGGCAGGTGTAGAGCAGGGATGAGATGCCGTATTCGGCCCGGCATCCCAGACAGCGGTAAAACAACTCACCGCCGGGTTCGGGAATCAGGTGCTCCCGGATATGTCCGGGAAATTGATCGAGTTTCATCAGCCTATTTTTTCCAATCCATCCATGAAAGGTCTCAGTGCTTCGGGTATAACCACCGAGCCGTCTTCCTGCTGGCAGTTCTCAAGAATCGCGGCCAGCGTACGACCGACCGCCAGTCCGCTGCCGTTCAACGTGTGGACCAGGCGGGTCCCCTTCTTGCCCGGCTCCTTGAAGCGAATGCCGGCCCGGCGTGCCTGGAAATCCTCGAAATTGCTGCACGAGGAGATCTCCCGGTAAACGCCCTGGGAAGGCATCCAGACTTCAATGTCGTAGGTCTTGGCCGCCGAGAATCCCAGATCGCCGGTGCACAGGGTAATCACCCGGTAAGGCAGCTCAAGGCGGCGCAGCACCGTCTCGGCATTGTCCAGAAGTTTTTCAAGCTCGTCGTAAGAGTTTTCGGGCCGGGAGAACTTGACCAGTTCCACTTTGTTGAACTGGTGCTGGCGGATCAGCCCTTTGGTGTCCTTGCCGTAGGAGCCGGCCTCGGACCGAAAACAGGGCGTATAGGCCGTAAAGTAAACCGGAAGCTGGTCGGCATCCAGAATTTCGTTTTGATAAATATTGGTGACCGGAACTTCGGCCGTGGGAATGAGAAAATAATCCAGTCCCTCCAGCTTGAACAGATCTTCCGCGAATTTCGGCAATTGCCCGGTGCCGGTCATGGTGGTGCGGTTGACGATAAACGGCGGCAGAACCTCTTTATAACCGTGCTCGGTTGTATGCAGCCCCAGCATGAAATTGATCAGGGCGCGCTCCAGACGGGCGCCGGCACCGAAATAAAGCGGGAAGCGGGCACCGGTGATCTTGGCCGCCCGCGCGAAATCCAGAATACCCAGGTCCTCGCCAATGGTCCAGTGGGGCTTGGGCTCGTAACCGAAGTCGGGGGGCGTGCCCACCGTCTTCAACTCGGGATTGTCGTTTTCGTCCTTGCCCACCGGGACGCTTTCGTGGGGAATGTTGGGGATGGCCATGATCATCTCGCCGATGGCCGAATCGCTTGTCCCCAGCTCTTTTTCCAACTCCTTAACGGTTTTGGAAACGCCCTGCATTTCCTCGATGATGGCGGTTGCATCCTCGCCATTTCGTTTCATGCGGGCAATTTCGTCGGAAACGGTGTTGCGTCTGTGTCGCAAATTTTCCAGATCGGCCAAAACGGCTTTGCGTTTATTGTCAAGGCCCTGAAATCGATCCCAATCGACATCGAACCCCCTGTCCTGCATGGCTTTTTGCGCCAGCTCCAAATTTTCCCTCACCAGCTTGATTTCCAGCATATCAGTCCTTATTATCTAAAATCGTGTTCAAACGGGGCCAACCATCGAATTATAGAATGTGATACTTATTTTTCGGCGTGGCGAACGGCTCGACCGATGAAAGGCGAATACCGAAGGTAATAATACAAAATTCTACCCCAAGTGGTCCAATTAGTCAATAATGATTGCCTGTTGACCGTGTATCAGCGAGCCGCGATACACGGTCGCGGATGCTGGTTGGGCAACGGCGACCATAAGGATTGCGACCATTGGCAAGAAACGGAAAGATGGAGATGGGAATGGATGAAGTTCGGCAGAAGAAACAGGAAATAAGGGATGAAATAGCAAGCTTCTTTGAGACGCTTCCCGCTGAACAGATCGAGGCGGGCACCAAAATCATCGAAAGCAGGCTGTTCGAGTTCGCCAACTTTCTTGAATCCAAAATCGTCATGCTTTACGTGAACGATAAAAACGAAGTTGCCACCGAGAACATTATCAACCGAGCTTTCGAGTACAGCAAAATCGTGGCCCTGCCCGTTTTCGACGCTGCCAAATCGACGATACAACTGATGAAGGTGGACAATCCGGGAAAGGATCTTGTGGTTGGTCCGCGCGGAATACTCGAACCCAACCGCAAAAAATGCAAGCCGGTGCCCATGGATTGCATCGACATTGCCATCGTGCCGGGCATCGCCATGGACGAAAAAGGGGGGCGCCTCGGCCCCGGAGATGGTCTCTACGACCGGATTCTCCCCGACCTGCCGATGACCACCCGCAAGGTGGGGATGGTCTTCGAAGGCCAACTGGTCCCCATGGTCCCCATGGAATCCCACGACAAACATGTCGATATCATCATTACCGAAAAACGGGTGATCTACAAAATCTAAAAATGAACGGAGTTTCCTCTGCAAAATGGCGCCCCCATGAAATTCCGGCGGGCGCTGTTTGTTTCGCGTCGTTTCGATTCTTTCCGAACCTCTTCCCCTGCAATGCACTTGATTGCATCCAACTTCTTGACCTGACTGGGATAAATTGGTAGACCCGATCAGGGAGAAAAATGAAGATGAAATACCAGCGTCTGAGAAATGAGATGGTGACCAAGCAACTTGTCGCCCGCGGGATCAGTGATCCCCGCGTGTTGTCGGCCATGCGCAATGTTCCCCGACATATGTTCGTCAGTGAAGCCATGATGGATCGGGCCTATGGCGATTATCCCCTTCCCATCGGGGAGCAGCAGACCATCTCTCAACCTTATATTGTCGCCGAAATGACCCAGGCCCTGCAACTGACGCCGGAAGACCGGGTGCTGGAAATCGGGACCGGTTCCGGATACCAGGCAGCCGTCCTGGCCCATATTGCATTCCGAGTCTACACGATCGAGCGGATTTACTCCCTTTATACCAGAACCCGAAAACTTTTTGACGAACTGCGCTACCATAACATTGTCACTCGCTATTCGGACGGTACCACGGGCTGGAAACAGGAGGGTCCCTTCGATGCCATCATCGTCACCGCCGGCGCACCGGAAGTCCCGACCCATCTGGTCAGCCAGCTGGACATGGGGGGGCGCATGGTCATCCCCGTGGGTGATCGGTACAGCCAGGACCTGATCAAGCTGGTGCGCGGCAAAGACGGCATTCATCAATCCAACCTTGGCGGATGCCGGTTCGTCAAACTTGTCGGCGAACACGGCTGGAAAGAGCAATAGATGCTAAGACGGCTTTACGACTGGGTCCTGCATTGGGCCGCCACGCCTTACGGCCTATGGGCGCTGTTTCTGCTCTCCTTCGCGGAGTCCTCTTTCTTTCCCATCCCCCCGGATGTCCTGCTGATCGCCCTTTGCGTGGCGCGCCCGCAACGCGCTTTCAAATATGCACTGGTCTGCGCCGTCGGGTCGATTCTGGGCGGTTGTCTGGGCTATCTGATTGGCTGGCAGTTCATGGCTTCGGTGGGAGAGCGCATCGTGGCCTTTTACGGGCTTTCCGACAAAGTCGGCTATATCGAAAACCTCTACCAGACCTACGATGCCTGGGCTGTGGGCATTGCCGGTTTTACGCCCATCCCCTATAAAGTCTTCACGATTTCCGCCGGCATGTTCAAGATCAACTTCCTGGTCTTCGTCATTGCATCGGCGGTTTCAAGGTCAGCACGTTTTTTTATCGTCGCTGGCCTGATATTCTTGTTCGGCCCGCGCATTCAGCGCTTTATCGACCGCTATTTCGATCTGCTCGCCGTCTCTTTCACGGTGCTTCTGGTGGCCGGTTTTATATTGATTAAATATCTGTTTTGATTCTATACTGAAGCCGTAGTAAATCATCCCCGCATTTTCTGATCCGATTCCAATGCTCACGTGGCTTTGAACCGCTCGTTTGACCTATCCGAAGGGTGACAAACTCGCAAAAAGCGCCCGACTCGTCATGCCTGGCTTTATCCAGGGGCATCTGACGTATTGAAATAAAAGGTAGTTTAACCCGATTCAGGTAAGGAGCCTTTATGAAAAAAGCGATCCTCATAGCGCTGGTAATCATCTTCGCGGGTGTGGTGTGTATCCCCTTCGCCAGCGGCCTGATCATGGAAAAAACCATTCGCCGGACATTTGCCGATGTTAATGCCTTTTATGCCGATGCCGGTGTCGATTATTTGTTGGAAATCATCGATTATGACCGGGGATATCTGAAATCCGAAATCAAATGGAAAGCCGATGTCGGCTCCCTCAAAGCCATTTACCCGATAGAGGATGTCATTTTCAAGGATACGGCCAAACATGGTTTTTTCAGGGTGGTATCCACCACCAGCCTTCGGGAAAATCCCTGGTATGAGACGTTTGTGGCCGAAAAATTACAGGGCCGTGATCCGCTGCATATCGAGACCCGATACGGCCTGTTGGGATGCATTCGAAGTACCATCGCGGTGGAACCGTTTTCAATGCTCGTCGAAGACGAAACGCTTGATGTCCAGCCCGGCAAATTGGTCATGTCCACGGATCGCAAATTGGAGCACTTCACCTCATCGGGAAACTGGCAAGGCCTGTCGGCCGGTGAGACCCTTTCCATCGGTAACATCTCACTGGAATCGGCGGCGACGAGGTTTACCGAATTCATCTGGAACGGCGATCTCAGCTTCACGATGCGCGATGTCGATATTCGTGAGAAGCAAAAAGCCTTCAGGATGAAAGAGATGAAGGGCAACTACCTTCTCGGGCTGAGCGACAATGATTCCAAAATCAATATCGGAGCGCAGTTTTCCCTCGATGGCATTGAAGCCGACCAACAAACAATCGACAACGCCTCCGCCCACCTGGCCGTCAACGGTCTCGACGCCGACGGTTACGAAGCGTTTATGCGTATGTACTCGCAGAACATGAGCCAGGTAATGGGCAGTATTGCCTTGTCACAGAAGGATACTAAAGAATCCAGGGATGCCGTGAAAAAGCAGATGACGGCAATGGGCTTTCAGATGATGGCCGCCTACGAAAAACTGTTAAAACAAGGGCTTGAATTCAAAATCTCGGACCTGTTGGTCAATCTCGACGATGGGCAGATCAAGGGAGACTTTACCGTGCGTTTGCTCAAGGACATGACCTTCATGCAGTTCGCACCCATTGTCAACCAACCGGACCTTTTGTTCGACATTTTCTATTTAAAAACGGATCTCAGCCTGCCCGCGCATCTTGTCGGAGAAAACCAGAAACTGGTCACGCCGTTATTCCCCGGCATGCAAACCGGCCTTTTCCTGCAGGACGGCAGCAACCTGGTTCATAACGCTGAAGCCATCGATGGCAAACTGATTATCAACGGCCGGGAAGTATTTCTTTCTCAACAACAGATGTAGGCCATGTTTTTTAACAACACCCGGATTCATCGTAACCGATCTGTCATGCCGGACTTGATAAGCCCGCCCCTGGTTTGATCCGGGGACAGCCATAATACAATCAAATACGCGCTGGTCTGCGCCGGGAGGTCGATCCTGGGCGGTTGTCTGGATCCCCTGATCGGCTGGCACCATGTTCTTCATGATAGAACAACGCATGACAGTTAAGGCGTGGACAGGAAGGCTTGAATAATACGGAAAGAATGAATAGTCACTCTCCGTAGGGTTTTCTGTCGTCTCCAACACCGGCTTTACCGCGCCCCTCATTGTTCGAATCATTTTCTCCCCATTAGTATTCTGTTAGTCCTATCTACCTGTATTGACATCAACCGTATTTCTCGTCTAAACAGCACGGCATTGACGGTCAACTACCAAAACTATCTCAATCTGACTTTTTTCTATGGAGGAATACGATGTTTTCCGATACAGACAGGAAACAGCACCTTCTACGGCGCCTGTTTTTCTCTTTACTCATGACCGTCATGGTTGGCGTGCAGTGCGGATGTGACAACGGATCCGATGACGATGCCGAAATTGAAACGCCTAATTCCGAAGTTATCGTTATTGCTCATCGCGGCGCTTCCGGATATTTACCGGAACACACTCTGGAAGCCTATGAATTAGCGATCGAACTAGGCGCTGACTATATTGAACCGGATCTTCAGTTCACCAGTGACGGAGAACTGGTCGCCATGCACGATGACACGCTTGATAGAACCACAAACGTTGAAGATCTGTTTCCCGATGCGGAAGACTACAACGTTTCCAGCTTCACGCTCGAACAAATCAAGACGCTGACTGTCGAGCCCACGGGAACCGCTTCCACGTCATACGCTGATTTCACACCAACGTATGACAACGCTTTCAAGGTCCCTACCTTTCAAGAAGTTATTACTCTTGCCAAGAAATTAGGAGAGAAGAAAGGGAAAATCATCGGTCTTTATCCCGAAGCCAAGCAGGGAGACGAAGTCATGGGGGAACAAATCATCGACACGCTTTATGACAACGACCTCTTGGATGGCGGCGACTATGTCTACATTCAATCGTTTTCCACTGATATTTTGCAGTACATCAGTGAGTATCAGGCCACGAAAGGTACGAGCATCCCGCTGATCGCCCTGGGATATATCATCGACACCGGAAATGGCACCTATGTATTCGCGAGCGGCCTGACTTCCAGCGGTAGCTTTTCCGATACGGCAGTCTATGCCGACGGCGTCGGTCTTTATAAGGATGCCGGGACCTATCCTGTCAGCGAAACGATTACCTATAATTTTCTCGAAGTTACCGAGGATATTGTCACCGCCGCCCATGAGGCCGGTCTTCTGGTTCACATCTGGACTTTTTCCGAGGATGACGAAGATGCCGCTGCAACGGAATATGCTAAGTTTCTATCTACGGGAATCGACGGTTTCTTTACCAACTATACAGATCTTGGTGTGACAGCCAGGAATACATTTCTGAACGAGTAACAACAAAAAGCAAAACTATTTCTTTTAGAGCCCACCGGAAGTTTTTCGGTGGGCTTAGTTTTTTGCAAATAACCAATGAGCATCAACGGTCGGAAAGTATTCCTTTCTCATTCTGACTCTTTGAGCCGGGATTGCAGCCCCTTGAAACAGGAGCGGCTAACCGGCAGTTCCACGTCAAATTCATCCATGACCACTTTATGGTCCCGGCCTTTTTTTCTTATGCGGGAGATGTGGTTGATGTTCACAGCATGGGAACGGTGGATTTTAATGAAAGCATCCTGGGGGATTTGGCCCAGTATTTTTTTTAAGGACTGCCTGACCATACGGCGTCTAAGGCTGTTATCCTCTTTATAGTGGATATGGCAGTAATGATCTTCTACAGTAACGTGGGTGATGTCTCTAAAAGCGGTGGCTGCTTCCGGGCTCTCCCCCCTGCATTGCAAATAAATTTCAGATTCGTTCATAGCCCCTGTTTCACTGGAAAAGTCTTCAGACGGACCCGATATGGGTTGTTTTTTCCCCGTCTGCATGGACCCGGCAATTTTCAGCGTTACAAAAACCACGAAACACCAGTAGGGCAGAAGAAAAAGGAGCAGCGTAAAATAGCTCATCCTCACCTGGGGATTGGCGGTAAAATAGGATATTACGTCCGGCGTATAAGTCACAATCAGCCCACGCACCATTGTTCTTTGCAGGGCAAATCCGGCCGCGAGCCCCAGGGTCCAAATCAGCCACTGCTTTCCCACGGTCCTGCCGCCATAGGTTCCCCAGGGCCTCATAAGAAAATGGGCCACCATATCCGCGCCGCATATACAGACAGAGTAAACAACGGCTTTGTGGAGTGAGTAGATAAAAATAAAGGCGGTATATTCTAAAAAGAAGGAAGGGCCAAGATAAATTACCCAAAAGGTGGGGCATTCTACCAGGAAGAAAGTGAAGATAAAGGGGTACAGCACCAGACGGTTCACCGCCCGTGAATAAAAGTCCCCCAGGTCATCGGCAAGATAGCGCCTGATCTCGGGCCGCACTGACCGGGGAATTATTTTTTCATTGTCGACATGGTTTTTGGCGGACAAGGGGGCCTCCTCAAACCAGTTACACTTTTGTAATGAAAAAACCGATTCCGCGTCCGGACACAGATAAAAAACAGTCTATGAAATTAAATTGATCAAGGCAACCCCAATAAAATTTTCCAATTTCATCATTACATCACCCCTGACCATCCGCGACCCAAAGAAACTAAATTGTTATTTAAATTCAAACAGTTGATTCTCTGTCGCCAAGGGTCTCCATGACATGTCACGGCAAACCAACCGCTTTTACGACATTGGGGTTGCCCGGGGCATCCTTGAACCGCGACAATGCCCTAAGGCCAAGAGGAACGTTAAGGACATCAGCAAAAAAACTAAAACGAGGAGAGCACAATGAAAAGAAGATGGGGATATCACTTTATTCCGGCCATTGTCGCGACTTTGATTTTAACTTTGGTTTTGACAGGGGCTGCCTTTTCCGGTGAACGGGCAACCAGGGAAGAGGTGGTGGCCAAGGTAGAAGAGGCCGCGAGAATGATCCAGGACATAGGGCGTGAGGCCGCCATAAAAAAAATGACCGGGCCAAATCATCCCTTTGTCTGGAAAAACGCCCATGTATTTCTCATGGAGATGGACAGCGGCGCTTTACTGGCCCATAAAAATCAGGCCGCCCTGGGATTCCAAATGCAAAACTACAAAGACGCCGAGGGCGGAACACCCTATTTTGATGTGCTTAAATTCGCAGAAAGAAACGACAGCGGCTGGAAAACCTATATGAGTAACCGGGGTGGCAGGGCGCCCTTGCTCAAGCACTTATATTACCTCAAGCTTAAAGACGAGAACATCATTTTATGTTCCGGGTATTATCCGCTCCCGGCACCCGGCGAATCCACTCCCAGGGCCAGCCGGGATGAATGCCTGGCCAAGGTCGGACAGGCTGTAAAGGAAATCAATCAAAAGGGGCTGGAAGAGGCACTAAAAACGATTGATGATCCAAAGGGCGTTTATGTCTGGAAAGATTCCTATGTGTTCTGTTTCAATGATGAGGACGGCAACCTTCTAGCCCATCCTTTTTTCAAGTCCAAAGGATATCCCATGATAAAATACAGGGACGCTGACGGAAAACAGCCTTTCATTGATATTCTCAAAATCGCCAAAAGCGATGGAACGGGCTGGAAAAGCTATATGTTTGATCAATCCGGCCAAGCCCCAAGGCTGAAAAAGACCTACTTTGTTCTGGTGCCGGATAAAAAAGTCATCGTTGCCGCAGGATACACCGAGTAGTCTCGGCAAAAGGAGGTCTCACATGTCGGGTAAAGGTATCAGCAGGCGCAGTTTTTTAAAAAAAGCCTCATATCAAGCGCTTGTTCTAACCGGCGGCCTGGAGTTTGGAAATCTTGAAACCCTCTGTGCAAAAGAGGGCCCTGGGGAACTTGCCGATCTGGTTGCAGTGAAAAATGCAGAACCCGGCGTCATGTTCACCAAGGCCATTCAAATGATGGGCGGTATGAAACGGTTTGTTAAAAAAGGCCAGACCGTTGTGGTCAAACCCAACATCGGATTTCCAAAAACACCTGAAATCGGGGCCACTACCCATCCCGGGCTGGTGAAATCCATTATTGAACATAGTTTCGGGGCCGGGGCCAAAAAAGTTTATCTATTTGACAATGTGGCCACAAGCGCATACGGCATGGCCCCAAAATGCTATCGGTTAAGCGGCATTGAGGCGGCGGCTAAAAATGCCGGGGCTGTTGTGGTTCCGGCGGATGCCAAAAAATACTATCACCCGGTGGATATCCCCGGTGCCAGGACATTGAAGGCCACCCGTGTTCATGAACTGATCCTGGAATCCGATGTTTTTATCAATGTGCCGGTTTTAAAAAATCACAGCTACACCCGGCTGACCATGGCCATGAAAAATCTCATGGGCGTTGTATGGGACAGGATGGATTATCACCATAACGGTCTGGATCAATGCATTGCCGATTTTTGTCTTTTCAGGGCACCGGACCTGAATGTGCTTGATGCCTATCGTGTCATGATGCGCAATGGGCCCCAGGGAGATACGCCCGAGGATGTGGCGGTTATGAAAAATCTGGTCCTGGCAACGGATATTGTCGCTTGTGATGCTGCTGCCGCAAGGATATACGGCAAAGATCCCCAAAGGGTGAAGTACATCAGGCTTGCCCATGAAATGGGAATCGGAAGCATGAATCTGGGGGATACGAATATTAAAAAGCATGTGTTTGCCCTGTGATATTGCGCCACATGAGAAGAGTACGGATCATCCTGTCCATCCTGATGGTTATATTGTTTTGCATGGTGTTTCTCAACGGGGGTTCATCCCTTGGCAAGGCCGCGGAAATCCTGTTGTCCTGCCAGTTTATGCCGTCCCTGGTACGGTTTGTGTCCAGCCCCGGGATCACTGCCGGAGCAGGATTTGTTTTCATTGTTATCATCACCATGGTTTTCGGCAGGGTGTATTGCGCCATCCTATGTCCCCTGGGGATTCTCCAGGACATCCTCATCCGGTTGTCACAGGCGGCCGGCATAAAAAAAGCCCATGTGTTTCACCCCCGGCATACACGGATTCAATTTTCTATGGCGGTTCTGGCCCTGGCCTGTGTTTTGTGGGGATTTATGGATGTGGCCGGACTCCTGGATCCTGTGAGCCTTTTTGGCCGGACCGTCATCTATCTGGTCAAGCCCGCCTTTATTATCTTGAATAACCTGGCGGCTGCCCTGCTGGAAACAGGGGGCATCTATATTGTTTTAGTTAAAAAGCCCCATTTCGTCCCCCTGGCCATTTGGACAGTGACGGTTTTATCCTTTATATTGATTCTCATTTTCTCTTTGTTTTACGGAAGGCTTTATTGCAATACGCTTTGCCCTGCAGGCGCCATAATCGGCCTGATTTCCCGGCGGTCACTGTTCAGGTTCAGCCTGGACCGGGAAAAATGTGTATCATGCGGTGCCTGTGAAACCCTTTGTAAACCTGGGTGCATTAATTTGGCGGATATGCGAATTGATTCATCCCGGTGCCTGTCCTGTTTCAACTGCGTGGACGTATGCCCCAAAGGGGCGGCTGCTTATAAAATAACAGGGTCACCCTTTGGGGGCCGTTCCCATGTTCCCGGCAGAAGGCGTCTGCTGGCAGGCTGTATAGCTGCCGGAGCATCCATGGCCGCGGCCTGGTATTCTCTGGCGATTTTGTCCGGGAACCGTTCCCGGGGAAGACCGCCTGTTCTGCCCCCCGGCGCCCGGAATCATGACCGTTTTTCATCGGCCTGTCTGGGGTGCCACCTTTGCGTCAGTGCATGTCCCACCCATGTTCTGGCGCCCCCTGCCGGGTCTGTTCAGCGGCTGTCAGGCCCTGACCGGATGCTGGCACCAGAATTGAATTTTTCTATCGGGTTTTGTGATTTTAACTGCCATGCATGCGGCCAGGCCTGCCCCACCAGCGCAATTGAACCCCTTGCCCTGGAGCAAAAGAAAAGGGTGCGTATCGGAAAGGCGGCTCTGGATAAGGAGCGCTGCATTGTTCATATCAAAAAAAAGCACTGCGGCGCCTGCGGTGAAGCGTGCCCCACCCATGCCATATCTGCTGCGGATAAAGGGCAGGTGCTGTTTCCGGTATTGACCCCGGACTATTGTATTGGCTGCGGGGCCTGCGAATACGCCTGCCCAACCAGCCCAAAGGCGATCATGGTCAGCGCCCTGCAAGTTCATGAAAAGGCTGGTGTCCGGCCCAGGGAAAACAAGGCGGCACTTCCCCCAATCTCAACAACTGCGGATTTTCCATTTTAGCGCATGGAATACAAAATGATCATGGACGCCGCGATATCCATGGAAAGGTCCATGACCGCCCCGGAGCAGGACAGAAATATTCCGGCCAGAAAGATTTTTGTCTGATCCAGATGGGGAAAGCCGGCATAAAGCAGGTTTTCCGAATAGGGCCTGACCGCACATCTGACCGACGATGATACGAAACTGGTCACGCCCTTATTCCCGGGAATGCAGACCGGACTGTTTCTACAGGACGGCGGGGACCTGGTCCATAAAGCGGAAACCGTCAACGGCAAGCTGATTGTCAACGACCGGGAAGTATTTCTTTCTCAACAACAGATGTAGGCCTGTTTTTCACGCGAAACCGGACGATTCAAACAGCGGCGCTCATTTTCCATATATTTTGAAAAGTTCATCCAGTTTTCCTTCTCTCTTTAGATCGTCAAATGCTTTCTGAAACATATTTATCACCGAATCAGGCGTATCCTTGTGAAAGGCGTAGTACATTCCCTTTTTATCCAGCAGGAAAACCGACTCAAAGTCATTAATATCAAACCCGCCTTCCTTGACGGCACTTATTGTCGTGTCTTTGGTTTGGGGGATAAGATCTATTCTCCCGGCCAGGAGCGCTCTCATATTTACCAGGTTTGACGGTATCTGTTCAAACTCGTCTGCCTTCATCCCCGTTTTGTTCATCAAAAGCTCTACCGCGGCATCGGCTCGGTGTGCCCCGACGTTATAATTTCTGATTTCCTCAACCGAACTGATTTTGATATTTCTGCTTTTCAGGGCATACATATGAAATTCGATCTCAAAAATCGGGCCGACCCATTTAAACAGATTCTCTCTTTCCACAGTCCTTGTCGTCGTAAAAAGAATGCTTCCTGGTTTTTTAAGAGACGTATAATACGAAAGCGCCCATGGGTATAAATTAAAATCATCGCGCCCCTGACTCGATCCGATTCTTTCAAGCATGAGCACAAGCATATCAACTGAAATACCCTTGATCACCCCTTTTTCCTGGAAATTGTACGGCGCCCACGCCTCTGTCAAAATAGTAAACAGAGGAACATCATCCGCATGTGTGGACGATGCCGTTACAAGGAGAAAGATCAGGACAAGTACGACCACGCATGATTTTCGTTTCATTAATCCTGTCATATGTATCCTATAGATGTTCTATTCATCGTCACGACAAAAGAAATTACTGTGACGGCATGCAGCGTAGTCGCAGGGAGGTAATTATAGCCGTTGGCGCCCTAAAGTGGTTGATGGACAAATGCTGTGGGACCAAGGCGCATGATGCCGTCGATCAAGCTGTGTGATTATTATACAGCCTGTCCGAGGAAGAATGCAAGGGAGTATGCCGGTTTTTGGCATTACGAACCTTTGCGGCAGTACAGCAGCGCCCCGGCAAGCGCCGTAAGTGGCGCCACGGCAACCAGCCCGAAGCTGCCCACGAAAACATTCAGAATTTCCGAGGCCACGAAATTGAGGTTTAGAATCTGCTCAATCTTCCACCCCTGCCCCATGAAGTTCATTAGCATGGCCGTATAACCGCCGGAATAAGCCAAAAGCAGAGTCGTTGTCATGGTCCCCACCACGGACCGCCCCACGGCCATCCCCGAGCCAAACAATTCGCCGAAGCGGATCTCCGGCTTCTTGTTTTTTACTTCATCGATGGACGCCGCGATATCCATGGAAAGGTCCATGACCGCCCCGGAGCAGGACAGGAAGATACCGGCCAGAAATATTTTTGTCAGATCCAGATGGGGAAAGCCGGCATAAAGCAGATTTTCCGAATAGGGCCTGACTGCGCCATTGAGACGAAATCCAGGCGCAAACAGTTCCGCCAGAAGACAGGCCAGAATCAATCCGGCAAAAGAGCCGATAAAAGCGGTCACGCCTTTGCGCGTCCATCCACCAACGAGAAAGCTGACCGAAGCTGTCAGGGCCGCCACAACCGCCAGTGCGACCGGAATCGGGCTGATATCCTTCAAAAACAAAGGAATCAGCACTTTCCAGATCATGAAAGCCGCGAAAACAAACGAAAGCAGCGCTTTTAAACCGGTAATCCCGGCAATGGAGACAATAAAAACGCCAAAAAGAATCACCAGGATCAGTTCGTGATTCAGCCGGTAATACCCGCGGGTATAGGCCATGTGGGGCTTGCCTTCACGAATTTTATACTCCACCAGGATGGTATCGCCCGGGATATAGATCTCGTCAAATTCCATTTTGCCCGCCAATGGATTCACGACACGGGCCTGCTGCCCCTTGTGGGGTCCTTCTGTAATTTCGACCCTGACATCCTGGGTGCCGGTACGCACGATGAGGTTTTGACGCAGGTCCTTGTTGTCAACGGACAGGACCCTGGCCTTTTCGAGATATGAATCCTTTGTTTGACTGCCTTCAAAGCCCGTCGGCAAGAACCAGAGAACGGCACAACTCTCGCGGTAGGAACGCCAGTTACCCAGCGCCCCCCGCACAGACCCGGACGTGCGGTTTTTCCGCATCCGGTTCCTCGGTTGTACTCGCTTTCGCGTAAGTCGTAAACTTATGCAAACACGCGGCGTTGGCGGTTAACCATTCGCAGCTTCGGTTTGGCTATGCCTAATATTTTAATGGCTTTGTCAAATGCCTTCCAGGTGAAGCTCTTACGTTTGCCACCACGGCGATTCAGCCATTTAAATGCACATCCCATCGCCCAAGAGTAAAAGCGCCATATCGACTCCAGATTACCAGGGATGTTGTAATAGTTGTAATGCCCCTGTAACCGTCGATTCAACGCTTTTATAAATACGCGTCCTTTCAGATGCCGGTTCTCCTTGATCCATTCCTTGACTCGCTTGCAGGCGCTTTGAAGCTTTTTGCGGGCCGTCCGCTGTAGGACCTTAACGGAACCGCTGCTGTCCTTCATCCAGTAGGTTTCGAAACCTAAAAAGACAATTCGCCTTTCCATGCCCGGATGAAAGCGGCTGAACCTTAGCATTGCGGTCTTTTCCGGTGCCACTGCAAGATTGAAGTTGGCCAACCTCTTGGGGAGTTCGCAATAAAACCGCCGGGCTTCATCTCGATATTGAAACGCGCAGATAAAGTCGTCGGCGTACCTGAGGATGAACGCACTTCCCTTGCAGTTTATTTTGACTCGTTTTTCGAACCACAGGTCCAGACCGAAATGAAGGTAGATATTTGCCAGCACGGGTGAGACAATACCCCCTTGTGGCGTTCCCGATTCCGGATGGATGATTTTCCCGTCCGTGTCCAGGATACCGGCCTTCAGCCATTTACGGATCAAGTTCAGAAAGGCGGCATCGTCTATTCGTTCACGGAGCATCCGCATCAACCAGTCATGATTGATATTGTCGAAAAAGCCTTTGATGTCGGCCTCCACGACATGCCCATATTTTCCGAACTGGAGGTTGAACTGTAAATCCTCGATCGCCTCTCGGGCGCTTCGGTTGGGTCTGTATCCGTAACTGGTCTCCACAAAGTCCGATTCGAATATCGACGATAGGATCTTGGCGCAGGCCAGTTGCAAAAGCCTGTCCTCAAGCGCCGGAATGCCCAGCGGCCTCTCTTTGCCGTTCTCTTTTGGAATGTAGCATCGCCGCACCAGTTTGGCGCGGTACCGCTTTTGTTTCAGGCGCTCTACCAGTGCGTTGACGTTGGCTTCGAGATTTTCCTCGTAAGCCTGGGCCGTCACTCGATCCACGCCGCTGGCTGCATTCTTGTTCAAATCCGTCCAGCAGCTTAGCAGAAATCGATGGTTCAGACACCGGTACAGGTTCTGAAATCGGTGTTTTGCACTCTCTTTCGACTTAATTGCTATTCCCCGCAGTGAGGTTTGCTCGTATTGCTCCAGCCCTACTTTGTCCGGTACGAGTTTCCTTTGCGGGCTACGTACTTCCGTCAGGTCCTTCCCCATGTAGTGGGCTTTCCCCACCTCTGAGTAGTATGCCTGATAAGACACCCCATCGGCATATAGAGGTCGATTCTCCTCCCACCAGGGACTCAACATTTCAGCACTGTAGTGTACCATTGGTCTTTTCCTGGAACCTTTGGGGCTTCCCGAGTTCTACGATGCATCTCTTCCTGCATGCCACGGCCTGAGGACTCCGGCGGACCTCCACATCCTCGCCCATAACGGATGCTTCTGTGTTGCCTTCGGCGCGCGTTAAAACCCTCGGCGTCCGCACGTTTCTCTTTCGAAGCTGTACCAGCACTTCAGGGTGCGCGATCACCCCTACGGCCTACAGGATTCTCTGCCTACGCTTAGCCCATCTTGTTCGATGCTCCTTCTGCATTGGACGTTCAGTGGGGTGAGACCATCCGCGAATGGCACCGGCTTCTCCGGGTCGCGGCTCGTTTCCAGCCGAAAAAAAAATTTCAGCGTCCAGCACTTACAATGATCAGTGAGTATCTCCGCCATGGACCCAAGGCTCGATACGGGTGGGTGGCTAACCCTTACAGAAAGCCATTACTGGCTCTCCTCCCGACAGGGACTCTCACCCTGCAAGATGCACCGAGCTTTCCTCGGCGCGATAACGACAAAGAAAAGGGATACGACGTTATTTTTCAGCATAGAATCTCAAATATGGGTTGGTATGGTGTCGGATAAAGACCAATAATGAGAGCTCCCACGCAAAAGCGTGGGAGCCACGGAAACCGTCAACAGAAAAGAAGCACGTAACCCAATTTAATCGCCGATGCTGACTTTCATGGCATCGGCAATTTTTTTGGCAACATCTGTATTTTCATAGTAGCCATCGAAGTTTTCAGCGCCTTTCCCCATGGCCAGCACCGGCACCGGAACGGCCGTATGGGAATATGATGTCCAGGCAAGTCCCGATTTACGGTTGAGCAGGTGGGTCAGAGTGACGGAGAGAGGGTTGTAGTAGCCATAAAGCAGATTGTTTTCATCATCGGTGTTCGCGTTTTCACCCACAAAGGCTTTGTCGAAGGCCGCTTGCAACAGATTTATCTCGTACTCGGTAAGATCATCTTCCGCATCTTCCGTCAGGCCGGCTCCGTCCATGCCATAGTTGTCGAAAATGATTTGCCACATATCCGCATCGATATCGGCCGGCACGGGATCATGAGTTTCAAGATAGGCGCCAAGGATCTTGCTGTCAAAATCGTCGTAGGCGATGGTCTGGGCGGCCATTTTTTCGTAATAGGTTTCATAGGCAGTGCCTGCAAAGCCAAGGGTCATGCCGCCACATTCATGGTCGCCGGTGACGACGATGAGGGTTTCGGCGGGATGTTGATTGGCAAACCGTACCGCTTCGGCAATGGCGTCATCAAAGGCGATGGTATCCTCGATGGCGGCGCGTGCGTCATTGGCGTGGCAGGCCCAGTCGATCTTGCCGCCTTCCACCATCATGAAAAATCCCTCGTCATTGCTTTGCATCAACTTGATGCCTTTTTCGGTAAACTCGGCCAGGGTGATGGAACCTTCGTAATCACCGCCTTGGCCATCGGCAGCCATGCGATTCAGGGCATAGGGAATGGCGTTGGAGCTGTCCAGGTAAGGATTGATGGCAATCACCGGGCCGATTCCACTGCCCTTGACAGCGTCGAATTCGTCCCGTGTGTTGGCGAAGGTGAACCCGTTTTCCACGGCACTCGCTTCCAGCACGGCATAGCGTTCGTCGTTGGTAAGCTCCGCATAGGTATCGCTTTTGTATTTGTTGACCCGGAAACCGCCGCCGGCAAAATAATCGAAGCCACTGTTCAACAGCCACTCACCAATCTGTTCGTAATTGTTGCGGCTGGCCTCGTGGGCATAAAACACGGCCGGCGTGGCGTGATCGATGGATACACTGGAGACGATTCCCACCTTCATGCCCTTGGCCTTGGCCGCCTCGGCAAGCGAGGTATAGACGGTCTCCGCATCCGGGTCCATGGCAATCACACCGATATTGGTCTTTTTGCCACAGGCCAGCGCCGTTCCCGCGGCCGCCGAACCGGTGATAAACCGGTTGTTGGCATAACTCATCTGCATGCCCTGCACGGGAAATTCGCTCATGATCAGCTTTTCTGCTTTTACGCCACCGTCGACCGTATCATCGTCCCAAAGCGCCGCCAGATAGGCTTCGGTGGCGTGGATCTGCGGACTGGCCATCCCGTCGCCAATGAAAAGAAAAACATACTTGGGCCCGTCGCTTCGCCACCAGCCGAAACCATGACCCCAGCCCTTCGCATTGGCCGTGCCGGCGCACAACAAGACGGCAAATGTGACCATGAAAATTAGTTTACAAACAGTTCCACGCTTAAACATTTTCTTCTCCTCCCTTTGAATTGATTGAATGAATAAATGGTGGGTTTGTCTTCATTGGGCACTTCCCCACCGTGGCTGCATCGACTGCCGAACCAATAGTCCGAAGCCACGGCAACCCGGTCATGGGTGAATTCACAATGAAGGATAAGGAAGAAGTATATCGACTCTGTTCATTGATTATTTGCAGAACGTTAAAAATCTGTTAACAATTGTATCCCGAAAACACTTACTGGAAGAATACAATTACTTTTCCATAGGGTTATTCGTTATTGCGATTTATGCCTTTATTTTTTTAATGCGTAAATAAACCCGGGGATAGGAGTGATGGGCAAAATGATTCTGAATATCGTACAGATTGTCTTAGGTCTGTTCGCCAGCGCCTGCCTGCTGTTGTACCTGTTTCAGGGAAGGATGATCTTCTTCCCCCAGCCTACCGCGCCGGCCAATCTGGATCGTTATGCAGATAACGAGATTCGCCTGCAGCACGGTGACATCAGCCTCTTCGGCTGGTTTTTCAAGAAGCGGATCGATGCGGACCATCCCCTTCTCGTTTATTACGGCGGCAACGCCGAGGATGTTTCCTTGAATTTCGCCGATCTGAATCGCTTTTCGGCCCAATCCTTCTTGTTCATGAACTATCGCGGCTACGGTCAGAGTCAGGGCCGTCCCTCGGAAAGCGCTCTTTTCGACGACGCGCTTTTTGTTTTCGATCAGGTCATCGCCTCCGAAGGCATCGATCCGTCCCATGTCGTTCTCATGGGGCGCAGTCTCGGCACGGGGGTAGCCGTACACGTGGCCGCCAAGCGCCGGGCCGGCGGCGTGATTCTGGTGACCCCCTTCGACTCGCTGGTCAACGTGGCCAAGGCCCATTACCCCATTTTCCCGGTGAATCTGCTGCTCAGGCACCGTTTCGATTCGGCCGCGCCGGCCCCCGAGATAAAAACACCGGCCCTTTTTCTCACCGCCGCGGACGATGTGATCGTACCGCCCCGCTTTGCCGACAACCTGAGGCGCGCATGGGGCGGCGCGACCACGGCAGCCCACATCGAAGATACCGACCACAACACCATAGAGACCTCGCCGGACTACTGGAAGGCGGTCAATGCCTTCCTGTTATCCCTTGCGAAACCGTCAGGCGTTTGACGACACCCCCCAAAACATGTATATCTCATCTCCAGATAAAAAACCGACCGGTTTTATTTTAGATTAAAAAGGGGAGGCATCCATGACGATTCTCAAGCACCTTTTCGATCCCGTCCAAATCGGGCCGATGAAAGCCAAGAACAGGTTGCTCATGTCCGCCATGAGCATCAACTTCGGCGTGGACGAGAACAATTACGTGACCGATCAGTTGACCGAATATCTTGCGGCCCGGGCCAAGGGCGGCGCCGGAATGATCCTTGTGGGCGGCGCCGGAGTTCATCCCACCGGCCTGGAGCTTCCCGACCTGCCCGCCCTGTGGGACGAGGGGTGCATCCCGGCCCTTGCCAAAATGGCCAAACGCGTCAAATCCTACGATGTCTGCTTTGGCGTACAATTGATGCACGGCGGGCGCCAATCCTATCACGACCAAAAAGTGGCGCCGTCGCCGATTCCCGCCCTGGCCGTGGTCAAGGGAACCCCCAGAGAGTTGACCGTCAACGAAATCGCCGAACTGGTAACTTCTTTCGGAGACGCGGCTCGCCGCTGCCGGGATGCCGGATTCGATTTCGTCGAGGTGCACGCGGCCCACGGCTATCTGATCAACCAGTTTCTCTCCCCCAATTCCAACCACCGCACGGACCGATACGGCGGTTCGTTCGAAAACCGCATCCGGTTTTTTCTGGAGCTTCTGGCCGACATCAAGGCCAAATGCGGTGAGGATTTCCCCGTGGGTCTGAGGGTCAACGGCGACGATTACGTGGACGGCGGCTGGACCCTGAACGATGCCCTGCGCCTGGCCCCGATCCTGGAGCAAAACGGCGCCGATTACCTGCATGTGTCGGCCGGGGTGTATGGGTCCCGGCAATTGACGATCCCGTCCATGTATGTTCCCCACGGCTGTTTTCTCCACCTGGCGGAGGCGGTAAAAAAGGCGGTCTCGATTCCCGTGGTGGCCGTGGGGCGCATCAAAAGCCCGGAATTGGCCGATCGCATCATCAAGGAGGGGCAAGGCGGACGTGGTCGCCATGGGGCGCAGCCTGATCGCCGACCCCATGCTGCCGAACAAAGCCCTGGCCGGCAAACTCAATACGATTCGCCCTTGCGTGGGGTGCTGCCTGGGATGCATCCATGCGGTGCTGGCCCGGGAACCGGGCGGCTGTGTGGTCAATCCCGAGGTGGGACGCGAATATCTCATGGATGCCGACGAGAAAACGGCTTTTCCCAAACGGGTATTGGTGATGGGTGCCGGACCGGCGGGGCTGGCCGCCGCGCGCCAGGCGGCCGGGCGCGGCCACCAGACCACCCTGATAGAAGAAAAGGGCCATATCGGCGGGCTGTTGCGATTGGCCGCACGTGTTCCCGGACGTGGCGAGCTAATGGATATCGTGGATTTTCTGAGCTGCGAGATCGAACGCCTGGGGGTCGCCCTGCGGCTGAACACAAAACTGGACGACGCCCTACTTGAAGCATTGGCACCGCAGGTGGTGATTCTGGCCTCGGGCAGCCTACCGGACATGCCCATCATCAAGGGACTGTTCACCACCAAAATGGATCTGTGCACGGTTGTCGAGGTCCTGGAGGGTAAAATCACCGGGGATCGGGTCATCGTTCTGGGAGGTGGCCAGTCCGGGTTGGTGACGGCTGATTTCCTTGCGGAAAAGGGCCGCGAGATCGCGGTTCTCAACCGCAAGCGCCATTTCGCGGAAGAGATGTCCAGCAACGACCGTTTTTACTTGAGGGAGCGCCTCAAAAAGGAAACCGTCCGTCTTTTCAAACAGGTCAAGGTAACCGCCTTTACCGACGATGGCGTTGACTTTACTTCCGCCGGCACCCCCCAAACCTTGCAGGGATTCGATTCGGTGGTGGTGGCCGAAGGCATGGCGCCGGTACGGGATCTCAAGCAGATGCTGGCGGGGAAAGCGTTGGATGTTCACGTTGTCAGCGACGCCAAGGAACCCAGGAATCTGATGCTGGCCATAAGCGAAGCCGAGGAGATGGTTCGTTCGCTGTAGAATACAAAAGAGGCGCCGGACCGAGATTGGCGCCTCTTTTTTAACACGATGATCGTATTTGCTTAAACCTTGAACTGCCCGACCATTTGTCTTAGGTTCTCAGATAGTTGGGACAATTTCTGGGCGCTTTGATTGACCTGACTGCCACCGGACGCCATTTCGTTCATGGAAATGCTGACCCCGCCGATATCCTCGGTAATCTCACTTAGAACCGTCGAGGACTGGTTGACATTTTCGTTGACTTCCTGAATACCCTGGGAGGCTTGTGCCACGTTGTCGGCGATATCCTTGGTGGCGGCGGACTGCTCTTCAACGGCCGTGGCGATGGTCGCCACCAGTTCGTTGACATCCTTGATAACCTCGGAGATTTCACCGATCTGCCCCACGGTCATGTTGGTGGTTCCCTGAATACTCTGGATTTTATCCTTGATGTCCTGGGTGGCGGCGGCGGTCTGTTTGGCCAACTCCTTGATCTCGTTGGCCACCACGGCAAACCCCTTGCCCGCCTCGCCGGCGCGGGCCGCCTCGATGGTGGCGTTGAGGGCCAGCAGGTTGACCTGCTCGCTGATGTCGGTGATGGTCTCGATGACTTTGCCGATGGCGTTGGCCGCCTCGCCAAGCTGCCCCATGTTGGTGGAGGCGCTGGACGCCTTTTGGGTTGCCTCGTCGGAAATGCCACGCGCTTTTTCGGCATTTTGCGCGATATCTCCGATGGTGACGGACATCTGCTTGGCGGCCGAAGCCACCATGTTGGTGTTGATGGAAGATTCTTCCATGGCCGCGGCCACGTTGTTCATGTTGGCGCTCATCTCCTGCGCGGAAGACGTGACGGTATTGGCCTTTTCGGAAGATCTGTTTACGCCCCCGCCCATCTCCTCACTGATGGCGGACAGCTCGGTGGACGAGGAGGAAAGGGTTTCCACGCCGCTGGTGATGTCCGTCATGATCTTTTGCAGCTTTTCAATGAAGGTGTTGAACCAGCGGGCCAGATCGCCCACCTCATCGCGGCTGCTTACCTCGAGGCGCATGGTAAGATCGCCCTCACCCTGGGCAATGTCCTTGAGTCCCGTCACGGCGGCATTAATTGGCCGTACCAGCCTCCTTGCGGCGAACAGGACCACCACGCCCACGATCAGACTGGCCAGAAGCGCAACGAAAAGATTGGTATTGCGGATGGCAAGGGCCGCAGCCATGAATTCGTCCTGATTCTGAGTGGTGGCCACGGCCCAGCCATTGATCCCTACGGGCGCGAAGCCGGCGACCTTTTTAACCCCTTTGAAAATGTATTCCTCCACGCCGTTTTCACCGGCCATCATCCTCTTGTTGATGGATGTCATTTCGGAAATGGTGGTGACATCCAGTTTGAGGAAGTGTTCCTTGACGGGATGCGCGATGATGAGCCCCTTGTCGTCGATCATATACCCGTAGCCGGTCTCACCGATCTTACGAGTTGCCACCAAATCGATGAAGGATTCCGCTCTGACAACTAGTCCGAATATACCGATAAATTTTCCGTCACTTCCTTTGAGGGGAACACAGCCCACGGCAACCGGCTTGCCGGTGGCTCTTGAAATCACGATATTTCCGAAAATGGCCTTTCCCTGACGGCGTGCCGCTTGAAAGTATTCACGATCGCTGACATTGGTATTTTTAAGATGTTTGCCGGACTCCCATACATCTGCAAAAATATCCCCATTGGCATCGGCCAGATACATGCCGTCGAAGGTACCGCCCAGGGACCGGAACTCCTGAGTCAAATGAGCAATAACGCCTTGCGCCATTGAATGGCTTGCATCGTTACCGTAATCGGCAACAAACTCGGCAAGTTCAACAACCTGATTCTGATTGGCAATCAGCTTGGCTTTTACCATGGAATCTTCAATTGAAATGCGAGTCAACCTCGCCAAATCCATAGCAGTGCCGACAGCCTGGGTTTTGCAGGTCTCCATGAAAGCAGATATAGCTTTTGTATAGGACGTCATGCCCACAATGATCAGTGGGATGAGAACGGCACAGACACCGACAAAAATCAGCCTTGAAGCAATCGAATGCAAATTGATTCTCATTCCGGGAACTCCACCTGTGTTGAATAATGCACGAAATACGCCGTTTTCCCCGCATACTGTCTAGAACTTGAACTGATCGACCATCCCCTTCAGGCTCTCGGACAATTTAGATAATTCCTGGGCTGAAAGATTGACCTGGCTGCTGCTGGTGGACATCTCGTTCATGGACATGCTGACGCCGGCGATATCCTCGGAAATTTCACCCAGAACCGTCGAGCTCTGGTTGACGTTTTCGTTGACTTCCTGGATGCCCTGGGAAGCCTGGGCCACGTTATCGGCGATATCCTTGGTGGCCGCCGACTGTTCTTCAACGGCCGTGGCAATGGTTGCCACCACATCATTGACATTGGTGATAACCTCGGTGATTTCGCCGATCTGCCCCACGGTCATGGAGGTGGTACCCTGGATGTCCTCGATTTTCTCCTTGATGTCCTGGGTGGCGGCAGCGGTCTGTTTGGCCAGTTCCTTGATTTCGTTGGCCACTACGGCAAAGCCCTTGCCCGCCTCGCCGGCGCGGGCCGCCTCGATGGTGGCGTTGAGGGCCAGCAGGTTGACCTGCTCGCTGATGTCGGTAATGGTCTCGATAACCTTGCCGATGGCGTTGGCCGCCTCGCCCAGCTGGTCCATGTTGGTGGATGCGCTGGATGCCTTGTGGGTTGCTTCGTCGGAGATGCTGCGGGCCTTTTCCGCATTTTGTGCGATTTCTCCGATGGTGGAGGACATTTCCTTGGCAGCCGTGGCCACCATATTGGTGTTGGTGGATGACTCTTCCATGGCCGCGGCGACGTTGTTCATGTTGGCGCTCATCTCTTCGGCGGCGGCCGCAACGGTATTGGATTTCTCGGAACAGTTGGTAACGCCCTGGCTCATCTGCTCACTGATGGCGGACAGCTCCGTGGACGATGAGGAAAGGGTTTCCACACCACCGGCAATATCCCCGATGATGCCTTGCAGTTTTTCAATGAAGGTGTTGAACCAGCGAGCCAGTTCTCCCACCTCGTCCTTTCCGCTGTCCTCAAGACGCATGGTGAGATCACCTTCGCCCTGGGCGATATCCTTGAGCCCTGCCACGGCGGCATTGATCGGCCGCACGATACTCCTTGAGGCAAACAAAATGACCAAGGCCACGATGACACCGGATATCAGGGTAACGATAACATTTGCGTTCCGGATGGCGTGCGAGGCGGACAGGAACTCCTCCTGGTTCTGGGTGGCGGCCACGGACCAATTGTTGATGCCCACCGGAGCGAATCCGCAGGTTTTTGGAACACCTTTAAAAACATACTCCTGTGCGCCGGTTTCCTGGGCTTTCATCCGGGTGATGACGGTATGCATGTCCGGAAGATCGGAAAAGTTTATCTTGAGAATATTGTCGGGGTTGGGGTGGGCGATGCAAAGGCCGGTTCCGTCGGACATGTACCCATAGCCGGTGGTGCCGATCTTACGCTGCGAAACCACCTCGGTCAGGTAGGAGGCGCGGATCGACAGCCCGAATATGCCCAGGAATTGCCCCTGTTCGTTTTTGATGGGGGCACAGGAGACGGCTATCGGCTTGCCGGTGGTTTTTGAAATCACGATCTCGCTGAAGACGGCCTTGCCCTCGTTCTGGGCGGTCCGGAAATAGGGAAGATTACCGACGTTTCCGCCTTTATACTCCTGCCCGTTTTCCATTACCCCGGTGTAAATCTCTCCCTTGGTGGTGGTCATGAAGATTCCCTGGTAGTGATTGCCAAGGGCATGAAATTCCCGACTCAAATTCTCGAACATTCCTCTAACTAAATGCTGGCTGGCATCGACACCGTCATGATGAACGGTTTCGGCGAGTTTAACGATTTCATGTTCGGTGGACAGCAGTCTGGCCTTGGCAATCTCGGACTCAATGGCAACGCGCGTCAGCCGCGCCAGGTCCGAGGCGATGCCGGCGACCTGATCCTTGGACAATACGGTCAGCGCGTCCTTGGCCTTGGAATAGGAAATGTAGCCCACCGCTATCAGTGGAATCAAAACAGCGGCAAGTCCACCGATAATGAGCTTCGATGAGATCTTTTGCAAATTAAATTTCATGATGTATTAACCTCCATTTATATCCGTTTATTCAAGTTGTACGATAAGCGTATTCAATGGTTATAAGCCGTAACATAGGGAGGAGCGATACCGTGTGAGCGCTGAAAAAATCGCGGAGGAGCTTGAGAAGTTGCCAGAAACAATTTCAGAAAAGCGCGTTGATCACTGCATGGATGAACAGTTGTCGCCTATACCAGGGATTTAACGTTTATCTATTTTTTTGTTCGGTGATTCGATGATTATATCGACTCTCATGGTGTATACTTTAATAAAAATAATAAAATGATACCGGTAAAAGCGATTGCCGTTTTGCTTTCATCTTTAGTAAAGTCGCGCTATCTTATCAGATTAAGGATCATACGAATGGCAACGCGCGTTTATCTGCTCGATAAAGGAGGTCGCCCCTGAACACCGAATTGACCCATGGCGCCGGACCTTCACCCTTCAGGGTAAACAATGTCCGCCAGTTCATGTTATTCCGGATATTTTTCAACTGCCGGTTCTATTACCCGATCTTTACCATCCTGTTTCTCGATTTCGGCCTCAGCGTCGCCCAATTTTCAATCCTTAATGCCGTATGGGCCGCCACGATCGTTCTGGCCGAGGTGCCGTCGGGAGCCCTGGCCGATATCGTGGGACGAAAGCGGCTGCTTGTTTTTGCGGCTTTTTGCATGCTGATCGAAATGGCGATCCTGGCCACGGCCCCAATGGGCAATGTGGACTTGCTGTTTGTTTATTTTCTGGTCAACCGAGTACTCAGCGGGCTTGCCGAGGCTGCCGCCAGCGGCGCCGACGAGGCCATCGCCTATGATGCCCTTCAGGAGCAGGGCATGGCCGATTGGTGGGGAAAGGTGCTGGATGTCCAAATGCGGCTCAGCGCCACCGTATTTATCTTCACCATGACCATCGGCGCCGTGTTCTACGACCCGGAAACGATGAGCCGCCTGGCCGGCTTTCTCGGCTGGGAGAAAACCTTTTCCCAGACCGAAACCTTGCGGTTTCCCGTGTACCTGACCCTTGCCATGGCCTTGCCGGCCCTGGCTGCCGTCCTGCGGCTGAAGGAGAACCGCTGCGCCGGAAACCCGGCACCCTGTAACAAAAAAGAGGGGCCGTCGGTAATCGAGGCCTTCAAACTGACGCTGAACAGCGGGAACTGGATCATGCGTACGCCGGTTGTCCTTGCCGTCATCCTTTTCACCATGCTTTTCGACGGCATCCTGCGCATGGCGGTCACCCTGTCCAGCCAGTATTATCGGATGATTGAACTGCCCGAATCGCTTTTCGGCGTTCTCGGCTCACTGATGTCCGTCAGCGGTATTTTTCTCCCTCGGCTGGCCCGCTGGATCGCAGAAAACCATTCCCCCAAGGTCTGTTTGTGGACCACGGCCGGTGTGGCCCTGGCAGGGCTTTGGGGCATGGCCTGCTTTTGGCCGCGTATCGGCGTATTGCCGGCCCTGGCGGCCTTTTCGGCCCTGCACCTGGTAAGCTTTTATGTAAGCTATTATGTCAACCGCAACACGCCCTCGTCCCGACGGGCCACGGTCCTGAGCTTCAAGGGGCTGGCCTGCAACCTTGCCTACGGCGGCCTCGGCATGGCCTATGCCGCGCTCTTGAGCCTTAAAAAAGGTGATCTCGGCGCTACCGGCGTATCTTCGCAGCACTTGGAAAATTTGGTTTTCATGGACACCTTCTTCTGGTTTCCACTCACCCTGGCCGTGGGACTGGCTATCTTGTTTTTCACCATATGGATTCGAGACGGAAGACGGCACGCGTCATGAGCATATCGTTTCCGTATACCGCCAACGCGATTTACAGAGGTATCGGCCTGACCCTTCTGGCGACCTTATGCATTGTCTTGATGAATGCTTGTGCCAAAATGTCCAGCACGGGATACAATACGGTGGAAATGATTTTTTACCGGGGGATCGTGGCACTGGCATTGCTGGTTCCATACATGCTGGCCACCCACCCCCTGACCGTTTTCAAAACCCGCCGCATCGGCGCCCATGTCTATCGTTCCGTGATCGGCAACATCGGCGTGGGCCTGATTTTCAAAGCCTATTCTCTTTTGCCCATGGCCAACACCACCGCGCTTTTGTTTGCCGCACCATTGTTCGTCACCGCATTATCTCCTTTTCTTCTCAAGGAACGGGTGGATGCGGGACGTTGGGCTGCCGTCGTGGTGGGATTCTGCGGAATTCTCATGATTGCCAGGCCCTCGGCGGGGCTTGTTTTCGATCCAATATCCATGGTGGGATTGGGCGCCGCCTTGTGTATGGCCCTGGTGGACATGGCCCTGCGCAACCTGGGCCGTTCCGAGAACCCATTAACGACGGTGTTTTATTTTATTTTAGGGGGTGTTATTCTTTCAGCGCCGTTCGCGCTGCCCCGCTTCCATCTTCCCAAGGATCAATTGCTTTTCTGGCTGCTGGGCATCGGTGTTTTCACCGCCATCCAGCAACTGGCCAAGACAGCCGCCTTCCGCCATTGCGAGGCATCTTTCCTGGCGCCCTACAGCTATTCGTCCATGGTCTGGGCAATTCTGTTCGGCTGGCTGCTATGGGGAGAGATACTCACCGTGCCGGTAATTCTGGGTACCGGGGTGGTGATCGCCAGCAACCTGTTTATTCTCAGAAAAGCGCGGCGGCAGGTTTGCGGCCGGCCCATTGACGGCCCGGAAAGTCCGCATTGACAAGGGAAAAACATTTTTCGTATTCTACTGGTATCATCGATACAGCACTCCATCCGCAAGCCATGCCGGGGGATGGGAAAAACAAAGTGGACGGAGTCAAATCATGGTTCAATCCGACGCTATCACGCAGACGCCTGCACCCGGTGCACGGCGACTTTTCTTCAACGGCGACACGCTGACGTTTCACCTCAAGGTTCCCGAGGACTGGCAGGGCCAGGCCTGGCTGCGTACGACCCTCGGACACGCCGGCTCCGTGCGCCGGGAAATCGTCCGCCAGGTGGACAAACAGGAAAATCCGCTGGGCCGTTCCTGGTACGATATTCCCATGACCGCCCATGGCCGGGGCGCGTACAGCCTTACCGTGGGACTCACCGAGGTGGGCCATTTCGAGGCCAAGGGATATTTTTTGAAAAGCGGCAATGCCGATCCGCTATGGCCGCCGGGCAGCAACACCGCCGTCAATGTGGCCCCGGCCAGTGCCTGCTGCGCCAATATCGTTTACAATGCCTTCGTGCGCCAGTTCGGCCCCAACAAGGACGGGCATATGCACGTAGCCGACGATGCACTGAAAAACCTGGACGATGCCGGTTACACGGCCATCCCGCCCTCGGGAACGTTCAGGGATCTGATCGGTGAGTTGGACTTCATTATCGGCCATCTGGGATGCCGCATCCTCCAGCTTCTGCCAATCCACCCCACGCCCACGACCTACGCACGTATGGGACGCTTCGGCAGCCCCTACGCGGCGCTGAGCTTTACCGCCGTGGACCCGGCCCTGGCCGAATTCGATCCCAAGGCCACCCCGCTGGAGCAGTTCGTCGAATTGATCGACGCCGTCCACGCCCGTGGGGCGCGCCTTTTTATCGACATCGCCATCAATCATACCGGTTGGGCGGCCGGCCTGCACGAAACCCATCCCGAGTGGCTGGCCCGGGAGGCGGACGGGCAGATCGAAACCCCCGGCGCTTGGGGCGTGGTCTGGGCCGATCTGACCCGCCTGGATTACCGCCACCGGGACCTGTGGCAGTACATGGCCGACGTCTTTCTCACCTGGTGCCGTCGCGGCGTAGACGGATTTCGCTGCGATGCGGGGTACATGATTCCGACTCCGGCCTGGCGCTATATCATCGCCAAGGTTCGCGCTCAGTTCCCGGACGTCATTTTTCTCCTGGAAGGGCTGGGCGGCAAAATGTCGGTCACCCGCGAGCTGCTGAACTGGGCGGATTTCAACTGGGCCTACAGCGAACTCTTCCAGAATTACGACCGGGGTCAGATCGAGCACTACCTGCCCGAGCCCCTGGACATATCCGGCGCCGAGGGCACCACCGTCAACTTTGCCGAAACCCACGACAACCTGCGCCTGGCGGCCACATCGCCCCTCTATGCGCGCATGCGAACGGCCCTCTGCGCCCTGTTGTCCTGCCAGGGAGGCTTTGCATTCGCCAACGGCGTGGAGTGGCTTGCCACGGAGAAGATCGATGTCCACGGATCACCCTCCCTCAACTGGGGAGCGCAAGAAAACCTGGTGGACCACCTCAGACGCCTGCACGCCCTGCTCGTTGCCCATCCGGCGTTTTTCCATCCGGCCGGGGTAGACCTGATCCAATGCGGTGAAGGCAATTACCTGGCCGCCGTTCGCCGTGCCGAAGAAGATGGGAAAGGCCTGCTTGTGCTGATCAATCTGGATATGGAAAATTCCGTCGAGGCACTCTGGCCCCTTGACCGGTCACCGGTTGGGCGCACGGGACTGGTCGATCTGCTCAGTGGAGAGAGACTGGAAGCCGCCGGCGACGAACAGACCGGACGGCTTGGGCTGGCGCCGGGAGAAGTGCGTTGCCTGACCAACGATACGGGTGCCCTGGAAGCGATCCGATCGACTGAAACCCGTTTTGCGCGCTCGCCGGAGCGCATTGTGCGCCAACGCCTGCGGGCCAAGGCGTTGCAGGTTCGCGGGATTTACCAGGAAGCTCTCGACCTGGGCGATTGGGACCTGGAAAAAGCCTGCCGGGACCTTCAATCTTCTCCTCTTGATTTTTGCAGCCTGATGAATCCCGACGGCAATGCCCCGCGAACCATTGTCTGGCGGTATCCCATGGACCTCAAACGGGAAGTGATGATTCCCCCGGGCCACTTCTTGTTGGTTTGGGCCGATCACCCTTTCCGCACCTCCATTTTCGAAAGCGACACCACTTTGGCCGTGGAAGAGAGCCTTGAGGACATCACGGGGCGCTGTTTCGTGCTTTTCAGGCCATTGCCGGTAACCGCCCGCCACAAACAGCGTACTCTGAAACTTTCCTGCTATGCGCCCGATGGATGCAGTCATCACGAGGCGCCTCTTTTGTACCTGACCGACGCCAACAAGGTACGCGTGAGAAAACTGTTCACCCGGCCCTTTCAACGGCTGGCGGCCATCCACACGCTGGGCACCAACGGGCGTGGCGCCATGGCCCGGGCCCATGCCCATTGGAACCGTTTACCAAGCCGCTACGACGCCCTGCTGGCGGCCAATCTGGACCCACAGGTGCCCGAGGATCGCCAAATCCTGCTGACCCGTCTGCGGGGCTGGGTCGTTTTTCAAGGGTTTTCCCAGGAGATCGGCCGGGATTGCCTGGACGCGTTCGGGTTCGAATTCGGCGGCCTGAGTTGCTGGCGATATCAGATCCCCTCCGGCCAGGGGCAGCATGTGGTCTTCAGTGTCGGCATCGAGATGATCCGGGGCAAGAACGCCATCAACATGGCGTTTTATCGCCATCCGGCCGAAGACCGTCCGGACCGTTTGGACGATGACCGGCCGGTGACCCTGATCCTGCGCCCGGACGTGGAGGATCGCAACTTCCATGAGACCACCAAGGCCTACACCGGGGCGGAGGGGCTGTTCCCCTCGTCCGTCACCCCTAATGACAAGGGTTTTGTTTTCAGCCCTTACCCGGGACACGGCCTGGAGATGACGGCCCGGAGCGCCGAGTTTCATGTAGAGCCCGAATGGCAGTATATGGTACATCACCCCGTGGAGGCCCAACGGGGGCTGGATCCGGATTCGGATCTGTTCAGCCCGGGATACTTCTCCGGCCCGCTCAAGGGGGGAGAAAAGGAAGTCATCCGGGTCTTCGTACCGGAATCGGCGACCGGCGCGCCGGAGGCAACCGATGATCTTCAGCTTCGAGTGAGCCGGTTCTTCGAAAACCATCCCAAATGGGAAGCGCCTTTGCCGGCCCTTGAAAAAGCCCTTGACCAATATGTCGTAACGCGCGATCAATATAAGACCGTCATCGCCGGTTACCCTTGGTTTCTCGACTGGGGGCGGGACACTCTGATCGTGGTGCGGGGAATCATCGCCGCCGGACGGCACCAGGAAGCCCTGACCATCATTCAGCAGTTCGCCGCCTTTGAACAGAACGGCACCATCCCCAATATGATCCGCGGCATGGACACCGGCAACCGGGACACTTCCGACGCGCCGCTGTGGCTGTTCCGCGTCTGCGACGAACTGGGCGCGGCCCTGGGTCAGGAAACGGTGCTTTCCACCGACTGTGGCGGCAGATCTCTGAAAACGGTGCTGTTGGCGATTGCCCGGGCCATCATGGCGGGCACCCCCAACAGCATTTCCATGGACCCGGACAGCGGCCTGCTTTTCAGTCCGGCGCACTATACCTGGATGGACACCAACTTCCCGGCCGGTACGCCGAGGCAAGGCTATCCCATTGAAATTCAGGCCCTGTGGCATGCGGCTCTGGAGTATCTGTCCCGCGTGGATGCACCCAAAGCCCGCAAACCGTGGGCGCAAAAAGCCGCACGCGTTCGGGCGTCCATCGTCCGATTGTTCTTTCATGAAGACCGTGGTTATTTGTCCGATTGTCTGCACGCCGATTTTGGCGTTTCAGCAATGGAGGCAACGGCCGATAATGCCCTTAGGCCTAATCAACTGTTCGCCCTGACGCTGGGGGCGGTGACGGAACCGCATATCGTGGAAAAAGTGCTTTTCGCCTGCCAGGAGCTGCTTGTTCCCGGCGCGATTCGCAGCCTGGCCGACCGCCCGGTGGAGCCACCGTTGCCGGTCCACCATGGCGGGCAGCTGGTCAACGATCCACATCGGCCGTACATCGGCGTTTACGGTGGCGATGAGGACGCTTGCCGTAAGCCGGCCTATCACAACGGCACGGCCTGGACCTGGGTATTCCCAAGTTTCTGCGAAGCCTGGGCCGATCACTTCGGCGCCGCCGAGTATGCAACCGCCCTAGCCTGGCTGGCCAGCAGCAGCCGTCTGATCAACGACGGATGCGCGGGCCATGTGCCGGAAATCACGGACGGCGATGCGCCCCACCATCCACGCGGCTGCGACGCTCAGGCCTGGGGCGTCAGCGAGCTGTTGCGGGTATGGATGAAGATTGAGTCCCTGCTCTAACAAAAAAGAAACAACCGGCTCAACGGTTCTTAACATTCTCATGATAAACTTTTTTAAGGCACGGCCGATTTCTAACTATCTGGAAACCAATACATAAGACGGATTCAAGAAACATAGGAGGCGGACCATGAGCATTAAAAAACAGTATCTAAAAAAGGACGGGAAGTGTAAAGTAACCTTTCGGCTTCCCCATAAGGCGGCTCCGAAGGCTAAAACCGTTCACATCGTGGGCGAGTTCAACAAATGGAGCACCGTCAAGACCCCCATGAAACGGCTAAAAAGCGGCGATTTCAAGCTGGACCTGAGATTGGCGCCGGGCCAAGATTACCAGTTCCGCTACTTGATCGATCAAACCCTCTGGGAAAACGATTGGAAAGCGGACCGTTATGTAAAAAGCGATTACGGGGATTGCGAAAACTCCGTGGTCTCCGTCTGACCGTTACCGTCAATTACCGGCCATTCGTTTGTGCCTTTTAAAAAGCAACGCCCGTGGGGATGCTTTGATATCGCATGGTCCCGCGATTTTGTCGAGGAGTCTGATCAATGAGATCAATTCAGACGTTTCAGGTATTTCCGTATATTCCGGAACCACTTTCCTTTCTTGAAACATTGTCACGCAATCTTTGGTGGAGCTGGAACCAGAACGCCATTGAATTGTTTCGCCGCATCAATCCCAAACGCTGGGAATCATGTGGTCGCAACCCAATCATCTTCGCGACCACTATTTCTCAAGAGAGGTTCGAGGAGCTGGCCAACGACGACAGCTATCTCGCCCATCTGGAGGAGGTGCGCAAACGCTACGAAACGCGCGTGCTCGGCGATGAGACCAATGGAGACAGCCCCTGGGAGAGAGGGGAAACGGTGGCCTACTTTTCCATGGAATTCGGCATCCACGAGACCTTGCCACTTTTTGCCGGCGGTCTCGGCATCCTTGCCGGGGACCATCTCAAGGCCGCTTCGGGAATGAAGATCCCTCTGGTGGGCATCGGCCTTCTCTACCGGGAGGGCTATTTCCGCCAGTTTCTGGACAATAACGGCTGGCAGCAGGAAGCCTATCCGGAAACCGATCTGTTTCATCTGCCTTTGATCAAGCAAAAAGACAAAGAGGGCAACGATCTCGTCGTGAAGGTCGCCGCGGCAGGCACGGATATTCTCGCCCAGGTGTGGAAGGTCGATGTCGGCCGTATCCCCCTGTTTCTCATGGACACCAATCTGCCCGCCAACCCGCCGGAAATCCGCGATATCACCGCGCGCCTGTATTCGGGCGATCTTCACATCCGGCTGGCCCAGGAGGTGCTGTTGGGCATTGGCGGCATGCGCGCCCTGGAGGCCCTCGACATCCTGCCCACGGTGTGCCATCTCAACGAAGGGCATTGTACGTTCGTTGGCCTTGAACGCCTTCGGCAAACGATGAAGCGCTATAACATCGATTTGAAAACGGCCCGTGAAGTGGTGCCGCGCGCCACCATTTTCACCACCCATACGCCGGTGGCCGCCGGGCATGACGAATTTCCCCCGGCCATGGTCGAGCCCTTTTTAAAACCTTTCGAAGAAGAATTGGGTATGTCCACCAAGGAATTGGTTGGCCTGGGCCAAATGGACGAGGCCTCGCCGGATTCGCCGTTTTCCATGTTTATCCTTGGCCTTCGCACGGCTCAGAACATCAACGGCGTGAGCAAACTCCACGGCAAGGTGGCGCGCAAGATGTGGTCGCATTTCTGGCCCAACCGCTCCGAAGACGAAACGCCCATTACCCATGTCACCAACGGAATTCATATTCCCACCGTGCTGGCGCCTGAAATCAAGATGCTATTCGAACGCCATTTGGGGCCGCAGTGGAACATGGGCTCCGCCATAGCGGAGAATGTCGCCCGCATCGACGATATTTTCGACGAGGAATTGTGGCAGGCGCATGAGATGTGCCGGTCCCGTCTCATTCGAGCCGTGCGCGAATTGATGCACTACCAGTACGGTCGCCGCAACGCGCCATTGAACATCATGAAAGTCGTGGAGTCGGTGCTTGATCAGGATACCCTGACGATTGCCTTTGCCCGCCGTTTCGCGACTTACAAACGGGCGCATCTTTTGTTTCAGGATCCGGATCGACTGGAGTCCATCATCAATTCCAGCGAG
Source organism: uncultured Desulfosarcina sp. (assembly GCA_963668455.2). GTDB lineage: Bacteria > Desulfobacterota > Desulfobacteria > Desulfobacterales > Desulfosarcinaceae > Desulfosarcina. The sequence continues at coordinate 508,258 of CAXXOY010000011.1, forward strand.
CGCCCCGTGCAATTTCTCTTTGCCGGCAAGGCCCATCCCAGGGATGACGAGGGCAAGGGCATCATCCAGAGCCTGGTGGATTTCGGGCGGCGCACCAGCATGCGCCACCGGTTTGTCTTCCTCGAAGACTACGACATGCACATTGCCCGCTTTCTGGTACAAGGGGCGGACGTGTGGCTCAACACGCCCCGACGGCCCATGGAGGCTTGCGGCACGTCGGGAATGAAGGCGGCGATCAACGGCGTGCTCAACGTCAGCATCCTGGACGGTTGGTGGTGTGAGGGATACACGCCTGAACGCGGTTTCCGCATTGGCAACGGCGAGGAATACGAGGATCACCACTACCAGGACGACGTGGAAAGCCAGGCGCTATACAACATTATCGAGAACGAGGTGGCTCCGATTTATTATGACCGGTCGCCGGGGGGGACGCCCAAGGCGTGGCTGAAAAAGATGAAGGCCTCCATGAAGATGGCCATGTCCGACTTCTGCAGCCTTCGTATGATTGCAGAGTACGAGGAGCGCTTTTATCTCCCCGCAAGCCGGCGCTTTGAGGACCTGGTTGCCAATGGCGGCGCCGAGGCCACTCGGCTGAGTCAGCAGCACAACCGCTTTTTGGAGAAGTGGCCTCAGATCGAAGTACTCTCACCGGCGAAAAGCGTCAAGGGCCCCTTCCGGGTCAACGAGTCTTTCGAGGTCAGCGCGACGGTCAAGATCGGAGAGCTGCTTCCCCAAGAAGTCAATGTGGAGCTGTATTACGGAAAAATGCGCCACCTGGACCGCATCGACGAACCCCGGGTAAAAATGATGCACGTCAAGGAAGAGCTGTCATCCGGTGCCTATGTGTACAGCTGTCATTTGCCGTGCAAACATTCCGGCCGCTATGGATTCACCGTTCGGGTAACGCCCAATGCCGACGCATGGATTCGATATCGCCCGGAACTGCTCACGTGGGCATAAGCTTTTTACCTGTCGCCTTTTGACGACACAACAAGTGGACTGAAGCATCCCTTTCTACCTCTCGCTGCAAAGAATCGGACGATTCAGTTTGGGCGTACGATCTTAGGAGGTGGCCATGCCATCGGCCAAACGGAATCCGCGGGTACTGATTATTACGCCGGAAGTGACTTACCTGCCTGACCGCATGGGGAATTTTTCCCAATATCTCACCGCCAAGGCCGGTGGGCTGGCCGATGTCTCGGCGGCATTGGTCAGTGCTCTGTTCAATGAGGGCGCCGATGTGCATGTGGCGCTGCCTGACTACCGGGCGCTTTTTCACGACCGGCTGGCCCCTTTTCTGGAGCGGGAACAGCTTAAAATTCACAGCGTCATGCCCGATGACCGTGTGCATCTGGCCGAGGACCGGGTCTTTTTTTATCTCAACCGGGTCTACTCGGCCTACGGCGGCGAGAACACCAAACTCTCGCTTGCCTTCCAGCGCGAGGTGATCAACAATATCGTTCCCCGGGTCAGACCGGATCTGATTCACTGCAACGATTGGATGACCGGGCTGATCCCGGCCATGGCCCGGCAGATGGGGATTCCCTGTCTGTTCACGATTCATAATATTCATACGGTCAAGGCAACCCTGGCCCATATCGAGGACCGCGGCATCGATGCCGCCTATTTCTGGCACAACCTTTTCTTTGAGAACTACTCCTCGACCTACGAGGAGGCCTGGGGGAGCAATCCGGTCGATTTTCTCACCAGCGGCGTATTCGCGGCCCATTTCGTCAACACGGTCAGCCATCGTTTTCTGGAGGAGATCGTCGAAGGGCGCCACGACTTCGTGGAGTGGCCCCTGCGTCAGGAACTGACCAATAAATTTCATGCCGAATGCGCGGCTGGAATTCTCAACGCCCCGGACCCGTCATTCAATCCGAAATCGGATAACCTGATCCGCCACAAATACACCGACACCAACCATCACACCGCCAAGCGTAAGAACAAGCTTTACATCCAGGAAACACTGGGACTGGAACAGGATGCCAACGCCCCCCTGTTTTTCTGGCCATCTCGATTGGATCCGATTCAAAAGGGATGCCAACTCCTGGCAGAGGCGTTTTACGGGATTATTTCCGATTATTGGGAGCAAAACCTGCAAGTGGTGTTTGTGGCCAATGGCGATTACCAACAGATCTTCCGGGACATCGTCAACCAGCACGGATTCCACAGCCGCGTGGCGGTCTGCGATTTCAACGAAAGCCTGGAGCACCAAGCCTATGCCGCCGCCGATTTTATTCTCATGCCATCCCTTTTCGAGCCCTGCGGCCTGCCCCAGATGATCGCCCCGAAATACGGCACCCTGCCGGTGGCCCATGATACCGGCGGTATCCACGACACCATTGTCCCTCTCGATACGGACAAAGACCAGGGCAACGGTTTTCTGTTTGAAATCTTCGACTCAGCCGGACTTTACTGGGCGGTGACCCAGGCCATGAATTTTTATAAACTGCCGCAAAAAACCAAACGCCGGCAAATCGAGCGCATCATGCGGGAAAGCGCCGCCTCCTTCAACCACGCCAACACGGCCCGGCAGTATATCGACCTCTATGAGAAAATGCTGGAGAGACCGCTGATTAATTGATAGGGTTGATGTTTCAAAGAGGTCAATCATGACAGGCATCAACAAGAAAGAGCTCAGCGAAACCGATATCTGCGACCTGTTCATCACCCCTGCCATCAAGGACGCCGGATGGGACCCCATACGCCAGATCCGGCGCGAGGTAACCCTCACCCCCGGCCCGGTCATCGTTCGGGGAAATCTCTCCTCGCGCAACAAGAAAAAGTGCACCTGGTTCCCACGCTCTGCGTGGGAACCTTGTCCCGGTCAATGATGGCCAGTGGAGGCTCCCACGCAGAGCGTGGGAGCCAGAAGATTGCGGAGCGTGGAAGCCAGGGTAAAGCAGAGCATGGAACAATGGGAAAGGAGAACGAACGCCACCAGCGCAAAAACACCAACCGGAAAGACAAATGGGCAGGAGTCGATACAAATTCGGAGAAATCACCGCGCCGCACTTCATGACGTGCACCGTGCTGCAATGGATTCCCGTATTCACCCGCCCGGAAACGGTAAACATTCTTTTGGACTCGTTTCGCCATCTCATGAATGATGGCTTCCGGCTTTATGCGTATGTCATTCTGGAAAACCATTTGCATCTGATCGCGCGCAGTGAAAAGCTGGACAAGGATATGGCCCGCTTTAAATCCTTCACCGCCAGGCAAATCATCGATTACCTGGAATTGAATAATGTCCGCATGATTTTGGATCAGTTGGCATTTTTCAAAAAAGCCCACAAAACGGGCAGCAAATACCAGTTCTGGCAGGAAGGCGTCCATCCGGAACAAATTTCAAGCGATGAAATGATGCGCGTGAAAGTTGAATACATCCACAATAACCCCGTGGAGCGTGGATACGTGGATCTTCCGGAGCACTGGCGCTATTCGAGCGCAAGAAATTATAGTGGGCAGCAGGGGGTACTGGATGTTTGCAAGCAGTGATAGCGGTGTGCGTTCCCACGCAGAGCCTGGGAACGAGGGAACAGGCGATAGCATAGTTGTCTGGTTCCCACGCTCCGCGTGGGAACCCTGTCAGAGCTGCATAAGAACAACTGGCCAATGGGCGCTCCCACACAGAGCGTGGGAGCGAGTTAATATCCAGAACGGAACACTATGCTACATATTTTTATCGATGCCGACGCCTGTCCGGTGAAAAACGAAGTTTACCGTGTCGCCGGCCGATATCAACTGAAGGTCATCCTGGTCGCGAACACCTGGATGCGAACGCCCAAGGATCCACGGATTTCCCTTCAGGTGGTGGGCGGCGGCTTTGACGCGGCCGATGATTGGATCGTGGACCGGGTCGGCGAAAACGATATCGTGATTACCGCCGATATCGTGCTTGCCAGTAGGTGCCTGGAAAAAGGCGCACTGGTTTTGGGAACAACGGGAAAGCCGTTTACCGAGGACAATATCGGTGACGCCGTGGCGGTTCGGGATTTATTGGCGAATCTTCGCGGTCCCGGTGAACAGATTGGCGGCCCGCCGCCCATGACGAAACGGGATCGATCTCTTTTCCTGCAGAAGCTCGACAATATGATCCAGGCCATAAAGCGCATGTCTTAACACCTTTTTTTGATCATGCCCCTATATAAATCCTGGTTCACGAACACCAAGCCGAATACCTTCAGGCTTTTCAGAACAGTACGGATGCCATGGATTCGGCGCCTTTCATCGAGTTCATGCCGGAGATGCTCTTGGGTGCGCTAACGCCGATCCCCCCAAGTCGCCCCTCCAGCCACCCTCCAAGTCGAACAATTGCCGGCGCTAGGCCCGCCACGACAAATATTTAAAAAAGTTGCATGACATGATAGTGTCTGCCAGGCTGGTTGCCACGCTCCGCGTCGGAACCTTCCCACTTAAATAATGGGCACTCCAATAAGCCTAACAAAATAAATATTGAAGAGGGCACGATGATTACCTGTTACCTGCGGTATGTAATCGATCCGTATAAAGTATCCGAATTCGAGCAATACGCAAAAATGTGGATCCCCTTGGTGAACAAGTTCGGAGGCACGCATCATGGCTATTGGCTTCCGTATGAAGGCGCCGACAATATCGCCGTCGCCCTGTTCAGCTTTCCAAGTCTGACGGCGTATGAAGCTTACAGAGAAAAGATCCCCCAGGACGAAGATTGCCGGAAGGCATTCCGGTTCAAGGAAGAAACCCGCTGCATTGTAAGCATTGAACGCAGTTTCATGAAACCGGTCTTGAAATAAAATGAGAATCGCAACGGAAAAAGATTTAGCGGATATCGTTGCCATCTATAATTCCACCATACCGGGAAGGCTGGCCACGGCGGATACCGAAGAAGTGTCCGTGGAATCAAGGCGGGAATGGTTCCGGCAACACAATCCCGAGAAAAGGCCATTACTGGTTCATGAAGATAATGATAAAATTGTCGCCTGGGTAAGCTTTCAATCCTTTTACGAGCGGCCCGCCTATGACCATACCGCCGAAATCAGCATCTATATTTCGCCTGAATACCGAGGAAGAAAACTGGGCCGGTCGCTTCTGGAAGAGGCGTTGGCATTAACGGAGTCTCTGTCCATCAAGACCGTGCTCGGTTTTGTTTTTTCGCACAACACACCAAGCATGAAGCTGTTTGCCTCATTCGGCTTCGAGGAATGGGGGACATTGCCGAATATTGCGGAAATGGACGGCCGGGAATACAGCCTTTCCATCATGGGCAAACACATTCAGGGATAGGCGGCCATCACGCCACAACGGACATATGAGGAGAAATCATGTCGCTAAGTGAATTCGAAATCAAACGAATCGAAAAATACGTTGGCAATTTCGTCGAGAAAAGACGGCCCGCCCCTCACAGAAGAGACCATGTCGATCTGAAGTTTCGTATTTCAAACCAGAGTTTCGAGATTTATGAACTCCGGGCGCGGTTTGATGATCCTCATGAAATGCTGGAAACACCGGTTGCAAAGGCGACCTTTGTCAAAAGCAGCAAAATCTGGAAGCTCTATTGGATGAGAGCCGATAACAAGTGGCATGGCTACAAGCCATTTCCAGAGTCAAAATCGATTGAGCAAATCCTTGAAGCCATTCAAAATGACGCACGTGGTTGTTTCTGGGGGTAGAACCAATATGACACAATCGCTTATTCGATTTTTCGCTTGCCTGCTGGGGCTTTCGGGAATGGGTGTAATCGTTGGAGAGACGCTGAAAAAATGGCAAATTATCGGTGAGGATCTGAGCCTTGCCTGGGTTGTCGTACCCATCCTATTGCTTTTTGTATCGCGGGAAGTCGCCATCAACTTTTTCATTAAGGATAACAAACGCATATCCCCGGATCTGGCAGGCCGCCTGACGTTTGTCGTGAACTTGGTCTTTTTTATTGGGTCGATTGCTGTCTTTGTCAGTATCCCCTGTTTATGGTTCGGGGTTATTGAAGAGCTTGCAAGTAAAGGGGGATAGACCTCCTTTTTACTAAATTAGCATAAAGTAAAGACGAAATAGAATCTCAAACTTGGTTTTTGAACCATAAGGATTGGGCATTCTTTTTAAGTGTAGAGCGCGCATGATGAATCAAGGAACATGTCAGGAGCAAAACCCTTGGTTAAAAATTCCGGCATGGGATTACGAAAGCCACATGGCCCTTCCCGATGTGGCCCAGGCTCAGGCATTGGCCCGGATCATGGCCGACGCCTTGGAAGAGCACGCCCCTTCATCCCTCGCGGTGATCGGGTGCGCCACGGGTAACGGTTTCGAGCACATTGACGGCAACCGCACCCGTCGGGTTGTCGGCGTGGACCTCAACCCGGCCTATCTGTCGGTTCTCGAAAAGCGATTCAAAGACAAACTCTCCGGCCTTGAGCTGATCGAGGCCGATGTCGCGGCGCCGGAATTCCGAATCGATCCGGTTTCAATGGTGGTTGCCGGGCTTTTGTTCGAATATGTGGACGTAACCGCAGCACTTCGCAATATCGCGAAATCCATGAGTACGGGCGCAATGCTGATCGCGATCCTTCAACTGCCGAGCGCCGAATCCGCACCGGTGACGCAAACGCCCTTCAAAAGTCTGGAACAACTTGCCCCCATCATGAATTTGGTGCCGCCTTCCGAGTTTGCCATGAAGTGCGGTGAGGCCGGCCTCCAAGCAATCAACACCAAGGAAAGACCCCTTAAAAAGGGAAAGGCACTTTTTGTCGGCATTTACCGAAAAATTTAAAACGGTTTTGGTCATCTTTCCGACCAGAAGGGACCTGGTTCCCACGCTCTGCGTGGGGACCAATGTTTCCAGGCATGATAAACACGGCGCGCCCACGCGTGGGAGCACGACTTTCGGGAGTTTATAGATTCAAGTGAAAATGAAACCAAAGGAAATAGTGCAGAAATTCGTCCAGGCCTTCAACAGCGCCGATATCGAGGCCCTAACAAGTTTGTGCAGCGAAGACGCGGTCAATCATCAAGTCGCGGAACAGCCAGTCGAAGGCCGTGATGCAATAAAAAAGATGTTTGAAAAAGAATTTGCTGTAGCTGAAATGACTTGCATTGTTGAAAATATCTTTGAAGACGGCGAATGGGCCATCCTGGAGTAGCGCGATCCGTTCGGATTGCGAGGATGCGGTTTTTTTCATATTGTGGATTCCATGATTGTTTTTCAACGAGGATACTGGGATAAACTGACTATCCTGAGACAGCACAAGATTCCAATTCCAGAGGAATAACGGCTGCCTTGTTTTATCCATGAACGATTTTATGAAAATCAAACGGAATTCGGATTAATTATGGCTGATATTTCAACGCTCGCAGACCGTCTGATCGCCGCCGATCCTTATCTCAAGGCTTATCGCAAAGGATTGATCCAGCGACTTGATAACATCCGCGAGATGCGCAAACGCATCACCCAGGGTGGCACGGACTTGCTGGACCTGGCCTCGGGACACGAGTACTTTGGCCTTCATCGGACAAAAAAAGGGTGGGCCTTCAGGGAATGGGCGCCGGCGGCGACGGCCATCTACCTGATCGGCGATTTTTCCGATTGGAAGGAAAACGAGGCCTTTGCCCTGACCCGTACCGGCAACGACGGCCAGTGGGCCATCGATCTACCCGAAGACGCCCTGCATCATCAGGACCTATACCGGCTGCGCATCCACTGGGAGGGCGGTGCGGGGGATCGCATTCCGGCCTATGCCCGGCGGGTGGTCCAGGACCCTTACACCCTGATTTTCAACGCCCAGGTGTGGCAGCCGGACTCGATTTACAAATGGCGCGTTTCCGATTTCAAGCGCTCAAACCGGCCGCCGCTGATTTACGAGGTTCATGTGGGCATGGCTCAGGAGGAGGGCAAGGTCGGCACCTGGGCCGAATTCACCGCCAATGTCCTGCCGCGCATCAAAGCCTCCGGCTACAACACGATTCAGCTCATGGCCGTTCAGGAGCACCCCTATTACGGCTCCTTCGGTTATCATGTGTCCAGTTTTTTCGCCCCCTCCTCCCGCTTCGGCCCGCCCGAGGATCTCATGGCCCTGATCGACACGGCCCACGAACAGGGGTTGGCCGTGATCATGGACCTGGTCCACTCCCATTCCGTCTCCAATACCGTCGAGGGGCTGGGGCGTTTCGACGGCACCGAATACCAGTATTTCCACGAAGGCCCGCGTGGCCACCACCATGCCTGGGACAGCCGCTGCTTCGATTACGGCAAACCCGCGGTGGTTCACTTTCTGCTCTCCAATTGCCGCTATTGGCTGGACGCTTTCCATGTGGATGGTTTTCGCTTTGACGGCATCACCAGCATGCTCTATACCCACCATGGCCTGGAACAGGCCTTCACCGGCTACGGCGATTATTTCAACGATGCCGTGGACGAAGACGCCCTGGCCTATCTGGCCTTGGCCAACGAGACGATTCACCGCCTGCGCCCGGACGCCATGACCGTGGCCGAGGACATCAGCGGCATGCCCGGCCTGGCCCTTCCGACGCCCCAGGGCGGCGTGGGGTTTGACTATCGCTTCGCCATGGGGGTCCCCGACCAATGGATCAAGCTGACCAAGGATACGCCCGATGAAGCCTGGCACATGGGCCACCTGTGGTACGAGTTGACCAATCGCCGGGAGGACGAGAAAACCATCAGCTACACCGAGTCCCACGATCAGGCCCTGGTGGGCGACAAGACGTTGATGTTCCGCATGGCCGACGCCGCCATGTACGAGCACATGTCCGTCGATGATCCGGATCTTGGCGTGGACCGGGCCATGGCCTTGCACAAGATGATCCGCCTTGTCACCCTGGCCACGGCGGGCAGCGGCTATCTCAATTTCATGGGCAATGAATTCGGCCATCCCGAGTGGATCGATTTCCCCCGGGAGGGCAACAACTGGAGCCACCATCATGCCCGCCGGCAGTGGTCCCTGGCGGATAATCCCCTGCTGAAATACCATTTTCTGGCCCGTTTTGACCGGCACATCATCACCCTTTTCGATGAGAATAATTTGCTCATGGACCTCACGCCCTACCTGCTGTGGGATCACGATCAAGACAAGGTTCTGTCTTTTTTGCGGGCCGGGTGGCTGTTCGCCTTTAATTTCAATCCGTCCCAATCCTTTGACGGGTATGGCATCCCCGCCCCGGCGGACTGCTTTCGCATGGCGCTGGATACGGATGAGCAACGCTTTGGCGGCCATGGACGATTAACGGCCGGGCAGGTCCATCGTCCCCAAAAGACAGCTGACAATCCCTGGGGCTATCGCCTGCCGCTTTATTTGCCGGCACGCTCGGCCATGATCCTGAAACCCGTGGCGAACCATGCTGACTGAACGCAACTATTCGATTAAACGCTTGAACACCTTCGGGGTGGATGCTTCCGCCGACCGTTATGTACGTTTTGACCGCGAGCAGGAGGTTGCCCAATTTTTGCGCGATGAAATGTTGGGCGAAACGTTGCATTTGGTGCTGGGTGGGGGCAGCAACCTGCTTTTTGTGGACGACTTTCCCGGCACGCTGCTGCATCCGATTTTTAAAGGGATATCCATTGTAGAGGAAAGCGATGAGCATGTCTGGGTCAGGGCCATGGCCGGCGAGATCTGGGACGATCTGGTAGCCTTTGCCGTGGCCCGTGGTTGGGGGGGGATCGAGAATCTGTCATTGATTCCGGGAAACGTGGGCGCCAGTGTCGTTCAGAATATTGGCGCCTATGGCGTGGAAGCGGAATCGGTGATCGAACGGGTCGAGGCGATTCATCTTGCCTCGGGCGAGCAGGCCGTGTTTTCGGGAAAAGAGTGCGATTTCGGCTACCGCACCAGCCGGTTCAAAAAAGAAGGCCATGATCAATATCTTATCACTACGGTGGTTTTCCGCCTGAGCCGGCAGCCCCGGTTCGTTCTGGACTATCCCGGGGTTCGAGACGCGGTTGCCGCCTTGGGAGATATTTGCCTTGCCAACGTGCGCCAGGCCATTATCGGCCTCCGCAAAAGCAAACTGCCCGATCCGGCCGTCATGGGCAATGCGGGCAGCTTTTTCAAAAACCCCGTGGTAGAAAAAGGCGTGCTGGAGAAGTTGATTGCGCGCTTCCCGGACATGCCCCGCTATCCCCAGGCTGATGGCCGATTCAAACTGGCCGCCGGCTGGCTCATTGACAAGTGCGGCTGGAAAGGCAGCCGCCTTGGCCGGGTCGCCGTTCACGACCGGCAGGCCCTGGTAATCGTCAATCTGGGCGGCGCCGCCGGTCGAGACATTCTGGCGTTTTCGGAGCGGATTCGCGGCTCCGTTGAGGAGGCTTACGGCATCTCCCTGGAGCCTGAGGTGCGGGTGATTGCTTAGGCGCTCGTTCCGGGGAAGACCAACCACCCGCCCCTGATCAAATCAGCGGCATTCGGTCGGGACCTTGGTGCAGCTGTTGTCTACCAGGCGGTCCGCCAGCTTGTGCCAAAATCCTTTCCTGGCTCTGGCCTCGGCCACCTTGGCTCTCTTGTTGTCTTTCTTTTCCTCGACGTTGCGTAATTTTGTATTGTTAGCCATGATGTCACCTCCGTTTTTATTGGGGGGTTTATTCGGTCAGGAGCCTGATCCTTCATTTTTCTTTTACCGGCACTCGGGTGGCGTCCAGGTACAGTGGGTGTTTTTCAGACGATCCGTGTAACGGCCCCACAACCCCTTCTTTTTTCCGGCCTCGGCCCTTTTGCCGCGTTTCCTCCTTGCCCTATCCTCTGCTTTGCGAACATTTGCGTTGTCGGCCATATCGTCACCTCATCGTGTGTTTTTGTCGTTGGTGTTTTTTTCTTTCACATAAGATTAGACAGCCAACCGATTGAGGCAATACGAGAGGATGGGGAGGACGATGGTAGTTCAATCCTACCACGACGACAAACAACGCGTTGCTGCGGCGGCTAAACGGGTCGATTGCATTACAACTTTTGAATCGCCTCGTTTTGCGGGGCTATTCCGGTTGGTCCTTGCCGACAAACCGCCCATCGGATTTAAGCGCGCGGGCTTGCTCCTGGTTTTTTTCCATCCATCCCACACGCACGTCGCCCTTGCTGTCAAAAGCCGGGACCCAGGGTTTGATGTCCAACAGGGGGGTACCGTCAAGAACGTCGATGTCTTTTACCGTGATGACGTTGCCCTCGATGCTCACGTTCTTGACGATGGAAAGGCCAATGGGATTGGGACGTTTGGGGGCGCGGGTGGCGAACAAACCGCGAGGCACGGTGTCCAGGAAAGGCTTCACGGTCAGGTTAAACCCTTCGGAGCGGTGAAACTGGTAGATCAGGATCAGGTGTGAAAATCCGTCCAGATCCTTGAGCCCCTCTTCAAATTGGGGGTCCAGGACAATCGAACCAGTAACATCCTTGGCGCCGGACGGCTGGATGGGCATGCCGGCAAGATCGGTGAACGGAGTGTGGATAACGCCAATGGGAGAAAGAGTAACGGACATATTAGCCCTCCGGAATTTGAGGCGGCGCGGAAACGGCAGCGCCGGTGTTAAGGTTGCTGCGCCAGGTACAGATAACAAATAAAAGGGTTCCCACGACCATGATCGCAGCGCCCAGTTCAAAGCCGAGCTTAAGATCGAACATGTCCATCATCATGCCGCCAAGCAGGGAGCCAATAAGCATCCCCAGACTGTGGGCCACCGTAAGCAGGGACATGATGGAGCCCATGGCGCCGATGTGCTGGCCCCGCTGAACGGCGGCGCCCATCAGGGCCGGCATGGCGATACCGCCGCCGATCCCGAAAAAAACACTGGCCAGGAACAAGCCGTTGAAACCGGCGGCCTCGTTAAAGCTAAACACGGCGGCGGCGGCAATCAACCCTCCCACGAAAACCATAATCTTGCGGTTCATCCGATCCGCGACCCATCCCATGGGAACCTGAACCACGCCGCTCACGAAGACACCGGTCATGACCAGAACGCCGATGGCCGAGGCGGAAATGGAAAACTCGGCATCGGCCAACACCGGGAGAAATCCCCAAATGACTCCGATGCTGCAGGTATGTACCAGGCGGAAGACAGACAAACCGATGGTAATCCGGTCCTTGAGAATCGTTGACCAGGCAACGGGTTTCTTGCCTTTTTGAATCACCTTTTCCTCGCTTACCGGAGGAAGAAAGACAAGGCTCAGGACAAAACCGATAATGGAGAGTACCCCCATACAGGAGAACGCCGCCTGAAGGCCGAGGCGATCCTTTATTACGCCGCCAATGATGGGGCCGGCACTCAGACCGACAAAAAGAGCCATGTTGAACAGCCCCATGATCCAGCCTTCCTTGCCCCTGGGGGTGATATCGCCCACGTAAGCTTGAACCACGGGCATGATCATGGCCGAGGCGACCCCCTGGATGATCCGGATCAGAATCAAGGTCTCCACGCTCGTCGAAAAAATAAAGGCCACGGAAATCACCGCATAGCAAAAAAGCCCTGTCACGATCAGAGGTTTGCGCCCTTTTTTATCGGAACGGCGCCCGAAATAGGGCAGAAAAAAGGTTCGCGACAGGGAAAACGCGCCAAAAATCAGACCGATGTAAAGCCCGCTGGCCCCCAGACCATGGGCATAAACCGGCAGTAGGGGCACCACGATGCCCACGCCGGTAAGCGCCGCAAAGATGGAAAAAAACAACGCTCCAAAAATTTTGCGGTCGGTTGAATTCATTTAAACAGACTCCCTTGGTTCAGTGAACGGTGAGCAATGATCAGTCACCGGCAACCGTCCATCAGCCGTTGTCAACATCAAGAAAAAATGAAATAATATGTCTCAAATCAACGACTCAAATCTCTTTTCCTTCGCCCCTAACCCAATTCAAGGACAACGGCATGGTCAATTACCAAACACTGGTTGAAAAAGCAAAACAAGGATTTCAGGATCTGGACCTCCCCGCCCAATTCAAGGAGGACGCCCTGAAATGGATGGAAGTCTGGTTAAAGGAGGAGGCATTCAGTGATTATGCGCCTCAACTCGAACATCTTATCGAATCCGGACAATGGGAATTTCTGTTGGATGCCTTTTACCAGGTGATTCCCTTCGGCACCGGCGGGCGGCGAGGCCTGGTGGGCATCGGCCCCAACCGCATCAATCCCTGGACCATCCAGGCCTCGGCCCAGGGGCACAGCCAATACCTGATTAAGGCCCACGGCGAATCGGCCAAGTCGCGCGGCATCGTGCTGGCCTATGACGTGCGCCAATTCACCGCCACCGGGGCCTATGCCGATGACCGGCCCAACCCCGTCAAGGACCTCGACGGCCGCGGGCTGGCTGAAGCCGCCGCCAGGGTCTACACGGCCAACGGCATCCGCATTTATCTTTTCGACGGGCCGCGCAGCACACCGGAGCTCTCCTTTGCCATCCGGCACCTGAATGCCATCTCCGGGTGCGTGTTTTCCGCCAGCCACAACCTGCCCACGGACAACGGCAAAAAGGTTTACGACCAGTATGGCGGCCAATTGATCCCCCCCCAGGATCAGGAGCTGGTGGACGAAGTGACCGGCAACGTGAGCGCCATCGACACACGGGACCTGGATCAGGCGTCCCAAAAAGGCCTTTTAAGTGTCATCGGCAAGGAAGTGGACGAGGCCTATTTCAAAGCCGTGGCCGCTCTCAGGCTTGGCGACGCCTCGGGTATTCGCATCCTGTACAGTCCCTTGCACGGCACCGGCCTGACTTCGGTCTATCCGGCGCTCAAGGCCATGGACTTCGATATCGAGCTCGACCCGGCCACGGCCAATCCCAGCGGGGCATTCGAGAACGTCACCTTCAACATCCCCAACCCCGAGGTCATCCAGTCCTTTGACACCGCCCTGCCGGCCGCCGACGCCATGGGCGCCGAAATGATCATGAGCACCGATCCGGATGCCGACCGCATCGGCATAATGGTGCGGCATAATGGGCAGTGGGCATTTATCAACGGCAACGAAATCGGCATTGTCCTGTGCGAATACGCCATCGATCAATTTCGCCGTCAGGGCCGCTTGAAGCCCGGCAGCGTCATCATCAAAACCGATGTCACCGCCTCCCTGATCGAAACCATCGCCAAAGAAAACAACGTGGCCTGCATCGGCGATCTTCTGGTCGGATTCAAATACATCGGTGCGCAAATGAACGAACTGGAAGCCCGTGGCCGCATGGACGATTTCATCATGGGCACCGAGGAGAGCCACGGCTACATCATGGGCAACTACGCCCGGGACAAGGACGCTGCCGGGGCCGCCGTGTGGCTGGCGGAGCTGGCGTCGGCCTTGAAGGCCGACGGGCGCACCCTGGTGGACTACCTGGACGACGTCTACGCCAAATACGGCTATTGCCATAACTATCTGACCGAAATCCGGCTTCTGGGCGCCAAGGGCATCGGCCGGATTGCCGAAATCATGACGCATTTGCGGGAAAAACCCATCGATAAAATAGACAAATTCGAGGTATTGGAAAAGATCGACCGCTGGCAGGGCGATCCCCAACCGCACCTTTCGCGCACCGACACTTCTTCGCGCAATGTACTGATTCTTAAATTGAAACCGCTGGATGGCACTCGCAGCATCCGCGTCACGGTTCGGCCCTCGGGCACCGAGCCCAAATTCAAGATCTATATCGAGGTGCTCGGCCAGCCTTTCGACCCCGCCGATGGTGAGCGCGTGAAATCGAGTCTCGTCATGATTCGAGAACGGTTGGAGCGCGCCTTCATGAATTATTGCTACCGGATACTGGACGTGGATTTCCCGGAGCGGGGGTTTCTGCTTTTCTGGCAGCTTCCCCTGGACGACAAGCTGCATTACTTCTCCATGGAAGAAGAACTCGCCGGCCTGAAGGCGATCGCCGATCCCGGCGAGCGCAAGGCCCGCCTTGAAAAGGCCCTTGCCTTTCTGGGCGCCAATCCGGTGGAAAAGGTCAACGATGCCTTTGCCGCGCGGTACGACAAAGGGGTGCTGGAATATTTGGAACTTGCCTGAGGCTGTGATTCTCCCCTCCTCCCGACAAGCCCCTCTTGTTCGTTCCCCCCTTCAAAAAAATGACCTGATGGATTGCCCTTGACACCGAGGGCAATCCATCATGCCCGGTCGGCAATTCCCTTTTTACAGCCTGTAAAAAAAGCTGACATTCACACCGCCCCACCATTTCGCCCAACTTGCAGACCAACCATAAGACTCTGATTTTAATAAAATAATTATTTATCAAAGCGTCTTTGCGCTTGGCATGCCCATTGCTCAAACATCTTCTAAAAGCGTTGCCTTTACTCTTATTTTTCTTCCAACCGAAAGGAGAAGGCCATGGCAAAAAAACCGATACTTATGGCAGCAGTGGATTTTAGCGAATACTCCCCCGGCATCGTTCGTTACACCGGGCTGTTGGCCGAAAAAATGGGGGCCGAAGTGGTGCTGATCAATGTGATCAACCAACGCGACCTGGACATGGTTCACCGGTACATGATCGGCTACGACACCTTCTCCTTTCCGGAATACCTGGAGAACCAGAGCGCCAGTCGCGAAGCCGAAATGAATGATCTGGTCAAGGCCAACTGCGCCAACAACGTTCCTTGCCGGATCACCGTCATGACCGGCGTGCCCTACCTTGAACTGCTGAAAGCCATCGAAACCGAAAAGCCGAGCCTGATGATTCTGGGCACCAAGGGAAGAAGCAATCTGACCGATGCGTTGATCGGTTCGACCGCGCAGAAGATGTATCGCCGCTGCCCCATTCCCCTGCTGACCATTCCGGCGGCGTTCAATGCACTTGCCTGATCCGTTTTGGATCGGGGACGGCTTCGGCCAGGCACCAACAGCAGGACCAGAAAAGGAGGACCCTCATGCTAATCAGATATTGGATGAGTACCCCGGCCATTCATATCGGCCCGCAGAACTCGATGCAGGATGCCATTTCGCTGATGAAGGAGAAAAACGTCCACCAACTGCCCGTCTTGGACGGCAAGGGAAAATTGGTGGGCATCATTTCCGACCGGGACCTTAAGCGTGCGTCGGCCTCGGATGCCACGACCCTGGAAGTTCACGAGCTTCTGTATCTCATCTCGAAAATCAGCGTACGGGACATCATGACCAAGACGGTGGTTACCGCCCATCCCGACTGGACCATCGAGGAAGCCGCCAGCCTCATGCTTGGCAACAAGATTTCAGGCTTACCCGTGCTCAATGACGACGGCGACATCCGCGGTTTTTTTTCAAAAACAGATCTTTTCAAAGCGACCCTTTACATCACCGGTTTGAGAAAAAAGGGTGTTCACCTGGCGTTCACCCTGGAAGACACACCGGGCTCGATCATGGATGTGGTGAGCGTCATCCGGGAATTCGGCGGCCGCATGGTGAGCATTCTTTCCACTTACGACCGCGCGCCGGAAGGCTACCGAAATGTTTACCTCCGGTTTACCGAGGTCCCCCGGGATCGCATGGAGGAACTGATTACGATCCTTAAAAACAAAGCCAGGCTCCGTTACCTGGTGGATCACCGGAAAAACAAACGCATTTTGTACCAGACGCCCTGAAAGCCTGGGCAGTACTTTCCGAGACCGTCATTGGGAAGGTTACAACCGCAACCCTTATCCATGGAGTCGACCATGAGTGGTGAAAACCTCGACAATTTGTTTCAGCCCAGGTCCATTGCCGTGGTCGGCGCCTCCGATCGTGAGGGTTCGGTCGGACGGGCGGTTATGGACAATCTGCTGAGCGCCGGGTTTGCCGGGACCGTTTATCCGGTGAACGATGGACGCAAGTCGGTCATGGGCCGAGCGGCCCTCTCCAAACTTGAGCGTATCAAATCGCCGGTCGACCTGGCAATCATCACCACCCCGATGCATACCGTTCCGGACATCGTTGCCTCCTGTGCCCACATCGGCATTGCCGGGGCGGTGATTATTGCCGCCGGGGGCAAGGAAACCGGCGCGGCCGGCCGCCGAATGGAAGAGAAAATCAGGACTGCCGCCGCGAAAAGCGACCTGAGAATCATCGGCCCCAATTGCCTGGGCATCATGTGCGCATCCTCTCGGCTCAACGCCAGTTTCGCCTCGCGCATGCCGCTGTCCGGCAACATCGCCTTTGTTTCCCAGAGCGGGGCCATCTGCACGGCGATTCTGGATTATTCGGTGAAGGAGCACATCGGCTTCAGCCATTTCATCAGCCTGGGCTCCATGCTGGATGTGGATTTTGGGGACGTCATCGATTACCTCGGCGCCGACCCTTCGGTGAAAAGCATCATCATGTATATGGAAAATCTCACCCGGTGCCGCAATTTCATGAGCGCGGCCAGATCGGTCAGCCGGATCAAACCCATCATCGCCCTGAAGGCGGGCCGGACCCGGGCCGGTGCTGCGGCCGCCACGTCCCATACGGGCGCCATGACCGGCGAGGATGCCGTTTACGATGCGGCTTTCGAGCGGGCCGGGGTCGTCCGCGTCAGAACCTTCGAAGAGCTTTTCGACACGGCCGAGATTCTCTCCTGCAAAGCCCGCCACAGAGGCGCCAACCTTGCCATCGTGACCAATTCCGGCGGTGCCGGCGTCATGGCCGTCGACGCACTTGCCGATTACGGCATGGCACCGGCGGCATTGTCGCCGGAAACCATCAATGCCCTGAGTGCCGTGCTGCCGGAGCATTGGAGCCATGCAAACCCCGTGGACATTATCGGCGACGCCACTTATGAGCGGTACGCAAACGCGATCTCCGTTCTCTCCCGGTCCAAGGAAGTCGATGCCCTGCTGGTGATGCTGGCGCCACATGCCCTGACAGACCCAGGCGAAATCGCAAAACGGTTGGTGGAAAGCGCCGGCCAAGGCACCCTGCCCCTTTTGGCTTCCTGGATGGGCGGTGTCGATGTGGACCCCGGCCGGGAAATCCTGAATCGCGCCGGATTGCCGACCTTCGACACACCCGAACGCGCCGTGCGCGCATTCATGAACCTTCACCGGCACAGCCGGACCATCGAAATGCTCCAGCAGATCCCGCCGCGTCTCTCTTCCCGGATCGTTGTCGACCGCCCAAAGGCCGACGCATTGATCAAGGAGGGCCTGCCAAATCGCGACGGCCTGCTTTCCGAAGTTCAGGCCAAAGCGGTGCTGGAAGCCTACGGGTTCCCGGTGAACCCAACGGTAGCCGCGGCTTCCGCCGATGAGGCACGAACCATTGGAAATCGCGTGGGTTATCCGGTGGCCCTGAAAATTCTCGCGCGCGGGATCAGCCACAAAAGCGAGGCCGGTGGCGTTTTGCTCGATCTGCATACCCCCGAAGCCGTGGAGCAAGGCTTTCAGACCTTGATGGACAATGCCCGCACGGCATTTCCCGAAGCGCATATCGACGGCGTCACCGTTCAACCCATGGTCGAGCACATAACCAGTGAGTTGATCGTGGGCATCAAACAGGACCCGGCTTTCGGTCCGGTAATTCTCTTCGGCATGGGCGGGGTTTTGGCGGAGCTTCTTGAGGACCGGGCCATCGCCCTTCCACCGCTCAACCGTCTGCTGGCCTCCCGTCTCATGCAATGTACCCGTGTGGATCGACTGCTCAAGGGGTTCAGGCATATTCCACCGGCGAATCGGGAAGCGATTGAAATGGTTTTGATCCGTCTGGCGCAACTGGCGACGGATTTTCCCCAGATCGTCGAACTGGACATCAACCCGCTGGCAATTCGAGACGGCCGGCCCATTGTGGTGGATGCGCGGATGGTGGTCAAACCATCATTCCACAAGGCGCCCCTGCACCTTGTGGTCAGCCCGTACCCGGCCGACTACGAATTCACGATTCACCACCCCGAGGAAGGCGATATCTTCATTCGGCCCATACGCCCGGAAGACGCACCGCTCCTGGAAGAACTGTTCGCGGTTTTGTCGCCGCAAAGTGTTTACTACCGTTTTTTCTCCCCCATCAAGCAGTTGCCGAAAGGCGCCCTGGCGCGCTTCACCCAGATCGATTACGACCGTGAAATTGCCCTGGTGGCCATTTTGCACCACGGGGAATCCGAGAAAATGATCGGCGCCGCGAGGATTATTTCCCAGCACAATTCGAACACCGCCGAGTTTGCCGTTCTTGTGGGCGATCCATGGCACGACAAGGGGATCGGTGCACGCCTTTTGTCCACCTGCCTTGATCTCGCCAGAGAAAGAGGATTCGGGAACATCTGGGGAACAGTGCTGGCAGAGAACAAGGGGATGCTCTCCCTGGGGAAGAAATTGGGATTTACCATTAAACGAGGAGAAGGGAGCGGTGAGTTCGACCTCACACTGGATTTATCAACAATGCCGGATGCATCGCTAATTACCGCATAAGAACCATGGGAAACACAGCTCAAATCATCGTTGCCGATCGCAATCCAAATGTTCGCAATCTCCTTAAACGGGAATTGACGGCATTCGGCCTGACAGTCAGGCTTGTGGACAACGCCGAACGGCTTTTGAAAACCATCGACAGCCGGCTGCCCATCGGGCTGCTGGTGCTGGACCCCGATCTTCCCGGCGTCGATTCGATCAGCCTGTACCGGAAACTCGCCAATCGGACCCCTCAGTTACCGACCATTCTATATTGTGTCCGCGGTGCAAACCATCCCTCTTCCTTCAAGCCCTCCGAAATGGTCCGGATCGAGAAGGACGGCGACAGCATCGAACGTATCATGGATGCCGTAAGCGACATCCTTGAGAAGAATAAGTGAGGAGGTTTACGATGGACGCATCCCCTTATGGGAAAATAAGAAAATTCGTACTGGTAAGCGTGATCGCCGTCACCCTGATCCCTTTTGCCCTGATTTTGTGGATCGGCAACTTCTCCTTTTCCCATTCCATCGAGAATGCAACCATGGCCTCGATGAGAAGGATTTCCGCGGATCACCGGCAAATGATCGAATCCTTCCTCAAGGAACGCACGCACGATCTTGAACTGGTTTTCAACACCATCGATCTTGCCAGTCTTATCCAGCCGCAAACCCTTGCCTCCGTTTTTGAACAATTACAGTCCACATCGAGCGCCTTCGTCGACCTGGGCGTGTTTGACGAAAATGGCATTCACAAGGCCTACCACGGACCTTACGACCTGTCGGGCAAATCGTATAAGAGCAAACACTGGTTCAAGCAAACCGTCGAGAATGGCATTTTCATCAGCGACGTTTTTCTGGGCTACCGCAAGGTTCCTCATTTCATCATCGCCGTTTCCAAAAAAACAGGAGCGCGTACCTGGGTGATCCGGGCGACCGTGGATTCCCAGCGATTCGATCATCTGGTGCGCCAAATCAGCATCGGAAAAACCGGCGAAGCATACCTGGTCAACCGCCAGGGGGTGCTGCAAACCAATCGCCGCAGCGGCGGCAATCTGATGGACGCTTTGCAGGAGAATCTGCCGCTTCCGCCAAAAGACGAGAAGGTTCACACCTTTATTCACGGAGAATTCGGAAGCGCTTCTTTTCTTTATGCAACCACCTGGCTCAAGGACGGCAACTGGCTTCTCGTGGTTCGGCAGGAAGAGGCCGACGCCTTCTCGGCCCTGCGGGCCGCCTGGATGCCCATGCTGTTGATCAGCGTTATCGGGATGGCCGCCATCGTTGCCATCGCTTTTGTCCTGACCGGGGCGATCGTACGAAAAATGGAACGGGTCGATTCGGAAAAGGCTCTTTTGAACCAGCAACTCATCGGTGCATCGCGATTGGCGGAATTGGGAGAAATGGCCACCGGCTTCGCCCACGAGATCAACAACCCGCTTCAGATCATAAACGCCGAAATGTCTCTGATCAAGGTTCTGCATGAGGAAATGATCGAATCCGAAGAACTCAAGGAGGGCGATGCCTACGAACAGGTGGCTGACAGCATGGACCAGATCAAAATCCAGATCGGTCGCTGTTCGAAAATTACCGCATCCATTTTGAAGTTCGGCAGACAGAGCGAATCCCGTCCCGAGCCCCTGGACCTGGCGGTGGCCGTTCCGGAAATCGTCACCATGGTGGAGAAAAAAGCCGAGGTGGCGGGCATTGCCATCGAACGCACCCTGCCGGCCGAACCCATCACGGTCAATGCCGATGCCGCCAGGCTCCAACAGGTCCTGTTAAACCTTTTGAACAACGCCATGGACGCCATCACCGAGCACCGCGGGTGCAAGGGAGGAACCATAACCGTCAATCTTTTCGCCGACGATGAGGGCAAGGCATCCATAACAGTCGAGGATAATGGCGGCGGTGTCGCGCCCGAGGACATGGAGAAGATATTCACGCCTTTTTTTACCACCAAGCCGGTGGGCAAGGGAACGGGTCTGGGGCTTTCCGTCTGCTACGGTATCATCCAACAGATGAAGGGAGATATAAAGGTGGCCAGTGCGGTGGGGAAGGGCACGACGTTTACCATCGACCTTCCGATTGAATAACACAAGACACAAAAATAATAAAACCGAGTGCTCACGAACAGGAGGAGAAAAAAATGGAAAAAATGAGAATGCTGCTTGTGGACGATGAAGAACGATTCCTTTCCACGACCAAAAAGCTCCTTGAAAGAAAAAGCATTGACGTTTTGACGGCCACAAGCGGAGCGGACGCCCTTGAACTGATCAGAACCAATCGGGTTCATGTGGTGATTCTGGACGTAAAAATGCCGGGGATGGATGGCGTGACCACGCTGCGGGAGATCAAATCCCGGTTTCCCATGGTGGAGGTCATCATGCTCACCGGTCACGCCACGGTCGAATCGGCCATCGAAGGGCTTAAGGCCGGCGCCGTGGATTATCTGATGAAGCCGGCGGACATCGAAGAGATTATCCAGAAAGCGCAGAACGCCTTCCTCCGTCGGGTGGATATCGAGGAAAAGATCCGTGTGGCCGGCATGCGCAAAGTGATGCGGTCGCCCCAGGAAATACTGAGGGAACAACAGGTGTAACGGCGGGCGGCAACATGTGGACGTTGACGGTCCGCACTTAACAACCAAAGAAATTATCAAGGGGTTCAGCGATGCCCAAGAAAGAAAAGAAAGTTACCGGATACGATAAATATGTGGACTGGAAGATGTTCAGCATTCCGGTCGTTCTGTTTTTTGTACTGCTTTTAATGCCGACGCCCTACGGCATGAAGGATGTGGGCACCGAGTACCGCGTCGGCCCGAAAGTGGTGATTGAACATGTCAATCAGGAACTGTTCGACATCACGACCTCCGATGCCTCGCAGTGGCAATTGCTCACCGCCCGGATCATGGAAAAAAACATGAACATGGGCGCGCTCACCCGTGATCGTTATCTCAAACGGGACATGAAGTGGTGCAAAAAGAATAAAATCAAGGCCGATCAAAGCAATTTCGACAGGGCCCGTGCCTATATCGAGGATCAAACCACGGACGAGAATTACCTCGCCCTGATGAGATCCTGCATGGAACTTCGCAAAGACAAGTTGAAATACGAGGATCTATCCGGCAAGGACCTCGCCGCGGCCGACAAGGGGGCCTGGTTCATCAAGGTCTCCATCGCCATGGGCGCCTTCGTGGTGCTCTGTTTTCTCACCGAATGCATTCCACTGCCCGGGGTGTCTTTTTGTATCGGCCTGATCCTGGTGTTTACCGGCGTCACCTCGCGCAAGGAAGTGGCCATGCTCTACTGGGACGATGCCTGCTGGTTCATCATGGGCAGCCTGATGTTCGCCGCCGCCTTTGTCAAAACCGGTGTGGACAAACGCGTCTGCCTGATGATGTTCAGAAAGCTGGCCGTGCCCAACGTGCGCTGGATCACCCTGATCTTCTTCGTTATCATCACCCCGTTGGCGGCGTTTATTTCCGACCACGCCCTGGCGGCCATGTTCCTGCCCATCGGCATGCTGCTCTATCAGAACAGCCTGACCAAGGAGGTCCCCGAGGACCCCGAGCTGGGCAAAATGCTCATGATCGCCATCGCCATGGCCTGTAACATTGGCGGTCCCGGCGCGCCCTCGGGCGGTGCCCGCAACGTGATCATGATGACCTACCTGGCGGACATGTTCGGCATGGATATCGGTTACTGCCAGTGGATCACCTACTGCTTCCCCTTTCTCGTTGTGATGATTCCGGCCACCTGGCTGATGGTCAACTGGCGCTTCAAGCCGACCATCACTTCCCTTGAACCGGCCATGAACCATCTGCAAAACGAGATCGGGCGCATGGGCGGGTGGAACCGCAAGCAGATCACGGCCCTGATCATCTTCCTGGTCATGGTGTTCGGCTGGTTCACCGAAAAAGAGTTTTACAACATGGGTATCTATCCGGTGCGTCTGGGCATTGGTGTGATCGCCGTGGCCGGGGCGGTGGCCTATCTTCTCGCGGGGGTGGTCAACTGGCGCGATTACCAGGAAAAGGTGGACTGGGGCGTGGTCTGGCTCTATGCCGGCGCCATCATCTTCGGCCGTACTCTGGACAGCACCGGCGCCGCCTACTGGCTGGCCCGCACCGCCATCGACGCCCTGGCTCCCCTGGGCATGGATGCGGGGTTGCCGCTGATGGCCGCCAGCAACGGTCTGACATCCATATTGACCAACCTCATGGCCGATGGTCCGGCCGCCGCGGCCGTGGGACCGATTGCCCTGAACATGGCCGGCCTGGTTCACCCCGGCACCACCTTTTTACCCTTCATGGCCATGAGTACCGCCGCCGCGTCATCCTTTGCCTACTGCCTGATCATCGGCACGCCGCCCAACGCCATTGTGTACGCCAGCGGTTATCTGGAACCCAAGGATTACCTGAGGGTGGGATTGCCCATGTGGTTTATCGCCAATATCGTCCTTTTGGGCTTGACCGGCGCTTACTGGATCTTCAGGGGGTTTGGCGGCCTTCCGAACTTCTAATGGCAACAAAAAGGAAATCGACCATGAAAACAGAAACCATGACTGCCCGAAAACAAAAACCGGCCCTGATTCAACAATCGGGAAGGCTCTGGTTTTCCAGGGAAACCGAGCGGCGCTTTTACTTTGTGCTGACCCTTTTCATGCTCGGTGCGGGAATACTTTACAAACTTGGCGTGATATAAACGAAAAAAGAAAATGGAGGGTCATGCCGTGAATACCGTAACCGCGATAATAATGCGCCCCAGTGCCTTTTTCGAGGACCGTCTCAACCAGGTGACGACCGGTCAGGCCTGGAGAATTCTGCTCCTGTCGGCGCTGTTTTTCTCCGCGGCCTCGGCCCTGGTCAATCCGGCCGCAGCCAGGATCGGCACATTCATCATCTCGCTTGTCAATGCCATCGGGATGGCGGTGCTCGGCACCGGCATTGCCCACCTGGCTCTGATTGCCATTACCGGCAGGCGTTTTTCCCTGGCACGTCTGTGGCCCATTTTTTCTTTGAGCGCCAGTGTGGTATTGGTTCTGGCATGGATTCCGGCAGCCGTTTTCTTCACCGAGCCCTGGCGGTGGTGGCTGATCGGAACGGGTTTGGTGCGTGGTTTGGGGCTCACCAAGGCCAGGGCCACCATGGTTGTATTGGCAACCTTTGGATGCCTGGTAATGCTGATCAGCGCCATACTTTTAATAATTGGAGTATGAGACAAACAACCGAAGCTTTTTGCTTGAAGGAGACAAATGCAATGGCTAAAAAAATAAAGGTGTTAATGGTCGACGACGAACCCCGCTTCAGGGAAGCGACCAAAAAGGTATTCCATAAAAAAGGGTTCGATACATTGATTGCCGCCGATGGCATCGAAGCGTTGTCCAAACTTGAAGAAAAACCGGATGTGGTCGTACTGGATCTTCGCATGCCGGGCATGGACGGTAACGAGACCCTGGAGGCGATTCAAAAACAATCGCCCGGCCTGCCGGTGATCATGCTGACCGGGCACGGCGCCAGCGACAGCGCCCAGCACGCGCTGGAACATGGCGCCTTCGATTACCTGTCCAAACCCTGCGACATCGATCTTCTGGCCTCCCGTATCGTAGACGCCAGCCATTTGAAACGCATTGATCGTGACCAAGATGAAGAAAAATCGGTCGGCGACATAATGATCCCCTTGGAGGAATACACCACGGTGACGGAAAACCAGACCGTGGCGGAAGGCATCACCGCACTGAAACAATCCTTCTCCACCCAGATTCATTCCAGCCGGATCATGGAAACCGGTCATCGGAGCCTGCTGGTCCTGGATCAGAGGGGCAAGGTCAAGGGGCTCCTGGCCATCATCGATCTCCTGGATGCGGTACTCCCCGGCTACTTGTCGGCG
Organism: uncultured Desulfosarcina sp.; assembly: GCA_963668455.2. Taxonomy (GTDB): domain Bacteria; phylum Desulfobacterota; class Desulfobacteria; order Desulfobacterales; family Desulfosarcinaceae; genus Desulfosarcina. The sequence continues at coordinate 533,396 of CAXXOY010000011.1, forward strand.
CCCAAGCCTTCCACGGCGGACAGCTTGCATTATTCCCCCATGTTCTGGAACGGCATGTTCACCCGTAAGGTCAACAAACTGGCTTCGACGCCGGTGGGCGATCTCATGTCGCCGGCACCGCCGACCATCGATGCCGGGGCGAGCCTCATGGAAGCCGCCTACCGGATCGTCGACGATGGCTGCCGCCGGCTGCTGGTCATGAAAGACGGCGACGTGGTCGGTATTGTACGCGAGCAGGATCTGTTCTTTGAGTGGGCGCGGGTGATGGCTTAAAGTTAGACGGCAATTTCAACACCTCTCGCTCCCATGCTCTGCGTGGGAGTGGCACCTACTGGCAAATGTGAAGTTTAAAGTTTAAAGTGTTAAGTGAAGGAATACTGACGATTTTTATAAAAGGATCTTATCCACAACTTAAATCTTAACACTAATTAGGGCACCCCAGACACATATCTCAGGGTGCCCACTTTTTTTACCCCTCGCATTCCCCTCCCCCCCCTTCCGAGAGCCTCAAACCGCCCTTTACAACCTGTAAAACATACTGACAGATGCCTTCTCGGAATGCTTTCCCCCTTTTTCTGATCGCATTTAAAACGCATATAAATACAATCCGTTACAAAATTTCTCAGCGCTTTCCGGCAATGGCATGTGCATTGCTCAAGCATGAGGCCATAACCATCACTCGGCACTGGAGAATAACTATTGCCTGGCGAATGATCCGGCCAGCCAAGACCGATCAAGGAGGAAGCATGTCACACCAAGAAGCAGTCAATCACGGCTTTGACCCATCGCTGGCAGAGGGAATGGGTGGCCGCAAGTGGACCTGGAAGAACACGCCCGGATATAAGCCGATTTATTTCATTATCGCCGCCATGGTATTTACCTTTCTCGTCATTATGCCACCGACCCAAGGCATGCTGGATATGGTCAAAATGGAAAAACCGGATGGTTACAGCCTGGCGTCCGGCGCCACGACCATCACCGACACGGTGAACCAGAAACTACGTCCCGAGGCATACGATGCCCAACAAGCGGGCCAGGCGGCCAGCGCCGAAGAAGGGGGCGATCATGGTCATGTGGAGCCCCTGCTGACCCATTACCAGGTGGCGCAAATGGCCAAGGTGACCATTTGTATACTGTTTTTGGCCGCTTTTTTATGGGGCACCGAGGCGCTTCCCCTGGGCGCCACCGATATCCTGGTGGGGGTTATGTTGTATTTGTTCGCCATCCTGCCCATAAACGAGATTTCCAAGGCCTACATGAAAGATGCGGTATTTTTCATTTTCGGCATTTTGGCCGTGGCCGTGGGGGTGGCCAAGACCGGCCTGGACAAACGCATTGGCTTGATTCTGCTTTCACGGGTTAAAAGCACCAAGGCCTTTGCCTTTCTGTTCCTGCCCATGCTGGCGATTTCGGCCGGTTTTCTCTCCGAGCATGCCCTGGTGGCGCTTCTGATTCCCGTACTGATGGGCATCTACAAAGTGACCTGCAAAATGCACGGTGTTAAAAAAGACCGCGCCCTGGCGATTTTTCTCCTGCTGGGGGTCTGCTTCGCGGCCAACCACGGCGGTCCGGGATCACCGGCGGCCGGCGGCCGCAACGCCATCATGGTGGGGTATCTGGCGGAATACGGCATGCCCATTTCCTTTTTGGAGTGGATGAAAATCGGCATGCCCTTCGTGCCGGTGATGTCCTGGGTGATCGGCCTGTTCATGTACCTGCGCCTGAAACCCAAATTCAAGGTTCCCGAAGTCAATCCCAGCGAAGTCGTCAAACAGGAAGTCCGCAACATGCCCAAGTTCGGCGGCCAGGAGGCCATCATGGCGATTATCCTGGTGATTCTGGTGGCGGCCTGGATCATCCTGGGTGAGCACGCCGGCTTGGGGGGCCCGACCCTGTATGCGGTGATGGCGATGTTTTTGTGCCGGATTCTCACCTGGAACGATATTCAAAACGGTGTAGCCTTTGACGTGGTGGGCTTGTATGCCGCCGCTTGCGCCATGGGCGTGGCTCTCAAGTTCACCGGCGGGGCCTTGTGGCTGGCCAGCACCTTTGTCGGCCTGTTACCGGATTTTCTTACTCAGGGTGACGGGCTCGTGATCGGCGTCAGCATCCTGACCGGCACCATGACCAATTTCATGAGCGACGGCGCCACGGTCGCGGCCCTGGGACCGATCGTATTGCCCATGGCCACCCTGGCCAACGTCAGCGTTTGGAAAGTCGGCTTGATCACCTCTTTCTCTTCTTCCTTTGCCAACTTTCTGGTGGTGGGCACGCCCAACAACGCCATCTGTTTCGGCATGGGGAAAGATCCTGAAACCGGCGAGCGCCTGCTTGACGTGATGGATTTTGTAAAATATGGCTTACCCATTACCATTCTGGGATGGCTGGTACTCTGGTTCTGGTCGGTATTCGGGTACTGGCGTTTTCTCACCTGGTAAATCGGCAGTCATGGCCAGGGCAATGACGTACAACCATCAGGGGATCCAATCCGATGAAACGCACCTTGTATAAAAATCTCAGGATAAAACTGATCACCATAACCCTGATGGTGTCCATTGTACCCCTGGTCCTTCTGGGAGCGGCGATCTATTACCAGTTCGGCATGTTGTACGGTGAGCGTATCGAAGACCAGGTCCGCCATCTGGCCCGCTCCCAGGGCAATGCCATCGATGTTTTCCTTCGGGAACGGACCAACTTCCTGTCCATGATCGTCGAAACCCAGAGTTTCGAAGCGCTCAACGACCAGGAAAATCTGACGCGCCTGTTCCAGTTGATCAAAAAGCGCGCCGATGGGCTGGGGCTGGTGGATCTGGGCGTCATCGACAAAAAGGGTAACCAACTGGCCTATTCCGGACCGTACAATCTAAAGGGGTTGAATTACTACCAGCAGCCGTGGTTTGATCAGGTCGTGCGCCGCGGCACCTTCATCAGCGACGTTTTCATGGGGTTCCGCCAGGTTCCCCATGTGATCATCGCCGTGCGTGGAATCAACGGGGACGGCAGTTGGATTTTACGGGCAACCATCGACTCGGACATCCTTAATCAACTGGTAAGAAACGTTCAGGTCGGCACCAGCGGCGACGCCTTTATCGTCAATCGCAAGGGTCTGTTTCAAACCGACCCACGCTTCAACGGCTCGACACTTGGACAATGGGAGGTCGACACGCATCAGTTCGGGGAGGGAGCCACGGTCATCGCCTTCGAAGACGAAAGCGGCGACACCCGCTATATCGCCGGCTGCTGGCTCAAGGATAACCAATGGCTGTTGGCCATCAGCCAGATCGCAGGGCAGGAACGCGGTTGGATGGCCGGTGCGCGCAACACCGAAGTTCTAATCATCTTGCTGGGCTGCGTCATTATCCTTGCCGCGATAGTTCTCATTTCCAATACGCTGGTACGCCATTTGGAAGAGACCGACCGCAAGATGAACGAGCTAAACGCCCAATTAATCCAGCAAGACAAACTGGCGGCCCTGGGCAAGATGGCCGCCGGCATTGCTCACGAAATCAACAATCCCCTGGCGGTGATCGGAGAAAAAGCCGGATGGATGGAAGATTTGCTGGCCGAGGAGGAATTCCAGCAAAGCGAGAACTACAAGGAATATGCCGCTTCCATCATAAAGATTGAGGAGCATGTGGATCGGGCCCGCAAAATCACCCATAACATGTTGGGTTTCGCCCGCCGCATGGAACCACGCCTGGACGATGTGGAAATCAACGACGTCCTCGATCAGACCATTGAAATTCTCGCCAACCCCGCCAGAATCAACAACATCGAGATCCGCCGCAATTTTACCGAGCGCCTGCCGGTGATCGCCAGCGATCAATCCCAGTTGCAGCAGGTATTCATGAACCTGATCAACAATGCCATCGACGCCATCGGCAGCGACGGCACCATAGATATTTGCACCCGGCAGGAAAATGGATTTATTAATGTCGTTATTCACGATGACGGCCCCGGAATACCCGAAGCGATCCAAAAGAAAATTTTTGATCCCTTTTTTTCCACCAAGCATACCGGCAAAGGCACCGGTCTGGGGCTTTCCATCAGTTACAGCATCATAGAAAAGATGGGCGGACGCATCACGTTGAAAAGCAGCCCAAAAGGGGGAACCACGTTTACTGTTACGCTGCCGATTGTGTTGCCTGAAAAAAAATAAAAATAGTAGTGTTAAGAATTAAGTATTAAGAGAAGGCATTCCATCGATTTCCATAGACCTTTAGATTCGGTTGCCGCAGTCAACCGAGGAGGAGCCCATGAATACATTCAGAATTCTGGTGGTGGACGACGAACTCGATTTTCAGGAAACCATCGTCAATCGCCTAAAAAAACGCAACCTGCATGCCATCGGTGTGGCCAGCGGCGAAGATGCGATCAATACACTGAAGGAAGAGATGTACGATGTGGTCCTGCTGGATATCAAGATGCCAGGGGGCATGGATGGCATCGAGACCCTGCGGGAAATCCGGCGAATTCAACCGCTGGTGGAGGTTTTGCTGCTCACCGGCCATGCGTCCGTGGAGACCAGCATCGAGGGCATGAAGCTGGGCGCCTTTGACTATTTGCTCAAGCCGATCAAGTTCGACGAGCTGCTTACCAAAATGGCCCAGGCGTTCGAGAAAAAGGATGCCCACGATTCAAAAATTCGAAACGCCAAGATTCAGGAGTTGATCCGCTATCCCAGTCGCGTTTTTTCGCAGGAAAAAATCGACGGAAAATAGGATGATATTTCCGGCGATCCCAAATCTGTCGATTCTCCCTCGGATTCGGGGACAGTGCGCGGTGATCCGTAAGGACACCGCGCGCCTGTACAATGGGCATTATTGAACAGGCTCCGCATTTATGCTCTCACAAATACTCTTAATTGTCTGCCTAAGCCAAACATGGGCGGGTTCTTTATCATGGCGCTTATGCCAGTACTGGTAGAAGCTTATGTCGGTGATGGGAATCGGCAAGGGCATTATTTTGATGGGCAGCAGGTCGGAGTATGCATCGGCAACAAGCGCCACCACATTTGCAAGGAAATCCGATCTGGCGACCAGATGGGGAATGTTGACTTCATTTTCAACAATCAGGCGTATATTTCGTTTTTTGCCAATCTCTTCCAACTTAACATCGATGGCTTGAACCTCGTACTCGGATACGGATAGGCCGATGAATTCAGCCGCGGTGTATTGCTCCAGGGTAAGCGTCGCGCCGATATCCGGGTGGTTTTTCCTCATGATGCAAACTTCTTGATCCCTGAATAGGTACTGATGATCGATATTGCTGCCAAACTCTTGTTTGACACCAATAACCATATCCAGTTTCCCCTCCTCCAATGCTGTTTTACGGTCTTCTTTTCTTAGATGGCTTGTTTTAATGTTGATGTTTGGCGCGATTACATCCATAATTTCCAATAAGCGGGGCAAAACCACCAACATGGGATAATCCTGAATCCCGATTAAAAATGTTCGCGACGATTGACTCGGCTCGAAAACTTCCCAGCCCTGAAACATTTTTTCCGTCAAGCCCAGTACTTCTGCAACATCCGGCATCATTTTTTCAGCCAAAGGGGTTGGCACCATGTTGTTTCCATGCCGGACAAATAGCTGGTTGTTAAAGGCCGACCGTAAACGGTTTAATGAATGGCTGATGGCGGGTTGCGTAAGACGCAGCCTTTGCCCTGCACGGGTAAGGCTCTTTTCTTCATAAATGGCATTGAAAACCACGAGTAAATTAAGATCGAAGTTGGCGACATTCATCTGCTTTATCCGGTCAATAGAACGGTTTCATTGGCGTTCATAAGGATTCCCATATTATACGAATAATTATTAACGTTAATAAACCTAAAAGACAAGCATGACGAGGAGGCGGAAATGCAATCCAATCAATACATCGAACTGGAAAACAAATTCGGCGCCCACAATTACAAACCGCTCAATGTTGTCCTGGACCGTGGTGAGGGGGTTTGGGTCTGGGATGTGGACGGCAACAAATACCTGGATTGTCTGTCGTCTTACTCTGCTGTCAATCAAGGCCACTGCCATCCCAAAATCCAAAAGGCTTTGGTCGAACAAGCCGGCAAGTTGACCCTGACATCGCGGGCGTTCAGGAACGATCAACTGGGGCTTTTATATGAAGAGCTTTGTGAACTGACCCATTCACACAAGGTGCTTCCCATGAACAGCGGCGCGGAGGCGGTCGAAACGGCCATCAAAACGGTTCGCAAATGGGGTTATCGCGTTAAGGGGGTGGCGCCGGACCAGGCGGAAATCATCGTCTGCGAGAACAACTTCCACGGCAGGACCATCAGCATCGTCAGTTTCAGCACGGACCCGGCCGCCAGGGCGGATTTCGGTCCCTTCACGCCCGGGTTCAAGATCATCCCTTATGGAGATGCGGAAGCACTGGAAAAGGCAATTACCAAGAATACCGTCGGTTTTCTCGTCGAACCCATCCAGGGTGAAGCAGGTGTGATCATCCCTCAGGACGGATATTTGAAAGAAATCAGATCCATCTGCGAAACCAACCAAATCATGCTGATCCTGGATGAAATTCAAACCGGTTTGGGTCGTACCGGAAAGCTCTTGGCCGAGGAGCACGAGGGCATTGAGGCCGACTTGACACTCATCGGCAAAGCCTTGTCCGGTGGATTCTACCCCGTTTCGGCAGTTCTTTCCAATAGTGAGGTCATGGATGTGCTCAAGCCGGGAGAACATGGCTCCACGTTTGGAGGCAATCCATTGGGATGCGCTGTCGCTCGGGCAGCCCTCAAGGTTTTGGTGGAAGAAGGCATGATTGAGAACGCCGAAAAAATGGGCGCCTATTTTCTATCCGAACTAAACGCCATCGCCGGCCCGTTGGTCAGGGAGGTTCGTGGAAAAGGGTTGATGATCGGCATGGAGTTTTATCCCGAAGCGGGGGGCGCCAGACAGTATTGTGAAAAGCTGAAGGAAGCCGGCATGCTTTGCAAGGAAACTCACGACAACATTATTCGTTTCGCACCGCCACTGGTGATTACAAAAGATCAGGTCGATTGGGCGCTTGAACGGATATCCAAGTTAGTGAGGGACCAATGTCGTTGACTTAAGAAAAAACGAGGGCGGTCGGAACTTGAACCAATATTTTTGTAAGCTGTAAAGCAACCGGCGACCGTCCCTTCTCCCCCGGAGGGAGAAGGACAGGATGAGGGGGTCATAATCGACAACAAACCTTATTTGTTTGGAATAATGACGTTTTAACACCCCTCACCCCGACCCTCTCCCGCAAGGGGCGAGGGAGCGCCAACCTGGAATTGCGTAGGCAACCCTGGAGGTAGGTAGTGTTGATTCGCTAAAGTAAACAACATTGAGTGAGGGACTAACCATGGTAGAAAATGTCATCATCATGGGGGCCGCAGGTCGTGATTTCCACAATTTCAACGTCTATTTCCGGGAGAACAAACGCTATAACGTAATCTGCTTCACCGCCACCCAGATCCCGGACATCGATGGCCGTCTGTATCCCCCCGAATTGGCCGGCGGCATGTATCCCAACGGCATTCCGATTAAAAGCGATGACGGGTTGATGGACCTGATCAGGGAAAACCAGGTGGATCTGGTGGCCTTTTCCTACAGCGATGTCCCGCATGTGGAAGTCATGCACAAAGCTTCCCAGGCGACCGCCGCGGGCGCGGATTTCGTGATTATCGGTGCGCCATATACCATGCTTGAATCTTCCCGAAAGGTCGTATCGATTTGCGCGGTTCGCACCGGTTGCGGCAAATCACAAACCAGTCGGCATATCGCACAGGTCCTTAAAGATGCCGGCACAAAAGTCGTTACCGTCCGTCACCCCATGCCATACGGCGACCTGAACAAACAGATCGTGCAGAGATTCGCGACCTACGACGATCTTGAAAAACACGACTGCACGATCGAAGAACGAGAAGAATACGAGCCCGTCATAGACATGGGGTCCGTTATTTACGCGGGCATCGATTACGAAAAGATTCTTCGACAGGCGGAGAAGGAAGCGGACATCGTGGTCTGGGACGGCGGCAACAACGACACGCCGTTTTTCAAACCGGATGTGCACGTGGTGGTTTTCGACCCCCACCGGGTTGGCCATGAAACCACCTTTCACCCCGGCGAGACGAATCTGCTTTTGGCCGATATCGCCTTGATCAACAAGGTGGACAGCGCCGACCCCAGGGATGTGGAAACCCTCAAAAAGACAATTGCCAAACACAATCCCAAGGCCCGCATCGTGCTGGCCGATTCCGTGGTTACGGCGGAAAACGGGGAAAGCATGAAAGGGAAACGGGTTCTGGTCGTGGAAGACGGCCCTACCCTCACCCACGGGCAGATGACGTTCGGTGCGGGCGTTATTGCGGCTAAGCGTTACGGGGCCGCCGAGATCGTCGATCCGCGACCTTATCTTGTGGGAACGCTCAAGAAGACCTTCGAGACGTACCCGGATATCGGCCACGTGCTGCCGGCCATGGGATATGGCGAGCAGCAGGTCAGGGATCTGGAGGCAACCATCAATGCCTGCGATTGCGACATGGTGGTGTCGGCGACGCCCATTGATCTGACCCGGCTGGTAACTATTGAAAAGCCGACCCTGAGGGTTCGCTACAGCTATCGCGACAACGGCAAACCGACATTGGGCGACGTGGTGAAGGAAATTCTCGAAAGATGATAAATCAACCTCATGGTGTTAATGACAAACCTGTTTTGCTCATCGCGCTTGGCGGAAATGCGTTGATCAAAAAGGGCCAGGAAGGAACCATCAGCCAGCAATTCGAGAATCTGAGGGTTCCCATCCGGCAGATCGCATCATTGACCAACGACTACCGAATCATCATCACCCATGGCAACGGCCCGCAGGTTGGCAATCTTTTATTGCAACAGGAAGCTTGTGATGCCGTTCCCAAACTGCCGCTTGAAATCCTCGTGGCCCAGACCCAGGGACAGATCGGCTACATGATCGAATCCGTACTGGACGAAATCCTCATGGAGCAAGGCAAGGATTTCAACCCCCTGGTATCGCTTATCACCTACGTGGTCGTAGACGAGAAAGACCCGGCATTCTCCAATCCGTCAAAACCCATCGGGCCGTCATTTAGCAAGGAGCAGGCTTCAAAACTGGATTACCCGACCATGGAAACCCCCAAAGGCTTCCGGCGTGTTGTCGCCTCACCCCATCCGGTCACCATCATCGAAAAAAGGGAAATCAAACGGCTGATCAACTCCGGATTTATCGTCATCTGCTGTGGCGGCGGCGGGATTCCCGTGGTTAGAAACGGCCGCGCATTCAACGGCGTGGATGCGGTTATCGACAAAGACCTGGCCAGCGCGCTCCTGGCCAACGAAATCGGCGCGGATTTGCTGGTAATTGCCACCGATGTCGAAGGGGTCATGGCCGAATTCGACACCCCCGGTCAACGTCTTATCCCTCAAATGAGCATGAAGGACGCGGAAGCGTTTTTACGCATGAACGGATGCGGTAAAGGCTCCATGGCGCCCAAGGTCATGGCCGCCATCCAGTTTGTTCAACGTGGCGGGCAAAGAGCGGCCATCACCTTTCTGGATGATATTTGCGATAGCGTTAATGGGAGTGCCGGGACCCAGATCCGGCCAGCTTAGTGCCTTTTAGAAAAAGATAGAAATTCAGTATTTAGGCCAAGTCTTGTAGTTGTTTGACAGAGCAGAGAAATTTTATTCATTGCCCCGCCCTCGGTCATGTTTTTCTGCTATTTTTATCGATTGCGATCATTGCAAAGCACTCTCCATGGACTCCTCATCGGCCATGGATGGATTCCCCTGGACGTTTTTTAAGATGCCGCTTGCAGCGCCCTGCTTCTTTTTTACAATGGTCAGCTGACCATGAGCCAAAAAAAATTCCACTTCATCCCCTGGTTCGATCCCAAGAGCTTTGCACTGATTTACGGGCAAAGTAATTTGCCTTTTTGAACTGACCTTTGGCATAACGCCTCCCTTTACTTTTTCGATATAGTAAAGATATAGTGACTTTTACCAATTTTCAATCACCTAAATTAGGCGATTCAAATTTTGGTCTTGATGAAAATCATATTAATCATAATGCATTGCGCCATGATTACCTTCCAAAATTTGAAACCCATTGGGTTTGTCGATCTCACCGCATCTACGGCGTTGGATGTCTTCCCGCATAGCCTACTATAGAGGAAAGACACCCGCCTTGTATATGCGGCAAGCTCGACAATCGCCTAATTTAGGAACAATGCCGTTTCCTTAAGCGGAGAGATGTTAAAAAACTTTAAATAAACAATGGGTTATGCTATAATACTACATGCTTTATTGCGGAACAAATCCCACCATAAAAGGAGAAAAAATGATTGAAAATGAGAAGATTGGCATGGAGCTTGATTTGCCACATGTGTGCCACAACTTGTTGAATCTATAAAAAATATCATCCATTCTAATAATTTCCGAGATAGAAACAAAGAAAATCCAAAAGATTTTACTCGAAATAGGCTTTTGCCGTTTCATGAACTCATTTTCTTTTTAATGAACATAAACAACCAATCATATCAAGAAGAACTGGATCGATATTTCCAGGTCCTTCACCATGCCGAGGTTCCAGAACGTATTTTGTATAAAGGAAATTTGTCCAAAGCCCGTGCAAAACTGAAGCATAACGCCTTTATAGAGCTAAACGATCACATGGTGAATTTCTTTTACAATCATTTCAGATCGGAAACGTGGTTCGGATTCAACCTCCTTGCCGTAGATGGCACAACACTCAGATTACCGCGCGAAGCAAACATTGAAAATCATTTTGGTGCCTGGAATCCTACGAGGGGCGATAGAACTTGCCCAAAAGCCAGGAGCTCTCAAATGTTCGATGTGCTCAACAAAATCACTGTCGATGCCATCATCAGCCCCAAAAGTAAAGGCGAAAGGGAGCTAGCAGCAAGACATTTTAAAAAGATCCATCCCAGTGATCTTATCCTTTTGGATCGTGGATATCCTTCTCATTGGCTGTTCGCTCTGATTTTATCAATGGGAGCTAATTTCTGCGCCAGGGTCTCGTACAATCAATGGAAATTGGTTGAAAAGTTCTACCATTCAGGAAAAAAGGAACAAATCGCTAAGATCATTCCCACTCCTCAATCTCTTCGCAAGTCCCATAGAATGGGGATTGATAACAAGCCGATCAAGGTACGCTTTATTCGAGTTGAGCTGGATTCTGGAGAGACAGAAATACTCATCACATCATTGAAGAACATGGAAACGCATCCGCATGAACAATTTTCGGAACTGTACCATCTGCGCTGGCCGGTAGAAGAGGATTATAAAACTTTGAAATACCGCATCCAAATCGAAAACTTTTCCGGTAAGACCTACCGTTCAGTCTATCAGGATTTCCATGCAAAACTATTTTCAAAGAACTTTACAGCAGCCGTGGCCAGCACAACAAAACAACAAATTATTTCAAAATCCAAAAAGCTGAAATATTTACACCAGATAAATTTCACTCAGGCCTTGGCAAAAATGAAGCATACGATTGTTCATATTTTTCATCAAATCATTCCAAAAGTCGTAGAAATTACAGATAAACTCCGTGAAATATTTATCCGAACTACAGAAGCTGTAAGACCCAATAGAAAATTTCCGAGGAGGCACAGAGTCAAATTACAACGCTTTTTCTTTGAGTATAAAACGAATTGCTAAGGAAACGGCATTGAATTTAGGAATCAGTAAAGATTTATAGCGAGAGAAGAGCCACAGCCGTCACCGCCATAACGATGGACAGGCCGGCCCCCACTTTAACGAAGTCCTTGGTCTGATATCCGCCCGATCCCATTATCATCAGATTGCACTGATGGGCGAACGGAAGGATGAATGCGCAACTGGCGCCGTATGCTACGGCGAGAAACGCCATGCCCACATCCACCCCGCTTGATTCAGCCGCGGCGTAGGCAACCGGCGAAAGAATGACCGCTGCGGCGGCGTTGTTCGATGTGGTGCTGAGAAGAGAAGAGATGGCAAACAGTACGCCGAACACATAAAACTTGCCCATGGCCATTCCGGGTGGGAACAAAGTCGCCGCCAACTTGCCCGCCACACCGGTCTGGAAGAGTGCGTCACCAAGAGGAATCGTACCGATGATTAAAAAAAGGATACGCAGATCGATTGATTTTTGAGCGCCTCTAAGCGACACGCAGCCGGTCGCCACCATCAGGAGCGCACTGGCAAGGGCACTAACCGCGAGTGGGTACCATCCGAGAACAGGAGGCAAAAGAGCCGCAGACAGAAGCAGCAAGGCGATCGGTGCGCGCCGGACATCCTCCTCGGACTGTTGCCGATCCAGAAAAACCAGATCATCGCTCTCCTCTATTTTTCGGATGTTTTGGGCAGGTCCGTACACCAGCAGTGCATCACCTATATTCAGCGGAGTCGATCCAACGTTCTTATCGATAATTTTGCCTCGTCTCCAGATGGCAATTACCGATAGCCCGAAAATTTCGCGAAAGTTGATATCTATCAGGTTCCGATCTAAGAAGTCGGAGTGGGGCGAAATGGAGATCTCAGCCATATTGACACCACGCCCCAATAACTGCTCTGCCTCGTCTTCCGTGGCGACTTGGATGGGAATTGAGTGCTCCCGGAATAGTTCCTGCGCGTTTTCATCCCTCCCTTCTATAAAGAGGACATCACCGGCTTTAATCGTCAAATCCGGACGAACGTCCAGAAAATGATAACCAAAGCCCTGCGTGCGACCGATCTGGACCACCTCGATCTGATATCGCATTCCGAGACCTGCCTGAGCAATTGTTTTGCCGGCCAACTCCGAATCCAGCGCCACGGTCAGCTTATAGATTCTTTTCATGGGATGGTAACGCATCTCCATCCTGTCTCTGAAATTTTTTTTCTTCAGTGTGTCGTCAGATGCACGACGGTTGAGTAATCGTGTCCCGATCAGGGCCATGTAGGCGATGCCTGCAACCGAAATGGGAATCCCCACAACGGCAAATTCGAACATCCCGAGCTTCCGAACGCCGCCACTGAGTCGTTCGAGTTCACTGGCGAGGATAAGGTTCGGAGTGGTCGAGATCAGGGTGAGGGTGCCGCCGAGAATCGCCGCATATCCGAGAGGCATCATCAATCGGGAGGGAGAAATATTTGCCCTGCGTGAGAGTACCAGAACCGCCGGCAAGAAGACCGCAACAGTGGCAGCGTTCGACATGATCGCCGACAGGACGCAGGTGGTAACCATGATCAAAAGGACCAGACGCCACTCCTTTTTGCCACCGAACCGCTCGAGCAGCCTCCCCATCAGCGTGGCGACACCGCTTTCCTTGAGGCCGGCCGATAGGACAAAGATCCCTCCCAGAGCGATCACGGCGTTGTTGCCGAACCCGCGAAGTGCCGCCTCGGCCGGGCTGACGGTCCCGGTGATCGCTAACACGACTGGGATCGAGAGTGCGGTGGCTTCGAGGGGAATCAGTTTACTTATGAAAAGCACCATGGCTATGACCAGCGTGGCGATGGCGATCCAGGCGTGAACATCCATCTCTCTTTATCCTCTGTGCTATTGTTGACCCGGTTCTTCTCCCTTGTATCTCAGTTGGGGAGACATAGGAGGCTTGGGGACGGGACGGAAATTAGGCGTTGCTTCAACTACGGTTGCAAAATATCTAAATCTCGCATTGGCGTATTTTCCCTATTCTGGATTGTCTCAGTATTTGTAAACAGATGTATCTGTATTTTACCTGGTATTTGGATTAGGTATTGATATCTGTGCCGAGCCTATGGATGATTCCGGATGAATGGATTGATTTTATCTGTAACGTTCGAACTAAGCGGGCCGGGAACAAACGCTGAAAGTTCAAAATAAAAATCTGGTAAGTAAAAATGCCACCGCTTTTCCCGGTCCGCTTGAGTGACGGGTTAGCTTGCCCTTAATTTTTTTTTAAGTATTGCTTCCATAGATCTTTTACACTGATTCCATCACTATTGTACCAATGTGCAGGGCCTCTAACCGACTCACTACTAAAACCAACTTCTTTTAATAATTCTTTTGCAAGTTCGCTCATTGAAAAATGTTTATTATTCCAAATTAAATTTTTACCCGAAATTTTTGACTCATAGCCTTCAACTCTATTCCCCTGGTAATCATATAAATATAGGACTTGCCCTTCATTAAGAATGCCAGATTGAATTAGTTTGGGTAAATCAGTTTTTGGCTGCTTTTTACCCCTTCTTATAGTTCTGGAAGGGGTTGAAGGTTTTAGGACTGGGTGTTTGATTTTTTGAGATTTCGGGCTATCACCAAGCAAAAGCCTCCTAAGGGTTAAGTTTGGGGTTTCTACAAATGGGATGGCCTTACTTTGGAGGAATCCGAATAATTCATCATCGATTTCAATGGTTTGCATTATACCCTCCTTGTTCAAGATTAATTATAGAACAAGGATGTGGAAAAGAAACCGAAAAATTTTCCACTTTTGGTTTTTAGGATATACTCAAATGGAGATTAGACCTTCCAAACAGCACAATTTCCAAAGTAAATCAAGAAAATTCAATAGTTGTGATAGATTGGATTATGTAATCACATTGAAAAATGGGTGCGAATACTGATAAGTACAGGCAATCTGTAATATCCCATTATCTCAAAATTTTTGATATTTAGATCTATTCCCACCCTGACAAAGCCTGCTTTGAAGGACAGTTACAGGTAGCGTCCCGATGATTCCAGACCGCCACAGCTACCGTTCACAACGTCTATTTTCGACACACCAAAATCAACGACTTATTTCAGCCGAAGCCAGAATGTCCCTCAGGGCAATCGCATGTAACTTGATTTTTTCGCGGTCATGGACCGCTCCTACGGCTTCACGCTAATACCATCACTCAGGTTTCTTCCTCCTAAAGTAGGCGATTGTCGAGCTTGCCGCATATACAAGGCGGATGTCTTTCCGCGATAGTAGGCTATGCGGGAAGACATCCAACGCCGTAGATGCGGTAAGATCGGCAACCCCAACGGGTTTCAAATTTTGGGAGGTCATCATGGCGCAATGCATTATAAATCATACGCTTTTCATGGAGACCAAAATTTGAATCGCCTGATTTAGGTTCCTGTAAGAGCTGGCCTTGCCTGCGACAATGGGTTTTCATTTTTTAGGAGCGATTACAAATTCCGACCTTGACATTTCAAACGCCCATCTTATTATTGACAAGTCAATAATTGATAAGTCAAAAGTAAAGAAACCATGACCAAAACCACAAATTCATCACTCGGATACCGCTTTGGGATGTTGTCCCGGCTGAACGCGCTGTTTGTAAACGAGCAATTGAAGCCATTCGGGCTCAGCACGGGCCAGGTAGCCTGCTTCGCCGCGCTTCTTCACAGCGACGTGCCCCTGACCCAGGATGAAATATCCACATCCCTTGCCATCGATCCGGCGGCCACCACCCGAACCGTTGAATTGCTTATCAAAAAGGGGCTGGCGGAAAAAGCCGTGAACCCGGGCAACCGCAGACAGAAGCTGGTTTCGGCGACAAAGGCCGCGCGGGACATGGAAAATGACTTTTTTGAAGCCCTGAAAAGGGTTGAAAAAACTTATAGTGAGGATCTATCTGAGGAAGAACACCGGATTGCCATCGGACTCATGGACCGAATGATAGCCTCCGCGAAAAGGAAAAAAAATGATCAAAACAGATAATCCTGCCTCCGGCCAGGCGTCGCCAGGGGCAACCCTGGTTGTTGTTTCGGCGGTGCAGTTCCTAGCGCCGTTCATGATGTCGGCCGTGGGGGTCGCCCTCCCCACCATCGGCCGATTTTACGGCGCCAGTGCCGTTCACCTGGGCCTCGTGGAAATGGTCTATATATTAGGGGTGACGCTTTTTCTCCTGCCCATGGGCCGCCTTGGCGACATCATCGGCAGAAAAAAAATTTTCATCACCGGTGTGATCCTGTTTACCATTGGAACGGCACTGCTGCCCTTTTCCAAAACCATCGAACAGTTCATTGCCTTCAGGTTCCTTCAAGGTATCGGCGGTTCCTGTAATGTTTCGACATCGGTTGCGATCTTGTCCGCCGTGTTTCCAAAAGAGAAACGGGGCAAGGCCATTGGTGTGATCGTCGCCAGTGTCTATCTCGGCTTGTCGGCGGGTCCCACTTTGGCCGGACTGATGATTTCCCACCTGGGATGGCAGTATATTTTCTTCATTGCCGTGCCGCTTTCCCTGTTGGCGTTGATCCTGACGGTCTTGCGCTTGAAAGGTGATTGGAGGGGAGCGGAAAACGATTCCTTCGATGCCATCGGCAGCATCATTTATATGGTTTCCCTGTTTTGCCTGATCGTGGGCGTTTCTCACCTGAAGGAAGGAACCTGGGCGATTGCACTGATGGCGGTGGGCATGGTTGGGCTGGCCGGCTTTTCTGTTTTCGAATACAACCACCCCTCTCCCATTCTGGATTTTCGCCTGCTCTTGGGCAACCGCACCCTGGCCTTCAGCAACATTGCCACCTGGATCAATTACGCGGCATCGTTTGGTCTCACCTTTTTCTTTTCCTTGTACCTGCAAGTGGTCAAGGGATTATCCCCGGAAACCACGGGGCTGATTCTGATTGTCCAACCCCTGATTCAGGCGGGCTTGTCACCGATTGCCGGCATGTTGTCCGACAAACATTCTCCATCCAAGCTGGCAACGGCGGGAATGGCAATCTGCGCCGTGGGATTGGGTCTTGCGGCATTTATCGGCCAGAATACCTCGATTCCCCACATCGTCATGGTCCTGGTTGTCATGGGGTTAGGGTTCGCCATCTTTTCCTCACCCAACATGACCACCATCATGGGTTCCGTGGAACCGACCCACTACGGCATTGCTTCCAGCTTGGTGGCCACCATGCGCAGTGTGGGCATGCTCTCCGCCATGACCGTCATAACGTTTCTGCTGGGAGTATTCATGGGAGATGCCGAGGTGAGCGCCTCGACCATCCCGGGATTTCTCGAAACCATGCACACTGGTTTTCTCGGATTTTCCATGCTTAGCCTCGTGGGCATAGGCTTCTCCATGGTGCGGGCCAGGTAGACGCCATACCCGGCCCAACCCATGTTAATTTATGTAACATCAAATAGTTACAAACCAGTAATCGTGAACTTTTTTGAACGCCGTGAACAAAAATTGCCGCATTCCATGCTTGTACGTCATGCTCCCCGCGAAGCCCAATTACTCTTAAAATGATCATTCCGCCAGTATCTATACTGCTTATCGAATTCTCCGAACAATAAATACTTCGGATGGCATCGAATATGCTACACGATCCACAAATGGTATAGCTGCGCGCGCTAAACCCTTTGCGACAGACATGCTGCTGTCATGGTGAGTAGAAGCAGATCGAAACATTTTCGTCCCAATCGCCAAGGCCGGGATAATGTTCAGGTTCCGCATATCCTTATATAAAACATGGTTTTTCGGCAGCAGGCGATATTTTTTGGGAGAAAAGCAACGTTATTGACGTGCTTCTACCTTTTTAAATGAATCATTGGGATCGCCTTTTATACTATTAGGAGAAGAAAAGAATGAGAGCGAAAGTGCGTATGCTGCTGTTGTGCCTGCTGATGTTGAGTCCTGTTGCTGCTTTGGCGGAAATCCCCGATCAAGTGTTTGCCCCATATGTCGACATGACGTCATGGCCGCCCCCCTCACTGGTTGATATTTACGAGGAAACCGGTCAAAAGTACTTTACCCTGGCGTTTATCACCCAAGGCGATGAATGTAGGCCGGCCTGGGCGGGAACATCTTCCCTGGGCATGGATTCCTACCAGGACGAAATCGCCGAGTTGAGGGCTGTCGGGGGAGATATCATCATCTCCTTTGGCGGTGCCAATGGAACGGAATTGGCCCTTGGGTGCGAGGATGAGGATTCCCTTTTGGCGGCCTACCAGGAAGTGATCGATGCCTACAGCCTGACGTGGATCGATTTCGATATAGAGGGTGCGGCCGTGGCCGACACGGATTCAATTGATCGTCGCAGCAGCGTGATCAAGCAGCTTCAGGAAAATAATCCTGACCTGAAAATTGCTTTTTGCCTGCCGGTTCTGCCCTCCGGCCTAACGAACGATGGTCTCTATGTTCTTCAAAGCGCCATCGATGCAGGTGTTGAAATCGATGTGGTCAATGTGATGGCCATGGACTACGGAGACAGTGCCGCGCCCGATCCGGACGGTCAAATGGGAGGATATGCCATTCAAGCCGCGGAAAGCACCTATGCGCAAATGGAAGAACTTGGCCTGGATGCGAAAATCGGTGTTACGCCGATGATCGGACAGAACGACGTATCCACGGAAGTTTTTTATCTTACCGATGCGAGCCAGCTTCTGAGCTGGGCACAGTCCTCCTCGTATGTGACGTTGCTGTCCATGTGGTCCGTGGGCCGCGACAACGGCGATTGCGATGAGGGAACCCTGAGTTCGGCATGCAGCGGTCTGGAAATCGACGACTATGCCTTCACCAACGTATTCGGCAACTACACGGTAAGCGGCAGCGACGGCAACACCTGGCCGACCGTTTCGATCACCAGCCCGGAGGACGAGGAAGTCTTTGGCGACGTGCCGGACATCACCATCGAAGCCAAAGCCGCCGATAGCGATGGATCCATTGTGCAGGTCGAATTTTTCGCCGACGGAGAATCCCTGGGAGTAGATACCGAAAGCCCCTACAGCATGACGTGGGAAAGCGTTGCCACCGGGTCTTACGACCTTACCGCCGCCGCGACGGACGATCAGGGCGCGACGGTAACGTCCACCACCGTGACCGTCTGGGTCGGCAGCGATGTGTGCACGGCCGATGCGTGGTCCGAAAGCGAAACCTACACCGCCGGGGACACGGTCTCCTACAATGGCCACGAGTGGGAAGCCAAATGGTGGACCGAGGGTGACGAACCGGATTCGTCCGATGAATGGGGCGTATGGGAAGACCTTGGCGCTTGCGGCAGCAGCGACGACGGAGACAGCGGGGAAGAAGACAACAACGAATTGCCCACGGTAAGCATTTCCGCCCCGGAAAACGGCGACACCTATGCCTACGGCGACACCATCACCATTACGGCAACCGCCACCGATTCGGACGGGTCCATCGCACAGGTCGAGTTCTTCTATAATGGAACATCCCTGGGGACCGATACCGAAAGCCCTTACAGCATCGAATGGACCGGTGCGGCGGTTGGAGAGTACGAGCTGACCGCCGTGGCCACCGATAACGAAGGCGGCTCGACGGAATCCAGCTCGGTATCCATAGAGGTCACCGAGGATGGCGAGGAAAGCGGAGACGATGACGATCTTTCCTGCGATGGTCTCCTGGACTATCCCGAGGGCATCGGCTTCTACGAGTATGGCCAACAGGTTCAAAACAACGGATCCATTTACGAGGTTCGCGCGTTCCCCTACGGTGCCTGGGCCAACATCGATGCGGCGGCTTTTTACGAGCCTGGCGTGGGTAGTGCCTGGGAGGATGCCTGGACCTTGATAGGCGAATGCTCGGACAACTAACGATTATCCCGTAAACCTCAACCAAGGCAAAAGCCTTCGAGCGATTTTCACTCGAAGGCTTTTGCTCTTACGAAAAGTCTCCTTGCTCCCAAACACCACGAGCTGGCTTAATTCATGCGGTTCGAGGCGCACCGCCGCCGGCGACAAGGTGAACCGCCTTGATGCTTTTCAAGGAATGTCCCAAATTGTGCTTCACGCTTTGCAGGGCCATGAGAACAATCCGCTCCATTTCCATAGCGTCGACATCGTCATTGGAGCCGGAAACGACCAGCACCCCATCCTTGGCAATGCCTGCGGTGAGTTCCAGATGTAATCCATCGGTCGTACTCACGTTGAAAATAACGCTTTGCGCGATTGACTGACGCTCCTTGAAATTGCCGGTGTCCGAGACATCCCGGCTTACCCTGGTCAGGGAAATGGCGTCCTGATTTTCCTTCACTCTATACACACCCCGGAAATCAAGGCCGTCATCCGTTTTGCCAACGTAGACCGGGAGATCGCCTGCAATGTCATTCAATTCCTCTTTCGCGGCGCAATTGCAGGACAGGGTCGTTGTTTTTTGGCTGTGGCTAAAATCGGTGACAAGCAAGCTGTTTTTCGATGCCAGAACCACGGACCCCTCACATTCCGACGGGAAATCGGCAAATCTAACCAAAGAGACCCCGTTTTTCTCCAGCGAAACATCGCCATCCTCGAACGTCGGAAGCTGAATGGTTCCTGCCGACACAGGTTTTTCATCGTCTTGTCCAGCGGCAATCTGTCCGGAATCGACAGGTATAAAAGCGATAATCAATCTGCCGTCAACGAAGTCGATGATATAATTATCGGAGGAGAGGCCCGATGGTGTGATGGTATAGGTGCCCACATCCACGGCGCCTTGGCTGTTTCCTGTAAAACTGAGACTGCCATCCAGATGGGCCGCATGTTCTCCTGCCACGAAGCCATTGTAAATCACGCCGTTGCCGCCACTGTATGCCACCAGCTCGTCATGCTCCATGAAGGCATCGCGAGCGGTAACGGTCAGGGCGGCGGGAGTAATAGTCGCGGTTGTTGAAACACTTTCCGTGATCAAATTGTAGTTGGACGCATCCATTCCGGCCAGACTGATGTCCGAAACGGTAACCGTCTTGTCTGTTCCGACATTTTTATTGTCGAACAACGCCGTCTCGTTTATTTCCACCGTATCTCCACTGATAATATTGCCCGTGGAATCGGTCACGATGGCTTCGGCCGTGCCATTGTATGTTCTGTCCGCCGCCGTATAGCTGACAATTACATTTTTTTGGGCAACCGCCAACGTCCCAGTGCCGCTTATATTAACGGAATAGCCAAGATCATCCGCGGTGCTGGTAAATGTATCGATGGTCAGAGCGTGATTTCCGGCGATATAATTACCGGAGGAGGAGAGTAAAGCGTCGACGCCAACAGATGCAGTCGTGGTTGTTGTTGCATCGTCTCCATTCAGCAGCCCAGAGTATGTGTAATTCAGATCGGGAGTCGTGCCGCCATAAGTCATTTCCTGATCATCTATGGCAAATGTGAGGATTGGCTGATCCCGGTAAATGGCATGGATGCCCGAGCCAAGGGCCGTGGTGTAATTAGTTTGGCTCTCGTCACTGTTGTAGCGGAAACGACCGCTGCCGGACCCCACAAGATCCGTCAGTCCGCTGCTTCCGGAAATACTTCCGGAGTAGAGGGTGGCCCGGCCGTTTGCACCGGTGCTGAACGTGCCGCCGGAAATTATTATATTGCCGCCTGAGCTTGAACCCGCATCCGCATTTTTGCCGGCGTTGAGGATAATTGCGCCATCGCTCGAGTCAGGAGTGCTTATGGCGCCGGTCAGGGTCAGATCGCCCGCCAGGGTGGCGATGTCGATGGTTCCGGTGGCGTTTACCTCGCCCAAAGTTAGCGCGTTTCGATCAACGATGTCGATTTCACCTGCATTTCCGATGGTAAGTATACCGCTAAAATTATTGCCAATATTCGTTGCTGTGATATCCCCCCCGGCTGAAAGGCTGGTGGCGACAGACGTGGTCACCGCGCCGTTATAGGTCTGGGCGCCTTCGGTGGTGATGCTTTCACCGTTGATGGCAATGCCGCCGGCGGTCACGTCAAGGGTGCTCAGCGCCTTGGTACCGCCTATTTCCCCACCAAAAGTGACGTTGCCGCTGCCCGCGTCGATAGTTACCGGCGAGGCGGCCAGGTTGGTTTCCTTTACGTAGTATTGTCTTTTTTTAGTGGTTCTGTTTAAATCATTCCACCGGCCATGAGCTCCGATAAATTCCAGAGCGGTTTCATTCCCTTGGTTATTGGGCTCTCCTGAATTCCAGTTTGTATAAGCGCCATCAATGGCGCTTCCTCCACTCCCCGCACCTTGAAAAAACGGTAGGCCACTTCCTCCATCTTCTTGTCCTTCGGGACCGGCTACCCATCGCCAGGTTGATGAGATCCTTCGCCCTCCCAGCCATGAACGATTGTAATCCACGGCCCTACTGGCGATGGCGTTTTCCAACCTGGAGGTGATGGTGGCGAGGTAGCTGTCCCCGGCATCGCTGCCATCGCCATCCGTATCGTTGGCATCGGCCTGGTTCAGGGCGTTCACCCAATTGATGCCTCCGCTTCGGTAAACAGATTCGTAAGTATTACCAGAGTTGATGATCCCATGAAGCGCGACATCTCCTCCGCTGGTGGTAATGTCAAGTCCGGAAGTATTGGCAACGATCATCTCTCCATAAACGTTGACGGCTCCGCCGGCGGTATTGATAACCGTGGCCGTATTATCCGAGCTGGTTACATACACATCGCCGCCCACCAGGGTCTCCACTGAATTGACGGTGGCTGTCGCACCCGTTCCGAAATTGAGATAACCGCCGTTGGTGGAGATGTCGCTGTCCAACATGGTTATGCCGTTGCCGTCGGCATCGTTATCCGCCTGGAAATCAAGGTTGAGAGCTGCCGATGTCGATGAGATATCGGCATCGATTATGATGGAGGTCTTGGCCTGCAGGGTCAGGGTGGCATCCCCACCCGATGTTTTTGAAATGGCGCTTTGTACTGTGATGTCGCCATTATCGGCCGTGCCTGTGCTGCCGGTGGAGATGGCGACGCTGGTGCCGTTGTTGAGTAGTGAGTTGATGGATGATGCCGTGATGGTCGAGGTGGCCGTTGCCGTGTAATCGCCGGAAATATCGGCACCCGTGTCTGAAATCAAAATGTCATAAGGATCGAACAACCAGGTGCCGGCCTCACCCTTGAAGGCCGCGGCAGATCCGTTTCCCCCCTCGGTGTCGAGATAATGCCCGGATGTTTCAATTCGGCCACCGTTCCCACGGCAAACCCCACCCATGGCACTAAAAGTACCATAGGCCAGCGTTTGGGAATCCTCATTGTTCACATCCGACCAAACGACAACCGTACCGCCATCGCCATTTGTTGTGGCATTGGCCTCTAACAGTACCCCTGTTTCAACTATGGTCGTCGTGGCTTCATAAACGGATTTGTCCTTTCCTTGCCAACTGCCGCCTACCAGTACCTCGCCGCCACCGGTTGCGCCCGAGGCGTTCAGGTGCGCTCCCGATTCAATGTGCACCGAGTCGCCTGTGGCGATAATACTGCCGCCAAGGCCCTTCTCGGCGGAAGCATCCAAAGTGCCGGAAACCGCGACCTGTCCGCCTTCGGCCAGAAGCATGATCCGGCCGCCGTCATTTTGAATCCCCGTGGCCTCGATGATGCCGCTGTTGTTTACCACGGCGCTGGCCAGCTCGTCTCTGGCCTTGGCCGTGACATACACCGCGCCACCGCCCGCGCGGACCATGCCGCTGTTTTCTATCTGGGCATCCACAGCGCCCTCGTCAATGGTGTAGGTGATCAATCCGTCACCGGAAAGATCCAGGCTCACCTTGTCACCGGCCACCATGGCGACCGTTCCGTCGTCCGCATCGATTGTGCCGCGGTTTTCTATTATCGGAGAAATAAAGGCCACATAACCGCCCTCGGCGCTGATGGTCCCCGCGTTGTAAATACTTCCTGCGCTGCCGTCCGAACGGAACGTGTAGTTGCCGGAATTGAAATCCCCATCGGTAATATCCAGGGTGGATGCCGCCAGTCCGCCGACATTCACCTGCGCCGTGGCACCGAAGATAATCCCTGAAGGGTTCAGGAGAAAAACCTGGCCATTGGCATTCAGACTGCCCATTATCCGGCTGGCGCTCTGATCACTGATGCGGTTCAAGGCGGCCGCCGAGCTGCCCGGCTGATTGAAGGTTACGCTTGCGTCCACGCCGATGTTGAAACTGTCCCAGTCGGCAATCAGCCGTTGGCTCGACTGATCGATGGTCATCCGATTTCCCGATGTGTTAATGGTACCGCTGCCCGATGTTACGGTGCCGCCCTTGGGCAAGGCATTGCCGTCGAGCGCGGAAACAGGATTGGCGCACAGCAGCATGGCCACCCCCAAAAGAATGAACGTCACCCAGAATGTCGAACGTCTATACGGTCCGAATATCTCTTTCATGGTTGTCCCCTGTTGTTTAATTCTTTTTAAAACCGCCAAACCCCCTGCACCCAAAAGCGGTTGTCGTCCTGCCTGCCGTCGGCATCATCGCCGCTTCCGCCACGCCCGTCGTTGTCACCGATGGTAAACGCCCAGCAGGCTCGAAGGATGAGCGCGTCGGAATATCCGTATTCGAATCCCGTGCCCGCCCCCTGCAGCCAGTAACGGTTCTCGCCGGTTTTGGTGGTGATCGAGTTGGGCCATGGCTCCTTGTGGAGGGTAATGTAACCGGCATCGTAAAACAGGTTCCATTGGAGATTGCCGAAGCGTTCCGGAATGGGAAGGGTGTAGCTCGTTTCCGCGCTGAGCAGATGACCGTCGTCCCCCGTCCCTTCACTCACCGGATAGGCGCGAATCCCGTATGGACCGCCGAGGGCGAACTGCTCACTGGAACCGAGATTGTCCAGGCTGAACTGCGCCCGCCAGGAGAGGTTGAGGGTCAGATCCCGGGCGAGCCGCTGCAACCGTGACAAACCGACATTGAAGTAGGCGTATCCGCCTTCGGTTTCGGTGATGGCGATATCGGCGATATCCTCTTCCATGTTGCCGATAGTGACTGCGGTCTTCAATGAGGTAACGCCCCCGCCGAAGAAATTGTCCAACCGATCCCCGTACAGGGAAAAAATCCCGTTATGTACATCCCTGCTGCTGAAACCGACATTCAAGGCCCGATCTTCCAGAGCCTTGTATTCGTATCCCAGCGAACTGTAAATGTTGGTAGTGCGGCTGCGCAACCACGGGTAGCTAATTCCGACATCGACGGTCTGAGCATCTCCATCGACATCGACCGCATGGTATCCCTCGCAGATATTGTAATGAAGGATGGTATAGGAAACATGGCCGCGAAGGCCATTGGCACCGAGCGGGAAAGCATAACCCGCCTCGCCCGCCATCAGGCCCTCGGCTCCGGTCAGGCGAATGCTTAGCTGGTCTCCTATCTGCATGGGATCATTGGCTTCAAAAAGGAGATTGCCACGGATGGCGCCGGTATAGCGGTTGCCATAATTATCGGCCCAGAGCGCGCCGGATGCCATCCTATCCTCGCTTGCCTTGATGGTCAGGGCAACGGTATCTGGATTACTGCCGGGCGCCAGTGAAGCTTTGGCCGTGATTCCGGGCAAATCGTTCATGAGCAGCACCGCGCGCTCGAATTTCCGTGAATGGATTGGCTGATTTTTCTCGATGCCGTGCTCGGCCATCAGGCTCAGAAAATATTCGCTGATGCGCAGCGTACCGTCATTTTCAATATTCAGGCCACCGTCGCTCTTTCCCTGGGCAATGGCGATGGTGACGATACCCAAAGAAATGTCCTGCTGCGGCAGATAGGCCCTGGCCAGCATCCAACCCTGTTTCTTAAGATATCGGGTCACCCTGGCAGCAACGGCCTTCAGGTCGGCAAAGCCATGTTCCCGGCCAATGGCATCGACCACCAACCGCTGCAGTTCTTCTTCGGTGGCCAACCCCTCGTAGCCGCTGAAGGTGAAGCCCTTGACCAGGACGCGGGCGCCCACCTTTTCGGTTTGCTGCCCGGTCTGCTCCTCTGGCGTGGGAAGTTGTTGGGGAAGTTGCTGTCGCGGTTTCTGCTCGCGCAGCAGTTGCCCGGCATCCGGCGGGCCGGCAAAGCAGAGGCCCACAGACAGAAGCAGTATCGCCGATGTCTCAACAAAGATAACCGTAAAGGATTTATGCATGATTACCCCGCATCCATAATTTTTAAAATATATCTGCAAAATGAAGTACTTAAAACTGAAACAGGAAAGACCGGCAACTCGTTCGCAATTCAGGCTATCCGCATTTAGAAGAACACTACTGTAGCTATCGGTACTGCTTGGATGAAGTAAAGTAAAAATCGGTAAACCGATTAAGAAAATCGATGGTCAGCGGGACGGCCCTGCGAAGCATTAATGGTTTAAATTATTAATGAAAGCAAAATGACGGTCAAGAAAAAACGAACACTTTCGTGAAGTAAAGTTCATAGTTATTCTGAAATTTCCGGGCGGCACGCCCTCGCCCCTTGAGCCGGGGTGAGGGGAATAAAATGGAGCAATTTCCCAAATGCGGTTGCCCTGGGAAAGCCCCCCCCGGATTGACAATTAGCGATAATTGACGCAAGTTGAAACATTCACCCACCGCTACAGCAAAGGAGCACACCATGCACTGTTATTCAAATCCAGAGACGGATCCGGCCTTTAACCTTGCCGCCGAGGAATATTTATTCGAGAACGCCGACGAGGATTGTTTCATGCTCTGGCGAAACCACAATGCCATCATTGTCGGCAAGAACCAGAACACCCTCTCCCAAATCAATCCGGCCTTTGTCGAGCGCCATGGGATTTCCGTGGTCCGGCGGATCACCGGCGGGGGGGCGGTCTACCATGACTTGGGAAATGTCAACTTCACGTTCGTCAAGGTCCATGGCGAGCTGCAGGAGATCGACTTCGCGGCCTACACCCGTCCCATTCTTGATTATCTCAACCGGCTGTCGGTGCCGGCCAGGCTCGACGGTCGCAACGATCTGACCGTGAACGGGCTGAAAATTTCCGGCAACGCCCAGCACATCAGCAACAACCGGGTGCTGCACCACGGCACCCTGCTCTTTGACGTCGATCTTGAAATGCTGGCCGCCGTATTGCTGGTGGACCCCGAGAAATATACCGACAAGGCCGTGCAATCCATTCGCAGCCGAGTAACCAACATCGGCGACCATCTTTCCCCAAGGCCCACGGTGGAGCAATTCATGGCGGACCTCGGCGGGCATATTCAAAAGGCCCATGGCGCCACCGCCACCCGACTTGGTGACGCGGACCGCCAGGCCATCGAACAGCTGGCCGAGTCCAAATACCGACAATGGGATTGGAATTTTGGTGCGTCGCCGGCCTACGATTTCCAGCGATCGACCCGCACCCCCGGCGGCACCATCGATATCCGCATGGATGTGGATGAGGGCATCATCCGTGGCATACGCATTTACGGCGACTTTTTCGGCATTGACGATATCGGCGATATCGAAGCGCGTCTGGCGGGCTGTCGCCATCAACCCGATTTCATAAAAGAACGCTTGAGCGGAATCGAAATGGAGCGCTATATAAAGGACGTGTCGGTTAATCAATTGATCGAAGCCATGTTTTGACGGCTCTTTAAATCGGTGTTGGGATCGCTTTCGGTATCGGTATCGGCATCCCCCCTATTCCAATAGCTTGATTTCTCGGAACCGTTTGCCGTATAAACCATCCTCTGGATTAGTTTTCCCGGACATCGGAAAGGCCTGTTCGATAAACCATCAGCAACGCGATGGAGGTCGGAAGAGGCACAAACAACCGCAAAACCAACAGGAAGGACCCATGGCTCAGCAAATCATTTTAACCGGTATAACAACCTCCGGCACACCACACCTTGGAAATTATGTCGGCGCCATCCGTCCGGCCATCGAAGCCAGCCGGATTCAGGATGTGCGCAGTTTTTATTTTTTAGCCGATTACCACAGCCTTATCAAATGCCACGATCCACAGCGGGTCAACCAGAGCAGCACGGAGATAGCGGCCGCATGGATCGCCCTGGGACTGGACACGGACAACGCCATATTTTACCGCCAAAGCGATATTCCCGAGATCCCGGAACTGACCTGGATACTGACCTGCATGACCGCCAAGGGGCTCATGAACAGAGCCCATGCCTATAAAGCGGCCGTGGCCGACAACGAAACGGCCGAAAGCCGTGATCCGGACAAAGGGATCAACATGGGGCTTTTTTGTTATCCCATATTAATGGCCGCCGACATTTTGATGTTCAAGGCCGGCAAGGTCCCGGTAGGCCGCGACCAGATTCAGCATCTTGAAATGGCCCGCGACATCGCGCTTCGTTTCAACCATCATTATGGCGAGTTGATGGTGCCTCCGGAGGCCGTGGTGGACGAAAACACGGCGGTTCTGACAGGACTTGACGGACGCAAGATGAGCAAGAGCTACAACAACACCATCCCGCTGTTTTTGCCGGAAAAAAAGCTGCGCAAGCTGATCATGAAAATCAAGACCGACACCTCCCCGCCCGAAGCGCCCAAGGATCCGCAAACCAGCAGCCTGTTCGCCATCTACCAGGCGTTCGCCGATGCCGATGCCGTGGCGGCCATACGCGAGCGATATGCCAAAGGAATCGGCTGGGGCGAAATGAAACAGATTCTGTTTGAAACCATCAATACAACGCTTGCCGAGCCTCGCCGGCGCTACGAGGAATTGGTCGCCGATCCGGGCTACATCGAGGAAACGCTTAAAAAAGGCGCCCGGCGCGCCAGGGAATACAGCGTCCCTTTTCTTGAAGAAATCCGAAAGGCCGCGGGCATCCGCCCCATTAGCGGGTTATAGGGTTCTGAGTTGGAAGCCCCCCAATCGCCTTGATCATCGTTTCGGCCATATGCGGGCTAACATCGCTATCGGTATCGCCATCGAAATCGTCTTTTCTTTTTTTCGATACCGGTAGCGATTGGTGGCCGAGAACCAGAAATAGTCGATTGGGTGGAGCAACAAAACCCACCCCAGGCACCCGATACCGTCCGACCACTCTCCACGGCCGGAACTTTTCCAACCGTAAAATTACCTGACACTTCTCACCGGTTTTCTCGTCCGATCTTTTTACAGCATGTAAAAATTCCTGACAGTCAATTTCTTTTACAATCCTTCGTTTTCTTTTACACCTTTTTTTCTTCTATATTTTCAATATGTTATAAACCGCCTGTTTTTTCTCATGCTTGGCATTGAACTTGATAATTGAATAAGCGACAGCGGTTTTTACTCAACCCTGAAATCGCTTACCAGTCAGGAAAGGTTATGAACCAAAAGAAAAAAACAATGACGCCCTACTATCGAGCCCTCACCCGCAATATCATTTTGCTGGTGGCGATCATTTCGCTGGCGCCCATGATGATCGTGACCGGCACCATCCTGCACCAGTTCAGCACCTCCCACCATGAAAAAGTGTTCGCCCATTTGGGCGAGTTGGTATTGAAACACAAGCACAACATCGATGGGTTTCTTTCGGAAAGAATTCACAACATCCGGTTCCTGGCTGATAGCCTGAAATTCGACAACATCGACAAAAACGGCAATATCGCCGATCAGCTTTCCCGCTTGCAAGGCGCCTATGGCATGGTCTTCGTCGACCTTGGCGTGGTTGACGAAAACGGCAGCCAGGTGGCCTATGCCGGTCCCTTCAAGCTGGAAAAGGCGCAGTATGCCGATGCCGACTGGTTTAAAAAAGCGCTCGAAAGCCAGTATTTCACCAGTGACGTGTTCCTGGGGTTACGCGGCACGCCGCACTTCATCATCGCCGTTCAAAGGACCTGGCAAAACAAGAAGTGGATCATCCGCGCCACCATCGACTTTCTTGCCTTCAACCGGTTGGTGGAAAAGGTACACATCGGCGAAACCGGTTTCGCCTATATCCTCAATCGCAAGGGGAATTTCCAAACCAAACCGACTTTTGTTTTCACTCCCGATCTCGATATCTACGAAAATTATTTCAATGACCTGAAGCGCCTGGGCAAGGATGTCATGATCGAGGAGCGCCTGGACGGCTCCGGCGTCAGAAGCATTTATGTCTCCGCCCTGTTAAAAGGTGGCGATTGGCTCCTGGTTTACAAGCAGGCCAGCAACGACGCCTTTTCCGATCTGACCAACGCCCAGGTGGGCGCGGTGATCTTCTTCGTGCTGGGCGGCTTCGCCATCGTGGCCCTGGCCATTTCGATGTCCGGCAAACTGGTGCGCCGCATCGCCTCCGCGGACCAGGAAAAGGAGATCATGAACCAGCAGGTTATCGAGACCGGTAAGCTGGCTTCGGTTGGCGAGCTTGCCGCCGGCATCGCCCATGAAATCAACAATCCCGTGGCCATCATGGTCGAGGAGGCCGGCTGGCTTCAGGATCTGATGGAGGACGGCGCCTTTAAAACGGACGAGGACATCAAGGAGTTCGAGCGGGCCCTGAACCAAATTCGCGTCCAGGGGCGTCGCTGCAAGGAGATCACCCATAAACTGCTCAGCTTTGCCCGCAAGACCGACTCGCGTATCGAGGACTTCGAAATCGGCCCGCTTCTGGAAGAGGTCGTCTCCCTGTCGTCCCAACGCGCCAGATACAGCAATGTCGAATTGAGCACCCATCTGGAAGCGAAGCTGCCGGCCATTTCCGCGTCGCATTCAGAACTTCAGCAGGTATTCCTGAACCTGATCAACAACGCCCTGGATGCCATGGACAAAACCGGCGGAAAGCTTTCGGTCGGCGCCCAACAGCAAAACGGCAACATCATCATCGACGTCACCGATGACGGACCGGGCATTCCCAAGGCCAACCTGGCACGAATTTTCGATCCGTTCTTCACCACTAAACCCGTAGGCAGCGGGACCGGACTGGGGCTGAGCATTTGCTACGGGATCATCCATAAAATGGGAGGAGACATCACCGTTAAAAGCGCCGTGGATGTGGGAACCACGTTCAGCATCCGCATTCCGGTCGCGGCCGGAGAGGCGGAAGAAGAAGACGAAACAACATCGGCGATCCAAGCCAATAATGAACAGAAGAACTAAATTGGAAAGGAGAGGAATCATGGCAATTGCAACAATCATGCTGGTGGACGACGAAGTACCCTTTGTCGAGGCAATGACCAAGCGTCTGACAAGAAGGGAACTTGTTGTCGAACAGGCATTTAGCGGCAAGGAAGCCATTGAGAAATTGACCGCGGGCAACAAGGTTGAAGTGGTCATTCTGGACGTCAAGATGCCGGGCATGGACGGTGTCGAGACCCTCCAGGAAATCAAAAGCAAAATCCCGCTGGTGGAGGTGATCATGCTCACCGGGCACGCCACCGTGGAATCGGCCATCGAAGGGATGAAACTCGGCGCTTTCGATTATCTGCTCAAACCCTGCGACATGGAACATCTGGTCCAGAAAGTTTCCGAAGCGGCTTCCCGCAAGCGCCAGCAGGAAGAAAAAATCGTCAATGCCCGCATCAAGGAAATCACGGCGCGCATGGCGTAAGGAAGAACAATGCAAGAATCCAACAAGCAACACGCCCCCAACGACAAGCCCATCCGTGTACTTCTGGTGGATGATGAGAAGGGATTCGTCGATGTGCTTTCCAAGCGGCTCTACAAGCGCAACATCCAGGCGACCCAGGCCTATTCCGGCTCGGAAGGCATTCAGTCGCTCAGGCGCTCCGATTTTGACGTGGCTGTGCTGGATCTGAAACTGGAAGACATGGATGGTATCGAACTTCTTAAAATTTTTAAAAAAATGGACCCTTCCATGCCGGTTATCATGCTTACCGGTCACGGATCAGAGAAGGCGTCCAGGGAAGGAATGCGCTTCGGCGCGTTCGATTATCTCACCAAACCACACGAACTGGCGGAACTGGTGCAAAAAATAAGCGAAGCGGTCCGCCACAAGGAGAAAACGGATGGAACCGATGAAACTGCTGCTTGTTGATGACGAAGCGGATTTTCGCACCACGCTTATCAAACGCATGAAGCGGCGGGAAGTTGACGTGAACGGCGTCGACAGCGGAGAGGCTGCCATTGATTGGATGGAGGCGAATCCGGTTGATGTGGTGATTCTGGACGTGCGCATGCCCGGCATGGACGGCATCGAAACCCTGAAAGAGATCAAGTCGCGTCATCCGCTTGTCGAGGTGATTATGCTCACCGGTCATGCCAGCATGGAGGCGGCCATCGAGGGAATGGAGATGGGGGCCTTCGATTATCTGATGAAGCCCATGGATATGGACGAGCTGCTTTACAAAGCGGAAGACGCCTTTAAAAAGAAAAACATCCATGAGGGAAAAATTGAGCGGATGAGTAAAAAATTGGACTGAGGGGATAACTATAATAAAGAAAAAGTGAGGGAGATTATGAGTTTTTTCAAACAATGGGGCAGATTCATGATGGAAGGAGCGAAAGCGCATGCACGCTGGGAGATCCAAACCGCCAACACGATCCTTGGCGATCGTAAGCGGATGCTGGTGCTTTTGCTGTTGGCGGTCGTTCCGCTTGTTCTGGGCGGGCTCGCCTTTGCTGATCAACTGGGTAGTGCCATCCCCGATATTCTGGGCGGGAAAAAGGCTTATAGCCCTGCTTTTTATTCCACCGGTATCTTCATCGTTTCCATTCTCATCGGCCTGGGAGCCGGGCTGATTACCGGCTGCATCGGCGCCGGTGGTGGCTTCATCATCGCCCCGGCCCTGATGAGTGCCGGCATCAAAGGCATCCTGGCCGTGGGCACCGATCTGTTTCACATTTTCGCCAAGGCGATCATGGGCAGCATCATTCACCGCAAGCTGGGCAATGTTTCGGTTCCATTGGCCGTGGTTTTTTTAATCGGCGCGATTCTGGGCGCAACGGCCGGCGGCCTGATCAACCGAGTGCTTTACGAATTGAACCCGGTTCTCTCCGATGCCTTCATCACCACAATCTATGCGCTGATGCTCGGTTTTCTGGGATTTTACGCCATGTTCGATTTTCTCAAGGCCAGAAAATCCGGGGACACCGGCGATGCCCACGGAGGCGGAAAAGCCGAGGGCGCGGACCTGGGCGGGCTGCCTCAAAAATTGCAAAACGTCAACATCCCGCCCATGATCAAATTTGATTTCGACTTCACCCCCGGCGGACGCAGCATCTCCTGGGTCTTTCTGGTGCTTTCCGGCGCCCTGGTGGGGCTGGCGGCAGGCATCATGGGCGTGGGCGGCGGTTTTCTCACCTTTCCGATCTTCGTCTACATGCTGGGCGTCTCCTCCATGACCACGGTCGGCACCGACATTTTTCAAATCGTCTTCACCGCCGGTTACGCTTCCATCAGCCAGTATGCTGTCTACGGCTTTATCTTCTACACCCTAGCCATGGGCATGCTGCTGGGCTCCCTTTTGGGCATTCAGATCGGGGCCATGGTGACCAAAGTCGTGCCGGGCATCACCATCCGCGGCTTCTACGCCATGGCGGTCATGGCCGGATTCGTCAATCGTTTTTTCGCCCTGCCCGCCAAATTGGGCGAGATGGGGGTTATCAACATCTCAAAAAGCATGGGGGCGACACTCGACACCATCGGCATATGGGCCTTCTTTATTGTCATCGGCGGATTCAGTGTCTGGGTGATCGGGACATTCTTGAAAAATATCGGAGTACTTAGAGGAGAGGGGGGCCACGCATGATTGCCAAAAAAGATAAGTTTTTAACGGGAATGATAATGATGATTTTGTTTGGCTGTGTCCTCGTGGCCGTTTTCATGCCTTTGTACCATGGACATAACGGGTTGGAATATCTCGACAACCTGTATAACTCAATTTCCAAGGGCTCCGCCAATTACATCGACGCGGCGCGAGCCGACGTCCAGACCCTGGAAACGTCTGAGGTGACGTTGAACCTGACCATGAAAAGCGTGGTTCAGGCCGAACAGGCCGTGCCTCTTTTCATGAAGGCCGGAGCTCAGGTAGGCCAGGACGGGGCGCAATTGGCCGTGACCGGTAACATTGCCACGATTCTCAACCACATCCTGGACGATTCCCAGTCCATGTATGACAATGACGGTGCTGCCGTCTCCAAAAAATACGGCTACGCCGAAAAAGCGGCCCTCTACAACTGGTGGAGCGCCTTGAAGGCCATAGATTTCGATCTGAAGAAGCAGAAACTCTTCAATGTGGCCAAGATTGCCGAGACGGTGAAGAAAAAAGCCGTCGAGCCGGCTTATAACTACTACGGCATCGAAGCCCAGAAGATCACCGACAAACTTTGGGTGGTGTTCTTCTCCCTCGCCTTTTACGTAATCTATACCCTGTGGTATGGTTTTGGAATCATGTATCTGTTTGAAGGGGTTGGGATGCAGCTGGAACACTAATCAGTAATCGGTGATCGGTCATCAGTGGCCGGTCACCGATCCCAATAGTCGATATCGGTATCGCAATCGCTATCGGCCTTGATGAAACCAACAAACAACAACCGATAACTGATAACTGATAACTGATAACTGATAACTGATAACTGATAACTGATAACTGATAACCGAAAAATGGCATTCTGGCAAAGCATAAAAAGCTGGTTCAAACCGGACGCGAAGGAATTGAATCAGGCCGAGGCCGAGGCCCTGCGCCTTGAATTCCAATCGCGCTACCACCAGTTCAAACTGCTTTTAAACGCCAACAACCGGGCGCTCGAAATCATGACCGAACTGGAGAAGGCCCTTGAAGGCACAACCCCCTTCGGCATGAAATTCCTGCGCTCGCGCACCATGGGAGCCTATACCCGGGTCTATCAGATGGTAGGTCATCTGCAAGCCCTGGCGCCCGGGAAATACAAGGCCCTTACCCCGTCCCTGGAAGCCATCCGCAAGGATCTCGAGACCCAGGTCACGCCTACTGAAGAAAATAGCGACAGCGGCCCGTTCGTCATCCACTTCGGCGAGCTTGACAAAAGCCATGCCGATCAGACGGGCATGAAAATGGCCAACCTGGGGGAAATGGCCAGGCACCTGAACCTGACCATTCCGGACGGGTTCGTGGTCACAACCCGCGCCTTTCATCACTTTCTGGACCATGAAGATCTGAAGACCGAAATCAGGCGTCGAATCCAGCGCACCGAAGAAGACGGGCATCATCGCTTTTTCACGGTCAGCGCCGAACTGCGCGGGCTGATTCAGGATGCCCCGCTGCCCGAGGATCTGGAAACCGCCCTTCTCGACGCTTACGACTCCCTTGCCCGGCGCCTTGGCCGCCCGGCCCAGGTGGCGGTGCGCAGCAGTGCCCTCAACGAGGACCGGGAGGACGCATCTTTCGCCGGCCTGTACCACAGCGCCCTGAATATTTCCCGGGACAATCTGGTGGCCACTTACAAACAGATCGTCGCGGCCGCCTACTCTCCGTCGGTCATGGTTTATCGGTTCAACCGGGGGCTAACCGACGAAGAGTCCGAGATGGGCGTGGGGGTCATGGAAATGGTCGATGCCGTCAGCGGCGGCGTCATGTATTCGGCCAACCCCCTGGACATTCGGGATGCCTCCGTGCTGATCAACAGCGCCTGGGGATTGCCCAAGGCGGTTGTTGACGGTACCGCGGCCACGGATCTTTTCCGGGTGACCAAGTCTCCGGAGCCATCGATCATCGAGCGACAGATCGCTTACAAATCGCAAAAGTATATCTGCTACGAAAACGAAGGGGTTTGCCGACTTGACGACACCGGCCCGCAATCCAATGCGCCATCCCTGACCGACAGCCGGATTCTCGACCTTGCCGCCATGGCGGTTGCCATCGAAAAACAGGCCGGCTGTGCCCAGGACATCGAATGGGCCATTGATCAACAGGGACGCATCATGCTTTTACAATGCCGGCCCCTGCAGGTGAGGCGCGATGAATGGATCGCATCGGTAGATGGCGCACCGGACGAGTCCCCGGCACCGGCCCTTCACCAGGGCGGCGTGACCGCCTCCCCGGGCGTGGCCGCGGGCAAGGTTCACCGGGTGACTCGGGATGTGGACGCCCTGAGTTTTCCCGATGGCGCGATCCTGGTCAGCGACCGCGCCCTGGCGCGCTGGGCGACCCTTTTGCCGCGCGCCGCGGCCGTGGTTTGCGAAAAAGGAAGTTTCACCTGCCACCTGGCCAATGTGGCCAGGGAATTCGGCATTCCGGCCCTGTTCGGCGCCGAGGGCGTGCTGGACAGTCTGTCCGGCGAGATTGAAATCACCGTGGACGCATCTGCCGGGAAGCTCTACAAAGGCGTAGTGCCGGCCCTGCTCGAAATGGACAACCCAACGCCGGCCAGGACCATGATGAAGGGCACCCCGATCCACGCGGTTCTGGAAAAGGCCGCCGCGCGGATCACGCCTCTGACCCTGATCGACCCGGACAGCCCCGACTTCAAGGCCGCCAATTGCAAAACCCTGCACGACATTACCCGCTTCTGCCACGAAAAAAGCGTTCACGAAATGTTCCGTTTCGGAAAAACGCATAAGTTTCCCGAACGCTCTTCCCGGCAACTGCGCGCGGACATTCCCATGCAGTGGTGGGTCCTCAACCTGGATGACGGGTTCAAGGAGAGCACGCCGACCGACCGATTCATTGATATCGACCGCATCGTATCCATGCCCATGCTCGCTTTATGGGAGGGCATCACGGCCCGGCCCTGGGAAGGCCCCCCCCCTGTGGACGGCAAGGGCTTCATGTCCGTCATGTTCCAGGCCACCCAGAATCAGGCTTTACTGCCCACGGTGCGAACAAGCATGGCCAATCGGAATTATTTTATGATATCAAAGAACTATTGCAGCCTTCAGTCCCGCCTGGGATTCCATTTCGCCATCACCGAAGCGTTAGTGGGCCAGCGTAGCATGGAAAACTACATCGGGTTTCAATTCAAGGGCGGGGCCGCCGATTTCGGACGGCGTTTGAAA
Source organism: uncultured Desulfosarcina sp. (assembly GCA_963668455.2). GTDB lineage: Bacteria > Desulfobacterota > Desulfobacteria > Desulfobacterales > Desulfosarcinaceae > Desulfosarcina. The sequence continues at coordinate 569,857 of CAXXOY010000011.1, forward strand.
CGGGTGATGTTCGTCAAGGAACTTCTGGACGAGCGCGGGTTTCGCACCGAAGTGGTCAAGGATGCCTTGCGTGCCCGCATGGAACAAAGCGATGCCGAAACCATGATCGACCATTTGAAGGTGCTCGGTTACCTGACCATTCACACCCGTCAGCTGGATATGATCATGGCCAATCCGGCCATGGTGGCCCGCTACCGCAGCCGATTCGAAGAACAGATCAAGGATCTTCTGGAAATTAAAGATAAAGGATAGCTGCATGTGGACTCGGATCAGCCTTAAAAAACGCATTTACTTCCTGCTGCTGGCCATGGTTCTGGTCACTTTGTCCGGCGCGGTGGTGATGGTGTGGTATTCCTACAACATCGAGAAGGTGCTCACGGTTATCACCGACGAGAACCTGGTGGCCTTTCAAAGCGCCGAGTCATTGGAGATCGCCCTGGTTAACCAGAAGGGCTTCGTCTCCTACTATTTTCTGGACAACAACCCGGACTGGCTGATCCAACTGGCAAAATACCGCCATATTTTCAGCGAGCAATTGGGACGCGCCAAGGCCCTGGCCACGACGCAGTCACATCAGGCGGCCATCTCGGACATCTCCCGGGAATACGATCTTTACATCCGTGAAAAGGACCAGGTGATCAAATACTACAAGACCGGTCAGGCCGAATACGGGGCACAGTTGCACCAGAGCGTTCGCAACCGCTTCTTTGCCATTTTGCAGATGTGCGAGGATTACAAAAGGGAGCACACGGAATCCATCCTTAACGCCAAGCAGGACGCCCTGGTGGAAGCGGCCCGCCTGCGGGATACGGCCATGGCGGTCATCGTCATCCACGTGTTTCTGGTACTGCTGCTGGCTTTTCTGCTGGTCAACCAGATTCTTAATCCGGTACGGGCGCTGATCATCGAAACCAGCCGCGATAACAAAGTCGAGCTTTCCGGAAATGACGTAAAGACGCTGAGTCGTAGCGTGCATGGTTTGATCGAAAACGTGGGGCAAACCCAGGTGGAACTGGAAAAAAGCCGTGAGAACCTATTGCAGGCGGAGAAAATGGCCATGGTGGGCAAGCTGGCCGCCGGCATGGCCCACAGTGTCCGCAACCCTTTTACTTCCGTTAAAATGCGGCTTTTCTCCCTGAACCGCTCGTTGAAATTATCCGGCACGCAAAGGGAGGATTTTGAAGTCATTTCCGAAGAGATCAACCACATCGACACCATCGTGCAGAATTTTCTTGAATTTTCGCGCCCCCCAAAGCTGAAATTTCAGACCATAAGCCCGTCCACGGTGGTGGACACGGCCGTTCAACTGCTGCGCTACCGGCTCGAATCCTACCATGTCAACGCCGCCGTACATCGGGAAAACATTCTGCCGGCGGTGGAGGCTGATCCGGATCAGCTCAAGGAGGTTCTGGTCAACCTTATCGTGAATGCCTGCGAGGCCATGTCAAACGGGGGCCGCATCGATATCAACGAGAGCGTTGAAACTTGCACCAACAAACGGGCAGCAGTGATCCGGATTCGCGACAACGGCCCCGGCATTCCGAACGACATCATAAAAAAAGTATTCGATCCGTTTTATACCACCAAAGAGGAAGGGACCGGTCTTGGGCTGAGCATCGTCGATCGGATCATCCGAGAACATGGCGGCAAAATTATGCTTAACTCAAAACCCGGGCATGGGGCCACATTCACCCTTATGCTTCCGGTCAATGCTGGTTAATGGAGGTAAAGTGTGAGCACCATATTGATTATTGATGATGACGATCAATTGCGCATAAGCTTTGAGCGGCTTTTGATCGACGAGGGCTATCAGGTTCGCACGGCCGCCTCCGGCGAGGCCGGTATTCGCATGGTCACCGAGGCGCCCGTGGACCTGGTGGTGCTGGATGTCCGGCTGCCGGGGATGAACGGCCTGGAAACCTTCGAGCAGATTCACACTATTGAAAAAAAGCTTCCCGTTATCATCATAACGGCCTTCGGCACCACGGAAACGGCCATCGAGGCCACCAAGATGGGGGCTTTCGATTACATCATCAAGCCCTTCGATATTCCTCAAATGCTCAACACGATCCGTCAGGCCCTGGAAGTCGGCCGGTTCATGCGTTCACCGGTGGACATTGATGTTCCGCCGGACCAGGCAGGCGGCGAAGCGATCATCGGCAAAAGCAAGGCCATGCAGGAGGTTTACAAAGGCATCGGGCGGGTAGCGGCCACGGAAGCCACCGTACTGTTGCGGGGCGAATCCGGATCAGGCAAGGAGCTGGCCGCCAGAGCCCTCTACCAGCATAGCACCCGCAACGAGAAACCCTTTCTGGTGATCAACTGCGTGGCTATCCCCGATACACTTTTGGAAAGCGAGCTTTTCGGCTATGAGAAAGGAGCCTTCACGGGGGCTTCTCACCGGCGTCTGGGAAAAATCGAACAGGCCCACGGAGGAACGGTGTTTCTGGACGAAATCGGCGACATGCCCATGAACCTGCAGGCCAAGATGCTGCGACTGCTTCAGGAGAAAAGCATCGAGCGCCTGGGCGGCCGGGACACCATCCCCGTGGATGTGCGCATCATCGCCGCCACCAACCGGGATCTGGAACAATTGATCACCGCCGGACAGTTCCGGGAAGACCTTTACTACCGTCTCAAAGTGATCACCATCTGGCTGCCGCCCCTGCGGGAGCGCATCGGCGACATTCCGCTGTTGACGGATTACTTCCTGGCTCAATTCTCTTCGGAATTGGGAATCGAAAATCCCGGCATCACCCGCGAAGCATTGGCATTGCTCGTTTCCAACCCCTGGCCGGGAAACATCCGTGAGTTGTCCAACACCTTGCAAAAAGCGATGATCTTCAACCGGGGCGCGCCTTTGAGCCCTGATGACATCAATCAGGCCATCGGCAGCATTCCGAACCAGAATACGCCTTTGGAGAACAATTGCGACGATCATATCCGTTCATGGATTCACAGCCGGCTTTCCAACAAGGACGAGAGCAACCTTTTCGAGAACTGCCTGGATCACTTCGGAGGACTGCTGGTGGGCGAGGCGCTCAACATGACCGGCGGCAACCGTTCCCAGGCCGCCAAGCTGTTGGGTATCTCCCGGCCGACCCTGCATGCGAAAATCGACAAGTATAATCTCAAGATTGAAACAACGGTGAAATAAGCACTTATCAACAACTAAATTATACGATTCCCATGGAAGCCAAAATTTGAATCGCCCAGTTTAGAAACAAATAGGACCGTCGTGCAGAAGGCGGAAGGGCACAGTGCCAAACCTGATGGATTTGCAAAAAACGCCGATTTCGTCATGTCTGACCTTGATCCGGGGGCATCCAGGACGCACTGAGTTTAGCGAACTATTCTTAAATTTGTGGGAGATTTCATTTCGTTGACAGTCTTTATTTTGAACACGTGGATCACAGCCTTTGCACCGTCGACATTCGGTTCCGCCACATATAAAAGCTGGTTTTCACGATCGTAGGCGCAGCTTCTGAAACCGGCCCCATCGCTGCATTCAGAGGATGAATGGAAAGCATGATCACCGCAATCCAGCGTGGCATAGGGCTGCGGGTCGTAGGGCTGCTTTTCCCCTTTGGCGACATCGGCAAGATCCGCCGGATCGTAAAAAAGCATATAGGGTTTATACCCTCCCAGATTATGGTATCCGTGAGAGTTACACACGTCCCCATAATAATCCTCGCCAAATCCCTTCCTGCCGGTGAGTATTACTGCATTTCTGGTACCTGCCACAACCCATGCGCCGCCTTCCCACCTGTCCATCACTTTGCAGACATCTCCGCTTGCTGGGCACGACCAGACATGCCCGCCCACATAAGACAACAGCGTTATCTTCTCCAGCGCGGTACCATCGGATGGCGGGTTGCCCTGGCCCCATGGTCCGAAAGCATACATCGCAGGCCCTCCGCCAAACCGGACGCCTCCGTCATTGCTGCCGCCTTCCCGGTATTTACCGGTAACAAGAAGTTTTCCGGGGGTATTAAGCGCCGCCCAGGACGCCGGGATCTCGAAAAGGTACTCTCCAACCGTATGCGGCATCACATCGGCATTCGAGTCGCCAAGATTCCACGGGCCTTGCGTATTGGGACTCGACAAGGTCAGTTCGCACCATCCGAACCGATCCAGATCCTCGTCGCCGGGATTGTACCAGTCGTTCCATGAAATATACAACTTGTCGGTCGTTTGCGCACCTTGTTTGGGAAGATAGGCGATTTCGCTTTCGATATAAGAAGTAGAGTACGTGCCCTGGTTGATGTCATGAAAATTCTGCAAGGTTCCAGCTCGATTCAACGTGCTCAAATCTTTCGAGTTCACGATCGTGGGAATGCTTATTTCGGCGACATATTGTTCATAGGTGTGGTTGGTTACAAACAAAGATCCGGGCGTCCCATCGCCACCGCCATCGGGATCACCCTCGGGGTAATAGGTCATCGCGTAAAGGCCGTATTCCCAACCGTACTGACCTCCGGTTGTGTCCGCAGGCAGCCGGAATGCCCCCAGATAGGCAATATCCGTGGAAGGGTCGATTGTTTCCGCATGGCCGTTGCTCAACAATCCCACGGCGAGAAAGGCGGTCACGACGAATGTGACGATGACATATTTTTGATTAATCAAAGTAATTCCTCCATGGGCTGATCTATTTTTTACTACTCCTTCAATTAGCCCTCCTACCATTTACTATCTAATTCTGCAAGCCTTCACTGCTGCCCAGGAAGGGCAACCGCATTTGGGAAATTGCTCTATTTTATTCCCCCTCACCCCGGCCCCCTCCCCCGGGCGGGACAGGGTCAGGGGGGATAAGATGGCATTTGCCCTTTTTTAGAGGCTTTAAGGAAGGTGGACAGAAAAACGGGAATAAGGTAGCGTAACGACCAATCGCTATTCAAGCGATCGATAACACACCAGGATGATTGGGGACATCATGAAAAAAGGCATGTTCATTATAATACTTTTTTATTGCCTGAATGCATGTGCCACCTATGAAACGATATCGCATTTTTCGATAGACAGCCCCAAACTGTATGGGGGAACGCGCCTGGACAAGGCGGCCATTTCAGAAGATGACCTCCGGCTTCGTGTCTACCAGGAAAAATTCGACATCACACCGCCGGAAAACCCCGGTTTAGATATAGGCTTCAGCTTTGTTTTCGACACCCTGCTTTTGCCCGTCACCCTGCCGATCATTTTGTATGATGTGATTTTCGAATGAGCCATTTGGCCATTCCAGAAAATTCTCATAACTCCCAAAAAAGAAATTCCTCAACCCGGCATTACCAAGGGAAATCCGAACACCGCGGACAATTTCAGAAAATTTCTGGACGGCAGCACCCGTTCATATGCCGCTCTCTGAACAGCGGCCATCAGCTCTGGAACCTACCATCCCGGCTGGCGATGGTCCTTGCATGCCGGCTTGCAGACGGGCAAGGCCTCGGAGAACCACATCGGCTATGTCTTCTCCGGCCGGATGATGGTCAGAGATCCATTGGGTAACGAAGAGAAGATCGAGCCGGGATGCGCATTCGAAATCGTGGCGGGAAGCAACGCGTGGGTTGTCGGCGATGGACCGTGCATCGCTTTGGATTTTATTCCTTTGGGTAATTGTTCATGAGGCTATCTGCTCATTGGGCAATATTAGCGTAAAGGTCCAATAGACCACATCTTCACAGATCCAACACGTCATGGCAATATGCCCTTCAAAAAAAGGAGGGCACCACATACCAAAAGATTTCGATCAGCAAAGCGACCAAGGAAGACGAGAATTTTCGGAGAGCCATCTTGAGCAATGGAAACAAAGCGGCCTGAGCCAACTCACCTATTGCCGTCAACACCATCTCAAATCTCATCGGTTTTATTACCGGCGACGATGGATTTTAAAAAAACGACGGATATGCGCAAGTCAATCAATGGGCTGTCAGTTTTGGTCGAGCAGGCCATGGGACATAATCCTTTTACCGGCGACATGTTCGTTTTCTGCAACCGGCGCCGCAACATGATCAAAATTCTTTACCGGGACCAAAACGGATTCGCTCTATGGCACAAACGACTCGAGAAACACCGATTCCATTAGCCCACGTCCACGGAGAAGGTCGTTCCTCTTGGGACGAAAGAACTCGAATGGCTTCTCGCCAGCCTGGATTATACGCAGGTCTGGAGCCATATGCTACCTTCGCTACCTGTTTGCTAAACTGTCTTTAGCCAATGCGCCGGAAGATTACCAGGCTCTCTTGCCCAAAAATCTCGACAACGATACGCTGTCGCACGTTCCTTTTCCAAGTTAACCGCCCCCGCTTCCGGTCCAAAATCTTTTCCCCCGCATTGTTAGCGCACCATGACAAATTTGGTGAAGCTTGTTAAGGTGGGGACTATTTGACCTTTACGATGAAAGAGCGATCGAAGCAGGAAATTTTCAGGCGTTTTATCTTCCTTCCCAGAGAACTCGATCTTCCGCTCAATGTCCACTCCCACTTCGCCGGACGCCATTGACGGGAAATGCTTTGAGACGTTCAGGCGCATCAACCTATTCGCCCAAAACATAACATGAGGAACCATGAAGAAAAAAATCGGCATCGTTGGTGGGTTAAGCCTGAAATCAACCGCAAGTTATTATTTGCATATTACCCAAACCTACGCTAAAAGGTTTGGCGATAATGATTTGACAATCTTGTTTCATCTTTTCAAAGCCTCAAAAACGCCGGCGCCGATGTTGGCCTCATCGCCACCAATACGATGCATAAGGTATATGATCAGGTTGCAAAACTTGTCGGTACACCATTAACTGAAGTTTCCCGTTTTTTATAGCCACTAGCGCACTGATGAACTTATGACTGAATTCAGAATAATCAATGATATCAATAAGTTACGAATTTTTGGGCGCGCCGTAACCTATTGATATCATTGCAAATATTCTCCAAGACTTCGGGGGAAAACGTAAAAAAGCTAATAAATACGGAATGTTAATGTTGCTTGCGAGGCCAGGTTGTGGTATGTTTCTTCTACCACGAAAAAAACACCAAAACCTGGAGGCCTCGCATGTTTATACTACACGACATTCTCAAAAAACTCAAAAGCCAATTCCCACAATCGGGGAAAGCCCAGGAACGTAGTGTTTGGTTCGTATACACGGTCATTGCCATCATCATTCCGTTTACATCGTCAAAAACATCCAATATCCTCCGATGTCTCAAAACGGTGTTCGGATTTGATTGGATAAAAAGGAAAAAGTTCTACACGTTCATGGCCTCTCCAAAAATTCCTTGGACACGGTTATGGCAAACGCTGTGGAAAACGATACCGGAGCCGTTGACCGATGGCATGTTGTTGATAGCCCTTGACGATTGTATCAATCCAAAAACGGGAAAGAAAATATTTGGCTGCGACAAAATTTTCGATCACGCCGCCAAGCAGAACCAATCCAGATATCCATGGGCACAAAACATCGTTGCCGTGGGGCTGTTAAAAAAGATCAAAGGACGGTGGGCCTGTCTACCTTTGAGCTACCGGTTCTATCTTTTGAAAAAAAGCATTAAACGTATCAACCGCAGCCATGGAGTGACGTTGGCATTCAAAAGCAAGCTTGCCATGGCCGCAGAGATGATCGCGGAAATTGCCGAAACCTTTCACCGTATTAAGGTGGTAATCGTCACGGACTCATGGTTCGGTAATAATGGTCTTTGGAAACCGTTGCACGGCAAACTGGGCATATGGGTTAATATGATATCGAGGCTTAGATCGAACAACAATTTGTTTGAACTGCCGGGTCCACATTCCAGTCGACCGGGACGTCCCCGGAAATATGGAAAAAATATCGGCAACGCTACGTCGCTGGCCGTTCGATTTAAATCCCTGGCAAGAGAATACACCGTCAATCTATATGGCCGCGACCGGACCATAGTCGCCTATGACCGGGTTCTTATGCTCAAGACAATCCGTTGCGCGATCAAGGTGGTGTGGGTCTACCGCCAAACCCAGTGGGTAGCGCTCTATTCAACCGATTTAACTTTATCGGCGCAGCAAATTGTCGAGTATTACGGCGCCCGATGGAAGATCGAAGCTTTTTTCAAAGAACTGAAGCGTGACATCGGCAGTGCCGACACTCAAACTCGGCACCCGCAGGCCGTCAGCAATCACCTTCACTTTTGCATGTTGGCGACAACCGTGGTCTGGATCTATGCCTGCCGGATGGAGAAGGCGCCAACACGACGGCATGCTGTCGATGGCCGTAATGGTTTTGCCTTCTCCGATGTTCGCCGGGCTGTTGCAAAAGCTGCGCTGGACAGTAATTTCAATAGGGTTTTCCCGTTGCAGCGAAAATCCGTCGTTAATTCTCTCGTGGAAGTACTACTGCGTATTGCAGCTTAGTAAAATTTAGCAAACTTTAGACCATTAATATAGGTTAAATAATAAGGGGGGTAGTCGGTTAGCTCCTCCTGTGGTATACTTTCTTGCATGACGACAGAAGGAGATTTCCCGAACACGTACCGTGAGTTTGTGCAACACTTTCCCGATGACAATGTATGTGCTGCCTATTTGGAGCAGTTGCGGTGGCCGAATGGCTTCTGCTGCCCCATATGCCAGACGAGCGGGGAGCCTTGGCGCCAAACACGTGGTCGTTTGGTCTGTTCCGCCTGCCGCCATCAGACATCCGTGACGGCTGGTACGATTCTGGAAAAAACGCGAACCCCGCTGACCACTTGGTTTGAAGCCGCCTGGCACCTGACAACCGGTAAGAACGGCTTTTCGGCCAAAACCCTGGAGCGAACATTGGGCACCAGCTACCGGACGGCGTGGGCAATGCTCCAACGTTACCGCATATCGATGGTACGTAGCGAGCGAGAGCGGTTGACGGGTGGTATCGAAGTCGACGAGACCCTCGTTGGTGGTGTTGTGCAAGGAGGAAATCGCGGACGCGGAAGTAGTAAAGCCATTGTTGCGATTGCTATCGAGGTCAAAGAGCCTAAAGGTTTTGGGCGAGTTCGAATGCGTCATATTCCAGATGCCTCTTCTGAGAATCTCCAGCCTTTCATCTGTGACGTCGTGGACAGGAGCGCAACCGTTCGGACAGATGGCTGGAAAGGATACAACGGTCTGTCAAAGCACAATTACATACATAAGAGGACAGTGTTATCCTCATCAGGCGATCCCGCCCATGTTGCGATGCCAGGTATCGGGTTGCAAGCCTCCTCAAGCGCTGGATATTAGGCACCCATCAAGGTTCTTTTGTCCCGGCCCACCTCCAGTCGTACTTGGAGGAGTTTACATTCCGGTTCAATAGGCGTAACTCCCGCAGCCGCGGTCTTGTCTTTCACCGACTTCTGGAGCAAGCGATGGTTACCGGGCCGGTAACCGAAACTGAAGTGACGTTCGGTTACAACTGGAACCAGAGCCGAGAGAAGAAGAGCTAACCGACTACCCCACAATAATAAAATAGATCAGCGCGGCAATGACCATAACCAGGCACGGTACGACCAGACGCCGATAGGCCTGACTCAGCGAGGTTCCGAAATACTCATTGGAAAGAAGCAGGCATACATGCAGTGGTGACAAGAGTACTCCCACGAAGCCGCATACCAGCCCCAGAATCAAGTAGGGCAATACCGCCGTATGGGTGGACGACGCCTGGATCAGGGAAATCAGGATCGGAAAGGTCGTTCCGACAAAAGCGATGGTTATCCCTGAAATTAATCCAACCAGCATGGGAAGCGCCACTGCCACGATCACCAATGGAATTCCCCACTTTAACAGGTCGTTGCTGATGGCGACCACGGCCTGGATGTCTTCCAGAATTCCCTTGAAGATCAGAATCGAGGCCACCATATAAACCAGGCTTCCCAATTTGCGGTTGAGAAGAATCTTCCGGCGGGTTGCCATCGAGACACCATTGGTATGCCAAACCAGTAGTATTGCCAGCACCAAGGCCATGACGAGTCCGGCTTCCTTGGCGATTTGTCCGAACAGGTGCAGTTGGGAAAAGCCGGCCCCAATGGCAAAGCCAAGCACAATAACCATCCAGATGGGCGTCAGTTCTGCCAAAAAAGGCCATGGTGAACGATTGGCGGCAACGTCAGCGTTTACCAGCTTCGGGCGGGAAAAGGAAAGCTTGCCTCTTAAGGGCCAATAACCAATGCCGACGGCAATGATGGTCATGGGAAACGCCTTCAACACGATGGTCCACAGGTTGAGGCCGCTGATGGCGGTGATCAAAAGAATGCCGGGATAAAGCGGCCACCAATACTCCCAGATATGGCGAAACCAATAGTTGACATAGCTGAGGTCAGCCGCGTTCAATTTCTCACGACTTCCCAGATTTTTCACCATGGGGGCTGAAAAGATGGCCCCCCCGGGCATGGGCAGCAACCCGATCAGGGCCGGGAAAACGACAATACTGATCGCCTGGATGCGAATCAACCCCTGAAAACGGTCAAGCAGGCGTTGCATTTGCCCGGCGGCCTCCAGGCTGTGGCTGAGGATGAGGATCAGGCTGACCACCGCGGCCAAACTCAGGGTTTTGGGGTGGGAAAGCGCCATGGCAACGGATTTCAGAATCACCAAGGGTGTCATTCCAAAAAGAAGCCCCAGAATAAGTGCTCCCAAGCTGAAGCAATTCCCCAGCGCAAGTTTTCGGTGTATGCTCACCAGAATGACGGCGAACACGATGAGAATGCGGATAAAGGCGGGAATGGTGGCTATAAAATCCATGGAAACCGGTGTGGAATTGTTGCTGATGATTTAAGGGTTCCTTTGCGGCGATGTCATTTGGCCCCGAATGAAACGTGGGAACGCTACAGCGATTCCGTAATTTTCGCAAACTTTTTCTATGTTTCTTGACAAAGCTCAATCATTTATGCAAATGAACTGATATGATCAGCAATAATATTTGAAATATACAAACCGATTTTGTAAGCTCAGTTATTTAAGGCGCCCCATGGACAGTTCCGGCAACACATTAAAATCACAGGTTTATGAAAAGATCTTGGCAAAGGTGGTCAATCATGAATTCCCCATGGGGGAACTCCTCGTGGAAAGCCAGCTGGTCAAGATGTTCAATGTCAGCCGGGCTCCGGTGCGTGAAGCGCTGATCGAGCTTTGCCGGGACGACATCCTCCAGAATATCCCCCGCGCCGGGTACCAGATCGTCCGGATTTCAGAAAAGCAGATGCGCGACGCCTTCCAGCTTCGGTTGATTCTCGAACGGGAGGGTTGCAGGCTCGCCTTTGACCGCATGACGGATGAAGACGTCAAGGAACTGACAAAAATAGCCACGGATTCAGACCGAATCAGGGCGGAAGGCGCCGGCTCGGATTCGCTGAAGATTAAAATGGAGTTGAATGACCGCTTTCATTTAAGGCTGAACAAATTATCCGGAAACGCGTTGATGTATAAGACGCTGTCCAAAATGTTCAATCTTATAAGAAGGGGCTTGGCGCAGGTCATGATCCGGGAATATGGTATGCCGCCGCCGGACGTCACCTATCACACCGGGCTCGTGCGTGGACTTCAGGAGCGTGACCTTGAAAAAGCGTTGAAGAACCTTGAGGAAGATATTCTGGTCTACAAGCAGAACATCTGGAGCCAGGTTTTTTAATAAATGGACACAGTATCCCTTAAAACAATCAGTTACGGAGGCATCATGAAAAAAATCGGTCAGGTTATCAGTGTATTGCTGGCGGTTGCCATTTTGGGTTTCCCCCTTTGTGCCAACGCGAAAAAGGCTGCTGACAACGACAAGCTTGGCACCATCCACATCGCATTGACGGCGCCCATCACCGGAGACTACTCCGAATACGGAAAAAATTTCCAGCGTTCGGTGGAAATGGGCATAGAGTTCATCAACGAAAAAGGTGGCGTTCTCGGAAAAAAACTGGTGCTGTCTGTGGGCGATTCCAAAGGCGATCCCAAAGAATCGGCGACGCTGGCTCAGAAGTGGACCTCCGATCCGACAATCGTCGCCCAGATCGGCGATTTCACCTCCACCTGCTGCATGGCCTCTCAGCCGATTTACGATCAAGCCCAGATGGTGCAGCTGTCTCCCACGGCCAGCCACACCGATTACGCCAAAGGCTCGAAATGGAGCTTGGGCATCGTCGGCACCCAGGCCGCGGAAGGCCCGTTCATGGCTGATTTCGCCTATAACGAACTGAAAATCAAAACCATCGCCGTCATCAACATCAACAACGACTGGGGCATTGATACCCAGAAATATTTCAGCGAAGCCTTCAAGCAACTCGGCGGAAAAATCGTTGCCAAGGAATCCTATTTCGACGGAGAAAAGGACTTCACCGCGATCCTCACCAAGCTCAAGAGCTCCAACCCCGATGCGCTCTTCATGGCGGCCATGTACAACGACGGCGCCTTGATCAGCAAACAGCGCCAGAAACTGGGTTGGGACGTCACCGTGGTCGGGCCGTCTTCCCTCTACTCCGAACAGCTTCTAAAGCTTGGCGGCGATGCAGTGAATGGGCTTTACACGAATGTCAGCTTTTTTACCGAGGATCCGAACCCCGCAGTCCAGAACTATGTAAAGGAATTCGAGGCCCGCTATCAAGTCAAACCCAACTTCCATGCGGCGCTGGCCTTTGACGCCATCAACCTGCTGGCCCATGCCATCGAACAGGCAGGTACAACGGATCGTGCGGCGATTAGAGAAGCCCTGGCGGGAACCAAGAATTTCGCGGCCCTGACCGGCTCCATCACCTTCACGCCGGTTGGCGACGCGGTCAAGCAGTACACCCGGGTATGGATCAAGGACGGACAGTTCGTCGTTTATTGAGGCATCTTCCATGGACCCCGCCCATGGCGGGGTCCGATTTATAACCAGCGGTAAAGGGGCTCCCCAATGCTACTGCAACAACTCATTAACGGAATCACCCAGGGCAGTATTTTCGCACTCTTGGCAGTCTGCTGCGCGCTGATCTGGGGCTTATTAAAAATGGTTAACTTCGCGATCGGCGAGATTTACATGTTCGGCGGGTTCATGGGCTGGTTGATCGTCACCTACTGGACCCAGAACATCTTCATCGCCATGCTCGCCGGCTTTGCCATCGGATGGGTTCTCGGCTATGTCATTGAGAAAGCGGCCTTCAAGACGCTTCGCGGCGCCCCTCATATCGCACCGGTTATCTGCACGTTGGGTTTTTCCGTTTTACTCAAGGAACTGGCCAATGTATTTTTTGGCGCCGAGACGAAATCGATGCCCGATTTCTTCAGCGCCTCGGCATTCACCATCGGCCAGGCCAACATCACCTGGCTGCAAATCATCATGATCGTCACCGCCCTTGCCATTGTGGTCGGGCTTCACCTTTTGATCTACAAAACCAAGATCGGCCTCGGCATCCGAGCGGTCTCCCTGGATCATCAGGCGGCGGGATTGATGGGCATCAACGTGGACAGGGTGATCTCCATCGCCTTTTCCATTTCGGGCGCGCTCACCGGCCTCATCGGCGTGCTCGGCACCACCTATTACAACGCCGTCAACCCGTTTATCGGCTTCACGCCCGGCTTGAAGGGCTTCGTGGCTGCGGTGTTCGGCGGCATCACCTCCATGCCCGGTGCGCTTTTGGGCGGCTATTTACTGGGCATCATCGAAAATCTCAGCGTCCAGTTCGTCTCCTCGGGCTACCGGGATTTTATTGCTTATTCGATTCTGATCCTGTTTCTGCTCTTCCGGCCCAACGGGATTCTCGGTAAAAAATCCAAGCTTTAGGAGGAGGAAACCACAATGGATCGAATCAAAACCTTCATTTCCAAAAACAAAATTCTTGTCGGCGCGCTGCTGGCCATCCTGCTTCTGGCCCTTCCGCACATCCTTGGCAGCCCATATCTGATCCGGGTCGCCATCATGATCTGTATCTTCGTCATCCTATCCTCCAGCCTGAATCTGATTATCGGTTTCACGGGCATGTTCTCGCTCTGCCATGCAGCCTTTTACGGCATCGGGGCCTACTGCTCGGCACTGCTCACCATCAAACTTGGATTTACGTTCCTGCCGGCGCTTTTATGCGCCGGAATTCTGGCCGGCCTCGTGGGGGCGTTCATCGGGCTGGCGACCCTGAGGCTCAGGGAGACCTTTCTGGTATTCGGTACCCTGGCCTTCGGCGAAATCGTCCGCATTACCATCATGAATTGGTATTCGTTGACACGCGGCCCCATGGGAATCCCCGGCATTCCGTTTCCGAAGATTCTGGGCTTCGAGTTCAGCAACTACACCCTTTATTACTACCTGGTGCTGTTTTTCGCGGCGATTATCGTGCTTTTGATTTACCGAATGTATCACTCCCGGCTGGGGCGGGCGTTCACCGCCTTGAGAGAAGATGAAACCGGCGCGGCCTCCATGGGCGTCAACGTATTCGTCTACAAGGTCTCGGCCTTTATCCTGGGCTGTTTTTTCGCCGGCATCGCGGGCTCTCTTTACGCGCATTTCGTACGCTATATCTCTGCCGACCAGTTCGCGATTCATGAATCCTTCGCTATTCTCACCATGGTTGCCTTAGGCGGCACGGGATCAATTATCGGCCCCATTGTCGGCGCGGTGATCCTGATGGTATTTCCGGAACTGTTCCGGTTTCTGGCTGAATACAGAATGGTGCTTTACGGTGTGATCCTGATTGCCATCATGATGTTCAAACCCGAGGGGATCGCCGGCATCAAGGGCATGTTCCCGAGAGATTTTGACTGGTCCACCGTTTTCAGACGCAAGGGAAACCGTCCCAAAGCGAAGGAGGCGCTATCATGATACTCGAGATCAAGAACCTGAACAAAGCCTTTGGCGGGCTCAAAGCGGTCGACGATGTCACCCTGATGGTCGAGGAGAAAAGCATCCATGCCGTCATAGGTCCCAACGGCGCCGGCAAGACGACCTTCTTCAACTGTATTACGTCCATCTCCCCTTCCGATTCCGGCCAGGTGCTCTGGAAGGGGGAGGATATCGCCAATTTACCAACCCACACGATTTCGACCAAGGGCATTTCCAGAACCTTTCAGAACATTCGACTCTTTTCGTATATGTCCGTACTGGATAATGTTCTCGTGGGAACCCACAACCTGACGAAATCCTTTGTTCTGGATGCTTGTCTACATACCCGGCGGTACCATCGGGAAGAAAAAGACATGCGGGTTTTCGCCATGTCCTTGCTGGAAAAGGTTGGGTTGGCCGCCAAGGCCGACGAATTCGCTCAAAACCTTCCCTATGGCGAACAGCGCAAATTAGAAATCGCACGGGCCATGGCAGGAAAACCGGAGATTCTACTTCTCGACGAACCGGCTGCGGGCATGAACAGCCAGGAAACCGCCGAGCTGGTGGCTTTTTTACGGCAACTCAAAAAGGACGGCTTCACGATTCTGCTTATCGAGCACGACATGAAGCTGGTTATGAGCCTCGCCGACATAATTACCGTGATCGATCACGGCAGTATGATCGCCGAGGGACAGGCGGCGGATATCCAGCAAAATGAAAAGGTGATTGAAGCCTATCTCGGCAAGAGGAGATACGACTGATGGGAATTCTCGACATTGACAACCTCGTCGTTCATTATGGAAAGATCAACGCCCTCAAGGGGATTTCACTCTCGGTCAACAAGGGCGACATCGTCACCATCATCGGTGCCAACGGCGCCGGCAAGACGACTCTTTTAAAGACAATCAGCGGGATTATCCGGCCGACACAGGGAACGGTCTCCTTCAACGGTGAGGATATTACCGGTGTCAGGTCTGACAAGGTGCTCAAGCTTGGAGTGGCCCACGTACCCGAGGGGCGGCGTGTCTTCTCGGAACTGACGGTTGAGGAAAACCTGCGTTGCGGGGCCTATCTGAATAACGACAAGACGGATGTGAAGCGGCTGCTCGAGGAGCAGTACGCCATCTTTCCCCGGCTGGCGGAACGCAGGCCCCAAGCGGCCGGAAGCCTTTCCGGTGGCGAGCAGCAGATGCTGGCCATTTCCAGGGGTATGATGTCCAAACCGGAAATCCTGCTGCTCGATGAACCCAGCCTCGGGCTGGCGCCGATCATTGTCGAGAGAATTTTCGACATGATCGCCGACATAAATAAAAAAGGCACTACGATTTTACTCGTGGAGCAAAACGCCAACATTGCCCTGCATGTGGCTTCCTACGGCTATATCCTTGAAACCGGCAAAATCACGGTGGAAGCCACGACCGACGTCCTAAGAAGCGACGACACGGTCCAGAAAGCCTATCTGGGGATGGCATGAGATGGAGAAAAAAATGAACAAGATCGAAAGAATCAACGCCGTTCTGAATGGTGAAAAGCCAGATCGCGCGCCAATTTCCTGTTGGTATCATTTCGGGCTGCAATACCTGCCCGGTGACCGGTTCGCCGATATCGTACTCTCCTTTTTCGAGCATTACGATTTCGATTGGCTGAAGGTCATGAACGATTATTTCTACCCTATGCCCAAAGGCATGACGGCACTCAAATCGGCGGAAGATCTTAAACAGCTGACCCGTTTCGATATCGATCAATCACCATTTGCCGAGCAGCTCAAGGTCATTGACAAGGTTTCCCGGGCGCTGGATGGCAAGGCCTATTTTTGCGACACTATTTTCGACCCCTACCAGGCCCTTCAGAGAAGCCCGGTGGGAGAGCATCTTCCCTGCCTCATGAAGGAAGCACCCGAAGCGCTCGCCGACGCCCTGGATATTGTCAGTGAAAACATCATTGCCTACGCCAAGCGCACCCTCGATGCCGGTGCCCACGGCATTTTCATGTCGGTTTTGGCCGGCACCGACCAGATGAGCCGGGAGGATTTCCTCAAATTCGAGAAACCCTTCGCCATGAAGGTGTTTGAGGCGGTGAAAGATATGGGGCCCATGAACACCGCCCATCTGCACGGGAAAAATGTGGATATCGACAACTGTCTCGACTTTCCCGTCACCGTGTTCAGTTGGGAAGACCGGTTAGCGAGCAACCCAAGTCTGGCGGAGATGAGAGAAAAGTGGACCGGTTGCGTCATGGGCGGGCTGGACAACACCATCATGACCCGTAGGACGCCGGAAGCGCTCATCGAGCATACCCGCGAAGGTATGCAAATGGGTGGCGACAGGAGATTTTTTCTGGCCAACGGCTGCAGCACGCCGGGGCACATGGATCCGTTCTCGCTCAAGGCGATGGTCGAAACCGCCCAGGGGCTGCGATAGGCATAAGTCGATGAACTGTCTCGTCGTGGATTACGGCACCTCGAGTTGCCGGGTATCCCTGGTCGATAGCAAGCAGGGCATTATCGACACATACAGGCAGAGCAGTACCCTTGTAAGACATGCCGACGTCGCCGAGATCGAACCGGAGGCAGCCTGGACGAACGTCGTTTGCGCGATTCGGCGGCTTTTGGCTCAACATCCCCAGGCCGGAATTGACACGATTGGCGTCAGTGCCATGCTTGGCTGGGTTTTTCTGGACAGCAGCGGGCAGCCGATGGGAAGATGCCCGATTTGGATGGATTCGCGCAAAAGCGCCCGGATGGAAGCGGTCCTCAAGCGGAACCAGACCACCGTTTACCGAAAAACCGGCAGGCGCTCCAGCCCGGAGTTGTTGATCGCCAAATGGGCCTGGTTTAAGGAAAATCGGCCTGAAGTGGTGAGCAAAACCGCGACGGTTGTCAGCCTGAAGGACGAGCTGGTCAGAAGACTGACCGGAGAAATTCTCACCGATACGGCCCATCTGAATTACACCCAGTTCTGGAACATCAAGAACAACCAAGCGGATGATGAAATGTTGGCGATTGGGGAATTTCCCCGCCGGTTGCTGCCCGAGGCACGCTACCCGTTCGACGCGGCAGGCGTTGTTTCAAGCGTTGCGGCGAGTGCCACCGGGCTTGTTCAGGGCATCCCCGTGATCACGGGCGCCATTGACGGCACGACCGCCATGTATGGCGGCGGTATGGCCCAACCGGGAAAAGCGGTGCTTGTGTCCGGCACCACCGATGTCCTGATGACCCGGACAGAAGTCTATCTTCCCGACGGGCCGGATGACCACGGCGCGCTGACGATCAACAACGGGATGGTGCCGGGAACCTTTGCCGTCGGCGGTGCCACCGGAACCTCCGGCGGTGCGTTGGACAGAATTTGCGCGCTGTTGGGTGGACGACAGACATCTCTGACAGAGCAGGCCGCCTCCATCCCGGCCGGCGCGGAGGGTCTTCTGTTTATTCCGGGGCTTTCGGGCGAAAGGGCGCCCTACTGGAATACAGACATAGCTGGCGGCCTGATTGGACTTCGTTTGAACCATGGTCCCGCCCACATCCTGCGGGCCGTAATGGAAGGTGCGGCGCTGCGGCTGAAAAGAATCGCCAAGGAGATGTTCCGCATGTGCCCCCGAGCGGACACCATTCACGCAGTGGGGGGCGGTTCGATGCTGGATGTCTGGAATCGCATCAAATCCGATGCCATTGGAATTCCGCTTTGCCGTTTGCAAGAGATCGAAGCCACCACTATCGGCTCGGCCATGTTCTGCGATTTGCTTGCGGGCAATCATACCGACCTGGCGTCCGCCAGTAATCGTTGGATACGCCCGGCCACCGATTACCCGGTGGCACCGCGCAATGCCGATGCCTACGACACACTTTTTGAGATCTTTGAAGGTTTTATTGAGGACAACACACATAACTTCACCGCACTAAGCGGGTTTGGGAGAAAAATGAAATGAGCAACGATAAAGAGATGGTGACAAAAGAGGAGATGTTGAAAAAAATAAGGGCCGCCATTGGCGATCGGGCCACGTGGTTCGCCCTGCTTTACGAGGAGTTCTGCACCGCACTGCCTGAAAAAGAGGTTATCGAGCTTTGCAGAAAGGCCATTACAAAATACGGTCACATGAAAGCCGACAAGGATCCGGAGCCCTTTAAGGCCAGGGATTGGGTTTTGCGGCACAAGGAAAAAGGGTCCGCCGACGTTTTCAATTCGGATATCGAATACAACGATGCCCAGGCCACACAGAAGATGAAAAAATGCGCATTGGTGGACGCCTGGAAGGCACTGAATTACGCCCCTGAAAAAATTGATCTTTTCTGCGATATCGCCATGGACGGTGACCGGGGAAGGGCCGAGGGACACAGCAACATCACCATGGAACTTCATGAAACCATCGGCAAGGGGTGCGATTTCTGTCGGTTGGTGATCAAGGAAAAGAAGGCGGAATAGTTAGGGAGGCCATAGTTTGAACATTTATTTCTGCGGGATGATTGGCACCGGAAAAACCACCATCGGCCGACGGCTTGCCATGGAACTCGGGTTGGATTTTTTCGATCTGGATTGCGAAATGGACAAAAGGCTGGGCTACTCCTTTCATCGGTTGGTCGCGAAAGAAGGCTGGCTGGCGTTCAGGGAGTTGGAGTATGCGATCTGCCGCGATTTTTCGCGGAAGCAAAACGCCATCGTTTGTCTCGGCGGCGGTACCGTGCGGTACGACTGGAATGTCGATGTCCTGCGCCCTACCGGAAAAACCATTTTGCTGGAGGCGCCTTTGGAGGAGCTCGTCAGGCGGGTTTCCAAGGCGGATCGCCCGCGTGTTAACGATGGCGTCAGCCTGGAGGAAGACCTTCGGATAATGGTCGAGGAATCCCATGATAAATACCTTGCCGCCGCAGACTATATCTACCAGGCCGACAAGGAAACCATCGAGGAAGAAGTGAAGGATATAAAGGCGATTATTTTCTCCGCCCCCGATTTATCGGAGCTGAAGGCATATTGCGAAGCCTTGAACCAAAAGGAATAACCAAATGACAGCAAACCGCTGGAATGAATATATCGCCCTGATCCGAAGGGAAGTGGTCCCCGCGCTCGGTTGCACGGAGCCCGTCGCCGTTGCCCTTGCGGCGGCAAAGGCGGCCGAGGCCCTCGGGCGACAGCCCGAACGCATTGACGTCTACCTGAGCCAGAACGTTTTAAAAAACGGGATGAGCGTCGGCATCCCGGGAACGGGTCTTTACGGCATCGAAATCGCGACAGCTGTAGGCGCCCTGGGTGGGAAATCGGCATACGGACTTGAAGTTCTCAAAGACCTCTCGGCGGAGCAGCTTGAACGCGGCAAGGCCATGCTGGAAGATGGAAGGGTAACTGTTCACCATAAGGAAACCCCGGAAACTCTCTACATCGAGGTCGTTGTCTTCGCCGGTGGCGATGTCGCCAGGGCGATCATTAAACATCGTCATGAGAACATCTGTTTTGTGGAGTACAATGGCAAGATCCTCCTCGATGCCGCGCCCCTGTTTCCCGACGCCGCCAGAGCGGGAGCCGACCCCGCCACCCGCGTGCTCGATGAGCTGAGCGAGAAGGACATCTGGGAATTCGCCACCATGGCGCCTCTGGAAATGATCGATTTCATCATGGAGGCGGTTGACTTGAACAAAAAGATTTCCGAAGAAGGGCTAAAAGGAAATTACGGTCTTCGCGTTGGAAAATCCATTGACGAGAATATCTCCAAAGGGCTTCTCCAGGCCGACTTGAGCAACGATGCGGTCAGACGCACGGCCAGCGGTGCCGACGCCCGTATGGCCGGTTCTGCGTTGCCCGTCATGAGCAACTCCGGAAGCGGCAACCAGGGCATCACGGCGACCATGCCGGTGGTGGCCGTGGCTGAGAAACTCGGTGCCAACCGGGAGCAATTGATTCGCGCCTTGATATTAAGCCATCTCACGGCAATTCACATGAAGTCCAAGATGGCCCGGCTTTCGGCCCTTTGCGGTGCTTCCGTCGCCGCGACCGGTGCGAGCTGCGGGATTGTCTATCTGCTTGGCGGCGTTTATGAGCATGTCGAGTATGCCATTAAAAACATGGTCGGAAATGTCGCGGGAATGGTTTGCGACGGCGCAAAAAACAGCTGCGCCCTTAAAGTCGCCTCCTGCGTCGGCGCTGCCGTACAGGGAGCGCTGCTTGCCATCAACCGTATTGGCGTTTCCGAGATAGAAGGCATTGTCGAGGAAGATATCGAAAAAACCATCAACAACCTTGGCAGGCTCGGATCCACCGGCATGGCCGAGACCGACAAGGTGATCCTCTCCATTATGACCTCAAAAGAGAAAACCGAAACCCAAAAGGCGGTATGATCATGACCATCAGGAACATTCCCCATGAACACGATTCGCATATTGAAGCCATCCGTAACGCCATCGAACACCGGGCCACCTGGATGTATCTGTTGATGGACGAAGCCCGGAAACGCGGGCTCGACTGGGAGGATTTCGGCCGGCAGGCGGTTTTGCGGTGCGGCCGTTTTCATGGCAGTACGAAGTTCCCTAAAACCGACAGCATCAAGACGTTCGGCGAGGCGTTTGTCACGGAAGACCTTAAAAAGGTGTTCGACATGAAGGTCCTGCAGTGCGACGAGGAGGCCTTCACCGTCGAGTTCAGCTACTGCCCGCTGCTCTCCGCGTGGCTGAAACAGACCGACAACGAAAAAGATATCGCGCTTCTCTGTGACATCGCCATGGATGGCGATCGGGGCATTGTCAAAGAATATCCGGAGTTCGCTTTCGATCTGGAAAAGACCATCGCCTGCGGGGATGCGGTTTGCCGGCTGACCATCTCCAAGGCGAAATAAACAGCCGCGATAAAGCATCTCAAGGAAGCCATCCCAAAAGGGAAGGCTTCCCCTGCCGGACGACTTCCTTTTTCCGTGGCCCTATACCTGGATCTGCCCGGACGATTGTTTAAGGATCGTATTGGCCAGGGTTTTGAGGACAATGCCGTAAATGGGAAGAAACAGGAGCATGCTCACGATGAGCTTAAACGCATAATCGACAGCTCCAATTTCCTGCCAGTGGGCGGCCATGAAAGGATCCGCGCAGGCCCAGAAGGCAATGGCATAGAAGACGATCGTGTCGAGAAGATTACCGAAAATCGTCGATGCGCCCGGCGCCAGCCACCATCTTGGATTTTTCCTGAGCTTCGAGAAAACCTTGACATCGGCAAGCTGCCCCAGCACATACGCGGCAAAGCTGGCAAAGGCGATCTGGAACACGAAGGTGTTGAATGTTGCCAGAACCGCGGCCCCCTGAAATACCCCCTCGGAGAATACCACGGAAATAACATAGGAAAGGACCAGCGCCGGCAGCATGGCCTGGAAAATAATGCGCCGCGCCTCGGTATTGCCGAATACCCGCACGGTAAGATCGGTGGCCAGGTAGACAAAGGGGAAACTGAAGGTTCCCCAGGTCGTATGCAGGCCAAAGATCTGCACGGGAATCTGTACCAGATAATTACTGGCGGCAATGATGGCAACGTGAAACAGTGAGAGGATAAAAACCGCGCGACGGCGTTGATTGGGCGTGAGCAAGATCATACGATTCCTTTTTGTTCATTCGGGGTGAGGGAACCCGAAGTTGTTCTTCGCCTTCAAACCCTGTTTATCATGAAGGCCCGTTGGTTGAGCGGGCTTATTTATACCGCATCCGATCAATAGGCAAGTATTTTTAACCAAAATGAGGTTTAATCGAAACCAGGCGACATCATTCCCCGCCTCTATGAATCTTTGTGCCTCCATTAAGATTATCATTTTGACTTTCCACCATTTTAACCTTTAATGGCAGCATCGTCAATTTTCCTGCTTTTACAACCTTCTCTCAGACAACAAAGGTGAATAAAATGAATGCTTCCATCGAACCTCTGCTGGCCGACGGTCTGGAAAACGAACCGCCGGCCAAGCGCGTTCTGCACTATGTCCAATCCCACAAGGAACAGAAGCACCCTATCGCCGGCATTTATTGCGGCTATGCCCCCATCGAACTAATGCACGCCATGGATGTCGTGCCGGCGGTGCTTTGCGCCTTTTCCAACGTCCCCATTGCCACGGCCGAGGAGGTGCTGCCGGCCAATCTGTGCCCGCTGATCAAATCAAGCTATGGTTTTATTCAGGAAGGGACCTGTCCCTTTTACTCCCTGGCCGATGTGGTCGTGGCGGAAACCACCTGCGACGGCAAAAAAAAGATGTTCGAGCTGATCGCCGACATCAAGCCCACGCACGTCATGGACCTGCCGCAACTGGCCGACGAACCCGAGGCCCTGGAAAGCTGGAAGACGATGATCCGCAAGCTCCAGGCCTTTCTCGAAACGCAGCTTGACCGCAAGACCACGGATACGCGCATCGAATCCGCCATTATTTGGAACAATCGCAAAAACCGTCTGATGCAAAAGGTGTTCGATTACGCGGCCATGACCCCGCCGGCTATTTCCTGGCCCGAGGTTTACGACCTGACGTTTCTGGGGATCGCGGCCACCGGCCGGGAGATGGTGCCGATTCTGGAATCGGTGCTGGAAAAGCTTGAAAAGCGCGTTGCCGCCGGCATCGGTTTTGGTGAACCGAATGCCCCGAGGGTAATGGTAACGGGCTGTCCGATCGGCGGCGATGCGACCAAGATCTTCCGCATCATCGAAGACGCCGGCGCCGTGGTGGTCACGTTGGATGCCTGTACGGGAATGAAAGCCTTCATGGGAGAAATCGAGGAGAACACGGGTGATCCCATCGGGGCCATCGCCCGCCGCTACCTTGAGATCCCCTGTGCTTGCATGACGCCCAACAAGCGCCGACTGGACAGCACTTCGGAGATGATTGAAAGGTTCAATCCTCATATGGTGGTTGATTTTGTTCTTCAGGCCTGTCACGCCTACAATGTGGAATCCCACAAAGTGGAAAAACATGTGGCCGCCGCCCACGGCCTTCCGTTCCTGAAAGTTGAGTCCGACTACTCGGATAGCGACGTGGGCCGGATCCGCACCCGGGTCGAGGCGATGCTGGAGATTGTCAAGGCTAACGCGGCGTGATGGTGGGCTACCGAAACTGCCCAACAAACCGTAATCAGTGAGGTGGCCGGTCTGCGTCCCTTCTCCCCACGGAGGGAGAAGGACAGGATGAGGGGGTATAATCGACGAGTACCTTTTCTGCAAAAGGACAGGCATGGATACCGTATCCCCACCGCCAGTCAAGATACGATCTGTCTATTGCCACGAACCTAAACTGAGCGATTGCCAAGCTTGCCGCATATACAAGACAGATGGCTTTCCGCTATAGTAGGCTATGCGGGAAGACCTCTCTCACGGTAGGAACGCCAGTTACCCAGCGCCCCCCGCACAGACCCGGACGTGCGGTTTCCCCGCATCCGGTTCCTCGGTTGTACTCGCTTTCGCGTAAGTCGTAGACTTATGCAAACACGCGGTGTTGGCGGTTAACCATTCGCAGCTTCGGTTTGGCTATGCCTAATATTTCAATGGCTTCGTCAAATGCCTTCCAAGTGAAGCTCTTGCGTTTGCCTCCACGGCGATTCAGCCATTTAAATGCACATTCCATCGCCCAAGAATAAAAGCGCCATATCGACTCCAGATTACCAGGGATGTTGTAATAGTTGTAATGCCCCTGTAACCGGCGATTCAGCGCTTTTATAAATGCGCGCCCTTTCAGATGTCGGTTCTCCTTGATCCATTCCTTGACACGCCTGCAGGCGCTTTGCAGCTTTTTGCGGGCTGTTCGCTGTCTGACCTTGACGGAACCGCTGCTGTCCTTCATCCAGTAGGTTTCGAAACCTAAAAAGACGATTCGCCTTTCCATGCCCGGATGAAAGCGGCTGAACCTTAGCATTGCGGTCTTTTCCGGAGCCACTGCAAGATTGAAGTTGGCCAACCTCTCGGGTAGTTCACAATAAAACCGCTGGGCTTCATCTCGATATTGAAACGCGCAGATGAAATCATCGGCGTACCTGAGGATGAACGCACTTCCCTTGCAGTTTATTTTGACTCGTTTTTCGAACCACAGGTCCAGACCGAAATGAAGGTAGATATTTGCCAGCACGGGTGAGACAATACCCCCTTGTGGCGTTCCCGATTCCGGATGGATGATTTTCCCGTCCGTGTCCAGGATACCGGCCTTCAGCCATTTACGGATCAGGTTCAGAAAGGCGGCATCGTCTATTCGTTCACGGAGCATCCGCAGAAGCCAGTCATGATCAATATTGTCGAAGAAGCCTTTGATGTCGGCCTCCACGACATACCCATATTTTCCGAACTGGAGGTTGAACTGTAAATCCTCGATCGCCTCTCGGGCGCTTCGGTTGGGTCTGTACCCGTAACTGGTCTCCACAAAGTCCGATTCGAATATCGATGATAGGATCTTGGCACAGGCCAGTTGCAGAAGCCTGTCCTCAAGCGCCGGAATGCCCAGCGGCCTCTCTTTGCCGTTCTCTTTTGGAATGTAGCATCGCCGCACCAGTTTGGCGCGGTACCGCTTCCGTTTCAGTCGCTCTACCAGTGCATTGACGTTGGCTTCGAGATTTTCCTCGTAAGCCTGGGACGTCACCCGATCCACGCCGCTGGCTGCATTCTTGTTCAAATCCGTCCAGCAGCTTAACAGAAATCGGTGGTTCAGACACCGGTACAGGTTCTGAAATCGGTGTTTTGCACTCTCTTTCGACTTAATTGCTATTCCCCGTAGTGAGGTTTGCTCGTATTGCCCCAGCCCTACTTTGTCCGGAACGAGTTTCCTTTGCGGGCTACGTACTTCCGTCAGGTCCTTCCCCATGTAGTGGGCTTTCCCCACCTCTGAGTAGTATGCCTGATAAGACACCCCATCGGCATATAGAGGTCGACTCTCCTCCCACCAGGGACTCAACATTTCAGCACTGTAGTGTACCATTGGTCTTTTCCTGGAACCTTTGGGGCTTCCCGAGTTCTACGATGCATCTCTTCCTGCATGCCACAGCCTGATGACTCCGGCGGACCTCCACATCCTCGCCCATAACGGATGCTTCTGTGTTGCCTTCGGCGCACGTTAAAACCCTCGGCGTCCGCGAGTTGCTCTTTCGAAGCTGTACCAGCACTTCAGGGTGCGCGATCACCCCTACGGCCTACAGAATTCTCTGCCTACGCTTAGCCCATCTTGTTCGATGCTCCTTCTGCATTGGACGTTCAGTGGGGTGAGACCATCCGCGAATGTCACCGGCTTCTCCGGGTCGCGGCTAGTTTCCAGCCCAAAAAAATTCAGCGTCCAGCACTTACAATGATCAGTGAGTATCTCCGCCATGGACCCAAGGCTCGATACGGGTGGGTGGCTAACCCTTACAGAAAGCCATTACTGGCTCTCCTCCCGACAGGGACTCTCACCCTGCAAGATGCACCGAGCTTTCCTCGGCGCGACAACGCTTAAGCTCAGTTGCCCCGAAAGCAAGCGTAGCGCCGCTTTTGGGGTCAAATGAAGCGCATAGTTGAACGAAGCCGCTCACGCGGCGGGAAAAAAATCAAATCATGTATACCTAAAGTAGTCGATTTATAGAAAAAAGAGTCCTCAACAGCTGGATAACGTGCTATAATACTTGTTAAAAACCGCCAAGTTTACAACAAGCTGGCACACACCCAACAGGTGGAGGACTCTATGAACAAACATAGCAAAAATTACCGCCAAAATGAACTCAAAATTCGGCGCATAGAAACTACTTCCGACCGGTTGACCGGGAGGGCAGGCCTGACGCTGTTCGTTGCGTATCTTTATAACATTGAGATTTTCAGTTGGTTCGACCGATGGTTCGGTTCTATCCGTAAAACCAAAAAAGGTCTTGCCATTACAGAACTTTTCAAACAGGCGCTCTGCTTTTTCGTTGATGGGACCAGTCGGAGGCTGACTTACTTCGACAAGCTTGCTCAGGATGACGGCTATGCCGGTAGCATCGAGACACCAATAGAGAACATGGCCTCTTCCGAACGGATGAAACGGTTTTTCAAAGCGTTTGCCTGGGCGCGCGTGTTTTTGTTCCGGCGCCTTTTGCAGACCCTTTTCATTTGGCGGTTGCGGATCGTTAACCCCACTGTGATCGAGCTGGGCATCGATACCATGGTGATGGACAACGACGATGCAAAATGCCGGCACGGCGTTAAGCCCACCTATAAAAAGAAGAAGGGCTTTCAACCGCTTCAGATGAATTGGGGCCGCCTCATTGTCGATGCGGTGTTTCGCAGCGGAGACAAACATTCCAATCACGGCGATGCCGTGCAGAATATGATCCGCCATATGGTCCTTAAAATAAGATGCGAATATCGTGGCGATGTCCCGATTATCATCCGTATGGACAGCGGCTTTTTCGATCAGAAAATTTTTGAACTTTGCGAGACGTTTCACATCGGTTATGTCTGCGGAGGCAAAGTTTATAAAGACATCAGGCAAATGGCGGACAACTGGGATGCGACTCGGTGGAAACGGTTTGAATCCGGCAAGAAAAAAGCATGGCAATTTGCCGAGTTCGGTTGCCGACAAGGCAGTTGGATAACATTCCGGCGAGCGATCTTTTGCCGGTTGATTCATGACGATAGCAAGCAGCTTTACCTTCCCGGCTTTCGTCCGGACACCGTCATCATAACCAATATCGGCCAAGGCCAGGCAATTGACGATATGCTGAGAAAAGCCGGTGCCGTGGATTATCTGACCGCCAATGGGCTTGTGGCCTGTTATCATGAACGTGGCAGCGACGAACTGGCCAACCGGGCGTTGAAGGACTTTGGCCATGAGCAACTGCCCTTCAAACGTTTTGCTCCGAACGCGGCCTGGTATTATACGATGCTGGTCGGTCATTTTTTACTGGAATCTTTCAAGGAAGATGTCAGTGCCCCGATTCTATCGGTCGGTTCCTATGCCTCCACGGTGCGTAGACGACTGATCGATATTGCTGGCAAGATTGTCTTCCACAGTGGGGAGATGATTCTGAGAGTATCCAGGTCCTGTTTGGAAAACCTTCGCTTGCCGGAATTGTTTAACCGCTGTCAAACCGCGCCGGCAATCGAATAACCGGCACAGAAAAGTAAAAGCCAAAGCGAAACCGGCGGTGAGGTGCGCCCAAAAATAGGCAATAATGCACATATGCCCATAATAAATTTAATCGGCAGTAGTTTTCGCTGAAAAGAACCTCAAGATTTCAGCCGCCACCAATTTCTCCACCATGTTTCACCCGAATACTGCTGTCCAAACCAAAACCGCCTAGTTTAGGGTATACTCTTATTAATCGACCAATTCCGGGCGGTCATAACCAAAAAGGAGTATACCATGAACCAGAAAGAAACTAAACGATTCGACAGACTGTATCAGCGCCATTTGCAAATGCTCAAGCTCCAGGGAATGAGCGAAAAGACCCAGGATGCATATGCAAGAGCTATTCGGCGATTGCGGGATCATTTTGATTGTTGCCCGGACAAACTTACTCCCAAGGATTTGGAATCCTATTTCGCCAAACTGGTGGAAACCCATTCCTGGAGCACGGTAAAAATCGATTGTTGGGGATTCAAATTTTTCTGGCAATTCGTACTCGAAAAAGAGTGGGAATGGGTCAATATCGTCAAGCCCCCCAAGGTCCAATCCCTCCCTGATATCCTGACGCCATCGGAAATCGAACAGCTTATCGCAAAAACACGAAAACTGCGTTACCGGGTTTTTCTCCTGGCCACCTATTCGATGGGTCTCAGGCTGAGCGAAACCCTATCGCTGCAAGTCGGCGACATTGACGGAAAAAGAAAACAGGTTCATATCCGCCGGGGAAAAGGCCACAAAGACCGGTTTGTTCCACTACCGGACCTCACGCTGCTTGGCTTGCGTGAATTATGGTGCAAACACAGGCATCCGACATTATTGTTTCCAAACGCCATCGGGCCACTCGATCGGATTAAACATGCAAAAAGTCACATGGACAGGGGCGGTGCACAAAATGCCATGAAAGTGGTCGTCAACGAATGCGGCATTAAAAAAAAGTCTCCGTCCATTCCCTCCGCCACAGTTTTGCCACTCATCTTCTCGAACGCGGCCTGAGTCTGCGGCATATCCAGAAAATATTAGGGCACGCCCATCCCAATACCACCGCCCGTTATGCGCATTTGACAAGTTTCACTGAAAAAGAAAGCTTTTCCACCATCAATTCCCTGATCAACTCCATCCATGTGGATTTCAGGAAGGTGTGATCATGGAACTTGCCAAGATTTTACACCAATATCGGGAACCCTTCATGCGTAAATACCAGGGTTCTCTTTCGTCCGAACAGTTCAAGGCCTTCAAAGACATACTGGAATGCAGAACCATTGAATCCGGCGAAGTCGCGGTATCGTGTTCCCGCTGTTCTCACATTGAGTGGAAGCCCTTGTCCTGTGGAAATCGCAACTGTCCAAAATGCCAAAACCATAACACCAGCCGATGGATCGATCGACAGGTCAACAAGCTGCTACCAGTGCGCTACTTCATGGTCACGTTTACCTTGCCGTTCCAGTTGCGGGCATTGGCCAAGCGCTTGCCAACACAAATCTACTCATTGTTTTTTCTATGTGTTGCCGGTGTCCTCAAAGATTTCGGGTTGAATCCCAAACACCTGGGAGCTGAAATCGGGATGACCATGGTACTGCATACCAACAGCCGCGAGTTGAACTATCACCCCCATATCCATGTGATCGTGCCCGGTGGCGGCATCATCCGCTCAAGAAAACAGTGGAAAAAGAAAAAGGGGAAATATCTGTTCAGGCAGAAAAACCTCGCCAAGGTCTTTCGTGCGCGTTTTTTGGAACAACTGAGCAAAGGTGGCCTTCCCATTCCAACAGCCCCTTGCGAATGGATCGTCGATTGCCGGCAGGTTGGGAAAGGGCTCTCAGCCATCAAATACCTTTCCAAATACCTGTACAAAGGCGTTATCGGCGAGAAGAACATCGTTGAAAACGAAGATGGCAAGGTTACCTTTCAGTATGTCGATAGTAAAACCAAAGCTATTGAAAACCGCACACTATTAGGTGAGGATTTTATTTACCTGATCCTGCAGCATGTACTGCCCAAAGGCTTCCGAAGGGTGAGAGATTACGGGTTTCTGCATCCCAACTCGAAAAAGCTCCTATCCTTGGTCCAATTGGTTTTGCATGTGAGCATTCCTGAAATTCTGCTTCGGGTTCGTCAGGCCTTCAAGTGTTCCCGTTGCAAATCACCTATGGTGGTCATCGGCTTCAGGTTCGAACCTGGATAACCATAACGCCGGTAAAGGATAGTGGCTCACGATAAATATAGGAGGTTTTGATCGTTTTATGAAAAATATGATTTTTAATTTGCCTGTTCAGGGCCGACGCACGAGTATGCTCAAAAAACGCTGAATATTTCAAAGAACGGTCTCACCCAGATCCCACCTGAAAAGATATTCCCTTTATAATAGATCCGTCTTCAAATCGGGCTTGTTCAACAACCGGATAAGATCGTGGATCGCTTCACTCTCACGATCTATCCTTATTCGTTAGGGCAATTGCCCCCCATTTTTACCAATTTTGCTTGGTTATACTTCTAGTTTGTGAATGCATTGTAACCGCATCGTTTTTAACTTCGCAATAAAGCTGATTTTTTACAATGTATTTCGTTTTATCTGAAGTTTCCCGTTTTTTATAGCCACTAGCGCACTGATGAACTTATGACTGAATTCAGAATAATCAATGATATCAATAAGTTACGAATTTTTGGGCGCGCCGTAACCTATTGATATCATTGCAAATATTCTCCAAGACTTCGGGGGAAAACGTAAAAAAGCTAATAAATACGGTATGTTAATGTTGCTTGCGAGGCCAGGTTGTGGTATGTTTCTTCTACCACGAAAAAAACACCAAAACCTGGAGGCCTCGCATGTTTATACTACACGACATTCTCAAAAAACTCAAAAGCCAATTCCCACAATCGGGGAAAGCCCAGGAACGTAGTGTTTGGTTCGTATACACGGTCATTGCCATCATCATTCCGTTTACATCGTCAAAAACATCCAATATCCTCCGATGTCTCAAAACGGTGTTCGGATTTGATTGGATAAAAAGGAAAAAGTTCTACACGTTCATGGCCTCTCCAAAAATTCCTTGGACACGGTTATGGCAAACGCTGTGGAAAACGATACCGGAGCCGTTGACCGATGGCATGTTGTTGATAGCCCTTGACGATTGTATCAATCCAAAAACGGGAAAGAAAATATTTGGCTGCGACAAAATTTTCGATCACGCCGCCAAGCAGAACCAATCCAGATATCCATGGGCACAAAACATCGTTGCCGTGGGGCTGTTAAAAAAGATCAAAGGACGGTGGGCCTGTCTACCTTTGAGCTACCGGTTCTATCTTTTGAAAAAAAGCATTAAACGTATCAACCGCAGCCATGGAGTGACGTTGGCATTCAAAAGCAAGCTTGCCATGGCCGCAGAGATGATCGCGGAAATTGCCGAAACCTTTCACCGTATTAAGGTGGTAATCGTCACGGACTCATGGTTCGGTAATAATGGTCTTTGGAAACCGTTGCACGGCAAACTGGGCATATGGGTTAATATGATATCGAGGCTTAGATCGAACAACAATTTGTTTGAACTGCCGGGTCCACATTCCAGTCGACCGGGACGTCCCCGGAAATATGGAAAAAATATCGGCAACGCTACGTCGCTGGCCGTTCGATTTAAATCCCTGGCAAGAGAATACACCGTCAATCTATATGGCCGCGACCGGACCATAGTCGCCTATGACCGGGTTCTTATGCTCAAGACAATCCGTTGCGCGATCAAGGTGGTGTGGGTCTACCGCCAAACCCAGTGGGTAGCGCTCTATTCAACCGATTTAACTTTATCGGCGCAGCAAATTGTCGAGTATTACGGCGCCCGATGGAAGATCGAAGCTTTTTTCAAAGAACTGAAGCGTGACATCGGCAGTGCCGACACTCAAACTCGGCACCCGCAGGCCGTCAGCAATCACCTTCACTTTTGCATGTTGGCGACAACCGTGGTCTGGATCTATGCCTGCCGGATGGAGAAGGCGCCAACACGACGGCATGCTGTCGATGGCCGTAATGGTTTTGCCTTCTCCGATGTTCGCCGGGCTGTTGCAAAAGCTGCGCTGGACAGTAATTTCAATAGGGTTTTCCCGTTGCAGCGAAAATCCGTCGTTAATTCTCTCGTGGAAGTACTACTGCGTATTGCAGCTTAGTAAAATTTAGCAAACTTTAGTCGTTTTATTTGAATCCTCTATAAACAAATCAAAAGGCACAAATGTTTCACCATCTTTTCCGACTTGTGTTTTAACAATACTTTCAAATTTTTCAGCTAAAATATAATATGACCCATTTGGAGTAATCAGCACAGGTTTATCTTTTATGTTTGGTTTTGTGTCCATATACTTCGTTCCCCAAAGCCAAATATTGGAATTACCCTTATTATAAATTTGGAGTCTTTTCTTTTTAGGAGTGTAAGCAACCTCAATAGAAGGAAAGTAATTTAAATTTAACAGGTTTTCATTAATGTGATTTTGTGTCACACCAATATATATTGCACTTACCAATGTAAAAAATAGAATTATTGTCTGGCTTATCGAAATTATAACTTGCCATTTTTCAAATTTATCCATTTGTTTATTCCATATTTATTTGATGTACAAAGCCCTAACGCTGCTAATCAGCCGCGCGGCTTTTTGCGTCGGCTGAATTAGCCTTGTTAGGGCTATTTCTGATCATATTCAAATATTTTCTTTAGAAAGCCTTCCTTTGGATAAGCTTTATCATCACAAATCTCATCCCATTCAAGTACGGATAAAGCCTTTTTGAATGACTTTTTAAATGAGGAATCTATTTCAAACGGAATAGCCACATTGTTCAGTTGACCAACTTGTATAATTTTATTTGTAGATGAAATCATGTCTACTAAGAACCATTTCCCATTTGCTCTGGGTATGTATTCTTCATTTTCATCCATTTTAAACTGAAAAATTAAGTCACCTTCTCGGAAAACGTCTACATCGACATCATTATCATTTTCCCATTTTCTTACAGAAAATTTTTCAAAAACCTCGCTTGTAGTAACATCATCTGCTTTCGATTCTTCAGTGAACCATACAATTTTCCATTTTTGCTTATGTTTCCTATTGAACCACTCTGCATAACTTAAATTTCGTCCAGTTGAATTCAATTTAACTTTGTTTCTTCTATTGTACTTATTGGTATCTATATCAAGTTGATCTAATTCTTCGACTGTAGCTGGTCTAAGCTTATTTTTGATATGAGTCAGTACGTTTTTAGAAAAATTATATTTCTGATCATCAATAAAAACTCCATATTCAATTAATCCTCTATCTCCTAAAGCATTGTCTGATAAGTTTGCTGATGTAATGATAACTCCTTTATCTTTGCACCAATAAATTTTAGAGTGAAGATTATCACAAAAATTAACGACAAACCCTGCATCTAAAAGTTTTCTAACCCCTTCAGGATTCGTCCCCCCAGCTTTAGGCCAACATATTACAGTTGTATTTTCAGAATTCGGCAAATAGTCAATCGCATTCTTTCCTACAAAAGCAACTAACGCTATTTTTTCACCTGATCCAGAAAAAAGCTCAACTATTGAATCCCTTATCGCTGTAGAATTTGATAAATATATATGATTCATAATTTTTCTGACCCTTTTTTTCTTCGTCCCTAACATTAATATTAGCTAGTCAGCTAGTTTTTGTTCCAAAAACCGAGCTCCCCATTACCACTCACACTGCCTATATATATTCTCTTGAAACAAAGAATACTCAGAAAAACACTATATCTCAAGAAGATAATGCCAAATTGGCCGATTTTTTAACGGCTTTGCATTTTGAAAAAAGTGACTAGTTTATGTGCCATATAGGGATGATATCTAGTCGGCTCACTTTTGTTCCAACCGGAGGTGATAAGATGAATGGATGCCATAACTATCTGTTTAGTAAGGGTATTGCCAATGATAAAAACGTTAGTTTCTATATAATGTGGTCACAAAAATACCTTGAATTTCAAAAATCCAGCACTAAAAAAGATGCCACAAATAGTAATATTGAATATTTTATCAGAGGTTTAAGTAAAAAATATTCTGATTGGCAGATTACCTATACAAACGAAACTGTTCAAGTTCAAGCCTGTTCCCTATTTTAAAAACGAAGATCAAAGAACAGATTAGTCTATCTATCGCAAGCGCCATCGGTTCCTACGGCAGTTGCGATAACAATACCGTATCCCCAAATCCCATCAGCAAAGATACGAATTGTCTATCACTCGGCTTTTTCTTCTAACTTTAATCTGATTTATAACTTCTGTTTCCATCCGGAGGCGCTGGTCCTCGATCCTATCGATGTGATCGCCCAGGGCGGCCAGATCGGGCCGACCATCTTTTTTCATGAGGATTTGCTGGGCCGGGCAGATATATTTGATGCACATCCAGGGGCGCGTCCGCCAGGGCAGGCGACAGCCGTGGGGGCCCAAAAAGAGGCAGGGCTCTCCGGGGTCGGTGGCAGCCTGCCGGGCAGGGAGAAAATCATCAAGAAGGTGCATCACCAGAAGATCACGGAAGTCGAACCATACCGTGTGAGTGATGCAGCAGGGTTCGGGGCAAAAGAGGCAGGTCCGGTGGCACAGGGCTTCCATTGTGTGGAGCAGTTCGTCAATACCACGGCGGATTGTCGCAGCCCTGGCAATCGCTTTTTCCAGCAACGGTCGATGACAACTCAACAGCTGCTTCAGGGCGCAATTGGATTGCTGCCATTGGCGGCTTAGCTCTGATTCGCAGACTTCTGGCCAGAAACACGGAAGAAGATCCCCATGAGTATCGTTCGCCATGACGGGCATCCTTTGCTGGCCGGCATGCACCCAAATCATACGGCTTGGGCATATCGCCTGTTTTCCATGGATGCAGCCCGCGGTTTGGATCCTGGAAAAATTCGACCTCGCCTCCCAAGGGTTTTAACTCAACTTTCGGGATTAAAAAATTTTAGGCTGAAAAGTTCTTTATACCGAAATCCTAATAAAATTTCAGGAGTTCACCACAGTTTCAATTTTCATACGGGCAGGCGGGGAATTTCTATAACAGGGATGATTTATTATCGTTAAAACATACTGAATTTTTGGATAACTATCAACCAGTTTTCATATCAAGCAGTCGCCTTTTGAAAGGGGGTCACACCAAGACAACTATAAGAGAATTATAATATATGACAAAAAGAACCCCCTTATTATAGGGCAATATCGCCTTTTTGATCCCTAAAATAGACAATATAGAGGAATCCCTTGGCACGAGCACATCCATGCTCCACTAAAGTAATAGGCTATTTTTCAAATAGGTTTGGCAAGACAAATACAACCCCTTCTTTTGTAAGAATAAGCTCCCCGTTCAAGTGGTCATCTCTGCATGTATCACCCCCGTGCATTAATTCGGATAAGGTTTCCATAGACACCGTCATTTTACTTATTCCAGAAAACGCTCCGATACTATCATCCATATATTTATCAATAAATTCAACAGGGTCAGATTTCGGATATGGTAGTTTTTCTATTTGCGGGGAATCACTGTTAGTTCTTATTTGCCATAATTCCGACTCTGTCAGCCAAATTTGATATGTCCTTGGTCGTTCGGCCTCTTTGTCCGTCGGCAAGACGGTCATGGCCAATATGCCACCACCACTTGGTATTTCCATCGTGCTTTTGCCTTTAAAGAACCGATAGTTCCTTTTTTTCAAAACTTGGTCTTCTTGCAGCGTGACTCCATCAGCTTCTTTCGGATTGGTAAATTCAAGTTCTTTAAATTCATTTCTAAAAATAGTAGGGGCAATATAGTAAATACCGATTATTAGTATTGTAACAAATGCGATACCAAAACCAGACCCAAAAATTAAACCTTGAAGAAATTTTTTAAACATGTTTTCCTCGATATAATAACCGAATTCCTTCAAGCGCTTTCAGCAAACAGCATATGCATCAGCGCCTACTCAACACTATGATTAGATCCGTCATTAAAATCCACAATTTCAAGTCTTCTCAAATCATTTATTATGCTGGGAAAATTTTGTATCGATGGGTGGTTTACTATCCGATTCAGCAAACTGGGATCTTTAATGACCGCTTCCTTGAAATGATTCAACGGATCCATGTCATTTATAAACAAATTATAATACCCTAGCAAATAATGTGGCTCTCCTGAGGTGCTGTCAGCCTTCATGGCTTTTTCTGCATAATCGGTAGCCCTTTCATACTCACCATTCAAATACATAAAATGAGAAAACCGACAAAAGCAGTAGGAGGCATAATGACCGTCACAAGATTCAAATCCATTTTTAGAAATAGATATCAATTTACTCATTATTCGATTGTTTTTTAACATATGAGCACAATAAACAGCATAACTCAAAAAACACCACCAATAAAAATCATCTATGAACTTATTATCTGTATTGCATTTTTTGAGGGCATTAACTGATAGCTCAAGTGCCTTTAGATAGTCGCCATCCTTGTAGACCATTGGAATCCTAACCATTAGCCCTGACTTCGTTTTATAAATATATCTTTTGAGTGGTGGCGCCGTAAAAATAGAGTTTGATATTTTTTGCAAAACCTTAAACCACCGACGGTTATAAAAAGGTATTTTCGCATTTTCTGATTTTGGATATAAATTAGTTACATTCGATTTTTCCATAATAATCGGATGATGTTAATTGTCCTCCATGAAGATCATATATTTTTTCAACAACAGGGACTATTTGGTTTATTAACACATTCAAAGGGTACGGATTATTTAGCCAAATATCATCCAACTTTAATATCAAGCAGTAGCCTTAAATACCTCCTTAACGGCAACCCCGATCTCTTCCAATGAATATGGCTTTTTGATATACCGACGGGCGCCGATCTCCCGCACTTCTTTGACGCGTTCGGTTTCTGAATACCCGCTGGCAATGATGGCTTTCTGACCAGGGTTAAATTCAATTATTTTTCTATAGGTTTCAAGCCCGTCGATGCCGGGATCCATGATCATGTCCAGAATGAGCAGATCAGCCCGGCTTTCTTTCAGGAATTCAATCGCTTTTTCACCGCTTGAAACCGATGTGACGGTATAATTCAGTTTTTCCAGCATCCCCGATGCGATTTCCCGTTGCTCCTGAACATCGTCCACGACAAGAATGGTCTCTTTTTTGCCCATATACGTTTCAAATGAAGCAAGCGGCCTCTGTTCGACCGCCGTTTCCCGAGTCACCGGAAAATAGAGTGTAAAAACGGTTCCGTTCCCATTTTCGCTCCAGACATCGATATACCCGTTATGGTCGGTTACGGTTCCCAAAACCACGGTCATACCCAAACCGGTGCCGCTTCTGCCCATTTTCTTCTTCGTGTAAAAGGGCTCGAATATTCTTTCTCTATCCTCAGGCAGAATACCCTCGCCGGTATCGGATATGGAGAGAACCACGTAATCCCCTTTCGTTACCTGACTGTAACCGTTCACCGGATTGTCGAGGCGGCAATTGGCCGTTGAGATACAGATCGTACCCCCATTGGGCATGGCTTCAGCGGCATTGGAGACAAGGTTCATTATGGTTTTGGATAAATGGACCGGCGAACCGCAAACGTTTGCAAGATCGGTTTCAAACTTTTTATCCAAACTGACATCGGGATGAAATTTTTCCAACTTCTGGTATTCCGGCGAACTGAGATATTCGGAAATAATGTCGTTCAGATTGACGATTTCCGTCACTGCCACGCCTCTTCTCGCCATGGTCAGCAGATCCTGCACAATGGCCGCCGCTTTCTGACCTGATTTTTGAATGGTCAGAACAGGTTTGCGCAAAGGGCTCTTTTCGGGCAAGTCCAACAAAATCAATTCCGGATAGCTGACCAGGCCGGATAAAATATTGTTCAGGTCATGGGCCACGCCGCCCACCAGCACACCGATGGCCTCCATCTTCTGGGCCCTTTGAAGGTAAGCCTCAAGTCGTTTCTGCTCGGTGATATCCATAGCGATGGACAGCAGCCGCGGCCGGTTGTCTATGGTAACCAATTCTCCATAATAAAGGCAGTACACCTCTTTTCCGTCTTTTGCCTTGCGTTTGAATTCCACGCGTCTGACTTCCTGGTGCGCCTCCAGTTCCTTTTTAATCCATTCCCGCTCTTCAGACGTTATCCAGTTCATCTCAACGGAAGCGTTACCGATCGCCTCCTCACGACTAAACCCGGACACCTCGCAAAACTTGTTGTTGACGTCAAGATAGGTACCGTCCTCTATACAGCTGATGGAAATCATCATGGGCGCATATTGAAACACTTTCGAGAATTTCTCTTCGCTCTCCCGAAGGGCTCTTTCCGCCTGCCGGCGTTCGCTTATCTCGGCCGCCAGCTGGTTCCGCGATGCCGTGGTTTTTTTCAGGTCCCGCGCCATTTTGTTGAACGCATCCGCCAGGTTGCCGATTTCGTCGCGGCTTTTGATTTTTATCCGGTAATCGAGGTTGCCGCTTCCGATTTCCCGCGTGCCCTGGACAAGATCCCGCACCGGTCGGAGCATGCCCCTGGCAAATAAAAAAGAGACCAGCACCCCGGCCAAAAGGATGGCGAGCCCCAGAAGGATGTTCTGTTCAATGATATACCGACGCGCATCATCCACCTCTTTCAGCGAGAGCCCGGTCAGCAGCACCCAGCGGTCGTTTCCCACCTTTACAGGCGTTACAATCATCTGAAGGACGCTGCCGTTTTTAGGGCAGACAATTTGTTTCACGCCTTGCTCTTCATTGGCGTCCAGCCATTGTGTAACCCGACCTTCTCCGTATAACGTCGAACCCGCGGACAGATAAATCTCGCCATCCGGCTTGACCAGCATCAGAAAGGTGACGTCTCTGAGTTCGGCAATGCTCTGCATCTGCTTTTCCACAAAATGCCAATTCAGAGACCAGAATGCATTCTTTACACTTGCGGCCATCTGCCTGGAGATGGTCATGTTGTTTTCAATGAGTTTGCCGGTGATGGTCTGGGTTTCCTTGTGGATGGAAATGGCCGTAATGGAGACGATGGCAAGAATCAAAACGAGGGAAACCAGCAGGGTGATTTTTAAAAACAGTCCCGATCTTGAAATAAGCGGATGATGTTTCATCGCGGGTACACTCTCCGGTGTCTTAAATACGCAGTGTTTCACCGCATTCAAGAACCATGGGTTTGGTGTCTGGCGCCACCTTTTTCAGTTCTTTTACAAAAGGGTCGGCAGACTGCTCAAGAACAGGGAACGTCCCGAAATGTTCAGGTATCACATATTGGGCGCCAATCAGCTTGCAGGCAAAGGCGGCTTCCTTTGGACCCATGGTAAAAACGCCGCCAATGGGAAGAATGGCCATGTCCGGTTTATGAAAATCGCCGATAATGGTTTTCATATCCCCCATCAAGGCCGTATCGCCCGCATGATATACTTTGAACCCGTTTTCAAATTCGATGATATAGCCGGAAGCTTCGCCCACAAATTTGTTGACGCCTTCAAACCCGGTCAGCTGCGCGCCGGCGGAGTGATAGGCTTCGGTCATTGTGATCTTGACGCCCTCAAAATCGGACGTGGCCCCTTTGTTACCCAGGACAAAGGTCTGGCATCTGGCTTCCGGGATCTGGGACTTGATAAAAAAACTGAGTTCCCAAGGCGCCACGACTTTCGGTCGGTATTCAGCCACCAGTTTTTTGGCGTCGGTGAGCATGAAATGATCCACATGGCCATGGGTCCACAAAATAAAATCCACTTTTCCAAAACACCCGGGCTTCTTGTATTTTCCGGGGACCTTCGGGTTGGTGTGAAGCCATGGATCCAAAAGGATGGTTTTCCCGTTCACCGATTTAAAATGAAAGCCGCCATGGCCCAGCCAGGTAATTTCGACCTCGCCCTGCCCGGGTGATCCGGAGGCGTCCCCATTAACTGCGTCGGCGTATTTTGCGCGGAAAAGGTTCGATGCCAGCATCAGCCCGCCGATACCTTTAAAAAACTGTCTTCTTGAAACCGCCATTCGATACTCCTTATCGTAAGGTTGGGTTGAGGAACGAAACCCAACAATCGGTTGTCGATTTTCGCCGCGCGCAACCCGCCCCGAACCCGATTCCACGGTTACTTGACGGTTTGCATGGATCTTTGAACGCAGCCTTGACCGACAGGTGTTGATTCGGTTATCGGCCGGACCGCAAACAAAGTTTAAATGGATGAGTTTAATTCATAAATTGACCAATCGGAGGTCAGCCAAGCCTCTTGACAGAATTGACAGATGATGAGATAAATTCCACGAAGATTAGATTAATCTATTTATGTATTAAACTCCTTACGAGCTTCGGCCTCAATGCGGCGCGGAGAAAGTGAAGGCGCAACCCGCGGCACCCCAGGTGCCCGGTTGCGCCTTTTTTGTTTTACGGAAGCGGATCTCATGAATTCTCACGCACAAATGCAAACGCTGTATATGGATCATCATGGGTGGCTGGTGAAATGGCTGTACCGCCGGCTGACTAGCCTGGACGATGCAAGCGATCTGGCCCAGGACACCTTCGTACGGGTACTTGGACGCCCGGTAAACACCAGTGATATCTCAAAACCAAGGGCCTGGCTGGCCACTATCGCCCACGGCCTGATGGTCGATCATATACGGCGCCGGGACCTGGAACGCGCCTTTTGCGTGGCTCTGGCCGAGATTCCCGATCCCCAGGCGCCGTCGGTGGAGGAAAAAGTAATGCTGCTTGATATCCTGTGCCGCATCGATGCCATGCTCGACGGACTGGGCCCCAAGGTGCGCCGCACGTTTCTGATGTCCCGGCTGCTGGGCTTGACGTATCCGGAAATCGCCGATCGGCTCGGGGTGAGCCTGAGTTCGGTGGAAAAATACATGGCAAAAGCCTATCGCCATTGCCTTACCCTGTCTTTCGATTGACGGTTCGGCAAAAAGGAACCCAATGTTCGATCCCAAGGACGATTTTTCCGAAATACCAAGCGCGACCGTGCCGGCCCCGGTCATCGACCAGGCCATTTCCTGGGCTGTGCGCATCCATTCCCAGGCGGCAAGCAGGAAGGATTACGAGGCCCTTGCGGCCTGGCGAGCCAGACACCCGGCCCATGAAATCGCCTGGCAACGTATCCAATCCGTGGACCGGCAATTCAGCGTGGTCCCGGACGCCACGAAGCCATTGGCCAACCTGACCCTGGAAGAGACATTTCAAAGGCGCAACACCTCCAGACGCAAGATACTGAAAA
The DNA here is from genome assembly GCA_963668455.2 of uncultured Desulfosarcina sp. Taxonomy (GTDB): domain Bacteria; phylum Desulfobacterota; class Desulfobacteria; order Desulfobacterales; family Desulfosarcinaceae; genus Desulfosarcina. Next base: position 610,846 of record CAXXOY010000011.1, read on the forward strand.
TCGCCGCTCTTGCAGTGGTGGCCGTCGGCACCGGCCTGCTGGTCGATTGGCCCCCCCGGCAACCGCGGGCCGTCTACGCCACGGACATCGGTGACCGCCGGTCCTTCGACCTGGATGACGGCAGTCGGTTGATGTTGAACAGCGACACACGCATCGAAGTTGACTATTCCCCGATTCGGCGTACGATTCGGCTTAAAAAAGGAGAAGTTTACATCGAAACCGGCACCGACAGCCGGTCCGTGTGGGGCCGTCGCGGATTTTGGGTGGAAACCGCACACGCCCGCCTGGAGGCCATCGGCACAAAGTTCAACGTGTGTGAGGAAACCGGCCGGACCTGGCTGCATGTCAGCGAAGGCGCCGTGGCCGTCCAGCTCGCCACCGGCCGGGTCATCTTCCATGCGGGCGACACCATTCGGCTGGATACGGTTCGAAACCGCCTGGAACGGGTGAGTCATCCCGACCATGATCCCACGGCCTGGCGCCATGGCACCATCGTCGCCAGGCGCATGCGCCTGTCCGATTTTGTCTCACGGCTGAATCGCCATCACACGACCAAGGTTCGCGTCGTTGGAGAAGCCGCGAATCTGCTTGTTTCCGGCGTATTTCAACTCGACGGCCCCGATGCCCTGGATCGCACCTTGAACGCCATCGCAAGCAGCCTGCCGGTAACGATCGACCGGGGGAAAACCGGTTTTGTCATGCATTGACGGCTTGGAGAATTGCAAACCGTGCCGCCCCTCTCACCCATGACTCCACATGGGATCGCAATCCTGGTTCCCACGCGGCGCATTGGAACCATAATCCCCTTCAAAGGAACGCCCACCGGTTGTTTCTCAGCTCACATTGGGGCGATAGCCGTTCCCGGCACCCCCATCATTTCTTAAGCCAGCAACATTGATTCCCAGGGGAGTGGTGGGCAAAGCATCCGTTCAAGGTTGACGGTTCCTTAGAAGCCCCATATCGACGCCTGCGTTTCATCCTTATTCATTGCGGAGTACGATTCGTACACTGCCTTCGGCACCCGCAATTGCAGTATTCTCAGAATTCGCAAGCCTTTATCCCGATTTTTTACGAATCCCCCCGAGCAACGACTTTTTACAAGTTCATCAAGGTTACTTGCGATTGCCTTGACCGAAGAGCAGGGTTCACTTGACAGGATGAAAAATGCTGCATATCCTCATACCCTTAAGTATGATCGAGTGAAGGTCATTCATAAAACCGGGAAAATTAATAATGAGTCAATTCAACAGCTACAAAGAAAACCCGATGTATTCATACCTGGTGATGCTGGTCATTGCATCGGCATTCGGCTTCCAGGGATGGCAGACCCTGTTCAACAATTTCGCCGTCGATGTCATCGGGCTCGATTCCATCCATGTCGGCGCCATCCAGTCGGCAAAGGAGATCCCCGGTTTCCTGACCTTCTTTGCCGTGTTTATCCTGCTGATCATCGCCGAGCACCGCTTCGCGGCCCTGGCCGTCATCGTTCTGGGCGTCGGCGACATGCTGGCCGGAATGTTCCCGTCTTTCGGAGGTTTGTTGACGACGACGCTGATCCTGTCCGTGGGCTTCCACTATTTCGAAACCACCAACCAGTCCCTTGCCCTGCAATATTTTGCCGGTGAAAGGGTGCCAATCGTGCTGGCGAAACTGAAAAGCTATACGGCCCTTTCAAATATCAGTGTGGGGATATTCATCTGGGTAATCGCCCGATATCTTTCCATCAACAGGATCTTCTTCATCATCGGGGCCGTGGTTGCCCTGCTCGGGGGGTATGCCTTGACCAGAAAGCCGGTGGACAAAACCCTTCCGCCGCAGAATAAAAAGCTGGTTCTGAGGAAAAAATACTGGCTCTTTTATGTCCTCAACCTGCTCAGCGGTGCGCGGCGGCAGATCTTCATGGTTTTCTCGGTTTTCCTCCTGGTGCAGAAATACCATTTCTCGGTGGCCTACATCACCACACTGTTCGTGGTGAACAACATCATCACCTATTTTCTCAGTCCGCTGGTGGGCAAGGCCATCAACCGTTTCGGCGAGCGCACCATGCTGACCGTCGAATACTCGGGGTTGTTCCTGGTGTTCATGGGTTACGCGCTGGTGGAAAACCCGGTGTTCGCCACCGCCATGTACCTGGTCGATAACCTGTTCTTCAGTTTCGTTATCGCCATCAACTCTTTTTTCAGAAAATTTGCCGATCCCAGGGACATTGCCCCGTCCATGTCGGTCGGCTTCACCATTAACCATCTCACGGCGATTGTGCTGCCGCTGGCCGGCGGCATCTTATGGACCATCGACTGGCGCATCCCGTTTTTCGTGTCGGCGGGGTTAGCGCTGCTTTCGCTGGTTTTCGCCCAGATGGTGAAAACGGACGGGAAGCCGGTCCCTGTTCAAAAGCCCAAACAAGGAGCATCTCTGCCATGAACTTCGAACAGGCCGTTGAAATAGCTAAATCCAGGGGAGAAGAAGTCGTTCCCACGGTGTGCGGCATGTGCGGCCCCGGCGGGCCGGGCGGCGGCTGCGGCATCTATGCCTTTAAAAAAGACGGGAAATTTCTGAGAGTGGCCGGTATGGACGAAAGCCCCACCAACAAGGGCGCCCTTTGCGCCAAGGCCCATGCGGCCCCCCAGTGGGTCTACTCCAGGGACCGACTGACCCACCCTTTAAGGCGGATCGGTAAAAAGGGAGAAAGCCGGTTCGAGAAAATCGACTGGGATGAGGCCGTCGCCCAGGTGGCCGAGGTGCTGCTGCGCCAGAAACGGGAATATGGCCCCGAATCCCTGGCCATCCTCTCCCCGGCCAGACGTTCCTACAGCGAGTATCTGCAACGCTTTGCCGTGGCCCACGGCACCCCCAATTACGGCCACAGCGGCATCTGCGCCCTACAGCGGGCCTTTGCCTTCACCTATACGGTGGCCGACTGGCCTCTGCCGGATACCGGAAACAGCGACCTCATTATCTACTGGGGCCGCCAGCCCATCTACTCCGGCCCCGTTTCTCCCACGGCCCGAGCCTTTCTGAATGCCACCCGGCGCGGCGCGCGTATCATTGCCATCAAGCCCTCCGTGGAACCGGACGCGGGCATGGCCGATACCTGGGTGCCCATCCGGCCGGGAACCGATGCGGCCCTGGCCCTGGCCATGCTGCACGTGGTTATTGACGAGGACCTGATCGATCATAATTTTGTTGACCGGTGGTGTTACGGCTTCGAGCCCCTCAAAGCCCATATCCGGCAGTACTCCCCCGCCTGGGCCGAAACCGTCACGGGCGTACCCGCCGAGCAGATCGAAGCCGTGGCCAGAGCCTACGCCACCTGCCCCAGGGCCGCCATCGACGTGGGTAACGGCGTGGAACACGCCCCTTCAGCCGGGGACGCCATCCGGGCCATCGCCATGCTCATGGCGATTACCGGCCACCTTGACCGACCGGGAACCAATCTGCTGAAAATGCCGCCCCCCAGGGGCTCCGTGGATATCACCCTCAAGGAGCGCTATACCCCGGAGCTGGTGGACAAACTGGTCGCCCCGGAGTTTCCCAAATGCTTCCAACCTTTTCTGGAGGGGACCACCTCGGCCTATTACCGCATATTCGAGAGCGTACTGACCGGCGATCCCTATCCAGTGCGGGGGATCATCGCCCCGGGAACCCAGCCCCTGGCCAGTACCCGGGGAACCCGCAACGTCCTGGCCGCCCTGAAGCGGCTCGACTTTCTCGTGGTCCTGGATGTGGCCCGCACCCCGGAAATTCCCTGGGCCGATGTGGTCGTGCCCGTGGCCACAGGGTACGAAACAGACCATCCCTTTCAAAAAGGCCCCGCCTGGCTGATGGCCACCAACCGGGTCATCGAGCCGCTGGGCGAATACAAATCCATGTTCGAGTTCTTTTTGGACCTGGGGACGGCCATGGGCTACGGCGAGGACTTCTGGCAGGGAGATATCTCGGCCTGCATGGATGAGCAACTGGCCCCCCTGGGCCTGGACATGGCCGGGCTTCGGCAACAGCCAACCGGCTTGACCTTTTCTCCTGGCCCGCCGGAATACGAGAAATACGACCGGGTCTTCAAGCGTCCCAGCACCCGGTTGGACAAGGGGCCGTTTCTGCCCCAGGGCAAGGTGGCCCTCTACAATACGACTTTCGAGCAGGCCGGCTACCCGCCCATGCCCGAGTGGCGCGAACCGCCGGAGGGCATCACGGCCACGCCGGCGCTGACCCGGACCTACCCGCTGATTCTCTCCGACTATCACACGTCGAAAAATTTCAGCGCCTCCTGGCAACGCAATGTGCCCATTCTGCGCGAGATCGAGCCCGAGCCGGAGCTGCACATTCATCCGGACACGGCCGGGGTTCGCCACATCGGGGAACGGGACTGGGTACGGATCACCTCGCCCCACGGCTGGATCAGGGCAAGGGCCCGGCTTTATCCGGGCATCCGGCCGGACACGGTGATGATCCTCCACGGCTGGTGGCAGGGCTGCAAGGAACTGGGCCTGGCGGATTACCCGCTCACCGACGGAGGCGCCAATGTCAATCTCATGTACAGTGTGGATCCGGAAAAGGTCTATGATCCCGTGGTGACGGCCATGGCCAGCCAGACCCTGGTGGAAGTGGAAAAGGAAGGGGCGTCCCAATGAACGAAGCGTCGCAGGAATATCTGATCAAATTTTATCCCGAAAACTGCATCCAGTGCTACGGGTGCGAAACCGCCTGCAAAATGTGGCGTGAGTTGCCCCACGGGGTCCGCTACCGCAGGATGGTCACGCTCTGGAAAGGCGCCTACCCCGAGGTGAAAAGCGCCGGCCTCTCCCTTGCCTGCCTGCACTGCGTCGAGCCGGCCTGTCTGGAAGCCTGCCCGGAAAAGGCCATTTCAAAGCGGCCCGAAGACGGCCGGGTTTTGGTGGATGCGGATCGTTGCATCGGGTGCCGGGCCTGTGCCAGGGCGTGTCCGTTTGGTGTGCCTCAGTTCGGCAAGGACAAGGTGATGCAAAAATGTGATCAGTGTATCGGCCAGGTCCTTTGCGGCACGGCCCCGCCCTGCGTGGCCACCTGTACCGGAAAGGCCCTGGTCCTGGAAGCAGTCACCCGAAAGGAGAAAAAAGCCTGCGAGGCCTTTATGGCCAGGGCGCTCGACAACCCTTCTCAAACAGGTTCATAGTCAGTGTTCGTCCACTTTTAAGCGCAACGCCGATATCGGGCGAATTGGCATTCGTGGATGGGCACTCGTCACGTGACCCGCCACAACATTATCCCCTGGCAAATGCTCTGCTTCTGGTGAAAGACGCCATCCACGGCCTCGCGCGTCACATGAGCTTTCACCTTCTCACGCAGCTCGGGGGTGACATCCTCCGCGCCCTGGACAAAAAAAAGAATATTCTCGACCGCATCATCGACGGTCTCTTCTCGGTCGTGGCGCCAGACGTTAAAATCGATCTGCGGCCGATACCCCTTCGAGTAAACGTAGGTAAAGGGATAGATGAAATCCCACGATGTGAATTCAAGCTCCCGTCCGGTTATGCGCCGCCACAAATCGTTGTAACCGCGTCTCCATCCGCCGCCCGAAAACGTACTCAGATAGCAGAACTTGCGGGAGGCCCGCATGGCCTTGTCCAGGGTCTCCGGGTCACGAACGCCCGGGCTCATGGAGGCGAAGACAAGATCGAAGCGGCGGGAACAAATCCATGCAATCTCCTTTTTTACCGCTCCAGTATTTTCATGAGAACATTGACGGCTGTTGCCGCATGCCGCCGAATCTCCTCCGGTGATGGTGGCTCTTTCAGGCCGGTCAGGACGGGCATGCGCAGGGAAAGTAAAATGGCGAAAAAAACGTCGATCTCGTATTCGGCATCATCGTTTTTAAAACGCGCCTCGATGAAGCGTGCCAGACGGGCTCTTGTCCGCCGGGGACCCGTGGCGTAAAAGGTACGGGTTATCTCAGGCACCATGGGGCCTTCGGAAACCAGCAAACGGATATTGGCCAGATGGGTACTGGACACATGTTTTTGGATGAATCCGACCGCAAAGCCCGTCAATGCTTCCGTCGTATCTTCCGTGTCCAGTGCGTCGACAAAGTCACTATTCGATCGAAGTCGCTGGGCCTCCAGGGCAGCCTTGAAAAGCGCCTCCTTGGAATCGAAATACCGGTATACGGTTTGTTTGGTGACACCGGCCCGTTCGGCGATGTTATCCATGCTGGTGCCGATGAAACCGTTGGTTGGAAACAACGCCTGCGCGGCCTTGAGTATGCTGTCCCGCTTCCGCTTTTTTTTCAGTTCTATTTTTTTCATTTACCGTTTGGAGTCTTGTCACTCAGAAACAATTATGGGTTGCGGGGCCTCACGCGCCCCCCGTCAAAACAACATACTACATAGTATGTTTTTTTCAAGGCGATAATCACCCTGCGGCGAGCCTGCCCCGGTCTTGATTGTCATTTCGGCCATCAAAGACTGTCATCGCTCCCTAAAAAAACCGATCCGGGGATTACGGGTTTTGGCATCTTCCTTCGGCCAACAGGTATATGCACCAGAAATAAAAACCGAAAGGAGACTGTCATTATGTTTGCCGCTTTTCACCATCCTACCTTGTATTCTTTCCTATCGAGATCGCTTCGCTGCATTCTGACCGGCATCGCCCCCTGGGCAATTCTGGCCGCGCTTTTGACCGCCCCGATGCTCGCGCCGCCTTTTGTTTATGCCCAGTCCAATGTGGAGAATCGATCATTTATGCTCACCATTCCCGCCGGGAGCTTGGAAGATGCCCTGAACGCCCTTGCCAACCAGGCGGATGTTGCCCTTACCTTTACCCCGGACCAGGTTTCCGGCAGGCACGTCGAGGGGCTGCAAGGCTCCTATACGGTAAATTCGGCCATGGAGATCCTGCTGAAGGAAAGCGGACTCGGATTCCACCAGAACCAAGACGGCAGTTATTATCTGGCATCGCTTAAAGACGATGTGGTTACCATTCCCCCACTTAAGGTGGTTGGTAAATCCATCAGCGAGACCGGTGTCGAAACCATACCGGTGGATCGCATCCAGCGTAACCTGGGTACGGATATGGCCGATATCTTCAAGGACGAACCGTCAGTGGTGGTTGGCGGCGGTTCGCGCAATGCCCAACGGATTTATGTGCGCGGCATTGAGGCCAGCAACCTGAACGTTACCATCGACGGCGCGAAACAGGGCCGGAATCTTTTTCAGCATCGCGGCAATGGCGGCGTCGGCGGCATGGATCCAGGCCTGCTCAAAAGCGTGGAAGTTGCCACCGGGCCCAGTTCGCTCAACGGCGCCGGATCACTGGGCGGAAGCATCCGCATGGAAACCGTGGACGCCCAAGACATGCTCGCCGAGGGCAGGCACGCAGGTGCGAAACTGTCGGTTGGAGCGTTCAGCGCCGACGATGGTTATACCGGTTCGGCCAGTGGTTACGGCGCTTACGATGGCATCGGGATGTTGGCATCTGTCAGCGGAACCAACACATACGATTACCGCGATGGTGCCGGCGATCACGTGCACGGCTCCGCCGGGCAGGATCGGAGCTATTTTTTAAAGTTCAGTATGCTGGACAAGGCCAACCACCAATTGCGCATCAGCGCCCAGCAAAACGAAAACAGCGGGCTTTATCGCTGGGGAGGCGGGGATATGGGATATGATGACTCCGCCGAGCTCTCCTACCAGGAGAGTATGCGCCAAACCTTTACCCTGGACCACCGTTATCATGCCGCTGACAACCCGTGGGTGGATTGGCATTTCAACGCCTACCTAAATGATCTCACTCTGGACAATATTGATGCAGACACCGAAACCGAGAGTCAGGGATTGGGTGCGGATCTGAACAACACAACCCGCTTTAAGCTGGGCGTCACCCAACACAAAGTGACCATCGGCGGCGATTATTACGCCGAGGAAGGTGTCCAGGAGTCCAGTGGCGTACAGGTAGGGACCGACAACGAGGTCGGGAATCTTGGCGTATACCTCCAGGAACAAATGGAGATCGGACCGGTGATGCTGACCCTGGGGGCACGTTGGGACGATTACGATACCGATTTCGGTCCGGAAACGGTCAGCGGCGACGAACTTTCCCCCAGCGCCGGCCTGGAAGTCGCCCTGGGCTTCGGGTTTAAAGCCTTTGCCGGATATGGCGAGAGCGCACGCACCACCGGCATTATCCCTATTCAGTGGATGTCGAACATAGATGATCTTCCGACCTTCAACCAGCAGGAGGGCGTGGACAGCTACGGCAAGGATTTTGAACCCGAGACCTCCACCCAATATGAAGGCGGCCTGGGCTTCGGCCGCGAGGGATTGATATTGGACAACGACCACCTAGATATCAAAGTCACTTATTTCGAAACCGAGATCGAAAATCTGATCGTCGCCATTGGCGGTAGAGGTGGTTCGGCGTTGACCGGTTTTTACAATGATGATCCGGTGACCTCAAAGGGCTGGGAAGCGCGCGCCATATGGCAAATAGGCGGCTTCAAGACCTCCCTGGGATATACAGATGGCCGCACCGAAGACAAGGATGGGAACTTGATTTCAGTTAGCCAGCGCAAGGCTGCCGCCACCGGCGATCGCTTTATCTGGGACAACTTCTTGCGTATCCAGAATGGTTTTGGCGTGGGCTATACCCTGGAAGCCGTGGGCGGAATCCATGAAGACGACATAGAACGTTCCGGCTATGTTCTCCACCACGTACAGGCCCAGTGGCAATCGGTCATCCCCAATCTGGATGTCACCCTGGCGGTACGCAACCTGTTCGATCATTACTACAGCGCGCAGACTTCCATTGAAAGGAATGACGTCGCTGTTTACGAGCCCGGTCGGGATGTCCGGGTAGGGATTTCCTATCGATTCTAGCGCGGCTTCCCCGCAACGCGTAAATCGGTAGCCAACATCACTATCAATCGGCACCGGTATCGAAATCGTCTTTTTACCGGGTTCCCACGTCTCGGCGTGGGAACCCACACCCGGCTATTAGCCATGCCCGTCGTGGCCGACATCGTACAAACCTACCGATAAAACGCATAGTTTGATCATATTTCCTCCACATTTTGAAGTTATAAAGAAAAATCGAAAGATTTTTTATTAACCTACCAATGAAAGGGGGATCAAAATGAGAAAAGTCATAAGCAAGGGAAGTTTGGCTGTCATTTTTCTGGCGGGAGCCGTGGTCCTGGCCCCCTGTGCGGCGGGTGCCCGGCAGGAACGACCGCCGCAGTAAAAAAACATGAGCATTACGGGTTTTGGCGTCTTCATTCGGCTAACAATAATAGGGGCCGTCCTTGAATAGGATAATTTGGCCATTCATGGATGGACACTGATATGCACCACAAAACCGAGAGGAGATTGTCATCATGTCTGCGGCTTTTCAGCGTTCGGCATTGCATTTTTCCGCGTTGAAATTTTTCCGCTGCATTCTGACCGGCATCGCCACCCGGGCGCTTCCGGCCACGGTTTTAATCGCCTTCATGCTCGCGTCACTCCTTGTGCATGCTCAGCCCGGGGCGATGGATCGATCACACATGCTCACCATCCCCGCCGGAAGTCTGGAAGACGCCCTGAACGCCCTTGCCGTTCAGGCGGGGATCACCCTGAGCTTCGACCCGGATCTGGTTTCCGGACAACGTACCGATGGATTGCGAGGCTCATACCCAGTGGGCAAGGCCATGGAGATCCTATTGAAAAACAGTGCCATAGATGTTCATCGGAACCGGGACGGCAGCTATTATTTGACGCTGCCTGTAAAAAAAAAGAGCAAAACCCATCAAAGCAGTAGCCGTATTATAAACCGTGACGAAAACAGAGAGATGGACGTGGTTTCCATGCTTCCGGTCAAGGTGGTGGGGAAATCCATCATCGGGACCGGAGTCAAAACCGTGGACTTGGATCGTTTACAGCGCAATCTGGCCGTGGACATGGCCGATATTTTTGCAGATGAAGCTTCTGTGGTGGTGGGTGGCGGTACACGCAATGCCCAACGGCTTTATGTGCGCGGTATCGAAATCACCAATCTGAACGTAACCATCGACGGTGCGGTGCAGGGCCGAAACCTTTTTCAGCATCGCGGTGCGATCGGTGGCATGCCTCCCGATCTACTCAAAAGCGTCAAGGTGACCACCAGCCCCAGTGCACTTATCGGTGGCGGCGCATTGGGCGGCAGCATCCGTCTGGAAACCATAGACGCCCGGGAGATGCTTGGGGATGGTCGGCGTGCAGGGGGGAGGGTATCGGCCTGTGCGTATGGCGCCGACCATGGCTACAACGGATCGACCAGCGTTTATGGCGCCTACGATGGTGTCGGAATGCTGGCATCTGTCAGCGGGACCAACACCAATGACTACCGCGACGGCGCCGGCAACTTCGTACACGGCTCCGCCGGCCAGGACCGGAACTATTTTTTTAAGCTTAGTATGCTGGACAAGGCTAACCACCAGTTGCGCATCAGCGCCCAGCAAAACGAAAACAGCGGGCTTTACCGCTGGGGGGGCGGCGATGTCGGGTATGACGATACGGCCGAACTCACCTATCAGGAGAACGAGCGTCAGACCTTTACCCTGGACCATCGCTTTTCTGCTGCGGCCAACCCGTGGGTGGATTGGCATCTGAACGCCTACCTCAACGATCTTATCCTGGAGAATATCGATTACAACACCCAGACCGAGAGCAAGGGGTGGGGGACGGATCTGAGCAACACGGCCCGCTTCAAGCTGGGCATCACCCAGCACCAAGTGACCGTTGGCGGCGATTACTACGCCGAGGAAGGTGTTCAAAAGTTCGGCGGCGTGCAGGTGGGAACCGAAAACGAAGTCGGGAACCTGGGTATCTATCTTCAGGAACGGATGGACATCGGACCGGTTTTGCTGACCCTGGGGGCACGCTGGGACGATTACGAAACCGATTTAGGATCGGTCATCATCAGCGGTGACAACCTTTCCCCGAACGTCGACCTGGAGATTGCCTTGGGTTTCGATTTTACGGTTTTTGCCGGATATGGCGAGAGTGTACGCAGCACTGGAATCGTCCCCATCCAGTGGCTGGCGGAAACCACGGATGCTCCAACCTTCAACCGCCAGGAGGGTGTGGACAGTTACGGAAACCCCTTTGAACCCGAGACCTCCACCCGCTATGAAGTCGGCCTGGGTTTCGACCGTGAGGGGTTGGTGCTTGGCAATGACCGGTTCGATATCTCGGTAACCTGTTTTAAAACCGAGATCGAAAACCTGATCGTCCAGGTCGGTGGCCAATACGGCTTGGCAGTGACCGGTTTTTACAATGATGATCCGGTGATCTCCAAAGGCTGGGAAGTGCGGGCGACCTGGCAATTCATCGGATTCAAAACCTCCCTGGGCTACACAAATGCCAGTACCGAAGACAAGGACGGCAACCTGATCGGCATTGTTCGCCGCAAAGCCGCTTCCACCGGCGACCGATTTGTCTGGGACAGCTTCTGGGAGGTTCGGGACGATTTCGGCGTGGGCTATACCCTGGAGGCCGTGGGCGGGATTCACGAAGGCGATATCGACCGCTCCGGCTATATGCTGCACCATGTTCAAGCCCAATGGAAATCGGTCATTCCCAATCTGGATGTCACCCTGGCGGTTCGTAACCTGTTTGACCATTACTACAGTGCACAGACCTCCATCGAGCGCGATGGTGTAGCCGTTGCCGAGGTTGGCCGGGATGTGCGGGTCGGGGTTGCCTATAAATTTTAATAGTACTCAAATAATCAAAAAAGGAGATTGAAATGAATCGTTTAAGATCGCAAGTAAGATCGCAAGTCGTCTATTTTGCCTTTGTTCTTTTACTGTCCGGGTTCATGGCGGCAGGTTGCGCCACATCCGGCAAAAGCGGAACCGACGCTGTTTCCGGCGCCACCACCGCTACCCATGATGATGGCGCGGGAAGCCTGAAACTGGTCAGCCTGGGAACCGGCGATTCGGACAACATGACCCTGAAGGCCAAACAGGCCGTGGAGGAGGCCGATATCGTTTTCACCATGGGCGCTCGCACCGATTATTATGCCGAGCTTATAAAAGGGAAAACGGTTTACGATGCCGGTCATCGAATCTTTTTTATGGGCCAGGGGAAAAAGGGCCCCGGCCAACCCGGTGCGAAACCGCCTAAAAAAGACCTCAAGGGGAAAAAACCCAAAAAGGCCGACGGCCCTGGCTGGATGCGCAAGACCCCCGAGGAGCTTGCGGCCCAACGGGAAGAGACGCGTAAAATCATCCGCGATGCCGTTGCCGCGGGTAAACATGTGGCCATTCTTGACAACGGTGACCCGACGATTTTCGGACCACATATCGGCTACATGCGCGAATTTGCCGATCTGAATCCGGTGATCGTGCCCGGCATTTCCAGCTTTAACGCAGCCAACGCAGCGCTTCAGACCAGCATGGTGGCCGGAAAAGCCATGACCGTGAGCCTGACCGTCGGTCGCCTTGAGGGCGGTCGGGACAAAATGATCGCCAGCATGCTCGACGCGGGCGAAACCCTGGTGTTTTTCATGGTGCGCGATCTGAACGGATTCGTAACCAGCCTGAATGCCCTGGTGCCTGACGATACGCCGGTGGCCATTGTTTCCTGGGCCGGCTCCCGGGAAAAACAGCGCGTGATCCGGGGAACCCTGGGAACAATTCTGGAAACGATTGGCGGTGAACGGGTACCGAACTACCTGCTCTATGTGGGGACCTCTCTCAGATGACAACCCAATCGCCCCATAATTCATTAAAGCGCGAAATCGGTCTGCTGTCCGCCATGGTGGTCGTTGTGGCAAACATGGTGGGCAGCGGCATCTTCACCACTTCGGGATTTATCGTCGGCCAGTTGGGTAGTGCAAAAATGCTGCTGGCCTGCTGGATGGTGGGCGGTGTTTTCGCCCTGGCCGGCGCGCTGTGTTACGGCGAGCTGGGGGCCATGCTGCCCAGGGCCGGCGGTGAATATGCCTACCTGCACCGTGCCTTCGGCCCCCTGCCGGCCTTTCTCTCGGGATGGGTCTCTCTCGTGGTCGGTTTTTCCGCGCCCATCGGGGCCGCGGCCATCGCCTTTGCCACCTATTTTCTTGGCTCCGGCGGCGAACCTTGGTTAGTGTTGGAATTTGGCGGGCACCGCTGGCTGAGCATCTCGGGGGTGACGCTGCTGGCCTGTACGATGGTGGTGATCTTCTCCATTGTACACAGCCACAGTTTACGTTTGGGAACCCGGGTTCAAAATCTGCTTACGGTGTTCAAGCTGGCTATGATCGTCTTTTTCTCTATAGCCGGTATGGTATGGGGAAAAGGCGATTGGGGACATCTGGAGATGACGCTTGGCGGCGGAGCCGGCGGATGGGGGCCTTTTGCCGTGGCCCTGATTTTTGTCTCCTTTGCCTACAGCGGATGGAATGCCGCCGCCTACCTGGGCGGGGAAATCCGACACCCAGGTCGCAACCTGCCCCTGGCCCTGATCTCCGGTACCGGAATCGTGATCGGTTTGTATCTGGTGCTGAACCTGGTTTACATTTACGCCCTTCCGGTTACGGGCATTCAGGGAACGCTGGAGGTGGGGACGGCCGCGGCCACGGCTCTGTTCGGCCCCGCCATGGGCCGGGCGTTCGGACTGGTGATTGCCCTGGGCCTGCTGTCGGTGCTCAGCGCCATGATCATGGCCGGTCCGCGGGTGTATTACGCCATGGCCCGCGACAGGCTCTTCTTCCGCCGGTTTGCACGCGTTCACCCGGCGCGTCGCACACCGGTGGCGGCAATCTGGTTTCAGGCGGCAATCGCCATCGGAATGATTCTTTGCGCGGCCTATGACACTTTGCTGATTTATATCGGCTTCACCCTCTCCCTGACAGCCATGGCCACGGTGGCCGGCCTGTTCTGGTTGCGTCTGACGGCGCCCGAAATGGAGCGCCCTTATCGCACGTTCGGCTATCCGCTGACGCCCGCCTTTTTTATTTTGGGGAATCTTTGGATTGTCTGCCATACCGTCGCCAGCCGTCCGGTGGTTGTGGGGTGCGGCCTTGCCACCATCGCCATCGGCTGGGCCTTGCAGTCTTTGTTCAGTGAGAAATCGAGCAATGCCAAAGGAGTGATGGCGGCCTCTACCGACTAAATGGGTATGTACGCGGTCCACAAAAAGTGATATGTCAAAATATATTTTATATATATATCATATCAACACATATCTATTTAGCAGCAATGCACTTGTTGCCAAGGAGGCTTTATGGAAAACAGGTATGGGACCTCTTCGGACATGGTCATCAAGGAAATCGATGACAGTGGCGTCAGCAAAATGATCGCCATCGATCGTAATGGATTATACCTGACCACCCGCGACCAGGTTGACCGCAGGCTGGCGGATGTCAATCGGTATGGCGTATCCAGGGCATTAACCAACCAACGATTGACTGAACTCGGGATTGACCCCCGACAATTGTTCGAAGAGAATAAGCATCTGATCAAATCGGAAATTAGCGATAAAACCGGCGACAAGATTCTAAATCCGATCAAGGCTTCCAAGCGTGGTGCAAGGGGCTGACTCCCTGCATAGAGGAATTTTTGCCGGCTCCTAAATCGGGCCCATATAAGTCAGGGAACGCGCCATGGCACGTTTCCTGACAATCTTTAGGTTTCCACGTCTAATTTACCCCCTTCACGATCAAGAACCTTGATGGTGTTGCGCAAAGCCCTGCATTACCTTTGTCAGTGCTTCTATAGCACTCTTTCCTTCTCAATCCGTCCGACGTAATTTTATTCTACTCACCATTTCTTATGCAGGACTACAGTAATTTTGGATAGCTCGTTGCCAAACTTCAGCTTGAACTTCTCTCCCGGATAATCGAATCTGTTAAAATATGTTTCTATTGGGTGTTTTAACCCCCCATTTTACACTGGTTAATCTACCTTCATATTTCCATTGCGTTAGACGATGTTAATAACTGAGTGACATTAATCAGTATTCATCCTGAACTATAGAAAATTGATCGAGGTTACATTGCGCGAAAAGTTCTACGGTAGACATACAACTGATATTCAAATGCAAGATAACCACTCAAGTGAGAAAAAAACTAGCGCAGGAGGTACTGAAGAAGCTCTCCGGGATGAACAAACTCAAAGGCTATATCAGATCCTGGACGGAAATCCGATCCCAACCTTTGTCATCGATGAGGAGTGCAAAATCACCTGTTGGAATCGGGCTTGCGAATTGTTGACGGGTATTCCGGCATCCGAAATAATCGGCACCGACAAACACCGCAAAGCCCTCTATTGCCACCATCGGGAACTCATGGCCGACCTGATTGTAAAACAAGCCAGTGCCGATGATCTGGCTCAGGTCTACAACAGTGCCATCAAAGACTCGCCACGAATCCGTACTGGTTACGAAAGCGAGGATTTTTTCCCCAACTTGGGCGAAAATGGCAAATTGCTCTCCTTCACAGCCGCGCCCATCAAGGATTTGCACGGTCGCATCATCGGGGCTGTCGAAACCCTCCAGGACGTTACCGAGCAACGCATTGCCGAAAAGGAAGTGCACACCAACGAGCGACGTTATCGCCAGCTTTTCGAATCGGCCAACGATGCCATTCTCGTTTTCCGGGACGGTGTAATCACGGACTGTAACCGGAAAGCACTGGGCCTGTTCGGCAGATCCCGGGAAAATATATCCGGGCTGTCCCCTCTGGACATTTCACCTCAAAAACAAATTGACGGCACATCGTCCGAGGAAGAAGTCCATCGAAAATTTGCCTTAATGCAGAAGGGTATTCCTCAGTTCTTTGAATGGCGGTTTCTCAAAACAGACGGATGTCTATTCGATGCCGAAGTCAGTCTGACCCGCTTCAGCATTGATGACGCCCGTTTTGGTCTGGCCATCATCCGCGATATTTCCCTGCACAAAAATATGGTACTTGCTCTTGAGGAGCACCGGCTGGCCTTGGATGAGAAATCAATTTACCTTGAAAAAGTCAACCAGGCGTTAAAAGCCTCGCTGGATCATCGTGAGGTGGAAAAACGGGCGGTGGAAGAGAACATACTGATGCACCTGAGGCGCTTCGTTTTTCCCTATCTGAGCGAGCTGGAAGCATGCAGGCTTGGCCCGGATGCCAAAGCCTATCTGAACATCATCCGAACCAATCTTAACGATATCGTCTCCCGGCTTTCCACAACCCTTCTTTCCAGGTACATCGACTTAACGCCCACCGAAGTCCGTATCGCGGATTTTATTCGCGCCGGTAAAAACTCCAAAGAAATCGCCGAGTCCATGGCCCTTTCCCACACATCCATTCAGTGGCATCGCAAAAACATTCGAAAAAAACTTGGTCTGACAAATAAAAAAATCAATCTCTATATATACTTAAACTCTTTATCCAAACGTTCTCAACCCATTACCAAGGAGCATGAAGAATGAAGCTGAACCTGAAATCCATCTCTTCCAAACTGATCATCGGTGGTGTTACGGCTGTCTTGATTCCTTTGATTGTCGTTGGGTATCTCTCTTTTTCCAAGGCGCAAACCGCGCTTATGGTTTTGTCCAAACACCAGGCCCAAGGCATTGCATCGGATCTGGCTCGTATGACGCGCAATATCCTGGAATCCGAAATGCACAAAGCCGGCTCGGTGGCCGCTCAGGCACAAATCGTCCAACTGGCCGCATCCGTAAAGTCATACGGTGTCGATGCTTCCGCTGATCAGATCAAAGAAGTTTTTAACTCCCTCAGGAATCAACTTGCAAGGATGGGCAGCCACTACCAGGGGATATTCATCGCCGACGCCACTGGCAAAATTTACAATGGCGTACTGGAAAATGGCAGCGTTTACAGTAAAATCGATATTTCCAACGAGGATTTTTTCCGGCGTGCTCGCCAAAACGGTGATGCGGTGATCAGTGAGATGGAGGTTTCTCACGCCACTGGCAAACCGATTGTCACGGCCTGTGCGGTCATAAAATCTGAAAGCGGCGAATTTCTTGGGGTTGTAGGAAGCGTCATCAAAGCGGAATATTTTGCAAACCTGATCGCCGACCGTAAGCTCGGCCAAACCGGTTATGGTTACATGCTCAATAAAAAAGGTTATATGGTGGCGCATCCAAAACCGGAAAACATTCTCAAGCTGGATGTTACCGGCATTGCTGAAATGACCCCCATCAACAAACCCATGCTGGCCGGCGAAATCGGCGTGGAAGAGTACATCTTCCAGGGCGTTCCCAAAATCGCCGGTTTTGCCCCGGTGGGGGTGAACGGATGGTCCATCAGCGCTACCCAGGACCAGCATGAGTTCCTGGCTGCGTCCCATGCCATCCGCAATACCAATATCATTATCGCTCTTGTGGCCGGCCTGATCGTCGCCGTGTTCGTTTTCTTTTCCGCCCGATCCATTGTGCGTCCCATCAATGCCGCAGTGGCCGGGCTCAAGGACATCGCCCAGGGCGAGGGGGACCTGACCATGCGTCTGGAAGCTTCCACAAAAGACGAGGTGGGCGAACTGGCTCGCTGGTTCAACACCTTCATCGAAAAACTACAAGGCATCATCAAGGACATCACCGGCGGCGTAGAGACACTCTCCTCTTCCTCTACTGAATTGTCTGCCATCTCCGAGCAGATGACCCAGAGCTCTCAGAACGTCTCTGATAAGGCCACCACGGTTTCTGCCGCTGCCGAGGAGATGAGCACCAACATGAACACCGTGGCTGCGGCCATGGAGCAGTCGGCCACCAACACCAACATGGTGGCCACCGCCTCGGAGCAGATGTCGGCCACCATCGGTGAAATCGCCCGGAACGCCGAAAAGGCCCGCGGTATTTCCGACGAGGCCGCCCAAAAGGCCTCCAGCGCCTCTACCAACATGGATCAGTTGGGTGCGGCGGCTAATGCCATCGGCAAGGTCATCGAAACCATCACCGACATCAGTGAGCAGATTAACCTGCTGGCCCTCAACGCCACCATTGAGTCGGCGCGGGCCGGCGAGGCGGGCAAAGGATTTGCCGTGGTGGCCAACGAGATCAAGGAGCTGGCAAAACAGACTGCCGAAGCCACCCAGGATATCAAGGAGAAGATTGAAGGAATTCAGGGCACCACCTCCACCACCGTAGGCCAAATCAGTGAAATCGCCCAGGTCATCAACGATGTCAACGACGTGGTGGGCACAATCGCCACGGCCGTGGAGGAGCAGAGTGCGGCAACCAAGGATATCGCCACCAATGTGGCCCAGGCATCGGACGGCATCCAGGAGGTTAACGAGAACATCAACCAGAGCAGCACGGTATCCGGCGAGATTTCCTGTGATATCGCTGAAGTGAGTGTATCCATGAATGAGATGTCCACCAGCAGCAGTCAGGTCAACCTTAGCGCCCAGGAGCTATCCAAACTCTCGGAAGAACTGAAACATATGGTGGAGCAGTTCAAAGTATAAAAACGCACAAAAGAGGTGAACGTGATTGTCTACTTTTCCGATAAGGCCGTCCGCCGTATCTCCAGCACCAAGACCAACGCCAGCGCAGAGTTGTTAGGCGAGGCGACCAATGCCCTCGTTGATACAATCGAAATCATTACCAGTTTTAACAATCAAACAAAATTGCTGGCCCTTAACGCCACCATTGAGGAAGCTCACTGCAGCCGGGCGGGCGAGGGCTTCGCTGTGGTGGCCAATGAAATCAAAGAATTGGCCAGGCAGACCAATAGCGCCTCTCAGGATATAATAAACAGAATCGAAGGCATCCAGGGCGCCACCATTGCCACCGTGGGACAAGTCGTTGAAATCACGAGAATCATCGCTGACGCCAACGAGCTGGTGGCCACCGTCAGCACGGCTGTGGGAGAGAAAACGGCTGCCACCAGAAAAATTACCGCCCGCGTAACCCAAGCCTCCGGAACGATTACAACAGAACCTGTTAAAATAGACATCGGGCAGGTAGACAACAACGCTTTGCCCGCCTTATTCCATGAGGAGTGAAATCATGCAAACAGCCACCGGATTGAAAGTCATCAAATCTTCGGACTATGCAACCTTTTATCTACACGATGCTCTGTGTGGTATTGCCCTGAACTGTATTGAGGAAATCAACAAGCCCACCCACCTGACCGTGGTTCCCCAAGCTCCCGACTATGTAACTGGCCTTATCAACCTGCGTGGTAAGATCGTTACGGTAATCGACATGAACAAACGGCTGGGCCTTTCACCAAGCAAAGCGGGGAAGGACCAACGAACGCTTATTGTGAATGATGGCGAGGAATCCGTCGGTCTGATGGTCGATCGCGTCAGCAATGTGGTTCGGGTGGAGCCGAGGGGCATCGACGCGCCACCAGCCAATATCGGAAATATTTCCGGCCGGTGCTTTGATGCGGTTTATAAGACGGATACGCAGCTGATCGGCCTGTTGTCATTGGATTCGCTGCGCGCTTACTGAAGTTGCATGGAGCTGCTCAATGCCGGTTTCTTCGAAATGCCCTCAACAAGCGGATTAGACGTTGCCTTGGAAGTCTGTAATCTCCATGATGTTTTCAGATTCGACCAATCGGCATTGTTCTCAACCGGATCATAGTATTTCCACTTGCCGTTGATGAGGACTTTTGGCGCGCGCTTGATTTCATCGCGGCCGCAGCGCGTCAAGCGGTCCATGGCCATCATCCATCCGCGGACGAATCCGTAACGGGCGACGGCCTGCCGAGCGTACTGAGAACAGGAAGGATACATGGGGCACGCTCCCCGCCGGACGGACCGCAGATGGTTCAGCGGTCCGTCGTAGACCTGCATCAGCCCATCAAAAAGGCTACCGCCCGACGCTTTCGCGGGAGCCGCCCGGCCACCCGGCGAATGGGCGCAGGCCAGCACGACGGCAAGATAGACTATGATTACCGGAATCCAGATTCGCATTGTCGGGAAGACGGTATGGTTGTTCTTTTTACGATACATCATTCCTCGACCATATTTGTCTTTTCCATCAGGTAATCAGTCGACCAAAGCCTTATGCCAATGTTTTTCATCTCTGCCTCGCCTCTGGCATAGAGGCCTGAAATGGCATCTTTGACAAGGACGATGCGGAAGTCACGTTCGCTGGCTTCGTAGATCGTTGCTCGGGGGCAGTTCGGATAATTAAACCCGCTTACCACGAGCGTGTTGACATTGTATTGTAAAAGATGTTTTTGAAGTGTAGTGCCGAAAAAAGCGCCCCACCTTGGCTTGTAAATCACCGTCTCCTTGGGGCCGAGGGTCTGGATATCGCCGTTTAACAACAAGTCACTGTTCAACTCGATCCCAGAATCCGGTAGAATTTCTGCCACGATCTGGGCACCAACGGTATCAGGAGCAACAATTGTCGTGCCGTCTTCAATCAGTTTTCGGCGACATGGATCGACGTTGCTTCCATCTTGCAAATAAAGCCGGACAACGTGAATGATCGGTAACCCCGCATTACGAAAACCGTCAAGAATTCGGGCGATATTCGGCACAACGGCCATAGCCCCCGGCATTTCCGCCGGGGCCCCGGGCAGCGTGAAATCTCGCTGGACGTCAATCGTGAGTAACGCCGATTTATCTAAATTTGGTTGCGTGTAAGTCATTTCGATAGTTACCCAACCCCATAGGATACAACGTATCATGGCCACACAGACTGAGCAAGCTGACTTAACATTCTAATGTTTACTTCCCGGCATACTCCCGGGCAAAAAAATCCACTAATTCTGTTACGTAGTTGTCTCCCCACCCGGAGGACGTTGCGGATTCCAGTGCGTTTTTTATGGAGGAAGCGATATAGCTTTGCACATCAAGATCTTCCGTCATTTTCGCATAATAACCCACATCTTTGAGCCCGTTTAAAATGGAAAAGGCCAATTTTTCACGGTCCTTGTCCACGGCCCTGGCCTTGATGAAATCCATCATGCCGGACCGGTTGGGGCCTGCGGCCATGACCTCATACAGCATTGATCGTTCGATCCCGGCAAGATCGGCCATGGCAAAGGCTTCGGACATGGCGCAAGCCGTGGTCATGGAGAAAAAATTATTGATGATTTTGAGGGTATGGCCGGCCCCGATCGGTCCGACATGAAAAACATTCTCGCCAAGATCCTCCAATACGGGTTTCACTCGGTTGAAATCCGCCTCATCCCCTGCAGCCATGATGTTGAGTAGTCCATCCTTGGCATGGGCAGGTGTCCGTCCCAGCGGGGCGTCCATCATAGCCCCTCCTTTATCCCGGCACTCCCTTGCCAGGAATTTGGTGGATGCCGGCAGCGAAGTCCCGAAATCGACAACCAGCGTACCCGGCGTCAATTGACTGAGCACTCCGGATTCACCATGCATGACAGCTTCGACGGCTGCGGAATTATCCACGCAAAGCATGACAACATTGCAGGCGGCAGCCACTTCGCCGGGAGAGCTCACCTCTACGGCACCCCGGTCAACGGCGGCCTCAATGGGTTTTCGGTTGTGATGGGCAACAACGGTAAGCCGGTAGCCAAGGTCCTGCAACCGCTGAACCATCGCGGCTCCCATCATGCCCAATCCGATAAAACCAATTTTTGTGGTTCTATGCGCGCTCATTTTATTTCTCCACCCCTTGTTGTTTAATGCCATTTACAGAAATAGCGATTTAATATGTTTGTTAAAAAGGTTGCTACAAACATATCTTCCCACAATACCTTTATGATCTTCAAGAGCATTTAGATAGGTGTCGCCAAATTCGGCGGCGATCTTGTACCCCACATGCAAAAGCTGCCTGATAGTGGAGTTATAATCCTCACAACCGGCATCGTGCCGGATGGAACGATCCGCGAATAGCCCCCTGACAATCGGAGTATTTGCCGGTGATTGTGACATGAAATGGAAGAGTACCTGGCTCCCACGCCAGGGGACACGGGAGCCAGGAAATCAGACGACAGGCGCTTAGCGCAAAGCCGCCTTAAACTTCTCAGCCACCATTTTGAGATTGGCGGCCCAATCCTCGGCCAACGGGTTGATTGGCACCACCTGGCCGTCAATGGCCTTGGCAATCTGCTCGGCGCTTTTGGTGGAAAACTGCGGCTGCACGAAAATCACATTGATCTTGCTCTCCCGGGCGTGTTCGATCAACGCTTTCAGTTGTGCGGGTTTGGGGTCCTTGCCTTCGATTTCAATGGGAACCTGCACCAATCCGTAGTCCTGGGCGAAATACCCCCAGGCCGGATGAAAAACCATGAATTGGAACCCCTGCCGACCGGCGAGGGTCTGCTTCAATTGACCATCCAGTTCATCGATGGTCGCCATGAAATGTTTGTAATTGGCCTCATAGTCGCTCTTATGCGCCGGATCCGCATCCTGCAGGGCGGCCATGATCGCATGTGCCTGGATTTTTACCAGGGACGGCGCCGTCCAGATATGGGGATCGAGACCCTTTTTGTGGTGATGCCCTTCGTTTTTTCCGTGGTCATGATGCTGTTCTCCCCCGTGGTGCTCATCGGCCGTTTCATGATGCCCATCTTTCCCATGGTGATGGGGACCGCCCATGGGTCGTTTTTCAATGCCCTCATCTGTGGCCACCATCTTCATACCCGAATTTGCGGCGGCAATTTTATCCAACCAGGCTTTTTCAAAAGGCACACCAATGGAAAAATAAATCTCAGCTCTGGAAAGCTCGGCCATCTGCCTGGGTTTGGGTTCATAGGTGGCGGGACTGGCGCCGGGCTCAACCATGACATTGACCGTCACCAGATCCTTGCCGATTTGCTCGACGAAGAATTTCTGGGGGACGATGCTGACGAAAACGGGAATGGTTTGGGCTGCCCAACCTGAGCCGACAAACGAAAGAACAAAAAAGCAGGAAAACAGGATTTTTTTTAATGCGGACATTGTTATCTCCTTCTTGAATAGGGTATCGTCTGCAATGCAACTATTTTGCATAAGTTGTTTTGGTTTTATAAAAGACGAAAAGTTATTCTAAACCTTATAAAATTTGGCCCACGTAAAACCTGTGTGCTTAAATTCGTAAATGCAAATTTATTGCATTGAATCGTGATTTGCAATATAAGTCCCATCCGAAAGGAAGGCAACCCATGCCCCCCATTTCTCGGGAACCAATTTACGGCATCGGTGCCGATACCGGTGGAACCAATACCGTCGCGGTGCTTATCGATTTCGGACCGTTCGACAAGCGACATTTCTTCGCCACCACGAGCCGGAAAACCCCCTTGACGGAAATCCATGGGTCTGGTCTATAATCACCATCTTCAAAAGTGCCATCAGTATCGGCATCGCTATCGAAAAAACGATTGCGTTTGGTTAAACACCTGGAAAAGCGTTCCCAAATGTTACGTCCCCTATCGATCAATCATCTCCCCTCCACCCTGCCCCGCTCCCCCGAGGGCGAGGGAACGGATACGGCGGGGAATGGGAGAGCATTGCCCTTCCGCAATCGTCGGATTGCACGCCCTCGTCCCTTGAGGAGAGAGGGCCGGGGTGAGGGGTGATGAATAATTCACCCTGTCAAATGCCCACCACCAGGCTACAGCGGATAGATATTCTTCCCGCCCTGTTTCTGGTGGTGGCGCTGTTCTTCCTGCCGGTCGGATCGGATTCGGCCGTGCTGAATTCCATGGCCATCATTTTCGTGGCCATCGTCCTGGAAGCGATTCCCTTCATGCTGATCGGCGCCCTGGTCGGCGGGCTCATCGAGGCTTTTGTGAGTCGCGAACGCCTGACCGCCATTCTGCCTAAAAAGGGATGGCGCACGGTCTGCGTTGCCGCGGCGGCAGGCATTCTCTTTCCGGTCTGCGAATGCGCCGTGGTACCGGTGGTACGCCGGTTGATGGGAAAGGGGCTGCCCTTGTCAGCGGCGGTGAGTTATCTTTTGGCCGGCCCCATCGTCAACCCCGTGGTGGCTGCCTCCACCGCGCTGGCCTATGCCTTCGATTGGCGCGTGGTGGCCTTGCGCCTTTGCCTAGGATACATCATCGCAGTAGTAATCGGGCTCTTGGTGGGGCGAATTTTTAGCGACCGGGCTTCCGCAATGAAAGAAATGGTAGATACCATCGAGGCCGCCGGACACGAATGCTGCTGCTCGCACGCCCATTCAGGCGACGACTGGGTCGGTAAAATGGGGGCTGCCTTTTCTCACGCCAAGGACGATTTTCTGGCCGTGGGCCATTATCTGGTGATCGGCGCCTTTATCGCGGCCTTGGCCCAAACCTTCATTGAGCGATCCGCGTTCCTGTCTATCAGTAATTCCCCGGTTCTCGCCATTCTTCTGATGATGCTTCTAGCCATTCTGCTCAATCTCTGCTCCGAGGCGGATGCCTTTATCGCCGCCTCCATGCAGGGGTTCATGCCCCTGTCGGCGCAAATGGCCTTCATGCTCACCGGCCCAATGTTCGATCTCAAACTCTTGTTGATGTATAAAGTGATCTTCCATCGCCGGATGATAGTGGTCCTGGCCAGCCTGATTCTCTTGGCTGTCTTTGGTGTCACGGTCGCTCTTGGTTGGATTGATGGGACGTGGTCATGAACACGGTCGACCGTTTTTTGCTGCGTTGGTTGGGGCCGGTGCTTTTCGGCGCTTGGTCTGCCACCCTGCTCTATCTTCTCGTAACCGGAAAATACACCTTGTTCATGCGCCCTGTATTCGGTTTGCTACTGACCCTGGCCCATTTCATCGCCATGGGTTTCATGATCGCAGCCCTTCCGAGCAGTCGCCACACACACATGGATATGGGCGGTGTACAGCGCGCCGCCGTCCTTGTGGTGCCCATTCTCTACCTGGCGGGCCTGCCGGGCAACACCTTGGGAAGTCACGCGTTCACCAACCGCTTCGTCGGTACATCCGGCATGACCGCCATGAATCCCGGCGACCTGGAATCCGCATGGACACCACCCCGGGAATTGCCGAGTGAAAACCAGACGCCCCGCAACCTGACCCTCGCCGAGTTGGTGATGAAGCCCTATCTCTACAACGGCCGGCCGATAATTGTAACCGCCATGATCGTGCACGACAAAAAATTAAAGGCCTATTTCGGCAACCGTGAAACCGCCGTCTACCGGTTTCTGGTCACCTGCTGCGTGGCCGACGCCATCCCCCTGGCCGTGGCCGTGGAATCCGATCAGGTCGGGAGCATGGCCACCGACCAGTGGGTGCGAGTGGAAGGTATTTTTCATCTGCGAGAGGCCCATGGCGGACCGGTGCCGGTGATCGAGGATGCCGCCGTCTTCCCGGTCGACGTCCCCAAGGCGCCGTACCTTTACTAAGCGCGTCTTATTCCGGTGCTACACGCCGCGAGCGCCACGCCTTGACTCTTTGTTGCGCAGCCCACATATTAAAATAGTTGCCTTTTCTGCCAATCAATTCATCGTGTCTTCCGCTTTCGATGAGTTCACCATTGTCTATCATCAAAATTTTATCCGCCCCTGCAATCGTGGATAATCTATGGGCAATGACAATGACGGTTTTATCTTCCACCAGTTTATCGATGGCCATTTGAACCGCCACCTCGCTTTCAGTGTCAAGCGCAGCGGTGGGTTCATCCAGAATAACGATCGGCGAATTTTTCAGGATTGCCCGGGCGATGCTTATTCTCTGCCTCTCTCCTCCGGACAGGCTCCCGCCAATATCACCGGCTTGGGTATGGTAGCCATCGGGCAACCTTGAGATGAACTCATTACAGCATGCTAAATTCGCAGCGGCTTTTACTTCCTCATCCGTTGCACTCGGATTGGCCATTTTTATGTTGTTCATAATGGTGTCATCGAACAAATAGACGTCCTGAAATACAACGGATATATATTTCATCAGGGCATCCGGATGCATATGCCTTATATTTGCGCTGCCGATTTTGATATTTCCCCGTTGGGCATCCGCATATCTCATAATGAGCCGGGTAAGGGTTGTCTTCCCGCTGCCCGAATGTCCCACGATGGCCGTCATGGTCCGATTCGGCAAATAAAAGCTTACCTTGTCGATCGCTTTGTTCTCCTGCCTGTCGTAGGTAAAGTCCACATTATTGAATTTAATATCAAAATTGTCGGGTTCCTGGACGGGTTTATGAATGGCAAGCGGTTTTGTTTCCATAATGGACTTGATTCTTTTAAACGCGGAATCCATCTGATCGAACTGACCGATAATGCCGAAAAGCAAGGCCAGCGGTTCGGTAAGCCTGGCGATAATGACCATTCCGGCGCCCAAAGTCACCAGCGCCAGAGTATTGTTTAAAATGAGCATTGCTCCGACAAACAAAAGGACCAGGAGAACCGCTTCAATCAGGATGCCCATGAGAACAAGCGGGAACTGTGATTTGTAAAGACCTTGCTTTTGCACCGACCTGACATGCTTGATGGCTTCCTGTAATTTTTTTTCGTTTACCCCTGTTTTATTGACCGCTCGTAAAACAGGCAGTCCCTGGATATACTCTATGAAGCCCGCCTCAAGAATCGCGTTGGCACGGTTAAATTCCGTTTTCTCTTCAATAGCCAGTTTTCTTATCCAATAGTAAAGCGGAATGGCCGGCGGGAAAAGCGCCAGCATCACAAGCGCCAACCGGAGATCAATCAAGAAGGTAACGGCAATTATCGTCATGGGGACAATCGCCAATTGCATAATTACGGCGGCCATCATCCCCATATGCATAACAGCCTCGTCAACATTGCTGGAGAATATGGAATTGAGATCGCCGGTTTTATATGCGGATAATTTTTCCATGGGCATCATTCTGAGGCTGACCCCGAGTTTTGTTCTCAATGCGTGAGTGATATCCACAATATTGCCGGTATAATCGAAATCATGCCCCTTCCATTTGGCCGCCAACGAGAGGATACTGAAAACAATCATACCACCCAGGCAAAGGGCTACCTCCGGCATAACTATATTCTCCGCGAACATGCGCTTTAAA
Source organism: uncultured Desulfosarcina sp. (assembly GCA_963668455.2). GTDB lineage: Bacteria > Desulfobacterota > Desulfobacteria > Desulfobacterales > Desulfosarcinaceae > Desulfosarcina. The sequence goes on from CAXXOY010000011.1 coordinate 637,660, forward strand.
AGCGGATAAAACAGCCCCAGTGCAAGGCCTTGCGAAATAAAAGCAAGGGAGAAGTAAGCCAGGCTTTTTTTAAAAGCACTTGCCCGTTCTCCGGCAAGTTCCAGCGTTAATCTGTAAATATCCAGGGCCGATGAAAATTCAGTTCGACGCATTTATCTCTCTCCTGCAAAGCAGATCCCAGTTCTGCGCTTTTTCATAATTGCGCCACAGCCTTGCGTATACCCCCTGGTTTCCCAACAGTTCATCATGTTTTCCCGTTTCCATTACTTCCCCTTTGTCCAGCACCACTATCTGCGTGGCATCTTTAATGGAGGACAATCGATGCGCTATGACAATCACCGTCTTGTCTTTCATAAGGTTCGACAGTGCCTTTACGATCTCTTCTTCGTTTTCAGGATCGGCAAAAGCAGTCGCTTCATCAAGAATGACAATCGGTGCATTTCTCAGTATGGCCCTTGCAATGGTAATTCTCTGCTTTTGACCACCGGACAGGTTTGCGCCTCTATCGCCGGCCGGGGTTTCATAACCATTGGGCAAGGTCATAATAAAATCATGAATCTGCGCTGCTTTGGCGGCCTCAAACATATCTTCGTTTGTTGCGTTGTCGTTTGCCATTTTGATATTGTTTGCCAGGGTGTCGTTAAATAAATAGGTATCCTGGAAAACAAACGAGACCGTTTCCATCAACAAGGCTGTATCCATATCTCGGATATCCGTAGCGCCTATTTTTATACTGCCTCCGGTCACATCCCAGAATCTTGGAATAAGCTTTGCCACGGTGCTCTTGCCGGCACCGCTTGGTCCGACAAGAGCCGTTATCGTATTCCGGGCGACACTGAAATTGATTTTTCTCAATGCATAGTTGTTTTTTTCATTATATTTAAATGAGACATCATCAAAAACAACATCATGGTTTGCCGGACAGTGGGGCACAGAAGCGGTTTTCAGTTCAGGAATTTCCATGATTTCATGAATCCTTATGGCCGCGGCTTGAGATTTTTTAATAAAATCACTCGCCCACATCAAAGGCACCATGGCATCCGCCATACCCGTTGATACCAAAAGCGCGGCAACCAATCCTGCGAACGCCAGATCGCCGCTTGATATTAAAAAAAGTCCCGCCGTTGTCACCGCGATCAGGGTCGGCATGGGGCTTAAAATCGTCATCGAAATCCTGGCCGGTGTGCTGGTGAGGGCTATCCATGCTTTTAAATGGTCTCGATATCTGTCCAATGCGCGATTGTATCTTTTAAAAGAGGTGGTGCCGTCATCAAAGGTCCTGACCACGGGCATGGCCTGGACGAATTCCACAACCGCCCTGTTTATCCCGGATTGGCTTTGCTCATAGTGCTCCCTGTGTATGGTTTCGTCTTTCAGAACAAAATACATAATCAAGGCGCCAAGCATCGCTATACTTAAGGCTGACGCTGCCAGCCTGTAATCAATAACAAAAAGTACCGTAAAAGATGCAATGGGTGTCGCTATACTTCTTCCGATCAGCGGAACAGTGTCGGCAACGAAAAAATGCAGGTTTTTAACATCATCGAGCAGCACTTTTTTCAGCGCGCCCGTGCCTGTGGAGGTGATATATCCCAATGGAACGTTTGCCCAATGGGCGGTTATCCGTGTCCGTAATATCTCCTCAAGTTTGTAAGCGCCAAGGTGGGAAACGATAAAGGCGTAATACTTGATCAGGAAAGAAATGATCACCACAAAGATCAGGATAATGGAAGCCTGCTTAAAGACTAAAGATATTCCCGCAAATTCAACGGCTCCGCCTGTAATGACAGAAAGGACATGGGCCAATAAGACATATACTGCAACCATACTTGCCCCGCCGGTCAGGGAAAGCCCCATTGCCGTAATGATATAGCCTTTTACCGGGACTATGATGGCCCAAAGTCCTTTTTTTCTCTTTTCTTCTTGTTTGCTCATTATCGTTCACCCTGTTTCGTGTACGTTCACGAGCACGATTGAGCCCGAACCATCGAACACAGCGTAATTCCCGCCTCGGGGATCTCACATGTCTTGAAGACCTTGAATCCGAAACGCTTATAATAGGGAACCAAATGCTCTAAAAGCTCCAAATAGGCCATCCAGCCGTTTTGATCGCAAATCCCGAGAACATGGTTCAATAAAGCCGTTCCCAATCCATCCCGCTGCATGGCAGGATCAACGGCCAGGTGCTCAATATAAAAATGCGGCTCTTTTGGCTTCAGGACCTTGATCCTCTTGAACATCCTGATCGTGAAAAACAGCTTGGTTTTCAAAATCGGGATCATCCTGAGCATTAACGCCATATCCCGGCAAATTGACGATTTGGTGAAGGGCGGCACGCAAAGAATTACAGCCGCTCCGTCTTCTGTCGTAAAGCAGTAGCCTTCGCCCAAGAAGCGGTGAAACATCAGGGGGAATAATTTCTGACCGCCGGCAGCAGCTTTCTTCTCATCCTTGAATATCAACAGGTTTAACTTGTCCTTGGAAAAGGCCCGCGCCATGATCCCGGACAAATCCGGGATCTCTTTTGCTTCAGCTTGACGAATATGCATATTCACTCCTAAACTCATTCGCATCTTGATCCGTAATAATTTCTCCCCGGTCAAAAGCCACCACCTGCCGGCAGAACCGCAGGATGAATAACACATCGGCCGGGTGGTTGTGGTAAACAGGTTTATGACCGATAGATCTTAAAACCGATAGGTCGCGCGAATACCGAATATGGCGGGATCACCGTCTTGGACCATTTTTTCCCCGCTCCAGTCATAGGCGATGGTGTTATAAGTGGTGTCGAATACATTCTTGCCGTACAACACAACATCGAAGCGTTCACATTCGTACCCGAGCTGCAAGTCGATCAGGCAGTATGCATCTTCCTCGAAATTGTTATGATGATCGGCGTATAAGGGGCCGATGACGTCAGCATCACCGCGGACAAAAAGTCCTCCCGGATGGCGATATTGAATGCCCACATGGCCGGTATAAGCCGGCACGTTGGGCAATTTTTTATCACTGTAATCCGTACGGGTCAGATCGGTATAATCGCTGTTCCATTCCGTCGCTATCCAATCATCGTATTTTGCCTCGGTGTAGCCCCATGCAACAGACAGGTCCCATCCCCTGGCGGGGCGAGCCTGGATTTCCAGTTCCACACCCTGGGAATGGGCTTCGGCGGCATTATCCACCGTACTGGTGGGTGAGGCGCCTGACGACATTTCGTAGACCTGTTTGTCGGTCATGTCGATATAGAAAACAGCCAGGTTGGCCTGCAGCCGATTGCCCAGCCATTGAGTCTTTAGGCCGGCTTCGTAATTCCAGGTATATTCAGGATCGTAAGTAAAAGAGGCGTTGTCCGTGGCCAGGCAGTAGTTATAACCGCCGGACAGATAGCCCTTGCTGACCGTAAAGTAGCCAAAGGCGGAATCGGCCAGATCATAGCCGACAGAGAATTTGGGGAGCAGTTCCTCATTGTCCAAATCCTGGGAAATCGCTACACCGTAGTCGGTTTTATTGCCCTCCATATCGCGTACGTCATAGCTCAGGCCGGCCGTCAGGTGCAGGCGTTTGAAAAAAGTCAGGGTGCCCTCACCGAATACGGCATATCCGGTGGTATCAATGTCGGTCATGGCATCTTGGTAGATCATATCGGTCTTTTGCGAGATATCGGTTTCCTCGAGAAATCCGAAGGCTCCCGCCAGCCACTTGAATGGCGCACCGTTTTCCCTTGAGGATACACGGAACTGAAGTTTCCCGTTTTTCTTCATCGGTTGCCAGTTTGAGAATTTTTAGAGGGTTTTAATATGCTCAATAATTACAGATAGTTAGCAAGATTTGGGTCGTTTGTAACCCATTGAAATTATTGACTATATTGGACCGAATTTTTGTCGATTTAGGTAAATATATAATAATTACAGAATGTTAATGTTGTTTGCGAGGCCAGGTTGTGGTATACTTCTTCTACCACGAAAAAAAAACACCAAAACCTGGAGGCCTCGCATGTTTATACTACACGACATTCTCAAAAAACTCAAAAGCCAATTCCCACAATCGGGGAAAGCCCAGGAACGTAGTGTTTGGTTCGTATACACGGTCATTGCCATCATCATTCCGTTTACATCGTCAAAAACATCCAATATCCTCCGATGTCTCAAAACGGTGTTCGGATTTGATTGGATAAAAAGGAAAAAGTTCTACACGTTCATGGCCTCTCCAAAAATTCCCTGGACACGGTTATGGCAAACGCTGTGGAAAACGATACCGGAGCCGTTGACCGATGGCATGTTGTTGATAGCCCTTGACGATTGTATCAATCCAAAAACGGGAAAGAAAATATTTGGCTGCGACAAAATTTTCGATCACGCCGCCAAGCAGAACCAATCCAGATATCCATGGGCACAAAACATCGTTACCGTGGGGCTGTTAAAAAAGATCAAAGGACGGTGGGCCTGTCTACCTTTGAGCTACCGGTTCTATCTTTTGAAAAAAAGCATTAAACGTATCAACCGCAGCCATGGAGTGACGTTGGCATTCAAAAGCAAGCTTGCCATGGCCGCAGAGATGATCGCGGAAATTGCCGAAACCTTTCACCGTATTAAGGTGGTAATCGTCACGGACTCATGGTTCGGTAATAATGGTCTTTGGAAACCGTTGCACGGCAAACTGGGCATATGGGTTAATATGATATCGAGGCTTAGATCGAACAACAATTTGTTTGAACTGCCGGGTCCACACTCCTGTCGACCGGGACGTCCCCGGAAATATGGGAAAAATATCGGCAACGCTACGTCGCTGGCCGTCAGGTTTAAATCCCTGGCAAAAGAATACACCGTCAATCTATATGGCCGCGACCGGACCATAGTCGCCTATGACCGGGTTCTTATGCTCAAGACAATCCGTCGCGCGATCAAGGTGGTGTGGGTCTACCGCCAAACTCAGTGGGTAGCGCTCTATTCAACCGATTTAACTTTATCGGCGCAGCAAATTGTCGAGTATTACGGCGCCCGATGGAAGATCGAAGCTTTTTTCAAAGAACTGAAGCGTGACATCGGCAGTGCCGACACTCAAACTCGGCACCCGCAGGCCGTCAGCAATCACCTTCACTTTTGCATGTTGGCGACAACCGTGGTCTGGATCTATGCCTGCCGGATGGAGAAGGCGCCAACACGACGGCATGCTGTCGATGGCCGTAATGGTTTTGCCTTCTCCGATGTTCGCCGGGCTGTTGCAAAAGCTGCGCTGGACAGTAATTTCAATAGGGTTTTCCCGTTGCAGCGAAAATCCGTCGTTAATTCTCTCGTGGAATTACTACTGCGTATTGCAGCTTAGTAAAATTTAGCAAACTTTAGACACGGAATTCCTGGCTGTAAAATTTGTCGTCGTAATGGGCAAGGGTTTTGCCCCAGTCATTGAAGGGATCGGCCGTGCAATCGTAGTCTTGCAGGTTTTCATTTTTATAATCGCGCAGGCCGGTCACCGAGAGGAATTGTAAAGACTCTCCCTTGTATACGACCCGCAGGTTTTGACTGTTGCCGGTTTCCTTTTGGTAATCGTTGGTATCGTGGTCCACCGTATATCTAGCGGTATAATAAGGACCGCTGTCGAAACGGTATACCGAAATGCGATCATCGTTATCCAAAAAGTCGCCGGTCAGAGAAATGTCAAACCGTGGATCAGGCGTCCAACGCAGGCTGATGCGGCCGTTGCGGCGGTCGATTTCCCCGGCCGAATCGTCATCGAAAAAAAGATTGGTCATGAATCCATCACCCTTTTTCAAGTTGCCGGCAATGCCCAGGTATAATTTGTCGGAGATAATGGGGCCGGAGGCGCCGAGACCGATATTATACTCCAGGGGATTGCCATCCGCACCCGTATATGATCCGATATCGCCGGACAGCCGCAGCCGTTTTTCATTATCCGGCCGCCGGGTGATAACATTGATAACGCCGGCCAGGCTGTTGCCGCCGTACAAACTCCCCTGGGGGCCGCGTAGGACCTCCACACGTTCAATATCCACCAGGTCAATAAAATGGGTGTAGTGCAAGGGCAGCATCACATCATCCACATAGATGGCGGTGGGCGAATAGACAGAGGTGTCAAAGGATGTCACCCCACGCATGCTGATCACATTTTCGGTAGTCGTTTTTTTAAAATACACATTGGGGGCAAAACGGGTCAGCTCCCTGGAATCGCCGATATGGCCATCCTCCAGGAGCTTGCCGGGAATCACCGTGGTACTGACGGGAACTTTCTGGGCATCCTCCTCTGTCTTACGGGCCGTAACCGTCATTAATTCCAGTTGGTAGGTTTCCCGATCGGGAGAAACTTTGGATGATGATTCTGCCAGAGCAATCGCACCGCACATGAAAAACGTAATGAGAATTATTAACAGATAGTACGCAAGTCGGAACATGATTTACCTCCTCCTATAACGGGCAGACATGTCATGAGAAATTCAGATGGCTGCCCGTAGCATTGAAATTATTCGAATAACGTAACCTTATCCATGATCCAAATTAGTATTACGAATCCGTCCGAACAGCGACTTTTCCAAGTTTGTCAATTATTTGCTTGTTGCCGAATATTTTTCTCTAAGCCCTTTTCCCATCCGTAGTACTCGTGTACAGCAGGTTTGTATGAATTCCTCATCATGGGTAATCACAACGACAAGGCTTCCCCGTCCGGCCGCCTGTTTCAGTAACGCCCCAATCCTGGACATATTGCCTGCGTCCAGCCCGCTGGTGGGTTCGTCCAGGATCAGAATCGCCGGTTCGGCGACCAGAGCCGTTGCCACCGTTAAGCGCTGCTTTTCCCCCCCTGAAAGAGATTGGGGGTGAAAATGGATTTTGTCTGCCAGGCCAATATCGTATAACAACCCCATGATATGGGCGCGCTGACAGCCTGTGCCGTTCAGCCCAAGTCTTAATTCCTGAAAAACGCTTTCCGCAAAAAGCTGATGGTCGGCTTCCTGCAAAACCAATCGGCAACACCTCAGTCTTTCCCGGGCTTTTCGGTTTTTTCCATCGATGAGGATTTCTCCTTGGCGTGCCTTGAAAAGACCGCAGAGCAACATGGCCATGGTGGTTTTTCCGGCCCCGTTACTGCCGGTCAGGGCAACTATTTCACCCCCGTCGCCGGACAGGGCCGCTCTTTGGAGCGCGTTCTCCACTTCGCCTGGATAACGAAAGCAAAGGTCGTGTGCGGATAGCCTTTGATTCGTCTGTTGTTCCAGGGGCGGCCTTGATGCAGGTGAAAAACCGGCCGGGGCGTGAATCCAGCGCAAACCATAACGATTCATTTCCGCATTGCTCTTTTTAAAAAAGGTTTTTCCCGGATACATGGAGTGAATGCGGCCGTCGGCCATAAGCACAATCCGATCGGCAATGCCTTCTAAATAGTGGCAGCGATGCTCGGCGATAATCAGGGTTTTCCCTTCGCGCTTCAAGGTTGCGATCACGGCCTTTAACTCCTCAACCGCGATTGAATCCAGGTTGGCGGAAGGTTCGTCCAGGACCCAGATATCCGTGTCCATGGCATACACAGAGGCAAGAATCGCTTTCTGTCGCTCACCCGCGGAAAGGTCGAAAATCGTGCGTTGCATAAGATGAGCAATATGGAAACGGTCAAGGGCGCCTCGGATTCGCTTCAGCAGCCGCTCCCGTGGAAGGCCGGCATTCTCGCAGCCAAAAGCGACTTCATCGATCACCCGGGTGGTGAAAAACTGGGATCTTGGGTTCTGGAAAACAGCCCCCACGCTTTTGGCGATGCGGTGCATGGGCTGATCTGCCAGGTCAATACCATCCACAAGCACATTTCCGGCACGGGTGCCTTTTTCAAAGTGAGGAATCAGACCATTGAGACATTTCAGAAGTGTCGATTTGCCGCAGCCGCTGGGGCCTGCCAGAACCACGCATTCGCCCGGATGGATGCTTATATTTACATCCTTGAGAGCCCAGTCATCCTGTGCGGCATATTTAAAAGAGAGATATTTTACACGAATCATGGCACGCCCGCCATACCGGCATAGGTCAAATGGTCGGCAATCAAAAGCCCTGCAATGGCCATGGTCCAGGCAATGAGAAACATAACGTCTGTGAGGCTGAGGCCCAAATCGTATAAACTTGTTTTGGCGCCGGGCCTTTCAATTCCTCGGGCCACTGCGGCCCGGGCAAGTTCTTCAGCGATGGAAAGCGACCGGACCAAAAGCGGCACCAACATATAGCCAATGGTTTTAAGGGGGCGGCGTATCAGGTACGTCGGCTCAGGCCCGAGGCCCCGGATACGCATGGCATAACGGATTTGTCGGCCTTCCGTGACCACGGAAGGCATGAACCGCAAGCAGACCCCCAGGGGAATTACCCAGCGGGATGGAAGCCCCATGCTTTCCAGGGATCGCAGAAAGCGGCTGGTGTTCAGACTGGCCTGGATGAACACCATCATAACGAGCATGGGCCCGAATTTGAGCAGAATAAAAAACAGCCCCCAGCCGGGAGTTTTCTTCTCATGAGGAGATAGACAATCGAAAAGTGCGAAAACAACGGCCAGGACAAACACACCAATAATAAAGCCGCCCACGAACCGGGCGGCACCGCAGAAAAAGCACAACATGAGGCAGATGCCGAGGATGGCTGCCTGGACGGGCAAGTCTACACAATAAATCGCCGCACCACCTGCGCTTACGGCCATCCAGACCTTAACCCGGTCATCCATGCTCAAAAATAAATCCCGCAACATGATCATCCTTGATTCGCGGCAAAATGCCTGGCAATAAGCTTCAACCCCATATACCCCCCGAGCAGCCCCGTTACGAAGGTTACCGACAATGTAGCCGCGAAAAAGGGAAGCGTAAAATTATCCACCATTGCGGCTAAGCACGGGTCCATGGCCGTCATGCGCTGAACCATGGCGCTTTTTTTCAAGAACAGGTAGGGCCAGCAGCCACCGGCGCTGAGCATGGTGGTGTAAAAAGCAAACCCCGGAATCATCCACCCCATCCGCCGTTGCAGAGCAGCCCGCCGGATCACCCAATCAACAAACAACCCGGCGGGCACGACCACCGGTATAAGCATCCACCAACCTTGCATGAGACCGATAATGCTCCAGACCATGGCATTGAGAGTAAAGGGGCTACGATGGGGGGCGGTGCTGGCCATCAGTAAATAGACGGCGGCAAGGAGCAGATTCTCGACACTCTGGTGAAAAAAGCTCATGACAATGGCCGCGGGCCCCAGAAAAACATAAAGGGAAAAGATCAAATGGCTCAATGCCACCACCAATCCGTTGAGTACGCCCAGGATTATCCAGTCGCGCATCCTGGCATGGGCGCCGCTGGGAATGACATGGCGGCTGACCGGCGCAAAGGGTGTGCTATTATTGACACCCTGAAGTTTGTCTCCTGAATTTGCGATTGTCATGGCCTATATAAACGGTTCGAGAAGTTTGGATCGGGCGCTGAAAGCGTATAGCAGCACGAATCCCGAACATAGCCGGCTCGCCATCATGAACCTCTTTGGCGCCACTATAGTCATAGGCGATGGCGTGAAAATACCCGCCGCCGACGCATGCTCCAACTCCTCCGTTACATACAGCAGAGATTGACATTTCATGCCGACCTTCTTCCCTAAAACAGGTCCTTAAATGATTCAGAGAAAATCAATATCACGACTTGATGGGACAGAGCGTACCACGGAAGGTTTAATTGGTACCCGAAACGGTTTTTTACATGCCTAACTTTATATTCTCACCTAAATTAGGCGAGTCAAATTTTGGTCTCAATTAGGCTCGTAAACCGATACAGTAGGGAGTGTCCGTGATCGGTATTGAGAGGGCGAGATCCCGTAGTACCGGGAAAAGGCGCGGGAAAAGTGGGTACGTTCAGAATAGCCGACTTCGGCGCCGATTTCCGACATGGTCAGGGCGCTGTTTTTCAATAGTTCGCTGGCTCGCTGCATTCGGCATTTTCTCAAATACCCGTAAACTGTGGTGCCGCAGTTAGTGGCAAAGCTCTTCTTCAGTTTCGTTTCGTTGGTGCCCAACAACCTTGCCAGACGGTTGAGAGATGGCGGGGATTGCATATTGGTCTTCAAAATGGATTTTGCCCGGGCAACCATGACGCTTTCGGATGGCGTTGCCCGGCGGGTATCCGTGGAACGGCCGGATGTATCCAGTTGGTCCAACTGAAAGGCCACCAATTCCATTACTTTGCTTTGAACAAACAATTTCTCGGCCGGACGCCGGCAGGAAGAATGCATCAACTGTTTTAGAATTGAGTGAATGCATCCCGGAATCGCGTTTTTCCGGTAGAAAAAAAGGTCCCTGTTTGTCCACAAGCCGAGTATATCAACATTGTCAGGATGGTCAAAAGGTGTATCGAAAAAACTTTTCAAAAGCATGGGGCAGAGCATAATGTTGACCATTACCACCGGCTCATCAGACCCATATATGGCATTACCATTGGCATGACCGGCCAGAAGCAGTTCACATTCTCCCCGGCGGGTGGTGAATTGTTCACGCCTTCCTTCCATGCTCCAGACTACCCGCCCTGAGAGGCAATAGGAAATACCCAGGGGAAACGGCATTGCATTCGCTGCCACCGTCATCTCCCGGTGGAGTCGATACTCTTCCAGAAACACCAACATACCCTGACGCGGCGAAACCGACCGAAAATACCCGCTTCCGCACGCTTCCGGCAGGGTAAAGCAGCGGTCATGGCAAGCACGGTAACGACTCTGCGGTTGGATGTAAAAATCGATCATGGTTCTTGACTTATGCTTTCCGGCCTTGTTTTTCTCTGGTTCTATCCTTCTTGAATTCCGACCAGTAGCCGATACTCGGAATTATCATCACAATTAAAGGAACCATTAATAAAATAGCCGAGACAACTTCCGGAAACATCCATCTTGCCTTAAGATAGCCATCGCCGAGGGCACCGCCGTAGGCACGTCTACGTCCGTTATGAACCCGTGTAGTGTCCCGCACCCAGGGGGCATGCCGAACACACAGGGTGATCGCCGATGTTGCCGACAAAATCTGCATACACCTTTGAAAGCAATGCACCTTTTATACCCTCAGTGTGTATGTCGCCGAGATGATAGTCGGGAAGAAAAGGGCAAGGAGCAATTTTAAGGTCCGCAGTAACGAACACCCCATACCTGACAGCTCGACAAGGAAGTGATCCGTCAGGGGGGAGAAACAGTTTCGGCCCCATGAACTTCTGCATAAATGCGATCTGCTGAAAAAGTGCCTTTTCCTCCTTAAGCGAAATGCCGTGCATGCGAGGACTCACCTTGCCGGCAGAGAAAACTCTATGCAAAACAATCCCGTTGGCTCCGATGGACTCCCCGAATCGTATCAACTCGCCGATCTGGCGCAAATTCCCGCTGTGAATGACAATGTCCAAAAAAAGATGAGGATTCGTCAGCCCGCGGGTATCCCTCTCCCGCATAAGGCGCAAAATCTGGGGCGTGATAACGGGAATTAGCTCCTTATTTGAAAGTCCGATGACGAGAGTGTTCAAGCCGCTGGCAAGGATCTGGCCCACTCTTTTCCCAATCAGGGTGCCGTTGGTGGTGATCTCTGTTTGCATCCCCTTTTCACGGGCATGGACCACCATATCGAAAACCGACGGATTCAGGAGCGGCTCACCCCAACCATGTAAGGCTACATGGTCGAAGTCTCCGGAGTCGAGAGCTGCCCTGAATCCATCGAAATCCAGCATCAAATCCTGCTCATCAAGCGTTTTCCTCAGACACATCACGCAATCGAGATTGCACCTGCGGGTCGTTTCGATCTGCAGGGTGGAATGCTCAAGGCGATGTTGCGTCATGCCTTCGATGGAGCCGGCTCCTTTTTATTGTTCTCGTCACTTTCGGTTTTGTTGCGGGCTATATTCCAGGCCAGGCCGGAGCCCAATGCCACAATGGCCCCTGCCTGGGTCCACAGGGTGCAAAGTCCCTGGCAACCGCTAACGCGTCCCTTGGTGAGTACACTGATGGGAACACACATATTCGGTCTCCTTTTCTATAATGTCTTTATCGTTGCGTTAATCTCGGCCACCACCTCGTCAAACCCCCGTTCCTTGGCAAGTTCAACTGCCTTTTCAAAATGACGCCTGGCGGCAACATTGTCGCCAGCCCCCATCCAGGCATACCCCTTGGCTGTGTGGGCATCCAAGTAATAATTTGTGTGGTTGACGGGCTTGTCGGAAAAAACCTTCCACCTGATGGTCTCATCGAAATCGGCCAGCGCATTCTCGTACTCGCCCAATTCAGAATAGCAGCGCCCTCTTCTCAGGTTGGCCTTGTAGCGTTTGTTATCGGGATCTTTCTTAACCGCTTTATCGAACAAGGCCAATGCTTTGCGTAGCGCCGTTTCGGCCTTTTCGCTCTGGCCCATGGCCTTGTAGGTCAACCCCAGCCAATACGAGCTCTTATCTGCATACGAAGGTTCTTTGAGCCCCTTGTTAAGGTTCTTTAACGCCTCATCATAACGGCCCAGTTTATAGTAGCACCGTCCCAGCGTGAAGTAGTAGTATGCCGACGAGCCGTACTTTTTCGGGTTGCTCTCTTTGACTTGAATCGTCTCCTCTGCAAATGCGATGGCCTTTTCCCACGTACCCATCTCCCAGCCGGCGATCGTTCTGTGGGCCAGGGCATTGGTCACGCTTTTACACAAGCCTCGCTTCTCATCGGTGATACCCTTTCTGTAGTGTTTGACGGCCATGGTAAAATCGCTGACGGCCCCCTTCAGATCGCCTGCGGCCAGGCGGTTCCGCCCCCTGCTGTTGAAAGCGCCGCCAAGGCCCTCTTCTCCGGAAAGCTCAAGAATTTCCTCTTGCTTGGAAAGGGCGATATCATGCTCTTTTTCCGACAGATCCCAATCTCCATGCCGGTAGAAGAGGTTGCCCCGTGCCGTGTAAGCCAGCGCATAACCAGGGGCCAAATCAAGCACTTTGCTCAGGTCGGCGAGGGCTTTGTTATAAGCGTCCATGTCGGCGGATGGCATTTTGGGCGGAACGGTTGTATATTTATGGTGATAATGGACGTTCTCAATGTGCACCAATGCACGGTGGTAAAAGGCTTCCACGCATTGCGGATCGAGTTCGATGGCCTTGGAGAAATCCCCCACGGCCTTTTCTCGGGGAGCCTTGTTATAGCTGGAGCCCTTCTTGAAATAGGCCATGCCGCGGTTAACATAAAATGACGCAACCTGGGCATCGAGTTCAATCGCCCGTGAAAAATCCTGGGCGGCTTTCTCGTATTCCTGTTGACCGAGGTAAGCGAGCCCCCGGTTATTGTAAACCGAGGCATACGCGTAGCCGTTTTCTAACGCCTGGGAATAGCACTGGACGGCCTCCGCGAAATGATTTTGCTCATATGCCTGGACGCCGGCGCGGTAATCCTCCGATTTTTGATAGGTAACGACCATGCACGCCCCGATGATGACCATCAAGGCGACAAGGACGACGGAAATAAACGTCTTTTTTTTCAAGGCAACCTCCTCTATTTTCGATCGATTCAACTTCTACCGTTTCATTCCCTTCCAGAAGCCGCGTCCAACAATAGCCACAATGGCGATGACGAGCAGGATAGCCGCCAGCGACGCTCCGGATGAAGAAATTTCGGTGGCCTTTTCTTCTTTTTTCTCCTTCATTTCGTAGCCCTTGACTTCCTCCACGTTTTTCCGACCGTTCTCCTTGGCGGCTTCATCAGGAGCCACGGCGGTTCGCGTGTTTTCCATATCCGCCTTCTTGACCCAGTCATGATTCTTGACATCCTTGCCGGTGGTCACTTTGACCTGCTGCTGGAATTTGAGCATGGTAGCCGGCGACACCAGCCCCGGAACGGAAAGAATGTTGACCGCGAAATGATTCAGAGCGAGGTTGTTGCAAGTGTGTTCACAGCAGGCCATGCCCTGATCGGCGACGGACTCAACATACTCAACAGCGAGTTTTTGAAGCATCTTCTCATCGAATTTCTGATAACCCTTTCTCTCCACTTCCATGATCCTGGCCGTAATGGATTGGAGAGCATGGGGACTGTTCTTCTCGGAAAACGCTTTCAAACCCATCCCATATTTATCTTCCACATAAACCCGATAAGCCTGATCCCAAATTTCTTTGGATACTTCATCCGGTGTGGCGACCTGCCATCCCCAAAGGTTTTCAGCGAATTTTGACATCTCCCGGGCACCGGAGTAGCCATGTTCCTTCATGCCCTCGATCCATTTGGGGTTGAAATATCGCGCGCGTATCTCAAGGCCCATAAATTTCGCAAAATCCACAATTTTGGGTGAGGAGGGATCTCTGGCATCGGAGATAAATAAATCGGGAGTTTTGCCGGAAACATTTCTCGCGGCCATGGCCAAGCCGCCCATGTACTGATAGAAATCATCGGTATCAAGGACCCCGAGCAAATTGGTGGAGCGACTGTGAACAACCAAATCCGTGCCATTCAGGGCCTGTCTGAAGGCATCCTCTGATTTTTTACCCCAAACGTTTCGCCCATAGGCATAGTTCATCCGCTTCAGGTAAAGATCCACCAGCTTGTCCTCGTTTTCCCAGGTGCCGCTGGCGGGAATGGCCTTGTCCAGGCCTGTGCCGTATCCCTGATTGGGGGCTCCGAAAATCCGGAACCCGGCATATTCCGCCGCCTCTTTCTCCGTATACCCTTGTTCTTTAAACAGCTGTTCAGACTCCAGGGTGTGCAGGCGGACAAAATTTTCGTATTTCTCATTTTCCGCCCGAATGATCATCTGCACGGCATCGTCAATCATCCCGATCTGAATAGGGAACACATCCCGGTACAAACCGGAAGCGGAAATCAGGATATCGATCCGGGGCCGTCCCAATTCCGATTCCGGTATAGTCTCCACGCCTTTTATATATCCCCGACTGTCCCAGATTGGTCTGGCTCCCATCAGGTAAAGCGCTTTTGCCTCCATCACGCCATGATGTCGTATGGTTTCCGTTGCCCAAAGGACTAGTGCGGTTTTGTGCGGGTATCTGCCGTTTTTTTTCAGATATCCCTCTATCAAATCGTTCGCCAGTCTCATGCCAATCTTCCAGGCCGCCTTTGTCGGCACTTTCTCGGGGTTAAAACCGTAAAAATTTCTACCACTGGGAAGTACCTCAGGGTCACGGATAGGATCATTGCCCGGTCCCGGGGGGATATATCCTGCGTTAAGTCCGTTGAGCATGCTTTGGATCTCAAGGGTGCATTGCCTCAATTTTTCAGCATATCCGAATCCTCTTTTCAGAATATTATTCAGCAAGTTTTTCTCCAGGGATGACGCACCGGTCCATTGTTTGCCCAGGCTCCCGGCAAGGGTGTCTTCCAGCGGGCACTTATCAATCAATGTTTTATGCAGCATGACTTCACAGACGGCATCCACTTTCTCCGCAGCCTTAAGGTGCTTACCCGGATGATTATTCATCTCCTTCCAATCCATCTTCAAAATTTCAGCCACAATTTCCTGAAGGGAAGGGATATCGGTTTCCACACTCAGCATGGCGGTCACCATGCTAACAAGGCTCTCGCCCTGAAGAGAAACCCCCAGGACATGGAGCCCATAAGGCATGCTTTGGCCCCTTATCTCGGCAAGGTAGTCATGGAGCCCATCAAGCAGAT
Source organism: uncultured Desulfosarcina sp. (assembly GCA_963668455.2). GTDB lineage: Bacteria > Desulfobacterota > Desulfobacteria > Desulfobacterales > Desulfosarcinaceae > Desulfosarcina. The sequence goes on from CAXXOY010000011.1 coordinate 653,280, forward strand.
CGTTGAAATGCTCCTTGTCCAGTTCCACGCCGATGTCATTATCAATTCCAAGCTCCGCCGTCAGATTCAGAATTTCTTCTTGATACTTTTCCGCAACAGCAGGCATCTGGTCCTTCGATTGACCATAAAGAGGTATCAGTTCATTCAGCCTGGCATACTCCTCATAAAGCCCGGACATCTTTATGGCAGGAATCATATGGTCGATAACGACTCCATACCCCCTTCGCTTGGCCTGGAGACCTTCCCCGACATCGTCTATCAGATAAGGGTAGATATCCGGAATATCCTGCATCAGCACATCGGGAGCGCAATTTGCGGAGAGCCCGACCTGCTTGCCAGGTGTCCACTCCAGAGTGCCGTGTTTGCCGAAATGGACGACCGCATCCACTTCAAATCCGTGTTTCAACCAGAGATAAAAAGCCAGATATTGGTGATGGGGCGGAAGGGTTACATCATGATATAAATGTTCCGACTCCTCAAGCCAGCCCCGGGTGGGTTGAGGCCCAAGGAATAGATTGCCGAGGGTAAGACCTGGAATAACAATGTATTTTTGTTTTTTCTCTTTATCTTCCCAGGTCATGAGAGTTGCATTATCCACATCGCCCCATTTTTCCTCGACACCGGTTCTAAACGTTAAGGGAAGCTTGCGATACCACTTTTTATATTCTTCTATCGGTACCAGCACGATCTTGCCGCCCTCAACCATTTTCTTAAGTTCTCCCCGCGCTTTGGTGCTGATGTTACGCCCCTGCATGAGTATCATTTCCTGGAGCATATCCTGATTCAGGGGGACGTCTTCTCCCAAATTGTATCCAGCCCCTTTAAGAGAACTCAATAAAACCTGCAAACTGGCAAAAAGGTCAAGATAGCAGGCCCCAAGATTCTGCTTACCGGTATGATGATTATAGTACAAAACAGCGACTCTTTTTCGACCGGCAGGTTGTTTTTTCAGCCGCAGCCATCCCGCGGCCCTTTTAACCAACTTTTCGATTCTCTCTTCAATTGGGACTTTCTCCGTCACCATTACGCCGGTTTGCTCATCAACAAAAGTATGTCTCCCTCCCAATACAATGGGTTCGATGAGGCCGTTAAGCTCGGGCAGGAATATCTGTGGGGCGAGCTGAGAAGCATCTATGCCCTGGGGATTCTGGTGCCAACTTGCAAGTTCGCTGTAAAGTGTAATACCCCTTATGATCGGAACGTTCAGCTTGGTAAGCAGGGCTTGGGATTTCTCCTTGGGATGAGAAAACATCATCGAAACCAGCAAATCCACTTTCAAGCCATCTGCCATCAGGTACTTTTCAATCAGCATATCGGCTGGGCTGCCAATTGCACAGACCACATTGAGACCTTCCTGCTCCAACCTCCGGATCAAGGCCTCCTGGACCAGGCTATGACCGCTCTTGATGACATTGTAAGAGATGATGCCAACCCATTGACCATCCTTGCGGCGGCCTGAAGATTCATACCAATCCTTATAGGCGTGAAATGAATCAAAAACCTTTGAGTTCGGGGCATTGGGATGAAAAATCCCCTCCAATGGCTGTTCCAAAGGTTCCATAACATCAAGATCCGCAAAATCGCAAAAACGACCTAAGAGATAAACAATAAGCCTCTTGACGTTCTCCGAGCCACTGTATACCCAATAGGCTGGCAAATCCGGATGGGCCTCTATATTAACATTAAAGAAACCCTTGCTGTTAAAGATATCATTTCCAGTCACACTGATAACCTTGGCGCCCCTTTGCCTTGCGGCCTTCAAGCGCTGCTCCAGATCCAACATGATTTTGTAAGCCAGATGAGATATGAAAATGATGTCGGGACTTTTCAAATCCGGTTGCGCCGAACCGGCGAGAAGTTCCTCGTTTGTCAAAACCGTTATCCTGACTTTTGAGGCGAGTTCGGGGAAAGCATCATTGAATTCCTCGATGCCCCCGGACAACACCTTGGAATATCCGGCTGGTATGAAAAAAGCGATGTGGCACGTCTGCCCGGCAACACCTGTCGATGCCCAAGACACTACTATGGACACCAGTACAAACACGCTGGATATCAAGCCCAACACCCTGCTCTTCATAGTCTGACAAATCACCTTCGCTTCATCCCCTTCCAAAAACCGCGGCCAATGATAGCAACCACAGCAACCACAATCAGTATGGCGGCCAGCGATGCCCCGGATGAAGAGATTTCAGTTGCCTTCTCTTCTTTTTTCTCTTTCATCTCGTAGCCCTTGACTTCTTCCACCTTCTTCTCCCCGTTCTCCTTGGCGGCTTCATCAGGCGCCACGGCGGTTCGCGCGTTTTCCATATCCGCCTTCTTGACCCAGTCAGGATTCTTGACATCCTTGCCGGTGGTCACCTTGACCTGCTGTTGGAATTTGAGCATGGTGGCCGGCGACACCAGCCCCGGAACGGAGAGGATGTTGGCCGCGAACTGGTTCAGGGCGAGGTTGTTGCAAGTGTGTTCACAGCAGGCCATGCCCTGATCGGCGACGGATTCCACATACTCGGCGGCCAGCTTTTGCAGCATCTTCTCATCGAATTCCTGGTATCCCTTGCGATCCACCTCCATGATCCTGGCGGCAATGGATTGGAAAGCGTGAGGGCTGTTCTTATCGAAAAACTTCTTAAGGTCCATTTTGTATTTATCGTTGACATAGACCTCACTGACCTGCTGCCACATCTCCTTGGAGACCTCTTTGGGCGTGGTCACTTGCCATCCCCAAAGGTTTTCCACGAATTTCGACATTTTCAGGGCACCGGAATAGCCGTGCTCCTTCATGCCGGTGATCCATTTGGGATTCAGATACCGCCCACGGGTTTCGAGCCCCATGAATTTAGAGAATTCGACCATTTTGCCAGCCGCTGAGGGATCGCGGTTGTCGGAGACCAGAAGTTCCGGTTCTTCTCCGGTAAGATTGCGTACCGCCATGGCCATGCCGCCCATGTACTGATAGACGTCATCATTGTCCAGTACGCCGAAAATATTGGTGGACCGGCTGTGGATCACCACATCGGTACCCTTGAGCGCCTCGGTGAACGCCTCACGGGACTTTTTCCCCCATACCTTGCGGCCATAGGCGTAGTTCAGCCGGTCGACATACAGATCGGCCAACTTTTTCTCATCCTCCCAGGAGCCGCTGGCCGGAATGGCTGCGCCCAACCCCGTGCCATAGCCCTGATTAGGCGCGCCGAAAATCCGATAACGGGCCATCTCCCCTGCTTCCTCGGCCGAGAATCCCTTTTTGGCAAACAACTTCTCGGCCTCCAGGGTATGCAACCGAGCGAAGTTTTCATACTTTCCTTCTGCCTCGGCAACGGCTAATTGCACGGCATCATCAATCAAACCGATCTGCAAGGGGAAGACGTCACGGTACAGACCGGAGGCATTGACCAGGATGTCAATTCGTGGGCGCCCCAATTCCGACTCGGAAATCAGTTCGACGCCCTTCAAAATTCCACGTCCGTCCCAAATTGGTTTGGCGCCTAAAAGGGCCAGGGCCTTGGATTCCATCACGCCGTGGTGTCGCAGGGTTTCCGTGGCCCAGAGAATCAGCGCCACCTTGTCGGGATACTGGCCATGCTTTTTTTTGTGGTCGGCAATAAGATCGTCGGCCATCTTCTTGCCCACCTTCCAGGCCACCTTGGTAGGCACCCGTTGCGGATCAAAGCCGTAGAAGTTCTTGCCTGTGGGCAGGGCATCCGGGGCGCGGATCGGATCGTTGCCCGGCCCCGGTTCGATAAACTCGCCACTCAAGGCCCGGATGGTGTTTTTTATTTCAAGATCAACGCCAATCAGATCAGCGGCATAGGATGCCGCCATGGCACCGGCCTTTTGGAGCTGATTTCTCACTTCCGGCGAACATTGTCGGTATTGATCGGCAAAAAGTCGTCGGGCCGCATCCCCGGGCGCCACCTGTTCCAATACGATTTTGCTCACAAAATCCATGGAAAGGCTTTCTATCCTGTCAAGCACATCGCAGTACTTGTGCGCATTGGCCTTGGCTTTCAGGTAATCCTTTCCCATAACCTGACCGACAATAACGCCCAGGGCCGGGATGTCGCTTTCCACCCCCAGCATGGCGTTGACCGTACTTGCAAGGGCTTCGCCCTCAAGGGGTTTCCCCAAAACATGCAGGCCGTAGGGAATGTTCATGTACTCCATCTCATGAATGTAGTCGTGAAGCTTTTTGTGAAATTCCTCAAAAGGCAATTCACCTACCTTTACGCCCAGATCTTTTTCAATGCCGAGTTCCCGGCTAAGTTTGATCACTTCCTGCTTATAGCCTTCGGCCACCTGGGGAGTGACATCCTTGGTCTCCAGGTAGAGGTGGATATTGTTGTGCAGGGTAGCATATTCCTTGTACAAGCCACTCTGCTTCAGAGCCGGCACCATGTGACTGATGATCACCGCATATCCCCGCCGCTTGGCCTGGGTGCCCTCCCCTACATCGTCCATAAGGTATGGATAAATATCGGGGATATCCTGCATAAGCACATCCGGAGAGCAGGTTTCCGAGAGTCCCACCTGCTTTCCCGGTGTCCACTCCAGGGTGCCGTGTTTGCCGAAGTGGATCACCGCGTCGACACCGAATTCTTTTTTCAGCCAGAAATAAAAGGCCAAGTATTGATGATGCGGGGGCAGGGTCATGTCATGGTAAAGGCGGGCCGATTCCTGGAGCCAGCCCCTTGCCGGCTGGGGACCGACAAAAATATTGCCCAATATGACGCCGGGAATCGCCAGGGATTTGTTCCCTTGCGGATCGGTCCAGCTCATCAGTGAAGTCTCTTCCACCGGCCCCCATTTGGCGACGACCTGATCCTGGAACGCCTGGGGCAGTTCGGCGAACCACTGTTTGTATTCCTCCACAGAAACAAGGGAAATCCGACCCGCCTTGATCAGCTTTTCCATTTCTCTGGGCGCCCAGGTGCCGATGTTGCGGCCCTGCTTGAGAACTAAATCCTGGAGAATTTCCTTCGAGAAATTCGTATCGTTTTCGAACTGGTAGCCAGCCGCCGAGATACCTTCAAGAAGGGTTTGCATGCTGGCGAACACATCCAGGTAACTGGCGTAAATATTGTGTTTACCGGGCGGGTTGTTGTAGTAAAGCAACGCGACTTTCTTGTCCGCGTTTTTTTTGGTTCTCAAGTTAAGCCAAGCCTTGACCCTGGCGGACAGTTTGGCGATGCGTTCGGTCTGGGGAATTTTCTCGGTGATTTCAATACCAGTCTTCTCATCCACGCGAACCCGTTTCCCACCAAGTACGATGGGTTCAATCAACCCGCAAAGCTCGGGCATGAAAATCTGCGAGGCCAACTGGAATGGCTCTATGCCCTGAGGGTCCTCCTCCCACTTTGACAGATCGTTGTAGAGGCTGATCCCCCGGATAACGGGAACATTTATCCGAGCCAGCAATGCCTTGGCTTTCTCTTTGGGGTGCGAAAACATCAAAGAAATTATAAGATCGATATCCACCCCGTCGGCCAACAGATATTTTTCGATCAGCATGTCGGAGGGGTAGCCGATGGCGCAAATCACGTTGAGTCCCTGCGCTTCCAGTTCCCTGATCAAGGCCTCCTGAATCTGGCTGTGGCCGGTCTTGATCACATTGTAGGAGATGATCGCTACCCATGGAGCTTGCTTTTGATGTCCCGAGGCGTCGTACCAGGCTTTATAATCGTTAATGGACGCGATCACCTTGCCATCCGGGGCATCGGGATGGAAGAGCCCGTCCCTGGGGTATTCCACAGGTTCGACAACGTCAATTTGTGAAAACCCGCAGAAACGTTTTAAAAGATAACCAATCAGTCCCTTGGCGTTTTGAGCGCCATTGAACTGCCAATAGGCCACCAAATCCGGGTGGGCGTCGAGGTTCACATTGAAATAACCCTTGCGCGTGAAAATTTGATAGCCCCCGATACCGATCACGCGGGCACCCCGTTGGCGGGCCGCCTTCAGGGTCTGTTCCAGATCCAGCATAATCTTGTAGCTCAGGTGATACAGGAAGATCACATCCTGACCGGCGAGATCTAGCTGCTTGGCTTTATCCGCAAGCTCCTGATCGTTGTAGACCGTGATCTTGATCTTATCGCTTAGCTCGGGGTTTTCCCGTTGAAAATCGGCAATTCCCTCGGAGAGCACTTTGGTGGCGGTATCTGGGATAAGGAAAGCGAGGTTGCTCGTCTTTTCGGCAAAGGCGATCCCCGCTACGGCGAGTGAAATCAAAATCATCAAAAGCAAACCGAGTCCGCAGCGCAGCATTTTATCTTTCCTCCTCTTCAGGAATATAAACCACCTTGCCGTTTTTAAGTCGGTAGGCGGTGCCCAGGAGTGTGCCCTGGCCCTGGGCCATCTCCTTGGTCAGCTTCTGGACCTTGATCTCCTTGCCCTTTTTGGTGATAATTTCCATTTTACCAGGCTGGTTGGGATTCTTGACCATAGTAAGTTCATCCGCGGAAAACAGCTCGTGCAGGTGATAGGCACTGACCATGGCCACCATCAAGCCCACGGCAAAAACCATGGCCACATCGAACAGATTGGCTACCGCGCTCATGGGATCATCCTGGTGTATAGGATTGGCTGAACGCCGGTTTCTTCTCTTTTCTCTTGGTGAACGCATACTTCTCACCCCCTGGCCATGGGCAGCACGGTAGCCGCGTCTGCCTCTTCATTACCGACCGATTGGGCATGATTGTCGATATGCCCGAGAACCAGATCAACAAGGTATTCCATGTCTCGCATGTCCTGAGCATACCAGCGCTCCCGGGCGACGGAAATCACATAGGCCAAAACGCCGACGGTCAAGCCCGATACCGTGGTACCGAAGGCGATGATCAGGCTGTTGGCCATTTGGTTCAAATTGCCCTGTGTGAGGGCCAGAAGCGCCGGCCCCATGGGAATCAAAGTGCCCATCAGCCCCAGCATGGGGCCGATTCTTATCATGACCCGGGTCTTATCCAACGCTTCGGATGTCCTGATTTCATGCTCCTGGAGAACTTTTTCCGCCCGGATCGCCAGATTTTCCCTCCCCTGCGCCACCAGCAGGGAGAAATCGTTTAGAGAATCCTGAATGGAACGGCTTCGACCGGTGGATGTTTTTAGATGACCTTTGACCTTCCTCGCCGCCGCCTCATACCTGGCCTGCAGGATATCCTTGGCGAGCTGACCGGCAAGCTGCTCATAATCCCGATCCTTGATGGGCTGACGTTTTCGCCGATAAACGAACTCGGAGACAAAACCGCCGGATATGAATAGCACCGCAATGACTAGAAAAAGCAACAAGCCCATGACCGGGTATAGCAAGGCATTCATGATCAGGTAATGGGCCGATTGCAGCAAACCTAAGATATTCATTTTTTACACCTCTTTGTTGAACGACTTCTTAAAAACCCCATTGCAAATACAGAGGCGGCAATCCCCGTCAGCACCGCCGCTTCGGCGAACGAGAGATCCGCACCGGTATCGTTGGCTGTCAAGGACAGCAGAGCCTTGGCTTTGGCGTATACCGGAACCACGACAATGGACACCACGAAATAGAGTCCGGCCATCATCATTACAAAACCGAGCAATACAGGTCCTTGTTCTCCTTTTACGCCCTTGCGCATCTGGTTTCTGGCGAAAAAAGCGACCATGGCAATTGTGACGACGAATAGAGCGGCCATCATTCCACCGGCCTTCACGGGATCGGCACCGGTCAGGGCCACGAAGATAGAACAACTCATCAGCATGGCGGACAGGCAGACCGGACAGGGAAGCATCAGCAGATAGCCGATTTTCGATTTTTGCTTTAACCGTTCATTGAACGCCGCCTTCATCGTGTAAATCCCCCAGGCCATCAGACCCAGGGAGAGAAAAAAGTGCAGGATCACCCCGTGGGCCATGAACTGTTGAAATAACTCGAAGTAGTTTAACGGATTGACAATTTTAAGCAAAACGCCCATCAAAAAGGCAAGCAGCCCGTATGCCAAGGACAGGGCCATGATCCGCGATGTTGACAGGTTGGCCGACCCCGCCACCAGACCGGCTTTTCCGGCGAAAATGAGTATGGTGAAACCGATGCCGACGGCCCAGAAGTATGTGATCATTTTTCTCCTCATTCCAATCCTATCGCCATCGGCATCGTTATCGCTATTGAAAAAACGTTTGCGATTCGGATGCCGATGGCGATCAATTTCTAAAAACTATACTTCGCGCCCGCCATGAAAGTTAACGGCGGATTGTAAGTTGTATAGTACTCCTTGTAGTTCTCGTCGGTAAGGTTGTTTATATAACCGAATACTTCAAGTCCCTTAAAGAGCTTACGCGAAACCTTCAAATCCACGGTCTGATATGCCTCCAGAAGTTTTTTGTCCGAGTTTTCCAGATCACCGTAGCGCTGACCGACATTGTTCAGATAAACACCCAAGGTGAAGAGTTCCGGATTGTCGTAAATCACGCCGATCTTGGTCATGTGCCGGGGAGTATATGACAACTCATTGCCTTCAATGGTCGGATCCTCATCATAGGATTCGATGGTGGAAACGTTGTAGGTGTGGTTGACGAACACTCGCCACTGACTGTCGAACTTATACTCAATACCGGCTTCCATGCCGTAAATGTCCACCCGTCCCAGGTTGATGGCCTGAATAACCGCCATTCCTTCGTCAGGCGTGAAATAGCTCGGCACTTCGTCCGCCGACAGCGTTTTGTCTCCCAAGAAATTCTCGAAACTGCTCTGGTAAAATGTCATGTTGATGGAAAGATGCTCGTTGGGCTGGGCATCGAAACCGACATCATAGGACCAGGTCATTGTCTCCGCTTCCAGATCCGGATTGGCCAGATCGAAACGAGTCGACCCGTGGGGGCCGGATTTATACAGGTCATACAAAGACGGCGCTTTGAAACCGGTGGCAAAGGAGGCGCGCAGCTTAAATTTATCGTTAAATTTATATGCGGCGCCAGCACGCGGCGAGAAGGCGTCCTCGGACTTATCGGGATAGTCAATACTTATCACCGAACCGGTTGTGGTGTCGTAGAATTCTCCGGAGTGGTTTTCCCAACTGTCGTAGCGAACGCCTACGCTCAGCGCCAAGCGGTTCTGGATCAGGGAAAATTCGTCATTGATGAATAAGGAGTAAAAGTCCTGATTCCCGCTGAAATTACGATCACCGTCGGCATAGGCGTATTCGGATTCGCAGTCAGCCCATTTCAAATCACTGCCAAAGCTCAGCCGATGCCTCCCCAGTTCCGTGTTGACCTGGATTTGAGCACCGTATTCGTCCTTTGGAATCGACGAATCGTAATAATAGGTTTCATGCCTGCCCGTTGTACTGCTGTATTTGCGGGCCTCGGAGGAGCTGTCGCTGTCGAAATAATAAGCCTTGACACCAAGATCAAAGCGACTCCCCAAGGGCACGCTCCAACTGGCCATGTAGTCGTTGTTGGTCTGTTCACTGTCGTACTGGGTTGTTGTTGCGTTCAGCGAGTCTTCTATCAGATGCTCATAGTCCAGTCGCAGCAATGATTCCCCAAGCCAGATATCGCCGCCGAGGGAGACGTTGGTCAAGTCGTTCTCCGGTTCTTTGTAGTAATCCTTCCAGCTATCGCCTTCGTAATACTCATAACCGCCGGTGTGCTTATGCCCCGCCGAGGCCCTGAAGGCATACTGGTCGGTGCCTGCGCTGACGGAAGCGTTGCCCATATAGGTATCCAGGTTGCCGGCCGCAAGCTCCACGCTGCCCGTCAGTTTATTAGTCGGACGTTTGGTAATGATGTTGATCACGCCGCCCATGGCGCTTGACCCGTAAAGGGCCGATGAAGCACCCCTCACGATTTCGATTTTCTCGATGTTGTCCAGGGCAAGTGTGTTCAGGATTGTCACTGATCCGCCATAGGCCATGTTCAAGGGGACACCGTCCTTGAGCACCAGCACCCGGGAGCTATCGCCCGTACCGCGCATATAGATCGTGGTATGGCTGGTGGTGTTGCTAAGCCCCTTGTTGCGCCGGACCTGCAAACCCGCGGCCTTGTCCAGCACCTCATCGACTGTCCTGGCGGGTATCTTTTCGATTTCTTCTGCAGTGATAACCGTAACACTGACCGGCAATTTCTCAACCGCGGTTTCGGTCCGGGTGGCGGTAACCACGGTCTTCTTCATGTTTACCGCTTGCTCCGCATCTGAATTTCCAGCCCAAACCGCCGGTACCAGCACCCAAATCAACACGATTGCATACAATGGCCCCACCCAATGCTTTTTCATGTTCCTCTCTCCTTTTCTCTTTATGGTTCTTGGATCTGCCAATAAAAAAAGCGCCCACCGGGAATCTGGATAGTTCCCGAAAAACGCCTTCACTCCATTTCGCGCTATCTAAACCGAAAGGCGTAAGTCGCCAATTTTCAAAATCGCTGCTAAGAGCCGATGCCACAAGGCCCGTCAGTTTGTCTTAGGGTCTATGATGTGGGACCCGTTATCGGATTCGATGATCGGTACCGCACAAGCTCCTCTAACCGTTGCTCGGCCTCGGCACGCTGCTTAGGAAAGTCGGCAGCCTTCGTGAAAGCGGCTTCGGCATCTGTCAAAAGATCCAAACGCAAGGCGCAATAGCCCTTCATCAGGTACGCTTGGGCATGTTTCGGGTTCCTGCGGCTGCACTCATCGAAGGCATGCATGGCCTCGGTAAAATCCTCGCACTCATACAAAGCGCCGGCCAACATCCACCACAACCGAAACGTTGGTTTTCGGTCCACGCCGCGCTTGAGAATATCGATAGCCGTGTCCATCCGCCTTGCCGCCAGATAAGCGGACGCTGTTTTTTCCACATTTTTCGGGCTGTGCGCGTCGCCGATCAATTTTTCGTACTGACGAGCGGCCTTTAGCGGCACCCCGGCCATGCGGTATAAATCCCCCAGCCGTTCGATCTCCTCAAGGCTTGGCTCAGCCAGGGAAGTCTTGATCTCCAAGGCGGCGGCAGCCTTGTTGTATGCCTTGCGCTCAATGTAAAGATGAGTGAGCATTTGCCACAAGCGTGGATCCTGCCCTTTTTTGCTTATCAATTTACGTGTTAAGCCGAGCGCCTTGTCTTTTTGATCGAGATCAATGTAAACTTTCAAGAGTGCTTCCAGCCACGCGGGATCGGGTTGACTGCCGTCTTCCCCGTTCACGATATTCTCCAGCAGGGGCCGGGCATCTTTGGGACGCTTGGCCTGAATGTAAGCCACGGCTGCCTGATAGACCATGGTCGAAGATGGTGGAGAGGCCAATGCGTTCGCCTTGAGGAGACAATCACCGGCCTCGCCGTAACGGGCGAGTTCATAGTAAGCCTTGCCCAGGTTCTGCCAAACCGCTGCATCGGAAGCGTAAAGGGCCGCCGCCGTCTGGTAATGCGGCAAAGCCTTGTCCGACTGGTTGTCGAGCGCCCAGGCGTTGCCCAAGCTGAATTCAACCAAATAGTGAACCTTGTCGTCACTCGCCGCAATGAAATCCGACAAGATTTTCTGTGCGTTGGAATAACGTTTGGTAGTCATGGCCTCCTGGGCCGCGTGAACGACTTTCCGCTCAGCCTTTGTCAGCTTAGGCTTGTCATCGGCGGCGACCGCACGCTCCCCAACGACCATCACAATTGCCAGCGCGACGATCAGATAAACAGAAACAGATCGATACCCGAAAAACTTCTTTTTCATAAAGGCTTTCATAGGTCGTTGATCCTGAACGCTATGGTTGTAGTCACCCAGGTGTTAACCGGTCGCCCCTTTACCTTACCCGGCGAGAAACGCCAGGATGACAGGGCAGTCACCACACTGTTATCGAATATTTTTGGCGGCGCCGACCTGAGGATGGAAATCCGGCTCACCCGTCCGCCGGTGTCCACCAGGAACTTAACGTCCACCTCTCCATCGAGATTGAGCCGCCGGGCCCGGTAGGGATATACCGGTCTGGGCTTCAAGGTGGCTACCGGCACCTGATCAACTTCCTGCATGCCGTAATTGTCCTTCAGAGCCGGTCCAGGTGCCGCATTAGCCACCGGCGCCGCCACGGGCACACCCATCGCCATGCCCGGTGTATTGACCGCCAGGTCAAAGGCCGGCATGTCTATATTGGGTTGCAGGGAAGGCCTTTTCTGCATCGCGTCAATGGTTCGCTGGGGGACGACCCGCGGCGGCTCCGGAGGCGGCTCGTCGGGACGCTCGGGGGGGCGCTCGGTCTTTCGGCCCGGGGGTTCGCGCAGAAAATCGACCGCCTGAATACTCTCAAGATCCTGTTGGGGCCTTATCTTTGGCAAAAGATTGGGAAGTCCGGTGAAAAGCATGGCATTGACCATCAGCGAAAGAGCCGCCACTAGAAAAAATCGGCTTACATACCGAACGCGTTGCATGGCATCATCCCTTTGCGGTGGGCTTGGTCGCGGCGATGCTGACCCGTTGAGCCCCAGCCATCCTGCATTGATCCATGACACGCACCACGATGCCCGTATCGCTTTTCTGGTCGGCCACGATCACCACGGCGCCTTCGGGATTCTCCGCCAGGGAGCGCTGGATATGGGCCCGCACGCTGCGCAGATCAATGGCTTTTTTCTCGAAATAGATTCGTCCGTCCTCGGATACCCCCAGCAAAATATTGCCCTTGTCTTTCAACTGAGCCGTGGCGGCCGTGGGACGATGCACATCGATCCCGGTCTCTTTGACGAAACTGGTTGTCACCATGAAAAAAATCAGAAGCAGAAAAACCATGTCGACGAGCGGCATCACGTTTATCTCTTCCTCTTGATACTTACCGCGCAAGGATTTACGAATATCGATCATCTTACACCGCCCTTTTCAATGCCATGACGGTTTCAGTCAAGCGCCGCTCGATGGCATCGGCGCGGCGCATTAGCAGCCGGCTCATAAAAAGTCCCGGGATCCCCACCAAAAGACCGCTCTGGGTGGTCACCAATGCCTGAGAAATGCCGCCGGAAAGCGCCTTGGCGTTGCCGGTGCCGAAAATTGCAATTACATCAAAAGTGGCAATCATGCCGGTTACGGTTCCAAAAAGCCCCAAAAGCGGCGCCGTAGCGGCGATCACAGTAATGATCGGCAAATAGCGTCTGATGCGCGGCCGCTGCTCGAGCGCATGTTGATCCAGGAGTCGCTGATCGAGGGCATGGTCGCCGGTACGGTACTGCAAAAATCGGCTGACGATTCTCCTGCAAATCCTCGCATCCGATGACACGGGCTTTCCTCCACGGACCAGAGTCAGGGCCTGATGAACCGAGATGTCCGCCCTATCCATGCGCCAAAAGCAAATCACCCGGTCGAACACCAATCCCCACATCCATAGCGAAGCGGCCAGCAACAGAATCATAACGCCCCCTCCCGGCTGGAAGTAGTCGTATGCGTTGAGTAAAAAGTTCATGAATCAGGCCCTCGCTTGCCTGGGCAGGTTTGGTGGAAACGGCAATAGGGTGCACTCGCGGCAGATAATATTGGACAGGGCCACGGCCTTCTCCTCCATGTCACCTACGATATGTTCCAGCCGGCGACGTAAAAAGGTGTGTATGAGCATAATCGGAATGGCCACCGCCAAGCCCAGCATGGTTGTCACCAGGGCTTCGGAGATACCGCCGGACATCATTTTGGGGTCCCCGGCGCCATAAAGGGTGATGGCCTGAAACGTTTCGATCATGCCTGTAACCGTACCCAAAAGGCCCAGAAGCGGGGCGACGGCGCCCATGATGTTCAGTGCCGGAAGAAAACGCTCCAGGCGCGGCAGTTCCTTGAGGATTGCTTCCTGCAAAACGCTTTCCAACGTCTCACGACTTTCCTTGATCGCTCCCAGACCGGCCCTCATCACGTTGTTGACCGGCTTGCCTTTGTCGCGGGTAAGCACCGCCTCGCAGCCGGCCCAATCTCCCTGACCGGCAAGTTCGTTGACACGCCCCATTAAGCGGTCCGTATTGGCATGCACACGGTTTAAAAACAGAATCCGTTCCAGAGCTATCACAATGGCAACAAGGCCGATGCATAGAATCGGCCAGACGATGGGTCCGCCCTTTTTAACGTTGTCAATCAGGGTCGCACGGTGGCTCAATTGCCGCAAAGCCGCGCCGCGGGAGAAGTCAAAATAGACGGCATCTTCTTCTCCTTGCATGTAATGGCGCAGATTACGCCGCATTCCCAGCGGCGGGGCTTTGGACAAAACGAAAAACTGATGATTCTCCTCATTATAGCGTAAAAAGCCTACGTCGCCATGCGCCTCAAAGGCGGCGCTGAAAGGACCGATGTTCAGGATATTGGCCTCAATGGGCGTCCCCCCCGCGTCAACAACAGTCCCTGGACGTAAATCTACTTCGCCGGAGAGCGTTATCTCCTCGAAGAACAAATCACTTATGGCGGCGATCTCATCCATGCCCGGAAATCGATTTCCATCAAGTACCGGTGCCAAGCGATCCATTCGCTCGCCATCAAAAGCGGTAAAAAGAGATTGAGAAATAATCGTTTCCAGATCCCTGGCCGTCTCGCGGATCACGCCGGTATACTCACGCATATCCATACGCGCTTCGCTTTGCTTCTGAATCTGGGCGGTTTCAGCAGCTCGCAACTCGTCCAGTTGGCGTTGCAGGCCCGCTGCTTCAGCGGTCAGTTGGTCAACTCTTCCGGCGAGGCTGTCCACCGCCAAGGTGAGCTTTTGCTTGTCCTCCATAATTTGCTTTTGGATTTCGCGAACATCGGCCTTGGCCGCTTCATAATCGTCGTGGGCTTTTTGGCTGGCCACACGCAAATCGGTTGCACCGGCCGTTGCGACAACCAGAATCAGGGCGACGGTAATAAACAATGATTTCATCGTTGAGCGATCCTTCCCAAAGGCAGTTTCACCATATCCACGGTGCGGCGTTTGAAGGCCATCTCCGTGGCATCGTTGATTGCTCTGCGGTAATCCTTGTCAAGTGTTGTCCATGCTTTGGCGACACGGTCCCACTGACCGACGGTCTTGCCGTCGGGACTACGCCAGTAAAGGGCCAGACGTCCTACCCGTAAAATATCGGCCATGATGGTCTGACCGTCGACATGGATGGTTTGCTGATACACTTCCACCGTCTGACCGTATTCGGTCTCTATCTTGATGGCTTCCATGACACGCCGGGAACGCTCGGCAAGGCTCGTATCGGGCTGGGCGAGAACTTTTTTTATGTCGGCCATGCGCATGGCGCGCTCTTCCGGAAGAAATGGGAGATCACGCTCAATCTGGGATTCCAGGCGATCCACCAGCACATTCAGGTGAGGTTGCAAGGTTTCCTCCACGCGCGCCGTCTCGGCAACCGTACGCTCTGCCTCAGCCACGCGGGCCTTTAGAGCGGACACCTGGGCCTGCAAAACAGCATGTTGCCTGGCGACGGTTTTTTCCTCTGCCTGCAAGGAGCGATAACGCGCCTGCAAGTTCGTCTTCTCTTCAGCCCAGTGGTCCTCGGCTTTCTGAGTCTTCTTGTAAATAGCAATGGCCTCGCTTTCGGTTTGATGAATGCGAAGCGGATCGGTTGTGGTCTCGGCCCATCCCGGCTGAATGCTCACGGCGAGGACCATTAACATGGCAACAGCGAGAAAACCGATTTTCCGGCGGTAAGAATAATACATTTGAACGCTCCGGACGCTAAAGGTGACAAAGCGGCTTTTTCAAGCAGGCTTTGAAGGCTGTTTGAGAAGCCTTTGAATAAAAAAAGGCGCAGCCGACAGCCTTGTACAATAAGCCGCCTTGCGCCTTCACTTTCTCCGCGGTTTATTTCCCGAAGACCGTAAGGTTTCCCTCAAACTGATAGACAACACTAATCGATACGTTCAAGCGTTTTACATGAAGCTGATGGATTGTCAAGTCTTTTCGATTGGCACCAATAGTCCGGGGATTGGGGAAGCGGCGCACTGGCAATGACAATGATCACACTTGCCGGCGCATTTGCTACACTGAGAACGAGGAGCGTCAACCACTCGGCTCCCTTTTGGTGCCAGGGCCTGGCCGATTTTGCCTTTAACCAGCAGCCGGCAGGCTGGCACACGACTTTTATAAAATTGACATTGAAACGTATTACAGCCAAAGGGGCAGACACTGCACAAGCGTCCTGTATCGATGAACACCTGGCCCTGCCCGTCATATTGTTCATCGATAAGATGAATCAACTCCCAGGCAGAACTGCCATCGAAATCACCGACCGGGCTCACATACAGATCACCGTTTTCTCGTTTGTAATCGATTTGAAAATTCATACTCATGGGGGCATCCCTTTCCAGCGGCCAACGCTCAGGCAACCGGACCGGCGTCGGAAGAAAACGATCCCGCAGTGGTGTTGATCTGTCCATCTTCGGTTCCCAGAATCGCCTGAGAAATGGCGCTGAGACTGGAGTTGGGCAGTAAATGAACCGGTTTATTATGCTTTTTCCCAAGATTTTTAATGATCGAGCAGGCTGCATGGCTATTGCAATTAACCGGGCAGATGACCATGTCCGCTCGTTTGAAACACCCCTCGAGGTATTTGGCGCCTTTTTTGACATACCCATCATGATACTCGAAAACCCCACCGTGGCTCTCGACCAATTCGCGGTAAAGCGACTTTATCCGAGTAATCCCACCGACCATCAGAATCCGCTTTTTGCACAAATCGAAAGACGGGCAGGTAGAATCGCAACGATTCCAACTCGACATTTCTCCGATAATCGCCTCGGTTTGCTCCTGGACGTGGAGATTTAAATTGGACATATCATCAACTTTCAGGATAAGCCGACGGTTTTCTTCCTCAAGCGCGGCAGCCTGGCGCAAGGCTTTCTCAAGGCGAATGGCAATGGATTCGTTGTCTTGCCGGATTCTGTGGTTCTCGGCTTCCAAATCCTCTGCCAGACGAAAATGATTTTGACGGTCCAAAGCGAGCAGCGTATTCTGTAAATGGGCGTTTTCACGCCGTACGGTGGCCAGTTCGCTTTCAAGCCGTTTGCATTTGCACTGACAGCCCTTAACCTCTTTTTGCATGGATCGGTACTGGACGGATTGTGATTTGGCACGCTCCTTCAGCGAGGCGACTTCCCGTTCCTGTCGGGCCATTTTGCGGGCGGTTTTCAGGCGCTCCTCGGCGGCCCAATGCATGGACATATGAACGTCGCCAAAAACCACCCGGCTCGCTTCCAGCGGCAAGTTAGGATGCATACCGGCAGCCCACAACCCTATTGCGCCGTCCCCATTTTGCATGGCCTCCTTGAAATAGGCCACGAACGCATCGGGATCCAGATCAAGCAAGGGCTCTATTTTTTTCCCATATTTGCGGTTCAGCAAGTTGTCCACCCGCCGAGAAAGACGGTTCTCCGATTCGAGACTGGCAACCAACTTCTCGTGAATATCGTAGGCGCCATCTTTCTTGCCCAGTAGGCCTATCTTTTTTAGAAGCTGCTTTTGCTCGGCAAGGGATAGACACATGCCGATTGTGGGACATTTAAAAAAGTGGTTGATTTCCCAACATTTACGCCGCATTTTGCTTTCGGCGATCTTTTCTTCGGGGATTACCGGAATGGGTTGTTGCTCTAAGAGGCAGTGGTTTTGCGCCGCCATTTGTGTTTCTCCTTTCTGAAAGACATCTCAGTCATCATGGATAACGATAAAAAAGGCGTACTTCGATTCTTGCAAACCGAGTTACGCCTTCACTTTTTCCATAACCCGACGGGCCACGAATTTCGTAAGACATCCCCTTGCAGCCAGGACGACTGATTCAGCTTGTTCGGATGATCCCGGATGGATACTACCCTGCATCGACGAGAACTTGCGTGAGTCGCTTACGCAGCATTTCCAGCTGCTTGGATTTGAACGATTTTCTCGTATCCTCCAATGTGTCGATAGCATCCTTGATGGCTTTTTTAAGAACCAATTCTTTTGCCCGTGAAGGGCACCCGTCGACATAGAGTTCCAGGTCCTTTACATCGATCTTGTTGTTCATGATCGAATTAACGAGAACGCAGTGCCGGTCGACCCCTTGTTGTAAATCCCTGATGCTGGAATGAAGGGCACTGGCCAACGCGTTTTTTTCCGCGATCATTATTCTATCATCCTTTCCGTGTTTTGCAAATCTAACTCAAAGCTTAAAAAAATCACCGCCTTGCGAAAATAGTCTCAAGACGGCGCTATTGTTGGTGCCGTACCGCTATTTAAACAGTTTTCAGTTGGAAGATTTTTCCGTTTCGCCCGTTTGGCTTTGAAATTCACACGAGAAGTCCGCACTGCGGGCCTGGCACATTTCAGGCCGGTGCCCGTGCTTTCGGTACTCTTCAAAAAATTGCAGCCAGCTATCTCCCGTGCGTGGGCATATCTGGATAAACTCCATAAAGTCAGCCAACCGATTCAGGGTATGGGTGCAAAGTGCATGCTCCATCATGCAAGCTTCCTCATCGGCGACTTTAGGCTTGATATCCAGGATATCGGTCAAAAACTGACGCAGAATTTCGTGCCGCCGTCGCATTTCTCCACCGACCTTGGCGCCCTCGCTGGTCAATTCGACATATTCGTATTTCTCATAATTCACCAGCCCTCGAGCACTCAACGTTTTCAGCATGCTCGAAACGGTTGGCATCTTCACATTCATGCGTTTGGCGATATCCTTGACGCGGACAACCTTCTTATCCTTGTCCAGATCAAAAATGGCTTCGAGGTAGTCCTCCATGACCGACGTCAGGGGTTTGGTCGCGCTGCTTGCTTTTTTAGGTACGCTCATAAGCCTCTCAAACTCGATAGATTTATTTAACTTTTTTCACTTTATCAAATAATTGATTTGTCGCATGGTTGTCAAGTTTTTTATTTAGTATTATTTTATAACATATCTTCGCGGTTGTAAATATGATTGCAATATCTCGCCAAAACGAACAGATAGTCGGAAAGCCGATTTAAAAATACCAGGATGCACTGCATGGTTACCACGGGCTCGTCTGCCCTGTCGTCCTCGACCAAAGCAATAACCCGCCGTTCGGTCCGGCGACAAACGCAGCGGGCCATGTGAGCCAATGCAGCGGAAAGATGCCCGCCGGGCAGAATGAATACCTTGAGTTCGGGCAGAGATTCGTTCATACGATCCATGGCCGATTCCAACCGTTTGGCCGGCTCATCAGTAAACGGCGTTAGAAACCGCGTGGCGTTGGAACCGGGGGTGGTTGCCAGCCATGCGCCTGCCGAGAGCAACAAGGACTGAATGCCCTGAAGTTCATCTTTCAGCGTTTGATGCTCACCGCCCATGGCCGCCGCCACCGCTCCCATCACTGAGTTCAGTTCATCCAAATCGCCATAGGCTTCGATGCGCGGGCTGCTTTTGGCCACCCGCTCTCCGCTGAACAGACTGGTTTTGCCCTTATCGCCGGTACCGGTGTAGATTTTCATTGACTCTCCTTTGCTCAACCGTGATGTTAGATGAACAGGAATGATGCGTGCTCAAATCCAAACCTGGCCTTACAGTACTACAAAAAGGTTCGGAAATCACCGAGGTAAAATCCTTTATGTGCAAAGGAAATCGCGCCATCGTCATCAAATATGATAACACATTGATTTCAATAAAATTTCTTATTGACAGACCATGGTTTAGATATGAATATACCCTATAAATGAATAATTCTGAAAATCCTTGATACCATTTTCATACACCACAAGCGACAGGATGGCCTGTACGTTCGCTCAGCCCGACGGCGATAGTTATGATATCAACTTATTGATTCTTTTTGTACGGGAAACATTATGACGGATCAACCCTTTGGCAACGCATTCAAGCAGGAAACGAGAAACCTTGTTCGTGAAAGCAGCAAAGGTTCCTTACCTAAAATCTACTATCGAGAGGCAGAGGTTGAACAGGCAATATCATTGTTCGACCAAAAAAAATCCGTGTTGCTTCATGGCCCACAGGGTGTTGGAAAAACGGCGATCATTTATGGAATCGCGCATGCGCAAAAGGAACAAAAAAAAGGGAGAATTCATGAACTCAGCACTACAACCCCTCTTGTAGGGACCAGATATATTGGAGAATGGCAAACCAAATTAAGCCGAATCATTGAAGCCGCCCAGAAAAAGAAAGCAGTACTTTACTTTGATGACATTTGGAATTTATCCTCAGCCGGCAAATCCGCAGGCGATCCAACATGTTTTCTTGATACCATGAGACCTTTTGTGGAGCAGGGCAAGATACAGCTTATCGGAGAAACCACTCCCGAAACATTAAAAGCGATGCAGAACATTCCTTCTTTTGTATCTCTTTTTCAATTGTTAACCGTGGCGCCCTTATCCCCTGAGCACGCATCCGATATTGTCGGCAGATATGCAATGGAGCAAGGTTTCAATTTGTCCGAGGAGTCTCTTCGAGCCGTCATCCAGCTTACCTCGCGCTTTTTACCAACTCGGTATCAGCCTGGACCCGGGATTTCGTTAATCGATAAAATTCGTCATTATCGGGATCAGAAGGAGAAAATTGGAGAACCTGAGTCGGTGACCGTTTCATTTATCGAGAAAGTGTTCTCCATATACACGGGTTTGCCAAAATTCATTATCTCGAAGAACGAACTGATTTCCGCCCGTGCCATCAGAACGTTTTTCCAGAATTCGATAATTGGTCAGGGTGAGGCGATCGATGCGGTTGTCGAAACGATCGCTTTGTATAAGGCTGGTCTTGATGACCCGAAACACCCCATTGGCACATTTTTGTTTGTCGGCCCGACCGGCGTGGGCAAGACCGAATTGGCAAGAACACTCGCCAAATTTTTATTCGGCTCAGCAAATCGATTGTTGCGCTTTGATTTATCCGAATTCAAGGACTACTCATCTTTTGAAATGCTGATAGGCAATCCCCTCAATCCACTGCAACCGGCAAAGCTTATTGATCCCGTGAAAGCCCATCCATTCCAGGTCGTATTGTTTGATGAACTTGAAAAAGCCCACGCCAACGTTTGGGACCTTTTTTTGCAATTGTTGGATGAAGGGCGGCTAACACCCGCTGGTGGTGAAACTGTCAGCTTCAGGAATACAATTATCATTGCCACATCCAATGTCGGCGCATCCAACCCTTCAGGGACGTTGGGATTCGGGGCCACCGCCAATGACAAAGAGGATCGCGTAAACATTCAGAAATCCCTGGAACAGGTCTTCCGCCCTGAATTTTTAAATCGTTTTGGTCATATCGTTGTATTCCACCGGTTGACAAAGGAACAGGTCCGCAAAATCGCCGATCTGGAGATTAAAAAAATTTTACAACGCGAGGGCATTTTAGAGCGAAACCTGATTATTGATATCGATGACGAAGCCCTCGATACCATCATAGACGAGACTTATTCCTCGCGATATGGCGCCAGGGCACTCAAACGTGAAATTCAAAAACGCATTATCCTGCCCTTGGCAATTACGTTAATGGAAAAGCACGTTGAGCAAGGCTCTATCCTGAGAGTAATAAAGGTCAAAGGACAAATCCGTGTTAAAATTTTAGACTCGCCTGAAAGCCTAAACAGAAAAGAGGAACAACGACCGATTAAAACCGAAACAGGCAACAGGCTAACCAAATCGGATTTTAAAGCATTGCTGAGAACCGCCAAAACCGATTTGGAGAATATCGGCATAAAAATGAATGAAGGCAACCTGCTGGATGCTTGCGGCAGACTTCAAAAATTGAGAAACCGGCCGGATTTTTGGGATGATTATGATAATGCCATAAAAATTCTTTCGGAATTGGATCTTTATCAATCATTGATCGACCGACTGGATCGACTGCGCAACTGGCAGGTTGATTTGGAGAATGAATTGGCAACTGCCAGCGTTCGGACAGAAGTAAAAAAAGTAGGTATAAGGGTTACCTCACTGGGCTCGGCGATTAAAAAAGCAACCATTGAATTGGCGTCAATCGGCAAGGAGGGTATCTGGAATGCCATTGTCAGCATTTCCCCCATGGGGCCCAAGAGTCGAAAACTCCGAGATTTATTTGCCAAAACCATCATCGATTGGTCGGGTTTTAAGCGCTATGAAATCAATTGGCTTTTTGAGCCCTTGTCGGATGACGAACCTATTCTTTTTATGATTTCAGGAGATTATGTCTTCGGCTACTTGCGGTTGGAAAATGGTGTGCATCAATTGGTCTCGGAGGCAAATGATGTAAAGTTAAAAAGTGCAATAAATTGTCAGGTCATACCCATCATCGGTCAGAAAGAAACACCTGTTTTTGGTGAACACCTAGCTTTAAAAGCAAAAGGCCAATTCGGAGGGAAAATAAGATCCAAACTGGAATGCGGCCATGATTTGGTTCTGCAGAACGCGATGACCCTCTCGGAAAATAAAGATTTAGCCATAAGAATCACCTCTTCGTGGAGGATGGCATCACCTATCAAGGATATAATCGTTCGTAGAATCAAGATCGGGAAATCTTTCTTGCTACACGATTTTTTGACTGGCATTAACACTGGAAAAAAAGATTCACTTTCAGGAGAGGGATTCCACGAAATTCTCTGCAATAGGATCATGATCGATTCATCGACCTGAGTCAACATACATCCCCCCAGATGCCGATTCAGCTCAACAAAAACACCCGGCGAAAAACCACCGGGTGTTTTTAATGCAACCAGAAAAACAGTATTGTCCAGGCTTACTTGGTACCGAAAATCTTATCCCCGGCATCCCCCAACCCAGGAAGAATGTACCCGATGTCGTTAAGCCGCTCATCAATTGAAGCCACATAGACTTCCACGTCCGGATGGGCCTCCTCCAGACGCTTGAGCCCCTCGGGCGCCGCCACGAGAAAAAGCCCTCGAATATGCTTGCAACCGGATTCCTTGAGCAGATCAATGGTGGCCAGCAAGGTCCCACCGGTGGCCAGCATGGGGTCCAGGATCAGAGCCATGCGATCCTGAATATTGCTGGTCATTTTCACGTAATAGCGCACCGGCTCCAGGGTTTCTTCATTTCGGTAAAGCCCGACAACACTGACCTTGGCCGATGGAATCAGGTTGAGCACACCGTCCATCATCCCTAGGCCGGCGCGCAGGATCGGCACCACGGTAATTTTCTTACCTTTGATGTTCTCAACCTGAACATCGCCGGCCCATCCCTGGATGGTGATGGTTTCGGTTTCCAGGTCTTTCGTCGCTTCGTAGGTAAGCAACGTGGCCAGCTCATTGGCCAGTTCCCTGAATTGTTTGGTGGAAACGTCATGTACGCGCATAAGCCCGAGCTTATGCCGAATCAAGGGGTGATCGACAAGGGTAACAGGCACGCATCCTCCTCTAAAAGTCGCCCAACGGCCTAGTAAAGGTAAATTTGAAGGGGTCCGCCAAAAGATAGTCAAAGGCGTCACCCGTATTGCCGCCCAACAGAGAAAACGGCAAGGATACGACAAACAAGGCGCCGCCAATAACCGTCGCGCAAAGCCCCAAGGGTCTGGCAACCAACGCATCGCCGGCCATCTGGCCAGCCACCACGCTGTCATCCTGTTCTATATCCTGAGCAAAACAACTCACACAGGGAGTTATCAGTAACATAAACACCGTAGTCAGGACAACCATTGCTTTAAAGGTCCTGTTCATGCGGCTTCCTCCTTTGTAAAGGTTACAGGGTCCCGCGTCCCGGTTGGAAGCGGAAAAATTAATATAAAGGTTATTTCAGTCGTACAAAACTGATATCGGTCAAAAGCATCGAGTCTTGACACACATTAGTTAGCAGGGAATCGGAGCGCTTGCAACGCGGATATGGTTGAAACGCCTTTTGACCGGGGGTATAATACGTTCCATCAGTGTCGGCGCCAATGGCATCGACAAATAACCATTTGTAATTTTAAGTTAATTAACGCCCTATCCCTCTGTCAAGGAAAATCATATCGCACCCGACCGCAAAATCATGGCCGTGGCCGTGTCTCTGCCCGTTCACGACATTTACAGTTACTCGATACCGGCGCCTCTGGCTGCCCAGGCCGACGTGGGGAAACGGGCTCTCGTGCCCTTTGGCGGAAGAACGGTTACCGGCTATCTGATCGGGCCGGCGCGCGGGAATCCCACCAAAACGGAAATCCTGAACATTCTGGACATTCTCGACGAGCGCCCCCTTTTCCCCGAAGCCATGCTGCCCTTTTTCGAGTGGATCGCAAACTACTATCTGCACCCCATTGGGCAGGTCATCGGCACGGCCCTGCCGGCCGGCCTCAACCGCTTTGACGTAGCCCAGCTCAGCATCGATCCCGCCGGTGTTCAGGCCACCCGGTCGACCAGGCAATCTCCCCTGGAAAGCCGTATCCTTGAGGTACTGGCCGAGAAACCGTTCTCCGCAAAGCAGTTGCAAAGCCGGCTCGGCCAACCGGTGTCATGGGCACTTATCAACCAGATGCAAAAGCGGGGCTGGATTAGCGTGGATCGCCACATCAAGGGAGGTCACCTGCGGCCCAAAACCGCACGCTGGGTTGCCTTGAACCAGGGAGCCCCGCCACCGGAAAAGCTGTCGGCCCGGCGTCAGGCCATTCTGGATGCGTTAAAAGCAAAGGGCGATCAGAGCGTGGAAGCCCTCAAGGCCCATGCCCGCACGGCGCCCACGTTGGTCCGCGCCATGGAAAAGGCCAATCTGGTCACCCTTTATGAAAAAACCGTGTACCGTGACCCGTTTGGCGAGCCAATCGAGGCCGACACGCCCCCCTCGCTCACCGAAGAACAACGCCAGGCCATCAGCGCCCTCACCCCCAGGCTGGAAAACGGATTTTCCACCGTGGTGCTGGCCGGGGTCACCGGCAGCGGGAAGACCGAGGTATATCTGCGCCTGACCCAGGCCGCCCTGGACAAGGGACTCAACACGGTGGTTCTGGTGCCCGAGATCGCGCTTATTTCCCAGACCGAACGCCGCTTTCGCGCCCGGTTCGGCCAGATCGTGGCCGTGCTGCACAGCGGATTGTCCCGGGGGGAGCGTTACGATCAGTGGCGGCGCATCGCCAACGGCCGGGCCAAGGTGGCCATCGGCGCACGCTCCTGCGTCTTCGCCCCGTTTGACCAGGTGGGGCTTTTGATCGTGGACGAGGAACACGACGGGGCCTACAAGCAGGAGGGCGGCTTATCTTACAACGCCAGGGATCTGGCCGTGGTCCGCGCCCGTCAGCAGAATGCACTGGCCGTGCTGGGATCGGCGACACCGTCGGTTCAGTCCTGGTTCAACGTGACCACCGAAAAATACGATGCCGTTGCCCTGCACCACCGCGTCAATAACTTCCCCTTGCCCTCCATCCAGGTGGTGGACCTTTCCGAGAATCGAGATGAATACGGCCTGCGGCGCTTTATCACCCACCCGCTGCAACAGGCCCTTCAGGAGACCCTCGACGGCGGCAACCAGGCCATGATTTTCCTTAATCGGCGGGGGTTCGCCGCCTTTCCCATCTGTACCGACTGCGGCGAGCCCCTGCGCTGTAAACATTGCGACATCTCCCTTACCCTGCATAAAAAGGCCAACGCCTTTCGCTGCCACTACTGCGGCTATGCCAAGGCGGCCACATCGGTCTGCTCCGCCTGCGGTTCGAAAAACATCAAGCTTTTGGGAATGGGGACCGAGAAAATAGAGGAAGCGTTGATGCAGCTTTTTCCCCAGGCCCGGGTGGCGCGCATGGATCGCGACACCATGACCCGTAAGGGCTCCATCGTCAATTTGCTCAAGAAGCTCAAAGAGCGGCAGATTGACATTCTCGTGGGAACCCAGATGATTGCCAAGGGGCACGATTTTCCCGGGATAACGTTGGTGGGCGTCATCTGTGCCGATCTGTCGCTCAATTTTCCGGATTTTCGCGCCGGGGAGCAGACCTTCCAGCTCCTGGCCCAGGTTTCCGGACGGGCGGGACGCGGCGACCAGCCGGGGAAAGTGATTCTGCAGACCTTCAATCCGGATCACTTCAGCATCCGGGCCGCTCGGGATCAGGACTTCAAAGCCTTTTTCGACCATGAAATCGGCTTTCGCCAAGCCCTTGGATATCCGCCGGTCACGCGTATGATCGCCCTGCGGCTCTCCGGCAAGGATGCCAAGAAAACGGCCGAGCAAGCCCAGCGCCTGGGCCATGGATGCAGCAAACTGCTGACCAAGGGGGGGGCGTTTCATGGCCGGGTGCAGGTAATGGGTCCCATCGAGGCGCCGATACCGCGCATAGCCGACCGTTTCCGGTGGCAGATTATCCTCAAGGGCGCCGGCATCAGATGCCTTCAGCGGTTTGTAAGCGAACTGGCCGCCACCTCGGGCGGAAGTCTTGGTCGGGGCGGGGTCAGAACCGCGGTGGATGTGGACCCCTTTTTCCTGATGTAGCTTGACAGTCCAGGGAGGGCGTCTTAGAAATACACCTACAAGCGATTAACCGGGAAGCCTTGTAACGCTTCGCCTTCCCGCCAACAGGAGTACATGAAAATGAAACATGCGTTGATGTTAGTCTTGACCGGCTTTTTCCTTCTGGCCGGTGGTGGTATAATTGCGACGGCCTCTCAGCCCCAACCCGCCTCCGCCCCCCATGCCGAATTTCCTCAGACGGAATACAAATTCGATAAAGTCGTCGACGGCACCCTGATTACCCACGATTTCAAAATCAAAAATACAGGCAAAGGCACTCTGGAGATCTCCAAAGTCAAAACCGGTTGAGGGTGCTCGGTCGCTTCATACAAGAAGCAAATCCCCGCCGGCGGCGAAGGGACAATTACGATAAAAGTTAAAACAAATGGTTATGGCGGTCACAAGGTCAATAAATCCATTGGCGTGTTCACAAATGATCCGGACAATGGCTACATCAAGCTGAGCATTACCGGAGAAGTGGTCAATTTCGTCCAAATGGACCCTAAGTTTGCGCGCTTGAGGGGCTATGAGGGGGATGATATCAAAACAACCATCACCCTAACCCAGGAAAAGGATTACCCTTTCAAAATTCTGAAGGTGAAGGCTCAAAAAGGGGAAAATATTACCGTCAAGCTTGAAGACTTAAATAAAGAGACTGAAAAATCGTTTTTTCAAAAGATTGCGAGTTTTTTCCGTACCCCTGAACAAGAGCAGCCCGACAAGGACAGAAAGGGCAGTTACCTGCTGACCATTGAAAACCGGAAAACGACAGCCGGGCGCTATAACGACAAACTGATCCTGGTAACGGACAGCGAAATCAAACCCACCCTTACCGTGCCGGTTACCGGGCTTATCAGGGCCGTCGAACCGGACAAGGGCGCCCAATCGGATAAAGAGGCCGCCAAGGAGTGACCGGACTATCACCAGGATACAAATTACTAATTTTTCATGGCACCGGCTAACTTTTACCGGTGCTTTTTACTGATTGGAGTAATATGCGGGCAAGCCCACACATACAGGTTGTCGCCTTTGACTGCGATGGAGTTATGTTCGACTCTTCCGAAGCCAACAAGGCCTATTACAATTCTCTGTTGGCACGCTTTGATCTGCCGCCCATGACATCTGAACAGTTCGCCTATTCGCATATGCACACGGTGGACGAATCACTGATCCATCTATTCCCGGATGAGGCTACCCGGAAAGCGGCCCATGCGTATCGACGGGAACTCGGTTACACGTCTTTTCAAAAATACATGAAAATCGAACCCGGTTTGGTATCTCTCCTGGAAACCCTGCGTCCACACTACAGAACCGCCGTGGCCACAAACCGAACCAACACGATCAATCGCCTGTTGGCCGACTACCACATTGATCATCTTTTCGACTTGGTGCTCGGCGCATTGGATGTCGCCTCTCCCAAACCGGCCCCGGACATGCTCGAAAAAGTCGCCGACCACTTTTCCGTTTCCCCCGAAGCAATCCTGTACATCGGAGATTCAAAGGTTGACGAAACAGCCGCGAACGCCGCCGGCACACGTTTCGTGGCGTACCGCGACCTGAATCTTGATGCCCATCACCATATCCGGCATCTGTCTCAGATCGTCGATCTTCTGGATGGGGAAACGTAAAATTGCCATCCAGGCAGTAAAGCAACCGGTCTACACTTCTTCTGCGCGGGGGAGCGTCGGCCTGAAACTGAGTAAACAACCCTGAAAGCCAAAGCAGTCGGCATACATTCCCGACCCGATAGCTGCCACCTTTTATGCCGGACAACCTAATTAAACAGCAGGCCGAGCACGCTCTGGTCGATCCCCAATTCGACTTCATCGCCAAATATCACGCCGTCACCGATCTAAGGCGACTGCTACGCCACACCCCAAACAGCCTTGACCGAAAAACCCTTGCGGCGGTGGAGGCACTGTTGCAATCGGACCAATTCAAAACCGTCCGGCAAAACTATTTTCTCTATCGCGAAGCGGCCAAAATAGCCAAAGACATGATTGTCGCGTCGAGCGGCACCGATAGTGGAATCGATGCCCTGGAGACCTTAAAAGGACTGCTTCTGCGCACCAACGGTAATGCCCATCGGGGTGTTGCCGAGGCCCTCGGCAGTTTACCGCTTTCGATTAACGGCGCCGGGCTTCCAAAGGAGAACGAATCGAACCCACCGGCAATTGCCTGGGAACAACTCATCCGGGCCAACGGCCTGGACCTGACCAACACCATCCGCTATATCGGCAGGAGCCTGGTGGCACAAACCATGGATGCCGACCACTTTCTGGTTGTCAAACTGGCCAAACAAGACGACAGCGCCACAGGCCTGGCCCGGGAAATCCGCTGGATGGAAGCCCTTGCCTGCACCAATTTCCAAAACGGGATGCGCTTTCACATTCCCAACCCCCTCAGGGTTCACGGGCAGCCGGTGTTTCGGATAGAGGGTCTCCCCCTTGCCCCTTCTCCCGGACTTATCCGGCACCCCCGGCACCTGGCCATCGCCTTCGTAACGCACAAAGATTATTTCGTTTATCCTAACGAGAAAGATGTGACCGGTGAAGCCGCCCTGGAAATCCTGGCGCGCAGCGCCTATCTGATGGCCGGCTTAGCGGCCCGCGGAATCGTCCATGACGCACCGATTCCTCTATTTCACAACCGCACCCAGCGTCTTCGCCGCGACGACCAGGGGCGCTATCAATGGTTTCGCGCCGGCCGCCTGGATCGGTGGCTCGACTCCTGCGCGTTTCCCAACCTGGGCTTGTCCGGGCTGCGGGATTTCGAACACTTCATCTCATTTTCCGGCCAAAGCTCCGCCCTCTACCGACATATGGGCACTCATCTGTTCAGCCTGCTGTTGGTGGCCGGCAGCCATTTCCGTGCGCGGGACATCTCCCGGCGGGGCCTGGATGAAAGTGGCCGACCGGTGGATACCCGGGATCTGTTCGACGTTGAATTGCTGAGAGAAATGATCGTCCGCATCTATGAGAACTACTATCAGGGCTTTTGCGGCAGCCGGCCTACCAGTGGTTTACCTTTTAATGTGGACCGACTCGTGCGTCGCATGGTGGAAGAAATGGGTGTGGACCGCCACATGACCGAGCTTTTTCGACGCGCCGACCAGCAGCAGCTGCCAGAAGATCAATTCCGCTCGTTTTTAGCGGAAAAAGGATTTGATGAAAAAACCGTTGAAGAAATGCGGCCGGGCAGTAAAGACATCCTATTTCATAGCGGTCCCCATTTGGGGGACTTCAACCGCAAAATTTCCCTTCCGGAAATGATCGACGCCGTGGCGGCCATGTCGGCGGTGTGTACCGCCGGGCGTTACCTGGCCGAAGAAGAGAGGCTCAAGACGATTGGCTGAATGAACACAACAACAGCCGGGAATTACCCCGGCCGTTGTTTGTTTGGCAAGCCGTTACTGCATCACCACCACCACCATTTCAGAACAAAAACGTATTTGGTGACCGATGTTTCATTGCCGGCCGTATCGGTGGCGGTCAGGGTAATGATATTTAACCCTTTTTTCAGGCGCATTCTCTTAATCTTCCATTTCGTAGTGCCATTGGCCACGCCGCTGCCGCCACGGCTATTTTTCCAGCTTACCTGCTTCACGGCCGTGTCATCCGATGCGCGACCGGACATTTTGATAGTGCTCCGGGTGGTAATCACCCAATCCCTCGCCGGAGAGAAGACGGTCAGCGTAGGCGCGGTGGTATCTTCATCGGAGGCGGCAACAACAACCCGGCAGGCATCGAGATCCTGGAGTCCCTCGCTGTCCGTAACGGTCAATTCGAATTCCAGCGTATCCGTCTCGTCTTCTATCTCAGGCGCCTCGAAGGAAGGCTGGTCGGCAGTGGCATCGGACAGTTCCACCGGGGGCCCTTCGGTTTGACGCCAGCGGTAAGAGAGGCCCGTATCTCCATCGGGATCGGTTGATTGGGTGCCGTCCAGCGTGACGTTATCCCCGACCTCAACTTGCTGGTCATCACCGGCATCCGCCAGTGGTGGTGAATTAACCCAGCTTACCGCCACAAGGCACGAAGCGGTATCCTGAAGCCCGCCGAAATCGGTTACCGTAAGCTGAAAGGCCAAGGAAGCGCCATCGGAATCGATGTCCGGAGCGGTGAATGTGGCAACAGCGGCCGCGTCATCGGACAAAACCACTGCCGGGCCCTGAGTCTGCGCCCAATAGTACTGGGAAATACCATCATCCGCATCGGATGAGCCGCTGCCGTCCAATGTGACGACGGTGCCTTCATCCACGGTTTGCGCCTGGCCCGCATCGGCGGTCGGCGGTTCATTGATCCAGGTCACATTGACAATGCAGGTGTCCGTGGTTGTCTGGCCGGAATAATCCGTCACATGAAGCTCAAAAACAAGGGACTCACCCGATTCGTCCACGTCGGGCGCGGCAAAACCGGCTTGTCCCTGATCCGCACCATCCAGCTCAACCTCGGTTCCCAGAATTTGATACCACTGAAATTTGGCGATGCCGTCGTCGGCGTCCGTTGAATTGAGTCCGTTGAGGGTTACCGAT
The DNA here is from genome assembly GCA_963668455.2 of uncultured Desulfosarcina sp. Lineage (GTDB taxonomy): Bacteria > Desulfobacterota > Desulfobacteria > Desulfobacterales > Desulfosarcinaceae > Desulfosarcina. Next base: position 684,077 of record CAXXOY010000011.1, read on the forward strand.
TGGCCTTCAGCCACCGTTTGATCAGGGCCGGCATCTGCAACGGGAGCCTCATTCTCCAAGGTGAAGAGGGCCTGTACGGTACAATCGGCAAGGATATTTTCCAACGTGTAGCTGCCTGCCGCCCCCTGGGAAACGTCATCCACAAGCACGTCCTCGATTTCGTAGCCCTCATCGGCGGTAATCGTGAAGGTCTGGCTGCTTCCGGAATTGACGGTAATTTCTCCGGAAGGCGAAATGCTGCCGCCCTCGCCGGCCGAGGCGCTGACCATAACCGTATCGGCAATGAATGTTGCCTGTAAGCTGTGGTCGGCGGCAACATTGCTGAAGGTATAGGTTGCGATTGCCCCCTGGGACACGCCATCCACCTGAACGTCCGAAATACTGTAACCGCTGTCGGGCGTGATCGTGTAGGTCACGCTGCCGCCATGATCGACAGTCGTGGTGCCGGCCGGAGACACACTTCCGTTGGCGCCGGACGTGGCCGTGATCGTATGGCTTGTGCTGGCAAACGTGGCGGTGATTGTATGATCATAAGTCACGTTTGAAAACGTATAGGTTGAGATTGTTCCCTGGGATGTGCCGTCCACCTGAACGTCCGAAATACTGTAGCCGCTGTCGGGCGTGATCGTGTAGGTTACGCTGCCGCCATGATCAACGGTGGTGGTGCCGCCCGGGGACACACTTCCGTTAGCGCCGGACGTGGCCGTGATCGTATGGCTCGTGCTGGTGAACGTGGCGGTGATCGTATGATCGTAAGTCACATTTGAAAACGTATAGGTTGAGATTGTTCCCTGGGATGTGCCGTCCACCTGAACGTCTGAAATACTGTAACCGCTGTCAGGCGTGATCGTGTAGGTTACGCTGCCGCCATGATCAACGGTGGTGGTGCCTGGCGGGGAAATGCTGCCGTTGGCGCCGGACGTCGCGCTGATCGTATGGCTCGTGCTGGTGAACGTGGCGGTGATTGTATGATCGGCAGTTACATTCGTAAATGTGTAGGTTGAGATTGTTCCCTGGGATGTGCCGTCCACCTGAACGTCCGAAATACTGTAACCGCTGTCGGGCGTAATCGTGTAGGTTATGCTGCCGCCATGATCCACTGTGGTGGTGCCGGCCGGAGACACACTTCCGTTGGCGCCGGACGTGGCCGTGATCGTATGGCTCGTGCTGGTGAACGTGGCGGTGATCGTATGATCGTAAGTCACGTTTGAAAACGTATAGGTTGAGATTGTTCCCTGGGATGTGCCGTCCACCCGAACGTCCGAAATACTGTAACCGCTGTCGGGCGTGATCGTGTAGGTTACGCTGCCGCCATGATCAACGGTGGTGGTACCTGACGGGGAAATGCTGCCGTTGGCGCCGGACGTCGCGCTGATCGTATGGCTCGTGCTGGTAAAAGTGGCGGTGATTGTATGATCGGCAGTTACATTCGTAAATGTGTAGGTTGAGATTGGACCCTGGGACACACCATCAACCACAACGTTTGAGATACTGTAGCCGCTGTCAGGGGTGATGGTAAACGTCTGGCTGTCACCGGAATTGACGTCAATCTCTCCTGAAGGCGAAATACTGCCCCCTGCTCCGGCCGAAGCGCTGACCGTAAACCCGACCACGCCATTGTACTCGAAAGTTGCCTCAATGCTGTGATCGTCGGCAATATTACTGAATGTATAGGACTCGATTGCGCCCTGGGAGACACCATCCACCACAACGTCTGATATACTGTAACCGCTGTCGGGGGTTATCGTGTAAGTTGCACTTCCGCCATATTCGACGGTGGCCGTCCCTACTGGAGAGACACTGCCATTGGCGCCGGACGTCGCGCTGATCGAATAGGTTTTGACAGCGAACGTGGCCGTAATTGTATGATCATCGGTTACGTCTGTAAACGTGTAGGTTTCAAGGGCCCCCTGGGACACGTCGTCAACGATCAGGTCCTCGATTTCGTAACCCTCATCGGCCGTGACCGAGAATGCTTGATCGGTTCCCTCTTCAATCGTCACGCTTCCGCTGGGTGAGATGCTGCCGTTATCGCCAGCCGTGGCCGTGATGGTATAGGCCGCTGATGTATGGTAGGAAACTTCATTCGAATCAGTACTTACATCATCACCATCATAAGCCCGTGCGACAAAATAATAGGTAGTGTCCCATTCCAAATCGGAAACCGTCCCGGTGGTATCGGCTCCGGTCCAGCAAGGCTGATCGTAATTGTAGCCTTCATCTTCCGTACGCTGGAAGAGGTAATATCCTTCGGGGGTGGTGGTGATGGCGTCCCAGGCCAAAGTCACTTCTGCGGCCGGCGGGTCGGCATGGGTGACCGATGGGAAGCCGATGTTGGCGACCAACACAACGGTGCCAATGGCGAGCAGCAAAGATACAAAATTCGACAAAGGGTTGAAAAACCGTTTCGACATGCTTCAATCCTCCGGGATTCGTAAAATTTTGGACAATCGGTGGATCCACGGAGGATGTAACCGTTTGCCTTCGGTGAACACGCCGCCCAGTCGTTCTGGCCATAAAATACTTCGGCCCGCGACTATGCGCCCCCCCTTTCGGCGGTTTTGCCGTTATGGATCTGCCCGGCAACTGCTGTTCTTCTTATACATAGGTTATAGTCATCAATCCCACGCCCACTGATGCAGGAATTATCTTTATGCCCCTACAATTATTTGTTACATTTTGCAATCATATTCTTCCGTTCTACTACTTTCCGAATGCGTAATGTGTGCAATCAAATAGACAGTACACAAAAAGACACATTTCCAATCAATGGAAGTAATCATTAAAACAGTGACACATTGAAGACAACAAACAAGCGACCTGTTTTAATGGGAAAGTGAGAATATTACCAAGTCAAAGCAGTCATCCGGGAAAGCTATATTTTCTCCGGACCCAACTCTGAAATCAACACCCGGGATAGTTGGCGGTTGCAATTGAATTTTCATCGGGGTCCATGGCCGTCAACGAATTGGTTTCCGTACACAACAGAGAGGAAACCCGTCCGGCTCCGCACCCGATTTCAAAAACCTTCTTATTCTTTAGCACTGCATGGTTGACTATCTTTTCAGCTATTTTTTGACCGCTATTATCTTTCATTTCTCCCCTTCACCACACCGTACTAAAAAAAATTACATCACCATCCTCGGGAATATGAACCTTAGGCAACAAACCATTGTTCTTCAAAGCCTCTTTTAACTGCTTCCGCGTGGTTGGGCAATGGTTCAGGGCATCTAAGTGATTCGCAACCACCACTCCAGGGGCGGCACATACGAACTTGAGCAGTTCATCCATCGGCATCAGTATCGGCTTTCCGACATCCAGGGTTGCAGTTCCCGCCGCCACCAAGGCGACATCCGGTTTGAGCTCTGACAAAACCCGTTCAACATCGCTGGTAAAAACGGTATCACCGCTAATATAAAGAGAGGGTTCACCGGGAAGCCGAAGAAAAAAGCCCGCACCGTTCGCCATGAAATGGTGGATCCAGTCATGGCCGTGTCGGGCGGGGACCGCAGTAATTTCACCACCAATCAGGGGGTGCGGTGTCCAGAATTCCAACTCGGCTTGAATATTCAGGCCGTATTTCCTCAACACGTCCGCGTCGCGGGCAAGCGTCGTGATTGGCGTATTTTTTCGACGCAGGAACGTTTCCCCCGCATCGTCCAGATGGTCAGTATGCTGCAGCGCTTTAATGCCCAATTTTTGACTGTGAGTAATCAGGCATTCGGTAACCTTCTCCAATAAAGACTCGGCATTGAGCGGCAGGTCCACCAACGGATTCTTCAATGCTTTGAATCTGACATAGGAAAAAGGCGGCAGGGAACCTTTTGGGCCAAGCATCGGATCGATGAGGAGAAAATGATTATTTACCTCGACAACGCAGGTGGCGTTTCTTAAATGGTGTATTTTCATTGGGCCTACCTATTTTGATGATAAAATTATGACGTAAATTAGGTATGAGCTATTGAAAACGAGACCTCTTTTCAACCCGTCGACTGGTTTCCATATCAACCATGGCCCTCAACCGTCGGGTGGTGGGGTCATAATCCGTGTATCGTTTCCCATAAGTCAAGTTAAATTGATAATCGATTATCCCCCTATTCTTGCCCTGGGTATGTTGAAGCAATGTTTCCAGTTTATCAAGGGCCTTGGCTAATTTGGCCTCATCGGAGGCGGCATTTTCATAATCATCCCAAAGGCGGAGAATTTCTTGTTGCATTTCAGGCTGCAACGGGCTGGTCAGATCAATTAAATCTCTTCGTTCATCCTCGCCCTTATCCACACCAATGGTCTGCTCAATCGCGGGGATGTCGCCATTCAGGGCTTCTCCCAGATCATGAATAATGCAAAGTTTGAGCAATTTTTCAATGTCGATATGCGGAAACTCTTTTTCGAGCACCATGGCCATCAGGCAAAGCCGCCAGCTATGTTCGGCCGTGCTTTCGTGCCTACCCTTCGATGTATGGGCACTGCGGGTTGTATCCTTAAGCTGTTCAGCATTTTTCAGAAATTCGAGAATTCCTTCCAATTTATTGGCATTCATATTTTTTCTTACCTTGGTAAGGTAACCCTCCGTCGAGAATTATGATATAATGAGGTTTATATACACCTAAATTAGCGATCGGCCATTTTAGTAAACACACCAATGAAAGAAAAGGACATCGGTCCCGAAATCCACCATGGAATCTATAAAACCGGACCTGGCGAGACAAATTCTAAAACGGGTCGAGGAGAGATTGGAAAGTCATCCTGACCAGATCAGAGAGAGGCGAGCGCTCCCCAAAGAGGTGATTATCGAACAGGATAGCGCGCCAAAGGAGCTGTTTTTTATTCTAAAAGGAAAAATGAAAATTTCCCACACCACGTTAAAAGGTAAAGAGTACCTGATGGCGGTAGCCGGCCCCGGGGAACTCGTGGGTGAGGTAGAAATATTGACCGATGAAAATCACCTCTGCTCGGTCAAGGCGATGACGGAATGCCGCCTGGGGGTGGTTGACAAAACGACCTACCGAAACTGGCTGGGTGAAGATCACGGTTTTTCCCTGCTCGTCAACCAGGCGCTCTGTTATCGACTGCAAAAAATCAGTACAAGGGCTGCCATGCATCTGACATATCCACTGGAACATTCACTGCTCAGATACATCAGGGATGCGGTTCAGGCAGCCCCTGCCCAAAAACTTGTCGTCTCGAAAAAAGAGCTGGCAGAATACCTGGGAACCAGTCCAAGGAGTATAAACCGTATCCTCAAAAAACTGCAGGAGCAGGAGATACTATATGTGTCCAAAGATGAAATCAGCGTGGTATCCATGGCGTTTCTGGAACAGTTTCTTTTGATCCACGACGATTAGCCCCCACACCACTGACTAATCGTTTCAACCCTTTTAAACACGTGCGGCGATCCACTCCTGAATGTCTCGCAGCACTGCATCCTTCTCGGATTCATTGAGAATCTCATGATAGCAATCATCATAGAACTTAAGCTGCTTGTCTTCGGATGAGATATGGCCGTACAAGTATCTGGAGGCCTCCGGCGTAACGATCTGATCGTCACCACCATGCAGAATCAGACAAGGATAAAGATATGTCGCCATCCGTTCAACCAGCCAATCCGCCCCGCGAATAAACACTTCTCCCAACAACTTGGTGGTTGTTTCCTTGAGCACCAGCGGGTCGTCAATATAATCCTGGACCACCTTTTTATCACGGCAGATCAAATCGGCCAAAGCATTCGGCACGGGCTCACGTGGATTGCCATCAAAATCAACCGTTCTCAAATTTTCAAAGATCGGCAAAACGGTCACCGCCGCCCCCGAAAAGATCTGTCCGGCCAACTTGCCCGGATATTTTACGCCGTACCCCCCGGTTATATAGCCCCCCATGCTGTGTCCCAACATAAACAGCGGCAGATCCGGATTATCTTGTTTAGCCCATTCCACAACTTTATCGGTATCGTCCAGAAACGCCTGAAAATCATCCAAATACCCTTTTTCTCCATCCGACTTGCCATGCCCGCGATTATCGAAACGGTAGACCGAATAGCCATAACTATTGAGTTTTTCCACCACATAGTCATAGCGCCCGAGATGCTCCGCCAAACCGTGCACGATCAATATAGCCGCTTTCGGCTGTTCCACCAGATTTTTCTCGGTGTATAACGCCACATCTTCTGTTACTTTTAATTTTCCCTCGATCGTATTTGGCAGTGTCATATTATTTCCTCTCGATGGTTATAGGTGAAAGCACATTAGAATCCTAATCATTACGCGGGTCAAGGGAAAAAAGCCCCATGCGCTTGCCAACCATTGAAAGCGCCATTATATTCCCAGCCCATGAAAGATGACGAGAGTCCATATTATTATAGGGAAATCATCTGTTTTTTCCTACCGCTTCTGCTCAACCAGGGCGTCGTAACGCTTACCGCTCCATTTCTTAACTTCGGAGTCAGCCGGGCGCTTTCCCCCAAAACGGCCTTGGCTGCTTTTGGTGCGTCCTTCTCCATCACCATTGTTTTCAATTCCATTATTCTGGTCAGCTTAAAGCTTTATAACTCCCTTTTAAAAGATCGGGAAAGCTTTTATAGAATTTTGAAATTCTTTCTGGGCCTGGCCGCGGCCACAGGTTTGCTGTTTGCGGTATTGGCTCTGACAAGCGCGGGAGACTGGCTCTTTTCCACCATGTTCGGTTTAAAAGGCAATGGCATTGCCTACACCAAAACATGGATGTTGTGGATGGTTCCGGCCCCTGGATTGATGGCCATGCGCGCCGCACTTCAGGGAGTGAGTACCGTTTATCGCAAAACCATGTTCTCAGCCTTTGGAACCGGCGCCCGGATGCTGATCGCTTTCGGGCTGGTGACCCTGTTGATCACCCTGTTTCCGGAGAGGCCTGGAATGGCTTCGGGAGCGGCATTCTGTATAGCGACGATGGTGGAAATCATTTTACTCCTCATCCTCACCCGCAACTATATAAGTTTCAAAAGTCCGACGTCTGTTCCCGATTACGATTTCCTCCTCACGCCTTCCTATATATTCAGCTATAGTCTGCCTTTATGGGCATCGAGTCTGGCCTGGACAGTCTCCTTTTCCATGATCAACTACTTTATCGGGCGGACCATGACACCGGAGGCGGGGCTTGCGGGATTCAGCATCCTGCGCTCTTTGAATGTCTGCCTGAACTCCCCTTTGATCGCAGTGGCGACAACGGTATTGATCCTGGGCAATCGTCAAACCATGCGGCGTCTGGTAATTTTAGGAACGGTAATGGGCGGCGGACTGACACTAATCAACATCGTCCTTTGCCTCCCTGTGGTGAGCCACGCTGTACTCTCCGGCATATTCAACCTGTCGGGCCCGGCCCTCGTCTGCTCCCAGAAGGCGCTTCTCTTTTTCCCGCTCACGCCCCTTCTTTTCTTCATCCGTTTTTTCACCGAGGGTCTGTTCATGCGGGAAAAACATCCGGCCGCCATTGGGCTGGCCGGTGTCATTCGCTTGAGTCTGCTGTTTGTGTCAGGTTTTTTCCTGGTTCGTGCGTTCCCGTCGGTGGACGGTTCATTCCTGGGTATGGGACTTATGACATTGGTCGCCGTATCGGATGCGCTTTTTACTGCTTTTGCCTTTTATTGGGGCCATCGACGACGTTTGCAAGCTGCCTAAAAGTCGGGTTCCTATCCATTGGGAGCCCACGGCTCCCATAGGTTCCCTGTCGGTAACAAACATATTGCCAACAGGTTTCAATTCACGCAATCAATCCCTGCTCTTCGAGATAACCGATTATCCGCGTGGCCTGCCCTTCAGCCATCGTTCCCCCGAGGCTAACGGCAACGCCGATGCATTCCAGAATTTCATCCTTGGAAGCACCCAGCGCAAGCGCTGCTTCGGCTTGATAAAGGATGCAAGCCCGGCAGCCGTGAATGGTTGCTGCCGTCATCGCCATCAACCGTTTCATTTTGGCGCTGATGGCCCCGTCCGAATAGACTTGGTTGGGCAAATCCTCGTAGGCTTGTGCAATACCGGGCATAAGTGTTTTGTATCGACTCCATTGCCCTTTGACCACTTCCAGCAGTTCAGTCTGTCTTTCCAACATCGATTCCTCCTTTTGATTGGTATTTTGCTCATGGTTATGTAACGCCCCCTATATGAAGCACCACCACCCATTTGACAAGCGAATACATTTGATGCTATCCATAATTTTTCGTTATGGCTAATCAACCCCCAAAAGTGGCAATCCATGCAACTTTCACCAGATATTCTTCGAACCTTCGTAACCACGGCAAGCACGCTCAATTTCACGCATACCGCGCAAAAGCTACATCTCACTCAATCGGCGGTAAGCATGCAAATCAGCCGTCTCGAAAGAGATCTTGGCAAGGCGTTATTCAAACGAATCACCAGAGGTGTGGAACTCACGACCGATGGCGAAAGGCTGTTGAAATATTCAAGGCGCCTTTTAGCACTTCATGATGAAGCCGTGGCATCCATATCCATGCCGGCGCTGGATGGACTCATTCGACTCGGTTCGGCGGAAGACTACGCGTCGCAACACTTGCCGGGAATACTGAGGCGTTTCGGGAGATTTTACCCTCTGGTCCAGGTGGATCTTCACTGCGGCTTGTCCAGCGATATGCTCAAGATGCTGCATCAAGGAGAACTTGACCTCTGTCTCTGTAATAGTGCAAGCGGCGAAAATGGTGGGACTTTCCTGCGAAACGAACCGGTGATCTGGGTTGCCCCCGAAGAGGTGGAGATAGAGAAAAAAGCACCTTTACCCCTGGCGGTATTCCATAAAGGCTGCATGTTTCGAAAATGGGCCATGCAAGCGCTGGCCGACCAGGGCATCCCCTACCGTATTGCCTATTCGAGCCCGAGTATTTCCGGAGTTTTGGCGGCTGTAAAAGCCGGTTTGGCAATAGCGCCAGTAGGTGCGAGTATTCCCATAAGGGGCTTAAGAATGCTTACCGATGGCGTATTTAACCACCTGCCCTCTGCGGTGGTAAGTTTGCATCAATCCAACCACCATGTGAGTAAAGCCCAAAGAGAGCTTGTTCATCATATCACAGAAGAATTTCGTTCCATGCCACTCATGATGAACTCGTAAAAAAAAGGGAATAGATATGAACTCAGAGCTTTCGAAGGAACGAATTTATCTAAGAGATTTTGCGCTCACAGACGCCCGGGCCTACCTGAGCCTTAAAGATCCAGATCGAAAGCATTGGGATTTCAATGGACCCTATTTCACCAGGCCTTCAAGGCAAGCAACAGTGGAGAGAATTGATAATTACCTCACAAATATTCGATCCGGTATAACACCTGCGATGTGCGACCGAATGCTCGTCTGTGACAAAACGAACGACTCAATTATTGGTGAAGTGAACTGGTATTGGAAATCTCAAGAAACAAATTGGATGGAAATCGGTGTTGTCATTTTTGATGACGCAAATTGGAGCAAAGGCATTGGGTACGAAGCGCTTAGACAATGGATCAATAAAATTTTCATTGACCACCCTGAGTTGATCAGAATCGGTTTATCAACATGGTCAGGCAATATAGGAATGATAAAACTTGCTAAAAAATTAGGCATGACAGAAGAAGCCAGATACAAAAACGCAAGAATTGTAAATGGCCGGTATTTTGATTCACTCAGCTATGGCATTCAACGGGAAGAGTGGGTACTAAAATAAGCGAGAACGGGAGCCGAGTTTGCCCTGCAACCAAGTTCTCATCAACCGGAAATATTCATCCTTGGCATATTTCTCTTTAGCCGGTGAATGGCCGCATTTATCGAACTCATGATATTCCAATTGCGGAATATACGGCATCAGTTCGTCCCTTATCATCCTCCCGGGATGCGGATCATATCCGCCGTGAAGCATAATTACCGGAGACTTGATGGCGGTAAAGGCCCCGGGATAAAGCCCCTTTTCCTGGCAGCGAATCATATCACGCCAGGTTTCCGTGTGCGCGTTCATATCAAGTGCACCAGCGTCGGAATTTTCAGCGATATCGACAACGCAATCGTAATTGTCCGTCATTTCATGCCATTTCATAATCTGCGCCTCGATGGGAAGGTCCAAATCAGAAGCATGTTCCGGATGCAATTTTATGTAATCGCGAATTCGACATTTCCGTGTCTCCAGCGCTTTTAAGCGAGAGCCATTGTCAAATGTCCCACACCCCACAAGCACAAGCGGCCCGGCCATATCCGGATGTTCAGCAGCATAAGCCAAAGCGAGCATGGCGCCCCAAGATTCACCGACGAGTGCGGGGAGTCGATCGCCACACGTATCGGATATCAACTGATAAAGGTCGGAGACATGCAGCGCGACCGACAAAGGGACATCACCACTGGGACGCTGCCAGGGCTCGTATACTGTAAATTTTTCGGCCAATCCTTTGGCTGTCAGCGCGGCACTTCCCGGTGCCCCGGGACCACCGTGTAGAACAATTACGGGAGCGTCACTGATTTCTTGCATAGATCTGTTTTCAATCATAAATTAACGATATAGATTTATTGATACCTAAGTATCTGTACGCCACGCTTGAGCCGATAGTCAAACCGAACGGGTCGTTTGTAGCCTGTTTTAAGAAGAGTTGACCGAGTTCACCATTGACAATCTCAACCGAGAAGAAAATATATTCGTTTAAACCTGTTATGAGTTGATCAACGAAGTAAATACTGAATGAAAGCTGCATTTTGATTTTGCTGACGTTAAATATGGCGGACTAACTCTTGCAGAAGTAAAGCTCCATTAATAATGCAATTGAAATGTTGAAAAAAACGCTTTACATGTTAATCGGCCCGAAGGGTTCTGGCAAGACTTATATAGGCACGCTTGTCGAGAATAATACCGACATTTTCTTTTTGCGCGTAGAAAATATTTGGTTGAAATTGAATCAAGAAGAAGATGGCTGGGAAAAAGTCGAACAAGAAATTGATTTGGCTTTCACATTTTGCAACAAAGTTATGATTGAAAACCTTGGTGCAGGTGAAGGCTTTATAAAATTTCACGCATCTCTAAATGAGAAATATATTGTTAAGCTTATTCGCGTTTTTGCTGATCTCGATATTTGTTTGGCGCGTGTCATGACGCGAGACGCTGAGAATCATATCCCAATTTCCGACGACAAGGTGGTTGAATATAATAAAATTGCATCTCAGGTGAATTTCGATTGGGATCTTGAAATTGACAACAACAAATTCGCCTCCGAATCAGAAATACTCACACAGATTAATCGACTTAGGGATCCTTTTTGACCTAAACCAGGCGATTTAAATTCTGAGTCATATCAGAAGAACCCATTTTGCCGCCGTGACCCTTGATCGGCTAAATCGTTTATTATTCGGAGTGCCAACGACAATAGCACCTCATCCTCCATAAAACTACCGGATAATTGTAGTCCCAACGGGAGCCCCGATGGTCCCTGGCCAGCCGGCAGGGAGATGGTTGGCAGGCCGGAGTGGGTCCAGGGGAGGTTCATGAGCGGGCTGCCCGTGCTTTCGAGGCCCAATGGCGCTTCATTGGTCGTGGACGGGCAAATCCAGGCATCGATGTTATGGGTTTGCATGGTCACTTCAAGCGTTTTCCGCAAATCAAAGCAAGAGTTGCGCAGACCGTTGAACTCCGCATCGTCAACCGCCATTCCTCTGGAAATGATATCGCGCGTGGCCTGGCGGTAGTGTTTCTGCTGGCATTCATACCACGGTGCGTGTACCCTTGCCATTTCGCCGGCCATCAGGCGTTGATGACGTTTGTTGATTGCTTCAATATTGTCCAATATGGGGATGTTGACGATGGCGTAACCGGCGGATTCCAACTGTTTGGTTTGGTCTTGAAATGCTTCGCGTACCACAGGATCGGCCTGCTCCATGTAAGCGCCTTGGGGAATGCCCAATCGGTATTGCGCGGTGGCGGGGGACGGCTTCCATGCATCGTCGATGGCCGCCATGACTGTCAAAAGATCCGTAACCGTGCGGCTGAAGAAACCAACATGGTCCACGCTTATGGAAAAAGGTACGACGCCAGCGGTGCTGACCCGTCCGAAGCTGGGTTTGAATCCGACGACACCGCAATAGGCTGCCGGCCGAATGATGCTACCGACGGTCTGGGTACCCAGCCCCAAATCGAAGAAGCCGGCGGCCACACCGGCTGCGGAACCGCTGCTGGAACCGCCCGGGGTATGGGCGGGGTTGTGCGGGTTGACCGTGGGCGCGGGGGCGAAATAGGCGAATTCGGTCGTGGCGGTTTTCCCCATCATGATCGCGCCGGCGGCTCTGAGGCGCTGAACCAGCTCGGCCTCGTCCCCCTGAAACAGCTCCGGTGGCAGTTCGCTGCCGCAACGGGTGGTAAATCCGTCGCAGTGAAAAATATCCTTGATGCCGATAGTCAAGCCAAACAGTGGCGGCCGCGCATCCAGTTGCGGATAGCGGGAAATCAGCGCTTCTGCCTGGTCCCGAATCGCGGAGGGACGAAACGCTCCCGGCACGAATACCTTCAGCGCTTCGTCTTTTGCGGCAATTCGCCCGCACAAGTTATTGATGGATTGAATCAGGTGAGTATTTCCGGCATCTACCGCGTTGTGGGACATGATGTTCTTCTCATTCTTATTTTGTCTACGTTCACTGCCGCTGGCGGCCTCACTCTTCCACCGGCAAATGGTAATAGTTCTCTGCAATTCGCTGGTAGATCAGGGTGGCCGAGTCGATCTCGCTGACCGGACAAAACTCGTCCGTGCGATGCGCCATGACCGATGCACCCGGCCCCAAAATCAGCGTCGGCACGCCACCATAGGCCATCTGCAACGGCGCCCCATCAGTAAAAAAAGCAACAGTTCGCGGAACGGGCATTTCCCCGATGAAAGGCTCCACAATCCCAAAAACCGTTCTCGCCCACGGATGCTCGGGCGGGGTCCACAAAGCGCTGACGTCGATCAAACGCGAAATCTCGGCGCCCTTTCCCAGGCAATCCTTGATCCTGCGGATAAGATCGCCGTGGTCCAGGCCCGGCATGGTTCGGATATCGAGACCGATTTCAGCCACGTCGGGAACGGAATTGATGTTTAGCCCCCCGTGGAAAGTCCCCACGTTGAGTGTCGGATCGCCAAGAAGCGGATGGGGGGCCATGTCGAAATCGAAACGCTGCAACCGCCCGACTGCGGCGGCGGCTTTGTATACCGCATTGTCGCCCTTTTCCGGCATGGCGCCATGGGCCGTGCATCCTTGGAAGCGGGCTGAAAGCCAAAGGGCGCCCTTGTGCCCCACCAGGGGATAATTACTCGTCGGCTCGCCCACCACCACGGCACCGGCATTGCCCAGCAGCTTGCGGTTTTTGGCCAGATGACTGGAGCCCTCACAGCCGGTCTCCTCACCGGCGACGATCACCACAATCAGATCGTCCTTTTTATTCAGCCGCGGGGCCACCCGGCAGGCTGCGGTGACGAACGCGGCCACGCCGCTTTTCATGTCGCAGGCGCCTCTGCCGTATAGACGGCCATCCTGAATCTCTCCCCCGAAGGGATCGAATCGCCAAGGCGTGTTGCCCAATGGAACCGTGTCGATATGGCCGGCAAAGCACAGGGCGGGCCCATCCCCCGTCCCAAGCCGGGCAACCAGGCTGGGGCGGCCTTTGGCGAAGGTGGAGGTCTGCACGACAAAACCGGCGTTCTGCAACTGATCACCAAGGTATTCAATGCAGGCCGCTTCATTGCCGCCGGGATTGCGGGTGTCGAAACCGATGAGCGTTCGGGCCAGGGTGACGGCCGGAGATGTCGTGGTCATGAAATCTTTTTCCTAACCAAAATAGGCCCGGTTGACTTCGGGATCATCGCGCAAATGGGCGGCGGTTCCCTCGGCAACCACCTTGCCCTGGGAAAGCACGTACCCGTAATCCGCCACGGCCAGGGTCTGATGGACGTTCTGTTCCACAAGAAACACCGTGATGCCCCGATCCTTAATAGTACGGATAATTTCGAAGTTCTGGATTACAAGCGCCGGCGAAAGGCCCAGGGAGGGTTCGTCGATAATCAGCAGTTTGGGCTCGCCCATCAGACCTCGGCCAATGGAAACCATTGCCTGCTCACCGCCGGAAAGCGTCCCGGCCAGCTGCTGACGCCGTTCCAGAAGACGTGGAAAAAGTTCGTAAACCTCCTGCATGCGTCGCTGCACCATGATGCTCGACGTCTCCTGGTAAGCGCCAACCTGCAAATTTTCCTCCACGCTCATGGCGGGGAAAACCTTGCGGCCCTCGGGGATGCAGGCGATGCCGTGTGAAATGATTCGATGCGTGGGCAGATCGCTGAGTCTGCGGCCGTTGAAATGAATCTCGCCCAACCGCGCCGGCGTCAGACCAAGGATGGAGCGAATCAATGTCGACTTACCCGATCCGTTGGACCCGAGCAGACAGGTGATGGTTCCCGGCTGTATCGTGAGGGAGACCTTGTGTAAAACGTCCGCCTTGTCGTAGGCGGTGGTGACATTGTCGACAATCAGCGGTTTTTTCATGCTGCCTCCCCCTTCCCGCCCAGGTAGGCCTCCTGGACATCCGGGTGCCGGACCATCTCATCATAGGCACCCTCGAAAATCTTGCGCCCGAAGTTGAGGACCACACAGCGGTCGGTGATGCGCCGGATCACGTTCATTTCGTGTTCGATGATGATGGTCACATCCTGCGACTGACGGGCCACCCCAATGATATCGATCATCAACTGGCGGGTCTCCTCGTGGGTCATGCCGGCGGAGGGTTCGTCCAACAGGAGCAGACGCGGACCACCGATCAGGGCGCGGCAGATCTCGATGCGCCTTCTATCGATCATCGGAAAACTGCCCACATCGACAAACATATTGTCGGCCAGCGTGGTGCTGAAGGTTGCGAGCATACGCCGTGCCCGTTCGATATGGCCCTCCAGTTCGCGCGTGAACCGGCGTCGTTGGAAAAGGTTGAAGATCAGACCGTGGTTAAGCCGGTTGTGGTCGCCGATCATCAGATTGTCGAAGATCGACAGCTCCAGGCAGAGACGCGAACGTTGAAAGGTACGGGCGATGCCGCGACGGTTGATGGCCTGGGGACCCAAGCCCTGAATATCACGCCCTTCGAAGCGAACCCTGCCGCCGGATGGCCGGTAGATACCGGTAATGACGTTGAAGAAGGTCGTTTTCCCGGATCCGTTGGGTCCCAGGAGACCCAGAATTTCGCCCGGATTGACATCCAGGTCCAGGTGGTCCAGGGCCGCCAGACCACCAAAATGCATGCTCAGGCCCTCGCAGGAGAGCAAAGGCGTTGGCTTGGTATTAGGATTCATTGGATGCTCCATGGGAGAAAAATGTTCTCAGGGGTCTGGGGATCAGTCCATCGGGTCTATAGAGCAGCATGAGAATAACCATGGTTGCATAAAGCAGAAAACGGTACTCCTGAATGACCTGGAACTTTTCGGGCAAAACCACGACGATGAATGCTGCCGGCAGAAGTCCCCAAAGATTACCGATGCCGCCCAGCAATACGATGGAAAGCAATATCAACGAGTCGCTGAAAGCAAAATTACTCGGGGCAATATAGCCGATCATCATCCCGTAAACGGCGCCGCCGATTCCGATTAGAAAATTACCCGCCGTGAACGCGGTGATCTTCCATCGCGACAGATTCAGTCCAAAACAACTGGCGGCGGTTTCATCCAGGCGTACGGCATCCATGTTTATCCCTACCCAGGATCGTTCCATTCGCCGAGCAAGAACAAAGGTGATGGCCAGTACAACTCCGCAAAAAAGGACGTAAGGTACATAGAACGAAATTTCGAGATCGCCGATGACGATGGGCATGGCAAAGTCCCAGCCCAAAAGATGCATGCTGGGAACCTGCAACCCCTGGGGGCCGCCGAGGGTGTCGTTGACGTCCAGAAAAGTCTTGAACAACAGGGCGAAGGCAATGGTGACCAAGGCGGCATAATGGCCGGTGGTGCGCAAAACCGGAAGAATCAGCAAAGAGCCGATGATTGCAGAGCAGACACCCCCCAAAAGAATCACTATGATCGGAGGCAGGGGGGTATGGTTAAGTAAAACAGCGGAAGTGTAACAGCCCACGCCGAAAAAGGAGGCTCCGCAGAAATTGACCACGCCGGCCAGTCCCATTTGAATGTTCATGCCCATACAGGCGACCATATAGAGCATCACCGTGGCTACCATGAAAAGCACATAGTGATCCTGGGCGAAACAAACGGTGATAATTGTCAACGGTCGCGAAGAACTGAGCCAATTTGGGTCGTGAAAAATGAGCCACACGCCCCTATCTACTGAATGGTATTTATTGATTCCTCCATATTTTTCCCCTTCAAACGGTAGCTGTTTCCATTGATCGTTATCACTACGCTATGGTGAAGGAGACGATCCAATATCGCAGTGACGATGATTTGATCCTGGAGCAATTCCGCCCAATCGGAGAAGGCCTTGTTAGACGTGATTACGGTACTGGCCTTTTCATAGCGGGTGGCTACAAACTGAAAGAACAGATTGCATTCCTGTCGGTCGATGGGCGTGTACCCAACCTCATCCACGATCACAAGTGAGGATTTATAGTAGCTTCGCCCCTTGCCGGGACGCCCCGCTTCATGGTCCTTTTTCAGTTTGACGATCAGGTCCGCCATGGTTGTGAAATAGATGCTCATACCCGCTTGGCAGGCTTTTAAAGCCAAAGATACAGCCAGGTGCGTCTTGCCAACACCGGGAGGGCCAAGAAAAATGACATTTCCATTTTGGCGAATGAATGTCAGATCAAATAGCGACATGACACGCCTACGATCCAGTTTTGGCTGGAAGGTAAAATCGAATTCATCAATACCCTTTGTGAACGGCAACCCGGATATCTTCAGGGCCGTTTCAATCCGGCGTTGTTCCTTCTGCGCCACTTCTTCCTCAAGCAAGTCATCCAAAAAGCTCAGGTAACTTTGACTATTTTGCTCGGCGGATTTAACGATACTGGCCAGGATCTCCCGTATCCGAGGCAAGCGCAGCCTGGTCAGGTTTGCTTCAATGCGGTTGGCCACCAGCGTATCCGTCATGTCCGCACCTCCTGTGCGAACTGCTCATAGGCATCGATCGGGCGGATATCCACCGGTATGTCATACAGGGGCTTATTCGGGCTGATGGTGCATTTGGCGCGGCCCTTACCCTGCTTAGGATGAGCGTATTTGCGCCGGTTCATCTCACGGTCCTTTTTCAGTTCCGCATAAAAGCGCTTGTCTTGAACAAGATTACCTTTGGACGAAGGGATTGTATAAATGACGACCAGACGGTTATCGTCAAAGATCCGCAGGGTACATTCCTTAACTCTCAGAACAACGGTTTTCCCCACCAGCTTGTGCGGGACAACAAAGCCATTGCCTTCGAATCTAACCGTACAATCCTTATGGACTTTCCTGAAGATCCTGTAGGAAGTATCGAAAGGCTGTCGTGGTAACTGGCTAAGATGTGGTTGTTCTCTTTCAAAACGGTCAGCGACGACTTCGTGGGTGGTGCCATGTATCCGCTGATCTTTTATTCGTAACCAACGGTTCAGATCTTTGTTGGCTGTTTCGAGGCAAGCGTATCCATAGCCGCGCCAAAAGCCCTCACGGATGAAGGTGTAAGGTCTCTCGACCTTTCCCTTCACCCAAGCCGCATAGGCTGGTGCCACCCGTGGGATGAACCCGTAATGCAGAGCAAAACCGATCAATGTATCGTTGAATTTGTCTCGTCCCGCTATCCGACCAATGTAGACATTTTTCATCCGGTCATACAAAATTTCGGTGGGCACGCCGCCGAAGTAGTCGAAGGCCCGGATATGGCAATCCAGAAAAGTCGTCAGGTCGCAGTGTCTAATCAGCTCTGCATAGATTTTACGAGAGTAGCCCAAAATTATTGAGAAGAGATATAATTTCTCGACGTTTCCATCGGCATGCTCAACCTGAAACTCTGCAAAATCTACCTGTGCCTGGTAGCCGGGCTCTGTTTCAAATCGCATGTAGGCAACCTTTTGGTGTTGCCCCTTTAGTTGGGCTACCCGGCGTTTGACGATTTCGTAGCTTCCGGTAAACCCCATGTTGACCAGTCTGTCGTAAATCCAGGTCGCCGTATAGTCGTCTTCGGAAAGCCAAGCGTCTATATTGTCCTTAAATGGGTCAAGCAGGCTTCTGCGCCGCCTGGGTTCTGCTGGGGCAAGGATCAACTCCGGATCATCAATGTATTTTTTAACGGTGTTACGGCTGACGCCAAGCTTCCTGGCAATTGCTCGCTGGGTCAGTCCCTTGCGGTGCAAAGTGAGAATATCCAAAATGGTCTCCTTTTTTTCAAAGGTTGAACCTCCTGATTAGTTCTTAGTGAAAAATGCTCACATTAAGCATTTTCCACCACGATGGGTGGCTCAATCTTAAACGACCATTTTTGGCTCAGTTTATCACGACCATTAACAGGGTGCCATGATGGGCCGGGCAGACAAGGGTATAATTCTCACGACCGGGTCCTTTACTATCGACGCCAAAAAAGAAGCACGGCGTGATGGCGTACCCCCGATTGAACTTGTTGACGGTGAAAAACTTGTCGAAATGTTTGAACGTATAGAATTGGGGCTAAAAGCTGTAACGACGTATGAACTCGACTACCGTTTCTTTGAAGAATTTGACGAAAAACCGAACCATTAGCTGCATTGGACTGCCAGGGCGGGGCGGTCTTAGCAGACTGGTGTTCGGCATTGCCCTGTCAGCCAATGAGCATGGCGTTCCCATCATACAGATTATTTCTTAAATCTGTATACTTAGTCGATTAAGACAATTTCCACATACGTACAGGATATTTGCCGTTTTTGCGCACCCCTGAAAACGTGTGTTTTCCAACAGCTACTTGTTCATATCTTGGTTTCGAACTGCATGAGGCGGCCGCGGCCATTAACCAGGCTTCCCTTCGGATAACTCGAGGGATTTACAAGTTGACATGTCGTACGTATAGATATTTTTTAACGTACGCCAAGACTCATAGATTTTATTTTGGGGAAAAAATCATGGAAGTCAGCCCATCCGAGATTAGAAAAAACATCTATAACTTGCTTGATCAGGTTTTAGAAACCGGTATCCCATTGGAAATAAAACGCAAAGGTAAAAAATTAAAAATTGTTCCTTCCAATCCGGTTTCTAAGTTAGCCAAATTGGATAAGCATCCCGATTGCATCGTCGGCGATCCGGAAGAACTGGTTCACAAGGCGTTGTGGTAAATAGTGGCTTGTGCATTTTGATTTTTCGCGGCCATGGGCCGCTCCTGATATGGTTGAACACTTGTCAATAAAAAAAGCTATCCATACCAAGAAAATTGGGTCGATGCTTTTCATCAAGCGTTTGGATAGAGGCGGGGTTTGCAATAACGACGGTTGAGCACTCTGATATTCGCGGGTTGGATACCGCCTGATTAGGCTTCGTCGTGGAGCTGCCTCGATCTACAAGCTGGAGTTTCGGCTGTAAGGCTTATTCCGATAGGAGCGACGAGGGTTCCCCGAACCGCAACCGCGCCCCTATCCAAATGCTCGATGGCTATCTTGGTTTTTTGATAAAGCGAGTCCTTCCGCTTTCTTTTATGATGAATTTGTTTGCCGAGAATTCTTCTCCCAGCTTCTTGAGCCGGAGCGGCAGTCGCGCTTCTCTCGCCGTCGCTAATTTGCTCCCAGCGTGGAAATTCAAGGCTGTCAAGGCTGCGAGCACAGCGAGCACCCTTTAGGGCTTGGCCTTGATAGGCCTGGGTTTCCACGCTATAAAAGCAAACTATTGGCGGCGTCCATTTCAATATTTAAACCGCTATTGGAACAGTACGGGCAATGGCCCATATGAAGCCGGCCAATTCGCGCGCGATAGCGGTGACGGTCAGGTTATGGCTCTTGCCCCTTGCGACCAAGCTATGGTACCGGCCGCACAGCCGCACCTGCGCATTCCATGCGATTTCCAGCACTTCTTCGGGCAATCCCTCCTGGCGCTTACGGATAGCCTTACTTTTCCGAGCAGGCATGCGATAGGCTTGTGCCGATTCGATTAATGCCCGACGTGCATGGCTATTGCCGGTTTTGGTAATAGCGCCTCTTTTAACGCTTGGACCGCTTGAATGTTCCGACGGTACCAAGCCCAGAAAGGCCATTAGTTGGGTGGGCTTGTCAAAGCGAGTCAAATCTCCCAATTCAGCAACGACGATTACCGCACTAAGCATACTGATCCCCCTGAGCGCTTGCAGGGCTTTGACAACCGGAAGAAGACGCCAGGTCTGGCAGGACCCCACAATTGTCTTTTCGATTCGTTTGAGGCGGATCTCATGATTTTCCAAAGCGTCCAGATACTCGGTAAGGGCGATCTGCTGGACCGGATGCGGCATCTTTAGTGACGTAAGCCAATTTAAATGGGCCTTGCTCCATTTGCTCTTACCCGAATAGCTGAGCCCTTGTCGCAGCACGAATGCATTGATCTGTTGCTTGATCTTTTGACGTGCCGTGACGATATCTTTTCGAGTACGAACCAGGTCACGAATAGCTTCATCGATTTGATCGGGTACATATACCGGCGTAAGATCGCCGGAGCGGTGGAGCGTTGCTAGGTTGGTTGCATCGCGGCGATCGTTTTTAACCCGATCACCCGCTTTTTTGGGTATCAGTGCCGGGGCCACGACAACGCAATCGATCCCCTGGCTTGTTAAATGCCTGTATATCGGGTACCCGCAGGGACCTGCTTCATAGACACAATGCAATTCACTATTTGTTGAAATTAGCTTGCGCATGACTTTGTCAATCTGTTCCAAGTCATTGTGGATTTTGCCATACACCCGGACATTTCCGTCCCGGCCTTCATCGGCAATTGCAATGGTAATCGAATCTTTATGGACATCCAACCCAACATATTTTACTATTTTGCTCACGGCCTGCCTCCTTGATTTTGGCTCTGTAGTTAAGGTTTGATGAAACGCTTACTATAACCCACGCTTTCAAGGTATGGCAGGCCTTTTTATTGTCGGTGGTGGTTCGCGTTCAACCATATTGTCTACAGGGGTCGGAGTCAGTCGGTTCCCGTACGCCCTGTAAGAGCGGCCCAAGTATTTTGCAGAGTCGGACGTCCTATCGCGACGGCCGCAAATAAGCCCCCCAATACCCCATTCCCACAAATACCGCCCCGCCGATGATATTGCCGATGGTTACAGGGATCAGGTTATTGATTACGAAGGTTCCCCAGGTGATGGTGGAAACATCGAGCCCGGCGGGAGCCAATCCGGCCCATTTGCTGAGAAAAATACCCGTTGGGATGAAGTACATGTTGGCCACGCAGTGCTCGAAGCCGATCGCCACGAATCCCATGATGGGGAAGAAAATCGCGAAAATTTTACCGATCGTCTGCCGGGACGCCATGGCCATCCAGACCGCCAGGCAAACCATCCAGTTACACCCGATGGCCCGGACAAAGGCTTCACCAAAAGGCAGGTGCACCTTGGCGTAGGCCGTTTTGACCGCCACCAGTCCCAAGGCACTGTCGCCCGTTTTCCACAGGCCGGAGAAGTAAAACAACAGGGCCAGGATTATGGATCCGATGAAGTTGGCGACATACACCAGTCCCCAGGCGGCAAAAACTTTACGCCAGGTGGTACGGCCGGTGATCACACTGGAAACCATCAGGTTGTTACCGGTAAACAGTTCGGCCCCCGCGATAACCACCAGCATCAGGCCGATGCTGAATGCCCCGCCGGCGATCAGTTTCTTCAAACCGATCCCCACGATAGGCGCCAGGTCAAAAGTCACCGTTGCGGAAAAAAGGCCGCCGAATCCGATATAGGACCCGGCCATGATTCCCAGAACAAACAAAGAGAGCCAGGGAGACGTCGCCTTGGCCACGCCCACAGTTTCGGCCACGGTTTCGGCGATGGTCTTGGGCCCCTACAGGGGTCGGAGTCAGTCGGTTCCCGTACGCCCTGTAAGAGCGGCCCAAGTATTTTGCAGAGTCGGACGTCCTATCGCGACGGCCGCAAATAAGCCCCCCAATACCCCATTCCCACAAATACCGCCCCGCCGATGATATTGCCGATGGTTACAGGGATCAGGTTATTGATTACGAAGGTTCCCCAGGTGATGGTGGAAACATCGAGCCCGGCGGGAGCCAATCCGGCCCATTTGCTGAGAAAAATACCCGTTGGGATGAAGTACATGTTGGCCACGCAGTGCTCGAAGCCGATCGCCACGAATCCCATGATGGGGAAGAAAATCGCGAAAATTTTACCGATCGTCTGCCGGGACGCCATGGCCATCCAGACCGCCAGGCAAACCATCCAGTTACACCCGATGGCCCGGACAAAGGCTTCACCAAAAGGCAGGTGCACCTTGGCGTAGGCCGTTTTGACCGCCACCAGTCCCAAGGCACTGTCGCCCGTTTTCCACAGGCCGGAGAAGTAAAACAACAGGGCCAGGATTATGGATCCGATGAAGTTGGCGACATACACCAGTCCCCAGGCGGCAAAAACTTTACGCCAGGTGGTACGGCCGGTGATCACACTGGAAACCATCAGGTTGTTACCGGTAAACAGTTCGGCCCCCGCGATAACCACCAGCATCAGGCCGATGCTGAATGCCCCGCCGGCGATCAGTTTCTTCAAACCGATCCCCACGATAGGCGCCAGGTCAAAAGTCACCGTTGCGGAAAAAAGGCCGCCGAATCCGATATAGGACCCGGCCATGATTCCCAGAACAAACAAAGAGAGCCAGGGAGACGTCGCCTTGGCCACGCCCACAGTTTCGGCCACGGTTTCGGCGATGGTCTTGGGCCCCTTATCATCCATATTTGGCTGGGTCGGAAAGTTCTCCATGAATTTGGCGAACACCCCCAATGCCTTTTTCTCCTGGAGCGCTTTTTCCGAAATGGCCTTGTTCACGGTGGCGGTTATCTCCTCCGGCGTGAAGGGCTTGGGCAGGTAGTCCATGGCCCCCCGCTTCATCGCATCGGTGGCGCGATCCACGGAAGGGAAGCCGCTGATCATCACCACCGCCGATTCCGGCGCCAGGGTCTGAAGCTGCGAAACCACATCCATGCCGTCAAGCTGCGGCATGTGCCAATCGCACAGGATGACCGTGTAGGCTTTGCTTTTGGCAAGCTCCAGGCCATCCAGGGGATTGGTCGTGGTGGTAACCTCAAACCCCTCCTCGGTGAAAATACGCTGACAGGATGTCAGCACCGCCATGTCGTCGTCGATGATCAGCATTGTTTGAGTCATTGGCCAGTTCCTCTCTTAAAAGACGTTCATGGTTCTAAGAGACCGTTTGGTGCACGGCCTCCAACAGTTCTTGTGGTGTAAACGGCTTGGATATATAGTGATTCGCGCCAAAATGGATGCTTTTTTCGATGGTTTCGGAGACCGAATAACCACTCATCATTAAAATGGGGAGGTCCGGCAGAAGCCGCCGAGCGCGAACGATCATTTCAAAGCCATCCTGTCCCGGCATTTTGATGTCGGTCAGCATGAGGTCAAAGGCCTCTTTCTTCAGCGCCTGTTCGCCCTCTTCCACCGAATGGGCCACGCGCGCCTCCATCCCTTCCGCCTCCAGTATCCGCTGACAACTTTGAAGGACTATGGCATCATCATCGACGATCAGAACCCTCATAGTTGTTCCTCCGGGTTCTCCCCTTCGATCTCGGGGGGATGCTCGGGCAGCCAGATAGTAAACGTCGTGCCCGATCCTGGTTTCGATTTCACGTCGATGGATCCACCATGCCGTTGGATGATACCGGCTGACACGGCCAATCCCAGCCCTGTCCCCTTCCCCACCGGCTTGGTGGTAAAAAAGGGATCGAACAGTTGATCCATATTCTCGGGCGAGATACCGCTACCCGTATCGCTGATGCAGATTTTAACACCTCCGCTTTTGCTTTCGGTGGCTTTCCGGGTTTGTATGTCGATCCGTCCTCCGGCTTCCATCGAATCAAAGGCATTCAAAATCATGTTGATAAAAACGCTCTGGCATTGGTTCCGATCGAGAATCAGAACCGGCAGATCGTCGCCGGCCTGGAAAACGAGGTCGACGCCTTTGATTAGGGCCTGATTTTCCATCAGCCGGACGCTGTCCTCAATCAGGCTGTTGATGTCCATGGTGACCGGGGAAAGCTCCGTCTGGCGCGAAAAATCGAGGAGGCTTTTGACGATGGCCCTGACCCGTTCGGTCTGGGAGGCAACCAGTTCAAGATCCTCGTGCACCTCTTTCGGGATGTCCTTGCGCCGCAGAATCAAATGGGTAAAGGTCAGCACCGCCGTCAGGGGGTTGTTGATCTCGTGGGCTACACCGGCGGCCAATTTACCGACGCTGGCCTGCTTTTCAGATTGAATCAGCCGAATTTCGCTCTCCTTTTGCTGAATCTTCTCCCTTTCCCGCAGCGCCTCGACCATGATCATGAACTTCTTCTGCAGCCGACCGATATCGTCGCTGGAGACCGGGCCGATGTCGGGATAAAGATTGCCGCTGGATATTTCCGAACTGGCGCGGATCAGATAGCTGACCGGACGCATGATCCGTCCGGTGAAAAACCAGCTTAGAATAATCGCCAAAGCGACACCGGCCAGGGTGTTCCCTGTGAACACGGCAATGGCATGGTTGCGGATGT
The DNA here is from genome assembly GCA_963668455.2 of uncultured Desulfosarcina sp. GTDB lineage: Bacteria > Desulfobacterota > Desulfobacteria > Desulfobacterales > Desulfosarcinaceae > Desulfosarcina. The sequence goes on from CAXXOY010000011.1 coordinate 708,688, forward strand.
CCGCATACTTGGATTCCAGCACGCCCACATACAGCATGCCGACCCGGTTGGCCGAAATATCCGTAATGGGCTCATAGGCGGTAATGTACCAGTCCGCCAACACTCGGGCGCTGTCGGTCCATTTTTTTCCATCCTCCAGCACACGCTTAGCGACATCCGGGGAGGATCGCGTCCCCAAGGCACGGTTTCCCGAGGTATCCTTAACGCTTGTCGCCACTCTGATATCATTGTGAAAAATTGTTGAGGTGCCTACGTTGCATCCTTTATATGTCTCGTTCTTGAAAACCGTTTCCCCAATCTTGTCGACAATCGATGTATCGCCGTTAAGCAATAATCCGCCATAGATGACGCCGGTCATTTTCCCATTCGAAAAAATCGGGACGCCGGCACCAATGACCAGGCCCGTATTTGCGCGCGCGGTCAGTGCCGGATTCTCTGCGTTTAGTTGCTCGCTACTCAGAACGGCCGTCCCCGCCACGGTTTTGTGATCATCGAGTACGCGTCGTACCAGAGGGTTGTCCGCAATCGGGCGACCAGGCGGTACGGCGGATGCGGTACGATGAAGAATCCGTCCCCGGGCGTCGGTGATGCCGAGAAAATCCAATCGAATGCGGTCGGCCAAAATTTTAATCGAAGGCGGGACGACAACGGGAGTGGCGGAACCCACCATCATTGCCAGGGTGGGCGTGGATGCCATGGTTTCCAAGACCAGACGGATGGTATCCGCCCGATCGTCGTAAATCACCCTGGCAACATTCAAATCCTGCCGGATACGGTTATTGGCCTCGGCGAGTACCGACCGGTAAAGCAGATTCCCTCCGACCAGAATTGATATCAGGCCAACAAGCAGGGATACCGCTATCATGCTGGCTACCAATTTGAACCGTATTGAGTGTCTCTTCATGGCGCTCCTGAAACGGCTGTGGGGTTGGTATCAAAAAGCCCGTTCCCTACCACTCTTAAGGCAAGGCCTGTGCCTTATCCGTTGAAGAAATCAGAAGCGTTTTGCTGACACATCCCGCAGAGGCCATAGAGGACGCAAGAGGAGGAAATATCCCTTTGATTCAGCCTGTTGTCAAGTTGTTTGTTGCTTTCACACACCATTGGACAACCCCTGCTTAATAAGCCGCCGCCTTTAGCGTATACAGCACGGCGCGCCGGGATGTCAGGAACTTTTACAGGTCGACAAAAACAATTCGCCCTAGGGAAAATTGACGATCCTTATTTTGCCCCGGTTTCCAATGGGACAAAGAAAATCACAGGCAACCGGCTTGCTCCCCAAAATGACCGGCCTTATATCAGTGATGATACAACGTATTGATATTTTAAGGAAAACCACTTGCCGCCATCCTATTCTTGTGACATAGATTATTGTGAACGTAATCCCATTATGCTCGCAGTGCCGCCCCCGCTCGGGCCTTACTGAAAATCAAATTCCACCATACGTGGACTACCACTGACAAAGGAGGGGTTCCAATGGATGTCGAGTATATGAATTCCAGGGCAAAGAGGTACCAATTTCTTTCAACGCTGTTGCAGGACGAAATACCTATTGAACTGATTAAGAACATGCAGAAAGGCGATTTCCTTGATGGATTCAATGAGTCGGTCACTGGATGCGGATTCATGGATCTAATAAATGGCGCCGAGGTAATGACAACGTGCCTGAAAAGCAAGGATGCCGAAACGCTTTTCAAGGAATTGCGTTACGATTACGCCGACATATTTCTCAATGCCGGTGCGAATCCGGTGTTTCCTTACGAATCGTGTCACGTGAACGCGGACCCGGTTGTCATGCAAAAGCCCGTAATTGAGATGCGGGCGTATTTTAGAAAAGCAGGTGTCCATAAAAACCCTGCATTCAAAGATCTGGAAGATCACATAGCCGTTCAGCTCGAATACCTCAGGTATGTGCTTGAGAAGGGAGACGAGGAGCTTTACAAAGAATTTTTCAAGAAAAAGTACACCAAATGGGCATCCTCTTTCTGTGATCAGCTTATTGCGTGCACGAAAACGGATTTTTACCAGGGTCTTGCCCAGTTTATCCGAGGGGCAATGATGTGCGAAAGCCTGAGAATAGAGGGGTTCACAAGGGGGGAAGAGGTAACCCGGCGGATGATCGGGGCCTGTGAGTCCCTGAATCTGGATCCCGAATACAAAACGCTTGCCGAGGGTGTGGTCGAGCCCGAGCCGGCAAAGACTATCGCAAGTCATTGTTATACGTGCGGTGCGCTTTGCGGAATGACGGCAAAGCTGGATGACGGAATTCTGGTCGGCACGAGCGGGCTTAAGGGAGATCCCAAAGGAGCCGGAAGGATTTGCCCCAAGGGAGCAGCGGCACCCAAACATATCTATTCCGCTTACAGGCTCAAAACCCCGCTTATCAAAGAAGACGGCAGATTCAGAAAGGCAAGTTGGGATGAAGCGCTTGATCGCTTAGTGGCGGGGATTAAAAGTATTGAAAAGGAAAAATTTGGTTATATGCGCGGCAACGATTGGGCCAATTCAATCCATGAAGCGCTCTTCGATCACCTGGGATGCCCCAAAACCACCCACCGTCCCATGTGCGACAATGCCAACAGAATGGCAAACGAAAAAAACCTCAACGACAAGAGGCCCTGGATTAACTATCAGGAAGCGGACTTTGCAATTCATTTCGGAATGAATGAGCTGGCCACCTCCTACAGCCAGAGGAAAACGGCCGAACTGAGAACGGCGCTCAAAAGGGGCATGAAACTGGTTGTCTTCGATCCAAGGCGATCCGATACGGCCAGTGCCGCGACCGAGTGGATTACCATAAAGCCTTCCACGGATGCTGCCGTAGCAATGGCGATGTGTCATGTCATCGTCAAGGAGGAGCTTTACGAAAAGGTGTTCGTGGAAAACTGGACCCATGGATTCGACGCCTTCAAAAAACGGCTCATGGGGGAAGAAGATGGAACGGCAAGAACCCCCGAGTGGGCCGCCGAAATCAGTGGTGTTCCCGCCGAGACGATCAAACGGATCGCAAGGGAATTCGCCCTGTCCAAAAACAAAGGGTGCATCTCCTGGACCGGTCTTGCCCAGACCCATAACGGTATGTATGGAACCGCCGCCATCCAGGCGCTGAACGGACTTTGCGGGACATTCGACGCGCCCGGCGGACCGGCCATGCCCTTCAAGAGAAAGCTGAAACCTGTCTGGGGGGAGGGACAAGAGAAACCGCCGGCCACGCCCGCGCCGAAACTCAACAAGTTCGGCATCTGGTCCGGCTGGGCACCTGCCTATTTGCTTGAGGATGTCGAGGCGGGCAAACTCAAGGGAATGATAAATTATTTCGGCGACCCGGTGCTTTCGTGGGGGAACCAGGAAGCCATTACTAAGGCCATCGAAAAGATGGAGTTCAAGGCCACCATTGACGCCTTCATGTGCAACACGGCACTTCTATGCGATGTGGTGCTTCCCGATGCCACATGGCTTGAGCAAAGTCAGGTCAAGGCGGACTGGCTTTACGAGGCCTTTATCGCCTACTATGCGGAAATCGTGAAACCCATGTATAACTCAAGGCCCATGTGGTGGATAACCAGGGAAATTGCCAGAAAGCTCGATCTTGGACAATATTTCCCCTGGGAGAGTATAGAAGAGGCTGAGAGAAATCAGCTCGCCGGCACCCCCTGGTCCTATGATGAACTCAAGAAGAAAGGCTTTATCGTCACGGACGAGGCCGAATACTACAAGTATAAGAAATGGGGGTCTTTTAATGTTCCGGACGGTTACGGGTCGTCCGGCAAGACAACCACGGGAAAATACAATTTTCTCAACACGATTGCCGAGGAAAAAGGCATAGATCCCCTGCCCGACTACAAAGAGCCGGATGCCGACCTTGCGCCCGACAAGGAATATCCGTTCATATTCGGAAATTTCAGATTATTCACACATGAGCACTCCTCAACATTCAACAATGTGCAGCTGATGAAGATGAACCCAACAAACGTCCTGTGGATAAACAAACTGGATGCGCAGGCGCTGGGGATCAATGACGACGAAAAAGTGAAATTGAAATCGCCTTGGGGGGAACTTGAAATAAGGGCCAGGCCCACCTGGGAAATCATGCGCGGCGTATTGGCCTCGGGTGGTGGCTTCGGCCATGCAAGGGGGCTCGAGGGCGACCCCAAATTCCCTGACTTTGGCGGTGTGAACACGCCGGGCATCATGAAGCCCAACTATACTGAAAAAGTGGGCGGCACCCCGCCACTGAAGTATATCAAAACAAAAGTCGAAAAAGTGACCTAAGGCCGGCTACACGCGCACCCCATTTGCCGCAACCGGCAAATGGGGTTACCATCGCTGTCGGTGTCGCCATCGAAATCATTTTTTCTTCAGGAAAAAATTGACTATCCATTTCCCCACCCGGTTTCCATGGTGAGGGGCATACAAAGAGGTTAAAGCAACCTGTGCGCGATCCGGTTCAATCCGGTCGGCACGCTGGCGAATCAACGATTCGCAGATCTCGTTGGTGAGCTCGGGGTGCCCCTGGACGGCGAAGACCGAGTCTTGGATGGAGAAGCCGCCAAACGGGCAAAACGCGTCTTCCATCAATAACAAGGCGTTGGGCGGAAGTTTAATTACCTGGTCCCTGTGAAGGTATATCAGGTCCAGGGTTTGGGGAGAGGTCCGGTCCATCCACGGCTGACGGGCGACGATGCTGCTTCGCCGCACTCCCACGCCCCAGCCCCTGGCCGACTTTTCCACCCTGCCGCCCAATGCCTGGGCAAGCATTTGATGGCCGAAACAGATACCCGCCAACGGCAGGCCTGCGTCAAAAGCCGAACGGATGAAGGCCGTCAGGTGGCGAATCCAAGGGAAATCCTCGTAGACCGAAAAGGGAGATCCGGTGATCAGGTAGCCGTCAAACGCGCCGACATCCTTTGGCAGCTCTTCGTCCAGTGCAGCCATATAGCTTAGCCGGATTGTCTTTCCAGGGTCGCTTCGCTCAAATAGCCGATGAAACAGTTCAGGAAATTCAGGCAGATCTGCCCCTTTCCCCGAATTCAACCGGCCAGCGACCAGAATACAAAGGTTCATTGGGTAATCATCCCTGGTCAATTTTCGGATTCAGCTCTTCTCTCAGCCAATCGGCAAACAGGTTGATGCCCACGACAAGCAGGATAAGAGCGGTTGCGGGAAAAAGAACCATCCACCACATACCGGCGTACACGTAATTTTTTCCAATGGAAATCATCATGCCGAGGGAAGGTTCCGTTAACGGCACCCCCACCCCCAAAAAGCTCAAGGTCGCTTCCAGCATAATCACAGTTGCCAGGTCAACGGCCATGACCACGAAGATGGAAGGCAAGGCATTGGGCAGAAGGTGGCGGGAAAGCAGCATGAAATCGTTTGCCCCCGTGGCTTTGGCAGCCAGGATATAAGCCTCCTGCTTTACCGACAACGTGCTGCCGCGCATGGTTCGCGCATAGCGAACCCAGTCCGCCAGGCAAATGGCCAGGATGACGACCAAAATGCCCCGTTGAGCGAGAACCCCCAGTAGTAAAAACGCCATCAACGTCGTTGAAAAGGAAAAAAATACGTCGGCGCATCGCATGATCAGGGTATCTGGCCAGCCGCCGTAATATCCGGCCATCATTCCAAGGATCACGCCCAGGGTTCCGGCCAAAAACATCACCCCGAAACCGACCGTAAGCGACGTGCGGCACCCGTATAAAATGGTGCTTAAAATATCCCGCCCCTGGTCATCCGTGCCTAAAAAATAGGGCATTTGGCCCCCATCCATCCAGGCCGGAGGCAATAAGGCAACGTCCAAGGTCAGCGCTTCAAGATCGTAAGGATCCTGAGGGGCAAGCATCGGTGCCCAGACGGCCGCCCCGACAAACAGCACGATGATGACGATGCCCACCAAGGCAGACGGCGTATGGGTAAAATCATACCAGATTTTGGATTTAAAAAAGGCCCTATTCATACCGGATCTTCGGATTCAGGTAAGCGTAAAGAATATCCACAATCATATTAATCGTTAAAATAATCAGAGCGGCCAGCATAATATAGGTGACGATGACCGGCTGGTCCGATTCGAATATTGATGTCAACAGCAGGTTTCCCATGCCCGGCCATTGGAAAATGGTTTCCGTGACAATGGAAAAGGCGATCAACTCCCCGAATTGCAACCCTGTAATGGTAACCACGGGGATAAGCACATTTCTCAGGGCATGTTTGAAAATAACCCTGGCAGGAGAAAGTCCCTTGGCCCATGCGGTTTTGATATACTCCTCGGAGAGGACCTCCCGCATACCGGCCCGAGTCAGACGCAACAAAATGGCAAGCTGGTACATTCCCAGGGTCAGCGCCGGCAAAATCAGATGTTTCCACCCGCTTGCCGTTAACAGGCCCGTACGCCAGAATCCGACGGTAACGGTATCCCCCCGGCCAAAAGGTGGCAGAATTCCGAGGATGACCGAAAAAATCATGATCAACAAAATCCCGATTAGAAAAGTCGGAATGGAAATTCCCCCCAGGGAAAGGGCCATGACGGCCTGGCTGGTGGGTGCTCTTGGCCGAAGAGAGACCAGAACCCCCAAAACGACACCCATGGTAAAAGCCAAAAAGGTCCCTAGCGTAACCAGTTCAAGGGTGGCGGGGAATCGTTCGAGGATCAGGGAAAGCGCCGGCATCTTATTAACGTAGGACTTTCCAAAGTTCCCTTGGGCCGCCTGGCCGATGAAACGGGCGTATTGCACGTAAAAAGGCCGGTCCAGCCCCATGATTTCGCGGACCTCGTCCCGCTGCTTCTCGGTGGCGTAAAGGCCGGCGAGAGCCAGGACCGGATCTCCGGCATACCGAAAAATCACAAAGCAGATAAAGGACACCGCCAGAAGGACGGTGATACCCTGAAGCAGCCGTTTAATAATAAAGGTCAGCATAAAGCGATTGTCTTTACAGGCCGTGCGGCCATGGGGTTACCCGGACAAGTTTGTGTGTTGTCCCGCGGCATCAAGCCGCGGGACAGCTATCCGATTTTATTTTATATCCAGCTCTTTGCAGACCATGTACCGGTCCGGACGGGGAGTAAAAGCGATGCCTTTATCTTTCTGGATAGCATAGATATCCATCTGATAGTGCAGCGGAATCATGGCCAGCTTATCCTCCATGGCGATCTTGTTCAATTTTTGGAGGTAGGCCTTGCGTTCGGCCAAATCCACAATATTCATATTCGCTTCTATCATTTCATCCAGTTCGGCATCGGAGAAGCGGGTGCCATTCCAGGCACCGTAGCCCTTCTCCTTGTCATAGGTGTGAACCAGCTTGCTGTACGTCCGGCCCATGTCGGAGGCGGAATCGAACCAGCCCAGGAAGTAGCACGCATGCTCTCCCTTAATGACTTCGGGGAAGAAAATGCTTTTGGGTTTGACGTCAAGAGTTGCATTAATGCCGACTTTCACCAAATACTTGACGACCGCCTCGCAGATTTTTTCGTCTTGAACATAACGGTCGCTGGGTCCGGCCACGGTGAGATCGAAACCGTTTTCGTATCCGGCCTCCTTGAGCAACTGTTTTGCTTTTTCAGGATTGTATTCGTGGCGTTTGATGTCCGGGTTGAAACCAATGGTGATGGCGTCGGGCACCTGGGCGCTCTTCACGGCCTGGCCGTGCATGACCTTATCCACGATTTCATCCTCGTTGATGGCCATGGCAACAGCCTTTCTCACCCGGATGTCGGCGCCCGGCGTGCCGGGCTTGTTGGTCAGCGCCAGATACATTCCTCGGCGGCCCTGGTGGGAGATCACATCGACCTTTGGGTTCTTAGCGATGCGGTCATACATTTCGATGGGCACGCCGAACACGATATCAGCCTGGCCGGAGGCCAGAGCGGCAAAACGGGTGGAGGACTCGGCAATAGCCCTGATCTCAACCTCGTCGATGGCGGGCTTTCCTTGCCAATAGTCCGCATTGGCCTCCATTTTGAGATAGGAGCCTTTCACCCACTCTTTGAATCTGTAAGCGCCGGTCCCGTTCGCTTTGAGACCGATCTCTGCAGGATCGGCTTTCTCGGTGGATTCCTTGTCCATGATAAAATAGATGTAGCAAACCTGGTCGAACCAGGGCACCGGGGTTTTGGTGTGGATAATAACGGTATAATCATCAACGATTTCGATGTTCTCGATATTTTTGCCCATGTTGATGAATTCACTGACCTGGGGATCGGCCATGCGATTGAAGGTAAAGGCCACGTCCTGTGCGGTAAAGGGATTGCCGTTATGGAATTTAACGCCTTTTCTCAAGTTGAATTTCCATGAGTTGGCATCCAGCCGCTCATAACTCGTGGCCAGGGCGGGTTTCAATTCGCCTTCGGCGCCGGGGCGCTCCAGAAGGGCATCAAAAAAATTGGCCATGAACGTCAGATTGGAATCCGCGTCGGAGCCCATGGGGTTCATGGTACGGGGCGGGCTGTCCTGAACCACGACCAGTTTCTTGGCAAAAGCGCCCGGCACACCCAGGCAGAGCGTCAAGGTCACAAGCAATGCTATAATTCGTACTGTTTTCATACCGTTCCTCCTTTTGGTGAACATAGATGGCCTTCACAGCAGTTTTTTTGGGGGGTTGGCGGCGATGCCTCGTGTTTTCCCCACATGTATCCGACAGTATCTATTCGTGCAAAAAGCAGGCGACTTCATGATTTTTCTCTTTTCCCTTTAAGACCGGCGGAGTCTTGCGACAGATTGCCATGGCATGGGGACACCTGGGATGAAAGTGGCAGCCCCGGGGCGGTGTGATAGGGCTTGGCACATCTCCCACCAAGGCGTGACGCCGTACCTTTCGCTCCGGATCAGGAACCGGGGCCGACGACAGCAAAAGCTGGGTGTAGGGATGCATGGCGTTGGCGTATAAATCCCTATAGGTAGCGGTCTCGACCACCTTGCCCAGATACATCACGGCAATTCTGTCGCAGATATATTCCACCACGGCCAAGTCGTGGGAAATAATGACGTAGGAAAGCCCCATCTCCGTTTGAAGGTCGATGAGCAAGTTGATGATCTGGGCCTGAATGGAAATATCCAAAGCGGATACCGGCTCGTCTCCGATGATGAGGATCGGGTTTAAAGCCAGGGCCCTTGCAATGCCGATGCGCTGACGCTGGCCACCGGAAAATTCGTGGGGATAGCGCTCACCGTGTTCCGGAGACAGCCCTACTTTTTCGAGAAGAAAGGCCAGGTAGTCCTTCCTTTGTGCCCCCTTTTCGAGTCCGTGAATATCCAGAGGATTGCTAAGGATCTGGTTGACGGTCATGCGCGGGTTGAGAGACGAATAGGGATCCTGAAAGACGATCTGCATTCTGCGGGTCAATTTCCGCCATTCCCGCTGGCTCAGCCGTCCCATGTCCTCACCTTCAAACAAAACCCTGCCGGCGGTCGGGGAAATCAGTCGGAGCATGGCCAAACCAGCCGTGGTCTTGCCGCAGCCACTCTCGCCGACAATCCCCAGTGTTTCTCCCCGCTTCAATGTAAAGGAGACGCCGTCGACCGCATATACCTTCCCCACGGTCTTTGAAAAAAAACCCTTTTTAATGGGAAAATGCACCTTGAGATCCGATACCTCGAGCACGGGGCCATCATCCACATGTTTCAGGGTCTGCCTCATCATTGCGCCCCTTTTTTTTGCGAGTGCAGGAAACAGCGCACCATATGACCGTCCTCCAGTTCGACCGGCTCCGGATTACCGCGGGAGCAAACCGGCATGGCATGGACGCATCTGGGAGCAAAACTGCACCCTTGCGGCAATTGGAGCAGGCCCGGCACCTTGCCTGGAATTTCGGTAAGGCGTTCGCGCCCCGACGCCGCCCGACGGCCAAGTTTGGGCAAAGACGCCAGAAGTCCCTGGGTATAGGGATGGGCTGGAGAGCGAAACAATGTATTTGTATCGGCCGCCTCCATGACCTTTCCGGCATACATAACCAGAACCTGCTGAGCGATTTCCGCAATCACCCCCAAATCGTGGGTAATCATCAGAATGGCTGAGCCGAATTCCTCCTTCAGGGCCTGCATCAAATCCATGATCTGGGCCTGAATGGTGACATCGAGCGCCGTGGTGGGTTCGTCCGCGATAAGAAGTTCCGGATTGCAAGCCATGGCCATGGCGATCATGGCGCGCTGACGCATACCGCCTGACAGTTGGTGTGGATATTCGTGCACCCTTTTTTCAGGGGAAGGAATCTGAACCTTGGCAAGCATGGCAATGGATTGATCCAGGGCTTCTTTTTGGTTGAGTCCCTGGTGCAACCTGAACACTTCGGAAATCTGATCGCCAATGGTGAAGACCGGGTTGAGGGATGTCATGGGCTCTTGGAAAATCATCGAGATCCGTTTCCCCCTGATTTTACGAATCTGGGCCATATTCAGATTCAAAAGGGAAGTCCCGTGGAATTCCATGCGGTCTGCGGTAACCTGGCCGGGCGGCTCGGGGATCAAACGCATGATGGCATTGGCGGTGACGCTTTTCCCGCAGCCGGATTCCCCCACAATCCCCAGAGTCTGCCCCCGGTTCAGGCAAAAGGACACGCCGTCGACGGCCTTGGCCACACCCGCAAAGGTATGAAAGTGCGCTTTCAGATGCTCGACCCGGAGCAGGGGATCTTTATGGGCGTTCTGTGAAGACATTATTGGCCAAGGCTTTCTTTTTTGCCATACCGCTCCAACCCCCTCTTGTAGTGAACGGCAAATCGTTTCAGGTGGTCCTGGACCTGTGCGGCCGCCGTGTCCGGATCATTGGCTTCAATGGCGGAGATGATTATCCGCCAGTCTTCGAGACTTTCTTCGGGCATGCCTTCATCCCCAGGGAGGTAAAGCCGGGCATAGCTTCTCAAGTTGTCCCAAATCGCATGGAGCACCGATTCGTACATTTTGCTTTGACTAACCCGGATAAACACGGCCCTGATCCGCCGCTCTGCCTTCAAAACGTCACGAAAACGGGGAACCCCGAAAGGAACGATCTCCGCCATTTCCTTCAGAAGCGACCTGAGTTCTTCTTTATCCTTGGGCGTCGCTTTTTCAACTACCTGCCGGACCAGCGCCGACTCCACCACCTTCCGAAAGGAGTATAAATCATCGATGGTTATCTCTCGCTGGCGGATCAAAAGGCCCAAACTTTCGGTCACCGATTCGGTTCCGGGTTGTCTGGCAAACACCCCGCCCTTGGCACCGGTTTTGATTTCGATCAGCCCCTTGTGGGTCAGAATCCGGAACGCCTCTCTTAAGGTCCCCCGGCTGGCGCCCAGCATCCCCTCCAGTTCCCTGCTGGGGGGTAACCTTTCGCCGGGACGATATTGGCCGGAGACAATCGCCTGTTCAATCTGTTCAACGATATGATTTACCAGGCCCGTTGGATTTGCTTTTTTAAATGCCAAAATTTTTCTCTTGAATTATAATTGTTCAACTGTTTGATAATTGAACAGTTAGATATTCTAAAGCAGAAACTGCTGTCAACCTTTTTATCTTTACGCCCTACCCATAAAATACAAAACGCCGACATGATCGCCACCTTGCGGTGAACGTCATGCCGGCGTCAGCATTTAGAAAATGGCTTACCTGCAGCCGATTTTATCGATCAAGCAATAAACCTACTCAACCGGTTTGAACTTGAACAGCGGGCACCCTTTGCAGGCATCCAGGCCAGGCCAGGGTTTGTACCCCTTGCCCAAAACGGAAGAGCCGCCTTTTTCGATACGCATTTTCTGTTGTTCGGCCATGGGGATAATGTCTTCGCCGGGGATGAAGATATTGACATAGCTCATCTCGGTCTTACCGGAGGTTTTGGAACCGGCACACATGGTGGTCATATTGGCGGTCTTGTTGTTGTAAGCCCAAACGCTGCCGGAACAGACGGCCGAATTGGGGGTATGGAAAAAATTCAGATTACCCCGTTTCATGGCCCCCATGTAATCGTTCAGGATATGGTAGGCTTGGTAAGGCACGCAGACCATGAAAACGACATTCGGCTCTACATCGACTTTATCGAACCAGTCCAGTGGAGCCATGTAGATCGCTTTACAGGCACCAACGTCGAGACGTGCTTTTTCCTGGGGTGCCTTCCAAGCCGTCTCTTCGTCAACCAGATATTTAAGGTGACGCTGGGTGTCGGCATCCTTTTCCAGTTCGCGGAAACCGAATACCGGATAGGCGTTTTGACAGAGCAGCTTCTTCGGTTCCATCAACAGGGCATAACGCTCCTGCCGACAAGCGGCCAAAAACTGGCAATAGGTAATCTTTGCACCGGCCTGGTGGGTCACCGGCAAGCTTTCGATTTCCGCTTCATCCATAATGAACCGAATACCAACCGGATCGAAATCAAGGCGCAGGTTCCAGATCAACTGTTCGCGGATTTCTTTGTAGCTCATTGCCATAATATCACTCTCCTCGTTGTCGACGGAGGCGTTGAAAAACAGATCGCATCAGTACGGTGAATCTGTTTTTACGAAACCGTCATTTATTTAGTACATGGGGGAACTTTTCGCCCCCCGTGATGGGACATGGCAATCCCGCCTGTAAATTACGTGATGTCTCCTACCAAAAGACAGCTCGTTTGGCAAACCCTTTATGAGCATTCTCTTAATTGGACCTTTCGCCCATTCAAAGCCCCGGCCCCCTTTGTTGACACTGTATAAAACGGCCTTGAAACGCCTAAATATCTTTTAATCAAGACAAAACAGCTTGACTTGAATGATATTCAGGATATATGAAAGTCATATCAATTAACCCATAGCTAATAAATCTGATTATTACTTAATCTTTCTTATATGGATACTTTTGGCGAACGAATTCGGTTTTTTAGGATTCAAAAAAATTTTACATTAAAGCAACTCGCTGAAAAGGCGGAATGCTCGGACGGATTCATCTCCCAGGTGGAACGCAATCTGGCCAGCCCGTCCATTGCCACGCTCAAACGCATCGCCAATGCCCTGGAGGTCAACCTGATCACCCTGCTTCAGGCGGATGAAACCGAAACGGAGCAAGTGGTGACACGTAAAAACGAACGGGTTCAGTTCAAATTCCCCCACACGGAAGTCTATAGCGAACTGTTAGCCACGAATGTGAGCAGCAAACAGATGCAGCCGCTTTATAAAATCGTAAAACCAGGTGCGGGGAGCGAGGGAACCTACCAGCACAAAGGCGAGGAGATGGGCATTGTTCTGGAAGGCTCGCTCGAATTGACCGTGGACGACCAGATATGGGACCTGGAACCCGGCGATGCCTTCTATTTCCGTTCGTCTCGCAAACATGGCTACCGAAACAAAGGGACCAAAACCACCCGACTGATATGGGTGATCACACCGCCGACCTTTTAACCTCAGTTGAACCGAAAAGCACGCAAATCGTTGTTCGTTGGACATCATTTACTTCTAGAGGAGGAGCTATCATGAAAAGACGTCTGGTTGCCGTATCGATTCTACCCCTGCTGTTGATCTGCTTCGTCATGACCGCTCCGGCCTGGTCGTCCGGGACCGTAAAGGTCGGCTTTGTTTACATCATGTCCGGTCCGTTTTCAGCATATGGCCAATTCGCGAAAAAGGGCGCCGAACTGGCGGTGGACGAGATTAACGCCGCCGGCGGCATCGACGGCAAGAAAGTGGAGGCCTTCTTCGAGGATTCGACCGGCAAGCCGGACGTTGCCATTCGAGCGTTGAGAAAGCTGGTTTTCCAGGAAAAAGTCGATTTTCTCATCGGGCTTGACTCCAGCGGCGTGGCCAAAACAGTCGTACCGTCCCTCCCCCAATTGAAAACACCATTGATGATCACCCATGCCGCCACCCCCGATGTGACCGGCAGTGTCTGTAACCGTTATGTTTTCCGCATCTCGGTCAATCTCTCCCAGAACGTCAAAGCCGCGGCCTTGCTGGCGTCGGAAACCGATGTCAAAACCTGGACGACCATCGGACCGGACTACGCCTTCGGACATCAGAGCTGGGAATATTTCGAGAACTACCTGAAAGCGCTCAACCCCGGGACCGCATTCCTCCCCAAGGATAAAGTGGCCTTTCCACCTTCCAAGACAACGGATTTCAACCCCTATATCAACAAAATCATGGAATCCAAGGCCGACGGTGTACTGGTTTCCTTGTGGGGCGGCAATTTGATCGATTTTATCCGCCAGGCCAAGGAGATGGGTTTCTTTGACGGCAAACGCAAAGTCCTGGCGACCCTGGGCGCCGCCACGGAAGTGCTCACCGCCCTGGGCGACAAGATGCCTGAAGGGCTGTGGGTCGGCACCCGTTACTGGTTTTTAGCCGGCAATACCAAACGCAACACCGATTTCGTAAAAGCCTATAAGGACCGTTACGGCGATTACCCCTCCTACAATGCCCACGGCGCCTATGCCGCGTTGTATGCGTATAAAGAAGCTGCGGCCAAGGCCGGCAGCGTCGACAAGGAAAAAATCATCACCGCTCTGGAGGGGTTGACCGTGGACCTGCCCATCGGCCCCGTGACCTTGCGCCCCGGCGACCACCAGGCACTGACGGACGTGACCTGGGGCAAAACCGTGGCGGACCCTGCCTATCCCATCAGAATCCTCAATCCCATCAAGCTGTTCAAGGCCGCCGATGTGACGCCTTCGGTGGCGGAAAGCGGCTGCAAAAAGTAGCGCCGATCCATACCGAGAGATTCGCGGCGATCCGGCTCGAAGTCAACCGGACCGCCGCGCTTTCCGTTTCCCCGACCCATTATCTAGTGCCCAGACACGAATAGGATAATTTGGTCGAGATCAAGGCGCGCGCAACGCCGATATCGGTCACATTGGCCATTCGTGGATGGGCACTATCTATCCACTTTTCTCCTGCACAAGAGGTCGCTTTGGAAAGTATACTCATCAACCTGTTGAACGGGCTCAGTTGGGGAATGCTGCTGTTTCTCATTTCCCTGGGACTGACCACCGTTTTTGGCGTACTGGGCATTCTGAATTTCGCCCATGGTTCGTTTTTCATGCTGGGAGCCTATCTGTGCATGCAGATCATGCATATCGTTCCATCGTTTTGGATTGGCATCCTGTTCGGCCCCCTGGCCGTCGCCCTGCTGGGCATTTTGGTGGAACGTATTTTCCTGCGCCGCGTTTACGGCCGGGATGTCTCTTTCCAGCTGTTGCTCACCTTTGCGATTTTACTGATCCTGGATGACGCCGTACGCATTATCTGGGGTCCCGGCTATCATGTGGTGGAACCGCCGGCGCTGCTGTCGGGCGTTTTTGCCATCGCAGACCGAACCTACCCGGTCTACCGTCTTTTCCTTGTGATTTCCGGCCCCATTGTCGGTTTTTCGTTGTGGGCCTTTTTCCAATTCAGCCGTTGGGGCAGGATCATTCGCGCCGCGGCCATGGACCGCGAAATGGCCGAAGGCGTGGGCATCCGCGTTCCCATTTTGTTCACGGCGGTCTTCGCCCTGGGAACCTGGCTGGCCGCCCTGGGCGGGGCCCTGGCCGCGCCCCACCAGAGTCTGGCCCCCTCCATGGGCGAGCGTATCATCATCGAAAGCTTTATCGTCGTGGTCAGCGGCGGCATGGGCAGCTTCCCCGGCGCTTTCGTGGGCGCCTTGATCCTCGGGTTGTTCGAATCCTTCGGCACGGTATTTTTGGGCAGTGCCCAGATGGCCGTACCTTATATTCTGCTGGCCACGGTACTGCTGTTCCGGCCCCACGGCCTCTTTGGACGGGAGGTGTGATATGCAAACCGTGAAATCCAAAACGACCATCGGCTTACTCGTCGCCCTTGCGCTGTTGGTCGCCTTTCCTTTTTTCCTTCCGGTTTACTGGACCATGGTCCTCACGGAAATTCTGATCATGGGGCTTTTGGCCATGAGCTTTAACCTGCTCTTCGGCTATACCGGCCTGCTCTCCTTTGGCCAGGCCGGTTTCTTTGGCGTGGGCGCCTATGCCATGGCCATTTTCCTGTGCAAGGGCGGATGTTCTCTTTTTCTTGGTCTGTTGACCGCCCTGATTGTGGCAGCCGCCGTGGCAGCCGTGATCGGCATCCTGTGTGTTCGGCGCGACGAAATCTTTTTTGCCATGATCACCCTTGGTTTTGGCATGATGCTTTATACCGTGGCGCACAATTGGTTCGATCTTACCGGTGGTTCCGACGGGCTCCCGGTTATGAATACACCGCCACTGGCCATTTTGGGATGCGAGTACAGCCTGTTCGATCCAGTTATCATGTATCTGTTTGTCTTTTCCGTCACCGCGCTTTGCCTCTTTTTTCTGTGGCGGGTGGTTCGCTCTCCTTTC
Source organism: uncultured Desulfosarcina sp. (assembly GCA_963668455.2). Lineage (GTDB taxonomy): Bacteria > Desulfobacterota > Desulfobacteria > Desulfobacterales > Desulfosarcinaceae > Desulfosarcina. The sequence goes on from CAXXOY010000011.1 coordinate 724,945, forward strand.
GGGCTGATGCTGACCGCCATTCGGGAAAACAAGCAGCGGCTCTCTTTTGTGGGCGCCAGCGTACAAAACCTGCGCCTGGCCGCCTTCGTTATCTCCGGCGGCCTGGCCGGTGTGGCCGGCGGCCTGTTCTGCCTGTTCAACGCCATGGCCACCCCGGACATCCTGCATTGGGGATTTTCCGCCAAACCGGTGTTGATGACCGTGCTTGGCGGCTCGGGAATTTTCTTCGGCCCCTTGTTCGGAGCGGCCATTTTCTTTGGCCTGGAACAACTGATCACTGATATGACCGAAAACTGGATGATTTTCCTGGGATTCATCCTCATTCCGGTTGTGATTTTCTTCCCCAGCGGCATCCTCGGTTCTCTGGTGGAATGGATTCGTGGGAGGACCAAACGATCATGACAAACAACACCCCCATCCTGAAAATCGAAAACCTGGGTCATTCCTATGGAAGATACCTGGTCATCCGCGATATTTCCCTTGAAGTGGCGCCCGGCCAACTGAGCGCACTGATCGGCCCCAACGGCGCAGGCAAAACCACCTTCTATAATTCGGTCTCCGGTCACTTCCGTCCGACCAAGGGCAATGTGTATTTCGATGGTCACGACATAACCGGTATGCCGGCCCACAAACTGGTGCCCAAGGGATTGCTGCGCTCTTTTCAAATCACCAATATATTTCCCAATCTGACGGTCATCGAGAATATCCTTGTGCCCCTGGTCCTGCATACCGGCAAGGGGTATGGCTTCTGGAAAGCGCTTCATGGAGAAAAAGAGCTTTACCGCAAAGCCGAGGAGGTTCTGGACAAGGTGGGCATTCTGGAATCCGCCCATCGGCCTGCCGGCGAGCTTCCTTACGGGGACAAACGGTTGGTGGAGATGGCCATCGTCCTGGCCCGCGACCCGAAATTGGTGATGCTGGACGAGCCCACCGCGGGGATGAACCCCGAGGAAACCGATCGCATGATCCATCTTATCAAAGATCTTGCCGGCCGCTTCGGCACCACTTTTTTTCTTACCGAACACGACATGAAAGTGGTTTTTTCCGTGGCTTCCCAAATTTACGTGTTGCATCAGGGAGGGCTTCTGGCCCAGGGGAGCCAGGAGGAGATCCGTTCCAACCCGAAGGTCAGGGAGGCGTATCTGGGAGGTTCCGCGAATGATTGAAATTGACGATATCCATGTCTACTACGGCGACAGCTATATTCTTCAGGGAGTCAGTCTGACCGTCAACGACGGCGAAATTGTCTGTCTCCTGGGCCGCAACGGGGCCGGAAAAACCACTACCATGCGGGGTATCATGGGATACAATCCCCCGGCCAGGGGACGTATCGTTTTTGACGGTCAGGACATCACCGGAGAGCCGGTTTACAACAATGTCAGGCAGGGCCTTGGCTTCGTTCCCGAGGACAGGCGGATTTTTCCAGAACTGTCCGTGATGGAAAATCTTGAAGTCGCCAGATTGCCGGCCCGTGCGGACCAGAAGGCCTGGACCGAGGCGCGTATTTTCGAGACCTTTCCCTTGCTGGTAAAATTGAAAGACCACAAAGGGGGCGCGCTCAGCGGTGGCGAGCAACAAATGCTGGCCCTGGCCCGGACACTGATGGGCAATCCTCGCGTGCTGCTTCTGGACGAGCCCTGCGAGGGGCTGGCGCCGATCATCGTGGAGAACATCGGCGAGATTATCAGCAGTCTGAAAATCAACGTTCCGATCCTTTTAACCGAGCAGAACGCCCACTTCGCCCTTGGAATCGCAGACCGGGGCTACGTGATCGACAAAGGGCGGGTTCATTACGAAGGCAGCGCGTCGGAACTGGCCGGCGACGATGAGATTCAGCAGCGTTATCTGGCTGTGTAATCGGGCAATCGCAGAGGAAAGCCAGCTATCACTGATATCGATACCGATTGGCCAGAACCCTCAATATTGCAGATAATCAGCGCATGTGGTAAATTCGGATAAACGATTGATCCCAAACACTTCTGTTGTTTGTCCATTGCTGCGATAATTTTGTACGAACGAGGGAAAACAGCCATGGCGCTGCGAAGCTGCGTTTCACCGGAAGGACGCTTTGTCTACGGTATTCATCGCCCGCGATTCACCGCAGATAATTTTCGTCAACACGACCAGTTGGCCATACTCGGGAAATTGCCGGATGGGACCTCCCATCAAAACACGGCCAATTTCCCCGCAGAAAAGGTGAAAGAACCGGCGGCCGATTGGATTTTCGAGATTCCCAACGCCCTGCCCTTCAGGGGGACGACGTACATCGGTAAAAACTGGGCCGATGCGGCGGCAGCCAATCCGGATCGTATCCGGCTTCCCGATGAGCCGCAAATTTCCTTTCACAGCGACCAGGGCGATGAGCAAAGCGCCCGCCGGGCGATTAGCGCCCTGCCGCGACCGCTGAAGCTTGCCCTGGCGACCACATCCACCGATGCGCGTGATCTGTGCTGCCTGGCGCACATGGCGTGCAGTTTTTGTGTCGGCAAAAACAGCACCAAGCCGTGGGGACTGGCCTACGAAAGACGCGATGACGGCCGCATCCGTGCCGTGATCAAGGACGAAGCGCTGTTCGAGGCCGTGGCCAACAACCGCCATCTGCCCGACGATTACCGGCAGGCCATGGTCCTGCGTCCCGGCGCCCAGGGAGAAAGCGAAATAATGGGCGAGTGGTACCGCCCCGAGCCGCACAGCCATGTCTTCGAGTATTTGCGACGCAATTCCTATATCCCCTGGGGGCACTATGCGGCCAACATGGCCAACGACGCCGTGCGGTATCGCGCCAGCGACCTTACCTGGCAGGACATGGCCGGCATGCGCCATCTTTATTACCAGCGTTCCTACACGCGCGTGGCCGGCATGCTGGAACTGACGCCGCCCGGAAATCAACGGTGCCTGACAAACGGTGAGCTGGAAATCTTGCGCTCGCAAATCATGAAGGAAATCGGCGGCGGCCGGCAGGTCGATTTTGACCGCACCTTGTGGGGATGGAATTACGGGTTCGACTACGCGCCGACCGGATATCGGCTGCATGCCTCCCATCAGCAGATTCATCAACAATACGCCATGATCCCCCGGCAGGTTCCTTCGGCGACCGATGATGGCCATCTGCCGGCCTATGCCTGCGGGGATCTGGTCGATGAATGGACCCGGACGTTTCGGCGCGAAACCGGCCAGGGTTTTTTCGACTGCTACGAAAAGGCCATTCGCCAAAACGATCGCATGGACGGCAACGCAACCGCCCCCAAAAGCTTGGTTGTCTTCGAGGATGACCGGGCGATGCTCTTCGTACCCAAGGCCCAGACGTCTCAATGGGAATTGCAATTGATGCCCAAAACGCCGGTGGGCAACATTTTCGAGGCCGATACGGACCTGCGTCGATCCCTGGACCTTGCCATCCTGGTTGCCGTGCAAACCTTGGCAGCCATGGGCGCCAGGATGATCACTACCATTGAGTACAACAAGCCCGTCACCCAAAAGAACGCCGATCAGCGCTTATTGATGGCTTTCATGCCCCGTCTGCCCGAATCTCCCGGCGCTTTCAGCGAGGCCCAGCTTCGTTTTATCAACGGGCATTATCCCGAAGATTTCGCATTGGCCTGCCGGCGGCATCGCCCGGACACGGCATCCAGGCGATAATTAAAAAAAGGAGGCCACCTTGCCGCCAGTACTCTCCATCGTGGGAAAAGCTGATTCCGGAAAAACCACGCTCATCGAAAAAATCATTCCCGAATTAAAACGCAGGGGGTACCGGGTCGGTATCGTCAAACACGCCCACCATGGTTTTGACATGGACCAAAAGGGCAAGGATAGCCACCGTCACTACTTGGCCGGCGCCGATTCGGTGATGGTTGCCGCACCGGGGCAGATCGCCATGGTCACACGCTTCCACGGCGAGAGCTTAGAAGATCTGGTTCCCTTTTTCAGTGATATGGATATCCTGATCTCGGAAGGGTTCAAGAAAGGCAAAACGCCGAAAATCGAGGTGTATCGGAAAGAACGCCACGCCCACCCCGCCTGCCTGGCGGACGAGACCCTTCTGGCGATGGTGTCGGACACGCCCGTTGACGCGCCGGTACCGCGCTTTGCCCTGGATGATGTAGCCGGGATTACCGAATTTATCGTCAGTCGTTTTCTGAATCAGGCGTGATGAAATCGCGTTAGTGGTAAGTCGCCAGCTTGGCCATTTCAGGATGTCTCGGCATGGCGGATTCGGAATGCAAGGCGGAAGCGGTCTGCCGTCGATCCATGCCGGCTCTTCGTTCGGGTATGCAACCAGCGTACATAAACCGGCGCCTTTCGATGCTTATTCTACGATCTTTGACAATATGGGCCTCAGGGGGGAGGCTGATCGTGTGTTTTCTCATTTCGTTCAAAAACCCTTTCCGTCCGGGGAGTTCGAAAACCGACTGCATGTACGAAAACATCGGTATTGTATTTTTGTAGCAATGTATGTACCAACAGATAACTGGCCTGAATGAACAACGATTTAAAAATCCATAGACAAGCCAGCTGCAAAAAGGAGCAACTCATGCCCACATTGGTTACGATTATTGCACACGGCAAAACCGTGTTTGATCGACAGACACAAATTGTGTAACGAATTCGAACTATGAGCAGGGTGATCCATTGTATCGCCCTATCGGTCAGAATGATCTCCCTTTTTTGAAAGCACTCCCCCCATGAATTTAAGATATGGCATCACCTGGAAACTGATGGTCTGGTTCATGACCGTCATTGTGATATTTTATGGTACGATATTGGTGTTTTATATCAACGTTCAAGAGGTCGTCCAAATATCTGAATCGATCGTCTCCAAAAAGTACGTCATCTCCTCGGCAGCCAAAAAAATGATGGAAAATCTGTTGAGCATGGAGGAGAACAAACAAAAATATCTCCTGCTCAAAAAAGACGATTATCTATCCTTTTTCAACAAGGCCCAACAATCATTCGAGGAGAACCTGAGCCAGGTGATGCGCTTGAGTACCATGGATGACAAAACGTCTACCGGATGGCGGACCATTGGCGATGAATACGGCAATTATCCGGATGCCGAGACGCTGTCGGACCTTCTGGCCAGCAAGCAGAGAGCCCCCCAGGTCGTGAACAAGTTCTTCATTCCCGAGCCGACCATCAATCAATGGATCAGCCGCATTTCCGAGGAACGGGCGAAAAACGAACAGGACATCGAACAGACCACCCGCGAACTCAATCGAAAGGGACGGGCGTCCGCCAAACACGGCCTGATCGGCCTGGCCATTTCCAGTATCGTCGGACTTTTGGGCATGTTCTACCTGTCCTATTCCATGATCCGCCCGTTGCGGGAACTCATGGTGGGCATCCGTCAAATCTCATCCAACGCCCCCGGCACACCCATCGTCGTTCGCAGCCGGGACGAATTTGGCGAACTGGCCCACGCGGTGAACGAGATGTCCAACCACCTGCGCCGGGAAGAGCGCATGCGGTCCGATTTCATTTCCATGCTCTCTCACGAAATCAGAACCCCCCTGACCTCCATCCGGGAATCGGTCAACATGATCCGGGAAGAGGTGATGGGGCCCATCAACACCCGGCAGCAGAAATTCCTGGAAATCGCCGAATCGGAAATCACCCGCATCAGTGACCTTCTCAATCATTTGATGCAGGCCTCGCGCCTGGAACCGGGCATGCTCGAGATGGAGATGGAGCCCATCGACCCCCAGGCCTATGTCGCGGAATGCATCAACAGCATCAAGCTGGCCGCCGAAACCAAACAGATCGACCTTTCGTTTTCCCCGCCCAAACAGATCCCCATGATCAATGGGGATCGAAAGCAGCTCCAGCAGGCGCTGCTGAACTATCTGTCCAACGCCGTTAAATTTTCCGACCCCGAAACGCGCGTGGTTGTGGAGATACGCCACGAAGTGTCCAGAAAACGCATCTCTATATCCGTAGCCGACAACGGCCCGGGAATCCTCGAGGAGGACCTGGCATTTCTGTTCAACAAATATTATCGGGGCCAACGTGAACGGGAGCGACTGGAAGGGGTCGGGCTGGGATTGAGCATTGTCAAAAACATTGTTGAATCCCACAAAGGATCCGTGTGGGTAAAAAGCGAACTGGGCAAGGGCAGCACCTTCGGGTTCAGTCTCCCGGTTCTGGAAGATGACTGACGCCGCAGTGCTTCCTCTTGATCGGCAATTCATGTATACTTGACATCCGTGGGTAGTCTTCTGGTATAATAACTGTTTGTTATAAATTAACATATATTCAAAACTGACAGTTTCTATACAAACTCACTGTCGTCCGATTTTTCTTGAATTAATTGGCCACGACGACTACATTAGCAGGATTATGGTAATCGGACCGAATCGCTGCAACGACTGCTGGAATGGAAATTTGATGACAATTATATGGCACCGATACTACTTGATAGGCTTTCTGTCCGTTATTGTCTGCCTGATGGTAGGCTGTTCCCCATTGGTGGAAAAATACGTGGTCAACTCCACGCCGCCACCTCCCCCCGCTCCTGTTGACGGATCTCTTGATGAAGCCCTTGCCGCGTATCGGTGGGGTGACTATCAACGGGCCCTGACCCTGTTCACTGAAATATCGGAAGCGAACGTAAAAAACCGTCAACGCCAAAGGGCACGGATGGGGGAAATTTGTTGCCGTCTGATGCTTGCCGATTCCCAGGAGAACGTTACCATTGCAATGGAGTTATGGGATCGACTCAAAGCCTCTGGAGGCGACGACGCCTGGCGAGTGGAAAGAATTCTTTTCGAACCGCTGGCGGATAGGTGGTCCAGCTCGGTTGGAAAACCACGGCCGGACGTATCGGAGTCGTCCGCAAACCGGGAAAAAGTAAAAACCGGTTTGACCGATCTGAAGAAGAAAACGGATCAGGCCGCCGATCTTCAGCGCCGGTTGGATAAAGCAATAAAGGAAAACCAGGCGTTGAAACAGAAAATCAAGGCCCTGGAAACCATTGACCAGAATATTCAAAAGAAAAAAACGCAGATATCCACGCCCAGTGAATAACCATAGTGAAAAATATGGCGAAAGATCAATCCGTACTCGTCGTCGATGATGATCATAATGTACTGGAGGTCCTGGATGCCAGACTTACCAGCGCCGGCCTCAAGGTTTTTAAAACGGACAACGGACACGAAGCCCTTAAGATTATAGGTCGCCATCGCATCGACTTGGTCGTCTCCGACGTAAAAATGCCGTCCATGGACGGGGTGACGCTGCTGTCGGAAATTATTCGTGTTCAGCCCGGGTTGCCAGTCGTTTTTCTGACCGCCTACGCCAATGTCCCGGATGCGGTCAAGGCCGTCAAATCCGGCGCCATCGACTATATGGAAAAGCCTTTCGACGGCAAGCAGCTGACCGAAAAAATCAAAATGATTCTCCAGGAGTCCGTTCCTGCCGGGCAGGCGGGTGCTTCCTCGTCCCGAATGCATAAAAGTGACGTCACCGACGAAAGCAAAAGCCCGGCCATGAAAAACCTTCATGACCTGGTCAAAAAAGTCGCCCGCAGTAACGTCAACGTTCTCGTTTTGGGTGAGAGCGGTGTGGGCAAGGAACGTATCGCCCACCAAATTCACCAGCTGGGACCGCGCCGAAATCACCCCTTCGTGGTTGTTGATTGCGGGGCGACACCGGCCGGCCTGCTGGAAAGCGAATTGTTCGGTCATGTCAAAGGGTCCTTTACCCATGCGGTTAACGATAAAAAAGGACTCATCCAAACGGCGGACACGGGCACCCTTTTTCTCGATGAAATCGGAAATATTTCCCACGAAATGCAAATCCGGCTATTGCGATTTATCGAAGACCGGATTATCCGTAGAATCGGCGGGCTTAAAGGCTCGCCGGTGGATTGCCGGATCATCGCCGCCACCAACGCCGACTTGAATGAAGAGATAAAAGCCGGTCGTTTCCGTGAAGACCTGTTTTTCCGTCTGCGGGTGGTGACGTTGACGATCCCCCCGTTGCGTGAGCGCAAAGCGGACATTCCCATGCTGGTCAACCATTTTGCCGAGCATTACTGCCGCCAGCACGGGGTGGAAAGGGTCAGTATCCCCACGGCCACCATGGACTGGCTTTGCAGCTACTCCTGGCCCGGCAATGTGCGCGAATTGAAAAATGCCATAGAAGGGGGAATCGTTCTTTGCCGGAACAACTGCCTCAAAGCCGAAGATTTTCATCTGGCCGGTCTCATTGAATCGAAAGCCGATCCGATTATCGATGAGAACAGCCTGTCTTTGGAGGAGAGTGAAAAAAACACCATCCTTCGGGCCCTGGAAAAGACCGGCGGTATCCAAAAGGAAGCAGCCGAAGTACTTGGGATCAGCCGACGTGCCATTCACTATAAAATTAAAAAATACGGTATCGATGCAGGCAGCATAAAAGCCAGACACTAACCCGTTCTCTCCGCCGCTCGCGCTTTCGGCCAACCAAATTGCCTGGGCGCTATTGCTGTAACCCATTTTAAGCAATGGTCTCATTAGGGTTCATGGACCGAGCATGGCGCGAAACGCAATCAACAGGAGAGAAAAATGAAAGAGATAACTATCTTTTTGGTGGTGGTGGGGATCTGGATTCTGCTGCAAGCTTATATCCTGCCCAAACTGGGGATAAGCACATGAATGCGAGATGCCTGTCAGTTGACAAGCCAGCAGGACAATGCCAAAGCAGCCGGAAAAACCGAAAAAAAACGATAAAGACATGGAACTGATCCTGGCGATTAACAATGGACGTCAGGATCAGTTTTATGAATTGGTCAAGCGCTACGAAAACCGCCTGTACAATTTTGGCCTTCGCATGTGTGATTCGCCAAGTGACGCGGAAGACCTGGTGCAAGATACATTCTTAAATGTTTTTAAATACCTGAAAGGATTCCGGTACGAAACCAAATTTAAAAACTGGCTTTACCGGATCGCCACCAGTGCTTGTCTGAAAAAAAAAAGAAAATCTCGATTCGCCCCCGAAAGAGAGCTCTCGCTGGACGAATTTCTCCCCGCCGATGAATCGGCCGTGAGTATGGAATTGCCCCAATGGGCATCCTTGCCCCTGGATCAACTGCTCAATGACGAACTGGGGCGCGTAATTCAAAAAGCATTGCTGGAGTTGCCGAAAAAGTACCGGCTGGTTATTGTCCTGCGTGACGTTGAAGGCTTCAGCACGCAGGAAACCGCTGATATAATGGGCTTGACCCCCACCAACATCAAGGTCCGTCTGCACCGGGCAAGACTGTTTCTCAGGGAAGCGTTGAAACATTATTATGAAAAAGAATAATTTCCATGATACGCACCAAAACTGTATAGAGCTGTTCGAACGGCTCTCCGAATTCATCGATCAGGAATTGGATTCGCCGTCCTGCCAGGAAATCGAGAAACATATCAAAGATTGCAAGCCCTGCAAGGTATGCCTGGAAACGCTTAGGCAAACCGTGAATCTGTGTAAGCATCTGGAGCGTCACCAAATGCCGGAAAAATTCTCGCTAAAATTAAAAGATGCCATCGCCAGTCTACATGAAAACCATCGATGCGCCGATCCGCCCGACGATCCTCTCAAGCCCCGATAACAGCCCCATGCGACAAGGCTTCACAACCTCCTGTCTTAACCCTTTTATTTTCAAAATCGCATGACCATTTTTCTCGCCTGATCATGATCCATTGACAAAACAGAATTATGCGAATAGATTGAGCATTAACGGTATATACTAGCGTTATACTACGGTAAAAATTTACTAACACCACGTTTCCCTGAGAATTGTTTTGGTAAAAATAAAAAGGTTCTTAATTATTCGAACCTGGATGCCGATAAATAAGTTCTACTGGATGCGCACAGGCCACCCCACCCCCCCGGCAAAAGGAGGGAGACGGATCATGGCCTAATGGAATGCTCGTTACATGCTGAACGTGGACTATTTTTTGAACTTGTATCTCTTTTGGGAATTTGTTGATCTACTACTCGCATGAAACCGGTAACTCTCATTGCATCGAATTCAGCTGAATAGGAACGCGCCATGGAGAACCGCCCTCGCATTCTGATCTGCGACGATGATCCGCTGATAACTCAAAGCGTTGAAGCCGTTTTAAAGCCCCAGAACTACCTGATCCAAACCACCACCGACCCCAACCAGGCACTGGCCCGGATCCACAGGGACTCGCCGGACCTGGTAATTCTGGATGTGATGATGCCCGGGATGACGGGGTTTGAAATCGTCGATGCCGTTGATCGGCAACGCAGTGACCCCGCTTTTATATTCATTACCGGCGAAACATCCATCGAAACCGCCATTCAAGCCATCCGCAAAGGTGCCAGCGACTACCTGCGTAAACCTTTCGACCCCGAAGAGCTGATTGTTCGCGTCGAAAAAGTACTCCAGCATCGGCAAATAGCCCGCGAAAATGAAATTAACGAAGCCGAAAAGGTGCAATTACAGGGACAGTTGCGCCAATCCCAGAAAATGGAGGCCATCGGCACCTTGGCCGGAGGGATCGCACACGATTTCAATAACGTGTTGAGCATCATTCTGGGAAATACCGAATTGGCCCTGGCTGAAAATGAAATCAAACAGACCATCCGACAAAACCTGAAGCAAATCCTGACCGCCAGCCTACGCGCACGGGAGATGATTCAGCAACTGCTCAGTTTCAGCCGCAACGAAGAATCTTATTGCAAACCATTGAACCTGAATCGCATCCTTGAAGAGTCACTCAAGCTCATGCGGTCATCCATCCCTACGAATATCGAAATCGAAAGCGATCTTTGCGATGCCGGCTGCACAGTGGTTTCGGATGCCACTCAGATTCATCAAATCATGCTCAACCTGTGCACCAACGCCGCGCATGCCATGAACCGAAACGGTGGCGTGCTTACCGTCCGGCTGGAGCAGGTCACCCTGGAAAACGGTTTGGCAACCGAAAACGGAAGCCTCGCCCCGGGGAATTATGCCCGCCTGATGGTCGCCGATACGGGCAAAGGCATTGAAAAGCATATTATACAGCGTATTTTTGATCCCTATTTCACCACCAAGGAAACAGGCAAGGGCACGGGCATGGGACTTTCCGTGGTTCACGGCATCGTTCAAAAAAGCGGCGGGGGAATCAAGGCGTTCAGCGAGCCGGGACAATTCACCAAGTTCCATATCTATCTTCCCCTGGCCGATGCTGAAATCGAACCCGAGCAAACGAAGCGGTCCTTAAAAAAAGCGGCCGGCGAGCAAAAACATATCCTTCTTGTGGATGACGAAATCATGCTCGTGGACACCATGAGCCAGGTGCTGAGACAACTGGGCTATACGGTCAGTTCTTTCGATGACAGCGACAACGCGCTCGACGCATTTCTTAAGACTCCGGACAAATACGACTTGGTTTTTACGGACATGACCATGCCTAAAATGACGGGTATGCGCCTGGCCGAAGAGGTAAGAAAGGTTCGCCGGAATCTACCCATTGTCCTTTGCACAGGTTACAGCGAGCAAATTTGCGAAGAAGCGCTGGAGGACATCGGCATCGACACCCTGATCATGAAACCCTTGGGGATGCAACAATTAGCGGAAACCATTTACAGCACATTGAACCCACCTGAAAATCAACGCCGCCTGGACCAGCGCACCATCGCACCGCCGGGAACGTTCGTAATTTCGAATGCCCACCCCGATGAACGTTGCCGCCTGGTGGATATCAGTCCCAGCGGGCTGGCATATTGCCATGAAAGCAAAAATGACCCTGTGGCCGAGGACGACCACATCTCCATCATGACCCCGGAAGGCGACATTTTCATCTCAGACATACACTGCCAAGTCGTCTCCGAGCTTCCCGCGGGCAACGATCTGTCGCTTCCCAAACCCGGATTGGCCAGACGCAGTGCACGTTTTCGCAGGCTTTCGCTGCATCAAAAAAATCAAATCAGCAATTTTATCCACAAGTACAGCACAGAGGTGCTCAACTGATCCGATGCTGCCGCTATCGGGGTTGTTGCGAAACCGTCATTCTTCGAAATATTGTACCTGGTAAACGTTGATTTCCAGATCGCCGTCGCGCCATCTGGTGGCCGGTAGGCCCGCTTTCATACATAAATTAGAGAGGAATTGTTCCGGCTTGGGCAACTGTTCCCATACCTGGGGCAAAAATGTGGCGCCGGCGAAGCCCTTTTTAAGGATGACGCCATCGATCCCGGGCCTCAGCTTGTTTAAAAGATCTTCCGCATCCCGGTATTCCAACTTGACCGCCTCGGTAAGCACACTCACCTCGATCTTTACTAAATCAAGCTCCTTTTTGCCAAGCGGCTTAAAACGCGGATCGTGAAAGGCGGCGTTCAGGGCATTGTCGCGTACCCCGGTGGCCAGGGGATCAGTGGAAGACAGGCTGCCGATGCATCCCCTGAGTTGATCATCGATTTTCAGGGTAACGAATGTCCCACAGCGGGTTTGAAAGGCGCTATCCGTCAGCAGGCTTTCCAGGGATTCGCCTTCGCTTTTACTGGGAGATTGCTTGAAATGGTCGGCCAGAGTCTGGCGGGCCAGGGTTACCAGGGCCGCGCCCTGCTTGGATGTCAGGTTTTGACGGTTGTCGTTTTGCCTTGACATTGGGCTTTCTTTCCATGGATGGTGTGTTTGGTAACAAAGCGGTCAGCCCCTTGGTGTTGGGGCCTGTATGTTAGTGCGACAAGGCGCGCTCGACAACCGTATCGGCTTGTCGCCAATAACCGAGCAGACTGTTTTCCTGCGGGTCCACACCAAAATAGTACCCCGGCGGGCTGAGGCGCTTCATGATCGGCAAGATGCGGTTACGAAAAAGCGATTCCTTGAATTCGTACCCGGCCTGGGTTCGTCCCAGATACACCATGTCGTAAAGGGCGGCTTCGATCTTGGCGATCTCCCGTTGAGTATCGGCCCCCAGCTCCATGGAATATAAAAAGCCCAGGCAGTTATCAATCAGGACGCCGATGTCCCGATCAATCCTGCTGATCATTCTGTGACCATTGGTGATAAATTTCCTCACGTTGGGGAGTCCTGTTCTTGAATCAGGTCAATATTGTCGATGACAGGGGATAACGTCCCGAACTACATCCACAATATCGGCTGTTAAGAACCGGAACTTTAGGTGTTGACCGCGGGTTGCGGGAAAAATATCGGCCGTTCCCGAAAGCCCTTTCGCCTTGATTATCCCCTATCACGACTGTTACATATTTTGCAATTTACAAGACCGCCAATTTATTTATATTGTATGGGGTTTTTGCGATTAACAAAAACAAACTCGACTGTAATCGAAAAGGCGGAGCTATATACATCAGTCGATTGAATTACTTATTGCTTTTGGGTAATGTCTTTTATCTGAAATGATATTGAGCTGCGGTACTATCCGTCTTTTTCACGCCTTTATACCTGACAGAGGTAGGTAATCCGAAAAAAGCAACCAAACTTCAATCCACTAACTGTTTTAGAGGTGCAATCCCGTTTCGTGGCAAAATTGCTTTAACAATGAGAGCAAGCCGACATAAATACAATGAAAACGTGTTGTTAGGAAATATCCATTGACCTTCACTAAATCCATTTGAGAAAAGCATACAATATTTGATATTACTGTATATTCAGACTTTTATCCGACCATTCTATTATACCAACGAAGATTTGCCACTAAATGGGGTTGCACTCCTGTTTTAGTTGCTAATATACCTCACTAACTTCAGAAACATTTTGAGACATTCCGAAATCCGCGAAAGAATAACGAAAGGTGTTGGAGCACAAGGCTTTGACCAAGGATTTTATATATTAATGCGCTTGGTTGAGGTGCCTCTATTTTTACACTATTGGGGTACGCAACTCTACGGCGAGTGGCTAATTCTGTCTACAATACCAGCTTACCTTTCCATCAGTGACGCTGGATTTGTAAATGCTGCTCGTCGAGAAATGGCTATTATGAGCAGCGCAGGGAATAAAAAAGGCGCCGTAACCGTTTTTCAAAGCATCTGGATGTTTCTTGTGTTCATTTCGATTGTTGTAGCTCTTTTGGCTATTAGTTGCTCGCTAATGTTACCGCTATCCAAAATTTTAAATATATCAACCATTAAAGAAGTTGAGGTTAAGGCCGTTTTCCTTTTGCTTGTTGCTTATATACTCGTGTGTTTCCAAGGTGGGCTGATTAATGGAGCATTCTGGATTACTAAAAACTATGCGACTGGTATGTACTACCTATTATTAGCTCAAGTCTTAGAATTTTTAGGCCTTATACTTCCTGTTTGTTTGGGAGGAGGCCCTGTCTTGGCTGCCACTGGATACCTTATAGGAAGGTCTTTAGGGATAATAATCATGTTCTATGGCTTACGAAAAGTTAGCCCCTATTTGAACTATAACTTTTCCAATGCAAATTTCTATGAAATCAAAAGGATTTCGATTCCAGCTTTCTCATCACTTGCCTTTCCGCTTGGGAATACCCTAAACATTCAAGGGTTACGAATAGTTATAGGTTTAACGCTTGGCCCTTCAATGTTGGCAATATTTAGCACAATGCGTACTTTAAGTCGTTTAGTAATACAGCCGGCAGGAATAATAAACCGACTAATTGAACCTGAGCTATCTATTGCATTTGGTTCATCAAACAAAACACTCTTTCGCAAGCTATATCTCAAAGCATGCCAGCTCTCATTCTGGGGTGCTGTTATGATATGTCTTGCAGCCATTCCTATAACTTACTTTATATTTCCAATATGGACCGCTGGCCATGTAAAAATAATCTGGCCAGTTTACTTTCTACTTCTTACAGGAACACTATCAAATTGTCTTTGGAATACATCTTTAATTGTCTCAAGTTCAGTAAATCGCCATACCGCTATAGCGCCCTATTTTATTTTTATTTATGGAGTATTAACTCTATTGTTATGCTATCCTTTCCTAATTCTTTTTAATATTAGTGGCGCTGCTATAGCAATTATTGTGACAGAATCTTTAATGGCAATTATTATTATTATTATATCTGCCAGAATGGGGCTTATAAATGCCAAAATATTTCTTAAAAACATCTTCAAACCACCTTCAGATATTTTAAATTTTAATAATTTTCATTTTAAATAACCTCTTACTATAATCATATGAAACCATCCATAAAAAGAAAAACACATATTGCACTATTATTTACGCATCCAATCCAATATCATGCTCCTCTAATTCGCAAAATTTCCAAAAATACCAAATTCAATGTAACCGCTATATTTCGCACTATTTTTTCAACAAAAGAGTTCTATTGCCCCGAATTTCAAACTTATATTGAATGGGGCATAGACATGCTGGAGGGATACAATTATATTGTATTACCTGAAATAGGTAAAACAAACTACATTACGCTATTGCGGCCATTGAATTATGGAATTTTTCAAATTTTAATCTCTGGAAAATACGATGCAATTCTTGTTCATGGTTACTCTATGCCTTTTCATATAATAGCTGTGTTTTTTGCTAAAATATTGGGAATAAAGGTATTTATAAGAGATGATGCAACAATGATAAGTAGAAAAAGGAGCAACCTTAATATTGTCTCTAAAAAGTTATTTTTTTTCTTTATAAATATTATTTGTGATGGGTTCCTAAGCGTAGGAACATTGAACAAAGATTACTATTTAGAACATGGAATATCGGAAAATAAAATTTTCGATGTGCCATGGGCGGTTGACAATGACTTTTTTCAAATAAATGCAAAACGATTTCGTAAAGTTAGACTTAAAAAAAAAAGACTTCTTGGCCTATGTTTAGAGAGACCAATACTACTATACACTGGGAAAATGACAAGAGATAAAGGTACTATTGATCTCTTTTATGCTTACAATAAAATTATTAATTATATCAATCCAAAACCTTATTTATTATATGTCGGCGATGGTGAAACACGTTCTTTTCTTATGAGAAAAACGTGCGATTTTGAATTAGATAACAACATTTTTTTCTTTGGGTTTAAAAATCAAATAGAACTATCCCTTTTCTATGAATTATGCGATATTTTTGTTTTGCCATCGCACCATGAAACTTGGGGTTTAGTAATTAATGAAGTAATGAATTTTGGCAAAGCGGTGATTGTGAGCGATAAGGTTGGATGCGCAATAGATTTGGTAAAATCTGGAAAAAATGGATTCATTTACCAATCAGGGAACATTGAGCAATTAGCATCGGTATTGAAGAAGTTATTATTAAATAGTGATTTATGTAATCAATTTGGCCAAGAAAGCTATCAAATAATCAACGACTGGTCATTTGAGAGTGATATTAATGGGATCACAAATGCAATAGAAAATATATTTAGTAAAGGCGTCCATAATTAATTAACAACCTTATTATAAACAATGATTAATAGAAATTCATCAATAGCAAAACGTTTATTTAAAAAATTTCGTAATAGGAAAAAAACCTATTTAAACGTGACACTAATAAAAGGCGCTATTCTATTAGTAACAGTTGCTTGTATCATTCATTTGTATATAGGTGCGAAACCTGATGTTGTTTTTATCGCCGGGATAACTTTTTTAATTAGCATTTATCCTGTTATTGTTTTTGGATTTTTAGATTTTGGATCTGTTTTATTGGCATTGATTGGTTTTCGTTATGTAGGTTTTCCTATTTTTGCTAAACTTTTTTTTGGACAACCATTAGATACGAATTTATATTCCCCCACAGGTTCTTTCGTATTGATATTCATTGGAATATTAGGTTACTTAGCTGCACTAAAAACAACTAGCTTAATTAATATCAAGAAATCATTGTTGCAGAATTCAACAAGTCCGTATTTTCTAATTCGAGTTTCACTCTTATCAGCGTTAGTTGGCATTGCTGCCAATATTTTAGTATCCCTGAGAATCGAAGATCAATATACTGGAGTTAATGTAGCTGCCTTTTTCGTTTCGTTCCTTCACCTATCTCTAATTAGCGGGATTGCAAGAGCAATTATTAAATCAAACGGCCATCGAAGCATAGACATATGGGTTTTCACTCTTTTTGCTATCGAAATTATCTTTGCGATGGTTTTAAATTCTCGAATGAGTATAATGGATGCTTTTCTTTGTTGGTTAGTCACCAGTATTTCATATAGAGCAAAACTATGTTTGAAGCACTTAGTTGTTACAATCGTAATCTTTACGCTGATGATTTCTTTTATCACACCAATCTTTCTCTACTTACGAGGTATTCGATCCGACCTACCATGGACAGATCGTATTAGCGCCACCATTGAGATAGCAAAGAATTGGAAAGATGCATTTGAAGACTATATGGATTGGAGAGCTGTAGCTGAAAGAGTTGAATGGTATCGCAATTATTATGGACAACCACAAAACGTACTTGAACGTATGAGCCATATTAACAATGTAGATATTCTTAAAAATGGCGCCGATATAAACTCAACGGTAGGAATAGCCGATTTTAAATACGCATTTAAAAGAACTATGCCCAGAATAATCGAACCAAACAAACCAGTTGACCACAGTCAAGGCTCATGGCTTTTTTGGAGTGTTGGGATACCAAATTCCGGATCATTTCCGAATGCACCACTAATTGGGACAGGTTATGTTGCGTTTGGTTTGCTTGGCTCATTTTTATATCCCTTTTTGTTAAGTCTAATTTGGTTGATAGTATTAAAAAAAATATCTGGTTTTAACCTTCAAAATAATATATGGGCGATTTACTTTTTCATACGTATCCATAATGAATTTGTTGAGGGGTCTTCAGATGCCTATCTGCTCCATATCATTAGGATTATTCCACAAGATTTCATTCTGCTTTGGATAACAAACTTACTCTCCCAGGGAGAATTCCTTCGGCCATGGAAAAAAAGAATGTTTACGCACATGCTAAGCTAATTCTACTTAGTATCAACATGTCTTAACTTTCCAAATTGATTAATTTACCCACAGGATTACCTTAATAATCAATATGCTTTTTAAGCGCATTCTTATCTACCGGTTGGGTTCACTTGGAGACACAATAGTAGCACTTCCAATCATTTATGCAATTGCACATAATTATCCCGATTCCGAACGGTGGGTTCTAACCAATAATAGCAACTCTCTTAAAACAACCTTAATGAAAGATATTTTTGGTAATACAGAATTAATACATAATTATATTGAATATCCAATTGGATTGCGTAAACCGGCCAAGATTCTATCACTTTTCAAACAAATATATTCCTTCCATCCTGATATACTTATTTATCTAACAGAATCAAAAGGAATCATTAGAACTTTTCGCGATGCTTTATTTTTTAAATTCTGTGGCATCAAGTCAATTATTGGTTTACCCATAAAAAAGAGATTGCAAAATTCTCTATCTTTTGGAGATGGGATGTACGAATATGAATGTCACCGACTATATCGTAATATTCGATCATTAGTCACTATTAACGCCATCAACCAATCAACATTTAAATTAAAGCTATCCAAACCTGAAAACCTATATGCCAAGTTAATTCTAAATAAATTTGGTTTAAATATCCCAATTATTGTAGTCAGCATAGGAGCTAAGTCCAACGTTAAAGATTGGGGAGATCACAATTGGTCATTGCTATTAAATAAAATTGGACACACGCTAAAAGGCTGGGGATTAATCATGATAGGCTCTGCCGATGAAAGACAACGTTCTTCGAAATTGCTTTTACATTGGCCAGAAAAAAAACTTAATTTGTGTGGAATTACAAGTATTCGAGAATCTGCCGCAATTCTAAACAATGCAAGAGTCTACATAGGGCACGACAGTGGCCCAATGCATTTGGCGTCAGCGGTTGGTTGCCCATGTTTAGCAATCTTTAGTTCAAGAAATTTGCCTGGAGAATGGTTTCCCCCTGGAAAACAAAACAAAATTCTATATACAAGGACTTCCTGCATGGGGTGCCGGAAGGACGAATGCAATGATTTAAACAAGCAATGCATACGTTCAATCACAGTAGATGACGTTTATCAGAATTTTATCGAGCTTTTACATAAATGAGTTTTTTCTATGTGTGGAATTGGAAGTATTTTTCATTACCAAAAAAGCCATACCTCTACCAATTTAAATAAATGGTTGGAATCTATTAACCTTGCCCATCAAAAGCGAGGGCCTGACGGAGAAGGAATTTGGGTTTCTAAAGATAAACGACTGGGACTTGCTCACCGCCGTTTAGCTGTTATTGATCCAAGTTCTTTCGGAGAACAACCCATGGCCACGCCTGATGGTAGTTTAAAAATAGTTTTCAATGGCGAGATCTATAACTATAAAGAGCTAAAAAAAAGTTTGATTAAGCGTGGCTATCGTTTCTTTTCCAACAGCGATACTGAAGTCATTCTTAACCTATACCAAGCGGAAGGTATCCATTCACTAAAGAAGCTAAGAGGTATGTTTGCCATTGCCCTGTGGGATGAAACAAAAAAAGGTTTATTATTAGCTAGAGATCAACTTGGAATAAAGCCATTATATTATGCAGATGACGGTAGCACAGTCCGAGCGGCGAGCCAGGTAAAAGCGCTTTTAGCAGCGGGTGAAATCAATACCGCACTTGAGCCTGCAGGACATGTCGGGTTTTTCCTATTTGGATATGTTCCAGAGCCGTTTACAATGTATAAAGGAATTCGCGCCCTTCCAGCAGGTTCAGCGCTTTGGTTCGGAAAAGATGCCAAGCAACCTCAATTAATGTTCTATTATAATTTGTCAGACCAGATAAACAAAGCAATCAACAACAACTCAAACAAATACGAAAATAATTACCACGATCATTTAAAAGTAGCTCTTTGCGATAGTATTCAGCACCATATTGTTTCCGATGTTCCTGTTGGATTATTTTTATCTTCAGGTCTTGATTCTACCACTATCGCCTGCTTGGCTTGCGGTTTTATGAACAACCCGTTACAAACGTTTACACTCGGCTTTACCGAGTACCAAGGAACACAATCTGATGAAGCCCTATTGGCTGGGAGGATTGCTGGGTGGTTAAATTGCAAGCACTCTACTCAGTGGATAAAAAGGACCGATTTTGAAGCCTCATTGAATCATTTATTTTCCGTAATGGACCAACCAAGTATAGATGGAGCGAATACATACTTTGTAAGCAAGTACGCTTCCGAGGCCGGTCTTAAAGTCGCTCTTTCAGGGGTAGGTGGTGATGAACTGTTTGGCGGATATCCATCTTTTCACCAATTACCAAAAATTGTCCGTCTAACACGCCCTTTGTCGTGTATCGGCAAATCCTTTCGACTGCTGACCGCACCTATGATTAAGCGATTCTGTTCGCCTAAATTTGCTGGTCTGTTTGAATATGGTAGCAACTTTGGCGGTGCATATTTGCTGCGAAGAGGGTTGTTTATGCCTTGGGAACTACCAGAGATATTAAATCCGGACATAGTCAAGGAAGGTTGGGAAAAGCTTGATCCAGTGGTCAACCTCAATCGACAAATCGAACCACTTATAGACAATTTTCATCGAGTCTTCATCCTTGAATCTCTTTTTTATATGCAAAACCAACTGTTACGGGATGCGGACTGGGCGGGCATGGCACATTCTCTGGAGATCCGTGTACCATTTGTCGATACTACCTTGATTGATTCCATTGTGCCATTAATGCCAAGTTTCAAAACCACCGGAAAAGTCTCGATGGCACACGCAGCGTGGGGTAAAGTTCCGAAGGAACTGTTAACACGGCCCAAAACAGGTTTTTCTTTTCCTATCGAATCTTGGGGTTTGAAGGGAAAAAAAATTACTGAAGGCGGGCTACGCGCTTGGGCTCAGGTCACATACACAAAATTTCAGCAAGAGGTCTGCTAAAATTGGTAAAATGTGACTATTGCTGGTGATTATTATCATGGCAAACACTTGGTTAAGTTGAAAATACTTCACATTATCACCAACTTGTCGCCCCGTGCTGGTGGCCCAACAATTGTTCTCAAAGCACTTTCACGAGAACAGGCGAGACAGGGCCACCAAGTGGTCGTATGCACCACGAATGCGACCCCCTCCCGTGGCCAGTTGTCCGTTGACACCAACCGGCCGATATATGAAAGCGGAGTCAAAATCTACTATTTTTCTCTGTGTGCGTTAGGACCATTGTGCTTTTCACTACACTTTGCCCGATGGATTAACCATAATATTATTGGATTTGACATAATTCATATTCATGGGCTTTACCGATTCCCGCCAACATATTGCGCTTGGCGGGCCAGGATGGTGGGAGTACCATATTTAATTCGCCCGCATGGCAGTCTTAATCCCCTTTTATATAAACAAAGCCATTATTCTTTAGCGCTTAAAAGACTATATGAGCGATTGTTTGAGTTCCCCAATCTTAACAATGCTTCAGCCATCCATTATACAAGTAACGCAGAATTGAACAGCGCCTTATTTCTGGGGATAAACTCTACGCCAGTTGTGATATCCAACGGCATAGATTGGCCCCCCTACCACCACTTGCCGGAAAATGGTGCATTTCGAAAACAGTTAAATCTCGACAAGAACGCTCCGCTGATTCTGTTTCTCGGACGAATCAATTTTGTAAAAGGACTGGATTTATTAATACCGGCTCTGGCCCGAATAGCCCGAAGTATTCCAGACGTTCATTTATCCGTAGTTGGCCCGGATAATGACGATTATGGACGCAATGTCAAAAAATGGTGCCAAAATCAGCAAGTTGAAAACAATGTATCTTTTGAAGGCTACGTAAGTCCTGACATAGCCCGCCAGGCCTATGTCGATGCGGATGTGTTCGTGCTTCCATCCTACACGGAAAACTTTGGCATGACCGTTGTTGAAGCCATGGCCTGCGGTTGTCCGGTGGTTATTTCCGATCGAGTCAATATCTGGCGAGACGTTCATGACGCCGGAGCCGGCCTGGTTGTAGGGTTAAATTCCGATCAATTGGCGGAAGCGATTGTCAAATTGCTAAAGGATAAAGACGCCGCCACCGCAATGGGACAAAGGGGACGCCATACAGCGAAAAAAAAATACGCTTGGCCCAACATTGTTGGGCAGCTGACAGGTGTTTATCAGGAATTAATAAAAAATAACGCCCCATCCGAATGATACCTGCAAATTCGCTGATGAATGCTTCTCTCTTTTTCCTCCGACTGAAAAAACTGGTGTATGCGATTCAGTCAAAACAGTCGATCGACGCACTGATACGCCATCTCGTTCTGGCCGGCAGTGAGCATCGCCGAGTGCTCGATCCAAACCTCAACACCATTATCGATATCGGGGCCAACAGGGGACAATTTTCACTTGCCGCCAGAAGATGGTCCCCCAAGGCAAACGTCATTGCTTTCGAACCCCTTGAAAAGCCGGCGGAAATCTTTCGCCGTATTTTTCAGGGTGATGCCAAGGTAGCCCTCCACCAGGCAGCCATTGGTCCCCAGGCCGGGGAAGCGATGATTCATGTCGCGGCAGCAGATGATTCCTCCTCCCTGTTGCCCATTACCGCCCTCCAGGAAAAGCTTTTTCCGGGCACCTGGGAAATAGGGACTGAAAAAATTATCGTCAGTCCTTTGTCTGATTTTGTTTCCGGGAAAGGTATTGCCCCGCCGGCCATGCTTAAGTTAGATGTACAAGGCTATGAGTTTCAGGCATTACAAGGGTGCGCGGATCTTTTGGATCAATTTGATCGTATTTATGTCGAATGCTCTTTCATGGAGCTTTATGCCGGCCAGAAGTTAGCCGGCGACGTCGTCCGATGGATGCGCGCCAAGGGCTTCTCGTTGCGGAATATATTAAACACGGCTTACGATAGCGCGGGAAATCGTGTCCAAGCCGATTTTTTATTCAAAAAAGTAAAAGCCGTCAAATAAACATGAAGATCATCGTTCACGATTTTTCCGGCCATCCCTTTCAGGTGCATTTAAGCAGAGCCCTGGCCAAGCGCGGCTATTCCGTCTTGCACGTCTATTCAAAATCCTTTCAAACGCCAAAGGGGGCGCTTAGGAAAAGGTTGGATGATCCTGACCGTTTTAAAATCATGGGAATTTCCCAGAAACACGGGTTTCCTAAATATTCGTTTATTAAAAGATGGTTTGCCGAAAGCGATTACTCAAGGCAACTGCTAACCATAGTAAAAGACTATAAACCCGATGTAATTATCTCCAGTAATGCGCCACTTGATATTCAACACCGGTTGTTCAATCTGTGCAAAAAAATGGACCGTTGCCGGTTCATCTTCTGGGTTCAGGATATCTACAGCATGGGTATGGCCCACGCCTTGAGAAAGAAATTTGCCGTTTTTGGGCGTTTGATCGCCCTGTATTATATCGCCCTGGAAAAATACTTATTGCGCCGGTCGGACCACATCGTTGTTATTTCCCAGGATTTCAAGCCAATCGTCACCTCCTGGGCCCAGGGCCGGCAAACCACGGTTGTGGAGAACTGGGCACCGCTGGATGAAATCATACCCCACCCCAGGCAAAATACCTGGGCCGAATCCCAAGGCATTGCCGACAAATTCTGCTTTCTGTATTCCGGAACCCTGGGTATGAAGCACAACCCGGCTCGCCTGCTGCAACTGGCCAGGCATTACCGCAACGACCGGGATGTCGTCCTTATCGTCGTCAGCGAAGGAGAGGGCGCAACCTGGCTCAAACACCGGGCAAAAGCCGAGAATATAACCAACATCCGTTTTTATTCCTATATTGACTATGAGCAGTTCCCTATGGTTTTATCCAGCGCGGATGTATTGATTGCCATTTTGGACAAAGCGGCAGGCCTCTTTTCGGTGCCGTCCAAAGTGCTGTCCTACCATTGCATTGGACGCCCCTTGCTGCTTTCGGTTCCCAAGAGGAACCTTGCTTCGAAAATCGTGGAAACGTCTCAATCGGGCCTGGTGGCCGAACCGGATGACATTACCGGCTTCTGCAGCTTCGCGGATCGCCTGAAAACAGATGTTCACTTGCAGAATCGGATGCGATCGAATGCGCTCCGCTATGCCAAACATGCATTTGACATTGATAAAAAATGCGACGCCTTTGTCAGGCTCTTTCAGTAATGGATAGCGATATAATGCGCCGGTTCCCCTCTTCTGCGTTGTCCCTATTTATCATTGTGACCATTCCGATCCCGTTTGCCGGCGTGCAGCCATGGGTCTGGCCCTTCTATGGCCTGATGATGGTCGTTGCTTATGCACTTGGTGTTCTGATTGCACCTTCTGCCTTACCCCGGAAATTCCACTTTAAAACGATCGCCCTATCCATCTTTTTTATCTGGGCGCTGTTTCTTTGTGTGCCGCTGCCAATTCCGTTATTGTCCGTTCTAAGTCCTATGCGCGCCGAAATCGTGACAAAGGCCTGGGAGCTTACCGACCAAGCCACGAGCCATCAGGCCATCAGTTATTCTTCCAGGGCCGCCTTTGCCTGGTGGACCTTTTTGCTCAGCCTGGCCTTTTTTTATGTAACGATCCGGAACCTGTGCGCCGGCCGCAAAACCTTCAAATACATTGTCGGCGCAATGATTACCGTCGGGCTGGCCGAATCCCTCTATGGAATCATTCAGGCGCTGGTGCCCTCCATGGGCGTCCTCTGGGTCGATTATATCCGGGAATATCTGGGAACCGCACGGGGGACATTTATCAATCGTAACAATTTTGCCGGTTTTATTGAAATGATCTGGCCCCTGGCGCTGGGGCTGACGCTTTCCCTGAGCGGCCGGGCGCACTCCATAAAAATGGCGCTTCATTCCGATAGGCTCAACCGGCAGGCACTGATGGCCCTGTGTACGACGATTTTCCTGCTGGCCTTGATTCTCACCCGTTCCCGGGCCGGTATTATCTCCGGCATGGTCGGGCTGATGGTTTTCTTTGCCATGGCAAAGCCGGGCGTGCAAAAACTCTCCAAGCGGATTCGGATCACCATGGGCGCCGCGTTTATTCTCCTGGCTTCTTACAGCCTGGTCATCGGTATCGGCCCGGTCATCGATCGTTTTTTCAGTATTCCCAACGACGGGGGGTCCCGAATCGCCATCTGGCACGACAGCTTTCAAATCCTTAAAGATCACCCCATGGGGATCGGTTTGGGCAATTACGAAAATGTGTTCGCCATATACAACTTCTCGGAAACTTCCGGAAAAAAAGTCATTTATACACACAACGATTATTTTCAATTGGCAATCGAAACCGGATGGGTCGGTTTGGTTACGCTGACGCTGGCCATTTTTTCTTTTCTGACCAATTGCGTCCGGCGTATGAAAAAGCTCGACCCCCGCCACGATCCTTTTCGGTTTTATATGGCCGTCGGCGCCTTCAGCGGCATCGCATCCATTGGGGTGCACGGCCTTTTTGATTTCAATTTCCAGATTCCGGCCAATTGTGTTTACCTGGTGGCGCTTATGGCCATTTTAAACGCCGGTACGCGCCTCAGGAAACGCAAAGCGTCCCCTGTTCTCGTCAAACCGAATCCATCCGGCAACGGCCTCGTACCAGCCGGCCTTGAAACCCCAAAATCGCCTGTCTGAACCACTATTGCATATGATCGATCTGCACTGCCACATTCTGCACTCACTGGACGATGGTCCCAAACGGGTCAAGGAAAGCGTTCAAATGGCCCAGAGCCTGGTCAAAACCGGTTATCGTGTGGTTGCGGCCACGCCGCACATGGTTGCGGGGACAACCTGGATGCCCTCGGTGGAGGCTATCACGACACAGATCGGACGCCTTAACGAATCCCTGCGCAGCGCCGGCCTGAAGCTTGACATCGTGCCCGGCATGGAGATCGCCATGGATCCTCAGATCCCCGATTTATTGGCCGCCAAATCGCTCCTGCCGCTGGGCCGTTCAGCCTGTCTGCTGATCGAGCCTCCTTTTCAGCAGCTTCCACAGGGATGGCAAGACATTTTGTTTTCCATCATGGCCATGGGATACAGGGTTCTTCTGGCGCACCCCGAACGCTGCTCCCATCTGGCTGGCCGGTTCGATGTGGTTGAAGAACTGATCGATGCCGGTGTCTATCTGCAAGTCAATTGGGGCAGCTTTATCGGCATGTACGGACGGGACGTAAAACGCACCGCCAACGTATTTGCCCGTAAAGGATGGATACACTGCCTGGCCACGGACAGCCACAATCCACATTTTCCCTCCGGCGAACAGATCCAGATGGCGGGAAACGCGCTGGCCAGGGTCATCGGCATCGATAACCTTCGCCGGCTCACCATCGAAAACCCGAAAAATATCCTCGGGGACCAAACCGTGCAACCAATGACCATTATCGATACGATGGTCAAAAAACCAAAAAAACAGTGGTGGCGTTTATGGTAGCCGGGAAAGCCCGTCGAGATGCCGCGACTCGCCCTTTGATGCGCTTTCTTGTGCATGGGTGTCTGAGCGCCGTCCTGATTTCGATGAGTATTTGGACGATCCGGGCCAACTGGCCGCTGAGGTCCGTCCATTTGAAGACATTGGAACCATCGGAGCGGGCCGCCCATCGGCTCGCCGACATTCCTGAAGCCCAGTATGCCTTCGGCATGCAATTCTGGAATGATCCGCAACCGGAAAAAGCCGCTCGCTTTTTCCGGCAGGCCGTTTCCGGCAACGTCCTGCACATCGATGCCTGGCTGCGCCTGGCCGAAGCCGAAGCCGTCATGGGAAACATCTCCCGGGCCAAGGCGATCCTGGCTTTTACCGACCGGCTTACCGATGGGGTCCAGCGTTGGAAATGGCCTCAAATGGTCCTAGCCAGTCAATTGGGCATGATCGATCACGTCAGGCAGTATGCCAACGATCTGCTGACGCACCGACAACTGACACAGGATACGTTTCAGTTGCTGTATAGCAGCTTGAGAGGCGATGCCGAGGCCGTACTGAGTGCCCTGGATACGGAGAACCTGCCCATTTATCTCGAGTGGTTGATGCGCTGGGGATTGGCCGGGGAGAGTCTTGCCGTATGGCGGGCCATGACCATAACCGCCCCGCCGGATAACGACCTTTCCCTGCGTTATGCCGATTTCCTTTTAAGCCACAAACGCATCGATCGGGCAGCGGCCATCTGGCGGCAAGTGACGGGCAGCGACGGCCTGACCAACCCGGGGTTCGAAAAAAAAATCATCAATAAGGGGTTTGGCTGGCGGCTGTGGCCAGACAAGCAAGACAACTGGGACGCAAAACGGATTTTCTCCGAAAGTGCCCAAGGTCGCCACTCCTTGCGGCTGAGATTCGGCGGCAAGGCCAATATCGCCTTTCACCATCTTTTTCAGATCATTTCCGTAAACCCGGGCGCCTGTTACACCCTCTCCTATACCTGGAAAACCATCGGCATCACCACCGACCAGGGACCGTTCATGGAAGTTGTGGGTTATGACCGGAAAGGCCTGCATGTGGCCGGAAAGCCAATAACCGGCACGCATAACTGGCAGGAAGCCGTCATCGACTTTACCGTACCCACTGATTGCAAAGCCATAATCGTGCGGCTGCGGCGGACCCCCAGCATGCGGTTCGATTCGAAAATCAGAGGGACGTTGTGGCTTGACAATTTCAGGTTGGAAGATGTCGGCACCGATCCAGCCCAATGCCTGCGAGAAGCATCCGCCCCCGGTTCTGGCCCTGACCTTGCACCGCAAAGCATTACAGATTAATAGAAACATCGATAAAGAAGGACCCCCGCATGCCCCAACATCACACACCACCGGCAAACAGCAATGACCGGGGTATTACACAGGGAACGGACCAGGGACGTTTTCTACCCTCCCAAGTGCAACAACCGTATCCCGAATGGCAGGAAAGCGAAGAAATTCAACTGCGTGACTACCTGGATGTCATTCTTCGCCGGAAATGGCTGATCATCACCGTGTTGGCCCTGGTTTTCGTATCGACCCTGATTTACACCCTGGCCGCGACCCGGATTTACGAAGCCACGGCGACCGTCGAGGTCAGCCAGGAAAGCCCCCGCGTGACAAGTTTCCAGGAGGTAATGGGATCGGAAATCCAGGCCCGCGAGTTTTACGAAACCCAGGCCGAACTGCTTGGCAGCCAGGCGATGATCGCCCGGGTAATCGACAAACTGAACCTGCCCGCTCATCCGGTGATACAAGAAGCGGTTTTTGGAGAGGGCCGTAGCGGAATGCTGTCCAAATTTACCGCAGCCCTGAAAAGCAAGGTAAAAAAGACACTCTCCAATCAGCAGCAAAAGGCGGTTGACAAAGAGATCGCCGATCATCAAAAAATCGCCGAATACCTGTCGGAAAACCTCACCATCACCCCCAGCCGTAAATCCATGTTGATTGATGTATCCTTTCGCTCCCCGGACCGACAGTTTTCCCAGTCGGTGGTCAACACCCTGATCGAGGATTACATCAACTGGAAAATGGAACTGAAGGTGGAAGCATCAGGTATTGCCCGGGATTATCTGATGATGCAGATGGATCGCGCCAAAATCAATCTCGAAAAGGCCGAAGAACGTCTCAACGCCTTTGCCAAACATGCTGGCATCGTTTCCCTGGACGCTAAGATCAACAGTATCTATCGCCACCTGGAAGAGCTCAACTCGGCATACGCCGAGGCGGAAGCCGACATGATCACCAAGGAAGCCTTCTTTGAACAGGCCCTCAAGGACGGGCACGGCAATTTGCCGCAGGTACTTGCCAACGAACTGATCGCCAGTCTGAAAAAGCGGTATGCCGAACTCAGCGCAAATTACGAAGAGCTAAAAACAACCTTCCAGGACGATTACCCCAAGGTGAAGATGATCAAGGCGCGCATGGACAATATAGCCGCCCAGATTCAGGAGCAGGAAGAGAGTATTTTTCTCTCCATCGTCAACCAGTACAAATCGGCCCAAAAAACCGTCGCCGCCATGGAAACGCGAATCGCCCGCCAGAAGGAACTGGTTCTGGATTTAAACGACCGCGCGACACAGTATTCGATCATGAAGCGCGAAGTGGAAACCAACCAGGCCATCTACCAAAGCCTTTTGCAGCGGGCCAAGGAAATCGAGTCCATGTCCGGCGTCACGGCCAGCAACATCCAGATCGTCAATCGCGCGGCCCTGCCCCTTGAGGCCGTCGAGCCCAACATCCGGCTCAACCTTCTGCTGGCCGTTGTGCTTGGCCTTCTCGGCGGCATGGGATGCGCCTTTCTGGCCGAATATTTTTCCGACACCCTGACCCATCCCAATGAAATCCCGGACAATTTCAACATCCCGCTTCTGGGCGCGGTTCCCCATGCCAAGCCCGACAAAAACGGATTGGAGAACGCATTCTTGCACCATCCCCGATCGGCCTTTTCCGAGGCCATTCGCTCGGCGCGGGTATCGGTTCAGCTCTCCGGCTCCGGCAGCCGGTCCAAGTGCTTCCTCATCACCAGCACGTTACCCAGCGAGGGCAAAACCACCCTGGCCATCAACCTGGCCCTGAGCTTTGCCGCAGCGGGCGAAAAAACGGTACTCATTGATGTGGATTTGCGCAAACCCAGGCTGCACGAGGTGTTCAATCTGCAAAACCGGGTCAACGGAAATGGCGTAACCAGCTTCCTGGCCGGCGTTTCGAAAAGAATTAAGATTTTCAGCGCCCACGGGAAAAAGATGAACATAATTCCGGCCGGCCCGGTCCCACCCAATCCGGCCGAATTGTTAGCGTCTAAACGATTCCAACGCCTGCTGAACGACTTGTCCGAACGGTACGACCGGATCATTCTGGATGGCCCGCCGCATATCGGATTTGCCGATACGCTGATCCTCTCGAAACAGGTGGGGGGCATCGTCCTGGTCAGTAGCGTGGGCGAATCCAGCCGCGAGGCCATCGGCCAGTTCAAAAAATCCATCGCCAATGTCAACGGAGTAATTTTAGGCTGTATTGTCAATAAAGTTGATTTCAGCCGCAACTACGGCTATTCTGGTTATTATAAATCCTATTACACCTATTCCAGCAAGGGGATGTCTCATAGCGATGCCAAGGCGCTTTTGGAGTGATTGTCGTGATCGTACGCGATGATCGTTGTTAAAACGCCAAACGGATTCATACGGCTCTCATGCTCCTGCTTGAAAGCCAAAAAATCGACCCACTTGCGTTTTTATGAACAACCGGTAAAATTAAGAAAATCACCAAAGGGGAAGGCAGCCATGGATCGACTAAGAACAAAAAGAAAGGGTGCCCGAAAATTTATAATCTTGCTGATCGTTTTCATGATCGGGCAGAGTACCATTGCATTGGCCGGCATGGATCGCATCCGACCAGCCGACCGGGTGACGCTGTGGCGCGGCGATCAGGTAATTGGGGTATACACCCAGGAAGCCCCGCTACCCGAGGGGGCGATTATTTCCACCGAGGGCCGGTGTGGCGTCAAACTAAACGGTTTGTACCTCGTGGCCGAAGACCAAAGCGTCTTTTCCATCAACACTGCCGGCCGCAAGATAAATGTATTCGTCAAACAGGGGACCGTCTATTTCAAAACCATGGGCGAACGGCAACTGCTGAGTTTCGTTACCCCAAACGGCCAGATCGACGTCCAGCGGATCCGCCTTCAAGTGGGCTTCGGTGATGCGGCGCTGAAAGGCTACCTTGCCGTCGGGGATACCAACAGCGAATTTGGCGTTGCCGAAGGCGGCGCCATGGATGTGCTCACCGATGACGGTATGATGAGCATCGGGGCCGGTCAGAAAATCATCCTGGCCCAGGCCGACATGGACATCGGCCTGCCCGAGGAAAAAACCCCGGACGAAGACAAACCGGCGGCCATGGAGCAGCCCAAAAGCCAGAAAACAGGCTGGTCAAAACGGAAGAAAATCACCATCGGCACCATCGGGGGGGCCGTTCTCGGCGGACTCGTTCTTGGCCTCGCCGGGGGTGGCGGTGGCGGTGATGGCGGTAGCAGCAGCGGCTCCGAAGTCAGCCCGTCTTCGCCCTGATTGAGCCTATCGTGCCCACTTAAAAAAGCGTCTCCCATTTAATGGACAACTCATGATCATTTCAAAAATCGAGTCGTGGCCGACACGCTTGTTGACGGCGCTGATGACGATGGCGATCCTGGTGGTCTACGGCTGTGTTTCGACGCCGCCCCCTCCCGCCTGGAAACAAGCCGCAGCCCAGCCGGCACAGTCAGCCAACGACTATCGCCTAGACAAAGGCGAAATACAAAAAATAAACAACACGATTTTCAGCCGGGCGACGCCTCCCGGAGATCCAGGGGAATACCTGCTTGGCGAGGGAGATCTTCTTAATGTCAGCGTCTTCGAGGCCGAGGAACTCGAGACCACGGTACGAGTCAGCTCACGAGGATTTATCACCCTACCACTGATCAAAACCGTAACCGTGAAAGGCCTCACGGCCATGGAGGCCGAAGAAAAAATCGAATCGCTGTATCGCAAACGGTATATTAATGACCCTCATGTTTCCGTTTTTGTAAAGGAGCACGTCAGCCAGCGCGTGACCCTGATGGGTCAATTCAATAAGCCCGGCACCTATGATTATCCCACCAAGCTCAGATTGCTTGACGTGATTGCCTTGGGAGGCGGCTTGAGCGAAAAGGCCGGCCAAATCATCCAGATTCGTAAATTAAAATCCAGCAAGCCTGAAGCATTCATGGTCGATCTTGATCGGCTGATCAGTGAAGGCAACGTAGAGCTTAATATCGAAATCAATGGCGGCGATGTTATTTTCATCCCCGAAGCAGGCGTCTTTTTCGTGGACGGTGCCGTCAAACGGCCCGGCGCCTATGCCATCAAGCACCATACAACCGTCCGGGAGGCCATTATCAAAGCCGGCGGTTTCGAATATTGGGCGATAAAAGACAAACTCACCCTGGTGCGCATGACAAAGACCGGAGACCGTGAAATCGTGGAACTGGATCTCGCTAAACCTGGCACCACGGAAACAGCCATCGGCGACCGGGACATTCTCGTAATCGACGAAAGCGCCTCTGCCGGAAAAATGCATGGATTCGGTATTTCGATTTTAGGAACCGGCTTCAGCTATTCCGGAAGATAGATAAGGCCATCAACACCGGTCTATTGGCAGAAAACATCTGTGGATTTGACGATACAGGCCCGCCGAATGATACCTTATTCATTCGGCGGGCCTGCATCTTTTCAGTTTTATCAAAGGCTGCTTCAATTAATGCCACGATTCGTTTTTGACAGCCGATGATTTTGTTGTATAAGGACGGCGGGCTTATGCAAATTAAAAACGCCAACATTTTTATAGCTTTTTCATTACGCCCAGGCATAAACTGCCGAAAATAAAATTGCATGGAAGCCAGCTCCTCATTTTTTGCGAATTTTTATCAGACGATGACCGGAAGCGGTTGAAAATTGTCCTATGTATCTTGAGTATTACCATCTTAAAAAAAAACCTTTCGGCCTGAGCCCGGGGCCTGAATTCTTTTGGCATAGCGAGAAACACGAGGAGGCCCTGGCGACGCTGAGGTACGGCGTCATGGGAGACCTCGGCTTCCTGCTGCTTACCGGAGAGGTGGGGGTTGGCAAGACAGCACTGATCCACCGCATGCTCACGACACTGGATTCGTCGACCATTGTGGCGCGCATTACCGATCCGGGCTTGAGCATCAACGATTTTTTCAGGCTTCTATCCGCTGAGTTCGGCATCGACACCCCATTTACCAGCAAGGGCGAATTTCTGATCACTCTGGAACGCTTCCTCCGTCAGGCCGATAATGATGGGAAAAGAGTTCTGCTTATCGTTGATGAAGCGCAACGGATAAAAAACGCACTGTTGGATCAAATTCGGGTTCTCTCCAACATCGAGCTGGATGACCGCAAGCTGATCAATATCTTTTTTGTCGGTCAGCCCGAATTTAACAATACGTTGCTGGAACCCGCCAACAGAGCCCTGCGCCAACGAATTGCCATCTATTACCATGTTCCGCCACTCACCGAAGAAGAGACCGGCCAATACATCGAGCATCGTTTGGAGGTCGCCGGAGCCAGACAGAAAATATTCAAAACCGACGCCATTCGGGAAATCCATAGAGCGACCAAAGGCTTCCCCCGGGGCATCAACATTCTTTGCGACCATTCACTGCTGACGGGCTTTGCGTCCGATTCGAAAACGATCAATTCGAAAATTGTCCAGGAGTGCGGGGTCGAATTGAACATCGCTGCGAGAAGCAGCTTTCCCCCGCCGACGTCAAAACCGACTATACCGACTCGCCCCAAACGCAAACCCACTCCCGAGCCGTCTCCCGCGCCAACGCCTTCTGCACAGCCGTCACGGCGGTCAAGCATATGGGTTTACCTTTCGGCCATCTTTATCGGCACCACCGTTGTTGCCGTGGCCGGCTATTATTTTCTATCATTGGACACTGGCGGGCTGTGGCCTATAAAAAAGACGACTGAGCCATCGTCATCTTCACAAGCCATCGTCCGGAAAGTGGATAATCCACCGCAAACGGCCGAAGAAACCGAGTCACCGGCAACAGAACCTATTGACGATGACGATACAAATACCGGAACCATGCTTGCCGGGACGGAAACGTCCCCTTCCACCAATATTGCTGAAACAGCTGAAATTGATGGTGCCACTGAATCCGGATCTGCAATCGAGCCGCCTTCGTCTCCAAGCGAAGATGACGCGTTGGCCAATCAAATACCGCCAATTTCACCAAAGCAAAACGTGCTCTTCGGTCAATCATCAGACACACCCACACAGAAACCTGATCTACCAATAATAGCACAACCCGTAGAGATACCGGATGCCCCTGCTGTTGGAGACACGGCCGCGCCATCGATCACAACCGAACCAAGTTCATCACCTGACACTAATTCTCGGATAAATGATCTTGCTGCTTTAAGCGACAAACAGCCGACACCGGAACCCGCGCCCCCTTCTGTCGCACAGTTGAAACAAGAGAAAGCGGATGAAGCGCCAAAACTGGTAACGGCTAAACCGACTACAGCTGCTCCAACGCCAGCAGCCGTTGCTAAGCCCCAAACAGGGGATCTGGCAACCGATAGCCAACCCCAAACTCCGCCTGACGCCACACCGGCGGTTGATACAACCCCCAAAAGGCAAGAGGCTGCACCAAAAACGAAACCGGAGGTAGCATCCAAACCGGTAGCGCCTGTACCAGCTCCTCCGACCGTCACAACCCCAGCGAAAAAAGATTTGTCGGTGATCACCGCCCCCCAACCGGTAAGCGGCCTCACGCCACCGGTTAACGCAACTCCGAAACTACAAGCCACGGCAACCGAACCTAATGCAGTCGAAAAACCGGTCGCTGCCGAGTCCATGGAAAGCCGGTTGAATGCTTTTTTGCAAAACTATTGTAGCACCTATTCCTCCAAGGACCTGGAAGCGTTCCAGCAATTCTTTGCTCCCGATGCCGTGGAAAACGGCAAATCCATCCACAAACTTTGGTCCAAGTATCAAAGAAATTTTACATTTATTGACACCATCTACTATAAAATCGAATTAGATCGGGTAACGCGCGAAAACGATGGAAACATGCTGGAGGTCAATGGAAGCTTTTTCCTGAGATGGTTGCCCCCGGACAAAGAGTGGCGTGAAAATACCGGTAAGATAACGATAGCTCTCGAAGAAAAAGGCACCTCTTTCCTGGTTCACCGTCTTGACTACCAAGGGAACAAAGGAAAGAATTAATGGCGCACATCCCATGGCAATCACCATCAAGGTGATCAACGGATGCCGTTTCTCATCTAAAACTTGAACTCTGAAATAATAACGGCCGAGGCGTTTTCAAAAAAACGTCCGGCCATTTTTATTTGTGTTTCAAAAAAAGCCTCGGTTTGATTTTACCCCTTAGGCACCACACCTCATATGGAATAAGCGTCCGCCACCTCGCCATCCTCAAGCGCATCGAGAATCTCGTCTACAATATCCTCACTCTCCACATTCCCGTACCACTGGCCGGCTGGATAGATCACCATCACCGGGCCATGGTCGCAAGCTTTCATGCAACCGGTGCTGGTGATCTGGGCATTCAACCCGCGATCGAGGATTTCGTTTTCAATGTAGGGCAAAAGATCTATCGATCCTTTCTTGTTGCACACGCCCTTGGCTTCTCCGTCGGCACGAAAACTGGCACAGACAAAAATATGATGTTCCGGCTTTTCCATTTTTAATTCCTTCCTTGTTTTCTGTTTTTTCAGTACCTATCCACGAATAGGATAATTTGTTCGAGATCAAGGCGTGTGAGAAATTTTACCGCAGGCATACAGTTAATATTCCGAGGATAAAATTTTTCGCGCAACGCCGATACCAGGCAAATTAACCATCCGTGGGTTGGCACGGTCTACATGCAGCCCATTCCCGCCATGGGATGCTGCTTATTACACGCCACAACATCCCGCCGGACCATGAAGTTCATGCTATGCCCTTCGAAAACGGCTTCGGCCGCATCTTCTATCATTCCATCCAACTCAAGAATATCGATTTTCTTTTTGCTCAACGTGCGGCGGGGATTGTCACCGATCCCGGCAACAAGCAGAGCCCGGCAATCGCCGATCACCTCGCTCAGGTCCTCCCAGCGTTGCATACCGCCACCCGGCTCGGGTGTCTTACGGGTTTCCACAAAGTATATTTCTCCATTGTCCCGTTGGCCGTAGATGTACAATTCCTCAGCCTTGCCAAGTTTCTGGTTGACCAATACACCTTCCAAGCTGGCCACGGCCACATAAGGCCGCTTCTCGTCGTGGATCTCAGGGAGCTGCGAGCATTCCTGCAGTTTCTCGTTGATCGCACATCCGTTTTCCTCACCAAGGATGCCGACCGCATCAGCCCGACAACGTTTGCAATGATACATCTGAGGAATATATTGCGCCGCCTTCTTTCGAATCTGGGTCACCATTTCCTTGGGCGGTTCTTCTATGCCCGCGAACGCGGCCCCCTTGTTAGGGAAGAAAGGAATGCAGTTGAGAATATCCACTCGCAATACCGACATTTTCTTGGCCACCGCTTCGATATGGGTGTTGTTGATTCCCGGAACGATGATCGTATTGACCTTGGTGGTAACGTTTTTCTCCTTGAGCCGAATGATGGCCTCAAGCTGTTTCTCCAACAGAACATTGAATCCAGTTTTTGGCGCCAACACTTTTTTTCCGTGGCGCACGAAGGCGTAGAGTTTAGATCCGATTTCAGGATCGATGGCATTCAGGGTGATGGTAACATGGCTGACATTCATCTCACTGAGCTCATCGATATACGGGCCGATCCCCAGCCCGTTGGTCGCCAGACAAAGTATCATTTCCGGGTATTTCTCTCGAACCAGTCGCAAGGTTTCCATGGTTTCCTCCGGATTGGCGAACGGATCTCCCGGGCCGGCAATGCCTACGACCGAGATATTTTTTACTTCTTCCAGAACGTACTCAAGATAAGACATGGCCTGATGCGGGCTTAACACCGCACTGGTAACCCCGGGTCGACTTTCGTTGACGCAATCGTATTTGCGATCACAGTAGTTACATTGAATATTGCATCGCGGCGCAACGGGAAGGTGTACCCGCCCGTATAGGCCTCTCATTTTGGCATTGAAACAGGGGTGGGTGGATAGATCCATTTTTCTCTCCCGATATGGTAGGCGACCGATGCCGCCTTTTGCTTACATGTAAAAATATCCGACAGGTGACGAATCCTGCTTAATGGCGATAATTGTATTGGTGATGGTATCGAACAATTGCTGGGCGCCGCGGTAACCCACATGCAACACCCTCGCCCCCCCCATGCGATCATGGATGGGAAAACCGATGCGAATGAGCGGTTTTTTTATTTCGCGGGCGATTTTGTATCCTTTGCTGTTGCCGATAAAAAAATCGGGATTGACTTTTCGGGCAGCCTCCCCGATATCTACAAAATCGACGCCTTCCATGACCTTAATCTCTTTTTGATCAAAATCGTCTATGACCTGGCGAAGTTTGGCCTTGAGATGACCGCTCTTCCCGCCAGACGCACAAAGCGCTGGGATAACGCCAAATTCTGACAAAAAGGAAGCCATTCCGATGACGAGATCTTCTTCTCCATAGAGAACGGCTCGGGCTTCGAAAACGTATTTATGCCCATCTGCGTAAGCATCGATAAGACGCGCCCGTTCCTCGACATACTTCTCGGGCACGGGTTTTCCGACGGCACTCGCAAGATGCTCGAAAAAAACGTCGGTCTCCTTGATCCCGATCGGCAGCCCTATGCCATGGTTGGGGATATCGAACTTTTCTGCCAACACCTTACCGGCACTTTTTGTTTCCGCGAGAACCCGTCCCAACTCGATGCTCGCCACGGCATCGCCCATGGCAACGATACGCTTGACCGGCGTCCCGCCCTGGGGAATCTTGTGATATTCAGTCCACATGGGGCCGTCGAGGGTTTGCGAGTAATCGGGAAGCATGGTGTAGGGCATCCCGAAATCGGAAAGAATTTCGTGAAAATGGCGATGGTCCGCCGGTGACAGCATACCCGGGAACAGGTTAATCCCCGGCACCGTATCGCTTTGTTTGACGGCAACGGTATCCACAGTCGCCCGCACGGCGCCGTGGAACCCATCGATATGGGTTCCCGAATAGCTTGGCGTAGACACACAAACAATCACCGTGCCATCATCATCGGGATGCTCGTTGTGGTAGTCTTTTAAAATCATGGGAACGTCATCGCCAATGGTTTCGCTGAGGCAGGTCGTGCCCACGCCAATCATTTTCGGGTGGTACTGCTGAACGATGTTCTCCACGGCCAGTTTCAAATTCGCTCCACCGCCGAAAACGGCTGTTTCCTCCGAGAAATTGGAGGAGGCAATGTCTATGGGTTCGTTGAAATGACTGATCATATAGCGACGGATGTATGTCGAACACCCTTGCGATCCGTGCAGCAACGGCACCGTGTCTTCAATTCCTCTGAACACCAATGATGCGCCAAGCGGGCTGCAAAGTTTGCAGGCATTACTCGAGGCTTTGTATTCTTCCTTGGCTTGGATTTTCATGATGAGCGCCTTTCTTATCTCTGATCCTGTTTGGGAGCGAACTGCCACACCGGACTGGTCGCCGACGCGTAGACTTCCCTGGCAAAATTGATCATGCCGCTGTATCCGGCCAAGGATAGCTTGCGTTCGTGGTTGTGGTCGCAAAAGCCAATTCCCAACTTGAATGCCATGGGCCTCTCCTTGACGCCACCGACAAAAAACGAAACACCCTTTTCGATACTGTATTTGGAAAGCTCGACGGGGTTGGAATCGTCCACGATTACGGTTCCCTCGTCGCACATATCCTTGAGGACCTGGTAGTCTTCCTTGGTTCCCGTTTGCGATCCCACCAACACCACATCCATCCCTATCGTTCGCAGGGCCTTGATCATGGAGAACGCCTTGAAGGCGCCACCAACGTAAATGGCGGCCTTGCGCCCCCGAAGCTTGCGTTTGTATTGTTTGAGGATCGGATGAACCTTCTTTATCTCTTCACTCACAATGGTCTTGGTCTTTTGCATGACTTCGGGATGGTCATTCTGAAAATACTCCGCCACATCATAAAGCGCTTTTGACATATCCTCGATGCCGAAATAGGAGACCCGCTTAAAAGGAATTCCATATTCTTCTTTCATGCGCTCAGCCAGATGCAGCATCGACCCCGAGCATTGTACGACATTAAGGGCCGCACCGTGGGAACGCTTGATGTTCTCCACCCGTCCGTCCCCGGTGAAAACGGAAACAACATCCAACCCCATACGTTCGTAATAATCCTTGATGATCCATGCCTCGCCGGCGATGTTGAACTCTCCCATAATATTGAGGCTTAGGGGGCTGACATCCTCGGTCGGGCCGGTACCGACAATCTTGGCCATGGCATCGCAGGCGGCCTTGTACCCGTCTTTTTTGGTTCCTTTAAAGCCTTCGGAGTGAACCGGCAGGACCGGGATGCCTTTTTCTTCCGACATCTTTCTACAAATGGCATCAATGTCGTCGCCAATCAAACCGACGATACAGGTCGCATAGACAAACGCCGCCTTGGGCTGATATTTATCGATGAGTCTATCGAGGGCGTTTCGCAATTTTTCCTCACCCCCGAAAATGATGTCCTTTTCTTGAAGATCCGTGCAAAAACTCATGCGGTACAATTCCGGACCGGATGAAAGCGAGCC
Source organism: uncultured Desulfosarcina sp. (assembly GCA_963668455.2). Classification (GTDB taxonomy): domain Bacteria; phylum Desulfobacterota; class Desulfobacteria; order Desulfobacterales; family Desulfosarcinaceae; genus Desulfosarcina. The sequence continues at coordinate 763,928 of CAXXOY010000011.1, forward strand.
GCGAATGTCCCATGTGTAGGACGCGCAGCCAATCGGGCCATGTATGAGATGTAGTGCGTCGGCGATGGGGTAAAGCACCACCCGGGAGCCGCAAAACACACAGGCCCGTTGACTGATGGAACCGGCCAGACTCTTTTTTTCACAAGACATATCGAAGTCTTGACTGCCTTTTTGATAAATCTGCTTTTCTCTGCCTTTTAATATGGAGATGCCGGCCATGTTATCCTCTCAAGTTACATAACAAGTTCGAATTCGATTTCCGAAGAGTCCCGATCCTGGCGATCCATCAACGCATCCAGGATTTTCTCAAGCAGTCGCATGCCGCCCTGGTAGCCCACCGTGGGGAAATAGCTGTGCCCGATGCGATCCAAAATTGGGAAGCCGTGCCGGATAAAGGGAATATCCTCATCCCTGGAAATGTATTTGACATAGGTATTGCCGATCATCAGATCCACCGGATCATTTTTAATCCATTGATGAAAAAGAAGCATGTCGCCGCCGCTCTTGACGTTCACTTCGTGGGGAAGATCCGCTGTCAGCGCCTGGATACGCTTCTCGAATTTCTTATCTCTGGTACCGGTGAGCACATGGATGGGCATCATATCGATATCGACCAGAAACTCGGTGAGTGCTTCCAGCTGATCCGGATCACCCACCAGAGCGACCTTTTTATGATAAAAATAGGCTTGCATGTCGGTGATGATGTCAAGCATTTGCCCCCGTTCCAGATTCAAGGAATCGGGAACTGTGACGCCGGCCATTTTTCTCAGGGTATCCACGAACCGATCTGTTGCTTTAAGACCAATGGGCAGATCCAGAACTTCGCACGGAACCTTGCATTTTGCATCGAGCGCCATTGCTGCCGGTCCGGAAGCCAAACGCCCCAGGCCGATGGTTCCCCGGCTGCTGCCGGTCTTTTTCAACTGCTCGATGGTAACGCCGCCTTTGGGATACATATTGAACTTTCCGGTTTGAGGGCCGTTGAGCACATTCTCCGTATCGGGAAAAAGGATCGAATTGACCCCCATTTCGGCGGCGATGCGTTTGATCTCTTTCATATCGGAGGGCTCGACCCAGCCGGGGATGAGGTTTATGCACTTCTCTTTGTGGTCACCGACGGTCGCAAAATAATCCACCATGGCCTTTGTCATGTTTGCAAAACCCGTGACATGAGAGCCAACGTAGCTGGGTGTGCTGGCATGCAGTACATATTTCCCTTCGGGTATCTTACCGTCGGCCTCGGCCTTGCCGAAAATTTGGGGGATATCGTCCCCGATGGTCTCGGACAAACATGTCGTGTGAACAGCGATAACGTCTGGGTTGTAGACAGTAAAAATATTATTGATGGCCTGTAAGAGGTTGGCCTGCCCGCCGAATACGGATGCGCCTTCGGTGAAAGAACTGGTGGCCGCCATTACCGGCTCCTTATAATGCCGTGTCAAAGCGGACCGATGGTAAGCATAGCAGCCCTGGGAGCCATGGCTGTGGGGAAGACAGCCATGAATGCCAAGGGAGGCATACATGGCGCCGATGGGCTGGCAGGTCTTGGCCGGGTTAACGGTCAAGGCCTTTCGCTCGGATATTTCCTCGGGGGTATGTCGAAGTAGCATTTTTCTTTTCCTCTATATAGTGTTTAAGATAATGTTTTTGGCAAGGCCAGGGGAGGAAGCTGTATGCCTTATTAATACCGCGACGGCCGACAACACCGTCCAAAGACATTATCTTGAAGGCTATAGTTATTCGTTCGCGTACATGGCAGCCAGTTCAGGATTCTCCTCCCATGGCGCCCGAATGTGGCTCCACACCTTGCTGTTGATCATGCGGTCGATTTCATAATAAAAGTTGATGGCGCCTTTGAATGCCGCGTAGGGTCCACCGGAATCGTAACTGTGCAGCTGCTTCATCGGTATGCCTTGCTTTTGAACCATGTATTTTTCCTTGATGCCCGCACAGAAAATGGCCGGCTTGTAAATCTCGATCATTTTCTCGGTCTCATACTGGCTGATATCATCAATGGCGAACGTTTTTCCTTCTTCCATGTCCGCCATCATTCCTTCATATTCTTTCAACTTGATACCGTGCCGTGCTCCTGATTTGAGTTCTCCCTCGGGAATTCTCGGGTTGTATCGTTCGGGATCTTTTTCAATGGTAAGCTCCTCGATGTTACGGCTGTCGGCGTCCACTCTGATGGACGGCAGAACCTGGCGACCTTCGTAATCATCACGATGGGCGAACTCGTATCCGGCGGCAATGGTCTGCATGCCCATCTCGCTGAACAGTTCCTGATAATGATGCGCACGCGAGCCGCCGACAAACATCATGGCCAGCTTCCCTTCCAGCCTGGGACGCACATCAGCCTGGGCTTTTTCCACTTCCACAATTTCTTCGGAGATGACCTTTTCCACACGATCGAACAGTTCCTGATCTCCGTAGTACTGGGCAATTTTGCGAAGAGAGGCGGCAGTCGATTTGGCACCCAAAAAATTGATTTTCATCCAGGGAATACCGTACTTCTCTTCCATCATGTCGGCCACATAGTTGATTGATCGATGACACATGATCAAGTTGAGATCAGCGGTATGCGAATTTCGAAAATGATCCACGCTGGAGTTCCCCGAGAAAGTGGAAACGATCTTGATGCCGCAGCGTTTGAAAAGATCGTTGATGATAAACTCATCCCCGCCGATGTTGTATTCTCCGAGGAGGTTGACTTTATAGTCACCTTCCTGAACCGTGTCATCCTGGCCGATAACGTGTTTAAACAAACCGTTGTTGGCCACATGATGACCGGCGGATTGGCTGACGCCCTTGTACCCCTCGCAGCTGAAACCGAAAATGGTGATGCCCAATTTTTCCTGCATTTCCCGGGCAACGGCATGGACATCGTCACCAATTAGTCCTACTGGACAGGTTGAAAACACCGAAATCATCTTGGGTTTAAAAATGTCATAAGCTTCTTGAATGGCTTGTTTGAGTTTCTTCTCGCCACCGAAAACGATCTCCCGTTCCTGCATATCGGTCGAGAAACAATAGTTCATGAAATTATGCCCGTCCGGCGTCGTGGACGGGTCCGTCTGGTTACGCCGGGTCAACCAGGAATAAAAGCCGCATCCGATCGGGCCATGGGTAAGATTGATGATATCTCTTGTCGGCCCCATGACCACGCCTTTACAGCCGGCGTAGCAACATCCACGTTGGGAAATGATGCCCGGAATGGTTCTCACATTGGCTTGAATTTCCGCGTACTTTTCTTCGTCTTCCTTTTTATTGATAACAAAATGCTTGGTTCGTTTGCGCGCAACCTTGGGGGGGTATTTCGCCATGATGTCCTTTTTTACTTCTTCGGGATCGATCTCCCGCCAGGACGTCGCGCTCTCTTCATATTCGGCTTTTTTGTCGGGCATAACCGTCATGATTGTTTCTCCTATAAATCATCCAGGGTGGAATCGCCATTTTCGGCGGTTCGTACGCTTATCGAGTCGGTTGCCGGCAGCACAAATATTTTTCCGTCACCGGGTTTGCCGGTCTTGTTGACTTTGATGATCGTCTTTACAATTTTATCGACATGCTTATTCTTGGCGATGATAACAAGCATTCGCTTGGGGATCAGACGGTTGCTCTGACCAAGCTGCGATATCGCCTCCTCATAGCCCTGTTCGGCACCCTTGAGCAGTTTGATATCGACCAGCCCCGCCCCTCTTCCAAGGGCATCAACCGCGGTGATGGAGGAGACACCGGCATCGGTCAGCGCCTTTTTGGTCGCGTTGATCATGTTCATGCGGACAATGGCCATTATCTCTTTCATATTTTTACCTCTTCAGGCTCAGCGGTTCCCGTTTCCTTGATTCCCGAGCTGATGGTGTAGGACTCATCCACGGGTGTGATGAAAATTTTTCCATCCCCAAAGGCGCCCTTTTCTCCTGTCCGCGCCGCCTGCATGACGGTTTTAACGACAAAATCCTTGGCCTCGTCCTTGACCACCGCGATCAGCATTTCCTTTGGAATTTCATCATAGGTAATTTCTCCGATTTTGATGCCGCGCTGTTTACCGCGGCCCACGACGGAAAGTCTGGTAACCGCCGGGAATCCCGCCTCCATCAATGCCGCAAGTACATCGTCCGCTTTTTCCGGCCTTACAATTGATCGAATCATTATCATCTTGATCTCCTCCTATTGTTTATGAATCAGCGTGGTTAATTGTTAGCCGGCAATACCGTAGTCAATCAGCAATTTTTCCAGTTCTTCGATTTCCAATGGTTTAGGAATGACATACATTTCGTTTGCATCGATTTTCTTGGCCAGTGTCCGATATTCGTCAGCCTGGGGATGTGAGCCGTCATATTCGATAACCGTTTTGCGGTTGATCTCAGCCCTCTGAACCATGTTTTCGCGAGGAACGAAATGAATCATCTGGGTTCCCAGGCGATCAGCGAACGCTTGAATCATCTCCTTTTCATTGTCTACCTTGCGGCTGTTACAGATCAGACCGCCCAACCGGACCCCGCCGGCTTCGGCGAATTTCACGATTCCCTTACAAATATTGTTGGCGGCATACATGGCCATCATCTCACCAGATACGACAATGTATATTTCTTGAGCCTTGCCTTCGCGGATAGGCATCGCGAACCCACCGCACACAACGTCTCCAAGAACATCATAAAACGCATAATCCAGCTCTTCACTTTCAGAATACGCACCCAGTTGCTCAAGCAGGTTAATGGAAGTGATAATTCCACGGCCCGCGCACCCCACACCCGGCTCGGGCCCCCCTGACTCCGTACAAAGTGTTCCTCCGAAACCCACTTTGCGAACGTCCTCCAACTCGACGTCTTCACCTTCTTCTCTTAAGGTGTCCAGTACGGTTTTCTGAGCAAGACCATTTAGCAGCAACCGTGTTGAATCCGCCTTGGGATCACATCCCACAACCATGACCTTCTTTCCCATCTCCACAAGGCCTGCCACTGTGTTTTGTGTCGTTGTTGACTTGCCGATTCCGCCCTTGCCATAGATTGCCACTTTTCTCATTGTGTGTTCCTTTTCATGCTGGGTTGACATTGAAGTGTCCTGGTAGTCCCTTTAGCTTTGAGCAACGGATGTGCCAACATTGAAAAGCCTTTTCTTTGTCCGTATAAAGTGAAGTAATCACAGAGCATATCAGCCTACCAACGATTCTTCCCAAATGAGATAAAAAGGCGTTTAAAAACCAACATCCACATTCATGTAGATTGTCAATTCACACTATTGTAGATGTACAAAGCGATAGAAAAGCAAAACAAGCCACCCCATTGAAGCATATGCTGCAAACGTCTTTTCCGCTTGCCAGCCGATACCGCCATCTTGAATACTGCCAAAAGATGATTGATGAACGTTACAAAAAAGAGGAAAAAAATGAACACCGTCGATGGCTATGCAGTCGACGGCGTCCGTTAGGGAGGAGGAGGTATAGGGGGTTCTAATTGGAGAGATTTTTATATTGGCTGTTGCTGAGTTTATTTTCTCTTATAATATTTTCCAGTTTGAATTTTTTTACCCGATAGCCCATTTGCCTCAGGGTAAGGCCGATTTCACGAGCGGCTTTTTGCTGGACCCAGTCATTGCGCGCCAATGCTTCGATTACGGCTTCTCTTTCCATGATCTCAAGTCTGGACGTCGTGGCAGGCGCCGGCATCTCGAACCCCACTCTCGACGTATTGGTGAAAAGATAGGGCGGCAGCATACTGGATTGGATCTGATCGCTTTCCGCCATAATCGCAACCCGTTCAATGAGATTTTCCAATTCGCGAACATTGCCCGGCCAATTGTAAGCCGCCATGATTGCCATGCATTCGGAGGAAAAATAAAACTGCTGGCCATACTCTCTAGCGGTTTTTGAAATGAAATAGTCGACCAACAGCGGTAGATCCGCCTTACGCTGACGAAGCGGGGGGATGGAAATGGGGAAAACATTTAGCCGATAAAAAAGGTCCGACCTAAAGCGGCCCTCTTCAACAGCTTGATTGAGATCTATGTTGGTGGCCGCGATGATACGCACATCGACTTTGCGCGTTTGTGTGCTTCCCAGGCGCTCGAACTCGCGTTCCTGAATGAATCGCAGAAGCTTGGCCTGCACCGGAAGCGGTAATTCTCCAATCTCGTCCAGAAAAATGGTTCCGCTGCCAGCCTCTTCCAGGCGTCCCTTTTTCAGTTGAGTAGCCCCGGTAAACGCCCCTTTCTCATGCCCGAACAGTTCGGATTCGATCAGATTCTCTGGCAAAGCGGCACAGTTGACCTTGGCAAAGGGATTTCTCTTGCGTTGGCTCAACTCATGGATAATCCTCGCGGTCAGGGTCTTACCGGTACCCGATTCTCCGAGAAGCAATACTGATGCCCGGCTGGGGGCCACTTTGCGGATCATTTTGTTAAGCATTTGCATGGCCGGGCTCACCCCAACCGCAAAAAAATGATTGTATTTTTCAGACACCTCTGCTCTAAGGCTACGGTTTTCGGTCAGAAGATGTTCTTCGCGGCGCTCTACTTGGCGGTTTAACTGAACGAACTGAGCCATCAGTGTCGCCACAATAGTTAGAAACTGAATATCTTCCTCGAAATCAACCTCGGGTCCAAAAAGCCGGTCCACACTGAGCACACCAATAGGCTCGTTGTTTAAGTGGATTGGCACACCGATAAAGGCGACACTGCTTTTGGTTAGGTTGCGGGCCTGGGTGCGATTGAGAAAAAGCGGCTCTTTTCCAATGTCAGGGACGACAAATGGCTGAGCTGTTTCAAAGATAGCGCCGGTGACGCCTTCGCCTGGATGATAGATCCCACGTTTCTGTTCGCTGGCATCCAACCCATGTGAGGCGACGATTTTCAACAATCCCGTCTCTCGCTCCTTCAGGGTTACCGTACCTCGTTCCATGGACAGATTCTTGGACAGGATTTCGAGAATCGTCATAAGGGTATGGTCAAGATCCAGCACGTGACCGATTTTTCGGCTGATTGCATACAGGGTATGCAGTTCCAGTTCGAAGATTTTGTTTTGCATGTGCCTTATTAAATGCCCCGCGTAGTGTTCGGCGGGTGCTGTGGGTTGTTCACTGAATACCCGGCGGTTAACATAAATTCCGGGTGAATGACTACCTGTAAATTTCAACTTACATGCCAGGCCATCAATCGCCAGTTTATAAGCACACAACTCCCTTGAAATATTGCATAATTTTACAAACTATCAATGTGAACAAATACACCCAGACAGACATTTTTGTATTATAAAGCACAATATATTACATTTATGTAGCACAATCAAAATGGTTACCGGTTGACAATTGGCAAAAAGACCCCCAAATTAACAAACAGATAACATGTAACAAAACCGTCCAGACCGGATCTTTTCGCACTGCTTGAACAAAGGGGTCGTTATGCATTACGAAGGCAATATTATCCGTCCACCCAGTGAAGCCAACAGCATCCTGCTCCAGGTAACCGTCGGTTGCTCACACAACAAGTGCACCTTTTGCGGCACGTATACCGGGGAACGCTTTCGCATCAAACCCGACGAGATCATCATGGCAGACATTGCCTTTGCCGCTCAATATTGTCAGCGCCAGCGGCGCGTTTTTCTCTGCGACGGAGACGCCATGATCATTCCCCAGAAGCGATTGATGGCAATCCTCACCGAAATCCGCAAGCAACTGCCCTGGGTCACCCGTGTTGGCGTCTATGCCAATACCAAAAGCCTTAATATGAAAAGCGATGACGAATTGCGCGAATTGAAGGAGAACGGCCTGGGTATCGCCTACATGGGCCTGGAGTCCGGCGACGATGTCACCTTGAAGGAGATAAACAAAGGGGCCGATTCCCAGCGCATGATCGACATGGGAAGAAAAGCGCGAGCCGCCGGGATTAAACTCTCCGTCACTGTGTTGCTTGGGCTGGCCGGCCGGGAGCGCTCCCAGATTCACGCCCGGGAAACAGGACGGGTGCTTTCCGCCATCGACCCCGAGTACGTGGGTGCGCTCAGTCTTATGCTCATTCCGGGCACGCCGCTTCACGACCAGTACCGAAACGGAACGTTTAAGCTGATTGAACCGGATGAAATGCTGGCGGAACTGCGCACCATGATCGCCGAAACCCAACAGACCCAAGGCTTATTCCATGCCAACCATGCATCCAATTACCTACCCATTCGGGCGCGTATGCCCAAGGAAAAAGCCCGGACCCTGGCCCTGATCGACGACGCACTGGCCGGCAAGGTGCAGCTGAAGCCGGAATGGATGCGCGCGTTGTAATTGTCCGATTAAGGGGTTAAAACAGTTTCTCCGTGGTCCTTGATTCAGCAGTGATTTCTTAATTGCAGTTCGATGGGATGAGGGTTGAAATAGGTCTGACCGCCCAGATAAGGCTGCCGGTATTTACCCACAAAATGCTTAAACAGGGTAACGGGCACAATCAAAGGCAGATTCCCCTGGCGATAGTCCTCGATCTGCTCCAGAACCTCTTTTTTCTCGTCAGAAGAGAACTGTTTCTTAAAATAGCCCATGATGTGCATCAAGACATTGGTGTTCTTGGCCGCCGTTGCCTTTAGCGCAAGCGCTTCCATTAGCAGGGATTCATACGTTTCGTAGAGCGTTTTTACCTGCATGGATTTACCTTCGGCCACCAATTTCCCCATGGCACGATAATGCTTGGGACTGTGCGCCATGAGCAGCAGCTTCTCACGCGTGTGAAAATCCACTAACGCGCCGATGGTGTGCCTCTTCTCAAGGTTGTCGCGCCAGCGCTTGAGGGTAAACACCTTTTCGAGGAATGTCTCACGCAGCCCGGGGTCAATGAGTCTACCCTCTTCTTCGACCGGAATTCGGGGAAATCGGGCCGTAAATGCCGCAGCGAACAAGCCACGGCCTTTGGGAATTGGGCTTCCCTTGTCGTTATAGATCTTTACTCGATAAAGGCCGCAACTGGGCGATTTTTTCTTAAAAATAAAACCGCAAAGGTTTTCACATGAGAGTTGCTCTAGACGAGGCCCGGTCCAGCGATTCATCTGTTCGGTCAGATCACGGTTGGTTCTGATCGTTATCAATGTCGGCGCAGCAACCTCACCTTCAAGCCGCATGGCCTCACGCGGGGTCGTCAGTCCGCATTCGCTTTCCGCGCAAACGGGAACAAAGTCTAAAAAACGTCCCAAGGTTTGTGAAAGGTAGGGATCATGTTTATGGCCGCCATTATATCGGACCTCGTGGCCCAGCAGGCATGCGCTGACGCCGATTTTAATTTTTCCGTTCATGGCTTCAGGCCTTTTTTGTTCAAAAAAATAGGAGAAGGTAAATCTCCCAAATAACCACCCCTCCGAAAAATACGGCGAAAAGATTGAGCAATTTACCGGACAAACAATAGCGAAAGGAAATCGGCTCCTTGGCTATCACGACAAGTAAGACCGACAATACCGTCAGGCCGTATTTTACCAGAAGAAAAACCTCCGGGCCATAGCGCAAATAATAATTCATCACCGGATTGAGTTCGGTCGCGCCTTTTGAGATCAAAATCAAAGTGAGAAACGCGTCGAGCAGACTCAAAGACATAATTGTGATCACGGCGATCATAAGTGACCGTGGATATCTGTCGAACACTCTGATCCGCATGCGATCTTCCGCCCGTCTTGCGGTTTCACGCATCCCTCTGTATAATAACTGCTTGAAGAAGGAGCTGTTGTAGTCACGGCGATCATCTCCGGAGCGACGTTCGGGCCCAGTATAAACCGGCATCAAATTCCACCTCAGTTCAGTTTGTATCCAACCAACGTTTTCAGATTCAGGGGAAGCGTAAATGGCCTTGACCGCGTTAAATGGTGTAACCGTTTGTATTAATGAAGTTTTAATCATGGGCGAGTTACATATCCTTTCTTGTTTACTAAAACCAAGGCTTTACAAATATTGTACCAAATAAATCTTTACAATATTTTCAAATAGATATAGATTTTGGTGTGTGTAGCAAGAACGCAGTTTGTGAGAAAAAAGGGCCAACCAGTATGAATTTAATTTCCCAATTTATAGACAAGCACCGTTTGCGCGGGATGTTCGAAAAGCGAGCATGAATTTGCATCGAAGAATTCTCTGAACACATTGAATTTCAAACGATTTTAGGGTGGTTAGATCAACAGTGTCGTTAATCACCCAATTTCCTTAGTCGCACGTGGTAATTACAGCCAGTCATGGATCATGTAATGATGAATATTCATAACCTCTCACCACCCTTGTATATTGCCCATCGAGGACTCAGCGCACGCTTTCCGGAAAACACCCTGGCCGCGTTCAACGCTGCCGCCGATGCCGGTGCCCATATGATTGAACTGGATGTCAGTCTTTCCAAAGATCGTCAAATGGTAGTCATTCACGACGATACGGTGGACCGCACGACCAACGGAAGCGGAAGGGTCAGGGCGCTGACCATGGACAAACTGAGCCGTCTGGATGCGGGGAGTTGGTTCGATTCACGTTTTTCCGGAGAGCGGCCGCCCACCCTGGCCCAGGTGCTGGACACGGTCAGGGGGCGTCTTTTGGTCAACATTGAAATCAAGCCGGAAGCCTTTGAACCAAACGGCCCCGAAGATGCCATTGAACAACAGGTATGGCAGCTGGTACAGGATAAAGAGATGGCCGACGACGTTCTGGTATCGAGTTTCGAATGGCGCGTTCTTGAAAACCTGCGCCGGCTTGCTCCGACCATCACCATCGGCTTGCTTTCCGATAAACCGGCCGATGGGCATCTGTTCGACTGGATCGAAAAGACAGGCGCCTTCTCATGGCACCCGGATTACCGGGTGTTGACCGCAGAGCAGGTGACCGCGGCTCACCAAGTGGGCGTAAAAGTTTTCCCCTATGCGGTGGGTGGCCACATCGACACCCGGAAAATGCTTGCCATGGGGGTGGATGGAACGATCCAGGACGAGCCTTGACAAAGGAGGATAACATGGCACCACCGGTACTTCTGGAAGTCGAGAATAAAATTGCGGTAATTACCCTCAACCGCCCCGAACGACGCAACGCCATCAATCGACAATTGCTGGTCGATCTTTACGGCATGCTGGAAACCGTGGCCGCCAGCGAGGATATCCAGGTGGTGATCATTACCGGCAACGGCCCTTCTTTTTGCGCAGGTCTGGACCTGGAGGCGATCGGCAAGGAGCAATTGTTCGATCCTCGCGGCGACGGCAAGGAATTGCCGGATCTGATGCGGGCTTGCGACAAACCCATCATCGCCGCTGTTAACGGGCATGCCATTACCGGTGGATTCGAACTCGCATTGAACTGCGATTTCATTCTTGCCTCGGAAAATGCGCAATTCGCCGACACCCACGCCCAAGTCAGGATACATCCGGGGTGGGGAATGACCCAACTTCTCCAACAAACCGTTGGCCAAAGGCGAGCCAAACAGATCTCCTTTGCCTGCCAGCCCATCTACGCCCACACGGCGCTGGCCTGGGGACTGGTGAACGAAGTCCTGCCCCGCGAACATTTGCTGGAACGTGCCAAAACCATCGCCTCGCAGATCGTTCAAGCCGACCCTGAACTCCTGGGAACCATCAAACACCTGATTGAAAACCGAAACCGCGGCCCCCTGGAATCCGCCCTGGACACCGAACGCAAAGGTTTCAGGCAGTTCGTTCACGAGCAACTGAACAAATTTAAATCGTCGACATAGACCAAGGAAAAACAATTATGGCACGCTATCTGATGCTTGATGTTGGCGCCGGCACCCTGGACATGCTCGTCTACGATACCGATCACGATTTACATTACAAAGCCGTGGTGCGCTCGCCGGTGCGGGTGTTGGCCGACGAGAGTCGAAGTACTCCCGGCAATCTTGTGGTTACAGGCGGAGAAATGGGAGGAGGCCCGGTATCCCAGGCCTTGATCGAACGCGCAAAAACCGCCAGGGTTGCGATGACGACGGCATCTGCGGCCACCATTCATCATGATCCGAATAAGGTTGCAGGCCATGGCATTGATTTGGTGGAAGACGAGGAGGCCGAACGACTGAAGGCGCATGACGATTTTCAGCATGTCCGTTTGGGCGATCTTCAACCCGAGCGGCTGAGGAAACTGGTCGAAGGCATGGGTGTGCCGTTTCGATTCGATGCGGTGGCCGTTTGCGCTCAGGATCATGGTGTACCGCCATTGGGCGTTTCCCACCTGGATTTTCGGCATCAATTATTTACGGCGGCGTTGAAAAAGGAACCCAAGCCCCAGGCGCTGATGTATCGTTCGGATGAAGTGCCGGCAACCATGAACCGGCTGACCACCATCGCCAGGGATGCCCTGCAGCTACCGACGGAGCGGGTTTACGTGATGGATTCCGGTATGGCGGCCATTTTGGGCGCGTCCATGGATCAATTGGCAAGAGGTAAAGGGGCCATCATAGTCCTTGATATCGCCACCTCCCACACCGTGGGAGCCGCCATGCAAAGGGGAGAATTGCTTAGCTTTTTCGAGTACCACACCAGGGATATCACCGTGGGAAGGATAGATGAGCTTCTCAAGGACCTGCCCGAAGGCCGTCTTTCTCATCGTCAAATTCTGAACGAGGGCGGCCATGGCGCTTACTCCCGCGAAACTGTCGATTTTGCGGATGTCGAATTGATTCTCTCCACCGGCCCCAAACGACGCCTCATCGCCTCTTCGAGCCTTCCCGTCAGTCCGGGTGCGCCGTGGGGGGACAACATGATGACCGGCACGACCGGTCTTCTCGAAGCGTTGCGCCTGCGTGAAGGATTGACGCCCATTGCCTACGAGTAAAGCGCCCATGAGCACACTGACAATTGTAACTCAGGCAACCCTCAAAATCGGGTAGCCCCGGATCGGCTTACCTCGCCCTTCTTTTCTGTAAATCCTCTGCCCACACAACCCTCGCACAACAATCCCGACTGCTCAGGCAATACTGGATACCTACGCCTGAAGACCTTGCTGGATTTTTTTGTTTGACAACACAATACAACCCTACTAAAATTTGATCCTTCAAACTTAATTTTTAAAAATTATCACGAGGAGACAATACAAACCCAGCAACGAGAAAAAAAGAAACAAATTCTCAAAACAAACACAACCAATCGTGGGTGTCCGCTTTGGACCGAACAGGGAATCTCGTGAAAAACGGGAGCGGGCCCGCCGCTGTAACACATACGCGTTGATTGATTCAATGCACACCATTGGGCAATTTGGCCACTGTCCGGCATTTCTCGGATGGGAAGACCGCCCAACGGCATGTGAAGCCAGAAGACCTGCCCATGGATTGACGGTAATCGCCTCCGGGTAGTGGGGTTGGTTCTGAACTAAAAGTTGTTCGACAAGGGATACAAAACGGAAATCCCCGCCTTCGGTATCGGAGGCGGGGATTTTTGTTTGGAAGAGGCAGCAGCTCAGATATCTGAGCTTTTCTCATTTATTATCACGTATTATCACGGTTCGAGAAGGAGGATGGAAGATGAAAATAGGTTTCAAGAGTATGGCGCTGTTTTGTGGGCTTGTCCTGGCGGCCTTGCCTGCGTCCGGCCAGGAGAAAAAGGAGAAAACCACGGTGCTGGATGAGATGGTGGTGTCTGAGTCCGTCAGCAACACCAAGGTACTGAGCACGCCCGGCACGGTAAACATTTTTACCGCCGAGGATATCGAGAAAGGCGGGTACACCAGCGTGGCCGATGTTATTAGTGGCCTGCCCGGCATCACCAATTCCACGACCAACCCGGCAACCCCCAAATTTAATTTTCGCGGGACGGCCTATGCCCATTCCAGGGGGGCCACCGTCTATGTGGACGGTAGAGAGATCAATATCGGCAGGATTGGCTACGGCGACCTGGCATATGTGGATCTCGATGACGTTGAACAAATTCAGGTTGTTAAAACGCCCAGCGTCCAATTTTCCGAACCGTCAAGGGGCATTATCTATATTACCACCAAACGGGCCAAGAAAGACGGTCATCACCAGCGCATCAAAGCAAAATACGGTTCCTGGGGGCTTCACAGCGAGAATGTTTCCGCCTGCGGCAAACAATCCAAGTTTGACTACCGTATCGCGGTCAACAACCAAGGCGGCGACGGCTACCGTTACACCGAGGACGAACGCACGGGAGTGAACCTGAAAGCCGGCTATAGTTTCGACGAAGATACCCGGCTCGGTTTTGGCGCCGCTTATCAGGAACAGGACTATTTCGCCGCCACCAGTCTGGAGAAATGGCAATGGGATCGTGATGATCGGGACAACACGCCGCCCAATAGCGAAGAGAACTCCACCTACGATTTGACGCCCTACCATTACGACGTCAACATCTACGACACCTTCCTGGAATTCAACACGGATAAGGAGAAATGGTTCGCCAAATCGTTGCTCAGCTACATGAGCAACGACACCGAATACCTTTCCCAAGAAAACAAGAACAATCCAAAGTATGCCAATGGCAACGATACCAGCAGCTATTTGCGGGACTATGATGAAGATCGGCTGACCGCCAAGCTCTCCGGCGGCTATAAAATGTCCGGCTCAAATTATTGGGATACCGTGACCATGGGGTTGGAATATGACGATCACGATTATGAGCAGGAGCGTTCCTACCCTTTCCTGGACGAGCTCACCAGCAAACAGGAGAAATACATCGAGCAGTATACCATGGACGTTAACATCAAACGCATGAGCGTGTTCTTGATCAATGATTTGGGACTATTCGACGATTTTAACCTGCAAACCGGCATTCGCTATGATGACGTCACGCTAAACTTCGAGAATGAGTATGACAAAGATCCGGATGTGGAGAACACCTATCAGGAGACATCCTGGAATATTTCGCCGTCTTACAGCTTCACCGGCAAGGACAACCTCTATTTCACCGTCAGCCAATCTTATTTTTACCCGAATATTGATTACACGCGGATGTCGGCCCAGAAAAATGACGATTACCCGGAAAACGATCCCAGCAATTTAAAACCGGAAGACATCATGACCTATGAACTGGGCTTCAAACAGCAGGTCAATCGGTTTTTCAACTACTCCATTGCTGCTTATTATATGCTCGTGGACGACAAATTCATCTTCCAATACCGGTATGATGAAGAGGATGAAAAGTGGAATTCGATGGGTGCCGTCAATATAGGGCGGGCAATCCACAAGGGCATCGAAATCGAGTTGGACGGCCGGCCTGCGGATTGGTTCAGCTATCGCTTCAATTATGGATATCTGGATGCAAAATGGGATGATCCGGATGCGGTGTACAGCTCCTGATATGGTTGAACACTTGTCAATAAAAAAAGCTATCCATACCAAGAAAATTGGGTCGATGCTTTTCATCAAGCGTTTGGATAGAGGCGGGGTTTGCAATAACGACGGTTGAGCACTCTGATATTCGCGGGTTGGATACCGCCTGACTAGGCTTCGTCGTGGAGCTGCCTCGATCTACAAGCTGGAGTTTCGGCTGTAAGGCTTATTCCGATAGGAGCGACGAGGGTTCCCCGAACCGCAACCGCGCCCCTATCCAAATGCTCGATGGCTATCTTGGTTTTTTGATAAAGCGAGTCCTTCCGCTTTCTTTTATGATGAATTTGTTTGCCGAGAATTCTTCTCCCAGCTTCTTGAGCCGGAGCGGCAGTCGCGCTTCTCTCGCCGTCGCTAATTTGCTCCCAGCGTGGAAATTCAAGGCTGTCAAGGCTGCGAGCACAGCGAGCACCCTTTAGGGCTTGGCCTTGATAGGCCTGGGTTTCCACGCTATAAAAGCAAACTATTGGCGGCGTCCATTTCAATATTTAAACCGCTATTGGAACAGTACGGGCAATGGCCCATATGAAGCCGGCCAATTCGCGCGCGATAGCGGTGACGGTCAGGTTATGGCTCTTGCCCCTTGCGACCAAGCTATGGTACCGGCCGCACAGCCGCACCTGCGCATTCCATGCGATTTCCAGCACTTCTTCGGGCAATCCCTCCTGGCGCTTACGGATAGCCTTACTTTTCCGAGCAGGCATGCGATAGGCTTGTGCCGATTCGATTAATGCCCGACGTGCATGGCTATTGCCGGTTTTGGTAATAGCGCCTCTTTTAACGCTTGGACCGCTTGAATGTTCCGACGGTACCAAGCCCAGAAAGGCCATTAGTTGGGTGGGCTTGTCAAAGCGAGTCAAATCTCCCAATTCAGCAACGACGATTACCGCACTAAGCATACTGATCCCCCTGAGCGCTTGCAGGGCTTTGACAACCGGAAGAAGACGCCAGGTCTGGCAGGACCCCACAATTGTCTTTTCGATTCGTTTGAGGCGGATCTCATGATTTTCCAAAGCGTCCAGATACTCGGTAAGGGCGATCTGCTGGACCGGATGCGGCATCTTTAGTGACGTAAGCCAATTTAAATGGGCCTTGCTCCATTTGCTCTTACCCGAATAGCTGAGCCCTTGTCGCAGCACGAATGCATTGATCTGTTGCTTGATCTTTTGACGTGCCGTGACGATATCTTTTCGAGTACGAACCAGGTCACGAATAGCTTCATCGATTTGATCGGGTACATATACCGGCGTAAGATCGCCGGAGCGGTGGAGCGTTGCTAGGTTGGTTGCATCGCGGCGATCGTTTTTAACCCGATCACCCGCTTTTTTGGGTATCAGTGCCGGGGCCACGACAACGCAATCGATCCCCTGGCTTGTTAAATGCCTGTATATCGGGTACCCGCAGGGACCTGCTTCATAGACACAATGCAATTCACTATTTGTTGAAATTAGCTTGCGCATGACTTTGTCAATCTGTTCCAAGTCATTGTGGATTTTGCCATACACCCGGACATTTCCGTCCCGGCCTTCATCGGCAATTGCAATGGTAATCGAATCTTTATGGACATCCAACCCAACATATTTTACTATTTTGCTCACGGCCTGCCTCCTTGATTTTGGCTCTGTAGTTAAGGTTTGATGAAACGCTTACTATAACCCACGCTTTCAAGGTATGGCAGGCCTTTTTATTGTCGGTGGTGGTTCGCGTTCAACCATATTGTCTACAAGTCCCGTGGAGGATTTGGCTATCGCAATCGTCTTTTATTTCATTTCGATATCGACGGCCGCTTCGCTGATAGCGATACCGATTTCCATGAACCTGTGCAAATATTGCGCAACAACCAAAGCAACCGCGCCGTCAAAGAACCTCCCCGCACGCCCACCGCCCAAAATAATCATACTGATTCCTTAAACAAATTCAGATCAGCGACCACAAGCCCAACACCCGCCGAGCACAATAATTGACAAAATACATTCGTGCATTTTTTTCTCAAAACCTAATTATTCACTAATAATAGCGCTCCCATTTTTCCCAGGTCAGCTCTCATTCCTGCCCTAATTTCCTCCAGAAGAAAAATCACATTCGTCACAAATTCATCAAAATACTGCATGATAACAGCACAATACTCACCGCAAGCCACATTAGGGAGCCGCAACCGGCACCTGGCACATCGTTTGCGAACAATATACCCCTTTTACGATTCCATCGGTGATCCACCATTACAGAATCACAACCAGACGGCTTATCTCCGTGCGAAACAACAAGCACCACAACGGAGCGGACGCACGGGGCAGCCCAAAGCAAACGCCGAGCCCTTATTCAATGAAACCCTAAAAAGAGAGGTTCCATGATTTATCCTTATGAATTGGAAGAAGACAGAAACTACCCGAGCAAAAGAGATTTCACGATCAACCATTGCCGGACAACCGGCAGCGGCATTTACGTAAATAAAAATTTCAAAAAAGGGGAGATGGTTGCGCGGATGACCTGGATCACGGTCCCCTATGTGCTTCAGCACACCCTTCAGATCACCCCCACGCTGCACCTGCATGATCCGCACTTTTCAGGGCTGCTGCTGCATTCGTGCGATCCACTGGTTTTCCTGGACATGAACAAACTCGAAATCTGGGCGCTGCAGGACATTGAAAAGGGAGAGGCGTTGACCATGGATTACGCCTCGACGGAAGACATTTTGTTCAGACAATTTCCTTGTGCCTGCGGCGCTATCAACTGCCGGGGCTGGATAACCGGTCGCAAAGAAATGATAAATGATCACGGCAGGAGATATCTGCAGGACCTGGAAAGGAAATGTGGATGAACCCACGAACAGATCAGTTGTGGTGGGAAAGAGACGATCTCGGATACAAAAATGGACAGCTGTTTTTCTCGGGGAATTCAATTGCCGATCTGATCGGATTGACCGGAACGCCCGCTTTTTTTTACAGCGGGGAACGAATTGCTCGGAACATTGAGCGGCTGCACGACGCGCTGGGTCAACTTGGCGCCCACAAGATCTATTACGCCATAAAGGCCAACCGGTTCGCCCCCATTTTGACGTCCATCAAAGGCGGAGGCATCTGCGGGGTAGATGTCTGTTCTCCCGGCGAATTGCTGCACGCCTTTTCCTGCGGCTTCGAGCGCGATGAAATTTCCTATACGGCGAACTCAATGACCAACAACGAGCTCCGGTTGCTTGCCGATAATCCAGACGTGGCTTTAAATTGTGATTCTTTAAGTTCCATCAGGCGATTGGGCCGGTTCTGTTCAAATCGTAAAATCGGAATCCGCGTCAACCCGGCCGTGGGCATTGGTTACAGGGATAACGAAACCCTCAGATACAGCGGAGAAAAAACGACCAAGTTCGGCATTTACCGGGAGCAATTCGAGAAAGCCCTGCGGCTCGCCCATGAGAACAATTTTATCGTTAACACCATCCATTTCCATACGGGATGCGGCTATCTGAGCAATCAATTGTCCATTTTCAATGGCATCCTGGATGAAACCCACTGGTTCGTGGACCAAATGAAGGACCTGACGCGCATCAATCTGGGTGGCGGATTAGGGGTCCCCCACGACAGCGATGACGCACCGCTGGATCTGGATGCCTGGATTTCCGTCATAAAGACCCATTTTGGAAACAAAGGGATCACCATTTGTGTTGAACCGGGCGATTATATCGTAAAAGACAGCGGCCTTCTGGTTTTAACGGTCAACACCGTCGAGAGAAAACAACAAACGGATTTTATCGGAGTCAACGGCGGATTCAATCTGGCCATCGAACCGACGTTTTACGGGCTGCCCTGCGAGCCCGTCGTCCTCACACAAAAAACAGAGAAGATCAAACCGGTGACGATCGTCGGCAATATCAACGAGTCGCTGGATGTATGGAAAGACAACTTTGAGATGCCGGATCAGATCGAGGAAGGAGATTCCCTTGCTTTTATCAATGCGGGCGGGTACGCATCTTCCATGATGTCCAACCATTGCATGCGGGGACTGGTTTCCGAGAATTTTTTAAGCTGAAGGGCATTATGGATCTAACAGAAAAAGACAAAAGACATATTATTCATCCGTGGTCGGATTTGGGAAGCGACGCCAAGTCCATGGTCATTGAATCCGGCGAAGGAATCCATGTTTTCGATAGCGATGGGAACCAATATCTCGATTCGATATCGGGCATGTGGTGTGTGAACCTGGGCTATGGTAACGAGGAGATGGCAAAGGCCATATCGGACCAGTGCGTCAAACTGGCCTACTACACGCCATTCGGCGACATGACAAGTCCACCCGCCATCCAATTGGCCCATGAACTCAGCCAATTGACGCCCGGCGATCTGAACCATTTTCAATTTACAAACAGCGGATCGACCGCGGTCGAGGCCGCCATCCGATTCGTGCATTATTACTTCAATTCTCTTGGCCAACCCGAGAAGAAACATATTATCTACCGCGAGAACGCCTACCACGGCAGCACCTATCTGACGGCGTCCTTGAACGGCAAGGCGTGCGATCGCAGCTATTTCAATTATATCACCGACATTGTCCATGCCACCGCCGATCCCAACCCCTATAAAAGGCCCGAGGGCATGAGCGTCGAGGATTTTTGCGACCTCCGGGTAAGAGAACTGGAGGAGAAGATCCTTGAGATCGGACCGGACAAGGCAGCCTGTTTCGTGGCCGAACCGGTGATGGGATCGGGCGGAGTTATCGTTCCGCCGCCGGGCTATCACAAGAAGACATTGGATCTCTGCAGAAAACACGGCGTGCTTTACATCTCCGATGAAGTCGTTACCGCCTTTGGAAGACTGGGGCACTATTTTGCGTCCGAAGAGGTATTCGGCATCGTTCCCGATATTATTACGGTGGCCAAGGGGATCACCTCCGGCTATCAGCCATTGGGCGCCGCGATCATCTCGGACAAGCTTGTTGACCGTATCAGCGGAGAATCGGCCAGCGAGAATTCCTATTACACAAACGGATTCACCTACTCGGGGCATCCGGTGACCTGCGCCGCGGCCTTGAAATATCTTGAAATCATGAAACGGGAGAAGATCAACGAGCACGTTCTCGAGGTCGGTTCGCATTTCATGAAACGCCTTAAAGCCCTACAGGACTTTCCGATCGTGGGCGATGTCAGGGGCGTCTGCTTGATGGCTTGTGTCGAATGCGTGGTTTCGGACAATGAGCAAGAGAATATCGCCGTTGCTCAAAAGGTGGATGAGTATTGTCAGAAAAAGGGACTGATCGTCAGGCCATATGAAAATCTGTGCATACTATCGCCCCCGCTGATCATCGACAAAACCGGCGCGGATCGAATCGTTGATATTTTAGGAGAAAGCATCATTTCGACAATGGCTGAAATGGGATAATTCATCAACGATCAGCAGTCGGCCGCCCGGCCCGGCGGCCGAAAACAATTCCCAGCCTCTTCATTCTTTTGCGTAGCGTGGAAGGGTGGATGTCGAGGAGCTTGGCGGCTCCTTTCTCACCTTCCACGCGGCCGTTGCATCTTTTCAAGACCTTTTGGATGTGCGCAACCATCACCCGATCCAATTGCAGGGCCTCGCCGCCAAACGTCTGGCCGGCGGCGGCCGCCACCGGGTTGTCGCTGACGGATGATGGATGAATATCTCCAAATTCCAATGGCCTTTCGCGGCTGACGATCAGCTCCCGTTCCACGGCGTTTTCCAGTTCCCGGGCATTGCCCGGCCAGGCGTACTGCATGATCCGCTCCAGGGCGCCCGGGGCCAGGGGGGGAATCGCCCCCAGCTTCATCTCCATGGCCTTTTTCTGGATGAAATGCTGCACCAGGACCGGCAAGTCTTCCCGCCTATGCCTGAGCGGCGGGATGGCAATGGGAAAAACGCGCAGACGAAAGTAAAGGTCCTCGCGAAAGATTCCGGCGGCAAGCATCTGCTCCAGATCCCGGTGGGTGGCCGCAATGACCCGAATGTCCACCCGGATGGTCTCCACTCCGCCAACACGTTCTATCTCCCTTTCCTGAAGGACACGCAGCAAGCGAACCTGCATTTCAGGCGGCAGCTCTCCAATTTCGTCCAGAAAAATCGTGCCGCCGTTGGCCCGCTCGAAGCGCCCTCGTTTTCGGGATATCGCTCCGGTGAAGGCCCCTTTCTCGTGGCCGAAAAGCTCGCTGTCCATCAGGGTTTCGGCGATTGCGCCGCAATTCACGCGGATAAACGGACCACCGGCCCGTGGGGAAAGGTTGTGGATGGCGTTGGCCAGCACTTCCTTACCCACGCCGGTTTCGCCCAACAGGAGCACGGGGCTGGCCAGCGGCGCGACCTGGCGCACCAGATCCATCACCGAGCGCAGGCCGAGCTCGGCGCCGATCACCGCCTCACCGGTCATGGAGCGCAGCTCCTCCTGAAGATATCGGTTGTCGTCGGCCAGCATGTCCTGAAGGGCCTTCAGCTCACGGTAGCGCAGACTGTTGGCCAGGGCGATGGCAAAGGGTTCGTTGAGCATGGAAACCAGCTTACCGTGGTGCTGGTTGAACTGGATATCGCTCTCGCCGAACACCGACACCGTCCCCACGAAGCGGCCCTCCAATACCAGATCCAAGAGTAATAAAGAGAGATTCTCGACCCCCAACTGACGAGCCACGGGACCGGCCACGGCATCGTCCCCGGCCCGGGCCACCAGCTTGGTCCGCAAGGCGCGCTGGGCCTCCACCTGACGCATCCCCTGGGGTGACAAAGGCGTTCTGAGCGACGTCGATCGAGCGCTGCGGATGTTCGCCAGGGCAACGGTTTCCACGATTCCCAGGTCCCGATCATAGACATGAAACGCCATGTGGGTGGCCGGCAGGTAACGCGCCAGAAAACGCAGACAGCGCTGCATGGCCTTTTCAACATCTAGGCTGCCACAAATCCGCAAGGTCGCTTCCTTGAAAAATTCTCCTTCGTCCAACACCGCCTCCTTTTCTGGAATATATGCCAGCCTATCCAATTTCTGGATAATATGCCAGTTAAAACTGGACTATGGAACAGATTGAATTGACCGCTCCTTGCAACTACCTGAAAACACAGAATGCCATGCCATGGCATGGTTTATGTAATGAAACAGCGGTTAGCACCACTGAACAAATGCCCCTCAAAGATGCGCGATCGGTATGCTCAGCAATTTTCCACCGATCAAAACCGCGTATCAATCCACGGCAAAGGACTGCCCGGTGCCGGAAAGGGCCCGGACAAAAACATCTCACTTGGGTTTTCATCTCCACTAATTAGCGATTTAGGAGGAAACGATCATGAAAGACGTTGTAATCGTCAGTGCCTGCCGGACCGCCATCGGTGCCTTCGGCGGAACACTGAAAAGCGTGAACGGGGCGACCCTGTCCAGTATTGTCATGAAAGAAGCCATCCAGCGGGCCGGCATCGACCCGGCAATCATCGACGATGTCCGTTTCGGTTGCTGCGTGGAGCACCATGACACCCTGAACATCACCCGCGTGGGTGCCCTGATGGCCGGCATTCCCGACACGGTACCGGCGGTGACCATCAACCGCGTATGCATCTCCGGCATGGAGGCGGTGCTTTCGGGCATGGCCATGATCCGGGCCGAAATGGCCGATGTAATCCTGGCCGGCGGCGTGGAGCACATGTCCGGCGTGCCCTACTCCGTTCCAGCGGCCCGCTGGGGAGCCCGGCTGCAAGACCAGGTGTTCGTGGATACGTTGATTCACGCCCTGCACTGCGGGTCGCACATCATGCCCCTTGACGACTCCATCCCCGTGGACACCACCCAGGCCCCGGCCAGCATGTTCATGGGCAAACCCTACATCATGGGCCACACGGCCGAATTCATCGCCCAGAAGCAGGGCATCACCCGCGAGGAGATGGACGAAGTCGCCCTTCGCAGTCAAAACAATGCCGAGCGGGCCACCAACGACGGATCATTTGTCGACGAAATCGTTCCGGTGCCGGTTCCCCGCCGCAAGCAGGACCCGTTGATGTTTGACAAAGACGAGCATTTCCGACCGGGCCTGACCATGGAACAACTCCAAAAACTGCCGCCGGCCTTCGTTCCCAAGACCGGCAAGGTAACCGCCGGAAACGCCAGCGGCATCAATGACGGCGCCGCCGCCATGCTGATCATGTCCGCCGAAAAGGCCGCCGAACTGGGGCTGAAACCCATCGCCCGCATTTGCGCCACGGGCAAGGGCGCCTGCCATCCGGCCCTGATGGGCCTCTCGCCGGTACCGGCGGTCCAGGATTTGATGAAACGCAGCGGCATGGGCATCGACGATTTCGAACTGGTGGAACTCAACGAGGCCTTTGCCGCCCAGTACATCGGTTGCGAACGGGACCTGAATCTCAACCGCGAAATCACCAACATCAACGGCTCCGGCATCGGCCTGGGACATCCCGTGGGCGCCACCGGCTGCCGCATCATGGTTACGCTGATCCACGCCATGCAAAAACAGGGCAAACAGCTTGGCATGGCCACCCTTTGCGGTGGTGGCGGAGTCTCCATGGCTTGCGCGCTTGAAATGATCGGCGAGTAGGAATCAGTGATCAGCAAACTGTGGTCGGTGATCGGTAAAAAACTATAAATGACGATTTATGGCTATAAACTTAATATAGGAGGGAAACCATGGATTTTGAACTGAGCAAGGAGCAAAAAGAGATCCAGAAGGCAGTCCGCGAATTCGTCAAGGGTGAATTCAAGAAGGATGTCATCGAGGAGTTGATCGAGAAGCACGAATATCCCGAAAAAATATGGAAAAAGGCCGCCGAGCTGGGATTTATCGGCATCCACTACCCGGAAAAATACTCTGGAATGGGGATGGGCTGCCTGGAAAACATCCTGGTGGCCGAGGAATTGTCCCGCGGCGACAGCACCATCGGCACCTGCCTGCTGATTGCCGATTTTGCCTCGGAGATCGTCCTGCACTTCGGCAGCGAGGAACAGAAAACCAAATGGCTGTCCAAGGTGGCCGAGGGCGAATGCCTCTCCTGCGGCGCCTTCACCGAGCCCGACCACGGCTCCGACATCACCACCGTGGAAACCACGGCGGTTAAGGATGGCGACGACTGGGTGATCAACGGCAACAAAATTTTCATCACCAACAGCGGTCCCCTGGCAGGCTTTTACTGTGTGCTCTGCAAAACCGATCCCGAGGCCAAGCCGACCTATCGTGGCCTAAGCCTGATTCTGGTCGAGGCCGACAATCCCGGTGTCTCCTTCCAGGATGTGGGCAAAAAAATGGGCATCACCCTTTCCTACACCGCCGAGGTTATCTTCAAAGACGTACGCGTGCCCGCAGCCAACCTGATCGGCAAGGAAAACAAAGGCTTCTATCAGCTTCTGGAGTTCTTTGACGAAAGCCGCATTCTGATCGCGGCCCAGGCCCTGGGAACGGCCCAGGGCGCCTTTGACAGGGCGCTGGACTATGTCAAACAGCGCGAGCAGTTCGGCAAAAAAATCGCCCAGTTTCAGGTCAACCAGCACAAACTGGCCGACATGGCCACCCGCATTGAGCTGGCCCGCCTGATCACCTACAAGGCGGCCTGGAATTTTGATCAGGGGCACATCGATCCCAAGCTGACTTCCATGGCCAAAATGACTGCCGCTAAAACAGCCGTGGACGTCTGTGACGAAGCCATCCAGCTCATGGGCGGCTATGGGTACATGCAGGAGTACGAGGTGGAACGCTTCTATCGCGACGCCAAGATCACTGAGATCTACGAAGGCACCAAGGAAATCCAGAAAAACACCATCGCCGGCGCGGTAATGGGGAAAATCAAATAACCCCGGATCACCTCTCCCACTCGGAAAGCCTGAAAAAAGGGGGCGAAACACCGTTTCACCCCCTTTTCACCATACAAGACAAATAAATCCGGAAACACCATGTTGGTTGCGCCCCTGGAATAGGACCACATGCACATGAAACCACATGCGAACATCGTTTTGTCCAGCATCGTCTATTGTTTGATTCCAACCGCCCAGAGAGGATTATCCGCTATCCGCCGGGTGATCACCATGGCCATTGACCGCCTGGACAGGCTCGCGTTCAGGCTGGCTGAAAAAACCGCCGGCGACGATTAACGACTATCCTTTTTTTATCCGTGGCAACACGACCGGAAGGCATGCTCAATCCCGGCTGCCGATGTAGCGGTAAACCACAGCGCCCAGAATCGCGCCCACGATGGGAGCGACCCAGAACAGCCAGAGCTGGGTAAGCGCCCAATCCCCCACGAAAACCGCTACGCCCGTACTCCGCGCCGGGTTCACCGAGGTATTGGTCACCGGAATGCTGATCAGATGGATCAGGGTCAGGCACAGGCCGATGGCAATGGGCGCCAGGCCCTGGGGTGCGCGCTCGTCGGTCGAACCAAGAATCACCAGCAGAAACATCATGGTCATGACCACCTCGGTGATCAGTGCCGCCATCATGGAATAACCGCCCGGTGAGTGGGCGCCATAACCGTTGGACGCAAAACCGGCGGTAACATCGAAACCGGCCTTGCCGCTGGCGATGGCGAACAATACGCCCCCGGCGATGATCGCCCCCACCACCTGGGCAATGATGTAAGGCACCAATTGGCTGCCTTCAAAACGCCCTCCGGCCCAGAGTCCAACGGAAACCGCCGGGTTCAGATGGCAGCCCGAAATGTGGCCGATGGCAAAGGCCATGGTCAAAACGGTCAGACCGAAGGCCAGGGACACCCCCAGAAGGCCAATGCCTACATCCGGAAACGCCGCCGCCAGCACGGCACTGCCGCACCCGCCAAGCACCAACCAGAAAGTTCCGAAACATTCCGCGACATACTTTTTCATGTCCATTGATCTCTCCTTTTTTTTATTGAACAACACCCCGTCGATTGCCACCAATCAAAAAGGCAAATCGACGATTAAAAACCATCGACCCGATTCGTTATTGGAGCGTCAACGTCAATACAAAGGGGATGCGAGCAAAAAATGTCGAGCGGGCGTTACAATAAGCGCAGCGGTGATGCATCGAGCCGGTAGTACTTATCTACTTTCTCCGTGACGGTCAAGAACATTTCCATTTTAGTGATGTTTCAGACAATCGGCCGATTTGATGAACACTCATGTACTTTTTTTACCATTACCGCACAACCTGGGCAATCTTCTCTTGGAAAAAGTCAAGACCGAGGGTCAAATCACGGCGGAAAGGCCTGCGAAGCGCTTTTCAAACGCCGCTCGAAAGGCGCCTAAAGCCTAACATGATTCTAATTTGACTTTGTTTTCCGGTTCAGTGTAGGCACTGCTTGAGTCAACCTGCGCTCGATTACGAGCACGGCTTTCCAGCCTTTGTTTCGACCGTTTTACATATGAAAGAGCATTGCCAACCCCCAAGGAGAAAAAATGAAAGCATCGACCATCGTCAGGAAAACTCGGATCACGCTCATTGGTGCGCTTATTTGCATGTTTTGCGCGAGTTTCGCTTTCGCAGCCACCCAAAGCAACAGCTCGCCCAAATACGTATTCTACTTTATTGGCGACGGCATGGCCAATGTGCAGATTCATGCCGCCGAAACCTATCTGGCCCAGATCGCGGAAGACGATACCGTGGCCGGCGGCCCCAAGGCCAAGCTTTTGGCCATGAGCCATTTCCCGGTACAGGGCATGAGCACCACGTTCGCCAATAACCGCATGATCACCGGCTCGGCGGCGGCGGGAACGGCTCTGGCCTGCGGCAAAAAAACCAACATCAACGTCATTGCCATGAATCCGGAAACGACAACCCCCTACAACACCCTGGCCGAGAAGGCCAAGGAAAAGGGCATGAAGGTCGGCATCATCACCTCCGTAACCATCAATCACGCCACACCGGCCGTTTTTTATTCCCATACCGCCACCCGTAAAAATTACCTTGATATCGCCAAACAGTTGGCCAACAGTGATTTTGACTACTTCGCCGGAGGATTCTGGGCCAAAAAAGCCGATAGCGACGTCGAATCGACCGCAAAAGCCAACGGCTTCAAACTCACCCTTGACCTGCCCACTCTGAAGGCCCAGAAACCCGGAACCCGCGTTATCGCCTTCGATGCCGCCCAGGACGCCGGCGGCCACACCGGTGCGCTTTACTACGAAATGGACCGTGCAGCCGTAAACGGCATGTCCCTTGCCGATTTCACCGAACAGGGCATCCGCCTTCTGGACAACGACAAAGGCTTTTTCATGATGGTCGAGGGCGGCAAAATCGACTGGGCCTGTCACGCCAATGACGCCCGCGCCGCCATTGATGATACCGTTGCCTTTGATGACGCCATTAAAAAAGCGGTTGCCTTCTGCAACCAACATCCCGACGAAACCCTGATCGTCATTACCGGCGACCATGAGTGCGGCGGCATGACCATCGGCTTTTCCGGCACCGGCTACGACACTTTCTTCGAGATCCTCAAGAATCAGACGATGTCCTACGAAAGATTCGACAAAACGCTCCTGGCCGACTATAAAGCCAGCCATGATCCGGCGCCCGCCGACATCGACGCCGATATGAAAAAGATCATTGCCCAGGCGTTCGGTCTCAATTACGACGAGCTGAACGACTACGAAAAACAACTGCTCGAAGAAGCTTACGATAAAACCATGAAAGACGTCTCGGTCAACACGCCGCAAGAGGACGCCCTGCTCTACGGTTCCTACAATCCGCTGACAGTGACCCTGACCCACGTCCTCAACAGAAAAGCCGGCATTGCCTTCACCTCTTACTCCCATACAGGCGTTCCGGTTGAAGTCCTGGCAAAAGGAAAAGATTCTGAACTGTTCCAGGGATTTTACGACAACACCGACATCGCTCTGAAACTTGCTAAGGCCATGAGCGTCGATCTGGGCAATTAGTGATAATTCATCCCAAAAAGTGACAGACTCGTAAAAAGTCGCCAGTCCGACGGATTCGTAAAAAGTTCGAGATCAAGGCTTGCGAATCCTGAGGAATACCGCTATCGCGGGTGCCGAAGGCAGTGTACTTATAGTACTCCGCAGTGACGAAGGATGAAGCGTAACGCCGATATCGGAATTTTTACGAATCCGTCAAAAGTGGATGAGCACAAAATAGCCGCACGTTTTCCAATCGGAAACAAACCAGGGGGACGCCTTCAGCAAGGGGTCCCCCTTTTTCCTTTTGCCCCCTTAACAAAGGACCGGGAGGCCTGAATGCCAGCGAATTGCCGAAAACGATTTAACACTGATTTTCTGATCGTCCTTTTTTTTGCCTTTTTCTGCGTCGTCCTGCTCCTGGTGCCCACCGGGTTCGACGACCTCAGGCCCCAGACCTCGAACTACGAACGCGCACGGGTCCTGTCGGTGGACAACAGCGACCTCCGGCAAAGCGGAATCATCCGCCTTGGCACCCAGCAGCTTACCGTCGAGATCCTGGGCGGTGAATTCAAGGGCAAAACCACCATTTGCGACAATCATCTCATGGGCAAGATGGAATTAGATGAAATCTACGCGCCGGGCAACACCATCCTGCTTGAATTCTCCGTCAACGGCGGCCGCATCGGCCCCGCCTACAGCCGCGGTCACTATCGAATCAACATCGAGCTGGCCCTTTTCGGTCTGTTTGCCCTGCTGCTGATCGCCGTGGGCGGCTGGACCGGGCTCAAGGCGATGCTCTCCTTTTTGTTCTCGGCCTTGATGCTGTGGAAAGTCATGGTGCCGGCGTTTCTCAAAGGCCATGATCCGATCCTGATTTCCCTGGGGGTGGTCGCCATGCTGACCGCCGCCATTGCTTTTCTGGTCGGTGGCCTGACGCGCAAGGGGCTGGTGACCTTTCTGGGCGCCTTCCTGGGTCTCAGCCTCACCTGCACATTGGCCCTTCTCTGCTCCAAGGGTTTTAAAATTCATGGGGCGGTTCGCCCCTTTGCCGAGACCCTGTTGTTTTCCGGCTATTATCACCTGGACCTGACGCGAATCTTTCTGGCGGGCATTTTCATCGCCGCATCCGGTGCGGTCATGGACCTGTCCATGGACATCGCCGCTTCCCTGCACGAAATCAGCCTGAGAAAACCGGACGCGACCTCAAAAGAACTACTGGCTTCCGGCATGGCCGTGGGCCGGTCGGTCATCGGCACCATGACCACCACACTGCTTTTGGCCTACTCGGGTGGATACATCACCATGATGATGCTGTTCATGGCCCAGGGGGTCCCCCTGATCAACATCTTCAATCTGCACTATGTGGCGGCGGAAGTGATGAATACCATCGTGGGCAGTTTCGGCCTGGTGACCGTGGCACCGTTTACCGCCCTGGTGGGAGCGGTGGTCTACGGCAAATCTTTCGGCAGGAAAACGAGCCGGGAGATAATGTCTGGGCAAAAGCCCGATCATAGTCTAATCGGTTAGGTTTTCGTAATCTGGCATATAAAGGAGTGGGCGCGAATTTGCGAATTTGGGGACGGGCCAAGGTAACAGGCTCAAAACAAAACAGCCACCCCGCTTGAGCTTGGGTGGCTGTCGCCTATTACATGACTCAGTTGTTCAGCATGAATTGTCTCTCTTCGGCAACGCAATCCACCGCTTCACGTCAAACAAAATCATGGTCAACTCCATGTCCGTTGACCACTTCGGTTTGGGCCCCATCGGCATACGATGAGAATGGCCACGAATTGGATCGCGATGATTAACGCAAACCCGTCGAACCTGGCCTGCAACGCCGTTGCCGAATCGCCGTGGCCCAGTAGCAGCGGCCCCGCAAAATATCCGCCTCCCCAACAAAAATAGAAGAGGCCGGAAATGCTGCCCCTCCGCGCTTCTCCCACCCGCTCGTTCAAGAACGCCAAGGCCGAGATGCAAAACATCCCCAGTCCAAGGCTGGCCAGGGCAAGAACAATGACGGCAAGGGGAAGGGGGCATCGGTGAAAAGCAGTGATGCCCGCCGCAGCCAATCCCAAACCGCACACCATTAACGGTTCCCGCCCCCATCGGTCCGACCATCGGCCGGCAAAAAGTTGGGCAATACTCACCGAGAAATAGAAGAGAGTAAAAAAGAGACCGGTCGCGGAGGCGTTTGCGGTATGGGCATAAATCAAAAACGATGGAACAATGGTGATAAACGAGCCGTATCCGATCCCATAAATAACGGCTCCGGAAAGGACGACCATGTTTTGTCGGTTGAATATGCCTTCCTTGGCCGTTGTTGCGGATTGAACCGACGCGGTTTCTCCAATGTGAGTATGTGGTTCTTCAATCCACATCATACAAATAATCCCACCCAAAATACTCATGCCGGCAAACAGAAGGAAGGGCTCGTTGCCCTGCCAAAAACGGCCGATGACCATGCTTAGCAGAGCGCCAAAAGTAAGCCCGCAATGAAGTGAGGCACTATAGCTCCCCATAACCCGGCCTTTTTGCTCTGCATATGTAATCGAAAGCAGGGCGGGCGCCAGGGCCCAGATAGGAACTTCGGCGATCCCTTGCAAAAAGCGACCACCGAAAAAATGATATGGCGTATCGGCAAAAAAATAGAGCAGGCCGGACAAGCCACATAACAGATAACCAAAGACGATGAAGGTCTTGAATCCGAACCGGTCGGCCAGTTTTCCAACCGGAATTTGAAGAAGAATGTTGGGAACGGCAAAAGCACTGGCCAGCATGCCGACATCCGTAATTGAAGCGGAAAGGTCCATGATCCGCCGTGGCAGCAGGGCGACAATCAAGCCAACCCCGATCATCGACAGAAATGCAGACAGATTGACAGCAAAGAGCGATCTGTGTCGAAACATATTTTTTCTCCACCCATAATTAAAAATGGATTCCAACGGCCCGCATGTTTTCAGGCATCATAGGGACAAGCCTGTCCGCTGAATTCGTACCGTGACGATACGAATCCTCCATTACATGCGAAGCTACTGATAACCTTTGTTTTTTCAGGTTATCCGTGGTTGGGTGGAGACAACGAGTTCATTGATAGATTGCTCTTTTGTGGATATTCATTAAATATAAAAAACGACACCTGCCGTATAGCGCTCAGAAACGGATTGATTTGTCAATCGATTTAAAACACTAAATCAAAGACATGCAAAAATTTATAACGACTTGGGGACGGGCCAAGGTAACTGATCATTATTAATGGAAATTAGTTGTAAACATAGGGAGAAATACCATCTAGGACGGGATTTCTGGGACGTCTCTAATTATCTAACCAAGATAAACGACCATTGCAAAAACTGTAAATGAAATCAAATCATTTAGATAATGAAGGACGTCCCTAAAAATCCAATTAGGGTTGTCAGGCTCTGCCATAGGTATTTTCCGTTATGGCTCCGTTGATGCGTTTTGCGATTCTGCGCCCCAGGGGATCGTGTTCGTAGGTTATCACGTTTCCGTCGGGCAGTATTGTAGGTCGGGTTAAACGTAGTGATATCCGACGACCGGATTTTTAACCATCTTTGTTGGGTTTCATTGCATTCAACCCAAACTACGCAGCTGTCAAACTTCAGTTAGGGCATTTTTTATAGAAACGAATAAACCAGTGGACATCCCTTACATTACCCTATCATGCAGGCCTCCGGCAACTTTCGCAGGACCGCCGGAAGAAAGAAACACGCAAGCGCAACCCCTGGCTCCTATGGCTGTCCTCAATTTTCCTAAAGCTATTTATATTGAGTATCGTTATTCAGCCCAACCTTGAGAAATACAGAATATATCTATTATTCACTATTCTCTTTTTTTCCTCCTTTTATTTGAATCCTGTATTGTGCAAAAAGATTGTTTAACAAACCTGCAGTTAGGCAAGCAAAAGCAAATATGCCAATTGTTACAGAAGTTTCCATTGATGACGACAATAAAAAAATAAGAATTGACAGAAAAATAATAATAAGAATACCCCAAAAATAGGGTTTTATAAAATTAGAATATGAATAAGTATTCTTTTGCAACTTGCCCTGTTTCTGTTGGCAACGTATATAAAAAACAATTGACAAAGATGCAAAAATTAATAATATTCCTATTATATTATCCATCTAATATATCTTTTAAGCTGTTAATCATAATCGGACGCTATTGACATATTTTATCTTCATTAATCATTTCATCATATTTTCTTTGTTGCGCTTTTAATTTTTCAATTAACGCTTTCACCTCTGGAGAATTCAGGTAATCCCATATTTCTTGTTGCTCATATTTTTCGGCCTTCTGCTTTTGTTCATATATCCAATTTTGCCAATCATTATAACTTTCGGTGCTATTTGGAAAAATCAAATCGCCTAACGGTGCTGCCATGAATGTTAATCCAAGTGCAGCGTTGCTTCCAATTATACCGGCATTTTCAGCGGCAACTGTAGCTACAGTAGTCGTTACCGAAAGCGCTTGGCCTTTTGCTTCAGACGCCCAGTCATATAACCCATAAGGATCAACCAAATTAACCGGGTTATTTTGACAATACCCAAAAAGATCAGTATCCCCACCAGCAAATCCAATAGGATCTTTAGCTGTCCAACGCCCGGTATCTGGATCATAGTCGCGATACCCGAATCTGACAAGGCCGGTGTCGCGGTCGTGCAATCCTCCGGCAAAGCCAAAGGGGACGGTAAAAGCGCTGTTGGAGTCGGCAAGGATGTTTCCGAAAGCGTCATAATCGACTTGTTTGATTACGTTGCCGGCACTATCCGTTACCACCCTGAGTGAGCCGACCTGGTCATAAGCCAAGTGGTAGGTTACCCCGCCCTGAGCCATGGCAACCGGCATGCGATCATCGGCGTATTCGAACCGTTGAACGAGGTTATCTGAGCCATCATAAATAGCCAGAAGGGTTGTCAGACTTTGCCACAAGTACTTTTCTGTGATGGTTCCGTTGATTCGCTTGACGATCCTTCGGCCCAGAGGATCATGATCATAGGTTATCACATCACCATTTGGCAGATTTACCTGGAGTAGTTCGCCACGTGACGAATAGTCGTAAATTGTTGAGTCCGCTCCGTCCGCCTTTCCGGTTAAAAAGCCGTCAAGATCGTATGTATAGGTCGCGCTGCCGGCGGTGAGAAGATGATCCTCGTCATTATAGCTCAAGGTTCGGGTAATTCCCCTAAGCGTATTGGTTTCCGAAATTCTGGTGCCGTTAAGATCATAGCCGTAACTTTCAACGACAGAGCTGTCTTTGGTTACGGTTTCCAAACGCCCCATGGAATCATAAGCGTAGATGTAATTATCCGTTACGCCATTAACTGTCTCCGTTTTGCTGGTTATACGTCCGGCGTTGTCACGGGTAAGGGTCCAGTTAATGGCAGAACTGCCATTAACAGAAACCGTTTGATTGGAAATTTCACCATAGCCGTTGAAGGTGCGGTCGATATTAAGCG
Organism: uncultured Desulfosarcina sp.; assembly: GCA_963668455.2. Taxonomy (GTDB): domain Bacteria; phylum Desulfobacterota; class Desulfobacteria; order Desulfobacterales; family Desulfosarcinaceae; genus Desulfosarcina. Next base: position 797,494 of record CAXXOY010000011.1, read on the forward strand.
AACCGCCGGACACCGCATCGGCAAGGCCGTTTTGAGCATTGCGGGTGATGGTGTAATCACCCGCGCCGGTGAGCATATTGTCCTGGTCGTAGGCATAGCTTTCCGTGGCGCCGGCATAACTCACGGAGTTGACGAAAAAATCATTGTTGTATGTATAGCTGAGGCCTTGGTTCAGCGTTCCGCTATAGGTCATGGATGTCGGCAGACTGCCGTCATAGGTATAGGCGATACTTTCCGACCCTTTAGAGACGGTATCTACCAGATCCGTGCAAACATAAGTGTAATCGATGTTGCCTTCAGGTGTCTGAACCTGGGTTAGTTGAGTCGTGGTATAGATATTGTTGATCTCCTTGCCCGAAGGGAAGGTAGTTGTAATCAGACGACGATCGGCATCATAGAAGTATTGGTAGTTGCCGCTAAGAGGCGTTTGATAGCTGTCCGGCAGATTCACACCGTTGAACGTATGGGTATGGTCGACATTCGAGGGGTTGGTCAAGATCGTCATATTGCCGTTAGCATCGTACGCAAAGAACAGGTCGCCGGCATCTGGTCGGTTCATGGAGGTTAGTCTGCCTACTTGGTCGTAGCCATAGCTGGTTGTATGGTTCAGCGGATCGGTTACAGTTTCAAGATTACCATTGCTGTCATAGGTAAAATTTGTTTGGCGAGTATTTACCAGAACCGAAGTTGGCCGACCTTTGCTATCGTATTCATAGACCGTGTCAAACAAGTCAGGAACGACGATGCTTTCGACCAACAGGTTTGCTGGATTGTAGTTGACAGTTATCGTCCTGCCCTCGGGCGATGTCACTATTTTTTGAGATTGAAGAACGTTATTTTCGATGATTGTCGCTTTGCCATTTACATTTATGGTCGCCGAGATCAGATCCGCGACATCATCGGAATCGGTATCCGTATATGTTTTTTCCCTAAGAGTAATCCGTTCCAGATTGGAGGGCGTAGTCTTTTTAATCTCTTTAATAAATTTAAATTTGTATTCAGGATCAAGGTCATATGTAAATTCCATATCCATGCCACAAGGCAGGGACTTGTTCACCGTCAATCCATCAGCTGACGAAACAAACAATGTCTGAGCGCCGGTGGGATCGGTGATCGTGGAGGTGTAGGCGCCGGTTGAATCGGTGTGATCCAGATATGTGGTAAGATTACCTTCGCCCGTGAGCACTTCGGTCAGGATGTCTCCATCCGCTTGAGCTTCCCTGGTGAAACTCCAATGCCCACCCTCATCATCGGTGGCGTCGGTCAGTCTCCCATAATCATCAAAAGAATGCTCGAAACGATTGCCCGCAGGTTCTATCTTTGCTGTAAG
>CAXXOY010000012.1:0-68170 GCA_963668455.2 uncultured Desulfosarcina sp.
ACAACGGCATCCTATCCGTGTGCGAGGGGGCCAACATGCCCACGACGCCCGACGGGATAGATATTTTTATTGAAAACAAAATTCTCTATGGGCCCGGAAAAGCAGCCAATGCGGGCGGTGTATCCGTCTCCGGCCTGGAGATGACTCAAAACTCCATGCGTCTTTCATGGACCCGAGAAGAGGTGGACAACCGGCTGCAAATGATCATGAAGAGTATTCATCAGACCTGTCTTGCCGCCGCCGAACGATACGGTACGCCCGGCAATTACATGAACGGTGCCAATATTGCCGGATTTGTCAAGGTGGTGGATGCCATGCTGGATCAGGGCGTGGTGTAAACGGGGATATTTAGAAAACGGCGGGTCGCTTTTTAGCCGCTTCGAAAACGCGGTGGGGCAAAACCAAACGATAAAGACGGCATCCACGTTAAATGGATGCCGTCTTTATCAGATGATGGATTTGGATCAGCACCTGACAACGTTGGCGGCAGCGGGGCCACGGTCGGTTTGCTCTACATCGAAGGTTACGCGATCTCCCTCCGCGAGTGTTTTAAATCCATCGGCTTGGATGGAAGAAAAATGAACGAAAATATCGCCTTGACCTTCTTCCTGTTCGATGAAACCAAATCCTTTTTTATCACTGAACCATTTTACTACACCGTTTGCCATTTCTACGGCCTCCTTAAAAAATTAAACAAACCGGTCTCGTACGATGGCTGCCGCCTTATAGCGGAAATTTCTCGAACACAGCCCTAAAAACATAATCGTATCTGCCTTGCTGCTTGTTAATAGACAGAGTACAGCCCGCGGCTGACCCGTTTCATCTTGCCCTTTTTACAGGCCCGATGGACAATGTTGCTGATCTGTTTTTCGTTAAGCCCCGATTTGGACCTCAACGCCTCGACCGTGATGCCTTTTTTAAAGCGTTTCATGATGGTGAGCACCTGATCGGTGGGAGTCTGACTTCTGGTCCTTCTAACCGGTGCGGGCACTTTGCGAGCAACGGTGCGGGCCGCTTTTTTAGGTTTGGCTTTTGTGGCGTTGAATCCAACGCGCTTGCCAGATTTTCGGTTTTTCTTGCCAACGTGTTCAATTGTTTTGCGACGACCTTGAGATCCTTGGAAAAGTTTTTCATAACAGTAATCCTCCACTTAAAATGGGTGTTCGACAATTAAATTATGATCCATGACGATATATATAAAACGAGGCGATACTCCGACGGTGTCCAAAACATGCATGGCCCAAAGGCATCGCTCGGTTGGTTCCTGGTAATTTTGATTGCACATCCCTTAACGGTGCGGACGTCCTCGGGACACGCCTGTGGTGATTTTTCTCAACGCCGTATTTATGCGGAGAGAATAGCCTCCGGAGATGATGCTGAAGGGAGCATGGCGGTCAACGTGGTCATAGTGTGGAGCAGGTCAAGCAGGTTAGGATATACCTATTTAATTTCTCCGGGACGGATAAGGTCACTTATACTGTGATTTGTCCGCCTGATGGCGCCAGCAATTAACTTGTCTGGCGTGCCGTCATGTTTGCGCCGTCTCTCCGGCCGAACAATCATTGGCCGGATCGAAGCCCTCATGATTAAAGAGTGAATGACAAACATGATTGTTTTTTACTTATTTCGGTAGCAAAGAACAAATAATTAATAAAAATTTAAGGAAAATCCATTCACCTGTCAAGGGAGAATCGGCAGGATTACTCTTTTTCTTTGGCGGATAAGCAGAAGATGACAATGCCGGTCAAGAAAAAGGTGGGTATTTTCACTTACAACTAAAGTTTTCTTTTCATAAACCGATATATGATAAATGGGCCAACGGTTTAGGCGTGCTCGGCGTTTACTCGAATGGCGATGGAAGAAACCAGGCAGCGTATGGATCACCATCGGGAAAAAGATGGGAACTGAAAAAAAAGAGAAACCGAGTGTGTCGATTTTTTCGCGTAGGACCGGAATTGATCGTCGTTGGATACCATCGGTCGGCTACCATCCGGAACGTCGCAAAGGCAAGGATCGACGTCACGCGTCTAAACGATCGTTTCCGGCGCCGATCGATGGCAAGGATGAAAACACCGACATTCCGGCTGCCGATGAGCATATCCGCAGGGAATCATCCCGGACGCACCTTTCGAAGCGCTCGCTTCCGGAGAAGAGGGTTCTCCTTTTGCCGGAAGTTACTCTGAAGGAAAAGAATTCCGACTCCTGACCCTCCGATTCTTTATATTCATTGCATCAACCGAAAGGAAGCGCCCATTTCGTGGGCAGGCCGGCATCCGCAAGAAGATTAATGGCTCGCTGCATGTTGGCATCGATGTCGGATACGCCGTGAGAATCATCGCCCGGTACGATATGGATGCCCATGTCGCGCGCTTGTCCAAGGATCGGCCCTGCAAGGTATGGTTCACGATCGCCCCTTGACAGCGGCCTCAGGTTGAAGTCCAGGATAAGGTTCAACGCTTTGATCAGCTTCAGATTGCGGACAATTTTATCCCATATGAAAGGCTTGGTCATTCGTGATCGGTAATCCGGATCATACATTCGAATAATGTCCAGGTGGCCGACAACAGCGGGCTTGAGAGAGTCGATCATTTCATATTGTTGATCGAAGTAGGCCTCGTACAGAGAATCAAGACCACCGCAGCGCTCGGCGGCGAGCAGATAGTCCTTTTCACTGTAGTCGAAGGGAATGTCTAAAACATGGTGAGCAGATCCGACCACGTAATCCGGCTGAAAACGGTCGATAAGCCGTTTTGCCAGGTCAATGCTGCCGGTGTGGGTTTCGGTTTCGAAACCGACATAAATTCGAATATCGGCTGAGTACTGCTTTTTCAACCGGCGGCAGGTTGCAATATAATCTCCAAAACGCTCGGTAAGCGAGGCCGCGGTGAGCCCGGCGGCTTTTTCGTCGGGATAGACAAAGGCATCCGAGACGGGGGGCATATGCTCGGTAATGCCCACCCAGGCGTATCCTTTTTGGATATACGTGCGGATGATCGCTTCCAGCGTATCCTTGGCGTGATTGCAGAATTGACCGCTATGGCCGCCGTGAATCGAGACGCGTTGTATGTCCATGATGGTTTCCTTGAATTGCTTTGTCTCATCCCTGTCGCGGGCCGTGGCTGATGCCCGCTAAATGGTGTACAAAATGACCAGACACCTGGTAACCTGCGCCGACAGGCTTTTCAGCTTGTGGGGGGTGCTTGAGTGAAAGTGGATCGATTCGCCCGGTTTCAAGGTGTGCACTTTACTGCCCAGAGTAAATTGCAATTCACCCTCCATGACATAGATGAACTCTTCGCCCTCGTGCTTGTAGGCAACCGGTTTGTGGTCATGATGAGGCTCGATGGTGATCATGAAGGCCCGCAGATGGTCATGCTCGGCGCCCGATGTCAGTGATTGATAGGAGTAGTTGCGGGTGCGGTTGACGTAGGCCTGGGTGCGTTGATCGCGGATATGCGATTTTTCATCTTCCCTCAAAAACGTTCCCGGGTCGACTTGCAGTGCATTTGCCATTCGCAGCATGAAGGCAACGGGAGGAGAAATGATGCCGGATTCCACGCCGGCAATGAATTCCGGCGTCTGGCCGGTAATTTCGCCGAGCTGCTCGGGGGCCCACCCCTGGGCTTCTCGCAAGGCTTTGACTTTTTCCCCAATACCGCCGGAAGTGGTTTCCCGGGGCGCATCCGTGCAAATGTCGTCGGCCAGTTGGCGCATGGCTTTTTGTTTGACTTGCTCGGTCAGCAGCGGGAGAAGCGTGGCCGCATCGCCGACTATGCCGATGTCCGCGATGCGAAAGATAGGCGCCTGGGGATCACGATTGATGGCAACGATGGTATCCGATCCCATGATTCCGGCGGTGTATTGCACTGCGCCCGATGTGGCGATGGAAATAAGCAGGCGCGGCGTGACCGTCTTTCCGGTTTGACCGATGAGACGATCTTCGGCCACCCAGTGATTGAGTACCGGCGGGCGGGTGGCCCCGATCTGGCCTGTCAGGGCCGTCGCAAGTTGACGGACTAACCCGAAATTTTCGATGGTGCCCATTCCCGATCCACCAACGACGACGGTTCGGGCATTTTCCAGCGCATCCGTGGAAAGATCCAAGGGGTTGGATTGGATCAGCCGAATCCCTTTTGGCGGAGTTACCCCGCTTAAATGGATTCGATTTGTCCTACCTTTTCGGGCCGGGTCCTTCTTCATCATGGCGCCGGCCGGTTGCACCGTGGCAAATCCCGTGACATCTTTTTCCGTATAGGTGATCTCCGAGATTATCTCACCGCCCCATGCCGGGCAGATGCCGATAATGCTGCTATCCCGGCCGGCCCTGAGCTCAACGCAGTCGGCCATCAAGCCGGCCCCGGCGGCGGCGGCCGACCGTGCGGCCAGATCGCGGCCGAAATCGGTCAGGGGAAAAAGGACCAGTTTTGGAGAATTATCGGCGATAATCGGTCGCAACGCCTCGGCAAACTGATGGACCAACGGCGTTTTAAAGTGCTCGCTTTCGAAAAAAGTAACCGTATCGGCGCCAAGGGCGATAGCCTCTTCCTCGATTGTTTCTCCCATGACACATACATCGTCATCAGAAGACGTCCCATTTTTGAATCGATCGGGGTGGGAGAGGGCGAACAGCGTCAGTCGATCACCGGTCCGGGCTGCCAGCGCGGCGGCCTTGACCAGGACCTTCATGCTCATGTCCAGAAGATGAGAGCTTCTCAGGTCACAGAACACCCAGATATCGGTTGTGGTTGGTTTTCTCATAATGGTTCGATCCGTATCAAAAGAGGTGGCCGCTATTCGCCAGACGGTGGATTAGCTCCTCGGCCTGCCGCGCCGGTGTGCCTTCGATCCACTCACAGGTTCGATCCTTGTTTACCGGTTTCACGGACAGCACAAGCGTTGGAGAACCGGATATGCCTACGGTTTTCGGATCCAGCCCCACTTGCTCGGCGCTCAAATTCTCGACGGACTGCTCGTCAAAGGCCACGGCAAAACTGCCCAGCCCTGCATCGCGGGCAGCGGCCGCCGTGGGGTGAACGGTCAGCGCGGCGGGAAGATCCATTTCATAGGTTTCGATAAAGTCGTCCACATGCCGCTGGACGGTTAACCGGCCGTGTTCCTTTTGGACCTTAATAGCGCCGGTGAGCATGGGCAGATCAAGGAGCGTCGCGGTTTGCGGGCCCACTTGGCCCGTATCGCTATCCGAAGTGCGTGTTCCAAAAAGAAGCAGGTCGAAAGGAGACAAAAATTTTAAAGCGGCGGCCAGGGCCCTTGCCGTGGCCAGGGTGTCGGCGCCGGCCAGAACAGGATCACACAAAAGCACGGCGCGGTCCGCTCCGACGGTCAACGCTTCGCGCAGGGCCATCTCCGAGGTTGGCGGCCCCATGGACAAAACGGTCACCGATCCTTGATATTTCTCCTTGAGCTGAACAGCCAGTTCAAGGGCGGTACGGTCAAAGGGGTTGAAGGCGCATTTGTCGGCCGTGCGTACGATCTTGCCCCTCGGGGCTTCGGTTACCACCGATTTAATGCAAACGAGGATATTCACAGGCGTTGTTCCTTATTCATTCCTACTTCAGTTCGTCGAGAACGCTTTTGGCGATCACCATGCGGTGAACCTCCGAGGTCCCCTCGTAAATGCGGGTGACTCGTGCGTCCCGGTAGTAGCGCTCCACCGCATAGGACTTGCTGTAGCCGTAGCCGCCGTGGATCTGAACAGCCAGGTCGGTCACTTGGGTGGCGGTCTCGGCGGCGAAGAGCTTGGCCATGGCCGATTCCTTTGAGTAGGGCAGGTTTTTGTCTTTCATGGCCGCCGCCCGATAAACCATCATGCGTGCGGCGTCCACCTGGGTGGCCATGTCGGCGATCATCATCTGGATGGCCTGGTGTTTGGCAATTGGCACGCCAAATTGATGCCGCTGACGGGCGTAACGTGCGCCCTCTTCCAGGGCGGCCTGGGCAATGCCCACGGCCTGGGCGCCAATGCCCATGCGGCCGGCATCCAGGGCCGCAAGGCCGATTTTAAGCCCCATCCCTTCTTTTGAGAGGAGATTTTCTTTTGGCAAGCGGCAATCGTTAAGGCGGATCGAGCAGACCGGGTTGGCCCGCATGCCGCAGAGATCTTCCAGATCGCCGACCACGAAACCCGGCGTGCCTCTCTCGGCCACCAGCACACTGATTCCCCGGTGTCCGGCAGTGGGATCGGTGCGACAGAATATCAAACAGATATCGGCGATGCCGCCATTGGTGACGAAAACCTTGTTGGCGTTGACGATATAGCCATCGTCCACGGGCTGGGCCGTGGCCTCGATCCCTCCGGCATCGGAACCGGCATTGGGCTCGGTCAGGCAAAATGCGCCGATTTTCTCACCGCTGGCTAGTATGGGCACCCAGCGCTTAATCTGCTCATCGCTTCCGAAAGCCATAATGGGGTAAATGCCCACGGAGTTGTGCACGGTCACACACAGGCCCACGGCGGCGCTGACCCGTGAGATTTCCTCAATGACAATGGCGTAGCTTATGGCATCCATGCCCGCACCGCCAAGGGAGGCGGGTACCTGGATGCCGAAATAGCCCAGTCGGCCCATTTTTTCGGCAACATCCCAGGGAAAACGAGCTTCCTGATCGATTCGGGCAGCCACCGGGCGGAGTTCTCGCTCGCAAAAGCGGCGTACCGATTGGCGGATGGCGCGATGTTTTTCCTTTAGAAGCATCTCCATGCGAAGGGATCCATTTTATAGTTTGAAATCGAAACCGGTGAGCGGCCAAAAAAAGGATGGCAACGCAACAACGATGATGGAAGTTGCAGCTATCAGAATTTGGCGGGAGCGTCAATGACCCCGATGCCGTATTGGCCAAAAGGAATATCTTTATGCCTGCGCTTTGAAACCGCTGGATTAGGTTGAAGCCGTTGCCAAATGGTGATACCAACATCTGCAGACAGAGAGGACAATATGTCGATATTTTCCGATACCGAAAAAGAGCGTATCCAAAAGTGGGACCAATCCCTTGATCGGGATTTGACCTTGCGATGGGCAACCGCCGATCATCCTCTGGATGAATCCTTCAAGACGGCAGCTTCAACGCTTTCCGAACTCACTTCCCGCGTCAAGCTGAAAAAAGACGGTGATGCATCCGTTACAAGGCCCACGCTGTTTGTCGGCCGGCATACAGCCTACCAGGCTCTGCCCGTAAGCCGGGAGCTGCAACTTTTTCTGGACTGCTTGTCTAATCCAAAAGCTTTTACAGACAGGATCTCTGAAGAGGCGCGCCAAAAAATCGCGGACCTTAAGGTTCCGGCCATGGTAAAGGTTTATATTACCCCGCACTGTCCCCATTGCCCTGCCACCGTGGCGATGCTGCTGGGGCTGGCGGAAACAAGCGATCAGGTGCGATTGTCGATTATAGATGGAGAACTTTTTCCCGAGGCGGCCCGGGAAGATCGCATCAGCGCCGCGCCAACGATCCTCCTGGACGATCAATTCCGTTGGACAGGCACCGTCGACGCCCTCGAACTGGTGACACTGATGCTCGACCGCGATCCCGCCGGCCTGGGGGCTGATGCCTTGCGGGGATTGATCGAAGACGGGGATGCCGAGCGTGTGGCCCGGATGATGATCGATGCCGGTAAGTTTTTTCCGGCTTTTTTCAAATTACTCTCACATCCCCGCTGGTCCGTACGCCTGGGCGCCATGGTGGCCTTTGAAACCCTGACGGAATTGGACCTGGAACTGGCCGGGGAAATCGTCGACCCTCTGACCGAACTTTTTCCCGATGTGGACAATACGGTCAAAGGTGATTTGTTGCATGTGATCGGGGAATCGGGGAACAAGGCCGCGCTTCCTTTTCTAAAAACGGTGGCCAGTCAATCGGATGACGCGGACGTGTGTGATGCCGCGGAAGAGGCCATTGAAAACCTGCAAGACGAGTAAGGACGACCTGATGAACATACAAACGCTGATTTTAACCATATTCGTTTTATGGCTGATTACCGGTTTGGCTTTTTTATCCTCGTATTCCGAGGTCAAGCGAACCGGGGGGGCGCTTGTGGACGCCCTGCGCAATAACGAAGCCTTCTTTTTCATGCTCAGCCTTGCCGTGGGCGTTGTAGTGATTGCCTTCAAGATTGGGGGCGCTTTTTAGGACTTTATTTTTCTGCGCTCACCATCCAACCAGTCAATACGGCTCCACAGTCCCTGCAGAATGCGTACCTCGCGGTCGTCCAGGCCGCTTCGCCCAAACAGCCGCCGAAACGCGCGCAATATGTGGTCCGGGTTCTGGGGGTCCAGGTATTCGGCCGCAAGAAGCGTCTGGCGCATGTGCTGGAACATGTTTTCAATATCCCCGGCATGCGCGGGCACCCGGTTATTTGGGGAAATCGCCTGTTTTGACAGATACGCCTTGCGCAGTTCATAGAGCATCAGGGCCACCGCATGGGAAAGATTCATGGACGGGTAGCCGTTGTCGGTGGGGATGGTCACCAACGCGTGGCACAGATCCAATTCGCTTGTGGTGAGCCCGTGGTCCTCACGGCCGAAGACGAATGCCACGCGGGTTCGGGCCGGTTGGGAAACGGCCTGTGCGGCACTTTCCTCCGGAGTCAGAAAATCGTCACGGTATTTTCCGAATCGACGTGTGGTGCCAAAGGCAAAATGGCAGTCGGCCAGCGCCGCATCCAGGGTCTGATGAACAGTTGCCCCGCGCAATATGGCTTCCGCCTTGAGTGCCATGCGCCGGGCGTCGAGGCTTAAATAATCGTCACAAGGGGTGACGAGGCAAAGCTCGGTTGCGCCGAAGTTCATCATGGCGCGACATATCGAGCCCACATTGATCGGCCCCTGGGGCTCGACAAGAACGATGCGAATGTTTTGCATGGTAAAAACACTTACGATCAAGAAAAGGTTTAAGATTAAACGATGAAAACGGCCAAGGAGTATCTTGTTTTCCCATTGGATGTGCCCAGCCCCGAAAAAGCCCGCCATCTGGTTTCCCTCTTAAAGGACGAGGTGGGCATGTTCAAGATCGGGCTTGAATTGTTTATCCGATCCGGCCCCGAGCTGGTGCGCTGGGTTTGCCAGTCCGGTGGCGCCAAGGTGTTTCTGGATCTGAAACTTCACGACATTCCCGCCACGGTCCAGCGCGCCATGGCCCAGGCAGCCGATTTGGGGGTTCATTTTATAACCGTTCATTGCGGCGAAAGCAGGGCCATGCTCGAGGCTGCCGTGACCGGGGCCGCCGGTAAGGTCAACGTGCTTGGCGTAACTGTGTTAACCAGCGTTTCCGCCGATAATCTTAAAAGCGCCGGGTATCGGGAAAAATACTATTCGGACATTGACGCACTGGTCATGAAAAAAGCAACCATGGCCAAGGAGGCCGGATGTGCCGGCATCGTCTGCTCGGGCCGGGAAGTCCAAGCCGTGAAAGAAAGATTGGGAAAACCGTTCCAGGCGGTGACGCCGGGAATCCGTCCGGCCGGCAAGGCGGTCCTCGAAGACGATCAGTCTCGTGTGGTCACCCCGGCCATGGCCATCGAGCGGGGCTCGGATTATCTGGTGATCGGCCGGCCGATCCGTGATGCCGTCGATCCCAAGGAGGCGGCCAGGGAGATTGTGAGCCAGATCCAAGGGGCCATAGAACAATAAGTCATGGGAAAAAGCCCCCGCCATATGGCCGGGGGCTTGTCATCCATCAGCCTTTACAATAGCGCCAGATAAAAAGAGCAAGGGCGAGCGCACACACCAGAAGGAGAACGCGCAGTTGTTCCGGCGAGAACCGCTTCATTCTCACCACGCAAGTACCATCGCCATCGTTGTTTCTTTTTTGTTGCCGAAATCAATCAATCTTCCCGATCCAGCCCAAAAGAGGTGTGTAGCACCCTGACCGCAAGTTCGGCGTATTTTTCCTCGATAACACATGAAATGCGGATTTCCGATGTGCTGATCATGATGATGTTGACGCCTTCCCGCGCCAGGGTGTTGAACATCAGGGATGCCACGCCGGAATGATTTTTCATGCCCACCCCGATTACCGATACTTTTGCGATGTTTGCATCGCCCCAGACTTCTCCCGCGCCGATGGCATTGGCAACCTTTTTCTCGATTTCAAGGGCCTTGTCGTAGTCGGCCTTGGGTACGGTGAAGGTCAGGTCGGTCTCTCCGGTCTCCCTGGTGTTCTGAATGATCATGTCAACCAGAATGCCGGCGTCGGCGATGGGTGAGAATATTTTTGCGGCGACACCGGGCTGGTCAGGAACTTTTTTCAGGGTAATGCGCGCTTGATTGAGATCATGGGTCACACCGGAAACGACCAGTTGTTCCATTCCGGAATCCTCGTTAACCACCATGGTGCCTTCCTCCTCTGAAAACGATGAGCGAACGTGAACAGGGATATTATATTTTTTGGCGAAGCCCACCGACCGGATTTGCAGAACCTTGGCGCCCAGGCTGGCCATGTTGAGCATTTCGTCATAGGAAATGTTTTTAAGCTTCCTGGCCTTGGGGCAGACGTTGGGATCCGCCGTGTAGATACCGTCCACGTCGGTATAAATTTCACAAACATCGGCATGCAGGGCCGCGGCGATGGCCACCGCCGAGGTGTCCGACCCTCCGCGCCCGAGCGTGGTGATGTTCCCCCGGATATCGACACCCTGGAATCCGGCGACCACAACGATGGTGCGATTGGCCAGCAGGCAGCGGATATGCTCAGTGCCGATTTCCAGGATGCGGGCGTTGCCGTATTCGCAGTCCGTAACCACTTCGGCCTGGTGCCCCAGAAGGGACTGGGAACTGTAGCCCATGCTTTTAAGCATCATGGCCAGAAGGGCGGCTGTGGTTTGTTCCCCGGTCGCAAGGAGCACATCCAATTCCCTGCGGTCCGGGGGCTTTGACGCCTCGTTGGCCAGGCTGAGCAACTTGTCGGTCACACCGGCCATGGCGGACAGGATGACGACGACATCGTCGCCACGATCATAAGCCTTGGTCACACGGTTGGCCACATTACGGATACGGGCCACATCCGCAACGGAAGTTCCTCCGAATTTTTGAACGAGTAATGCCATGGGTAATACTTTCGATAAATAGCAGTGAGATAAACATTTGAATCATTTAACTGTCGCTGAACCGATAACCTTTATCAGATCCAGGGGGGCAAGTCCACACGCAATTATGCGGATCCGGCGGCGGCTGTGCTCGACGGTTTCAAAAAACAGATCGAGGCGTGAAGCGGGACGGTCGTCGGGATGAAGGCGTTCGGACCATTCGATGGCAACGATGCCGGCATCGTCGAATAGCTCGTAAAGGCCGATTTCTTCAGAATCGACGGGATGCGGAAGGCGGTAAAGATCCACATGAAAAAAAGGCTGGCGACCTGGATATTCGTTGATCAGTGTATAGGTCGGGCTGGTCACGGCGATGGACTCCGGAACCGCCAGACCGCGGGCCAGGCCCTGGGCGAACGCGGTTTTGCCGCTTCCCAGATCACCATACAGCAACAGGGTCATGGGGCAATCGAGGTGCCGGCCGATGGTTTTGCCAAGGGCGATGGTCTCTTCGGCCGAAAGGGTTTCGACGCAATACCCGTTGGAATCGTTTTTATTGCACGTATAGGATGTCATTGGGCATGGGGGCCTTGTTGGTGCCACAAAGGATCTGTCTCCAGGAACGGGCAGGGGATGCCGTCATCGCCGGTGAGGATAGACTGGATCGCCTCGGGAAGGGCATGCATGACCTCCGTGGCCAGATAACCGGTGGGCGCTTTGTCGCGGGCGATCCGATCGGCGGCAAGACCGTGCAGATAGACCCCGGCCGTTGCGGCCCGATCCGCCGGCATGCCTTGGGCGATCAGACCGGCGATGACTCCGGTGAGGACATCGCCCATGCCTCCGGTGGCCATCCCCGGATTTCCGGTGGGGTTGACGAAAAGGGTGCCATTGGATTTCGCAATGATGGTGTCGGCGCCCTTGAGCACCATGATCACCCCATGGCTTTTCGAAAAGGCGCGCGCCTGCTCGATGCGCGCTTCCTGGATGGTGGCCGTACGCTTGCCGCTCAGTCTGGCCATTTCTCCCGGGTGTGGTGTAAGTACAATGGGCGCTCGGCGCTGGGACAGGATGTCCGGATTTTCCGCAATCAGATTCAACCCGTCGGCATCGATGACCAGGGGCAGGGGAGATTCCTTGATCAGACGCGCGATAAGACGGCCGGTGGACGGGGATGTGCCGATTCCGGGGCCGATGGCCAGGCAGCGTTTGCCGTCAAGAAGAGGGCGTATGGTATCGAAGGACGATTCGTCCAGGGTGCCTTGGTCCGATTCGTCCAGGGGTACGGTCATGGCTTCCGTGGTCAGCGTCTCGAGAATCGGATTCAGGGAACGGGGAATGCCGAGCGTAACCAGGCCGGTGCCGATTCTCAAGGCGGCGGTGGCGGTCATGGCCGCGGCACCGGTTTTTCCCGGTGAGCCCGCCAGAACCAGCAAATGCCCGGTATGCCCCTTATGGGCCGTTTTCGGTCGGCGGGGCAGATGCCGTTTGAGCATGTCGGCGGTGATCAGGTGCTGTCGGCAGCCCACATCCATTGCCACGTGGGGAGGGATGCCGATCTCTACGACCAGTAACTTTCCGGTGAGCCCTCGCCCCGGAAAGCAGAGGTGGCCAAGCTTGGCAAAACCGAAGGTGGCCGTGGCCGTGGCCCGGATGGCGCTGCCGCATACCTGGCCGGTGTCGGCGTTGAGACCCGAGGGGATATCAACTGCAAATACCGGCGCTCCCTGATTGTTGATAAAGTCGATGGCCGTGCGAAAAAAGCCGCGTACCGGCGAGTTGAGTCCCGTGCCCAAAATGGCATCGATCCAGAAACGATGATGGATAAGACGGGGGCGAAGGCTGTCGAGGGCGTTTTCGTCAGGTATTTCGACCACCGGTACGCCCATGGCGTCCAGCAATTCCAGGTTGGCGGCCGCATCACCACCAACGCGTTGCCTTGTGCTCAATAAATAGACGGTTACGTCAATCCCTTTCTGGTGCAGGTAGCGCGCCATGACAAACCCGTCGCCGCCGTTGTTGCCGCGCCCTGCCATTACGCCGACCGAACCCCGAGACCCCTGGTGAACGGCTTTCAGGAAAAATGCCGTGGCCCCCCGGCCTGCATTTTCCATGAGCACACGTCCGGGAATGCCGAAAGCGTTGATCGTATGACGATCCATCCGCTGCATCTCGTTTGCCGTTACCAAAAACATATCGATTCCTGTGAAAATCCAAAATGGTTGATAAAATCTACCTCGCGGATCATTTTAGAGGCTGTCGATCAGTTTTTTCATCTCCCGCACCGCGCGATCCATGCCCACCAGGACGGCCCTGCTGACGATGCTGTGGCCAATGGTAAATTCATCTATTTCAGAAAGCCCCCGAAAGGCTTTAATGGTGTTGTAGTCAAACCCGCTGCCAACGCTAATTTTCACTTTCAGCCTTTTGGCCAGTTTGACGGCGTCCATGATTTTGGAAAAAGCGCGGTTGCGTTGGTCTTTACCGATGGCTTCGCAGAATGTTCCGGTATGCAGCTCGATGGTTTCAGCGCCGTTTTGATGGGCAAGCTTGATCTGTTCCGGTTCCGGATCGATAAACACGCCTGCCGTGATGCCGTTGTTTTGCAACGCGCCGATGGTTTCGGAGATGGCTTTGGTTTGCACGATCAGATCGAGTCCCTCGACGGCGTCAATGGTTTCGTTGTCTTCTGGGACCAGGATTACCGCATCGGGACGAATGTCCAGTGCAATCCCGACCATTTCCGACGTAGCGGCCATTTTCAGGATCAGCTTTCCCTGAACCATGTTGCGCAACAGCCGGACGTCAAGCTCCTGAACGTGGCGTCGGTCCTCCCGCAGGTGGCAGGCGATGCCGTCCGCGCCGGCAAGTTCGGCCAATATGGCCGCGGAAGCGGGATTCGGCTCGCCTGATTTTCCGTTTTCCCGCAAGACGGCGATTTGATTTATGCTGACAGTCAGGCCGGCCATGCTACTTCTCCTTGTTGATCAGCGAGAACAGCGCTTCGCTTTTTTGCTCCATGATTTTCGCCTCAATGGGATCATTGACGTGGTCGAATCCAACCAGGTGAAGAATGCCATGGATCAACAGCTGGTTGAAACGCGCCATCAGTTCCATACCGCCATCGTCGGCTTCCCGGAAGGCCGTGTCGGCGGAAATAACCACATCTCCCAGAAGATCGGGGGTTAGATCGGCAAACTCACCTTCCTGCATGGGGAACGAGATGACATTGGTGGGACCCGAATGGTTCAAGTAGGTCATGTTGAGCGTGGCAATCTGTTCGTCATCAACGATCAGAATCGATAGCTGTGCGTCAGGATAACCCAAGGCGTCTAAGATGCGCTTTGCGGTCATCCGGATTGTTTGATTTGGAAGGTTGTGACGGTTTTGCCGGTTGTCGATCATTATTTCCATTTTTCTGCTTTCCGGACGTAAGTGCCGAACTCTCCTGGTACTCTATGCGATGGTGATGGATGCCGTTTAATATTTTGTTGAAGCTTTTGGCGATCAAATGAAGGTCCTTCAGGGTAAGTTCGCAGTGGTCCAACTGGCCGTCGGTAAAAATCTTGCTGATCAGGTTTTGAACCAATCCCTGAATGCGTGACGGCGTGGGGTTTTCCAGCGTTCTTGACGCCGCTTCGACAACATCGGCCAGCATGACCAGACCGGCCTCCCGGGTCTGTGGGCGGGGGCCCGGATACCTGAAGTCGTCGATTTTAACCATGTCTCCACCTTTGACGGCTTTGGCTTTCCCATAAAAATAGCTGATCAGGCTGGTTCCATGATGTTGCTGGATCGTATCGATGATCGCCTGACCCAGTTTGTTCTCGCGGGCGATTTCGACCCCGTTTTTCACATGCGCGATAAGAATCAATGCCGACATGGACGGTGCCAGTTTATCGTGTCGGTTTCTGCCGTCCAATTGATTTTCTATAAAATAAAGCGGCTTTTTCAGTTTCCCGATATCGTGGTAATAGCCGCAGACCTTGGCCAGGATGGGATTGGCGTCTATTTCGGCGGCAGCGGCCTCCACCAGTGAGCCGACGGTGACGCTGTGGTGATAAGTGCCCGGCGCTTCAAGCATCAGACGCCTCAGGATGGGACGGTCCAGGTTGGCCAGCTCCAGCAGGGTGATATTGGTGGTGTAGCCGAACACAATCTCCACGATGGGTGTCGTGCCGGCTGTAATGATGCCGGCGAAAAGGCCACCCAAAAAGGCCCGGGCCAGATCAAAAGGCAGTGTCGCCCACTGGGCGATGCCGAGGTAACAATTGATGATCAAGGCCAAAAGGACGTTGAGAAACGCCAGTTTGACCGCGGCCTTGATGATGATTTTTCTTTCGCGGCCATCGTCGAGCCACCAGGAGCCCATGGTGCAGCTTAAAATAAAATAGACGAACGCCTCCAGATTGCCTTGCAGCAACATGGATGCGCACAGGCACAGGGCCAGCGAGACGATAAGGGAGATTTCCCGACCCAGAAAAAGGCAAATGATCATGGGGCCTGCGGCAAGCGGGATGCCGTAGCCCATGCTGGATTCCGGTCGTGACAGCGACAGACCGAAAAACCAGGCCTCCGGAAGCGTCGTGGCCGTTTTGACAACAAGGATAAACGCCATGAAGATGCAGCTGACGAAGAGAACGTCCTTATTGCTGGAAAAACCTTCAAGGGCACTGTTTTTGATACGAACGTGATATTGAATGACCAGGATGGCCACAAGCAACGCCGCGGCACCCCCCATGGACATGGGAAGATCATCGATGTCTTTGCGATCCTCCATGGTGCTGAGTTTGCGAACCTGCAATGGCGTAACCCGCTCGCCTTCACGCAGCAGCATTTCCCCTTTTTTTATCATATAAAGAACGGGTTTGATTTCCTGGTCGGCAGCTTCGCGGCGGGCCTCGGTTTCAAGGCTGTTGAAGGTGATATTGGGCTGGATCAGTCGCTGGGAAATGTCGACAACCAGATTGACCAGGGCATAATTGCGCCCCTTGACCAGAGGGTCGGCGACGACCCGAACCATGGTTTTTGCCTGGTCGATGCCAAACATCTGCTTGAGTTTCAGTACATGGGTTTCGGTCAGGTCCTCGACATTGCGAAGGGTAATGCCTCTTTCGGTCTCTTTTAACAAGATTTCCTTATTGGCCACCACACCGGTGGATTGGATATCGGTTGTGATGGCGGTGAGCAACTTGGCGATATCTTGCGAAAATCCGTGTTCGATGAGGACCTTGTAGGCGCCGGGACTGATCTCGATACCCAGCAGTCGATCAAAACGGCTTTTTTGAGCCATCAATCGATCTTCAACGAGTGCCTGCCCGGACGGCTCCGAAGGCTGTGTCGCGTCGGCAGGCACCTCTTCCTGTATACCGTCCGGTGGTGCCGACGGCAAGTCGCGCTGAAGCCTTTCGCGTTCCGCTTCATAAACCCCGCGTAGCGTATCGAACGCCTCGTTGATACGTGAAATCGTGCCTTTGAGGATTTTAGGATTGAGGTCGTAAACGGCCAGGACGCCGTCAATGGCCTGGAGGCGATTGACTTCGGTGGCCTCCCGATCTTCTATGAAAAAATCCTCGGATGCCTTTACATCGGTCTGGGCCACATCGCCAACGTGGTAAGAGTGCTTTTTTACGACCAAGCGCGGATACAAACTGACGATGAACAAAAGAACCATCAGTGCCAGCAATGCCCAGCGAATATGCTGACTGATCAGCAAGTATTGCCGTATGCCGTGTTTTTTGCTCTCGAGAATCATTTCCCATCCATGTGTGGGTGCTTCGCCGTAAAAGGAGCTTGGTGGCAAAAAGAAGAAAAGGCGCTTTTATACGTTATTTCGGCTTGCTTCCAGCTTTTCGTAAGCATTGATGATATCCTGGACCAGGCGGTGACGCACCACATCTTGCCGGGTAAAATGGATAAATCCGATGCCTGGCACGGCGGTCAGGATTTGGTTGGCTTCAACCAATCCCGAGGCCTTGCCCGCCGGAAGGTCGATCTGGGTAATGTCTCCCGTTATCACGGCTTTGGAGTTGAAGCCGATTCGGGTCAAAAACATTTTCATCTGCTCGGTGCTGGTGTTTTGAGCCTCGTCGAGGATCACAAAAGCTTCGTTTAACGTTCTCCCCCGCATGAAAGCCAACGGCGCGACTTCTATAACACCGCGTTGCATCAACGTGGCGACTTTTTCAAATCGCAACATGTCGTTGAGAGCATCGTATAAGGGCCTCAGGTAAGGGTCAACCTTTTCAGCCAAATCGCCGGGTAAAAAACCCAATGATTCGCCGGCTTCCACCGCCGGGCGGGTCAGGACGATTCGGCTGACACTGCCTTTGGTCAGTGCGGAAACGGCCATGGCCATGGCCAGATAGGTCTTTCCGGTACCGGCGGGGCCGATGCCGAAGGCGATGTCATGGGTTCGAATCGCTTCGATATAGGCCTTCTGGTTCAGGTTGCGGGGGGTGATGGCACGCTTTTTGGCGGAGATAAAGACCGTGTCCAGGAAAATTCCTTTAAGGTCGGCCGTATGGTTTTCCTTTAAAATGCGCAATGCGTAATCGAAATCGTCAAGAAAGACCGGGTATTTTTCCTTTAATAGCCCGTATAATTGTTCGAGCGTCTGGCGCGCCAGATCGACCTCCATGGCTTCACCTCTCAGGGAAACCGTGTTTCCACGAACGTCGATCATGATCGAAAGAACGTCCGCCAGGTGGCGGAGATTCTCCTCGCGCTCACCAAAAAGCTGGCGGGACAACTCAACATCACTGAATGTAAGGCGGGTTTGTTTTAGCTTTGTACAGGCATCCATGAGAGGTGGCATATCCGACTTTTAAAGGGATTGCAAACGGCTTTTTCAGCGTGTCGCCTGACGGGAAAAGACTTGACTGGAAAAATGGGGCCTGATAGAGTCGGTTGCTTATGTAATTATATGTAAACCATTTTTATTGTTGTTTATTCTTGCGCTGATACCGGCACAGCCGTTTTACAGGCCAAGCACAACGTTAGGGGCTTCCATGAATTTGCTTGATATCGTGATCATCACCATTTTGGCCTATGGATTGATTCGAGGCATCTTCAAAGGACTGGTTAGAGAAATTTCCGCCATTTTTGGGGTGTTGGGCGGTTTTTATGCGGCATATACCTATTATCCGTTAGTTGCCGACATGATCTCGGCGTGGATTTCGGACAGCGCGATCTGTAAAATTATCAGTTACCTGCTGATTTTTTGTGCCGTTGTGATCGTCATCAACATTCTGGCCGTGGTAATCAAATATCTGCTCAATATCGCGTTTATGGGATGGATCGACCGGATCTGCGGAGCACTGTTCGGTGCTCTCAAGGGGGCTCTGGTTATCTGTGTGCTGTTTATCGCGCTTACCGCATTTCTACCCAAAGGCGCGCCCATCATCAAAGAATCAAGATTTGCTCCCCATGTGGCCGTGGCCTCCGAGGTCATGGCCAAAGTGGTTTCCAAAGACATGAAGCAGCAATTCGCATCCAAGATCAAGGACTTGAAGAAAAAATGGAAGAACCGGTAACGGGGGAGCGCTCAACGTCGGTCGAAAGGCTCGTCACCCTTATCGAAACCCTGAGGGGCGAAAACGGGTGCCCCTGGGATCGAAAACAGACACCCGAATCCATGGCCCGCTATCTGATCGAAGAGGCACACGAACTGGTTGATGCAATTACCTCCGGCAATGCCGAGGAGGTTTGTGAAGAAGCGGGCGATGTTTTGTTTCAGCTTCTTTTCATTGTTCGGCTGTTCAGAGAAAAAGCGTGCTTTGATTTTCAGGATGTGGTCGAGAAAATCATCGAAAAAATGATCCGCAGGCACCCCCACGTGTTCGGTGACGAAAGGGTCACCTCAACGGATCAGGTGCTGGAAAACTGGCAAAAAATAAAGCAGGATGAAAAAGGCGGAAAACGGCAGGGTTCTGTTCTGGATGCGGTGCCCCAAAGCGTACCGGCCCTGCTCAGAGCGGCCATGGTATCCGAGAAGGCGGTGAAGACCGGCTTTGATTGGCCCGATATTGCAGGGGTCATGGCGCAGACCATGGAAGAGTGGCGGGAATTTTCCGACGAAATAGACATGGCGGGCCGATCCGGCGAAAATAAAAAGGCCTCCGTGGAGTTTGGAGACGTTCTGTTTACGATGGTCAATGTGGCACGGTTTGCCAAGATCGATCCGGAAATAGCCTTGACGCAATCCATCCAGAAATTTGAAAAACGATTCAGATATATGGAGTGTCGTGCAAGGGATGCCGGCAAGCAGATTGAAGGCATTTCCTTCGAGGAAATGCATAAGCTCTGGAATGAGGCGAAAGAAGCGCTGGGGTAATCATCTGTTGTTTTAGAGATCCGGCTTTAGGACGTATTCGTCCCAACGCCATTTTTTCTGATTTTTTAAATGGCGTATTACTGAATCGAATAACAGTGTTTAAAAATCAAGCGTGTTCGTCAATGGGTTGCTTTTCCGGTGGCACTCTGTAAATAACGTTTCCCTTTTCGTCATATTTTTCAAAGACGATCACATTCTCATCGGTTCGGTAACCACTGGTTTCCTGGTTTGTTGCAAATTCCGAATTCGCGCCTTTATCTGTGTTTTCGATGGGGCGCTCTTCAACATTTTTTTCAACCTTCTGGAGCGCCGCGGTTTTGTCTCCCACGACCTGGTTGTAATCAGCGCGTGTCGTCATTCTGACGTTTGATTCGCCAATAGAATCCAACATGGCAATTCCTCCCTTTGTTTTCTACAAAAATGATGGCTGTAATCATGAATCCGTCCTTTCAGCGGTTCCGTTACTGCCGGGTTTTAGTTGTTTTTTTCACTTTTGCTGGTGATCGCCGCCTTTGCGAGATCGTCCAGCCGCCTCATTAGTGTCTGCGAATCGTCAACGGTGATGGAGCGGGTCTCTTTTTGGTTGTTTTCCGCGATGGTCGTAAAAACAAATTCATTTTTTTCTTCCACCCATTGAGAGTCACCGTCGGCGGAACGCGTTTGGTTAAGCATTTCCTGACCGAGGTCGGATTGTGGATCTATATTGGTTATTTTTTTTAATACCGTATCCGCGACTTTTTCCATTATTATCTGGCTGTTGCCACTGGACGATGCCGCTTGCGATTCATCTTTTGCGCCGTCGGCCGAATTTTTCGGCAACGCGTTGGTTTTGCCCTGGCTCAACTGACGGCGGTAGACATTCAGCACATTATCGATTTGGTAGCTCTGGATATTCATGCACGTTCCTCCAAGGACACTATCGGTAGCTCCCGGCAAAAGCTTTAGAAAAAAATATCAGGTGGGAAAGACGAAAAAAGAATTGGATCAACCCGCCGCTGCCATTTTTTTTGCGGCAGCGGCGAATTGGTCGAGTGGGAAAAGCAACGCGTATGATCAGGCGCTTTTGACGATTGATACCCGTCGGGGTGGGTCAGTCGTCAAAGTCGCCTTCGGGGCCTTCATTGCCTTCGATGGAGGCTGCCCGTTCGATGATCTTGTCTTCCGACCAGTTAGCGGGGTCTTCGATGCGTTTTGATTTGGGTCCCGGATCATAGCCGCCTGTTTCCAAAATGGCTTCAATGGCAAGATCCGCAGTGTCTTGGGCGTTGAAAACGTTTACCAGGAGATTGTACACAAAGGATTCGACCCGGGTTTGCATTCTTTCCCGTACGGCCTTTTCCTGCCCCAGAAGTTTGTTCTCGAAAGGCAGGTTCAACTTTTTATAGTTGCCGCCCTTCCATCCTTTTTCATCGGCATAGGCAACCATCCGGCGCCACATCTCCTCGGTCACGCCTTCGTCGGTCACTTTGATGAAATTGCCGTTGTCATCCAGGGTCGCGTTGCCGTCATCGTTGACTTCCAGCCCCCATGAAATCATTTGCAGGGCCGTGGCCACATTGGCTTTGGTGGTGTTGGTGCCCCCGGAGATTTCCTGAAGGCGCTGTGAGCTGTTGCCCGACGTACCATGTTGAGCGCCGGAAACGTGGTAGGGAGAGATGGCTTCGTGAATTTCCCGGGTCAGTTCAACCTGAATACCCTGGCCGCTGGCTTCAAGGCCATGGACGGTTCCGTTGTTCAACGCGATCCAGTTGGGAAAGATGCCGTGGGCATTGAGTCCTTTGATCAGGAACAGGGCTTCATCCTTGGTCGATAGACCGAGTTTGCCCTTGATTTCTCCGATTTCGGTTTCAAGTCCGGCCCACTCGGGGATAAACGGCTGAAGCGCCAGATTGGCGAGCAGGTTCTGATCGTCGGGCATGTGGGAGGCATCAATGGCGATGGAGGTGATGCCGGCATCGAACATGGTGGGGATTTCCACCTTGGCACCGGGAATATCCTCCTTGCGTTTAATGCCGTAATGATCGGCATGCAGGGCCACGGGAATGGTGATGCCCAGCTCGTTGCAAGCCGCATCCACGATCCTGGCGATGTTCCAGTAATTGACCGCGCAATAGGCTTCCGCCCCTCCTTCTGAACGGGCTATTTCAAGGATTAAAGCTGAATTGGCGCGCTGCGCCGCCATCAATGCGCCGCGGATAACAAAGGTGTTTCTACCGTTGGCGGCGATACACATCGCCTTTCCTTTTTTTATCATCGCCAGGTCAATATATTTCCCGCTGACCAGAAGCGCTTTGGAATTGGGAAACCGTTTCTGGATATTTGGGGGGCGGCCGATGGAGATCGCCTTGGTAAAAACATTTGCTGATGTGGTCATCTTCTCCTCCTTGGCAAGGCTTTTGGGGGGTATGGGTCGTTCAAAGACGAACCTGGCACTTATCGAACCGTCAGTTGACGGTTGTATCGCTGGACTTTTTCGCTGAGGCTCTGTTTCCGTAATTCATATTTATCGGTTTTGACGTTGAATTCCAGAATCTGTTTGTTAAGGGCTGCCTGATTAGCGTTGTCGCCGGCGTTGGCTTTCATTTTCTCGATCCGTTGTCTCTCTTTTTTCAGATGTTGGTACTGGTTTTCCAGTTCGGCCCTTTCCCTTAATATCGATTCGCGGGTCACTTTAAAGTCGATGCTATTTTGCGCCTTGCCGACTGGCGCGGCAAGTTTTTTTTTGCCGGTTTGAGGAGCATCTGCCTCAACATCCTCGAACTGAGCCGCGGTTTGGCGCTGATGCAGAGGAACCCGGTTCAGGTCATCCGTCCACCGGGTCTGCCCCGTATCATCGATATATCTGTAAATTTGGGCGTACAGCGACGTCGCCGTCAATAGAACTCCCATAATGACCACGCAAAAGAGAGGTCGATTTCGCATGGAAAAAAGCCTTTTCTTTGGACGTGAGGATGGATTTTATATTATTTTGAATGGTAATGGATTGTTTGATCAACTATAATGCGCGGGTCGGGCCGATGTCAAGCGCCGCAACGGGTTGAAAGGCCTGCCGGCTGAGGGCACCGAACATTTGTTTGACAATCAAGGCAGCTTGTGTAGATTGGTTATCCCCTCAGGGATGCTGTTCATGGATGAAAAACGATGTGATTTTTTGTCGTGGGAGACTACCCCGTATGCAAACCGTGGTTCGAATACTGATTTTGTCTGTCGCCATTGCCTTGGCGGGTTGTGCGTTAACGCCTGCACCCGGGCCGGTTACCGCGCCGGATATGAAAGATGGCGATAATCCTCTCTTTTTTGAAGCAGAAACTGCCTTCGATAATGGCTACTACGAGATGGCGCTGGCACAGTACCAGCTTTTTTTGAAAAATGCCGGCGATGCCGCCCAAATCGATAAGGCCTTGTTTAAAATTGGAAAAATATATCGGCTGACCGGCCAGAACAATGAGGCGCTTAAGGCTTTTTCCCGCCTGACAAGCGAGTTTCCCGACAGCGATCAGGTTCCCGGGGCGATGGCCGAAACGATGGGCATTCTTTTTGAGCAAGGCAATTATGAAGCCGTTATCGATCACGGTCGGAAATATACGCAATCCACGGATAAAACAGATATGCTGGCGACCATTTATACAATGATCGCCGATGCCTACGAGGCCATGGACGCAAGAACCGATGCCGCGCTGTTTCGCTACCGGGCCATGATCAATGCGGCGGATGAAAACGAGGCAGCCCTTGCCTGGGAAAAACTCCGCAAAAACACCGAAGCGCTGAGCACCGATGAAATCGAAACCCTGGTCGGCCAAGTGACGGACCGGCGAGCCCTGGGTTATCTGCTATACCGGCTGGGCATCACGATGATCATGGAAGAAAAATACGACGATGCCGTGACCATCCTGGACACCTTTGTCGACCAATTTCCCGATCACGAAGACCACCAGGATGCCTTGGACATGTTGTCGTCCCTTGAAGAGCGCAGTCGGTTTACGCCGTTTACCATCGGCTGTGTTCTTCCTCTTTCCGGAGCATATGGATTGTTTGGCCGACGCGCTCTGGACGGCATCGAGTTCGCCCTGAGCCGCATCGGTGAAACCGGGGATGCGATACCCTTTCAAATTATTGTCAAGGACTCCCGATCGAGCGCCCGGAATACAATCGATGCGATCGAGGCGCTGGACAAACAAAAGGTCGGCACCATTTTGGGGCCCATGGCCGAATCCGAAACGGCCGCGCAAGTTGCCCAGCAAAGGGGCATTCCCATTGTTGTGTTCACCCAGAAAGAAGAGGTCGTGGACAACGGGCCGTATGTGTTTAGGAATTTTATTACCCCCCGGATGCAGGTCCGGGCGTTGGTATTCTTTGCCATCGACCAACTCGGCGTTAACCGGTTCGCCATTCTTTATCCCAAAGAGCATTACGGTGACAGGTTCATGAATCTTTTTTGGGATCAGGTCATCGAGCAGGGCCGGGAGGTCACCGGCGTGGAGGCCTATGATCCTCACATGACCGATTTCGCGGACCCCATCAAAAAATTGGCGGGCCTTTATTATCCTATTCCCAGAGACCTGGCCGCCAACAGTCTGCTCAAGCCTGAGCCTTTCTCACCTTTCGATCAAGAGGGTGACGGTTCCAAGCCAGAGCGGACGGTCCTGAATCTTGCCCTTGAGGACGCTTTGATCGGTATTCCCCTTGGACGCGATGCCCTTGACCGAATCATACATCGCAAAACCAGCCGGGAAGATACCTGGAACCCCGTTGTTGATTTCGATGCGGTCTTCATTCCCGATGCACCGAAAAAAGCGGGATTGGTCATTCCGCAATTGGCTTATTATGATATCCGCGATGTATACTTGCTGGGGACAAACCTTTGGAATTCGCAAACCCTTTTGGATATGTCGGGGGACTATATGCAGTCCACCTATGTCGTGGACGGTTTTTTTGCCAAAAGCGAAAATAGTAATGTAAAAGCATTCGTCGATGCTTTTACGGAGGTTTACAACCGGCCCCCCGGTATCATCGAAGCGGTTGCTTTTGACAGCACTTTGATGGTTTTCGACAGCATGCGTCAACATGCCACCGATTCAAGACGCGAGATTCAAAAAGCGTTGGCGCGGATCAAGGATTATGCCGGCGTTTCCGGCAATACCGGTTTTGCACCAAATGGGGAGGCGCAAAAAACCATGACCATGCTGCGCATCGAAAAGGGGAACTTCGTGGAGGCCAATCCTTCTCCTCAACCAGAACCAACTCCCGTCGTTGATGAAGCCGTGCAAGAGTGATTGGCGAACAACGCTCATGAATATTTATCATTATGTTTACGCCGCGCTGCCGATGCTGGTGACGCCACTTGCCCTGCCGGCGGTGTGGGGTGCCTCCAACCAGAATCCGGAAAAAAGGGCCGCCTTAAAACAGCGCCTGGGCTTAGTCGAGGCGCCGCTGGCGCGCGGTTTTGGCGGTCATCCCAAATTGTGGCTGCATGCCGTCTCGGTCGGCGAAGTAAAGGCCGCCGAGCTGATTATTGACGCCTTATCCGACATTTATCCCAGCGCCGGTTTTTTATTGACCACCACGACCGTTACCGGCCAGCATGAAGCCAGAAGACGGTTAGGCGAACGCGCCAGCCTATGTTACGCCCCTCTGGACCTGTGGCCGTCGGTGGACCTGTTTTTGTCCGCATTTAGGCCCGATGCGCTGATTTGCATGGAAACCGAGATCTGGCCCAATTGGATCATTAAGGCCCATCGCCGTAAAATGGCGGTTATTTTTCTGAACGGCCGCCTTTCCGGCCGATCCATTCATTCCTACATGAGGATCAGGCCCTTGTTAACGCCCGTTCTGGCTCGGGTGGACGCATTCAGCATGATTTCGGATGCCGATGCCAAAAGGATTCGGGCGCTGGGCGCGAGAAGCAATCGCGTTTATGTGAACGGCAACGTTAAAACCGATATTTGTATCGACGAGAAAGACGAGACGACAAGCAGGCGATTAAGTGCGCTTTTCGGCGTAACCGAGGACACGCCGGTATTCATTGCGGGAAGCATTCGCAGTGGTGAAATGGCGTTGTTGCTTGACGTTTTTTGCAAACTTGCCCGTATTTTCCCGGAATTGCTGTTCGTGATGGCGCCACGGCACATTGAAAAAACGGCCATGCTCGAACGGATGGCCCGGGAAAGACAAATCAACTGCCAACGGCGCACCCACCTGCTGGCGCCTGGGGATCGAACGGCCCCCTTGATCATTGTTGATACGATCGGCGAGCTGCGCGATCTTTACAGCATCGCATCGGTTGCCTTTTGCGGGGCAAGCCTGGTGCCCTTGGGCGGGCAGAATATTCTGGAAGCCGCGGCCCATGGCAAACCCGTTCTTTTCGGGCCTTATATGGATGATTTCAGCGAGGCGAAAGCCCTTCTCGAAACATGCGGCGGTGGCATTTGCGTTGCCGATGTCGATGAATTGGCGACACAGGCGGAGATTTTGTTGCGTGATACGAAAAAGGCCAGGGAACTTGGCGGGCAGGCCCGCAAGGCCGTCATTTCCAATCAGGGCGCGGCCGGACGCCACGCCCGGGTGGTCTCGGCCGTTTTGTCATCTGGCCGGGATTCACTCCCGGCGGACAGGTTTTGTAGGGCACTTTCTTAAAGGGGACGACTTTTTGGAACAGCCCCCCTACTCATCGTTTTTCAGCCGCGGTTGGCCGGTGGACTCGAGCACGGTCATCCACAATTTGCCTGTTGGCCTAACCTGTTTGCGTTTGCCAACGGTGGCCGCCATGGGCAAATGGACGAAATGGTTGTTCCAGTTCCCGATGACCAGCCGGGTTTTCCCCGCCATGCCGGCATGAACGGCATCCCTGCCCAGAAAACCGCAAAAAACACTATCGTTGGCATTGGCCGGCAGACTACGGATCATGTAGCTGGGGTCAATATATTTAATGTTCAGCGGAAGGCCTTTTTGAGTAAAATATGCCTTGATGGCTTCTTTTAAGTAGGGGCCGATATCGTTCAGACGGACATTTCCCGACGCGTCATGGCGCTGGTTCTCATCGCTGAAGAATTTCTGGCCGGCGCCCTCCGCCGCAACGATGACCGCGTGGCCGCGATGCTTCAAGCGTTTTTCGAGCATGGCCAGCAGCCCCTTGGGGCCGTCGATATCAAAATCAATTTCGGGAATTAAAACGAAATTGGCATCCTGTTGCGCCAGGGCGGCGGTGGCGGCGATAAAGCCGGAGTGCCGGCCCATGAGTTTGATCAGACCAACCCCGTTGGGATAGGCGATGGCCTCGTTGTGGGCGCTTTGAATCGCCATGCGGGCCACATCCACGGCGGTATCGAAACCAAAGGAACGGGAAACCAGGTGAATATCGTTGTCGATGGTTTTGGGAATACCGACCACGCTGATTTTTAGATTGCGTTCGAGAATGGTATCCGCGATTTTGGATGCCGCCATGAGCGAGCCGTCGCCGCCAACCACGAAAAGGAGCCCAATATTGTTTATTTCCAGGCAATCGACGATGCGATCGATGTCCTGTCCGCCTCTGGAAGAACCGAGAATCGAGCCGCCCATGTTCATGATGGTGGACACCACCTCAGGGGTCAAATCCAGAAAATCGTGGTTGTATTCTGGGATGAATCCTTCCAGGCCGTGGCGGACACCGTAGACCGTTTTTACATGGTACCGGTAATACAACTCCAGAACGACCGCCCGAATAATGTCGTTCAGCCCAGGACAAAGGCCTCCACAGGTTACAATGGCACACCTCAGTTTGGCCGCGTCGAAAAAGATTTTCCGGCGGGGCCCGGCCAATTCAAAGGCCGACGGCGTCTCGTCCTGGGACAGCAACGCCTGCACTTCGGCCAGATTGATGTTGATCATGATACGTTGATCATCGGAGACGAACAGATGATGTATTCCCTCGTGTTCGTCCTCTAAAATAGGGGAGGGGATTTTGGGTTCACCCAGGGTCTTGATCGAGGTATTTATGGCATCGTTGCTCATAGGGGCTCCTGAATGGATTCGTGGTTAGCTGGCTTTTGTTTCGGCATCCAAACCATTGAACTTGAACGCGCCTTTGCCGAGAATGTCGTGCAGGTGAAGAATTCCGAGCACGCGTTGATCGGTATCGACGATGGGCAGAACCGTGATTTCGTGTTTCTCCATTGTGTTGAGTGCATCGAAGGCAGGTGTTTGGGCAAAGGCATGCAAGGGGGCGGGCGTCATGGCCTCGGCCAGGGAACGCTCGAAAATCGGGTCTTTCTGGGCCAGCATGCGTCTCAGGTCCCCATCGGTGATAATGCCTGATAACTTCTGGTCATCGTCGACAACAATAAGGGCGCCCAGGCCGTGGTGGTCGAGTTCCGAAATCGCCGCTTCCATGGACGTCGAGGTGGTGACCACCGGCAGGGAAGGGCCACTGTCCATGATGTCCTCGACCGAGCTGGCGAGCCTTTGACCCAGGGCGCCGGCAGGATGGAATTTCTTGAAATCACTTGATTTGAAATGCCTCTTGTTTATCAGAACCACCGCCAGGGCATCGCCCATGGCCAGAAGGGCCGTGGTGCTGGCCGTGGGGGCCAGGCCCAGGGGACAGGCTTCCTTTTCGACGCCTACGTCGACCACAATGTCGCTGTGCTTGGCCAGTGTGGACGTCAGGCCGCCGGTCATGGCGATGATCGGACAGCCGATATTGCGGATGCTGGTCAGAAGCAGATTCAATTCCTCGGTCTCCCCGCTGTAAGACATGGCGATAAAGACATCGTCCACGCCAACCATGCCCAGATCGCCGTGCATGGCTTCAACGGGGTGCAAAAACAAGGCCCGCGTTCCCGTGCTGTTCAGGGTGGCGGTTATTTTTCGACCTACAAGGCCCGACTTGCCGATGCCACTGATAATGATCCTGCCGGTGGATTTCATGACCGCGTCTACCATCTCTTCAAAACCGTGATCAAGGCGGTCGATCAAGTTCAATATTCCGTCTGCCTCAATTCGAAGGACTTTTTTGGCTTCATCCAAGAGCATTCCAAATAACTCCTTAACAAAAAACGATTATTGAAAACCGTCGGTTCAACCGGCAACCGGCGATGGCTGCGCCGGCTGACACATTTTGTGACAAATCATTAATAAAATTCAACTTTATTTAGACTCTATAATATTTTAGTTAAAAGTCAATGCGCCGATAAAGTATCGACGGAAGGGATGTCCGTGGCGAGGAAAATCCTTGACCGATTCATGGGTTAATCAACTTTTTTATTTCTTCTGGTTGCATTTAGCCATGCCGAAACGGTAAAAAAGCGTTATCATCTATCGCACGGATACACAATGAACTTTTTTTTATTTTGTCTGGATTGCAATCAAGACAGGAATTATTATATTCATTAGTTCGACAGGCCCAACCAAACCTGTTCGGCATGCGGTAATGCGGTAATGCGGTACTCCTGGCTGTGAAGTTACTGATCTCAAGTAGATATCGCGCCGATTGTTCCCAATAATGGGGGCCTTACTGCTTATTTTGTTAGGTTTCGTTTGTAGGGACAGGTTTATTTTATCATCCTTTTTTTAACCAGGAGGAATTTTTTATCATGAAACACCCGAGGATTAAGCTTTTTGTCTGTCTGGTAATGGTGGCTTTTACCGGCGCTTGTGCCATGTCGTTCGCGCCCGTGCCGTCGGTTTCGCCGGTGGTGGTCAACGCCGATGGGTACAAATTGAAAACCGAAAATGTAGTCATCGTTCTGGATGGGTCTTCGTCCATGGCCGAAGGTTACGGAAAGTACAGCAAGTTCGACATCGCCACTTCAACGGCAGGCAATTTGATCAAAACCATGCCTGAAAACGTTGGGATTAAAAGCGCCTTGCGCTCTTTTGGACATGCCCCCAAAATCTCTTCCGACAGCACCCTTGCCCTTTACAATCTGGCCGACTTCAATCGTGCCGGCATGACGGACGCCTTGGCAAAAGTTTCCAAAGCTGGTGGGCCAAGCCCGTTGTGCAAGGCCATCGCCGCGGCAGCTGAAGACCTCAAGGGTGCCAATGGCCAAAGTGCGCTGATCGTTATTTCCGATGGAACACCGCTCAAGGATGCAAGCGGCGTTGCAACTGCTTTGAAAGCGCAGTTCAATGACGCACTGTGCATCTATCCCATTTTGGTTGGAAATGACCCCGCGGGTAAGGCGCAGATGGAAAAGCTGGCCAAGATCGGCGGATGTGGGGATGTCGTCAATGCCGACGATTTGGCCGGTGGACAGCAGATGGCCAATTATGTGAGCGGTATTTTTGTTGGCGAGGCCATGGACAGTGATGGCGACGGTGTAGGCGATGCCATGGACAACTGCCCGGGAACGCCTGCCGGAATCGCAGTGGATGCCAATGGTTGTGCTCTTGACAGCGACGGCGACGGTGTTGCCGATGCCATGGACAAATGCCCGGGAACCCTGGCGGGTACCGCGGTGAATGCCGAGGGCTGTCCGGTTGACAGCGATAGTGACGGTGTGCCGGATGCAATGGACAAATGCCCGGGAACGCCTGCCGGAACAGCGGTCGATGCCGACGGTTGTCCGCACTCGGTACTTAAATCCGGCGCGTCCTCCTGGACGTTTCATAACATTACCTTCAATGTCGGCAAAGATGAGATTTCTCCCAATTCCCACGGGATGCTCGATGAAATCGCAAGAGCCTTGAAGGATCGGCAGCAGTTGAATGTCATCGTCGAAGGCCATACCGACAGCAGCGGTTCAGCTGCCTACAACATGGCTCTGTCTCAAAAACGGGCACAGGCCGTTGTGGGCTACCTGGTTGGCCAGGGCGTTCCCGCTTCCCGCCTTTCCGCCAAGGGATACGGTGAGGAACGTCCGATTGCCGATAACGGCACCAAAGAAGGCCGCGCCAAGAACAGGCGTGTTCAGTTCACCAAGGACAACTGATACCTGAATAAAGATAAGTTACAGCGTTTTTTAAAAGCTTAAAAAGATGGCTTTTCGCGATGAAAGAAGGTGCGAAAAGCCATCTTGCTAATTGGTGCCATAGAGTATTTTCAATCCGCGATAGAATAGAGGGATGCCGATGACTGCATGGATCCGGTCGGTCGATCCTGTTTTGGCCAACAGAAAGGATAAACAAAATGGAAGACATTCTTAAGCACGTATACGAGCTGTTAACGATTTACGGGATCAAGGTGCTTGCGGCGCTGGCGGTTTTCATCATTGGTCGGTGGGTGGCCAAGGCCGTGCGCAGGCTGATCGAACGAATCATGAAAAAAAGCAACGTTGATCCCACCTTGATTTCATTTACCGGGAACCTGTCTTACATCGCGCTGCTGGCGTTTGTCATTATTGCCGCGCTCGGACAACTGGGCATTCAGACAACATCGTTCATTGCCGTTATTGGCGCCGCCGGTCTTGCCATCGGTCTTGCCCTGCAGGGCTCTTTGTCCAACTTTGCCGCGGGATTTTTGCTGATCGTTTTCAGGCCCTTCAAGGTCGGCGACTTTATCGAGGGTGCCGGGGTGGCCGGCGTGGTCGAGGTGATCCAGATTTTTACCACTCAACTGAGGACGGTTGACAACAAAACCGTTATCGTTCCCAATTCGAAGCTTACCGAAGACAATATCGTCAACTGGACCGTCAAGGGGACCCGCCGGGTCGATATGGTTTTTGGCATCGGTTACGAGGACGATATCGACAAGGCTCGTTCGATCATGACTGAAATCGTAAACGCCGATGAGCGCATTCTTAAAAATCCGGCGCCGCAAATCGCCGTTTCCGAACTCGCCGACAGCAGCGTCAATTTTATTGTGCGGCCCTGGGTCAAAGCCAGTGATTACTGGGGCGTATACTTTGACTTGACTGAAAAGATTAAAAAGGCATTCGACGCCAATGGCGTGTCGATTCCCTTTCCCCAGCGGGATGTGCATTTGTACCAGCACAGCACGGAATCTTGATAAAAAAAACTTGACAAACCTTTCCCGCTTGAATATCTAAGAAAGGTTTCTATAAAGGCCGAAGGATATACTCTCTCTTTGGCCTTTTTTACTTCTCGATACATACCATTACTGGAGGTTACCAAATGGATTGTACAACAGTTCGCAAAGGCATGGACTGTGCGTTTATGACAGCAAAAGGCTGTGGATATAAAAGCGGTGTGTGCCATGAAATCGTAGAACAGTGCAAAGGTTGCGGCCGAGCCCTTGAGATCACTTCGGGTTGGTATTGTTCGGCTTGCCCTGAACCGGTTGTCAAATGGAAAAACGGCAACTGTAATCTGGCAACCCATGTTACGACCAGCATGGAAGAGAAAACGCAGAAGATCAACCCGCTCAAGGCTTCCAAGCGTTCCCGCAAATAAGTACGGCGGCAATTCCACTATTTAGAAAAACCCTGCCGATGCTTTTTGCGTGGCGGGGTTTTTACGTGCTTCATATATCTTCAATATAGAGAAAGACCCATGAATTCTTTAGCCGAGCAACTCAATCAAAATATTAAGGCCATTGCCCCGCATATCTATGGTATGCTCTCCGATGTGGGGAAAAAACTCTTTTTCCCAAAAGGCATTCTCAGTCAGAGCGCCGAAGCCAAGGAGAAGGCCCATGCCATCAACGCCACCATCGGCATTGCCACTGAAGGTGGACACACCATGTGTTTTGAAAGCGTGATGGCGTCAATTCATGGTATTTCGGCCAAGGAATCGTTGACCTACGCGCCCTCATTCGGTCTTCCCGGGTTGCGTAAAAAGTGGCGGGAGGAGATGTTTGTAAAAAATCCTTCACTTTCAGGCAAAGGCGTAAGTCTTCCCATTGTCACCTGCGGAATCACCCATGGAATCGCCACGTTTGCCGATGTCTGGATCAATCCTCAGGATGTTGTCATTTTGCCCGATATGATGTGGGGCAATTACAGCATGGTTTTTTCCGTGCGCAAGGATGCGACGATTCGTCATTACCAGCTTTTTGATGACAACAACGGCTTTAACCTGGCCGCATTTGAACAGGCGGTTCGCCAGGAGGCCGCAGAGCATAAGAAAATTACGGTTTTACTCAATTTTCCTCAAAATCCCACCGGATACACGGTTAACGAGAAAGAGGCGGACGCCATCGTCGGCATTCTCAAAAGTGTGGCCGATTCCGGAACCAGTGTGCTGGCGGTTTGCGATGATGCATACTTCGGGCTTTTCTATGAAGAGGAAACGCTGAAGGAATCTCTTTTTGCCAGGTTGTGCGGCGCGCACCCAGGTATTCTGGCCGTAAAACTGGACGGCGCGACCAAAGAAAATTTTGTGTGGGGGCTTCGCATCGGATTCATCACCTATGGCGGCGGATTCGGCAGTGATGCGGCTTTGCTTTACGAAGCGCTGGAACGTAAGACAGCCGGATGCCTTCGGGGAACCATCTCCAATGCCTCACATTTGAGTCAGACCATTCTTCTCAATTCCATGACCAGCGATTCGATAACTGCTGAGAAAGATGAGAAATTTGCTATTCTCATGGAACGCGCAAAACGCGTCAAGGCCGTATCCTCGGACGAAAAATATGCTCGGGCGTGGGAGGTCTATCCATTCAATTCAGGCTATTTTATGTGCATCCGGCTTAAAACCGTGGATGCCGAAACCCTGCGTGTTCATCTTCTCGATGCTTACGGTGTTGGCCTGATTTCCATCGGGACATCAAACTTGCGTATCGCGTTTTCATGCATGGAATCCACCGACGTTGAAAAATTGTTCGATACCATTTATCAAGGGGTTAAAGACTTGGAAAATAGCCAATAGACCATGGCGCATAAAGAGAACAGATCGGGTTCAATAAAAAAACAAAGAGAAAAGACAGCCGATTTCAATATTGCCCAGGCAACCAAGTGGTCCATCTACTTTGTTGCCATCGGGCTGATCGCCGGGCTTGGATCGATTGTTTTTCATTATCTTTGCCAGTTTGGCATTCATTTTTTTCTGGATATGGCCGCCGGTTACCGTCCTCCGGCACCGGCCGGCGAACATCACCTCCTGCCGCCTACTGCGGTGCCTTTTAACAAATGGATCCTGCTTTTTTTGCCTGCCTTGGGCGGCATTCTCAGCGGTTGGCTGGTTTACACCTTTGCCCCCGAGGCGGAAGGCCACGGAACCGACGCCGCCATCAATGCCTACCACAATAAGGGCGGCTTAATCCGCGGCCGGGTTCCGATTATCAAAACCATCGCATCAACCATAACACTGACTACTGGAGGGTCCGGCGGGCGTGAAGGCCCCATTGCCCAGATCGGGGCCGGGTTCGGTTCCTTTTTGGCCACGAGCCTCAAATTGTCCGATCGGGAACGGCGCATCATGGTTGCGGCCGGCGTCGGGGCTGGGGTCGGCAGCATCTTTCGCGCACCGCTGGCAGGTGCCCTGTTTGCTGCGGAAGTGCTCTACCGTGATCCGGAATTCGAATCCGAGGTCATCATTCCGGCCGGCATCTCTTCGGTGGTCGCCTATTGCGTATTCTGCCTGCGCTTCGGTTGGGGGTCGCTGTTTGATTCTCCACCGTTTAATTTCCAAAATCCCCTCGAGCTGGGACCCTATCTGGTATTGGCTCTAGTGCTGGCAGCCGGAGGCTATTTTTACGTAAAAGTTTTTTACGGCACGATCCATATATTCGAATCGCTGAAAAAAATACCAAACCACATCAAACCCGCCATTGGTGGATTGTTGACCGGTGCCGTGGGGTTTTTCTGGCCGCACACTCTTGCATTCGGCTATGGGTTTGCCCAGATGGCCCTCAATAACGAGTTGACGATTCCTTTTTTGCTTACCCTGGCTGTCGGCAAGATATTGACCACCTCTTTTTCCATTGGTTCCGGCGGCAGTGGCGGTGTTTTCGGCCCCTCCATCGTCATCGGCGGCTCTTTGGGGGGCGTTGTTGGACAGATATTCCACGCCATCGCACCCACGATTGTGACCCAGCCGGGCGCGTTTGTGGTCGTGGGCATGGCCGGGTTCTTCACGGCAGTCTCCAACACGCCGATTTCGACGATTATCTTCGTCAGCGAGATGACCAACTCTTATCACCTCCTGCTCCCCAGCCTGCTGGTTTGCTCCGTGGCCTACATGGCTTCCCGGAAATGGACTATTTTTAACCAGCAGGTTCAAAGCAAGGTGGATTCGCCGGCACATGCAGGTGACTTTTTTGTGGATATTCTGCAGACATTTACCGTCAACGATTTAATGCCAATGCTCCGGAAAGTAACCCTGATTCCCCAGAATATGCCTTTTCTGGAGTTCAAGCGGTACTTTGCCCAAACCAAGCAGCACTATTTTCCGGTGGTCGACGGGGAAAAGCGCCTTGTGGGGATTTTTTCCATCAATGACATTCGGGGTATCCTGTTTTCCCAGGAAATCGAACAGCTTGTGGTGATAAAGGATGTGGCGACAACGGACATCATCGTGACTACGCCGACGGAAGACCTCAACTCGGTGCTGAAAAAATTTACCACCCGCAACATCGACAGCTTGCCGGTGGTGCGTGCCGATGACCATGGCCTTTTGCTGGGCATGCTTAACCGGCGGGAGGTGATCGATTTCTACAACGGAAAAGTCGCCGATATGAAATCCCGCAGAAAGCCGGTCATCGGCATGTAGGCCAATTTGGCCAAGTTGTGCGGGCACTATTTGATGCACCGCCCAATGGAGCCGGATTTGCACTTTTGGCCGTCGATCCAGATGGCCCCCGTCAGATAGGCGTTTTCGATGATGGCACCTTGGATGGTGGCGCCGCTAAGATTCGCCCCGGCAAGCTCGGCGCCCGTCAGGTCGGCCCTGTCAAGGGTTGCCTGTTTGAGATTCGCACCGGATAGGTCGGCTGCCTTGAAATTGGCATCGCTTAGATCGGCAGACTGTAAAACCGCCTGCCGCAAGTCCGCGCCGCCCCATATCCCACCTTTCAAAACAGCGTTTACCATCAATGCCCGCCTCAGGTAAGCACCGGAAAAATTGCTTCCCGAAAGATCGGACTCCGTTAAATCGGCTTCAGGCAAATGGCTTTTTTGAAAGTCGGCCTGACGCGCGAAGGCACCGGTGAGATTTGCCCTCATCAAATCGGCATCCGCCAGACAGGCCTCCTGGAGATTGGCGCGGGAAAGATCGGCGCCGACCAAAAAGACGCCCTTGAGGTCCAGGCCCTGCAATGTGGCCGCTTTCAGATAACCATTCGGAAAATACCGGGTGTTTATAAGCGTGGTGGTCTCCGGGGTAAGGCAGCGGCCGATGGACGATGGACCGCAGGTTTTACCGTTCGTCCAGGTGGCACCCGTCAGGATGGCCCCCTCCAGACGAGCATGCCGCAGGTCTGCCCGGTTCAGGTTTGCCGATGTCAGATTAGCTGCGGTCAGATCCGCCCCCTGCAATATGGCACCCACCAGGTCGGCCCCTTCCAGATTCGCCCCTGCCAGGTCCGCCCCCGATAACTCACACAATCGGCAGGCGAGTTTTTTTTCCAGTTTGGCGCGCACACTGCGATTTGCATGCCCTGTGATCAGTATCCGCAAGACGAGAATGGCGGCCAGGATGGCAATCAACAGGCACCCGATACGGATAAGCCGTCGTGTTTTGGGGTTGGTTTTCAATCCTCGATCAACCATTCATTCATGATGCTGTGGAAAAACAATTAACCAAAGCGCCTGATCGAAAAGGGCCGTGGATCGATGATCGGCGTATGGCCAAGGATCATATCGGCGATCAAATGACCCGTTGTGGTAGCCGTGGAGACGCCCAACATGCCGTGTCCGGTGGCAACGAGCAGGTTTTGGATTCCCGGAAGCCGGTCGATAACCGGCAGTTCGTCCACAGTCATGGGCCTCAGTCCGGCCCAACGTTCGATGACCCGATTTCCAATGGGGGTCTTAAGATAAAGCTCGGCGGCCGTTTCTATCTTTTTGAGCCGTTTTTGGTTCAGGCTAAGGTCGAACCCGGAGAACTCCATGGTGCCCCCCAGGCGAAGGCCGCTGGCCCAGGGTGTTACCACGACTTTACGCTCGGAAAGATAGCAGGGAATACGGGGGCAATTGGATGGCCGAGCCATGGTAATGCTGTAACCCTTGCCCGGCTGCATGGGGATCCGGAGGTTAACCGTTCGCAACAGGCCGGTTGTCCAGGCACCTGTAGCCAGAACGATGTGATCGGCCGTGAATTGCCCTTTTCCGGTTCGGACACCAGTGGCGGTTGCGCCTTTAACGATAATTTCGTCCAGGCAACAATCTTCCTGGATTTTGACCCCCTTTTTACGGTTCAGGCCGGCCCAGGCACTGACGAGATAATCCGGCCGCAGGTGGCTGTCGGTGGGGTGATACCACCCGCCGCAGACGTTTTCGCTTAACGCCGGTTCGCGTTTTTTTACCGCATCACGGTCCAGAAAGGTGGCGGCAAGGCCATACGGCTCGAGTACGCGATTGGTCTTCTCGTATTCCGCCATGGCTTTGGGGTCCATGAACGTCATGATTACGCCCTTTTTTTCGTAGTCGCATGCCAAGGGCTCACGCTTGAACAGATCAACGAACAGCTCTTCGGAGGATCGCAAGACGGCATCCCGGGCCGGTACGGCGTGGTTTACATGACGGGCGTTGCATTTGGCGGCAAAACCAAGCAGCCAAAGTGCCAGAGATAGATCCGGGCTTGGTTTGATGTACAAGGGGGATGTCCCTTGCAGGGCTCGTATCAACTCGTGGGTAACGGCTCCGGGCGAGCACAGGGGAATCAGGTCGCTGCCCAGCAGCAAGCCGCAATTGCCGTGCGAGGCGCCGGCGCCGACGGTTTCTTTTTCGATGATGCGAACCGACAGGCCGTTGCGGCGAAGGTAATAGGCACACGCCAAACCGATCACGCCGCCGCCGATAATGAGAGTATCGCTGTGTGAAGAAGACAGATTGCTCAATGGCGCTTAAACTCCTTTGCTTTGTGAACCGTTTTTATAACCAAAGCGAAATGGAATTAAAACACCCTTTTTAAGTTTATTTGATGGGGGTTGAAAAAAATAAACGCTTCATCTATAAAAAATAGCGAAAGATCCAAAAGACCGTGGCACGCGATTTTATCGTTGAGCAGACGCTCGTAATCTCCTTCTTTATCTGATCCTCAATTTTATCTGCATTTTTTCGCGCGCTTGATTCAAGATGTTTGGGCGCTTTCCTGAGGTTGTACCAAAAACGCTGTGTTAGTTGCTTGCGAATGCTAAATGTGGCGAATGATAACGAACCTCATTTTTTGCTGATGCCTTTTGTAACCGTTTGATTGGAAGAAAGCGTGCTTTTTTAAATAAGGGACTTTTCCCTTTCGATTTGAAGAGATAGCCGATGTTGAACAAGCTTTTCGTCGATGGCTATTCAGTTTGGTTGGCTGCCTTGCTCCCCCTTCTGGTTGCCGTATTGGGGTTGGTTTGGATCGCCGGACGGAAATGCCATCGGAAGAATACCGCTTGGGACGGCTCGGCGAAGGACCGCCGGATCAGGCAGCTTGTGGAGCGCATCAGCGACGTTTTATGGCTGGGATCATCCGATTATACCTACCTCGAATACGTTAATCCCGCCTTTGAAAAACTCTGGGGATATCCCTGCCGGAAGCTGTATGATGATCCGATGTTCTGGACCCGATGCCTTTTGTCCGCGGATCGGCGGATGGTTCTGGATGCCCTTGAAAACTGTCGGGTCAATAGGGATCCGGACAATGAACTTCCCGACTTCAGAATCGTTTCCGCGGATGGCACAACCCGCTGGATCAACGCCCGTCTTTTTAGCTTCGAGGCACCGCAGGATGCAGGCGCAAGGGTTGCCATCGTCTTTAAGGATATTTCCGAAAACAAAAACGTCATGGAAAGCGAATCCTTTGGCCGCACCCTGTTCAAGGAAGCGCCCATGGGGATGGCCATCCAGGATTTTTCCGCGGTTGAATTTCTTCTCCGTCGATTAACCGATAAAGACGTGATCGATCTTCGAGGTTACCTGGCAAATCATCCCGAAGAGGTCACGACGCTGGCCCGGCAGGTGACACTGGTCGCAGTCAATCCGGCCCTGGTGGCTATGTATAAAGCCGATGGTCAGGAAATGGTAACAGGGCCGATTTCCAGCTTTTTATTGGAAGATGACCGTCAGCATTTTATCGATCAAGTCGTTAAATTCGCAAGCGGAGAGGATTATTTCGAGGGGGAAGGCCGCAACGTGGATTTCAAAGGGAATACAGTGCATGCCATGATGCGCAAAGTGGTCTTGCAACGCTCTGAAAACGGGCTTTCCAAGGTGCTTGCTCAACTTGTCGATATAACCTCTCTTAAAACCGTGCAACAGGAGCGCGAGTCGTTAAGTGCGCAGTTGCAGCAGGCTCAGAAAATGGAGGCGATCGGCACCCTGGCCGGTGGCGTTGCTCACGATTTCAATAATATTCTCGGCATTATTCTGGGTAATGCCGAACTGGCCATGGAGGACATGTCGGAAGAAGACCCGGCTTTGAGCAACATCAGCGAAATCCAAAGCGCGGTATCAAGGGCCAGGGGTATCGTTAAACAGCTGTTAAAGATCAGCCGCAAAACAGACAAACGGCGACGCACTTGTATCAATCTGGTTCCCTTGATTGAGGAATCGGTCAGTTTTCTGCGTGCCACCATTCCGGCAAATGTTTATATCGATACCTTTTTTTCCGCCGATTCCGATGTCATATACGCTGATGCGACCCAGATTCACCAGATCATGATCAATCTGTGTACCAATGCCAGTCACGCCATGGAAACTGATGGCGGCCTGTTATCCATCTGGATGGACAATGTGAATTTGCGGGACAACATGCCCGGTGCGACCCATCCCATTAAAGCGGGAAGCTATGTGCGCCTTACCGTCAGCGACACGGGAATGGGGATCGCTGATGAAATAAAAGAGAATATTTTCGAGCCTTTTTTTACCACTAAAGAGACTGAAAAAGGGACGGGGATGGGGCTGTGCATGGTCCAAAGCATTATGGAAAAGCATGGGGGCGGGATACTGTTGGACACCGCTTTGGGCAAGGGAACCTCTTTTATGCTCTATTTCCCCTCCATTGGCGAACCCGTTGATGCCATAGACGATATGAAAATCGGTATTGCTGCCGGGTCGGAACGCATTCTTCTGGTGGATGACGAATCGCTGATCGCCGATTTGGCGGAGAAAATGTTAAAACGACTGGGCTATCGGGTCACGAGTTGCACCGACGTATGGAAGGCGTTGAGCCTTTTTGAAGCGGAGCCGACGGACTTTGATTTGGTGATTAGCGACATGGCGATGCCGGGGTTGACCGGGTGCCAATTCATCAAACGTATTCGGCAGGTGGCTCCGACATTACCGGTCATCCTTTGCAGCGGCTACATTGAGCGCATATCCGCAAAGCAGATCGAAAGCCTGGACATCAGCGACGTGATCGCCAAGCCGGTTAGTTTGAGAGGGTTGGCTGTGTCTATCCGCCAAGCGTTGGATTCGAATCGGGACGTGGCCGAACCCCTTTTAAAGATTTCCGGCTAAGCGCGTTTTTTTGAAATTTTTATAGGGACGCTCGCAGATGAACGTGAGGTAAATTTTTTAATAAAAACGGTCTACTGAGGTGTGTAGGTGAATTTCTGCCCCCCGACACTGGCTTCATACATGAAACCGCCCTTGGCGTGAATAAAAACGGCGATTCCCTTACGATAGTTGGTTTTTGCATGGGTTCCGGTGGCAGGCCCGGCGCTGGCGCCCGCTGTCACGCCTTCGGTTCCGGCTTTGGCTTGGACCCCGGCGGTAATGGCTACTGCCGATACGCCGGCCTCGAACTCGTAGCTGCCACTGGTGAAGTCGTTGAAGGCCCGTTCGTCTTGGAAAAAAATAATTTGGCTGTACGCCTGGCCACCGGCCTGCAGGCCGATGGAGGCTTTGACCAATTTAGCTGTTCCGGTGACACTCCCGCCGGCATACACCTTCCCTTCGCCATAGGCGCCACCGACAACGAAGCCGCCTTTACCCACGATGGGAAAAATCGCATAGCCATAAGCCGATTCGAAAAATGGCTTAACGGCATCCGATTGCCTGAAAAATTTGGCCGTGTCGGTATAGTTGTCCGCATGGGCCGTGTTTAATCCACAAATGGCAAAAATAAAAATGATAACAATCAGTTTTCGCATCGGTCGGTTCATTAGCATTCTCCTTGAAGAGTGAAGAAATATCAGGCTTGATCCGTTTTGACAAGCATTAACAAAAGCCTTTTATGTCCGGATGTCTTTGGCCCGATCTCATTCTTTTCGTTTACTTGAAATTTTAGCAAAATGCGTATAGTAGCTACTTGGATGATCAACGGGGAAACGATTGGTTCCGGTCTATATATATCAAAATTAACAAATTGTTAGGTTCAGAACTGTTTACCCAAGAAGGAGGCATTCATGGAAGCGTTGCTGATTATGGTTTTAGCATTTGTAGGCTACATTGTAATGTACCGGTTTTACGGTAGGTTTGTTGGAAAGGTGGTTTTCGGCCTGTCGGACAAGGCCCTCACCCCTTCGGTGACCATGGAAGACGGTGTGGATTATGTGCCCACCAACAAAGAAGTGATTTTCGGGCATCACTTTACCTCCATTGCCGGAACGGGGCCCATTGTGGGACCGGCCATTGCCATCATCTGGGGGTGGCTGCCGGCGCTGATTTGGGTTTTCGTCGGAAGTGTGGTGATGGGGGCGGTGCACGATTTCGGCGCACTGATCATTTCCATGCGTAACCAGGGAAAATCGATTTCCGATTACACATCCAAATATATAAACGGCCGTACGCGGCTGCTTTTTTTTCTGATCGTTTTTCTCGAACTGTGGATCGTGATCGCCATTTTTGGTCTGGTAATCGCCATTATCTTTTCCATGTATCCCCAATCGGTGCTTGCCGTGTGGGTCGAGGTGCCCATCGCCATAGCCCTGGGTTACTTGGTTTACAAAAAGAACAAAAG
This sequence comes from uncultured Desulfosarcina sp., assembly GCA_963668455.2. Taxonomy (GTDB): domain Bacteria; phylum Desulfobacterota; class Desulfobacteria; order Desulfobacterales; family Desulfosarcinaceae; genus Desulfosarcina. Next base: position 41,292 of record CAXXOY010000012.1, read on the forward strand.
CATTCTGGGCCTGTCCATCTGGGCGATTATCCTTATGTATTTTTTCGTTTTCATAGGACCTTACGTTCCGATCAAGATGCCCGACGTATTCGGCATTCCGGCCACCGGTGTTTGGACAATCATCCTTCTGGCCTATGGCTTTATCGCGTCGGTTCTGCCGGTGACGGCTCTTTTACAGCCGCGGGATTTTATTAATTCACACCAGCTCGTGATTGCCATGGCGCTGATGATTCTCGGCGTTTTTGCCTCCGCTTTCAGCGGAAATCTGCACGTTGTAGCCCCGGCCGTACAAGTTACACCTGCGCAGGCCCCATCCATGGTGCCTTTTCTTTTTATCACCATCGCTTGTGGAGCGATTTCCGGGTTCCATGCCCTGGTCTCTTCGGGGACATCCGCCAAGCAGGTGCGAAATGAGGACGATTCGCTTTTCGTGGGCTATGGCTCAATGCTTATGGAGGGTGCCTTGGCAATCCTGGTAATCGTGGCTGTGTCCGCCGGTATCGGCATGGGCTACACCACCAAGGCCGGCGAAACCCTTACCGGGGTAGCCGCCTGGACCACCCATTACTCATCCTGGGCTGCGGCAGCAGGCCTGGGCTCCAAAATTTCCGCCTTTGTGGATGGTGCCGGAAACATGATCAATACGCTTGGCATACCCAAGCAGATGACTCTGGCTGTTATGGCCGTTTTCGTGGCTTCTTTTGCCGGTACCACCCTGGATACGGCCACCCGGATCCAGCGCTATGTGCTCAGCGAGCTGTTCTCCAGTTTTAAACTCGATTTTCTTACCGGAAAGTATGTCGCTACGGCCATCGCCGTTATCAGCGCCATGTTTCTGGCCTTTGCCACAGGCGCCAGCGGGAAAGGGGCGCTTAAACTGTGGCCGTTGTTCGGCGCGGTCAACCAGACGCTTGCCGCCCTGGCACTTATCATCATCACCGTTTATCTGAAAACACGGGGCGGGATTAAATGGATGGTGGCCGGAATCCCCGCGATTTTCATGGCGGTGATTACGCTATGGGCCGCTATTTTAAATCAGGTTAAATTTGGAGGCGCCCACAACATGCTCCTTCAGACCATCAATATTATAATCATTGTCATCGCGGCCTGGATTCTACTGGAAGGCATCGCCGCATTCTTCCGGACCGAGGCCGATCCCAATGCTGATCCTGTGAATGCTGCTTAATAATCTTTTGGACGGCACTCCGGGGGCTTCCCGGAGTGCCGAACGTCAGTTCAGCTTATGACAATCGAAACCATCCGGTACCGCCTGATAAAGATATATCGTTTTGGGTTGATGGCACCGGCCATCGTCCTGACGGCTTTGCTGGGTGCCCGCCTGGCGGGTTTGCTTCCCGCTGCCGAAAAGGCTATGGGAAATCGCCTGGGACCCATTTTGTTTGTCGTGGCCATGATTTTCGCCGTGGCGATGCCCATCCTGCTAAGGACGCTTTTCGCCAACCGGTGGCGCGCCGAGAAGCATACACCGGCCAGGGCTTTTTATCTTTTGCAGTGTCGGTTGCTCTTTGTCAGTTTAGCTGCCGTCTATTTATTGCCGCTGATTTGTATTGTCCGGATACCACCATTTTATCAGGGCGGGATCATTCTGGCGGCTTTGTACGGCGTCTATTACCATTATCCGTCGCGTCGGCGAATAGCTTTCGACCAACGCATTTTCAGGGTGCGTGATGGCAACACCGCTTCAAATAATCAGGCATAAACTAAAAGCCCTGTGGCAGATCGCCGATCAAACGACTCGTGGCAATGCGGTGGATACCCTTGAGCATGAGATAGAGGAGCTGACTCATATCTTTGCTCTTTTGGTGCTTGGGACCATGGTTGGCATTCCTTCACCGCCGGCGCAGATAACCTTGGATTTGATGCCTGAGATGGAGACCGAACTGCGCCTGATGCTCGACAAGGTGACGACGGCACATGATCCGCTGGGCGAATTGTTTTCCGTATTGGGAATTGATTAATGAACGAACAAGACCAACAGCCCGAAATTCATTTTTTCGTTGGTAAGGGCGGAGTGGGGAAGTCGACTACCTCGGCATTGGCGGCCCTGCATCTGTCACAATCGGGCTGCAATACCCTGTTGGTTTCCATGGATCCGGCCCACAACCAGTGCGATTTGTTTGAATGCGAGTTCTCCGAGCGTACGAAAAAGGTCACCGACACCTTGTCCGCCAAGGAGGTCGACGCCGATTATTGGGTGCGCCGAACGCTGAAGGAAACCCATAAACAGATTCAGCGAACCTATGCTTATGAAAGCGCGTTCAATCTTCAGAAGCATTTCAAGGTGATCAAATTTTCTCCGGGGCTTGAAGAACATGCGCTGCTAATGGCTTTCGAAAATATTTTAGCCCACGCAAAGGGGCTTGATGCAATCATCTTCGACATGGCCCCCACTGCGCTGAGCATGCGTTTTTTTTCCTTGCCGGGAATTTCTCTGATCTGGCTTGATGAGCTGCTCAGCCTGCGCAAGCTGATTTACCAGAAAAAGGAGATCGTATCCAAAATCCGTCTGGGAAAAATCACCCTGGAGCAGGATCGCGTCAAGCAAAAACTTGAAGATCTCCATAAGCGTAACATTTCGCTGAAAACGCGTTTCATGGATGCTCACACCCATGTTCATGTAGTCATGAACGGTGATCGGCTCTCTTTGGCCGAGGCGGTTCGCATTCGCGACCGGCTATCCGATATGGATGTGGCAATGGACAGGGTTGTCGTCAACAAGCTGAAGCCCGGCGAGACCGTTGCCGCTATCGAGGAAGCCTTCGGTCAGGACCGGATTATCCCCCTGCCGCTGGCCGACGGGGATCTCGTAGGGAAAACTGCGCTTGAATCCTATTTGCACACCAATACAGATGTGCTTAAACCTTTTCTAGGTTGAAACAGGTGTGGGAATGGTTCTACAAACGGGCATAGAATAATTGTTTTTTCGTGCACCAAATATAGGAAAATGTTTTCATAAAAAGCTAGAATAAAATATTTTACAAAACGGCCGAAAAAACAAAAATTACTATAACTCCCTTGAATTTCAGTAAAAACATTGCTATGGGAGTGCGTTGGCATGCTGATTGCTTTATGAAATGCTGAGCTACTTAAGATAAAAGTCATGGTGCTTTACCAACTAAAGCCATGACCAAAAGCAAAATCGGAGGGATAAAAATGATTGACCGCAATGATAGCCAACCGACCGCAGTTAACGAAAAAGAAATAGATCAGAGAGACGGAGAAGATCGACGCAAGATTTTTACCATGCTCGATCCGGATATTGATCGACGCAAGGGAGATCGACGTAAGCGAAGCAGGAAAAATCGCTATCTCAGCTAATCATGGATAATACATAGTATTGAGGCGCTCTATCTGAAAATGCCTTGCCGGTCACGATTCGCCTGGTTTTCGTGACCGGCAAGGCATTTGTTTTGATCGAAGCTGGGCCTTTTCCAGTTTCAAACCATGAGGAAACAAAAGCCGCCACCATGCAAACACAGCCTTCATCATCATTGGATCACATCATTGCCGCAATCGCTCATCAACCGGTGGCGCCCATTCCACGAGGAGAGCTCTGGCTGGGAAGTGAGCTTTTCAAGCATTACGAGATGGACGATACCGTTGAAAACCATTTCCGACTGGCCGAGCGGTTAGGGCAGGACATCGTCTGTATATCCCTTGCCAGTGACCTTTCTAACGTGCCCGACCTTGGGTATCGATATTTTTCCGTTGACGAAATTAAAAGCGTCACCAGATATGCCGATGCATTCGTGGCCGCCGTGGTGGATGGACCTTTTCAGGCCCTGGTCAATCGTATGGGGTTGATGGAGGTGCTCATGGGATGGGCCGGCGAGCGGGAGGAGATTGTCGCCGCTTACGTAAAAATACAAGAAGAAACCACCATATTGATCGAGAAGTGCCTGGCCTGCGGGGTGCACGGCATTGTCATCGCCGATGACCTGTCCGGCGATCAAGGCCCCTTGATCAGTCCGGCCGACATTAAAACCTTGTGTGATCCTTTTTACAAACAAGCGGTCAGCCGAATCCATTCAGCCGACGCAACGGCCTTTGTTCATTGTTGCGGCAATATACACCCCCTTATCCAATTGTATACAGAATGGGGCATTGACGGGCTGGCGGCGGTTCAGCATGGCGTTAACGATCTTACCAAGATAAGACAGGTGTGGGAGACGCCTCCCGTCATCATGGCCGGCATCGATTTAGATCTCATTGAAAACAAAGCGCCGACAACCGATACCCTTAAATCGTTCGAAGAATTGATTTCAAGCCTGGCACCCGCCGGCGGTTTGATCCTCGGCACCGCCTGCGGGTTGTACCAGGCCGATTTTTTACCCCGCCTGAAGGCCCTTTACGAGATTGCGGACAATCAATTCGCATCCTTGTGATTATTTCGATAAAGGGCATAATAAGTCACCGGTATCACCAACAACGTGAATACCGTGGATGCCAAAAGCCCGAAAATCAATGTCCAGGCAAGGCCTGAAAAAATCGGATCCAGGGTTATGGGCCAGGCCCCCAGAGCCGTGGTCGCCGCCGTGAGCAGGATCGGCCGCATGCGGATGGCCCCACTTTGCAGGATTGCCTCTTTAAACGGCAGCCCCTGTTTGACGGCGTCCTGGATGAACTCAATCAGCACGATCGAGTTTCGGATGACAATGCCACCCAGTGCGATCATGCCGATCATGCCGGTTGCGGTAAAGAACACCGGGTCGGCGAATCCTCCCACGGTTTGACCGGTAATCAGGTTGAGCAGCCAGAAGCCAGGCATGGCGCCGATGAGGGTCAGGGGGATGGCCATCATCAGCAAAAGCGGCATGAAAAAAGAACCGGTCTGCACAATCAATAAAATATAGATGCCGGTCAGGGCTGCGGCAAAAGCAATGCCCATATCCCTGAACACGCGCAGCGTGATCTTCCATTCGCCTTCACCGGCCCACTCGGCACGAGTCCCGGTGGGCATGGGCTCGGATTTGAGCCGTTTCATCATATCCAGGACCGCCTCGCCCGGTGCACGCCCGGCCATTTCGGCGGTCACGAAAATCACTCTTTCGAGGTTCTTGTGATAAATAGGCTGGTTCTGGGGAACATGAACCGGTTTGACCAATTCGGCCAGGGGAACCATAACTCCGGTGAGGCTTTTGACCGGTATTTGTCCAAGTTTTACCTCCCCGGAGCGCTTTTCCGGTGGCAGGATTGTGTTGATTAAAAGCGGTTGGCGCTCATTGGGCAGATGAACCGTGGCCGGCGAGTCTCCGGACAGCGCGATGCGCAAGGTCTGGATAATCTGCTGGGTGGATACGCCATGCAGGGCGGCCTTTTGCTTATCGACTATAAAGTCGATTCTTTCACGATCCGCTTCGGTGCTGTCATCGATATCGGTGACAAACGGCTCGCTGGCCATGATTTGTCGCACATGATCGGCCCCGGCCATCAACTGGCGATGGGTGCTGCTCCTGTCACCATAGATTTCGGCCACCAATGTCGACATGACCGGCGGGCCGGGCGGGGTTTCCACCAATTTTATCGCGGCATGGTTTTGAGCGGCGATGGCCTCCAGGTCTTTTCTGAGGCGCAGGACGATGGAGTGGCTTTGCTGCTCCCGACGGGTTTTGTCCGCCAGGTTGACCCGTACATCGGCCAGGTGCGATCCTTTTCTTAAATGGTAGTGCCGCACCATGCCATTGAAATCGATGGGCGATGCCGTGCCCACGTAGGATACGAAATTGGTGACCTCGACAACGCCCCGCAAATAATTTTCAAATTGCCTGACCACGCCATCGGTGGCCTCCAGGGTGGTTCCCTCGGGCATGTCCACAACGATTTGAAATTCGTTTTTGTTGTCAAAAGGCAGCATTTTCAGCGGCACAAATCGAAAAACGGTCAATCCTATGGGCAGAATCAGCAAGAGAACAATGGCGACCAGCAGCATCCAGCGCCTGGCCGATGACGCCAGAAACGGCGCTACCATTGCACGATATAATCGATGGATGAGGCTGCTTTTGGACTGATTCTTGTCTTGCTGATTGTCGACGGTCACTGGATGGTTTTTTAAAAGCAGATATGTCATCCACGGGACAATGGTCAGGGCGCACAGGGTAGAGAAAATCACGGTCATGGGCACATTGGAAGCCATGGGCGCCATGTAGGGCCCCATCATCCCGGTAATGAAGAACAGAGGCGTGAAAGAGATGATGATGGCGATGGTGGACATGATCACCGGCGGCAGCACCTCATTCACGGCGAACAGCACGCTGTCGATGGGGCCGCGTTTGCCGGTAAACAGGTGCCGCTGGATGTTATCCACATTGGTTATGGGATCATCCACCACAAGACCCAGGGAGAGAATCAAGGCGAACAGGGTCACCCGGTTGATGGTATAGCCTAAAAGATAATTGACAAGAAGAGCCAGGGAAAAGCTGATTGGCACGGCCAGGGCCACTACCAGGGCCTCCCGCCAGCCCAAAGAGACGGCCAAGAGAATCACCACACTGGCAATGGCAAAGGCCAGGGATGCCAGCAAATCATCCACTTTTTGCTGGGCTGTCTTTCCGGTGTTGCGAGTCACTTCCACCTTGACATCGTCCGGAATGATCTCTTTTTTCAGGGTTTCCAGTTCGGTCAGGATGGCGTTTGACACGTTAACGGCGTTGGTGCCCTTTTTCTTGGCCAGTGCCAGAGTGACGGCAGGGTAGGCAAGAGGTTCCTGTGTCAATCGGTTTTCTTCTCTGTAATAATAAGAGTAGCCGATTCGTGAGTAAGTCGTCGCTTCCTGGGGACCATCCGTGATCAAAGCGATGTCTTTAAGGTAAACCGGGCGGCCGTCATGTACACCGATCACCAGCGCCCCCACTTCTTCGGCGGCGGCAATAAAAGCATTGGCGGTTACCGTGATCCGACGATTGGCCCGTGAGAATTCTCCAGCGGTAATGGAGGCATCGGCGCCCGTCAGGGCCTGACGGACTTCGGGCAGGCTTATGCCGAGGCCGGTCATGCGCTCGGGCTGAAGCTCGACGCGAATTTCCCTGCTTCTGCCGCCAACGATTTCGGTTCGCGAAATATTCTTGACCGCGGAAAGCCGGGCCAGAACTTCCTCGGCGATTCGGCGAAGTTGATGATCGTCGCTGCGCTGTGAGAAAAGGGTCAGATTGACGATGGGAACATCGTCGATTTCGATGGGCTTGACCACCCACCCCCTAACAATGGAGGGGGCCTGATCCTTGAACATGGCAATGCGGTTGTGCACTTTAAGAATAGAGTTCTCGCGTTCTTCTCCCACATAGAAACGAACCGTGACGACGGCCATGTCCTGACTGGACATGGAGTAGACGTATTCCACCCCGTCGATTTGCCACAAAAGGCGTTCCAGTGGAGTGGCCACCAGTTTTTCAACCTCTTCGGCGCTGGCGCCGGGAGCGCTGACATAGATGTCCGCCAGTGGAACCACGATTTGCGGGTCTTCTTCCCGGGGAGTGACCAGAATCGAGGCGACCCCTAAACATAGGGATAGAATGATCAGAATAATCGAAAGCTGCGAGGTCAAAAACGTATTGACGATCGCCACCAAAACCCCCTTGGGGGCATGATCGGGGTGTTCAGCCATGCTTTTTTACCTCCCAGCCGATGGTTTCCATACCGTCCAGACCAGAGAGAATTTCAACCGCATTTCCACGTCGCTGACCGGTTTTTACATATCGGGATACCCACTCTTCGCCGGATTTGACCCAAACCAGTTCCAGTTGCCCAACCTGGCGGATTGCCGCTCGAGGCAGCGTGATAATACGGCGTTGATCGACGGGGATGCGCAATTTTCCAAACATGCCCGGATAAAGTCCTTCAACCGGAGGAATGGTCGCTTTGACCAGGAACGTGCGAGAATTTGGGTCTGCATAAGGAACAATTTCCTCGACCACGGCATCCATCTCTTTGTGGAGGGTTTCGATGGCCACTTTTAAGGTCGACCCCGGCTTTACCCGCGTAATCAATCCTTCGCGTACGTGCGCTTCCAGGCGCAAGGCGCCAGATGTTCTAATAGCAACCAAAGGCTTGCCGGGCAGGGCAAGGTCGCCGGGCTCGACGAATCGTTTGAGAATAATGCCCGCCTCGGGCGCGACAATACGGGTGTACTCCAGGGCAATGGTGCTCTCCTTGACCACGGCTTTGGCTTGTAAAATACCGGCATCGGCGGCGGCAAGGGCTTCCCGTGCCCGTTTGACGCCGGCCTCGGCCTGGCGAAAGGTCGATTCGGCGGATTCCAGCTCCTGAGCGGTCGCCGCCTGGTTCTCCACGTAGCCTTTTACCCGGGTGTAATTTGCTTTTGCCTGTTTAAATCCGGCCTGGGCCGCTTCAAGGGCGTGTTTGGCTTGCTCGCGCCCGGCCGTGGCGGTTTTAAGTGCCTGTCTGGCCTGCTCCCGGCGGGAGTTTAACTGACGACTGTCTATGGTAACCAGGAGATCGCCTTTGGCGACTTCGTTGCCCGGATTGATTTTGACGTCCAGCACCTGGCCGGTCACGCGCGCTTCGATGCGGGTTTCGGTTTTGGGGCGCACCGTGCCCACCGCTTCTACCCACTGATTGGCCTTAAATACGGATGCGACCGTCGTTTTTGTTGGTGTAACGGACGCTTTTTTTTCAGGAGAAAAAACGCCGGGTTCGATTTTACTGCCGCATCCGCTCAGGATTGCCGAGAAAGCAATGAGGAAAATGGCGCTGGCCAGAATAAAGGGCTTGGGTATCGTTTTCATGAGTTATCCTTCCTTGCTGCCGGTTTTGGCGTTGCCGGTCCAAAAACCGATGGCCCGGGCAATCTGGGCACGGGCTTTTTCGCGGTCGAAATAAGCTGTGGTTTCGTGCAACCTGGCACGACTGTAAGCCAGTTCGGCTTCCAGGTAACGGGTAATGTTGGCGGAGCCGCCATCGTACTGGCGCTTGACCAGTCGATAGGTCTCTTCGGCGGTTTTCACATTGGATGAGGCCACGTTAAGGCGCTGTTCGGCTTCGTCAAGATTGAAGTACGCCTTTTTTACGTCGAATTTAACCGCCAGCAGGGCTTTTCGATCCGCGGCCAGGGCCTCTTTCAGATTGGCCAGTGCCTCGGCCTGTTCGGCCTTGGTGGCAAAGCCATTGAAAATATCCCAATTCAGGTAAAGACCGGCGGTCCAGTTATCCCGATCAGCGGAATATCTCATTTCAGGATCGTCCACATAGTACCGGGTTTTAAAATCCAATCGGGGCAGGTGTCCGGCTCGGGCCGCATCCACGGCCATTTTGGATTGGCGCAGCTTTTCACGTACACTGGTAAGTTCCGGCCGGTTGATCAAGGCAAACGCCAAGGCGTCATCGGCATTGCCGGGGATTTTGATCGAGTAAGGTCCGGCGTTGTCAACCGAAAGCGGTATGTCCGGTTTGACGCCCAGGATTTCCGCAAGGGCGGTTTTGGCCAGCCGCTCGCGATTACGGCTTATGACGAGAAGTTCCTCGGATTCGGCCATGCGCACCTTAAGGGAGAGAAGATCTGTTTTCAGTGCGCCCCCGGCGCGAAAGCGGACATCCATGATGCCCAGTTGGGATCGGGTGGATGCCAGGGACTCCTGTGCCACGACCGTGTAATTTTGTGCGGCGAGAATATCGTAATAGGCGCCGATGGCCGTGGCCGTGATCTGATTTTCGATGCCGTCCCGATTCAGTTTGGAAATGGTCAGACCGGTTTTCGCCATCTTCCGATTCAAGGTGTCTTGTCCGCCATTATAGAGATTGATGCCGGCCCCAACCCCGCTCTCGAAGTTTTCGAACCAGCCGGGGTCATTGAAGTTGATTCCTTCAGGCAGTTTTCGCTGATCAATGGTTTTGAACAAATAGGCCGACGGCGCATCTCCCTGAACATATTCCGTGTAGAGACTTACCTGTGGGTAAAACGGGGCTGTCGATTTTTCAAGAATGGCCTGCGCTTTTTCGATGCGTGCCCCAGCCATGAGCAGATCCGGATTGTTGGCCCTGGCAATGGAAAGGATATCTTTCAGGGTCAGCTTGCCGCTTGCCAGGGCGCAATTGATTCCGGTGTCATCGGCGCTTCGCGAAGGATCGAGATGGCAAGCCAGATGGGCATACTCGGATTTTATGGTTTCATACCGGTATGCTTTTTCGGATGCGCATCCCGATAGCGCTAAAAAGCCCACCAGTGAAATTATCATCATCAATAAAGCAGGGCTTCTTGACATTGTCTGCCTCCTTGTTGGTTCCAGGCTATGCTTCGTATGCTTAGCGGTCGTTAAAAAATAGAGCCGAATTTCTCAGGGGGGTTACATTATGTTAACCCCACCGCATAATAGACGCAAGCGTGAATCGATTCGGTTGATTTCAGCCGTTGTTTTGGGATTGTACCCTTTGGAGTTGTAAAACTTCAAACATCTGTTAAACTATGGAAATCAACTGTTACATGACAGCACCAACCGGGCATTGAGAAGGAACGGTCATGTCCAACCTCAAGCAGCTAAACCGATTGCAGCGCATGATTTCGGATTCAACACACATGGTGGCATTTACCGGGGCAGGCATATCCGCGGAAAGTGGAATTCCCACCTATCGCGGCGATGATGGTTTGTGGAACAAATACGATCCGGCCAAGTTTGCCGATATCAATCATTTTTACAAAGATCCCGCTTATTACTGGAAATTTTTTAAGGAAGTACGCTATCCCATCATTCATAAAGCCCTACCCAACAAAGCCCACCAGGCACTGGCAGACCTTGAGCAAAAAGGCATTTTGAAAACGCTGATCACTCAGAATATAGATGGCTTGCAGCAGGCTGCCGGTTCTTGCAATGTGCTGGAACTGCATGGAAACACCCGACAAATAGTATGTTTGACCTGTGGAGAACAGCAAGCCATGGAGGATGTTTATCTGCTCCTCGATTCTCAGTTGCCGCCACAGTGTCCGGTTTGCCAGGGGGTATTAAAACCCGATGTGGTGTTTTTTGGTGAGTCATTGCCCCATGACGTGTTGGCCCAGGCGATTTTTGAATCCCAGAATTGCGACCTGCTTCTGGTGGTGGGTAGTTCTCTGGTCGTACAGCCCGCCGCATCGTTGCCGGTTACCGCACATCAGCATGGCGCCCGTGTGGTGATCGTCAATCGCGACCCGACACCCTTTGATCGGATCGCCGAAATGGTTTTTCATTCCAGTGCATCGGAAATCTTGGGCTCCCTGTAAAGGTATCCCGTCAAGAAATAACCCGCATCGTACCATGAATACGCCGCGGTTCCAAAACCCTATCAATCTTAAAAGGAGGCGTTATGTTCAAAGGCGCAAGAGGTGTAATGGCGATCATTTTCATCGTTCTTCTCATGGGCTGTGCGACCGGCATGAAAACCGAAAGGGTCGATGCCGATTACAGCGGAAAGACCTACACGACATTCAGTGCGACCGATTTGAATATCGTCGCGGCGAAATTGGCCGACTCTCTCGTCCAACGGTTCGATTTCGGCAGCCAGCGCCCCCTGGTGAGGGTAGACACGGTAAAAAACAAGACCGATGAGCATATCGATACCAAATCCATCACCGATACGATCACCGCAAAGATCATGAGAAGTGGGCGGGTGAGGTTTGCCGTGGATTACAGCGAAAGGCAGGAGTACGAAAAAAGAGCCGCCGAGGAGGCCTTCGACACCCGAATCAGCGATGAAGGCCGGTCGCTCTACCTCTCCGATCAGGCAACGCCACGTTATCGCATTTATGGCGAGCTGACCAACATCAAAACCGTTACCGAGGATACCAAGGACGTTTTTTACAAGTTCTCCCTGAAACTGGTGGATTTTAAAAGCGGGGTTCTCGAGTGGATGGATGAGTCTCAGCTGAGGAAGATCGGGAAAAAGAGGGCTTTCGGTTGGTGATGGGAAGATGAACATTGCCTTCGTTTTCTGGCGGAACAGGATGAAAACCAACCAAAAGGGGGCTGTATGATGGTTAAGGTCCATGGGGGGATGCTGGCGATCGTTTTTTTGGGGATCTTTTTGCTTTTTCCCGCACCTGTCTTTTGTGCTTCCGAAACGGTCAAGGCCTGCGGCATGGCCGAGGTGGTGGACGGGAACCTTGGACGGGCGAAAACCCAGGCGCTTCAGGAAGCCCAGCGAAATGCCGTTGAAATTGGGCTCGGCACCTTGATCGATTCCAGTACGATTGTCGAGAACGCCGTTTTGATACAAGATCGCATCTATTCACGGGCATCGGGATATGTCACCGATTACCATGTGACCTCGGAAGGCGCCACGCCCAGCGGCCACGCCTATGAAACCTGCATCGAGGCGAGTGTAGCGACGGCGACAATCAAGGATGATCTGAACGCCATAGGTATTCTCAAGCAGCGCGTGGGAAATCCCCGTTTCATGAGTGTTTATGTGCCCAGGACCCACGCTTCCGCCGATGCGCGGAGCCTGGCGGTGCGGGAGGCGAAAAGCACGATCGATAATGTTTTCCTCGGCAAAGGATTCCTCGTGATCGATCAATCGATAGCGGCCAAATTTGACAGGCAGGTGGAAAGGCAACGTCCGGGAAGCTCGGATTTAACGGGACTGTCCAAACTGGCGTCAACCTATCAGGCGGAGCTGCTGCTGATCTTCGATGTGCATGCCGCCGAGCGCACGGAACTGTCCAATTCGTTTTTCAAGGAAGTCATGCTTACCCTCGATCTTCGATCGATAGCTTCCGGCAGCGCCGAGATGGTATCCACCAATCGCGGCTCGAAAACGGTCAGGATGTCCAAGAGCACCCAGCCTCCATATGAAGACAGCTCCTTTGTGGTCCAGGCCATGCGGCCATTGGCGCAAACGGTCGCCGATAAGTCCATGCAGGAGACCCTTTCCTATTTTGAACGACGAACCAATGAAGGGACCCTTTACACCTGCCGATTTGACGGTTTTGGCCAGGATGAGATGAATGCGATCGTAAACGTTATCGAGAACATGGCCGGCACCAGGGATAAAAATGTGCGGCGCCAATCGGACGGCCGCCTTCAGGTGGACATCAATTACCTTGGGAAACCCTTCGATCTTCAAAGGGCGCTGACAAGCGAGTTGAAACGGGATGGGCTTTTCGTGAAAACCGGTCTGGTGGAAGGTACCCATTTGCGGTTTTTGAAGAAGAAGTAAAACATATACGTAGTCATATGCAAGGATTTAAACTAATGTTGCCTTATTTGAGTCGGCAGGGCAGTGGACGGCAAGGCGAGTACATGAGAATATTTCTCACCAGATACCCTGGATTGATCCTTTTGGTTATGCTTCTGTCCTTTTTCTACGGGTGTGCCGCGCAAATACACACCTCCAACATGGCTTCCCTCAGAAATGAAATCGCCCAAAACGGGGTCTGCCCCATTGGCGATCTGGAAAAGAAAAGCCTGGATGCCGACGGCAACGTCAAAGACAATGCCGATTTGATTCAATTGCTCGAACTGGGCGCCATGTATCCGCTGCAGGATCGTTTTGCTCGCGGCAATCTGGTGCTGGAAGCCGCCTACCATAAATATACCCAATACGACGAGAGGGCCAAATTCAGTGCAAGGAGTGCCGCCACCGACATGATGGACGTTTTGCTGGCCGAAGGGGCGGGGGAGTATGAAATGGCGCCCTATGAGAAGGTCTTTATGCACAACGTCAAAGCCATGAACTATCTTATGCTGGGCCGGGCCGATGAGGCGCGTGTGGAGGTGCGCAGGGGAATCGATCAGAACCGGCGCATCAGGGAAAATGCCGAGTTCAAGGCCGCCCGGATAAAAGCGGGTGAGGAAAAGGCCCGCAAACAGTCCACGGAGAATGAACAGGTTTTTTCCGAGGTGGACAAGCAAATTCCCGGACTTTGCCGGAAAACCTCGCTTGACAAGAATATTCTCGACTCGATCCGAGTCTTGAGAAATTCGTATGAAAACAGCTTCAGCTACCTGTTGTCGGGGTTGGTGTTTGGTTTGAACAAGGAGCTGGAAAACGCCAGACCACAGCTTAAAAATGCCAATGCCCTTACCGATAATCGGTATGTAAAGAGACTGTATTCGGATTATAAAAAAGAGCCATCCTCGCTGATAGGGAAGAATAACGTTTTTGTTTTTGCCCTGACCGGGTTCGCGCCAACCAAGGAGAATTTGGAAGTTCCGTTTTACAACCCTGTCAGCCAGACGGCGTCCAAATTCAGCATGGCAACCCTTAGAGCCACGCCGAACCATGTCTCAATCCATTGATATCACGGAGTCTTTCGCCAAGAAGGCCGGGCGAATGGAAATACTGGCCGATCTGGATCTATTGGCCTTTAAACAGTACCAGGACGCGTTGCCCGCAAAAATAACCAAGGCCGTCTTGAGGGTGGTGTTCCAGAGCCTCAGGGACAAGGCCATTCTCGATGAAGCCAAGAAAAAAGGCAAGAACGTCTCCTTGTACAGAATCAGCCAGGGCGCGCTATCCGTTTTAAACCAGATTGTCAACAAGGCCGATACCCGTTCCTGGAATCTGGCGCCCAAGAGAATCCTTTTTTATTGTGGGCGTATCGATGGCCCCGATCTGGGCATCGCAGTGGCGAATGGCTCGGGAGGCGCCGTGAGCGAGGCGGGTTCCCATCGATCCGGATGCGATCAATATTGTGCTTGCCAGAACCGTGGGCTCGAAGCTGTTTGTCAGTTCGCAAGCCTTCGCCAGATAAACGGGTAATCGTCTCGGGAAGGAGAGCTTCACTCCTCAATCAGATGCGCCTTGTAGATGGCGGCATGGCGGCCTTCGGAGGTGACGATCAGCCCTTTTGCTGTCCGGTGAAAAGCAGGCGGCCTCACGCTGGACCAGGCCCAATGCCTTTTGCGGAAGGGGAACGATTGTCTCATCCACGGCGGCGAGTTCGTGCCACGGCTGACCCGCTTGACGCCTTAACAGATAGGCATGCTTATACGTCAGGATCAGCAGCATAAGACCGTCCGGCGAAAGGTCCATGGCCGTGGGCTGGGAGCGGTATCTGCCGTAAGGGGATAATAAATCCCCGGATGTGGGGGGTGGTATTTGATCGATCTTCGCAAGAAGACGTGCCGTTCGCGGATCATCCGTTTCCGGCGGCGCCAGGGGGATACTGAAAAGCAGCGGTACTTTTTCGCGTTTAGTGAGAATCAGAATCCGATCGTTAACCAAATCCACGGCAATGGCTTCGGCGTCGTGGCTGCCATCGGGGTATTTGAAAGCGATGGTCCAGGAAGGTGTTGTCGTTGCCGACCGTTCAAAACGGTTTCCGGTGAGCCGCGGCTCCTCGATGATATACAGCCGACAGGTGTCATGGCGTGCTCTGTTGTCGCCGATGTCGGCAACCAGAATCATCGGCCGGCCCTGCCGCCGGAAAGTGGTCAAATCCTCCCAATCCCGATTGATCGCCCCGTTGATTCTCACCCGGCCCAGATCTCGACCGTCGATTCCCATGGCATAGACAAACGGGCCATCGCCACTGTCATTGATGGCCCACAACAGGTCTTCTTCTATCGAGGAAACATCGATTCCCGAACACTCGATTAAATCGGCGGAGGCAATCCTGCCGATTTTGACGGCCGCGCTTTTGGTGTCCGAAACGTCGCCGGGAAGAGAAGTGGCCTTCTCCTGAAGGCTCTGGCATTGGAGCAATGAGAAAAAGAGCAGCAGTGCAACGATGTGCCTGCAAAATGACATGATGGTCTCCCGCTCGATTATCGGTTGTCGTCCCTTTTTGATCCCCGGTGTAATAATATAGCCGCCATAAAACCATCGGCTTCGCAAGCGGCCTGTCCATCAGTAATTACCAAAAAGCAGCGATCTTTTCCAATGCAAAACACTTGGCTTGACACCAGAGCCCAACCAAAGTATAAGTCTCTGTTTATCATTGAAAATACGCACCCGGAGGCACTGATGGAATATAAAAAGACGCTGAATCTCCCCAAAACCGGCTTTCCCATGAAGGCCAACCTGGCCGCCAAGGAACCCAATCAATTGAAGGATTGGGAAACGTCGGGGCTGTACGACCGCATTCGCGAGGCGTCCAAGGGACGGCCCAAATTCGTTTTACATGACGGCCCCCCGTACGCCAATGGCCATATACACATCGGAACGGCGCTTAATAAAATTCTTAAGGATATTATCATTCGCTCGCGCCAGATGGCCGGCTTCGATGCGCCCTACGTGCCTGGATGGGATTGTCATGGCCTGCCCATCGAGCACAATGTCGACAAGGAACTGGGCTCCAAGAAAAAAGAGATGACCCAGGCTCAGGTACGTCGCAAATGCCGGACCTACGCGGAGAAATTCATCGACATCCAGCGAGAGGAATTCAAGCGCCTGGGCGTCATGGGAGAGTGGGAAAACCCCTATTTGACAATGAACTACGGCTACGAGGCGATCATTGCCAAGGAACTTTGCAAATTTGCCCTTGGCGGCAGCCTGATCCGAAGCAAAAAGCCGATCCATTGGTGTTGCAGTTGTAAAACCGCGCTGGCCGAGGCCGAAATCGAGTACAAGGATGAGAGTTCCCCGTCGGTTTACGTAAAATTCGCCCTCAAGGACGACCCCGGCCTGGTGGACGAAAGCCTGTCCGGGCGCAAGGTATCGCTGGTTATCTGGACCACGACACCCTGGACCCTGCCGGCCAACCTGGCCGTTGCCCTGCATCCGGATTTTGTATATGCGGCCGTGGAGACCGGCGAGGATGAGGTGTTGATCCTGGCCCGGGAACTTGTTGAAGACTGCATGAAGATTTTCGGTATCACCGACTACCGCGTGCTTACCGACCTTTCCGCCGGCGACCTTGAAAATAAAAAATGTGCTCACCCGTTTTATGACCGCGACTCGCTGATCATCCTGGGCGATCATGTGACCCTTGAAGCCGGCACGGGCTGCGTTCACACCGCTCCCGGACACGGCCGCGAGGACTATGACGTGGGCCTGAAATACGGCCTGGACGCCTATTCCCCGGTCAATGACAACGGCGTTTTTACCGAGGATGTCGGCCTGTTCAGCGGTCAGTTCGTGTTCAAAGCCAACGATGACATCATCGCCATTCTGGAGGAGAAAAACGTCCTTCTGGCCAAGGAAAATATCTCGCACAGCTATCCCCATTGCTGGCGCTGCAAGCGTCCCGTGATTTTCAGGGCCACGCCCCAGTGGTTCATCTCCATGGAGAAGACCGGGCTGCGTCAAAAAGCCCTCGAAGAGATAGACCGGGTCAAGTGGATTCCCCATTGGGGACGTGAGCGTATTTACGGCATGATCGAAAACCGGCCGGACTGGTGCGTTTCGCGCCAGCGGGCCTGGGGCGTGCCGATCACGGTTTTCATTTGCGAGAAATGCGATACCGTGCACATGGACGAGGCCACCATGAATCATATCCACGATCAGTTCGCCGCCCATGGCGCGGATGTGTGGTTCGAAAAAGAAATTCATGAGTTGATGCCCGAAGGCGCGGTTTGTAAGAACTGCGGAAGTACTTCTTTTATCAAGGAAAACGACATCCTCGATGTCTGGTTCGACTCGGGCGTCAGCCAGGCGGCGGTGCTGGAAGCCCGCGACTATCTTGCCTGGCCGGCCGATCTTTATCTCGAAGGTTCCGATCAGCACCGCGGCTGGTTTCACAGCGCTCTGCTTACCGCCGTGGGCAACCGGGGCACTGCGCCTTATCGCGGCGTGCTTACCCACGGTTTCGTGGTCGATGCCGCGGGCAAGAAAATGTCCAAGTCCGTGGGTAACGTTGTGGCGCCCAAACAAGTCATCAATAAATACGGCGCCGAGATTTTGCGCATGTGGGTGTCCGCCTCCGATTACCGGGATGACGTGAGAATTTCCGACAATATTCTGAAACAGCTCAGTGACGCCTACCGGCGGATTCGCAACACCAGCCGATTCATTCTCGGCAATTTGAACGATTTCAATCCCGAGACCGACGCCGTGGCCGTGGAAGAGATGCTCGAGATCGACCGGTATGCTTTGCACACCCTCCAGAAAGTGATCAAGCGGGCCATCGAAGCGTACGATACTTACGAGTTTCATGTAATCTATCACCGCCTGTACAACTACTGTACCGTCGATCTGTCGTCCTTTTATCTGGATATTCTAAAGGATCGGCTTTATACCAGCCCGCCGGCTTCAAAAGAACGGCGTAGCGCTCAGACGGCCATGTTCCGTATTCTGGATGCCATGGCCAGACTCATGGCGCCCATCATGGCCTTCACGGCCGAGGAACTGTGGAAACACCTGCCGGCCACGGCCGATAAACCCGAAAGCGTTCACATGGCGCTTTTCCCCGAGCCGGATACCGCTCTTAGCGATGATGCGTTGGCAGGCAAATGGGAAACCATGATAAAAGTACGCGCAGAGGTATCCAAGGCACTTGAGAAGGCCCGTGCCGACAAGGTGATCGGACACAGCCTGGATGCATCGGTGAGCATCGGCCTTGGCGATGAACTTTACGGCGTCATGGAAAATTTCAAGGATGATTTGAGATCCATCCTGATTGTCTCCTCGGCGGCTATCGCCAGGGGAGAAATCGAAGGTGCGTTCAAGGGGCAGGAACTCGAAGAGGTATGGGTTGAGGTGGCGGCCGCCGGTGGCGAGAAGTGCGAGCGCTGCTGGGTTTACGATGACAGCGTAGGCAAGATCGAAGGGCATCCCACCATTTGCAGCCGTTGCCACGATGCCTTGTCTCGGATGGACATTGCCGATGCCTGACGGGAAAAAGGCGAATGCCGATAAAGCGGCCGCTGCCAAGGGCGCGGAAAAAGATAGTGGCGGCCGCAAAAAGTCGCCTCCTTCCATGGGGGCCAAGCTATTCGTCTCGATTACCTTGATCGTGGTGGTTCTGGACCAGGCGACCAAGATGATGGTGATGGCCTGGATTCCTCTGTACCACAGCATTTCGGTGATACCGGGTTTTTTTGACCTGACCCATATTCACAATCCCGGTGGTGCTTTCGGTTTCATGGCCGCCAGCCACGCGGGGCTTCGCAATCTTTTGTTTATCGGGGTCTCCTCGCTGGCCATGGTCATGCTGATCTATTTTTACAGAAACACACCAAAAACCCATCCATGGCTCGCCACGGCCCTGGCCATGATTTTCGGCGGCGCCGTGGGCAATCTTATCGACCGGCTACGCTTCAGGGAAGTTGTAGATTTTCTGGATGTCTATGTCGGCGCCTACCACTGGCCGGCCTTCAACGTGGCCGACAGCGCCATTACCATTGGAATTACGATTTTTATTATTCATGTCGTTTTTGGAAAAATGCCGGAATAGGGGAGGCGTTCACGGTTTTGTGTTCAGCGTTTGTTGATCACCGATTGCCGATGAATGATTACCGATAACCAATCGCTGGTTGAACAATGCCATTGATTCCATACAACAACCTGCCCGAGCATTTAAATCGCACGCCTGTCGACGGATGGCCGGCGGTGACGTTGATCTGCGGCGAGGAAATGCTTTGCCAAAAGGCCTTTCAGGGCGTCCTGGATCATCTGGTGCCGGAAAACGAGCAGGCCATGAGCGTGGAGCGCTTTGACGGCGGTGAGGATGTGATGGGGCAGGTGCTTGCAAGCCTGAATACTTATGCCCTGCTGTCATCTTTCAAGGTGGTTGTGCTGCAAGACGCCCGGCTTTTCTACTCGGTCAAGGCTCAGCAAGGCCTGCGCGACAAACTGGCCCAGGCGGCAAAAGCAGGGGAAATGAAAAAAGCGGCCCGCCCGTTTTTGAATCTATTGGCGCTTTGCGGCCTTGATTTCGACGATCTTTCCTCTGCAACCCAACGAAAAAAAGTGATCGGCGATGCGGGTGGCGATGCTCCCGCCTGGCTGGATCAATTGATTGACCATTGTCGGGAAAAGGGCCTTAGCGTGCCCGAGAAAAAGGACGATGCCCAAAGCCTTAAAACCGCCATGGATAACCGCTTTCCCGATGGGCACCGGTTGATCGTTACCACGGATTTCGTCGATCGCCGCAAGGCGCTCTTCAAAGCCATTGAGGAAAACGGCACCATTGTTGACTGCACCGTTCCCAAGGGAGAATCGCGGGCGGACCGAATGGCTCAGGAGGCAGTGATGCAGGCCGCCATTGACGCCGCCTTGGCGCAATCCGGCAAGACCATGCGCGGCGATGCTCGCCAGCGATTGCTCACCTGGACCGGTTTCGATCTGCGCATGCTCACCGGCAATCTTGAAAAACTGATTAACTTTGCCGGCAAACGCAACGCCATCACCGATGCGGATGTGACATCCGTGTTGCAGCGTACCCGCAAGGATCCAATTTTTGAATTCACCAACGCCGTGGCCGAAAGGAACCTGCCCGAGGCCCTATCTTTAATGCAGCGCCTGCTGGACGGCGACATGCATCCGCTCCAGCTTCTGGCTGCCATCGCCAACCAGATGCGAAGGCTTCTGGTGGCCCGGGATTTCATCGATCAGGATAAGGGACGTGCCTGGACGTCTCATTTGAGTTTTCCCCAGTTCAAATCAGGGCCCTTCAAATCGGTTCAGGCGGCGGATGAGAAAACCGTCAGTCTGAGAAATGAGTGGTCCTCGATCCTGACGCCGGCCACGGGGAAAAAGAAGATCAAATCCTCTCCATCCAGCGATTTGATTATTGTGAAGAATCCCCGCAGCCCCTTCCCGGTGTACCAGACCCTTAAAAAGGCGGATGCGTTTTCCCTTGAAGAGTTGCGATCGGCCATGATCGATTTGAGCGATGTGGACCTGCGCATGAAGTCGACGGGGCAGGACCCTCGGGCGCTATTGGAGACTTTTTTAATCCGGCTGTGCCAGTCAAAGCACCGCAAGGCAGAGCGTGGAATACAAAGAACAGCGCAAGGAAGACGAAGAGCGGAACGCTAACCCAAAAGCGGAGTAGGGCGTATGGGCTTTTTGAAAAACCAGGAGATCAAGATGGCCATGCGGCTTCTTGCCTGGCAGTACGAAAAAAACGGCCGCCCCTTACCGGTTGATGAACAGCTAAAGAGCCAGGCCGGACGGATCGTGGATGACGCTCACCGCATCGCCAAAGAGCGCGGCGGCAATGTGCTTGGTATTCTTAAGCAAATGGCCGCCGATGCCATACGGCGTTGATCGTTATCTCACGAAAAAACAAACCCCTGCGGGACAACGACGATTCCATTTTCGGATACCGTGAACCGTTGACGGTCTTTGTTCAAATTGTGACCAATTTGTTCGCCGGGGGGAATATTCACGCTTTTTTCGACGATACAGGTTCTCAATCCGGCGCCGGCGCCGACACGAACGTCATCAAACAGAATGGAATTTTCCACAATCGCTTTGTCATCAATATAAGCACCTGAAAATAAAACGGAATCCCTGATACTTCCTCCCGAGATCACCACGCCGCCGGCCAACATCGAATTGATGAAAAGCCCTTCGGTTCCCGACGTTCCAGGGATGGTTCTCGCCGGTGGGGTTTGGGTCTGGTAGGTTCTGATGGGCCAGTTGTGCTGATAAAGATTCAGGGGCGGTACGGGTGCAAGAAGATCCATGTTCGCTTTGTAGTAGGCGTCTATGGTGCCGACATCCCGCCAGTATTGATCCGGGGTTACTCGCCCTGTTTCTCCCCCGAATTTATAGGCGCACACCTTTTTATCCTGAACAAGCAGCGGTAGTACATCTTTTCCAAAATCGTGGCTCGAATCCTCTAATTGATGGTCGTGTATCAGGGCCGTCTCCAGCAATTCGCTGGAAAATACATAAAGGCCCATGGAGACCAGTGCTTTTTGAGGATTGGAAGGAATGGACGTCGGCTTTTCGGGTTTTTCCTCGAATGCGATGATCCGTTGATCTTCATCGATAACGACCACACCGAAGGCACTCGCTTCCTCGATTGCCACCTCCATGCAGGCGATGGTCACATCAGCGCCCGACGCCTGGTGAGATTTAAGCATGGCTTCGTAATCCATCCGATAAATGTGGTCGCCGGAAAGGATCATGGTGTATTGTGAATTGCTGCGCTCAAGAATATTCAGATTTTGGAAGATCGCGTCGGCGGTTCCTTCGTACCAGTGATCGCCACGGTTCATCTGGGCGGGAACGGGAATGATAAATTCTCCAAGTTCCGGATTGAAGATGGACCAGCCATCCCGAAGATGTTTGTTCAGGGAGTGCGATTTATACTGAGTTAACACCAGTACCCTGCGCAAACCGGAATGAAGGCAATTGGTCAGGGTGAAATCGATAATGCGGTACTTTCCGCCAAAGGGCACGGATGGTTTCGAGCGTTTTGCCGTCAGCGGGTATAGCCGGGAGCCTTCGCCTCCCGCCAGGATGAACGTCAGTGTTTTATCTTGTATCATTGCATGCTTCCTGTTTTGGGCTCGCTTAATAAATGATTGTATATGGATTGATATTTCATGGCTGATCGGCTCCATGAAAAATCCTGGTCCATGGCCGTGACCATCATCTCCTCCCATTTTTCAGGGATATTGCGGTAGGTAACGACGGCTCGCTTCACCGCGTCAAGAAAAAAATGGGCATTGAAGTCAAAGAAGGTAAAACCGTTGACACTTTCCTTGATCGAGTCGGCCAGACCACCGGTTTGCCGAACAATGGGCAGGGTTCCGTACTTCAAGCTGTATATCTGATTCAATCCGCAAGGCTCGAACAGGGAAGGCATGAGAAACATATCCGCCCCGGCTTCGATGCGATGCGCCAATGGGTTGTTGAAGCCGATGTAAAGACCAACACGGTCCGGATAGCGGCTACGCAGCCACTCAAAAAAATCATGATATTGCGGATCACCCGATCCCAGGACGATCATCTGTGTGTCCAGTTGCAAAATCTGTTCGGCGCACGCCCTGATCAGATCGATCCCTTTTTGTTCCACCAACCGGCTGACGATGCCGATCAGGGGTACATCCTTCCTGTCCGGTAGACCGTAATCCCTTTGCAGCCGTGTTTTTATGCGGGATTTTCCCGACCGGTCCTCCGCTGAATAGTTAATGCCGTAGGTGTGGGGATCGACGTCAGGGCTCCACTGGCGATAATCCACCCCATTTAGAATTCCAATCAGCTTGCCGCTGTTGCGCTGAAGAATATCCTGCAACCCGAATCCGAAATCGGTTTCCCGGATCTCTCTGGCGTAGGTCTCGCTTACCGTTGTCACGGCATCGCACAGGTGGATCGCGCCTTTGCTCAGGTTGATCTGGCCAAAAAATTCAAAATCGTTGGTATAGTAGCTGCGGGGAAGGGAGAGGATCGGCCAGTGGTCTTCAGGGAACCGGCCCTGGTAGGAGATGTTGTGAATCGTGTAGACGGTTTTGGGGACCGGCTGGAAAAACGGATCCCGGCAATAACCCGCGGTGATGGCTTTGAGGATTGCCGGAAGCGCCGCCGTTTGCCAGTCGTTGCAGTGAATCACGTCGGGCAGAAAATCGATGGCCTTGCAGCACGCCAGCACTGCCTTGCAGAAAAAGACAAACCGCTCCAGGTTGTCCGGGTAGTCCCGGTCGCCCACACCGTAAAATTCCTCGCGGTTAAAAAACACCTCATTTCCTGCGAAATAAGTGGGGATGCCGTCGTTTTCCGTTTGCCATAGCATGCAACCCTGGAGGCCGCGATGGGTCTGGACCGTAATATCGGCGATTCGATCCATGGCAATGTTTTGCCGGGCGATGCTCAGGTACTTGGGCATGATCGATCTGACATCGTGCCCCTCTTCCTTCAAGGCTTCCGGCAGCGCCTTTGCCACGTCGGCAAGCCCTCCGGTTTTGGCAAAAGGGGCGATTTCCGGTGAAACGAAAAGAATTTTCATTGCAAGATTCCACTTCTGGTTCTTTGTCTGAAAGCTACCACCGGTTTTATCCACATCGGCAGGTGCGGTCAATATTTAGATCAAGGCATCAGCAAAGGCGGATGGCCCCCGGTTTGCCCAGAACCGAAATTGTGATATCGGTAATGGCCGGTAATGATGTAAACCTCCGACTGTATAACAGGGAAAAATCCTACGATGATCCAAGATCGCATCCAGGCAATCGGCAATTCCCGGATTCAATACGGCCCGCTATCCGACCGGGTTTACCTCATGCATCTGGGGGATGGAGAAGCCCGGACGGCGATTGATGCCATGCAGTCGCTGGCGCGGGAAGAAGGCTACACCAAACTGTTCGCGAAAATACCGGCCAAGAGTGCCGCACCGTTCAAGGACGCCGGTTTTGAAACGGAGGCGCGCATACCTGCGTTTTACGCTGACGGCGATGCGGCCCTGTTCATGTCCCGCTTCAGAAACGATGAAAGGCGCCGGCCCAGCCAGACCAAACGCATCCAAAACGTGCTGGCGACTGCCTCTGAACGGGCAGGCGCGGGGATTGAACGGCCGCTGCCGGATGACCATAAGCTGACCCTCTTGACCCAGGATCATGCGGTACAGATGGCAACCCTTTACGGCCGGGTGTTCGACAGCTATCCGTTCCCGATTTTCGATGCGGATTATATCCGCCAGACCATGAAAGAGAATTTCCGTTACTTTGGTGTTTTTTGTGGTGCCAAGTTGGTTGCACTGGCCTCCGCCGAGCGAAACGAGGCTGGGGCCGAGATGACCGATTTCGCCACGCACCCCGACTACCGGCGGGCCAGCCTGGCCGCCCACATCCTGGCCGCCATGGAGGACGATGCCCGGCAACATGGTGTGAAGACGGCCTTCACCATCGCCCGCGCCCTTTCTTACGGCATCAACATTCTGTTTGCCCGTGGCGGCTACACCTTTGCCGGAACCCTGGTAAACAACACCCATATTTCCGGTGGGGTGCAGAGCATGAACATCTGGTATAAGCCGCTGGCTGACTCCGGCGGCGCCGATTAAACGGGTTCCGCCCAAAGCTCCAAGTTTGTCGCCAACCCTGTTGTGCTAACCGGAAACCGGGGGATGAATTTGGGATTGCATTTTGGCACTTACAGCGCTACAGTTGTACACCCTTGTTTTATGGGTGTCTAACGATCGAGAATCCCTCCAATCCTTTTAATTACGGCAGTTTGGAAAGACATGCAAAACGGCAAAACCACCTCAATCAAGCCACCGGCCTTGAAGGTTGAGGGCATACGCAAACGCTTTGGTGACCTTGAAGTTCTCAAGGGAATATCCCTCACGGCGGAGCAGGGTGATGTCATTTCTCTGATTGGTTCCTCCGGCTCCGGCAAAAGTACCTTGCTGCGCTGCATCAATCTTTTGGAAACCCCCAATGCCGGTCGCGTCTGGCTTAACGGCGAATTGATCGAGATGACCGTCAATCGAAAAGGGGAGAACGTTCCAAAATCCAACCGGCAGGTGGATCGTATCCGAACCAAGCTGGGCATGGTCTTTCAGCAATTCAATCTGTGGGCTCACATGAGCATCATCGAGAATGTCATTGAAGCGCCGGTCCATGTCTTGGAAAGTCCAAGAAGGCGGCCAAAAAAGAGGCCCTGGAACTGCTGGAAAAAGTCGGTATTGCGGACAAGGCCCAGCGTTATCCCGTCCAGCTTTCCGGCGGTCAGCAGCAACGGGCCGCCATCGCCCGCGCCCTGGCCATGGAGCCGGCGGTGATGCTTCTGGATGAGCCGACCTCCGCGCTGGATCCCGAACTGGTGGGAGATGTTCTGGAGGTCATTCGTCAGTTGGCCGAAGAGGGTCGCACCATGCTGATCGCGACCCATGAAATGGATTTCTGCCGTGAAGTTTCCACCCAGGTCATTTTCCTGGATGAGGGCCGTGTGGAAGAGCAAGGCCCTCCGGACAAGGTGTTTAACGCACCGGATTCGAGTCGATGCCGTCAGTTTCTGTTCCGTTTTCTTTAACGAGGCCGAATCGAAGACCGGCATAACATCACAATAAGCAAGAGGAGATGAGATGAGAACATTACTGACCGCACTGATGGCCGCTTTTATCGTTATGACGATGCTGGTTTCCCCGGTCCCCGCCGAGGAGTGGAAAACCGTCCGTATTGCAACAGAAGGCGCCTACCCCCCATTCAACCTGGTGGATAAAAACGGCGAGCTGCAGGGATTCGATGTGGATATCGCCAACGCGCTGTGCAAACAGATGGGCGTAACCTGCAAGTTGGTGATTCAGGACTGGGACGGGCTGATTCCCGGTTTGTTGGCCAAAAAGTACGATGCCATCATCGCTTCCATGTCCATTACCGAAGAACGTAAACAAAAAGTCGACTTCTCCAATAAATACTATGTGTCGCCGGCCCGTTTCGTGGCCAAGAAGGGCGCCGGTATCGATGTCGACAAAAAGGGGCTGAAAGGCAAGGTCGTGGGTGTCCAGCGGGCGACCATCCATGAGAATTTCGTTCGCGACAATTTTGGCGACAGTGTTAAGATCAAGTCCTACGCCACCCAGGACGAAGCGAACATGGACCTGACCGCCGGACGGGTTGATCTTGTTATTGCCGATGCGACCGTTTTACAGGGCGGATTTCTGGATACCGACGCCGGCAAGGGCTATGCTTTTATCGGGCCGTCCTTCACCGCCGAGAAATGGTTCGGAGAGGGGATCGGTATCACGATTCGTAAAGGCAACGATGATCTGAAAGCGAAACTCAACAAGGCCATTAAGGAGATCCGTGCAAACGGCGTCTACCAGAAAATCAACGCCAAGTACTTCGAATTCGACCTTTACGGCGAATAGTTTAGTTAGGTGCCATGCCTGATTTTCTAAATTTGCAGGGGTACGGAGCACTGCTTGCCGACGGCGCCAAGCTGACGGTGGTGGTGGGCCTTTGTTCAATGGTGATCGCCATGCTGCTTGGGATGATGGGGGCCTGGGGGAAGCTGACCCGTTCGCGCGCGGCCAATTTCATTGCCGGGTCCTACACCACCATCGTACGCGGGGTGCCCGAACTGGTTCTGATTCTGCTTGTCTA
>CAXXOY010000013.1:0-22980 GCA_963668455.2 uncultured Desulfosarcina sp.
GCACATGCCGGGCAACCAGCGCTTCCACCCGCCGGGCCACGGCGTCGGTAACGGCCACGTCGCTGCCGCGCGGGGTATCCACGGTAATGTAGATATAATCAAAATCGGCATCCGGAAACATTTCGATTTTGACCAGCTTCAATGCCACCAGGGAAAAAGCGCCCGTCAGACTCAAAAGGATTATACAAACCACCCAGAACCGGTGGTTCAATGCCCAGGAAACCGCCCCCACGTAAAGCCGCTTCAGTCGTTTGAGATCATCCTCGGGGCGGACAATTTCTCCTTTTTTAACCGTGCGCTGCATGAACCGCCCTAGGATCAGGGGGTTTGCAATCAGGGCGATCACCAGAGAGGCGGACAGGGCGATGGTCACGGTCTTGGGCAGAAAGCCCATGTACTCACCGGTCACCCCTGTCATCAGCAGCATGGGCAAAAACGCGGCCATGGTGGTCAGCGTTGCGGAAATCACCGGCATGGCGATTTCGGAGGTGCCGTCGATGACGGCCCGAGTCCGCTCCTTGCCCAATTGAAAATGGTGGTAGACATTTTCCACGACGATGATGGCGTTGTCCACCAGCATGCCGATGCACAGCACCAGCGCAAACCGCACCATGTCGTTGTTGGACAGACCGAATACCTTGAGAAAGACAAAGGTGAGCAGAAGTGAGAGGGGAATCGAGAGGGAGGTGATCACCGAATTTCTCAGTCCCATGGCAAAGTAGAGCACGATGATGACGATGATCAGACCGACCACCGCCGAATTGTTCATCTGGTCAAAGCCCTGCTTGATGAACTTGGCCTTCTCGGCGGTAATCGTGGTGGTTACGCCGGCCGGAAATGTGGCCTCCAGCTCTTTGAGCCTGGCGCGAACCTTGGCCGTTGTGGCGAGAATATTGGCGCCACTGCGTTTCTTGATGGCGATGGACACCGAATTCAGGCCCGCCACCCGCGAATAGGTGACGTCCTCGTCATGGCCGTCGACCACGTCGGCCACGTCCCCCAAAAACACCACCCGGTCCCCCCGCCGGATCAGCGGCACCTTGGCGTAATCGGCAACACTCTTGATTTCAGTCAGGGTGCGCAGCAACAGACGCCGGCCCTCGAGATTGACCCTGCCGCCGGGAATGTTGACATCCGACACCCGAACCGCCTCATACACATCCAAAAGGGTCAGGCCATATTGGTTCAGGCGCTGGGGATCGAGGTAAATCTGGATTTCACGGATCAGACCGCCGGCGACGTCCGCGGCAAGAATCTCGGGCATCAATTCTATTTCGTCGGCCACCTTCTCGGTGAGCCGCCGCAAGCTTACAGGGTTGATGTCCCCCGCCACCGAGGCGATCATAATGGGGATATCGGAAAAACTGACCTCGTTGACTTCAGGGTCCTCGGCTTGATCGGGCAACTCCTTGCCGGCATCGCTGACTTTCTCGCGAACCTTTTGCAAACTGCGCTCTAAATCAGCCTCGGCCTCGAAATCGACCACCACCACCGACACGCCCTGGGCGGAACTGGAGCGCATCTCGTCCACATCCTTGAGGTCGGAAAGTTCTTCCTCGATGGGAGTAGTCACCAGGCTTTCCACCTCACTGGGGGAGGCGCCCGGAAACAGGGTCACCACGATTGCCACCGGCGCCGATATCTCAGGCTCTCCTTCCTTGGGCAGGGTCTGATAGGCAACCGTTCCGGCCACGATGGGCAGCACGATCACCAATAGCGAGAAAAGCAGCCAGCGCCTGAGAACAATGTCGAAAAATTTCACGGCGTCACCACCACCGACTCACCTGGTTTCAGGTATTGGGCGCCGGATACGACCAGTCGATCACCGGGACTCAGGCCCTCCAAAACACGCACGTCGCCGCCATCCATGCGCCCCAGTTTCACTATGCGCGCTTCAGCCCGGTCATCTGCACTCAAGACAAAAATCTCTTTACGATCTTCCCTGAACAGTACCGTATCCTGGGGAATCATGAGCGCATCGGCAATGACGCCGGTCCGGATGGCCACCCGCGCTGTCAAACCGGCCTTTAAAGAGAATCCGGCGTTCTCCACCAGCACCTCGATCTCAAAGGTGTTGGTGCGGCTGTCGGCCTGAACCCCGATCTTGTCCACGCGTCCGGGAAAAGCGCGTCCGGGAAAAGCCTCCACGCCAACCGAAACCGGATCCTTGGCATCCACATGCACGTAATCCAATTCGTTGACATGAATCTTGACGCGCATGGTTTTCATGTCCGCGATATGCATGACCGGCAGGCCGGCACCGATGTGCTGGCCGGTTTCGATCAGGCGTTCGGTCACGATACCGGCAAAAGGGGATAGAATATCCGTTTTTCTCAACTGCCGCCGGGCCTGGGCGACAACGGTTTCCAGCTGGGCCACCTGGGCCTGGGCTGATTTGTAAGCGGCCTCGGCCTTTTCGAAAAGCTCCTGGGTAATCACGTTTTCTGGCAGGAGGCGCTGGGCACGCTCGAAAGAACGTTTGGCGACCGGCAGATTGATCCGTGCAGATAAAAGATTCGCCTCCGCGGCCTGAAGGGCGAGTTTATAGTCCGCAGGATCGATTTTTACCAGAAGCGCCTTCCGGGCGATGGTAGCGCCCACATCCGCATCGTAATGCAGGGCGATCCCCGAGACCTCGGCCGAAACAACCACCTCGCGGTTAGGTATCAGACGGCCCACGGCATTGACCACGATTGGCAGATCGCGACTGGCGACAACCGTAACGCGCACCGCCTTGGGATCAGGTTCAGCAGGTGTTTGCTCTTCGGTCGGGGGCGTGCAGGCCATCAAAATAAGCGCAACGATCCCCCCCCAAAAAACGAGATAAACCGTTCTCATGGGGTAGAAGCCCTTTTCCTAATCGAATTGTAAATAAAATGTATACCGTTGGTAACGAAGGGGAAGCCAGATGACCATATTGAAATGCCGACCGTTAATCAAGCGCAATGTCCTTTTTTTGGAGGCGGAAAACCTGCAAGTCCCCCTTTCAGCCACGGCACAAGCTTTTCGAAATTGGGTGCGCCAATCTTGACGAATCCGTCAAATTTTGGGAGGTCATCATGGCGCAATGCATTATAAATTATACGATTTCCATGGAGACCAAAATTTGAATCGCCTAATTTAGGTTTTTATGTTTTCGCTATCAATGCCGATACCGAATAAAATAGCCGCTGCGCCGGTAACCACAGCATTTAATAAGGCTGCCTTTGGGGTTCAGCTTATGCGGATATGTGACGATATTGATATATGACTCGACCAACAAGAACTGAATGATATCCGGAAAGAGATTGAATGGAAGTAACCCAACCGCGCCAAGCCCCACCACCACCATCCACACAGGAAAACAGCGCCCTGGACCGCCTGCTGAACCGCATACACAACGCCAAGGAATTCCCCACGATCTCGAACTATGTCCTCGAAATCAACCAGAAGCTGGACGGCGACCCGGACAGCAGCGACGCCAGCGACTTGGCCAACATCATCTTAAAGGATCATGCCCTGACGAGCAAGCTTCTCAAAATGGTCAACTCCGCCTATTACGGGCTGGCCACGGGAAAAGTCAGTACCATCACACGGGCCGTCGTGGTGCTGGGCTATGAGAATGTCCGTCTGGCGACGCTCAGCTTGGCGTTGTTCGAGCATTTCAAAAGCAAACCCAGCGAAATCCCGCTCAAAGAAGCCGTCATCGGCTCCTTCTGGTCCGGAATGATGGCGCGCGAGCTGTCGACATTGGTAGGCGGCGTCAACCCGGAAGAGGCATTTGTCTGTTCCATGATGAGTCTATTGGGCAAACTGGCCCTGATCCACTATTTGCCGAAAGATTATAACAACGTTCGAACGGTCATGGCTAAAGTCGGTGTCAGCGAATTCAAAGCCATGCTCATGGTCTGCAAGGTATCATACGAAGAATTGGGCATGACGGTTGCCAAGCAGTGGAACTTCCCCAAAAAAATCTATGAGTCCATGCGCCCCCTCTCCGATGAGGATCTTAAAAAAAAGGATTCCGCCATTGATCGCCTCAGGCTGGTCACCAGCCTGGTCAAGGATTTGTACGACGCGATCCAAAGCAACCCCACATTGTCAAGCGAGTGTCACCCCGACCAGATTCTGAAACGGTATCAGACGCATCTCAAGATAACAGAAAATCAACTTAAACGGCTGATCAAGGCCTCTCTTGAAAAAACCCGCAGGCATGCCCAGGTGCTCAGTCTAAACATTGGCCGAAGCATGTTCATGGATGGACTCGCAGCCCTTTATATAGCACAACGCCAAGTGCCCCCGGAAGATCCCAAGGAAACCGTCCCCGAAAAAGCGGATAGTGAAAGCATGACATCGAAGGACGAAGAGCCGGCGATAGAAGCCGAACCGCTTCCCGAGCCCCACAAAATCAGTGGCATCATCATAGAAGGCGTACAGGAAATTTCCCAGACCATGCTGGGTGACTACAGTGTCGAGGATGTTGCCGTGATGACCCTGGAGGTATTTCACCGATCCCTCGATTTCCACCGTTCCTTGATGTTCATCAACGACGGTGAACAAAAAAAAATGATGGCCCGTTTTGGATACGGGCTGGATAGTCACCGACTGATCGGCAAACTTGGATTTGACCTGAACACCCCCAAGGATCTTTTCACCAGCGCCCTCCAGTTGGGCAAGGACCTTGTGGTTGCCGATACCAACAATGAAAAAATGAGAAATCTCATCCCCACCTGGTACCGCCGAAACATCGATGCGCCGGCCTTCGTGTTTCTACCGGTCTGCCTGAAAAAAGTGTGTATCGGCGCCTTGTACGCCGACCGGCAAACCGCTGGCCAGCCGGTAAGTGAAGATGAGCATCGTCACCTGGATATGCTGCGTAACCAACTGGTTCTGTCTATTAAGTATAAACAGGGCTGACCCTCATCCAAATCCCCATCGCAATCGTCTTTTCGATACCGATGGCGATCTCGATTGACATCCATCCCACAACCCTTGACAAATACGACGTCTACCCATAAAGCTGTTTCCAGCAACAATCGCGGAACAAACCCAAAGACACAAGAGGAAAAAATGGGCAAAAAAAACAAGGACAAACAGCATTCCAAAAAGAATAAAAAAGACGCTGACAGCAAGCACGGGGCAAAACCCGAAAAACTCGATCGCAAATTCTACGAAAATGAACTGGACCGCCTGCAAGTCGAGCTGGTCAAATTACAGGCCTGGGTACGACACAAGGGGCTTCGCGTCATCGTTGTGTTCGAGGGCCGTGACGCCGCCGGAAAAGGCGGGACGATCAAGCGCATCACCGAACGGGTCAGTTCTCGGGTTTTTCGGGTAGTGGCCCTGCCGGCGCCCAGCGACCGCGAAAAGACCCAGATGTATTTTCAGCGTTACGTCAAGCACCTTCCCGCGGCCGGCGAAGTCGTGCTGTTCGACCGCAGCTGGTACAACCGGATGGGTGTCGAAAAGGTGATGGGGTTTTGCACGGACGATGAATACGAGCGTTTCAAATATAATTGCAAGGGATTCGAGCTGGCCATGGTCAAGGATGGCATCATCCTGGTCAAATACTGGCTTTCGGTCAGCAACGAGGAGCAGGAACGACGGTTCAAGCGACGCATCGAAGATCCCATGCGGCAGTGGAAACTAAGTCCCATGGATCTGGAATCCCGCCGTCGCTGGTACGATTACTCCCGTGCGCGCGATGCCATGCTGGAAGCCTCGGACACCGATTACGCCCCGTGGTATATCGTTCATTCGGACTGCAAGCGCCGGATGCGTCTGAACTGCATCAGCCACCTGTTGTCCCTGATTGACTACAAGGAATTGAAAAACGAAAAAATCAAGCTCCCCGATCGGGACGAAACCAACGCCTACGACGATAAGGGGGCACTTTCCGAAAGGCGCCACGTGCCGGAAATATACTAAGACGGGAGACCCGCAACCCAATCTCTATCGAAATCGTCTTTTGGTTTTTTCGATACCGATACGGATTGGGTTGGCGGCCGGGAGCCGGAATTTTCTTATTTTTTGCGAGGGCAGTTTATAAGAAGGAACTAATCGCCGGCTCTATCGCGGGGCATCCGTTCCACCAGCACGATCGCACCAATGGTAAACACCAGCATGATCGCACACAGGTAAAACCATACCTTGACTCCATCAAACCCGAAATCGTATTTAGGAATGAAAAAGGCGGTTATAAAGCAGGCAACGGCCCATCCACAAGCAAACAGTTTTCTAGTGGTTCCTGCGGTTTTCAACTTCTGTTCCATCTCGCTCCTTTCGGTCACCCTGCCCTTGAAAATCCAAGCGCTGACCATACCCACTCGCACAAAGTTAGAATTTAAACCACTCTACGTTGGATGTGTTAGCACACAATGAGGTATCTTGCACCAGATTCGCCATGCCTGCAACATTCGAAAACCGACGGTCACGAAAAAAGGGAAGCTCCCTTTAAAAAACACAATCAATGCCGAACGGGCATTGAACGTTATGCTCAAGCGTCGTATATACTTATGGAGGCTGTAAGAGGTTATAATCAGATGGCCAAGTTATAAAAATGGAGAACACCATGACCGAAGAAAACCGCATTCGCTACAAACCGCTCATAGACAAGGTTACCGATCCGGACACGGCTTGTCAGCACATTCAAAATGGAACCAATGTGTTTGTTTCCGGCTTCACCGCCGGTTATCCGAAACTGATTCCCCAGGCCCTGGTTCGTCGGGCAAAGGCCGGGGAGCAATTCAAGATCAACCTTTATGCCGGTGCCTCCACGGGTGAGGGCGTGGACGGGGTGCTGGCCGAGGCCGATCTGGTGAATTGGCGGCGGCCCTACATGAGCAATCGCAGTATGCGCAAGAGAATAAACCAGGACAGCATTTGTTTCAAGGACGACCACCTCTCGCGCCTCTCCGCCCAGGTTCGTGACGGAGGGTTGGGCAAGGCCGATGTGGCCGTGGTGGAGGCCGTGGCCATCACGGAAAAAGGCCATCTGATCCCCACCATGTCCGTGGGCAACACGCCCACCTACGTTCAGGAAGCCGATAAAATCATCATCGAGATCTCCTCGGAGCCCCTGGCGATGGAAGGCATCCATGACATTTTCATCCCCGAGGACCCGCCCTATCGCATGCCCATCCCCATCTATCGCGCGGGAGACCGCATCGGCAAGCCCTTCATCGAAATGAATCCCGACAAGGTGGTGGCCATTCTTTTCAGCGATGAGGAAGACAGTGGCGCGGTGTTCCATGCGGCGGACTCCATATCACAGCGGATCGCCGAACAAATCCTGGATTTCGTGGCTCATGAGATCCGCCATGACCGGATGCCGCCGGGCCTGCCCTGGCAGTCCGGCGTGGGCGATGTGGCCAATGCGGTTCTGGATGGATTCATTGAAAACGAATTTTTCCAAACCATCGACATTTATTCCGAGGTCTTGCAGGACGCCGTGCTGGATCTGATCGATCTGGGCAAGGTGCACGCCGCCTCGGCCTCCGCCATGACGCTCTCCACCAAAGGCCGCAAGCGGTTCTTCAACGAGCTTTACCGTTACCGGGATAAAATCACCCTCAGGCCGGTGGAAATTTCCAACTCACCGGAAGTAATCCGACGCCTGGGCGTAATCGCCATCAATACGGCCATCGAGGTCGATATCTATGGACATGTCAATTCCACCCATGTGATGGGCTCGCAGTTGATGAACGGAATCGGCGGATCGGGCGATTTCACGCGTAACAGCGCACTGACCTTCATGGTCACGCCCAGCACGGCCAAGGGCGGCAAGATCTCGGCCATCGTGCCCATGGTTTCCCATGTGGATCACAGCGAGCACTCGGTGGATGTGGTGGTTACCGAGCACGGGCTGGTGGACACCCGTTCCCTGACCCCGCGCCAGGTGGCCGAGCAGGTGATCAAGAAATGCGCCCATCCCGACTACCGCGATCTGTTGTGGGATTATTACCAGAACGCCATTCGGGCCACGGGGGGCCATGAACCGCACATTCTGAGCGATGCCTTTGCCTTTCACGAACGGTTCATGGCTACCGGAGACATGCATGCGCGGTAATTGTAACCTACAATTAGGCGATTCAAATTTTGGTCTCCATGGGAATCGTATGATTTATAATGTATTGCGCCATGATGACCTCCCAAAATTTGAAACCCGTTGGGTTTGCCGATCTTAGGTGTAACAACCGCTATCGCGGTATCGGTTATCAGGCTCCCATGCTCTGCGTGGGAGCCTGCCGGAATGGATGATGATGAGCAACCCTATCGACACCAACGAAGCAAATTGTCCGTTTTGCCAAATGATCCGGGCCGGCAAGTTGGTTGATCGCCTGGGCATGGTGGCCACGGTCAGGGACGGATTTCCGGTGACCGACGGCCACCTGTTGATCATCCCCCTGCGACACACGCCGGACTGGTTCTCCATGACCGACGAGGAATTGGCCGACGCCCGGGACCTGATCCGCCGCCTGGCCGAGAAGATAAAAAAAGAGGACCCGCGGGTGACCGGTCTCAACATCGGCGCCAATGCCGGCCATTCTGCGGGCCAGACCGTGTTCCATGCTCACATTCACCTGATCCCGAGGCGCGATGGCGACTGCGACAACCCGCGCGGGGGCGTGCGGGGCGTAATCGACGGCAAACGTTCCTACTAAGTTGAGTTGAGAAAATGACCACGCTTGTTCACATTTCAGATCTGCATTTCGGCCGGGAAGTCTCCCCTGTAATCGAAGGGTTACTGGAAAGCATCGCCGATGCCGATCCGGATCATATCATCATCAGCGGCGACCTGACCCAACGCGCCCGGGCCGGTCAGTATAAAAAAGGCACGCATTTCCTGAACCGTCTGCCGGCGCCCTACTTGATCATCCCGGGCAACCACGACCTGCCGCTTTTCAATTTGATAAAGCGCTTTCACCGGCCCTGGGGAAATTGGAACGCCTTCGTCACCCGGGAGATGGCGCCCGTGCTTAAAGGAGACGATTTCATAGCCGCCGGGGTCAACACGGCCAGGCGCTGGGCGACCCTCCTTGATCAGACCCGCGGCCGTATCAATACGGCTCAAACCAATGCCGCGATCACCCAGTTACAAAACGCGCCGGATGACCATCTGCGCATTCTGGTGGCACACCACCCCTTCTGGCTGCCGGAGGGGCAAGAGCGCCGCCACCTGGTGGGCGGTCGCGACCAGGCCCTGGCCTTACTTAAACAGGCCCGCGTGGATATGATTCTTGGCGGCCATCTGCACATCGCCTACCAAAAATTACTGAACGGCATTCTTGTGGTCCATGCCGGCTCGGGCGTCTCCAGCCGCACCAGTCATCAGGCCAATAGTTTCAACATCATTCGCGGCGACCGTCAACGGGTTACCGTGGACGTTAAAATGTGGAACGGAAGCATTTTCGAGGATGCAGGGCATCATGCCTTCGTCCGTCGGAATGATGGCTGGACTGCCTCTTAATCGTTATCGTCTTTTCTCTTTTCGATCTCAATGGCGATTAGAAATGCACCTCCCCCCTTGACAACACACGCCCCCATCGGTTATCGATTTTAAGGGTCGCAAAAAAATGGCCCTAATTAGCAGGGGTGGCCTATCAGGCCTGAGAAGATACCCTTTGAACCTGAACCGGATCATACCGGCGTAGGGAGCGAATCGTGAGCCATTCTTTTTTGCCGCAGTTTGCCAGCCAATCGTTTTTCCAGGTTTCATAACCGTTCCCCCTGCATTGTTTTCACCCATTGGCCTTCCGGGCCGCGAGTACTCATCTATTTCAACATAAGGGAGAATCACATGCTCAACGAAGTAACCATCAGCAGGGGAATCATCGATTCGTATCTCAACAAATTCAGCGACGCGCTGGAACTGGATGTGGCCATTGTGGGCGGCGGGCCGTCCGGCCTGGTGGCCGGGCTCTATCTGGCAAAGGCCGGCAAAAAAGTGGCCATGTTCGACCGGCGCCTGACCTTGGGCGGCGGCGTCTGGGGCGGTGGTATGATGTTCAACGAAGTGGTGGTTCAGGAGGAAGGCAAAACGGTCCTTGACGATCTTGGATTCGATGCCAAGGAGTTTCAGCCGGGCTATTACACCCTGGATGCGGTCTGCCTCGCCTCGGGCTTGGTTTACAAGGCTTCGATCGCAGGGCTTAAAATCTTCAACCTGGTCTCCATGGAGGATGTGGTCATCAAAAACGGCCGGGTCGCCGGATTGGTGATCAACTGGGGGGCCGTGGAGAGCCTGCAATGGATGGTCGATCCGCTCACCCTGCACGCTTCCTATGTTCTCGACGCCACCGGCCATCCCGCCAATGTGGCCTCGGTCCTGGTCAAGAAAATGAATGTCAAATTAGATACCGCCACCGGCGGTCTGGTGGGTGAGAAATCCATGGAGGCCGATACCGGTGAGCGGGATACCGTGGCCAACTCGCGGGAAGTCTTCCCCGGGCTTTATGTGAGCGGCATGGCGGCCAATGCCGTTTGCGGCGGGTATCGCATGGGGCCGGTGTTCGGCGGCATGCTGCTGTCGGGCAGGAAGATCGCCGATGAGTTGATTGACAAACTGTCATCGCCTGCTTGAATTACCAAATAAGCCTTGAAATTCCAAACGGTTCATGAAAAATTTGGTGATTGTTGCGTGATAATCGCCAAATTGGTCTCCAACCACGAATGGGATTTACCACAATGCCCATCACCACCTTCCAAAGCTTTCTATCCACGGCAACCCTGCACCACGGATTGCTGGTGGACCTGTGCGCCGAGGCCGGGGTGATCGGGCGGGCCAAGCTCTTGGCCTACATGGAACGGCACGGCATAGCGCCCATGGACAAGGACGCCTTGATCCAGCGCTATCGCCGTACCGCGATCCTTTACGAGGAGGCCGAGGACACCTATACGGTCAATCCCGTGGTGGCGGGGCTGGTCAATTTCTACGAGCGCCGCGGCCGGCTGACCCACGCGGATTTTCTCAAGGACCAGATCGTCGATATCGGAAACCTCACCGACACCTTGCAACAGGCCCTGTTCGCCGAACAGCCGGTACCGGAGCTGATTGCCGACACCGTGGACAAGCTCTACCTGGTGGTTCGGCAGGTTCGCGAAAGCGGGTATCAGCATTACCAGGCCTGCATGCGCGCTTTCGGGGACATGAAGCGCAACAGTGAGGGCAAACGCATCGACCAGCGCATCAAGGAACTCAAAACCGTCAACCGCCGTTACATTGAGCCCTTGAGCGAGTTGATCGATCCCCACGCCGAGCCGGTCCGCAAAATGGCCCGCCTGAGAGCATGCATGGCCGATCTGGCCGCCCGCACGGGGTTGCTGGAGGATTCGGTGGAGCTTAATGATCGTCGGCAGCGCCTGTTGATTGACATCCAATACATCGACTACACCCTGATCCGCCATTTCGAAACCCTCATCGACACCAGCCGATCTCTGCTCAACTCGCTGATCGAGGAAAAGACCATCAAGGAGGCCCTGGCCGGGTGCCTGGGCGATCTGGATGCAATCTGGCCCCTCCTCTCGGATGAAACCATCGTGGTTACCGGCACATCCGCCAGTCAGGCGCCGGGCATGGAACGCCTGGGTCTGTTCTTCAACGATGTGGTACACCGGCGTTATGTGGCCAGGCCGCGGCCACTGGCCACGCGTTCTGCGCAAGAAACCCGGGCCGAAACCCTGCTGCTCTTCGAGGAACAGTTGCTGAACCGAATCCGGGAGGTCAGGGAGATCGCCGACTGGCCGGCTTTCGTCAACCGCGAATTTTCCACCTACCCACCCGCCGAACGGCTCAAGGCCATTGCCCTGCCCCTGGTCATGGCCAGTCCACCCTTTCGGATCACCCCCACCGGGGAAACTTTTCACGGGGATCTTGAGGAATTCTCCATCGAGATGGAGGATTTCGGAGTTGTCTGGGAGGACGCTCATGCCGGTTAAACCGCCCGAGGAAACCCAACGCATCGTCCAGACCCTTTTGCGGGGCTATCAGTTCAGCGATTCGGATCTCGTGCGGCCCGACTACGAGCGCTGGTATGCGATCCTGGATCGCCATTTCGACTGGTTCCGCGATCACCTTGCCTTGAGCGGTTTCTCTCTAATGCGTGACAGACAGGTGATCTTCCTGGAAAAAGAGAACAAGGTTCTCAGCCAGGAGGAGAAGCAGGCCGTGGTGGTGCTTTTTCTGCTCACCGACTTATGGCTGGAAAAGGGCAAAACCTATGGTGATCTGTTCCAGGCCAGCGTGCCCTGGACGGAACTGGACTGGTTTCGCGACGGCTACGGCCGGGAGTACCTGTCCCAGGTGGGCATCGAGGACGGCAACGACACGGCCCTGGAGCAACTTTTCCGCCGCCTTGCCGGCAAAGGATTGATGGAAATCAATCCTGAAGCGCGAACCCTTACCCTGCGTCGACCGGCCGAACGTCTGATCAACCTGGCCCGACGCATTCACCAGCAACTTGACCGACAGGAAACGCCGGGATCCGAGGAAGGCGGCGCCGATGAGTGAATACACCGCCAGCATCCGCAAAATCGGCCTGATCAACAGCGGCATGTTCGACACCCTCTCCCTGAATTTCGACGTACGCGCCGTGCATCTGGTGGGCGCCAACAACGTGGGCAAGACCAGCCTGATCGCATTGATCCAGTTTCTCTTTTTCCCCACCCTGAGTGAGATGACCTTCGTCAAATCCGCGGCCGAGTCCCTGGGTTTTTACTTCCGTCCCGAGGGTTCCTACCTGCTTTTCGAAGTGCGCACCCTCACCGGCAGCATTCGCACGGTAGGTATTTTCGGCACCGGCGAGGCCGATTCGCGGGTCAATTTCGTCTTTAATGGCTCCTTCGATATAGACACCTTTCTCACCGGGGAGAAGACACCGCTGCCCCTCAAGGAGCTTCAGGCAAATCTTTTCGACCGGGACTTTGCCCGCTTCGACCGGTTCGAACGCTACGAGGAAGCACTTTTGGGCCTGCACACACGCGGCGAGTACAACGTGCCTCTGTTCGATCTGTCCAAGACCAATTTTCGTCTGCTGCGCCGGCTCATGCAGGGGCTTCTGCGACTGGACCGCATCGATGCCGCCGATGTGCAACAATTCCTCATCCGTATCGTGGAAAAAGGCGCCGTGCGCACCCGATTCAACCTGCTCCAGGACTTTGAGCAAAAGTACCGTCACATCAACGGACTGCGTATCGAGCTGCGCGAGCTGGAAGCCCTCAAGCCGGTGGTGGCCCGCTACCACGATCTGCTGGCCAAAATCCGGGAAGCTACCGAAAAACATGACCAGCACGCCGCCTATTTCTTTCACCTTTCCGCCGCCGTGAATACGCGCCTTTCCGAGGAGAAAAAGCGTCTGGCCCGGGCTTACGCCGACGAGGAAACGCACCTGGAAAAACTGGGAGACTCCATCAAGCGCCTTTCCGAGCAGGCCGGCGATGCCCGCACGCGCCTTGGCGAGATTCGCCGGCAAAAGGAGCGTTTCGAGGCGCTTGCCAAAACCGCCCAAACTCACCGCGAGGACTTGGTACGCCTGGAACGCGACCGCCTCACCCACGCCCGGGTGGAACTGGCCACGGCCCTTGCCGAGGCCCAGCCCCAGAACGCCGAAGGACTGAACCGGCAACTTGCGGCCCTGACCCGCGAAATCGGCAATGTCACCCGGCAATTGACCAACAAAACCCTGCAAACGGTCTGGGACCAGGCCGGATTCGACGAAAACAAACGCGCCTTGCTGCGCTTTCTGGTTTCCGGCGATCTTGCCAGTCGCGAGGCCGAAGCGGTGTTGGCCGATGAAAAGGAATTTCTACAGACATCTTCCAAGGCTGCGGAATTTCTGGATGACGAAGGGCGCTTTCGCGGCTTTGGCCTGGATTTACCCAGGGAGGTATGGTTCGTTCCCGAGGCCGACCGGGAATCCCTTGAAGCCCGCCAAAAGCGGCTGGATCGGGAAATGCAATCGGTTCGCACCGCCATCGAAATCGCCGAGAACACCAAGCGCAAGCAAACGGAGTTGGCCGAAATGGACGCGGCCATCGCCGCCAAGGAGACCATCCTGGCCGAGTTTGCCGAACTGCGCCGGCTTACCGATACCTGGAAAGACCTTGAGTCCATAACCAAAGAGGAGCATCGCCTTGACCAGGAAGTGGCCCGTCTGACGCGTGTCATCGGCGAACGAGAAGAGGAGAGCCGCACCCTGCGCCGCCAACAGCAGGTCACCTACACGGCCCTTAAAACGGCCGAGGAGAAGTGGGAACAGGTGCATCGGATCCACGCAACGCTATCCCCCGGCGACGGCGAACCTCCCGAGGGTCTGGCCGAGCGCCTTCTGGAGAGCTTGCAGGACGAGTACAGCCAGGTGAGACAATCGATTGCCGCGTTGGAAAACCAATTGAAGCAACTGAACAGTCAATTGGCCGAGCCCAAGTCTGAGCTGGAAGCGCGTTACGAACGCTCTGCATCGGATGTCTCCTTCGAACGCTGGTTGGAGAACAAGGCCGATCTGGCAAGCGCCATCCACGACCTCGAAGCCCAATTGCAGCGCGAGTACGACGGCATTTTCACCGTGGTGCGGGCCAAGCTTTCCAAGATCACCCAGGCCTACGGGTTCGTGGAATCCCAGGTGGCGGCCCTGAACAAGGCCATCCGCAACGTGCGTATTTCCAACATCACCCATATCGGCATCGCCCTTGAGAAGACCGCCCTCCTGGATGCCATCGATCAAAGCATCCCCGGCCAGATGGATCTCTTCGCCGCACCGGACACATCTACAAGCCTGGAAGACGCCCATGCCCAAGTGGAGGAGTACTTCAACCAGATTCGCAACTACGGTACGGAAATCAATTTAAAGGACATGTTCCGGCTCAAATTCTCGGTTCAGTTCAGCCACCAGCCCGATCCAGTGGAACGCTACGAGATTCACCGCTTCGAATCCAACGGCACCGAAACCGGGGTCAAGATCGTGATTTACCTGGGACTGATCGGCCTGTTGCAGGAGCGCAAGAACGTGACCGGCACGCGCATCCCCTTTTTCCTGGACGAAGTGGGCAGTATCGACGCCGACAACCTGAACCAATTGATCGCCTACTGCATCGAGAACAACTTTCTACCCATTTTCGCCAGCCCCGAAATCCGCAAGGACATCTCCCACAATTACTTGTTTCGGCGCGACGGCAACCGCAGCTATCTGGCCTCGGTGGTCAAGATCACGCCAAAACCCATGGAGATTGCTCAAAATGACGCCTCCGACCTGGCTGACCGCCCTGCTTGAAAAGGGAACCGTGGGCCACTCCGCCGTGAACCGCAAACTATTGGATGAACTGCTCACCCTTGAACTGGTCGGCATCCAAAGCCACGGCACCCGGCGCACGGTGGTGGCCATCGCCCCCGAGCCTCTGGCCCGTTGGGCAAAGGCCCACTATCCGGATCATGGCCTGGATCCGGATCTATTGGCCACCCGCCAGGGCAATATCGTGCGCGGTGGTCACAGCAAAGCCGGGCGGTCGAGCCACGCCGTGCTGCCCTTCCCCTTCAAATGGTTCGGTGATCCGGACGATTCGCTATCGCAATTGACGAGAAAATACGGCATGCTTTCGGCAATGACCGACCGGCTGGCAAATCTCTCTCTGCCGTCTGATTGGCATCTGCTCACCATCGAGAACTGGGAGCCCTTTCACCGCACAGATTACTCGGACCAGACGAAACCCGTTATGGTGGTTTACCTGGGCGGCAACGCGCCGGAAATCGTCATCGAGGCATTGAAAACCCTGACGTCTCAACCTTCGCGGGTGATGCATTTCGGGGATTACGATTGGGACGGGCTGTATATCTTCCAGCGCCTGCAATCCACCCTGCCGACGGCAAAATTATATGTGCCGGAGAATATCGAACTGCTGTTCAAACAGTTCGGGAAGCGCCAACTGATCGAACGGCAAACGCCGAAAGCCGCTTTTGACCTTCAAAACAGCGAATGCCGGCCGATCATCGATCTCATCGAACAGACCAATGCCGGGTTGGAGCAGGAGATTGTTGATTTGCCAGCGTTGGTTTGAAAGACAATTCGTATTTAACTAAATTGGGCGACTGTCGAGTTTGCCGCATATACAATACAGATGTCTTTCCGCCGAGAGATACCCTATGGTCGGCAATCTTGGTGGACTTTTCTCAAAAAAACAACGGACAATTCCAGCCCCAATACTATTCGCAATATTTTACGATATAAACAGCCAAACTGACTTTTTTCGTCATTTTTTACGACTTGAACAATTTCAATTCATGTTTTACATATCGTAATAAATGACGTATTATTAACACAAACATGATTAATTCGTCAAAAGTTACGACTATGCAGATCAATAAAATCATGACAGACGAGGCCATACTGGAAGCGCTTGGGAAAAGGCTCAGCCGGCGGCGCATCGATATGCAATTAACTCAGGCGGATCTGGCCCACGAGGCGGGGGTCTCCAAACGCACTGTGGAGCGCATTGAGGCCGGATACTCGTCCCAGACGGCCAACCTGATTCGCGTATGCCGAGTTCTGGATCTGGTGTCGGGATTGGAACAGTGGATCCCCGAAACCGGGCCCAGCCCCATGGAGATGGTCAAGATCAAAGGCAAAGTCCGCCAACGGGCATCCTCCAAGCGCAATAAACCCACGCCGGATAGCACCTGGAGTTGGAAAACGTGAGCGCTTATGCCGAGGTGAAATTGTGGGGCCGCACCATAGGCGCCGTGGCTGAGATGGAAAACGGCAATGCGTCAGCCTTTGAATATGACGGTGACTTCGTTCACAGCGGTATCGAGGTGGCGCCCCTGATGATGCCGCTGTCCCGCCGGGTCTACACCTTTCCAGAACTTCCCGCACGGACGTTTTACGGTTTGCCGGGCATGCTGGCCGATTCCCTGCCGGATAAATTCGGCCATGCCTTGATCAACGCCTGGCTGGCCGCCCAGGGACGCACGGCGGAGACGTTCACTGCCGTGGAGCGTCTCTGCTATGTGGGCCGGCGCGGGACCGGGGCCCTGGAGTTTGCACCGGCCATCGGTCCCCGGGAGCGGCGATCTTCACCTATCGAAGTGGACCGTCTGGTGGCCCTGGCATCGGAAATTTTATCCCGGCGAAACCATCTGTCGGTTTCATTTAATGACCTGAACAAGGAAAAAGCGCTGGCGGATATCCTGAAGGTGGGCACTTCGGCCGGCGGTGCCCGCGCCAAGGCCATCATCGCCTGGAATCCGGACACCAATGAGGTACGTTCCGGTCAGGTGGAGGCCCCTGAAGGGTTCCAGCACTGGCTGCTCAAATTCGACGGGGTTGCCGCCAACCGGGATAAAGAGCTTGCCGACCCTCAGGGCTATGGCGCCATTGAATATGCTTACTGGATGATGGCCAAAGATGCCGGCGTCACCATGACCGAATGCCGACTTTTTGAGGAAAATGGCAGGCGACATTTTATGACCCGCCGTTTTGACCGGACCGACGATGGTGAGAAATTGCACATGCAATCCCTTTGCGGCCTGGCTCACTTCGATTTCAACATGGCGGGCGCTTACAGTTATGAACAGGCCCTTTTGGTGATCCGCCAATTGGGATTGCCCATGGATGCCATAGAAGAGCAGTT
Organism: uncultured Desulfosarcina sp.; assembly: GCA_963668455.2. Lineage (GTDB taxonomy): Bacteria > Desulfobacterota > Desulfobacteria > Desulfobacterales > Desulfosarcinaceae > Desulfosarcina. The sequence continues at coordinate 17,599 of CAXXOY010000013.1, forward strand.
CCGGCGCATGGCGTTCAACGTCATCGCTCGCAACCAGGACGATCATGTGAAGAACATCGCCTTTTTAATGGATAAAAAGGGCCGCTGGTCGCTGTCTCCCGCCTTTGATGTCACCTACAGCTACAACCCCGACGGCGCCTGGACCGGCAGCCATCAGATGACGATGAACGGCAAACGCGATGATTTCACCATGGATGATTTTCGCGCCTGCGCCAAGTTTACATCCATGAAACGTGGACGCGCCGATGCGATTGTAAAGCAGGTTCAAAACACGGTGTCCCGGTGGCGGGAATATGCCGATCAAGCGCAGCTAAAACCTGCATGGCGGGATCGAATCCAAATGACTTTGCGGCTGGCACTGGGTTAAGGGCGTTTTCGGTTCTCGACCATACGTCAGGTTGACACCTTCATATTCAACAAGACTGCACAAAGGGGGATAAAATGAAAGCCACGACCATTCGTCTTGAGGACAACCTCATCGGCCGGGTGGATCAACTTGCTACCGAAATAAGCTGGTCAAGATCCTGAGTGATCAAACAGGCCATCGAAAAACTCCTCGATTACGTAGAATGGTTCGTGAAGGAAGTCAAGGACGGGCTTAAAGAGGCAGAAAAAAGCGACATCGCCTCGGATGCCGATGTCACGGAACGATTGGGATTAGGTATTGCAATCTTCTCTCGAGTCCAGCATCATTTCAGATTACCGGATTGTGGACATCTGTTGGTCACCTCTAAACGATGAATCGACCCAATGCAATGCAACGTGGTTTAGGGACCGAACCAAGCTCGAAAATCAGGAGGACCTAAATTAGGCGATTCAAATTTTGGTTCCCATGAGAATCGTATGATTTATAATTCATTGTGCCATGATGACCTCCCAAAATTTGAAACCCGTTGGGTTTGGCCCCATTAATCCCCTTTTCAACTGGGGTGTGCGGGAAAAATTTAAATAATTTGACGGGGGGAGTGGCCGAATTCGGTAGTAAACGTTCTGGTAAAATAGCTCAGACTGTTAAACCCTACGGCAAAGGCGACTTCAGTGATATTATGCTTTCCCTGCTGTAACAGCTGCTTGGCAACCTGCATACGATGGCTGCGTAAATGCTCCATTGGGGAATGCTTGAAAACTTTTCTAAAGTGACTATAAAACTTGCTTCGACTCATCCCTATTTGTCCGGCAAGGTTGGTGAGATCCGGCGGATTAATGGGATCACGGACCAAAAGCTCTGCTGCATAATGTATCCGCTCAATATCCGATGCACTGATACGAGGTTGACGGGGAAGCCCCTTACCCTTCCCCCTTAATTCCTCAAGTTTGTAGGCAAAGATTTCCATTGCCTTGCCCTCCCAAAATATAGCGCGGGTTTTACCACTATATGGGCAATCAATGATTTGATTCAATGCTCGTTGTATTTCCGGAGTTGTGATTCCTTGGCCTGAAATTGTAACTTGGGGGGTTTGCAGGCCGTTTAAGAATGGGAGGAAGGGCTCTTCATCTTCATTAGCAAAACCCAATAACGTTTTTTTATCGAAAGCAAGTAATATCTTAACTTTACGCGGAGAAGTGATATGCTCTTCAAAAGTTTGATGCATGGGATACACATAGTGACTATTGGTATCAGGTTTAAATGATAAAACCTGTGGATTTGTTGATGATCGAACCAAAGAGTTCCCGGTAAGGATAAAACTTATACCTGAATTCCAAAAAGTTGAATCCTGAATTACAGTGATTGGTTTGGTTAGATTTAGATCCATGTGCAGCAACCACAACCCTGATGAAAACCTGATACCCTCTAAAACACCATGACCAAGCCTTTTGGGTAAATTATAGACAAGCTGATTGGGAACGTCTTCAGATCTTTGGTATGTAGGACGAACAATTTCCATAGCTTTTCAGTTGTGCCAGCGGGCCAATCCCTTAACTATTTAAATTCCCAGCATAAAGCCATTAACTTATCCAAGCCTTATCCAAAATTAGGAATGTATAATTTTTTTAGCAAACGCTAATATCATACAAATACATCTAAAACCATTTCTTTTCAACTTTTTTAACTGTGCTGCTTCGCAGCTTCAATGGAAACCAAAATTTGAACGCCTACTTTAGGAGAAAACAAAGATCATAGGGAACTAAGCGAGGGTATTGTATCCAGAGCAAAGTCTGCATTATGTTTCCCGTATAGAACCGAAGATCGAATTATTAAAGTGCTCAAACAGATTGGGGAAGGAAGATCAGTTGCAGATGTATGTCGTGAGTGCGGCGTAATCCAGGCCACTTACTACAACTGGAGGGCAAAAAATGGGGCATGGAAACCTCGGACGTGGGTGTCCTTTCTAAATACGTTTTCTCAACAGCATTCAAATCTACTCCTGCATAAGGGCCGTTCCCTGTTCAACATTGGATAGTGGGTAAATATCTATTATAGGATACCAGAAACCTTGTTATTACCTGGCGGGCAATGTCCTCTTTGCCCACCAGGTTAATATCACTATAATCGTTTAAGCCATTCTGGAAATTACTTATTATTACCTTTTTGTTTCATCATGCCTGCCATCATCCTTGCTATTTTTGGTGAGGTCATCTGCTCCACAGCTTTGGTTTCATCAGTCACTGCCGGTTGATAGACGGTGGGCCACCAGGATTTCACCGAAAGATCTGTGATCAGGAAGTCAAAATTTTCATTTCCATAGCGGAAATGGGAGTGCCTGAGAGAATCCTTGTGCTGATGGAACGGGAGAAATAGCATATATTTAAAACCGGCCTCAATCATTTCCTTTGAATCGGTTTTAAAAACCTGCCACGTGGCCTTATAACCCTCTATATCCACACCAACGCTGCAGACATGGACATAATCCCCGGTGAGCTTCCCATCAATAATGATCGTATCTTCATCCACGACGGTAAAGGACTTCAACTTCATGTCATACAAGCCGAGAATGAAGTCTTTTACCATTTGTTTGGTATAGCCCTCGGGTAAATTTTTCAAAATTTCTCCATAAAACCTTTCTCCGGCCTCGTTCTCGTAAAGTTTAACCACGGATACACTCTCTCCTTTCCATGGTGTAAGGTCGGTGATGCTTTCCTTTTCCTTATCTGAGGCAAATACTGTGCTGGAAAAAATGCATACACTCATAAGAATGAAAGTGGCTATATTCTTCATCATTTTACGTCTCCTTAAAGACACATTAATTTACTAAGCACTGCGTTGATTTCTGATATGGGATAAAGCGTTCGCGGCCCTAACGGTTTCATCAAGCCAGTTGTTCCAACAATAAAATTATTATTAAAATCGGTAGGTAAGCTTTACGCCTAATTCACGAGGATCACTATAGTATACATAAGTGCCGTCTTCTCTTGAGTAATCTTCATCAAAAATATTCTTGCCGTAGAAATAAATATCCCAATTTTCAGCTTCATAACCAATCTTGGTATTAATCAATTGGTAAGCATCTCTCTCATACGTATTTGCCCTGTCTGAATAGGTTTTTCCAACCCCGACCAAGTCAACTCCGGCATAAAATCCATTTCCGGTTCGATATTGGCCGCCTATGGCAAATGTATATTCCGGGACATTAGGAACCTTATTATTTCTATAGTCGCCTGAGTCGTCCTGATATTCATCAAATTCTACATTCGTATAGCCAACGTTTGCTGTCGTGGTGAAATGAGGTGTTATTTTTGCCTGTACTTCCAATTCTGCACCATAGGATACTGCCGTACCAGCATTGGTTATGAAAATCCATGCAACACCGGGAATCTGCTCTGTCACCTGCATATCATCAATATCCATGTAAAAGAGTGAACCGTTTACAATCAATCTATTTTCAAGAAGTTGACTTTTAACTCCTATTTCATAGGACCATAGTTCTTCACTGTCATAGCAGTCATATTCTGAAGAAGTGCTCATCGCGTTGAAGCCGCCTGACTGGAAGCCTTTAGCAATCGCGGCGTACCCCATTACCTGCTTTGTTATGGCATAATCCACACTGAGTTTAGGTGCGATATCATCCCAGGAATCATCAAAGGAACTGCCGGAGCTTTTATCTTGCATGTCTTTGTCCTGTGTTTCATAACGAAGACCGCCAGTCACGCCAACCTTGGGTGTTAATGCGTAACGAAGTTGGCCAAAAAGAGCGTAGGCCCCGCCTCCCATTACCCTATTTGTCCCAGAATTGTAGGTTTCTATTACCTGATCAATTTTATCATCGTCTGTATCATAGTAGAAACCGATCAACCAATTCATCTTCTCCGTATTTGATGCTAACCTCAGTTCCTGGGAAATTTTGTCGTATTCACTAGTGTTCGTAGCATGCATTATTTCAATGGGATTAAAGTCATAATCATATGCAATATCAGCTTGAAAAAAGCGATGAGTGGTGATTGAGGTTAAATTCAATGTATCACCAAAATCGTAACTAACCTTTAAGGCCTGGGTACTGATTTTTGATTTATCAAAAGTGTCAAAATCAGAATATATTTCCCGGTCACCGGAAGCACTCACTCCATAAGCGGCAGCGCCATCTTCACTCAACCCTATTTGGTTGCCGCCATTGTCATATTGAAGCTGAGAAAAAATGAAGTTAATATCAAGGTCGTCTATCGGCGTCCATCTCAATTGGCCTTTCCCATACCAATGTGCTTCATCATTTGCCGTATCACCGGTGTACCCATTTTTCACAAAACCGTCTTTGTCGAAATACTGGCCGGAAACCCCAAAGAACAATTTATCCTGAAGAATCGGCCCGCCGATATTTAAAGAAACTTCTTTTTTATAATCCTCACCCCCATCAACCGAGATTTTCCCACGAAACTCATTATCTGGTTGCCGGGTAATAATATTGATAGCACCGACTTCTGCACTTCTCCCATACAGCGTTCCTTGGGGGCCGCGCAGCACCTCTACGCGCTCAATATTCTGGAGGGTGTCTTCATATCCCCTAAATGACAAAACCGGGACTCCATCGATGAACATGGCAGTCGAAACATTGTTTGTTCCCGTCTCAGCCATCATCCCCCTCATAACAGGCATTGCCGAACCTGAAACGCCTTGGTCGGTGAGTATTAGATTTGGAACGTGATCCGCCAATTCGCTCACAGAAGTAATATTCTTGTCCTCAAGTACAAAACCATCAAAGGCTGTGATGCTCATTGGGACTTCCTGGATATTTTCCTCCTGCTTATTGGCAGTTACAGTCATGGTTTCCAGTGTGGTTCCCGCAGGTTCTTCCGCCTGAACTAAGCCGGTCCCAAGGGTGGTCCCTATCACCGCTAAGCACGCAAGTGTTGCTTTAATACGCATTCTTCGTCTCCTCTTCTAAGAGTTTGCAATTAGGTAAAACAAAATCTTATTAAATACAGAAAAGGAAAAATCGACTAACACCAGCG
>CAXXOY010000014.1:0-495696 GCA_963668455.2 uncultured Desulfosarcina sp.
TGGGAATGAACCTGGTTACCAAACAGACCGGCCCCGGGGGAAGCTGGTCAAAAAACTGCTTGTCGAGCAAGGGCTGAATATTGCCAAAGAGCTGTATTTGAGCATTTTGCCCGACCGCGCCACAGCCAAGATGATCATCATGGCCTCCGAAGCCGGCGGGATGGACATCGAAGATGTCGCCGAGAAAGACCCCTGAGAAAATCATCAAGGTGTACGTGGATCCCAACGTGGGCATCCAGGGCTTATCATCTGCGGGCCGGCGTCCTTCGGGTTGAACATGCCGGCAAGGCATGCGATGAAACCGTTCACCGTGCTGTTGAAAAACCTGTTCAATCTGGCCGTCAAATACGACTGCTCACTGGTGGAAATCAATCCTCTGATCATCACCGCCGAGGACGATGTCATCGCCCTGGACGCCAAGATGGATTTCGATGACAACGCCCTCTATCGCCATCCGGATGTAAAAGAATACCGCGATCTGGACGAAGAAGATCCCACGGAAGTGGAGGCCGGCGGTTTCGGTCTGAACTACATCCATCTGGGAGAAGGCGGCAATGTGGGCAACATGGTCAATGGCGCGGGTCTGGCCATGGCGACCATGGACTGCATTAAATACGCCGGCGGCAAGCCGGTCAACTTCCTCGATGTGGGTGGCGGCGCCAGCGCCGAGCAGATAGAAAACGGTTTCCGTATTCTGCAAAGCGATGAGAACGTCAAGGCGATCCTGATCAATATTTTTGGCGGAATCCTGCGTTGCGACCGTCTGGCCAATGGCGTTGTCCAGGCCGCCCAGAAAGTGGGCATGCGTGTACCGGTAATCATTCGCATGGAAGGCACCAACCTGGCTGAAGGCCAAAAAATCCTGAAGGAATCGGGCCTTGATCTGATCAATGCCAAGGACCTCAAGGATGCCGCCGAGAAACTGAAGGCCGCCATCCAGTAACCCCACAAAAAAGCGAGGATTGAATCGTGAGCATACTTGTAAATAAGGAAACCAAATTGGTGGTGCAGGGCATAACCGGCAAGGAAGGCCAGTTCCATGCCCGCGCATGTGTAGATTACGGCACCCAGGTCGTGGCCGGCGTGACGCCCGGCAAGGGTGGCCAGAAGATGGACGAGGTCCCTGTTTTCGATACGGTGGCCGATGCGGTTAAAACCACGGGCGCCAATGCCAGCATGATTTTCGTGCCGCCGCCCTTTGCCGCCGACGCCATCATGGAAGCCACGGATGCCGAGGTTCCTCTGATTGTCTGCATCACCGAGGGCATTCCGGTCATGGATATGATGCGGGTCAAGAACTACATCAAGGACAAACCCGTACGTCTCATCGGCCCCAACTGCCCGGGCATCATCACCCCCGGTGAGTGCAAAATCGGGATCATGCCCGCCGTTATTCATAAGCCCGGCAAGATCGGCGTGGTTTCCCGCTCCGGCACCCTGACCTACGAAGCCGTGCACGCCCTGACCATGACTGGCTTCGGCCAGACCACCTGCATCGGTATCGGTGGCGACCCGGTCAACGGTACCAATTTTATTGATTGCCTGGAACGCTTCCAGGCCGATGACGCCACCGAGGGCATCGTCATGATCGGCGAGATCGGCGGCGATGCCGAGGAAAAGGCCGCCGAGTTCATCAAAGCCAATGTCACCAAACCGGTGGTTGGTTTTATCGCCGGTCTCACGGCACCTCCGGGACGACGCATGGGCCATGCCGGCGCCATCATCAGCGGCAGCAGCGGCACCGGCCAGAGCAAGGTGGCGGCCATGAAGGCCAACGGCATCAATGTATGTGAGAACTTGGCCTATTTGGGCGATGTCTGCACCGAAACGTTCAAGTAGCATGCCGACGCATTTACGGCATTACAACAAAACCAGATAAAAAGGGCGGGGATTTTCCCGCCCTTTTTGTTTATGATGCCTGGTGTTCCTTAACGGCTCCAGGGCCTCGCCCCTTCCAATGAAAAAGATTGACAGTCACGCATCTTTTAACTATTTGTTTTATGTTCCACCCTTTTTATATCTTGCTGATCCAGTAAAGAATTTTAGCACCCTGAGAGAAGACGGCGAATCTTTTTTAGCCCGGACTCCGGTTGGGTGCAGCCATTCTTCCTCATTGTTTGTGGTTATGGGTTTGCATGACCTGAACGACTTGCCGCATCAGACGGCGAATTATTTTGGTAATGTAACTAACTGTAGTTTTTTTGATGATTTGTATTGTTTTTGGCGCTCTAAGGCCTTCAAGAACTTCAGACAAGTTGCGGTCAAGGGGTAAGTGCGGGGAACTCCTCAATCTAATAAGCAAAGAAAAATTAATTTTTGCCGATAAAAAAGTTAATTTTCCCGTCTATACTTTTAAAACAAAACGCCATATCAAATCGGGAGTTAGAAATGATGAGAAAACATGGACGTCTATTACGGTTGTTTTTACCCATCCTCTTGTTTGTGGGCTGTGCCACAACCGACAACACCCAGCCTATATCCGTGGAGGACAACCCGGCCCACCACTATCTGCAAGGTATGGAAATGATCGATCAGGGCCAGGTGGAACAGGCTTTGGCGCGTTTCGAACGGGCCTTGAGCCTTGAGCCGTCCTACCCGCCGGCATTGGCCGGCAAAGCGTTGGCCACTGCCATGACCGTGGAGGACCAGGCAGATGATCAACATCGGACAGTGGCCCTGAATCAGGCCCTGGAGCTGATTGATGATGCAGAAGACGAAGCCGAGGGTGATTCTCAGGAATTTTGTGTTTATGTCACCGCGATTCGGGTTTACACACATGCCAAGCCCAAGAAATGGCTTGCCGATGCCCAGGACGCTTATGACGATGCCAAATCCCTGAACAAGGTTCAGGTGGCCGAATTGCCTTATTATCGCGGCCTGGAAGCGGCCGATTACTTCATGGGGTTCGCCGCCTACAAGGCCTATCAGTTCAGGGATGCGGAGGATTTGCTGTCCATGGTGACCAACGCCCCGACGGGTCGTTGGCACGAGCCGGCGAGGACGCTTTTCAGAAAGGTTCATAAGATCGTCAGGGCCATGGCCAATTACACCCTGACCGATGTTGCCAAGACCATCGCCGTCAAGGACGAGGTGGTGCGGGTCGACGTGGCGGCCCTTCTGGTGGACGAGATGCGGCTGGATAAGCTCATGGCCGGCAGGATTGCCGCTCCGGGCAGCAAGCCCAAGAACGACTTTGTCCCCGCCGATATCATGGACAACCCCTTCAAGGAAGAGGTGCTCACCGCACTGGCCTGGAGGCTGCGCGGCCTTGAGCCCCAATATGACGAAACCACCAAGGCGTTTCTTTTCCATCCCCAAACCCCTGTCAAACGCAAGGAACTGGCATTTGTCCTTGAGGATTTGCTGATCAAGATCACCGGGGATCAAACGCTGTCCACCGCGTATTTCGGCCAAACGCGCTCCCCGTATCCCGACGTGTCGCCCAGTTCGTCCTGGTACAACGCCGTGATGAACGCGGTCAGTCGTAACCTGATGGAACCGGGTCTTTCCGGCGCGTTCCGCCCGGAAGAGGTTGCCGATGGCGCTGAATTGCTATTGGCCGTGATGCGGCTAAGAGATGCGATGAATATCCATTAATCCAATGAGGAAAATGATGAAAGGGACGATGATGAAAAAAATAATAGCAATAATGGGATTTTGCTTTGTTTTGTCAAGCACTGCCTGGGCCCAGGAAAACTGGCAGTCGGTTACCGATTCGGACACCGTGTTCCGGGAAGGTTATGTTCAGGTCGTGGCTGAATCGGAAGCCGGTCAGAGCCGTTACAAGGCCAAGCGTGCAGCGCAGGTGGTGGCCCAGAGGGATTTGCTGGAAGCCCTGCAGGGGTTGACATTGACGGGATCGACATCGGTGGCTGACGGGATGCTCGAATCCGATCAGATCAAGACCAGCGTTCAGGGATTTTTAAAGGGCGCCGTGAAATGCGGCGAGAAATACTACCCCGATCAGAAATATGCCGAAGTGTGCATGCGCGTCAATATTAAAGGGCGGGGCGGGATGTACGAAACGATGTTGCCCCTGATCACGGGTGACGCCATCGTCAAGGAGAAAAAGCCCGTCTTCCAGCCGACCCCCGTGGAAGTGAAACAGGCCGTGGTCGCGACCGCAACGGCTCAAGCAACGCCCGAACCCGCCAAGGTGGAGGCCCCGTCTCAACTGGTCAATCCCTATGACGGGCTGATCGTCGATGCCCGTGGGTTCCAGTTCCGGCCGGCCCTGGTCAACCGGATTCTGACCGAGAAGGAGCAGGTTGTTTTCGATCCCTCCAAAATTCTTAACAATGTGCTGGTTGAGCGCGGTTGCGGCGGGTTTACCACCGACGACGGCAAAGCCAAGGCCCTGCTCGAAAATTGGGGCAGCAAGAACCCGCTGCTCATTCGTTGCGTGGACGTGGCCAATCTGACCGAGGCGAAAATTTCCCAGGACGATGCCGCCGCCGTGTACGTCAACGATCAGAAGACCAGTTTGCTGGCCCAGGCAAGAGTTGTGTTTATTTTGCAATAAGAATGTAAACCCATGGCAAGATTGCAACCTATGCGCCCGCATACAGCTATCACGCATTCTGTTTTGTCTTTTGTGATCTGGGTGTTGGTCTCTTGCGCCTCCATCCCGACACCCACCGGCCCCGTTTCCGTTGATCCGAAAACGTTGCCAGTCACCCTGGCGGTGCTGCCGGTCCGTTTTCTGGCTGTGGAAAAGGATGTCGCCGGCGATTTTCCCATTGATGCCGGGACGGAAAAAGGGGAATTCGTCGGCAACCTGACCCGCGGCGTGGTTCAGAACCAGTTGGCGGGCAAGGGATACAACCTGCGGGCCTTACCTCAGGTGGATCGCAAACTTGGCGCCGATTCCTGGCAGTCGCTCACACCCGATGCGCTCTGCGATCGGCTCGGCGTCGATGGTCTGGTTTACCCTGAAATCCTCACCGCCACCATGGTCAGCGCAGTGGCTTACGATCTTTTTAAGATCGAGGCCCGGATAAAGATGGTCAACCGCCTGGGAACGGAGGTGGGCGCCTGGCGGGAAAGCGCTTCCAAGCGCAAGGTTTCCCTGCCCACCAGCGTGGTGGGCCTGACCGCCACCGTGGTGGGCGCCTTCATAGACGAGCCGGCCCGCAAACAGATGCGGCTGGTTATCTACGACTGGGGCTACCGCGTCAGCCAGCCGGTGCCTGACAATCCCCTTGGAAAACGGCTGCCCGAGATCCGTTCCGTGGATTCCAATATCGACCGGGGCGTGTTTGCCGCGGGTGATACCATTAAGGTCACGGTCAACGCCGAAAATGACCTGTCCGGAACGTTCGATCTCGGAGAATTTAAGAAGGACCTGCCCTTATCGCCGGTGGGCGATGGGACGTACCAGGGGATCTATGTCGTTCAACCGGGAGAGGAGACCACCGGGCAGCCGCTTACCATTCGCCTGATGCGCCCCAACGGCATCGAGCGGGTCTGGATCGAGGCCGGCGCCACCGTGTCCATCGACGGGGTACCGCCGCCGACCCCGGAAAAGCTGACCGCCCAGGCCGGGCAGGACGGCGTGCGCTTGACCTGGCGCCTGCCCCAGGGGGAGGCCTTGAAGGAATTCGTGGTGGAAAAAAGCACCACCGCGGTGGGCGGTTTCGAGGCCGCCGCCAGCAGTCAGCAACTGGAATGGCTGGACAACACCGTTGCCCAGGGCGAAACCTGCTACTATCGGGTTGCCGCCGTCGATCTGGCGGGCAATCGTTCCGTCAAGGGACAGACGATTCCGGTAACGGTGCCCTTTTTCGATGAGGTTCCCCTGGAAGCGAGCCTTTCCGGCGACCTGGTTCCCGGCGTTTATCGCCTGTCGACCGAGGCGCATATTGCCGCCGGCCACACCCTTTCCATCGGGCCGGGAACGAGCCTGCATATCGAGGGGGACAACCGCATCGTGGTTGATGGCATCCTCGACATCGCCGGTTCGGAGCAGCGTCCCGTGATTCTGGATGGTGATGGGTGGACCGGTATCATGGTTTCGGAGCGCGGTCAGGTACGTGTGACCGACGCCGTTCTCAAGAGCTGCGCGCCCTGCCTGGAAAACGGGGGAAATGCAGCGCTGACGGCGGTGTCTGTCAAGGGCGGCCGGGGAGACGGTCTGCTGCTGACCGGCAATGGCGTGATGTCGCTGGAAAAGAGCGATGTGAGCGGCTTCGAGCGCGGTGTCGTTATTAAAGGCGGGAAGGGGAGCATCGAAAAGAGCGCCCTGAGCAACAATACCATCGGCCTGGATCTTGTCGATGGCACCGTTTCCCTTGCCGACAACAGCCTTTTCGACAATTCCCAAAGCGAGATCAGAACAACCCGCAAGCTGGTTCTGGAGAACAATTATCTCGGCGCGGCGGCCGTCGCGGATCTGAAACTGGACGGAGACATCCTGGTTAAAAGCATCCTGGATGCCCCGTATCCCCATGGCCGCAAGGTGGTGCTGGTGGACGACACCCAGAGCACCCCCGAGGAGCGGGCGCGACGGTTCGAAGCGCATAAGCAAAAGGGAATCGACGCCTTTGGCCAACGCCGCTTCGGTGATGCCCATCAGGAACTGACCGCGGCGCTGGCGCTGAAAAAGGACGCCGAGGTGTTTTTGTACCTGGCCTACACCCAGGGCAGTCTTGGGGAAGAGGCCAAGATGGCTGGTACCCTTGATCAGGGCATCGCGGCGTTTCCCTATGAGGTGCGCCTGTATCAATTGTATATCAAGCATCTGGCGGCCAAGGGCGAAAAAGAGAAGGCCCAGACGTTGCTTGAGAGGGCCATCAAAATGAATCCGGATGACCAGAATCTTATGTTTCTGAAGGATTATGTCGGCAACATGGAATGACGCCAAACTTCATTTTTTGGTTTTTACGAGGCTGTCAAAACTTAATTCACGAAAGGTTTGGTAATGCGTGACCACCTGAAATGGGTAGTGTTCCCGGTTATTTTTCTGATGGCCGTTTCCGCCCTTGCCGATATGTCCGCGGAGACCCTGGAAAAGGAACATCTGGCCCGGTACTGTATCAACTATTCCAGTTATCTGGTGGACGTGGGCAAATACCTCGAAGCCCTGGAAAACCTGGAAACGGCCGCCGAGGTAACCACCATTGCCAAAACGAAAAACGAGGCCCTGCTGTCCAAGGCAACCATGCTGACCGCTTTCCTGGACGCTCCGGAGCAGGCGCTCAAGATTTATCAACAGGTTGCCGATACCGACAGTCCCGTGGCCGAGACCGCCGCTTACCGGGAAGGGCTTCTGCTTTTCGATCTTCAACGTTTCAAGGAGGCCGGCAACAGCCTTACGAAATACCGCAAGCGGTTTCCCGAAGGGCGTTTCAGGTTCCAGGTGGAGGCGCTGGAAGGGGAAGTCAACCGCCAGCTTTCCAAGCCCCCGGAAGAGCCCATACCGCCCCGACCAGAGAAATCGATCACGCCCGTTTTACGTGTGCGTGTGAAGCTGGCATACAAGGCCGGCAATGCATCGATAACGGGTACTGCCCCGGTTTGCGCGACGAACATGGGCTGCAAAAACAGTTTCGCATTAAAGGTTCAAAATGGAAAGCTGCTGGTCGATGGCGTGGTTGCTAAACAGCTGCCGGTGATTTTTAAAAGCGACAAGCCCCTTACGATCAGCGCCAGAAAAAAGAAAAAACAGCTGCGCGGGAATCTTTCGGCCAGCATTAAAAACGGGAAACTGCTGGTGATCAATAATGTCAACATGGAGGAATACCTGCTGGGGGTCGTCCCTTCGGAAAATCCCGCCTCCTGGCCGATAGAGACGCTCAAGGCCCAGGCGATAGCCGCACGTACATATGCGTATTACCAGCTTCTGCATCGCAAGAATTGGTCCTACGATCTGGTGGATTATGCCGGCGATCAGGCCTATGGGGGGGTGGCCAAGGAACATACCCGCAGCAACAAAGCGGTGCGTGAAACCGCGGGGGTGGTGTTGATGTATGGCGACAAACCGATTCTGGCACAGTACAGCGCCAACAGTGGCGGATACACCGCCGATGCCAATGCCGTTTTCAAGGTTCCCAAGCCGTATCTGTCCGCCCGGCGGGACCCGGCCAGCCTGAAAGGCGGCATGGCCAACTGGACGCGCTCCTTCACGGTTGCCGAGGTGGAGGCCGCCTTTGCCAAAATCAACATCAAGGCCAAGGGACTGGCCGCCATCGAACCGGCCCAGTCGGGACCCTCGGGGCGTTACATAAAGATTCGTCTGGTTTTCAGGGACGGCACTTCCAAGGTCCTGCGTAACCGCCCAACCTTGAGACGGGCCCTGGATCTGCCGGAGATTTTAATGGATATCGAAAAGAAGGACGACACGTTTATCTTCCATGGCCATGGATGGGGCCATGGGGTAGGCTATTCCCAGTGGGGAAGTCGCTTTATGGGCAAGACGAAAAACCATCTTGAAATTTTGGCCTTTTATTATGGTGATGTTAAACCCGAAAAGTTGTGGTGAGCAGAAAGCGATAGAGTGTGTGCCAATGGTTTATGAAGCAGCGAAAGTAATTGTTCGGAGTTGCGGTTGTTTTTCCCTGGTTTCTTTCAGACGCGGCTTGCTGGCCTGGGCGGTTTTGGGTATGGTCGCCACGCTTGTTATTCCACGGCCCGTCCTGGCCGACGATTCGGCCGATGGGGTCATCAAACAGATTATCACCGCTCAGGAAAAGCTGGGCCACGTCAACCGGCGCATCGCAAAACAGCGCCTTCTTGCCGATCAAATGTCGGACGGCATGGACGGTCAACAGCGCCTGAACCGGCTGCATGAACTCAAGGCTGTCTATCAGCGCCTGCTCAATGTCCTCAAAAAAAGCACCAACCTGGAAGCCGAAAGAAGCCGCCTGGAAAAAGCGGCCGAAAGTGGGCAGGCTGTTTTCATTTCAGAGACAAAGCCCTATTCGTTGACACTTTACGACTCGACCCTGGATGAGTTGGCCGCCCTGAACCAGGAGCAGTCGCTTTTGCAGGCCTCCCAGAAAAATACCCAGGTCAAGCTCGACCAGAGCCGGGAGGCACTGGAAAAGGCCGAGCAGGCCTGGCGGCGGGTCAAGGAAGAGGCCAATAACCAGGACCGGCTGGCAGCCGTTGAGCTGGATCGGGAGCTGGCCGAAGCCACCGTCCAACTGGCCGGTCGGCGGCTGAAAGACGTTCAGGAAAAATTGGATCTGGTGGTGCTCAAACGCAACGCCGCCGATCAAAAGCTGAACGTGATCCGCGAGGACCTTGCCTTTGACCCGGCGTCCCTGGAAAAGGTCATGGCCGGGATCGATGAACGCAAGCAAAGGGCCGGTCGCTATTTGCAGGAGACCATCGAGGCCCAGAAACGCCTGGAAAACCAGTGGCAGAAGGATCAGCGCGGCGGCGCCTCCCAACGCGTGATGGAGAAGGCCGACGACGCCCGCGAAGCGTGGCGCCAGACCTATGAAGCCGCCTTGCAACGCACCGAGGAGATGAACCAGTTGCTGGATCGTCAGCAGCAGCTTTGGGGGTATCGGCATGCCCTGCTCAAAGGCGACGTGGCTTCAAAGGATCTGACCCTGTGGGAATCCGAGGCCACCGCCATCCGGGAGCAGGTTCGGCAGTCCGTCCGCGCCTATCAGACCGGCCAGGTCACCCTGCATGCCCGCATGGATACCATGGAAAAAGAGCTGACCGCCACCCAGAGCATGGCGGCCAGGATTTATGCCGGCCTGCAATTGGACGCCCTCAAGAAAGTCGGCGCCATCGGCCAGGATTATCTCTCGCTTTTGCTGGAAACCGAACAACTGACCTCCCGCCTTCTGGATGAAATTCAGCTCAATGCGCCCCCCGCCACGCTCTGGGACCGGGTGGCCGATGCCCGCTCCCGCCTGGACACCCTGTGGAATTTCGAGTTGTGGGTGGTCGATGAGCGTGGGGTGACGGTGGGCAAGGTGATCACGGCGCTGGGCATCCTGATCATCGGGATGCTGCTCATCAAGTGGATCTCCCACCTGATCGTCGGTCGGATGAGAAAAGCCCATCTGGAGCCGGGCAGCGCCGCAGCCGTCGAAAAAATGCTCTATTACCTCGGTTTTTTGGTGGTGCTGCTTTTCGCTTTGAAAACCGTCAACATCCCCCTGACGGCGTTCACCTTCCTGGGCGGCGCGTTTGCCATCGGGTTTGGTTTCGGCGCCCAGAACCTGATCAACAACTTCATCAGCGGGTTCATCATCATGGCCGAGCGGCCGATCAAGATCGGCGACATTCTGGAGCTGGGCGATCAGTGCGTACGTGTGGAGGCCATCGGCGCCCGCTGTACGCGGGTGCGTACCGGCGAAAACATCCACATGCTGGTGCCCAACAGCAGCTTTCTGGAAAACGACATAACCAACTGGACGCTGGCGGATAAGCGGATCAGGGCCAAAGTGTCGGTAGGCGTGGCCTACGGCTCTCCCGTGGAGAAGGTCACCGAGCTGTTGATGGAGTCGACCCAAAAAGTCGAAAACATTCATAAAGATCCAAAACCATTTGTTATTTTTGACGAATTCGGGGACAACGCCCTGGCTTTCGAAATCTATTTCTGGATTCGGGTAGAAAACGTCATCGAGAAGAAGAAGATCGCCAGTCGCCTGCGCTACGAAATCTATTCTTCCTTCGGGGATAATAATATTGAAATCTCCTTCCCGCAGCGGGATATCCATCTGGATACCGTTAGCCCGGTGCAGATCGAGCTGTTGAAATCCACCGATGGAAAGGCAATGTGACTCATGCCCAAATTCAAATATTTGTTAATGGCGTTGTGTATTGCCCTGACTCCGGTAACCGGCCTGGCCCAGGGCACGAGGAATCAATCCCAGGCCTCGATCATTCTGACCACTGAAGGGGAGGCCTGCATCGGCCAGGAACACTCCCGCGTGGAGACCGTCAAACTGGCCCAGGACCAGGCCAAGCAGCTCGCCGCCGAATACGCCAAGTCACACATTTCCAGCGAAACCACTGTCGAGGAAGGCAAGCTTCTTCAGGATCTCATCACCGCCTATGCCAAGGCTACCGTGCGGGTCATCGAGGAGTTGGAGAAAGGGTGGTTTCAAAGCGATCTCGGCGGTTCGGTAACCGATTCGTGTTACCGGGTGAAACTCAAGATGGAGGTGATTCCCGCCCCCATCGAGCCCAAGGCGGACGGCAAACCGCAACCCTCGCTGATATCCTCGCCGCGGGCGCCGCTCAACCTCGAACTCTGGACGGACAAGGACGTCTATCACGTGGGCGACACGATGAACTTTTTCTTCCGGGGCAACAAGCCTTTCTACGCCCATGCCGTGTACCGCGACGCCGACGGCAACCTGATCGAAGTGACGCCCCGTTCCAATGCGCGCCATTTCCAGGGCGGCACGGTTTATCAGATTCCCGGCGCAGAGGATTCGTTCACCCTGAAGATCACGCCGCCCCTGGGCAAGGAGCAACTCATTCTGTACGGTGCCACCCAGCCCATGGGCGATTACAGCGGGCAAAAAGTTAAAGGTATGACCCTGATCAATCCCATGAAAACCTCTCTGGGAGAGAAAACGCGAGGGTTGGCGATCATTCCGAAATCGGAATCCGCGGGCGATCAGCCCAAGGCCGAGTTCGCCGAGGTCAAGGCCGATGTGCGGGTTGAGTGATGATGTTTTTGTCGCAGGCAAGGCCAGCTCCTACGGTCCGGGGCAAGTAGTTGGTTGTGTGATCCCTCGCTTCCATGCTCTGCGTGGGAGCGCAATGCAGGTTCCCACGCAGAGCATGGGAACCAGGTGTCCTATGCGGCCGAAACGATGATCAATACCGGTTATCCCGCGCCTCAAGGTTGCCGCATTTGGAAATTGTTCTATTTTATTCCCCCTCACCCCGGCCCTCTCCCTCAGAGGGGCGAGGGAGTGCCACCCGGAAATTCCATAAGCACCATGAAACTCGGGAAGTCGCCGGCTACGTTCCCTCTACCCGGGCGGGAGAGGGACAGGGTCAATGTTGTTGACTTAAGTGAATCAACACTACCTGCCTCTAAGGCTGCTTACGCCATTCCAGTTTGGCGCTCCCTCGCCCCTTGCGGGAGAGGGTCGGGGTGAGGGGTGATAAAAACGGCATTATTCCTAACAAATAAGGTTTATTGTCGATTATGACCCCCTCATCCTGTCCTTCTCCCTCCGGGGGAGAAGGGACGGTCGCCGGTTGCTTAACAGCTTATAAAAAGGTTGGATCAATTCCCGGCCGGCGCCCGTTGTCTCTTAAGCCAACAACATTGAGGGACAGGGTGAGGGGGATAAGATGGCATTTGCCTTGTCAGTAAATCCGAGTGCGGTTGCCCTGTCCCGTCCTCTCCGGTTTGCAATCCTCTCGATAGTTGTCTATATATTCAACAGTAACACCATTCACCATTCTCACGGTGCCGATCCACGAAATAAACAATTGGGTTGAATTCATCTGCTCGGAGGTGATCCATGGACCATCATACGGGGAATAGGCCGGCGCGGATATCCGCTCTGTTAATCTGCGTTCTCATCTCAACCGTTCTTCTTTTTTCCGGCGCGGCAATCGGCGCGCAGACCAAGGGCTTGCAGGTCACCATCAAGGACCGGCAGGGCAAACAGGTCGGGCTGTACAGCGAGAGTCACGCGCTGTTGATCGGCGTCAGCAGGTACACCAATGGCTGGCCGATGCTTGAGAGCGTGCCCGGCGAAATCGACAGGGTGGAACAAGCGCTTCGCTTGCAGGGGTTCGATGTAAGAAAAGTCATGGACCCGGACTCCGACAAACTCTTTGACGCATTCGACAACTTCATCGACGATTACGGGTTTGACCGGAACAACCGCCTGCTGTTCTTTTATTCGGGGCACGGATACACCCGCAAGCAGGGTAACAAGGGCTATCTGGTGCCCACCGACGCCCCGAACCCGATAGACAATGAAAAAGGCTTTTACCGTAAATCCCTCGGCATGAACCAGATCCTGACCTGGTCGCGGCGGATCGAGGCCAAGCACGCCCTGTTTTTGTTCGATAGTTGTTTTTCGGGCACCATTTTCAAGTCCAAGGCCCTGCCCAAGCATCCCCCGTATATTTCCCACATCACCGCCCGGCCGGTCAGGCAGTACATTTCCGCCGGCAGCGCCGGCGAGGAAGTCCCGGCCAAAAGCGTATTTACCCCGCTGGTGATCCGGGCGCTGGAAGGCAAGGGCGATCTGGATCGGGACGGCTATGTCACCGGTACAGAGCTGGGACTCTATCTTCAGAAGGAAGTGACCCAATACGACGCGGGCCAGCATTCCCAATACGGAAAGATTCGTGATCCCGATCTGGACGAAGGTGACTTTGTTTTTTTATTGGCCAGCTCCGGCGCGGTGATAGACACATCGGCGCCGTCCTCCACCGCCACCCAGGGCCGCCTGTCGGTATCGTCCAACGTAACCGGCGCACAGGTAATCGTGGACGGGAAATTTGTGGGCGGAGCCCCGCTGATGTCCCTTGAACTGTCGGCCGGTTCCCATCGGGTGCAGGTGAAGAAGGACGGGTACGATACCTATCGCACCAATGTTGAAATAACCTCGGGCCGCCTGGCCTCGCTGGAGGCGTACCTCACCGAGCAAGGCCCCAAAACAGCCCGTCTATACGTGGACACCACCCCATCGGACGCCCGAATCCGGATTCTCAATATCGGCCCCAAATATTATCAGGGGATGGAACTCTCCCCCGGTGATTACCATTTGGAGGTGTCGGCAAGCGGCCACGGCAAGCAGACCCGCTGGGTAAGCCTTGCGGCTGGTGAAGACAAGCGGATCAGCTTTTCGTTGTCCGGCGGTTATGCTACCGCGCCACCCATGGCATCGGGCACTCCGGCCACAACCACCCCCAAGTCCCGTATTACCAACAGCCTGGGAATGGAGTTCGTGTATATCAAACCCGGCACGTTCATGATGGGCAGCCCCTCCAACGAGCCGAAAAGAGGCAAAGACGAGCGCCAACACCAGGTAACCCTGACCCAAGGCTACTATTTACAGACCACGGAGGTAACCCAGGGTCAATGGCAGCAGGTAATGGGCGGCAACCCCTCCAAATTCAAGAATTGCGGTTCCGACTGCCCGGTGGAGCAGGTCTCCTGGGACGACGCCCAAAAATTCATCCAAAAGCTAAACCGGCTTGAGGGAACGGACAAATACCGCCTGCCCACGGAGGCAGAGTGGGAATACGCAGCCCGAGCCGGAACCCAAACGCCCTTTTCCTTTGGAAACTGTTTGTCCACGGACCAGGCCAATTACGATGGCAATTATCCCATGCCTGGCTGCGGTAAGGGCCAATATCATAAGAAACCAGTATCCGTGGGCAGCTTTCCATCCAACGCCTGGGGGCTACACGACATGCACGGCAATGTTTGGGAGTGGTGTCAGGATTGGTATGGGGATTATCCCTCGGGCTTGGTAACCGATCCCAAGGGCCCCTCATTAGGCGAGTACCGGGTTTACCGGGGCGGCAGCTGGCGCGACTACGCCGTGTACTGCCGCTCGGCCTATCGCAGCAGGAGCAAGCCGGGCCGCCGGTACGGGTTCCTGGGCCTGCGCCTTGCCAGGACCAATTAGTTTTAGATTTTGGTTTTTTACCTTTTTACATTTTGCAAAAGAAAATTGATGACCCGCCAAAAAGCACGAGGGTCAGCGGAGGCCGATCCCTTGCAGGGACCGGCGTGCGCAGCCGCCAGGGCACGCAAGGGATTGGCCGGAGCGGGTTTTGGAACGGACATGGCAAGCAAGGGGCGAAGCAACTAGCAGGGTTCGGGGCGCAGCCCCGACGAATTTTGTAAATGTTTTCCCACGCTCCCACGCTCCGCGTGGGAGCGGTATTTGTTTTCCATCACACTGGGAGTTGAGGTTCCCACGCGGAGCGTGGGAACCAGATAATACCGATTGGGAACCAGCTTCGTAGGTTGGGTTGAATGCAATGAAACCCAACAATAATAAAACGCTAAATGATGGGGCGATGTTGGGTATCGCTGCGCTCGATCCAACCTACGAGCTATGAACTACGGCAATCGCTATCGGAATCGAAAAAAGACAATAAAGATTTGGAACCAGGTCACGATATCAACCGATTGACTTGAATACGCCCGGCAACGCTTCGGGTTGCCCGATGCACACCTCAGCCCCCGCCGTTTCCAATTCCTCCCGTGATCCATATCCCCACAACACCCCGATTCCACGAACCCCATTGGCTTTCGCCCCGATCATGTCGTGCTTGCGGTCTCCGATCATGACGGTTTGCTCCGGGGCGATTTCTTCGCTCTGAAGGATATGGGCCAGCAGATCGGTTTTGTCGCAATGCGTGCCGTCCAGCTCGCTCCCATGAACGGTTTTAAAGTATGGGGCCAATCCAAAATGATCCACAATCCGCTTGGCGAAAACCGTTGGCTTGGATGTGGCGACAAAAAGGGCATGCCCGTCGTCCCGAAGCGCCGCAAGCGTTTCGGGGATGGTTTCGTAGAGATCGTTTTCGAACAGGCCGACACTGCCGAAGCGTTCCCGATAGATGGCGATGGCTTCCTGAACGAGGTGCTGGTCGTCGGTCTCAAGCAATCTGGCGAAATTGTTTTTCAGCGGCGGGCCGATACACCATCGCAAATCCTTCTGGCGGGGAACGGGGCAACCTAGTGTTTTGAGGGCATGGCAAATGGATTGGGTGATTCCCTGATAGGGATCCGTCAAAGTGCCGTCTAAATCAAATAGCAGGTTCATGATGTTTCGTGTGACCGTTGGGGGTTTAAAAACCAAATTAAATAAGATAGTAAAGAATTCATACAGAAATCAATCTTTAAAATTCCATACTACATACGGCAACAGGTACAATGCGGATGGCGATCACGACGGAATTGGAAAAACTGCATTTCATCCACCCCATGGCCGAGGGGATTTATTTGATCAACGGGCCGGATCAAAGCCGTTTCCCCTACGGCAACAGTTTTCTGCTTTGCGGCGACCGCACGGTGCTCATCGACACGGGCATCGGGGTTGAACGGATTGACGCCCTGGATCGGGCTGTGCGCATCGACACCCTGGTGATCAGTCATTCCCATCCCGACCATATTCTGGCCTGGCACCGGCTCACCGACCGGGAATTGCTGCTGTCCGCCCAAACCGATGACTCGGTATGCGATTTGAAGCAATTGGGGCTCCGCTTCGTGGAAAAACGCGAGGATGCGGCCCATTGGACCTGGGTGGCTGAAAACGAGATGGGCCTGCATCCTTTACGGCAACCGGATCGGCGTTTTGACGATGGGCAAGTTCTTGATTTTGGAAATATCCAATTGCGGGCGATCCGGGCGCCGGGTCATTTGATGGATCATTACTGCTTTTTTGAACTGGGCACCAGGACCCTTTTTTCCACCGACATTGATTTTACCGGTTTCGGCCCCTGGTACGGCAACCCGGAAGGTGATCCGGCCCTTTTTCAGCAAAGCGTGGCAATGTTGCGTCAGATTCCCTTTGAACGAATTTGCTCTTCTCACAAGTTTCCCATGGCGGTGGTCGATGCGGAAAGGGCTTTCGATAAATACCTTGCCGCTTTCGACCATCAGCAAGAGCTGATTTTTGACCTGTGCCGACAAGGTCTGGACCTGGAGTCGATGCTGCGAGCCTCTCCCTTTTATCGCAATCGGATGCCTGACGCCACCTTACAACGGGTTTTCGAAACCCAGATGATTCGTAAAAACCTCGCGCAATTGATTGCCGATAAGCGGGTGGTGGCGGAAAGCGGCCGCTATCTTGCTTTCACCTGATTGTTCCTTCCGTAGGATATATCAAGATTGACAGAAGCACCCAATCTTTTTATTGTCTAAGCGGGAGTGATCGCTGTTCCCTTTCTAATTTGCATTCATCCAAATACACTTTTTTTCAAATACGCTGGAAGTGGCGAGAATAGTTGGTAATGCATGATGAAGAGGCGTTTGGCGCAACAACCCAAACCTAACGAGGAGGAGGACAGATGAAGAAATCGGAGACAAGTGGCTTGCTGATCGGCATGACCCTGGTGCTGGCATTGATGATCGCTGTTCCGGTCGCGGCTGCCGACAAGGTGCTTAAACTGGCCACCACCACCAGCACCGACAACACCGGGCTTTTGGATTACCTGGCGCCCCAATTCACCAAGGCCACGGGGATCAAGCTGCAATGGACCGCGGTCGGCACGGGCAAGGCGCTCAAGCTGGGCGAGAACTGCGATGTGGATGTGCTTCTGGTGCATGCCCCGCCGGCGGAGAAAGCCTATGTGGAAAAAGGCTTTGGCGTTGATCGCAGGGAGATCATGTATAACGATTTCGTGATTATCGGCCCCCAGGACGACCCGGCCGGCGTCAAGGGTAAGAGCGTTGTCGACGCGCTGGACACCATTCGGGAAAAAAAGGCTGTTTTCGCCAGCCGGGGTGACAACTCCGGCACCAACAAGAAAGAGATCCTTTTGTGGAAATCCACCGGCAAGGCCCTGCCCGAAAAAGAGAGCTGGTACATGCAGACCGGGCAGGGGATGCTGGCCACCATCAACATCGCCGCCCAGCGGGAAGGTTATACCATGACCGACCGCGGAACCTACATCAAGTACGCCGACACCATGAAGGGCAACCCGCCTCTGAAGGTTCTGGTGGAAAGGGACAAAATCCTGCTCAACCAATACAGCGTCCTGGCTGTCAACCCCAAGCGCTGTACCAACGTAAAATACGATTTGGCCACGACCTTCTCCAAATGGATGGCCGGCGCCGAGGCCCAGGGCCTTATCCGGGATTTCAAGTTGTTGGGCAAACCTTTGTTCGTGCCCAACGCGAAATGACCCCAATGTCGCATAAAAAAGCGTTTTCAATGATTGTTTCTTATCGTGAAGGAGGGGGCCATGGTCCCCTTCTTCCGTTGGGGTTTGTCTAATGGATTTTATTCTTGCCGGTTTCATCGAAGCCATCGGCCTGATTTTCGGTGGCGACCACCAGACCTGGTCGGCCGTGACCGCCACGGTCAAGGCCTCCACCGGTTCCATGGCCGTCAGCCTTGTTTTTGGCATCCCGGCGGGCTTTCTGCTGGGATATTTCGATTTTCCGGGAAAACGTCAGGTGCGGCTCCTGGTGGACACGGCCCTGGCTCTGCCCACCGTATTCATCGGCCTGATGGTTTACGCTCTGATTACCTCTCGGGGGCCGTTGGGGCAATTCGGGATGCTGTTCACCCTCAAAGGCATCGTTATCGGTCAGACAATCCTGGCCCTGCCGGTGGTGATCTCCCTGAGCGCGACGGCTGTGGAAGGCATGGACCGGCATCTGCGAACCGTGCTGATTTCTTTAGGCGCCGGCCGTTTCCAGCTTTTGTGGAGCAGCTTGTGGGAGGTGCGCTTTGGCGTACTGGCCGCGGGACTCACCGCTTATGGCCGGGTGATGACCGAAGTGGGCATCTCCATGATGGTGGGCGGCAATATCAAATGGCACACGCGTACAATCACAACGGCCATCGCAATGGAGACGGGCAAAGGCATGTTCGCCACCGGAATCGCCCTGGGTGTGGTCCTGATTGTGATCGCCTTCACCGTGAATGTGAGCCTCTCTTTTTTAAGGGGAAAGTGATCCGTGCCCATCTACGAACTTGAAAACGTGGTCCAGCGCTATAACGGCAAGCCGGTTCTGGAGATCGAACGGCTGATTTTGCAACCGGCCACCATCACGGGCCTGGTGGGTCCCAATGGCAGCGGCAAGAGCACACTGCTAAAGCTTCTGGGGTTTGTCGAGCGGCCTTCGGCGGGCGTTATTTTATTCGATGGACATCGGGCGCGGCCTTTTGATAATGCTGTGCGATCAAGGGTTACGTTGTTGACCCAGGAGCCTTACCTGCTCAAGCGCACTGTGTTTAAAAATGTCGCCTATGGGCTCAAGGTTCGCGGCGACCGAGGGGATTGGTCACCGACCGTAAACGATGCCCTGGTCAAAGTGGGCCTCGATCCCGACCGATTCGCCCGGCGACAGTGGAACGAACTCTCCGGCGGCGAGGCCCAACGGGTGGCGCTGGCGGCCCGGCTGGCCCTGAAGCCCAAGGTGTTGCTGCTGGACGAACCCACCGCCAGCGTGGATGCGGCCTCCAGCGAACTGATTCGTATTGCCTCGCTTGCCGCGCGCACCGGGTGGGGGGCGACGGTGGTCGTCGCCAGCCACGATAGGCAGTGGCTTTCGGATGTCTGCGATGAGGTTCTTTATTTATCCGATGGAAAAATTGTGTAATCGCCCAGTTTCGTCAATGTTCGATAGGAGTGTGCCACCATGTGGAAACGCTGTGTTTGCCCCAAGGATTGTCCGGATACCTGCGGAATGCTGGCCAATGTTGAAAATGACCGTGTCATAGCCGTCAAGGGTGACCCGGAACACCCCTTTACCCAAGGGTTTATCTGCCGTAAGGCAGGTCATTTCCCAGAGCATGTGCATGGCAAACAACGGATTTTGGAGCCCCTTAAAAGGACCGGCCCCAAGGGTTCCGGCCAATTCAGGCCCATTTCCTGGGACGCGGCCCTGGATGAAATCGCTGGGCGCATGGGCGAGGTGGCAGAAACTTACGGCCCTGAGGCGATCCTGCCCTATTACTATGCCGGCCACATGGGGCTGGTGCACCGCAACGCCGGCCATTCCTTTTTTCACCGCCTGGGCGCCAGCCGGATGATGCCAACCATCTGCGGGCCGGCGGCCACGGCCGGGTTCCAGGCTAGCCTGGGAAAAGGACCGTCCACGGATATCGAATGGTCGGCGGCATCGGATTTTATCATCATCTGGGGTTCCAACACCCTGACCACCAATTTGCACGCCTGGACGTTTTTCAAGCGCGCCATGAAAAACGGCGCCCGCCTGACGGTCATCGACCCTTACCGCAATGAAACCGCGAAGAAGGCTGACGATCATTTGATGATTCGGCCGGGAACCGACGCGGCCCTGGCCCTGGGGATGATGAACGTATTGATCGAAAACGAATTGATCGATGCCGATTTCATCGAAAAGAAAACCATTGGCTTCGATGCCTTAAAACAGCGGGCCGCCGAGTACCCGCCGGAAAAAGTGGCGGGCATATGCGGGATCGAGGCTGACCGGGTGCGTGAACTGGCCTTGGGCTACGGCCGCGCCGCCGCGCCTTATATCCGCACCGGCTGGGGGCCGGCCCGCCAGTTGGGTGGGGCCATGGTTATGCGCAGCATCGCTCTTTTGCCGGCTTTGGTGGGGGCTTTTGGACGGCCCGGCGCCGGGGTCACCCGCTCCCTGGGTGGCGCGCCTTCGGATTTGTCTTTTTTCACCCGTCCCGATCTGGTTCCCGAGGGGACCCGCTGGGTCAACATGGTTCATCTGGGCCGTGCCTTGACGAAGCTGGCCGACCCGCCCATCAAATATCTGCACGTTTATCTGTCCAACCCGGCCGCCGTGGCCCCGCAGTCCAGGCAGGTGATGGCCGGGCTTTCCCGGGAGGATCTGTTTGTTTCGGTTCAGGAGATGTTCATGACCGACACGGCGCGTCATGCCGACATCATCCTGCCGGGCGCCAGTTTCATGGAGGTTAAAGATCTTTATCGCTCCTTCGGCCACAATTACCTGCAAATGGCCGGACCGGTGATACCAAAAGTGGGCCAATGCCGGTCGACCCTGGCGGTCTTCCAGGATCTGGCGCGGCGCATGGGGTTTGACGATGATGTTTTTTCCATAGACGAGGATCAGTGCATCGAGCGGATGCTGAAGGATTCGTCGCCATACATGGCCGGGGTGGATATGGATGCGGTCAGGGCCGGAGCGCCGGTGCGGCTGAACATACCTCGCGATCCCTATACCGAATTCAAGACCCCTTCGGGCAAAGTTGAATTCTTCTCCCAAACCTTTGCCGATGCGGGGCTCGATCCCCTGCCCGACGGCACCCCCATCCGCGACCCCGAGGGCGGATCGAGGTATCCGCTGGAGCTTTTTACACCGCCCCACCGGCTTTTTCTTAATTCGGCCTTCAATGAAATCGAAGCGCTTACCACGGCCGCCGGTCCGCCCACGGTCCTGATCCATCCCAAAACCGCCGAGGTGCGGGGCATTACCGACGGTAGTGATGTGAGAATTTACAACGACCGGGGCGAGTGCCTCCGCAAGGCCGTCGTCACCGAGGATACCCAGCCCGACTTATTGATTGCCGAGGGTCTGCATTGGCCACACCGCCACCGGGACGGCAAGGGCATCAACCAACTCACCAGCCAGCGCCTTACCGATGCGGGGGAAACCAGTGCGTTTCATTGCAACCGGGTGGAGGTGGAGGTGGCTTGATTTTTCCAGGTTGACAAACCGAAATCGATTCACTATATTCCAAAATAGCGATATGGAGATAGCCATGAAAGAATTTCTGCGCGTCATGAAGGCAGTATCAGACCCGACGCGGGTAAAAATACTAAAAATACTGGAACGGCGTTTCATGTGCGTCTGTGAGCTTCAGACCGCTTTGGGAAGTGCCCAGTCCACGACCAGCAAGCATCTAAAAATATTGGAGGATGCCGGTTTGGTCGCTTTCAACAAGGACGGGCTATGGGTCAATTATACCCTGGCCGACGGGCGGCAGAGCCCCTATGCGGCGGCTCTTTTGGGAAATCTGCGCCACTGGTTGAACGATGATGCGGAAATTTCAACGCTTTTGGAGGGGGTCCATGCCATCGACCGGTTCGAGATTTTGAACAAAAACTAAATTTTTTTATCCGTACTATATTGCTATATTGCGATTTATAAACTTGGGAGCGTAGCCAAAATGTCTGAAACAATAGCCATGCACAATTCCCGGCAGGAGGTCGATGACGCCATGGAGCCCGAAGCGCCCAGTACCCTTGACTGGTCGGAAATATGGAAGCCCCTGGCCTTGATCATCGGCGGTTTTCTGCTCTTCTTTTTTCTGCCTATGGAAAGCGGACGGTTCACCGGCGCGGTTCTAGAATCCCTGGCCCTGGCGAACTGGTACGCCAGGGAGCATGTCCTGCTCTGCCTGGTACCGGCCTTTTTCATCGCCGGCGGCGTGGGGGTGTTCGTTTCCCAGGGATCGGTGATGAAATATCTCGGCGCAGGCGCCGGCAAGGTGCTTTCCTACGGGGTGGCCAGTGTATCCGGATCGGTGCTGGCGGTGTGCTCCTGCACCGTATTGCCGCTTTTCGCCGGCATCTGGAAACGCGGGGCCGGGCTGGGACCGGCTATCGCCTTTTTGTACTCGGGACCGGCGGTCAACGTCTTGGCCATCATTCTCACGGCCCGTATTCTGGGACCCGACATCGGCATCGCACGTGCTATTGGTGCGATTCTGTTCAGCGTGATCATCGGTGTATTCATGCACCTGATGTTCAGAAAGGAAGAAGAGGCCAAGGCCGCCGCCGCCATGCACATGCCCACCCCTGAAGTGGAGAGGCCTTTATGGCAAACCACCCTTTTGTTTGTGGTCATGGTGGGGTTTTTGATTTCGGCCACATGGGGCCGCCCCGAGCAGGCCGGTGGTTTCTGGGCCGCCGTGTTCGCCGTCAAATGGCTGCTGGCCGGCGGGTTCGCATTTGCGCTGGGCATCCTGATGGTGCGCTGGATGCGTGTCAAGGCTTATA
The DNA here is from genome assembly GCA_963668455.2 of uncultured Desulfosarcina sp. GTDB lineage: Bacteria > Desulfobacterota > Desulfobacteria > Desulfobacterales > Desulfosarcinaceae > Desulfosarcina. Next base: position 22,600 of record CAXXOY010000014.1, read on the forward strand.
AACTGATCATAGCGGCGGTCGCAGTCCTTGTTCCGGCTCTGGCGGTCCCTCAATATCCGCTGGTGGCCTTTTCCGTGGGGCTGATCGCCTTCACGACCCTGCTTACCACCACGCGTGGCGAAACCGAAACCTGGTTCACGGCATCTTGGGACTTTGCCAAGCAGATCACGCCTCTGCTTCTGGCCGGCGTGTTGGTGGCGGGGCTACTGCTGGGTCGACCCGGCAGCGAAGGGCTGATCCCTTCCCAATGGATCAGTTCCCTTGTGGGCGGCAACTCCTTGTGGGCCAACCTGTTCGCCTCGGTGGTGGGGGCCTTCATGTATTTCGCGACCCTCACCGAAGTTCCTATTTTGCAGGGACTCATGGGCGCGGGCATGGGAAAGGGCCCGGCCCTGGCATTGCTGTTGGCCGGCCCTGCCTTGAGCCTGCCCAACATGCTGGTGATCCGCAGCGTGCTCGGCACCAGGAAAACCGTTGCCTTTGTGGTGTTGGTGGTTGTCATGGCGACCATCAGTGGAATCATTTTTGGTGCGATGGCCGGTTAGTTATCGATTATCGGTGATTTGTAAACGGTAAAACCAGAACTCAAAACCCAAAACAAATATCGGCCTTGATCATCGTTTCGGCCAATGGTGAGGGTGGTGTCCCTCGCTCCCATGCTCTGCGTGGGAGCGCAATGTAGGTTCCCACGCAGAGCATGGTAACCAGGTGGCCTTTCCGGCCGAAACGATGATCAAGGCCCAAATATCGAGGAGTATAAATGGAAATCAAAGTATTAGGCCCAGGCTGCAAAAAATGCAAACAAACGGAAGAGATTGTCAGGGATGCCGTTGCCGAAAGCGGCGTGGAAGCAACCGTCGAGAAAGTGACCGATGTGATGGAAATTGCCGGTTACGGTGTGTTTGGCACGCCGGCCGTGGTTGTCGACGGAGAGGTGAAGTCCGTGGGTAAGGTTCCCAGGAAGGCTGACATTCTCGGATGGATCAAGTAACAGTCGTAGCTGATGAAAGGAGGAGAGATAAATGGCTGAAAATTGTTGTGAAGGCGGGAGCAATATCATGATCCTGGCGTGCTCCGGTGGGTCCAACGTGGGGCAGTTGTCAAATCAGGCGGCGGTTGAACTGACCCAGGAAGGTTTCGGTAAAATGTTTTGCCTGGCGGGTATTGGCGGGCAGCTTTCCGGATTTGTACAATCCGCCAAGGATGTGCCTGAAATGGTTGTGATCGACGGATGCCAGGTTGGTTGTGCCAAGGCAATTTTCAAGCAGGCCCAGATTCCGATGAAAAACTATATTGTTCTCACCGATGAGGGAATCGAAAAGAACAAAATGCTAAAACTGGAACGCTCCGATATCGAGCAGGTCAAAACCAAAGCCCGGAGCGTTCTGGAAGAGAAGACCTGATACAAAGCCACAATTGGTATTCGACAAATACAAACAGGAGGCGGGACAATGAGGTTACTATCCGAATTTTTCCCTGAATTCGGGAAAATGCTCGATGAAATGGATGAATTGTATGCTCGCAAACGGACTATTGACGAGAAGACATACCAGTTTATCTGCTTTGCTCTTTCCATTAAGGGCAGATCCAAACCCTGCGTCCTGAAACACTTCAAGGGTGCCCTTGAAGCCGGCGCGACGGTCAAGGAACTGGCCTATATTCTGGCCTTGACCATGCGCGAAGCCGCCGGCGCGGATGACTGCTGGACCCACGATGTGCTCGCCGATTGGAAAGAAATAATCGCCGGTAACATCAGTTGTGACTGCGAGAAATGAACACCGCCAAAAGCGAGCGTTTAATGAAAAACAAATGGTTTTCGATGGTAGTTGCTATAGTGGTGGGATGCTGGGTTGCGGTATCCATGGCGGCGGCCGAGGGACCGATACCTTCGCCGGGCAGGGTGACCATGGTGGACCTGGGGGCGCACAAATGCATCCCCTGTAAAATGATGGCGCCCATTATTGCCGAACTGCAAAAGGAGTACGCCGGCCGGGCATCCATAATTTTTATCGATGTCTGGGAGAATCGCGATCAGGCCAAACGCTTTGGGATCCGCAGTATTCCGACCCAGATTTTTTTCGATGCAAAGGGCAAGGAGGTTAGCCGGCACGTAGGCTTTCTGGACAAACCGAATATTGTTAAAATCCTTGATCAGCTCGGGGTTCCCAAAGGTATTGAGTAGTGAGTAGCCAAGGACGGCGCGGGCTCTTTCGGATTCTCGGCGGAGAGACTTGAAATGTTCGATCACTTTTTGTTGACGGTGAACCAGTGGATGACCGGCGGTATTTCCTTCGCCATGGCCGGAGCATTTCTATGGGGGTTGGTCAGCGTCCTGTTTTCCCCTTGTCATTTGGCCTCCATCCCCTTGATCGTGGCCTATGTGGGTGGTCAGCAGACGGCCATTCGTCCCCGTCGGGCCGTCTGGTATGCCGGCGCTTTTTCCATCGGCCTGTTCATCGCCATCGCCCTGGTGGGGCTTGTCTGCGCCCTTTTGGGGCGCATGTTGGGAGATGTGGGCATCTGGTGGCAGGTGCTGGTCGGAGCGTTTCTCCTGTGGGTGGCCCTGGGTATGCTCGGCGTTCAGGCGTGCTCCATGAATGGCTCCTTGCTATACCGATTAAACCTAAAGGGCATTCATGGCGCATTTGGTTTGGGCCTTGCCTATGGAATCCTTTCGGGATCCTGCACGTTCGGCTTCATTGCTCCCATTCTGGCCATTGTAACGGTGCAACAGAAAATTGTCGCCGGATCCGCAATGATGCTTTTGTTTGCCACCGGGCACTGCCTGCCCATTGCCTTGGCCGGCAGCTCCGCCGCCATGGTACGAAGAGTGACCGAGAACAGCGCCTGGCAGGGTGTCAGCGTGTGGTTCCAGCGTTCCGCCGGCGTGGTTATTGCGGTGCTGGCCATCTATTTTATTGTCAACCCGTTTTCAAACGGCATCCAATGAATACCGTCGATGCTTAAATGAGAGACTGGAGGTCCACCATGTTGCTCCAATCCTATCGACTGGAAATTTTCAACAACAAATGCATGCCCGGCGCCATGAGCGTGCAGTGTTTCGCCCATCTGGACCAGGATGTATCTGGAGTTCTGCCCTATTTGAACGCCGAACTGGGCGGCTTCGAATATATAAAGGAGCCTCCGTCCGTGACGTTCAAGCTGCATGGCAAACTGCTTACCGTGTATGGCGATAAGATCGCCGTGAACGCGAATAAAGATGAGCAGGAGGCGCAAAAAATCGTCGAGTGGATGAGGCGTGAGATCAACCGTGTCTGGGAAGGCCGCGATGCCATCATCCCGCGATATGAAGGCATGCCACGGCCACAGGTTATCCAGATACTGAAACGCCTACCGAAAACGAACTGCCGCGAGTGTGGTGAAGCCACTTGCATGGTGTTCGCCACCCGCATGGCTGAGGGCGTCAGGGGCGGCGACGATTGTCCGGCGTTGGTTGCGGCGGCCAAGGCGGATCTGGACGCCTACATGCAACCTTTTAACGTGGGCATGGATGGCGTCCCGTGGTGATGCGCCAGTCTGCTCCACCCCCGCGGGTAAAAGTCCCAAGAAAGCGGATGTCTCGGGGCCTTTTTTAATATTGACAATTTCTTAAAAAATCGAAATTCTAACTAATTGGCTGCCTGATCGTTCGCTCTATTAATTGATAATCTTTTTTTTGAGAGGTTGTCGCCATAAAATCAGAAACCCGCGTCGCTAATTTGCCGGATCGAGTATTTGTAAAAGCTTTCAATGCATGGCTGGTTGGTTTTTTATTGCTTCACGCTACCCAAGTTCTCGCAGCCGAAGACTTTTATCTTGACAGCCAGAGAAACAACCGGACCCTGCGTATCGAAATGGATAACGATGTTGCCTGGAAAAGCGACAGCGGCTTTACCAACGGTTGGAGTATCCAGTATTACACGCCTTGCAAGGCCAATTGGGAAGATGTCTACACGCTTGAGCCCATCAAATGGGTTGGCAAGCATTTTCCGATGCTGAATGACAAAGATGGGATCGTACGCCTGGGCCACGGAGTCGGCCAGAACATGGTTACTCCGGAAGATCTTGAGGCGGAGGTCCCGGCGGAGGGGGATTTGCCTTATGCAGGCTCCCTGACTTACACACTTAGCTTACAGAATTTCAATCGCCGTAAGGCATCCACGTTCCAAGTGTCCGTGGGCGTTCTCGGGCCGTCAGCTTTTGCGGAGCAATTCCAGAAGTTCGTTCACAACGATTTGGGTGTTGCCACCAATCCCAATGGCTGGGATACGCAAAGAAAAACCGAGCCGATTTTGAACTTGGGTTACCAGTATGCGCATTGCCTTGCAAGCATGGGTGAATACCACGATGGCTGGGCCGGTCAGCTTATTCTCTCACCGAGCGCATCGTTGGGCAATATGTTAACCGCCGCCGAATTGCTTGCGGCATTTCGTATAGGATGGAATATGCTTGAAGGGTTCACTTCCTATTCCGCACCACCGGGACGCGGTTTCTTCCACGCTGCTTATCTTCCCAAACCCGCTTCGGCATGCCCGCATGCCATCGAATTCGTTTTGGGCGGTCGCGCAACGGCGCTTGCCTATGCGGTTATCTATGATGGAAGCCTCATAACCAGTGACGACCGGGACGTTGAGCGTCGGTATTGGTTGTTCAGTGCCGGTATCGGCCTTTACTATCATTACTACGATTATTTCTCCATCCGAGCGACCCTTCAGCGGTCAACCGATCTGCTTTATTCCGAATTTCTCCCACAATCCAGTTCGGGCGATGGTAAAACCAATACGGATGTCTCGTTCGGCTCATTGATCATCGATTTTCATTTTTAAACAGCTCAAAGCCATTTCTTGCGCCGGAAAAAAATGAGCATGCCTAAGACAACGGCGACAATCAGCAGCCAGATGGCCGGGTATCCCCAGCGCCAGCCAAGCTCGGGCATATTGGCGAAGTTCATGCCGTAAAGCCCGGTGATGAAAGAGAGGGGAATGAAAATGGTGGAGATGATGGTCAGAACCTTCATCACTTCGTTCATGCGGTTGCTGATGGTGGACAGGTAAAGATCCTGGGCCGCGGTCAGAATGTCGCGGAAGGATTCGATGGTGTCGATGGTTTGGATGGTATGATCGTAGACGTCCCGCAGGAAAGGTCCCTCTTTTTCGCGGATAAACGGTGCGCCGTCCCTGGTGAGATGCGTGATGATTTCCCGCAGGGGCCACACCTGCTTGCGCAGGTAAATCAATTCTCTCCTGATGTCGTGAATCTCATCCAGAATGTTCTCGTCTTCATCGGCATCGATATTCTCTTCGACGACTTCTATCCGACGTCCCAATTCTTCAAGGATTAAATAGTAATTGTCCACGACGGCATCGATCAATGCATAAGCCAGGTAGCCGCACCCGCCGGTTCGCATTTGCGGGTTGCCCTTGCGGATTCGCTCCCTGACGGGCTCGAAAACATCGCCCGGCCCCTCCTGAAAAGTAACCAGCACCTTTTTTCCGAGTACCAGGCTAACCTGCTCCGAGGAGATGCTCTCTTTCTCCTCGTCATACCCGAGCATTTTTATGGCTACGAAAATGTAGTTGTCAAAAACCTCTGCTTTGGGGCGCTGGGTGGTGTTGAGAATATCCTCCAGGGTTAAAACGTTTACGCCATACTGCCGGCCAACTTCCTCCATCACCGATATGTCGTGGAGTCCTTCCACGTTAATCCAGGTGGTTGCCTCGGAAGCCGATAAATCAAGCGCATCGATGATTTTGGCCACTGACTGTTCGACAAGAGTGTCGGCGTTATAATGCAGGACGGCAACACTGGACCGATCCGCTTTGATCTCACCCACATGAACCAGGGTGCCTGGCGGGCTGCCGGCCTTTTTCAGGGATTTTTTTAAGAATCTGGCCATGGATATTTTCGCGACCCTCAGTTTTTATCCGGCACCAAGCCGTTCTTGCGAAGTTCCTGCATGATACCCGAGACAATCTGGCCAATGGCTTGCCCTACCGTGTCGGGGTTTCTGGTCTGCGACGAACCGGCCCAAATCAAGGATTGATCCTTGACATCATAGAGACGGGTTTCAAGAAAAAATTTGAGGTTATCGCTATCGATGGTCGGCATGTAGGCACTATCCCAAATATCTACGTAATACTGATAGTAACCATGGTATTGAATATCCGATAGGCCACTCACCCGGCTGAACGCATCGCTCTCTTCCCGGTCGACTACATGAGTTATAAGCACCGTGTCACTCCCTTTTTGGGCGACAAGGCTGACGATATCTTCCTTATCGAGCTTCTCACCGACTTCAGTAGAGAGTGTACTGGCAGTGGATGTCGCCTCGATACCGGCCGCATTGAAATGGTCCCTGAAATGGTTTTCAAAAATTCCACGAATCTCATTGTTGTCCAAGACGACAATGATTAAGACATTTTTTATTGGCTTCCCGGTATGGCTCTCATCCATGAGGAGTTGTTTGGTCGTTGTGCCGGCGCAAGATACAAACAAAAGGGCCAGCAACAATAACAGCATGATAATTATCGATTTGCGCATATTTGCTCTCTTTTCCGTTTCAATGGGTTGGTGTTCATTCACGAATGGTAATTTTGCGCGTGCCTTGATCCAAAGTCAAACTATCCCATTAGTAAATGGACACGGGTTAGGGTCACGGCGTTGGTGCCGCCGGGACGGTCTGCTCCGTGGTGTCGCCCGAAGAAATATTCGCGGGCGGCTTCTTGCCAATCATCCGGCAAGCCATGGTAAGAAGATCTTTCTCCGACAGATGGTCCGTGGTTGCCTCGGCCAATCCTTCTCCAACCAGTTGCTCCTCATCCACCACCAAGGATGCGCCGGCTTCCATCAACATCTCGTTATGGCGATGATAACGGCCTCTGGCAACAATCGTCACTTGGGGATTAAGCGACCGGATCATGCGAATCGTTGCGGCGGCGGCCAGGCTGTCCGGTACCGTCACCACCACCACGGCCGCTTCGCCGATGCCGGCATGTTCTAGAATGTCGTGCTTGGTGGCGTCGCCAAGATAGATTACCGCCCCTTCCTTGGCCGCGGATTGAATAGCCGCGGGATTCAGATCGATGATCTCGAAGGCCAGGCCAAGGCTTCTGAGCATTGTGGCGACTTTCATTCCTGCCGGCCCGAATCCGATAATCAAGGCCTTTTTACAAGGCGCCGGGGCTTTCCGGCGTACGGTACTGTTATCCGTATGGCTGGGCGTAAACAGGGCGATCACTTTTTCAGCCAGGGGATCGGCGTAACCGGCCATGTATGGTGCGAGAAACATCGAGAGCATGGTGACCGATACCAGCCAGGCAAAAAGGTCGGGGCCGACGATGCCGCCGTTTTGGCCGGCCGCCGCCAGCACAAAGGCGAATTCTCCCACCTGACCCAGAGTGATCCCCGTGCTCAATGCCACCTGATTGTCGATGCGCAGCATTTTGAAGAGCAGAAAAATAATGGCCACTTTGAGAACAAAAACAACCAGAAGTGCCGGCAGAACGAGATGAAGATGATGGATAAGCCACCCCAGGTCGAGCAGCATGCCGATGGAGGTGAAAAAGAGAACCACGAACAAGGTTCGAATGGCATCTATATCCGAGCGTATCTGGGTGGCAAAGGGCGATTCGGCAAGCAGCATGCCGGCCAGAAAAGCGCCCAGGGCAGGTGACAGCCCCAAGGCATGGGCACTGACAATGGCTCCCATGGCCGATAAAATAGCCAGCAGGATCATCAGTTCCCGGTTGACGAACAGGCCTTTTCGTCGCAACAGCCAGGGAATCATTTTATAAAACAAAAGGTAGAAGATCATCACCAGGCCGCCGGCCGCGGCAATCACCTTGCCGATACGCAACGCCAGAGATACCAGAGAGCTGGCTTCTCCCATCAGACTCACCAGCAGCACCAGTGGCACCACGGCGAGATCCTGAACGAGTAAAATCCCCAGCGACATGCGGCCCCGGTTGGAGTCCATATGCGCATTGTCCAGAAGAACCCGCAGGACAATGGCGGTCGAACTGGCGGCAAAGGCGCAGCCCACCACCACGGCGCTGCCGGTGGGGATGAACAAGCGCATCAGGGCGGTGAAAACGATAAGGGTTAAAAGCACTTGCAGGGCGCCGCCGGAAAAAAGATCCCGGCCCATGGATTTGAGGTGCCGGAAAGAGAATTCAAGGCCGATGGAAAAGAGTAACAACGCCACCCCCAGTTCGGCGACCAACGAAACCAGGTCGTCACTGAAAAGCAGGCTGCCGACGATGCTGCCGGCCAGAAGATAGCCCACAATGGCGCTTTGCCGAAAAGCCTGCGCGACAATGCCTGCCACATAGGCGGTCAACAAAAGCAGAAACAGGTTCGTCAGGAGAAGCCACATGAGATTTTATTCCCGCTATTATCTGTTGGGGGTTAGGGGATGGTTTGAAAAATAATCTGGATGGCATCGGAGGATTTCAAGTCAACCTTATACCCGGGACCCATGACGCCTTTCGTTGTTAGTTTAACCTGTTTCTTTTTGATTGTCTTGCCTTCATTGCCTTCAACGAGCAAATAAGTGCCGTTGGAGCTTTGATCGGTAAGATAATAGGCGCCCTCTTTGAACTCGACAATGGCGTGCGTCCGTGAGGCGCGGTTATTGGTTACCTGGATATCGTTGCTTTTCTGGCGGCCAATTTCCACACGGCATCGTTTTTCGTTGACGATGACCACGACCTTGCCATATTTCAGGATCAGGGAGTCTGGGGATCTCTTCCTGGTCGGTTTTTTAGGCGCCCTTTTAGGTGCTTTTTCCGGTGTTTGGGCCGACGCTTTCAACGCTTCGGCTTTTCGTCCGTAAAATCTCAGGAATTCACCGCATTTTTTACAGGGGATTTCTGGACGCTCTCCCTTGATGCGCGCCTCGTCAATAATGTTTTTAAAACCGCATTCTTCGCAATATACAATCATAAACGACTGCCTGTGGGTGCATGTTTTGTTTCAGCCGCCGGTATCAATTTATTTCAACGTAAATGGAGTAAACAATCAAGTGTTTTTGGCGTCGTCTTCCGCGCCTTGTCTGGATGGGTCAAGGGCGTCGACGGCCTTTTGGGCTTCATCTGCCTTGTACTTGGCTTTGGCGGCCCGCCGATATGCTTTTTCGGCAGTTGTGGCCGCATCCTCAAGTTCCTCTTTAAGCTCATTTCTGGGCGTCAGGGGAACGGCGCCCGAAATCCCTTGCTGCTCCAGGGTTTCGAGCTTCTGTCGGAGACCTTCGAGTTCTTCCTTTTTTTCCTCGGCTTTTTTCGTGGCGGCCAGCGCTTTCTTTCTGGCCGCCTCCATTTCGTCGGAGGCCTGGGCCACCTGAGCGGCCAGCCCCTCTTCGGGCGCCGCGTCCAGATCGATATCCTCGGCGGCCATGACAATCGCGGCAACGGGCAGGCGGCGCAAGCAGCGGTCAAAAGATTGGCCGAGGGTGTCGATTATGCGATTATCGTCTATCTTCATGGGCAGAAAAACGAAGGCGGCATCGGCCGAGGTCTCGACAACGGTTTCGGCTTTGGTGTCGGGCACGATCCCCACTTGGGCATCGATCCGGATTTCTTCCAGCATCTGTTGCAAGGTCTCTTTTTCGGCATCCGCGTTTGCCGGATCTCCCTTGGCCATGACCCTCAGTCCGGCTTTGTCCCAGGGCTCGCTCCGTGTCATCAAATGGGCCAAAAGCGCCATCAAACGGCCGGTGGCGTCATTCTGCCACCAGATATCGATGCGGCGCTTTTCCCTTGACGCTTCCTGCAACCGACCCCAGGTTTCCGGATCAGCGTGAAGCACAACAAGATTTTTTCCCTGCCGGAACATCAGTTTAAGATTTTTAACATAATTATAGGCGCCGATGCCGGAAATGGCTCGGGTGGAATCCTCAGGCCAGTTGACGACCACCGTATTGGGGCGCAAGGGGCCGATGCCCGAGCTTTGAATGAGCACGCCCATGGCTTGGCCAAGATCAGGCGCGCATACGGCAAGGGGAAACATGGTATGCCGGCCGGCGGCGACGGCGGCGACCAATTCCCGCTTGGCTGCATCGCGTGCCTTTTTTACCGCCGGCCCTTCGCCTTCGATAATGACAACCGCCTCGCTGAATCCGCTGCCGCCCTCGATCCATCCGGCGACGGTCAGAAGGGGCTTACGCCGCTCGGATTCCTGGGTAAAAACCAGCAGCTGGGGCCGCCAGTCGCGAGAATGCTCCGGCTCCCGGGCCGCCGCCAACAGATGCTGCCGCACCTGCTGAAGATGGTGGGATCGGGAGCTGTCGGCCCATCTGGCCGGACCGGCCGTGCGCGTGAGGTATTGATGGATGGCGAACAGCACCGCAATGGCCGCCGCGCCGCTCTTGGGATCGATGGCCAGCATGGCGCCCAGGCAGACGATGCAGCCGACCAGACTGAGGGACGGCGAGAACCATTTGAAACGCGGCCGAAAGGCCGGGCTCTGGGTCTTGGCCTCGAAATAGGTGGCGTAATTGAGCAGGCCGTAGGAGATCAGAAAAAACATGGAAACCACGCTGGCGATCAGATTCAGTTGACCCAGCGCGATGGTCACGAAGGCGATCAGTGCCGACAGCAAGATTCCTCGCCGGGGGTTTCCCGAGGGCTGGGTGACCTTGGCAAAAGGCGTCAGGACGGAAAAGATGCGGTCCGAAGAGAGGCTTTGCAGAATCCTTGGGGCTCCCATGAAAGAGGCCATGGCTGATGAGAGCGTCGCGGCGATCACCCCGGCATCGATGAAAAAGCCCATGGCCGATATGGACTGCATGGCGCTGTAATCGTTAGCCAGCACTGCGTTTGATCTCGAAGCGGCAAACAGCACGGCCACCGAGAAATAGACAATGATGGAAATTCCCACGGCCAGAAATGTGCCCAGGGGAATGCTTTTCCCCGCATCGGCCAGGTCGCCGGACATGCTCACCCCCTGGGTGAATCCGGTCACGGCGGGGAAAAAGATAGCGAACAGTACCCAGAACGGCGCGCCGTTTTCCGGCGTGGACCAGTTTGCGGATAAAAGCGCTGAATCCCAACTTTGAATGCCGCCGATATAAAAGGACGCCAACGCGGCAATCAAAAGGCCCATGACCACGAATTGAAAGCGGGCCGCCCAATCCGCCCCCTGCCAGGCAAAAATGAAGAGAAAGGCCACAGCCCCGGCAGCGATCAGTTGCACGGCATACGAAGGCAATCCGGGAAAGAAGGCTGCCATCGCCTCGGCAAAACCGATGCAATAAAAAGCGATGGAGACGCTTTGGGCCAGAAACAGCACCAGGCCGATGGACCCGCCGAACGCCATGCCCAGGGTGCGGGAAATCAAATAGTAATCACCGCCGCCGCGCACCTTCAGGTTGGTGGCTACGGCGGAGAGGGACACACTGGTGATGACGCTGATCAGATTGGCCAGGCAGATGATGACCAGGCATCGTCCCAACCCCGCGCTGCCCACCACGTAACCGAGTCGCAAAAAGAGAATAATGCCCAGAATGGTTAGAACGCTGGGCGTGAAAACACCGGCAAAGGTGCCCAAAGTCCCATGGGTCGTGGGTTCCGATGATTTGGATTCTTGGTTCATAAGCGTATTGGCAAGAACGCATTGCATTTTAAGGGTTAAGGCCACGGATCTATTTTTATCGATAGAATACCTCTACTTAACACTTAACCCGTTAAACATGAAACTGATTTTACCCCCGCAATATTTTATTCTTGACTTAATGTGAAATCATTCATATTAAGTGGCTATATTGAACCAATTAATCAATAGCGGGATCGCATAATGAAAATCAGCCAAAAACAAAAAGACGCCAACCGGGGTTCCATCATCCGTGCGGCAGTGGCCGTTATCTCCGAAAAAGGCTTCAAATCCAGCACCATGCGGCAGATCGCGAGCACGGCCGGAATCGGCGACGCCACCATCTACAACTATTTTCCCACCAAGGAAGCCATTCTTTTCGCCTATTACGAGGATCACCTGAAAGGCTGCGTCGAGGCACTAAAAGAGGTGGAGGCATTCAACACCTTCACCCTCCAGGAGCAGCTTCAGACCCTGTTCGAAACCGGGCTGGACCACTATCTGGCCGACCGGGAGTTCGTGGCCGCAACTTTTCACCGGGTGCTTTTAAGCGGCAGCCGTGAATGGGACCGGGCCAAACCCATTCGCGCGGCCTTCCTGGCGGCAGTGGACGACATGCTGGCCGCCGCGGTCGAGGTGGGCGAGATTCCCGAGCAGGTTTTTCAGGAGCTGATCGGCCAGTTTTTTCTTGATGCTTACATCGGCGCAATTCACTATTGGTTGAGCGACACCTCCGATGGATTTTCCCGCACCAGCGTACTAATCGATCAGGGGCTGGATTTGGCCTGCGCCATGCTCAAGGCCGGAATCGCCAATAAACTTTTCGATATTACCGTGTTTCTGTTCAAGAACCACGTCCTGAACAAAATGGACCGTCTGGCCCGGCCCATGCGTTCCGCAGCCGGCATTAAACGCAAATTCATGGAGAAGATGGATGAGCACTGATCCGCCCACCGGAAAAGTCGGTCGTGCCCTGGCAAGCGGACAAACCGCAGCCAAAATAGGCGGGACCATGCTTTCCTACTATTCCAAACGGCCTTTTCTCTCTTCCGACGAAAGGCGGCAGGCGCGCGATGAGGCAGCTCGTAAAAGCGCGGCAACGCTTTTTCAGGGGCTCAGCCTGTTGCGTGGCACCGCCCTTAAAATGGCCCAGCAACTCAGCCTGGAGTCCGACCTTATCCCGGAAGAGGCCCGCCGGGAACTGGCCAAGGCCTGCCATCAGGTTCCGCCCATCAACCGCGCCCTGGTGCGCAAGGTGATCGGACGGGCCCTGGGCAAACCGCCCGAGGAGCTGTTCCGGCGTTTCGAGGACAAGGCCTTTGCCGCCGCAAGCCTGGGACAGGTCCACCGCGCCGAGGATTCGGACGGTCATCCGCTGGCGGTCAAGGTTCAATACCCCGGCATCGCCCAGACCATCACCAGCGACGTCGGTCTGTTGAAACAATTGTTGCGGCCCCTGATCGACCGCGATCAGTTGATTCCGGCCCTGGACGAGGTGGCCGCCCGGCTTTTCGAAGAGGTGGATTATCTGCGTGAAGCCGAGCACCTGGCCTATTTTCGCGATAACCTCAAGGTGGATGGCGTCACGACTCCCACCTTAAAACCGGATCTTAGCGCCTCGACGGTTCTGACCGCTTCCCTGCTGGACGGCCGCCCCCTGGATCTCTGGCTGAAAAGCGCTCCCGGCCAAAAAGAGAGGGACCAAATCGCCCAAACCCTTGAGAATTTGATCATCACCGGAATGTACGAACTCAACACGATCCACGCCGACCCCAATCCGGGCAATTTCATCATCGGCGACGACCTGACCATCGGTCTGGTCGATTTCGGCTGTGTCAAACGACTGAATTCCGACTTCGTGGAAAATTTAAGGAAACTGACCATGGCCGCGGCCCACCACGACCGGAAGGCCCACTTTGAACAGATCATTGCACTGGACTTGCTGGCCCCCAACCTCACCAAGAGCCAAATGGACAGTGCCAAACAGATCTCCCACGAGATGGGCAAATGGTTTGGCCGCCTGTATGCCCATGAGGTCTTCGATTTTGGCGCCACCCCCGGCTTTGTCGCCGATGGCCAGGCCATCGCACGCCGCTTCCACCGCTATTGGAGTAGTTTTAACATGAACCCCGAATTCATTTTCATGGACCGCACGCGCTATGGTTTGTTCCGGATTTTCGAAACCATGGGCGCCCGCGTCAGGTTCCGCAACCCTTACGAGTGGTGAAAAGATGCAGAAAGTAGCCGATGATCCGCGATTCAAACGCTTTTTCGAGAACATGGATTATGCCGATGTCAAAACCATCACCGCCGACGTCGGCCTGCGTCAATTCATTGCCGGCATGCTCAGCTACCAACCCTGGTGGTTGACCGGACTGTACCGGGTCCGTGAAATTCTGGTCAAAGGGTTGGGACTGGTGGAGCATGACCTGCCCGACGGATCGATAACCCTGAAAGCCGAGGATATCTCCTTCACGCCGGGAGACAACGCCTTGTTTTTCATTGTCAGGGCGGCCGAGGAAGAGTGTTTCTGGATTGCCGAAACCCCGCCGGACAACCATTTGACGGCATTTTTCGGGGTTGTGACGCTAAGAAGTGAGGATGAAAAAAGCAGTTTCGGCGTATTCACCACCGTCCGCTACATCCACTGGACCGGACCGGTCTATTTCAATCTGATCCGGCCCTTCCATCATCTGGTGGTGGACCGGATGATGCGGGCTGCGGCCGTTACCAGGTAAGGCTCATCATCGAACAATTGAGTCCACTGCCGATGCCCATCAACGCCACGTGGTTGCCGGGTCGGATACGGCCAATCTCGTCCGCCTGACAAAGGGTGATGGGCACGGCCGCCGGGCCGATATTGCCCAACGTCGGAAAATTGAGGTGGTGCTTTTCCGGCGTCAATCCCAGCTTTTCGTTGAGCACATCCATGTTGCGCTGACTGACCTGGTGGGGCATGTAGGCGTCGATTTCGTCATCGCTCCAATTGGCCAGGCTGTCGCAGGCCAGATCCCAGGTCTCTTTGGCCAGCTCGACGCCGTGGATCATCACTTGAGTTGCATCGGCGGTCATGTGGTCCCGCTGCCCCAGGCATAATCGGCTGTGGCGGGTTGCCGCCCCGGACACCGCACCGTTGATCCGATGGCCGCTGCCGGCCAGATCCGCCCGGCACAAAATCATGGCAACCGCGCCGGAACCCAGCGTAAGGGTGGCGAACTGATTGCGGTAGTCGTCCGGGGTGGCATCGGAGCGTTTCAGACGGTCGATGGTCGCCTCGACCACCTCTCTCGAATTCTCTCCATCCACGATCAGGCCGTAATCCAACACGCCTGCGTCGATCATCAGCCCCATGCTGGCCATGGCGTTGACAAAGCCCAGGCAGGCGCTGCCGATGTCGTAGTTCAGACAGTGAACGGAAAGCCCCAGGTTGCCATGCACCAGGCTGGCCACGGAAGGTTCAATATAATCCTTGGAAACCGATGTGCTGATCAAACAGCCGATGGTTTCGCGGGTAATACCCGATTTTGTCAGTACCTTTTCGGCGGCCAGGGTCGCCACGTCGCTGGCCGTCTGGTCGGTGTTCCAGAAACGGCGCTCGCGGATGCCGGTAAGCCCTACCAGAACCCCGGGTTTGATTCCCATGCGGTTCATGGTTCCCGCCAGTTGGGCTTCGATATCGGCGGAGGTGATCACGGTTTCGGGGAGTACGATCTCCACGGCCTCAATGGCGACATTGTTGAAAAACATTGGTTTCATTACGGTTCGATATATCCCTCTAAAAGCGCTTAGAAAAACAAAAACCTAATTTAGGAAAAAAGAAGTTGCCTTGAACATGTATAGCCTGGGAGGTCTCTTTCCTCAATCACTATTTATTCGCCTATTTATCTCTGGGTTTGGGTAATGCGGTTGGCAAAGCATCAGGCTTTGGGCAGATAAAGTGGATAATCTCTTTCCGATTGGCGACTGTTTGCCCAACGTAATTCTGGCGCTCACGATAGTCGCTGTCTTTGAATCGCGGGTCGACAATGCGATTTTAAAACGGCACCCAGGCCGAGGAAAAGGCCAGCAAAAATTGCCCTCCATAGTACATGGGCAATCCCACCTGACGGTTGAAATGAGCGTCGGTCACGAATTGCTGTCGGGCCACGAAAATATCCGAGACGTAAAACAGGACCGCACCGGCCAAAATGCCCAATTGGGCGGTTTTGGGGAGCGTAGCGTTGGCAGCCACGCCCACTGCGGCGCAGACCATGGTGCTGATGATGACGATATAGGCCAGAACGGGCGTCTCCATGTCTCCGAGGTGTGGTTGCAGCCAGCGCCAGACCAGCGCGGCAACCGCTACCAGCATTATTACGCCCACGGCCATGGGCGTACCGACCTGCGTGATTTTGAAAAAGGCGGCGGCATATACAACATGGCCTATGAGAAAACTCACCAGACCGGCCAGAAAGGTTTTGCGTGATCCCAGGGCCAGGAGCACGTCACCTGCCAGACAAAAGAGCAGGGCAACCAGAATCAGGTCGGCGAACGTTTCGCTTTTGGCCGGCTGAAGACTCCAGGCCAGAATAAAAAGTAAGGACAGCGGAGCTTTAAAGATTAGAATTTTTTTAGGATCGGCTGTTTTTTCGGCCTTGATCAGACCGATTAAAAGCACCACCGCCAACACCAGAACCACAGGGATCATCATTATATATCTCCTTTTCTTTTAAGGCAGAAAGCAACGCGGAAAGGCTTTAAGCAAATGCCAGGCGCCCAGAAGCCGCTCGGCGAATCCTTTGCCGTAACGCATGGTGAGCATGCCTTTAATCCCGGCATAAACCCCGGGGCCGTGGGGGTGCCACCACAGGTTCTTGCGCAGGCCCGGCATGATGTCGTCCACGATCACCTGGGGCTCGGTCATTTCATCAAATCCCAGTTTGCCGTGGGTTCGACCGATACCCGATTCCTTGAATCCACCCCAGGGCGTTTCGGCCAGGCCGTGACTGATCAGATGGTCGTTGATGGTGATGGCGCCGGCCTTGATGCGCCGGGCCAGGCGCCAGGCGTTGCCATGGCTTTTTGACCACACCGATCCGGTGAGACCGAACTGGGAATCGTTGGCAAGGGTCACCGCTTCGTCCATGCTGGAGACCTTCATTACGCCCAGCACCGGCCCAAAAGTCTCTTCTCGCATAACATCCATCTCGTGAGTCACATCGGCCAGCACGGTGGCCGGCAAAAAATTGCCGGATGCCTCCTGTCCGGGCCTGGCTTCGGCCCAAACCACTGCCCCCTTGGCCAGGGCGTCGTCCACATGCCGCCGTACCAGATCCATCTGGTGCCGGGTGGTCATGGCGCCCAAATCCACCTTATGATCCAGATCTTCTCCGATGCGCAACGCCTCAACCTTCTTTTTAAGCAGTTTCATGAAATCATCATACACGGCCTGGTGCACGTAAATGCGCTCCACCCCGGCACAAGATTGTCCGCAGTTGGAAAATCCGGCCCATACCGCGCCGGCCGAGGCCCGCTCCAGATCCGCATCAGGGCAGACCAGCATGGCATCGTTGCCCCCCAGCTCCAGGGAGACCGGCGTAAGGCTTTCCGCCGCCAGGCTCATGAGCTTCTTGCCCACCGCCACCGATCCGGTGAAAAACAGCTTGTCCACCCCGCCCCGCAAAAAGGCCTTTCCCGCCACCCGTCCCGGCAGGTTGAGATAGGTGAACACGCCCGAGGGAAGACCCGCCGCGGCAAAGGCCTTCTCCAGGCAGCGGCCCACCATCTGGGTTTCGCTGGCGGCTTTGAGGATCACGGCATTGCCGGCCATGAGGCCCATGATTACTTCGGAAAAGGGAATCGTAAAGGGATAATTCCAGGGAGAAATGATACCAACCACACCAAAAGGCACGCGATGGATACGGGCCACTTTGTTGGCCAGCAGAAGATTGCCCGGCATGAGCCATTTGGGCTTGAGAAAGGATTTGGCTTTTTTGGTATAATAGCCAATGGCCATGACCGAGGACACCACCTCGGCGGAAAGCGCATCGATACGCGTTTTGCCGTTGTCCCGGCTGATGACCCGGGCCAGTTCATCCACATTGGCAACAATATACTCGCGAACCTTTTTCAGATACCTGGCCCGCTCGAATGGCTTCAGGCCGGCCCAGCCGGGTTGCGCCAGCCTGGCGTCACGGATGGCACAATCCACGTCATCCACGCCATTCAAATCGGAGTAGCCGAAGATCTCTCCGGTGGCGGGATTGATCGCCTCGGTTTTAAGCGTGCTTTTCATTGCCGGCCTCCGTTTTTCGATCTGCCCTTGAATTCGTCCATGGATTCGGTAACGCCCAGGAATCTGGCGACCCAATCCATTATCGACACAGGCAAAATCCGCAACAGCGGCACGGTATAAACGATGGGCGGCATCCAAAGCCGCGCCCGGTCACGCCGAATCGCATCGATAATTCGATCCGTGGCGTATTCCTCTTTCAGGATGGGCAGCAGGAGGGGAAATCGGGTTTTAACGCCGTCAAACATACCCGTATCGATAAAGAAGGGGCAAACCACCGTGGTTTTGATGGGAAGCCTTCGTTTTTTGAACTCGCCGCGCATGGCCTCGTCAAACCCGAAGGCCGCGAACTTGGATGCACTGTAGTCCGCCAGGCCGGGAGTGCCCATGATGCCGGCGGCCGAGGCGATGGTCACCAGATGGCCACGACGGTTTTTGATCATTTGCGGTAAAAAGGCCTTGGCCGTCCAGAACAGGGCCATGGTATTGACCTGCAGGGTGCGCTCGATCTGCTCGTCGCTGCATTCCAGAAAAGGCTTGCCGGAAACGATGCCGGCGTTGTTGATGAGAACATGCACGGGGCCGGCATCGGCCAGGGTTTGCTCGGCCGCTTCGTAGACTGCCTTGCGGTCTGAGACATCGACTTGAAAACAAAAGTGTTCACGCTCTGAACGCGCCAATTCGCCGCCAATACCGGCCAGATTGTCCGGATTGATATCCCATATGACTACGCGTGCTCCCCGGGCCGCCGCTTTGAGCGCCATGAGCCGGCCGATGCCCATGCCTCCACCGGTGATGAGTACCGTACTACCAGATAGTTGCGTCATCGTTTCTGTCTCCCTTTTGCTGTGTGGGTGAACGTCCGCATGACTTTGCAATCAGGCAAACAACGTAAGCTTCCATGAAGAACCAAATGGACGGAGGTGCTGAACAACACGGGCGCGGCAACCAGCCATCCATGAAAAAATGGAAAAGATCGAAAAAAAGGGTGGTCCGAATAGAGGGTTTCAAATCCTGAAAACATCAACTTTAAACAAATAATTGGTTATTTTTCAACTCACTATATTTTTCTGAACCGGAATTTTTTAAATAGCGCTGCGCTCTTGCGATGAGCAAAGCGGGCATGTTATCTGAAACTATTTTTTTGAGATTGCAAACGCATGAAATGCGATCCCGGTCCCTTGCGCCAACAGAATGAGAAACAGGCACCTTAGACAGGAGAAAAACCATGAGCGATCTTTTGTTCCAGCCCATTACAATCAACAAAATGCAGATCAAAAACCGCATCTACCTGCCTGCCATGCATTTGGGCATGTGTGTTGATTTTCAGGTCACCGACCAGTTGACGGCCTTTTACGCCGAGCGCGCCAAGGGAGGCGTGGGCATGATCTGCGTGGGCTACGCCACCGTGGACGACCTTTCCGGCAATACGCAGAATATCGGCGCCCATGACGACGCTTTCATTCCCGGCCTGACGCGATTGGCCGAAGCCATCAAAAGCAATGGTGCCCGCAGCGCCGTTCAGCTAAACCACGCGGGGCGGTATAACTTTTCCTTTTTTCTCAATGGCAAGCAGCCGGTGGCGCCTTCGCCGATAGCTTCGCGCATGACCCGGGAAACCCCCAAAGAAATGGACCCGGATGAGATCCAGCAGACCATCGAGGCTTTTGCCGCTGCGGCGGCACGCGTCAAGGCCGCCGGATTCGATGCCGTGGAAGTTCTCAGCGGTACCGGCTATTTGATCAGCGAATTTCTCTCTCCGCTCACCAACCAACGTACCGATCAGTACGGCGGCAGCCTGGAAAATCGTATGCGCTTTGGCCTGGAGGTGATGGCTGCCGTGCGCAGGGCAGTTGGCGAGGAGTTCCCGTTGATTGTGCGCATGAACGGCAACGATTTCATGCCTGGTGGCAATGGTCCCGAGGAGTTGCGCGAATACGCCAAGGCCCTGGCCGCCGGTCCCGCGGATGCGCTGTGTATCAATGTGGGGTGGCACGAGGCTCGGGTGCCCCAGATTGTGACCTCCGTTCCGCGCGGGGTGTTCGCCTACCTGGCCCGGGCCGTTCGGGATGAGGTGGATGTGCCGGTTATTGCCAGCCATCGCATCAATGATCCCGCCACGGCCCGCGAAATGCTGGCCGACGACATGTGCGACATGGTGGCCATGGGCCGCAGCCTGATCGCCGATCCACACCTGCCCGAAAAAGCCCGCCGGGAAAAAGAGGAAGACATCGTTCACTGCATCGCCTGCGCCCAGGGCTGTTTTGATCATCTGTTCCAGCTCAAGCATGTGGAGTGCCTGTGCAACCCCAAGGCCGGCCACGAACTTGAGCTTGCGGCCGGCAAAGAGACCCAGTCCAAAACGGTAATGGTTGTCGGCGGCGGCGCGGCGGGCATGAGCGCGGCCCTGGCGGCCCATGAACGCGGCCATGAAGTGACCCTGTTCGAAAGCGGGGACCGGTTGGGCGGCCAGCTTTTCCTGGCGGCGGCCCCTCCGGGACGCGCCGAATTCTCCTGCTTGGCCAAAGATCTTGCCCGGCAGGTGACGCTGGCGGGTATTCCGGTTGTCCTGAACCAGGAGGTGGATGCTGATTTTATCAACTCCCAGGCACCTGATGCCGTGATTCTGGCCACTGGCGCGCTTCCGCTTAATCCTCCCATCCCGGGCAGTGACTTGCCTATTGTCGTTCAGGCCTGGGATGTGCTGCTTGGCAAGGCTCGCGTGGGCCGGCGGGTGGCTATCATCGGCGGGGGGGCCGTGGGGGTGGAGACATCCCTGTTTCTGGCGGAAAAGGGCACCCTGAGCGCCGAGGGCGTCAAGTTCCTGCTGGTCAATGGCGCGGAAGACCCGGAAAGCCTGTATAAAATGGCCACTCAGGGCACCAAGCAGGTAACCCTGGTGGAAATGCTGGACAAGGTGGGCAAGGATATCGGCAAGTCCACTCGTTGGGGCATGATGCAGGAATTGTCACGGATCGGCGTCACCACCATGACCCAAGCCACCGTGGTGGGCATCACCGAAACCGGAATCGATGTGGAGAAAGACGGCCGAAAAGAATCCATCCCCGCCGATACCGTGGTCATGGCCGCCGGTTCCCGTTCTTATAATCCGCTGCAAGAAGCCGTTGAAAAACTAGGCATCGATTGTCAGGTGATCGGGGATGCCGGCAAGGTGGGCCTGGCTTTTGATGCGGTTCATCAGGGATATCGGGCGGGTAAGGCGCTTTAAGGAGAAATCTATGAATCAAACAGATACTATAAGAGTCGAAAAAAAGGATCATGTGGCCTGGCTGACCCTATGCCGCCCGGAAAAACGCAATGCCATGGGGATGCTTTTCTTCAGCCAATTGACCGAACAGATGAACCTGTTGGATGCCGATCCGGAAATTCGGGTGGTGGTGATTTGCGCCGAGGGCAAAAGCTTTTCGGTTGGTCTGGACCTGGGGGAAGCCGTGGGGTTGCTGGGGGGTAAGGGTGCCGATGACCGCGAAACCCTGCGACGACGGGTCCTTGAATTGCAGGAGAGCTTCAACGCCATCGAACGCTGCCGCAAGCCGGTGATTGCCGCCGTTCACGGCCACTGCATCGGCGGTGCGGTGGATCTGTTGTCCGCCTGCGATATTCGCATGGCGGCAAGGGATGCAAGCTTCAGTATTCGTGAAACGCGGATCGCCATCATTGCCGACCTGGGCACTTTGCAGCGCCTTCCGCACATCATAGGCCAGGGCTGGTTCCGAGAGCTGGCCCTCACCGGCCGTGATTTTACCGCTGATGAAGCCTTAAGCATGGGATTTGTCACCCGGGTGCTGGACGACCGGGAAGCCTTGATCGATCGAGCCGGCCAGATGGCCAAGGATATTGCCAAGCTGCCCCCCCTTACCGTCCAAGGGGTCAAGGATACAATCAACTACAGCCGCGATAATGGAGTCTATCCGGGGCTGGGTTACGTGGCCCAAAAAAACGCGGCGGCCCTTTCCTCGGAGGATCTCATGGAAGCGGTTACGGCCTTCATGGAAAAACGCGACCCGGTTTACCGGGGGAAATAACTGTTCCCTGAATTAGGCGATTCAAATTTTGGTCTCCATGAAGATCGTGGAAATTATAATGCTTTGTGCCATGATTGCATCCCAAAAATTGAAACCTGTTTGGTTTGGCGAGTTTGCGGCATCTCCGGCGTTGAATGCCTCCCCGCATAGGAGGGCTATAGAGGAAAGACATCTGCCTTGTATATGCGGCAAGCTCGACAATTGCCTGTTTCAGGAAGTACCTGCATTTACAGCTCCCGCCGTGACAAGACACTTCTTGCCCGGAAGATACATTATTTGCCTGGTAAGCTAATGCCCCCTTGCATTAATCTCCAAGTGAGCGGTATAAAATATATAACCAGTTTGGTTATACCTAAACTAGACGATTCAAATTTTGGTCTCAATGGAAATCATATTAATCATAATGCATTGCGCCATGATTGCCTTCCAAAATTTGAAACCCATTGGGTTTGCCGATCTCACCGCATCTACGGCGTTGGATGTCTTCCCGCATAGCCTACTATAGCGGAAAGACACCCGCCTTGTATATGCGGCAAGCTCGACAATCGCCTAATTTAGGTTGCAATAAAAAGCAAGCTTCAATCTTAGAATACGACAACACGTATATTTCATTCTCGCCTTAGATAGATTACTTCTGAAAACTACCGGATCTTGATGTTGTCGAGTTGGCAAACAGTAGATTTATAAAAACGTATTTAAATGGCAATTCGGAGCTAATCGAGTAAATGCTTATTGAGGGGGCACATGCTCAAGTCGCTAAGATCGAGAATATTGATAATTGTAGTATCCGTAATGGTTTTTACGATTGCCGGCATGGCTTTTTTTGTTCAAAAAGAAGTAACGAAAACCCTATCGCAAGTTTACGATGAAAGCTTGAAAAATCTGCTAAACGCAGTTGTTCTGAACGTGGAAAACCAGCATAAAAGCCTTCTTTTTCAAAAAGAAACCTCGCTGGAAATAAGAAAAAGCGATAGCAAGCATATTGTTACCGTGGCCCTTGCCGCCATAGACGAAATTTATAAAAACCAAAAACAGGGTTTTCTTACCGAACAGCAGGCCATGGACCAGGCCAAATCGTGCCTCAGGCGCATGCGCTACAACAATGGGGTGGGATATCTTTGGATCAATGATATGGGCCGGCCCATCCCCAGAATGATCATGCATGGCGCCATGCCGGAACTGGATGATCAAATATTCGATGACCCGAAATACAATTGCGCCCTTGGTATTAAAAAAAACCTGCTCCAGGCATTCATGGAAACCTGCCTGGAAGATGGGAAGGGATATGTGGATTACCTGTGGCCCAAGCCCACAAAGGATGGCGTAACAAAGTTCCAACCGAAAATCTCCTATGTTTCCCTTTTCAAACCTTGGAACTGGGTTGTTGGAACTGGTGTATATTTTGAAGACCTCGAAGCGGACTCCCAAAAAAGACTTGATGCAATTATTTCGGAATTGAAGCAAACCATTTCCAATGTGCGTCTGTTCAAAACGGGGTATATGTTCATTTTTAACCGTGAAAAGCAGCTCCTTGTCCACCCCGTTCTTTCCGGCTTTGATGGCAGCGCATTAAAAGATCCCAGGGATGGTTCCTCACTTTTGGATAATTTGATTGCCGCATCAAAAAACCCTGACACCCCGTACGAGTATTTATGGAATAAACAACCACGGAATAAAGGTGAATTCAAACAGTTAAAACGGGCATATGTCAGGTATTTCGAACCAATGGACTGGTATATTGTATGCTCCGTATATGTGGATGAAGTTGAAGAGGTTTCCAGAACACTGGTAAGGTATATTATTAGCCTCTCGGGCTTGTTTTTTCTGGCAGCCATCCTTTTCTCGATTCTTATTTCCAAAAGCCTTACAAAACCGTTAAACAAACTGACGCTTTCAGCCGAAAGGATTGAAAAGGAAGGTATTCTTTCGACAAAGATGCCCATTACGGGGACGGTTGAAACAATGGCCCTGGGCAACATCCTGAACAAGATGATCGATTCCATCCGTACTTCCGTCAATGAAAAGGAAAACCTCTTAAGCGCATTGCAGGAGGCACACGATAAGCTGGAACAAAGGGTGCGTGATCGTACCAACGATCTCCAGAAGGCCAACAAGGAACTGGCGGAGGCTAAGGAAAAAGCCGAAGTGGCCAACAAGTCCAAAAGTGTGTTTCTGGCCAATATGTCCCACGAAATCCGAACGCCGATGAATGCCATCCTCGGCCATGCCCAGATTATGGCCAGGGATAGGACCATGACCGACCAGCAGCAAAAAAGCGTTGCTTCAATAAACAGGAGCGGTGAGCATCTTCTTGCTTTGATTAACGATGTGCTCGATATGTCAAAAATTGAAGCCGGGAAAATCAAAATCCTCAGCACTTCCTTTCGGCTTCATACATTATTTGGCGAGATAGCTGAAATGTTCCGTTTCCGAATAGAGCAGAAAGATTTGCTGCTTGAGACATATCTTTCACCGGATCTGCCGGACTTGATAATGGCGGACGAAGGCCGGGTGCGGCAAATCATTCTCAATCTGGTGGGAAATGCCATTAAGTTTACGGGTGAAGGCGGCATAACCATAAAAGGAGATATGAAAGACGGGCTCATACAGTTGACGGTTTCCGATACAGGACACGGGATACCGGAAGAGAGTCAAAAAGCAATTTTTGAAGCTTTCGAACAATCGGAAAAAGGTATGCGAACGGAAGGCGGTACCGGCCTAGGTCTTGCCATCAGCAGACAGATGGCCAGGCTTATGGGGGGGGATATTGTTGTTGAAAGCACTGTCGGGAAAGGGTCGAGTTTTCACTTTACCTTTGAATTCGAGCCGGGGGACCAAGAAGACGTTTCAGGCAAGGTGCCTGAACGTCATGCAAAAAGAATTGCACCAGGATATGATGAAATTCGTGTTCTTATTGTTGATGACAGGCCGGAAAACAGGGAGATTGTCCGATTGATGCTGGAACCCATTGGCTTTAGCCTAATGGAAGCTGTCAATGGGAAGGAAGCAGTCGACATATTCAGAGAATGGAAACCCCGGGTTGTTCTCATGGATGTGGTGATGCCGGTAATGGATGGTGTTGACGCGACAAAACAGATTAAAGCCCTTAAAGATGGTGCCAATGCTTTTATTCTTGTGCTCAGTGCAAGTGCCTTGGATCAGGAAAGGGAGCAAGTATTAAAAAATGGCGCGGACGCCTTTCTGAAAAAACCATTTAAAAGCACGGAACTCCTTGATCAGATACGCCGCCATACGGGGATCGAATATGTGTATGAGGACACCGAACCCGAAAACAGGCCGCTCAACAATGAAAAATTTGATCCGAAAACCATTGATTCCCTACCCGTGAAAATCAGAAAGGAAATTAGCGAGGCAGCGATTTTGGGGAAGATGGACGAGCTTGAGGCATTGGTGTCAAAGATCGATGAAATCGATCCGCGCATTGCCGCCTATTTACAGAGGCTCGTGGACGATTTTGAATTGGAAAAAATCCAGAATCTCTTCGAGTAAACGCAAACTAAGGTAACGAATGGAGATAAAATGGAACAGAAAAAGGGAGAGTTGCTCATTGTTGACGATAACCCTGAAAATCTCCGTGTGTTGAGTTCGATGCTCAAGCAAGAAGGATATGGTGTGCGTGCCGCGAAAAATGCCAAACAAGCGCTGGCAAGTATTGACGGCTCGGAACCGGACTTGATGCTTCTTGATATACATATGCCGGAAATGGATGGTTTCGAATTATGCAAACAGATCAAAAAGAATTCAACGTTTCAAAGTTTACCCATCATTTTCTTAAGCGCGCTGAATGACACGTTTAACAAAAAAATGGGGTTTGAAGCCGGTGCCGTGGATTACATGACCAAGCCTTTTGATATCGAGGAAGTAAAAGTCAGGATTAAAAATCACCTTAAACTTAAAACCAGCCTGGTTGAGCAGGATCGTCTCAAAGCGGAAATAGCAAAAAAGGATGAGGAGATAAAAATGCTCAAATTGAAACTGGATTTCGATCCTTGAACCAAGCCGGTAATTAACAAGGAAGGTAGTCGTGTATTCTATTCTGATTGCCGATGATAATCCCGAGAACCTGAAAGTCCTTTCCAAGCTCTTGAAGCGGGAGGGATATAAAGTCAGGGTGGCCATCAATGGAAAGCAGGCGCTGGAGAGTTTCCAGGCAGAGCCTCCGGACCTTATCCTGTTGGATATACAAATGCCGAAAATGGACGGGTATGAAGTTTGCCGCTTAATAAAAGAACAAGAATGCCATCGGTTGATACCCGTTATATTTATCAGCGCCATGGAGGAAGTTTTCAATAAGGTACTGGCATTTAGAGCAGGCGGCAGCGATTACATATCCAAGCCGTTCCAGGCGGAAGAAGTCCTGGCGAGAATCAAAACGCATCTTGATTTGTATAAGCACCAACGGCAACTTAGGGAGAAGAATATTGAATTACTCCAGCAATATAAGACCACATTCGAGCAGGCTGCCGTCGGGATTGCCCATATTGACCCGCACACCGGGCAATATCTGAAGGTGAACGAACGGTTCGCCGGCATACTGCAATATTCAAGGGATGAATTGCTGAAAAAAAACCTAAAGGAGATCACTCATCCCGATTCTTATGAAGACGACACACAACTGATTGAACAGCTGAAAAATAAAAAAATAGATTTCTTTGTCAAAGAAAAGCAGTATTTAATGGCTGATGGCGTAGCCGTGTGGTGCAAGGTGACCGTGTCGCTTGTTGAAAACCGGCAAGGACATATCCCCAACTATCTTTTGTCGATTATTGAGGATATTTCCAGAAGAAAAGAGATGGAGAGAGAACAAAAGGAGTATGAACGACTCCTTTTGCAAATGCAAAGAATGGAAGCCATTGGAACCCTTGCCGGAGGCATTGCCCACGATTTCAACAATATCCTCTCGGTCATCATCGGTTTCACGGAGCTGGCACTTTTAGAGACGCCAGACGGCACCTCGCTTGGAGAGAGTTTGAATGAGGTTTATTCTGCAGGGAAAAGAGCGAAGGACCTGGTAAACCAGATTCTTACCTTTGCGCGTCAGTCGGATGAGGAAAAAACTTCTCTTCAACCGAGGGTGATTACAACCGAGGTTTTAAAGTTCATTCGTTCCACTACTCCAGCCACCATTGAGATTGAGCAGGAAATTGAAGGCAATGCTTCAATCAAAGGGAACGCAACACAAATTCACCAGCTGTTAATGAATCTTTGCACAAATGCGGTCCAAGCAATGGAGGACTCGGGCGGTGTTTTGAAAGTGAGCATAAAAGATGTGATTCTTCTTAAAAAGGACGTGTTGCCCGGCATGTCCTCCGGGGAGTATATTGAAATCAAGGTGTCGGATACCGGTGTCGGAATCCCCCCAGATTTGATCAAACTGGTTTTCGATCCTTATTTTACCACCAAGGCCCCCGGCGAAGGCACCGGCCTGGGGATGGCCATGGCGCATGGGATTGTCGATAGTTACAAGGGCAAAATAGATGTCGAGAGTCAATTGGGAAAAGGGACCATATTCACCGTCCACCTGCCCGTCAGCAAAAAACATGCTGACCGTCCCGTTCGTGAGCCCGAAAAACTGCCGGAGGGCAGGGAATCCATTCTGCTGGTGGACGATGAAATCTCGATTGCCGAAATGGGAAGGAAACTGCTTAAAAGTTTGGGGTATTCGGTGACGACCCGGAATAACAGCATCGAGGCGCTGGAGCTGTTCAAAGCCGACCCGGAGGCGTTTGATCTGGTGCTGACGGACATGACCATGCCGAACATGACCGGAGACATTCTGGCGATTGAACTGATGAAGATAAGACCGGATATTCCCGTTGTTCTCTGTACGGGATTCAGCAAAAAGATATCGAGCGAAACCGCTTCGGAATTAGGCATCAAGGCATTCACCTACAAGCCGCTTGCAAAGGCGGATTTGGCCAGAATCATACGAAATGTGCTTGATGAGGCGAAGGACAACATTATTGCCTAAGAGCGAATCGTTAAAAGAAGATCTCCCCGATATTGACAACCGGAAATTACGTTTGAAAGATCCCTTCAACCCTGCCGCAAGGACCGTAAAAACACTTTACCCAATCTTCACTGAATTTCGAATCCCCCGATCGTCGTTTCGGTTAACGGTCCATGTCGCCTCGCTTCCAAGCACTGCATGGGCGCGCCGTGTTTATCTTGCCTGGAAACATGGGTTTCCGCGCAAAGCGTGGGAGCCAGGTGCCTTCTGGCCGAAAAGATGATTAGAGTTCTGGATAATTTCTTTTCGTAACCGTAACGCATGTTCGAACGACATTAGATAAAGGCCATGAATTTCGACTTGCTTTTCCCTCTTGTATATGCGGCAAGCGATTGGCAATCGCCTAATTTAGTTTTCGTTTTGTCGAAAATAGTTTCGCAGGAAAATGCGTTCCATGGCGTTTAGGATAGATAGAAGGACACTAAAGCGAGGATTTTTCAGGACAGAAACGATATGCAAAAAAGGAAACATCGATATTGGATTATTCCCGTCGTGCTGCTGGCAATCGCGGCGGGTGTCTGGTTTGCCTACCCCCGGTTGATAAAAGAAGAACGGCCGGCCTTTGTTACCGTTAAGGTGGCCAAGCGGGATATTCAGGAGACCGTGTCCTGCACGGGGGTTCTGGATGCTTACCGACAGGTGGATGTGGGTGCCCAAGTTTCGGGGCAGATCGAAACGCTTAAGGTCGCCCTGGGCGATCATGTGACAAAGGGTCAGTTGCTGGCGGTGATCGACCCGTCGGTCAAGCAGAACGACCTTTTGGACGCCCAGGCCCAACTCAAGAGTGTACGTGCCCAAAAACGCTCCAAACAGGCTCTGCTGAAACAGTATGAACTGGAATATGAACGCCAGCAGACCATGCGTTCCCAGGATGCCTCGGCAACGGCGGATCTGGAAGGCGCCAGGGCGAACCTGGAGAGCACCAAGGCGGATATCGAGGCCCTGGATGCGGGCATTGCCCAGGCCAAGATCGCATTGGATACGGCCAAGACCAATCTGGCTTACACCCAGATCGTGGCGCCCATGGACGGAACCGTTGTTGCCGTGGAAACCGACGAGGGGCAGACTCTGGTATCCACCCAGTCCGCGCCCACCATTCTAATCCTGGCCGACTTGACGGTCATGACCGTCAAATCCCTGATCTCCGAGGCGGACGTCATTCGGGTTAAACAGGGCATGCCGGTGTTTTTCAGCACCCTCGGCGACCCCGATACCCGTTACAAAGGCACTCTGCGCTCGGTTGACCCGGCGCCGGAAAGCATCACCGATACGGATACCTCGGCCAAGACCATCAGTTCCTCCGCCACCTATTATAATGGCCAGTTCGAAGTCAACAACCCAGACGGCAAGCTGCGGATTTTCATGACCGCCGAGGTTTCCATTGTTCTGGGAGAGGTCAAGGGGGCGCTGTCCATTCCCTTGTCGGTACTGGGCAGCGACCGGGGCAACGGCCGCTACGAGGTGCGTGTCCTCAAAAATGGCAGGGCCGAACCCCGAATGATCGAAACCGGCTTCAAGGACAACATCAACATTCAGGTACTCAAAGGACTGAGTGAAGGAGACGAGGTCGTGGTCGGCGATTCACAGTCGGCCGCCGAGGATCTTTCCAACCGCGAAGACAGTTTCCGGGGGCCACCTCCCGGCGGTGGCGGCGGTCCTCCTCCGGGAATGTAGGGTGAATCATGAGCAAGGTACTGCTTGAAATAACAGACCTGGAGCGTTCTTTCCCATCGGGCGAGACGCAGGTCAAGGTGCTCAAGGGGCTGAACCTGAAAATCCATGCTGGTGAGATGGTCGCCATTATGGGCACTTCCGGCTCGGGCAAATCGACCTTGATGAACATTCTCGGGTGTCTGGATCGTCCCACCGCCGGCAGCTACAAGGTCGACGGCAGGGAGACCGGCAGCCTGGACAACGATGAACTGGCCGCACTGCGCCGGGATTACTTCGGCTTTATTTTCCAGAGTTACCACCTGCTTTCCCACCTTGACGCCGTCTGCAACACCGAGATGCCAGCCGTTTATAACGGCGTCAACAAGAAGGAACGCACCACCCGCGCCGAATCGATTTTAGAGCGTTTGGGGCTGGAAGGCAGGGGCCATCACCGTCCTAGCCAGTTGTCCGGTGGACAACAGCAGCGGGTCAGCATCGCCCGTTCCCTGATGAACGGCGGGGAGGTGATCCTGGCCGACGAGCCCACCGGCGCGTTGGACAGCAAAAGCGGCATGGAGGTAATCGGAATCCTGCGTGAACTGCACGCCCGGGGCCACACCATCATCCTTGTCACCCACGACGCCACGGTGGCTCGCCAGGCCCAGCGGATCGTCAGGATCATGGACGGGGAAATCATTTCCGACGAGGCCAATCCCGATGCCCCCGACACCCTTGCGGCGCCAAGTCGCCAAGCCGCCACGCCCCATAAGCAAAGTCGCTGGGCAACCCGGTTCGGTCTGTTTTTGGAAGCCTTCAAAATGGCCTGGGTGGCCATGACCACCCACCGGATGAGAACGTTTCTGACCATGCTGGGCATCATTATCGGCATTACGGCGGTTGTCAGTGTGGTCGCCGTGGGCTTGGGAGCCAAACAGAAGGTGATCGATGACATCAACTCCATCGGCACCAACACCATCGATGTTTATCCCGGCACTGGTTGGGGCGATATCCGCTCGGCACGGGTCGAGACCCTGGTGCCGGCGGACCTGGAAGCGCTGCAGGCTCAGGTCTACGTGGACAGCCTGACGCCCAACATCAACGCCAGCGAGCAGTTGCGGTACCGTAATATCGTGGCCAGCGCTTCCATCAAGGGGGTGGGAGACGCTTATTTTCGCGTCAAGGACATTACCATGGAAAGCGGCCGGGCTTTGCTCGAGCGTGACGTCAAGAGCCTGTCCCAGGTGGCGGTGATCGATCAAAACACAAAGGAGAAGCTGTTTCCCGATGATGGGAACCCGGTGGGCCGGACAATTCTGGCCGGCAACGTACCGGTCATCGTCGTGGGCGTCGCCGCCGAGAAGGAGTCGGCTTTCAAGGACGAAAACCTTAGCATATGGATGCCTTATACGGCGGTCATGAGCCGTATTTCCGGCCAGCAGTACTTCAGCTCCATCACCGTGCGTGTGGCCGAGGGCATGTCCAACGAAATCGCTCAGCAAGGCATTGAACATTTGCTGACCACCCGCCACGGCACCAAGGATGTCTACACCCGCAGCTCCGATACGATTCTGAAAACCGTGAAGAAAACCACCACGACCCTGACCCTGCTGATCTCCTCCATTGCGGTGATCTCTCTGGTGGTCGGCGGCATCGGAGTGATGAACATCATGCTGGTTTCCGTCACCGAGCGTACACGCGAGATAGGCATTCGCATGGCGGTTGGCGCCCGGCAGACCGATATCATGCAGCAGTTCCTGATCGAGGCCGTGCTGGTGTGCATGATCGGCGGGACCATCGGCATCCTGCTTTCCTTTGGCGTCGGAGCGATTTTTTCGTATTTCGTCAGTGCCATATCCATGCAGTTCTCGATTTTATCGATCATTATGGCATTTGCCTGCTCTACCTTCATCGGTGTGCTGTTCGGTTTTTTGCCGGCCCGCAACGCCGCACGGCTCGATCCCATCGAAGCCCTGGCAAGAGAATAACGGCCTGGACAATGTCGTTGACTTAAGAAAAACGAGGGCGGTTGGGACTTGAACCCATATTTTTGTAAGCTGTGAAGCAACCGGTGAGCGTCCCTTCTCCCCCGGAGGGAGAAGGACAGGATGAGGGGGACATGATCGACAACAAACCTTAAGTCAACAACATTGACTGCCCGGATGGAAAGTCTAAAACAATGAGCCGTAACAAAATTATCATTATGTTTTCGATAGTTATCTACCTCCTTATTTTGTCCGGTTGCGCCGGCATGATCAACAAGGAATATCAGCAACCCGAGGTGACCCTGCCGGAAACATGGCAGAGCCAGCCCGCAACCGGCGAACAGATTTTGGCGACACAGCAGTGGTGGCAGGTGTTCGAGGACCCACAGCTGAACCAACTGATCGCCCTTGCCCTAACCACCAACAACGATCTTGCCGCGGCTACGATCAAGGTTCGCAAGGCGCGGTTGACCGCCGACCTGGAAGGCACCAACCGCACCCCGGACCTGTCCGTCAGCGCCAGTAGCGGCATCCAGAAAAACCTTGAGCACGGTGAAACCACGAAAAGCTCGTCAACCAGTGCGGGTCTCAGCTGGGAGCTGGATTTGTGGGGCAAGCTGGCCAGCAGTCGCGATGCCGCCGAGTGGGAGGCGCGGGCCACGGACCAGGACAGGGCCGCCACTGCACTGTCGTTGGTGGGAACCACCGCCAACCTCTACTGGCAGATCGCCTATCTCAACCAGGCCATCGATACCAGCCAGGAGAGCATCGCTTACACGCAAAAAACCCTGGATCTGGTAAGAGTAAAATACCAGGCCGGGGATGTGTCCCGGCTGGATCTGTTGCAGGCGGAGCAGAGTGTGGAGAGCCAAAAAGCCGATCTGGCCGACTTGCAACAGCAGATGGCCGAGGCGCAGAGTGCGCTGGCCGTGCTGTTCGACCAGGCGCCGGAACATTTAATGGCCGATCCCAAACAGCTGAGCGAGCTGGCATTGCCGGCCCTGGATGCCGGTATCCCGGCAGCGGTTCTGGGCAGCCGGCCGGATCTCAGGGCCGCCGAAATGCGCCTGCGCAGCACCCTGGCCGATGCCAATTCAACCCGCGCCAGCTACTATCCCAGCTTGAGCCTTACCGGGGCGCTGGGCACCAGCAGCACCGAGCTGTTTAACTTCCTTAAAAATCCGGTGGCCTCCCTGGGAGCGGGGCTGACCCTGCCTTTTGTGCAGTGGAACGAGGCCAAACTGAACACCCGCATCGCCGAAGCCGACTACGAGCAGGCCGTCGTTGAATTTCGCCAGACCCTCTACGAAGCCCTGCAGGAGGTTGAGGACAGTTTATCGGCCCGCAAGCATTACCGGGTTCAGGAAGACGCATTACGCCGCTCCCTTGCCCTCGCCAAGGAAGCCGAAAGGATTTCGGAAGTGCGCTATCGGTCGGGTCAGACCGGCGTGCAGGATTGGCTGGATGAACAGGAAACCCGCCGTGCGGCGGATCTGGCACTGGCCCAAAATCGTTACAACCAGTTAAAAAACATGATGACCCTCTACCAGGCCCTGGGTGGCGATGCGATTCAGGCCGAAAAGTCCCGACAAAACGATGACGATTAGATACGCGGTGGTGGCATGGACTGACATCGCCACCGGTATCGAAATCGTTTTTTTTCGATACCGATAGCGATGGCGGGAAATTTGAGCTTACAGAAGTTTTTCCGCCCCTTTATAGACTTCTTCCACTTTCAGTGCGGCCGCTGCATGGCCGGGATGTTTTTCAGGATTCCATTTTTTCATATCATCAAAGATAGGGCCTTCGGTGTGATATTCGATGCTTCCCTTAATTTGGTAGGATACCATCTTTTTTGTAATGAACAGAATCGATCCCTTGCTTCCGGCACGGATGTTTTCCAGGGTTTTCGAAAAATAATTGTTTGCGACAACAAGCGTGTCTTCGCCGAACTTCGATACACAGGTGGCATATATCGAATTCGGAAGACCCTCTTTGTTGACGGTTGTCAGAACAATGGGACCTTCCCGGTCCTCCCATGCTTGGGATACTTCCTGAGGTAATTCAGACATGATCATCCTCCTTAATGAAAAATATGTGTATGTATTAATTGGGGCTCTCAGTAGCCTGCCTGGTTTTTCATGGTTTTTTGTTCACACTGCGGCAGGTCTCTGCTTCTTTTTGCCTTTGGTCTGTGAACGCGCTGAATTTTCCTTACGGCCAACCACGGTTGGTTTTACTCGCCGGCCAGAAAAGAATGAGAGCAACAGAACCATGATGGTCAAATGCATAAATGAGCACCATACCGATAATGCCGTTCAAAGTACACTATTATCGTGTAATGTGTTATAAATGTCTACTCAACGCCTTGGACCTGTCAACCGAATGATTCTGAGCCTCCAGGTAAGGACGCGCTGTGATGCTGAAAAATTGCGATCAAGAAGCGATAGCTGAATCCAACACTCTCAAATTGATTCCAGGTCGGTCATTCAATGAGAAAATCCGCTTAAGAAAATTCATTTCCCGGGAATTTTTCAAAGCCGCTCTTCTCCCATTGGTCATCATTGAAATTGCCCTGTTGGCATTGTATTTTTTGATGAACACCTACATTCTCAACCGCTCCGTAGAGACGATGCAGGGAGACCGCCGTTCTCACCTTATGGAAATAACCGAGGAACAGGCACGTATTATAGAAGAAAATTTAAATGGTATTTCCGATCTTGCGTCGATCCTGCAAGTTCTCACAGCACGATTTTTTCAGCACCCGGAACAGTTCCCGGGGGTCGACGGTGATGACAGCCAATTCGATTTTTCTCCCACTGGCCTGTACTACAAACTGAAGAATGACGGCGGGTGCAGTCTTTTCTATTCCGATCTAACGCCCATAGGCCCACGCGAAAAAGAAAAGGCCCGGCGCAGCGAAGCCCTGGATCCCTTTTACAAGGCCATATACGATGCCAACGCCAAAGGGCACATTGTGGCGGTCTATCTCAACACCCATGACTCCATGTGCCGCTACTACCCTTTCCATGAAAATGTGTACGAACGGGTTGTTTCCAATACGGATATCTCTTCGTACAGCTTTTACTATCTGGCCGACAGGGAGCACAATCCCGACGGCGGGGCGACTTGGACGGAGGCCTACCTGGATCCCATGGGCAAGGGGTGGATGATGTCGTGCCTGGTTCCCGTTTACAGAAACGATTTTCTCGAAGGCGTTGCCGGCATCGATATCACCATCAAGAAGTTTATCGACAACCTCCTTTCCCTGAAGACGCCCTGGGACTCCCATACGTTTCTGGTCGACGCCCAAGGCACGATTATGGCCATGCCACCCAAGGTCGAGCATATTTTCGGGCTCGATGAACTCGACGAGTATAACTATAAAGGGAAGGTGCAGCAGGATACCCACAAGCCCAGGACCTTCAACCTGCTGGAATCGGTGCTGCAGGATATTCGCCAGCCGGTTTCCGATTTGATGCGCAAAAAGAGCGGGGCCATCACCTTTTCTCTGAACCAGCGAGAATATGTCCTCTGTCAGAGCACCGTGTTGCCGGCCGGCTGGAAACTCATGGTCATTGCCGACCAGGCGTCCATTTCAAGTCCCATCGTTCAGCTGGAAAAGCAAGCCCGCCTCATCGGATACCTCGCCGTTGGATTCATGTGCTTTTTTTATCTGCTCTTTTTCTTTTACCTGCTGAAAAGCACCGGCCGGCTGTCCAGCCGGATTTCCCGGCCTGTCAGAAAACTTTCCAAGGCGATTCAGGCGGTTGCATCCGGGGACTATCAGACGTCACTGGAGAGCAGCCCGGTGATTGAACTCGATGAGCTTTCCGGGGGATTTCACGCCATGTCGGCGGATTTGAAAACGCTTCATGAAGATTTGACCAACCAGGTCATTCGGGCCAATGCTTCCAAGGAAGAAGCGAAACAGGCGCAAGAAGCCCTTGCCGAGCACCAGTTGCTGCTCGAAGGAACCGTTGAAAGGCGGACCCAGGCCCTGACCGATGCCAACCGCAGACTGGAAGAGGATATCGCAAAACGAAAGCAGGTTGAAAAGGCGCTCGATTTTGAGCGGCGCCAATTGCTTTCGGTCTTTGAAAGCATTAGCGAAATCATATATGTCAGTGATCCAGATACTCATGAGGTGTTGTACATTAACGAAGCCTTAAGAAAAGTTTGTCACGATGCCGTTGGAAAGAAATGCCACCAGGTGTTTCAGGGGCTTGATAAGCCCTGCCCGTTTTGCACGAATTCAATTATTTTTGGTGAAAATACAGGCAAGGCGCATATCTGGGAGCACCGGAACCGATCCAACGGCATGTGGACGCGTTGTATCGACAAAGCCATAAAATGGCCTGATGGGCGGATGGTCCGTTACGAAATGGCCATAGACATTACCGATCAAAAAGAGGCTGCCAAGGAGAGGGCGCAACTGGCCATTCGATTACAACGCGCCGAAAAGATGGAAGCCCTGGGCACATTGGCGGGTGGCGTGGCCCACGACCTCAATAATGTGCTTGGCGGAATTGTCGCTTATCCGGAACTCATGCTGTTGAAGGTGCGGGAAAACGACGCTCTGCGCAACCTGATCGAGTCCACGCGGGACGCGGGGCTTCGTGCCGCGGCCATCGTTCAGGATCTTCTGTCATTGGCCCGCCGCGGCGTTGCGGTGATGGAAGCGGTTAATTTGAATACGGTAATTGAAAAATTCCTTAACTCTCCGGAATTCAAACAGATATCTAACAATCATGCGGGGGTGGCGGTTGAGCTGGATCTTTGCGATCAATTGCTGAATTGTTTGGGGTCCCCGGTTCATTTGTCCAAAATGATCATGAACCTGGTTGCCAATGCATGCGAGGCCATGACCGAAGGTGGAAGCCTCTTCATTTCGACCGACAACCTGACCGTGGATCGTCCGATAAAGGGTTACGAAGAAGTGCTCAAAGGCCAATATGTGCGTGTTCGGGTCTGCGATACCGGTCTTGGCATCGAGCCGAAGGATTTGGAACGCATTTTCGAACCCTTTTATACCAAGAAGAAAATGGGCCGAAGCGGAACCGGATTGGGAATGGCCGTTGTTTGGGGAACGGTGAAAGATCACCGCGGGTATATCGAAATAGACAGTATGGTCGGCAAGGGAACAACAATCGACATCTATTTTCCGATAACCCACAAGGAGGCGGCCGAACCACAGGGCCAGACAAATTTTGCCGGGCTAAGGGGAAATGGAGAGACCATTCTCATCGTGGATGATGAGGCCGTTCAACGCGATTTGGCCCTGGGCATGCTTAAACAAATGGGATACCATCCTCACGCCGTATCCAGCGGTGAAGAAGCCTTGGTCTATCTTGAGCATCATCCCGTGGATGTGATGCTTTTGGATATGATTATGGAGCCCAACATCGACGGTCTGGAAACCTACAAAAGGGCAATCAAGATTCACTCCGGGCAAAAGGCGATCATTGCCAGCGGCTATGCGGAAACGGCAGCCGTTGGCGAAGCGCAACGCTGCGGCGCGGGAGAATATTTGATGAAGCCGTATACCATTCAACAATTGGGCGATGCGCTGAAAAGAACGCTTGACTGAGGTTTCGGATGTTATTCGAAATTGGGCGAGCCTGATTTTTTTTTAAAATCGCTCCCGAATTATCCGGCGGATCTGATCGTCCGAAAGGGCGACGGGGTTGTTTTTGTTGGATGCCAGGCCGGCAAGACCCTCGATATGCTCCTCCGTCAATCCAAAATTTCCCAGCGTGGGGATCGCGAATCGGTCAAGCCAGTCGTACAGGGAATCGATAAAAAAGGCGCAGCAATCTAACGGATCACGGTAACGGCCGCCAAACCAGCGGCCCAGGCCGGCAAACTTGTCCATGGCCATGCGCGTGTTAGCGGAATCGGCGGTTTGTTTCAGATTTTCCAGGGTCGCCGCCATTGCTCCCGGCAGCAGGTTGGCGCAGGCCATACCGTGCGGAATCGTGATCGTGCCCCCCATGGGGCCGGCGATGCCGTGCACCACGCCAAGCCCGGCGTGGGCCAGGGTGACACCGGAAAGAAAGGCCGCGTAGGCCACGGCCCCTCGGACCTCGGGGTCGTCGGCCCGTGATCCGCAAGCCCGGGGAAGGGCCGGAAGCATACACCGCAGGCCGTCCACGGCCAACGCATCGGTGAGTCGGGAGGCTTTGGTGGAGAGAAAGGATTCGATCAACTGACTGAGCGCATCCATCCCGCAGGCCGCCGTTATTCGTGACGGCGCGGAGAGACCCAGTTCGGGATCGACAATCGCTATGCGGGGGATGTAGCCGTCGTGGCGCAGTGATTTCTTGAAACCGTCTTTGCCGATTTGTGAAATCACCGCGTTTTTGGTGGCTTCGCTGCCGGTGCCCGCCGTGGTCGGTACGGCGATCAGCGGTAAGGTCCGACCTGATGGTTGGCGGGAGCCCACGCCTTCCAGAAAGTCGATGACCGGTCCGCCCTCCATCAACATGGCGGCAATGGCTTTGCCGGCATCCAGCACGCTGCCGCCGCCGATTGCCACCACCACTTCCGGGATTTTTGCCGAAAACGCCGCGACTGCCGAGTCTACGATTTCCGGGGAGGGCTCGCCTTCGACCCCGTAATGGTCAACCGCAAGCCCCTGGCTTTTGAGGCCGGCCACGGCCTTTTCGAAATGGCCGGACCGGCGGAAAGATTCAGCGCCGGTAACCAGAAGCACGCTGCGGCCGAAACTCGCGGCGTGCTCCCCCAACCGGCCGATCTGGCCGGCACCAAAAAACAAGTTTGGCATGGCAGTGAACGAGAAGGCGTTCGGCATACTTGCCCTTTAAATCTATTTGCCAAACAATTTTGAAGCCAGATTGAGAGCACCTGAAACGCCACCGATGGAATCCAGCAAGGATCCGCCGCTGCTGGCTTTGTCCATCATGGCGGGCAGCGCATCGGACAGGCCACCGGCGGCTTCATCGTTGCTGAGCCCCAATTTGGAGGCAAATTGGGAGATCGTATCGGCGCCGAGCGAATTTGTTACTTGCGAGGGCGATACCGGCGCATTGTCGCCATCTCCAAGCCAGGAACTGACGATGTCGCCAAGCCCACCCGAGTTCATCGCCGACATCAATTCGCCAAAGTCGATGCCGTTGCTGCCGCCGCCTTGCGTCAAACCGGTAAAAGCGGAGACCAGATTTTGCAAGTCCAATCCGCTGCCGGCATCGCCGCTCCGGTTGCTTTCGATGAAAATTTTGGCGCCCATTTGTAAAAGATCGGTTAAATCCATAATAATTCCTCCAGCGTTTAAAAATTATCCCATCGGGATCCGGATTTTCTGACCGACATAGATCAGATTGGGATCTTTGATCACTTCGCGATTGGCCTCGAAGATTTTGGGATAAGCGTTCGCATCGCCATAATATTGTTTGGCAATCTTGGAAAGGGTGTCTCCGCTGACGATTTCATAATACTCGACTTTTTCCTCGGCCGCCGGAGCGGTCAACCCATCGGCATTGATGCTTTCCACGCCTTTTACATTTCCAGCCATCAGCACCGCTTTTTCCAAAGCTTCGGCACTATTGGCTGCTCCTTTCAGGGTGACAACGCCGTCCTCGAATCCAACTTCCAGTCCTTCCACGCCGGGATTATCTTCTTCTATATGCGCTTTAATGTTTTCCGCAGCTTCCGCATCGTTGTCAAACAGCTTTTTGCCAATCATTTTAACATAATCGAAAAGACCCATTTTCTTAATTCCTTTCATGAAAAAACGTAAGAAGTATACTTTTGTTGCCATGCTATCCGGCAATCTGCTGAATAATGCCAAACTATAGCGGAATAACATATAGGGTCGGTCGTGTCTACTTTTTCCATTCTTATTGCAAGACCCATGGAGGGAGGGTAATTTATAAGGGAGTTGGAGCGTTTCATGATATTTTCGTTAAGTTTTTTACGATATCGTTATCGTTTTTTAAAATCATCCGGCCATCCAATGAAATAACCGGAACCGCGCCCACTAGCGCATTGGTCAGTAAGACCGTATCGGCCTCGAAGAGCTCATCGGGCATTACGGGGCGCGCGGTCACAAGATAACCGTTTTCGGAAAACCACGTCATGACGGCCGCCTGCATCACGCCGGGGAGCACATGGGGGGAGGACGGGTTGATTACGGTTTTTCCCGTTACCACCAGAAGGTTAGCGGTATTGGTCTCCGACACGCTGCCATCGGCATTTAGAATCAGGGCTTCGTGGGCATCGTTTTCCAGTGCCCATATGCCGGCCCGGTAATAGTATAGATAATTCAGGGTTTTATGGTCGGCCAGGGGCGTCAGGCGGCCATGGGGATAGGTGGCCAGCATGAGGCCGTCGGTTTCAATGGCTGCCAACCGGTGGGTATAGGGCCGGGCGGTAACCAAAAGGGTGCCGGCCTCACCGCTTGCTCTGTTTCCCCGGGTGGCCAGAATTTTAACCGCCGCCGTGGTATCGTCCAGGCGGTTTTTTTTCGATCACCTGCCCGATAACGTCTTTCCAGGTCACGTCCGGCACCGGTCCTCCAAACAATTTGACCCAAGTTCGGTTAAATCGTTTCAAATGCTCGGAAAACCGGCGGATGTTTCCGTTTTCCACCCGAATGGTCTCAAAAAAACCGAATCCGTATTGCAGCCCCAGGTCGTTTACGCCAATCGTGGCTTGATCCTGCAGGATCAAACGCCCGTCCTGCCATGCCCAAGGGCCGGCATCGGCGTTCTCACTTGGCTCGGCGTCATCGAATACCCGCATCAGGGTTTGGCCTTTGTGCAGGGTCTCGGCATATTCGTCGGCCGGATCGGAATCGTAAACGATCCCTCCGCCCACGGAGAAAACCAGCCTGCCGTCCACAATGGTGGCGGTGCGGATGGCGATGGACAGGTCCATGGTGTCGTGAAAACCGATGTATCCGATGGAGCCGGTGTAAACGTGGCGTCGGTGCGATTCCAATTCGTCGATAATTTCCATGGTGCGTATTTTAGGACAGCCGGTGATGGAACCACCGGGAAATGTGGCACGGATCAAATCTATGCTGCTGTTGCCCTCGGCCAGGGTGCCTTCCACAACCGATACCAGATGGTGAACATTGCGGTAGGCCTCCGGCCGTTTATGCGCGGTCACTTTCACCGATCCGCCCGCGCAGGCGCGACCCACATCGTTTCTGAGAAGATCCACGATCATGGAGAGCTCGGCGTCGTCCTTGGGGCTGTTTATGAGCGCCTCCCGCATTTTTCGATCCTCTTCGACATTCTCTCCGCGCGGCCTTGTACCCTTGATGGGCCGGGCTTCCACCAATCGGCCGCGCTGCATGAGAAAACGCTCCGGCGACGTGGAGACAATGTGATGATCGCCGGCGTTGACATAGGCGAAGAAGGGTGCCGGATTCATGTGAAAAAGCTTTTGGAAAAGGGCGAACGGCTCGCCGCTGAATTGCATTTCAAAGCGTTGGGAGAGGTTGACCTGATACACGTCGCCGGCGGCGATATATTCCCGAATACGCTGCACCGCGGCTTCGTATTCCTCACGGGAGAAATTGGATTTCATCGCCTGCCCGTCGCCGCAAAAATAGCCGGGCTTGGGAGCCGGCTCTTCAAGGGAATTTAAAAAGTCGTCAATCATCGCCTCTGCTGACGCATTGTCCCAATCCTCACGAATCGGAGCATGGACGATGCTGGAATTGTTGACTTTGTCGTTCACCACAATCAGCGTTGGGGCGGCAAAATACAGCTTGGGCAGGTGAAGATCATCCACACAGGTTCGGGGCAGGGTTTCAAGATCGTCCTTGAGATCATAGGCAAGGTAACCGAACAGGCCGGCGACCACCGGCTCGCCGTTTTCACGAACAGGTACCCGGCAACTGTTCGTCAAGGCCTCCAGAACATCCAAGGGCGAGGCGTCTATATGCTGTGCCGCTTCGTCCATTTCTATCCGGCTTTTTCCCTGTTCCTCCCTGAGAACAAGCCAGGGGCGAAGGGCCAGCATGTGATAGCGGGCGCAATCCAGGTCCGATCCACTGAGTAGAACCACCGTGTCCGGCTCATGGGCAAAGCGTGACGCCAGGGCATCGAAGGGCTGATCCAGATGAAACGCTCGGCTTCGGACACCGGCTATACGAGGGAAACGATTTGCAAATGCCTTCATTGGATACGGGCCTCCACGCAGGCCGGATCACCTGTGCGTAACGGTTTGATTGGCACTTTCGGGTATCGTGGTGTTGCCGCTTCAAGATCCTTTTTCAATGGCCCCAGACGCAGAAAATTCTCCACGAGATAAAATCCGTGTTCGGTGAGAAAACTCTCCGGGTGAAACTGGACGCCGTGAAGGGGATATTTGCAATGGGAAATCCCCATGATGGTGCCGCCGGCGGTTCGCCCGGTAATCGTGAGCTCGGTTTGCAAGGCTTGGGGCGACGGCGCCACGGCCAGGGAATGATAACGGGCTGCGCGAAAAGGCGAGGGGACGCCGGCAAATAGATGCAATCCCTCGTGGATCACCGAACTGGTTTTGCCATGCAGGGGCCTTTGGGCGCGTACCGTGCGGCCGCCGAACACCTCGTTGATGCACTGCATGCCAAGACAAACGCCGAGAATCGGTATGCGCCGGTGGAAGGCTTCGATCAAAGCCATGGAGACGCCGGCATGCCGGGGGTCCCTGGGGCCTGGGCTGATCAACACATAATCCGGCGTTTGCCCGGCCACCGCGTTGATGGTGATCCGATCACTGCGAACGGTCTCTAT
The DNA here is from genome assembly GCA_963668455.2 of uncultured Desulfosarcina sp. Lineage (GTDB taxonomy): Bacteria > Desulfobacterota > Desulfobacteria > Desulfobacterales > Desulfosarcinaceae > Desulfosarcina. Next base: position 64,917 of record CAXXOY010000014.1, read on the forward strand.
GGAAAGATCGTAACGCATGAACATCTGCACCAAGTTGTAGGTAAAGGAGTCGTAGTTATCGATCACCAACAGCGTTGCCATGGGTTGTCCTCCATCCGCCTTGCATTGAAAAATGACAGGTTCCCGGGGCAGCCCAAAACAAAACAGCCACCCCGCTTGAGCCTGGGTGGCTGTTGCCTATTGCATAACTCAGTATTGATCGGCGCATAACGATTCAGTGCGCCAAAAATTATTTTTCTCTCGGTAGCGCAATCGAGCGCTTCGGGTCAAGCAAAATAATTCCTCTTTATCGATGGCATTGATCTCCAATCGCTTCTGTTGCATTATCAAATGGGTAAAAAATAAAGGAGCACAACATGCACGACAACATCGACATCATACCGGCCGGTTTGTCGGATGCCGAGGAAATCGGCAGGGTGGTCAGCGTTGCAAACAGGGACGTCGCCGACCTTTTCGGGCTGACCTGGGAAAACGCACCCAAACACCCGTCCTTTTGCACAACAGAGTGGATTCGGTCCGACATGGACCGGGGGCAGGTTTATTTCGTCCATAGGGCCGCCGGCATCATCAAGGGCTGCGTGGCCTTCGAGCAGGCCGATGCAACCACCGCCTATCTGAACCGGCTCGCCGTTTTGCCTGATTACCGCCATGGCGGCATCGGCGCGGCGCTGGCGCGGTATATTCTCATACTTGGACGGGAAAAAGGCATTGAGACGGTGAGCATCGGCATTATCGGCGAGCATGACCTTCTGCGGCGCTGGTACCTGGGGCTTGGATTTGTTGACGCCGGTACGAAAGCTTTTGATCACCTGCCGTTTACGGTGGGGTTCATGCACTATTCATTGAAAGTGGACCGCTCCCATGTGACAAGATAGACGATGTCGAACCTGTGCGATCTCCCCATCGAGGCGGCCCGGTACGAAATCACGACCGGCCGAGAATGCCTGCAGCAGTTTTTTGGGCAATCGGTCACGGATTTCGTATCGGCCGGTGCTGCTTTTGGGCAAGACATGGCCGGTGAATCTTGAAGACGGTCATTACCACCACCACGGGCAGAAATAAAAAAGCTGCGATAAAAATAAAGATCAACGATTTGAGAGCACCTTTTACGGTTTTCATTCACGCTCCTTTTTACTGTAAACATTTTCCCCGCGGAATCGTTCGAAAAGAGTTGACCACGGCTAAACTCGGGAACAAGGAACTTGAACGGATCAATGGGTTCGGTGCTAGTTTGTTTGGCGTCGCATTTCAGGATCGGGCATCAGAGGGGAAAACGTACGATTCTGGTTTTCATGGATCGACAGAGACAATTAGGCCTGTAGTTTTCGAGGGCGTTCTATAAGATTTTACTAAGCATTAAGCAATACCCGATTACACCAGGTAAAGTGTAACATAGGTTTTCAATGGAGGGCAAGGTTTTGAACGTCTTGTACCTTCCACGTTATCCCTATTTCCCGCCCTGAGTTTTTCATGGCACAATAGGGCAATCCGATGATTCGACTTGACCATTTTTCATCAATGCAATCTTGTTTATTCATGCTCCTCGGCAAAACAAGGTCGCGTTTTCAGTCTATCGAATCCATGCGGAAAGTGAACACATTTTCGATATGGTCCTGAAGATAATATCGCAGCGTCTTCTCGATAACCTTGAAGGCAATCTGATCCCAGGGAATCTCTTCCTCGCTCATCAATTTTACTTCGGAGCTTTCAGTGGTAGGGTGGAAATTCGGGGCCGACAGCCGGGAGCGGAACATCAGGTAGATTTGGTGAATATGCACGATGTCCACCATTAAATAGGGGCTTAGATCGACAACCGTGGCTCCTGTTTCCTCCAGCGTCTCACGCCTGGCGCCGTCGGCCGTGGATTCGCCATTTTCCAGATATCCGGCGGGCAGGGTCCAGTATCCCTTGCGGGGCTCTATATCGCGGCGGCACATAAGGATTTTATTCTCCCAGACTGGAATACATCCGACAACGACTTTGGGGTTTTGATAAAAAACAGTTCCACAAGACGGGCAAACGTGACGTGGCAGATTATCGTCGGAGGGCACTTTCAAGGTGACGGGATTTCCGCAATTGGAACAAAAATTCATCCGGCTGAATCTCCAGGGGAAAATATAGATTTTTTTCATCATAACAGCAGGCGGATGGATTGCAACACAATCCTTGGTTTTGAGTTCTCCGCAGGGACTTGTTGTGCTTATGGTTGGTATGGTAAAAGAAACAATAATATACCAAAAAAACCATGCAAAAGAGAGGACATCGGATGAGCAGTCAAATTCCCTCCCGTGACGCCGCCCTGGCGCTTCTTAAAACCTACAACAAAAGCGAAAGCCTTATCAAGCATGCCTTTGCCGTTGAGGGCGTAATGCGTTACATGGCCAGAAAATACGAAGAGGATGAGGAAGCCTGGGGGCTTGTGGGCTTGATTCATGACCTTGATTATGAGCAGTTTCCGGATCAGCATTGCAAGAAAACAGAGGAGATTCTCAAGGAAAATGACTGGCCCGAGGATTTGATCCGTGCCGTGGTCAGCCATGGATGGGGGATTTGTACAGATGTTAAGCCGGAAAGCACCATGGAAAAGGTGCTTTTTGCCATTGACGAGCTGACCGGCCTGGTGGCGACATCGGCACTGGTGCGTCCGACCAAAAGCGTTATGGATATGAAGGCCAAATCGGTGAAGAAAAAGTGGAAAGACAAGCGTTTTGCCGCCGGCGTGGATCGGTCCATCATCCAGCAGGGCACCGACATGCTGGGGGTCGAGTTGGGCGATCTGATTACCGATACGATCATGGGCATGCGTGAGGTGGCCGAAGACATCGGGCTGAAGGGGGATGGTTAGCATGGAGTGTAAACAAGAGAAAAATTTGAAGCGATGCAATTGCTCATACGAGCCTTGCTCAAGAAAAGGGATGTGCTGCGAGTGCATCCAATATCATGTCGGGATGCGTCAACTCCCGGCTTGTGTTTTTCCCAATGACGCCGAGCGTACCTATGACCGCAGCTATGAGCATTTTTCCCGATTGGTCAACAAGGGGCGCATATAGGGCCGGTTCGAATTACCCACAACAGCGCGTTGTTTTGAAATTAAAAGGGCCGGGGCAAGATTTGCCCCGACCCTTTTTTATGAGCGCACCCTATTGGCTCTGTTTAAAGCGGATTAGATGATGCCGGGATGGTTCAATCTTTTTGTTTGGCGAAAATCGACGATGCCAACTCGACATCCTCGGGGCAAAAGACGAACAGGCATTTTGCATCCGGGCCTGCCACGGAACCATAGACGTAATTGATGTTGATGCCCTCCTCGCCGAACATGGAGGAGAGGCGGGCCAGTTCGCCGGGCCTGTTGTCCAGCTCAACGGCGATCACCGGCATGATATCAAAGGTGTAGTCGTGCTGGGACAACAGATTGATGGCGGCATTGGTCTTGCCGTCCTCGGCCAAAAGGCGAATAAGGGCGAATTGCGCCGAGTCCTTGCGCATGGAGTTGTAGCTGGCGGCCGAGGCAACACGTTTGAGGGATTTGCCCCTTGCCTTGAACAGCTCCATCACATATGAAGACGCGTCCTGAATGGTCATGGCATCGATGTTGATTTTATTGTCGGCCATGAGCTGGGCCAGTTTCCCCAACTCGCCGGGTTCATTTTTAAGGAACAGGGAAATTTCGGTTCTGACCATGGCTGTCTCCTTTTAAGGCCCGAAACGCCGGGTGGTGCCAGTGGCTATGTTTCAGGGCGTGCGTTTGTCCTTCAGAATGTTGTTGGAGATCACTACCCGTTGGATTTCGGATGTACCTTCATAAATGGTGAAGACCCGGGCGTCCCGGTAATAGCGTTCCACCGGATAATCCTTCGTGAAACCGTACCCGCCGTGTATTTGCAAGGCCTTGGCGGTAACCTGGTTGACCATTTCCGAGGCGAACAGCTTAGCCATGGAGGCCTGGGTGGTAAACCGCTCCTTGCGATCTTTCATGGCCGCCGCGGAAAGGGTTAGCTGTCGTGCGGCTTCGATCTGGGTGGCCATGTCGGCGATGATCCAGCGCAGACCCTGAAATTTGGAAATTTTCTGCCCGAATTGACCGCGTTGCTTGGCATAGGCGACGGCGGCGTCCAGGGCCGCCTGAGCCACCCCCAGGCTCTGGGCTGCGATGCCGATGCGCCCGCCATCCAGCCCCTTCATGGCGATCTTGAATCCTTCGCCTTCCTTGCCCAGCATGTCCGATGCCGACACCCGGCACTCCTCGAAATGAAGATCGGTGGTGTCCGAGGCACGCAACCCCATTTTATCTTCCAGATTGCCCACCACCAATCCGGGGTTGTCCTTGGTGACAATGAAGGCGCTGATTCCCTTGTGGCGCGCATCCGGGGCGGTTTTGGCGGTTACGATCACCAGCCCGCAATTTTTGCCGCTGGTGATAAAACGCTTGGTGCCGTTGATGATGTAATGGTCGCCGTCGCGTACGGCGGTGGTCTCTTGACTGACCGGGTCGGAGCCGGCATCGGGTTCGGTGAGGGCAAACGCGCCAATGTATTTGCCCATGGCAAGGTCTTTGAGATAGTGCTGTTTCTGATCCTCGTTGCCGAAATTGAGAATGCTCTCGCAAACGATGGAGTTGTGTACCGACATCACCACGGCCGTCGAAGCGCAGGAGTAAGCGATTTCCGACAGGGCCAGCACATAGCCTATTGAATCGGAATCGGAGCCCTCATAATCGAAAGGCACCATCATGCCCAACAGGCCCAGTTCGGCCATTTTTTTCAGGTTGGCGGCGGGAAATTCCTTGGTTTTATCGCGCTCCGCCGCAGTTTCGGCCACGACCTTGCGCGAAAACTCGCGAACCATGGACTGGATCATCAGTTGTTCGTCGGTTAATTTAAATGACATATCCCGATCCTTTTTCGTGATTTACGGATTGTAGATGACCACAATCAGTTCGGCATCGGATTCGCCGACATTACGGAGCAGGTGTTGAATGCCGGAATTGAAATGCAGGGATTCACCGGCGCTCAAGGTGTTGACATGTTCTCCCACCACCACCTCAATGGATCCGCCGAGCACGTAGACGAATTCCTCGCCTTCATGATTGTAGCTGACGCCTTCGTGGTCTTTTCCGGCGTCGATTTTGACGCGAAAGGCCTTGAGGTGTTTGTTCTCGGCACCCGGTGTAAGGGTGGTGTAGGCATAGCTCGACGTCCGCTTGTTATAAGCCTTGATGCGTCCTTCCATGCGGCTCTCGTCGTCTTTGAGCAGATCGCCTGAATCGATTTCCAAAGCGCGGGATATTTGTAGCAGAGAGCCTACCGGCGGGGTGATCTTTCCGGCCTCGACATCTTTCAGATACTCAACGGAAAAGCCGGTTTCGTTGGCAAGATTGTCATAACTGATTTTTTTGGCGGTGCGAGCCTTTTTGATTTTTTTCCCTATGGGAGTGAGGCCGCTGGTTTTTTGGGGGGGCATGAAATAGCCTCCTTTATTTAAGGAAGGGTCTATCGGAGCTAAAGGGTGCAAGGTGCCGGTAATACTGACCCGCTTGCACCCCAAAAGCCTGATTTATCAATACTCGTAGAATCCTCTTCCGGTTTTTCTGCCCAGCCAGCCGGCTTCCACATATTTGCGCAGCAGCGGGCAGGGCCGATACTTGGAATCCTTGAATCCTTCGTAAAGGGTCTCCATGATGGCCAGGCAAGTATCCAGGCCGATAAGATCGGCCAGGGTCAGCGGCCCCATGGGGTGGTTCATGCCCAGCTTCATGACCGTATCGATGTCCTCACGCGTCCCGACGCCGTGATAAAGGGCGAAGACCGCCTCGTTGATCATGGGCAGCAGGATGCGGTTGGCGATGAAGCCGGGGTAATCATGGGCCAGGGCCGGGGTTTTGCCGAACTTCAGGGAGAGGTCCCAGGTGGTCTGGTAAGTCTCGTCCGAGGTGGCGATACCGCGAATGACCTCGACCAGTTTCATCACCGGCACCGGATTCATGAAATGCATGCCGATGACGTTCTCAGGCCGTTTGGTCTGGGCGGCGATACGGCCGATGGGGATCGATGAGGTATTGCTGGCCAGAATGACGCCGGGTTTGCAGATTTCGTCGATGTCCTGGAAGATTTTGAATTTGAGCCCCTCGTTTTCCGTGGCGGCTTCCACGACGAAATCGGCTTCGACCATGTCCTTCAGATCGTCCGTGATTTTGATGCGACCCAAAATGGTATCTTTTTCATCCGCGGTGATTTTACCCTTATCCACACTTTTACCGAGAAGCTTGGTTATGTTTGCCAGCCCTTTTTCGGCGAATTCGATTTTGATGTCGCTCATGATCACGTCGAGGCCCGCTGTTGCAGCAACCTGAGCAATACCGTTGCCCATCTGGCCCGCTCCGATCACGCCGTAAGTGTTGATTGCCATGGTTCAATTTCCTCCTTGCTATTTAGTAATTGGACTTTCGCGCCAGCATCTCTTTTCTATGCGCTTTCGAGTATATTTTCATTAATACGTTGAGAAAGCGTTGGCAACCCACATATTGAGTGCCTCCCGGTCAACGAGATCAACGCTTGATCACCATGGCCACGGCTTCGCCGCCACCCAGACACAGCGATGCCACGCCGGTGTGCTTGTCCTGGCGAATCATTTCATACAACAGTGTCACCAACACCCGGCAGCCGCTGGCGCCAATGGGATGCCCCAGCGCCACGGCACCGCCGTTGACGTTGGTTTTCTCCAGGGGCAGTTTCAGTTCGTTGACGATGGCCACGGTAGAGCCGCTGAAAGCCTCGTTGACCTCGAAAAGGTCGACGTCGTCAATTTCGATGCCTTCCTTTTTGAGGCATTTGGGAATCGCCCAGATGGGGGCCACAAGAACATACTTCATGTCAATGCCGTAGGAGGCCTGGGCTCCGACGGTGGCAAGCACCGTGCACCCCAGGGCCTCGGCTTTTTCTCTAGACATCAATACCACCGCGGCGGCGCCATCGCTGATGATGGAAGCGTTGCCGGCGGTTCCCTTGCCGTCTTTCTTGAATGCCGGCTTCATCTTGATCATGGCTTCGTAGGGGGTGTCGCGGGCACATTCGTCACGGCTGAATAGTTTGGGATCCCCTTTGCGTTGGGGGATGGAGACCGGTACGATTTCCTTATCGAAACGTCCACTTTCGATGGATGTCATGGCCCTGCTATAGGACTCGGCGGCGTAGCGGTCCTGATCCTCGCGGCTGACATCGTAACGCTCGGAGCAAAGCTCGTTGGACATGCCCATGTGAAAATCGTTGACCACGTCCCACAGGCCGTCGTGAACCATGGAATCCTGCAACTGACCGGGGCCCATGCGATAACCGAAGCGCGCCTTTTCCAGATAGTAGGGCGCCATGCTCATATTCTCCATGCCGCCGGCCACCACGACATCGGCATCGCCCACCTGGATGGCCTGGGCCCCCAGCATGACCGTTTTCAGTGCCGATCCGCAAACCTTGTTGACCGTGATGCACTCGACTTCCCAGGGCATGCCGGCCTTGACCGCCGCCTGCTTGGCCGGGTTTTGGCCGTAGCCACAGGGCAGCACCTGACCCATGAGAACTTCGTTGACTTCGCTTTTCTTTATGCCCGCGCGCTTGACCGCCTCATCGATGGCGATGGCGCCCAGGTCCGTTGCGCCGATGCCGCTCAAAGAGCCGTTAAAGCTTCCCAACGGCGTACGAACAGCGCTGACGATAACAACTTCCTTCATATGAACTCTCCTAATTTATGATTCTACTTTTTGGTAATCTGTGTTTTTTTTTAAAATGGTGTTAAGTGATTAAGTGCCAAGCGGTGGATCGGGCCTTGTTTTTATTTTAATCGACGGCATTCCTTCTCTTAACACTTAAAGCTTCACACTTAACACTTCCCTCACATATTTCTCCGATACTGCCCGCCAACACCATACAGCGCGCCGGTGATCTGCCCCAGGCTACAGGTTTTAACCGTTTCCATCAGTTCGGCGAAGATGTTGTCGCCGGAAAGGGCCACCTTTTGCAGACGGGCCAGGGCCTCGGGGGCCTGGTCGGCATGGCGGCTTTGGAAATCGGCCAGCCGTGTAAGCTGAGACTCTTTTTCCTCGTCGGTGGCGCGAGCCAGGTCAATACACTTGCCTTCCACCAGTTCATTGCTGTCGGCATCGGGATCCCGGAAGGTGTTGACACCCACGATGGGATACTCCCCGGTGTGCTTGAGAATCTCGTAATAAATGGATTCCTCCTGGATCTTACTGCGCTGGTAGCCGGTTTCCATGGCGCCCAGCACGCCGCCGCGCGCGGTGATGTTGTCGTACTCCATAAGCACGGCCTCTTCCACCAGATCGGTCAAATCATCGACGATGAAGCTTCCCTGGTATGGGTTTTCGTTCTTGGCCAGCCCCCATTCTCGGTTGATGATCAGCTGAATGGCAAGGGCGCGGCGCACGGACTCTTCCGTGGGCGTGGTAATGGCCTCGTCGAAAGCATTGGTGTGCAGACTTTGGGCATTGTCGTAAATCGCGCACAGGGCCTGCAAGGTGGTACGGATATCGTTGAACTGGATATCCTGGCTGTGCAGGCTGCGGCCCGAGGTCTGAATGTGGTACTTGAGCATCTGGCTGCGCACCGAGGCGCCGTATTTCTCTTTCAGGGCGATGGACCAGATGCGGCGGGCCACCCGGCCGATCACCGTGTATTCGGGGTCCATGCCGTTGGAAAAGAAAAAGGAGAGGTTGGGTGCGAAACTGTCCAGGGGCATGCCCCGCGACAGGTAATACTCTAAATAGGTGAAACCGTTGGCCAGGGTAAATGCCAGTTGACTGATGGGGTTGGCACCGGCCTCGGCGATATGGTATCCGGAAATGGATACCGAATAAAAATTGCGGACTTTTTTCTCGATGAAGTATTGCTGAATGTCACCCATCATCTTCAGGGCGAAATCGATGGAGAAGATACAGGTGTTCTGTCCCTGGTCTTCCTTGAGGATATCGGCCTGGATTGTGCCGCGCACGTTTTCGAGGACCCGGGCCTTGATCGCGGCGTACTCCTCGGCAGTCACATCCCGGCCCTTTTCCTTGGCGGCCTTGTCCACCTGCTGATCGATGGCCGTGTTGAGGAACATGGCCAGCATGATGGGCGCCGGGCCGTTGATGGTCATGGAGACCGAAGTGCTGGGCGCGCACAGCTCGAAACCGCCGTAAAGCACTTTTACGTCGTCAAGCGTGCAAACGCTGACGCCAGAGTTGCCCACCTTACCGTAGATGTCGGGGCGGCGGTCCGGATCATAGCCATACAAAGTCACCGAGTCGAAGGCCGTGGAGAGGCGCTTGGCATCGCTGTTTGCCGAAAGCAGCTTGAAGCGGCGGTTGGTGCGGGCCGGATCACCCTCGCCGGCGAACATGCGCGTGGGGTCTTCTCCCACGCGTTTCATGGGGAACACGCCGGCCGTGTAGGGGAAATAGCCCGGCAAGTTTTCCCGGCGCAGCCAGCTGTAGATTTCGGCCGGATCCGTATAGCGCGGCAGAGAGATTTTCGGGATTTTCTGATGCGACAGGGATTCTGTTTTCAGAGGTACACGGATCTCCTTGCCTCGCACTGAATAGACCAATTCGTCGCCGGAATAGGCGGCCTTGGTGGCTTCCCAGTCCTTCACCAGGCGTTCCGTCTCTTGATCCAACGATTCGCGCGCTTTGGTGATTTCGTTTTTCAGCTGATCGACCAGGGCCGCCGTATCGCCTTCGAGTCCGTCCCGGGAAAGGGTTCCGGCGGCTTCCTCCAACTGATAAACCCGCCGGATGGCCTTGGCCTGGCTCTCGGTCTTTTTATGATAATTTCTCACCGTGTCGGCGATCTCGGACAGGTAGCGGGTACGTTCCGGTGGAATGATGATGGTTTTGGACGAAGACTCCTTGGTATCCGGGCGCGGCAGACTGGAGGCGAACTCAACGCCGGTTTTCTCTTTAATGGTATCCAACAGGGCATGATACAGGGCCGTGACGCCATCGTCGTTGAATTTGGAAGCGATGGTGCCGTAGACCGGCATGTCATCGGCCGGACGGTCAAAGACATTGCGGTTGCGCTGAACCTGTTTGCGTACATCGCGCACGGCATCCTCGCCGCCCTGTTTCTCGTATTTATTGACCACCACGATGTCGGCGAAATCGAGCATATCGATTTTTTCCAACTGGGAGGCGGCGCCGAAATCGCTGGTCATGACATACATGGACAGATCCACCAGGTCGATGATATGCGAATCTCCCTGGCCGATACCGGCAGTTTCGGCGATGACCAGATCGAAGCCGGCCGCTTTGACCGCATTCAGTATTTCTTCCAGGGATTCGGGGATTTCCGTATGCGACCGCCGCGTGGCAATGGAGCGCATGTAGACCCGTGGATTGCTGATGGCGTTCATGCGGATGCGATCACCCAAAAGTGCTCCGCCGGTTTTGCGGCGCGAGGGGTCGGCACTGACAATGGCGATGCGGATATCTTTCAAGTCGTGCAGCATGCGCAGGATTAATTCGTCGGTCAGGGACGATTTGCCGGCGCCGCCGGTACCGGTGATGCCGATAACGGGAACATTGCGGTCGGCGATTTTTTCCTTCAGGGCTTGCCGGAACATGGCAAGATGGCCGTTTTGCTTGGCCTTGGCCTGTTCCAGGTTGGTTATCAGGTTGGCAACCAGGGGTTTGTTGTCCGGTGTGAGATCAGAGAGGTCGAGCGCCTTTTCACCGACCCGGGGATAATCCATCAGTTTGACCATGTGGTTGATAATGCCCTGAAGACCCAATTGGGTGCCGTCCTCGGGCGAGTAAATCTTGGCTACGCCGTAGCTTTCCAACTCCTTGATCTCCTCGGGCACGATTACGCCGCCGCCGCCTCCGAAAACTTTGATATGCGGGGCGCCGCCCTCCTTGAGCAGGTCCACCATGTACTTGAAGAATTCGATGTGCCCCCCCTGGTAACTGGAAACGGCAATGCCCTGGACGTCCTCCTCGATGGCCGCGTCCACAATTTCCTTGACCGCCTTATTGTGACCCAGATGGATCACCTCGGCGCCGGTGCTTTGCAGAATTCGGCGGAAGATATTGATGGAAGCGTCGTGCCCGTCGAAAAGGGACGTGGCCGTCACGACCCTTACATTATTGGTTGGTTGGTAGGGTTGAATGGTGTCGTTCATGCGTCCTCCTGTGGCTGGCCTGGTGGTTGCAATCCGTCGGTGCAGGTCACTGTCCGTTTGCCTCGAACGGGCCGATGGGGCTGCCGGGCAAAATGGAAGCTGCTTTTATTGACGGCTGCATGGCTCAGGGCGCAGCATCAACGAACGGGTTTTTAAAATGCCGAAACAGGATTGTTTTCGGCTCGGTTTTCATGAGTACCAAAAGCTAAAATCGCCCATTTCAGGATGAGGCGTTTTCACGGCACATCCCCAGTATGTTGCGGGTCTGGAATTCAATGTATTCCTCAATGGAATAATGATTGGCCAGAAACCAGCGCCGGAACGTCCACATGTGGCCCAACACGGAAAAGTTGTGGGCCATCAAGTCCAACTGCCTTGAGGAAATGCGCGGCATTTTTCCGGTTGCCATGAGCTTTGCCAGGACACCGGTAAAGATGCCGGTGATCCGAATTTCGTTTTCCAGCACGAGGCGTCGCCATTTGCTGGGCAGAGATTGGGTTTCCTGGTAAATCAGCAGGATATGGTCATTCATGCGGTGGCAGACCATGAAATATTCACGGATCACCTCGGCCAGCGGATTATTTCCCTGCTTGGCCCGCTCCAACGCCTCGGCCACGCCATGCTCGATCTCGTCGTGGATGGCATCGCACACCAGATATAGGACATCTTCCTTGGTACTGATGTACTCGTAAAGAGAACCGATGGAGATACCGGCGGCCTGGGCAATTTGGCGGGTGGTGGTTTTGTGAAAACCGTGGGCAATGAAAAGGGTAACGGCGGCATCGACAATCTGGCGCCGTCGTTGTTCCACCAGGGCCTGGTTTTTGACCTGGGTCGGTATCTCCTTGGAGTTGGTTTTTGTTTTGGTCATATCAATATGATCTATAATCGATTAAATCGGTTTTAAGCCATCTTACCAAACCGAGCGAACGCTCAGTCATATTTTTTCTATGCGATGTCATTCGGATTGTCAAGGTTTAATATAAAAGTCGGCGGCATGGCCGCATGTGGAGCCTGTATCGAATAAACGGCTTTTGCGGTGCTGGTTCAATGATGAGTCTTCCAGTGCGGCGTCAATAACTGAATTTGCTTTATAAAATAAGTTTTTTGTATACTATTGCGATCTGACCGAGGATGCACAAATGGACGCGGCCGGAGGCGGAGCCATCGGCAACATGGCCTCCGTGCATGCCCACATTTGCACCTTGAATAAATCCTCTTACAATATCGCCAAATTCGCCTTGCGCGGTCTTGCCAAGTCCATCTCCGCAGAAGGCGAGGGAATTATCCGGGGTTTCACCATCAGCACGGGGTTTGTGAAAACAGCCCTGGCCTTGAGGCAGATCCCGTCCCAGGCCAAACAGCGGGGAATCTCCGAAGAAGAGGTGGTAACCGATGTTATGATGGGCGCCTCCCGGGTCAAGGAGATGATGAGCAAACAGGGACGCAAGGCACCGCGCCAAATTTTATATATGATCGCCTTATCAGCCATTGAGCCCGGTGAGAAGGGAGTGAGGTAGGCAACCTTTTTGTCCTGGGCTTTTCCAGGTTCGCCAAATACTTGCACGGCGGCGACCTTTTGTTTGACGGGGGTATGGTGTCAACATATTGATCCCTAAATTGGGCGATTCAAATTTTGGTCTCCATAAGAATCGTATGATTTATAATGTATTGCGCCATAATGACCTCCCAAAATTTGAAACCCGTTGGGTTTGCCGATCTTATCGCATCTACGGCGTTGGATGCCTTCCCGCATAGGAGGGCTATAGCGGAAAAGCATCCGCCTTGTATATGCGGCAAGCTCGACAATCGCCTAATTTAGTTAATCAATTCTTTTTCGATACCCCCGCCTCATCGAACGAGGCCATTTCGCGCATGATCCGGCAGGCCGCGTCAACGATGTCCATGGTCAGGGCCGCCCCGGTGCCTTCACCCAGGCGCATATCCAGGTCCATTACCGGATCGAGTCCAATCAGGGACAGGGCTGCGGCCTGGGCGGTTTCCACCGACCGGTGGCCGCTGATTAAATAGTCTTTGATATCCGGTGCGATCAGATAGGCGATCAGGCCGGCTGCGGTGGAAATGACTCCGTCGAGCACCACGGCCACGCCCCGGGAGGCGGCGGCCAACGCCGCTCCGGCCATGCCGGCGATTTCGAACCCGCCGACCTTGCAAAGCAAATCCAGTCCATCGGCGGGTGACGGTTGTTGGAAGGCGAGCGCTTTTTCGATGACTTTGATTTTGTGGCGCAGGCCCGCGTCATCGACACCGGTGCCCCGGCCGGTGGCTTCGGCAACGGTGATGCCGGTGGCCGAGCTGATAATGGCCGCCGCCGATGTGGTGTTGCCGATGCCCATTTCCCCTATGCCGATAATGTCCAGCGGACGGCTGGCGTGGGCATCCAGAAAGCAGTTCATCCCGGCTTCCAGAGCCTGAATCGCCTCGGCCCTGGTCATGGCCGGAGTGAGGGCGAAATTGCGCGTTCCCCGGCGCACTTTTTTGTTTTTCAAGAGGGGATGGGGGGCAAGGTCCACATTCATTCCCATGTCCACGATGAACGTATCGATGTTATGGTGCCGGCAGAGCACGTTGATGGCGGCACCGCCTTCCAGAAAGTTTTCCGCCATCTGCCCCGTAACCTCGGCCGGGTAGGCCGATACGCCCTCCTCGGTGATGCCATGGTCGGCGGCGAAAACAAACATGAATTTGTTGTCCACCCTGGGAGACAGGGTTTGTCTGATCCGGCAGATTTGAATGGCCAGGGCTTCCAGGCGTCCCAAGGCGCCCAGGGGTTTGGTTTTGTCGTCCATTTTGTGCTGGATGGCGGGCAGCATGCGGGTGTCGACCGCCGTGATGGCTTCGATGGTTCTGGAAAAGAAACCGGACGCGGCAGGCGCGTCGTGCCCTTCGGTTACGCGAGGGACGTCCCGCCGATCGCTGCCGGCCGCCGGCTCTGGCGATTCGGTAAACTTCAGAATGACTTTAAACGCCTCTCCCTTGATCACCTTGGGAAGCCATTCCTCGATCCGCTCGGGACGGTCGACGGTTTCCACCAGCAGTTCGAAGGCCGCGGCGTGCTGTTCGATAACCGGTAAGGCGGCGATGATGTTTTGCCGGGTCAGCCCGTATGACCCGACTAATGTCGTCTCCCGGTAATGGATCAGGTTGAGGAGATTGGTCTCGATGGATTTGTTTTTGCGCAGTCCGCTGAAAAAGGCCATGCGTCCGCCTTTGGCGAGTTTGCCGACGCCCTGGCAGAAGGCGATAGGGTCCGGGCAGGCGTTGACGGCGGCATCGAACTCGCTATCATGGGTTTCCCTGAGGCAATCGATTCCACACTTATTTAAAAACAGGCCGGCCTTGTCAATTTTACCTGCATTTTTTTCGATGATCAGGGGCTCGGCGCCTCTGGACTTCGCCACCAGTGCGGCGATCAAACCGACGGTGCCCCCGCCGTATACGATGACTCGCTCGCCGGCCTTGATTTTCACTTTTTCCAGGGCATTGATGACGCAGCCCACCGGTTCGGCGAAGCAGACCAGATGCGGCGGGATCGTTTCCGGCGCCGGAACCAGGCTCTTCGTGGGTGCCAGCACATAGTCGCTGAATCCGCCATCAAAGTGAAAGCCCATGATTCGCATGGATTCGCACAGGTTCTCCCGGCCGGAAGTGCAATAGCCGCAATGGCCGCAGGCCGTGCCGGGCCAGACGGTGAAAGCCTTGCCCGTGTCATTCCGGCCGATTAGCTCATGCCCCGGAACCCTCGGAAACACCAGATCCCGGTGCCCCTCGTTCCACATTTTGGCGTCGGTTCGGCAGATACCGCAATATGCCACCTTGAGCCGGGTCATGCCGTCCGTCGCATCCGGTTTTTGGGTGGGCTGAAGGTCGACGCGATTTAAACCGTTCAAAAGAATTTTCATGGGGCATTCTCCTCGAATGGGGATTCGGTCAGCGTCAATCGGCGGATGACCGCCTTGGGAAAATCCTCGCTTTGGGCCTCTTTCAAAAGGCTTTTGACCCGATCCACTTGGCCCATGGGAAAAACGCTGGCCTTGTCAAGGCCCACGGCGATAAACGCATTTTCCTTAACGCGCAGGTAGGCTTCTTCATTTTTGATGATTAATAAATCCATACCGGTATCTCTTTAGTGTTGCAGGTTGTGTAATTTTCCCAGCCCCGTTTTGGGATCGCGATTCTGTGCGCTCACCCATGCTTCCAATGTAGCGTAAGCGCTGCCGTTGTCGATGGCCCGGGCCGCCATTTGCATCCCTTCCGGGATGGAGGCCGCCTTGTCGGCCACATAGAGGATCAGGGCCGTATTGAGCAAGGCGGCCTGGCGGCGGGCGCCGTTTTCGTGGCCGCGGATCAGTGCCACAAACCGTCCGGCCTCCTCCTGAACATCGTTTCCAGGGCTAAGGTCTTCCGGACATGCCGGTTGGAATCCCAAATCCTTGGGCGTCAGTTGAAATTCGCGAATATCGCCGTCATCAAAAAGCTGCGCGCACCACGTGGTTCCGCAGACCGAGGCTTCGTCCATGCCTTTGTCGCTGCCTTCGATGGTTCCGTGGTAAACCAGTGCTCGTTTATACCCGATGGCTTTCATCACCCGGATCACCGGTGCGATGGTTTCGCGGGCGTAAACCCCGCGCACGCCAATACGGGGCATGGCGGGATTGGCCAGGGAGGCGGCGATGTTCAAGGTCGAGCCGAAATTAATCTGAGAAAGAATTCGCCCCAGCGCCATGGGATGGATGGCCGGGCTCATGCCGTTGAAAAGGCCGATGCCGACCTCGGAAATACTGCGTGACACCAGCTCGGCATCGCACTCCACATCCACCCCCAGAGCCTCGGCCATGTCAACGGTGCCGCAGACGGAGGTGATGGCGCGGGCCCCGTGGCGCGCCATGGGAACGCCCAGGGCGGCGGCCACGATGGCCGCGGCGGTGCTGATGTTGAAGGTTTTAAAGGTATCCATGCCGGTGCCGCTGTTTTCCACCAGGGGCGGATCGTCCGGGACGGCCGCCTTGACCGTGTCCAGGGCGTAGATCGCCTCCCAGGCGCCGGCCACTTCGCTTTCGGTTTCTCCTTTGGCGCAAAGAGCCGCCAGAAACGCGCCCTGCTGCATGGCCGTGGTTTTGTTCTCCAAAACAAAGGTGAATGCTTCCCGGGCTTCATTCCGGGTAATGTCTTGCCGGCCGATGAGGCGGGAAATGACCTGACCGAAGGATTTGTCCGTATACATGATTTGCCTGTCTCCTTGTTCCAAATCGAGATTGGTGCTGGGCCGGATGGGGAAAGGGGCAGGAGGCGGGGGAATTGAACCCGGCGCGAATAAAAAACCCGTCTGAACGCGATCCTGTATCCCTTTCGTCCAAACGACCGGACGAAAACGATACGGACAGTTTCCAGCGGGTATCCGTCGGGCCTGGCATCCGGCTTGGATGCCGCCCATGATTGGCGGGCAGGCTTTCTGGCTTACGGGCGATAAAATTGCTTTCCTACTGGTCGCGCCTTCCCATCGGCGATATTTCCGAAAGTGGCCTTTTGCGACGGTCGTTCCCGTTTACAGCAACGGCTGGCATGCGATGGCTTCCCACCATCTTTCCTTTTAACGGGGCCAACGGGTTTCGTCCGGCCCCGCACCTGTCAATCTATGCTAAATTAAGCAGAGTCCATGTTTTTTGTCAATTGAACCTTGATGAACTCGTAAAAAGTCGCTGTTCGGAAGGATTCGTAAAAAGCCTGAGATCAAGGCTTGCGAATCCTGAGGAATGAGGCGTACTTATCGTACTCCGCAATGACGAAGGATGAAGCGTAACGCCGATATCGGGATTTTTACGAATCCGTCAACCTTAAACAACAATCTCCCAGCAGCGGTGAATGGTCTTGCGTTTGTGCACATAGTCCTCGGGAATGGTGCTGGTGGTGATTTCTTCCACTCGGGAAACCTCCAGGCCGTCCAGGCGTGCGGTAAAATCCTGATGATTGGTGGAGAAGAAAAGGGTCGCCCCCGGTCGCAACAGGGCCACGGTCGCCTTGAGCAGGCGGGGGTGGTCCTTTAGGATATCGAAGCTCACGTTGCGGGTCTTGGTGGTGGAGTAGGATGGCGGATCGACCACCGCTATATCGAAGCGCAGCCCCTCGTGGCGGGCGGCTTTTAAAAAATCGAAGGTGTGGGCATGCACCAGGCGGTTGGAGGACGGGTCAAACTCGTTGAGAGCCATGTTTTCCCTGGCCCACTCGATGGCGTTTTCCGATCGGTCCACGGAAGTTGTCGAGCGGGCGCCCCCCATGGCGGCATAGCAGGAGAATGAGGCCGTATAGCAGTACAGATTGAGAAAATCCTTGTCGGCGGCCATGTCGCGCACCCTCTGACGAGTATCTCGGTGGTCGGCGAACAGCCCGGTGTCCACATAATCAAAAGGGTTTACCAGAAATTTCAGGTCCCGCTCGCGAAGCACGAACTTACGATCGGTATAATCGATGCGCTGGTAGCGTTGCCCATCCTGTTTGCCGGCCCAGCGTTGTTTCAAGTGCACCTTATCGGGATCGACCTCCAAGGCACTGGCCACGGCGCCTCCCATTCGGGGCAGCCATTCGGGCACACTCTGGCGCCGCATATACTCGCCGATGACCAGGTGGCCGCCGTACCAATCCACCACAGCCCGAATTTCCGGTATGTCCCAGTCGTAGAGTCGGAAAACGTCAATGTTCTGCTTTTTAAAACGTTTATGGAGGTGTTTAAAGCGCTTTTTGACGCGGTTTGCCAGCATTTTGGCCTGGCGTTGGATATGATCGGCGGTGTCGGTGTTATCGGCCATGGATAGTCATCGTTTCCGTGGTAAATGGTTATTCCCAAGCAGAAATGCTTATCCATCCGCCGCACCTTGTCAAGCGTCAAAGGGCGATAACGCCTTTTCAGGAACTTTCGGCCGGTCTCTTTTCCCTTTTCGCAAATTGATTCAAACGGCACAATTGGCTTGCAAAACCAATGATTTTTTGGTGAACTTGCTTATTATTTCTTTGAACGGGAGATCAGCAATGAGTGGCGACGAATTTGAAAATGGCGTGTTTGAAGAGGATCCCTCACAAAACGAGGAGAGCTTTGCCGAGTTGTTCGAATCTTACAGTGCCGGCATGAACGAAAACATCAATGTCGGAGATAAGATCCGGGGAAAAATAATTTCCATCGGCGGCAGCAGCGTATTCGTGGATACCGGCACCAAGGTGGACGGGGCCATCGAGCGCAATGAACTGCTTGATGACGACGGTAACCTGATGGTCGAGGTCGGCGATGAACTGGACCTTTACGTGGTTGCCGCCGATGAGAGTGAAATCCGGCTTTCCAAGGCGATTTCCGGAATCGGCGGCTTGAATCTTCTCAGGGATGCCTATGAGCAGAAAATCCCCGTGGAGGGCAAGGTGGTGGCGTCCATCAAGGGCGGGTTCCATGTGGAGGTGGTCAAGCGGCGGGCCTTTTGCCCGATCAGCCAGATGGATGTGGTTTATGTCGAAGATCCATCGGGGTATATCGGCCAGACGTTTACCTTTCTCATCAAGCGCTTCGAAGAGAACGGGCGCAACATCGTCATCTCGCGGCGCGAGCTTTTGCAAAAGGAACTTGATGCCAGCCGTAAGGAATTCATGGCCGAACTGAGCGAGGATTCGGTCCTGGAAGGAAGCGTGGTGCGCCTGGTGCCTTTCGGCGCCTTCGTGGCCCTGGCCCCGGGAGTCGAAGGGCTGGTACACATCAGCGAGCTTAGCTGGTCCCGCCTGGACACGCCCGATCAGGCGGTCAAGGTTGGTGATCGCCTGCAAGTAAAAGTACTCGGCGTCAAAGAGGGGGAAAAGCCGAATTCTCCCAGAATCTCCCTTTCCGTGAAACAGGCCCTGGGCGACCCCTGGGCCGACATCCAAAACCAGGTCGCCGTAGGTCAGAAACGCCTGGGCAAGGTGACCCGCTGTGCCAATTTCGGTGCTTTCGTCGAGCTGTCGCCCGGCATTGAGGGGTTGGTGCATATCAGCGAAATGAGTTACACCCGCCGGGTGATGCGTCCCGAGGAGATCGTGGCGCCCGGCGACGAAATCATGGTTATGGTCAAGGAGGTGGACCCGGATCGCAAACGCATATCCTTGAGCATCAAGGATGCCGAAGGTGATCCCTGGGCCGATGCCCAGGAGAAGTTCAAACCCGGGAAAACCGTGACGGGACAGGTGGAAAAGAAAGAGGGGTTTGGTATCTTTATCAACCTGGCGCCCGGCATCACGGGGCTTTTGCCGAAATCCAAAATTGCCGCTTCAGATAGAACCGCCGAGATCGAGGCCCTCAAGCCCGGGGCAACGATCAATGTAACCATTGACAACGTGAATGTCTCTGAAAGGAAAATATCCTTGGGAACCGGCGATGCGGCTGACGATCAAAGCTGGCAGGAATACACCGGCGGGACCGGCAATTCGCTGGGATCATTGGGCGATCAGCTTAAAAAAGCCCTGGACCGGAAAAAATAGCGGAGGATGACCATGGCAGCATGCGATTTGTACGATTTGATAATTATCGGCGGCGGGCCGGGAGGATTGTCGGCGGCCATTTACGCCATGCGGGCGGCCATGAAAACGGTGCTGATCGAAAAAGGCATTCCGGGCGGCCAGGTGACCATGAGCGACGAGGTCGAAAACTATCCCGGGTTCACCCATATCAGCGGTGCCGAGCTTTCCATGAAATTTTCCGAGCATGCCCAGTCCTATGACCTGGAAACGGTTTCCCAGGAGGTGACGGCCCTGGATCCGGGCCTGGAATACCATACCGTCAAGCTGGCCAACGGTGATACGCTCAAGGCCCACGCCGTGATCCTGGCCACCGGCGGAAATCCCCGGAAACTGGATATCACCGGCGAACGGGAGCTGCATGGCAAGGGTGTCTCCTACTGTGCGACCTGTGACGGCTTTTTCTTCAGGGGCAAGACCGTGGTCGTGGTCGGCGGCGGAGACAGCGCCGCCGAAGAGGCCCTGTACCTGGCCAAGCTGTGCAAGAAGGTGTATATCGCCCACCGTCGGGACGAGCTACGGGCCAGTAAAATTCTTCAGCAGCGTATTTTCAATGACTGCAATATCGAGATGCTCTGGAATACCGTGGTCACGGAAATCAAGGCGGGCGCCGATGGCGTCGAGCAGGTCGGCCTCAAGGACACGGTGACCGAGGCCACAAGCGAGTTGGCCGTCGACGGGGTGTTTATCTTCATCGGATTCAATCCCAACAACGAACTGGTGCCCGCCGGAACGCGTATGAACGCCGATGGTATGGTTATGACCGATGAGAAGTGCGAGACACGTACACCCGGTATATACGTGATTGGCGATTTGCGGCAAAAGTTCGCCCGCCAGATTGTTTTGTCGGCGGCCGACGGTTGTACCGCGGCGCTGGCGGCGGCGCATTATGTGGAAAGCAAGAAGTCGATCAACGACGATTCCTGCGGTCTTCCGCCGGAAAGCGGTCAGTAAGCGGCAAACGTTTTTGGTGCATTGTCGGCCTGCATTGACAATCAGTAAATTGACAAAAGGGAGAATTGCCTTTTGCGCATAATCCTGTGGTCGGTTGCTTTTTTATTGAGCACGGCTGCGGTAGCATACGCCTTTGACGGCCAGTCGCCCGGCCCGTTAAGAGAATTTCGCCTCGGCCCGGCAGCCCACGATGTGGACGGCCTGTGGAGCGGCGACTCCAAAGAGAAGGGGCCGGACATTTGCGCCGAGGCGGTATTCAACCGGTTGCTGTTCACGCTGTTGGCCGCCTCTGCATACCCAAATGCAGGTGTCTCGCTAAATACTAGAGGAGACACCAGTACCTTGTACGGCGGTTTCAAGCTGGTCTGGGACCCGCCGTCGATTCTCTTATTTTCCAGTGGACTGGGCCTGGCCGTTCATAACGGCAAGTGCGATACGGATCTTCCAGACCGTAAATCGCTGGGCGCTCGCGTTCTTTTCAGGGTCCCCATCGAAATCGGCTGCAACCTCACCCCCCGCTATCGGTTGTGGCTTGTCTTCAATCATATCTCAAACGCCTATCTTTTTTCCCCCAACAAAGGGCTGGACACCCTGGGAGTAATGGTTTCGTATCGTTTTTGACAGCGTCGTTGGATGTCCTGACTAAAATGGGTATATAGCTTGCAAGTTAAATGGCAGTACACGTGCAACGCCCATGGGGCGGCTTGTAAAGTGTCTTTAAAGTCAGGCTGATGCAGTTTGACGCCAATGCCGGCACTCCTGGCCTGTCTACAAAGATACACCTTTTGTGAGACATACGTTCAGTTTCCACTTTAAATGACCTGTGCGTTTGGTGTCACCGCCTTCGCCGGGTAAGTGAGGACCGCCATGAAAGAGACCCATTTTTTATCCCAAAATACCCGTGTCCTGAACGACATCAGGAAAGTGCCGATTTTCGAACCCTTTCAGGAAGAAGAACTTCTGAACCTTTTATCCATGAGTAAAATCCGGCAATATGCCGCCGGAGAAACCGTTTTCAACCAGGGCAGCGCCGATACCTGGCTCTATTTTCTGATTCATGGGAAAGTCCGGTTGATCAAACAGGGCAAGCCCGTGGCGTTGCTCGAAAGCCGAGGAGATGTTTTCGGCGAAATGGGCGCCATCGATTGCGCCCAACGCAGCGCATCGGCGGTTGCCCACACGGATGCCGTATGTCTGGCTTCGGATCTCTACTATATCGAACAGCTCAGCGGGATGGAAAAAATGGCTTTCGGCTATGTCACTTACCGCGTTCTGTCAAGCGTGCTGGCCGATCGGCTCAGGACCACCACGTCGCGGTTGTTGGGCTTGCAGGGGCGGGGTTTGCATATCTGGTGAATAGGCACTGGCCATTAAGGCCACCAGACGATTTTATTTCCTTTCCGGTTCCCCCGGCCGGCCATTGTGAATCACTGGAAAAAAAGAGTTGATTAAGCTATACTCCGGCCGATAAAGAACTTGATTTTTTACTAACCGGAAAGTAACCCATGGATCTGAAAACGAAATTGACCATCCTGGATCGTCTGGATGATATCTACCATACGTTTATCGGCCAATTCGATCTGGCCTGTGAGAAATTTTGTGCGCACTGTTGCACCGCCAATGTTACCATGACAACCCTGGAAGGGATGCGGATTTACAATCACTTGGCGCAAACCGGCCACCTTCAATATCTGGAAACCCTTGACCAGAAGGCCCATCCCAATCGGTTCATGCCTCGGGTAACGATCAACCGGATGGCGGATATCTGCGCCAATGGCGGTGATCCCCCCGAGGAGACCCTTGATCCCGAAGCCGGGCCATGTCCGCTTCTGGAAAACGCGGCCTGTCCACTGTATGCGGTGCGGCCTTATGGTTGCCGGTGCATGGTATCGGCCACGAATTGTGGACAAAGCGGCATGGCCGATATGGATCCATTCATCCTGACGGTCAACGACGTCTTTCTTCAGCACCTGGAGCATATCGACGCCCAGGGCTATACCGGCAACACCGTCGACGTGATGCGTTTTCTGGCCCCTGAAGAGAATCATGCGGCCTATGCCGACGGCAGGCTCGGACCGGCGCCGGAAGGCCTGATCGCCAATCAGCCTATGTATGTGCTCATGATTCCACCGGAGCATCGTGAGCGGATTCAGCCTATTATAAAGCAGATAAGAAGTATTTAGCGCTTGTATCGAAACGGGCGTTAAAAACCTATTGTACCTAAGTCCAAGAGGAAAAGCGGAAATGCAATCCTATCCCATCCCCATGGTCCCGGGACCCGTGGTGGTCCCCGAAGCGATTCGTCGGGTGTATCTGGAAGCATACGGTTCCGGAGACCTGGAAACGGAATTCATAGAACTTTACACGCGAACCCAACGGCGCATTAAAGAAATCTTCACCACCCGGGACGATATCGTAATCATGTCCGGAGAAGGCATGCTTGCCCTGTGGAGCGCCCTGAAAAGTTGTCTTGTGCCCGGGGACAGGGTGCTTACGGTGGCCACCGGTGTCTTCGGCTACGGCATCGGCGAAATGGCCCAGTCCCTGGGTGCCGATGTGAAGACCGTGGGCTTCAGTTACGATGAAACCATCAACGACATGGCCCGCATCGAAGCCGCCATCGCCGAGTTCAAGCCGCGCATGATCACAGCGGTTCATTGCGAGACACCTTCGGGCACCCTGAATCCCCTGGACGAGTTGGGTCGGCTGAAAAACGCCTACCGGGTTCCGCTTTTTTATGTGGACACCGTTGCCGGCGCCGGGGGCGTGCCGGTCCTGGCCGATGACTGGCATATTGATCTTTGCCTGGGGGGCAGCCAGAAATGCCTGTCGGCGCCGCCGGACATGGCGTTTCTGTCGGTCAGCCCCAAGGCCTGGGAAATCATTGATGCGGTCGATTATGTGGGGTATGATGCGTTGAAACCTTTTCAGGATGCCGTAAAAAATGAGTTTTTCCCTTATACGCCCAGTTGGCAGGGGGTTGCCGCGCTGTTCGCCGCCGCCGGAATGCTGCTGGACGAGGGGCTCGAAAATTGCTTCGATCGCCATGATCGTGCCGCCCGCTTGTGCCGTCGGCGTCTGGTGGATCTGGGGGTCGACTTGTTTCCAGCACCGGGCGCCATTTTATCACCTACGGTGACGGCCGCGAAAATCCCCCGGGGAATGACCTGGGAAGCCTGGGATCGGCGGCTTCGTGATCGTGGCCTGGTCGTGGCGGGAAGCTACGGACCCCTGGACGGGAAAGTCTTCCGTATCGGACACATGGGTTCACAGGCAGACGAATCGTTGGTTAATCGGACTATCGATGTGATTGCCGATGCGCTTTGATCGGTTTTTATCCTAACTTTCTTTTTCTCTCTGGTAACAATCATGGCATCCAATACACTTTCCCCTCGGCAGAAGAAAGTCGCGATCATCGTGGCTTGCATCGTTTTCGTCTACCTTGTTTTTGGTTTTCTGATCACCCCGTTCATTTTGCGCAGGGTTCTCGGGAAAAACGTATCCGAGGCCATCAACCGCCAGGTGACGGTGGGTACGGTTCGAGTCAACCCCCTGACCCTGTCGGTGACGCTGGGAGATTTTTCCATAAAAGAAAAGGACGGCACCCGGTTTGTCTCTCTGGGGGAAGCCTATGCAAATGTTCAGATGTCGTCCATTTTCAAAAAGGCGGTGGTGCTTAAAAAGATACGGGTAGTCAATCCGGATGTCCTTCTGGTCAAGAACGAGGACGGGACTTTCAATTTTTCCGACATGGCCCAGGGTGGGGAGCCCCAACCCGAGGAAGAGGAGAAATCCGCTGGGATTGGTGTGATCATAGAAGATTTGAGCATCGAGGACGGCAACGTGACCTTCAATGACCACGGCGTTTCGGTCACCCATGAAGTCGAAGGGCTCGATCTGGGCCTTCAGTATTTTTCCACGCGGCCCAAAGATGCCGACGATCTCGCCATTGCCAGGCTTTCGGCGCGGGTCAACGGCGCCGATCTGACCCTGAAGGCCAAGACCCGCCCCTTCAGGGCCGACCGTGAGACCCATGCATCGCTTCAGTTGACGGGGGTATCCGTTCCCCATTATCTGCCTTACGCATCCCTGTCGAAAAATTTGGTCATCAAATCCTTCAATCTGGCAACCGAAAACGAAATCGATTTTCGGATGCTGGACGACGGCAAACCTGAACTGGTGGTGGCCGGGAAAACCGATTTTACCGATTTGCAGACCACGGACGCTGCCGGCGCGCCATTTGTCAATCATTCTCGGCTGTCGCTCGAGTTATTGCCCTCCAAGGTGCTTGTGGGGGAAATTCGCCTTGCCAGGGTGGAGAGCGTCAAGTCGGAGTATTTTCTGAAACGGCTTCCCACGGGTGACTTGTACCTGCCGTTTTTGGCCGAACGAGCCTATGAAAGAGCCGAGGATAAAGCGGAGGCGGATGAAACCGGCAGCTTCCAGCCCGTGGTGACCATCGATGCCGTCAGCCTGAGCCGGGCGACGATCCACTTTGAGGATCAAGCGAACCGTGAGCCGTTTTCCACCACCCTTGCGCCCTTTGATCTAAGCGTGGATAATTTTGGATTAGGCGTCGACCGGACAGCCAAATACAAGCTTTCTTTTACGACCGATGCCAAAGAGACGCTCGCCCTTGAAGGTACCGCTTGTCTGAGCCCTTTTTTGCAGGTCGACGGCAAGATTTCCCTGAAGGATTTTCAAGTTCCGCGTTATACGCCGTACTTCGAGGACCCCTTCGGTTTTAAAACCGCCTCGGGAAAGGTGGCCCTGGATGGGGCGTACCATTTTAAACAGGAGGAAAACGCTTCCGAGATTTCGTTGTCCGGCCTTCATTTAAAAGCGGAAGATTTTGATCTACAAGATAAAGCGACCCAGGATTCCGTCGTTTCCCTCGGGAGGCTGGAGGTGGCTGATGCCGCTATCGATCTGCCCGGCCGAACTATCGATCTGGGCAGTTTCGAGCTTGACGGTGTCAAACTTTTCTGCAAGCGGGAACAAGATGGTGCCTTGAACCTGGTGAATGTCTTTGTACCGGCTGCCGAGGAGGCGACACCCGAAGCGGATGGTGAGGCGCCGGAACCTGCCGTCGAACAAGCGGAACCCGAAACGGAAAGTGCGTCGTTCGTTGTCAATCTGAGAAAGGTTGGCTTTTCCGACGTGACCGTGGATGTGACCGATCTGGTTCCCAAGGAACCGGTTCACTTGAGCATTCACGATCTTTCCCTGTCGGCCTCGGACCTTTCCACGGCGGCCGGCCAAAAGGGTAAAGCCGATCTCTCCTTTAAGTGGGCCGAAAAGGGCAAGCTGAGGACTCACGGCGATGTGACCATCGATCCGCTGGCCCTGGATTTGAAGCTGGACATCAACGCTTTGGACGTGCGACCGTTTCAACCTTACATCTCCGAAAATACGGGTGTTGTTGTCACCAAAGGGTTGTTTGAAACCGATGGCCGTTTCCAACTGTCCCCGCAAGAGAGCGGCGACTCCCCGGCGATTGTCTATTCGGGAGATGTCAAGCTCGGCCAGTTTGCCTCCATTGACCGCAAGAACGGCAATGACTTCCTCAAATGGAAAGGGCTTGGCATTGAAGACCTCAAGGTCAATGTCACTCCCTTTGATCTCTCCGTGGATCAAATCCACCTGGACGAGTTCTTTGCCCGGGTGATTGTCGATTCCCAGGGCAGTGTCAACCTTGTCACCATGTTTTCCAACCCGGACGAGGCATCCACCGACAAAGCTCCCGCGGACGAAAAAAACAAAGCACCTCAAAAAGAGAATGCCGAAAAGAGCGATACCAATCTTCGGATAGATAAAATTCTGCTCAGCGGTGGAGACATCGATTTTTCCGACTTTTATATCAAGCCCAATTACAGGGCGCGGTTCAAGAAACTGGAAGGGCAGGTTACCGGCCTGGCATCCATCGAAGAGAAAAAGGCCGATGTCAAGTTGGACGGCCTGTGGGGCGATCATGCGCCGGTGAAGATCCGCGGTAAAATCAACCCGCTGACCGACAATCCTTTTGTGGATATGGACTTGAGTATTTCCGATATCGAACTGAGTCCCTTCTCGCCGTATTCCGGAAAATATGTCGGCTATATTCTGGATAAGGGGAAGTTGACCTTTAATGTGGATTATTTTCTAGAGAACCGCATGCTCGAAGGCAAAAACAGTGTGTACATCAGTCAACTGACTTTCGGCGACGAGGTGGACAGTCCCGATGCCGTTAAATTGCCCATCAAAATGGCGGTTGCGTTGCTCAAGGATCGCGACGGCAACATCAAGCTGGATCTGCCGGTAAGCGGCAACCTGGACGATCCTAAGTTCAAGATCGGGAAGACGATTCTGACGGTACTGAAAAATTTGATTGTCAAAATCGTCTCTTCGCCATTTGCAGCCCTGGGTAAATTGGTCCCCGGAGGAGGAGAGGAGTTAAGCTACCTTGAGTTCGACGCGGGACAGAGCCTGCTTGGTGACGAGAATACCCAAAAGCTTGATAAGCTGGCCAAAATTCTTTATGAACGGCCGGCATTGAAGTTGGATATTCAGGGCGGCGTTGCTCCCCGGTCGGATAAAGCCTCTCTCCAGGCAATGCTGCTGGAGAACCGCTTTAAAACTCAAAAACTCAATCAAATGGTCAGCGCCGGGAAAAGCGCCATGCCCATTGAACAAATCACTCTCTCCGCCGAGGAGCGGAAACAGTTTCTGGAAGCGGCGTTTGCCGCTGCCGATATAACCGCCCCCATCGATGAGAGCGGAAAACCAGTAACGTTAACACCCGAAGTAATGGAAAAATTACTGCGCGAGCAAATTGTGGTTACCGATGATCAGTACCGCGAACTGGCCAATGCCAGGGCATTTGCCGCCAAAAATTATCTAATCGATCACGGCCAGATGACACGGGACCGCCTTTTTATCGTGGAGCCTGATGTAGATGCAGTTCCCGAAGATCAGGATACAGAGCCCGCCGGCCGGGTCATTTTTAATCTCAAGTAAAGTTACAAGGAGTTTTAGCAATGAAAAAAACGCTTACCATTTTGGCCCTGGCCATGCTTTTTTTAATTTCCATCGCGGGTTGCGAAAAAAAGAAGGATGTCGCAGAAATGACGGCTTTGGCTAAAATTAAGAAAGCCGGAACGATTACCATCGGAACAAGCCCTGACTATCCGCCCTTTGAAAGCATTGACGACAAAGGCAACATTGTGGGCTTTGACGTTGATATTGCCAAGGCGGTCGCCGAAGAACTCGGCGTTGAAGCAAAATTTGTCAACATGGGGTTTGATACAATTATAACCGCCGTAAAAAATGGTCAGGTGGATCTTGGTGTCTCCAGTTTTTCTGTAAGTGAAGAGAGAAAAATGAGCATCGATTTTTCCAAACCTTATATCACCAGCTCTCAGGTTATTCTTGTTAAAAAAGATTCCACGGTTAAGACCAAGGAGGATCTGGTTGGCGCCGTTGTTGCGGCTCAGATGGGGACAACCGGAGCAGAGGCCGCCAAGAAAATAGAAAAAGCCGAACTCAAGATCGTAAATGATTACAATGTGGCGACCATGATGCTTGACAACGGGTCTGTGAAGGCCGTCGTGCTTGATGTCGCGATCGCAAAGGAGCTTGCATCGCGGCACGATTTCAGGGCAATCGAGCAGCCTCTTAACAATGAGGAAACGGCGATTGTAATCAGAAAGGGCAATGATAATCTCAGAGCCGAAATCGACAAAGCGATAGATAAGATCATGGCAGACGGAAGATACAAGAAAATTAAGGAAACCTGGAAGGTGAAATAACCGATTGCTGCCTGTTTCTCAAAGGGTGCGGAAGATAAATCTTGTGCACCCTTTGTTGTTGGTTTGGCAAATTTCATGTCCACGGAGATGTAATGATCGATTTAAGCCTGTTATGGGAAAATAAGCTTTTTATTATTTCAGGTGCCATTGTTACGCTGAAGCTTACATTCGGCGCAATTATCGTGGGGCTGATTTTAGGAATTGTTCTTGGGATGGGAAGGGTTTCCAAAATTTTCTGTTTCAGGCTCTTCAGCAGTACTTACGTTCAGCTTTTTCGTGGGACCCCGATGCTTTTACAGATTTTTTTCATCTATTTCGGGATCCCCCAGATTTATAATTTGTTAACAGGGCATTCGATGAGCCCCGATCCTTTATCTGTGGGTATAATGGCACTCGGGTTAAACAGCGGGGCTTATGTTGCGGAGATCGTGAGGGGGGGCATCCAGGCTGTCGGTCCCGGTCAGATGGAGGCCGGAAGGTCGATCGGGCTGTCATACAACCAGACCATGAGATTCATAATTTTGCCCCAGGCCATAAAAAAGATCATTCCTCCGCTCGGAAACGAGGCCATTGTTCTTTTAAAGGACTCTTCTCTTGTTTCGGTAATAGGAACCCAGGAGCTGATGTACTCCGCCAAAGTAATGGGAGCAAAATATTATGACTATGTTCAGTTTCTTATCGGGGCGGGTATGATTTATCTCCTCTTTACGTTTGTTATCGCAAGGTTGTTGTCAAGCGTCGAAGCGCACCTTGATTATTAGAAGATTTATGGTGGTAGAATCAGGAATATCCAATGATTAAAATAGAAAATGTATATAAGTCATTTGGTGACAATGAGGTCTTGAAAGGCATAAATCTTCACATAAGTCAGGGGGAGGTCGTGGTTATCATCGGACCTAGTGGCTCCGGTAAATCCACCCTGCTGCGGTGTATGAATCGACTTGAGAAGATAAGCTCGGGCAGGGTCATTGCGGATGGTTTCGACATTTCAAGCAAAGATACGGATATAAATCTCATAAGAACCGAAATAGGCATGGTTTTCCAGCAGTTCAATCTTTTCCCGCATATGACCGTGATTGAAAATATCTGCCTCGGCCCCTTGAAAGTGAGGAAAATTGAAAAAGGCGAGGCCCGAACGATCGCCAAAAATCTTCTGAAAAAAGTGGGGCTTGCGGAGAAAGCCGATGCCTTCCCAAGTCAGCTCAGCGGTGGCCAACAGCAGAGAATCGCGATTGCGAGATCGCTTGCCCTGAATCCAAAGGCGCTCCTTTTTGATGAACCCACAAGCGCCCTCGATCCCGAGCTTGTGGGAGACGTTTTGGAAGTCATGAAGAAGCTTGCCAAAGAAGGCATGACGATGGTTGTGGTTACTCATGAAATGGGGTTTGCCAGGGAAATGGCCGATCGGGTTATATTCATGGATGAGGGGATAATAATAGAAGAGGCCTCTCCTGAGAAGATTTTTTCTGCACCCGAAAACGAAAGAACAAAGTCCTTTCTGGAGAAGGTGTTATAGATTCTTTATGTGGCGTTCAACTGCCCGTCGCAATTCCCCGGCGAGGATTGATACCAGGTTTGTGTCAACCACGCCGGAATGCTCATCCATATATATTTTAGAAATTTCCGTCGGCAAAACCAGGATGTTCGGATCCCATCCACTCAAGGTTTGGCAGAAGGCGCCTTTCCCCTGGAACACCAGGTTTTTCTCCACACTGACGGTTCGTTCCGGTATTTTGATACCGGATAGCTGATCCATCCATGATCGTACGGCATCGCCCCAACGGGACATGTCCAAAAGCGCCGTGCCCAGGTTGAACACCGGTGGGTTGGCGAACCCTTTTTCGATCTGTCGTGTGATATTGTAGGAATGCAGGTCGTAGACAACGCAATAGCCGAACCGCTTTAAAATGACATGCAAACAACTTCCGATAAAACGATAGAAGTCGGTGTACTTGTCAAGACTTTGCCGATTCATGGCATCCTCGGGAGGGGTGTGGTAGACCCGGGTGCCCCAAAAACGTTCCGGCGTGAGCGGCAACGCCAAATCCGGGGGACGGTTGAGATCGTATTCGGCGCGTGAGTCCACAGCACTGATGGTGGACCCACACCTTGCTATGATTTCATCCGTGGCCGCATCCTCCTCGAATCGTCGGTCCGCTTCGGAGAGCTGCATCAAAGGGAGTAGTTCCCGGCGGACCCGGTGGCCGGCGTGGATGGCGGTGACAATATAAGGCACTGTCGTATCTATATTGAAAGTAAAACCGCTCAAGGCGCCGGTCCCGGTGACTTTGTCACGTTTTCTCAACCAACTTAGATATGTCTCGTCGTATGGAATGGTCATGGCTTTTTCTCAACTCAATCCATAGCGTTCCAAACCCGAATCGACAATGCGATGAATCAAACTGTGGTAATCCGCTTTGGGGCCTTCGGGCGATGCATGGTATAGCGTGTACATTTGAGGACTCCAGCTCTTGCCGGGCTTCAGCCCGGGAATGCCGTTGACTTCGATAATTTTCAGTTGGCCTTCGGCGGACAAGCGCATGTCCACGCGTACATGATCATGACATTTAAGCGCCTCAGTGGCTTGCCGGCACAATTGACTCGCCTCTTGGGCCAACATTTTCGGTTTATAAATCTTTGTCAGCCCCACCCCGCGTAGATCACTTCGTAAAATTGGATATTTGCCGTAGTGGCAATCGTCCACCTTCACGATCCCCGGCAAAAATTCCTGCAAACGGCCGTTGCCGATCATGAGTACCGTGTACTCCTCTCCGGGAAGATACTCTTCCACCAGGGCGGGTTGATCGTAGGTGTCATGAATGTATTTGATTTGATTGCTCAGCTCATCGGGTGTATGAACCACGGAGTTGTCGTTGATGCCCACCGAGCGTGATTCCGTGCTTGGTTTGACAAATGCCGGGAAGGGAATATCGGGCAGCCCGTCGCCCCGATCCACCAGAAAATGATACGGTACCGATACATTTGCGGCATCGAGGGCCGAGTGGGTGTCGTGCTTTTGAATCAGGTGTTTCATGGTTAAGGCGCTGGAGCCAATGTAGGGAATCCCTTTGTCGTCCATATAATTGGCCAACCACGAATCCTCATCCATGCTCATGCCGACAATCTCTCCGTTTTCCGATGCATGGTATAGTGCACTCCAGACGATGTCATAACTATGCTTTTCCATGGCCGCCTTGAATTCATCCATGGTTTTTACAAACGCGATTTCTGCTTGTTTGCCGTTGGCGTTAATGGCATCGCAAACACTTTTGGTGACACTCATGTCTCCCCAGCCCTGAGCATCTCCGCCAGGGCCTGTAATAATCAGTACGCGCTTCAAGGATACCTCCCATTTTATATGGCTTTTTCTGTTTTAAAAAATCAGGATTTCTATACTTCAAAAAGTTCAGGATCATGACGATAGGCAAGGAGCGCATTGGCAACTTCCGGCGACGTCGTCTCCAATACGGATGCCATGGCTTGTAACTTCTCACGATGCCACTCAATTTTCGAGACCACGGAAATACCGACGGCTGTTTGGGCCGATCGATGCGTTCCAGCAGCGGAAACAAACTGATCGGCCATGGCCGTATTGGGGTTCAGGATAGTGACTTCTCCTGTAATTCGGGAAGCAAGGCTCTTTTTTATCAACTCGGCACTATAGCCGAAGTGTGTACAGCATAAGCTTGCGGCCACAGGAGCCGTTCGGTCCGCCAGCCTGTTTGCCGCCTGGCCGATAAAATCATCGATCATGGCCTTAACCGCCGGCCCTTTCGGATCGCTTTCGATGCGGGTTGCCAGTTGGTTGCAGGGCTGGGTTACCATACGATCGGCTGCAACTCCCCTGGCCATCAGCATGGATCGATGGCTGTCGGCGGCAATGGTGGTCAGAGTGCCCATGATGATCGTTTGCCGTTTGGGGGTATATGTC
This sequence comes from uncultured Desulfosarcina sp., assembly GCA_963668455.2. Taxonomy (GTDB): domain Bacteria; phylum Desulfobacterota; class Desulfobacteria; order Desulfobacterales; family Desulfosarcinaceae; genus Desulfosarcina. The sequence goes on from CAXXOY010000014.1 coordinate 97,302, forward strand.
AGGTAGGCGTGAATCATCTCCACACCGTAATCGACAATGCCCACCACGGGGATATCGGTTTGGCGGCTAAAAATGGTTCTTCTGTATAGTACCGAAAGCGTGTTGCAGGCGATGAGGATGACATCGGGGGCGAAGTTCAGTGTCGCTGCAAGAGCATTGTCGAAAACGCGGATACGTTCTTCATCGTTGGGGAGTGAATTGTATCCGCGCCCCTCTTCGGGCCAGGCGTTGAAATAGGTGATGCTTACTTTATCGAATGCGCAATTGTTGGCAAGGCGACTGGTGAATTCAGCGCCTATGGAGAGACCGCCCATGCCCGAGTCGACAATGACCACGGAGAGATTCTCCTTTTTCGCAGGCAAGGTAATCTCGGCGAAATTTGAGCTCACGGTGTGCGTTTCCTTGTTTGCCATTGTCGGTTGAGTTCCACGGCCCAGTCCGGTGCATCGGCAATGGTTCCATTAATAATGCGGGTCAGGGCATCGATCCAGTGCCGATTGTGCTGCATGGTGGCGACGCGGTTGCGAAACATGGCAGCCCCTTTCGCCGGTTGATTTTGAAGTTTATCCATGAGCATTTCGATCTCTTGTTTGAACCCGGGAAGACCATAGCGGCTCAGAAAGCCGTGCCAGGCAGCTTCGATCTGTGTGTTTTCAGTGAGAGGCGCGGAGATATCCTGCATGGATTCCATGAAGCTGTTGAATTTTTCTTCGGTGAGCCGTGCCAACCGGTCATTCTGAATTTCGTAAGGGACAATGGCGATGTTGGTCAGGCCTTTTCTATTCAGATCCGCCTTGATCAGGTGGCCGACTTTGCGGAAGTGGAGATCGGTCTCCTGGAAGAAAACAAAATTGCCCAGGCTGTAGCAAATCGGAACTCCGTTATGGATTTGAACCCCCTGGGGAACATGGGGATGATGCCCGATGACGAGATCTGCGCCGGCATCGGCGATACGTTGCATGGCATTGGCCACGTAAGGTGGTGGAAAGGGGATATACTCTACCCCGCAATGGCAGATCGCCACAACCGCGTGTACACGTGATTTGATCTCCGCGATGATGCCGGCCATGCGCTCAACTTCCCACCCGGCGACGCCGGGCTTTTCTCCGGCGGCGGTCAAATCCTCACCTTCGCTGAAGTTGACGATGGCAATGTTAATACCATTGATTGTTTTGATCAATGGCCGGAACGCCTCAACGCCATGCATACCGGCACCGACCCGGGCGATACCATTGGTATCGAGCAAGGCAGTGGTCTCGATAAAGGCCTCGGTACCGTAGTCAAATACATGGTTGTTGGCCATGGTAACGATGTCGAAGGGCACCGTGGTGAGACCTTTGATGTTCTCAGGGATGCCTTTGAGTACAGACCCGCTTTTCAATATGGGCGTCTCGGAAAGGGTCAGGGGGCACTCGAGGTTGGTGATTCTCAGATCTGCTTGGCGTATCAAAGGCAGCAGATCTCCATAAACTGCCTCGGCATCGTCCTCGATGACACGAGCAAACCGGCGAATGGGTGCCCAATCGCCGGTGATCACTATCTGCGCAGTTGTATCCCCGGCAGCGGCACGTTGCCACGTGCCGTGCTGCCAGTTTACAGGTGGAATGCTATCTTTATACATTTATTATCGCATGATCTATTTTGTTGGTTTCTTCAAATAACAGTTTAAACGGTGTTCGCGATTGGGCCGGTATTTTCAAGACGGTTTTTCCGTTTTCTTTGGATGAGATAAATGGCCAACAAAATAACGAATCCCGTTATACTCGTAACAGCTCCGTGAATCAGAAGCAACAGTGTTGCCAAACCGGTACCTATCCGCTCGATCAATGTAGATTTGTCGTTTAGATAACCGATTATCGTGGCGCCCAATCCGATGACGCCGATCAATACGCCGGAGAAGACAATCAGAAACTCGATAAAGTTGAAGGTCGAATTTGGATCGAGCAGCCGCGGCATCCATAAAATAATCGGCGAATAGACAAAGGCAAAAGGAACATACAGTTTCGCCGAAGAGAGGGCAAACGACATAAAGCCGGTTTTAAAGGGGTCGCCTCCGGAAACACCGGCTGCCGCATACCCCGCCAATGCCACCGGTGGTGTGACATCCGCGAGAACAGCATAAAACAGAACGAACATATGTGAGATCAGTGGATGAATTCCCCATTGCATCAGGGCCGGCGCCGCGATCATGGAGGCGATGATGTATTGAGCGGTAGTGGGGATTCCCATCCCCAACAGGAAACAGGCCAGGGCGGTAAACACCAGGGTAAAAAAGAGCGTTAACGGCTCAAGCCCCACCATATGCGTGACATCCATGACACTTACGAAATGGGCGGCTGTCGAAGCCATCTGGATTACCGCCGTTGCAAATTTTAGTCCCAGCCCGGTGAGGGTGGTGGTGCCCACAATGAACCCAACGCAGGCACAAGCGGCACCGATGGCAATGGCGTTTTTAGTCCCCAATTCCAAGGTTTCCAAAATGTCGGGAAAGCGCATTTTGCTTTCGGGGTAGAAAACACCTACAGCGATGATTGCCAAAAGCGCCAAGAACGCTGAGATGATGGTGTCAAAGTTCATGAGAAAAAGAAAACACATGATACCTGCGGGGATAAGTCCGAACAGCCAATCTCGCTTCTCGCTGAATCGGTATGCTGCACAGAGACCGCCAATCAGCGCCACGCCCCAGACAAGGGATACCGGTCCAAATGCTGCCAGGGGGTTTGTCCAGAAAAGCACTGCCGGAGCCGTGAGGACCATGGTCACCAGCAGGGCGATGGTTTTTTTGTGAATTTGCCCCACGGCAACGGAGTACATGATTCCCCAGAAGGCGGCCATAAATGGGCTAACCCCTGAAATGAGCAGGTAAACGATGATCAAAAGGGGAAAAAGCAGAAGTCCTCGCTCCTTCAAAACACTCTTGATACGGGGTAATTGATCTTTTGGTAGCCCCATCAACCCTTGTTTCTTTGCTTCCAGATGAACCATCCAGCCCACAGCGAAAAAGTGGAGAAACGATGGGATAATAGCACAAGCGGCGATTTTAATGTAAGGAATACCAAGAAATTCCGCCATGATAAATGCCGAGGCACCCATGATGGGCGGCATCAACTGCCCACCGGTCGATGCGGCGGCTTCCACGGCGCCGGCAAAGACCGGTTTGTAGCCCACTTTTTTCATCAATGGGATCGTAAATGCTCCGGTGGTAACGGTATTGGCAATGGAACTTCCGTTGATGGACCCCAAAAAACCGCTGGAGACGACCGACACCTTGGCCGGGCCACCAACCGTGCCACCGGCAACGGCCATGGCCAGGTCCATGAAAAGCTGGCCCAGTCCGGTTTTGGAGATAAATATTCCAAAAAGAACGAAATGAAACACAAACGTGGCCACAACACCTAAGGGGATGCCGAAGATACCCTCCGTGCCCAGGTACATGTGTTCGATAATGCGCGATACCGAGTAGCCACGGTGAGCAAAAAAGCTCAATCCTGGAATATCGAGAAAATATGGTCCCAGATAGCAGTTTACCAGAACCAAAAACGCGATCAATGCCAATGGCGGGCCGACGCTGCGCCGGGTGCCTTCCAGCACCAGTAAAATTGCAAAACTACCAATAACCAGATCCGTTTTGGTCGGGAGACCGGCGCGAAGTACCAGCCCGTTGAATTCCAGGAAGATATAAACGGAGATGATCGTGGCCAGGATCGCGAAAAAGACATCGAAATAGGGTATGTTGTCGTGAACGTAATTTGTCTTTTTGTATTTAATGGCTGAACTGCAGACATACAGCCATTGCAGAAGAAACAAAGAACTCAATGCGAAAAAGGTGGTGAAAAGAAATATACTCCAAAATAGAAGAGACGCATTGAGATCTTTAAAGGCATAGCCGAAGTCGATGTGCCGTATCCCTAAAAAAATCAGCCCGCCCAATCCGGCCACCATAATGGTGAACAGCGGAAGATCGACAGTCATGGCCAGGCGGTCACTTAAAAATTCGCGGCGTTTGAAATATAAAATGAAAAGGAAGAAGATCGCAGCTGTCCCCAACGTTTGGACAGTTGAAAGCTCAAGAATTTCACAGAGCATGGTTGAGAGCAGGCTGGTCCCGATAAGTCCATAGATGATGTCGTAAACCAGGTGCTTTTTTTGTGCGGTGTTCTCTTTCCTGATTGAATAAAACATGAAAACCAGGGGCAGTACAAAGGCAAGGTGGAATGCACGGTGACGCCACTCCTGAAGCACCCCGAAGCCAGCCGTGTAGATATGGAAAATGGAAAGCACCAGGGTCATGGCAAATACGAGCTTGAGGCTTAGGCCGCTGAGGTCGCGAAAGCGCATTTCGGGATCGTATTTGGCGATCTCTTCTGCATTTTCGTCAATTATAATGTCTTTATTTTTTTCCATATTCGATCTGCTCCTTCTTTAGTGCCATTCGGTATCCCGGAGGATCAAATAGGCCACTTTTATAATGGGCATCTTTGTGATTCGCACTCTGATAAGGGTGTCTTCCTTAGAACCATACAGAGCCATGTCAACGCCTCCGAATTCCAATTGGTTCTCATACTTTTTGTTTGCCCATATCAACAATTCCGGGATAATGCGATGCATGTTGGAGATCCGGAACTTATCCTTTTCTGTGTGGAAAACTTCCTGCCCAAAAGCCGCATACGGCAATCCGACATTCGATGAACAAAAAGTCGTTTCATAGAGAACAATCTGAAAGTTTTCATCGATACGGAAGTACTCTCCGACCGGCGACAGCTCAACTGAATGTATATAACTGGTGGAAAACTTATCTCCGGGGCTGACTATATGGACAAAGATCACTTTGTCCTTCTTTACCGATTCAGCTACGATGACATGTCGGTTTATGATGAAACCGGCTGAAATCGTAGTGAGAACAACAAGGGCTCCTATTGCCCAGGGAAATCCCAGACGCCATGCTATACGACGGTGTCCGGGATTATTCCCGGGTGTTCGTTGTGAGTGTTGATTTGTCAAGGACAGATCCTATTTGATGAGCCCCTTTTCACGGTAGTATTTTTCAGCTCCCGGATGCAGCGGGATTGCCATGCCTTCCAATGCCGTTTCCAGCGTCACATCCTTGCCTTTGTTATGCGCCTTGGCCATGATATCCGCTCCACTGGGAGCTTCATCAGCCTTTTCGCCTTTTTTCCGCAAGACAAATTCGCCTTTTTCCCACATGGCGCGTGTCAGACGGTACACGGTATCTTCCGAGATATCCGCATCCACAACCCACTGGGCCATGGTTGTAATGGTGGTCACATCTTTGTCGACGCCGGGATAGGTGCCGGCCGGGATGGTCACGGGCGCATAAAAAGGATACATCTCGGTAAGCTTTTTAATCATTGGTTCTTCGATAATTACCAGGTTGATGCCGGTCTGGGTGGCAAGCTCCATGATGGAAGAGGTTGGCCAGCCTGCGGTGATGAATGCAACATCGGCTTGTTTGTCCTTAAGACGTTGGGCCGCGCCGGAAAAGCCGAGCCAATCCACACTGGTAAAATCTTTGTAGGTCAGGCCGTATCCCTTCAAGACATTCTTACAATCGACTTCCGCGCCGCTGCCCATGTCGCCCGGTACCAGTCTTTTCCCTTTCAGGTCGGATGCGGTTTCAATTCCCGCGCCGGCTCTGGCCACGATCTGGATGGTTTCCGGATACAATGACGCGATGCCTCGTATATTATTGATTGGTTTGCCGTCAAACTGAGCCGTCCCGGTATAAGCGGCGTAGGCAACATTGTTTTGCACAAAGGCCGATTCGATTTCATGCTTTCCAATCAGGTTACAGTTTGCCACCGATGCGTTGCCGGATTGGGCCGTTACGATAATATCGGGTACTTTGTTGGAAAGGGCCTGGGCCAGAACACCGCCCAGCGGGTAATAAGTGCCGCCGGTACCACCGGTGGCGATGGCAAAGAACTGCTTTCTGGCTGATGCCGGCATTACAAGCGCCAGGCTGAGTATCATAACTCCTAAGAATACAACTGCTGATTTTTGTCCTCTTTTCATTACGCTTCCTTTCTTTTTGGTTTTGTTACTGACATACTTCTCTAAAGACCGAGAATGGTCTTTTAATTATTCGAAACCCGGTTATGAGGAATTGATGAACCGTGGTATATCGCCTCGAGGGAGTGGCTACGTATTAAAGCTGTATTCAGCAACCATTGTGCCACAAGCTGAGAAAAATAATTGGTTATCGGTAAAGGCACGTTATTTGCGGAATCGATAATAAACGCTCTCTATCATCGATAATTCGATCTTTTACGGCAATTTCCCGGCGGCTATCATTACCATGGCCGGTAAAGCGGAAACTGGCTGATTGAATAAAAAAGGCAATCGTGTGGTTGCTATAAAATTGGAAATGTGACTTATCTTTATTGGCGCATTTGGTTGAAATGTGATGATATGCTCAAATTGAACTTTGTTACGGAAGGCAATTTTCATGGCGCTTGGAAATAACAGCCCATTTTCGCATGAGTATCTTCAGAGAATGTGGATCATGGCGATTTTATTGATCCTTGCGAGTACTCTGCTGATACAGTGCGGAGAAACACCACCGGAACCGGTCCGAACTCCGGAAAAATTGGTGGATGTGGTAAGTTATGATGGCTATGAAATCCATCTTTTCCCAACCGCCCAAGAGCAATTGCGTTACGCCCTGTCGCGGTTTTCGGATCCGTTTGAAAGACGGGCGGCACTCAAGGTGGTTGTTGAGCGCTTCAGCGATGTCGGGCCCGTGCGGGCTGAAGCGGAGTTGGAGATGGCCTATCTGAAGCTTGGTGTTGACCATCGTTTTGCTGATGCAAAGATGTGTCTGGAAGCTTTGGCAGATTACCGACGAATTATTGCAAGTTTTCCCGAACTTCCGGATATCTGTGTGAAAGCACACTGGTACATGGGATGGATCCTTACAGACCTGTTGAACCGGAAAAAAGAGGGCATTGAGCATCACCAAACCGTTTATCGATACTACCCGGATGCCAGGGTGAAGATGGAATCACCGGTCACCTGGGTCGTTTTGGTAATGCCTGAAATAAAATCCAATGCTCAGGCATCAACCAAAAAAAAGGCTCTCTATTGGGCCAGCCTGGCGCTTTTGGAGATCGTTCGAAAAAGCGTGCGGGAAGAAGAACGGTTGGAGGCCTTTCAAGCGCTTTGGGCGGGCTATCGAGAGAGCTTGGCAACCGGTTATGCGTTATGCGTTTTGTTGAAAGGGCCGACATCGAGTTCCTCCAAGGTGGTAAACTGTGCAAAAGAGTACCTTGAAAAACAAAAACCAGTTCAGCCATTGGCTGACGAAATTTGCAAGTTGTTGTACGACAAGAATCCGGGCGTGAAATGATATCATTAGTAAAACTCCAGCATTCCTTTCAAATCCGGGTCTTTTTATCCCTAGGTTTGATTATTACCATTTTTATACCCGGCACCGGTTTTCTGGCGTACCATCAGGCCCGTAAAGCGATCGAGAAGCAAATGCATCACTACTCGATCAATATGTCCGTTCAAATTTCAGAGCAGATTCGGCAGTTTATGTCCAAGCACATGGAAAGCGCGCGATTGACCAAAGCCTTTCTGGAAGACAATATAATTGATACCCATGACGAGACGGATTTGATTGACTACTTCTACATCATGAGGAAAAATCACCCGGAATTCGCCAATGTTTATTTTGGCAGCCGGGATGGCTTCTTCGTCATGGTCCCGCCACAAAAACCGGAAACACACAAAATTTATGATCCGCGTACTCGCCCCTGGTACAAAGGCGCCATTGCGTCAGACGGTGAGCATTGGACCAATGTCTATTTGTTTGCCTCGTCGCAAAATCCTGGAATTACGGCATCCTGTCCAGTATACAACAGCGAACGCGAGGCAATGGGCGTATGTGGCGTCGATATCGACCTGTCGACTTTTTCAAAATTTTTACGAAACATTAAAATCGATAATCAAGGATATGCGTATATCATCGAGAATGAGCATGGCCGCGTCATTGCTCATCCAGGACTGGCCCAGCAGCAAGATGCGGATGCGATGCACATTGATTTGCTCAGCACCTGCCTAACCGATTTGAAAGCCACCGGCAAGCAGTCCGGGTTGACAATTTTTCGTGAAAAAGAGTTTTTTTCGGCCTATACCGTGTACCCTGAAATTGGCTGGACCGTGGGCGTCACCTTCCCTATGACGGAACTGTTGAAGCATGTCGAAAAGATAAAAAAAACCATCGTCAGTTCGGTTGTGGCCGCCATGGTGTTGTGCTTTATGTTCAGCTACATCTTGACCCTGACCATCGTCACGCCGTTGAAAGCGTTGAAAACGGGCATTGATCGTGTCAGCAGCGGGAATCTGGACTTCACCGTTCAACCGCCGAAGCTCGATATCGCCGAATCACTCGCCAACTCTTTCAACCTCATGGCCCGGTCTCTCAAGGAGAGCCAGGCCGAATTGGAACGGACTTATATCGAGTTGGTGGAAAAAGAAAAAATGGCCGCTCTGGGGCAAATGACGGCTGGCATTGCCCATGAGCTGAGAAATCCTCTGGGGGTAATTCTCGGGGCCGCGCAGGTGGTGGCCAATGCCAACCGTCCCCTGGCCATGCGCGAGGAGGCGGCACGTTTCATTGTAGACGAAACCGAACGCCTTGATAAAAGCCTGACCTCTTTTCTGACTTTTTCCAAACCGGCATCGCCCATATTTTCCCCCATTGATCTCGTGGCGTTGCTTGAAGAAGCGACTTCTGTACTGGAATCGCAAATGGATAGCAATGGCATTAAAATAATAACTGAAATAACCACTGAGAAAAAAGTATGTCAGGCCGATAGAGATCAGATCCGAAGGGCGTTTTTCAATATTTTAATCAATGCCTCCCAAGCCATGCCGGACGGAGGCGTGCTGCAAGTAAAAGCCGATTACAAGCCACGGAAAAAGAGTGCCGAATCGACTTATTCGCCTTTGATACATAAGGTGTCGGGATGGGAACTGCACATCACCATTGCCGATAGTGGCCATGGACTTTTGCCAAGCCAGTTAGATAGAGTTTTCGAACCATTCGTGAGTTTTCGTAACGACGGCATCGGCCTGGGGCTGCCGATCGTTTATCGGATTATCAAACTTCACCAAGCTGAAATTAAATTTGACAGTATACCCGATGAGGGGACCAAGGTTTTTATAAAATTTCCATGTTACGATGACAAAAATGAAAAAGAAATCTAAAGTACTCATCATTGAAGATGAAGCCCGTATGCGCCGGGTTATGGTGATGCAGCTCAGCGAATTGGAGCTCGAGCTTTTCGAAGCGGAAAATGGTCGACAGGCCATCGACGCGTTGGAGCAGGAGCGTTTCGATTTGGTAATTACCGATCTGAAACTGCCGAGGCCTGATGGAATGGAGATACTGGCATTTATCAAAGAGAAAAATCCGGAACTGCCCGTGATTGTCATAACGGCCTTTGGATCCATAGACAATGCTGTCGAGGCCATCCGTCTGGGGGCATTCGATTATGTAACCAAACCCTTCAAGGAAGAACGGCTGCGAGATTGTGTAAGCAAAGCCCTGCATATCAGCCGGTTGACATCAGAGTTGCGCTGTCTGCGTCAGGAGGTCGAGGACAAGTATCAATTTCATAATATTATTGGAAACTCCTCCTCTATTTGCAAAGTGCTCAAGTTGGCCGGTGATGTCGCTCCCACCGACACAACCGTCCTGATCACGGGGGAGAGCGGAACGGGTAAGGAACTGCTCAGCCGCGCGATACACTACAACAGCGAACGCGCCGACGGTCCCTTCCTGCCGGTCAATTGCGCCGCGATACCGGCGACCCTGCTGGAGGCGGAGCTTTTTGGTTATGAAAAGGGCGCTTTCACGGGGGCGGACCGGCAACAGAAGGGTAAGTTTGAGGTCGCTTCCGGAGGCACCCTTTTTTTGGATGAAATCGGGGATATGAGTCTTGATGTGCAGGCCAAATTGTTGCGCATCCTGGAAGGGCAGCGATTCGAACGGTTGGGAAGCTCACGTTCCATCCAGGCCGATGTTCGGGTTATTGCCGCCACCAATCGCAGTTTAAAAAAAATGGTGGAAGAGAAACGGTTTCGTCACGACCTTTATTATCGCATCAATGTTTTTCCAATCAAGATTCCTCCCCTGCGCGAGCGCCGTGGCGATATCACTTTGCTTTGCCACCATTTTATTCAACAATTCAGTTTGGATTTCGGCCGTAAGAAAACACCGAAATTGAGTCGGGCAGCCCTGGATCTGCTGAAACAACATCAGTGGCGCGGCAATATCCGTGAGCTGAAAAATACCATCGAACGTGCCATGATTTTGTGTAAAGATGATCAAATCACAACCCGTCATCTTGTGTTGAACGAATCTCCCGAGGCGGTCCTGGACGACATGAACATGGACCAACTCGTTGAATTTCTCCTTAGCGACACTGGGATCGACTTGGAGGATCTGGAAAAGCGGCTGATACATCAAGCGATGCATATTTCCAAAAACAATGTTTCCAAGGCTGCCAGGATTCTTTGTTTGTCGCGGCCGACAATGCGCTACCGATTGGAAAAGATAAATTTTAACTGATCGGTCATTTTGATTGAGCATTTCATCAATCTTTGTTTATTTGAGCATTTTCAGGCGCGTTTGTGTGGTCCCGGTTTCCCACCCGTTGTGGGTGATACGCTTAAATTTTGTTTATCTGTAATTCCCATCGCTACTCATGTCTTACGGTGTGGCTTCCAAGTTGGGCTGGTGCAAAAATGAAACATTATTGTCGCGTGGCACCATTTTTGTAACAGAGATGTTCCCAGTCGCCAAGGAGAATGGTAGTCAATACCACTATCCCTTGTTTGGAAAAGCGAAAGTTCTCGTTTTTTAACGAAGTGATCGGTTGCTTCTAATTAGTCGTTGGCCTGATTTTACGAGTTGTTGTTGAACGGTATGGTTAGTTGGTTTTGCACACCATACCCTATATGAGAGCAGGTAAGCTGAATGATCTAACACGTAGAAGGAGGGAAAGCATGAGAAGTAGAAAAAACGGGAGTTTATATTTTATTTCATCCGGAACCATCGGATTCCTCATTGTAACGCTGTTGACAATATTCCCCGGAGCAGCCGGTGCTTGCGTCCTTTACGGAATTATGGGAGATGACCTTCCCGATGGCATCATGGTGAACAACCTGATAACGGATTCAAACTCGATGATATATGGAGATCAGAGCAATGGGTGGGGCATCGGCGAGTATGCCGATTGGGGAGCTACGCCAACATTCACCAGAAGCGCGGAAAAGCCATCCGTGGATGGCCAATGGTGCGATTTCGACGGCACTTGCGTTGAAGCCGGGGCCTATGCAGCAACGGTAAGCCAGATGGATGAAACCAAACCCAAGGTCGTTCTGGTGCATTGGCGTACCGGTTCATCCGGTTGTGGCGGCTATGTGGCCGATGCACATCCTTTTTACAGGGAATATGATGGAAAAACCTGGTCCTTTATCCAAAACGGCGGCTGCAATAAAGAAAGAGCCCGATATCTGATTATTGACGGTAGTACCGATTCGGAAGACAACGATTGGGTCAATGATCTGCCGAACAGTTCGGGTGTATTGGGGTGCTACCCCTTGCAATACTGGAAATACGATGAGCCGGAGGGTGGCTGGGTCGTCGGCGACATTGAATGGGCAATCGATTCCGAGTTGTATTTTTTACTCGTCATGAAACATATCAAAGAAAGCCATGCCAACGGAGGAACGACGCTCGACGGCATCGTGAAAGCAATTGCGCGACTGCTCAATCACGGTGAGACGCAAAGCATCAATTTCATCATGAGCGACGGCAACACCATGTGGGGTTTTAAACGGGGCTATACGCTTAACTATAAATATGACAGTACCACAAAAGTTACCCAGGTCGCCAAATATGCCTTGTCCGGAACAATAGGGGAAAATTTGGATAGCGACGGCAACACCATTGAAGGAACCGGCGGAGGATCGACAGGCTTCGATGAAAGCACATGGGTCGCCATGGAGGAGTATCAGATAGTTGTTTGCAGCAAGGATGCAGAACCTGTCGTTTATGATATCCGTGATCTGATCCCCGGCAACTTCAATGACGATACGGTCGTGGATGAAGAAGACGAAACCCTTCTGTCCGCGGCCATGGGAAGTAAAACTGGCGATGCTGCGTTTATTTCGAGTGGGGATTTCGATGGCAACGGCATCATCGAGCAGAGCGATTTAAATACCTGGGAAGAAAAACGTGACGAGTATGTCTATTCCATTTTGAGCGACGACCACAGCAACAGTGCCTTCGAATGGTCCCGTGATAATTACGGCTCGACCTATCTGCCTTTGAGCGGAGCCAGCGGAACCTCCGAATTGGGCTGTGATGTGGATTTCTTCCGTTTTGCGGCGGTCCAGGGCAAAGCGTACACCATTACAACCGGTGGTGAGAATGACACCGGCCTCACTCTGTATGACACCGATGGAGAAACCGAACTCACGGATAACGATGATATCAGTGAGGACAACTCTTTATCCCAGATCGTCTGGACCTGTCCCGCATCCGGTGTTTATTATGTGAAGGCGAGGCTTGGTGAGTGGTCGCAATGGGGAGATCGTACATATCGCAACTGGAATGCAGGCACCGGAGATTACACGCTTTCTTTAAGCGTATCTGATGTTGTAACGGCTGAAATCAAGATCGACATGGAGCCGTCCGGGAATAAAGATTATTTCCTTGCCAGTGACCTTGAAACGATCCCTGTGATCATTTATGGAACAGCGGATTTGGATCTTAGCAGCATCGACACCTCCGCCTTGACCTTGAACGGATTCAACGTCGCTGCGGATTCGGATAGCGTCGAAATCAGTGACGTCAATGGTGATGGTTATGATGACGTAAGTGCAACTTTTCAAACCGAAACCAAATTTTTCAAGGATGGCACCATGGATCTTGAGCTTTTAGGAGCGCTTTCAGATGGTGAAATCGTACAGGGAACCTCCTCGATAAGTGTAAAAACATCCGAAGAAAAAAGTGATGGCGATAGCGGTTGCTTTGTGAACACGTTGTTTAAATTGTGGTAGGTTCCGAAGCCGATTAAGTCGCCTTTGCAACCAAAATAGGTGGATGTTGATATTTCTGCCGGTGCCCTCTCCAAAACAGGGCACCGGCAAACTATTTCCGCTGCGGCAACCACATGACTTTGCTTACATCCACGTCATCAATTATGCCCTTCTTAGCGACCCCAAAGCCTTATTTTCCTATAAACCAATTGATCTTTTCCTCATTATTGGTGTAAATGCTCATTGTTATACGGGCCCGACATCTTCCCCGACCAATGCTTCCTGCTCAAAACAAAGGCCCGTCTTAATGATGAAACGCGTCAATTCCGAGCTGAATTTCGTTTTTTGCATAATGTTAGGGCTCGGCAGTGTTCTTGCATTCAAACAGTTGCCAATGCTCAATCCCGATCAATAATTTTTTCCGTGGCTTTTTAGCTGGTGTTCGTCCTTTAATGTGAATTTTTCGGGCGGGCGTTATTTTAATCATAGGAAAAGGAGAATTTGATATGGGTGCCAATCGACGATTTGTCCAATTGTCCGTCATGAGTTCTATTTTCATTTTTCTGCTTTGCACATTCAGTGGATTCTCATTTGCACTGGAAACCCCTACCTATCAAAAGGGCGTTGAGTTCGGGCGTAGCTATCAAACGGAAATTCGTCATAATATCGATAGGGTGCTTAAGAAATCCGTGGAGACTCAAGCGGATATGGAGCAGATCAGGCAGTATGCCTATGAATCGGAAGCCCTTTATAAGGAGATTTTGCCGGAAAAGGTAGAATGGATCAAAGGCGTATCCGATGGCTCCGGTATCTCTTACGCGGACCTTTTGATTTTCAACTCTGTTGACCGGATGGTGACGGGGTTCACAGGGGAGTGTACTACCTTCATGGCCCACGGGAAGGCATTGGCGTCGGGGAAGGGAACGATTATTACGAAAAACCGGGATCTTGGATCTCAAACGCTTAGTGAGATCGGCTACCATGAGGCCGCCACCCATCCCAAGGGGGCTATTTACAAAGCGGCCTATATTGATATTCCCGAAGTGAAGAAGACCAACAAGTTCATTGGTTCCCGCAGCGCCGGGCGTTGGGGGTATGGTATGGGGGTCAACGAATACCAGGTTGTTGTGGCAGATAATGACGCACCGAGCCGTGACCTGCTGGGATTCAAAAAAAGCCTTCATGACAACGATTTGGTTCGATTGGTGTTGGAACGGGCAAAAACAGCCCGTGAAGGGGTTGATGTCATTGCCGCTATCGTTCCCAGGTTCGGTCAAGCGTGGAACGGTATTATTTTTGAGATCGGCGATCCCAATGAGTTGTGGGTCGTCGCTATTACAGGTCCGCGGTGGGTCGCAAAGAAATATAGCGACACGGTAACGGCACGCTCAAATCAGTATCAAATCGGAGACGATTACGATCTCGCCTCGCCCGATTTGGTCAGCTTTGCCGTGGAGAAGAGGTGGGTGCCGGCCGGAACCAAACGTATCAATTTTACCAAAGTCTACTCTACGGATGAGCTTTATCCGGAGAATAACGAGTTGGATAAACGGAAAAATGTTGAGACTCTGTACAATACTGAAAAACGCTATCAGAGGGCAATGGAGCTACTCAAAAATAAAGAAGGGAAATTGGTGCCAAGAGACTTTATGGCTTTTGCGCGGGATCAATACGACACTTATGTCCTTCCCGGAGGTAAGGTTGTCAAGACGAACCAGACCCCTTTTTACAGTTCCGATATGATGGATTGGAAAGAGTGGCAAGCCTACGAGCCGAAGCGTGTAATGACGGATAAACACATGTTTATCCGGGCAATTTGCCACAATGGTGTAGAGGGTGCCACGGCGTCTTCAGCTATTATGATTGCAAGACCGGATATTCCCAATGAACTAGGAGTAATGATTCACGCCTTCATGCCCCCCTGTAACTCTGTTTATATCCCGTTTTATGTGGGTGTTACAGATATTGACAACCGCTTCAAAGGCCCGGAGGCCGCTGCCGCCTTCCAGATGATAAAGGCCAGAGCTTTTACTCAGTACAACAGATACCATGATGCCATTAGAAAAGCGTTCGATCCGTTTGAAGCGGTGCTTTTTGAGGATATGGCGGATATTGAAGCTGAATTCATCAAAACCAATAAAGACAATGGTGCGGATGCTGCGGACCTGTTGACAAAATTTGTGAAGGATAAATGTGTCCAGGCCCTTAACCTGACCAATGTGGCTCAAGATAACATTACTCAGGTGGCGAAAGAGTCCAGTACTTGGAAGCGCCGTTAATTAGTGCCCATTTGCGGATGGGCACTCTCAGTCAACAGGGCAAACTTATCTACAGTAAAACGGAAAGAACATGTCAAAAACAAAACTGAAGGAACATCGGATCAACCGTGAATGGTGCAAGGGCTGCGGTATTTGCGTGGCCTTTTGTCCCAAGAAGGTGCTGGAACTTGACCGGGAGGATAAGGCGGTGGTCGTAAGACCCGAAGACTGCATCGCCTGCCGACTGTGCGAGCTGCGCTGTCCGGACCTGGCCATCGAGGTGGAGGTCGAAACGCGACAGGCGAAGGAGGTAGCCGCATGAGCAAAACTATCAAATTCGTCCAGGGCAACGAGGCCTGCGTGGAAGGCGCATTGTATGCGGGGCTGAATTTTTTCGCCGGTTATCCCATCACACCCTCCACGGAGATCGCCGAGCATTTAAGTGTGCAGCTACCTAAGCGGGGCGGCAAGTTCATTCAAATGGAAGACGAGATCGCCTCCATGTGCGCCTGCATTGGAGCCTCTTTAACCGGCCACAAAGTTCTCACGGCAACCTCGGGACCAGGGTTCTCTCTGAAACAGGAGGCCTTGGGCTACGCGGTGATGGCCGAAATTCCCTGCGTAATCGTCAACGTGCAGCGGGGCGGGCCCTCCACGGGCGTTCCCACTCACGGGAGTCAGGGAGATGTGATGCAGGCCCGCTGGGGCACCCACGGAGACCACAGCATCGTGTGCCTGACCGCCTCCAACCACCAGGACGTCTTCGCCATGACCGTGGAGGCCTTCAACATCGCCGAGACCTTTCGCACACCGGTGGTTCTTTTGTTCGACGAGGTGGTGGGCCACATGCGCGAGAAACTGAGGATTCCCGAGGAGGGAGAAATCCCCCTGGTGGATCGTTTGCGCACGGCGGTGCAGCAGGGGGTGGACTACCATCCGTATCTTCCCAGGGAGGACGGCCGTTTGCCCATGAGCGATTTTGGTGACGTTCACCGCTATAACGTGACCGGCCTGGCCCACGACATGTGGGGCTTTCCCTCGGACAATCCTCAGATCGTACATGGCCTGTTGCGTCACATCGTGGACAAGATCGAGAACAACGCCGGCCAGATGGCCAGGTACAAAACCTTTTACCTCGACGACGGGGCCGCGGACACGGTGCTGGTGAGTTACGGCTCCTCGGCGCGCTCGGCCCTGCACATCGTCGAGGGGCTGAGGGCCAGGGGCCATAAGATCGGCTTGTTGGAGCTTCAGACCCTCTGGCCGTTTCCGGCCGATGTGGTGAGGAAGTATTGCTCCGACGCCCATTACACGGTGGTGGTGGAGATGAACATGGGTCAGGTTTGCCAGATGGTCAAGGCGTCGGTAAGCAACCCGGAGCGGGTGTTTTTGGCCAACCGTTTCGATGGGGTGTTCATCTCGCCCACGGATATCAAGCAGATGCTGCGTCTGATCAAGGGAAGGGGTGTGTGATATGGCGGTTCAGGATTCTATTCGTCAGCGGTTTTTCCCGCATCTCTGGTGCGCCGGCTGCGGTCACGGGATCGTGCTAAATGGAATGATCCGGGCGGTTGAAAAATTAGGCATCAGCCGAAATGAGATGGTAATGGTTTCCGGTATCGGTTGTTCTTCTCGCATATCGGGATATTTGGATTTTCACACCCTGCACACGATCCACGGCCGTGCTCTGGCTTTTGCCACGGGGGTCAAACTGAGTAAACCCGAGTTGAACGTGATCGTACCCATGGGCGATGGCGATTCCCTCTCCATCGGCGGCAATCATTTCATCCACGCCGCCCGGCGCAATATCGACATCACGGCCATCGTGATGAACAACCGCATCTACGGTATGACCGGCGGGCAGTACTCACCGCTTACCGGTCCGGGCATGAAAGCCACCACCGCGCCCTACGGCAACATCGACCAGGGGTTCGACATCGTGGAGATGGCCAAGGCAGCCGGGGCGACCTTTGTGGCCCGTACCACTACGTATCATGTGCAGCAGATGGCCGATATCATCCGCGAGGCGGTCCTGCATGAGGGATTCTCCGTGGTGGAGGTGATGAGCCAGTGTCCCACCTATTTCGGCCGCAAGAACAAATTGGGCGGCGCGGTGGAGATGATGAATCGGCTTAAAACAATCACCACGCCCATCGGTTCCAAGGCCAAACAGGAGAATCCGGAGCTGATCGAGCGGGGAATCTTCGTACAAGCAGATAAACCCGAGTACTGCGCAGAATACGACAAAATCATCGAACGGGCTGGAGGAGGAAACTAATGGAAAGATGCAGAATGGTGTTTTCCGGTTCCGGAGGCCAGGGGGTGATTACGGCGGCCATCATTTTGGCCGAGGCGGCGGCATTACACGAAGGGCTGGAAGCGGTGCAGACCCAGGCTTACGGTGCGGCTGCCCGAGGCGGGGCCACGCGCACGGATGTGATCATTTCCGATTCGACCATCAACTTCCCCAAGGTCAACCAGCCCAACGTATTGGTCTGCCTGACCCAGGAGGCCTACAACAAGTTCATGGGCATCATTCGCCCCGGCGGTCTTCTTCTCACCGACCCGCGCTACGTTAAACCGGCGCTCAAGGTGGATGCCCGCCAGCGAGAAATCCCCATGTACGAAACCGTGATGGAGAAGATCGGCAAGCCCATTGTCTTCAATATCTGTATGCTGGGCACGATCATCGGCATGACCGATTTGATCAATCCCGATTCGATCATGAAATCCCTTGAGTCCCGTATTCCCCCCGGATTTTTGGATATGAACCGGGAAGCCTTGGAGTTGGGATTGACGTTGGGGAAAAATTAATAATTACAAGAGAGGTGTTGCCATGCAGTCGATCGTCGATGTTGTCAAAGCAAAGGATCCGGGAGAAAGAGAGTTTCACCAAGCGGTCATGGAAGTAATGGCCTCGATTCAGCCAGTGATTGACCGCAACCCCGAGTACCGGTCAGCCAAAATTCTCGAACGACTGGTTGAGCCCGAGCGGACGATTCTCTTCCGCGTGCCCTGGGTGGACGATCAGGGCGAAATTCAGGTCAACCGGGGATATCGTATTGAAATGAACAGCGCCATCGGTCCGTACAAAGGTGGGCTGCGTTTTCATCCGTCGGTGAACCTGGGAATTCTCAAATTCCTGGCCTTTGAGCAAGTTTTCAAAAACGCCCTGACTACCCTGCCCATGGGCGGCGGTAAGGGCGGCAGCGATTTCGATCCCAAGGGCAAAAGCGACATGGAAGTGATGCGCTTTTGCCAGAGCTTCATGGCCGAGCTGTTCCGCCACATCGGTCCGAACACGGACGTGCCGGCCGGTGACATCGGTGTAGGCGGCCGCGAAATTGGCTATCTGTTCGGGATGTACAAGAAGCTGCGCAACGAATTCTCCGGCGTGCTCACCGGCAAGGGGCTGGGGTGGGGCGGCAGCCTGATCCGTCCCGAGGCCACCGGTTACGGCTCGGTCTACTTCGCCGCCGAGATGCTGGCCACCAAAAGCGAGAGTCTGGAAGGCAAGACCTGCCTGGTCTCCGGTTCGGGCAACGTTGCCCAGTACACGCTCGAAAAACTGCTCGACCTGGGCGCCAAACCGGTCACCTGCTCGGACTCCTCGGGCTACATCTATGACGAGGCCGGTATCGACCGTGAGAAATTGGCCTTCCTGATGAACCTTAAAAACGTGCGCCGGGGCCGGGTCAAGGAGTATACCGAGAAATATCCGGATGCCGTTTACACCCCGGTAGACCCGGAGCAGGACTACAATCCGCTTTGGAACCACAAAGCCGATTGCGCCTTCCCTTCGGCCACCCAGAACGAGATCAACAAAAATGATGCCCAGAACCTGATCGATAACGGCGTCAAGGTTGTGAGTGAAGGGGCCAACATGCCCACCACGCCTAAGGGGATCGACCTGTTCATCGAGCATAAGCTGCTCTACGGACCAGGCAAGGCAGCCAATGCCGGCGGCGTATCCGTATCGGGTCTTGAGATGACCCAGAACTCCATGCGCCTCTCCTGGACCCGCGAGGAGGTGGACAACCGCCTGCAAATGATCATGAAGAGCATCCACAAGACCTGCCTGGATGCCGCCGAGCAGTACGGCACGCCCGGCAACTACATGAACGGCGCCAATATCGCCGGGTTTGTCAAGGTGGTGAATGCCATGCTGGACCAGGGTGTGGTGTAAAAACGGTCCTTGCGATAAATAATTAATTTGATCCTAAAGTAGGCGGTTCTCTCGGGTGCGCGCAGCAGGCCAATGCGGTCATAGTATGAAAGTGTGTTGCGGGAGAGCCCGAACGCCCCGGCCAATTGTGAAATCGAATAGGTCTTCATGATTTGTTGGAAACCCGTCAAAGGGGAAAATCAAGGGCGGTGGCATACCTACGCCACCGCCCTTGATAATTTATTTGCTTTTTTCCCGGATACCGGCGATTTCATCGTCCGAAAGACCAAGCTATGCCAGAAAAACTGCGTGTCCATCTGGATGGCGCGCCTCGAAGAGCCGGTGCCATTTCATCATGTCATCGTCGGACATGCCCATTTCCCGGAACAGGCCGACCCATTCGCCTTTGGTTGCGTTGTTTTGCATTGTCATTCTCCTTGTGTGTCCGTTTTTGTTTGTGTCACGGCCATGACAATACCTTCCATAAACTGTGAACCAATAGTCGGGTCAATTTGAAATTTAAGCCGGGCCATTAAAATTCCAGTTTTCTGCTATCCATCGGCATCAGCGATAACGATTGCTCGAATCCTATTGGCCTTGGCTCGTTTGACCTTCTGAATCCTCGGCTGCGGGTGCCGTAGGTACCGGCTCGGGTTCCGAATGTTCGTAATTGAAATAGACTTCGCTCTCTTCCTCGTCGGTGGTGATTTTGACCTGTTCGTCCTTTTCGGTTGAAACCTGAATACGAATGGGCCGCTGCCACTGTTTGCCGCCGCCCATTTTGATAAATTCCTGGGCGGTTTTTCTGGCGGTATGTTCGGCGATTTCCTTGGTAAAGGAAGAGATGGTTAGTTCCCAGGGGAATAGGATGGTCTGGCCGTCCAGCTGGCCCTGTCCCCAGGAAAACCGCTCCAGTACCTGTTTTTCCCGAATGGCGGCCGGGATGGCCTCCGTGTCCATAAGCCGGCAGTTGACGAGTTTGGTATCCATGGAGACCGCCTTGATTTTTTTACCCGTAAGATCGCGAATATAGATCCCGTGCCGTGTACTGACCAAGCGGTCGTTGTTTCCCAGGATGCCGAGCATTTGCTGCCTTACGTCTTCTACGGCCAGCAATCCACCGGCATAGTCTTCCTGAAGTTTTTCAAAGTCTTGCCGTTGCTCCGTGTTCAGTTTTGCAATTCGACTTGAAATCTCGGAGGCTTGTGGTCCGAACACCTCCTCGAGGGTTGAGCGCTTGGTCGCCTTGAGCAAAAGATCGACCTTGCTTTCCAGACGTTCAAAATCACTTTTGGTCGCACAGCCGGCCAACAAGGTGGACAGGCACAAAACAATAATCCCGATTTGGTGAAAGGTCATGGTACCCCCTTTTTTTGGGTTTAGCTTTCCGAAAAAACGGATGATTTTGGTAAAGACAGGAGAAATCGATAGTATCGAGCGTGAAACGCCATCGTCAAGATCAAAATCGGGTACCCTTTGGTCAAAAGGTCTGAAAAGGAATGCGGGCATTTTTGAAGATGCTTCACAATGGGCAGTGGATGACGTATGATAGGGGCCGAAGCTTTTTCGTTCGGCTGCCACCCGGATCGGTCTATCCAAACTCGATGGTGGCGTTTTCCCGATATTCATGCAATTGTTACGGACGATGAACAAACGATCCGACAATTCATTGGCTCAAAAAGACCTGCCGCTGTGCTATTCCAGCGAGGAGGCACGAACCGTTCTGGATTCTTTATCGGCGCAGATTGCCATCGTCGACGAGCGGGGCATCATCCTGGATACCAATCAAGCTTGGAAGGCTTTCGCCGTCAGTAGCGGTATGCCCGCAAGCCATGATTTTATTGGAGACAAGTACATGGATGTATGCGAGGCGGCCAAGGGAGAGACGGGTGACAACTCTCGGGCCGTGGCCCAAGGGATTCGCGACGTGGTTGAAGGGCGTGTGGAGGAATTTTTAATGGACTATCGCTGTTTGTGCACGGATGGTCCTCATTGGTATTATTTGCGCGCCGTTAAAATGTCCGGAGACGGCCCCCTGCGGATCGTTGTCAGTCACGAGGATATTACGGCCATCAAGCTGGCTGAAGAAGCCTTGCGTGAGAGTAAGCTTCAGTTGACCCGGCGGAAGACCGAGCTGGAAGAGGCCAATATTGCCTTGAAAGTGCTGCTCAAACAGCGCGACAACGATAAATCCGAACTTGAACGCAACGTGCTAGCCAATGTCAGGGACACGGTGATGCCTTATATCGAAAAACTCAAGCGGGCCAGTTTGAAAACAAAAGACAAAAGAACTGTCGAGCTCGTTGAGTCCCGGCTTCAGGAGATCGTCTCGCCGATGATCCAGAGTTTGGCCAACGCCAGCATTTTTCTGACGCCCCAGGAGATCCAGGTGGCGTCGTTGGTCAAGGACGGCAAGAGCAGTAAGGAGATCGCCGATATCCTGAATGTATCGGATGCGACCGTTCATTTCCATCGGAAAAATCTGAGGAAAAAATTAGGATTGAGCAACAGTCAGGCCAATTTGAGAAGCTATCTGCTCTCTATTTCATGAGCGCCCGCCGCGGGCCTTCTCATGACGAACCTTATTGTAATCGCCCGGGCCATCGGCCCGGCACGAGGTGATTTGCCGGTATGCAGCCCCCCAGCCGACGGGTAACGATTCTCTTCGCGGATATTTCCGAAAGCACGCGTCTGTACGATACTTTCGGCGATGTCAAGGGGCAGGCGCTGGTTGCCGCCTGCCTGTCGCTGTTAAAACAGGTGGTCGATCAGAACAAGGGCAAGGTAATCAAAACCATCGGCGATGAGGTGATGTGCATCTTCAAAACGCCGGACCAGGCGGCGGAAGCGGCAAGGCAGATGCATGAGGATGTCTCTTACGATTCGAGGATGATGAATGCCGGCATTCATTTGAGAATTGGTTTTCACTACGGCGAAGTGCTTTTCAAGCCCGGCGATGTATTCGGGGATGCGGTCAATGTTGCCGCTCGTATGGTGGCGTTGGCCAAGACCGACCAGATCATCACCACCCGGAAGACCCTGCGCGCGATGAAGAAAGCCTTGCAGAGCAACGCCCGGATGGTGGATCACACGCGGGTTCGGGGGAAAGATACCCTTGTGGAGATCCACGAATTGATCTGGGGCAAACCCGAGCAGATGACCATGAGTACCTCACTGACCGAAGAGGTCATCGCCGCGTTGACGGAAAAGAAGGATTTTTTGCAGATTCGCTATCGCGATTATCGTGTGCTGGTCGATAACGAAACGCCGGTTCTGACCCTGGGAAGAGGAAAAAGAAATCATCTGATCGTCGACAACCCTCTGGTTTCGCGCATGCACATGCGGATCGAACTTCGCCGCGGTCGCTTCATGCTGATCGATCAGAGTACGAACGGTACCTTTGTGACCCCCCTGGGCAAATCGCAGACGATCCTCAGACGCGATGAAATGCAACTCAAAAACAAGGGGTTCATCGGTTTGGGGCAGTGTGTCGCCGATAGTGATCCGCTGGCCGTTCACTACCGGATATTATAGTGGTCCGGATCGATTTGAATCGGTCGGACGGCGATGTGGTATGTAGAAAAGTGATTTATTATGGAAATATAAGGAGTTACGTGCATGTTATCCCGGTTTGCCAATGAAGTGCTTTCCCATGGCCCGAATGCGGTTTTACCCCAGAATCTGAACGCATTCTGGCTTAAGGCCATCCAGAAGTTGTGCGACGATTTTCTGGACAAGAATTTTATCGTCGATCAATGCACCCACCCCCTGGATACCGGTGATCCGGTTCTGGTCGCCTGCGCCCATGAGGTTTTAGGGTACAACGGCGCCAAGACAGCCAAGATGACGGCCGATGAACTGGCCGAGCATGTGACCATTTATGCATTGTCGGTCACCATGGAGACCATCCGCCGCGAATCGGACATCGAAATGGATTTGCCGACCATGGACAACCTGCTCTCCATCGAGAGGATTGTCCGGTTCGGAAAGATAAACCCGGAATTTGGGCGCTTCCTCGAGCGCGCCTGCATCATTTCCGATAACGAACCGGTCGATGAGGATAACTGGTTTCAACGGTTGAGAAAAAAAATCCTTTCTCATTTCTCCGGTAGCTGATTTTTTCTCGGACGCCTATTCTCCGTTCATGCCGGCCGTCAGACGTATGGTCAGGCGGTTCCCCAGAATCGCCTGGCTTTCCGCATCCAGAAAACCGTCGGCCCGCTTTTCGAACAGTAGCGAGGCGGCGGCGGGAAAATCTTCGTCTTTGTCGTTGAAGATCAGGAGCAGGGGGACCTTGGGCAGGAGAGAAAACTGACGACACAAATCGCAGGCGATGTCCGTGTCCGGCGGCCGTGCGCCAAGAGCATCACAGGCTGAAGAGAGGGCATCGATCCGACCGGCAAAGGCTTCCGCGATCGGCCTTTCCACAGCATCCCGCCAAAACACCGTCAAGGGACCGGCATCGGGGAAATCACGAAAAGCGACCCAGGTTTTGTCCCGGGCCTTTGCCTCGCATGCCATGATCAAATACCGGCAAATAACCACGCAATCCGAAAAATCGGGCCGTTTCCCGCTCTCATCAACCAAGCCGGCCGGGGTCAGGCGGACCGGTTCACCGAAATAAGGAATCACCGCCTCATCACCCGCGAGCGTGATTCCCAATGCCTTTGCCTCATCCTTGAACGGGATGTTTTTCAGTTGCTCAAGATATCGATGGTAGGTTTGATCGTAAACCGAGCGTTGGGTGTCGCGATTCATAAAAGCTCCTCATTGGGTCAGGCAAGGTCAGGGAGCGCCTGCTTTACGGGAAGCCGGCGGCATACCCTTTTTGATCGACTCGCCGAGCCATTGGAACCGGTCGACGGTTTCGTTAAAAAAGGCTTGCCAGCCACTGCAAAGCAGACTCAACTGATGATTTGATGGCTCAAGGGAGTATCTGAATTTCGGACAGTCTCCCATGCAAAGATCCAGGAAACGACATTTCGCACATTTATCGGACCAGCTTCTCTTCCGGGATGCAAATTGCAAATACTGCTCGCTGGTCAGCATCTCTTCAAATGTGTTTTCCAAGATATTGCCGAGCCTGTGTCCAGGCCTGACAAAAAAATCGCAAGGATAGACATCTCCATTATATTCGACCACCAGATAACGGTTACAGGCATCGCCGCTATAGCAATCGATGGCGATGCCCTGGACCTTCTTGGCCAAAATGGCCTCGAAAAGGCGGATGGAAATGCGGCCGATGTCTTTTTCGAACCAGGCGTTGAAGATCGATAGTAGAAATACGCCCCACTGCTCACCGCTGATTGCGTATTCGGCGCGCTTGCCGTCTGCGTCCATTTCAACGCAGGGAATAAACTGGATGTAGTCGAAGCCGCGGGTCTTGAGGTAGTTGTAAACTTCCAGAGGTGCGTGAACATTGGCCCGGCTGACCAATACCAGCACATTGACGGGTACCCCGGCATGTGCAAGCCGGCAAATGCCTTCGAGAACGTTGGCATGGGTGGGCCGGCCTTTTGGAGTACGCCGATAGATGTCATGCAGGTGTGCCGGTCCGTCCAGGCTGACCCCGCACACAAAACGGTATCTTGCCATAAACCGTGCGAGCTTGTCGGAAACGAGCGTTCCATTGGTCTGGATGCTGTTGGATATACGCGCCCCTTTGCGCGCATATTGTTTCTGCAGACTCACGGCATGCTCATAAAAATCACTGGGTAGAAGTGTCGGCTCGCCACCATGCCAGATTACGGAGTAAATGGCCTGCTGCGTCTGCATATAAGCCCGCATAAGGGCCTGCAGAACCTCAGGGGGCATTCGATGCCCGATCCGGGAGGACTTTCCGGGAGCAATGTCCGGCGCCTGATAGTAGCAGTACCGGCAGTTCAGGTTACAATCGGCCGAAACCGGTTTGATCAACAGTGAAAACGGTCTCATGAGAATCGCCTAATTTAGTGCCTGGCCGGAAACCCCTTTCGTGGAGAGTTTTTCTCTGGCAATAATTATGCTTCATTAAATGACCGAAATTAACTTCAGGAAAGAAGTTATTGTCATCATTTTTTCCCGATTTACTCAAAAACTGGAAACACTCCACCTATAGGCTTTACTTGTCCAAGCAAACAAAACGGCTATGCTGCTAAACTTAACGATGGATCGGCAGCTTCTTTGCTCCGCGGCATTTTCTTGGTCGTCTGCTTTTGCAGCATGGCCCCCAATTGCTGAATATTCCGGGACAATACCGCCAACCCCACATACCGTTTAAATCCGTGGAGACCGTGATCGGGGCAGCGATCCAAGCCGTGGTTTTCCAGGGCATTGATCGCCGACTCCACGGCGGCATGTTTGCGCCGCGAATGGATAAAATCTTCCGACCTTTCTATTTGCTGGGCTTCTTTTGAAAGTCGCCCTTTTCGAGGAAGCACAACTTGATCCAAAAGCGGGGCCAACTTCTGTTGGTTCTTCGGACTATGAAATCCTTTATCAAAGCTGCAGCTGGTTAACCCATCATACTTTTTCTTCGTATCGGTTACCATTGCGACCGCTATCTGATCGTCAGTCTGATTCTCCATTACATGGTGATGAAGGATAAATTTGTACTGATCTTCGAGAATACAAACTTTTACCCCCAACTCTTGCCGAACACCGGCTTTGCCTTTACTGATCCATTCGGTATGCTCTTCAAATATTGAAAACACCTTTTCGCCGTGGGGAATTTTTTCGCCGTTAATAACTCTGCGGGCAATCTGGTCTATCTGCCGTTCGGCATGCTCGATGAAATTTTCGATCATCATGATTTTACCCACGTTGCCCAGTCCAGACTGCTTTAGAAAACCTATGCAAAACTTGGCTCGCTCAACATACAGGCCAACCAAATCAATATATTGCTGGTGGGCTTGAACAACCCGTTCTTCTTGTTTGGCCTTGCGGTCTTTGTTTTTAGTGTTGGATCGTTTGAGTTTGCCCGCCAGGTTGAACGCCTTTTTAATTTTGCGCAGGATATAACCGCTTTGGCGCCATTCGGTAATACCCACAAAAAGGCACTCTTCGGCGGTCAAGGTAATGATCTTTCGTGCCGCATCCCAAAGTAAATTGATATCAGTTGGATAATGTACGTCGGTCTCA
The DNA here is from genome assembly GCA_963668455.2 of uncultured Desulfosarcina sp. Taxonomy (GTDB): domain Bacteria; phylum Desulfobacterota; class Desulfobacteria; order Desulfobacterales; family Desulfosarcinaceae; genus Desulfosarcina. The sequence goes on from CAXXOY010000014.1 coordinate 123,918, forward strand.
ACCACAAAAGAATCGCATCTGCCTTTTATCGTTTTTGGGTCATAGCCCAGTATTTTGTAACCGGCATTTATAACTGTTTGGTTGATCCGATCGATATGCTCCGGTTTAAATAGAGAAACATTGTCCTTTAAGGTTTGCAGGGCATATTGCTCACCAAACTCGAAAATGGTGTGCCCTAAAAATTCTCGTACGGTTTTGTGATTGTTGGCGATCTCCAACAGTTTGTCGTAATCCCAGTTACAATTAAGCCGCAACGTACCCAGCACTAAAATCGACCACAGGTCCATACCCGGCCTGCCGTTTCCGGTATCGATATCATCCGGTACGATCTGTTCCAAAATCTCAAATACTTTCTGGCGGGTTGGCCGGTCTTTGTAGATGGCCTGCAATCCCAATAGAAGCTGAGGAATTTCATCCCGAGAGCGAAGATCCAACTCGATTTGTGGGATATCCACTTGGCCAATTTTCAGTTGATTTTCGATGATTTTTCTCATAGCCTTTTTCCACGAAGATTTTTCGGTTTTGGTCTGAAGTGCTGATTCGTCAAAATCAGCAAATGTCGACATTCTATTGTTTTTCCCACATGTTAACTATCGACTATGACCTTCGGATGCAAGTAAAAACTGCCCCGAAACGAAAAATCTTCGTTTTTCTTTTTCAGGCTAATCTCTTGAATTCATGGTCCTTTTGAATTTCCGGCCTGGCACTAATTTAGGAAACAATCACCTCAATGGTGCAACATTGGGGATCAGTGGCGCGAGGCGATCCTCGCCCGACGTTCCACCACGTTCAGATCGAGGTGATTTCGCATATACTGGGACGATGCATCCTGGATCGGCGAATAGTCCCAGGAGGTTCGTATGCCTTTCATACCGGCGGAAAAAATCAGTCGCCGGCGTTTCTGGCTTTTAAGGACCGCCTGTTGCAGCGCCTCGATATCCCGGTGTGCGAAAATTATGTTTCCCAACCGCGCCTCCACATCTTTGTATGCGGGGTCCGAGGCCAGGTTTCGAAGCTCCCGCGGGTCCGTTTCGAGATCATAAAGCTGGGGCCGGTCGGGTTCACTGTAGATGTACTTGTAATTCGCCTGCCGGATCATGAAGCATGGTGCAATTGAGCCTTCGGCAAAAAATTCGGAAATCACAGGAGCGCGTGTCTGATCCGAATCGCCGGCCATAAGGGGGACCAAACTACTGCCGGCAAGGGGCGCCGCCGGCTTTTCTATATAGTCACTGCCGGTGATATCGAGAATTGTCGGCAGCAGATCGACAAGGGAAACATGGGCGGAAACGCGACTTGCCCCGAACACTTGCGGCGCCTTGATTATCAGCGGGATCCGGACCGATTCCTCGAAAAAGGACATTTTGTACCATAGCCCTTTTTCGCCAAGCATATCCCCATGATCGGCAGTAAATACGATGATTGTGTTCTTTGCAGCCCCCGTATCGTCAAGCGCTTTGAGAAGGCCGCCAATCTTGTCATCGACATAACTTATCTGCCCGTAATACGCGTGCCTCGCATTGCGTATCTGCTCGTCAGTGACGGCATCCGGTGACTGACGGTAGGCGTCGCGCAACCGGCGGCTGTGCGCATCGAGATCTGCGTCGGGAATATAGCCGGTGGTGGGCATGTCGATATCGTTGTGATCGTATCGATTCCAATGCTCACGCGGGCAAGCGTATGGATCGTGGGGGTTCGTGAAGGAGACCGTCAGGAAAAACGGGCGCTCATCGTCGCTGCGAGCGATATCGTAAATTTTTCTTTGGGCATTGAACGCCACCGCGTCGTCAAAATCGATCTGGTTTGTACGCTCGCACGCTCCCGCTTCGATCACGCTGTCCATGTTATGGTACCACCAGTCCACCCGGTCGGTCGGTCGGCTCCAGTCCGGGGTCCAGCCGTAATCACTCGGGTAGACGTCAGTGGTCACTCTGGTTTCGTAGCCATGGAGCTGATCGGCACCGACAAAGTGCATTTTGCCCGCCAGGCACGTCTGGTAACCGCCATCCCTGAGGTAGTGGGCAATGGTTGGGGTATCGGCGGAAAATTCGGCGCCGTTGTCAAAGGCTTGAATGCTGGAAGTATGCTGCCCCGAGAGCATCGAAAACCGTGACGGGGCACAGATGGGGTTGTTGCAATAGGCGCTCTCGAAAATCACGCCATCCTCTGCCAATGCGTCGATGTTGGGAGACTGAACGACCGGATTGCCGTAGCAAGGCAGCGCGCCGGCCGCCAGCTGGTCGGCCTGGATCAGGAGAATGTTCGGTTTGGGGCTGGTCAACGCCATGTTCCTTTCTGATAAGAAGTGGCCCCGCCAGGCGGTGGAGGGGGATCGACTACCCGGCGGCGGAGCATTTTTGCGTCAATTTTTTTTGAATACCTAAGCGAAACACGCCTCGACACTGCTGCGAATCTCTTGCAGCTCGGATATGATCGCATCAGCCAGATCGCCTTCCCGGGTTCGCTTCGACGACACCCCCACGCCGACGGTCATGACGATTTTTCCATGCTCGCGGATCGGTATCGAAAAGCGATGCAAGCCCGGATAGAACATCGCCCGATCATCCTGGATGTCATTCGACTCGGCCTGACGGATCATCTCTTCCAGATCCGTCACCCGTAGCGGTGTTTCATAGCTTTCGGACTCACGTTCAAGAAAAGCGGGATCGCCAAGCGTTTCCGGCGGAATGAGAAACACCGCTCCCTGAACACCCAACGCCAATGGCAGACATTTCCCGGCCGGATAAAGCAGCGGCGTTTGAGTGTCCAGATAGCACTCCAGGCAGATCATGGTCTGGTCGACACAGGCAAACAAATTGACGGATACCCGGTAATTGCGGTGAACGTGGAGCATTTGCTGCCTGATGATCTGAATAGGCGTATTCTGGGCAGCCACAACGCGTCCCCATAAATAAATTTTTTTTCCCAGTGTATATCGCCCTTCGGAAGATTTCTGGATGACGTCTTCAGCGCCCAGTTCCTTAAGAATTTTGTTTACCGTGGAAGGGCTCGGGTGATTCAACACCCTGGAAACCTCAGAGAACCGCAAACCGGCCTTGCTTTGGCTGATGGCATCGACAACACGAATTGCACGGAACAAAAGGGATTTATTATTTTTCATTTTGTGCAAAAGCTACACATATAAATAGTCTGCTACGCATATTGAAACTATTTGTATGGGATGTGCGCCGCATTGTCAATTTAAAATCCGTCAAGGGGAAAGGGTACGCTTCATGCTCCCGTTAATTGAAGAAAACGATTTTGAGTTGTTTTTTCTTTTCAAGGATATAGTTAAATAGAATTTTGTTTGCATTAAAAATTCGAGAGGCATCCATTCCCACACTTTTGTTATCGAACCGTTTCAGGCGTTGATAGATGTATAGATCCAGGCCATACAAATGGACTTCATCAATGAAATCGTTTCCAATGGCAAGCGATAGCGCGGAGTGCAAGGTGGAGGAAAACCCAAGCAGCGAGTTGGTGGAGTTCTCAAAATGGCTGATGTTGCTTTGCGCTTTTTCATAAAAATGCAGGTTTTGGATTCCTTCCAATCGTTCCGCGGGGTAGCGTATCGTCGTCATCCGGTTTTCATGGTTGATGTCTTTGTCGTGTAAAAAGGTGAAGACGTTATCCCGCTTCAAAAATGATCGCAGCACTTTTTTTTCCATTACCGGATTGAATTTGTGGTTGTGAAAATCGTGGGCGAAAAACAACATGGGGGCATCCTTGATCCGCTCCAGTCCGCCCATGACATCAAAATGGTTGAGAACCACGTAAAAGCAGGCAGGGTCATAAATATCGTCCAAGCAGTATTTCAACGTACTTTGACCGGAACCCAGAACTTTCATTGTCCGGTATGTGACAATATCGGGCACGACGTGTTCAAGGGATAGCATGGGAAGCGCTCCAGTCTTGATTCAATTTTTGACGGATTCGCAAAAAGCCCGATATCGGCGTTACGCTTCATCCTTCGTCACTGCGGAGTACGATAAGTACTCCTCTTTCCTCAGGATTCGCAAGCCTTGATCTCGGGCATTTTTCGAACCCGTCCGAACAGCGACTTTTTACGAGTTCATCAATTTTTAAGAAAGAAGTAAATGTTGGTAGGCTAATTGCAATTTTAAGGCCAGGTGTCGGTAGTAGTCGTGGTCGATTAACGGGAAGTATTCGCCGGCCCGCGCGACAGCGCTTGTCAGTCACCGGTTCAGGTGCAAAGAAAAGATCAATATCGATCCGTCAATCGGAGCTCGCCGGTGTTTTATTGTCAAAAATCAGCCATAGGCCGTCACGGATTTGGCGGATGGCCTTTATGACAGGAAAGGGATTGTTGCGACCAGAAATGGTTTTAATCTAACCGAAATGCGACATAAGAGGTTTGCGGAAAGGGATTCGGGGAAAAGAAGAAAGGGCGTGATATGGGTAGCACGCTTGATCGAAATCGTTCCCAGATCCATGGAAAAGATGTTTTATCTTCCGGCAACCAATGGAAAGACCAGGCTTACCAACATCCGCGTCGGAAAACGAAATCAAGATCCGATGTCCTTAACGATCTGTTCCGTCAGGGAAATGTTTTCAGAGAGCAGGGGGATTTCTCCCAGGCCGTTGCCTGTTATCAAAAAGGCCTTGGCATCTACCCGGAGTCAACGCAGCTGCTCAACAATCTGGGGCTGGCGTTTCATGGCCAGAACGCCTATGCCAAGGCAATCCGGTGTTTTGCGAAAAGCCTGGCGATAGACCCGGCATGCGTTGAAGCGCACAACAACATGGCCAATGTGTATCGGGACATGGGTGTTTGGGAAGTTGCCATCGAAAAATATCGGCACGCCCTGGCCATCGACCCTCGCAATACCATCATCAACTACAACCTCGCCATCGCCTTTCACATGCAGCGGGATCTGGACTGGGCGGCGCGATACTACCGAAATGCCACGGCCCATCATCCACCCGTTGCCGATGCCCACAGCAATCTGGGGAAGCTTTTTCAGGATGGCAATCGCCTCCGGGAGGCTATCGACGCGTACACAAAAGCGATTTTACTGGAGCCGGAGCATTTTGATGCCAGGTTTAATCGCGCCCTTGCCTACCTTGCCGATGGCGACTTCGAGAAGGGATGGCGCGAATATGAATGGCGGTTTAAACGTGATCGATGGAAACGGGTCTATCCTCATCGCCTCGCGGGGCTGCGATGGGACGGAACGCCTTTCCCCGGGAAGACCCTGCTCGTGCATGGCGAACAGGGCTTCGGCGATACCATTTGGTTCTGCCGATACCTGCCCATGATTAAAGCCTTGGGCGGCAAGGTCGTTTTTGAAGTTCGCTCCGAGTTGATGACATTGATGCAGCAGGCTTTCCCCGGCATCGACGAATTTGTTCCCATGTCCTTCGACCACCCGCCAGCTTGCGCCTATGACGGTTATCTGCCGCTCATGAGTTCGGCAAAACTTTTTTCAACGACCGTCAAAACCATTCCGGCTGATACCCCCTATCTTCACGTTTCACAAAAAAGCCGGAAGAAATGGGCGATGCGCACCAAGGGAAAAGGGCTTGCCGTAGGTCTTGTTTGGGCTGCCGGGAAAACCCATGTCCACGAACGATCTTGTTCCTTTAAAGATTTACTTCCGTTGCTCGACTGCGAATTGGCGAGGTTTTATGGATTTCAAAAAGGTGAGGACGCTTGCCAGTGTGCAGGCATTAACGGTCGTCTGGACAACCTTGGCGCCGGTTTTGAAACCTTTGCGGATACGGCCGGTGCCATCGATTGCATGGATTTGATCATCAGCGTGGATACGGCGGTGGCCCATCTTGCCGGTGCCATGGGGAAGCCGGTCTGGGTTCTTTTGCCGTATGCGGCGGACTGGAAATGGTTTCTGGACCGGGAAGATTCGCCCTGGTATCCCACCATGCGCCTTTTTCGACAAACACGCGCCGGCGACTGGGCTACGGTCGTTCATAGGGTGTTGCAGGAGCTGCAAAGTTTTTGAAAACGAACAATACGCGCAAAAGGCAATGATCCGCCGGGCAAGCCGGCCATTCGTGCATGGGCACTATTTGTCGTCACCGTAATATCGCCCGGCATAGGCCGGTTGAACGGTGGTCCTTTGGATCTGATTCTGCCATTCCATGGGCTGGCGAATTTTAAGAATGTGATGTAGTCGGTTCTGCTCGTTCAAACGGTTGTAGATATCCACCCAGGCGCAGGGAATATCCTGGCTTACCTCGCATTTGCCGTTGTTTGTCCCGCCACAGGGGCCGTTGAACAGCCCTTTGGCGCAGCGGGTGACCGGGCAGACGCCGGCCGTATAGCCGAGCACGCACTCGCCGCAGGCCCTGCATTTTTCCTCATAAACGCCGATATCCCGATCAATGCCTATGGAAACGGTGTTGACCCCGGGGAAAACCGGTGTTTTTGAAAAATGCTCGGCAACCAGTTGCACGCCGGCACCGCAGGCCATTGAGACCAGGCAGTCGTAGTTTGTTACCCGCTCATCAAGCTCTTCTATGAAACGCAGATTGCACTGCCGCTCCACCGTATAACTGTCGATGTGAACGGAACGGCCTTTGTTCTTTATCAAGCGGCCCATATCCCGGGCCATGGTTTGCGCTTCCTTCAAGCCACCGGCCAGGCATACCGAAACGCATCCGCCGCAACCCAGGACCAAAATGCGTTCGTATTCCTCGATGGCATCAATGATTTCTTTGATCGGCTTCGGGGTAGCCTTGATCATTACCCATTCTCCTTGTCAATTGACCGTCAATATTTTTATTTTTTATGGCACTCGCCGCAAAACTCAGGGCCGGACACCTCCCTGTTAAGCCGTGCCTTGCGATGGCAGCCCACGCATTGCTGGTGAAAGGCATGCCTAAGGCTCAGCTTGGAGCTTGATCTGAAGCAGTTCAATTTCGGGCTGTGGCAGGACGCACACTGGATGTCCGGGTTTCCTTCCTCCAAATCGTCCTCGTCAAGGACGTTTTCGCCATTTTGATAGTCGTGGTGGCAGTCAAGGCATTCCAGCATGTCCATATGCTCTTCGTGGGGAAAAACCACGACTTTCCGGCAGGCGTGAGCATGCATTTTGGGACACTTGATCTCCATCTCCGAATCCTGGCCCAGGCTGGAAGACGGCATCCCCAAAAGCGGCAGGCAGATGAGTACGGCCGCGAGTTTTCGATGAACTGTCTGTCTTGTCATGGGTGCTTTCTTCCGGTTTCGTCGTAATGGCGGTAAATATTCTGGGTACGGCAGATTCTGCGGCCAAGGGCAATCATGGCCGGGATGTCGATCCCAAAAGGGCAGTAGCAACGCATGCACAACACACATCGATCCCACACGATTTCGCCGATGGTTTGCAGATCCTGGTGTGAGATGCGCTTTTTCTTGCGATAAAGCGTGCCAATGGAGTTGATCACTTTGTGCGATGGCATGTACCGAGGATCATGGTCGTGGACCGTGTATAAAAAACAACTCTCGGCACACAGGCTGCAGTGGGCGCAGGCGGTCAACCACAGTTTCATTTTCGGTTTTTCAGCATCCAGAATCGGTTTTATTTCCGATGCGTAGCAGTTGCTGTCGATTTTTTGGTTCATTACTGCCAGACCCGCTTTCCCCTGCCAAGGGTATGTTCGTTATTGATTAAAAACCGGCTGAAAAAGAAAAACGTCATATGTGCCAGTTTTGTAAAGGGAATCGCCATCAACATCAACTCACCGGAAACCATGTGGATAATGATCATGGTGCGGTAATCGAAAATTTGGTGGCAGGCCAGGAAGCCGGAAAGAAACGGTGTGATGGCCAGCGCCAGAACCAGATAATCGACCCATGTGCTAATGGCCCGCATGCGTGCCAAGGCCATACGCCTGATTAGGAAATAAGCACCACAACAAAGCACGACAAGTGTCATCCCATCCGAAATCCATTCGGGAAGCGATGGCAGACAGATGCCGTAAGAGATAAAAATAATCTCATTATGGTCAAGCAGAAACAGCGGCGTTATTATAAGGGATACATGAAACAGGGTGCTGACCGCCATCGTTGTCGGATGGATAGCGTAAATCGTTTCTTTTAACTGACAAAAAATATTGAATATTCGTTGTATTAAAGAGAGTACGTTGTCGTCCTTTCGAGGCCGCGGCAAAAAGGACGAGGGCACCTTTCCGAACGCCCTGCGACTGAGCTGAAAATAGCGAAAAATTTGAAAGATAGATCCGATAATGAATACCGCGATGGCGATAAAAACCATCGGACCACGAATATAGGCGACCATTTAAGACTCCTACATAATGATTAAGATGAACGACCGAACAACTTCAGGCGACAATCAGGTGAAGGGGCGTTGACGCATCGGCAGCTTTTGTTAACGTTTTTGATGGTTTTTTTCAACTAGTTTGTTGATATGCGATGATTACATAAGTGAATGCGGAAAAGATGAAGCATTGTTGAAAAGTCAATAAAGTTGCGAAGATAGTCGTTTGAGTGCGCATACGCTCGAAAGTCTACCCCCCTCTAGTCAATTGCTCATCTCTTTTGCCGGTTCTATCTGGGTGTTTAAAAAAGATACACCTTGAGAATTCGCCCGGATTGTAACAATATAGTGTTGACATGACGCTTCTCCATCTGTAGTTAAATAAGGAGTAAACGTTCTATACATCTCCATTCTCAGTACTACCAGTACCATAACTCATAACGCCTTTTTTATTTGTTTCGATAGCTTTCGTTGAGCGTTGGCCGGCTCGGAGTATTCTCTACTTCCTTATCCCCGCTGAAAAGGGTTGATATCGACGCTTGCTATACGATCCGTATGAACGACATTTATCCTGGATGTATAAGAAGCAGAGGCGAAACAGGAGCATGACCAACGAAGTCCAGTGGGTGATAGGATGAAAACAAATAGCAATCCCCAAAAACGGTTAACCATTGATATTCAATCTGAAATTAGCGATTTGAGACGGTTGGCCACCAATCTTGCCGACGCGGCCACCAGATCCCGTGAAGAAGAACTGATATGGGTTTATGCCATGGAGGGCAACCGTGATGGTCCATGGGACTGGAATGCCGTTACCAATGAAATGTTTTTTTCTCCCCGGTGGAAAGAGATGCTTGGGTTCAAAGAGAATGAAAAAAAAACGAGTTGTCGGAATGGGACAAACGGATTCATCCCGACGACAGGGACTCGGTTTATGCCGACCTGAACGCGCATCTGGAAGGCAAAACGCCCTTTTTTGAGAATGAACATCGGCTTCAATGCAAGGACGGCGCTTACATATGGACCCTTGGCCGGGGCAGGGTTCTGAGCTGGGACAAAGACGGCAAGCCGTTGAGGGTTGTCGGAAGCCTTACGGATGTGACGTTAAGAAAAGAAGCGGAAATAGAGCTGATAAAAAGAACCGCCGAGCTTGTAAAGGCAAACAGGGCATTGAAAGATAGCGAAGAGAAATTTCGCAGCCTTTCCGAAGCCGCTTTCGATGGTGTTGTTATCGGTGACCAAGGCATCGGCATTGAAGTCAATAAAAGATTGGCCGACATGTATGGCTACAAACTATCGGAAGTCATTGGGCGAGAGACAATTTGTCTTATTGCTCCCGGAGAAAGGGAGACGGTGAAGAACAAGATCGCGGCCGGCGATGAAAGGCCGTACGAGACCCTCGGCATAAAGAAGGACGGCTCCCTTTTTCCCATCGAAGTTCGAGCCAGGTTTTTTCGATATCAAGGCAAACGTGTGAGGGTTTCGACGATTCGCGATCTCACCGAACAGAAAAGGGCTCAAGAAGAGATCAAAACGCTGCGGGGTATCCTTCCCATTTGCTCATCATGTAAGAAAATTCGTGATGATAAAGGCAATTGGATTCAAGTCGAGGTATTCATCAAAGATCGTTTGGACACCGAATTCAGCCACGATATCTGCCCGGAATGCGCTAAAATACTATACCCTGAGTTTTTTTGATTTTTTAATCTATTGTTACATGTTTGTGTGTTTGTGTACAAAAATACACAGTAATTATGGAAAAGTCGTCATACTAATCGGGTGAGATGTTCAGCAGGGCCGGGCTGCTATTTGTTGAAAAGAGACGGGGGTGGGGCGTATGTATTATAAAATACAGATGGATATGCCCATTAAAGATGGTTTGGGTATAAGTGTGTGCCCGTTGGCATTTCTTTTGCTTTGTTGGGGGGCAACTGATGTCGATCCGTGAAAGTAATTTTTCATTCATAACCAAAGATGGGTATCATGAAAAAAAAGATTATCATTCTTTCGCTGGCCTTCTTACTCGTGATTTCTCCTTTATTCGGTTCCGGCGCCCTGGCGGATTTCCTCGGCACCGGTAATCTTAGCCTGAAATCGTTTGTGGATCCGGTGTATTTTTTTCTTTTTGCCATTGGAGCGACTTTTGCGGGTACCAGAGCTTGACCTTTAGATGAACCAATAGATGAACCAATAGATGAACCAATAGATGAACCAACCGCCATTAAAAGGGAAAGGCGTTGTCCCATGACGACGCCTTCCCCCTTTTTTTAGGCCAACGCTTTTTGAAAAGGCTCCAACCCCACACGATCTATCATTTTCCCTAACCGTTCGCCTTTGTTGGCGTTTTCCTCGTAATACCGAACAATTTTTTCGATGGCGGCCAGTACCTGGTGGTCATCCAGCCCTTTGGCCACTTCCTGGGCGATACGGGGCGCGGCGCCCACATTTCCGCCAATGACAAGTTGCCAGCCATCTTTTTGGCCGATAAGGCCGATGTCCCTGACCCAGGATTCGGAACAGGACAGGTTGCAGCCCGAAACCGCCATCTTGAACTTTCCAGGCAATTGTTTGCTATGGTATCTTTTGTCCAGGGTCATCCCCATTCCCAGCGAATCCTGTTTTCCCAGTCGGCAGAAGGTCGTCCCGGGACAGGCCCGCACACTTCGGACACACATGCCGACCGCCGCTCCTTTTTCCAGTTGCAACTCGTCCCATACGGCGTCGACGTCATCTTCCTTGATCCCGACAATCGCTACCCGTGTGGCTCCCGTTAATTTGATCGCCTGGGCGTTGTATTTTTCAGCCACGTCGGCGATCTTGCGCAGCAACTCGGGGGTGACCACGCCACATGGAATGTGGGGGGCAATGGCATAGGTCTCCTTGTCGCGTTGCAGTATCGCACCTTTTTCTCCTAGTTTTAGCACCTTTAACCTCCAGTTATCTTATTGGATTATTGTTTTATAAGGACCAATCGGTTTGTTTGTGGGCCGGCAAGTCGTAGTTTAGCAGCATCATGCATCCGGCGGCAATACACTTGATGAGGCCGGGCGTCAAGTCATCGCTTTTTACCTGCGAGAGCCTTGGAAAAGGGGGTTGACGGATTTGAAACGGAAGGGATAAGAATAGAGCATTGCAGGGAAAGCGGTGCAAAACCGCTGCGGGACCGCCACTGTAAGTGGGGTCGGAAGCCGAAAAACCGTTTGACGCCCGAATCGAGTCAGTCGTCTGCATGTAAAGCAGGTGGATATTGGGCCACCGGCGCAAGGCGGTTGTCGGCAGAAGATTTCACAAGCCAGGAAACCTGCGAGGATGACAAATTATTGACGCACCTTCGTGGTCAAGGCTGTTTCAGTTAAACGGTTGCCCGTGCTTTTGTGTGCCTTGTACCCTTATAACGGCAAAACAACGACAGCGTGATCGTTCGGGAAAGGCTTTTTTCCGGACGGTGCGAGATAAAAGCGAGGCTATTTCATTTGAAAAGCTACCTCCGGGCAATCGGATTCGTATGCCCTTGCAATCCGTGGAAGAGAAACCAACCCCAGGAAAAAAGCCGTCTGTTTTTGCTTGGGCTCTTTATCTGTTTTTTGATTTTATGCCTGCCTGCCGGCATCGGTGCAAAAACGGTAACGGACCAGTTGGGCCGAGACGTCAGCCTTCCCGATCATCCCACGCGCATCGTTTCGTTGTCGCCGAGCATTACCGAGATTCTGTTTTCCCTGGGGGTGTCCGATCGTCTGGTTGGTGCCACGCAGTTCAGTGATTACCCTGCCGCCGCCCATTCACTGCCCAAGGTCGGCTCTTATGTGCATTTGAGTATCGAAAGAATCGTGGCGTTGGGGCCGGATCTGTGTATCGCCGTCAAGGACGGCAACCCCGTGGCGACCATAAACAAGCTGGAGGCCATGGGTATCCCCGTGTATGCCGTTGACCCACGCAATCTGGATGCGGTATTGGCGACCCTGGAGGAGATTGGGCGCCTATTGGATGCCGCCGACCGGGCAACGGTTATTTTAGACGGTATGCGATCCAGAATCGAGCATGTGCATCAATGTATTTCCGGTGTGCCCCATCGGCCGTCGGTTTTTCTACAAATCGGCATATCTCCCATCGTTTCCGTGGGGACGAATACCTTTCTTGATGAACTGATCACGATGGCCGGCGGCGTCAACCTGACCAGGGGGCAAACCCCTTATCCGCGTTTTTCAAAAGAAGAAGTCATCGTCATGCGCCCGGAAATAATAATCATCACCTCCATGGCGCGGCAAACCGTTTTTGAACAGGTCAAACGCGACTGGCAGCAGTGGAAAGAGATGCCGGCGGTACAAAACAACCGTATCTATCTGGTGGACTCCGATGTGCTGGACCGCCCCACGCCCCGCATGGTGGACGGGTTGGAAATGCTGGCGCGCCTGATTCATCCGGATCGATTCGAGAAAGACCCAAATTAGGCGATTGTCGAGCTTGCCGCATCCAAGGAAAGAGTAATTATGATCAAGCTGCCGGTATCCCTGCCCGCCAAAATAACGATTGTGTGTCTGATTTTGTCGCTGTTGCTGATCGTCGCCATGATCATGGGGCTAGCCTTGGGCCCGTCGGGTGGCGATATGGCCACTCTGTGGAAAAGCCTGGTTTCTCACGGAAGCGCCGACAGCACCCAATCCGCCATCATCTGGCGGATTCGTCTGCCTCGTGTTTTGCTTGCCGCGCTGGTCGGTGCCGCCCTTTCGCTGGGCGGTCTGGTTTTCCAGGCGTTGCTGAAAAATCCGCTGGCGGAGCCCTATATTCTGGGTATTTCCGGTGGATCGGCAATCGGTGCCATTATCGGCATTCTGCTGGGTCTGTCGCGAATTTATGGGGTCGGGTTCACGGCTTTTCTCGGTAGTCTGGCGACCTTGCTTCTGATCATCGTTGTCAGTTCGGGGCGCAGTCTGCTGGTAAAGGATACGCTGTTGCTTTCCGGGGTCATGGTCAACGCCTTTTGCAGCGCCGTGATCATGTTTTTGCTCTCCATTACTCAGGATTCGCGCCTGCACAACATCATTTTCTGGTTGATGGGGGATCTTTCGGCATCTCAAATTCATCATGTGGGATTTCTTGCCGCGATATTGCTTCCCTGCTTCGCGGTGATCTTCCTTCATTCAAACCGCATGAACCTTTTGTTGCTGGGAAGTGACATGGCCGCGTCCATGGGGGTGCGCGTTCGCCAGGTAACCCTGGTGCTGCTGGTAACCACTTCGCTCATGATCAGCACAACGGTCAGCCAGTGCGGACTGATCGGTTTCGTCGGCCTGGTTATTCCCCATTTGCTGCGGTTGGCCATGGGACCGGATCACCGTGTATTGGTGCCGGCCTGCATTCTTGGCGGGGGAAGCTATATGGTCGGCTGCGACCTGCTGGCCAGGATTTTGCCGGCCCAGGGAGAAATGCCAGGCGGTGTCATTACGGCCATGATCGGCGCACCGCTGTTTATCGCTCTGCTGAGGCGATCCAAACCATAGGAAATGCGTGTCTACACGGATATAAAAGACCATGACCATTCAGGCTAAACAAATAACCTGCGCCTATTCCGGCCGACCGGTGTTCGAGGATCTCTCCTTTGCCGTCCGACCGAACGAGATTTTTATTATCATCGGGCCCAACGGCTCCGGGAAAAGCACCCTGATCAGGGCCCTGGCCGGCCTGCTGCCCCTTTCCTCCGGATCGATAATTTTTAACGATTGTCCCTTGAAACAGTACACCCACAAGGCATTGGCCCGCCAGATCGCGTATGTCTCCCAGTCCGTTCCCGAGGATAGTCCGTTCACCGTTCAGGAAATGGTGCTCATGGGGCGTTCGCCTTACCTGGGCGTGTTGGGGGTGGAAGGGGAGGCCGATCTGGCCATTGCCGGTCAGGCCATCGAGGACGCGGGACTCACCCACCTGGCGAATCGCCCCGTATCGAGACTGAGCGGTGGAGAGCGCCAACGCGCTCAAATCGCAAGGGCTATCTGCCAGCAACCGAAACTGATTCTGCTGGACGAACCGACCGCCGCCCTGGATCTGGCCCATCAAATCCGAACCATGGAGCTTTTGGCCACGTTGCAAGCAGAGCGCGGCACCACGGTGGTCGTGGTTTCACATGACATCAATCTGGCGGCCATGTACGCCGACCGCTTGCTGCTTCTGGTCAACGGTAAGGTTGCCGCCTGCGGCAAGCCGAATGCCGTCGTCGATTCTCAGGTGCTCAGCAGGTCTTACGGGTGCCCGGTCCAGGTGGATACGAGTCCGGTCGGCCCTTGGCCCCACATCAGCCTGATTCGTAATCAGAAGCGATAGTGAAAATCTTTACGGCAAACGACGGCTGTATTTAATTTCTATTGTTTGTGGCGGTAGACCAAAGCTGGGTATGGATAAAATCGATAAAGGTCTGACTCAGAGGAGAAAGGCTTCGATTGCGATGGTGGGTGAGATAAAAAGAGCGCTTCAGATTCAACCCGTCGATGGATAGGGTCTTGAGTTTCCCGGCGGCCACATCCTCGGTGACCGCGATGGCCGAAAGAATGGTGACCCCGATCCGGCTTTTGACGCCCTGGCGGATGGCCTCGGTACTGCCGATGCTGGCTGCGATTTTTAAATCGTTGAAGCTAAAACCAGCTTCCGCGAAACTGTTCTTGATGGATTTCAAGGTGCCCGAGCCCTGCTCGCGAATAATGAACGGTTCGCTGGAAAGCTCTTTGACGGTGATTCGGTTTTTTTTCGCCCACCGATGGCCGGTCGGAACCACCAGGCACATTTCGTCGTCGATCAGACGGGTCTGCACGATGTGGGCGTGGTTGGACACGGCACCCACGACGCCCAATTCCAGATCACCCGCGAGAATGGCATCGATCGTCCGCTGGGTATCGGCGATGGCGAGGCTGATGTTCACCTCGGGAAAACGGGCGGTGAACATGCCGATGATATCAGGGAGAACAAAGGCGCTGGGAATCGTACTGCCTCCTATTTCGAGGCTGCCTTTGATTTTGCCCTTGAAGTCTGCCATGGCGCTTTCAATGTCGTCACGCAATGAGATCATGCGTTTTGCATAGCGGTAAAGCAGGCGACCGGCCTTGGTGGGCAGCGCCTCCTTGGAAAGACGATCGATCAGCCGGCAGTCGAAATGATCTTCAAGATCCTTGATGTGGCTTGAAACGGTGGGCTGGGATAGATGCACCGCCCGGCCGGCGCGCGAAAAGCTCTTGAGATCGACAACCTTGCAGAATATTTGTAGTTGCCACAAGTCCATGGCTAAAAACCAAACTTGGTTTTTATGCGCTTTTCCACGCAAGGCGGCACCATGTCAGAAACATCGCCGCCAAATTTGGCCGCCTCCTTGATGATTGAGGAGCTGGTGAAGATCCAGCGAAGACCGGTCATTAGAAATACGGTTTCAACCCGGCGATTGAGCTTCCTGTTCATTAGCGCCAGCTGAAATTCGTATTCGAAATCGGATACCGCCCGCATGCCGCGCAGCACGGCATTGGCGCCGCGCTTTTGAGCATAGTCGACCAAAAGGCCACCGAATGCGTCGAACTCTATATTGCCTAAGTCGCCCATGGATTCATGTAACATTTCAAGGCGTTCCTCTACGGAGAACAGCGATTTTTTGCCGGGATTGTTCAAGATGGTGACGATAATGCGGTCAAACAGTTTCAAGCCCCGTTTGGTGATATCGATGTGGCCCAGGGTAACCGGATCGAAGGAACCGGGATAGATGGCGATGCGTTGCATAAGAACTCCCGAAATTAAATAAATTTGTTCCAACACAGCTTGCTGACGGAAGGGCGGTTCATCCGCACCGGTGGGATTTTATAGCACGCTATCCATAAAAGTGACAAGGGTCTTGCCGAATCTTCTTTGATCGATGATGGTTAGGGGGGCGGGTGGCGATTCCAACCGGTTTCGGGCGTCGTGCTCGATGACGATGCGCGCACCGGACGCCAGCTTTCCACTGGCGACGAGGGCGTCAAGGGTGGGCGGTATCGCCTGGGCCGCGTAGGGCGGATCCATGAATACCAGGTCGAAGGAGACCGGCAGGGGCGATAGGCATTTGAGGTTTTTAATAATATTCCACCGAATCACGTGGGTTCGGTCACCAAGGCCCAGCTTCCGGATGTTGTCGCGAATGGCGGTCAGCGCAGCATTTGCCTGATCGATAAACACCGCCCGCGCCGCCCCCCGGCTGAGGGCCTCGATGCCCAGTGCGCCGGTTCCGGCAAACAAGTCCAGCACCTGCCGGGTCTGAACGCTGCCGCCCAGGATGTTGAAGACGGATTCCTTGGTCCGGTCGGCGGTGGGTCTTGTGTTCAGCCCCTTGGGTGCCGTCAGCCGGTGCCCTTTCAGCATGCCACTGATGACTCGCATCCGAAGCGGTTTATTTCCCGTCCAACAAGGAACGGATATGAGCCGGCGTTACGCCGATGGCGGTTGCCGTTTTTTCGATATCCTCGCCATGGGCGGCCAGTTTTTTCCTGATATACTCGGCTTCAAAGGCGTTTCGGGCCTGGTCGATGGTTTCAATGGAAAAAAGCTCGCCGTCGGACTCGTCGGGGCCCAGCAGGTTGGCCGGCAAATCCCCTTGGGTTATTGTTTCGTCCTGAACCATGATGGCCAGGCGCTCAACCAGGTTTTTCAGCTCCCTGACATTTCCAGGCCAGGTATGCCTCGACAGGATTTCCAGGGCTTCGTCATCGATGGTCTTTTGCAGCTCGCGGTTATTGGCGGCCGCCTCGGCAAGAAAGGTCTCCGCCAGAATCGGAATGTCTTCGGCCCGCTCCCTCAACGGCGGAACTTTGATGGGGACCACATTGAGCCGATAATAAAGATCCTCCCTGAACCTCTCTTGCCTGATTTCCGATTCCAGGTCCTTGTTGGTGGCGGCGATGACCCGAACATCCGAGCTCTGCATGCGGCTTTCGCCCACGCGATGGAACTTTTTTTCGTCGAGAACGCGCAGCAGTTTGGCCTGGGTTGCCAGATTCATGTCGCCGATTTCATCAAGGAAAATGGTTCCGGTATGGGCCAGCTCGAATTTCCCCCGTTTTCTGGCGTTGGAACCGGGAACCGCCCCTTTTTCGTGGCCGAACAACTCGCTTTCGATAAGCGATTCGGGGATGGCGGCGCAGTTGACCGTCACCATCGGGGATTCGGCGCGGGGGCTGAGCTGATGAATGGTGCGGGCCACAAGCTCCTTGCCGGTGCCGTTTTCTCCCTTGATCAATACCCAGGAATCGGTCGGTGCGACCGTCGCGATCTGAAGCTTCAACGCTTGAACCAGCTTGCTGTTGCCGGTAATGGCATGCCGTTCAAGGATCTTTTTTCTCAGGTAGCGATTCTCTTCCTCCAATCGGCGAAAGTTCAAGGCGTTGTTGATGGCCACAATGGTTTTGTCGATATTCAGCGGCTTTTCGATAAGATCGAAGGCGCCCAGTTTGGTGGCCTTGACCGCCGTTTCCACATTGCCGTGGCCGGTGATGATGATGACCGGCAAGACGGCATTGGCCTTTTTGATTTCCTTCAGGGTTTCGATACCATCGATGCCGGGCATCCAGATATCGAGAATAACCAGATCCGGGGCTTCGGCATCGATGAGTTTTAGCGCTTCGTAACCGTTGTCGGCGGTCAGGACCTCGAAGCCTTCATCGGCTAACAGGCCGCCCAGGGATTGCAGGATTGACGGCTCATCGTCGGCAATCAGAATGGAGGGGAACATGAAGGAAATTCCTTTCTTAAACGTCTTATACGGGAAGCTCTATAACGAATTTGGCACCCTTGGGAAGATTATCCTTTACTCTTATCATACCATGATGATCGGTGACAATGGAGTTGACGATGGTCAGGCCAAGCCCCATGCCGGATTTTTTGGTGGAGAAGTTGGGCTCGAACAGCCTGATTTTGTTGGCATCGGGAATGCCGATGCCATCGTCGCTGACTTCGATGCGGGCAATTTTCAGAATCGAATCGTATACCGCTGTAATGACGATGTGCCCTTGATTGCGCACGGCGCTGACGGCGTTGTCCACGAGGTTGATCATGGCCTGTTTGATCTGCTGCCGATCCAGATTCATTTTGGGGATGTCGTCGGCCAGACGGACATCGAACACCACATCCGGGTGTCCTTCCCGATAGAGGGAAACGGTCTCCTCGATGATCGGCACCAGATGGCAGGGCTTGGGGTCAGCGGTGGGAAAGCGGGCGAAGGTCGAAAATTCATTGACCAGGTTGCGGATCAGCTCAACGTGATCGATGATCATCTGGGTACATTCGTCGAACACTGCTTCGTTGATACGCTCGGAGTAGCGCCGGTGAAGACGCTGGGCCGACAGGCTGATGGGGGTCAGGGGGTTTTTGACCTCATGGGCGATGCGGCGGGCGACTTCACGCCAGGCAGCCATGCGCTGGGCTTTTTCAAGTTCGGTCAGATCGTCGAAAACCATGACATAGCCAATGACATTCGCGTTTTCGTCCTTCAGTGCATTGGCATAAACGAGGAAGGTGCGCGGCCTGCCGCCAACCGAGATCCGCATGGGGATTTCAAGGGTCTGGTCCCGCACGGCCAGAAAACGTTCCATGATATCCTCGTTAAACTGAAGGTGCTCGGTGGCCAACAGTACATCGTAATGCTTGTTGATGACCAGGGGGGCCTCAAGGCTAAGCATCCTTTCCGCCGATTTGTTGAAGGTGGTGATCATGCCTTCGGCGTCGGTGGCGATAACGCCCGCTGAAACGTTTTTGAGCACGATTTCCATATACTGGCGCCGTGCTTCGATTTCCAGGTTCTGCTCACTGAGCTTTCTGGCGGACAGCTCCAGTTGTTGGCGGCCGGAACGCAAATCCCGTGTCATCTTGTTGAAGGCTTTCACCAGGCTGCCGATTTCATCATCGGTGGCGATGGCGGGGTCGATGGAAACGGTAAGATCGCCGTCGGCCACCTGCAGGGCCCCTTCGGCCAGGTCCATGATGGGGATGGTGATGGATTTGGCCAGGTAAAAGCCGAACCACACCGCACAAAAGATAACCAGCAGGGCCACGATGGAAAGTGTTATGTAGTAGGTTACCTGGATCGGTTTTTTGAGGAGTTTGACCTGCTGGTATTCATCGATGCCTCGGGAGATGGACTCCATGTTCTGCGTCAGGTCCGGAGGGATGTAATGGCCTAGGGCGATGAAGGCTATTGCTTTTTGCGGCGGTGCACCAAAGGGCACGTTACTGATGGTTCGCAGCAGTTCACCCTCGGCCAGCGCATTGGTCAGCCGATGGACATCCGAATCTCTCTCCTCCCTGACAAAGGCGCCCGGCGGTACGGCCTTGATGAGCATGTTTTTCAGATCGCTGCCATAGGCGGCGGCCAGGCGGTTGTAATTGGCTGAATACACCTCGACCGTATCCAGATCGAATTCGCGCTGAACGACTTCGACATAATTGCTCAGTTCTTTGAGTTTGTCCGGTTCGGACAGGTTTTTGTGGTCGATCTGGTAGGAGATCCGCTCCAGGAAAAATCGGTGGCGGATTTCGTTTTCCCGGTAAAATTTCTGTCCGACAAGCAGTGATTTTTCCAGAGCCAGTTCGACCGGGACGTTGAACCAGAATTCGATGCTGTTGGTAATAAAGTTTATAGAGAAAAAGAAAAGAATGGTCGTGGGGAGCAAGGACAGCGCCACGAAGGCCATGGCCAGGCGCGTGCGCAGGCGCGCGCCCATCACCTTCCGGCGCCGGGCGTACAAAAGCTTCACCAGATTGCGAAAGACCAGGAATATCAAAAGGATTAACAACAGCAAATTGATGTTGATCAGGATAAACATCAAAATTGTGTTGGATACGGGGATCTCGGCACCGAAGGTCACAATCCGGTTTTCGGCCAGTGTCAGAAGCGCCACGACCACAACCACGATAACGCCGATCACCGCCTCGCGCTTGCGGCGCTTACGTTCCGCCTTGGAAAGGTACGGTTTTGGCTTTAAACGGAGTTTGCCGAATATCATGAACAGACCAGAAGGAAACGGTTAATATATAAAATCGATGGTATACCAATCAGTTTCGAAATCCCAGAGAGAGAGGAAAAAAAGCACATAATGCAGGTAGTAGGGCAGGGTGACCCGGCTGAGTTTGGCCTTTGCCTGAATCTGGTATTGCGTGCCCTTTTGGAGACGGGCGAGCGAGATGACCTTCAGACTATCGATTTCACCCATTAGTTTTTTCGCCGTCTCAAAAGACTGGACAATGACGGGGCTGTTGCTGTCCCACGAACGCGAAACGGAATATTCTTTTTTCAGGCTGTTGTATTTAATGGTGTGGGTGATGCTTAAATCGGCCATCTCCTTATCGAGCCACATGCTGCGACTTCGATAGAGATTGACGAAAAACTGGAAGGAGGCCGGTACCCCGCGATTGATGGCATCTTGCATTTTTTTGGGGAATGCGTCTTCGACCGACAGGTAAATCAGCAGATCGTCCCTGGTGTTGGTGACGATGATGTTGGTCAGTTTGGCATCCCTGGCCAGGGCCGTTCCATTGAAGGAAATAATCATAAGCCCCAGTAGGAGGAGGCCCATAATCCGTATGCCGGATCGGTTCATTGGCGTGCCATGTCGTTGGTGAATCCGGTTAATTAAAGGGAAAAATAGGAAATTAACTATAACGGACCCACTTCGATATGGCAAGGTGTTTTGCATGGGATAATTGTCAGGCGACCCCCGTCGCTTGGGCGGCGAGGGTGCATGTCTCCCAGGATTCCTTTTCCTCGAAAAATTTTTCCAGGAAGGCATGGTTGAAGGCGTGTCCGGATTTGCTGGTGACGATGTGGCCCATGATGGGCATGCCGATCATGGAAAAGTCTCCGATACAATCCAAACACTTGTGGCGGACGAATTCATCCTTGAAGCGCAGGCCGCCTTCGTTAAGTACATGATCGTCGTCGATGACAACGGCGTTGTCAAGGGAGCCTCCCCGCCCCAATCCATAACGTTTCATCATTTCCACTTCTTTCAGGAAGCCGAACGTACGGGCCGAGGCGATTTCACTGGCGAAGGTTTCACGATTGACAATATAGTCGAAGGTTTGCTCGCCGATCAGCGGATGGTCGAAGGCGATGCTGCAGGTGATCCTGAATTCATCGGAGGGGGTAATGGTTACGGACTTGTCGTTTTCGGTAATGGAGATGGGCCGATTGACCTTGAAATAGCATTTCGGTCCATCCTGGGCCGCGATCCCGGCGGATTTGATCATCTCGGCAAATGGCCCGGCACTGCCATCCATGATCGGCATTTCGTAACCATCTATCTCGATCGCGGCGTTGTCGATACACATCCCGGCCAGGGCGGCCATCAAGTGTTCAATGGTGGAAACGATGCACCCCTCGGACCCGATTACCGTTGCCAGACTGGTATCCACGATGTTGTTGAAATGGGCGGTCACACCCGGGCGGCCGGGAAGATCGATGCGGGTAAAGCGGATGCCGTGATTGACCGGTGCCGGTAGGAGGGTGAGATTGACGGTCTTGCCGGAGTGGACACCGATGCCGGAGCAGGATACCGGCCTGCTTATGGTCTGCTGATAATTGAGCATGATAGCGATTTTTCCTTATGCAGCGGTATTTTTCATGTCAAACGGGCCACAACGCGAGGTTCCGATTCATTGCAGGAAAACGGCTGCTCACCATGGTCTTACTCGGCATTCAGTCTGTTCCGCCGCGCAAGGCCGCATCATTGTCACTTTAATTAAACTAACAATTTTAGCCCGGTGATTTCTTTTTTACAACCAAAATATATTTCCACACCGACATTCAATGGATCAGGACCAGCGCGGCGATGGGCATAACGGAAGGGGGTTCTTTCTGGTTTGTCGAGGCCAGGCGGTTTGTTTCCCAACCGGCCGTGGCCATCAGTTTGAAGACGTCGATGCCATAGCCGGACATGGACGGGCGGGCATGCTCCGGGTGCAGGCAGATGCCGTTTTTCGTGATTGCCGGGCAAGTGGATAAATCCTTGCAAAACAATTCCTTACACGACCCTCCGGCAAAGGCCCTGGCCCTTTCATAGCCGGCGTCGATGGCGCATTTCTCGACCGATGCCGCGATGATGTGAAGCTTGCGAAACACCTTCTGACGATCGTTTCCGAGCAGACTCTCGGTGGGGACATCCAATTTGATGAGAAGCGCCTGCCGATAAGTCTTTTGCCATTCGCGGAATTGGTCCGGCCCCCCCACATGGGGCGGGCAACTTGCCGCCAGCCCATAACTCGGGCATCCCGGCTTGCGGCACATCTGGGCCAGATTGTCTTTTACATTGATGACGGCGGTATCCATCATGGCGGCGTCGGCCTCCTGTCGGTGGGCTATATCGATCAGACGGTCAAACACGGCTCCGGTTGTGTCCGTGCTCCCCGGCTTAACGGATGGCTGCGTCATGATTGGTCCTCTGCTTGCCCGGGCATATTGTCGAGCACCTTTTTCAGGTAGCTTCCTTTGGTTTTCAGGATTTTGGACCCGCGGGTGATCTTGCAAAGGCTGATTTTATGTTCGGCGGCGATTTTTCGTTGGGTCTTGCCCGCGTAAAGATCCTTGAGCAATTGCCAGCGCAAGGTAAGTGTGCTGATTTCGGCAGGGGTGAAGATTTCCTGGAACAGGGTTTCCATGTCCCGGGGGTTGTCCGTGCCGGTAAAAATATCGATAAGTTCTTTGGTGCTGCTGTTCATGACTTGACCTATAACCATGTGGAACGCTCGGTTTAGGGAAAAAGGGCTTGATTTTGCCATTTCCCCTCTATACGGTTGCGTCTTGATTTCGTTTCTATCAAAAAAAACATAGGAAAAAACGCTTGGAAAGGGAAGGGAAAAGTTTATGAAGCCGCTTCGCAGAGCTTTGATATCCATATCGATTTTTGCTGTTATTGTGGCCATGGCGGTGCCTGCCGTGGCCGCGGACGCAGTTTTTGTGGGGATCTCCAAAATCGTCGCCCACCCGGCGCTGGACGCCATTGAACGCGGTATCCAGGAGGTCGTCCAAGAGGCTTATCCGGATGCCCGGTTCGATCTGCAAAATGCCAACGGGGAACTGTCCACGGCCTCTTCAATTGCCCAAAAGTTTAAATCCGAAGGCGTTACCCTGGCGGTGGGCATCGCCACGCCCACGGCCCAGGCGCTGGTCAACACCCTGAGGGATCGCCCGGTGATTTTCAGCGCGGTTACCGATCCGGCTGGGGCGGGCCTGGTCCGATCCACGGAAAAAGGGGAGCAGAACGTTACCGGCATCTCCGACATGACCCCGGTTCGGGCGCAGATAGAGATGCTAAATCGCATCAAGCCCATCAAGACGTTGGGGCATGTTTACACCAGCAGCGAGGCCAATGCCGTCAGCCTGGCGAATATCGCCCGCGATGTGTGCAAGCAGATGGGCATTCGTTTCGTGGAGACCACCGTATCCAATTCGGCCGAAGTCAAACAGGCCACCCAGGCCATTGCCGGGCGGGTGGACGGCATCTATATCTCCAACGACAATACCGTGGTTTCGGCTCTGGCCGCTGTGGCCAGCGTAGCGAAAAAGAACCAACTTCCGGTGATGTCCGCCGATCCCAGCAGCGCCCGGACCACGCCTGTTCTGACTGCCTGGGGCTTTGACTATTACAAGATGGGGCGGGCCACCGGCCGGTTGGTGGTGCGCGTTCTGAAAGGCGAAAAACCGGAAACCATCCCCACCATTTATATGACCGATGCATCGGATGTGGATCTGCTGGTCAACCTGGATGTGGCAAAGGAGCTGGGCCTGACGTTTCCCGAGGATATCGTCGCCAAGGCCAACACTGTTGTGCAGGACGGAAAACTGAAGAAGAACTAAGCCATGCTTGAAGGAATTTTTGTCGAGGGACTGATATACGCCATCATGGCGCTGGGGGTGTTTTTCACCTTCCGCATTCTTGATTTTCCGGACCTGACCGTGGACGGCAGTTTCCCCTTGGGAGCCGTGATCATGGCCGCCTCCCTGGCCGCCGGGGTGAATCCCGTGATCGGTTTGCTATTGGCCTTTGGCGGCGGTTTGCTGGCCGGATTTGTCACCGCGGCCATCCACAACCGGCTCAAGGTGCCCCATCTGCTGGCCGGCATCCTTACCATGACCATGCTTTACTCGGTTAATATCCGTATTCTGGACAACCGGGCCAATTTGCCTTTGCTGCGTATGGAGACCGTTCTTACCCATGTGACGGGCTTCTCCCGGGGCATCATTCCGGCGGATTGGGCCACGCTGATTTTCTTCATTCTGGTGGTTTTGGGAATCAAATTCGCCCTGGATCTTTTTTTTCACACCGATATGGGCCTGGTGTTCGGTGCACTTGGAAACAACGAGCAGATGGTGCGCGTGCAGGGCGTCAACCCGGCTACGCTGAAGCTGATCGGCGTGGGGCTGTCCAACGGGCTGGTGGCCCTTTCAGGGGCGTTCGCGGCTCAGTATCAGGGGTTTGCCGACGTGAACCTGGGGCAGGGTATCGTGGTTTCCGGCCTGGCCTCGGTCATGCTGGGAGAGTTTCTCATCAAGTCCAACAAGATCGGTTTTCTGACCCTGCGGGTGGTGCTGGGCGCCATTCTCTTCAAGGCCATCATGTACCTGGGGCGTTTCTACGGCTATTACGTCAATATGACGCCCAACGATCTCAAGCTGATCGCCGGTATCCTGATCATCGCCTCCCTGGCGGTGACCAACTACCGTCGTATCCGCGGTAAGGGAGGCGCGACGGCATGATTTGCCTGGACCATCTCAACTGTACGTTTTTTCCCGGCACCCCCAACGCCAAGACCGTGATTCGCGATCTGAACCTGACCGTCGAGTCCGGAGACTTCGTTACAATCATCGGCAGCAACGGCGCCGGCAAGACCACCTTGTTCAATTTGATCTCCGGCGGTTTGCAGCCCACCTCGGGCCGTGTGCTTATCGACGGCAAGGATGTCACCGCCAAACCCGAGTTCAAGCGGGCCGGGACCATTGGCCGGATCTTCCAGGATCCGTTGGCCGGAACGGCTTCCAACATGACCCTGGAAGACAATATGATGATCACCTGCCGCAAGGGGTTCAAGTGGCCGGTGATCAGCCTCAATCGTAAGATGCGGGCCTATTTTCGCGAGCAGCTGGTCAACTTGAAGATGGGGCTCGAGGATCGGATGAAGGAGAATGTCAGCACCCTGTCCGGCGGGCAGCGCCAGGCCCTGACCCTGCTGATGATGGTGCTTTCCAAACCGGCCATCGCCCTTCTGGACGAGCACACGGCGGCTCTGGACCCGCGCAATGCCGCCATCGTGATGGATCTGACTCGGCGGTTCGTGGACGAGCGCCGCCTGACGACCCTGATGATCACCCACAACATGAACCACGCCATCGCCTTCGGCAACCGCCTGCTTATGATGGATGCCGGCGAAGTCATCATCGACGTGTCCGGCGAGGACAAGCAAAAGCTCACCGTGCCCAAATTACTGGAGATGTTCGCCCATATCCGCAGCAAGTCTTTCGAGAACGACGAAATGCTGTTGTCCGGGGCGGTTTAGGCTCCCTCTTTGCGATCCCGGCATGAGGCGGCGCGCAACTCGTTTTTTCGGGCGCCGGGCCCGCTTTCCCATCAGGCGGAGGCGTGTTCCATTTCTTTGCGTGAAAAGCTTTGCGGGACCCCCTCGAAGGGTGTCCGTCTTTTGAATTTGATCGTTTTCGGATCACGCATGCCTTTGAGAATATCGATGCTTTCCTTGTAGCCTTTATTAATGCGGCACATTTCCAGCGCCATGCCGACAATCTGGGCCACCGCCTGCACAAAATTCACATCGTTGAGCCCGAATTCCCACGGTGCCGCCGTATAGACCCGCATGCTTCCCAGCGTATTTTCGCCCATGATGATCGGGACGGCCAGAATCGAAGCGATGCCTTCCTTTTTTGCCGCTTCCGGGTATTGGATTCGTGGATCGTCGCTGACATCGTAAATGGCCACCGGCTGGCCGTCTTCAAGGGAAGAGGAAATGGAGCGCATTGCGCTGACCGGCCCTTTGTCCAGGTACTCCTCGCTGAGTCCGTAACTCCCCGCCAACGAAAGCACATCGCTTTTGCGGTTGAACAGAAAAAGGGCGCACCCTTTTACCCTGAGGGCACTGGTGATTCCTTCCACGGAAATCAGGACGATTTCCTCTGGATCACGGATCATGGAGATGGATCGGGTGATGCGGACCAGACTTTCATAATTGATGATCGGCTTTTCCATAATGGCCTCCTTTGGTTGAATGGAATGGGGGGCGCCGGCCATCCGATTCGACCAATACCGCTAAATGAAAAAGCACGGATATGCGATAGGTGGAGCAGAATAGTGAGAAAAGCGCGCTGCCATGAAAAATGAAGCAAGCAGGAATGAAAAGTTGCACTTAGCGCAAAAGGGATAGACTTGTCGTCCGGCGCATACTGCAATCGAATCGTGATGACGGCTGGTAATTAAATGATTTCACAGATCCGCCGGGAGCACAAGACAAAAGCAAAACCGGGGCGTTTCAAATCGCGCTGTGAGGCAAGAGATCGGCTGCTTTTCCCAATAAAACGACACTCAATGCACAGCTTTAAACAAATTTCTAACATGGGATCGATATGACTGCTTATATGCAACGGGTTCCCGCGCTCTGCTTGGAAACCCACAATCCATAATCGCTGCCAATTACAAGGATTTCCCATGGCTATGATCAACACACTGAACCGCAAGGTCTTCAACAGCATCCATTCCAATAATCTGATCTACAACACCTGCTGGGAAGATCCTCGCCTGGACCGGCAGGCCCTGGAACTCACCCCCGAAGACCGCATCATGATGATTACTTCCGCGGGATGCAACGCCCTGGATTATGCCCTGACCGGTCCCGCCCATATCCATACCGTGGATGTCAACCCCCGCCAGAACGCTCTTCTGGAACTGAAGATGGCGGGCATCCGAACACTTGATTTCGAGGATTTTTTTCAGCTTTTCGGGAAAGGATACCATCCCAAATGCCGCGAGCTGTACCACCATCGGATGCGGGGCGCTCTGCCTTCGGAGGCGCGTACCTATTGGGACAGCCATCTGGGATATTTCAACGGGCAGGGGATGCGCAAATCCTTCTATTTCCAGGGAACGTCCGGCTTTCTTGCCCACATGGTCAACCTGTACATCAACCATGTGGCAAAATTGCGCGGCGCCATCGATGCGCTGCTGGAATCGGAGACGCTTTCGAGCCAGCAGGAACTCTATTTCGACAAGGTTCACCAGACGTTCTGGAAGCGGTGGGTCGCCTGGCTTGCCGGCCAGAACGGAACCATGTATCTCCTAGGGGTGCCGCAGCCCCAGATTGAGCAGATCAAGCGCCACTACCACAGCCTGTCCGTGTTCATCAAGGAGTGTCTGGACGCGGTTTTCGGATATCTGCCTTTGGCGGACAACTACTTCTGGCGGGTCTATCTCACCGGCAGCTATACGCGCAAGTGCTGTCCGGAATACCTAAAGGTCGAAAATTTTGAATGGCTCAAATCCGGCCTGGTGGATCGCATCTCCACCCATACCTGCACCGTGACCGAGTTTCTCAACCGCAATCCGCAGCCCATTTCCCGTTTTGTGCTTCTGGATCACATGGATTGGTTGAGCACCTTCGGCCACCGGCTTCTTCAGGAGGAGTGGCAGGCCATTGTGGACCACGCCACGCCCAACGCCCGGATTATCTGGCGCAGCGGTGGACTCGACATCGACTATGTGGATCCGGTGAAGGTCCGTCTTGGGAAAAGCCAATGGCGGGTGGGGGATCTGCTCAGCTATCGTCGGGAACTGGCCGCCAAGCTGCATAAGCGGGACAGAGTGCACACCTACGGCAGTTTTTATGTCGCCGATCTCAAGGCCGCTTAGAGGATTCAATCGGTATCGGTGTCAGCGATAGCGATGTAATCCCCCACATAGAAGAAATTATTGATCGCGGGGTTCCCGCGCTAGGAAAAATCCCATGACCGTTTTCCAGGACATTCACACGCTATATCGCATGGCGCTGGCCCCAATTCGCGGCAAAACCCACGCCCAGCGGCTGGAATCCTTCTACGGGAACCAGGCAAAAGGCTACGACGATTTTCGTAAGCGTTTGCTCCAGGGCCGCAAGGAACTGATCGACGAGCTGAACATATCTCCGGGAGAAACCTGGCTGGACATGGGCGCCGGTACCGGCGCCAATCTGGAATTTGTCGCTGATCAGGTGCCCGATTTCGAGCGGGTTTATCTGGTGGATTTGTGCTCTTCCCTGCTGTCCGTGGCGAACGAGAGAATTGCCGCACGCGGCTGGTCCAACGTGGAAACCGTTCAGGCCGACGTGGCCACCTTTACCCCTTCCCGGCAGGCTGATGTAATCACCTTTTCCTACTCCCTGACCATGATTCCCAACTGGATTCAGGCCCTGACCAACGCACGGGTTCTGCTCAAACCCGGAGGCCGCATCGGCGTCGTGGATTTTTATGTTTCGCAAAAATACCCCGCTGCGGGGCAGGTGCGGCACAACTGGTGGATGCGACATTTCTGGCCCATCTGGTTCGAGACCGACAATGTCCATCTCTCCAAGGATCATCTACCTTTTCTCGCCGACATGTTCACGCCCCGGGCGGTTGTGGAATCCATGGCCAGGGTGCCCTACCTGCCGGGGCTGCGTGTTCCTTATTACCGGTTTGTCGGTGGGTGCTAATTACAGCGATTCCTGTTGGTGTTTCATCAACCCCTTGATGCTTTGAATGGTCAATTCGAGTTTGCGGATGACCTCCAGGCGGGTTTTGTTGTTCGGTGTGTCCGGATCGTTGATCTGTGACTGGTAGTGCCTTGCAATCATCGTTAACAGCTCGGCGATGGATTGATCGTCTTCCATTATTATGCGGCCCTTAGTTTCAGGTTTACCGTCCGGTCGGCCAGGGCGGCGAAAACCGCCGGGGATGGCTCGGCATCGGAACCGTTTTTTCGCATGGTGTGGATTTGTAGAAACAACGCATCGTCATGGCGCCGGGCGATGCGCCAAAGCTCCGATCCGTCGATCCTGCCCCCTTTTTGTAAAAGCACACTCCCGATTTCCTTGGCCACCATGTTGAAGAGTTTGACGCGAACCTTGCCGTCCAGGAAAATCCGTTCGGAGTGCCCGTCGCTCTGGGAAATCGCCTCGCGAAAGGCCGCGTACCAGCCCGCCTTGCGCATCGTGGCCCCCAGGACGCCAGGCATCGCGGCGCTCAGGGCCAGGGTCGAACCGTCCCGGATCAATGCCGTGTCCACATTGTCCACAGGCTTGGCATCCAGAAAAAGGGTTTGGATGCGTTGGTCGAGATAGTCTTCAGGCAATCCCAGATCCTTGCAAAAAAAGTCCCTTATACTACATCCGGTTTGCACGGGGAGCGTCAACCCTTTTTCAAGAAGCGGCAGAAAAAGCGCTAGGCCGGATTCCGTTACCTCTATCTCTATATCGATCGTCTCGGTTTCTTTTTGCATGCGCTGGGATTCTCCATCCATTGCCGGCGGTCCGTGGCCGCCACAAAACAATCGGGGAGATCCGAAAATGGATCTCCCCGTGAATGGTTGGTTATCGTGTGGTGGCTACTAAAAGTCGTGCACGCTGTCCAATTCCTCGTCCGTAACGCCGAAGGTGACGTTATGGGGCGCCAGGGGCTCGTTCTTGAAGTAGTCGGGGAGCCGGTCGTCTTTGGCCGTGAAGCCGGCCGCCTTGTTGAACTCCCTTTCCTTCTTGAGAATCGATTTTCCCAGGGCGGTAACGTCATCGGCGGTCAGCGGCTGTCCGGTGAAGGCGCCGATCAGATCCACCAGGGCGTTGAAGGTTTCCGGCTGGTCGAGGATGGCAAAGGCGATGAACAGGCACATTCCGGTGGAGTCAATGGCGGCGGTGGCGATCTGGAGATTGCGGGAAAGTTCCACCTGACCCTCGGGTTTGAGGTGGTCCACGTTGCCGCCAACTCCGAGAAGGTTGGTCGCCACGGCGTACCCGGCGGTGTGGTCTGCGCCCATGGTGGTGGTGGCATAGGTGACGCCGATGCCCTGGACGGCGCGTGGGTCGTAGGCCGGCATGGCCTGGCGTTTGACCACGGGTACCCGTTCGACGCCAAATGCCTGACCGGTCACGGCGGCGCCGTTACCAAGGATTCTGCCCAAGGGGGTTCCGTCCCCAACTTCCTGGAGCAATTTAATTGCGCCCTCGACATCGCCAAACTCGCACAGCCCGGCTTCCATGGCCACGCCGATGGCGGCACCCATTTCAATGGTGTCCAGTCCGAAATCATCATCCATGCGGTCCATTATAGCGATGGCGTCCAGGTCATCGATTCCGCAGTTGCCGCCATGGGACCAGACGGTTTCATATTCGGGCTGTTTGCTCACATAGTTGCCGTCCTTGTCGTAAAAGGTTCCCGAGCAGCGGATGACGCAGCCGCGATGGCAACCATGGGTGGCGGAGCCTTCACCACCGCGTTCGTTTTCCAGGGCCGCCTGGGCCTCGCCGGAAATATTGGCCGCTTTGTCCCAGTGACCTTTGGAGAAGTTGAAGGCCGGAAAGCCGCCGGCTTCATTGACGACGTTGACGAGCACGTTGGTGCCGAAGGTGGGCAACCCCTCGCCGGTCACGGCATGGCTGCGCAATCCCTGGGCGAAGGTCTTGTTGGCCGCCTTGAACTTTTCGGAATCGGCGGGTTTTCTCATGGAGCATCCGGCGTCGTCCACCACGATGGCCTTGACGCCCTTGACCCCCATGACGGCGCCGACACCGCCGCGCCCTGCGTGGCGGGTGGGGCGCACTTCCATATCCGTAATGGCGATGGAGGCGGCGCTCATCTTCATTTCTCCGGCCTGGCCAATGGTGATGTAGGCGACCTTGTCACCGTACTGGGCGGCCAGTTTCTCCACACAGTCGTAATTGCCCAATCGTTTAAGATCGTCGGCGGGCTCGATTTTTACGCCGTCTTTATTGATAACGATTTTATGGAGGCTGTCTTTGGCGGCTTTGCCCTCCAGGACAATTGCTGCGTAGCCGAGCCGCGCTAAAATCTGGGCAGCCTGGCCGCCGGCGTTGGCCTCCTTGATGCCGCCGGTGAGCGGGCTTTTACAACCCACGGACAGCCGGCCGGACATGGCGGCGGCGGAGCCGCTGAGCAGGCCCGGGGCGATCACCAGTTTGTTCGCCGCACCCAGGGGGTGACAGGTGGGGGGCACCTCGGCGGCGATGATGGCCGAAGTAATGGCCCGACCGCCCATGCCGGCGTAGTCGCCCATGCCTTCGGTTGTGATGCTCGGCCCGTCTGCCGCGCCCATGTTGATTCTCAAAATTTTGTCCATGGCGTTCCTCCTGTTACCCTGAAATGGGGTAAAGCCGTTGGTGTTTATGATGTTGTACTGTTTTTAAGTTATGCTATCGAAAACATATCACCATAAGTATTAAGGATCAGTTGCAATGTCAAGAAGAACAATGAGTAACAGATTAAATGAAAAGAAAGGGCGCTGTTGGAGAGGCGGAAATGAAAAACACCCCGAAAATCGTCATGGGGATGGTTCCTGAGACGATTTCCGGGGCAGGAAGACTATCTTATTCCTTGCAGTGAAGCTGTTAACCGTGTTTTTTCTCAAAGGTCTTCATGAAATCGACCAGTGTTTCAACCGCGGCCAACGGGGTCGGATTGTAAATGGAAGCCCGGCAGCCGCCGACGCTGCGGTGGCCCTTGAGACCGCCCAATTTGTTTTCCGTGGCCTCGGCCACGAAGGCTTTTTCAAGTTCCTCGGAAGGCAGGCGGAAGGTCACGTTCATGAGCGAGCGGCTGCCCTTCTCGGCGGTACCTTTATAAAAGCCGCTTTGATCCATGTAATCGTAAAGCAGGTTCGCTTTTTGCCGGTTGAGGGCCGCCATCTTGTCCAGACCGCCGATGGTCTCCTCCAGCCATTTCAACACCAGCTGAACGGTGTAGATGGCAAAGCAGGGCGGGGTGTTGAACATTGAATTTTTATTGGCGAAGGTGGTGTAGCGCAGCATGGTGGGAATCGTGTCCGGGCAGCGCTCCAACAGATCCTCGCGGATGATGACCAGGCAGACCCCGGCCGGTCCCATGTTTTTCTGGGCGCCGGCGTAAATCAGCCCGAATTTGTCGATGTCCACGGAACGCGAGAAAATATCCGAGCTCATGTCGGCGATTAGGGGCGCGCCGCCCGTGTCCGGAAAATCGGCCCACTGGGTTCCCTTGATGGTGTTGTTGGAGGTCAGGTGGGCGTAGACGGCGCCGGGCGTGAAAGCGAGCGATTCCGGAATATAGGAAAAGTTCTTGTCCTCGGAAGAGGCGATCACAGTGGCGGTTTTTCCCTGAATCTGGGCTTCTTTGATGGCTTTGGTGGACCAGGTGCCGGTGTTGATGTAATCGGCCGTGTCGCCGTCGCCCAGGAAATTCATGGGGATCATGCAGAACTGCATGCTGGCGCCGCCCTGGACAAATAGCACCCGATAACGCTCGTCCAGCTTGAAGAGCCGGTTGACCCGGTCCACGGCGTCATTGATGACCTCGTCGAACCATTTGGAGCGGTGGCTGATTTCGGTGATCGACATGCCGGACCCGGCAAAATTGAGAAAAGACGCCTGAATCTCCTCCAATACCGGAAGGGGAAGGGCCGCCGGCCCGGCGTTGAAATTGTAAATTCTGTCCGCTTGCATTTAACTAACCTCCATGTGAATGAGTCGGAGATGGCGCCGCCAGAATTTGGCGACCATCACAAAAGAAGCTGCTATTTCTACAGATAGTCATCCATCTGTCAACCGGAAAAATATTGGTAACCAGGGCAACCGTATTTTGAAAATGGCTCTATTTATTTCTCCCCCACCCCGACCCTCAATGTTGTTGACTTAAGAAACACCGGGCGCCGGTCGGGATTTGAGCCCCCCTTTTATAGACTGTGAAGTAGCATGCAACCGTCCCTTCTCCCCCGGAGGGAGAAGGACAGGATGAGGAGGATAAGATGGCATTTGCCTTATCATTAAATTCAAATGCGGTTGCCCTGCATTGGTAATCGCCATCGGGAAAAGGCCGACCATCCCGCGCCTCTCCAATTTGCAATTTTCTCGATAGTTGTCTACTATTTAACGGCGGCACCATTCACCATGCTTACGGTATCGATCCACACGAAAAACAATTGGCTTGAATTCATCTGCTCGGAGGTGATCCATGGACCATCATTTGGTATCCGCGTTTTCAAGACACACGATCGAAAACTCAAAATACCTGTCATGGCAAGCGGGATTGATTATTCTCATCCTGCTGTGGTGCGCCCTGCCGGCGGGCGCTTCCACGCGCACGGCCCTTGTCATCGGAAATGCCGCCTACCGCAGCACGCCGCTTGCCAATCCCACCAACGACGCAAATGACATGGCGGACTCCCTGAAGCGCCTGGGATTCGATGTGATCGTCGAGACCAATATAAACAAGGGAAAGATGCTGGATGCCATCGACCGCTTTAATCAGAAGCTCAAGCGTTCGGACGTCGGCCTGTTTTTCTTTGCCGGTCACGGGATGCAGATCCATGGGGGCAACTATCTGATACCGGTGGGCGTTCATATCAAGCGCGAAGCGGACGTGGAGTACGAGGCGGTTAACGCCGGTCGCGTGCTGTCGGCTATGGAGGAGTCGGGCTGCAAGGTCAATATCGTGATCCTGGACGCCTGCCGTGATAACCCCTTCAAACGCAGTTTCCGTAGTACGAATCGAGGGTTGATCGTCATGCGCGCCGGCAGCGGGTCGTTCATCGCCTACGCCACGTCGCCCGGGTCGGTTGCGGCCGACGGCGACGGGCGCAACGGGATATACACGCAGCACATTCTCAAGCACATGACCCAGCCGGGGCTGACCGTGGAAGAGGTGTTCCGGAAAGTGAGAAGGGACGTGTATGCCAAAACAAAGGGCTCGCAAGTGCCATGGGATTCCTCGTCCCTGATGGGGCGTGTTGTTCTGGCCAGTTCGGGCGCGGTGATTGAGACGTCAACCCCCACGTCGGTAGCCAGCCAAGGCCGCCTGTCGGTATCGTCCAACATAACCGGCGCACAGGTGTTCGTGGACGGGAAATTTGTCGGCGGAGTCCCGCTGATGTCCCTGGAACTGTCGGCCGGTTCCCATCGGGTGCAGGTGAAGAAGGACGGGTACGATACCTATCGCACCAATGTTGAAATAACCTCGGGCCGTCTGGCTTCGCTGGAGGCGTATCTGACCAAACAAGGCCCCCAACACGGTCGTCTGTTCGTGGACACCACGCCATCGGATGCCCAAATCCGGATTCTCAATATCGGCCCCAAATATTATCAGGGGATGGAACTCTCCCCCGGCGATTACCATGTGGAGGTAACGGCCGGTGGATATGGCAAGCAGACCCGCTGGGTAAGCCTTGCGGCTGGTGAAGACAAGCGGATCAGTTTTTCATTGTCCGGTGGCCAAACGACAGTCCCGTCCATAGCTACGCAGGGGCAGCCCAGTCCCGGTCAAATCTGGAAGGACTCGGTCACGGGCATGGAATTCGTATGGGTGCCGGGCGGCTGTTATCAGATGGGACAGACCGATACGGAAAAGGCTTATCTGATAAAAGAGGCGGGACAGGAAACATATGACAAGTATTACAAACGCGAGCTGCCGCGGCACAAGGTCTGCGTGGACGGTTTCTGGATGGGCAAGCACGAGGTTACCCGGGGGCAATTCCGTCAATTCGTAACTGCCGACGGTTATCGGACGGATGCCGACAAGAAAGGCAAGGCCTGGATTTTCAACAAATCCACGGAATGGAAATGGAAGGAGGTCGAGGGGCATAACTGGCAGAACACCGGGTACGATCAAACCGATGCCCATCCCGTGGCGACCGTCTCCTGGAACGACGCCAAGGCCTTTGCCAAATGGCTGTCCAGGCGTTCGGGCCAGACCTTTGGCCTGCCAACGGAAGCCCAGTGGGAATACGCGGCCAGGGCCGGCACCACATCCATGCGGTTCTGGGGAAATGATGACGGCAGTGCTTGTGCCTATGCCAATGTCGCGGACAAAACTGCTTTCCCGGGCGATCCCGGCAGAAAATGGAATACTCGTTTCGAATGCAATGACGGTTTTTTCTTCACAGCCCCGGTGGGCAGCTTCAAACCGAACCCTTACGGTCTCTACGATATGCTGGGCAATGTATGGGAGTGGTGCGAGGACGGGTACGATTCGAATGCGTACACCAGGCACTCGACAAAAAATCCCGTGATTACCTCCGGTACGCTCCGCGTTTTTCGCGGGGGCGGTTGGAGCTATGACCCCGGGCGCGTGCGGGCCGCTCGCCGGAGCGGGGTCTCGGCCGATAGCCGCGGCGCCAGCTTGGGGTTTCGCCTCTGCCTCCCCCAAGTCCGGCAGTAACAGCAGCAGGTCATCGGGCCTTCGTCATGACAGGGGAGCGTAGGCCCGCGTGCGGGAGCCGTCGGGCCGTAGCCGCCTGTCATGTCGAAGGCCCGGGCGTTTTCTCCCTTCTTTTTCTCGCTCCCACGCTCCGCGTGGGAGCGGCATTTGCCTTCCACCATACCGGGAGGGGAGTTGAGGTTCCCACGCGGAGCGTGGGAACCAGATAACCTGTTTTCCCAGTTGCGGGATCTGCGCAAACCATAGCCGAAAAAGAAGGCATACCGGTGTATGCCGTGTTCACCAACGCCCAGTCAATGTTGTTGACTTAAGCGAATCAACACTACCTACCTCCAGGGCTGCATACGCAATTCCAGGTTGGCGCTCCCTCGCCCCTTGCGGGAGAGGGTCGGGGTGAGGGGGATTTAATCCGGCTTTATTCAAAACAAATAAGGTATGTTATTGATTATATCCCCCTCATCCTGTCCTTCTCCCTCCGGGGAGAAGGGACGGCCGCCGGTTGCTTCACAGCTTACAAAAATATTGGTTCAAGTCCCGATCGCCCTCGTTTTTTCTTAAGTCGACGACATTGAACCCCGAACCAACGCTCCAGCAATTCTCGGCGAAAAAATTCATTCCGTAAATTCAGATAATCATAGACTTTCTCAAACTTATTTTTCGCACTGTTAATAATACGAAAACACCATAACCCACTGATATAGTTGCAAATAATTTTTGTCTAGACATCCGCCCTTTTTTGTTGTATGTTTTCAGTGGGTTACGGAAAGGCGGGCGGATGCATCAAAAAAAACATCTCAGCTTCTCTGCCATGCGAAAAAAAATGTCAGAGCGATTCAGGATGATCGATGATAGCCGACAAGAGGCTAAAGTCGATTATTGTGTGCATGACTGCCTGATGAGTGCCTTTGCCATGATGGTATTCCAAGACCCTTCCATGCTCGCCTTCCAGCGCAGGCTGGAAGAGTCGATACAACAAAACAACCTCAAAGCGCTTTTCCAAGTCTCATCCATCCCAAAAGATTCTCAATTGCGCGATGTCCTCGACGGTTTGTCGAACGAGTCCATCGATTGCATCTTCGATGACCTGTTCAGCGGCCTACAGCGCGGGAAGCATTTGGTGCACTATCAAGTCCTCGATGGTTACTATCTGGTAGCCATTGACGGCTCTGAATATTTTTCTTCAGAAAAAATCCATTGTCCCCATTGCCTGATCACAAAATCGAAAAAGAAAACCCGATACCACCATCAGATTCTTCAAGCCGCAATGGTTCATCCGGATAAAAGGCATGTTATTCCCTTTGCACCCGAGCAGGTCGCCAACACCGACGGTACGGAAAAGCAGGACTGTGAAATCAATGCCGGCAAACGGTTAATTCGTGACCTGCGTAAACGTCATCCCAAGATAAAATTCATTATCGGTGGCGATGGGTTATACTCCAAGCAGCCTTTCATCGATGAGGCCAAACAGGAACGGATGTCTTTTATTTTGGTGGCGAAACCGTCCGATCACAAAATCCTTTTCGAATGGGTCAATGAACTGACCCAATTGGGCGAAGGTGGCCATCTGACTATCGATGCCCCATCCAACGATCGCTGTCACACCTACCGTTGGATCAACCAGGTTCCTTTAAACGGGACGAAAGATGCCGACAACGTAAACTTTTTTGAATACCAGATTGTCAAAGACGGAAAAACAACCTATCGAAATAGTTGGGTGACCGACATCTTCATCGATGAAAAAAATATCAAAGAGTTAGTGCGGTGCGGACGCGCCCGCTGGAAAATTGAAAACGAGACTTTTAACACCCTGAAAAATCAAGGTTATCATCTCGAGCACAATTTCGGTCATGGAAAAAACAATTTGTCGATGATCTTTTTCATCCTCAACCTACTGGCTTTTTTCTTCCATCAGATTTTCGAATTGACCGATCCTTTATATCAAAAATGCCGTGGCAAATTCAGTTCCCGTAAAGAATACTGGAATCAACTACGCTGTACATTCCGCATTTTGATTTTCAGAAGTTGGGACCATCTTTTGACCTATCTTTTCGATCCACCGATGTTGGAGCCCCCTTAACTTCAATTCAGTCCATCCATGTTACCCCCCCCTATAATCCGGTTTTTCTTTCTGCCGGCGACGCACAGCTACGACCAAATTCTATCGAACAGGCAATAAGAATACTCATGGCCAATCTTTGCGGCCGGCATTGTGCTGCTCAACTGACAAATTTCCATCAATCTGCCTTGGCGATTCGCCCCTCTTTAACAATTTACGTGTTCAGCGAGAATTGCTGCCAACGCTCCCCTTCTATTGACAAATCCCCAGCAACAACAATAATGAGGAAAGCCATTTGGCAAATAAAGGAGACTGTTTTCATGAAGATATATCGCTATCCATCCGCAGCGGCCGAAAAGAAGCTCAAGTCCATTGTCGACCGCGCCATCGATTTCAGAAACGCCGATGTTCAGGCGGTCACCAAAATTCTCAAGGCTGTCAAGAAAAACGGGGATCAGGCCCTGGTCGAGTACTGCCGCGAGTTCGATGCGCCGAAAATGACCACCGAGGGCCTGATGGTCACCCCGGAGGAGATGGCCGCCGCCCGCAAGAAGGTCGATCGAAGTTTCATGCGCGCGCTTAACCGCGCCGCGAGCCAGATCGAGGTGTTTCATCGCCGGCAATTGCCCAACTCCTGGATCGACACCCAGCGAAACGGCACGCTTCTGGGTCAGATGGTGCATGCCGTGGACGCCGCCGGTGTATACGTGCCGGGCGGCAAGGGCGGCACGACGCCTTTGGTCTCCTCGGTGCTCATGGGCGCGATTCCGGCCAAAATCGCCGGTGTGCGCCAGGTGATGATGGCCACCCCGCCCACGCCCTCGGGCGATGTGGCCCCCGAACTTCTCGTGGCCGCTCACAAAGCCGGTGTGGACACCGTCTATAAAATGGGCAGCGCCTGGGCCATCGGGGCGCTGGCCTATGGAACGCAAACCGTGCCCAAGGTCAATGTCATCGTCGGGCCCGGCAACATCTTCGTTACCCTGGCCAAGAAAATGGTGGCCGGCACGGTGGGCATCGACATGATCGCCGGTCCCAGCGAGATCCTGGTGATTGCCGATAAAACGGCGGACCCGACGTTTGTCGCCGCCGATCTTCTCAGCCAGGCCGAGCACGATCCCCTGGCTTCAGCCGTTCTGGTTACGGATTGCGCCGACCTTGCCGAATCGGTTTCTTCCGAAGTGGACGTTCAACTGGAAAGCCTCTCCCGGGCGGAGATCGCAAGAATGAGCTGGCAGTCATTTGGCGCCATCCTGGTCGTCGAAGATCTGGAGACGGCCATCGATCTGGGAAACCGGATCGCCCCCGAGCATCTGGAATTGCAGATCGCCGATGCCATGGATGTCGCCCCGAGGCTGCATAACGCCGGCGCCATTTTCATGGGCTACCATACGCCCGAGCCGGTGGGCGACTACGTGGCCGGCCCTAATCATGTGCTGCCCACGGCCGGCACGGCGCGGTTTTCCTCGGCGCTTTCCGTGGACAATTTTATTAAGAAAACCAGCCTGATCCGTTATTCTCCGGAAGCATTCAAAAAAGAGGCTCGCGATATCATCCGACTGGCGAACGTCGAGGGCTTGGGCGCCCACGCCAATGCTATCCAGGTTCGGTTGGATAAAAAAGCATAGGGTGGACTATAAACATCGCTATCGTCTTTTATTCTTTCGATGCCGATAGCGATAACCGCTTGCGCTGATACCAATACCGATTGGAGTGAATACATTGAATATGATCGACTTGCGTTCAGACACCATCACCCGGCCGACGTCGGCCATGAGAAAAGCCATGGCCGAGGCCGAGGTGGGCGATGACGTTTTTGGGGAGGATCCCACGGTCAACCGCCTGGAATCCCTGGCGGCAACCCTCATGGGTAAGGAGGCCGCGCTGATGGTGGCCTCCGGCACCATGGGCAACATAGTGGCGCAACTGGCCCATTGTGGCCGGGGAGAAGAGACCATCCTGGGCGATCAGTCCCATGTTTTCTTCTACGAGCAGGGCGGCGCCTCGGCCCTGGGGGGTATTCATCCGCGAACCGTTCCCAATGACCCGGACGGCACCCTTTCCCTGGAGAGGATCGAGGAAGCCGTTCGTCCCGATGACGTGCATTTTCCCTCGTCGCGATTAATTATTTTGGAGAACACCCACAATCGCTGCCAGGGAACCCCCCTTTCGCCCCAATACACGGCATCGGTGGGTGAGCTGGCCCGCCGCTACGGGCTGAGCCTGCACATTGACGGCGCACGGATTTTCAATGCCGCCGTGGCCCTGGGAGTGGAAGCGAAAGCCCTGGCCGCGCCGGCGGATTCGATAACGTTTTGCCTGAGTAAAGGGCTGGCCGCCCCCATCGGGTCGGTGCTTTGCGGCGGTGAAGCCTTTATCGCGCGCGCCAGAAGAGTTCGAAAATCGCTGGGGGGCGGCATGCGCCAGGCGGGGATCATCGCCGCCGCCGGACTGGTGGCGCTGGAGGAGATGGTTGACCGACTGGCCGAGGATCACGCCAATGCCAAGGCGCTGGCCGAAGGCCTGTCTAAGATAAAAGGCCTGCAAATAGATCCCGGTGCCGTTTTCACCAACATCGTCTATTTCGGACTGGAGAAGAAAGATGTAACCGCGCCGGACCTGGCCGTTGCCTTGCGGGATGAAGGCGTTCTTTTGCTTGCCACGGGGCCGCAACAGCTGAGGGCCGTCCTGAATTATCACGTCGATCGCGACCGGGTGAATCAGGCGCTTGCGGTAGTAGATCGGATCATGACGGCTTGAGCGAACCAAAAAAAGAGAGCCAATGGATGATTTCCCATTGACTCTCTTTTCGAAAACGGTGGTCAGGATCAGACAGCGTCTCTTAATTTTTTCCCCGGTCTGAATTTGACGACATTGGCGGCCTTGATCTTGATGGTCTCGCCGGTCTGCGGATTGCGGCCCTTGCGAGCTTTACGGCGTACCTTCATGAAGGTTCCGAACCCCACCAAAGTCACTTTGCCGTCTTTCTTCTTCAGTGCTTTACCGACATTGGTGGTGAATGAATCCAAGGCAGCGGCTGCGGCAACCTTGGTAATCCCTGCATCGGCTGCCATTTTCTCGACCAATTCAGCTTTTGTCATACTTGTCCTCCTTGTTGATAGATGTGAGTGACCTACCTAAAAAACCGACAACTAGCTTATATTTCGGGATTACAGCATATCTGGGACCGTGTCAACAGCGAAACCCCATGAAATAAGGGTTTAGGGGAAGAAAAGCCATTTTAATGCTTGAAACTCCGCTGTTCAGTGAAAACCATGGCCACATTTGCCTCGTTGCAAGCCTCTATGGACTGGTAGTCATTGTTCGATCCCCCGGGCTGTACCACTGCGCCGATTTCCTCACGAATACCCACATCCACGCCGTCCCGGAAAGGAAAAAAGGCATCGCTGACCATGGAGGCGCCGATCAGACCGCCTTTTTCTTCCGCCACGCGCTTGTCGATGTCGGCCTTGCGATCCTGGTCGGTGAGGTCGTTGTAGGGCGTTTGCCAGGCTTCGAACGCATATCGGTCTGCCAGTTTGCGGTAGGCCTTGTCGCGGGCGATTTCGGCCACGCCCACGCGATCCTGCTCTCCCGTGCCGATTCCCACGGTCGCAAGGTCCTTGACGTAAAGCACGGAGTTGGAGGTGACCCCGGCTTCCACCAGCCAGCCGAAGAGTAGATCCTTGTATTCCTTTTCACTTGGCATTCGTGAAGTTTCGTAAACCTTGCCTTTATACTCGCAGCGGGCCGGTTTGAGATCCTGGATGGTGCGCGCCTTGGGCACGAAGGACCACTGGGCGATGATGCCGCCGTCAATGAGGCTTTTGAACTCCACGCAGCGTTTGCCGACGAAGTCCTGCAAGCGTGAAATGTTGCCAATGCGGATAATGCGCAGATTCTTCTTGCGCGAGAAGATCTCCATGACCCCGGGTTCGAACTCGGGGGCCACCACGACTTCGGCATACTGGTTACAGACAGCCTCGGCCGCGGCTTTGTCCACGCTGCGATTAAGGGCGATGCAGCCGCCGAAGGCCGCCACGCGGTCGGCCAGGTTGGCCTTGACGTAAGCCGCTTCGAGGCTCTCGGCCTGGGCGACGCCGCAGGGGTTATTGTGTTTGACGATGACCGCCGTGGGGCGATCCGTGAAGTAACGCAGGATGTTGAGGGCGTTATCGGCGTCGGTGAGGTTGGTCTTTCCCGGATGTTTGCCGGACTGGAGCAGTTCGATGTCCGATGCCAGGTACCGGCCCGCTTGAAGGGTTTCGACCTCTCCGAGAACAAGGTTGCCGTTGGTCATCCGGTAGAGGGCGGCCTCCTGGCCGGGGTTTTCGCCATAGCGCAGCCCTTTCTGGACGTTGTCGATGGTCCAGGTCACCTTTTCGTAAAACAGGGTCTGACGCTTGTCCTGATCAACGAAACTGATCTCCATTTGCGCCGGAAAGTGGTCATCCATGATGGTGCGGTACATTTTTTTCAGATCGTCAGCCATGGGATTCACTCCTTAAAATCGGTAGGTTTTCTCAACGTTTTCGAAGGCCGTGTCGGTCAGATACTTCGCAATGGCCGTGTCGTAGGCGGCCGTGTGGCCGAAGGCCTTGCAGGCCAGTTGGTAGCGCAGGGCCAGGGACAGGTGGCCCTCACCGTCGGCCATTTCGTCCGCGATGCGGCCATAGTCCGCCGGATCGACCACAGAGGCCACCCGGATGAAGTTCTTGGCCGACGCCCGGATCATGCAC
Organism: uncultured Desulfosarcina sp.; assembly: GCA_963668455.2. Classification (GTDB taxonomy): domain Bacteria; phylum Desulfobacterota; class Desulfobacteria; order Desulfobacterales; family Desulfosarcinaceae; genus Desulfosarcina. The sequence continues at coordinate 166,371 of CAXXOY010000014.1, forward strand.
GGCCCGCCGATATCGATGTTGCCCCGGGCGTTTTCCGGCGTGATGCCGGGCTTGGCGATGGTTTCCTTAAACGGATAGAGATTGACGACAACCATGTCGATGGGAATGCCGCCGGTGCGTTCGAGATCCGCCTGGTGGGCGTCGTTATACGTCTCCGTGAGAAGTCCAAGGTAAATCTTGAAGTCCAGGGTTTTGACCAGTCCGCCCTGGGTTTCCGGCTGGCCGGTGTAATCGGAAACCTGGGTCAGGCAGGTCTCCGCCTTTGCCCCCAGGATTTCGCCGAGCCGGGCGAAGGTTCCGCCGGTGGAAAATATTTTCAGGTCCGGATTGATATCCAGCAGCCGGGGCACAAAGGTTTCCAGCCCGCTTTTGTCGGAAACACTGATCAGCACGTGCTTGATGTTCACCTGGTTGTCGATTTGCTCTACTACATTCATTGTCATGGGAATTCACCTTTCTCCTTTATATTCTTCCAGAAAGCGGTTGAAGAAAACGGTCATGAACCGGTGCCGGTCCTCGGCCAGGCATCTGCCGGCGGGCGTCAGCATACGGTCCCGGATTTTAATAAGTTTGACCACGTATTCGCGGTATCCCGTGTCGTTGACGCCGTAAGCCGGCTCACGGGCGACATCCACCTCGGGGCTGTGCAGCCGGGCGCCGGTTTCGCCGGCGAACAGAAAGGCCCGGGCCACGCCGATGGCGCCGATGGCGTCCAGCTTGTCCGCGTCGAAGAGCACCTTTGCCTCCAGGGTTTGCGGCGGCTCGCCCCGCCGGAAGCGGTGGGCCGCGATACAGTGGATGATGTTTTCCAAACGGCCGGTATCGAGGGACGCGCCCGTGAGTATTTCCCGCGCCATGGCGGCCCCCTTCTCGGCGTGGCAAAGCCTGCCGTTCAATCGATCCTGGTCCACACGGCCGATGTCATGCAGATAAGCGGCGCTTTCGGCAACCAGCAGATCCGCCCCTTCGGCGATGGCGATGCGGCGGCAGAGCCGGTGAACCCTTAAGGTGTGGTCCCAGTCGTGGCTGCCCCGGGCGTGGGCGAACTGCTGTCGGGCCATTTCGCGGACCTCGGCCAACAGGGCTGATTCGCCGTCCGGCAAACCGGCCGGGGCAGGGGGCGTGCGTTGGGGCATGATCTTATTCAAGGGCCATGACGCCTTCCCAACGCTGGTATTCAGTGTCGGTGGGAAGGCCTTGCGATGCCAGCAAGGCAATCATCTCCGGATCATTGAACCTCAGGAAGGGGTTGACCGCCCGCTCGTCGGCCAAGGTCGAGAAGACATGGCGACGGTCGTAGCGGGCGGCATAAGCGTCAATCGCCTTGTTGTTCGGCGTCAGGTGGCGGGCGAAGGCCAGGGAAACCTCGACGTAGTCGTGACCGGCATAGACACGCGTGTCATCAGGGTATTCCATAAGCAGGCGGATGGACCGGTAGAACGCTTCCAGGTCTCCCGAAAAGCAATTGCCCACCGTTCCGTTGAAGAGTGTATCGCCCGTGATCAGGGCGCCGTCCACGGCAAAGGTGACCGAATCCCCGGTGTGGCCCGGTGTCGGCCGGATAGTGATTGCTTCGTCTCCCAGGCGGATGCGCTCGCCGTCCTTGAATCGGTTGTGGTCCAGAAGCGGGGCGCCGGATTTCTCCACCAGACGCCCGGTGCCGACCGTATGATCCTGGTGGCCGTGGGTGTTGGTGACAGCCTTCAGGGTCAGGCGCTTTTCGGCGACAAAAGCCAGAATCTCGTCCACGGCGCCGCCGTCTATGGCCAGGGCCTGGCCGCCGCTGGACAACAGATACGCCAGATTGTCTCCATTGTAGAAGAATTGATTGATTTTCATAGGTTTTGGTTTTCGGGAAAAATGAAATAATCGGTGCGTGTCCGCCGGCTTTCGGGCGCGGCGATCTTTTGTGACGGCCAGCTTAAATGCTTGCTCGTATCAAGTCAACACCTTCTCAGGAGATACCGCGGGGCACGCGCATTCAGAGAACGTCCAGGGGGAGTCGCCGTTGCCACGGGTGGGTCGGCTTCCACGAAAAAAGCAATAATATGTCGATATTAAGACAAATTGCAAAAGCGTACCCTGGTCGTGAAAATAGAAGCCGATCCACCTCCGATCGCATAGAAAGAGCTCTCCCCGTGCCCTCAGGTATCGGCCGAATCGCCGGATTCGAGGATAAAAGGAAAGTCATAATTGAATTATTCCTCCACTTTGCTCCACTACTGCCGGTATACTGGTTTAACTTTTAAAAATTATTAGCAAAATTTTATAAGTCAAAATATACTTTTCCCTTGACACCCCGCGCGTTTTATATTTGTATCGAAATAAGTGGATAATTGTGGATAATTGTGGTGAAAAATGTTTCGAGGCAGTTCCTTTCATACGATTGATAATAAAGGACGGATCATTATCCCCGCCCGCTTTCGAAGTTTGATCGATAAAGAGGGCGACGGGTCGGTGATGATTACGCGCATGGACGATTGCCTTTTTGTCTATTGCATGAGCGAGTGGATCGAAGTTGAAAACAAGATACTTCAATCGCCGAAAAAAAGCCAAGAAATACGACGTTTCCAGCGTGTTTTTATCGGCAGTTGCCAAGAGTGTAAATGCGATAAACAGGGGCGGGTGCTGATTCCGCCAACCCTGAAGGAATATGCGAAGTTGAAAAAAGAGATTGCACTTGTAGGCGCCGGCATTCGTTTCGAAATCTGGTCCAGGGAAAACTGGGATCGGGAAAACGCACAGATGGATATCGATATGGGCAACAATCAGGTCATGCAGGATATTTCCGAATTAGGACTTTAACCCGTGTCGGTCTATCATGTCACCGCCATGCTCGACGAAGCGGTGGCAATGCTCGCATGCGGGCCGGGCAAGATCGTTGTGGATGGTACCTTGGGGGGTTGTGGCCACGCCCGGCGAATTTGTCAGCAAATCGTCCCTGGCGGGACGTTTATCGGTATAGATCAGGATCAGGACGCCATCGATCATTCCCACCTGGCGCTTCCCGTCGGCAATCCCGGAATCCACATCGTTCACGGTAATTTCGTGGACCTTCCGCTGTTTCTTTCTCAGATAGGCATCGATGCCGTGGACGGCATCATTATCGATATCGGGCTTTCCCTGCATCAGATAGAGGGAAGCGGCCGGGGGTTCAGCTTCAGTCGCGACGAACCCTTGGACATGCGCATGGATACCCGGCAGCCGAAGACCGCCGCCGATTTGCTCGCCACCTTGAGCGAGCGGGAACTGGTGGACATCTTCAGGCGATACGGCGAGGAACGGTGGTCCAAGCGCATCGCCCGCCAGGTGGTGACCCGGCGCAAGACGTCGCCGATTACCACCAGCGGCGCATTTTCCCGGTTGGTGGCCGAGGCGGTCCCGGCGTCGGCCAAAAGCCAAAAGATCCATCCGGCCACGCGGGTGTTCATGGCCCTGCGCATTGCCGTGAACCGGGAGCTCGACGTGCTCGACCGCTTTCTGGACACGGCCGTGGATCTGCTGACACCCGGTGGGCGGCTGTGTGTGCTCTCTTTTCATTCGTTGGAAGATCGGATCGTCAAACACCGGTTCCGGGCACTGGAAAAGCCGTGCACCTGTCCGCCGTCATTTCCCCAGTGTGTCTGCGGTCTTGAGCCCAAGGTCAGGCTGCTGAATCGCAAGGTGGCGCGGCCCTCGTCCCGGGAGATCGGGCAAAACCCCATGGCGCGTACCACGCGGCTCAGGGGGGTGGAGAAATTATCATGATTGGACTGGTTGGCGTTACGCCGAATCAACACCGTACGCAGGTTAAGAATAAAAGCGCGGGGGCGACCCGTCGCAGCGCCGGAAACCGCAAGGTCAAACCCCGGCGAAAAACCAACGCGGGACTGTGGATTGTCGTCATGGTGCTTCTGTTCGCCGAAACCCTGCTCTACGTCTGGTGCCGCATGCAATGCTTCAACACCGGCATTGCCATCGACGAGGCCCAGCGCACCCAGGAGGCGCTGAGCAACCAGCGCAAAACGCTGAATATCGAATTGGCCCGGCTGCGGTCGCCCGAGCGCATCGAAGCCATCGCCCGGACCCGGTTGGAGCTGGTAATGCCCGATTCCCATCAGCGGGTGATGCTGCCATGACGGGTACCGACCTTCATCGCATGCGACTCAGGGCCGGTATCATTGCCGGCCTGTTCGTCGTTGCCCTGGCCGTGGTCAGCGCACGTGCGGTACAGCTGCACGTGTTCAAGGGCGCCTGGCTGTCGGAGCGGGCGGCCAGTCAGTACGAACGCAACATGGTGGTGCAAGGCAAGCGTGGCGCCATTCTGGACCGCAACAAAAGTCCGCTGGCGGTCAGCATCGACAGCCCATCCATCGCGGCCAACCCGAACCTCATTGGGGCCAAACAGAAGAAAACGGTCGCCAGGGGACTGGCCAGGGTGCTGGGACAACGGGCCGACAGCATTGAATCCAAGTTGAATTCCGATCGCTCGTTTGTCTGGATCAAGCGGCAGGCAACGCCCAGGCAGGCCAAGGAGCTGGCGGCATTGAAACTTCCGGGCATCGATTTTATTCCCGAGCATACCCGGGTTTACCCCGACAAAACCCTGGCCGCGCAGTTGGTGGGGTTTTCCGGGATCGACGGTCATGGCCTGGAAGGTCTGGAGTTCTATTTTGACAAGGAATTAAAAGGCTCCGAAAAGGGGATCACCGTTCTGGCGGACAGAAAGGGCCGCCGCTTCGAAGGGGTGGCCATCCCGGCCAATCTGGGAGAGGGCAACACCGTTGTTTTAACTATTGACCGCAACATCCAGTACATCGCCCAAAAAGCCCTGGAAGCCGCGGTGAACGAATTCGATGCCGCTTCGGGCATGGCCGTGGTCATGGCGCCATCCACCGGCGAGGTGCTGGCGATGGCCGATTATCCGTTTTTCAACCCCAACTGTTATGGTCAGTTCAAGCAGGAATGGTGGCGCAACCGAGCCATCACGGATGCCTTCGAGCCGGGGTCGACAATGAAGATGTTCAGCGCGGCGGCCGCCATCGACAGTGAGGTTTGCTCGCCATCGTCGATCTTTTTCTGCGAGAACGGGGAGTATCACATCGGCCGCAACGTTATCCATGACACCAAGGCCCACGGCTGGCTCTCTCTACAGCAGATCGTGAAGGTGTCGAGCAATATCGGAACGGTCAAAGTGTCCGAAAAACTGGGGGCCCGGCGGTTGCACGAATACCTGAGCAAATTCGGTTTCGGTACGCGCTCCGGCATCGACTGCCCCGGAGAAACCCACGGCAGCCTGAGCGGGTTCAACTCCTGGACGCCCATCGATACGGGGGCCATCTCTTTCGGCCAGGGGGTTTCCGCGTCGGCGATCCAGTTGATTACAGCGGCCTCGGCCATAGCCAACGGCGGGGTATTGATGAAACCCCTTCTGGTCAAGGAGATCCTCGATCGCCATGGCCAGACCATCACCCGTTTCGCCTCCAAGCGGGTGCGGCGTGCGATTACTCCGAAGACCGCGGCCTGCATGCGCAAAATTCTAAAATCGGTGATCTCCGAAGGCGGCACCGGTGTCAATGCGGCGCTGGCCGGCTATAGCGTGTGCGGCAAAACCGGTACGGCCCAGAAGATTGATCAGAGCGGCACCTACGCCAAGGGAAAGTATCTGTCTTCCTTCCTGGGATTCGCCCCGGCGGATCAGCCTGAACTGGCCATCCTGGTGGTGGTGGACGAACCCGGGAAGCAGGACTATGGCGGTATCGTGGCGGCACCGGCATTTCGCCAGATCGCCCTGGAAACCCTTGGTTACCTCAATATCCCGCCGGGACCCGACGCCGATCGGCTGCGGGTTTCCCGGGGAAACCGGGAGAGTGGATGAAACTCTCAAGCCTGGCTAAAACTCTGAACGGCAGCATGGACGATTCTCGGGCAGGTTACACCGATCCCGAGATCACCGCGTTGTGCTACGACTCGCGAAAGGTTGTTCCCGGCGCCCTGTTCGTTGCCGTGGAAGGGTTTTCCGTGGACGGGCACCGGTTTATCTCCGATGCCGTTGCCCGGGGGGCCGTTGCCGTGGTCTGCGGCAAGTCCGTAGAGACCGATGCGGTTGTGATCCGGGTGGATGATCCGCGTGCGGCCCTGGCCCGTCTGGCGGAGGATTTTTACGGGCGGCCGGCCGAGGACATGACGCTGGTGGGAGTTACCGGGACTAGTGGAAAGACTACCGTCACCTACCTGCTTGAGAGCATCCTGGAAAAAGCCGGATACCGTCCCGGCGTGGTGGGGACAATCAACTACCGATACGACGGCAAGATCTTTGACAACCCGGTGACCACGCCCGAATCGGCCGATTTGCAGCACATTTTCCGACAGATGGCCGATGTCGGCACCACGCATGTGGTCATGGAGGTCTCCTCCCACGCCCTGGATCTTTCGAGAGTGGCGGGCTGCCGGTTTGACGCGGCGGTGTTCACCAACCTTTCCCGCGATCATCTGGATTACCACCGGGACATGCAGGCCTATTTTCAGTGCAAGCGGCGACTGTTCGTGGATTACCTCAAACCGGCGGACGAAAAACACCCGGTGCGCGCCGCCGTTAATGTAAGTGATCCGAAGGGCGGCCTGCTGGCCGACGAGTTGGGGACCGCGACTTTCGGTACCTCGGGCAAGGGATCGGCGGATATCTGCGCCAAAGCGGTTACGCGCGATCTGACGGGGCTGCGCGGCACCCTCCGGACGCCCAAGGGAGAGATCGCGTTTGCCTCTTCGCTGGTGGGCGATTTCAATCTGGACAATATTCTCAGCGCCACGGGCGCGGCCTTGGCCCTGGGCGTGTCGCCGGACGCGATCGCCGCCGGCATCGATGACCGCCAGTGTGTCCCCGGCCGTTTGGAACGCATTGCCGAGGGGGGGCGCCGTCATGTTTTCGTGGATTACTCCCACAAGCCGGACGCCCTGCAAAAGGCCATTGAGGCCTTGCGGGTCCTTGGCACGGGGCGGCTGATCATCGTTTTCGGTTGCGGTGGCGACCGGGACCCAGGCAAGCGGCCGGTGATGGGAGACATCGCCGCCCGGCTCAGCGATCTGGCGGTGGTGACCTCGGACAACCCGCGTTCGGAAGATCCCCTGGCCATTATGGACCAGGTTGAAACCGGCGTGCAAAAAGCGGGCGGCATTCGCATCGCCATGGAAGAGACCCAAGGCGTCTGGCCCGGACACGCCTATCTGGTGGAACCGGACCGGCGCAGCGCCATCCGGACGGCCATTCATGCCGCGCGCGAGGGAGATACGGTGCTCATCGCCGGCAAAGGGCACGAAACCTATCAGATTTTGGCCGATCGTACGGTGCACTTCGACGACCGTGAAGAAGCCCGCCGAATCCTGGAGGAAATGCGCGCGGGCGAAAGGCGGGCCGTATGACCCCCTTTGCCTGGACCACACCGGAACTGTTGAAGGCCACCGGCGGCACCATGGTTTGCGGGTCACTCGACGGCGAATTCACAGGTGTCGGCATCGATTCGCGGACCATCAGCGCGGACCAGCTTTTCGTGGCCATTGCCGGCGACACCCATGACGGTCACCGGTTCGTGGCCGATGTGCTGGACTGGGGCGTCAGCGGCTTCATCGTGGCCAGGGACCGAGTAGGCGGATTGCCTTTGGACCGTATCGCTTCCCAGGGCAAATTTTGTATGAGCGTGGAAGACACTACCCGGGCGCTGGGCGATCTGGCCCGTTTCAACCGTCGGCGGGGATCGCTTGCGGTGTTGGCCGTTACCGGATCGAGCGGCAAAACCTCTACCCGGTTGATGATGGATTTGGTCATCGGCCGGCAATTGGAAGCCCTGGCCACCGACGGCAACCTGAACAACCATATCGGCGTACCCCTGACTTTGCTCAGGCTTGCGCCGGAACACAAGGCGGCGGTGCTGGAATTGGGCATGAATCATTCCGGCGAGATCCGTTATCTGGGCGGTATCTGCGAGCCCGATGTGGGGGTGATCACCAATGTGGGGCCGGCGCATCTGGAAGGGCTGGGCAGCCTCGAGAACGTGGCCCGCGCCAAGGGAGAACTTCTGGAAACACTGCGCCCCGGCGGCACGGTGGTTTTGAACGCCGATGATCCCCTGGTGGCGTCCCTGAAATCCGAAACGGACTGCCCGGTGGTCTTTTTCGGGGAATCGGAAAAGGCCCAGGTGCGCGCCGAAAACATCTCTTTGACCGAAGCGGGAACGACCTTCGACCTGATTACTCCCGTGGGCCACATTGCGGTGACCCTGGCCACTGCGGCGCGGGTAATGGTGGCCAACGCTCTGGCTGCCGCGGCTGCAGGCGATGTCATGGGTGTCCCTTTGGACCGCATCAAGGCCGGGCTGGAGGATTTCGAGCCCCGACCAGGCCGCATGGGCATCCGCAACTTGGCGCGGGGGGTGCGGTTGATAGACGATACCTATAACGCCAACCCGGCTTCCATGCGGGCCGCCATTGAAACCCTGAGCATTATGGGGGCCGGGCAATGCCGGACCATCGCCGTGCTCGGCGACATGCTGGAATTGGGGGAGCGATCGGCGGACATGCACCGGAGCATCGGCCAAATGGTTGCCGACAGCCACATCGACCGGCTCTACACCGCCGGAGAGTTCGCCGCCAGCCTGGCAGACGGCGCCAGGGAAGGGGGCATGGCCGAAGAGAAGATCGTTTGCGATACAAAGGACACAATCACCGGCCAACTGATCACCGACCTGGAGGGCGGCGATCTGGTGTTGGTCAAGGGCTCCCGGGGAATGGCCATGGAAACCGTGGTCACGGCCATTCGCGGATGGGCCGCGGAGAAAAGCAATTGAACAAGCAAGGAAAGCCTGATCATAGATGATTTACCACCTTCTCTATCCGCTGCACACGAGCATGGCGGTGTTCAACGTGTTTCGGTACATCACGTTCCGGACCATTTACGCCAGCCTTACGGCTTTCCTGATCTGTTTTCTTCTGGGCCCCTGGATCATTCAGCGGCTTTCCATGATGCAGGTGGGGCAATACATTCGCGAAGAAGGCCCCAAGGCGCACCAGAAAAAAGCCGGTACGCCGACCATGGGCGGCGTGCTGATTATTTTCGCGGTGGCCACATCCACGCTGCTCTGGGCCGATCTGACCAACCGCTATGTGTGGATCGCCCTTCTGGCCACGCTGGGGTTTGGGGCCATCGGGTTTGCCGACGATTATCTGATGCAGGTCAAAAAACGCAACCTGGGGTTGACCGCCCGCCAGAAGATGCTGATGCAGGTGCTTTTGGCCCTTGTGGTGGGGTATCTGGCCTATCAGGTGCCGGATTTTTCCACCCAGGTGAGCATTCCGTTTTTCAAGTGGCTGACGCCCGATGCGGGCTGGGGGTACATTTTTTTCGCCGCCTTCGTGATTGTCGGGGCGTCCAATGCCGTCAATCTGACCGACGGGCTGGACGGCCTGGCCATCGGGCCGGTGGTGATTGCCGCCGGCACCTACATGATCTTCGCCTATGTGGCCGGCCACGCGCGTATTGCCAACTATCTGCAGATCGTACCCGTGCCGGGAAGCGGCGAAATTACGATTTATTGCGGCGCATTGGTCGGTGCGGGGCTTGGTTTCCTGTGGTTCAACGCCTATCCGGCCCAAGTGTTCATGGGTGATGTGGGATCGCTGTCCATGGGGGCGTCGCTGGGTACCGTGGCGGTGCTCACCAAGCAGGAAATACTTCTGGTTCTGGTGGGCGGTCTGTTTGTGATCGAAGCCCTGTCGGTGATTTTTCAGGTGGGCTTTTTCAAGATGACCCACGGCAAGCGGATTTTCCGCATGGCCCCCCTTCATCACCATTTTGAACTCAAGGGGTGGCCTGAGCCCAAGGTGATTGTTCGCTTCTGGATTATCGCCATCGCCCTGGCCCTGGTGGCCATGAGCACCCTGAAATTGAGGTAGAGGACGGCGATGCCCAGAGAATTTAACAATCGGCGGGTCGTGGTGGTGGGCATGGGACGTTCGGGTGTGGCCTCGGCCCGGTTTTTGGCCAAACAAGGTGCTCGGGTGACCCTGACCGACCGTATGAAGGCTGACAGCCTGGCCGACAGCATCGCCGATCTGGACGGGGTGGCCGTTGATCTGAAACTGGGAGGACATGATCCAGAGGATTTCGAAGCCGCCGATCTGGTGGTGATCAGCCCGGGAGTACCCCACACCCTGCCGATTTTCGAGCCGGCCAGGAAAAACGGTACGCCGGTGATTGGGGAGATGGAACTGGCCGCCGGTGAAATCAGGGAGCCGATTATCGCCGTCACCGGCACCAACGGAAAAACAACGACAACGGAGCTTTTGGGGGAAATGCTTAAAAACAGCGGCAAAAAAGTCTTTGTGGGTGGAAATATCGGTACGCCCCTGACCGCCTACGCTGGAGAAGAGCAGGACGAGGCGGATGTGGTTGTGGCCGAGACGAGCAGTTTTCAGCTGGATACCATTGATACCTTTAAGCCGGCGACGGCGGTGGTTCTCAACATTACTGATGATCACCTTGACCGCTATCCGTCCTTCGACGCCTATGCGGCGTCCAAGTGGCGCATTCTTTCCAATCAGGACGCCACGAACACCGCCATTCTCAATGCCCTGGACAAGACCGTGACGGCCATGGCGAAGAGGTTTCCTCCCAGGGCACGGCGACTGATCCTCTCGGATCGGGTGGTGGAAAACGGCGTGCGAATTCTCAAGGACAAACTGATTATATATAAAGGTGGCCAGCCGATCGAAACGTTCTCCCTGGCAAAAAGCGCCCTCTTCGGCCCCCACAACAGGGAGAATATCGCCGCGGCCTGCCTGGCGGCTCTGGAGCAGGGCGCTACGCCGGAAGGCATTCAACACACCCTCGATACGTTCAAGGGGCTTGCCCATCGGTTGGAGCCGGTGGCCGAGGTGCGCGGGGTGCGTTTCGTCGACGATTCCAAGGCCACCAATGTGGATGCGGTCAAACGCGCCCTGGAATGTTTCGATGATCCGGTGGTCCTGATTATGGGCGGCCTGGATAAGAAAAGCGATTTCAACAAACTGAAGTCCGAGGTCCGCCGGCGGGTAAAGGCCCTGGTGGCCATGGGACAGGCCAAGGAGGAGATCGTCGCTGCCCTGGCAGAGGAGCCCGCAGGGGGCATCCAGGAAGCCGGGAGCATGGAGGAAGCCGTTGAGAAGGCCTTTGGCGCGGCCGTCTCCGGGGATGTTGTTCTGCTCTCGCCGGCCTGCGCCAGTTTCGACATGTTCGACAGCTATGCCCAAAGGGGGGACTGCTTCCAGCACATCGTGGAGCGCTTGAGATGAAGACGACCACCAAAGACAAGCGTGAGACCCGTCCCGCCAGCCGTCCCGCGGCCCGATCGACGGCCCGGCCGATGGCCTATGATCTCGGGATTTTGTTTCCCGTTCTGCTGCTGGTGGGCATGGGGATTGTCATGGTGTACAGCGCCAGTTCGGCCCTGGCCATGGAGAAGTTCGGCAGCGATTACTTTTTTCTGAAACGCCAGGCCCTTTTCTCGCTGGCGGGCATCGTGCTGCTGGTGGGGTGCAGCTATATTCCCTTTCGGGTATACCGAGCGCTGGCCTATCCGGCCCTGGCGATAAGCTTTGTGCTATTGGCGGCGGTGCTCTTCTCCCATTGGGGCGTGAGTGTCAAAGGGTCGTACCGTTGGCTGCGGATCGGTTCCTTGCAGTTTCAGCCGGTCGAGTTGGCCCGCATGGCCCTGGTCGTTTACCTGGCCTATTCAATGAGCAAAAAAGGAGAACGCCTGCGTGAATTTTATGTGGGGTTCGTGCCCCACATGATCGTTCTCGGGATGTTTTTGTTGCTGCTCAAGTTTCAGCCCGATTTCGGATCCATCGTGGTCTTTATCGCCCTGACTTGGACCCTGCTGTTCATTGGCGGGTGCCGTATCGGCCACCTGCTGGGGGTTCTTTTTCTGGTAAGTCCCATGGTTTGTCTCTACATGGTTCAGGACAACTATCGGGTCGAGAGGCTTTTGAGCTTTATAAACCCCTGGGAAAATGCCCTTAAAGGCGGGTACCAGATCATCCATTCGTTCATGGCGTTCGGCACCGGCGGCATTACCGGCGTCGGGCTCGGCAAGAGCTATCAGAAGCTTTTTTATCTTCCGGAGCCGCACACCGACTTTATTCTCTCGGTGATCGGCGAGGAGCTGGGACTGATCGGGGTGATGATCGTCATCGTTTTATACGGCATCCTTTTGATGCGGGGTATCCGCATTGCCCGCCACGCCCAGGACCCCTTCGGCGCGTTTCTGGCAATGGGGATCACGGTCTCCATCGGTCTGCAGGTCTGCATCAACATGGGGGTGGCCCTGGGGCTCTTACCCACCAAGGGATTGACCCTGCCGTTTCTCAGTTACGGCGGCACGAGCCTGCTGATCAACATGGCGGCGGTGGGCATCATGATGAACATCGGGGCGCGCGATGCCAGATACTGAACCCCGGACGGCCTTGCGGCCATTGAGCGTGGTGGTAGCCGGCGGCGGCACCGGCGGGCACCTGTTTCCGGGTATCGCCGTGGCCAAGGAATTCGCCGCCCGCAATCCCCAAAGCCGGCTTCTGTTCGTGGGCGCCGGCCGGCCCCTGGAAAAAGAGGCCCTGGGCCGGGCGGGATTTCCTCAGCGCGTGATCGACATCGAAGGAATCAAGGGCCGGGGGCTTTGGGCCAAGCTGCGGGCCGGGATGAAAATTCCGGGCGCGGTGTGGAAATCCGCCGGGATTCTGGCAAGGGCCAACGCCGATCTGGTGGTCGGCCTGGGCGGGTATTCCGCCGGGCCGGTGGCCCTGGCCGCCTGGCTCAAGGGCATTCCGGTGGTGTTGTGCGAGCAGAACAGCATCCCCGGGGTGACGAACCGGATGCTGATTCCCCTGGCCAAACGGATTTACGTCAGTTTTGTCGATACCCGAGGCACGGAAGGATTGGATAAAAAAAGGTTTTTCGGCAATCCGGTGCGCCGGGAGATTCTGGAGGCCGGCAGCGAGCCCAAGGGTGACGGGCGGCGCTTCTGCATTCTGGTTGTAGGCGGCAGCCAGGGCGCGCATGCCATCAATCTGGCATTTATGGAGGCGTTGCCCCACTTGAAACGGCCCAAGGATTTTTGCATTGTCCATCAGACCGGCGCGGCCGACCGGGAAGCGGTCGACGAAGCATACCGGGCAGCCGGCGTTGATGCAACGGTGGAAGCATTTTTTCACGACATGGCTTCCCGCTATCGCCCGGCGGATCTGGTGGTCTGCCGGGCCGGGGCAACCACGGTGGCGGAATTGATGTCATTGGGCAAGGCGGCACTGTTCATTCCCTTTCCCCATGCGGCGGACAACCACCAGGAATACAACGCTCGTTCCCTGGTGGATGCGGGTGCGGCCCTGATGACGCTTGAGCGCGATCTTTCCGGCGCGGTACTGGCCCGGCAACTCAATGAACTGAGCGGCGCGCCCCAAAGGCTGGCCGAGATGGCTGAGCACTCCAAGGTCTTGGGAAAGCCCGATGCGGTGCGGGCCATCGTGGATGACTGTTATGAACTGGTTGGCAAGTGTTAAGTAGAAGATATTTGATATGTATTTAAAGAAATACCACATTCACTTCGTCGGAATCGGCGGCATCGGCATGAGCGGGATCGCCGAACTGCTGCTTGAGCTTGGGTACCGGGTTTCCGGTTCCGATGTGAAGGCTTCGGATATCACGGCCAACCTGGAACGGTTGGGGGGCAGTGTCTACGTCGGCCATCGGGCCGAACAGGTTGCCGGGGCCGATGTGGTGGTGGTCTCATCGGCCATCGACAGTCATAACCCGGAAGTGAATGCCGCCCGGCAGGCCGGTGTTCCGGTGATTCCGCGGGCGGAAATGCTGGCCGAGTTGATGCGTCATCAACACGCCGTGGCCATTGCCGGCGCCCACGGCAAAACCTCCACCACTTCCCTGGTGGCCGGTGTGCTGGAGCGCGGCGGTCTGGACCCCACGGTGGTGATCGGCGGCAAGCTCAAGCGTAACGGCCGCAATGCCGTATTGGGCAAGGGCGATTTCATCGTTGCCGAGGCCGACGAGAGTGACGGTTCGTTTCTCAACTTCTCACCGGCCATCGCCGTGGTGACCAACATCGATCGTGAGCACCTTGATTTTTATGACGGCCTGGATGCCATCAAGGATGTTTTTCTTCGGTTCATCGACCGCATTCCTTTTTATGGGCTGGCGGTGCTCTGTCTGGACAACGAACCGCTCCGGAGTCTTCTGCCGAAAATTAAGAAGCGTTTTGCCACATACGGCAGAAGTGCCCAGGCCGATTATCAGGCCCTTGACATTCGTTTTGGCGAGATGCAAAGCCGTTTCACGGTTATCCACCGCGGCGATGATCTGGGAGAATTCAAGCTCTCTCTGGCGGGTATGCACAATGTGTATAACGCTCTGGCCGCCATCGCCGTGGGCCGTGAGCTGGAGATCCCTTTGGCCGCCATCAGGGAAGCGTTGGCCGGCGCCCAGGGCGTGCAGCGGCGCATGGAGATAAAGGGCGAAGCCGACGACGTGGTCGTGGTGGACGATTACGGTCATCATCCCACGGAGATCCAGACCACCTTGCAGGCGGTGAAGGACAATTGGCCGGCGCGGCGCAAGGTGGTGGTGTTCCAGCCCCATCGGTACACCCGCACCGAATGTCTGATGGAAGATTTCGTGTGTTCTTTCGACAACAGCGACGTGTTGCTGGTGCTTCCCATCTATGCGGCCAGCGAAGCGCCCATCGATGGGGTCAGCAGTACCCGTCTGGCGGAGGGCATTCAGGATCGCGGACACCGCACGGTGACCTGTCCGGAGAGCCTGGACGCGTGTGTGGACCACTTGGAAACGATCCTAACTCCCGGCGATCTTTTGCTCACCTTGGGCGCCGGGGATGTTTACCGTGTTGGTGAGATGTTTTTGGAAAGAATGAACGGTAATCGGTCATCAATGACCGGTAATCGGTAAGCCCGGAATTAAAACGAATGACTACCACCCGTAAAAATCGTTTCAAGAAAAAGAAGAAGCCCCTGCAGCTTTCGAAGCTGAAAGGGCGTATGGTCCCGGCGGTACGCGTGGTGGGGATGGTTGTTCTCCTTTTGGGAGTCAGTGCCGGGTTTATTTTCGTGTACGATTGCTTCACCCAGAGTGATCAGTTTCGCGCGCGAGACATCGAGGTCAGCGGCTATCGGCAGATGAGCCGGCAACAGGTGCTGAATATCGCCGGCATCGATTCGCAAGTCAATATTCTGGCACTCAACCTGTCGAAAACCAGAAGACGTCTGCTTGCCGATCCCTGGATCGCCGAGGCCGAGGTTAGCCGCCAGATACCGTCCGGATTGATGATCTCCATTCGGGAAGAGGTGCCGTTGGCCCTGTTGATCGCCGGAGAGAATCAGCGGTTTCTGCTCAACACGGACGGCCGGGTCTTCAAACGGCAGGAGGGGGCCGAAGGCACCGGCTGGCCACGCATAGAAGGGTTGGGGCTCGGCGATCTGCCCGTGGCCGGAAAACCCGATACCAGGGCATTTCAGGGGGTGCTGACCCTCCTGACCCTTGCCCGGGAAAAAGACAACCCATTGGCCCTTACGGGTGTAAAGCGGATAAACATGGACCGAGAACTCGGAGCCATCGTCCATACCCGCTCGCTCGATCGGACCATCAAGTTCGGATTCGGATCTTACCGCAAGAAGTGCCGTGCCCTGCGATACTTGACCAAGCGTATGAGAGGCGACAATCGGCTGGCTCGTTCCCGGGTCATCGACCTTAATGATGTCAATCGAATTGTGGTGACCCTGGCGCCATCGGACGAAAACGGAACGGAGAAAGAGGAGGTGTAATTTGCAGGCAGCAAGAGAGAGCAATATCGTCGTTGGCCTCGATATCGGCACAACCAAAATATGCGCGGTAGTGGGCGAGGTAATGGGGGGCGAGATCAATATCATCGGTATCGGCACCCATCCTTCCATCGGCCTGCGCAAAGGGGTTGTGGTCAATATCGAATCCACCGTCGATTCGATAAAAAAGGCCGTCGAAGAGGCCGAATTGATGGCCGGCTGCGAAATCTCCTCGGTGTACGCCGGGATAGCCGGCGGCCACATCACCGGCTTCAACAGCCGCGGTATTGTGGCCATCAAGGGGCCGGAGATTACTCAACTGGATGTGGAACGGGTCATCGACGCCGCACGCGCCGTGGCCATTCCCATGGATCGGGAAGTTATTCACGTCCTGCCCCAGGAGTATATCGTCGACGACCAGATCGGCATTCAGAACCCTGTCGGCATGGCCGGGGTGCGTTTAGAGGCCAAAATTCATATCGTTACCGGAGCGGTCACCTCGGCCCATAACATTGTCAAATGCGCCAACCGGGCCGGACTGGATGTCTGCGACATCGTTCTGGAGAGCCTGGCATCGGGTGAGGCCGTACTGACCGACGAGGAAAAACAGCTCGGCACCGGCCTTATCGATCTTGGTGGCGGAACCAGCGATCTGGCGATCTTCGCGGGCAAGAACATCCGGCACACCTTCGTGCTGGCCCTGGGTGGGGATAACCTGACCAACGATATCGCCATCGGCGTGCGTGCACCGCTTAACGAAGCCGAACGCATCAAACGCAAATACGGAACCTGCATCGCCTCGGGCATCAGCCCCGACGAAACCGTCGAAGTGCCCGGCATGGGCGGGCGAGAGTCCCGCAAACTGCCCCGTCAGGTCCTGGGCGAGATTCTTGAGCCGCGTATGGAGGAGATTTTCACCTTGATTCATCGGGAGATCTACCGGGCCGGCATGGAGAACATGATCGTCTCCGGGGTAGTGATTTCCGGCGGGACCTCGTTGCTGGACGGCGCCACTGATATTGCCGAAGCAATTTTCGGTGTGCCTACCCGGTTGGGAAAACCCCAGGGTATCGGCGGACTTACCGATGTGGTTAACAACCCCATGTATGCGACCGGCGTTGGGCTGGTGATCTACGGCGCCGGCAAGGAGCCCGAGAAAAAATTTCGCATACGGGATAAAAATATTTTCAATACGCTCATGAGTCGGATGAAACGCTGGTTCAAGGATGTCATCTGATTTGGGGGCGCTCCATAAAAGTAACGGTTTAGAACAATTATTAATATTCAAAATTCACCTTAACCATGGCGTACAGGCAAACGCCATGCGGTACAATCCAAAAAAGGGGGGACGATGACACAAATGTTTACCTTACCAGAAAATGAAGGCACGGCAAGAATCAAAGTGATCGGTGTCGGCGGTGCCGGTGGCAACGCCATCAACAACATGATCACCAGCGAACTCAAGGGCGTTCACTTTTTCTGCGCCAACACCGACGCCCAGGCGTTGGAGATTTCCCAGGCCGAGACGCGGATCCAGCTGGGAACGCAGATCACCGAGGGGCTGGGTGCAGGTGCCAATCCTCAGGTTGGACGGGACGCGGCCCTGGAAAATGAGGAAATGATCAAGGAGGCCCTGGCCGATTCGCACATGGTGTTCATCACCGCGGGATTCGGCGGCGGAACGGGAACCGGTGCGGCACCGGTGATTGCAAGGTTGTGCAAGGATATGGGCATTCTCACCGTGGCCGTGGTCACCCGGCCTTTTTCCTTTGAAGGAAGAAAGCGCGCCAAACAGGCCGAGGAGGGAATCGCGGAACTGAGAAAATGCGCCGATACGGTGATCACCATTCCCAACGACCGCCTGCGCGGGTTGGCCTCGAAAAATGCCAAAATGGTGGATATGTTCAAGAAGGCCGATGAAATCCTGCTGCACTCGGTCAAGGGCATCACCGATCTGATCATGATGCCGGGACTTGTCAACCTGGATTTCGCCGACGTGAAAACCACCATGAGCCGGGCCGGCATGGCCATCATGGGGATCGGGCTTTCCAGTGGCGAGAACCGTGCCATGGAAGCCGCCGAGCGGGCCATTTCTCATCCTCTGTTGGAAGACATAAACATTTCAGGAGCCAAGGGCGTGTTGATGAACATCACCTCCAACAGCAATCTGACCATGGAGGAGATGACCGAGGCGTCCGAGAGGATCTACAACGAAGTGGGAGACGATGCCGAGATTATCTGGGGGGCGGTGATCGATGACAGTGTTGGCGAGGAGATGCGTGTCACCGTGATTGCCACCGGTATCGGAAGCCCTGAAATCGAGAAGGAGGCGCCGGCCCGTTCCAAGATCAGCGACCCGACCTATGGCGGTAAGGTTCGCGATATCACCCCGGCGGACATGGCCCGTTCGACCGAGCTGGAAAAACCGACCTTTATCAGACGCAGCCAGCTGGCGAGCGAAAGGCCGGAAAGAGAGCCTTACCGTGAGTACAAGGGGATCGTTATCGATAACGATGACCTGGATGTGCCTACGTTTTTGCGCCGTAAAGCGGACTAATCGGTACCGCCGGATGGCGCCGGCAACGGTCGGCTGCTGTGTGAGATGTCGCTGAAGCGTATTTAGTGCCATTGCGCGGCATGTCATTTGGCCATATGTTAGGTTGATGACGACCAGAACTTCACCCATGGCCAAAAAAAACGGCCCGATCGAACGCGGTGTCATTCGTAAGTCCGCAGGTGGACGGTTGCGCGTTGCCCTGGTGTATCCCAACCACTATCCCGTGGGAATGAGCAACCTGGGTTTCCAGACCGTTTATCGGCTTTTCAACGATATCGATTGGATCGTATGCGAACGTGCGTTTTTACCCGTGCAGGATGGCGATAAGCGCCCTCGGGTGCTGACGGTCGAATCCCGGACGCCTATCCAGGATTTTGACATTATTGCCTTTTCCATCTCTTATGAGAACGACGCACCCGCGGTTCTGACCATCCTGGACTTAGCAGGACTCCCCCTGCCGGCAGCCCAACGTGGCACCTCCTCCCCCCTTGTGCTGGCAGGGGGCGTTCTCTGCTCTCTCAACACCGAACCCCTGGCTCTTTTTATCGACGCGTTTCTGGTGGGCGAAGCCGAAGGATTGCTTCCCCGCTTTTTCGACGTGTTCGACCCCTCCCGGGACAAACAGGAACTCTTGCTCCAACTGGCCAGGAACGTGCCCGGCGTCTATGTGCCCGCCTTTTACCGTCCCCGCTATCATGACGACGGCACACTGGCCGGCATGGACCCGACGGCGGATGTGCCGGCCACGGTCAAACGCGTGATGGTGCCGGACCTTTCCAGCCTGCCGACGGCCAGTACCATTCTTACGCCGGATACGACGTTCGACGATACCTATCTCATCGAGGTTTCACGCGGTTGTCCCCATGGCTGCCGGTTCTGTGGTGCCGGATACGTGTACCGTCCCCCCCGGTTCCGGCCCGTGGAGTTGCTTGACCGCCAGATCGACGAAGGCGCCGCCCTGACCGATCGCATCGGTCTGGTGGGCGCGGCGGTTTCCGATCTGCCGGGTATCCGCCTGCTCTGCGGCAAAGACCGCGGACGGGAGCTTCGTTTTGGTTTCAGCAGCCTGCGGGCCGATGCCATGGATGACTCACTGGCCCATGCGCTGAAGGTGAGCCGCGTCAAAACCGCCACGATTGCCCCGGATGCGGGCAGCCCGCGCATGCGCCAGGTGATCAACAAGGGCGTCACTGCGGATGATGTCCTGGCGGCGGCCTCCACGCTGGTGGCGGAGGGAATCCCCAACCTGAAAGTCTATTTCATGGTCGGCCTGCCCACCGAAACCGATGACGATGTGGCGGCCATCGTCGATCTGGTCAAGGATATCAAGCGTGAGTTTTTAAAGACCAGCCGCGGCAAGGGGCGCATCGGGCACATTACGGTCAGTGTCAGCTCTTTTGTCCCCAAGGCGTTTACCCCCTTTCAATGGGTGGCCATGGACGAAGTGCGGTCGTTGAAACGCAAACTGCGGGTGATCAAAACCGGCCTCAAGAGAGAGGCCAATGTCCGTGTACACGCCGATGTGCCGCGCTGGGCCTTTTTACAGGGTGTGATTGCCCGGGGAGATCGCCACGTGTCCGATCTGCTGATTTCGGCGCACCAAAACAACGGAAACTGGGCCAAAACCTTCAAGGCCGCGGCCCTGGACCCCGGTTTTTACGTTTATCGCCAGCGGGATCACGATGAACGCTTTCCCTGGGATTTCATCGATCACGGGGTTGATAGGACCTACCTGTTCAGCGAGTACCGAAAAGCGCTCAAGGCGCGCGCTTCCGCACCCTGCCCCGTCGATCCGGCAAAATGCTCCATCTGCGGCGTCTGTAAAAAAGTTTCGCCCTGAGCCCCTCCTTTTTGGGGTTGCAATTTCCTGAAATACCGGGTGGGTGAATCAAGTCATGAAATAAACGTCCGATAATAACATTCGACCGATCGTTTAAGGCGCTCTTTGGCGGAAGACCCATTGTGCTTTTTATATTGGCAAGTGCCGTGCAGGATGGTTCGCAGGTTTTAATCGCTACCGGAGAAGGCCGTGAAACCGAAGCTTTTAATGGTTGAGGACAGCCGATTTTTCGGTACGTTACTCAAGCAAAAAATTGAGAAAAAGCTGGGCCACCGGGTTTTCTGGGCGAGTACCTATGCAATGGCCAAACAGCTCCTGGAAGAAGAGCGCGGCGATTTTTTCCTGGGGCTTCTGGACCTGAATCTTCCCGATTCCAAACCGGGTGAGGTCGTGGATCTGGTCCGTGGCTACAAGATCCCGGCGGTTGTCTTCACCGCCGAGCTGAGTAACGATATCCGGGAAGATATCTGGGCCAAAAATGTCGCTGATTATGTGATCAAGCAAGGCTCGCAGGATATCGATTACGTTATTTCAACCATCAGACGCCTTTATCTCAACTCCGAAATAAAGGTCCTGCTGGTGGATGATTCCCGCTTTTCAAGGGAACATATGGCCCGCTTGCTTGCCATTCATCGCTACCAGACATTGCAGGCCGAAAACGGTGAAGAGGCCCTTGCCGCCCTGAAGGAAGATTTGGGGATTCAGCTGGCGATCGTGGACTACAACATGCCGGGTATGAACGGCGACGAATTGACGCGGCGCATACGCAACACGCACCGCCATGAGGATCTGTCCATCATCGGCGTTTCGGCCCAGGGCAATTCCCTTTTATCCGCCAAATTCATAAAAAGCGGGGCCAACGATTTTATCATCAAGCCCTTTATCAGCGAAGAGTTCTACTGCCGGGTGAGTCAGAATGTGGAGATGCTGACAAACATAAAGACCATCCGGGAGCTGTCCAATCGCGACTATCTGACCAACCTGTACAACCGCAGATATTTTTTCGAGAACGCGAAGGAACTTTTCGTCAAGGCCGCCAAGCAGGATCATCCGCTTGCTCTCGGCATGATCGATATCGACAACTTCAAATTCGTCAATGATACCTATGGCCATGACGCCGGCGATGCGGTGCTGTGCCGGATTTCAAACATTTTACAAGCCAGCTTCCAGAAAACGGATATCGTGGCCAGGTTCGGCGGCGAGGAGTTTTGCGTTCTGGTTTCAGGCCCTGAATCCGAGGATGCGAGGCTTCTTTTCGAGAAGGCAAGGTTAAGGATCGAGGCCACCGAATTGAACGTTGGGGATAAAATCCTTCGCATCACGGTCAGTGTCGGGGTCTGTACGCATCGACTGGAATCCCTGGCCGAAATGATCAGCAATGCCGATCAACTGCTTTATAAAGCAAAGAATGCCAACAAGAATTGTGTAATCTGCAAATGAAGACCATACCCATCGCCTGAATCGTTTTTTCTTCCCTTCCCGTTTATACGTTTATTCCTTTTTCAAAATGAGGCCTGTCCCTTGTGAACAGGGCTTTCATGGTTTATATTCTTGTTTCCAAAAAAACAATTTTTCGGAGTTAAAATGCCCAATTCGATAATCATTGCCACGGGATGCTATATCCCGGAACGCCGTATCCCCAACTCACACTTTCTGAATCGGGACTTTTATGGTGCCGATGGCCTGCCCATGGAAAAGGCCAATGCGGAAATCATAGAAACCCTATACAATATCACCGGTATACAGGAGCGTCGCTATGTCGGTGACGAGTTGACCACCACCGATATCGCCCATGCGGCGGCGGTAGCGGCGCTCGAGGGTATTGACCGGGAGAGCCTGGATTACATCATCGTCGCCCAGAATTTCGGCGATGTGCGGGCGAACAACCTGCGCAGCGACATGGTGCCGACCATCGCCTCGCGGGTCAAACACCTGTTGAAAATCAAGAACCCCTACTGTGTGGCCTATGACATTCCCTTCGGTTGTCCCGGTTGGCTGCAGGGGATGATCATGGCGGATTATTACATTCGTTCCGGTGATGCCAAGCGGGTGCTGGTCATCGGCGCCGAGATTCTTTCGCGGGTAGCCGATCCCCACGACATCGACTGCATGATTTTCGCCGACGGCGCCGGCGCCACGCTGGTGGAGGCGTCCGACAAGTCGGAAGGCATCCTGTCCCACGTCACCCGCACCGATGCCGAAAAGCACGGCTGGCTGCTGAGGCTGGGGAAAACCTATCATTCCGATTTGAAGGACGATACGCTTTATATCAAGATGAATGGCCACGACATCTATCGATATGCGCTGAAGACCGTTCCCCTGGTTGTCAAACAGGCCCTGGACAAAGCCGGGCTGACGCTGACCGATGCGAGCAAGATCCTCATGCACCAGGCCAACGCCAAGATGGACGATGCGATTCTGGCACGATTGTTTCGGCTTTACGGCTTCAAGGACGTTCAGGAAGGGATCATGCCCATGATCATCCACTGGGCCGGCAACAGCTCCGTGGCCACGATCCCCACCATGCTGGATTGTCTTTTAAAAAACCGGATCGAAGGCCAGCGACTGGCCTCGGGCGACGTGGCCGTGTTTGCCTCCGTGGGGGCGGGAATGAATGTCAACGCAATGGTCTATCGCATGCCCTGAGGCAGTGCCCATCCACGAATGGCCAATTTGCCCGATATCGGCGTTGCACGAAAAATTTAATCCTCGGAATATCAACCATATGCCTCCGGTTAAATGTTTCTTGCGCCTTGATCTCGGGCAAATTTTCCTATTCGTGGATGGGCACTATGCAAACCTATCCGGCGGGGTTCTGATGAGAAAGCAGGTCGAGTACCTGCTCGTTAAGTTCCTTGTAGGTCTTGCCGTCGCTTAAATCCGATATCTCTTCAATATTGGCCATGACCGTTTCGGGGGTGGGCGCCTGACCGTTTTCGGCAAGCATTTTCCCCGGGCCGGTAACCACCGCCGCCCTTGCATAATGCCCCATGCCGGCGAGATAGATGCCCCCGGTTTCCTTGCAGAGTTCCGAGCATAGATAAACCACCAGAGGGGCGACAAATTCCGGTTTTGATTGTTTAAGAAGCTCCGGCGGCAGGATGTCCTCGGTCATCCGCGAGGCGGCGAAGGGGGCCAGGGCGTTTACCTGGATGCCGTGGTTGGCGCCTTCTATTTTAAGCGTGTTCATCAGGCCCACCAGGCCCATTTTGGCCGCCGAATAGTTTGCCTGGCCGAAGTTGCCGAAAAGGCCCGAGCCGGAAGTGGTCATGACGATGCGGCCGTAGCCCTTTTCTTTCATTACGCCAAAGGCCGGCTGGGTGACGTTGAAGGCGCCCGAAAGATGAACGTCAAGAACCGCCTGCCAGTTTTGGGGTTCCATCTTTAAAATGCTTTTGTCCCGTAGAATACCGGCGTTATTGATCAGGATGTCCACCGTGCCGTAGGCTTCCAGGGCGGTTTTGACGATGTTCCGGCCGCCTTCGATGCTTGCAACATTATCGTAATTGGCCACGGCCCGGCCGCCCGCGGATTGGATTTCGGCAATCACCTGATCCGCCGGCGAGGTGGAGCCTTTCCCTTCGCCGTCACGTGCGCCCCCCAGGTCGTTGACCACGACCCGGGCGCCTCTTTTGGCCAGTTCGATGGCGTAAATACGGCCCAGTCCGGAACCTGCCCCGGTAACGATCGCCACCTTGTCGTCGAAACGGATCTGGCCTTTACTCATCGGTTCTGTGGGGCTGCCGGCGGTATTCGTGTCTATCGTCATCGCGGTTTCTCCTTGGGTGGTTCATTATCGAGTGAATAGCGGCCAATGGACTTCCAGGCGGCAGACCCATCAGCGGTCAAAGGCAAGTGTCAGATTCGCTTTAGGAGAAAATTCCTTGAAAGTCAACGGTCTTCCGGTCTATGAAGGACGGCCCGAAACAAAGCTGACGATTCAACTTTTAGTGCTCATGAAATGTGGCGAGAATGACAATTGAATCGATCCGTGACGAAATCGACAATGGTTGCGGTGAAATGCTTTACTTTTTATCAAGGTGATTTATAATTCGGCCACCAAAGAATTATTTTTAGGAGACAAACATGTTCAATACGGTAGAAGTTCCCCGGTCGATTTTAGGATCGTTCAAGCGCGTTTCGCGGCGCATACCCGTGGAGTTGAAAAAAGACGAGGAACTGCTCAAATTGGTCGTGGATTATCTGCAACTGGGGGGCGAAAAACTGGCCCGCCAGGCGGTGGATGCCGCCCGGCAGACCCTTGTGCTTGATAATATCCAGCGCAGGAAAAAAGCCCGCGAAGAAGCGCTGATTCGAGCCGCAGAAGCCCGTCTGGCGGCGGATGAAGACCCTGATCGAGACGAAGACGACGATGACGATGAAGATGACGACGGCGATGACCTAAAAGAATATTAATCCTTCCAGTGCAACCGGACGTGGCCGGGTTTTGCCGGCCTCCGGTGTCAGGTCGCGGATGGTTACCCTTTTTGAGCAGCTCAGCCGCAAAGACGCCGAAACCTTCAGTTTGGTTCTTAGCGCCGTGGGAATCGACCATCGCATCGAAGGCGGGGCACGCCACTACCGTATTGATGTGCCGGAGCCCTTTGCCGGGGCGGCCCTGGCCGCCATTTCGCGCTACCGGACCGAAAACGCGCCCTCCCAGCCCCGATTAGGGGCGCGCGGTCCCTCTCGCCCTTTTTCGCCTTCCGGCCTTATCGTTGCCTCGCTTTTACTGACTGTTCATCTGGCCATTTTATACAGCCAGGCGCCGATGGACTACCGCCGTGCATTCGGTGCCGATGCACACCTGATCCTGAATGGTCAATTATACCGTTGCGTTACCGCTTTGCTGGTGCATGTGGATGCCACCCATGTGGCCGGCAACATGGCGGGCATCGCTTTGTTTGGCGGCGCGGTCTGCACCCTTGCCGGCACCGGGGTGGGCTGGCTGATGGTGCTTGCCGGCGGTTTCGTGGGCAACTGGTTGAATGCGTGGGCTTATCAGATCCATCACCTGTCCGTGGGCGCATCTACCGCCGTTTTCGGCGCTATCGGGATTTTGTGCGCGCTCCGGGCCGTGGAGGCCATAAAAACGGGCAGGGGATGGAAACAGGTGGCTCTGGTTGCCGGGGCCGGCGTCACCCTGTTGGCGCTGTTGGGCGCCGGCGCCAGAAGCGATGTGGGCGCCCATTTGTTCGGGTGGCTGTCCGGCCTCTTTTTGGGAGCCATACAGGCGATGGCTTGCCGGCGTCCGTCAGGCAGCAAGGTGCAGGTCGGCTGCGGGGCCATTGCCGCCGCGATAATTGTGGCGGCCTGGATTTGCGGGGCGGTGGGGTAGGGGCGTTTTAAGTGTTAAGCAAATGCATTATATCAATTTGTATGAAAAATATCCGTTACTTAACACTTTCGCCAGGCAACTCTGGTTGGTGATTGTCATAATAGGGGATACGGCGTCAAGCTCTCCACACCAGTCTCGGTGACCAGAAGGGTCTGCTCGAATTGGGCCGACAAAGAGCCGTCCCTGGTCACCGCCGTCCATCCGTCATCCAGAACCAGCAGTTCCTTTTTCCCCAGATTGATCATGGGCTCGATGGTGAAGACCATTCCCGGGATCAGGCGGATGCCCGTTCCCGGCTTTCCGTAGTGGGGCACCTGGGGGGCTTCGTGGAAATCGATGCCCACCCCGTGACCCACGAATTCACGCACCACCGAGCAGCCCTGACCCTCCGCATAGCGTTGGATCACGTGGCCGATATCGCCGATGGTGTTGCCGGGTTTGACCGTGTCGATGGCCAGGGCCAGGCTCTGGCGGGCGACATCGACAATTTTTCTGGCTTCCTTGCCGGGAGTACCGACAAAAAAAGTCTTGTTGGCGTCTGCGTAAAAGCCGTTCAGGATTGGCGTGACATCGATGTTGACGATGTCGCCGTCATTCATCGTCCGTTTCCCGGGGATGCCGTGGCAGATCACCTCGTTGATGCTCACGCATACGCTTTTGGGGAAGCCGCGGTAGTTGAGCGGCGCCGGAGTGGCGCCGTTTTTAATGGTGAAATCATGAACGATGGTGTTGATCTCTTCGGTGGTCATTCCCGGCCGGATGTTCGATTCCACCAGATCCAGGGTCTTGATAACCAGCTCGCCCGCTTTGCGGATGCCTTCGATTTGCCGGGGCGTCTTGAGAAGGATGCGATGCTTTTTGGCATATTGCAGATCCGCGTTGGGTCCCGTGGCCGGCTTTCCCAAACAACAGTGTTTGTATTTTTTCCCGCTGCCGCAGGGACAGGGATCATTGCGGCCGATTTTTGTCGAGTCTTTTTTGTTTTTCACAGGTCGTTTCCTTTTTTCCAAAAGATGTAACGCCTTCGATGATGGCTGTCAAACCCTTATGTGGTCAAGGGGCAAAAGGCGGCTTTTTAAAGATGGGAGCGTTTGTCTATTGGAGATCAACCCGTTCCTATGCTATGAAAAAAAGCCGTTTATCCAAAGAAAACAGGAAACAGGAGGTTGATGATCATGACCGTTTCGGATGATGAGTGGGATCGGCGAATTTTATGCTCTGACGGCAATTGCATCGGTGTTATCGGCTCCGACGGCAATTGCAAGGTATGCGGGAAGCCCTATGAGGGCGAATTGCCCCTGCCGGCGGACGATTATGAACCCGTGGAAAATGAAACTGAAAGCGGGCCGGGGACCGCGGACGAACCGCAGGCCGGCCAGTCCGTTGATCCAATGTTGAACGATGCTCTGGATCGCGTTTCCGATTTTGTTACGCAGGTGACCGGCGTGGCGCCCACACCGGCTGAGCTTTCCGATGCCCTGGGTCGCTATTTTGTGCTCAATGAGATCAAGGAGCACATCGTGATGGTGAGGGAAAATAAGGAATGACGGATTCGTGAAAAAAACCGATATCGGCGTTACGCTTCATCCTCCGTCACTGCGGCGTACCTTACGTACGCCTCATTCCTCCGGACTCGCAAGCCTTGATCTCGGCCTTTTCACGAATCCGTTGGAGAGGGATATCGGTTTTATTCCCAGCGATTGTTGCCCCTTTGGTGCAAGTCGATGTATTGGACCGTGCCACGTTCGTTGATAAACGAGGTCAACAGCCAACTGACAATACTGATCAGCAGGGAGCCCAGCAAAGCGGAGCCGAAGCCGTCCACCACCAATCCGCCGATGAGGCCGGATGCCATCAGGAGCAGGATGGCGTTGATGACAAACGTGAAAAGGCCAAGGGTGAGGATGTTGAGGGGAAGGGTCAGCAGAAGCAGGATCGGGCGGAAAAATGCGTTCAGGATGCCCAGAACGGCGGCGGCCATCACGGCGGACATGAAGCCGGCCATGTGAATGCCTTCGACCATGTAAGCCGCCAAGAATATGGCGACCGCCTGTAAAAGCCATCTGACAAGAATACCCTTCATCCGCTTTCCCCCATGGTTGAACGCCGCTGACTTGAGATGGTATTAACCATTTATTTTTTCACGTAATTTCCCGGAACATTTGAAGGTTACGACCCGACGTTCGGATAGCATCATCTCCTGGCCCGTGGCGGGGTTCCTGCCCTTGCGCTGATTTTTCGCTTTCACACAGAACTTACCGAAACCGCTGACCAAAACATTTTCGCCGTGAGCCAGGGACGATTTGACGATCTCCAGTAAAGCCTCGACGGTGTCGGTCGCCTTGATTTTGGTGAGTCCGGTTTGATTCTGAATGTTTTCAACAATTTGTGACTTTGTCAGACTCATGCTGATCACTCCCCTTGATCATTGAATGGCGGCCTGCGTTCCAATCACGCATGTTGTTGCCGATACGCTTCAATGTCCTTTTAAATGCTGCTAACCATTTAAATTGTAACTAATAATAGCTCTGAACGCCTAATTTGATGTCAGGAGTTTTATCTTTTGTCAAGGGAATATAAGCAAAATCCTGGTGAAGCGTTTAGAAATGTTGGCAAAAAGGCGCTTTTTCATCGCTCTCTCAAGCGATCGGCCTTGTTTGATTTTTGGGGCAGGAAAGACCGCCCTGGTTCCCATGCTCCGCGTGGGAACCAGGGGCGGCGCCGCTATCATGGTTCGAAACGATCATCAAGATCAGGCGATCTTGCCTTATTAGGATCTGCGGTCACGGTTTCTGCGTTTCCAGAAACGCCGGCTTCCTGAACAGAGGTTTGGGGTAGGAATAGAACCCGGCTCCGCATTTTTTACCCAGCCGGCCGTCATCCAGAAGAGTTCTCAAAAAAGCGGCGTTGGCGGCCAGCTGTTTGTCTCCGGTCGCTTGGGCCCAGTAATCGCTTATTTTCCAGACAGTATCCAGCCCCACGGAGTCCATCATGCCAAACGGCCCCATGGGAACATGCAGGACCCCCATCCAGGCACGGTCGATGTCCTCCACGGCGGCTACCTTGTTGGCTGCCAGGGTCAGGGCCGATTTGAACAGGTCGCTGAGCATGGCGTTGAAGACATAGCCGAAACTTTCCCGCTCAAGCAGGATCACCGTCTGTCCAAGGCGCCTGGCAAAGGCCTGTACCAGGTCCACCGTTTCAGGCGCTGTGCCGGGGTGGGGCATGACATCCACAATATTGGTGAGCAGGATGTCGTGAAAGTGAAAAGCCAGGAACTGTTCCGGCCGGCCGGTGGCCTCGGCATACATGGAGGGCACCAGGGAGGAGGTGTTGGTGGTGAACACGGTACGCTGCGGGCACAATTCGTGGAACTGGCGGAAAATTTTACCCTTCAGACCAGGATCCTCGGGAACCGATTCGGTGACAATGTCCACATCAGCGGCAGCTTCGATGGCGTTGTCGGTGAAGGTGATGCGTTCAAGAACATCGGCTTTTTGGGTGTCGGGCAACCGGCCGATTTTGATCATCTTTTCTGCAAAACTGGCCACACGCAGCCTTGCGTTGTCCAGCGCCTCGGCCGAAAAATCGTAAATTACCGTCTCATATCCGTGCATGGCGCAAAGAAATCCGATTTGGTGCCCCATGGTGCCGGCGCCGATGGCCAAGACACGTTTGACGTCATTGATCTTCATCCGTTTCTCCTTTGGCGAATGTCTTTTCATGGCGATCCCGCAAAAGAGGCAGGAACGTGTTCAAATCTTCCTGGACAAAATAGTGAGCGATGCTTCTGATGGCCGCCCGTTTATCGGTGTTGATGGCAACAATCGTCCGGGATTCGCGCATGCCGGCCAGGTGCTGAGGCGCTCCGGAAATCCCGCAGGCCAGGTAAAGGGCCGGTGCAACGGTTCTGCCCGTCTCGCCGATTTGGAGGCTGTGGGGCATCCAGCCCAGGTCACAGGCCCCCCTTGAAGCCCCTACGGCGGCATTTTTGAAAAGGGCGGCCGTTTTTTCGAGCTGCTGCTTGTGCTCGGCGCTTCCCAGGCCACGTCCGCCGGAGACGATTACCAGGGCATTTTCGAGCCCCTGATCCCTTCCCGCTATCCGGTCGACGGAAAGGGGCGTGACGCGGTCATCCTTTATTGCCGGTTGCCTGATCTCGACGGCCGGTGATCGGCTTGACCTGTCCATCTCCGGCTCGCCGGGAATGCCGCCAGGCATGAGGGTCAGCATTACAGGGAATCGATCGATGATCTGGCTGGCAATCAAGCGGCCCTCGTATTGTGAGCGCTTTAAGATTAACTCGTTTCCCTGCAACGTGATGGATTCCACGGCGGTTACACAGGGCGCTTGCAGCTTCCAGGCAAGGACTGCCGCAGCCTGACAGGTCCGCATGGCATGGGGGAAGCAGACCGCTTTGGCCGAGAATTCCGATACCAAAGGCGCTGCCATGGCGGCCAGCAGGCCGGGATGGGGATAGCGGCACTGCGGGTTCTCCAGGGCAATGACGGAAAGGCCGGTTGCTTCGGACCAGTCATTTGCGGTTACATGCAGGTCATGGCCACATAAAATGCCCACGGCATCGCAACCCAACCGGTCGGCCAGTTGCCAGGCCTTTGATCCCAACTGTTTGGTGCCTGGAGACAGTTTGCCGTCAAGGGTGTCGCCGATGATTAAAATCGTGCCGCGATGTTTATTCATTTGAGCCATCCCTTGGCGTCGAATAGTTTCAACAAGTGATCCGCCTTTTCCTCGGCTGTGCCCTCGATGACTTCGCAGTTGGAAACCGGTTGTGGGGCCGCAAGGTCCATAAGGCGCAAGCCTTCCCAATACGGGGTCGTTTGGGGAACATCGACCTCTATGATGGTTTGCCGGCGGGCCCTCAGGGTGTTGGATAAAGAGGGGTAGCGGGGCTGTCGACTGCTGGTTTGCACCGTCACCAGGGCCGGAAGGGGCAGCCGGACGCGCTGGGTCATGCCGCCCTCCAGTTCACTGACGACGGTGATGGCGCGGTCGGTCATATCCACGGCGATGTCAATCGCCGCCGTGGCACAGGGCCAATCGAGGGCGGCTGACAGCAAGGGACCGGTAACCCCCTGCATGAGATCCTGGGAAATGGCGCCGGTCAGAATCAGATCGTAGTTTTTCCGGCCGGCAAAGGCGGCAATGGCCTGGGCCACGGTTCCGGCACAGTGGCAATCCTCCGGCGCCATGGCCAGCTGAATTCCGGTACCGGCCCCCATGGCCATGGCCTTGCGGATCACCGGCCGGACAGTTTGCGCTCCAACGGATAGGGCATCCACGGTTGCGTCGTGGGTGTCCTTGATACTCAGGGCCGCTTCCAAGGCGTGAGCGTCGTAGGGGTTCAGACACCATTGTTGGTTCTCTTCGACGGTAACCGTGCTGTCGACAGTCAGGGTCTCCCCCGCTGACAGGTCGGGTACTGCCTTGGTGCAGACCAGGATTGAAAATGCCATGATTGCCTCGCTTACGATTTTTCCGACACTAACCATGAAATCGCGCGCAAATCAATAAAAAACGAGCGCTCGCTATATTATTATTGACAGGCATGAATACAATTTTATAGGAAGGTTACAGTTCGGCTATTTTTGATTGAAGATATTCTTCCGATTCCCATAAATGGTTATTTCCTCATGAGTACACTCTATCTGATTCGGCATGGGCAAGCTTCCTTCGGGTCGGCCGATTACGATCAGCTGTCGCCCCTGGGCTATCGGCAGGCGCGTCGGTTGGGGGAGCGTTTTCTGGGGGCCGGCATCCGTTTCGATGCCTGCTGGTCGGGCACGCTCAAAAGACAGCGCCAGACCGCCGAAGCCATTCGGGCGTGTTGTCGTGAAGACGGCGTCGGTCTTCCCGAAATCGAACAAATCGAAGCGTTTAACGAATACGAATACGGACCGGTCCTGCGTGCTCTGATACCGATCATCGAGGCCGAGGACCCCACGTTTTCCCGTGATGTAAAGGCCATGTTCGACGGTCAACGTTCCTTCCAGAAGGTGTTTGGCCGCGTGATGGCAAGGTGGGCCGGCGCAAGGGACGACCTGGGATCAGTAGGTGCCTGGAGCGCTTTTTGCGACCAGGTGGCCGGTGGCATCAACGAAATTCTATCCGGTTGTCCCAGAAGCAGCCACGTGGCTGTTTTTACCTCCGGAGGCCCCATCGCGGCCTTTGTTGGGCGGGTCATGGGGCTGGCTCCGGAAAATACCATCGCTTTGTCCTGGCAGGTGGTTAACGCTTCCCAGACCCGCTTTCGGTTTGGCCGGGGAGAAATTTCCCTGGTTTCCTTCAACGAGCAGGGGCACCTGGAGGGGGATGGGACGGAGAGTCTGGTGACTTACCGCTAACGTGGTGTTCAGCCCATTCATGGATGGACACTGGAAAAATTAAAGGATGGCATACATGGATTTTACGATTTCGGAAAAAATGCAAGTGGTTCTCGAGATGGTGAGCGGTTTCGTCGAAAAGGAACTCATTCCACTGGAACCGGAGTTTCTCAACAGCCAGTCCGACGATTTCGCTTCCGTGCTGGAGCCAAAGCGCGCCATGGTGAAGCAGATGGAACTCTGGGCACCGAATCATCCCAAGGAGCTGGGCGGCATGGGATTGGACCTGGTGGAGCACGGATTGGTCTCCGAGGTGCTTGGGCGTACGCCCCTTGGCCACTATGTGTTCAATTGCCAGGCGCCCGATGCCGGCAATATCGAAATCCTTCATAAATATGGGACCGACGAGCAGAAGGAGAAATACCTTAAGCCCCTGGTGGACGGCCGGATCCGCAGTTGTTTTTCCATGACCGAAGTGGATATGCCGGGCTCCAACCCGGTGATGATGGAGGCCACCGCCGTAAAGGATGGAGGGGATTATGTGATTAACGGCCAGAAGTGGTACACCACCTCGGCCGACGGCTCGGCGTTTGCCATCGTGATGGCCGTGACCAACCCGGAAGAAGCCCCTCATATGCGGGCCAGCATGATCATCGTGCCCACGGACACGCCCGGTTTTAATCTGGTGCGTAACATCCCCGTGATGGGACACCGGGGCGCGGGTTATTTTTCCCACGGCGAAATACTGTATCAAGACTGTCGGGTTCCCCGGGCAAACCTTCTCGGACCGGAGGGACAGGGGTTCGTCATTGCCCAGGATCGCCTTGGACCTGGCCGTATCCACCACTGCATGCGCTGGCTGGGTATCGCCCAGCGTGCTTTCGACCTTATGTGCAAGCGGGCCAACACCCGTAAAATTTCGCCTGATGGGCGCACGTTGGGCTCAAAGCAGATTGTTCAGGCCTGGATTGCCGAAAGCGCCGCCGACATTCAGGCAGCCCGATTAATGACCTTGCAAGCGGCCTGGAAAATCGAGAAGGAGGGGGCCAGGGCCGCGCGCCACGAAATTTCCTACATCAAGTTTGTCGTGGCCAACACGTTGCAAAACGTGGTTGACCGGGCGCTTCAGGTGCACGGCGGGTTGGGCATGACCGACGATACCTTGTTGGCCTACTTTTTCCGCCACGAACGGGCCGCTCGTATTTATGATGGGGCCGATGAGGTTCACAAAATGTCCGTGGCGCGACATCTCTTAAGAGCCCATGCCCAAGGGGGCATCAGCGCTGCGCTTAATTTGCCGGGTTAACATGGATTTCGACGAATTTGAAAAGCAGGTGGCGGTTTCCACGGAGAATATCTGCCGTGATATTTTCGCCAGCCGGGCCTCGAAAATCCGAATCAAGAAGGAACACGTGGCCGTAAAGAACCTGGTCCGGATTTTCAACGCCACGCTCACCCTGGCCAACCGCAAGGGGTTCCATGCCATGAGCCTGCGGGATCTTTGCGCGGAAAGCGGCCTGTCAATGGGGGGGCTATACGCCTATATTGCCAACAAGGAAGACCTGTTGACCCTGATCCAGGATCAGGGACGGGCCATCGTGACCCGGGTGATGGAAGACAGCCTTGCCGGTCGGGATGATCCCCGGCAAGCCCTGGAAACGGCCATCCGCAGTCACCTCTACCTCTCGGAGATCCTCCAGCCGTGGTTCTTTTTCTCCTATATGGAAACGCGTTTTTTCCACGCGGAAGAGGGAAAACGGGCCATTGACGGGGAGTTGCAGACCGAGGCCATTTTTGTGGACATCCTCAAACGCGGTATGCGGGAAGGACGGTTTTCCATTGCCGATCCACTGCTGTTGGGGGCGGGTATTAAGGCCCTGCTCCAGGACTGGTATTTGAAACGCTGGAAATTTCGCAGCCGAAAGATCACCGTTGAAGCTTATGCCGATTTCGTTCTGGATTTGATCGGCGCCTATGGCAAAGGGAGGCAAGTATGAAGACAATCGACCAGGCCCGGGCCGTCAGACAGGGGGAATCCCTGGATGCCGATGCCATCGAAACCTATTTGCGGGATACCCTCGATCTTCCCGGCGGCCCCATTCAAATACAACAATTTCACAGCGGGTATTCCAATTTAACCTACCTGATTTCGGTTGGTAAGACAGATTTGGTGTTGCGGCGTCCACCCTTCGGGAAAAAGGCCCGCACCGCCCACGACATGGAGCGTGAATACCGCATTTTAAAAGCCCTGAAGCCTGTATTCCCCTACGTGCCGACGCCGCTGGCCTTTTGTGATGATCCGGCGGTCATGGACGTGCCATTTTACGTGATGGAGCGTCTTACGGGCATTATCCTCAGAAAAGATCTTCCCGATGAGGACCCTTTGGACGCCGCCTGGGCCGAGCGCCTGTGCCGGAAATGGGTGGACGTGCTGGTGGAGTTGCATCATATGGATTACCAAAACGGCGGCCTGGCCGATCTTGGCAATCCCCGGGGATATGTGTCCCGCCAGGTCGAGGGCTGGTCCAGACGCTACCGTGATGCCCGCACCGAGGATGTGCCGGATTTTGAAACCGTCATGGGCTGGCTGGCCGCCAACATGCCCGCCGAGCATCCCATGGCGGCCCTGCTACACAATGACTACAAATTCGACAACGTGATTCTCGATCCCGATAGGCCCGACAGGATTATCGGGGTGCTGGATTGGGAAATGGCCACCATCGGCGATCCCCTGATGGATTTAGGCGCCTCCCTGGGATACTGGGTGGACGAGGCCGACGGCAAGGAAATGGAAATGATCCGAACCATGCCCACAAATGCCGCAGGCATGTTCAACCGCAAGCAAATCGTCAAGCTTTATGGGGATAAAACCGGCATCGCCATCGATAATTTTGCCTGGTATTACTGCTTCGGGCTGTTTCGTCTGGCGGTGATCGCCCAGCAGATTTATTACCGATTCTACCATGGCCAAACCAAGGACGAGCGGTTTCGGATGCTTGGATTCGCTGTTGGTATCCTGGAAAGAGCCGCCTTGAAGGTCATGGAAACCGGAGATTATTAACTCAGTTCCGCCATTATCCAACAGCTTGTTTAAAAAGGAGTGAATATGATTTCATTCGATTTGACGAATCGCATCGCCATGGTCACCGGCGCCAGCCGGGGCATCGGCCAGGCTATTGCGGAAACGCTCACCGCACATGGGGCTGAGGTGATTCTGGTCAGTCGGCGTTTGGAGAGTCTGGAAACCGTGGCCGCTGCTATCCGGGAAAAAGGGGGGACGGCCACCTGTATCGCCGCCAATATGGGTGCTCTGGACGATATTGAGACACTGTTTGCCAAGGTTGGCGAAACCCATGGCAAATTGGACATCCTAGTCAATAACGCCGCCGCCAACCCTTTTTTCGGAGAGATGAAGGATGCCGACGAAAAAGTGTGGAACAAGACCCTGGAGGTGAACCTGAAGGGGCCGTTTTTCATGATTCAAAAGGCGATTCCGCTGATGCAGGCTGCCGGCCAGGGCGCCATCGTGAATGTCTCTTCGGTCAATGGCATGCGACCGGCGGCGTTCCAGGGGGTTTATTCCATAACCAAAGGGGCGTTGGTTACCCTGACCCAGGCATACGCCAAGGAGTTGGCGCCTTACAAGATCCGAGTCAACGCGCTCTTGCCGGGACTCACCGATACCAAATTCGCCTCGACGCTGATGAAAAACGAAGATATCTATGCGTTGGCCATGGAGCAGATTCCATTGAGGCGGCATGCCACGCCTGACGAAATGGCCGGCGCGGTGCTTTATCTGGTTTCCGATGCGGCTTCCTTTACAACGGGCACTTATATTGTCTGTGATGGGGGGATGCTGGCGTAGCTACCGCCCTTGTCGCCATCGGTATCGAAAAAAGAAAAGACGGTTTTAATGCCGATAGCGATTATTGGTTTCGTGGGCGTACCTTGAAAGTGACGGTCGCCCGGGTTTTATCGTCGTTTTTGAGTTTCAATGAGGCGGGTTGCAGAACGAGGCCCACGGACCTTTGGCCGCCGGCGCCGATACCGTCCAGAGGGATTTGCTCTGTATAAATCGTTTCGATGGATTTCAGCGTCAAACCGGCGCCGATGACCGTGACGGTGCTGGGCGTAAGCCGCGCCGATTCCATGATCAACTCCGGATCGAGTTTGCCGGACCAGTCCGCTTGGACGGGCAGGACTTTTTCTGTAGGTTTGTCTACTGCGACCACCAGCATCTGAGGGGTTACCTGTTTAAGCTGGATGCCGGGGGGGAGAGAGATCGCATCGCCCGAGACGGCCAACTGGTTTCTGCCCGGATTGGCGTTGGCCAGATTCAGTTTGACCTTGACCTGATTGGGATGCAGGGCCTTGAGCAACGCTCCCGATCCGGCGAGCTGAAGCTTGACGCTTGAGGCCGAGACATCGAAAATTTCCATTTGCGGGTCTCGGTTCATGAATTCCACAGGGACTTCCAGGTTGATCAGGCTTTCCATTCCGCGGGCGAAACTGAACCAGACCGTGGTGATGCTGACCAGGCAGATCAAACCGACCAGGCCCAGTTCCAGGGTTTGTTTTTTCAAGCCGGGGGTGTCGACGGTTTCTCCGGCATGTTCCCGGAGCAGGAGCGAAAGCTCGTTGTTGTCGTGAATATGGACGACGGCGTTATTTTTAAACACCGAAACCTGCCCGCGCTCCTCCGATACGACAATCACCATGGCGTCGGTCTGCTCGGCAAGCCCCGCGGCGGCCCGATGCCGGGTTCCGAAGTAGGTCGGCAGGTCGCTTCTTTTGGACAGGGGCAAGATCGACGCCACTTCCACCACACGATCTCCCTGGATGATGACGGCCCCGTCATGCACAGGGTTGTCTTCCCAGAAAATACTGACCAGCATCTCCCGGGACAATTTGCCTTCCCAGGCGATACCGCTTTGCACAAGCGGTTCCAACCCCTTGTTCAGCGGCAGGACAACCAGCGCGCCAAGCTTGCGGCGGGCCAGTTCGTAAATGCTTTCGACAATGATGTCATGCGGGGTGCTGATTTCGGGCCGCGGTATGCCCCAGAAAAAGGATTTCAGATTGCGGGTTTGCAGAACGCTTGCGATTTCGTTGCGGAATACAATGATGATGATCAGGGCCGCGGCGGTGATAATGCCCTGCATGGCCCAGGAGGTGACGATCAGCCCCATGTTGACGGCCAGGCGCTCGACCATCCAGAGCATGGCCAGGGCCATTATCATACGGATGACGTTGGTTCCCCGGAACAGCACGTAAAGGCGGAAAAGGATAAAGCTGTTGAGCAGGATGTCCACGATATCCTGCCAGCGCAATCCGCTTAAAAAAGTAATCAGCGGTTCCATGGGGGCTAATCCGTAATGCTGAAGCGAAGGGTTTGCATGGGATTGTCCTCCGCATCGGTAATCACCACCTGCCAGGGCCCTTTGTCGGCGTCGCGCAACTGGACGCTGGTAAAGGACGCCCAGGCCGGCGGATTGAGTGTCAGTCGTTTGTTCGTGATCAGCTCGTCTTTATGATACCACTTATGGTGAATGAAGGTTTGTTTGGGTACCGGGTCAAATTGTGTGTAGCACGAGACCCGGCCTAATTCGATGGAAAAAACCACTGCCGAATTGACCGGTTCGTAATTTTGAATGCTATCGCACATGACCGCTTTGACCAGGATCGGCCGGTCCGTTACCGATGTGTCGGCACCTTGGGATATACCGGGCGCCAGCGCCAGGAGCACCAGTGTCCTTAAAACAATCATGACTTGTATGTTTGTCCGCATAAACCAACAGTAGCGCAACCATCTTTTTTATCAAGAGGAAATTCGTTTACCGCGTATGTGTGGCGGGATTTGTCGACCAAACAGGGGGTTTTGTAGGAACGGCGGTTAGATTTACGCGGATTCGTCCTTTCGAAGCAGCTCGCTAAGTGTGTGCCTGAATAGAATTTGCTCGATGGCTTCCTTGTCGCGGAGCCGCCTGACCTGCTCCTCGTCGACAATCCACCCGAAACCCAAATCGTCGAAAAAGACGATTTCCTTTTTTTCGGCCATGTTTGTAGCTCCTTTATCCCGTTCTGCCAGGCGGCCTTGCCTGTCAGTTTGGCCAGCATCGTTAGTTCTTAGTAATATCGTCTTTTTTGGGTGGGGCTTTAGGTGAAATAGACAAGTGATGATAATTACAGGTGGCCGAATAACGTGTTATTTTGTGCACATTCGCGCGGTTGAGACATTGATTTTTTCTCAGAGGGTGAGAATATAATTGCTCAGGTCAGGGCTGCGTTTCGTCCCCCATCAGGATCACCGCCCGAGACTGTTTGGCGTCGCATTTAACCGTCAGCGGGATAGGCAGGCGGACCTCACCAAGATAGGTGTTTTTCTTTAGATTCGGAAGGCTCTCCAGCATATCCCAGCCAATGCGGTCCTGGCAATCTTCGGTGACGGTCAGGTAGGGGATGCCGTCGGCGGTGATCTGTTGGAAAAAATGGGAACCGTGGGAGGGATCGGCTTTCAGCGATTTGTTACGGATTTCCACGATGGCGCCCACGCCCCGGATATCGGCCCATTTGACGGGGATTCCCAGCCAGCGGTCAAATGATCCCCATCGTCCGGGACCCATGAGCAGGTAAGGACGGTTTTCGGCGCTGAGCCGCTGGTTGACCTCGGCAATGGCTTCGGCGATGGCCGGCATGTATTCGGGATCGAAGGTTTCCGGGCGCACAAAGACAATATCCCCGATGGTGGCGCTTCTGCCATGGCCCATGGCCTGGGTGGAAAAGCAGAGCGCCTTTTCGATCTCCCCTGGCGTGATGGCGATTTCCAGGTGGTCCCCGCCCGCCGACATGGGGCGCATTTGCAGAATGTTGAAGGTGCTGGGCAGATCGGGGTCATTGCTCAGATCAATGGAAAACTCGAATTCAACCGCGCATCCCATGCCCTCGCGGCCCAGTGCAAGCAGGTCGCTCAAAAGCGGTGCCAGTGGAAAGGTGTCGTATTTGAGCACCTGGGCAAAGGTTAGCACCTTTATGCCGTCACCGTGTGCCGTGTCACGGATACGGTGCTCGTCGGGAACGTAGGTGGACGCCAGGCGCATTACCGGCCCTTCATTTGCCGCTTCGTCCACATGCCGAAGTTCCACGTTGAATCCGCGATCAAAATGAAGACCCTCCGGCGCGTTTTCCATGCCCAGTGCCCAGAATCGGGTTTGGGCGTTGGCCAGGATGTCCTCGGTCTTGGAAAACTGCGGCAGCACCTGGGGATGGGCGGGTGAAAAACGCAGGGAGCACTCCCCATGGGGAATGCCCCGGCCAAACCCCATGACGATGCGGGCCACACCGTCATCGGCGGTTAGCGGCGCCACGGGATAGAAATTGTGCGACAGAGCGATGCCGGAAATGTCGGGGTAGAAAAAATCGCCGTGTCTGTCGCCCACCAGCTTCTGGATGATCACCGCCATCTGGTCGCTGCGGATGCGATAGGCTGTGCCCTTCAGGAATTTGCGGGGCACCTGGAACCAGGTCGAGGCGTAAACCCGTTTCACCGCCGTGACCAGTTGTCGGCAGCGGACCTCGAAATCGGGATGGTTGTTGGGCACCATGAAGGTTTTATAAATCCCGGTGAACGGATGGTGGTGAATATCCTCCAGGATGCCGGAGCTGCGGATGGACAGCGGGTGGTGAACCGTTTCCAGATAACGACAGATTTGCTCTTCCAGCCAGGGCGGCATCTCGGCCCGGTCAAAGGCCTTGCAGATTTCCCGGTCGGATAGCCGGGCCATGACCGAGGGGTCCAGGCCGTTATGGGAAACGAAAGCGTCGAACCCATCGGTGGTGATGACCAGGGTTTGGGGCACGCGGATAGTAACGTTCGGGTAGCTCTGCAAAAGATGGGGATAGCGCCTTATCAAATTGGTGACAAAGGCCAATCCCCGGGCCTTGCCTCCCAGGGAGCCGTTGCCGATCTTGGCGAATTCCGAGATATTCGGATCGTAGTCCGTTGAGTCAAATTGGACCACCACTCCGTGCTGACGCCACTGGCGCAGGGAGTGAATATGGTCGATGATAAAATCCCGGACGGCGGTTGCGCTGGGAAAATCCGAAACCGGGGTCGCTCTCAAGCGCGAGGCCAGGGCAAATTCTCCTCTGGCCATGATCCAGTTGGAAAAGCGGTTGCGGGTGGCATGATAGAGCAGGGATTCATCGGGAATCGTTGGCAGAATGGTTTCCAGCTCCTTCAACGTGCCGGCGCGTGCGATTTCGTCGCCATCCGGCTCCCGGAAAATGAAATCCCCGAATCCCAGGGCGTTCAGGAAAAATCCCTCCAGTTCCGAGAGTAGGTCGTCGCTGTTTTTGTCGATGAACATGGCCGGGATGCGGCCGGCCAGATCTTTATTGGCGGGCTCGTTGCTCATGAGCAATAATGGCAGATCGTAAATGGTCTTGCGGGCCTCGCTCAGAAATTCAGCACCGGCATCGGCCTTGATTTTACCATCTTTTGGAAAGCGGGTGTCGGAAATGATGCCGAACAGGTATTCGCCATACTCCCGGAAAAGGGCAGTGGCCTGCTCGTAATTTTCGGCCACCAGGATTTTGGGCCGGGCGCGCATTTTAAGCAGCCGGTGGTCCTGGTTCAGGCTCTCCTCCAAGACCCGTTGGGTCTGGTTGACCACCACCTTGTAAATAAGCGGCAGGAAATAGGAGGTATAAAGGGGCGTGTCCTCCACAAGAATCAGCACCCGTACCATGGCCTTGCGGGTATCGGCGGCCACGTTTGACCGGTCTTCTATGCTTTTGATGATCACCAGGAGCAGGTTGGAATCGCCGGACCAGATAAAAAACCGGTCGATGCCCGAAGCATTTTTGTGCTCGGGAGGCGGGTAGATCCCCTTCAGGCTGTGGGCAAGGCAAACCACCGGCAGATCGTAGCGGATGCGTTTGATTTTCAGGGCCAGGTCGAAGATATCCATGTCCTCCAGGTGAGGCATGGCGATCACCAGATCGAAAGGCCTGCCGATCACCATGGCCAGGGCGTCGTTGGCGGAGGCTGCCAGGGTCAGGCGGGGCGGGCGGCTGAGGTTCAGGCCGGGGTATTCGCTGGTGATCTTGGACGCCAGGGAGCCGTCTTCCTCAAGGATGTAGGCGTCATAGGGGCTGGCCACCAGGAGGACTTCGGCGACCTTGTTTGACATCAATTCGTGGAATACCTTAAAGTGGGTATCGAAATCCCCGTCCTGGAAGGACGCCGGTAGAGAAAACGTTTTGGTTTCATTTGCCATCCGAACCATCCGTTATGTGAGGCCAACCATCACCGTCGCCATCGAAAGCGTCTATTTCCTATTTCGATACCGATAGCCTGTTTCGCCGATAGCGATACCGTCAGTCAACCGATTATCCCATACGCAAGGAGTATAAACCAAATGCCACCCGCAAAAAAGGCTGTTTGGGGCTGGGCCATGTATGACTGGGCCAATTCCGCCTTCGCCGTTACCATAATGTCGGGCTTTTTCCCAGTTTTCTTTAAACAATACTGGAGTGTTGGCGTTGACGTCAATCTTAGTACAGCCCGTTTGGGACTGGGGAATGCCGTGGCCGGCATGCTGGTGGCCCTGGGGGCGCCGGTACTGGGCGCCATGGCCGACTGCGGATCGGCGCGCAAGCGTTTCCTGGCCCTTTTCGCCTGTCTGGGCGTGGCCTCAAGTCTGGCCCTGTATTTTGTCGGCCAGGGCTCGTGGCTGCTGGCGATTACGGTTTACTGCCTGGGCGTAATCGGGTTTTCGGGCTCCATCGTGTTTTACGATGCGTTGCTGCCGGTCGTCGCAGGCGAAAGCGATGTGGACGTGGTTTCGAGCCTGGGCTATTCCATGGGGTACCTCGGTGGCGGCCTGCTGTTTCTGATCAACGTCCTCATGGTGATGATGCCCGCCCGTTTCGGATTGCCCGATGCGGGCCGGGCGGTCCAGATCGGCTTTCTCACGGTGGGGCTATGGTGGGGAGGCTTTTCGCTGTTCGTTTTCCTTTGGGTCCCCGAGCCGGTATCTCGTAAATCCGGTGTCGGCCTGGCCGCAAGTTGGATCGAAGGTTTCGCGCAACTGAAAAAGACCTTTGCACGCATTCGTCACATGAAGACCGTTTCTCTTTTTCTGTGCGCCTACTGGCTGTATATCGACGGGGTGGATACCATCATCCGTATGGCTGTGGACTACGGCATGAGCCTGGGGTTTGCCTCCAGCGATCTTCTGCTGGCGCTTCTGATCACACAGTTCGTTGGCTTTCCGGCGGCCCTGGCGTTTGGCCGCCTGGCACAGCGCTGGGGGCCGCGGCGGGGGATTTATCTTGCCATCTTTGTATACGCCGGCGCCACCTGTTTCGGCATCACCATGACCCGCAAGGAGGAATTTTATATCTTGGCGATTATTATCGGGCTGGTACAGGGGGGCATTCAGGCCCTTTCCCGCTCCTTTTACGCGCGGTTGATTCCGGCCGACAAACCGGCCGAGTTCTTCGGGTTTTACAATATGCTG
Source organism: uncultured Desulfosarcina sp. (assembly GCA_963668455.2). Classification (GTDB taxonomy): domain Bacteria; phylum Desulfobacterota; class Desulfobacteria; order Desulfobacterales; family Desulfosarcinaceae; genus Desulfosarcina. The sequence continues at coordinate 208,822 of CAXXOY010000014.1, forward strand.
GGCAAGTTTGCCGCCATCATCGGTCCCCTTCTGATGGGCGGGGCCGGGCTTCTCGTGCGACGGATACTCATGCCGGCCGATCCGACTGCCGCGGATCTTATCCGCGTTGGGCACCTGGCTGCCCGGTGGAGCATTGCCTCTGTCCTGCTGCTTTTCATCGCCGGTGCGGTGCTGCTCTATTTCGTGGACGAGGAAAAGGGGCGGGCGCAGGCGGATCGGTTGGCGGGGTAATCAGTGATCAGTAATCGGTAAATGTCGTTGACTTAAGAAAAAACGAGGGCGGTTGGGACTATAACCAATATTTTTGTAAGCTGTGAAGCAACAGGCGACCGTCCCTTCTCCCCCGGAGGGAGAAGGACAGGATGAGGGGGGCATGACCGACAATGAACCTTATTTGTTAGGAATATTGCCGTTTTTATCACCCCTCACCCCGACCCTCTCCCGCAAGGGGCGAGGGAGCGCCAACCTGGAATTGCGTAAGCAGCCCTGGAGGTAGGTAGTGTTGATTCGCTTAAGTCAACAACACTGAGTAATCGGTGATCGGTGAACGGTGGACTCAGAGACTGAACAGAGGGCGAGGGGCGTGAGGCGACTGCCGGCTTTGTGGGAGCAGCCCATGGCCGCGATCGGGTAGTGCTCGGTACTTGCCGAACACAGAACACAGACTCCCGATCGCCATTCAGTGCCGGCAGGGCTGGTTTCTGAAAGGCGAGCTGCTTCCCCTTTCTACGTTTTTCCGCCGGATTTGAGATTTGGTGCTTGACCGTCCTGAAGATTATTCTGTAGAAGAATAAAGCTACACAAAGGAGCGGATATGGCGGTAGGATGGTCCCGCGACGGGGCGGTTCAGGAACAAATCGATGCCAGCGTGGGCGATGCCGTGAAGCTGGCTCGCAGCAGGCTGCCCGAGGGCGAGGGATCCGGCATCTGCGACATGTGTGAAGCGCCGATTCCCGAGGCCCGCCGCAAGGCCATACCCGGTGTCCGGCTGTGCGTACGTTGCCAGGAGGCGTTGGAAAAAAACGAGCGAATGGCCGCCGCGGGGATCAATCGGCGCGGTAGCAAAGACAGCCAGTTGAAATAGGCATTGATTGGCAGACCATTTTTTTGGCAAGGATTCCAGCATGCCAGAACCACGGGACAAACCGGTAACCGTGCTTTCGGGGGACAAAGCCCTCGAACGGCAGCTTGCGCGGCTGAAGGTCGTCGAGGAGCGTTACCGAAAGTTGTATAAGGCCGCGCCCATCGCTTTGGTCGAATGGGATGTTTCGGCGTTGAGGCACTATCTGGACAGCCTGCGCACATCCGGTATCTCCGATTTCAAACGCTTTCTGGACCAAGATCCACGACAAATCCACCACTGCTGGTCTCTCATAAAAACCGCGGACTACAATCAGTCGTTTCTGAATCTGATGGGAATCGGTTCCCAAGAGGTGCCTGGTGACGCATTTCTCCCCACCGACGCGCCGGAGTTCGAACAAATGGCCCGTGAAGTCATTCTGGTGGCCGCCAACGGCAATCCTGCCGTGGAACGGGAAGCTCCTCTGGTGACCACCAGCGGCGAACGTAAAATTGTCCTGGCAAAGGCGATGGCCGTTCCCGGACACGAAGAGACCTTGGGGCGGGTGGCAATCGCCATGGTGGATATATCCGAGCGCAAGGCCGCCGAGGCCGCCTTGCGGGAGCAGGCCCTGAGGGACCCCATCACCGGGCTTTACAACCAGCGCTACCTCTACCAGGCCCTGGCCGAGTGGATCGACTACGCCAAGGGAACCGGTACGCCGGTTTCACTAATTTTCATGGACCTGGACTATTTTAAAAAGGTCGTCGACACTTACGGCCACCTTAACGGCAGCCGGGCCATTTTAGAGGTGGCGCAGACCATCGACGGTTGCCTCGAATCGCCGGCGTTTGCCGTGGCCTATGCCGGGGATGAATTCGTAGTGGTGCTGCCGGGCGCGGATCTGAGCCTGGCCATGCAAAAAGCCGAGGAATTGCGCACCACGGTGAGAAGCACGGACTTTATCCTGGAGCGGGATATCGGCGTCCGACTCACGGCCAGTTTCGGTGTGGCCACCTTTCCCCAACACGCCTCGGACCTGAACGAACTGATCGCCGCCGCCGACCATGCCTTGTTTGCCATCAAGGAAACCGGCAAGGATGCGGTTGGGCGGTTTCGAGCTTCGTAGACCGCTCAGATCACCCGAATGCCCTTCCATTTCCCCTGCCTGAACCTCCAGAAAGACAGAACAAACAATGACATGACGTAAAGCGTAAGCGTCATCCAGCAGGCAACGATGCCTAATTCCAGATAAGCGATGATGATGGTCAGGGGTACGATCATCATCAAAAGGGTTGCGGCGCCGATGCTCCACATGATGAAGCGGGTGTCGCCGGCGCCCTTCAGCACGCCGAGGAAGACGAAGTACAGGGCATCAAAAACGATGAAAATCGCCATGATCCGTAACACGGAAGCCCCTTGTGATAGGAGTTGGGCATAGGCCGGGTTGTTTTTCTCAGAAGACAGAAAAAGTCCCAACACCGGTTCGGGGACAAAAAAGAAAATCAGCACGAGACAGGCGATGTAGGTCATCAGCACGATAGTGGTCTGGCGGGTGAAGTTAAGGGCGCTTTGGATATCGTCACGCCCCAACGATTGGCCAACCAGGGTAGACAGACCCAGAGAAAAACCCACGGCGGGCATGAAGGCGATGGATTCCAGGGAAAAGGCGATATTGCTGACGGCCAGCTCGGTTTTGCCTATACGTCCCACGGCGAAAATGAAAAAGGCGAAGGAAAATACATCGATGGTGAACTGCAACGATGCCGGCGCTCCTTTTTTCAGGATGCGCACCATCAATGCTTTATCAATTTTGCGACCGGACAGCACGCGGTAACGCGCATCATTGGGTTTGGTGAAAATCATTACCGCATAAAAGAGGGTGATCAGCGTCCAGGCACATACCGTTGCGATTCCGGCGCCGCGAATTCCCATTTCCGGAAACACCCCCACGCCGTTGATCAGGGCGTAATCCAAGGGAATGTTGAAAAACATCCCGATGATGGTGATGACCATCACCGGACGGGTCCGGCCGCGCCCCGAAAAAAAACAGGAAAGGGCGATGCCCGCCACGTGAATGCCACCGCCCAGACAGAGAATCTGGAAGTACTGACATTCAAGGTATTGAACCTCGGGCGCATGGCCGCCCAGGCGAAAGAGCGGCTCAGCCAGAAAAGAGATGCCCGACAGCAAAGCCATGGCGAAGACCGAAAAGTAGAGGCCCTGCCAGATACAGGGGCCGATGCGGCCGGGATCACCGACGCCGGTGTACTGGGCGATGAAAACGTTCAGATAGCCGGTGATGCCGGTGAAAAACGTCAGGATCAGAAACGCAGCCACCCCGGCCGGCGTGGCCGCCGCGATGGCGTCCAGGTCGTAATTGGCCAGAAAGACCCGGTCGGTGAATTCCATGACTGTGATGGCCGCCATGGACAGCACCAGGGGCAGACTGACGGAGAACAGTTTTTTATAGCTGTCGGGAAGAAGGCGCATGGAACCTTTCGTTCTTTAAAATGGATTCCTAATTCGGTAAACAGATCAATGTGGATGGAATCGGCTGAGAACTGCTCTTTGTAAGCCATTTTTGCCGAGACTGCAAGACGCAGGTTAAAAAAAGAACATCCTAAATTAGGCGATTGTCGAGCTTGCCGCATATACAAGGCGGATGTCTTTCCGCTATAGCCCTCCTATGCGGGAAGACATCCAACGCCGTAGATGCGGTAAGATCGGCAAACCCAACGGGTTTCAAATTTTGGGAGGTCATTATGGCGCAATGCATTATGATTAATACGATTTTCATGGAGACCAAAATTTGAATCGCCTACTTTAGGAACAACTAAATTAGACTTTCATGAAGACCAAAATTTGAATCGTCGAATGCAGGTTCGGGGCAATTCGTATTGATCGTATATGCTTCTTGAGGTGGTGGGATATTTGTGGGGGTGAATTATTCGTTGCTTTTTTACCAAATCCTTTTCTTATTTATCTGCTCGGCAAGGAGGGGGCGCATGGCCCTTAACTGCACGTATAACAGGGATCTGCTGCTTTGTTCTCATGGTTGATGATATCAAATGTGTATTTTGAAAGGTCGTATTCATCAGATAAGCTCTTGTTGAAACGGATTTTCCCATTAATCCATTCAATTTTAAGCGGGACGGTTACAGCCACCTGTGCGGAACAAAGGCTCTCTTTTTCAGTAGGGGCATACACCACCTTTTCCCCAGATGCGGTTTTGACGATTATGGCATTATGGGTGGTGCTTAAAGAGGTCACCTTTCCTTCGCCGTCAAAATTCAGGGAGTTTATATCTCCCATAATGCCTTCGGGATCATTATCGTAAGCCACGATATTCCCGATTTCTGTTTCGACCACATAAGGTTCGGCCGGTTCAACCGATTTGACGGAACCGTCCTCATAAAAGGCTATCCCGATTCTGGCGCGCATTGTTCCCGCCGGCGTTTTTGCCTCGATTATCTCTTGCGACCACAGGGTGATGCTTTTCGCATCACCGTTTTTATAAAAGGCGATATTGATTACCTTGGCATGGATTGGCCCACAGGGCAGATGCAGTTCGAGGTCCTCAGCCAGCTTACACTCGTCTTTTTCTCCCCAGTAACCGCTTAATTTTCCATTAAGGGGAAAAATCTTTTTCAGTGATTCATCCTTATAGAACATGACGAGTTCCGCTGATAACGTCCCATATTTTGTTTCAATGTATGCTGCTTCCTGAAGGGGGGCTTTTTTTAGATTTCCATTATCGTAAAAGTAGACCGGCTTTAATACCTGCCTGCCATGATCGTCTACTGAATACTGCGGAACAATGACCCCAACAGGTGTTTCGATTTCAACCCGTTCAGCAAAGATCAGGGACGCGGGATTGCCGGAGGCATGTTTTTCCAGGTTTTGATAACCGGCGATTGCTCCGTATTTCGTTTCTATTGCTTCCATTTTTGGTCTCTTTTCATGTTTTTTCTGTTTTTCTTCCAATTTATGGAGATAAACCAGCAATAAGAGTGCCAAGCATAAGGTTGGGAGTAAATTAGCCCTGAGCATTGTCAGACCAATGGTCCATGATCGTCTCGCTCACACGCACTGCGTGGGAGTGCCGTGTTTGTCATGACCGGAAAATGAGGGTTCCCAGGCTCAAGCGAGTGAACTGGATGCCTTCTGGCTGAAACGATTGTTTGAACCTAAATCTACGAAAGTGTGGATGGACACTTTCGTTTTTGTAAACGATCAGTTTCGTTTGCCCGTACAAAACAATTCTACCCTGCAAAGGCCCTTCTGACGGCGGGGGCCGGATTGCGGACCTTTCTCAAGGCCTCGGGAACACAGATCCGACAGCCGTCATCCAGAGCGAGCACATTCACCCGGGTGTTATAAAGGCGGTAGAGGTTGGTTCGCGTAATAACATCAGCGGTTTTGCCGTCGGCCACCACACGCCCTTTTTTGAGCATTACCACGCGGTCTGAAACCCACAGTGCGTGATCCGGGAAGTGTGTGGTTTTGATAAAGGTATAGCCATCCCGGGCCAGATCGGCGATGCGGTCCAAAAGCCGGATTTGGTTGCCGTAATCAAGGCCGTTGACCGGCTCGTCCATGATGAAGATATCGGCTTCCTGGACCAGGGCGCGGGCGATCAGCACCAATTGACGCTCACCGCCGCTGACCGCCGTATAGGAACGCTCACTGAGATGATCGATGGAAAGCCGTTCCAGGGCCTTGCGGGCCATGGATTCGTCAGCCTTGCCGTAGCGGAAGAAGAACGGTTTATGGGGCATGCGTCCCATCAGGACCACATCCAGCACCCGATAGCCAAAGGATGCACGATGAACCTGGGGCACATAGGCGATGCGGCGGGCCAATTGCTTGGGCGAAAGCGTAGCCACCGGACGGTTCTCCAGTTTTACGTCTCCCTGCCGGGGTGAGAACAATCCCAAAATAACCTTGAGAAGCGTGGTTTTGCCGCTGCCATTGGGCCCCAACAGGGAGACGACTTCTCCCGGGGAGAAAACCAATGAGATATCCTCAAGCACCGGACTGTGGGTGTATCCGTAGGTGACATGATTGACGGAAATCAAGGATGTTGTCGCAGCCGTCATTTTCAGTTCCACCCTTTCTTGGATCTGCGCAGTATAAAGGCGAAAAAGGGAATCCCGACCAGGGAGGTCAAAATTCCGATGGGAATTTCCACATTGAACAGCAGCCGGGCGATGTTATCGGCAATCAACAGATAGATGGCGCCGATGAGGGCGCTGGCCGGCAGCAGAATGCGGTTGTCCGGCCCGACAAGCATGCGGGCGATGTGGGGAATCAAGAGACCCACCCAGCCGATCATGCCGCCCAGGACCACGGTCAGGGCGCTGATCACGGTGGCCAGAAAAATGAACAAAAGGCGCAGCAGGGAAACATTGATCCCCAGGGCGCGGGCCTCTTCATCGCCCATGCTGAGGACGTTGAGATAACCGGACAGAAACAGCAGGATGAGGATGCCGGCGATCATGGGGCCGCAGGTGACCAACACCGTTCCGCGGTCCAGGGACGACAGACCTCCCATGAGCCAGTAAACAATAGCGGGCAGTTGCTCATAGGGATCGGCCAGGTACTTGACCACTGACAGGAGCGAGGTGAACAGCGCCCCGCTGACAATGCCGCCCAGGATCAACATCAAGAGCCGGTCGCCCCGGTTGAGCGCGGAGAGCGCCAGGGCCGCCAGAACCGCGATCAATCCGAAAGAAAACGCGCTGGCCTGGACCATCCACCAACTGCCGGCCAGGATCATGCCCACGGCGGCACCGAAGGATGCCCCGGCCAGGACCCCCAAAAGTCCCGGGGAGACCAGGGGATTGATGAACATGGATTGGAACGTCGCGCCGGAAACCGACAAGGACGCACCGATCATGATGGCGGCCGTGATGCGCGGCAGGCGGATATCGACCAGGACATTCTTGACGATCTGAAGCTCCCGGTCCGATAGGGCCGGATGGTGAGAAAAGGGCAGGCCCAGGAAGTGGGCAAGGTCGGCCAATGTGATCGGATAGCGTCCCAGGGTGAGAGAAACCAGTGCCGTCAGGACGGTCACGATCATAAGGATTGGTATCACCAGGCAGCGGTTCATGGTTGCAGCAGCTCTCGCACGGCGGCATCGTCCAGCGACACATTGAGAAAAAGCCGGCAAAAGGCTTGCGTTTCAGATTCGATATCGATGGGATACATCCCTGGGTAAAGCTTGTGCATGGTCCATTTCAATCCCAGAAGACGCATGAACGAGGGTGGGCGGTCAAACCAGTTGAAGGGCCGAGTGGGAATTCGGTAGACCCTGCCGTTTTGCACTGCACGGATGTTTTGCCATTTGGGGTCGCCGGTGATCCTTTTTCGGAAGGCCTTGTCGTGAAAAAAAATCACCTGGGGATCGTATCCGAGGACCTGCTCCATGGATACTTTCTGCTTGCCGATCCGGATGCGCTGGACACAGCGGTGGACGTTTTTTCCGCCGCTTAATGGAATCGTTTGAGCATGGATCGAAGTGTGGCACTCGGTGCTCAGGCCGTCCGCATCCTCGGCATAGTAGACCGAAACCTTTTTCTCGGCCGAAAGGTTTTCGCGTATGTGGATGGCCTCCTCAAGCGCGGTCTCGGCATAGCGGCCAAGTTTTCGGGCCCGCGCTTCACGACCCAACAGTTCTCCCAAAAAGTCAAAGGCCCCGGGGTAGTCGCCCAATTGGTCCAGAACCATATAAACCACCGGAATACCCAAGGGTGCCAGGGTCTGGGCGATTTTTTCATACATGGCCGGCGAGTTCGTCCACCACCAGACCAGGATGATATCCGGCTGCAATGCCAAAAGTGCTTCCAGATTGGCCACGCGTCCCTGGCCGAACCAACCGCCAACCACCGGAAGTGTCTCCATCCGCGGATCGAGATACTGCTTCTCTGTGGGCCTGATCGGAGTGTTCAACCCGGCCACCAGGCCCGGGTCCATGGCGTAGACCATCAGCGTGGCCGGCGGCGAGGTGGCGTAGACCTTGTTGATGACATTCGGAACCGTGATCGTGCGTCCGGCCATGTCGGTGAGCTGGCGGGCCTGGGCCGGGGCGATTGCCGCAGCCCATAAAATCATGATGATTATCGACAAGTTGCTTGTTATTTTTTTCACAGAGATTCTCTCATTTTTATGGCCCTAAGATTTGCGCATTTCGATCCATGTTTCCGCTTCCCCCTCCACATCGGCGACAAGCCGGCAGCCTTCCAGTCCGGTGTCGTCAAGCAATTTCTGGAGCTGGGCACCTTCCAGAAATTTGGCATTGCCATGCTTTTTCGCCATTTCACGCCGTTTGCCTTTCAGCCGTTTGCGCATGCTGGGAGGCGTGTAACGCCCCAGCCCACCACCAACAAAAGCAACGGCGCCGGGCTTCAAAATCCGGTTGATCTCCTGCAACCCCTTGGCCTGATCGGCCCAGAACCAGAGCGATCCACGACTGACCACCAGGTCGGCGAATTGGTCGAAGAAGGGCAACAGGCAAACATCGGCTTCAACAAAATGCACGGTGTTGTTGAGATTGCACGCGGCAACGTTTTTTTCGGCATTGTCCAGGACGTCGCGTTTCAGATCCACGAAATAGAATTCCAGGTCGGTAATCTTGGCCAGTTCGATGCCCATCTGCCCAGGTCCCGTGCCGATGTCGAGGCAGATGCCCCGGGTCACCTGGTAGTCGTCCACAACCTGCTGGGCGATTAATGGATAAACAGGAGATAATGCTTGTTGCCCCTTGGGCCGTATGGCGGAGCTCCTTTTTTCCGGCGGGGGTTCAACCTCGTTTAATACTGAACCATTTGAATTATGCATGAGTGCCTCCAACCGCCGCGAGAAATGCGGGCCAGTCCTTCCAGCGCAGATTGCAGTGGTTTTCGGCCACCAGCGAATGAAGGGGCGAATCCGGGGCTGCCGGGACGAAACTCTGCATGGCCAGGTACTCCTGGACCGTTGGCGACATGAGAAAATCGCCGATTTCAAACATGGCTTCCGGCGCCTGACGGCTGAACACCATCACCTGGGGCATGCAGAAAAGCCCGTCGCGGGTCCAGAGGACGCGGGTATTCTTCTGGCGCGAAATCCTTGCAAAGGCGATGTTGGCGATGCCGATGGGATACCGGCCTTCGTCCACGGCGGTGACCACCTCTGGTGGGGCGCCTTTCTGAACCGTATTTTCCCTGAATTCGGAGATACGCTCCGGATAATCCGCCTGCATGAAGGCGTCGATGACTTTCGAAACCACCCGGAAAGGATCCGGCATGAGTATTTTCCCGCGCCACCGGGAATCGAGAAGATCTTCCCACGACCGTGGCACATCGTCGTCGGTAAGCATTTGGTGATTGTAGAAGATGGCAAAGGGGATGACGACAAATGGGTGAAAATAGCCATTCGGATCATGAAACCCGAGATCGGCCAATTCGTTTCGAAGCGGATAACGGCCAGGTAGTGACCGAAAATGCTTCTGCAGATATCCGTCCGGCAGATCCGCAAAATCGTTGACATGGCCCACGATCAGATCGGGGAACCGGTTCCGGTCAAGATAGGTTTGAAACAGGCTGGTCTCATCGGGGCGATGTGGTTGGGTCTGGACGGTTACTTCCATACCATGGGATTTCTGCCAGGTTTTGCAGAAATCCACCATCAGTTGATCGAGTGATCGGCTTATATTCAGTGGGCAGTGCAGAAGGATGCTTGCCATGAGTTTTCTGTCTCCTTTTTAGACTGGGTGTCCGTGATTTGTTCGCCGCTACGCAGGGCGTCCCGCAGGTGCGACATCTTCTTTTCCATGGCGGTCAGTTGTTCCATCATGCTGTTTTCGGCCGGGGTATTCGTGAGGAGTCTGTACATGCCCCCGTTTTTCATGATCACCCTGCGTTCAGCCATCAGCATCAGGGTCGGATCATGGGTGACCACCAAAACGATTTTGCCGTGCGCCGCAAGGATCGCCATGGCACTGAGACGATCAATGCCCGCGTTTTCGATTTCATCGATCAGCACCACCGGCGCATTGCTGATCAGGGCCACGTCCCCGACCATCAGGGCCCTCGCTTGCCCGCCGCTGAGCGTGGTCAGGTTGTCGCCGGGGGATATGGGCTCGCCGGCCAATTGGTTGGCCACGGCCAGAACCGTGCCGACGGTGGCATTGATGTTGTCGATGGCCCGGACCCTGGCGTGGCGACGCAGGAAGGCCTCGACGGTGATATCGATAATAAAATTCATTTTTTGGGAAACCTCGGCCACCAGATGCCGCGGGTCGGGCTTCCGGCCGCCCGGTTCAGGTGGCTTGGCATCGATGATCACCTGTCTTCCGGTGGGAGATTCTCCCTCCCGGTACTGCTCGATGTCGGCGATCAACTGCGTTTTGCCAGAACCGGTGGGACCGACAACAGCCAGCACCTGGCCCGGGAAGATATCCAGGCATTGAATCGGTTCCACATGGCCTTCTTTGTTCCGGCCGCCCAGGATGGTTATTTTTTGCAGCATGATCCGGACTCCCCGAAATCGATTTTTTTAATGTTGCCCATTTGGAATGCGGCACCGACAGTGGTTTCTCCCGCGCAATAGGAACACGTGGCTGCGGGCATTGAGGATTTCAGTGCCATGCCGTTGATTTTTTCAAGTGGTTTGGTGGCGAGGATGGCCTGTTTCAGAGTCAGTGCTCCCTGACCGGAAAGGCCGTTGACATGGATGGCCCGGGCCATCGGGTTGACGGATTCCACCGCGTCGCGGAAGACTTCTTTCTCAGCTTGGGAGACCATGTCTCCCTTGGTGATGGCCACGATATCCGCCGTGCTGAGCATGGGACCGATTTTTTTGGGTGTTTCCAGACCAACCAGATTGTCGATGACGCAAATGGTCAGGCAACCTTCCACGGCTGGTGCACAGCGATGGCAAAGCCCGGCGGTTTCCAGGATGAGAACTTCGGCCCCTTGAGTATGCCCCCACTCCCACACCTCTTCCAGGTTGACCGCATAGAAGTGGTCCGGGCACAGGTAGTCGCTCAAACCGATGGCCACCGGAATGCCGAGCCGACCGTAGCGCTTATCGTCCATGGTTTCCAAACAATCGATCTTGCATGCCGCCACCGGTACCCCCTCTTTTTGAAGATGGGTGATGGTGTGCAGCATAACCGAGGTTTTGCCGGAGGACGGTGGGCCGGCAACAATGACAAAGCGAAGAGACAAGATCATTAACTCCTTTAGGTATGCTTAAAACGCAAAGCCCAGTTCGACACCATAGGTCATCCCCACATCCTTCCAGCCCAGTCGCGTTTGGTACTCCTCATCGGTCAAATTCTGGCCGAAGAGGGTCGTCGTCACTTGAACCTCTTTGACCATGAAATCGTAGGCGATATTGGCGTCCACACGTGAGAAGTCGCCGATGTCGTAGTATTTGTTTCCCACCGAAAACTGGTTGGATTCGTATTTGCCGACATGGCGCAGCATTACATTGAAGCGCCACGCCGACAGGCGATACCCCATTCGCAGGGAGGCGATGTGGTGAGGCATGCTATCGTCATCGTCGTCGTTATCGGAACGTTGATAGGAGTAAGTAAGGGCATATGTCAGGGCCGGTGTATAGAGATATCCGCCGATGTCCAATTCCATGCCATTTCGTACGGTGTCGGCATTGGCGTAAATGCTATACACATCCTCGCCCACCGTAACGCTGTCCACGGCTTGTTTGGTGTCGTCGATATCGTAGTAAAATCCCGTAACCGTGGCGCGAATTGACGGGTGCAAAGCCGCCGTAAGACCGACTTCATAGCGCCATTGGGTTTCCGCGTTCAGCTTTTCGTCATCCTCGGTAAGCAGGAAACTGTCTGCGCCCTGGCGGTTGTAACTGGCTCTCAGGGAGGCTTCCCATGTGTCGCTCAGCCGGTAAGCCGTGCCGACCGCCAAGGCATAGTAAGGGTCAGCCCATTCGTCGTCGATGGCTACCGTTGGTGTGGGATCGGTGGGCGCATATTTATTGATTCCCTTGCTGATATGCCGGTAATCGACCCTGCCTCCGGCATCTATTCGCCAGCGGGAGAAAACCTGATACTCCTCATGCAGGTAACCGGAGTAAAGCTCTTCCTTGCGTTCAACCCCTTCATAGTAGAACTGACCATCGGGACAATCCCAGAAGAGCGCCTGTCCGCCGACGCGCAGGTTGTGTTTATTTGTGGTGACGATGTGATGAAGGTCGGCCTGAACCACGTTGTCTTCCTGATCATCTTCGGAATAGGTCGGCTTGGCGTAACTACGGTAGTGAATGGTTGTGCATACCCGGCCGGTATAGAGTCCCAGAGCTGTGGTTTGGGCATCACTCCATTTTTTACTGATGTTGGCCGTGGCCATGAGGGTGTCCAAGGGATCGTATTCCCATTTGGATTTGCTGGTTTTACTGACTTCGGTGGCGTGCAAAAGTTCTCGGGAGGCCCAGTCATGGTAGAACGAGGCATCGATCGTCAGCTCGTCGTTTTCATAACCGCCCTTGAGCAGGATTGAATCAGATTCGCTGGCGTTGTTCCATCCGTCCCGGCCGTCATCGTTTTGTCGGTTGTAGTTCAACGAATAATAGGCCGAATCGAAGCGATCTTCATGGCTAAGAAATATTTTGGAGCGGTTCAGGTTGCCGTAGCTGCCCTTGATACGGGTTTGCTTTTTGGTCGGCTTGCGGGTTCTGATGAGAATCACACCCTGGACCGCCGTGCCCATGGAACCCAGGCCGGTCAGGGGGGCCAGGGTCAGAGCCGTAGTGTCCCTGACCACGCGCACCGTCTCTATGATGTCTACCGGGAAACTGGCCATTACCCGGCTCGATTGGGTCCAGGGAACATAAACGCCGTCGATGAGCATGGCAAAACTACTGCCGCCGATAAACGTACTTCCGCGCGAACTGACGAAATTCATCCCCTTGCGGCCCTGCATGCTGAGTTGCACGCCCGGTGCATAGCTTAAAACGTCAAACAGATCATGGGGCTTTAGTGATTCGATGCCCTTTTTATCGATGGACCAAGTGGCGGCTTGAGTACTTTCGGGCAGGTGGAAGGGGCTGTTGGGGGCTTCGTTGTTTGCAGTATCCTTGACCACCATTGTGGGTAATTTTTGTGTGGTTTCGGTGGCGGCCGTGGCAATCGAAACCATGCAGCAGACGAGAATTAATGAGATGAGCGGGCGTATCGTTTTCATGGTGCTCCTGTTTAGTGCGTTGACTGAGTATTTCAAATTGAGCATACCAATTGCTCGGGGGCGTTTTTTTCCTCCTGCCAGTGCCAGTCGGCCGCCGGTTTTGCGAATGAACGGTTCACACGGCTGGCAGAGAAGTCCAGATTGTAAAATAGGCGATAAAAATTACGAGCCTCGGCAATGATATTAACCTGGCAATACTCCGGATGGAGGACGCTGGCGATATACATAAGTCCGAGTATCCAGCGCGGACTGCCGAAGTCCCAGCCGGCCGCGGGATGATTAAAGACCCGGCGGTGTCTGATCGCATCAACGTTGACGCCCAGGGCGATGCATTCATCGATAAAGTCCTCCACTCGGTTGGAGAGAAAAGCGGAGATAAAAATGACCTCGGGATTCAGCGCATTGAGCTGGTCGACCGTGAGATTGCGGCCTGGACGTCCGCCCGGAGGCAGCTTTTTGTTAAGACTGCTTCCACCGGCCGTTTCCACCAACCGGTTTTCCATGCGTCCGCCGTTGATATAAAAGAGGGGCTTGCCCATGGCATAGTAAACGCGTGGCCGTTGGGTCACACGGATCAGGTTGACTTCCAGGCGGGACAGCCGTTCTTCAAGGTATCCTGCCAACACTTCGGCGCGGTCGTCTTCGCCAGATTGCCGGCCCAGGTCGCGGATGGCCTGGATGTATAACCGTGGCTGCTGGATGATTTGGTGCAGATGGTCCAATCCGCCATCATGAAGCAGTGCCTCCCAGGCCCGCACAACCGCGGACGATTGGGTTACTCCCATGGCGATGAGTATGGCCTCGACCATTTCCATGGCACGGGTTAAGGGGTAGCCGCCTTCAAAATCTCCCTCCAGGTATTGTTTGGGGGCAGTGGGGCCCTTGATGGGCAAAGGGCGCGAGCATGTGGGACAGCAGATGTCGACAGCCGTCAGATTCGTTTCCGGGAGACTCAGCTTGGCGCCCATGGGTCCATAAAATTCGCGATGAAGCACAATATGGCCGCATGCCGGGCAACGGGTGTCGAGAAAATCGCTGCCCGGTGTGTTGAACAAATAAACATGATCGAGAATTTTACGGAGACGCAGGCAAAATGCCTCGGCGGCCTGGATGGAAGGCTCGGTTTCGATGGCCGCATCACCAAATGGAAGAAACCGCATGACCTGCAATGGAATGTTTTTTGACACGGATTTGATGTGCCGCGCCAGTTCCAGGAGCTCTGTCTCGTTATTGCGGGTGAGAATACAGGAAATTTCGACATGTACACCGGCGTCATGCATGGCCGTCAGGTTTCTGAGCACCGGATGGACGCCCTGCACCCCGCAGGCCCGGTAAGCCGTATCGGAAAATCCCTTCATGCCGATATTGATGAAATCCAGAAAGGGCAGCAATCGGGTCAACGATTCCGGAGTGAAATAGGCGTTTGAAGAACAACCGACCTTGAGCCCCCGGGAGTGAGCCAGTTCCGCAATGCGCAGGAAACGGAAAAACGCGGCCAGGGGGTCGTTCATCAGAAATACGATCCCCTGACATCCGTTTTTTTCGGCCTTGGTGATCACCTGCTCGGCGGTGAGGTGTTTGAGGGCGCAGTTGTCAGGCCTCATTTCTCGCACGAGAACCGTTGAAATACATCCCGGGCAGTTGAAGTTGCAACCGGTGGTGGAAATTTGGAGAAATATAGCGCCCGGCTGGTAATGCAGGATCGGCATGGTTTCTATGGAGATCGGACAGGCCACCAGGAAATTATCCGGAAAACGTTCCGCAATATAGCCGTCCTTGAACTCATAAAGCCCGCAGGCTCCCGGCTGGTTTTTGCCCAGGCGGCAGCGTCGTTCGCAGATGGTGCAGTTCGTGGTCGTGTAGGTAACGACGGTGCGGTTTGTTTTTGTCATGGTGCTATCCTTTAGGGCCGCGCATAAAAAGCGCTGATTCCGGTTTGGCAGGTAGTGGTATTATTTGTGAACAACCATCCATAAACCGACATCGTCGTTATGCAGAATGGAGAATGATTTTATCCCGGCGATTTTCAGCGCCATCTCAAAATGGTCGCGAGTCTTTTGTCCCAGGTTATGGCGCACTTTGTCCCTGAATTCTCCGCTACCCTGGTTGCGTTCGGTCATCTCCGTCACAATGGATTCCGTCAATGCCTTTGATCCGAATCCGCCACCGATGTAAGCCCAGCCACCGGGGGAAAGTACTCGGTGAATGTCGGACATGGCCCCCGGCAGGTCTTCCCAAAAGAAAGCCGAACCGCGGCTTATGGCCAGATCAACGGTGTTGTCCGGCAGGGGAATGGCAGTGACATCTCCTTGAAGGGTGTCGGCACGTCCTGTCAGTCCGCTTTCGGCAATGTTGTGCTGGACAAGTTCCAACATGTCCGGAGATGCGTCGAAGAAGCGGATGAACATATCCGTTTTGTCGGCCAGGGCCGCGCCCAGATACCCGCCGCCGCAGCCGATGTCCAGGCAGGTGCCCCGGGTCACCTGGGTGTGGGTAATTATTTGATCGGCAATCAGCGGATAAACCGGGGCGAATGGGCCGCGGGCGATGTTGTCATATTTTTTAACGTCGATTTCCATTTCAATTCTCCACATATAACTTGGAAGCATAAACAGCGGGCGTTGTGCTTACCTAAATACAATATGGTTGTTAAAAATGTCAAATAGCAATTATAAACGACATAATAAAATAATAGCAAGGATGGGGCCAGAAGCGCACGCACGCGGCTGGCAAATGATAAAAGGTTTAAATATAAGATAAAAATGAATCTGCGGCCGGATTTTAGCGCCTGTTTTCATTGTTAAGTATTTACAATATCCGTATTTGTTCTTAACAATAATGTAGCCAGGAGATTTGATTTAGCGTGAGAAAATATAGCTCATGATTTTGTTAAGTATGTGCAGGCATAGGCCGATAACAAAATCTGGTCGACTATTCACTCTCTTCTTGACGCGGATAATCTGCTGCGCTCCTCACAATCTTTCAAAAAGCGCTTCTTGCTAACGGATAATCTGAAGTGGTCTGGGGCGCGAACCGAGTTCCAGGCGCCCACTCATGAATCGCGTGGTCTAATTTAGGTACGAATTTTCCGGCTTGCCGCATTGCCCGGTGATCCAATGGGCCCGGCTATTTGCGGCTGGCCTTGATTATTACTTTTAATCCGGGAGTCCAAAATGTCAGGATTCAAAAATTGGAAAATCGCATACCGTCTTACCACCATTTTTCTTCTTGTCGGCGTTGTTCCGCTCGTGATCGTGGGCGTTTTCTCCTTGCAGCAGGCCAAGCACGCGCTTTCCGATCTGGCCTATAATCAGTTGATCAGTATCCGTGATGTGAAAAAGAATCAGGTTGCGCGTTATTTACAACACTTAAATGATCAGATGATAACGTTTTCGGAGGATCGCATGGTTGTCGAGGCCATGCGGGAATTCGGCGAGGCGTTCTATGAGCTGATTCCCGAAAACGACTATTCCGACCAGGATCTGCTCTCCATGAAGCGGGAACTGGCAACCTATTACACCCAGGACTTCAGCGGTAATTATGCCAAACTCAATGACGGCAAGAATCCGGATGTCAATCGAATCGTAGGCCAATTGAGCCGGGATTCCCTGGCACTACAGTGCCACTATATAAAAGCCAATCCCCACCCATTGGGCTCCAAAGAGATGTTGGACCGGGCGCGGGATAACAGCCGATACAGCCGCTTGCACGCCAACTATCATCCGATCATACGCAACTATCTCAAAAAATTTGGCTACTATGATATTTTTCTGGTTCATCCAGATACCGGGGACATCATTTACTCGGTATTCAAGGAGCTGGATTTCAGTACATCACTCATGAACGGGCCTTACTCGCAAACCAATTTCGCCGACGTTTTCCGCATGGCCAAACGATCATCACAGGCGGACAGCGTCCATATGGTGGATTTCAAGCCATACCTGCCATCTTATGAGGCCCCGGCCGGCTTTTTGGCCTCGCCCATATATGACGGTTCCGAAATGATCGGCGTGGCGATATTTCAGTTTCCCATCGATACCCTTAACGCCATCATGGGAGAGCGCAATGGAATGGGAAAAACCGGTGAAACCTATTTGGTGGGGCCCGATCATCTGATGCGTTCCGACTCATATCTGGATCCCGACAATCATTCGGTTGGCGGATCATTCAAAGACCCGGAAAAAGGCAGTGTTACCACCGAAGCCACAAAAGCGGCGCTAAGCGGACAAAGCAGCGTGGATATCATCACGGACTACAACGGCAATCCGGTGCTCAGTGCTTATGCGCCGATATCGTTCAACTCCTTAAAATGGGCAATCCTCGCCGAGATCGACGAGGCCGAGGCCTTCGCGCCGGTAAAGAGATTGAGAACTCTTGTCGCGGCGGCAGTGGTGGTCGCCGCGATTATCATTGTGGGGATTGCATTCTGGTTTACGCGTTCCATCACCAGGCCCATTCAAGCCGGGGTTTGTTTTGCGGAGGCGATGTCCAGGGGCGACCTTTCCCAGAAACTGGATATCGATCAAAAAGACGAGATTGGCGTTTTGGTTGGTGCGCTTAATGTGATGGCAGCCAATCTCAGGGAGATGTTTGAAAATATCGCCGGAGGCATTGAAACCCTGACGACCTCCTCGACCGAGCTCTCCGCCGTTTCGCGGCAGATGTCTTCCGGGGCGGAGCAGACATCCTCCAAATCGAATCAGTTGGCTGCCGCGGCGGAAGAGATGAGCACCAATATGAATGGTGTCGCGGCAGCCTCGGAACAGGCTTCCACCAATGTGCAGATGGTTGCCGCCGCATCGGAGCAGATGAACGACACCATCGGCGAGATTGCCGTGAATACGGAAAAGGGGCGCACAATAACCGGCGAGGCGGTCAATCAGGCGCATTCTGTTTCGGGGCAGGTTTCGGAGCTGGGCAAGGCGGCCCTGGACGTGGGCAAGGTTACCGAGACAATCAATGAGATTTCGGAACAAACCAACCTGCTGGCATTGAATGCGACGATCGAGGCTGCCAGGGCTGGAGAGGCAGGCAAGGGCTTTGCCGTGGTGGCCAATGAAATCAAGGATCTTGCCAAGCAAACCGCCGATGCGACCAAGGATATCCGGATGAAGATAGATGGCATTCAAGGTTCGACCAAAGGAACCGTTGCCGAGATCAATCAGATCGAAAATGTTATTGAAAACATAAACGATATCGTTGGCACCATTGCCACCTCGGTTGAGGAGCAGTCGACCTCGACGCACGATATCGTAAACAACGTCAACCAGGCCGCCCAGGGGATTCAGAACGTCAACGAAAACATTGCCCAGAGTTCAACCGTATCCGCAAGCATTGCCAAGGATGTGACGGCCGTGAATCAGACCGCTGCGGAGATGGCCGAGGGGAGTCACCAGGTAAGCCGTAGCGCGCAGGATCTTACCCAGCTTTCCAATAACCTCAAGCATATGATGGAACGGTTTGTTGTTTGATGGGTGTGGTTATAATTCGGCAATCATTTTTCCGGTGATGCTGCCCCCCTCATATCCCGGGAGGGAATCCAGTTCCTTTCTTAGCGGATTGGATTGCAACACATCCAGAAAGACTTTCATGGTCGGGTGATTCAGGATGTCCTTGGGGATAACCAGATCGCACCGGGCGGCGGCGATGGGAACGAAGCCGAGATTGTACGCCTCGGCAATGGCCCTTAACCCGAGGGCGGCGTCGGCCACGTTGCAGGCGATTCGGTAGGCGCCTTCACGGTGCGTGTGAACCTCGTTCCGGTAACCGTTGATGTTGCTGTTGCCGTCGATGCCGGCGCATTTCAGGTGGTCGTCCAGCAGTACTCGCAAGGCCGCTCCTGCCTCCCGATTGACAAACCGCACCATGGGCTGGGCCAGGTCGACAACGCTGCGGATACCCAGCGGATTGTTCCTGGCGACCATCAAGCCTTCCTCAAGAAGCGAAAACCCCAGTACGCAGCCGTTCATGCCGGACAATTTCTCTTTTGCCACGGCAACGTTGGCTTCGGTTTCGCCGTTGTTGTGCAAATGGGTGCCGGCTACATGGGTCACGCCGTCGGCAAGGCTGTTGAGAGCGCGATGGCTGGAGGCGAACCGGCAATGCACCCGCGCTTCGGGTGCGATGCGGCTGACATGCTGGCTCAAAATTTCGAAAGCCGGATCGCAGCCCATCAGGATGATCGTTTTTTCCAGGCGGTTTGATGCGTCCAGGATAAAGGCGCTTTTTTTGTCGGGATTGAGCAGGCCATCGGCTGAGCGCAACCCGAATGGGATGGATTCCGAGCCATGCAACGGCAGGCCGATCAGTCTGTCTCGCACACGCCCAAGGGCCAGCCGGGTTGACGGTTCCTCGTCGATGTCGTCAATAACATGCACGGGTTCGGCTTCCGGCGATACCTGTTCAACAAACAGATCCTCCACCCGGCAGCCAAAGGTGCGGGCCAATCGAAGGGCAATGCCCGTATTGGGAAGATAGCGGCCGGATTCTATATCGTAGATGGCTTGACGCCTGACGTGCACGGTCTCGGCCAGCTCCTGTTGCGACCATCCCTTTTTTAATCGGAATTTTTTCACATTACAGATTACATTGGATTTTTTCCGTTCCATGGGCAGCTCCCGGTGGATTGAGGTCGATGGCGTGCAAGAAAGAGGTTGACCAATTGTATAGCATGTGCAATGAGATTTGGTCAATTGTCGTTTGTAAACTACATCTATGGCGTTTTCTCTTGTCGGTTCAGAACGCTATCCGGTGGCTATAAAGAGCAAAAGGAGGCGGTCTGGCATGACTGAGATCTATGAGGCGATAAAACAGAAAGCCTCGGCAATAATCCGCGAACATGGCCTGATGAAAGAGCCCGTGATCGTCAAGGCCCGTGCATTGAGTGTCGAAGAGGCCATTGGCAACCCCGAGGGCGATGACTACCAGATTCAAAAAGGCAAGGAACGCCTGATGCAGGCGGAGATCCGGGGCTCCTTCGGTCAGGCCTTTACCGACCAGTTCGGAGATTACGAGGGCACGCTGGAGAGTATTCTCACCGCGCCTCTGACTAACAATTATCGCCGTGCGATTTTTGTCGCCGCTTTGAATGCCGTTTTGCGCCATCTCGGAAAGATAGACGGAAGCGTGCATTGCAAGGACGAGGAGCCCAGGCAATGTGCCGAGGCTTTGGGCGATCACATCACCGAGCGCTACGGCAAGGTAAAAATTACTCAGATCGG
The DNA here is from genome assembly GCA_963668455.2 of uncultured Desulfosarcina sp. Classification (GTDB taxonomy): domain Bacteria; phylum Desulfobacterota; class Desulfobacteria; order Desulfobacterales; family Desulfosarcinaceae; genus Desulfosarcina. The sequence goes on from CAXXOY010000014.1 coordinate 229,311, forward strand.
TCTTCAACCGCGCATGGTGGAGAGTCTGGCTCCCCGCTTTCCCATGCGGGTGCTGGATATGGATGAAGACAGCATCGGCAGCCGGAAATTCGGTGTCGTGATCGAGTCGCCGGACAATACCGCCGCGGCGGTTGATTGGGCCGATTTGCTCTTGGTCACGGGAACCACCATTTCCAATGGAACCCTGTCGGCCTTCGTGGGTGAAAAGCCGGTGATTTTCTATGGGACCACTATTGCCGGGGCGGCTTATTTGATGGGGTGGGAGAGGTTCTGCGCCAAAAGCACATAGCGGGTGTCTGTTCCCGAGGCGGCATTTTGCTCCCACACTCCGAGTGGTGGCGCCCACGGTGTTTTGTCCGATCAAGTGTGGGGCGCAACGTGGACGAATCCGTAAAAATCCGATATCGGCGTTACGCTTCATCCTCCGTCACTGCGGCGTACCTTACGCCTCATTCCTACGGATTCGCAAGCCTTGATCTCGGCCTTTTTACGAATCCGTCTAAACCGTGACCTTTTACGAGACCATCAACGTTGTAAACGTGAGAATTATGAAAAATGAAATTGACCACAAGTAATCATAAATGGCGTTTGGTGGTAGTTTGCATCGTCCTTTGCGTTGGGTTGCTATCCGTGCAAAATGTCACTGCCGGACAGTTGCACGTATTTTGCGGAGCGGGGCTCAGGCAACCTGTCGACCGGCTGGCCAAGGTCTTCGAGGGCCAGACCGGCCATAAGGTGTATATCGATTACGGCGGCAGTGGCCAGCTTCTGGCACGCATCGAAGCAACCGGCAAAGGCGATGTGTACATTCCCGGAGCCTTGTTTTACATCCAGAAATTGAAAAAGGCCGGCAACATTCAGACTTATCGACGGATCGTCCAGCACACCCCGGTTGTCGGCGTGAATGCCGGGCAGGCAGATCGGATCAAGACCTTCGCGGACATGGCTAACCCCGGCGTTCGACTGGCCATGGGCGATCCCAAGGCGATGGCTTTTGGTCGCACGGCCATGACCATTTGCGAGCGCTCGGGGATCAAGGCCGCGCTTTTGAAAAATGTCGTCGTCTACGGCGCCACGGTCAAGCAACTGGCCATGTATGTGAGTCAGGGAACGGTGGATGCGGCCATTATCGGTCGCACCGATGCCTTTCAAAACCAAAAGACAATCACCATGGTTCCCATTCCACAGGATTATTTCCAGGCCGAGGAAATTGCCGCGGCCGTACTGTCCAGCGCGGCCGATGCGAAGCTGGCCGGGCAACTGACCGACTTCATCAGCTCTGACGCTGCCGTGGCCGTGTTCGAGCAATTCGGCTTTTTGCCGCTGGAAGACTGATTGGCCGCGCCATGCGCTTTCTTTGCCTGTTGCCCACTGGACTTCTGGTTCTTCTCATTGTCGGCGTTCTCGTCGGGCTGTTCACGCATCTGCCCCTGTCCGGCCTTCTGGACACACTGGCTTCGGAGGAGATCGCCTTTGCCTTGCGCCTGACCCTTTTAACCTCGGGCGCGGCAACACTCGTGGCGGTTCTCTTGGGCGTGCCGGCCGGCCATTTTCTGGCCCGGCGGCATTTCAGAGGTAAAATCCTGGTGGACACCCTGATCGATCTGCCCATGACCATGACCCCGCTGGTAGCCGGCGTGGGATTGCTCTTCCTGCTGGGGAACGACGTCGTGCGTCAAACCCTGGACCGGGTGGGCATCCAACTGCTGTTTACGCCGTGGGGAGCGATTCTGGCCCAAGTGTTGATTATCTCCCCGGTCATGACCCGCACCGCCAGGGAGGCCTTTTCCACCATCGACATCCGTTACGAGCAGGCCGCCCAGACCCTGGGACTGAAACCCGTCCAGATATTCTTCCGTGTTTCCCTGCCCATGGCCCGTTCGGTACTGCTAAGTGGAGTGGTTCTCAGTTGGGCGCGCGCCGTGGGAGAATTCGGCGCCACCTTGATGGTGGCCGGCGCGACCCGTTTTCGGACCGAGACCCTGCCTATCGCCGTCTTTTTGAACATCTCGAGCGGGGAGTTGGGGATTGCCCTGGTTTGCGCCTGGTTGTTGATTTTCACCGGTTTCCTGGTGCTGCTGGTTTTGCGCTGGATAGGAACGCCGATTTCTCCAGAGGCGACCATGATGAGTATTGAACCATGACAATGATCCGGCTTGAAAAGGTGTCCAATGCCGTACTGCGGCAGATCGACTTAAGCATCGACGAGGGCGAGCTGTTCGTCTTGTTGGGGCCGTCGGGTGCCGGCAAGAGTACGTTGTTGCAGGTGATTGCCGGGCTGTTGCCGTGCACCGGCCACATCTTTTTTAACGGCGATTGCATGGACCGGCAGCCGCCCCATGAGCGTGGGGTAGGGTATCTTTTTCAGGAACTTTGGCTTTTCCCCCATCTGACCGTTTCCCGGAATCTTCAATTGGCCATGGCGCATCTCAAGGCCGGTCGCCGGGCGGAAAAGCAAAAAATCGATCGGTTGCTGGACCGTTTCGGCATCTTGGCTTTGGCCAACCGTTATCCAGCACAGATGAGCGGCGGCGAGAAGCAGCGGGCCGCACTTGCCCGGGCCATTGCCACCGGTCCCCGGATTTTACTTCTCGACGAGCCTTTCAGCAGTCTGGACCCGGAAAACGCGTTACGTCTGCGCAAAGAGCTGAAGGCGCATCAGCGTCATTTTCGGATCACGACCCTTTTCGTCACCCACAACTGGGATGAGGCGCGTCAGCTTGCCGATCGCATCGGGGTGCTCCAAAAGGGAGAACTGACCATGGCGGGACCGTTTGGGGATTTAAAAGAGGACGTTTTGCTCAAGACCCCGTCGTCGTCGGAGCCCTTTGACGAATGGCAACCGGCGTCGCTGATTCAATAGAACATATGGTTTTTTGATTAACAAAATTGGAGGTAGAAAATGAAAGTGACAAAATGCATGGTGGTTTCTTTGGTACTCATGGTGACAGGTTGGTTCGCGGGCCAGGCGTTCGCGGCGGATGATGTGGTCGTGTTTGCCGCTGCGTCCACCACCAACGCCGTTTCGGATATTTCCGACATGTATGCCGCCAAGGGATTGGGCACGGCGAAAACCTCTTTCGCCTCATCTTCCACCCTGGCCAAGCAGATTGCCAGCGGAGCGCCGGCGGATGTTTACCTGTCGGCCAACAAGAAATGGGTGGATTTTCTCGAAGAGAAAAGCGCCGTCGATAAGGCCACCCGCTTCGATCTGCTGGGCAACCGCATTGTGTTGATCGCCCCGCTGAACAGTTCCATCGACAAGGTCACGGTAAACAGCGACCTGGATCTGGCAGCCCTGCTGGGTAGTGACGGCAGGCTTTCCATGGGCGATCCTTCCCATGTGCCCGCCGGCCGGTACGGCAAGAAGGCCATGGAGAAACTGGGCCTGTGGCCCCAGGTCGAGGGACGTCTGGCCCCCATGAAGGATGTGCGTGCCGCCCTGGTGCTGGTGGAGCGCGGTGAAGCGCCGTTGGGCCAGGTCTATGCCACGGATGCGGGGATCTCCAAGAAGGTGCGCGTGGTTGGCGTGTTCCCCACCGAGAGCCATCCACCCATCGTTTACCCGGTGGCGGCCGTGGCTGGTGGCAACGCCAAGGCGGCGGCCGCGTTCATGGAATTTTTGAAATCGGCGGAAGCCAAGGCGGTTTTCGCCAAGTATGGTTTTGAAGTGCGTTGATGAGCCTGTTTCATCTCACCGATGTTGAACTGGAGGCTCTCAAGCTGAGCCTGTGGGTTTCGGGCTGGGCCGTGGCCGTCAGTCTGCCTTTGGGCATTCTGGCGGCCTGGGTTCTGGCCCGGTTGCGCTTTCCCGGCAAAAACCTGTTGGACGGGTTCATTCATCTGCCATTGGTGTTGCCGCCGGTGGTCACCGGTTATCTGCTGTTGGTCTTCCTGGGCCGCAACGGGTTCATCGGGGCGATCCTTTACAAATACCTGGGAATTACGGTGGCCTTTAATTGGAAAGGGGCCGTCCTGGCGGCGGCGGTGATGTCTTTTCCGCTGCTGGTGCGGGCCGTGAGGCTCTCCCTGGAAAACGTGGACCGTGGTCTGGAAGCGGCGGCACGCACCCTGGGCGCCGGTCCCCTGCGGGTCTTTTTCACGGTGACCCTGCCGCTCATGGTTCCGGGAATCATCACCGGCCTGATCCTGGCCTTTGCCCGCAGTCTGGGCGAGTTCGGGGCCACGATTACCTTTGTCTCCAATATTCGTGGGCAGACCCAGACCCTGCCGCTGGCCCTGTACACGCTCACCCAGGTGCCCGACGGGGAGATGGGGGCCATGCGCCTTTGTGTGATTTCGGTGGTTGTGGCCATGGCGGCGTTGATTTGCTCGGAGGTGTTGGCCAGGAGGTTTGCGAAGCGAATGCAGGGGTGATTTGAAATGGAAATAGATATTCAACGGCAACAGGGAGATTTTCTGGTCAACGCCGCCTTTCAGGGGGCTAAATCCGGTGTGACCGCACTTTTCGGGCCGTCCGGGGCCGGAAAGACCTCCATTGTCAACATGGTGGCCGGTCTTTCGCGGCCCGACAGCGGCCGTATCGCCGTGAACGGTCTGTGTCTGTTCGATGCCCGGCGCGGCATCGACTTGCCACCCGAACGGCGGCGCATCGGCTATGTGTTTCAGGACGGGCGCCTGCTGCCCCATCTGTCGGTGCGCGCCAACCTGGTGTATGGCATGCGCTTGACGCCAAAGGATTTGCGGTTCGTTGAATTTGAAGCGGTGGTGGATCTATTGGGCATCGGTCATCTGCTGGACCGCCGGCCGGCCAAGCTTTCCGGTGGCGAGAAACAACGTGTGGCCATTGGAAGGGCGCTGCTCACCAGCCCGGCCATGCTGCTCATGGACGAACCCCTGGCCTCCCTGGACGCCTCGCGTAAGGCGGAGGTCTTGCCCTTTATCATGCGTCTGTCCCACGAGTTCGCCATTCCGATCCTTTATGTCAGCCACTCCCTGGATGAAATTCTGAACCTGGCCGATCGCCTGGTGATTTTGGAGTCCGGAGGCGTGGCCGCCTGCGGGGCGCTGGCCGACCTGTTGTCCCGGCCCGAGCTTCAGAAACGCTTGGGGACCGAGGAGATCGGGGCGGTTATCGAGACCGTGGTGGAAGAGGCGCAGGACGAATCCGGCCTGACCTGCCTGCGTTTCGGCGACCATGTATTGACCGTACCTCCCTTGCAGGTTGCCCGTGGTACCCCGGTACGCGTGCGCATCGCCGCCCGCCATGTGGCCATCGCCCTGGAAGCGCCGGAGGGTACCAGTTTCCAGAATGTCATTGCCGGCCGTATCGACGAAATCGTGGATACCGGTTTGGCCTTTATCGATGTCCGGCTGGATATCGGCAATCCCCTGTGGGCGCGGATTACCCGCAAATCATTTCTTAAATTAAAAATAAAGCCCGGCCAGACGGTCTTTGCCCTTATCAAGAGCGTGGTCGTTTCGATTGGTGGCATATAGCAAAATAATTCCATCCTTTCTCCGATTCTTGTTGATCTTTTCAGAAAATAAGATCATGGTTGTCAGGTTGTATGCAGAAATCGGTGAACTATTTGCAGGCCGTCCGTGCAGCATATCGGGCGGCCTTTTTTGTCTTTAAGGAATTAAAACAATGATATTTGACGAGCTCGGGCTACATCCCAACCTTCTAAAAGCCACCCATGCGTTGGGATTTACAACCCCGACCCCTATACAGCAGGCCGCCATTCCCCCGCTTTTGGAGGGACGGTCGGACTTGGTGGGACTGGCTCAGACAGGAACCGGCAAAACCGCCGCCTTTGGTCTGCCGATGTTGCAGTTGATGGAGTCCGGAAAGGCGGTGGCGCAAGGCGTGGTCATTTGCCCCACACGCGAGCTTTGCGTTCAAATTACCTCTGATTTAAATAGTCTGGCCAGCTATATGAAGCAAATGAAGATTGTCGCGGTATATGGCGGGGCCGGCATGGCGGAACAGATTCGCCATATAAAACGCGGAGCGCAGCTTCTTGTTGCAACCCCCGGCCGACTGCTCGATCTGATGAAGCGCGGCGTTGTCTCCACGTCGCATATTAAATTCGTGGTGCTGGACGAGGCCGATGAAATGCTCAGCATGGGCTTTCAGGAGGATATCGACGACATCCTCAAGCGGACACCCGACACCCGGCGAACCTGGCTTTTTTCAGCCACCATGCCGGCCGCGGCCGCGCGCATTGCCAAGACCTACATGCATGATCCGGTTGAAGTGTCCATCGGGCAACGCAATGGGGGCGCTGAAAACATCGAGCATGTCTATTATGTCATCAAGGAGAAGGACAGGTATGCCGCTTTAAGGCGCCTGATCGATTACGAACCCGATATCTACGGCCTGGTTTTTTGCCGTACACGGGCCGAAACCAGGACCGTGGCGGAAAAACTCTCCCGGGATGGCTATAATGCCGAGGCCCTGCATGGCGATTTGTCGCAAGATCAGCGCAGCCGGGTCATGCGCGGATATCGGGACCGCACCTTGCAGATTCTGGTGGCCACCGATGTGGCCGCCCGGGGCATTGACGTTAATGATATCTCCCATGTGATCCACTACAATCTTCCGGACGATGCCGAGCGTTATACCCACCGCAGCGGCCGTACCGCCCGGGCTGGCAAGTCGGGCTTTTCCCTGATGCTGATCAGCCCCCGTGAAGCATATCGTTTACCCGAGATAGAGCATCGGGCAGGCGTGCGGTTGGAAAAGGGAAAAATCCCCCGGGGCACTGATATCTGCGAAAAACAGCTTCTGGCGATAGTCGAGAAGATGGCCTCGGTCGAGGTTAAGCACGGCGATATCGCGTCATATCTTCCGATTGCCCAAAAGGCGTTGGAAGGCCTGAGCAAGGAAGACCTGATTCAGCGCATTGTCTCAATGGAATTTAATCGCTTCCTGAATGCTTATCGCAACAGCAATGACTTGAATGTTAGTTCCAGCAAGCCGAAAAGAAAGGCTAAGAATTATCCGGTAAAGGTGAGTAATGACGTTCGTCGATTTTTCATCAATATCGGCCGGCTGGACAATATCAATGAAGGTGCCATTGTTCGCTGGGTATGTGACAAGACGGGTATCCGCTCCCAGAAAATTGGCCAGATCGATCTGAAACGGGAGTTCTCATTTTTTGATGTGGACAAGCGGGTTGCCGGCAAAGTGTTGAACGGTCTTAAAAATGCTAAATTGGAGAATCGCATCGTCAAAATAAGACCGGTGGAAAATCGTCCCACGGAGACCAGGAGGTCTTTTGCAAAACCAATATCGAAAAAATATCCGTCCCGGCCAAACCGTTGACATCGTGCTTAAAAAAGATCAGCGCACGGGTGCGTTGACCCGCGGCGTGGTCAAGGACCTGTTGACCAAATCACCCCAGCACCCCCACGGCATCAAGGTGCGGCTGGAAGATGGCCAGGTGGGGCGCGTGAAACAGATCGTTCAGCAGGTCAAATGAAAGGCGCCGGCCACGGCGTTCCGGGTTTGCGACAGGCGGTTGAAGGTGGTTACGGCCTGCCCGGTCGGCTCGGCGATAACTTGAATGCCTCGGTCGGCGAGCGCCGCCATCGTTTTGTCGGGAATTTTCATCCGGCCGGCATAACCGGTGCCGACGACCAGCGTTTGCGGGGCGGCATCGATAATGTCCGTGATGTCATCGGTCTGGAGAAGGTGTCCCTTCCCGCGCCACCAGTTGTCCTTCACTTCCCCGCCCACGATTTTTAGATCGGATCGATAGGATTGGCCGGCAATACGCATGTGGCGGCCGGTGGTATATTCTTCGATCATCATTCTCTTTTTCCTCTAATAATACGTCGAGACCATCGGTTTGAAAGTATCCATGATATGGTTTTCAAAAAGCGTCCGATTGGAGTCCCGATAACCGTCCATGAGTCTTTTACGCTGATCGGCGGTAAACAGGTCAAACCCGCCGCCCCTGGGTTTGGGAAAATTTTCCTCCAGGAATTTCCGTAATCGAGACTTCTCTTCCTTAACGGTTAGTCTCCGCAGCCAATCAAATGCTTGTGGGGCGATCGTGGAAAGAAATTCCCGGAAGGTAAAATGCTTGCCCATCTTGATCTGCTGGTGAAGCAAAGGCTCCAGAAAGGTGTCCTGTCTGCGAACGAATACGATGATCGCCACCCGATCGAAATCCTGGGCAAGGTGTCTTAAGTCCTGAGCGATCCTCCCCGTATCGGAATATCCTGAAAACGGGCTGCCCGATAAATTTTCGTTGCTGATCACATAGGTTTCCGCCTGCTTGAGCACTTCCGTTTTCATGTACGTGCGAATCGATTCCAACTCCGCCGTTTTTGGCGACCCATCTCTTATTTTTTGTGAAAGTTTGATCCCCAGCACTTCATCAAAGACAATCGAAAACCGTTCCCGCAGCGTTTTCCGGAAATGGAACAAAACGATTTGCAGCAGGATCGATGCGATTTTGTGCCGTCCGACATGAATAAAGAGGGCTTTCATGGATTTTTATAAAACGCCTCGATTTCAGGCTTCAGCCGTTGCAGAACCACATTGCGTTTAAGCTTCAGGGTGGGCGTGATCTCGCCGGCCTGCTCGGTGAAGCGATGATTCAGGATTTTATATTTTTTGATGCGTTCGTATTCTTCCAGGCTTTGGTTGGCCTCCTCGATCTCCCGGGCCACCAGGGCTTTCAGTTCTTCTTTTTCAATGAAGGCATCATCCACGGCAACGCAGATTCTGGCGGCATTGGTGTCAGCAAATGTCAGGGAAGAGTGATCGTATTCGATCTCGTTTTCGTCGAAATGGGCCATGATAGCATCGAAATCCGGGACCACGAAGGCTGCGATGAATTTATAATTATCGCCCACCGGAACGACCATGTCCACGAATTTTGAAAGGGCAAAGGCGCTCTCGATCTTGGCGGAAGGCACGTTCTTGCCCGTATCCAGGACCATGAGGCCTTTCTTGCGATCCACGATTTTTATGTAGCCGTCGGCCATTTCTTCCACAATATCCCCGGTTTTGTAAAACCCATCCTCGGTGAAGGCCTCGGCCGTGGCTTCGGGGCTGTTCCAGTATCCCAGCATGTTGTTGGGGCCCTTGACCAGCCACTCGCCGTCCGGGGCGATTTTGCCTTCCACGCCAAAAGCAAGCGGGCCGACACTGCCCGGCAGAACCTTGTCGGGGTGGTTCAGGTTGACCGTGTTGCAGGTCTCCGTGGCGCCGTAGCCCTCGTAAATTCTCACGCCCATGGCCATGAAGACTTTGCACAGATCCGCGGAAAGCGCGCCCGCCGCGGAAAATGCGAAGCGGAATCGGCCGCCCAGAAGATCCCGAACCTTGGAGAAGAGGATTTTATCCACCAGTTTGTATTGAAGTTTCAGGGAGAAGGGCAGGCCCGAAAACAGATCGGTCTCGGGCGCCATGTCCACAAAGCCGTCTTTGTCGGCGCGGGTGTCCACCACCTTTTTCCCAACGGACAGGGCGTAATCGAAAATGGCTTTCTTCACGGGGGAGGCCTGGGCCTTGGCGCGCATGGCCATGAAGATGCGTTCGTAAATTCTCGGTACGGACATGAAAATGGTGGGTTTGAAAACCTGAAGGTCATCCACCATGGTCTTGGGCGCGGAGTAGGCGATGGTTGCCGCGCAGTGCATGGCCACGCCGTGGCCGCATTCCCGTTCGTAGGTATGGGCCAGCGGCAGGAAGGAGAGGAACACATCCTCCGGGCTTAATTCTCCCAAAATCATCATGTCCCGCCGGCAGGCCGCATTCACGCTGGCATGGGTATGTACCGCACCCTTGGGCCTGCCCGTGGTGCCGGAGGTGTAGACAATGGTCATGCGGTCTTCCAGCTTCACGGATTGCCAGCGTTTTTCGTAGGCGCCCGGGCTGGTTTTGGCAAATTCCCTGCCCATTTCTCGCAGCCGGGTTGAGCTCAACACCCCGTCCTCATCCGATGAATATTTCTCATCCATGACCACGATTTTCTCCAGATACGGCATGGACGCACGTTCTTTCAGAACCGATTGCAGAATCTCGGCATTTTGTACAAACAAAACCCTGGCGCCGGAGTCGTTTACGATATAAGCCGTCTCTTTTGCGGAGAGGGTGGGGTAGATGCACACGGTGACGGCCCCGGCGCACAGGATGGCGTAATCGGTCTGCATCCAGGCCGGGCAGGTGTGGGCCATCAGCGCGATTCGATCGCCTTTTTCGATCCCCAGATCCATGAGGCCGCAGGCGGTTTCCTCCACGATCTTTCCCAAATGGGAAAAAGTCAGGGACTGGACTTCGTTTTGCTCGTCTTTCCAGCATTGGGCTGTTTTAGAATCGAATTGGTCGACGTTTCTGGCCAGCAATTCACAAAATGTCTGAGTGCTGATGTACCATTTTCCCGTTGCGGTGTTCATGTGTCTCCCCCTGTAAGAAATATTGGACCGGGCTGAAGGCCTGATTCTCCCAACAAGCGCTTAAAGCGATTTTGTTTGTATCAGTGTTTTTTATCATAAACGAGGTTAATTGTCTGGTGAAGGCTATTTTGTTTTTTCATCCGGAATGATGGTATAAGATAGAGATTTGATTCATTCCTATTTTTGTTTATTAAATTTAATGCATGCAGGAGGTCATCAAGATGAGTCTTCATTCCCTTGCCGGTAAGCCCGCTCCGCGTGAGGTGCTGGCCAATATCCCCAGACTGGTCTCGGCCTATTACACCCATCGACCGGACGCGAACGACCCGGCCCAGCGCGTTTCGTTCGGGACGTCCGGCCATCGCGGTTCCTCACTGAAAAATAGCTTTAACGAGGCCCATATCCTGGCCGTCAGCCAGGCCATTTGCGAATATCGCACTTCGAAAAAGATCGACGGGCCGCTGTTTATGGGTATGGACACCCACGCCCTGTCCGAGCCGGCCCTGGCCGGCGCGCTGGAGGTTTTCGCCGCCGCCGGAATGACGGTTATGATCGCCAAGGATCTGGAATACACGCCCACCCCGGTCATTTCCCACGCCATCTTGACGTATAATCAGAACCGCACTAAAGGCCTGGCCGACGGGGTGGTGATCACGCCTTCGCACAACCCGCCTGAAGACGGCGGATTCAAGTATAATCCGCCCCACGGCGGACCGGCCGGCGAGGAGATCACCGGGCAGGTTGCGAAGCGGGCCAACGAGATTTTGGAAGGTGGCGTGGCGCGGATTAAGCGCATCTCTTTTGAAAAAGCGCTTAAGGCGGAAACCACTCACTTTTACGATTACATCACGCCCTTCGTTGAAGACCTGTCCAAGGTGGTCGACATGCAGGCCATTGCCTCCTCCGGGCTAAAGCTCGGTGTGGATCCCCTAGGCGGCGCGGCGGTCAATTACTGGGCGCCCATTGCCGAGAAATACGGGCTGAATCTTGAAATCGTCAATCCGGCGGTGGACCCGACCTTCGGGTTCATGACCCTGGACAAGGACGGCAAGATCCGCATGGACTGCTCTTCACCCTACGCCATGCAAGGGCTGATCAAACTCAAGGACAAGTTCGACATCGCCTTTGGCAACGACACCGATGTGGATCGCCACGGCATCGTCACCCGCAGCACGGGGCTGCTCAACCCCAACCACTTTCTGTCCGTGGCCATCTGGTACCTGTTCCAGAACCGTCCCGACTGGCCGGCAGCGGCCGCCGTGGGCAAAACCCTGGTCTCGACGTCGCTCATCGATCGGGTGGCGACGCATCTGAATCGTCGGTTGTGCGAGGTCCCCGTGGGCTTCAAATGGTTCGTGGACGGGCTGATGAGCGGAGAACTGGCCTTCGGCGGCGAGGAGAGCGCCGGGGCATCTTTCCTGCGCCGGGACGGATCCGTGTGGACCACGGACAAGGACGGCATCATCATGGATTTTCTGGCCGCCGAGATAATGGCCAGGACCGGCCGTGATCCGGGAGAACTTCACCGGCAGCTTGAGGAGCAATTCGGCGCCAGTGTCTATGAACGCATCGACGCGCCTGCATCGACTGATCAAAAGGCGGCCCTCAAACAACTCTCCGCGGATATGATCACGGCCACCGAGCTGGCCGGTGAGCCCATCGTGGCCAAACTTACCAAGGCGCCGGGCAACGATGCCGTCATCGGCGGATTGAAAGTGGTTACCGAAAACGGCTGGTTCGCGGCGCGCCCCTCGGGGACCGAGGAAATCTACAAAATTTACGCCGAGAGTTTCAACGGCAAGGATCATCTCAAGCGCATCCAGGACGAAGCCCGGGCCATTGTTGGCAATGCATTTAAAGTGGCGGGAGTGGTGTCCTGAGATATTTTGACAAGGAGCTTTTTTAAATTACATGACAACCCGTGACGATCAATTGTTCAATGAACGGATGGAGGCCTACGCCACTTTTTCCGGCTTGCCCCAGGCCCTGGCCGGAATTCTTGCAATCATTCCCGGAACCACCGCAAGAACCAATCTTCTTAATATATTAAAAAGAATTCTTCCAAATGATGGTACTGTCAAACAATTCAAGGCCGGGGATTTAGACCCGCTGCTGGACCGGTTGGTGAAAAACGGCCTTATCGCGGGAAAGGATAATTACTATCATTGCTTGGCACCGTTTAAAGACCCCATTTGCCGGCTGCTTGTTAAACAGGGCCTTTTTGTCAGGATGGCCGTGGCTGTCGAGCAGTTTTTCCAGGTTAAATTACCGGTTAATCGATGGGACCATCTTGGATACGATCAGATCATATATGCAATGCGAATGGCTATTTATCGTGGGGAGACCGATAATATCCTTAATTTGTTGCATCTTTATGAAGAGCACCGCTCCCGGGATCTCCACCTGGAGGATCACCCCCTGGTTGCCATCTTCAGACATGGATTCGATTCCCGCTGGGCCCGTGACTTTTTAAGCGAGGAATTGCAGATATGCCTTGCCGGTGCCCTGGCTGTTTACTTTCGGAGGCGCGGTGTGAAACCGGCTCCCGAATTCATTGAATTTTTGAACGCGGTTGCATCCTCTTCCAAGATGGAGACGGGTGAATATATTCGTGGTTATCTGGCCGAGCGATTGGTGCTGGACGGTTGCCCGGAGGAGGCCGGCCAGATGGTGGCGGGCGATAACGGCATGTATAGCTTTTTGGTCAGGGGAGATGCCGCTTTTCTACGTGGAGAGAACGACAAGGCGATCACGGCATACGAAACCGCCTTGCGGTTATTGAGAAAAAAGTCCCGCAAACGCAAAATCTATTTCAACTCCGTATCCGGCCTCCTTTTTATCCTGGCGCTGATCAAAAGTGACGATGCCCGGCATCTCAAGGCTGCCCGCACCTATGCCGCCATCGGTGCCGAGAACCCCGAACAGACATGGTACCGGGCCTTTAGCGCCCTCGGCTATCTGATAACGGCCCGCTCCGGAGATCCGGACGCCCTGGAGGTGATACGGCAATGGCGCCTTTTGATTGTCGAAGAGGAAGCCATCTCGTGTTTGATTCAACTGCTTGTCCGCCACTGGATGGGGAAGTCCAAAAACAAAATCTTCAGGGACCTCCTGCTCAACCTGCACGAGCATAGCGTCGACGGTAACATGCCCGCCTGGTTGGTCGCCGAGCTTTCTACGCTGATGGTTTCGCTGAAAATCAAGACGCCTCGTCCCGTGCAGGCCCCCGCCGGTTTTTTCGAGAAGAGCGGTTATCAAAGTATTGTCGATTTGCTTCAGCCGGAAACCCGCTGGCAACAGGCGCTGAAGGCGCTGATCAACCTAGATCGGGCAGAGGATGCCTCAACCGGTAGTACTCGGTTCTCTCGCATGGCCTGGCTGCTTGATTTCGATGATGATGGCTACTGGGAGCTGTCCCCCCGCGAGCAGATTAAAAAAGCCGGCGGAAAATGGAGCAAGGGACGTAAGATTGCATTGAGGCGTCTTTGTTATGAACTCGACAAATTTGACTTTATAACCCCTCATGACGAGAAGATTTGCGCCGCCATAAAAGAGGAGAGACATACGAACTGGCATGGGTACCCGGAGATCGACTACTATTTTTCGGATAAGGCGCTGACCGCCCTTGCGGGGCATCCCGCGGTGTTCTCCGCCGATCCTCCCCATGTCCCCTTGGAGATTGTCAAGGAGTCCCCGGCATTGATGGTCAAGCGTATAAAGGGCGGTAAATTTGAAATTATCCTTGATCACGAATTTGATGTGGAGAATCCGATTCAGCTTATTCAGGATTCGCCCACCCGCTTGAAGGTTATCGAAACCGGCAAGGATGTTCTGCAGATCGCCAAGATTGTTGGAGACGGTTTGACGATACCCGCCGCGGGCAAGAAGCAATTGCTCGAGGCGGTTTCCAAGATTTCCTCCACCGTCAATGTCCATTCTCAGATCGATGGCGTCGGCGAAACGGCCGAAGCGGTGGATGCCGATGCCACCCCCGCCGTTTTTTTGAGGCCTTCGGGAGATGGGTTGAAGTTGAGTGTCTGGATTCAGCCTTTTGCTCAGGATGGCCCTTGCTTCAGGCCCGGTGAAGGTGGCGAAACGGTGATCTGCGAGATCGGCGGAAAACTCTCGCGCACCCGGCGGGATTTTGACCGGGAGTGTGAGCTCGCTGAGGCCGCCGTTTCGGCCTGTCCCACCCTGGCTTCATTTACAGGCAGCGGTGGCGAGCGGTGGGAGTGGGACCTGTCCGATCCGGAAAGCTGTCTGGAAATTCTGCTGGAGCTCAAGGCCCTTGACTCACAGGTGGTCTTGCACTGGCCGGAGGGAGAATCCCTGGCGGTTAGCCAGCAGGCAGACATAAGTCGGCTGTTTCTGAATGTCAGCAAGTCCCGGGACTGGTTTTCCGTTTCCGGTGATTTGAAACTGGATAATGGCCTGGTGCTTTCCATGGAAAAGCTCATCGACCTTTTGGATAGCGCCCGGGGAAGGTTCGTGCGTCTGGAAGACGGCCAGTTCCTGGCGCTGACCAAGGCCTTTCAACGGCGTTTGGAAGCGTTGTCCGCCTATTCCAAAAAGTCGGGCAAAGATCGCCAGTTTCATCCACTGGCCGCCCTTTGCCTTGATGAAATGGCCGGAGAAGTGGGCGGGCTGAAAAGTGACAGGCATTGGAAGAATCACATCAAACAATTCAGGGCGGCCTGTGCATTTAAACCGGAAGTGCCTTCGACCCTGAAGGCCGAGCTACGCGATTATCAGGTTGAGGGTTTTGCCTGGCTGGCCCGCCTGTGTCATTGGGGTGTGGGGGCCTGCCTGGCCGACGACATGGGGCTGGGCAAGACCATCCAGACCCTGGCGCTCATGCTCACCCGTGCCGCCAACGGCCCCTGCCTGGTGGTGGCGCCCACATCGGTGTGCATGAACTGGGAGGCCGAGGCCCGCCGTTTCGCCCCCTCGCTTAATCCTGTCGGCCTGGGCAATGGTGACCGTGAGAAGATCGTTTCGTGCTTGAAGCCCTTCGATCTCCTGGTGGTGAGCTACGGCCTTTTGCAACAGGAGGCCGTGGCCGAAATGCTGGCCGGGGTGCATTTTGAGATTATCGTGCTGGACGAGGCCCAGGCCATAAAGAATATGACCACCAAACGCTCCCGGGCCGCCATGAATCTTGACGGAAAGTTCCGGTTGATCACCACGGGCACACCCATTGAAAATCATCTGGGAGAGCTTTGGAACCTGTTCCGGTTCATCAATCCCGGTCTGCTCGGCTCCCTCAAGGGGTTCACCGGAACCTTTGCCGTGCCCATTGAGAAGGACCAGGACCGCGCGGCCCGCCGGCGCCTTAGGAAACTGATTCAACCCTTTATTCTCAGGCGAACCAAGAGCCATGTCCTGGAGGAGTTGCCGCCGAGGACGGATATCCTTGTTCCGGTGGAGTTGAGTGCGAAGGAACGGGCTTTTTATGAGGCGCTGCGTATCAAGGCTCTGGAAGCGCTGAGCGGCGGCGATGTGTCCGAGCCGGGCGCCCACCTTAGAATTCTCGCCGAAATCATGAAACTGCGTCGGGTTTGCTGCCATCCGCAATTGGTTTTGCCCGATTCGAATCTGCCCAGCGCTAAACTGAGCGCCTTTGGTGATATCGTGACCGAGCTTCTGTCCGGTGGACACAAGGCCCTGGTTTTCAGCCAATTCACCGGGCATCTAAAAATTATCCGTGATTATGTGGAGAGCCAATCGATTCCCTATCAGTATCTGGATGGCAGTACCCCCGAAAAAGAGCGGCGGCGCAGGGTGGCGGCATTTCAGGATGGCGATGGCGAGTTGTTTCTGATCAGCCTTAAAGCCGGCGGCGTGGGGTTGAACCTGACCGCCGCCGATTATGTCATTCACATGGATCCCTGGTGGAATCCGGCCGTGGAGGATCAGGCCGCCGACCGCGCCCATCGCATCGGGCAAACCCGGCCGGTGACCGTCTACAGCCTGATTGCCGGCCAGACCATCGAGGAGAAGATCGTATCCCTGCACCGGTCCAAACGAGACCTGGCCGATAGCCTGTTGGAAGGTTCCGATTTAAGCGGGAAGATGTCGGCAGAGGAGTTGCTGCGCCTGATCAAGGGGTAAACAGACCGCAGGCCGCTGTCAGCTCGGCCAGGGCATCGGGCTTTCGCGCATCGACGACGGCGTGTGGCGAGAATTGCCATTTTTCGGCAACCGCGTCCACCAGACTTTCGCGAACCGCCCAGAGGTGTGTCTTGCCGGGCAGGCCGAGAAGATCGGGAATATGCGGCGCCCACCCTTTGTCCATGACTTCCAGTTTGCCCACTTCATCGACCACGATGAGCGTTGCCGCGTTGCACCGTGCCTTGGCCAAGGCCTTCTTGCCGGCCTTGATTCCCTCGGGAAAAAATTCAAACCCTATGCGTGCCAGGCCATGGGGGGCAGAGCGAACGGCCAGGGGAAGTCGAATTCCGGACGAAAGATCGACCAGGTCAAAGCCGGATCTCCGGTTTTCCCGCCACAACCCTTCGGCGAGGATTCCGGCAATGGGAATTTTCTGCTCACGGCAAAGCCCGATATACCGGGCGAGCAATGACGATTTGCCTGTGTGCTGGGGAGCGGTTACAATGATGATGCGCGGCTTTTGGGAATGCATCCTACCGGTCCGAAAAAGTGGTTTTGATTGGTCAGGATCGGAAAAAACGTTTTGTGAGGACGCAAAATAGCGGATCGGCGGGGATGTTGTCAACGAAGGCCGCCGACCCGAGGGTTGATCGTGAATGTCGGGGGGGGCTATTTATTGCAAATAACCAAGCCCCATCCCATGGCGAGTGGTTTCCGGGTCGCACAGATCCTGCAACCACCTGACTTCCGCCAGGCAAATGGTTCGCAGCCCTTCATTGGGATGATGATCTGCGGCCGGTATGGCCGTGTTGGTGGTGCGAATGAGCAGGATGGTGCCCGGCCTGTATCCTTGGGGAGCTTCTACATAAACGCCTCCATCGGAGAAATTCCGCAGTACACCGGTGCAATGACGGGTGGCTCTGGTGCTTGAATAGGGCTGGCAGACAATCCCGATTTCCGCGGGATTCCGTGTCGACATTCTTTTTTCTTTTTCCGTCATTGCTACCTCCACCATTGCATATCCTTTTCCTGAAGATTCTTGCAGCGCTGTTCCTTTGCCGTTGTTTTTGCGTATCTTTTATTATCGGCCAACTAAGTGGAAAACTTGAGCGAAAAGATGGGCGGTGGTTACGGGCCAACACGTACTAACAGGGAGCCATCGCCTGCCGTGGTTATTCGCGGGCCTGGGGCGTTCGCGTGTCCACAATGATGTGGCGCAGCATCCGCCAGGCGCGTTCTACTTTTTTTTGTTCCTCGTCCTGCTTGCCGCGACGGTTGCCGCTGCCCGTGCTGTAGACAATTGCCGGCCGGCCATCGGGTCTGACGATGGTTTCGATCCCCATGGGAGTGCCGGCTGCTTTGTCGCGCTGCGCTTCTATTTCGCTTTGCAACATCATCTGGATGGTTTTTTCGGAAACGCCATTTTGTTTCAGCAGCAGAATCTCCTCGGTGGTAAGGGCCGAGGCGATGAGAGGCAGAGACCACAACAGATAAGCCAGCATGAAGAGGAGACGAAAGCTCATGGCGCCTCCTTTGAAACAGTTTTTACGAATCCGCCCGAACGGCGACTTCTTTACGAATTCGTCAGTTTTGGCACACGCCACTAATAATTCCGGCGTTGTCCCTCGATTTATATCGGAAAAGCTAAAAAATTAGAAGATGTCCATGGTTTAAAATGGACACAACACAATAATAACAACATTTATCGGATTTTGCCATATCTAATTTTTTACTTTCTAGAACAATGATAGTGAATGGAGCTTCCGGTATAAGGTTTTTCTTCCGATGCCCAAAATTTCAGCCGCCCGTGTCCGGTTTCCCCCCACATA
The DNA here is from genome assembly GCA_963668455.2 of uncultured Desulfosarcina sp. GTDB lineage: Bacteria > Desulfobacterota > Desulfobacteria > Desulfobacterales > Desulfosarcinaceae > Desulfosarcina. The sequence continues at coordinate 247,628 of CAXXOY010000014.1, forward strand.
TTGCAGTACCGCCAGAATATGTTGTCTTTCGACCACTTCCAAAGACAAAAACGATTCATCCGGAGCGCTGCCACCGGCCTGATCGGCCAGCTCCTTAGGCAAGGATTGATCGGTGATCAAACCACCTTCGGAGAGAATCAGACCGCGTTCGAGCACATTCTGCAGCTCGCGGATATTGCCCGGCCAATCATAGGCCATCAAGCACTGCAAGGCCCGGTCGGTGATACGGGCCATACGCTCGCCGGGTCTTAGCCTGCCGAGAAAGTATTCGATCAGAACCGGAATGTCCTCCTTGCGGGTGCGTAAGGGAGGCAGGGCGATCTTGAATACATTGAGGCGGTGGTACATGGCTTCACTGAAACGACCGGCATCCACCTCGGCCTGGAGATCCCGGTTGGTGGCGCAGATAAAGCGCACATCGACCTTTTTTTCTTCCTTTTCACCCAGTCGCCGGAAGGTCTGATTTTCCAACACCCGGAGAAGCGAGCTTTGCACCTCCGGGGAGAGTTCGCCGATTTCGTCCAGAAACATGGTGCCGCGATGGGCAAAGGAGAGTAGCCCCTCGTAGGAATCGTTGGCGCCGGTAAAAGCTCCTTTGCGATAACCAAAAAGTTCACTGCGCAACAGATCTTTCTGAAAAGTGCCACAATTTTTGGTAATCAAAGGCAGGTCGGATCGATCGCTAAGGGTATGAATCAACTGCGCCACAACGTTCTTCCCGGTGCCGCTTTCACCGGTGAGCAGCACCGGAACCCGGGTTGGCGCCACCTTACGGGTGAGGAAGCGAATATTCTCCAAGGCCGACGATTGGCCGACCAGCTTCGGTGTCGCCCGATCGGAATGGGCTTGCCGCAAAAGGCGGTTTTCCCGTTGAAGGCAGGTCCGCTGATACGCCTTTTCCATAATCAGGGTAAGCCGATCCAGGGCATAGGGTTTGGTGATATAATCGTAAGCCCCCAGTTTCATGGCCTGGACCGCGTCATCCACGTCGCCGAACCCCGTAATGATAACCACCTGGACCTCGGGGGCCTGCTCCTGAAAATAGGCCAGCAAATCCATGCCATGACCATCGGGCAGTTGCATATCCAACAGGACAATATCAAACGCATCTTTAGAGAACGCCCGCCTGGCTTCCGCGATCGACCCGACGGTGGTTATACAGCGCCTTTCGCTGCTCAGCTCCTTTTCGGCAAGGCGCCGGATGGAAGACTCGTCGTCAACAACCAGAACCTGCATGGTCTCCACGGTCGATGTCATGTTTTCTCCGTCCGGGCATGGATCGGCAGGGTCACTTTGAATCGCGAGCCCTCTCCAACCGCACTTTGAACTTCGATTTCGCCTTGATGAGCTTGAATGATATGGTAGCAGGTGGAAAGTCCGATCCCGATCCCACGGCCCACCGGTTTGGTGGTAAAAAAGGGTTCGAACAGCTTTTGAAGGTCATCCGGATGGATCCCGCAACCATCGTCGGCCACTTCCAGGACCACTCGACCATCACCGGCCGAACAGGTTCGAATATGGATACGCCCGTCGTCGTTGATGGCATCCAATGCGTTGAGGACCAAGTTAAGGATGACTTGTTCCAACTCCGCCGTGCTTCCTTTAATGAAAGGCAGCTCGTTATCCAGATCCAAACCGATGAGTTCCTTGGGATAATGCTTCAGCTTGTGGTGCAGGAGCCGCAGCACGTTATTCACCAAATGGTTCAAGCCAATTCGTGAGAACTCGGTGGTCTTGCGGGGACTGAAGGTCAACAGGCTGTGAACGATTCCACTGCACCGCCCGCACTCCTTGAGAATAATCCCCAGATATTCCTCGAAATCATTTTTCAACGCATCGTCGGAAAGCTGCTCGGCCAACCGTCCCATTCGCCGTTGCAGGCCTTCGGTAAATCCATGGATGGAGGTGAGCGGGTTGTTGATCTCATGGGCCACCCCTGCGGCCAGAAGCCCGATGGTGGCCATCTTTTCGGCGTGGTAATATTTGGCCTGGAACTCTTTTTCCAGGGTTACATCGCGTTTAACAACCAGAATGTCCGTGGGGAGGCCGTGGCGATTGCGCAAGGGCGAGGCGGTCAGGGAAAAATGGCGGTTGCGGTCGCCCACCGGGATGATCACGTTCGACCGGCAAACCTGATTGGTGGCCAGGGCCTCACGCAGAACACACGCCTCGCAAGGCGTATCGCTGTGGCGAAATACGCGATGGCACGGCTGGTTTTCCGGATCAGGCTGGGCGTAAATATCGAAAAAACTATGATTGACGGAGCGAATCCGGTGGTCAGGCGTTATGACGGCCACGATATCCGTGATTCCGTCGAGGACGGCCTGAACATGCCGCCGTTGATGTTCGAGGGCCCGGTTGGAGTTGCGCAGTTCGGCCATCTTTTCCTGGACCTCCTTGAAAAAGCCCAGTTTGCTATGCCCCAGCCCGATCAGATCCTCGATTTTTGGTTTTTGTCTCATCACCAGGCCACCTTGCAAATGTCGATCATATCCTCGATCGTTGCTTCCCGGGGATTGGTTACCAGGCAGGTGTCGTAAACCGCCATTTCACAAATTTGGGGCAGCACATCGGGGTCATCGATGATGTCTCCCAGATGAGTACTGATGTTCAAACCACCAAAGAAATCCTGCAGGCGGTCGATCCCTTCCCGGGCGGTCGCCTCGGCACTACCCAGGCGGCGCCCCAGGATAATCTCGCCGATGGCCGCCATTTTTTCCACACAAGTGGGCAGGTTGAACCGCATCACCGGTGGCAGCAACACGGGATGAATCAAGCCATGGGCCACATCGAGTTTTCCCCCCAGGCTATGCGCCAGGGCGTGGTCCAACCCCAGGCTCGCGTTGCTGAAGGCCATGCCGGCGCAAGTGCCGGCACTGGAAAGCTTCTCGAGCGCTTCCATTGAACCATCCTGCAGCGCGATGGGCAGATAGGTCAGGATCAAATCTATGGCTTTCAGGCTTTGTATCTCGGTCAAGGTCGAAGCGATGGTGGAGACGTACGCCTCCACGGCGTGCGAAAGCGCATCGACAGCCGATGAAATGATCAGCTCTTTTGGTTTGGTGGTTAAAAGCTGCGGGTCGGTAATGGAAATATTGGGTACCAGGGTGCGGCTGATGATGGACATTTTGATCTGACGTTTAATGTCGGTGATGATCGCGAATTGTGAGATATCCGCGCCACTGCCCGCCGTGGACGGAATAAACACCATGGGCGGCAAGGGTCTTTGAATTCGATTGGCACCCTCGTAGTCCTGAACACTGCCCCCGTTGCTGGCCACCATGGCGATTCCCTTGGCCGCGTCCATGGGGCTGCCTCCGCCAATGGCCATCACCACATCGCACCCCTCTTCATGGTAGCGTTCGGCCCCTTCGCTGACCTGATGGTCCCGAGGGTTGGAGTTGACCGCGCTATAATAGTGCCAGCCAAGATTCTCCTTTTTGAGAATCGAAAAGACCTGCTCCACCCACCCTGCCTCTTCGAGCCCTTGGTCGCTAACCAAAAACACTTTTTCGGCGCCCATGCGAAAGGCGCAGAGGGCCGCGTAGTTCAAGCTGCCATGGCCGAACAGGATCTCGGGGATCGAGAATTTACGCACATCCATGAATCGTTCCTCCCTTGGACGGATGCTGCGAAGGGTATGCCACACGGCCAACCGCAATCTGATGTAAGCGTTCGACCATTACCCTTTAGCGCCTATCTATCGCGTATTTGTCAACAATTATCTGTAGTCGTGCCGCCTACCGCTCAATTTGGAAACAAGGGTGCAGTTACAGGAATCAGAGCGGAAACCACGTGTGTCAATTCGACCCGAAACGACCATCATGGCCGTGTCATCGTGCCCCACAACACTCTCGTTTAATGAGCAGGGCTGTCATTTATAATAGTACGACACAGCATGAATATTATTCAGCGAATAATTTTACATCGTTTTATCGAGCGGTTGCGTGGGGCCGAGGTTTCACGGGGAGATCCATAAGCACCACCTGGCCCGTTAATTGCCATTTACCCTGTCAAACAATTACCATCCAAACCACTTAAAAGAGGAGGAGAGCATGGCAGTCCAGGAACAGGTATTTGGCTTTTTCATTCCCACCGTAACACTCATGGGAGTAGGCGCCCACAAGGAAATCGGCAACCAGATCAAAGTGCTCGGCGGGACCAAACCGTTTATATGCACGGATAAGGGCATTACCGCAGCCGGTATCGCCGATCAGGTTGCCGAGGTCATCAAAACCGAATGCGAAGTCGAGCCGGTTATCTACGATGGCACCCATCCAAATCCCACCGACAACAACGTGCATGAAGGGTACGGGATATACAAGGACAAGGGCTGTGATCTGATTGTCAGTCTGGGAGGCGGCAGCGCCCACGATTGCGGCAAGGGCATCGGCATCATCGCCACCAACGGCGGTAACATCCGCGACTACGAGGGCGTCGACCAATCGGCCTCGGCCATGCCGCCGTTTATCGCCGTCAACACCACGGCCGGCACGGCCAGCGAAATGACCCGCTTTTGCATCATTACCGATACCAGCCGCAAGGTCAAAATGGCCATTGTCGATTGGCGCGTAACGCCTAATGTGGCCATTGATGATCCGCTACTCATGGTTGGCATGCCGCCGGCACTGACCGCCGCCACTGGCATGGACGCCCTGACCCATGCCGTCGAGGCTTATGTCTCCACCATAGCCACGCCGATCACCGATGCCTGCGCTCTCAAGGCCATCGAACTCATCGCCGGCAATCTCCGGGCAGCCGTGGCCAACGGTAGTGACATGCAAGCCAGAGACAAAATGTGTTACGCCCAATATTTGGCCGGCATGGCCTTCAACAATGCCAGTCTCGGTCATGTGCATGCCATGGCCCATCAGTTGGGCGGTTTTTACGATTTGCCCCATGGCGTATGCAATGCCATCCTCCTGCCCCATGTGAGCCGATTCAACCTGATCGCCAAAATGGATCGGTTCGCCGATATCGCCGTTGCCATGGGTGAAAATATCGATGGCCTCTCGGTCCGTGTGGCGGCCGATGTGGCCCTTGAGGCCATTAAAACGCTATCCGCTGATGTCGGGATACCATCGGGGTTAAAGGAGTTAGGGGTGAGCAAGGACGACCTTCCGGTTATGGCCGAAAATGCTCAGAAAGATGCCTGCGGCCTGACCAATCCGCGCCGCCCCACGTTGGAGGACGTAATCGATATTTACAAGAGCGCCTTATAAACATGGCCTGATTTGTCTCCATATGCCGGGTCCGTCTTCTCAAAGGCGGGCCCGACACTTTCCCGATTTTTCAGACTTGTACCGAAAAGCGAAAAACTTTTTGAACAATAAGAATATACTTTGCACGATTTTTGTATTCGTTGATCGAACATTAAGGTCGCGCCCCCTTGAAGAGCTGCGATGAATCGACAATCGATATGTGCTGAAAATGGCGCCATTATTTTATTGAAGCCAAATCAGTTGACCGTGTTGACTATATGCATTTATATATGGCTATCACGGTGAATGCTATTTTTCCAACCGCACCGGCGTCTATCGCTCGCAAGGCGATATGTCTTATTTGACACTGAGGGGCAAAATGATGTTTCACCAAACAAAGGGAGGTTTTATGATTACGCGCAATATTATGCTCAATGGTATTAACAAGGTCTTGATTGCACCGACCGGCACGTTGCTGTCCACGGTTCTGCGCGAGCAGCTTGGCCTGACCGGTACCAAGGTGGGATGTGGCAAGGGGCAGTGCGGCGCCTGCAATGTCATCGTAAACGGCAAGCTGGTGCGCTCCTGTATCACCAAATTGTCACGGGTGCCCGACGATGCGGTCGTTACCACCATCGAAGGCATCGGCACCCCGGACGGACTGCATCCCCTACAACTGGCCTGGATCGCCCACGGCTGTGCCCAGTGCGGATTTTGCAGCCCCGGCTTCATCGTTTCGGCCAAGGTCCTCCTGGATGAAAACCCCAGCCCCACCCGCGAAGAGGTTCGCGACTGGTTTCAGAAGAGCAAGAACGTTTGTCGTTGTACCGGCTACAAGCCTCTGGTGGACGCCGTCATGGACGCCGCTAAGGTCCTGCGCGGCGAAATGGCTACCGATGAGCTGAACTTCAAGATCCCGGCGGATGGACGCATCTGGGGCACCAAGTATCCCCGGCCCACGGCCATCGGCAAGGTTACCGGCACCCTGGATTACGGCGCCGACCTGGGGCTCAAACTCCCCGAGGATCGTCTTAACATGGCCCTGGTGCAGGCCACCATCTCCCACGCCAACATTAAAAGCATCGACACCTCTGAGGCCGAAAAAATGCCCGGCGTGTTCAAGGTGATCACCCACAAGGATGTGCCCGGCAAAAACCGCATCACCGGCCTGATCACCTTTCCGTCCAACAAGGGTGACGGCTGGGAACGGCCGATCTTGAATGACAGCAAGGTTTTTCAGTACGGGGATGCCATCGCCATTGTCTGCGCCGATACCGAACACCACGCCAAGGACGCGGCCGCCAAGGTCAAGGTCGATCTCGAGCCGCTGCCCGAATACATGAGCGCGCCGGCGGCCATGGCCGAGGATGCCATCGAGATCCATCCGGGGACGCCCAATGTCTACTACATCCAGAAAATCGCCAAGGGGGATGAAACCGCGCCGATTTTCGATTCGGCGAATACGGTGGTGGAGGACGACTTCTATGTTGGCCGTCAGCCGCATATGCCCATCGAACCGGATGTTGGCTTTGCCTATCAGAACGATGACGGCAAGCTGGTGGTTCATTCAAAATCCATTGGCCTGCATCTGCACGCGGCTATGATCGCACCCGGCATGGGAGTGGAGCTGGAGAACCTGATCATGGTTCAAAACCCCACCGGCGGCACCTTTGGTTACAAATTCAGCCCCACCATGGAAGCCCTGGTGGGCGTGGCTGCCCTGGTCACCGGCCGCCCCTGTTTCCTCAATTACGATTACCATCAGCAGCAAACCTACACCGGAAAGCGCTCCCCGTTCTTCATGAACATGCGTTTCGCAGCGGATGCAGATGGCAAGCTATTGGCCATGGAGACCGACTACAGCGTGGATCACGGTCCCTATTCCGAATTCGGCGATCTGTTGACCCTGCGCGGCACCCAGTTCATGGGCTCCGGTTACGACATCCCCAATATCCGCGGCGAAGGACGCACGGTCTGCACCAACCACGCCTGGGGATCGGCTTTCCGGGGATACGGCGCACCCCAGAGCGAATTCGCCTCGGAAGTGCTCATGGATGAGCTGGCTGAAAAACTGGGCGTGGATCCGCTGGAACTGCGCTACAAGAACGTCTATCGGGAGGGTTCCACCACACCCACCGGCCAGGCACCGGAGGTCTACTCGCTGCCCGAAATGATCGACAAACTGCGCCCGAAATACAAGGCCGCCCAGGACAAGGCCAAGGCCGATTCCACCGACGCGGTCAAACGGGGCGTGGGCATTTCCGTGGGTGTCTATGGCTGTGGTCTGGACGGGCCGGACACCTCCGAGGCCTGGATCGAGCTTAACGAAGACAACACGGTCACCGTTTTCAACTGCTGGGAAGACCATGGCCAGGGCGCCGATGCCGGGACCCTGGGCGTGGCCCACGAAGCCTTGCGGGAAACCGGGATCACGCCGGATCGTATTCGGTTGGTGATGAACGACACCAGCAAAGCGCCCAACTCCGGACCGGCCGGTGGCAGCCGCAGCCAGGTGATGGCCGGTCAGGCCACCAAGAACGCCGCCGAAGCGTTGGCGGCCGCCATGAAAAAGCCCGATGGCACCTACCGCGATTATGCCCAGATGAAGGCCGACGACATTCCGGTGCACTATGTGGGTAAATGGACCGCCCCTGCCCGGGATTGCGACGAAAACAGCCAGGGCGAACCTTTCTCAGTTTACATGTACGGCGTTTTCATGGCCGAGGTGGCGGTGGAGCTTTCCACCGGCAAGACCTCCGTTGAAAAAATGACCCTCGTGGCCGACGTGGGATCCATCAACAACCGCCTGGTGGTGGATGGCCAGTTGTATGGTGGCTTGGCCCAAGGCATCGGCCTGGCGCTCACCGAGGACTATGAGGACATCAAGAAGCATTCCACCATGGCCGGTGCGGGTATCCCCTACATCAAGCAGATTCCCGATGATATGGAACTGATCTACGTGGAAACCCCGCGCGATGCCGGCCCCTTCGGTGCCGGTGGCACGGGTGAGCTCCCCCTGACCAGTCCCCATGCGGCGGTGATCAATGGGATTTACAATGCCTGCGGCGTGCGCATCACCAAGCTGCCGGCGTTGCCGGAGAAGGTATTGGCAGGATTGCAGGGAAAATAAGCGATAAGCAATTCGCTTTTAACGGTTAGCGGAAAAGGCTAATCGCTCAAGATAAAAATAGGGCGACCGTTGGCAAAATTGTCGCGGTCGCCTTTGCATAGTGATTTGCTATTTGAGAATACGACTATGGAACAAAACGATCTGCGCCAGTGGGAGAGCCTTTGTATCCAGGACGAACCGGCACCCTGTGTGGCGGCCTGCCCGCTGCATGTAGATGCGCGCTCCCTGACAGGACATGTGGCGGCCGGGAACTGGCGCAAGGCTCAACTGGTGTTGAACAAAACCATGCCCCTGCCCGGCATCCTGGGGCGCATTTGCGACGCGCCCTGCCGGGTGGTTTGCAACCGCGCCAAACTCGGCGGGGCGATCCGTATCGCCGAGTTGGAGCGGGCCATCGTTTCCCGTGACGGCAAATCCAAACGGGTGTTGCCCCTGCCTAAAAAACCAATCCAAGTGGCGGTGATCGGCAGTGGGTTGAGCAGCCTGACCGTGGCCTGGGACCTGGCGCGTAAAGGATATGATCTCACTGTTTTCGAAACCGGTGACAGCATCGGTGGCGGATTGGTCGAACAGTACCCGAAGCAACTTTTACCCGAAACAATCGAAGGGGAAGTCAAACGGGTTGGTCAACTGGGGGTGTGCTTTAAAACCGGAGCCGACCTTGAAACAGAAGAAATAAGGGCGTCCTTCGCTGCCGTTTATGTGGGGTTGGATGGCGTTGCCGATCCCATTTTCGACCTTGACCCGACAAACCCGATTCCCAAAGCACGCTTTGTCGGGGAGACCGCAACGGACGGCCTTTTTGCGGCCGGGGGTTATGAATCGCCGGTGTGGCAGGCCGCTTCCGGGCGCTGGTGCGCTACCTCCATGGACCGCTGGCTGCAAAAGGTGTCCATGGACGCCGGCCGGGAAACCGAAGGGCCATACGAAACCCGGCTGATTACCAATCTGGCCGGGGTCGAAATGGTGTCGGCGGTAAAAATGGCCGATGCTCAGGCGGGTTACTCCCAGGATGAGGCGAAGGCCGAAGCCGGCCGCTGCCTGCAATGTCAGTGTCTGGAGTGCGTCAAGGCCTGCGCTTTTCTGGAATCCTTTGGCGGTTTTCCCAAAACCTACGCCCGGGAGATCTACAACAACCTGTCGATCGTCATGGGCGAGCGTAAATCCAACAAATTGATCAATTCATGCAGCCTGTGCGGCTTGTGCGAGGCGGTCTGTCCCAACGATTTCGCCCTTCAGGACCTTTGCCTGGAAGCGCGGCAGAACATGGTGGCGCATGACAAAATGCCACCTTCGGCTCACGATTTCGCCTTACAGGACATGGCCTTTTCTCAAAGCGAGGCTTTTTACATGGCCCGCCATGCGCCTGGAACCTCAGAAAGCCAATATCTTTTTTTTCCCGGTTGTCAGCTTTGCGCCTCGGCGCCAAAGCAGGTGAAACAGGTTTATGACTATCTGAGAAAAACGTTGACCGGCGGGGTAGCCCTGATGCTGGGGTGTTGCGGTGCGCCGGCTCATTGGGCCGGAAAGCAGACGCTTTTCTCCGAAGAACTATCGCGCTGGGAGAAGCGTTGGAATGACCTGGGCATGCCGCGTCCGGTGGTTGCCTGCGCCACCTGTCTCAAGGTTTTCAAAGAACATCTGCCCCAGATTAAGCCAATATCCCTTTGGGAAATTTTTCAGGATACCGGTACCCCCCAGGCCGATCTGCCGCACACCGACGGGCCGCTCGCCATTCATGATCCCTGCACCTCTCGAGATGCTCCGGTTGTCCAGGAGGCCGTCAGGAAGCTGGCCGGAAATCTTGGTGTTGCCATGGAAGAACTCGATCTGGGGCGGGAACGCACCGAATGTTGCGGGTTCGGAGGTCTCATGGAAAACGCCAATCCGGCCCTGGCCAAAAGCGTAACCGAAACCGGTGGTCAGCGCAGCGACAGCGATTATCTGGTCTATTGCGCCATGTGCCGGGATGCGCTGGCCGGTGTGGGCAAACGCACCGTTCATATTTTGGACCTGCTTTTTCCGGACCCGGACATCTCCGATCCGGCAGCCCGGCCGCGTCCCGGTTGGTCCCGGCGGAGGGAGAATCGCCAACAATTAAAACGCGAACTTTTGGGGCATTTATGGAACGAAGCCATGGAAGATGGTGGCGACCTGAATAAGGGAATGACGCTGATCATTACGCCGGACGTGGCAAAAGTTCTCGAATCCCGCCGTATTCTGGAAGAAAATCTGCGCCAGGTCATCCGGCATGCTGAAAACGGCGGCACCCGTTTCCGCCATGGCGAGACCGGCCAATTCCTGGGCACACAACGCCTGGGGCATGCTACTTTCTGGGTGGTCTATGCGCCGACCGATGATGGTTATGTGGTGCATAATGCCTATGCCCATCGCATGGAGGTCGTGGGGCCATGAAAAACGACAATATCCGCCCCGAGGATTTAAAATGGCGCTGCGAGGCCTGCCAATGCGATTTGGTGGTGGGGCCGGTGGCGGTCACCTACATGGGCAATCGCTTCACCACGGATCTGCCTTATTGTCCCAAATGTAAGACGGTGTTGATTACGGATCGGGTGGCGACGGGGAAGATGGCGGAAGTGGAGCAGATTCTGGAGGACAAATAGGGGCGGCGGTCACCGCTGGGCCACCGAGTGTTATGAATTTACTATGATTGCATCTCACCCTTACGAATCCGAAACAGTCCGCGCCGTTACCGGTCCGACGATCCGACCGGGCGGCTTGGCGCTTACCCGCCGTGCGGCGGAGGCCTGCGGCCTGGGTGCCGGTGCGCGGGTATTGGACGTGGGGTGCGGCACCGGCGCCACGGCGGACTGTTTGCGATACGAATTTGACGCATCCGTGATCGGCATGGATTTTTCGCCTCTTCTGCTGGCCGATGCCCGCAAACGTCATCCGGAATTGTATATTGTCAGAGCAGACGCCATGGCATTACCGTTTAAGGCCGCTGGATTTAACGCGGTATTTGCCGAGTGTGTCTGCGCATTGTTGCCCGATGCGACATCGGCCCTGAAAGGATTCAGTCATGTTCTGCAATCCCGTGGCTACATAGTGGTGACCGATCTGTATTGGCGGACTGGGACCGAAATGGCAACGATTCCCCCCAACACAAACCTCGGCGGCTGTCTGGCGGGCGCGGTGGACCGGTACACCATGATCCGGCGCATCGAAGCCGCCGGATTCGAAATCGATTTATGGGAAGACCACTCGGATATGCTCAGGCAGTTGGCTGCGCAACTTGTCTGGTCTGGTGTGTCGCTCACCGACTGGTGGGGGATCGATTGTACGATAGGCTGTCGCAATGATGGCCGGCGCCTAGGGTATTGCCTGACCATTGCCCATAAGAAAGAGGTTTTCAATGGATGATTACCAAATTCAGATGCTGCGGCTGGCAAGTGCCGGCTACAATTGCAGCCAGATCCTCATTCAATTGGCCCTGGACGCCCGGGACCAGGAGAATCCTGCGTTGGTGCGATCCATGGCCGGGCTTGCCTATGGGGGGGGCGGCGGGAAAGGAGCTTGCGGCGCCCTGACCGGGGCCAGCTGCCTGCTGGCCCTTTATGCGGGCAAGGGGGATGACACGGAAACCGAATCGGATCAGCTGCCCTTGATGCTCGATGAAATGAGCGCCTGGTTCGAAGAGCGGGTGGCCGGTCAATACGGCGGCACCACTTGCCGAATCATCACTGGTGAGGATGGCCCGGCCGCGGCCCGACAGCGCTGCGGCGAAATCGTGGCCGAAACCTTCGCCAAAACGATGGAAATTCTGACCACCCACGGTTTCGATCCCTATGACGCTGACTGAACAAAACACTCAAAGCCTTTGCCCTGTGTGCCTGAAACGGATCGATGCGCGGCGTACGATTCGTGGTGATCAAGTATTTTTGGAAAAAAGCTGCCCGGAGCACGGCAGTTTCAGCGTTCGTATCTGGGACGGCGAACCCGGTTTAGCCACCTGGCAACGGCCCAAGATCCCCACCCATCCGGCCCACCCGGGCCATGCCGTGGAAAAGGGTTGCCCCTTTGATTGTGGGTTATGCCCGGAGCATCGCCAGCGCTCCTGCACGGTCATTCTTGAGATCACTGACCGCTGCAACCTGGGCTGCCCGGTTTGCTATGCCGATTCGACAATCGCTGGTAACGATGCGCCCCTTTCGGTCATTGATGGCTGGTTCAGATCGGCGGCCCATACCAGTCCGGGCAGCAATATCCAACTGTCGGGCGGGGAGCCGACCATGCGGGACGATCTGCCGCGCATCGTCGCCATGGGGCGTGCGGCCGGTTTCGATTTTATCCAGGTCAACACCAACGGACTACGATTGGCCGATGACGAGGCGTTTGTCCGCGACCTTAAACAAGCCGGGCTGGCATCGGTTTTCCTGCAGTTTGACGGCACCACCAATGCCGTTTACGAAAAGCTGCGTGGCCGGCCGCTACTGGCAACCAAAAAAACCGCCATCGAGAATTGCGGCAAGCACGGCATCGGTGTGGTGCTGGTTCCGACCTTGGTGCCCGGCATCAACGACAAGGATGTGGGCAACCTGATGCGCCTGGCCGTAGCCCACGCGCCGGTGGTGCGCTCGATCCATTTTCAGCCAGTCAGCTATTTTGGCCGATATTTGTATCCCCCGGCCGATAACGACCGCATCACTCTGCCGCGACTCATGCGCCTGATCGAAAGCCAAACCCATGGTGCGTTCAAGGCCGCCGACTTCTCGCCGCCAGGCTGCGAAAACAGTCTGTGCAGTTTCAGCGCGTCCTATATGGTGATGCCCGACGGTGGCGTGCGGGCGGTGGGCCGATCCGGATGCACCTGCTGCTCCAAGCCGATCCCGGCTGAAACCGGTGCGGCGGCCGCCATCGATTTCGTGTCCCGGCAGTGGCGCGCGCCAGCGTCGATGAGCATTTCCTCGTCTCCATTATCCCCGGGGAAAGGCGACGCAATGGATCTGGACACCTTTATCCAACGCGCCCGCACTCATCTTCTCTCCGTATCGGCCATGGCCTTCCAGGATGTCTGGAATGTGGATCTGGACCGGGTGCGGGACTGCTGCATCCATGTCATGGCGCCGGATTCGCGGCTGGTGCCGTTCTGCCTTTACAATTTGACCTCTACCAGCGGGAAACGGCTCTATCGCCCATGACCGCATTCGGATTAACACCTCTGGAAGGATGGACCGCAGCCAAACTCGGCTTGGCCCCCGAGGACCGTTTGACCCGGCAGGACATTGAAACCTATCAACTTGCCGCCTTGAACAGAACCTTAATAAAGGTGCGTACCCATAGCCCGTTCTATCGACAGCGGGTTGCCGGCCATCCGGATACGGTAGACAGTCTGAACGATCTGAAAACGCTACCGTTTACCACTGCCGAAGATTTGCGCCGGGACCCCTTGGCATTTCTTTGCGTTTCCCAGGAACACGTCGCAAGGGCGATTACCCTTAAAACCTCTGGCACCGTCGGCGTTCCCAAACGCCTTTTCTTCACGGATACCGACCAGGAATTGACCATCGATTTTTTCCGCCGCGGCATGGCCACATTCACCAAACCGGGCGAGCGGGTGCTGGTCCTTCTACCGGGCGATTTTCCCGGAAGTGTCGGCGATCTGCTGGTCAAAGGGCTTTCCCGCCTTCCGGCCAAAGGGATTGTCCATGGGCCGGTCCTTGACCCGGCGGCTGCGGTATGCCAAGCCATCGAAGAAAAAACAACCTGCATGGTCGGCATTCCCGTCCAAGTGCTGGCCATGGCCTGCCATCCCGGAGGAGAGGCATTGCGCGGCCAGATCGATAGCGTTCTGCTCAGTACCGATTACGTTCCGGACGCCCTTGTGGCGCGTATCGAGAAGCGTTGGGGATGCCGGGTATACAAGCATTACGGCATGACTGAAATGGGTTTTGGCGGTGGCGTGGAGTGCATGGCCCGCAGGGGCTACCATTTACGCGAGGCCGATCTACTGCTGGAGATTATCGACCCTGAAACGGGACAACCCCTTTCCGACGGCAATCCGGGGGAAGCGGTGATCACCACCCTTACCCGCGAAGGCATGCCGCTGATCCGCTACCGCACCGGAGATCTGGCCGCCTTCAGGGTCGATCCCTGTCCTTGCGGCAGCGTTTTGAAGTCCCTGCGGGCAATACAGGGCCGTCGTGACGGCATTTTGAGTCTGCAAGGCGGGCAGACGCTTTGTATTGCCGATTTGGACGAAAGCCTTTTTGCTGTCCATGGGGTGGTTGACTATCGGGCGCGCTTGAGCGATCATGCCGATCTTGATTGCCTGACCCTTGAGATCGTGCCCCGGGAAACGGCCTTTCTTGCTTCGCTGGAACCCATCGTTCGCGAAGCGGTTTTAGCCGTGGCGGGCGTTCGGCATGCCATGGACGAGGGCCGACTGGCGCTTGAGATCCGCCTGGCCGAAAGCCTTGGCGGGGTCTCCACGGGAGCGGTAAAACGCAGCATCAAAGACCATCGTGAAAGGATTTCCGGTTAATGAACAGACAGATAGCCACGGCTTGTGAATTGCTTGAAAAAGGGGACGCATTCGTCCTGGCCACCATCGTCAGCCATAGCGGCTCCACCCCTCGAACGTCGGGGAGCAAAATGATCGTTACCGCCGACGGGCGCGGTGTCGGCACCATCGGCGGCGGGATTATCGAGGCCGGGGCCATGCAAAAAGCCGTGGAACTGATTTCCAGCGCCCAATCGGCCCTGATTCCCTTTGACTTGAGCGATAAAAGCGTTGCCACCATGGACATGATCTGTGGCGGCCAGGCGGATGTTTTGCTGGATTATGTCGCCCCGACCGAGGACAATCGCCGGGTTTTTGCCGCCTGGCAGGCGTTGTTCGCCAGGGGCGCCGGTGGCTGCCTGGTGACCCTGGTGAAAATGAAGCAGGGTCAAATCGCAGCGGTTCACCATGGGATCGTTTCGGCGCGGGGAGGGATTCAGGGGGAATTGCCCTTGTCTCCCGTGGAGGAGGACCGGGTGGGCGCGGCGGCCTCTGTTTCGAAAATCAGCGTGTTGAGCATCGGTGGCGGGTTCGTGGTGGTGGAGCCGGTCGGCAGGATCTGCCGGGCGCTTATTTTCGGGGCCGGTCATGTGGCGCAACCCACGGCCAGACTTGCGGCCATGGTGGGCTTTTCCGTGTCGGTCGCCGATGACAGGGCGGAGTTTGTCAATGCGGACCGATTTCCCGAGGCCAATGACGTGCGGGTGCTGGACCATTTTGAAAACAGTTTCGCCGGCCTTGAAATCGATGTGGACGATTATGTGGTTATTCTTACCCGTGGTCACCTTCACGATAAAACCGTACTGGCCCAGGCGCTTAAAACCCAGGCCGGCTACATCGGCATGATCGGCAGCCGTCGGAAAAGGGATGCCATCTACAACGCCCTTTTCGAAGAAGGATTTACCCAGGCGGACATTGACCGCGTGCACTCGCCCATCGGTATCGATATTGACGCTGAAACACCAGAGGAAATCGGTGTGAGCATTATTGGTGAGATGATCCAGCACCGGGCCGGGGCCGGAAAATAGCGGGAAGACAACCGGCAGGAAGGGTTACGCGTTGAATACGGTCTTCTCGGTCTGGGTTTGCGACGGGGCGGACGCATGGCCGCGTACCCGGTTTCGGCCGTCACGCTTGGCCTCATACAGCGCGGTGTCGGCAAAAGCGATGAGCTGAGTGACGGCGGTTTTCGCCGAAGGGATCACCGCAGCCACACCGACGCTGACCGTGAGAATGCCGAGGGGGTTGTCGGCATGGGGCATTTTGATGCCAGACACGGCCTTCCGGGCGCGATCGGCCACCTGGTGGACGGTTTCGAAATTCGTGCTCGGAAATATGATCGCAAATTCTTCCCCACCGTAGCGGGCGGGGATGTCCGTGTTGCGAACCGCGGTTTTCAGCGCCTTGGCGACCTGTTGCAGACAATGATCGCCGGCGAGATGACCATAGCGATCGTTGTACGTTTTAAAGAAGTCGATGTCGATCATGGACATGCCGATGGAATTGCGGTTGCGCAGCGAACGGTTCCACTCCGCCGTCAACGCCTCCATGAAGCGTCGCCGGTTGGCCAGGCCGGTCAACGGGTCGGTCGTGCTCAACCGCTCCAGTCGATAATTCGCTTTTCTCAACTCACCTTCGAATTGCTGGCGGCGCTGGATTTCCTCCCGCATTTGCTCTTGCGCCGAATTCAGCGCGTGGTTGATCCGTTCGTTTTCCCGGAGGGCATTTTCCAGTTGTTCGGTGCGGCGGCGGACTTCTTCTCCAAGCTGAACCGTCGTTTCAAACAGGCCGAAAGCCGAACCATGAACGCTCAGGTTTCGTTCGACGCGGTTCATCAGGGCCTGAATGATTTTGTTCAGACGACGGATTTCACCTTTATAAAAAGCGCTGTTTTTTTCGGGCTCGGGAGGGGTTGACTCAGCCATTATCCTCCTTTGCCGTGCCGAAGGCGATACCGGTAAGGGTTTGGTTGATATGAACGCCCCTTAACTGTTCCCCGTAGGTGTTGAACCCCACCATTTTATACGCGTGGATGATTTCCGCCATTTTCTCCTGTTTGCCGCTGTTGATGATTTCCAGTCTGCGCAATATACAATCGCACGCCAACACCAACTGCAAGGGGCCTATGGTGTGTTGAAGGTCTTCAAGGGTCTGGATCAGATTCTCCTCAAGGACCTCTCCCCGCGATATTCTGAACACCAAACCCTCGTCGATGGCGCAATAAAAAGTTAGGCTGTTGTCGGGATTTACCTTCTGGATCGATCTCACGTAGCTGGTGCCGCCCATCAATACCGCCACCGGGGAGGCGGCAAAACAGGTGGGCGAAAGGTTGTGTTCATCGAAACCGGTTGCCCTTGCGTATTCCACGGCGGCCGGGCGCCCGTTGATTTCCATCACGCTGCGATTGACGGCATCGACCTCGGTGGCCACCAACCGTTCTTCCGCGGGAATAAAATGCTGGGTTTTGAAGACCCTGAATGGAAGTGGCGTCTTGATCAGGACCAACACCGCACCGTCTGAATGAAATTCTCCCTTGTGATACACATAAGTCTTGGAAAACCGCATGCCATCGGCGGCCGATCCCCCAACCAGCGGGATATTCCCCAACCCGGCTTGTAAAACATGCGCCACCGTTTCTTCTCGCATGGATAGCCCATCGATCATTAAAAAGGCAAAACTGTTATCCGATGACACATCGGGTGATCTGCTTTCCAGTTTCTGAAGCATGTTGCCGATCAAGGTGTGCCCTTTTGAGATATCGAAGGTTTGCAGATTTTGCATATAGCCGGTAACGGCGCTTGCGGCACCGGCTGCAAAGCCAACCCCTGAAAGGCTGTGCTCGCGATATCCCGACGGTCCTATTTCGCCTGCCGTTGTGCAACCGACGACTTCGATACCGTCGAAACGGCGCCGGATTTCATCGCCCAGCACAGCCGTATCGTAAGCGTTGGAGGAAAAAAAAAGGACCAGTTGCGTGTCGGGCCGAACCACGGCCGCATGGAATTCGGCTGCAGCTATCCGTGGATCGGCCGCGCACGAATGCGCCGTACGAATCGGCATCTTTTTTTTCGTATCGGGCATTGCAATCGTCCTTTTTGCTATCGGTAATAGTCGGTAATGATCCAAGCGTTAAAATGGGCGATGAATGGATTGCGCCAGATGATTATTAATACTTATTTCGGACAATAATGGCTTTTTCTAAACAAAATAATGTCCGGCTCCTTATACCGGGCCTGATCCGGGGTATCCCGTTTTCGGTCGGGGTGATCGTGGCAGCAAAGCGAATCCCGGCAAGCGATTGTTTGCTTGCGGTTGCTCTGCCTTCCTCTCTGAAATTAATTGACAAAACGCTTATTATTTAATAGCAAGTAATACGTTATGCCTGATGTGGCATAAGGTCACGCCTGATACCTACCGACTTTTATTAAAGGAGCAGTCAATGGCCCAGGGCACCATTATTATTAACGGTTCCCCTTTTGAGTTTGAGACGGGGCAGACCATTCTGGAGGTCGCTCAAGCGAACCGGATTACCATTCCAACGCTTTGCTATCTCAAGGATGCCACGCCCACGGGGGCTTGTCGCATTTGCGTGGTAGAGGTCAAGGGGGCGTCCACGTTGATGACCGCTTGCAGCACGCCTGCCGCCGACGGGATGGACGTCATGACCGAATCCGCGGCAGTCGTGGCTTCCCGGAGGGAAACGCTGGAGCTTTTGCTAGCTTCGGGCAATCATAATTGTTCCATTGGCTCCGGCCGGGAGGGAGACTGGTCAGGCTACCAGATGCAGGCCGCGGCTTCGGATAGCTTCAACACCCTTTGCCCCTCCTGGGGTGATTGCCGGCTCCAGGACTTGGCCTACCAGTACCAGGTGGAAGGCGGTAAATACCCACGCAAGGATGTGCCCTATCCCATGGAATTGGCCAACCCGCTCATCGTGCGCGACTTTTCCAGATGTATCCTCTGCGGACGCTGCGTGCAGGCCTGCAACGAGGTGCAGGTCAATCGGGCCATTAACTTTGGCTATTGCAGCAAGGATTCCAAGATCGTGGCCGGAGACGATGTGGCTTTGAAGGATTCCAACTGCGTCTTCTGCGGCGAGTGCATCCAGGCCTGCCCCACCGGCGCATTGACCGAAAAAAAGGCCCGTTTCGATTGGCGGCCCTGGGAAACGGAGAAAATCCGTACCACCTGTCCATACTGCGGTGTGGGATGTCAGCAGTGGCTGCATGTGAAGGACGGGAAAATCGTCAAGGTTACCGGCGTGGAGGAGGGGGCACCCAACAAGGGACGCCTGTGCGTCAAGGGCCGCTTTGGCTACGACTTCATTTACTCCGAGGACCGTCTCACCACTCCCCTGATTCGTGAGGGCGATGCCTTCCGCGAAGCATCCTGGGACGAGGCCCTCGATCTGGTGGCAAATAAGTTCAAGGAGATCATCAGGGAGAGCGGTCCCGATGCGTTGGCCGGGGTAAGCTGCGCCCGTTCCATCAACGAAGACTCCTATCAGATGCAGAAATTGTTCAGAGGGGTGTTCAAGACCAACAACATAGACCATTGTGCCCGCACCTGACATGCCCCAACGGTCGCCGGGCTGGCGGCCACGTTTGGGTCAGGAGCAATGACCAACTCTTTTTCCGAGTTTTCTCGGGCCAAAATGTTCTTTGTTATCGGTTCAAACATGACCGAGGCGCATCCCGTGGCCTCTACGTTCCTGAAAAATGCGGTGATGAAAGGCGCCAAGTTGATTGTGGCCGATCCCCGGCGACATCGATTGGTGGATTTCGCCGATGTGCATTTACAGCTTAAGGTCGGCAGCGATATCGCTCTGCTGAACGCCTTGATGTATGTTTTAATCGATGAGGATCTTTACGACAAACCCTTTGTTCAAAACAATACCACCGGTTTTGAGCAGCTCAAGGAAATCGTCATGACCTATCCGCCGGAGAAGGTGGTCGATATCTGCGGCATCGATGCGGGAACCATCCGCAAGACGGCGCGTATGCTGGCCTCGGTAAAGCCGGTAATGCTTTGCTACACCCTAGGCATCACCGAGCACACCTGCGGCCGGAATAATGTCATGTCCACCGCCAACCTCCAGATGCTTCTTGGTAACATGGGTGTGGAGATGGGCGGCGTCAATCCGTTGCGCGGCCAGAACAACGTCCAGGGCGCCTGCGACATGGGCGCATTGCCCAACGTCTATCCCGGCTATCAGGCCGTGACCGACGAGAAAAATTGCGCCAAATTCGAGAAGGCCTGGGAAACCACCGGCATGTCCACCCAGTTGGGATTGATGATTCCCCAGATGATGGATGGACTGGTGGACGGCAAGGTAAGAGGATTTTATATTTTCGGCGAGAACATGGCCAATACAGAGCCGGATATCCACAAGGTGGAGCATGAACTGGCGTCGGCCGAATTTCTCGTGGTGCAGGATATTTTCCTGAACGAAACCACCCGCTTTGCCGATGTGGTGCTACCGGCGGCAGCCTGGAGCGAAAACGACGGCACCTTCACCAACAGCGAACGCAGGGTCAACAGGGTGCGCACCGCAAGCAAAGCGCCGGGGGACGCCAAACCCAACTGGTGGATCTTCAAACAGATCGCCAAGCGTTTCGGCCATGAGTGGGCGTCGGGCAGCGGCCAGGAGATCTGGGATAACGAAATTTCGGCACTGGCACCCAATCTGTGTGGCGTCAAGTACTACCGAATCGAGGAAGATGGGCTGCAGTGGCCCTGTCCCACGGAGGAGCATCCCGGAACAACCTTTTTGCACAAAGACGGCAAGTTTACCTTTGGCCTGGGCCGCTTCATGCCGGCTGAGTGGACACCGCCGGCCGAGGTCGCCGATGAGGAGTATCCTCTGGTGCTTAGCACCGGCCGACGGCTTACCCATTACCATACGCGAACACAAACCGGCCGCTGCGAAGGTCTCAACGACCTTCTGGGTGAGGAGACTGCCGATATTTCATTTGATGATGCCGGGCGCCTTGGGATTGTCAACGGCGAAAAGGTCCGGGTCAAATCAAGGCGTGGCGAGGTGACCGTGACGGCCAAGGTAACACCCGAGGTCCCCGAGGGGATGGTGTGGATGGCCTTTCATTTCCGAGAAGGCAATGCCAACTGGCTGACCAATGCCGCCTTCGACCCGGTAACGCTCACCGCAGAATACAAGGCTTGTGCGGTGGTCATTGAGAAATTGTAAACTTTTTTTTGAACAAAAATAAATAGTCATGTTGAGTTCATCCTCTTTATCTTCTGTTGCTGTTGATCCGGCCGGCGATTCGTCGTTCAGCCGCGATCCATGGTTGGCCTTTAATCGCCAATTAAATCGACTGGCTGTGACACTTCCCACTGAGGCGGATCTTTGCCTGGCCTTGGATACAGCCCTGGAAATGGAAGCGGACAATCCTTCCGTTTATTGGTTGACCCTTTCGAGGATTGCCGAACTGGCCATCAATCTCGCAGGTGATTATGCCGACAGCGGTGAGGTGTGCGCGGCTGGAGATATACTGGTGAATCCAAGAAGAATCGATGTCTATTTGCGTGGGAAGACAGAACCGATTCAGAAAGACCGGCACTGCGGGTTGAGCGAGCAGTTTGCTTGGGCCATTGGCGACGAGGATCCGGTGGCCTGGCTGATGCGCGAAACACAAGTGCGGATAAAGAGAAAGGCCCTGCTGCCGCACCTGCAAGACCTGTTATCCGCATCGGGTTATGTGGATTCCAGTTATCTTGATGGCATCGAGCGACGATTGAGTCTCATTGCGGACACCATCGGTTTTATGTGTGCGTTGGAATCGGTCGGCAATTTTGGGCACGTCGGGCCTTCTATTGAATCGGATCAGGCCTTGATCGAAGACCGTCGGTGCCGCTTCACCGCTCGCCGTTTCGTGGAAATGGGTGAGGAGATCGAACGGATGATCCTTTCCGGCAACCATCGCAGCCGATTTCTTAGACCTGCCTTTCTGAAACGCCTTTCATAAAAAAAGGGGCTCCATTTAGGAGCCCCCTTTTCTAATGTATGTCGGTAAAATCTATTTTTTCAGCATTTCAAGCGCGGTTTCAACAATTTTTTCGGCCGTAAAACCAAAGTTTTCCAAAACGGTTCCACCCGGGGCCGAAGCGCCGAAGTGATCAATGCCGATCACCTTGCCCTCGGTGCCGACATAGCGTTCCCAACCCATGGGAATGCCGGCTTCCACGGCGATCCGGTTTTTGTAACTCGGGGGCAGGATACGCTTTTTATAGGTGTCCGGTTGCGCTTCGAACAACTCCCAGGACGGCATGTTGATTACGCGTGTGGGGATGCCCTGTTTCTCAAGAGTTGTTTGGGCTTCAAGGGTAATATGAATTTCTGCGCCGGTTGCGATGAGCAGAATCTTCGGTCTGCCCTGGCAATTGGAGAGAATATAGGCGCCGTGGTCAAGTCCGCGAGTGGTTTGCTTGGCGTCCAGAATGGGCAGCTTCTGCCGGCTGAGAATCAGGGCCACCGGTTGATCGTTGGTGGCAATGGCCTTACGCCAGGCCTGGACGGTTTCATTGGCATCGGCTGGGCGCAGAACCGTCAGGTTGGGAATGGCGCGCAGGGATGCCAGGTGCTCCACCGGCTGATGAGTCGGGCCATCCTCACCCACAGCCACACTATCGTGGGTGAAAACGTAGATAACGGGCAGCTTCATCAGGGCTGCCACGCGGATGGCCGGTCTGATGTAATCGGCGAAAACCATGAAGGTGCCGCCATAGGGACGGATACCGCCGTGCAGGAACATGCCCGACATAATGGCGCCCATGGCGAATTCGCGAACACCGAAGCGGATGTTGCGGCCCGCATACGCGTCTTTCTGGAATTCGGGGCTGCCGTCGATAAAGGTTTTGTTGGAAGGCGCCAGGTCCGCGGACCCGCCCATCAGGCTGGGAAAGATCGCCGCGGCGGCATTGAGCGCCTTGCCGGAAGCGGCGCGGGTGGCCAGGGGACCGTCATCGGCGGAGAACGTGGGTAGCTCGCATTCCCACCCCTTGGGCATGAAACGGGTCAGGGCGTTGACCCAGGCATCGGCCTGTTCAGGGTTCTTCCTGGTGTATTTTTTATAGGTTTCCTTCCAGCTTTCCTCGGCCTTGGCACCGGTTTTAAGGCATTTGCGGAAAACGTCCAGCGCCTTGGAAGGAATGGCAAAGGGTTCGCTTTCCTTCCAACCCAGGGCTTTTTTGGTCTTCTCGATCTCTTCCTCGCCCAGAGGGGCGCCGTGGGCGTCGGGCGTATCCTGCTTGTTGGGGCTGCCGTGGGCGATATGGGTCTTCAGCATGACGAGGGACGGCTTTTTGGTGTCCGCCTTGGCTTCCAGGAGTGCCTTTTCGATGGCCTCCGGGTCACTGCCGTCCTTGACCTTGATGACCTGCCAGCCATAGGCTTCGAACCGCTTGCCGACTTTTTCCGTGAAGGCGATGGCCGTTGTGCCTTCGATGGAGATGCTGTTGTTGTCGTAAAGGCAGATCAGCTTTCCCAGGCCGAGATGGCCGGCAAGGGAAGCGGCCTCCGAGGCCACGCCTTCCATCAGGTCGCCGTCTCCGCACATGACATAGGTATGGTGGTCGACGATGGTGTGTCTCGACGTGTTGAAACAGGCGGCCAGATGGCACTCGGCCATGGCCATGCCCACGGCGTTGGCAAACCCCTGCCCCAGGGGACCGGTGGTGGTTTCGACGCCCGGGGTATGGCCGTACTCGGGATGGCCGGGCGTTTTGCTGCCCCACTGACGGAAATCTTTAATGTCGTCCAGGCTCAGATCGTAGCCGGTGAGATGCAAAAGGCTGTAAAGAAGCATGGATGCATGACCGCCGGAAAGAACGAATCGATCACGATTTGGCCAGTCCGGGTTGGCCGGATTATGCTTAAGCACACGCGTCCACAGGGTATAGCCGGCGGGAGCCAACCCCATGGGCGCTCCCGGGTGGCCGGAGTTGGCCTTTTGGACCGCATCCATGGATAGGGTGCGAATGGTGTTGATGCAAAGATCGTCAAGGGGGGATCTTTTTTTCTGGTTTCCCTTCTTCATTGGAGACTACTCCTTTTATGGGGAATGTAAATGGTTTACGTATTGATAGCGATTAACTAGGCTTGATACATAAGAACCGCCGTCGAATCAAGGACTTTAATTGAATTGTCGGGCCTTGTTGGATTGGAGGTGGCACAGGCAAACGCAAAAGGCTTCCGGTTTTAAACTGAAAGCCTTTGTATGTTGTGTGCCGGGCACGGCACGTATTCTAAAGGGTGCGATGAGTCAAGCATACCCTTTGTTGCGAGGCTCATCAAGTCCCAACCCCAGCCCGATGGAGGCGAAGGGGATAGCGGTATGGCAACCGGGTATCCGGCGACGGTGCCTGGAAAGGAGGCCGCCTTGCCACGGCAGGGTACCGCGAACGCATGGGGCGATGAACAAGAATCGAGTCAGGCGGGTTTGGTGGGACGAGCCTGCAACACAAGGCGAAGTCCTCTATCCATCTTAAGCCAAGCACGTATACTCGGCGTCCATGTGCGGAAAGATGCGTGTTCACCCCGGGAGATCTGCCACGATGTCCTTTGACGGACTGACCGAACCGCAAGGGGAGGCCATCACGTGGCAGAAGTCAGCAGAGGGCATAGTAGTCGGCGGAAACGAGCCGGGCCTCCCAATAAGGGAGAAGTATACCCGGAGGTCTCACCCCGACGAAGGCCCGAACGGTACCCGGACCGAATGGTACGGGTAAATGGTCGTGGTGAGTAAGGGTGTTTCACTTACAGGAATAATGCGGCGGCTGCCGAAATTCAGGTAGCGTGTTCACTTCGAAAACCCGGTGGAACCGGTGGGATCACTCACAGCCGGTTTCGTTAGTGCCAGCCGAACCGCCTTGGTACGCGATCCGTATGCCGGGTGGTGTGGGAGGGGGTGACCGCGAGGTCACTCCCTATCCCGATCAGGTCCGTGGAAGAAGTGGCTTCATACAAATGAAGCCGTTTATCCCCCATTTTCCTTTTTCAACTGTTCCGCGGAGATCTCTTCATACTCGAGAGGATAATATTTCTTCATGCATCGCGGGCAGATGCTGTGGCTGACTTCAGCTTTGGAATGATTGTTTATAAAAACATCAACCCTTTCCCAATGGCCGGTGTCGTCTCTGATTTTTTTGCAAAAAGAGCACAAAGGAAGAATGCCTGTAAAGGTTTTGACTTCCGTTAAAGATTTTTTTAGGTTGTTAATAAGCTTTTCGACTCTTTTTTTCTCGCTGATATCCCGGCAAATGCACAACACCAACTTCTCCCCACCATACCATATGGCATTGTTGCTAAGTTCTATGTCCAATATTTTGCCATCTTTACGGCGGTGTTGCGTTTCAAAATATTGGCCGATATCGGAAACGGTGTGGATTAATTCCAGGATCTGCTCTTTTTTTAATATGATGTCCCAGTCCCACACATAAAGCCTGTATACTTCATCCCGCGAATATCCTATCATTTCGGCGAAACGATTGTTCGCCTCATATACCCCGCCTTTATGGTTGAGAACAACGATCGCCTCTCTCGATTCTTCAATCAGCAGGTGCCGCCATTTGATTTCGTCCCTCAGCAACGACGCGCTCCTTTTTAACGCATCAACGGTTTCCTCTAATTTGAGAATCTTCTCTTCTAATTCAACGTATGTCTTTTTTTCATTCATGACAACACCGCGCTGAATAAAAATTAGATACTGATTTCTGTTCAGTCATATGCATGATAAGACATCGGGGACAAAATTACAACCCGTTGTTATAAAAACAGGGAAAACGGTGATGAGAAGAATCCTCGAATGCAAAAGAAAGGGGCGGCGACATGCGCGCCCCTTTGTGGCGTTGCGGTGGATCTAAAAGACGAGCGTAACAGTGTTGCCGAAATGACTACTGAAATATCCTGAACGCCTGAGGGTTGTATCAGTTTGAGCGTTGAATGTACGACAATCCCAGATGAACGGCACCGTCTTCCGTTATGACCTGAATCTGCATGGCCGTATTGCTTTTCTCAAGCATCATTAAGTTGAAATCCGTGGTTTTGTTCTCCATGAGAACCTTCCAGCCGTCTTTTTTGGCGCTATTCAGATAAAAGGCGTACACGTCTTCTGCGGACGTTTTCCCACAATCGAGCATCGCGGTAATATTTTCCGGGAAATTCATGATCTGAACCATTTTACAACCCTTGTACTGGGGAAACGTAGATGGAAACTCGGATGGGTATTGCGGCTCACCAGCGATGGCAACAGGACTCGTCAGAACGACAATGGCGATTGAAAGCATAATGGATTTTAAACGCATTTTTCCTCCTGTCAGTGGGGTTTGCAAACGCGCCCAAGCGGTTAAGACGCCTTACGAGTTAATTGATATGACAAAATGGATGCAAAAACGAAAATGAAGAAACATATTGTTACATTGAGTTAAAAAAAACGCGCGTTGCCGCTATAATACGGAAACGCGCGTTTGTGTGGTTCTATGAAGCTCTTTTTATTTCTCTTTCAGACGCGCTTCCAGTGCCATCGCTTTGGAAGAAAAGTCGGACCCCATGTTGGCTGCCGTGGTGACAAAGCAGATGCGCTCCTTTTCAACGCCGATGGCCTCCAGCATATTCTGGGCATTGGCCGCTCGCCAACCGGCGAAGAGGCTGCCGTTTTCCGACTTGCAGTTGCCGTTGTGGCAAGCCATGACCATCACGCCGTCGGCGCCCTCGGCCAGGGCGTGCATCACGTAATCAATATCGACCTTGCCGGCGCAGGGGACGGCAACGGTTTTCAAGCCCTTGGGCAATGGCATGCCGAATGATTTGGCCATATTGGCCGCTTCCAGTCCGCTGTTCTGGCAGCAGAAGGCTACGATCGTGGGGGCGCCGTCGGTTTTCTCGGTTGCCGATTGGGTCACCTTCTCGATCATCGCGGCATCGTTGAATTCGCCGATCTGAATGGCGTCCATGGGGCATTCGGAGGCGCAGATGCCGCATCCCTGGCAGGCGACCTTGGAGATCACCGGTTTGTTGTCGGCGGTCCAGTAAATCGCACCATGGGGGCAGCAGCGATAGCAGGTCAGGCAAAAGGTGCATTTGCCGGTTTCGATCACGGCCTTGGCGGTGGGAACGGTAATGGTGCCGTCGCCCAGCAGACGTTTGACCTGAAGGGCGGCATTCTCTGCATCCATCAGGGCGCCGTAGCGTTTTTTCACCCGGCGGCTGCCGCCGACCACAAAAATACCTTCGCGATTGGTGGAAACCGGGTAGCGATGAACGTTGTCGGTCTGCAAAAAGCCCATGGAACCGACATCGATTCCGAGCATGTCGGCAAGCGCGGCGTTGACTTCATCGGCGCCGATGGCTTCCTCGACCACAATAATGTCCGGGGAGAGCGACACCGGGCGCTGCAAGACCGGATCACCGTAGTTGATGGCAAGGCTGCCGCCTTCGGCTTTGACTTCGGGCATCTCGCCGAGTTTGACATACATGGCGCCCTTGTTGCGGCATTCAAGGTAGAGGCGTTCCAAACCGTCTTCGGCGACTTTCAGATCGCCGGCCAGAACGTAAGCGCTGGCGTCGTCCACATTCTCGATGGCCAGAACACTTTTCAGAACCCGCTCCAGAACCAACGGGTTGCCGTCCTGGGCAAGCCCCATGAGAAAAGCGACCGTTTTGCCCTTGAAGGTATCCGGGCTTTCGGCAAGTTTGGCTTCCAGTTGGCTTTGGCTGAGCACCTTGTCGGAAAGGGTCAACCCGTAGCTTTCGTTCAATGGGCAGGAGACCAGCTCCGATGCCACGACAATGGCGCCCACGGATTTCTCGACGATGTCGTCACTCGCCGACAGCCATACCTTGAAATCGCCGGGTACGCCGGCGGCGCCGTCGATACAGGTGTCGGTCAAAAGATCAATCTTGTCCGAGGCTTTGACGGTGTCCAGAAGCGCGTTGAAAACATCCGCTTCGACGCCATCCACATCGGCCACGGTCGCACCGGCGGCGGCCTGATCGATCAGTACCACCTTGTATCCGGTGGCGGCGATTTCGGCGGCGGCCTTGACACCGGTCATGCCCGCACCCACCACCAGAACCTCGGTAGCCAAACTAATGGTTTCCATTTGTGTTTGCTGTGTCATTAGGCCCTCCCCAGATATTTCATCACTTCGCCGGCAGACTGGCCTGCTTGGACGATGGATTCGGCAATGGTTTTCGGCCCCGATGCGGTGCCGGCGACAAAAACGCCATCCTGACCGGTGGTCGACCGATTCAATTGGTCGGCGCCGGCAAAGAAACCGTCATCGGTAAGCGGTGCACCGACCATCTCGGCAAGGGCCTTGTTGTCGGCGCCCGGCATGATGCCCACGGAGAGCACCACCAGATCGAACACGTCTTCCACCGCTTCACTGCCGTCTTCTCCGGCCATGAAACGTGTGCGAATGCCGTCATTCTCGGCGATGTACATGTCGACAGGAATCATGCGTACGAATTTCATCTCGTCCTTGCATTGCTGATAGAAGACGGGAAAATCGTTGCCCGTGTTCTGGATGTCCATATAAAAAATGGTGATATCCAGTTCCGGATCCTTATATTTCATGGATTGGGCGGTGCGCAGGGCGTAGGGGCAGCAGACCTGGCTGCACCACAGGTTACCCAAACGCTCGTCCCGGCTGCCGACGCATTGAATAAAGGCGACTTTCTTGGGCGGTTTGCCGTCGGAAGGGCGTACGACCTGGCCGTTGGCCCGTTTGCAGGTTTCAAGGTCAATGCCGCTGATGACGTTGGCAAGCTCACTGTAGCGGTAGGTGGATTTGATGTTGGGATCGAAAGGGGTAAACCCGGTGGCCAGAACAACGGCATCCACTTCAAGGGAATCGGCGCTGCCGGCGGTGGCCGGATCGAGGCTGCCGTCTGCCTTGTAGAATTTGGCGTTGTTGATCGAGTACCCCTTGACGGCGGAACAGCCGGCGGGGTCGGCGCTGTAGCCGCCGTCACAGGCCTTGGCGTCTTTTTCGATCGCCACCTTTTTGAGGCTGACCTTGAAGTTACCGTTTTTATTGATGCCGGTCACTTCCGTAGCCAGATGCACGGATATGGCCGGTTCGTTGACCACGTTTTTCAGCATGCTTTCCACGGCGCAGGCGCCGCATTGTTTGCATTCATCGGTGGCTTTGCAGGCGTATTGGATCGCGTGTCCGCCAAGGTAGTCGGCCTTTTCCACTAGCGCAACTTCCGCGCCCAGGCCGGCGAGCTCCCAGGCTGCCGTCAGACCGGCAATCCCGCCCCCAATGACCATGACTTTTTTCGATTCATTACTCACGTGAAAACTCCTTTGGTGATCGTTGGTTGACAATGGATGGCAGTGTCTGATCAGACTTTGGGCCGCGGCAAAACGTTGGCCCGCTCGGCGATTTCCGGGACCTTGTGTTCCCACTCGATGGCCATCAGATGCACGCCCGCGACGCCCTTCATCTCCTTGA
Source organism: uncultured Desulfosarcina sp. (assembly GCA_963668455.2). GTDB lineage: Bacteria > Desulfobacterota > Desulfobacteria > Desulfobacterales > Desulfosarcinaceae > Desulfosarcina. The sequence goes on from CAXXOY010000014.1 coordinate 276,960, forward strand.
ACTCCTCTATCTGTTCACAGGCGATCTTGATGCCTTCGTCAGCGACCATTTTCTTTTCCACGCCCTGGAGGCGTTTGATGATTTCTTCCGGTACGTCCATGCCCGGAACCTTTTTCTGCATGTACCGCGCCATACCAATGCTCTTCATGGGGGTCACGCCGGCAAGGATGTAGACTTTTTCGGTAAGCCCCATATCCACGGCCTGTTTTACCCAGGTGCGCATGCGTTCCATGTTGAAAATACATTGGGTCTGGATGAAATCCACGCCGGCCGCTACTTTTTTGGCCAACCGATGGACGCGCCATTCATAAGGCTCGGCAAAGGGGTTGGCGGCGCCGCCGATGAAGATTTGGGGGGGGCCGTCGATGTCTGCGCCACCTAAAAATTTGGCTTCGTCGCGCATTTTCTTCACTGTTCCGATGAGCTGGGTGGAGTCAATGTCGAACACACCCTTGGACTGCGGGTGGTCGCCAAACTGCTGATGGTCGCCGGAGAGGCAAAGCATGTTGCGGATACCGAGAGCTGAAGCACCTAAAACATCGGCCTGCATGGCCAGCCGATTGCGGTCGCGGCAGACCATCTGAAAGTTGGGCTCGAGTCCTTCTTCGATGGCGAGCAGCGAGGCCGCCCAACTGGACATTCTCACCATGGCGGTCTGGTTGTCGGTGATGTTGACGGAATCTACATTGCCGACAAGGGGCTTGGCTTTTTCTCGCACCGCCTCCACGTTGGATCCGCGGGGCGGCCCAAGTTCTCCGGTAAAAGCGAAATGACCGGCACGTAATATTTTCTCCAAATTGCTTCCTGATTTCATAGGGTAATCCTTTTATTCGGCGTTGTCCGTGTTGATGGTTGCTAATTTGTTTTGGAGTTATTTGATACCGAATGCGGCAAGGCGTTCCTGGTACCCTGGTTGAACAATGGTTCTGGGGGTTTGGTTGCGCCAGTCATTGGGAGGACAGATTTCCAGGATGTTATCCAAACGACCTTGTTTGGCCAGACGCTCATGGATGCGATGCCAGGCGCAGGGTTGATCGGCGTTGATTTCGCAGCTGCCTTTGTTGGTTCCGCCGCAGGGGCCGTTGAAAAGGCCCTTGGCGCACATGGTCACCGGACAGATTCCGGCGGTCATGCCGAGTACACAGGTTCCGCAGGCGCGGCATTTTTCCTCATACCAGCCGACGTCTTTGTTGACGCCGATAAAGGCGGTGTTGACTGCCGGAAAAACGGGGATCTGCTCAAAGCGTTCCGCGAGAAATTGAATGCCGGCGCCGCAGGCCATGGAAATGAGCGCATCGTACTCATCCACGACGCCGTCCAGTTCTTCCAGAAATTCCATGTCGCACTGTCGTTCAACGGTCACCGCACCGGTTTCAATGGGATCGCCTTCCATGCGACGGGCAATTTTCAACTCTGAGTTAAGTACGCCAACCTCCTTCTCGCCGCCTGCCAAGCATACCGCCACGCAGGTGCCGCATCCCACGGTAAGGACCTTCTTAAAGTCCTTTACCATGGCCCTGACTTCTTCAATGGGCTTTCGTTCCGCAACAATCATTTGACATTCCTCCTGTTTGTCATGGCATGGGGTGACTGCCATCGAGATAATACATTCACGCAGGGCTTAAAGGGGCGCGTGAAATATATGTGAAGTGAGCTAAAATGCGAGAATAATCAGACAGCGCCGGTTCTGTCAATATATAAAAGGTATTATGTCGAAGACCGTTCTGCCGACCAGCCGGTACAGCGCCGTGTAAGTGAATGGTCATTCATTTGTTTGCCGGTCCGTTCAAAACGATTTGTCCCCGAATCCTATTTTTTCGGTGGAGGTTTCAATACCCTGTTTTACAGGCCGGCCAGTATTTTTAGAAAGGATGCCGTCGGGACGGTTTTTTGGCTTGAACGCTTGACAGCACGATTTGTCCTCTGATACAAATGAATGAATATTCATTCATGCGCCTGGTTTTACAGGAGGTCCATTATTAATACCACAACCAAAAAGAAAAATACGGAAAAATACCGGCGTATTCTTGAAGCTGCCGTGATTGTTTTTGCAGAACAGGGTTTCTATCAGTCGACCATCGCCCAGATTGCCAAACAGGCCGGTGTGGCCGATGGAACCATCTACCTCTATTTCAAGAACAAAGACGATATACTGGTTCAGTTTTACGAGTACAAGACCCATCAGATCTTTACCCGTTTCAGGGAGGCTGTCGCAGGGCCGAAAACCGCCGAAGAGAAACTGAGATGCCTGATTCGGGTCCATTTGGAAGAGTTCCAGAAAGACCGCGACATGGCCATCGTCTACCAGGCCGAAACCCACCAGAACCGCTGGCTGGGGGACGAATACCTTAAAAACATGTCCAAAACCTATCGGGACATTATTTCGGAAGTCGTCGAGTTGGGCCAGGAGGAGGGCACCATCCGCCGCAACCTTTTCATGGGGCTGGTCAAGCGCTTGATCAACGGTGCGGTGGACGAGGTGATCAACGCCTGGATTCATTCCGGCGGGAAGTACGACCTGGTAACCATGGCCGATCCACTGGTCGATCTTTTTATTAACGGAATTGGTAACAAGGAGAAAACATAGCATGGCACAAGTAATCGCTGACAGAAGAGATGTGGACTTCGTGCTTCACGAGCAGTTGAACATCAGCTCGATTAGCGAGCACGAACTTTTTGCCGAGTTTAACAAGAAAACCATCGACATGATCGTCAGTGAAGCTCGTAATCTGTCGATCAAGGAACTTCTGCCGACGCTCAAAGATGGCGATGAACAGGGCTGCCAGTTCGAAAATGGCCAGGTCATCACGCCAGAGAGTTTCAAACGGGCCTACGATCTGTTTGTCGAGGGCGAATGGCTGGCCATGACCGAAGATCCCGAGTATGGAGGGCAGGGCATGCCCCGGACCGTGGCCCTGGCCGCCAGCGATTACTTCAACGGCGCTAATTATGCCTTGTTGATGTATCCGGGGCTTACCCATGGCGCCGCGCTTCTGGTGGAGGCTTTCGGAACGGAACGGCAGAAAAAATTGTTTTTGAAAAACATGTTCACCGGCAAATGGACCGGTACCATGCTGCTGACTGAACCGGAAGCAGGCAGCGATGTGGGGGCTCTGACCACGACGGCCGTGAAAAACGAGGACGGCACCTATTCCATTTCCGGCGCGAAGATTTTTATCTCAGCCGGTGAGCATGACTTGGTTGAAAATATCGTACACCCGGTTCTGGCCCGCATCGAAGGTGCACCGGCCGGCACCAAGGGCATCTCGCTGTTCCTGGTTCCCAAATACCGTGTCAACGAAGACGGCAGCCTGGGAGAATTAAACGATGTGGTCTGCACGGGCATCGAGCATAAAATGGGCATCAACGGCAATGCCACCTGTTCGCTGACCCTGGGCGGCAAGGGCAACTGCATCGGCGAGCTTTTGGGAGAAGAGAACAAGGGCATGCGCGCCATGTTCCTGATGATGAACGAAGCGCGTCTGCTTGTCGGCCAGCAGGGCCTGGCCTGCGCCAGCGCTTCCTATTTAAATGCCCTTAATTACGCGCGGGAAAGGGTCCAGGGAAAGAACCTGTTGCAGATGCTGGACCCCGATGCTCCGGCGGTGCCAATCATCCAGCACCCCGATGTCCGTCGCATGCTGCTGTCCATGAAAGCATACGTTGAGGGCATGCGTAGTTTGCTTTATTATGCCGGGTATCTCACCGATCAGATTTCCGTGGCCGCCAATGACGATGACAAAGCCAAATACCAGGGATTGCTGGATCTGCTCATTCCGGTCTGCAAGGGATACGTCACCGATCGTGCCTTCGATTTGTGCAGCACCGGCGTGCAGGTCTACGGCGGATACGGTTTCACTAAAGAATATCCCCAGGAGCAACTGCTTAGGGATTGCCGGATCACCCTGATCTATGAAGGCACCAACGGCATCCAGGCCATGGACCTTCTGGGCCGCAAGCTGGGAATGAACAAGGGTAAACCCATCATGGATCTGATGGGAGAAATTCAAAAGACCATCGCCCAGGCCAAGGAAATCGAGAACCTTAAGGATTATGCCGCAAGCGTCGAAAAAGCGCTGAACCGCTTGGGTGAAGTGGCCATGCATCTGGGAACCACGGCCATGTCTCCCAAGGTGATGAGCGCCTTTGCCTTTGCCCATCCCTTCCTTGAAGCATCCGGCGATGTGATCATAGGCTGGATGCTGCTGTGGCGGAGCGTTGTGGCTGCCACGGCCCTCGAAAAAGGAGCCAAGAAAAAGGATAAGGCCTTTTATGAAGGCCAGATCAAGAGTGCGGAATATTTCACCCAGGCGGTGCTGCCTATCACCATGGGTAAGATGGATGCCATCATGCTGACTTGTGACGCTGCGGTAGATATCGGGGAAGATTCCTTCGGTGGTAAATAATTAAGCGTTAAAGAGAAGAGGAGAAGGAAGCGGGGGTTCCCGCTTCCGCCAATGAAAAAACCGGGAAGCGCTGTTAAGAAGCGTTTCCCGGTTTTTTTGTTTGTGTCCATCCACTGGGGCGCTTATTCGTGAATGGATATCCTCTTAACTCAATTGAGGCGTTATTCTCAGTGCCAATAATTACGACTTACGCTTTTCCAACTCCTCACTTCTGAGGTCTTTTTTCAGAACCTTGCCTACATTGGTTTTGGGAAGCTCGGCTCGGAATTCTATTTCCGTGGGCCATTTGTATTTTGCCAGTTTGTCCTTGCAATAGGTCATCAATTCCTCGGCGGATGCCTCTTCTCCTTCCTTCAAGACGACAAAGACCTTGACCGCTTCACCGCGTTTGAGATGCGGGATGCCGATGGCAGTGGCTTCCATGATTTTGGGGTGTTCGAAGAATACTTCTTCGATATCCCGAGGATAAACATTGTACCCGCCGGAGATGATCAGGTCCTTTTTTCTGTCGACAATGTAGAAATACCCATCTTCGTCCATTTTGGCGATGTCTCCGGTGTGGAGCCAGCCGTCGGTCACGGTTTCGGCAGTAGCATCGGGGCGTTTCCAATACCCCTTCATGACTTGCGGCCCCTTGATAAAAAGTTCGCCGATTTCTCCCGCGGGGACATCTGTTTTGCCGTCATTCAGGTCAACGATGCGCGACAGCGTGTCGGATAGGGGCAGGCCGATGCTGCCGATCTTGCGGTTTCCCCGGAACGGGTTTACGTGGGTTACCGGGCAGCTTTCAGTTAATCCGTAGCCTTCGACGATCACCGCGCCGGTCTTTTTCTCGAATTCGTTGATGACCTCAATGGGTAGCGGCGCGCTACCTGAAAAACAGCCTTTGATGGAGGAAATATCGGTTCTTTCTATGTCGGGGTGTTCGAGCATGCCGATGTACATGGTGGGCACCAGCGGCGCGAAGGTGGGTTTGTATTTGCTGATTGCTTCAAGCAATTGGGGGGCTTGGGGCTTGGGAACCAAAACGTCACCCCATCCTTTGAAAATGGCCAGATTCATGGCCGTGGACATGCCGAATACATGGAAAAACGGCAGCGCACCGAGCATAATTTCATCGGAACCGAATTCAGGAAACCACGCACAGATATGCTGGACCTGCTTGCTCAGGTTGCCGTGGGTCAGCATAACGCCCTTGGATACACCGGTGGTGCCGCCCGTGTACTGGTACATGCCGATATCATCGAAAGACATTTCCACCTTGGCGGGGCCGCGGGATACTTGGCGAGCATCGCTTTCCATCGGTAAACATCTTCAGCCGGTTTGACATTCGCGGAAAGACCTTTTTTCTTGCCTACAAGAGGGAACAAAAGGTTTTTGGGAAAGGGGAGATAATCTCCGATGCTGGTGATAACAATTTGTTTGATCTGAGTGCGAGGACGAAGATCGATCATTCGGTTTCCCAGCAGATCGACAGTGATAAGTACCTTGGCTTCGGAATCGTTGAACTGGTGGTCAAGTTCCCGATCTGAGTAAAGTGGGTTGTTCATGACCGCGATGGCGCCGATGCGTAAGATGGCGTAATATGCGGCCACGCAGGGAATCATGTTGGGCAGCAGGATCGCGACGCTGTCTCCCTTGCCGACGCCGAAGTCGGTCAGGCAAGTGGCAAACCGGTCCACCATTTCATTGAGTTTGGAAAAGGTGACCTCGTAGCCTTGAAACGATAGGGCCATTTTATTCGGGAATTTTTCGGCCGAACGTTGCAAGCAATCCGGGAGGCAAATGCTTTCATATTGAACGTGCTCGGGAACAGCGGCTTCGTAATGACGAAGCCATGGCTTTTCGAGATAGATGCTGTCTAAAGTCACGGCGGTCTCCTTTTCGCTTGTGTTTCCTTGGCATTCGTAATATGTTATCGTTCTATTTTATCATCTACCATATATGACACATTTTGTTTTACTTTTACTATAGAGAAACAGTCGTCATAATAAAAAATGTCTTGACAGTCCGTTATTTGGCTATGTACTGAATGAGGACTCATTCATTTTTTGCCAATAATAATATGAAACCGAAGGGAGAGCAAGGGTAAATATGGAAAACGCGCTTATTGCACCGGCAAATTACATTTTTTATTTTATTCCCACGGTACTTTTTTCGGTTCTTATCCCGGCCGTGGGCGTGGCCGCATTCACTTACATTATGGCCTTGCGAGCAGCCCCGTTGGTAAGGTCGGCACCGGATTTGCGGCTCGACCGCATCCCGCAGCGGCTGTTCAACGTAATCAAGATCTGGCTGGGCCAGTACCGTCAGCCGCGATACAAACAGGCGGGAATCGTCCACATCGTCATTTTCGCCGGCTTCTTGGTTCTGAGCATTCGTTCCTGCTCGCTGGTGATTATCGGCATCGCGCCGGATTTCGTAATGCCCGGATTTGACGGCGTGGTGGGCCACATATACAATTTTCTCAAGGATATCGCCGCCACGGCGGTTCTCGTCGCCTGCGGTGTGGCGGCTTATCGCCGTGCGATTGTCAAGCCCGAGCGCTACAAGGTGCCGGCCAAATACGGCCACGACCATACGGCCGAGGCCCTGTTCGTTCTGGGGCTGATTTCGACCCTGATGATATCCGAGAGCCTGTTCGAGGCCAGCTCCGTGGCGGCCAACGCCCAGGCGGGGCTGCACACCGAGTTTCTGGCGCCGCTGACCCTGGGCTGGATCTTCAAGGTTGCCCTTGGCGCGGCCCCCCAAGGAGCGCTGCAAGCCATTCACGTGATAGCGTATTTTGTTCACGATCTGACCTTTTTCTTTTTCCTTTGCTTTTTGCCCCTGGGCAAGCATTTCCATGTGATCACCTCGGTATTCAACGTGTTCTTCATGCGCATCGACAAGGGCAACATCAAGCCCGTCAAACACGGCATCACCGATGAGGATCTGGACGATCTGGAGTCCTTTGGCGTCAAGAAACTCGAAGACTTCACCTGGAAACATATCCTGGATTTTTACAGTTGCGCCGATTGCGGGCGCTGCTCGGACAACTGCCCGGCCAACGCCGTGGGGCGCCCTTTGTCTCCGCGCTTCATCTCCATCAAGGGCCGCGACAAGGTGTTCGAGAACTATCCCATCTGGCCCTACGGCTCGAAATTCAAAAAGAGCGAGGATCTGATCGGCACGGTCTACGAAGAGGACGAGATCTGGTCCTGTACCACCTGCGGGGCCTGTGAACAGGAGTGCCCCATCGGTATCGAGTACATCGACAAGATCGTGGATCTGCGTCGCGGCATGGTGGACGAGGGCATGGTTCCCCAAAGCCTCCAGAAACCCCTCAAAGCCCTTGAGAAACGCGGCAACCCCTGGGGTAAGATGGAGAAGAAACGCACCGAGTGGACCAAGGATCTGCCCGAAGAGATCACCGTTAAGGACGCCCTCAAGGACTCCCCCGAGGCGCTCTACTTCGTGGACAGCATCACCAGCTACGATGACCGTATGCAGGACCTCGGCCGGGCCACGGCCCGCATCCTGGCCAGCGCCGGCTCCGACTTCGGTATCCTGGGCAAGAAAGAGAAGGACGCCGGCAACGAGATCCGCCGCTTCGGCGAAGAGATGCTCTTCCAGACCATCAAGGAGATGAACACCGAGGCGATCCTTGCGAGCGAGGCCAAACACATCATCACCTCCGATCCCCACGCCTACAACGTTCTCAAGAACGAGTACAAGGGCCTGCCGCCGGTGGAGCACATCAGCCAGTTCATCGCGCGCAACGTGAAATCCGGGGCCCTGCGCCTGAGCGGTGTCAATGGTGATGAGAGAAAGGTCTACACCTACCATGATCCCTGTTATCTCGGCCGCCACAACGAGGTCTATGAAGATCCGCGCGCGGCCCTGGACGCCATCGCCGGCCTGAAACGGGTGGAGATGGAGCGCAGCCGCGACCGGTCTTTCTGCTGCGGCGGCGGCGGGCTGATGCTCTTCTACGAACCGGAAGAGGAACAGCGCATGGGTGTTCTCAGGGTGGAGATGGCCAAGGAGGCCGGCGCCAACGTGATCGTCACGGCCTGTCCGTTCTGCCTGGTGAACATGGAAGACGCCATCAAGGTCGCGGGCCTGGAAGGCGAGATGGAAGCGATTGATTTGTCCGAGCTGGTTGCAAGACATCTGGCATAGAATTAACCAGAAACGGCATTTTGAGGCCCAGTCCGGCGTTCTAACCTTTTTGCAATCCTCAACGTAGCGCTTGCAAAAAGGCGGCGGTCTTGTCCTGAACCACAAACTACCATTTTTGGATAATCCTTGAGCAAAGAAAGATCGGCGGTCAGAATACAGATGATTTTTTAGCGGTTTTTGGCTTTGGAAAATGTTTTCATTTAAGAACAAACCGGTAACAAGGAGGACTACATGGAGATTCTGGTATGCGTGAAACGGGTACCCGACACGGCCGAGAACGAGATCGAGGTCAACGGCTCGGGTGACGACATCGAACGTGACGACCTGGTTTACTCGGTCAACGAATGGGATAACTACGCGGTTGAAGAGGCGATTCAGATCCGCGACAACGTGGGCGGCAGCGTGACGGTCGTCACCGTGGGCGATGACGAGTCCGAGGAAGTCCTCCGGCGCGAGATGGCCATGGGCGCGGACAACGGCATTCTCCTCACCGACGATGCCTTCGAAGGCTCCGATGGCAAAGGCGTCGCCACCCTTCTTAAAGCAGCCGTGGAAAAGGGCAAATACGACCTGATCCTCACCGGCGCCCAGGCCGATGGCGGCGCGGGCCAGGTGGGCGGCATGCTGGCGGCCATGCTGGATCTCCCCTACGCCTCTTTGGTGAACAAGGTCGAGGTCGACGGCGACAAACTGAAGATCGGCCGCGAGATCGAAGGCGGCAACCAGGAGATGAACGAGATCTCCATGCCTTGCGTGCTCTCCATCCAGACCGGCATCAACGAACCGCGTTACGTTGGCATCCGCGGTATCCGCAAGGTCGCCTCGGTTGAGATCCCCGAACTGGGCGCCGGCGATTTGGGCGTTGACGCCGCCACCGTTGGCGAGGCCGCGGCCAAGGTCAAACGCCTGGACTACTTCGTGCCCGAGATGGGCGAGGGCGCCGAGATGCTGGAAGGCAGCGACGAGGAGATTGTCGCCAAACTGATCGAACTCTTGAAGGCAAAAGGAGGGCTGAAATAATGGCTGACATTTACGCATATATCACCCACAAAAACGGTGTGGCCGACGATTCGGCCCTGGAGCTGATCACGGCTGCCAAGAAGATTGACGGCGGGGCGGCGGTAACCGCCATCGTCACCGGCTCGGGCGCGGACCTGGACAAGGTTGCCGATGAAGCGGCCGCCACCTATCCCAAGGTCTTCAAGTTCGGGGGCGATGCGCTGGCCTACCCCAACGCCGAAGTGGTTCGCAAGCTTATGGTATCCGTTCTGCCCGCGGATGCCATCGTCCTGATTCCCCACGATACCTTCGGCATGGATCTGGGACCCGGCCTTTCCATCAAACAGGATTCCACCTTCGTGGCCGACGTCGTGGACATCGAAGGCGTGGACGGAGCCGCCCTCAAGGCCGTCCGTCAGGAATACTCCGGCATGGTGAGCACCCACGTCAGCGTGGACATCTCCGCCGGCGCGGTAATCAACGTGCGTCCGGGATCTTTCGCCCCGGACGAGAGCAAATCCGCCGGCGGCGCCGTGGAGGATAAATCCGGCGACATCAGCGATCTTTCCGTTGGCCGCACCTTCCTGGAAGTGGTGGAGGCCGAGGTGGGCGATGTGGACATCACCAAGGAAGACGTGCTGGTCTCCATCGGTCGCGGCATCGAAGACGAGGACAATATCGAAGTGGCCCAGGAACTGGCCGACGCCATGGGCGCCGTGGTCTCCTGCTCGCGTCCCATCGTGGACGCCAAGTGGCTGGAGAAATCCCGCCAGGTGGGCACCTCGGGTCAGACGGTCAAGCCCAAGGTCTACCTGGCCTGCGGCATTTCCGGCAGTTTCCAGCATCTGGGCGGCATCAAGGGTTCGCCCTTTATCGTGGCCATCAACAAGAACGTCAAGGCCCCCATTTTCCAGGTGGCCGACGTGGGTATCGAAGCCGACATCCTCGAGTTCCTGCCCGAACTTGCAGAGGCCATTGGCGATCTTTAAAGAAGCGTTGTCATAAAATCGCGGCGGGTTGTCCGATTTTCATCGGAAACCCGCCGTTTTTTTTATTAATAGATGGCTTTGGAAGGGGCTTGCCATGACGTGTTGTTCTTGACATGCAAAGGTCCTTGACATACATGAAATCGTCTGACGATAGTAATTGCGAGAGGGGAACGGGTAGATATATCTTTTAACCGCGGACGTGCTGCTGATACGATGAAAAATAAGAATAAAATAAATAATATCAGAAATATAGGAATTATTGCGCACATCGATGCCGGAAAAACCACGGTGACCGAGCGGGTGCTCTACTACACGGGGCGCTCCCATAAGATTGGAGAAGTTCACGACGGCGAGGCCGTGATGGACTGGATGGTCGATGAGCAGGAGCGGGGGATCACCATCACTTCAGCGGTAACCACCTGCCAGTGGAAAGGGATGGACATCCAGGTCATCGATACGCCAGGGCATGTGGACTTTACCATCGAGGTTGAACGCTCCTTAAGAGTTCTCGACGGCGCTGTGGGTGTTTTTTGTGCCGTGGGCGGTGTCGAACCGCAGTCGGAAACCGTTTGGCGCCAGGCGGACCGGTACAAAGTCCCCAAGATCGCCTTTGTCAATAAGCTCGATCGCATTGGCGCCGATTTTTTCGCGACTGTGCAGGCCATGCGAGACAAGCTCAAGGCAAGCCCCCTGATTCTTCAGATTCCGGTGGGCAGCGAAGACACCTTTACAGGAGTTATTGATCTGATCGGCATGCAGCAGATCGAATGGGACGATGATACCCTCGGTGCCAGTTTCAGCACCAAAGCGATCGATGCCGAGTTTGAGGACGATGCCCTCATGTATCGGGATCAGCTTCTGGAAACCCTTGCCGAGGTGGACGACGACATCATGGATGCCTACCTGGCCGAATCGCCCATTGATGCGGATACGATTCATGCGGCTGTTCGCAAGGCCACCATCGACTTGCAACTGGTTCCGGTGCTGTGCGGCAGCGCCCTGAAAAATAAAGGTGTTCAGCCCCTTCTGGATGCCATCGTCCAGTATCTGCCAAGTCCGGTGGAGGTCCCGTCCATCAAGGGCGTGCACCCCGAATCCGGCGAGGCCATCGTTTGCGAACCCAAGGAAAAGGGGCCTCTGGCGGCGCTGATTTTCAAGGTCTCCATGATCGAGGGCCGCAAGCTTTCCTTTGTCAGGGTTTATAGCGGCAAGCTGAATGCGGGTACCGATGTTTTCAATCCCAGCCGCAAGAAAAAGGAGAAACTGTCGCGCATCCTGAAAATGCACGCCAATAAGCGCGAACGGGTGGATTCGACCGGCCCGGGCTCCATTGTGGGCGTGGTCGGACTGAAAGAATCCTCCACCGGGGAGACGCTTTGCCAGCAGGACAAGCCGGTTTTGCTGGAGCAGATGGATTTTTACGAACCGGTGATTTCCGTGGCTGTGGAACCCAAAACCCATGCGGACCATGAAAAGCTTGAACAGGTGCTGAACAAGTTCATGGCCGAGGACCCGACCTTGCGCGTTCGCGAGGATGAAGATACCGGTCAGACGATTTTGTCAGGCATGGGCGAGTTACATCTGGAAATCGTAACCAGCCGCATGCAGCGTGAGTTTAATACCCAGGTCAATGTGGGCAAGCCCCAGGTGGTTTATCGCGAGACCATTGGCTCCGCGTCCACCGGCAGCGCCGTGTTCGACAAGGAGATGGCCGGCAGCCGTCACCACGCCGAGGTAACCTTGCGTATGGAGCCGGTCCCGCGCGGAGAAGGCAACCGGTTCGAATCCCGCGTGGATGAAACGGCCCTTAGTCCGGTGTTTGCCAAGGCGGTCGAAAAAGGCGTCACCGAGTCGATGGAAAGCGGCATTCTGATGGGCTATCCCGTGGTGGACGTCAGGGCGGTGCTCACCGCGGCCACCGCCGGGGAAAGCAACGGCACCGAGCTGGCCTTTACGGTGGCGGCCTCCATGGCCGTGCGCGATGGGCTTTCCAATGGCAGCGCCTTTTTGCTTGATCCCATCATGGCCGTGGAAGTGCTTGTGCCGGAAGATTTCATGGGCGATGTCATCGGCGATCTTAACGCCCGTGGCGGTAAGATCGAAGCCATTGAACCCAAAATGGGGATTCAGGTGATCAAGGCGATCGTTCCCCTGGCCAACATGTTCGGCTATTCCACCAGCCTGCGTTCTGCCACCCAGGGAAGGGGAACCTATTCCATGCAGTTCGAACGTTTTGACCGCAATTGATGGGCGCGGCGTATTCCCCATGGAGGAGCGTTAGCGATTATTCAGAGGTGGAATCGTTGTTGACTTTTTATTTCATTCATCGGTAGGTAGTTTTTTATGCACAGGTGTCAACTTTTTTGTTCAGTCTTGTTTTTAAAGGCTACATTATTTTCCATTTTGGTGCTCCTTCAAAGATGGCAAGAGCACAGCTTAACGTTCCGCCTGGTTTCTTCGGCACCCCTCGCGTGAATCGTTAAAGGAGGCGATATGTCCCAAGGCAATACCCCGGCCCCCAAGGAAAAAGGCGCGGAGATCCCCAAGACAGGGAACGCGGTGTCTGAAACTGAAACTGAAAACATCGGAAAAATTCGGGATATTCTTTTCGGCTCCCAGGCCCGGCAGATAGAAAAGAAACTGGCGGCCATGGAAGACAAGCTCGAAAAGGGGCTTGCGGCCTTGCGAAGTGAAACCAAAACCACCCTGGATACCCTTGAGCAGTTCACCCGCAAGGAGTTGCGCAGCATCGCCGATCAGTTGAACCAGGAAAAAAACGAGCGCATGGAATCCGCGGACAGCCTCACGGAAAAGATCGGTGACGCCAAGAAGGGGCTTGAAGGCAAATTGCGGGTGCTAAACGACAAGGTCATTGACAACCAGCGCGAGGCGCAGGATCAGATTCTTCAGCAGGCCAAAACCGTGATGACCGAAATGCGGGAAAAGAATGACGCCCTGCAAAAGCATCTGGACCAATCCATTGACGCGCTGGGCCATGAGAAGACCGATCGTATGGCGTTGGCCGATTTGTTTATGGAGGCCTCCATGCAACTTAAAAACGAGTTTCAGTTACCCAAACCCGAGTAAGGGGAATCCCTTTATCCATGGTTTCCTCGAACGATCCTTCAGGGCCGTCCGCAGGCCAAGCGGAGCCGCAAACGGAAGCGCTTGAGACCTTACGGCGGATTATCGTCGGTCCCGAGACAGACCGCCTCGGAGAATTGGAACAACGCCTTGATGATCCAGCCAGCCGGATCGAAGAGACCAGTCGTATCCTTCCCGACGCCATCTCCCTTTCCCTGGCGCGCGATCAGCGTCTTGCCGGATCGTTGCGAGCCACCATTGAAGAGGCGATCCTCGATTCGGTGCGCAAGGATCCCAAGGTTCTGGCCAATGCCATTTTTCCCCTGATGGGTCCTGGTATAAGACGTGCCATCTCCGCCGCGATCATGGGGATGATCCAGAACGTCAACCAGCTGCTCAACCATAGCTTTTCCATCCAGGGGCTCAAATGGCGTATCGAAGCTTTTCGCACCAACCGGCCTTATGCGGAAATCGTTCTGCTGCACACTCTCGTGTATCAGGTGGAACAGATTTTTCTTGTGCACCGCGCATCCGGCCTGGTGCTTCAGCACGTGAGCAGCGGAGGAAGTCACGAAGACCCGGACATGGTTTCGGGAATGCTCACGGCCATCGAGGACTTTGTTACGGACTCCTTCGGCGGCACGAGCGAACAGGGGCTGGACACCCTGCGTATCGGCAACCAGCGCAGCATCTGGATCGAGCAGGGCTCGAAAGCCTATATGGCGGCGGTTATCCGAGGAACTCCGCCCCTTGCCCTGCGTCAGCGTATGTCGGAAACGCTGGCCAGCATTCACATTCTTTTTCAGAAAGCGCTGGATGAGTACGAGGGCGACACGCTTGCCTTCGAAAGCGCCGAGGAAGAGCTTGACACGCTTTTGGACACCGAGTTCAAGCGTTCACGGCAAAAGGTGTCCCCCTTGCTTTGGATTGCCACGGCGGTTCTGGTGGGCCTTCTGCTTGCCTGGGGGATCACGGGCCTTATTTTCGATCAGCGCTGTGAGCGCCTGTTGGCGATGCTCCGGCAGGAACCCGGGGTGATCGTCATCGATGCCGAAAAAGATGGCCGGCATTTGGCGGTTCGCGGCCTGAAGGATCCCTTGGCCGAGGATCCCTCTGCTTTCCCGGTCGATGCCGGTTTGCGGGGAAGACAGGTCTCTTTCAATTTTCGGCCCTTTTCCTCGCTGGATCCGGCCTTTGTGCTGGAACGGGCCAAACAGACGCTGGAGACGCCTTCAACCGTTTCGCTGCAGCTGGCCGGTGATCGGCTTGTCGCCACGGGTTCGGCCGAGCATCGATGGATCAAGCGGTTGAAGACGACATGGCCGGCACTTCCCGGGATTGGCGGCATCATCGCGGACGGCCTGGTCGACGTCGATATGGAAGCCATCGCGCCGCTTCGTAGGAAGATTGAGCAGATACGGATTCTTTTCCCCTTCCGGTTGTCGACAATGGCCGAGGGGCAGGAAAGAGAGCTGGCAGAGCTTACGAAGACACTCGGCGAACTGGCGCGCCTTTCCAAAAAGCTGGAAGCGGTGCTAACGGTTCGTATTCAGGGCTACGCTGACGAATTGGGCACAGAGGAGGCCAATTTATGGATCAGCCAGCAGCGCGCCCAGACCGTATTGCGGTATATTGCCCAAGAAACGGATGTAGCGCTTGCGACGGATTGGGTCGGCATGGGCATATATCCACCCATTGACATGGATCTCCCCACGGAACGGAAACAGGCTCTTCGCCGCTGTGTCGTTTTCAGACTGGTTACAGATTTCAGGCTGTTCGACGGCGATTCCACACGCTAGGACTTATGGATCGATGCTGAAAAAGAAAATATGCATGCTTGGCGCTTTTGCAGTGGGCAAGACCAGTCTTGTTCAACGGTATGTGCACAGCATTTTCTCGGAAAAATACCACACCACGGTCGGGGTCAAGGTGGACAAAAGGCAGGTCGTTGTCGATGGCCAGCCCATTGACCTGATTCTTTGGGATATTCAGGGCAAGGACGATACCCAAACGGTACGTCCTTCTTATTTGCAGGGGGCTTCCG
This sequence comes from uncultured Desulfosarcina sp., assembly GCA_963668455.2. GTDB lineage: Bacteria > Desulfobacterota > Desulfobacteria > Desulfobacterales > Desulfosarcinaceae > Desulfosarcina. The sequence goes on from CAXXOY010000014.1 coordinate 292,646, forward strand.
GGTGTCTTCTGGTCGTGGACGGTACCCGATCGGATACGTTGGACGTTGCCCTGGAGCTTCGGCGGTGGTGTCTGGAAACCATCGGGCAGATCCCGGTGTTGTTCGCATTCAACAAATCCGACCTGGCCAATTTGTGGGAAATCGATCCGGAGCGTGTGCGCGCGCTTGAAGCCGAAGGCACCGCTGTTATCGAAACCAGTGCCAAGGAAGGGGCCGGTGTGGAATTGGCCTTTCTCAAATTGGCTCAAATGATGGTGGTGGAGTAAATCGTGGACTTCCCTCAACCGGTTGTCGATTATTTGCTGAATCAGTTCGTCGGCCGCGTTTGTCCTGTTTATTTCAAGCTCGACGTCAAAGGCGCGATTCTTTCGTGGGGCGGCCCCCTTGCCCAATACCGGATCCCGACGCCTCGCATGGGTCAACACATCGGCGAATTGCTCTGTTTCACCGAAGGCCTGCTGCCCTTTGACGGGGACCGTCTGGTGCTGGACTGCGTTGGATGGGCCGGGCAAGTGATTGCGGATTTGCATTTTTTCAAGGACGATGACCACGTATGGGTTGTTTTGACCGATGCTTCCCGGAAAGTTCAGGATCAGGAAGGGTTGCAGCAAAAGCGTAACGAATTGAGTCTGTTGCGCGATACCCATGTTCGTATTCTGGATCAGTATCTGGGCAAAGGCATGGTCCCCCGATTGGTGGACCTGGGATGCAAAGGCGATGCTAGGCGTTGTACCTTGAGCATTTTGTTTGCCGACATCCGTGACTTTACCGCTTTTTGCGAACACCGGTCGCCAAATCATGTTTTCGGTATTTTAAACACTTACCTGGAAGCCATGATCGGACCGGTGCTCGATTGCGCGGGCATCATCGACAAGATTGCAGGAGATGCGATCATGGCCGTATTCGGCGTGCTGCCATCGGACGTTTCCACGGAAAACCTGGCCGTGACCGCCGGAAAAACCATAATAAACAATACGCATCGGATCGGCGAGCGTCGAAAGCTTGCCGGTAACACGCCTCTTGGCGTGGGGGTGGGAATCGCCACCGGTTCCGTGGTGTTGGGCGCCATCGGCAGTGATGAGCGTAAAACCCTGAGCATTACAGGTCATTCGGCAAACCTTGCTGCGCGGCTTGAAAGCCGGGCGGCCGGTTCGGAGCTGTTGATCGACGAGACAACGCTCAAGGCCCTGGATACCGACCGTCGGGCCTTCACCGCCCGACAGCTCGAACTGCGTGGCGTGGATGGACCCATTAAAGCCTACGGGTGGAAACTGTATGATTGAAAATGGATAAAGATATCAGACTGTTTAAAATATTGGATATCGTTGCCATGATCCATGAGGGCGGGGGCTGTTTCCATCTTGTTGGCGAGGCGCCTGTCTGGTTTGACGAGTTTTGTCGGCCCGGGGCTTCCGGCTACCTGTCTGTGTCACCAGTTGACCTTTTTCCAGTTTTACGGGCGTTTATCCAGCAGGCCGAATTGTTTTGGGCCGATCAACAGCGGGGACGGTTGCGTTCCGGGGTTTGGGTTCAACCCCTTTCCGATGGCACCGAAGTGATGTTGGAGGCCAGCGCTGTTTTGTATGGCCAGGCAAAAATGCTTACGATCGAGCCTGTTGTCGCGGACAGTGCCGGCACTCTGGCGGCGCATGATGAAAAAGAATGCCTGTCGGGGGAAGCGGGCACTTCATCTCCCAGCCCGTTCCAACACCAACAGAAACAGAAAATGGAGGCCATTGGGACCCTCGCCAGTGGGATTGCCCACGATTTCAACAACATCCTTTCTGCTATTATCGGGTACGTGGAAATTGTGCGACTGGATCTGAATCAATCCTCCGGAGCCAGTCGGAATCTAAGTCAGGTCCTTGCCGCGGCCAATCGGGCCAAAAGTCTAGTCCAACAAATTCTGGCTTTCAGCAGACGGGACGAGACCGTCGTGCAATCGGTCAATATCGAACCGGTGGTTACGGAAGCGCTGACCTTGATCCGAGCCGGCTTGCCGTCCAGTGTTCAGATCAAATCCTATCTTGACAGCCAGTCGTTCGTGCGGTGTGATCCCACACAAATTCACCAGATTTGCATTAATCTGTTGGCCAATGCCGCGCAGGCCATGGGAGATGACGGCGGGGTCATGGAATTACATTTGGCCGACGTTACGCTGGACGAGACGTCTGTTGAAACTCTTTCAGACGTAAGTCCAGGAAGTTATGTTCGGCTTACGGTAATCGATAACGGCGGCGGCATTCCCGATTTAATCCTGAACAGGATTTTTGACCCCTTTTTTACGACAAAGCCCAAAGGCAGGGGCACGGGAATGGGACTTGCCGTCATTCACGGAATCGTTACCGCCGCGGGCGGCGCTGTTACGGTGAAAAACCGGATGCACGGCGGCTGTCGGTTCGATGTTTTTCTGCCTGTCTGTTCAGGATCGACAACCAGTCCGCAAAGCGTTCAAGCGGCCATGCCGACCGGTAACGAGAGTGTTTTGTTCGTGGATGACGAAACCATACAGACGGATGTGGCCAGCCAGCTGTTGACGCGCCTGGGATATGACGTTACCGCCAGCACCAGCAGCGTGGACGCCCTGTCGATATTCGAACGGGATCCGTCGGCGTGGGATCTGGTGGTTACCGACATGGCCATGCCGGTGATATCCGGAAGAACCCTGGCCAAGCGCATGCATTCCCTCCGGCCGGATATGCCGATTATTTTATGCTCGGGGTTAAGCTCGTCGGTCAGCGAATCCGCTGCCTGCGAAATGGGGTTCGCCGCTTATTTGAAGAAGCCTCTGTTGAGCAATGACATGGCGATTACCATCAGGCAGGTATTGGATAAGCCTTTGCAAAAGGCGGGCACGATTTAGGATCGGGTTTTTCAGAATATCTCGTTGAATGTGAATCCAGCGGGCGTCAGCTGGAAGGTGGTTTCTCTTTTCCCTTTCCCTTTTTGTTCACTTCGAAGGCCTTTTGTGCGCTGCGCACCAGCTGCTTTTGCTCGTCGTTGGCGGCCAGCTTCATGGCTTGCTTGAGATGAAATTCGGCGTTTTCCATGTCTTTTCTTCGACTGTAATAGCGTCCCAGATTATAGTGGGCGCCGAACTTGTCCTGCATGCGCTCGCAGCACTCGCCTAAATAGTAGTACGCTTTGGTGTACTCTTGGTGATGGTACACCAGTTCCTTGAAAATCTTTTTGGCCTCGGACATCTCGCCCGTCTCCATCCGGGCGCGACCCAGGTATAGCTGGATTTGCGGGTCATCGGTGGTGCCGCTGGAGGACAGGGCGTTCACGGCCTTGTCGTATTTTCCGTCATGGAAATAGATTTTGCCCAGGTCCTGAAGCATATGGGGGGCCATGGCATTGCCCTCAAGGGCTTTTTTCATGTGCTCGGCCGCTTCACGCCAGTGGTCTTTGCGGGTCAGGGTAAGGGCATAGCCGTAGTTGACCATGGGGTCGTCAGGGGTTCTGGCCAGAGCTTTCTCATAATGTGCCAGTGCCAAATCGGCGTCCGTATAGAGGGCCACCACCCGTGTATGGGCCAGGTCGAACCCGCCCACCAAGGGCGTTTTTTCGGCCGTCTGGTATTTTTTCTGGCTGAGCAGGCTGTCTATATAGCTCATGCGTTCCTCAGAGGCCGGGTGGGTCATCAGGTAGGTGGGGACCTGATCGGACCCGTACCATTGCTTGCTTCGGATCTTTTTTAGCGAGGTTAACAGCCCCCATCCGGTGTAGCCGGCCTGGGTCAGGAATTTCAGGCCCAACTGGTCGGCCTGCATTTCGTTTTCGCGGCTGTAGGCCAGGGCGATGGACTGTCCGGCGGCCATCGACCCCATGGTGACAGCTCCGGCAGCCTCACCGGCGCCCCCGGCGCCCAGCAGAACACCGGCCACCATGCCGGCCAGGGTGGCCATGCCGATTTTCTTTGATCGGTCGATGCGCTGGGATATGTGACGGCAGACCACGTGTGCGATTTCATGGCCCATAATGCCGGCCAGTTCCTCTTCGGATTCCAGCGCCCCGAAAAGGCCGCTGTTGATGAAAATATGGCCCGCCGGCGTGGCAAAAGCGTTGTACACGTCCTCCTGAATCACATAAAACTTGTATTTGAACGGCTGGGGGGGGATGGCGTCCAGAATACGGTTGCCCACACGATTCAAATAATCCACTACAACGGGATCCTTGATCAGCCGGTAACGGGCTTTGATGACCCCCATGAATTCCTTGGACAGTTCTCGCTCCTGCTGGATGGTGATGCTCCATCCTTGCGGTGCGTTGATGAGCATGAGTGAGAAGAGAAACGCAGTGATGGTTAAAATTGTGGTTATCTTTTTTTGTATCAACATGTTATGATGCTTTTCCAGAGATTGACGCAAAGGGTTCCTGACTGCTTTTGCCTAGTAGCATGGCATATTCTAATCCGCTTTTCAAACAGCATGTTTTGTGTTAAAGCTTGCCCATGGCACAGATTATATGCATCGCCAACCAAAAAGGTGGCGTAGGAAAAACGACGACAGCGGTAAATCTCTCAGCGGCCTTGGCCATTTCCGAGCGGCGAACGCTATTGGTGGATTGTGACCCCCAGGCCAATGCCACGACCGGCATCGGTTTGGATAAATCTCAATTGACCAGGACGCTCTACCATGGGATTATCGGCGATGTCGATGCCGATGCCGTTATCGTCGACAGCCAGATCGAGTGCCTCAAGGTGATGCCTTCCCAGGTGGATCTTATCGGTTTTGAAGTTGAAATGATGGATCGTTCGGGTCGGGAAACGGCTCTGCGGCGTCTTCTGGCGCCGGTGATGGAGGACTTCGATTATATCCTTATCGATTGCCCGCCCTCTCTGAGTCTGCTTACCGTAAACGCCATGACGGCGGCCACTTCCCTGCTGATTCCCCTGCAATGTGAATTTTATGCCCTGGAGGGGCTCAGTCAACTGGTGGAGACCTTTCATCGAATCAAAAGCGGATTGAACCCCGAGCTTATCATTACCGGCATTTTGCTGACGATGTACGACCGCCGTACCAACTTGAGCCATCAGGTTGCCGAGGACGCCGAGAATTATTTCAAAGAGCTGGTGTTCAAGACCACGATTCCCCGCAATGTCCGCCTGGGTGAAGCGCCCAGTTTCGGACAGCCCATAATGATGTACGATGCCCTGTCTCCCGGCGCGGCGAGCTATTATAAGCTGGCCAAGGAGATCATGGACATCCATCCGACCGTCAATGCTAAAAAAACTGCCTGAGCGGCTGCTCGGTAACGCCGGTGGGCCAGGCGCTCTAGTGTCGACCGGTGGTATCGACGTATAGGACACCCGCATGCCAAACAAACCCAGTCAACGCAGCGCCGGTTCGGGCGCTAAAAAGAAACGCAAAATCGCCTTGGGTCGGGGACTTGACTCCCTGATACCCAATCTGGGCGATGCCAACGCCACCACCGAGCCTCAATCCCAGGCCGACAAATCCTATTTTTTATGCGATATCGACATGATCCGGCCCAATCGGTACCAGCCCCGGCGGACCTTTGCCGAGGCGGAACTGAAGGAACTGGCCGATTCCATCCGCAGCCAGGGGATTATCCAGCCGCTGCTGGTTCGCGCCGACGACGTTGGCTATGAACTGGTTGCCGGCGAAAGGCGTTTGCGGGCGGCGACGCTGGTCGGGCTGGAACAGGTGCCGGTGGTTGTCAAAGAACTCTCTGATTCCGACATGCTGGTGATGTCCATCGTCGAGAATATCCAGCGCGAAAATCTCAATCCCATTGAAGAGGCCGAGGCCTACCACCGTCTGATTACCGAATTTGAACTGACCCAGGATCAGGCGGCAGAATGGGTCGGCAAAAGCCGAAGCGCCGTGGCCAATTTTTTGCGGCTGCGCCAGCTTCCCGATGCGATCAAAACCAGTATCCTCGAAGGCGCCCTGAGCATGGGGCACGCCCGCGCCTTGCTTGGCGCCGACAGCCCGGTAAAACAAACCGCGGCCTGGCGGGAGGTGATGGCCAAGAAATTATCCGTGCGCCAGACCGAAGCGCTGATCAAACGCATCAATAAAGAGAAACAGGCCGAACCGGCGCCCGAGCCAACCCCCGAGGCGCGCTATTTTAACGATGTTTCCGAAGATTTGTCCCGCCATTTCGGAACCCGGGTGAGAATTCAGCGCAAGGGCAAAAAAGGTCGTGTCGAAATAGATTTCTTCAACGACGACGATCTTGATCGGCTGTTGGAATTGCTCAGAAAAAATTAACCCGCCAAATGGCTATTCACATTATCATCGACGGCTACAACCTGATTCGCCAATCATCGGAACTCTCGAAACTGGATGGACAGGACCTTCAGCTGGGCCGCGATGCGCTGGTGGATCGGCTGGCGGCATATAAAAAGATCAAGCATCACAAGATTACCGTGGTTTTTGACGGGGCCGGTGATCCCGCGCTTCTGCCCAACCGGGACCAAGCCAAAGGCATCGCCATGCGTTTTTCCCAGGCCGGGGAAAGCGCCGATGATGTGATTCGCCGCATGGCCCGAAGGGAGAAGGAGCGCGCCCTGGTGGTCAGCAGCGACAGGGAGGTGGTGGTTGCCGCCGAAGCAGCCGGTGCGGCGACCATGGATTCTCCCGCTTTTGAAGACAAATTGGTTATGGCCGACTACTTTTCGATGAAGGGCGGTGAAGATCCCGAGGATCGGGATGGATGGCGGCCGACTACCCGAAAAAAAGGCCCGAGTCACCGATTGCCCAAACGCAAGCGTAAATCCAGGGCCAAGGCGGAAAAACTATGACGGGTCCGCAAAAAAAAGTGTGTGTGATAGACGGTCAGGGCGGTGGCATCGGCAGTACGATCATCAAAAAGATCAAAGATCAGTTTGGTGAATCGGTGGAGATTGTCGCTCTGGGAACCAACGCCATCGCCACCGCCCAAATGCTCAAGGCAAGGGCCAACCGGGGAGCATCGGGAGAAAATGCCATTGTCCAGACCGTCGGGCGGGTGGATGTGGTGATCGGAACCCTGGCCATCATGCTGGCGCATTCCATGATGGGGGAGGTTACCCCCAAAATGGCCGCCGCCGTTTCCGGCTGTTCGACCCCCAAGATGATCCTGCCCATTTCTCAGGAAAACGTCGATGTGATCGGCGTGTCCGAAGACCCCTTGCCGCACCTGGTGGAAACCCTGGTAATTGACTATCTCAAACCGCTTTTGGAAAACTCCGATTGACCGGTCTTAACAGTCGCGTTTAGAATGATGATTTTGGCAAGGCCAGAGTGAGGATGCTGTATAATAAATACCGCGACGACCGATGACGCCGTCCAAAACCATTATTTTGAATGCTGATGAAGATTGAAATCGCCAAGACCGCCGGCTTCTGCATGGGCGTGCGGCGGGCCGTGGAACTGGCCCTGGACGCGCCGGGAAAACATGCCGAACCGATCCATACCTATGGCCCCCTGATTCACAACCCGCAGGTTCTGGGGCTCTTTGCCGAAAAAGGCATCACGGTGCTCAACTCCATCCCCGAGGCGGGGGAGGGTACGGTTCTGATCCGTGCCCACGGCGTGCCTCCGGCCGATAAAAAGCGGCTCGGCGACGCAGGGTTCAACGTGGTGGACGCCACCTGTCCACGGGTGATTCGGGTTCAGACCATTATCCGTACACATGCTCGCAAAGGGTATGCCGCCATTATCATCGGCGACCGGGACCACCCTGAAGTGGTGGGCCTGATGGGGTATGCCGGCGATGCGGGGCACGTGGTCAGCTCCATGGCGGAACTGGATGCCCTGCCTGCATTCGATCAGGCGATCATCGTGGCCCAGACCACCCAGAACATCCGGTTCTACGATCAGGTGAAGGCCTGGGCCGCCGAACGATTCCCCCACTATAAAAGCTTCGACACCATTTGCGATTCCACGGAGAAACGGCAGGCGGAGGTCAAGGAACTGGCCGGCCGGGTCGACGCCATTGTGGTGGTTGGCGGCAAGCAGAGCGGCAACACCCAGCGCCTGGTTGAAATCGCCGCCGAGACCGGCAAGCCTTCCTTTCATGTTGAGACCGAAGCGGAATTGGATGATGCAGCCCTGGATCGGGTCGAAAAGCTCGGTATCACCGCGGGCGCTTCCACCCCCAATTGGATCATCCGTCGGGTTTGCCGGGAGTTGGAGAAGTTGCCCATCCGCAAGCGAACCGGCTTCTATCGGCTGGCCGGAAAGTTGATCAAGGTCGCTTTGCTGGTCAATGTCTATGTGGCCTTTGGTGCGGGGTGTCTCTGTTTTGCCTGCACCCGGCTGATGGGGATGCCCCCGGAAGCGGCGCCGATTTCGGTGGCCATGCTTTACGTGTTGTCCATGCACCTGTTGAACCATCTCACCGGCACGGCCGAAGACGAATACAATGATCCGGAACGGGCACGCTTTTACCGGCGGCACCGGTTCTCCCTGTCGATTATTTCCATTGCCGCCGGTGGCCTGGGGTTGCTTTCGGCCTCGGCCATCGGTGGCATGGCCTTTATCGCCCTGTTGGTCATGAGTCTTTTGGGGCTTTGCTACAATCTCTATTTAATTCCTGAAAAGACGGGGGTTCGCTTCAGACGCATCAAGGACGTTCCCGGCTCCAAAACCATCCTGATTGCCGTTGCCTGGGGGGTGGTGGCGGCGCTTTTGCCCGGTTTTTCCTGGGGACCCGCATCGGTTACCCTGCACGGGACGGTGTTTGTGTGGGCCACGGGCCTGGTGTTTTGCCGCACCGCCTTTTTCGATCTTCTGGATGTCCAGGGAGACCGGATCATCGGCAAGGAGACCCTCCCCATTCTGCTGGGGGACCGACGGACCTTTGATCTGCTCAGAATTATTCTGGTTGGCTGTATGATTCTGCCCACGGCAATGGCTGCCGTTGGCGTGTTTACCCCTCTCGGTTTTTTGCTGGCCCTTTGCCCCGGTGCCATGCTGCTGTTGATTCAATCCTATGAGAAAGGCCCCATGCTGCCCGGCATGCGCCTTGAGTTTTTTGTGGAGAGCCTTTTTCCATTGTCCGGGCTGCTGGCCCTGGCGTGGACGATGGTGGCCGGCTGAGCGTCTTATTAAAAATCCATTTTGCTTAAAGGAGACTGCCTGCCATGGATGCCAAAAATTCCGAATTGGCGCTTGCCGGTCAATATGTGCGTGACACGGGGTGTAATATTTTTTTAACGGGCAAGGCCGGAACCGGCAAGACCACGTTTTTAAAAGGACTCAGGCACGCCTCCCCCAAACGCCTGGTGGTCGCCGCGCCCACGGGGGTGGCCGCTATTAACGCCGGCGGGGTGACCCTGCATTCCTTTTTTCAACTGCCGTTCGGGCCTTTTATTCCCGGCAATCAGGCCGGTCATACCCAGTACCGGTTCAGCCGGGAAAAAATCGACATCATTAAAAACCTCGACTTGCTGGTGATTGACGAAATCAGCATGGTGCGGGCCGATCTTCTGGATGCCGTGGACGCGGTTCTGCGACGCTTTCGGATGGGGGACGAGCCTTTCGGGGGCGTTCAGTTGCTGATGATCGGGGATCTTTTTCAGCTTCCGCCGGTGGTCCGGGACGAGGATTGGCAAATGCTGAAAAGTGTCTATGCCTCGCCCTATTTTTTCAGCAGCACCGCCCTTGGTAAAACCGAGATGGTCAGCATCGAGCTGAAGCATATCTATCGCCAGGCGGATAACCGGTTCATCGCCCTGTTGAATCAGGTGCGCGGTGGACGGATGGACGCTGCATCCCTGGAGGCGCTCAACCGGCGTTTCATCCCGGATTTCGATACCGGTGAGGCTGAAGGGTGTATTACCCTTTGTACCCACAACCGTCAGGCCGACGCCATCAACGATTCAAGGCTTGATCGGTTGCCGGGCAAAACCTACCGATTCGACGCCGAGATCGAAGGTGAGTTTCCTGAGCACAGCTTTCCCACGGCGGCCACCCTGGAACTGAAACAGGGGGCTCAGGTGATGTTCGTACGCAACGACCTTTCGCCTGAAAAACGTTATTTCAACGGCAAGATCGGAACCATTTCAGCCATTTCCGGAAAGACCATCCGCATTAACTGTCCTGAAGATCACAGCATTATCGATGTAGAACCGGTCACCTGGGAGAACATCGACTACAAGCTGGACCGCGAGACCCAGGAGATCAGGGAAAACAAAATCGGTGCCTTCAGCCAGTATCCGTTGCGGCTGGCCTGGGCGATCACCATTCATAAGAGTCAGGGGTTGACCTTTGACCGGGCCATCATCGATGCCCAGGCCGCCTTTGCCCACGGCCAGGTCTATGTGGCCTTGAGCCGCTGCCGCACCCTTGAGGGCATGATGCTGTCATCCAAGCTTACCGCCGGGGCAATCAAAGCCGATCCGACGGTATGCCGCTTCACCGAGGAGAACCAGAGCCGCGAGCCGACAACCGATCAGCTTAATTGCCAAAAGGTGCGGTACCAGCAGCGGCTTTTGCTGAATTGTTTCGATTTCAGTCGCCTGGGAAGCCTTCTTGGGCGTTTGATGGGCTTGCTTCTGGGCAATGCCGGCGTGGTGCATGTGTCCGGTGGCGGCGACCTGCGCGCCATGCAGGCACAAACCGAATCTGAAGTTTGCGGCGTTGGTGAGAAATTCGGCCGGCAGTTGCAGGGGCTTTTTTCGGACAACGCGCTGCCTTCAAGTGATGCCCACATTCTGGAGCGCATCACCAAGGCGTCGGCCTATTTTCAGGAAAAACTGGAAACCGGTGTCGCCCGGGCGATTCCAGCGCTTGTGATCGAGTCCGACAACAAGTCGATTTTAAAGAAAATCAACCGGGTGCGCAAAGGTCTGCAATCGGAAATCGACAGCAGACTGGCCGGGGTGAAAAGCTGCGAGCAAGGGTTCGCGCCGGAAGCCTATTTTCGGGCCATTTCCGCAGCCATGACCGGTGAAACACCAACACCAAAAAAGCCATCGACCCCCCTCTATTCGGAGGAGGACATCGCCCATCCCGAACTCTTCGAAACCCTGAAGGCCTGGCGTGCGGAGAAGGCCCAGGCCGAAGCCATCGCTCACTACCAGGTAATGCATCAGAAGACCCTGATTCAGATTGCCATTTATTTGCCGGATTCATCGGACGCACTCAAGAAAATAAAAGGAATAGGCAAACAGCTTGCCAAACGCTATGGCGAGGAACTGCTGGCCATGGTGACGGAGTATCGGAAAAAACATGACATCCAAACCGTCACCCTGCCCGATCCCCCGCCGGCCGAAGCAAAACCCAAGGCCAAACCGGCGCCGCGCGGCGAAACCAAAAAGATCTCCCTGGAGTTGTTCGAAAAAGGACAGACCATCGCCCAGATCGCCGAAACGCGCGGATTGGTCCCCACCACCATTGAGAGCCACCTGGCCTATTTCGTGGAAACCGGCGCGCTTGCCATTGATCGGTTGGTTGCGGACGATAAAAGAAAGCAAATCGAGGTGGAATTGAAACGGGTCGGGATGACATCGCTAAAGGAGGCCAAGCAGGCTTTGGGCGATGACGCCTCCTATGGTGATATCAACCTGGTGCGGGCGCATCTGAAATGGAAAAAGCAGGAATAATCACTTTATCGTCGCTTATTCCGATTTTGATTGCCATCTGAAATCGTTCAAACCGAAATGTGCATTACATCCTGCTCGGTCACCGTCAGCCGCTCAACCCCTTTGGCGGTAACCCGGTAATCGTCCTCGATGCCTACGATGCCAACGCCGGGAAAGCTGAACTTGGGCTCCAGGGCGAAGACCATCCCTTCTTGCACCGGCATGTCGAACTTAGCCGCGAAAACCGGAAACTCGTCGATCTCCAATCCCAAACCATGGCCCAGGAATTTCACCTGGCCCTCGCCGAACCCCATGAAATGATCGGCGAAGCCTCTTTGGGCGGCGATTTTCTTTGCTTCTTCGTAAATATCGCGGCAAGGCATGCCGGGCGTGATTTGCGCTTCCAGGGTCTCCAGGATTTCCTTACTGCAGGCATGGGCCTTGGATAGCGTTGGTTCCAGGTCGCCCAGCACCAGGGTGCGGGTCTGGTCGCAATGATAACCGCCTATAACCACACCGTAATCAATATAAATCGGTTGGTTGCGCGTTACACGACCCCACCCCGGTCCCTGGGGCAGGGCCGGTGTCACGCCCATGCCGTTGCTCGGGGTTTCCCCACAGGAAACCGCCGCGCCATCCGGGCCGGTGAACACGTGGGCGTTGATCATTTCCTGGTTCCAGCCCCGCATTCGCATACGGCCCATGTGTCCCTGCTGTCGGGCAATGGAAAACAATAGACCGTCGATTTCAAGCTCGGTCATGCCCTCCCTGATCAGCCCCCGTATGGTTTGGTAGCCCTTGTCGGTGATGACTGCTGCCCGCCGAAGCTGTTCGATTTCATATGACGATTTGATCATGCGCAATTGCCGGATGCCCATTGAAACGTCAACAATCTCGGCTTTGGGGAAATGTTTTACGAACCAGAGATAATGGGCTGCGGGAAGAACATCCAATTCAAGCCCCACGCGATCCAGCTTTGTATAATTATAATCGGTTAGGGTCGGGAATAGCCCACCGCGTCCCCTGATGGGCAGAATCGTCGATAGTGGTGATTCGTTTTTGGCCCGTTCCATACTTTTTATTACCATCAGTAGGGGCCGCCCCTCGGCGGGAACGAACAGTATGGATCGTTGCAAGGTGCCGCTGAAGTAATAGATGTCCACATGCTGGAAAAGCAATGCTCCGTCCAAATCCTGCGATAACAGCCAGTTCTGGAGCTGTTTGATACGAGAACGAATATCGGATTCCGGGACCAATGAATACTCGCCTTCCACTGCGTTCATATCGATAACCGTTATGTTTTCCATGGGGCGCATCCTTACCATCTCTATTTTATGCAATTGGTGGCAAACCATCTATTCGTGGGGTGGGCACTATCTAAAACCAACTCTTCGTATGGGTCAAGACGAATCCGATGCCAGGTCGGATGATGAATACATCTTAATCCGTTCTTTAGACGTTAAGAATTTTTGCGATACGGCCGATAGATACTTTTATAACCAAGTCCTAAAAAATAGAGGAGGCGCCCGTGGGCCTTCGTGGGAAGCAGGGCCGTTTTTGGCCCAAGAATGGATTAAAGGTATTTGTTTGGCTATGCTTGCTACTCATTGTTTTATTTTGTGCGGGATGCGGTGGTGGTGGCGGTAGCAATGCCGCCGATGATGGCGATAGTGATTCCGTGGGCGACGAACAGAGTACCGTGACCTTAAGCGGAACCATCAAAGCCCCGTCCGGGGTTGCCATCGACAGCGATGTCAACGATCCCAACGAAGACTTCTCGGAAAACGATTCGGTCGCCTCGGCGCAACCGGTCAACAACCCGATTTCCATCGGAGGATATGTAAACGTTGCCGGATCGGGCGAAAGAGGGCGCTCATATACCATTGGTGACCGCAGCGACTATTTTGCCGTTCAGTTATCCTCCGGTGACACGATTACCCTTGCCATCGGCGACACCGATGCCGGTGACCTCGATCTTTATCTGTTCGATAGCGATGGTAACACTGTCGACGCTTCCCTGGGTATCGATGAATATGAATCGATCACCGCCTATGAAGACGAAACCTATTACGTTCGCGTGTACGCCTTTTCCGGCGCCTCCAATTATATCCTGACCATTGGTGCGGATTACGATACCGACTGTGTGAGCGCCCTTTCCACCCAACACGATTTTGTGCCCAAAGAGGCCATCGTGCATTTCAAAGACAGCGTGCAAGCCGCCGTTGCCACCGCCGACAGGATCACGGCCATGGGAATGACCCGCTCGGCGGGTGCAGCCGGTCGTGAAATGTTGCTCACTTTCGATGATGAGGGGCTTCAATCCATGACCAGCGACGCCCTGGGACTAAAAGCTTGTCTGGTTGACAGTGGGACAACGGATACGGACCTGGCGAGCAAGATCAATACGCTGCTCGTCATCAAGGCGCTGAAAAAGCGATCGGATGTGGAATCCGCCGATCCCAACTACATTGTTCAGCCTTACGATAGCGAACCTAACGACACATATTATTACCTGCAATGGCATTATCCCCAGATAAACCTGCCCCAGGCCTGGGATTTGACTACTGGTAGCAGTGACGTGATCGTGGCCGTGGTGGATACCGGTGTGTTGATGAGTCACCCGGATCTCAGCGGGAAACTGACTGATACGGGCTATGATTTTGTCTCCGATACCAGCATTAGCAACGACGATGACGGGATAGACGATGATCCGAACGACCCGGGAGACAGCTTGACGCCCGGTGCCAGCTCATTTCACGGCACCCATTGCGCCGGCACCGTTGCAGCCAGCACCAACAACGATACCGGCATGGCCGGGGTCGGTTGGAATACGATGGTTATGCCCATTCGTGTGCTGGGTATTGGCGGCGGCACCAATTACGATGTTTTGCAGGGCGTCCGTTACGCGGCCGGGTTGGACAATGATTCCGGAACCGTGCCGGACCGGACGGCGGACATCATCAGTTTGAGTCTGGGCGGCACGAGCTATTCCAGTACTGAGCAAAGCGTCTATCGCCAGGTGCGCGCGGCAGGTATTGTCGTGATTGCCGCGGCAGGCAACAATGCCACATCAACGCCTTCCTATCCCGCTGCTTATGACGGCGTGATTTCGGTCAGCGCGGTGAACATCAACAGCTCCCTGGCTTCCTACTCCAACTATGGCAGCACCATCGACGTGGCCGCACCCGGCGGCGATTCAGGCGATTACGACGGCGACGGGTATACCGACCTGATCTGGAGCACCTGTGGAGACGATTCCACCGGCACCATCAAATACAACTATTCAGCCAAAGGCGGCACTTCCATGGCCACGCCCCATGTGGCCGGTGTGGTGGCCTTGATGAAAGCCCTGGCGCCGAGCCTGACGCCGGACACCTTGGACAATTTGCTCCAAAATGGAGATATCACCAACGATATCGGCGAGCAAGGGCGAGACGATTATTACGGTTATGGTCTGATCGATGCTTACAAGGCCGTGGAAGCCGTTTCCGAAGGGATTCCCACGACCCTCTCGGTCAGTCCCACCTCCGTTACGTTCGGCACCAGTTCCTCCAGCGCCACCCTGACCGTATCCAAGGTCGGCGACGACGATCTTTCGGTCTCGTCGTATTCGGCGGATTCAACCGGCTGGCTGACGGTGGTTGCCGACAGTGTGGACGAAGAAACCGGGCTGGGCACCTATAAAGTCACCGCCGATCGTGACGATCCGTCCCTTTCATCCGATGGTACCTATACCGGTACAATTACTTTTGTCTTATCGTCGAGCAGTTCCGTTTCGGTTTCGATCAGCTTACAGGTGCGATCGACGTCCACGTCCGCTGATGCGGGGTATCATTATGTCCTGCTGATGGATTCCAATACCTATGACGTTTTGGACCAATACGATGCCCGGGTCGATGGTGGCAGTTACACATACACCTTCAACAATGTGGCCAGGGACGGCAGCTACGTCATCCTGGCCGGCAGTGACCGGGACAACGACGGCTATATCGGCGATGCCGGCGAGGCCCTGGGAGGGTACACTTCCCTGGATCATCTCACCACCGTGGAAACCGACGGCGATCTTACCGGACTTGATTTCTCCACTGATCTAAAGTTAACTGTATCCAGCAGCGCTCTGTCTTCCGGGACGGACGGTGCCGACTTTCAGTTTGCCCGTTTGCGATAAGTGGAGGGAAAAATGACGCGTTGGATGTGGGGACTATTGGTTTTGATGACTTGGCTTGTTGCCGGTGGATGTTCTTTTTCGGCCTCATCGGCTACCTCCCAAGCGAGCGTAGCCATCAGGACGCTTCGCGGTGGCTCTGGCGGCGGTATGGTCGACAAGGCTCCCGGAGCGATGTGGCTTGCCGACCGGAAGCAGGTTGACGATTTTTCAAGAAATCATACCAAAAAAACGAAAATCGGTACTGAAAGCGATTTTCTCGAAGAAGTGGATTTTTCCAAGGAGGGCGTGCTGGTCATCTGGATGGGTTTGAAATCCACCGGCGGGTATGCCCTGAAGGCCGCGGCGGATCGAGCAGCAATCGAAAACCGCAGCGCCATCGTTCCGGTTCGCCGAATTACGCCCAAGCAGGGGGCAATGCTCACCCAGGCGATCACCCATCCCTATCTGATGCTTGGCATAGGCAAGGGGGATTACGATAGCATCACCATTATCGACCCGGCGGATTCGTCGGAAATCGTGGTGACGGTTGATCAGTGATTGGTGAACCCCCGCCCCCTGAACGCTTAATCCAAACCTATCTGCCCATAATAAAGTTGGTTACGGTCAGGACCACCGGACTGAACAGAGCGCTGATACCCTGCCAGTCAAGCAACCTGATGATGAGAAATCCAACGATCAGCAGCAAAGAGCCGGCCAGGCAGAGCCGTTTCCACTCCTTCTCACCTTCCTCCCTTTCCTGCAACAGCCCCTGGATCAAAGCCCCTCCGGGCAGAGGCGGAATCGGCAGCAGACCATAGACGGCCATGGTTACATTAACGAGGGCCAACATCACGAACACCTTGTTTTCAAAGGCCCATTTGGAGAGAATCCAGTTGATGCTGGCGGCGATGTTGGCCATTATCAAATTGGCGGCAGGCCCCCCCATGCGGGCGAGATAGAGCCTCAAGCGCGGATGGGACTTGAACTGGGAAACATCGATGTCGACCATCTTTGTCCATCCGAAACCAGCGATAAAGAAACTGAGCGTTCCGAGCAGGCTCATATGAAGGAATGCATTGAAGTGGAAGCGGCTGCCGTCCTTGAACTTGTTGTCTCCGAGAAAGGTGGCGGCGAAACCCTGCCCTTCAGCGTTGATGAGAATAGCCAGGAACATGGCAATAATGAAAATGGCGATGTCGTCAATCATGGGTTGAGCGTAGTCAATGAGGTAGGGCAGATAGAAGGAACTTTCCATGTACCACTCCTGTTCCGTTAGAGGTGATGACTTGGTGTACCCTGATCAGTCCTCGTCTGAAGACGGTCTCGCATCCGGATCTTCAACCACGGGCGGCTTCATGATCAAACCGATGGCCTCGCGCGCGGTGGTGGCGGCATTGGGAAAAACGTCCACCAGATTGGCCGCGTGGCGCAGGTTGTCGGCGGTGCGCATCATCAGCATGGCCAGGTTGCCCTCGGCCATGCCGTAGTCTCCGGCAACCATTTCCCAGGGGATTCCGGAGGCCCAGGCATGAGTCATGGCCGCCGGTCGGAGATAGAGCTGGCGAACCTCGAACCCCCTGGATTGCATGTGTCGGGCGAACCCGGTCAATTTTTTCTGAATCTTTAAAACCCGCTTTTTGAGGGGGTTGGGGACCAGGCGGCCCTCCAGACGGTCGTCGGTTTCCCGCTCGTTGACAAAACAGGCGAACACACCGGCCATCTGGGCAGCGTCGGTTTCCGGCAAAAGGCCTTGGCGCAAACATTCGGCCACCAGCAGGGGTTGGTCCACACGCAACTGGGAGGCCCAGATGCCGTCACCGGTCAGCCGGTATTCTTCATCAACGAAACCAGTCTCCTTTAAAAAATCGAGATGGCGCAGAAAGTCCTCCCACAAGATTTCGTGGACGCCGGCCATACGGGTTTTTCTGCGGCTTTCCCTGGCGTCGGTGAGCAAAAGCCAGGTGGCGAAGGATCGTTTGAGCAATTCCTCCACCTGGGCCGGTGTGTGGGAGAGCAGGAGGTTGAGCACCATGGAAAAGTTGATGCGTACGCGGCTGGCCACCTTGTCCGGGCGGGAGGAAAGCAGGCGTGCCACAAGCCGCAGGTCCATAAAACGGCCGGGCACGGCCAGGGCGAACCCGATGCGGTCCATGCCCCGCCTCCCGGCGCGGCCGGTCATCTGGTGCAGTTGGGTGGCGTCAAGCGGTGCGAATTCGATGCCGTTGAAGCGGTCGGAGTTGAAAAACACCACCGTGCGGGCCGGGAAATTGACGCCGGCGGCCACGGTTGAGGTGGCAAAGACCGCCGTGAGCAGCCCTTCGGTCATCAGGTTTTCCACCACCAGTTTCCAGCCCGGCAGATGGCCGCTATGGTGCGCGGCGACGCCGGCCTGCTCCAGATGAATCCGCTGGCGATGGCCGGACAGGTGCGGCGAGGCCTCGGTCAGCATATCGATACGGTCGCGGATGCGGTTTTTTTGTTCCTTGGCCAAAGGCGCCGCGCCATGGCATCGGCTCAAGGCGGCATCGCAGTCGGAGCGCGATTTCAGAAAAAAAATGGCGGGCAGAAGATCGAAGGCTTTGAGCACCCGCAGGATATCACCAAAGGGGGGCAAGCTGCGGCCGCGCGACAGTGCCGGCTGGGATTTGCCACCGATGAGCTTCGCGACCCTTTTGTGCAACTTGGCTTTTTTCTGCCCTTCTTCTATAGGCGCCGTCAACGGCAGCAAGGTGCCTTCCGGGTGCAGCACCATGGGATAAAGGGGCACGGGCCGGCAGGTTTCGGCCACCACCCGGCACTGCCTGCCGCGAATGGCGGTCAGCCAGTCGGCGATGTCCCCGGCGTTGCCCACGGTGGCCGAGAGCATGAGCAGGGGCACGCGCGGCGGGAGGTAGATCATGATCTCTTCCCAGACCACCCCGCGCTCCTCGTCTCCGAGGAAATGGGCCTCATCCAGCACCACCAGATCGGTGTTCAGGGACACCCCGTGGTGCATGGCGTCGTAAAGCTGGTTGCGCAGGATTTCGGTGGTGCCGACGATGATGGCGGCGTCTGGCTGCTCCTTGCGGTCCCCGGTGAGGATGCCGACGTTTGCCTCGCCGAAAATTTCCGAGAATTCGATGAGTTTGGCATTGGTCAGGGCCTTGAGGGGAGAGGCGTACCAGCAGCGACCGCCCTTGTCGAAGATGCGGCGAATCGCTTCAACGGCGATCCAGGTCTTACCCGCACCGGTGGGGGCCGTTACCAGGCAGTCGTATTCGCTGATGACCTCGACGGCCTCGACTTGAAAAGGATCCGGTGTGAACGGTTTGTGCCGCGGGACGCCGATTTGGGAAAAGACGGCCTTGAGCTGACGATCCGCGTCGGGGGTGAAACGCTGCCTCCGGTCGAATTTACGTCCCTGGCCCTTTTTGTGGGGCGGATAACGACGGCGCCCTCGGGGGGCGCCTTTGGTAGGTTGATTCATTGGCTTTGGGCTATAGTTTTTCGATGATGCCGGCCACCACCGCTTTGGCCGCAGTCGCGGTCTCATAGGGGGAGCTGCCGGTCAGATCGGCTTCGATCAGTTCTTCATCATAGGGCATGAACCCCAGAAAATCGAAGCCTTTCAGATGGGTGCGCAAAAACTCCTCGTCCTTGGGACCGCGGATTTTGTTGCCCACGATGGCGATATTTTTCAGGAAAATTTCCGAAGCCAGGCGTTTGATGTGTTCGGCCGTTTCTATGCTGCGGCGCCCCGGCTCCACGACCACGATCAGTTTATCCACGGCCTGAGCCGTGGCCCGGCCCAGGTGCTCGATACCGGCCTCCATGTCCATGATCACCACCTCGTCGCGCCCCAGCACCACATGGGTAATCAGGGCCTTGAGCAGGGTCGATTCCGGACACAGGCAGCCGCCGCCGCCCTTTTTAACGCTGCCCAGGCGCATGAGTTTGATGTTGTCCATTTGGGTGGAAAGGGTGTCCGGGATATCGTCCACCTTGGGGTTGATCTGGAAAAATCCACCAATGGTGCCTGGTTGGGCGCCGGTACGTTCGAAAATCAAATTTTTCATTTCGGCTATGGGGGTGATTTTCTCGGAGTCGGGAATGCCCAGGGCCGCTGCGAAATTGGCGTCCGGATCAGCATCGATGGCCAGGACCGTTTTCCCGCGATCGCTCATTGTCCGGGCCAGAAGCGCCGAGAAGGTCGTCTTGCCAACGCCGCCTTTACCGCTGACTGCCAGTTTCATATCTTATTCCTTTCCTCACCGCCCGAACCGTGACTGTCGCTGTGGGAAACAGGCGCCGTGATTTTCAAAAAGGGGAGAATCGATTGAGTGCCCGATAATATAAGACAAGTTGGCATTTTAACAAGAGCTATGTTTGGACGGTGTTTGGGGTTGAATGCATGGCCGATCACCACATGGGGACCATTGTTTCTGTTGGACCGCCGCCACCGGCACCCACAACTCGAATTTCCTTCAGGGAAGGGTAGAGCGTTTTGATAAATTCGAGATAGATTTTTTTGCGGTTTATTGACGGATTTTGTCGGTATCCTTCAAGGCGGGAAAGAAAACCTGCCGCCTCTCCTTCGGCACGCAATACCTTTTCCCGTTTGTAGGCAGCGGCCTCCTGCACAATTTTATCCGCTTGCATGCGCGCCTCCGGAACGATCCGATTGCGATAGCCCTGGGCCTGATTGATGATTTTCTTTTTATGGACCTTGGCGTTAATGAGTTTGTCGAACTCATCCTGAACCTTCGATGGCGGATTGATTTCCTTGATTTCCAGAAAAGAAATGGCGATGCCGGTGTTGAGCGACTCGATTTGAGTGTTTATTTCGCGCTTGAGTTGAAACTCGAGGTTCTTCTTGCCGGTTGTGAGGATATCGTCGATATTCAGGTCGGCCAATTGATGAACCACCGCCGAGGCGGATGCCCTGTGAACAAACGCTTCGCTTTGCCGGTTTTTGAAGAGATAGGCCACGGGATCACTGATGGTGTATTTGAGAATCAGGGTGCAGGAAACGATATTGTTATCCCCGGTAATGCAATAGGGCTCCAGTTGGGTGGCCTTGTGAAACTTGAAGGCCCGTCCGCTTTCATCCGTTGCGTATTTAAGGGTAAAATCGTTTATGGTTAGGGTTTTGACCTGTTTCAAAGGGATTTTATGGACGGTATCCATGGGCCAGGGCAGTTTGTAATGTAGCCCGGGGGGGATTCTGGGGTCGATCACGGCGCCGAAGCGGGTCAGAACGCCCACGGCATCCCTTTCTATATTATAAATCCCCGTTGCCAGATAAAGCGCGGAGAAAAATAACAGCAGCCATTTCAAATACCCATGGACCATCTGCCGCAGGGAAACGCTCAGTGCCTCACCGAGCCTGTTTGAATAGATCACTTTGCGGCCTCTTTATCGATTTGAAGGTATTTGAATAGTTCGGAGTCGGTGGATAATATCAGCGTGGTATCGTCTCTCAGAACGTTGCCGTAGGTTTCCAGTGACTTGAGAAAATCAAAGAACGCCTCATCCTTGCCATAAGCTTTAGCGTAAATTTCCATGGCCTTGCGATCGCCTTCCCCTTTCTGGATCAGGGCCTGTTTTTCCGCGGCGGCCTTGATTTCCCGGGCATCCTTATCGGCCTGGATCATGATCTTATTGGCTTCCTCCTTGCCTTCGGCGGTTATTTTGTCGGCTTCCTTTTTTCTTTCCGACTTCATGCGGTCATAAACCGCTTTGATAACGGTGGCCGGGTAGGCCAGGCGCTGAATGCCGACACTCAGCACGGTTACCCCGTATTTGTTCACGGCGTTTTCATTCGTGGCTCGGGCGACCTGCTGCTGAATCTGTTTCAATCGAATAAGGGACCGATCGATGTTGATGATGTTTTCGTCTGTGTAATCCGACAATACGATACTGAGGCGGGAGTTCACCATATCGTTAAGTTTCAGTACCGCATTTTGTTGATTGCCCAACGATTGAAAAAACAACAAGGGATCGTTGACGCTCCAGGCGACGAAACAGCTGATGATGATGGGTTTTTTATCGCCCAGCAGCAGTTGGGTGGGTCTGGTTTCAAACATGTCGATGCGTTTATCGAACCGGTTGACGGTTTCCAGCCATCCCGGCAGTTTGAAATGAATCCCGGCTGTCGAGACGTTTCGCACGGGTTTTCCAAAACGGGTGATGATTACATCTTCCTGCTCTCCAACCGTGAAAAGGGAGCTGTAAAGAATGATCGCGATCAAAATGCCGCTAAATAACAGTATGCATCGTTTCATTGTGCTTGCCTTTTGCTCATGGCTTTTTCCTGGACAGGCGCCACCCTTTTGTTCATATATTTTTCCAGGTAGAGCAGTTTTTGCGGGATGCCGCTTTTGGGGTCAACCAGTATCTTTTGTTTGTTCGCCAGGGCGTTTGTCGTGGTTTCCAGCGTCATCAGGCGTTTCGCGATGAATGGGTTTTGATTGTACCCGTCAAGCCTTAAAAGATAATTGAGCGCTTCTCCCTTGGCGGTCTGAATTTTCTGGAATACATCGGACTGCGCTCGATAAACGGTCTGCAAGCCGTCGCTGCGCTCACGGATACGTTTGTAATGGGCATACCCCTGGGCATGATTCTTATATTTTTCCCTGACCTGATAGGCTGCAACCACCTCTTCGTAGGACTCGGCCACCTCCAGAGGCGGATGCAGATCGTTTATACACACATCTACGATTTCCAGGCCGGTTCCATAATGATCGAGATCCGATTGAATGGCGGTGTGGGCCAGACTGATCCATTCTTTGCGTTTAAACAGTGCGATATCGTAAAGTGCATTTCCCGCGAAAAGGTGAATCAGGGATTGATACGCCGTGTATTCCAGAAATTTTTCGGCCCCGCCTTTTTTGAAGGAAGCGTAATAGGACAAGGGGTCCCTGAGTCTGTAATAAATTTTGATATACGGAAGAAACAGGTTGTTGTCGCCGGAGATAAACATGCGGTTGTCGCCGTGCTCCTGATTCCAGATCAAAGGAGTGTCTGCGCTCGCCGCGTTGCCGACCGATAACTCATTGATTTTGCGGGTATTGAAACGATACACGGCGTCGATGGGCCAGGGGTATTTGAAGTACAGGCCCGGCTCAAGGGGGTTCCCGGAATTAACGATTCTGCCGAACCTGAGCTGAAGCGCCTGCTGATCCGCCTGAACAATAAAAAAAAAGGTCGAGCAGTAAATCACCAACATACCTATGCATGCCAGTCGCAGGCCCCATCGATATATAATTTTTACAATGGTCACTGCGGCTTCAATGATTTTTTTTGACCGTGGTGAGAATCTTGCCCGGTCATCCACCTTTTGAAACAGGCGGGCATAAATAAGCGGGTCGAAAACACTCCATGCAATGGTGGCGAAGCGGTAATTGGTGGCGATGCCGTTTTCCCTCTTGATGATGCTGGCCAGGGAGTTGACCACCATCTCCACGGCGAAGGTTAGAATGTAGAGCGCGATGCAGACGCATAAAAGACGGTCGAAATTATGTCCCAGGTGGTAGAGGATCAATGAAATGCCCGTCAGCAGGGAGATGATCATGTCCGCACGGTTATGCTGGCTGTCTGCTTTCAAGGCCGCTGATTCTTGAATGCTTGCCAGCGATGCTTCAAGGCGGTACACAAAAAAAGAGATGACGGACAATCCCACGAATATACAGCCGGTTGTCAGTGGCTTTGCGATGTTGGGGGTGCCCGTGAAGGCGGCATGCCACAGGATGGACGCAGAGACCAGCACCAGGGCAAGGCCGATCAAAAGGCTGATTTTCAGTTCCGAGTTGATGCTGCGGAACCACGCGTACGCGGATGTGAATGCCTTTGACCTGTCGGTGTTTGGCTGCCCGTGCGCATCATGCTCCGTTGGCGAGTGCCTGTCTTTCCCCCGCTGATGATAAATGGCGAACACCACCAGGGCCGTGGTGGCCACATCCGAAAAGCTGTGCCAGGCTTCCGAAAGCACGGCGTTGCTGTGGGAAAAATAGTACAGGATGAATTTGGTCACGGTAATGACCGTAACGATACACAAAAGAACAGCCGATGTTTTGGTGGTTTCGGACATACAGTCAAACCTGTCGAAGAATCATTGTTCTCAAACCCGAACAAAAAAATAATCAAAACCGGAGCATTTTAGCATGCTCCGGTTTGATATGGATTTATTCGTTGCCTGCCGGCGGCAGATCATGGCAGGCAACGAGATTTGCGGCTTTTATCGGCTAAATGGGCCAACCGATTTTTTTAATGGTCGCCGTCTTCGCTTCCGTAGAGGATGTCATAATCCCGTTCTGCACCGGCCGTGGCCCAAGCCTCGGGAGTGAACTCCCAGTTTCCGATCGCCCTTGGCGTGACATTGCCCTCATCCTTGATCTCTTCGATGAGATAGTAGCGCAAATCACGGGCGGTAACATCGATTTGTCGATCCGAAAGATCGGCGCTGTCGATACCGGCGCCACTGGTCAGGTGGCCGCCGCCACCACCGGCGCGGTAGGAGTTGATGGCACAGGTATAGGTGGCGGTTTCGTCGAACGAGGAACCATCATCGACGACACCATCCAGATCGGCGTCCATGCCCAGGATGGTGACCCGGTCATACGCGGGTTGGCTCACATCCACGGTATACACGATGCCGGCTGCCGAATCGTAGTTATAATACCTGGTTGCCGTGGTATAGCTGCCGGTGGCTTCATTATAGCTGGTGAAATTGATCAAATGATCGTCCGTGCCGGTCATCTGGTTGGTCCAGTTCGCATAGGAGTACTCCAGATGGCCGTCGATTTCAGCGCCGGTCAGCTGCATCAGGTACAGGGTGTTTTCATATTTGTACAATTTGTACATATCGCGGACATAGACCGTGCCGGCTTCAATCGTCTTATCGAATTGCAGGGGCGCCGCGAAAGAAACATCCGCCGTCTGGCCGATTACGTTTTCGGCCACCGAGAACTGCAGTTCATGAACCAGATCGTTAAAGCTGGAATCGCCGAACATGGAGTCCCTTGAGGTCGTCGATGTCGTGAATGTTCCGATTTCCTCGTCGACATATCCTTGGGTGGCTGTTTTTGCATAACCGAAGTGGCTGTACATGTCTTCGTCGATATCGTATGCCGTTGCATCCTTATAGATACCGTCGATTTCCTTTGTGTAGGTGCCGTCACCGTTGGGCGTCATCACAACAACGGCTTCCGAAAACGCAACCGCCGCGTTGCGGGCCCCCAGGATCATCACCGTATCGCCGGTTCCTTCACATTCCACCGTGTAGGCGTGGTTGTAATGGTCGTGGCCAACGAAAACGATATCGAAGCCCGCGACCTGTTGGGCCACCAGTTGAGAGGCGTTCTGGTTTTTTTCAGTTTCCGCGGCCTGGTTGTTGTACGTATAGTCCGTTCCGGAGTGGAAAAGGCCGACTAAGAGATCGGGATTTTCATTTGCCTGAATAATGGGCACCCAATAAGCCGCGGCTTCGATCATGTCCTGGAATTCCATGTCCGGCCAGACCGATTCCGGCAGCCAGGAGGGAACGCCCGGCGTGATCAGACCGAGCACCGCGATTTTAATGCCGTTTTTCTCAATCACCGTGTAAGGTTCAAAATAGGGAGCATTCGTAGTCGTGTTGATGCAGTTGGCCGCCAGCCAGGGAAATTCAAACTGAGAGTTGACGGAATCGTAAACCTCCTTGCCGGGCTCGATATCATGATTACCCACGGTGCCCACGTCATAGCCCATGTAATTCATCACATCGGCGACGATATGATCGTCGAGGGTTCCCCGCTCATAGTTGTAATAATTGGCGATGGGCTGCCCCTGGAGAATATCGCCGGCATCGAGCAGCATGACGGCTTGGTTTGTTTTATCGCGTTCCGACGCTACGTAGGTATTGATCTGAGTCAGTGAATTGAAAATATCCTCGGCCTCAATGAAGTCGTAGGGCAGCAGCGAACCATGGACGTCCGTGGTTTCAATCAGCTTCAGCACGACGGCATCGGTGATGTAGGTCACTCCGGTGGAGTCCGGCCGGTTCAAGGTCTGCATGGCCGTGGCGTACTCAGCGAAAACTTCCGCATCGACAAAGCCGGTATCGTAACGGTATCCGTCGGCCTCTTCAAAAACAGTGTAGTAATCGCCGCCGCCGGCAATGTAATTATTGGTTACAATACGATAATTTTCATCATCATCGATTTCAACCCAGTTACCGTCACTGTCCTGTTTCTCGACCGAGGTCAGGGTGGGGTTCTCCGGATCGGTTTTGGCGTCCACCGTATATCGGCATCCAGCCACATAGGGATAGGCTCCGGTGCTGTCGCCGCTGGCCGCCGCGTTAATGCCGCCTTGCAGGGCTTCCTTGAATTTGGCGCCGGTAAGTTCGAGCACATACAGGGTGTTTGAATAGGGCATCAACTCATAAACATCGCCCAGGGTTAAGTCCCCTTCGTTGATGGTTTTTCTTACACCGCCGCCATTTTGAAGTGCAAAATCGGCATCAAGTCCGACCTGCGCCATTTTCCAGAGCATGCCTTTACAGACAACAGGCGCGATGTAGCTACCGCCGGGCAGGGGAACGCCGGCACCATATTTATCCGTGAATGGAATACGGGTATGATACAAATTGGAGGAAACCGAGGCGATGACCTCGTTTTGCATCTCTTCGATGCCGGCTGTGTAAGTGGCGAGCGTTGCGGCCACGGAGGCATCTTCCGCGACAATTTCCACTGCGCTGTTTGCTTCAATTATCGAAACAATTTCGGCCAGGGTGGTTTCATCAACCTCCACCTTGTCGCCATTTGCATCTTTTTGCTTAATATTGTCTTCGCCTAAAAGAATAATGGGCGTTCCTTCAATGCTGGTGATAACCCCGTCTTTATCGAATTCAACATCAAGTTTTCCTAGTGCCAGTGTGTGCTCCCAGGCCTGGACAACATAAGTGGATTCACCGGCGGCGTTTTCAACAACCGTTGGGTAGGCGCCCGCAGGTGATTTTCCCACAGCCTCCAGGTCCTCGCCTCCCAAAAGGGTATGGGAGTGGCCGCCTACAACGATATCAACGCCTTCAACTTCTCCGGCCAGTTCAACATCTTCATCATATCCCAGGTGCGTGATAAGGATAATCTTGTTGACCCCCTGTCCTTCCAATTCTGTAACATAGGAGGTGACCGTGGTTACGACATCATTGAAATTAACATTGTCTCCGGGACTGGATGTGTATTCGGAAGTGGGGGTCGTTAAACCGATAACGCCCACCTTTTCACCATTGTACTCCTTTATTACATAAGGATCGATCAAACCGGCCAGGTATTCGTCCGTGGATGCATCGGTATTTGCGGAAATAATGGGGAATTCCGCGTAATCGATGAAATTTTTAAGATATTCCGGTCCTTTGTCGAACTCATGATTGCCGACGCACATGACATCGACACCCATTTCATTCAGAAAGGTAAAATCAGCCTCTCCTTCGTACTTGGTAAAATACAGGGTCCCTTGAACGGCATCGCCGCCATGCAGCAGCAGGGTGTTTTGGGCCTCATTGCGAATGTCGGCCACTTTGGTCGTAAGCCTTGCATAGCCGCCCATGTCAAAATAGGTCGATGTGCCGTTGATCGAAAGTGACTCCCCTGATTTACCCTCTGCATATGAATGGCTGTCGTTCATGTGCATGATGGTCAGGTTCAAACTACTGCCATTGTTTGAATCGCTGTCTCCGCAGCCGCTCAAAATACTTAGAAAAAGTATCATGAGCAAAAATAACCAATCCTTCCTTAACCGTTTCATCATCCCTCCTCCTTTTCGTTGAAAAAACTTCTCTTCTGTTAGTGGCTATCCTCTTTGTTTATGGTCTCCGTTAAAATTTGTTTGAATTGGACCTGCTTTTTGTAGATTTTTTTAACTAGCGTTTGGTTAGAGAAATAATAGGAAAACGTTTGATCGGATTAAAAATTGATTCGGCCGTAGCGTTACTTGCGAGAATCGCTATTGATATTCAGGCATGCTTTACGATAACTATTTCAATTGACAATCATTCCATTCCCAACAAAAGTACCTTCGATATAGACAGGGAATGGAATCGATCAAGAGTCGGTAAATAGGGGGGCACGCGATTGTGAGCACCCCCGCTCTACAACGTGTTGTCGCATAGGGAGAAATCGATCCAATGAGTTTAAGTGACACCCACAAACCGATCATCCTCGCCCCGGCCGGAAATCGGGCCGCTTTTCTAGCGGCCGTGGCCGCCGGTGCCGATGCGGTTTATTGCGGTCTGAAATCCCTGTCGGCGCGCATGGAGGCCAAGAACTTCGACCTGGACGAGCTGGCCCAGTTGGTTCGGCTGGCGCATGAGAAAGGGGTCGGGGTTTATGTCACCCTGAATACCCTCGTCAAGCCCGACGAAGTGGATCGTGCCGGTCAGTTGATCGATGCCCTGGCCAACCACGTGCGCCCCGACGTCCTGATTGTCCAGGATCTGGGGGGGGTGGCCCTGGCCCGCCAGGTTGGGTTCAAGGGGCAATTGCATTTGTCCACCCTGGCCAACATCAGTTTCCCCAGGGCCATCTCCTTTATCGCCGACCATCTGCCGGTACACCGGGTGGTGGTTCCCCGAGAGCTGTCTATCGATGAAATAAAGGCCATGGCCAAGGCCTGCCCCGAAAGCATGGACCTGGAAAGCTTTATCCACGGCGCGCTCTGTTACGGGGTGTCGGGCCGCTGTTATTGGAGCAGTTACATGGGCGGCAAAAGCGGGCTCAGGGGCCGTTGTGTGCAGCCCTGCCGCCGCCATTATCGCCAGGGAGAACGGATTGGGCGCTCTTTTTCATGCCAGGATTTTTCCGTGGATGTGCTGGTCAAGATTCTGGGGCAGGTGAAAAAAGTGGCGGCCTGGAAAATTGAAGGGCGCAAGAAGGGGCCGCATTATGCCTTTTACATCGTCAGTGCCTATCGTTTGTTGCGTGATGAGGGACGCGACACCCAGGCCAAGCGCGACGCCTTAAGCCTTTTGGCCCAGAGCCTGGGCCGGGAGGCCACCCATTACCGGTTTTTGCCCCAACGGCCTCAATGCCCCATCAATACCCAACGGCAGACCGCCTCGGGAATGTTCGTCGGCAAGGTCCAGGGACCGTCCCAAAATCCATGGGTGGTGGTGCGCCAGGCCCTGCTGCCCGGCGATACGTTGCGTGTGGGTTACGAGGATGAGCCGGGCCATGCCATCTGCCGCGTCAAGCGCCATGTGCCGGTGAAGGGGCGTTTCCCCTTGAAATTGGGGGGCGTAAAAACGCCCAGGCCCGGGGCGCCGGTTTTTCTTACCGATCGCCGCGAAAAAGCCCTGGAAAACATGCTGGCCGATCTGGAAAAGGAGATGGCGCCCGCCACGCCGGTGCCTCTCTCCGGTTTCGTGGCCACCTTGCCGCCCGTGGGGGCGAGGAAAGGCCGGGACACGGAAATACGGGTCAGCCGTCTTCCGGCTAAATCTTCCGGTCGGTCATTTTCGGGAATCTGGCTTTCGGAGGCTGCTTTGGCGAGCCTTGGTAAATCCGCTGCCGGCCGACTGTGGGTCTGGCTGCCGCCCGTCATCTGGCCGGACGACGAAGCGCGTATCGCCAATTTGATCCGGGACTCCCTGAAGGCCGGGGTACGGCGCTTTGTGCTCAATGCGCCCTGGCAGATGGCCTTTTTCAACCGCCCCAAGGGACTCG
The DNA here is from genome assembly GCA_963668455.2 of uncultured Desulfosarcina sp. Taxonomy (GTDB): domain Bacteria; phylum Desulfobacterota; class Desulfobacteria; order Desulfobacterales; family Desulfosarcinaceae; genus Desulfosarcina. Next base: position 322,014 of record CAXXOY010000014.1, read on the forward strand.
AGCTGTGGGCCGGCCCCTTTTGCAACGCGGCCAACGCGCTTTGTCTGGAGGCATTCAAATCCCTGGGGATGACCGGCGCTTTTATCAGCCCCGAGCTGGGCGAGGCGGATATCCTGACCCTGTGCCGCCAACGGCCGCTGCCCCTGGGTATCGTTCTTTCCGGGCACTGGCCGCTTTGCGTGTCACGCACCCTGGCCGAAGGGCTGAAACTTCGTGTGCCCTTCACCAGTCCCAGGGGCGAAATGGCCTGGGCAGACCGGCATGGCCCGGATTACTGGATTTTCCCCAACTGGAAACTGGATTTGACCGAAAAGCGCAGGCAACTGCAAAATGCCGGCATCGAGATGTTCGCGCATCTGGACGAGCCGGTTCCCAAAACGGTGACCATAAAAAAGCGGCCGGGGCTATGGAATTGGACCATAGGCCTTAAGTAATGTGCATTCACGAATGGCCAATTTGCCCGATATCGGCGTTGCGCTTAAAATTTAATCCTCGGAATATCAACCAATATACCTCCGGTTAAATTTTGCGCGCGCCTTGATATCGACTAAATTATCCTATTCGTGGACGCACACCAAAAATATCCCAACGATTATTTGTTCATCAAAAAATCGCGAGCCTCTTCGGGGCTTTCATAGATATGCGGGGCCATGCCGCGTTTTTCCAGGGCGCTGCCCAGCTTGATGCGTAAGAAGGCGCTGGTTGTATAGCGGCTGACCCGTTGGAAATAGTTTTCCGTCATATAGGTCTGCATGGCCGCATAGGCATCGATCAATTCCGGATCGATGCTGAACTGATCGTAGTTGACCACGGTGTAGACCTTTTTGCCCAGGGGGGTAAGGATGCGTTCGATGGAATCACGGATGGCATCGATGTCCTTTTGGTTTTTAACCGAATAACCGGTCAGGTTGATCAGCAAAATATTCACATCGGGTTTGTAGGAGAGCCGGTCCTCCATGGGAATGGTCAGAAGATCGTCCTTGATGCCCATCTGTCCGGGGTGGAAAATCCGCTCGTCCATTGTTTTCAAAGGCTCACGGATCACGGGCTCAAAATCCATCATCGCCAGAATGTCTTTTTGTAAATCCATTCCGGGCGCGATTTCCACCAGTTCCGGGCCATTCGGTCCCAGCTCGAAGACACAGCGTTCAGTGACATACAAAATTGTGCGGCCGGTTTTGGCGTTGTAAGGCCCGCTGAAGGTGATATGCTGAACCTTTTTGACGAACTTGTTGAACTGGCCTTCCTTTTTAATGCGCAGCTGTCCGTTTTCTATTTTATAATCGACCCCGCCGGCGGTGAAGGTGCCCATGAAGACAACCTTTTTCGAGTTCTGGCTGATATTGATGAAACCGCCCGCGCCGGCCAATCGGGGCCCGAAGAGGCTGACATTGACATTGCCGCCGGCATCGGTCTCGGCCATTCCCAGGAAAGCCACGTCCACGCCGCCGCCGTTGTAAAAATCGAACTGATAGGGCTGATCGATGACCGCCACGGCATTGGTGGCGGCGCCGAAGTTGAGGCCGCCCGCGGGCAGGCCGCCAACCACCCCGGGCTCGGCGGTCAGGGTCATGAAATCCATGATCTTTTCCTCGTTGGCCACGTTGGCGACGCCTTCGGGAATGCCAATGCCCAGATTGACCACACAGTTGGGTTTCAGCTCAAAGGCCGCGCGCCGGGCGATGATTTTTCTGGCGCTCATCTCCATGGCGGGGATGTCCCGCATGGGAACCTGAACTTCGCAGCTGAATGCGGGATTGTAGGCGTCGGCATAGGTTTGCCGGTGGTTGTCGGGTGAGGCGACAACAACGCAATCCACCAGAATGCCGGGTATTTTCACCTGACGAGCATTCAAGGTGCCGGCCCTGACCACCCGCTCCACCTGGACGATTACCAGCCCGCCCGAGTTTCTGGCTGCGGTGGCGATGGAAAGCGACTCCAGGGTGAGCGCCTCTTTTTCCATGGTGATATTGCCGTCCGTATCGGCCGTGGTCCCCCGGATGACGGCCACGTTGATGGGCGGTGCGTCGAAAAACAGATACTCTTCCCCGGCAATCTCCATCAATTTGACAATCGGTTCGGTGGTCCGTTCGTTCAACCGGCCGCCGCCGTTGCGCGGGTCCACGAAGGTGCCCAGACCGACCTGGGATAAAATACCCGACTTGCCGGAGGCAATGTTACGGTACATATGGCTGATGACGCCTTGGGGCAGGTTGTAGGCGATGACCTTGTTTTCGACCGCCAAACGCTGAATTTTGGGGGCCATTCCCCAATGTCCGCCGATAACTCGGCCGATCAGCCCTTCATGGCCCAGGTGATTGAGCCCCCAGGACTCGTCACTGCCCGGGCCCGTGGCCACGGCGAACATCAGGGTCAGGTCCCTGGGACTCCCGGTTTTTAAAAAGTAGGCTTCAAGGGCAGCCGCAATCTCTTCGGCCGTGCCCACAGTGACAAACCCGCCAAATGCGACGGTATCGCCATTGCGGATGACCCTTACCGCATCCTCGGCCGATACGATTTTATTTCGCTTGGCCGAGTGCGGTCGCTGTTGTTTTAAAAGGGTAAGAAGATCCTGAGAATTGTCCGGGGCGGATTCTGCGATCATGGTTGACTCCTTGAGGCTTGATTTTTTTCCGTGAATTGCCATTTTTCAAGAAGATGGTAAAGGAATCAAGCTAAAAGTTCGTCAACCATCCTGTCCGCAAGGGTCCCACCCAATTTAAAAAGCGCGTCGGGAAGAAAAAGGATCTACCACTTGACGCTTACCGTTGCATACAAAAGTCTTCCCGGTTCGCTGACCACGGCGGGATTTGCTCCGCTGCCGCCGATCACATCCCATTCGTAGGAATTGGCGACGGTGTAATCCCGGTCGAAGACATTGTCCATGCCGATGTTCAGCGTGTACCTCTTAAAGCCATAGCCGATGCGCAGATTCATGATGTCCCACGCCGCAAGTTCCTGCTCGCCGGCATCGCTGTCGATATCTTCGGCCGCGTCGGAATGGACCCATTCGATGGTTCCGAACAGCCCACTGCTTTTCTGCCCCGGCGTTTCGTCGCCATTGTATTTCAGCGCCAGTTTCCCTTTGAGGGGGGCGATTTGCCCTAATTCTTTGTCGTCGTTGTTGTCGGGAAAGCTATCCTTTCGGCCCTGCTGGTAAGCCAGTCCGCCTTCCAGGGAAAATCCGCATGCCAAATTAACGGCCGCCTTGATGTCTCCGCCCCAGATGTGGGCGTCGATGTTGGTGTAGCTTTTGTACCCGGCAAGGGTTTTCTCCTGGTAAATATAGTCTTTAAGATCGGAATAGAAAAGTTTGGCGCGTAACGACCACTTTTGCCGTTCATAGGCAAAACCGAGATCGAATTCGGTGTTTGCCGTTGGCTTAAGCGTTGGATTCCCGAAAAAGGAGGCGTTCCCCTGAATATAGCGTTCCGTAGAGGTTGGCGTACGATAGCTGCGGCCGACGCCACCGAAAAAAGTCACATAATCGTTCAGGAAATAATTGGCCGAGGCCTGTCCGCCGAGCAGGTAATCGACCTGGCTGTTTTCGTCGGTGACGGTGCTTGAAAAAACGAGATCTTCATCCGCTTCCTGTTCGAAACGATCAACCCTCGCGCCCAGGCCCAAAGACCATTTCTCGAAGGTTTTGTCCGCTTGAAGATAGCCGCCAAGGTTGGTCGTTTGAACCGAAGGAATCAGGTATTCGTTGAGTTTGGCGCCGGTCAGGCTGTTGTAGACGTCGCCCCACCAATCTCGGTGATAGATGTCGATCCCGTAGGTCAGCGTTGCAAAGCCAGTGTCGGTGAGGTTTTTAATGCCGCCGCCGGTAATCGTCGATTCCACCTTGTTGTTTTTGGGAACGGGTACGTTGCGCAATTCCTGGAAGGGATTGTGCTCGACTTCGTTGCGATAAAAGGAGATCGTCAGTTTTTCCGACAGGCTGCCCAGGTTGCTCATTTCCCAACTGGCTTTGGTCATGTTGGTGATCTCTTCTTCCGTGTCAAACACAACCCGGGGCGTCAGGATATTTTGGGCGTTCCCGTAGGTATGCTCTAAAAGAATTGTATGGTTTTCGCTGGGCGTGAATTGTAGTTTGCCCCAGACGTCCTGCTTCTGAAAGGCCTTTTCGTCACGACCTTTTTCGTTATAGGAAGCCGACAATCCTTCTCTTACCGACCACAGCTTGTTGCCTGACCCGTCTTCGTATGGGTCGGATTCGGAGTAATTATATCCGATCAGGGCCTGGACCTTGTCGTTGCCGCCGCTGGTGGTAATCCCGCCGCTGTGAAAGCCGTAGCTTCCTATTTTGCCAAGCAGCTCGCCCTCGAAGCCGGCTTTTGGTTTTTTGGTAATCACGTCGACATACCCACCCAAACAGCCGGGTTTGGTGACATCGAAGGGGCCTTGTTGCAGGATCATTTTTTGTACAGTCAACATGTTAATATGGGATAGCGAAGGATCCTTTCGGCTGCCGCAAGCGCCTTCGAGGATTCCGCCGTCCAGCAGAACCTTCATGTTTTCCTGGCCGAACCCGCGCATGGAAACTTCGTTTCCGTAGCCGCTTTTGCGTATCATTTGCACCTCGACCAATTCGTCGGCGAGGATTTCGGATAGATCAACCACGTTGTGAGACCTGAGCTTGCGGCTCTCTATCCTCTCCTGTTCGTCTTTATTTGCGGTTCCGGTTACGATCATCGTATCAAGCTGAAAGCTCTCCTGTGAAGCGTCAGCCAACAAAAACGTGTTGTCGATTTTTTCTTCCCCAGCGTATACCGAACTGTAACCAACCAAAATCATAAGCGCCATGATCCACGGACTTGTCTTTAATCGTTCTACCTTCATCTTCTTTCCTATCGTGTTGGTTGTGTGTATATTGATAATGCGAATGCAATTGCATTAATAGGCGGGGGAATCAATCATTGTCAAGCTTGATGAACTCGTAAAAAGTCGCCGTTCGGGCGGATTCGTACAAAGCCCGAGATCAAGGCTTGCGAATCCTGAGGAATGAGGCGTACTTATCGTACTCCGCAATGACGAAGGATGAAGCGTAACGCCGATATCGGGCTTTTTACGAATCCGTCAAGCTTATTGCGAAGCGACTTGAAATAAGAGCGGAAAAGCTATACTGATCGACAAGAAGGAGCCTTGGATGAAACGCAAAACAACACAGCGAAAGGCCATCGAACAGGTCTTCAGACAGCACGATCGACCATTGGTCATTGAAGAAATACTTGCCTACGGCCGCGACATGGTCGCTTCGCTGAACCAAGCCACAGTCTATCGCAACCTTAAGATCCTCGTTGATGACGGATGGTTGAAACGGCTTTTTCACCCCTCTCTCGGCACCCTGTACGAGCGGGCCGGAAAAGGACATCACCACCATTTTCTTTGTCGGCAGTGCAATCGGGCCTTTGATCTGCCAGGCTGCGCCTTCAAGGAAGATGAGGGCGTGCCGGACGGATTTGTCGTGGAAGGCCATGAAATCTTTCTGTTTGGCTTGTGTCCGTCCTGTGGCGGGATGAAACGTTGATCTTTTCTTTTTTAAGGCAATTTTGCCCATGATCCTTCCCGGGCCGTCATTCCATCGCCCGGCAATCCCCATTACCTTGTCTTTCATCGTTGGGATCGTCCTTGCCGAGGCCCTGCCCACGCTCAGGATCGCAGCCCTTGTGGTCCTTTTGTCGGCGATAGTCTGTCTGGCGGTGTTTATACGCATGGGCCGGCCGGCAAGATGGATACCTTTGCTGGCGGTGCTGGCGGCCGGCTATCTATCCCTGACACCTTGGCTTGTTCCCCATCACGGGCCGGGCCATGTGACTCGTTTTCTTGACGGCGGGTATTGGCGAATTCAGGCCCGTGTGGTTGACCGCCCGGTGTGTCGGTTGGGCCGCACCCGGTTCGTGGCCGCCGTGGAGACCCTTTCGCGAAAAGGGACGGTCCATCGGGTTGACGGCCGGTTGCGGGTGACGGTCATGGGCGAGGTGGCGCTTAATCCCGGTGATCGGGTGGCGTTCCCCGCTCGGTTGCGTTCCTTTCGCAATTTCCGCAATCCGGGTGGCTTTGACTATCGCCGTTACATGGCTTTCAAGGGTATCCATGCCAGCGGATGGACCCGGGCGGAGAGGCTCCGCGTCGATTCCAGGCCCGCGTCCGCTTCACTTTCCCGCTTGATCGACAATGCTCGCAGCCGGCTGGGGCGGTTGATGGATGATGCCGGCGGGTCGGGTGCAGCTGAAGAGAGCGCCATTTTAAAGGCCCTGGTCTACGGGGATCGTTCCGGTATCGATAACGATCTGCGCCGGCGCTTCAACCGAGCCGGCGCGGGGCATCTGCTGGCCATCTCCGGGTTGCATGTGGGAATCGTGGCCACCCTGGCCTTTGCAGGTTTCCGGTGGCTGCTCTCTTTCTCAACGGCCCTGAGATGGCGCGGATGGGGGCGCTGCTGGGCCGCGGGCGCGACCCTGATTCCCGTTATCGCCTACGGCATTCTGGCCGGCATGTCTCCTTCCACCCAACGGGCCGTGATCATGGTGGCGGTTTTTCTGCTGGCCATCATGTTGGGGCGCACTCTGGATACGCTCAACACCCTCGCCGTGGCGGCGCTGGCGATTTTGGTGGTGGTTCCGCCGGCGTTGTTTTCGATCTCTTTTCAACTCTCTTTTGCCGCCGTTTTGGCCATCGTGCTCGGCATGGGGTGGCTGGGGCTCGATCATGACCGGGAAGCGTCCCTGCCTCGCAAAGCCTTCAATTGGCTGGTGCGGGGGCTTGCGGTCTCCACGTTCGCCGTTGTCGGAACCGCGCCGGTGGTGCTGCACCATTTCAACCACATGGCCTTGGTGGGCATTGTCGCCAATCTCGTTCTGGTGCCCCTGATCGGTTTTCTGGTCGTCCCCCTGGGATTGATGTCTTCGCTGGCGGCGGTTTGTTTTTCTTCCGCGGCACAGACCGGTTTTTGCCTCTGCCTCTGGATGCTCAAGGCCGGCTTGACGATTGTGGACGGATTCGCCGCGCTCCCCTTTGCCGCTTTTTATACGATTACGCCGTCGGTTTTGGAGATCGTTCTTTATTACGGGGCTGCCTGGGCACTGCTGACCCTACGAAAAAATGTTCTGGCACCGTGGCTTCTGGCCGGTGTTATTGCCGTGGGCATGACCGACGGCCTCTACTGGTCCTATCAGCGGTTTTGGCATGGCGATTTCAGAGTCACGGCCATCGATGTGGGGCAGGGCACGTCATCACTGTTGGAATTTCCCGGTGGAAAAACCATGTTGATGGACGGGGGCGGGTTTTCCGACAACCGGGTCTTCGATGTGGGCCAGCGGCTGGTGGCGCCTTTTTTGTGGCGTAATAAAATCGCCAGCGTCGACGTGCTGGTGCTCAGCCATCCCGATGCCGATCATCTCAACGGATTGATTTTTATCGCCCGCCATTTCAACGTGCGGGAACTGTGGACCAACGGCGATGTGAATACCTCTTGGGGATACGAGAAACTGATGGCGGTTTGCCGGGAGCGGGGCATCGTTGTCAGAACCCTGGATGCCGGGGACGAAAAGAGATTCGGCGAGGTTGGCTTTGCCGTTTTTCACCCGTTGCCTGGAGACGCGTTGAAGGTGGGGCCGGATTGCAGGGATTGCCGCAACAACGCCTCGCTGGTGGTCAAGGCAAGTTTTGGCAAGACCTCGTTTTTATTCACCGGCGACATCCTGGCCCAAGGCGAAAAGGATATGGTGCGGCGAACCGGCGGCCAGCTTGCCAGCACGGTATTGTTTGTGCCCCACCACGGTTCGAACACGTCCAGTTCAACGGCGCTGATCGAAGCCGTGCAACCTCAGCTCGCGGTGGCAAGTGCCGGCGCGGGCAACCCCTTCGGTTTTCCCCATGCAGAGGTTGTCGAGCGCTATCGCCGGGCCGGTTGTCGTTTGCTGTGCACCTGCACCGATGGTGCGGTGCTGCTCTCTTCGGATGGCGACAAGGTGAAACAACGATGACGACATTCGTAAAATGAGAAAAGAATTCAGCTGTTTGCGCTTAAATTGGCGGCAGGCGGACGAGAGGCTTCCAATTGGCTGAAAAAAGTATCGACATCCAGGAATCCCTCCGGTGAAATGGGAAAGACCGCCATGATTTCGATCATGGGGTTGCGGATGCGGGTGAATTCGCCTTCGAGCTGCACATACGGTTTGGCACGATCGTCTTCAAGTATCCGCATCAAAGCGCCGATACGTGTCATCAGGGAGAAAAACTTGGAGCCCATGTTGTCGAATTCCTGGGCGATGGCCACGCCGAAACGGTTGACGGCATTATCCGCGAAACGGACGGTCCGTGCCTGTCCGGTTTCCTCGTCAACGAGTTCCAGCCCCTCTCCGGGAGCGTGCTTGAGCGGCATTTGATTCAGCGCCGCGGCATTGCCCACCTTCAGGGCGTACAACAGTTCGTCGGGTTCGACAGGAAGGTTCCATTGGGCCATGATGCTAAACTCCGATACATGAATAACGATGAGAACCGGCAAGTTCGATCACCGGTTTTACAATCATAACCGTTCGTTTTTGAGCTGGCAACACTGAATCTTGCGTTTGATCATTCCGGCAGGGGTGTGATACCATCATTTCTCACCATCCTTAAGGGTATTCTCATGTTTGTAAAAGTCTGCGGATTGACCACTGCACGGCAGATCGACAAGGCCATTGCGTATGGCTATGACGCCATCGGTATTGTCACCTATCCCGGGAGCAAACGCTATTGCCCTTCTTCCAGGGCACTTGAGCTTGCCACCCATGCCCGGGGGAAAATCAAACGGGTCGTTGTGGGGAAAACCTACGATGACGTCAAGGACGTTGCCCACGCCTTCGATTACACCCAGATTCACGAGGCCCGGCAGGTTCCGAACCTGATTCTGGCCTTGAAGGAGCCGCCTCCGCCGACTCTTGATTACACCTATTTCATATATGACGCCAGCATGGGAAGCGGATCATTCAAACCGTTTCCCGAGTGGGTCAAGGCGATGGCCGGTAAGGTGATCCTGGCCGGCGGTCTGAACCCTCAAAATGTTCGTCAGGTGATCGAGGCCATGCAACCTTTCGGCCTTGATGTCTCAAGCGGCGTGGAGACCGGCGGGGTCAAGGACCCGAGGTTGATGAAGGCTTTTATCGATACCGTTGGAAACCGCTGACAAGGATGCGTTCCCGTGGCCGACCTGTTATCCATAAAACGACTGCTTTCCATCTTGGAAAAAAAAGATCTGCTGTCGTTTCGACAAATTCAGGATATTTATAACAAGCGGCATGAACTGATCGCCCAGCACGCGCGGCATAACAAAAGGCCGATCGGCGGCAGTGAAGATCCTTTCATGCTCATTGATGCGATCGCTTCGTTGAATCTCAAACGCAAAGATGATCACCTGAAAATACTGGACGAGGATGCCATTTATCAAACCCTGGCCGAGTACTGGGGAATTCCGTATCTGAAAATCGATCCCCTGAAACTCGACCTCAATCTGGTCACCACCACCATTCCCATCTCCTTTGCCAAGACCCATCTGGTTTTGCCTGTGGCCGTCAATGGGAGGGAGCTTACCGTTGCGACGCCGAACCCATCGAACATGGAGGCCTTGGACGACATTTCCCGCGCCTGCCAGATGAGGGTCTCGGCCGTGGTGAGCGTCCGATCGGATATCGTGAAGCTGATCGACGAGTTTTTCGGTTTCAAGCGCTCCATTGCCGCCGCCGAGAATCAATTCGCCGGGCCGGCCGTGGATCTGGGCAATCTTGAGCGCCTTCTCCAGCTTCGCTCATCGGACGAGGTGCCTTCCAACGATCAGCATGTGGTCAATGCCGTCAATCACCTGTTCATCTACGCCTTCGACCAGCGCGCCAGCGATATTCACATCGAGCCCAAACGGGACGTTAGCCTGGTCAGGATGCGGATCGACGGCGTTTTGCACACCGTCTACAAATTACCGAAAAATGTCCATTCGGCCATCGTCAGCCGGATCAAGAATCTGGCCGGTATCGATATGGCCGAAAAGCGCCGCCCCCAGGATGGGCGCATCAAGACCGGCAAGCAGGACGCTGAGGTCGAAATCCGGGTATCGACGGTCCCGGTCGCCTTTGGAGAAAAAGTGGTCATGCGCGTCATGGACCCGGATATTCTCTTTCAGGATCTGGAGCATCTCGGCTTTTCGGCAAGGGATCTGAAGCGTTACGACCGGATCACCGAACATCCCCACGGCCTGGTATTGGTTTGCGGACCCACGGGGAGCGGGAAATCTACGACCTTGTATTCGACCCTTAGAAAGATCAGTGCCGAGGAAGTCAATGTCACCACGATAGAAGATCCCATCGAAATGGTGCATGAGAACTTTAACCAGATCGCCGTCAAACCGGCCCTGGGAATTACCTTCGGCTCCATCATGCGCAATATTCTCAGGCAGGATCCCGACATTATCATGATCGGTGAACTCAGGGATCTGGAAACGGCTGAAAACGCCATCCAAGCCGCGCTGACCGGCCATCTGGTGCTTTCCACTCTGCACACCAACGATGCACCGGCATCGATCATCCGCTTGATGGATCTGGGGGTTCCTCCGTTTCTCATCCAGGCGACCCTGAGAGGAATTCTGGCGCAGCGCCTGCTCAGGAAAATCTGTCCGGCATGCAAGGAGCCCGTCGAGATCGATGCGCACAAGCTTTGCGCGCTGGGGCTCGATACCGGAAAAAGCGGCATGTTGTCTCTTTATCGGGGGAAAGGATGTCAGAAGTGCAGGGGGACCGGGTATCTGGGGCGAACGACGATTCATGAAGTCCTCGTCTACAGCGATGCCGTCAAGAACCTGACCGTCGCGGATGCAGATCTGGCGGTGTTGACGGAGACGGCCCGGGCCGAAGGCATGATGTCTCTGCGGGAAAGCGCCATAGAAAAGCTGATGAGCGGGGTGACAACCTACCAGGAGGTGTTGCGGGTGACTTCCGGTGAAAACCTCGCCTGAAGGCGCTTTCTTTAAAAATGCAAAGGGCCTGTCCTAACGCGGACAGGCCCGGTATTTGACAGGTACTTTAGGAATCAGGCGTTAATTGACGGGGGTGCGGAAGCGCTCTCCGGGAGCGATGCTGGTCGAGGCCTTGGTGATGACTACCGTCGATGTGGTCTTTTCCGTATGCAGCACCATGAGGGTCCCGAAATCCACCGGCGGCAGTAAGGTGTCGCTCAAGTGTTTGTTCTCGTATCCGGTTTTGTCCTGCCGATAAATACTGTATGATTGCCCGACCTTAATGTTGTCCGCTTCTCCTTTATCGATGAACGCAAGCATATATTCTCCGGTCAGCATGGTATGCTCTTCGGACGCAATGATTTTACCGTCAATGTCGGGTGTGCTGGCCGCCATTTCTATCTGGGGCGGATGTTGGTTGAACGGCATCAGCATGTCATCGATTTTAATGCTGCGGAAGGATTTGACCACTTTGGCCAGCACCATATCCGGTTCCTGCTGCGTCACTTCGACGACCCCCAGGATGTAGTGCTGCGTTCCGATGGTTTCCAGGACGTCCTTTTCGGCGGTTGGTTCAAGATATCTGAAAACCGTATGCTGACTGCCGGGAATAAAAGCGCGGGACGGCGTGGTGTCCGAAGGACGGATATAAACGATGTCGCCTTCGCTGATCAGTTGCTTCGTTTCCTGAACCTTGAAAATGGTTCCGATAGGTTCTACCCGTGGTTTCCGAATGAACCCGATGCGGTCGATGGCGGGATAGAAGAAAAAGGGCTCGTTCGTTTTTTTGGGCGGACGTTTCATTGCAGGATCGGCGACAGCCAGCGACGGCGTCGGACGGGTATCCGTTTCTCCGACAGCTTGCTTTCCGGCCTTTTTATACAACCGAATGCGTTCCCCGGGAAAAATCCAATGCGGATTGGCGATCTGGTCGTTCTCTTCCCACAGTTCGGGCCACAGCCAGGCGGAGTCGCTAAACCGCTGTTGAAGATCCCAGAGGGTGTCGCCTTTCTGGACGGTGTAATAAAAACCGGTTTCGCTTTCAACCTCCTGATCCGTACCCGCAATGGCTGAAAGAGGTGCAAGCGAAAAGGCAAGAACTAGGAAAACGGAACAAAAAACAATCGATTTTGTTCGGCGATTCATCGAATACCTCATTTTTTAGGGTCCTATAGGTTGCGTAACCTTGTTGATCCACTGTATTATCGGCCGCTCTTCGAGATCCTAAAACCAATACTTTCACCCTAACCCCGATTTATTTGTGTTGTCAAGAAGTTGCCGAAGCCTGCGCCCCCCGGTTTGCAATCTTCCCGATAGTTGTCTATATATTCAACGGTAACGCCATTTACCGTGTTCACGGTGTCGATCCACGCGATAAATCATAGGGTTTAATTCATTTGCTCGGGAGGTGATCCATGGACCATTATTCGGGGAATCGGCCGGCGCGTGTGTCCGCGCTCTTATTGTGTGTTCTCGTTTCAACCGTTCTTCTCTTTTCCGGCGCGGCCATTGGCGCGCAAACCAAGGGCTTGCAGGTTTTCGTCAAGGACCGGCAGGGCAAACAGGTTGGTCTTTACAAGGAAAGCCACGCGCTTTTGATCGGCGTAGGTAATTACACCGGCGGCTGGCCGCGGCTGGAGAGCGTGCCCGGCGAAATCGACCTGCTGGAGAAGGCGCTTGTCAGGCAGGGTTTTGACGTAAAAAAGGTCATGGACCCCGATTCGGACAAGCTGTTCGCCGCGTTCGATAACTTCATCGACGAACATGGCTTCGGCCCGGACAATCGGTTGCTATTTTTCTATTCGGGGCACGGCCATACCCGCAAGCAGGGCAACAAGGGCTATCTGGTGCCCGCCGACGCTCCGGACCCCCGGTACGACGAGCAGGGCTTTTACCGCAAATCCCTCGGCATGAACCAGATCCTGACCTGGTCGCGCCGGATCGAAGCCAAGCATGCCCTGTTTTTGTTTGACAGTTGTTTTTCGGGCACCATTTTCAAATCCAAGGCCTTGCCGACGCATCCGCCGCACATCTCCCACCTCACTTCCCGTTCCGTGCGGCAGTACATTTCCGCCGGCAGTGCCGGCGAGGAAGTCCCCGCCAAAAGCGTGTTCACCCCCTTGGTTATCCGGGCGCTGGAGGGCAAGGGAGATCTGAACCGCGACGGGTATGTCACCGGCACGGAGATGGGGCTTTATCTTCAAAAGGAAGTGACCCAATACGATGCGGGCCAGCACTCCCAATACGGCAAGATTCGGGACACGGACCTGGACGAAGGCGATTTCGTTTTCCTGCTTGCCTCATCCGGCGAGGTGACCGATACCAAGGCGCCGGTTTCCGTCGGCCCCCGGGGACGTCTGACGGTGACGGCCAACGTATCGGGCGCGATGGTGTATGTGGACGGCCGGCTTGTCGGCGGCGTTCCGCTGATCTCCAAGGATGTGTCCGCCGGTTCCCACCGCGTTGAGGTGAGAAAAGAGGGCCACGAAACCTACGGCGCCGCCATCGATGTGGCCCCGGGCCGCTTGCTTTCGCTGGAGGCCTGTCTGGTCGGGCAAGGCGCCGGGTCCTGCCGGTTGTTTGTGGATGCCACCCCTTCGGGTGCCCTGATCCGGATTCTCAATATCGGTCCCAAATTTCACCAGGGCATCGAGCTTTCTCCCGGCAAATACCATGTGGAGGCGACGGCTCCGGGCCACGCCGGGCAGACCCGCTGGGTGACGCTTACCGCCGGTGAGGACAAACGGATCGGCTTTGTGCTGTCCGCGAAGAAAGCCGTGGCCGCGGCGCAGCCGGCAAAGCCTTCCACGGCGGCGGCTTCTTCTTCATCCAGGGAGCCTGAAGCGCGCGTCACCAACAGCATCGGAATGAAATTTGTCTACATCAAACCCGGCACGTTCATGATGGGCAGCCCGTCCAGCGAGCCGGGAAGGGACGATGACGAACGTTGGCATCAGGTTGCGATAACCAAGGGGTATTATTTTCAGATCACGGAGGTGACCCAGGGCCAGTGGAAGCGGGTAATGGGGAGCAATCCGTCCACATTCAAGAACTGCGGTGATACTTGCCCGGTGGAAAGCGTTTCCTGGAATGACGCCCAGGAGTTCATTCAAATGCTGAATCACATGGAGGGCCACACCAAATACCGTTTGCCCACCGAGGCGGAGTGGGAGTACGCGGCCCGGGCCGGAACACGGACGCCGTATTGTTTTGGCGCCAACTTGTCAAAGGATCAGGCAAATTTTGGTAAGGACTACAACCAAACAACCCAGACAACAGTGCCGGTGGGCGGTTTCGCAGCCAATGCCTGGGGCCTGCACGACATGCACGGCAACGTGTGGGAATGGTGCCGGGATTGGTACGGGAATTATCCGACCGGTCCGGTGACCGATCCTGTGGGCCCCTCATCGGGCGAGTACCGGGTTTACCGGGGCGGCAGCTGGAGCCACGACGCCGGGGGCTGCCGCTCGGCCTATCGCGGCAGGCGCAGGCCGGGCAGCCGGAGCCGGTACCTGGGCCTGCGCCTCGTCAGGACTAATTAGTTTTAAGTTTTGGTTTTTTACCTTTTTACTTTTTGAGAAATGGTGCGGCATATCAATAAAGCACGAAGGTCAGCGGAGGCCATGACTTTGCAGGGCCCGGCGTGCGTAGCCGCCAGGGAACGCAAAGGCATGGCTGGAGCGGATGTAATTACCGTTTTTTACAGGCGCGAGGCGAAGCCAGCCAGCAGGGTTCGGGGCGCAGCCCCGACGATTTTTGTAAATGTTTAAAATTATAACCATACCCTATGACCGAACGGCCAGGGGCTTCGACGATGAAGTCTTAAATAAATTTCTATTGAACAAGCAAGTCAAAAGCCACAAGGCAGAGTTGTTCATGGATAACGGCAGCCCCTTCTGGACGGTCTTCATTGAGTATGAACCGGTTCTGGATAAAAAGGGCGCGGCTCCGCCACCGAAACCCTTGAGCAAGGAGCAACAGGCGCTTTACGACAAGCTGAAAATCTGGCGCAAGGAACGGGCGGACAGGGACGGTGTGCCGGTTTATGTCGTCGCTACCAACAAGGAGCTTTCCGCCGTGGTCACGGCCGCTCCCAAAAGTCAGGAGGCGCTCAAGGCCGTTCACGGCTTCGGCCAAGGCAAGATATCGAAATACGGTAAAGAGCTTGTCGATCTGATAAGCGCCTTTTACGATAGCAAAACATGAGAAACGACTACCCCATCTATGTTCAGTGGATCGAAACCCTGGATTGGATACTGGCGCGGGCGGATGCTTTTCCCAAAGCCATCCGGGGCACTATCACCTCGCGCATTGTCAACCTATCTCTGGACGTGCTGGAAGGCATCGTCGAGGCCATTTACACCAGGGATCGGGCGATTATTCTGAAACACTTGAATCTGAATATCGAAAAACTGCGGGTGATGTTCGGCATTTGCCACCGGCGGCGGTATCTATCCATGGAGCAGTACGAACATGTCAGCCGCCTGCTTGACGAAACCGGCCGCATGGCCGGTGGATGGGGGAAAGCCAGTGAAACGTAAAGGCGACCTATTCGATGCCCTTTGCGGGTTCGGCAACCTGCACGCCGCCTTCAAAAAAGCATGGCGGGGTTGCGGACGGTCCGATGACGCCTGCCGGTTTTTCTTTCACCTGGAAACCAACCTTTTGCGGCTGAAGGACGAACTGGAAAACGGCACCTACCAGCCGGCGGCATACCGCTACTTCACCATTCATGATCCAAAAGAGAGGTTGATCAGTGTGGCTCCTTTTCGTGATCGGGTGGTTCACCACGCCTTGGTGAATGTGCTTGAGCCGGTGTTCGAACCGACCTTCATCCATGATTCCTATGCCACAAGGAAAGGCAAGGGGACCCACCGGGCCGTCCGTCAGGCCCAGCGACTGCTCCGAAAGAATCGCTATTACCTCAAGATCGATGTGGCAAAGTTTTTTCATTGTATCGATCATAATGTTCTCCTATGGCTCGTGGCGAGAAAGGTGAAGGACAAGGCCGTGCTTGCCGTGGCCGAACGGATCGTGTGCAATGCCGACGGTCGCCCCGGCATCGCCGATGGCAAGGGGCTGCCCATCGGCAACCTCACCAGCCAGTTTTTCGCCAATGTCTATCTCAACCCAATGGACCATTTTGCCAAGGACGATATGGGGTGGAGCTACCTTCGGTACATGGATGACATGGTATTGTTTTCAAATTCCAGCGAGTCTTTGAAAGCCGCTTTACGGCATACGATAGAATATCTGCGGCGAAAACTGGGGTTGCATCTGAAAGAACAGGTGACCCAAATCGGCACACGGGAGCATGGGCTGTCCTTTCTTGGGTATCGAGTTTTCCCACGACTGCTGCGCCTGAAAAAATCCAACCTTAAACGGTCAATCCGACGGTTGGAGCAAAAACACGGTCAATATCGCAAAGGGATTAACACCGAGCGATCCTACGTCATGAGTGCGCGAGCCGTGTATGATCATGTGGCCTTTGCCGACACATGGCGGCTTCGGCAAACGCACCTTGTACAAAGGGCAGGGGCGTTATAAAGGCGAGAACCGGGTTAACCGGGGCGGCAGCTGGAACAACAACGCCAGGAACTGCCGCTCGGCCAATCGCAACAGGAACAAGCCGGGCAACCGGAACAAGAACCTGGGCCTGCGCCTCGTCAGTACGCAAATGTAACAATCGGCCGGATTCGGTATGTTTATGGATATGCCGGGGGTGCCTTTTGTGTCCAGATGCCCCTTGTCCCGCACCGGCAATGCCGGTCGAATAACCCCAAAGCCGCCGTGGCTGGTAGGTCGTGTTTACGGTTCGACGGTGACGGCGGCTTTTCCCTGGAAGCCGCGTTGGGCTGAATGAAATGAAACCCAACAATAAATGCAATCCCTGAAATGCTTCAAGGCGATGTTGGGTATCGCTGCGCTCGACCCAACCTGCGAGGGTTCGGAAGATGGATGGGGTTTTGTCGGTTGGGTGGAGGAACGAACCCCAACAATGAAAGTAAGTGTCTGACCCCGGAGGGCTATATTTTTTATGACGAAGGAAGCTGTTGACAGGATTGTATCGGATGATAATATAGACAAATCAAAACTCATAGTTTGGATTTGTCTATATTATGATTCGCAGAAAAGTTGAAAAAGAGCTAAAAACAACTGCCGGTGAATATCCGGTCGTTACCATTGTCGGCCCCCGCCAGTCTGGCAAGACGACCCTCGCAAAAACTTTTTTCCGGGATCATGCTTACGTAAACCTTGAGAATCCGGAGCTGCGGAGCCTTGCCATGGATGACCCCAAAACATTCATGCTCCGGTATCCTGCGCCCGTAATATTTGATGAAATACAAAATGTTCCCGAGTTGCTGTCATGGGTTCAGGTCGTTGTTGACGAGAATCCGGAACTGACCGGGGGATATATTCTTACAGGCAGTCATCAACTGCAATTAAGAGAAGCGATCACACAATCTCTCGCCGGAAGAACCGCCCTTTTGACGCTCTTTCCACTTGCGCTGAACGAACTTGAAGAAACCGATATTCAGCTTGAAAGAGACAGTCTGATGCACAAGGGATTCATGCCGAGGATTTACGATAAAAACATAAGGCCCGGGCGTTTTTACAGAGATTATTTCCAGACCTACGTTGAAAGAGATGTGCGCAAACTCATGGCCATTGAAAATCAGCAGGCGTTCGAACTTTTCCTCAGACTCCTGGCCGGCCGGGTCGGCAGTGAAGTCAATTTCAGTTCGCTTTCCGGACAGGTCGGTATCAGCGCGACCCAGATTAAAAAGTGGCTGAGCCTTTTGGAAGCCTCTTTTATTATTTTCAAACTTCCACCGTTTTTCAACAATTTCGGCAAGCGGCTCACCAAATCCTATAAGGTATATTTTGTGGAGGTGGGGCTTGCCTGCTATCTTTTGGGAATCGAAACTCCCGAACAACTGGAACGTGATCCGGCTTTTGGCGGTCTTTTCGAGAACCTGGTGATTGCCGATGCCTACAAGTCGAGAATAAACAAAGGCCTGGAACCGCGATTGTATTTTTACAGGGACAGATACTACCATGAAGTCGATCTTCTTTATCCGTCAGGATCATCGTTTATCCCGGTTGAAATCAAATCATCCCGGACCTATAAAGATGAATTTCTCGAAGGCATCCGATATTTCCAAAAGATTTCCGGCTCCAGCCTGCCGGGGATGCTGATTTATGATGGTGACATCGAAATGGATAAAGAAGCGGCCAGGGCTAGAAATTATAGAAATGCATGGGAATAGCAGTCTCACAAAACCCATCCGCCCCTGAAACGAAAAAAGCCCCGGCACATTACCATACGTGCCGGGGCTTTTGGTTCTTATGAAACTAAGGACAAGCGGATTTTATTAAATTACATCATGCCGCCCATACCGCCCATGCCACCCATGCCGCCCATGCCACCGGCGCCGGCACCGGCCATCGGGTCGGGCTTGTCATCCGGTTTTTCGGCGATCATGGCTTCGGTGGTGAGCATCAGGGAAGCGACACTACCGGCATTCTGGAGCGCAAAGCGCACAACCTTGGTGGGGTCGATAACGCCGGCTGCGATCAGGTCTTCGTACTCGTTGGTGGCTGCGTTGTAACCCATCGCGCCTTCGGTATTCTTGACTTTGTCGATCACGACGCTGCCTTCGTAACCGGCGTTGCCGGCGATGCGGCGAAGCGGCTCTTCGATGGCGCGCATGACAACCTTTACGCCCAGTTTCTGATCGGCCTTGATCTTGATTTTATCCAGAGCGGGCAGGGTGCGAACCAGAGCGACGCCGCCGCCGGGAACGATGCCTTCTTCAACAGCTGCGCGGGTTGCGTTGAGTGCATCCTCGACGCGGGCTTTCTTCTCTTTCATCTCGGTTTCGGTGGCGGCACCGACATTGATCACGGCAACGCCGCCGATGAGCTTGGCCAGACGTTCCTGCAGTTTCTCGCGGTCGTAGTCGGAAGAGGTCTCATCGATCTGAGCGCGAATCTGTTTTACGCGGCCTTCCAGAGCGGAGCGGGCGCCGGCGCCGTCAACGATGGTGGTGTTGTCTTTGTCAATGGAGATGCGTTTGGCTTTACCAAGATCGGTTATGGTCAGGCTCTCGAGCTTGATGCCCAGATCCTCGGACACGACCTGGCCACCGGTGAGGATGGCGATGTCTTCCAACATGGCCTTGCGGCGATCACCAAAACCAGGAGCCTTGACAGCCGCGACTTGCAGGGTGCCGCGCAGTTTGTTCACAACCAGAGTGGCCAGCGCTTCGCCGTCAACGTCTTCGGCGATGATTACCAAAGGTTTGCCCATCTTGGCAACTTGCTCGAGAACCGGCAGAAGGTCTTTCATGTTGCTGACTTTTTTCTCGTTGATCAGAATGTAGGGATCTTCGAGGGAGGCAACCATTTTTTCGGGATCGGTCACGAAATAGGGAGAAAGGTAACCGCGATCGAACTGCATACCTTCAACCACATCCAGGGTGGTCTCCATGCCCTTGGCTTCTTCGACGGTGATGACGCCTTCTTTTCCGACCTTGTTCATGGCCTCGGCGATGATATTGCCGATAGTCTCGTCGTTGTTGGCTGAAATGGTGCCAACCTGGGCGATTTCGCGCTGATCCTTGGTGGGTTTGCTCATCTTGTGCAGTTCTTTAACGGCGGTTTCCACGGCTTTGTCGATACCGCGTTTGATGGCCATGGGGTTGTTGCCGGCGGCAACCAACTTCTGGCCTTCTTCGTATATCGCACGAGCCAGAACCGTTGCTGTCGTGGTGCCGTCACCGGCCATGTCGCTGGTCTTGCTGGCGACTTCCTTGACCATCTGGGCGCCCATGTTCTCGAACTTATCTTCCAGCTCGATCTCTTTGGCAACCGTTACGCCGTCCTTGGTGACCGTAGGAGAACCCCAGGATTTATCGATGACAACGTTTCTTCCCTTGGGCCCCAAGGTGACAACAACTGCATCGGCGAGTGCCTTGACGCCGTTGAGCATAGCTTCGCGGGCTTTCATGTCGTACTTAATAATTTTTCCAGCCATTTTACATATCCTCCATCTATCTGTGAGTCGTTAATATCATGTAAGGGAGTGCCGCTACTCAATAACGCCAAGTATATCGTCTTCGCGCATGATCAGGTACTCTTCGCCTTCGACTTTTACTTCCGTTCCGGAGTATTTTCCGAACAGAACACGGTCGCCGACCTTGACTTCGAGCGCTACGCGCTTGCCGTCGTCACCAACTTTGCCGTTGCCGGCCGCCACGATTTTACCTTCGGCCGGTTTTTCCTTGGCCGTATCCGGAATGATGATCCCGCCTTTGGTTTTGGTCTCTTCTTCCACACGCTGTACCAGAATTCGATCCTGCAATGGTCTGAGTTTCATGTCTCCATCTCTCCTTTTGGTTTAAACTAAAGTTTGATACAAAAACCCTATACTTAAAGAACGGTCCCGGGTATTGCCACGCCCGGTACCAATTTAAAAAATTGTTGTGTTTACTGAGTCTGTTCGGAAACAAAGAACGCTACAAAATAATCACATGCCATGATTTGTAAAGCGAAGGTGTCCATCTTTGTTCGTCTTAGCCGAATTTTTGTCACTGTTGGCATCTGGTTTCCATCCGCCGGCTATCACAGATAAAAGGGTGTCGCGCCGGTTCAACTATCGCTTTTGGTCGATGTCGCCTCACTTGACGAGTCGGTTTTCTCACTTTTTGTCGTTGTCGCGGACTCATCGTTTTTGGTGGTTTCAGACTTTTTGTTGGCGTAGTCCGTCACATACCAGCCGTTGCCCTTGAGGTGAAAACTACTCTGTGAAATCAGCTTGCTTAGCCTTCCAGAACAATGTTTGCAGGTGGTCAGCGGCGCATCCGAAAATTTCTGAAGGGCTTCTTCGATCTTCCCGCATTGCGTGCACTGATATTCGTAGAGTGGCATACTTTACTTCTCCTCTAATCTCTTGCAACCATTAAATATAATAGGATGATCCATCGAATGGAATGGACTAATATATGGCAGGTTTCGGGCTTGTCAAGAAAATGCCCTCTAAATTTAAGAGATGCTTTTAATCCCGTCGATGGGGGTCCGCCAGTTGGCGTAAAATTCGAGTACCGCGTCCAGGCCGGGGGAATTTACAGGCTCGAGAATGGCATGAGTAATATTATGGACGCGCCGTTCCTCGGCCATTTTTTCTTCGTTGCTGGCATTGAAGTTTTGAAGGAAACGGCTGAAACGGACGATATGGACCAGCTCATGGGTGACCACGTACAGGGAAAACGGCGCCAATACGAGGTGGTCGTGTTTTGCAACGGCCTCGATGATGGCGTGATCCTGAATACAGATTTTATAGAAATCGTAGGTGCTCGAACCCAGGACATCGCCTTTCAGTTTGCCCTCGTAACGAATGATTTGGGCAAACGGGCCGTCGACGATTTCGTTTGCCGATAGATCGGCAAGGGTCTTGATGTCGAACCTGGGACGCAGCCATTGGCTTGCCGTCATTTTGAAGTGATTGCTGACCAGCTCCTCGGCCATGGCAACGGCGTTGTTGACAACGGTTAGCTCGGCGTCCTTGAATGTGAGGCGGCAAGTCTCATTTATCATGCAATTTCTGTAGCATACACCTCCTTAAGGATCAATCCCTTAATCGCATGAATACTCACGATTCAGTTCATCAGAAACGAAGTCTGAAGGTTACCCCGAAGGTAACGGGCGCGCCGGACTGGGCGACGGGGTCGGACCCCGGGAATTCGAACGCTATGGCCTCATAGTGTTCGTCGAACAGGTTCCTGGTCCAGAACACCAAGTCAAATTGTTCTCTCTCAAAGCCTATGTTTAGGTTAACCATTTGATATGCATTTTGTTTGAGCGTGTTGGCGTCATTCCAATAAAATGATCCTATCCCTATAAGTTCCGGTCGCAGGAAAAAATCCCATTTTCCCGTTAGCGGCCGTCGGTATTCAATAGCCAGATTGTAGGTGTACTCTGGCGCCAGGACCGTGGCGTTTCCCGAATAGTCGGTTCCGGCCAGCGAATCCTCGTAGTCGGTATATTCTGCGTCAGTATACCCGAAACCCGCTTCCAAGGTCAGGCCCCGGGAAAGCAAGGCCTTAAGTTCCATTTCCAGCCCCTTGCTGCGGGACTTCCCGGCATTGCGTATAACAGTCTGGGTGGAGGGCAGCAATTGGAGCACCTGCTGGTCTTGCAGGTCGATATAAAATAGGGCGGTATTGAAAATTAACTGATTATCGAACCACGATGTTTTCAATCCCACTTCATAATTCCAACTGAATTCGGGATCAAAATGAATATCTGAATTTTTCAAGTAGGAGGTGTTAAAACCCCCGCTTCTATAGCCCCTGGCGATTCCGGCATAGGTCATAAACAGAGGCGTCCAGCGGTAGGCAACTTGAAATTTGGGCAGCCAGGCGTCATCGCTTTCGATTTTATGCCATATATAGATTTAATATATCTAATACTATTTTATATGACAAAGAATAAAAGAAACTGCTTTTATTGACTGGAACAGGGGATTTGTCAAGAAATTTATATGATCCCAGGGCCTCTTAAAAACAAACCCATCGAATTAAGGATAAATAAATATGGACAAGCTCAAGGGGATGGTATAATAAAATTAAGTTATTTTAAAAAGCTTAGCAAGAATGGGGGTGATCTGTTGGGCAGTGTAATTAAGAAAAGAAGAAAAAAGATGCGTAAGCATAAGCACCGCAAACTACTGGCCCGTACGCGGCATCAGAGAAGAAAGGGCAAATAGACTTTTCTCCTCCTGGCGTTTTAGGGCGATGTTTTGGTGCGGGTAGAGGGCGAGCGCCGTATAATCAATGCCGCGACGACCGATATCGCAGCCTAAAAACATGTTTCTGAATGCCGATAGACACCGCTTAAAAAAGCACCGACATGAATCATGTCGGTGCTTTCGCTTGGCGCTCAAACCGTTTTATCCCGCCTTCAGGAGGGCAGGGGATATCCATTGACCCTGCCTTTTATTCATAACCCTTCATGTATTTGAAAAGTTCCGAATCGGTTGACAGGATCATGGCGCTGTTTCCCGAAAGGGCCTCGTCATAGACTTCCAGCGTTTTCATGAATGAGTAAAAATCCGGGTCCTTACCGAAAGCCTCAGCGTAAAGGCGTGTGGATTCGGCATCCGCCTTACCTTTTATCTCCTGGGCCGTTCGGTAGGCCTCCGACTCGATCCGCTTCAGCTCGCGCTCTTTCTCACCCAGGATTTTCTGGGCCTCGCCTTTGCCTTCGGATCTGAATTTCTGGGCGATCTGTTTCCGTTCGGCGATCATCCGGTCGTAAACGGATTTCCTGACCTCTTCGACGTAGTTGACCCGTTTGATTTTGACATCCACAAGCTCAATGCCGAAAGGGGTCAGCTTGGGCTGGGCCTGATTCAAAATGCCGGTATCGATTTTGTCGCGCCCCACAAAAACCTGCGAAAAACGTGCGGGCTTGCTGTTTTCCTGAGGCTCTTCCTGGGCGCCGTCGCCCAGATCCTCGAAGGTGTCCAGCTCCCGGTTTGAGTTACGAACCGCTTCGATCAGCCGGTTGGAGGTGATGAAGTTGCGCACCGTGGGATCGATGATTTCGTCCAGTCTTTGCTGGGCGCGGTTGACATAGCCCACGGTCTTGAAAAAGATGACCGGATCGACGATTTTCCAGCGGGCAAAAGTGTTGACCCAGATATAGGTTTTGTCGCGCGTGGGGATCTGTCCGGGGTCGCCATCCCATTCCTGAAGGTTCTTGGGGAAAGTCAACGCTTTTTCGATCAAGGGGATTCTGAACTTGAGCCCCGGTTCGCTTTCCGTGCGTTGCACCTTGTCGAAACGAAGGACCACCACCTGTTCGGTCTCGTCCACCGTGTAGGCGCAAACGATAATCAGCAATATGATTGCGGCGGCAACGATCAACGCTATTTTGTTTTTCATTTGGCTTCACCGTTATTGTTTCCAAGGTTCAAAAGAGGCAGGATATTTTGCTGTTCGGCATCCACGATGAATTTTCGCTGGATCTTGGGGAGCACTTCCTTTAACGATTCGAGGTAGAGCCGTCTTTTGGTTACGTCCTTGGCCTTGGCGTACTCGGCATAGAGATCCGTGAATCGGGAAGCATCACCCTTGGCCCGGTTGACGCGGTCCAGTGAGTACCCCTCCGCGGCTTTTATGGTTCTCTCGGCCTCGCCCTTGGCAGCCGGAATGGCCTTGTTGTAGTCCTCCCTGGCCTGGTAGATCATCTTCTCTTTTTCCTGGGTGGCCTGGTTGACTTCGTTGAAGGAGGGCTGTACCGGGGTCGGGACGTTGGTCTTTTTCATCTCCACGGTGACGATGTTGATGCCGGTTTCGGCCTGATCCAGTTCCTCCTGCAGGACCTGGAGGGCCTCAACGGCGATTTCGTCACGCTTGGAGATGACCTCGTTTATGCTGCGGTCGCCAACCACCAGGCGCATGCTGGATTCGGACAGATCCCGCAAAAGCCCGTTGGGATCCTTTACCTTGAAGAGATAATCATACGGCTCCTTGATTTTGTATTGAACGATCCAGGGGACCACGGCCACGTTAAGGTCGCCGGTGAGCATGAGCGAGATGCTGCTCGTGTCCGTGGTCGACGAATAGTTGCTGTACGGGTCGCGTTCCGATTGGAAACCGAATTCTTCCTTGTAGACACGGTCCTGGCGGACTTTGGTCACATGCTCGATGCCAAACGGCAATTTGAAATTCGGACCAGGCTCGGCGATGCGCACAAACTTGCCGAACCGTTGTACAACGCCCACCGATCCCGATTCGATGGTAAAAAAGACGGAGTACCCGATAAAGAGGGCGAGAATGATGGCGACGACAATAAACGATCCTCCGGGGGGCCTGAATTTTTTTAATTGATTAATGATGTCGTCCATTTGCGGAGGAACGCCGCCCTGCTGTTGTTGCTGACGGTTTAACTTTTCCCAATCCCAAGCCATTTCAATTCCTTATGACGCTCATGGTTCAAAGATAGCGAAGATTTCGGCCATTGCCGAAACATCGCATCCTTAGCCTTTTTAACTGCACTTTCTTTGAGAATACCGATCTGCTTGTCAAGGGGTGGCGATGCCGAATACAAGTTTCAGTGCGACTTATCGCCAAACAATTGAGGCAATTTATAAATCACGATTAATCTAAGGTTGACACACGGTTAAGTCAAGGGAAATCGCCTTGCCGGTCATGCATGCATGAAGACTGAAACGGCCTTGGCGGCCTTCGGGAAACCGTTTTGTCGAGGGTTTTGATTGACTTTGGGACGTTTCGTTTTTTATATCGATGGTACTTGTGGTCATTTCCCTTTAGCGCACCAATTTTAGCATACAGAGAAAATGTCAGCATGGCGAAAAAGCGTTCGGCAAACAAAACGTTCACACCGTTGGGGCAGGTGCTGGGGGGGCTTTTGGATGAGTGTCGGTCCAGAAACAGCGGTGGCATGTTTCATGTGGCGCAGGCCTGGAAAAAGGCCATCGGTGCCCCCATTTCCGAAAATACAAAACCTTATGCGTTGAAAGGATCGCTGTTGTTGGTTTTTGTTTCCAGCTCGGTGTGGCTCCACCAACTGCAATTTTTAAGAAATGAGCTGATCGAGTGCCTGAACCGAGAACTCAAAGACGGTCAGATCACGGACATCAAATTTAAAATCGGACCGGTTTGATATGAACAGCTTTTCTCCTGATGACGCCGCCTGCGATCATTTTCTGGATGGCAAAATCGTTCTCCATCAACCCCGATCCGGTTACCGGTTCTCCGTCGACGCGGCCATTCTTGCCCATCAGGCCGCTCCCCAACAAGGCGACAGGATAGTCGATCTGGGAACCGGTTGCGGGGTGATTTCCGTCTTGTTGGCCTTCCGGCATCCGCACATCCGTCTGATTGGCGTGGAAATACAGGATGCGCTGGCGCAAATGGCCCTTAAGAACGTGGCCGAGAACAAAATGGCCGACCGGATTCGCATTCTGGCCAAGGACATGCTCGATTTGACCCTTGCCGATATCGACGGTCCGGCGGATGTGGTTGTTTCCAATCCGCCGTATCGCAAGCTGGATAGTGGCCGGCTCAATGCCGATGCCCAACGGGCCGTGGCGCGGCATGAATTGAAAATAACCCTTGGCCAGCTGGTGGATACCGCCCGACGCCTTTTGCGCAAGACGGGTAAGGCTGTTGTCATTTATCCTTCGGTGCGAACGATCGATCTGCTGGCCACCATGCGCAGCTCGGGGATCGAGCCCAAAACGCTGACCATGATCCACTCGACCCGATCTTCTCCCGCCCGGCTGGTTACCGTCACGGGGATAAAAGGCGGCCGCCCAGGCCTTGAGGTGACCGCCCCGATCCATCTGTATCGTGATGACGGATCATACACCCGTCAGGCCCAACGCATGTTTTCCCCCTAACGTGTCAATGGGTTCATGACCAGCCCGGATTTCACTTTCGGGTAGAAGTAGGTCGATTTGCGGGGCATGATCAGCCCCTTCTGGGCCACTTCCCGGACCTGTTCGATGCGCGTCGAATTGAGAATGAAGGCCACATCATAATCGCCGGTGTCGATGGCCGTAAAGGCCTTGTCCGCCGTGCTGGCGTAACCGATGAGGGTCTCGTCGTCCAGTCGGGCCTGGTCGAATCCGAGAATTTTCATGAAGACAAGCCGTGTC
This sequence comes from uncultured Desulfosarcina sp., assembly GCA_963668455.2. Taxonomy (GTDB): domain Bacteria; phylum Desulfobacterota; class Desulfobacteria; order Desulfobacterales; family Desulfosarcinaceae; genus Desulfosarcina. Next base: position 348,689 of record CAXXOY010000014.1, read on the forward strand.
AGAACCGTTACATCAAGCTGCCGCAAAGACTCGTCCAGCTCTTCTCCAAACAGGTCGTCCATCACCCCGGATTTTAGGGACAATAGAAAAAACGTCTTGGAATAACAGGCATGGATGCCGATGGACGGATGCTCGCTGCCGGCATTCAAGGCCGCCAGGAAGGCTTTCTGGACCGCCTGGCGATTGTCTGCGGTAAAGGGATACCGGGCAACGTCAAAATAGGTTTCGGCCGTGCCGAGCGCGTTTTCCAGCTGATCGGCGCTCACCGCTTTGAGGAGTCGGTGGGCGGGCAGGATAATCAGCCCCGGGTCGCTCATGCTACACAGATACATCATGACATAGTTTGCCGGGTGGGTTTCGTCGAAGGAGGGGTCCGTCTCCTTGAGATAATTTCTGAAATTCAGTGCCGTTTCGTACCGGTGATGGCCATCGGCGATAAAAAGCCGTTTGGGCTGCATGGCGTCGGTGACCCGACGGTGAACGCCGGGATCGGTGATTCGCCACAGCCGATGACGGTGATTCTCGTCGTCAATGAAGTCCACGGCGGGTGCAAGGCCCGCCACCGCTTTTTCGAGGGTGGCGAAGATATCGCCGTCATCGGGGTACAAAGAAAAAATCGGGCAATAATTGCATTGGGTGGCCTTCAGCAGTTGAAGCCTTTCGGTTTTCACTTTGGAAAAGGTTTTTTCGTGGGGCAGAACGATGCGCTTTTCAAACGGCTCGATGCCGATCCGGGCCATCAGGCCATAGCGGGTGATGGTCTCGCTACCGTTGTCATAGGTGATGGCCTTGAGGTATAAGGCTTGCTCGTCGTCCTTTTTCAAAATACCTTCGGCCATCCACTTTTTGAAAAATCCTGCCGAGCGGGTATGCGGGTTGTCCGTGTCGGTATCGTTTTCCGTGGTCCGGTTGAGAATCAGACGAATAACGTTGTTCGGGTGGCGCTCGTAAAAGGCCTTCTGTTCGTCGGGAGAGATGACATCATAGGGCGGGGCGGCGACATCGGCGGCCTCGCCAACAACTTGCGGGTTATATAAAATGCCGTTAAAAGGCAGGACGGTAGCCATGGGTCCATGTTTCCTTTCGTTATCCGATGGTTGCATTGAGGAAAACGAGATCAGTACTATAGACCACCGCTTTAATTCAAGTACCAATTCGGTTAGATATTTATGAAATTAGTGAAAACGCATCTTTTTTTGTCCTTTCCACCGGTTTTTCAAACAACTTGAGGCTTGACAAACGGGCGGCAAAAAGGATAACAAGACGCCTTTATCGCTGATCCCCGTGCGCGGGAAGGAGAGGTGGCCGAGTTGGCTGAAGGCGTCGGTCTCGAAAACCGGTGCTCGGTATTCCCGAGCCGTGGGTTCGAATCCCACCCTCTCCGCCACTTTCGACTATTTGGGGCAGCACCGCTTTGTTTTAAAAAATACGGAGAGATGTCCGAGTTGGCTGAAGGAGCACGACTGGAAATCGTGTGTGTCGTTTATAGCGGCACCGAGGGTTCGAATCCCTCTCTCTCCGCCACTTCTTTTTGATTCCCTTTTTACTTGTTTTTCGTTTAAGCGAAAACCTCCCAGATCCCGGTTGGCTACTGAAGTGACAGGTTGGCCCTTAAGTTTCAATTTCCAATGAACCATCAATCACCCCGTTTAGTTGAATAAAGCGCTGATGGAGCTGTAAGTGCCAAGGATGGAAATGCCTTGAGATCTGGTAGCTTAACTCGTTCGTCGGCAAGTGACCGTTATCTCAATAATATTTACCGCAATTTCCTTGACTTGCCGCCATGTTTATGGGAATTATTGACCCTTTCCTCGGTTGCCCGTTTTCACCCCATGATATACAGTATGGTGAGTATTCGACGCTTGAGGTTTTGTTCATATGTCCTATTTAGTGCTGGCTAGAAAATACCGTCCCCAAACCTTTGACGAGGTGGTTGGGCAAACCCATGTCACCCAAACCCTGGTTAACGCCATTCAGGGCGGGCGTGTGGCGCATGCCATGCTTTTCTCCGGGCCGCGGGGAACCGGTAAAACCACCATCGCGCGTATTCTGGCCAAGGCCATGAACTGCGACAAGGGGCCGACACCGACGCCCTGCAACGCCTGTCGCTCCTGCCTGGACATCACCGCCGGGCGCGGCACGGATGTGTTCGAAATCGACGGCGCCTCAAACAACAGCGTCGACCAGGTTCGTGAGTTGCGGGATAACAGCCGCTACATGCCGGCTCACAGTCGGTACAAAATTTATATTATCGATGAAGTGCATATGCTCAGCATCGCGGCCTTCAACGCGCTGCTCAAAACCCTCGAAGAGCCGCCGGAGCATGTGATGTTTCTGTTCGCCACCACCGAGGCGCACAAGATCCCCATCACCATTCTGTCCCGCTGCCAGCGCCACGATTTGCGCCGCATAGCCCTGTCTGCCGTTGTCGAGCACATGGGTTGCCTTTGTCGGCAGGAGTCACTGAGCCTGTCTGAAGCCAATCTGTGGGCCATTGCCCGGCAGTCCGGCGGCAGCATGCGCGATGCCCTGAGCCTGCTCGATCAGATCCTGGCCGGCAGCGATGGCGAGCTGGGCGATGACGATGTGCGCGACCTGTTGGGAACCATGGATCGCCAGGTCCTGTTCGACCTGTCCGAGGCGGTGTTCGCCCGGGACATCGCCCGTGTTCTTGAGATTATCGATACGGTTTTTAAAACCGGTCAGGATCTAAAACGGTTTTATGCCGATTTGCTGATGCATTTTCGTTATCTGATGCTGATCAAGATGGGCGTTCGTCAGGAAACCCTGGCCGATTTGCCGCCCAATGACCTTGAGGCATTAGGCGGGCAGGTGGCCGGCGTATCACTTGCCTTTTTGGATCAGGTATTCAGCCTGTTGTTCGGCGGTGAGACGACCGTCAGGATGGCTGGCCAACCCCGGCTGGCCATTGAAATGGTCTTTTTCAAAATCCATCAGATCACGCCGGCCCTGCCTATCGATGTTTTGATCGAGCGTATGGATAGCCTGTTGAAAAATCCATCCCTGACGGTTGCGCCAACGACCGCCGCGCCGGCCGGTGTTGCCCAGGAACAGGCCGACTACGGGCAGGCCCCTCCGGCTCCTGTATCTGCGCCATCGTCACCCGAACCACAAGCGTCCATACCATCAACGCCCGCTCAGCGGGAATCTATGGGGCGCATTGAAAATCAGGAGCCCGTGGGCGGCAGCCAGGACGCCTGGCAGCAAGTCATAGAACGGGTGAAGGTGTCCAAACCTTCGGTTGCCGCGTCGCTCTCCCGCGCCGAGATGGTATCCGAGTCGCCCGAAAAATTTGTGGTGGCTCTCAGCGGTAATGAGTATGCGCTGAATTCAGTTAAGAAGCATCAAGGCCTGGTGGAAACGGCCTGCCGCGAAATAGGCCGGGAGATCGAAATTCAGTTCAACGGCAATAAAAAGGACGTCAGTCAAGTGACGGCAGAAAAGCAAAAGGCCAACGAACTGCGTTATAAATTGCTCAATCACCCCCTGGTGGAGGATGCCGTCAATATTTTCAGGGGAAATCTTGAAGAAGTCAAAATCAATAAATAGGAGGAACTGTCGATGAAGGGCATGGGAAACATGATGAAACAAGCCCAGAAGCTTCAATCCAAGATGCTGCGTATGCAGGAAGAATTGGCCGGGAAAACGGTGGAAACGTCTGCCGGCGGTGGCATGATCACCGTGGTGGCCAACGGCGCCCAGCAGATAGTATCGATCAAGATCGAAAAAGAGGTCGTGGACCCCGAGGATGTGGAAATGCTGGAAGACCTGGTTCTGGCGGCCGTTAACGACGCGCTGGCCCAGGCCCAGGAAATGGTTTCCTCGGAAATGGGCAAGCTCACCGGCGGGATGAAGATTCCCGGCATGATGTAATGGACTATTATCCCGGCTCGATCAAGAACCTGATTCGGCACCTGGCCCGGCTTCCCGGCATAGGAAACAAGACCGCCGAGCGGCTGGCCATGCACATTCTCCAGCAGCCGGTGGACGAGGCCCATCAGCTTGCCCGCGGCATCGTTGAGATGAAGAAGCGGCTACGTCTGTGTTCGCGCTGTTTCGCCTTGAGCGACAATGCGCTTTGTCGCATCTGCAATGATCCCTCGCGCGACGGGACCCTTGTTTGCGTGGTGGAGCAGCCGGCCGACATGGGGTCCATCGAGAAGTCGGGTGCGTTCCGGGGACGCTATCATGTTCTGGGTGGGGTGATCTCTCCCATGGACGGGATCGGCCCCGACGATCTCAAAATCGCCGAGTTGCTCTCCCGCATCCAACGGGAGCCCATCAAGGAGATCGTTCTGGCCACCGGAACCAATGTGGAGGGAGAGTCGACCGCCGCCTACATTGCCGGGATTCTGGCCCCTTTGCCGGTAAAAGTGACTCGTATCGCATCGGGTGTACCCATGGGAGGCGATTTGAAATATGTGGATCAAGTGACCCTGAAGCGCGCCATGGAGAGTCGTCATGGAATCTGAGGCCGAACCCTGTGAAGATCTGTTTTCCTGCACCCTTTGCGGTGAATGCTGCAAGGGGTTTGGCGGGACCTACCTGTCGGATGCCGATATTGAGGCCATTGCCCGATTTTTGGATATCGACACCCAAATTTTTATAGACAAGTATACGGCCCTGTCCGGAAGCAAGCGATTGATTCGTCAAGCGGAAAGCGGCTACTGCGTTTTTTGGGACCGGGTTTGCACCATTCATCCCGTGAAACCCAGAATGTGTCGTCAGTGGCCGTTTATCCGAAATATTCTGGTCGATGTGGGCAATTGGCGCGCCATGGCCAAATCGTGTCCGGGAATGAATGCCGACGCCGCGGACGATGACATTCTGGCCTGCGTCAAAAAAGCGTTTGCAAACCGCGAGGACGGCTGAAATCCCCATCAGGTCCAACGGGCATCGTTCACCAATTCATATGCCGGGGATGATTGATCTTCCACACGAAGAATGCCCCTCTCTTCCAATCGGCGCAACCCATCGTCGAGACTGGCTGGTTTTCCGTTCCATTTGTCCGTCAGCACCTGCCTGGTGATCGATGTGTTCGCATCGGCCACCGCGCAGCACAAGAGGTAGACGGATACCGTTTCCACGTCGAATCCCATGGAAAAGATTTTCTGGCTCATGGCCGGCCTGAACGATTCGTCGGGCATGGAGAGGTCCTTTCAGCTGTCTGTTACCGTTGATCTTGTCACGCCGCATATTTGGGGCCGGCGATGAGCAGGTTGTTGGAGATGGTGGACTGAATTTTTTCCATCATGGAGCCGAACACGAAATCCCGAATGATGCCGTGGCCGTAGGCGCCCAGGACAACCAAAGCGTCGTGGGGTACGGCATAGAGGTTGTCCTCGAATTTATCCTTTTCGAAAAAGACCCAGTCCTCCAGAATCTCTTCAAGAGATTGATCGAGCCCCTTATCCTTGACAATGGATTGGTAGTACTCCGGTTTTTTGCGGCCAAGCTGGGTGTAAAGGCTAAGGCGCATGCCGGCCATGTCGGCCACGCGGATGCCGAGTCGCAGGGCGTTGATGGCATTGGTGGAGCCACCGAAAAACACGGCCACGCTTTTCCAGGGCTTGTAGGCCGGGCTGGTCATCAGCACGGGGAACCGGGCGGCCTTGATGATTCGACGCACGCGCGGCCCGATGTATCCCAGTCCGATTTTGGAGGAGAGGTCGCTGATGCTGCGCGGGCAGCACATGAAATCGAAATTGGTGGGAATATCGGGAAGCGTTGCCGCCGTGTAGTTTTTGGGAACCAGCATGTCGGGCCGGATGGCGGCCTCCTTCAGCAACTCGTCAATGTGGGCCTGGGCCGTCGTCGGATCGTTCAGATAAGACGTGTCCAAATCCACTTGAACCACATCGTTTTCAAAATACATTAAAAATTTTGTGGATTTCGGGATATAGACGGTCGGTCGCAGACTCATCTGCCTGCAAAAGTAGAGGGATTGCAGCAGGGTTTCCCTTCCCAACGGCGTATTTCTGAAAATATGGAACAGTTTTTGTGCCATGAAAGCCTCTCTATTGCCTATTCACGAATAGGAAAATCTGGTCGAGATCAAGGCGCCCGAAAAATTTAGCCACAGGCATATTTTTTGATATTCCGAGGATTAAATTTTTCGCGCAACGCCGATATGGGGCAAATTGGCCATCCATGGATGGACACTCTTTAGAATCGCCCGGTCTGTACCATCAACTCCTTGCGATAGCGGTCCATCAGCATGGCCTTGGAGATCATTCCCTGAAAACGGTTGTCCGTCACCACCGGCATGCTGAGGATACGCTGCTCATCCATTTTTCGCAAGACTTCGGCCAGATCGTCGTGCATGGAAACGGTCTGGACCATTGGGTCCATCAACTGGCCGGTGAACACGGCATGGTGCATGGCCGGATCGAATAAGTAGGGGCGAATGTCCTCAAGACGGATCATGCCCAGAAATCGGTGGGTTTTGGGATCTTCCACGGGGAATGTGTGGGCATGGGAATTTTTAATGACCGTGATGAAGTCAATTAGCGGCATATCGGGGTGCACACAGGGGTAATCCGTTTCTATCAACTCTTCGATGCTCAAATCGGTAAGCACCCGAGCATCGGTGCCCGGTCGCAGCAGCTGCCCTTTTTCGACGAGGTCCTTCAGGTAAAACGAAGCCGGCTCGACGATATGGCAAAGTGTCGTGGAGATGGTCGAGACCACGATCAGGGGCAGAATCACTTCATATCCGCCGGTAATCTCGATAATCAGGAAAATACCGGTCAAGGGCGCCTGCAAAATCCCACTGATCAAACCGGCCATGCCCAGAAGCGCGAAGCATCCCTCGTTGACCCATGCCACCGATGGCCAGGCCAGCGCCATGAATCGATGGAAGCTGAGCCCCACGAAGGCGCCGATGACAAGGCAGGGGGCAAAAATACCACCCGAGCCGCCCCAGCCCAGGGTAAGGGAGGTGGCCAGAATTTTGACCAGAACGATGACGGTTACCAGCAGAAGGCCGGCCGGGAACCCGCCTTCGATGGACTGCCGGATGGCATGGTATCCCTCGCCCAGCACGTAGGGGAGATAAAAGCCGATCGCGCCGACCATGCATCCACCCAGAAACGCGCGGACCCAGAGAGGCACCACGACCTTTTGGGCCACGTGATGCATGGAGCGCATGGCCCGGGTCAACAGGATCGATGCCAGGGCACAGACAACGGCCAGGCCCACACAGGCCAGGATGTCGTGGAGATGAATATCGAAAATGCGGTGGGCAAAAGCGATTTGGTTGCCGTTGAGCTGACGACTGACCTCTGTGCCCGCCACGGCGGCGATGGCAATCGGAATGATGTTTTTGGTGCTCCATTCGCCAAGAATCATCTCCATGGCAAAGACCATTCCGGAGATGGGCGCGTTGAAGATGGCGGCAATGGCGCCGGCCGCGCCGCACCCCACCAGGGACACCCGCTGGCGGTCGTTTAGCGCAAAAGCCTGGGCAATGTTCGAGCCGATGGCCGCGCCGCTCATCACCACCGGCGCCTCGGGGCCGGCGGACCCACCGCTGCCGATGGTCAGGCAACTGGAAATCAATCGCGAAAAGCCGGATCTCAAGCGCATCAGGCCGCCGTGGCGGGAGACCGAGTAGATCACTTCGGGAACGCCGTGACCGGCGCCTTCGTTGACGATTTTTTCCAGAAAGAGAGAGGAGAGGGCCGCTCCGATGCCGGGCAGGAAAAGCGCCCACCAATACCGGCGGTACTCGTGCAGCCAGGTCAGCATGGCGTTCAGGCCGATGTTCAGCAACAGGGCCGCCAACCCGCTGCTGATGCCGACCACAATGGCGAAGACAATCAGAAGCAGCCTGTCGTCGGACCTGAACAGCGCCCAGGTTCCGGGATATCTTAGCTTTTTTAAAAACGTAAACATATTAAACAATTGCCGCGGTGGTTGGTTCCTGGCGTCGCCACCAAGGAACGTTGAACCGGTATTCTGATATGTCCCTTTCGGTTGATGGCCGAGTCTCCGGGGCCTTGGGGTCTCAATCGTCCAGATTATCTTCCAGTGTCACGATTCGGGAAAACAGATCCGCCTCCTGGGGTTGGGTCGCCAGGAAATCGACAAACTCACGGTTGCGGATACAGTACGAAAGCCTGGAAAGCATTCGCAAATGAAGCTTGATCGTCGGATTGATCAGCAGGAACAGGACAAAGACCGGCTTGTCGTCAATGGCGTTGTAATCGATGGGGGTTTCCAGGAAGCAGGTGACGATGACCGGAGCTTCAGGGGGGCGGGAGAGCGGATCACGGGGATGGGGAATGGCAATTCCGTTCCCGATGCCGGTGGATGCGAGCTGCTCCCTGGCGATCAGTTTTTCGAGCAATTCCTCTTTGTCGATTTCAGGAAAGCAGGACATCTGGTCGATGGCCGAGTGCAACACGCTTTCCGGACCGTTGCCGGCAACGCCATACCGGATCTCTCCCCGTTGCATGGCCGATACTAGCGAGTCCGCCGGTACCGTGACGGTCTCCTTATCGGCGTCCGCCCGATCCTGCTGCAACGCAAATGGCAAATTGTGTTCATGTGCCCATTTTTCCAACGCCGCCGGGGAAAAAAGCACATCGTTGCCGCTACGCTGAACGGGTATTCTTCCCTGGCGAATCCACCGTGCCAGTGTGGACACGGAAAGATTAAGCGCATCGGCAACCTTGTCCATGGAGAGTTTCATATTGCGCTCCGATCAGACCCGAATCCTATTAATTTCCAAAAACAGGAAGAATACGCCGATTTTTGAAAATTATCAAGGGGCTTTATTTTTCAGGCGCCTTGCCGGATTTTCAAATAAGGGTTGCCAGGGCTGCTTGTGTGCGGCCTAAGGTGATTTTGGGGAAAAGAGGGGCGGCGACATCAATCGAACATAAGGGCCGAATCCAGTTTTTCGAGCGCCGATTGGAGGCGCAGTTCGGGATCCATGTCCGTTTGGTCAAGGGTTTTCCGGACATCGTTAAGGCAGTTTTTTAAACCGCCGACCATCATTTCCAGGTCCTGAATGGTTTCGGCGGATGTTTTTTCGGTTATGTCCATGGCCTCGCGAAGATCGCTGGCGTTTTTGATGAGGATTTTGAGGTTACGGATTTTATCAATACGCAGAAACAGCTCATCGAAATTGATGGGCTTTTGCAGATAATCGATGGCGCCCTTTTTCATGGCTTCAATGGCGTTGTCCACCGACGCATGCGCCGTGATCAAAATGACTTCGGTTTTTAAACTGTTGCGTTTCGCGGCTTCCAGGACGTGGATACCATCCACGCCGCCGGGCATCATCACATCCGTGAGAACGACATCGTAGTACTGATGGGCAATTTTTTCGAGGGCGATAATGCCGTCCTCGGCGGTCTCGACGTTGCAATCGTCACTGATCAACCGTTTGCTTAAAAGTTTTCGGGTTACCGGATCATCATCGACCACAAGAATTCTAAGGCTTGTCATTTTGTATTCTCCCTGACGAACGGGCTAACTTTCTTTATTTTACGATAACCGCCAGCCATGGGTCAGCTCAGCTGGTAGTAGATCGAACGCAGGTGTCGTTTAGGTACAAATCTCGGACACACACCGGTCAGTGATTCCGTTGAACCGATGATCAGATAGCCGTCCGGATTCAATGCATCTGCAAGTTTGTTGAATAATTTTTTACGATCAGCAAGGGTAAAGTAAATCGCTACGTTACGGCAAAGAATGATATCAAATTTTCCCATGCCGGCAAATGGCTGCATCAGGTTCATGCGCTTAAAGGAGGCCATGGCGCGGATTTCATCCTTGATTTTCCAATTGCCGCCCGACGGGGTAAAATAGCGCTGAAGTTTCTGGGGGGGAAGCCCCCGTTCGATTTCGAATTTGTTATACGTGCCCGAGCTTGCCCGGGTAACCGCCACATCGGAAAGATCGGTGCCGATCAACGTGAATTTGTGCTTTTTATTATCGCCCACGAGTTCCTTGATGACAATGGCGACGCTGTAGATTTCCTGCCCGGTCGAGCAGGCGCTGCTCCAGATTCTGAGGTTGGTCATCTGCGGCCGGCTTCCCGAACCGCTGCGAACATCGATCAAATCCGGCAGGATTTTGTGTCTTAACAGTTCAAAAGGGCCATTGTCGCGGAAAAAGAGCGTTTCATTGGTGGTGATGGCATTGATTATCTTTTTTTCCAGCTCTTTTTTAGTATCCGACCTCGCCTTTCTATAAAATTCCCCGTAGGACTGGCAGCCCTCTTCCTCTAGTAATTTCCCAAACCGGGTCTCCAGAAGATAAGCTTTCGAAGCATCAATGCTGATGCCGGATATGCTATAGATATACGTGGAGAGCGGTTTTATTTCATCCGGTTTGATTTTTATCATTTGCTTTCCTAAGAGCACTAAATAGAGACCATCCGTATTTCGTGCTATCTCAAGCGTACAGTTTTAACAATCATATCGGCAATTTCGTTTAATGGCAAGACCGCATCCGCAAGACCCGTTTCGGCGGCTTCCCGCGGCATGCCGTAGACCACGCAGGTGGCTTCGTTTTGAGCGATAATCGTGGCGCCGTTTTGTTTCATCATTTTCAGCCCATCGGTGCCGTCCGAGCCCATGCCCGTCATGATCACGCCCGTGGCCCGGCCCACATAGTGAGAGGCAACCGAGCGGAACAAATAGTCCACACTAGGTTTGCAGCCGTTTTCCGGAGGAGCATCGGTGATTTTGATCACGCGCGATTTACCATCCGCTCCGGCAACGATTTTCATCTGTTTGCCTCCCGGTGCGATATAAGCCGTATTGGGGACGATGGGCTCGCCCTGCTTGGCTTCCCGAACGTCCACCTGGCTTTTGCCGGCAAGGCTGTGGGCCAGGGACTGGGTAAACATGGGCGGCATATGCTGGACAATCAGAATCGGAACCCCGATATTCTTGGGAATCATGGGGAGCATGACCGCCAGCGCATTGGGGCCTCCGGTTGAGATGCCAATGGCGATAATTTCCGATTTGGCCTGTCTGCCTTTAAATGTCGGGCGCCTGGCGGATACCGGTGTCCCTTTTGCGAATGCGGCTCCTCGTGCGCCCGGTCTTGCCACGGGTGAGACCGGCTTTACCCTGCCGGCAAGGCGGGGCTTTTTGCGGAAAGCGCGGATCATCGGGACGATGGCGGTTTCGATTTTTTTCTGGTTCCCCAGCATGTTGCCCTCTTGGGGCTTGGGGATAAAATCGAACGCGCCCAGTTCCAGCGCTTTCATGGTCATGGCCCCGCCTTCCTGGGTCAGGGTGCTGAGCATGATGGCGCCGATGTGAGGCGCGTTTTTTTGTATGTGTTCAAGGACCTGTATCCCGTTCACCTCCGGCATTTCAATGTCCAGCGTGAGCAGGTCAGGCTTGAGGGTTGTCAGTTTGGAAATGGCGGCTTTGCCGTTATGGGCGCTGCCTACAACTTCCACTTCCGGAATCTTGGCTAAAACATCACTGACGATTTTTCGATACAGGACGGTGTCGTCAACAACCAGAACCCGCAGCGGTTTGGAGTTCATCATCAGTAAAATCCTTATCCTTCCTAATTAACAGTCACACTATCGCCATGCGCACCGGGGAAATCTATTTTTCGTGTTCCAGCACGCGTTCCACATCTAAAATACCGATCAGTCGATCCTTGGTTTTGAAAACGCCCTTGAAAAATTTCCCCTGAACGCCTCCGATATTCGCCGGTGGAGATTCCATTTTTTCCAGATCGGCTTCCACCACGTCGCTTATCCGACTGACATTCAGGCCGATATATTCGTCCTTGGCGTTGACGATTATATTACGGCTCATCTCGTTGAGTTTAGTTCTGCCAAGGTTGAGTTTCTTGCCAAGATCGACGATGGTCACGATCTGGCCACGAAGATTCAGGATGCCCATGACGTAATCCGGCGCCTGGGGCACGGTGGTCATGTCCATCAGTTTGTTTATTTCCTGGACATTGAGGATGTCCATGCCGCAAAGCGCTTCGCCCACATAAAACGTCGCCATTTCAACGGCCTGGCTGGCGGGCTTGTTTTCCTCTTCGTTGTTCATTGCCTCGCTCCTACTTGTTGGTAAGGAAACCGTAAATGCTTCGGATCAGTTTTTCCCGATCAAGCTTGATTTGATAGTCGTCAATACCGACTTCCTGTCCCTTGGCGATGTCTTCTTCTCCGGCAAGGGTGGTCAGGGCGATCACCGGCAGATGGGAATATGCGGGACTGCCTTTGATTTTTTGAGTCAGCTCGAAGCCATTCATGTTCGGCATTTCGATATCGGTGACGACCAGTGAGATCTCGTCGGCGTGTTCCTTCAAAAGATCCCAGGCAATCTGCCCATCTTCGGCCTCGAAGACCGTATATCCCTGATCCTCCATGAATCCTTTCACTTGGTTGCGGAAGAAGTTGGAGTCTTCGGCAAAGAGAATATGCGCCGCGTGCCCCTCATCGTCCGCTGCCGTCTCCAGCTCCTCGAGCCATTCCGGATGCATGGTCTGAACCATTTCATAGACATCGATCATCAACGTGGTGTGGTCGTTGATAATGGTCGATCCCATGATGCCGGTCTGTTTCAGGGTCTGGCCGTCCACTTCAAGGGAGAGTTCCATGGCATCCACCGGCCCGATGGCCAGCAGCCCGATCTCTTTGCCGTTGAGAATGAAAACGATGACCAGCAGATCGTCCACGTCGGCAATCGGCTGAACCATGGCCACCTCGTCCACGGACATCAGCGGTAGGCTGCCGCCGCGGTAGCGGATGACCCGTTTGCCGCCCACCATCTCGATATCGGTGGCCTTGATTTTCTCGATACGCTCCACCATGTTGAGTGGCGCGGCGAATTGTTCCTCTTCCGCACTGCGGAAAATCAACAGGGATTGACGGTCTTTCTGTTCACGGATGGCGCGTTTGTTTTCTTCTTCCACTTCCGCCGCCCGTGATGAGCCTTCAAGGGATGTCAGGCCGGCCATCTGGGCCAGGTTGCCAACGTCCAGAATTAGGGCCACGCGCCCGTCCCCCATGATGGTCGCGCCGGCGTATCCCTTACAGCTTTTTAGATCCCGGCCCAGGGGCTTGACGACGATTTCTTCCGAATCGTTCAACTCGTCCACCACCAAGCCGTATTTCATCGCTCCGGTGGAGACCACGACGATGTTCAACGCGCTCGCGGAATGGTAGCGCCGATTCTCTACCTGCCTGCTGTTGCTTTCGCGACGCTCCTGTTTTGGCGCTTCCGGCGCTTCTTCCCGCGTCATGGGGCTCTCTTTGGCGCGCCTGTCGGAAATGTTCTGGCGTCGATCCTGGCGTGTTTCGCCGCTCTCGGGATCGACAAATACGGATTTGGCATTGATGATGTCGGCCAGTTTAATCAGCGGCAAAAGATTGCCCCTCAGGCGGACCACTTCGGCGTCGCCCACCCGTTCGATGCGATCCCTGACCTGGCTGGCGGGGATGCGCAGCAGCTCTTCCAGGTTGACCTGCGGGATGGCGTAGCGCTCGTTGCCGGTCATGACAATCTGGCAGGGGATGATGGCAAGCGTCAACGGCAGCTTGATGCGGATCGTGGAACCTTTGCCCTGCTCCGAATCGATGTCGATGATGCCGCCCAGTTTGTCGAGGTTGGTCTTGACCACGTCCATGCCCACACCGCGTCCGGAGACATCGGTGATCTGTTCGGCCGTGGAAAAGCCGGGCATGAAAATTAGATTGATCCGTTCCTTGTCCGACAGGATCTTGGCCCGATCTTCGGAGATAAGGCCTTTCTCGATCGCTTTTTGAGTGAGAACCTGGCCATCCAGACCTTTGCCGTCATCGGAGATTTCGATATTGACCTGGCCGGCCTCGTGGTAGGCTTTGAGGTAAATTTTCCCCATGGCGGGTTTGCCGAGTTCGCGGCGGACTTCCGGCGTTTCAATGCCGTGGTCCACGGCGTTGCGCACCAGATGCGTCAGCGGATCGCCGATGGCCTCGATGATGGTTTTGTCCAGTTCAACGTCCTTGCCTTCGAGGTTAAGTTCCACCTGCTTTTTCAGGGTCTGGGAAAGATCCCGGACCACGCGGGGGAATTTGTTGAACACGTTGCCGATGGACTGCATGCGGGTCAGCATGATGGCTTCCTGAAGCTCGCTGGTAATCAGATCGATACGCTGACCGGCGATATCCGCGCCGCGATGGTCTTCGGAGCCCATAGACTGTAGAAGCTGGTTGCGCCCTAGCACCAATTCTCCCGCCAGGGTCATCAATTGATCCAGCAGGCTGACGTGTACCCTCAAGCTGGCGTCGGTTTCGGTCTTTTTGGGTGCTTTCTTTTTCTCGGCCTGCTGTTTCGGGGCGGGCGTTGCCGGCGGTTCGGGGGCCGCCTTGGGCGTGGGCGGCGCGGGCTTTTTCTCGGCCACCGGTTTTTCTTCGGCTACGGGCTGTGGGACGGCAACGGGCTCCGGTTCCGGCAGGATTTCCTCTACCGTTTCCTCCGCCTCCGGGGCCTGGGGTTCGCCCAGGCAATGGGGTTTCATGTTATCATCGATATGATGAATCTGGTGGGCGGGGATTTCGAAAAGGACGTTGATATCCTCCGGTTTGATAATCGTGGAGAAGATTACAACCAGAGGTGTCGCGGAATCGTCGGCGGAGACCTCCATGGCCTGAAGGGTCTCCGGCGGGATGCTGCTGTTGACCAGTATGCCGGTTTGTTCCATCTCTTCAAGGACACCCGCGGGGCTGCTCCCCTTGGCGACCACATCGGCGACCAGATCAATCATTACCAGATAAAGGAATTTGCCTTCATCCATCAGTTCCTTGATGGTGCTCTGGCTTGCCTCGATGGAATGCGCGCCGTCGGCGGAGGTGAATTTAACCATGTCCCCATCGGTGGTCACCTCGGCGGCGGTGTCGGCAGCCTCGGGTTCCGGCGGTGGGCCGGCTTCGGCGGCCGGCTCGGCAGCCTCGACCGGTTGTTCCGGCTCCGCCGCCGACGGTGCCTCGTCGGCTTCACCGGGAATAGGCTTTCCTTCGGCAATGGCCTGCAAGGCGTTAAGATGCTTGGAGATGTCTACATCGTTACTGGTGAATACATCGTTCATCAAATCCTTGAGCGTGTCGGATGCCGAGAGCAGAACGTTGACGATGGCCGGGGTGGGGACCATTTCACGGCTTCTGATCTTCCCAAGGATGTTTTCCATCTCATGGGTGAGATCCTTGATGGTGTTTAGCCCCATGAAGCCGGCGCCGCCCTTGATCGAGTGTGCGGCCCGGTAGACTTTGTTGACTAAATCCTCATCAATTTCGGCACCGGCCTCCTCGATGGCCAGCAGATCTGCTTCGATATCCGCCAGATGATCAATGGATTCCTCCAGATACATCTGTAATGTTTCGTCGTCCTGTATGGTCATGCCAAGCTCCTTTTACACGAAATTGATAACGAAAATGCTGTCGCTCGAGCGGTCTGCCATCAAATCCTTAAGGCCGCCCCGGGAACTGTCAAAGGGCATCGGTGGTTTGGATGGCTACCGACGCCGTAAGTAACGGTAGTGTGAACGAGTCGTTGGATTTGACTGCATGAATACCCGCCGTCAATCGCCTATTGTCTAAGCGCTATATTGAACGGCTTTCTGTGAATCTATATCCGCTAACCCAAGAAAAACTTTAGTTGTTTTTAAAGCGTCGATGATGATTGCAAAAGCAATCGCCAGTGGGAAATACGGTTGGTGCCTTTCATGGCGATGAGGGCAGGAAATAATGGTGTTGACGGTGTTTTTAAACAAAAACAGTGGATATAAAGATTGCAACGCACCTTCGCTATTGACAATTGCAGTGCACAAGCTTTAACCACCATCGGGAAATTTTGGTATTTTTCAACAAGGCAGAGGTCCTTCCGCTAAACGCCTATGCGGGAGGGCATCTAACGCCGTAGATGCGGTGAAATCGGCAAACCCGACGGGTTTCAAATTTTGGAAGCCCATCATGGCGAAAATCTATAAAAATTCAGTAATTTCCGGATAGGATTTTGCATTTAACTTTTTGAAATAATTTTTAAAAATCGATGTTTTTTGCTTGACAAATGGTTACCAATATGTGCGGCGATTTTTGTATGTCCTTTAAATACAGCAGGTTATACATGCCGCGCAAAGTCGACCCTTTCCAGAAGACAAATGACCTGGAGTTTTTCTCTTTTTTTCAACCAGCGATTGAGGCAACATCACGGATGCAAGTTCTTAATTCCAGAGGAAACCGACCATTGCAGATGACTTTCGAGGAGCATCTGCGGGCGTTGGTTTACTTTCATCTTGAAGAACACCACTCCGCTCAACATTTGCTGCAAGTGCTTGAAGAAGACGATTTCGCTCGCAGTGCCATCGCGCCGGAAAATGGTATCAAAAAAAGCAGTTTCTCCGAGGCCACCAACAGCCGAGGGCTTGAGCAGTTCATGCATGTCTATCAAGACCTGCAAAAACAGGCATCTAAAATTTTACCCAAGCAAAATCCAGAACTCGGCGATCTGGTGGGTATCGACGGCTCTTTAATCGATGCGACATTGTCCATGCACTGGGCCGACTACCGTAAAAAATCCAAAAAGGCTAAGGCATTTGAAAGTGTATCATCTAATTGCCAGAAGCGAGCATGGCTTGATGGTGCAAATCCTGGCAGGCTTGATCACCTATTTGTTGTTGGCGATCTATTGTCATCGCCAATTTAAAGAGCGAGTTTCCATCAAAAGAGTCCGTCAACTGCGCATAAAAATCCAAAATGAATTACGCCCCGGTGCTTTTTATAAACCACCTGATTCAAATTTTAAAGAACAAGAATTACAAACTGTTAATGCAAGTACTTAACCGGATTTTACTGATAAAAATTATACAATTCTTATGGAGACCAAAATTTAAATCACCTAATTTAGGTATCAGAATATGGCCTGTTTTAGAAATTGACAGTTTCGGAAAAAGTCGAAAATTCCAGAATGGCGTCATTCCGGCGAATGCCGGAATCCAGTTATTACAATACGTTATGGATGACGGAACAAGTTCGGCATGACGAGTCGGGTACTTTTTACGAGTTCATCAGAAATTACAAACGCATAAAATCATCACCGTTCCGCCAGCGCTAAGCTCAAGATCCTGTGATAAAAGGTTACAATGGAAAATTTTGTTTTTATGGGGGTCTTTGTCGGCCTTGGTTTTCTTTTTCGTCATCTCAAGGCTTTTCCCGTCCAGACCGCCCAGGCACTGAATATGATCGCGCTCTATCTGGCCCTTCCGGCGATCATTCTTCTGAAGGCACCTCAACTTTCGTTAACAAAAGAGATGATGGTTCCGGTTTTCATAGCCTGGACCATGCTCATTTTCTCAGCGCTGTTGGTGTATTTGCTGGGGAAACGTTTCAAGTGGTCGCGGGAAACCATAGCCGTTCTGATGCTTGTCGTGCCCATTGGTAATACCTCGTTTATGGGGGTTCCAATGGTCAATGCATTTTTTGGCGAACAGGGCCTTCCTTTTCTGATTGTTTACGATCAATTTGGAACCATGCTTATCTTTGCCGGTTTCGGTTCCGTCATTCTTGCACTTCATGAAAGCGAAGGCACGGTTAATCCTATGAGGATAATCAGACAGGCGGTCACTTTTCCGCCAACGATTGCCCTGGCTGTTGGCCTGAGCCTTCGCTTCTGGCCGTATCCGGAAATGGTTGTCCGTTTGCTGGAAAAGATGGGCAGCATGATGACCCCGCTGGTAATGACCGCCATCGGATTTCAGCTGCAAATCAGGATGAATCCAAAAAACCTGCAACCGCTTTGTTTTGGGCTGGCAATAAAGCTGATGGTGGCGCCACTTGCGGCACTGTTGTTGTGTTCTCTGCTTGGATTGCAAAGTCTTGGGGTTGACGTCTCTATCTTTGAGGCAGGAATGCCGCCGATGGTAACGGCGGGCGCCCTGGCCATCGCCGCCGGAATCGCGCCGGAACTGGCTGCTGCGCTGGTCAGCCTCGGCATGGCTCTGTCTTTTGCAACCTTGCCGTTGCTGTATTGGATTTGTTAGTTGGAAGCCGCTTTTACGATGCTGACGGGTGCTGTGAATGTATCGCGTTTTTGAGGACACTCACTGGCATTCATCCGATATCCAATTTAGATAACCGGGGAAGCCCCCATTGATTGGCACCTGGATAATCTCCGGTGTGTCGTACGCGTGATTGGCCAAAATGGATTCCTGTACCTTCGCGTAAAGGGATTGCTTTGTCTTTATCAGAGCCAGTTTTTCATCGTCACAGTTTACGTTGCCTTTCCAATGATAAAAACTTTGCATGGGAATTACTTGGATGCACGCGGCCAACCGCTCGGAGATCAATGCATCCATAATCTTTTTCCCATTGGCGTCGTCTGAAAAAGTCGTCATTACGATACAATAATCTGTGCTCATAATTTAGTTACCCATTATTACAGTTCATTAATTTGAACTCAACCCGGCGGTCAATCGCATCGCTGATGTCGTCCGCACCGGTTCCGATAATATTCTGGTCAAACCCCATCCCGACAACTTGTGAATGGGAAGAGATATTGGGGTAATAACTTTCGATAATTTTTTGAACCGCTTCAGCCCTGGCAGCGGATAGTTTTTTATTGTATTCAACCGTTCCGGTATGGCTTGCATGCCCCAGAATTTGAACACATTTTTGATGATTTTGAAAATAGTAACCTATCTGTCGCAGCCATATCATATACTGTTCACGAAGCGCAGGTTTGCGGATAAACTCCGTAGAGTTGACTTCAAAAAACAATTTTACGTTAATTGACTGGTTTTCTTCGACGATGGCCTCAATTAATTTTCCGAAATAGTATTCAGCCTTTTCCGGATTTCTTTGTTGGCGATGAATATTATAAAGACCGGAATAGGTTTTCATGGTGCGCCCGTCTTCTCGGCCTTCAGCTTCATTGTAGTAGAGAAGCGCCTCATCGTATTGCCTGTTCGCATATAAATCATCCCCTTTATTTAAAAGGGATTGCGTATCCAGGGATGCTAAATACTCAGGATCGGCGCTGTCGCCTTTTTTACTTTTGGCGGTTTTCTCAAGATTTCTCAGTTGACGGTCCTTTAAATAAACCGGGCTGTCAGCGTACATCTCGAGCGGTGCGTATTCGAAATCTTGGATCCAGACATCACTTGAGGCAACAATCAGACCGGAATCTTTATTAACCAGCGTTACATAAAGATGATAGTTCTTTTCGCTGCCCGCGTCGGGATTAAACTCCGATGAAATTATCCCGTTTAATATGAAATCGGCACTGTTTAAATTTTCCGGTGACATCTTTAGCAGCATCAACCGCTTTGAAAGACATTGAGCCAGCAGATTTTCAAGAATGGTATTTACGGTTAGCTCCTGGCCCATCTTGGTGTCCTTAAAAGGATCAATAACGGCTGTTGATTTTTCCAAAGTGGGAATTGAAATTATTCCCACCTTATCCATTTGTGAAAGCAAGTCCTGGCAAATCAATTGTGTTCCTTCGTCTAATGTCATTACATCGGAAGATGATTTATTTCCAAATTGAAAACACCCACCAAACTGGATAATAAAAAATAGAAAAAGCAAGACATGTTTTAATTTTTTCATGATTGTTTCCCTTGGTGTGTGTCAGCGTGGATTATCAAGTCTACCGTTTCTTGCAACGACTGTTCAAATACTGTTGTTCACGGGAATTCAACAATTCGCCCATAGACATTTTTATTAACAACTCTTCACAGCTATAGATCGCTGGTTGTGGCTTTGGTTTCGGTTTGGGTGGCGGCGGTTTCGATACGGGTTTTGACACCGGTGGTGATATCGGAGCCTTTTTTACCGTCGGCGTAAAAGTGGTTGAAATAAATATAAACTGCCCCCCCTGATCCCCCGTATTTTTTATGGGTTTGCAAACCGGCGTCTGTTCCGAATTATTGCTTACAATCGGTGCGATTTGAGTAAATATTTCCAGTACGGATAAGTACGGTTTCGTGTTTCTCTGAAGCGTTTTTATAAGCTGGTACGCAAAAACACTGTGACCTTCAAATCCATCATCGGAAACCGGCGTTTTATTTCCGGATGTCATTCCCCAGCGACTTTTTTCATTATACAAACGCCTATAATACTGATCCTGCACAGACGGCAAAAGCCCCCGGGAAGTGCCGAAAAGAGAACCCGCATAACATGAATCTGAAATCAGTAAAACGTGCCGGGCGTCCGTATTGGCCATCGCTTTTTGAACCTCGTTGTTATCCAGATATGTACTCTCTTTTCCAGCGGTAGCATCATGGGGGATCCACCAACCGGATTGGCCTTTGTATTGACGATCTAATTCCCCATGCCCTCCATAATAAATCAGAACGCTGTCATTATCACCAGCAGATCCTGCAATGGATCTAAGGCAGGAATAAATGTTTTCACGGGTGGCTTTCTTGTTGGTAAGCAGCTTTACCCCGAAGTTGTACCTGGCAGATAGAACCTCTGCTATTGCCCTGGCATCATTAACCGCTGTTTTTAAATCCTGAATATGCGGATCGCGGTAATCGTCAATACCTATTACAAGCGCTTTAAACTTGCCGGAACGGCCGCCCTGAAAGTTTTGGCCACGAATTAGTGCCCCCCGGTCATCGGCCTGGGCAGGAGGCGAAAGCAAACACAAGCTTAGCGCTATTAACCCAAATAATCCTGCGCGTAATATGAAATTACGAATGCACCCACCAAAGCAAAAGAATTTATTGTATCCCTTCTTCATAGCCTTCACTGGAATCTCATTGCAGCGTGGACAGCTCACCTAACTGATCTGAAGCCGACAGAAGCTTGATTCATCAGCAAATGTTTATGTCAGGATTACAATAGGTTGTCAATTGCCGTGGTGCTGGGCCATACCAAGTTCCTGAAAATAAAGAAATTAGATTGTAAGCAATAGCTTGTTTGGGATCTATATTGCAATTTTCAGGGTCAAAACACGAAAGATAGGACCAGCTTCCAGTGCACCAGTCATATTTCCGCATTTTTCAACAGCAAAGATTGAGCCAAGGATGAGAATTATAAATGTTTTTGAAAGTGTATGTATAAAGAGAAAAAAATGAGCATTAGCGATGTGCATGGTTTTGAGATTGTAAAGAAAATAAACAAATGTTGCATAACCGAATCTCAATGGCTGTGTGAAAATGTAACGCTCTCCTGTTGCGCGAAGTGGTTTCCGATTATTTTCTCACTGGTGTCCGTTACGGACCCTATGCCGATCCTGCTTACCAATGGATAACCAACAAAGGCAATTTGTTTTCAGTTGAATTGACGTTGATCATCAAGAAGTCCCTGTTCGAGACACAAGGGCCTAATTTAGGCGAATGTCGAGCTTGCCGCATATACAAGGCAGATGTCCTTCCGCTATAGCCCTTCTATGCGGGAGGTCATCTAACGCCGTAGATGCGGTGAGATCGGCAAACCTAACGGGTTTCAAATTTTGGGAGCCCATCATGGCGTAAGTCTTTATAAATTATGCAATTCTCATGGTGACCAAAATTTGAATCGCCTAATTTAGGAAGGAGATACTGTAATGATATAAGCGGTTTGGCACGATTAAGTAGGAAACGCGTAAACGCAACCCCTGTCCCTCCCAGTCCCCCGCTTCGGGTTCGTCAGGCCTTCAAGTGTTCCCGTTGCAAATCGCCTATGGTGGTCATCGGCTTCAGGTTCGAACCTGGATAATCATAACGCCGGCAAGGACAGCCGTTCACGATAAATATAGGAGGTTTTGATCGGTTTATGAAAAATATGATTTTTACCTAAATTAGGCGATTGTCGAGCTTGCCGCATATACAAGGCGGGTGTCTTTCCGCTATAGTAGGCTCAATGCCGTTTCCTTAAGCGGAGAGATGTTAAAAAACTTTAAATAAACAATGGGTTATGCTATAATACTACATGCTTTATTGCGGAACAAATCCCACCATAAAAGGAGAAAAAATGATTGAAAATGAGAAGATTGGCATGGAGCTTGATTTGCCACATGTGTGCCACAACTTGTTGAATCTATAAAAAATATCATCCATTCTAATAATTTCCGAGATAGAAACAAAGAAAATCCAAAAGATTTTACTCGAAATAGGCTTTTGCCGTTTCATGAACTCATTTTCTTTTTAATGAACATAAACAACCAATCATATCAAGAAGAACTGGATCGATATTTCCAGGTCCTTCACCATGCCGAGGTTCCAGAACGTATTTTGTATAAAGGAAATTTGTCCAAAGCCCGTGCAAAACTGAAGCATAACGCCTTTATAGAGCTAAACGATCACATGGTGAATTTCTTTTACAATCATTTCAGATCGGAAACGTGGTTCGGATTCAACCTCCTTGCCGTAGATGGCACAACACTCAGATTACCGCGCGAAGCAAACATTGAAAATCATTTTGGTGCCTGGAATCCTACGAGGGGCGATAGAACTTGCCCAAAAGCCAGGAGCTCTCAAATGTTCGATGTGCTCAACAAAATCACTGTCGATGCCATCATCAGCCCCAAAAGTAAAGGCGAAAGGGAGCTAGCAGCAAGACATTTTAAAAAGATCCATCCCAGTGATCTTATCCTTTTGGATCGTGGATATCCTTCTCATTGGCTGTTCGCTCTGATTTTATCAATGGGAGCTAATTTCTGCGCCAGGGTCTCGTACAATCAATGGAAATTGGTTGAAAAGTTCTACCATTCAGGAAAAAAGGAACAAATCGCTAAGATCATTCCCACTCCTCAATCTCTTCGCAAGTCCCATAGAATGGGGATTGATAACAAGCCGATCAAGGTACGCTTTATTCGAGTTGAGCTGGATTCTGGAGAGACAGAAATACTCATCACATCATTGAAGAACATGGAAACGCATCCGCATGAACAATTTTCGGAACTGTACCATCTGCGCTGGCCGGTAGAAGAGGATTATAAAACTTTGAAATACCGCATCCAAATCGAAAACTTTTCCGGTAAGACCTACCGTTCAGTCTATCAGGATTTCCATGCAAAACTATTTTCAAAGAACTTTACAGCAGCCGTGGCCAGCACAACAAAACAACAAATTATTTCAAAATCCAAAAAGCTGAAATATTTACACCAGATAAATTTCACTCAGGCCTTGGCAAAAATGAAGCATACGATTGTTCATATTTTTCATCAAATCATTCCAAAAGTCGTAGAAATTACAGATAAACTCCGTGAAATATTTATCCGAACTACAGAAGCTGTAAGACCCAATAGAAAATTTCCGAGGAGGCACAGAGTCAAATTACAACGCTTTTTCTTTGAGTATAAAACGAATTGCTAAGGAAACGGCATTGATAGTAGGCTATGCGGGAAGACATCCAACGCCGTAGATGCGGTGAGATCGGCAAACCCAACGGGTTTCAAATTTTGGGAGGTCATCATGGCGCAATGCATTATAAATCATATGATTTTCATGGAGACCAAAATTTGAATCGCCTGATTTAGGTTTTAATTTGCCTGTTCAGGGCCGACGCACAAGTACGCTCAACAAACGCTGAATATTTCAAAGAACGGTCTCACCCAGATCCCACCTGAAAAGATATTCCCTTTATAATAGATCCGCCTTCAAATCGGGCTTGTTCAACAACCGGATAAGATCGTGGATCGCTTTACTTTCACGATCTATCCTTATTCGTTAGCCGATATTAATTTCATTTTCTTGACACCACTGGATAAGAGCAACTTGTTCTTTTTGTTTTTCAAAATCATACCATTTTTGTAATAGGCCTTTGGAATCCAGTAAATCTTTATATCTTGAATATGCCCCTCGTTTTCCAAATATGTTGTAAACCCTATCATAACTATCAGGCATGGTTCTTTCTACAAACTTAAAAACGAGTTCTTTCCCTAAATCCAAATCATTTTTATGTGGAATTTCTATATGAATATCAGGATCGTATTCATTTTCTTCAAGTCCCTCAAGTTCTTCAAAATCTCCAAAAGCTGACTGATAATATATTTTTCCTGTTGCCTTATCCAATATAGCAGAATTCTCGCCATATCCAGCTGAACTCACAAACATCATTGCATATTCTATGTCACGGAAAAGTTGACTATCAATATGCTGCATTTCTTCTTCATCTTCAAAGTCAGCCGGGTTTAAACTACAACCTTCCATATCATATTCATCAAAAACATTTTCAGATATTGAATAAGGAGGCCCATTATAATTTCGAGGATCATCCTGGTTAAGGTGAATTGCGACAACAACACGTGTTCCTATATCAGTGCAACGCCACTTACCTGCAGCTGTATAGAATTCCTTTCCTATTTCAAAATCTTCTTTTTCCATGCTTGTTCTTTTTCGTGTAAATTCAAATAGGTTCGGTCATTGTTTACGGCTAACGCCTGCATCTCAGGGCACAAAAGTAAGGCGGACTGTGATCTCAGTGCGATTAATGGTGAGGACGATACTGCCAATGCAGCCCGCCTTTTGTGCTCCTGCAGCATGCGAAGGTTATGAACCATAATTCATTAAGACCTCAACATGTCCAGTGTGTGCGTCAATTGTTTCTTTAATGATTTGAAACCCACATTTCCTGTAAAACTCAATACTTTTAGGATTTTCCTTATATACGGCAAGCTCAAGCCTGTCTCTTAAGGATTTTGCTTTTTCAATCATTTTTCGGCCGATACCGTTGCCCTGAAACTTTGGCGACACAAACATAGCCGCAAGAGTACCACCATGAAGGCAAAAAAATCCTTTTACAATTTCATTTTCCTTAAAAATATATGTGTCAGAATTGGGGATATAAATTTCTCGCATGTCATCTATTTTTGATCTCCAGAATTCCTTATCAATAAAACTATGCGCCTGTATTGAAGCATTTATCCAAACGTCCAAAACATCATCAATTTCTTCTAGTTCAATTTTCCGTATCATGTTGTTTCATGCTGGCTCATAACGCCAAACTAAGGGGCCGGGAAATAAGCCCTGATATATGTTAAAAAAGCTTCAGATTTCCAATAAAGTACGAACTTTCAAAATGCTACCGCTTTTCCCGGTCCCGCTTAAGTGACAGGTTGAACGAAGCCGCTCACGCGGCGGGAAAAAAATCAAATCATGTATACTCTTATTAATCGACCAATTCCGGGCGGTCATAACCAAAAAGGAGTATACCATGAACCAGAAAGAAACTAAACGATTCGACAGACTGTATCAGCGCCATTTGCAAATGCTCAAGCTCCAGGGAATGAGCGAAAAGACCCAGGATGCATATGCAAGAGCTATCCGGCGATTGCGGGATCATTTTGATTGTTGCCCGGACAAACTTACTCCCAAGGATTTGGAATCCTATTTCGCCAAACTGGTGGAAACCCATTCCTGGAGCACGGTAAAAATCGATTGTTGGGGATTCAAATTTTTCTGGCAATTCGTACTCGAAAAAGAGTGGGAATGGGTCAATATCGTCAAGCCCCCCAAGGTCCAATCCCTCCCTGATATCCTGACGCCATCGGAAATCGAACAGCTTATCGCAAAAACACGAAAACTGCGTTACCGGGTTTTTCTCCTGGCCACCTATTCGATGGGTCTCAGGCTGAGCGAAACCCTATCGCTGCAAGTCGGCGACATTGACGGAAAAAGAAAACAGGTTCATATCCGCCGGGGAAAAGGCCACAAAGACCGGTTTGTTCCACTACCGGACCTCACGCTGCTTGGCTTGCGTGAATTATGGTGCAAACACAGGCATCCGACATTATTGTTTCCAAACGCCATCGGGCCACTCGATCGGATCAAACATGCAAAAAGTCACATGGACAGGGGCGGTGCACAAAATGCCATGAAAGTGGTCGTCAACGAATGCGGCATTAAAAAAAAGTCTCCGTCCATTCCCTCCGCCACAGTTTTGCCACTCATCTTCTCGAACGCGGCCTGAGTCTGCGGCATATCCAGAAGATTTTAGGGCACGCCCATCCCAATACCACCGCCCGTTATGCGCATTTGTCAAGTTTCACTGAAAAAGAAAGCTTTTCCACCATCAATTCCCTGATCAACTCCATCCATGTGGATTTTAGGAAGGTGTGATCATGGAACTTGCAAAGATTTTACACCAATATCGGGAACCCTTCATGCGTAAATACCAGGGTTCTCTTTCGTCCGAACAGTTCAAGGCCTTCAAAGACATACTGGAATGCAGAACCATTGAATCCGGCGAAGTCGCGGTATCGTGTTCCCGCTGTTCTCACATTGAGTGGAAGCCCTTGTCCTGTGGAAATCGCAACTGTCCAAAATGCCAAAACCATAACACCAGCCGATGGATCGATCGACAGGTCAACAAGCTGCTACCAGTGCGCTACTTCATGGTCACGTTTACCTTGCCGTTCCAGTTGCGGGCATTGGCCAAGCGCTTGCCAACACAAATCTACTCATTGTTTTTTCTATGTGTTGCCGGTGTCCTCAAAGATTTCGGGTTGAATCCCAAACACCTGGGAGTGTTAATGGTCGTGATAAACTGAGCCAAAAATGGTCGTTTAAGATTGAGCCACCCATCGTGGTGGAAAATGCTTAATGTGAGCATTTTTCACTAAGAACTAATCAGGAGGTTCAACCTTTGAAAAAAAGGAGACCATTTTGGATATTCTCACTTTGCACCGCAAGGGACTGACCCAGCGAGCAATTGCCAGGAAGCTTGGCGTCAGCCGTAACACCGTTAAAAAATACATTGATGATCCGGAGTTGATCCTTGCCCCAGCAGAACCCAGGCGGCGCAGAAGCCTGCTTGACCCATTTAAGGACAATATAGACGCTTGGCTTTCCGAAGACGACTATACGGCGACCTGGATTTACGACAGACTGGTCAACATGGGGTTTACCGGAAGCTACGAAATCGTCAAACGCCGGGTAGCCCAACTAAAGGGGCAACACCAAAAGGTTGCCTACATGCGATTTGAAACAGAGCCCGGCTACCAGGCACAGGTAGATTTTGCAGAGTTTCAGGTTGAGCATGCCGATGGAAACGTCGAGAAATTATATCTCTTCTCAATAATTTTGGGCTACTCTCGTAAAATCTATGCAGAGCTGATTAGACACTGCGACCTGACGACTTTTCTGGATTGCCATATCCGGGCCTTCGACTACTTCGGCGGCGTGCCCACCGAAATTTTGTATGACCGGATGAAAAATGTCTACATTGGTCGGATAGCGGGACGAGACAAATTCAACGATACATTGATCGGTTTTGCTCTGCATTACGGGTTCATCCCACGGGTGGCACCAGCCTATGCGGCTTGGGTGAAGGGAAAGGTCGAGAGACCTTACACCTTCATCCGTGAGGGCTTTTGGCGCGGCTATGGATACGCTTGCCTCGAAACAGCCAACAAAGATCTGAACCGTTGGTTACGAATAAAAGATCAGCGGATACATGGCACCACCCACGAAGTCGTCGCTGACCGTTTTGAAAGAGAACAACCACATCTTAGCCAGTTACCACGACAGCCTTTCGATACTTCCTACAGGATCTTCAGGAAAGTCCATAAGGATTGTACGGTTAGATTCGAAGGCAATGGCTTTGTTGTCCCGCACAAGCTGGTGGGGAAAACCGTTGTTCTGAGAGTTAAGGAATGTACCCTGCGGATCTTTGACGATAACCGTCTGGTCGTCATTTATACAATCCCTTCGTCCAAAGGTAATCTTGTTCAAGACAAGCGCTTTTATGCGGAACTGAAAAAGGACCGTGAGATGAACCGGCGCAAATACGCTCATCCTAAGCAGGGTAAGGGCCGCGCCAAATGCACCATCAGCCCGAATAAGCCCCTGTATGACATACCGGTGGATATCCGCCCGATCGATGCCTATGAGCAGTTCGCACAGGAGGTGCGGACATGACGGATACGCTGGTGGCCAACCGCATTGAAGCAAACCTGACCAGGCTGCGCTTGCCTCGGATACGGGAGATCCTGGCCAGTATCGTTAAATCCGCCGAGCAAAATAGTCAAAGTTACCTGAGCTTTTTGGATGACTTGCTTGAGGAAGAAGTGGCGCAGAAGGAACAACGCCGGATTGAAACGGCCCTGAAGATATCCGGGTTGCCGTTCACAAAGGGTATTGATGAATTCGATTTTACCTTCCAGCCAAAACTGGATCGTAGGCGTGTCATGTCGCTATTTGATCTGACATTCATTCGCCAAAATGGAAATGTCATTTTTCTTGGCCCTCCCGGTGTTGGCAAGACGCACCTGGCTGTATCTTTGGCTTTAAAAGCCTGCCAAGCGGGTATGAGCATCTATTTCACAACCATGGCGGACCTGATCGTCAAACTGAAAAAGGACCATGAAGCGGGGCGTCCCGGCAAGGGGCGAAGCTACTATAAATCCTCACTTGTGATCGTGGATGAGGTTGGGTACACGCCCATCGACCGACAGGAATGCAATCTGTTCTTTCAGTTTGTAGCCACCCGCTATGAAAAGGCCAGTACCGTAATCACGTCTAACAAGGCCTTCTCCGATTGGGCGGAATTGCTCCAGGATCAAATCATCGTCACTGCGATATTGGATCGTCTCCTTCACCATAGCGTAGTGATAACGATCAATGGAAACAGCTACCGTTTGAAGGGGAAAAATATGGAGGAATCAATAAATACCATTCAGTAGATAGGGGCGTGTGGCTCATTTTTCACGACCCAAATTGGCTCAGTTCTTCGCGACCGTTGACAGGGAGCTGAAATTGGGATGACCATGGTACTGCATACCAACAGCCGCGAGTTGAACTATCACCCCCATATCCATGTGATCGTGCCCGGTGGCGGCATCATCCGCTCAAGAAAACAGTGGAAAAAGAAAAAGGGGAAATATCTGTTCAGGCAGAAAAACCTCGCCAAGGTCTTTCGTGCGCGTTTTTTGGAACAACTGAGCAAAGGTGGCCTTCCCATTCCAACAGCCCCTTGCGAATGGATCGTCGATTGCCGGCAGGTTGGGAAAGGGCTCTCAGCCATCAAATACCTTTCCAAATACCTGTACAAAGGCGTTATCGGCGAGAAGAACATCGTTGAAAACGAAGACGGCAAGGTTACCTTTCAGTATGTCGATAGTAAAACCAAAGCTATTGAAAACCGCACACTATTAGGTGAGGATTTTATTTACCTGATCCTGCAGCATGTACTGCCCAAAGGCTTCCGAAGGGTGAGAGATTACGGGTTTCTGCATCCCAACTCGAAAAAGCTCCTATCCTTGGTCCAATTGGTTTTGCATGTGAGCATTCCTGAAATTCTGCTTCGGGTTCGTCAGGCCTTCAAGTGTTCCCGTTGCAAATCACCTATGGTGGTCATCGGCTTCAGGTTCGAACCTGGATAATCATAACGCCGGCAAGGACAGCCGTTCACGATAAATATAGGAGGTTTTGATCGGTTTATGAAAAATATGATTTTTACCTAAATTAGGCGATTGTCGAGCTTGCCGCATATACAAGGCGGGTGTCTTTCCGCTATAGTAGGCTATGCGGGAAGACATCCAACGCCGTAGATGCGGTGAGATCGGCAAACCCAACGGGTTTCAAATTTTGGGAGGTCATCATGGCGCAATGCATTATAAATCATATGATTTTCATGGAGACCAAAATTTGAATCGCCTGATTTAGGTTTTAATTTGCCTGTTCAGGGCCGACGCACAAGTACGCTCAACAAACGCTGAATATTTCAAAGAACGGTCTCACCCAGATCCCACCTGAAAAGATATTCCCTTTATAATAGATCCACCTTCAAATCGGGCTTGTTCAACAACCGGATAAGATCGTGGATCGCTTCACTTTCACGATCTATCCTTATTCGTTAGCCGATATTAATTTCATTTTCTTGACACCACTGGATAAGAGCAACTTGTTCTTTTTGTTTTTCAAAATCATACCATTTTTGTAATAGGCCTTTGGAATCCAGTAAATCTTTATATCTTGAATATGCCCCTCGTTTTCCAAATATGTTGTAAACCCTATCATAACTATCAGGCATGGTTCTTTCTACAAACTTAAAAACGAGTTCTTTCCCTAAATCCAAATCATTTTTATGTGGAATTTCTATATGAATATCAGGATCGTATTCATTTTCTTCAAGTCCCTCAAGTTCTTCAAAATCTCCAAAAGCTGACTGATAATATATTTTTCCTGTTGCCTTATCCAATATAGCAGAATTCTCGCCATATCCAGCTGAACTCACAAACATCATTGCATATTCTATGTCACGGAAAAGTTGACTATCAATATGCTGCATTTCTTCTTCATCTTCAAAGTCAGCCGGGTTTAAACTACAACCTTCCATATCATATTCATCAAAAACATTTTCAGATATTGAATAAGGAGGCCCATTATAATTTCGAGGATCATCCTGGTTAAGGTGAATTGCGACAACAACACGTGTTCCTATATCAGTGCAACGCCACTTACCTGCAGCTGTATAGAATTCCTTTCCTATTTCAAAATCTTCTTTTTCCATGCTTGTTCTTTTTCGTGAAAATTCAAATAGTTTCGGTCATTGTTTGCGGCTAACGTTTGCCATAAGCCGCGCGAGGTACGAGCGTCGAATTTGATGGCATTGTTATACCCTTCGTCAATAGCATTGCCATGCTAGCGCCCACTCATTTTCTTTTCCTTGCACTGTACCTAAACCAAAATGGCCAACTCCACCATCGCCCCATGACCAATGTGCTTTATCTTCAGTGTCTATTTGGAATACATATTCTGGCTGCGCAGGGTGTTTGTTCCATGGTGCCCAAAATATCTCGCTTTGTATCAAAGTTGGCCAGCCACCAAACTTGAAACCAGATGCGTTTTCATAAAGATCATAATATTGATCTTCTATTTCTTCTGGACATTCCATGTGAAGGTCCTCCCAACAAGGATAATCGGCATCAATTTCAACAGCCTTCATCGGAAAAGGCTTAATATGAGAAGAGATATCTGGTTTATCTATTGGGATAAGTTCTTCAATGGTTTTGTATGCTCGTATTTCCCAGCCTTCTCCGTTCGGAGTGTCTACAGGAAGGCTCTCAGCATCAATAAACACAGTAATAAAGGCTAAGCCTTTAAGGCGCTCTGGAATGTATGGCAAATCATTCAGATTAATCTGTGCGAGAGGAAGCATGGGCTTTTCGTTTGAATGCGGCCAACTTTCCTCTTTAGCGCAAAATCGTACTTCTCCAAACCAACTAGCGAAAGGGTTGTCAGGTGGTCGGAATCCACCAACATTCAGGATAATTGCCTTGCGTTTAATCTTATTTCGAAATTGTTCAACTATGTCGGTCATATCTTATTGGGTATAACGCTGCTAATCAGCCGTGCGGTTTTTTGCGTCGGCTGAATTAGCCTGGTTAGCCTTTATTGACTTTTTCAATCAGTTCCTGATTAAGTGTTCGTGATACTAAGAAATCGAACAAAAGCAGAAAAAATAGGGTAACACTTTCTCTTCGACAAACTTAAGGAGAAAGTGAAATGAGTCCACAGGTTTTTACCCAAGAACAGAAGCTTGCTATTATGAAGCATGCCGGCACCGTAGGAATCAAGGAAGCTGCCAAAATTGCCGGTGTTCACTACACAACCGTTTATGACTGGCGCAACAAACTGGCGCATCTCGGTGAAGATGGTTTTCTGGCCTACCAACCGCCTCGCCCAGGTCGAGGGAAAAAGGTCATTTCGAAGGAACAGGAAACCGCCGTGCTGGATTGTTGGAACGCCAATCAGGGATACGGACCGGGTCAGGTAAGAGGACAATTGCGGCGCGGCGGGATCACCATATCAACCCGCAGTGTGCGCAAGATTATGCAGGCCAATGGTTATCGCCCGCGGGATAAACGGCCGGGCAAAGCAAGCGTTCAGCGTTTTGAGGCCAGCCGTCCTCTGGAGCTGTCCCAGATGGACATCCTGGAGTTTTTTATCAACAAGGCCAAGGTCTATCTGATCCTTCTGATCGATGATTTCAGCCGCTTCATTCTTGGCTGGAGACTGTTGGAACAACAAACCTCTGTCGATGAAGTGATCGCAGTGGTCAGCGACGCGGTAGCACGTTATGGAAAAATGGAAGAACTCCTCACCGACCGAGGTTTCGTATTTTATTCCTGGCGTGGGATCAACCGTTTCGAGAAATATCTGGAGACCGAACGTATCGATCATACCCACGCCAAACCGCATCACCCGCAGACCTTGGGTAAGGTCGAAGCCTGCAATCGGCGGATCAAGCAGGAGCTGATTGCCCAAAAGCATTTTCTCAATTTGCATGAAGCCCGGAACGCCATCGAGGCTTGGACAGACCATTACAACTATCAACGGCCGCATCAGGGGATCGGCGGTTTTCTGGTGCCGGCCGAACGTTTTCACGGCCAGGCCAAAGCGGCGCTTCGTGCCATCGATAAAGGTCTCGACATCACCGATCAGGGAGAGTTATCGTCATTAATTGATCGTAGTGTCATCAACCTGGTGATGAGCCCCGAAGGCCGGTTCACGCTCTACCTTCTGGGACAACCGATTGACCTTAACAGGCGGTGAATTATGTCAACGTCGTTAACTCCTGAAGAAGTGGCCATCGTCATCCGGGCCAGACGCCTTCTCAAAGAAAAAGGCTTGTCACTGGATACCAACGTCAAAGCGCTTTGCAACGAGGTGGGGATATCCCGCAAAACCGGCTATCAATGGGAAAAGCGATTGGATCAGGCATCCCAGGACGAACAATTGCTGAAGGAACTGGCCAATCTGAAGTCTGATCACGAGAAACTCAAGCAAGCCTATGACGATGTATGTTGGGAAAACGAAGGCCGCAAACTTGCCTGGGAGATCCATGAAGTGGACGCGATGATCACCGAAAAAAAAAGCACTATGGCCTGCCGCAAAAAGAAAAAGCGGTAAGCTTTTTACGTGTGTCGGGACGACCGGAACGGCGGGTCGCCCGGGTGCTGGTGGTTCCCGCGAACACACTATTGACCTGGAACCAAGGGTTTGACGAAAATTTGAGGCCGCTGATCATGCCTGAGAAAAGGGGTAAGGCAACCAAAGTCACCGCCGATATGGTTCGGCGCATTGTCGAACATGCCGATGGATATGAGGGTCGGCAAATCCGTCTTAAGGCCTTCGGCGCCGAATTGCGTGAAGCGGGTATCGATCTTTCAAGTAAAACCATCGAGCGGATTTTGATTGCCAATGACCTTTTCAAAGCGAGAGTTCGTAAAAAGCGGCCCGCTTTTTATCAGAGTCTTTGCCAAAATATTCCGAACGGTCTTTTGAGCATTGACGGCAGCCAGGTGATCGTATGGCTCGGAGACAAGCCGTATCCTTTCAATGTGGAGATGTCCGTGGATGTCGCGACATTCGCGCATACCGCCTTCAGTATCGATGACAGTGAAACGGCCGATGCGGTCATCAAGGTTCTTGAAGCCCATCGCCAGGCCTGGGGGGTACCCATAGGCGTTCTGGGCGATTGCGGCAGCGCCAATGAAAGCGCCGATGTGCTAAACTATTTGGAAAAGTTGGATATCAAGAGGGTTCCAGCAGGTCCGGGGAATCCCAAAGGCAACGGAACCGACGAAGGCGCTTTCAGTCAGATGAAAAAAGCATTTGGCCAGATCCGCATCGATATGTCATCGCAGAAAGCCTTGGCCCGCAGTGTGCTGACGGCATTGGTATCCCTCTATATCGGTATGCGTAACCGGCTTCCCGTTCATTCCCCAAAGATGCCGCCCTGCCGGCACATGGCGGCCTCGGTCTCCACCGAACAACGGGCTGCCGAACGTGAACGGCTGGATGTGCATGTAGCGAACAGGAACCATAACGAAACGGACCAGGTACGGCTTGATCGTCTTGATTGGGTGATTGGCCATTACCGCCTTGATCTATCACCCGAGGCACTCAAAAATGCCCGGCGGAGCATCAAGGCATATGATTTGGAAGCTATCCGGCAGACTGAAGATGCGTTTTTAAAAGCAACCCGCCGGAAACCCAGTCGTAAAAACATCGCCTACTTCTTCGGTATTTTGCGAAACATTCAACGCAAGCTCGACGAGGACGCCAAAAGAGACTACTGCCGCCAACGCTACAACCATGAGGTGATGCTTAATTTGGAGCGGCAAAGACAGGAAGAATCGTTCCCGCCGTCGATCGATGCGATCCTCGGTATGTTGGCAAAGGCTGTGATTTACAACGTACGATTTGTTAAAGAACTATCCATCAGAAAGGCCCGAGAATGGACCCTTGAGTTGTTAAAAGCATTCCGTTACCTGGGGCCATTAAAAAAGGAAATGGAAATTTTAATAGACAAAAGGACCGATCTAACCAGTGATCAAAAAACAGAAATGTTGGAACTGTTTTGTCAGTTCCTGAACTGCTACCAACAGAAGTGCGTGTTACCCTGATTTGAGGATTTTGTTCGAATTTTTATTGCCCCATTACAATTAAGAACTTGGTCCATTGCTACCCCCTCAATTTTTTCATCATTAGGTTTCAGATCTTTCACGAAGGACAAAACATTTGCTGGAGCAGTGCTATAGGTTAGGGCAAAAGCAGGAATCGTATAAATAGTTGAACTGAAAGGATCAAGCAAAGGTAATGCACTGTCAAATGGTATGACGCACATATCTTCCTTCCTTTTAAACAGACGGCGGGGAGCAAGTTCCTGTCTTGGGATCAAAAGTGCATCAACGCGAGGAATAAGTGTAGGTATTGCGTCTGGCCAAATAGCAACAGATTGTATTTTGCCGTCGATCTGTATGAACATAATTCTGGGAACAAAAGCATCTTCGCCAATCATATTCTGGGTTTGTACTCTGGTATAATTCCATTGCCAGATGGATTCTAGCTCATCTTTTGGTCGAGAATGGACAACCCCTGGTGGCTCCTCAGATTTCATGATCGCTCTGTATCCAAATTCATTCCCATGATTCCATCCTCTAAGAAAGCCCTGAGTATTATACGGTTCTTCTCCCATGCCATGAGTCTGAGGATCATGTATCTTGAATCCAAAATAATTGGCAAAATTACAGACCTCTGGTTCTGCCTCCAAAGCAAAGAAATGGGGCCGATAAAAATTAAGATTGAATGAAATATTATAATTGGGTGCCTTGGGATCCTCCTCTGGCTCGTCTGAGTAATCAAAACAGAAGTAGACACCAGTATCTTCATTCTCATACCAAGCTTGAGTATTATTTATTTTATAGTAATTCCTATCAGCAAAGTAAGTCTCGAACTGCTGCAGTGTGATTTTAGGTTCAATAAAAAACAAATCGTAACTCATGGTGCATATCCTTCTTGAAGGCTAACGCTTGCTTCACCGGCCGGGCGGAAAGCAAGAAAAGAGGTTCAAAAAAAACTTTGAACTAAG
The DNA here is from genome assembly GCA_963668455.2 of uncultured Desulfosarcina sp. GTDB lineage: Bacteria > Desulfobacterota > Desulfobacteria > Desulfobacterales > Desulfosarcinaceae > Desulfosarcina. Next base: position 383,985 of record CAXXOY010000014.1, read on the forward strand.
TGAAAGAGCATGCTTTCAAAAAAATGCCTGGACCCGCCCGGTCGAGTGTGTGTAAGCGGTGGTTATGCAACTACTCGCCAATCAATAATAGAATTCAATAAAATCCAAAGTATTTAGCACTTTTTGAGCCATCTCTTCAACAGATATTGAGACCTCATCTCTATGGTACCTATGTGAAAAATTAATAAAATATCCAATGTCTTTGGTTTCTGGATGCCGACACATGTAGCCATGGCTTTCAAGAATCATGTCACCAGAATATTGCTCTCTTTTCACAGGTTCTTTATCAATTGATTTAAAATGAAGTTCGACACAAATTGTTTTATCATTTTCATACTTTTGAGCTGAAATATTTATAACCTCGAATCTCGGATCACTTTTTTGCGCTAAGTAATTGCTTATCACATAATCATAAAAGGAATCGTTTTTACCAAATAATGGTATTTTCTCCGGAAAAATTTGAATTGCATATGTGGAATTTGGTGTTGGTCCTTGTTTTGTTATTTCAATTGCGAATTTGTCATCTGGATTTTTCAATATCCATCCCGGTTCATTAAAGGGGGTAAATCCATATCCAGCTTTGTAGATTTTAATTGGTGGGGTTTTGATTTCATTAGAAGTTGGAGCGCAACTAAAAGCGGATAAGGTCAATATTACGGTTAAAAATAATCTAAAAGCTCTCATTCATAACCTCTTGAACTTCCAAAAAACAACTTTGAATAATTTAACTGCATAACGTTTGGGATATAACGCTGAAATCAGGGGAGCGGCTTTTTGCGTCCCCTGTATTTTTTTGTTGTGTGCCGGGCACGGCACGTATTCTAAAGGGTGCGATGAGTCAAGCATACCCTTTGTTGCGAGGCTCATCAAGTCCCAACCCCAGCCCGATGGAGGCGAAGGGGATAGCGGTATGGCAACCGGGTATCCGGCGACGGTGCCTGGGAAGGAGGCCGCCTTGCCACGGCAGGGTACCGCGAACGCATGGGGCGATGAACAAGAATCGAGTCAGGCGGGTTTGGTGGGACGAGCCTGCAACACAAGGCGAAGTCCTCTATCCATCTTAAGCCAAGCACGTATACTCGGCGTCCATGTGCGGAAAGATGCGTGTTCACCCCGGGAGATCTGCCACGATGTCCTTTGACGGACTGACCGAACCGCAAGGGGAGGCCATCACGTGGCAGAAGTCAGCAGAGGGCATAGTAGTCGGCGGAAACGAGCCGGGCCTCCCAATAAGGGAGAAGTATACCCGGAGGTCTCACCCCGACGAAGGCCCGAACGGTACCCGGACCGAATGGTACGGGTAAATGGTCGTGGTGAGTAAGGGTGTTTCACTTACAGGAATAATGCGGCGGCTGCCGAAATTCAGGTAGCGTGTTCACTTCGAAAACCCGGTGGAACCGGTGGGATCACTCACAGCCGGTTTCGTTAGTGCCAGCCGAACCGCCTTGGTACGCGATCCGTATGCCGGGTGGTGTGGGAGGGGGTGACCGCGAGGTCACTCCCTATCCCGATATATATTTTTATGCATCTAATTGATTAAATCTATTACGTTCATGCTCAGTTATATCTTTTGCAATACCATCTAAGCCTGGAAAGATAAAACTGTGATGCATTCCGAGATTCCTAAGTTCATCTTTCATAGACCTGTAATTGCGATACGGTATTAATATTTTATGAATATTTTTTCTTAACGGTTGATAGTGCTCTAAGTCCCAAACATTCCAACCGTGAAGAGTAAAAACGCCTGATTGTGATCTTATTCTGTGATCTACATGAGGTGCCAGTATCGATATAGGTAAGAAGGCCTTTTCAGATTCCCCTGGTCGGATATAATGCTGAAATTCATCGAAATTTGCATTTACATCTATTGGATAATTACAGTCTATTGTTTCTTTATTTAAAGCGGATGGGCTAATTAAATATATTGCACCACCTAAGTCTGAAACACCATATTCAAAAAAATCTTTGAAGGCTTCTTCATCTGTTTCATCTGTGCTTTCAGGCAAATCTTGTTTTAGTAATGCAAAATACATAGCCACTAATGCATTTGTGCTCCAATCAAGCAGCCTGGTTGGAACACCATAATGCTGCATAATAAACATCCATTCAAAGTCATTTTTGGGTTCATGATCAAGAAAACCAATTGCTCGTCTCTTGAAATCATCAAGCATTGCTTCAAAACTAATTCCTTTTAAGGTATATCCACTTGATCGAGGCGGTAAACCACTTGTTATCTTTTCTCCTTTCCAATCTCTATGAGGTGTTATGTCTCTCAAAACCGAGGGTAATAAACTAAAATTTGCGCTTTCATGACCTCGATACCAAAATGATAAACCATTAGAATTGGTGAGATTTGAGATTAAATCAATGTATTCCGCCACAGAATTAACAATATGATAATTGCTCATATGTCCCATATACCTTTATTAAATATAACGCATTGCTTACGGGGCGCGCGCTTTTTGCGCTCCCGTGCAGCAAAATGTTGTGTGCCGGGCACGGCACGTATTCTAAAGGGTGCGATGAGTCAAGCATACCCTTTGTTGCGAGGCTCATCAAGTCCCAACCCCAGCCCGATGGAGGCGAAGGGTGTAGCGGCATGGCAACCGGGTATCCGGCGACGGTGCCTGGGAAGGAGGCCGCCTTGCCACGGCAGGGTACCGCGAACGCATGGGGCGATGAACAAGAATCGAGTCAGGCGGGTTTGGTGGGACGAGCCTGCAACACAAGGCGAAGTCCTCTATCCATCTTAAGCCAAGCACGTATACTCGGCGTCCATGTGCGGAAAGATGCGTGTTCACCCCGGGAGATCTGCCACGATGTCCTTTGACGGACTGACCGAACCGCAAGGGGAGGCCATCACGTGGCAGAAGTCAGCAGAGGGCATAGTAGTCGGCGGAAACGAGCCGGGCCTCCCAATAAGGGGGAAGTATACCCGGAGGTCTCACACCGACGAAGGTCCGAACGGTACCCGGACCGAATGGTACGGGTAAATGGTCGTGGTGAGTAAGGGTGTTTCACTTACAGGAATAATGCGGCGGCTGCCGAAATTCAGGTAGCGTGTTCACTTCGAAAACCCGGTGGAACCGGTGGGATCACTCACAGCCGGTTTCGTTAGTGCCAGCCGAACCGCCTTGGTACGCGATCCGTATGCCGGGTGGTGTGGGAGGGGGTGACCGCGAGGTCACTCCCTATCCCGATATAATATTTATTTTATTATTCTTCTTGCACCAAAGTGCTCTTGGCGATGGCAGTTGGGGCAAAGAGCAATAGCGTTCTCTACAGTATCTTCACCACCTTCACTCAAAAATATTTTGTGATGCACTTCCAAGTATGGTGTATTATCTGTTGCTCTTTGAAAAGGAGCTTCATTTTTACACAATTCACATTTTCCTTTTGCTCGTAATAAAACCTCAGCAATTACATCATTGTTCCGTTTATAAAGAACAACTTCACTTTTAATTTTATCCGGTATCTTATTAGCTACCTGAAGTCTTTCTTTCCTTATTTTATTATTATCATGTATGGATTTAGATACCTCTTGATAAAACTCCCAATTGATTTTTTCTAAAGTATTTTCTCTCGTGCATTTCTCTTCTGAAAAATCTCCATCAACACCGACAAGTTTAATGTGCACGTTACTGTTATATATTTCCTCTAAGTCTTCTTTGGTGAGGTCTAATTTCAGTATACACTCATTGTTAATGCAAATCATGAAACCATTATCACGTATTCTCACGCCGATATGACCCCAAAACGACCTTTCTGAAAAGAACCAGCCAACACGTCTATAACCTTTTTTCTCCATTACGGAATGAATTAATTGAACACTACCACCTTGAAGCAACAAACTGTCAAAAGCACCCGTATTTGTTTCATGGGCCTTTTGCTCAATTGAATTTTTAATTTCTTCGAAAGATTTATTCATCTCAATTATAACGTTGCTTTTCAGCGGGCGCGCGCTTTTTGCGCTCCGCTGCAAAAGCCTTTGTTCTCTTTATATTCGTGATGTTTACCCCGGCCCCCTTTAAGCAGTAACCGCTTGCAGGGGGATAATTTCATTCTCGATTTTTGCCACATTTTGTTTGGCCATTTTAAGATCATAACTGACTTGCAGGTTCATCCAAAATTGGGGAGTGGTGTTGAAATACCGAGCCAGCCTGAGGGCAGTATCAATGCTGATCCCTCTCTTTTGTCTTATCACATCGTTGATCCGAGGGGCTGGTACGCGCAAGGCAATAGCCAAAGCATTAGCACTCATATTTAATGGCTCTAAATATTCTTCTTTGATTATTTCTCCTGGATGAATTGGTCGCATATTATTCATAATCGGTTCCTCCTAATGGTAGTCTGTTATTTCTACATCATATGGTTCATCAGACCACGAAAAGCACACACGCCATTGCTTATTGATTCTTATGCTGTACTGTCCCTGTCTATCTCCTCCCAATTTTTCAAATCGATTACCGGGTGGAGACCGTAAATCAAGCAACTCGACTGCGTTATCAAGCATCTGGAGTTTACGTTCTGCTTGTGCCTGAATAGTTTTGAATTGCTTTGGGCTGTTCCCTTCATAAAGGGCTTGTGTATGCTTGCATTTAAAATTCTTTATCATAGTTAAAACTATAACGCCGTACGTTAAATGTCAAGCGTGTGTTATTGAAAAGAGAACGGGGAGCTAAGGAGCCAGGCTTTTAAACCCCAAAACTCCCGATAAAAAATTAAATTTCCCTGAACCAGGCACTCCCGAAAGGCCGCGCAGTAATCCTGGTCCCACTCCAGCGTTTGGTTGAACGAAGCCGCTCACGCGGCGGGAAAAAAATCAAATCATGTATACTCTTATTAATCGACCAATTCCGGGCGGTCATAACCAAAAAGGAGTATACCATGAACCAGAAAGAAACTAAACGATTCGACAGACTGTATCAGCGCCATTTGCAAATGCTCAAGCTCCAGGGAATGAGCGAAAAGACCCAGGATGCATATGCAAGAGCTATCCGGCGATTGCGGGATCATTTTGATTGTTGCCCGGACAAACTTACTCCCAAGGATTTGGAATCCTATTTCGCCAAACTGGTGGAAACCCATTCCTGGAGCACGGTAAAAATCGATTGTTGGGGATTCAAATTTTTCTGGCAATTCGTACTCGAAAAAGAGTGGGAATGGGTCAATATCGTCAAGCCCCCCAAGGTCCAATCCCTCCCTGATATCCTGACGCCATCGGAAATCGAACAGCTTATCGCAAAAACACGAAAACTGCGTTACCGGGTTTTTCTCCTGGCCACCTATTCGATGGGTCTCAGGCTGAGCGAAACCCTATCGCTGCAAGTCGGCGACATTGACGGAAAAAGAAAACAGGTTCATATCCGCCGGGGAAAAGGCCACAAAGACCGGTTTGTTCCACTACCGGACCTCACGCTGCTTGGCTTGCGTGAATTATGGTGCAAACACAGGCATCCGACATTATTGTTTCCAAACGCCATCGGGCCACTCGATCGAATCAAACATGCAAAAAGTCACATGGACAGGGGCGGTGCACAAAATGCCATGAAAGTGGTCGTCAACGAATGCGGCATTAAAAAAAAGTCTCCATCCATTCCCTCCGCCACAGTTTTGCCACTCATCTTCTCGAACGCGGCCTGAGTCTGCGGCATATCCAGAAGATTTTAGGGCACGCCCATCCCAATACCACCGCCCGTTATGCGCATTTGACAACTTTCACTGAAAAAGAAAGCCTTTCCACCATCAATTCCCTGATCAACTCCATCCATGTGGATTTCAGGAAGGTGTGATCATGGAACTTGCCAAGATTTTACACCAATATCGGGAACCCTTCATGCGTAAATACCAGGGTTCTCTTTCGTCCGAACAGTTCAAGGCCTTCAAAGACATACTGGAATGCAGAACCATTGAATCCGGCGAAGTCGCGGTATCGTGTTCCCGCTGTTCTCACATTGAGTGGAAGCCCTTGTCCTGTGGAAATCGCAACTGTCCAAAATGCCAAAACCATAACACCAGCCGATGGATCGATCGACAGGTCAACAAGCTGCTACCAGTGCGCTACTTCATGGTCACGTTTACCTTGCCGTTCCAGTTGCGGGCATTGGCCAAGCGCTTGCCAACACAAATCTACTCATTGTTTTTTCTATGTGTTGCCGGTGTCCTCAAAGATTTCGGGTTGAATCCCAAACACCTGGGAGCTGAAATCGGGATGACCATGGTACTGCATACCAACAGCCGCGAGTTGAACTATCACCCCCATATCCATGTGATCGTGCCCGGTGGCGGCATCATCCGCTCAAGAAAACAGTGGAAAAAGAAAAAGGGGAAATATCTGTTCAGGCAGAAAAACCTCGCCAAGGTCTTTCGTGCGCGTTTTTTGGAACAACTGAGCAAAGGTGGCCTTCCCATTCCAACAGCCCCTTGCGAATGGATCGTCGATTGCCGGCAGGTTGGGAAAGGGCTCTCAGCCATCAAATACCTTTCCAAATACCTGTACAAAGGCGTTATCGGCGAGAAGAACATCGTTGAAAACGAAGATGGCAAGGTTACCTTTCAGTATGTCGATAGTAAAACCAAAGCTATTGAAAACCGCACACTATTAGGTGAGGATTTTATTTACCTGATCCTGCAGCATGTACTGCCCAAAGGCTTCCGAAGGGTGAGAGATTACGGGTTTCTGCATCCCAACTCGAAAAAGCTCCTATCCTTGGTCCAATTGGTTTTGCATGTGAGCATTCCTGAAATTCTGCTTCGGGTTCGTCAGGCCTTCAAGTGTTCCCGTTGCAAATCACCTATGGTGGTCATCGGCTTCAGGTTCGAACCTGGATAACCATAACGCCGGTAAAGGATAGTGGCTCACGATAAATATAGGAGGTTTTGATCGTTTTATGAAAAATATGATTTTTAATTTGCCTGTTCAGGGCCGACGCACGAGTATGCTCAAAAAACGCTGAATATTTCAAAGAACGGTCTCACCCAGATCCCACCTGAAAAGATATTCCCTTTATAATAGATCCGTCTTCAAATCGGGCTTGTTCAACAACCGGATAAGATCGTGGATCGCTTCACTCTCACGATCTATCCTTATTCGTTATGCTTTATTGTCAATTTTGACCTGTTCCATTGCCTTTATAAGCTCCTCATTTTTCGATAGATCATAATCCCAAACAATTTTTTCAAATCTTCTTAACCGAGCTAAATTCAATGAGCAGGTTTTAATTACTGCGAATTTTATACTTTTCATATTAGGTTCAAAATATTTTTTAAATGATAACCGCATGAATACAGTTTCATAAAGAAAAATTACTGCCAAAAAATATATTAATGGAATCAATAGAACGGTTAAGCTTAATGGTAAAATAAATTTTTTAAGGGTAGTTGATGTCAAAAAATTGCTGGAGTCAGAAAAGGCTACAGAAAACGAAAAAATTATATATGTAAATCCGATAGTTGACAGCACAATGGTGATTGGTTTTCGAATAATTTTGTGTTCATCTTTGTACTCAGCTAATACTCCCATCGCACCCAGTATCGCAGTTACCGGCACGACAATTAACTCGAAGGGGAGATTAAAAACATAGGTGTTAACCACAAACTGAATTAAAACGAATACTTTTAAATTTTTTATCAATAACTCTTTGAAAAAATTCTCATCTTTTTCTGCTTCAGGAATATTTGCAAACAGTACAAGACCAACCCCAAAAAACCATATGATTGTATCTTTTAAAAGAAAAGGCTCCCAGAAGCCAATTTTGTTATAGATATTTAATAAAATCAGGATATAAGATGAAAACAATACAAAAACGATAAATAGTTTTGGTGCGAAGAAAGCTTTTAATAAGTGAAATAATGATTTTCGAACATCTTTTTTTGATAACGTCCATATAAAAAAGATTGAAGACCAAAAAATTATGGCTTTTTCTCTGTTGTTTATTTCAAGAAAAATTATTCGTATAGTTTCCATAATTTTTAATCATTTCAATTAAATCAGCACCGTTTTTTTTGAGCATAACGCCTGCATAAGGCGCGGCGGCTTTTTGCCGTCGCCCTTAATGCTATTGTTGGCCCTTTTTGTATTTTTCGACAATCTCCGAGTTTAGAACACTATCTAAGCCCACTCCTTCTACTTTACCTTTAAATGGCTTGAGTTTTCTTACATAATCTTTGATCATTTTAGGCGTTTCGGGTGAGGGCAATTTAAAAGACTTTAATTCAAACTCGTTTGTAACATAATGATTTAGGAAATCAGGGAAATTATTTCGTGGAATAATACAATAATCTTCTTCTTTTTTCTTGAAAATGCGCTTTGGTGCCAGATCCTTTCTTGGCACATAAAGGAAATCGACATAAGGTATGAGGGTCGAAATTCCATCTGGCCACACACATGCAGAACCTAAAACGCCATCGACAACTATATACATTATTCTTGGAATAAAAATATCTTCGTCGATTTCTATATCTTTCATTTCTTTCGAAAAATTCCAATTCCAAATTTCTTCAATCTCTTTTGTTGGTTTGGAAAACACAATTTCTGGTGCATCATCATTACCAAGAATTGCGCTATAACCGAATTCATTCCCATGGTTCCACCCTTTTAGAAAACCTTCTTTTGAATATGGACCGATCGCCATCCCTTCATTTTGATAATCATGAATAGAGCAATTGAAATGATCGATAAACCTATTAATTTCAGGTTCAGCTTCTAATGCAAAAAAATGAGGCCTGTAATAGTTGATATTGAAGGCAACTGAATGTTCTATGTCGTCTTCATCTTGAATGGGGTCAGAATTATGTTCGAATGAAAAATAAACCCCTGTATTATCATTTGAATAAAATGCCTGCCCATTTTCGACTTCGTAGTATGAGTTGTCACCGAAATATCTATTAAACTCATCTAATGATATTTTGGGAGATGTGAAATATAAGTCGTAACTCATTTAAACCTCTTTGTGGCCAACGACTGGGATCACGGGGCGGGGAGTTGACTGACCATATTGTACACGCGTATTCCCGCTCCCGTGCATCCCCTAGTTCTGCCTCCCCTCTTGTACGCACTGCTGAATCATTTCGAGAACATGCAACATACGTTTTTGTTTGTCTTCATTGCTCTTGCGGTCAGCATGATGGACCCCCTCGACCACCTTTGCGTTGACGGGCAGAGTGCGGTTGCGAAGGAAGTTCCAAACCTGAGTACCTTGAGCGACAATAACGCATGGCTGTAGTAGTGTTAGGAGCTGCGATGTCCATTTCGTCCAACACCGGTCGAGCTGATGGCGTTGATAGGAATTATTGGGTACAGGGCATTGTGCGAGGTTGATGATTGCAATCTCGTCCAATGAAACGCCATGTGCACGGATGGTCGCACCGTATTTGCCCGGTGGCCATCCCCAGTGTTCCGACATCGAATTCAAGAAGGCGTCTCGCATCGTCTCATAGGTGTCGTCTCCCGGGCTCTCGACAAACCGCGACTGGAGAGAAACAAGTTTTCGTGTGTTGGTGGCTTTACGCGTGGCGATCTCCCGGTCGTGCTGACGGACGTACTTACGTTCGATTTCGCCAGCAGTCAGGCTACCGGTGTGTCCGGGATTGATCTGAACGAAGACAACACCGCCGAGTTTGTATTCTGGCCCCGGAGGCCGTAGTTGAGGACAGTATCCATCCGGAAGGCCGCAATCACGGCATGCGCAGATTTGGACGTAGATATTTCGCAGCTCCTTCATCGTCGCTTCCTCACACGTTGGCATCTCGACGGGCTGTTTGGCAGAACGTTTAGGATATGCGTCGATTCGGGTTAACAGCTTCGCCATATCAGTAAAGAATGAATTATCATGGAACCTCTTTACTTCAGGTCGTACCGGAGGCCAGGATCGAGCGCATCATCCATTTGTTGGACGATGCCAAACGGGCCTTCACTATATGGATTTTTTTATAATTTATAAAATTGCCGGAAATCCCGATTTTCGATACCTTTCCAATTGACTTATGAAAGTGTTGGTCTGCTAATAATAATAAAAATTTGCATATGGCGGAAAACTTCAAAAACATGCCACAATTTATCATCATTTTTATGTACCTATCCATACGCTTGCCGTAGCGACCAAAAAATATAGTCATTGCTGTCATGCGGCACACCTCCAGGGTTCGGTATGGCCACCACGGTAGACAAAAACGGTATGCAGTATCTCGCCGCAATGCGGGCATCGGGTCAATTCCTGATCGGGAAACATTCGGCGCAGCAATTCGATTGTCGTTGGTTGGTCGATTCCGGGTGTATAGGCCTCTTGCCCCAGACGCTCACGCGCAAGATTCAGTTTCTCCAGGTTGGTCGGATGGAAAAGGCCGTAGGATCGAACCAAATGAGTACCTTTCTCGGGAACATGTTCCAGCAGGCGACTGATAAACGTCTGTGAATCCAGTTTGAAAGTCGCGTGGTCATGCTTTTCCGAATGCGCATAGGCAATGGTTACGGTATCCCCATCGTAATTCACAATCCGCTTTTCCGAGATGGGTCCCCGGCGGATGTAGCGGCCGACATACTTGAAAACACCGTTGGCGTGTTCGTAGGCCGGCTCTATGTCGGCGTGCCAGCGAATGCGGCCAAGCTTGTTGAGAAGGTTCAAGCATTGCCGGACGCTTTTACCCGGAGGCGGGGCCAACACCTGATCGGGCGGCTTCTCTTTTCCCGTTTTGGTCAAGGGGTTGAAGCCTTCCTTGAGAGAAGCGAGGAACTTGCCCCTGAACTTGGATGCCAGTACCGGCGTCGGTAATAGGAAATCGGTATTGGCGCTTACCCAACGGCCATCGGTATTCAACCCGCCGGCGGTCACGATCAAATGCAGATGGCAATGCCGGTTCAACTCGTCATCCCAACTCTGGAAAACCGCTATCACGCCTGGCAGGCCGCCAAGCCAACGCCAGTCACCAAGCAGTTCCTGAAGCGCCCCCCACGCACTGCGCATCATGTGACCGGTGAATCGCTTGCGGTTGGCCGCCCAGACCCCATGCAGATCGTGGCTGATGGTAATCACCGTATGGAAATAAGGACAATCCAGGGCCTGGGATCGTCTACGCTCAAGCCACAATTGGGTCTCTGTCGAACCGCATTGCGGGCACGACCGGTTCTTGCACGAATTGGGAAGGATCGTCCGATAATCGCCATTTGGGCATGCATCGACATGAAACCCTTTTTCGGGCGTCCGACAGGTCATGATGTCCCAGGCCGCACGCCACTGGCTGGGATTTAAAACCCGACCTTTCCGGTACTCTTCGAAATGGTCGTTGAATATCCGTTGGACAATCCCTGCCGTCATTTCATTGATCCATGTTCGTTTTTACTTCCGCCTTGCACTCCTTGATAAGCTCCAAGGCACGTTTCTCGCCAAACTCGGCGACCATCTCGTCCCACATTTCAGAGCTTTGCAACTCTTTCTGAAAGTTCCGCGTGAATGCCTCCGTAAACTTATCGGAAAAGGATGCTTCGTTCTTTCTTCTCAACTTCTTAAGTCTCTTGCCTTTTCCCATTTGTTAAGTCTACTTCCTGCTGCTCGCAGCATTCGTCCAACGCCTCGCATCACCGGGCACAAAAAGCAGAGCGAGGAACGAGCGGCGCTTTTTGTGATCCGAGTGCATGCGCTTGTTAGCCGATTTTCTATTTATCTGATGGGATATCATATAGTTGTGTAGTGACAATTATTTCTTTCCCCGGCTCCGATTCTTTTACAAGAATGTAGCGAGAATCCCCGTCAGCATGGTGAAAAACGGTCTTACGATGTTCCGATAACGACTCCATTGCATCATGCATCTTTTGCCTTACAGCATTAGAATCTTTTGTTCGATTAAATATCATGAGGGCACATTTTGAGTCACGCCATGTCAGATAGCCAAGAAGTTGACTCACGGCTTCATTAAATACTTTTTGCCCCCGCCAAAATTTACACTCAGCAATAAAGACATTCTTATTCTCTTCACGTATGAGAATGTCTGTTTTTCCTGACGCATTAAATGTTTCCCCAGTTGCTCCGCCCTCATAGTGGCCATTTAACTGTAAAAGGAAATGATCTCGAATAGATTCTTCATCAAGTGATGCAAACGACGCAGGATTTCGTTCAATAACCAACGACATACTCTTAATGATTTCCAAAATGTGTTGGTACTCTTTTTCATCGAGCACAGGTTCTGGCTGATAAGAGCCTGTTTCCACCGAGGGCTTTTTCGTTGGTTTCGTTCTTCGTTTTGCGGGTACCGTGAAAGTTGGTGATGCATCTGCTCTTTTTACGGGGATGCCTAATGCGGCAACAGCACCAGTAGTTGCCTGAGCCAGTTCTCTTTTCCTTTTTAGAGCTTGCTTCACCGTGTTTGAAACAGAGTTATTGTGATTCGAGACATCGTTCTTGAGGTAACCAACTGCATCTTCTAATGATTTGATGTTTCTATTTATATCTCCTTTGAGCTGATCCGAATGAAGCACCAAAGGTTCAATTAACGCTTTGTCGGTAAAATATTCCTCAAGCTCTGCATCTGATGCTTTCAAAACATATTCATTGTCCAGGGCCTTAATTTCATTGGTCACTGAATCAATGATATTTCTGAAAGTAGCAAAGGTATCTCCCTCTCTAAACGGGTACATCATTGTTCCTCTTTTTTGTGGCTAACGCTGAATTCACCTGCCGTAGGGAGCGCCAGCGACCGGAGGTCAGGTGAAATGACTTGTGTACGCCCGGCACGGGCGTGAACTTATGGGGTGCAAGTCCCCTATGTGTGAACCCGATCAGAGCCCCCATGGCGCTGACCGAAACATTAGCCGACGGCAAGGGCAGCTTCGCGAGGAGCTGTCTGGAGGAAGCTTGAGTGCAAAGCTGTGAGCCGACGAACAGAAACGTCCTATAAGGCCGAGTCTCCGGGTAAGTTAGCACAACATAACGAAGCCCAGGGTTCGGGAGATACGGTAAATGGCGCGGTTGTGCAGCGACAGTTCACGTCCTTATCCGGGGAGATCTGACCGGCAAGTTGCCATAAGCAGCATCCCTGACCATCTGTAGAAACCACCGGACGGGCAACCGGTTGACCAAGTCCCAATGGCATCTGGAAAGTAGCCGCCCGATGCCATGCCAAGAAACAAAGGGCGCGATCAGGATGGACCTTGGATGCTGTCTCGTGTGCAACGCCCTGGCGGGTAACCGTCCGGGTGATCGGTCAGAAGTCAGCAGAGGCCATAGTAGCCCAACGCCCGGCGTAATGGCCGGGACATGGTGAAGGGCCGAACTCAGAGCAGGTGCCAGTGATCATAGGCTCAAGCAAACAGGACCGAACGGTCAAACATGTCTTGCTTGGCGCGACATGAACCCACTGTGCCCCTAATGGTCGCCTGTAGTGTCTGTCAAAGAACTATAGTCGATCATTCAAATTCCCGGCTACGGCCCGGATGGTTCTGGGAACCGCCCAGTGCGGACCCGCTTGCTAGGGTGGTGTGGGGGCTGGGGGAGAAAAACCCCCGGCTACCCGATTATGTGCTATTTGTTTTTTTCTGATTATATCGGATTTAGGGGCGGGCTCCGATACCCACCCAAAGAAGCCGAGATACATAAGTTTTGAAGCCAGCTATCATGGTATCGAAATTGGTTTAGCCGCTCAGCCGGGCTTTTAAATCCATTGAGCTGTTTTACGGTGCGAGGATTGTAAGGCGCAAAATTATTGATCAGAGTCCATCCTCGGATGCTCAATTGTGCGGAACCCATTGATCCATGAAAATATTGAGCACCGTATAGGTGGCGATCCATTCTTTGCATTAACCGATCAACCATATTGCTGGTTCGATGTGCGTTCGGATGGTCGTAGGCCACACGATAGTTGGCAATGTTTTTCCTTAACTTCGTTATGGGATTGATAATCGCGGATGGCGCATCGTTATTTTCGCACCATTCGATCAGCCTCCTGATTCTTTGAGAAAACGTTCTTTTGCTTTCGGCTCGATAGCACTCCCATAGCTTCGATGCGGCATTCTCGAAAATATCTCTGTATTTCTTTTTAGCACGGTCACGGATTTTAATGAACACATGCAAAAAGCAGCAAATGATCGCTATCGTTGGGAATAGGGTTTGCCAAGCATTCCTGGTAGCTTTCCAACCGTCTATATTCACGCTCTCAGGTGAGTGTGCCGGATCCAAGCATCGGGATTCTTGTTTGTATACTCGATAGGCATCGGTTAACGATTTCTCGCCGGCATCTTCCGCGACAGATGCACCAAGAATGCAGCCGCTACCAACGGTCGTTGCTACATACGTTTTATGGCCTAAGATCCGTGTGTGCTTTTCGTCTGCGGCAAGATGTTTGGGAATATCCTCACCCTTTCGGACTGTTGTTCCGACAATGCTGTTTCGTCCAATGGATTGCTCGATTCGATACCAATACATGGAATCTTTGCCAAAAACATGACTCAAGGCCCAAAACGGCACGTTGAATTTTCTGAAAAACAAGGCTCTTTCAACATCGTCAACAAGTCCAACCATGTATGGCATTATAAATGAAGGGCGAATCGTGTATGCAACACCGGCAATTTTAATTCTGCGAATCCATATGGATAATTTTTTAGAGTAGTAGAAATCCTTCATCCTATATCCATTTGCGATTGCAGCAGGAAATAACTCAGGAAACAATTCGATTTGTTCGTCGATGCAGTTCCTGAAATCAACCGGGTCAGTGACATTACGTTCATAATTACCTTGAGAAAATGGTAAGCATATGGTTCTTTTATTCTGGTTAGTGGATCTTGCATCTGCTATTCCCATATAGTTAGAGACCTCCTTTGGCGGGGATGTGTCTCTAACTATATAAAATTATTAATAAAAAATCTAGTGCGCGATTATCCTGTGTTATTACAATATGTTGTATGCTTTTTGGGGCGGGCAACTACATATTCCGTTTTTAGGAGTTACACTCCCCAAAATCCGTTATAATCAGGTTTTTTTATTTTATTTGCGATTCGATTATTTTTTGGTTTACTATCATTATTGCCTTCAATGCTTGTTCAATATCAACACCAACGTTTTCAATCACACTTCGCTTAAAGGAAAGCCCCATAATTATGCCTCCGCTTGTTTCAATTGAGATAACTATTTTCTTGGACAGATAGTAAGCTACCAAAAAAATTCCACCAAAAATTAAAGCAAACAGAATAATTGGTCCGCCCCCTCTTTGACTTAATCCGGTAATAATTCCACCTATCAAAATAATTGCTCCTAAAATTAGATATCCTATAGGCTTTGAATATCCACAGTGCGTACTTGAGGCACTTGGAAAAGGAACAACTTGGTGTGTTTGACCAAACAAACTTGAACTTTTGAAGGAAATTTCTTGTTTAGTAGCCTTTAAACTGGTTTCCGCATCAAATCCAATTACAGTAAGCAGCCAAGCGGTAAGCCCTGAAGCTCTTCCAACTATGTCTACAAGTAAGTCGGCAGATGAGTCTTCATAAATTTTAAACTTACGAAGAACCAGTGTTGGTCCAGCAATTCTTAATCCACCTCCGCGTCGAGCCAAGCCACCACCGAGTAAAATAAAAACCACCACTGCAATAATTGTTAACTCTGGTATACCGATTCCGAACATTTTGTTCTCCTTATTGATTGGGTTAATTGTGGCACATAACGTTGAATTCAGGGGCGAGCGGTTCTCAGCAAGAGCCAACGCTACCGAACTTTGTTTGTATTATTTTTGACCTTCAAAAAAACCGCACAGGTCAGCGAGTCCCTTGTAATGATTTGTTATGTTTTTTGAAAAATACTTTGTTTTTTGCCACAGCAACACGATGAAACAACATATTTACTTTGCCAAAATTATTGTTTTTTAGCAAGATTCTTTGCAATATCTCGAATTTATAATTTCAACAACATTCTTTCAAAATTCCCCCATGCAGTTTACAGGCTAATTGAGGAACGCTTTGATGCGGAGTTCAATTATTACTTTCGATACGGCAAGAACAATTCAATGCAGTTAATGCTTTTAATGCTTTGATACATAACGTTTGAACTGTGAGGCCCGGCCGCTTTTTAGCCGGGTCAGCACCAGTGAAAGGTTATGACCTCGAAGGCAAACTCAAGTTTCGCAAGTTAAAAAGAAATTTAAATACAAGGACAATCAAAACAATCTCAACTCCTAACATAATATGCGACGGTAAATAATTTGTTTTCACAACAATGGTGTCTGGCGATGGCTCCATCGCCTGTGGTTGATCATAGGTGAAATAAACATAATAATGGCTTACCAAGAGAGATAGACGATTGATAGCATCAATTATCATGGCCAATATCGAAAGATAGAAATAATTTTTCTTTTCCTTATAAAGAATGGCTACGATACCGCTTCCAAACATTAATAATGGCAGAAAAACCTTATACAATAGATCAGGATTCGATATCCACATTACTTGACCGGGAGGAAGCAGCCCCAAATTATTCCTGCCAAATGTGTAAAACCCGATAAGCGAAATCAATATCAATGCAACAGTTCTCATAAGATACTATTTCCAGCTCATAACGCTCAGCATAACCGGCTGGGAAAAGCTGCATAGCGAAGCGGCGCAGCTTTTCCCAGTCCGAGTTAATGCTGTGTACGCCCGGCACGGGCGTGAACTAATGGGGTGCAAGTCCCCTATGTGTGAACCCGATCAGAGCCCCCATGGCGCTGACCGAAACATTAGCCGACGGCAAGGGCAGCTTCGCGAGGAGCTGTCTGAAGGAAGCCCGAGTGCAAAACTGTGAGCCGACGAACAGAAACGTCATATAAGGCCGAGTCTCCGGGTAAGTTAGCACAACATAACGAAGCCCAGGGTTCGGGAGATCCGGTAAATGGCGCGGTTGTGCAGCGATAGTTCACGTCCTTATCCGGGGAGATCTGACCGACGTGTTGCCATTAGCAGTATCCCTGACCATCTGTAGAAACCACCGGACGGGCAACCGGTTGACCAAGTCCCAATGGCATCTGGAAAGCAGCCGCCCGATGCCATGCCAAGAAACAAAAGGCGCGATCAGGATGGACCTTGGATGCTGTCTCGTGTGCAACGCCCTGGCGGGTAACCGTCCGGGTGATCGGTCAGAAGTCAGCAGAGGCCATAGTAGCCCAACGCCCGGCGTAATGGCCGGGACATGGTGAAGGGCCGAACTCAGAGCAGGTGCCAGTGATCATAGGCTCAAGCAAACAGGACCGAACGGTCAAACATGTCTTGCTTGGCGCGACATGAACCCACTGTGCCCCTAATGGTCGCCTGTAGTGTCTGTCAAAGAACTATAGTCGATCATTCAAATTCCCGGCTACGGCCCGGATGGTTCTGGGAACCGCCCAGTGCGGACCCGCTTGCTAGGGTGGTGTGGGGGCTGGGGGAGAAAAACCCCCGGCTACCCGATTGTGTGCCGGGCACGGCACGTATTCTAAAGGGTGCGATGAGTCAAGCATACCCTTTGTTGCGAGGCTCATCAAGTCCCAACCCCAGCCCGATGGAGGAGAAGGGGATAGCGGTATGGCAACCGGGTATCCGGCGACGGTGCCTGGGAAGGAGGCCGCCTTGCCACGGCAGGGTACCGCGAACGCATGGGGCGATGAACAAGAATCGAGTCAGGCGGGTTTGGTGGGACGAGCCTGCAACACAAGGCGAAGTCCTCTATCCATCTTAAGCCAAGCACGTATACTCGGCGTCCATGTGCGGAAAGATGCGTATTCACCCCGGGAGATCTGCCACGATGTCCTCTGACGGACTGACCGAACCGCAAGGGGAGGCGACCACGTGGCAGAAGTCAGCAGAGGGCATAGTAGTCGGCGGAAACGAGCCGGGCCTCTCGAAAGCGGGAGAAGTATACCCGGAGGACTCACACCGACGAAGTGCCGTTTTTCGGTTTTACCAAAGAGCCCTTCACGGCGGACATCGCCGTGACGGATATTATCGAAACAGATCAACTTACAGCGGCCAAAAAACGTTTCGATTACAGCCTGGGATTGGGTGCGATTTATTTGATCACCGGTGAGATCGGCGCCGGCAAATCTACTGCCATCCGCTATCTGTTCAATGGTCTGCATCCGTCCGAGTACAAGCTGATCTACGTTACAGCTACATCCGGTTCAATCTTGGAAATGTACCGGTTAATCATGGTAGAGTTAGGGATGAAACCTGCCGGCACCTCCCGTGCGGCCATGACCGATCGAATCAAACGAGAAGTCTTGGAGATCCACGGCAAAAAACAAAAGACAGTTCTGATCATCGACGAAGCGTCCTTGCTGCGATTAGAAGTATTTGTGGAGTTGCACACCCTTTGCCAGTTTGAGATGGACTCCAAACCCTACCTGCCCATCGTGCTGGCCGGTCAAACCCATTTGATCGATAACTTGAGATACCCGGGATGCTTGCCCCTGGCATCGCGGGTGGTGGCAAAGAGTCATTTCATCGGTGCAAAAAAAGATCAAATGCGAGTGTATCTTCAGCATCATCTTTCCATTACCGGAATAGACCGGATGTTGTTCGAGGACGATGCCATCACGGCCATTCACCAAGGCTCGGGCGGTATCTTCAGAAAAGCCAATCATCTGGCTCGCGGCGCCCTGGTGGCCGCTTCCATGAACCATGACCAAACCGTCAATGCGGAACATGTCCGATTGGCAGCATCTGAAATCTTTTAAAGAGGAGAAAATATGAAAACTCAACCGACCGCCGAAGAGATCAGTCAGAAATTGGAAGCCCTGGTGTTAACCGCTATCTTGAATGTGCTCAACCGAATAAGGGACGAGTTATCCGTGGTGAGTCAGCAAAAAATGAAGTTTTAACCATTCGATCCGATTTGCCCGGCGAAACGGAGGCAGGCTCTGCTGGGGAGCAACCTGCCAAGGGATAGCCGGGTGCAGGAGGCATTGAGTAAAATGCCGGAGGGGAGCAGCAACCAAAACGCTGTTCCCCTCATTTTATTCAAGCCTTCCTGCTCATGCCTTAGAAAACCCAATCTAATCGACGCGCGTAGCGCGCCCTTTGGCTATCATCGATTCTGACAAATAGAAATTCGCTTCAATTTAATCAGAAAATTTCGTTCCATTGAATTTGGCAATCAACACTTGAGCCGTTCGCAATCTACACAGGTTCGTAAGAAATTCCGTTTGTACAATTACTTCCTGAAGGCCACCAACGTTACTATCTCAAGGACATGATCGAATGTCCATCCTTGGTCGGCCATACTATTCAGTAGTTCTTCATATTCAGATGGACTATTGATAGATCCTAATGAAACAACCTTATATTGTATTTTCCCTGCTGCAGTGGCTTCTGATGGGTTAAAAAGAACTTTAGTACTGATGTCTACAGTGAGCAAAACCACTAAAATTATAAGTGTTACTTTTACGAATTTACTTTCTTTCATTTTTGCACCTCATTTTTGGAGTTAATGAAATTTTGTTTAGTTTGGCCCATGAGTTTCTTGTTCCAACGATATATTCTTGTCACTAGTGATAAATGGTTCAATTATGCATATTACCCCCCTTTCAAAAAGTAGATGCGCTAACGTTGAATTCAGGGGCGAGCGGTTCTCAGCAAGAAACTACGCAACTGAACTTTGTTTGTAATATTTTTGTCCTTCAAAAAAACCGCACAGGTCAGCGAGTCCCTTGTAATGTTTTGTTATGTTTTTGAAAATACTTTGTTTTTTGCTGCAGCAACACGCTGAAAACAACATATTTACTTTGCCAAAATTATTGTTTTTTAGCAAGATTCTTTGCAATATCTCGAATTTATAATTTCAACAACATTCTTTCAAACTGCCCCCATGCAGTTTACAGGCTAATTGTGGAACGCTTTGATGCGGAGTTCAATTATTACTTCCAATACGGCAAGAACAATTCAATGCAGTTAATGCTTTTAATGTTTCTTTACATAACGCAACGATAACCGGCGCAGCTGTTAGCGTCCGGTTTATTAGCTTGTTATGTGATTGAACTATAAATTAATGCCTAAATATTTATGGATAAGATAAAGAGCACATGCTCCAAAAATGATAGAAGCAACGCCAACCACAATATGTTTGATATATGGGAAGCTGTCAACGTGAGAGTTTTTTATTTTGTTTGTGGTTCTCTTACTACTGTTTTGGCTTTGCTTATTTTGCGCTGTCAATGACTCAAAATATTTTTTTCCAGCTGGGAGTATCTTTATTTTACTTCCTGCGATAGGGACACCCGGGGGAGTTTGCCGTGATTTAATTATGGTTGCGTCAATTAAGCCATCATCTTTTAATGCAATTATTTTATACAGAAACGTTGCTAATTGTTTGGGATCGTTTGGGACACCAAAATCACGGGGAGATAATTCTTTTGGATATGAATCATATAATTTTTGCAATATTTGTTCTTTTGTCATTTGGTTCATATCTTTATTAACACATAACGCCACGATAACCGGCGCAGCTGTTAGCGTCCGTGTTTATTAGCTTGTTATGTGAGAGATGATTATGAATAAAATGCAAGAATACTTCAGGAGTAATGGTTGTCATGCTGGCTATTGCTATATATCCGGTGAAGCTTCAAAAGGAGCTATGATCGCAGGTATTTGCCAATGTTGCCGAAAACCAAATCTGATGAAATCAATCGCAATTGAACGAAGGATAAAATATCTGGAAGAAAGAGCTAACTTGCTAGCATCAACGGCAAGAGAATTTGTGGAAATAACCACCCTCCATAATCAATCACCTTTTGATATGATTATAGAGGAGAAATACAACTCATGCAAAACACAATTGCAAGAATTGTTAGACACATAACGCAAAATTCACCGGCAAGCGTGAATTAGCAATTTTTTTTATTGAAATTCGATTGTAACAAATTATTTCAAACCTTTCAAAACACCCGCACTGGAGCGCAGTCCGGTGAAATGACTGGTTATACAGCATTAATTCTTACTGCACTTTTTATTACTAAAATACTGAAAAGAACTTAAGAGCAAAATATCCTGCCGATAGTATTATCATTCCAATAATGAAACCATAAAATCCATCAATTCTTTCAAGGTATCTGAGAAGTAAAAAAGGATCAATTTTTTGATAATAACCTAAAAAGATAACTGTAATATGCACTATTCCTATAGCGAATATCATAGAACCATAGATAAAAAATAAGCCTCCAAATAGCATCAGGAAAAAACTGATTATGATAAATAAAGATGGTTTAATAGTTTCTTTAGCTATTATTTTTATCATATGGCCGAATTGTAGGATTATTGACAATATACCAATGAATTAAATATTTTTGTTGTATAACGTTTAGTTCACCGGCGAGCTTCAGCGAGTCCGTGTGAAACGGCTGGTTGGGCAATTATTTTGATAAATAACCTGATTTCATATTTTTTATATCATATTATGTAGAAATAATAATCACACTGTTGTTTTGGGTTAATCTGATTATCTTGACGGAGCATATAAGTAAATATTTATGTAGTCTTGCGCTTTATCTTTAGCTTGTTTTACAGCCATCTTTCCATGATGGACCAAAATGCGCCCAAGAGCTTCTTTGCTGCATCTATTCGCAATATTTTTGAATTTATGATCTGCTTTTTCGCTCACAGTCCCCCAAGCATAAGCTTCAATAAGATTTTCCAAATTATTATTATCTTGTGATAATTCTACACATAAAGCCATTTGTGCGTAAGGATATTTTTCCTTGGCAGATTCCACTATCAACTTAACCGCTTTTTTCCTTTCTTCTTCGGTAGGGTTAGATTGTATAATTTTGGTAGCATATACAAATTTTTGTATTGGATCATCGGGAATATCTCTTCCCCACGAATTAAATGGTGTAACAAACAATACGATTAGGATAAAAATTGTTTTCATATTTTCCATTAGATTGTATGCCCAACGTTGAGTTCACCGGCGAGCCTCTGCGAGTCCAATGGAGCGCAGCGGAGTGCGGTGAAACGGCTGGTTAGCCTGTTTTAATTATTGTATATTTCATCAGCTCGCTTGAATATCATTTCTTCGTCACCTAAAATAGCAGCAATTTCTATCCAGGTGATACAAGCATCAAACATATTTTTGGTAGTATTTTTGGGGCTGTATTTTGATGAATGAAGGCCTATTAAGTAGACATTATTTACGTCAGATAATTTACTTTTTAGTATTATCTCTTTAGCTTGATGTAGCTTTTTAATCTGATTAGGTGAAAATTTTTGATGAGCTTTTGCTTCAACTATTATTAAAGACTTGTCTGATAAAACAAACACGTTGTCAAATGTTTGCTTTTCTAATGATTTGCCCTGACGCTCAATTAAATTTTCTTTTGCAAAATCTCTAAACAGACAAACTTCGAAGCTGCTATCAATTATTCGATTTTCATCTGAAATAGGCAACTTGCTAAAGAGGAGTGACTCTATCGCTTCAAATTTTTTCAAAGATTTGAAGAATAGTTGTGCCGTAAAAAACACTTCTGTCCTTGTGATATCTTTTATTTCCATAAAGTTGAATGGCTAACCTAGTTTAGACGTCCCAATAGACGCCTTATAATACGACCTTTTTGCAGACGAAATCGGTTTAGAAGCCCAATTGGGCTTCTAAATCCACCATATGCCGGATTAGAAGCCCGATGAGGCTTCTAATAATTTGACTATTAGGGCCAATTGGACTGCAACATAGGCAAATACACCTTTGTTTTTTAAGCCGGCCTGAAGGGGAAATCCGTGTTGAATCATCGCTCTCTCGATAAGGCCTTAGTGCCTAATGGCATCCGCCTATAAAACTGCCAGTTTGAAACGAATCTTTGAGCTTTTAAAATTGATCTGGAAAACAGATGAACGATGCTTCACGTTGTGAAGCTAATGAAGATTACCCGTTAAAATCTTATTCACATGCCTCTGTCAATGATAAAAGGCGAAAACGAACTGGAATTTGCTGGGAAGGGGTGGGGATTGCTAAAAAAATCGCCATGAAGAAAATACGGAGCATTCTTCATGGCGATGAGGTTATGCTAAAAAGCTATGCCTTGGCTGGCGACTACATGGCCTTGGAAAAGAAACTGGCCTTGAGGTATTCGCGGTTCAGCCGGGCGATGTTGGTAATGGAGATCTCCTTGGGGCACTCGGCTTCGCACTCGGTTTCGTTGGTGCAGTTGCCGAAACCCAGCGCGTCCATGGTGCGCACCATGGCAAGCGCCCGCTGGGCCGCTTCGGGCTGGCCCTGGGGCAAGAGTGCCAATTGGGAGATCTTGGCGCTGGTGAACAGCATGGCCGATGCGTTGGGACAGGAAGCCACGCAGGCGCCGCAGCCGATACACTGGGCCGCGTCCATGGCCAGATCGGCCTTTTCCTGAGGCACCGGAATGGCGTTGGCGTCCTGGGCCCCACCGGTATTGACGGAGATGAATCCGCCGGCCTGGATGATTTTGTCCAGGGCGCTGCGGTCAATAGCCAGGTCCTTGATCACCTTGAAGGCCATGGCCCGGAAGGGTTCGATGGCGATGGTGTCGCCGCTTTCAAAATGGCGCATGTGCAGCTGGCATAGCGTGGTTCCCTTCTCCTTACCGTGGGCGCGGCCGTTGACCACACACCCGCACATGCCGCAGATGCCTTCACGGCAGTCGTGATCGAAGGCGATGGGTTCCTTGCCGTCAATGGCCAGCTGTTCGTTGACCACATCCAGCATTTCCAGAAATGACATGTCCGTCGATATGTTTTCGGCGTGGTAGGTTTCGAACCGCCCCTTATCTTTCGGACCCTGCTGGCGCCACACTTTCAGTGTCAGATCGATGGTTTTTGTCACTTGTAACTCCTTTGCGTAAGTTTGACGTTTTCAAATACCAAAGGCTCCTTATTGAATGCCGGCGCCTTGTCATCGCCCTTGTATTCCCAGGCCGCCACATGGCAGAAATTCTCGTCGTCGCGAAGGGCCTCGTTTTCCTCGGTCTGGAAGCGTTCGTTGAAATGACCGCCGCAGGATTCCTGGCGCTCCTGGGCATCGATGAGCATCAGTTCGGCGAACTCCAGGAAGTCGGCCACCCGGCCGGCCCGTTCCAGGCTCTGGTTGAAGTCCGCCGTGTTTCCGGGAACCTTGACGTTTTTCCAGAATTCGGCGCGCAGCTCCTGAACCATGGTCTGGGCCATGGCCAGCCCTTCGTTGGTGCGGGCCATGCCGCAGTATTCCCACATGATGTGGCCGAGGGTTTTGTGGAAGTCGTCAACGGTACGTTTGCCGTTGATGCTCAGTATTTTGGAGATCTTTTCCGTGACCTGTTTTTCGGCTTCATCAAAAGCCTTGTGGCCGGTGGTGATATTTCCCTTCGGGGTGCCGGTCAGGTAGCCGCCGATGGTGTAGGGCAGCACGAAGTAACCGTCTGCCAGACCCTGCATCAGCGCGCTGGCGCCCAGGCGGTTGGCCCCGTGATCCGAGAAGTTGGCCTCGCCCAGAACGAATAGACCGGGCAGGCTACTCATCAGGTTGTAGTCCACCCACAGACCGCCCATGGTGTAATGGATGGCCGGGTAGATCATCATCGGGGTTTCGTAGGGGTTGTCGGCGGTGATTTTCTCGTACATCTGGAAAAGGTTACCGTACTTTTTCTCAATGGTCTTTTTGCCGTCGCGCTTGATGGCATCGGCAAAGTCGAGATATACGGCCAGGCCGGTATCGCCCACGCCTTTACCCGCATCGCACTGTTCCTTGGCGTTACGCGAAGCCACGTCGCGGGGCACCAGGTTACCAAAGCTGGGGTACTTGCGCTCCAGGTAATAATCGCGCTCGGATTCGGGAATGTCCTGGGGGGCGCGTTTGTCACCCGCTTTTTTAGGCACCCACACGCGGCCGTCGTTGCGCAGGCTCTCGCTCATCAGGGTCAGTTTGCTCTGAAAGTCGCCGTGCACCGGGATGCAGGTGGGATGGATCTGGGTGAAACAGGGGTTGGCGAAGAAAGCACCTTTTTTATAAGCACGATACGCCGCCGTGACATTGGAGCCCATGGCGTTGGTGGAAAGAAAGAACACATTTCCGTAACCGCCGGTGCACAGGACCACCGCGTCAGCCGCATGGCGTTCGATTTCGCCGCTGACCAGATTGCGGGTGATGATGCCCTTGGCGTGACCGTCCACAACGACCACATCCAGCATCTCGCGGCGCGGGAACATCTTGACTTTTCCCATGCCCACCTGGCGCATCAATGCGCTGTAAGCGCCAAGGAGGAGTTGCTGGCCCGTCTGGCCGCGGGCGTAGAAGGTACGTGAGACCTGGGCGCCGCCGAAGGAGCGGTTGGCCAACAGCCCACCGTAATCGCGGGCAAAGGGGATGCCCTGGGCCACGCCCTGGTCGATGATGTTGTTACTCACCTGGGCCAGGCGGTAAACATTGGCCTCGCGGGCGCGGAAGTCACCACCCTTGACCGTGTCGTAAAAAAGGCGCCAGATGCTGTCCCCGTCGTTGGGGTAGTTCTTGGCGGCGTTGATGCCGCCCTGGGCGGCGATGCTGTGCGCTCTTCTGGGACTGTCCTGAATACAGAAGGTTTTGACGTTGTAGCCGAGTTCGGCCAGGGTGGCGGAAGCCGATCCGCCGGCCAGGCCGGTGCCGACGACGATCACGTCGAATTTACGTTTATTGGCTGGATTTACGAGCTTCAGCTCGAAACGGTGCCGATCCCATTTTTCGGCTATCGGTCCACCGGGAATTTTAGAGTCAAGTGCCATGGTATTTCCTTTCTGGACTTTAAGTTGAGGTAACCCGAAAGTTTTGGTTAGCGTTTGGCCGAAACCTTAATCAGGCCAGCAGGAAAATATAGATGGGCAGAAAACCGAAGCCGACGCCCACGACAACCGCGAAAACGATGCTTAAGGTCTTGATCAGCGGCATATATTTGGGATGATTGATCCCGATCGTCTGAAACGCGCTCCAGAATCCATGGCTGACATGGATGGCGGCGATGACCATCGCCGCTATGTAGATCGCGACATACGCCGGATTGGCGAAGGCATTGGAAACGATTGTGAAAATTGTCGTGTCGGTTTTGTCCACGAAGTGGAAATTGATTAGATGCAGAACGATAAAGGCCAGCAAGGCGATCCCTGTATAGGGCATCGTGGTCGAGCCTATCGTACGGCCGCCGGCGGACTTGTTGACCTTGTAGCGGACCGGGCGGGCCTTGCGGTTTTGCAGAAAAAGCAGTATGCCGGTGATCACATGCACCAGGGCGAAGGTCAAAAGGCCTATTTCGGCCAAGGTGACCAGCGGTCCCAACGAGTGCAAGTGATGGGCGTAACCGTTAAACGCATCTTTGCCTCCGTAGATAGTCAGGTTGCCCGCCAAATGGGCGGTCAGGAACCCACAGAAGCTAATTCCCGTTATGGCCATCATCATCTTTTTACCGATGGACGACCCCAGCGTGCCGGTAATCCAATTCATCTTTGCCTCCCTTTTTTATATTGGTTGCCAAGTGCCAAGAAGCGATGGTTGATAAACGCCAAGAAAAAAATGAACAAGGGTCAAGATTTATTGCTAAGGATCGTTTCTGTCAACAAAAAATTTAAGCCACCATGAATCCCATTCAGTGCCGGCAATACTGTCGGCAAGTTCTTCTCCGGCCCGGGTTTTAAGGCGTTTTCGAATGTGTCGCACCCATTTTTCCGGAGAAGCGTAGCCCATGTCCGAAAGTGCTTTTAAATCCAGCAGAAACGCCAGCTGGTCGGCGTCGTTGGCGATTCGGGCCTCGGGGGTCTCGGCGGCATTGAATTCTTCCATCAACGCTTCGATGGTCCGGCCAAGGGGCAGATCCCGGGTCATGTCGGCGATGGCCTTTTTTTCATCGGCGGCGACATATCGCTTTTGGACGTAATTGAGATCGCCCATGCGCGCTTCGGGAAGATCGTGAATCAGGCACATGGTCAACAGGTGGCCCAGGTCCGTCTCGGGGGTTTGCTCGGCCAGGGCCCAGGCAACGCACATGACGGCAAACGTGTGCTCGGCCACCGACTCTTTTCCCGGTCCGAGAAACTGGTATCCGGTGCGCTGGATACGTTTGAGAAGCATGGTTTCGAAAAGAAATTCGCAGATTCGCTGCATGGATCGACCTTTTGGAACTGTCCCGCTTTTGTTCGCGGGCGCTTTGTTAAATGGCCGCAAAGCCTTGTATCGTGCTGTTTTCGATTGTCAAACCGCTTGACAGTCCATAGTGCCTTGTATAGTTTTATATAGACTGTTTTTCAAGAGGCTTAATAAATCGGCGGCACGATTTGGCCCGTGGATAGGATGACTCGCGGATGCGGCAGCCGTCGTGCACCACCATCGTGTTCAAGCTAAACCTGTGGAGAAAGTGGATATGGGGACCGCCCAAATGGATTATATGCACATCATCGGCAATGCCAGCCTGATGGTCAAGTTCGTATTGTTGTTATTGCTGTTTTTCTCGGTGATGTCCTGGGCCATCATTTTCATCAAGGTCCGCTATCTTCGCAGGTCGTTCAGGGAATCGGAGATTTTCGTCGATTATTTCTGGAAGAGCAGGGATCTGGCCAGCGCCTTCACCAAGGCCAAGCAGCTGGACGGCAGCCCCGTGGCCCGCATTTTCAGAATCGGGTACGCCGAACTGCGCAATCTGAATTCCGGCAACAATTCCGATGAAGATGCCTCGAAACCGGAGGAGAAGATTACCCTGAAACACGAATTTTCCGGTAGCGCCAATGTCCAGCGCGCCCTCAGACGGGCCATCAACACGGAGATGACGCGCCTGACACAGATGGTTCCGTTTCTGGCCACGACCGGCAACACCACGCCGTTTATCGGGTTGTTCGGTACCGTTTGGGGGATCATGAACTCCTTCCACGGCATTGGCCAGCGCGGGTCGGCCAGTCTGGCCGTTGTTGCGCCGGGTATCTCTGAAGCCCTGATCGCAACGGCCGCCGGCCTGGCCGTCGCCATTCCCGCCGTTATCGCATTTAACCATTTCATGCAGAAAATTCGCGTGGTCGAAACCGAGCTGCACAGTTTTTCGGCAGACTTTCTGAATATTCTCGACCGCGATATCCTGAGATAGGGGTGATCATATGGCAATCGGCAGCGGCAGTGACCGGCTCATGTCGGAGATCAATGTAACGCCATTCGTGGACGTTATGCTGGTGTTGCTCATTATATTCATGGTTACGGCGCCCATGATGGTGCAGGGCGTTGATGTGGCCCTGCCGGAGGTCAGCGCCAAGGCAATGGTGACCGATAAAGACAATCTCACCGTTACCGTTGACCGGGATTCCAATATTTACGTCAACGATTTTCAGGTGCGCATGGATTTTCTCGGGCAAAAGCTTGAGAAAATTCTTCAGGGACGTGCCGACAAGGAGGTTTTCTTCCGTGCCGACAAGGATGTCCCCTATGGCGTGGTGGTTGCCGTGATGGCCGAGATCAAGGCCGCCGGTGTCGATAAGCTGGGCATGGTGACCGATCCCTTTGATGATTCTGAAGGCGGAAAGACTTCCGGTAAGAACGGCTGATGAACGAGAAAATTCGCGCTTCGGATGCCTTTCGTCGAGATCAGGGCGGTGAAAGTCAGATTGCGCTGACATTTCCCCTGGCGCTATCGCTGGGCTGCCATCTGGTTGTCCTGTTTGTGTTTGTGTTCGCGCCCGGCTTGTCCATGAAGACACCGCCGCCCCCATCGGTGATCAACGTCAGCATGGTCTCCCTGAAAACCCCTCCCAAAAAGCAGGCCACCCAATCCGCCCCCAAGCAGGAAGTGCGAAAAACAGTGGAGAAGCAGGCGGTTAAAAAGACGCCGGCAAAGAAAATTCCCGTGGCCAAGAAACCTGCGCCCAAACCGAAAACCTCTCTGAAAAAAAAAACCTTCAAGTCCACCGAAGTTGTTAAGCATGCCATCAAGAAGCTGAAAGAGACGAAGAAGGAAAAACCCGTCGAGAAAAAAGAGGACGCCGCCTCACCGGAGCAACTCAAGTCGGCCCTGGAACGGCTACGCAAAGAGGTGGGTAAAAAAGAGGCCGACAAATCGGCGGCAACGGCAAAACAGGCCGCTTCAAAGGCTGCCGATAGCAATGCCAAAATCGGCAATTACAGCGAGGACGGCAAGCGCAAGGCCGAGATGATTGACCTGTATCGTCTTGAGATTGCCTTCGTGATCCAGAAAAACTGGGCCTTTAACGAAGCGCTGGCGGGAGGCGACGCGTCGTTGGCGGCGGCCATCGTCTTCGATGTGATGCCCGATGGTGAGATTCGGAACATCTTTTTTACGGACCGGTCCGGTAATACTTACCTGGACGAATCCGCCTACAAGGCCATCGTCAAATCGAGCCCGGTGGATCCGCATCCAAGCGGACTGAATCAGCCCTATGTGAAGATGGGGATACGGTTCACGCCACAAGGCATTCGATAGCGATGGCCTTTCACGAATAAAGAAAAAAGGATAGTGTGGTATGTGTTGTATGAGGAGTTCTCGCCAATGGTTTTTTCTTTTGCCCGTGCTGCTCATCTTGTTTCTGGCCCGGGCCGGTGAAAGCGCGCAGTATAATTATATTGATATTTCCAACCCTTTCCTGCGCAAGACACCGATTGCCGTTCCGGTTTTTCAGGCCCGGCCCGATGACCCCGCGGCCGTTAAAGCGGCCACCGATACCTCGCAATTATTGGCCTATTATCTTGTGTTTACGGGATATTTTACAACCAGCGACCCGGACGCTTTTCTCGAAGACCCGAAAACGATGGATATTTCCGGGGCCAATATCCGCTATCGCAATTGGACAACGATCGGCGCCGAGCTTCTGATTACCGGGGGGGTGACGGTAAAAGACGGCACTGCCGAATATTCTCTGCGCCTGTTCGATACGGTCAAGGGGCAGCTGGTGGTTGGAAAGCGTTATCGCGGCCAGATCGGTGACGATCGCCAGGTCGCCAGGCGTTTTTGCGGCGAGGTGGTGTATGCCATCACCGGCAACCGGGGATTTTTCGATTCGAAACTCGCCTTCGTGTCCAACGGGACCGGTCATAAGGAAATCTATTTTTGCGATTTTGACGGGACGAACATAACGCAATTTACTCACTTGAACAGCATCACGCTTTTCCCCGATTGGTCATCGGACGGCCGCTGGCTGGCCTACACGACCTATGTGGGTAAAGGGCCTCAAATCCAGATTAGGCACGTTAAGCAAAAACGACTCGCCAAACTTGCTAAACGCGGTCTACAGGCCGCGCCGGCATGGGTTCCCGGAAAATTCGAGCTGGCGGCGAGCCTTTCCTTTTCCGGTGATCAGGAAATTTATCTGTTGACCGGCAATGGGAAAGTGATTAAAAGATTGACCCATAGCGTGGGAACTGACATCGAATCGACTTGGTCACCAGACGGCAAACGCATGGCGTTCGTTTCAAAGCGTGCCGGAAACCCGCAAGTCTATGTTTTGGAACTGGAATCCGGTCATGTACAACGGCTGACGTTCGAAGGGCGCTATAACACTCAACCCAGTTGGTCTCCCAAGGGCGACAGAATCGCATATTCGTCAATGAAAAATGGCGTTATCGATCTTTTTACAATCAGCCCCGATGGTGGCGAGCCGCTTCAGCTAACCGAGGATCAAGGCAACAACGAGGCCCCCACATGGTCCCCCGACGGTAGTCTCATTGCTTTCAGCTCAACGCGGGAAGGGAAAAGCAGGCTTTATGTGATGACTGCTTATGGAACCGACCAACGACGACTGCTCACCTTGCCCGGCGAGCAAAGCAATCCGAAATGGTCCAGAAATATAATCAACCCATGAATATGATCGATACCTGAAAAAAGGAGGAGAATGAAATGAAGAAAAAGTGGATTGTCCTGGCCCTGATATTTATCATTCCAGCCATGCTGTTCAGCGTTTCCTGCGCCAAGAAAGACCTTGCAACCGATACCTCAGTGGATACCGCCGCTCAGGAGGAAGCCGCGCGCCAGGCTGAACTTGCAAAGCAAAAAGAGCTGGAACGCCAGAAACAGCTTGAAGAAGAGCGTCTGGCTGCTGAAAGAGCGGCCCAACTCAAGGCCGAAGCTGCGGAACGTGAGCTTATGATGGCGAAAAATCGTTTTCTCAACGACAACATCTATTTCTCGTTCGATGATTCGACTCTGGATTACCAGGCCCAGGAAATTCTGAAGCAAAAAGCGGCATGGCTGCAAGAGAACTCGGATGCCAGCGTAGTGATCGAAGGGCATTGCGACGAAAGAGGTACCAATGCATACAACCTGGCATTGGGCGAGCGTCGTGCCGAGGGCGTGAAAATGTTCCTCGTAAATCTGGGAATCGCCGATTCGCGGATGACAACCATCAGCTATGGTGAGGAAAAACCTGTCGATATGGGCGGCGATGAAGAGGCATGGGCCAAAAACCGGCGTGCCGCCTTTGTTCTGGAGTAAACCTGTATCGATATGGTAACGTCCCTGGCCCTCCGGCGTCGTGATGCCGACAAGCATTGACCATCGCGCCGGCCCAAAGGGCCGAAGGCGACGCCAGGCGTTGCCTCTCCAAGGGCTATAAATTAATATGCAGCAATCGGCAACCCATCGCCATTGCTGCATATTCTATATTGGCAGGCGTTCATTTACGCACCCGACGGCCGGTGCCTTCCCTTCATGATCATGGGAGGAAAACATGCGAACCATTACTCTGTTGCTGAGTCTATTGACTGTAATCCCGTTTTTAGGTTGTGCCATTCAAGACGACATTTACACGCTGAATTATCGGTTGTCGGCCCTTGAACGGCGCAGTACGGAACTGGAAAAGCAGAATCGCGAGTTGGAAGCGCTTAATCAGAAGCTCTCCGAGACCAAGGAAAACATTTCCAGTCGCGTGGAAGGGTTGGACAGGACCCGGCGCGACGACGAGTTGGAATTGCGCGGTAAATACGCTTCCCTGGTGGCCGATTTCGACGCCAAGCAGCAGGAAATTCAAATGCTCTCCGGCCGTCTCGAACAAATGGAGTATCTCCTCAATCAGAAGCTGAAGGGGTTTGAGGACAATCAATTGAAAGACCGTGATCGGATGGATCAATTGGCCGTGGATGTTGCGGGCATAAACAAACGGCTCGATGCGGTAGACGGATCGCCGGTTAAAGCCGGCAAGGCCAAGGCAAAGCCTGAGGCCAAGGCAGCTTCGTCGGCAACCCCATCCGCCATCCCAAAAACCGCGCAGGCGTCGGAGCAAACCCTGTATGTCGCGGCGAAAACGGCTTTCGATCAAGGCAAGATGGAAAACGCCCGCAAAGGGTTCGAAAAAATGATCGAGGCCTATCCTCAATCCAAGCAGGCCGACAACGCCCAATTCTGGATTGGTGAGACCTATTATAGCGAAAAGTGGTATGAAAAAGCCATTCTCGAATATCAGAAGGTGATTGAGAACTATCCTTCCGGCAACAAGATCCCCGCCGCCATGCTCAAACAGGGGCTCTCCTTTCTGAACATCGGAGAAACCGACAATGCGCGCCTTCTTCTCAAGGAACTGGTTGCCAAACATCCAAATACCGATGAAGCCGGAATTGCCAAGAAAAAACTGGAATCCATGTAGCCAGGGCCGCCGGGGACCAACGGGCCAATGATCAAGGTGCTTGGAATAGACCCCGGCCTTGCCGATACCGGTATCGGTGTTGTGATCGGTAGCGGGCTTACGATCCATACTTACGCTTATGGGACAATTTCGACCACCAAGGATGACCCCGTCGGCGTCCGTCTGGAAAAAATTTATTCAAAAATCCGCCGGGTGCTGATCGACGAGAAGCCCGACCTGATGGTGCTCGAAGATGTTTTTTCCCTTGATAAATATCCCCAGTCGGGCATCGTTCTGGGTAAGGTTTGCGGTGTGCTGCTGCTGGCCGGCGTACAAAACGGCGTTCCGCTCAGTGAAGTTCCCGTGCGCCAGGCAAAGCAAATTCTTACCGGTAATGGCAAGGCCACCAAAGATCAATTGGAGCGGGCGGTGCGCAAGGCCATCCATGCCCCTTCCCCCATTCGCCCTTTCCATGCGTCGGATGCTCTGGGATTGGCATTGATCGGCCTGTTCCGGCATGATTCGCCAAGGGAAAAATGTAGATGATTGGATATCTCGAAGGTCGATTGATGAAAAAAGAGCCTGACCGGATCATGCTCCTGGCCGGCCATGTAGGCTATGAAATTCTTGTTCCGGTGGTGGTCATGGAAACCCTGGAGAATAAGGAAATCGGCGATGAGGTGGCGCTGTATATCTATTATTACCAAACGGAAAGACAGCCCAAACCGGTGCTTATCGGATTTCAATTGGAGGCCGAAAAGGAGTTCTTTCAGTATTTTATCTCCGTGGAAGCCATTGGGCCACTGAAAGCCGTCAAAGCCTTGACCATTTCGGTGGGAGAAATTGCCCATGCCATCGAAAGTCGGGATGCAAAAACCCTGAAGCAACTAAATGGCATCGGGGAGCGCACGGCCCATAAAATTATTGCCACCCTTCAGGGCAAGATGAACAAATTCGCCCTGATTAAAACGGAAGGCGGTGGTGCGCCGCCACCCGTCGATGAGGATTTCGTTCAGTCGGTGATGGATGTGCTGGTGGGCCAGTTGGGATACAAAACCACCGATGCCAGGCAGATGATCGATGATGCCATCAAGCACAACACGGCCATCGGCACGGCGGAGGAGTTGTTTGACGAAATTTATCGGGGGCAGCAGGAAACATGACCAACAACAGTAAAATGTATACGCGATAATGCCGGATTCTATTCTCACTCACCGTTCCGGACAAACGCCCATTCTCGATGGCGGATTGCAGCCCGACGACCGGGATCCCGATATTCTTTCTCTGCGTCCGGAACGGCTCGATGACTACGTGGGGCAGGCCGAGGCGGTCGAGACCCTGAAGATTGCCATCGAAGCCGCCAAGATCCGTACGGAGCCCCTGGAACATGTTCTCTTTCATGGCCCACCGGGGCTGGGTAAAACCACACTGGCGCATATTATCGCCAACGAGATGGGCGGCACGCTGACCGTTACCTCCGGCCCTGCCTTGGAAAAAGGCGGCGATCTGATTGGTATTCTCACCCACTTGTCCGAAAGTGATGTTCTATTTATCGATGAGATTCATCGCACGCCCAAGACCGTCGAGGAATTTCTCTATCCGGCCATGGAGGATTTTGCCGTCGATTTCGTTTTCGACAAAGGCATCCACGCACGCAGCCATCGATACCGCTTGAAACGGTTTACCCTGGTCGGAGCCACCACCAGGGTCGGTTTGCTGTCGGCCCCCTTGAGGGACCGTTTCGGTATTTTCCGCAGTCTCGATTTTTACGAGCTCGACGACTTGGTGAGCATCACCTTGCGGTCGGCGGCACTGTTGAATGTGAGTATCGATAAATCGGGGGCGCTGGAGTTGGCCAAGCGTTGCCGGGGAACCCCAAGAATTGTCAATCGGTTGCTCAAACGGGTTCGGGACTATGCCCAGGTGCGTGGCGACGGGTCCATCACCAGAGATACGGTCGAAGCGGCGCTAACCCTGGAAGGGGTCGACAGTCAAGGCCTCACCCGGCTTGATTACCGCTATCTGAAGACGATTATCGATTTTTACGGCGGCGGGCCGGTGGGAATCGAGGCGATCTCCGCCACTTTGCAGGAAGAAAGCGATACACTGGTGGATGTGGTCGAGCCGTACCTTCTGAAAATCGGCATGGTGATCCGCACCTCCTCGGGCCGGCGCGTATCCGATCTTGCTTACAGACATCTGGGAATTACGGTCCAACAAAAACTTTTCTAAAACGGAAAATCGTGATGCCACTGATCACCCTGTTAACTGATTTCGGTTTGCAAGACGAATATGTCGGGGTGATGAAAGGGGTTATTGTCGGCATTCACGCCAAGGCCCGCATCGTGGATATCTGCCACCACATCGAACCCCAGAATGTGGTTCACGGCGCATTTGTTCTGGCGGCGGCCTACACTTTTTTCCCGCCGGGAACCGTTCATGTCGCCGTCGTTGACCCGGGGGTGGGCAGCGGGCGCCGGATGCTTGCTGTCGAGGCGGCCGGCCACCTTTTTCTGGCGCCGGACAACGGCCTTCTGGAACGGGTGGTGGCGGACGCGCCCGATGTCAACGTGGTGGCCATTGAAAATCAAGATCTCTTTTTGCATCCCGTAAGCCAAACCTTTCACGGGAGGGATATCTTTGCCCCGGTTGCCGCTCACCTTTCTCTCGGATTGCCTATGGGCGAACTTGGGCCTGCCGTCGATTATAAAAGTGCGGTAAGCGGTGTGGTTCCTTCCTGCCGCTTTTTTTCCAAAAGCCTCCTTGATGGTGTCGTGGTGGCTGTTGATCGGTTTGGAAACCTGTTGACCAACATCGAGGCGTCTTTTCTCGAAACCTTGCAGCACCGTTTTCCAGGCTCGATGATTCACATACGGGTGGCCGGCGTCAGTATTCTCGGTCTGGCGAGCGCCTATCAAAAAGCGGACCGGGGGGCGCTGTTGGCCATCATCGGCAGTCGGGGCCTGCTTGAAATTTCGGTTAATCTTGGCAATGCTCACAAGGCGCTGGGTGTCGGTCAAAACGAGGCTGTGCGGGTATCGGCGCAAAAAAATGAACAATAAGGTTTCCGAAAATGTTTCAATCAAGGCTCGCGTAAAAGAGTACTATTGGGAATACGATTACAACTGTGCAATCACAACTCTGAAAATCCTTGCCGAGATTTTTTCCGTCAAGTTGTCGGATCAAGTGGTTTGCGCCGCTGTCGGCATGCATGGCGCCGGAAAATACGGTGCGCAATGCGGGCTGGTCGAAGGGGCGCTCATGTTCCTTGGTATCATCGGGAAAGAAAGACAACTGCCTGAAGAAACAATCATCGATCAATGCCGGGAATTCGCTCGTCAATTTGAAGAAAAGTTTCACTCTTTACTCTGTAGCTCGCTTCGACCACAAGGCTTCAGAGAAGATGATCCCCCGCACTTATGTGAAGAATTAACTTGTAACGCCATGGAATTCAGCAGGGACTTTGTATCCGGTTTTATCGGCGGGAAAAGGGTTTGAGCGGTAATGGCTCATCCGATTTTGGCGCCTGAAAAAAGAGTTATGGGATTAAGTAAGTAACTGCCCTCGCTTTATCTGGAGATCATCTCATCCAAAGGGTTGATATTGATATCGTCGACGCATAATTGCAATGTAGCCTTTTGGATGAAGGCATTTATGGCTCGTCTCGGGCAAGCGCTTGCCAATGTATTAAAATAAGCTAATTGCACCAAGCAATGTCTTTTTTTGTCGAAGCATATCGCTTTATGGGTTAGACTAAAACAATCCTATACAAAATTAGCGTTTAGATATTGGTGGTGAGTTTGTAACGTTTTATTGGAGTTCATTATATGACAAAACCCGAAAAACGATGGCAGCTTTTATTGGTTGCCGACGATGGCCGCATCGTGCCTTTCAAGCACATCAAGGGGCTTGCCCTGACCCTGCTTGTTTTGCTGGTGTTGTTGACTTTGATGTGTGCAGGCCTTGGTTGGCAACTGACCAGAGAAAAGCGCCTCCACGATAAAACCCATGATAAACTCATTTCAGCGCGTCAGGAGGCGGCCAACTATAAAAGTGAGTACGAAATCGTTACCGCCGAGCTGGTTTTGACGGAAGCCCGTATGGAAAAAGCGGGGCTTGCCGTAACCCAGGTTGAACCGGAGCCTCCTCTGCAGACCGTGGCGCCTGAGGAGACGTCGCCTCAGGCGGAGAGTGAGCCGGAAACGCAGGTGGTGGAAGATCCGCCGGTGGCCGAGGACGAAGAAACGGTGCCTGCCGTCGAAACCCAACAGAGTGAAGTCCAACAGAGTGAAGTCCAACAGAGTGAAGTCCAGCAGGCTGAAGTCCAGCAGGCTGAAGTCCAGCAGGCTGACGTCCAAGCATCTTCGCCGACATCGCCTCCTGAATCAGAGAATCCGCCAAACATTTCGTTGGGCGAGCTGAACATCAATCAGAATTTTTCAAAAGGTAAGGTGACGGCAACCTTTCGGCTGAGCAATCAAGGTCCCCGGTCCACGCCGGCCAAGGGCGTGTGCCTGGTGGTACTCAAAAGTGATCCGGATGATACTGCCACCTGGTTGGGGCTTCCCGGTGGAAGCCTTGTCAATGGTGCTCCCAAACCCGAACAGGGAAAGAAATTCAGGTTCTCACGGTTCGTTGACGTGGATCTTAACGGGCTCCTTGCCGATCCACCGCTGCCGTTTACCAGAGCTTCTCTTTATATTTTCGATGAGGCCGGCGCTCTGGCGATGAAAAAGGACTACCCAATCACGATAAGACCGGCTCAGCCGCTTGTCGTCGCTTCCACCAGTGCGGAGCAGGCAAATTCTCAAGTTGTCTTGAGTCGTTTCGAGATTCATCAGGACGCCTCCGATAAGACCTTGTGGGCGACGTTCCGTTTACGCAACGTCAACTCCCAGGCCGGCAAGATCTCAGGCCACTGCCTTGTGCTTTTTAAGAATGATCAGCTGGCACCCGATACATGGGTGACGTTGCCCGCCAGTGCCGTCGTGGATGGAAAGCCGCAACAGGAGATGGGGTATGTTTT
Organism: uncultured Desulfosarcina sp.; assembly: GCA_963668455.2. Classification (GTDB taxonomy): domain Bacteria; phylum Desulfobacterota; class Desulfobacteria; order Desulfobacterales; family Desulfosarcinaceae; genus Desulfosarcina. Next base: position 421,505 of record CAXXOY010000014.1, read on the forward strand.
CAAAATGTTCCGTTTCACGGACGTTCAGATTAAAACGGCTGTCGATACCGATCCGTCACGTCTGAACCGAGTGATTGTGTATGTTTTCGATAAGAACGGTGACACGATTCTGGAAAAAGCCTTCTCCGTTCACCTGGCGGCGTTTAAACACTGACCCGCATCGACTGAGATTGTTTCGTTTAATCGCTGCTCAAGGAGATTAACTGTGAAGGACGATAGCAATAAGCTTTCCATTATCGACAAAGGCATGACTGTAGATGGAACCCTGGTGGGCAATGGGAATCTGGTAGTTAAAGGGACCGTAAAAGGGACGCTGCACGGAGAGAGTGTTGTCATCAGCGAAGAAGGGCATGTCGATGCAACCGCCAAGGCGCAAACCATGACCATCGGCGGCCACTTCGAGGGCCGCCTGGAAGTGACGGGGCAGTTGGTGGTCCTTGCGTCCGCGAGATGTTCGGGAGAAATTGTCTGTGCCGACCTGGTCGTGGAAGCCGGCGGCCGGTTGGATGCCAGGATGACCTGTGAGGGGCTGGCGAAGGGGAAGTGACTAGAAAGGTCAGGTCATACCGGTGTTGCCGCCTTCGAAAAGGTGACGATAGCGCTCGAAATCGATGTCGATCCGCTTGAAATTGTCGAAGGTCAGATCCGTGAAAGAGAGCTTTTCCTCTTCTCGCAGGCGCTGAAACATCCCCAGGTAGTTGGAGAGCATGCGCCGCTCCCATGAAAGACCCAGTTGCCGGACCATGGCGGTAATCGCTTCGGGCGGCCCTTCGATTTCCAGAAAACGGCCGAAAGGCATGGTGTCCAGGCATAATAAAGCCTTTTCCATCCGCCAGGTTTCGCGCCGCTTTTCGTAGACCTGCCGGCGCTGGAACCCAAGGGCCTGCAGAATTTGGTCGAGGGTATCGAAGTCATCGACCTTGACTTCGAGTTCCCGGTAGGTTTTAAAGCGGTTGTCCTCCTCGGCCGGCGGCACCTTGAAGGTCAAGGTCGTGTCGCGGTCCTTGCGTAGGCGAAGCAGGCGCCGGGCCTTGATTAAAGTGTCATCCGGCGTTTCGTAGCGGATGTTGAATTCCAGGCCCTCGGGCGACAGGCAGACGGCACCCGACGCCTGAAGGCGGCGGCGGATGGGTTCAAAATCGGGGACGAAAAATTTTAATTCGATTTCAAGATGGTCCATAACCGGTAAACAATTGCAAAAAGGGTATGGGTTGTCAAAAGAATTCACCATGCCGACCGATAGTTTTTGCTTGACACAGGCAATCGATTCTATTAACAACTGCGGTTTCTAAGAAAAAGACAGGAGTTGAGACAGTGAAAAAATATACATACAGTGCAAAAGACGAAGACAATCAGAACAAATGGTGGATCGTCGATGCAGAGGGCGCCGTTCTTGGCCGCCTGGCATCGAAGATTGCTGCTACCCTGCGCGGTAAGAACAACCCGCTTTACACGCCGCATGCCGATCTTGGCGATTCCGTGGTGGTAATCAACGCCGAGAAGATCGTCCTTACCGGCAAAAAGATGGAACAGAAAAATTACTATCGTCACAGCGGTTACATCGGCGGTCTGAAAACCATCACCGCGAGGAAACTGATCGAAAAACGTCCCGAGGATGTGATTCGGTTCGCTGTTAAAGGCATGTTGCCCAAAAACAGCCTGGGCCGCAAGATCTTCAAGAAACTCAAGGTGTATGCCGGTGATCAGCATCCGCACGACGCCCAGCAGCCGGAAGTGATGAACGTATAGGGACGTTCAAATCAGGAATCATAAAATCAAGAGTTACGACTGGGGAGTTACATGGCAACAGAAAAATTATATTACGCTACGGGAAAACGCAAGAATGCCATTGCACGGACATGGATCAAGCCCGGCACGGGCGCCATCACCGTGAACGAACGGCCTGTCGATGAGTATTTTGCGGTGGGCACCGCCAGAACGATATTACGTCAGCCTTTGGCTCTGACCAACAATCTGGATGCCTTCGACATCAAGATCACGGTACGTGGCGGCGGAATATCCGGTCAGGCCGGCGCGGTTCGGCACGGCATCACCAAGGCGCTGATTCTTTTTGATCCCGAGCTTCGTCCGGCCTTGAAACGGGCGGGTTTCGTCAAACGTGATCCACGGGAAAAAGAGCGCAAGAAGTACGGGCAAAAAGGCGCCCGTGCGCGGTTCCAATTCTCCAAGCGTTAATCTTCCCCTCTCATCTTTCGAACGAAAAAGGGAACTGGCGAGAGCCACGTTCCCTTTTCCTGTTTCATTATTCCAGTATGCCGAAACGATATCCGTGGTTTTATTGAAAAGAAACGGATGTTGATGTATAATCCTTTTCAGTATTTTTTGCCTTGTCCCACCAACGCAAGGCAAATGGTGTCAATGTCGGCGCCATGAACGCACCAACCGCTTTTCGGATGGACATCAACGAATATCCATGACAGCCTATTTCATTAGACGGTTCTTGTTGATTGTGCCCACGTTTATTGGGATCACCATCCTGATATTCGTTATTACCCGTTTTGTTCCCGGCGGTCCCATAGAGCGCATTATCGCCCAGGCCCAACAGCAGGCCCTGTCCGGTGGCGGGGTCACGGCATCCGAGACCGTTCAGCGGCAGCCCCTTTCGGACGATCAGATCGAATTGTTGAAAAAGTATTACGGGTTCGACAAGCCTGCACTGCTCAGCTATGTCACCTGGCTGGGAAAGCTGCTGAAAGGGGATCTCGGAATCTCGACCCGTTACTACGATCCGGTGTGGGGTATGATTCGGGAACGGATTCCCATCTCCCTCTATTTTGGTCTTTTGACGCTTATCGCTACATACGGGGTATGCATTCCCCTTGGCATTGCCAAGGCCATCCGGCACAAAAGCGCTTTTGACGACGCTTCATCGGTTCTCGTGTTCATTGGGTACGCCATTCCCGGCTGGGTGATCGGCATCCTGGCGATTCTGCTTTTTGCCTCCCATTGGGAGTGGTTTCCCCTGGGAGAACTGGTCGGCGAGAATTTCGATACCATGACAATCTGGCAGAAGCTGGCGGATCTGGCGTGGCATTCGGTGCTTCCTCTTATTGCCTATCTGGTGGGCGCCTTTACCTTTATGACGTTTCTCATGAAGAACACCCTTATGGACAACCTGGCGGCGGACTATGTGCGAACCGCAATGGCCAAGGGATTGACCTTCAAAGGGGCGGTTTTCGGCCATGCCTTGCGCAACAGCCTGATTCCCATCGCCACCACATTCGGCAACAACATCAGTGTGATTCTCTCCGGGTCCTTTCTGGTGGAGAAGGTCTTCAACATCGACGGCATGGGATTGTTGGGATACGAATCCGTGGTCGAGCGGGATTACCCCGTGGTCATGGGCGTGCTGGCCATTTCGAGTATTCTTTTCCTCGTCGGCAACGTGCTTTCGGACATGTGTGTCGCAGCCGTGGACCCACGAGTGAAATTCGAGTAGAAAAAAGGTTATGACCTTCAGCCCCCTGACCCGCAAAAAGATCAAACGATTTGTCGCCATCAAGCGAGGCTTTTATGCGTTTGTTTTTCTGGTGATCATGATTCTCGCTTCCCTTGGCGCTGAACTGCTGGTCAACAACCGGGCCCTTATCGTCCAGTACAAGGGCAATTGGTATTTTCCCACTTACGGAGACATTATTCCGGGCAAGGCCTTTGGTCTGCCCTACGATTACGAGACCAACTATCGGGATCTGGCCGACCGTTTCCGGGACCAGGGCAACGGCGATTGGGTCCTGCTGGCCCCCGTACCCTACAATGCTTTCGAGAACGACCTGCGGCCTGATACCTTACCGCCGGAGCCGCCATCCATGGCACGGCGGCACTTCCTGGGGACCGACACTTCCGGTCGAGACGTGCTGGCCCGGCTGGTTTATGGCTTCCGCATCGCCATCCTTTTCTCTTTGGGGCTGTTGATACCCACCTATGTCGTGGGCATCAGCGTGGGATGCGCCATGGGCTATTACGGCGGCTGGTTCGATATCCTCATGCAGCGCATCATCGAGATCTGGTCGACCGTCCCCTTCCTTTATGTGGTGATCATCGTCTCCTCCATCGTGGTTCCTAATTTCTGGTGGTTGATCGCCATCATGGTGATTTTCGGATGGATGGGAATGACCTGGACCATCCGCACCGTGACCTACAGGGAAAAGGCCCGCGATTACGTGCTGGCCGCCAAGGCCCTGGGGGCCTCGGATTTTCGTGTTATCTACCGGCATATCCTGCCCAATACCTTGTCGCTGATCGTGACCTACATCCCGTTTTCCGTTTCCAGCGGCATCGTGGCCCTGACCTCTCTCGATTATCTTGGCTTTGGCCTTCCTCCGCCCACACCGAGTTGGGGAGAGCTTCTGCAGCAGGCCTGGGCCAACTTCAGCGCCTGGTGGTTGGGGGGTTCGGTGATATCAGCCATGGTTGTCACCCTTGTTGCGGTGACGTTTGTTGGGGAGGCGGTTCGAGAGGTGTCCGACCCCAAAATGCATACGGTGTACGAATGATGAGAAGGACATACCGGTGGAAAAGAGCGCTGCTTTTTTGCCTGGTGGCGATGATCGCGCCATGGGTCTGCGGTTGCGATCAGAAGCCGTCTCCGCGGGATGCGTCGGTCTCAAGCCGCGATGAGACGCAATCACCGGCTGACTTCGTTGTGCCCCGCGAGCCCCTTCCCGATAATATTCAATGGCTTACCAATGATACTGATCCGCTGTTCGCGGACCCTCGGGCCAAGACCGGCGGAACCCTGCACCTCGCGCTGACTTTTTTCCCGCTGACCTTTCGGGTGGTCGGGCCGGATTCAAACAGCGGCATTCGCGGCGCCATCCTGGCCAACCAATTGAGCCTCACAGGCATTCATCCCAACACGCTGGCGGTCATTCCCGAGTTGGCCACACACTGGGCCTACGGCAGCGATAAAAAAACCATGTATTTCAGGCTCAACCCCCGGGCGCGCTGGTCCGACGGGGTGCCGGTGACGGCCGACGATTTTGCCTATACCCTTGAATTCATGCGCTCGCCCCATATCGTCGCGCCCTGGTACAATGACTACTACTCAAAGGAGATCGAGCGTGTCATCGTTTATGACGATCACACCCTGGCCGTGGTGAGCACCAAACCCCAACCCGACCTGCACCTTAAAATCAGCATCAGCCCGACACCGCGCCATTATTTTTACCCCCTGGGGGAGGATTTTATCCGCAAGACCAATTGGGCCGTGGTGCCCAACACCGGTCCTTACCAGATCGACAGGTTCAAAAAAGGCCGCTTTGTGCGCTTTGCCCGCAAGAAAGACTGGTGGGGCAACAATCTGCGTTATTACAGGCATCGTTTCAACGTGGATACGGTATTGTACAAAGTGATCCGTGATCCAAACCTGCAATGGGAATATTTCAAAAAGGGAAAGCTGGACGTTTACGCGGCCACGATTCCTCAATACTGGCATATTAAAACCCGTACGCCGGTGGTGGAGAAGGGGTATGTTCATAAGGTCTGGTTTTTTAACGATATCCCCCGGTCCGCAAGGGGGTTGTGGTTGAACCTGGACCGCGAGATCTTCAAAGACGTCAACCTGCGCTATGCGTTTGCGCATGCCATGAACGTGGAAAAAGTGATTGATGACGTTTTGCGGGGGGACTATTTCCGGTTGGAAAGTGTCTATGTAGGTTACGGGCCGTACACGAATAAATCGATAAAGGCCCGACGATACGATATCGGCAAGGTGGAAACGCTCATGACGCAGTCGGGATGGTCCCGGGGGCCTGACGGCATCTGGGAAAAAAACGGCAGACGCTACAGCGTGGAGGTCGTTTATTACAGCGATGAACACACACAGCGCCTTGTGGTGCTCAAGGAAGAGGCCAAAAAGGCAGGTATCGAACTCAAACTGCTCAAGCTCGATCCCTCGGCGGCGTTCAAGAAGGTGCTCGAAAAACGTCATGACGTGGCCTGGGTGGCTTGGGGCGTCGGATTGAGGCCTCATTTTTGGGAACATTGGCATTCGGTCAACGCTCATAAAGGACAGACCAACAATATTACCAATACCGATGATCCCGAGATGGACCGGCTGATCGACGCCTATCGCGCATCCCTTGACGAGGACGAGCGTATCGAGCTGGCTCATCGCATTCAGCAACGGGTGCATGAAATCGGCTCGGTTGTGCCCACATTCATGGTGCCTTACTTCCGGCAGGTGTATTGGCGGTGGTGGCGGTTCCCCGAGCCCCCGGCGACGCGAACGTCGGAAAGCCTTTTCGAGGAGTTCGGCAGCAGCAGCGGCGGATTGTTTTGGTTCGACCCGGAGCGACGGCAGGAAACCCTTGAGGCCATGGACAACGATGTCGCCTTCGATCCGGTGACGATGGTGGATAAAACCTTTAAACCCTGAAAAACGGTGAAGATCATCGCTGACTCGACCGCACTGCGCATTGAAAACCTGACCGCGGCCTTTGATACCGAAAACGGCCGTCTGCGGGCCGTGGAAGAGATTTGCCTGAGCGTGCCCGCGGGCCGTGTTTTGGGGGTGGTGGGTGAATCCGGCTGCGGCAAGAGCGTCACTGCCCTTTCTATCATGCGGCTTTTGCCCCGGCCTTCCGGAATCATTGAAAAAGGCGAGATTTTGCTTGGAGATACGGACCTCTTGCGATTGTCGCCGGATGCCATGCAGCGTGTGCGTGGCGGACGCATCGCCATGATTTTTCAGGAGCCCATGACAGCGCTCAATCCGGTTCACCGTATCGGCCGACAGGTGGTGGAGGTGCTGGAACTACACCGACCGGATGTTACTCCCAGCCGTCGGGTTGCCGAGGCCATAGCCCTTCTCTCCCGCGTGGGGATTCCGGAGTCCGAAAGACGCCTGGACGATTACCCGCACCAGATCTCGGGAGGTATGCGTCAGCGGGTCATGATCGCCATGGCCCTTGCGGGACGTCCGGAAGTGCTCATTGCCGATGAGCCCACCACGGCCCTGGATGTGACCATTCAGGCCCAGATTCTTCATTTGATTCTGGATCTGCAGAAAGAAACCGGTATGGCCGTGTTGTTCATCACCCATGCTCTGGGTGTAATTGCCCAGATTTGCCAGGAAGTGGCCGTGATGTACGCGGGGCAGGTGGTGGAGAAGGCGCCGGTGGCGGATCTTTTTGAAAATCCCCGTCATCCCTATACGCAAGGGCTGCTGGCCTCCATGCCGCGCCTCTCTTCGATTCGTAAACAGCCACTGCCCATTATCCGTGGTGGCGTGCCCAGTCTTGCCCAATTGCCGCCGGGTTGCCGATTCCAAAACCGGTGCCCGCATGTGATGCCACGTTGCCATCGGGATGCGCCTGCTTTGTGGGCACTGGCCGACAATCACTGGGCGCGTTGCTTTTTACTGGAACCCGACCATGGAGCTGACCTGACGTGAACCTGGAACAAAAGACTCCTTTGCTGCGTGTGGAAAACCTTAAAATGCATTTTCCCGTGCATGGCGGTGTCTGGCGACGGCGCGTGGGGGCCGTGTATGCAGTGGATGGGGTGTCGTTATCCCTTGGGCGGGGAGAAACCCTTGGGCTGGTGGGGGAATCCGGTTGCGGCAAAACCACCGTGGGACGCTGCATCGTTCGCCTTTACCGGCCAACCGCCGGACGGGTGGTTTTTGACGGCACCGATTTGACGGCGGCCGACGCGCCAACGCTCAGAAAGACCCGCCGCCAGCTGCAAATGATTTTTCAGGATCCTTTTGAATCCCTTAATTCACGCCACACCGTGGGGGATATCATCGCCGAGCCCTTCATCATTCATCGCATGGGCGGGGCCGAAGAGCGGCAGCAGGCGGTGGCTGCTCTGCTCGAAAGGGTAGGGTTGCCAGGTGATGCGGTAACCCGTTTCCCCCATGAATTTTCCGGCGGTCAGCGCCAGCGCATCGGTATTGCCCGGGCCATTGCCTTGAACCCCAACCTTGTGGTTTGCGATGAGCCGGTTTCGGCGCTGGACGTCTCCATTCAATCTCAGATTGTAAATTTGCTGTTGGAACTGCAAGAGGCGCTGGGACTCAGCTATCTGTTTATCGCCCATGACCTGGCGGTGGTCAAGCATGTCTCGGACATCATTGCTGTCATGTATTTGGGGCGTATCGTGGAGGTTGCCGCGGCAGATGATCTCTACGAAACCCCCCTTCACCCGTACACGCAGGCATTGATTGCCGCCATTCCAGACCCGAATCCCATGAACAGGAAGGCATCCCTTCCCATGCTGGAGGGTGATGTCCCGTCGCCCATCGATCCGCCCCGAGGGTGCCATTTTCATACCCGCTGCCCGCATGCCAGAGATCGCTGCCGCACCGAGTCGCCGGTGCTTGAGTCGTTTTCTCCATCCGGGAACGATCATCGAGTGGCTTGCCATTTTGCCGGTGATTTTTAGCTCCTGACCACTCAATGAAACCGTGGGCGTTCAAAGCCTCTCCGATTCGGTCAGCCTGGTACCGGTTAGATCCATAATCTTATGGGCGACGAATCATGTCAGATGCAGGGTTTCGAACGTATAATCGGAGAGGTCGACCACCAACAATTTGTTTTTCAGTATACCGCCCTTGCCGGTCAACACCTTTACCGCTTCATTGCATTCCAAAGAAGCCATCAGGTTGACAATCGTCGCCAAACAACCCAGATGGGTTTCCGCTCCCTTGGTATTCTCCATCTCATCCGGTGACCCATAAATGTTTTCCAAGCCGTTGTCTTCCGGAAAGATGGTGGTGATGTGACCGGACAGACCCGCAATGGCTGCGGATACCATGGGAATACCAGTCTTGCGGGCCGCTGTTTGGAGAATGAAGCGGGAGGGGATGTTGTCAAGGCAGTCAACCACAAGGTCGCATTGCTCTAAAAGCGCGTCGGAATTATCCGTGGTCAGGAATGTGGCATCGCTGCGGACATCAATGCCGGTGTTGATCTGCCGTACACGGTGGGCGGCCTGATCGGCTTTTGAGGTGTCAATCGTTTCGCGCAGGCTCAAAAGCTGGCGGTTCAGATTGTGAAACTCGAAAGTATCTCCATCGACCAGGCACAATCGTCCCACGCCCATGCGTGCCAAGGTTTCGGCAACTAACCCCCCCAATCCGCCTAAACCGATAACACACACATATGATTCGAGAAGAGCGATTTGGTCGGCGATGGAAAAGGTTTTCAGGTTTCTGAGATATCGATCAGGAAGGATGTTGTCTTTTAAAGCGGCACTTTCAACCCGCCTGCCACCGGTACGCATTTCATGAGCGATGCGTTCGACCTCGGGGGTGCCAATAACCCGGCAGGGGCTGCCGTCGGCAAGTTCGCCTTTTTGTGCCGCAGCCCTTATATGGTCGGTCAGCTCATTTCGCATGCTTCATCCGCCGGCCACCGGTGGGAAAATGCCCACCCGCTCCCCTCCGCCAAGACGAGCTTCCAGGGATTTTTTGACGTTGTCGATAAACACCAGGTGGGCTTTGGCGGTTGGGATATCCAACTTCTCAAGCAGATCTCGAACCGACATGCCGGGTTCAATGGGGACCTGGTCGGCATTTTTAGGCGCCATCGGCATCAGAGAAGCGAACAGTTTAAGCTGAATGGTGTGCAATGGCATGCTCCTTTACGGCATCAGAGGCACTGAGCCGGTGTCTGATCGTGAAATGCCTGGAGCAGCCGCGCATCACGGCCATAAATATCCTTACGAAAATTAACCGTTTGGTCTTCATCCACCCAGGCTGTGAAATAGACCAGGTGAACCGGTATGGGGGCCTCAAGGGACACCGGTACCGGCACGTCGCTCTTTGTCGCGGACGCTATCTTTTCATGATTCCAACCCTGGTCGCTTAAAAGAGTGTAAGCCAAATTCATGGGGTTTTCAAGACGGACGCATCCGTGGGAATAGGCACGCGTCCGGCGGTCGAACAATGACTTGCCCGGGGTGTCGTGGATATAGACATTGTACTTGTTGGGAAAGATGAACTTGATTTGACCCAATGAATTTTTGTTGGATGGTTCCTGGCGGAGCCGATAGGGAAACGTGTACCTGGTCATGCTGTTCCAATCGATGCCAATTGGATCCAGTTGGCGGGCATTGTTTCCCCAACCCTCCAATACACGCATGTCATTCTCGATGAGATAAGCAGGGTCTTTTTTGATTTTGGGAAGAATTTCCCGGGCAGCTATCCTGTAAGGCACGTTCCAGTACGGGTTGATTTCGATATAGGTCATTTGATCAGAGATGACCGGTGTTTGGCGACTTTTCTTGCCAACGATGACGCGCATTTTATCAATCCGGTCTCCGGATTTAACAACGGTAAGTTCAAAGGCAGGAATGTTGACCAGCAGGTAACGATCGCCGAAGCTGTCCGGGAACCAGCGCCACCGTTCCATGTTCAGTTGCAACTGCTCGATGCGTTTTTCGACCGGAACGTTCAATTCGGACAGGGTTTTCCCGCCAACCAGGCCATCTTCCACCAGGCCATGACGATGCTGAAAATGTTTGACCGCCGCGACCACCGATTCGTCAAAAATATCGTTTTCGATGGGTCCCTCGGCGAGCCCGTCGCCCATCACTTTTAACCGGTACTTAAGCTTTGCCACTCGTGGGCCTCTGTCCCCCTGTTGCAGAGTTGGACCCTTTTCTATGGGAAACCATCCGCCCCGGTTTTTCACTGTTTCGTAGCGCTGCAAAACATTTCTAAGTTTTCGATAGCCTCTGGATCGGGGATGTAGTGATTCTATAAAAGAGGCCAGCCAACCGTTTTTGATCGATTGGGCCAACTCATTAGGTAGATCTCGCGACGCCTCTCTTTTTTTGCCTTTCCATAACGGATAGATCTTTTCCGGGTTGATTGCGCCTGTGTAAATATGGCTGGCGTAGCTAAGGACTTTTTCGGTAAGCATGACATCTTGCCGAATATATGGGGCGATGGCTTCAGATACACTTGCATCGGCGCCATGGGTTACCGTTACAAACGGTTTGTTCGGAGATGCCGGGAAAATGTCTGTTGTGTTTATATCGTTTTCACAATCACTGGAAATGGTCTGGAAAAGAATTTTCCCGTTTTCCAAAAGCCCGTCCGGGCTGATCCACACCGGACGGTAACCAACTTGTTGGTAAAACCTTGCCACCGGGGAAATTTTGTTTGCGGGCATGGCTGCGGATGGGGTTGATGGGGTTGATGGGGTTTTTCTGATGTCCATCAACTGCGTCATCCATGCTTTTAATTCCCTGCTGCCCGAGAAACAGTTGTCCTCCATGGCCATTGCCGGCCCATGCAGAATAATCGTGATTGCCAGAATGAGGGGCGTAAAAGTTGTTTTTTTCATTAGAATCTTGTCCATTTAGAATTCAATTACGCATTCAATCAAAAAACGGACCAATTTCCATGGTTTTGAAAAAAATCGGAATGGTCTGAAATTAAAACTGGTTAAGGATGATCGCTTGGATGTGGAAAAGTGAAGAACGGTTGAATGCGAAACTAATTTCATAGTACCTAAGAAAAAATCGTTAGTCCATCACGGCAGGGCGCCCTTTTGAGCCAAACTAATAAAAAAGTTTGCCCGCCTCTATTTATATGATCCCGCTCCAAAAGAATCTTTAGCTATTTTTTTACTAATCTGATCATGGCATCCTCTGAAATTTGATTTGACCCTGGCTGTTTCTTACATTATTAGTATAGAGGGATCGTTCTGGGTAAAATCAGCCATGTTCCAATTGGTTCACCTGTCAGCATCATTCATACGTCGAGCGGAAGTTGTGCGAACCCATAGTATTGTCAAGCAAATTGTGTTTGTTGCTGTTTTTGTACTTAGCTTTCATTCAGCAACTGTCGGCGCTTCGGACACGCTTACCTTTGTCTGGGAATGGGAGACCAGCGAAACCGGCCTGTCATCCGGACCCGATGGTGAGATCGCGTTTCATCTGTATATGCGCACCGAAGACGATTACGATTACGATTTGGGTGCCCCCATTGTCGAGAGTGTAGACGATTGTTCCGTCGATGGTGATTATTATAGCTGCCAAGCCGAATTGGCCGATGACTTTCAGACCGGCACACAATATTATTTTGCCGTTGCGGCCTATCTGGTCAACGACCCGACGATAATCAGCGCTTTTTCCAACGAGGTCGAATACAGCGTTGATGAAGAAGACCAGGACGATTCCACCGCGACTTCATCTGGTTCAGGAGGTGGCGGAGGATGCTTCATCGGCGATGGTATCACCCCATTTATTAATTTCCTTTCGCTATCAGATGCAAAGGATTAAATCCCAAACGCCATTAACGATTGATTGCCCAGCGGATTTTTTACGCTAGGGTCTTGCTGTCCTCGAGCTTGATTTCCAGTTCGGCCAGAGCGATCTCGGAAAGACCGAAATGATCTGCTTCTTCCGTCGCCGCAAGAATGCATCCCTTTGGCTCCCCTATGCAAATGCCGTAATTGTTGGTGGCCTTATCCGCCAACCTGATCGTCATCAACAGATCGTCTTCTTTGTTGGGTTCTTCCGTGTGATGGTCACGGGCCGTGCTGGCGTAGTTTTCCGGCAGGTTCCAATACCGTAGAAGCGCATAGCCGAACTGGCAATGGAAATTGTCCAACACATCGCTGAAAAAAGAGGTGTAAGGTATCTTTTGTAATTCGCCGTTACGTTGGAGCGAGTCGGTGACATTAAGGATCAGCAGTTTTCCCACATCATGGAGCAAACCCGCGGTAAACGCTTCCTGGATGATTTTTTGCTGGCCGGTACGATTGGCGATCCATTGCGCGGCAATGGCGGTGCCGACGGAATGGCGCCAGAGGTCGTGCATGATTTGGTTGATATACTGGTCCTTGGACCTGAAATGGCGCTTTTGCGAAGCGAGGATGGCAATATTGGCGATCTCTTTGCTTCCCAGGCGCATAATGGCGCCATGCACCGTGGAGACCTTTTGCAGCCCCTTATAAAAAGCGGAGTTGGCAATGTGAAGAATCTGGCTGGTTAACGCCGGATCACAGGCAATCATTCGCTCAATGGCCCTGATGTTGGGGTCCTCCTTAACCGCCTCCCGTTGAATCCGCAACCCGGTGGCATCGAATACGGGCAGAGCGGTTTTGTTGCCGGAAATATGGCTCTTGATGATTTGAAGGAATGAGCGCTGTTCGTTCATGGGACGATTAATTTCCAAGAAGCCGTTCCAGCTTATCTAATGGCCTGGGTTTCTGAAACCGCGGAAGGCAGCGGATAATTTCGTCAATAGTCGTTATCCCCTTGGCCGCTTTGTAAAATCCGTCTTCGAACAGGGTCACGAGATTGGTGGTTTGCGTACAGATCTTTCTGATCTGGTGACTGGTCTTGCGTTGAATCAACCCATCCCGTACCGATTCGTTGAGAACAAGAACTTCAAACGCGGCAACGCGTTTCCGGTACCCGGTGAAACGGCACCGTTTGCATCCGCGCCCTTTCATGAATGTCGCTCCCTCCAAATCCTGGGGCGTGCAACCAAGCCGCAGATAATCCTCGGCCGTCAGCTCGTAAGGCTGTGCGCAGAACTGGCAGACACGCCGCATCAGGCGCTGCGCGACCACACACACCACGGTGGAGGAGATCAGAAAGGCGTCGATGTCCATGTTCAACAGGCGTAAAAGCCCGCCGATGCTGTCTTCGGTATGGAATGTGGTGAGAACTTTATGTCCGGTCAGGGCTGCCTGAACCGCAACTTCGGCCGAAAAGGCATCCCTTATTTCTCCAATAACAATCACATCTGGGTCCTGCCTGACCATGCTGCGCAAAGAGTCTTCGAAGGTAAGGTTGATTTTCGCATTGATGGAGCATTGGCCGATACCCTCAACCACATACTCCACCGGATCCTCGGCAGTAATGATGCTGGCTTCCATCGTGTTGAGATGATTGATGCAGCTGTACACGGTTGTGGTTTTTCCGGAACCGGTGGGGCCGGTGACCATGACAACGCCACTGGGACGGTCCAGCGCCTCTTCCCGGAACATGTGCATCACTTTTTTCGGCATTCCGATCTCATCAATATTGAGCAGCTCGGCCTTTCGGTTCAGCAGACGCATGACAATCTTTTCTCCTTTTACCGTTGCGAAAAAGGAGACGCGAATGTCCAGCTGGTGGCCATCGTGGTCGAACAGAATGCGGCCGTCCTGGTGCCGGCGGCGCTCGGCAATATCCGCCTTGCACATAACCTTTACCCGGGTGGCAAGTGCCTGGGCAATGGTTTTGGGGTAGTCTTTATGGTAAACCATGACCCCATCCAGACGGAATCTGACTCTTAAACGGTCGGTGAGCGGATCGATATGAATGTCGCTGACGTCGTCCGCTTTGATGGCCTCCACGATAATGTTGTTGACGATATTAACTACGGAAAGACCCGTGTCCGAAGAAGCATGCGAATCAGAGGCGTCATCGGGTTGCATCCGCTCGATTGCCGCCTTTATGGACAGCTTGGTGGTGATGGCCGGGATTATCTGGCATTGTAGGGTCGATGCCGCAGCCTCTAAATCTCTTGAATCCAGCGGATCCGCGAAGGCCACCAGAATTTTATCGTCCTTTTTTCGAACAGGAACAAAATTATGATGAAGGTACTGAGCGGTCGGTCCCTGTTTGAAGATAAGCGGGTCGATGTTCGATAAATCGGGGCCGATCAAGGGAAAGCCAAGTTGCAAGGACAATGCTTTGATCAGCTTGTGCTCTTCGATAAGGTTGTGGTCAACTAGAACTTCCCCTAATTTTCGCCGGGGTGATTCCTCGCTTTGGAGATTTAAGGCAAGTTCCAGTTCCTGCTGTTTGATTAGTCCCAACTCGACTAGAAATTCGCCGATTCTAAGGGATAATTTGTTTTTGCGCAGCGTTTTTTGAAGTTGTTCCTCGGTGAGATAATTAAGCTCTCTGATAATGCTGAGTAATGTTTTGTCGGCCTTGATCTTGCCCTGGATGCGTTGTGCGTACCGCACCTGCTCTTCGGTCAGGGTTCCATTCTCGATGAGGAGTTCGACGATTTTCCCGCGCTGAGCATCCGTTCCTTTTTCCGCCGTCACTATTTCCAAAGCTCCCTGGATCTTAAATTTAAACTGAGCAATCAATCAATTTTCCTCAGATGCCAGGAGCTTTTTTCCATTTTCACCAATGAAAAAGAGGTTGTTCTCCTTGACGGTATTAATTATCGGCATGATAGCATGCCTCTTAACTTCTTTTTCTCTTGAGGCTTCTCAGCAGGTTCGTAAAAGGGGGATTTAATGTGCAGGGGAATTTATAAGCTCAGAGGGGCGAGTGGCTTTTCGATGGTTAAGCTCTATTTATACATATGGAATGTTTCCCGGAGCTATTTTGGGGGGGTTACATAATCCATTTGCGCCTGATATTCCACAAACTGGCGGCAAACAGAACAATGCAATATGTTCCAAGGATTAGGAAATCAAGTGTAAACGACATCGTATGCATTCCGCTGACGGCGCCGTGCAGCAGGTCGGCGCCGTAAGTCAGAGGCAGGGCATAGGCTAACGGTTTGAGAAAGATGGGCAGCTTGGCGATGGGGAAAAACAGGCCGCACAAAAACATCATGGGGAAGCGGAAAAAGTTCGAAAAGGTTTGGGCTTCGAATACCTCGCTCACGGCCACGGCGATGAAGAGCCCAAAAAAAGTCGAAGCAACGGCGATCAAGAGGATCGCCGGAACGAAAATCGGCCAGACAACTTGCGAGAGGTCGGTAAGAAAAACGGCCATGAGAACGGGCACGAAGGCGTTAACCGTTCCGAAAAAAATAGCTCCACCGGTTTTGGCCAGCATGAGTAGCTCAAAGGGGATTGGCGCAAGAAGCAGCCTCTCGAAGGAGCGGCTTTTTTTCTCGAAAGTGATGGTGACCGCCAGCATGGAGGTGGTTCCGAAAAGCACGGATACGGCCACGACACCCGGTAAAAGGTTGGCGATTTCCTCGGGGCCACTGCCCGTGCGGATAAAAAACATGCCTGTCCAGGCCAGTGGGAAGATTATTCCCCAACTGATGTTGGGCGGCTTCAAATAATAGGTGCGCATGTCCTTGCGTACGATATTCCAAAAGGCGATCCAGCGTTTCATGGTTTGCCTTTCTTTTTTTTCTCTTTTTCCCGGTGCATGGTTTTGGCCTCGATGCCGGTGATTTTCACGAAAATATCCTCCAGGGATGGCCTGAGCCTACGTGCTTCGCTGACCACGGCATTACGATCTTCCAGAAAGCGGACCAGGGGACCGACATGCACGGGCTCATCGGCCTCGACCCTTATCAGGCCTTGGCCCCGTTCCTCAAAGAAAAAGTCGCCGAAAGCGTTTTCAAGCTCGTTCACTATGCCTGTCGGTAAATTTTGGCAGGCGATTTGAAGACCGTATTTCTCCTTCACCGGCTTGATAAGTTCCTCAACCGTGTCGACACGAACGATTTTGCCGCCGACGATGAAAGCAATCCGATCACAAAGCCGTTCGGCCTCTTCGATATAGTGTGTTGTCAGGAAAATTGTGGTTCCGGTGCGGTGCAGATCGCCGATCAAGTTGCGTAGCTGGCGAGCGCTGGCCACATCGATGCCGGTTGTGGGTTCGTCCAGAAAGAGAATTTGCGGCTCATGAATAATTCCCGCGGCGATGGTCAGTTCGCGTTTCATGCCCTTGGAGTAGCCGCCGAATTGACGATGGGCCGCCTTGGTCAGGTCAAAGCGCTCGAGAAGGTCGCCGGCCCGCTTTTCTCGTGCCTTCTTCCCCATCCCATACAAAGACGCACAGAAACATAAATTTTCCCATCCGGTGAGTTCTGTATATAGATTGCTTTCATCAGGGACTACGCCGACAAGATGTTGGGCCGCCTTGGGATTTTTCGTGCAATCAATGCCGCCGATGTGAATGCGTCCCACGTCGGGTCTTGCCAGGCCTGTGAGCATGTTGATGGTTGTGGTTTTCCCCGCGCCGTTGGGACCAAGAAAACCGTATAGCTCGCCTTGGCCGACGCTAAATGAAATGCCGTCGACGGCCTGAACGGATTCAAACCGTTTGAATAGATTCTCGACGATGATAGTTTCAGGCATGGACAATCCGATACTGGTTTACGCCAACAACCCCACATCATTGAGCAAAGGCACCAAATAGTCAAGGCTGAGGCGGCCGGCTTCCTCGGGGCGGTCGGTGTATGGGTAGAGTTCAAGGCTCATGTCATGTTCGTAGCCGCTTTTCTTTATTGCCAGAAATACCATCGGGAAGTCAATGGCGCCCAGCCCGGCAATGAGATGATTGTGCTCACGGCTGGGGGCGATATCCTCGATATGGATGTGCCCGATCCAGGGAAATAGTTCTTCGAATGCGGCCGCCGGATCCTCTCCGGCACAGTAGAAATGCCCGATGTCGAAGTTGACGCCCACCATGGGGGTCTGAATTTCGGCAACAAAAGGTTTGATTTCTGAGGTGCGTTCCATGAGCAGATCCGGTTCCGGCTCGATGAGAAGCTTCACACCGAGTTCCTCGGCCTTGGGAATCACCTGGTCCAATCCCTGATGGAAAAGACCAAGCGCTTCCTTGCGGGTCATGCCCGAAGGCAGCGGGCCGCCCGGCGGTACTGAAATGTTGGCACACTCCAGGGTGGCGGCGATTTCCAGACAGGCCAGGGTGTGGTCGACGCGGATCTTGCGCCTTTCGGCTTCCGGCTCGATCCATGAGGGAAGATAGGTGTCGCCCACGGCAAAGAGGGTAAAGCTGTTGAGGTTGGTGGGCTTGAGATTGTTGTTCTCCAGGGATGCTTTGACCTCGGCCAGCCTGGTAGAATCGTACTCGGGCGGATAGAGATGTGGCTGATCGCACATGATTTCCACCCCGGCGAATTCCAGGCGGGCGATGCGGTCGAAAGCGTCCAGCAGCGAGTATTTGACAAAGGCGTTGGTGCTGTAACCGAAAATCATGAGAGAACTTCCTTTTCTTGGATACGAGTGTCGATTCTGTATTCCAATCGTTTCAAGGCGGCCAGTTGATCCTCGAAGGTCTGCGGGGCATTGTCACCTGCCGGTTTTTTGAAATAGAACCCCAACTCGGTGATGGGGCCGGCAATACCGGCAACCTTAAGGGCCGCCGCCCATCTGGCCAGATCCAGCGCCATGGGTGCCGCCAGGATCGAATCGCGGCCCTGAAGGTTCAGGCGCAGGCTCATGGGCATACCGAAAAGTCCTAACACGTCGATGACGTCCCAGGCTTCCTTGGCATCACCCCGGGGGGGATAATAGTCTATGACCACTTTGTGGGCGGGATGCCGGTAGCGCTCTCCCACCGGGTAGCCCAGAATGTTGTCCAGGAGTTTTGTTTTGTTGCTCAGTTTGCCGCAGGCGTTGTCCGGGTTCATCAGGTTTAGGCCGTCGGCATTGCCCAGAATGTTGAGGCTATACCAACCGTCCACATAAAGCCCGCGTGCCTTGAGCGCCGAGGCCAGCACTACCTTGAAATAGGTCTGGCCGGTCTTGCCGTCGCGGCCGGCCAGCGGCACGCCATTTTCCTCGGCGCATTGGACGATGGCGGGCAGTTCCACGGTGTTTGGTGAGAAATTGACGACAGGGATTCCTGCTTCCACGGCCGCTATCACATAAGCAAGGTCGGGAAGAACTCCGGAGGCGTTCTCGTTTTTAAGTCTTTCAAGGCTGGTATAGCCTTCCGGATCGGCCAGATCACAGGCTGCCGGCAGCAGGTTGAGAAACACGCAATGCCCCCCGGGGTGCTTCTTTTGAAATTCGGCGATATCGTCCTGAAGATTACTAACTGCATCGCCAATGCTGCCGGCGGTGTCGGGAGCGGGCATGATGCTGAGCGCGTTTAGAAAATGCTCATGCCGGCGCCACAACCCGTCTGAGAGAACGCCGTGGCGGGTGATGGCTTCGGTTGTCGTTTCCGGCGAAGGGTCCCATCCCGCGAGACGAATCGCCTGAGGGGCGCCCAGAAAATCGAATTTGTCGGCAGAGGTGAGATAGGAAATGACCTGCTCGGGATTAGTGTTCAGAGCCGCGATCGCTGTGGCCAGCGTGGTCCCGATAGCCCCTTTGGCCCCGGCCACCAACACCAGCAGGTGTGGCTCATTTTCCGGTAAAGGTTTCATAATGGCCTTCGTTTCCTTTTAAAGATCGATTGTCTGTACGTTATAACGGGAACTGATCAGTCTTTGCAACAACCGCTCAAGCCGCGTTTTGTCGCCAGTGGTATAAAAAACCGATTCAGCCGGGTGTTGAGAAAAAGAACCGTTCAGCCGCTGCGTTTCCATGAGATGGGCGGCGTGCCGGGCAACGGCCGGAGCCGGGTCCATAATCGTAACGGCATCTCCCAGAATTTTCTGCATGGCAGGCGCCAGAAACGGGTAATGGGTGCAGCCCAAAACGAGAAAATCGATGTTTTGGGCAATCATTGGTCGCAGGTAGTCGTTCAGTTGCCGTAAGGTGACGGGGCCGTCAAAGTCCAGGGCCTCGACACACTCAACCAGGCCGTGGCCCACCTGTTCGATTACCGTGATGCCATGCCCGTAAATGGCCTTGGTGCGGGCAAACAGATTGCCTTTCAGGGTCCTTTGGGTCGCCAATACGCCGACAGCTCGGGTTCGGGTCCCCAACAACGCCGGCTTGATGGCCGGCTCCATGCCCACAAAGGGGATGTTGTAATGCTCGCGCAAATAATCGATGCAAGCTGCCGTGATTGCATTGCAGGCAACAACAATGAGTTTGCATCGCTTTTCAATTAAAAAGTCGACGATGGCCCGGACCCGTTTGGTTATGGCCTCGGGCGATCTCGACCCATAGGGGCAGTAGCCGCTGTCCCCGAAGTAGACGATGGATTCATGCGGCAGAACCTTAACCAGTTCTCGCCATACCGTCAAGCCGCCGAGGCCCGAGTCGATAACCCCCATGAGTTGGTTTCTCATGTCCACTACCCGAAGTTATTGCCCCTCTCCCGATGCATTCTCTTGATCCTCCGAGAGCGGAAGCATCTGCTGCAATTGCAGAATATGCTTTTTTTCCTCGCTGATAATTCCATCCAACTGGCTTGCGGTATCCGGATCGTCAATGAAGGTCTTGAGGAGGTCGTAAAACCCGATGGTGTCTTCTTCAAAGCCGATGAAAACCTTGAGCATTTCATGTGGGCCGCGGATCGCCTTGAAATCGACTTCCTGAAGGGAAAAGGACTGCCCCTTGATCACATCCTCCACCAGGGCCTGGCTTAATTCAGCCATCAGGTGGCTGTCCTCGCCTTCGGTCAATCGACTTTTAAGTTCTCCGAACCAGCGCGCGTGCCGTTCCTCCTCATGGGCCATCCAGAGCAGCAGATCCTTCAGCTCCTTGTCGGACACGTGTTGCCGAGCATCCAGATAGGTTTGCCGACCGTTTTCTTCAAGACGGATGGCAATACTCAGGATATCGTGGGCACTGAACATGGTGAGTCCTTTACGCCATGGCCGGGGGGAGCCGCGCCGGCATTGAGTGCCTGGATGGATTTTTCCAGAAGCTCTTTTTTGCCGCTCAGCCGTTTTTTCAGAACGCCGGTCATATCATCCAGATTGCAAAAAAGCCCACCATCCCCGCCACGGGAGAGGGCGAACCCTAGCATAAGCAGGTTCAGGGTCTTTGGATTGTTCAGCTCGCCGGCCACGTGGTCCGCATTGAAAAAAAATTTGCTGAATGGTGCTTCGTCGGTGTCATTCATGGCTTTGCTGCCGTTGACCACGGCCCAGCCGCCTTCTTTAAGGTAGCCGCCATGCTGAGCGAGGCTTTCCTCTTTTAATGCGATCAGGCCGTCGGCACTACCCGGATTGATCAAGGGACTGAAAAAACGGCCCACTTTCAAGTGGGAAATGACCGTGCCGCCACGCTGGGCCATGCCGTGGGTTTCGGAGGTGAAAACGGGCAGCCCCTTGGCAATGGCCGCCTCGGCCAGTAAACGGGTGATGAACAATACACCCTGTCCACCGACTCCGCTGATAACGATTTGATATGTTGGTGATGTGCTCATTGTTTTCTCAATGACTTTTTGTTGTTTCCAATAAATCGGGTTCAGTTCTCGACGTTCTGTGTTCTTTGACGCCAAACGCCAAATTCAAAGATCAGAACGGCGACCCGTCTGTATCGCTCCCTTGGGGCAAACGCCCTGTAAACAAACCCCGCAACCGTTGCAGACCAGTGGGTCCACGGCGGTGCGCTTGCCATCATCCACCGGAATCAGGGCCGGACACTCGAAATGTTTGAGGCAGTAACCGCAGCCGTCACAATCCTCGGTGATGGTTACCGCGATCGGTTCGAGGGCCTTGCCCTGTCGGGAAAGATCGATGATGCAGGGGTGTCGGGCAATGACCACGGCAGGTCCCTGCTCACGGCTGAATTGAACGGCCCGCTTTACGACGGGGATGAATGCGTTAAGGTCGTAAGGGTCTCCAACTTCGAGGAATTGAACGCCACAGCCCTTGACCAGGGCCTCCATGTCCACTTTGACCAACTCCTCGCCGGCAACGCTTCTGCCCGTGGCCGGGGTCGGCTGACTGCCGGTCATGGCCGTGGTGCGGTTGTCCAGGATTACCAGCACAAAGCGCACGTTCTGATTGACCGCGTCGATCAGGGCCGGTACGCCGGCATGGAAAAAGGTGGAATCGCCGATGGTGGCTACCACGTCGGGGCGTTTTTCGAGGCCTTTGTGCGCATGGTAAAACCCTGCCGCCTGACTGATGGCGGCCCCCATGCAAAGCACCGTGTCCACGGCTTTGAGATTCATGCCTAACGTATAACACCCGATGTCGCTGGTGTAGATACCTTTGGGCGCGGCCTTTTTGATGGCGAAGAAACTGGCCCGGTGAGGGCAACCGGCGCACAGGGTCGGCCTTCTTCCCGGCGCCTGGTGCAGGGATGGGATATCGATTTTGATGCCGGCAAAATCGGCGATCATGGCCAAGACTTTCTCAGGCAGAAATTCGCCCACGCGGGAGACCGTGCGGTCAAGCTTGCCCCTGACCCGGTGGCGGTCGGCGAGCTGCATCTCGATGATGCCGCAAGTCTCCTCCAAAACCAGGATATCGTCAAAATCCGATAACACCTTTTTGCTGAAGTTGGTGTGCAGGGGAAAGGGTTGCAGAACCTGAAAAAAAGGCAATCGTTCCCACAGGCCGAGTTCGCTCAAGGCTTCCGCCGCATAGGCCGCGGCAACCCCGCTGGCCACCACGGCCTGCCTGCCGCCGGCCCGAGGGTTCTGTAAAACCGGGGCGGTGGCCGGATGGGCGGCGATGCGGCTCAGCTTCTCCTCCACCTCCAGATGCAGCTGATAACGAAATTTAGGTGTTGCCGCCCAGCGTGTGGGATCTTTTTTGAAGTCGGGAACGGTCGCGGAAGCCGGCACCTCGCCGTGGGCCACATCCTGGCGGGAGTGGCAGACGCGGGTGGTGGGCCGCAGCATGACCGGAGTCTTAAAGGCTTCTGAAAGTTCGAAGGCCATGCCCACCATCTCCTTTGCCTGGCGGGGCGAGTCCGGATCCAGAACGGGGATCTTGGCCATCATGGCCATCATGCGGCTGTCCTGTTCGGTTTGGGAAGAGTGGGGACCGGGGTCGTCGGCACTGATCACCACGAATCCCCCGGCACAGCCCATGTAAGCGGCACTCATCAGCGGGTCGGAGGCCACGTTCAAACCAACCTGCTTCATGCTCACCGCTGATCGCAGACCGGCAATGCTTCCGGTATAGGCAATTTCCAGGGCCACCTTTTCGTTCACCGCCCATTGGGTGTGCATATCGATCCCCAGCTGTTTCCGGTAGGCGGCCACCGATGTCAGGATCTCCGATGACGGGGTGCCGGGATAGGCGGTGGCCACACGGCAGCTATTTTCGATCAATCCACGGGCAATGGCCTCATTGCCCATCATTAGCGTTTTTTTGTCTGACTGGTCCATAACGTCCTTTGTCTCGTTTTCTTACGCACCTTGAAAAGGTTCGATATTTTATGGGGGAGCTTCTCAAGGGCATCGGCATTGCTGTTTGTCATTGCTATTACATGGAATTGATCCAAATGTCGAGTGCCGCCGCGGCAATGCCGGCCAATCTGCACGGGCTATTGCCGGGACAAGGAATAAAAATTATAATAACCTACAGTGAACCCTGATTTATCAGATCCTTGATCCACCGTGCCTATATAGAAATATCCTCATTAGCTGTTTCCATAAGACAGAGCCGTACCAGATCGAGACGATTTACATCCCGTAGTTTGTTTTTTCATGGTTTGGACAGGGGGAAAGCATGGCGATCAAATCAAGGGGCCGCAAAAACACATTCACTTCGGTTGGAAAACCCATTGATATTCTTCAATGCAGTCCCATTCCTACTTTTGTAATTGATGGGGAATGCAAGATCAGCCATTGGAATCGTGCCTGCCAATTGCTGACCGGCATGGATCCCGAAATAATGCTCGGCACCCATGACCACCGGAAGGTTTTTTATGTCCAGCCACGGTTATTGCTGGCCGATCTTATTGTCCACGGCCTTAGTCATAAAGCGTTGTCCATGCATTACGATGGGGGGGTGAGGCCTTCCCCGCTGGTCCGGGACGGTTTCGAACGGGAGCAGTTTTTCCCGTATTTCGGTCAAAACGGGATGTGGCTTTTCTTTACCGCCGCACCGCTCAGGGATGATCAGGGAAACGTTGTCGGCGCCATTGAAACCTTTCAGGATATTACCCCTTTGAGGGAAACCGAAAAGGCGCTGTATGCCAGAGAAGTTCAATATCATCAACTGTTCGAATACGCCAACGATGCGATTCTTGTATTGAAGGGCGGCTTTGTCACCCATTGCAATCCCAAGACCCTCGATCTTTTCAAGCTTCTGAAGAAACAGATCATAGGGGGGTCTTTGCTGGATTTGTCACCGGAATTCCAACCCTCTGGTGAATCATCGGAAATGGCTATGGGTAAGAATATGACCAATGTATTAGAGGAGAACACCGGTGTTTTCGAATGGCGATTTCATAAAAGAGACGGCTCTCCCGTGGATACCGAGGTCAGCATGGCCCATTTTGACGCTGATGACGATCGACACCTCGTCGTCATCGTGCGGGATGTCAGCCGGAGGAAAAAAATGGTGCTTATGCTTGAAAAGCGTGAGAAAGAGCTCGATGAGCAACGCCGCTATCTTGAGAAGGCCAACTTGGCGCTGAAAGCTAATCTCGATTACCGCGAGGTTGAGAAACGGGCAGTTGAAGAACATTTTTTGATGACCCTGAAACGCTTTATTCTTCCCTATATCGAAACCCTGAACAACGTTGGCATGAACTCGGATGCCAAGGCTTATGTGAATATCATTGACAGCAATCTGAACGAGATGATTTCCCGGCTCTCCTCTGCGCGCTATACAAAATACATTGATTTTACTCCTGCTGAAATTCGAATCGCCGATTTAATCTGCGAAGGAAAAAACACGAAAGAGATAGCCGCGTTGTTGGGATTGGCACCCAGTTCGATAAAATGGCACCGTAAAAACATCCGCAGGAAACTGGGATTGACAAACAAATCTGCAAATCTTTATAGTTATCTGAATTCATTGGGTAAATGATTGGTTTTCTCGCCCTCTGCCGAACGATTGGCGAGCAGGGACATCTTTTCTTCTCCTTCTAATTTGATATCAAGCTTTGATTCTTTTTGCCGATAACAAGTAGAACTCTTTGTTACATGTGTTTTCATCATGCAATCGTGTTGTGATGGTGGTTTTTATTAATGTGTGCCGTTCCAGTTCCAATTTGTTTTGTTGAATACCTCGAACAGGTAGCTGGCTGATTTCCGGGTTGAGAATAGTTGCTCGTACCGTGATCTGTTAAGGCGGCGTTTTTTGATCGGAAAGGATATGAACATGAAACTGAACTTGAATTCCATCTCTTCAAAATTGGTTGTCGGTGGCATCACTGCGGTCCTGGTTCCCCTGATTGTCGTGAGTTATCTCTCATACTCAAAATCTCAAGTCGCACTTACTGAACTATCCGAAAAACAAGTCCAGGGGATTTCATCGGATTTGGCTCAGATGACCCGAAATATTTTGGATAACGAAATAGAAAGAGCCGAATCCATGGCCTCGCAAAAGCGAATTGTCAATCTGGCCGAGGCTGTTAAAGCAAACGGCCTGGACGCTTCGACAGACCAGGTGAAGGATGTTTTCGATGCCATTGGGAGCCAGTTCAGAAGAATGGGCAGCCATTATCAGGGTGTTTTTATCGCCGATAGCCGTGGTAAAATATACACCGGCATTCTAAAAAATGGCGACGAGTATAAAAAAATAGATGTCTCCGGGAATTCGGATTTCATCAGGATTAAAAGGGGAGAAGATGCCGCTATCGGTGAGATGATATTTTCCAAGGCCACCGGCAAGCCGGTGGTTTCGGCTGGGGCCGCGATTAAATCCCAAACCGGAGAGTTCCTGGGAATGGTGGGGATGGTGATTGATGCCGAGTATTTTAGCCGGCTAATCGCCAATCGTGAAATTGGAGAAACCGGTTACGGCTACATGATTGACAATAAAGGGATAATGATTGCCCATCCGAATAGCGATCATGTCTTGAAATTTGATGTTACCAGCGTTGCTGAAATGGCTCCCATTAACAAACCGATGATGGCAGGGGAAACCGGCGTGGAAGCATATGTCTTTAAAGGTGTTCCAAAAATTGCAGGCTTCGCGCCGGTGGGTATTAACGGTTGGTCCATCTGCGCCACCCAGGACGAGGAAGAGTTTCTGGCCGCATCGCACGCCATCCGCAATCAGAGTGCCGTCGTCGCCCTGGTGGCCATTGTAATTGTAGGCGTGGTGATTTTTTTTGCGGCCAGGGGGATTGTCAGGCCCATCAATGCCGCCGCGGACAGTCTCAAGGATATCGCCCAGGGTGAGGGTGATCTCACCATGCGCCTTCAGGTCAACAGCCGCGACGAGGTTGGCGAACTGGCCAACTGGTTTAATGTTTTTATCGAAAAATTGCAGGGGATTATCAAGGATATCACCAGCGGCGTTGAAACGCTTTCCTCTTCCTCCACGGAGTTGTCCGCCATCTCCGAGCAGATGAGCCAGGGCAGCGCAACGGTTTCCGAAAAATCCATCACCGTGGCTGCCGCCGCTGAAGAGATGAACGCCAATCTGGCCAGCATCGCCGCGGCAATGGAGGAGTCTTCCACCAACACCAACATGGTGGCAACAGCCTCTGAACAGATGTCGGCCACCATTGGCGAGATTGCCAAGAACGCAGAGAAGGCTCGCGTCATATCAGACGAAGCGGCCCACAAAGCCTCCGGCGCGTCCGCCAATATGGATGAGCTGGGCACGGCCGCCAACGCCATTGGCAAGGTTGTCGAAACCATTACCGACATCAGCGAACAGGTCAATCTGCTGGCCCTTAACGCCACCATCGAGGCGGCCCGCGCCGGCGAGGCGGGCAAGGGGTTTGCCGTGGTGGCCAACGAGATTAAGGAACTGGCCAAGCAGACCGCCAATGCAACCCAGGACATTAAAGACAGAATCGAGGCGATTCAGGGAACCACGGGTACCACGGTGGGCCAGATCAGCGAGATCAGCCAGGTGATCACCAACGTTAACGATGTCGTGACCACCATTGCCACGGCCGTGGAAGAACAATCGGCCGCCACCCAGGATATTGCTTCCAATGTTGCCCAGGCCTCCCAGGGAATTCAGGAAGTGAATGAAAACGTCAACCAGAGCTCGAGCGTATCGACCGAAATTGCCCAGGATATTGCCGGTGTCAGTATCTCCATGAACGAAATGTCCACCAGCAGCGGCCAGGTCAACTTATCGGCACAGGAGCTGTCAAAGCTATCGGAAAATCTGAAACAGATGGTGGATCAGTTCAAGGTGTAACAATAGGTGGTGGTTATCCATAAACGGAATGATTAACGGATTCCCTTTTATTTGACCAGTCTCTTGCTAAAGTGAGGGGGTGTTTATGCCCCCTCTTCACCCCTCCCTAATTCCATATTAAGCTTGGCCACTCCCCCACCGATAAAAGGCTGGAACGATTTATTTCGCATGGTTGATACTTTTTACCTTGCCAGATGAATCCAGTGACGGGAATTGATACTTTTATCCGGATCAGCGATCATCTCAATTCAGACCGAATTCTGTTGTTTCAGACACGGCTAAGCTTCTATTGGAAACCTCACCAACCGGATGCCACCGTTCGATCCACGCGCATTGGTTTTATCGTTATTGAGGCCAAGAGCGTTATCACTAGAAAGGAGAACCTCATGAAACTTAACTTCTCTTCCATCTCTTCCAAATTGATAATTGGCGGTGTCACGGCGGTGATGGTGCCGTTGATTGTTGTGAGTTACCTTTCATTTGCAAAAAGCCAAACGGCGATGATGGCGCTGGCTAAAACTCAGGCGCAGGGGATTGCCTCCGATTTGGCGCGGATGACCCGTAATACATTGAAAAGCGAGATGAGCAAAGCGTCGTCGATGATTGGTCAGAAAAGGATAATTGAACTCAGCGAGGCGGTCGAAAATTTCGGTATAGAAGTCAACGAGTTAATGATTGCCGACATGTTTGCTGATTTGTCCAGGCAATTTGGCAAAATGGGGCAGCACTACCTGGGGATTTTTCTTACTGATTCAAAAGGGAAGCTTTATACGGGCATTCTCGACAGCGGCAAGGAATATAAAGGGTCGAATATCTCCACCAGGAGCTATTTCAAACAAGCCAAACAAACGCGTAGCACAGTATTGAGCGACATTGTAATATCAAAGAGCACCGGCTATCCAATTTCTGTCGCCTGTGCCCCCATAGAGGCGGCAAATGGTAAATTTTTGGGGGTCTTGGGGTTAGTCATCAAGGCTGAATATTTTACTCAAATGGTCGCTATCCGGAAAATAGGCGAGACCGGCTACGGTTACATGATCAACAAACAAGGGGTTATATTTGCTCATCCGAAACAGGAGCTTGTCTTGAAATTGGATGTCACCAGCCTGCCTGAAATGGAGCCCATCAACACCCCGATGCTGGCTGGCGAAGTCGGTGTGCGGGAATACGTCTATAAAGGTATTCACAAGATTGCAGGGTTTGCCCCGGTAGGCATTAACGGCTGGTCCATCGCAGCCACGCAGGATCAAAACGAGTTTTTGGCGGCTTCCCATACGATTCGCAATGCAAATGTCATGGTCACACTGATAGCTGGCCTGATCGTAGCCGTGGCTGTTTTGTTGGCAGCCAGGGGGATCGTACGGCCTATCAACGCGGCCGTGGCCGGGCTCAAGGATATCGCACAGGGGGAAGGCGATTTGACCATGCGCCTTCAAGTTGGCAGCCGGGACGAAGTGGGCGAACTGGCCAAGTGGTTCAACACGTTCATCGAAAAATTGCAGGGCATCATCAAAGACATCACCGGCGGAATCACAACACTTTCCTCCTCCGCCACCGAACTGTCCGCCATTTCCGAGCAGATGGGGCAAGGCGTTTCCATGGTTTCAGAAAAATCCTCGGCCGTGGCAGCCGCCACCGAAGAAATGACGGCCAACATGACCAATGTGGCCGCGTCCATGGAGCAGTCCTCCACCAATACCAACATGGTGGCAACGGCCGCCGAACAGATGTCCACCACCATCGGTGAGATCGCCAGGAATGCGGAAACGGCCCGTTCCATATCGGACGAGGCTGCCCAAAAGGCATCCAGCACCACCACCAACATGGATCAGTTGGGCGAGGCGGCCAGAGCCATCGGCAAGGTTGTCGAAACCATCACCGATATCAGTGAGCAGGTCAACCTGCTCGCCCTTAACGCCACCATCGAGGCGGCCCGGGCGGGCGAGGCGGGAAAAGGCTTTGCCGTGGTAGCCAACGAGATTAAGGAGCTGGCCAAACAGACCGCCCAGGCAACCCAGGACATCAAGGGTAGGATCGAAGGAATACAAGGGACTACGAACGCCACGGTGAGTCAGATCACGGAGATCAGTCAGGTGATCTCCACTGTCAACGATCTCGTGACCACCATTGCCACGGCCGTCGAAGAGCAGTCGGTAGCCACCAGGGATATCGCCAGCAATGTTTCTCAAGCTTCCGATGGTATTCATGAAGTCAACGAGAACGTCAACCAGAGTTCGACCGTATCCGGGGAAATTGCCAGGGATATCGCCGGGGTCAGCGTATCCATGGCCGAAATGGAAACCAGCAGCAGCCAGATAAACCTTTCTGCCCAGGAACTGTCAAATCTTTCAGAAAATCTGAAACATATGGTGGATCAATTCAAGGTGTGAAAAAGGGGCGCTCTAATTGACAACGCCCATTGTTTTTGATGGTTACCCCACAATCTGTCGACGAATTACCGTGTCTTTTTGCCAACGGTGGTCGTCTCTTTCCGAATAACCAATATTGTAATGCAGGCCGCGGCTCTCCTTGCGGTGGTCGGCGCATTTGACGATCAGCTCGGCCACGGTGGCGATGTTGCGCAGTTCGATGAGGTCCGGCGATACCTTAAAATTCCAGTAATATTCCTGGATTTCATTTTGAATGGTCTCAATCCGGCGGGCCGCCCTGGCCAGGCGTTTGTCCGAGCGCACAATTCCCACGTAATTCCACATCAGACGACGGATTTCGTCCCAATTATGGGTGACCATGATCTGCTCATCACTGTCCGTCGTCCCCACGTCGTCCCAATCCGGAATATCAGGCAGGGCTTCCCGACGACCCTCTTTGAGATCCATTTTGGCCTGTCGCGCTGCGGCGTCGGCGTAGACCAGCGCCTCCAGAAGGGAATTGCTGGCCAGGCGGTTGGCGCCATGCAGACCGGTGCATGCGGTTTCCCCCACGGCAAAGAGGCGGTTGATGTCCGTTCGGCCGGCCATGTCGGTGACCACCCCGCCGCACATATAATGGGCGGCCGGCACCACGGGAATCGGCTGTTTGGTCATATCGATGCCGAAGGCCAGGCATTTTTCGTAAAGGTTCGGGAATCGTTTGGTGACGAAGGCGGCCGGTTTATGGGAAATGTCCAGGAACACACTATCCTGGCCGCTGCATTTGAGCTCCGTGTCGATGGCGCGGGCGACCACATCCCGACAGGCCAGATCCCGTTTGGGATCGTAGCGTTCCATGAACGTGTTGCCGGCCTCGTCAATCAGGCGTCCCCCCTCGCCGCGCACGGCCTCTGAAATGAGAAAATTCTTGGCCGCCGGATGGAAAAGGCAGGTCGGGTGGAACTGCACGAATTCCAGATTGGCGACGGTGGCTCCCGCCCGATACCCCATGGCGATGCCGTCACCGGTGGCGATGTCAGGGTTGCTGGTGTAAAGATACACCTTGCCCGCACCGCCGGTGGCCAGAACGGTAATCCGGGCGCCAAAGGCCTTGACCTGTTTCGAGTGGCGGTCCAGCACGTAGGCGCCGCAGCAGTAATCCTCGTGGGTGGTGGTGACCAGACCGCGTTGGATGCGCGTGGAAAACGTGATCAGATCAATGGCCATGTGGTTTTCGTAGAAATGGATATTTTTGTTTTGCCGGGCGCGTTCGAGGAGCGTCTGTTCCACTTCCCGACCGGTCATGTCATGGGCATGGACAATTCGGTTGCGGGAATGTCCACCCTCGCGTCCCAGATCTAATGAAGGGCTGGTGCTTTTGCCGGCCGTGTCCGTTTGCCGGTTGAAGTTGACCCCGATCTCAAGAAGCTCCCGAATTCGTTCGGGTCCGCCGGTGACCACCTGGCGGACCACATCCGGATGACACAACCCGTCGCCGGAATCGAGTGTGTCCTGAATATGCAGATCAAACGAGTCCGTATCGTCGAACACCGAGGCGATGCCTCCCTGGGCATTGTTGGTGTTGCTGTCCACGGCCTGTTTTTTAGTGACAATGGCCACTGAATGGCTGTCGGCCACTTTCAGGGCAATCATCAGTCCGGCGATGCCGCTGCCGATAATCAAGAAATCCGTTTTTATATCCATGGGGTGTCACTCAAAATGGATTGCATGCTGCGGCTAATACAATCCGGATCTGGGTTTGCGACGTCTGGAGCTGAATAACCCGATGAAGAAGCCGACCAGCATGATGCCGCCACCGGTGAGAACCCATTGGATGATGCGGTTGCGTTTCATCTGCATGTTTTCGTCATCGAGCTTGGCACTGCGGTTTTTCTCGGCCTGAAGCTCGGCGGTGATTTTTTCGTGGCGTTTTTTCAGATCCAGGTATTGGGCGGATTCTTTTTTAAGCTTGGTATAGGCCTGGCTCAGCTCGTTGCGGTCCTGCTCGCTCTGGGAGAGGTTGCTTTCGAGGGCCTTTTCCTTTGTGTTCAACGTTTCGTGCTGGGTTTTAATGTCCTTGTATTTTTCGCTAAGCACATCATAGTCCTGCCGGACACGCTCGAGAACCATGGCACAAGGCTGATCGTTGGTGATATACCTGGTGAGAACCCAGCCTTCCCGGCCATTTTGGGTGCGAACCATGGACCAGGCTTCTCCCTTTTGAAGCATCTCCAGCGCCTTGCCGCTCTGGATGAGGGAGATGATTTTATGATCGGTGCCGGGACCGGTCCGCATGGTGATTTCAAAGTTTTCGGTGACATAAACCGTCTCTGCAAAAGCGAGCGACGGTAGGATGAGAAGGCTGATAAGAACCGTCCAGAAACGTGCGTTTAGGGTTTTCATGGCAAAAAAGACTCTCCCTTTTCGGTTAGGGGTGTTTCACCCAATTTTATAAATGGCCACATTTGAGTTGAAAAACGAACATCTGTCAATAATTTCTTTTCAACCCGCAATGCCTGTGTTATTTCCAAAAAGTGTAACAGAAACAGGCAGGTGAGACGTTCATGATTGCATATGACCTACAATGCGGCAATGGCCATCGGTTTGAAGGGTGGTTTGAAGACAGCCAATCCTTCGACCAACAAAAAAGTCGGGGATTGCTTTCCTGTCCGATCTGCGAGGACACGGATATCGAAAAAATTCCTTCCACGTTCTCCATCAAGGGCGCTCCGGATGTGCCGGCCCTCCCGACTGGCGAAGATATGCGCAAACTGGCGGCCCTGAGTGAGCAGGTTGCCAATTTCGTGGAGAACAACTTCGACAATGTGGGTGCCGATTTTGCCGACGAAGCCCTGAAAATGCATTACGGCGTAACCGAGCCGCGCAACATCCGGGGTGTCAGTACCCCCCAGGAGGAGGAGACCCTTAAAAGCGAGGGTGTCCATTTTTTTAAATTTCCCGCCCCTGAAAAAAACTCGGATACCGACCCCGAGGTTTAAAGACAAAAGCACCAGATCACAATCCCTGAATTCCAAATCCTGCTAAAATCGCGGCGTTTGCGATTTCAGCCACCAGCCTCGAGGCGCCTTGCCAGCATGGAGCGTCGCTGCTGAGGCCGGTCGTTCTCAAGGGCGACGGCCAGCGCCTTGCGGGTGCCCACGATCACCACCAATTGTTTTGCCCGGGTCAGCGCCGTGTAAAGTAGGTTGCGTTGCAACATGATGTAATGTTGGGTCAAGAGGGGAATCACCACGGCCGGGTACTCAGATCCCTGGGATTTATGCACGCTGATGGCATAGGCCAGGGTCAGCTCGCTTAGCTCCAGGAAATCATAGGGCACCAGCCGGCCGTCGTAATCCACGTCGATACGCGTGTTCTCCATGTCGATGCCTTCGATGGTGCCGATATCTCCGTTGAATACCTCTTTGCGGTAATTGTTTTTAAGATGCATCACCTTGTCGTCTACCTTGAAACGGCCGCCGGCGATGTCCACCTGATCGGTCCCGTCATTCAGTGCTGCCTGAAGCGTTCGGTTCAGGTTGAGTGTGCCCACAAGCCCGCGGTGCATGGGTGTGAGCACCTGGATGTCGCGAATCGGATCCAATCCGAATCGATGGGGTATTTCACGTCGGCACAAGGCAACCACCGTTTCCACCGCTTTTTCCGGATTGGCCCGTTCGAAAAAATAAAAGTCGGACAAAAGGTCCGTCCCGTCCGGTGGCAAAAGGTCCAGCGGTCGGCCGTTACGGACTCGGTGGGCGTTGACCACGATGGTACTTTGCTCGGCCTGACGGAAGATTTCGGTCAGCTCGAAGGTGGCTATCATTTGAGAGCCGATCAGATCGGCCAGCACGTTTCCCGGTCCCACCGACGGCAACTGGAAAACGTCGCCCACCAGGATCAAGGTTGATGTCACCGGTACGGCCCGGACCAGATGAGCCATGAGCAGGGTGTCGATCATGGAAGCCTCGTCGACGATGACGGCATCGGCGGTGAGCGGATCATCCTCGGTACGCTCGAATTGGCCATCGGCCAGGTTATAGCCCAGGGCCTTGTGCAGGGTCGCCGCCGAGCGCCCGGTGACTTCGGAAAGCCGCCGGGCGGCCCGGCCCGTTGGCGCGGCCAGCATCACACGGCGTGACATGCGCTCCATCACTGCGGTAATGGAGCGGACCAGGGTGGTTTTACCCGTGCCGGGGCCGCCGGTAATCACGCACACCTTGTGGGCGAACACCTGGGTGAGAATCGTCTCCTGCCTGTCTGAAAGGGCGATGGACAGCTTGCTCAGCACCGCGTCGGCGATCAGTCGGCCTTCAGGCGGCGGATCGGACATGGGAACGGTCTGCATGGCCATGATCCGCCGGGCGATCCCGTTTTCCGCCTCGAAAAGCGCCCTGGGATAAACCAGGGGGCCGTCGTCCGCCAGCACAAGATCTCCGGCCCGGGCCAGGTCGTTGAGAGCAGGATCGGCCACCTCCGGCTCGACGGCGAATGTGTTCCGGCATTTTTCAAGCAGTTCGGATCGGACGATATAGCTGTGACCGCGATCTTCGGTCTGCTGCAGAAGATGAAGCAGGCAGGCCTTGGCCCGGCCGGTTTCATCCACGGGCGTGTCCGCATGGCGAACGACGGCGTCGGCGATCCGGAAGCCGACACGCGGAATGTCCTCCGCTACTCGGTAAGGATCGTTGCAGAGCACCTCGACCGCGTCGTTGCCGTATTCGCGCAGCAATTGGGCTGCATGCACGGGGTCGACCCCGTTTTGCTCCAGAAAGCCGATTAATTTGCGGGCCGCATGGTGGGCCTGCCAGGCGTCGAAAATGCGCCTGGCGGTTTTTTTACCGATGCCGCTTACTTCGGTCAGCCGGTCCGGCTCCGATTCAATAATGGAAAGGGTCTCGGCTTTGAAATGGTCTATGATGCGTCCCACTAGTTTTTTGCCGACACCTTTAATAAAACCGGCTTCCAGGTAACTTCGAACCCCGTCCACGGTGGCCGGCAATTTGTTGGTGAAACGGGTGAACGCCAGCTGCTGGCCGTAGCGCGGGTGGGCCTGCCAGGTGCCCCGCACCTCGACGGATTCGCCGGCCTTGGGATCGGGCATGGTGCCTTTGATGGTGATGGTCTGGCGGTTCTCGTCCGTTTTCAGGCGGGCGATCATGAAATGGTTGTCCCGGTTGTAGTATGTGACGTGCTGGATGCGGCCGGCAATAATGATTTCCTGGGCGCTTTTTTTAGGCATGGCGTCGATCGAGGATCAAGGTGGCGGCGGCGGCCAGGTCGTCGGCGACGGCGTCCGGCGGACAGTCCTGTTGAACCAGGGATTGCAGCGCTTTTTCACCATTGCCGGTTTTGACCAGCACGGTGGCGCCGCAACCGGCTCGCTGACCGGCCAGAATGTCCTTGGCGCTGTCGCCGACCATCACCGATTGGCAAAGATCGATGCCATGGCGCTTTGCCGCGGATAGAATCATGCCCGGTTCGGGTTTGCGGCAATTACAGTTTTCGTCGGGGTGATGCGGGCAATGGTAAATGTCGCTTATTTTACCCCCCAGGTTCGAGACCGCCCTCAGCAGCTCGTAATGGATGGCCTGCAATTCGTGCGAGGGGACGATGCCACGGTTGATGCCCGACTGGTTGGAGACAACGATGATGCGAATTCCCGCCCGGGATAATCGGGCAATGGCATCGATACTTCCCGGCAGGGGACAAAATTCCCGGCTGTGTTTGATGTAATTCGGGGAGTCCTGGTTGATGACGCCGTCGCGGTCGAGGAAAGTGGTAGTTACGTTTGGTAGAAGTTTGGGCATTTAGAAACTATCGCTTAACACTTAATACTCGCCGAGCTTACTCGGCGACGATAATTGCATCCGGAAAACCATCTTCGGCCAGGCGGCGCTCAAACGCGGTCGCGGCCTCAAGGTTTGTGCACTGGCCGACGCGCACTCGGTAGAAGGTCGCATCCCCGCGATCGTAGGGAACCACATGGGCATTGGTGTATCGACGGCTCAACTTGTCCCGCAAGCGTTCAGCGTTTTCCCGGCTGGCAAAGGCCCCCACCTGGAAGGTAAACTTGCCGCTGTAATAGTCCACGGGAACGAAGGTATCGCCTTTGGCGGTATGCTTGCGTTCACCCAGGGCAACGATTTCCACGCGGGCCGTTCCGGGCCCGATCATGTTCAGCTCTTTGGCCGCGGTGTACGAAAGGTCGATGATGCGGCCCCTTATAAACGGGCCGCGGTCGTTGACCCTGACCTCGATGCGTTTGCCGGTGTCCAGGCGCCGCACTTGCACCCAGGTGCCCAGGGGCAGGGTTTTGTGGGCCGCGGTCATGGCGTACATATCGTAGACTTCCCCGTTGGCCGTCCTTCGGCCATGAAATTTGCGGCCGTACCACGAGGCCAGTCCTTTTTCGCTGAACCCTTTGGCGTCGGGGATGGGTTGATACCAGTCACCGCTCACCCGGTAGGGCTTGGGGTGGCCGGGGGGCGTGGGGGGCGGCGTCGAGCTGCATGCCTGGATTAAAAGCAGTAACCCGGAGAAGAGGATCGTCAGCCGGGTTTGCTTTTTGGTTCTCGGAATTCGGGATCTCATTTATCGATGGCGATCTTCAGTACATCCATCATCTTTTCCATGAAATGAAATTCGATGTCATCGCGCACTTTTTGCGGGATGTCGATCAAATCCTTCTCGTTCCACTTGGGCAGCAGGATGGTCTTTATGCCGGCCCGATGGGCGGCTAACACCTTTTCCTTGACGCCGCCAACGGGGAGCACCTGGCCGCGCAAGGTGATTTCGCCGGTCATGGCCAGGTTCTTTTTGATGGTTCTGTTTTTCAGCAGCGATACCAGTGCGGTGAGCATGGTCACACCGGCGGAAGGGCCATCCTTGGGGATGGCTCCGGCCGGTACATGGATGTGGAGATCGTGGGTTTCAAAAAAGTCTTCGTCCACGCCCAGTTTTTTGGCATTGGCGCGAATGAAACTCAGCGCCGCCGTGGCCGATTCTTTCATGACCTCGCCTAACTGTCCGGTAAGGGTAAGCCCCTTTTTCCCCTTCATGGCCGTGGCTTCGATGAACAACAGGTCGCCGCCGGTGGGCGTCCAGGCCAGGCCCATGGCAACGCCGGGGGTGGTCATGCGGGTTTTGGCCTCGGATTGAAGCTTGACCGGTCCCAGATAGTCGGCCACGTCTCCGATTTTGACCGTTGCCTTTTTGATTTTTTCCTCGGCGATGCCGGTGGCCACCCCCCTGCAGACGCTGGCGATTTCGCGCTCCAGGTTGCGCAGGCCGGCTTCGCGCGTGTATCCCGTGATGATATGCCGGATGGCGCCGATGGTGATGTTTATCTGCTTGGCTGTAAGCCCATGGGCTTCCCGCTGACGGGGAATCAGGTAGCGGCTGGCGATTTTGACCTTCTCGTCTTCCGTGTAGCCCAACAGTTCGAGCACTTCCATACGGTCGCGCAGGGCCGAGGGAATGGTGTCTAAAACGTTCGCCGTGGTGATGAACATGACCTTGGACAGATCAAAGGGGACGTCCAGGTAATGATCGGAAAAGGAAAAGTTCTGCTCCGGGTCCAGGACTTCGAGCAGCGCCGACGAAGGATCGCCTCTGAAGTCGGAGCCCACTTTGTCAATTTCATCCAGCATGAACAGTGGATTGTTGGAACCGGCCCGCCGCAATCCTTGAATAATCCGGCCGGGCAGGGCGCCCACATAGGTGCGCCGGTGACCGCGTATTTCAGCCTCGTCACGCACGCCGCCCAGCGAGATGCGTTGGAATTTGCGGCCCAGGGCGCGGGCGATGGAGTTGCCCAGGGAGGTTTTACCGGTTCCCGGAGGGCCGGCAAAACAGAGGATGGGTCCTTTGGAATCGGGCTTGAGTTTTCTCACGGCCAGGTATTCGATGATACGCCGCTTGGCCTTTTCGAGCCCGTAGTGGTCGTCGTTCAGAACCGCGCGCGCTTTTTCGATGTCCAGATTATCCTTGGTGCTTTCGTCCCAGGGCAGTTCGGTGAGCCAGTCCAGATAGGTCATGGATACCGTGTATTCGGCCGAACTGGGGTGCATGCGCGCCAGACGGTCCAGTTCGCGTTCGGCCTCCTTGACGGCCAGCTCGGGCAGGTTGCCCTCCTTTATTTTGGTGCGGTATTCTTCGATCTCGACACCGGTATCGTCGGTTTCGCCCAACTCCTCCTTGATGGCTTTGAGTTGCTGGCGAAGGTAGTATTCGCGCTGGCGCTTGTCCATGTCGCCCTTGACCTGGGACTGAATTTTGTCGCCCAGCTCCAGGATTTCCAGCTGATGATGAACCAGTTTGGTTACCGCCTTGAGGCGGTCGGTGGAGTCCTGAATTTCAAGGATAAGCTGTTTTTCTTCGGCCGAGGAGTTGATGGTCGAGGCCACCATGTCCGCCAGAGTGCCGGGTTCCTTGATGGATGTGGCCATGGAGCCCATTTCTTTGGGCAGGCCCGGAGATAGATGTACGACCCGGCTGAACTGCTTGATAACATTTGACATCAAGGCTTCGGTCTCGTTGTCCACCCGATCAATGTCATCGAAATATTCCACCTTGGCGAACAGGTAGGGCTTGCCGTTCTGGTAGGACTTGACCCGAAAGCGGCTCAGGCCCTGGACCAACAGCTGGGCACGGTTGTCTTCGGTCTTGGCCATTTTTAGAATCAGGGCGACTGTACCAACAAGGGCCATGTCATCGCTGTCGGGATTGGGCTTGACGTTTTCCTGTTTTCTGGCCACCACCAGGCCGATCATGCGGTCCTTGGCCATGGCCTCGTCGATCAACTGGACGGATTCTCCGCGCATCACCACCAGTGGCAACACCATTTTAGGAAACAAGGTCGCATCGAAAAGGGGCAGGATGGGAAGCGCGGTCGGTAAATTTTCGGTACTATAATCCAACGATGGTTGCTTGTCTTGCATTATGCCTCCTGAAAGGACGTGATTCGGTGAATTCCAAGGCAAGGGCGGCCGTTTTTCCTTGTGGACGATTCTGTGTGGCCGCTGGAAAACCCGCTATTCTTCAATGATGGGAACTTTATGAACCGTGTCGAGCTTGCGTTTGGCGATATTGATTTTGAGCATCCCCTTGGCATAAGTGGATGAGACGACCTCCGTATCCACGGGTGACGGCAGATAAAAGATACGTTCGAAGCGGCCGTATTGAATTTCGGCCAATCGGAACGTGCCCTCGGGCACTCGCGGTATTTCCCGGCGGATACCTGAAATTTTAACCGCACGGGAGTTGATTTCAAGATCCAGGTCGTCCTTTTCCACACCGGAGAGCTCGGCCCAGATGATTATTTCGTCAGGTGTCTCGAAAATATCCACCTGAGGGGTCCACATGCACTCGCGGGATGAAAACATGGGGCTTACAGGCCGCGGTCTGAATATTTCCTGGATGGTTTTTTCCAGATTGTGACCTGTGGGATCAAACTTGCCGCCGAATTTGATTTTGATGTAATCCATATTGATTCCCCGAACCCATTTTCTGTTGTGGATGTGCAATGGAAACGCACCGTTTCATTATTGCACAAAAGTAACATCGAAACCTATTGTTGTAAAGGTATTAAGATGCCATGCCGGTAAGATCGCGCATGCCCCCTGAAGGCGTTGCGGCAGGGAAACGGAGGCGTCGATTTCCCGGGGGCGGGACGGATTAATTTGTGTTGCCATGGGAGGAATAGGTGTTATTTTAGTGCACTTTATTTGAGGAGAAGATTCTTTGACCCGATAAGATCGGATAACGCAAATACTATCCAAGGAGAAATCGAAAATGGGCAACCAACTTAAAACCACCTTTCTTCTCGCCGCGATGACGGTGCTCATCGTGCTGGCAGGCAATCTGATGGGCGGCCGCCAGGGGATGATGATCGCATTGGTGATGGCCGCCGGGATGAACTTTTTCAGTTACTGGTTTTCGGACAAGATGGTGCTCAAGATGTACCGGGCACGCGAGGTTTCCAGCACGGAGGCGCCGGAACTTTACGGCATGGTCCAGACCCTGGCGCGTCAGGCGGAGTTGCCCATGCCCAAGGTGTACATCATTCCCCAGGAAGCGCCCAACGCGTTCGCCACGGGGCGCAACCCCGAACATGCCGTAGTGGCCGCCACCGAAGGACTGCTCAGATTGATGGACCGCCAGGAAATCATGGGGGTGCTGGCCCATGAACTGGGCCATGTGAAAAACCGGGATATCCTGATCGGAACCATTGCTGCAACCATGGCCGGGGCGATCATGATGCTGGCCTCCATGGCCCGCTGGTCGGCGATCTTCGGCGGTATGCGACGGGACGATAACAACGGCGGCGGAGGCGCCATCGGCATGATCGTCATGGCCATCATTGCGCCCCTGGCCGCCACGATCATTCAGATGGCGGTTTCCCGTTCCCGGGAATATCTGGCCGACGCCACGGGCGCCAAGATCATGGGCTCTCCCGATGGACTTGCCCGGGCCCTGGAAAAATTGGGGACCTACTCCAAACAGATTCCCATGACCTCCGCCAGTCCGGCCACGGCGCACATGTTCATCGTCAATCCGCTCTCGGGAAAGAGTCTGCAAAACCTTTTTTCCACCCATCCGCCCATGGAGGAGCGTATCCGCAGATTAAGGGGGCTCGATTCCCAATCCGGCCCGATGTCTCCCCCTCCACCCCCTTCCGGTGGTGGTTCAAGCCGGGGGCGGCAA
Organism: uncultured Desulfosarcina sp.; assembly: GCA_963668455.2. Classification (GTDB taxonomy): domain Bacteria; phylum Desulfobacterota; class Desulfobacteria; order Desulfobacterales; family Desulfosarcinaceae; genus Desulfosarcina. The sequence goes on from CAXXOY010000014.1 coordinate 461,429, forward strand.
GCTGGCGGCAATGCGTTTTGGGATCGGATGAAGGGGTAGTTGTGATCTGTGAACGGTAACCGGTGGGAGGGGATTATTCTGGATCGCGGGTTGTTGGCTGACATTCACATTGACGGTTTCTTGTCGATATCCACTCATGCCACGAGAAGGGGAAGGAGGCTTCAAGAACGGTGAAATCCCTATACGATGAAGGCACCATCAATGCTCTCGTCCAGCTTAAAAACGATGTGCAAACCCTTGCCGGCGATGCGGCCATGGTGGATCGGGGGGTGGTGGATGAGTGGACGTCGGCCATCAATACCCGGCTTCTGCCTCGCCTGATGCCGGATTTTCCTTTGGTGGCCGCCATTTGCGGTGGCGGATCGGCGGGCAAAAGCACGCTTTTCAATACCCTGGCCGGTGAGACGGTTTCGCCCACCGGCGGCCGGGCCGGCATCAATCGGCGCATGCTGATCGCGCTGGGTTCGGCTCACCGGGATGTCTCCGGGGTCGCGGAGGCCATTTTCGACCCTTTCCAGTGTTCGCCCCGATCCCTTGAACAGCCTGATGATTTGACCACCCCCGGTGATCCGCTGCTTTTTTATTCCGATTCCCTGGCCCCGGGCCTGGCACTGGTGGACACACCCGATTTCGATACGGGCGCCAAGGGGGATTACCAGAATCGTGACATGGCCGAGCGCGCCCTGAGCGCTGCGGACGTGCTGATCTATATTTTTACCAACGCGAACTATAACAACCGCGATAACACTGATTTCATCGCCCGCATGTTGACCAGCGTGGGAACGCGTACCTGTTTTCTGGTGTATCGCGTGGACCCCGCTTTTTCCGATTCCGAGGTTAATGAACACGCGGGAACCGTGGCGCGCCATCTATACGGCAACGGGGCCGGGGAGCACGTACTGGGTGTTTATAGGGCTCTTGAGGACAACCGGGTCGCCGCCGGTCAGATGCCCGCGACCCTTATACCCGTGAGCGAGCACGGGACCGGGTTGTTGGACGCATTGAAGCGGATGGACCCCCGTCAGGTGCGTGGAGAGCTTCATCAATCGATTTTCGGCGCTGTTATCGAGCAGGCCGAAGGGTTTTTGAAAGCGACTGGGGATGCATGCCGACACCAGGACCTTTACTTGAAGGCCTTACAAACGGTCCAGCAAAGCTGTGTGCAGGATGCCGTGGGGCATCTGCCCATGGATGCCGTGGTGCGCCGGTTTGCCGAACTCTGGCAGGCCACGGATCCAAAGCACATCAAATTCATGCGTAAGACCGGCAAGGTGGTCGGCTCGCCCGTACAGCTGATGATGCGTCTGGCCAATTGGGTCGACGGCAAAAAACAAAAAGGGAAAATGCCGGCCGCCGGTGATCTGGCTGCGGCCATGGAGACCGATTTTGTCCGCTCCGCCGGCCGCCTTCGAAAAGCCGCCGTCGATCCGGCCTTGACAATCCGTCTGCCGGTATCGGATCCGGTTATGGTGGATCTTAAGGAGCTGGCGCGGCAATTGGACGGGCGCACGGGCGTCAGCGAGAAAACCGCGGATGCCGGTGCCACTGAGCTTTGCATTCCCTTACCCGCCGGCTTTGCCCGAGCGCAGCAGACCCTCAAGGAGAGCGACTGGCAGGCTCTGGTCGATGACATGCTCGGGAAAAAGGATGTCGTTCTCAGCCTGACCAAGGATCTGGAAAACGAGCTCAAGCGGCTGGTCGCCGATCAGCGCTCCCGCATGACCGCGACCGATCAGATCCGACAGACCTTTTCGGCCATGCTCAACGTCATTCCGGCGACCGCCGCGGTCACCTACGTCCTGCACACCGGTGACCCGGTGGGTGCGACAGGCATCAGCGTCAAACTGAGCGGCATCTTCGGCCTCAACGACCTGTTCGCGTTGGTGGCCATTCCGGCCACGGAGGGTATGAAAAAAGCCGATCTGAAACAATTGCAAGGCCTTTTGGGGCCGGTGGCCCGGGCTTGGTTGGTTCATAAACTCAAAGCCATCGAAGCCCTTTTCGAAACGGACATTACGGGACCGATGCTTACGGCCGGAAAGGCAACGATGGATTCGGCCGAAGAACGGATGGCGTCCATGCAAAATCAGTTGTCGCACTTGAAACGCGTTTTGGAGGAACGATCATGATGGAAGCCAGGCAGGCCCGTTTGCGGGCCATGGCCCAGGTTGAAGACGTGCGGGCCGACATCCAGGCCCTTTCGGAGTCTCTTGACGGTCTCGATTTGTGGCGCCCGGCGGCCGGTTTGCGTAAAAGCTGCGACGAAGCTTTGCGCATGATCGACCAGCTGGCCGAACGCTTTGATCGCAAACTCGTGGTTACCCTTGTGGGACCATCGGGGGCCGGCAAATCCACTTTGCTTAGCGCCCTTGCCGGCGACGATCACCTTTCGCCCTCCGGCCGTCAGCGTCCCACCACCCGGCAGGTGGTGGTTTTTTGCCGGGAGGCGGGCGATGCCGGTCAATTGGTGGACCAACTGGGGCAAGAGAATATACGCATTCACGCCAGCAAGGCGGCTGAAGCGCTGGAAAATGTTATTTTGATTGATACCCCGGACACCGACAGCACCCAGCAGGATCGCCACATCCCTATCATTCACAAGGCCATTACGCTTTCAGACATATTGATTTGCGTATTCGACGCCGAAAATCCCAAACGACGCGATCATACCGATTTTTTGGCGCCCTATGTGCGGTTGTTCAGCGGTGAGAGCCTTGTTGTGGCGGTCAACAAATGCGACCGCCTGGATGAGGCGGAGCTCACCGAAACCATCATGCCTGAGTTTTCGCGCTATATCGCCGATGCCTGGCCGGTGACCCCGGCCGAGGCGCTTTGCGTTTCAGCCAGAAGCCATCTGGCCGATCCCGAATGGAACGAGCATGTGCGTCCCAGACATGAACGCGACCAGTTCGACCGGCTGCGGCAATTGATTGTCACCACCTTCAACCGGGACGGGTTTTCCGTTGACCGGCGGCTTGAAAATGCCCGTAACCTGAAAACCTATCTTGAGCAGGCCATTCGCGACGAGGCAGGGCGGGATGCGCCACACTTGTCGGCGACCATCGAACGCATGAGTGCCACGGAAACAGAGGCCCTGCAAGCCGCTCTGACCGCTTTTCAGGGTAAGGACAGCGGCGCGGCGACGGGAATCAACGTGCGTTTGTATCAACATCTGGCCCAGCGATGGGTCGGCCCGGTGGGATGGTTGGTGACAATTTGGGCGCGTATTCTGGTGTTCGGCAGTGGTCTGGCCTCCTTGCTGCGCTTCGGCAATCCGGTGCGTCAGGCTTTCGGAGCCGTTTCGGTCATCAAGCAATACGGGGAATCCAAAAAAGATTTGGACGATGCCCATCGTGGGCCGGGAACTAACGTTGCCCTTTCCCGCTATGCCGGCATTGTTGGCCGCAAGTGGCCCGATATTGCCGAATTGCTGATTCGGGCCCGGTTTGTGAACGGTGTGCGCGAGCTTCGCCAGGCACCGGGCGAGGGCGAGGCCTTGGGAGATCATTTTTCCCGTATCTGGCAGGAAACCCTGGAAAGTGAGCTTGACAGGATCGGCGGGCGGCTCAGTGGCGGGCTGCTGCAGTTGGTCTTCAATCTGCCGGTATTGGCGGTTTTGGCCTATGTGGGGTGGCTGACCGCGTTCAATTTCTTCACAGGCACGATTTTATCCGGGGATTTTTTTCTGCACGCCTTTTGGACCATCGCTTTGGTGTTGCTGCTTAGCTTTTTCCTGCTCCAGGGAGTGATCCGTTTGGCCGCCGGAAAAAATCGTTTGACCGGTCGGGTATTTAAATTGGTTCAGGAATCGTTGGGAAAGCAGGAACGGCTGTCGGAAAGCCCGATTTGGCGTCAGGCCCGTACGGTCCTGGGGTGGGCGCCGGAAAAGGGATGGCAGTCGAATGAATGAAAAATACCGTCGCCCGGCGGATTAGTGCATTTTGGTGTGCTCTTTGATGGTCTCCATTAACCGCCGGGTGTTGGTGCCGGGGCGGCCATTGCCAATGGCAGCGTCGTCAATGCTTACCACCGGCACGACAACCTTACTGGTCCCGGTAATGAATACCTCATCGGCGGCCATGAGCTCGGTCAGTGAAATATCGTGGATATCGATGGGGAACAGGGGGGCCGCCAATTCAAGGATCACCTTGCGGGTGATGCCGCAAAGAATACCCCGGCCGGGGGTGATCAGCCGGTCACCCGTGAAGGCAAAAATATTGGCCGTGGTGCATTCCAGGGCCAGGCCGTTGCGGTCGATGTAAAGGGCTTCGATGGCACCCTGGGTGGATGCTTTTTTAAGAGCCATGCTGGCATCGATATAGTTGATGCTTTTGGCGCCTGGAATGGGGCGCTCGACTTCCCAGGAAATGATTTTGACCCCGTCGGTGTACCATTGCTCCGGGATTTTTGGTGTCGGCGAAATCAGCACCAACAGCCGCGGCGGGCCGCAGGGCGTCATGAAATCGGTGCTGGGGCCGCCGGTGACGACAATGCGGATATTGGCCTCGGGAAGCTCGTTTTTTGCCAGGGTTTCTCTGACAATGGCGGCGATTTCGTCATGGTTCCAGGGCAGGGCGAGATCGATCTCCCTGGCCGAATTTTCCAGCCGTTCGATGTGGGCATCCAGAAAATAGGGCCGGCCGTTATAGGTGCGCAGCAAATCGAACACGCCGATGCCGCGTAAAAGAGCCAGATCGTCCACGGGAAGGGACGCTTTTTCGGCCGGAACGAATTTACCGTCAACATAATAAATGGGCACAATATCCTCCACGGGAATTCCCGATAAATCGGTTGCTTTTTCCGGAAACCCTGATACACCATCGTCCGGTCAGGCTCAAGCGATAAGATGACAAACAGGGTGACCGCTTAAATGAACGATGTAAAAACCAATTCCGTCAAGGCCTGGTTGCTGGCGGCCCGGCCAAAAACACTGGCCGCCGGGTCGGTCCCGGTGATCGTGGCCACTGCCCTGGCAGCGCATTTCGAACAATTTAAACTTGTGCCAGCGATACTCTGTCTGCTCTTTGCCCTGTTGGCGCAGATCGCCTCCAATTTCAGCAACGATTATTTTGATTTCGCCAAAAAAACGGACAACGAGGACCGCTTGGGCCCGGCCCGTGCCGTGGCCTCGGGTTGGATTCCGCCCCGATCCATGCTCATCGGCACGGTCGTGGCCATTGCGCTGGCATGCCTGTTCGGTTCCGGCCTGATCTATTACGGCGGCTGGGAGATGATCCTTGTGGGCGCTGTCTGCGTGGTATCGTTGCTGGCATATACCGCGGGACCTTGGCCCTTGTCTTACCATGGATTGGGCGATTTGTTCGTGCTTATTTTTTTTGGTCTGGTAGCGGTTGCCTTCTCCTTTTATGTGCAGGCCGGGGCCTTCAACACGTTGGTTTTCGTGGCCGGCTTGATGGTCGGCCTGGCCGCTGTCAACATCCTGATCGTCAACAATTTCCGTGATTACGAAAACGACAAGGCCTGCCGCAAACATACCACCATTGTCCTGTTCGGCCGTTTGTTCGGGAAGTGGCTTTATCTGGCCAACGGGATCATGGCCTGCCTACTGTGTCTGGCTTTTGTCAAGGAGTCGGTCTGGGCCGCCATCTTGCCTCTGTTTTGCCTTTTCTTCCATTACCGCTCCTGGAGAAAAATGTGTGCCATCTGGAGCGGTCGGGCGTTAAATGTGTTGATCGGAGAAACCGCGCGAAACCTGCTGATCCTGGGACTTGTTTTTTCCCTTGGTCTGTTGATGGCATGATGAAGACCGAAAGCAGCGATTTTTTGCCGGTTTCACAATCGGACATGCAAGGGCGTGGCTGGGACCGGTTGGACATCATTCTGATCACGGGCGATGCCTATGTGGACCACCCGGCATTCGGCACGGCCGTGATTGGTCGGGTGTTGGCGGCCCAGGGCTTTCGGGTGGGGGTTATTGCCCAGCCCGATTGGCGTAGCGCCGAGGATTTCAAACGCTTGGGACGCCCGCGTTTGTTTTTCGGTATTACCTCCGGCAATGTGGACTCCATGGTGGCCAATTACACGGCCAACAAGCGGCCGCGTCGTGAAGACGATCTCAGTCCGGGCGGGATGGTTGGCAAGCGGCCGGACCGGGCTCTGATCGTTTACGCCAACCGGGTACGCCAGGCTTTTAAAAACGCCACCGTGGTGATTGGCGGTATCGAGGCTAGTATGCGTCGCCTGGCTCATTACGATTACTGGGACAATCGTGTGCGGCGGTCGATCCTGTTCGATGCCCGGGCGGATATGCTTGTTTACGGCATGGGCGAAACGCAGGTGTTGGAAATCGCCCGTCGCCTGAGCCGGGGAGAGGCCATCGAACAGCTGGACCATATTCCGGGAACGGCGGTGATCCGTAAGGAACTGAAGGGCTTTGACGAAGTTGTTCGCCTGCCTTCCTTGGAATCGGTTTCCGGTAACAGTCAATCCTTTAACCAAGCCTTTGTTGGGTTTTACAAGCAGCAGAATCCCTTTACCGCCCTCCCCGTGGCCCAGGCCCATGGTGACCGGTACGTCGTGGTTTTCCCGCCGCCCAAGCCCCTTGAACAAGATGATCTGGACGCCATCTATGAACTGGATTATCGTCGCGCCTGGCATCCAACATATGACGCCGACGGTGGTGTCCGTGGGCTGGAAACGGTTCGGCACAGTCTGGTCACCCATCGCGGTTGCTGTGGCGAATGTAATTTTTGCAGCCTCTATTTTCATCAAGGGCGGCTGGTTCAGAGTCGGAGCGCCGAGTCCATCGTCCGGGAAGCGGAGCGCCTGGTTCAAGATCCTTCTTTTCATGGAACGATCAGCGACATGGGGGGGCCGACGGCCAATCTCTACGGAGCCGATTGCTCGCGCTGGTCCACCAAGGGCTTTTGCGGCAAGAGGCGCTGCCTGGTACCGCAAACCTGCACCCATCTCGATCCCGGTTATGGGAAAAGCCTGGCGCTTTACCGGCGCATCCGTGCCCTGCCGGGGGTTAAGCATGCCTTTGTGGGCAGCGGCTTCCGCCACGATCTGTTCGGTGATGACCGGACCGATGCCTGTCTTGAGGAGATCTGTCGTTTTCACATCAGCGGGCGCATGAAGGTGGCCCCCGAACATGTGGACGAGACCGTGCTTAAAATCATGGGCAAACCATCCATTGATGTCTATGATCGCTTTGTTCGGCAATTCAAACGGGCCAACAAGAACCTGCCCTCCCCTCGATTCATCGTTAACTACTTCATCAGCGCTCATCCCGGTTCGACCCTGGAAAGCGCGCTGAACATGGCGCGTTATTTTATTGCGAGAAAAATGCATCCCGAGCAGGTTCAGGATTTCATCCCTTTGCCGCTGACCCTTTCCGGCGTCATTTACCACACTGAAAAAGACCCATTCAGTGGACAGCCCGTTTATGTGGCCAAGACGTTTCGTGAGCGCAAAATGCAGCGGGCGCTGATCCAGTATCGCAACCCCGCCAATCGCCGCCTGATTCGTGAAGCCCTGAAAGCGTTGAACGCTCGGGAGCTGGAACCCTTGTTTTTTGGCGGGACAGTAAGCCGGAAAAAAGATCAAGGCGGCCGCAAGCAAAAACGCTCACGGGGCAATTCGGTACCCACCCGGCGAAAGGGCGCCTCCAGGGCAAAAAAGCGCCGCGGCTGACGAATGTGCCGAATCGGTACAAGATCATCGTGGGGAGACGCGTTACTGCCTTGAAAAACATGGCATTTTTTTCTTATGTGGTAATTATTTCATGGGTATTGTTACCCTGATTTCCACATGTTTTTTGCGCGCTATCTTGGTAACGGGAAATATAGCAATATTATTTAAATAGTTGTCTTTCTTTGGGCGGTTGTTGGTATATTTTCTGCATGAATATAGTAAATTGCCTGTTGGAAACAGAATCTTGCCAGCAGACGTGGATGGCTTCTCGTGGTATTGAAAAGATGGAAAAAAGAATGCATAACGCCCAAAAAAGCGTCTCCGGAAAAATCATAGCAATCGACAATGGCGGTCGTCGTTTTGGCGATGACCGTCGTATTTTTGACTACAACGGGTATTTGCCAGAACGCCGTTCGGGCGGTGATCGACGGACCGGCCATGACCGACGTAAAGAGATGCGTCATGGGCAATAAAGGCGGGTAGCCTCTCCCCCCCCCATTTCAGCCTCATCGACTTAGCGCCGATTGTACCGATCTTGTTTGCCAGCCTCAACCTTTGATTGTCAGCTTGCCTGGCCATCAAACCCAAAACGATCCCGACGGTTTATCGTCAAATCAAAATTTGTGTATCAATCCGGAAGGCCATAAGGCACGGCGAGCGGCGTCAGGCGATCGGGCCGATGGCCACGATCTTTTTCTCCTCGAGCAAAACAGCCGTTCCAATGGGATCCTTAAAACCGAAAACCACTTCGCCTTCGTCTCTTCTCATCAAGGTTGCCTTGAATTTCAGGAGATCACCGCACAGAAGCTGGATCTGTCCGGAGATGCGTCGCTTGAAAGGGGTTCCGGACGAGGCGCTGACGCAAACGCCGCCCTCGGAAATATTTTTAACGGCAAAGGCACCCAATTGCGTTTTCAGGACAGGGGCGTGGTCTTCGTGATACTGAACACGCATGGCTTCCCGTTTAACGATTCGATTCTCCTCATTCCGGTCGGCGGCCGGCGCCGGCTGGGAGGGCTGGGCGAAAAACAGGACCAGAAAATTTACGAACGGGATGGCCATCAGAAAAAAGAGTAAAAAAATGATCAGGGCGCCCAGGTTCAGGCCACCGACGAAAAAAATAATCAATATCGCGACCAATTGAGCCACGTTGGCGACAACGGCGGCGATTTTCATGACTGGCATCCTTTCTTTTTGTGTCGTGCCGGTAAGCGAATCCGTGACCGTTTGTCCGCACGGGGGAGGTCTTTTCAAACTAACACAAATAGCTAACTATCGCAATTGGTTGAGATCTTGACCGCAACCTGTGTTGACAAAGGCGGCGGCGGCTTCTATAACTTGCTCGGCAATAGCGGTGACTATCCTTGGCACGGGAGACTTTTTCATGAAAAACCAAAATGAGACAAGCGATTTCTGGCAGGAACACGCATTGACCTTCCTGGAAATGGCTTTTCGTTACGATCATCGCGAGCGGCTGCGGAATACCGACGGATACGCTAAAAAAACGGGTGATTGTGGCGATACGGTTGAGTTTTTTATCAATCTCGATGGCGACACGATCAAGACGATCGCCTATGATATCGACGGGTGTATCAACACCAACGCCTGCTGTAACGCCATCGTGGCGCTGGTTGAAGGAAAGACGACCATGGAGGCCTGGGAAATCAATCCGGAAACGGTGGCCGCCTATCTGCAGACCTTGCCCGAGGATCATTTCCATTGTGCTGAATTGGCGGTTGGCGCCTTGTACCTTGCCCTTGCCGATTCACGAGAGAATCTTCACTCTCGATAGAAAAACAGGGGCGTTGGATCGTTGCCTGCCGGTAAGGCCACGGCTTATTTGTCCTTGACAGAAAAGGGTAAGTTGACTATAGATTCGACCTTGAATTTAGCTGATTTCCGACTGTTGCACAATATTTCCAATAAAAATCCAGAAAGACAAGCTGAGGCCCAGATGAGGGGACCCGGGTATACTTCGCGGGTGTCATTGGGGTGACATTTAAATGAGTTCAATACACACGCTGGCATCCAAGAAACAAGAGATTCTGAAACGCTGGTTCCAGGTTACCGTGGATACTTATCCGGCCGATACGTCGCGGTTCCTCAAAAGCCAGAAAGATCCTTTTGCCAACCCGGTGGGTCAGGCTACCCACCACAGCTTGGATTTGCTCCTTGACTCCCTGATCACGGGGAGTGACCGTGAGGCGATAATCAAGGCCCTTGATCCGGTAATGAGAATTCGGGCCGTGCAATCCTTTTCGCCGTCCAGGGCCACAGGGTTCATTTTCTCCCTGAAAGAGATCGTTCGCCAACAATTGGGTGGCAATGGAGACAATTCGAATCTGAGTATTCGTGAATTGGATCACAAGATCGACCAGATCGCCATGGTGGCTTTCGACGTTTACGTGGCTTGTCGGGAAAAGATTTACGAGCTCAAGGCGACGGAATCCAGAAATCAGTTTTTCGGTTCGTTGAAGCGAGCGGGGTTGATTGCGGAAACCGAGGCAGACGGGCCCGGTTTCTGATTTTTTTAATCTTTCGATCAGGCATCCGGCAGCGGTTGCGGCTTTTCCAACCCGTTTTTGGAGACGCTTTTGCGCTCTCGTTGCGAGGTAACGTAAGGAAAACGCAAGGGGTAGGAAACAAAAGACATCTGCCAGGGCCAAGGAGTGAGGTGCGGTTCGATGAATAAAAATTACATGGTTAGCCTCATAGCGGTTATCGTGCTGTTCCTGATCGCCTATGTGGGTACGCAACAGGGGGCGGGCCTACAGATGGTTTTCGGCATCGTTGTACCCTATTTGGCGGTAATTGTGTTCGTTGTCGGTTTTGCCCGCCGCGTGATGGGGTGGTCGCGTTCGGCGGTGCCGTTCCGAATTACCACCACTTGCGGGCAGCAGCCATCTTTGCCTGGATTCAAACAGGCCAAGATCGACAACCCCTCATCCACGTTTGGCGTCATCGCCCGGATGTTTCTGGAAATTGTCTGCTTCCGGTCTTTGTTTCGCAACACGCGTATGAAGCTTAAATCCGGTCCCCACCTGACCTACCAGCTGGAAATCTTTCTGTGGGTCGGCGCACTGGCCTTTCACTATGCTTTCTTTGCGGTTGTAGTGCGGCACTTGCGTTTCTTTACGGAACCGGTGCCGTTTTTTGTGACGCTTACCGAGAATCTGGACAGCTTTTTCCGCACCGAGGTGCTTTACGATGCCGTCCAATGGGGGCTGCCCGGTATCTACATCTCCGGGTTCGTTCTGCTTGCCGCGGTGTTCTATCTGTTCCTCCGCCGCATTTTTATCCCGCAGGTACGCTACATTTCCCTGGCCGCGGATTTCTTTCCTCTGTTCCTGATCATGGGGATCGCCCTTTCCGGGATCTTCATGCGTTATTTCACCAAAGTGGATATCGTCGCCATCAAAGAGTTGACCATGGGGCTCGTTACCTTCAGACCCACGATTCCCGACGGGATCAGCGCTCTGTTTTTCGCCCACGTATTTTTGGTCAGCATCCTGCTGGCCTATATCCCCTTTAGTAAGCTGATGCATATGGGCGGCGTCTTCCTCAGCCCGACCAGGAACATGATCGGCAATACCCGCCAGGTTCGCCATGTGAACCCCTGGAACTATCCGGTCAAGGTTCATACTTATGATGAGTACGAGGACGATTTCCGTGAGAAAATGGTCGAAGCCGGCCTGCCGGTCGTAAAAATGCCCGAAAATCAGGCTTAAGACAAAAGGAGCAGATAATGGCAGATGAGCTGATCACTTCCGATGAACTATTGTCAAAGATAGATCATCGTCCGTCCGGCGCGGGTTGGATGGACACGCCAGTGGATATCCGCAAGGGGATGTACTGCTATGCATCCAACCCCAAGAGCGTTGAAACCCTGGGCCTTCCCAACGCACGGGCCTGGAATCCAATGGATGAAGACTGGAAGCTTCCCGAGAACTGGCAGCAGATCATTTACGAGGGATTTCGTGAACGGCTGGAAAAATTCCGGTCTTTCAAGGTCTTCATGGATATCTGTGTGCGCTGCGGCGCCTGTGCGGATAAATGCCATTTCTTCATTGGCACCGGAGATCCGAAAAACATGCCGGTTTTGCGGGCCGAGCTGCTGCGCAGCGTTTACCGCAAAGACTTCACCACCGCAGGAAAGATCCTGGGGCGGTTGGGCGGCGCCCGCTCCATGACCCTGGATGTCCTTAAGGAGTGGTGGTACTACCTTTTTCAGTGCACCGAGTGCCGGCGTTGTTCGGTATTCTGTCCCTACGGCATCGACACGGCCGAGATCACCATCATGGGCCGTGAATTGCTCAATTTACTTGGCCTGAACATTGACTGGATCGCCACACCGGTATCAAACTGTTACAGAACCGGTAACCATCTGGGCATTCAGCCACACGCCTTTAAAGACATGCTCGATTTCTTCGTCGAGGATATCGAAGAGGTCACCGGCGTTCAAGTGAATCCAGCCTACATGGAAAAGGATGCCGACATCCTTTTTATTACACCTTCGGGCGATGTTTTCGCTGACCCGGGAACCTATACCTGTATGGGCTACATGCTTCTCTTTCATTACCTGAAAGAGAAATACGGGCTGAAAGTCACCTGGAGCACCTATGCTTCCGAGGGCGGTAATTTCGGGTTCTTCACCTCCCACGAAACCATGAAGCGGCTTAACTCCAAGATGTACGCCGAGGCCAAACGCCTGGGGGTCAAATGGATTCTGGGCGGTGAGTGCGGACACATGTGGCGGGTGATTTCCCAGTACATGGACACTATGAACGGTCCGGCCGACTTTCTGGAAGAACCGGTCAACCCCATCACCGGCACCAAGTTCGAAAACGCCAGTTCCACCAAAATGGTGCACATTGCCGAGTTTACCGCCGATCTCATCAAACACGGCAAGCTTGAACTCGATCCAAGCCGAAACGACAACAAGATCGTTACCTTCCATGACTCCTGCAACCCCTCACGGGGTATGGGCATGCTTGACGAGCCGCGCTACGTTCTGCAAAACGTGGCCAACAATTTCTATGAAATGCCGGCCAATACCATCCGCGAACAGACCTTTTGCTGCGGCAGCGGTGCGGGCCTCAACGCCGGTGAGAACATGGAACTGCGTATGGCCGGCGGATTCCCAAGGGCCAATGCCGTCAAATACGTTCACGATAAATTCGGCGTGAACATGCTCTCCTGCGTGTGCGCCATCGACCGCGCGGCGCTCCCAACCTCCATGGAATACTGGGTGCCGGAGGTCGATGTATGCGGGCTTCACGAATTGGTGGCCAACGCCCTGATTATGCCCGGGGAGAAGGAAAGAGAAACCGACTTGCGCGGCGAGCCGCTGCCGGGAATGGAGGAGTAACCGATGAAGGATAAGAAAATAATTCTCGCGGGATTGATTGTTTTTATCGTCGTCATCAGTTTTCCCTTCTGGTTCAACATGGGAAAAGCGGCTCCCGCTCCGGAACTCGTTCTGACCGCCAAGGCGAAGGCGGCCAAGACCTGCATCATGGACACCGAGTTCATGAAGGCCGAACACATGCAATTGTTGGATGTATGGCGGCACAACGTGGTCAGGGGCGGGCAGCGGATGTTTGTGAGCCCGGACGGCAAGCTATACGAAATGAGCCTTTCCAATACCTGCCTGGACTGTCATTCCAACAAGGCCGAGTTCTGTGACCGGTGCCACGATTACGCATCCGTAAGGCCCTATTGCTGGGATTGCCACATAGATAACCCAAAAGGAGAATAGGTATGAAAAACAGCAGAAGACGCTTTCTTCAGATCGCTGGCGTTTCCGCGCTGGGTCTTGGGGCAAAACCCGTTCTCAATGCCTTTGCTTCCGAAGGTGCTCATGGGCCCGGTTATCACGTCGCCAAGGGAGAAGATGCCCAGTCGGCCAAACAGTGGGCCATGGTTATCGATACCCGAAAACTGCAGACAGCCGAAGACCTTGAGCCCATCATTGAAGCGTGCAACAAGATCCACAACATTCCCACGGCCATTACCGAAAAGAATAATGAAATCAAATGGATCTGGGAAGCTCACTACCATAATGCATTTACCGACAAAGCCGGTCAGTTCACCAGTGAGGAGATTGAGCATCGTCCGTTTTTGCTTCTTTGCAACCACTGTGAAAATCCACCCTGCGTAAAGGCCTGCCCCACCCAGGCGACCTTCAAGAACGACAACGGTATCGTCATGATGGACTTTCACCGTTGCATCGGTTGCCGGTTCTGCATGGCCGCTTGCCCTTTTGGGGCGCGCAGCTTCAACTTCCGGGATCCGCGTCCTTTCATTCCGGAGACCAACAAGGAATTCCCCACCCGTATGAAGGGTGTGGTTGAAAAATGCAACTTCTGTGCGGAACGGCTGGCCGTCGGCAAAATGCCCGCCTGCGTGGAAGCCTCCAACGGTGCCATTGCCTTTGGTGATCTTTACGATGAACACTCAAAGGTTCGGGAACTGTTGAAGGAAAACTACACCATCAGGCGGAAACAGACCCTGGGAACAGAGCCTTCCGTCTACTACATCGTGTGAGGTGAGCATGCTTGAATTAGCCGTAAAAGGAAATAAATGGTACTGGGGATGGCTGGTCGTCCTTTTGGGTATCATCGGGGCCGCCTTCGGACTCTACCTGATGCAGCTCAAGCTCGGTCTGTGTACCACGGGCATGAGCCGGGATGTCTCATGGGGCTTCTACATAGCCAATTTCACCTATCTGGTCGGCGTTGCGGCCGGAGGTGTGATGGTGGTTCTTCCCTATTATCTGCATGACTATAAGGCATATGGGAAAATAACCATTTTGGGAGAATTCCTGGCCATTGCCGCCATCGTCATGTGTCTGTTACTGATTCTGGTCGACCTTGGACAGCCCATGCGCGCCTTTAATGTCCTTCTTTATCCGACACCTAACAGCGTGCTGTTTTATGACGCCATCGTGCTCAACGGTTACCTTTTTCTCAACCTGATCATCGGGTGGAACGTATTGGAAGCCGAACGCAACGGGGTGCATTACCAGAGTTGGCTCAAACCGCTGATTTACCTTTCCATTCCCTGGGCGGTAAGCATTCACTCGGTGACGGCCTACCTGTACTGTGGTCTGCCGGGCCGCCACTTCTGGCTCACCGCCGTCCTGGCGCCGCGCTTCCTGGCTTCGGCCTTTGCAGCCGGCCCCTCGCTTTTGATTCTGCTGTGCCTTTTTATCCGGCGTTTTACCAATTTCGATCCGGGTCGCGAGCAGATTCAAACCCTGGCTAAAACCGTGGCCTACGCTATTTGTATCAATGTGTTCTTCTTTTTGTGTGAGGTGTTCGTGGCCTTTTACAGCAATATCCCCGGGCACACGACCCATCTGAAATACCTGTTCGTCGGGTTACACGGTCATGGGGCCATGGTCCCATGGATGTGGGCTTCCATGATCTTGATGTCAGCGGGCATCGTGCTTACGGTCGTGCCGGCAACGCGCAAGAATGAAAGTTCCCTGATGATCGCCTGCATCGTGATTATCTGCGGTACCTGGATCGACAAGGCCCTTGGTATGATTGCCGGCGGATTCGTGCCCAACCCCATGCATGAGGTTAACGAATACGTGCCCACCATACCTGAGATTGGTATTACCCTTGGTGTCTACGCTATCGGTGCGCTCGTGTTGACCGTTCTTTACAAAATGGCTGTGGGCGTCAAGGAAGAAGCGCATAGCTGACAAGCAGCACACTTTTTATCGAATTGAGATGGCGGGGGGATCTCCCCCCGCCATTTGTTTTGTTGGAGAAGGATGGTATGCCGCAACCTCAAAATCCTCGTGCCCTAGGGCTTTGCTCCGGCGGCTTGGACAGTATATTGAGTGCTCTTTTGTTGAAGAAACAGGGGGTCGATGTGCAATGGGTGACGTTCGAGACCCCTTTTTTTTCTGCCGAAAAGGCTATAAAAGCGTCGTCAGTCACGGGCATCCCGCTGACGGTCAAGCGTATTACGTCCATTTATATGGAGATGATGCGATCGCCATCGGTTCGCTTCGGTAGGAATCTGAACCCCTGTATGGACTGCCATGCGCTGATGTTCCGCCTGGCCGGTGAGATTATGACCGGACTCGGGCTGGATTTTCTGTTTTCAGGGGAAGTGTTGGGGCAGCGGCCCATGAGCCAGAACCGAACCTCTCTGAGGTACGTGGAAAAACACTCAGGGTATGACGGCTATATTCTACGGCCGCTGTCCGCCTTGTGCCTGCCGGAAACGCCCATGGAGCAAAAAGGCCTCGTTGATCGCCAACAATTGATGGATCTTTCCGGCCGCTCTCGCAAACCGCAGCTTGAACTGGCCAAGGCTTTGAAGATTGAAGATTTTCCCGCACCGGCAGGAGGGTGTCTGTTGACTGATAAAATTTTCAGCCGCCGCTTGAAGGATCTGTTGGACCATCAGGCCGATATTCCTGAAAAGGATCTGGAACTGCTTAAACATGGCCGCCACCTGAGACTGAATGCGGCGACCAAAATTGTGGTAGGCAGAACGAGAAAAGATAACGAGCAAATTGGCCGTTGTATCGATGTGAAAACGGATATGGTGCTGAAAGTGAAAGACTTTCCGGGGCCACTGGTGGTGATCCCGGGCGGCGCCGAATCTGCAGTGGTAGCCCTGGCCGCAGGCATATGTGCGGGATACAGCAAAGCGCCGGATACCTCGCCGGTTTCAGTTATGGTTCAGACAATAGGGGCGCCCCAGCAGATAGCGGTGCTTGGATTGCCGACGGCTGAGTGCAAACGCTATATGATTTGATAGCGGTGAACGGTGATCAGTAATCGTTGAGGCATTAGGCTGTAGTTTATATGGCGATTATCCTTCCTCCCTCCTTTTGTTTCCCCGAAGCTGTCCACATGCCGCCCCGATGTCCTGCCCCTTGCTGTAGCGCACCATGACGGTGTAGTGGCGGCTTGCCAGAAACTCCTGAAACCTTTCGATATCGATTTTGCTCGGGCGCTTGAAGTCGCTTCCCGGGTGCTCGTTGAAGGGAATCAGGTTAATCTTGGCCCTGACACCGCGCAGGCGTTTCGCCAACTGTAGGGCATCCTCCAGGCTGTCGTTGATCCCTTTTATAAGGATGTATTCGAAGGTGATTTTTCGCCTGGGCGGCAGGGGGTACGCCCTGCAGGCGGCGATCAATTGCTCCAGGGGATATTTGCGGTTGATGGGCATCAGCCGGGATCGGGTTTCGTCAGTGGCGCCGTTTAATGAGACGGCCAGGTTGACCTGGGTGTCCCGGCCCAGCTCGGCCATTTTCGGAACAAGCCCTGCGGAGGACAGGGTCACGCGGCGGGTGGAAAATTTAAGTCCGTCGGTGCCGTCCGTAATCACTGCCAATGCCTGAAGGACGTTATCATAATTGGCCAGCGGCTCGCCCATGCCCATTAATACGATGTTGGTCAAGGGCATGCCTTCCTCACGTTCGACCCGCAGCTTGACATCGCGTACCTGGGAGATGATCTCGGACGGCGTCAAATTGCGCACGAAACCGCCCTTGGCCGTCATGCAGAACCGGCACCCCTGGGCGCACCCCACCTGGGTGGATATACAAAGGGTGTAGTGATTTTTTTCCGGAATCAGCACCGTTTCGATGCGCTGGCTGTCGGAAAGACCGAATAAAAACTTCAAGGAACCGTCGTTCGACGCCTTTTCCTCTTCCACAATCAGTCGAGGATTGGTAAAAGCGGATTGAAGCTCCGTGCGCAATGCCTTTCCCAGATTGGTCATGTCATTGAATTGGTCGATCTGCTGAAGGTAGAGCCAGCGCAGGATCTGGTTGGTGCGAAACGCGCGTTCGCCATGGTCTGTGAGCCAGTGGGTCAACTGTTCGCGCGAAAGGTCCTTGATGTCGATTTTACTTGATATTGTTTTCATTTTTACAGCTTGACATACCATTTAAAAAAATCTACTTTCAAGGTTTTAATTCAGCCGGTAATGGATTGCGATGTTTGACTCACTAAGCGACAAGCTAAATTCGGTATTCAAGCAGCTCAAGGGCCACGGCAAGCTCTCCGAAAAGAACATTGCCGACGGTCTGCGAGAGGTGCGCATGGCGCTTCTGGAGGCCGATGTCCACTATCAGGTGGTCAAGCGGCTGATCGCCGATATAAAGGAGCGCGCCCTTGGCCAGGAGGTCATGGGCAGCCTGACGCCCGGCCAGCAGGTGGTCAAGATCGTCAACGAGTCCCTGACCAAGCTCATGGGGGAAACCCACGAGGGGTTGAATCTGGCTGGCGAGAAGCCGGTGTCGGTCATGCTCGTGGGGCTTCAGGGTTCCGGTAAAACCACCACGGCGGGCAAGCTTTCGGTAATGCTGCGCAAAAGCGGCAAAACGCCTTATTTGGTGCCTGCGGATGTGTACCGCCCGGCGGCCATCGACCAGCTTAAAAAATTGGGCGGTCAACTGGACGTACCGGTGTTCGACTCCCGGTCGGATATGGATCCGGTTACGATTTGCGAACAGGCACGGGTGGCGGCCCAGAAAGCCGGCTGCGATACCTTGATCCTGGATACGGCGGGACGCCTGCACATCGACGACGAGTTGATGGACGAGCTGTCGCGCATCCGCAGCTCCGTGCGCCCCACGGATATTCTGCTGGTGGCCGATGCCATGACCGGGCAGGATGCCGTGAATATCGCCAAATCTTTTGACGAACGGCTGGATATCGGCGGCGTGGTGCTCACCAAGATGGACGGCGATGCCAGGGGCGGCGCGGCGCTTTCCATCCGGTCCATCACCGGCAAGCCGATCAAGTTCATCGGCGTGGGCGAAAAGCTCAGCGAACTGGAAGCGTTTCACCCGGAGCGCATGGCTTCCCGCATTCTCGGCATGGGCGATGTCCTGACCATGATCGAAAAGGCCCAGGAGGTGGTGGACGAAAAAAAGGCCGTCGAGCTGCAGAAAAAGCTGCGTAAAAACCAGTTCACGTTGGAAGATTTCCGTGACCAGATGCGCCAGATCCGCAAGATGGGATCATTGACCGACATTCTGGGCATGATTCCCGGCATGGGAAAGATGAAGCAGATGAAAAACCTTGAGGTGGATGAAAAGGAACTGGTCCATATCGAGGCGATTATTAACTCAATGACGCCCGGTGAAAGGCGTAAACATACGATTATCAATGGTAGCCGCCGCAAGCGCATCGCCGCCGGCAGTGGCACCCGCGTTCAGGATGTTAACCGCCTGCTGAAAAATTACACGCAGGTCATGAAGATGATGAAGAAAATCAATAAAAGCGGTATGCGCGGCATGGGCCGTGGAATGCTGCCCTTTTAAAGGAGAACGGACATGGCAGTAAAAATCAGACTGGCCCGGCACGGGGCAAAGAAAAGACCTTTTTACCGGATCGTTGCCGCCGATAGCGAATGCCCCAGGGACGGTCGTTTCCTGGAGAAGCTGGGAACCTACAATCCCTTGCAGAATCCGGCCCAGGTAAGCCTGAACGCCGAGCGTGTGCAGTACTGGATCAGCCAGGGCGCCACGCCGAGCGATACGGTCAGATCGATTCTGAAACGCGAGGGTGTTTTCAGCGCCGCGGAATAAGCATGGATACGTCACCGGGCGCGGACGATCTGGTTCTGGTCGGCCGAGTGGCCGGCGCTCATGGAATTCGTGGAGGCCTTAGAATTCACTCCTATGCCGAGTCCATGGATTTTTTTCAGAAAGGCGCGGCGATTCAGGTGGTCCTCCCGGATGGCAAGATGAATACCATGACCATCGAGTGGGCAAGCCCCCACGGCCGAGGGGTCAGGATGGGGCTTGCTTCGGTGGATGATCGTGACCGGGCCGAAAGGTTGGTCGGGTCATCACTTTATGTCCAAAGGGATCGCCTACCGGTTTTAGAGGAAGACACCTATTATTGGCATGAGCTGATCGGCCTTGATGTTTACGATACTAACGGATCCGTCATGGGACGGCTTGACCAAGTCATCCCCACGTCGGCCAACGATGTCTATGTGGTCCACGGCGATACCGACGGAGGCCGCCGGGAAATTTTGATTCCCGCCATCGCCAAAGTGGTGAGGGATATCGACTTGGAGCGCGGGATTATGGTGGTGGATCCACCCGAAGGATTATAACGAGTACCATGAAAGTGTGTGTACTTACGCTTTTCCCGGAACTGTTTACACCGTTCTGGGATCACGGCATTATCCGGCGGGCGGTTCAATCAGGACGGCTCGACCCCAGGACCGTAAATATCCGGGATCATGCCGAGGGCCGGCACAAAATTACCGATGATCGGCCTTATGGCGGCGGGTGCGGGATGGTGATGAAGCCCGAACCCCTTGCGGCCGCCTTGGCGGAAGCCAAAAGGCGAATGCCCGGCGCCACCACCTTGTTGCTTTCGCCCCAGGGGCGTCCCTTCGATCAGTCGCTGGCCGAGGATCTGGCCGGCACCGAAGAGGCGCTTATTTTTGTGTGCGGCCGCTACGAAGGGGTGGACGAACGCTTTATCGACAGCCATGCGGATGTCGAGCTCTCCATCGGAGATTTCGTACTTACCGGCGGTGAGTTGGGGGCCATGGTGGTCATCGATGCGGTGACGCGGCTGATCCCAGGTGTGCTGGGAAACGAGGACTCGGCCGGGAGCGACACCTTCAGCGACGGGCTCATTGAGTATGCGCATTATACACGCCCGCCGGCGTTTGAAAAGGAGGCGGTTCCCCAGGTGCTTCTCTCCGGGAACCACCAGGCCATTGATCGGTGGCGTCATGAAAGTGCCTTGATCCGAACGGTTTTGAAACGTCCGGATCTTCTGGAACAACGCGGGCTTTCGAACGAAGAACAGGAAACTTTACGGAAATGGCGCCGGATCCTTGATGGGCTACTCGAATAACCGGCTTTATGTGGCGTTGATTCACCATCCGGTGGTCGATAAAAACGGTGAAACCATTGCCTCGGCCGTGACCAATCTGGATTTGCACGATATTGCCAGGGCCTGCCGGACATACGGCGCTGCCGGATATTTTGTGATTACCCCGCTTGATGATCAGCGGGAGTTGGCACGGCAGATTTTAAGCCACTGGCTGACCGGAGCCGGTGGAACGTACAACCCCAATCGGCGGCAAGCCCTCGATCTGGTAAGGATTGTGGGGACATGGGGCGAGATGCTTGACGAGCTTGGGGCCAGGCATGACTGCCTGCCCGTAACCGTTGCTACGACGGCCAAACCGAGCCCTTCCGGCTTGGCGTATAAGCGGTTACGGGCGATGCTGGCGGACAATCAAAACCCGGTGGTCCTGGCTTTTGGGACGGCATGGGGGCTTTCGCCAATATTCATGGACGGCGTTGACCATGTTCTGGAGCCTCTGGTCGGGGCCGGGGACTACAACCATCTGTCCGTACGTTCGGCTGTGGCGATCGTTTTGGACCGGCTGTTGGGAAAAAGATAAACAATTGGGTCGAAATTCGACCTTTACCGATATCAACCGTTAACATTTAACAACAAAAAAAGATTGGGAGTGATCATGGAAGTCATTAAAAACATAGAAAGAGAGCAGGTGCGCATGGATCTGCCCGACTTTTCGCCGGGCGACACGGTCATCGTACACGTCAAAATCCGTGAAGGTAATAAAGAGCGCCTGCAGGCTTTTCAAGGCGTTGTGATCAGCAAGAAAAAAGGGCTGACCAACGCCTCTTTCACCGTTCGTAAAGTTTCCTACGGCGTGGGTGTGGAAAGGGTTTTTCCCATGAACTCGCCCATCCTTGACCGTATCGAAGTCGTCACCCGCGGCCGGGTAAGACGTGCAAAAATCTACTACCTGCGTAAGTTGCGTGGAAAAGCGGCCCGCATCAAGGAAAAACGTTTTACTTAATATGGCATCCGACCTTTGGGTGTTTGAAAACGAGGCCCACAAAAAGGGCTATTCAATGGTTGCCGGTATTGACGAGGCCGGCCGGGGTCCCCTGGCCGGTCCGGTTGTCTCGGCTGCCGTTATTTTGCCGGACGGGGCCGATCTCCCCGGCATCGACGATTCCAAGAAGCTGACGCCGGCCAAACGCGACCGATTGTATGACGAGCTCTATGGCGTGGCTCTGTGCATTGGCATTGGCGTGGTGGATGCAGCCGAGATCGACCGCATCAATATTTTGCAGGCGACACTGAAATCCATGGCCATGGCGGTGGCCAACCTCAGCCCTCAGCCTGACTGTCTGCTGATTGACGGCATTTTCACCATTGCCGCGGATATCCCCCAAGAGGCCATTAAAAAGGGAGATTCCCTTAGTATCTCCATTGCCGCGGCTTCCATTGTGGCCAAGGTCACCCGGGATAGGATCATGGCTCAGCTGGACGCGCTGTTCCCCGATTTCGGATTTGGCCGGCACAAGGGCTATCCCACCAAAGCGCATCGGGAGGCCATCAGGCGCCATGGCTGCTCTCCCATCCATCGGCGGACATTTAAAGGTGTGCGCGAGTACATTTCCCATTAGGTCGGCCACTTCCCGGCAACTTTTTCCGTTAATTTGCCCGAAACGGCGATTCCATGCTTAACCAGCGGCAACAATTCGGTAAAGAAAGCGAACAGCTTGCGGCGACTTACCTCAAGCGCAAGGGGTACCGAATTATCGAAACCAACTATCGATGCCCCGTGGGGGAGATAGACATCATCGCCAGACAAAAGGGAATCCTGGTTTTCGTGGAGGTCAAGGCCAGGCGGTCAAGCCGTTTCGGGAGCCCCAAAGCAGCGGTGACGGCCACCAAGCAGCGCAAGCTCTCCATGGCCGCCCTGGATTATCTGAAACGCGAAAACCTGATCAACGCCCGGGCCCGCTTCGACGTGGTCGCCATCGATACCACGGGGGGCAAACCCGATATCGAAGTGGTGACCAACGCTTTTGAGTTGGCCTATGGATGAGTTGGCCCAGACGAATTTACCCAGTGGGCTCTATGTGGTGGCCACGCCCATCGGCAACCTGGAGGACATCTCCTTCAGGGCCGTCAAGACCCTGGAAAATGTTGATTGTGTGGCCGCCGAGGATACCCGCCACACCTCCAGACTGTTAAACCATTACCGTATCCGAACGCCCCTGGTTTCCTACCACGAGCATAACGAGCGACAGCGTGCGCCCGAATTGGTGGAAAAGGTGCGCGCCGGGCTCAGTGTGGCGCTGGTGTCCGATGCCGGTACGCCGGCTGTTTCCGACCCCGGCTTTCGCCTGGTGCGGGCAGCCGTTGAAAACGGTCTGGCCGTTTATCCCATCCCCGGGGTATCGGCGGCGGTGACGGCGCTGTCGGCCTCGGGGCTGCCCTCCGACGGATTTGTCTTCATCGGTTTTCTGCCCAAGAAGAGAGGCAAGCGCCTGGATATGTTGCACGCCTTGGCCGCTGAACCCCGAACCCTGGTCTTTTACGAGTCCCCTCGACGGGTGGCGGCGCTTCTGGAAGCGGTGAAGTCGATCATGGGGGAGCGGCCGGCGGTTCTGGGCCGGGAGATGACCAAACTGCACGAGGAGTTTCTACGCGGATCAGTGACTGATGTGCAGGCCGAATTGGCCGGGAGACCTGAGATCAGGGGCGAATGCACCCTGTTGATCGGCGGGGCCACGGATCGGAAAGTGGTTTCCGATGCCGAATTGGAAGATCTGCTGCAAGAGGCCCTGGCCCGTCCCGGGTCGAGTGTCTCCAGCGTCTCCAAAGCCCTGGCGAAACATTGCGGCCTGCCGCGTCGATCTATTTACGAAAAGGCCCTTGCCATATCGAAAACAATGGATGACAGGAAGCGGGATTGATGAGACCTCCCCATATCACCCTTTTTCCCGTTATCGTGCCGGTTTCCAAGGCAGACCGGTCGTTGAAGGGCAGGGAAAAGGTTGCCTGCCTCAGTCGTTTGGCGCGGGCGGCACTACAACAGTCCTGTGAAATCAGCGGCCTGAGCCTTCCC
Organism: uncultured Desulfosarcina sp.; assembly: GCA_963668455.2. Taxonomy (GTDB): domain Bacteria; phylum Desulfobacterota; class Desulfobacteria; order Desulfobacterales; family Desulfosarcinaceae; genus Desulfosarcina. The sequence goes on from CAXXOY010000014.1 coordinate 484,994, forward strand.
GTGCTGCCCAAAGATGCGGACGGCGTGCCAATGCCGGTGGAGGGCGTGTATTGGTCGCTTTCCCACAAAAGCGAGATTGCCGGCGGTGTGGCGGCAACCGGGCCCGTCGGCTTTGATCTGGAAACCGTGCGGCCCTTCAAACCGGCACTCATGGACCGGGTGGCTGACGCGAATGAATGGCGCCTGATAAAAGGCGGGCGAACCCGGGACAATTTCTTCCGCTTCTGGACCGCCAAGGAAGCTGTCCTGAAAGCAACCGGCAAAGGCTTTGTCGGGATTTCCAGGTGCCGGATCGCGGAAGTCATCGACGGTGAAAACATGCTGCTTACCTTCGACGGCCACCCCTGGCCGATCGCTCAACTGCGCTTCGGCGATCATCTGGCGGCCGTCACCGCCCACCATTTTTCCGTTCAATGGCCGTAGTCGGCCATTTCACTTTTTCTTTTTGTGACCGATGCGCATGCCCTTGCCGGACAGGATACGCTTGATGGTCGGCGCGTCCAGATCCAGGTTGAAAAAGCGCTTGTAAAACCGTTTGACCTCGACAGTCATGTCCAGATCGGGAAATCGTTCGGGGTAAGCGATGCCGGCGGTCCATAAAAGGGCCAGGGGCGTTTCCAGGCCGCCGGGATGCCCCCAGCGGGAAATCCCCACGGGAATGGTGAATACGCGTCCTTTTTTCACGGCCGGGATGGGCGCCCATTGAGGATCGGACCGGATGTCGGCGGCGGTTTGGGCCTCGTTGGCGATGATTATGTCCGGATGCCACAGGAGAATCTGTTCCATGCCGGCAAACCGTTTGTTGTTTCTTTTTTCAAGTCCCTTGCCGACGGATACGTTGATTATATTACAGGCCTCGGTCCAATCCGCCTCGAGGGTGCCGGGGCCGTCGGTTCTGAATGATTCGTTGATCGCGTGGTAAACCCTTGGCTTTTCCCTTTCGGCCAGCCCGGCGGTTCCTTTTTGCACCCGTGCGATGACCTGCCGGTAATACCGCGTGTAGTCAAGGGCCTTTTCGGAGCATCCAAGAACCCTGCCCATCATCTCAATGGCCGCCATCTGGCTTTGCATGTCATTATACCCCACCGAGATCCAGGCCAGCCCGAAACGGTCCAGTTTCTGGGTCTCCTGGGCAATCGATGCGGTTTCAGGTTTTAAAAAGACGATGTCCGGTCGGGTTTTGATAAGGGATTCGATGTGGATGGTGCCTCCAGCCGATGGAACGGGTATCGCGGCCAGCTTCGGAACGATTTTTTCAAGTAGCCGATCCTTTTTCAGTCCCTTTACAATGGCGACCATATCCTCGCCCCGGCCCAGCATGGCGGTCACATGGCCGGAAAAGGCGTACAAACAGGCGATCCGTTCAGGATATCGGTCCAGGGTCAGCACATGGCCCTGAATATCGGCTTCGGATATCGGCGGCTCTCCGGATGCGATACAAATCCCCGGCAGAGCAAAAACGAACAGAATCAACACTGCGATTTCTTTCATCTCTTTTTTTCCATTGTCTGAATGGGGACGAGCTGCCGGATCGAACCTTTCCCTAATACCGCTTTGGAGACCACGGCGGCCTCCACCCCGAACACCCGTCCGATATTCTCACCGGTCAGCGCCTTGGAGGGTGATCCGTATATTTGGATATCCCGGTCATGCATAAAGGCCACTTTGACCGGAACGCCGGCATTTTCAAAGAAGAATGCATGGTTGGGAGAATGGGTGGCCATCACCAGGGTCAGGGCGGTTTCCTTGATCATGCGGGCAATGGTCTCCAGCACCACCAGTTCGTTTTTAAAGTCCAGATGGGCCGTGGGTTCATCCATGACAATAACCGGGGTTTGCTGGATCAGTGCCCGTATGATCATCACCAGCTGGGTTTCTCCGCCGGAAAGCCGCGTGTAATCCCTGTCTTTGAAATCAATCATGCCCAGGCGCTCCAGCATGGCCTCGGCCATTTCCCGGTCCGCGGACCTGGGAGAGGAAAAGAAGGAGGTATAGGGCGCCCGGCCCATCACCAGAACATCCATCACCGAAAAGGAAAAAGAGCGGGGGTGGTGCTGGGGCACATAGGCAAGACAGCGGGCCCGCTTCGATGGAGAGAGTCCGGAAATGGGGTGGCCGTCAATGCGGATCTCCCCTTCACCAAGGGGATTGATCCCCAAAAGACAGTCCAGGAAGGTGGTTTTGCCGCAGCCGTTGGGGCCCAGAAGGCAAAGGATTTGGCCTTTATGGATGGCCAGGTCGACCGAGGAGAACACCGGCGTGTTGCCATGGGAAAAGGCGGCGCCTTCTATTTGAATCAGGGGTTCGGGCATGGGTTACCACTGCCTCGCCTTGGTCTGCTTGAGCAGATAGATGAAAAAAGGGCCGCCCACAAGCGCCGTGAGAATACCCAGGGGCATCTCGCTGGTGGAAATCAGGCGGCTGATCGTATCCACGACTATTAGAAAACAGGCGCCCAGGCAGAAGGCGACCGGAATAAGTTCCCGGTTATCGTTCCCGGCCACCATGCGTCCCATGTGGGGGACGACCAGGCCGATCCAGCCGATGACGCCGGACACGCAGACAGCGGAGGCCGTGGCCAAGGTGGCGCAGACGATGATGAAGATGCGGCTGCAGGTAAGATTGAGCCCCAGGGTCATGGCTTCCCTGTCTCCCATGGCCAGGATATTCAGGCGCCACCGGATAAGAAACAAACCGAAACAGCCGATCAGCATGGGCACACCGGCAGCCAGGATTACCGGGTACTGGGCCCGGGACAGGCTGCCCATGAGCCAGAAGACAATGGCCGGCAGATCTTCATAGGGATCTGCCGCGTATTTTAGGAAAGAGATCAGCGCTGAAAAAATCGACCCTACAATGATGCCGCCCAACACCAGGGTAAGGGCCTGGCGGTCCGCTACAAATCGGCCAATGACAAGGCTAAGGGCCACGGCGGTCAGGCCGAATCCAAAGGAAAACAGATAGACCCACAGACTTGAGTTAAAAAGGATCAGGGCCAGTGCCGCCCCAAACCCCGCCCCGGAACTGACACCGAGCATTCCGGAGCTGACCAGGGGGTTCCTGAAAAGACTTTGAAATGCCGCGCCGCTTACCGCCAGACTGCCGCCTACCAAAGCGGCCAGGATTGCTCTGGGCAGGCGAACATAAAATATCAGGGCATAATGAGTTTCATTGAACTCGCCACTGCCCGCCATGGCGGCCGCCAAAGACAGAATTTCAGAAAAATGGATGGGGTATCTGCCCAGTAGTACGGAGATCAGGATCAGTATCGGTGGCGCAAGCGGAAAGGCCCATTTGTATAATCCGTGAGCCTGGATATGGTCTTGGAAGTCAATAATCAAATTGTCCTTGCTTGCTCAAATGGTTGCCGATTCGTTTAATCGGGTAAGTACCAGAAAACCAAGGCCATGAAAAGAGCGTGAAAATAGAAAGCGGGCGTAAATTGACATAATTTCAGGATTGTGATTCATTCGACCAATTGTGACATAAGGGAAGATGAAATTATGGATGGTTGTGTCAGACAAGAAGAGGATCGGTAAATCATGTTTAAACGTATCGTTCAGATCAGTGCAGTTTTTGTTTTGTGCGCGGCAACAGCCGCATTTGCCCAGGAAGCAACGGATGCTATCCCCCAGTATGACCTGGGGGAGGTCGTGGTTACAAGTACCGGGGAGCCGGGAGTGGAAAGCGTGGGTACCCTGCATGAAATCACGGCCAAGGATATCGAACTGCGTCATGCCACCACTTTGGATCAAGCTCTTGGCCTGTTGCCCGGTGTGGTTGTCCGCCGGGGTGCGCAGGGTATCCCCCGGGTGAATATCAGGGGCATGCGCCCCCGCCATGTGGTGCTGCTGCTCAACGGCATCCCGTTCAACTCCACTTACGACGGTCAGTTTGACCCGACCATGATCCCCACAGAAAATATTGCCCGAATCAAGGTCTCCTACGGCAACCACTCCGTGCTTTACGGTCAGGGAGGGCTTGGCGGCGTGATTAATATCATCACCAAGAAGGGCTCCAAAAAGATCAGCGGCGGGCTTGCCGCCGATGTTGACGAGCGCGGCAACTATACGACCCGGGCGGATGTCTCGGGAGCCCAGGGCAAGGCCGACTATTTTGTGTCCGCCAGCCGCCAGGACGCTGACGGATTTAAGGTTTCCGAGGATTTTGAAGACCACCGACGTTGAGGACGGCGGCATACGCGAAAACAGCGATTCGGCCAGACAGAATCTTTTTGCCAATCTGGGCCTGGCGGTCAACGACGATTTGCGGTTCGGTATGGTTGTCGGTGGGACCGATGCGGAATTTGGCAAACCCATGTCAACCATTGACGACAAATCCGACCCTTATGCCAAAAACGTGAAATACGAACGGGTGGAAGACTACGATTCCCGGTTCGCCCAGCTCTCCCTGGGGTATGACCCCAAAAGCCTGTTCAGCCTGCGGGCCTGGGGGTATGTCAACCAGAGCGATGAAGAATCGGCCGGTTATGACGATGACAGCTTTTCGGCCATTTCCAAAAAGGGGAGCTACGAACAGAGCGATGAAACCGAAGTGTGTGGCGCAACCATCCAGGGCTTTTTTTCTTCCGATGCTTTCGGTCGCCTGGGGCTCTCCCTGAACAGCGAAGTTAATACCTATGGCGCCAAAGGCTATGAAATAAAAAAGAAAGGCGCCAGCGATATCGACATCTCCCATGATATTGAATTGTTTTCGGCGGCTCTTGAATACGAAACCACCCTGTTTGACCGTCTCGCTTTCGTTGCCGGTTACAGCCACCACTGGCAGAACAAAGATCTGGGCGAGGATGACGACAAGGGGGCCTGGCTGCTTGGTCTGTCATACGACATGACCATGAATACCCGGCTGAGGGCTTCCTATGCCAGGAAAGTCCGGTTTGCCTCCATCAAGAATCTGTATGATCCCAGTGCCGGCAACGAGGATCTGAATACGGAAACATCGGACAACTATGAAGTCGGTGTCACCCAGGCGCTCCCGTGGGGGATCACGGCCGATGTGGCCCTCTTCAGGAATAACGTGGAAAATTTCATCAACAAAGTCGAACAGGAAGATGGCGACGATCTTTACGAAAACCACGATGAATACCGGTACCAGGGCGTGGAACTACTCTTGTCGAAACCCTTCGCGGCGGCGGATATCTCCCTGGGGTATTCGTACATGGACGCCCAGGACAAGTCCGAAGGCTCCTACATGGACGATATCGAATATTGCCCGGTTCACAAATTCACTTTGGAAGGCGATTATACCTTTGGCTTCGGTCTGACCGCCTATGCAAGCCTCGAGTACCTGGCAGGCCAGATCTATTATGGCGACGAGGGTGATCCCAAGGGCGAGCTGGACGATATCGTCCTGGTGAACCTCAAGCTGGAACAGTGGATTTATAAAAACGCCTGTGCGGTTTACATCGGGGTGGACAACCTGCTTGATGAGGACTACGAGGAAAGCTATGGATTCCCCCAGGCCGGCCGGACCGCTTATGTTGGGGCTAAATTTCGTTTTTGAGCAATTTTGCCGAAGTTAGGGCCGCAGCCCTTGAAACTGCAAGGATAAAAACCGCCCCGGGTATCTGTTTAAAGATGTCCGGGGCGGTTTTTCGGTTTTTAATACGCCTTCGCTTCCTGTTTGGTGATGGTTCGAAAGGTGACCCCGGACGTCGCGGCATTTTCGTTGGCCGTGGCCACCACCACCTGTCTGAAGCCCACCCGGACGGTCTTGGTCTGCCCCGAGCCGATCGCCAGCGGTTGGGAAGAGCTGAGTTCACGGCCGTCTCGCCCTACCACGGCCTCTATGAACGGGTAGTTGCACAACTCCGCCACGGTTGTTTGATCGCTTGGATTTCCCAGGTGATACCACCCACGGTACCGGCCATCGTTGCCGGACATGCGCAGCCCGGTTCCAGCCAGGGCGCCGATGATTCCACCGCCGGTGCCCCCGTGTTCTGATAGATGAATGCCAAGCTCACCGGCAAGCCCATAGGCCTCGACTTTGGTACATACCGCCTTTTTGGCCTTTTTGCCGAATGCGATCAGACGCTCCCGATTCGCAGGGGAGAGATCGGTGGTGACGCACAGTCCCGGATCCGAGCCTTCCAGAAACCGGTTTTCAAGGGCCGCAACCATATAATCGATCATTTCGGAACGGGTACTGCCATTTTTCAGGTCGATCTCAAAACACATGGCTGAATTGTGGGAGGTGAAGGGAATGTCTTCGTGGACAAAGAGCTGATGACGGCTGATGGCGGAGCATGTTCCAACCCCTTCAGCTTCAATTTCCTCGCAGATTTCCTGAACCAGGCAGCCCGTCCCCTTTGTTCCCGGCATGTCCGTATCGTCCACACAAACCCAGTATCCCATTTTGACTCCTTTATGTGCCCGATTCCAAAAGCTAACCGATTAGACCATGATCGGGCTTTTGTCCAGGCATTATCTCTCGGCTCGCTTTCCTGCCGAAAGACCTGCCGTAGACTACCGCTCCCACCAGGGCGGTAAACGGCGCCACGGTGACCAGACCGAAGCTGCCCAAAATGGTACTCATCACTTCCGCCGCCACATAGTGCAGATTGAAGATGTTGATCAGGGGGACCCCCTGGGCCATGAACAGCATCATCATGGTGATGTATCCACCCGAGTAGGCCAAAAAATACTCTGGGGACAGGCCGAAAGCGCCGGGATAAACCGGCATAGAGTAGGGGATGAAAGAGCCCTACATTGAAAGGAGGAACTGCTCCATCATGGCCCCGAGTCATGAGCGGGTGGTCGCGAGGCCGCACGTGAAGCGTTGACAGGGGGAAGCGCAGGCCGGCTATTGAGCTCCGAAATCACCCATCCGGGGTGCCGACCCAATGGTCCGAAGGGGAAGGCAACACGGTGTGACGGCATTAATCAGTCAGTCGTACACCGGCCCCGCGGAGTCTAAGAACCCGCGCATGCGCGGACACTCTATGCTCGAGAACCGGGAGATCTCAGCGGTATCCAGCGGAAATTGAAGTCGTTGGATCGGTCGGGGAAGGTCTGTGGCCATAATCCCGGCATGAACGCCGTTGAGAAGTCAGACATCAACATAGTACCGAAGAAGGTGCCGAACAAAATTGGGTAAGCAAATGCGGAGGCACTGGAGGAAAGGACGATGACCAAGGGAAATTCTGAAGAATCGACTGCGACCTGCACTCAGAGGCAGGGACAAGCATTGCGCGGACTGGCCAGAATACGCGAAGCCAACATCTCAGTAAGACTACTTACCGGGTTTTCATCGAAATGAGAAATGCGTCATTACCCAAGGTAGGAGCCGTATGAATTAATCATTCACGTACGGATCTGTGCGGGGGGTGTCGGGTAACCGGCATCCCTACCGCGATAAGTCAATCACCTGTAATTACATTTAAATTGACGAAAAACATGGCCAGCAAGTAGGCTGTATTGCGATTTTCAGGGCCAAAAATCGAATTATAGGCCATGTTTTTTTGAACAAATTCCATCATTTCATTCTATGCCGCTATTTTGTATGCTAAAAATCGCAATATAGATGGTATTTCACCCTATGTTTACAACTAATTTTCATTAATAATAATTATTAGTTATCTTGGCCTCAAAGTCGGGTTTGATGCTTTTTAGGCCCGGTGGATATCGACCAAGGATGTTCTTCTAATAGAAGTTGATTATCCACGAACAGATATTTGGTATACTATCGTCAATGAATCAAAAGGAACGGTTTTTGAATGTTCTTTTAAAAGGAAGTTTATGCGTATGGTCAGTGCCGCGAGGAGAGAATACGACATCAGCCAAAGGAGATAGCAATAAGCCGCTTCAGAAAACTATCACATACAATTTGGCACTGCCAATACCATATTGTGTGGGTTCCCAAGTACCGTCATCGAATTTTGACAGGACATATCGGCCATGAAGTAGGGGAATTGCATAGGGGCGTTTTCCCAGCAAAAGGAAATCGAGATTGTGGAAATGAAGATTCAGCCAGACCATATCCATTTGCTGGTGATGATTCCGACCAAGGCGTCGGTATCGGATTACTGCGGCATGGTAAAGGGCCGTTCGGCGATCCGAGTATTCAACAAGTTCAAAGAGCTGAAACAACGCCCCTATTGGGGCAACCATTTCTGGACCGAAGGATGCTGTGTGGACACCGTCGGTTTGGATTCCGTGATGATCCGTAAATACGCCAAGCACCAGGAGAACAAGGAGCGGCGAATGGACCAACGTAGCTTGTTCTTGTTCTGAAATGACAAGGGGGCAAGGCAAACTCACCCCCGTTTAGAGGTTAACCCAATACTACCCTTTCAAAGGCTGTATCCTTTATTTGTAGGTGGTTATCTTGGCCCGCCCCCGAATCAGGCTATGGCTACGATCCGGACAGCACCAGAACCCCGGAAACCAACTCGCTCCAGGGAATTACCCGAACCCTAAGCTATAATGACGAGGATCATTTTCTCACCGCCGGCAGCGCGACCTATACATACGATCTTGACGGCTTTTTAACCGGAAAGGCGGACGGAGCGGACTCAACAATTTACGACTATTCGTCACGTGGCGAACTACTCCAGGTAAATCTGCCAAATGGTGATGTGATAACCTATGATCATGATCCTCTGGGCCGAAGGATCGCCAAGCGAATCAACGGAACCATCACAGAAAAGTATTTGTGGCAAAGTCTGACAACCCTTCTGGCTATTTATGATGGTTCCGACAACCTTGTTCAACGGTTCGAATACGCCGATGATCGCATGCCGGTTGCCATGGCTCAGGGTGGGGTAACCTACCACTTGGCTTATGACCAGGTCGGCTCGCTCAGAGTGGTGACGGATAGTGCCGGCAACGTAATCAAAATAGTCGATTACGACGCTTTCGGAAATATCCTTTCCGACTCCAACAGCGCTTTTACCGTCCCCTTTGGCTTTGCCGGAGGCTTGCACGACCGTGACACGGGGCTTGTTAGATTTGGCTACCGGGACTATGACCCGGATACAGGGCGTTGGACGGCGAAAGATCCAATCGGTTTTGCTGGCGGAGATACTGATCTTTTTGGGTATGTCCAAAATAATCCGGTGAATTTTGTTGATCCGTGGGGATTAATTGATGTTTATTTAGGTACAAATACAAAAATGGCTGAAAACGTTAAGAAAGCAAAAAAATCAGTAGAATCTGCTGACTGGCTAAATTCTGATATTCAGGATTGGTTGCAAGATAGACTTGATTGGGCTGAAAATAAAAGCTGAAAAAGTGTAAAGGTCCAATAGACCCCACCTTAACAAGCGTAACCAGATTTGTCATGGTGCGCTCACAGTGTGTGGAAAAGATTTTGGATCGGACGCGGAGTCGGTTAACTTGGAAAAAGAACTTGCGACAGCGTATCGTTGTCGAGATTTTTAGGCAAGAGAGCCTGGTAATCTTCCGGCGTTTCGGCAAAAGGCAATTTGGCAAACAGGTAGCGTAGGTAGGCGTACGGCTCCAGGCCGTTGGCCTTGGCGGTTTCAATGAGGCTGAAAAAGGTTGCGCTGGCATCGGCACCCCGGGGCGCGCCTGAGAACAACCAATTCTTTCGACCCACTACAAACGGCCGGATGGCATTTTCGGCAACATTGTTGTCGGGTTTCAGGAATCCGGCTTCGGTATAGCCAACAAGTTTGTCCCATTGATTCAGGGTGTATTGGATAGCCTTGCCGAGCAGGCCTTTGGGAGGAACCTGCGGATGATAGGTATCCAGCCAGGTCTTGAATTTATCCAGGATCGGCTCGGACTTCTCCTGCCGCAATTCAAGTATTTGCTCATATGAGAGATCGTTTTTCCGAGCATACCGTTCGATGTCGTACAGCGCGCCAATATATTCCAATGCTTCGTCGGCAAGGTTCTTGGATGTTTTTTGCTTGCCACGCTTGCGGCCCTTGTTCACTTCGACGAATTTACGCCGGGCATGCGTCAGACATCCAAGATGAGTAATACCCTCTTTTTGGGAAAGCTGATCGTAGCCGCTGTAACCGTCGCTTTGAACGTAGCCTGTATAGTCGTCCAGCATATCGTGCACCACCTTGCCACTACGGGTTGGATGGTATTGATATAGCACCACGGGGGCGCCCAACGGTCCGCCGCAAAATACCCACATATATGACTTTGTGGTATTGTTGCGTCCCGGTTCCTGGAGAACTTGAAATGGGCTTTCGTCGATATTGATCACAGGCCCGCTTCGAATTTCCTGTTGCAAAAGTTCGATGATCGGTTGACTGCAACCGGCGGCTTCGATCATCCAGTTGGCCATGGTGGACTTTGAGATATCGACACCCAGGCGGCTGAATATTTTTTGTTGGCGGTTCAGGGGAATCGCATCGGCAAATTTCGATGTGGCGACGTGCGCCAGCAGACCCTCGGTGGCGTTGCTTTTGGGAATCAGTTGTTTTGCCGGTGGTGCGATTTTGACCGTGGGGCCGTCGTCTTCGACGCCTTCGCAAGCCTTGCAGGCATATTTGGGGCGAACGTGACGAATCACCCGAATCTTGGGCGGAACGTAATCGAGTTTCTCGCAGATCTCTTCGCCGATTCGGCTCAATTCCGCGCCACACGCACAACGTTTCTCGTCTTCAGGGATATCGTGGATAACCTCGACTCGCGGCAGTTCCTCGGGCAATGGCTTGCGGCCACGTTTTTTGCGGGTATGCTCCGGGACGACAATTTCGTCAT
>CAXXOY010000015.1:0-459073 GCA_963668455.2 uncultured Desulfosarcina sp.
ACAAACATTGTACCTAAAAAATAGAATGTTCTAGCTAATAATGAAGCCTTTATCAGTTTGTCAATTGTTTTTCGACTTTTCTCAGGTATGCGACGCTGTCAGGGAGCATGCTTTTAAACGGAACTGTTGGGCCGTTTATAACTCCTACACACATCTGCTGGGCAAAGCGCCAAACCGGTTTTTAAAGGCCTTGGAAAAATGGCTGATGCTGTCGTAGCCCACGGCGTAGGCGGTTTCGGTAACATTAAGTCCCTGGTCGAGCATTTTTTTTGCCCGATTGAGTCTTTCGTTTCGCAGATACTCAAATACCGTCATGCCGTACATCTCACGAAAACAGCGGTTCAGTTTGGGGTGCGACATGCCCGCCTCCCGTGCCAATTGACCAAGGCCGGGAGGATTATCCAGCCGGCTTATGAGAAAATCCCGTGCCGATTCCGTTCGTTTGCGGTCCCGCTGATGCAGCCGAAAACCGTTGGAAACGCGTTTGGGCGAACTATCGGATAACTGGCGCAATTGCAGGGCAAGCAACTCAAGGGCGCGGCTTTCGAAGAAAAGTTTACGGGTGAGCCCGCCATATGGACAGTCCAGCAATTGCTCCAAGGCATTGCGCATGGCAGGTGTAATCGTTCGAATCTGGAAAAACTGATTGTTTTGTTTCTCCTCCAAAATACTTCTCAGTACTGGATGGATCGCGTTCATATCAGACTCGAGGTAGGAACGAAGTCTATCCGGTGAAAAAACGATTTCCACCTGGCGTTGAGGCACATCCATACTCATGCGTCCCATGCCATGCGTATACGGATTGTAAAAAACCCCCTGCTTTCCGGATGAGATTTCAATGGAATTCCGGTTGGTGCCGTATTTTGAACGAAACTTGCCGGAAAGGCAGAAGCCAAAGTTAAAGACGGCCGGTTGATCAGCCAGAGAAAAGTTGATGTTTTCACGAAACAGGCAATCGCTGGTCCAGATATCGAAACCCGGCCGGATTTCCGCTTTGGAGAAATGGAAGACGCCTAAATCACCGCCCCCCTTCCAACAGGATTCGTAACACTCGGGATTCTCACACCTTAAATCCATCAACGCTGTCTGTGAGTGGAAGCCATCCCGGGGGGTGTAACGAATATGATCCTGCTTGGTCATTTGAAAAATCGATCCTCATCAAAACCGATTATGAAAATGGCTCTTGCGTCGGAGCCGGCAGCGGTTTGCAAACACCTTTGTTCCACGCATGACGCCAGAACGGCTGAGTATAAATATTGTGCCCTAGAACAAATAGAATTACCTAATTATGAACATCCTATCCGCTTGTCAACCTTTTTATAATTCAACGAGAATCCTCTATTCGCGCCCCTAACCGCCGATAAAGGGGAGAAATAGCGAAAGCGTAAAAATATGGAATCGTAGTATCCCGCCACCATCTGAGCCAATTTATGATAACCTAAATTCAATGCCGTTTCCTTAGCAATTCGTTTTATACTCAAAGAAAAAGCGTTGTAATTTGACTCTGTGCCTCCTCGGAAATTTTCTATTGGGTCTTACAGCTTCTGTAGTTCGGATAAATATTTCACGGAGTTTATCTGTAATTTCTACGACTTTTGGAATGATTTGATGAAAAATATGAACAATCGTATGCTTCATTTTTGCCAAGGCCTGAGTGAAATTTATCTGGTGTAAATATTTCAGCTTTTTGGATTTTGAAATAATTTGTTGTTTTGTTGTGCTGGCCACGGCTGCTGTAAAGTTCTTTGAAAATAGTTTTGCATGGAAATCCTGATAGACTGAACGGTAGGTCTTACCGGAAAAGTTTTCGATTTGGATGCGGTATTTCAAAGTTTTATAATCCTCTTCTACCGGCCAGCGCAGATGGTACAGTTCCGAAAATTGTTCATGCGGATGCGTTTCCATGTTCTTCAATGATGTGATGAGTATTTCTGTCTCTCCAGAATCCAGCTCAACTCGAATAAAGCGTACCTTGATCGGCTTGTTATCAATCCCCATTCTATGGGACTTGCGAAGAGATTGAGGAGTGGGAATGATCTTAGCGATTTGTTCCTTTTTTCCTGAATGGTAGAACTTTTCAACCAATTTCCATTGATTGTACGAGACCCTGGCGCAGAAATTAGCTCCCATTGATAAAATCAGAGCGAACAGCCAATGAGAAGGATATCCACGATCCAAAAGGATAAGATCACTGGGATGGATCTTTTTAAAATGTCTTGCTGCTAGCTCCCTTTCGCCTTTACTTTTGGGGCTGATGATGGCATCGACAGTGATTTTGTTGAGCACATCGAACATTTGAGAGCTCCTGGCTTTTGGGCAAGTTCTATCGCCCCTCGTAGGATTCCAGGCACCAAAATGATTTTCAATGTTTGCTTCGCGCGGTAATCTGAGTGTTGTGCCATCTACGGCAAGGAGGTTGAATCCGAACCACGTTTCCGATCTGAAATGATTGTAAAAGAAATTCACCATGTGATCGTTTAGCTCTATAAAGGCGTTATGCTTCAGTTTTGCACGGGCTTTGGACAAATTTCCTTTATACAAAATACGTTCTGGAACCTCGGCATGGTGAAGGACCTGGAAATATCGATCCAGTTCTTCTTGATATGATTGGTTGTTTATGTTCATTAAAAAGAAAATGAGTTCATGAAACGGCAAAAGCCTATTTTGAGTAAAATCTTTTGGATTTTCTTTGTTTCTATCTCGGAAATTATTAGAATGGATGATATTTTTTATAGATTCAACAAGTTGTGGCACACATGTGGTAAATCAAGCTCCATGCCAATCTTCTCATTTTCAATCATTTTTTCTCCTTTTATGGTGGGATTTGTTCCGCAATAAAGCATGTAGTATTATAGCATAACCCATTGTTTATTTAAAGTTTTTTAACATCTCTCCGCTTAAGGAAACGGCATTGAACCTTGTATGATGAAAATCAGAATACGGGAGGACAGATAAAAAGGATTCCCTCCCATCGCATTTTGATTTGAAATTAAGCTTTCTTTAATTCGGTAAAACCATTTAGCTTGGAGGAAGAGAAGGATTTGACCTTGGGCTACGAGCTCGGAATTTAGTTTCTTCCTTCCGCCAGGTTTAAATCGGTGATTAACTTGGTGCCCGACACCGAATAACAACAAGGATGATGATTCCTGGCACCCCCTCAACCGAATAAGGAGGTTTGATATTGCAACCGTTCTACATGGGTATTGATGTTAGCAAAGGCTATGCTGATTTCATGATCATTGATCAACAGAAAAAACCGGTTATCGTAGGATTTCAGTTAGATGATACATTTGACGGTCACCGCCGTCTTTACCAAGTGCTGGAGCGCTTTTTTGCCGAGCATTCCGATGCATCTTTGTTTGCCGGCGTGGAAAGCACCGGTGGATACGAGAACAACTGGTATCAATCCTTAACCCGTTTTCAAGGGGCTTTAAACGTCCAGACCGCTCGTTTGAATCCGTTTGGCGTCATGCACAACAGCAAGGCCGACTTGAAAAAAAATACCACTGACAAAATCAGCGCTCAAAATATTGCCGAATATTTGGTGTCCCATCCCGAAAAGGTCGTCTATCAAAAAGAGGATCAACTGTCAGGGCTTCGTAGGCAGTGGGGTTTTATTCAAATGCTCACCAAACAGTGCAGCCAGCTTTTAAATCAGCTCAATTCGCTGATATATACGGCCTGCCCAGAGCTGTTACAGTACTGCCAATACGGCGTACCCGACTGGGTGCTTAAGCTCTTGGTACAATATCCGGGCGCTGCCAAGTTAAAAAAGGCTCATGTAAAGAGCGTGGCCAAGATCCCGTATGTAACCCCCAATCGGGCTCGGCAGCTCATCTCCGAAGCAAAAAGCTCTGTCGCATCGGCCACCGATCCTGCAATCCAACAGCTTGTCGTCGCCACAGCCCGCCAGATTCTGCATATGAAAAAGACCATTGCGGATCAGACAACACAGCTGGTCGATCTATACAATTTGCCTGAAATCGAATTGCTCAAGAGCTTTGCTGGGATCAGCAACGCGTCTGCCGTCGGGCTACTCATTGAGATACAGACCGTCAAACGATTTTCCGATGCAAAGAAGCTGGCTTCATTCTTTGGTGTCCATCCTGTTTACAAAATCAGCGGCGATGGTATAGGCGGCATCAAAATGAGCAAACAGGGACGCAAGGCACCGCGCCAAATTTTATATATGATCGCCTTATCAGCCATTCAGCACAATCCTCTGATCCGCGAAGTTTATGAAAGGCACTGTGAGAAGGGAGTGCATAAAATGGCTGCCCTGGGCATCTGCATGCATAAAATTCTGAGGATCGTTTATGGCATGCTCAAGCATAATAAACCGTTCGATCCACAAATCGATGCTGCCAACCAACACAGGTGTATTCGGGATGAAAAATCAGAGTGCAAAAAAGAAATTCATCGTCGCTTTCAAACGTATGATGCCAATGCGCCAGTAAGCGGACGTCAACGGAAAAAACGGTTGGAACGAGAGAGGCCCCATAGTGTCGATGACGCTAAGTTCGGGGTCACCGCTCCCGTCCCATGAGTGTACATAGCATAACCGTTTTCATAATTGTAGGCTTTACCGAATTGTCAAAGAACGATTTCAGAGATGGTCGTTTTTTAGATTGACTTTCCTCTGATTAACTAAATTAGGCGATTCAAATCTTGGTCTCGATGAAAATTATTTTAATCATAATGCATTGTGCCATGATTGCCTTCCAAAATTTGAAACCCATTGGGTTTGTCGATCTCACCGCATCTACGGCGTTGTCGCGCCGAGGAAAGCTCGGTGCATCTTGCAGGGTGAGAGTCCCTGTCGGGAGGAGAGCCAGTAATGGCTTTCTGTAAGGGTTAGCCACCCACCCGTATCGAGCCTTGGGTCCATGGCGGAGATACTCACTGATCATTGTAAGTGCTGGACGCTGAAATTTTTTTTCGGCTGGAAACGAGCCGCGACCCGGAGAAGCCGGTGCCATTCGCGGATGGTCTCACCCCACTGAACGTCCAATGCAGAAGGAGCATCGAACAAGATGGGCTAAGCGTAGGCAGAGAATCCTGTAGGCCGTAGGGGTGATCGCGCACCCTGAAGTGCTGGTACAGCTTCGAAAGAGAAACGTGCGGACGCCGAGGGTTTTAACGCGCGCCGAAGGCAACACAGAAGCATCCGTTATGGGCGAGGATGTGGAGGTCCGCCGGAGTCCTCAGGCCGTGGCATGCAGGAAGAGATGCATCGTAGAACTCGGGAAGCCCCAAAGGTTCCAGGAAAAGACCAATGGTACACTACAGTGCTGAAATGTTGAGTCCCTGGTGGGAGGAGAATCGACCTCTATATGCCGATGGGGTGTCTTATCAGGCATACTACTCAGAGGTGGGGAAAGCCCACTACATGGGGAAGGACCTGACGGAAGTACGTAGCCCGCAAAGGAAACTCGTACCGGACAAAGTAGGGCTGGAGCAATACGAGCAAACCTCACTGCGGGGAATAGCAATTAAGTCGAAAGAGAGTGCAAAACACCGATTTCAGAACCTGTACCGGTGTCTGAACCATCGATTTCTGCTAAGCTGCTGGACGGATTTGAACAAGAATGCAGCCAGCGGCGTGGATCGAGTGACGGCCCAGGCTTACGAGGAAAATCTCCAAGCCAACGTCAACGCACTGGTAGAGCGCCTGAAACAAAAGCGGTACCGCGCCAAACTGGTGCGGCGATGCTACATTCCAAAAGAGAACGGCAAAGAGAGGCCGCTGGGCATTCCGGCGCTTGAGGACAGGCTTTTGCAACTGGCCTGCGCCAAGATCCTATCGTCGATATTCGAATCGGACTTTGTGGAGACCAGTTACGGATACAGACCCAACCGAAGCGCCCGAGAGGCGATCGAGGATTTACAGTTCAACCTCCAGTTCGGAAAATATGGGCATGTCGTGGAGGCCGACATCAAAGGCTTTTTCGACAATATCAATCATGACTGGTTGATGCGGATGCTCCGTGAACGAATAGACGATGCCGCCTTTCTGAACTTGATCCGTAAATGGCTGAAGGCCGGTATCCTGGACACGGACGGGAAAATCATCCATCCGGAATCGGGAACGCCACAAGGGGGTATTGTCTCACCCGTGCTGGCAAATATCTACCTTCATTTCGGTCTGGACCTGTGGTTCGAAAAACGAGTCAAAATAAACTGCAAGGGAAGTGCGTTCATCCTCAGGTACGCCGACGATTTTATCTGCGCGTTTCAATATCGAGATGAAGCCCGGCGGTTTTATTGCGAACTCCCCAAGAGGTTGGCCAACTTCAATCTTGCAGTGGCACCGGAAAAGACCGCAATGCTAAGGTTCAGCCGCTTTCATCCGGGCATGGAAAGGCGAATTGTCAAACCTACTGGATGAAGGACAGCAGCGGTTCCGTTAAGGTCCTACAGCGGACGGCCCGCAAAAAGCTTCAAAGCGCCTGCAAGCGAGTCAAGGAATGGATCAAGGAGAACCGGCATCTGAAAGGACGCGTATTTATAAAATGGTAATGTCAAATTCATTGCGATCATTGTCGTAATACAAGCCTACCAACCATTGCAGCTTTTCGGAGGACGAATCCAGTCGCAGCTCCTGGGATATCTTGGTGTAGCTGTTGTTTTTGTCGGTATGCATGATTTTCATTGGCGTGAAATCCCAATCAGCGGTCATGTCATCGTCAAAAACTCTCCTGGCGGTTATGGTGGTCAACGTTACTGTGTCGCTGAAATCGTACTTTATCTTAAGGGATTGTGTCTCGGTGCAGGCCTTGTTGTACCCCTGAAAATCGGATGCCACCTGACGGTCCGTAAAGCCGGAAAGCCCGTAGGCGGCGGCACCCTTTTCAGTTAGACTTGTCTGAACCGCCCCGTCGTCATATTGGAGGATGGAGGCGATGAGCGAAATATCCATCCGATCCGAAGGCGTCCATCGCAGATGCCCCCGGCCGAACCAGTGCTCCCTGTCATTGGCCGGTTCGCCGTTAAGGGTGTCTTCCATGAATCCATCTTTTCGGTAGAATTTTCCGGCGACACCAATAAACAGCTTATCGGTTTGAATGGGACCGCTGACGTTCAGCGTATAGGACTGTTTCAAACCATCGCCGGTTTCGTAGGAGAGCAGCTTGCCTACATCGGCGGATATCTTTGCACGAAAGTCATTATCCGGTTGGCGAGTGATAATATTGACGACGCCGGTTTCCGTGTTCTTGCCGTAAAGGGTTCCCTGCGGCCCCCGCAACACTTCGACCCTTTCGATATCCAACAGGGTGTCTTCGTATCCGGTCGCGGACAGCAAGGGCACGCCGTCAACGAAAAGCCCGCTGGAAACCGTCAATGTCTCCGCCGGGGCATAGATGCCGCGCATCACCGGACTGTTCATAACAGACGCCCCTTCATTGAGAATCATGAAGTTGGGCACGAAATCGGAAAGGTCTCCGATCGAATCGATGTTATTGTCCTCAATTTCTGGTTGGCCCATTGCCGTGACGCTCACAGGAACATCCTGAATATTCTCTTCCTGCTTCTGTGCCGTCACCGTGATCGCCTCCAGTTCGACGGCTTCCCTGGAAGAGGCCGGCTTTTTCTCCTCTTCAGCGAACGCGGCAGGCACATCGGCAGCCATCCCGATGATAACCGAAAGCAGTAACACCATGGCGAAACCTGTTTGCACAATCCATCCCGACCCTTTTTTCATCGCTTTTCTCCAATTTTGCTTTTCTCTTCGTTCCTTTTGTACCGCACGATTTGTATCGCTAACCAAATTAGCCTTGTAAAACAATTGGGGTGAATAGCATGAGGCCCTTTTTTTTCACTAACGCTTGCTGAATTTTTTTTGACTCAAAATGCGCCGACGGGAATTGCTCAAACGCGCAACGAAATACCGGGACGGGCAATAACCCCAATACGTACCGTGACAGCGGGGCGATTAATGGTGAGCTGAACGAAGATAATTTCCGGGAGCGGTTCCGAAATGGGTTTTGAAGGCCTTCGCAAAGTAGCTCAGGCTGGAGTAACCTACCTCATAGGCGACTTCGGTGACGTTCATCGTGCCGTCATCAAGCAGCGCTTTGGCCTTGTTCAGGCGCAATTCTCGGAGGTAGCCGAAAATGGTCGAACCGTAAATCTCGCGAAACCCATAATTCAATTTGGGGTGCGACAGGCCCACGGCATGAGCGATTTCCTGCAGTCTGGGGGGTTCGATGAAATCCTTGGTAATCATGGTTTGGGCATGGTGAATACGTTCTATATCGGCGGGACGCAAGGTGAATCTTTTCTTTGGCTCTTTTTCCGGAGACATGACCTGGGCCATGCTGCCCGCGATCAGCTCCAGGGCCTTGCCTTCGAGATAGATGCGTTTCAAACCGCCCTGATAGGGGCAATCAAGGATTTGGCGGAGAACAACTTTGACGTTAGGGGATGTATTGGAGACTTGGTAAAATTGTTTGTTTTGCGCTCCCCCGGCAATATCCCGTAAGCCATGTGGAATCTGATCGGTAAGACCTGCCATGCAAGTCTCCAGAATGCCCGGATTCATATAAACGGATACGCATTCCATGGGCGTTTCGAAAGCCGGGTGGCCAATCCCCTCCCAATCCGGCAGATAGGTAATGACACTGTGGCCCTGGCTGAAGCCTCGCAAATCGCCTTGTCCGATATTGGTCTTGGGCTGGAACCGAAGACTTCCCGAAAGCCAGTAGGAAAGCATCACCGGCGAAAAATCGGATTGAAACGATTGAAAGCTGATACTGATTTTCCCCTTTAACCGGTACCGGCCCACTCCGATCAGCAGCCCCGGCCTGAGCTTTATTAATCGTAAGAATCCCTCGCCGTACTGTTTTGGCCATTTAAGGGATAGCTCGGAGCCATCGGCTAAAGCCTGAAGCCTTCCGGGATCGGAGATATCACCAAACATTTTATCTGCGTCCAGGGCGGCGCCAAGCTGTTTCATTGTGTTTTCGAATTTCGATGTCTGATTATAGTTGAGAATTCGCCTATTCGTGGACGGACACTACTTATCGCGGCCGCTACGGTTCGATACTCGTAAGGCATTTTTAAATATCATCAATCTATTATGAATAGAAGTTTCTAATATACGCCTCCATTCCTGTCAATATTTTTTTACGATGCTATCGTTAATACAGCGCGCCAATGGTTCGGCCAATGGTCCATGTCGTCTCGCTCCTGATATGGTTGAACACTTGTCAATAAAAAAAGCTATCCATACCAAGAAAATTGGGTCGATGCTTTTCATCAAGCGTTTGGATAGAGGCGGGGTTTGCAATAACGACGGTTGAGCACTCTGATATTCGCGGGTTGGATACCGCCTGACTAGGCTTCGTCGTGGAGCTGCCTCGATCTACAAGCTGGAGTTTCGGCTGTAAGGCTTATTCCGATAGGAGCGACGAGGGTTCCCCGAACCGCAACCGCGCCCCTATCCAAATGCTCGATGGCTATCTTGGTTTTTTGATAAAGCGAGTCCTTCCGCTTTCTTTTATGATGAATTTGTTTGCCGAGAATTCTTCTCCCAGCTTCTTGAGCCGGAGCGGCGTCCATTTCAATATTTAAACCGCTATTGGAACAGTACGGGCAATGGCCCATATGAAGCCGGCCAATTCGCGCGCGATAGCGGTGACGGTCAGGTTATGGCTCTTGCCCCTTGCGACCAAGCTATGGTACCGGCCGCACAGCCGCACCTGCGCATTCCATGCGATTTCCAGCACTTCTTCGGGCAATCCCTCCTGGCGCTTACGGATAGCCTTACTTTTCCGAGCAGGCATGCGATAGGCTTGTGCCGATTCGATTAATGCCCGACGTGCATGGCTATTGCCGGTTTTGGTAATAGCGCCTCTTTTAACGCTTGGACCGCTTGAATGTTCCGACGGTACCAAGCCCAGAAAGGCCATTAGTTGGGTGGGCTTGTCAAAGCGAGTCAAATCTCCCAATTCAGCAACGACGATTACCGCACTAAGCATACTGATCCCCCTGAGCGCTTGCAGGGCTTTGACAACCGGAAGAAGACGCCAGGTCTGGCAGGACCCCACAATTGTCTTTTCGATTCGTTTGAGGCGGATCTCATGATTTTCCAAAGCGTCCAGATACTCGGTAAGGGCGATCTGCTGGACCGGATGCGGCATCTTTAGTGACGTAAGCCAATTTAAATGGGCCTTGCTCCATTTGCTCTTACCCGAATAGCTGAGCCCTTGTCGCAGCACGAATGCATTGATCTGTTGCTTGATCTTTTGACGTGCCGTGACGATATCTTTTCGAGTACGAACCAGGTCACGAATAGCTTCATCGATTTGATCGGGTACATATACCGGCGTAAGATCGCCGGAGCGGTGGAGCGTTGCTAGGTTGGTTGCATCGCGGCGATCGTTTTTAACCCGATCACCCGCTTTTTTGGGTATCAGTGCCGGGGCCACGACAACGCAATCGATCCCCTGGCTTGTTAAATGCCTGTATATCGGGTACCCGCAGGGACCTGCTTCATAGACACAATGCAATTCACTATTTGTTGAAATTAGCTTGCGCATGACTTTGTCAATCTGTTCCAAGTCATTGTGGATTTTGCCATACACCCGGACATTTCCGTCCCGGCCTTCATCGGCAATTGCAATGGTAATCGAATCTTTATGGACATCCAACCCAACATATTTTACTATTTTGCTCACGGCCTGCCTCCTTGATTTTGGCTCTGTAGTTAAGGTTTGATGAAACGCTTACTATAACCCACGCTTTCAAGGTATGGCAGGCCTTTTTATTGTCGGTGGTGGTTCGCGTTCAACCATATTGTCTACGCTCCGCGTGGGAGCGCCTGTTTATCATGCCCGGAAATATGGGTTCCCACGCAGAGCGTGGGAACCAGGTGCCTTCTGACCGAGACGGAATTGCCACAGGCCCGTGACCTCATCCATGCCGGCTGGTGGTCAAGTCTGCTCTTGGCTCACTTGCCCAGCACAATGAGTCAAGGGTAGATTTGACCTCCCACCAGATCTTTCAACTTTCATTGTGGGCTGAACCACGGTGAAAAACCAGGTCAACCCGTGGCTGTTATATTGAAATTGGTATTGGGTCTTCGGAATTCTCCCGGCATCTGCTTATTGCCATTTGAACGGAATTCACACCTTAGAAAAAACGATACGTCAGCATAACGCCGTATTCCGCCGGCCGGCTGTATATAACCCAATAGTCGCCACTATAGGATCTGTCGTATTCTTCATCAAAAATATTTTTCCCATAAAGATAGATATCGTAATTCTCAGTCTCGTAGCCGATTTTGGCGTTGACCAAGGCATACGCGTCTTGTTTTAATTCATTGCTTTTATCGATGTACATCTCACCTGTCCCGACAATATTGACGCCGCAGTACAGGCCCGACAAACTTCGATAGGAGGCCCCGACGTTGCAGGTATATTCGGGAGAAAGCGGCTTCTTGTTCCCTTTGTAATCCCCCAGGACATCACGGAATTCCTCAAATTCAGCGTTGACATAGCCAAGCCCGGCATTCAGGGTTAATCCCTTCATGGGCATATAAATCGCCTCAACCTCAAAACCTTTGCTTGATACTTCGGCGGCATTGGTCGTGTAAGGGGTAGCCGGGTTAACCTGCTCGTACACCTGGGCATCGGTTATATCCATGTAGAACACTGCCGCATTAAGGATCAGCCGGTTGCCAAGAAAGGTGTTCTTGACGCCGACTTCATAGGACCAGAGTTTTTCCTCATCAAACGATACATACTGTGGGTCCGTTGCACCGGCATTGAACCCGCCGGAAAGATAGCCCTTGGAGACAGTGGCGTAGATCATGGTCTCTTCTTTTAACCGGTACTCGATACCGATCTTTGGAGAAAACTCGCCCCAGTCGTCTTCATGGCTGATGCTGTAACTGGGCAGGTTATACTCCCGTTCCTGATAATCGTAGCGGATTCCCCCAAGCACCGAAAAGTCCCCAAAGGGTATCTTTACATGGGCAAAGGCCGACCAGGAGTCTCCTTCATTTACAGCATCATCAACTGTTGTCGTTATTCCTGATGTCACCGCGGTATAGTCACTGGTGACATCGTCGGTATCGGCATAGATACCAGCTACCCACTTTACTGGCGTATCCACCGAGTTAACCCGCAACTCTTCGGAGAGTCGCGTATATTCATTTTCCATGCGGTAGTGAATGTACGCAGGCTGGGAAAAATCATAATCAATATCCGAATCCATGGAAAGTTGCCGGTAAGCGGTCACCGAGGAGAGTTTCATGGTGTCTGAAAGCAGGTATTCCGCCCGCAGGGAAAATGAGGTCATATCGGTTTTATCATAGCCGTCAAAAGAGGGAGACGTCACCCGGTCCTGCGGTGCCGTAAGGCCATACATCATGGCACCCAGCTCAGACAGATTCATGTGCGGCTGCCCATTATTATACATAAGGTGGGTGCCGCTTAAGGTAATATCCAGGTCGTCTGTAGGAGTAAACCTCAGTTTTGCCGCCCCATAGTCCTGCTGAAGGTCGTCAACCGTATCACCCGAGGTGTCCTCAACCCAGCCGTCTATCTGGTCGTGAAGAAAACTCACACTGCCGTAAACCTTGTCCCGGACAATTGGTCCTGAAATCGTACCGGTGGCCTTAAGTTTGCCGTCCACTCCCAATTCAACTGAAACCGGCAGCCGCATCTCGTTATCAGGAGCCCGGGTGATGATGTTGACAATGCCTGCCTCTGCTCCTTTGCCATACAGCGTTCCCTGGGGGCCCTTGAGGACCTCGATACGCTCGACATCAATGAGAGCCTGCTCATATCCTGTGCCGCCCAGGATCGGTACGCCGTCCACATAGAGTCCGACCGCAGTCGTACTGGTGTGTACATCGGCAGCCAGGCCGCGAATGGAAGGTGTATTGGTGCCGGCTGCGCCAGTTTCGATTATCGTGAAATTCGGTGTAAACATTGAAACATCTAAAATTCCTTCCATTTTTAACTCATCAACCTTGTCGCCGCTGAAAACGGTAAGCGAACTCGACACCTCCTGCTCGTTTTCCTCTGTCTTGTTTGCGGTGACCGTGATGGTTTCAATGGTAGTGGCTTCTTCCGCATGGGCGGTGGACAGACAAAACAGCATTGTAACAACCAATAGCTCCACTTTTGTGCGAATCATTTTCCTCTCCTCACTCAAAAAAATATGTTTTAAATTCCCAGTGTGTTAAATAAGCTGAAATGGCTTACAGTTTAGCAACGCAAATCAAAGTTCGTTAAGCAAAACACCCGCCCATTAAATACAATAGGAAAGAATACTGCTAACGCGGGCGTCCAGAATATTGACGCGTCCATCCATGTTTTCAAAAAAGAAAATTTGGAGAGAGGGGGGGGATGGATTTAGATTACTTTATTGGGGTAAACACCGAACTCGGAGAAAAATATTTTAGTAAAATTGCTTAAATTATTATAACCCACGGCAAAGACAACCTCTGTGACATTATAATTTCCCTGTCGTAATAATTGCCTTGCAACCTGCAGGCGATGGCTGCGCAGATGATCCATCGGGGAGTGCCCGAAAACTATTTTAAAATTTTGATAAAACTTGCTTCTACTCATTCCTATTTTTCCCGCGAGATCGGAGAGGTTGGGCGGATTAACAGGATCACGGACAAGAAGCTGTGCAGCATAATGTATCCGTTCAGTGTCTGACTTGCTTATGCGAGGTTGACGAGGGAGTGATTTTCCTTTTGCTCTAATTTGTTCAAGTTTTCGGGCAAAAATTTCCATTGCCTTTCCCTCGATAAAGAGAGTACGAGTTTTGCCACTATATGGACAAGTAATAATTTGATTCAATGCTCGTCGCATCTCCGGATCCATCTTCCTTTGACAAATTTCAAATGCCTGCTTTCCAATTCCTTTTAAGAATGGAAGAAATGGTGCTTCATCTTCATTAGCTAAATCAGATAAAATTTTACTATCAAAACCAATTGTAATATTAATTTTTCGTCCCCCTCTCAATATCTCTTTTACAACCATTGGCTCGGAGCCAATGTAATGCGAACTTAAGCCAGGCTTAACTGAATAAGAGGGCCAATCTTTTGATGATAGTATTGTAGAATTTCCGGTAAGGCTAAAACCAATACCACAATTTCGTACAGGCATTTCACCGACTATAGCAATTGGCTTCGAAGGATTTAAATCCATATAGGACAAATTCACCCCCGAAGAAAAACGTTCCGTTTTTACGACTCCGCTTCCAAGTTTGTCAGGCAAATAATAGACAAGCTGATTGGGGACATTTTGTGATGGCAATAGTGTATGGCTAAGACGAATTTCTTCCATGGTTTTTTAGATGTATCAGGTCGGTCTTCATAATATAGATTTTTTATACCGGGCGCCGTTGGATTGTGTTTGGCGGAAAAGTCGTAAGACGTTCCATGCTCTATTTAAGATAGGATCTTCTAAATTATGACGACTTTTCTGTCAACCTTTTTGCGTGACACCAAATTGTCAATGGGCATTGATTATCGTTTCGGCCAATGGTCCATGTCGTCTCGCTCCTACGCTCCGCGTGGGAGCGCCTGTTTATCATGCCCGGAAATATGGGTTCCCACGCAGAGCGTGGGAACCAGGTGTCTTCTGGCCGAGACGGTGATCAAAGCCGGCAAAAGGATAAACGGCCGCCGGTTAAACATGAGAGCGCTTTTCTTCTTGCGATAGACATTTACATGTTTAATTTTATTGACCAAACAGTAACTTCTATCATACTGGAGTTAAACAATGCCTATGTTTTCATTTCCTGGTAACGCCAAATGACAATTTCGCTCGAACTTCTCGCCCCCGCAAAAACCGCCGATATCGGCATGGCCGCCATCGATCACGGCGCCGATGCCGTGTATATCGGCGCACCGCAATTCGGCGCCAGATCCAGCGCCGGCAATACCCTGGCCGATATCGCGCGCCTGGTCCGGCATGCCCATTTTTATTACGCCAGGGTCTATGTGACCCTGAACACGATTCTGACCGACACGGAATTGCCGCAGGCCCGTGACCTTATCCATGCCGTTCACGAACTGGGCGTGGACGGCTTGATTATCCAGGATACAGGGCTGTTGGAGCTCGACCTGCCTCCCATTCCGCTTATTGCCAGCACCCAGATGCACAACGATACGCCGGAAAAGGTCAGGTTTCTGGAAGACGTCGGCTTCAGCCGGGTGATTCTGGCCAGGGAGCTTTCTCTTTCGGAAATTGCGGCCATTCGCAGGGAAACGACGGTGGAACTGGAGGCCTTTGTTCACGGCGCCCTTTGCGTTTCCTACAGCGGGCAGTGCTACATGAGTCAAACGGTAGCCGGCCGCAGCGGCAATCGCGGCGTCTGCGCCCAGCCCTGCCGCAGTCGTTATTCCCTGACCGACGGAGACGGCAAGACGGTGATTGACCGCAAATTCCTGCTCTCCCTTAAAGACCTGAACCTCTCCGAGAATATCACCGATTTGGTGGATGCCGGGATAACCTCCTTTAAAATCGAGGGCCGCCTGAAGGAAATCGATTATGTGAAAAATGTCGTTTCCGCCTATCGCATGGCCATCGACAGCACTATCGAGACGCGTCCGGCCTTTGACCGGGCTTCATCCGGGGAGGTGGATATCAATTTCTCACCCGATTTGACCCGGACTTTCAACCGTGGCTATACCGATTATTTCATCAGGGGGAGAAAAGCCGACATCGCTTCATTGGATACCCAAAAATCCATCGGGCAGCCCATTGGCGAGGTGATTTTTACCGGTAATGATTTTTTTCGGCTAAGAGGCGGCTACCTGGAAAATGGCGATGGGCTGTGCTTTTTCAACCACAGAAAGGACTTGGTGGGCCTGCGTGTTGAACGGGCCAAGGGGGACCGGGTATACCCGAGCACGATGAAGGGGGTGACGGTCGGCACACGGCTTTTCCGCAATCACGACCAGGCGTTTTCCAGGGTACTGAAAAAAAAGACCGCCAGAAGACAGATTCCTTTATCGATCCGGTTCGAACAGGATACAAATGGCATAAAATTAACGGCCGAGGACGATGACGGCATCATCAGCCGATATACCGAGCAACTCGCCCTTGTGAAGGCGGAACAGCCGGAAAGAATGAAAGCTAAAATCGTCGAGCATCTTTCGCGCACCGGGGATACGGCCTACGCGGTTAAAAGCGTGAGTATCGAGAAGGCGAATCACGGCTTCATTCCTTTAAGCACCTTGAACGATTTGCGTCGCAAACTGCTAGATCACCACACCCGCTGTCGCCTGGATGCCCGTCCGATACTCGGCACCGAGCGGTCGCCCAATAACACCCCTTATCCTCTCAATGCACTGACCCACGAGGCCAATGTCCTCAATGACAAGGCACGGCAATTCTATCAGCGCCACGGGGTCGAGCGCATCGATCCGGCGTTCGAGACGCTTGCCGAGGTGTCCGGAAAAACCGTCATGACAACCCGCTACTGTATCCGGTACCAACTAAACGCTTGTTTAAAGGATGCCGGGAGCGAGAAACGCCTTAAAGCGCCACTTGGAATCGATGACGGGCGCCACCGTTACCGCCTGGCATTCGATTGCTCCCAATGCCGTATGCACGTGGTTTTGGAAGGCGCGTGCACAAAGCCGGGACGCTGAGGATGAATCCATCTTCTAAAAGCCGCCTGACCGAAAAGCAACTGGAGAATTTTTCCGGTGATGGGCTGTTTAACCGTATCGCCAGGGCAGTTTGCCGGGCCGGAACCCTGCCGGCAAAGGAATTGTACGAAGCCTGGGAGGTCGCCAGGCGCGTGAGAAGAAAATTCCGTGGCGGGCGGGTGGTGGATCTTGCTTGCGGTCACGGATTGCTGGCAAATATCCTGCTTCTATTGGACGACACCTCTCCCGAGGCTGTGGCCGTGGATGCGGACATTCCAAAAAATGCCGAAATCCTGTCACAAAAATTGTGCAACACCTGGCCACGCTTAAGCGGTCGCGTCCATTATCTGGAGCAAGACATGGCAAGCATTCTGCTTCTGCCGACCGATCTTGTTGTGTCGGCACACGCCTGCGGCAGGCTCACGGACAGCGTCCTGGACCGTGCGATTTCCGCCAGAGCCCGAGTAGCCGTTCTACCCTGCTGCCATGATTTGGAACGCTGCGACACCGGCGGCCTCGAAGGATGGATGGACGGTCCCATGGCTGTAGACGCCACCCGCGCGGCAAGACTGCGAGACGCCGGCTACCAGGTACTTACCCGAACGATCCCTGCGACAATCACTCCCAAGAATCGACTTCTCATGGGACAGCCGAATGGTTCGCGCTAATTCAGGTCAGAAATGATCCGGTAAGCAGAATGGAACCAAAGACGGTGATACCGGTGGCGCCCATCAGGGTGAGGCTTGCATAGACCAGGGAGAACAGGCGCCGGTTGGTTTCGGCCAGGGTGAGAAAGTGTGTTTTGAGAATAATGGTTGCCACGGCGAACAGACTGGTGGTGATGGACATGCCGGCGGCGATGCAGACCATGGCGGCCAGACCCGCCGGTAACATTCCCAAGGTCAACGAGAAGAGCAACACCATGGCCGCCCCGGGGCAGGGAACGATGCCCACGGCCAGGGCCGTGAGAAACAGGCTTTTATTGCCCGTGGGTTCCCGGCGGCAGTCGTTCGGAGAAACGATGGGGTTGGCGCTGAGCTTCTTGATCGTCTGGAAAGCCAGAAACGCACCGACCGCGATCAAAAGTCCATAGCTTACCCGCTCCAGGATCACGCGGGTGTTCTCCAGGGTCATTGCTCCGGAGGTTTCCAGGATCAATGTGCCCACGAGAATCAGGATTGTCGCCGACAGCACATGGAACAGCATGGTCAACCCTCCCAGCAACAGCCCCCGTTTAATCGTTCCCGGCCGGTTGAGGAAATAGGCGCAGGCATAGATTTTCCCGTGGCCCGGTCCCAGGGCATGCACCATGCCGTAGCAAAAAGAGAGCAGCATGAATATCTGAAACGAGAGACCAAAGGGGTGTTGGCGGATATCGTTTGCCCGTGCGACCATGCTCTGCCTGATCTGCATCTGGGCCGTGACGATTTTTTGCATCAGCGGATGGAGGAAGGCCGGATAGGCGATTCCCGGATTGTCGGCCGGCGGGGCGCTGTCTTTCTTGCCGGCGAGAAAGGGGTTGCCGGACGCTTGCGCCACGGAGACACCGGCCCATGGAAGCATCCACGAGGCGGCGGTCATTAGTACGAATAAGAAAATTGATCGTTTCATTATTTAGGTCCAAAAGTCAGGACGGCGGCCTGAGGAATAATTTGTTTGTGAAAATAGGCCATCTCGGCTGCGTCTTCCACACGGGTAACTATGTTCAAGGCCTTTGTGGCGCCCTGGACGTCGATCGTTCCCTTGAACTTGGAAACGCCCACGGCCTTTGCAAAACGCTTGTAATCTTCGGGCCGGGCCGGGGCTTGACGATTGGCGAATTCCGGATCCAATGACGGATCAATCATCTCCTGATTCCCGGTGGCCAGCATTATAAACGTATAAAAGGAGGCGTCATAAACCGCCACCTTAACGTCCTGGCTCTTTTCGGGGTCGGCCTTGATCCGGCAGGGAACCAGAAATTCGTAAATCAACTGGTTCTCTTCAAGGGTTGACGAAAAATCGGTGATCTTCGTTACCGGAACGCTCAGACCGTTAGCCCGTATGACCGTGAAATAGTGATAGTCCCGGAGGCTTGTAGTGGTCATGTCGGCAATGGCGGTTTGCTCTTTTTTCGAAAGAACGGCGTCGTGATCCGAGCTGATGGCATCCAGGACCGCCACCGAAGTCATCACATCCAACACCCATCGCTGCCGGCATCCCACCAGTCCGGTTTCGTCCATGACAAAGGAAATCGTGCAGTTGACGAAGGAGTGGGGGTGTGACCACGCTTGAGGCGCATCGCAAAGAAAAAGAACAAGGACGCACAGGGCCACTTTTGGGGCTGCCCGTAGGAGCCTGAACATATCTGGAAAATGAATAATGGTTCGCATGCGCCTCATATACCCAATCCCGTGACAAATAGAAATCTTAAAAAGAGTTGAAAGACCTTTCGGCATTTGTCGGGGGATGGTTAAGGACGGGAGCCAAAAAAACTTGACAGAAGTAATGCCGTGTTGTAAAGAAATTTCTTTTAAAATTCGAGAGCTAAAATAAAACAAGAGGTTCCTTACGGCATTCGGTCGCCAGGCGACGCGGCATGAAGTGAA
Source organism: uncultured Desulfosarcina sp. (assembly GCA_963668455.2). Classification (GTDB taxonomy): domain Bacteria; phylum Desulfobacterota; class Desulfobacteria; order Desulfobacterales; family Desulfosarcinaceae; genus Desulfosarcina. The sequence goes on from CAXXOY010000015.1 coordinate 19,213, forward strand.
GGCGCTTGCGAATCTGTTTGAACACAGATTCGTCAGCGCCTTTTTTATTGATGGAAGAAGGCGTGCTAAAGCTATCAGGAGGAAGAGATGAAACGGATGAAAAGATGGTATGTAGCGATTGGTTTGATATGGATGTTGGTTCCCGATTTATCCATGGCGGGCAGTCAGGGCAGTGATACGGCCGCCGAAATAGTGGATGAAGGCAAGATGGTGGTGACGGCCACCATGACCGAAAAGAAAATCACGGATGCTCCGGGCGCCGTGGAGGTAATCACCCGGCAGGAGATTATCGACATGAACGCCCAGACTGTGGCCGAGGCCGTGGCCGATGCTACCGGACTTCTGGTGACCACCGAAACCGGGCGTCAGCAGCGGCCCAGCATTCGGGGCACGGGCAATAACCATACCCTGCTCTTGATCGACGGGCGCCGACTGGCCTCGGGCTTCAAGGATCTGCTCGGCATAGAACAGATTCCCATGGACATGGTTCAGCGGATCGAAGTGGTTCGCGGCCCGGCCTCGGCGCTTTACGGCAGTGACGCAATTGGCGGTGTAATCAACATCATCACCAAAACTCCGCCCAAGAAACTGTCCGCCGGCCTCACCGCGCAATATGGACAAAGCACCTACAATGAAGGGCAGGAATTCATCGGTAGCGCGGCTGTGGGCAATACCTGGGACCGTTTTGGGGTTTTGCTGGCCGGCGGATACCGGGACAAGGACGGCTACGACCGGGACGGTGTGGCTCCCGATGATGGCGATGATATGAATCTCACTTCCGGCGGAGGAAGGCTTTCATTCGATCTTAACGAAAATCACCGTCTTTTGGCGGGGCTGGAAGCGATCAACAAAAACAACACCGGGTTAAGGGATCTCCAGAGCGCAGACCGGGAGCGGGACGCCGATTACAGCCGCCTGAATTATTTTCTGGAATACGATGGCCATCTCACATCCTTATCCTCCTTGATGCTGCGGGCGAATCATTCCGAGCAGGAAAACGACATTGAAATCACTCCGGCCACATCCATGATCGCAGGCGCCATCGGTGATGAAAATAACTCCAAGCGTCGGTTGGATCAGGTTGAAGGCCGCTTCAGCGGATTGTTTTTTGATCGCCACCTGGTGACCATTGGCGGTGAATACCGTGAGGAGGGCCGCGAGGACGATACCGGCATGGATGACGATATCAGCAATGTCAGCGGTTACCTTCAGGACGAGTATCAGATTTTCGATCCCCTTTTGCTGGTTGTGGGCGTTCGTTTTGACGAACATTCGGATTTCGGATCGCATTGGACCCCCCGGGCCTCATTGACCTACAGTATTTTAAAGCAGTTGCGATTAAAGGCCTCATACGGTGAGGGCTTTCGTGCGCCGGGCTTTATGGAGCTTTATGTCCCCACTTATATGAAGCGCGGCAAACTGGTGTACGATCCCAACCCCGATCTCGATCCGGAAACTTCCACGAGCTATGAAATTGGCATAGAGGGAGAATACAAGCAGTTCAGCGGCCAGGTAATGGCCTTTAAAAATTCCATCGACGATATGATCGAAGCCGTTTACTACGCCTCCAGCGGTAAGGGCAAAAAGAAGAAAGACTATTACCAGTATCAAAATATCGGCGAGGTAACCATGTCGGGCGTTGAGGTCCAGTGCCGGCTGGGCCTGCCCATGGGTTTCGATTTATCCGGCAACCTGGCCTACCTGGACACTGAAAACGAGGAAACGGGCGAGGAGCTGGAAGGTCGCCCGGATTACAAGGGCTCGCTTAAACTCGGCTACCACCACCAGGGCATGGGGCTGAGGGCCAATTTACGCCTCAATTATATCGGCGAGCGTTACTACGCCGACGAACCTGAGGATGACGTTACCCAGCTCAGCGCCTATGTCTCCAAAACCATTTTTGATAACGTTATGCTTTTTGCCGGTGTCGACAATATTTTTGATGCTGGAACGGACGATGGCATCGAACCGACGTTTTACTATGGGGGGATGTCGTTTAAGTTCTGATGGGTGCTTACCCGGTTTATCTCTGATCGTGCTTGGTTCCCCGCATGGCGCGAGGAAACTATACAAAATATTAGGAGAGGTTCCATGTTCGTTTCCAAAAATACGACAATGCTGATGATGGTTGCGATTTTTACCGGGTTTCTGGCGCTTGCCATGCCGGCCGTCGCCGAAGATACCGCTGTTGATTCCAAAGGCGGTTTTTTTCTGGTCGGCCTGGGATGCGGCGATCCTGACAACACCACGCTCAAGGCTATAAAGGTCATTAAAGCCTCGGATATGATTTTCGGGGATGATTATGCCAAGGACGCCTATGCGGAATTTTTGGCGGGAAAAAAGATCCTTCCGTTGCCAAGTCTCAAAATCCACAAATATTTCCAGGCGTCCAAGGGGGGATTTGCCAGAGGCTCCGCAGTTAAAAAGAAAGATATTTCAAAAACGGCGATCAAGGAGGAGCTGGATCGCTTCGTCAGCACGGTGACGGATGCCGTCAAGGCAGGCAAAACCGTATCGCTTCTCGATTATGGTGACCCGTGCATCTACGGGCCGTATATCTGGACCATGAAGGTGCTGAAAGATCTCAATCCGACGATAATTCCCGGCGTCAGCAGTCTCAATGCCGCCAATGCCGCCTTGCGGCAGGGACTTACCTTCGGCCAGGCGGCACACTCGGCGATTTTGACCAATGCCGCGGATTTGAGAGACGGTTACAAGGGGATGGACACCATCGGGCGCATGGCGGCAACCCATTCATCAATGGTCGTTTTCACGATGTTTACCAAGCTGTCCCCGCTGGTGAACACCTTGAAGCGTCATTATTCAGTTGATACGCCGATTGCCGTGGTGATCAATGCCGGATACAAAGACAAGCAGCGCGTTGTACGTGGAACGCTGGATAGCATTGTTGGGATTGTCGAGAATCAGGGCGGACTTCCCTTTTTGCATCTCATCTATGTGGGTGACTTCCTGAATACCTAAATATTTTGTTCCTGAAAGGATTAAGATGACAACAAAAATTTCAAAATACTTCATTGTTACCAGCCTTGCCTTTTTTCTGCTCGGCTGTCTCGAGGGGCTTATGTTTCCCACCAAATTTCAGATGAAATCGTTTTATGCAAGCCTTATGCATATTCCTCCGGAACACCTGAAAGCCTTTTTCGGCTATTTCGTGGCCAAGATTCACACCCATGTAAACCTGATCGGTTGGGTGGGCTCCGCACTGATGGGTATGCTTTACTATCTCGCTCCTCAAATCAGCGGTGCCGAGCGATACCGGCCATGGGCCGCATATGCCAATTGGGGCTGCCAAACAGCCGGCGTGGTTTTACTTGCCCTGGGCTTTCATTTGATCGGCGTTTTCGGATTGACGTCGGGGCATGCTCCGGGCTCGCCTGAATTCAGAAGCGTGGCGGCTCCTTTCAAAATGCTCGTTGCCACCGGCGGGGTGTTGATTACGATCTCGGCCTTGCTCTTCGCCTATAACATGGTTCGCACGCTTTTTGCCGAGGCGCCGGTCTACGATCAGGCTGAGACTCCCATCACGCATAAGATTCACCAGCGGGTAAAGGCCAATACAGCCGCGGCCATGCTGCTGGCAACGTTAACGATTCTGGGCATCAGCATGCCGGTGACACAGGCCATGGCTTCGCCCAAAAAAGCACCCATGAAGACCGATGTAATCATGATCGGCGACCGTCTGGTGGACGTGGCTCATGCCTTGGGCGTGGTGCCGGCAGCCATGTCCGTGCGGTGTTCCCTGTGGCCCTTGTGCCCGTCCTTGCAAACGGCTACCCAGGTTCTGGGGTGTCCCAATTGTCTGACCAAGAAAAAAGCCGCACCCCTGCTGAAATTTGCCAAGGCGAATAATATTCGCCGTGTGTGGATCGAGAGCAGTGATCCCTTTTGTGAGTATGTGCCCGAGCTGAAGCTGGAAAACATCGCCAAGTTGATAGCGGACAAGAAGTTTGAGATCTCCTATATCGATTTCACCAAGGGGATGGAATCGGCGGTTCGCCAAGTCGCCGATCTGCTGGACTTGACGGACAAGGCCGATCAAGTGCTTGCCGATTATGCCACGGAGATGGAAAAGACCAAAAAGAAAATGGCCGGGAAATCATTCGTGAAAAAAGTCGTTGTTATCAGCGGCACCTATCAGGAATCCAGCGGCAAGGCCTTTTTGCGGGTTGAGGCTCCCGGCGGATACGCGGACCGGTTTTTGCTTGGGCCCATGGGCATCGAAAACGTGGGCGCCAAGCTTTATGCCGATGATAAAAAACCGTCCAAGGGCCATGTTACCGTGCGCAAGCTCAATGGCCTGATCGATGCCGCCCCGGACGCCATCGTGATGACCGGAAAGGCCATTGCCGTGCAAAAAGTTCTTGCCGAGGCCATTCGCAAAAACCCGGCCCTGGGCGAGGTGCCTGCCGTCAAGGCGCATGCCGTATACAGCCTGCCGAATTACATTGATTCCAGCGTGATCGAATATCCGCTTATTCTGCGGCGTTGGGCCGATGTGCTGGGACGGTAGTTGTATGATCGTGGTGTTTTCATGAGGGGGCCGGCGTAGCTCTTGTTGTTTCCTCTCCTTCCGGGGAGAGGAAACAACAGGAAGAGAGACTTGCCGGCATCTTCGTCATTTTAAACCGTGGAGAACTTCCTTCACCGCCTGTCCCAATACGTCGATGGTAACCGGCTTTCCCAAATGCCTGGCAACGCCTGCCTTGAGTGCCTGCCTGACGTCTTCGGTTTCCGAATAACCGCTCAAAATGATGGCCTTCTGGTCGGGTTGAATTTCTTTTATGCGCTCGAAGGTTTCCCTTCCGTTCATTCCGGGTTCCATGATCATGTCCAGAAGCAACAGATCAACCGCGCCGTTTTTCCTGATATAGTCAATGGCCGCTTCGCCGGATGAAGCCGAATCGGCCGTGTAACCCAGTTTGTCCAGTATTAAACAAGTGATTTTGCGCTGGTTTTTAACATCGTCAACCACAAGGATTCGCTCACCCTGACCCAAATACTCAGAGAGGGGGCATTTCTTTGTCTCTTCCGAAGGCGTTTCGCGAGTGGTGTGGCAATAAATGTCAAATTGCGTGCCATGGTGATCGCTGATTACATCGATATGGCAATCGTGATCCTGGGCCACATTCCATACCAGCGTCAGTCCCAAGCCGGTACCGCTTCGCCCCATGACTTTTTTTGTGTAAAACGGCTCGAAAATACGGTCAAGATCGTCCCGGCCGATCCCAGGCCCCGTATCTTTCACCGTTAATACGACGTACTCGCCCCGGGGAATGGTGCTGTAGCTGTGAAGATCCCGATCCAGATGCCTGTTGGCGGTGGAAATGACTACCTTGCCTTCTTCCTCGATGGCCTCCGCGGCGTTGGATACCAGATTCATGACGGCTTTGCCGAAATGCATCGAAGAACCTTTGATATTGAGAAGCTGCTCTTCCAAAGCCGTTTGCACCTTAACCTTTGGATGAAACATCAGTAACTTTTTATGCTCGGGAGATCTCATGTAGATGTCGATCACCCGGTTAAGATTGATCACGTTTTTCTCGATGGCCGCGCCTCTGGTGATGGTCAGTAGCTCATTGACAATGGCCGCCGCCCGTTTTCCGGAGTCCTGAATCGTGAGAACAGGCCCTCTGAGTTTGCTCTTTTCAGGAAGCTCCATCAAAATCAATTCCGGGTAACTGACGACCCCGGTCAATACATTGTTTAAATCATGGGCCACACCACCGGCGAGCAAGCCAAGGGATTCCATCTTTTTTAAGTGGGCGATTCTTTCCTCACTTTTCCTGAGAGCGTTCTCCTTGCGAATCCGTTCCGTAATGTCTCTTAAAACAGCCAGAAAGGCCGGTGCGGATTTATACTCGATGGTATCGGCTTTGATTTCGATAATCGATTCGGTTTTTCCCTTTTTGCAAAGCGTTCGCGTGATCGAATCGTCAAGTTCTCTGGCATGGATCAGAGAGCCGAAAAATGACAATAACGTGTCTCCATCGGTTGTGGTAAACACCATCGAGAGTTTTTCAATTTCCCATCCGATTACCGACTGACCGGCCAATTTTCGGCAGGCAGGGTTTTCGAACACGATTTTGCCGTCTTGGATAACGAGAATGCCGTCATTAATGAGCTCGGAAATGATGCGGTACTTGTCTTCGGCAAGCATTTCGTAAAATCTGCTGCTGACGATCCAGAGGACCACGATAGCAGATAGCAGGAATCCGTACTCCATAAGATATTGGACGGTGGTCGCGCCGAGAACAGCCAAGCCGTCATGGATGCCCAACAGTATCCAAAGGGCGATGCCCAGGAGGAAAGGGCGTTTGTGGTGCTCATGAGGATCTTCGAGCCGCAGCCAGATCGCCATGGCAACCAGGCACGCCAGGAACCCGTACCCAATGAAAATCAAGCCCAGGGGGCCTAACGCCGGTTCCGTGTATGGCCGTGACAGGCCAATGAAGTGCCGGCTGACAAATTCGCTGGAAACGACAAGGTCGGTACCCCAGATCAATCCAATCTGGACAAGGTGAAAAAGGCCCGCTATCTGATGGTAGCGGTTTGCATTGACTTTAAAATAGGAAAACGTGAAACCGAATAATAAATGAATCAAACAAACGATGACTGAGAATTCGAGGCGTCCGGCCCATTGATTGAGCGGCCCAGGCGGCGCATTGTATTCGAAAAAAACGCCGATGGCGTACAACATGGCCGAAAAAGAGATGCCGAAACTCCAGCCATAAAGGTTGAACCTGTTTCTCCTTAGGACAAATACGAGCTGAACAATCATCATGATCAGCGCGGTTACCGCGACCGATAATGATCCAGCGGATTGTAATACGACGCTTTCACCAATAACGTCCACATTCTCACCTGTTTTTCAGTTAGAACAGCATCCCTCGCAAAGCAGAGCGATAATCAGATGACGACGGGTGATGTCGGCAGGTTGAACGTCTTGATAGTGCCTGAAATGGTACCAAGTGCTGACTGCAAATCAATCCCCGAAAAGCAAATTAATGACACGTTCAGATATTACCTCAAATCCATTCGGCATTAAATGGTAATGTCTTTAGCACATTGTTGAAAAATGAGATGAGTATTGCGGCTGTTCACACTGCTTTATCTCATGCCGGGTCGTAAGTCGGCCGCTTTTTGGCTTTTTCCAGGTCAATGCTGAAATGCGCCATGAGTTTTTCCTGAAAATCCACTTGATCCCGGACCGGGGTTGTTTCGCTCCCCGATGGAGAATCGATTTTCAGGTGTTGGTCGGTAAGTGTGATGCGTCCCTGCATGGTGGGTATCGTGCAGATGAGACGGTTGACGAAAAGGGAATCCGGATGCGTGGAAGTAAAATAGTTGGCCATGAGATAATCCGCTTTGGTGCCGGCTTCCAGGGTGAACATGTATTGGCAGCGGTCTTCATGCGGGGTTCGACAATCAAGAATGTAGCCGAGATCGGGATCATGGTCCAAACGGAAAGTACGTGCGCATTGCCGCTGGTTGTCCCTGATGTCCAGCAGGAGCGGTTCGACCAGACCATCCTTGCCGAATCCCACATCGGCGAGCCACCTTTTTCCCGACGCCTCCACCATCAGGACCTGATGGGTTTTGGGTCCAAAAATCCTTTTAAAATCAATGCCCACCCTGGCCAGAAGCGGCCGGACGGTGAACCCCAGCGTTTCAAGGACGGCGGCGAACAACCCGTTCATTTCGAAGCAATAACCGCCCCTGCCGTGGGTCACTATTTTCTCGAATACGAAAGGAATGTCCAGATTTACACTGCGATGAAAATACGCATTGAAATTCTCGAATGGAATGTTCAGGGTATGGGCCTGGTGGAGTCCGCGGAGCGTTTCCTCGCAGGGCGCTGTTTTCCCGGTGTATCGAATGCGTTCAAGGTAGGCGTCTATGTTGAGCATTGTGCTTTCCATTTCTGTTGTGGAACCGGCTTTCAGGTCCTTTATGCTTTATCGACACCGTGCCAGAGATCACCTGTTTTTTCAACCTGAACCAAATCCTGTTGTGATGCTTCTTGAGAGTATGGTACGTATCGCTGTGTTGATCACGGGGTATCGGGTATGTGCAACCGACATCAATGGCCGGGGAGGAAAGATGAGCGCTGAAGATTTCAAGAATAAGGTTAAACGTAACGTTGCCGGAAACTTCGACCGGAGTTTTCAAATTTATCAGGCCTTCGAAGATAAACACCGGTTTTTTGCGAGCCTCGCCACGCACCTGGCCGATGCCATCGACCTTCAAAAAAAGTCCCGGGTGCTTGATGTGGGGTGCGGTAATGGCATTTCCGCCAACATCCTCAGCGAGAATTATGGATGCGAAGTGCTGGGGGTGGATTTGTCCGAGAAGATGATCGCAGCGGGGAAAGAGAATTGCAAATCGCCGAACGTCACACTGGTCCAGGGCGACGGCGAACAACTCTCCAGAATCGCGGATGGCCAATGCTTTGACTACGTTCTTTACAATGCCTCGATCTTCATTTTTCCGGATGTGACCGCCACCCTCGATGAGGCCTTGGCCTGCCTTCATCCTGGTGGGAAAATCGCCTTTTCCTTCTATCCACGGCTTCTGGGTGAAAACGATGAAGATTTGTTTACCCTGGCTTTTGATCGCCTGGGTGAGCCGCATCCCCGGTTTCGCGTGATCACCGATTATGACAAAGCCAGCCGCGCACTGGAAAAATGCTGCGGCAACATCCGCCATCACCAGTGGGTGCGGCCCTTTGATATCGAATTCCTCCAGGATTTTTTCTTCATTCCGGCCCAGTCCGCATCCTTGTTCCCGGGGCGCGATTACGAAGCGCGACAAAGCCTTGTGAAAAAGCTTTTTGCCGGATTGGCGGATATGACAACTCACGGGCGCATTGTTTGGCGAATGGCTGAAGGGGTGAAAAGGGACGTCTGAAAATAATGGCCGGTGACGAGGGGGCGACAGGCCTCCTTGTTCTTGCAGAGCAGGCGCCTGATGCGAAATGCTCAAAGAATACCAAGGCAGACGATTATCTGGGGGCGATCTCCCTGGAAGCCCACCACTCCTTGCCGTAATTGACAAAAAGCTGCTCACCGGCATCCACCGCCTTGATGGTGTGGAAGACAATCAGATCCCTTTCGGTGTCATGCCAGTATTCCGTATTGTGGGTATCGGCATGGTTGAACAAACTCCCCCAGCCAAGCACCAGGGAGTATATGTCCCCCTCACCATTCTCTTCCGCCGATTCCATATTGAAAACATAATCGTCCAGTGTACTGGCGCATTCGTCGGCCTTGATACGCAGGTAAGGGCACTCTTCGAGGGTGGTGTCGGCATCGAGGGGCTGGGTCGTGAAAACGCCATTGCCAAAATCGCAAGGTGAAATAACTATATCCGGATGTCTATAGAGGGGGTCGATCGTCTGGGCTTTGTTTCTTTTCATTCCCTGTGTCGCATGTTGATGGTTCTTTTTTCAGATTTTAAACCGGGCGGTTTAATTCGTGGCAACGGTAAATCTTATCCTAATTTAGTTGTCCTTAATGCGCAAAAAGTAACAGGCTGTCGATTTAAAGTCAATTGCAGGACTTGGTCGGCGTTACGGGTTTTTCACACGGGGGTGCAAAATGATTCCCGGGTGGAACCGAACGGCGCCGTTGGCGTTCCAATACAGCATCTGTTTTAGTGGGCATGTTAAGAATTTTTTTTCCTATAATTAAAAATAACGATTGTAAATTATAGGAAACCTTTTTCTTAACAAAACCCCCGCAAGTCACTTTTATCAAATACAACTCACTGGATCTAATTGCCTTTTGCTTTGTAAGGGATTGTGGCACCTGTATTGCTTTTCTTTCAGGAAAACCTTGAAGCCCGCTGAAAAAGCCATCGAAGGGTTTAACCCTCTAAGACAAAAGATTGAGGCGATAAGTGAAAATGGAACAAAGATGTTCAAGAATACAGACTATTGCAAAAGAAAATGAATCGGCAAACGAGGCGGATACCGTTAACAACGAACTGCTGCAAAGAGCCATGGAAGAACGCGATCGTTTTTTGGACAATAATCCCACACTAAAATCCTACCAAAAAGAAATTGATCGGCTGTTGGATAATTCCGGTAACCAACAAGGCCGAATGGCGGTTTTGGGCACGATGATGCAGGCCAAACTCATGGAACTTCAAAAAGAGCTTTGTTCGTTGAATGCAGCGCTGATCAGCAAGACGTCTTCTGAAAAAAACGTATAAAGATTCAAGGTTTTAAGCTCGATTAGCCCCAATGTTAAGCGCATTGGGGCTTTTTTATGACCCGGGTAGGGCGTCGGAAAAATATGTCATGGAGATTTTTTTCAGTTCCTGCCGGCTGAACAGCAACTGATAGGTATCAACGCCCGCTTTTTGGGCCATTTCCTGAGCCGTTTGCTCGCAATCCGCCTCACTTTTCCCATGAATCATGGTGTACAGGTTGTAGGGCCATCCGTCGGCAGGATCACGTCGATAGCAATGGGAGACGGCGCGAAACGAGGCCATGATCTGGCCCACTTCTTCAATTCGTGCTTCATCCACCTGCCAGGCGGTCATGGCATTGGCCTGGTATCCGGATTTCTGGTGACGCAAGGTAGCTCCAAACCGGCGGATCACCCCCCGTTCGGTCAGCGTTTGCAGGGTCTCGATAAACGATGCTTCGGAAACACCGATTTTTTCGGCCATCAGTTTATACGGCCGGGAGACGATGGGAATATCCCCTTGAATGGATGCGACCACTTTTTTTTCCAGATCGGTCAGTGTCGGTGAGGTCATGAACGATTGTCCCGTTTGGATTGGTTCTATGTTGGGCGATTGTCGAGCTTGCCGATACGTTTAGATCAGCGCTCCGGAAAAAGCCGGTGAACGTCCGCCTCGTTTGCACCGCAAATCCCTCTTTCCGTAATGAACCCCGTAACCAGACGGGCGGGCGTCACATCAAAGGCGAAATCAGCGGCGGGACTTTTCTCCGGAGGAACAAGAACCTTAACGAGCCGGCCGTCACTCAAGCCCTGGATATAGCGGACCTCGTCCGGGCTGCGCTCCTCGATGGGAATCTCCTCTACGCCATCGCGCATGGTCCAGTCAAAGGTGGAGGAGGGGAGCGCCACGTAAAAGGGAATGTCATTATCCCTGGCCGCCAGTGCCTTGAGATAGGTGCCGATTTTATTGGCCACATCCCCGGTATGAGTGGAGCGGTCGGTACCCACGATGACCATGTCCACCCGGCCGTGTTGCATGAGATGGCCGCCGGCATTGTCCGTGATAATCGTGTGGGGAACGCCGTGCTTGCCCAATTCCCAGGCGGTCAGTCGCGATCCCTGGTTGAGCGGACGGGTCTCGTCCACCCAGACGTGCACGTTCACCCCCCGATTGAAAGCTTCGTAAATGGGCGCCGTGGCGGTTCCGTATTCGATGCAGGCCAGCCAGCCGGCATTGCAGTGGGTGAGCACGTTGACCGTTGCCCCGTCCTTTTGACGGCTGATGGTTTCGATCAGGGATGCGCCGTGAACGCCGATCAGCCGGCAATTTTCGGCCTCTTCTTCGGCAATTGCGGCGGCCTCGTCACGAGCCGCCCGGATACGCGCTTCCGGCCCGTCCAACCCGCGGATTTTTTCCCATACCCGATCCACCGCCCAAGCCAGGTTAACGGCGGTGGGGCGGGCGGCCCTCAGACGCTTGCAGGCGTCTTCGACGGCGTTTTGTTCGGTGATCGCCGCGATCATTACCCCGTAGGCCCCGGTAACGCCGATCAGCGGCGCGCCACGGACGAACATTTCGCGGATGGCGTGAATCACATCGTCCACGGTTTTCAAATCGGCCACCACAAAACGGTGGGGCAATTGTCGCTGATCGATCACATTGACCGTGACCCCGTCCTCGTTCAACCAGATGGGACGCATCTGTTTTCCATCAACCTTCATAGGATGTTTTTCTCCGCTAACGATGCCATGTGGGAATGGTTGGTTTTCGGCCGCATTGTCTGGCCTGGAATTACCACAATTTCTCCCCGATGAAAAGATTGCCCCCGGTGTGCGAATTGTGCTATTTTTAGAAAAAATGGCGAATCAAGGCCTCGGCTTCATCCGTTTGCGTCGGGGAGAACCAATTGACCTCGGGGCGCCTGCGGAACCAGGTCATCTGGCGTTTGGCATAGCGCCGGTGATCGCGTTTCAGCGCCTGTGTGGCGTCCGCCAACGAAGCCTCTTTCTCAATGACCTCGGCCAGATGCCGATAGCCCAGGCTTTGCATTGATTTTAGATCCCGGTGATACCCGCGCGCCAGCAATTGCCGCACCTCATTCAGGAACCCTTCTTTCAGCATGGCATCCACGCGTCGGTTGATCCGATCATACAGCACCGGCCGCGGCCAGGAGAGGCCGATTTCAAGAGGTTTGAAACGGGACTTTCGGAAGCCGTGGCGTTGTTGAAAAACGGAAAGGGGCTCACCGGTCACCGCATGCACTTCAAGGGCCCGCACAATACGATAGGTGTCGTTGGCGTGTATTCGACCGGCGGAATCAGGATCTACGCTGGAAAGCCGGCGATGCAGGGCGGCCGATCCTTCTGTTTCGGCCACCTGATTCAGCTCGCGCCGGATGTTGGGATCGGACGGCCCTTTTGGAAACAGGCCATATAGAAGGGCCTTGATGTAAAAGCCCGTGCCGCCCACCACAAAAGGAATCTTCCCGCGATCTCCAATCTGCCGGATGATTCTGGTGGCAAGCGCTTCGTAGGCGGCGGCATCGAAATCCCGGTCAGGGTCGACGATGTCGATCATGTGGTGGGGCGCGGCAGCCTGCTCCTCCTGGGTGGGTTTGGCGGTGCCGATGTCCAGATAGCGGTAGATCTGCATGGAGTCGGCGCCGACAATTTCGCCGCCCAGGCGCCGGGCCAGTTCGATGGCGAAACCGGTTTTGCCCGAGCCTGTCGGGCCGCAGACAATAACGATTTTAATTTTGGACAACCGGTTTTCCTGTGCGCATGCATTCATTTTGGCTGTGCGATCGATACCTATCTATCTTGTTTTTATTTCAAATGGTGATGAACGTGACTGAGCGCTATCATACCCGATGTGTATGAATCAAGCCAGTGCTTATCAAAGGCTTTTGCCAAAACAAAAACTAAATTAGGCGATTCAAATTTTGGTTTTCATGGGAATCGCCTAATTTAGGAAAAAGTAAAAACGTTCACGGTGAAAATTTGATTTGATTTCGCGCCTTTTTAGGGGTATATGCACATAAAAAGAGAGGGGAGATCCAGCCCCAATCGCCAAAATCTATTGACAAGCCGCTGTCGTCCATATAGGATTAGTTCCTTGGGGGAAAATTTCTAAACCTCTATTTTATTTAGTACAATTAACGTTGACAAATCTCTATCCAAACGCGTTTCAGGCGCAATCAGGAGACGTATTATGGCAACGAACACAGTTGGTTCCGTTCTGGTTGTCGGAGGGGGGATCTCCGGCATGCAGGCCGCTTTGGACCTGGCCGATTCGGGATTTTTCGTTTATCTTGTCGAAAAATCCCCAGCCATCGGCGGGGTCATGGCACAGTTGGACAAAACTTTTCCAACCAATGACTGCGCGATGTGAATACTTTCACCGAAACTGGTCGAGGTCGGCCGGCACCTGAACATCGAGTTGTTAACCCTGTCCGAAGTGACGGGGATTCAAGGGGAAGCTGGGAATTTTACCGTTAGCGTCAAACAGGCTCCCCGCTATGTGGACATGGACAAATGCATTGCCTGCGGGTTGTGCGCTGAAAAATGTCCCAAAAAAGTCACCAGCGAATACGATGCTGGACTAATCAAACGCAAAGCCATCTACGTTCCATACCCTCAAGCGGTTCCTCTCAAGTACGTTATCGATGCACAATCCTGTATATATCTGGAAAAAGGCAAATGCGGGGCCTGCGAAAAATTCTGTCCCGCGGGCGCGATCAATTTCAAGGATACGGAAAAGGATCTCACCCTCAATGTGGGGTCGGTGATTCTTACCGCCGGGTTTGAAGCCTTCGACCCCAAGGGCATGGACAACTACCAATACGCCAACCTGCCCAATGTGGTCACCAGCCTGGAATTCGAACGGCTGCTTTCCGCCGGCGGGCCAACCAAGGGCGCCATTACCCGGCCGTCCGACGGTGCGGAGGTTTCCAAGATCGCCTGGCTGCAATGCGTGGGGTCCCGGGATTTCAACAAGTGCGACAACGCGTATTGCTCGTCGGTCTGCTGTATGTATGCCCTGAAAGAGGCCATGATGGTCCAGGACCATGTGGCCGACACGGTGGAACCGACCATTTTCTTCATGGACATCCGTACCTACGGCAAGGATTTTGAAAAATACTACGAACGGGCCAAGGGTGAGGGTGTGCGCTTTGTGCGTTCCCGGATTCATACCATCACCGAAGCGCCGGACGGGACCCTGTCCATTAGATACGTGACCGAAGGCGGCGAGATCGTCGACGAGTCCTTTGACATCGCGGTGCTTTCCGTGGGCATGCAATCCTCCAAATCCCTGCAGAATATGGCCCAAACCCTCGATATCCAGCTCAACGAGTCCCGGTTCGTGCAAACCGACGAGTTGGCACCCATGTCCACATCAAGGCCCGGCATCTATGTGGCCGGTGTGGCCCGGGGGTGCAAGGACATTCCGGACTCCGTCATGGAAGCCAGCGCAGCCGCCGGTAGCGCGGCGCGTAGCCTGAGCCCGGCCCGGGGCAGCCTGATCAAGCAGAAAACGTTTCCGGAGGAGCATGCCATAGACGGCAGCGAACCCAGGATCGGGGTGTTTGTGTGCAATTGCGGCTCCAATATCGGCGGCATCGCCGATGTGCCCGAAATCGCCGCCTATGCCCGAACCCTGCCCGGCGTTGTCTATGTCGAGGAGAATCTGTTCACCTGCAGCCAGGACACCCAGGACAAGATGGCCGAGGTGATTGCCAGCGAGGGGCTCAACCGGGTGGTGGTGGCGGCCTGTACGCCACGAACCCACGAGGCGCTGTTTCAGGAAACCCTGCGCAATGCGGGACTGAACCCCTATCTGTTCGAGATGGCCAATATCCGCAACCAATGCACCTGGGTGCATAAGGATAAGGAAATTGCCACGGCCAAGGCCAAGGATCTGGTCGCCATGTCCGTGGCCCGGGCCAACCGGCTGGAGCCTCTGGAGACCAATGCGGTTGACGTTAACCATTCGGTTCTGGTGGTCGGCGGCGGCATTGCCGGCATGACCGCCACCAAGAGTCTGGCCGATCAGGGCTTTCACGCCATATTGGTGGAGAAAGCCCAGGAACTGGGCGGCGGATCAAGAGCTATTAAAGATCCCAGGGTGGTGGAACATCTTAAAACGCTCATTGGCGAAGTCTCCTCCCATCCGGAGATCGAAGTTTTTACCGATACCGAGATCACTTCCGTCAACGGTTTTATCGGCAATTTCGAAACCGAGGTGCAAACGGGCGATCAAACCCGCACCCTTTCCCATGGGGCGGCCATTCTGGCCACCGGTGGTCAGGCAGCCGATACCGATGAGTATGGCTACCATGAAAGTTCACGGGTGACCCGCTGGCACGATCTGTGGGACCATCCGGAGATCGATAGCGCCCGGAGCGTGGTGTTCATTCAATGCGTCGGGTCCCGGGACGACAACCGTCCGTACTGCTCAAAGGTGTGCT
The DNA here is from genome assembly GCA_963668455.2 of uncultured Desulfosarcina sp. GTDB lineage: Bacteria > Desulfobacterota > Desulfobacteria > Desulfobacterales > Desulfosarcinaceae > Desulfosarcina. Next base: position 34,892 of record CAXXOY010000015.1, read on the forward strand.
GCTCAGCGTCAATCGAAAACGCCATCAAATTGAAAGAGAGCAACCCGGAGCGGGCCGTGTTCATTTTGTATCGGGACATCCGGACCTATGGCGAAAAAGAGCGCCTTTACCAAAAAGCCCGCAAGCTCGGGGTTATTTTTATCCGTTACGCCCTGGAGAAAAAACCCGTGGTCACGGAAACCGAGCAGGGACTTAACGTTATCGTCCATGATTATATTCTGGGGCGGGACGTCTCCATCACCGCGGATATCGTCAATCTGGCCACGGCCATCGAGCCGGCCGATAATTCGGACCTGGCGAGGATGTTCAAGGTGTCCACCAACGCCGAGCGGTTTCTCTCCGAGGCCCATGCCAAGCTGCGGCCGGTGGAGTCAGCCACGGACGGCGTGTATATTTGCGGGTTGGCCCATTATCCCAAGTTCATGGAAGAGTCCATTGCTCAGGCCCAGGCGGCGGCGTCCCGTGCAACGACGGTGCTGGCCAGACAGCATATCGACATCGAACCGATTGTTTCCACGGTGGATGACGCCTTGTGTATCGGCTGCGGGCTGTGCGAGATGGCCTGCCCCTTCTCCGCCATTCGGTTGGTCAAAGTGGAAGGCAAAGGGTATCGCGCTGAAAACATTCCCGCGCTTTGCAAGGGATGCGGCATCTGCGCATCGTCATGTCCTCAAAAGGCGATTGACATGCGGCATTTCCGCGACAAGCAGATAGAGGCGGCGATAACCGCCTGCGTATAACTAAATAAGGAGCAACGATGAACGCCCAATTTGAACCAAAAATTCTAGGCTTTCTATGTAACTGGTGTGCCTATGCCGGTGCGGATTTGGCTGGGGTCTCCCGGTTCCAGTACCCGGCGGCCATTCGGCCCGTGCGGGTGATGTGTTCCGGCCGGGTTGATCCCCTGTTCGTGGTCGACGGGCTGGACAAGGGGTTTGACGGCGTTTTCGTGGGCGGGTGACATCTCGGCGACTGTCATTACCAGGATGGTAATCACCAAGCGCAAAAGAAAATCGATGTTCTCTCCTCCCTGTTGGACCTTTCCGGTATCGGAAGCGATCGGCTGCGTCTGACCTGGGTCAGTTCGGCGGAAGGCAAGCTCTTCGCCGAGCACGTCGACGCCTTTACACAAGAAATTCTCTCCCTGGGCAAATTCGATCCCGAAGAGCACCGGCTGGCATTGGCGGCGCTTCGGGAAACCTTGTCCGCTCCGCGTGTGCGTTGGCTCATGGGAATGGAAAAGCAGTTGGTGGAAAAGATCAATGTGTACGGCAGATCCGTCGACGCCAAGCGCTATGCCAAGGTGATGGCTTCGGCCGTCAAGGAAGAGTACGAAAAGGCGTTGGTCGTGTCGGCACTGCCCCTGGACAAAGGGCTGATGGTCAAGGATCTTGCGGCGCAAACCGCGATTCCAGGCCCCACCGTGGCGGCTTACCTGGTGGAGCTGGAGCATGCGGAGCGCGTTCAGGTCAAAGGCTATGAGGGACGCGATCCGCTGTTTATACAAACGAATTAGATATATTAAGGCGGGACAATCATGAAAGACAGCAAGGCAAAAACAGGCACTGTTATGGTGGTGGGCGCCGGTATCGCCGGCATGCAGGCCGCTCTTGATCTCGCGGATTCCGGCTATTACGTCCATCTTGTGGATCGCTCGCCCACGGTGGGCGGGATGATGGCGCAGTTGGACAAGACCTTCCCGACCAACGACTGTGCCATGTGAGTGATCTCGCCCGTATTGGTCGAGGTCGGCCGACATATCAACATTAATATCATCGCCAACGCCGAAGTCGCTTCGGTGGATGGCGAACCCGGAAATTTCAATGTCTCCCTGCGGTCCTACCCCCGGTTTATCGATGCGGATAAATGCACGGGCTGCGGGCAGTGCGCCCAGGTCTGTCCCATCCGCGGGACCGATACCTTTAACCAGGGGCTTTCGAAAAAGGCGGCCATTTACATCCAGTACGCCCAATCCGTACCCCTTTCCTACACCATTGACCCGGAGCTTTGTATTGGTTGCGGGTTGTGCGAGAAGGTGTGTCTGGCGGAAGCCATATGCTATGACGATGCGGGGGAAACCTCGAGCGTCGATGCCGGCGCGGTAATCCTGGCGCCCGGCACCACAGCCTACAATCCGTCCGGACTGGATTTTTATGGTTACGACCAATCTCCGGATGTGGTCACCAGCCTGGAGTTCGAACGCATTCTCAGTGCGTCCGGTCCCTTCCTGGGACATGTGCAGCGCCCCTCGGATCTGCGCCTGCCCAAGAAAATCGCCTGGCTGCAATGCGTGGGCTCCCGCGACATCAACCGCTGCGATAACTCCTACTGCTCCTCGGTGTGCTGCATGTATGCCATCAAGCAGACCGTCATCGCCAAGGAACATGCCGGCGAAGATCTGGACTGCGCGGTGTTCTATATGGACATGCGTACCCACGGCAAGGAGTTCGAGCGCTACTACAATTCGGCGAAGGACAACCACGGTGTGCGTTTTGTCAAAGCACGGGTGCACACCATCGACACCGATGAGCAAACCGGCGAGCTGAATCTTCGCTACGCCGACGCCGACGGTGGCATCCAGGTTGAAAACTTCGATATGGTGGTGCTCTCCGTCGGCCTTGAGGTATCGCCGGAGGTGGTGGAACTGGCCCGGCGCCTTAACATCGATCTGACCGATTCCCATTTTGCACAGACCGGCGCATTCACGCCCGTGGATACCTCCCGCGAGGGCGTCTATGTCTGTGGCGCGTTTCAAGGCCCCAAGGATATCCCCCAATCCGTGGTGGATGCCTCGGCGGCGGCTTCGGCCGCCGGAGAACTGCTCAGCGACGCGCGCTTTACCAATACTGTTAAAAAGGAAGCGGTTCCGCAGACCAACGTTACCGGTCAGCGTCCCCGTATCGGTGTTTTCGTTTGTAAATGCGGCAGCAATATCGCCGGCGTGGTGGATGTTCCGTCGGTGGCCGAATACGCGAAAACCCTGCCTTACGTGGAATACGTGGAAGACAACCTGTACACGTGCAGCCAGGATACCCAGGAGATCATGACCGAGGTGATCAAGGAAAAAAACCTCAACCGGGTGGTGGTCGCCTCCTGTACCCCCAAAACCCATGAGGCCGTGTTTCAGGAAACCCTGGTCAACGCGGGACTCAACAAATATCTGTTTCAGATGGCCAACATCCGCAACCAGGATTCCTGGGTGCATCGCAACAACCCGGATCTGGCCAGCGAAAAGGCCAAGGATCTGGTCCGCATGGCCGTGGCCCATGTCGGCCTGTCCCAACCCCTGGATGAAGCCCGTCTGGATGTGAATCAGGCCGTGCTGGTGGTTGGCGGCGGCATCTCGGGCATGACGGCGGCCAAGAGTCTGGCGGACCAGGGATACGAAACCCATCTGGTGGAAACATCCGGCGCTCTGGGCGGCCAGGCCTGTAATCTGTTCAAAACCGCTGATGGATCGGATGTCCAGAAGTATTTGTCCGCCGCGGTGGACGAAATCGCTAACCATCCCCACATCACGGTTCATCTGAACTCGGAAATCAGCGACGCCACCGGTTTCATCGGAAACTTCAAATCCATGATCCGCACGGGCGATCAAGAGACCGAGTTGGAACACGGTGTGGCGATCATGGCCACCGGGGCCAAACCTTTGGTGCCCGACGAATACGCCTACGGAACGGACAAGCGTATCCTGACCAGCCTGGAGTTGGATAGACGGTTTATCGATGATGATCCGGCGTTGAAGGAGACGAACAGCGCCGTGTTTATCCAGTGCGTTGGTTCTCGGGAGGAAAAACGCCCCTACTGCAGCCGCGTATGTTGCACGCATTCCATCGACAATGCCTTGGAACTGAAAAAGAAGAACCCGGACATGAATGTGTACATTTTGTACCGGGATATCCGGACCTACGGGGAGCGTGAGCTTCTGTACCAGAAAGCCCGCAAGGCCGGTATTATCTTCATTCAGTATGACCTGGACAATAAGCCCGAGGTCAGTGTGGCGGACGGTAAGGTCGTGGTTAAGGTCAAGGATCATGTGCTGGACAGCACCCTGGCCATCACCACGGACATGCTGGTCCTGGCATCGGCCATCGTGGCCAATGACAATTCCAAGCTGGCGTACTTCTTCAAGCTGTCCCTGAACGATGACGGCATGTTCGCGGAAAAACACGCCAAGCTGGGACCATCGGATTTCGCTTCCGATGGGGTCTATCTGTGCGGCATGGCTCATTATCCCAAACCCGTGGACGAAGCCGTGGCCCAGGGAAAGGCCGCCGCTTCCCGGGCGGTGCGCGTCTTGGCCGCCAAAGTGGCTTACGCCACCGGTACCGTGGCCCAGGTTCAGCCTCAGTTGTGCGCCATGTGCGGGGTGTGTGTTTCGGTCTGTCCCTATTCGGCGCCGTTTTTCCGGGGCGCCGACGAGCGGTTCTTCCCGGGGCGCGCTGAAATCAATCCGGTGCTCTGCAAGGGCTGCGGGCTCTGCGCGGCTTCGTGCCGCAGCGGCGCCATTCGGCTCAAGGGTTTTGATACGGAACAAATTTTTGCGGAACTTACAGCCTTGAATGAGGCTTGCTGAGATCCTGTTTGAAAAATTCGTCTAAGGCCCGCTACCGGCGTTGGAAAGTGTCTCGAAATGCTCACATATTACTTATATGCTCCGCTTTCGAACCACTTTCCGCCTTGTCAGCGGACCTGATCCAAACTTTTCAAACAGGATCGGAACGATTGTTTAAACGTTAAATCCAAGGAGATAGCGAAATGGCTGAGTGGGAACCGAAAATCGTTGCATTTCTTTGCAACTGGTGCAGTTACGGTGCCGCCGACCTGGCCGGAGTAAGTCGGATGCAGTATCCGCCCAATGTCCGGGTAATCCGGATTCCCTGTACCGGGCGGCTGGATCCGAAATTCGTTCTGGGGGCTTTGCGTGAGGGAGCCGACGGCGTCTGGGTGTCCGGCTGACATCCGGGTGAATGCCATTACCTGGAAGGTAATTACTACGCTCGTCGCAAATTCACACTCCTGCATAGCCTGCTGGAGTACATGGGAGTCGAACCGGGTCGTGTCCATTTTTCCTGGGTATCCTCGGCCGAATCGACCAAATTCGTCAATGTCGTCAAAGAGGTGACCGATGCCGTCAAAGCCATCGGCCCCAATCGTAATTATGTCAAAAAAAAGCTGAAGGTGGCCTGAGATGAACGCTTACACAGAAAAGATCCGTGACGTTGCCAGCCGCCTGCTCAGGGATTGTCAGGTCGAGATGGTCATCGGTTTCCGCAAGGGGACGATGCCGATGATGAACGAACCGTGCTTCATCACAAAGCCCGAGGGCGCGGCGGCCCTGGTGTGGGACAGCAACTGCGGGATCAACCTGGCCAACTACCTGACCGATCGCAAAGAGAAGATCGCCATTTTCGCCAAGGGGTGCGATTCGCGCAATATCGTGGGGCACATCATCGAGAATAAGATCGATCGCGATAAGCTGCATATCGTTGGCGTGCCCTGCACGGGAATGATCGACAAGCGCAAGATCACCGGTATGGTGGACGGCGAGATTCTTGAGGTGACCGAAGAGGGCGACACCGTCAAGGTGCGCACGGCCGGCGGCGAGACCCAGATGGATAAAAAGGAGGTCTTGCAGCAAAATTGCTCGTTGTGCACACACCGCAACCCGGTCATTTCGGACGAGATGCTGGCCGACCCGGTGGAGGAGCAGACCGACATCGACCGTTATGCCGACGTCCGGGAAATAGAGAAGATGGACAGCGAAAAGCAGTGGCAGTTTTTTGAGGATCTGCTTGCCCCGTGCATTCGCTGTTATGCCTGCCGCAACGCCTGTCCGCTTTGCTACTGTCCGACCTGTTTTGTGGACGAGGCCAAGCCCCAGTGGGTGGGCAAAGGCCAGGATCCCATCGATGTGCGGACTTTCCATTTTTTGCGGGCCTATCACTGCGCCGGCCGCTGTACGGACTGTGGTGCCTGTCAGCGGGCTTGTCCGGTGGGCATCGACATGCGCCTTCTGACCCGTAAGCTGGAAAAGGATTGCCAGGAGCAGTTCGGGTGGGAAGCTGGACTCTCCACCGAAAAGCGGCCCGCTCTGGATGCGTATCAGCCTAATGATCCGAATGACTTTATCAAATAAAGGCCAATGCCATGACGCTTCTTACCATAGATAAACAAAACTGGTCCAACGGGTTGGCGGCCGCGGCGGATCTGTATCAGCTGTTCGGGCCGGTGAAGGAAAAAGACCAGCACCGGTTCAAAGCGCTGGAAAAGGGGCAGGAACCGGATCTGGATCTGGTCAACACCCGCCTGTCGCCCAAGGATTTGATTTTCCCCCAATCCGAGGTCATCATCGAATACTCCCTGGACGAGTCCCGGGAGGATCACCACATCATGAAGGAGGCCGCCAAGGATGACTCGCCCCGGGCCATTATCGGCCTGCGGCCCTGTGATGCCAAGGCCGTTCAACTGGTCAAGCTCAATTTCGACGCGCCGGATGTGAAGGATCCATACTGGTTAAAGGCCTATGAGGCCACCACCTTCATCGGTATGGCCTGCGACAGCCCGCTGTCCACCTGTTTTTGCACCAGCGCCGGTTGCGGACCATACAATGAAGAGGGCCTGGATATCCTCATGATGGAAAAGGACGGGGGGTATCTGGCCAAAGTGTTGACCGAAAAAGGTCAGGCCTTTGCCGATGCGACCGGTTGGAACAAAGCGGCGCCCGATGCGGATGGGGTTTTTAAGGCTGCCAAAGGGGCTGCCGAGGAAAAAATCGTCTCCACGATCCCCACCGACAACCTGGCCGATGCTGACATCCTGGCTCTCCACGGCGCGGAATTTTGGGACGATATGGCCTTTGCCTGCCTGAACTGCGGGACTTGTACCTTCTCCTGTCCCACCTGTTGGTGTTTCGACCTTCAGGACGAGGTTCACGGCATGTGCGGGGTACGCACAAAGAACTGGGACAGTTGCATGTTCCCCATATTCACCGTGCATACCACCGGCCACAACCCCCGAGACACCAAGACCCAGCGGGTTCGTCAACGCTTCATGCACAAACTCAAGTACTTCCTGGATAAGTACCAAAGCGGCATCATGTGTGTGGGCTGCGGCCGATGCGTACGCCAGTGCCCGGTCAATATCGATATTCGTCGGGTATGTGAAAAGATGAACAGTTACGCGCCGAGCGACACCTGCGCCGTTCAAGGCTGATCGTCTTTAAGAAAAGGCCCCCGGCGGCGTTATCGGTCGTCGCGGTATGGCTGAATACAGCTTCCTCCCTATGGCCTTGCCGGGAACCTTTTCTTGAACCCGATGGATTTCAATGGCCTTGCTAAAGTTACGACTCAAATCCCATGTAGGGAGATAAAAATGCAGAATCCATATTTACCCTATCCGGTACGCATTGACGACATCACCGTCGAGGCCGAGGACAACAGCCTGAAAACCTTCAAATTCGTCTTTCTCAACGAAGGCGATGAAGAGAAATACGCCTACAAGGCAGGCCAGTTCGGCGAACTCTCCATTCCCGGCAAGGGAGAAATTCCCATTGGTATCGCCTCCTCGCCGGTGGAGAAGGGATTCGTCAAGTTTACCGTCAACCGCGCCGGCGTGGTCACAACCCATCTGCACACCATGAAGGTGGGCGACATCATGGGGCTCAGGGGGCCGCTTGGCAATTCGTATCCCTGGGAAACCCTGGAAGGCAAGAACATCCTCATCATCGGTGGGGGGTTTGCCTTTACCACCTTGCGCTCGTCAATCGTCTACATGCTGGACCCGGCCAACCGGCCGAAGTTCGGCAACATCGACGTGGTGTACGGCGCCCGTAACCCGGGCATGTTGCTGTACAAGGACGAACTGGTGGAATGGGAAAAGCGGGATGACATCAACATGCACATCACCGTGGACGGCACTGATGATCCCGACTGGAAATACAATGTGGGGTTCGTGCCGCCCGTCACCGAAGCGAAAGCGCCCCAGGGAGACGATGACACCTACGCCATCATCTGCGGTCCGCCCATCATGATTAAATTTACTCAGCCGGTGCTGGAAAAGCTCGGCTATGCCCACGATCACATCATCATGAGTCTGGAAAACCGCATGAAATGCGGGTTTGGCATGTGCGGTCGCTGCGGTATCGGCAAGGAGCTGGTGTGCAAGGACGGTCCGGTGTTTACCCTGGACCAGATCAATAAAACGCCACGCGAATATTAGCCCGGCAACTTTTACGCTAAAAAGGGACATGGCATCCCGGTTTTGCCCATCGGGAAATGCAGGTGGGAACCATTCGCATTTCATATTGACATTAACTCATTAATCCGTTACTAACTTTATTTCAACATATCGAATCTAAAACGGCTGTGAGCCGGAATTACTAACAAAATCAAAGGAGGACAGATCAACATGCCGACAATCGAATTTGGTGGAAAAAGCTTTACTGTTGACGAAGACGGTTTCATCGATGATTACCAGAACTGGTCCGAAGAATGGGTCCAGTATGTTAAAAAAGAAGAAGGTATCGATGAGTTGAACGAAGAGCATAAGAAGGTTGTTTCCGTTCTTCGCGAGTACTATGAAAAGAATGGTATCGCTCCCATGGTTCGCGTTCTCTCCAAGGTAACCGGTTTCAAACTGAAACACATCTACGAGCTGTTCCCCTCAGGACCGGGAAAGGGAGCTTGTAAGATGGCTGGTCTTCCGAAACCCACCGGATGTGTCTAATCACATCGAAAAAATAGTTTTTTTAAAAGGCCCCGCCTGAATTTTTCAGGCGGGGTTTTTTTGTTGAAAACAGCATGTAAGGATTGCCATGGTACGCCTTCCTGTTAAAACAAATTCCCAAACCGAAATGATAGATATCACGGACCTGATTCAGAAAGCTGTCCGCGACAGCGGCATGAAAACAGGGCTTTGCATGGTTTTCGTGCCTCATACCACCGCCGCCGTGACCATCAACGAAAGCGCCGACCCGGCGGTCAAACAGGATATCCTCATGGTGCTCAATAAAATCGTGCCCTGGCGGGAAGCCTATCGCCATATGGAGGGCAATTCACCGGCGCACCTGAAGACTTCCCTTGTGGGATCATCGGAACTGATTGCCGTGGAAAACGGGAACCTTGTCCTGGGAACCTGGCAGGGGGTTTTCTTCTGTGAGTTCGATGGGCCGCGAAGTCGTAAACTGGATGTGCGGTTGATGGCTTCATGAGAAAAGATCTGCGTATCGCCGCCGTGGTTTGCCGTTGCCCGGTTGGCAAGGTTCGGCATAACCTGGAACGGACTATTTACTGGGCAGGCGAGGCCAAGAAAAATGCGGCCGGCCTGGTCTGTTTCCCCGAGATGAACCTCACCGGTTACAGCAACCATGAAGATATAAAGGCACATGCCATCACCGTTCATGGTGAGGAGATTCAAAGCCTGAAAGAACTGGCCGCCAAACTTGGGATCGGGCTGCTTGTGGGATTCGCCGAGCGGGGCGCAAACGCCGCCATTTACGCCAGCCACATGGTTATCGCCCCCGGGGGCCAAACCGCCATTTACCGCAAACTTTACCTGGCCCCGCCCGAGAAGGATCATTTCTGCCCTGGAGACCGTCTGCCCATTTTTACCTGGTCCGGCATGCGTTTTGGTATTCAGCTTTGTTATGACGCGCATTTTCCGGAACTGTCCACCAGCATGGCCGAGGCCGGGGCCGACGTCATTTTTATTCCCCATGCTTCGCCCCGCGGAAAGAGTGCTGCCGATAAACACCGGTCTTGGATGCGGCATCTGCCGGCGCGTGCCTATGATAACGGGATTTTCGTGGTAGCCTGCAACCAGATCGGCGATAATGGGAACGGCTTGGTTTTTCCCGGCAATGCCGTGGCCTTCTCGCCCTCCGGAGAAATCATCGGTACTCGCTTGTCGGGAGATTCCGGACTGCTCATGGTTGATCTTAAAAGCGATAAGCTTGACTATGTGCACGATCATCGCATGCGCTATTTCCTGCCAAACCGCCGTCCCGAGCTTTACCAAAACGAGCCGGTGCAATGCGACCTGGAAAAATAAGCGTTTACCCGCAGCCTTTGTTTTGATTGATGAAAAAAGTGGCGGTCGGCATCAGGCGGTAATGGCCCTTCTCGCCGGTTAATCGCAGATCGAACATCTTGATGGTTTCGGAAAGCGGACGGCCAAAAATAAAATCGAGCATCCCGTCCTCCAACCCTGCAGTCTCTACCGTCAGTTTGCGCAGATGTGTGTCGTAGCGCATTATCTCAAGGAGTTGCGCCTCTTCTTTAAGTGTATCGTCCACGGTGCCTTCATTGACCAGTGCCCGCAGCCGGTCATAGCCGCAGCGGCTCTCGTGCTCGACGACAAGTTCCCAAAGCCCTTCCATGGTCGATAAAAGATCCTCTCTGCTCAGTCGGTCGGTTTGGTAAACGGCTTCGATCCGGCGCGTATCGCGGCAGTCCAGTGCCCGGCATTCCAAGGGGCGGTGTTGATAGATGCCGCAGCCGTGGCGATCACTGTCGTAAAACAGGCAGGTCCAGCCTCCCGGTTTCCCTTTGATTTTGATCGCTTCCCCGGCCATTGGCACCAGGACCGCTTTCACGTTATCCCGGGCCAACTCGCCGCGCCGGATGGTGAACAGGCAATCGGCCGGAATCTGACCATTATCCACTAGGTGGCGGTCTTCCAGATGAAGCGTCGGTCCGCCTTTTTGGCAACAGGTCCCGCACCGTTTGCAGGTCATTGGCCCCTCCTTGTTGTGAAAATTGCCCCATGGGCCAGTCGCACGATGCCCTGTTGTAGATCTTCGACGATGATGTAAAAACAGGGTACCAGAATCAAGGTGATCACGGTGGCGAAGAGAATTCCGAAACCAAGGGAAAGGGCCATGGGAATCAAGAATTGAGCCTGGCGGGAGGTCTCGAAAATCATGGGCGACAAGCCGCCAAAGGTGGTCAAGGTCGTGAGCAGAATGGGGCGGAAACGATGAATGCCGGCATGGCGCATGGCGTCGATGCTCGTCGCGCCCGATAGTCGCTGCCGGTTGGCGAAATCGATAAGCACCAGCGAATCGTTGATCACCACGCCGGAAAGGGCCACCACGCCAAACATGCTCAGTACGCTCAGGCTGTATCCCATGAGAATATGGCCGATGGCCGCGCCGACGATGCCGAAGGGAATCGAGAGCATGATGATCAGGGGCTGGACAAAGCTGTTGAAGGGAATCGCCAACATGGCATAGATCACCAAAAGAGCGAACATCATGCCTGTCAACAGGCTGTCCATGCTTTCGCGGCGGTCCGCTTGGCGGCCTTCGAAACTATAGGTCAGGCCCGGGAAGCGAGTCTTCAGCCCTGGAAGGATGTCCTGGGTCATGGAGCTTAGAACCTGGTCGGTCTTGCTGCGCGGGCGCACATCGGCGCTGACCGTGATCACCCGGCGGCCGTTGCGCCGGTCAATGGAGGTGTAGGCGCGTCCCCGCTTGATATCCACGGCTTCCGATAATGGGACTTCGGTGCCGGCCGGCGTGCGCAGAATCATGTTCTCCAGGTGGTATTCGGAGACCCGCTCGTTTCTCGGCAGTCGCACCATGACTTTGACTTCGTTGCGTCCGCGCTGTTGGCGCAAGGCCTCGGCGCCGTAATAGGCATGGCGGATCTGACGGGCGACATCCTCGGCCCGGAGACCCAGGCTGCGTGCCTCGGGACGGATTTTAAAATCCAATTGTCTTTTTCCCGGAGAATAGCCGTCGTCGATGTCGGACACCGTGGGGTATAGCCGCAGGGCCCCGGCCACTTCGGCTCCGGCCCGGGCCAGGACCTTGATGTCGGGATGGCTCAACTCAACGGCAATGGCTGCCCCGCGTCCCGGTCCGCCGGCATCCGACTCGAACTTCAGGTGCTCAAGGCCGGAAATCGGCCCGACTCGCTTACGCCACAGGTTGGCCACCTGTGCCGTGGAAATCGGACGTAAATCGGGCGGCACCAGATAGATGCGAATCTGGGTTTCGTTGCCATCGATATGAGAAAAGATGCCCTTGGCCAATTGAGGGCCGCCATGCTCCTCCACCAGATCCTTGGCGGCGTTCATTATCATTTCTTGAACGGCCCGGGTTTTCTCGACCGCTGTTCCATAGGGCAAAACCGCCGTGGCCAGGGCATAATCGGATTCTATCTTGGGAAACAGGTCAAATCCCATGCGGCCGCTTTTCACATAGCCTACCGTCAGCAACAGAACCATCGCCCCCAAGCTTAGCACAATATAACGGTTGCGCAGAGCAAGATCGAGCAGCGGGCCATAGCGGGTGCGCACCAGGTGGGCGAATCTGTCGCTGAAACGCTGCTGCTTGTGCATGATCCAGCCGAAAAGCCCTGTCTCCCAATGGCCCTTGTTATGGCCGATATGGGCCGGCAGAATAAAAAGGCTTTCAATCAGGGAAACGGCGAATACCGCCACGACCACGATGGGGATCGACCGGAAAACCTTGCCCATGAAGCCGGATACGAACAACAGGGGAGAAAAGGCGATGATATTGGTGAGTACGCTGAAGGTTACCGGCATGGCCACTTCGCGGGTGCCTTCAACGGCTGCCCGCAGCCAGGGCTTGCCGGCCTGGCGGTGACGATACATGTTCTCGCCGGCCACGACGGCGTCGTCAACCACAATTCCAAGGGTGATGATGAAGGCAAACATGGAAATGACGTTGATGCTTATGCCTGAGGCGGGCAGGAAGAAAAGGGATCCGAGGATGGAAATGGGAATACCCAGGCTGACCCAAAACGCCAGGCGCGGTTCCAGGAAAATGGCCAGCAGCACGAATACCAGAGCCAGCCCTATGTATCCGTTGCGCAGCATCAAGTCCATGCGCTGGCGATAGATTTCCGAACGGTCGTTGTGAGCCACGAGAACGATGCCCGGCGGAAGATCGGCGCGGATATCGTCAGCTTGCCGCCGGACGGTTTCGGATACTTCCAGGGGCGTCTGGTCGCCCACCCGGTAAACTTCGATCAGGATGGCCGGATGCCCGTTATAGCTGGCGTAACTGTCGGTCTCTTCGAATCCGTCCTTTATCGTGGCGATATCCGAAAGGCGTACCTGGGTGCCGCCATGGGTGGTGATGATGGGAATCCGGCCGAACTCACGGCCGAAATCCCTGCGTTCGGTCATGCGCACGAGCACATCTCCGCTTTTGGTCTTGATTGAGCCGCCGGGCAGTTCCACCGCCGCCCGCCGGATGGTCTGGGCGATATCCTCCAGGGTGAGACCATAGGTTCGCAAGGCGGCCTGGGGCACGGAGATGCCGATCTCATAATCGCGAATCCCGGAAAGATCCACCTGGGTGATGTCCGGGGCTTGCAGCAACCGGTCGCGCACGTTCTCCGCGCACGTTCTCAAGGCCGATTCCCCCACATCGCCATAGAGCGCCAGCGAGATCACATAGCGCCTGCGCTGGGCAATGGTCACTCGGGGGTCCTCGGCGTCATCGGGAAACGATGTAATGCGGTCCACCGCGCTTTGCACGTCCTGGGCAAGGCGCTGAAGGTTGGTGCCTTCCAGGGCCTCGATGGTTACCGTGCCCGTGCCCTCCTTGGCCGTTGCCGAGACCTCCTTTACGCCTTCAAGTCCCTGGACCGCCTCCTCGATGGCCAGGATGATGCCGCGCTCCACCTCCTCCGGGCTGGCCCCCGGATAAGAAACCGATACGTAGATCCAATCAAGATCGAAATCGGGGAAGACTTCTTTTTTGATACTTCCGGCAAAGATCAACCCGCCCACCAGGAAAACGACCATCAGCAGGTTGGCGGTCACCGAGTGTCCGGCCATCCAGGCGATGGGGCCGCGGCCCGCCTTTTGATCCGGGATACTTTCGGGATTATCCATTGGCTGGTTTTCTCGATTTCTCATGGGAGGGCGTGTTCTTTTTGGTTTTTTTCATGTCGGCCGGCTTCAGCGCGATTCCGTCAACGGCCATGGCCAGATCGGAAACAATCAGGTTCAGCCCCGGAGTGATTCCCTCCTTGATCAGCACCGATTGGACATCGCGCCAGATGGTGGTTACCGGCATGATCTTCAGGGTGTGGGCATCGGTGAGAGTCCAGATGGTGTCGTTGTTGCGTAGGGCATTGCGGGGAATGCGGAATGCGTTCTCAATTTTTTTGCCTTTTATCTCCACCCGTACATACTCACCAATGAGAAGGGGGGGGGCGCTTTTTTCACCCTCCGCGGCCAACCGCAGGGGGTCGTTGACCGTGACCAAAACGCGCGCCATGCGTCCCTGGCTTTCAAGGTCGCTGAGCAGACGGGTCACCCGGCCTTCGAGCCGGTTGCCGCGGTAAAGGATCGTGGCGGCGGCACCCTTTTCGCGGTTCGTTCGCGGAATCCTGATCCAGGTCAGCCGTTCCACGGGCAGGGAGACCTGAATCCGATATTGATCGGTCCCCACCAGCTCGGCAAGCTCTCCCTGCGCGGTCACTTGCGACCCCACCTCCACGCTCTTCTTGCGCACGATGGCATTGAAAGGGGCCATCACTTCGGTCCGGGCCAGATCCAGGCGGGCCTTCTCAAGATCCGCCCGGGCCGCGGCCAGGTCCGACCGGGCCTTGGCCAGATGGGGCTTGCGAAGCGCCAGTTCGGCTTCCTGGTTGTCATCCGTCGATCCCGATCCCAATAAGGCCCATTCCCGGCGGGCCACATCCTGATAGCCCATCTCCACCTTGAGCTGGTATTGGGCATTGGCGACATCGCTTTGGGCCCGGGCAATGGCCAGTTCGTAATCCTTGGGATCGATTTTCAGCACCCGCCGGCCGGCCGGAATCAGCCCCCCCTCGATAAATTCTGGGTGGGTGGATTGAACTTGGCCGGAAACCCTTGTTTTCAAGGTCATCTCCTTGGCCGGAACCACGGCGCCCATGGCGGAGAGGATCACCTGCTGGGGGGCCGGAACCAGCCGCTTGGTTTTTACGATGGGGATGTTGTGTTTGGGTGTCCGCTTTTTGGCCTGCGGCGCGGTTTTCTCAAGGTAGCTCGCCCCGCCAATGCCCACGCCGATGATGATTGCGCATACAATCAGCGTCAGTGACCAGGAAACTCGCCGAGGCGGCGGCGTTGATAAAGTCTCGGAGGGCCGATCGCCATTGTGATTGGTTTGCATGTTATCCCTGTTGGTTTTTGTTGCCGGGGGTTTCGGATAGTCCGGTGGTCTCGATCCAGGCACCGCCAAGTGAACGGTAAAGGGCTATGCGAAAACGAATCAAGATCTCCCGTTGTTCGATCAGATCAAGTTCCAGGTTCTGCACGGCGATTAATTGGGTAAGCACCGGCAGATAATCGCTCAATCCGCTGCGATACCGCATGGTTGCCTCTTCCAGCCCGCTGCGGGCCGCTGCCATGACCGCTTCGAGACCTTCGATATGCTCCCTTTGCCGGGTTTCGCTTTCCAAGGCATCTTCGACCTCTTTGATGGCGGTGATCACCACCTCGCGGTAGGTCCAGAGGTTTTCGTCCATTTCGGCCTTGGCCCGGTCCACTTTGGCCGCCCGTTTGCCGGCATCGAAAAGTGGGGCGGTGAGTTCGGCCGCCAGGTTGATCAGCCAGGTGTCGAAAAGGGCGTTCAGGCCGCTCTCTCCATATTGGGCATACGCACTCAGTTCGATGGCCGGCAAACGGTTGGCTCGGGCCTCGGCCACCTGCCACTGGGAAGCCTTCAGGCGCATGCCGGCCGCCCGGACATCGGGGCGGTTGGCCAACAGATCAGCGGGCAGACCAAGGCCGGGTAATTCTCCGATGACCGGCAGGGGGGATTGTGATAATCCCAACCGGGCGCGCGGCGGCAGCCCCGAGAGAACGGCAAGTTCATGGTGCAGCAGCTGCGCCTCGGCCTCCACCAGGGGGAGTTTGGCGCGGATATTGGCAACGACTTGCCTTTGCTGAAAGACATCGAGGGCCGAGACCATTGCCTTGCGAAAGCGCAGTTCTATCAAATCGAGAATAATCCGGTTGTTTTCGAGCTGCTTTTCCAAAACCTGTTTTTGCAGCCGCTGAGAGAGAAGTCTGACCCAGCGGTCGGCCATCTCGGCGGCGATGGTGACCTTGGCCGTCTGCAGATCGGCTTGTGTGGCCAGCACCGTTTGTATCGCCGCCTCGCGCTGGCTTTGAATCCGCCCCCAAAGGTCCAATTCATAACTGGCTGAAAGGCCAAGGGCGTAAGTGTCGCTGTCTTTTGTGAGATATTTGGATGATGCGTTTCGTTTTTGGTTATACTCTGAGCTGGCGTAACCTTCCACGGAAGGATAGCGATCCGCCCCGGCCTGAACCGCCAGCGCCCGGGCTTGGCGCAGCCTGGCAAAGGCGACGTTGAGGGTGAAGTTCTGTTCCAGGGCCTTGCGGATCAACCGATCCAGCTCGGTGGAGCCAATGGATTCCCACCAGGGGGCGGAGAGATCCGTCGGCTCGTTGTATAGCGAGAACTCGGCGGGTACCCGGCCGGCCGCATGGGGGATTTCCTGCGGTTTGAACGGGCTGCAGGCGAGAACGGACAAAATGGCGCAGTAGAACAATAGTTGCCTGAGACAAATGTATCCCGGGGGCAGCCTACGGTCGCGGAAGGAGCTGGGAGGGCATGAAGCGGCTACTGGTTGTGTGTATTGGTTCACTTTCCATCCGGCGGAATTTTGATTTGTCGATACAGGCAGCTTGATTTATCATTCACAAGTAATAGAAACAAGCGTTAACTAACACAATATCTGGTCTTTAATGAGAAAAATCATTCTAATGGTCGAAAGATCCAGAATGGCCTCGTTTTTACTCCGAAACTGGTGTAAATGTTAAGAATTGATAATGACTTTGTTAAAAACCACCTGTTTTTTGTAGGTATAACTTACGAGTTCTTTTAGTGTTGTGATTTGCTGGCACACTTATATAATTCATTTAAATACGAATTGTTTTACACGGTAAAACTTTCTCTTTTAACTTGCAGCGCCGACTAAATTCAAGATAACCCGATTTGCGTTATAAGCAAATGGTTTTGAACTCTACTGCAAAGACGCGAGACGCTAACCTAACATTGAAGTAGCCTTCGAAAGGAGATGGGATCATGAAAGAACTTGTTACTTTTATCGCTCAATCACTGGTGGACAAACCCGATGCTGTCAGTGTGGCGGAAGTGGAAGGCCACCAGACAACCGTTCTGGAACTTACCGTGGCCAAGGAAGATCTTGGCAAGATTATCGGCAAACAGGGGCGCACCGCCCAAGCCATGAGGACCATTTTGAGCGCCGTTTCTTCAAAAATGAAGAAACGTACCGTCCTTGAAATTATCGAATAACGAACCGGCCTCTTTCCCTTTATGTATTCTGGTTGATGGCCCGAACCCGACCGGCTCTTTCCCCCATCGGTTTTGCCGGACAAGAAGGGTGTGAAGTCCATATTGTCGATGGTTTCCACCAAGCCAGGGCCCTTTTTCGAAAGGAGGAAAAGGGCCCCGATGGAGAAGGCTTGACCCGACTGCCGCGATGCCGCTGTGAACGGTTGTTGACGTGGATGATTCGTCCGGATGGTTATTCTGTCGGAGAAACGGTCTACTCACCGCGTGCTATGCGGCGAGCGATTGGCTCCCCTTAAGTAGAAAAGAGGGCTCGGCGAGAAACGCCTGGACATAAGGCTTGTCACCCGAACCGAGCATGACGTACCCCTTCCTTTAATGCTCAATCCTTATAGAAAAAAGAAATGTTCGGCTCCCTGCCATTAATCGGCAGGTGCCTAACGTTGACGAATCCGTAAAAAGTCCGATATCGGCGTTACGCTTCATCCTCCGTCACTGCGGCGTACCTTAAGTACGCCTCATTCCTACGGATTCGCAAGCCTTGATCTCGGCTTTTTTACGAATCCGTCTAAACCGCGACTTTTTACGAGACCATCAACGTTGGCAGTGCCAAGTCCCTCCGTCCTCTTTGGCCCTTTACCCCCATCCTGAACAGAGTTGTCCTTGAACTCGGCACACAAATCTGGCAAATGAGATGTGCCAAACGGCTCCTTTATTCACGGCATTCAAGACAGGGACTGACATGAATCCTTCCACGAAATCGGCGTCTTTTCAGAAAATCGGCGTGGCCACCCTCATCATGATGGCCAGTATTTTCCTCAGCCGCGTCACCGGCGTCGTGCGGGAAATGGCTCTGGCCGCCCTGGTGGGTGCCGGAACCCAGGTGGATGCCTACCGCGTGGCGTTCGTGCTACCTGAAATTTTGAACCATATTCTGGCCAGCGGTTTTTTGTCGGTCACCTTTATCCCCATTTTTTCGCGCCATCTCGAAGCGGATCGGGAAACCGAGGGATGGCGGACGTTCTCCACGATTTTTACCATTTTCGGCGGCGTGTTGCTGATCCTGATCCTGGTCGGCATGGCCCTGGCGCCAACCCTTGTTCCTTTTCTGGCGGCAGGCCGCAAGGACCCTGAGTTCATTGCCATGGCCGTGAACATGACCCGCATCACCCTGCCGGCCCAGTTTTTTTTCTTTGCCGGCGGTCTGCTCATGGCCGTGCAGTATGCCAAAAAACGGTTTTTGTTTCCGGCCCTGGCCCCGCTTATATACAATGTGAGTATCATTGGCGGCGGATGCCTGCTTTCCGGCCGACTGGGGGCCGCCGGGTTTTGCTGGGGGGCGCTGGCGGGTGCGGGCATCGGCAGCTTCGCGCTTCAGTTGATCGGGGCGCTGCGCGTCGGCATGCGCTTTCGTCCCAATTTCAATATCCGCCACCCGGATCTCAGGCGGTACGTTTATTTAACTCTGCCGCTGATGATCGGTCTCACCATGGTGTTTTCAACGGAGTTGTTCTCGAAATTTTTCGGCAGCTTCCTACCGGCCGGGGCCATCTCCTGGATCGATTACGCCATGCGCGTGATGCTGATTCTGGTGGGATTTTTCGGGCAGGCGGTGGGGGTCGCTTCGTATCCCTTCATGGCCCAATTGGCGGCCCGGGGGCGTATCGGGGAACTCAACGAGACCATCAACAAAGTGCTGCGCTACCTGTCGGTGGTGGTGCCGGTGTCCGTCCTGGTGGTCGTGCTGCGCCAGGAGATCGTGCGGGTGCTGTTTCAGCGGGGACTGTTCGACGCCACGGACACACGGATGACGGCGCTGACCCTGGCCTGCCTGATGGCCGGAGCCATCGCCTTCGTTACCCAGACGGTTGTCAACCGGGGCTTTTATGCGACCCAGAACACCCTGCTGCCAACCGTTTTCGGAACGCTGGCGGTGGTGGTGAGTTTGCCCATCTACTGGGCAGGACTGAAAATGCTGGGTGTGGCCGGCGTGGGATTGGCCATTTCCGCCTCGGCCCTTATCCAGACCCTTTTGTTGTTCACGGTCTGGAATCGGCGCAGCGGCAATAACGGTGCGACCGATGTTTACCGTGCGTACGGCAAGGCACTTGCCGCCGGGATCGCCATGGGTCTTTTGCTTTACCCCCTGCACAAGGCGCTCGGGTGGATTATTAAACCGGGAGCTCTATTTGCCGATCTTCTTACCGTGGTAATTATTTCCACTGCTTTTGCCGGCATGACGGCATGGTGTGGCCGGCGGTTCAAAATCGAAGCCATTCACTATATCACTTCACGTGCGGTTGCTTTGCCCCTGGTTGGCAAAATTCGTGGGCGGTTTCAACGTCCCCGTCGACATTAAGCTTGGGTTTGATGTATGATAGACCCTTGAACCGGAATGTAATGCATTGGAACCGTTTTTGCCGCCATCATTGTTCAATGGCGGTGGCTGGTGGCAAAACATTACTTTTCCCTAAATTAGTTTTTGAACCGTCAGGTTTACACCATGAATCAGGTCGTTGACCAATTTTCGGATTTAGACGAAACCCTCGGGCGCATCCGTGTGCTTTTATCGCTTCTGCCCCCGCCCATTTCGTTGGACCTGCTTTGCGTCATATCGGGTGCATCGCCTGTCAATGCTTTGCAAATTGTTGAAGAACGTGTTTCCAGCGGATATCTTTCGCGGGACCCGCAAAAAGGGGCCGGCTATTACTTCCTGGCCGATCTTAAAACGGCCAACGAATTTCTGGCCATGGTTCCCCTCACCATGCTTCAACAAATAGCGGAAGAGGCTGTTTCGGGCGTGTTGGACTACTATTCGGATAGTCCCAAGAGGTGGTTGATTCTGGCGTATATTTATCAGGTTTCCGGCCTGCCGGTGCGCCATTATCATGAGTTGATCAGGGCCGGGCAGTATTGTCTCGAACAGAAATTGCCAATGGATGCCGCTGTTTATTTCCATATGGCTCTGGAGGCGATGGAAAAAGACGAACTTGACGAAGCCGGACAAAAGGACTTCGTAGATGCCACCATCGATCTTTGCACATGTCGGGATACTGCCTTGCACAAGGGGCTTCAGAGATCATTTCTGTCACGGGCCCTGGAATTTTGTACGGGCATCAATGATCCCAACCGTAAAATCAGGTTGTTGGTGCTGAGTTCCAAATCCTATCTCAGAACCGATAAATCCGCCGAGGGAGCCCATTACCTGGAAATGGCCTGGGACATGCTCGGCGAGCATGATTTTTCCAATGAGATTCGAATACAGGTTGCCCTGGCAAATTCCGAGATCCTTTTCTTCCAGGGCTTTATTACCAAGGCCATCGAGCGCTACGAGGCCGTGTTGGGCAACCATGAGGAGTTGCCCGAGGATGTGGAAACGCTTAAAAGTTACCTCCGGTTGGCGTGGGCCTACGCTGTCGCCGGCGAAACCGCCAGGGCGATTGGTTTGATTCAGGCGGTTCGTGGAAAGGCCGGACAGATCGAGGCCGAGGACCTTGAACGGTATGCGACTCTGATTTTTGTGATTGTTTTGGCGGAATCCGGCAGAATAGAAGAAGGTGAGACCGCTATTGAAGAACTTTTTACCACACCGGAAGAGCTCCTCGATCCCTACACCAAATGGCCCGGCAATGGGAAACGGGCCTATTTCGCCTATCTGCGGGGCGATTACGAAAAAGCCTTCGACTATCAGAAACGGGCCTACGAGAATTCGAAGAAACTGGGTTCTCCCTACCATCGTGGTCCCGACAATCTCGAAATCATGCTTGGGCTGGAAAAACGGGGCATGGTTCACCCGGAATGGAACTTCGAGGTCGACTCCAACCGCCTGTTGAATTGGCAGGACATCTACATGAAAGGGGTGGCGTTCAGGTTCCGGGCACTTAAGGCGTATGAGGAGGGCGCGTCGCACGAGGTGGTGACGGCCGATTTGAAAAAAGGCATCAAGCTGCTTACCCGGGCCGGGGCAAACGTCGAATTGGCCCACGCCCTGGTTTTGATGGCCCGTATCCGACTTTCCGAGAATCGGACCTCAAGTGCCGAGAAACTTCTCAAAACGGCCTGGGATATTCTTTCGAAGGTGAACCCGGATCTCTTCCCAAAGGACCTCAAACCGTATCTGGATCGGGAATCCAAAAATGCGATTTGGGTTCAGTCGCTTTTAAGTGTGGGCAACGCCCTGGGCTCCATTCGTGTTCGCAGCGATCTTCTCAATCAGATCATCAAACAGGCCATGCGCATTGCCAACGCGGAACGGGGGGCGATTTTCATCAAGAAGGATTTACGCCTTGACATGGTGGCTAGCCGCAACATGGAAATGATGGATGGCTCCAGTGGCAATGTCGATGGCCAGATGAACCTTGTCGAGCAAGTCTGCGAATCGGGCACCGAGATAGTTCAGGGAGTCGATCAATCAAGGAAAAGCAGACGCGAGGAAACCTATGGCGCGGGCTGGATGGGATGCTTCCCGATCCGGCTTCAAGCCAGGGTCATGGGAGCGATTTTCATGGGGAGCGATTATACCTCATCCAAGCTCCAGGAAGACGAAATTTGCCTTTTGCGCATCATCAGCAACCAGGCGGCCGTGGCCCTCGAAAATTTGGAGGCCTATGAAGAGATAATCGATTTGAACAGCAGCCTGGAAGCCCAAACCCAGTTCTATCGGGAAAATTTCGATGCGGGCCAGCCCGAGCTTCAGATGGTCGGACGTTCGGAAGCGTTCAAACAGATGCTCGATTCCATCCAGCAGGTCGCCCATTCCGACACCACCGTCATGATCACGGGGGAGACCGGGGTGGGAAAGGATCTGGTGGCTCAGAGCATTCATCAGCACAGCAACCGCGCGTCCGGCCCATTTATCGCAGTGAACCTGGTTTCCCTAAGCCCCGAGCTGATCGCCAGTGAACTGTTTGGCCATGAGAAAGGCGCTTTTACCGGTGCGCTGCGAACCCGCAAGGGGCGTTTCGAGCTTGCTTGCGACGGAACCCTGTTTCTCGACGATATAGATGCCTTTTCCCTAGATATTCAGGTTAAGATGTTGCGGGTGCTCGAAACCAAGACCTTTGAGCGTGTAGGGGGAGCACAGACCCTGAAGACCCGTTTTCGTTTGGTGGCGGCCAGCAATCGCAACATCGAGGACCTGGTAGAACAAGGGCTTTTTCGATCCGACTTTTACTACCGTCTGAATGTTTTTCCCATCCGGGTGCCGGCCTTGCGCGAACGCATCGAAGATATCCCCATGCTGGCCCAATACTTCATGCGCTTGTTCGCCAAAAAGTTCGGCAAGACCGTCGATTCGATAACCAAAAAAGATGCCCAAATGCTCATGGATTACCACTGGCCGGGCAATATTCGGGAATTGCGCCATGTGATCGAGCGGGCCATGCTTCTGAGTAGCCACGGTCGGCTATCGATTCCGCCCCTGGATGCCCACCCGGCAATCAACAATTGCGATGAGCAAAAGATTCTGCCGCTTCGGGAAATGGAAGCCCAACATATTATACGGGCCTTATCGCGCTGCCGGGGCAAGGTCAGCGGCGTCGGTGGTGCAGCCGTTTTGCTCGACCTGAAGCCGACCACACTCTACTCGAAGATGAAACGCCTGGGGATCGAACGGGATGCCTATCGAATTAAAAGTGAGTAATTAGCATAACGTGGGCATTTCGCCATGAAAAGAAAACGCCCCGCCGAGCAGGGCGAAGCGTTTTCTTTCTCTGTCCGGCCGCAAGGGCCGGGGGGGAACTAAAAAAGGCCTTTTAAAACATTTTCTTGCTCATCTCATCGATCGCTTCGCTGGCGCAGTCGTACACACCGGGGAAAGAACTGAAACCCAGTCCCTGGGTGAGGCAGGGAATGAAGTACTTTTTCCCGCAGGTGGTGCAGGCTTTTTCCACGGCTTCGTAAATGGCTTCCTTATTCCAATCCTTGACATCCAGGGGGCCGCTGTCCAATTCTCCCATGAAGGAAATCTGCGGGCCGTATTGCTTGATCAATTCCGGGGTGTTGTTGGTGGTCATGACGCCCTGCCAGATGTCGATGCCCATGTCGATCATGTCCGGCACCAGGGTGGCGGCGTAGGAATCGCTGTGGTGGACGATAAGTTCGATGCCGTTGTCCTTCCAGAACTTGTAGGCGCGTTTGTAGGGTTCCAGGTAGAACTCTTTGAACATATCCGGCGACAGGAAGGTGGAGATCTGTCCGCCCCAATCGTCATGGTGGAACAAGGCGTTGGGTTTGAGGCGCGGAATAATCTGCTTTGCATATTCGATTTCGTAGTCCACCAGGCAATTGATCAGTTCATGCATATACTCCGGCTCTTCGTATAGTCCCATCAGAGCATCTTCCATACCCATGAGCATATGCGTCATCTCAAATGTTCCGGAGGCGAAAAAGACGGCTACGTATTTATCGTCGCGATCCACGGCATTGGCGTGCTCGATGGCCGGCGCCCACACATCGTCGGGAAATTCAACGGAAGGAACCTTGACGATCTCCTTCCATTTGGTAACGTCCTTGAGTACTCGGTGCTCGTCGTCGTGAACGGGAAAGGGGCCGATCTGATCCTCGGGCCAACTGTAGGTGATGCCCCATTCGTTAAGAATGGTATCCCCTTTAACCGGGCGAACCCGTTTAGGGGCTTCAAGTATGATTTCCAGGTATTCGTACTGGTTGACGAAGCGGTCGGGGGAGCCACCGTTAATCGTTTCCAACAGGTTCTGTTTTTTGGTAAGCATTGTGTATCTCCTTTCAATTAGGCTGCGTTTACCAGCTCCTTGGCTTTAACCGCCGCACTACCGGCATCTTGTGCATAGCCATCGGCGCCAATTTCGCTGGCGAATTGTTCGGTTACGGGCGCACCGCCCACAAGAACCTTGAAACCGGTCAGGCCGCAGGCCTTGAGGGCCTCCACGGTTTCCTTCATGGCCGGCATGGTTGTGGTGAGCAGGCCGGAGCAGGCCACCAGGGTGACGTTTTCGTTGCTCTTGATGGCGTCGATGAATTTTTCCGACGAAACGTCAACACCCAGATCGATCATGGTGAATCCGGCGCTTTCGACCATCATGGCCACCAGGTTTTTGCCGATGTCGTGCAAATCGCCCTTGACCGTGCCGATGATGCAGGTGCCCAGATTATTTGAAGCATCTCCGGCCATGTGGGGTTTCAATACTTCAACACCCTTGGACATGGCTTTAGCGGCCATCAGCATTTCGGGAACGAAAATCGTGCCCGCCGAGAAACGATCACCCACAACGCCCATGCCGTCGACCATGGTCTGTAGAATATCGCCGGCCGCGCTGCCCTCGTCCAATGCCTCCTGAACCAGCCCGGGTACTAATTTGGCCTTGCCCTTTTCGACGTTTGCTTTTACTTCTTCAATTTTAGCCATGAGTATCCTCCTTAATATTTTAATAATTTATTATTTCACCGGACCATAAAGGCCTTCGCGATAACCGGTGATGTATTTCATGCAGTATTGGTCCATGTTCATCAGGGGCTCGGCGCAGATTCCTGCATTGGGGCTGTCCTCTTTATACCCTCAACTTTTATTTGCAGCGAGCCTGTCCATATGTCGACTAACAGCTTTGTCCGGTTGACTAATGCCCTCTTCCGACGGCCTTCGGAAAAATACAAGCACGATGCCGCCCAAAATAGATCCCATCCCCATGACCAAAGCTACCGACGGCAGTTTGGCGCCGTACTGCAAGAGAACACCCGCCAGGATGGGGGAAATAACCGCTCCCGCCCGGCCGACGCCAATGGCAACGCCCGTTCCCGTTGCCCGTACATGGGTGGGAAAGGCGATCGCCAGAATGGAGTAGAGACCCGATATGCCCGCATTCCCGAAAAACCCGGCGCAGGCCGCAAGCAATTTGATTTGTGCCAAATTGGCCGATGTGCGGCCGAAAATAGCCACGAAAACGGCCGTCAGAGCCATAATAATTATGGTCAGTTTTTTAAGATCGATGCGGGTGGTCAGCAATCCGAAGAGCGCCGCCCCCGTTGCGCCGCCCATGTTGGCCCAGACCAGTACACCACCGGCCAGGGCTGGGGCGAATCCCATATCGGCAACGATTTTGGGGGACCATTTGAGGATGAAATAAAAGGTGGTGACATGGAGAAAATAAGCGGCGGTAATTATCAGTGTGGTCGCGAGGAGCGTTTTCGAGAAAATATTGCCTTTGGATTGTTTGAGCTCGCCGGCCGAGATGGTTGGAAGCGCATCCACCGAGGGGAATTTCATGCGGGCGAGGGCGGTATTGATTTTTTCCAGCGCGCCCTTGGGTCGTTTTTTGGCAAGCCAGTGAACCGATTCGGGGACGAGGAAGAAAACGATGGGGATGGTGATTGCCGTGACGATGGCGCCAAAGTAGAAGATGGAGCGCCAGCTATGGGTTTGCAGCAGATGGGAGACGAACATCCCGCCAAAGGTGCCGCCCAGGGGATAACCGATGACCATTATTGAAATGCATATCCCCCGATTTTTGAGACTCGAAAATTCAGCTACCACGGCATTGAAACAGGGCAAAATGCCGCCTATACCCAGCCCTATGATCACCCGCCAGATGGAAAGCTGAGTGATATTGGTTGCCGTGGTGACTAGGAACATGCCGATGGCCATGGCGATCAGGCAGCCCAGAAGCGTCGGACGTCGGCCTATTCTGTCCGCCATTCCGCCGAGAAATACGGATCCGAAGGCCATGCCGATCAGTTCCATAGACATGACCACACCCAAGGCAGCCTGGGGGGTTCCCCATTCGTGAGCGATGCCCGGGGCGGCGAAGCTGATGGAAAGAACGTCGAATCCGTCTATGGCGTTGAGCATCGTCATGATGATTACGACGATCACCTGAAGCGTGCCCATTTTTTCATGATCGATATACTCTCTGGGATCTTTCATGCTTTCCTTCTATAATAGGGTCGTTCAAGGGTGCCCCTGCGCACCCGGCATGTCGACGCCAGGCGCACAGGGGGGGGGAGAATTACTTCCTTGAATACGGAATTCAGGGATTAAAAGGAAAATTTCACATAGCTTTGGACTTTCTGCATATCGCCTTCGCGGCCATCCATGACTTCCTGCTCCATCTCGGTATAGCCCATGGCTACTTCAATTGTCGGTTTGATTTTCCAGGCCACCATGGTGTGCCAGGCAAATGCGTTTTTGTTGGCGCCTCCTGACAGAACCCCTTCTTCATAGGCATCATCGCTGTTTTCAGAATAGCCACAACCGAGGGTCCAGTGAATGTTGTCCATCAGGGCGAAAACAACACCTGTGTTGATGCTCATGTACTCAACGGTTTCGGCGTCCCCTTCATCGGAAAGTCCGGCGCCGCCGTTCAGGCCCAAACCGGCGTAACGTCCGATGCCGTCGCCATAGGTCAAGCCGACTAGAAACCTGTGCCCGTTGCCGAATCCCAGATGGGAGGTCAGAGACGCAGCCCATGCCAGGGTGGATTGGCCGTCGAGTTCAAACCGCCTTGCCAATACTTTGGGGGAAAGATGGAAATTTTTCACGCCCCAGAAATATTTCAGAATAAAATCAGGCATGGTTTCCGTGTGATTTTCCTCTATGTTTTGGAACAGCGTACCGCCTTTTGTAAAACCACGGTCTGAATTTTCGGCGGCCAGGGAAATGTAATGGCCTTTGGAAAAATCATGGGTCAATCGGACCTGCGGCTGACGGATAAACGGCTGACCGGGATCTCCCGCGAAGTCCATCGTTGGAACAGCAGCGGCGAAATCCATAAAGGTGGTCCAGGTCTGGCCGACCAGGATGCTGTTATTTCCGGACTTCCAAGTTCCATAAGCGTGGCGCAAACGGAATTGGCGGCTGCTGGACCAGGTGTCGGAGGAGTAATTGTCATCGCAATTGAAATCCCCTTCTATATGAGTGGTGATGGCGCCCGCATCCGTCGGTGTTTTTGTCTTTACGTAAAGGCGGCTTTCCCGTGCCGACAGGCTGAAGCGATTCTCCTCGGCATAGGCTGTCCCATCCAGCGGGACACCGTAGGCGTTAACCTCGTCGCCCAGCCCGTTGGGAATGCTGTCGTTCACATTTCCGTCCAGGTCATAAACACCGCTGAGTTTGATAAAACCTCCCAAATTGACAGTGGTGCCTTTTGCATCGAATTCAAAGGCCAAGGCGGCGGTTGAAAGCATGCACACAGACAAAAGGGCGATAACGCCGGCTGAAACGGCTTTTCCGGTCCAACCGTTTCTTGAATAATCAGATTTACAACGAACCATTTCTCCTCCTGTTTAACTTGATTTATGGTGGAACTCTCCCCTTTAAACTTACTTCCTTGCAGCAATTTCAGCCTGAATCTGTTTTTGTTTTTCAGGCGTGAGTTTATACAAAAAGATGATGATGATCAGTCCTGCGCCGATGAAGAGCGCCGGAACCAGGGCGATACCGTTTTTGATTCCCTGAATAAGCTCTGGCGTGGCCTGCATGTCCGCCACGTATCCAGCTGAGACCAGAACGCTGGTGATGACAATGCTTCTTACGAAGACGGCGGTTTTGATGGGGAAGCTGATCAGGGACATGATGAATCCGCGCGCGTTTTTGCCGGTTTTCCACTCACCGTAATCGACGGTGGCCGAATACATGGCAACGCCCAGGGCGTCAGGCATGCCGTATCCCAGATAGGCGACGAACATGACGATCATGAAGGATATATAGTTCATGGGCAGTGCCCAGACCAGGACCAGGCCGATGATGAAAAGGCTCAGGGAGATAATATACACATTGCGTTCCCCGAACTTTTTGGCCAAAGGTGCCGTGGCCATGGCTCCGAAGAAGCAGACCACGTTCAAACCGGTAAAGAAGATGGCGATCACGCCCAGGTTGTTGACCACGTATTTAAAATAGTAGAAGGCAAAGCCGAAGATGATGAAGCGTCCCAGGTAGCGTCCCAGTTCCGCCAGCATGAGTCCGATCAGGGGCGGGTTTTTGACGATCTGCATGAGCATTTCGCCGATGGGCATTTTGTCTTTTGCTTCAGCGGCGGCATGAGCTTTGGGATGGTAGGCGTAGTCCTTGGTAAGGGCAAAAAGGGCCCAGTAGCATAAAGTCATGAAGATACCGGTGATGATGACGGTCAGGGTACACCCCATGGCCTGATCCCCGTTTCCCAGCGTCTGGATCAACTTGGCGCCGAACATGGAGAAGGCGATGGCGCCCAGGGCGTTGAACATTCCCCGGCTGGAAGCCATGGTGATGCGTTCTTCGCGTACGGTGGTCATGGAGTTGTTCATGGCGATGTGACCGGCGTAGAAGATGTTCCAGATAAGGTGGGAGACGATGAAGCCGATGGAAACCAGAATGGCGTTGGTGACGGGATCACCGATCTTGGCGAACATCAGGACGAAAAAAAGCGCGGCCAGGGGCGGGCCAATGAGCAACCAGGATCGGTAGCGGCCCCAGCGCATGCTGCTTTTTTCCAGGATTACCCCCGCCGTTGGCACCCAGATGATATCGAAAATGCTGGTTACCAGCAGAACGGTGCCCGCCGTGGCCACCGGGATTTTGGCGTAATCCGTCAGGAAGGCGGCGAAAAAGAAAACTTCCATGTTCACAAGGAGCTGAAAGCCAAACGACGGCAGCCCGTATAGATTGATAACCGATTTTTTCAACTGCTTTTGTGTCTCTCCCATTTTGTCGTATCCCTCTCTTTTCCTTCTCCATGCGACCAGTCTTGTGTTTGGTCGGCTTTCGGTGAATAAAAACAACGATGTCCTTATATTTGGGGCCTGAATTTCGGTCGGTCCTGAATGGCTGGGTTCCCAAGCGGTTCGGACGATGCCGAGCAAAGCTTCAAGCCTTGTCGGGGGACAACGTAACGAATAACAATAATGTAGACTAAGCATGACGCATGCCAAATGGCTGTGATGGTAAACAGTGTATGTATTCCAGTATGTTATATCGATATACGAAAAATGCATCACAAGAGATGATTACTAAATATCGTAAAAATACGTTATGGAGATTGTGGCGGGCCTGGAGGGATGCGGGTGCGAGTGGCAGTGGTGTCGGGAGGGCGTACGGTCTTTAGGGCAATAGGGGAGCCAACAAAAGAAAAACGCCCCACCAAACAGAGTGAGGCGTTTTCACGCATGGCCGGCCACAGGGGCCGAGGGGGAGGACTGAAAGAATCTTTCCCCTAAAACATCTTTTTGCTCATTTCGTTGATCGCTTCGCTGGCGCAATCATAAACACCGGGGAAGGAGCTGCCCGGGCCGCCCTGGGTCAGGCAGGGAATGAAGTACTGCTTGCCGCAGGTGGTACAGGTCTTTTCAACGGCTGCATAAATCGCTTCCTTGCTCCAATCCTTGACGTCTAGGGGGCCGCTGTCCAGATCACCCATAAAGGAGATTTGCGGGCCGTATTGTTTTACCAGTTCCGGTGTGTTGTTGGTGCTCATGACACCCTGCCAGATGTCGATGTCCATGTCGATCATGCTGGGAACCAGGGTGGCGGCGTAGGAGTCGCTGTGGTGCACGATCAGCTCGATGCCGTTGTCCCTCCAGAATTTGTAGGCGCGCTTGTACGGCTCCAGGTAGAACTCGTTGAACATGTCCGGGGAAAGAAACGTGGCGATTTGTCCGCCCCAGTCGTCATGGTGAAAAAGGGCGTCGGGCTTGATGCGTTCGATGATCTGCTCGGCGTAGCGGATTTCGTAGTCGATCAGACAATCGATCAATTCATGCATGCATTCCGGTTCTTCGTACAGGCCCATCATGGCGTCTTCCATGCCCATGAGCATATGGGTCATCTCAAAGTTTCCGGATGCGTAGAACACGGCAACAAATTTATCGTCGCGGTCAACGGCATTGGCGTGCTCAATGGCCGGCGCCCATATTTCGTCGGAAAATTCCACGGACGGCACCTTGACGATCTCTTTCCATTTGGTGATATCCTTCAGTACCCGATGCTCATCATCATGGACGGGAAAAGGGCCTATCTGGTCCTCGGGCCAACTGTAGGTGATACCCCATTCATTAAGAATGGTTTCCCCTTTCACAGGGCGAACCCGTTTGGGGGCTTCCATGATGATTTCCATGAATTCGTACTGATTGACGAACCGGTCGGGGTTACCGCCCTTGATTGTTTCCAGCAGGTTCTGTTTTTTGGTCAGCATGTTGTCACCTCTTTTTATGGTTAAGCCGCGACCAGTTCCTTGGCCT
Source organism: uncultured Desulfosarcina sp. (assembly GCA_963668455.2). Classification (GTDB taxonomy): domain Bacteria; phylum Desulfobacterota; class Desulfobacteria; order Desulfobacterales; family Desulfosarcinaceae; genus Desulfosarcina. The sequence continues at coordinate 65,385 of CAXXOY010000015.1, forward strand.
TGATCGCTGCGCTGCCGGCATCGGCGGCATAGCCGTCCGCACCAATCTCGCTGGCGAACTCATCGGTCACGGGCGCGCCGCCGACGATGACCTTGAAGCTGTCCAGGCCGCAGGCCTTGAGCGCCGCCACGGTTTCCTTCATGGCCGGCATGGTGGTGGTGAGCAGGCCGGAGCAGGCCACCAGGGTGACGTTTTCATTGCTCTTGATGGCTTCGATGAATTTTTCCGACGAAACGTCAACACCCAGGTCCACCATGGTGAAACCGGCGCTCTCCACCATCATGGCCACCAGGTTCTTGCCGATGTCGTGCAGATCGCCCTTGACCGTGCCGATGATGCAGGTGCCCAGATTATTTGAAGCATCCCCGGTCATGTGGGGCTTCAACACTTCAACGCCCTTGGACATGGCCTTGGCGGCCATCAGCATTTCGGGAACGAAAATCTCGCCGGCGGAGAAGCGGTCGCCCACAACCCCCATGCCTTCGACCATGGTTTGCAGAATATCGCCGGCCACGCTGCCTTCGTCCATTGCTTCCTGAACCAGGCCGGGAACCAGCTTGGCTTTGCCCTTTTCAACGTTTGCTTTTACTTCTTCTATTTTAGTCATTGTTGAGTCTCCTTTATGGTTTTGTACAATTTATTTCACAGGCCCGTAGAGCCCTTCACGGTAACCGTTTATGTATTCCATGCAGTACTCGTCCATACCCATTAGGGCTTCGGTGGCGTAGATCAGCCCCATCATGTGCTTGTGCAGGGGGTTGATGATGGCGCTGTCCATGCCGGCGCCCATGGCCATGATCAGGAAGGCCTGGTTGACGAACTTGCGGGCCGGCAGGTTGAAAGAAATATTGCTGGCGCCGCCGGTCACATGGATGTCCGGGTATTGGGCCTTGATCTCCTTGATTACGGCCAGCACGGTGTTGATGCCGTCCTCGGCGGTGCAGAGCATTTCCACCAGGGGATCGATGTGAAGCCGTGAAGGGGCGATGTTGTATTCCTTGGCCTTTTCCATGATGTCGGCGAAAACCTTCAGACGCTGCTCACCGCTTTTGGGGATGCCTGTGTCGTCGCATAAAAGCGCGGCGCATTCCCATTTGGTTTCGGCGATAACCGGGAAAATCCGCTCGATTTTATCGCCCTCCATGGATACCGAGTTCACCAGGCCCGGTTTGTTGCACAGCTTGATGGCTTCGGCGCAGATCTCGGCATTGGGGCTGTCCACGGCAATGGGCGTGTCCGTGGCCTCCTGTACGATCTCGATCAGCCACTTCATGGTTTCCAGCTCGACGGCCACATCCGTGGAGGCGCATACGTCGATGAAGCTGGCGCCGGCGTCGGCCTGGGTTTTGGCCAGGTTTTTGATGAATTCCGCATCCCGTTTTTCAATGGCTTCGGCAACCGACGGGATGGCACCGTTGATTTTTTCTCCAATAATAATCATGGGGTCTTCTCCTTCCTTTAGCTATCGCAGTTTATTTTCTTGCAGCAATTTCAGCCTGAATCTGTTTTTGTTTTTCAGGCGTGAGTTTATACAAAAAGATGATGATGATCAGTCCTGCGCCGATGAAGAGCGCCGGAACCAGGGCGATACCGTTTTTGATTCCCTGAATAAGCTCTGGCGTGGCCTGCATATCCGCCACGTATCCAGCTGAGACCAGAACGCTGGTGATGACAATGCTTCTTACGAAGACGGCGGTTTTGATGGGGAAGCTGATCAGGGACATGATGAATCCGCGCGCGTTTTTGCCGGTTTTCCACTCGCCGTAATCGACGGTGGCCGAATACATGGCAACGCCCAGGGCGTCAGGCATGCCGTATCCCAGATAGGCGACGAACATGACGATCATGAAGGATATATAGTTCATGGGCAGTGCCCAGACCAGGACCAGGCCGATGATGAAAAGGCTCAGGGAGATAATATACACATTGCGTTCCCCGAACTTTTTGGCCAAAGGTGCCGTGGCCATGGCTCCGAAGAAGCAGACCACGTTCAAACCGGTAAAGAAGATGGCGATCACGCCCAGGTTGTTGACCACGTATTTAAAATAGTAGAAGGCAAAGCCGAAGATGATGAAGCGTCCCAGGTAGCGTCCCAGTTCCGCCAGCATGAGTCCGATCAGGGGCGGGTTTTTGACGATCTGCATGAGCATTTCGCCGATGGGCATTTTGTCCTTGGCTTCAGCGGCGGCATGAGCTTTGGGATGGTAGGCGTAGTCCTTGGTAAGGGCAAAAAGGGCCCAGTAGCATAAAGTCATGAAGACACCGGTGATGATGACGGTCAGGGTACACCCCATGGCCTGATCCCCGTTTCCCAGCGTCTGGATCAACTTGGCGCCGAACATGGAGAAGGCGATGGCGCCCAGGGCGTTGAACATTCCCCGGCTGGAAGCCATGGTGATGCGCTCTTCGCGTACGGTGGTCATGGAGTTGTTCATGGCGATGTGACCGGCGTAGAAGATGTTCCAGATAAGGTGGGAGACGATGAAGCCGATGGAAACCAGAATGGCGTTGGTGACGGGATCACCGATCTTGGCGAACATCAGGACGAAAAAAAGCGCGGCCAGGGGCGGGCCAATGAGCAACCAGGATCGGTAGCGGCCCCAGCGCATGCTGCTTTTTTCCAGGATTACCCCCGCCGTTGGCACCCAGATGATATCGAAAATGCTGGTTACCAGCAGAACGGTTCCCGCCGTGGCCACCGGGATTTTGGCGTAATCCGTCAGGAAGGCGGCGAAAAAGAAAACTTCCATGTTCACAAGGAGCTGAAAGCCAAACGACGGCAGCCCGTATAGATTGATAACCGATTTTTTCAACTGCTTTTGTGTCTCTCCCATTGGTGGGTGTCCTTCCCCTTCTTACCGCGGCCGGTGGCTGCGGTTGTTTTAGTGAGCGAACCGGTTCGAGACCTGAAGTCTTTCCAGTGCTGACATTAACCTTATCAATATGTGTGCCAATGGGTTGGTGTGGTAAAATATACTAAAATTCCATTGTGTTATGTTTTTTGGGGGTGGTTTTTGACGTTGGTTGACGATACGATATATCGTAAAAATGCTTTATTGAGTTAGGGGCGGGGCGTGACACCAGCCTCTTCATGGCTGCAGGGATTGGCGTGAAGCAGTTTTCCATTCTACAGAAAAAAGCAAAACCGGCGATAGCATTTCTAATCCAGAACAAGGGGGGCAAATGAAACAATTCTGTAAATACCACCCGAACCGGGCGGCTCACTGGTATTGTAACACCTGCAACCGACTTCTTTGTCCACAATGTGTAGATGTCAGGGACATGGGAGGCTATCGCCAGGGAGAGAAGCTGCACATGTGCCCGAAGTGTAACCTGGAGCTGCAATGGCTTGGGGTGGGCAATATCATCGATCCTTTCTGGAAGCGCATGCATCGGTTTTTTATTTATCCCCTGAAGGGTCATCCCCTGGTGCTCATGCTGCTTTTATCTGTCGTGTTGACGCTGTTCGCCAGGTTCGGTTTTTGGGGTTTGCTCGTTCAAATCATGGTCTGGGGCGTTGTTTTGAAATACGCGTTTTCCATTTTGCAAAACACGGCCGGTGGTGACTTGCTTCCTCCAACCCTGAGCGCGAGCAATCTATCCGACAACTTCGGCCCGGTCATTAAACAGGTGGGCATCTATGTTGCCCTGTTTTTTGCGGGCTTCTGGGTTTTCAAATATCTGGGCCTCATTGCCGGGTTGATTTTCGCACTATCGGCGATCCTCTTTCTACCGGCCATGCTTATCCTTCTGGTCACCACCGAATCACTGGTCCAGGCAATCAATCCGATGATGTTCGTGACCCTCGTTTTCCGCATCGGATGGGGCTATTTATTGATGTACTTTTTCTGCTCGCTGTTGGGTGGGGCGCCGGCGCTTTTGGGGCAGCATGTCTTTCAACATTTTCCGCCCATATTGCAGGTTTTTTTCTTTACCCTGGCCAAGATCTATTACACCTTCATTTCCTATCACCTCATGGGGTACGTAATCCTTCAGTATCATGAGGATATCGGTTATTCGGTGGATGTGGACGATTTCAGGGATGAAGAAAGCGATGCCCTGGAGGCCGAACATGAGGCCGATACCCCGGAAAGCCGGTTGCTTTTGCGGGTCAACCAAATGGTCAAGGACGGCGACCACCAGGGCGCGCTGGCTCTTATCGAGAATGAAACCGAGCTGTCGGGAATGGAAGACCCATTGCTGTCGGCGCAGTATTACACGCTTCTGAAACTGACCAACAGCACGGACAAGCTTGCCGACCATGGCGTCAGCCACTTGGCATTGCTGGTGAAGCAGAATGACAAGGATGCCGCGATCTCGGCATACCGGGAATGCTTGTCGGCCAGGCAGGATTTCGCCCCCCCGGCGGCTACCCTTTTCAAGCTTGGTGGCTGGCTTAACGAATCCGGCGACAACAAGACGGCCATCGAGACCTTCAACAAACTGATCAAGGCTTTTCCCGCGGACCCTCTGGTTCCTAAATCGTACTTCCGGGCCGCACAGATTTTCAACGATCACATGAACAATCCGGAAAAGGCAAAGCGTATCCTGAACGGGCTATTGAAAAAATTCCCCGACCACGACATTGTTCCCTTTGTCGAAAGATATCTGGCCTCGGATCTATGTTCGTGAAATAATATTGGCTTCCGCCGAATCGGGAAAATAGTCGCAGACCATCTGGCGGTAGTGTTTCCAATGGCCGAGTTCCCCTTGTTCCCGAAACGCCTTGGCCAGCTTGACCAGAATGGAAGGCAGGCCTGGGGTCTGGGGCTTTTTCTTGAAGACAGCCATGACGATTTTTTCCGCCTCGGCGGCATCGCCACGGCTGACCAAGACGCCGGCAATCTGCAAATAGAGAGGTATGGATAGGGCCTGTCGATGGGTGATTTTACCGTAGGCCTGGTACAGTTCTATCGCCTGGGAATGGGTCTCGGGATCCTTGAGCCTTGATTGCAGCAGTTGCCGGGTCGTTTCATGAAAAGCGGCCGACGCGGGATTAAGCTTGTGGATATTGAACAGATGGCTAAGAGCGTCGGGGTGATGCGGAGAAATTTCCAGGATCGCTTCGAATCGTTCCCGCGCCTGGTCCATTTCAAGGTTACCCATATGTTCCAACGCCTGATCCATTAGAGGGACGATTTTATCCCGGGGCGCTTCCTCGAATCGGTCCGGATTCACACTGCCCACCAGATGCCGGCCGGCAAGGGCCAGGATTGCACCACCCGCTATGCCGCCAATATGGGCGACGTAAGCCACATGGCTGGCGCCACTGAAAAAGAGCTGATAGGCTTCGTTGGCCAGCCACACCGGCAGCAGGAGGATGGCCGGAACCCTGGCGGTGTTGAAATAAAATCCCAACGAGTAGAAGATGCTTACCCGTTTGCGGCCATAAAGTACCGTGTAGGCGCCCATGAGTCCGGCAATCGCCCCGGAGGCGCCCACCAGGGGCATGGTGCTCGTGGGATAAACGATATAGAACAGACCCGCGGCCAGCAGCCCGGCAATTAGATAGATCCCCGTGAAAAACAATCTGCCGGCCCCGATTTCCAGCATACAGCCGAGGATCCACAAAAAGACCATGTTGCCCAGCAAATGGCCGAAGCCGCCGTGAAGGAACATGTATTCAAAAAAGCTCGACACTCGTGGAAAAGCAGGGCGCAGACCATGGGTAAAGGCAACGCTGCAGGCCCTTTGCGCTTCATAATCGTTGCGCAGTCGGCGCCAGTTTTCATAGGCCGGCTCGTCCGGGGAGACAATGCGATCGGCCATCAGCAAGCGGGTAAACCTAACATCGCGTTCCATCTGGAAATGGCGTGCGTGCACCGCTTCCTCATCGTCCAAATCGGTGGGCTCGGTCGGTTGACGGGCAGCTTTCTCATTGGCAAGGTAAGTATCGTAGCGGGGCACCTCGATCCGTGCCAGGCCGGATTCGACGTAAAAAATTTCAGCCTCCATCCACGCTTTGTTGTCGCCGGTTTGAAAAACGAAAAAGATAAAGCAGTTGATGAGCACCAACGCCAGAGTGACGATGGGCGGATTTTTCCAGCCGACTTCTTTTGAAAGGGGCACAATGAGCATGAAGACCTTTGTCCTTGCGCGCATTGAAAACCCCATCGGTTCGACCGAGTTTTCTCATGCTTGAAGGTTCTTGATAAACGGCCCCAGTGCTTCGGTTTCCGCGACGTTGATCAGTCATAGGGCTTTGGGAGCCAATGACGGTGATATCGGCCTTGTCTTCGGGAAACTTGATGTCTTGCTTCTTGACCCCACGTCTCTGGGGCTGGATTGCCTTGGGGCCGTCACTGAAAAGGACGACGGCACCCAGAGTGTTTAACTCTTCCAGGTAGGCAACGTTTGGCGCGATAGTCGACATCGACACCACAAATGATGTATGAATTATTAATGATGTTAAATAAATGATCGCCAGCGTCGACCCAATTCCACGACCATCATCATGGAGATGAACATGACCCCAAAACGGTTCTTGACGTTTTCCATCATCATATCCGCCTGTTTAATCGCACCGTTCGGTAACCACGGCAACCAGTATGTTCTGGCTGGACAAAAGCCGCTGGATAAGGTCGTCCTGGCCCTGCAATGGCACACCCAATGCCAGTTCGCCGGGTATTATGTGGCCCTGGAAAAGGGCTTTTACAAGCAAGAAGGCATCGAGTTGACCATTACGCCGGGTGCCACGGACGTCAATCCGATCCATCTGGTGGCAGCGGGGGTGGCCGATTTTGGGACCAAATGGTTGGCCGATTTTATATCCGCCAGGGATAAAGGCGCGCCTTTGATATCCATCGCCCAGGTGCTCCAAAGCAACGGTTTGATATTGATCGCCAAGGCCGACTCCGGCATTCGAACCCCGCAGGATTTAATGGGCAGGAAAGTGAGTATCTGGCTTTTCGGAAATGAGGTTCAATTCTATACCCTGCTGAAAAAATGGAATATTCCACCGGATAAAATGTATATTGAAGCTCAGAAGTGGAGCATGAAACCATTTCTGGATGGTAAGGTCGATGTATCCATGGCCATGGTTTATAACGAGTACTTGCGTGTTCTGGATAGCGGATATCAAGGAAAAGACATCAACATAATCGATTTTGCGGCATACGGTTTGAATTTTCCCGGGCAGGTTATTTTTACCCGGTCTTCTCTATTGGAAAACAGACCGTCTTTGTGCGAGCGAATGGTTCGGGCTTCGCTTCGGGGGTGGGCCTGGGCGATGAACCACCCGGAAGAATCCGTGGAAATCGTTCTGAAGCGCGATGAGACCAGAGCCCTTCACCGTTCCCTGCAATTGAGGCAGATGAGGAAGATAATCAAATTGATCGAATATGGCAATTTGCCCCTGGGCTTCCATTTGCCGGAACAGGTTTTTGCCGTAATGGATACGCTTAAAAAAAGCGATATCGTTTCGGATACCTTGGACCTGAACGATGTGTACACCAACCAGGTATGGGAAAGGGCCCGGCTGAAAAAATGAAGAAAAAGCCCATCATGAATCGCAAACTATTTTTTTTCATATCCGCCGGTCTCACCGCAAGTGCGTTTGCCGCCGTTGTCTTTACATTTGTGCTGAGCTGGATTTCCATCCGCAATTCATTTCATCAATTGAACGACGTCAATGTCCCCGCTCTATCCGTTGTGACGGAAGGGGCTTTGCATATCACCAAGGCAAGGTTGGAACTGTACCGCTATATTCATCATTACGAGCCGACGCCTTTTCGCATACAAAAGCATCTTAATCAAATTCAGAAAAATCTGATATTGCTTGACCGGCAACAACTCTCGGAAAGGTCTAAGCGATTGGTCGGAAATCTGTTAGAAGATATCGGCCGGTTTTTAAACACGCTGGACCAATTGGAACGGCAGATGAACGAGGACGATTCCATGCGTGTCGCCCTTATAACCGACCAGCTCCTCGCTCGGTTTGCAGCTATGTCTGCTATCGCCGGCCACTTCAAGGATGCTACAACGAAGAATATTTTGCGTGACAACAATGAGATAAAAAGATTGTTGCTTCGAACCAACGCCATCTTGACCGGTATTTCGCTCCTTGTTGTCATAATGCTGACAGCCGGATTGTTGCTTTACAACCGACGCCTCCAGAGGCAGGTGCAAGCCAGTACCGATGAGCTGCAAAAACGGTTACATCAATTGGAGCGAAGCGAGGCACGGTTCAGGGAACTGACCGACTTGCTCCCACAGACCGTTTTTGAAGCCAATTTCCAGGGGCGGCTGACTTACACCAATAAGGCCGGTTTTGAGGCTTTTGGATATACGGTAAAGGATTTTGAAAATGGAATGAACATTATGGACATGATGGTTGCCGAAGAGTGCGACAAGGCGAGGGGGAGACTCAAGCATATCATGACCGGAGAGAGTGTCCCCGCCATCGAATATACAGCCCTGCGAAAGGACGGAACCACGTTTCCGGTGATGGTATATGCATCCCCGATCCGCCATGATGCGCAATTGACCGGATTTCGCGGAATCGTCCTGGACATCACCGAGCAAAGGCGCCTTACGCAAGAATACCGCCAGGCTCAGAAGGTGGAATCCATCGGCCGTTTGGCGGGCGGCATTGCCCACGATCTGAACAATCTGCTTTCACCCATCATCGGTTACAGCGAAATATTACAAGATGAGATCCCTGTAGAAGACCCCCGGCAGCAATCTGTGGTCGAAATAATGAATGCGGGGTTACGGGCACGGGATCTGGTTCACCAGCTTCTGGCATTTTCACGTAAGCAGACCCTGGAATTCCGTGAAGTTGAAATTAATGATATCGTTGCGGGATTCGAAAAGTTCTTACGCCGTACCATACAGGAGGATATCCAACTGAAACTGTTGCTATCGTCCGACCCTCTGCCGGTCATGGCCGACATCGGCCAAGTCGAACAGGTACTCATGAATCTGGCCACCAACGCCGCCGATGCCATGCCGGGCGGCGGCATGCTGACCATTGAAACCGCTTACATGAATGTTGATAAAAAATACGCCGATGAACACACCTCCGTTGAGCCTGGTCCTTACGCCCTAATGGCCGTCAGCGATACCGGTTGCGGCATGGATGAAGATATCCGCGAGAATATATTCGAGCCGTTTTTTTCTACAAAGGGTGAGGGGGGCACCGGGCTGGGCCTGGCCACGGTTTACGGAATCGTTAAACAGCACAATGGCAACATCTGGGTATATAGCGAACCAGGCAAGGGAACCACGCTCAAGATTTACCTGCCGATTCGCGAGGTGACGGTCGGGAAGGGACCTGTCGAAAAAACCGAACCGGTGGAACTGACCGGAAGCGAGACCATTATGCTCGTGGAAGACAACGAACAAGTTCGCCACATAACCCGTAAGATTCTGGAAAAACTTGGATACAAAATTTTGGTGGCGGAAAACGGCAAAGCGGCGCTGTCGCTTTTCGAGAGTTATGATGGTCCGTTGGATCTGCTGCTCAGCGATGTTGTCATGCCGGAAATGAACGGCAAGGATCTATATGCCAGGGTCTCTGAGCGCCGTCCGGACTTGAAGGTGCTCTTCATGTCCGGGTACACGGGCAACGTGATAGCGAGTCACGGCGTTTTGGACGATGGGGAAGCATTCATTCAAAAACCTTTTAGCGTCCACAGCCTATCCGTCATGGTAAGGGAAACACTTGATCGGTGATTCTAAATAGTGCCCATCCATATTTTCCTATTCGTGGATGGACACTAAATAAACGCTCACGCTTGAAGGTTCCGGATAAAGTGACCGAGCGCATCGATTCCCCGGCCATCGACGATCCGCAGGGCCTGGGTGCCGATAACGGCGATGTCGACCTTGCCTTCGAGAAACTTGATGTCTTCCCGATTTTTGACGCCGAATCCCAAGGCCAGGGGCAATCCGGTGGCCTGGCGGCAGGCGTCAAGATAGCCGTCCAATTGCCGGGAGAAATCGGTGTTATCCCCGGTGACCCCCTTGCGGGCCACGCAGTAGACGAAGCCGTCGGCCACCTTGGCGATGGTCTGCAAACGCTCCCCCGGCGTGGTGGGAGAAAAGAGAAAGATCGGGCTGAGATTGCGGCTTCTCATGGCGGTAAGGTACTCGCCGGCTTCCTCGGGCGGAATATCGGGAACGATGGCACCTTTGAGCCCGGCCTCTTGCATATGCTCGGCAAACCGGTCCATACCGTATTTGAAGGGGATGTTACCGTAGGTCATGTATAAAAAGGGGATGGGAAATTCGCGTGCCACGGTCCGGCCGAACTCAAGGCACTGAGGCACGGTCACTCCCCTGGCCAGGGCATCCTGGTTGGCCTTCAGAATCACCGGGCCGTCGGCAATGGGCTCGGAAAAGGGGATTTGTAGCTCCATCAGATCCACCCCGGCCTCGACCATGGTGCGTACGATTTCAAGCGAGGCGTCCAGGGAGGGATAGCCGATGACGATGTGCGTCATCAAAAGAATCTTCTTTTTTTCCAGTTTCGAACGAATATAGGCTTCAAGCATGGTATTGCCTCGCTTTTTCGATGATGAACGCTTTCCATTTGGGATCGTCAAGGGCCTCGGCGATGGTGAAGATGTCTTTGTCTCCCCGCCCGGATTGATTGATCAGGATGATGTCGTCGGGTGACATCTCCGGCGCCTCCTTGAAGGCCCGGGCAAAGGCGTGGGCCGACTCCAGGGCCGGGATCACTCCTTCGCGTTGCATGGTCAGACGCAGGGCCTCGACAACCTCGTTATCCGTGGCGGCCTCGAACCGCACCCGCCCTTTCTCTTTCAAATCGGAGAGTATCGGGCTCACGCCCACATAGTCGAGCCCGGCGGAGATGGAGTGGGTTTCGCGCATCTGGCCGTCGTTATCTTGCAAGAAAAAGGTTTTGTAGCCCTGGGCAATGCCCACGCTGGCATCGGCGGAAGAGAGCCGGGAGGCGTGCATGCCCGATTCCAGCCCGTGCCCGCCGGCCTCGACGCCGATCAGTTCGACATCGTCATCGAAGAATCCACTGAAGATGCCCATGGCGTTGGAGCCGCCGCCCACGCAGGCGTAGATTTTTGAGGGGAGACGGCCTTCGCGCTCAAGCATCTGCCTCCGCGCCTCCTGACCCACAATGGATTGAAACCAGGCCACCATCTCGGGGAAGGGGTGGGGGCCGCAGGCCGTGCCCAGCACGTAATGGGTGGAATCCATGTTGGTTACCCAGTCGCGGAAGGCGGCATTGATGGCGTCCTTTAAAATGCGCGTGCCGTCGGTCACCGGAACCACCGTGGCGCCAAGCTGCTCCATCCAGAACACATTGGGCCGCTGGCGCTCGACATCCACCTCGCCCATGTAGATGGTGCAGTCAAATCCAAAGCGCGCCGCCATGGTGGCCGTGGCCACACCGTGCTGGCCGGCGCCGGTTTCGGCGATGACACGGGTTTTGCCCATGCGCTTGACCAGAAGCCCCTGGCCCATGACATTGTTGGCCTTGTGGGCGCCGGTGTGATTAAGATCCTCGCGCTTGATGAATATTCGTGCGCCGCCAAAATGGCGGGTAAGGTTCTCGGCATGGGTGATCGGCGTGGGCCGGCAGGAGTAGCCGGCCATGAGCTGCTCGTATTCCTGCCAAAAGGCCGGGTCGCGTCTGGCCGCGTCGTAGAATTTCTCCAATTCGTCAAAGGTGGCAACCAGGATCTCGGGCAGATACGCCCCGCCGAAGTTGCCGAAGTAGCCTCTATTTTTCATGATTCAGGCCTCCAATTTGCTGGGAAAAGACAAACGCCTTGGTATTGCAGTACAGGATCGAGAAAATGGCGTTGTCCGTCGGTTTGAAATTAAGATAGCGGTGCACGATCAGAGTCGGCGTGCGTGGCCCCAGCGCCATGGCCGCGGCACACTCCTGGTCAAGATGGCCGATGTGGAAGGTCTGCCTGCCGCCGGTGGGCTTGAGATAATAATTGGTTTCCACAACCCTCGACAGGGATTGCCCCTCCAATTCAAGGGCCTCGATGCCCTTGAACAGTTCGGGATGCAGATAAAACGTTTCCATGAGTACCGGCGTATTGTCCACGCGGTTGATCCGGGAAAAGAAGAACGCCGTGCCGCCGGAAAAGGGGTTGGCGTCATCCTGATCAACACGAATCAATTTCGGTGGCGCGAGCAGGTGGGAGTCCACCTGGATGCCCTTTTCCTGAAAAGCGGAACTGGTCCCGGCCAGGGAGAAAAGATCAATTTCCCGAGGCTGTTCCCGTACATAGGTTCCCGACCCGCGCCGTTTCTCGAGCATTCCCCGCCGCGCCAGAAGCTCGATGGCCTGTCGCACGGTGGGCCGGCCGATACCATGATCCCTGGCCAGTTGCGGCTCGGAGGGTATCCGCGCTCCCGGCGCGTAATCCCCGCAACGGATGGCCTCGGAAATGATGTCGGCCAGCTGGTGGTAAAGCGGGTATCGGGGATTGGGGGTTCAGCATGGGGCGTCCCTGGTTAGTGATTTTTGTTTGACGTTGGCTGTCGAGTTGTATCTTTTAATTGTTTCTTTCATCTATTTGTAAAGTTGTCAAGACAAATTGACAGCATCGATTTGAGTTGTTCGGCAAGACGCCGATACTGTTGATGACGATTTGGAGCGATACTCACTCCCCATGCGGTTGCCATGCTCGGGCAAATCGACATTGCATACCATGCACCAAAAGTCGCGCTGCATAGGGGCAGGAACCGGTGGCAACCTTCATGAAAACAAGAACGATGGTTTTTGAACATTCCCACCAGGCGTTGGGGATCTCACTGCTGGCGTATTTGGCCATAATGGCCGCCGTCGTTACATGGATTCCTTTCGATTTTTGCGTGCCGAAAACGATTCACTTCATCCGGCACGGCAATACCCCCGATATCGTCAGGAATATTTTCTTTTTTATACCGCTTGGATTTTTCTTCCAGACAACCCATAACTCGGTCTCCTGGAAGTCTCTTTGGGGAGCGCTTTGTTTCGGCTTTTTGATCAGCGGCATCGTCGAAAGCGGACAATTGTTCCTGCCATCGAGGTGTTCGTCGCTGATCGATATCCTCACCAATGGCATCGGCGCCTGGTTGGGCGCCGTGCTCGCCGGATTTCATCAGCGGATGGTGCGCCTCGGACGTATGCCGGCGCTTTTCGGGTTTGACTTACCGTTGATGTCGTCCGCCTATCTTCTCATTCCTCTGTTGTGGTTGAGCGGTATTTCCATGGGAGACGAGACCTCCCGCTTGGGATTGATGCTCTTGCTGGGCGTTCATGGGGCAGGGGTGATCTCTTCCGTCATTGTGAACCGTTACCAACAAGACATACGGTTGCCATGGCCGACGGTCTTTGGCAATGCCGCCGGCTGGTACATGATCGGTGCGCTGCCCGTTTTGCTTCATTTCCCGTTGGCGATGGCGGCACTCGCTTTGGTTGTTGGTTTCATTGCCCGGCTTTGGAGTCTTTTTTGGGAAAAACGGGATCGGGCGGAACGGAGATTCGAGCTGCCGACCCTGAAGTGGCTGTTGCCCATATATCTTGTCTATCTGCTGCTTGTATCCATCTGGCCAACCACGCTCCCGTTGGGACAATGGCCCCTGGACGGAGATTATCAATCGCTGAAGCAGACAGAAAGAGTCCTTTTTGTTGCCAGATTCGTTGAGGTCATCGCCGGCTATACACTGCTGGGATACCTGCTGGCGGAACTATACGGCAGGCGGAAAGAGACCGGCTTGCAGTCGCTGAGACGGGTGTTTCTCCTGGTGGCGGGCATTGCCATCGGCATCACGGCACTCCGTAATGTTCGTATGCAGCCACTTTATGCCCTGGTGGAGGTCATCTTTTTTACAACATCCGCCATGTATGGCGCTGTCATTTACCGGCTGCAGTTGACGGTTGCCAGAACCTGATCCGGGAGGCTCTAACCTAATTTAGGTCTAATTTAATTTAGGGTCTAATTTAAAAACCATAAACAATAAAAACACCTCCCCACCCGACAGGGAAGGGAGGCGTTGTTATTTTTGATCAGCGATATGAAAGGAGGGGAGGGTTATCCGCGCCACTCGGTATCGTCCACCGTGGTCTTGAAGTCGGGGATGATTACATCGGGCAGATTCTCCTCGGTAAGTGCGGCAAGATCCTGATCCGTTGGCTTGCCGACGAAGACCAGCCGATGACGCGGGCATTTCTGGATGGCTTTCAGGCTGGCCTTCAGGTTTTCGAGGGTGTATTTCTCATAATCGATGGTCGACAGGTTGCTTTCCATGGTGAACATTTCTGAATTTCGGGTGCAGGCCTTGCAGCCAATGCAACCTACTTTGCAGACGTTCTTGACCTCCTTGCCGGTGTCCTTGTTGGAACACTCCACCACCAGCATGTCCTGGCTCTTAAAGGGGGCCATGGTGATGATGTTGCGCGGGCAGGCCTTGGCGCAGGCACCGCAGCCCACGCATTTTTCGTAATCGACCCGGGCCAGTCCGTCTTCCACATGAATGGCGTCGAATTTACACGCCCGCGTACAATCGCCAAACCCAAGACAACCATAGGTACAAAGTTGAATATCGGTCACCAGGTTGGCTGTGGCGCAACGCTTTTCTCCGTAATATTCATGACGTTCCTTGTGGTCGGCGGTATGAGCTCCGCAATGCACGACAGGGCGCCAGGGATAGCTCTCTCCGGCCTCGACCCCCATCACGTTGGCCAGCGCCAGCATGACGCTATCTCCGCCGACAGTGCATTTGTTGACCGGAGCGCCGGTCTCCACAATCGCCTCGGCGTACTCACCGCACCCCACAAATCCGCAGCCGCCGCAATTGGCTCCCGGCAAAACTTCATTGGCGGCTTCGATCCGCGGATCGACTTCCACATAAAAGGCCTTATTGGCCCATCCCAGAATGAATGACAGCACCAGCGCCATGGCAAGCATGGTGCCGGCGGCAAGTCCGATAATCACCCAAGACATAATTCCCCCTGTACGGCATTGGCGGACCGCGCCATTGTAGAAAAATTGGATGTTGAATGAACAGATTGATTCCGAATGCCGTCGACCAGCGATATGGTCTTATCGTCGGGGCGAGAAGGCTCGGACATGGACGTTTGCGTTTGTTCCTGCACTTCTTCCTGAGCCACCGCCGGTTTAGGGGTAATGGCCTTTCTCAACCCCGAATCAACGCCGGTGAATCCCATGAACGCCATGGCCAGGATTCCGCCTACAACCAGGGCGATGGCCGGCCCCTTGAACGGTTTGGGAACGTCGCAAAGCTCGAGTTCCTCACGGATGCCGGCCATGATCACGATGGCGATGGTGAAGCCCACCCCGCCAAAGAAAGCCAGGGTCAGGGCGCGTCCCAGGTCCCAGCGGGCCGCCGGGTTTTCGGCGCCGACCACATGGCTCATGATGGTCAGACAGGCGAACAGGATGGCGCAGTTGGTGGTGATCAGGGGCAGAAAAACGCCGAATGCCTTGTATAGTGGAGGAAAGAAGCGCCGCACATACATCTCCACAAATTGAACCGAGGAGCTGATGGCAAAAATATAAACAATGTAACTTAAAATGGTCAGGTCCACCCCGGCGGCTTGTTCCACCGGCATGAAGAAACCCGCGACCATGCTGGTCAGCGGTGCTCCGGGCATCAGCACGAAAGTGGTGATGGTCCAGGAGATGAAGGCGGCGATGGTGATGACGAAGGTCACCGCCGCGCCCATGCCGGTGGCCATGCCCACATTGCGGGAGACCCCGATGAAGGGACAGATGCCGACGAAATAGTACAACACGAAGTTGTTGATCAGCGCCGCCCCCAGGGCTATCAAAAGAATATCGATTAAATAGTTCATGACTGGTTGACTCCCTAAGCGTTATTTTTCGCCGATTTGCGGTCGGTGTACCAGTTAACGGCTCCCAAGAGCAGGCCGTAGGTCAGGAAAGCCCCGGGCGGCAGCACCATGATGACCCAATCGGGCCAGACACCGGGCAACACCGGAATACCGAAGATGTTGCCGGTACCCAGAATTTCACGCACGATGGCGATGCTGGCAAGGGCCAAACCGAACCCCAGGCTCTGGCCGATGGCGTCGGAGGCGGCCACGAACGGGTTCTGTTTGGAGGCGACCACTTCGCAACGGCAGATGATGATGCAGTTGACGATGATCAGCGGAATATAAGGGCCGAGGGTTTTGCTCATCTGGTAAAGATAGGCCGCCAGAAACCGGTCGGCGATGGTCACGAAGGTGGCGATGGTCAGGGTAAAGACCACGATTCGCAGATGCGGCTTGAGCAAGTCACGGATCAGACTGGTGATCACGTTGGCGCAAAACAAGACGAACATCACGGCGCCGGCCATGGTCAGGGCCGCCTTGAGACTGTTGGTCACGGCCAGTGTCGGGCACATGCCGAGTAATTGCCGATAAACCGGGTTTTCCGGTAGAATCCCCTGAATAAACCGCTCGCCAGCGGTCGGTTGATCAGCCATTTTTCTTCTCCCCTTTTGCTTTCACGCCGGCCATTTCGGACAGCGGCGCGCGAAGGTCCGCGATGGCCGCGTTGATCAATCCGGCCACGCTGTTGGATGAAATGGTGGCGCCTGTCACCGCGTCGATCTGGTTCGGTTTGGTCGCACCGGTCTTGACCACCTCAAGGGCTTTTTCCGTCGGCTTGCCAAGGAACTGGCCGCGCCACTCCATGGTGATAATCTTGTTGCCCAATCCCGGTGTTTCCTTCTGATCGAGAACGAACAGGCCGGTGATAGCGGTGAGATCCTTGGACACCCCCAGAAGCAATTCAATGGTATCGGAATACCCCTGCCCCTTGGTTTTCACCACCCACCCCTTACGCTCGCCCTGCAGCTTGGCTTCGTATATGCTGTAGTATTTCGTGGTGGCGGCCTTCTTGATTTCCATCTGATGGGGAACGATATCGAGCTTTTGTTCCTTGTCGGCCATTTCGGCCAGTTCGGCGTTGTCCATCACCAGCTCGGGAATTCGCTCAAGGGTTTCGTTGAGTTTATTTTGTTCGATGACCGGTCCCAGGGCCAGTTGCACCCCGGCCAGTGAGATGCCGAAGCCAACCGCCAGAACGATCACCAGCCAGGCCTGAACAAGGTAGTTCGATTTCAGGCCGCCGTTTTTCTTTTCAATTGCAACATCCATGGTCATCCCTTTTTGCTAGCCTTTTTACTTTTTTTTACGGCGCCGAAGGGCGCTGGTATGGTCCAGCGGTTGATCAGCGGGGTCAACCCGTTCATCAAAAGCACGGCGAACATAACGCCTTCCGGGTAGCCGGAATAGAGCCGCAAAATCATGATGAACAACCCAACGCCCAGGCCGAAAATAAACTTGCCCTTGGGGGTCAGGGGGCTGGTCACCGGATCGGTGGCAATGAAAAACGCGCCAAACAGAACCGCGCCGCCAAGGAGATGGTGCATGACGGTCCAGCCGTCAGCCGCGCCGAAAACATCCTGCAAGCCGGCAATCGCCGCCACCGCCAGGAGCACGCCGGCCGGGATCTCCCAGGAAGCCGTGCGCCGTATCATCAGATAGGCGCCGCCCAGAAGGCAAGCCAATGCGCTGGTTTCCCCGAGGCTGCCGTTGGTGGTTCCCCAGAACAGGCTCTGCAGCGAAGCCGCAATGCCGTTCATCTTATATGCGTTCATGGGGGTAGCCTGGGTAATCGCGTCCACCGTGCCATGGATATTCTCGTACCCCGAGGCGGCCATGGCGCCGGCAAATGAGATCATGACAAAGGCGCGGCCCACCATGGCCGGGTTGAACAGGTTCATGCCCAGCCCGCCGAAAATGATCTTGCCCACACCGATGGCGATGAAGGATGCGATCACTCCCACATACCAGGGAGCCGTGCCCGGCAGGGACATGGCTATGATAATGGCCGTCACGATGGCAGAGCAGTCCTTCAGAGTGGCTTTACGGCCGCGCATGGTAACGAACAGCATCTCCGCCGCCAGGCAACTGGCCACACAGACCACGATCTGGTGCAGGGCGTAGGCCCCGAAAACATATACCGAGGCGGCAACCACCGGCGCCAGCGCAATGAGAACATCCAACATCATCCGGCGGGTATCCACGGCGGACTGAATCAAATGCGGAGACGGCGATACGTGGATCACCGGCTCCGACGCGTTACTATCGTCAAGTGTCGTTACTTCGTTTTCCTGCATTTTTAATTGGTCTCCATGATACCGGCTGTTAACCGCGGGCAGCGGCGGCCACTTGAGCCTTGCCGGCACGGATCAGTTGCACGAGGGGAATGTGGGCCGGGCAGGTATAGGCACAGCTACCGCATTCGAAGCATCCCATGATGTTATACCGGTTGGCCAGATCGACATCATTAAAGCGCGAGGCCATGGCGATCTTGGTCGGCACCAGGCGCATGGGACAGGCATCCACGCACTTGCCGCATCTGACGCAGGTGGTCTCCTCGGCAAGCGTCACCTCTGTCTTGCTCATGACGGTCAATCCGCTGGTGCCCTTGGTCACCGGCGTGGCCGGGTTGGAAAAGGCGAAGCCCATCATGGGGCCGCCGGCAACCAGCCTGGCTGCATCGGGTTTCAACCCGCCACAGAAATCGATCAGTTCACCAAAAGTGATGCCGATGGGCGCCAGCACGTTCGCGGGACGAACGATGCCGCCGCCGGTGACGCTGATCACTCGGTGAGTAAGCGGTCTTTTACGGATTACGGCCCTGGCCACGGCCGCCATCGTGCTCACATTACTGACGCAAACCCCGACGTCCGAAGGAAGCCCGCCAAGGGGAACATCGCGATGAACCACGGCACGGATAAGATGTTTCTCACTTCCCTGGGGATATTTGGTTTTGAGCACCGCCACCTGGATGCCGGTGTTCCATACGGCACCGCGCAGGGCCTTGATGGCATCCGGTTTGTTGTCCTCAATGCCGATGGCAATCCTTTTGGCACCGAGCGCACGAGCGGCCAACAGCGCTCCGGTGACGATGGGGTCCGGCGCCTCCAGCATGAGCCGGTAATCGGAGGTCAGATAGGGCTCGCATTCGCAACCGTTGATGAGGAGCGTGTCGACCGGTTTTTTTTCGTTGGGCATGATCTTGACGTGGGTGGGAAACGCCGCCCCGCCCATGCCCACCAGACCGGCCTCGTTAATACAACGGCTGATTTCGTCCGGCGCGTATTTCTCAAGCCCGGTAGTCGGCCAGTCCCCGCCGAAAAGCTCGTCCCATAACGCCTGCCCCTCGGGAATTTCTCCCTCGACCTTGATCGGCACCATGTCCATGTGCCGGCCGTTGGCCAGCGTTGCCCGGGCCGGCCGTTGGATAACGCCCGGTACCGTGGCATGCAGGGTGGCTGAAACAAACCCCTTGCCCTTGCCGATCACCTCGCCCCATGCGACCTTTTGCCGGGCCTTGACAACTTGCTCGCAGGGCGCGCCGATATTCTGATGAAGCGACAGCATGACCACTTTCGGCGTGGGCATCACCTCGATTGAAGCGCTCTGGGAGAAGTGTTTTTGTTCCGGAGGATGGATTCCATGGGGGAAGGTGCCTTTGCCTTCGTATCCATCTAATTTGAGTGCCATGTTTTACGCCATGAATCCCGTGTTCTCGTCATTGCCAATGACAGCATTAAAAAACAACAAGAGATTCCCACATCGGAAATCTCCTGAGAAGAGCCGACGACAAATGAAAGTCTAACTCATTATCTAATCAAACCTTTTTGTCAAGCCAAAATGGCAATCATTTTTTAAATGGCTCACAGCATGGTTTATTGCTTGATGCCTTGCTCCGACAGGGCCTTTTCCAGGTCCTGAGCCGTAAAGGGTTTGTGTAAAATGGCATTGACGCCGGCTTCATAGGCGGCCTCATTGTCCTGGGATTCGTTTTGGGTGGTGACCATTACAATGGGCAGATTGGATTTGTCGTGCTTGAGACGAATGGTGCGGATAAGTTCGATGCCGTTGATATGGGGCATGTTCAAATCGGTGAAAATAAAATCCGGAGGCTGTTCGTCCACGGCCTTGATTGCTTCGGCCGGAAACTCGAAAAGTTTTGACGTGCAGCCCAGGCTGTGCAGGGCGCCGCGGTAGATATTGAGAATCATCTTTGAATCGTCCACGGCAAACACCGTCTGGACGGTCGTGGCTTCACTGTCCTGCGGTTTTTCGATGCGGGCGGCGATTTCGGTGTAACCGCTGCTCTTCATCAATTCGGTAAACCGTTCACGGATCTCCGGGTGCGCCTTTCCGCTGAGAAACGTGACGGCACAGTCCTGAAAGGTTTCATCATCGATGAGGCCGCCGAAAATCACTTCACATCCGCCATTGAGCACCGTTTCGGTAACCTTCCTGGCTTCAATGTCGCCGGAGTGAACCAGGTTTTTCAGGCCGGCGGCAAGCATGGTGCTAAAATTGCGGTCTATGGCGCCGGCTGCGGCGGTGCGCACGTTTTCCACGGGATCGGTCATCCCCTGGGCCAGTGCAAAAGCGCCCTTGGCGATGGGCAAAAATCCCAGGGCCTCGTATGCGGCAAAGCGCACATTGGCATCCTTGGGCTCGTTGTGCAGCAATTTGCGAATGGGGCCGATGGCACTATCGTCGCCGATTTCGCCCAGCAGGTTGAGGGTGTGGATCAGCAGATCCGGGTCATCATGCAGTAAATTGTTGATAAGGATCGGTACTGATTTGGAGCCGATGTCCCGCAAACGCTGTTTGGCGGTGTTCCGTTGGTGGGCAAAGTGCGAGGAAAGCCCTTCATTGAGACGTTCGATGGCCTCGGGCGCCTGGTTGGTGGCGAAGACATCCAGGATCATGATATCCAGGTCCTGATCGTCGCCCAGTTTCTCGGCCAGCCGTTGAAAGGCGGTGGGCGATGCCATCTGGCCCAGGGCGTAGATGGCGGCGATGGTAAGCTCCAGACTTCCCGAGTACAGATATTCCGAGATGGCGGTCGTGCTGGAACTTTCTCCCAGCAAGCCCAGGGCGTTGATCACGGCCTTGATTACCGGCTCATCCTGGTCTTCGTTGAGGATGGCCATCAGATGGGAGGCCGCGCCTTCCAGGCGGATTTCTCCAACCACATCGACCAGTACGATGCGGTTTTCGCGCTTGAACTCCCTGGTCATCAGGGAGAGCAGCAATTCCGGATTGTCCAGGGACTTTGCATACAGAATTTCGCTGAGTTGTGGAAATTCCCGGGATAAGTCCTTATATTCGGCAAGCAGATTTACGATAAGGGGGATGGCAAAGGTGTCGTCGGCGCGGTTAAGCTCAAACAAGGCAATTTTACGGATGCTTTCATCGACCTCCGATAATTTGGAAAGTACCAGTTTGGCCTTGATCATATCCTTTTCCTTGAAATCGAAGCGCAACTCTTCGATAAAGTCCTTGGAATTGATGCCTGTCATAAACGACACTTCCTTTCTGAATCATATTCATTTGCTTGGGGACGGTATGTGATCAGTCTTGTTATCGCCCTTTTGAATACATACTTTAAATGTGATGTCCATAAGTAGTAAAAAAAGACCCCTTTTTCCTGATTCCCTGTAAGTCGCCAATGTGCGGCGAATGGCGGTCGGGATAATGAGCGAGCCAATGACTACTGTAAATACTACTTCATTGCGTCGTGACCTTTTAAACTGGTATCGAGCCAATCGGCGCAGCCTTCCCTGGCGAGAAACCGCCGATCCCTATTCCATCTGGATTTCCGAAATCATGCTCCAGCAGACCCAGGTGGCGACTGTGATTCCTTATTATCGCCGCTTCATGGATCGATTTCCCAGCCCCGGCCATCTGGCTGCGGCCGATCTTCAGGAGGTGCTCAAGCTCTGGGAGGGGTTGGGGTATTATTCGCGGGCGCGCCATCTGCATCGCGCCGCCGGAATTGTCGCCTCACGGCACAACGACAGGTTGCCCGACGACCCCGCGGCCCTTCGTGCGCTGCCAGGCATTGGGGAATACACGGCCGCCGCCGTGCTGAGTATCGCCTTCGGACAGGTGGTTCCGGTGGTTGATGGAAATGTTAAACGGGTGCTGGCAAGGCTTCTGGAAATCGATACGCCGGTCAACAAAAGTGGCGCCCATGGCCGGTTTGTGGGGCCTGCCCGGGAATTGATCTGCCCCCGGCATCCCGCTGAGTTTAACCAGGCCATTATGGAATTGGGCGCCCTGGTTTGTCGCCCTAAAAATCCGGCGTGTGACCGCTGCCCCCTGGCCGGCTGGTGCCAGGCTTGCCGGCACCATACGATCGAACGTTTTCCCACGCGCATCGCCGCCCGGAAAAAGCCCCTTCGCAAGTTGATTTATGGTGTTGTTTTTAAAAATGGCAAGCTGCTGGTCGGGCAACGACCGGAGGAGGGGCTGCTTGGCGGGTTGTGGGAATTTCCGTCCATCGCCACGGGCCGGCAGCCTTTGTCGACAGGGGAGATCGAACGGGTCCTGGCCGCCGAAATCGGCATCGCTGTCAACGTGGATAAGCGGCTGACGAGCATTCGCCACGCATACACCCATTTCACCCTGAGTGCCGATGTTTATCTGTTGACCTATACGGCGGGGCGGGTGCGGTGGCAAAGCGTGCAATCCCGCCGCTGGGTCTCCTTCAGCCAATTACGAAGGCTTCCGACCCACAAGGCAATCCACAAGTTTCTGGGGTTGCTGGAAGGCTTAAATCGATAGAATGCCTCTGCTTAACACGTTGCCCTTGGATAAGGGATGCCTTTTCCCGTCAAACCGCTTTCCTTTTATATACGGCAAGTCCGAATATCGGTAACGATAATGCCTTTTGCGCCGAGATCTCCGAGGCCGTCCATGATCTGGTTGACATCACGCTGCCGGGCCATGGATTTAACCGCCACCCAGCCTTTTTTACTGAGCGGCGAGACCGTTGGCGATTCGATGCCGGGCGTGATCGCGCAGGCCGCGTCCAGTTTGCTTTCGGGGATGTCGTACTCCACCATGACGTATTCGCGGGCCACCACAATACCGTGGATACGATCAAGAAAGTTTTGCACTGCGGCCACCTTCGCCACATCCCGATTACGGGCGACCAAAACAGCTTCACTGTGCATCAGCGGTTCTCCGACCACTCCAAGGCCGGCGTCCTTGAGGGTCCGGCCGGTTTCGACCACATCGGCGATGGCCTCCGCCACCCCCAGACGGATGGAGATCTCGACGGCGCCGTCCAGGCGTACGATTCCCACCTTCAACCCTCTTTTTTCCATATCCTCGGCCACCAGGCGGGGAAACGAAGTCGCGATACGCAGACCGTCGAATTGATCCGGAGTAAGCCCAGATCCGGCCGGTACGGCATAACAGAAGCTGGCCCGACCGAATCCCAGCGGCATAAGCTCCACTACATCGGCCCCGCTGTCCTTGGCCAGATCGCGACCGGTGACGCCCATGTCCAGGATGCCATGGTTCACATAAATGGCGATGTCCCGGGGGCGCAAAAAAATGAATTCCACCTGGTTGCGGCTATCGAAAACAATCAATTCGCGGCTGTAGCGCCGGCAGTTGTATCCGGCTTCACGGATCAGCCGCACGGCTTCCTCTGAAAGGGATCCCTTGTTGGGGATAGCTATTTTCAACATGTTCGTTTCGCTTCTTGTTCGTTGGATGGCATTAATATTATAGATGGCGGTAGATATCGGATAGTTCCAGGTCGCAGGCGATCATCATCACCTGGACATGATACAGCAGTTGGGAGATCTCTTCGGCGGTGCGTTCACGGCCTTCGTGTTCGGCGGCCATCCACACCTCCCCGGCCTCTTCGATGACCTTTTTGCCGATGGCGTGAATCCCCTGATCCAGCTCCCGTACGGTGCCGGAATCCGAGTCGCGGCGGGCGGCTTTTTCCTTTAATTCCGCGAAAAGCGCTTCAAATGACTTCATGGCGCGTTGCTTTCCTTTTTTTTGTTGGCGTTCAGGCCTTCTATTAACAAAAATAGAGGCGTCCCACAATGGTCCGTTCATGGACAATGCCATGCATCTTATTTCAGACGGGAAAAGAATCCGCATGAAGGGTCAAGCCCGGGGACGTTTCGGCCGATACCAAAACAGATATGTATCGTATGGCGACAATGGGTTTAGATTCCAGATGAAAAGAAAAATACGACAGGGATAACACCATGACGTATTGCTCCAAGTCAGTGTAGCGAGGCAATATGCAAAATAACCATGGAACGATAATGACGGTGGAGGATTGTATTACCACCCGTCAACTGATCAAAAAGATACTCGAACCCGAGGGGTATCGCGTCATTGAGGCTGAAAACGGCGCCAAAGCTCTGGATATTGCCTTGTCGGCCGATCGGCCGGATTTGATCACCCTGGATATCGAAATGCCCCAGATGGACGGTATCACGTTGTGCCGGAAGATCCGCACCGAAACCCGGTTTGACGATCTGCCTATCATTTTCCTCACCTCTCTGGCTGATCGACAAAAACGGATCAAGGTTTTTCAAGCCGGCGCGACGGACTATATTATCAAGCCGTTCATTAAGGAGGAGTTGCTGGCAAGGCTGCAAGTGCACCTGGAGAGAACCCGCCTGATTCGGCAATTGCGCAAGACCATCGAAGAACTCAGCGATGCCGAAAGCGAGCGAATGGAAAAGCAGAAGCTCGAAGGGGTGGTGGAAATGGCGGGAGCGATTTGCCATGAACTCAATCAGCCCATTCAGACCATCAGCGGCTTTGCCGAGCTTCTTATGCTCAAAACCGAAGACGGCGACCCGTTAAGCAGCTATGCCGAGAAGATCAAGCTTCAGACCGAACGGATGGGCAAGGTCACCAGCCGATTGATGCACATCACCGCCTATCGGACCAAAGCCCACGACGCCGGGACCAGCATTATCGATATCGAGGAAGCCGCCGGCAAATGCCGGTAATTTCCCCGAAACCATCCGGCGACCGCCATAAAAAAAGCCACCGGCACAACGGAGAGATCGTGCCGGTGGATTATTTTTGAGCAAGTAAATTGACGAGAAAGACGCGGTTTTAAAATTCGATCGCCAGTTGAGCCGTCACGGCAACCTTCTTCGACCTCCACCGCACTGCTGAAAGTGATTCTTGCGAGCCAGTCGGCCCCGCCTTCCACCTTCTCCTCATGTTCATTTCTTTTTGTTTTTTCTTTGGTTGGGAAGTTCGAATACCAGTGTGGCGGTGTACTTGATTTGCTCGAATTGCGCCCGGTCCTTTTCCGGGGCATCCACTTTTTGAGAATAACGGATAAACCAGCGACCCGCCAGGGGGATGGGAATCTTGAACGTATCGCCAAATACTTTTCTCTTCGGGTAGGCGTAATCTTCCATTTGGGTCGAATACCCGTTGTATGTGGCGTCCCAGGTTCCCTCACCGGCATAGGGTTTGCCATTGAGATAAATTTTCAATTCGAGCATTTCTCCCGGTTTCAGGGTGGAAATGTCTTTTGCCGGCACTAGTTCAAGCGGCAGGCCGACACGCGCCGGGAAAATCGGCGACGGCTTCCCGCAAACGACATAGGTCTTGGTGGCCTGTTCGCTGTAAAGACTCATCTTTATTTCCCGGGCGTTTTCGATAACAGCGCTTTTGGGCTTTATGACATGTCTTTCGCGCCCCTTTTTATCGATGTACACCGTATAGTATCCGGGGTTGGTTTCGGCCGTCAGCACATAGGTGCCGGGGGCGTCGTAGTTTACCATATACGAATGCAGGCAGGTTTCGTTGCGAATGCTCACGTCACGGATTTCTCCGTCGGGTTGACGGACGCGAATATACTTCAGTTTTTTCGCACGCACGCCGTCATCCACCGGAATACGATGCCCATAACAGAAATAAAGCGGCGACCGCTTCCCTTCATGAACCTGGTAGTGACTGGATTGAATATACAGGGAGTGGCTGAAAACGCCGGCTGGAATGAGCATCACGAACAGTAATACACCAAGTCCTGCCAGCCATGTGAGTTTGTTTTTCTTTAACGCCTTGTTGCCGGTCATTAATTTTTCCTTGTTTCGTTTTGGTCGAACGTCAATTCGCGGATGAGCACTGTGTCTAATGGCACTGTCTATTGGGCACTATCTAATGGACACTATTTAGTTGTAATATCCCGCCAACGCCTCAAAGGGCTCCTGGTCGCGAAAGACCAGCGCTCCTTTTTTTGCATCGCCGGCAATCATGTCGGCAGTAAAAAGCGTCACCACCTGCTGTTGAATACAAAGCACGTAATAATCGCTTTTAAACAACTCGATGCGATAGAGCGTTTTGGGTTTAGGCGATCCCTTGTAGGTCTCGGCGGTCAGATAAACCGTGCGCCCGTCGTTCTGAGCACGATTCAACGCCTGGGCGATGACCCGCCGTATTTCTTTGCTGGTGCGCCGTTGTCGTTTGACCGCCGGATCGGGAACCCTGTTTTTATAGGAGTTCACCGTGTGGGCGCCAATTGTCCAGTTGCTTCTTGTTCGTTTCCTTATTTTGGCCATGGCGATGTTCCCTTCGCTGTGCATATAGGGTTTGGTGTATGGGCAACGCCCATGCCCTTAACGACTGAGGTGTTTTCGCTTGATTTGAGACATATTTACAAGGAGAAGACCGAGGCTGTCCTATTTGTGTTCGGCCAATCTAACATGCTGAAAAGTATCTACTGCGGAAACCTTGTTTTGTCAACTGGTTTTAACTATTAAACTGCAGATTAAGATGCTTTGTCCAGAACTTCCAGGAAACGACGGGCTGCCACCACCGGAGCCAATTGCTCTTTTGTTGCCGGTGTCATCTCCAATTGGCCCCTGGTCTCAAACGCGCTGTTCGCCCAGGCCGTTAAAAGCGCTTGCTCATAGGCCTCGCGTAATTTGCAGAACGACTGCTCGATTTCGGGATAGTCGTTTCCTTTACGCATGGGGAGCATCAGGGTTTCCCGGCGGCGGCCGGTTACGTGGGATGGAGAGGATAATTCGTAAACCGCCTCCGGCTTCTCGCGGCCGCACTCCTTGGTTCCCGGCCATACGTAATGCTGGCCGGCATCCGGCGGTTTGGGAATGGTGCTTGCGACCCGCACCATGGGGACGGCCAGTTCGATTTCAAAATCTTCAAGAGTCAGCGTATATTCCAGTTTGGGCCTCAGATGCCCGGCCCGTTTGCGAATGGTCCACTCGATGCGCATATTCTCCTCCTTGGATAAAAAATTTATCAGTTCAGGGAGATCGCCTCCCCAAAGGGCGGCTGCGTGACCATCTCCCCGACGTGGACCCACAGCACGGGGTAGGCCGGCGGCTGGGGGAAACGGTTGCAAGCCAGATCGGTCAGATAAATCATACATACGGGAACCAACCCGTTTTTCTCGACCCAGTCAAAGGCCGGCCGGAAATCGGTACCGCCGCCGCCTATGGCATTGAGACAAAGCGGAAGATCCTGACGATCTATGGTCTCCGCACGAGCGACCCGAGAGTCGCAATAAAGGATGTGTACGCTCTGAGCGCACGTTTCCAGAATGGCGGAAAGCTCGGCGGCAAACCGGTCCAATTCGTCCGGCGCCACGCTTCCCGACGTATCGACAGCCACCACCACATCGGGCAAATCCGTGCCGCGCATGGACGGCAGATACAGCCCTTGATGAATATAGCGCCGATTGGGCGGCATCCAGGCGTAATCGGAACGCGCCGACGCCTGAATAAACCGGCCCAGCAGTTGCCGCCAATCCAGCCGGGGGCTGAGGCGTTGATCGATCCAGCGTTCGAGGCCGGCGGGAAGATCACCCATGGAACGAGCACGGGAAGCGGCCTGGGCGAGATTGATGCGCAACTGGCTCTCCTCATCGGATTCTTCTCCGAATCCGCCCGCCCCATCATTCAATTCGGGCGCGTCGCGGATTTCTCCCGACATCCCCGGATCGCCCTCGCTTTGTTCCCGCCGCTCGTCTTCTTCTGGAAAATTCTCAGCGTCGGCGGTTTCGGCGTTTTCCATGGACATCTCTTCTTCAGGGCGATCGGTTTTCCGTGAGGGTTTCGCCCGGGTCTGGACATCGGGCATATCCACTTCCTCGCCCTTGGCATCGACCTCCTTTTCCACCTTGCGGTCCTGACTGTCGGGACGGCCGCGATCACGGTCGGCCTTCAGCTTGGCATAAATGGCATCGGCGGTTTTGCCTCTCAGCTTGGGATCGTCCAGATACCCGTCGGGCAGCGCGAAGCCGACCTCCAAAAGAATCCAGTTGATGGCGTAATCGCAGGCCATGTTCCACATTCCCGGCTCGCGTCCTTTACGCCGCAAGTGGTGGCGGCAGGCCGAATGCATGACCACGTGTCCCATGAGACCTTCCAGTTTTTGTACCGGAAGAATTTTTACATAGAGCGGATTATATGCCAAGGTGCGACCGTCCGACCAGGCCGTAGCGCAGGTGGCGTCCTCGGTCACCTTCAACCGCAAGGCCAGGTGCCCGAAAAAGGGATGCTCTAAAACCAGGCCGGCCCGTGCCCGAATTACCTTTTGATAAGCTTCCTTATCCATGATTCTTCCAAGGGCTGTCTCTATATAAGGACATCTGCGTGCGCGACAGCCCAGGCGTTGAAATCGGGTGTTCGCACAATGGCGCTGTTGATCCGCGCCGCATCTCTCACCAGCATGACGCTGAATTCCGGCGGTAGCCGTTTGGCGTAAGTCATGATTTGTGGCAAGTTGGTTAGGTCGGTTTTCTGGGAAAGCAGTTCGCACACCGCATATAGGGTCGCCGGATCATCGGGCACCACGGCCGTTTCGGGGTTTTCCAACAGGGTGTCGGGATCGGGAAGATTGTGGTAAATTTTCAAGAACCCGCAAAACTCGGATGCGGCCCCGTCCCCGATTACGCCGGAAATGAGTTCCAGATCGGGAATGGCGCTGGTTTGTCGGCTCATGATGCGTGAGACAAATTCCCAGGAGCGGGGCGTGGGAAAAGCCTTGTCGTCTTTTTGGGGATCGAAGGAATGCAGAAGCTGCGGGCGGAAGCGAATGAAGGCGATGACTTCCGGCGCAATTTCGTTGTTTTGTGCCCAGATCAGCCACTCCTTTGAATCCACGTCAAAATTGAGGTGCACGAATCGATTGGCCAGGGCCGAGGGCATGCGATGGGTCACGGCGCGATCGGTCTCGCGATTGCCGGCCGCCACGATGCTCCACCCCTCGGGCAGATGGTATTCGCCCAATTGCCGATCCAGCACCAACTGGTAACAGGCCGCCTGAACCAGCGGCGGCGCGGCGTTAAGCTCATCCAAAAAGAGTATGCCGACCCCTTGGGTGGGCAAAAATGCCGGGGCGCACCAGCAGGCCCGGCGATTTTCATCGATGTGGGGCAATCCCCGCAAATCGACAGGGTCCAACAAAACAGCGCGAACATCGACCAGGTCGATTCCCTTTTTTTTAGCCACCTGAGCCACAACCTGGCTCTTGCCGACACCTGGTGCGCCCCAGACAAATACAGGCTGACCGATGTCGGTCAGGGCGTCCAGGGTGCCGGCGATATGCGACGGTTTCATAATGCTCCTTTTTGATCGATGCAAAAACAAAAAGGCGCTAATGGGCAGCCTGTCGGAAGCCCGTTTGCGCCTTCACTACGTTGCGCGCGATGTTTCGCCGCAAGTCGTAAGGTCGTTGTAGTTGTATTAGAAGAATCTATTCTCGGAGGGGTTGTTACCCGGTCAATTCGCTATTGTCAATCATTTTTAGTTGGGTGCCGATTCATGTGACTGGAAATCGGCAAGTGAAAGGCGCAATCGATTCATAAGTGCTCAAACCCGGAGAAAAGATTTGTCAAGAAATTGACAACCCCGTGATCATGATTGTCAAACAGTTGTCTAAAATCTGAAGACAAGGCCTATTTGAAAAGTACTTTCATCATAATCCCATTCATTGGCGCCTGATTTAAGACCGACGTCAAAAACTGAAAATTGCATCATGAACGATGCATATTCAACAATTCGAAAACCGGCACCGATTTGATAAGATAAGTAGTTTTCCGTGTCTCCAAAGCATATGGAACTCGGTGCATAAATGACTCTGCCATACAATTCCAATGGAAATGTCATCACATCACTGGGAAAAAGATAGCCAACCTTTGTGATGAAGGCAACAACGCAAAGGTCACTGTTGTAAGTCGCGGTAGCTTCCACGGCTACGGGCTCGGCACCCTCCGTGGTTTCATCGGCAACGAGTTCGGTGTAGGTAATATCTTTTTCCGCGCTCCCGAAGATGCTTGCCAGTCCAACCTCCCAGATCATGTCGGTGGCGATCATGTCGGAACCAAACGTAAAGTCCAACAACCATCTTTGATATTCAAGGTCATCGTCATCCGTCTGAAGATAATACATGCCTGTTTTCAAAAATCCGTTGGTTAGTTTGCCTGTATAATGTAATCCGGTTTCAAATGTGCTATCACCGGCCATTAACTCGACTTCATATTCTCCTGCCCAACAAAAGCTGTTCATCACAAAAAACAAAAACCCGAAAACGATAACATTAACTTTCATGATTATGGATCTCCTTTACAGATTAGAACAAATAGAAATGCCGACGACTAAATTAACGCTGTCGTAAATTCTGACGTTCATATGTTTCGCGCTTCATATAAATAATGGTTTTAAAAAGTGCGGCCAGGCCAAGGATAAAAAGAGCAAGTCCCATGATATGACAAAGCGCAAATATATGTTCGATGATAAAAGTGGTAACCACCTTGTTGTTAAAAAGAGAAACTTGTTCGTTGGAAAAATTGATCCAGGAAAAAAGTAAATATGATAATAAAAGACCACCTATGATCGTATACACAATTTTTTTTGTCATGGAGCGCATTGATATCACCTCT
This sequence comes from uncultured Desulfosarcina sp., assembly GCA_963668455.2. Taxonomy (GTDB): domain Bacteria; phylum Desulfobacterota; class Desulfobacteria; order Desulfobacterales; family Desulfosarcinaceae; genus Desulfosarcina. Next base: position 96,128 of record CAXXOY010000015.1, read on the forward strand.
CAGTGTCCGCTTGATTGTTAAATCAATCTGCTGAATCGTCCGCTTCTTCCGAGGTATTCTCGGTTTCGGATTTCGTATCATCGCCGTCTGCGTTATCGGTTTTTTCAACCGCCGTCGAATCATCCGAGGAACTTGCATCTTCCTCGCTATCTTCTTCATTCGATGATGTTGACGAGTTGTCTTCAATTTTACTATCGCTTTCATTTTGAGATAAATACGGCTCTTTATCAAGCCATGAAAAATTCTCCGTCGCTTTGAATTTTCCGTCGTTCAGATGGGCAAAGGTAAAAACCGCCGCGCCATTGGAGACATCTCTCAAGGAAAGGATATAGCGCTCCTTGTCATAGATTATGGAAATCATGTCATCGACATTCATGACACGAAAGTCTTCATTTATAAATATCTCAACATTCGAAAAACTATCCGAGAACAAGGCATATTGAAAGTTGATCTGTTTGACGTAAAGAATATACTCGTGAGGAATTAAATTGATGTATTGATTTTCTCCGGTTTTGATCACTTCACCAACACGGTAGTCGGGATTGCCAAACGATGAATATCTCTTCTCGCCAAAATGATCCAACAGGCTTTGAACCATTTTATCCTTTTGAACCACTACGGCTGCCGTTCCAAAAACATAACCCGTTCTCGCCTCCATGATTTGTACACTGATTTTGACGCCTTGGGGGAATTCGATCGTCGAGCCAACCAGGTAGGATTGCAAGTGCTCGGTATCTTTTGGTTTGGTGCGCGCATTGTTGGTGTCCATGCTCGAGGAAAGTGGCGCCGAAATGTCATCCTGAATAAGATCCCTGACGGTATAGATGCGCAGACGGGTTATTCGTAAAAGCCGGTTGGTGAATTCTGTTTCTACATATTTTTCAAACCGTTTTGAGCGACCATTGACATCGTAAAAACCTTGTATCCCGATGCGGCCGCACCTTTTTCGGCCAAGCTGAATGGCAACCTGACGGGCCAGGCTTTCCAACTGCGCATCAATGCCAGTTCCATAATTGATTGTGGCCACTTTTTGGTTTGGCCGGGTTTTCAGTGCCGGGGGAGCACAACCCACAAGCAGTGCGGCGACTGCACAAATCAGGATTTTTTTCATTCGAATTTTCCTCGGGAGCAAGCGCAAGATAGGCAACAATTTCCGTGTGAGTACTCATACATGGAAAATATTGCCAGCAGGTTTCATCATGATCGCGTGAGCATTCAACGTTTGAAACAATATATAAACCAGCTTTATAAACGCCACACATAAAGATTCTGCTTTGTTAAAAGGATTACACCGGTAGAGAATGTTTTTCTCTTCTCTGTCATGCAGGGGCTGTGCCATTTTTTGTTTAGTGCTTGGCGGGGAGACGCATCCTTGCCTCTTCTCCCCGTCAAATCGGGGCGCGGACGATTTATTTCATTTTTCCACGATGCGGGCTTCGCCGCTTTTGAGCGTCACTTTTTTGAATGGAATGGACCAGAAGCCTGGGCACCAAGTCGATGGGATAACCGCTTTTTGATGGTGGGCATGAAGGAAACAAGCGGAATTGGGGCCATCGGGCTGCGGGCAAATTTCTCACCGGTCATCAGGTTATAACCGACCGTTGGCCGGTCGTAATGACGGCCGGTTCCGACGAGGGCCGGCTCGTTGCCGGTGGGCGGAAAGGAACAGCCGAACCCGGCGTTCAGTTCGCTAATGAAAACGCCAAAGATTCGTATACGCATCCAACACCTATATTTTCAGGGTTAGAACCTGAATCCGAAGGTCAAATTAACCATGTAACCGTCAAGATCACCTTCGATCTTTTCGGTCTGGTTATCATAACGGTTCCAGAGTTTCATATCATCGGTCCAGCGGTAACATCCCTCAATACCCATGAAAAAGCGCGACGTAATTTCGCAAGAGATGCCGGCGAGGGCATGGACACCGAACACAACATCCTCATCCTCCTCATCGTCATGATGACGATCCCAGTCATCGTCATCATGATCCCAATGAGAGTCCCTATGATCCGTGTGCAGGAAAATAAAGTAACTGGCGACACCGACGCCGCCGTACAACCTCACCGGTCCCATGGGGATTTCCCCCTTGAGCGTGGCGGACAACGAAGTGACGAAAATGGTGTTTTCCCATCTATCGCCGTCCTCACCCGTTCTTCGGTGGACATCGTCATGATCGCTTTGAAAGAAGTTGATCCCTCCTTCCACCGCCAGGTAATCCGCCAGGTAGCGGCCATAGGCCAAACTCCCTGAAAAATTTTCATCGTAACCGGTGTCATCCATGTCGTCGGTAAAGTCGTTTATTCCGATACCGCCTTTTGCGTAGTTTCTGTACATGCCGGATTCCGCCCGGACATTTGCCGGAATGATCGACAGAAGAATTGCCGCGATAAGCAGAAAAGGTATGGACTTGATCGGTCTTGGTTTCATTTTCCCTCCAAGGTTTTATAATTTTGATTATTTTCCCCTGTGGTTTATATGGGTACTTTTAAGCAGATCGTCGTCCAATTATCGAGCTTTTTTTGTCTGGATTAGGGCCATTCGTCGATACCAGTGGACACCAAGTCTGCCTGAAAGTCATCAAACCCTTAAAGGCAGCGGATGAAGCGCTTATCCCAAATCCCCAAAACAGTACTGAGCCAGGATTGCCGCGGCCAGGGTTGCCGTTTCGGCGCGTAGAATGCGGGGGCCCAGGCCGGCGGTGAGAAAACCGTGCTCTTTTGCCAGCCGGACTTCTTCCGCGTCCAGGCCGCCTTCTGGGCCTATGATTATCATGATGCGTTTCATGGGCTTTTGGGGAGGAGAAAACGCATGGTTGGTCTCTTCCCAGAAAAGAAGCTTTCCGTCAAAGGATTCGGATGTCGCCAGAACGGCCTTGAGACTGTCAAACGGCCGGATTTCGGGGATACACCCCCGGCGGCACTGTTTTACCGCTTCGATGGCGATTTTCTCCCATCGTGCCACCCGTTTTTCCTGACGTTTGCCCCTGGGCTGAGGAACCGAGCGGGCGGCATGAAAAGGCATCCAGCAGTCGATGCCGATCTCGGTCAACTGACGAATTAGATCGTCCATCTTGCGGTCCTTGAGCACGCCCTGGGCCAGGGTGATGTGTGTCGGCGATTCGGTGGACAGCGCGTATGTTTCCTCGACGGTGAAGCTTACCCGCTTTGATGCCATATCCAGGATCCGTGCGCGATAGCCCATGCCCGTGCCGTCGAAAAGCTCCACCGTATCGCCTGGCTTTAACCGCAGCACCCGCGTGATGTGGCCGGCGTCGTCGCCGCTGATTGACGGCCGCTCATTGGCGATCGCTTCGGGGGGGATATAGAATCGTCGTAATGACATCTTTTTTGCTGTACAACTTGAGCTTTGCAGTGAATCAAAATTATTATTGGCGCACATCAAGGAATTGGGGCCAAAACATCAATAATCGCCTGGCCGAACGAATTCACCTGCCAGTTGCGAATGCCGCCCACTTCCCGGAACTCCTCAAGGGTGGTCGGCTTTTTAACGGCAATGGCCGTGATCAGGGCCTTGTTGAAAAGCAGGGCCGGATCCAGGGCCAGCTCCTCGGCTATCTTGTCCCGCCAGGCCTTGATCGCCTTGGTGCGCTCGGGAACCCTCGGAGATAGGCGCTGGCGCCGTTTGCGCGGATAGATGGGAAGCTCATTGGCAGGGATGGCCTTGGCCTTTTTAACGATGGCGCACAGTGCTTCACCGTAACCGGCGATCTGCCTTGCGCTGAGGCAGCGGGCCTTTTCCATTTTCGCGGGGGTGTCCAGCAATTCACCGGCTATTTTGAGCAGTGAGGTGTTGGAAAAAACCTTGAAAAGCGGGCGATCCTTTTTCATGGCCAGCTTGCGGCGAAACTGAAGCAAACCTTCCAGCACGGCGAGGTTGCGCCGCTCCAGGCGGCCCGCCCCGCGAAATTTCAGAAACAGGAGATCATCACCGTTTTCCACCGGCCGGACCTCGGAAAGGTGTCGGCACTCTTCGCGGACCCATTCCAGCCGGCCTTTCTCATCCAGTTCCTGCATCAGGGTCTTGGCTATGGGGATCAGATGGAATACATCCGAAGCGGCGTAGTCGATCATCCCCTCGGACAGCGGGCGCTGGGACCAGTCCTTTTTCTGATAGCGTTTGTCCAGCTTGATCCCGAACCGCTTGTTGACCACAGCCCCCAGGCTGGTTTCGGCCTCACCCATGAACATGCTGGCAAGCTGCGTGTCGAATAAATTGTGAATTTCTATGGTGAAATCCCGATATAAGGAACGAATATCGTAATCCGATCCATGAAAAACCTTGCACACACCTTCGTCGGCGAAAAGAGGGCGCAAGGCGGAAAGGTCGTTTACTTCAAGGGGATCGATAACCACGTTGTGGCCATTGCCGGCCATCTGCACCAGGCAGACTTTTTCCTGGTAATGAAACATGGAGTCGGCTTCCAGATCCACGGCGATGAATTTTTCGTGGCGGATGTGCTCGACAAATTCCTGCAATTGCTCCGTGGTGTTGATCAATTGGTATGCGAAAGATAGGCATTGGTTCATTTTTTATGCTTGACCCGAGAGGGTTTTTCTCTTAATTTCCATAGGTTGTTATTATTTCAATCCATTTTGGTGGCTTTGGCGCGATTGCCCTTCACCACCTTTCAACGGAAGGTACTTAAAAAATGATACATATCACACTTCCCGATGGAAGTCGAAAACCCTTTGATGATTATCCCACCGGGCTTGACGTGGCCAAAAGCATTTCAGAAGGGCTCGCCCGGGACTGTGTGGCCATGGAACTCGATGGCGAGGTGGTGGATCTCAATCAACCGATAAAAGCCGATGCCGCCATTCGGCTCATCACCACCCGTGACCCGGAAGCCTTGGAAATCATGCGCCACAGCGCGGCGCATGTCATGGCCCAGGCCGTACTGGCCGTTTACCCGGACGCCAAGCTGACCATCGGACCCGTCGTGGAAGACGGGTTCTATTACGATATCGACATGCAGCCGGTTTCAGAAGAGGCCTTTCCCAAGATCGAGGCTGAGATGAAGCGCATTATCAAGGCCAAGCTGCCCATCGAGCGCCACGAAGTCTCCAAGGCCGAGGCCCTGGATTTCTATAAAAACGAGCCCTACAAGACCGAGATGATCCAGGATCTGGCCGACGGAACCATTTCGTTTTACAAACAGGGGAACTTTACCGATCTGTGCCGGGGGCCGCATGTGCCCCATACGGGATTCGTGCGGGCCGTCAAACTGATGCGCGTATCCGGCGCTTACTGGCGGGCGGATCAGACCAAAGCCCAGCTTCAGCGAATTTACGGCACCGCCTTTTTTGATAAAAAGTTACTCAAGGCCCATCTGACCTTCATCGAGGAGGCCAAGAAACGCAACCACCGCAAGATCGGTGCGGCCATGGAGCTTTTCAGCTTCCATGACGAGGCGCCGGGTATGGCTTTTTTCCACCCGAAGGGGATGGCCGTGTGGAACGCGTTGCTGGATTTCTGGCGCGAGGCGCATACCGAGGCCGGTTATGTGGAGACCAAGACTCCCATCATCCTGAAACGGGCCTTGTGGGAGAAGAGCGGGCACTGGGAAAACTATCGTGAGAACATGTACACCACCGAAGTGGACGATGAGGATTACGCCATCAAGCCCATGAACTGTCCCGGGGGCATGCTTCTTTTCGGCACCCGTCCGCACTCCTATCGCGAACTGCCCTTGCGGGTGGCGGAGATCGGCCTGGTGCATCGTCATGAGATGTCCGGTGTGCTCAACGGTCTTTTCCGGGTGCGCTCCTTTCACCAGGATGATGCCCACCTCTACATGATGGCTGAACAGATCCAGTCGGAAATTATAGATCTCCTCAGGCTGGAAGAGAAGATGTACAGCCAATTCGGTCTGGATTTTCATCTGGAGCTTTCCACCCGTCCGGAGAAATCCATCGGCTCCGACGAGTTCTGGGAAACCGCCACCAAGGGGCTGCGCGATGCCTTGGATGCCTATGGCCGTGAGTATGTGGTCAACGAGGGCGACGGCGCTTTTTACGGGCCCAAGATCGATTTGCATATCAAGGATGCCCTTGGTCGCACCTGGCAGTGCGGAACCATTCAGTTGGATATGAACCTTCCCGAGCGTTTCGATCTTACCTATGTGGGCAAGGACAACGAAAAACACCGACCGATCATGCTGCATCGCACGGTGTTCGGCTCCATCGAGCGTTTCCTGGGGGTTCTCATCGAGCATTTCGAGGGCAAGTTCCCCTTGTGGCTGGCGCCGGTCCAGGCGGCCTTGTTGCCCATCAATGACGATTTGATTCCCTTTGCCCAAGAGGTTGCCAAGACCATGACGGCCGCCGGCCTGCGCGTGGAAGTGGATGACCGCACGGAGAGCCTGAACCGCAAGGTCCGCGAGGCCCAGCTTGCCAAAACCCCGCTGATTCTTACCTGCGGAGCCAAGGAAAAAGAGGCCGGCACCCTTTCGGTGCGTACCCTGGACGGCAAGGTGCACTTCGGCATTCCCATGGGCCGGTTCATGGAAAAGGTTACCGCCCATGTGAAGGCGCGCCGGCTGGAACTGGATCTCTTTGACGAATAACCAGCGAGGTGCGTCTAAGCTAAATCGTGCGCTCTCGGGCGCACTAAAAGCGGCCCCCGGCCGCGACGAAATCGGTATCGCTGTCGAAAAGAGAAAAGACGATTTCAAATGTGATAGCGATACCGATAGCGATGTTGGCTTTGCAGGTTATGCTCGGGATACGAAACCCAACAGAAAACCATGACGAAACCCAGGTTGCAAGGCGCCTCAAAAATTGACTCGCCGAATATGATTCCCGAGTCCAAGTCGGCCCTTTGTGCCTGGATGCCGGTCGTTCTGCTCTGTGCGGCGATCTTTATCCAATCCTGTTTTTCCGTGCCTGATATTGGCCCCCCGTTTCCATTTCAAGACAAAATGATGCACATGGCGGCTTACGGTGTCTTGGCCGTTCTTTTCTGCCGGGCCTGTGGCCTGACCTGGCCGATGCGGTTTTCCCGGCCCGCGCTGTTTGCCATCAGCATTGTATTTGCCACCCTGTACGGGGTAAGCGATGAGCTGCATCAATCCTTTGTGGCCACGCGTCAGGCCGATACCATGGATTTGCTCGCCGATTTTGTTGGTAGCGTTTCAGGCGTTTCCGGATACTTACTCATCAACCGACAATGGAGGGGAAAATGAAATTCGAAGCCGTCAGAAAAGAAACCGTGATGAAAAATCCCCGGCGGGGGATGGCCCTTGAGCGTATTCCCAGTGAAATCCGCATTGATCCTCTCACCGGGCGAACGGCCCGGATTTGCCACTTCATGGACCTCAAGTGGGACAAGCCCGATCTGGTCAACGGGCTTGTGGCCGGCACCGAGGCCTGGTGCCCGTTTTGCGGCGACAGGGTGCTCGAGGTAACCCCCTGCTTTCCGGAAGAGCTGATCCCCGAAGGGCGTCTTCAACAGGACGACATGGTAATTTTCCCCAACTTGGCTCCATACGATGCCATCAGTGCCGTGGCCACCTTCGGGTCCCGGCATTACCTGCCCATGACCGAGTTCACGGCCGAGCACATGGCCTCCGCCTTCGGATTTGCTCAGGAATTTTTCAGGCGCGTGGCCGAAACCGGCCATCCTGAGGCGATTTACCACGTCGTCAACTGGAACTACATGCCGCCGGCCGGCAGCTCCCTGATTCATCCCCACCTGCAGGTTTTCTCCAGCTCGACAGCGCCTAATTTGATGCGCGAGGAGATCGAGGCTTCAAAACAGTATTTCTCAGCGCAAGGAATATCCTATTGGGATGATTTGGTCGAAGCCGAGAAAACGTCAGGCGAGCGCTATCTGGGGCAGATCGGTCGCACCCACTGGATGACGACCTGGGCGCCCTTCGGAGTGGCCGGAGATGTGCTGGCCGTGGTGGAAGATTGCCGCTCCACCCTGGAGCTGGCCGAGGCCGATTTTCTGGATATCGGCACCGGCCTTTCCAATCTCATGGCTGAATACGACAAAATCGGCATTTACAGTTTCAATATGAATTTTTTCACCGCCACCGAAGATGACGAGCACTTTCGCTTTCATCTGGTGTTTTCGCCACGCACCTATTTCAGCGCGGCCCTGGGCACCCCGGATGCGGCCAGCATGCGCACCCTGTTCAACGAAACGGTTTGTATGGCCTTTCCGGAGAAGATCAAGGATATGTTGAAAAACGGGTTTTCCTCATTTTCTCGATCCTGACCGGGACGGCGTTTTCTTCGTCTTACTGTTTAACCTGCCGGAGCGAGCTTTTGATGCCGGTCCCAGGCTTTTGCCGGAACCTTTTTTTTTCGAGGCACGGGCTTTGCGCTGCTTTTTTGAAGCTTCTCTTTTTTCGACGATATCTTTAAGCTCCTTGTCCGCCTTTTTCTCGCTGGACGCGCTGCCCGGGCGATAGAGTACAAAATCCGGAACATCACTGCCCTCGGTATAGCCGTCAACCGGTTCCACGGGGATTTTCCGCCCCAGCAGTTTTTCAATGGCCTGAAGATAACGCTTCTCGTCATGGCTGACCAAGGAGACGGCAATGCCGCTGACACCCGCACGGCCGGTGCGGCCGATACGATGGACATAGTCCTCGGGGGTGTTCGGTATGTCGTAATTGATCACAACGGGCAAATCGCTAATGTCCAGCCCCCTTGCGGCCACATCCGTCGCGACAAGAACGCGGATTTCACTGCTTTTGAACGCTCCAAGCGTGCGTGTCCGAAAGGACTGGCTTTTATTACTGTGTAGAGCGGCGGCACTGATTCCTTTCACGGCAAGCTTTTCCGTAAGTTTGTTTGCCCCGTGTTTTGTCCGGGTAAAAACCAGTATCCGTGCCCAGTTTTCCTTGGTAATCAAGTGGGTTAAAAGCGCCCGTTTGTTTGATCGGTCCACCAGGTGAATCTTCTGATCAACCGATTCCGCCGCCGTGTTTCCGGGGGTCACCTCGATATATTCCGGGTCCCGAAGCATTCTTCCTGCAAGATCTCGGATCTGTTGGGTGTAGGTGGCGGAAAACAGCATGGTTCTGCGTTGGACGGGGACGAGATCGAGGATTTCGCAGATCTCTTCGTTGAAGCCGAGATCGAGCATTCTGTCCGCCTCGTCGAAAACCAGGAATTCAATATGAGAAAGCGTCAGATGCCGCTGCCCGGCAAGATCCAGCAGACGGCCCGGTGTGGCCACGAGGATGTCGATGCCGCGTTTCAGGCGGGTGATCTGCGGATTGATGCCGACCCCGCCGTGAACCACGGTGCATCGCAAGGAGACCCGCCGTGCGTATGTTTTGATGGTTTCTCCGACCTGAAGGGCCAATTCCCGGGTGGGGGCGAGAACAAGCGCGCGGGGGTGCTTGCCGCTACTGTTTTTCTGACTCAGAATTTCGACCAGAGGGAGCGCGAATGCGTCTGTTTTGCCTGTTCCCGTCTGAGCCCGGGCAAGGATGTCCCGACCGTCGAGAATAGCGGGAATCGCCCCGGCCTGGATAGGAGTGGGGGCGGTATACTGCTTGGTTTCAAGGGCACTGAGCAGCTCGGCCCGAAGCCCCAGTTGGTCAAATAACATGGAATCGTCCTTTCACCCGCCGGCATGTTTTACTTTATGGCCAAGCCGGCACCTTTTTTATCCACACGAACTGCCATCCAGATCGTGTGGCGGCCGCCTTTCCGGTCTCCACGAGCCGGTGTGAGAACTTCTTCCACTGAAAAGCCTGCCCGGCGAAGTCGCTGGGAAAATGTGCCGTCCGGCGATGCCGACCAGACGGCCAGCACGCCCCCGGGACGAAGCGCCGTATGCGCCGTCTTCAACCCTTCCGGGCTGTAAAGCCAATCGTTTTCCCGGCGTGTCAGGCCATCGGGCCCGTTGTCCACATCAAACACAATGGCATCGTAGAGGGCCTCGGCTGATTTTAATAGCCCAGCGATATCGGTTTCATAAACCTTGACCCGTTTATCCGCCAACGGGTTTCCCGCCAGGCTTGCCAGCGGGCCGCAATTCCATCGTACCACCTTTGGCACCAGTTCCGCCACGGCGACCCGGCTGTCAGGGCCAAGTTCTTTCAGTGCGGTCGCCAGTGTGAAGCCCATGCCCAGGCCGCCGATCAGCATTGACGTGTTTGGCCGGCCGGTCAGGTGTCCGCAGGCCAGATGGGCGAGGGCCTCCTCCGACGCATGCCGCCGACTGTTCATCAACTCGAAACCGTCTCCCCGAATCGAAAATTCGTCACCTCGTTGCAGCAGCCGCAGCTTTTGGGCACTACCGGGTATCGTGGCCGTATCGATTGTCTTCCATGGAATCATGGCGTCCTTTCACATAGCCCGTTATCCAAGCGGTATCATATCATACCCGCGAGCCTTGGGTGCGGATTTTCTACCTTGATTGCCCGATGAAATCAATGATTTCGAATCTGTCCGGGTAGCGACTTTTCACGAGGTTATAAAGAGCGGGTAAGGCCGCCAGGTGTCAATCTTTTTCAACGCCAGTACATGGCCTGCCCCACGGCACGGATCAAGGCGTCCATGTCTTCGGGAAACACATCACCGATATTGCCGATGCGAAATGTGTCCTGATCCGTCACCTTGCCGGGGTAGATCACGAATCCCTGCTCTTTAAGCAGGTCGTAGAATTTTTTGAATTCGTAGTCGGGATGCACGGGGCTGTGAAAGGCGGTGATGATCGGAGATTGCCACTTCTCTTCAAGAAGAGGCGTAAAACCAAGGGAAGTCATACCGGCGACCAGCCGCTGGTGATTGGCCGAGTACCGCTCATGGCGGGCTTTGATGCCGCCTTCATCGGCAAGTTCCTTCAGCGCCTGAACAAAAGCCCTTACCACGTGGGTGGGGGAGGTGAAACGCCATTTCCCGTTGTGGCTTTCCATGGTTTCCCACTGATCGTAAAGATCGAGACTGAGGGAGGCGGCGTTGCCTTTGGTACTTTCAAGGGCCGTCTGGTTGGCAATGATATACCCGAAGCCGGGAACACCCTGGATGCACTTGTTGGCGCTGCTGATAACAAAATCCGCACCGATGGCATGCATGTCGATGGGAATGCCGCCAAAACTGCTCATGGCATCCACAATATAACTTTTGCCATGGGCGCGAACGAGTTCTCCAATGGCTTCGATGGGATTGAGCATGCCCGTGGTGGTCTCGCAGTGAACCACCGCCACATGGGTGATCTTTGCATCGGTTTTCAGGGCTCGTTCGATCAGGTTGAGATCCGGTGGATCGATTTCGCCGCTATCCTGCAAGAGGAACGGAATACCCGCCCGCTGGACAATCTGGGCGATTCGCCGGCCGTAGGCCCCGTTGGCCAAAACCAGCAGTTTGCCGGTTTTGGGCACGGCGGTGATGAGAGTGGCCTCCACGCAAAAAGTGCCACTGCCCTGCATCAGAACCGTTGTGTAGTCCGGCTGATCAGTGGCCAGGGCTGCCAGTTGGCTACGGATACCCTGGACGATGGTATTGTAATCCTCGTCCCAGGTACACCAGTCCCTGAGCATGGCGGCCTTGACGCTTTGGGTGGTGGTCAATGGCCCGGGGGTGAGCAGAAGGTAGGGGTTGTCGGGGAGTTGATCGATTTGCATGGTTGTTCTTTCTTTTTTTATAAAGTCAGAATAGCGTTTTCAAGAATGTCCAGGGCGCAGTCCATCTCCTCGTCGGTGATGGTCAGCGCCGGGGTGAGGGTAAGAAAATTGCCGCCGGAAATCTTGAAGCTGAGACCTTTTTTCAGACAGGCGTAAAGGATCGACTCCGCCGCATCCTCGGCCGGGTGATCGCCATCGGTCAGCTGGATTCCGAAAAGCAGGCCCCGGCCGCGAATGTCGGCCACCAGGGGATGATTTCCAAGCCGGGTCCTTCAAGCGCTTCAACGCGGCTTGGCCAAGGGTTTCCGAACGGTGTGCCAGGTGCTGCGTCTCGATGACCTCAATGGCGGCCAGGCCGGCGGCGCAGGCCACCGGGTTCTTCTCATGGGTGTAGTGGCCCAGGGCAATTTGCCGACCGACATTGAGCGCCTCTTTTGCCACCATGGCCGCCAGGGGAAAGACTCCGCCGCCCAGCCCTTTGCCCAGAACGAGAATGTCCGGAACAACGTTTTCGTGTTCACAGGCCAGCATGCGTCCGGTGCGGCCCAGGCACACGGCGGTTTCGTCAAAAATCAGCAGGGCTCCGTGGCGGTCGCAGGCCTCGCGCACCACCTTCCAGTACCCCTTGGGCGGCGGGTTGATCACAGTGCAACGGATGGGCTCGGCGATCACCGGCGGCGATGTCGCCTTCTTTCTCCATCACATATTCGACGTAGCGGGCGCACTTCAGCCCGCAGGCGGCGCAGTCGCCGGAGGTATCCCACAGGCAGTTCCCGGGATCGGCCGGTGGAACGTGCTCTGTGCCGGGCAGCAGCGGGCCGATCCCTTTGCGGAAGAGTGCTTCCCCGCCAACGGAGATGGCGTCCAGGGAGGCTCCGTGGAAGGCATCCCACATGGAGATGGTTTTGAACCGGCCGGTGGCGACCCTTGCCAGTTTGAGGGCCATGCCCACGGCGCTGGTCCCGCCGGGGGCGAACAGGACGCGTTTCAAATCCCCGGGGGCAATTGCGGCCAGCTTTTCGGCCAGCTCGACAGCCGGCTTGTTGGTATAGCGGCGAGGGCAGAAAGAGAGACTGTCAATCTGCTCTTTTATGGCAGCCAGCACCCATGGGTTGGCGAACCCGACCTGATGCAGGCTGTTACCGTGAAAATCGAGGAAACGTTTGCCGGAAAGGTTGCTGAAACCGCTGCCTCCGCATTTGTCCAGGACATCCAGACAAGGCGTGGAGAGCGATTGGTGCAGGAACACATCGGCATCGCGACCGAGCCAGTGGCGGGTTTCGGCATCCAGGCGCCGGTTCCACGTTTCTCTCAGGGGGGAGAGGTTGGCATCGCCCTCCGAACGGTCCACAAGTGTTTTGGAGGTGTCACCCTGCATTTAAAAAGGCTTTTCTCCTGCAGCCAGGCGTCGATTGATTTCGTCGATAATCGGCAGGCATTCCCAGATGCCCCTGGCCACGTAATGGGCGCCGGCATGGCGAAATCGCTTTTCGATGTGGGCGAGCTTTTCGTTGAGCAGTGCGGTTGGCAGGGCTTCGGCTTCCTTTTGGGAAAGGCCCAGCTCGTTTCCCGATTGGGTCAGGCCGATGGTCCACATGCCGGCGTTGACGCCCTCCTGGATATCGCTGACCGTGTCTCCGATTTTAACCAGCTTCGCCATGGGATAGACGTTCATCTCGATGGCATTGAGGTAGCACATCCAGGGATAGGGGCGCCCGACAGGTACGTCGGATGAGCATTTGACGGCGTCGGGCGCGTAGCCCCGCTCTTTTGCCAACGGCACCAGAACGTCCATCATGGGCGCGGTGTAGCCGGTGCAGGAGCCGATTTTCATGCCCTGTTCGCGCATCCCGGCAACCGCTTTCAGAAGGCCGGGGATCGGCTCGGCGTGCCCGGAAATGGCCTTGACCATCATGGGCTCGGTCTCCCGGTAAAGGGCCTCCACATCGTTTTCGTCCGGGGTTCTTCCGTGTCTCTTTTCCCACCGCCGCCGAATGTCGGGCAGGCCGAGCATGCCGCGAATGTGATCCTTTTTCATAAGACCCATGAACCGGCGCGCTTCGGAAATGGTGGCTTTTACGTCGAATTTTTCGAAAACCTTTACGAACACGGCCACCGGGCCAAGACACCCGTAATCGACGGCGGTTCCGGCCCAATCCAGAATGGCGCCCTGTAATGGGCCGGAGGGTAAGGGAGTAGGGGAAACGTTGTGCATTTTATCTGTCCTTTCGAATCAGCGGGTCATCCACGCTTGACTTCTTTGCTTGATGCCTTTGGTCAGCCATCCGTAAAGCAATCTTACCAGTAGATTGGTGAGGACCACAAGAATGGACATGGCGCAGGCCGGGGCCACGTCGCCGGCGTCGTCCATGTTGGCAATGGCCACCGAGGCCAGCGGGAGGTCGGCCGAGTAGAGAAAAATAACCGCCGAGACCGTGGCCATGGAGTTGACGAAATAGTACATGCCGATTTCGAACACCGCCGGCAGACAGACCGGGATGGTGACCCTGAAAAAGGTCTTGTAAAAGGGCACTCCCAGGGATTCGGAAACGGTCTCGAACTCCTTGTCCAGTTGTTTCAGGGCCGTGGTGGCGGTGAGGAAACTGACCGAGAAGAAGTGGATGATGTTGCTGATTACCAGAATGCCCATGGTGGCGTAGAGAAATCCGAAGGGGTTGGGGATCGTCACGCCGAAGACAGTCCAGCTCGGTGCGTTGAAGAAAAAGATGTAAGAGAGCCCGATGACCAGGCCTGGCAGGGCCAGGGGTAAAATGGAGAGAAAATAGGCGGTCTGGCGCAGGGGCTTCATCTGTCGCGTTTTTTCGATCAGATAGGCGGCGGAAAAGGTAATCACAGTGCCGAAAATGGCAGAGTAAAGACTCATGCGGATACTGTTGAAAAACGCGCCGTAGCCGCCCCCGCCCATTCCGGTGAAGTGGTAATGCGATAGGCTCAAGGACAGATTGTAAGGCCACACCTTGACCAGCGAGGCAAACAGGGCCGTACCGTAAAAGGAGAGGATCAGAAACGCGATCAGACCGCAGAAGCCGGTGAGCAACCCGTCTCTCAAGGCTTGGGGTTCTGGCCTCAGCGGAACCGATTTGGCGGCCACCAGGGAAACCTGCTTGCGCTGGATAATGCGGTCCACGACAAAAGCAAGGACCGTGGGAATTAAAAGCACCACGCTGACCACGGAGCCCATGATGAAGTTTTGCTGACCGATTACCTGTTTGTAGATGTCCGTGGCCAGGATGTTGAAATTGCCGCCCACCACCTTGGGGGCGCCGAAATCGGTGAAGGCCAGGATGAAGCATACAAAGATTGCACTGAGAAGACCGTATTTAATACCCGGCAGGGTGACGGTAAAAAAGGTTCTCACCCGGTTGGCGCCCAGGGAATCGGCGGCTTCGTAAAGCCGGGCGTCGGTCATGCCCAGGGCGATGGTGAGAATCATCACCGCCTGGGGGAAGGCGAAGAGCACTTCCGAGATGATGATGCCCACCGGCCCGTACAAATGGATGTCCAGGCCGGGGATGTTGCCGAAAAAGCCCCTGGTGATCAGCCCCTTGCGTCCGAACAGATATACCAGGGCGATGCCGTTGAGCAGCGTCGGGGCGAATAGGGGCATCATGGCCAGCCCCTTGAAAAAGCCCTTTGCCGGAACGCAGGTGCGGGTCAGGGCAAAGGCGTAGACAAAGCCCAGGCTGACGGCGATCAACGTGGTCAAAAGCGAGACGAACAGGCTGTTGCCAAGGGATCTGGAGAGTGACGGGGTTTTAAAATAATGGATGTAGTTGGCCAGGCCTACAAATTCTCCCTGGGCGTTGACCATGCTCCGCGAGAGCAGCTGAAACAGGGGCAACAGCACCATGACGACCATCCAGATGCAAACGAGAAGGATCAGCAGGCGGCGAATCCACAAATCGTGATCGAGTTGCTCGAACCATCCCTGCTTGGCACCCAAAACGGCCGTAGCGGCGGTAGCTTGCATGGGAACCTCTTTTCCTATTGATAGACCCGCAGCCGGTCCTGGGGAAGCTGGATCGGAACCATGGTGTTGGCCTGAAGGTTGAACCGACGGACTTTCTCGGCTGTTATGTCGGCATCGATGGTCTTGACGGCGTTGTTCGAGATGGGCAGGTTCAGGCTGACCCTGAACAGCGGCCCCCGGTACTCCATCTCTTTGACCTGGGCCTGAAAGCGGTTGTCGTCATTATCGCCGTTGGCTTGAATGACGATGTCCTCGGGGCGGATCGCCAGGGTCACGCGTTTTCCGGCCGGCAGCGCACGAGAGCCGTTTTCGTTGGCGATGCGCAGTTCCTGATTGCCGATTCGATAGCAGCCGTTATCGACCTTGACGGCCTCCCTCAGAAAATTCATGGAGCCGATGAAAGAGGCCACGAAGGGCGTGGCCGGCCGGTCGTAAATGTCCGCCGGTTTGCCGTTTTGAACCAGCTTGCCTTCGGCGATGACCAGGATACGGTCGGCCATGGTCAAAGCCTCCTCCTGGTCATGGGTGACCATGATGGTGGTCACTCCCAGGCGCTGTTGAAGCTGGCGGATTTCCGAGCGCAACATGATGCGCACCTTGGCGTCCAGGGCCGAGAGGGGCTCGTCCAGCAGGAGCAGGTCCGGGGAGAGGGCCATGGCGCGGGCCAGGGCGACCCGCTGCTGTTGACCGCCGGATAGCTGGGCCGGGTATTTGGCCCCGATGCCGTCCAGCCCGACAAGATCGAGCAGCTCATTGACGCGTTTGCGGATACCGGTGTTTTCCTTTCCGCGTCCGCGCAGGCCATAGGCCACGTTGTCGGCGGCACAGAGGTTGGGGAAGAGGGCGTAGGACTGAAAAACGATTCCCACGTTTCGGCGCGATACCGGCAGGCCCGACACATCCCGGTTCTGAATCAGGATGCGCCCCCTGGTGATATTTTCCAGACCGGCCACCAGACGCAAAAGGGTGGTCTTGCCGCAGCCGGACGGTCCCAGTACGGAAATGAACTCCCCGGCGTTTGCCGTAAACGAGACGTCGTCCAGCGCCGTGAATTTGCCGAACATCTTGGTGGCGTTCTCAACTTTCAGATAGTGTTCGTTTGCGGGTGTATTCATGTTTCACCTTTAGAAGTCGAAGTGTTAAGGTTAAAACGTAACACTTGAAAATGATCCGTTGGGATGCTCCCACGCAGAGCGTGGGAGCGAGTTGTCGCGCGGTCTTATTTGGCGTCGCTTTTGCCATCATACCGTTTGGTCCATTCGGCCAGGATACGCATGCGGTTTTTGGCGGCCCAATCGAAGTCGTTTTCGATGAGCTGGGCTCCGGGATCCTTGGGGAAACCCTCGGGGACCGGAACATCGGTGGCGTAGGCGGTCACCGGGTAGACCTTGGCGTATTCATTCATGACGGGCTTGCTGATGGCCCAGTCCAGGAAGGTTTTGGCAGCGGGCTTGATGGCCGCCTTCTTGATCAGGCAGTTGGCTTCCACATCCCAGCCGGAGCCCTCCTTGGGAAAGACGGTGATGATCGGCTCGCCTTTTTGTTTCTGCATGAAGCCGCGGTAGGCAAAGGAGATCCCGATGGCGGTTTCGCCGGCGCCGGCCAGCTTACAGGGCTTGGAACCGGAGTGGGTGTAACGGATGATGTTGCTGTGCAGTTTGTCCAGGTAATCCCAGCCTGCTTTTTCTCCCATGGTTTGCAGGATGGCGGAAACCGTGAGAAAGCCGGTGCCGGACGAGGCCGGGTTGGGCATGATCAACTGGCCTTGATAAACAGGATTGATCAGATCGGCCATGGATTCGGGAATGGGTAGCTCCAGGGACTTGCACTCAATGGTGTTGACGCAAAAGCCGGTCATCCAGGCCTTGATGCCCACCCAGTGGGGCACGGCGTTTTTGTCCTTCATCTTGTCGCGGACCATTTCAACACCCTTGGGGGCGTAGGGCTCCACCATGCCGGCCTGATCGCAAAGCATCAGGCTGGTGGCGGCGGTTCCCCAGACCACGTCGGCGCGGGGATTGTCTTTTTCGGCCAACAGCTTGGCGGTGACGATACCGGTGGAATCGCGGACGATTTTTACGGTGACGTCCGGGTGCGCTTTTTCGAACAGCGCAAGGTAGCGCGGGATCTCATCGTCCTCCAGAGCGGTGTAAACCAGAAGCTCTTCAGCATGGGCGCATGCCGGCCCGACGATCAGGGTCAATCCCAAAAGCAGCAGCCAAAAGGAACGGGTAATCAGGTTGAATGGGCGCATCGGTAATTCTCCTTTTTTCTTTTCGTTTTTTCTGTCTTCTACCTGTAGACGCTACGCCACAATCCTTTTGGATTGGGGCGGCAATACACGCTGTTGGCACTTCACCTCTCGGTGCCGGCCGATTTCCCGCACCAGGTTCAGAAAAGCCTGAACGGTGCCGATGGTATGAAATTCCTGCAAACAGACAAAATACTGACCGGCGGTCAGGTCGATATCGGCCAGTTTCAGTTTGACCAGTCGGTCGTCATGGCCGAACTCGTCTTCCAGGGCAATGCCGAAGCCGATGCCGGAAGCCACGGCTTCCTTCATGGTTTCCCAGGTGTCCAGCTCCAGAACCACATCCGGCTCGATGCCGGTTTTGTCCATGGCATCCGAAAAAATCTGGCGGGTCATGGATTGGGTGGTGCGGGCTACCATGGGCTCGCCGGCCAGTTCCGTGACGGGTACCGTATCCTGCGCGGCCCAGGGATGATCCTGGGCCACAAACAAAATGATGGTCTGGTCACTGTATTTGTATTGGTGGAGTTGAGGGTCGCTGACGTCTCCGGTAATGCCGGCGATATCCAGTTGGCAGGAGAGCACTTTTTCAATCAGGGGCTTGGAATCCCCGATTTGGGCTTTCAACTGAATGCCCGGATATCGTTCCATGAAGACAGCCAGGATGTTCATGACGAAATAGTGGCAGCTCAGCCCGATATCCAGACGGCCGGAGCGCAGTGTGGATGCCGCCTGCAGGGAGGCCTCGAAATCGTCCAGCAGCCCCACGATCTTGCGGGCTTTCAGAGCCAGTTCCTCTCCCAGACGGCTGAATTCCACCCGTCGGTCCCAGCGGTATAGCAGGCGCGTGCCATGATTTTCCTGCAGTTTTTTGATCTGTGCGGAAATAGCCGGCTGGGATATGCCGATGGTCTTGGCCGCCCTGGAAAAATGGCGCTCCCGTTCAAGGGCATCCAGGGCTTTTAATTGGGTGAGGGTAATGGACATCGGGCCGCTTTTGGGAGTCGTTGGTCGAATGAACCGTTCGTGAATTTACGAACCCCAGAATGCAGGCTTTTTGTTCAGCTTCTGTTAGGGTTGGGTGAGTTTGTTATTAGCAAAATTATAAAAAATTATGAATTCATAAGCGGAGCATATGGGAGCGCTCGTCAATCCGCCTCGATATCGTCAATCGGGAAGTGTCGCCCATTCAAACAAATGGAAAGCCCATCGGAAGTTTCGTCCAAAAAAGGGGCCATTTCCATCAGGGCGCGTTCGGAGAACTTGATCACATCGTCCTCCCGACGTTGATAGAGTTGATCGTTTTTGGTGAAAAGCCGCCGGGGATCGAGGGCGATGGTCCGACCGGTATTGAGGCTAAGCTCCATGGGGTTGCTTTTGCCCACACGCATAACGAAAAGGGGGGTGTCAACATAGGGGAAATATACTTTTTCGCGGACCTCGCCGCGAATCTGAGTGACGAAATAGCCGTTTTCGTCATGGTCAATGGCCTGGTTGAAATAATCGATGATGCGCTTGTGCTCGAATCGGCCGTGGCGGTTACACCAGCGCCCGTTTTCATCCATCCAGAACACCGCGTTTTCCTTGGGGATAATTACTTCCGGAAGGGACTCGTCGAAAGGCTGGCGAGGGGAGGCGTCCATGGCTTCTTTTTCACTTTCCTGGTTGTGGAAGGTAACGAATTAACAACCGGCCCGGCAAGTTCCCTCCCAAATTTGTACCGTGACGCATGCGCCGGCCCTAATTTTATTGACGATGTCCGGCCGGGTTTTGGCGTCTGGCATCTATCTCGTTGGAATGACAGCTGATGATACGATATGCGCTTTCAGCCTGTCAACCGGTGGTCATAAAAAGGGGGTGAAAAAGACCGTTTCGCCAATGGTGATCTGCTGTCGGAAGAAAAAAAATAAATCTTTTTTTCTTATAGCTTTTCTTCTTTTTATAATAGCCGGTTATACTTTTTTTGAAGATTTACTCGTCTTTAATAATGGTTCTCCTAACAAAATCCTAACAATTCGCGCTCATTAAGAGGCAGACAATGTTAAACGAAAGGCCGATACCCGCTATTGTCAGGTATAAATGAGGCTCATGCATGCCAGAGGCATGTCACAACTTGATGTGAAGGAGATATAAATGATATCCGAAGATTGCAATATCGAATCGTTTGCGGAGTCACTGAAAGACGAAGATTCCATGGCAGTGATTCGTGCAGCCATTGAGGAGGCGACAGCGGCGGATCGCCTTTTCATGAAAAAGGGCCAGCTCTCGGGTGCCGCGGCACAATATTCGAGGCAACTGAAGCAGTTGATCAACTATCACCGATATGCGGTCAAACCCTACCACCCAAAAGAAGCCTCTTACAATATTTACATGAAATATTGGGGGCGGCACGTTTTTAACTGATGGATTCCTGAACGCTCAACCACTCCAGCTCAACAAAACACGACATACATTTCATGAACTTTCCAAACGATTATAAAAACGTGGATGCGGAGGCGCTCTCCGCCTGTGCGGATACGGTCGCCGAACAATATCGGCGCCATTTGCGGGTCAATCAACAGCCCGCCGGTCTGCCCGTGGCCTGGCGTGGCCTTCTCAAGAATCTGCAAACGGTATGCCCGGGGTTTTCGGAAATCGAATATGGGATTGCGCTGAACCGGGCTTTTATCTCCACCGTGGAATCCGACCGATAACCCTTGCTTGAGCATTACCTATTTTAACCGGCAGACGGATGTTTGCCGATGAACGGCCCGCTATGCCCATGGAAGAAAACGATCCGAATATTGACGAGACCAATCCCCTGCAAAAGGTGGATCGGTTGTATGAAGAACTAGTCGCCCATTACGATGAAGCGGAAGATGGAAACCTGCGTGCCGCTGCCAAACTTCTTCTGGTTGCCCTGGAAAAGTTTCGAGAACATGCCGGGGCGGATTGGATCGGACTGGTAAACGAATATCTCGCCTTGGTGGAAAAAGACCCGCAAAAGGCACAACGGGTTATGCGCTGCCACAGGCTGTCCAAAACGTCACACCCATTTTCCTCATAAAGAGTGTCCTCACAAAGAGTGTCCATGTAAAGAGTGTCCATCCACCGACCATAAGGTGCAAGAAATAAACTGAAGTTTCCCGTTTTTTTATAGCCACTCGCGCGCTGATGAATTTATGACTGACTTCAGAATAGTCAATGATATCAATAAGTTACGAAATTTTGGGTGCGCCGTAACCTATTGATATCATTGTAAATACTCTCCAAGACTTCGGGGAAAACGTAAAAAAATCTAATAAATACGGAATGTTAGTGTTGTTTGCGAGGCCAGGTTGTGGTATATTTCTTCTACCACGAAAAAAAAACACCAAAACCTGGAGGCCTCGCATGTTTATACTACACGACATTCTCAAAAAACTCAAAAGCCAATTCCCACAATCAGGAAAAGCCCAGGAACGTAGTGTTTGGTTCGTATACACGGTCATTGCCATCATCGTTCCATTTACATCGTCAAAAACATCCAACATCCTGCGATGTCTCAAAACGGTGTTCGGTTTTGATTGGATAAAAAGGAAAAAGTTCTACACGTTCATGGCCTCTCCAAAAATTCCTTGGACACGGTTGTGGCAAACGCTGTGGAAAGCGATACCGGAGCCGATGACCAATGGCATGTTGCTGATAGCACTTGATGATTGTATCAACCCAAAAACAGGAAAGAAAATATTTGGCTGCGACAAAATTTTCGATCACGCCGCCAAGCAGAACCAATCCAAATATCCATGGGCACAGAACATCGTTGCCGTGGGGCTGTTGAAAAAGATCAAAGGACGGTGGGCCTGTCTGCCATTGAGCTACCGGTTCTATCTTTTGAAAAAGAGTATCAAAGGCATGAACCGCAGCCATGGAATGAAATTGGCATTCAAAAGCAAGCTTGCCATGGCCGCCGAGATGATCACGGAAATTGCCGAAACCTTTCACAACATTAAAGTCGTAATCGTCACGGACTCATGGTTCGGTAATAACGGTCTTTGGAAACCGTTGCGCGACAAACTGGGCATATGGGTTAATATGATCTCGAGGCTTAGATCGAACAATAATTTGTTTGAGCTGCCGGGTCCACACTCCATTCGGCCGGGGCGTCCCCGAAAATATGGTAAAAAGATCGGCAACGCTACGTCGCTGGCCGTTATGTTTAAATCCTTGGCAAGAGAATATACCGTCAATCTATATGGCCGCGACCGGACCATAGTCGCCTATGACCGGGTCCTTATGCTCAAGACAATTCGTTGCGCGATCAAGGTGGTGTGGGTCTACCGCCAGACCCAGTGGGTAGCGCTGTACTCAACCGATTTAACTTTATCTGTTCAGCAAATTGTCGAGTATTATGGCGCCCGGTGGAAGATCGAAGCCTTTTTCAAAGAACTGAAACGCGACATCGGGAGTGCCGAAACCCAGACCCGGCATCCGCAAGCCGTCAGCAACCACCTTCACTTTTGCATGTTGGCGACCACCGTCACCTGGATTTATGCCTGCCGGATGGAGAAGGCACCAACACGACGGCATGCTGTCGACGGCCGTAAAGGTTTTGCCTTCTCCGATGTTCGCCGGTCTGTTGCAAAAGCCGCGCTGGACAGTAATTTTAATAGGGTTTTCCGTTGCAACGAAAATCCGTCGTTAATTCTCTCGTGGAAGTACTACTGCGGATGGCGGCTTAGTAAAATTTAGCAAACTTTAGGAAATAAAGAAAAACTATTTTTATCCTCTAATCATCCCCTAACAATACGATCCTATTTTTCCAGGAATCCGGCGCGCGAACGACCATGTGCGTCTTTTGGTTGCGCACATTGGTCTGGGCTCGATTTAGGTTAATACGCATTTGAAACATTATTTAAGGAGAAGAAAAGATGAAAAGAAGAGTCGTTTTGAAATGTTTGATCGGTATCGCCGCAGTGGCGCTGCTGACTGTTCAACCCGTTATGGCGGGAACTACCATTACCGGTGCCGGTGCCAGCTTCCCCGCACCGATTTACATGGAATGGTTCAAGAATTTCGCCAAGATAAACGGCGGAGACGTCATTGTGAATTACCAGTCTGTTGGTTCCGGAACCGGCATCAAGAACTTCATCGCTCACACTGTTGATTTTGGTGCTAGCGATGCCGCCATGAAACAAAAAGAGATCGATCAGGTCAAGGAAGGCGTCCAACTGCTGCCCATGACCGCCGGCGAAATCGTGCTTGCCTACAACCTGCCGGGCGTTGAAGGCCTCAAACTGCCCCGCGACGTGTACCCTGATATTTTTCTGGGCAAAATCACCAAGTGGAACGACGAAAAAATCGTCAAGGCCAACCCGGGCGTGAAAATCCCCAACACCCCGATCACCGTCGTTACCCGCTCCGATAAATCCGGAACCACCTTCGGTTTCACGGGGCACCTGAGCGCGATTTCCTCCGAGTTCAAATCCGCCGTCGGTCAGGGAAAAATGGTTCAATGGCCGGCCACCAATATGGTGAAGGGTAAGAAAAACGATGGCGTATCTTCAGCCATCCGTCAGACCCCCGGCGCCATCGGTTACACCGAGTACGGCTATGCCACACTCAACAAACTGCCCATGGCCTGCCTGGAAAACAAAACCGGCAAGTTTGTCTGCCCCGGCCCCGAGGGTGGCGCTGCCGCGCTTGCCAACGCCGTTCTCCCGGAGAACATGATTGTCTTCATCAACGACCCCGATGGCGACGCTTCTTATCCGATCGCTACCTTCACCTGGATGCTGTTCTACAAAAAGAACAAAGACGGTCAGACTGCCGAAGCGCTTCGCAAAATGGTTGCCTACTGCCTGGATGAAGGACAGAAAATCGCTGATAAAGCCGGATACATTCCGCTTCCCCCAAGCGTTGTGGAAAAGGTTCGCGCCGCTTCTCAGAACATTCAGTAAGAACATTTCCTCTTATTCTTTCATGGGCATTTCCCCGGAAACGGGGAAATGCCTCCCTTTTCTCTGGAGGATAAAAGATTATGGCTAACAATGATTCGATAGATAGCGGGGGAGGGCGAACCCTATCCAAGCCGCCAACTCCCGGCGATGTCTATTTTGACAAAACATTCAGGTTTCTCACCTTTGCCTTTACCTGGGCAACCATCCTTCTGCTGGCTTTCATCGTCTTCGAAATAGGCAGTGAGGCGCTGCCGGCATTTTGGGAATTGGGATTCAAATTTCTCTACACGTCGGCCTGGGATTCCGGTGCCGATAAATTCGGACTTCTCCCTCAGATATGGGGAACAATCTACAGTTCATTTCTGGCTCTTGTCCTTGGTGGTTTTTTCGGCATTACCATCGCCATCTTCACCACCCAGGATTTTCTTCCCCATAAAATTGAAATTGTCCTGAAAAACATCATCGAGCTTCTTGCGGCCATCCCAAGCGTTGTCTACGGGCTCTGGGGTATTTATGTCCTCATCCCGCTGATTCGCCCCCTGGCCAATTTCTTTCATGAAACACTTGGCTGGATCCCCTTTTTCTCGACCCGGCTCAGCGGCCTGGGCATGCTGCCGGCAGTGCTGGTTCTGTCCATCATGATTCTGCCCACGGTTGCAGCGATCTCACAGGACGCCCTTCGCGCCATTCCCCACAAAACCAAGGAAGCCGCTTTCGGCATGGGAACAACCCGCTGGGAAGCGATTCTCAGGGTCATTCTGCCAACGGCGTCCGGCGGTATTTTTGGTGCCCTCGTGCTTGGTTTCGGCCGCGCGCTGGGTGAAACCATGGCGCTTGCCATGCTGGTCGGCAGTATGTCCACCCTCACCTTCTCTATCTTTGCTCCGGCCGATACCATTGCCGCGCTGCTGGCAAATACTTTCCCGGAAGCGGATGTCGGTCTTGAGACCGGTGCACTGATGTATGCCGCCTGTGTTCTTCTGCTGATCACGCTGCTTGTAAACGTCGCAGGAGAGTTTATCATCAGGAAAACCACACCGGGAGGTGGAAAATGAGCGTGGATACTATGCAGATAGCCACAGCTAATCTTGAACGGCAGCCCATGGAGCCGAGGGCGCTGAAATCGATTGTTTTGAGCGGGATTACGATTTTTTGCGCGGTGACGGCCTGCATCCCTCTTTTCTCGGTACTTATTATGCTTCTGTACCGTGGCGGAAAGCGGCTGACTCTTGAACTTTTCTACACCTTGCCGCCCGGTGCTTTTGATGCGGCCGGCGTGGGTGGTTTCGGCAACGCCATTCTCGGCACCTTTTTCATGGTCGGGATCGCTTGTCTGATCAGTGTACCCTTCGGTATTCTGGCGGCCATCTACCTCGCCGAGCTCGGGCCCCATGAAAAAGTTTCCCAAATCGCCAGGTTCTGTGCGAAAACAATGACGGGGCTGCCCTCCATCATCGCCGGCGTATTCGCCTTCGCCATCGTTGTTCTCACCTTTGGCCATTATTCCGCTTGGGCCGGCGGCATCGCCTTGTCGCTGTTAATGATTCCGACGGTTATGCTGACTGCCGAGGAAGCAATCAAGATGGTGCCCAATCCAATGCGGGAAGCGGCCTACGGCATGGGTTGTACACCGTCACAGAGTCTGATCAAGGTTGTCCTGCCGGTTGCGCTTCCAGGTATCATTACCGGCGTGGTTCTTGCCGTGGCTAGGGCCGCCGGCGAAACGGCACCACTGTTGTTCACCGCGCTTTTTTCGCAATCCTGGCTTCAAGCCAGTCAACCCACCGCGTCGCTGGCCGTGTTGATCTACAATTGGTCCTCCAGCCCCTATGAAAATCTTATCGAATTGGCATGGGCGGCATCGCTCATACTCGTTGTCTTGGTATTTGTTCTCAACATTACGAGCCGTATTATCGGCGGCAGGACCAAGATTTAATTCACAGAAAACGAATAAGGGAGTATAAACGCTCATGGAAGCCACACAACAAATTGATGTAAACGAGGCATACGAAAGCGATTTGGCGGGCGATGTCGCGCTGGACTGCAAGGCGGAACAGATTTATTACGGTAATTTTCTCGCCGTGCGCGATAGTCATGTCCCCATTCAGAAAAACCAGATAACCGGTTTCATCGGGCCCTCGGGATGCGGTAAGAGTACGGTGTTGAAAAGCATCAACCGCATGAATGACCTGATTCGGGGGTTTCGTTTTATCGGCGACGTCCGTTTTCACGGCGTCAACGTTTACGGCAAAAACATCGATCCGGTTTCGGTGCGCCGTAATATCGGCATGGTTTTTCAACAGCCCAATCCGTTCTCCATGTCCATTTACGAAAACGTTGCTTTCGGGCTGCGACTCAACCGTTTCAAGGGCAATATCGGTGAACAGGTCGAGAAGGCCCTGAGAGGTGCCGCGCTCTGGGACGAAGTCAAAAACAAACTCAAGAACAACGGTCTGTCCCTGTCCGGTGGGCAGCAGCAGCGGTTGTGTATCGCCCGCGCCATTGCCACGGAACCTCAGGTGCTGCTCATGGACGAGCCTTGCTCCGCCCTTGACCCGATCGCAACAAGGCAGATCGAGGAATTGATGGTACAACTCAAAGAGCATTACACCGTGGCCATTGTTACTCACAACATGCAACAGGCTCTGCGCGTCGCCGACCAGACCGCCTTTTTCGCCGTTGACATTTCCAAGGGCGGAAGAACCGGGTACCTTGTGGAAATGTCGCCGACCAAGGAGCTTTTCGAGAACCCGCAGCAGAAACTGACCAAGGAGTATCTCCAGGGTGAGTTCTCTTAATTCAGAGAAACATGCATCAGGGGAACGGTGCCGTGAATGACATGCCGATACAGAATTAATCTCGGGCTTGTCGAAAAGTCCCTGCGAGACGTTCAGGAACGGTTTGACCGGATCAATGATACACTGGAGATGCGCCGTGAGTTCCTCCAGGACGAAATAGTGGCCAATATGCTGGAAGGCTACGCATACGTCAACATGCTGTTGGAGGAGGACATCGATCCGCTCAATGCCAGACAGTTGCACCATTTCCTCGAATTGAACAATATCGTCCTTTGCGGGACCGACGAGCAGGCCCGCATCGATTACATGGGATATGTCGAGGCCAACAAAAAGAGGTTTTACAGCCGGAAACATTTTTCCATCACCAATATCAGGCGATGGGCTGAAAACCATGCGCACAAGAACGTCTACAAGCGTGCGGCAGGCATCTACATACTGCAAATCAGCCGACCACAATTGTTTGCGGAGGGGAACCACCGCAGCGGCGCGTTGCTTATGAGTTGTATCCTGGTGAAAAGCGGTAAGCCGCCTTTCGTGCTTTCGGTGGACAATGCGAAATCATATTTCGATCCATCGAGCCTTGCAAAGGAAACCCATAAAAATTTGTATGGTAAGTATTACAAGCTTCCGAAAATAAAAAAGAAGTTTTCCAAATTTTTGGAAAAGGAAGCCGACAGCAACTTGCTGATGAAATGCTAATGCCCGAATTTACGGGCTAAACCAAGAGGAGACGAGTTTATGGCAGGAGAAAGATTAAAAAAGGAAAAAACCTTTTTCCTTAACTTGTTTGGCGACAACGATGATACCATCGTAGTAAAGGCCGGTGAAAATATAATCGATCTCGGGCAGCCTGGTAAATATAGCTACCTGCTAAAAAATGGAACTGCGCGTATCCAGTTGTTTGATGTTAAGTATGTCGTCGAACTGGAACCGGGAGATTTTATCGGCCTCATGGGGTCCATTGACGGACGCGATTATGAGAACACCACCGTTGCAGTGACGGATTGTGAGTTGATTCCCATTGACCGGGAACGGGCCGAGTTTCTGTTTCGTGAACACCCCACCTTTGGGTTTCATATTATAAAGGTTCTCATTGATCGCTTTTATTTTGTGATGGACCTTATTAAAAAAGGATAAGCAGATCTGAGGTGCCCAACGGCAAAATGCCCGAGGCGTTAAGAAAGCTGGTTGGAAAACTCGTTCAGACATGCAAGGCCATCTCATCGTATGGGTGAGATGGCTTTTCTGCTCATAATTGAAATACATCCCTATGCGCCTGGATTGAGCCGAATAGGTCAGCCATGGCCTGAAAAGAGCTTTGACTGGAACAGCCGATTTCATTTTTCATGCGCGGCCGATTCTTTACACCGGACGGCCTCGTTTACAATGCTCGGAAAGTCAGTGGCGCCGCATTCCAATTGGCCGATCGGTTCATAAAATTTTACCGCGAATCCATCGGAGCCGATTCTGGATACAATCCCGGAAATCCGGATGGTCTTGTCGAATGCGAACAATGAAAAGGAGAGCGATATGGCCTGGCCCTCGCAGGGCATGGTCTTGCTCTTGATGTAAAGCCCCCCTGCGCCAATATCCTTGAGGGTCCCCTGGAAACTACCGTCCTCCGTTGTAAAATCAGCTGTAATCAGTGCTTTTTTTCGGAAATACCGACGCTGATCGTTTGATTTTGCCATGGTGTCACATCCTTGTTTTTCTATTTTGCATCCTGCATGTATCCATTTATTTATATCGGCAGTCCGGTGTGGTTTCTTTTGTTAATTCTTTAAAATGCCGTTTTTTGGGTTTCCGAAATATACGGTTCTCATGTGGATCCAAACTTGACGAATCCGCCCGAACGGCGACTTTTTACGAGTTCATCAAAGTTGAATCGTCTGATTCAGGTGGTTGCCGATACCCGGCGCCATCCTTCCCGTTCCGAGTCGGCCGCCGCCAAGTTTGCAAAAAACGATTTTTTACAGACGTGTTTAAGGTGGAGGTAGAGTTTTTCCGGATTGTTACAAATGAGAATTTTTCTAAAGTTTTTCTCATCTGCGTCGATTCTATTGGTGCGTAACCTCCTTCGCAAAGGGGTTCTGTATGCGATTGGTCCATTCATGTGAGCAGGATCATCGTGTTCGTTTTTATAGAGAAGCCTGTTGCCGTTGGAAGCAAGCGATCCATTAATGCTCTGAAACGTTGAAGCCGAATTGCAAAATCAATCTGATCTTTAAATGCTAAGGATGCGGTGACATGCAGTACGAAGATTCAATCGATGATTCTAGACAGTATTTACGTCTTGCTTTGGAACAGATCGGAAAACATGACCTCCCGACAGATCCACTGAATTATTGCATATGGTATGAGTATGTCTCCGGTAAGAACAAGGACCTCAGGTCCGCCATCGATGCCTCCCTGGGGGATAAGGAAAAACTCAAAAACGGTTTCACCAAACAAATGTACGACGAATTTGTTTCCGGTTCCAACGATAAACTGAACAACATGCTTCGCGACGAACTTAAAAAGATCGTCAATGAAGTCATGAGTACGGCGAACACGACCAATCTCCAATACACAGAAACCGAAAACAATCTGGAAAACATCAATGACACGTTGGTTAGCAGCCTGCCCCAGAGCAAAGTGCGGCAGGTCGTTAAAACCTTGAAAAAAGAAGTTAAAAACCTCGAGTTGAGCACCAAGTCGTTCAAAACCAAACTTGACCAGGCTACCCAAGAAATCGATAAGTTAAAGAGTCAGTTGGAGCAATATCGTGAAGAATCGTTAACCGATCCGCTTACGGGCATCGACAATCGGCGTGGATTTGATAAAAAGATGACACATGCCATCGAAACGTGCATTGCCGAAAATACGTCGCTATGTCTGATCATGACGGATATCGATCACTTTAAAAAAATTAACGACACCAACGGTCATCTTGTCGGAGACAATGTTTTGAAAGTAGTTGCCGGAAAGCTGAAGGAGACCGTTAAAGGCAAGGATTACGTAGCACGGATCGGCGGTGAGGAGTTTGCTGTTATATTGCCCGATACGCCTTTTGGCGGTGCAATGAAGCTTGCGGAAGAATTGCGAGCGGCCTTCGAGAAGTTGGATCTGAAAAAGAAAAGCACGGGGGAGCGGATTGGAAGAATAACGCTTTCCTTTGGTGTGGCAAAATACATTCGAGACGAACCACCTGAACACTTTTTCAATCGGGCGGACGAGGCCTTGTATCAATCGAAAAATGCGGGTCGCAATAAGGTGACGGGAGAAAATAACCTAAAGTAGGCGATTCAAATTTTGGTCTCCATGAGAATCGTATGATTTATAATGCATTGCGCCATAATGACCTCCCAAAATTTGAAACCCGTTGGGTTTGCCGATCTTACCGCATCTACGGCGTTGGAAGCCTTCCCGCATAGGAGGGCTATAGCGGAAAGACATCCGCCTTGTATATGCGGCAAGCTCGACAATCGCCTACTTTAGGAATAAGTGAGGGTGCGTTTATCCTCGAACAGTCGATTCGCCGATTAGCGCCTTATTGGGTAACCCATGGGGTGGCGTCAAGAACGGCGTTTTGTTGTTCCTTGAGCGCTTGGCTGGTGGCAAGGCCTATTTTTTCGATGGAGTAGGGTTTTTTGATGTATGCGGTAGCCCCCAGGTCCAGTGCCTCTTGAACCCGGCGCGTTTCGGAATACCCACTGACAATAATCGCTTTTTGCCAGGGATGGATTTTCAGAATTTCCTGATAGGTTTCCAGGCCGTCGATGCCGGGATCCATGATCATATCCAACAGGACAACATCAAACGATTCCTTGCGGGACAATAGCAGGGCCTCTTCTCCACTTTTAACGGTGGTTACCGAGTAACCCAGTTTTTTCAACATAATCCCGGCGATTTGACGTTGTTCGGGAACGTCGTCCACCACCAGAATGGATTCCCCGTGCCCCATGTAATCTTCAAGTTTGGCCCTGCGGGCAGTGGTGCCGGGTTTTTGATCGGTCAGGGGCAAGAAAAGTGAGAATGTCGTCCCTGTCGCTTTTCGGGTATTGACGTCGATAAAGCCATTATGGTCTTTAACGATCCCCCATACCACGGATAACCCCAACCCCGTGCCGCTGCGTCCCATCTTCTTTTTTGTGTAAAACGGCTCGAAAATGCGTTCAAGATCCTTGGGTTTGATACCGGTTCCCGTGTCGCTCACATCTATGACGGCATACTGCCCCGATGGAATATCCTCGTAGCCGCAATGCGGTTGGGCGAGGTCGACAAGCCGCACGCGCACACAGATTTCTCCGGTATCGACGGTCGCTTCGGCGGCGTTGTTGACAAGGTTCATGATGACCTTGGAGAGCTGGTGCCTTACACCGAGAATGGTCAACCCGTCGCTTTGTGCCTTGTATGATAGTGTGGCTTTGGGATGATTGGCCTTTAAAATGGCAAGCTCCGGGCTTTGAAAGTAATCTTCGATGATCCGGTTCAAGTCTACCGGCTTCATGGTTTCGACGGCTCGCCTGGCCATGGTTAGAAGATCGTGTACAATGGCGGCGGCACGTTCGCCGGCCTGCTGGATCTTTTGAAGCGGTTGGTAATACGGGCTCGTTTCCGGAAGATCGAGCAGCAGGAGCTGCGGATAGCTGATGACTCCCGATAGGATATTGTTTAAATCGTGTGCAATGCCGCCGGCCAATGTGCCGATGGCTTCCATTTTTTCGGCTTTTCGCAGTTGGGATTCAAGCTCCGCCTTTTCCTGCTTGCCCAGAACCTTTTCGGTGATATCCTCATAGGTAACCAGCAAACCGTCGATGTGACCATCACCGTCGGACAGGGGGATGCGGCTGACATCGAAATAGAGGCGTTTCCCGTCGGCATCGATCTTCGGCTCTATGACGTGGATGTCCGCCAGGCCGGTCTGGATGACGCGATGATCGTTTTCGTGAGAAAATTTAACTTCTTCGCTAACCTGACGTCGCTTGAGATCGGTTTTGCCGATCAGTTCGGATTCATGCCGGCAATCCGTGCTCAGTAAATAGTTTTTATTGAACCCGACATACGACAATTGGCGATCTTTCCAGTAAATAGCCTGCGGAATCGTATCAATAACCAGCTGAAGTTTACTTTGGGAATCGAGAAGATCCTGTTGGATTTTCTGCTTCTCTTTGTTTTCCTCTTCCAGATATCGGTTTGCCGCCTGCAAGGCTCTGACGCGGACTTTTTCCAATGAGGCCAGTCTGCTTAAAATCGCATGGACCGCAACGACGCCGAAAAAAATTCCCTCTTTATCGGTTACGATGATGTTGTCATAGATTTTCTCTTCCTGACGCTTCATGGCCAGCACGGCCACGCTTTCCAGATTCATTTCGGCTTTAACGATCAGGGGCGTCTCGTCCATCAAACTCGATATCGGCTTTTTTAAAAACAGGGATTGCCCGTACTGCAGGCTTAGCAGCTGGTTGAGATGATGACTCATGATCAAGCCCACGGGACACTGCCGTTTAACGATAACCGCCGATCCCAGCGGTCCTCTATCACTTAGTTTGCGTTTGAGGTAACCGACACCATCATTGGGCGAAAACGTCGGCACGTCGGTTGCCAGTGCGCCTATCTTTATTGTCGTGGATGTTTTCTCGGTAAGCAAATCAGGGACGCTTTCTACGATATCTGAATCAGGCGATTTAAAGTTTGCCTAAATTAGGCAATTCAAATTTTAGTCTCCATGAGAATTGTATGATTTGGGCGATACATGATTTATACGCAGGATACGATTTTGCTCTGGAAAAGAACCCTCTTTTTAATATCGGATAATCTCTACGTCGCTCAAGTTAGTTTTTTATTAACCCGGCGCGAATCGAACGCCCACAGGGACAAAAACGGGACAAATCACTTGTCCCGCAGCCCCTGGGAGTCCTCTTGGGGATGGTTGAAAAGATTGCTTCGAGAAATTATTAAGGCGTGATTTTCCGGACCTTGGCGCCTATGGCTTGGAAGCGCTTTTCGATATCGAAATGCCCCCGCCCGATCTGATAGGTGTTGCGTATGATGGTGGTCTCGGGGCAAGCCAGCCCGGCAAGAAGAATGCAGGATGACGCGCGGATATTGTCCGGGCGGGTATCGGCCCCTTTGAACACGGTCGGGCCGTTGACGATGGCCAGACCATCCTCTTCGTCCAGGTCGATAACGGCGCCAAGCTTTCTCAACTCATCGACCTGGCTGAACCGTTTGTCGAAGATTCTCTCCCGGATGTAGCTTTGACCATCGGCAATGCAGGACAACGCCATCATGCCGGGTTGAAAATCCGTGGCAAAACCGGGGTAAGGGCAGGTGAGAACATTGACCGGTTTGAGATTTTTGCCGGGCGATGCGACTTCAAGCACATAACCATTGATGCGAATTTCAATTCCCATTTGCATCATTTTTTCGATCAGGATGCGGATATCTTCGGGCGCCACTCCGATGATGGAGATTTTACCTCCGGCAATGCCGGCGGCCATCATGAAAAGGCCGGCATCCAGACGGTCGTTCATGGCGTAATACTCAATGGGGTTTAAGCGGGACACACCTTCCACCGTAAGGGTACGAGTGCCCAAACCGTGTATTTTCGCGCCCATCTTGATCAAAAACTTCGCGAAATCCGTTATCTCCGGATCGGCACCGGCATTTTCGATAATCGACACCCCTTTGGAAAAACAGGCCGCCATCATAAGGTTTTCCGTGCCGGTATGGCTGGGAAAATCAAGATACAGGTCCGTCCCCGTAAAGGTCTCGCCACTGACGATAAAGGTGTCTGCGGCGGTGATTTTGGCGCCCAGACGGGCAAAGCCCCGGTAGTGATAGTCAAGATTGCGGCTTCCCAGCGGGCAGCCGCCAACGGTGGGCAGACGGACTTCTCCCAGGCGTTTGAGCAAAGGGGGAATGAAAAGCACCGACGCGCGCAGCCGGCAGGTGAGCGATTCAGGCAAATCGGAGCGATTCAGGTGCGTGGAATCGACACAAACCACTTTTTCGTCGGCAAAATAATCCACTTTGGCGCCAACGTGCCGCATAATCTCGAAGGCAACGAGAATATCGTTAAGCGGCGGGACATTACGTATAACGCTGCAACCGTTTTCAGGCAAGAGCGAAGCGGCCAGCATGGGCAGAATGGCGTTTTTCGAGCCCTGGACGCAGACGCTGCCCGAAAGGGGACGGCCGCCATTGATTTCCATATATTCCTGATCAGTCATGGGGGTTCCTATAGATCTGAAAGGTTTTTCTTTTCCGCGGGGTCTAGCGGGACGACGATAACCGGTATTTTCGTTTTTTTAAGAACCGATTTGGTCGTGCCGCCGATGGACTTTCCAAGCAGCATATTTTCATGTGCACCCATGATAATCATATCGCATTCGTGGGCCTTGGCATTGGCAAGAATGGATTCAGCGACATTGCCGTTGTCGATTACGACCTCCTTGGCCTGATATCCCCAGGCGGCTTCGTCCATTCCGGCTTCGACGCAAAATTTCTCCAGGGCCTTTTCAATAAGGGTGTTTGATGAGCGCTTCCCGATTAATTGCTGCCGAATTTCGGCTTCATGGGAGTGTTTTAATTCCTCCCACGTATCTTCACCCAGAAGATCTTCCAACCGGGCTTCCATATAGTCCGGCATCTTTTCTATGACATGCAACAGCAAAATTTTGGCCTTGAACTGCATTGCCATCATAACCGCGATGTCGAATGCGGGGACGCAGTTTCTTGATAAATTAGTGGTAAATAATATTTTTTTAACGTTTTTAACCATGATTTTCCTCATTCATGAATAATACAACAGCGTGTCTGCATACATTCTGATTATAATTTTTGCATGCTCCTAAATTAGGCGGTTGCCGAGCTTGCCGCATATACAAGGCGGATGACTTTCCGCTATAGCCCTTCTATGCGGGAAGGCATCCAACGCCGTAGATGCGGTAAGATCGGCAAACCCAACGGGTTTCAAATTTTGGGAGGTCATCATGGCACAATGCATTATGATTAATACGATTTCCATCGAGACCAAAATTTGAATCGCCTAATTTAGGATGTTATATAATACCCTGCAAATACGGTCAATGCAGAAAAATATGGATGGCCGCGGCCCTGTCAACGGTCGCGAAGAACTGAGCCAATTTGGGTCGTTAAAAATGAGCCACACGCCCCTATCTACTGAATGGCATTTATTGATTCCTCCATATTTTTCCCCTTCAAACGGTAGCTGTTTCCATTGATCGTTATCACTACGCTATGGTGAAGGAGACGATCCAATATCGCAGTGACGATGATTTGATCCTGAAGCAATTCCGCCCAATCGGAGAAGGCCTTGTTAGACGTGATTACGGTACTGGCCTTTTCATAGCGGGTGGCTACAAACTGAAAGAACAGATTGCATTCCTGTCGGTCGATGGGCGTGTACCCAACCTCATCCACGATCACAAGTGAGGATTTATAGTAGCTTCGCCCCTTGCCGGGACGCCCCGCTTCATGGTCCTTCTTCAGTTTGACGATCAGGTCCGCCATGGTTGTGAAATAGATGCTCATACCCGCTTGGCAGGCTTTTAAAGCCAAAGATACAGCCAGGTGCGTCTTGCCAACACCGGGAGGGCCAAGAAAAATGACATTTCCATTTTGGCGAATGAATGTCAGATCAAATAACGACATGACACGCCTACGATCCAGTTTGGGCTGGAAGGTAAAATCGAATTCATCAATACCCTTTGTGAACGGTAATCCTGATATCTTCAGGGCCGTTTCAATCCGGCGTTGTTCCTTCTGCGCCACTTCTTCCTCAAGCAAGTCATCCAAAAAGCTGAGATAGCTTTGGCTGTTTTGCTCGGCGGATTTAACGATACTGTCCAGGATCTCCCGTATCCTGGGCAAACGCAGCCTGGTCAAATTGGCTTCAATGCGATTGGCCACCAATGTGTCCGTCATAATTGTACCTCCTGTGCGAACTGCTCGTAGGTATCAATCGGGCGGATATCCACCGGTATGTCATACAGGGGCTTATTCGGGCTGATGGTGCATTTGGCGCGGCCCTTACCCTGCTTAGGATGAGCGTATTTGCGCCGGTTCATCTCACGGTCCTTTTTCAGTTCCGCATAAAAGCGCTTGTCTTGAACAAGATTACCTTTGGACGAAGGGATTGTATAAATGACGACCAGACGGTTATCGTCAAAGATCCGCAGGGTACATTCCTTAACTCTCAGAACAACGGTTTTCCCCACCAGCTTGTGCGGGACAACAAAGCCATTGCCTTCGAATCTAACCGTACAATCCTTATGGACTTTCCTGAAGATCCTGTAGGAAGTATCGAAAGGCTGTCGTGGTAACTGGCTAAGATGTGGTTGTTCTCTTTCAAAACGGTCAGCGACGACTTCGTGGGTGGTGCCATGTATCCGCTGATCTTTTATTCGTAACCAACGGTTCAGATCTTTGTTGGCTGTTTCGAGGCAAGCGTATCCATAGCCGCGCCAAAAGCCCTCACGGATGAAGGTGTAAGGTCTCTCGACCTTTCCCTTCACCCAAGCCGCATAGGCTGGTGCCACCCGTGGGATGAACCCGTAATGCAGAGCAAAACCGATCAATGTATCGTTGAATTTGTCTCGTCCCGCTATCCGACCAATGTAGACATTTTTCATCCGGTCATACAAAATTTCGGTGGGCACGCCGCCGAAGTAGTCGAAGGCCCGGATATGGCAATCCAGAAAAGTCGTCAGGTCGCAGTGTCTAATCAGCTCTGCATAGATTTTACGAGAGTAGCCCAAAATTATTGAGAAGAGATATAATTTCTCGACGTTTCCATCGGCATGCTCAACCTGAAACTCTGCAAAATCTACCTGTGCCTGGTAGCCGGGCTCTGTTTCAAATCGCATGTAGGCAACCTTTTGGTGTTGCCCCTTTAGTTGGGCTACCCGGCGTTTGACGATTTCGTAGCTTCCGGTAAACCCCATGTTGACCAGTCTGTCGTAAATCCAGGTCGCCGTATAGTCGTCTTCGGAAAGCCAAGCGTCTATATTGTCCTTAAATGGGTCAAGCAGGCTTCTGCGCCGCCTGGGTTCTGCTGGGGCAAGGATCAACTCCGGATCATCAATGTATTTTTTAACGGTGTTACGGCTGACGCCAAGCTTCCTGGCAATTGCTCGCTGGGTCAGTCCCTTGCGGTGCAAAGTGAGAATATCCAAAATGGTCTCCTTTTTTTCAAAGGTTGAACCTCCTGATTAGTTCTTAGTGAAAAATCCTCACATTAAGCATTTTCCACCACGATGGGTGGCTCAATCTTAAACGACCATTTTTGGCTCAGTTTATCACGACCATTAACAGGCCCTAAACGCGCGCTTTATTCAGGCAGGCTTGACCCGAGCGGATGCCGCCGGATTTGTGATTTATGCGCAGCCGGCCCTGTTGGGGGAGGGGTTACCTTGGTTTTGTTTGGCGTGTTAACCGCAATGCTGAACACGGGCTTATCAACCGCAACCGTCGCAATTGCGATGCCGATAAACGTCGGCGCTAACTGTCCAGAATCAGGTAGCCGTCTTCGTCACGGTGAACCTGGGTGATGCCGGGGTGCTTTTTTTCGAGCTCTTTTAAAATGGCTTCCCGGTTTTTGACTTTATCGCGTAGCTGATTGCGTTCATGAATCAGATCGATGGATTCGAGCGCGCGCATGATCGTGATTTTCAAATCCGCATCGTCCCACGGTTTTTGGATGAATTTATAAACCCCTGCGTCGTTGATGGCTTCAACGGCGACGCCCAGGTCCGCCTGGCCGGTCAGCATAATGGTAAGGGTATGCGGGTGCCGGGTCTTGACGGTTTTGAGGAATTCCAGGCCGCTCATGTGGGGCATGTTGTAATCGCTGATCACCAAACTCACTTCACGTGCTTCAAGAAGGGTGAGCGCATCTTCCCCTCCCTTGGCGGTCATCAAGGTATAGGGCATTTTGCGCAGGCTGCGCTGGAAGGCTTTAAGCACATTGGGCTCGTCGTCTACAATCAGTATGGCATGATGGTGCATAGTTGCTCCCCATTGTTGATGATTGCCTGTTGAAAAGGCGTTAATACGATAGGTCCATTTCCATTGGTTATGGATAGTTGGCCGGTGTAAGGGACAAAATGATGCCCTGCCCCTGGTAGTAACCGGTCAGTGGAATCAGCTCTATTTCGAAATTTTTGCCGTTTACGCTTTTGCCGGTAACGCTGCGTTTTTCCAGAGAGGACAGGCAGGCGGTCAAATTATCCTTCATGGTGTCTTCAAACATCGCGCAGATGTCGTTTCCCAACTGAACCTGCGGTTCGTTGCCCCAGTGCTGATAAAGGGCGCGGTTGGCCATGACCACCATCATTTCCGAACTGACCCCCATGATGGGAAACGGCAGGTCCTCCAGAATCGCATGGGAGATCTGAAGTGCCTTGTTCTGGATTTCCAGGCTCTGGGTCCTTTCCTGAATGATGTTTTCCAGGTTCTCGTTGATTTTTTTCAGTTGGGCGTTTTGTTGCAGCACTTGTTCGTGCAGCCGCTTGTTGTCCTGAATCAGGTCATACTGCTCCAATGCCTGGCGTATTTCCAGTTTCAGGTTCTGGTCGTTCCACGGCTTTAAAAAAAACTTGTAGATATGTCCTTCGTTTATGGATTCACTGATGCTATCCACATCGGTGTATCCGGTGAGAATGATCCGGATGATGTCGGGATAATTCTCCTTGACCTCTTTTAGAAACTCGGTGCCACTCATTTCGGGCATGCGCTGGTCCGAAACGACCACATGAACCTCATTCTCGGCAAGGAGTTTCAGTCCATCTTTCCCACTGTTGGCGGTCAGCATTTTGAACGCCTCCTTGCGCAGAAGACGCTTCAGCGCGTTGAGAATATTGGGCTCGTCGTCGATACACAAAAGGGTGTGGGACTTCTTTTCCATTGTTTTACCCCTTGTTGAAAAATGAGCAGACGTCGTTGATCTCCTGCTTGATTTCTGGAAGCCATTCGCTGCTGTCCTTTAAAACCCCCGTTATGGGGGCGCGGATGGCTTCCGGTATGCTATCCGGACTGAGCTGGTGTCCGGGTTGTTTGTTCATCATGTTGACGATCGTGTCCGATACGGCCACCAGGAAGGTCAACCCGGCGTCGGGCCCCTGGGAGGAACCGCCATGGTGGTATCGGATCGCGTGATCCAATCGTTCGGGCAACATCCAGCGGCGGGACAGGTTGCCTCCGATGAGATTGTGAGGGTAGGTATCGCCGTTTTTTTCCGCCGTGTAAAAGGCAACGCCATCGGCCTCGATGATTTCATAAAGGGAGACGAATTCTTCCGGAAAATGATTGACCAATACCACCTTGCCCACATCGTGGAT
The DNA here is from genome assembly GCA_963668455.2 of uncultured Desulfosarcina sp. Classification (GTDB taxonomy): domain Bacteria; phylum Desulfobacterota; class Desulfobacteria; order Desulfobacterales; family Desulfosarcinaceae; genus Desulfosarcina. The sequence continues at coordinate 135,041 of CAXXOY010000015.1, forward strand.
CAGACCGGCCGTGAATGCTTCTTCGGGCATGGCCAGTTTGGTTGAGGCTGCCAGATGGCGGCACATGACGGCGACACCGATGGAGTGTGTCCAGAACATGGAGATGTCAAAGCCCTTGAGATCGTTTTTGGCTTTCAAACTGTCGATTACCGAGACCGTCACCACCGCGCTTTGCACCGTACTGTAGCCCATGAGCGTCACCGCGTGGCGCAGGTTGTTGATCTTGCTTTTAAATCCATAGAAGGAGGAGTTCACCAGTTTCAGGATTTTTAAAACCATGCTCTGGTCCCGTTCCAGAAGATCAACCAGTTTTTCGATGGGCGTGTTTACATTCTGGAGCAACCGGTTGACTTCCATGGCGATGTTGGGAAGCGTCGGAAGATCGTTGATGCTGTCGATCTTTTTAATCATTTGATGGCGATTCATGGCCATTTTTTACTCCCTCACTCGAATCGGCGGCAATGCTGATGGCTCCTTGGATCATGCCCTGGTCTCCGATGGTTTGAATGCTCTGCAAGCTGCCGTCGTTCAAAACGGTGCCGCGGGTAAGCAGCAGCCTGCCGTCTTTCAAACGCAGGTCTTCTTTTAAGACCATTCCTTCCTTCAGCAGGTTGTACGCCAGCTTGTGCTCGGTTTTGCCGGTCGAGTCGCTGCCTATGGCTTTTAGAAAATGATTGACCATGACACCGTCGTAACGTTTGCCGATCCCCTCGACGATGATTTTCTCCGCGACGGTGGCGCGAACCTGATTGGGGTCCTTCACTTCGAGGGTCGACACGGTTTTGTGGCCCAGGTAGCGGCGTGCCGTGGTGAGGGTACGCTTGATGCCCGAGGGCCACAAATGCATGATCGTACAGTAATCGGCAACCACGGCCAGTATGCGCGCTTCCTTGAGAAGATCCTCTCCTTGCAGCATGTTCGGAAACCCGGTGCCGTCCAGGTTCTCGTGGTGGGCGTGAACGATGTGGCTGATGTCCTGAAAACTATTGATCGAGGAAAGGCACAGGGCCGCGATTTCCGGATGTTGGCTGTAGGTTTCGAACTCTTCGGCCGTCATGGCGCGTTCGTCTTTTTCCAGCAGGCTGTCCGGCATGCCGATCAACCCGATATCGTGGACCAGGCCGGCCATTTCAAGCCGATTCTGCTGGGCCTCGTCCATTCCCGCCACCTTGGCGGTTTTGCGGATCAGCTGGGCGACTTCTTTCATATAACTTCCCAGTCGAGGGCTGGAACTCTCAACCAACGAAAGCAGCAGCCGGACGATGTCCATGAGGCTTTCCTCGAGGCCGGTGTTCATCTTCTCGAGCATTTTGTTCTGGTATTTGAGGGCCCAGGTCCGCTGGTTGACTGTTTCCTCCAAGGTTTTGTTCATTTCGGCCAGTTTTTTGTTCTGGAGTGTGGTCAGTTCGGTAAGGCGGGCGTTTTCCCGTTTCAGCTCCAGATTGCCGAGATATTCCCGCACCAGCATGACAATTTCCTGATCGTTCCAGGGTTTGGTCAGGTAACGATGGATTTTGCCTTTGTTGACCGCGTCCACCACGGCGTCCATGTCGGAATAGCCGGTCAGTAAAAAGCGGATCGCATCGGGGTATATATCGATGGATTTTTCCAGAAACGTCGCACCATTCATTCCCGGCATACGCTGGTCAGAGATAATCATCGATACCGGCGTATCCATTTTTTTGAGCAGGTCAAGCGCCTGCTGACCGCCTTCCGCAGTGTGAATGGTATATTTTTCCCGTCTGAACAGCCGCTTCAGCGATTTGAGAATCGAGAACTCGTCATCGACCAGAAGCAGCGTATGTCCTTGTTTGAGCGCCATAGATCGTCTCCAAAAGAAACGTCATGCCGAAACCGAATCTTCTCCGGCCATGACAATGGTTTCTTTCATTTCGGTATTCTGGGGCAATTGGATGATAAACGTCGTGCCAACGCCTACCGTGCTTTCCACACGAATATCACCATTGTGCTTGTTGATGATGTTGTAGGCGATATTCATCCCCAGCCCCGTACCCTTGCCCACATCCTTGGTCGTGAAAAAAGGATCGAATATCTTGTGCAGGTTTTCCTCGGCGATGCCGCACCCCGTATCGCTGATGCGGACCTCCGCCATGCCGTCCACTTCTTTCGTGACGATGCGAATTTCACCCGTTTTTTCGATGGCATGGGCAGCATTGACCAGAATATTCATGAATACCTGATTGAGCTGCTGCGGATACGCATGGATGATTGGTATGTCTCCCAGCTCCTTGATCACCGTGGCTTTGTACTTCAGCTCGTTTTTGACCACGTTGAGCGTTGACTGGATGCCGGCATTGATGTCCGTCTCCTTCATCTTGTCTTCGCCGGGGTGAGCGAAGTGTTTAAGGTCGTTTACGATCTTCTTTATCCGCTCGGTGCCTTCGCGACAATCGCCAATCAATTCGCCCACATCTTCCTGGATAAAGGCGATATCGACATCTTCCTCGGTCTCTTCCACCTCCGCGAGCAATTCCGATATTTTCTCGGGCAATTGACCATCGGGGACCTTCTTCAGCGAGTCCTTCAGCTCCTGGTACTTTTCGATAAGATCATTCATGTCCTGCTGGTAATCGCCCAGGGTTTTGATGTTGCTGCTGACAAAGCCCGTGGGGTTGTTGATTTCGTGGGCCACGCCGGCCGCCAGTTGGCCGATGGAGGCCATTTTCTCCGATTGCAGCATTTGCGTTTGTGTGCGTTCGAGGTTGTCCAGGGTTTTTTCGAGCTTGGCGTTTTTCTTCATCAGCTCGCTGGATGCTTTTTGCAGTCTCTGGTTGAGTCTTTTGATCTCTTCGTTACGCTGATGCGTTTCCGTGATGTTGCGGGAGACGACCGTTATGTTCTGAATCATGCCGTTTTCGTCCAGAACCGGCAGGGCGGTGCGTTCCATGATGACTTCGTTGCCTTCCTTGTCCTTGAACTGATCCAGGAAAAACTGCAATTTTTCGGTTTCGAAGGTTTTTTGCACCATTTCTTTTAGCGTTCTTCCGCAAGCCGAGGCATCCACATTCTCCGGATTTGTGCCCAGGGGCTGATTGATATGGGTTTCGTATCGGCCTTCATGGCTGGCAAGCGCCGCCCGGTTCATGGAGGCGATTTTCATTTCCTTGTCCACGGAGATGATCTCCTGGGGAAGGGCGTCGAACACCGTGCGAATTTTGTTGCGGCTGTTGATCAGGGTGCGGTGCATCGTCTGGTGGTTGTCTTCCAGCTGGATGATGCGTTTGCCGGTGTTCATGCGCGCGTGCAACTCACGCAGATCGTAGGGCTTGGCAATGTAGTCGTCCGCACCGGCGTCGAAGGCGGCCAGGACATCCTCTTTGTTGTCCTTGGCGGTCATGATGATAATATAGGTATAGCTGTCCTGGGGACAGGCGCGAATGCGTTTGCACAATTCCAGTCCGCTGGTTTCCGGCAGCATCCAATCGCTGATGACAATGCGCGGTTGCTGCTGTTTGAACAGTTTCCATCCATCGACGCCGTTACGGGCTTTGACAAGATCGGTCTCGATTTTGCTGAGGCTTTTTACCAACAAGGCCAATGATACAGGGTCATCCTCAACGAGCATGATCTTCATGGTTGACCTCCGATGTGGTTGTTTCGTTGTTCTCGGGTGTATTCAAGGGAAGCTTGACGATAAACGTTGTGCCCTGTCCCTCCCCGGTTTCAAAAGAGATGGACCCCTGATGCCTTTCATTGATCACGCGATGGGCGATGGCCAGCCCTTGGCCGGTGCCCTTGCCCACGCTTTTGGTGGTGAAAAAGGGATCGTAGATCCGTTGCTGTATCTCCTCGGGGATGCCCGGGCCGGTATCGGCGATGGTCACCATTGCCCACCCATTGTTCCTCGACGTGGTGATGCTTATGATCCCCTTGCCATTTTTCCCGTCTTCGCAAACATCTCCGATGGCGTGGGACGCGTTGATCAGAAGATTTAAAAATACCTGATTGATTTCACCGGCCAGGCAGCTCACCGGCGGCATTCGAGGATCGAAGTCGGTCTCGACATCGGCGACATATTTCCACTCGTTGCGGGCGACATTGATGGTCGCTTCCAGCGCCTTGTTAAGGTCCACCGGCGTTTTCTTTCCGGTTCCTGGGTGAGAAAACTGGCGCATGGAGTTGACGATTTTGCTGACCCGGGAAACGCCTTCCCGCGTCTGTTCGATGGCCAGGGGAATTTCTTCCTGTAAATAGGCCAGGTCCGCCGACTCGCACTTTTTCTCCACTTCCGTGATGTGATCGCCTAAGGGGGCGCCGGCCTTGGCGGCGGATAATAGGTTGTCGTAAGTCTTGAGAATGTTTAGTAGTTCGGTGGTGGCTTCCTGGATGAACCGGGAATTATCGCTGATATACTGCGTCGGGGTGTTGATTTCATGGGCGATTCCGGCGGCCAGTTGCCCGATGGACTCCAGCTTCTGGGCCTGGCGCAACTCTCTTTCCATTTGGACTTTCTCGGTGATATCGACCATTACTCCCACCTGTCCGGCCGGATTGCCATCGCCATTGCGATAGGTGGCCTTGTTGACCAGCAGGTTATGGACGGTCTGGTCCGGATAGACCATGTCGTATTCGTAGGTGATAACGGTTCCCGGGGAGTGGAACATCCCTTGATGGGTTTTGGTGGAGATGGCGGCCAGGTCTTCGGGAACGACATCGAACGGGGTTTTGCCGATAATGGCGTCCCGGGTCAGCCCGGTCATCTCTTCAAAGGCGCGATTGCAACCCTTGAATTTTTCATTTTTGTCCTTGTAGAAAATGGGGCTGGGAATTGCGTCGATCAGATCCTGCAGGAACGTCAACTGGTTGCTCAGGGATTTCGTGCGCTGGCGCACCGACGTTTCCAGCCTGTTCAGATAGGCCCGTTTTTCGATCTCCAGGCGCCGTCGTTGCAAGGCGTTTTCGACGTTGATCAGAACGATGTTGCGGGTGAAGGGCTTGACGATGTAGCCGTATGCGCCAAGATCCAGCGCGGTTTTGGCAAAGTCGGGATCATCCATGACCGAGACCATGATCATGGGGATGTCGGGGTGGTGTGCGGCTACATGGCGGGCCAGGTCTATTCCAGATTCTTCCGGCATGTTGACGTCGCTGAGAATCAGGTCCAGGTCGCGGTTTGTCAGCGCTTCCCGGGCATCACGGACGCTGGGCGCCGCTTGGCAAGTGTGGCCGGCTTCCTCAAGATATCGAGTCAATACTTTCCGAACCGGTTGTTCATCGTCTACGATAAGTATCGTTGCCATCTATGGTTCCCTCGACAGGCGAAGCCGCACCCAACTGGTGTCGTTTCGCCTTTACGTTGAACCGGTGTCCGACAAGGCACCTTTCAACGTAAGATTTACCGCCGAAAGCAGCATTTTTTTCTGGATGGGTTTGGAGACCAGCATCAGCGGGCCGAAGCGTGATGCCTCCATCATCAGATTGCTGTCCGGGTAGTCGGTTATAATGATTACGGGCGTGTCCGCGTAAATCTTGCGCATCCGGCGGATAAACGCCGAGCCGTTCATGTCGGACATCGCCAGATCCAGTAAAACACAATCAAATGGTCCCTGTTCTATTTGTTTCAGCCCTTCGGTGCCGTTTTCAACGGTGGTTACCGAATAGTTCTGGGCGTCGAGACAGCGGTGGATTTGTTTACGAACGCCGGCATCGTTATCAATGGACAACAGATTGATTTTTTTTGAAATGCCAGGGTTGGTTTCCGACCACGACAAGAGCGCCGATTGCCTGAATCGCCAGTCCTTGCCGACCTTGAACGCCGGGATTTTCCCCTTGCGCGCCATTCTCCGAATGGTTTCCACGTGGGCACCCAACAACCTGGCCGCCTGCTGTGCATTTATAATCTTGTCTGCCGCGATCATTTCATGGGCCTTTCCAGAAAATTCCATTGTCAATAGCATGTTTCACTCCGTTTGCGCGTTGTTCGAGCGTCAGTATCGTTTGCGGGGAACCACAATGTCTATGAAGTGATATCGGTATGGACGAAATTAACTTAAAAAATTATTAGTTCGTTATAGTTGCGGACAGTTGCGGTCGAAATGCGCGGATCTTCAGGCCCTTTTTCAGGACGTACAAAAAGGCGACGGGGAAAACGCCGCAAGCGGGTTCCCGGGCGTTTCATACCGGTAACGGATTTGTGGGTGAAAGGGGAAGGTAACCTATCCGATGCCAAGCATGCGCAGGATCATCTGGATGGGATAGAAGACGAAGCGGTCCAGCACATTGAAGTACATCAACGCCAGAACGATCATGAAACCGTAGGGTTCGATGCGGCTGTAGGCCAATGCCTGCTGCGGGGGAAGCAGCCCCACCAGCACCCGCCCGCCATCCAGCGGCGGAATGGGAATCATGTTGAAGACCGCCAGAAAGACGTTGAGCTGGATGGCGATCAGCAAAAACATCAACAACCCCCTGATGTGAATGCCCATGCCAAGCAACCCCTTGAACAGCAGGGCCAGAACGGCGGCCAGAAAAAGGTTGATCAACGGGCCGCCCAGGGCCGACCACATCATGCCCCGGCGCGGGTCGCGGAAATTGCGCGGATTGATGGGCACGGGCTTGGCCCAGCCGAAGACCACCGGCGAATGCATGAAGATCAAAAGGGCCGGCAGGATCACCGTGCCAAAGGGATCGATATGATCCTTGGGATTCAGGGTCAGACGGCCCTGGGCCTCGGCGGTGCGGTCGCCCAGACGCCGGGCCACCCAACCATGGGCGTATTCGTGAAAGGTGAGGGCCATGAACAGCGCCCCGACTTGCAGCAGGATGATACCGATATCCATTATTGATCCCTTTTTGGCGGTAAGCATAAATCGAACACACGGTATCTATACCATTTTGCGTGCGAGCTGCGAAACGATTTTTGTGTGTTGTTCGCTTGTGGCGTCCGCCTGTCAATAGATTGATTTGCTATACGGCTGCATCTTGAGGGCGACCTCATCAGAGTCATTCCAGTTTAGGATCGCCGTGGTACAGATTATTCGTTCACCGCCCTGAAAAAGGAGACGGTGGTTAAAAAGAAAAAGCCTTCAACCACCGTCATTCTTCCCTGATCATAAACTTTTACAAGAGGATTCACTAAAACACTTCTTTCGGCCCCGGAAATATCGATTTAAGACCGAAAAACGGCCTTGTTTTTGATCAAAAGCCTCATCAATTGAGCGTCCAGCTTGGTCCGTCCCCATATTTCTGGTGGAAGAAATGACTGGTATCAAAAACTTTGGCCGCATTCGAGGGATATCTGCTGGTTGAATCTGATGTTTGGATAATGAGAGACGTTCATTTCATTTTGTAATCAAAGGTTTTGGTAGGGATGAAGAATGTGTGATATATCGACCTAATCAAAAGTCGGGTAATTTTTCAGATAATTGGAAGTGTTGCAAGAATCGGTCTCGAAATGGCTGCCACAACATTTTGCGATGGCTGTTTAGCTTTCCATTGGCAACTTTTATGGTAAGCAGTGCTACCAAAATTTGTGTTGTTGAATTGAACGTGAAAATCACCGGTTTATCCGGTGCATTTTATGGTTGGAATAAAACCAGTCCGCTGGCTATATTTTATTCTTCTGAAGTTTATAAACTAATGAATTTACATCTTTTATGTAATCTCTTTGCCACGCAGGGGTTAATGCAATTTCCCCTGTAGGAATTTTTTTTTCTTTAACAAACTTATCAATTATCTGCTGGACCATCAATCCTCCTGACACTGTTCCCGCCTTATTTCTCCCTAAGGTAGTTAGATGAACAATGTTGCCGCTAAGTCTTCGGTAGATGTAAAAAACATCTGATAAAGTGATGTTCACAATTTTAATATTTGATATTTTGCTGATAAGCCCATTGTCTTCTCCTGCATCTCTATCAACAGGATACCCATTTACTTTGTTAAATATATTTTTTGTAAAAATTGAAGTGGATGGGTAGCCATTATTATCGAGGACCAATTCGTTATTATATTGTAAATCATAAGTTTTATTACAAATGACAAATTCTTCTTCTGAATTTATAATACTTTTAACACTCCAAGATATTCTGTTTGGTAAATGGATATCATCATCATCCCACGGCAAAATATACTCCCCAGAAGCTATTTCTGTAGCAATATTTCTTTTCATTCCTAATGTTTTTATTTTTCTCTTGAAATTAAAAATTTTGACTTCGGGGTGGTTAAAATGAAATATTTGTTTTTCAAAGTCATTAACAATTATTAATTCTTTTTCACCTTTATAATCTTGCCTAATGAACGACTCCAATGCTTCTTCTATCACAAAATTCCTTCCATATGTTGGACAAACGCAGCTAACTTTTGGCAAACTTTTCATAATTATATAGTAGGAATTGTCATGGTTAATAAAGCAGTGGTTTTGGGTTGATCAAATTGACTCCAAAAGCTGAAAGCACATTTAGCCAACATATAAGTTAGGATGTAAATATATTGGATATTTGGGCAGAAGGCAAATATTTTATTAGCATTTTTTCGGCAACTATAAAGTCATCTGCAATTGCTAACGAAAGAAAAATATTTTCTTCTGAGTACATTAGCCTACACCCAACCATTCTTTGCAGAAAAGAGTTAACTTCTGCCATATCTATTTTATACTTATATTCTTCAGATATAATTGAATAAATTTTTTCTAAACTTTTCTCTGAATCGCAAAGAAGATAAATGATGGACTCTAATAAATTTAGATAATATTCGCGCCTTCCATCACTGTACCTTAAATCAACTATAGTAATAAAATTTGGACCGCATAGATATATGAGTTTCTGATAAGAAAATTCACTATTCTTGTTCCAAATAGTTACTTGTTTTTTAACTTTTTCAAAAGACTCATACTCGAGGTAATCTTCGGATTTTTTATAATCAAACTCTTCTGCAATTAGTTTTAGCTTACTGGATGAAAGATTAGAGTATATATATTTGTACCATTTAAGAGGCCCATTTTTTTTTATATTGTAAGAGAGAGAATTATCAAAAAAAGGGCTCATTTTTTGGAACCTAAATCTGTTGAAAGATGGTGGCCATAAATGATACAAAGATGGCAATACGTTACTTAACCTTCTATATTTAGAACTCCTTTCATTGGGAAAGCCATAAAGAATATTCCATTCTGACCTTATATTTAATTCGGCACACCATTTTAATGCACGTATGTTTTGAAAAACTGTAGATCCTTTTTTTATTCTTTTTAGTTCACTTGTATCTAAGCTCTCAATACCAAACTGGATTACTGAACCAATATTTTTTAGTAATAATAATTGTAATTTGGAAATGTTTGTTTTTGATTGAAGATAAATTGTGAAATTACAATTTTGTTCTTTAATTTTCGTGAAAAGCTTATTGAATGTTTTTTTACTTTTTGGAACAGTCCAATCAAAAAATTGAAAATTTAAAACTCTGTATTTTTTTGACAGTTCAATCATTCCATTTACTGCCGAATCAATCTCTTTTTCTCTGTACGTTGAATTTGATTTTGTAAGTGCACAGAAAGCACATTTGGATTTTTCAGCCCACCAACATCCTCTAGAATACTCGTATGGCAACCATGTCTTTGGCAATATTTCTGAATATAATTTGCTCCTTTTAAGTCGTGAAAAAAAATCATCATAATTAGGAGTTTTTAAAAAATCTAATGAGACTGCATTGCATCTGTTTGACTCCAAGGCAGTCGGAATATCTTCTGTAATAAAGTTTTCAGCACCAGCTAATACAGAGAGGATCTTCTCTTCTGGGTCTGAAGAGACTACAAAATCAATAAATTTATATTCTGAAATTAAGATGCTCGAAATGTCCCCATCCAAAACATCACTTGCAAATAAGATTTTAACATCCCTATGGACTTGTTTGATTTTTTTGGCCAAAACGAGGCTTGGAGTTAGCTCTCGATACATCGGGCAAAAAATCAGAAAATCGTTCCCGTTTAGCTCTTTTGAAACAGAATTTAAAAAATCAACTGCTAATTTGCGGAATTCAAAAGCCATATCAATCACATTTTTTTGAACCCCTTTAGATGCTAGGTAATTACAATAATGTGTATCATCAATATTGTTCGCTTCCTTTAATGGGGGAATTGCAAAAATAAAGTCACCCAATCCAAAGCATCCAATCATAGCTTGGTAATCACGAATGTGGTATCCATGGCTGTGAATAAATTTTAAAAACTCAAGGTGGTATGAATATGAAGTTGTTTGATATTCACTTTCTATTATTGAATGTAAATTCCCCATTAACAAGTTTGGGTAAATAGGTTGTCCCCAAGGCATTGTGATGATTGAAACAGATTTAGTCACTAAGTTCTCTCTTTATTCTTACAGCGTCAAGATTTAATAATTCAAAAATTGAACGATTCAAGTCCATTATAGATGTGTTGTTCGGCACCTTAACGAGCTGACTTTTAACCTTTTTTACACTTATTATTTTCGAATTGAGGATAATCTCAAAAATTCTTGAACTATAATTGTTTGCAAATTTTGAAGTTAGCAAAAAGTCTATAGAAACAAAATTCAGTTGGATTGAAAGAATTCAAATAGTTACATGTTTATTCCGTGCCATACATGATCATTTTTCTGTATCCGCCAAACCAATTCTTCTCATGTAGAAATACTTTCGTTTGAAACCATATACTATTGATCACAATAGCATTTTTAAAAGTGCATCGCTTATTTTGCCAACATCATTGGACTTGTTGAAAGCGGCTATTAGTGATAATGTAATGCATAAAACACCCTATAATTGGACTATATGCATTACTTTATCAGGAGGCCGCCATGGCGTTAGCAAACAATGGCTCGGATAAAATCAGAGCGCTGTTTAAAAAGCAGCCTTGTTGGATGATCGCCCCCTTGGCCGAGCAGTCGGACTATTCCGTACCTTCTGTTAGACGGTTCATGGCAATGATCGGTTACTACAGCAGTTTTACCCACAACGGGCGCTGGTACACACTGGCTTCGATACCTCGCTTCGGACGTCAAGGATTATGGTTTTACAAAGACATCGGCTTCTCACGTACAGGAAGTCTCACCGATACCCTTGTCATGTTGGTGTCGGGCAGCGCGGCGGGAATGAGTGCCGAGCAACTTGGACAAATGCTGCACTGCCGTTGCCATTCGGTGCTGGTGTCCTTGGTCCGTCAAGGCCGCTTGCAGCGACAAAAGCTGGGGCGTTCATTTGTCTACCTGGCCGCCGATGACGAAACGGCCGGCGCTCAGTCTCGGGCAATTCAAAAAAACGACAGTGGTCAACTTCCGGCCGAAATGGCGATTCTGGTGCTGGTCGAGTTTATTCGCCACCCCGATGCCGGGTTCGGGCAATTGGCACAAGCGGTTAAACGGCGCACCGGAGTGCGTATCGAAGCCAGGCAAGTCATGGAACTGTTCCGTCGACACGGTTTAAAAAAAACGGGTTAAACTCCGGTGCGGCAGCTTTGGCGGCGCTGAACCGATGCCTGGAGCGGCTTGGTCGGGAGACTCGCCCGGCCGGTTTGTTTGCCCGGGTGCCGACGGTTCGGTTTCGACCGGAACACGATACCTGTCTGTGCGACAGCAAACTCAATGTGCAGAAAACGAGAAAAAAGACAGTACTGAGTATGACTACGCCGTTTGTCGCGCATGAGACTATCCTCGAATGCCCGCAATGCGGGAGCCTTTTTCGTTCCGAAGCATTGCGTTGTCTGGTTCCGCGCTGCTGCAATGTAGCCTGGGATGTGCTGGTCTTTGTCGGTCGTGCGTTGTTCGAGCAACACCAAAATATCGAACAGGTTCGCCAAGGACTTCTCGCCCGCCATGTCGATCTATGCGCATCGGAGATCGAATACCTGGGACAAAAGTTCATCACCTATCTGGCCATCGCTCATCGTCGAGCTACACCGCGAATCAATCGGGCCATGCAGCGTTCCGGTGGTTACATCCTGCATCTGGATGCCACCCATGAGGCGGATTCACCGGCCTTGATGACCGGCCTGGACAGCCTGAGCCAATTTGTACTGGCCAATGTGAAGCTGCCCAGCGAACGGTCCGAATACATCATTCCGTTTTTAAAACGGCTACGCCGTGATTACGGCGAACCGATCGCCTGTGTTCACGACATGGGCACCGGTATTCTAAAAGCGGTGGCAGAGGTTTTTCCCAACTGCCGAGATTTTATCTGCCACTTTCACTTTCTGCGCGATGTGGGCAAAGATCTGATCGATCCTTGCCACCGCAAACTGCGGAGCTGCCTGCGAACGCATGCGGCCACCACCAAACTCAATGCCCTGGTGCGTCAGGTACGCCAGACAATTGAACCGCACGACATCGATGCCAGACAGTTGGCAACGTTAATAAGGCGTGCCGACCCCGTCTCCGATATGACATTGCTGCCCCTGGTATCGACCTACTCGCTGGCCCTGTGGTGCTTGCAGGGCAAGCAAAATGGCGACGGCTACGGTTTTCCTTTCGACCGTCCCTTGTTGGAGTTCTCTCGGCGCCTGTTGATATTAACCGAGTATTTGCCGGACCTGATTCGGTGTCTGCCCGCTGAGGACCGGATCGGCAATCGTATATTTTATAAGTTGGTTCGCCAGGTTGTCGCTATTGTTCAGGACCCCGTGTTCGAGCCAGCCGTTGAAGAACTGCGCTGGCGTTGCCTGCTGTTTGACGATCTTCGGGAGAAGATGCGTATCGCCTTGCCCGGTAGCGGCAAAGGCCTTAACGATGAAGGCAGCACCAAGGACATGGGCAGCATCGAACAAGGAGTTAATCAATTTCGCAAACGGCTGGAGAACAACAAATTTGCCGATGATCCGCTTTGCCTCAAAGTTGCTAAACAAATCGATCGTTATGGCGATAAACTTTTTGCCGATCCAATAGAAATCAATACGTCTACAGGCCCCGCAACGATATATCCGCAACGGACCAACAATATCCTTGAACAGTTTTTTCGTCGCCAGCGCCGCGAATATCGCCGAAGGACAGGAAACAATAGTATGCGAAAACGGTTGCAGACCATGCTGGCCGAAACTCCGTTGGTAAAAAACTTGAGCAATCCGGATTATATGGGTATCCTTCTGGATGGCAAATCGAGCCTGGAAGAACTGTTTGCCTCAATCGAGATGAATGGTGAAAAATGCGACATTGAACCACTCCCCGATACAGAAAAGCTCCTTCCAGGCTTTCGGCGTCTATCAAACCTGCTAAGTTTGCCGGAGCAGATCGTTCAGATAGCTACGCAATCCAACTGAATTTTGTGACAATAGCAAAAAGTTATTTGGCAGATCAATTGTGGGTGATATGTACAGAAGGGATGAGTCATTAACGGGTTGGTTTGACATAAAGGATAAGAGTTTCGCTAAGTCTACAATGGAACAAGTATTTAAAGTGCTAGATTTATATGCTTTGGAAACTTCTATTAAATCATAAAAAAAATTAATCCGTTCATTACATTTATCATTTATATCAAATTTAGATTCAGCTATTTGCCGAGTTTTTATCCTAAGTCCTTCAAGCAAAGGACGATTTGCTGCTAATTCTTTAATTTTGCATGATAATTTATTCGTATCAATGGCAATATATTTCTCGACTTCGCTGTTTACATAAAGGGAGTCCCTTGAGAAGATTGAAAGAGACAAACTCGATGGAACATCAGAAACCCAGCAATCGATAAGAAATCCATTCTTTCCTTCTTCAATTATATCTGGCATTCCGGCCCAGTTTGTTGCTAAAACAGGCAATGAATGTGCTATTGCCTCTAAAACAACATTTGAGGTCGTTTCCTCAAGCCCTTTCGTTGTATGTATAAAAACATCGCAACCCGACATTAGGTAACTATTCGCAGGACTCCACAAATCATGAGGATTTGCTATCACTCTCACGTTTTTATACACGCCAATTTCTCTTGCTATATTTAAAAGTTTTTGCGGATACTTTCTGTAATCTGGGCGAGTAACGATAGCTCCTGAAATCACTAAAATTGCATTAGGGTTAGATTCTATTATGTCTTTCCAGAGGTGAATTAAATATTCATAGTCGACTTTTGAGGTTGGTGATATACGGCTATAAGCTAGAAATAATATTTTCTCTTCCTTTATCTTAAATTCACGTCGGAATTTTTCTCTCTTGTTAAAACTAAATTTATTTTTTTTAATATTTACACCGTTTGTAACAACTTTATTTTTACAATCAATTTCTATTCCAAATTTTTTCTTCCATGAATTAAATGTTCTAATAAAAAAATCACGAGCCCTACTTGATTTGAAAATCAACCCATCGTGTTTAAAAATAGTCTTTTGAAGCAATGAAAGGATAAGTGATGACCATTGCTCTGGTGAGTGAGCAGTACCAATCTCTGCAACTACAGGAATAGTATTATTGGGCCTTTGAGAAAAACTTGAATAATAAAAATGTCCACCAGATAAGTATATTAGATCGTATTTATTGGGTAATTTCCCTCCATATGGAAAGATTATTTGCTTTACCTTACAATTTCCATATTGATTTTCCTCTTCATGCTTATAATCCTCATCAAAAAAATCTATATCCGTAAATATATTAGAGTGAATGAAGCTGTTTGCTATATTAAAAGATGATGTTAAAGAACCATAAGGTAACCCTGGCCTTGGGTGATGCAAACATCCTCTTAAAATCGCTAACTTCATTGTTCTTCCACACAGGTATTCATTATGATTTCACCTATAGAAACAAAATTCAGTTGGAACCAATAAATTCAATTGGTTAAGCTAAATTTATCTGCAATACCTATTCAAAAAGAGGGTGGATCGAAACGATGACTTCTCAGGTTCATATACTTCTAAAAAGCTTATATTATTGTGATATAATAGAACATTATGTTGATCATATTAAAACTCTTAATTGATGTTTGACGAGTAAAATCACAGTACAATTTGATTAAGTAATGCATTAAAACCCTGTATAACAGGATTTGTGCAATACTTTGTCAGCGACCTTTAGTACCCCAACCGATCACTGTCTGGGAGCCCTATTGGCGGAGCTTTAGATAATCTTGACTGAATGATGTGCTTGTAAACAAAGAGCGTCCAACTGGCTACAAATGGTAAAACTGTATTCAAATCCAACTGAATTTTGGGACAATAGGATTTCACCTTTAATCTTCAAAAGATGGAAAAGTTCTACGATCATGGTAAATTATGATATTTTAACGCATGCAATGACTCTTAATTGAAATCACTGCATGCGTAGTTGGCCTAATAATTGATGGTTAAGCCAACACATCAAAAAGTCTGATGCTGTATGCTGAATCAAGTCTTGGAACAAGCAGAGTCATTTTGCACTTATATTTCTTGAAACATTTTTTAGTTAGATCTTAACAGCCCCATCATACCCAAGAGTTTTGTTGACAACTTCTTCGTTAGTTGAGGTAATTTTAACAGCCCCATCATACCCAACAGTTTTGTTGACAACCTCTTCGTTAGTTGAGGTAATTTTAACAGCCCCATCATACCCAACAGTTTTGTTGACAACCTCTTCGTTAGTTGAGGTAATTTTAACAGCCCCATCATACCCAAGAGTTTTGTTGACAACCTCTTCGTTAGTTGAGGTAATTTTAACAGCCCCATCATACCCAAGAGTTTTGTTGACAACCTCTTCGTTAGTTGAGGTAATTTTAACAGCCCCATCATACCCAACAGTTTTGTTGACAACCTCTTCCGATCCCGACGTGATGGTGGTGTTACTTGGATTACTGTTTTTGTCTTTCATTTTGCCCTCCTTTAAAATTGAGAGTTTTGTATTCTGTTTTTCGAGTCCACTCTTCTCTGAGTACCGCGAAACCTATAGCGTCATATTCCAACCCACTAAATGACCTTACCTTTCTATGTCGAGCTTCTATTATCATACCTAAGGAATAAGCCAGTCGAATTAACGCTTCATTTCCGGACCAAGTTGTCATACCAATATTCTTGAGATTATTAAGCTCGGTGAAAAGGTAATCAACCCAAATAGTTATTGCTTCAAAGCCATACCCTTTGCCCCAATCGTTTTTGTCCAAAATTCTGATTCCAATTCTTAGCCAATTTGTCTCTTTGCTCCTCCAGTATCTGTTTACAAAACCAATTGGATCGGTATCATTTTTATAGATAATAAGATTATTTCTAACCTTGCTTTTAAGGTTATGGTCAATTTCATGCTTTATTGCATTAAAGTCTGTCTGGTAGTTAAATGAGCTGACAGTCCACGGAGCTTCACATCGTAACCATTCGACACTACTCTTCACGGCGCGTTTATAGTAAGCAAAATCGGTTTTCTCCCAATCTTTAAGGGAAATTTTGGGTCCCTTTAATATGAGTCGAGAAGATGTGTCTTTTTTGCTAACCAAAATTATATTCCTTATCAAACATGCGACATATCCTGGAAGATAATGTCGAATATATCTCAATCACACTTCCAACAAGTTATTATCCGGACAGTTTCTGTTCGTTGAATACGCGAAATGCGGTGATATACAGAATGCAAATCTTGTACCGTATTTTTTCGCCCATCCGTGGCGATAGGCAAAAAGTCCAAAGGGCTTTTTGCTCGGCATACAATATATTGGGGCAGGCGGTCGGATCGGTTGAGTTGGAGTTAATTGAGAATATCCAACGAATTCACTGGCCATCTATTCGTTTGATTACATACCATAATCCCAAATTCAGTGGACCTGTGCTCTGTAAGGGTATCTGCCGCCTCACTATAGATCAAAGCTTCTATTTCAGCATTTACAAGCACCCTATCGAAAATGCACCCGAGCATCGGGATTTCCATAAACAGAATAGGCCAGCCAGGTGGAATCGCCCGCTTTTCTGGCATGTTCCCGGGCAGCGGTCACTGCCTTGGCGAGGGTATCGCCTTTCTGGAGCCGGTCGTAGAATGCTTTGACAAAGCTGGACGCCGGTTGGTCACCCACGCTCCACAGTGCAGCCGCAACAATCCCGGCGCCACGGTTTAAAAATGCCGAGGCAAAACCGCCGATGCGAGATAGGGTATAACCCGCTCTGCCGACCTGGCAGGCATTCAACACAACCATGGGCCGATGCTCATTGTGTTCTTGTAGGATGCCAAATATGATGGTGGTGTAGCCAGCAAAATTTCCACGATCGTTGACAAACGGAAATGGATTTTTGAATTAAATGAGCCCCAGGTAAGGGGCTTTTTTTATGCAAAAAAAATGGGGTGACGGTTGTCGGACCGGAGCACCCCAAAAAATTGGGTCGTTTTTACGACCCACTCCAAAGAGACTCCAATGATAGTTCCCGTTTGTGTAAATCTCAAGGAAATTTATAAACTCGGCCGAAATTTCAATTGGCCAAAGCCCGGTGATTGTCCCCGATGTCGTTCGCCCAGAATTTGGGGACATGGGTATGTTCTTGCCTGCTTCGATGGTTTTCCCAACAGTTTATGGTTTCGTCGTTACCGTTGCCCTGACTGCAATTGTATTATTCGCATGAGGCCCGAGGGGTATTTTTTCCGGTTCCAGGCGCCAATCGACACAATTCACGATTGTCTACATCGGCGTCTGACAGGTGGCAAGTGGAACCCGGCGCTGTCCAAGTCACGGCAACGCCATTGGTTGGCCGCTTTGAAACGAAAAACCATGGCCTTTTTTGGTATAGGAAACGATTGGCTGCTTTCCTTTTTCCGATTGATGGACATGGGACAGATTCCCGTCAGTCGGGCCATTTAATCCGACGATCCTTCCGGTCGTCATCGAACCTACCCAACAGTGCGCTACCCCGCCCACGAGAAATTGTTTATGCGGGAGGAAACGCCAAAAAAGGAGGTTTGCATGACGGAAAACAAGGATAAGGATATCGCCGCTTTCAGATTCGGAGTGATTCACGATTTTGTCGGCACCACTCACCTGGCAAAAAACGAGAAACGGCGATTGTTGCGGGAGAAGTGCGAACGAAAGTGGGCGATCCCCCATTCCGGCAGAACACGAATTAGCGAGAATACAATTTATCGCTGGATTCGACGCTTCCGGAAGAGCGGCGGTCGTATCGAGTCGTTGTATCCGGGAAAACGAGGCGACCGGGGCGTGCCCAGAAAACTGGACGACGAAACGATCAATATCGTTCTTGCCGCCAGACGCAGTCAAATGGCGACCCCGGTGCCGATGCTTCTGGAAAGTCTCAAGCGACAGACACTGGTTCCCGCATCAACCGGCCTTTCCACGATCTATCGGCTGTTTCATTTACATGGCCTGATGGATCGATCTCCCAAAGCAGAGGACCGCAGAAAATTTGAAGCCGAGATGGTCAATGACATCTGGCAAAGCGATGTCATGCACGGCCCCAAGGTGACGGTGAACCTGAGGCTACGCAAGACCTATCTGATCGCCTTTATCGATGATCGTTCACGGTTGATTGTGCATGGCCAATTCTACCTGTCGGAAAATCTGGTCTGTTTCATGGAGGCCTTCGAAAATGCTCTGACCAAACGCGGATTGCCAAGAAAATTGTATGTGGACAACGGCTCGGCGTATCGCAGTCATGGACTCGAATTTACCTGTGCGTCGCTATCCATTGCCTTGATCCATGCAAGGCCGTACAAGCCACAGGGAAAAGGAAAAATAGAACGATTTTTCAGAACCGTTCGCGGATCGTTCCTGCCCGAGGCGAAGCTTTCGTCGTTGGAACAATTGAACCGATCCTTCACCCTTTGGCTGGAAACCTATCACCAGCGTACTCACAGTGCCACCGGCATGACGCCATTTGATCGCTTCAGTCAAAACCTTGCCTGCATTCGTAAGGCGCCCAAAAATCTTAAAGACCATTTCCGTACCGCCGTCTACCGAACCGTTGCCAAGGATCGAACCATCACGCTCAACGGCAACCTGTTCGAAGCGCCGGTGGCCTTGATCGGTAAACGGGTGAGAGTTTTATATCACCAATGCGAGCCAAAAGTAGCCGAGGTATTTCTCAACCAAACCTCGCACGGTTTGCTGGTTCCCGTGGATCTGCATGTCAATTGCCGGGTCAAGCGGGACAAGAACGTCAACCCGCAACTCGAGACGGATCAGAAAGCCGACTATCAAGGAGGCGGGTTATGGAAATGACTTACATGCCGTTTTTCGGTTTTACCAAAGAGCCTTTCACGGCGGATATCGCCGTGAAGGATATTATCGAAACAGATCAACTTACAGCGGCCAAAAACCGTTTCGATTACAGCCTGGGATTGGGTGCGATTTATTTGATCACCGGTGAGATCGGCGCCGGCAAATCTACTGCCATCCGCTATCTGCTCAATGGTCTGCATCCGTCCGAGTACAAGCTGATCTACGTTACAGCTACATCCGGTTCAATCTTGGAAATGTACCGGTTAATCATGGTAGAGTTAGGGATGAAACCTGCCGGCACCTCCCGTGCGGCCATGACCGATCGAATCAAACGAGAAGTCTTGGAGATCCACGGCAAAAAACAAAAGACAGTTCTGATCATCGACGAAGCGTCCTTGCTGCGATTAGAAGTATTTGTGGAGTTGCACACCCTTTGCCAGTTTGAGATGGACTCCAAACCCTACCTGCCCATCGTGCTGGCCGGTCAAACCCATTTGATCGATAACTTGAGATACCCGGGATGCTTGCCCCTGGCATCGCGGGTGGTGGCAAAGAGTCATTTCATCGGTGCAAAAAAAGATCAAATGCGAGTGTATCTTCAGCATCATCTTTCCATTACCGGAATAGACCGGATGTTGTTCGAGGACGATGCCATCACGGCCATTCACCAAGGCTCGGGCGGTATCTTCAGAAAAGCCAATCATCTGGCTCGCGGCGCCCTGGTGGCCGCTTCCATGAACCATGACCAAACCGTCAATGCGGAACATGTCCGATTGGCAGCATCTGAAATCTTTTAAAAAGGAGAAAATATGAAAACTCAACCGACCGCCGAAGAGATCAGTCAGAAATTGGAAGCCCTGGTGTTAACCGCTATCTTGAATGTGCTCAACCGAATAAGGGACGAGTTATCCGTGGTCAGTCAGCAAAAAATGAAGTTTTAACCATTCGATCCGATTTGCCCGGCGAAACGGAGGCAGGCTCTGCTGGGGAGCAACCTGCCAAGGGATAGCCGGGTGCAGGAGGCATTGAGTAAAATGTCGGAGGGGAGCAGCAACCAAAACGCTGTTCCCCTCATTTTATTCAAGCCTTCCTGCTCATGCCTTAGAAAACCCAATCTAATCGACGCGCGTAGCGCACCCTTTGGCTATCATCGATTCTGACAAATAGAAATTCGCTTCAATTTAATCAGAAAATTTCGTTCCATTGAATTTGGCAATCAACAGTTCTCCTCCGCGAAGGTTGGCAAATGCTTCTACCGTGGTGGCGCTCAGGTAGACCGGTATATAGTTATCATTCTCAACACGCCCCTGAAGCATCAGTTGAGCATGGGCGATGTTATTGTTTTCGGCCATGCCGTGTCCGGCAAAGTGAAATAAATCGAAGGCGGCCGGTCCCTTAAGCGCCTCGCGAACCTCATTGGGCTGCGGCGTTATGGGCTGTGCACCGAATTTATTTTCCAGATATTGGCGTTCTTCTTCTACCGCGGCCAGTTTGTATTTTGGATGGGGGTATTGGGGAATGACGTAACGGACGCGTTCTCCCTTGCGTATGTCAAGATCGTTCGGCGGAAATCCACAGCCGTGCAGCCAGCGGATCAGGCCCAATTGGCCGAGGAAGCATGTTTCCTCGCCCAGGCTGCTTCCAGGCTTTTTCAGATGAACCAGTTCCCAGGGAATAAAGGGTTCTTCACTCATTGCGAGAATGCTCTGAATGCGTCCGCGGTTATCCCACAGGATCTGTTGAAGGGGCAGGGGAAACAAGTCGTCGAAGAGCTGCCCGCCGTAAGCGCGCAGCTCTTCCTGAAAAGCGGTTACATCCTTGCCGCTGGATATCCAGCGATTCTCGATTTCCGCATAGAGGTTCTGAACATACGTCATTCGATCGCCTTTGATGGCAGAAGATTCATACATGTCAAGAACGTCCAGAACCTGCGAGCGCAGCTCGTAACTGAAACGAAGCTCGTTGCCGTTCCTCCGCTCCATGATGAGGAGTGAATGGGGAGGATTCGCCGGAACGGAAATCAGGGCGGTTGGCTGGTTCGCGTTCTGCCGTTTGACGACATCGGGCAATTGTTCAACCACCTCGGGGTAGAGCTTCAAAACAGCGATGGGCATTACGCCCTGACGGAAAACGACCCAGACTTCTCCCGGTCCAATGTCCGTCGCACAGACATCGAAACTGAGCATGACAGGCTCCTTGGCCCCAGGCGGAAGGACTTCCACACGGCTCTCCCCCACATTATTGAAATTGACCTTGGGTGCGACATGGATAATGAGTTTCTGGTCCGTCTTGACCTTGCCTTTGGTCGTTGCCGTCGCCCGCCCTTTGACGGCGGCAATCATTTCGCGGGAGATTGTGATGTCGATGGCGGCGGTCTGATTGATCTTCACCTGTTGATCCATGGCTGCCTGGAAATTGCACGATATATCCTCCGGCGGCTGCTTTCCGGATTCAACGGATTTGGGCTCGCTTAGAGGGGGCGTCATGGGCATTGGCCCGCGACCTCTGAAAGTCATGCTTGCCCGGCTGGCGTAGCGCGGTTTCTCCGGTGGGCCGAGATCTTCCTGTTCCGTAGCCGCTTGTGCCAGCTTTTCTGCCGGTAGTACTTCTTCAGGTTCCGGGATTACGCCCGCCGGACCATCTTCCTCCATCAGGACGCCTCGTTGCGCGGGCGCTCTCAAACCCGATCGCGCAGGCTCAGGGGGGGCGGTTCCGCGAATTTCGGGTGAGGCGTCTGTTTCATGAAGATCAAGGACATTCATTAAGGGCTCTTCCGTAAGGCGTTCGGCGGCCGCTTCGAGTATTTCATCGGGGCTGAAAGCATAATGCAGCGTGTTATTTTCATAAGGGCGACGGACAATGAGATAGGCGGGAGACTTGTCCTTAATGAGTTCCCTTGCCTCCTCTGCCGTCGCGGAAGACTCGATAACGGATATGTTCGAGTCGGCAGCGGCCGGTAACGGCATCGTTGTGCTGGTTCCAGGGGCTGAAAAGCGTGACCCTCCGGGAGCGGGAATGTCGAGCCAACGGATCAACGCCTGTACCAGCTCCGGACGAATAAAGTAATTGGTATGATAGACGGCGGCGTTCTTGCCGAAATCGAGCGTGTCCTTGACAAAATTGCCGGCGGCGACATCGATGGCTGCCATGGATCTGGTATTGACCACCAGATCGTTCGGCTCCTTCATCAACTGATCGATCAGTTTGTCCGCCAGCATAAAAATCAGGCGCTTTGGAAACTCCTTGGGTTCGTGTTCGTCGCCGGACAACAGTTTGGCTTCGAAGTTTGATTGGACCACATAATAAAGCGATTCGGTCGGCCCTTTCTGACCGGGCTGGGTTTTGTTGATTTCAGAAACGAACCGTCCGTCCGGTTCCATGGCGCCAATGCCCGGAACCGCATCGGTGCCCAAAGCGCCCGCGGCAAGTGCCTTGACCAATGAGCTGATGGTGTTCACCGTTTCCTTCAGCACGATTCCCGCAACAGCGGTTGTGGGAAAAAGAGAAAGGGCGCGGGAGGTGGCGGCGGCGAGATTGGTGTACAGGTCGATCAGGGTTTGCCAGTTGTCGGGCTCGGCGAGCAGGGTGCCGCCGTTCGTAGCCGCAACAAAAACGCATTTGCCCATATCCGCGTGCCAGGTTCCGGTTGCCGGCAGAATGGTCTCCACCAGGCTGCGCAGCACCAACCCCCCACGGGAGTGGCACACGGCGTCGATGTAGGCCGGGTGTTTGGTTTTAAGGGTGGTGAGGCATTCGAAAATATCCACGGCGTTGGAGTAAGGGTTCTCGCTCAGGGTGCGATGGTCGTAGCCGAGCACCAGATCGTAGTAATCGAAAGCGGCTTTAAGAAATTCTTGTCCCCAATGTGCGGCGCACAAGGCGCCGAAGCCCCCTGCCGTACTGGAGAAGGTGCCGTGAACCATGAGCAATATCCGGGGGACCCGGTGCTTGGGAAGCTTTATTCGGGAGAGATTGGAAGGCCGTTTCCAAGCCGTGGGGTCTGTCGCCGAATTGATAATCACCGGCCCCTGTTTGACATTTCTTTCAAGAAGCTTCATTCCCAGTTGAACGCCGGCTTTGGCCGCATAACGGAATATCCAGGCTTTTATCTTCCCGTAAACAAAATCCTTGATAAATCCACGGCGAGCTTTGGCGCCGTCGGATTTTTCCGGTCGCACCTCAATAGAGAACGTTACGCTTTTGCGCGATGCGCCCCTTGTTCCACGGGTTCCTTTCTGCGAGGGTGTCGGGTGAACATCGGAAGGCAGGACCCAGCTGTAGAAACCATCCTGCTCCAACAGCATCACGGATTGCTCGTTTTCGTCGGTTTCAATATCGACGGAAATGTTCTGAGACGATACGGAGGGCGCTCTCGGCCGGCGAATGCCCGAGGGCGGTGTTGCTTCGATGTTGGGCTGCAATTCGACTGACTCAACCAGGTTCAGTTCGCTTCCGGCGAGCGCCTCCATAATATTGCGTATTTCTTCGGAATCTTCCGTGGGCTTGGCCGGCATTGGAATCGGACCTGTGGGTCGGCCAGGCCGCCCTCGACGCGGACCTTTGGCCGGGGGGACCAACTCGGCAAGCATAAAAGCATCTTCGTTATAACGAACGCGAATTCCTGAAGGACGAATGGCTTCACGCATGGCTCCTCCTTTTCAGGTTTCCCTGGTTCACTTTAATTAAGATTCAAAACACCAAGCCTAAGATCAGGCCGAACAAGATATCACGTAGATCCGAATAATATGAAATTGGTAACGTTGCTCTGGAAGAAGCTGGTTGGAGCAGAATGGAGATCTTGCAACATACATTTATCCTGCGGCGGTGTCAATTGCTGTGGCTAAGGGTTTTTAAGGAAATTGCCAATTTTTGATCACAAAAAGACACAAAACGTCACATAATTTCGGAATGGAAGTCGTTTGTTTGTGTAATTTGTTGTAATAAAAGTGTTTTCTTTCATTCCTGGTCGATGGCATGCTTCTGGCAGTACTACTTGGGTGTGAGCTTGGCGCCTTGAAAGCCAAGCGAAAGGGAGATGCCATGATTAGTTCATTGAATGCAAGTATATCGGGTGTGAAAGCGTTTCAGCAAAAGCTCAATGTCACTTCAAACAATATCGCCAACGTAAATACGGATGAATTCAAAAAGCAGAGAGCCTTGTTGCATGAGGATGACAACGGCGGCGTCAGGGTGGAGATCGATAAGGTCGATACGCCCGGCTACCCCAAAGAAACCGTAGTTGACGGGGAGGTCACCAAAGCGGAATCATCCAATGTCGATCTTGCGGAAGAGCTGACCGAAACCATCCCAACCCAGGCGGGTTACGATGCAAATTTAAAAGTGATCAAAACGGAAGACGAGATGGTTGGATCGCTGCTGGATATTGTCGGTTGATTGAAGAAGGTGCGTTGATCGTCTGTTAAAAAATGCCGGAGGTGGAAATTGTTTGATTGTATTTCCACCTCTGGCATTTTGTTGGTACGGTGTTAATATGATTCTCTATAATTACACCTAAATTAGGCGATTCAAATTTTGGTCTCGATGGAAATCACTTTAATCATAATGCAATGCACCATGATTACCTTCCAAAATTTGAAACCCATTGGGTTTGCCGATCTCACCGCATCTACGGCGTTGGATGTCTTCCCGCATAGCATACTATAGCGGAAAGACATCCGCCTTGTATATGCGGCAAGCTCGACAATCGTCTAACTTAGGTTACAGAAACATTTTCCCAGGATTCATCAACCCCTTGGGATCGATGACCGACTTGATCTGTTTCATTACATCATACCCCTCGCCATGCTCCAACTGCATGAATTTGCGCTTGCCGATGCCGATACCATGCTCGCCGGTGCAGGTGCCGCCCAATTGTACGGCCCGATGCACAATCGCATCGTTGACCGTCTCCATGGCCCCCCATTCCCGTTCATCGGCCGGATCACCCACCATCACCACATGCAGGTTGCCGTCTCCGGCATGGCCGAAAACAAATCCCAGGGCTTTTTTCTCATCCAATTGTCTTTGTGAGAAGATGGCCATTTCGGGGTAATCAGAGATGGGGATCGCCGCGTCCACGATGAGGGTTTCCCTTCCGGGAAATGCCCGATGGATGGTTTCCCAGGCCTCGTGACGCGCCCGCCACAACTCCCTTCTCTCTTTTTCCGTCACTCCGGTTTTAAAAGTAACGGCGCCGCCGTCTTCGCACAATTCTTCAGCCAGATTGGCGATTTCACGTAAGGCCGCTTTGCTTATGCCGTGGAATTCACAAAACAGGGATGGTTTCTCTTCTAATCCAAGGCCTTTTTCCCGGTTCATCAGGGCGATGAGCTGCGGTGTGAGCAGTTCCAGGGCCGCCGGCTCCAGCCCCGATCCCATCAGCACCGCCACGGTTTGCGATGCGGCCTCCAAGGTCTCAAAGGTGACCGTCGCCGCCAAATGAAAAGCGGGAATACCGGTCAGCTTCAAGGTGGCTTCGGTCACCACGCCCAACGTCCCCTCGGACCCGACAAAAAGCCGCGTAAGATCGTACCCGGAAGACGATTTGTGAGCTTTTCCTCCGGTATGAACCACTTTGCCGTCGGGCAGCACAACCACCAATCGCATCACGTAATCCTTCGTGGCGCCATACTTTATGGTTTGCACGCCGGAGGCGTTGTTGGCGATCATTCCTCCGATGGTGGCATCCGCACCCGGGTCCGGAGGAAAAAAAAGACCTGACTGGGCGGCGTTTTTGTTGAGCGTTTTGCGGAATACACCGGGCTGGACATCCGCCTGGAGATCTTCCGGCCGTATGGCGATGATCTGGTTCATTTGGGTCATGTCCAGAACCAATCCTCCCTTCATTGGCAAGGGGTTGCCTTCGGTACTGGTGCCGGCTCCCCAGGGGGTCACGGGAATGTCCCGGGCATAGGTGTAGGAGAGGATGGCGGATGTCTCCTTTGTTGTAACCGGCCAGATGATGCCGGCGGGGAGTTTGCTCTGATAAGGAGAAA
This sequence comes from uncultured Desulfosarcina sp., assembly GCA_963668455.2. GTDB lineage: Bacteria > Desulfobacterota > Desulfobacteria > Desulfobacterales > Desulfosarcinaceae > Desulfosarcina. Next base: position 161,098 of record CAXXOY010000015.1, read on the forward strand.
TATCCTTGGTATGCAGTTCGCGATTGGACTGGCCTGTGGAAAAGCGGTCCGGAGTCACAAAAGCGGTCAGAGTGTCTACCTGTTGTTGAGTGAATCGATCCATTTCCATCTCCTTGGAATGATGACGGCCCTGGTTGTTCTTTCTGTATGGAAGAGAATTGTTACAACCCCAGGTCCTGGTTGATCAGCACGATTTTGATACGGCCCTCGGGGAGGCATTTTCCCGTGATGCACCAGGGTCGCCCCTACGTGGTCTTCATAAATTCACGTAAAACGGTGGTCGCATAGGCTCCGGAGGGAAGGGTAAACGAAAAGCGAAGCCCCTCGGCGGCCTCGGCGATATTCAGGTCCTGGGGCCGCAGAATCGCTTCGCGACGGGATCCCGGCGCCCGGAAGGGCCGGAAGGTACCCGGCGAAAAACCGAAGTCATTCAACAGGGTCGTTTCCCGCTCAAAGGCCACATGGTTGGCGTCCCTCATTTTATATCCATAGATGGGGCCGGTGTAGACGATCTCGCCGGCGTCGAAACGCGGGGTATCTTCGGCCAGATCCTCGATGGTGAACATGCCGCCGGTGTCGGTTTTTTTTACCAGATCGCCGGACAACAGGCTGCCATACAGGCCATCCTGCATGCGCTGTTTGAGCCAGGTATTGAACAACACCGATTGCACCACCGACACCAGGAAGGCGTCCTGGCGGGCGCCTTTGCCCCTTTCCATCAGGGCGAACCCGCGAGGTATGTTTTGCATGTTGTGGCCGAAGCGCTGGGGGCCGTAAAAATTAGGAACCCCTGTCCGCTTCAATCGATCGGCGATGGCCAGTGCCCGGGGCAGGGCATCGGTCTCCGGCTGGCTGACAACAATCGTGAAGCGGTTGGCGGCCACATGGCCGGTCTTGATTTTGTTGGTATGACGGCTGATGGCCAGGATTTCGAAGGGAAGCTCCGCCAGGGCGTTTTGGATGCCGGTCAAGTCGGCCCTGATGCCGCAGCGAAGGGAGAACGTCTGCACAACCACGGCGGTCTTGTCTTTACGGCCGCCCCAGCCCACATCGGATGGTTTCAGCTTCAGGCACGTCTGTATGCGCCGGGCCGCATCGGCCGTGTTCCATCCGCTGCGCCGAAAGGTGATGTAGACATGCTCACCTTCCCCGCAGGCGGCATAGGGCAGCGTCTCCTCGACCACGAAGTGTTCCGGTTGGACTTTGATTGCACCACCGATACCAGGCAATCCGTCGCTGACAAAAGGCAATTCGGTAATCTGATCTGTTGCTAAATGAGAATCCATGACTTCTTTTAGCAAAAGAAGCCCACAACAGCAAACCTGAATCGATTATCAGTGATCGGTGGTCAGTGTATCCCGAAATCCCAAGCCCGAACCCGGAACCTTTTAAAGCAAACTGATAGCCAACTCCGAAAGCTCGCTGCGTTCTCCCTTTTCCAGGTTGATATGGGTGTAAAGGGGCTGCCCCTTCATCTTTTCTATTAAAAAGCTGAGGCCGTTGCTACGGCTGTCCAGATAGGGGTGATCAATCTGGTAGATGTCTCCGGTGAAAACGATTTTGGTGCCCTCGCCGGCCCGGGTGATGATGGTCTTGACTTCATGGGGGGTGAGATTCTGGGCCTCGTCAACGATGAAAAAGACCTTCACGATGCTTCGTCCTCGGATGTAGGAGAGCGGCGTGATGACGATCTTTTCTTCGTCCAGCAGCTCCTTGACTTTTCTCCCATGACCGTTTTTACCGTTTTGATGGCTTTCGATCACGGACAGGTTGTCGTAAAGCGGTTGCATGTAAGGATCGAGTTTGGACTGGATGTCGCCGGGCAGAAAGCCGATGTCCTTGTTGCTCAATGGCACCGATGGACGGGCGATGAAAATTTGCCTGTAATCACGACGCTTTTCCAGGGAAGCCGCCAGGGCCAGCAGGGTTTTGCCGGTGCCGGCCTTGCCGGTGATGGTCACCAGGGGAACATCCTGATTGGTCAGGGCATCCAGGGCAAAGCACTGCTCGGCGTTGCGTGGCCTTATGCCGTAACAAACCTGCGTGTCGATGCGCCGGATCATTCGGAATTGGGGCAGATAAACGCCCAGGGCCGATTTGCTGCCGTTTTTCATAACCAGGTACTCGTTGGCCAGCAGCAGGTTGGCTTCGTCCATTCCGAACGAGGCGGCATCCATCTCAAAGGGCTTGGCGTATAGTTGGTCGATCACGGCCGCCGGGATGTCGGTCACCATACGGGAGCCTTTGTAAATATCCGCCGGGGCCTGGACCCGGTCGGTGTTGTAATCCTGGGCCATGAGGCCGATGGACTTGGCTTTCATGCGCAGGTTGACGTCCTTGGTGACCAGAAAAACGCGATCAAAGGAATTCTCCTGGGCAATATGATAGGCCGCGTTGAGAATGTGATGGTCGGGTTTGTCGGGGGCGAAATTGGCTTGCAGTTTTTCATGAAATTTCCGATCCAGATAGACGGTGATTTTGCCTTTGCCGGGACCGATGGAGACTCCGCCGTTGAAGATCCGGTCGCCGGTCAAATCATCCAGTGCCCTGGCGAACTCGCGGGCATTGCAATTGAGGATTTCCTTGCCCTTTTTAAAACGGTCCAGCTCTTCGATAACGGCGATGGGGATGACGATGTCGTGTTCTTCAAACTGATTGATGCAGGAACTGTCATGCAGGATAATATTTGTGTCCAGAACAAAGATTTTTCGCTCATTCGACGAGATCGAAATCATCGCACCTCCTGAAGTTCATTGGTTTTTTCCGGTTGGCCACGGCGTTAAAGACAAACGGCAATAAGACTCGACCCGGCCTTAAGGGGGTGAACGAGACCGTTTTATATCCTTGCGGGGAGTGGACCGCGGACATGTGGAAGAAATGGGACGGTAAGAGGATTAGAGGCATCCGCTATTGGTTAATGTTATTGTGAGTACAGTTAATGTGAATAATGTACAGCATAGCGTCAAATAATCGGTAGCGCCACCCTTTTTTTTATCCTTAAAAAAAAGTGGCAAATGCGCCATCGCTCCGGTTTATATGGCAAATTCCCGGTGCATCCCTTGGGTTGCGCTTGAAGCGATGGCCTATTTGAGCTATACGAATTTATTAATTCCCTCAGCTGCTGCAAGGCAACCATGCCCTTTACGGGTTAGTGTTTAATTAGGGAAAAGAAAAAAAATAGAACCTAGGTTAGGTAGAATTGATTTCTCTTTAGGAAGGAGTTCGGGAAAATGCCCTTATTTGATTTTAAATGCGCCGATTGCGGCCATGTCGCGGAAATTTTGGTCTTTTCCGAAGAAACCGCCGTTGCCTGTGAAAAGTGTGGCAGCGGTAATGTGCAAAAATTAATGTCCGCTCACTCCTCCCTGTCCGGAACCGCCTCGGGTGGCCTGCCCGGTGCCGGTGATACGGCGTGTTGCGGATCCACGCCGGGCCATGCCGGCTGTGCCGGGCCGGGGAGCTGCTGCGGCAAAGCGGGCGGTTTTTAGATCCGATTGGCCCATTGCCGCGCTTTGTCGTGTTCGCCCAGGAATTGACATAGGCGGACAATCTGCTCGATCACCCGGGTGAAGGGAGGTGCGTTGTCCGTCAGGTGCCGGCAGGCCTCTTCGTGCCGGTTGAGGCGCATCAGGCTGCCCGCCAGGGCCAGGTGCAGCTCCTCGCTGTCGCGGTGGTGCAGGAGGCCTTCCCTGAAAACCTCGATGGACCTTTCAAATTGCCCTTGCTGCTGATAGACAAGCCCCAACCCCCAGAACGCCCGGTGATCCGGGTGGCAGGCCAGGGCGCGTTCGAAGAGCGTCACGGCAACGTCCAGGCTGGTTTTAACCTGGGGATTCATGGCATACTCGCCATGGCTGAAGGTAAGTCCCAGGCGGGAGAGAAAGCCCGCATGCAAGGCGATGAAGGCCGGATCGTCGGATAGCTTGATCTCCCGGGAAAAGCGGGGCAGAAGCGAGAAATAGGTCTCCCTCAGGCGGCGGCCGAAATTCAGCACGGCCTGTTGGCTCAGCTCCTCGTCGGTTTCAAAGTAGAGAATATCCTCGACGCGTTCCAACCAGATGTCGTCGGTCACGCCCCGGCGCTGTTTGTATTCCTCGTAAAGCCGGGTTCCGGGGAAGAGATCCAGAATATAAAAAATGGCCGCCAACGGTTGAATGCGGCGGATCAGCGCCAGGCTTTCGTCAATGGTGTCGTCCGATTCCCCGGGGGCGCCGTAGATAAAATACGCCCGGGACATGATGCCGGTGCGGGTCGTCAGATCAAAAGCGCGTATGATCGCTTCGTCACCGATGCGTTTTTGAAACCGGTCACGGATAACCCGGCTGCCGCTTTCCACGCCATAACTGATCTGGATACACCCGGCGCGCCGCATCCAGCCCAGCATTTCTTCATCCACACAATCCACCCGCGAAATGGCCGCCCAGGTGATGCCGAGATTTTGCTCGATGATCCGGCGGCAGACATCGATCACCAGCTCGCGCCTCAGGGTGAACGTATCGTCGGAGACGAAAAAGAAGGTCACCCCTTTTTCACGCAGTTTGGCCATCTGGCCCACGAAATAGGCTGCACCGTGAAAGCGTACTTTGCGCTTCCAGAGCGCCGGTGATCCGCAGAAGGTGCAGTTCGACGGGCAACCGCGGGTGAGCGAAAGATGCTGGAAGGTGAAATGGTCGGCCGGCATGGGCAGGCTGTCCAGATCCTCGATGAAAGGGCGATTCGCGGTCTTGACCGGCCCGTCCGCCTGGCGGAAGGCAATCCCCTTTATTGTGGCGGGCGTTTGCTCCGGTTTCGTTTCAAGCCATTGGAGCAGCTCCATAAAGCTGTATTCGCCCTCGCCGCGAACTATGTAGTCTATCTCCGGAAAATGCGTGAGAAGGTGTTCCCATAGAAACGTGGCCCCCGGCCCTCCGAAAACGACGGTGACCTCGGGATTCACCTTTTTGGCCAGCCGGGCGATGTCTATCCCCCCCCAGCGGTTGGCATGCAGGATGGAAAAGCCGACAACGTCCGGCCGCTTTTCCTCCAGAAGGTGTTCAACCCGCTGCACATCATCCTTCAGGTTATAGGCATTGAGAATGTCCGTCGAATAACCGGCTGCCCGCAGCGTGGCGCCGATGTAGTACAGTCCCATGGGCACGGCGCTGACATCTTCCTCATCAATGCGCCGATCGAGAAAATAAGGATAGATAAGCAGAACGTTCATGCATTGGCCGAAAACAGGCTCACCCGGATGGTATCCATGGGCTTCAGGTTCCTTTGTTTCTCACGATCATGACCGAGCAGGGTGCCTTGTGGGAAATACGCTTGGCGACGCTGCCAAACAGCACCAGCCCCATGCCGCTCAGGCCGAATGCACCCACCACCGCCAGATCGGCATCGGTTTCCTTGATGACGTGGATGATTTCCGTGGAGACATGGCCGTGACGGATCAATAATTCGTAGGATACGGATTCGGGAATACGTTTGGCATAAACTTCCTGCATGCGTTCATTCAAGTCCAGCAGCAGGCTTTCGTCGGGTTTTTCTTCGGGCAGCATCATGCCCGTGCCGCTGAACATGGGATTGACCACCGGCGGCAACACATGAACGAGGTAAAGGTTTGCCTGGTAACGATCCGCCAGGTCGGTGGCCGTCAGGAAGGCGGCCTCGGCATTGTCTGAAAAATCGGTACAATACACGATCCGGGTTATAGACATGGCAACCTCCTTTGTCGGTGAAAACGGTTTTTTATGACCGATTCGTAGGACTATGGCAACAATGTCCGCAGAATATCCTCCTTGCCAACCACCCCCACCAGAATCTCGTCCTGGACGACCGGCAGGGTGTGGAAATTATGATCAACCATGAGGGCGGCCACGGTTTCAATCGCGGAATCCGGCTTGACCGTAATCGGGTTGGGCGTCATGGCGTCCTCCACGGCAATGGCGGCGATTTTACGGACCTCCTTATCCATGTTTTTCATGGAACCCAGCGTGATGTAACCGTCCAGAAAGGAGAAGAAGGAGGGGACGGGCAGCTTTTTTTGCTGAGCAATAATATCGCTTTGGCAGATGATGCCCACTAATTTTCCGGCATCGTCCACCACCGGCAATCCGTTGATGCGATTGTCCAGCAGGATTTTCGCCGCTTTGAAGATTTCAGTGCCGCGGGTTACCGTAATTGGGTTTTCGGTCATGATTTCTTCGACCAGCATGGGACACCTCCGGTTCAGAATGTATGTTTTACAGGACTGCCCGGCAGGCAGCCTGTTAACAGTTTACTACATTCCTTGCTTTCTGTCGAAGAAAACGAGACATTTCCCCTTGCCGATTAACATCGGTATCAGTGAATGCGGCCATCGCTATCGGTATCGAAGAGGGACGATTTCGATGGCGATAGCGATGGATGGGCGGTGTCACCGTTTATTCCCGGGCATGGATGGGAATGAAATTTTGCTCCGCATGGCCGATATACACCTGGCGCGGCCGGCAGATTTTCCATTTGGGATCGTCCAGGCTTTCTTTCCATTGGGCGATCCAGCCCGGCAGACGACCGATGGCGAACATCACCGTGAACATGTTGGTGGGGATGCCGATGGCCCGCAACACAATGCCGGAGTAAAAGTCGACATTGGGGTAAAGATTGTGGTCGATGAAATAGGGATCCTTGCGGGCGACTTCCTCCAACTCCTTGGCCAGGTCCAGCAGCGGGTCACTTAAATGAAGCGATTCGAGCAACTCATCGCACATTTTCTTCATGATTTTGGCCCGGGGGTCATAGGTCTTGTAAACCCGGTGGCCGAATCCCATGAGGCGGAAGGGATCGTCTTTGTCCTTGGCCCGCCCGATGGCTTTGCGGTAATTGCCGCCGTCTTCCTGGATTTGGGTCAACATTTCGATCACGGCCTGGTTGGCGCCGCCGTGCAGCGGCCCCCACAGGGCGGCGATGCCCGAGGAGATGGCCGCGTAAAGATTGACGCGCGCACTGCCCACCACGCGCACGGCGGAGGTGGAGCAATTCTGTTCGTGATCGGCATGCAGAATCCAGAAAACCCGCAGGGCGTTCACCGCCGCCCGGTTGATTTCATAAGGCTTGACCGGCGTGTCGAACATCATGTTGAGAAAGTTCTCACAATAGGTGAGGTCCGGCCGGGGGTAGACAACTGCATGTCCGCGGGAGATCTTGTAGGACATGGCCGCCATGGTGCGAACCTTGGCCAGAAGCCGGGTCATGGCCAGGTGAACATCATCTCCCAGGGTGTCCAATTCCGGATAAAAACTCCTCAAGGCGTTGACCATGGCCGATAGAATCCCCATGGGATGGGACATTCGCGGAAAGTTCGAGAAGAATGTGCGCATGTCCTCATGGACCAGGGAGTTGTCGTTGAGCATTACCGAGAATCGGGTCAGCTGCTCGCGGTTGGGGAGTTTGCCGTTGATCAGGAGATAAGCGGTCTCCTTGAAGGTGGCATGCTCAGCCAATTGCTCCACGGGGATGCCGCGGTACCGCAGAATGCCTTGTTCTCCATCCATGTAGGTGATGGCGCTGGAGCAACTGCCGGTGTTGGCGTACCCCGGGTCCAGGGTGATGAAACCGGTATCCCTGCGCAGATTGGAGATATCGATGGCTTTTTCTCCTTCCGTGCCGGTGGCGACCGGAAGCTTGATTTCCTGACCATTGTAAATAAGGGTTGCAAAATCGTCCATGCTGATTCCTTTCTTTTACAACGCCCGCATACCCTTAGCCTCCGGCTGACCGGCACCTCGTGAACAAAAAGTGCCTTTCCCTCCCGAGCATGGGGACATTTTTCTTGCCTGCAAATCGTTCTAACGTTATGGAAGTCTTCAGGCCCGCCTTTAAACCGACAATCGACTGGAGGGGGTTTGGCTATTATTCCTTCAAGCAATAACGTTCATGATGACCTCTCGCAAGTCCTGCACGGGGGCCAACGCTTTACGGTTTCGATTTGTCGGCTTTCCAATTGGATAGTTTTGACGAAACAGTGGCAGGAACTTCTGGTAACAGACCGCAACTTTATGAGGATTTGCCACGGATGTCAAATTGAAAATTGGCCGGTTCGTGGGTAAAGGAAAATCGAATTTTTATATTTTCTCTTAAAACAAAGGGGTTATGGTAGATGTCCTATAAAGATAATCTGTTAAAGAAAATCGAGATCGACCACCTGACGCGGCGCATTGGCACAATGATCGGCACGGTGGACAGCGGAAAGCGCATCGACAAAACCGACCTTGGCCGGCTGTTGGCCTTTTTCCCCTGGACTCGAAAACAGGAACGCGACCTCACGCTGTATCTTGAAGCCGAGGGTGCCGAGAAAACGCGAATTCTAGTGGCGGACAACGACCTAACCCTTTACCACACCACTTCCCAGGATGTGCTGCTACGCAAAAGCCCGACGGTGAAGGAAATGGTCAGTATAAAAAACGCAATCAAAATTCTCAACGATCATGACGTGGTCGTCAGCAAAAAAGAGGAAACCCTTGCGACCGTCCAAGCCATCTGTATCGGCGAGCTGGATCTGGATTACACGGCTGACGACATCGACGAACTTGCCCGGGAAGGCAAGGCCTTCCTGGAAAACGGTTCCTCCGACGGGGTCCGGGAAAGTCTGATGCTGTTTGCCGAACTTTTACAATTGGAAACCGCACCAAAGGCATTTGCCATGCAGCACCACGACATCTATGGGAAAAAAGGCACGCATACCAACGGAGCGCTTTCGTTCGGCCCCCTGGTGATGTACAGCCTGGCAAACAATGCGCTGGTCTGCCTGGAAACCGTTCTCAGCAGCCGGGACAAAAGCCGGTTCAATCGACTCAAGGCGGCTTCCGGCGGTGAGGCGGATGTGGCGGCGAAAGGTACGGCGGTTTTCGATCTGATGAAATCCAAGGTGTTGACCGCCGGTGCGCCGGGCTGAAGCCCCGGTGATGCCAAAGGCTACATGCCGAATTTTCTCAGGACCTCGATCACTTTCTCCTGGCTCTGCTTTTCCACGATGATGGCCTTCTGGTTGTGCGCCTTCTTGATCTTTTCAGACAAGGCATCCAGATCCGCTGGTTTCTCCACGAAATCCATGGCGCCGGCCTTCATGGCCTCAACCCCTTTCTGAACGGTTGCGTGGCCGGTCAGAAGGATGATCTGCATTTCCGGGCGTTTTCTCTTTATCTCTTTCAGGGCCTCGATGCCGTCCATTTCGGGCATCATGAAATCCATGACCACCGCATCGAAAGATTCGGTTGCGATCATGGAGAGGGCCTCGGTGGCCGATGTGGAGGTGGTCACCTCCATGTCGCGGGCGCGCATTCGCTCGGCCATGATCTCCAGGAATTCCTGTTCGTCGTCAACCAGCAATACTCTTTCCTTCATTGTCTTCTCCTTTTCCGTGTGTCCGGCAAACGCCTTGCCTTGGTTCTTATCAATTATCGAAAAATTATTTCGCCAGTAAAATACTAAGCTCGCCTTTTTGTTTGTCCAGGGTCGGCTTTGCCTTCAACAGCTCGGCCGGAGATAACTCCCGGGGCCCGGGGAAACCGGTCACTGGACCCATGCCGGTCGGGTCCAGACCGCAAAAACGAATTTGTACCTGGTCGCCTACCGCTTCCAACCGGATCATCAGTTCATTGTCCACGGAGCAGGCATCCATGGCCCGGCACAGACAGTTCCAGACCAGGTTTTCGAGAAAAAACCGGTTGGTGTTGACCGTCAGGTTCTGATCCGGCAACTCGTTTTTGACGCTACACCCCTTGAGGTCGATCAGCCGGCCCGCCAGTCGGATAACAAAGGTGATTAACTCTCCGACATCCACCGGCTCGTTGGGGGCGTCCGCACTGTGGGCAAAGCGATTCAGACCCTTGATGATTCCATCCCCGCGGTCCACCTGGCGGACGATGGATTGGGCCAGCCGAGATAACCGTTCGGGGGACAACTCGCTTCCTTTGGCGTGCATGCCGAGCATATCCTGCAACAGACCGGCGTTTTCGTTGATAATTGCCAGCACATTCTTGATTTCGTGGGAAACGGAAGCGGATATTTCCCCGAAAAAGCGGACGCCTTCAATGGCCAGGGCCTCATGGCGGTCTGTCATGCGGTCTTCCTCGTATCTGTTGGATCATTGGCGGATGGCGAAACACCTTCCACGGTGGCGGTTTCAAGGGCCGTATCCCGGGGCGGCGTCAGAGGCAGGGTTACCGTGAAACACGTGCCTTTCCCGACGTGGCTTTGGACCGTGATTTCCCCCCCCATCTCCACAACCATGCCATAGGTGACCGACAGCCCCAGCCCGGTGCCGGCATGGCCTTCGCCGGTGGAAAAAAACGGCTCGAAGACCCGTTTGAGGTCCGCTTCGGGAATCCCGCAGCCGGTGTCCTTGACCGCTATGCGCACATGATCCGTGTCGGCCAGGTCGACGTCTATTTCAAGCAGGCCGCCTTCGGTCATGGCGGCAAAGGCGTTGTTGGTCAGATTCAACAATATTTGCTGAAGGTTGCCGCGGTCACTTTCAAATGACGGTATGCCATTTGCCGCATCGACCCGCACGATGATGTCGCGTCGTTCGGCGTCTTTTTCCGTAAAGGCCAGCACCTGGCGGATAACGGCTTCGATATTCACGGTTTCGAGGGATGATTCCATGTGCCTGGAAAAGTCCAGCAGGCGCTTGGTAATGGTGCCGCAGCGGCTCACCGATGTCAAAACATCATCCACCAGGCCGATCAGCTTCCGGTTGCCGGCCCATTCCGGCGTCAGGGTGAACAGGTCCTTGATCAGTCCCGCCTTCTGATTGATGATGGCCAGGGGATTGTTGACTTCGTGGGCCACCCCCGAGGCCAGCCTGCCGATGGAGATCATCTTGTTGGCGTATTCCACCTGGTGAAGGGCCTGCAGCCGACGTTGGTCCGAGGAATGCAGGCGGCCCACCATATAGGTGGCCACGGCCAGGATGGATACGATGATGATCAGGATGCTGAAAGACAAAAAACCGAGCAATTGCATGCGCGGCCGCAGCCAGCGATCCATGATCCCTGATTTCTGCCGCACCATCACCAACTGGAAGGGGCTGCCGGGAATGGGGGCCATCCCGATCAACACGGCCTTTCCATCCGGGTCCGCGGCTTGCGATACCCGGGTGCCTTCATTGGTGGCCGGGAGGGTCAGGGCCGCCACGCCGAATCGCTCGCCGTGCAACTTCGTCGATGTTTGGAGAATGCCTTGGCCGTTGGCGATAAAGGCGTCATCGCCCTCATCCAGGTCAAGTTCGGACAACGGGCCGTCCAGCAACCCGGCGTCGAGGATCGCGCATAGCACGAAAAAGCCGCCTGCCTGCCGATCGCATCGAAGAGCGATTACTAGTTGCGGCTGATGGTCGGGCACGGGGGCCACATTGCCGACGAAAAAGCCTTCGGTCGCCGTGCGGGTGAAATCGGCCTCGGAGAAAAGAGGCTGGTTTGCCGGGACGTCCGGCCCGCCGCGAGCCAGAAACACGCCGTTTTCGTCCACCACCGACAGGTCCAGAACGTCGGTCATGCCCCGTTTCAGATTGACCAGCAGCGTTTCCAGGCGGCCGGGGGCCATCAGTTCGGCCAGGCTGTTGTCGCGGGCGATGAATTCAAGCGTGGCCCGGCGCTGGGCCAGCAGGTGGGCCACACCGCGCCAGGCATTGGAAACCATGCGCGAGACCTCCATGCGGGCTTCGGATTCAAAGGCTTTGCGGGTCAGGCGATAATCCACCATGGTAATCACCAGCAGCGGCGTCAGGGTTACCACGGTGGTGAAGAATACGATCATCAACCATTTGCCCCGGAAGCTAAAATGGCGTTCGCCTGCGCTGTCCCGATAGTCCCAGAAGTGGGGTCTTAACCGAGAAAGACTCAACATGATTTCCCGCTTTCCGCCGCAAGTGAGGTCGTGGCGTGATCAGCTATGTTGGCTACGGTTCTTTGCATGGGCTTTTTTCAGGGCCTCGCTGAGTTCATTGATGTCCACCGGCTTTTGCATATAGCCAAAGGCACCCAGTGCCAGGCACTGCTGCCGGTCTTTCTCGCTTCCATGGCCGGTCAGAACGATCACTTCAATCTCCGGGCGGGTGGCTTTGACCTGCTTCAGAATCTCCATTCCGTCCATGCCCGGCATTTTCAGATCCACGATCATCACCTCGGGGTCGTCCTCGTCAACCATGCGCAGCGCCGATTCGCCGTCATAGGCCACGGCCGATCCCATGTCCCGCAGTTGAAGACGTTCGGACAGGGTTTGAACGAATTCCCGTTCATCGTCCACCAGAAGCACCCGGGAAGGCGCTTCGAAGGTGGCTTTGCGGTAGATGCTGTCCTCATGGGAATTTTTGCCCACCCGAACCTCGACCGGGCCGACGCCGTCTATCGGGGCGGCGATGGATCGCAACTCCTCTTCCAGGCGGGAGAGCATCAGAACCTGTTTGTTGATGGTCAGGATTACCTGGTCATTGTCGGCGGTCACGGAAACGTTGTGGCCGGCTTTACAAAGGGCCATTTCAACCCTGGCGGCCAGAAGAAAATCGGCCTGGGCCTTTCTGGATGCGTCCGTTGGGCGCAAGGCGGCCTTGATCAGATTCTCTTCGATCAGGGCGCCGGCCTTTTCCACCGTCAACTGGTTCATGGGCAAAACAATGTCATACAGACCGGCATTCCAGGGATCTTTGACCCCATGCAGGGTCTCCACCCAGGCGGCGCAGTCCGCGTCCCGGGCGTGAACTTGCTGCAAAGCCGGTTCTTCGTCAATACCAAAAGTCGTTTTGGCCTGTTCGATGCGGTAAGGAACCTCGGCGATAAGGCACACCCGCAATACATGGCCGATACTCTGGGGGATCAAGAGACCGGCAAACCCTTTTACGATCGCCGGATCGGTGGCCAGCTCGGTGGCCAGGGCCAGGCGCAGGCTGGCAATGGATCGTTCTTTTTCATGGGTGAACTGGTTGAACACCGAGGTTTTGGCGGAAAATGCCCGGCATACCTTGCCGGCCGGCATGCCGGATATCCGGCTGGCCTTGTCGATCACCTCGTCGTCGGTGATCAGGCGGTAGCCGGTGCTGTCGATAATATCCCCGACCACGGCGTCCGTGTTGCAAAAGGTGCCATTGAAAATGGAAATCACAGACATGCCTACTCTCCTTTGGAATCGCCGTTGCTATTCAGGGTTCGAGCCGTGGTCAACGGGCGGTTTTTCCCGTATACGCCTGGTGAGCAGGTCTTCGCTGCTCGCGATAAGGTTGTCGAAAAGGGCACCGGCATCGTAAATGCGGTAGGTGTTCAGTCGGGCGATACCGTCGACCATGGCGAACAGAATCATGGCGGTTTTGCGTGGGTTGTCCACGGTTACGGACCCGTCCTGAATTCCTTTTTGAATCCCGCTTTCGAAAATATCCAGCAGACAGGTATAGATCGATTCCAGGTGGCTGCGGCAGATCGAACTGGTTTCGGCCATCTGGTAGGCGAAGTGGCGATGGAGGATCAAAAACTGATCCTCCATGGTACCGGCCAGATTAAGGTAACGGGCGATCACGGCCTTGACCTGCTCAAGCCCGTTGCAGCTCGCCTGATCGTCCCGGTGCTGATCGATTTTGTCGAGAATTTCGTCCCGAACCGTTTCCAGAACCTGTAAAAACAGGTCTTCCTTGTTTTTGAAATGATGGAAAATCGTGCCCGTGGCCGCACCGGTGAGGGTCGACAATTCCGCCATGGCCGTCCCTTGGAAACCATTGCGGGAAAAAAGCCGGGTGGCGGTGGCGAGGATTGCTTTCCTTTTGGTCATGTGTTACCTTTGGTTAAAAAACCGACCGAATATTCGGTCGGTTTAAACGTAAAGTTTTGTGTAAAAGATGTCAATACTTAAATAGCTAATGAATACCGTCGGAAAAACCGATGGTTAGACTAAACCGGAGAAACGGAGGAACGGCGAGGCAAAAATGGACGACACCCTTCCTGAAAAAGCGGAATTTCTGGAAAAACTCAAACGGGGAGGATTCGCTGTTCCTGATTTCATCTATGTCCCTGCCGACAGGTTCGAAAACGATGATTTTGCCGCGTTGGAAGCGTTCTTGGAGCGCCACCGCAACGGTTTCAAGGTCATCGCACGCAGCGCTCATCCGGATGAGGATTATTTCAAGGGAGGCACCTTCGATTCTCTGGAAACCTATAGCGATGTGGGCGGCATTTGCTACGCACGCAACAAAATGATCAAGCTGGCAAGAACCAGCAAGCGCCTCAGCATCGCCCGCCAGCAGCATTTCAACCACGCCCCCGAACTGGATCTTGAAAAAATGGGGGTCATCGTCATGCCCTTTATCGACGGCACCAGCGTAATGGCCAAGATGATCTGCGGCCAGTGGGAATTCGGCTATTGCCGGGATCGTATTCACAAGGTGCAGAGCGAGCCCTATATCACCCGAACGCCCCATGACCGGCGGCTGGTCCAGTTATCCCAGGATATCGAAAACCACCTGGGGTTCCGTTGCGAGATCGAGTATATCATCTCGGAGGAGGGGGATATTCACGTTGTCCAGGCCAAGGATATATCGGCCATCGATATCCTGGAGGAAAAAGACAACTATCACGCCATCACCCTGGACGGGGTGCGGCGTATTCGCAAGCGCCGCAACTACCGGGAGCGGCCCCTGTATGTGATGGACAACAAATCTTTTTATATCGACATCATTTCCCAGTGCGAGGACCTGGTCGGCAACGGCGGGCCGGACGAGGCGGGGGTCGAACGCGTAATCGAATTCGTCAAGGCCTATCGGGCCGATTTCGAGGCTTTCGCCCTGCTGCACCAGCGCTACGCCATTCTTGGTTTAGCCATCCAGGAACCGGTGGCCCTGTACCAGATCGCCAGTCATTACCTGGACGAGACGCCCGACTTGCAGGCCAAGCTTTCCAAGGCCCTGCACAACAACCTTTACGAAATCGATATTTTTCTCTCCGAGGCCGATACACTGATCGCCAAGGACAAGGTTCGCGTCAATCTTTGCAGCCATGACGCCTACGGCATTGACACCGTGCGCAACCCCATGTGGAGCGTATACTGGCACATGGAGCATCATGATGACGTGGTCGGTCAGTTTCGACGGGTGGGCTTTAAAACCGGCGATACGGTGGGCATAGATATCAATGTCGATGACAAACCCACCGTCTACCGGCTGTAATGGTGCTCATCTTGAACCAGGGCTTGCGTCCGCTGTTCTTTTTTCCGATACAATTCAGGATAGAGTCGCCTGGCGCATTCCGGGCAGATACCATGGGTGAAGTCCGCCTGTGAGTGGCTGGAGATGTAGCCCTCGATGGGATGCCACTGGTCATCTTCCCGGCTGTGAATCCGTTTGCAGGAGGAGCAGATGGATAACAACCCGCTCAGGGTTTTTACTTCCGCCAGGGCGTCTTGTAAGTGTGAAATCAGTATGTTCTGATCCTGGGTGGCCCTGTGCTTGACCAACGCGATCTCGATGGTCGAGCGCAGTTCATGGATGTCGTAAGGCTTGACGATGTAACCGTAAGGGCTTGTTTTAATAGCTTTATTGAAAATTGCCTGGTCGGATAGACAGGTCATGAAGATGATCGGTACATCCGATGCTTTATCTATTTCAGCCGCAGCCTCGATGCCGTTCATTCTACCTTCCAGCAAAATATCCATGGTGATCAGGTCCGGGCGATGCCTGGCCGCCATTGCAACGGCCTTTGGCCCTGTTCGCGCCGTCGCGCATACCTCATAACCAAGGCTTTCCAGGCGCGAGCTAAGTACAATGGATACATTGGTATCGTCTTCGACCACCAGAATTCTGCTTTTTTCGTTCATACGGCACCTCACCAATAGTCGTTCTTCTTCGGTAGTACAATTATTGCAGGGGTAATTACTATTTATGCGCAGGCGTAAGGGATTATTGGTATTGAAATGCTAATATTATCTTAATGCAGCAAACAGCATGCCAGTATTTCGCTTTCTGGGAAGGGGCTTCAAAATACGTTTCTATATATAAGAACAAAAAATGCTTGACACCAACCCCAAAAGTCCATACACATACCTCCAGAATCGTTATTGGAGATAATCGAAGATGCTTAACAAAGAGGCGTTTCAAAAAATGGAGGTGTTTCAAAAAATGGAGGCATTTCAAAAAATGCTCAGGTCTGTCCGGCGATGGTGGTGGCGCTCGTTGCCGCATCCCGCTTTTCTGAATCCGTTTTGAGTCAGCCTCAAGCATTTCGTTAACAGTTTAGGATCGCGGGCAAAAAGATAATGTCCGCGATTCGTCGTTTCAGGGTCGTGGAAAACAACCAACACGGCCCTATTTTTTTTGAAAGGATGACCAATGAAGCTGAAAGAGTTTCCTGAGCGAGAACAATTCAGGTCCCTTGCCGAAACCGCGACGGTGATTCCGGTGTGCAGGGAGATTCTGGCCGATATGGAAACGCCGGTATCGCTGCTTAAAAAGTATTATCAACCCGGCGGACAGGACCCGCAGCAGCCCATTTTCCTGCTGGAGAGCGTGGAGGGTGGTGAAAAATGGGGGCGCTACAGCTTTCTGGGAACCTCGGCCCGCGCCCATGTAAAGGTGTTTGCCGACCGGGTGAACATCCTGGAAAACGGCCGGGAAGAGAATTTGCCACATGACGGCGATCCCCTGCCTGTCCTGAAAACCTTCATGCAGCGCTTCAAACCGGCGGAGATGCCAGGACTGCCGCGCTTCTGGGGCGGCCTGGTGGGACATCTGACCTATGAGATGGTCTCCTTTTTCGAGCGGATTCCCAACCGCCTGCCGGCAGATGTACCCCTGGCGCATTTCATCGTTTGCGACGAACTTCTGATTTTCGATAATATTCGCAACACGTTGGTCCTGGTGGCCATCGCTTTTGTGGATGGCGGGGACGTGGATGCAACCTACGATGAGGCCCTTGAACGCCTTTCGGCCATGCAGCGGCGCATGGGGGAGGCGGTAACGGAAGACGCCGGGGCCGACCCGGCCGGCGATCTTTCCCTGTCGCCCACTCTGGACCCGGAGGTTTTCAGGAGTCAGGTGGCCATGGTCAAGGAGCACATTCAATGCGGCGACATCATCCAGTGCGTGCTCTCCCAACCCTTTGAATGCCGGGCGCCCGGCGACATCATTTCTCTTTACCGGGCCCAGCGTTATGTGAACCCCTCGCCCTACCTTTATTTTTTCCATTTTGACGACATGGCCCTGGTGGGCTCGTCGCCGGAAACCATGGTGCGTTTGGAAAATCGCGTGGCGACACTCAGGCCCATTGCCGGCACCCGTCCCCGGGGGAAAAACGAGCAGGAAGACCGTGCCCTGGCCGCCGAGCTTCTGGCAGATGAAAAGGAGCGCGCCGAGCATTTGATGCTGGTGGATCTGGGCCGTAACGATCTGGGGCGCGTGGCCCGCACCGGAACGGTCCAGGTGACCGACCTGATGGTGGTGGAGCGGTACTCCCACGTGATGCACCTGGTTTCCAACATCAATTGCGATTTGGAAGATCAATATGACGCCTGGGATCTGTTGCGGGCCTCGTTTCCCGCCGGAACCCTTTCCGGCGCGCCCAAGGTGCGGGCCATGGAGATCATCGACGACTTGGAGCAGGGGCCGCGCGGCGCTTACGGAGGCGCGGTGGGGTATGTCTCGTTCAGCGGCAACATGGACCTTGCGATCACCATCCGCACGGCCTGTATTCAGGGAGACACGCTCACCGTGAGGGCGGGGGCCGGCCTTGTCGCCGATTCTGATCCCGAAACCGAGCGCCAGGAAACCATCAACAAAGCCATGGCCATTCAGCGGGCCTTGCAGCTGACGTACTAAGAATAAGGTGAAGCCATGATACTGATGATCGACAACTACGACTCCTTTACCTACAACCTGGTTCAGTACCTTCGGCAGATCGGGGAAGGGGTGGCGGTTAAACGCAACGATAAAATCGCCATCGACGAGATCGAGGCCATGGCGCCCCTGGCCATCGTGATTTCGCCGGGTCCGGGACGGCCCGAGTCCGCCGGTGTTTCCCTTGAAACCATTTCCCGTTTCTCCGGCAAGCTGCCCATTCTGGGGGTGTGCCTCGGGCACCAGTCGATCGCCCATGCCTTTGGCGCCAAGGTGGTGTCGGCCAAACGACTGATGCACGGCAAGACCTCGATGGTCGCCAGCGACGGCAAAGGCATTTTCAGCGGCATCCAGGCGGATTTTCAGGCCATGCGCTATCATTCCCTGGCTGTCGAAAGAGATAGTCTGCCCGCTTGCCTGGAGGTGACGGCAACGGCGGAAGATGGAGAGATCATGGGGCTGCGGCACCGCGAACATCTCACCGAAGGCATTCAATTTCATCCCGAATCGATTATGACGCCGGTGGGTAAAAGGCTATTGCGCAATTTTCTGAAGATGATTCCCCAGACTGAGAATTAAAGGAGAGAAGACATGTTCAAAGAACATCTATCAACAATCATAAGCGGCAAGAACCTTAACGAGCCCCAGATGGCCGAGATGATGACCGAGATTTTCGAGGGCAAAATCACCGACGCCCAGATTGGCGCCATGATGGCGGCCCTGGCCACCAAGGGAGAAACTTTCGAGGAACTGGCCGGCGCGGCGCGGGCCATGCGCAAGATGGCCAACCGCATCCAGGCCGCCACCACGCCGGTGGTGGATACCTGCGGCACCGGCGGTGACGGCTTGAAAACCTTCAATATCTCCACCACCACAGCCTTTGTCGTGGCCGGCTGCGGGGTGACCGTGGCCAAGCACGGCAACCGCAGTGTCTCCTCCAAATGCGGCAGCGCCGACGTGCTGGAGTGCCTGGGCGTTAAACTGGACACCGATCCGGAAATTGTCGAGGAGGCCGTGCAGTCCATCGGCATCGGTTTTCTCTTCGCGCCGCTTTACCACAGCGCCATGCGCCATGTCATGAAAGCCAGAACGGAGATTGGTTTGCGCAGCATTTTCAACATGCTGGGGCCGCTGACCAATCCGGCCGGGGCGACCACTCAACTTTTGGGCGTGTTTGCTCCGGAACTGACAGAGATGTTCGCCGAAGCCTTGCGTCTGTTGGGTGCCAAGAGTGCTTTTGTGGTGCATGGTCATGACGGTCTGGACGAGATCTCGGTTTGCGCCCCGACCCGGGTCTCCCAACTGGAGGACGACATGATCCGCACCTACGATATCTATCCTGAGCAATTCTTTGGCCAGGTCGCCGCGCCCGAAAGCATGACCGGCGGTGATCCCGAGGAAAATGCCGCCATTACCCGCGCCATTTTGGATGGCGAGAAAGGTCCCAAACGGGATGTGGTTCTGCTCAACAGCGCCGCAACCCTGGTGGCTTGCCAGAAGGCTTCTGACTTGAAAGCGGGCATCGTTCTGGCTGAGGAGGCCATCGACCAGGGGCTGGCAAAGCAAAAACTCGAAGCACTGATTGCTTATACCCAAAATAACGGGTAGCGAGAACTTATGGCGACCGATTTTTTAACACGAATTGTCGATCACAAAGAGCGGGAAATCCAAAAGGCAATAAAACGTACCTCCGAGGAGACGCTACGTGAAAAGGCCCGACAACGAACGGATTTCCGTCCTTTTTACGAAAACCTTTGCCAGCCGGATGCCACCGGTGTAAATATAATCGCCGAGATCAAGCGCGCCTCGCCCTCCAAGGGAGACATTGCGCCAAATCTGGATGCCGCCACCACCGCCGGGCAATACGAAGCCGGCGGCGCGGCGGCGATATCCGTCTTGACCGATGAGTCCTTTTTCAAGGGCGGCCTGGAAGATTTGCGGACGGCACGGGCGGCCTGTGATCTGCCGATCCTGAGAAAAGAGTTCATCGTCAGCGATTATCAGGTTTACGAGGCCGCGGCGGCCGGTGCGGACGCGATACTGCTCATCGCCCGCATTTTAAAGCCCGAAAAGTTGGAATCGCTCTATGGGCTCTGCCGCGGTCTCGGCATGGATGCCCTGGTGGAGATTCACACCGCCGAAGACGCGGCGGTGGTAGCCGACATGGGTGTGCGGTTGGTGGGGATCAATAATCGCAATTTGAGTACTTTCGATACCGATCTCAACGTGGCCATGGACCTGGTGGCACGCCTTGCGCCAGGCCAGATTCCGGTGGCGGCCTCGGGAATCGGCGGGCCGGACGATATTGCGAGCAACCTGAACGCAGGGATCCATAATTTTCTGGTGGGTGAGAGCATCGTGCGCTCAGGAGATCCTGTGCGGTTTATCAAAGCATTGAAGAAATCCCGCAATCCATTTTAGGTTGTATAATGATGGATGACAATCTTCTTATTATTCCTCACCGTAACCTGAGCCCGGAAGCGCTCAGCGGCGTGATCCGGGAATTCGTCACCCGTGACGGCACCGATTCGGGCTACACCCGCGGATCGCTGGATGAGAACATGGCCATGGTGCGCCGCCAGCTGGATAGTGGCCGGGCCATGATCGTCTTCGATAACAAAATGCAGACCTGCAACATCGTTCCCGCCCGGGACGGCCGGCCGATCAACTGAAAGGTAGTTATATGAAATTCATCGGCGCTCACGTCAGTGCCTCCGGTGGCGTGGAAAATTGTCCCCTCAACGCGAAAACAATCGGTGCCACGGCCTTTGCCCTGTTCACCAAGAATCAGCGCCAGTGGCAGGCCAAACCGCTATCCGAGGCGTCCATCCAAAAGTTCAAGGAAAATTGTGACACAAATGGCTACACGCCGGAACAGATCCTGGCTCACGACAGCTATCTGATCAACCTGGGGCATCCAGATACGGACGCGCTGAAAAAGTCTCGCACAGCCTTCATTGACGAGATGCAACGCTGTGAGCAGCTAGGGCTGACAATGCTCAATTTCCATCCCGGCAGCCATCTTAAAAAGATTGATGAAAAGGATTGCCTGGCGCGTATCGCCGAGTCCATCAACCTGGCCCTTGACCGGACCGAGGGCGTGACGGCGGTGATCGAAAACACCGCCGGTCAGGGCACCAACCTCGGCCACCGCTTCGAGCATTTGGCGGCCATTATTGATGGCGTGGAAGACAAATCCCGCGTCGGTGTCTGCCTGGATACCTGCCACACCTTTGCCGCCGGGTACGATCTGGCGACACCAGAGGGGTACTCTTCCACCATGGCCGGCTTCGACCAGGTGGTTGGATTTACTTACCTTAAAGGCGTGCACCTCAACGATGCCAAGAAAAATCTGGGCAGCCGGGTGGATCGTCACGCTAGCCTTGGTGAAGGCGCCTTGGGGTGGGATGCCTTTCGCCTTCTCATGCAAGATCCCCGTTTCGACAACCTTCCCATAATTCTGGAAACCCCCGACAATACCCGCTGGGCGGAAGAGATCCGACTTCTCGAAAAAATGGCTCGATGATGGCTGTTGCTTTGCCTGGATAAGTTTCGCCTTACTCTTCAAGTCCATTTCTCAAATAACCCAATGTCGCGTATGGGATAAAGGCTCATGTTTTTTTCTCAACTGCCGACAATCCTTCCTACATGGGAATCCCCTTACAAAACCCTCGGCTCATTTATTTCTCGGCAAACCATCAGTGACAGGAGAGTGGAAAAATGCGCGTTATCGATAATTTGAAAATCAGAACGAAACTGCTCGCGGCGTTCGGTGTCATGATGCTCTTCATCGGGGTTGTCGGCGTTACCGGTTATCGCAGCGTTAATAACATTCAGACCGAATTGGAGAACATCTTTTCTGTGCAGATGCCCAGTATCGACTACCTGATCGAGGCTGATCGGGATCTGCAGCAGCTACTGGTGGCAGAACGCTCCATGATGTTTGCGGATACCGATTCCGAGTTGTTCAGCCAATTCATTGAGGAATACGAAACAAATTTTGAGCAATCCGCTTCGCGGTGGGATAAATATAGGGCCTTGGCCGCCACGGCAGAGGAAAAAGCGTTGTTCGGCGTTTACGACAAGGCCCGGGCGGCGTGGCAGAAAAACTCACGAGAAGTCCTCGAACTGGCCAGGAAAGGAAATACACAAAAGGCCATCGACCTGACCCTGGGAGATGCCAAAAAGCACTTCGAGCAGATGCGCGATCAGTTGGACAAGTTGACCGAAATCAACCTTGCAATAGCAAAAAAGGCCCGTGAAAATGCCAATGCCACCTACAAATCGACCCTTTCCACGCTGCTTACGGTAATCCTGCTCGGCGTTGCGGCGGGCATTGGTTTGGCATGGTTTATCTCGCGCATGATTACCCGGCCGGTCAACGCCATGGTCGCCGGTCTCAAGGACATCGCCCAGGGGGAGGGCGATCTCACCAAGCGTCTGGTCAATGGGTCCAGGGATGAGCTTGGCGATCTGGCCAATTGGTTCAATATGTTCATGGATAGATTGCAGGATCTTATCAAGCAGATTTCCGACGGGGTGGAAACCCTCTCCTCATCCTCCACCGAGTTGTCGGCCATCTCCGAGCAGATGACCCATGGTGTTGAGGACGTAACCGACAAGGCCAATACGGTTTCCGCCGCCGCCGAGGAGATGAACGCCAATATGAACAGCGTGGCCGCCGCCATGGAGGAGTCCGCCACCAACACCAACGTGGTGGCCACCGCCGCCGAACAGATGTCCGCCACCATCGGAGAGATTGCCCGGAATTCCGAAAAGGCCCATGGCATTTCCGATGAAGCGGCCCACAAGGCCTCCAGTGCCTCGGCCAACATGGATCAGCTGGGCAACGCCGCCAACGCCATTGGCAAGGTGGTGGAAACCATCACCGAAATTTCCGAACAAGTCAATCTGCTGGCCCTGAACGCCACCATTGAGGCGGCCCGGGCCGGCGAAGCGGGAAAGGGCTTTGCCGTGGTGGCCAACGAGATCAAGGAACTGGCCAAGCAAACCGCCCATGCCAGCCAGGATATAAAAGAAAAAATCGACGGTATCCAAGGAACCACGTCTACAACCGTGAGCCAGATAGCCGATATTACCCAGGTCATTACCGACGTCAATGACGTTGTGGCTACCATCGCCACGGCCGTGGAACAACAGTCGGCGGCCACCAAGGAGATCGCGAGTAATGTGTCGCAGGCTTACCAAGGCATTCAGGAGGTCAATGAAAATGTCAATCAGGGCTCCTTGGTGGCCGGACAGATTTCCGAGGACATTGCCGGTGTGAGTTCATCCATGGACGAAATGTCAACCGGCAGCTCTCAGGTTAACGTAAGCGCCAAGGAGTTATCCAGGCTATCGGAAAACCTCATGCGGATGGTCAATCGGTTCAAAATTTAGAGTGCGCGGGGCGTCCTTTTTTTATGGGAGGCGCGATTTTGTAAAAATAGTCCCGGCAACATCGTTGATGTTGCCGATAAAAAGAATAACGGCGGTTTGGGGGGAGCCCAAGTCGCCGTTTTTTTGTGGCGCCCATCATAAGTGACGACTCTCCTACAGGCTCGCCGCAAAAGGTCGATAACAACTATAAAGAATGTTGTTTAAATAAAAGAGTGTTGCCATGTCGACGAACCCCCAGATCGAAACCATCGCCGAGCAGATCGGAACCGTGGTGCTGGGCAAAAGTGAACAGACCCGTATGGCCCTGACCTGCCTGTTGGCCGGTGGACATCTGCTCATCGAAGATATTCCCGGAATCGGAAAAACCACCTTGGCCAAGGTGCTTTCCCGCTGCCTGGGGCTTCAATTCAGGCGGGTCCAGTTTACCAGCGACATGCTGCCCGGCGATATCCTGGGCAGTTCCATTTTCGACAGGAACACGGGTACCTTTGTTTTTCATTCCGGCCCTGTGTTCACCCAGGTGCTGCTGGCCGACGAAATCAACAGAGCCACGCCCAAGACTCAAAGCGCGCTTCTGGAGGCCATGGAAGAGGGCCAGGTCTCCAGCGATGGCAAAACCCGGCAGCTGCCTTCCCCGTTTTTTGTCATTGCGACCCAGAATCCCCTCGAGCTGTCCGGCACCTTCCCGTTGCCAGAGTCCCAGCTGGATCGCTTTCTGATGCGCGTTGAACTGGGGTATCCGGATCGAGGTGCGGAACGCCGACTGCTTTCTGGTGACGGAAAGGCCAATCAGGCCATCGAAAACCTTGAACCGTGTTTGACACCGGCCGATGTCTTGGCATTTCAGGCTCAGGTTGAAGGGGTGCATGCGGCCGACGCGTTTTTGGATTATCTTCAGGATCTGCTCGATTTTACACGCAACACCGGCCATTTTCTGATGGGCCTGAGTCCACGAGCCGGCTTGGCGCTATTGCGGGCGGCTCAATCCTGGGCCTTTATCGGTGGCCGGGATTATGTCCTGCCTGAAGATTTGCAGGCCGTTTTGATCCCTGTGGTGGGCCACCGGTTACGGGCCCGCGACGATTTGACGGAGATCCCGGCCAAGCGTCTGAGAATCTTGTTTCAGGACGTTGCGGTCCCGTGATCGGCTTTGTTTCAAAAATATTTTACCGCATGGTTGGCGGCAACACCACCATCCCCGTTACTCTGGGGCTGCGCAATATCTATATTTTGCCATCCGGCTATGGCCTTTTGTACCTTGCCGGCCTGACGGCCATGCTCGTCGGCTCCATCAATTACAACAACAACCTGGGGTTTCTGCTCACCTTTCTGTTGGGAAGCCTGGGATTGACGGCCATGCTGCACACATACGGCATGCTTTTCGGGTTGCGACTCGGCGTGGCGTCGACAACACCGGTATTTGCCGGCGAATTCATGGATGTGGAAATCGTGATCGCGGACGTCAAACGATCCCGAACACAATTACGCCTGTTTTTCGGCCCGGATCATGTGGTTATCGTAAACCCCTTGCCCAGTGGATCAACGCGGGTACGGGTGCCGGCAACAACCGAAGGCAGGGGGTGGTTTTCACCCCCGCCCTTGCGTATTTCCTGTGACTATCCGTTGGGGTTGTTCCGAGCCTGGTCGCGGATCCAGACAAATGTACGCGAAATCGTTTATCCAAAGCCCCTTGCCGGGCCGTCACCGAGAATCGAAGATCCCGCCGAGCGAGGGGAGGGCGATGTTTCGCGGGACACCGGGACCGATGATTTTCTTGGTCTGAGCGTTTATCGACCCGGCGATCCGCCCCGGCGTATCCATTGGCAGGCCTATTCCAGGGGGCGGGGCCTGTTCGTCAAACAATTTGGCGGCCTGGCCGGCGCCGAAACGATGCTGGATATGAGACAGCTCAACGGCGACAATGTGGAGAAAAAATTATCTGTTTTATGCTTCCACATCCTCAGCGCCCATCGTCAACGGTTTCGCTTTGGCCTTAAACTGACTGGCCGGGGTGTTGCCATGGGTGAGGGCAACGCTCACCGGGATCGATGTCTGCGCGCCCTGGCCCTTTTTGACAGGCAGTGATCATGCATCTACAACCCACCCGCCACTTGATTCTTGCCCTGGCCGTTGCCCTGGCGCCGCTGCTTTTTAAATTGCCATGGTGGGCTATCCTTTGGTGCTTGGCTTTTTGGGGCATGGCCCTGAACCGGAACTCAAATCGTTTGCCAATGCCTTCCAGGGCGGTTCGCGCCATCTTTTTTTCTTCGGGACTGATTTTGGTGGTGGCGTCCGCAGGGCTGAGGTTCGACGGCGATGATTTTATTGTCTTGTTAGCGGTCATGGCCGGCATCAAACCGCTTGAAGTGCATTGCCGCCGGGACTGCATGGTGACCGTTTTTTTAGCTTACTTTTTGGTGATCGCCAGTCTGTTTGTTTTCGAGACTCTGTCCATGACCGTGTATCTGTTCGTGTCGGTCTGGGTGTCCACCGCTGCGTTGATCCATGTCAACAATCCCGTTGGCGCCTTTGGCCCTCAGGTCCGGCTTGCGGCGCGTTTGGTGCTTTGGGCCGTTCCAGCGACGATGCTTCTATTTCTCCTTTTTCCCAGGCTTCCCGGTAGCTTTATCGGCGCGCCATGGGCACGGCAGAATTATTCGGGCTTCACCGATGTCATCCGCATGGGGGATATATCCCGGTTAGTGGTCAACGATACGCCGGTTTTTTCCGTTTCTTTCAATGACTCTCCACCTGGCGCCTCCCAGCGGTATTGGCGGGGCATTGTCTTCCATTCCTTTGACGGCGACACCTGGAAGCCCGGCTCCCGCCTGTCCAGACGTCGGGAAACCGTCCAGGCAAATCGTTTTGTCCATTACAAGGTCATTTTGGAGCCTCACGGGCATCGCAACCTGTTTGTTTTGGATTTGCCGGTAACCTCCACCGCGGCTGCTGCCCTGATGGAAGACAATACGCTCATGGCATGGCGTCCGGTCCGTCAACGGTTGACCTACGAGGCCACCTCGACCCCGGGGTATCGTTCGGGACAAAAACAACGCCCCCGGGAACACTGCCTGCAACTGCCGTCCAACAGGAATCCCAAAACCCTGGCGCTGGGTCGCCAATTGGCACACGACCATGATGATCCGGCGGCCGTGGTCGGCGCCGGTTTGGATTTTTTGAAAGACAACGAATTCACCTATAGCCTGCGGCCGGATCATTTGGGAAAGCAGGCGGTAGACGATTTTCTTTTTACCACCCGCAATGGCTTTTGTGAGCATTTTGCCGGTGCCTTTACCGTGTTGATGCGCTCGGCGGGCATTCCAACGCGAATGGTCGGAGGATATCTGGGGGGGCGCTGGAACGCTTGGGGAGACTTCCTGATCGTGCGCCAGGCCGATGCTCATGTGTGGTGTGAAGTGTGGCTGGAGGAAAAGGGGTGGGTACGGGTGGATCCTACGGTCGAGGTGGCTCCCCGCCGCATGGAGGAGGGCATCGACGGCCTTTTCGACAATTTGCCATGGTTGGCGGGCCGCAGCCTGAACCCGGTTCTGGGGCGTTGGATCGAGGCTGTTCATCAATCCTGGGAAGCGGTCAACCTCCGCTGGGATCTGTGGTTCATGAGCTTTTCCGCCGAGGAGCAGACGGATCTTCTCAAAAATATAGGGCGGCAGGGAACGTGGCTGTTGTCCATAGGGGCGGTCCTGGGGGTGTGGGGCTCCGTTTTTTTTGTGTTTCAATGGAAAAGGAATCGGCGGCCAAAAACAACCGCACAAAAAGCGCAGGTCGTTTTCAACCGTTTTGTGAAGAAAATGTCTCGGGTGGGCCTGGATCGGCCGTCTCATCAGGGTGCCTGGGATTATTCCCGAACGGTGATCAGGCAATATCCCTCCATGGAGAAAGAGGTCGGAGAAATCGTGGAACGCTACCAGACGCTGCGCTATGGTCCTCGGCCCGAGGATGGCAGCCTGAAGTTGTTACGGATTTTGGTGCGAACGTTCAATCCGCGAGGATCGGTGCGTGGTGAGCAGTAGCCCCGGCCTCGGAACCCAGAACCGGAAACCGGAATCATTCCTCTCCCGACGTCAACGATCCACGCTTTACCGCCGACCGGCCGAACCGTTCGGTAATGCGGTCCACAGCCCGATCCACCTTGGACCATTCATCTGTTTTGGGCTCGGGATTCGAAAACAGACTGATCTGCCGGGGCGTTGTGTCGGGAACCAGATTCGATGCGCCGACGCCGACCAATCGTACGGCTTTTTCCAGGCGTTGCTGCTTTAGCAGGGCGGCTGCGGTTTGGTAAATCGTCTCCGAGGATTGACTTGGCCGGGTTAAGGTTGTGCTGCGGGAGATCTGCTTAAAATCACGGTCTTTCAGTTTCAGGGTGATGGTGCGGGCCAGATAGCCGTCCCGGCGCAGGTGCCGCCCCACCTCCTGGCTCTGTGCCAGCAAATGAAGGCGAAGGTTTTCCCGGTCGCGGGTGTCGGCAGGCAGGGTCCTCTCTGTGGAAACGGATTTGACGGGGGTGTGGGGGATAATGGTCGTGGCGTCCCGGCCATGGGAAAGATCCCAGAGGCGCGTGCCGAATTTGCCAAGCTGCATTTTGAGCATGTCCGGATTGAGGGCGCGCACGTCTCCAAGGCTCTTAAGCCCCATTTTTTTGAGTCGCAATTGCGCGGTTCTGCCCACGCCGGGCACTTTTTCAAGGGGCAGGGCGCTGATGACCTCGCCCACCCGGTCAGGGGAGATCGTCGTCAAGCCGTCGGGCTTTTGCATGTCCGAGGCGATTTTTGCCAGAAACTTAAGGGGCGCCACACCAATGGAGCAGGTCAGGTGGGTGCGCTTGTGGATCTCGGCCTTGATGCTTTTGGCCATGGCATTCGCGGGCCCGAAAAGCCGCTCGCACCCGGTGGCGTCCAGGTAGGCTTCGTCAATGGAGACCTGTTCCACCACAGGGGAATAGTTATCCAGAATCGCCATCACCTTGCGGGAGACCTCGGCGTAGCGGCCCTTACGGGGAGGCACGACCAATAACCGGTCGCAGCGCTTTGTGGCCATGAACATGGGCATGGCGCTGTGGATGCCGTATTTGCGCGCTTCGTAACTGGCCGCCGCCACGACGCCGCGCCCCGATACGCCGCCCACAACCAGGGGCCGGCCCTTGTATTCGGGGTGGTCAAGCTGCTCCACCGAGGCGAAAAAAGCATCCATGTCAATATGTAGAATCATGGGCAAACGCTACCAAAACGTCACTTCCCCGGGATCAGGATCGCAAGGGCGACTGATCGATGGAAAAGTCCGCGATTAAAAAATAAATCCACACGATCGTTATCTACTTGCAGAAGATTACAAAAATGTTGTAAGGGTCTCTCGGTAATTGTTTTAATTTTAATAGTTGGCTGTAGCGAAAAAGGAATTTACATGCAATCCATAGAACAGGTCACCTTATTATACGAAATTTCGACTGTGCTCAATGAACATCTGGATTTAAAGAAGTCCATGTTCAAGGCGCTCGACATTTTATCGAATGCGCTGCAAATGGAACGCGGCACGGTTTCCATTTTAAATCCGCTAAGAAACGAAATCAGTATCGAGGTGGCCCATAGTTTGTCCAAAAACGCCATGGAGCGGGTCAAATACAAGTTGGGCGAAGGCATTATCGGTCGCGTGATTCAAAGCGGGGAGGCCGTGGCGATTCCCAGGATCAGCGAGGAACCGGCGTTTCTCAACCGCACGGCCTCACGCAAGATGAAGGGCATGGGGGAGATCAGCTTTATCTGCGTGCCTGTGCAGAAGGGTGACCGGGTGGTTGGGGCCCTCAGCGTGGATCGCGTCTATGATCCCGAGTACTCCCTGGAAGATGGCACCAAGCTGCTTTCCGTGGTGGCCACCATGCTTGCCCGGCATGCCATCAATCTGGAAACCATTCAGCTCGAAAAGGAAGCCCTGCGCGACGAAAACAAGCGCCTCAAGGACGAGCTGGAGAACAAATACCGCATCAACAACATCATCGGCAACAGCAACAAGATGCGCGAGGTTTTCCAGATGATCAGCCAGGTGTCGCGCAGCAACGCCACCGTGCTGATCCGGGGGGAGAGCGGGACCGGCAAGGAACTGGTGGCCAATTCGATCCACTACAACTCCAGGCGGGCCAAGATGCCCTTCGTCAAGGTCAACTGCGCGGCGATTCCCAATAACCTCATCGAGAGCGAGCTTTTCGGGCATGAAAAAGGGGCCTTCACCGGCGCCATCAAGCAAAAGGCGGGACGTTTCGAGATGGCCCACAAAGGAACGATTTTCCTGGACGAGATCGGCAGTATCGAGCCCGATGTCCAGGTGCGGCTGCTGCGCGTGCTGCAGGAGCGAGAGTTCGAACGGGTGGGCGGCCACAAAACCATCAAGGTGGATGTCCGCATCATCGCGGCCACCAATAAAAACCTGGAGCTGGCAGTGGAAGAGGATACGTTCAGGGGAGATTTGTATTACCGCCTGAATGTGTTCCCCATCTATATGCCCCCCTTGCGGGAGCGCAAAACCGATATTCTGCTTTTGGGCGATTTTTTCCTTGAGCGCTACGCCGAGGAGAATGGCCGGGAGGTCAAGCGCCTTTCCACACCGGCCATCGACATGCTCATGGCCTACCACTGGCCGGGAAACGTGCGCGAACTGGAAAACTGCATCGAGCGGGCCGTTTTGCTTTGCGAGGAAGGCGCCATTCACAGTTATCACCTGCCACCCACCCTGCAAACCGGCAGGGAGAGCGGGACCCTGCCCGACCTCAGCCTGGAAGATGCCGTGGCGGCCCTGGAAAAGGAGATGATCATCGATGCGCTTAAAAACACCCGCGGCAACATCACCACGGCGGCTGAAGTCCTGAAAACCACGGTGCGAAAATTTGCCTACAAGGCTAAGAAGTATGGGGTGGATTATCGGTCGTATCGATAGTCGCCGCCCTGCTATGAAGCCGCCTGCGGATTGCTGCGGATGCGGCTGATGAGGGGGGCTTCTTCCTTGAAAATATTGGCCAGGTGTTGGGAGAGGCCGCTTCTTTGCGCTTTGATTTCCTCGCCGGCTCTTTTGGGATCCACCAGCCAGATAACGTAAATTTTTTCCAGCGCGGCGGTGGTTTGCTTCAGTGCGGCGAACAACTTCTTCCGCGACTTGGTCAGGGTGTCGGTTTCGGTGGCGATGATTTTGTTTTGATCGGGAAATTTGGTGGCGATACGACCGAGCCGCTTGAGTTCCTTGTCCATCATGACCACGGCATCGTCAACGGTCAGCAAGTTGGTATAAAGTGTTTGCGACACATAGTCCTTGGTAAATTTGACCACTTCCTCCTTGACCTTCTGAGAGACGAGTTTGGTTCTCATGGGCTTGGGCTTTAAATACTTGTTGTACGCCCAATAACCACCGCCCCCGGCCCCCGCCAGGATCAAAACCAGGACGATGAGAAGAACGAGCGCACCGCCTCTGGCGTTGCCGACGGGATACAAAAATGTGTTGTTCGGATGTTGCGTCATAACTCTCAAACGATGATTGAATGTGCCGTGTCGAGACAGGTCGCGCCTTTTTTCGGCGGCCTGCGGTATCACTCAAATTATCGGCAGCGGCCATGAAACCTGTATCTTTTTTTGAAACCATCGAGCGGTGAATTCTCACACCGATCTCTTCTAATTCGATAGAGGAATGCGAATATGCATACAGCCCTGACCATTGCCGGGTCCGATTCGTCGGGCGGGGCCGGTATCCAGGCGGATCTTAAAACCTTTCAAGCCTTGGGCGTCTTCGGTATGAGTGCGATTACCGCCGTGACCGTGCAAAACACGCAGAAGGTATACGACATACAGGAGATGCATCCCCGGATCATCCACGATCAGATTACCTGCCTGTTCGAGGATATAACCATCGACGCGGTCAAAATCGGCATGGTGTCGAGCATTCCACTGACCGAGGCAATCGCAAGTGCGCTGGGTTCCATCGAGAACCTGCCCCCCGTGATTCTGGACCCGGTGATGATTTCCAAAAGCGGCTATGCCTTGCTCAAACCCGATGCCCAGGATGCCTTGATACGGCACCTGTTTCCCCTGGCGCGGGTGGTCACGCCCAACCTGCCCGAGGCCGAGGCTCTTCTGAAAAGAGAGATCGGCGATATCGAGGCAATGCAACAGGCAGCCATGGACATTGCCGGGCTGGGGGCCAGGATGGTGGTGGTCAAAGGGGGGCATTTGGGCCGGGGAGGCGCAACAGACGTGCTGTTTGACGGGAAGGCGTGCCATCTGCTGGAGAGTCGGCGCATCGACACAGCCAACACCCACGGCACGGGATGCACCTTCTCCTCGGCCATCGCCGCCTGCATGGCGAAAGGAGAACCCTTTCTTGACGCCGTTTCCCACGCCAAGGCCTACATCACCGGCGCCATCGAGCATGCTTTGCCGTTGGGCAAGGGGTGCGGGCCCACCAACCACTTTTACGATCTGTATAAAAAAGCGGGCATCGACGCTTAACGGACGATGGTCTCTTCT
This sequence comes from uncultured Desulfosarcina sp., assembly GCA_963668455.2. Classification (GTDB taxonomy): domain Bacteria; phylum Desulfobacterota; class Desulfobacteria; order Desulfobacterales; family Desulfosarcinaceae; genus Desulfosarcina. The sequence goes on from CAXXOY010000015.1 coordinate 192,844, forward strand.
ACAAAAGGCTCGGCAATGGCTTTTAATTGCTGCATGGTTTCGGGAAAAAGACTCGGATCTTTATCGCGATTAAAGGACGGCTCCAGGCATTCCGCGCGCTGATTGAAGGGCTGCAGGACAAATCGGCGCGCGCCTGCGACGGTTTTGGCGATGGTTTTGACGGCATCGGCGTCTATGAATGGGGCCGCGCAGGTGGTGCGAAATTCGTAGGCCGGGGCATCCGCCATGATCAGGCGGATGCTTTCGGTAAGCCGGGCCTCGATATCCGGGTGGCGGCTGAAGGGCCGGTAGGCGGAAAGGGGCGCCTTGATGTCCATGGCCACGAAATCCACCAATTTCTGCCCAAGAAGGTTCCGCACCACATCCGGGCGGCCTCCATTGGTATCCAGTTTTACCGGGTAGCCAAGGGCCTTGACGGATCGGCAGATATCCTCCAGGCCCTTTTCCAGGGTCGGTTCGCCGCCGGTAATGGTGACGCCTTCCAGCATGCCTTTGCGGTCGGTTAAAAAAGCGGTCGCTTCATCCATTGAAATCCTCACCGGGTACTCGCCCCTGGCCAACTCTGCATTGTGGCAATAGGGGCAAGTAAAGTTGCAACCGGTGAGAAAGAAGACGCAGCTTATTTTTCCGGGATAGTCGATAAACGAATTTTTTTGTAAACCGGCGAGGAACAAGGCTTAACGGTGTCCTATCTGTTTAAGGGACTCGTCGGCCAGAACCGGTTCAATCAATGCCGCCGGATTTTCCTGGACGGGCTCGTCGGGCAGGGGGGTCTCCATGACAACAGCCGCGGCAACCCCCGGTTCTTCCTGGGGAATTTTGAAAGTCTTTCGTCGGCAGTATTCGGCTTGCTTGCCGTCGTTCCACTGTTTTACCGGCCTCAGGTAACCCACCACCCGGGAGTAGACCTCGGTTTCGCGGTTGCAATGGGAGCAGCGGGTTTGTTCGCCGCTGAGGTAGCCGTGGGACGGGCAGACCGAAAAGGTCGGCGTCAGGGTGAAATAGGGCAGGCGATAGTTCCCCGAGACCTTGCGAATCAGGGCCTTCACCGTTTCGATATCGGAGACCTGCTCACCCAGGAACAGGTGTAACACGGTTCCGCCGGTGTATTTGGTCTGCAGGTTGTCCTGGAGCATCAGCGTTTCGAAAATATCGTCGGTGTGGTTGACCGGCAATTGGGTCGAGTTGGTATAATAAGGAACCGCGCCTTTTTCCACATCATCTTCGTTGGCGCATACGATGTCCGGATACCGACGCTTGTCGATCATGGCCAGACGGTAGGAGGTTCCCTCGGCCGGGGTGGCTTCCAGATTGTAAATGTCTCCGCTGCTGTCCTGAATGTCGGAGATCAACGATCTAAGGGCATCCATGACCTTTACCGAAAAATCCTGGCCTTGGGCCGTGGTGATTTCGGTGCCCAGAAAGTTCAGGCAGGCTTCGTTCATGCCCACGATGCCGATGGTCGAAAAATGGTTTTTCCAGTAAAGACCGTTGCGGCCCTTGATGTCGCGCAGGTAGAACTTGGAGTAGGGGTACAGGTTCTTGTCCGTGAACTGTTCGAGCACCTTGCGCTTGATGGTCAGGCTTTCGACGGCCATGTTCACTCTATCGCGCAGGCTTGAGAAGAACTCGTCCTCGTTTGCGGCTTCATAGCCGATGCGCGGCAGGTTGATGGTCACCACGCCGATGGAGCCGGTCAGCGGATTGGCGCCGAAAAGGCCGCCGCCGCGCTTGAGAAGTTCCCGGTTGTCCAGCCGCAGGCGGCAGCACATGGAACGGGCGTCTTCCGGCGACATGTCCGAGTTGACGAAATTGGAGAAATAAGGGATGCCGTACTTGCCGGTCATCCGCCAGACCGCTTCCAGGTTGGGGTTGTCCCAATCGAAATCCTTGGTGATGTTGTACGTGGGAATGGGGAAGGTAAACACGCGGCCCTTGGCATCGCCTTCCATCATGACTTCGGCGAAAGCCCGATTGAAGACATCCATTTCGGCCTGAAATTCGCTGTAGCTGACATTTTTATTTTCGCCGCCGATGATTACCGGTTGGTCCTTGAGGGTGCCGGGCACGTAAAGGTCCATGGTGATGTTGGTGAACGGCGTCTGGAAACCCACCCGCGTGGGAATGTTGATGTTGAACACGAATTCCTGCAAGGTCTGTTTAACCTCGAGGAAATTGAGTTTGTCGTACCGGATGAAGGGGGCCAGCAGGGTGTCGAAGTTCGACAGGGCCTGGGCGCCGGCCGCTTCGCCCTGGAGGGTATAGAAGAAATTGACGATTTGTCCCAGGGCCGAGCGCAGGTGCTTGGGCGGTCCGCTTTCCACCTTGCCCTCGACACCCTTGAACCCGCAACGGAGCAGATCGTTCAGGTCCCAGCCAACGCAGTAAACGGAAAGCAGGCTCAGATCGTGGATGTGCAGGTCTCCGCTGGCGTGGGCCCGTCGGATTTCCGGGGGGTAGATCTTGTTCAGCCAGTATTCCGAGGTGATATCGGAGGAAATATAGTTGTTGAGCCCCTGCAAGGAATAACACATGTTGCTGTTTTCCTTGATTTTCCAGTCCAGTTTGCGGATATAGTGCTCAACGAGATCCACATGCGCCTCGGTGGCGATGCGCCTGATCTGGGCGTGTTGCTCACGATAGATAATATAGGCCTTGACCGTCTTATAATAAGGCGAGTCGAGAAGTACGCGCTCGACAATGTCCTGAATTTCCTCTACCTCGGGCACGGGGCCCAAGCGGATCTCATGGGCCAGGGTCAAGACGCGCAAGGTCATTTTCTTTGCTTCGCGTTCCCCGAACTCTCCGGTCGCCTGACCTGCCTTGGCGATGGCTGCGGTAATTTTGGATGAATCGAATTCGACAACTCGACCATTGCGCTTCTTGATCTGTTCAATCACTGGCATCTCCTCGGGGGTTATGTCTGTCTGCTTGTATGATTTGAAACGGCGAAAAAAAACCGCGGTGCGGTTTTTTTTCGGGATGTGTGTCACAACGGAAATTGCGGCAGAATGTTTCTTCGCTTCGTGGTGAACGAAGCCAACGAGTCCATTTCTACAACAAGATGTTGTTGTCTGTCAAGGCGCTTTTTCCATATGTAGTGTCGCCGATTTGAAGTTTGGATTTTGTCAACCCATTGTGTTTTTAGGGGATATCGGCGATCACACGGGCCGCGACGATATCCAAAAAAAATCGCTCGGTTAAAAAAAAGAAAAAAAGCAGCCCGACATATTGCGTTTTAAATCTTTTGATATACAATATATTGTGTCTGAGGAGATGATTCAATATTGAATATGCATACCTGCACAGCAACGGAGAATTGGAGTTAAATGTCACAAAAAGAAAGTAAAATCATACCGTTAAATCAAGACTCGATTGCAGATGATGCCATGCTCTTATCGCCCAACGCCCGAACCGTTTTAGAGCGGCGCTATCTGAAAAAAGCCGCGGACGGCACGTTTGAGGAGACGCCCGAGCAGATGTTTTACCGGGTGGCCGAGCACATCGCCATGGCCGAGAAAAACCACGACCAGAACGCCGATGTCCGGCAGCTTGCCGAAACCTTTTATGCATTGATGACGAGTTTTCGTTTCCTGCCTAATTCTCCGACCCTGATGAACGCCGGCAGGGAGTTGGGACAGCTCGCCGCCTGTTTTGTATTGCCTATCGAAGACAGCATGGACGGGATCTTCGATGCCTTGAAAAATGCCGCCGTCATTCACAAATCCGGGGGCGGCACCGGCTTCTCCTTTTCCAGGCTGCGGCCCAAGAACGCCACCGTCGGAACCACCGGCGGTGTTGCCTCGGGGCCCATCTCCTTCATGAAGATTTTCAACACGGCCACCGAGCAGGTCAAGCAGGGCGGCACCCGGCGGGGCGCCAACATGGCCATTTTGCGCGTCGATCATCCGGACATCATCGAATTTATCCACTGCAAGGCCAATAATGTGGATCTGAACAACTTCAATATCTCCGTGGGAATTACCGACGCGTTCATGCAGGCCGTCGAAAGCGATAGCGAATACGAGCTGATCGATCCGCGAGACAAGAAGGCGGTGGATATGTTAAGCGCCCGCGCCGTTTACGGGCAGCTTGTGACCCAGGCCTGGAAAAACGGTGATCCCGGCATTGTTTTTCTCGACCGCATGAATCGCGATAATCCGACGCCGGCATTGGGAGAGATTGAAAGCACCAACCCCTGCGGCGAGCAGCCGCTGTTGCCTTTGGAGGCGTGCAACCTTGGCTCCATTGATCTGGCTAAATTCGTGATCGATAAAGACGATGCTCTTGTTATCGATTACGACGCCCTGAAGGAGACCGTCTGGACCGCTGTTCACTTTCTGGACAACACCATCGACATGTCCCGCTATCCGCTTCCCGCCATTGACGAGAGGGTCAAGGGAAACCGTAAGATCGGCCTGGGAGTTATGGGATTCGCAGACCTGTTGTTTCAATTGGGCGTTCCCTATGACAGCGAAGAGGCGTTGAGCATTGCGGAAACCGTCATGGGGTTCGTTCAAAGCGAGTCCCACCTGGCTTCCAAGGCCCTGGCGGCGCGGCGCGGGGTATTCCCCAATTACGAAGAGAGCCGCTTTTCCGGGCAGCCCGAGAGGGCCTATCGCAATGCAACGACCACGACCATCGCTCCCACGGGCTCCTTGAGTATTATCGCCAACTGCTCGTCGGGTATCGAGCCGTTGTTCGCCCTCAGTTTTACCCGTACGGTCATGGACAACGACAAACTCGTGGAGGTCAATCCGCATTTCGAGGCCGTGGCCAAAAAGCGGGGTTTCTACTCCGAGTCGCTCATGGAGGCGATTTCCAAATCCGGCTCCGTGGCGCATATGCAGGAGATCCCGGACGATGTCAAGCGGGTGTTCGTTACTTCTCACGATATCTCTCCCGAGTGGCATTTGCGTATGCAGGCTGCCTTCCAGAAATATACGGACAATGCCGTTTCCAAAACGGTCAATTTGGCCCGCGACGCCACGGTGGAAGAGGTGCGTAAAGTTTACGACCTTGCCTGGGAGCTTGGATGTAAGGGCGTGACCATCTACCGGGACGGCAGCAAGGAAAACCAGGTCCTCTCATTCTCTCAGGCCCAAAAGGAGAACGATGCTTTCATGACAGCCGTGCGCAAGCGTCCGGATACGCTGTACGGGTTCACTACCCGCGTGAAAACCGGGCTCGGCCAGCTTTATGTGACCGTTACCGAGTATGAAAACCAGCCCTTCGAGGTGTTTGCCACCATCGGCAAATCGGGCCGTTCCACCACGGCCAAGACCGAGGCCATCGGCCGTCTGGTCTCCCTGGCCTTCCGCTCAGGAGTCACGGTCGACAAGGTGGTGGATCAGCTCAAGGGCATTGGCGGTGAGCATCCGGTTTTCCAGAACGGCGGACTGGTCCTCTCCATTCCCGATGCCATTGCCCGGGTGCTGGAGAACCGCTATTTGGAGGACGGCGGGACAAAAAAGAAAAATCGCGGCCTCGGGGGGGGGGATTGTCCTGAATGCGGCCAGCCGATCAGCTTCGAAGAGGGATGTATGACCTGTCATTCCTGCGGCTTTACCAAATGCGGGTAGTGCAGGCTGCGCGTAAAAAAAAGGGTTGGCCCGTTTATGCCGGGCCAACCCACTATATTTCAAGATATATTTTCTATTTCCTGGTAACGGTGATCGGCAAGAATCCTACATTGCGCCGTTTGATTAAAAACTGAACGCTGTCCGCGTTATTGTTTTTCTTCAGAAGGCGCACAAAGTCCTCACGATCCTTGACAACCGTACGGTTGATCTCCTTGATGATGTCTCCGGGGCGGATCTCCGCTTCCTGGGCCAGGCTGCCGTTGCGGACATCGGTTACCAGCACGCCGCCATCGTCGCTGTCGATCCCCAGACGCCGGGCAAAGTCGGAATCCAGGTCGGTTACCTCGATGCCCATTTCCTCGTTATCCCGATTCTGGGTGGCGGCCTCGGCCTTCAGATCGTCATCGCGCTTGGCCAGGGTTACGGTCAGGTTCTTGCGTTTGCCGTTTCGGATGAGGTCGATTCTGGTGCGATGCCCGACCGGGGTGTTGGCGATCATCGAAGATAGTTCTCGCCCGGTGGAAACCGCCTTGCCGTCAATGGACAAGATGACATCGTTGACCTCTATGCCGGCCTTGGCCGCCGGATCATCCTCGAAAACCTGGGTGACCAGGACGCCTTTGTCCTCTTTAAGCCCGTAATATTCGGCCAGCTCCGGTGTCAAATCCTGGATGGCGACTCCCAGCCAGCCGCGGGTGACTTCGCCTTTGTCCTTCAATTGTGTGATGATGCCCTTGGCCAGGTTGACGGGAATGGCGAAGCCGATGCCCTGCCCGCTGGCGATAATGGCCGTGTTGATCCCCACAACCTCGCCATCCATATTCAATAAAGGACCACCACTGTTGCCGGGGTTGATGGAGGCGTCCGTCTGGATGAAGTCGTCATAGGGCCCGGAGCCGATAATACGGCCCTTGGCACTGACGATACCGGCGGTAACCGTTTGTTCGAGACCGAAGGGACTGCCAATGGCAACCACCCACTTGCCCACTTCCAGATCGTCGGAGTCTCCGAATTTCAGGGGCTTGAGATCCTTGGCGCCTTCGATGCGAATCAGAGCCAGATCGGTTTTGGGATCGCGGCCGACAAGTTCGCCATCATATTCCTTGTCGTCGGACAGGATGACCTTGATTTGATCGGCGTCTTCGATCACATGATTGTTGGTGACGATGTAGCCGTCTTTGTCGATAATAAATCCGGACCCAAGGCTGCGTTGTTTGAAATCGCGTTGATTGTTGCCGTTGCCTTCGAACGGACCGAAGAACTCGTCAAAGGGATTTCGGTTTTTTCCATAGGGATTGCCGAAAAAATGCCTGAAAACCGGACTGCCGCCCTTGATGATCTTGACGGTACGGATATTGACCACGCCCGGTTTGACGTGTTGGGCCAGATCACTGAAACTCTCCGGCGCCGAAAACGCAGCGGCCCGTTCAGCCGTTAGCGGACAGATCACCAGCGCGGCGGTAACGATGATCATGGCCAAAAGCAAAGACAACGAATTTTTCTCATGTATGAACTTAATCATTTTTGACCTCCTATGTAGCAAGTATACTCACCAACAAATGTTTGATTATAATTTGGCGGTTTCACGTTTTGATGACAAAACAATAGCTCGGATGGGTTACGCTAATGTTACTTTAAAATTACCAAAAGGTAATATGTGTTCGATCCGGGATTTTGTTTGTTGAGCGCCCATTGAATTTGCTGTGTCTGTCGAATAGTTATCGTCCTGTTGGAAAGAATAATAAGTAAAAACAAATTGGATTCAAGGTGGGGCCGTGGTGGTGGCGCCTGCATGGCGACGCGGCAGACTAAGGGTGAAAACGCTTCCCTGGTTTTTGCTGCTGGTCACGCGAATCTCACCGTGGTGCGCGTGAGCAATGGTCTGGGCAAGGCTCAGACCCAGGCCGGAACCACTCGTCGTTCTACTCTGGTCGCAACGGAAAAAGCGGTTGAACAGCTTGGGCAGATCGCTTTCCTCGATTCCGATTCCTGTGTCGGTAACACAAACCTCGATTCGATCAACGTGGTCGGGATCTTCGGATACGTGAACGCCGATCCTTCCCGGCGACGGGGTGTATTTTATCGCATTGTCCACCAGATTGGCCATTGTCCGCTGGAGCATTTTTAGGTCGCCGTCGATCACAAGGGATTCGGGGGTGTTGCAGGAAAGGGTCAGCCCCTTGTCTTCGGCCAGGGGAGAAAACAGGACCACCGCGCCGCGGGCCACCTCGGCGATGTTTACCTCCTCCAGGTCGATGTTATTGGCGCCGGCATCGGTTTTGGAAATCATGAGCATGGTATTGATCATGTCCAGCAGCCGATCGCATTCCTCGATTGTGTTGCCGGCCAGGGAAAGCAGTTCCGGATTGTCGCCGGCCATTCCGGATAGACTGATTTCGGCCATTCCCCGAATCCGGGCCACCGGGCTTTTCAGATCGTGGGCGATGTTGTCTCCCATCTCCCGGATGCCGGCCACCAGCTTTTCGATTCGATCAAGCATGTTGTTGAAGGTTACCGCCAGGTGGTCGATTTCCTCATGCTGCGCCATGATCGGCACGCGGCGGCCCAGCTCGGATTCTGAAATCTGTTGTGCGGTTCGTGTGACCGCCTCCACCCCCGAAACCGCCCGGCGGGCCATGAACCATCCCACCAATACCGCCATGATAATCAAGGCCGACATGGTGATGAGAAAAATCCCCTTGAAAATTTCGATAAAGGCGATGTCATTTTCCATGGAATAGCCAAGCTGTACCACGACGCTGTGACCGATGATGCCGTATGCAATGCGCACACGGTCCTTTCGACCCCGGATGGAAACCGTCTTGAAAACCATGTCCCGGGTGCTCAGCAATTGTTTTACGGCCCGGCGGTCGATACCGATGGCTTGCCAGTAGGACATGTTGGATGAGGAAAAAGCAACGCCTGAAGCGTAAAGCAGCCTGAAAAAAATCTTCTTTTCGCCCGCAGCGCGGGATTCGATGATCGCCGCGGTCTTGACGTCATCGATCCCCTGGAGATTGTATATGGCCTCGAATTCGGAAATCTTGTCGGAGAGCCGGGCATCCATGCGTTGCCTGAGATGCGTGGTGATCAACAGATAAAAAAAGAGAAACGCCAGGCACGAGGAGAGCGAAAAAACGAGACCGTACCACAGCGTCAGGCGAAACGAGAGCGTGCGAGGCAATCTAATCGTTCTGCCGAAGTACATAGCCCACCCCGCGTACCGTATGAATCAGCTTGTCGTCGAACTCCTTGTCGACCTTGTCGCGCAGTCGGCAGATGCGTGCCTCGACCACGTTGGTCTGGGGATCGAAATGATAGTCCCAAACATGCTCCATGATCATGGTTTTGGACACCACGCGTCCGGTGTTGCGCATCAGATATTCCAACAGCGAGTACTCCAGCGGCTGCAGGTCGATTTTTACATCGCCGCGGCGAACCTCCCGTGAGAGCATGTCGATGCTCAGATCGCCGACCGTCAGACGCATGGGCTCCCGGGCGCCGCTGGCACGGCGAATCAGGGCCTGGACGCGGGCCAGCAGCTCCGAGAAGGCAAAGGGTTTGCTGAGATAATCGTCGCCGCCGGTCTGGAGCCCTTTGACACGGTCATCGATGGCGCCCTTGGCACTCAGGATAATGACCGGTGTCATGATTTTCTCGTGGCGCATGCGGCCGATCAGGGAAAGACCGTCCATGCCCGGCAGCATGATATCCACCACGGCAACATCATAGGGCTCGCTGAGGGCCAGATCCAGTCCGGTGTTGCCGTCGCTCGCATGGTCGACGGCAAAGCCCTCCGCCTTGAATCCCTTCATGACGAAGGAGGCAATTTTTTCGTCGTCTTCAATCAATAAAAGTCGCATGTCATCATGTCCTTGAAAGTGTCCATCATGGCCCGGCCCCGACTTGTCCATTACTGCATGGTTGCGAGGGCCATTCGTGGCGGGCGGCATGTACAGAACGAGAATATAGCATAAATGATATAAAAATGAACAAAAAAGCCTTGACACTTTTCCCGAACAAGGTATATATGCAGCCTTTCGTTTGCGACATAAGCCGCTTCGAAAACCCCCGCCGAGGTAGCTCAGTCGGTAGAGCAGGGGACTGAAAATCCCCGTGTCGGCAGTTCGATTCTGTCCCTCGGCACCAGTTAAAACAAAGGGTTACGGTTAATTCCGCAACCCTTGTTTTTTTGGCTAAGCAATTTGTACAACCCCTGTACAACTTTTACAGAATCAAATCATATTCACCATCAGTCGAGCCGTTTGCCGAGGAGAAAAGCTAACGCGAGAATTGGATATTACGTTGCCATAGCTGAAGAAACGCGCAAAATCATCTCCCCGACTGTCCCCAATCCCTCCTTTTGTCTTGCATGTTGGTCCGTAAAAAGCACTCTTCCCCGCCAGCCGCGATCCGGCGCGGCAAGAAGATGTTCGGTCTTATGGGCTGTTCGGGGTGCAGCAGGCACTTCCGGAGGTCACGGGGCGGATCGACGATCAATGGTCATGGCAGATGGAGAAGGATCAGAATACAACAGTTGCGCCGATATTCAAGCATTAAAAACGATCCGTGGAAATCGGAACGAACTCAGTTGACGGCCTCCACGGCATACTTTTGCATGAAGTGGCTGATGAGTTTTTTCTGATGCAGGGAAAGGTCCAAAAAACGTAGGCTTCGGCGGGCATGCCCCGGTTGGGGAAAGGGAAGGTCGGAGATAACCCGGCAGGGCAAATCAGCGATGAAAATATCTCCATCCGGAGTCATAATGGAAAGCAGGTCATCCTCTACGGAAATGCCTTTCTTTAATTTGTGGCAGTACGCAAGTCCGCCATGGCTGATATCCATCAATGTGCACTGCTCGTAGGGATGTGCATTCGAAATCACGAAGATTCCCGTGGGGGCAATGGCCCGTTTGTCCTTGCGGCGTTGCATGGCTTGCGGAGACAGAACCCGGCGGATGATTTCCGACAGCTGGTGCATACCCACGGGCTTTATAACCAGGGCATCGATTCCGAAGGCGTCCAGATCCAGCTCGTAGGCCTGCTCATTGTGCCCGGTGCACAAAATGATGGGCAAGTCCCGGCGAACGCGTTTGATTGCCTTGGCCAGCGCAGTTCCCGACATGATTGGCATGGTCATGTCCGTGATTACCAGATCGATATTCTGCGGTGCCTCAAGAAACGCCTTGAGGGCTTTTCCGCTGTTGTTGAAAGCGATCGCGTCGTAGCCAAGCATCTCCACGACCCGATACATAATATCGACAAGCATATCTTCGTCATCGACGATCAGTATGCGTTCCTGTCCGCCAACCATCTGCTTCCGGGGTGGCGGCGCCTCCTCTTTTGCCCCATGTATATTGTCCAGCGGCAGATAAATATGAAATTTGGTGAACTGCCCCGGCTGGCTGAAAACCTGGATGCCTCCGCCGCTTCTCTGGACGATGCTGTGAACCATGGAAAGGCCCATTCCCGTTCCTTTCCCGGATTCTTTGGTGGTGAAATAGGGGTCGAAAATCCGATCCATTACATGCTTTTCAATCCCTCTTCCGTTATCGGCGGCGATCAGCCGGGCATAATATCCCGGGTCGATATCGCCGGTTTCGGTCGTCATGACACGCTCTATCTTCACCGGTGATTCCAGGCAGACGGTTAGAATGCCTCCTTCCGGCGCCATTGCATGGGCGGCGTTGGTGCATAAATTGAGAATGACCTGGTGGATTTGTGTGGCGTCGGAGTAAATCGTGCACGGTTCATCGCAGATATCGCAATCGATAATGATATTCGTAGGCAAAGATGACCGTAAAAGTGTCAAGGATTCCTCAAGAACATGATTGAAATTCAATGGCTTGCAATCGGGCTTTTCATCGCGGCTGAAACTGAGAAGTTGCTGAATGATCTCCCGTGCGCGCAGGCTGGCCGTAAGGATCTGATTCAGTTGATCGCGAAGCTCACGATCAATGGTCTTGTTCAAAAGCGCCAATTCCGAATTGCCGAGGACAATGCTCAAGATATTGTTGAAATCGTGCGCGATGCCGCCGGCGAGGGTGCCGATGGCCTCCATTTTTTGTGACTGCCGCAGCTGCCCCTGCAATCTGTCTTTTTCGGCCTCGATATTTTTCTTGTCGGTGGCGATCTCCCGCTGCTGGAGAACCTTTTCCACACGCAGGATCAGTTCGTCGGGTTCGAAAGGCTTGCGCAGGTAATCGCTGGCCCCCTTGCGGATGGCCTGAATCGCGGTTTCGACGGAAGTGTCGCCCGTTACGAGGATGAATGCCGGATCGTTCCGCTCCCGGTCAACGGCATCGATAATCTCGAAACCGGTCATTCCCGGCATGAGTACGTCCAGTATAACCACATTGGGAACATCCGTGTGGATCAATTCGAGTGCTTGTCTGGGGTTGTTGGTGGTGCGGGTCCAGTAGTTCTGGGTTTTAAGAATCGCTTCCAGGCTTTTCGTCATCATCGGTTCATCATCGCAAATCAAAATTCGAGGTTGGTTCTTCATGGTGTGGTGATCCTCTTTCATTAAATTTGATACAATGAAGACTACCGATCAATTGGCATCCCTTTCAGGCTCTGAAGTTGATGGAGCGTTTTATGGTTCCATGCCGGCCGGATCATCCGCCAAGTCCGGTGGAATGGTGCGGCCGCGAGCGATCCCTGACAACCCGGTGCGCCGCCTTCAAGTTTTTATCCCGGTTACTTTGTTGCGTCCTGTGTTTTTTGATTGGTACAGGGCTTCATCCGTGCGGCGGATGAAATCTTCACAGGACTCTCCCTGCCGGTAAATGGCCACCCCCAAGGATATCGTTACCCGGCCGAGACTTTCCCCGGTGTGTTTTTTTTTCAGATTCAGGCCTTCGAACGCCCGGCGAATGTTGTCGGCCAGCTTGACGGCGCCGTCAATGGGGGTCTCGGGCAGGATGACGGCGAACTCTTCTCCTCCGATGCGTGCGGCGCAATCCTTGCCCTTGATGCTTTCTCTTAAGGTTGCGGCGGCCATACGCAGAACATTGTCACCCACCAGATGGCCATGGGTGTCGTTGATTTTTTTGAAATGATCGAGATCGGCCATGATCAGGCACAGGTCGGTACCGGTTTGATCGGCATTGTCGATTGCACGCACAATGTTTTCCTCGAAGCCTCTGCGGTTTTCCAGGTGGGTTAGCTGATCCATAAAGGCCTGTTTCTGATATTGCTGCATTTTGATTTTCAATTGTTTGATTTCGTTTGTGGCCTGTTCCAGCTGGTCCCTGAAAGAGCCGCTGGATAATTCCAGATTCTGGACTTCAAACTTGATCTGGCGGATCAGTTCCTTCATTTCATTTTTGGAAAGATCGGGAATCATTGCATTGCCGATGGAATGCAGCTTGTTTCCCGATTGGTAAAAGTATTGCCGGGTGGTCTGGGTGGTGCCGATGATATCGGTGAGGATGCCTTTCAGCTCCCTGCGGACCAGGCTGATGACCTTTTCCCGCTCCTTGATTATATACCGGGTGTAAAGCTGACGGCAGATATCGTTGGAAACGGTAATGTTGTCCTCCATGGCCCTGTCTATGGCTGCGCGTAGATTGCTGTTTCTGCCCGATGCGTACTCGTACCAGACACTGTAGTTAACGGGATTTGTGGGAAGGCCATGGTTACCCAGCTGAACAAGTGCAAGGCGAAGATACTCTTGGGACTCGCCAATTGAATCTTTGTATTGCATGTTGCTATAGCCTTATATTTGTGGTTATTAAAATATGTGGGCTGCGCGCCTACGTAACGCGGCCATTTTGCTATACTCCCAGAAAATAATCATGAAAAATAGAGTCATCGGTCAGTTCCGGATGGAACGTGGTCGCCATGACCGATCCCCGGCGGACGAACACCGGTGATTCGTCGCGAAAGGCCAGCGCCGTGATCTTGGGACCGATTTCGGTGATCATCGGGGCGCGGATGAACATGGCCGGGAACAGGGTCTGGTGCAGGGAAGGGATCTCCAACGGGAGGATGAAACTGGCGTCATGGCGGCCGTAGGCGTTGCGCCGAACCGCCATGTCGAGGGTTCCGATCAGGCCGGGGCCTTCGTCCACGCCGCGGGCCAGAAGAATCGCTCCGGCACAGATGCCCCAGACCGGCATGCCCTGTTCGATGCGTGCCTTCAGCGGTTCAACCAGGCCGTAGGCTGTGAGGTACATGGCCATCACGATGCTTTCTCCACCGGGGATGATCAGGCGGTCCACGGCGGTCAGATCGTCACGGTCGATCACGATCCGCCAGGTTTGCCCTATCCGTTGCAGGTGCTTGCGGTGATCGCGAAAAGCCCCTTGAAGTCCGAGCAGGCCGACGGTCATTGCCCGCCCCGCTCGGCCAGCCGTGTATCCAGTGCCGCGATTTCCAGACCGGCCATAGGCTCGCCAAGATCCTTTGAAATTTCCAGCAACTTGTCGGGATTGGCGTAGTGGATTACCGCCTGGACCATGGCCCGGGCGGTTCGCTCGGGGGCGCTGGGACTTGAAGATTCCCGAGCCGACGAATACGCCGTCGCAACCGAGTTGCATCATCAGTGCCGCGTCGGCAGGCGTGGCCAGGCCGCCGGCGGCGAAATTGACCCGCGGCAGGCGCTCCTGCTCAAGGGTTTTTTCAACCAGGGAAAGAGGCACTCGGAAACGTTCCGCCTGAGCGGCCAGCTGTGTGCCGTCCATGGATTTTAGAGCTGCGATCTCGCGGCCGATGGCGCGCATGTGGCGCACCGCCTCGACCACGTTGCCGGTGCCGGCTTCCCCCTTGGTGCGGATCATCGATGCTCCCTCGTCAATGCGGCGCAAGGCCTCGCCCAGATTGCGGGCGCCGCAGACAAAGGGTACGCGGAAGTGGTGCTTGTCCACATGCTGCTCCTCGTCGGCGGGGGTAAGCACCTCGCTTTCGTCGATGAAGTCCACCCCCAGCGTTTCCAGAATGTGGGCTTCCATGAAGTGGCCGATGCGTATTTTGGCCATGACCGGAATGGATACGGCCCGCATGATCCGCTCGACCATTTCCGGGGGGCTCATGCGGGCCACGGCGCCCATGCTGCGCAGATCGGCGGGCACACGCTCCAGGGCCATCACCGCGCAGGCGCCCGCCGCTTCGGCGATGGCGGCCTGCTCCGGCGTGGTGACATCCATGATGACGCCGTTTTTAAACATCTGCGCAAGGCCGCGGTTGAGCGGCTCTCGTTCTTTGCCAACAGGTTCCATGGCTGCTATACCTCTCTGCTGCATGTGGTATTAAAATGAATGAGCTTCGTTTAGTGTGTAATAGTACATTTAGTATATTGTACTATTACAGTCAATAATAATTGGAGATCAAGAGAGCGACACATGACTTTGTATCAGGAAATTGCTGAACGGATCCGAGAACGCATCGCAAATGGGACATACCCGCCCGGCAAGCGGATCCCCTCCATCCGCTGCCTGGCAGAAACCTTGGGCTGCAATAAACTGACCGTGCAGAAAGCCTTCGAACGGCTGATCGCAGACGGTCTGCTGGAAACCATCGTGGGCAGCGGCACTTACGTGACTTATCCGGCGGCGATCCCCGTGGCCGGTGAGGTTTTCGACCTGTCCACCGACTATTTCGCCGACGCCTTTTTCCCCCATGAAAAGGCCGCCCGTATTTTTCAGGAGATATTCATCCGCGACGGGCCTTCGGCTTTTTCCGCGACGCCCATCGCCGGTGATCCGGGGCTCATCGAAAGCCTTGGACGATTTTACCGCCTTCCCACGCGACGGGTGATGGTGGTATCCGGCGCCCAGCAGGGATTGGGACTGGCCGCCAAGGTTTTTTCGGCCCGCATACCGGAGACGATTCTGTTCGAGTATCCGACCTATCCCGGAGCGATTTCGCTCTTCAAGGCGCGGCATTTCATAGGCCTTGACGGTGACGGCCCTAAAATCGAGGAGCTGGAAAACCGTATTGCCGAAGGCATTCGTTTTTTTTACACCATGCCCGCCGTTCACAACCCCACCGGCATCGCCTACACCACGACGCGCCGGGAGGCGGTCGCCCGCTTGGCGGCGGCCCACGGGGTGTATATCATCGAGGACGATTACCAGTCCGAATTCGTCGCCGATCCCACTCCGCGCTTTGTGGACATCGCTCCGGAGCACACCGTTTACGTCAAATCCCTGTCCCAGGCCACGGTGGCCGGCTTGCGCCTGGGGGTCATGGTTGTTCCCGAGGCCCTCTTCGACCGCTTCATTCACGCCAAGTACACCTCGGGCATCGGCTCCAACGGACTGATGCAGAAATTCTTCGACCGTTTCGTGCGCGACGGCGACTATCGCCGCTTTCTGGACGAGACCACGGCGAGAATGGCCGATCGTCGGGACCGTCTGCGTGCTCTGCTGGCGCAGCGGCCTTTCCTGACCGTGCCGCCCGGCCAGAACGGGGGCAGTTTGTGGGTGAAAAGCAGTATCGTGCCGGACCTGCCGCATGTGCCCTGGGTCCCGGGGCGCCTGTTTTCATTTTCCCCTGCCATGGAGAACTATTTCCGCATCTCCTTCATGGCCTTGAACGACATCGATTTTGAGCCAGCTCTGGCATACATGGCGCAGATTCTGGACCGTTTCAAGAGCTGAGCGGATTTTGGCGGCCCCCCTTCCGCAGCAACGACAAGCCTGATCCGGGGCAGACGGGGATGATTTTGCGCGTTTCCAAATTTAAGCCAATGTGATGGGTAAAAAGAATGCCAAGACAATCCAGAATAGACGCTCCGGGGGCACTGCAACATATCCTTTGCTGAGGAATTAAAAGGCGCAAGATTTTTCTAAACGATGTAGACCGTAATGATTTCGCGGATCGGCTTTCTCGAATCGTTAGCGGTACGGACACGGCATGTTATGCCTGGTCGCTATTGAACGACCATTTCCATCTGCTTTTACGAACCGGGAATGTTCCTATCACCACCGTTACGCGCCGGTATCGTAAAAGATTTGGACAGCCTGGACGGCTATGCCTATTGCGGTCACAAACGGTTGATCAGCGGCATTAAAGATGATTGGCAGGCGGTTGAGACGGTTTTGTCTCTTTTTCGCAGATAACCTGCTGGCTCCAGGCAAGCAACCCAATCGGGTGAAAGCCCGAAGTGTAGCAGCCTATCTTGCGGTGAAACGTTTGGGTATGGATGGGAAAATGGTGGGCAGACGAATGGGGGTGGGCCAATCCACCATCAGTCGAGCCGTTTGCCGAGGAGAAAAGCTAATGCGAGAATTGGATATTACGTTGCCATAGTTGAAGAAACGCGCAAAATCATCCCCGACTACCCCTGTTTCATTCCTTTTTGAACGAGTTCGGCTAAAAATCTGGAGAATGGTTCAATATCCCGTTTTACGCTCGCTTTTTCAAGGGCGGCCATATAGTCTTTGCGCGTTTCAAGCGGAATAACGGTCCAAGGATAACCACCGCTAGCTAACATAACGTTCATCAAAAACCTTCCCATGCGGCCATTCCCATCAATATAGGGGTGGATATATACAAAGAAAAAGTGCCCTAAAACTGCTCTTACAGCGGGTTCTTTTTCTTCCTCCATAAGAGTAAATAATGCGGGCATAAGGTCACGCACGGCTTCGTAGCGAGGAGGGACATGCATTGATCTTCGAATATAAACAGGCTGACTGCGGTATCCCGCAAGGTCAGATGCGGCTATAAGTCCAGCGTTTACGCTCGGGGCGAATAACTCTCTGTACCATGTGGCATGATCATTACCCGCCACTGTCCCCGGCGCGTTTTCATTCAGAACTTTTACCACACTTTTCTTTACCGCCTGAAAAGCTTGCCAGTAACCACGAGCAGCCAAAGCATCCGTGTATTCTTTATCTTTACAGTTTGTTTCCGGGTCCCAATTCCCGCAGCGAACGCGCTCAATAAGCTCTTCACTAACGCGGTATCCTTCTATGGAAAGCGAATGATAGGCATCGGTCAAATAGATATCATCGACATGTTTCAGATATTCATCGGTGTTTTGGGGTAATCCAAGTTCCGGTGGAAAGTTTTCCAAAACAAAGCCGCGCATTTCTGCCCAGTCCATCCGTATCCGGTTAACATATGGAGAAAGTTCCCGGTCGCTAAAAATAATGGCGGGTTTTTCTTTAAATGGATCATCTTCTATAATGCTGTATCCGGTAGCTCTCATTGTCTCAATAATATTGTCGGCAATAGCGTTTTTTCCGATATTGCGGAACGCTCCCGCAAGCCTTCCGGCTATTGTGCTATGTCCGCCTTCGAGAAGTTTACGCAAAATTTCCGAAGCATCAGAGATCGTTGACAGTACCGCTCGGGCTTCTACGGTATGATTTGAAAAAAAGCCGGGGGCACATGAGATCAGTGCCGTAGGCAAAGTCATAATTTGCAGGTTTTCTTTGCGTTCAATATCTTTCTTTGCTGGCAATTTTAGACGAATATCCATTATGGATGTTTTGTGGAGGAGGGATGTCGGCTTGTTCCCTCCTTTTGGAGTGCGGACAATTAGCTGGCCGGGCACAGTCCAGTTTCCGCTATGAATACTCAATGATTGCTCAGGAGAAAGGCACCACTGACTTCCAAATCTTGAATTAAGATAACCAGCACAAAACCCCCAAAATGAGGCATACCAGGCTGTGCTTTCTCCGGTTGGTTCTTCTGGGCGGGCTGGAATATACCATCCTTTCATCACCTCTTTAATGAACCCGCTTTTAACAAGGCGTTCCCGGTGTGTGCGTGTCATATTTTTTGTATGAATCGCAATAGTTCCCTTATCCTGGAGTTTTTTCAGGACAGCGAGTGATTCTGCAAGCTTATCTTGTGGTGTCGGCATTTTTAACCTATATATTCAAAATGGATATGTTTTTAGGTTATTAAGCTTGGCAACTTTTAGGTTATTGTGTCAAGAGATATTTAGGTTGTTGAGCTTTATCAAATTTAGGTTTTTGAGTTGCAACTTGTTCCCTTGGATGGTTTTCAAACTCTGTTCCGATGTCACATCGTAAAACCATCCGGCCACTAAACCCACCCGAATGACCTTCGCCACGGGCGATATGGTGATTACCATTGACGGCACATCATCTGCTATAACAATCAATGTCCAGAATACTGGCATAAAGACGGCGTCGAGCTTGACACCGGTGGTGATATCAGTCTTACAACCACAGGCAATGTAAGGTGGGCCGAAAAAACTGGCTGTTCTCGGGAGCGCCCAGGGGGGCCGAAGCCAGTGCCACCTTTTTCAGCCTCATTGAAACCGCCAAGGCCAACGGCCTGGAGCCGTACGCCTACCTACGCTACCTGTTTGCCAAATTGCCTTTTGCCGAAACGCCGGAAGATTACCAGGCTCTCTTGCCTAAAAATCTCGACAACGATACGCTGTCGCAAGTTCCTTTCCCAGGTTAAATGACTCCGCGTCCAATCCAAAATCTTTTCCCCCACACTGTGAGTGCATCATGGTAAATTTGGCGCTGCTTGTTAAGGTGGGGTCTATTGGACCTTTACAATTAGGCTACAAAACGGGTATTGCAAAGTTATACCAAAAGGTCATTGAAAAGCACTGGAAATATGAGCCTGCTGGCTACCGTGAAGCAGCGTATTTGTAATGGGGCAATAAAAATTCGAACAAAATCCTCAAATCAGGGTAACACGCACTTCTGTTGGTAGCAGTTCAGGAACTGACAAAACAGTTCCAACATTTCTGTTTTTTGATCACTGGTTAGATCGGTCCTTTTGTCTATTAAAATTTCCATTTCCTTTTTTAATGGCCCCAGGTAACGGAATGCTTTTAACAACTCAAGGGTCCATTCTCGTGCCTTTCTAATGGATAGTTCTTTGATAAATCGTACGTTGTAAATCACAGCCTTTGCCAACATCCCGAGGATCGCATCGATCGACGGCGGGAACGATTCTTCCTGTCTTTGCCGCTCCAAATTAAGCATCACCTCATGGTTGTAGCGTTGGCGGCAGTAGTCTCTTTTGGCGTCCTCGTCGAGCTTGCGTTGAATGTTTCGTAAAATACCGAAGAAGTAGGCGATGTTTTTACGACTGGGTTTCCGGCGGGTTGCTTTTAAAAACGCATCTTCAGTCTGCCGGATAGCTTCCAAATCATATGCCTTGATGCTCCGCCGGGCATTTTTGAGTGCCTCGGGTGATAGATCAAGGCGGTAATGGCCAATCACCCAATCAAGACGATCAAGCCGTACCTGGTCCGTTTCGTTATGGTTCCTGTTCGCTACATGCACATCCAGCCGTTCACGTTCGGCAGCCCGTTGTTCGGTGGAGACCGAGGCCGCCATGTGCCGGCAGGGCGGCCTCTTTGGGGAATGAACGGGAAGCCGGTTACGCATACCGATATAGAGGGATACCAATGCCGTCAGCACACTGCGGGCCAAGGCTTTCTGCGATGACATATCGATGCGGATCTGGCCAAATGCTTTTTTCATCTGATTGAAAGCGCCTTCGTCGGTTCCGTTGCCTTTGGGATTCCCCGGACCTGCTGGAACCCTCTTGATATCCAACTTTTCCAAATAGTTTAGCACATCGGCGCTTTCATTGGCGCTGCCGCAATCGCCCAGAACGCCTATGGGGACCCCCCAGGCCTGGCGATGGGCTTCAAGAACCTTGATGACCGCATCGGCCGTTTCACTGTCATCGATACTGAAGGCGGTATGCGCGAATGTCGCGACATCCACGGACATCTCCACATTGAAAGGATACGGCTTGTCTCCGAGCCATACGATCACCTGGCTGCCGTCAATGCTCAAGAGACCGTTCGGAATATTTTGGCAAAGACTCTGATAAAAAGCGGGACGCTTTTTACGAACTCTCGCTTTGAAAAGGTCATTGGCAATCAAAATCCGCTCGATGGTTTTACTTGAAAGATCGATACCCGCTTCACGCAATTCGGCGCCGAAGGCCTTAAGACGGATTTGCCGACCCTCATATCCATCGGCATGTTCGACAATGCGCCGAACCATATCGGCGGTGACTTTGGTTGCCTTACCCCTTTTCTCAGGCATGATCAGCGGCCTCAATTTTTCGTCAAACCCTTGGTTCCAGGTCAATAGTGTGTTCGCGGGAACCACCAGCACCCGGGCGACCCGCCGTTCCGGTCGTCCCGACACACGTAAAAAACTTACCGCTTTTTCTTTTTGCGGCAGGCCATAGTGCTTTTTTTTTCGGTGATCATCGCGTCCACTTCATGGATCTCCCAGGCAAGTTTGCGGCCTTCGTTTTCCCAACATACATCGTCATAGGCTTGCTTGAGTTTCTCGTGATCAGACTTCAGATTGGCCAGTTCCTTCAGCAATTGTTCGTCCTGGGATGCCTGATCCAATCGCTTTTCCCATTGATAGCCGGTTTTGCGGGATATCCCCACCTCGTTGCAAAGCGCTTTGACGTTGGTATCCAGTGACAAACCTTTTTCTTTGAGAAGGCGTCTGGCCCGGATGGCGATAGCCACTTCTTCAGGAGTTAACGACGTTGACATAATTCACCGCCTGTTAAAGTCAATCGGTTGTCCCAGAAGGTAGAGCGTGAACCGGCCTTCGGGGCTCATCACCAGGTTGATGACACTACGATCAATTAATGACGATAACTCTCCCTGATCGGTGATGTCGAGACCTTTATCGATGGCACGAAGCGCCGCTTTGGCCTGGCCGTGAAAACGTTCGGCCGGCACCAGAAAACCGCCGATCCCCTGATGCGGCCGTTGATAGTTGTAATGGTCTGTCCAAGCCTCGATGGCGTTCCGGGCTTCATGCAAATTGAGAAAATGCTTTTGGGCAATCAGCTCCTGCTTGATCCGCCGATTACAGGCTTCGACCTTACCCAAGGTCTGCGGGTGATGCGGTTTGGCGTGGGTATGATCGATACATTCGGTCTCCAGATATTTCTCGAAACGGTTGATCCCACGCCAGGAATAAAATACGAAACCTCGGTCGGTGAGGAGTTCTTCCATTTTTCCATAACGTGCTACCGCGTCGCTGACCACTGCGATCACTTCATCGACAGAGGTTTGTTCCAACAGTCTCCAACCAAGAATGAAGCGGCTGAAATCATCGATCAGAAGAATCAGATAGACCTTGGCCTTGTTGATAAAAAACTCCAGGATGTCCATCTGGGACAGCGCCAGAGGACGGCTGGCCTCAAAACGCTGAACGCTTGCTTTGCCCGGCCGTTTATCCCGCGGGCGATAACCATTGGCCTGCATAATCTTGCGAACACTGCGGGTTGATATGGTGATCCCGCCGCGCCGCAATTGTCCTCTTACCTGACCCGGTCCGTATCCCTGATTGGCGTTCCAACAATCCAGCACGGCGGTTTCCTGTTCCTTCGAAATGACCTTTTTCCCTCGACCTGGGCGAGGCGGTTGGTAGGCCAGAAAACCATCTTCACCGAGATGCGCCAGTTTGTTGCGCCAGTCATAAACGGTTGTGTAGTGAACACCGGCAATTTTGGCAGCTTCCTTGATTCCTACGGTGCCGGCATGCTTCATAATAGCAAGCTTCTGTTCTTGGGTAAAAACCTGTGGACTCATTTCACTTTCTCCTTAAGTTTGTCGAAGAGAAAGTGTTACCCTATTTTTTCTGCTTTTGTTCGATTTCTTAGTATCACGAACACGTATTATATAAAGTACAATCACATTATTGGAGGCGCTCATCTATTAGCACAAATAATTGGCAATTCTAAAGCTGATGGTAACGTGCCTTTGATGAAACTTGCCAAATCCGTTATGCCAAGTGGCTTCAGTGCTAGAGAAAGCCAAACGTTCAGAAAGGTCTACCTCATAAAATGGATGATAATAACGGCCAAACATTTGAACCCAACACTCACGTGAGGCTGAAAGCTGATCCTGGTCGTATAGGTGTGACCACTGGCAAATCGAGGTGCCGTGCTGGAAAAACGCTGTGGCAAGTTCGGTTTCATGACGGCACTGAATATCAGCGAGGTTCCTATCTTGAAGCCATAATAGATGAAAATGATGATCCTTTGGATCTATTAGCGAAAGGTAAATTTGGACGGGCCAAGGATCTGCGCGGTGGAATTACCCATATCCGACTAACCGGCAGATTGGCTAATCTCATCTACAGCATGGATACGACCAATACGGATTTTTATGCGTATCAATTCAAACCAGTGTTGAGTTTTCTTGATGCGCCTGGAAACGGATTGTTGGTTGCCGATGAGGTCGGTCTTGGTAAAACTATTGAAGCCGGTTTGATCTGGACTGAATTGAGAAGCCGCTTTGATATCCGTCGAGTGATGGTTTTGTGCCCTGCGATGCTTCGGGAAAAATGGAAAACAGAACTGCGACGTCGGTTTGGAATAAACGGTGATATTTTAGGTGCCTCAGAGGTGCTAGAACAGATTAAAGAATACAGGTTGGGTGACCGGCTGGATTACGCAATGATTTGCAGTATGCAGGGACTCCGCCCGCGAAGGGGGTGGTCAAAAAGTGATGAAAACCAAGATGCTGCTTCAAACTTGTCTCGTCTGATGGACGATAGCCAGTATGATGAGCCGCTATTCGATTTATTGATAATAGACGAAGCACACTACCTTAGAAATCCAGAAAGCATGACCTCAAAGTTGGGGCGGCTGCTACGTTCGGTTTCGGAACATGTTCTTTTATTATCAGCCACGCCCGTCCATCTGCGTAGTTCGGACCTTTATCAATTACTTAATCTTGTTGACGAGGACACTTTCAATCAGCCACACGTTTTTGACGAAATCCTACAAGCCAACGAGCCTTTAGTGCGTGCCAGAGATCAAATTCTCGCAGGGAGGTTAAATCAAGAACAGCTTTTAACAATGCTCGGCACAGCAAAAAAGACGCTGTATTTCGAAAACAACAGGCAGATACAAGGAATAATAGATGATCCACCTTCTGATGATGACTTGCTTGATCGCAAATATCGAACGTTTCTGTCTGATCGGCTTGAATCGATAAATTTATTAGGGCGCGTTGTTAACCGGACCCGCAAACGTGATGTTACCGAATGGAAAGTGGTTCGAGAGGTTGTGGCGGAAATCATTCCAATGTCTTCTGAAGAAGAAGAATTGTACAAATCTGTGACTGAATTAGTCCGAAATTTTGCATCACAATATGATGGTCCCGAAGGCTTTTTATTGGTGACCCCACAGCGCCAATTGTCAAGTTCTATGCCTGTGAGCGTGGACGCGCTAACTGATGGAAACGCGGTCACGAAAAGTGATGGATTAATTCGATAAGGATGCGCTACGCGCAATCTGATTTGATTGGGTTTTTTAAGGCATGAGCAGGAAGGCTTGAATAAAGCCAAAAAAAGCGAGGGGAACAGCAAGTGTGCTCTGCCGCTCCCCTCTGTGGCATTATTCAATGCCTCCTGCACCCGGCTATCCCTCGACAGGTTGCTCCCCAGCAGAGCCTGTCTCCGTTTCACCGGGCAACCGGTATCTCACTGGCTATGAACAACCAATGATCATTTTTTTCTCCTGCGTTGGGATTTAGTCGCTGACGGTGAGAACAACGTAAAGAACAAAGACTCATCAAGGCGCGGCAGGTTCTGTTGGGCCGCCATGGCGAGCAGTTCGGCGGCCATTTGGTTGAGTACCCGCAGGTTGTTTGCCGCGTGTCCGGATAACGTAAGGATCAATTCGTCGGACATCAGTTGGCTGTTCCCGGCCGTTTCGAGAGCAAAATACAAATAATCCTGAAGCTGTTCGGGAGAAAGCGGTTCGAGCAATAGTCGCAAACCAATACGACTGCCCAGGGGCAACAAGTCGGCGGTTCGGAACCTGTCGGGCAACCGATTGTCCCCACACAGAATGGTAAACAAAAGACTTTGCGAGTCGAACCGATGGCTTTGCAAGATCCGCAACTCGGTCAGACACTCGGTCGATACCTGCTGGGCCTCGTCAATTAAAAGAACCGGTTTTAACAACGTCGATTGGCAATGGCGCTGCCAACGATCCCGCAGGGATTTGAAGCCGCCATAGCGGTTGGAGGGGGACAAGTTGACGTTGAACAACTCCCCCATTTCCCGGTAAAAGTCCCCCAGTTTGCTTTGGGGGCGTTGCATCACACCGACGGTCAGATCGGGTATTTGTTCGAGTTGATGGGCGATTTTTTGTAGCGTCTTGCTTTTTCCCAATCCCGGTTCGCCGGTGATCAATGCAAAACCGCCGCTCTCGGCCATGGATCGCGCACGCAGGCCGAATGACTCGGTGCCGGGTATGGCATACAAGGCTTCCGGTGGTAAATCTGGCAGGAACGGGTTGTATTTGAGTCCGTACAAGCTACGGATATCGGCATCGTTCATCTTTCTATCTCCTCCTTGGGGATATAAGCCGGGGGCAGACCCGTTGCCGCGTAGTCGGCCATCCATTTTCGAAGCAGCGCCGGTAGCGGTCTATGGGTTGATGGAACCGGCGCCGCCGTATTTCCGTGAGGTTGGATGAGGCGACGTTTTCCGGATGCGTTTTTGGTTTTGTCCTGGGGTAAAAGACGCGCCAGGGGGGCGTCGGTATCCGGATCGACCAGCACCATCTGGCTTCTATCCCATCCGGGCGCCCGTAGGATCACCGATGGCAGATGAGCAAAACGAAAGGGAAGTTCATAACGGATGCCATCGACCACAACGGTGGCATCGCTGCGCCGTGGCCGTCTTGTGATTCGACGCGTAAAGGCCAGGCGAAGCGCGTCACCGTCAGGCGCCGGCCTGGAGACATCGGTACCGCCCAGCAGCCGGTTTAAAGGCGTCGTATTGATTTCGCGGTGGTATTTTCGGTGATAGTCCTGCTCGACCCAGGCTTGGGTTGCTTGGTTGACGAAGGCCAACTGCAGATCTTCGATCCCACGCAACAGCTCCATCAAACGGCTTTCCAACTGTCCCCAAAACGTCTCTTGTTTGCCATTTTGATAAGGCGAATACGCCAAGGTCGTTTGATGATCGATGCCCAACCGTTCCAAACCCCGGCGGGTTTCTTCGGCCAGCATGGCCGCCCCGTTATCGGTCATCAGTGCCCGCGGTAATCCCCGTTTCATGAATGCCTGGGATAAACCATGGATCAGGCACTCTGCCGTTTCGGCCAGATATAATTGCAAATGACAGCAAAGTCGTGAGTGATCGTCGATAATGGCCAGCGCCACGGGGCGGTGCCACGTGCCTTTATTGTCGAGAATGCGGATTTTCGCATGGTGAAAATCGAGATGCCAGAGGCCATGGACATGGGAGACTTCGAACCCGCGTATTTCACGATGCTGTCGTCGCTTTGCGGCTTGTAATTGGCCATCGGTCGGTTGTGCGGGTTCGTTCGTTTTCAGCCAACCGTTTTCGCGCATGCAACGCAGTACGGTTTTGTAACTGGGCACGTCTTTAAGGCTGGCCTGCTCTTTAGCCATTGCCTTCAGGTTGTCGTAGTGCAGTTGAACGTTCCACCGGGGGTAATTTTCGTACTGCTCTTTTAACGCCTGCAATAATGCCTCGGGCATTGACCACCTTACACCCGCGTCCGAACGGATTTTCCGTCCCAAAACGGCGATCGGGTCGGAAGCGCTCCTGGCTTTGTAGTACCATCGTTCGATGGTCGACACACCGAAACTGATCAGCCGATTGGAATCGATGGGATGCCGGTAGTTTTTTTGGGCCAACTGACCGATGGCCTGTTGCAACTCTCCTTTTGGTGGCGGGCAGGACAACAGTTCACCGATCACCGAAAATCGGAATTGTGCCCAGCGCTGCCACATGGGCAATTGGGAATCGCTCATGGGATCTCTCCTTCCTGTTCGCTTCCTCTGGCCTCCCCCATGGAGGCAAACAGGGGCGAATCGAGGGTTGGATACTTGTAGCGGATTGGATCGGGTTTGACATCGGCCGATCTTCTGCGTGAGGCAGAATCAAAACGGTGGCGCCTCACCGACCGAGGCCGTCATGGTCCCAGGGCAAGGGTTCGCAGGCAGTTCACCAGTGCCGTTTCGGGGTCTGCGGTAGCGCTTTCAAATCGGACCAGCAACGCCCTTGGAAGATGACTGGAATGAATCGGTGGGATCAGGCGCCCGGCCAAACGCCGGTAGTTGATTGTCTGGGAAAACAGTTCTTGAAAATACTGTTTCCAGTGGTTGACGGTAGAACGCCACGGTCCGAAAAGGCCTTTGAGTTGCTCCAAGGTGCGGTCTGGATGTCGTCCTTGGCGGAGGGCGGTGGCGATAAAAAGCACCGGCGCCCAGTACACCCGGCGCTGCCAAAACCGAACCGATGGCGGCAGGACACGGCGGCGGCAACCGTCACGCCCGCAGCAAAGGCTATAGCGAAGTTCAAATGCCTTATCAATTTCAGGAGGACCACCACGAGGCTTTCGAGGATAGTTGGCATAGTGTAACGGCCCCCCGCAATAGGGCAGCGGCAAATTCGTGTCCGCTCTGCCAGCTCCAAGTCAATCTTGTGAAGAAGGGAAAATAGCGCTTTGTGATTGAGGATTTCTGGTGATATCATTGTCCCTGCCATTTATGGTTTTTGTGGCAGGAGCCCCCTACGATGCTCTGGCCAAAGAACGCGAGGGGGCTCCATCATTCTTCCCTCACTGTTCTTGTCCATTTCAAGCTATTTTTCCATCATTTTTTGTGTCCGCACTCACCTGCTGCCCTGGAACAATGGAAGCAAAAGGGCTATTTCGATGAGACACAGGTTTATGAAGATTTGGGTTATGAAAATGAAAACAATAAACCTGATATGGGGCCATTGACGCAAGTTTTGGTCGACAATGCAGATGGAATGGGTGATCTAAAGGCAATTTTTGCCAATGATTCAAAATATAAACGCCTACGGGAAATGCTGACAAGGTATTTGAACCAGCACCCTAAAGAAAAGGTGGTTCTTTTTTCTTATTTCAGGCCGACACTGAGATATCTGAATAGACGACTAGAAGCTGACGGTATTACCAGTATTGTGCTCATGGGAGGCCAAAAAACAGATAAGAACGAAATCATCGATCATTTTCGGAAAAATGATGGACCAAGTGTTCTTTTGTCCTCGGAAGTGGCCAGTGAAGGTGTTGATCTTCAGTTTTCACGGCTTCTGGTTAATTATGATCTCCCTTGGAACCCCATGAAAGTGGAACAACGGATTGGTCGAATTGACAGACTCGGACAAAAATCACCTACGATCACCATCTGGAATTTGTTTTATGCCGATACAATTGATGAGAGGATATACACCAGACTATATGAACGGATTGGTATTTTCGAGCAAGCATTGGGTGGGCTTGAGGCTGTCCTAGGCGATCATATCCGAAAACTTACGGATGACTTGCTAACCGGAAACCTGACTCCTGAGCAAGAAGAGTCACGAATCGAACAAACGGAACAAGCCATATCCAATCTGTTAGATCTCGAGAAACGGTTGGAAAAAGAGGCGGTAGATCTGGTTGCTCATGGAGATTACATATTAAATCAGGTAAATGCCGCTAGGGAACTCCAACGCAACATATCTGACGAAGATATTTGGAATTATATCCATGATTTTTTTGTTCGAGAATACCAAGGATCTGAGTTCTTACAGCTCAAAGCAGATGAACTTGATTTCAAAGTAAAATTATCTGGTCAAGCCAAACACGATCTCGACAATTTTTTAAATAGAGCTCACCTTCGTGGAAAGACACGTCTGAGTGCAGTAACTACCCCTATTGTTCAGTGCATATTTAAAAACCAAGTTGTAAATAGACGCCCTGTTATCACTGAAACAATAAACCAAATGCATCCTTTGGTACGATTTGTTAGCGATCATATTAGTACGTCTGATTATAGTTACTATTCCCCAGTAAGTGTATCTTTAGATAACCAGTATATGCCTGAAATATTACCTGGTATTTACACTTTCGTGGTTGAGCGCTGGTCAGTTTTAGGTATTCGAGAGATCGAAAAGCTACATGTGTCTGTAATAAATATTGGGAAACATGATAATTTTTTGCCTGAAGAAGTTGGAGAAAAGCTGATTACAATATCCGCGAGAAATGGAAAAGACTGGCTGCAACCAACTACGAAAATGAAATTATCCAATGCCGTTAAACAAATCGAACTATGCCAAGAAAATGCTGAAAGAAGCTATGATTTATTTATAAAACGGATTGAAGCGGAAAACAATGACAGAGCAGATGTTCAGGAAAAAGCTCTCAAGAGTCATCTAAGAAGGCAATTGGAAAAATTAAACGCGATTTTTCTCAAGCAAATGGGAAATGAAAAAGTTGCACGAATGACCAAAGGTCGAATCGACGCGTTGAAAAATCGGGTGGAACAAAAACTGAAAGAAATTCAAGACCGTCGGGTTTTAAAGCATCATAAGAAGGAGATCTGCATTGGGGTTGTTCAAATTTTTTAAGAAGATTTTTAGTAATTCTAAATCACCTATTAAAGATTCAGTAGAATCGGCTGCCCAGATTGATTCGGGAGCAACCGATTGTTCTGAGTTAACAAAGCGAAAACCGAATAAATCTTCTTTAAAAAGAAATCAACGCGATTCAGTTCCTTTGACTTGGCAGATGTATAAAACAAAACCAACCAGGGAAACTGATATTGTAATTGGTTTTGATTTTGGAACTTCTTGCTCCAAAGTCATCATCCAAGATGCAGTATTGAAAAAAGCCTATGCAGTACGATTTGATGGATTAGGGTGTAAAGGGAATCCTTATTTGTTGCCGACCGCAATTACTGTTGATCAAGATGGGAATTTTACATTAACCTAAAGTAGTCGATTTATAGAAAAAAGAGTCCTCAACAGCTGGATAACGTGCTATAATACTTGTTAAAAACCGCCAAGTTTACAACAAGCTGGCACACACCCAACAGGTGGAGGACTCTATGAACAAACATAGCAAAAATTACCGCCAAAATGAACTCAAAATTCGGCGCATAGAAACTACTTCCGACCGGTTGACCGGGAGGGCAGGCCTGACGCTGTTCGTTGCGTATCTTTATAACATTGAGATTTTCAGTTGGTTCGACCGATGGTTCGGTTCTATCCGTAAAACCAAAAAAGGTCTTGCCATTACAGAACTTTTCAAACAGGCGCTCTGCTTTTTCGTTGATGGGACCAGTCGGAGGCTGACTTACTTCGACAAGCTTGCTCAGGATGACGGCTATGCCGGTAGCATCGAGACACCAATAGAGAACATGGCCTCTTCCGAACGGATGAAACGGTTTTTCAAAGCGTTTGCCTGGGCGCGCGTGTTTTTGTTCCGGCGCCTTTTGCAGACCCTTTTCATTTGGCGGTTGCGGATCGTTAACCCCACTGTGATCGAGCTGGGCATCGATACCATGGTGATGGACAACGACGATGCAAAATGCCGGCACGGCGTTAAGCCCACCTATAAAAAGAAGAAGGGCTTTCAACCGCTTCAGATGAATTGGGGCCGCCTCATTGTCGATGCGGTGTTTCGCAGCGGAGACAAACATTCCAATCACGGCGATGCCGTGCAGAATATGATCCGCCATATGGTCCTTAAAATAAGATGCGAATATCGTGGCGATGTCCCGATTATCATCCGTATGGACAGCGGCTTTTTCGATCAGAAAATTTTTGAACTTTGCGAGACGTTTCACATCGGTTATGTCTGCGGAGGCAAAGTTTATAAAGACATCAGGCAAATGGCGGACAACTGGGATGCGACTCGGTGGAAACGGTTTGAATCCGGCAAGAAAAAAGCATGGCAATTTGCCGAGTTCGGTTGCCGACAAGGCAGTTGGATAACATTCCGGCGAGCGATCTTTTGCCGGTTGATTCATGACGATAGCAAGCAGCTTTACCTTCCCGGCTTTCGTCCGGACACCGTCATCATAACCAATATCGGCCAAGGCCAGGCAATTGACGATATGCTGAGAAAAGCCGGTGCCGTGGATTATCTGACCGCCAATGGGCTTGTGGCCTGTTATCATGAACGTGGCAGCGACGAACTGGCCAACCGGGCGTTGAAGGACTTTGGCCATGAGCAACTGCCCTTCAAACGTTTTGCTCCGAACGCGGCCTGGTATTATACGATGCTGGTCGGTCATTTTTTACTGGAATCTTTCAAGGAAGATGTCAGTGCCCCGATTCTATCGGTCGGTTCCTATGCCTCCACGGTGCGTAGACGACTGATCGATATTGCTGGCAAGATTGTCTTCCACAGTGGGGAGATGATTCTGAGAGTATCCAGGTCCTGTTTGGAAAACCTTCGCTTGCCGGAATTGTTTAACCGCTGTCAAACCGCGCCGGCAATCGAATAACCGGCACAGAAAAGTAAAAGCCAAAGCGAAACCGGCGGTGAGGTGCGCCCAAAAATAGGCAATAATGCACATATGCCCATAATAAATTTAATCGGCAGTAGTTTTCGCTGAAAAGAACCTCAAGATTTCAGCCGCCACCAATTTCTCCACCATGTTTCACCCGAATACTGCTGTCCAAACCAAAACCGCCTAGTTTAGGATTAAATAGCGATGGGATAATGATTAACGCGCTGAAAATGAATTTTATTCAGCATCCTGACAAAGAAATTAAGATTTCCAATGAATTGGTTTTATCACCAAATGAAGCTGCAATTGCATATATAGGGTTGGTATTGCTTGAAGTCCGAAAATGGTTCTGGAAAGAAAAATATCCGGATTATAAAGGTGCAAAGATTGATTGGCAGTTAAATATCGGTATGTCTTCCCGAAGCTATGACGAACAATTACTTTCTGAGCAAATGAAAAAGGCGGCCCTAGCTGGGTGGAACCTATCACTAGAATCAAATAACTCTATAAGCATAAGCGACATTAAAAAAGCCAAAATATCGGCAGATCATCAGATTGCAGAGGGAATAGTTGATGATGAGCAGAAACTGCATCCAGACAATGCTTGCCCTATTCCCGAAATAATTGCACAGGTCGTCGGATACGCACGTTCTCCAATGCGTCAGAACGGAATGTACCTAATTGTTGACGTTGGGGCAACAACTATCGATGTTTCTAATTTCATAATACACGAGAAAGAAGGTGAAGATCTATACACTATTTTAGTGGCCGAGGTTGAAAAGCTGGGTGCATCAATACTTCATAAATATAGGATATCATGCGCCGAAAAAATAATTAAAAAATATTGTGGTGCCTCTGACGCCCTAAAATTTAGGAATAAATCAATAAAGACCATCAATCAGGCCTACGATGGGATTTTGCCTCTCCCAACTATCGAACAGTACTTTCCAAATTTACCAAATCAAGCGATAAAAGATTTTAATGAAGATAACGATGAATTCATGACGGCATGCTCAAAACTTGTCCGGAAAGTGATAAAAGAATCAAGATATAATAGAAATCCAAAGTCACCAGCCTGGCAAAATGGTTTGCCTCTTTTCATCTGTGGTGGAGGCTCCAAGATACAGTTATTTAAGGATGTGATCGCCCATGCTCAAAAACAATTAAAGCAAGCAGCATTTCCTGGTTTCGAAAGAAAACAGTTCCCGAAACCAATAAATCTTGAAACGGCCGATATCCCGCCGAGAGATTATCACCGAATGTCTGTTGCCTATGGGTTGAGTTTCCCTTGTATTGATATAGGAGACATTATCCCTCCTGGTGCTGTGGAAGATTTTTCTGAAAACGATAAAGTACGAAATATTCAAAATTATTTTATTGATAAAGATATGGTCTAATTGATATCAAAAAATTTTTTACTCATTAGTTCAACTAAGAAAAACAGTAACCATATAGAACTCGATCTGAAAACCACCACCTCGCTTCCGGGCAGCTTTGTAAATGCGGCAAACTTTACAATCGTAAAGGTCCAATAGACCAGCCGGATCTTTTTTCATGTATTTTCATACGAACCGCCTCTCCAAAGCCAGCATGCGCCGTTTAAGATCGATGGCGTGCGATCCACCACCGAACCCGCCAATGGAACCGTCGCTCTTGATTACCCGGTGGCAGGGGATGAGAACCGGATAGGCGTTTTTGGCCATGGTGGTGCCCACAAAACGGGCCGCCCGGGGAAATCCCGCCATGGCGGCCACCTGGCCGTAGGAGGCCGTATGGCCGTAGGGAATGGCCGCCACCTGACGATAAATCGCCTGTTGTGAGGGGGTGAAGCGGGACAGATCCATAAGATTCCAGGGCGTATCGATGGTCCGGCCGTCGAAATAGCCCACCAAGGTGTCGGCGATGGCCGTGGCCAGGGAATGGACGGTGTCGGGCCGATAGCCATGGTCTTCGAAGGGGTGCCAAAGCGTGTCCGGGCGATCGCAGGGCAGCTTGACCTCAATCAAGGCAAACGGTTTATCTTTGAACGCGATGGCGGCAAGGCCGAAGGCGGTTTCGAAAACCCGGTAATACGAAATGGTATGCATTGATTGATATCCCGAGGATTAAATTTTTGTTCAACGCCGATATCGGGAACATTGACTACGTGTGGAAGATCATTAAAAAAACCCCCGCCGGAACCATCCAACGGGGGTTTAAACTTCTTCTGCCGTCGGGGAATCAGGTCTCTTCGACAGTGATGGCGCTTTCTTCACAAACTTCAACGCAGCTTTCGCAGCCGAGGCACTCTTCTGCGTTTACCGCTACGGATTTGCCATCCTGCATTTCAAACACTTCCACAGGACAAACATCCACACACTCTTCGCAACCTACGCACTTTGCCTCATCTACGGTTGGGGTAAAAGCCATTTTTTAAAGTCTCCTTTCATGAGATTCTAATTCTGCTGATCCGATTATCAACAGTTTTTAATTCGATAATGAAAAGGCCTTATACCAAATAAAACAGCCCGTCAAGCGCTGAACCCGTTTTTTTCTTGTTTGGCAAAACCTTCCTCAATGCCGCGCCAGTTGGGCTTTCAAACTGAGTTTGAACCCGATTCCACCAATAGGATAAATGTGTGCTTGCCGCCCCCGCGATCGGCACCATCGTCGCTTCGCGTGGCGGTGTCTGGCGCAAGACCCGCGATTAAATCGGCAGGCGCCACATGGGGCGTCGCATAAATGGTGACGGCAACCCCGCCATCCTCCGCGATTTCGCCGTTCAGGGCCGCAAACGCCTCCCCGGCACCGGCCGACAAGTCATCCTGACCCATCAAATCGGTAAGCGTTCCATTCAGAAGGGGCCGGTCTGTTTCAGCGGCGGTACACCGGATGGCTGCCACTTGTTGAATGGCCATGGTTTGATCCACACTCTCGATCAGACTCTCCATCACCGCCCTGCTGGTGGTGATCAAACAATCCGGCGGATTATCATCCGCGACGGCAAGGCAGGCCCAGGCGCGAATCCGCTGCATGGTTTGCCTGGCCCCGGGATCTTCCCGCCAGACACCGCCTCCGAGAAGCCGGCGCTTGAAATCGGCTTCGTCGCCATCGACCAGCGATTCCAGAAACCCCTGCTCCAGGGATTTGAATTGCTTCAGGTTCTGGTCGAGGGTCGCCGTGGTGCGATCGTTATCCTCGGCCACGGCCAGAAAAAGCCTGGCGCTGAAGGAAACTTCCTGGTCCTTGGCATCCGGCTGTTTTTGAAATGCTTTGATCTCGGATCGGATGCGGTTGATGGAGGTCTCGTCAAAAAAAGGAATCTTGCCCTGCTGAGCCCCCACGAACCCGGCACCGGCCGTGGCGTGCCCGGGGTTTTGCGCGGCCCATTGGGTAAATTCGTTCAAGGCGGCCCTCAGCCGCTGCTCATCACCGGTAAAGGGCGTCCGGATATCGATTATTCCCTGATCGGCCAGCGCGGTGAGATCATCGCCGGCCCGGGGTGTCGCGGGCTTGTAGACCCGCACCGGACCTACAAGGGAAGAGAGAAGGTGGGCCGTCGCTTCGGGCAAATAGGTAAAAGGCATGTATGCGGATTTCATTTTTTGCTCCGTTTCATCTTAAATTATGTCTTTGCATCCCTGATAACCACGCCCATGGCGAGCAAACGGTCACGAAGCTGGTCGGCCAGTTCCCAATTTTTTTCCCGCCGCGCCTGATCCCGCTGTTCGATCAATTGCTGTACGGCCGGGTCATCTTGGGCCGGGTCTTCGAACGTGAACAGGTTGAGCACCCCATTGACGCCGGCCAGCGTGTCCAGCACCTTGGCGGCGCCGGCCTCGTCTATCTTGCCCTGGTGAACAAGGGTGTTGATGCGTTTGATCGCGGCAAAAAGGGAGGCCAGGGCCGCGGAAATATTCAGATCGTCGTCCATGGCCGTGGTGAAGCCGTTTTTGATGTCGTAGCAGAGCTGGTCCAGATCCGGGTAGGGCGAGCCGCTTTGCACCCCTTTCAGCGCCCGGGCGCAGGCATCCAGGCGCTCCAGGGCCTTGCGCGCCTCCTTGAGTCGCTTCTCCGAAAAATCGACCGGTTTGCGATAGTTCACCGAAAGCAGCCAGTAGCGAATCTCCCGTCCGCTGAACCCTTGCTCCAGAAGCGCCCTCACGGTAAGGCCATCGCCCTTGTCGTCCACCTTCTTGCCGTCCACCAGCACGCGATCGCAATGTATCCAATATTTGGCCAGTGTCTTGCCGTTCAGGGCCCCGGCAATGGCGATTTCGTTTTCGTGATGGGGAAAAACCAACTCGCGGCTGGCGCAGTGGATATCGAAATACTCGCCCAGATAACGCATGGACATGGCCGCGCACTGCAAATGCCAGGAGGGACGCATGCTGCCCCACTCGGTCTTGGTGTAGATCCCCCGTTTGAGTTCGGTGAGTCGGGTGCGCTTGAGCAGGGTGAAATCGCGCGGGTTCTCCTTTTCGTACTCCTCCAGGTCCACGGTGGCACCGATGCGGATTTTATCCAGATCCACACCGGATAGTTGCCCGTACTCCTTGAAGCGTGAGATGTCGAAATAGATGGAGCGTAGCTTTTCGTAGGCGAATCCCTTTTTCATCAGCCGCCCGGCAAGGCTCACCATGTCGTCCACATGTTCGCTGGCCCGGGGATAGTGGGTGGCCGGGCCGATGCCCAGGCCGGCCAGATCCTCGTGAAAGGCCTTGATGTAGATATCAGTGAAATCGGCGAGGGACATGCCGGCCGCTTCGGAGCCTTCGATGGTTTTGTCGTCCAGGTCGGTGAGGTTCATTACCTGCTTGACCGCATACCCCCGGTACTCCAGATAACGGGCCAAAAGATCGTTGAAAACAAAACGCCTGGCCTCGCTGACCTGCATGTGCGCATGGGCCGTCGGTCCACAGGCGTACATGGAGACCTTTCCCGGCCGGTTGGGCACGAAACGCTCTTTGCGGCGGGTCAGGGTATTGAAAAAGGTGAGGTCGTTTTTCTCGCGCACGTCGAAAAGCGGCGTGGAGAGATAACGCTCACCCCCGTCGGGGAAAACCACGACCAGGGTGCCCTCATCCAATTGTTTGGCGGTTTCAGCGGCCACGACCATGGCCGCGCCGCTGCTCATGCCCACCATGAGGCCCTCTTCGCGGGCCAGGCGGCGCGTCATCTCAAAGGCCGGCTCGTCCTCGATGTTGATTTTTTCGTCCAGGCGGTTTTTCTCAAAAAGGCCGGGCAGGTAGGCCTCCTTCATGTTTTTGAGTCCCTGCAGACGATGGCCGAGATAGGGCTCCACGCCGATCACGGAAATATTCTGGTTGAATTCCTTCAGCCGCCTGGAAAGTCCCATGAGCGTGCCCGACGTGCCCAGGGTGGCCACCAGGTGGGTAATCTTCCCGTCGGTCTGTTTCCAGATTTCGACCGCCGTGCCGTCATAATGAGCTTGCCAGTTGGCCGGGTTGTTGTACTGATCGGTCATGAAATAGGTGTCGGGGTTTTCTCGGGCCAGGCGGTAGACCTCCTCGATGGCGCCGTCCGTGCCCATGTGTCCCGGCGTGAGCATGATTTCAGCGCCGCGCGCCTTGAGGATCTTTTGCCGCTCCACGCTGGCGGATTCACTCATGGCCAAAAGAAGCGGGTAGCCCTTCACCGAGCAAACCATGGCCAGCCCGATGCCCGTGTTGCCGCTGGTGGCCTCGATCACCGTCTTGCCGGGGGTGAGTTTGCCGGAGCGCTCGCCGGCCTCGATCATGGACAGAGCCGGTCGGTCCTTGATGGAGCCTCCGGGGTTGAGATATTCCAGCTTGGCCAGGATACGCACATTGGGATTGGGGTTTAGATGGCGTATCTCGATTAAAGGGGTATTGCCGATATGATCAAGAATTGATTTCATAGCCTTAACGTTTAACACTGCTTTTTATAAACACAGCTAAAGCTCCTTCAATTTGCAATCCCACTCCCGCCTCATCCTGCCCCGCATCGATCAGGGCAAACCGTCGGGGATCTTTGTCGGCAAGGGCCAGGTAGCCATCCCGCACCCGTTGGTGGAAGGCCAGGGCTTCGGCTTCGAAACGCGATTCCCGCTTGTTTTGGGCATCGCTATCGATCCTGCGCCAGGCCCGGGCAAGCCCTGTCTCGGGCGCCAGGTCCAGAAGCAAGGTGAAATCGGGCATCAACCCTTTGCATGCCAGGCGGTGCAGTTCAAGAATCATCTCCCGGTTCAACCCCCGGGCATATCCCTGATAGGCCAGGGTGGCGTCGAAATAGCGGTCGCAGACCACCGCCTTGCCGTCCGCAAGGGCCGGGCGCACAACGGTTTCCAGATGCTGCGCCCGATCCGCCGTATAAAGCAGCATTTCGGCCGTCGGCGCAAGGCCCGTGTTGTCCGGATTCAACAGAATGGACCGGATCTGCCCGCCAATGGACGTGCCGCCGGGCTCACGGGTCGTGACGCAGTCAAATCCCGCCTTTGTCAGACAGTTGACCACGGTCGTGATTTGGGATGTCTTCCCGCTTCCTTCTATGCCTTCGAGTGTTATGAACATGGGTTTAGGTTCTGGGGTCGGAATTCTGAGTTGTGGGTCCGAAACTTAACATTATTTTTTATAAAAATGCCGCTCCAAAAGCCGGTGATAAGAAGTCCAGTTGCCCTCCGACGTATCCTTGGCCACGAACTCCCGCACACTGTTGACCCGTGAATCGATTTCATCGATGTAATTGAGTAGCACGGCCTCGATGGTTTTGGGGGGCTCAGGGGAGCCGAATGCCCGTTCGCCGTGGTGGCTGACCAGCATGTGTTTGAGCAGATGGGCCTTGGTTTCCGGGAAATCGGGCACCTGTTTCAGTTTGTCGTCCAGCATGGAAAGTCCGATAACGATGTGGCTGAGCAGCCGCCCCTGGTCGGTGTAGTCGATGCGGGTGGTGTATTCCAACTCGCGCAGCTTGCCCACATCGTGCAGGATCACCCCGGCCAAGAGCAGGTCCCGGTCCACCCCGCTGTAATGGCCACCGATCATTTCGGCCAGCACGGCCATGGACAGGGTGTGTTCCAAAAGTCCGCCGATGTAGGCATGGTGCATCATCTTGGCCGCCGGCGCGCGCATAAAGGCCGCCGTGAAATCCTCATCGGCCCAGAACAGGTCGAACAGGGCCTTGAGATGCGTATCCTGCATCTGCCCGGTCATCTCTTCCAGGCGCTGCATCATCTTGCCAACGTCACGCGCGGTGGCGGCCAGAAAATCCGCGGCATCGACCCGGTCCGCGTTCACGGCAACCATGTCTTTGACCACCAGCTGCAGGTTGCCGCGGTATTCGCTCACCTGGGCGCGCACGTGCACGAAGTCACCTTCGGAAGCGGCGGCCTGGATGCGTTCCACCTGATCCCAGACCACACCCTTCACCTGGCCGGTGCGATCGGACAGGGTCACGTTGATGAAGGGATTGCCGTCTTTTTTATGAGCCACATTGCGCTCGGCGAGCAAAAAGACGTCATCGACGCTGCTGCCGGCGGCTAAATCGGAAACGAAGTTTTTCGTCATGGATTGCCTTTCAATTTGAAAGTCATTCTTCCCTTGGCACCGCGATTTCCTCCAGGTTCCAGGCGGCCAGCCCGCCAATGGCCTCATGGTCGGTCAAGTCGCACCTGATGGGGGTTATGGAAACAAAGCCGTCCGCGATAACGGCGCCGTCGATATCGGAGCGATCGTAACCGGTTTGCGGGTCGCAGCCTTGCCAATAGTAGGTGCGGCCGCGCGGGTCGGTTCGTTTGTCGAAATGCTGGTCAAAGGCAACGATTCCCTGACGGCTCAAGCGGATACCGCGGATGCTTTCCAGCGGCAGATCGGGGTAGTTGACATTCAAAAATGTCCCCCGGGCGAGCCCGTAAGCCAGCAATTGCCGGGCAATGGTTACCGCGCAGCGGGCCGCCGCCGTCATATGGCCGGCGCTGGGCGGTTCGATGGACACGGCCATGGCCGGGATGCCGGCCAGCGACGCTTCCCGCGCGCCGGCCACGGTTCCCGAGTAATTGATATTGATGCCCACATTGGCGCCGGGATTGATGCCCGACACCACCAGATCGGGCGGCGACGGCAGAATTTCGGCCAGGGCCAGCTTGACGCAGTCCGCCGGTGTGCCGTTGACCGCATAGCCCGTGATCGATTCGCAAACCTGTTTCTCCTCGTAACGAAGCGGCGAATGCAGGGTGATCCCATGCCCGACCGCGCTGCGCTCGCGATCCGGCGCCACCACGGTGACCCGGTGGTGGTCCGAAAACGCCTCGGCCAGAACCTGCAGGCCGTTGGCGTGAATACCATCATCATTTGTAATTAGCACATTCATGAAAGCGTTCAACCTTTACTGTCCTACACACTGTGGGAAAGGACCAACGGCTGGTGGTTGGCGGGCCATCTTCAAACGGGTGTTAAAAGTATTGCAATTTTAGCCGAGAAACCCTTATATTAATTTTTTTTATTGAGTGCAAGCGGTTATCATTCCGCCGCTTGGAGACTCCCAGTCACCGGCAACCTATATGTTCAATCCAGCAATGCCTTTAATCCACCTATGCTGATACGTCTTTTCACGTTCGCCATTCACGGAAAAAAAGGGCCGCGCATGGTATACGGCGCGGTTTTCCTCTGGCTGCTCTCCATACAGGGCGTTCCGGCGGCATCCCTTTCCCCGGACCGTATAAAGGGAGACCCCGACATTCCATGGCAGATCAGCGCCGACACGGTCTCCTACGATGCAAGCGATACGACCTATCACGCCCGGGGAAATGTGATCATCGAGAAACAGGCCACCCGTCTGTCCGCCGATGCGGTGGCCTTCAACCGCGTGGCCATGACCGCCCTGGCATCCGGGCATGTGATCATGACCGCCGGCAAGGATGTGGTCACCGGGGATACCGTCGAATTCGACCTGCGCCGTGAAACCGGCGTGATCCATAACGGCGGTGTCTTTTTGGCGGGCAATCATTTTTATATCCGCGGGGATCGCATCGAGAAAACCGGAGAGCAATCCTATCATGCCAAAGCCGCCTCCCTGACCAGTTGCGACGGCGACGAGCCGGACTGGGCAATCACCGCCCGCGATATCGATGTCACCATCGAAGGCTACGGCACCGCCAAACATGCCGTTTTCAGGGCCGCGGACGTCCCGTTGTTATACACGCCGTACTTCGTGTTCCCGGCCAAAACCAAACGCCAGACGGGGCTTTTGATCCCCATGCCGGGGTATTCAAGCCGCCAGGGCGCCACCTGGGATCAGGCCTTTTTTTTGGCCATCAACGATTCCTCCGACGCCACGCTGTATACCCGCATCATGAGCCAGCGTGGCGTGAAGGTCGGCCTTGAATATCGCTACAAACTGACCGAAGACGCCTTCGGCACGATCATGGTGGATGGCCTCGATGATAGAAAGGTCGATGACGGGTCGACAAATGCAACCGAAGAGTGGGGGTATACGGACGACGGTTACACCCGTCCAAACAGCGACCGCTACTGGCTGCGGGCCAAAATCGACCAAGCGTTGCCCGGTGACGTCACGGCCCGCCTGGATCTGGATATTGTCAGCGACCAGGACTATTTGACCGAATTCCGCGATGGTTCCAGCGGTTATACCGCCACCAATAATTATTTTCTGGATACCTTTGATCGCGACCTGGACACCTCCGACGACAACACACGCACCAACCAGTTGAACGTCAACAAAACCTGGACGGCCTACGCCCTCAATGTGGATGTGTTGTGGTACGACAACGTCATCAAACGCCGCTGGTCCGACACCGACAACACCCTTCAGCGCATGCCGCGCTTTACCCTGGCCAGCATGAAACAATCGGTGCTCGATAGCGGGCTGTACTGGGATGTGGAGTCCGAGGCCACCTATTTCTATCGCGAGGACGGAAACCGGGGATACCGGGCGGATTTTTACCCGCGCGCCTATTACCCCATGCGCTGGAAACACTACCTCTCCGTGGAGCCCTCGGCCGGCTGGCGGCAGACCGTCTGGCGCATGGACCGCTGGGAGGATGACGATCTGGACCAGAATACTTCCCGCGGCATCTACGACTTCAAACTGGATGTTTCCACGGAGCTGTCCAAAATCATGTCGACCCCCTTCAAGGGCATTGACCGCATCCGTCACAGCATCAAGCCCCGGGTCACCTACACCTTTATCCCGGATCAGGACCAGTCGGATCTACCCTATTTTACCAGCAAGGATCGCATCGACGCGGCCAACCTGCTCACCTATTCCCTGACCAACACCTTCACCGCCCGCTTGGACCGCAGCCAGCCGGAGCGTCCCGTTAAGCCGGAGCTTTCTTTTCCCTCCCAGCTTTCCGGCGAGCCGGAAGATCGCGAACGGACCGATGGCGCCCAGGCCATGCTATACGATTACACCCGCTTCTGCCGTATTTATCTGGAGCAAAGCTACGA
This sequence comes from uncultured Desulfosarcina sp., assembly GCA_963668455.2. Taxonomy (GTDB): domain Bacteria; phylum Desulfobacterota; class Desulfobacteria; order Desulfobacterales; family Desulfosarcinaceae; genus Desulfosarcina. Next base: position 234,083 of record CAXXOY010000015.1, read on the forward strand.
TGTGGACGCCGCCAGGGAAAACAAGGACGAGGTCCTGACCGATGTCTACGGGGAGCTGGATTTTAACCTGAACCGGTACCTGCTGGTGTCGGCCGATGCCACATACGATACTTACGATACGCGGTTTTCGTCCCATAATGTCGGGGTGACCGTGACGGACCGCAGTCGCAACAAACTGACCCTCAAGCATCGTTACAAGACATCCTCCAGCGAATCAATTCGCGCCGCCCTTTCTCTCGGTCTGACCGATTCCCTGCTCCTGCGCGGCCTGTATGAGCGGGATCTTCTGGACGACGAGAATATCGAACGGGGCGGTGGGTTCGTTTATAAGGCCCAGTGCTGGACCTTTGGCCTGTTTTATGTAAAAGAGGATAACGATGAGAAATACAATTTCCTGATCAATTTTAACGGCATCGGTGGGTTTGGCGGATAGTGACGCTTTGTTTGAGGACAAAATCAACGCCGTTGCCTTTTGGGTTCAGGAATGATAAACGGTTTGGCCTTTGACGCCAGTGGGAAAAGCTCCATGGAAAATAACGGTGAACCATTGGTCACTTTTTAAATAAGGATGCCAAGTCACAATGACTGGAGACAAACTCACCCAGGCGTGGTACGCTCTGCACACCAAAAGCCGGTTTGAAAACGTTGTCAACGAGGGACTCGCCAAGAAGTCTCTGGATGTTTTCTTGCCCAAAATCACGGTGAAAAGCCGCAGGCGGGATCGCCACAAGATGATCCGGGTGCCGCTTTTCCCCGGATACGTTTTTGTGCGTACCGACCTGAATCCATACGAGCATGTGGAAATCCTGAAAACCACGGGGGCCGTGAAATTGATCGGCAACACCCGCGGCCCCGTGTCCATCACCGATGGAACGATTGACTCGCTGAAAATCATGGTTTCCACCAGCGAAGAGGTCATTACCGGTACGCGGTTCACCAAGGGGGACCGTGTCCTCGTGGTCAGCGGCCCTTTTGCCGGGGTGACGGGTATTTTTTCCAGGTACGGTGGAGATGGCCGGGTGATTGTCAACATCGAAGCCCTTGGGCAGTTCGCCGCCGTGAACGTGGATATTGACGATGTAGAGAAGCTGCCGGAAATATTATCATAACCGCTTGACTTGGGACTGTGTTTTGGTCTATAGAAAGACCTTTGACCGGTATACCCCATTGATGGTTCAAGGAGGATGTATGAACAAACTGGAGCTTATCTCCGCTTTGAAGACCAGGGCCGACATCTCCAAGTCCGAAGCGGCTAAAGTAGTCCAGATCTTTTTTGACAGCATGGCCGACGCCATGGCTGCCGGAGAACGTGTTGAGATACGAGGGTTGTGCAGCTTTTTTGTGAAGGAGTACAAAAGCTATACGGGAAGAAACCCGAAAACCGGTGAAAAAGTCACCATCAAACCTAAAAAGCTCCCCTTTTTCAAAGCCGGCAAGGAGCTCAAGGAACGGGTGGATCGATAACGCGATTGACGATTCGGATCGCCGCTGCCGCTGGTCGCCCACATCCCAAACCAGGCCTGGATCGAAAATGGTGGCGGGCCAATCGATTCTTTCGGATACGATAACATGACGTCGGCAACCGCCTTTTCCGCCATCGTTGGTCAGAAGCGTCCCATTGAGCATCTTCAGGCGCTTATCCGAAACAAGACCTTGCCCCATGCGCTGTTGTTCACCGGCGACGACGGTGTGGGTAAACAGATGACCGCCATGGCATTTGCCATGGCTTGCAATTGCCGGACCCTGAAATCGGCCCTTGACCCGCAACTCCCGCCAAATGCCGTCGATGCCTGCGGCCAATGTGCGCCTTGCAGGAAAATTTCCCGAGGCAACCACCCGGATATCATCCATATCGCCCCCGTATCCTCGGTAATAAAAATTAATCGGATTCGTTCGCTGCTCGAACAATTGGCGTTCAAGCCCAATGAGGCCGACTGGCGGGTGGTCGTCATTGCCGGCGCGCATACCATGAATCCGGAAGCGGGCAACGCCCTGCTCAAGGTGCTAGAGGAACCACCGGACCGGACCTTGATCGTTTTGACGGCCAGGCAGACGTCGGATTTGCTCCCCACTATTGTCTCCCGATGCCGGCAGTTCCATTTTTCCCCTCTGGACGCCGCACAAATCGAGCAACTGCTCATCCGGATCGGGAAGATCGACGCGCAAGCCGCCCGCACAGCAGCCGGCCTTTGCGGTGGTAGTTACGCCCGGGCGCTTAAGTGGGTCGATCCGAAATGGCTGCAACGGCGCCAATGGATAACCGAGGCCCTGGGCGGAATGCTCGCGGGAAAAGAAAACCGCCTTTTGCCCTGGCTGGCATTTTCGGAAATGTTGGCCGCTAAAAAGGATCTTGTTGAAGAATCGCTAGAAATTATTACAATGTGGTTACGCGATTGTCTGGTGGCCCGTTTTGCACCGACACTTGTGTTCAACCGGGATCGCCAGGAAGCCTTATCCGATGCCGCCGAGCGCATCCGGCCGGCGAGTCTGCTCGCCTGCATCGATGCCGTGAATGGCGCACGGACAGCGTTGAAATCCAACACCAACCCGAGGCTGACTCTGGACGCCATGGTGCTCAGGATGTCCGGCACCACAACCCAACAAGGGTGAAGGTATGATTAAAAAAGTCGGTGTTCGCTTTAAAGATGGCGGCAAAATATACGATTTCAGCTGCGGTGCCTTTGTGCTCAACGTGGGCGACAAAGTCATTGTCGAAACGGAAAAGGGGCTGGGCTTTGGAACCATCGAAACGCCCCCGGAGGTTGTGGAAAAGCGCGAAAAAACGGGCAAGCCCCTGAAAAAGGTCTTTCGACAGGCCAACGAAAAAGATCTGAACCAGGTCAAGCACAACAAGACCCTGGAAATGGAGGCGCACGCCTTTTGTCTGAAAAGCGTCAAATCCCTTGGCTTGCAAATGAATCTTTTCAGCGTGGAGAGCACCTTCGACGCCAGCCGGCTGACCTTTTTTTTCACCGCCGATGGGCGGGTGGATTTCAGGCAGCTGGTCAAAATTCTTGTCAAACAGTACCGGGTGCGCATCGAAATGCGTCAGGTGGGCATTCGCAACCAGGCCAAGATGTGCGGCGGGATCGGCCGCTGCGGTCGCCTTTTCTGCTGTTCCTCCTTCATGGATAAATTCGAGCCGGTCTCGATTCGCATGGCCAAACAGCAGGGGCTATCGCTCAATCCGACCAAGATATCGGGCCAGTGCGGCCGCCTGATGTGCTGCCTGACTTTTGAAAACGAAACCTACCGCATACTGAAAAAAAGCTTTCCCAAAATTGGTAAGATAGTCAAAACCAAAAACGGTCCCGGCAAGGTGACCCGCCACAATGTGATTGGCAATCGCCTGACGGTCAGACTCGAAGAGGGAGGAGATGCTGAATTCAGTCTTGACGATTTAATAGATAACGGGAGATAAACCATGGCTGCACCGTTTTATATCACCACCCCCATTTACTATGTCAATGCCCGGCCCCATCTGGGGCATGCCTATACCACCATCGTCGCCGACGTTGTGCGGCGTTTTCAATCCATGTCCCGCGAGAACACCTATTTTCTCACCGGAACGGACGAGCATGGCGACAAGATCGTGCGTGCCGCGAAGAAAGAGAACTGTACGCCCCGGGAATATGTGGATAAAATCAGCGGATTGTTCAGCAGTCTGTGGCCCGAGCTGAACATCTCCAACGATGCTTTTATCCGCACCACGAACCCGAAGCACATGAAGGTCGTGGAAACCATCTTGCAACGCATCTACGATTCGGGAGACATCTATTTCGCCGAATATGAAGGGCTTTACTGCTACGGCTGCGAGCGGTTCTATCACGAGCGCGAGCTGGTAAACGGCCTGTGCCCGGATCATCAGACGGCGCCCGAGGTCATCAAGGAATCCAATTATTTTTTCAAAATGAGCCGCTATCAGCAGTGGCTGATTGATCACATTAAAGCCAATCCGGACTTCATCCGCCCCGAACGCTATAAAAACGAGGTTTTGGCCTTCTTGCGAGAGCCCTTGGGCGATCTTTGCATCTCAAGACCCAAGTCGCGCCTGAAATGGGGCATCACCCTGCCTTTTGATCACGACTACGTGACCTATGTGTGGTTCGATGCCTTGCTCAACTATGTCTCGGCCCTGGGCTACCCGGAAGGTGACTTGTTCAAAACATACTGGCCCGTGGCCCAACATGTGGTGGCCAAGGATATTCTCAAGCCCCACGGCATCTACTGGCCGATTATGCTCAAGGCCGCCGGTCTGCCCGTCTACCAGCATCTCAATGTCCACGGGTACTGGAACGTGGACCAGAGCAAAATGTCCAAGAGCATCGGCAATGTCATCGAACCCCTTGAAATGAAGGATATCTATGGCCTGGACGCCTTCCGCTTCTTTCTCATGCGCGACATGGCGTTCGGCCTGGATTCCAATTTCAACGAAGAGGCTCTGGTGGGGCGCATCAATGCGGATCTGGCCAACGACCTGGGCAACCTTTTTTCACGTGTGCTTTCCATGGCCCACAAGTACTTCAAGGGCGTTGTTCCCGAACCGGCTTCGGAAGCGGGAGAAGACATGGATTTGGGCCTGCCTCAAAAGGCCCGCGATGCCATCGACGCCTATTCAAAGAGCATGGACGCTTTTACATTTCACAAGGCGCTGGCCTCGGTCTGGGAATTCATCACCCACCTGAACAAATACGTGGACATCACCGCGCCCTGGACCCTGGCCAAGGATAAAAGCGCCCAAAAGCAGCTTGAAACCGTGATTTACAACCTGCTGGAAGGCCTGCGCATCATTTCCGGTCTGATCTACCCGGTGATGCCCGACACCGCCGCCAGCATGCAGCGACACCTGGGGCTTTCCGGTGACGACGCGTTTTACAAGATGGACCGGCTCACCACCTGGGGCGGCCTCAAGCCGGGCACCACCTTGAAAAAGGCGATCTCCCTGTTCCCCCGTGTTGATGTGAAAAACAGACCCGGGAAAACGCAACCAGATACAAAGGCAAGCGGGGCAGGCGTTCCCATCAAACCCGAAATCACCATTGACGACTTTGCCAAAGTCGATTTGCGGGTGGCCACCATAATTTCGGCCCAGGCCGTTCCCAAGGCCAGGAAGTTGCTGCAACTGGAGGTGGATTTGGGCGAAAAACGCACCGTCGTCTCCGGCATCGCCGGCAGTTACAAGCCGGAAGACCTGGTCGGCAAACAGGTGATCATCGTCGCCAATCTGAAGCCGGCCAAACTCATGGGCGTTTTGTCCAAAGGCATGCTCATCGCGGCCAACGACGATTCCGGCGTCACCGTTGCAACCCTGGACAAGTCCGTCAAGCCCGGCACACCGCTCAGCTAACGGTTGACAGGATTCTTTTGTATTGATGACGTTATCCCATAACCCCGATAAATACCCACATCAAAAGGGTTGGAGGGCGTACCAGGCCCATCTCAGGCGCAATCAAAAAACGGCTGAAATAAGCCGCAAAAAACGATTGCGCCGGCGCCTGATCGCAGGCGGCCTGGTGGCGATTCTATCCCTTCTGCTGGTTACGTCTTTTTGGCCGGACGGCAGGCCGAAGGCCCCGATCGGACCGGCCACCGCCAAGCCCGGCGAGGCCCAGGCGTCTGGATCGGCGGGGCAGACCGTACTGGTGAAAAAGCCCGACGTTCACATCCTGTTGGGCAAAACGCACTTGATGAATGTTGTTCAGGAGCCGGTACGCGTTTCCTTCGACCATCGGCCGTATCTGGTGCACACCAGCCTGGATATCGACCTTCAAGAGTATCTGATCCATAAGTTGGACCGGGTGAATTCTCGCTACATCGGCATCGTGGCCATGGATCCCGATACCGGCCGGATTTTGGCCATGGTGGGATTCAACAAAATCAATCCCGACGCCGACCCCTGTCTACTCGCCGATTATCCGTCCGCCAGCCTTTTTAAAATCGTTACCGCGGCTGCGGCCATAGAGGAGAAAGGCTATACCGCTCGCACCCGTCTGAAATTCAACGGTTACAAGCACACCCTGTACAAACGCCAACTGACCGACAAAAGCAATCGCTACACCAGTGCCATCTCCTTGAAAAACGCCTTCGCCCAATCCGTCAACCCGGTGTTCGGCAAAATGGGCGCTCTCTATCTGGACCGGCAGGACCTTATCGATTATGGCAACGCCTTCGGCTTCAACCGTGGTATCGAATTCGAGCTGCCCTTTTCCAAAAGCCATCTAGAAGTTGGGGCGGGGACTTATGAGCGTGCGGAAATCGCCAGCGGTTTCAACCGTCAGACAAGGATTTCGCCCCTCCATGGTGCCGTTATCGTATCGGCCGTCGTCAATGACGGTAAACCCGTGGAACCGACCCTGGTGGATCACATCGACGATACCGACGGCCATACGGTCTACCAAAGCAGTCCCCGATTCCTGACGCCGGCGGTTTCGGCCAAAACGGCCAGGGAATTGGAAAAACTCATGGCCGCCACCATCAAATCGGGAACGGCCAAAAAACGGTTCCGGGGGCACACCCGCAACAAGGTGCTCAAACGCCTCGACCTGGGCGGTAAAACCGGCTCCATCGCCAATCGTAAGCACGATGCCCGCTTCGATTGGTTTGTCGGCTATGCCGCGGAAAAAAAAGGCTCCGAGAAAATCGTGGTCTCGGTGATGGTGGCGCATGAGGAGTATATCGGCATTCGCGCGGCCCAATACGGGCGCATGGTTATCGAACGCCATTTCAAGGAGTATTTCGCCGGTAAAGATCACCCGGAAAAAAAACAGCCCAAGGGTTGACGCACCTGAATCCAGGCTTTTAAAATCGGAAAACGTGGGATACAAAGGCAAGATGTTGTCCCATGATGTTTTGCTACTAGGTCCCCACGCTTTTTATCACATCAATTTAGGAGGCATATCATGCCCGGTTTTGAAATATTCGGTAAAGAAGAACGCCAGGAGGTAAACGACGTATTGGAGACCGGCGTTCTTTTTCGTTACGGTTTTGACGGCGTCCGCAATGGGCACTGGAAAGCAAAAACCTTTGAAACGGAGCTGGCCCAAAAAGTGGGGGTCGCCCATGCTCATTTGTGCGCCAGCGGCACGGCGGCCCTAGGCGCGGCCCTGGCCGCCTGCGGGGTAGGGGCCGGTGACGAGGTGATCGTGCCCCCCTTTACTTTCGTCGCCACCGTCGAGGCGGTCCTCATGGCCGGCGCCGTGCCGGTATTCGCGGAAATCGACGAGACCCTGTGCCTGTCGCCGGAAGGCATCGAAGCGGCCCTGACTCAGGCAACCAAGGCGGTGATCCCCGTGCATATGTGCGGGTCCATGGCGCGCATCGATGAAATCAAACGCCTTTGCGACAGCAAGGGGCTTGTTCTGATCGAGGATGCCTGCCAGAGCGTGGGCGCCACATATAATGGAAAAGGACTCGGCGGCTTCGGCAAGGCGGGGTGCTTTTCCTTCGATTCGGTGAAGACCATTACCTGCGGAGAGGGCGGCGCGGTGGTCACCGACGACAAGGATGTTTATATCGCGGCCGATGCCTACGCCGACCACGGGCACGATCACATCGGCAACGACCGGGGCGCCGAGGACCATCTGTTTATCGGTACCAACACCCGCATCAGCGAGTTGAACGCCGCCGTGGGCGTGGCCCAGTTACGTAAGCTGGACTGGATACTGGAGACCCAACGCAAAAACAAAACGGCCATCAAGGACGCCATGGCCGGCATTCCCGGGGTCTCTTTTCGGGAGCTGCCGGACGCGGCCGGCGATTCGGCCACCTTTTTAACCTTTTTCATGCCTGATCTGGACAAGGCCCGCCGAGCCGTTCCGGCTCTGGCCGCCGCCGGTGTGGACGGCTGTTCCCATTGGTACGACAACAACTGGCACTACATTCGCAAATGGCAGCATTTCCACGGGTTGAAGGCCGCGGCCAAGCTGGCCGTTCAGGCGCTTCCCAACTGCCCGGATTACAGCTCGCTCAGCCTGCCCCAATCCGATGCCCTCATTCAGCGTACGATTTCCATGCAGATCAAACTGGGCTGGACACCCGAAGCGGTAAGCGAGCGTGCCGAAAAAACCGCAATGGTGCTAAAAAGCGTTTAAGCAAACTTATATAAAACCGGTCAACTGCCGATAAAGGAAAAGTCATGTTTAGAAATTTCAAGATGGTTTCAAAAGTTATTTTCGGGCGCGGTTGTTTCGCACAACTGGGTGATATCCTGCGCGAAGAGCGCAAGGGAAACGAAGCGGTCATGGTGTTTCTGGTGGACGATGTGTTCGAAGGCAAGCCTCTGCCGGACCGCCTGCCACTTAACGCCGACGATCTTCTGATTTTTGTCAATGTCGATGATGAACCCAAAACCAAGTTTGTGGATCAACTGACCCTCCAGGTCAAGGAGCACATGGCCGACAAGCAGGACGCGCTGCCCTCGGGCGTGATCGGTATCGGTGGCGGCAGCGCCATGGACCTTTCCAAGGCCGTGGCCCTGATGCTCACCAACCGGGGATCGTCCGCCGACTACCAGGGATGGGACCTGATAAAGAAGCCGGCCGTCTACCATGCCGCCGTGCCCACGATTTCCGGCACCGGCGCCGAGGTCTCACGGACAACCGTGCTGACCGGCCCTGAGAAAAAGCTAGGTCTCAACTCGGATTATACCGTCTTCGACCAGATTGTTCTCGATCCGGAACTGATTGCCGATGTACCCAACCCGCAGCGTTTTTATACGGGCATGGATTGTTACATTCACTGCGTCGAGTCGCTGACCGGGACCTATTTGAACAGTTTCTCCCAATCTTATGGGGAGAAGTCCATGCAGCTTTGCCAGGACGTTTTCCTGAACCATGCCGATGCCAATGATGTCGATGATAAACTCATGATGGCTTCCTACTGTGGTGGGATGAGCATTGCCTATTCCCAGGTGGGCTCCTGTCATGCGCTCTCTTATGGGCTGGCTTTTGTCCTGGGGCTGCACCATGGCATCGGCAATTGCGTGGCCTTTGACGCCCTTGAGGAGTTCTACCCCGAGGGAGTCGATGAGTTCCGACGCATGAAGGATATCGCCAAGGTCGAGTTGCCCAAAGGCCTTACCGCAGAGCTTACTGATGCCCAGATGAACAAGATGATTGATGTTTCGCTGGTAATGGAGCCCCTGTGGGAAAACGCCTTGGGCAAGGATTGGAAGACCATCATGACGCGAGACAAAATAAGAGAGCTTTACCTGAAAATGTAATCGCTCAACCGGCATTTCCGTAACTGTTGGAATGTCACCATCCAGTGAGGAGCATCATGCGAAAAAACCGTCTTGCAACACTGCTTGATAAGGCCACCCGCACCACCAGTCGGATGTCTCATTTTTTCCAGGGTATGGATCGGTGGGCAACGTGTCTGCCAAGCCTGCACGTGGGACGTTGCCCCGGCGCGGTGAAAGGCCCGGCCATCGTTTTTTTTCCTTACCAGGGCAATACGCTCTGTTGCGGTCTTGCCGGATTGATTTCCGTCAAGGACGGATCTGCCGGTGACGGGGTGCTTGACCTGCCGGGGCTGGTCAAGCCGGCGGAAAAGGTTGAACGAGCCGGTCTTGCCGACAGCGCTATGGACGAGGGTGCCATCCAGGACAGTTATCTGGGTGGTGATGCCACCCTGACGAGCCTGTTGGACGCGGTTCGCGCGCTCAAAAAAGAGGCCGCCTTCCTGGCCTTGTACAAAGATACAGCGGCCCAGAAGGATCTTGCCGATCTATCGAAACGGTTGGGGGCGGTTCTTGAAAAGGAGAAGGCGCAACTGGCCGATCAGGCTGGGAGCCTTGCGACCGCTTCCGTGGATATCGTCTCCGCGCGCATCGATGTTCTCAAGGATATTATCTGGACCCTCAAGGTCGAATTGGCCGACAACATCGACCGGGTTGCCGATTTAACGGGCGATACCAAAGACCTTGATACGGATTCACGCATCAAGCTGCTGCGGCAGGTCAACGCGGTGCTCAACAGCATCGATCGCCTTGAGGTCCGGGGGCGGGATTCGGCCGGTATTTCGATTTTGTTCGTTTTCGAAAAAAGCGACTACGATGCACTGCTTGCGCAGCTGGACAAAGACGGTCTCGCCAAAGACCTGGAGGGGCGCATGGCCCACGATGTGCTGGGCAATACCTGCATCAGCATGAACCACACTGTGGATACCGACAACAAGCCCATCGTGGCCCTGACCGTGGTCTATAAAGTCGCCGCCGAAATCGGCAGTCTGGGTGACAACATCCGGTTTTTACGGGAACAGATCCGCCGGGACGAGATTTTTCAGCGTATTGCCGCCACGCCACGCCGTTTTCACACGGTATCTTCTCACACCCGTTGGGCCTCCATCGGCGCGATCACCGAACCCAACTGCCACCCGGTGGACAACACCATGGCCGGCGCCACCATGAAGGATCGCCCCATCATCCATGCCTGCCTCAACGGCGATATCGACAACTACATGCAGCTCAAGGAGATCGTGGAGAAAGACGGGAACCACATTCCCGATTGCATCACCACCGACACCAAAATTATCCCGCTGCTTATCGAGCATTACCTCAATACCGGCGTGGACGTGACCGAAGCCTTCCGGTTGGCGGTGAGCAATTTTCAAGGCTCGCATGCCATCGCCATGCACACTGACCTTGCCCCGGGACGGTTTTTTCTGGCCCAGAAAGGCAGCGGCCAGGCGGTTTTCGTTGGGCTGGCCGAGGACCACTACATGCCCGCCTCCGAGGTTTACGGCTTCATCGAGGAGACGCCTTCCTTTTTAAAGATGAACGGCGAGAAGGTGGTGGACGGCAAAAACGGCAAGACCCAGGGCCAGCTTTTCGTGCTCGACCAGCGCACGGCCGGCGGCCTGGACGGCATCACGGCCATGTACTATGACGGTACGCCCATCGAGCTGACCGAAGACGATATCAAACACTCTGAAATTACCTCAAGGGATATCGACCGCCAGGGGTTTCCCCACTATTTTCTCAAGGAGATTTCCGAAGCGCCGCTGTCCGTCGAGCGGACCCTGCTCAACCGCTGGAAAATCGTCGAGGACGACCAAGGCCAGCATTATGTGATTCACCTTGACGAAACAATTTTTCCCAAGTCTCTGGAAAAGGCGTTCAAAGAAGATAGTATCCGGCGAGTCTATTTCGTGGGGCAGGGGACCGCCGGCGTGGCGGCCCAGGCCTGCGCCGACATCCTGAAATCCTATCTGGCGGACCCGACCATTCACCTGCGCGCGCTCAAGGCCTCCGAGCTTTCCGGTTTCGAGCTTTCCGAAGGAGACGGCGATAAAAGCATGTCCGACACTTTGGTCGTGGCCATCAGCCAATCGGGGACCACCACCGACACCAATCGCACCGTGGACATGGTCAAGGCCCGCGGCGCACATACCCTGGCCATCGTCAACCGCCGTGATTCGGACATCACCTTCAAGGTCGACGGTGTCATCTACACCTCAAGCGGTCGGGACATCGAGATGAGCGTGGCCTCCACCAAGGCCTTTTACTCGCAAATCGTGGCCGGCGCCCTTTTGGGGTTGAAGGTGGCCAGCATCCGCGGCAAACGCTCAACGGAATTTCTCTCGGATCAGATTGCCGAGCTTTTGCGCATCCCCGAGAACATGCGCACGGTATTTGCCATGGGAGATAAAATTCAGGCCTCCGCGCGGCGCCTGGCGGCCACGAAAAATTATTGGGCAGCCGTGGGTAGCGGCCCCAACAAGTCCTCGGCCGATGAAATCCGCATCAAACTCAGCGAGCTTTGCTACAAGACCATCTCCTCGGATTTCGTGGAGGACAAGAAGCACATCGATCTCTCCTCCGAGCCGCTGATCATCGTCTGTGCCGCCGGCTGCAAGGGCACCGTGATCGGCGACATCATAAAAGACACAGCGATCTTCAAGGCCCACAAGGCCGCGCCGGTGATCATCGCCGACGAAGGTGAGGAACGCTTTGGACCCTATGCCGAGGATGTTTTCCAGGTGCCCCAGGTAAGCCCGCAATTCGCGCCGATATTAAATACCCTGGTGGGACACATCTGGGGGTACCATGCGGCCCTGGCCATTCACGAAGGCTCCCGTTTTCTGCACGGAATCAGAAGTGCTGTCCAACGTACCGTGGACGATCTGGCCAAACAGGGCCTGGATGTTTACGAGATTGTTCTGGAGAAAAGCTTCAGGGAGCAGATCGCCCGCTTTTACCTGGATTTCCGTGAAAAACGCAGTGCCAAGGAATTCCCCACGGCAATTACCCATGCCTCGGACCTGGCCCTGCTTTTCAAATACTTGTCCGGCCGGCTGCCGCTCACCGATTTCGAGCTGGATTTCGGGCTCAAGGGCACGGCCAAAAACGTTCTCGACACCCTGTTCCGTGTTTTGAGCGAATCCATCAACCTCATGTCCCGCCCCGTGGACGCCATCAAGCACCAGGCCAAAACCGTCACTGTGGGCACCAGCCGCATCAGTGAGCGGGTGGAAGGCGTTCTTTTTGACGCTCTGACCGATCACGATCTGGACATTGCCCAGGTGATCAACCGCAATGTCATCGTCCTGAGAAATATCCAGGGCATCGTCGATCATGTCAAGGGAAGCATTCTCTACCGTATCGACGGCCTCGGTATTCTTGGCGATCCCACGGATAAAACCACCATCGAAATCATTAAGAAAACGGGTATCCTGGCCACGATCCCTTCCCGTGTGGAAACCGATTCGGTACTGAAAGGAACCAAGCGCATCATCGTCGCACGGGGAAACATCTACGTCGGCAAAGGACGCAAAGACAACCGCAGCATCGTGGTCATTCCGGCCACTTCTGAAGATCCCACCGACGGCAGCCGCATCCGATATCTTTTACTGCTGAATATCGGTTTCAAGGACGAAATCGCGCTGGATGCCAAGGTCAAGGCGCTCGGCGGAAAATATGAGCATATTAAAAATATCGTGCAGGAAAACAGCGTGCCTTGGGCGGACACATACCTGGATGATCTTCCGGTGGACGAATTGTTCGGGCAATCCGCGGAGAAACTGGCCGAAGGGATGGTGGCAAAGCATAAATAGGCTCTTGAGGGTCGGCCGCCCATTGCGTGCGGCCGACCCCTATCGAAGCGCTTCGCTGGCCTTAACTTATCCCTGGCATTTTGCTTTATCTCCTTTCTTCCCCTCATGCCCTCACTTTTTGAGCGTTTACCCTTTATTTTGCCATTGTGTCAGTTGTTGACGAAGGCGATACGTTTTGAAAATCCGTCAACGCTTGTATTTACACGTTGATCTGGTATTCTTGGTTAAGGATCTGGATGCGATTGCCAGGCCAGCCAAGATGATCAAATACGATTAAGGAGAACCCCCCATTGCCCAAGGCAAAATCGAATAGCGGCACTTACGATGTTATCATTGTCGGCGGCGGTCCCGCCGGTCTTTTCAGCGCTTATTACCTCAGCGCGTTCACCGACCTAAAGGTGCTTTTGCTGGAAAAGGGCAAACAGCCGCTAAAGCGTTCCTGCCCGGTGGCCGACCGGCAATATTGCAGCCACTGCAAGCCCTGCAATATCCTTTGCGGAATCGGCGGTGCAGGCCTTTTTTCCGACGGCAAGCTCAATTTTATTCACAAGCTGGGCAAGACCGACCTGACCCAGTTCCTCTCCCTTTCCGAAGCCCAGACCCTGATCGATGAAACCGAAACGATTTTCAACCGCTTCGGCATGGACGGGCCGGTGTATCCCACGGATATGGAAGAGGCCAGGGCAATCCGCAAGCAAGCCAAACGATTCGGCATGGATCTGCTTCTGATCAAGCAAAAGCATCTGGGAAGCGATCGTCTGCCGGCTTATATCGCCGACCTGGCCGAACATATCCAATCGGCCGGGGTCACGGTACAGACCTCCGAGGCGGTTGAGGATGTGATTGTCGAAGAGGATTGCGTTGTCGGGGTTATGAGTGACAAGGGCCGCTATACGTGCAACCGTGTCATTCTGGCGCCGGGGCGTGTCGGGGCGGAATGGGTGGGGCGGTTGGCCCAAAACCATGGCATCGGGCTGACCCAGCGCGGCATCGAAGTCGGTGTCCGTGTGGAAGTGCATAACGACATCATGCAGGATCTGTGCGATGTGATCTACGATCCCACCTTTTTTATCCAGACCGGCAAATACGATGACCAAACGCGGACTTTTTGCACCAACCAGGGGGGGTATGTCTCACTGGAGAGCTATCGCGATTTTGTCTGTGTCAACGGCCATGCCTACCATGAACGCAAATCAAACAACACGAACTTCGCTTTTCTCTCCAAGGTGGTGCTCACCGAACCGGTGACCGACAACCAGCAGTATGGCGAGGCCATCGGCCGGTTGGCGACCCTGATCGGCGGCGGCAAACCAATCCTGCAACGCTTCGGCGATTTGAAACGTGGCCGCCGCAGCACCTGGAATCGTGTGAGCAAGGGATACATTGAGCCTACGTTGGGCAATGTGGTCTGTGGCGACATCGCCATGGCTCTGCCGGAACGTATTCTCACCAACATCATTGACGGGCTGGATCAATTGAACAGCGTGGTGCCCGGCGTCTCAAACGACGAGACCCTGCTATACGCGCCGGAGATTAAATTCTTCGCTACCCAGATGGAGGCCTCGACCGACCTGGAAACCCGTATTCAGGGGCTTTACATTGCCGGTGATGGACCCGGTGTGGCCGGCAATATCGTTTCGGCGGCGGCAACGGGGTTGATTCCGGCCAAGGCGATTGTTGAGAAGATCAAGGGGTAGGGGGAGAATTATCATGCAAATAGTAGTTCCCTTCCACCCTTGTGGTTCCACACCCGCCAAAAAGGATATTGGTTTTTCCATTTTCGGTGTGTTTATTCAGCTTGACGAAATTGGGATTGTCGCGGTCAGGTCCCTGTTCTATGGTAATATCTCCGATCCATGATTTCTGATCGATCAGATAATAGCCAAACGCCGAATTCCCGGAGCCTGTGGCCGGATCTTCGAGATATCCGAATTTCGGTGCAAAAACGCGTGTGCGATAGTTGCTGCCCGGCGTAGACGTTTCGTTGGTAAAAATCAGAACGATATCAATTCCGTTATCCAGACAGAACGAGGCCAACTTCTCCTGATTTGGCATCAGGCGCAGACAGGCGGATAATGATTTAATCGGTACCAATAACGTTTTTAATCCGCCGTCAATCAGTTTTATGGGGTGTGAATCGTTTATGTCCGAAACCGTTGCATCGAGGCTTGCCGCAACTTCCGGAATCCCGAGATCGCATGTCAGAAACTCAGGGTCCGGAGCCATAATATAGACAGCGTCCTCTTCGTCTATTCTGTTAATCACCGGCAATTTCCCGGCGTTCACGTTGATAAACACTTCTTGCTGAGTAATCGACGGCTGGTTTGCCTTCAGCAAATCATACATAATGGCAATGGTTGCATGGCCGCAGAATGCGACTTCGCATTCGGAAGAGTAATACTTCAAATTAAATTCATTGCCGATCCTGTTCACGTATCCCACTTCAGTCACATATCCCTTCAACTCTCCGGCTAATTGCAGCATCTCATTTTCTGTCAGCGATTCACCATCGTTCAGGAAAATATACCCGGCAGGATTGCCGGAAGAGATCCCTTTTGTGAACGCATCGATTTTTTTGAATTTCAACGTCTTCATTTTACTTCCCTTCAATTTATATAAAAGTCCTGTCATCGCCAAGATGCGATGGTGGTGTGATAAACACAATTCTCAAGTTGTCCTCTCCATCATTTACGAGACGATGGACAATGCCTGGCTTGACTTCCAAAATATCGTTGGCAGAAATATCAAGACAGTTTTGCCAGTGAACCCGATCCCCTGCTAAAGTTCCCATCTCCATTTTTCCATTGCCTGCGAGCACATGATATATTTCGGAGCCTTCATTATGGTAATGCGCAGGCAGCTTTTTGCCTGAGGGGGGTAGTCGGTTAGCTCCTCCTGTGGTATACTTTCTTGCATGACGACAGAAGGAGATTTCCCGAACACGTACCGTGAGTTTGTGCAACACTTTCCCGATGACAATGTATGTGCTGCCTATTTGGAGCAGTTGCGGTGGCCGAATGGCTTCTGCTGCCCCATATGCCAGACGAGCGGGGAGCCTTGGCGCCAAACACGTGGTCGTTTGGTCTGTTCCGCCTGCCGCCATCAGACATCCGTGACGGCTGGTACGATTCTGGAAAAAACGCGAACCCCGCTGACCACTTGGTTTGAAGCCGCCTGGCACCTGACAACCGGTAAGAACGGCTTTTCGGCCAAAACCCTGGAGCGAACATTGGGCACCAGCTACCGGACGGCGTGGGCAATGCTCCAACGTTACCGCATATCGATGGTACGTAGCGAGCGAGAGCGGTTGACGGGTGGTATCGAAGTCGACGAGACCCTCGTTGGTGGTGTTGTGCAAGGAGGAAATCGCGGACGCGGAAGTAGTAAAGCCATTGTTGCGATTGCTATCGAGGTCAAAGAGCCTAAAGGTTTTGGGCGAGTTCGAATGCGTCATATTCCAGATGCCTTTTCTGAGAATCTCCAGCCTTTCATCTGTGACGTCGTGGACAGGAGCGCAACCGTTCGGACAGATGGCTGGAAAGGATACAACGGTCTGTCAAAGCACAATTACATACATAAGAGGACAGTGTTATCCTCATCAGGCGATCCCGCCCATGTTGCGATGCCAGGTATCGGGTTGCAAGCCTCCTCAATCGCTGGATATTAGGCACCCATCAAGGTCCTTTTGTCCCGGCCCACCTCCAGTCGTACTTGGAGGAGTTTACATTCCGGTTCAATAGGCGTAACTCCCGCAGCCGCGGTCTTGTCTTTCACCGACTTCTGGAGCAAGCGATGGTTACCGGGCCGGTAACCGAAACTGAAGTGACGTTCGGTTACAACTGGAACCAGAGCCGAGAGAAGAGGAGCTAACCGACTACCCCACTTGCCTGATTTTAATTCCGCGATAAAAAACGAGGTATCCCCTTTGATCAATTCAAGAATCCGAATGTCCGATTTTTGATCCTGTTCCAAATTCTTGAACGATGCGTCGATATTGAACTTTTTCATGTACTCTCCTTAGTAAATATTATATGCTGGATTAAAATACGATATCTTGGAAATATGGTATATCGGATTTTTTGTCAATATATTAATTTTTAAAAACAGAGGCTGCCAAACGCGGAAAGGAACATTTGTGGAGGATATCAACAAAAACATTTCGAACAACCTGAAGCGGATTCGCAAAACCAAGAGGCTCACCCTGGAGGATCTGGCCGGTATTTCCGGTGTCAGCAAAAGTATGCTGGGGGAGATAGAAAGGGGAGGGACGAACCCAACCATTCTTGTTTTATGGAAAATCGCCGAAGGGCTTAAAATTCCTCTCACAAAATTGATTGAGGATGAAAAAGAAGCCCCCCTGATTGTGAGGAAAGATCAGCTGGCATTGATCAGTGACGATGACGGGATCAATATCTATAGCTTGTTTCCTTTTTATGATTTGCACAATCTGGAAATTCACAAAATAGAAATCGATTCTTTCTCCAAACTTTCAAACCCTGGTCACATGGACGGCGTGGACGAATACGTCCTTTTAATAGAGGGGAATATAAAAATGGTACTGGGAGGAGAAGAAATTGATTTGTACCAGGGCGATTCCATTCGTTTCAAAGGAAGTCTCCCCCATGAGTTCATCAATCAATGCGAAGAGACCGCCCGATTTATCAATGTCATGGTTTACGGTTGATCGCGCGGTGGAATCAAACTGCCTTTTGATGCCATAAGTTAAAAGCCGCTTTTTTCATTGAAAGATCAGGGTGTTAGGTTTTTATTGTCTTGCTGATGATTTCTTGGGGGGCCTGTATCCAGATAGAGTATCCGGACCCATTCAGATGTACTCACATCACCTATGTGATAATCTTTTCTATGATCACCGGGGCCATCGTGTTTTTGGAACTGATCAAGGCCGCCCAAACGGAAAAGGAAAAGACTGATCTGGCCGAGCAGATCAAGGATCTGGTGAGTGGGAGGATTTAATGGCCACGATAAAGGAGGACGACGCGGTAGGTATGAAAATACCCATTTATAATTGAAAAACGGCGTTGTGTCTCAGGAGGCATATATGATATTGTCACCAAAAGTCTTTCCCATACCAAAAATACAACGATAGGAAAGGAAACCATGAAACAAGTCAGTTTAACCATCAATGGTGCCAAGCGTCGGTTTGTGGTCCCTGAAGATCGCGTACTGCTGGATCTTTTGCGGGAGGACCTCAGACTCACCGGAGCCAAACAATCCTGTGACCGTAAAGGCCAATGCGGTGCCTGCACGGTTATCGTCAACAGCAAGACCGTTCGTTCCTGCCTGAAAAAGGTAAACTCTCTCGAAGGCGCCGAGGTGATCACGGTGGAAGGGCTGGGCACGCCCGCCAACCCCCATCTGATTCAGGAGGCCTTTGTCCTGGCCGGCGCCATTCAATGCGGGTTTTGTACACCGGGCATGATCATGAGCACAAAGGTCCTTCTGGACAAGAACCCCAACCCCGGCAGAGAAGAGATCAAGCATGGCTTGCGGCACAACCTCTGCCGCTGTACCGGCTATGCCAAGATCATCGAGGCTGTCGAGTTGGCCGGGCGCTTTTTGCGCGGTGAATGCACGCCGGCGGATTTTAAACTAAAGGATGACGGCAGCCCCATCGGCGTTTCCCATACGCGTCCCTGGTCCATGATGAAAGCCTGCGGTCTGGCGGAATTCAGCGCGGATATCGTCATGCCGGGCGCCCTGGAGATGGTCGTTGTACGCAGTCCTCACCATCGGGCCAGATTGAAAGGGATAGATCTCAGCAAGGCCGAGAAAATGCCCGGCGTGGTCGGCATCATGACCGCCTCCGACATCAAGGGCGCCAATAACATGGGGCTGGGCGACAACCAGCCGGTCCTGTGCTACGACAATCTGCCGGTGCTGGGTGCCGCCGTGGCCATCGTGGTCGCGCGTACCAAAAAGGAAGCCCTGGCCGCGGCAGCCGCGGTCGAGCTTGATTGCGAAGTGCTGACGCCCATGCGTGATGCCCATGCGGCCATGGCGGAGGGCGCTGCCGAGATTCATCCGGGCACCCCCAATATCTGCCATGTGGCCGGCCAGATCAAGGGCGACGCCAAAGCGGCCCTTGAGAAATCGGCCGTGGTCGTTTCCGGCGATTTTTATTCTCCCCTGATCCACCAGGCGCCCCTGGAGCCCGAGAACACGGTCGCCTATATGGATGGAGAAGGCGACGACGCCCAGTTGGTGGTCGTCGGCCGTTCCATCTGGATTCATCAACATGCTCAGATGATTCAGGATGCCGTGGGCTGGGACAACGTTCGCTACATCGAAGCTTTTGCCGGCGGGCAGTTCGGTATCAAATGCGATCTCACCTCCGAAGCCCTTGCCGCCGCCGCGGCCCTGCATTTTGGGCAGGCCGTGCGGTATACCCCCAGCCTCGAAGAATCCATGTGGATCACCCCCAAACGGCATCCTTTCCGCATGAATACGCGCATGGGTGCGGACGCTGATGGAAAGGTCACCGGACTTGAAATGGAGATGATCGTCGAGAACGGCGCGTATATGTCCATCGGACCCAACATCATCGAGCGCGCTCTGGCCATGCTCAGCAGCGGCTACAATATTCCCAACGTGGAGGTGGAAGCCAAGCTGGTCTACACCAACGATGCATGGGGCGGTGCGGCCCGTGGAGCGGGACCACCCCAGGCCAACTTTGCCGTGGAGTCCTGCATGGACCTTCTGGCGGCCAAGCTGAAGATGGACCCCTATGAATTCCGGCGCATGAATACGCTTCAGAAGGGAGAAACCACCTCTAACGGACAGGAAGCGGATGACTGGGCTTTCAACGCTTGCCTCGATCGTCTCAAACCTGAGTATCAGAAGGCCAAGGAGGCCGCGGCAGCCAAAACTTCAGACCCGATCAAACGGGGCGTGGGTCTGGCTGGTTCCAGCTTCGGCGTGGGCGAGCCCGGCGATGTTTCCCATGTGGCCGTGGAATTCGATGCCGACGGCGGATTATCCATTTTCGGATCCGTGGCCGATCCGGGAGAAGGCAACGATGCCATGTTGACCCAACTCGGTGCGGAGCTCATGGGGCTGCCCATGGAAAAAGTTCGTTTGATTACCCGCGATACCGAACAAACGCCGGATTCCGGTATTTCGGCCGGCTCCAGACAAACCTACATGTCCGGTCAGGCCCTGGTCAAAGCCATCGACGAGCTTAAAAAAGCCATGCAGGAAACCGGCGCCAAGACCCGCGAGGATCTGGATAAAGCCGGCAAGCCCATCCGCTACATGGGCATCAACACCATGTCTCACACCGGTATGGATCAGAAAACCGGGCAGGGCAAGGTCTGGGATGCCTATTGTCATGGTGTTCAGATGGCCGAAGTGGAAGTCAACACCGAAACTGGCGAGGTCAAGGTGCTCAAGATGACCGCCGTGGTCGATCCGGGCAAGGTGATCAATCCCCTGGTCGTGACCTGTCAGATCGAAGGCGGTATGGATATGGGGGCCGGCATGGCCCTGCGTGAGGAGTACATCCACGGCGAGACGAACGATTGGAACACCTACAAGTTTCCCAAAGCGACGACCGCCTTCGAGATGGAGACGATCCTTCTGGAATCCCCGCGCGATAACGGTCCTCTTGGCGCCATCGGTGTCGGTGAATTCACGCTGGTCCCAACGCATCCGGCCATTATCAATGCCATCGAGGATGCCATCGGTGTGCGGCTGTACAGCATGCCGGCCACGCCGGAGAGGATTCTGGCGGCATTGAAATAAAGGGTTTCCGATCCAAATGGTTCTTTCAGTGAAAAGAAGTGCACCGCAGCGCGTCGTCAAGCACATTGACGGCCGGGATATTGCTTTCGACAGGGAAGGCTATATCCTGAACCCGCTCGAGTGGTCCGACGCGGTTGCCCAGCTACTGGCGGCCGAGGCCGGTCTGGAAACCTTGAGCGAAGCGCATTGGCGCGTGCTGCGGTTTGTGCGCGGCTACTATCTGGAAGAAGGCAAGGAACCCATCAACCACCGCATCAAACTGGGCACCGGTATGAGCATTCAGGAGGTTCTGTCGCTCTTTCCGGATGGCATGTCCCGCGGTGTTAAACGGCTTGCGGGGCTGCCTAAGCCCAAAGGGTGCGGAGGCTAATAGTATCCATCCACGAATAGGCTAATTTGCCCGATATCGGCGTTGCGCTTAAAATTTAATCCTCGGAATATCAACTATATGCCTCCGGTTAAATTTTGCGCGCGCCTTGATCTCGACCAAATTATCCTATCCGTGAATGGGCACTACCATTTATTACTCGGCGATGTTCGCGCCGGATTGTTTGAAAAAGTTCAGGAATTCGTATTCGGGTGAGAGGAACAGGGTACTTTTCTCATCCAGTATCTTACGCGACACGTCAAGGGTCTGGACGAGGTTGAAAAATTCCGGATCCTTGCCAAAGGCTTCGGCATAGATGCGGGATGCCTCCGCCTCCGCCTGTCCGCTGATTGATGTTGCTTTGCACTGTGCTTCGGAGATCAGCGCGGCTTTTTCCCTGTCAACCTTTGCCTCCCATTGACTCTTGCGCTCCAATCCGGCGGAGCGGTGCCGTTGGGCCTGTCTCTTAAATTCAGCTACCATCCTTGCGTAAACGACATCACGGTTTTTCTCGGATAGTGAAAGCGTTGAAAGCCGAAGGTCCGTAAGCTCGACGCCAAATTCCAGGCATGTCTCCCGGCACTTTTCTTTTGTGTCCTTCAAGAGAGTACCTTTATGCTCGGTCAGCAGGTCTTTCAGGGAGTGCTTGCCAAAAGCCACGGCCAGTTCGGCCCCGATAACATCCTTCAGTTGTCTCAACGCCGTTTCCCGGTTGCCCGCGCCCCGAAGATATTCTATGGGGTCGGTGATTTGCCAGATCGCGAAAAACGATGCCGTTACTTTCTGTTTATCCAGGGTCATGAGTTCGGCGTTCGTCAATGGGCAGTTCAACAGGCGATTGTCAAGTTTGCGCACCCGTTGAATCAGAGGGATTTTTATGTGCAGGCCAGGTTCCAGGGGCTCGCCGACAGGTTTGCCGAGTTGGGTCACGAAGGCATGCTGGTTTTGTTCCACCGTAAACAACGCCGCGTAGGCCGAGAGGATAAATATGAGTACGATAAGCGCCGGGGGGCTGAGCATCTTTCTCATTCTCCCTCCTGTGGTGAAAGGGCGTCCAAGGCTTTTGGCGCCGGCGTGTTTCCGGGCTGCAGTGTGGACCAGATCATCTGTTTCTCCGATGCGACCACGACCTTTGACGCGTGGCCTACGATATCCTCAACAGCTTCAAGATAAAGCCTTTTGCGGGTTACCGTTTTATCCTTTTGATAGGCACTAAGCCTTGCCAGAAAACGATCCGCATCTCCCTGGGCCCGCTTTATTCTGTCGTTTGAGAGCGCCTCGGCGGTCTGGACCTTTCGGGTCGCGTCCGCCCTGGCCTTGGAGAGGACTTTGTTCTCATAGGTTTTGGCTTCGGTCTCCACCCGTCGCTGTTCTTCCCGGGCAAGCGAGACATCCAGGAATGCTTCCGATACCGGGGCCGGCGGCAGCAGGTATTTCAATTTGGCCGAAACCACTTGCAGGCCCGATCCATAACTGTTCATCAGCTTTTGCAGGTCGGTTTGGATTTGCGTCTCCATCTTGCCCTTGCCCTCGGTCAGGGCCGAATCGAAGCCGGTCCGGGCGACAACCGTGTTCAGTACGGACAGGGCGCCATTGCGCAGAATGTCTTCCGGTTGGTTAAGATGGTCCAGATAATCGACAACGGAATCGACCTTTGTATGGACCACCAGTTCGGTCAGGATCAAGCTTTCATCGTTTGTGAGCAGAATGATGCCACCGGTCGTTTCCCGATTCGGAGCGGTTTCGCTTTCCGCCCGGAGAGGATGCCCGATATCGTAGCGCCGGATGCGAGTAACATCACCTTTTTTTACCCGCTCGATGGGCCGCGGAAAATGATAGTGAAATCCGGGGTCTGCCTCGCGGAGTACTTTCCCGAAGCGATAAACGACCCCGAGTTCATTGGTGTCGATCGTGAAAATACCTGAGAGAAGCCACACAAGGATTCCGCCAACCACAAGCACGGGTTTGCTCGGCAATCGTTTGCGCACGCTTTTCGCCACCGCGACCAGCCCGCCGGACAACCGACCCGGCCATGCCGCACACTGCGTCAGTATTTCCTTGGGTTTGAACATCTTTGCCTTCTTTTAAAAGAAATTGCCGCCCTCGTGTAAACTCGTTGTCTGCCGAGAAAGCAGGGCGTGGTTCAAAGCGTCTATTCTCCGTCGTCCGACGGTTCATGGTCGTCCAGTTGAAGTGCCCCTCTCAACCCTTTCATATCGCCGCCGGAGATGCCGATTTCCTTGAGGATGGCGTCCACCAGCGGAGCTTGTCCCCGGTAGCGCAAAGCGCTGTTGATGAGTTGATCGGCCAGGTTGCCGTCCGCCGATACGCCGGAGCCGCCCGAAGCGCCACCGCCACCATTCGGGTGCAAGCCATCGACCTGGAAGATTTTGATTCCATCAATGGACTCGATGGGTTTGACACTGGCCTGGATAATTTCCGCCAGGTGTTCGACGATGGACATTTTGATGCGGGCGCCACTCTTTTCCGGATCGAGCACATTTTCGGCCTCGTGAAGCATCCGCGAACCTTCGGCCTCCACTTGGTATTTGCGTTCCGACGCCTTTATTTTGATCAAGTCGGCCTGGGATTCCGCCTCGGCGATCAATCCGATCTTAACGGCTTCGCCACCTGCGATGAGACGCATGGTCTCGGCCTGGCTGGCGGCCGCCTTGGCCTTGGCCTCGGCGGAGGACAAGAGGGCGATGCTTTCGGTTTCGGCCCGTTGCTGCGCTTCCAGGGTGGCTACCGATTTGTTTCGGCGGGCGGCTTCCACCTGACGGGTGGTGGCGATCTCTTCTTCCAGTTTGACCGCCTCGGCCTTTAGTTTGTCCAACTCAGACTGGGCCAGGATTTGAGTCTTATTCTTTTCCAGAAGCTCGAGCGTTCGTGCCAGGTCCGCGAGTTCCGCGGCCTTGCGTTTCTCGATTTCGGCAAGCTCGATGGCGGCGTCGCTTGCGACTCTCTTTTCACGGACCAGTTGTTCCTTGGCGATGCGTTCCTGCTCGTATTCCTTTTCCGCCAAAACCTGAATCTGATCGACCTGCTTCTTGGCCTCCACCATGGCGCTTTTAAGTTCGCGGTCTTTATCGATCTCCGCTTTTTCCAGCGCCTGGTTTTTGGAAAGCTCACTCTCCTTGAGAAGTTTTTCCCGGTGGATTCTCTCGTTGTCAAGATCCCGCTCTGCAATCAACTGCTCTAAGTCCATTTTCTTCTTGGATGCAATCGAAGCGGCGGTGGTCAGCTCCTCCTTGTTGATCTGGGCAATTTCAATATCCCGTTCGGTCTCGATGTCTTTGGTCTTGATCTGATAGTTTTTAGTAATACGTTCCTCGTCGAGCATCCGTTCCACGCTGAGTTGGGCCAGTTCGACCTTTTTCTTGGCCTCCAGCTCGGCTTCACGGGCGACCTGCTCCTGGGAAACCTGCTCCTTGGTGATGATGGTCTGCTGGGTGGCCCGGCGTACCTCAATCTCACGTTGCTGGTCGAGGCGTGAGAACTCTTCTTCCTTGGCCAGGTCCAGTTTTTGTCGCTCGGCTTCCAGGTCTTTCTTCCGGATGGCGATTTCGGTGTCGCGCTCGATGGCATTGCGCTGCTTGGAGCGATTCTGGATCATCTCCGTGAGAAGCGTCAGCCCCTGGGCATCGAATGCGTTCTGGGCATTGAAGAATTTTTTATCCGTTTGATCCAGTTCGCTTAAGGAAACCGATTCCAGTTCCAGGCCATTTTTGGTAAGGCCATCACCAACCTCATCCTGAACGCGTTTGACGAATTCTCCCCGATTCTGATGCAGTTCATCCATCTTCATCTCAGCGGCCACAACCCTCAGGGCATTGATGAACTTGCCTTCCACCAGATCCTTGAGGCTCTCTATATTCATCGTGCGGCGCCCCAAGGATTGCGCCGCCGCCGTGACATCCTCTATCGTGGGTTTGACGCGGATGTAGAATTCCGCCCGAACATCCATACGCAAACGATCCTTGGTCACCAGCGACTGGTTGTTGGCCCGGTGGATCTCCATGCGCATGGTATTCATGTTGACTTGGATGATTTCATGCAGCATGGGGATGACCAACGCGCCGCCATTCATGACCACTTTCTGGCCTCCAAAACCTGTCCGGACGAACGCGGTTTCCTTCGATGCTTTCTGGTAGCGTTTTGAATAAACCAGCCACAGAAAGAAAAGAATCAAAGCAATAACGATTAAAGCGGTAAGCAAAATAGCCGGTGCGGACATAATCGGTGCCTCTTTATTGGTTGTTGGTTTCAGTTTAACAGTATCTTGGCGAAATCCATCGGAGAGGCGGCAAGCGCATCTTCCCAGGCGGAAACATCGATCCGGTTGGCAATGCAATGGCGGATTACTCCGGCATCGGTTACCCTGCCGATCAAAAGCGCGCCCACGATTTTATGGTCATCCATAAACAGGGTTCTCGTCTCCCCGGACTTCAAATTCTCATAACGGACCTCCCGATAGCGTCCCGGTGGAGGGTTTGACTCTCCCAGGGAAACCACCACGAGCCCCATGAGGGTGGTGACGTTCTCACGAATCAACTGGGTTTGCCGCGCATCGAAACCGGCCATGTTCCGCCCGGCAATTTCTCCCTGGGCGCAGGCGTTGAACCAGGTGGCAATTACTTCCCGGTTGCCCGTAATGCAGTTTTTGCCCTGGGCCACATCTCCCGCCGCGTATATGTCCTTGACCGTGGTGCGCATGCATTCGTCGACCATGATCCCGTAATCGCGATCGATAGCCGTGCCGGCGGCCATCTGATGATTGGGCTGAACCCCTTTGCCGACGACAACCAGATCCGCCTCCAATGATTCGCCCCAGGTCGTGGAGATCTTCAGGCCGCGACCCTCACGGGAAATGCTCTCCACGCCGCGCCCAAAAAGAATTTCGACCCCGGCGCGGGCCAATCGCTCTTGGATCAGGCGCGCGTTGCGCCGGTCCATTTGCTGTGAGAGAACCTGATCGGAGCCCACGATCAGCCAAATTTTCAGGTCCAATGGCAAGATGGCCTTGATGGTCTGCAAGCTGACCAGCCCGGCGCCGAGCACGACAACCGCTTTGGCGTTGGTGCTCAGCTCCCGGATGTTTTCGGCATCCTCGATCGTGCGTAGGGTGTGAACCCGCTTGCGGGCTTCCGGGTCGATACCTTTCATGCGCCTTGCCGATGCACCGCTGGCGATAAGTAACTGATCGTAAGGGATTTTTTTCGCGCCCCTGACATGCAGTAGTCGATTTTCCGGGTCAATGGCCTCCACGCGGTTTCCGAAAAGCGTTCGAACGTTGTGCCTGCGGTAAAAACTCCTGTCGGTCAAAAACAGGTTCGACCGGTGGATTTGCCCCCCGATATAATAGGTGGTCAATACCGGCGAATAGGCACAGGTGTCCTCGTCCGAGATCAAGGTGATGGGACGCGCGTCTCCGCTTCGCCGGATGGCCCGGATCGCCGCCAGCGCCGCCGCGCTGTTGCCGATAATGGTATGTTGGTGAATGTGCGTCACGGCATTCTCTAGTACGATTTTCCCGTGGATTCAGATTCCAGGCCCAGTTCACGTAGTTTTGCGGGTTGCGGAATCCCTTCCGGACTCCATCCCCGCAACCGGTAGTACTCGGGCAACATTTCGTCTAACCGGGCGACCATGCCCTTGGCCGGCCCTTCCGGCATGGGTTCCTCCAACATTCGCTTGGGAAGCGTATCGTCCTTGCCGGTAAGCCCGGCCTTGAGGTTGAAGAGCCGCTCCATGTTGAATATGCGATCTCCGGTTCTCATCAACCCTTCGTGGCCGCCCATGTCGATGCCGGTGGCCGTTTCAATCAACTCGCGGCAGTTGTCCTCGTTCATGCCCAGAAAATACATGAAGTTGCACATGCCGCAGGAATCCAGCATGCAGAACCAGTCCTGGATGACCATCGCCAGTTCGGGTTTGTCTTCCCAGCGGAAAGGATCCACCGGGCCGAGGTTGCGGTCCATGGTGACGCGCCAGTAATCGACGCCGTAAAGGGTGAGATCGTGCACCTCGCCGCGGATATGACAGGCGCCGCGACTGTTTGTGGCATAGCCCAACGCCATACCTTGCAGGCCGCGTGGATCGTAGCTTGGAAATTCGAGTTTCTTGACCCCCATGAAGTACTCCGGGTGGCCGTAGCGTTTGGCCACGCGATAACCGCCATCCGCCAGGACGTTGCCAAACCCCCGGCGATGGGCAATGTCGTCGGTGAGTCGTATGACAGCCTCCACATTGCCGAAGTTCAAGGGCATTCCGACATCGCTGATCGGCAGGTGACCTTCCTCGTAAAGCTCCATGGCACAGGCGATGGTGGCGCCCGCCGAAATTGTATCCATTCCCATTTCGTTGCACATGAAGCCGACCTTGGAAACCACGTCCAGATCGTTGGTGAAACAGCTCGACCCGTAGATGCCGATGGTTTCGTACTCCGGCCCCGCGCCTTCGGAGGCGTATTTCGGATTGGTGACCTTGGTCAACCGACCGCATCCCACTGGGCAGGCCGGGCAGGCCACGCCCATGTTTTTCCGTTTGGACAGTGTTGAGGCCAGGCGATCTCCCGATAGTTTTTCCCACACCTGATTGGTGCCGTACTTGAAATTGCGGGTGGGCAGAATGCCCAGTTCCTTGACCAGGGTGATGACGCCGGGCGTTCCGATCTGATGGAAATGTTCCGCGTCGGGATGGTCTACTTTCTTGTAGGCATCCTTCATGGCCTTCCAGAAATCGGGCTTGGAGGCCACCTTCAAACCTTTAGTGCCGCGAATTACAACGGCTTTGAGATTTTTGGATCCCATGACCGCGCCAACGCCGGACCGGCCGGCGGCCCGCCCCATGTCCGTCATTACACTGGCGTAAAGAACCTTGTTTTCTCCGGCGGGGCCGATACAAGCCACCTTGGCATCGGGGTGGGTTTCAGCGATGAGCGCCGTCTCGGTCTCGGAACTCAATTTGCCCCAGATATGCTCGGCGTCGCGCACCTCGACGGTGTCGTCGTCGATCCATAAGTAAACCGGCCTGCGCGCTCGTCCTTCCAGGATGATCATGTCGTAGCCGGCGTACTTGATGGCCATGGGGAAGGCTCCACCGGCGCTGGCATGGGCAATGGCACCGGTCTGGGGGCCTTTGGTGACGACCATGTAGCGGCTTCCTCCGGGCGCACCTGTGCCGGTCAGGGGGCCGGTGGCGAAGATCAGTTTGTTGCGGCCATCCAATGCGTCCACACGCGGGTCGATCTCATCAAAAAGATACTTGACGCCCAGTCCCCTTGCGCCGATGAATTTCTCGGCAATATCGCGATCCAGAGCTTCCACCGTAACGAGAGGTTCATCCAAATTGACGCGCAATACGTTTCCTGTCCATCCGTACCACATGGTTATTTCTCCTGGTATGAGTTAAGCAGACGCTCGGCAACCGATTTTTTCTTGGCGGATGCCGCCATCCGGGAGTCGATGAATTGTATTGCCCTGGTGCGGCAAACCGTCACGCATTGCGGGTTTCCACCACAAAGGTCGCACTTTTCGGCATGGTTGTCGTTGACGACGATGCAGCCGAAGGGGCAGGAAAGCGTGCACATCTTGCAGCCCACGCACCGCGCCTTGTCCACGGTGACCATGCGTGTGTCCTTGTCCGGGTCGGTTTCGATCTGGAGTGCGCCGGCAGGGCAGGCTTTTACACACCAGGGATCCTCGCACTGGTAGCAAACGATCGGTACGGCCATTGCCTTTTCGAGAAACACATTGACCTGGATACGGGACTTGCGGGGGTTGAACTCATCGTGGTGGGTGAACGAACAGACCAGCTCGCAATAGCCGCACCCGGTACATTTTGAGATATCGACAACCAGTTCTTTCGGCATTGACCGTACTCCTTTTTATGCTGCAATTGGACCCTGTTTTAGGTCTCATCATCCTCCGGCGATGGGAGGGAAGATGGCTATTTTGTCTCCATTGTGGACTTCCGTGTCCAGCTTGTTCAAAAACACGATGTCGCGCCCGTTTCTGAAAACCTTGATGTCGCGGCGAAGCCGGCCGGGAGATTCATGGAGCCGTTCTCGTTGGCCATCGGTCTGGCATACCAGGTTCAGGATCTGTCCGACCGTGGCGGGTGAATTTATTTCGACACGCTTGGTTTTGGTTCCAAAGACGCTTTGCAACGTGGCGTAAAAGTCGACCACAACAACCATTTCGTTTCTCATTTCAATCCTCCTTGCAGGATCTTTTAGAAAAGAAAAGCGTCTTATTGATCGATGTCGCTTGCCGGCTTGAATACTCTCTTGACGATCCGTTTGGCCGCGCGATTGCTGCTTGCCGGTCGGTAGGCGACGGTTGACGCCGTCTCGCCTAGGCGGGGCGCCCCGGGCGATATTGTTTTCGGCGCAGGGCGTCGTTTGGCCGATTGTCGACGCCGGTTGCCGCCGTCATAAGTCGATGGAGAAATCAGGTTCAACTGAACCTCGTCCAATCGGCGCTGGCGGCAAATTTTCAGGCACTGGTCATGTTCGCACTGCTCCTCACACGGATCTTCCGGCCTGAGAATCCGGGGAAGCAGGGATTTTTGTTCCGGCTCCACGGATGGGGCGGCCACCCGTTGTGAAGCGTCCTCCTTTTGCTTTGCGGAAGTGGCCTCGGCTTTGTCGGCGGTGGCGGAAGATTCGGCGTTCAAGCCCAGGTAGGCGGCCCGGATATGGTCGTCGTTTTGCAGCTCGGCACTGGTGCCTTCAACCGTGATGGTGCCGGTCTCCAAAACATAGCACTTTTCGGCAAGGCCCAGCGCGAGGCTGGCGTTCTGCTCAATCAACAGCACGGAGACGCCTTCATTGGCGATTTTCTTGATGATGCCGCCAACTTCCTTGGTCAACAAAGGAGACAAGCCCAGTGACGGTTCATCCAGAAGGAGCAGCTGGGGAGAACTCATCAAACCCCGGCCGATGGCCAGCATTTGCTGCTCACCGCCGCTCATGTTGGAGGCCGGACGGTTGATCGCTCTTTCCAGGACCGGAAAAAAGCGGCAAACGCGTTTCAGGTCGGCATCAATACGGCTTTTCCGTTTTCTTAAATGAGCCCCGGCCATCAAATTGTCCCGAACGCTCATCTCCAGAAAGAGTTTCTTGCCTTCGGGAACATGGCTGATGCCCAGCTCGACGATTTCCTGAGGCTCCATGCCGTCAATGCGGCGCCCTTCGAACCGGATTTCCCCGCCGGCCAGCGGGACCATGCCCGAAATGGCTCTCAGGGTGGTGCTTTTGCCGGCGCCATTGGCGCCGATCAGGCAGGTGATCGAGCCCTTCGGGATCTCCATCGAAATCCCTTTGAGGGCCTTGACGCCACCGTAGTTGACAACGATGTCTTTTAGATGAAGCATTCGTCTATCTCTTCTCCCAGGTATGCCTTCACCACTTCAGGATGGCTGCAAACCGAATGGGGAAGCCCTTCCGCGATCTTCTGGCCAAAGTTGATACAGGTAATTTCATCGCAGGTGCGCAGCACCGCGTTCATGTCGTGCTCCACCAGCAGCAGGGTGATGCCCTGGTCGCGTACCATCCGGATGCGTTCCATGGTTTCCTCGGTCTCGGTGGGGTTCATGCCGCCCACCGGCTCGTCCAGCAGAATCATCTTGGGCCGGGTGGCCAGGGCATTGGCAATGCCCAGTGCCGCGGCATGGCCATGGGGCAGATCGCCCGCCAGCTCGTCGGCAATTTCCAGGATTCCCATTTGTTCCAGAATGGCGTGGGCTTCGTTCATCACCGCCTTGTCTTTGCGGCGGGTCCTTTTATCCTGCCAGAATTGCTGCCAGAGTGTGGTCCTGCAATGCAGGTGAGAACACATCACCACGTTTTGCAGCACGGTCAGCTCCTTGAACATTGCCGTCAGCTGAAAGGTTCGTGAGAGACCAAGTCCGGCAATTTTATAGGCCGGCAGGTTGGTGATTTCCCGTCCCTGCCAGAAGACCTGGCCTCTCGATGGTTTCAGGAATCCGGAAATCAGATTGAAAACCGTGGTCTTTCCCGATCCGTTGGGGCCGATCAGGCCGCGAATCTGGCCTTCCTCGACGACGAGACTCAAATTGGAGACCGCCTGATTACTGCCGAAATTTTTAGATAACCCTCTGAGTTCCAGTATCGCCATGAAAATTTACCTTGGTCGTCTCTGCCCTTATTTCATTTGTTTCAGCCGCTCCGGCAATCCTTCCAGGCCGTCGGGCTGAAAAATCAATGTGATAATGATAATGGCGCCAAAGATCATGGGGACCCATTCGGCCAGCGGCTGCAGCAGCTCGCCCAGCAGCGTCAGCGAAACGACGCCGTAAACCGGCCCCCAAAACGTGTGCGCCCCGCCAAAGACGACCCAGACCAGGAGGTACAGGGTGGTCGAAAAGCCGAACTGGTGCGGTTCGATGGCCCAGAGCCGATGGGCCAGCAACACACCGGCGATGCCCGCAAAAAAGGATCCCAGGGAAAATGAGAGCATTTTATAGCCGGTGATGTTGATGCCGATGCTGCGGGCGAGACTTTCCTGGGATTCGATGACCTTGAAGGTGTCGCCGATTCGCGACCGGTCCAGGCGTCGCATGATCCACAGGCAAAGCACCGTCAAAATCAGCGTGAGAAAATAGAAGGGGATGGCCTCTGTGAAGTCCAGCCAGGAGACAGTGTCGACGATGTTGGGCGGCGGTACGGAAAGGCCCTTGTGGCCGCCAAAGGGAATTTTGAAGCGTATCCAGCACAACCGGATTGCTTCGCCGGCGGCAAAGGAGGCCACGAAAAAGGCGAATCCCTTGGTTCGGCTCAGGGGGAAACTGATGATCAGACCGGCAAGGGCCGCCACCAGGGCGGAGAGCGGCAGGGATATCAGGAATGGAACCCCGGCCACGCCCGACAGAAGTGCCGTGGTATAGGCGCCGCAGCCCATCATGGGAATATGGGCAAGGGACCAGCCCCCGGTGGTGGCGATGATTCGAAAACTGGTCACCAGCAAAATATTGATCAACAAGTTGGTCAATAGATCGACTTTATATCCGCTGATCGCAAAGGGCGCGCATATCAGGAAAACGGGCAGGATTCCCCATGCCAGTGCCTGTGAATAACTAATGTTCCGCATGTCCCGCCATACCTTGTGGCCTGATCGCCAACAACACCAGCATGACCAGCACGTTGACGAGGTTGGCGATGGTTGAGTCGAAAAGGGTGGTGATGATGGTGGTCATATAGCCAAAAAACAGGGATGCCAACACGGTTCCCTTGATGTTTCCGGCGCCCCCGACGATCACCACCACAAAAGCGTTCCAGACAACGGCATGGCCCATGTAGGGGTGCACCGACATGATCGGCGCCATTAACGCACCGGCGGCGCCGGCCATGGCGGAGCCGATGAACATGGCCACCGTGGCGGCCTTTTTGACGCTGATGCCTTGAAGGGCCGCGGCGTCGGGCTCCAGGGCGGAGGCCCGCATGGCCCGCCCCATGCGAAAGTTTTCCAGGAAAAACCACAACGACCCCAAAAGGATGATGGTGGCCGGGATAACGATAAAACGCTGCCAGCTTGTGGATATTCCGCCGAAGCTGAGGACTTCCGGATAGGCGGCGGGAACGGGTTTCATTTTTCCGAGGCCCCAGATTTGAGCGACAGCGACTTGAAGAATGAAGACCAGGCCGACGGACATGATAAACCCGCTGAGAACATTTCCCTTGGCCTGACGAAACACCAGTCGCTCCGAGATCAGACCCAGAATGCCGACGATGACGATCGCGGCCAGAACCGCCAGAAAAAAGGGCCAGTGCATCTTGGCGTAGAGCACCCATACCGTATAGGCACCGACCATGTAGAATTCTCCATGGGCGAAGTTTACAATGTGCATGACCCCGAAGACGAGACTCAGGCCCACGGCGATGAGGGCAAAGAATGAACTGGTCATCAGGCCGTTCAGCAGGGTTTGTCCGATAAGTTCCATGTTCTTGTTTGGCCTTTGGCGCCTTATTGCTCAATTCATGTCGAAAAATCCGGCAAGGTTCCGGCCGGCGTGAATCCCGCGCAACCGGAACCTTTCCACGGGTTTTTTATTTCAACTTCCACTTCGTGAGATATTTATCGAGAATTTCTTTGTTGTTGCCGCGTTCAAGCCAATCGAAGAGGCTTTTCTGGGCAACGATAACCGGCTTTCCATCCTTGATTTCCGTGATGGGCCATTTGGGAACCAGCAGGTTGTCCATACCGAAAACCTCTTTGCCCCACCAGACCGCCGGACCGAAGGCATGGGGAACCGAATTGGATGATTTCAGAGCTGCGTGAACTTTTCCCGACTCGACCGTTCCGGCTTTTTCGACGCCGTATTTCCAGACTTCGAGAGCCGCGTTATACTCCCAGACGATCTCTGAGAATCCGCGTCCCGGATACTTGGTTTTCCAGGTTTCGTAGAATTCATGCTTGTCCGCGGAGAGTTTGGCGTCATCGAAATCCGGGAAGCCGGAAACCGCGCCATCCATCCATTCGGTAGGCACCTTGGCCGTGATGGCTTTGAAATCCCAGCAGGCCGAGGTGATGATGCCTTTCCACCCCTGGGTGTAGGCCTGCTCCAGAATGAGGGCCTGAAATTCCGGATAGGAAGCGCCCGTGCTGATGATGTCCGGCTTCTTGGCCAGGGCCGCGGTTACGATGGGTGCGAAATCGGTGGTTTCCAGCCCAAAGGGTTTGGAGTAGACGACTTCGATGCCGGCGGCGTCGAACCCCGCCTCGGACCATGCCGCCGCCGCGATGCCGATCTCGTCGTCCTGGCTGATGATGGCGACACGCTTCAGGTCGGGATGGGCTTCCGCGATATACTCGGTGTGGAGCAGGTGATAGGTGGGGAAGTTGTCGGCCACACACATCAGATAGGGTCTATTCTTGGTGATGTCCGATGAGACGAGAACGAAGGTGAGCAGTTTGTGTTTGGTGAGAAAAGGCTGGACCGCTGCACTCGTCGCACCACCCAGCATCAGCATGGCGACGACCTTATCCTCCAGGACCAGTTTGCGTGCCCCCAGAAGCGCCTTGCTGCCGACGCCCTCGTTGTCGAATTTAACGATTTCCACTTTGTATTTTTTGCCGCCAACCTCGATGCCGCCGGCGCCATTGATTTTTTCCAGCCAGATGTCGACGCCTTCCAGGCCGGGCAGGCCCCAAGCTGCGGCAGGACCTGACAACGGGGCGTTATAACCGATCTTGACGACCTTGGCGGCATGTGACGACCCCACGCCAAGGCAAAGTGTGCCGGCCAGGATCAGGGCGATGAGCAAAAGTCCGCTTCCCGATAGAAACCTTCTCATGATTACCTCTCCTTTCAAGTTGGTGTTGAGAACTTACTAAAGCAATACGAGTGCCGTGGTTGGGGCGCTTTTTTGTTTGTAAATATTATCAAGTGGTTGCGATGAGCTGGGAGGCGGCGGGCATGGCTCCGGACGGTTGGCTCTCAAGGGGAGTCTTCAGAAAAATAGAAACCTATGCCGGATTGGGGCTGGAATTGAAGAGTTACGCGTAATCCAAAAAAAAAGACATGTCTAAAAAATTAGAATTCAGGATCAATCGATTTCGTACTTTTTTAGATAATTGTAGAGGCTGGCCCTGGACAGACCGGCGATTTTACACGCTTTGACGACGTTTCCATCCGTTTGCTTGAACAATTCCCTGAGATATTCTTTTCTCGTTTCATCGATCAGATTTTTTAGACGCGGAAGTTTGTCCGTGATAGGGACGGATGGAGTCGTGGCCTCTTTCATGGAGGCGATGGCCACATGGGTTCGAATTGCAGGGGGCAAATGCACCGGGAACAGGATCGGCTCCTGACTGGCCGCGCTGACGGCGCTTTCCAGGGCATTTACAAGTTCGCGGACATTGCCCGGCCAGGGGTAGTTTGCCATCGTATCCAGAAATTCGGGGGCAAAGCCTTTGGATTCCAGGTTGTATTTGGCGCACAACTGAGCGACGTGATGCAGAACCAATTCCTTGATGTCCGGTTTTCTCTCGCGCAAGGGCGGCAGCTCGATGGAAAGCGTCCTGAGACGATGCAGAAGATCGGCACGGAACAACCCCTTTTGCGTCATTTGGTCCAGGTTTCGATTCGTTGCCGCGATCAGCCTGAAATCGCTGGAAGTCTCCGCCTTGTCGCCGACCGGTCGAAAGCGATGCTCCTGGAGAACCCTTAAAAAGGTTTTCTGCAGGTTCAGCGAGAGTTCTCCCACCTCGTCAAGAAAAAGCGTTCCACCGTCGGCCTGCTTGATCAATCCGCTGCTGGCTTTCTCGGCGCCGGTGAACGCACCTTTTACATGCCCGAACAGAATGCTCTCCACCAAATGCTCGGGCAAGGCCGCGCAATCCACCACGATAAACCCTTCGTTGCCCCGGCGGCTGTTATGGTGGATGGCCCGGGCGAACAACTCCTTGCCGGTTCCGGTTTCTCCGCTCAAGAGAACATTGGCGTCTCCGGCGGAAGCCTGCGCCATCAGATCCACGCAGCAGGTCATCTGGGTGCTGCTTCCAACGATGCCGCAGCGATCCACCGTGAAGGGGGTCTGGGCCGCCAGTTTTTGCTTGCGGTATTCCAGGGCTCGTAAGAGGGGCAGTTTCATCTCATCCACCCGTGACGGCTTTTCGATGTAATCCCAGACGCCGCTTTTGAGTGATAACTCGGCCCCCATCGTGTCCCCATAGGCCGTGACGATGATAATTTCCGGCGGAGAGGGCTGGCTTTTCAGTCGGGGAATGATCTCCAGTCCGTTGCCGTCGGGCAGACGGACATCAAGCAGAACAACGTCGAAGGACTGTTCCAGGGCCAGCTTCAATCCATCCTGACGGGTAACCGCCACTTTCGGGGTGTGTCCCATTTGCTGTACCATGCGGGCCAGTGTGTAGGACATGATGCTGTCGTCGTCGATGATCAGAATTTCAGCCATTGGAACTCCCCTTTTCAGCCCTATCTTTGAAAGGGTTGGTCTTGTATGTCAATACTCTACGGATGGTTTTGTCCAGTTCGGCGCGAACGATCGGCTTGTGTAATACCGCCCGGATGCCCGCGGGAACGCCATCCGCTAGTTGATGGGCCTCGCTGAAACCGGTACATAAAATGATGGGAATCTCCGGACGAATGCGGTTGATGCGCCCGGCCAGCTCCACACCCGTCATGTCGGCCATGGTTTGATCGGTGAGCACAAGATCAAAGGCTTCCGGATGCGCCTTGAATACATCGAAGGCTTCCGTGCCGCTTGTCCGGGTAACGGTTCGATATCCCAACTGCCCGAGCATGCGCGGCAGAATCTCCGACAGCAGCGCCTCGTCGTCCACAATCAGGATCCGCTCGTCGCCGCCGCGCAGCGACGCCTCATCCGGCAGCTGAACGCCGACATCGCCATTTTTATAAAATGGAATGAAAACCGAGAAGGTGGTGCCTTTGTCCAGTTCGCTTTCCACAATGATCGTGCCGTTGTGGTTCTTGACAATCCCATGCACCACGGAGAGCCCCAGTCCCGTGCCTTCGCCCGCCTTCTTGGTGGTAAAGAACGGATCGAAAATCCGCTCGACGATTTCTTCGGGGATACCGCGTCCCGTGTCGTTCACGATCAGCCGCAGATAATTGTCCGGTGCAATTCCTTTTTGGACCAGGGGATGGCTTTGGGTGATGGCCGCTTTTGACAGACTCACTTTCAGGAGGCCGCCATGCCCCTTCATGGCATGCAGGGCGTTGGTGCAGAGGTTCATCAGCACCTGCTGCATCTGGACGGGATCGGCCATGATCGATTCCATTCCCGGAGGTGCATCGAGCCGGATTTCGATATTGGGGGGAAACGAAACGCTGAGCAGTTTGATGGTTTCCTTAAGGATTGGGTTAAGGACGGTTGGAACCATTTCGGATTCCCCCTGGCGGCTGAAGGTCAGGATCTGCTTGATCAGGCCCTTGGCGCGCAAACCGGCTTCAAGAATTTTTTCCAGGTCCAGATGGGCCTGGCTTTGCGGCGGGAGATCGGAAAGCGCCAGCTCGCTGCATCCGATAATGCCCCCCAAGATGTTGTTGAAGTCATGGGCGATTCCTCCGGCCAGGGTGCCGATGGCCTCCATCTTCTGGGCTTGGCCCAGACGGTTTTCCATGCGTTGCTTGATGGTGACATCGCGGATCACGGCGACATAGCCGTGCTTTTTCCCGTTGGTGCTGTTGATGGGGGAGATGGAGGCTTCCAGCAATAGGATGCTGCCATCCTTTTTACGGTTGGTAATCTTGCCGGTCCACATGCTGCCGGATTCGATGGTGGAAAGGATCTCCTGATAAAAACCCTTGTTGTGCTGGCCGCTGTTTAAAAATTCAGGTGTCTGGCCGATGACTTCTTCCGGGGCATAACCGGATACCGAGCCAAAGGCGGTGTTGACATATTCGATGATGCCTTTGGGATTGGTGATCAGGATCGCATCGCCGGTTTGCTCCATGGCGGCATGCAGTCGCTGGAAGCTTACCTCGTCCTGTTTTCTGCGGGTGATGTCCTGAATGTAGGCAATGTAGTGCTGGGGGCGGCCCTTGCTGTCGTGCAGAAGGTAAATCCCCACCATGGCCCATACGGTACGGCCGTCCTTGTGCCGGTATCGTTTCTCGTACAATTCCGTATCCGCGTTGCCGTCGTGCAGGCTTTTGAATTTTGCCCTGCTTATGTCGACGTCTTCGGGATGGGTCACGTCCGCATAGCTTTTGTTCAGTAAATCAAATTCCGAATACCCGAGCATGGTGCACAGGGAGCGGTTGACCATTAAATAGCGTCCGTCGATGGAGGTCAGGCACATGCCGATGGAAACATATTCGAAAATGGCGCGGAAGCGCTCCTTGCTTTTGCGAAGGTTTTTATTGGCCAGGGTCAATTCCTGGGTTCGTTTTTCGACCCGCCGTTCCAATTCGGCGTTCAACCGCTGCAATTCGGCGTGTGCCTGCTGAAGAAGTTTTTCGGATTGTTTGCGCTCGGAAATATCCTTCATCGTTCCCAGCATGCGTACCGCCATGCCGTTCTCGCCGGGGAAAAACAGCCCTTCATCCTCTACATGGCGATAGTTCCCGCTTTTCTGGCGAAACCGGTATTCGACGCGATAGTTGCTGATGTCCAGGCGCGCTTTTTCAAGCAGATCCATTGCGCCCTGAAGGTCGTCGGGATGGATCAGATCGGACCATCTGGAGATATCGACGCTCTGGAATTCCTCGAAATGGTATCCCGTCACCCGGGAGATGGCCCCGGTCCATCGAATTTGCCCGCTTTCCACATTGTAGTCATAGAAAAGCTGGTTGCTCAGCTCGACAACCGGCTCGTACTGGTTCTGGAGGGAGCTGAGCGAGGTCTTCATTTTTTTGAGGTAATAGAAGCGGAGCAGCAGCCACACGAATCCCATGAGCATCCAGAAAACGAAAAGCGCCGAGAAAAGCATCTGTTTCCATTGGGGGATGGGCTTGGGGTCGGGGTGATCGACCAGGGTTCTGTTTTTGGTCGCGCGGGAAATTTGCTTGCGGGCCGCGGCAATGCGTGCGGCACGGCCCGTATTTGATGAGTTGGTCTCCTCGGCCGCCGTGATCGAAGGGTTTCCGGCACCTGTGGGTTGCGGCTCATCAGCCCATACGGGAACGGTTTTGCACAGCATGAGGCCAAGGCAGATGCCGATGGCAAGCAAGCCTTTCATTCTATAATGGAGCATCATTTCTTTTACCCCAAAGGGTTGCAGATCCGGGACAATTTTCGCGATTTGCCGGAAGCTTGCGAATTTATGAATGGTTTTTAGTTTTGATTGGATAATAAGTCAATGGCGGGAAGATGATGCGCTGGGTGACCTCATTTGGAAAATTGTTCTATTTTATTCCCTCTCACCCCGGCCCTCTCCATCGGCAGGGTGAGAGAGTGCCACCCGGAAATTACATAATAACCATGAACCTCGGGAAGCCGCCGGTCATGTTCCCTCTCCACGGATGGGGGAGGAATGATCGTAGGTTGGGCAGAGCGTAGCGAAACCCGACAATGGATTGCTATGTCAGGCGTTAAATTGCCCGACAAGGTCATCCAGTTTTCCGGCAAGCTGGGATAAATGGCCTACGCTTTCGTTGATATGCTGGTTGCTTTGGGCCATGTTTGATGCGGTCTGACTAAGATCCGTCAGATCTTGCGCCATTTCGGCGGCGGTTGTGTTTGTGTAGGCCACATTTTTATTCACCTCCGATATTCCGGCGGAAGCCTGCACCACGCTGTCTGCAATATCACGCACAACCTTGGACTGTCCGTCCACGGCAACGGCTATTGAATTGATCAAGTCGCTGGCTTCATGGATTACTTTCGTGATTTTTTCGATTTCATCCACCGTCTCGACCGTTGAATGTTGAATTCCTTCAATGTTACTGCGAATCTCTTCCGTGGCCAGGGTTGTCTGCTTGGCCAACGCTTTGATCTCATTGGCTACCACGGCAAACCCCCTGCCTGCCTCGCCGGCACGTGCGGCCTCTATGGTGGCGTTGAGCGACAGCAGGTTGGTCTGCTCGGATATTTCCGTTATGGCTTCGGTGACTTTGCCAATCTTTTTAGCAGCTTCGCCTAACGCCTGCACCTTGGTCACCGCTTGTCCGGCCTCCTGCACAGCCTGATTCGTGACGGCGGTGGTCCGGTTTCCATTGCGGGCGATTTCCTCGATGGTGACGCTCATTTTTTCTACAGCGTCGGAAACCATGTTGATATTGGTGGCGGTTTCTTCCATTGCCGCTGCCACGGAGCTGATGTTGTCGCTCATCTGCTCGGCAGCGCCGGATATGTTGTTGCTGTTTCGGTAAACGTCTTGCGAGCTCTGGGTCATCTGGCCGGCGACGGAATCAAGCTTGGCCGTGGCGTTTTCCACGGTTTTTGATTCCTCGGCAACTTCCCGAATCATTTTCTGTAGCTTTTCCACAAAAAGATTGAACCATCCGGCCATCTCTCCGATTTCGTCATTGGTGTTGATCTCAAGCCGTTTGGTCAGATCGCCGTCACCATTTGCGATATCGGCCAACATGCCGGATGCTTTGTTGATTGAGTGTGTAATGCGACGCGTCGTGAACACGGCGATGAAAACACCAAGGACAAGGCTGCCTGTCGCCGCAACCAACCCTATGAGAATGGAACGATTCATCAAATGAAACATCCGGGCATTAATCGTGGCGCTGTTTTTGTGCAGGAGGTTACCTATCTCGCGAGCCGAAGCGACCATTTCGGTGTTGGCTTGGTTTTGTAGTGCCACGGCGTTATCATAGGCCCTTTGATTATTCGCCCATTGGTTCATGTGGGCTGTGATCATGTCGGGGATGACGGAAAGCTCCTTGTAAACTTGCGCCCGTTGCCGCCATTCGTTAAAGGTGTTTTGAATATCCGCCGGTTGGCGACGGTCTTTTGCTCCTTCCTTGATGCTTTCGGTGGCAGTATCGGTCGTGCCGGTGCGCAACAGCAAGAATGGCTGAATTACTTTTTCGTGGAGATCTTTTTCAATCAACGCCAAGTCCGAAAGCGTTTTCTTATTGTTTTTCAGCCGCGCACTTGCCGCCAGCGGGTCGATGGTCTCTCGTACAGCCTTGATTGCCGAGGCGTGCAATCCGGGTTGGACTTTCTCCCATGAGGCAAGGACTTCGTTTTGCTTCTTCCGTGCCTCCACGATACGTTGAAAAGCGGCGGCGTATTTCTCCATGCTTGTCAGGGCATTAGACATGGCTGTCTGCTCTTGTCGTTCAAGTCCCTGGTTGGCATGCAACGCTTTCAACCGCTCTTTCAAATTATCTCGCTGCCCCTCCCATTTGGCGACGGCATTTTTTTTATCGCTTCCGTACGTTTTAAAGCCGCGCAGGAAAAAGTTTTTCTCCTGCCTGCGACATTGCAACAGGCATTCATTGCTTTTCGTGATCTCGTCGTTCAGCGTGGACATCTTTTTGATTTCCTGAATACTCAACCAGTTAACTGCTACCGCCACGCCTGATGCCATTACCAGAATGCCGAATCCGATGCTTATCTTTTTTGACAGTTTCATTTGACCACCTCCCGCGAAAATTACTCGCTTGGCTCAAGAAAAATACGAGAAAACGATTCGTGCGACCAAAAAATTGGTCTTAGGGAACAAATATCGACGGCTTTGGGGTGGTGGATAAGAAAAAAGGTGAGAAAAAGATACGATTTTTCGGAAGATAATCGGTATCGAGAAAAGAAAAGACGATTTCGATTTCGATACCGATACCGATAGCGATGGAAGATCACATATGGCAGTTGTAGTTGTAGGTCGGGTAGAGCGCAGCGAAACCCGACAATCGATTGTTGGGTTTCGTTCCTCAACCCAACCACTGCTCCAGCCGCAATGTAAGCAACGAAGCAGCCGGCATACGTCCCTTCTCCCCCGGAGGGAGAAGGACAGGATGAGGGGGATGATCGAAAAATACCGCTATTTAACGAAAAACGAAATACACTGGTCTCAAGTTTGAATAAACCGGCGAGGGTATTTGAAAAGGTGATCTCGGTTTTCGCCTCGCCGGTTATATTTTGTAACACCAGCCATCCGGTTTGGTGGAAACATAATGACAAACCAGATGCCTGGCGTTTGGGTTAAAAATTTATTCTGAACTTATAAGAATAGGTGTCTCCTGCCAGGCGGTTCCGTCCCCGAGTTCGCCTTCCCCGTTCAGTCCCCAGGCATAAAGCGTTCCGTCGTTTTTAATCGCTACGGTGTGTCCATGACCCGCCACCACCTGATCCCAATCGCTATCCGAACCGATCTGAGTGGGTACGGATTTCTTTTCAGTAGTTCCGTCACCGAGTTGGCCGTAATAGTT
The DNA here is from genome assembly GCA_963668455.2 of uncultured Desulfosarcina sp. Lineage (GTDB taxonomy): Bacteria > Desulfobacterota > Desulfobacteria > Desulfobacterales > Desulfosarcinaceae > Desulfosarcina. Next base: position 276,099 of record CAXXOY010000015.1, read on the forward strand.
GTATCCCCAGGCATAAAGCGTTCCATCGGTTTTAATCGCTACGGTGTGTTCGTATCCCGCCGTCACCTGATCCCAATCGCTATCCGAACCGATCTGAGTGGGTACGGATTTATCCTCAGTAGTCTCGTCCCCGAGTTGGCCGTAATAGTTGCGTCCCCAGGCATAAAGCGTTCCGTCGGTTTTAATCGCTACGGTGTGGCTAATACCTGCCGTCACCTGATCCCAATCGCTATCCGAACCGATCTGAGTGGGTACGGATTTATCCTCAGTAGTCTCGTCCCCGAGTTGGCCGTAATGGTTGTATCCCCAGGCATAAAGCGTTCCATCGGTTTTAATCGCTACGGTGTGTTCGTATCCCGCCGTCACCTGATCCCAATCGCTATCCGAACCGATCTGAGTGGGTACGGATTTATCCTCAGTAGTCTCGTCCCCGAGTTGGCCGTAATAGTTGCGTCCCCAGGCATAAAGCGTTCCGTCGGTTTTAATCGCTACGGTGTGGAAATCACCCGCCACCACCTGATCCCAATCGCTATCCGAACCGATCTGAGTGGGTACGGATTTATCCTCAGTAGTCTCGTCCCCGAGTTGGCCGTAATAGTTGCGTCCCCAGGCATAAAGCGTTCCGTCGGTTTTAATCGCTACGGTGTGGCTAATACCTGCCGTCACCTGATCCCAATCGCTATCCGAACCGATCTGAGTGGGTACGGATTTTTGTGCAATAGTTCCGTCCCCGAGTTGGCCGTAATGGTTGTATCCCCAGGCATAAAGCGTTCCATCGGTTTTAATCGCTACGGTGTGTTCGTATCCCGCCGTCACCTGATCCCAATCGCTATCCGAACCGATCTGAGTGGGTACGGATTTCTTTTCAGTAGTTCCGTCCCCGAGTTGGCCGGCAGAGTTAGATCCCCAGGCATAAAGCGTTCCGTCGTTTTTAATCGCTACGGTGTGGAAATCACCCGCCACCACCTGATCCCAATCGCTATCCGAACCGATCTGAGTGGGTACGGATTTATCCTCAGTAGTCTCGTCCCCGAGTTGGCCGTAATAGTTGCGTCCCCAGGCATAAAGCGTTCCGTCGGTTTTAATCGCTACGGTGTGGTAACGACCCGCCGCCACCTGAGTCCAAACCGCTGAATCCTCATTACTTCCATTGTTACCGGAACCACCACCTCCACAACATATCGTGGTAAGCAAAATAAACAGACAAAACAAAAGAGCATAACTTTTTCGCATAATCAGTGCACCGTCCCATTTAGTTATTGGAAATTAAGGATGCCTTTCATCCCCGATTGGATGAAATAAAAGGCAGTGTTATTTAATCAAAAAAAGATGCCAACTTGGCAGAAATAAATGAAACGCTTTATGTGTTTGTTATTTTAGTGATTTTTTTGTCATTCGCAATTTTGCTCTTTCTGCCATGTGTAACCTTGCTACACGCTTTTGTTTTGCTTTTAAGGTTTTGGGTGAGAAATAATTACACGGTCTTTAAGACTGGTTGTTGGAGATATAGACTTGCCGGGATTAGAAAGTCCTCAAAAAATTTTGATTTAAAAAATTGGAAGGTTGATGGGCAATGCGGTTGCCCTGAAAGAAATGGAAATTGGTAAGGCTTTTTCTTGGTAAGCTTTGCGTCTTGAGTAGGCGTAGCTGTAGGTCGGGTAGAGCGCAGCGAAACCCGACAATCGATTGTTGGGTTTCGTTCCTCAACCCAACCTACCCATCGGTATCGCTATCAGCGCAAGCGGCTATCGCTATCGGTATCGAAAAATAGAAAAGACGATTCTAATACCGATGGCCTCCTGCCTTGAATTTACTCGTAACGCAATGCCTCGATGGGGTCCAGCTGAGCGGCCTTTTTGGCGGGAACGTAGCCAAAGATAACGCCCACGGCGCCCGAGAAGAAAAACGCCGCGACAATGATGCCCGGCTTGAGAACAAAGGGTACGCCGATGACTCCGGAAATAAGGAAGGCCCCCCCCAATCCCAGTAGAATTCCGATCAGACCGCCCAGGGTGGAGAGAGCCACCGACTCCACCAGAAACTGCATCAGCACGTCTTTCTCGAAGGCGCCGATGGCCAGCCGGGTGCCGATCTCCTTGGTGCGCTCGGTGACCGAGACGAGCATGATGTTCATGATGCCGATACCGCCCACAAGCAGGCTCACCCCGGCCACCGCACTGAGCAGGGCGGTGAGAACGGTGGTGGTTCCGGTGACCGTGTCGATGATCTCCTTCATGTCGCGCACATAAAAGTCATCCTCCTGCCCCTGTCTGATCCCCCGGCGCTCGCGCATCAACGATTCGAGTTCGGTTTTGACGGTGTTCGTGGAGATGCCCGCGTTGACCGCCACCAGGATGGTACGCACGTCGTCGTTGCCCGCGATTCTGCGTTGCAGGGTCCTGAGCGGGATGATTGCGATGTCGTCCTGATCGTTGCCGAAACCGGACTGTCCCTTTTCCTTGAGGGTGCCGATCACCTTGAAGGCGATCTTGCCCAACCGCATGGTTTTGCCCAGGGGCGGTTCTTCTCCAAAGACCTCTTTTCTTACGGTCTGGCCGATGAGACAAACGGCTTTTCCCGCTTTTTGCTCGTTGTCGTTGAATTTCCGGCCCGTTTCCAATTCCCAGCTCTCCACGATTAAATAATCGTTGGTACCGCCGGTAATGGATGTGGACCAGTTCTTGCTGCGGTAAATGGCCTGACCCGCGCCTTCCGCCACCGGCGCCACTGCCTGCAGCCCGGCGATGTTGTTCCGTATCGCCGTGGCATCCTCGATACTCAGCGGATCGGAAGCGCTGCGCGCCCCGCCGGGACCGTGCATGCCCTGGCCGCGTCGCACATGCAGGACGTTTGAGCCCAGTTTGGAGATGTCGCTGGTGACCTTCTGGGTCGCGCCGCTGCCCAGAGTGACCATGCAGATCACCGCGGCAACACCGATGACGATGCCTAAAATGGTCAGGGCCGACCTGAGCTTGTTGCGCCGGATGGCCCGCTGGGCGAGCACGAAGGTTTCCCACAGCATCATATGCCTGCCTCCCGCCTGCTGTCGCCAATGATCCGGCCGTCCTGGAATTTCACCTGCCGGGTGCTGTAGCGGGCCATTTCCTGCTCGTGGGTGACCATGATCACCGTTATGCCCTCCTGTTGGTTGAAGGATTTCAAGATCTCCATGATTTCCTTGCTTCTCACGGAGTCCAGATTGCCGGTGGGTTCATCGGCCAGGAGAATTTTGGGCCGGCCCACAATGGCCCGGGCAATGGCCACCCGCTGCTGCTGGCCACCGGAAAGCTCGCTGGGTGCGTGTTTTTTCCACTTCTCAAGCCCCACCACCTGCAAGGCCTCGAGGGCCATGGTACGGCGTTTTCGCGCCGGTATTTTGCGATAGATGAGCGGCATTTCCACATTTTCGATGGCCGAGGTGCGGCTCAGCAGATTGAAGCTCTGGAAGATAAACCCCAGGAAGTTCCGCCGCAAAAGCGCCCGCTGATCCCTGGTAAGGCTCTCCACGGGCATGCCATCAAAAAAATATTGCCCCCTGCTGGGAGTATCGAGGCAGCCCAGAATGTTCAGACTGGTGGATTTGCCCGAGCCGCTGGGACCCATCATGGCCACGAATTCGCCCTTTTGGATATCGAGATCGACGCCGTCCAACGCCTTCATGGCGGCCTGGCCCCTGCCATAAATTTTACTCACCCCGCTTAGTCGGATGAGCGGATGTTTTTCCGTGCTTCCCATATCGGCCTATTTGTCTTTCATCAAGGTGGCTGTGATCACAAGGCTGTCGGTGGTGAGGCGATCGGATTCGATGGCCGTCATGGCGCCATCGGTCGCTTTCTTGACGATACGCACCGGCTCCGGATGGTCATCGTTCAGTATCCAGACCATTGCTCTCCCTCCCTCTTTTTTAGGATGTTCTCCGGGCTTTTTAGAGGGTCGCCTGAAGCGTCGCCTGGGGTTGGGCAACAATTTGCCCAGCAATCCCTTTTTGTCTTTCTGAACACTGCCAGGCAGTCCGCCCGAGGGCCTGGGGGGAGAAAAGCGCAGCGCCGCGTTGGGCACCAGGAGGGTATCTTCGTATTTGCGCACGGTGATGTCGGCGGTTGCCGTCATTCCCGGTCTCAGGGAGAGATCAGGATTGTCGACCTCAAGAACGGTTTCATAGGTGATGACGCCGTCGTTCTCGTCGGCGCCGTAACGAACCTGGGTGATCTTGGCCGTGAAGGTGCGTTCGGGGTAGGCGTCCACGGTAAAGGTGGCGTCCTGGCCCTTTTTTACCTGTCCCACATCGGCCTCGTCCACATCCACCAGCAGTTCCATACTGCGCAGATCCTCGGCCAGCGTGTAGACCGTCGGCGCTTCCAGGGATGCGGCCACCGTCTGGCCCACTTCCACGCTTTTGTCCAGCACCACGCCGTTGATGGGCGAGTAGATGATGGTCTTTTTGAGGTCGGTTAAATCGGATTCCAGGGATGCCTCGGCGCTTTGGATGGCCGCCTTGGCCGCCGCCACCGAGGCCACGGCGCGTTCGTAATTTGCCTCGGCCTCTTCCAGATCTTCGAGTGAGGGGAGCTTGTTGTTGGTCAGCTGCCTGGTTTTTTTATATCGTTTTACCGTTTTTTCCGCGGCATTGAGGGTCGCCAGGGCTTCCTTGTGGTTGGCCTTGGCCGTCGCCACCCCGGATTTGGACTGGGCCACGTTGGCCCGATACTTGGAATCGTCCAGGTAAACCAGGGGCTGGTCCTTGGTCACCGTGTCGTTGAAGTCGGCGGTCATTTTGATGATCCGGCCGGAAAGCTCGCTGCCCACATCCACCTGGTTGGTGGCTTCGAGGTTGCCGGTGGCGGTGACGCTGATGACCAGATCTCCGCGGGTTACCCCGGCGGTTTTGAAATCAAGCTTGGCCGGCCCGCCGGGATTCTGTTGGCGAATGAAAAAGAAAGCGGCGGCGGCAATCAGAAGCAGAGCAATAAAGCCGATAAAAAGCCGGCGCCTTTTTCTCTTGCCGTTTCCTTCCTGCTCCACGATTTCCCTGACGGACAACTCGGTTTTGTTTTCCATGGTGTATGTTCCTGTTTTTTCTTTGTTGCTTGGAGTCTGTTTGCAAAGTCCGGATCAGATCCGATAACAAGGCGGAAAACGGTTCGAAAGCGGAGCATATATGAAATATGTGAGCATTTCGAATCGTTTTCCAACGCCGTTAGCGGGTCTTAGACGGGCTTTGCGGACTGGCTCCCAACGGTGACCAACCGCCGCCCAGAGCCTTATATAAACGGATCAGGTCGGAGATCACCGTGCCATCGCTCTGGGAAAGATCGTCCTCGAAATTTAAGAGGCTGCGCTGGGCGTCGAGAACATCGCTGAAATCGGTCATGCCCGTGGCGTACAGGTGCTCCGAGAGCTCCTTGGCCAGCCGGGCTGCCTTGAGCCCCTCTTCCAGATGCAGCCTTTTCTGCTGCTCGTTCACGTAAGCCACAAGCGCATTCTCGACCTCCTCGGTGGCGTCGAGAATGGCCGTCTGGTAGCTGATGAAGGTCTGCTCCATTTTCTCGTTTTCGATTTTAACCTGATTGCGCAGCGAGCCGGCGCGGAAAATCGGCCAGCTGATGGAGGGGCCGATGGACCAGGAGCGGGTAGGGGAAGCGACCAGACGATCGGCGGAAATGGCCTCGATGCCGATGGAGCCGGAAAGGCTCAGCCTGGGGTAAAGCTCAGCCTGGGCCTCTCCGATGCGGGCCGTCTGGGCGGCCAGCTCGCGCTCCGCCTGGCGGATGTCGGGCCTTCGCCTGAGAAGATCCGCGGGAACGCCGACGGCCAGCTCCACCGTAACCCGGGGGAGGGGCTTTTGCGTTCCCAACTGTTTTTGCAACGTACCCGGCGCCTTGCCGGTGAGAATGGCGAGGCTGTTGATGGATTCCTCCAACCCGGTTCGAATGTCGGGAACGGACGATTTGGTGCTTTCAAGATTGTAGCTGGATTGAACAATGGCCAGGGCATCGCCGTTTCCCGCCTCATCGAGCGCCTTGAGAAGATCAAGCGTCTCCACTTGGAGATCGATATTTTTTTGGGCCACCCGCAGGCGCTCCTGATAGGTGCGGATTTCGATATACGTGAGGGCGACCTCGGCCAGCAGGCTGACCCGCACATCCCGCAAGGCTTCCAGTGAGGCTTCGTAATCGGCCTGGCCGGCTTCCACGGAGCGCCGGGTGCCGCCGAAAAGATCGATCTCCCAGGAGGCATCGAAGCCGGCCGAAAACGAGTCCGTTTCGTTTCCATGGCCGTCGTCGGGCCTGGTGTAACTTTTACGCGCGCTGCCGTCGGCGTCGACCTGCGGGTAAAGGGAGGATTTGGTCACAATGCGCTGAAGACGCGCCTGCCGCACGATCGATCCGGCTTTTCTCAAATCCAGATTGTTTTGCAGGGCATCCTCGATCAACGCCGAGAGTTGCGGGTCGTCAAGGGTTTCCCACCACCGGGCCAGTTCCTCGGTCTGCCGGGCCAGCGGTTCTGCCTGATTCGCCCACTTTTCGGCCATCTCGATGGTCGGTGGTTCATAGTCAGGGCCAACGGCCGTGCAGCCGGCAATTGCAATTGCAAGCAATAACGGGAGAAATATTTTAGAGAAAATGCGTTCCGGCTTCCCGGTCATGGGGCTTCCTTTTTTTATTCCCTAATTTAGTTTGTTAAACTCGGATAACGTTCATTGTCCTTACTATCCTTAAAATTTGAAAAAAACATGTAAAGACCATGGTGATTTTGTGGAGATTGGCAATGGCACTTGCAGGATGCGCTTATCCCTAATATTCGGTATAAAAGGATGATGAACTCCCAATCGCTTTTCGATACCGACAACAGCGGCACCGATACCGATACCAAAGGATGTTTAGCATGGCCGTTCACCTGAAAATAACCCATAGGCTTTTTGCCGCTTTTTTTTTAATTCTCGTGATCGTGGTGGGCGCCATGTTTCTGGCCAAATCCCTCTTTTCCTATAATTTCAAAAATTATATCCATCAAGTTGAAATGGAGCAACTCAACGTGCTTGCCACTTCCCTGCAGGAGGAGTTCCAGCGGCAGGGGAGTTGGGAGGGCATTGCCTCGGATGCAACCTCGTGGGAAAAACGGTTGAGCATTGCTTCCGAGATGAGGAAAATTATTCCTCCGCGTGGCAAAAAGGCGAGGAAAAAACGTTACAAGGTATTGCTCAGCGATGCGAATCTTAACCCGGTGGTCGGCACACCGACGCCTGAGGATTCTGTCCGGCTTGTCCCGGTGCAGGTGGAGGGGAACGTTGTTGGCTGGCTTGGCATGGCAAAATGGGAATCGTTTCATTCAGGCTCGCCGGCCGTCCTGCTTGAAAAGCAAACGCGGCAAACAATTATCCTGGGACTGGTCATGGTCGGGTTGACCGGTCTTATCGCCTATTTGATTTCGCGGCAAATGGTTGGCCCCATCCGTGAACTGACCAAGGGAACCCGGGAACTGGCCAATCGTAATTTCAGCGTTCGGGTCGAAACCGGCACCCAGGACGAATTCGGCCAATTGGCAAACCATTTCAATAAAATGGCAGAAACACTCAGCCGTTATGAGAAGATGCGCCAGCAATGGCTCTCCGATATCTCCCATGAGTTGAGAACGCCGTTGGCGGTCCTCAGGGGAGAAATCGAAGCCCTGCAGGATGGGATTCGCAACCCTACACCCGAGAATTTGGCATCTTTACACGGTGAGGTCGTTCGTATCAGCACCCTGATAGAGGATTTGCACCAATTGAGCCTTTCCGACTCGAACCGTTTTTACCTGGAACGATCGTCTTTCGATTTACACGCCCTGATCCGCGAAAGCGTTGAAGGGCACCAGGCCCTTTTGGGCAAAAAGGCCATCGCGGTTTGCCTTGACGCCAACCTGAGCGGGGAATTACAAGTGGCGGCGGACCCAACCCGAATGAGGCAAGTGGTGGGCAACATTCTTGACAATGCCGGCAAATACTGTGACGCTAACGCCGAACTTTCCATATCCACCCGCATTTGTGAACGGGCCGTGCAACTTCGTTTTGCGGATAGCGGCCCGGGAGTTCCGCCGGAAGCGCTTGGCAGTATCTTCGACCGGCTTTACCGGGTTGACGCTTCCCGCAACCGGGCTTTTGGCGGGAGCGGTCTCGGACTTTCCATCTGTAAGCAGATTGTCGAGGACCACGGCGGGCGGATCTGGGCCGAGCAGAGCAAAAAAGGCGGGCTTGCAATCAACATCGAGCTGCCCATGATGTCAATATGAACGAAACACAGGAACACATTCTGGTCGTTGAAGACGAGGTGAAGATGGCCGAGGTGCTTCGCGACTATCTTCTCCAGGCTGGATACCAGGTCACCTGCATTCACCGGGGGGACGAAGCGCTGGCTGCCGTGCGTTCTTTGGCGCCATCGCTGATTCTACTCGATCTCATGCTTCCGGGACTTGACGGCATCAGCCTTTGCAAGGAGGTGCGGCGCTTTACCGACGTGCCGATAATAATGGTCACCGCCAAGGTGGAGGAGGTCGACCGGCTTGTCGGACTGGAAATCGGCGCCGACGACTACGTTTGCAAACCATACAGCCCTCGGGAGGTGGTGGCGCGCGTCAAGGCGGTTCTGCGCCGGACCACACCCAGGCAACGGATCGACGGATTTGTGCACGGCCCTTTGCAAATTGACGAAAAAGGTCATACCGCCGGCGTCAACGGAATCCTTTTGAACCTGACGCCTTCCGAATTCAGCCTGCTGGGGATTTTCATGGCCGCTCCGGGCCGGGTCTTTTCGAGGGGCGAATTGATCAATAAGGTTCAGGGCTATCAATTTGACGGTTATGACCGTACCGTGGACAGTCATATTAAAAATCTGCGTAAGAAAATCGCCGAACACCTGCCCGATCAGGAGGTGATCGTCACCGTTTACGGGTTGGGTTATAAATTGGGGGATCTGTGATGCAAACGCCTGTCAATCTTATCGACAGCCATGTACACCTCGATATAGTGGCCCGTCATCATCCGCAGCGTCTTGGGTGGTTGAAGGAAAAGGGCTGCGCCGTGGTATCCTGGGCTTACGTCGAGAAGGTGGTTTCGGCTTCCGATTTGCGACGGGGACTGGACGCCAAACTTGATTTGATTCATCGGCAATCCAAAGCAGGGCTGGACTGTCATTTTCTGGCCGGTGTTCATCCCCGATCCATCCCCGGGGAACTCAAACCCGAGCGGATCGAGGCGCTTCTCGCGCCATATCTGCAAGATCCGCTGTGTCTGGGCATCGGCGAGATTGGCCTGGAGACAGGTGATTCCAGAGAGCGCGAGGTGTTGCTGGCCCAGCTCGAACTGGGCCGAAAAATGGCGGCGCAGGGTTTCGTTGTAGGGGTTCACACGCCCCGGGCCAACAAAACGGAAATCACCCGGCAGACCCTCGACCTGCTTCAAGGCTTTGCAGACCTTGCCCCTTTCCTGGTTGTCGATCACGCCACGGGCGACACCATCGCTTCGATTCTGGATGCCGGTTTCTGGGCCGGCGTGACCTTGAGCCCGGTGAAAACCTCCTGGGAAGCGCTGCAGGAGATTGTCGGGGCAGAGGCACACCGTCTGGACCGCATCATGGTCAACACCGACTCGGGAACCGGTTTTTATGAGGATGCGGTGTGTTGCCGGTACGATGACGCCTTGCCGGAAAAAGTCCGCAAATCGCTTTTTATGAGCACTGCCGCACGCTTTTTCCCTCTTTCCGGATAAGCCAAGCCCTTTTCCCACTTGCCTTGGTGGCCCCTGATGCGCTATGGGGGCAGTTTTTTATTGCTGCACTATTGAAGGATGCAGGGCAGCCACAAGGGCCTCACATGGCAAGCAACAGGTCAAAAAGAAAACGCCCCAAGTCAATGGCCAAACGATTGGGATGGATTGGTATGATTTTTCTTCTGTCCGTCTGCCTTTTGACCGTTGCCGTTCTGCTGCCCTTTCGCTGGCTTTCACCGCCCACCTCGGCTTACATGATTCGCGAACGGCTTTCCGGAGTGAAAATCGACTATCGTTGGGTTCCCCTGTCTCGTATTTCCGTTTACGTTCCCCTTGCGGTCATTGCATCGGAGGATCAACAATTCTTCAACCATTGGGGCATAGACATCGAAGCTGTGGCCGATGCCATCGAGGACAATCGCCACCGCAACATTCCCCGCGGTGCCAGCACGATCAGTCAGCAGGTGGTGAAAAACCTTTTTTTATGGCCAACGCGCAGTTATTTCAGAAAGGCCCTTGAAGTCTATTTAACCGTGGCCATGGAGCACTTGTGGCCCAAGCGGCGAATCCTGGAGGTCTACCTCAACATTGCCGAGATGGGCAGCGGCGTTTTCGGCGTGGAAGCCGCCGGTCGGCGCTTTTTTCACCGGCCGGCAGCCGATTTGAGCCGGCGCCAGTCGGCAACCCTGGCGGCGGTTTTGCCCAATCCTAAAAAAATGTCGGCTGCTAAACCATCGGCATATGTGCACAGGCGATGTGCGCAAATCATGGCGCAGATGAAGGCGTTGGGCGGTATCTCCTTTTTGCGGAAGGGAGGGGTAAGCCCTTGAATCGATATGCCGGAAAATTCCGGTTACGATCTACTTTGATCATACGTCGGGGATGTGTTAAGAAGTAATTCTTGATCTTCCCCGCGGCAAGGCCGCAGACCCGGATATCGGTGTCGGCGGCAGGCCGACGATCAAGGCGTTATATGATCGTTTGCAAAAAAACGATCGGATTTATTTCATTACAGAAGGAGATGGATATGTTGGTAAAGCGTTTTTCGGTATGGTTTTCGGTTTTTTTGCTGGTGGTTGTTGCCCAACCAGCGTCGGCAGCCGATGTGACGGCCTCCGCGGAAGTCGGTTCGGCCTATGTATGGCGTGGTCTGACGTATAATGACGGTATGGTTCTCCAGCCCAGCGTGGATATCACCAATGGCGCTTTCGGACTTAATGTGTGGGGGAATCTCGATATTGAGGATTACGATGACCAGTACGATTCCGGGGAATTTTCCGAAGTCGACGTCACGGCGTCCTATCTTTTCGAGGTCCGGACCATGGATTTTACCGTTGGCTATACGGAATATCTTTTTCCCACGACGGATCGCAGCGGCCGCGACGGAACCCGCGAGATTTTCGGCAAGATGGCGATGCCTCTTGGATTCGGCATTTCGCTGGACCTGGGACTATACTACGACATCGACAAGATCAATGATCTCTACCTCGATCTGGGCTTCGGTTACACCTATGTGTTTTCCAAGCAGTTGAGCATTGGCACCGGGGTTTCCATCGCCTATGCGGGCGACGAATACTGCTACGACGGCAGCGCCGGTTTGTACGATTATAACTTTTCGTTGTCCGGGATGTTTGCCCTTGACGAGGATTTGAGCGTGACCGCCTTTATGAAATACACAAACAGCATGGACGAAGACAATCTGAAAGACATGGGTCGTGCCGGCTCCCTGGATGTGAATTTTTACTGCGGCGTTGGAATCGCGTATTCGTTCTAGGTTTCTCTGGATGTGCGTTCCATGAGCTAAAACGCGCTTTTTGGGGTGGCGGTGCATTGAAACATGCGCCGCCGCCCTTTTGTTTTCTCTCAATATGCCGAATCCAAGCTGTGGACAACCTTGAAAAACCTAAAAACCCTTTTTCGGCCGTCTACCTGCTTTTTAAAAAATCCAGGATGACGGCCAGGGCCTTGTCGGTGGTCGAGCGCGAGAGCAGCTCCCCGGCCAGTACGTGACGGCCAAGGTCTTTGTTGCCCTTGAAAAAATAGATTTGTTTTCGAGGGGAGGGGAAGCGCCGGAACCGCAAACGGGCCAGGGTGACATTGATAACCCGATCCCAGGGGTTGACCAGCATCAGGACCGGCATCCGGGCGCGCTTCAGATCGATCCGCCAGGCCAGGACAACCATTTGCATCATGGTGGCCACGGCTTTGATCGGATACCGTGTGGTCCAGTAACGGGCCTGTGCCGGTGAGTTGACGGTAAGATTACGCCAGCTGCCGAAGGTTTTTTCGAACAAATGCAACGCCGGTGGCCATAGCGCGGCCAGGGCGATGGGGTTTTTGGGGAAGAAGTTGGGTGAAATCAGGATTAACCCGTGAATTCGAAATGTGGCCCATGCATGGGCCGCCAGCCAGGTTGTCAGGGTGCCGCCCGTCGAGGTGCCCACCAGAAGGACCCGGTTGCCGATGCGACGACCGATGATTGCCGCTTCCAGACCGTCCGTGAGCCAGTCTCTGACCGTCGCTTCGCCCATGGCACGGCCATCCTGGCCATGCCCGGTGAGACGCGTGTAATAAAGGTTGGCGCCCAATCGCGCCGCAAGGCGGTCGCAGAGCGGCCATGTTTCCTTGCGGCTGGCCGAAAAACCGTGCAGGTAGACGATGGCGTATGGGGTTTTTTCTTTATTGCCGTTGTGCCAGACGATTTTTTTTTCGCACCCCTTTCGAAGGTTGGCCACCATTGACTCGCGTTCTTTGAGGTAGCTGTCCAGAAGGTTGGGATGTCTGGGGATTTTTTTGTCGAGAGAGGCAGGCACGATGAGTAAAGGTAAACCTTCCATGAGTAAGGTGTTGGCGCAACGTGGAACCCGTTTTCAGCGGCATTCTTAGCAGACAAATGCCGGCAGGGTCAACGGTACTTGCATGGCCTTTGTTTTAACGCAGGCCTTTTAAAAAGCCGTAACGCTTTTGTCCGTCGACCCCGGTATGGATTAATTTTGTTAAATCGCGTATAACCATAACCACTGAAAATTGAAAATATAGGGGATTTTTTGAACCTTACGCCTATTCAACTCAGTTATCTGACCAGCATTATCGCCGGCGTGCTTCTTCTTGTCGTGCTCTTCATGCTGCTTATCCATTTCCGGATTCGGGCGGACATGCGCGGCATGGCCCGCTTGTTCGAGCTGGAGAAAGAGCCCCTGGAAGCGCGGCTGGCCGAGGCGCTTCAGCGGTTCCATGAAACCCGTGCCAAACTGAATGAGATGGCTGCGAAATTGGATCAGTACCGCGAAAATCTGGTCCAGGCCGATATCAACATCGCCGTGCTGACAAAAACCGCCGAGCGGATTCCCGAACTGGAGCAGGCGCGGAAGGTGGACCGGCAGGCCATGGAGGTGCTGCGGGACCAAAAGGTCGCTCTTGAAAAACGGCTTGCCGAACTTTCCTCGACCCGTACCGCTGAACGCCATCAGGCCGAGGAAAAAATCGCTCTTTTGAAAGAAGCCAGGGAGCGCCTTACGGTCGAGTTTAAAGTGCTTGCCGAACAGATTCTGGACGCCAAGGGAAAAGCCTTCAGCGAACAGAGCAGAACCCAGGTGGATGGGGTGATCAGCCCTTTGCGCCAGCAGCTCGGGGAGTTCCGGAAGCGTGTCGAGGATGTTTACGATAAGGAAGCCCGGGACCGCGCGGCGCTGTTCAACGAGATCGGCCATCTGAAAAATCTGAATGCGCGTATCGGCGAGGATGCCCTGAACCTGACCAAAGCCCTCAAAGGGAACGTGAAAACCATGGGGGGCTGGGGGGAAATCATTCTGGAGCGCCTTCTGGAGGCTTCGGGCCTTGAGAAGGGCAGAACCTATGAGACCCAGGTCAATTTGAAGGATGACCACGGCAACCGTTTTCAACCGGACGTGATCGTGCGCCTGCCCGAGGGCCGGGATGTGATTGTGGATGCCAAGGTTTCGCTCAAGGCCTATGCCAGTTATCATTCGGCCGGCACCGACGAGCATCGCGGGGCGGCCATGAAAGCGCATCTGGCCTCATTACGCAGCCATCTGAGGGGGCTCAGTGAAAAGCACTATGAAGATTTGCAGGGCATTCGCACCATCGATTTCGTGCTGATGTTCGTTCCCATCGAGGCTGCTTTTATCGCGGCCATGGAGAATGATCGCTCCCTTTTTCAGGACGCTTTTGAAAAAAACATCATCATGGTTTCTCCCTCCACCTTTCTGGTTACGCTCCGAACCATCTCCAATATCTGGCGGGTTTCCGACCAGAATGAAAACGCGGTGGAAATTGCGCGGCAGGCCGGGGGGCTGTACGATAAATTCGTCGGTTTCATCGATGCCCTGGAAGAGGTGGGGTGTCAGCTGGACCGCGCCCGGGATGCCCATCAGAAGGCACGTGAGCGTTTGGCCACGGGACGGGGAAATCTGGTTCGCCGTGCCGAGCAACTCAAAGCACTGGGAATCAAAACCAATAAAGCCATTCCTGAGCCCTGCGCCACGATGCTGGATATGGGGGGGCGGGACGACCATGATATTGAAGCCATTGCCTGGGAGCAAAAATGTTCAAAAAACAAAGCGATCTGATCCACCGCCAACTGATTCCCGGGGTTCGGTTGGGCACCATGGTGCACGGCGAGAAAACCCTGATGGCGCAATTCAAACTGGACAAGGACAGCGATCTGGCGGAGCATTCCCACCCCCATGAGCAGACCGGGCTTTTGATTTCCGGCCGTCTTGTACTGATCATCGACGGTGTGGAGCATGAAGTCCTGCCCGGCGACAGCTGGTGCATTGCCGGCGATTGCCTGCATGCTGCCCGCGCTCTCGAGGATTCGGTGGCCATCGAAGTCTTTTCGCCGGTACGAGAAGACTATCTCGATAAGAACGCTTCTTAATAAACCTTTTGTTTTGAGAACCCCCGTCCCAGAACGTTGAATGTGTTCTCGGTGATGATAAATGCCTCCCGATCTATGGACAGCACAGCTTCTTCCAGTCGTTTGAGCTGATAATTGTGAACAACGGTGAGGACGACCTTTTTAGCCCTGCCGCTGTAAGCGCCGCTGCCGTTCAGAAAGGTCACTCCCCGGTGCAATCGCTTTTGAATGGCGTGGGCGATCGCTTCGTTTTGATCCGAAATAATGATCACCATTTTACGCTGGTTGGAAAAATTCATCACATAATCCAATGTCTGGGTTGTGACGAAGCTCATGAGGAGTGAGTAGAGCACTAGGTCCGGTTCAAGTGTGCCAAGGCTGAACATGAACAAGACCACATTGAAGGCAAAGAAAAAGGTTCCGATGCGAACATTGAACTTTTTGGTGGAGGATAATGCCGATGATGTCGTTACCGCCGGCGGATCCAAGGGAGTGCAGGATAAAGCCCGCCCCGGCCCCCATGAAAACTCCGCCCGCCAGGGCTGCCAGAATCGGTTCATGGATGGGAAAGGTGAAGGAGACCAGGTCAATGGCCGAGGACATGGCTGCCATGCCGTAGAGGCTGTAAAAAAAGAAACGTCGGCTGACATGGAACCAGCCCGCCAAAAAAATCGGGATATTGATTAGAAAGTTCCATAATCCAGGGGATAAAAAGCCGCTGAGATAATAAACGAGCAGTGCCACGCCGGAAACGCCGCCGGTGATGAAACCTTTGGGAACAGCGATGGCTTTTACTCCAATCGCGAAGATGGTGGCACCCAGGGTGATCAGGCCGATGTTCCGGATCACCGATGATATCATTTTATGGTACAACCGCTTTTGCATGTTATCCATCCTTATAATACAAAATCCAAAACGCCCAGTTTAGGTAGCCTGTCAAAGGGCGAAAGGATAAGCTTCCATATCAGCATGTCAAGCCGTCAGATACGAAAATTAAGGCGTGTGGAGACGGTCTGAAGAAAAGTGTTTTCCCGCTTCGATATGTTTTTTTGCCGTTCTTCGATCGAGCCCGGCGATACGGGCCACGGCTTCGATGGTCCCGTGCGATCGATAAAGCGCGTAACAATAGCCCGCCGCCAGGCTTTTCAAATCCAGGGCCTGGCTTTTTATATCGGCGCCAAGGGTGGCGAAAAGATCTTTCTCGGGTTGTGCGGACAAAGGTGTATACGACTTGTTGAGCAGAACTCGTCGAACGCACTGCTCAAGTTCGCGTACATTTCCCGGCCAGGGATAGTCACCGTCAAGGTCGCGGGAGAGTTGGTCATGGACCAGACCGACCAGCTCGACGGAGGGCTCGCCGACAATACGTTTCACCACTGCCGCAAGCAGATCCTCCAACTCGGCGGGATCTTCCTGGATGCGCTGTTTCAGGGGCGGAACGACGATCAGATCGGAGCACAATCGGTAATAGAGATCCTCGCGAAGGGTTTGGCTGCCGATCAATTGCTCGGCGGGCCGGTTGGTGGCGGCGATCACTCGTCCCCTGAATGGTCGGGATCGATGGTCGCCCACGCGCTTGAAAAATCGCTCCTGAATGACTTGCAGCAGTTTTATTTGAATAGGCGCCCCGACATCGCCGATTTCATCCAGAAAAATTGCGCCATGGGGACTGCAGCGGTCAAAAATCCCCTCGTAATTGTCGATGGCACCGGTAAACGCACCTTTGCGATGGCCGAACAATTCTGATTCGATCAGGGTCTCCGGGAATTGGGACAGATTGATGGCGATAAAGGAGCGGGTGAAGCTTTCCTCGAAGCAACCCGTGTTTTCATCATAAGGAATGAATCCCGAGCGGCCGATGGCCATGGCCGCCGTACCCTTGCCGCTGCCGGTCTCGCCGAGCAGCATGGTCGAAAAGTCCTCCATGCGGCGCCACAGATAACGGTGATACAAGCTCATGTTATGCGTGAAGACATTGTTCCACAGGCTTTCCCGTAGACGCCGCATGCTGTCGCTGCGCCCGATGAGATTTTTGTCGATAAAAAAGAACGCCCGCCTTAGCTGGTAGCACATGGCCACATACCGCCTCGCCGTGTCCCGGTCAAATCCCCAGTTGACCAGCTGATCGATGGCTTCGATGGCAAACGGCGCAGGCAGGGAGCGGTCACCGGCGCGCAGTTGATCGAGAATGAGCGCATCGAACCGGTCCGTATAGCGGTGAAAAAGATCGAAGAGAAACGAGCTGGTTAGAAGCTCCCGGTCATTGGGATTGTAACTGGTGATTGTTGACCGGCCCTCATGCTCAAGCTTTTGGATGTGCCGGTGCACCCGGTCCAGCGTGGTTTCCAGTTCCCTGCCGCCTTGGGCGTCCGGGAAGAGGCCGGCTATTTCACGGTCGATGTGGGCGCGAAGGTCGCTGAACGGGTTGGCGTAGACGGCTTGATGAACAAGGGAAAAGAAATGGCGTTCCGATGAGGATAGGGTATTCATGGTGAAATTATGCATAGCATGTATTCAAAAAATGGACAACAGGTAGATTGGGTCAAATCGACGACTGATGGCTGATAAATATAAATTATAAATGATTTCAGTTGATAATAAAGATTGTTGGTGGTGGCATGTGTTTTGTTAAAGGAAACAGCCAGTCAAGCGGCTAACCACCTTTAAACCGCATTGCCGAAAGGGGACGCAACATGCCGGAAAAAAACACCCACACTGAAAACCGTCTGCAACCAACAGGTGCTGCAATTGCCCCGCAAACAGGCCTTGATTCGGATCATGCCAAAGGGATCTGGAAATTGCTGGCCACCAGGCGATTCGCGCCGTTTTTCTGGACCCAGTTTCTGGGCGCGTTCAACGACAACGTTTTCAAGAACGCGTTGATACTGATCATCGCCTTCCAGACCGGCCGGTGCTTGTCAATGACGAGCGATGTGCTCATCAACCTGGCTGCCGGCCTGTTTATCCTTCCTTTTTTCCTTTTCTCGGCAACGGCGGGCCGACTGGCCGACACCATAGAGAAATCCCGGCTCATCCGCGGGATAAAATTCATGGAGATCATTATCATGATCGGTGCGGCCATCGCTCTGTGGATAAACAGCACGCCAATTCTGCTCTTTCTTTTGTTTCTCATGGGATGCCAGAGCGCCTTTTTTGGTCCGGTCAAATACAGCATCATGCCCGAGCAGCTGAAGGAGACCGAAATCGTGGGCGGCAATGCGTTGGTGGAAATGGGTACCTTCATTGCCATTTTGCTCGGCACTTTAAGTGGTGGCCTCCTGGTTCAGATGAAAAACGGGCCTGTGATCACCGGTAGTATGCTGGTGGGCGTCGCCCTATTCGGCTGGATCGCCAGCCGGCGCATTCCCGAGACACGGATGCCGCTTCCGGGGCATGCCTTCCGCTGGAACATCCTCCGCGAGACCTTGCGGACCATCGGCTATGCCCGCCGGGAACGTTCGGTTTTTCTTTCGATCCTCGGGATTTCCTGGTTCTGGCTGCTCGGCGCGGCTTATCTGACCCAGCTGCCCAATTTTACCCGGCAAGTACTCAAGGGCGGTGAAGGGGTGGTGACCCTGCTCCTCACTCTGTTCTCGGTTGGCGTCGGGATGGGATCAATGCTTTGCGAGCGACTGTCCGGCAAAAAGGTGGAGATTGGATTGGTGCCCCTTGGTTCCCTTGGATTGACCTTGTTCGGGGCCGACCTGTTCTGGGCCTGCCGGATGCCGGTACTCGATGAGCTTATGCCGGTTATCGGATTTTTGAAGTCCCCAGGGGCCATCCGCGTAATGTTCGATTTTGTGATGATCGGCGTGTTCGGCGGCCTCTATATCGTACCGCTGTTCGCCCTGATTCAGGTGCGCACCCGCCCCCAAGAGCGGGCCCGGGTCATCGCCGCCAACAATATTTTCAACGCGCTGTTCATGGTTCTGTCCGCCGTGGCGGGAGCGCTTCTGATCGGTGTCGCCGGTGTGTCCATTCCGGTCTTTTTTCTGATCCTGGCGGTGGCCAATGGCGCGGTGGCGGTTTATATTTATTCCCTGGTGCCTGAATTCACCATGCGTTTTCTGGTGTGGATGCTCACCCATGTCATGTATCGCTTCAGGCATCGGGACCTGGATCGTATTCCCCAAACCGGCGCGGCGGTATTGGTTTGCAATCACGTCAGTTACATGGATGCGCTGCTGATCATCGGCGCCTGCCGGCGACCGGTGCGGTTCGTAATGGCCGAGCCCATTTACCGGCTGCCGTTGTTGAACTTTATTTTTCGTGCGGCCAGGGCCATTCCGATTGCCTCGCGGCGGTCCAATCCAAAAGGGTTGAAGAGGGCTTTCGATGAAATCGACTCGACGTTGGCTCAAGGCGAGGTGGTTTGCATTTTTCCGGAGGGACATCTGACCCGGGACGGCAACGTGGACGCTTTTCGGCCTGGAATCGAGCGCATCGTCAAACGAAACCCCGTGCCGGTCGTGCCGTTGGCTCTCAGAGGTGTCTGGGGCAGTTTCTTCAGCCATAAGAACGGCGCGGCCATGACCCGGCTTCCCAGGCGCTTTTTCTCCAGGGTCGAGCTGGTGGCCGGCCGGCCGGTGATGCCGGCCATGGTGACGGCACAAGGCTTGCGTCACAGAGTTATTTCCCTGTGCGGGGGCCGGGTGTGAGACAGCCCACAGCTCCCCTGCGGTGCAAAATCGGCATGGATACCGCAGCCTCGATAGGGGACCATGGCCGCGAAAAATTGCCATTACGATGAGGAATAGGCATTGACCCCAAAGATAAAAAGCGCTTCCAATGTAGCAATAATTATGATGGTTGGATTTCTGTCCTTGTCGGTTATGTCGCCTGGCGCACAGGCAAAGGAGCATTCAATGGCCATGCAAACGAAAAAAACCGCCTGTGTTTTTCTCCTGCACGGGATGGGGCGCAGCAGTCGATCCATGAACAGGATGGCTCGGCGTCTGGCCGACCAGGGATATATCGTCAACAATCTGGGCTATCCTTCCACCAAAGCCGATATCGAGACCATCAGCAGCGAGGTGTTGGCGCCGGCGGTCGATCGATGCCGGGAAAACCATCCCGGCCTGCCCATCCATTTCGTAACCCATTCCCTCGGCGGGATTGTGGTTAGGCAGTATCTGCAAACCCACGGTCTGCCGGCGGGCAGCCGGGTGGTGATGCTCAGTCCACCCAACCAGGGAAGCGAGATCGCCGATCTGCTGAAAAACGTTTTCCTGTATCGTTGGGTCATGGGGCCGGCGGGCCGGCAGTTGGGAACGGGCATGAATTCGGTTCCCAACCGTCTGCAGCCGGTGGCCGTGCCCGTGGGTGTGATCACCGGAGACCGCAGCCTCGAGCCCTGGTTTTCCATCAGGATACCGGGACCGGATGACGGCAAGGTCTCCGTGGCCCGCGCCCGCCTCAAGGAGATGGCCGATTTTCACGTAGTGCACCGCAGCCACGGCTTTATCATGAACGCCCCGGAAGTGATCGGGCAAACCATACAGTTCTTGGCGAGCGGGAGTTTTATATGACGCCAAGCAATGTGGGGTAGCCCGGGATGGTGGCCAGGGCAATTGCATGTAGATTTTATGACAATGATAACTTCATCTTTGACCCTCACCCTGTCCCTTTTCTCACGGGGCGAGGGCACGTTTGGATGAGGTTGCGGGGTTTGGAATAAAAAAGGCTCCGACCCTGACATAACCACGCCCGGCTCCCATGCTCCGCGTGGGAGCCCATTGCACCGTTACCAGCAAAACAAGATGCTATCCGGCCAGCGCCCCTTCTCCCCTGGCGTGAGAAGGACGGGGTGAGGGGGTAGAATCGATAAAAACCTTAAGTCAACAACATTGAGGACTGGAAGGCATCGGAATATTCATGCCGCTGAGCACCTTACATACCAACGTTACATGCGATTGTCCTGGGACCGTGGCCTTTTTACCTTGAACGGAAACATGATTTCCTCTATCATGCGTTCCTCGGCGAACCCCATATTGACCAACCATCTGGTCAAAATTACGTTTTTTCTGTCTTTCCGTCTCCATCCAGGACTTCGCCGATTCATCGTGTTTGATATGCAAGGCCGCGTTACGATACAAACCATTAATAAGGAGGAGTTCGATGAAATACGTTCAAAAGCTGGTTTTGGCGTTTTGTTGCTCTTTGTTGTTGCTGGCGGGGTACGCATCCGCGGAAAGCACGCTGCGGGTTGCCACCATGGGCGAACCCGCGTCCCTCGACCCCCATAAAATAAGCGGCACCTGGGAGAACTACGTCGTTGGCGACATGTTTGTGGGGCTGACGACCGAGGACCCCAAGGCCAAGGCCATCCCCGGCGTGGCCGAATCATGGACAATCTCCGATGACGGTAAAAGCTATACCTTCAAGCTGCGCGAGTCCACCTGGTCCGACGGCGTGCCGCTGACCGCCAGCGATTTCGTCTATTCCATGCAGCGCATCCTGACGCCGGAGACCGCCGCCGAATATGCATCCCTGCTCTACATCATCCAGGGCGCCGAAGCGATCAACACCGGCAAGGCCGATCCTTCCACCCTGGGCGCCAAGGCGATTGACGACCATACCTTGAAAGTCGAGCTCACCGGCCCGGCACCTTATTTCCTCGAACTTCTCACCCATTACACGGCATACCCCGTTCCCAGGCACGTAATCGAAGCCAAGGGCAAGCTCTGGACAAAACCGGAGAACATGGTGGTCAACGGTCCGTACAAACTGGTCGAGTGGACCCCCAACACTCATGTAAAGCTGACCAGGAACGACAAATGGTGGGGGGCGGCGGATTTGGCCGTCGATAACATCACCTTTTATACCCAGGAAGACCGTGCCGCAGTGCAGAAACGGTTCCGTGCCGGAGAAATCGATGTGGCCATGGATTTTGCCAGCGACCAGATCGATTGGCTCAGGAAAAATCTTCCCGATGAAACCCACATCGCGCCTTACATGGGCATATATTACTATCCGATCAACACCTCCAAGAAACCCTTTGACGACATTCGCATCCGCAAGGCCCTGTCCATGGCCGTGAACCGGGAAGCCATCGTGGAAAAGGTCTTGAAGACCGGAGAGCTGGCGGCATACTCGTTCGTTCCTCCCGGAATCGCCTACTATGACAACCCCGCCGAAGTCGATTGGAAGGATATCCCTTACCCCGAGCGCATCAAGCAGGCCAAGGCCCTGTTGAAGGAAGCGGGATACGGTCAAAACCATCCGCTGGAATTCACCCTCAGCTACAATACCTCGGAAAACCACAAGCGTATCGCGGTGGCCGTCGCTTCCATGTGGAAACAGATTGGCGTCAAGGCCGATCTTTTCAACACCGAGGTCAAGGTGCACTACGCCAATCTCAAGCAAGGCCAATTCGATGTGGCCCGCGCGGGCTGGATTGCCGACTACAATGATGCCCAGAATTTTCTCTATCTCCTGGAAAGCCGCACAGGCGCCAACAACTACGGGCGCTACTCCAATCCCGAATACGACAGGCTGATGAAGGAAGCCGAAGCAACCGCCGACCTCGATAAGCGCAGCGCCTTGATGCGCAAGGCGGAGAGCCTCGCCATGGCCGATCAGCCGGTGATTCCGATCTATCACTACGTTTCAAAGAACCTGGTTTCCAAAAAGGTTGTCGGTTTCATGGACAACCCCAAGGATGTGCACAGATGGCGCTATGTATCCCTTAAGTGACGACTGACTGGAAACCGCGAAATCCTCGCTGTTGGTTTCGCGGTTTCTTCCACAACGACCAACGGAGCTTTGGATGCTATCATACGCTGTCCGTCGCCTGGGAAGTGCCGTCCCCACGCTGCTGGTGATCATCACCATCGCGTTTTTCATGATGCGGATAGCCCCCGGCGGCCCTTTTGACCGGGAGCGGCAGCTGCCGCCGGAGATCGAGGCCAATATTCTCAAGGCGTACAACCTCGACAAGCCGCTCAGCCAGCAGTATTTCGACTATCTGGGAAATATTCTCAAAGGAGATTTCGGCCCCTCCTACAAATACCTCGACTTCACGGTTAACGACCTGATCAAGGATGGGTTTCCGGTAAGCCTGAAACTGGGCCTGATCGCCATCCTGCTGGCGGTGGGGGTTGGTATTGGTGCCGGAACCGTGGCGGCCCTGAAACAGAACTCGGCCATCGACTACCTCGTGATGGCCGGCGCCATGACGGGCATCGTCATCCCCAATTTCGTTACCGCGCCGCTTTTGGCCCTGGTGTTCGGGGTCTATCTCTCCTGGTTGCCGGTGGCGGGCTGGGGCGGCGGCGATTTGCCGCACATGATCCTGCCCATCGTCACCCTGGCCCTGCCCCAGATCGCCTATATCGCCAGGCTGACCCGGGGCTCCATGCTGGAAGTCATGCACTCCAACCATATCCGCACCGCCAGGGCCAAGGGGCTCGCGGAGAAGATCGTCGTGGTGCGCCACGCCCTAAAGGGCGGGCTGCTGCCGGTGGTCTCCTATCTCGGCCCGGCAACGGCGGCGGTTGTCACCGGCTCGGTTGTTATCGAGTCGATTTTCGACGTGCCCGGAATCGGGCGCTATTTCGTCAATGGCGCCCTGAACCGCGATTATCCGGTGGTCATGGGCGTGGTGATCTTTTATGCGGTGCTTATCATCAGCCTCAATCTGATCGTGGATATCGTCTACGGTTTTCTCGATCCAAGGGTAAAAATCAAATGACGGGCAGGAAATCCTATATCAATGACCGGATGAGCGGCTTGTCCGAGTCGGAAGCGGTCAAGGGGAGAAGTCTCTGGCAGGATGCCCGGCGGCGCCTTTTTCGCAACAAGGCCGCGGTGGCGTCCATGATCCTGCTTGCCGTCATCCTCGTCCTGGCGATTCTGGCGCCCTGCCTTTCCCCCTGGGCTTTCGATGAACCCGACTGGGGATACGATTTTCCCGGGCCGCCCAACGCCGAATTGAAACACTGGTTCGGCACCGACGGCAACGGGCGTGACCTTTTCGTGCGCACCCTCTACGGCGCGCGCATCTCGCTTATGGTCGGCGTTCTGGCCACCACGGTCAGCCTCTTTATCGGCGTTACCTACGGGGCCACCGCCGGCTTTCTGGGCGGCAGGATCGACAACGCCATGATGCGGATCGTGGATATTCTCTACTCGCTTCCCTTCATGTTTTTCGTGATCCTGCTGATGGTGCTCTTCGGGCGCAATATTTTTCTCATCTTCGTGGCTTTAGGGGCCGTGGAGTGGCTGACCATGGCCAGGATCGTGCGCGGCCAGACCCTGTCGGTGAAGAAGAAGGATTTCATCGAGGCCGCCCGCGCCGTGGGGGTTCCCAATTCGAAAATCATTTTAAGGCACATCATCCCCAACGTGCTGGGGCCGGTGATCGTCTACATGACCCTGACCATTCCCATGGTGATCCTGACCGAGAGTTTTCTCTCTTTTCTCGGCCTCGGCGTGCAGGAACCGCTGACGAGCTGGGGCGTGTTGATTTCGGAGGGGGCCAAGCAGATGGAGTCCGCACCGTGGCTGCTCATCTTCCCGGCCACCTTTCTGGCCCTGACCCTTTTCTGTTTCAATTTCATTGGAGACGGCCTGCGCGACGCCCTCGATCCGAAAGACAGGTGAGATCATGCTGCTTGATGTCCGGAATCTGACCACACACTTTCACACCCATGACGGCCAGGTGCGCGCCGTGAACGATGTGAGTTTTCAGGTGCGGGCCGGGGAGTGCCTTGGCGTTGTCGGCGAATCCGGCTCCGGCAAGACCCAGGTCTTTCTGTCGATCATGGGCCTGCTGGCCAAGAACGGCCGGGCCGAGGGACGCGTTTTTTTCGAGGGACGGCAAATTCTCGGCCTGAAGGCCGGCGAGCTGAACCGTTATCGGGGGGTGGAATTCTCCATGATTTTCCAGGACCCGATGACCTCTCTCAACCCGTATCTGAGAATATCCCGGCAGATGACCGAGGTGCTGGAGACGCACCGGGGCATGAGTAAAGCGCAGGCTACGGCGACCAGTATCGAAATGCTCGACATGGTGGGCATTCCCGAATCGGAAAAACGGTTCAGGATGTACCCCCATGAATTCTCGGGCGGTATGCGCCAGCGGGTGATGATCGCCATGGCTTTGCTCTGCCAGCCCAAACTGCTCATCGCCGACGAGCCGACAACGGCGCTTGACGTGACGGTTCAGGCCCAGATTTTGGAGTTGATTGCCAGGTTGGGCCTGGAGTTGAACATGGCCACGGTCCTGATCACCCACGATTTGGGTGTTGTCGCAGGCCTCAGCGACCGGGTGGCCGTCATGTATGGCGGACGGATTGTTGAACAGGCCGGCGTCCGTGACATTTTTCATGACCCCCGGCATCCCTACACCAAAGGGCTGCTCAGCTCAATGCCGCGGCTGGACTCCCCAGGGATTTCCGCCCTGCACACCATTCCCGGCCAGCCCCCGGACTTGCAGGCCCTGCCGCCGGGATGCAGTTACGCGCCCCGTTGCGAGTATGCCATGGATATCTGCCGCCAACGGCCGCCGGAACTCAGGCAAATTTCCGACAGGCGCATGAAGGCGTGCTTCATGGAGGAATTGTCATGAGCGGCCGGCCGGTGACCGGAGAGCCTATCCTTTCGGTGAGGGATCTGAAGGTCTATTTCCCCATTACCTCGAGAAAACTGTTTGCGTCGCCTATCCCTCTGAAGGCGGTGGACGGGGTCAGTTTCGACCTTTATCCCGGCGAAACCCTCGGGGTCGTCGGGGAATCGGGCTGTGGGAAATCGACGCTGGGCCGAGGCATGCTGCAACTGCTCGACGTCACCGGCGGCCAGGTCGTCTGGATGGGAAAACACCTGGAAGCACTTTCTCCCAGAGAGATGCTCGCCCATCGCAAGGATATGCAAATCATTTTCCAGGACCCCCTGGCCAGCCTCAACCCCCGCATGACCATCGGCGACATCATCGCAGAGCCGCTCACCGTTCACCATCCGGAACTTTCGGCCAAAGAACGCAAGGATCGGGTCGCGGAAACGATGGAACAGGTGGGGCTGTTGCCGCCCATGATCAATCGCTATCCCCATGAATTCTCAGGGGGACAGTGCCAGCGGGTGGGCGTGGCGCGGGCCATGATTTTAAAGCCCAAGCTCATTGTCTGCGACGAGCCGGTTTCCGCCCTGGATGTCTCCATTCAGGCCCAGATCGTGAATCTGATCAAGGAATTGCAGGAGTCTTTCGGGCTGTCGCTTGTCTTCATCAGCCACGACCTTTCCGTGGTTCGGCATGTCAGCCACCGGATCATGGTGCTCTATCTTGGAAATGTGATGGAGATCGCCGACAAGGAGAACCTGTACAAGGCCCCGCTTCACCCTTACACCAAGGCGCTTATTTCAGCCGTTCCCATACCCGATCCGGATCTGGAGAAAAACAAGCAACGAATCGTCCTTGAGGACGATCTTCCTTCGCCGCTGGCGCCGCCCTCGGGATGCGTCTTCCGTACCCGCTGCCCTTTGGCCCAACCCATTTGCGCGGATCAAAAACCTCGGCTTGAGTCGGTCGGGGCGAGCCGGCGGGTGGCCTGCCACTTCAAGTAGCCCCGATTCACGAAGAACCAATTTCCCCTTTACTGTCGACCCCATAAAATGTATTGTTAGTTTTGCGTTAGGAAATGATTAGAATACGGTTAGAAATGACTGAAGACACTTTTATGGCTACAGACAATCATGGGCGGCAATCAATATTCCATCAAAAGGCATGTCCTTCTATTCCTGATCATTATCGGGATCTGGACAATTTGGCTGCCCAGGGCTTTTCACACCTCCTCCGCCGGCTCTCCTTATAAAGTCAATATCGCCTTCGGGTTTCACGTCAATTTATATCATTCCTTCCGGGGTGATACCAACGATGAAAACGGATTCGGTCAGGACATCCGGATTATCCGGCACACCATTTCCGAGCTGGACCGGTTCAACCGTCAGGGGATTCCGGTGCGTGCCGTATGGGATTTTGACAACCTTTTCTCCCTGCAAGAGCTTCTGCCCGAGTATGCGCCCGACATAATCGGCGACATTCAGCGCCGCGTCAAAAGCAACCAGGACGATGTCATTCTTATGTCCTACAACAATGGTTTGATGTCGGCCATGACGGACAAAGAGTTCATGACATCCATGCGACGGGCCATGACCAATGAGCGGGGCAGCGGCGTCAAGGATATTTTTGACCGGGTCGCGCCGGTGGTGCGTCCCCAGGAGATGATGACCACGCCGGGTAACTTCAAGCGTTACGCTTCCCTGGGAATCGAGGCGGTGTCTCTTTATTACAGCGCCACGCCTTTCGATGCTTTTCGTATGTTTTCCCGTGAGTTGACACCTGAAGAGGCCCACAATCCGATCACTTACCATAACCCGGCCACTGATGAGCAAATTATTATCCTGCCCACCTACCACGCCGGTGACCTCGTGGAAAATGTGAGCCTGCGCAATTGGGCTGAGCGGCTGCACACCCTTCAGGATGAGGGCAAGATTAAACGGGACGTATTGATTTTTATCAATTTCGACGCCGACGCCGAATTCTGGACGGGCAAGGATCTGCCTTGGCATCTGGAGTGGGTACCCAATACCGGCGGGTTGGACCAGTTGGTGAATTCCGTGTCCGATTTGGAATTTGTAAAATTCAGCAATGTCAGTGATTACCTTGCTTCCCATAAACCGGTGGGAACGGTTCGCTTCAGTCAGGACACTGCCGATGGCAGCTTCAACGGTTACAATTCCTGGGCTGAAAAGGCCTATGCCTCGGATTATTGGACCCGCATCGAGCGTAACCGGCGGGTACACCAAGTGGCTCAAAGGCTTCTGGCAACCGATGGCGTAAAACCCATGTCTGCGGACCTTTCCGATTTGCTTCGCGGGTCGTTTGAAACCCGGCTGCGTGCGCTTTCCACCACAAATTTTGGGCTGGCTACGCCGTTTCTGACGCCCCCGCGTGAGGAAACCATGGCGGCGCTTTTAAGTCGCCTGGATTGGTATAGTGATCAAATTCAAGCCCGTCTGGTGGATCGAGCCAAACAGGCGGTCTCAATGAAAGGCCTCTCTGGTTCGCCCGGTGGGAATGAGTCCGTTCTGGAAACCTTTTTTTATCTGGATACAGAGGCAAAAGGCGACCGGCGGTTTGCCATCACTCTACCCGTGGACACTTCCGTTAACGGGCGTCTTTTCATCGCTGATGCCAAAGGGCGAAACATTCCGGCCACGGTTGAGAAATGGGAGCGCCATCCGGCGGATAAACGCCTTTCCATAAACCTGCTTGTTTCAAAACGGGAATCGATGCCGGACGGGGTTTACACGCTTTGCCGGCAACCGGCGCAAACCCGGGAGGCATCCACGGCTAAAGGTTCTCTCAAGGCAACTTCCCATCGGCTCGAAAATGGATTCGTTCGTGTTCAATTTGGCGCCAACGGTCACGTAACCGGCGTTTTTCAAAATGGGGACAGGCAGTTGGACGCGGACAGCCTGGTGCCTTATTTCATCTATAAAGGGGAAAAATACAGTCCTGAACAATTGACCGTAAGTGTTGAACAAAATGGTCAAAACGGGGTGGCCGCCGTTCGCCTGCAAGGCCCGTGGCCCGGCCCGGTGGGCGTGACCCGGGCGGCCGGCTGGGTGGATTACCGCTTGCGTCTTCTCAAGGGGAGCCCGTATCTGTTTGTCGAGGGCCAGGTTCGTTACCCGGACACAAGGCGCGATACCGTGATTCAGGCCGAGAAGCCCATGCTGGCGCGGAAAATCGATGCCGGCTGGCAGGAGGTGGCGCCCGTTGAATTGCGTTTTTCCCACCATGGGTCCATGGAAAATCCCTTTATGGTCCACAAACGTAATTTTCTGGGGGTTGAAGATGCCTTTGCCGTGGACTACTTTCGCCACTCCCCCGAAAACATGGATCTGGCCGATATCAACAATCAGATCACAGCGGAATACGTTGGGGTGAGCGCGAAGGGACGCGGCATGGCCGTGGCCACCAACAGCGCGGTGAACGCCAATTTCGCCTTCAGCCCCTTAAAAATGACGCACCTTTCGGAAAACGATGCCCTTGCCATTCGGGCCAATCCCTTCGGTACGTATCACGGTCGGCAGGCCGTGCCGCCGACTCGAGGCAACCGCCTGGGGTATGAGGCCGTGGTCCTCGCCGCTCCTCAGCTTCACAGTGCAGGCCCAACCTACAATGGCTATTTAGAACGATTCGATTTGATGGTGACTTTTTATACCGGGGATGACATCCCCGGCGATGTAAAGCAGGATCTGATCGCCTTTGCCCGTCGTCCCGCCATTATCGACGACCAGCCGCGGAAGATTTCCACCATTGCCGAGGCTTCTTCCTTGCCGCCCGCCGGTTTTCTGGCCCTGACCGACAAAGATACGGTTTTATTTCATTGGGAGAAAGAACATGTGCCCGGCGTGCGCTATCGCATCGAATGCCGGCCATTTGAAAAAATCGCCACGACGGATTTTACCACCACCGCCAATCGATTGCGGCTCAAGACAACCGATTTTCCGGGCAAGGGAGAAAAATTTGCTGCCACTATCCAGGCCATTTATCCCGGCGGACGATCCTCGGCCGTTTCTCCGGAAATCATTTTCAATCGAACCCCTGCCACCGACGCCGATCTGGAAATCCCCAATGGCTTCAAGGCAAAGATCGTGTGGGCCAACATGACGGCGTGGATGCAGAGGAATTTGTTGTAATCGTTTTGATGTAAAAGCCCATCCCGATATGAAGATAACCCCCATCCAGGTCGCAGCCGGTCCTGACGCCACGCGAACGCCAGCCCTATAAACGCGAATGTTGGCATTGTTAGAATTGTGTTAGAAATTCGATGCCAGCCTATACTTTCCTGCAACAATAGCGATATTTCTTCAATTGAACCATTATAGCATCTCGCCATCCACAGCCGGCTGGGAGTACCGGGCCGGGCCTTTTCTTTTATGCAGGAGGAGTTATGACAAAGGCAAGATTGACTTGGGTCATGGCCGGCATGATAGCGTTTGCTTGCCTTGCGTGTTCATCCGATAAGGACTCATCTTCCGGGGCCGATGCGCCGCAACGGGGATCCACAGCAGGCATCACACTGGATATTATGGCCGGGTCCGAAAGCAAACTGATCGAACCCATAATTAAGAAGTGCGCCCGCGAAAACAATCTCGCCGTGAATATGCATTATAGCGGGTCCGTGGATATGATGCTGGCCCTCAAGAATAAGGAATTTCCTTGCGATGCGGTCATGCCGGCCAGTTCCATCTGGCTGCGTTTGGGCGATACGGCGTTTCATCGCATCAAGGAAGAGGCTTCCATCATGCGAAGCCCGGTGGGGCTGGGGATAAAAACCTCCCTGGCGCGTCAATTGGGCTGGGTTGGAAAGGATGTCAAGGTCCAGGAAATTCTGGATGCCGTTAAGGCAGGAAAAATTCACTTCGCCATGACGTCGGCCACCCAGAGCAATTCAGGCTTCTCCTCCTACATGGGCATGCTTATGGCCCTGTCCGGCAAACCGGATGTTCTGACCGAGGCCGATCTGGATAAAAAAGGACTGCGCGAAAAAGTTCGTAAATTACTCGGTGGCGTGAGCCGCGGCTCGGGAAGTTCGGGCTGGCTCAAGGAAACGTTTGTCCAGGATTACGATCGCCTTGACGCCATGTTCAACTACGAAAGCATGATCATCTCCGCCAACCAGGAACTTGTCCGACAGGGCAGGGAGCCGCTGACCATTGTTTATCCGGTGGATGGCCTGGCCGTGGCCGACAGTACCCTGGGGTTTGTCAACAAGCCTGAACGGCCGGACAACGCCGAACGGCTGGAGGCCTTTATTCGTTTGCGGAACTGTCTGACCAGCGCCGATGTTCAGCAAAAAATCCTGGCCACGGGCTTTCGGGCCGGGTTGATCGGCATGAATCCTGACAGTGCCCCCAAGGATATTTATAATCCGGAATGGGGAATCGATCTGCGACGCACCATCAGTCCCATTGTCTGGCCGGATGCCAACGTAACCTACAAGGCCCTTACTCTGTACCAGACCGTTTTCCGCAAACCGAGCCTGACCGTTTTTGCCGTGGACTGTTCCGGCAGCATGAAAGATGGCGGTCTGCGCGATCTGAAGGCTGCTCTGACCAATCTGTTCGACGCCCGCAGGGCTTCCACTTATCTGATTCAGACCGGGCAAAAGGACATTACCGTTCTGATTCCTTTTGACGATCGTTTCCTGTGGCCCGAACCGTTGATCCTGGAGGGCAATGACCCGGCCGATTTGGAAAAGCTGATTCAGGCGGTCAATACCCTTGAAACGCGGGGTGGAACCAATATCTACAATCCGGTGGCCAAGGGCTGGCAGGTGTTCATGACTTTCGGTGACAAACTGTATGACTATTTGCCATCCATCATCCTGATGACCGACGGGCAGTCCAACAAAGGCAGTTTTGATGCGTTGATGCAGGCCTGGTCACAATTGAATGCACCTTTCGACCTGCCGCCGGTGTTCAGCATTTTGTATGGCAACGCCAGTGATACTCAGCTCAAGGAGATTTCCCGGGCCACCATGGGGCGGGTTTTCGATGGGCGCAAGGCCGGCCTTGAAAAGGCATTCCGAAGCGCCAAAGGTTACAATTGATGACTCCCGCAACGGCTGAACTTCTGGCCGGACTGGCCGGCGCGACTGTTTTTCTGGGCGCTTTGATTTTTGCGGCCTTACCCGTCTGGCTTTGCCTGGCCCTGACCGTCCTGATCTATTTGGGGCTCAATCTGATACTGGGTGGGATGTTTCAAAACAAGGTCCAGGAAATCATGGGCGGTACCGCCGCCTCCCTGGCCCACTTGTCCGCCCAGATCGATGCGCACCGGCGCGAGCTGGTTGCCTTGAAAAAGTGGATTCCATCGGTTCCCGATGCCACCATTCGAAATCGGGTGAGCGCGGTATGCACCCTGGCGGAAAAAATCTTCGACAATTTTGAAAAGGATCCGGACGATATCCGCCGTGCCCACCGGTTTTTAAGTCAGTTCGATAAAGTACTGCCCATTGTGCAGGATTATGTTCATCTGGCTTCGGATCGGGATCGCAGCAAGGTATTGACGCAGGAGGATGAGCAAAACATCGCCCAGACCCTTGAGGCCCTTGAGAATAATTTGAGAAATGCCTACCAGGGATTCCAAGAGAACAATCTTCGAAAGCTGCGCATGGCCACGGGCACATTGAAACGAATGCTGGAAATGGACCATTCCATAAATCCATCAGACAGGAATGAATCATGAAAAAGGGATTGGGACTGCTTTTTATTCTGATGGCGGTCGGCCTCGGCCTCGGTTACGTCTATTTTTTCGAAGGAACACAGGGCGGATCATCGGACCACGCTTCTGGTGGAAAAGCGCTCAAAACAGTTGTCGTTCGATTTGGTAGCGAGAAGAAAGGGTTTCTGAATGACCCGGAGGTCAAGCGGATTCTGCACGATAAATACGGGCTTGTCATTGACGGCACCAAGATGGGAAGCCTGGAAATGAGCAGCGGCGCTTTGGAAGGGATCGATGCGCTGTGGCCATCCAGCGAATTGGCGGCGGCGGTCTTCGCCTCACGCCATCCGGGCGTCAATTTTAAAAAGAGCAATATTTTTTCCACCCCGATTGTCTTCTACAGTTGGCCGGCGATCGCCGAAGCCCTGGTCAAGGCCGGGGTTGTGGAAAAGCGCCAGAAGACATTCTACATCATCAAAATGAAAAAATACCTTGAGATGATGCTGAATAAAAAGAGTTGGAAAAGTTTGGGGCTGCCTTACCAGAACGGTGGCGTGACGGTACGCTGCACCGATCCCCGCCTGAGCAATTCCGGCTATCTTTTAAGCGGGCTGCTGGCGATTGTCATGAACGATAATCGGATGGTGGACAAGCAGACCATCGAAACGTTCATTTCGGGGCTACGCGATATTTTCAAGGCCATGGGATATATGGAAAACTCCAGTGGAATTCTCTTCGACAAGTATATCAAGCAGGGGCAGGGGGCTTTCCCCATGATTGCCAATTACGAGAGCCTGTTGCTGGAATTCTATAATGCTCACCCCGAGAGCCACGGGATCATCAAGGACAATATTCGCGTCATGATTCCCGAACCCACGGTGTGGTCCGAACATCCGGTGATTGCCCTCACCAAAGCCGGCCAGGAATTGATGGCGGCGCTTCAAGACGATGACCTGCAGCAAATCGCCTGGCAGCGCTTCGGATTCCGTACCGGTGGAATTCTGGAAATGGGCAAAACCGCCGAGGTGCTTGAAACGCTCGGGCTTCCCAAACAGATTCAGTCGGTAACGCCGCTGCCGACAGCGGAGGTAATGGAGAAGATTATCGCCTCCTTTTGACGCCGATGTATAAACCTTGTCCCTTAACCTTTAAGGAGAACCATATGAACGAATCCCAGACATCACCCACTGTTCCGTCGACGGTTGAGAACGCGCCAACCACCCTCCCGGCCACCGGCGAGATAAAGCCGCACCCGCCTGAAAAGGCCTCGCCGGAACGGCTCCAGGCCGTCCGGAGCGCCGCTTCGGCGCTGACCGAAAAGGTCCTTGCCGCTCCCGAGGATCTGAACGTGCTCTCCGAGCTTACCCGGATCGGGGAAGACGCGCAGAAAGAGGTCAATGGCTTTTTCGAGATGCGTAAGGTCACAGTCAGCGAGATGATGAACAAGGTCAGTGACGGTACGCACAATCCGCTGCCCAACCAGATCAAGCAGATGCGCGGCCTGATGGAAAAATTCGACCCGCGTCCGTTCAAGGATCAATTCCAATTGGCGCAGCAATACGGCGGTAAAGGGATCAAGAATAGCTTGATTCGTAAGCTGCGTGGTATCCCCCTGATTGGCGATCTTGTACAAAAGGTGGCCGACCGGTTCAATCCCATCAGCGAGGAGATCGACGGGTTGCTCATGTCCATGGACGGCGGACTGGTCCGGCTCGATGAGAACACCGCCGCCATCATGACCCAGTCGGACACGCTGAAACAATTGATTGAGGATGTCTCTCTGAAGGCCTATCAGGCCGAACTGGTCTTCGCTGAGTTGAGCCGGAAGCACAAGGAGGCGCCTGAAGCGTCGCGTCAGAAGATCATGAACGCCATGAGCCGGGTTAGCAAACGAGCCCTTTTTCTGCGTGGCAACGAGCAGATTTTTTTGCAGGTGCTCACCGGGCTGCGCACCAGCATCACCACCAATTTTGAGTTGCGGGACACGGTTTCCATGATGCGGGATCAGGCGGCGCCTTTATTAACCAACCTTTATGCCTTGGTCGTGGTCCAGCAGGAGTCCCGCCAGATCGCCGAGGCCGCCTCGGCCACCCAGGAGATGGTTACGGACCTGCTTCAGGCTGGAGCGGAGATGACCCGGGACAATGTGGAGTATGTGGGGGCACTGGGGGTTAAAATGATTGGCGAGATGGATAAACTGATCGCCTCCAAGAACACCTTCCTGGAAGCCATTGCCAAGGCCGACCAGCTTGCCGAGCAGACCGTGGCCGCCGCCTCAAAGAGCATTCCCGTGTTGCAGCAAGCCTCCGATGAGTTGCGCAAGGCCGTGGCCGACCAGCAGGGGGCCGATGCCCTGGCAGGTTCGTCTTGATGCCTGTTGTAAAGGCTATAACTTGTTCGTGACGGGATGGCGGGCCTGTGGTGTCTGAAAAACCGCAGGCCCGGATCGTCACGACGAGTAGCGGCCGTTGACGTAAAAACCGCAATGCGAGCGTTGCGGCGATGCCCCCATTTCCCCGTGAGTTCCGATTAATCTGGCAATACTATTTTACCCTCGCCCACACCAACAAACATAAAAGCCCCGTAGCCACCGCCATCACGCCATATACGAATACCCGGCTGTCCCACCCCAGAGCCAGGATCTGCATTCCAACGCTGCCGATAATGGTGAAAAAAAAGTTGATCATGGAAGATACCGCACCGGAATTCGGACCGCCGGCGTCCATCATCAATTCCACACTGAGCGGTTTCAGCAATGCGCTCAACATCGTTCCCGGCAGCACACAGGCTATAAATATAACGGGGCTTATTTGTCCGAAACAGAGGATAAGAATACCACTGATGGAAATGGCCAGAAAAGAGAATACGATCAGTTTCTGATTGGAAAACCACCGTAACAGCGGGACGTAAATAGTGGCGCCCAGGATGGCGAATACCGCATTGATGGCGAAGCAGATGCTGAAAAAAGTGGAGGAAACGCCGAAATCGGTCATGAAAATTATTGCCGATCCTCCTACAAAGCCCAGCGCATAGAGCGCCGGCAAGGAAAAGGCGGTTAGGGCTTTTCTGAGAAAATCGTCCCTGAGGATATATATCAGACTGCCAAACGCCCTGAAAACGGACTTGTCGCTTTTTTGGGGAATGCTTTCCTCAATGAAAAAACAGCCGACCAGGGAAAACAGACCCAAAAACAAAAGCAGCACGAAAACCATTCGCCATTGGGAGACCATGAGCAAGGCCGCCCCTATGGTCGGCGCCACGACCGGGGCAATCATCATCAGGGCGCTTAAGGTGGATAGCAGTTTGCGCTTGGTATCGCCCGCATAGGTATCCTGAACGATGGCTATGGAAATAGTCACCGGCCCACCCGCTCCTAATGCCTGGAGAATCCGCCAGAAAATCATCTGGTTGATGGAACTCGACCAGATGCACCCGGCGCTGGCGATGCTATAGAGCGAAATGCCCGCAATCAGCGAGGGTCGACGCCCGAATTTATCGGAAACAGGTCCCCAGATCAGGGTCGAAAAGGCAAAGCAGACGAAAAACAGCACAAGGGTAAGGTTTACCATGGCCTCCGTGGTACCGAAGGTTTGAACGATATCGGGCAGGGAGGGCAGGTACATATCCGTCGACAGGGGCGGATAGACACTCATGATCAATAGAAGAGAGGGGAGGAAGAATTTTGAGTGCCGGAGGCCTCCGCTTTTGTATGCAATGGTGTTTTCGGAACTAAGATGGTGCATGGGTGGATTCGAGCTCCTTTTGAATAACTTGATTCAGGGTGACCATGACCTCATACCATTTTTCGAAGGTATCCATGCCCATCCTGCTGGTGAGATTTTCAAACCACTGGGTCATCTCGGACCGGACCCAAGTGACATGGGCCTCGAATTCGGGGTTGACCGTCAATAGAATTTCCCTTCTGTTTTGGGGGTTTGGCTGACGCCGGATCACCTGGGCCGTGACCATGCGGTCCGCCAGGGCGGAAGCGGCCGCCTTGGACAGACGCATGGTTGCCGCGAATTTTTTAAGCGAGCACGGGGCAATGCTTTTTAAAATCAAGGCGGCATGGATGTGATGGGTGTTCAGGTTTTTAAAGGTGTCATCAGTCATGCGGGACTTGATTTCGTTGATTACCACCGACTCCAGATAATCCTTTAACAGACCGTCGGTTTCCACGATAAAGGCTACTTTGGATTTAAAATCGTCCATTAGTTTTCCCCCCTTACGGAAAAGGTTGCCAGGGCGCGGCTTTGCATGCCCTGCCAACCCGATTGGGTGCAAGATAAATCCGGGCCTCTTTATTGTCAACATTGTTGACTATGCATTTTGTTGACTTTTTGTTTGCGAATTAAACGATTGTCAATCCTCTTTGTGCTTGATTTATATTGATATGTTTGATTAACCTAATGCGTCCGCTTGCTGTCAATGCATGATGAATTCATCGCAATCAAGGTCAAATAATGCTGAAACTGAAACTCACGCCTGACCACCGGAACGAGGCCGATGCCGAACGCCGAATAGCGCTTCCCGACGACATCGGCCGGGGATGCGTTAAAACCATGACCCTCAACTCGGGCATTCAACTGTCTCTGTCGGATTTTACACTCAATGCGGCAACCCGGTTCGAGTACAATGGCTTTCCCGCCGTTTTCGGTTTTGGGTTTTGCCTTTCCGGCGACATCAGCAGTCAGCCCGGTGGATTCAAGAATGCCGACCCCATTCGCGCCGGCCAAAGCGCAGCCTTCCACTTCGATGGCTGCAACATGCGGGAAATCGTTGGAACCCAGCGGGTTCTGCGGCTTAACATCATGATGGAGCCGCAAGCGTTTCAATCTTTTCTGGCCAGGGACGACGAAGGTGCGTTTCCGGCGTTGCATCGGCTTCGCCGTCGACCCCAGCGTGTTTTCGGGGCATTGACCCCGGCTATGCGCTGCGTCCTGCTGCAAATCGCAGAGTGCACCTATCAGGGGTTGACACGCGATTTTTTTCTGGAAAGCAAGGTCCTTGAGCTAATAGCCTACAAGCTGGAACAACTGGACAATGCACAATTCCACACCCGGAACCGGCCCGGGGCAAGGACAAAGGATATCGACAAGGTGCGCTACGCCGGCGAGTTGATGACCCGAAACCTTGAAAGCCCGCCCGGAATCGTAGAACTGGCCAGACAGGTCGGCATGTGCCAAAGCCGTTTGTACCGGTGCTTTAAAGAGGTTTATGGGGTGACGCCCTTCGATTATCTGCGCCACAAACGCATGGAAATGGCCAGCCGACTACTCGAACAGGGTGAGATGAATGTCACCCAGATCGCTTTCGCCGTTGGTTACTCCAGCCTCAGCCATTTCAGCAAGGCCTTCCGTCAATATAAGGGATACCTTCCCGGACGATACCGAAAACGAAGCTGCGATTTTTCCGTGGCATAATCACCTTGTCGCAAACTTCCATGGCGTGTGCCGTGAATCGATTCAAAAATTCCGCTAAAAAAAAATAAGCGAGCGTTAGTTTTTTGGGGACCACCGTGTTAGTTGCTTCTAACTTTGATTTGCATTCGGCGTTGTTTTCCGGATGGTAAATTCTCAGACGACAACCAAGCAACAGCGAAGAAGGAGTGGAAGGGTGAAATACAAAAGCGGACCGAAAAATAACAGGGGTGGCGTTGACCATGGGAAAACAAGAAGAGGGTGTGCGCGCCTGCTTTCCTGCATGGGGGTACTGATTGTGATTGGTTTCTCAGGATCATTGAACATTGCGTTGGCCGATGACTCCCCTGTGGAATCCAATATCATCGCCAAATACAAAGCGCGGCCGGATGACGGCACAAACTCGGTGGCCTTGCCCAATATTGTGGTTACGGGAGAAAAAATAGAGCGCAGCCTTGAAGACACGGCCTCCTCCACATCGGTATTTTCCGCCGAGGATCTCGAGGACAAAAGCGGCGCCACGTCCGTTTCCGAGGCGATCAGGGACGTACCCAATGTCCTTTTCACCAATACGATCGGCGCGCCCGTCATTCGCGGCCAGGATACCCAGGGGCCGAATTACGGCTCGACCGCTTTCTTCGGGGGAACCATTCCCCGGGCAACCATCAACCTGGATGGTCACTATTTGAATTTTTACGAGTATGCCTTCGGGTCGGTATCGATTTGGGACTTGGAAAGCATCGAAGTTTTCCGCGGGCCGCAGACAACCGCCCAGGGCGCCAACGCCATCGCCGGCGCCATTATCGTCAACACCAAAGACCCAAGCTTCACTCCCGAAGCGGCCTACCAGGCGGAGGCCGGCAATTATAACCGCAAGCGCGCTTCGCTCGCCTTCTCGGGACCCATTGTCAAGGACGCCCTGGCCGTGCGTCTATCAGGCGATTACTGGTCGCGAGATACGTTTATCGACTATACCAATCCGGCGTTTACGCAGGGTGAGACCGATCAGGATTTCAAAACCTACGATATCCGCGCCAAACTTCTCTGGGAGCCAAACGGTCGCTCCGGCTTGAGGTCAAAGCTTACTTATTCTCACCTTTACAACAATCGTCCCACCTATGAAACTGCTTCGAAACCTTATGAGGACCTCGAAAACGCGACGGGATCGATGCCGAGTTGGGAGCAGGACACGGACACCGCCATCCTTGATATCGATTATTATTTTGACAATGGGTTGGGAATTCTTAACCAAACCCAGTATTCTGATACTCACACCGATCGTGTCATGGAACCCAAAACCAATGGTGGGGCCGAGATCGACCAGGAGAACCTTTCCAACGATTTGCGTCTGACATACGGCGATATTGATTCGGTTTTCAATGGCGTTGTCGGGTTTTATGTCGCGCGCACCGCATCAGACGATATCCTTTACCTCAGGGGGACCTCCGACTTCGATGACCAGAAAAACAATCTCGGCCTTTATACCGAGATGACATACCGCCTGACCGAGCGATGGGCGCTTACTCTTGGACTGCGTTTCCAACAGGATCAGATCGAGCGTAGCGGCACCTCACCCTATGCCGGTGGCGAGCTTGACTATGACGAGTCTTTCGATGCATGGCTTCCCAAAGTATCGTTGGCGTATGACTTGGCGCCTGATGTTCTCACCGTGGGGGCGCTGGTCAATCGTGGTTACAACCCCGGCGGTGTCAACCTGCTTTTTACAAACGGCGAATATATAACCTTCGAAGAGGAAACCGTCTGGAACTACGAACTCTTTTTTCGGGCCCGGCTTCTGGCCGATCGCCTGAACATCGACGGTAACCTGTTTTACAGCGATTACAAGGATTCCCAGCGGCTCTTGCCGGATTATCTTGGCGCTTTGCAATACGGCAGCTATGTGGTCAACGCGGACAGCGCTCAATCCTATGGGCTCGAACTCGCGCTTGATTATCTCGCCCTCGACAACCTGCGATTCAGGGGCGGGCTGGGCTTGCTACAGACCGAGGTCGACAAATTCACAAGCGCCGGCGGATCCGTATACGAAGGCAATGAATTCTCACGCGCGCCGGCCTATATGTTCAACGTCGGCGTGGATTGGGATATCGTTCCCAAGTTGCGGCTTTCCGGAGATGTTCGGTACACGGATGGTTACTATTCAACGGACGAGAACGAGGCGGACTACGAGGTGGATAATTTCACGGTGGCCAATGCCCGCTTGAGCTACGCTTTCCGTGAGTACCTGCAACCCTATGTGTTCGTGAATAATATTTTCGATCAAAGGGATCCCACATATTATTACGATGATCGATCGGTGGGTGGCATTGTGGCCAACATGATGGAACCCTTGTCTTTTGGGGTGGGCATCAAGGGTAACTTTTAGGGAGAAATGTATTTTGAGTGTTAATAATATGGTGACAATTCTCAACCAAACGGAAAAAGCAGGGGCCAAAATCGGTCCCTGGTTTTTCCTCTGTTCATTTTTTGGTGGATTGCTGGTGGCCTATTCAGGGATGACCCTGATGGTTTTTCTGATTCCGGCACCGGTCAAGCACGCCATCATTGTCCCCTTTTTATTCATGCCGTTTGCTTGGGCACTGGCCGCACTCTGGATATCCGTGGCGCCCAACCGGCTCAACGCATTGTTGCGCGGCCTGGTTCCGAGCATTGTTTTTGCCATTGGCATTTTGGGTTTTATGGCGAGGTCTCAATAATGTCATCCAATCGATCAAGAATAACCAACAGCAGGTTATTGCGTTGGCATGCCGCCGTTGGTATTATGCTTTCGCTACTCATGTATCTGTCCCTTTACTTTGGCCTGTTCGCCATATTCAAACCGTTCATCGAGGTGTGGGAGAAGCCCTCCCGGCATTTTCCCGTGGTCGATGTTTCTTATATCGACTACGAACCAATGCTGGCCGAAGTACTCACCGATCCTGACTTTCCCAAAAGCAATATCCTCATCGATCTTCCAGGCTTCTATGAAGATCCGGCCCTTGCGATTTATCACCAATTCACGCCCAAGAATGTTTTCAATCCCGCGACCGGTGAAAAACTCAAGGATGAAGGCCGGCAAACCAGTCTGGCGATGTTTCTGAACGGCATGCATTATGGACGCCCCTTGATGAAAGCAGGCCTTACGGTTTTCGGTCTGATGGCGGCGGGGAGCCTGTTTCTGATCGTTGGAGGCCTTTTTCTTGTCTACAGGATACGCTTCAAATCAACAGGCAAAACCGTGCGTGGCCGATATTCCCTCTGGCACAGGCGGCTCTTGACCTGGACGTCACCCTTTTTCCTTCTGATTGTTTTGTGTGCGAGCGTTATGGGCATCAGCTTCGACGGTGCAGGCCTGCTTACATCGATCGTCACCAAGGGCGAGAAGAACGATATCCGGCCCATCATCGGTCCCGTCCTTTTCCCGGAAGCCAAACCGGTGACGCCGGCCAACCATTCCGCCACCATGCTGCCCATCCGCGATCTGGTTAAGCGGGCGGCTGAAATGGAGCCGGTCGTGCGGCTGCAACGCCTGACCCTGATCAACTGGGGGGATCCGACGGCCAGAATCAAAATCGAAGGCTTCGATCCGCGCCGGCCGTTTCTAAACGGCGTCACCAATCGACCGACAATCATTCTGGACGCCAGGGACGGCAGCCTGATCGAGCACCGGCGCGTAGGGGACCGACCATGGAGCGTGTTGCTTACCGAAGGCGTTTACTTTATTCATCTTCTCTTCGGCGTCGGCATCCTCCTACGCACCCTGGTTTTCCTGGCCATGGCCGCTTGCTGGGTCGCCATTTTTTTCGGGGTGATGTTGTGGCTTGAGAAAAAGAAAAAGCCCTTCAAGGGCAAGGCGCCCTTTTATCACTGGATGGATAAACTCTCCCTTGCCGTCATGATCGGCGTCATTCCGGCAACCGGCGTATTGTTTACACTGCAATGGCTGTTGCCCTTCGACCTTGAAAACAGACTTGTCTGGCAGCAGGGGGCCTTTTTCAACTGCTGGCTGGCGACGTTTTGCTGGTCTTTTCACGAAATCGATTCCAAGGCGGCCGCAAGGAAATTTTTGTCTGTCGGCGGCGCTTTATTCATGTGCGCGTCGGTGCTGCACGGCCTGAAGACCGGTTTTGGCCCCCAGGCGCTGATTCAGGGTGGCTTGACGAATATTTTTGCCGTGGATGCCGGGCTGTTTATTTTCGGCCTGCTATTTTTAGGAATATCCCGACGGCTGCCGGTCAAAAACAAAGAGACCGCCAGGTTTCCGGCGCCAAAACAGAAAAAGAGGTATGGCAATGTGTAAGAAGGTTGTGTCGGCATGCGTATTGGTCCTGTTTTTTCTTTCCTCGCATGCCTTTGCGCATAAATTGCTGGTAGGCGTCATGGACAATGGCGACGACACCATAACCGTTCAGGGAAAATTCGATACCGGCGCCTCAGCCGAAGGCGCCTTGGTCCGCCTGGAAGCACTCGGCAGCGGCGCCGTTTTATTCAGGCAAAGATTGCCCCTGGAAAGCGAAATCACGGTGAAAATCCCGATGGAGCCCTATCGAATCGTGCTTGACGGCGGACCCGGACACATAACGGTTAAAGAGGGGATCGTTCCTCGAAAAGGGTTTACGGAAAAAGTGGCGGAAAAGAACACCGTATCGCGCCCAAAGGCGAACCGTACGAATCTGCCGTTTATTCTTTCGACAGGCATGGCCTTTTTTCTTTTGCTGCTGACCCTATTCGTTTCCATCAGGAATACAAATAAAATCCTGAACGCCATCTCCAGGGAATCGGTACGATAGCATCCTTTTAGAAGAAAATTCCGACCTATTGTATTACAATTTTTGGTATATTTCATGAGTATCAACATTTGAACCGCCCAGTTTGACGGGAATTGATAGAATTGATTTGCTTTTTTTAAAATAATGTTGTTATTATTAACCCATTCAATTAAGTCCTGTCGTGATCATTCTTGCTTCAGGGCAGTTTCTTTCTGAAGGAAGAATTCCATTTTCAAGGATGGCACCTCCAGTTTGTAACATTGAAAATAATTTAAGAAAGGAGAGTGCTATTATGACTGAAGGAGTCGTAAAATGGTTCAATGACTCAAAAGGCTTTGGGTTTATTGAACAACAGGACGGCGATGATGTATTCGTGCATCATTCAGCTATTAATGCTACTGGTTTCAAATCCCTCAGCGAAGGTGACAGAGTTTCGTTTGACATTGAGCAAGGACCCAAAGGGCCTTCTGCGAAAAATGTTACCGTGATCTAATTTTCTCTTGCCTACAAAAGGGTGGCCTTCATTATCCTGAGGGCCGCCCTTTCCTTTTTTTGCAATATTCAATCCATGCATTCAGGAGGTCTTGATTTGGCCCGATCGAATTATTCATTTCAAAAGCGCCAGAAAGAACTGGAAAGGAAAAAGAAAAAAGAAGAAAAGCGCAACCGCAAGCTGGCTAAAAATAAGCCCTTGGAGGATGATCCCTCAGGTCAGGCGCCGGATGAAGAAGAAACATCATGAGTATGATAACCCATGAAAAGCGAGGCGATTTATGCGCCAGAAATTTTTAATCTCCAAAAATTTAAAAAAAAATGAACTGCAAATTTTCGAGTATGCGGTTCTCGGCAAGAACCTGAAAAACGTGGCCTCTGAAAATCTGCGTACGGATAACTTTTCATTGGTTTGCCAGGAAACCTATCAGGGCGCCAAAATTGTCGACTCCATATCCAGAGGAAACGAAGCTTTGGTTGACGTGCTCCGCACGCACAATATATTTCCCATTCGTCCATATGCCTGCAAAATAGCTGACGCCATTCGAGATCTCTATAGCGATTCCGAAGATGCCACCCGTGAACTGTTCTTCGACGACATGGAGTTGCTTCCTGCCTTTAACGCAGACAATGAATGATCGCCAATCAGACATTTCCGACAGTGTGCCGCCGGTTTTGCCTTTATATCGATTTCTGATTCCGCCGTATCGCATCGATTGAGGTGCGCTTTCGACCCCTGATTTTCCGTTACTTGACATGGGGCTGCGCAAATCACTGCATCTAACGGGAAAGACCATTTCCTAACCCCCTTGACCGTATTCAATCGTGGTTTCCACATAAGAAATGGCGATTGAATTGCGTTTATCAAATAATATTTGTATAGGATTGGTTTAGTAAAACTAATCTATACCTATTGTTTGACGCCACGGTCAGGGAGGCTGAAATGGAGAGAGTGGCCCCGCATGCCTATGACAACTATATCCAAGCGTTGACGGACATCAGTCAAGCCATTACATCGGATCTGTTCTTGGAGGACCTGCTGAAGCTGATCGTCATGGTTACCGCCAAAGTCACCGGTGTGGAAATCTGCTCGCTCTGGCTGATCGATAATAACACCTCACCTCCGAAACTACGGCTGAAGGCAACCCAGTCCCTAAACCCGGACTACGTTCAAGATCGTGCCTTAAATCTCAACGAAGGCATCGTGGGTTACGTCGTGACCAAAAAACGTCCCGTTGTCATTACCGATGTGCTTCGCAATTCCCGGTTCAAGGAAAAAGAGATGGCACGCAAGCTGGGCCTGGTTTCCATGATGAGCGTCCCGTTGCAGCTCAAGGACGAGAGAATCATCGGTGTCCTCAACTGTTTCACCGCCCGTCCCCACGCCTTTTCCAACACCGAGATCAATATGTTCACGGCCGTTGCCAATCAGGCGGCCGTTGCCATTCTCAACACCGAGTTGATGGTTAAAACCACGGTGATCCAGGAGGAGCTGGAAACGCGCAAGATGGTCGAGCGGGCAAAGGAAATCCTCATGCATCGCCGACGGTTCAAAGGGGACGAAGCCTTTCGCTGGATACAAAAGCGAAGTATGGATTCGAGAAAACCGATCCGTCAGATTGCCGAAGCCATTCTCCTTTCCGAGGACATCGCGGGGGAGGGGTGACCAAAATGGGTTTATTTAAAATATATATTGACACAAAAAATAAGTACGGCTAAAACTTTTTCCCACGATTTTGTTTTCCACTCCAATTGATACAATCAACCCTTTTCACAATGGCGTGAGAAGTACGGTTTATTACGGCCTGTCTCACTGACGGGCTTTTACGGACAATGGCGTCTGACACCGCTGGATAGGTTTATCCAACGGTTCAGGCGTTTTTTGTTTTTGGACGATAAATAAGAGGAGAAAGGCACAATGACAGCATTACGTTTTTCCAAGCGAAACGACGTTCTCGGTACGGTCAACCGCGGGAATCCGACGGAATCCAGCCTCTGCACCCTTTGCCGGGCCGACTGCACCGGCCAGTGTGAAACCTGGCTATCCAGCCTGGTGGGGAGAAAACTGCTCTACCCGAGAAGTTACGGAATCGTGACGGCCGGGGCCGACAACACTACGCATGTGGGCGTTTCCTACAATTCTCTTCGCATTCAAGGCTATGCCTACGGCGCCCATGGCATGGCCGGCGGCCTGACCAGCAATGCCGATGACTGTATTTTTCCCAACGTTTCCCTGGATACCGAATTCGGGAACAAAATCAAGACCAAGGCCCGTATCCCGCTGATGACCG
Source organism: uncultured Desulfosarcina sp. (assembly GCA_963668455.2). GTDB lineage: Bacteria > Desulfobacterota > Desulfobacteria > Desulfobacterales > Desulfosarcinaceae > Desulfosarcina. The sequence goes on from CAXXOY010000015.1 coordinate 320,922, forward strand.
GCGCCCTGGGCTCCACCTTCGTGGCCCAGAAATATTGGGATTCCTTTGCCATCGGCGGGGCCCTGGTGGGCATCCCGGTGGTGATCGGGGAAAACGTGGTCGGCGTGGACCGGCAGTCCGAAATCGGCACCGGGCCAGAGAAAAAGGGAAAGATCACCAAGGCTCCGGAGCTGGAGCGGCGCATTGAGAGCTATTTTCGCTACTACAACGGCTATGGCGCCATCATCGTACAGCTTAACGTGGAGGATACGCGAAACGGTGTGGCCGAGTTCGTGGCCGACAAATACGGCGACAAGGTGATCATTGAACTCAAATGGGGGCAGGGCGCCAAGGATATCGGCGGCGAAATCCAGGTAACCAGTATTGATTACGCAACATTCCTGCATGAACGGGGGTACGTGGTCGATCCGGACCCGACCATATCGGAAGTGCGGGAGGCTTTTGAAAACGGCTCCATTAAATCGTTTGCCCGCCACAGCCGCCTCGGGGGCACGGAGCTCTCTTCGGTCCAGCAGGTCCGCGATGACTTCATGAGCAGCGTCGAGTATTTGAGGAGCCTGGGATTTTCCCGCATCACCTTAAAAACCGGATCTTACGGCATGGAAGAGTTGGCCATGGCCATCAAGTTCGCCACCGACGCCGGGCTGGATCTGCTCACCATTGACGGGTCGGGCGGCGGTACGGGGATGAGCCCCTGGAATATGATGCAAAGCTGGGGCGTGCCCTCCATCACCCTGCATGCCAAGGCCTATGAGTATGCCAGTATTCTGGCGGCCAAGGGGCTCAAGGTAGTAGACATGTCCTTCGCCGGTGGGTTCGCCCTGGAAGACAGTATTTTCAAGGGACTGGCCCTGGGCGCGCCGTTCACCAAACTGATCTGCATGGGGCGCGGCATCATGATTCCCGGCTTTGTCGGTTCCAACATCGAAGGCGCCCTGTTCGAAGAGAAACGGGCCGATGTCAACGGCCATTGGAGCGAATTGCCCAAGACCGTCCTTCAGGTGGGATCGACGGCCAAGGAGATTTTCGCCTGTTACTTCGACGTGGAGAAGATCGTGGGAAAAGACGAGATGAAAAGGGTGCCTTACGGGGCCATCGCTTTTTACACCCTGGTCGACAAGCTTTACTGCGGCATGCAACAGCTTCTGGCCGGCGCGCGTAAGTTCTCGGTCACCCGGGTCACCCGGGACGATATCTTCGCCGGAAACCGCGAAACGGCCAAGGAGACCGGCATTCGCCACATGGCCGATGCCAACGACGAGAGCGCCAGAAAAATTCTCAACAGCTAAAACGGGATGACCCGTTTATACGCGTATCTTGATCCATAACAGCCGGGCAACCGCCTGGCCTGTATTCTTCCACTGCTCGGGAAAGGTCTTCGGCAGGTAGATCACATCACCGGCACCAGCCCTGTGGTGCCGGTTCCCGACGGTGATTTCCAGATGGCCATCCAAAACATAGCCCATCTCCATGCCCTTGTGGATAAAGAAATGAGAAGAGAGTTTTCTGCCCGCCGGAATTTCGATCAGGTAGGGTTCGGCATGGGCATCGACATCAGGCGGCAGCAGACGATGGCCGGAAATGTCCTGGCCGGGCAGATCGGAAAAATGGACCGGAATTCCGTCACCGGAGAACACGACACGTTCCGTAGCATTCCCGTTTCCCTGAAAAAAAGAGGCCACATCTGCATTCAGGGCCTGGGCGATTTTTATCAGCGCCGGGATGGACGGATAGATCGTATCGCTTTCAATCTGTGAGATGGTGCTGGGGGTCACGCCAACCAGGCCGGCCAGTCTTTTCTGGGACATGGCCTGGCGGGTGCGGATCTGCCTCAGTCGGCCGCCCAGGCCGATGTTCACGCCTTTACCCGCCTCCAGCGCCAGGGAAACATCCAGACCGTCATTCCAATAGACCAGAGGCATATCGAGGGTGTCGGGTTTGCGTTTGTCGGCCTTCAGGATGGTCAGGGTGGACTTCCCCCTGCGAAGGGAAAGCTCGATGGCCACCTGCGCGATCTGGTTGATGCTCGCCCGCAAACGCTCCGAGTGCGCCCTTTTTTCCATGACCCAGTAGGCGATGGTATTGAGTTCGTACAGCCGCGGGCAGGCCCGTGAATAGAATCGTAAAATCGCTTGTTCTCCCCCCCATAGATCCTGCATGCCGGTGAGAGAGTCGAATACGAAACGCACATCACCTTTCATGGTGCCATGAATTTTATAGATGGCGTCCGCAACCACATCCGGATTGGCGGCTTCGTTGATGCGCACAATCTGAAAAGGCCATTGGGCGCCGTCTTTTTCGTAAAACTTGCTGAACACGTCGCTGCCGTCGCCCTTGCCGTGGGTAAAACCGTCCAGGATGGTCAAAAACGGGCTTTCCGCCAAATGTCCCAGATCACTCAGCAGCGTTTTCGGGGAGCGGTCGAAGGTGATGTAAATCAGGGGTTTTTCCCGTTTCAGGGATTCTTCCATAAAATTCAAGCAAAAGACCGAAGCGAGGCTGCCGGAATCGTCGTACCAGATCACATTGTCGCCAATGAACAATCCCCCCAACTGTCGGTCGAGTTGGTCGACCCCGGAAGAAACGCTGACCTTTTCTTTTTGCATAGTCACTCCAGTTTATTTGACGGAATTATCGGATCACCCCTTCGCAGGGGATACCGGACACATTTGTGTGGAATCGTCAAGGAATAATTGGATTGAAACCGTAGACACGCCTCCTGCCATATGATATGCGCGATTCTTTGGTGCCACGGTTATTAACCATGGGCACATGAGATTCTAACGCAATGGTTCTAAAAGGGGATAACTTCTACTTTAAAAAGGAAAAACGATGACAAAGATCGACGGAATCGAAGGCATTGGCGACAGCTACGCCGGGAAACTGGCTGGAATTGGGATCAAAACCGTGGAGGCACTGCTCGAAAAAGGCGCCACCAAGAAAGGGCGCAAGGAGATCGCCGACGGGGCCGATATTTCGGAAAAACTGATCCTGAAATGGGTAAATCGGGCCGACCTGGCACGCGTCAAGGGTATTGGCGAAGAATACGCGGATTTGCTGGAAGTCGCCGGTGTGGATACCGTGCCGGAGCTGGCCCAACGCAATCCAGAAAATCTTTACAACAAAATGGCCGAGGTGAACGAAGAAAAGAAACTGGTGCGCCAACTTCCCGCGCAGTCCAAGGTTGAAGACTGGGTCAAGCAGGCCAAGGGGCTTGACCGGGTGGTGACATACTGATCAAATGGTTTTTGTGCCATAAATGGCGGGGTCTCTTTGCGGAAGCCCCGCCATTCACGCAATCCTTCCCGCTTCACCCCGGCAAACCTCCGAAAACCATGCACGTCGCCGACTATTTTTTATGGCGTATTCGTTTTGGCGGCGGTTTCTTTTTCGGTGTCCTCCCCATCGACATCGGCTTTTGGGGTTGATGGCGATTGGTAGACGCTGAACTCTCCGTCTTCCCCGGAGAAAAGCCCGGGGCCTTCCGGTATTTCGGTGCCCGGGTTGTAGTCGAACGGTTGACCGCCACAGCCGATTACACAAACCGTGGCAGCCGCAACCAACAACCGACAGAAATGGTTTAACCCTCTTTGCATGTTTTTTTTGCCTTAAAATTTGATGCGCGTTCCGGCCATGATCTGGGTGATGTCATCAAGATCGACATTGTCGCGATCCAGTGAATATACACGGCCGGAGGCATAGAATTCAACGCTTTTCCAAGGTTTGATCACGTAGGCCAGGCCGTAGTTGGAGGACTCGTCGTTTTTGAGATCCAGGTCTTCGGTGACCCCGTATTCAACCGCAAAGGCATGGATGCCGACTTTATAACCCAGCTTGACGTACATATTGGTCGCATCGTCGGTTTGACCGGCCGCCAGGCGGGTATCCTTGGTCTCATCCTGAAAATTGCGCATACCATAGGAAACGGTCAGATTCAGTCCGAAGGGCGCAAGATAGGAGGCGGAAAGGCCCAACTGGGTCCACTGATCCTCTCCAACGGTCCCCCGGTCCTGGCTGTCCACATATCCCAGCGAAGCGGCGATCTTGTGACCGCTGAAGTCGCCGTTCCAATAACCGGCCAACTCGTAAGCGGTACCGTTGGCGACACTCGCGGCAAGGTTAAAACCGCCGAATGACGGCGTGTCGTAGCGCAGACGCTCATTACGGCTCAAACCGTCGAACTGGTCGCGGGTCGCACTGACCTTGGTGATTTTCGTTTTGGTATCGCTATCGATGAAATTGATGCTGCCGGCAGTGTCGCCGACGCCGCAGTACATGATCACCGACGTTTCGGAAAGATCGGTTTCGGATGTGCCGTTGGCGGCGCCGTCGCCTTTACCGATGCTGAATTTGCCGAACCGATTGTCGAAAGAGATGTCAAATTTGCGGTCCTTCCATTCGAAGTCTCCGTCTTCCACGCCTTCGCCTTCGGCGGGAATGTCCAGCTTGTTGCTGGCATTACGCTGGGCATCCATTTCCATGGTAAGACCGATTTTCCCCCAATCGAATTTCTCGGAGCCTTTAAAACGAATCCGGGTGGATGAGCTGTCGTTGTCGGTGACGAAGAGTTTGCCGTCATCGCCGTTGTCGGCCCACATGACCATTTGGTTCACCTGGCCGGATACCTTGGCCTCCAGGGCGTGGGCCGTAGCGGAACTCAGCGCCATGGCCACCCCGGCAATCAATGTGACGATTTTCATAACATTGGCATGTTTCATCTTGTTCTCCTTGGAATGAATAAAAAGGGGGTTGGATTGATTCCGAATACTACTGAAATAAACGGTAGGGAAGATAACAGCAAAGATGTGAGATTGGTGTGAAAGAAAAACTAAATTTTGGTTAGCGCCTATTCAAAAACGTCTGTCGTTTGGCAATTGAAATCCATGACCAACAATGTCATAGTAACAGGGGTTAACACATTGAACGGGCGGGGAGATTTCCCGCCTTTTTCTATCGGGAGCCGAGGCTGCCGTTTTATGTTTCATGAAAGGGTAAAGGCTTGCTTAGTCAATTGTTTTTCTTTCTTTTGGGGCTTGTGCTGCTGTATTACGGCGCCGGGTGGCTGGTACAGGGCTCATCGAGCCTTGCCCGCAGCCTCGGGCTCACCCCCATGGTGATCGGCCTTACGGTGGTTGCCTTCGGAACTTCGGCCCCCGAGTTGGTGGTCAGCCTGGTGTCGGCCATGAAGGGCAAAAGCATGATCGCGCTTGGCAATGTGGTGGGTAGCAACATCTGCAACATTGCCCTCGTTCTTGGATTGACCGCCGTGTTTCAGCCGGTGATCACCAATCGCACCGTGATCGTGCGGGACATCCCGCTGATGCTTGCCATTGCCGCTTTTTTGCTTTTGCTTTCCCTTAATTCGGTGATCGGCAGGGGAGAGGGCGTCGTATTATTTGGCGGAGTTATCGCCTACACGTGGTTTAATTATAAAGTTGCCTTGCAAGACAACCGAAAAGACACGAAAGCCGAGGATGAGAAATCACCTGTTACGGATCTTATGGCAAAAAAGTGGTTTCAGGCGCTGGCGGTGGTTGGCGGTATCGGCGCGGTCGTGGTCGGCGCGGACTTTCTTGTGGATGCGGCGGTGAGCATCATGTCCGCCCTGGGGGTCAACGAAAAAGTGGTTGGCTTGACAGTGGTGGCCTTCGGCACATCGGTGCCGGAACTGGCGACCTCCATCGTTGCAGCCCTGAAAAAGGAGATGGACATCTCCTTGGGAAACCTTGTCGGGAGCAATGTGTTCAACCTGCTCAGCGTGGTCGGGGCCACGGCCATGGTTCGTCCGATAACCATTGACGGCGGTTTTGTGGGCAGCGGGTTGGTGGTCGATTATCTGGTCATGATGCTGACCAGCGCGATGCCTCTGGCTCTGATGCGAAAAGATTTGACCCTTTCGCGCGCCGAAGGTTTGCTTTTGGTAGGATGTTATGCTTTGTATGTTATTTTTCTCATGGTTTAATCCCAGCACGGAACAAGCCGTTTCCATGGTTTTACCGACGTTTTTATCGAACACGGCGACCACGGATTTCTGACGCGACAGGGTTAGGAGAGCGTTCATGATCGTCAAAAGAACCGATGCTGCAGTAAGCGAAAGCACATCCTGTGAAGAACAGTTGTTCCCCCTGATTCTGGTGGTGGACGACGATGACGATACCCGCGATATTCTTTCCTGCGGTATTGCATCCTCGGGGTGTCGCTGTATTGCCGTCGAAAGCGGCGAAGACGCTCTGGAACTGCTCAAGACCAAACCGGTCGAGATCGTCGTGTCGGATGTTCAGATGCAGGGGATGAGCGGCCTGGATCTGTGCCGCCGGGTCAAGGCCGGGTTTGATGCCGATGTGATCATTATCACCGGGCTGGTCAATAATTTTGCATACGAGAAAATCATCGCCGAGGGGGCCAGCGATCTTATCGAAAAACCCATTCGTCTGGCCGAGATCGTGGCTCGCTTGAAACGGGTTCTCAACGAGCGGCGCACAAGGAACCAGCTCAAGGATACCGCCCGGAAACTGCGTTGTAATCTGGAGAAATCCCAAAAGGCCATGGAGGGCTTTGTACAGGCGATTTCTCTAACTGTCGAAATGCGCGATCCATACACCGCGGGCCACCAGGACCGTGTGGCCGAACTGGCCACCGCCATTGCCGAGAAAATGAACCTGTCCGAGGACCGGGTATACGGGCTGCGCATGGCGGCCGTGATTCACGATCTGGGCAAGATCACCATTCCCGGGGAAATTTTATGCAAACCCGGAAAACTCAGTGGCCCGGAATACGAAATGATCAAAACCCATGTGCGCTCGGGCTATGACATTCTAAGGAAAATAGACTTCCCCTGGCCCCTGGCCGATATCGTCATCCAGCATCATGAACGCCTGGACGGCTCCGGCTATCCCTGCGGTCTGACGGCCGGCGATATTTCGCCGGAAGCCCGGATACTGGCCGTTGCCGACGTCTTTGAAACCATCGGTTCCCACCGTCCTTACCGTCCTTCCCTGGGCATCAAGAAAGCCTTCAGTGAGTTGAACGAAAACAGCGGGCGTCTTTATGACCCCGAGGTGGTCGATGTTTGTCTGTCGCTGGCCAGCCAGAAAGACTTCAAGCTTAAAAAACCGGTCACGGGGGGGGGCGTGTCGGTCACGACCCAGATGCAGTCGCTTTGAACACTGAATCGAGCAAGCGGTTATTCCTCCACTTTACATTCCTTCGATTTCGGACGATAATTCAAACACGCTTTGCCGGATGTCTGCCGCACGACAAGATAAGGCGGTCGCCGGCTTTTAAAGTTCATGGCTCGGCAGCCGTGTGGCTGGCGGGGGTCCCAGGTGACGAAATAGAACTGGCAATTTCGGCAGACGACGAGTTGGTTTGGTTTCATGGCGATCACTGGTGCAGGGATGATTGGGTTGAACGTTTCGTGAACTTCCGGGGTAAGGCCCTCTTTCTTAGAACATTGGATCACAAAGGATCGACATATGCAAAAAATTCATCATGCACTGGTAACGGGCGGCGCCGGGTTCATCGGCTCCCATCTGGTGGACGCGCTGGTGGCCGGCGGCAGCCGGGTGACCGTTTTGGACAACCTTTCCACGGGGCATCGCGCCAATATAGACCATCATAAAGATAAAATTACATTTATTGAAGGAGATATCCGTGACGCGGGCATCCTGGGCCGGGCGATACAGGGATGCGATGTGGTTTTTCACCATGCGGCCTTGGTTTCGGTGACCCAGTCCGTCGAGGATCCATCCCAATCCTGCGAGATCAATGGCCTGGGGACCGTCCGTGTTTTGGATGCCGCCCGTCAAGGCGGCGTCCGGCGTGTGGTCATGGCCAGCTCCAGCGCCATTTACGGAGATGATCCGCAAATGCCGAAAACGGAAGCGATGACGCCCCGGCCCATGAGTCCCTACGCCGTTCAGAAACTTGCCGGAGAGTACTACGCCTCGGCTTTTGGCGGCCTTTATGGGCTGGAGACGGTTTGTCTCAGGTATTTCAATGTGTTCGGTCCGCGCCAGGACCCCTCCTCACCTTATTCCGGTGTTATTTCCATATTCATGACCAAGGCGGCGACGCGGGAGGCGCCGACCATCTATGGCGATGGCAGCCAATCGCGGGATTTCGTTTCCGTTTCCGATGTCGTGGCGGCAAATTTGCTGGCCGCGACCCACGACAGGGCTGCCGGACGCATTTTTAATGTGGGAACCGGTTTGTCGATTCGAATTTCGGACTTATGGCGGCTGATCGGCGAGCTTTCCGGTGTCGACCTTGACCCCATCTTCGCTCCCCCACGCTCCGGCGATATCCATGAATCCCTGTCAGATATCGGTGAAATTGAACGAACCCTCGGTTATTGCCCTCGGGTGGAACTCCGCCAGGGGCTTGTCGATACACTTGCCTGGTACCGGGGCCAGGCGTGAGCGACAGGTGACTGGGGCGACATAAGATGATAAGGATCGGTTTGTTCGTCGAGCCCTTGATTCAGTGGCCGCGAAATGAGTACCCTTGTCCGTCGGGCGATTGATGAATGCGGGATGGGTCAGGCATGCGCCGTCCATATTTTCTTGATTGCCGGGCCACGCCATTTCCCTTTTCCCGACACGGTTGGAATCTGTTGCTCGTCAAAATGACGGGCGATTTTTTCCCAACTGTTGCCCTGATTTCTCATTGTGGAGATAATGTCGATCAGTTCAGCGTTCTCAGCTTCTTTTTCGCCGTTGCCCTGCTCTGATTTGCCGTCCATGCCGGGCGCTGCATCCCATTTCTCTTCGGATTGAATCCGCTCGGGCATTTCGGCCTGTACCGTGGATTGCGCCTGCGCCTCTTCGGGCTCCCGATCCATTAACCGGACGATGGTTTCCAATGCATCGGCAATGCGGCTTTGTGTTTTGTTTCTTTCCGCCACGGCATCGGCCATGCGTTTCTGATAATCCGCAAGAGTGTCCAGCGTCTGCTTGATCATCGAAAAGTTTTCGTTGGTTACTTTTGCGTAGTAATCCGTTTTTCTGCGCTCGTTGGTGACACGGCGCTGTGAATTTTTGTAATCGTTGAAATTGCGCCGGTTTTGATCACCCTGTTTTAGTTTTCCGCTTCTTAGGTTATGTAAAAAATCGTCCATGAGATCTCCTTGGTTATGCCGGCGATTATCCGCCGGCCGAATTGAATTTATATATTTTTTTTATGACTCTTTTTCGTCCGGGCAGCCGAGTGCTGCTGCGTCTTTCATGAAGGCCATGCAAACGGGGCAATAGCCGAATGGTAACTGCCCGACCATTTGCCAGATAACGGGAATAAAGCGTATCCTTTAGTGCCGGCGCGTTTGGTTAAAATAGGGCGGAAGCGTTTTTTGTTCAGCGCTTTGACGTATTGACCAATGGAAAATAATATAGCTATGGGGTATCAAAACCAGTATTCAATGAATGGCATATATCACCGTAAAAAAGATATCGGCTATGCCCATGGGTAACTTTAGCCGGTCCCCCCAAAAACCCTATGATGTTACGGGCGTGAAGGTACATCTCTTACTCTCTTTTAAAGTCGGATACAACAAAAAAGAGGCGCTGCCTTTCGACAGACGCCTCTTTATTCATATTATCGATAATGCAAACGGTCAAGCGGGGGGAAGACTGTTCGGTTCAAAGTCAAGCGTTGCAAAATAATCCTCCAGACGCTCCGCCCGGCGAATCAGCGCCACTGTGCCGTCCGTTTTGAGCAGTAATTCCTTGGGCCTGAGCTTGCCGTTATAATTGAACCCCATGGCGTGGCCATGGGCGCCGGTATCTTGGATAATCAGCAGGTCGCCGTCGATAATGGGGGGCAGGGGCCGCTGAATGGCGAATTTGTCGTTGTTCTCACACAGGGAGCCCGCCACATCGACGGTCTCCAGGGCGCCGTCGGCCGGTTTGCCGTGGACGGTGATGTGGTGGTAGGCGTTATAGATCGCCGGGCGCATGAGGGCCGACATGCAGGCGTCCACCCCCACATAGGTGCGATAGATCTCCTTGCGGTTGATGGCGGTGGTGACCAGGGCGCCGTGGGGGCCGGTTATGTAACGCCCGCTTTCCATCAACAGTCTTGGCATGTATCCGTGTTGATCGGAAAACGCCTTGAAGGCGGCGATGATTTCGCCGGACATGGCGGTCAGATCGATCGGGGCGTCTTCGGGCCGGTAGGGAATGCCGATACCGCCGCCGATGTTGATGAAATCGAAACGGATATCCAGCGCCTCACCAATTTGCGCCGCCTGTTCCAGAAGCATTTTCGCGGTCTCGACAATATAGGTGTAATCGCGCTCGTTGGAAGCCAGCATCGTGTGCAGGCCGAAACGCTTGGCGCCACGGGCCTTGGCCGTTTGGTAAGCATCCCTCAACTGGTCGTAGCTGACACCGTATTTTGCCTCCACCGGGGTGCCGATGATGGCGTTTCCCGTTCGGCGTTCTCCGGGATTGTATCGAAAGCAAATCAGCTCCGGCATGGCAGGGAGCTTATCGATCAGGGAAATATCGTCCAGGTTGATGATGCAGCCGCCGTCGGCAAACGCGGTGGCGAAATCATCCTCCGTGGTGTTGTTGGAGGTAAACATCAAATCCTCGCCCCGGCCGCCGACCTTCCGTCCCAATACCAGTTCGGCCTGGGAGCTGCAATCGAACCCGAAACCCATATCGGCCATGATGGCCAGGATGGCGGGGTTGGGCAGGGCTTTTACCGCGAAATACTCCCGGAAGCCGGGGATGGCGTCAAAGGCCTTCTTGAGCTGCGCGCCGGTTTCCCGGATGCCGGTCTCGTCGTAGATGTGGAAAGGGGTGCCAAAATAGGCGGCGATTTCTTTCAATCGCGGTGATAGTCGGTTTTCGAAAGCTGTTGACATGGGCATGGGTTAACTCCTCAGGATCGTAATGCCCGGCGAATGCGGGCCATGGCGGTGGTTACGTTTTCATGACTATTGAATGCGCTGATGCGGATATGGCCTTCGCCGCAATTGCCGAAACCGGCCCCCGGCGTGCACACCACACCGGCTTTATCCAGCAGCATATCGAAAAAGCCCCATGAATCACGGCCGGTGGCCACCCAGATGTAAGGTGAATTCTCACCTCCGATGCAGGTATGGCCGAGGTCGGTCATTTCGTTTCGAATCAGTCGGGCATTGGCCATATATCCGTCGATCAGCGTCTGGGTCTGTTTTTTCCCGGCATCGCTGTATACCGCTTCCGCGGCGCGCTGAACCGGATAGGAGACCCCGTTGAACTTGGTGCTGTGACGGCGATTCCACAGGGCGTGCACAGGTGTGGATTCTCCTTTTGCCGTATATGCCATAAGTGATTTGGGAACCACTGTGTAGGCGCAGCGGGTGCCCGTGAAGCCGGCGGTTTTGGAAAAACTCCTGAATTCGATGGCTACCTCCCGGGCGCCTTCGATCTCATAGATGGAGTGGGGCAGCTTTTCGTCCCGGATAAAGGCCTCATAGGCGGCGTCGAAGAGAATGATGACCTGGTTGGCTTTGGCGAAATCAACCCATTTTTTCAGCTGTTCGGCCGTGATTGTGGCCCCCGTGGGATTGTTTGGAAAACACAGATAAATCAGATCCACCGGCTCCGAGGGTAGGTCCGGAATAAATCCGTTGTCCGGGTGGCTGTCCAGGTAGACGATACCGTCGAACCGGCCTTTGTTAAAGTGTCCCGTGCGGCCGGCCATGATGTTGGTGTCCAGATAGACCGGATATACCGGGTCGGGGATGGCGATGCGGGCATCGATGTCGAAGATTTCCTGAATATTGCCCGTGTCGCATTTGGCGCCGTCGCTGATAAAGATCTCATCGGGATCGATGTCCGCACCGCGGACGGTGAAGTCGTTTTCGGCGATGGCTTTGCGCAGGAACTCGTAGCCTTGCTCGGGACCGTACCCGCGAAAGGTTGCATCCTCGGCCATTTCGTCGATCGCTTTGTGAAAGGCGGCCACGCAGGCCGCCGGCAGGGCGTGGGTGACATCGCCGATGCCCAGCCGGATGATGGGGATGTCCGGGTGTTTTTCTTGATACGCGGCCACCCGTTTGGCGATATCGGCGAACAGGTAGGAGGCTTTCAATTTTAAATAGTGTTCGTTAATTCGAATCATGATGCTCCTCGGTTATTCAAGGGTTAAAGGAGATTGTCACTCCGTCGGCATCCCGTCGTCGATGGGGATCCTGGCGGTTTCCTTGTAGGTGTCCATGACAATGGTGGTCCGGGTGGAAACCACCCCGTTAAGTGGTGTGATCTGTTCCCGGACCAGACGTCCCAAGGCCCTGGTATCGGTTTCGCGAACTTTCAACAAGTAACCATCCGATCCGGAAACATAATGAATCTCCTGAATCTGGGAGATGGCGCTTAGGGTTTTCAGCAGGGCGGTCTGCTTGCCTTTGCCGGCGATGCGGACGTGAACGAAGGCTACCTGGCTCTTGCCGAAGCGCTCGGGATTGAGGCGTACCTCGTACCCATCGATGACACCTGTTTTTTCCAGCTTGCGAATCCGTTCCAGCACCGCGGACGGGGCCATGCCCACCTGCCGGGCGACCTCCACATTGGGAATGCGCGCTTTCTCCTGTAAAATTTTTAGAATCTTTAGGCTAATCTCGTCAATCATTCGTATATATCCTTGTTTATGGATCGAATATTCTGAAAATAATCTGTTGTCAAGAATAAAATACTAAAAGAAGTATGTTTAAAAGAACAGTATTTCGGCGACCGGGATAAAACCATTGCGATCCGCATTTTTTTTTTCTATTGCAGGAAAGCTTGGATAAAAAAACCACGTGGGAGTTTGAGATGCTTAAAATTTGTATTGTCGGATTGGGCGGCTGCCTAGGCGCCATTTTGCGATATTTTGTTTCCAGCGGCGTGAATATGGTTTTCAAAATGCCGTCGTTCCCCTTGGGGACGCTGACGGTTAATGTCATCGGATGCTTGTTGATCGGCCTGGGCGGCGGCCTGATCGAGAGCCACCAGTATTTTTCTCCCCAGTTGCGGGCATTTCTCTTTATCGGGGTGCTGGGCAGTTTTACTACCTTTTCCACCTTTGGACTGGAGACCTACTATCTGTTTAAAAACGGCCAGTGGCTGATTTCCATGGGCAATGTGGGCATCAGCCTGATCGTGGGGATCGGGGCGGTCGTGGCCGGTCATGCGCTGTCGCGATTGATCTGATCTCTTTGACGGGGCGGCGCATCGGCGCATCGGCGGTCATCAGGGCTCGATGGGCTCCTCGACGTCGTTCCGTGGGGGCTTTGCCCGCAGGCTGCGAACGATGCGCAAAACAAAACCCAGAACCATCACCAAGCTGATTAGAATAATCAGGTTCGACGCGAAAAAGGTCATGATGAAGGAGAAGGGGTCCTTGAGCCCGTAGGCCGCCTTTAAAAGAGAAACCCCGAAAAAGACGAAAAAACAGGCCACACCGGTCAGGATGACCTGACCGGCCAACCACCACCGGCTGACCCCGACCCGTATGGGGCGCTGGGAATCGTTTGCCTTGTCCATATCTTGCACGGGCTAAAATCTCAAGGGCAGACAGGTCCGCCCGCCGTCCATTTTTCTGAATCCCGGTCGTCCGACAATGGCATGTGCAACATTCATTTATGTTCCCTCCTGCTAAAGTTTGCCAATGATTGATCGATATAGGTGTTGCGCCACGTATAAAGCACAACTTCATTAACAGTGTTCTTGAACAAATTGAAGCACAACTTCACCTTTTCTCGTTCTGTCTGCGTTTGCTGATCCTTCTCGCGATGGTGGCGCCGGTCTTCAACTATCTTTTTTTTCGTTTGCCTTTTTAAAGGGCTTAATTCGTTTGTCGGGGGATGGCTCTATCTCTCAAACGGTTCGAATTGGTATCATAATTTTAATAAGGTGTTAAAATAATGATTATTTTCTGTGAAGAATGCGGTGCCAGAAACAGTGTTGACGTGGACAGCTTTGAAGATAACCTGCATACCTTCGAATGCTGTCAATGCCATACGGTTTTAATGGTCACCAAGCCGACGGCGGAAACCATGGAACCCTTCGCTTCCCCAAGGATGGCCGCCGCGCCAAATGGCAACAGGGGCGAGAAACCGGTGAATGTTCTGGTCGTCGACGATTCGAACCTATTGCGCAAAATCATCAAGGAGATGCTTTCCAAGGATGAGCAATTGCGCGTCGTGGGAGAAGCGGAAAACGGTCTCAAGGCCATCGAACAGATTCAGGAACTCAAGCCGGATGTGGTGACCCTGGACGTGAATATGCCGGTGATGGACGGAATCACGGCCATCAAGCACATCATGATCAAATGCCCCACCCTGGTGATCATGTTCAGTACGCTGACGGGGCAGGGCTCCCATGAGACGTTCGAGGCCCTGCGATACGGCGCCGTGGATTTTTTACAGAAACCATCCAGCCTGGTCCGGGACGATTTCCAGAGCCAGCATGACTTGATTATCAGCCGGGTAAAAAATGCCGCCAGGGCCGGCATCAAAGCCATTCGGTATCTACGGCCGGCCCAGGTGGCCGAGCATGCGTCCCAACCGGAAGGCAAGGCTTGCGAGCAGGTATTTGTCATCAATACCACCTACGGCGGCTATGGGGCGCTTTTGGGGTTGATTCCCGAGATCGATCCAACGCTGCCGGCATCCTTCATTTCGACCATATACGCGACCCCCTCCAATGTGGACGCCTTTACCCGGTATCTCGAGAACCACAGTTCTCTCGCGGTGCGGCGCGCGGTTGACGGACAGCGAATCGAAAACGGCGCCTGTTATCTGGCATCGGCCTTTGAAAAAGTATCCGTGAAGGAGAACGGCGAAGGCGTTCTCATTGATATTCGGCACAAGGACTCCTGCCAGGCCCAACAGGCATCCAACCATTTGATGACCTCACTGTCCGATGTTTACAAGGATCGAGCCGCCGCTGTTTTACTTTCCGGTCTCGGGGAGGACGGCCTTTCCGGGGCGGGCAGTATTTTGGAGGGTGGTGGCAACGTTATTGTCCAGGACCCAAAGACATGCCTGTGTCGGGAAACGAATCTGCTGGCCGTGGAACGCTATGGGCTTTCCACGGTCAGGCCCGGCCCGAAGATGGTGGACGCCATCCGCGCCTGCTGTGCGCAGGCCGGCTGATGACAAGGATACAAGCGTATACGAAGGCGGGAGTGTCCGGCCTTTGATGTTTTGGTTTTTATATTGGCTTCTGAACTTCAAACCAATTAGGGAGAAACACTTATGTTTAGAAACCTTAATCTCAGGTCCAAAATCATTTTGCTCTGTCTGGCCGCTACAATGATACCGGTATTGGTGGTCGGTTACATCGGTGCCCGACAGACCATCGCCATTCAGGAAGCATCCACGGAAGAGAGTACCAAACTGGCCACGACTGACGTGGAGCACATCGTGGATGGCGTTTACCGGATGTGCGAAACCCAACATGCCCTTCTTCTCAAGACCTTGGAAGGCTATATGAACTTCGTCCATCAAACCCTTGCGGATGCGGGCGGTTTTTCTTTTTCCACGGAAAAAGTGGCCTGGAACGCCCTAAACCCGAACACCCAGAGCCGCGTTTCCATTACGCTGCCTAAAATGCTCGTGGGGGGCACATGGCTTGGACAGGTCACGGATCCCAACGCGCCCGTCACTCTGGTGGACAAGACGGAAAAATTCATGGAAGGCACGATCTTGACGGTTTTTCAACGCATGAACAGTGCCGGGGACATGATCCGGGTCGCCTCCAACCTGCTTACCGAGAGAGGCACCCGGGCCGTCGGCACCTACATTCCCGCCACCGGATCGGACGGTAAAGCCCATCCGATCTTATCCAGGATTCTAACAGGTGAGAGCGTCAGCCAGCCGGTAAACCTGTTTGGCGAATTGCATCTGGCTGTTTACGAGCCCATTTTCGACAAGGACAATTCGATTATCGGTATGCTTGGTAGTACGATCTCCCAGGATCTCGTCGCGACCCAACGCCAGGCCCTCTATGACATCGTCATCGGTAAGTCCGGTTATGTGTGGGTGTTCAGCGAAGATGGTCATTATATCATTTCCCAGGCCGGAAAACGTGACGGCGAGGATGTCTCGCAGCTAAGGGACGCCGATGGCAACCTGTTTGTCCAGGACATCGTCGCCAAGGGCATGGCCCTGAGGCCGGGGCAAAGCCTTGATTACAGCTACCCCTGGCAGAACCCGGGTGATCCGGAACCACAGATGAAATTCGCGAAAATCAAATACTTCGGCCCCTGGGGATGGATTATCGGTGCAAGTATTACCGAAGAAGACTTCATGGCTGCTGCCAACCGTATCGAGAGTCTGACCAAACACAACCAGCGATTTCAGTGGGGCGCCGTCGTCGTCGCCGTGGTTGTCTTCGGTTTGTTGGCAACCCTGCTTGCCCGAAACATCGCCCAGCCGATCATCAACATCGTGGACGCCGTTAACAAGGTTGCCCGTGAACGGGACCTCACCGTTGAAGTGCCCGTGGAGAGCAAGGACGAGGTGGGGGTTATGGCCCAGGAGTTCAACCGCATGATGAAACTTTTGCGGGACTCGTTTCTGCATGTTACCCAGGCCGCCCAGGAGGTGGAAACGCGAGCCGGCGACATGGCGCAGCGCGCCACGGCCAACAAGGGGCGCTCCGAGAATCAGGCCAAACAGATGCAGGTCATGAAGGAAACGGTGGAGGCCATGCGCGCCACGGCCGGTGAGGTGGCGGGCGTGTCGGAAGCCCAGAAGGAAACGGCCGATCTTTCCAGTAACGACATTAAACGCCTGCTGGAGGGCATGAGGGCTGTGGCCGAGGCCTCGGAAAGCCAGGTGGAAGAGGCCTCCACGGCCACGGACCGTGTGCAGCTGATGGGTGACACCGGCGCCAGCGTTGTGCAGAACGCCCAGACGCAGGGCTCGCAGGTTGTGGCCGTCACCCGCGAAGTCGGTCGGATGAGCGAAGCGGTGAACGAGCTTACCAAGGCCACCGAGAGTGCCATGACCTTTGCCAGCAGCGCCCTTGAAGCGGTTGAGGAAGGTACCGAATCGGTCGAGGCCACCGTTTCGAGTATGAAAGCCATCACCGAATCGTCCGAGCAGATTACGGAAATCATCACCGTGATCACCGACATTGCCGAACAGACCAACCTCCTGTCACTCAACGCCGCCATCGAGGCCGCCCGTGCCGGTGTGCACGGCAAGGGTTTTGCCGTGGTCGCCGACGAAGTCGGTAAGTTGGCGCAGCGTTCTTCGGAAGCGGCCAAGGAGATTACCCAGCTGATCAAGGATTCCACCGCAAGGGTGGCCGAAGGTGCACAGCTCTCCGACCGTTCACGCCAGGCATTGGAAAAAATCGCCGCTGGTGGCGGTACCAACATGAAGGCCATCCAGGAGGTTGCCCGGACGGCCACCAATATTGCCGAGGGTACCAAAGAGGTCAACGTGATGATGGAAGACCTCAACAAACTGGCCCAGGAAATCGCCGAGATGGCCGGTCAGCAGGGTGAGCGCCGAATGGCCGCCCAGGCCGCCCTGGCCACCCTGGTGGAAAAATCGAACGCCATTTCACAACTCATCGAACAGACCAACCAGGGTATGCTCGATATCGGTAAGGAAATGGAGGGCGTGGTGGAACGGAGCCATCAGGTAAAGGATATGACCGGCCTGCAGGCGCAACGCTCTCAGAAACTGACTGAAATCACAGAAGAATCTTCAACGGCTGCCATTCAGACCATGGAAGGTGCGTCTACGGTTGTGGGCATCACCGGCGAGCTGCAAGACCTCTCTAAGGCGCTGACGCGTCAGGTGTCGCAGTTCAAGGTTGCCGAAGACACCATGTCCGCGCAATCCTGATAAAGGAGATAGTTAGCCATGGATCAACCCTATCGAAAGCAGGATGCCGGTCAGGAGACAAAAGAGAAGCTCATGCAGCTGGTGGGCTTCGTAATCGGAGAAGAGCTGATCGGTGTCGATATTCTAAGCGTTCAGGAAATCATTCGGGAAACAGCGATCACGCCGATTCCCAACGCCCCCGATTTTATCGAGGGAGTGATCAACCTGCGCGGCAATATCATTCCGGTCATCGACCTTCGCAAACGTCTCAAATTTTCGGAAACCACGAAATCCGGCAGCGATAACTGGATTATTATCCTGGCTGTCGAAGGTCGCATGACGGGCTTTGTCGTGGATCGTGTGACCAAGGTTTTAAATGTGCCGGCGGACAGCTTCAAACCGGCGCCGGACATCGTTGTCGCCGGCTTGAAGCGGCAGTATATTCGGGGGGTGTGCAAACTGGACCAGCGGTTATTGATCCTTCTGGATTTCGATCGGATTCTGATGGTGGACGAGCTTAAAAAGCTCAAGGCCATGAAACGGTCCAGGTCGTCTATTCCTGAAAAACTGAGCGCGCAACAACCTTCCGAGCAAGGATTGTTTCAGGCCTGATTTCGCAGGATCGGCGATATGGCCTCAACCATGCCTTTTCGTTTAGAACCAGGCTTGGCAGTGATGGATGGGCGCCATACAAAAAGGAAACGGGTGAATGGCAAAGACGATTTTGGTGGTGGACGATTCGTCTATCATGCGCAAAATGATCAAACAGACGCTGGTAAAGGCCGGCCACGACGTTGTCGGGGAAGCCAAAGACGGCGACGAAGCCTTATCCCTTTATCAACAGGTTCACCCGCAGGTGGTGACGATGGATATCACCATGCGCGGCATGGACGGTATCGCGGCAGCCAAGGCGATATTGCAGGTGGACGCTGATGCCCGAATTGTCATTCTGTCCAACCTGGATGAAGAGAAATTCAGCCGCGAAGCCCTTGGAATCGGTGCGAAAGGATATATCAACAAGCATAAAACCGCTGAGATTCTGGACCTGATCGATCGGCTTTAAACCGAATCAAAACCCCATGATGCATTAGCAAGGAGTTTTCAATGACTGACGATTCCTTTATCGAGGAGTTTGCCGATGAAACCCGGGAGCATTTGGAAGAGTTGGAGAGGTGCCTCCTTCAACTGGCATCCACGCCAAAAGACAGCGAACTGCTCAATACCATTTTTCGGGCGGTTCATACCATCAAGGGCGCCTCGGAGTATTTGGGGTTTGAGCGCATCGGAGGCTTGTCGCATCGCCTGGAATCTCTTTTGGATGCCTTTCGCAATGGAACATTGGTCGCGGACAAGGTCGCGGTGGATATTCTCATCGATGGGCGTGATCGTATTGGTGAGCTGATCTCTCGGATAGAGGAATCCGGGCAGGATAATCTGGAGATAGAAGATTTAATGTCCCGGATTGAAGCGTTCTCTTCCGGATCACAACAGGAAGATGACCAGGAGAAAACCCCGGATGGTGGGGAGGCCGATACCGAATTGGTCGGGATTTTCTTGGATCAGCTGACCTCGGGGCTGGAACAGCTTCTCAAAACCGCCGGCCGTATCGCTCGCGGAGAGGATGTGGCCAAAGCGGCAGAGGAATTGGCCGATCAAGTTGACCGGCTGGCGGCAACGGCCAATTATATGGGCTATGATGGGCTGGCCGAGGTCTATGATGATTTACAGGAGGCCATCGGATCGTTTTCTTTCGATTTGGAAAATGTCACAGATGAAATGATCGATGCCTTTATCCACAACACGATCATTGACGGCCTCGTTCGTATCCAGAGCCTTTTTCCTCAATCCTCGGTAGACGATATCGACCCGCTTCCCATTCTTGAGAAACCGACTGACGATTTGGCCCCGGACGAGGAGGATGGCGACCTGCTTCTTCTCGATGAAGCGGACGGGGAAGATGATGCCGGCGATGAGGACAATCTGAAATCGGATCTGTTTCTGGATATGGAAGATGATCTGGTATTTGGAACAGACGAATCCGAACCGCCATCCGAAAGCGTGTCCGGACAAGAACATTCTCTTGTCGATGACTTCGTAGACGAGGCCCATGAGCATTTGGATGAACTCGAGCGTTGTCTGCTGAGGCTATCGACCGAACCGGATGACAAGGAATTGCTCAATACCGTTTTTCGGTCATTGCACACGATCAAGGGGGCCTCGGAATACATGGGATTCGAGGGGGTGGCGTGTTTGTCCCATCGTCTGGAGACGCTTCTGGACCGTTTCCGCGAAGGCAGTCTGCACATGGACAAAACCGCCGTCGATGTGCTGATCGATTCCCGGGACCGGATCAAGGACATGATCTCCGAGATTGAGTCGTCGGGACAGGAATCCTCTCGAATAGAGGATATTTTGGCTCGAATAACGGCGGTTTCCTCGGGAGAAGCCGCATCCGAAGATGCGGACGGAGCCTCCTCGACTTACGAAGGAGAGGCGGATACGGAGTTGTTCGGTATTTTCCTCGATCAGTTAAGCGCCGGCCTGGAACAGGTTGTGGAGACCGCCGGCCGTATTGCCCGCCGGGAGAATATCGACGAAACGGCCAAAGCAATGCGCGAGCAGGTACAACATCTCGCGGCAACGGCCAATTACATGGGATACGATGAGCTATCGAAGGTCTATGGCGATTGGCAGTCTGCCATCAATGCGTTTTCTTCACAGTTGGCGGATATCGATGACGAAGCGATCGATGCGTTTCTGCAAACTTCGATCGTTGCCGGGATGGGCAGTATTCAAAGCCTTTTTCCCCAATCGCAAAAGTTGGCCGCCATCGATACTTCCGGCCTTGCTTGCCCTGTCGATAAAACGGTCGAGCCCGAGGGCGAGAACCAGACACGGCTGCAACCGACTTCGGATATCGATCCGCTGTTGGCCAAATTGCCTGCCATCGATGATGCCGGACGGGCGGATCTTCTGGCCAACTCTCTGGATAAGAATTTCGAGTCCCTGACAAGTGGTGACGAGGTCGATCGGGACAAGCCCGATGGGCTTAAAGAAGACGATCCGTTCAGTATCCGGTTTGTGACCGAAGACGAAACCGATGATGCCGAGGCGGCGCCGGCTCACGTCGAATCCGAAGACGATGCCGAAAATATGTCCATTTTCGATGATTACAGCTCGGATCAGGAGATCCTTCCGCCGGAAATAGAAGAAGCACCTGAAGCCGATGACCCCATGGCCTCGACGGTTGACACCGACCAGGAATTGGAATTCTGGCCCGAGGTGGATGCGCCGGCGCTTCCGGCCGCCGAAATGGAAGTTGCCGAGCCTGAACCCGCTATCCCGGCAATCGATTACACCACGCCGCCGGCCGACGAACAGGCAGTCGAGGCGTCCAAAAAAGAAGACCCCGCAAAGGAAAAAGCCAAGCCGGCAAGCACCGTCAGGAGAAGTATTCGTATAGACGCCGAAAAAGTGGACGGTTTGATGAACCAGGTTGGTGAACTGGTGGTCAACCGCTCGACGTTTGCACAGCTTGTTTTCGAAATGCGGGAGTTGTCTCGCTCTTTCTATCAGCGATTCCCCATGGACAAAGAGGAACAGCGCCTGTTATCCGGCGTGGCCAACCGCTTGAATGACGCCACGGCCATGTTGGGAAGGGTTACCGGCGATCTCCAGGAGCAGGTGATGAAAGTGAGGATGTTGCCCATTTCCCAACTGTTCAACCGGTACCCGCGAGTGGTCCACGACTTGCTCAAAAACTCGGATAAAAAAGTGCAGTTGCAGCTTCGAGGCGAGGACACCGAACTGGACCGAATGGTCATTGAAAAATTGGCCGATCCGATGCTTCATATTGTCCGCAATGCCGTGGATCACGGCATCGAAAACACCGAAGGGCGCAAAAGTAAAGGAAAACAGGAAAGCGGCGTTCTCGTTTTAGAGGCGTATTACGAAGGAAACAATGTCGTTATCGAGGTCGCAGATGACGGCAAAGGAATCGATCTCTCCAAAATTCGCCAGAAGGCCGTGGAGAAAAATCTGGCTGACGGTGAGACCCTGAATCGGATGAATCAGCAGGAATTGATCGACTTGATCATGCTTCCCGGGTTTTCAACCGCCGACCAGGTTACCCACACCTCGGGGCGCGGTGTGGGTATGGATGTCGTCAAACGCAGCATCGAAAAGATAAACGGTTCACTGTCCATCGAGACAAGGCAGGATGTCGGCACCCGGTTTACGATCAAGATCCCGCTGACACTGGCGATTATTCCGGCCATGATGGTCGATTGCGAAAATAGACATTTTACGGTGCCCATGAGCAACGTGGAAGAAACGTTGCGGATAGATCCCGGTGAAATTTTCACCGTGGACGGCAGCGAAGTCATGCATCTGTATGAAGATCCGTTGCCGCTGATACGGCTTGCCGAGTTGCTTGACATGCAGGCCGCCTTGCCCCGGGCCACAGGCCATGGCGGCCAGCTTTTTGTCCTGGTGGTCAAGAGCGCTTCCGGTCGGGCGGGCTTTATCGTGGACGCTTTACATG
This sequence comes from uncultured Desulfosarcina sp., assembly GCA_963668455.2. GTDB lineage: Bacteria > Desulfobacterota > Desulfobacteria > Desulfobacterales > Desulfosarcinaceae > Desulfosarcina. The sequence goes on from CAXXOY010000015.1 coordinate 343,277, forward strand.
GGCGTCAAGAGGTGGTTATCAAGCCCATGGATGACTACCTGCAGGAAGACAGCGGTTTTTCCGGTGCCACTATCCTGGGTGATGGAAGTATTTCATTGATTTTGAATGTGGAAGAACTCGTTCGTATGGCAAGGCAGCGGGAGGCCGAAAGGAAATTGGCATCCAAGGTTCTTTAACCGTTTGTCCAACGATTGAAAAAACATCGAGGAAAGAAATATCGATACGCCAGCGTCTTCCAACCATTCATCGCATCCTGACAGCGGATTTGCCGGTACGCTGAAAAATATTCAGCTTAACGACCTGATCCAAATGTGCTGTCTGTCCGCCTCGAGCCTTTGTATGCAAGTGAGCAAAGGACAACGGCAGGGGATTATCGTTATCGTCGACGGCGAGATTGTTCATGCGTCATTCGGGGATGTCGTTGGAGAAGAGGCATTTTACCAGATACTGGGCTGGCAGACAGGAAATTTCGAAACCATCGAAGTCAAGGCGCCTCCCGAGCGAACCATTAATAAAAATTACCAATTCCTGGTCATGGAGGCGGCTCGCCGGGTTGATGAGCAAGCGCTTGCCGAGGACGCTCCGGATGAGCCGCTTGAACTGATCGATATCGATGCCGGCGAGCGTCTTCGGGTTCTCGTCGTGGACGATTCCCCGATGATGCGAAAAATTCTTGCCAGCATTTTGACCGCCGGCAACCGGATTGACATTGTCGGAATGGCCGGCGACGGCAGGGAGGCCATTTCCATGGCCGACGAATTGTCTCCCGACTTGGTGATGCTGGATGTGAACATGCCGGTAATGGACGGTGCCAGCACCATCAAGCACATCATGATTAAAAAGCCCTGCCCGGTGGTGATTATGTCCAACCCCGGAGACGGGTTGGCAAAAAAGATTTTCACCTTTCTGGAGTTGGGGGCCGTTGATTTCATCGGTAAGCCGACAAAAAATAGAGACATCCTTGTTCAACACGAGAAAATCATCGAGCGGATAAAAATGGCCGCCACGGCACGGGTAAGCAATTTCAGAATCGTGCGAATTCCCAAAGCCAAAGCGTTTTCTTCATCGAACACGGCCTGTCGCCGTTTGGTGATTCTCATCTCGGGGCCGGGCGGCCATCCGGAACTGCTAAGCCTGGTATCGACGCTGGTGCCCGCCATGGCCGGTATCGATGGTGCCGTCGTGGCTTTGCAGAACCTGCCACCTGCATTCAGCGACACCTTCGCCCAGTACATCAACGAACGATGCGGGGTGTCGGCCGTAACTGTTGATCAGGAAACGCCGATCTGCTCGGGGCAATGTTATGTGGATCTTCCCGGGACAAGACTTTCGATAAAAATGAACGATGGCCGGCCGGTTATCGGTACGCGCCAGCCGGAAGAGGGGCTGACGCCCATTGACTATTTTCTGGAATCGGCGGCGGTCGTCTTTAAAGAGAATCTGGCCGTCGTATTGTTGTCAGGCGCCAATCCCGGTGAGCAAACCGGGTTGCGTGTGGTAAGCGAACAAAAGGGGCATGTGATCATTCGTGACCGGTCGTCCAGCATGGTCTCCGAAACCTTAGATCTTGTAGCCGAATCGGGGGTGGGCGTAACGGAAGTCGTGGCCAACGATCTTCTGAAAACCGTGATCGCAGGCTTCGAGGTCGGCGCATGATGGTTTCCCTTTTATTTATGATTTGGGCCTTGAGGATTTGAACAATGATCATTGTCTGCCAGAATTGCGGAACCCGATTTCACCTTGACGATACCGTGATCGCCAAATCGTCTTTTTTTGCCCGTTGCACGGTCTGCGACCACGTTTTTTCGGCCTATAAACCCAAACGCGTCGAGGAGATCACCTTTCTTGACATCGACAGGGCCAAACGGGATCATGCCAACAACCATGTCATCACCATCGGCAGCCGCAAAGGCGGTGTGGCCAAGACAACGACCTGTCTGAACCTCGGGTTCTCCTTGTCGCTGCATGACAAGAAAGTTCTGCTCATAGATTTTGATTCTCAGGCAAATTTGAGCCTGGCCCTGGGTTACAAGGAACTGCCAACCTTTTTTGATGCCCAGAAAGCTGTGGACAGACCGCTTTCCGATTTCATCAAGGAGACAAAATATCCCAATCTCAGCCTCCTGCCGTCCGGGCGCAATATGGTTTTGCTCAACAAACTTTACTTCGGTGCCCGGAATTTCGAATACATGCTCAAGGATCGCTTATATTCGGTAAAGGCGCAATACGATGCGATCATCATCGATACGCCGCCATCCATCGAGTATTATACCCTCAATGCTCTGAGTGCATCCAACCGCGTGATCATTCCCTGTCAGTGCGATTACCTGGCCGCCCATGGCGTGGATCAGGTGCTGCGGCTGATTGCGTTGATGCGCAAAAAAGCGAACCCGCACCTTCGTTCCCGAATTCTGTTTACCATGCTGGATCGCGGCTGCAATTCGTCGCAACTGGTGTTCTCCAAAATCGCTGATCTGTACCAGGGACAGACCTTCAGGACGGTCATCGAGGCGGACGAAGTGCTCAAGGAGGCCCAGATATTGAGCATGCCCGCCATCCATTACAGTCACGACAGCGTCGCCGGAAAGCAGTATCTGGAGCTGGCAAAAGAGATCGTCGGCAGCCTGAACGGGACACAGCCGGCCGCGGCCTGACAATGAGCGAGAACTATTCCCTGCAGCGTACCATGGTGATTTACATCCTGCTGATTGGATGTGCCGCCTTGCTGGTCGCTACCGAGTTTGTCTGGGATACCCATTCGGACACCATCAAGCGGGAGCTGAGTCAAAACTTCAAGCGCCATGCGAGTGGAGAGCTGACGGAAGATCAGATTTATCTTCCTCTGGTCAAGATTCGCAACAAGGCCATGATGATGGTGGGCGCCATCCTGGCGGTGGTGGTTATTGTTCTCATCATGCTGATCAAGAACATAACGGAGCCGCTGCAGCATATGATCGAGGTTTCCAAGGCCATTTCGGTCGGCGATTTGAGCCAGACCTCGAAAATCAAGACCAGCAGCGAGTTGAGCCAGCTCTCCGTGGCCATCGATGACATGTCCACCAATCTTCAGGAGATCATCATGCTGTCGCGCTCAGTTTGCGATTCGGCGAAGAAGGTGATCGATAACGCTTTGCAACTGGTAGATAATAAAGCCTTGCCGGCGTCATCCGACCAGGGTGTCGGCATACAGCTCGAACGCCTCGAATCGGAGCTGGCCACGCTAAGGCAGGTCATCGATTTTTTTAAACTCTACTCGGTTGACGATTACCCATGAACGCAATGGCGGTACTTGCATTCCCGGCAGGGATACTCATCGCAACAGTCGTGTCGGCGGTGGGAATCGGGGGAGGCATTTTATGGATGCCTTTTTTTATTCTTTTTTTAAAGATCCCCCCCGATACCGCCGTGGTAACCTCCCTGCTTGTACAGACCGCGGGCATGGGCTCCGGCAGCGTGGCCTTCATCAGAAAAAAAACCGTGGACCTGGCTTTGGCCGGCCTGTTTCTGGCGCTGACCATCCCCGGGCTTGCCGTGGGCGCACTGCTGACAAGACTTTTGTCGTCGGCCAACCTGGGAATGGCCTTGGGCCTGTTGACACTGACCACCGCCTTCCTTTTCGTCTGCGTCAATCAGAAATTTGCCGACACCGGACTGGAGCGGGTCCAACTGAAAAAGGCGTTGCGCTACGGCTGGCTTGTTTCCATACTCGCCATCACCAGCGGCATGCTCAGCGTGAGCATCGGAGAGTGGCTGGTACCGCTGATGTGCAGCCGTTTGAAGCTTCGCATGCGGACGGCCGTGGCCACAAGTATCATCATGATTTTCGGGACCTGCGTCGCCGGGTCTTTTTTTCATCTGGTACTCGGCGGAACGCCGGATATGTGGGCCTTTGCCTGCGCCGTGCCGGGGGTGATCATCGGTGGACAGCTGGGGCCAAGATTGATGGAAAACATCAACGAGCGGTTGCTGAAGGATATTTTTGTTTTTTTGCTTACCCTGGTCAGTATTCATCTGATCTACAGCAGCTATTGACAGGTTATGAGGAAGAAGGCGCTCCGTGGGTGATTGTATTATAAAAAAAAGGGAAAAACAGGCAATCGGGTACCTGTTGCCCCTGTTCGGGTTCACCGTCCTTCTGGGTTTCTGGGAACTCCTTGTCCGGTTCAGCGGCTGGAGCCAACAGGTGTTTCCGGGGCCGGTGGCGGTGACGCTGAGCATGGGCGAACTACTGTTTTCCGGGATGCTGGTCAAACACACCGTGGCGAGCCTGTTTCGGGTAACCGTTGGATTTTATCTGGCGGCCCTTTTGGGCATCCCCCTGGGGATCGTGTTGGGAATGTCCAGATCCCTTGGCTTCCTGATCAACCCCCTGATTCAGTTTTTAAGACCGATTTCACCCCTGGCCTGGATTCCGCTTGCCATGCTGTGGTTCGGCATCGGCGACCCGCCGGCCATTTTTCTGATTTTTCTGTCCAGTTTTTTTCCTTTGGTGGTTTCGACCACCATCGCCGTGGATGGGATCAATACGACCTATTTTCATGTGGCGGCCAATTTCGATTTTTCCCGATGGGAAACCATCACCAGGGTCGTTATCCCGGCGATTACCCCGGATGTGGTGACTGCCTTGCGCTTGACCGTCACTATTGCCTGGCTGGTGGTCGTGGCCGCGGAGATGATTGCCGTCCAGTCCGGGCTCGGTTTTCTAATCCTGGATTCGCGCAATGCCCTGCGCATGGATTATGTCATGAACGCCATGATCGTTATTGGCGCGGTTGGGCTTTTACTGGATTTTCTCATGCGCCAGCTGAACACCATCGATGTGGTCAGCTGGCGCCAGACCGGGTACTGAAGGAGCGGGACGTGGGACAGATTGTCATTGATCGGCTGAGCAAAACCTATTTAAACCGGCGCAAAATGCCGCGCTCGGATGACAATCCCAAGCAGAGCCGGGGGGATTTGATCACTGTTTTCGAAGATGTCGATTTGACCATCGAAGATGGCGAAATGGTCTGTTTCCTAGGGCCTTCGGGGTGCGGCAAGACCACGCTGCTCAGGATTATCGCCGGCTTTGATGCACCTTCGGGAGGTAAACTGATGATAAACGGCAAACCGGTCAAGGGGCCGAGCGCCGATTATATTTTCGTGTTTCAATACAGCGGGCTGTTTCCCTGGATGACGGTGGCCGAAAATGTCGGCCTGGGCCTGCGGCATTTGGAAGATCCCGAAGCACGCGAGGGGCAGATCGAAGAATTTTTGGAAATGGTCGAACTGGACGGATTCGAAAAACATTATCCGGGACAGCTTTCCGGTGGGATGCAGCGGCGTGCCGAACTGGCCCGCGCCCTGGCGGTGAATCCTGATATCATGATCATGGACGAGCCTTTTTCCGGGTTGGATTTTCTCACCCACATGAAAATTCGCGAAGAAGTCGTCAATATGCACGCCTTCATCCAAAAGACGATTCTTCTTGTTACGCACAATATCGATGATGCCCTGATCATGGGAGATCGTGTGGTGATCATGGGCGGCAATCCCACCGGTGTGGTCATGAACCGGCGCTTGACCTTTTCGAGGCCGCGCAATTTCGAAAAATCGCCTGAACTGAGCCAGCTGAGAAGCGAGTTGTTCCTTATGCTGGGGGTTAATTATGCGGTTTAACTCAGGACTGGGGAAGGGGCTGGAGGCGTTATCGTTGCCCGTCAAGCTGACGGTGCTCTTTTTTGGTTGGCTGGCGCTGATCACGGTTTCTCATTATTGGCTGAACATTCGCCAGCCCGAAAAGGAGCACGTGATTCGCATGGGGTATATGCCCGTGGTAACCAACCTGGCGGCACCGCTTTTGGATCATGTTTCCAAATATGACAGCAAATTACGTTTCAAGGCCTTGAAATTTTCTTCTTTCGCGGAAATGGCGGAGGCGTTGCGAAACGGGAATATCGAGGCTGCGTTCATTATCGCACCGCTGGCTGTCGTTTTGCGGCAACAGGGCGTGGATGTGAAAGTCGTGATGATCGGTAACCGGCACGAAAGCACATTGGTGGCTAAAAAGTCCTTGAAGGCCAAAAGCCTGAAAGATCTGGCCGGCGCCACCATCGCCGTTCCCATGCGCTATTCGGGCCATAACCTTTGCATATTAAGGGAGATCGAAGCCAACGGGCTCGAAGGAAAAATAAAGATTGTGGAAATGAATCCGCCGGATATGGCTTCGGCTCTGACCTCCGGCGCTTTGGACGCCTATTTCGTTGGAGAACCTTTTGCCATGCAGACCGTGCTCGGTGGCGATGCCGATGTGGTGGCCTATGCAGAGTCTTTCTGGCCAAATTTCATCTGTAATCTGTTGCTCGTTAAAAATGAATGGATCGACGCCAAACCGCAACTGGTTCGGTCCCTTGTGGAGATGGCGGTCCGCTCCGGATTGTGGGCTAAAAAGCACCCCGATCAAGCCGCTCAAATAGCTTCCGGGTATTGGAACCAACCCGTCTCGCTGGTGCAACATGCGCTCACCGTTCCCCAACAGCGGGTGTGCTATGAACGGTTTGTTCCCAAAACGTGCGAACTCCAGATGATTGCCGATCTCATGGTTCGTTTCAATCTGGTCCAGCAGGCGGATATAACGGGGTTGATTGACGACCGATTTGCGCTTGACGCCAAAACGGATGGTATTTCAAGTCTTGAAACCATCCGGCTGCGCTAAAAGCATAAAAAACCCGCACGATACAACGGTGCGGGGCTTTGTTATAGAAGATGAGAAAACAGAAGATGAGAAAACGAATCGCAGGCGGTTGCCGCCAGAATTTGCTATTTGCTCAACTGCTTCAATTCCTGCCGGATGGCGGTAAGTTCGCTGGTGATTGTCGCTTTTAAGGCGTCGATGGCCTTGATAACCTCATCCATCGAGGTGGCTTGTTTTACTCCTTGGGGGACTTTTGGCGAAGACGATGATTTCGGATTGACTATTTGAGATTTCAGCTGTTGAAATTGTACAATCTCTTCTCTTAACATCTTCTCTTTGTCATCCTGACTGAGCTCGTCGCTGGTCACGGTTTCTTCCAGGGCTGAATAAACGGCCATGATCCGTTTGGTTGTTTCGGGGTGTGCCTTGGATTTGCGGGAACGCAGGTATTTGCCAAGGGAATGTAGTATTTTCAGGTACTTTTGACAGATTTTGTTATCAATGAAGTGCTCTTTTAACCCCTCGATTTGCTCTAAAAAGGAACCGAGGCCGTCATCGGTGATTTCCCAATCCATGGAGAGAATTGAAGACTTCAGATCCTTCAATGGAATATCGGCCCGTTCCGGTTCCTGTTCGTTAGCCGGCGCCGCTTCCGGTGCAGGCAACGAATCGCTGAAAAAGTCATCCAGACGATTTTCTAAATCGAAGGCGAACGTGTCATTCGCTTTTTCATTCACTCTGGGATCCTCCTATAAAAGCTTTTCCCGAATGCCGACGATCGTTAGCGAGATTGCTTTTTTTACCGTAGGGATCACATTGTCTCCCTTAAGCGCGCTAGCGGTGAAACTCGGGGCCTTGAGTTCTTTGTTAAGGTCCTGTTCCATGGTTTTGATGTCAAGAACGGGCACACCCTGCGATTCCATATCTCGTTTGTTATACTGTAAGACAAGCGGTATTTGAGCAATGTCCAAATCGTAAGATTTAAGATTCTCTTTCAAGTTCTCCAGTGATGCAATATTGTTCTCGCGACGTTCGACAATGGAGTCCGCCACGAAAACAATGCCATCCACGCCCTTGAGCACCAGCTTACGGGTAGCGTTATATTTGACTTGGCCGGGAACGGTATATAATTGCGTCTTTATATTATAGCCTTTTATCGAGCCGAGTTCGAAAGGAAGAAAATCGAAAAATAAGGTCCGGTCGCCCTGGGTTTTGATGCTGACCATGTCGGAGATGATGCGATGTCTGATCCGGCTGAAAATGTACTCCAGGTTGGTGGTTTTTCCTCCCCTGCCGGGGCCGACATAGACGAGTTTGACCTGAACTTCCTTCGTCTTGGTATTGATAAACGCCATAGTCAAGTTTTGCCCGTTGATGATTTTCGGTATTACAGGTCATAAAAGAGTTAACTGATTTAAGATGATCGGGATTGATCAATTAAAACTTTAATTTTCTTTATGACCTCATCGATTTTAAGCCTGAGGTAGCCCAGGGATACGTCGTTTCCAAAAATGGATACCAGAAGAAAATCATCCAATATTTTTGTAAAATTAATGTTTTCGCTTTTTCCTTTATGAAACAGAAGCGAGAACTCCTCTTCACCAATGATGGAGGCCATTGCGCTGACCGCACCGAAATTACCCGCGGCCAATGCCGCCAATGAGTAAACATCGTGGCGCACTTTGCCATCATCGAGGTTGACGATAACATTGCCGGCCATGTCAATTAGGATGACCGATTGAATGCCCAGTGTCATCAAATCCGTGGTCAATGCTTCTTCCAAACCATCGAGTTGCTCTTGGTCCAGGATATAAGACAATGTCTTTTCCTCCTTGCTGGAATCTGGGCTTGCCCGCATCGTCAGCCGTTATGCAACTGCCAACCGGCTTGGCACCCACTAGTTGTATGCCATGTCAAACCGTACCATCTCTTTTATCGATACACTTGTTCAATTTGGCGTTACAAGTTATTTGTATACTTTAAGAGTCGCTTTTTCATGTTTTCGGCCTTTTGCCCATGGATTTTGAGCTTTTTTTTACAACTAAAGGTAAATGCTTGTTATTTTAGCTTTATAATGCCTGGTGGAGGGGTTGATTTTTTTTTGCAAGACAGGGTAGAATACCCTCAGTTTCGGTTGGGACAATACCGGTAAGGCAACCGATACCCATAAGGAGACGGCCTTTATGAATGGATCAACTTGGCAAGCGGAAAAAAAGAAAATTTTAACCCGTCTGACCATTGCCATTTATAAAATGGAAGACGAAGAACTGGTATCCCTGCTGAACCTGTTCGAGGAGTTTGAAATCAATGAAAAGGACAAACTCCTGAATTTCCCGCAATCGCTATTGGACAGCGGCGCCGACGGCCAGGATCGCCAGATTTTGATCGCCCGTTTTTTCCTGATGATCAACCAGTTGTCCGAGGCCGATTTGATAAAATTCATGAGCCGTTACGAGCAAAAACGGTTCGCGATGCTGCGTGAATTCCCACGTGTGGGTTGCAACTTTCCTCTTGATCTGGTAGCAGGCGGAAAGGCCATTAACGGCTTTGCCATGGATATCAGCGCAGGCGGGCTGTTTATTGAAAGCAGCGAGTCGTTTAGCATGGGACAACCGGTTTCGATTTGTTTCACGGTGGGGGAAGAATCCCTGCCGGTGAAGCTGACCGGCCGTGTCGTTCGGCTGGAACAAGGGGGCATCGGCATTGAGTACGAGTCCTTGACCGGCTATCAGCGGGAAATCATGCAGAATCTGATCTCCCGTCTTCAGGTGCGTGATAATACCAGGGGCTGATGGTAGATGTTTTTTTAATTCAAGGGATGTAAAAGAAATAGTAGAGACCATGATCGATGTTAGAAGCGAGCTTGTCGATGTTAACGATGAGCGCAGGCAGTATCCAAGATTGGAGTTTCATTGCACGGCACTTTTCAGCCATTCCCAGAAAGTGCTGAACGTAACGGATTTCAGCCGTAACGGCGTGTTTGTGGAAATAGAGAATAAGGCGGGCCTTGAACCGGGCCGGGTTGTAAGCCTTGCAATCAAGTTTCCAACGGAAGATAAAGCGATTTTAACCTCCGCCAAGATTGCCAATGTGAACAACCGAGGTGTCGGATGCCATCTTTTTAATCTTTCCGAGATGAACGATGACGCCATCAGACGATGTTTTGAAACGTTTCGGGATACCCTGCCCATTTCTTAATGGTTAGTTTTTGCTTCGGGTCATCAGAAATAGAAGCGTGACAAGCAACATTGTCGTTATGCCGATTAGAAAAAGAAGCAGATGCCGTTGAAACATGTTGGCTTTTTTTTCGTCGGGCGTTGCCGTGGACGCTTTTTCCGTAATGATGGTTTTACCCGCCTGATCACCCTGCGCGTCAATGATGGATATGGGCTGGATCGCATCGGCCGGAGGGGGGGCGGCCTTTTCGGCGCTCGGTCGATACGCGTCGATGACAAAGCGGTGAGGGCCTTTTAGGAAAAAGGTCCTGACTCGAGAAGGGGGAAAGGTCAGGGTGGCTTTCATGGCCACTCCCGTTGAATCGGCGGCCACGTCAATGGAACTCACATCGTCGCGATAAGCCTCGGAATTCAAGACGGCGGAACCATTCCGGGCGCCGCTAAGGGTAAGGGTAAGGATCGTGCCGTTGATATCGACCGTGGGTCTGGGGGATAGCCGGCCATCGGTTTCTATGACCATTCGCACGTAGGTCTGTTGGCTGCCGGTACGAATGCTTTTTACGGTTATCGGCCCAGCCCATCCGTCAAGGGGACGGCAAATGCTGAAAAGAACAACCAGGAGAATGCCAACTGTCAACGCCGTGCTTTTTTTGAACTCAGCCATTGCTCTATGCCGCTTGGTGGTCGGAGTTGAAGAAGCCGGTGCTTTAAAAATTGTTAACTTCGAACCGCCATCAGCTTGGCGCGGCCTTTTCCGGTTGGTAGGCGCATAAGGGTTCTTCCGCCATATAGTTGCCGGTTGCTTCATAGGCCCTGGCGCGGCATCCGCCGCAAACCGCCCGATATTCACATCCCCCGCATTTGCCTTCCAATTTTGCATAATCTCGCAGTTTTAGGAAGACCGGGGAGTGGCTCCAAACCTCTCCGAAGGTGTTTTGAGTAATATCGCCGCATTTCACATCCGTATAGCCACATGGTTGTACCACACCTGTATGTGAAATGAAACAGAATCCTGTGCCGGCCAGACAGCCGCGGGTGACGGCATCCAGCCCATGGGTCTGAAATGAAATGGTTTTTCCTTCGGCTTTGGCCCGCTGGCGAAGGATACGATAATAGTGGGGCGCGCAGGTTGCCTTGAGTTGCAGGGAGGTTTTCTCGCGTTGGTCATAGAACCAGTTCAGCGTGGTTTCGTATTCCTTGGCATCGATTTCCTGGTCGACAATATATTTTCCTCTGCCGGTGGGGACCAGTAAAAAAATGTGGTGGGCAACCGCCCCGAGGTTCTCGGCCAGTTTAAAAATTCTGGGGATCTGATCCAGGTTGGTTTTGGTGATGGTGGTGTTGATCTGAAATTCAATGCCCGCTTCCTTCACATATTCGATGCCTTGCAAGGCGGCATCGAAAGCGCCCTCCACGCCCCGGAACTTGTCGTGAAATTCCTTGGTGGCGCCGTCGATGCTGGCGCTGATGCGGCGAATGCCGGATTCGGCCATTTTTTTTGCCACGTCGCGGGTGATAAGGGTCCCGTTGGGGGCCATGACCATTCTGAGGCCCAGCTCGTCGCCGTGCTTGGCGATATCGAAAATATCCTCCCTCAGCAAAGGCTCTCCACCGGTGAGGATGATGATGGGTTTTCCCACCTCGGCGATTTGTTCCAGAAGGGTGAAGGCCTTTTCCGTATCCAGTTCGCCTTCATAGGGGCCGTTGGTGGCCGCGGCCCGGCAGTGGACACAGGAAAGGTTGCAGTTGCGCGTGGTTTCCCAGGCGACCAGACGCAGGGTGTGGCCTTTGGCGGCGCCATGGGGCGGGTGGCTGGTATGGGCATGCGGAGTCGGATTCATGGCTCTCTTTTTAAATTAAAAAACGATAAAATGCCTTTGTTTGACACTTCCTACGCATTGATCAGTTTCGCCGCGTCCTTGGCAAAATAGGTCAGGATCAGATCGGCGCCGGCGCGTTTGATGGCGGTCAGGGTTTCCATCATCACCTTCTGGCCGTCTATCCAGCCCATTTTTTCGGCCGCCTTGATCATGGAGAATTCTCCACTGACATTATAGGCCGCCATGGGCAGATCGATTTCGTCCCGGATGCGACTGATGATATCCAGGTACGGCATGGCCGGTTTGACCATGATGATATCGGCGCCTTCCTCCACATCCATGGTTGCCTCGCGGATGGCTTCCCGAGCATTGGCCGGATCCATTTGATAGGTGCGGCGGTCGCCAAACTGAGGCGCGCTTTCGGCCGCTTCCCGAAAGGGGCCGTAAAAGGCGCTGCAATATTTGGCGGCGTAGCTCATGATGGGCACCTGCGAGAAATCGTTTTCATCCAGAATGCCGCGGATCTCGGCCACCCGGCCGTCCATCATGTCCGAGGGGGCCACCATGTCCGCCCCGGCCTGAGCGTGGGAAAGGGCGGTCTTGGCGATCAGTTCCAGGGAGGCGTCGTTGTCCACGATATGCCCGTTCACGAAGCCGCAATGGCCGTGATCGGTGTACTCGCATAGGCAGACATCGGTAATCACCACCAGCTCCGGGAGCTTTTCCTTAAGGGCTTTGATGGCGCGTTGCACGATACCGTTCTTGGCATAGGCCTGGGTCCCCAGGGCGTCTTTTTTCTCCGGAATCCCGAAAAGGATAACGGCGGGAATGCCCAGGTCGAGCGCCTCCTTGGCGTCCTTCACCAGATTGTCGATGGAGAACTGATAATGTCCGGGCATGGAAGCGATGGGGTTTTTAACCCCTTTGCCGTCGATGGCGAACAGGGGCAGAATCAGATCGTTTACGGAAAGCGTGGTTTCACGAACCATCCGGCGCAGGGCCGGGCTTTGGCGCAATCTTCGCGGACGATAGTCGGGAAAGAGCATGTCGACTCCTTTTGCGATAGTAAGTTAGAACTTATAAGGTTTGAGCGATTTCTTCGTCGGTCAGATAGCAGGCCGGATCGGGCGCCCATACATCGCCGGAGACGGCTTCAGCCCGCACCCGGAAATTTCCGCCGCAGACATCCAGCCAGGCGCAGGAGGCGCAGCGTCCCCTGACGTACTGTTTTTTGTCCTTGAGTTTGAGCAGCAGATCGTCTTCCGGCTTTGTCCAGATCTCGGAAAACGGCCGCCGGCGGACGTTGCCGAAGCTGTGATGGCGCCAGAACTGGTCGGCGTAGACTTCACCGTCCCAGCTTACACAACCGAATCCCCGACCCGAGTTGTTGCCCTCGTTCATTTTTAGCAGTTCAAGCACTTCGGCGGCCCGCTGGGGGTCTTCTTTAAGCAGGCGCAGGTATAGGTATGGGCCGTCGGCGTGGTTGTCCACGGTGAGGACTTCCTTGTCCAGTCCTTTGGCGTGCAATGCCTGGGTGCGGTCGATGATTAGATCCACGGCCTTGCGGGTCTCCTCGTGGGAGAGGTCCTCCTTGACCATCTCGGAGCCTCGGCCGGCATAAACCAGGTGATAAAAGCAGACCCGGGGGATGTCTCTTTCTTCCAGGAGGTCGAAAATGGCCGGGATTTCTTCTGCATTGTAGCGGTTGATGGTGAATCGCAGCCCCACCTTGATGCCGGCGGCCTGGCAGTTGCGGATGCCGTCCAGGGCCTTGTCGAACGCGCCGGGAACACCGCGAAAACGGTCGTTGACCGGCCGCATGCCGTCCAGGCTGATGCCGACATAGGAAAGGCCGATTTCCTTGAGGGTTTTGGCCATGTCGGGGGTGATCAGCGTGCCATTGGTGGAGATGACCGCGCGCATGCCTTTCTTGACGGCATAATCCGCCAGTTCTGGCAGGTCTTTTCTCACCAGGGGCTCGCCGCCGGAAAAAAGCATCACCGGTGCGCCAAATTGGGACAGGTCATCAATCAGGGCCTTGCCTTCCGATGTGGTCAGTTCGTCGGCCAGGGCTTCTTCGGTTGCCTGGGCATAGCAATGTACGCACTTAAGGTTGCATTTACGGGTAATATTCCACACCACAACGGGCCTTTTGTCCTTGGAAAATTGCAACAGGTGCGAGGGCAGGGTGGAGGAGTGCCTCCCGTAGCGTAAGGCGTCCGAGGGTTCGACGGTTCCGCAATATAGTTTTGATATTCCGATCATTTAAGAGCCTTCTTCCAGTCGGTTGTCGGGGTTGAAAGGCAGCTGCGCCGGTGAATCGCTTTGCTTCAGAAGGCCGGCGATGAATACATCGGGCCGTTTAAGGGCGTCGCGGGTGAGAAAAAATCGGGTACGCCCGGTTTTCTCGCGAACCAGTTTCAGACCGTGTTCGAAACTGGCGGTAAGGTTCTTGTAGTATGCTTCCGGAACCTTATGCGTTTCGATGCATTCCTCGATAATGGTATCGATGGCCTCTTCTTCAAGGACGATGTTAATACCATGATTTTTAATAAAGTAAAGTTCGATGGTCTTGGTTTCTTCATAAAACGATTTTATTTTGCTCAGCACCCTGTCGATGTCGGTAGCCCTGCGGCAATAGGCGCGGGCCACCAGGGCGATGCGCGAATCGGTCAGTTGAAGGCCGTATTTCGCCGAAAAAGTTTTACGGTTGGTTGTTACATGGTCGACGATGCGTTGGTGTTCCTCATTGGCCAGTTGTTCGAAATCGTTGGCAAGCGATTCGTCCGCCGGGTGCGCCAACAGATCCTCCAGGCTTTGTCGCGGGTGGTCAAGCTCTTGCCGGGTAACGGCAAACCGGGTTAGCGTGGAGGAGGGTAGCGACTTTTCAAATGGCAGCAGAGCGCCTTCCACGGCGCTGACCAGCCCGCGGGCGCCCGTATTTTCAGCATAGGCCCGCCTGGCCAACTCCTCAATGGCCTCGGTTTGAAACTTGACGTCAATGCCGTAAGCCATGAAATCCAGCTTTTTCCCCAGAATAATTGGGTTGTTGGGGTTTTTCAGAATGTCGCAGAGATCCTTTTCGGCCAGGTGCTCGAACACGGTGCGCACGGGTAGGCGGCCAACAAATTCGGATTCGAAACCGAATTTGACCAGATCCTCGGATTTGACCTTTGAGAGCAGATCCTTGTCCTGGGAGGGGCTGGCCAACGAAGCGCCGAAGCCGATCTTTTGTTCGGAGATGCGTCGGGAGATAATCGTATCCAAACCGGAAAAGGCGCCACTCATAATGAAGAGGATATGGCGGGTGTTGACGGCATTTTTGTCTTTTTTACCGGTTTTTCTGAACCGGTCGATTTCCTGAAGCATGGATACCGGGTCATGGGGAACCTTTAGGTCCACATCGGTCTCTTCCATGGGTTTGAGAAGCGCCCGCTGGACACCGGTACGGGAAACGTCGGCGCCGATCATGCTCTGGCTGGAGGCGATCTTGTCGATTTCGTCGATGTAGACGATGCCGTACTGGGCGAGTTCGATATCGCCGTCGGCCTCTTTTACCAGATCGCGGATGAGGTCTTCCACATCGCCGCCCACATACCCGGTTTCGCTGAATTTGGTTGCATCGCCCTTCACGAAGGGAACGCCGATTTTTTTGGCGATCAGGCGCACCATGTAGGTTTTGCCGACGCCGGTGGGGCCAAGCATGAGCACATTGTTTTTGATCACCCCGACCATGTCATTGAAGTCTTCGGGGGCTTGCTGCATATGCTTGATGCGGTTGAAATGGGTGCAGATTTTGGTGGCCAGGGTCTCCTTGGCGGCCGTCTGCTTGACGATGTACTGGTCCAGATAATCCACCAGATCCTGAGGTTTGAGATCGAAATGGATGGTTTTCTTTTTTGGTTTGGGCGGATCGCCTTCATCGGTTTTCGCCGCTTGCGGCATGATAATGGGGGAGGACAATTTGACGCTGCCCCCAAATTTCTTGGCCAGGAAGTCTCCCAGCTCCTTTTCCAACTCTTTGGGATTGGGTATCTTTTCGTTGTATGCAGTCATAATAATCGACTATAAGCATAGGCCCTGGTAAATTCAAGCCCGTTGTAGCGGCCTTTGGGGCAATGCAAAGGGTACGTTTGCCCAAAAAGACCTTGCCCGGCACATTCGGGTTTAGAAATGGTGAAAAGTGCCGATAACCACTTTTGGTTGGCTTTTTTATAACCGGTTCGTTGGAGGGCAGGCTTGGCCGGAAAAATATGAGTTGACATAAGGTTCGGGAAGACTAAATTTATTTAGTGCTATGGTTGCTATTCTTGACCTGGATATTTTTTCAAGTTTTCCCGTTCGCCAAGGGTTTAAAAATAACGTCGCATGGATACCATAAATCGAATTCAGTTTGATACGCCCGATCTTCCCGAATTAAACCAGCACTTTACCGTGGTCGATCTTCATTTTCATTCCTGTCATTCGGATGGCGCGGACACGGTGGAGAGCATTGCCCAACAAGCCCGAAAGCTTGGCATCGGCATCGCGATTACCGATCACAACGCCATCGACGGCGCGGTGGAACTTGACCGTTACACCGATGTTTTCAATATTCCTGGTATCGAGATCACCTCCAGGGAAGGCTGTCATGTACTGGCTTATTTTTACCGTATCGACGATCTGAAATCATTTTACCACACCCATATCGAACCCAATCTGGGACCGACGGTGATGTGCTCCGTGGCCCTGGATGCGGCCTCCATCATCGAGGCGGCAAAAAAACACGGCGGGCTTGTGATTTTCGCCCATCCGTATTCGGCCGCCTTTACCGGCATCTGCAACCACAGCTTCACCGATGCCCAGCTTGACCGGTTGCTCAGGATGGCGGACGGGGTCGAGGTCATCAACTCCGAAAACCTGAATCGCTGGAATCTTAAAAGCGCCCTTTTGGGGTTCAATCTGAACCGCGCCGTCACCGGCGGCAGCGACGGCCATAGTGTTCAGCAAATGGGCAATGCCGTTGTTTATGCCGCCTGCGAGCCGACCCGCCAGGCCTTTTTGGATGCCATTAAAAACAAACAGCCCAAGGTCATCGGTTCCGAATCGAAGCTGATCGAGAAAATCCACTCCAACAGCGTCAAGCTTAAAACCAGCCTGGGCAACTGCCCCGATTTGGTCGAAAAAAACATCCGCTACGGCAAGAGTGTGATTCGATTCCGCACCCGTAAGGCAACCGAGAAAATCTGGCAATGGCTCGATGACAGGCATGTTGAAAAGGCTTTTTATTTCGTCGCCGGCGCTACGTTTCTCAAAATTAATTTCAATATTCTGCCGCTGATGCTCTTCTCTTTGGCAACCTGATCCATAACCGGCCGCCGCTCACAACCCCACAAACACGGTAAAATCGTTCAGAGGGTAGTCATTCCATGCCAGGACCTCGGCCTTGAACGTTTTTCGGCAAAAGTCGGCAATGAATGCTTCGTTTGCGTAATAAAGATCGTTTTCCCGCATATTCTCGGGTGTTTTATCGCTTAATGCGTTGAATACGAACCCCTTTTTGCTGAGCTGGCGGATATGCTCGATGGTTTTGAGAATGTAACATAGCCAGTCGTCTTCCGGTGTTTCCATTCGAACGTTGAAAACGCCGCTGACCACTGTGTAATCCGCGGGCTCGAGATCTTTTGTGTCCGAGCAAAAAGTCAGTTTAGGATTGCCTCCGTACAGGTTTTTTGCCTGTGCGATCATTTCCGCGGAGATATCGAACCCCCGGTATTTCCCCTCGTAGCCGACTTCCTGTAAATAATCGATCAGGGCGCCATACCCGCAACCGTAATCGATCAGGGTCGTTTCGGGTCCCCGCTCAAGATGTTTGACCAATTGTCTGAAGCGAATAATCTGACCATCTTCGCTTCCCCAATCGACACCGAGAAATGACGGGCCGTTTACCATGATTTTTTTTGAGTAGTGTGCCGCGGCATTGTCTTTTATCAGTTCAAAAGTTCGGTTATGCGCTTCATCGTTTAAACAGGCCAGCGAAGTTGCTTTCACGTTGGATCTCCTATGGGTTATGAGAAATACTCATGCATCTCTTGAAACAAGGGCCCCTTCCAATCTTGCTTTTTAACTTCATGGGGAATGATATCAATGGCGGTGTCGCACAGAGATGCGAGGTGGGCATCGTAAACATTGATGTCCCTGATGGTATTTATGGCTTCTTTGGAAATGCCACCTTCAAAGGCAATTTCCAGCGGCCCTGCCGGAATCGAATATTGACTGTCGATGGTTGCCATGACGGTTTGCATCCCGGAAAGGTAGCCATCGGTAGGAACGGTTTTAACCCGGCGGGCGATATCATCGGCGCCAAAATGCTCAAGCACGTTCACCACCCCTTTTTGCATTTGCGGCATATAGCTGCTCTGATAGTAACCGCCGATACAGGTCAGCCCTCGGGCAAGGGCAACGCAGAGATAACTGGTGAACAGGGACGGGACCAATTTTTTCTGACTTAAAAGCTCTATAATGGCATAAACGGAGAATTCGAAAACCATATGATTCCCGCGATCATCCCAGCCGCTCAGCATCTTCTTGCCGTCGGCGGATTTTGAAATGCACAGGGGAAACCTCCTCCCCCTGTCGTCCACGCCCCAAAAGAAGTGGGTGCCGCTGCCTCGGGCAATTTTATTTTTTGAAGCGTTATCCTGGCCGGCAAGCAGCCGTTGCCGGTTCCAGCAACCGGACGTTCCGTCAAGCGCCGCCAGAAGTTTTTCACGGTAGGCATCGTCAAGCATGAAGATGGCGGCAAGGCTGTCCGGCTTCTGCAGGTCACGTGTCAGTAGTTGGCCCACAATGTGTTCTATTTCAAGGTATACCATGTCGGGAACGTCTTGCTGAAAAGCGAAAAGACGTTTCCATAGCTGATGATTCAGCACGACGGCCTGGTCGGAATAGCTGTTCAGCGATAATGGCAGCGCGTCATTGTACAGCTCTTCCATGAGGCTTTCGATTACATGGGCAAAATCGCCGGCAAGAATCTTCTCTTTCTCCCATGCTCGAATCCGTCCGATTCCTTTTTGGATCATGCTTGAATCGTAAGGCTCGACGGCGGAGACAATGGCGCGTTTGCGTTTGTCGCTGAACAGAGGAAGCAGCAAGGGGACTTTATGGATCGCGTTCTGGTTGACCCGGTAGATCATCGCTCCCCTGGGGTAGGTTAAATTGTTCAGCGGCACGTTTCCGCAGGCAAATACGGGGATCGTGTCACACCCGATGTCCGGTGACGTTTTTAACAAGGAAAACAGCAGGCTCCCTTGCAGAGACTGGGCAAAATAGTCGACGCCGTGATGGTTGGCCGTAAGCACCATGGGGTGCTTTTTTAAATCGGCAACCGCTTTTTGGGCTATCGAGGGTCCCAGCAGGCCCGCCGTGTATGCTTCCACAATAGCAAGCAGATCATCGATGGGTTGATAGGGCGTGGGACAGATCCTGTTCTGCTCGGACAGAAACATGCCAATGGTTTTATTTTGCGATTCGGAAAGCCTTTGGGCTAAAACAGGCGACGCGTCCTTGACCTTTCCCATCAACGCATTGAGGGTCAAATACGAATCGGCGAAAGAATGTGAAATCTCGGTTGCTTCGGCTACATTCATGCTTGATTCCTTTGAAATTCGAATTGATCTCTAAACGAGAGCAAGAGAAACAGAAATGCGGTCAGCAGGTAGATGAGTCCAAACTGCGTTATTTTTTCGCTAACGTTTGGTGAAACCATAAGGGCGCTGAAAACCAGAGGCCCCAGCGCTTGCCCGACTCTGCTTGTGGCCCGGAAAAAGCCGATGGCCTTCCCCGGTCCCAACCGCTGAGTGACTTGGAGATTGAGCAGATAAGCGCCTTGAGAGGCAATTACGAAACTGCTCGAGAGGCCCAGGAGAAATACGGCAATAATGGCCGCGGGAAGCCCATTGACGAAATGAAAGATTAAAAACGTAAGGCTTCCGATCACGCACCCGATGAAGATATATAGCTTTTTGTCGCACGACGCATCCACATGCCGGCTGATCATCGGCCCCATGAAAATCAGGCTGAACCCGTAAATCATCAGGACCCGTCCGATGGTGGCCTGCGAGACGCCGATGGAATTCAGGTAAATCGGGCTGAAGTAGTTCAAAAACCCCACAACGGCAATGGATGCCGGGAGGCTGCTGAACAGGACAAGGGCAAGGACGACTTTGTTCTTGAAAAAGGGTGCCCATTTTGGCTCATTTCGGGGTTCCACGTAAGCGGCTGCTTTCTGTACGGCGGGTTTCACCATGGCGTGGCGAAAGAAAAGGAAGGTGTACCCCATGACGGCATAGAGAAAAATGGCACCAAACAAAAACACTGATCGATAACCAAAGTAATCCGCCAGCAAGGCACCTGTCGCGCCGCCGCAGATGCTTCCCGAGTAAAGCCCGGCGATGAATTGCGCCAGGCCCTGCGCGCGATTGCTTACGTCCGTATAGGCAATGACAAAGCCCTGGGCGGCCAACAGCATAAATCCATATCCGATGCCGACCAGCGCCCGGGCAATGATGAAATGAGTAATGTCCGGTGCGATCCAGGAGTAAAGACCGCCCGTGGCCGATAAGAAAAGCCCGGTTAAAAATGGTTCGTGCCATCCTCTTCGGTCGTTCCAGAAACCGCAGATGAATATGGCGATTCCAACAAACAGAAACTCGACGGAAATCGGCAATCCCATGACCGTGTCCTTGGAGAGTCCCCAAATGGGCTGGTACAGATGTTCGGCGTGAAGCGGCAAAAACGACATGGAAATATCGATACCAAAGAGAAACAAAAATGCCGTTGGCCGCATGAAACTGAAGTGGATTGGCTTTTTGCGAATATCTTTTTGCAGTTGCGTTTCCATTATTTTGAAAAGCAGGATAAGTAGTTCGATGAGAAATAAAATGGTGATTCCCACAACGGTGAGAAGGTCCATTGCTATGCCAAGCATTTGGTTCAAGACGAATCGGGTGCTTTGTTTTCCGACAAAAACGCCTTGGCTCCCGCTTTTTTCGCTATCCACGAAATAGATAAAATCCACCGCAAGCAATGCGTCAATTGCGCTATCCGGTTGATTCCGAACCCGGGCTTGCGATACTGCCGAAAAAGACTTTGTTTTTGCTTGATTGGAATTGCCCACTGATTCCAACCCGATATAGGAGACAGACGATATCTGCGGATAAGATTTTTCGATTCGATCCATACAGGCGTCTATCGGGTCAATCGACGAGCATTCTCCGGCCGGAGGAGCGGATTCTTTCAGATCATCCGCCAGGAAGGAGAAGACCACGTTGGTCTTGGTTCGGTCCGATTGCCAAGCATCTATAAAAAACTGACTCAGTCCCAAAAGAAACAAAAGTGCCTGTGTGCTGCACACAATCGAAAAGATAATGATGCTGACCCTTCGTTTGGTGGGGGGAGTGGTCGTTTGACGACCTTTGAGGGAAAAAACCAGCAAGCCGATGAGCAATATAAATGCAAACAGGGTAAGCGAAGATACAATATAGGCCGCCAATGCTTTTCGAGCAGGCGGAATATCCTCCACGAATCTGGCGTCAATGGAGAGCGCGATATAGGCTTCAGGAGCGTCGGAAATTGTGTGTAGGGGTAAAAACAGGTGGTAATTATTGTCTTTTTTAAGAAAATATAGATCGCCGCCAAGCGCTTCCGAATTCTTCATGCTTAACGGGGGCGCGGTGACGGGCCCGTTTTCATTTGGGCCGGGTCCGCTTTGATAATAAATTTTATTCGTTGTATCGGCTATGAAAAGGCAAAGCCTGCCGGGATGGGCGGGCCCGCCGGCATTTCGGTTGAGGACATCATGGAGAATTTTATGATGGTTGTCGATCAGCTGCCGAGCCCGCGTGGATTTGAAGAAACTTCTTAACTCATTGAAATTGCCGGTGGTTAGATTGTAGTCAAGGCTTTCCTGCAATGCTTGACGACACTCTGTCAATGCCGGAGAAATGGCATCCAGCCTGTTGTGAATATGCTCTTTCTCCCACGACTGAAAAGAAAACCATATGCTGAAACCCAGCGTAATTGCCAGCAGGAATATTGCCCCTGAAACAAGTTTCAAAAGATCGCCATGTCGGAGAAAAAAAGGCGCCACCCCTTTTCGGGCTTCGGGCGCAACGGCATGGCATTGTTTCGATTCCACTGAATTGGCCGAAACGGGGTGGCTTTCGCGGCTGCGGGTTTCTTTTGGCATTTATTGAAAACCTTCGATCATTTTTTCTCTATACGAGAAATGAAAAATTATTCGGCCAGAGCGGACAGTTCGAAACTGGTATCCGGTACCTGCGCCTTTGCCGTGGACGGGACGGTAACCGGCTCATCCTCTTCCGCAAGCAAGGAAACGTCATTTCTGTCAAAGACCGTCGAGCCTGCAGACTCCAGATTGTATTGGCCATCGAACAGTTTCTTGGGCGCGGCATTGACTTTCCAGCCTGTTGGCGAATCCTCAAGCTGCAACCGAACCATCGGGTCGAACCAGCGCGCTTTGTGCGGCAGTAAATTCACCGTCTTCTCTGCAACGAGGTTTAATTGTTTCGCTACATAGGCGACGGCTACCGACCCGGTGCCGCACGACAGGGTCTCCTTGTTGATGCCTCGTTCGAATGTGCGAAACTCAATGGATGTGGAACCATTTCTTTTTACGCGCGCAAAATTGACGTTGATGCCGTGGGGGAACAAATCAATTCTCTGCTTGTTCAAATACATTCCAATCTGGCGCAGCAGCCAGCCTCCGAAGCTATGACGCTTTTCCATCCGGCCATCCTCACAAACACGGCCACCAGGGGGTATGAAGGTTAATTCCGCCAACTCCCCGATTGAGAAACCGGAGTCCACGAAAATGACAAGATGGGGCTCGCCGGTAAATACGATATAGCCGGCTATTCTCAGTTCGTGGTTGTCCGTGATCGACTTTAAATCGTTACTGCGAAATTGAATTTTTATATCCTTGAGCCCCCAGATCGAGTCACTGCAAGGATATACCCCCTCGGGCCGCACCAGTTCGATGGGGGGGCGTTGCGGATTCCCCAGATTCACCCATGTTCCGATACCATTTTTCTTTTTGCCGATTTCCACGCCAAGCGGCGTCAAGGATGGGATTCGGGTCAATATGCGTGTCTGGCTTATGCCCTTTTGGTGATACAAATAGTCTGCGATGCACATCAATCCATTGCCGCAGGCGTGGGCCTCGCTCCCGTCCGGTTCGAACATGCGAAACAAAAACCGGGATGAGGAAAAATCCGGGATTTCCGGCCAGTAGCCGTTTGCTGCGTTAATGCGCAGCATGTTTTCGCGATTGGCGTTTTCGATAACGAGAAGATTGTCGCAGCCTACTCCAAAATTCAAATTCGTTGCGTGCCAGGCAAATTCTTTTTTGTTTTGCTCAGGCAATGGTGGGTTGGAGGTCTCGTCTATAATGACGAAGTTGTTTCCATGGGCAGTGTATTTTGTGAAAATCAGTTCTGTCATATCTGATCCTTTTCAAGGGCCGTTTTATTCTATTGGCATCGTTCGCGTTAGAAGAATTTGTAAAAGTTGATTGACTTAACAGGGATACCTAATATAGAAAATGCCAGTACTCACTGTAGTTAACGCTTCGCTCGGGCACATGAAAATATTGATCGGAGGCATTTATGCCGGCAAAACGCTTCGGACAGATTGCTGTTGAAATGGGATTCATCACTGCTGAACAACTCTCCGCTGCTCTTATTGCGCAGGCCGAAGAAAACATTGAAAATGGAACCCACCAACTTATTGGCCAGATTTTAGTCAAGCAAAAACTCCTTTCGGAGGAACAAGTCCAGATCATTCTGGAAACCATGAATCAGCAAATGATAAGTAAAATATCCATTGGCCGTTAGTGGTGCCATTCATACGTGGATACTGAATTTTTAATTCCGACGTTCATTCTATCAATTCGTGACCGGGGCCTGAAATAATCCGGCTACCCGGTTGCACCCATTTCTAGTTCATAATTTGATTTTTGGTAAAAAGTCGATTCTGACTGCACCAAAAGCCCCTCTTGTTTTACCAATGGAAATGCAATGTAGAATGTGCTGCCTTTGTCCAACCCATCGCTATTCGCCCAAATGCATCCCCTATGCAGAGCCGCGAATTGCATGCATAAGGACAGACCAAGGCCGGTCCCTTGAAATTGTCGGGTGCTGGAAGAATCGACCTGTTCAAATGGGTTGAAGATTCTATCGATGTCGCTTTTCTCAATGCCGATTCCCGAATCGGCGATTTGTATGAGTAGACAATTGGAAGCTTTATCGGCGGCCTCAAGATAAGCGGGGTCGGCTTCTCCTAAATCTATTTCACTGAATTCGGCCAGTTCGGCGAGTTGTGAGACCTCGCCAACAGGAACCACCGATGCGCTGAGTTCTATTTTTCCTCCATTGGGCGTGAACTTAACCGCGTTGGAAAGAATATTGTACAATATCTGCTTGAATTTTCGCTCGTCGGCGATAATCGTTTCAGGGATATCGTCAATTCGAAGGGATAGTTGGACTTGATGTTTGGCGGCTTTTTCCTTGATCATGCTGAATGAATTTTTAAGCGTCGCATGGACCGCTATCTGTGAGACCTGAAGCGTCATCTTTCCGGCCTCGACTTTAGAAAGATCCAAAATGTCATTAATGAGTGACAATAAATGCTGGCCGGAATCCAGGACGTCATTTAAATACTCTTCCTGTTCTTCATTCAAGTCTCCAAGGTTTTTATCGACGACCAGTTCCGTGAATCCGATAATATGATTCAATGGTGTTCTGAGTTCATGACTCATGTTTGCAAGAAATTCGCTTTTTGACCGGTTCGCCTCTTCGGCCAATTCCTTTTTGATTCTTTCTTTGGATGCGGTGGTTTCCACCAGTTCCACGACATTCTTTTTCAACTCTTGCTGCATGAATAAAAACGACTCCGCCAAACGTCCGACTTCGTCTTTATATTTTTTAGGCAGGGCCGCGATGGAAGAATGGCTTTTTGCGTTCTCGCTGGTAAAATCGATCAGCGGTAATTCCTTTGCGTATTTGGCGAGCTGATCGATGGGACGGGAAATTCTGGAGACGACCAGATATGCAAAGATAAGCCCCAATCCAAAGAACATGCAGATTATTTCCATCTGACGTGCGACCAGAGCTTGCGCGGGTTGTTGTATCTCGTTCACGGGGACAACAACGCCAATATACCAATCAAACGCTTTGAAATGAAGAACATGAGATTCCATTTCCCAACCTGAATAAGAAGAAACGAACCGGCTTATTTTTTCGCCTCTTTTAAATGCCTCGATCAGTCGTGACAGGAGCGCTTTTCCATTCCGATTGGATGATTGCATGTCGTAGTCATCAGCATAAATCTCTGGCGGGGGGATCAGTATCTTTTGCTCGCCATTGAATAAAAAGGCATATCCGGATTTTCCGATCTTGATCTTGGTCAGGTTGGCGGCCAAGTTGTCGATAATCTGTTTCATCTTCCTGGTGCTCTCGGCTTCGATGTGATCGAAATCGATAGCGGCTCCCAACGTCCAGCCCCAGCCAGTCAGGGGCGTAAAGTACCCCAACTTTTTTTTGTTTTCATTCTTGCCATCGGAGTTCCAATGAAAGACCGCACTGCTCCCGGAAGAATCCAGCACGTCGTCCCTCATTGTTTTGTATATTTCTCTTCCCTTTATGTCTTTTATAGCTGCGATGGAAGTGCCGACAAGTGATCCATCTTTATGATATATCAACTGGCCCGTCCGGTCGAAAATAAATAGATCTCCCTTTTCAAAATAAATTTTGTTCAGCCAGTCGATAGCTGATTTACGCGCTTCTTCGAGCGGGAGATTGCCATTGTTGACTAACTTTATATATTCATCGAACATTGTTGCGCAGATGATGGATACATGCTTTACATCTTTTTGAAGATTTTTCAGAATCTCGATTTTCTCTGAAATCAGCTGGCTATAACGGCCTTCGATGTTAAGCTCCACCAGGCGAAGAACGTTTTGTGCGGAGGCCTCCTCTGCTTCCAACACGGTTTGTCCGACATCGCGATGGGTAAAGTATATTATTACGATAGCCGTAAGGACCATTATCGTCATAAACAGGACAAGAATTTTGGTTTTTAACGAACGAAACATTAGTCGGCTTCCTGTTTCTACGTATTAACTACGGTTAACCACAGTTTGTATCAGGGGCTTTCGATTGTACTGTAGATCTCATCGGCAGCGGCGAGAATTTCCGCATGCAGGTAAAAGCCAATGAGTTCCGCGGTTTTGAGGAACGCTCACCATAAGTATCGGTGTCGCTCTGTGTCCCCATGACGGGCATGAGAAACATACGCTGATCGAGTGTGCACAGCATGCCTTGCAACTGGCAAAATTCAAAGGGAAAAACTCGATATACATCAATGAGAGAATCCCGGCGGAGCCCAATGACGAGAAAGCAACGGTTCTTGTTGTCGATGATGACCAAATGAACCAAAAGCTGATGAAGGGCATACTTAAAAAGGACAACTACAAAATCATTACAGCCGCCAATGGCAAGGAAGCGCTTCACGCTTGCGAGAAGTTTGAAATCGATTTGGTGATTCTGGATATCATGATGCCGGAGATGGACGGTTTCGAAACGTGCCTGGAACTGAAAAAACAGGAGCGTACAAGGCTGCTGCCGGTGATTTTAATTACCGCATTGGGGGATTCACAGTCGCGTTTGAAAGGCATTCAAGCCGGGGCGGATGACTTTATATCCCGGCCCCCCAACCAGGCGGAGCTGCTTGCTCGCAGCAGTTCTCTGATCCGGGCCAACAAACTCAACAAAAGCCTGACCAACGTGGAAAATGTCCTTTTTTCAATGGCCAGTGCAGTTGAGGCAAAGGATGAGTATACGCAAGGCCATATCGAACGGGTCGCAAATCTTGCCGTTTCCATGGGGCGAATGATGATGCTTTGCGGGAAGGATATCAAGGCGCTTCAGTATGGTGGAATTTTGCACGATATTGGAAAAATCGGCATCCCCGACGAAATATTGAATAAGCCTGGCCCATTGGATGGAAACGAGTGGGAAGTAATGAAGCAACATCCTGCGATCGGATATAAGATTTGCATGCCGATCGGAGAAACCTTGGGTAGCGCTCTTGATGTGATTCGTTATCACCACGAGAAAATCGATGGTAGCGGATATCCATATGGAATCAGGGGCGATCAAATTCCAACTGTCGCTAGAATCATGGCCATTGCCGATATTTACGATGCCTTGGTGACTGATCGGCCTTATCGAAAAGGTATTGGACGTGCAAAGGCCATCGAAATATTAAACGAAGACGCTGCCAATGGTAAGCTGGATAGTAAAATAGTAGATATTTTGATACATATGTTGGCATCGAAAGCATCATGATCGTTTTTCGATAACATTGCTTGTGTTAGATGCTGAAAGTTAAATACGCATTTCCTATTCCGGAACGATTATAGTAAGCCTATGGAAAGTTCAAATACCTCGATAAAAACCCATTCTCAGGCCAACGACTCATTTGGGTGTGAACCGAACAACAAACCACGGGTTCTGATCGTGGACGATGAGATGATGAATCTCAAGTTGTTCAAGGCCTATCTTAAGAAAGAAGACTATGAGATTTCCACTGCGGAGAATGGCCACGATGCCATTGACATGGCAAATAAAAATCTTCCTGATGTTATTTTGCTGGATGTTATGATTCCGGGGATAGATGGTTTCGGGGTTGCGCGTCATTTAAAAAATGCGTCGGAAACGTCAAATATTCCAATCATCCTGGTAACCGCACTTTCCGGCCGGGAGAATCGAGCCCGTGGATTGGATTCCGGTGCCGATGAGTTTCTTACCAAACCGGTTAAGCAGGCGGAATTGGTCGCGCGTGTCAGATCGATGATTCGTTTAAGACGGTTTCAGGACCAATTGCAGGGTCGAAAGACGTCGATGGTCACCGGTGACGAAGGAGAAAACCAGGCCTATCGGGATCAAAGAATTCCAACGGTGCTTATCGTCGAGGATAATCTTAAACAGGCATCCTTGCTTGAACAGCAACTCAAAAGCGAAGCTTATGTCGTGCGGCACGTTACAAACGGAGAAATAGCCATCCAGAAAGCATTGGACATGCCTGTCGATCTGGTTATCTTGGACGTGCTGTTGCCGGGTATTAGTGGCTTTGAAGTGTGCCATATTTTTAAAAACGACGACCGCTTAAAGGATATCCAGGTGGTTTTACATACATCGCTCAGGGATCTGGAATCTCGCGTACAAGGAGCGAGTATTGGCGCGGATGACTATCTGATCAAGCCCGTCGATATCAGGGAGCTGAAAGCAAGAACAAAAACGCTTTTAAAGAAAAAGGCCTATATCGATCAATTGCAGAATAAATACGAACTGGCAATGAATCAGGCCATCTGTGACGGGTTGACGGGCCTATACAACCATAACCATTTCAGCGGGTTTTTGGATTTGGAGATAAAGCGTTCCGCCCGGCATAATCACTTTATTTCTCTTTTCATAATGGATCTGGATAATTTCAAAAGCATCAACGATACTTACGGCCATCTTGCCGGTGACCATGTCTTGGTACAAGTAAGTAATTTATTAAAAGAAAGTATTCGTGAAATTGATTTCGCGGCGCGTTATGGCGGAGAAGAGTTCGCCGTTGTCATGCCATACACCGACGCCGAAGAAGCCCGAATCATCGCCGAACGTGTGCGGGCCACCATTTTTGAAAAAGTTAAGTTGCCGAAAAGTCCGAGGTCATCGCTTGTCGTCAGTGGAAGCATTGGGGTTTCGATGTTTCCGATTGATGGGAATGACAAATCGTCTTTGATACGAAAAGCCGATGAGATGATGTATCTTGCCAAGCAGAGCGGCAAGAATAAAGTTTGCGTTTCAAGTGATTTTAGGTTTTCCTCTGGCTCTTGCTTCCGGTGATGATAAACGGCCCATTGTTTCTCCGGATGCGATGGATTATTGCCGGTTTCAAATCAATACTCCGGTTACCGATGCGAGCATGATCCATCGGCAACGTGCTGCTCACGGCTGAAACCGCATTTTTCCCTCCGGTATCCCACAGCGGCGACAGGTACCGCTCCCCATTCTTTTCATTGTTATCTCCCACGGATATGGCATGAAGGTTCTGCTCGATTTTGCGGAGTCGTTCGGATTGGTTGCAAGGAAGGATGATCTCTACACCTTGTTGAGGAAGCCGGGCTGCATGTCGTTGAAGAACACGATGGTCTGGGTGGTTTTCATACTCTTTTTATCTGCGGGAAGTGATGCCTTTTTGGATCACGAGAAACGGTGCATGGTTGGATGTGAAAAAGGGCGGATCATTGTTGATGATTTTTCGTATGGTCGCCGGCTTTTTAAATCTTTGTGAAAGAAAGCGTCTCACACGGTCGCGGTTCCAGCCCTTGGGATGCACGAATTCGCGGTACAAGGAGAGATCCCCCTCGTAAAAGGCCACGGTCTCATAGTCGTCGGCCTCGAGACTGTACGCCGGGAGGTTGAAGATTGCCAGATTGAGAAAATCGATGGCGGCGGCGTTTTCAAGTGTGAATATCAGGGTTTTCTCGGCGGCGGCTTCGTCTTCGGAAGGCGTGCCGAATAGCAAATAGACATAGGTGGCGATTCCGGCACGGTTGAGCGTGTGCAAGGCCTTGGCCGTCATTTCAAGATTGTTGCCTTTGTGCATGGCATCCAGAACTGATTGATCCCCGGATTCCACCCCCAGTTTCAGCATGACGCAGCCGGATTGCCTGAGGCCGCGTACAAAGCTCTCATCGGTCAGGTGGTGGGTTATGCGCGCAAATCCATACCAGGGCACGGGGAGAGGATGTGCGCACAGATGGCTGAGCAAGCGGGGGGGCAGGGCGTTGTCCAGGAAGTGAATGAGACCGAAATTTTCACCGGCGGTTTTTTGAAGCAGTTCTGCGGTGACGGATTCGGGAATAGTGGATCGGTAACGGCTGTCCTCGGCTTTTTCAGGGCAGAAACTGCACTTTTTCCACCAGCAGCCCCGGGTCGTGGCATAGGGCAACACGGGCCGCGGCGATAGATAGCGCTCAGTTTCCAATAACGAGAAGTCGTATCCGGTGACCGGCGTTTCACCCAGTATTTTTCCTGTGCACAGATAAGCCAAACGCGCCTCGCCCGGTCCGGAGACCAGTTCATCCACCAGCCCATGAAATGGGTTGTCAAATCCAGGGATGCTCATCCATGAGGTGATCAGCCCTCCGCCGCAGACAATTATTTTGCCCGGCAGGTGCTTCCGAATAAAGCCGATGATTGCAAACGCGCCCAGGGCCTGGCTCATGAAGTTGATTGACAGTCCGATGATATCCGGCTCGCTCGTCTCGAAGTATTCTCTCAGCCGTTGCGAGAAGACCGGGTAGAAGGGATTTTGCTCGACATTCTCGGCGGCCCGAATCAAGTCCCGGCTGCGCACCGGCGAAAGCTTAGGATCGGCGTAATTGGCCAGCGATACCGTGGTCCGAAAACGTTGGCCGGCCATGGCGATCACCCGGTTGACATCCATGACCGCCCGTTTATAACGGTCCGGATTGGTATAGAGCGTGGGATTGCGAAGGGACTCGATGTTTGTCCGGCGGTGGGCCAGGGCCCGTCGGGTCCAGGTATCCTCGGCGGTCAGCGGCGCATCCAAAAGTCCCAAAAGCCCATCGAGGCTGGCGTCGTAAAGCCTGCAATCGACGCCGTTCGTTTGAAGGGTGTGAACCAATTTGGCCATGCCGGCCGGGGGCTCGCCTGGCTTGGCGACGGGCGGATGGATAAGCAGAATGGCGCGCGGAGCGTTCATTCCTCAAGGGCCGCCAGACGTTTGGCAAACTTTTTCTCCAGCCGCTGGCGCGTCTCGTCGGTGGTTTCCATCTCCGAAAAGCGGGTTTCGATTTTTGTTTGGCACTCGCGTATCTGTTGGGACAGCTCTCCGATCCGTACGCCATCACCTGACTGGGAGGCCACAACCATCTCCTGATTGAGCTTTTCCAACAGGGTTTCGTTTTCCTCGATCTCCCGTTCGGCGGCGGCGATGGTATCGTCCATGGGTTTGAGCACTTTGGACTTCTCGGAGATGATTTCCGAGCGCAAGCGTCTCAGCTCTTTCTTGGTCAGTTTGGGGACCGCCGGAGCCGAGGGCGCATCGGAAGCATCCTGACGCCGGGTCATGGCGGCATCGTCGCCCCACCCACCGGCTTCCAGGAACGCCTGATACCCCCCGTCGAAGAGGTGAGCGCCGATATCGTCGAAAACGATCAACCGATCGGCAAGGGCGTGTAGGAACATCTCGTTATGGGTGACCATGATCACCGCGCCTTCAAAGGCGTCAATGGCCGCCAGAAGCGCATCGCAGGCATCCATGTCCAGATGGTTGGTGGGCTCGTCGAGCATGAGCAGATTGACCGGCGTGACCAGGAGCTTGCCCAGCATGACCCTGCTTTTCTCGCCGCCGGAGAGGATGCTGATTTTTTTCAGGGCGCTGTCACCCTCGAACATCATGGCCCCGCAGATGTTGCGGGCCTTCTGACGGTCCACGTCCGGCTGGGCCGCCATGAGTTCCTCTTCCACGGTGCGACTGTCAACCAGCCGCTGGATATTGGTTTGCTCGAAGACGCCGGATTCCACCTGGGGGTTGTAGGTGATTTTGCCGGACGCCGGTTCAAGGGTGCCGGCGAGCACCTTTAAGAGTGTGGTCTTGCCCTTGCCGTTTTTGCCCACCACGCAGATACGTTCGCCGGCCAGAATCGAGAAGGTCAGATCGGAGAAGAGGGGATGACCGGCATCATAACCAAAGGAGAGATTCTCCGTCATCATCACCTGCTTGGCCTTGAAGGGTTTTTCCCGAAAGCTGAACTCCAGCCCCCGGAGCTCTTCAAGCTTGTCCCGCTTTTCCATTTTGGCCAGGGTCTTGACGCGGGACTGGACCATGTTTGCCAGGCGGGCCTTGGCCCGGAAGCGGGAGATGAAGAGCCGGATCTCCTTTTCGCGGCGTTCGTCGTTGAGCCGGGTTTTCTCGTAAATTTCCTCGTCCTGGGCGATTTGCTCGTAGAATTTCTCGGTGTTGCCCGGAATTTTGCGCGCTTTCTTGCGGTGCAGCCCGACGGTGTGGGTCACCAGCTTGTCCATGAAGCCGCGATCATGGGTGATCAGCATCAACTCGCGGGGCCAGGAGAGGAGAAAATTTTCGATCCAGCGGATGGAGGTGATGTCCAGGTAGTTGGTGGGCTCGTCCAGCAGCAACAGGTCGGGATCGGAAACCAGAACCTTGGCCAGATTGAGGCGCACCTGAAACCCACCGGAAAAGTCATGGGGGCTGCGCACCATGTCGCCATCGGAAAATCCCAGGCCGGCCAGAATTTTCTCCACTTTCCAGTGGTGATCCCGTTCCGTGGGCAAGAGCCCCTTCATGCCCTCGGCCAGAACCGTCTCTTCCGTGAAGCGGATGTGCTGCTCGACGTAACCGATGCGGTACCCCTTGGGCATGGTGATGGCCCCTTCGTCATACCCCTCTTCACCGATGATGATCCTGAAAAGGGTCGACTTGCCGTGGCCGTTGCGGCCCACCAGTCCAACGCGCTCCTTGGAATTGATCTTGAAGCTGACACCGTCGAACAGGACGCGGTCACCAAAACTCTTGCCGAGATTGTCGATACTGAGCATGTTTATTTCCGTTCACAAAGGCAAATGGCCAATTTGGCCAACAATCGTCGGGGATGGTATAAAGCAAGCGACGGGTGGTGTCAATTGCCTGCCGGATGTCGCAACCGGCGGCGGACCCACCAGCGGCCGAGGCGGCCCATGAGATTGAACAGCCACAGGCTGAGGGGAAGTGTTTTTTGGGCTGTCGGCGGCAGGAAACAAAGCCGGGCCAGTTGCTCGTAAAGGTTGTGAATATCGGACGCATCCATAACGACCACGGCGCCCCGGCGCTTGAATCCCCGTCGATCAGCCATGTGGGCGGCGGCCTTTGCGCCGTCGCGAATGCGGATAACGGTGCGCAAAGGGCCCTGGGGGCGGTAGGGAGGCGGCGCCGGCCTGGTCAGGGCGGCCACGGCGCCTCGGGCCAATTCCCGTCGCCAGGCCTCTTTGTCCAGGGCTTCGGGAGGAATCCGTTTATCGATGGCAACGGTTTGAATACCCGGAATGCGCCGGCGTGCCTGGGCGCAGGCGTCAGTACAACCGGAAAAGAAAATCGGCCGGATACCCAACGGGGCAAGAGAGGCGGAGAATAGCTCGACCTCGGCCAGCGGCCTGCCATTGGTTTTGATCGACGCCAGGCGCGAGGTGAAGGTGTGGGGCAGAAAACCGGGCGTGCCCGATGCCGCATGCATGCCGAGCATCATCACCGCCTCGGCGTCACCGGGATCGCCCAGGCCGGGCACGGGCTTCTGGCGGTAGCCGAAAACGATGCGTGCCCGTGGGTCGATGAACTCGGACAGCAGGTTATAGGCGGTGCGATGGAAATCCTTGACGGTCACCTTCTCGACGCCGGCACCCAAAAGCGCCCTGACCACGGCATCCACATCCCGGGACATGTCCACGCAGGCCTCGGCCCAGGGGCGGGTGAGAAAGCTGGAGGCCCGGTAGCTGCCGCATCCGCTGCTGCCCTCGATATCGGCGATGATCAGGATGTGGCGGAAACTGCAAACCCTTTTAATCATGAAAATCTGTACGTAGAAACCGTTGTTGGTGGTATACTATAGCTTCCT
The DNA here is from genome assembly GCA_963668455.2 of uncultured Desulfosarcina sp. Lineage (GTDB taxonomy): Bacteria > Desulfobacterota > Desulfobacteria > Desulfobacterales > Desulfosarcinaceae > Desulfosarcina. The sequence goes on from CAXXOY010000015.1 coordinate 376,694, forward strand.
TTCGCTTATAGTGAATGTTTCCAATGAAAGCCAGAACAATCAGACGCCATTTCACCAACCGAAAAAGGAGTGAATCAGATGATGCTTCAAACCATTTTCAATGCCGGGCACAAGGCTCTCAAGGCCACCATGGTGGAATTCGGTGGATGGGAAATGCCTGTGCAATATGCCGGCGGCGTGATTCAGGAGCACCTGGCCTGCCGCAAACACGCGGGCCTGTTCGATGTCTCCCACATGGGCCGCTTTATTATCGAGGGCGCCGATGCCCTGCCGTTTCTCCAGCATGTGCTCACCAACAACGCCGATGCCTTGGACGTCGGGGAGAGCCAGTACACCATCATCTCCGATGAAGACGGCTTTGCCATCGATGACGCCTATCTCTACCGATTTGTCAAGGAGCAGTATCTCCTGGTGGTCAACGCTTCGAACCGCGAAAAGGACTGGCACCATTTTCAGGATAAGGCCGCGGCTTTTACCGATCTGCGCCTCACCGACCGAACCGACGAGATGGCCATGCTCAGCCTTCAGGGGCCGGAGGCCAAAAGAATCGTCTCTGGCCTGATCACCAAAGGCGAGCTTCCCATGCCCATGCGCAATAAACTCGGCCAGGTTGCCATCGGCCAGGCGGACATCTTTTTGGCGCGTACCGGGTACACCGGCGATCCCTTGGGATTCGAGCTGTTTATCGATAACAAGGATGCCGTTTCCACATGGGATGCGTTGATCGAAAAAGGCGCATCTCCCGTGGGGCTGGGCGCTCGGGACACGCTGCGGCTGGAAGCCTGTCTGCCCCTTTATGGCCATGAATTCGGCCTCGATAGCGACGGGCAGCCCATTCCCATTTTCGCCTGCCCCCTGGCACGTTTTGCCGTGAGCTTTTCGCCCCGCAAAAAAGATTTTGTCGGACGAAACGCCCTGTCGCGGCAGTTCGACTGCTTTAAGCGCATTCTCGATGAGGATTTCCACGATCTGGCGGCCCTTCCTCGCGTCATCGTTCCGGTGGCGGTTTCCGGACAGGGCATCGCCCGTCAGGGATACCCGGTGAGCAAAGATGGGCGCCACATCGGGACCATCACCAGCGGCACCATGGTCCCTTACTGGGAGACCGAAGGGGAGGGGCTTTTTTCGTGGTTCTCGGACAAGGTGGAGAAGCGGGCGATTGCCCTGGCCCTGGTGGATGCCGATACGCTCCAGGGAGATATTTTGGAGATACGGATTCGCAAGCGTACCGCCGAGGCGGTCGTGGTGCCCTACCACCTACGAGCCGAAGCGCCTCCGCAAGCCCGGGCCATCCGGTGGGATCGGTTGGGAGTCGAGATTCCTCCTTTGGCGAAAAAACAAGCCGCGAAAGAGAAAATGGCCGGTCTTATCCAGAAGGCCATCGAGAACACCCGCTGGCGCCAGAGGGAATGTATCAACCTGATTCCTTCTGAGCAGACCGCGTCGGTTTTTTCGCGAATGCTTTCCATCATGGACCCGGCCGGCCGTTATGCCGAGCACAAGAAGGTCAAGGCCTTTCACGATCACGATGTGTTTTACTACCAGGGCACGGGGTTTGTCCAGGAGGTGGAGAACCTGCTGAATCAGGAGATCATGACCTTTCTGGGGTGTCGGAATGTGGAGAGCCGCGTTGTCTCGGGGCAGATGGCCAACACGGCGGTGTTCAGTGCCCTGGTCGATTATCTCAACCGGGCGGATCGCAAACGGGAACAGCGCCGCATTCGAAAGATCATGAACAACCACATCCTGGGCGGTGGACATTTGAGCGCCCAGCCCATGGGCGCGTTGCGCGATTTCGTGGCCAGGGACCCCCAAACCGAAAAACCGGCGGTGGTCTCTTTTCCCACCTGCCCGGGCAACCTATATAAAATAGACGTGGCGGCTTGTGAATCGCTGATCCGGCAACACCAGCCGGAGTTGATCATCCTGGGCAAAAGCATGACCATTTACCCCGAACCCGTGGCTCAACTCCGGCGGATGGTGGACGAGGCCGGTCTCAAAACGATCCTGATGTATGACATGGCCCATGTCCTTGGGCTGGCCGGTCCCCATTTTCAGGAACCGTTCAAGGAAGGGGCCGATCTGGTCACCGGCTCGACCCACAAGACCTTTTTCGGCACCCAGCGGGGCATCGTCGCCGGAGACATCGCCCCCGATTCTCCGAACTACCTCCTTTGGGAAGCCATCGAACGGCGGGCTTTTCCCGGAAGCGTGAGCAATCACCACCTGGGCACGATGCTGGGACTATTGGCCGCAGCCTACGAGATGAACCATTTCAAGGACGGGTATCAGCGGCAGGTGCTGGCCAATGCCAGAGCTTTCGCCAAGGCCCTGGCTGATCTGGGTATGGATGTGGCCGGTGAAGCCGCAGATGGGTACACCCACACCCATCAGGTTATCGCCCATGTGGGGTATGCAAAGGCGCCGGCGGTGGCCGAGCGCCTGGAGGAAAACAATATCATCGTCAACTACCAGGCGACCCCCGAAGACGAGGGCTTTACCGCCTCCGGCGCCCTGCGCATGGGGGTTTCGGAAATGACTCGTTTCGGAATGCGGGAGGTTGATTTTCAGGAATTGGCGCAATTGCTGCGTGATGCCGTAAAAGGCAGCGCGACTGTCAAACAGGCGGTGACGGACCTGCGCCAAAAGTTTGTTCGCATGCGGTTTTGCTTTGACGATGATTCCCGCCTGGATGGGCTTTTGGATCAATTGTACCGGTTGCTATAGACGGGATTCGGCCATCCGCGGGGTTTTTGTTAGGGTTGGTGCCCCCGGCAAGAATCGAACTTGCGGCACATGGATTAGGAATACGTTTTTTCAGCTTTCCCTCAAATTCCTTGAAGTTCTAATTGACAATAAAAACAGTCCGTTTTAAATTTAAAGTCAAATAGGGAATGTGCGGGAAAGGCAAAAAAGGGGGAGAGATGGGGGAGAGGATCGTGGTGAGGGGGTACGCGGATGTCGGTTAAATGGCAAACAACGAAATATCCAGGCGTTCGATTTTACGAACACGAATCCCGGATTCACAACAGGAAAAAAGACCGGTATTTTGCAATCCGTTTTTACAAAGACGGCAAACGTGTTGAAGAGGGGTTGGGCTGGATAACGGAAAGGATGTCTCTCGAAAAGGCCCAAGAACTTCGAGGCCAGATAATCAGAAATATCAAAGACGGTGTTGTCCCTCAGTCTTATGCCGAGATGCGGGCCTTGGAGGAAGCCGCCGAGGAAGAGCGGCAGGCTCAACTTAAAGCCGAAAAAGAAGAGGCGGAAGCCAAGAAGCGGGAGTCCGTTACTTTTGGGGAGATGGCTGAATTGTTTCTTGAGTGGTCCGAAAACAACAAAAAATCCCATTATGCGGACAGGAACCGGTACGAAAAATACCTTGAAGGCCGATTCAAAGACACACCTATTAAAGAAATATCCCCATTCGATCTGGAAAGACTTAAAGCCTCACTCAAAAAGAGAAAGCTTACGCTTGGCACCATTACCCAATACCTTCAATTAACCCGTGCCATTTTCAGGAAGACCAAAGGGTGGGGACACCATGACTGTGATTTTCCAAAGGTTGATTTCCCGAAAGTATCCAACCGGCGGGTTGCCTTTTTGACGCAAGACCAGGCAAAAACATTATTGGATACCATTAAAAAGAAATCAGTTCAGCTTTGGTGTCAATGTGTTCTCAGTCTCTATGCTGGTCTGCGGTTCAAGGAAATTGCCTCTCTGGAACTGTCCGATCTGGACTTTGAAGCTGGCACCATCCACGTTCGGGACAGCAAGGGCGGCACTCGCCATGCCTATATTACCGAACCAATCCGAGCCATGTTCGAAGAATGGTGGACCGTTGCCGACAAAAAAGCGGGGCTTCTTTTCCCTGCCTATCCTGGCGGCAGGAACCGCGTAAAGAAACAAAAGAAGCCGCTGGACGCCCCAAAAGGTGGAAAAATACAGACCCGAGTATCACCGGTTTTTGCCAGGACTGTCGATGAATTGAAACTGAATGCCGGCATTACCGATCATCGCCAAAAGGTTGTCTTCCACACATTGCGCCACACTTTTGCAAGTTGGCTTGTCATGGGGGGAGAGAGCCTTCAGACGGTTCAGGAACTCATGGGGCATAAAGATATATCAACCACTATGCGATATAGCCATTTGGCGCCGGACATCAAGCGGAATGCGGTTAAAAAACTTGTAGAGACCTTGAATGGTGCGAATAGCCAAGCCAAGCTTGAAATCGTGAAATGATCGAATCTCTTTATCGAACCATCGTTGACAATACCCAAAAAAGGTATATAAAATGGCGTGGACAGTGACGTTAACTCGTCGGGTGGAAAAACAGGTTCCCCGACTGCCGCTGAATGTCCGGCAAAGGCTTTATTACCTGCTGTCCGAAATTGAGAACAACGGGCCGGTACGGGGAAATTGGCCGAACTACGGAAAACTCGAAAAGGACCGTGCACCATTGCCATATTAAAAAGGGTAATCCCTGTTATGTTGCGGTTTGGGAGGTGCGCGACCGAACCATACAGCTTGTCGAGGTGACATATGCAGGAACGCACGAAAAAGCGCCATACTAAAGAAAGCGTGGTCCTTACCTTCCAGGGGCCGGCCCTAAACCGGCAGGCAGCGATAGATTCACTTTCCCGGCTGGGGTTTGTTGATACCACCGATTCGATCCCTTGGAGAAAGGCTTTCCCTGAGTTCGAAGGGAACGAGAGTGGGACCGTGCTCCGTGGCGCCAGGCTGAAAGAGGAAATGACCCAAAAAGAACTGGCAGAGAAAACCGGAATTCCTCAACGCCATATTTCCGAAATGGAAAACGGAAAGCGTTCGATTGGAAAGAATCGGGCTGAAAAGCTGGCCACTGCGCTCAATGTTCCAGACTATCGAGTCTTCTTATGAGACCACTTTTTCGGGGATAGGGCGACGGCTCGAAAGCCGGCTTTCCTGAGCCGGCCATCCCCGGATCATAAATCAGGAGCGTTGCAGGAAGCGCTGATATGCCAAACACAAAACCGTCATGGGGCAATTCAGGTATCGTCGAACATTCGCCGTTACCCGAAGCTGTTTTTGGACGGATTTTGAAAAACATCGATTTTGACTTGAGCGCAGAACAGGAAATATTGCTTCTTGGTGCCTGTGAGCGTTTCATCGCTGATCTTAAAATTTATCCACTACCACGCCGATCAAATGTCCGCGCCGCCATAGAAGCAATCCAAAAGCGACTCAAACGATCAGGCGCTGGACGACTGCCCAGCCTTTTGGAAATGTTGCGGGAACTGGATGCCACCACACGAATAAAAATAGTCACTCAAGACACCCGTTTGAATCTGAGGGAACTTACCTTCCAACTACAGCTTTCCCAAGATGCAATTGAAGGTGGATTGTTTGATAAAAATATTTTGGACTTCCAACTTGAGCAACTCGCCATAGCATTAGATGCCAGTCTGCAATCCATCTGTAAAGACTCGGGCGGCCCAACAACTGACCTCGCCATGAAAGGGCTTGTTGAAAGGCTTGCCGAGTTGTATGAAGCCTCTACCGGAGAAAAACCATGTTCCGGTTTTAGACATGACGGTGAGTCAGAAGATGCAAGCGGAAGTATCTTTTTCAAGCTTGTAGAAACCTGCCTTTCAATCCTTGAACACCGCCTTCAAAGCCCAGCTGCCTTGGGGAAATTCATCGAACGCACCCTCGAATAACCCTCCCGAAAAACACTTTCGTTTCAAAATTTTAATCATTTAAAAAAATGGGAGGTTATGTCCCGTGCATTTCTCCCTTTGTTTCCTTATCCTTCATTCATAAACAATTCGAATTCGGAAGGAGAAGTAATGGAGGATGTGATAACCAAAGCTTTTGAACAGGCCGCTGCTGATTGGCCATCGCCATTTGTGCCTCGGAAGAGAATCGAAAAATTCACGGGTGGGGCCATCTCGTCGAAAACCTTGGCGAACTTTGATTCTCAAGGCCTCGGGCCGCCTTCTTTTAAATTGGGACGGGATAGGGTTTACATCAAGGATCGGCTGGTTGAATGGCTGAAATCCAGGGCAAACCTGGTGTAACGGCAGTATTGACGCAGGGGCAAAAATGACGGAAAATGACATCCAACCAACAGGGCCAAAACCGGAAGATTTTTCGCGAATCTTATTGAATGGGAAAGTCCCCATAGAGCGGGACTGGCAGCGACATTGTATCGTGAAGCGGGATCTCTCACCGGAACAGGTGAACGAATACAATGTCGGCAATACGTGTGGGCCGGCTTCGGATTGTATTGTCTTAGACGTGGACCATATCAAGGTTTTCGGGGAGACGTGCGAGAAAAACGGATGGTCAGTGCCGGAAACATTTACCGTGCAAACAGGATCTGGCACACCTCATTATTATTTCCGATACCCGCACGATGGTGAGAAATACGGGAATAAAAGCTGCCCGGAACAGGGGTTTGATATCCGTGGAATTGGCGGCCAAGTGGTTGCCCCGGGTAGCATCCACCCAAACACCGGCAAGCCATACCGCGTTGTCAAAGACATCCCCATGGCGCCGGCCCCATCCTGGCTACTCAACCTCTATAATAAAGAGCCCCAACCGGCCAGGGAAACACTCATCGGCGCACCCAGAAAATACGGCGCTATGGCCCTGGCGAACGAATTGACGGCCCTTTCCTGTGCCTTAAAAGGCGGCCGCAATGATCAACTGAATCGATCTGCTTATGCGCTTGGTCAACTTGTCGCGGGAGGCGAGCTTGAGCAATTCCAGGTTGAACAGGCCCTGACTGCCGCGGCCATTGGAATTGGCCTTTCTCCCAGTGAAGTGAAATCGACCATTGCCAGCGGGCTGTCCTCCGGTATGGCTTCTCCCCGGAAGGCGCCGGAGACGATGCCGACAAAAAGCCCGAACGTCAATAATACCGCCGAACAGAAGAAGGCCCCTGCCCGAAACACCGCAGTCAATCTTATCCCTGCCTCCCAAATCAAGCCCGAGCCCGTTTCATGGATCTGGACCGGATATATCGCCCAAGGCAAAGTCCATATCATCGCCGGCCCTCCAGGGCATGGCAAAACCACTCTGCTTCTTGCTTTGATGGCAACGCTCACTGTTGGCGGACGGTGGCCTGATGGCACCCGGGCCGAAGCCTGCGACGTTGCTATTTGGTCCGGGGAAGACGATCCGGCGGACACTCTGATTCCACGATTGTTGGCCTGTGGCGCCTACCTGAATCGGATACACATCGTCAGCGGCGTCACCGAAGACAGGCAGAAACGAAGTTTCGATCCATCCACCGATATTCCTCTATTGCGCGAGTGCATCCAGGAAAAGGGGATCAAGATGCTTGTGATCGATCCAATCGTTTCGGCGGTTGGTGGAGATTCCCATAAGAATGCAGAAACGCGGCGAGCGCTGCAACCTTTGGTTGACCTGGCTGCTGATCTGGATTGCGCCGTTTACGGTGTTACCCATTTCACAAAGGGGACGGTTGGAAGAGATCCCGTTGAAAGGGTTACCGGTTCCCTGGCTTTTGGAGCACTGACCCGAATTGTGACCGTCGCCATGAAGTTGCCAGAAAACGGAGAACATCCAGAGGGTGCACGGCTGTTTGCCCGGGCCAAATCAAACATCGGTCCCGATGGTGGTGGTTTTTACTATTTTCTCGACGTGGTTGATGTGCCCGGCCATCCAGGCATGACCAACACGCGAGTATTGTGGGGAGACTCGCTGAATGGGACGGCAAAGGAATTGATTGCCAAAGCCGAGGTATTTGGCACCGACCAGGGGGTCACCGGCGACGCCACCGAATGGCTCAGTGAATTTTTATCTAAAGGACCGGTTCTGGCTGTCGAGGTCATTAAGGCTGCCAGCAAAATGGGGTTCTCCAGAACAACATTACAAAGGGCAAAAACCAGTCTCGGGATCAAGTCATCGAAGGTGGGTTTTTCGAAGGGCTGGGGCTGGATTCTTCCCGAGCAGATGGATGAAGACTCTTCGAAGATCCCACCGAAGGTTCCACTCAGTCGGCACACGGAATCTTCGGGCCAAAACAGCATTCAAGTTATTGATTCTGTCGAAGATTCCACGAAGGTACCAAAGACGCGGAATCTTCGGGGAAAACCCCCCATGGAAAGAACACGAAGATTCCGACCCTTGGTATCTTCGGACGGAGCCACGGCTGGCGCGGGTTTAAGTGGTGTTGAACCCACGAAGATTCCACATTCCACGGTGTTGGAATCTTCGGAGCAGGTTGGAACCTTCGACACGGAGGACGAACTCGTTTTATGAGCGCACTATCAACACTCAATAACGCTGGCGTCTGGGTATCAATAGAACGCCCCGACAAGGTCAAACTGACCGGATTGGGTAAGCTCACGGCCGAGCAAAAATCCCAGATCATTGAATATACCCGGAACCACAAAAAGGCCATCTTGGCAGCGCTGTCCCAGAACGGCGAGCCTGGCCAATGCGAATCTTGCCCCGCTGCCGGATACTGGGACCACTCACTTTATGCCGGACAAGGGCTGTTGTGTTTCCACAGGGCCTATTTCGAATGCAAGAGCGGGCAACCGATGCCGTGCAAAGTGGCGCGGCTGGATTGTCCGAGAAACGAATTGCCGTCCACCCCGTCAGGACGGCGATAAACGAACGCCCCCGGCCGCCCTCCGGGGGTTGTTCCAACCAAGAAAGGAAACTCATGACCGTTTCAGCACTCAACTTTAAACCATTCGAACGCGGCGCCATGCGTGGTTTCCTGGATCTCCGCTATCACGGACTCACCATTAAAGGTTGCCGACTCATGGAGTCGAACAATGGTCTATGGGTTGCCCTGCCACAAAAAGAGATCGAGCAGGACGGCAGCCGGAAATGGATCGATCAACTTTATCTGGCCGCACCTGAGATGGAGCATGTTCGTAAGCTGGCAATCGCAGACCTGGAGGCACAAGGCCACATCCAGACCAACGGCTCACAGAAAGATCACGGAGCACGATCCAACCGCCAACAACAGAATGAGGATTTGAGCGAATACTACAATCCACCAACTGATGGTGATTCAGATGACATCCCATTCTGATCGGATTTTTGTCGCATACGAAGGCGATCCCTTTACAGCCCTGGAGAAGGCTCACCAAGAGCATGGTGATGACGTGGCTATCATCCTCGTGCCGACAGAATTGTGGGGCCGCTTTGGGCATGGGAAAAAGAAATCGAACCCATGTGCAGCACAACAACAATTATTCCCGAATGGATGCAGTAATGCAGTTTGAAAAGGAAGGAAATTAGGCTGCCGCCTTGTTTTATGCAGGTCGGTAGGGCGTGAACATAAATTGAAAAGGAAAGAAATCATGGAATCAGAAATAACCAGAAAGGCACAAGCCAAAATCGACCAAGTGAAAGCAGAACTCAAACGAATAACCAGCGCGCAAGAAAAGATGATGCTGGAAGGGCATGAGGCCGAGCGTAAACTTGAACCTCTCAGGGCCGAACTCGGTGGGGTTTTGACGAAATGGGCTATGGGCGAAATTGCTTACTCTGAAGTCACAGCCCACAAGGCGCAGATCGCAGAGTTGGGAACTTACCTTGCGGATTTAACCGAGGCTTCACAGGCTTTGGAAGCAATGGAGCAACCGCTTCGGATCTCGATGCGCGAGCCCCAACGACTTCTCCGGAAGGTCAGGGATTACGAGTGGTTGAAAGACGGGATATCCGAAAACGGTTCAGTATCGAAAATTCCGAACCTTCGGGATTTGGCCGGTGTCCTGGGGTTTCAAGATGATGCTGAGTCCTTCATCAGCCAGTTGCCGCAAATGCGAAGTTGATTGCTAAAACATAAGTTTTCTGAAGACTGGAGGCCTTCATGGGCAAAACACTTTCCCCCAAAATGAGATCATGGCTTAAGCATTACCTGGATCACACCAGCCCGGAAACGTTCGGCAATGCGAGTGCATCCGCCAAGGCAGCCGGCTACAAATGCAACACACAGGCGTCATTCGAAAGTGTGGGTGCCCAGAATTATCAGAAGCTGAGACCCCTCATTGAGGAATGGTTGGACGAAAACGCCTTATCATCGGCCAGACTGAAGCAACTGCTTGCCGAAGGCCTCCAGGCTTTTGAAACGAAGTTTTTTGCTCACCAGGGGGAAGTGATCACCGAAAAAGAGGTTATCCCTTGGGGTGTCCGTCAAAAATACCTGGAAATGGCCTTGAAGGTGAAAGGTCTGTTCGCTCCAGAAAAACATGAACTCACCGGCAAGGATGGTACTGCTATCGATTTGACCACACTCGTGATGAACCTGAACAATGAGCCTGTTGCAAAAGACTGAAAACCTTATCAGGGCTTGGTATCATTCCCCATACCGATTTGTTACCGAAGCTCTTGGCGCCACCCCGACGGAACAGCAGGAACAGGTTTTAAAGCAGGTTTGCCCGGGCTCCCATATTTCCATCCGTTCCGGTCATGGTGTGGGCAAGACGGCGCTCCTAAGCTGGCTTATCCTTTGGTTCATGTGTACCAGGGCCGATGCTCGCATTCCCTGCACAGCCTCCACCCACTCACAGTTAAGAGATATTCTTTGGCCGGAAATCGCAAAGTGGTTGGATAAACTGCCGCTGCAATACCAACAAGCTATCGAATGGCAGGTTGAACGTATTATCTGGAGAAAGCGCAAGAATACATGGTTTGCGGTAGCCAGGACCGCCAGAAAAGAGAACCCAGAAGCTTTGCAGGGCTTCCACGGGGAAAACCTCATGTTCGTTGTTGATGAGGCTTCCGGTGTACCCGACGAGGTTTTTGAAGTGGCTGAAGGTGCCTTGACCAAGGAGAATGTCATCAGCTTGATGACGGGCAATCCAACAAGGTTAAACGGTGAGTTTTACCGGTCCCATCACCAAAGCCGACATTTATGGAAAACCTTTCATTTTTCATCCGCTGACTCGGTGCTTGTTTCTGACGATTATGCAACCCGCATTGCCAGGAAATACGGCAAAGACTCCGATGTCTATCGGGTGCGCGTTGTCGGTGACTTTCCATTGGCCGAGTCTGATACGTTCATTCCCCTACCAATGGTCGAGGACGCCAAGCAGGTTGTCCAGCCTGAAGGAAAACGGTCTCTCTGGGGCTTAGATCCGGCCCGGTTTGGTGACGACGAGACCGCCCTTGTCAAACGCTCGGGCCTCAAGGTCACATCGGTTGATGGTATTCGAAAACGTGACACAATGGCTGTTGCTGGTTGGGTAGCCAGCCAAGCGAAGATTGAAAAACCGGATTCGATCATGGTTGATGTTATAGGTATCGGCGCCGGTGTGTTCGACCGTCTGAAGGAACAGGGATACCCGGTAATTGCCGTCAACGTGGCTGAGAGGGCTTCAGATAACGAACAGTACGCCCGGGTACGAGACGAGTTGTGGGGCAATTTGAAGGAAGCCTTGAAAGAAGGCCTGAGTATTCCAAACGATGAGGAACTTTCCGGCCAGCTATCGGCCCCCAAGTATTCTTTTGATAGCGCCGGCCGCATCGTCATTGAGCGCAAAGAGGACATGAAAAAGCGTGGCGTCGATAGTCCGGATAGGGCCGATGCCCTGGGTTTGACTTACTATAAATCGAAACTGCTTTTCGCCCATCTGCTTTAGAGAAAGGATTCACATGAAGTTTTTCGAGATCGAAACCATTGTTGATCGAGTCACCGAAGAAAAACCTGGCGAGCTGCATGCCATCGGCAAAAATTCAGAAGGTGTAGAGGGCCAGGTGGCGCTGACTGACATCCGTGGAGCTATCAGTCCTCCGGCAGCGGATATTCCCGGTTATTGGCTTGTCATGGGAACAAAATACCGACCAAACGACAAGGGGAAGCCGGTGCGCCTCTTCCTATCAGAGAGCGAATCCCGCAACCACATGCACCTGATTGACAACCTGGCTGAAGCCGCTGGTAAATACCGGGTCCGGGAATTGTATTGCCCGGAAAACAGCGGGCTCTATTCAAGCGTGGTCCAGAAATTCAGATCGATAAACGGCGTGACCATCCGACCGGCGCCGATGGATGGTGACATTGATCACGGAATTTCCTTTGTCTACGAGGCCTTGGAAAATGGGTGCCTTGAGATCCCGAAGGGGACAATCCTTCGCGGCCAGTTGGAGCAAATGACGGCGAATAGTCTGGGTTACACTCTTCATGCGCTGCGATACCTGCTCGCGGGATTTTCGCTTTACCATTCCCGGCGATCCGGATCGGTTCAGGTCCAGCGGGGTAATCATTTTTATGGATAGTAAATGCAGGATGAAACCTAATTCATTTTTGTGGGTTTAAATTCTCGGCTAAGCCTTTGTGCTTCTGCTATTTGATCATGGGTAAGCAGTCTTTCCAGATTATCTCTGATCCTCACGGGATCACAATACCACCAGTCCTCTGAAGTGTTTGCGGCCACAATGTTAAACCATTTATATGCCAAGACATAATCTTTTGGTACCGCATGGCCTTCATAGTACATAAAGCCAAGTTTAACCTGAGCTTGGCTAAACCCCTGAGATGCAGAAAGCATTGTCCATTTGACGGCTTCTCCGTTATCCTGTACGACACCTTCACCATTGAGATAAAATTCCCCTAATCGCAATTGCGCCCAAGGATCACCATTGTTTGCTGCCCGACTGAACCATTTTATCGCACTCTCTAAATCCCTTGGGTCACGCGTATAGAATGCTTGAGCAACTACAACCTGGGCCTCTGTATCGCCTGATTCAGCCCGTTGCAAAAACTTGTCAAATGAAAAACGGCCCGTTGTAGAAGTGTCGTCGTGTGGCGTAACTTTATCGCCGCCATACACAAAAAATGGAAAGAACAAAATGGCCAGGGCAATGAGGCAATAGGTTGCTCGATCCTTCATGGCATTATCCGTAAGGCATTTGTCGGCAATCGCTTTTACTAATCTTTATCGCCATATGGCGCTATCGGCGTATATGTCCCACAGAAATCAGGCGGCGGCGGACCGGTAATCCAGCGCTCCTCTATTACCGGATAGCGACGGACACCAACCGGAAAGGAGAGTAACTTTGCTTTACCCTCCGGCTTAACCAGCTTCGAACTTTTTGTTTTTGATGGTCGGAACTGGATCACATTCATGACTGTTCCTTCCTGAGATTTAATTGTGGATCTGTTTGGTACGCGGTTCTGTAATTTTTGGAACAATCAGAGATAGGGCGTTTTGATGGTGCTCTTGTTTGATAGCGTACCATCGTGGGTTATGCAATTAAAAAAGGAAGAGGCATTTGCCAGGGGGGCACTGCCCAAAATGGACAACCCTTTATTTTCTTGGGCGGTTTTTCGTATTTTTTATGAAGATCCTGGAGCCTTCCTCAAGGAGTGTCGAAACAATCTTGGCGGGATCAGGGCCAACCATGGGTGATCCCAAACCGGACACAAAGACTGAAAAAACAAATATCGTTATCAAAAACAGGGGAGAGATGGGGGAGAAAACGGCGTTTATCAAAAAGAAGGGATTTTGGGCTTATTCAGTAACATGCTGTTTTTATTGGTGCCCCCGGCAGGAATCGGACCTGCGGCACATGGATTAGGAATCCAATGCTCTATCCACTGAGCTACGGGGGCTTATCTTATTATTTCATTAGGTTATGCTGTTTTCTAAGGCTCATTTTTTATCCAAAATGATGAATTGTGCCCGAAATTGTGCCCGTAATAGTTTCGAGGTATGCTTCCTGTTGTTGAGCGGCGGCCTTCAGGTCTGCGTCGTTAACAATGTTGTACCTATCAAATACCGATCTTGTCTTATGGCCCGAAATCATCATTGCCACTCTTTCAGGAATTCCAGCACGAACCATGTTTCTAACTGCCGTTCGTCTAAAATCGTGAAAGGTTTTTAGGCCAATCTCGGCTTCTTTGCAAGCTTTTTTCCATGCTTTATCAAAGCGTTTTATTTTGTCCTTCCGAGACTTATTGAGGAAAACGTAAGGAAGCAAGGACGTTCTTTTCTTCCATAATGAATCGAAAACAGCCTTCATTTCAGAATCAAGGTAAACAGTTCTGCCCTCGTCATTTTTTGTTTCTCCAACCTCAAGCCGAACAATACCTTGCTTTCGGTCAACCTGATTCCAAGTAAGTGCGGCAATTTCAGATATGCGCCATCCCGTTTTATACGCGAACGTGACGAAATCTTTCAGATAATCTGGCAATGCATCTTTTAAGGACAAATATTCATCGTGCTCAAAAAAGCCTTTTCGAGCGTTGTTTTCCTTTAACATAGGAATATATGGCACATACTCGACCAAGGGTGGGGATTGATTGCGGCCAAGGTTCAGCATCCGTTTTAGAGCCGCCAACTCCCTGTTGATGGTGGCGTTAGCTACGCCACACTTCATGCGATCCTCCACATATTCCCTGATTTTTGGAGTGGTGATTTCGGGAGCACGATACCCTTTGAAAAATGTTTTAAGTATGTGAACGCTCCTTTCCGCCCTTATGATTGATTTTTTCTGGTTGATCCGGTAATCCCGCAGAAAATCTTCAGCCAGCTGATCGAATGTGACCTTTTCAAAATGGACTCCAGGAAGCTTGCCCTTGGCGATATTTCCTTCCCGACGATCCAGTAGTTTCTTGGCCACCATCTTTTTGGTGCTTTCCGAACTCTCTCGGTATGGCTTACCGTTGCGGTAATACTTGATCCACCACACATTGCCTCTCTGATACAAACTACCCATATATTCCTCCATCTCGACTTTGACGGGCTCAAGATGGGGCCGCAAAGTTCAATATGCTTTGCAGCGCTAACCACCTTTACAGATTTCCTTGTTATTTTCAAGTTGACTCAATTTTTGGAAATCCGGGCCGCCGGTCTTGTGGAGGATTCATTCGTTTATTATTTTTAGCCCCCATTTTAGGGGGCTCATATAGTATTGAGGAAATTTAGTATTGAGTTTTATTACTCTGTATGAAGGATTCTACGTCATTATGGTCCACCAACATTTTCCGGCCAACTTGGATATAGGGCAATTTGCCACCCCAAATTTGGCTTCGCCAAAACCAGTCGGTGGCGCCAATTTCTTTGGTCAGCTCTTTAATCGTGTATAATCGTTTTTTAGAGCCACTTTGGATGTAATCGGCTGTAGGCATTCTATTTCCTCACAATTCTTATACTTCTCATAAAAATAGCATTGCCACCACTCAGAGTTTTCTTCAACTTTTCCAAGGGTTAGGTTTGTCTATTTTGTACATACGATCTAAGATGGATACATCACTATCTTTGCCAATTGACGGCACAGATCGAAAAACGGTTATCCTTATTATCCACCGCTCGTATCCTGTGATTCTCCCAAAATCCGCGACAGCAGATCCAAACTGTCGTCCATAAGCTTTTTAGCGTATCGTCGTTCAGCAATAGATTCCGCTGTATAGTACCCGTGTTTCACCGCGTTTACATTCCCAATGGGCGCGCCACTGCCCTCCGCCCCTCCGTGCATCCTGCAACGTCTTTTCCCTTTCACGGGTGGATTTTTACAGGGGGACCCGCTTCGGGTTTTTGCACCGCAACGCAACGGTGCAAGGGGTTGATCCACGTTTCTTCTCATTTCTGCCCAGTACTTTCCACGTTGCCAACAATGGCTTGTTCGGCGTTAACGACAACTTGACCTACCGACATTCGTCGTTTTCCTTGTCGGTATTTTCCCAATGCTTCAATTTGCTGGAGATACATACGCATCAGCCGTATTGCCAAGTTGAGATATTTCTGGGCGGTTTCCGGGAATCCGCTGTTAGCCGACTGTTTTAAAAAATGCATGGATTGGAGATGCACACACTCGATTTGACAGGCCAGCTGTGACTCCAGGATATCCCTTGGAGCGATATCCGAAATGGCCGCGATCAGCGCATTGATAACGGTTTCCCTGTCAGAACTGATATTGGCCGCAGCCTGGCTGAGCAACTGCAATTGGGTAAGGGCCAGCTTCTCATTTTCTGTCCCGAACACCCTGGTAAGGTCCGAAGCCCATTGATCAAAGCCAAGGTTATCGTCGAGGACTGGGGAGGGCACTCCCGTTTGGCTGAGTCTGATCTCCGGGGGGTGGTGTTCCGTTTGTCGGTCTTCTGTTAAAGCGACAGCTGTCATTGTCAACTCTCCTTGGTCGTAAGTATCTTGTATTGGCTTTTTGGCAAAACCGGCGGGTGACATATACTGCAAATGAGACGGGTTTGGCCATGCGGACGCCACCACCGATCATGGCCGCAGATGCTACAGCGGGTGGAACGCTCATGCGTCATAGCTGGCAACTGCAAACGTCTCCAACGGTTCTCAGGGCAACGTCCGGTCTCTAAGAAGATCGTGGCAATGGTTTGTCCGTTGACGCCGCAAGTGTCTTCATCGCCTCGACGGAAATGGTCACAGAGCTTGCCGATGCACAGATTCGCTTGTGGAGTAAAAAGTTCGAGGCTTTCAAGATGGTGCAACCCAGAGGCAACCTTAACCCGACTATCTGAGGCCACACTATTTTTTCCAATATTTTGAGTAGCTACACCATTTGTAACCGGTGCACCCCCTGTACCCTGTTTTTGTTCTTTTTGTTTTGAGACCTCACTCAAGATCAGATCGAGTACTGATTTAGAAGACGTTTTCATTTTTCAGCTTTCCGCATGTTTTTTGGTTGCATAGGCCACACATACAAAATGATATTTAATATGTTGATATAACTATGTTTATTGTGCAACCTAAAACGCAACCTCTCATGCCACCTGTGTTACTTCGTTTTTAACCCCAAAGTCCATTTTCCTTAAATCAAATCCCCACATCTTCCGAGTGGAGCCATTGAACCGCTTAGCGCGATTTGTGTAGACAAGGCCGGGATGATTTTTTAAAGAGTCCATTAAGGCCGAATTATGCCAATTGGATAGATAGTTTTGTTCCTTAAGGTACTTTTCAGCATCAGGTTTTTGTATCCACAATATGCCGTCCTTAATCTCCATGAAGTCGCGGACAGCCTCAGAATCTAAATTTTGAATTATGTCGAAAAACTCATCTGCTGCCGTAATCTGGCGCTCCGAACACAAAACCTGCTTTTTATTTGCAATATCAAGCATATATGAATGCAAATCATAATCTATCCGCAATACCTCCGCCAGCATACGGTAGAATCCGAGAATCAACCCGTGGGTCTCAACTATCCGGGAGGTCAGGTCCGGTTTAGCCAAGTCGCTTTTTGCATTCTCGTAATAATGGTTCCAATTGCTTTCAAAAAAGAGCCGTTGTTGCATCACCTCCGCGAAAAGCCATGCCTTTTCGTCAGCAGGTATTCGATCAAGTGCATTAAAGCCTTCCCCAGTGGTCTCGTTGAGATCCTCGGCTTTAAACTGGAGAGAAATTACCCGTTCTCTTTGCGCCTTGGTTTTGAAGGGCTCTATATTCTGAACGAACATCAAGGCTCCTAAGAACGGTGTTTCATCAGTACGTAAATCGGTACTTTTTACTGCGCGCAATTGAAGAGGATTAATATTATAAAGCGGCAAAATGACATCTGAATTAAAATGGCGGCCACTTCCCTCAGGAGTCCACTCAAGAAAAACCGATGCAATTCCGGACTTTTGGGCCAGTTTTCGCATTTCGCCCTTGGCAGTGTTGGTCTTATTCATCGGAATACCTTCCTCATCATGGCATTGAAAGTGATTCATGATTTTGGTCAGGTTGGATTTGCCAGTCTGGGTATCTCCGTATAAAGAGAGAAAGGGGAAAAAACCAATTTGATCCTTGATCTGGTTGACAAACCAACTGGCCACCAACCAGGCCAATGTCACGAGGGCCTTATCTCCCCAAGCTTGGATGAGTTGATCGATCATAAAACTTACATTCGAATTCTTGGACGGGCAAAGCGTGTTGTGATAAGGAGGGCGTACATATTGGTTGACACCAACCCTTAAGAAACCGTTTTTATCGGGCCGAATAAAGTTCCCCTGTGGGTCGACCATGTGGTTCTTAAAAATATAACCCTTGGATTCCAAATCATAACCGGTTTTATCAACTTGGCGCACGGTCGGCACCTTTGCACGTAGTATCTGCTCAACAAGCTCGTTTGACTCATCTTTCCCCCCTGTCCAGGATGAACATGCCCGCTGTAAAAACATGGCCCGTAAAGCATGAGGATTAGAAATGTCTTGGGAAGTGGAAATAAAAGTGCTAATGCGTCCAGATTTCGACCTAACTTCCAAGTAGTATCGGTAAATGGGTTCGTGAGGATTTGTCCTGTCAAGTTGGTAGTATTTTATCCGCAAAGTAAAATCTGAAACTCTATAACAGAAAACGTCTTCATTGGTATCGCTATTGTGTCTCGAGAAATAGTATTGCCCATTAAACTCAAATAGCCCGACTTTATACCGTCTTTGGTACAAAATTCTCGCATACTCTTTGGGTCTTGCCGCACAGGCCAACATCGCCTCAGTTACATATTCGTTACGCCTGCTTTTAAATCGTGACGATTCTAAATCACCCGACTGGAGAAGGTCGTTCCAATCGCCATTTATGGGCAATATGGACTCGACCTCTTTTTTTTCATCCCCTTTCAGCTGGGCAAAATACTTATTGAACCGCCTGAGCGCCTTGCGTCCAGCAGGATCATTGTCAAAGGCTAAAACTATTTTGTCGAATTCTTGAAGATCGACCTTTGACGGGTCTTGTCCGGAACTAAGAATAGCAACAGCCTGCTGCCCCACCTCAATGAAAGACAAGGCGTCCATGATTCCTTCTGTGAGGTAGGTTTTTTGGGCTGAATCGTAGGTCAAATCAGGATGACGCCAAAGGCAGCCCGAGGTGCTACCCCTGTTATGCGTCTTGCCTTTTCCATCAGGTGGATTGAGGAGACGTCCATTAAAAACCGTTTTGCCTGACGGAGATTTTACTAGAAACATGACAGCGCCGCAGCCCGTGTTTCTGACGTTTGGCCAGTACTGGTAGTCGAGCCCTTTTAAAGCTCTATTAAGCCCCCGGCTTTGCAGGTAAGCTGTCGCTGGCCTGTTCCTGTCCTCGATAGTTGCAGGATATTCCTTTTCGAAAACAACCGTTATGTTAGGAACAATATCTGCCACATCGACAATGGCACCGCATTTATTCCGACGGTTACAGTATATTTTATGTGGCCTATCCACATAGGTGTAGGCCTCAGGCTTGCCGCATTCGGGACAAATCAAATTGGTGATGTATTTTTTATCGCACTTCGTGCTTTCCCCCCAATATTCGCTGCTTTGCAGCTGTGAGAGGATTCTATCTTTGTCAGCATAAGACGACATCGGTATCAGCCCTCAATGTCTTGCCGTTCCTGGAAACGGTCTGCTACCGAAGTATTACCTGGAGTCGGGGTTATCGCAGCAATGATATGCCCGCGTTTGGTTATCCAGACATTTTTTTGGTTTCGGTGGACAAAATTAAGGATTCTTGAAACGGCCCAAGCAAGTTCTGTAACGGACACGATCCGCTTGCTTTCTTGTACTTGGTTGGGTTGGAAGTTCTTAAAAGGTTCTTGAGTTTTCATAATAATCGTTTCCTTTTTAAAAAATGTAATAATTGAGTGGCATCCGCCACACGACTGAAAAACTGTGTACTCTATATATATATTGGTGAGGTTGGGAGGCTTTTTGAAGTAAACGAAGGCATTTTTTAAAATTTTTTTTTACTTCATTTTGGCCAGAAACTTACCATTATGTGATAGAAAAGAAGCTGTTTTAACTTGCCGACGAAGAAGAAAGGACCAACCCAATGCAACAATCCGATTTCAACCATCTTCATATCCATACAGAGTACAGTCTCTTGGACGGCGCCATTCGAGTGAACGATCTGATCGGGAAAACAAAAGAGTTAGGAATGAAGGCCGTAGCGATAACTGATCACGGTTCCATGTTTGGAGTACTGGATTTCTACCATCAGGCGATTCGGGCCGACATTAAGCCCATCATTGGTTGTGAGTTCTATTTGGCTCCGCGAAGGATGGCGGATAAAACTCCCGAGGATCGGGCAAAAACCAGCCACCTTGTCTTGCTGGCCAAGGATAAAGAGGGCTACCATAACCTTTGCAAGTTGGCTACAATCGCCCAACTGGAAGGGCATTATTACAAGCCTCGCATCGACAGAAAGATCTTGACCGAACATGCCAAAGGCATCATCGCACTCTCGGCCTGTCTCAAAGGGGATATTCCGCAGCACATTCTGGGCGACCGCATGGCCGAGGCCGAAGCGGCAGCCGAATATTATCTGAAAACGTTCGGCGAAGGCGGCTTTTTTCTTGAGCTCCAGCACAATGGCATTCCCGATCAGGAAAAGGTCAACCAGGGACTTGCAGAGCTGTCTCGACGGCTATCCATCCCGCTGGTGGCTACCAACGATTGCCACTATCTTAACCGGCGAGATGCCAGGGCTCACGAGGTTTTGTTGTGTATTCAGACTAAAAAAAGGATTAACGATCCCAACCGTTTTGCTTTCAATACCGATCAACTCCACTTCAAATCGCCGGCGGAAATGAAAGCGTGCTTGGGTCACTATCCGGGGGCGATTGAGAATACTGTTGTGATCGCCGACCAATGCAATGTCGAATTCGATTTCAAGACGCATCATTTCCCAAAATTCGACGACCAGTCGCAAGCAACGGAAGAACATTTGTTCGAAGAAAAAGTGCGGCAAGGCTTTGAACGGCGGTTTGCCGTAATAAGAAAGGATTGCCCTGAGATCGATGAAAAAGCCTATAGCGACCGATTAGAATATGAGATAAAGACCATCAAAGAAATGGGCTTCCCAGGATACTTTCTCATCGTTGCCGATTTTATCCGCCACGCAAAGGAAAACGGTATCCCGGTTGGACCAGGCCGTGGGTCGGCGGCTGGTAGTTTGGTCGCATTCTCACTATCCATCACCGATATCGATCCCATCCAACATGGATTGATATTCGAACGCTTTCTAAACCCGTCTCGTATCGGTTTGCCGGATATCGACGTGGATTTCTGTATCAATGGGCGCGAACAGGTTTACGACTATGTCGTCAAGCGCTATGGCGGCACCGACCATGTTGCTCAGATCATCACTTTTGGAAAAATGAAGGCGAAACAGGTTCTTCGAGACGTAGGCCGAGCTTTGGATATACCCTCGGTGACGGTTAACGCCATTGCCAAGTTGGTTCCTGACGACATTCAGATGACTTTAGACAAAGCATTGAAGATGGAACCCAAATTGATCAAAATGGGCGAAACGGATAGACGCGTCGCCGAATGGTTCGAAATCAGTCGAACCCTGGAGGGGTTAGCACGGCATCCCTCAACCCATGCGGCCGGGGTGGTTATTGGAGATAAACCCTTAGTCGACTACATGCCGTTATGTAAAGGGAAGGAGAGCTCCGCTATAACGCAATTCGATATGCACGGCGTCGAGAGACTCGGCTTGGTTAAGTTCGATCTTCTTGGGCTTCGAAACCTCACCGTAATGGCCCGCACCCTGAAACTTATCGAAGAGCAGGAGATGCCTGCGCTGGATTTGGGGTGTTTGCCAATGGATGATCCTGACACATTTGATCTGCTACAGGCCGGAGATACGACTGGCGTTTTCCAGTTGGAAAGTTCAGGAATGAGGGATCTTCTGGTCAGGTTACATCCTGATAGTATGTCTGAACTGACAGCCCTAATAGCGTTGTACCGACCCGGTCCATTAGATAGCGGCATGGTGGACGACTTTGTCGAGCGTAAGCACGGTCGCAAAAATGTAGAGTACCTATCTCCAAGATTGGAGCCGATCCTTAAGGAAACCTACGGGGTCATGGTCTATCAGGAACAGGTCATGCAGGTCGCCTGCGAATTGGCCGGGTATTCCATGGCCGATGCTGATAGCCTGCGCAAGGCCATTGGAAAAAAAAAAGACTCGTTAATGGCCGAACACCGGGAAAAATTTGTTAGTGGCTGCGTTGCCAACGGTCTGGAAGGTAAAAAAGCAATCCACCTTTTCGATTTAATCGAAAAGTTCGGCGGGTATGGCTTCAACAAATCCCACAGCGCCGCTTACGCTCTAATCTCCTACCAAACCGCATATCTGAAGGCCCATTATCCGGTCGAATATATGACGGCGTGGTTGTCCACTGTGGATGGTAATTCGGATAAAACCGCGAAATTCATTGAGCAATGCAAGGCTAAAGGCATTTCTGTTTTACCGCCGGATATCAACGCGAGCGAAAAAAGGTTCACGATTGAACAAGAGGGTATTCGGTACGGATTGCAGGCGATAAAAAATCTGGGTGATAAAGCCATTGATCAAATCCTGGAAGCCAGAAAAAATGGTCCGTTTACTGATTTAGCGGATTTTAAACGTCGTGTCGAAAAAAGGATGGTCAACAAGCGGAGCGTTGAAACGATAGTAAAGGCGGGGGCCTTCGAATCAACCGGTAGAACCGTAGAACACTTGCTTGCCGAATCAGATTCAAGACCAAAACCCACTCCTGCTTCAACGCCTAAAAACAAGCCTCTGTCTAATGCAGAGGTTGTATCCGGTCAGCTGCAAAACGAACGCGAGATCTTTGGGTTTTATTTGTCCGGCCACCCTGTACAGCTTCATCGAGAATTAATGCACGGCCTGGGATGCGTGGACAGCCACACCTTTTCCGGACTTAGAGATAAGGAGTCGGTATGCCTGTGCGGTGTCATCGAAAATGTCACACAGATCACTACAAAGAGAGGGGACGCTATGTGCTTCTTAAAAATATCCGACGGGAAAGGGATTGTCGAAGGCGTTGTGTTCCCGAGAGAATATCGTCGGTTCAGATCAATGATAGGGACGAAGGACCCTCTCTTTTTTAGGGGAAAATGCGAAATTAGAGATAACAAGCGACAACTGATTGTGAGAAAAATCCTCAGCGTGCAGGACGCAGAGGAGCGTAGCGCCGTTGGGTTGAATTTAACCGTGGATTCCTCTCGCTTTACAGCTGCAACAGCGGACGGTCTACTTGATCAACTTCGAAAGTTTAATGGCACAACCCTCGTGTTTTTGCACGATGCTCAGACGGGCCAAGTCCACCAAATTAAAGATGATATACGGGTTCGGGTAGATGCGGCCCTTAAATCATCGTTAATAAAACTTCCTGGCGTTATCAATGTTGGAGTGACCCTTGGTTGAGAGTTTTTAAAACGCAATGTCGTGTTGTGTGGAAATTTTGTTGACTGCACCACCGCCTATCGTGGCGATCTACATTAAGACCGCTTTCCATAAAGTATCTCGGCCATGATTGCTCGTTGTCATCGGAAAGTCCCTTCCCTGAGCCTACCTGTTCAGGGGAGGGGCCAATGAAAATTACGACCCAACGGCTTCATAGCTTTTCAAAGACCAAACTATTTCAAAAGAAAAATAACCCACCTTTAACCTCTGGTTGAATTTAGAGGTTACGCATTTTTTGCTATAATAACAGTTCCTTCAATAGTGTATAACCTCTGTAACCTATGTAACCTGCCTCCGTTCTTCTATCCACGCTGAGCTGCTAATCAGAATAATTTTTCATTTTTTTTGGCGAGAGAGTTTTTTTGAGGTTACAGAGGTTACATATAAAGAAAATAATATTTAAATATATTATTTTATTATATTTTATGTGTAACCTGAACCGTAACCCGGCATTACCTTTGTAACCTCCTTTCTGTTTTTCAAGCATGTAATCGGCTATGGGGTGCCACCCTGCAATAATTGTTTGTCTTCCATTTTTTTTAAGGGAAGACTGATGTCTTGGATCTCGGACGATCTAAACAGTCGTTATGGTGCTCAACGAAAATCTTTGAAAAATCGCCGGTACTGAAATATACAAACCGAAGCAAATACCCGCAATCCATAACCGCCAAGCCGGAATAGGCCCAACCAACAATAACTTTAACCCTATAATCCAGGCAGACAAAGCCAACGCTATTAAAACAGGATGCCCGAGAAATTCGAATTTGTTTTTCATGCCAATCCCTTTCTTGGTTCTATTTGAAAAGTCCTTCGAGGTCTTGGACAAACGAAGGACTCATTCTATTTTTACTGCGTTAAACGTAAGTTTTTAAACAAGTATTGACTTCCTTTATACACCCCGTAGCCTACGCCCACAGCTATCACGACGACACCTACTGCTATGCCAAGGGCAATGATTTCAGCCGGATTGCCTCTGGCGTTGACCATGACCTGTTTGCCGGCATCCGCCGCCACCTCCAAAGTCCTATTTTCATTCGTAACAACCACCTCCTTTCAATCAATATTGACGACCACTCCGAAGGGTACATTGTGCCGAACATGGCCGGTACAAAGCCAAAGCGCAGGATATTCCGGCGTCTCGACCGGGTAGCGACTACACTCCAAATCTGTAAGATAGGCCAGGCAGCATGGTTCCGGGCTTTGTTTGGCCACCCAATCGAATACCGGCCGAAAGTCCGTACCACCGCCGCCTTTGGGTTCCATTTTAAGCGGAAGATCCTGTCGCTCGAAGGCTTGCGATCCCCTTACCTGGGTATCGCAATAAACCACATGAACGGTCGTGTCATAGTCTTCCAGAAGTTTGGAAATCTCGGCACCGAATCGGGCCAGTAGGCTGTCATCGATACTACCGGAGGTGTCCACGGCAATAACCACCTGCCCGGGTTCCTTGTTGTGCAGGCCGGGAAGGAAAACACCACCCGATAACCATCGCCGGTTAGGAGGCAGCCAGGAATAATCGTTGCGGGTGTCCTTTTCTATAAAGTGCCGTAGCAGCTCCCGCCAATCGACCTTGGCCTGGACAACGTCCTCCACCAGGCGCTTAACCCCGCCAGGCAGATTCCCCATTGCCTTGGCCTGTTGGGCGGCTTGGCTCACCGCGACTTTCCACTCGGCTTCCACCGCCTTGTTTTTTCCTGGAGACAATTCGGTCGCATCTCTTACCTCGCCAAACCCACCAGGCCCACTCTGGCCTTCCAGCGACTCCGGCAACAAATCATAAATCGCCTCGGCAGACCGGTTGGCATATTGGGCATCCAGTAAGATGCCTTCCGGCAGCGCAAAGCCGGCCTCCGTTAGAATGCCGTTGATGGCATAATCGGCGGCGATGTTCCATTTGGTTGGATCACGATCTCTACGACGGGTGTGGTGTAAACAGGCCAGGTGCATTACCTCATGGGCAACCAAAGCTTTGGTATGACCCGTTGAAAGACTTGCAACGAACGCGGGATTGTAACCGAGCACTGCGCCATCGGTATAGGCTGTGAGAACATCGCAATCCTCGACAAGAACCAATCTTAATGCCAGGCTTCCGAAAAACGGGGCGTCCAGCACCAATTGCGATCTCGCTTTAATCAATTTCCGCTTGGCGTTCATGCCGCCTCCATGTAGCCGGACATGGCCGCGAGAACGTCGGATGCCTCGGAAGCTGCCTGTTTCCTGGCTTGCTTGTCCTTTCTAAGATCGCCTGGAGCGTAACTGCAAAGCCCGGTTTCGATCCTCCTGCGCATGGCTTCGAGCTGGGGATCGTCGTATAGATTGAGCTTTGGCAAAAGCTCAGTCAGTCTGACCATGTTCCCGATCAGGGAATCCCTGAAAATCGCATCGGGATCGGATAACCGCTCCACCATGTGCCCGACCACCTCGTAAAGCCGTTTCCAAAGATCGGCTGTTGCGGCGGCGTTGGACTGGACCAAGCGCTGTTCAATCTCTTCCTGGATGGCAGATACTTCGTCAGCCGCCAGGCTCACCCGAAAATCCTGAGCTTGCGGGATAGGGCCGATAACCGTACGGAAGGCAAACTTGTCCCTTACTTCGGAAGGCTCCGGGTAATCCTCACGGTTGAACAATCCTCCGAGGATGCTGCGGGCCTCGAAGATCACCTCCGGGTAATTGGTGATGAATTTCTCGACGGCTTGTTCGAAGTCCTCTTTAAACCCTCGCACTTGTTGGCTGTAGTCGCTGTAATTCCTTGACGGCAAAAGGCGCTCGCCATTTTCTCCCCAAGGCAGTGTCTGCTCCAGGTGAAACGCTCGTGCGGCACTCACCGCCGCCTGGATATCCTTCAACGCCTCTTTCGTGGCCAAAGCCTTGTTGAACCGGCCTGCGTCCTGGTTACTGCCGTATTGGGCATTGACTTCACGGGACACATGCTTGTCATGCTTTCTGGCGCTCCATTGGCTGATGCTCAGGGACACCAGCATGGCTTTCTCGGTAATATCTGTTTGCATGGAAATCTCCTTTTGTTGGGTTAATTCAAAATGGCGTTGTGATTCGAAGCCCATTTCGCATAGGCTCGGGTGTTGACAATTTTTGGGTTGGTCCTCTCGCAGTCGCTCAAAAGCAGTACCGAGAACTCTTCGGGTAGACGTCTGGCGTATCGCACCAGGGCGTCCATGCTGGATGGCTCGACACGCCGGGCAAGAGCGCTGCACACGGCATATAGCGTGGCCGGGTCCGTGGGCACTTCCACCTGGTCCGGGTCCACCAGGATCAAGCCTGGGTCCGGCAATTGCCGATAGATTTTCAAGAAGCCGATCAGCTCCGCCGCAAAGCCCTCACCGGCGGCGCCTGCATAGGCTTCGAATTCCAACGCTTCGGGAAGCCCTATAGACATAAGCCTTCCCACGTTGGCCACCGTTCTTGGACAGGGCGAGTTCTTCATCTCCACGGTCGGATTGAAATCGAACAACAGCTTGGGCCGGAACCTTACGAAACCAGTCAACTCAGAAGGCAGGGAATTCTTAGCTGCCCAGGCAATCCAATCGTCAATGTCTGGCTCCATTTCAACGATGGTGACGAACCGCGACTTCACCGGCTCCAATATGCCCGATACGCCAGCCTTGTCGGACTTGCGATTGGTGGCGGCGACGAAGGTCACCTGGTCGGATACCCGATAACCGTTGATCCTTCTTGCCAGAATCAACTGCATGGCGGCGGCCTGCACCGACGGAGGCGCCTGGCCCAGATCGTCCATGAAGTAGACCGTGGGCCTATCGGCTTCGATGATTTTTCTTAAATTACCGAAGGGCAAGAACTCGGCATGCTCACCCTTGATGGCGGGCAGGCCTTTGTAGTCTATGGGCTCGTCCACCACCGGATGGCTTGCGATCAGATCCGCATTGCATTTCTCACAGGCCTGGGTAACGATATCGGTCTTGCCGACACCGGGTGCGCCCTTGATCAGTACCGGCATTTGTACCGGCAAAGTCCGGGCAAGCAACTCGCTTAGTTGACTCGGGGTCATGATGCTTTTCCTCCTTAAAACAAAAAACGCCCCGGACCGGAGTCTCGGAGCGTTTACATGGGATGAATTTTTGTTGGTTATGATTTGTGCCAGTCGGAGCAGGCTTGGGCATACTCGCAATCGACGCACATCCAACTCCGGAGGGGGATGAATACACCGGCCTCGATGCCGCCAAGCACGCCACTTGCTATCCAGGCCAACCGTTTCCTGTCTTCCGCGCAGCGGCGTGTATGATAATGCTCCAGCTTGGGCGTTTTCAGTTTGCGCAATACATCGAACCGGCATTGTACCGACGCGGTCGGGAAAACGTAGCGGTTGGAAGCCAGCAGATAGGAGTAAACGGTCATTTGAAGATCGGCATTGACGTCGGACTGGGTTTTGGCCCTGGCGGCAGTCTTGTGATCCACCACGATCAATGAGCCGCTTTTGTCCTCCATCAACAGATCGATGATACCGATCAGGTCGATGCCTGCCGAAACGCCCTCGGTTGTGTACAGAGTCGCCGACAAAGGAAGCTCGATAGCGACAACCCGGCCGCCTTTCAAGTCGATGTTGCGATAAAAGGCATCGAGCATGGAAACGCCTAATTGGAGAGCGCTGTCTTTATCGGGGGTGCCCTTTGTATAAACGACCATGTTGCCCTTTTCGCTTAGCTCACGGGTTAAATGGCTCGAAAAGACTTTCTGGAGACGATTCAAGGAGACTTTCTTGCCGTCTATTATCCCGCGATAATAATATTCGAGTGCCTTGTGGATGGCCGATCCAAAGGGCAGGGCCAGGCCGAGTCGTTCCGGCGAAAGGCCCAGAACATAGCGGAACCGGTATTTCAAACTACAATTGAGATATGTGAATATTTGGCTGTGAGAAATATGGAGCTTGTCGGTTAGTGCGCTTAATGCGTTGGGTGAAGGCATGGTTACCTCCTTAATTAAGGTGGCCTCCGAACGAGGCTTTGTCGTCCATGGGCGGCTGTTTGTTGTTTAGGGATTTAATCAACGCCGAGGCCTCCTTGCGTTTGATAAAATCCAGACCCGCTCCATAGGCTTGAACACAGTGAGCGTTGAGTTGTTTGGTCGTCATTCCGTGGTCTTTGGCGAGGCTGAGCAGATACCGGTGCTGTTTGGCGGTTACCCGGCCATTGCTGTCGGCGTTCGCCTTATGGCTGGTTGGTTGACGTAGTTGAGGTTTGGCGCCACCTGGAAATGTATGACGCGAGTTCTCGGCTTTTCTCGCGGGTTGCTCATCCATGCCGGCGTACAGGTCCAATCCCACGCCCAGCAAAGTCGCGCACTTTTTAAGAGCATCGGTTGCCGCCGCCTTGAAGGCATCGGCCATGCAAATGACTTCCTGGGTTTCTCGGTTGCGCTTGATACCACTGGCGCCGAACTGGGATTTAACCAGGCCATGGGTGGACAGCCTGCCCAGTACCAGAACTTCGTCCAGGCTTTCGAAAACACGATGTTCCAGCACCTCGAAGCTCCACCCGCCTTCCAGTGCTTCGTTCAGGCGTTGGATGACGCTATGTCCTTCGATGTAGTCGACCAGGTGCCCGAAGTTCCCCTCGCGCTGGCGGATCGCCTCGGGTGGGAAGGGCTTTTCCAATAGTTCTCTGTTCATGTTTTTCCTTTCGGATGTAAATACGGTAATGAAAACTTCACACTATATTTTGGTTATATGTATGCCTCTTGCTTTATAAACGGCGATTATTTCGAGCTAAAAGCCAGGTAGGATTGAAATGGTGCGAGGAGGGGGGGGGGGGTAAAGTTGGGCACCATAGTAAAAAATCCCAGTTTGGTGTCACTCCAGCGTATACCGAAACCTATCAATTACAATACCTTCTTGATGCCGGATCATGCCCGGCACGACGAACCGATGGTTTTTTGCGATCCCATCAACGTTCGGCAGGTTATTGCTTTTGGGGAGGGGGACCGAATACACTCAAACAAAGATGGGATGCTGCGATAATTCCCGGCGTTTATTCTGAAAAAGCGGAACAAGGCTTCTCTATCTTATGATCTTATAACAATCGTTTGAGTGATTTTTGGAAAAGCACCGCATGCCTCGCATATAAGGATAGAGGGGCGCGGAAAATACTCAAACCCATCCTTTGAAACATAACCTATAGCTTTTAATACGGAATATTTGTGAGACTTTTTAGGATCTCAGTGCTTTCGGATAATAATTTGCGCACTTGTTTTCGTTCCGCGACAGCTTTTCGCGGTCCAAAATCCCAATTTCAGAGCGTTCTGGCACTCCAGCGCCGGCCGCTGTCTTACATCAATCATGTGGCGATTTACACATTTCCCAGAAAACTCTTACATGGATGCCACACGCCAGTCTTCTTGTCTTCCTATAATTCTTCTGTAAAACACATTTGGAGTGGGTAAAATAGGTTGATATAACGATAGGTTATATCTGTGTGTGGAAGTTAAAAAATGTTGGCATATACGTTGCTATTGAGGCAGTCGAGCATAATTCATAGCATTTTCAATGCGTAGAATGAACCAGCTCACCACATAACGGTAGGGTAAACCCAATATACAGAGGATGGTCGTGAACAAAAAAAGAAATACAAAAAAACTAATCTGCACGACAGTTATCGGTTTAATGGTGGGGGCTTTGCCGCTGTTATTATTATTTAATCGTTCGGATGATAACAGCACCCAAAATAAAACCATAACAAAAACAATTCACTACCGCTTTCTAATTCGCAACACATCCAGCCAGCCGGTTCAAAACGCAGTTTTCTATGCCCAAACCCCCATGCAGGAGACGGGAACTCAGCGTTGCTTAACCATTGAAGCGTCCCACCCCTATGAATTGATATCCAACAAAAACGATGGTCAACTCGCCAAGTTCATATTCGAAACTTTTCCGCCCTATGCTTCAAAAACCATATCAATCCGGGCATCTTTGACACTTGATACCCTGCCGAACCAGATCCCCGAAGCCGATCCGGTACAACTTACTTCCGCATTACAGAATAATGGTCCACAGAAAAAAGCAATGCTTGAACTCGCAACCTCGCTAAAAGCGGACACTGTGAAAGACACGGCCACCAATATTTTTAACTGGGTCTCCAAAAACGTTAAATACACCGGGTATTCCTCGAAAGCCAAAGGCGCCAAGCGTACTTTCATTGCCCGTCAAGGTGACTGCACCGAGTTTGCGGATCTGTTTGTTGCCTTGGCATCTCTTGCAGACATTCCCGCACGTCGAGTCTCTGGATATCTTTCCAGCGGTTCCGGTCTCCTCAAACCTGAAGCCTACCATGACTGGGCAGAGTTTTACGATGACGGTGTATGGCATATCGCCGACCCTCAACGAAAAAACTTCGATGCCCGGTATACAAACTATATAGCCATGCAACTGACCAGCCTGACGCCCTCTACCGGACCGATTAACGGATATAGGCGTTTTTACATCGACGGAAACGGGTTGAAAGTAAAAATGGACTCATAATCGGGAATCCAGTCCTATTACCACGGAGGGAAATATGTTCACGAACCTTTTATCGAACAACCGGCAAACTGCGTCTTTATGGGCACTGGTGTTACTTTTTGCCTTCTTCGTGTTTTTTAGCGGAACGACGGTAGTTTTTGCCGACGACAGCTTATGCGCGGTTGTCAAAATTGAGATCCAACAGGAGCTTACCCTTGAACGTCAGGCGTTCGACGCCCATATGACGATCAACAACGGTCTCTCCCACATCTCGCTTGAAGATGTAAACATAAACGTTTGGTTTACAGACGAGGCCGAGAATCCGGTATTGGCTACATCCGATCCTAACGACACCTCCGCCAGTTTTTTCATTAAAGTCGATTCCATGACCAATATTTCCAGTGTGGATGGGTCAGGCACCGTAGCACCATCCACTTCAGCCGATATCCATTGGATGATAATTCCCTCCCCTGGGTCTTCCAACGGATTGGAAAGTGGCACGTTGTATTATGTTGGTGCTACGCTGTCGTATACTCTCGGCGGGGAAGCCAATATCACAGAGGTCACTCCCGACTATATTTATGTCAAACCAATGCCTACTATCGAACTGGACTATTTTCTTCCTTCCGAGGTCTATGGCGATGACGCTTTCACTACAGAAATCGAAGCGCCGGTACCTTTTTCCCTGGGCGTTAGGGTTTCAAACAACGGAGACGGAACTGCCCGTCAACTCAAAATCGAGTCAGCCCAGCCCAAGATTGTAGAAAACGAACAGGGACTGCTTATCGGGTTTGCATTAGAGGGCAGCCAGGTAAACGGGCAACCGGCAACCGATAGTCTGATGGTTGATTTTGGCGATATAGCGCCTGGGACCTCGGGAACTGCCCGTTGGGCCATGAGCTGTACCCTCTCGGGCAAATTTACTGAATTTGAAGCGGATTTTTCCCATTCGGACGAACTGGGCGGCGAGGTAACTTCGCTTATAAATGCAGCTCAGACCCACTTTTTAGTACATGATGTTCTGGTTGATCTGGTCGGGCGGGACCAGATTCGCGACTTTCTTGCCAAGGATGGCGACATTCTGCGTGTTTACGAATCAGACAACGTGGATACCGTGGCAACCGATCTGTCTTCTCAGGCGGGGATATACTACCAGGGCACCCAAAACGGCAGGCCGGTTTATAAATTCTCAATGCCGGTCAATGTCGGATTCGTATATGCCCGTCTTCCCGATCCTTACAACGGCAGCAAGGTTATCTATTCAGCGGTTCGAGACGATGGAAAAGTCATCAAAACCGATAACATCTGGCTTTCCAAATCCCGTGACGAACAAAGCTGGAATTATTACATTGATCTGTTCGATGCAAATACCACCGGTGAATACACCGTGGTGTTTGACGATCCGGAAGCCGCTCCCCAGGCGCCGGTGCTTCAATACATAGCCAATGTCATTGCCATTGAAGGCGAACGTATTTCTTTTGTATCCATGGCCAGCGACCCGGATGGCACCATTCCATCCTTGTCCGCCGCCGTGCTGCCGGTTGGGGCCACATTCACCGATCAAGGCGACGGCACAGGTGTTTTTGACTGGAAAACGGTGGTCGGCCAGGCCGGCTCCTACGGAATTACTTTCAAAGCTTCCGACAGTGCGTTGTACGATACCCAAAGGGTGATTCTGACGATACGTTCCATTGACGATACTGATGGCGACGGCATGAACGACGCCTGGGAGATGGCCAATTTCGGCACCCTGGACCGCGATGGCACCGGCGACTTTGACGGCGATGGAATCAGCGATCTGGATGAGTACCTGGCTAGCTCCGATCCCACGGACGAAGACCATGCTCCCACCGTGCCTACAGTTATCTCTCCCTTGCAGGATGAATTCGTCACAACACTAACCCCCGCACTGGAAATCCAAAACAGTACCGACGGCGACGATGATGAAATCACTTATCAATTTGAAATCTATGCAGATGACCAATACAGCAATTTGGTCGCGGCCAACGACAATGTGCCCCAGTCCATGGGTACCACTTCCTGGACACTGGCAGAGGAACTTTCCGAAAACCAGTATTACTTCTGGAGAGTACGGGCCACGGATGGTTACAGCTATAGCCAATGGGCCTATGGAAGCTTCTTTGCCGCAGGCGAGAACGACCCGCCACAAGGAGTGGCTATTAGTTTTCCAAAAGATGGCTTCGACGTTGAATCTCTGAATCCCTTGTTGGAGGTAACCGGCATCTCCGATCCCGACGAGGAAGAGCTTGCCTGTTCCTTTGAAGTATATGAAGACATGGCCATGACCGCCCCTGTTGCAGAA
Organism: uncultured Desulfosarcina sp.; assembly: GCA_963668455.2. GTDB lineage: Bacteria > Desulfobacterota > Desulfobacteria > Desulfobacterales > Desulfosarcinaceae > Desulfosarcina. The sequence goes on from CAXXOY010000015.1 coordinate 409,626, forward strand.
GTGCATGATCTGACTGTCCAGGCTGACGGCGTGGTTGATTGGACAGTGAATGTAGAGTTGTCGGACAACACAACCTATTTCTGGCGTGCAGTGGTGACCGATGGCCAAGGTGCGGTTGAAGAAACATCTTTAGCCTCTTTTACGGTCAATACGAGTAACCACGCCCCAACGGTCCCGATCATCAATTTTCCTGCTTATGGGGAAGAAGTATCGTCCACATCGGTGGAACTATCGGTGGTCAATACACAGGACACCGATGGCGATATCCTTGACTATTATTTCGAAATCGATACGGCCCCCGGCTTTAACAGCTCGGAGAAATTTGTTTTCGATTTCATAGAAGAAGGTGTGGATATCACATCCTGTCGGGTCTCAAACTTGAGCGACAACACCACCTACTTTTGGCGGGCCATGGCCTCTGACAACATTTCCTCAAGCAGGTGGGTAAACGGTCGTTTTTTCGTTAACACAGCCAATAATGCGCCGGATGCCCCTTCCTTGAAAAACCCTGGCGAGGAAGCCTGGGTAGGTGTGCTGCAGCCAAACCTGATCCTTGCTGATGGCGTTGATGCGGACAACGATTCCTTGAGCTATCGATTCGAGGTGTACAATAATTCCAACCTGGAAAACATAGTGGCATGGGCTGAATCCGAATCATGCGATTGGACGGTGGTCACCGAGCTAACCGACAAAACCCGTTATTATTGGAGAGCCCGCGTAATCGATGAGCACGGCGACGAAGGCGATTGGAGCTGCACGGCATCCTTTTTTGTAAAAGAGGAGGAACAGCCACAACCTGAAGTGATCACAGTCAATGTTTCCACCGACAAGGGTGAGGGGCTTGAAAGCATCAAGGTTTACGTATTTACCGAGACTGGTAAATACACAGGAATCAATGCCACCACTGAATCGGACGGAAGTGCGATTTTCGATGCAGATGCATTGGAACCGGGCGTGTATAAGTTCCGAGCCGACTATCTACGCAGTAAATTCTGGTCAGACACTGTTACCATCCCGGAAACCGCAATCGTTCCTATACAGATAGATGTAGAAACCGTGACCGTCAATATCGGCGCGGCTTTCGGAACGGTGTCCGGAGCAAGGGTTTATCTCTTCTCGGAATCCGGCAAATATCTTGGCGTTTATCTGGAAACCGACGCAAACGGCCAAGTGTCCTTCGATCTCCCCGCTGGAGCAGCCTACCTCTTCAGGGTCAACATTCTACGCAGCCAATATTGGAGTGCCGTGACCACCATACAGTCCGGCGAAAGTACTGCTGTTGATGTCGATGCAGGCGGTGGTAAGCTCCAAGTTATCTTGAAACTGGATGAAACGGCGACTATCGAAGGAATAAAAGTCCATCTTTTTAATGACAGCGAGAAATACCTTGGTGTTTGTGCCACCACGGACGATGCCGGCACTGTGGAATTCAGTGTCACCGAAGCCGATTATAAATTAAGGGTCGATTATCTGGGATACAAATATTGGAGTGAGACGCTTCATATAACGACCGACACCGTTGAGACCATGGTTATTCCACACCAGGAAGTCAGGTTGACGCTGCAAGGTCGCTATCAGGAAATCGACACGCCAATATCAGGCATCAAGAGTTACCTTTTCACCTCGGATGGTTCCTATGTGAGACAGTACCTTGAAACCGACGATAATGGACAGGCCACCTTCCACCTCCCTGAAAAGGAATACAAAATTCGCTCGAATGCTTTCAAAAGCAGGTACTGGTCTGAGCCCTTCACCTGGGAAGACCCGGTAATAACCGTGCCCATGGCCGACGCACGGATCACGGTGGACGCTGCCGGCGTTCCCAAGGAGAATGTGCCTGTCTACGTGTTTAACACGAATGGTAACTACATGGGAGTCAAGGGCGTCACCGACGAAAACGGCCAGGTGATCTTCCGTATCCCTGAAGGTGAATACGATTTTCGCGCAAACTATCTGAGGAATAAATTCTGGGCGGAAAGCTGCACAGTGGTCGCCGACATGGTTAACGATATTAGCGTATCGCTTGGCGGAGGCACCTTCCAACTGACTGTCCTGGACGATGACGATGCGCCGATTTCGGGCGTCAAATGTTACGTTTATAATGAAAACGACGCCTATGTGGGGCTCAAGGCAATCACCGACGATAATGGCGTGGTAAGCTTCGATCTTGCCGACGGCACTTACCGTTTCCGCGCCGATTATTTAAGGCATCGGTTTTGGAGCGACTCCGTCACGGTAACCGGTAACGCTGAAGAAACGATGGTTATCGCGAAATCCACGGTTTGGGTCCGTGCGCTCATGGCTGGCGGTGTTGCCTCCGGTGTGAAGGTTTATCTTTTTTCCGAGGCCGATAAATATCTTGGGCAATACGCCTTAACCGACGATAATGGCGAAGTCGAATTCGACCTGCCCACCGGCGTTGTCTTTAAATTCCGGGCCAACATTCTTGGCAGTCAATACTGGAGCGAAGACATCACCGCTTCGGACGATTTATCCACCGTGACAATTGATGCCGGCGGCGGCCAGTTGCAAGCAACGATTCAAACCGATGACGGAACGCCTTTATCCGGCCTGTCGGTCTACCTCTTCGGAGAAGAAGGAAAGTACCTTGGCCTTTCCCAAACCACCGATGCATCCGGTGATGTAGCCTTCACCGTTCCCGAGGGTTCATACCGCATTCGCGTTAATTATCTGGGATACGCGTTCTGGGAAGAGGATATCGAGGTTATTGACGACACCACTGTTTCGATCATCATCGCAATTCGACCGACAACGATCACCGTTGTCGGCGACTACCAGGGTGTGGACACGGCACTCGAAGGCATCCGTGTTTATCTCTTCAATCCCACCGGAAAATATTTGGGTTTTTCCGGTTATACCGACGACCAGGGCATGGCAGTCTTCGATCTTCCCGAGCAAGACTATATGGTTCGAGTGGATTTGGCGGGAACAAAATTCTGGTCCGATCCGTTTACCTGGCAGGATACCACCGTGAGAATTCCCATGGCCGAGGCAGTGGTTACGGTGACCGGTGCCGGTCTTCCCAGCGCTAATTGTAATGTCTACCTTTTTTCTGCCGATAATACTTATCTGAAAAGCAAAATAACTACCGACGATCAAGGGTCGGTCCGTTTTCATTTGCCTGCGCAAACATATAGATTCCGAGCGGATTATCAGACCAAACAGTACTGGAGCGGAGATGTTGTTCTGGAAGCGGATGCTGAAAATCCGGTACTGATCAGCGTCGGCGGTGGGAATGTCACACTTGGCGTTATGAAGGACGATGGTGCAGCCATTGCCGGCATCAACTGTTATGCGTTTGCCGATAGCGGCTCTTACCTTGGCCTTAAAGGCGCCACTGGCGACGATGGGCAGGTTGCATTCAGTCTGGCTGACGGTGATGTGAAATTCCGCGCGGATTATCTTGGCTACAAATACTGGAGCGACATCCTCTCTGTTCCCGGCAACCAGAACCAAACCATTACCATCGAGCATTCAGACATCTCTGTGACTTTTCAGGGGCGTTATCAGGGAGTCATCCAGCCCTTGGAAGGGCGTAAGGTGTATTTGTTTACGCCTTCCGGCCGCTACCAGGGGCAAAACCGGGTTACCGATGCCGAAGGGCATGTCAGCTTCAATTTGCCAGACCAATCGTATCAGGTTCGCTGTGATGAATTGCGCCGGAAATATTGGTCGGAGTCTTTTCAATCGCGGGATACCACGGTCACCGTTCCCATGGGACAGGCTGTGATCGATGTGACCTTTTCCGGTGAACCGGCCGAGAATGCCAGGGTTTATCTGTTCAGCGATGAGAATCGTTACCTGGGCCGATACGAGACCACCGACAGCGATGGGACCGTTCGATTCATGCTCCCGGTTGGTTCGTATCTTTTCCGCACAAACCTGGATGGCAAACAAAGCTGGACAGATATCACGGAGGTAACCGCTGACCTGGAAACTGTCGCCGGCGTGGCGATGGAATAAACCATTGGAGAATAATCGATGCTTTCAACAGGAAAACCATGGGTGGTGGCAAGGGGAACCAAATGCTCTTCATTAATAGCTGTCGTATCCTTGTTTTGCATGGCAGCCACCATCCATGCGTCAACCATTCCCAATGAGGTAATCGTACGCAACACCAAAACACTGGATGCCGATCTTGTCGCGTCCTCCGAATCGCTTATCGGCGAACGCGACAACAAAACAAAACCAGTATTTATCGATGTCAGAAGCCCCCGGGACTTCGATGCGCTGCACATTTCCGGGGCCATGAACATCCCTCTTCATTTCATTAAAACCAAGACCTACCTGAAGTCCTCACCATTGGTACTGGTGGACCAGGGCCTCTCATTCCATCGCTTGGCACCCACCTGCCGAAACCTGAAAAAAGCGGGTTTCGATGCCCGCATCCTCGAAGGTGGCATGCGGGCCTGGTGCGTTCACGGTGGTCAAATAACAGGCGAACGGGTTCGCCAGATAGACTATGGGAACATATCGGCGGCGGATTTTTTCAAGGAGAAGGACTATTCGAACAGGATTGTCTGTGATGTATCCTCTACTCTTTCAGCAACCTCCAGGCAATTGATGCCGTATGCCACCCATCTTCCTTTGGGGGGAACTTCCAAGGACAAAACAAAAGCGGCTGCTGAATTCAAGTCGGCAAAATCCGGGTGGAACACGGCAACCATTATCGTGGTCAATGAAGATGGTGAAGGATACCGGGACGTGCAACACGCCTTCAAGCAAGCCGGCCTGAAAAACGTATTTTATCTCGATGGCGGCATACGTGCTTACGAGAAATACCTGGATGGAATGGTTCGTTCATGGTCTCCGCGCGCACAGCGGATGAAAACCGATAGTCCATGTGCAAAATGCGGCGATACCGCCATGACCTCACAGGACCGGTAGTAAAAAGATTAAGAAGCACCGAATGTATTATGATCCACATGACATTAAGGAGCCAAGCACATAGATAGAAAGGCGAACCCCTTTTCGGTTCGCCAAGCAAAATAAACAGGAGAAAATCACAATGAGACTCCTCGGGAAGCCGGTTGTAGTGGCGATTATCATTATCTTTGCCGTCATGGCCAATGCCATGGCAGCCGACCTGATTGTCAATTCCATAACCTGGCAACCCGCCACCGATCTCCAAGATGGTCAAAGTGTCACATTCACGGCGCAGATACAAAATACCGATTCGGATACGGTGGCCACCGATTTTACTGTTGGATTTTGGGTGGATGGAGAAAATGTGGGTGAGACAACCGCCCCAATGATGGAAGTTCCCCTGGGCGCCGGGGGAACCACCACCGTGGCATTCGAGGCTCAACTGCATGCTGGCGACAGCGTTGTCACCGTTTCCGCGGACAGCGGTAACACAATAATCGAAACCAACGAGACCAATAACAGTCTCAGCGCGGACCTTCCGGTCATTATCGACACTACCCCACCCGAGGATATAGTAGAACTGTATGTCAGCGACAGCCATAAAAATTCGCTAACTTTTTCATGGGGACATTCGCCAAACAGCATGGGTGACCTTGCCGGTTACAAGGTCTTTTTTAACGGAGCGGCGGAGGCCCAGCTCCTGCCCGCCACCCAGTCCAGTTTTCAGCAAACCGGGCTTGCCGCAGCATCGGCCTACGATATCCGCATCATCGCTTACGATAATAGCGGTAATGAGAGTGAAGGCGTTTCCGTCACGGGCTATACCGCTTTGGAAAATCCCGCCGGTCTGATCGCATCGTCCCGCCCAGCTTTTGTGGATCTCTCCTGGGAGCCATCCACGCCCGAAGACAATATCGCTCATTATGCCGTATATGTGAGCGAGACCGATTTTCTTAGCATTGATGGTTTATCGGCATACAACACCACTTCAGACACATCCATGACCATTGGCGGTCTGGAAGGTGGTCGGCTCTACTACTTCGCGGTCGTTGCGGTCAATCTGTCGGGCGGGATGGACGAGTCGGTGGCGACTGTTTCAGGCTCCCCGGAAGAGGCCACCCTTGTCAGTGGTACAATCAGGGCCGATACCACCTGGACTTTGGATAAAAGCCCCTATGTGGTGACCGGAGACATATCTATTTTTGGCAGTTATAGCGACAAGGCAACATTGACCATCGAGCCGGGAGTGGAGGTTTTGTTTTCCTCTGGAACCATTTTGTTTATCGGATATCCCGGTTCACACGTGGGAGCTCTGGTTGCCCAGGGGACAGCCGATCTCCCCATCACCTTCACATCGGCCGCCGAGACGCCGGCGCCGGGCGATTGGGAAGGCATCTATTTCAGAGTCACGACCGACGAAGCCACCACGATCATGGAACATTGCATCGTGGAGTACGGTGGACAATCCTATGATGCCAACATCTATTGCAGCAGTGCTTCCCCGACGATTAAAAGCAGCACGATCCGTTATAGTAGCGCCAGTGGTATTTATTTGTATGGTCGTTCCAACCCCGTGATCGGTGGTGAGGAGGCAGGCAATCTGATCACGGAAAACACGACTTACGGAATCAATAGTGCCGGATCGTATCCTTCTCCAACCATTACCCAAAACACCTTTTCGAACAATGGTTCCTCCGCCCTGCGCCTGCGGCCGTATCTGGAAAATGTGAGCCAAAACACGGGCTCCGGCAACGGTACCGACGCTATCGAACTGTTCGGTGAGCAAGTAAGGATGGACACGACCTGGCAGACAAATAATCTGCCCTATATGGTGACTGGTGACATATCTATTTTGGGTAATTATAGCGACAAGGCGACGTTGACCATCGAGCCGGGAGTGGAGATTCGGTTTATCACCGGAACCTGTCTGTTTATCGGATATCCCGGTTCACACGTGGGAGCTCTGGTTGCCCAGGGGACAGCCGATCTCCCCATCACCTTCACATCGGCCGCCGAGACGCCGGCGCCGGGCGATTGGGAAGGCATCTATTTCAGAGTCACGACCGACGAAGCCACCACGATCATGGAACATTGCATCGTGGAGTACGGTGGACAATCCTATGATGCCAACATCTATTGCAGCAGTGCTTCCCCGACGATTAAAAGCAGCACGATCCGTTATAGTAGCGCCAGTGGCATTTATTTGTATGGCAGTTCCAGTCCCGTAATCGGTGGAGAGGATGCGGGGAATACGATCACGGACAACACGACTTACGGCATTAGTAGTGGCGGGTCGTCTCCCAGCCCAACGATCACCCACAACGACTTTTCCGGCAACGGCTCCTCCGCCATGCGCCTGCGGCCGTATCTGGTCAATGTCAGCCAAAACACGGGTTCCGGCAACGGCACCGACGGTATTGAACTGTTCGGTGAACAAGTAAGGTCGGACACCAACTGGCAGACCAACAGCCTACCCTATGTGGTGACTGGTGACATATCTATTTTGGGTAATTATAGCGACAAGGCGACGTTGACCATCGAGCCGGGAGTGGAGATTCGGTTTATCACCGGAACCTGTCTGTTTATCGGATATCCCAGTTCACACATAGGAGCTCTGGTTGCCCAGGGAACGTCCGATCTTCCCATCACCTTCACATCGGCTGCCGAAACACCGGCTCCTGGCGACTGGGAGGGCATCTATTTCAGAACCACGACCGACGATACCTCCACGATCATGGAGCATTGCATCGTGGAGTACGGCGGGCAGAGTTACAACGCCAATATTTATTTGTATACCGCCGCACCAACCTTTCAACACAACACCATCCGAAATTCCAGTCACTCCGGCATTTATGCATACGGCAACGGTAACGACGGCGCCGTAATCAGCTGTAACAATCTCAAAGACAACGTGTATGGCATCTACACGGCCCAAAACGCCCAGCCGGTTATCAGCGGCAACAACTTTTTGGGAAGTCGAAATTACGGTGTTTACAATGTTCACGCCGAAGAAGTGACCGCCAACGGCAATTGGTGGGGGGATGCCAATGGTCCCAACATCAACGGTGACGCCACTTACGGCGCGGTAACAGTGGACACCTGGCTGATGACGGAAAGCGAATGCATCACCGCGCCGCCCACCAACAGTCCGCCGCTAACCCCGAGAAATCCCACGCCAGCCGACAATGCCGTGCGCATTCCCGTGTTACAGGAAGAACAGCCCGTGGCCGTAAGCCTGACCTGGGCCGGCGGCGATCCCAACCCCTGGGATACCGTGGTCTACGATCTTTACTTCGGGCAATCGGCAGGTTCCCTTTCCCTGACAGCGGAATCCCTGGGAGACACCGGTTATGAAGTAAGCGGTCTTGACGGCGGCACCATGTATTACTGGCAGGTCGTCGCCCGTGACGATGCCGGCGAGGAAACCACCGGACCGGTCTGGAAATTCACCACCCTGGGCACCCCTCCGGATCTGGAGATCTCCCAAGCGGGCTGGGAACCTGCGTCCGATCTTATTGCCGGGCAGACCATCACCCTGACCGCTACCACCGTCAACAGCGGCAGTGGACCGGTCGTGGACAGCTTCCGGGTGGCTTTCACCATCGATGGCGCCACCGTGGCCACACGCACCGTCGATCCGATAGTGGCTGTCAATGAAACCCGCCAGGTCACGGCAGCCTGGACCGCGACCAAGGGCATCCATCAATTTGGTGTCATCGCGGACAGCGGCGGTTCGGTGGATGAATCGTATGAGGAGAACAACGCTTTTTCGGCGACCATGCCCGAGGTGGTCGATACCACGCCGCCGGAGCTTGGCGTTCATTCGCCCACGGCAGGTTCCGCTTTTCAAGAACTCTCCACCCTGAGTTTCACGTTGGCCGATGCCCACGGGACCATCGACGATGCGGCCGTGATCGCTTCCGTGGTGCTCATCAACGGCAGCGGTCAAGCCGTGGCCGGCACGACAACGGAGGCTGCCGACACATTCACCTTCACCCCGGCCGCCTTGCCCCTTGATGACGGAACCTACACATTATCCTTCAATGCCGTGGACGATTCGGGCAACACGGCCAGGTTCACCATCACGTTCACCGTTGACGGCCAACTGCCGAGCGCACCGACCCTGACCGGTGGAGAAATCCTTTCCGGCACCCTGGCTGCCCGTCCGGCGCAAAACCGCGCCAACACCGCGTCGGTTGTGGTGACCGGCACCCGTGAGGACGACACCGCGCTTTATATCAACGACATGCTCAAGGCAGCCTTGGGCAGCGGCAACTGGTCTGTCACGGTCAATCTTGAAGAGGGAGACAACACGCTTGAAATTTGGCTGCAGGATGCGGCGGCCAACCGCTCCGCTTCGGTGTTCGCGGACATCGCCGTGGATTCCGTGGCCCCCGCCATAACCACCATTGTGCCGGCGGCCGACAGTTTTCTGAACGCCTCGCCGGCCGCCATAACCATTGCCTATTCGGAAACCGGTAGCGGTCTGAACGCCGAAACCTGCACCATTGCTTTACAGGATGGCAATTCGGCAGCGGTGTCCGGCAACCCGAATTTTTCTACTTCGGGCACGATCATTTTTACCCCGGCCTCCGCCCTGGCGGATGACGCCTATACCCTGAACGTGCAACTGGAAGACAACTTCACCAACCAAAGCAGCGTTGTCACCCGCCAGTTCACCGTGGACACCCAGGCCCCGGCCGCGCCCGTGATCGATCCGGTCGAATCGCCGACCCACAACCCCAACCAGACCGTCAGCGGAACCAAGGAGGCCTTTGCCGCCATTTTCCTGAACGGCGCCGAGGCTGTGGAACATACCGAGGCGACCACCTGGCAATACACCACAAGCCTTGTCAGCGGCGAGAACACATTGGCTTTTACGGCCGTGGATCGTGCCGATAACACCAGCGAAGCGGCCACCGTCTCCATCGTCTTCGATGACATCGCACCCGATCCGGTCACCACCCTCACCGTGGACGGACAAGGCAGCGGCACGTCGGCATCCCTGAGTTGGGCGGGCTATAACGAGGCCGCCCATGGCGATGTGGCCGTCTACCGGGTCTACTGGCTGGAGGGCGCAGCCTTCAGCAACGTTTCTTCCATGAGTATTGGCAAGACGGAGCCGGCGGGCACCTTCTCCACATCGATCACCGGCTTGACCAAGGGCGCCACCGTGTGGTTCGCCGTGGTGGCCGTGGACGCCATGGGTAATGTCAACCCATCGGTCACCCCGGTTTCCGCCGCTCTGACCGATGTTCAGGCGCCGGAAGATGTCACCGGCCTGGCCGTTGAATCACTGGAGACCGGCCTGACCTTTTCCTGGAACGCTTCCGCCAACAGCGCCGGCGATCTGGCCGGCTATAGGATCTATGTGAACGGCGCCACGGATTTCGTTGCCCTGGGAACCGACCGGCTGACCTACGAACTGACCGGCCTGGCCGCCGCATCGGGCCATTCGATCCGCGTCACGGCCGTGGATGACATGCCCACCCCCAACGAAAGCAGAGGCGCGTCCATCACCGGTGCCACCTGGCTGTCCAATCCCACGGGCCTTGCCGCCGAACCGTTCAGCGGCTATGTCCGTCTTGAATGGAGCGCCACACAACCGGCAAGCCTGGTGAAAAACTACCGGGTCTATGTCAAGAACGCCTCGTTTGCCGATGTTTCCGGAATGACGCCGGCCGTTACGTCCACCGGCACATCCGCCAAGGTAAGCGGCCTGACCAACGGCACGACCTACTGGTTTGGTGTCACCACTGTGAATACGTCCGACGGCGAACGACCGACCGTGACGACCGTAAACGCCACCCCCATGGACGATGTCGAAGGGCCGGAAATAACCAGCCTGCTGGCCGGTGGCATGGCTTTTGTCGATGGCTTCGAGTTGACCTCGGCACTGACCCTGTCCCTGAATGCCGACGATCCGGCGGGGGTAAGCCGCATCCAGTTCTTCCTGGACGGCACCCTGATCCGAACCGATTATTCGGCGCCCTTCACCTGTTACCTCGATCCGTCGGACATGGACGACGGCCCCCACCAGTTGACCATCACGGCTTACGACACCCTGGACAACAGCCGGACGATAACCATAAGTTTCACCGTGGCCCTGTCCCTGCCCGCCGCACCGACCATCACCAGCCCGGCCGACGGCACCACCACCAATGAATCCCGGGTGGTGGTCTCCGGCAAGGCGGATTTGAATACCGAAGTCCGGCTGTATAAAAACGATGCTTACGCCGGAGCATCCGCGAACGTTGACGGCCAGGGGTATTTCAGCATTGTGCTTGCCCTTTCCGAGGGAGAAAACCGTATCCAGGCCACCGCCGCCAATCGCGCAGGCGAAGGCCCCAGAAGCGGCCAGGTGTTGGTCACCCTGGACACCACCCTGCCATCCGCGCCCACCGGCGTAATGGCCGAGGCAAAAGAGGGCGGAGTGATCCGGGTCAGTTGGCAAAAGCCTTCCGATACCACGGCTGCCGGATACAACCTGTATCGAAGCTCCACCGAATTCTCCGCCACACCCCAGGCCGAGAAGGTCAATCCGACACCAATCACCGGCAACCGCTACAGTGACGTGCTGCCCTTTGACGAAACCTGGTACTACCGGGTCACCACCATCGACGATGCCGACAACGAGAGCGAGCCCTCCAACCAGGTCTCGGCCATATCCGACAGCACCCCGCCCCGTGCTGCATCCATCGTCTACACGCCCGGTGGTCGATCCGATCCGGATACCGGCGCCATGGCTCCGGGCCATGTGGATCTGTCCCTGACCGTCACCGAGGAGCTGCAAGCCACGCCATTTTTAAGCATCACCCCGTCCGGCGGCATCCCCATTTCCGTTGATCTGAGCAAGATCGACGATACGACTTACGCCGGCGCCTTCACCATTTCCGACACCACGCCATCGGGCACGGCCTGGGCCGTGTTCTCGGCTCGCGATTCAGTAGGCAACCGGGGTACCGAGATCGACAGCGGCGCCTCGATTCTTCTCGATACCAAGGGACCTTCGGTCGTCCGCCTGACGGTCACCCCGGCCAGCCCCATCAAGAACAGCGAGGAAGAGCCGGTTACCGTCACGGCCGTGATCGGGCTTTCCGAAGCAGTGAAAACAGGCACCCTGCCCGACCTGGCTTATCTGCTCTCCGGCGCCGACCGCGAGGAGATGGCCGTTGGCAGCCTGATTCAAACCGATCCTCAATCCGGCGAGGCCCAGGCCTGGCAGTCCACGTTCACCCTGCCCGCCGACGCGGGCCTCTCCGAAGCGGAATCCCTTTCCCTGGTTTACTCGGCCGCCGACAATCTGGACAATATCGGCACCGACATCGAACCAACCAACCGCTTCCAGGTCTACCAGGGCGATCTGCCGCCCCTGGCCGCACCCGATGGTCTCACGGCAAGGGCCTTGCCCGGCGGCACGGTACTGCTCACCTGGAACCCCGTGGAAGAGGCCATCGCCTACAGGCTCTATCGCCAGGCGCCCGCCGATGGCGAATTGACCGCCTTTATACGTGTGGAGGAGACCCAATACGAGGATGCCACCGAGGAGGACGGGTATTACACCTATGCCGTCACCAGCATTCGTTCGGAGAACGGTCAGGAAGCCGAAAGCGGGCTCAGCGAGACGGTAACGGTCTATGCCGATTCCGAGGCGCCGGGCATGCCCACAAATTTCTCGCTGGAGTTAGCCGCCAACGGCATCGAGGCCGCGTGGACCGCGCCGGCCTACACCGAGCCGATCACCTACCGCCTCTACCGGTCGTCATCCACCGAGATAACCGATGTGGAAGGTCTCACGCCGATTCTGGAGAACATCGAGCAGACGAGCGTGGTCGATCCCAATCCCAGCCCGGACGATCATTGCTACACGGTCACCGCCATGGACGAAGCGGGCAACGAATCCCTGCCGGCCGCATCGTCCTATCTCAACTTCGGCCTGCTTCCGGTATCCTCACTCGAAGTGGAGCAGTCCGGGGATAACTCTCCGGTGATCTCCTGGACCCATGCTAGCAGCACCATTGCCGGATACAACATTTATCTTGGAAGCGTCGCGGATGGCATCAAGCTCAATACAGACCTGATCACGGGTCTTACCCACACTGACATCGGATGGTCCGAGGATACCCGCCGGTACACGGTCACGGCCGTGGATTCGGAGGGCGTGGAAAGCCTGGGGCGGTCCATTGTCCTGCCGAAGATCGAGGCCACCCTGCCCGAGGATGCCATCGTTCGCCGGGGCCTGATGAACAAGCTTTCCTACACTGTGGCAAACGGCTCTGAAAACGATGTGGCCAATGCCCGGATCATGGTGGAACTGAACGGTCTGACCCACACTTCGGAGACCTTCGGCCTGGCCGGTGGCGGGCAAGCTGCCGTCGGCGTTGTCGTGGGCGGCTACGAGGACCTTATCGATCCCATGGAGATCGCCACCACCGTCGAAATCACGCCCGATACCAACGAGAAGGTGCGTGTCGTGCGCCAGGGATATGTTGATGTTGGTGAAGGGATGCTGACCCTGCAAATTTTCAATGAGGAGTTTGTGCGCGGTGGCACCGGCAAGGTATGGTTCACCCTTGAAAACACCGGCGATGAAGAGATCGAAATCATAACCGCGCTTAATTCCGGCAACAGCGATTCGACCGGCGTTATCTTCACGCTGCTGGACGAGGACGAAAACACGATTGCGGTCAAATCCTTCCGCCAGGCCGTGGGCGACGGTGTCGTCACCTTGTCGGATAGCAGCACCGTGGCGCGCATCGATGCCGGCGACGTGTTTACCTCCCAGGCCATCGATATGGACGTGCCCGCCACGGCGCCCGACGCGATCACCGTGCTCCTTTCCATCGCCGACGTTTACCACCACAAGGGCCGCGACACCGAAGTCCGTATGAAGGGTCTTGCCACCACCCATGCGGTGACCCTGGTGGAGACTTCCTATACCGGCGCGGTGGACAGTATTACCCCTCAATCGTCCGATGGCGACGAGGATGTGGTTATCACCGGCCGGGCCGTGGAACGCGCCACCGGCGATCCCCTGGGCGGCGTGCCATTAAAACTGGTTATCTCCCATGAGGGGTTCGAGCGTACTTTCGAGGTCTACACCGGCGATGACGGTATTTTCAGTTACGCCTATACCCCCGAATCCGGCGAGTCGGGCATCTTCCAGGTGCGCGCCGTACACCCGGATCTCACCGACAGGCCCGTGCATGGCAGGTTCACCATCAACCGGATCTCCATAAGCCCGTCCACTGGTTCCCTGAACATTCCCCGCAACTACGAGAAGACCATCACCGTGGCGGTTACCGCCGGTGAAGGCACCGATGTGACTGACTTGCAATTTGTGTTCGATCCCGAGGATCAGACTGGCGGCGTGCTCCCCGGGGGCATTCACGTGACGACCGGCAATCCCGTGCCTTACCTGGCGGGCGGCGAGTCCGCCGAATTCTCCTGCACCATCTGGGCCGACAACAATGCGTCCGATACCGAAACCATGGTCCTGCGGGTGGCATCCGCCGAGAACGACCATTGGTGCGACCTGACCGTCAACGCAGCTTTTTACAAAGCTCAGCCGGCTCTGCAATTTTCTCCCGATCATCTCGAAACCGGCATGGCCAACGGCGACACGGTCACTGAAACGATCACCTTGAGTAACAAGGGCGTTGTCGCCATGACCGGCGTTAGTCTCACGCTTCTTTCATCCGACGGATCGGCCGCACCGGCCTGGATCGTACTTAACGGAGAAGGCGATATAGGCGATCTGGACGTGGGCGATACCCATGAGGCCAGCATTACCTTCGCGCCGGGAGAAAACGCCAGCGAGGGGATTTATCATTTGATCCTGCGCGTGACCAGCGACAATTATGCCCAGACCGACATCAACCTGTACGCCTCCGTGACCCAGAGCGGCATCGGCAACGTGCTTTACAAAATCGCCGATATCTACACCGGTACCTTGGACACGAACCTTCAGGTGATCCAGGGCTTGGAAGGCGCCACGATCACCCTGCAAAACGAGTTGGTGAGCACTCAGATCTTTACCGGCACCAGCGATTCGGCCGGCGAGGTTTTGTTCCAGGACCTGCCCTCCGGCCGCTACAAGGCCCGCATCACGGCGTCCAATCATCAGGAGTATATCGGCCGGCTATGGATCAAGCCGGGCATCACCGCCACAGAAGACGTTTTCCTGGAGTACAATCTGGTAACCGTGGAATGGGCGGTCAGCGAGACCACCATCGAGGACGAGTACGAAATCGTTCTCTCGGCTACTTACGAGACCAATGTGCCGGCGCCGGTACTGATTATGGAGCCCATGTCCACGACCCTGCCTTCCATGCAGGCCGGGGATGTGATGAGCGGCGAGATCACGATTACCAACTACGGCCTGGTCCGTGCCGACGACGTCTCCTTCACCCTGCCGGAAAGCGACGCCTATTTTCAATACGAGTTCTCCGCCGACCTGCCCGAAAGCCTGAGTGCTATGCAGCGTGTGGTCATCCCTTATCGCCTGACTTGCCTGGCGCCTCTTGAACCGGATGCCGACGGTACCGGCGGCGGGTGTGGAAGCTACACAAAAGTAGTAAGGGCAAGGGCGTGTTTCGAATGCGCCAACGGAGACGAGTCTTCAACTTCGGCCAGCCATCATTGGTCCCGGGCATGGGGCAGCGATTGCGGCGGCAGCGGCAGTGGTTGGTGGGGAACCGGAAGCAGCGGTGGCAGTGCAAGTGGTGGGGGTGGATCAACGCCGGATGAGATATCCGGATCAAATTGCATTCCTGATCCGCCACCAGGCGGCGGGTGCGGCGGCAGTGGGAATGGTTCGCCTTGCGATGACGTCAACCAAGATCAATGCCAAAAAATAGCCTCAGAAATTAGCACCGTCAATGGTGGCTATTATGACCAAAAGGTAGATTTATCGGTCAAGGTGCCTGGGGGGCAAATTACTGTTGGACGGATGCTAATAAATAAACGTTGGGAAATTATTGATGAAATAGAGTTGAATATGATGTGGGAAATATCTAAATACAGTACTTCCGATATGGGAATGAACCATATGTATCTTGGACTAGATGGTATAAAATATGAGGGCGTTACCTATGAACGAGCTTCATCATGCGATGTGACCTTTCTTCAAAGAAGTTACAGTAAAGCCTATGAATCAAAATCTTCAACAATTAAAAGGATCGGTAACGAACCGAATCATTCCTCCATTAGTGATTTCCAGTGGCGATGGGAAGACAAATACGGCAATTGGAAAATTTTCGATTATGATGGAAAATTATTGGAGTACGGAAACCTAAACGGTACGATAGGAAGATTGGCCTGGGAAACTGACACCCACTATAGAAACAAAATTCAGTTGGAACCAATAAATTCAATTGGTTAAGCTAAATTTATCTGCAATACCTATTCAAAAAGAGGGTGGATCGAAACGATGACTTCTCAGGTTCATATACTTCTAAAAAGCTTATATTATTGTGATATAATAGAACATTATGTTGATCATATTAAAACTCTTAATTGATGTTTGACGAGTAAAATCACAGTACAATTTGATTAAGTAATGCATTAAAACCCTGTATAACAGGATTTGTGCAATACTTTGTCAGCGACCTTTAGTACCCCAACCGATCACTGTCTGGGAGCCCTATTGGCGGAGCTTTAGATAATCTTGACTGAATGATGTGCTTGTAAACAAAGAGCGTCCAACTGGCTACAAATGGTAAAACTGTATTCAAATCCAACTGAATTTTGGGACAATAGGACACCCAATATAATGATAAACGGGTTGTCGGGGTTTTTGATTCCAACGGAAATCAGATTATCTGGTATGAATACAACGATGATGGCAAAATATCAGTTGCTTCCGATTATGAAAGCCGACGCGTCGAATATTCTTATCACAATTATGCACGGAACTTGTATTCTATGTCTGCGGTTAAGGATGTATTGGGTTACCTTACAGAGTTTGACGTTGACAACCAATGGGGACGTATCACAAAGGTTACCTACCCATCTGGCAAACAAACATTTATTAATTACGATGATAACGGGTACGTTAAACAGGCTGGCGTTGGCGAAACGGGATATAGTTTCGTGTATGATTACAATAACTGAAGTTTCCCGTTTTTTTATAGCCACTCGCGCGCTGATGAATTTATGACTGACTTCAGAATAGTCAATGATATCAATAAGTTACGAAATTTTGGGTGCGCCGTAACCTATTGATATCATTGTAAATACTCTCCAAGACTTCGGGGAAAACGTAAAAAAATCTAATAAATACGGAATGTTAGTGTTGTTTGCGAGGCCAGGTTGTGGTATATTTCTTCTACCACGAAAAAAAAACACCAAAACCTGGAGGCCTCGCATGTTTATACTACACGACATTCTCAAAAAACTCAAAAGCCAATTCCCACAATCAGGAAAAGCCCAGGAACGTAGTGTTTGGTTCGTATACACGGTCATTGCCATCATCGTTCCATTTACATCGTCAAAAACATCCAACATCCTGCGATGTCTCAAAACGGTGTTCGGTTTTGATTGGATAAAAAGGAAAAAGTTCTACACGTTCATGGCCTCTCCAAAAATTCCTTGGACACGGTTGTGGCAAACGCTGTGGAAAGCGATACCGGAGCCGATGACCAATGGCATGTTGCTGATAGCACTTGATGATTGTATCAACCCAAAAACAGGAAAGAAAATATTTGGCTGCGACAAAATTTTCGATCACGCCGCCAAGCAGAACCAATCCAAATATCCATGGGCACAGAACATCGTTGCCGTGGGGCTGTTGAAAAAGATCAAAGGACGGTGGGCCTGTCTGCCATTGAGCTACCGGTTCTATCTTTTGAAAAAGAGTATCAAAGGCATGAACCGCAGCCATGGAATGAAATTGGCATTCAAAAGCAAGCTTGCCATGGCCGCCGAGATGATCACGGAAATTGCCGAAACCTTTCACAACATTAAAGTCGTAATCGTCACGGACTCATGGTTCGGTAATAACGGTCTTTGGAAACCGTTGCGCGACAAACTGGGCATATGGGTTAATATGATCTCGAGGCTTAGATCGAACAATAATTTGTTTGAGCTGCCGGGTCCACACTCCATTCGGCCGGGGCGTCCCCGAAAATATGGTAAAAAGATCGGCAACGCTACGTCGCTGGCCGTTATGTTTAAATCCTTGGCAAGAGAATATACCGTCAATCTATATGGCCGCGACCGGACCATAGTCGCCTATGACCGGGTCCTTATGCTCAAGACAATTCGTTGCGCGATCAAGGTGGTGTGGGTCTACCGCCAGACCCAGTGGGTAGCGCTGTACTCAACCGATTTAACTTTATCTGTTCAGCAAATTGTCGAGTATTATGGCGCCCGGTGGAAGATCGAAGCCTTTTTCAAAGAACTGAAACGCGACATCGGGAGTGCCGAAACCCAGACCCGGCATCCGCAAGCCGTCAGCAACCACCTTCACTTTTGCATGTTGGCGACCACCGTCACCTGGATTTATGCCTGCCGGATGGAGAAGGCACCAACACGACGGCATGCTGTCGACGGCCGTAAAGGTTTTGCCTTCTCCGATGTTCGCCGGTCTGTTGCAAAAGCCGCGCTGGACAGTAATTTTAATAGGGTTTTCCCGTTGCAACGAAAATCCGTCGTTAATTCTCTCGTGGAAGTACTACTGCGGATGGCGGCTTAGTAAAATTTAGCAAACTTTAGTTACAATAAAACAACCAAAGAATATTACGCACGATCTACATCGCCAACTGGCAAAGTCAAGGAAGTCTGGTACGATAATGACGGTAACACAAAGCGTGTGGATATAAATGGCCGGAATGTCAAAACAATTGAAATCGATGGCCGTACGCAATACATAACCTATGAGAATAAGGTTCAAACGGTAAAGGAGTATGACGAGTGGAACAACCTAATCAGAGAAACCTTTACGGATGGATCGGAACGAACACATGTCTATGCTCCCGGCACCAGCCAACTACTAAACAGAATAGACGAAAACGGTAACGTAACCGAATACACCTACGACGATGTCGGCAACCTGATTCGCAAGGTGGAAGCATCCGGCACCGATGACGAGCGGACCACCGAATACACTTACGATGACGATGGAAATTTGCTCACCATCACCAGACTGGCCGATGAAACCACAGCCGCTTCGCAAACCATTATGACTTATGATGACCGGGGCAACCTTACCTCGGTTACCGACCCGGAGAACGGGATCTCCCGGTTTACCTCCCACGACATCATGGGTAACGTTCTGGAAAAGATCGACGCTCGCGGAAAGACCTGGAGCTACACTTACGATAACCTTGGCAATCTCAAAACGGTAACCGACCCACTGAACAACACTACCGAGCATTTTTATGATGGCGTAGGCAATCGAATCCGCACATTGGATGCCGAAGGCCGGGAAACCAATTTCGAATACGACAACCACGCCAACCTGATTCGTAGTGTGGATCACGAAGGCAAGGAAACCCTTTTCGAATACAACTCGGACAATAAACTCACCAAGCAGACGGATTCGGAAGGCAATAGCATCTCCTATAAATACGATAATGAAGGCCGCATGATAAAGAGTATTGACGGCCATGGTGACGAAATTACTATGGAATACGGTGATGCAGTGGGCAGTGGCTGCAGTTCCTGCTCCGGAGCAACCGGCAGTCTACCCGCACGAACAATCTACCCCACTTTCGAAAAGACCTATTCTTACGACAGTCGCAACCGCAAGATATCCGAAACCGACATTGTGGACGAATCCACAAACTATAGCACCAGCTTCGCCTATGACGCGGTCGGCAATCTGATTTCTCGCAAAGACAAGATGGGGCGCACCACATATTATACTTACGATGCCCTCAGTCGCCTGACCTCTGTGACCGATCCTGCTGCCGGTGTAACTAAATACGCTTATGACAACCGTGACAACCTTATCGCCCTGACCGATGCCGAGGATCAAACCACGCGTTTCGAGTACGATGCCGCCAATCGTCTGGTCAAGGAGATCCGGCCCCGAGGCGCGGAGACCGCGTATGGTTACGACGCGGCCGGCAACCTGTCCGAAAAGATCGATGCCAAGAACCAGAAAACGGCCTATGTTTACGACGATGCCGGTCGTTTGGAAGAAATCCGTTATTTTACCGATGCCGGAGACACGGCTCCGATCAAGACGGTAACCTTTTCTTACGACAAGGTGGGCAACCTCACCGGCTATGACGACGGAACCACATCTGCGGTCTACACCTATGACACCTTGTACCGCAAAATCTCCGAGACGGTAAATTACGGCGCCTTCAGCCTGGAAAACGGTTACACATATTATGACAACGGTCTGAAGAAAACCTATACCGGTCCTGATGCCATCTCCTACGGTTATCTGTACGACGCCAACAACCAGCTTGCCGCCGTACAGATACCCAATGCAGGCTACATTACCGTGAGCGGTTACAACTGGAATCGGCCGGCCTCGATGATGTTGCCCGGCGGGACTACAAAACAGTTCACCTACGATCCGATGATGCGGACCACCGGTATCGATGTTGCCGATCCCGGGCAGAATGAAGTCTTGAACTATGCCTACACCCATGACAAAATGGATAATATCGTCACCAAGGATACCGAGCACGGCAATTACGGCTACACCTACGACGATCTTTACCGGCTGACCGATGCGGACAACCCGGTTCAATCCGACGAAACCTTCACCTACGACAACGTCGGCAACCGGCTGACGGCCGCTGATTCCGCAACCGAATGGGCCTACAACGAGAACAACGAGCTGACCGGCCATGACGATGTAACCTACGATTATGACCTCAACGGCAATATGATCGAGAAAAATGCCGGAGGGATGATAACCAGGTTCTTTTACAATGTTGAGGATCGCCTGGAACGGGTTGAGGACGGTTCCGGCAACATGATTGCCTCCTATTATTACGATCCGTTCGGTCGTCGTCTGTGGAAGGATGTCAGCGGCACCCGCACCTGTTTTCATTACAGCGACGAAGGGCTGGTTGGCGAATACGATGCAACCGGCAGCGTAATCAAGACTTACGGCTGGAAGCCCGGTAGCACCTGGAGCACCGATCCGCTGTTTATGAAAATAGGCTCCGAATATTACTACTACCACAACGATCATATCGGAACTCCGCAGAAATTGACCTCCGTCTCCGGAGCGGTGGTCTGGTCGGCGAAATACGGTTCTTTTGGTGAGGCTTCGGTTGAGGTTGAAAGCGTTACCAATAATCTGCGGCTTCCGGGCCAGTACTTGGACTCGGAAACCGAGTTTCATTATAATTACTATCGTTATTATGATCCAAATATTGGAAGATACCTGAGAGAAGATCCCGCTGGTTCTATGAGAGGTCTTAATCACCTTTTTACATATGCAAAAAACAATTCATTGTTGTTGACTGATCCATTAGGATTAGCTTGCAAGCTTATTTATGATAGAACTTCTACAAAAACAAGTATAGAAGAAGAAATAGTTTATGGTAATTGGATATATGATTTTTATATACGATTTAATGTGAAATGTTGGTGTCTATTTTACCGAGATAAAAGAATAGATGTTACAGAAACTATTTCCTATCTTTTTTTTAAGGTATATGAATGCACAAAAAAAACATGCGCTGGCGAAGAAAAATATTATAAGACAAACATTCGGAAGGAAGAAGATGTGTATCGACACTCTAAATATGGAGGGAGAGAGTATGATTGGAGATCTGGTTGGATGAGAGGGACCCAAGATGTTGAGTCCGGTGATGATTGTAGTTGCAGACCACTCTTTCCACCACCTCCTGGATGGTATCAAGGTTAATGTTATATTTTGAAGAGCAATTATGGAAATATATCAAATATGCAAAACACTTTTATGAAGTATAAATGGTTTCTTTATGTGGCGATATTTAGCTTGTTATTTTGTTTTTCATCCTGTCAAACAGAAAATGCTAATCAGTTTTGCGACATCAATCTGCCTGTGTACCCTATATACCACTCCTTAAAGCAAGGATATGACCATAAAGCCAAATGCAAATACGCTACCTATACGGTTAAAGAGCCATTTCCTGCAAAACTTATTGTTGAATACCTTTATAATGAGTTCACTCGATTGGGCGTGGTAGATTATCAAGGAGATGGCAAGGGTTCAAGAGTTTGGGAGAGCTTCGATTCTCAAAAAGGAGAATGGGTGCAAACAGAAATCGCACCTGCAAGATATACTAGCACATGGGTTGATACAAAAAACACAAAACTATTCCTTTTGCAGCTTTATTATAAATATAATGGTATGAACCAAGAATGGAAAAATACATTATATGTAGATTGTAAAGTGTGTAAATTCTATAAATTTTACCAATAGAGGGAATATATAACGGGGTTGCGTTTGCGCGTTTCTTTTTTCCTACGGTTCTGCGAAAGTAATTCTCTCTTTTAGTCCATGTTATTATCAAATGCGATTCGGGGTCGGGCCGCGCTAACCGATTAACATTATACGATTAATAACTTTAAAAAGGCGTTAAAACTATCGTAATCGACTGTTTTTACCCTCAAAAACATCCGTTTAAGGAACTCGGTGTTCTATGGCCCGCGCAAAGCGCCATTATATCCCCGGTCATGTCTGGCATATTACCCATCGCTGCCATAAAAGGACCTTCCTTTTAAAATTCAATGAACTCCGGGGACGGGCCAAGCTAACCAACTAAAATTAAAACTAAATGGTTTCAATAAATGACCGAAATACACGCTATATTGGGATTTTTGACTTCAACACCGATTTTCGCGTACGGTTTAACCGTCATACAGATATAAGAATTTGACATCCGCTGCTACTGAAAAACAAACTCCAGTTCAGTTCCATCGAGCCAACTTAACGATCTGGGAAATCTGTGCCAGGGAGCAGATCTCAAAATTGGGTTGAATGAACTCCGGGGACGGGCCAAGCTAACCAACTAAAATTAAAACTAAATGGTTTCAATAAATGACCGAAATACACGCTATATTGGGATTTTTGACTTCAAAAATTGCGATATAGGAAGGTCTGATGGCAAGGGCTAAGCGACATTACATTCCATATCAAATCTGGCACATCACCCAAAGATGCCACAAACGCGAATTCCTACTGAAGTTTAAGCAGGACCGATACCGCTGGATTCAATGGCTCTTTGAAGCCAAGCGGCGCTTTGGCTTGGTGGTGCTCAACTACGTAGCGACCTCGAATCATACCCATCTAATTCTGAAAGATGACAGTGAACATCGGATGATTCCTCAGGCGATTGGACTCATTGCTGGAAGAACGGCACAGGAATACAACCGGAGGAAAAAACGCAAAGGGGCTTTCTGGGAAGACCGGTACCATGCAACCGCCATTGAGTCCGGAGAGCATCTGCTGCAATGTTTGGTTTACATCGATTTGAATATGGTGCGTGCCGGCGCTGTCGACCATCCATCCCAATGGCCACATGGAGGTTATAATGAAATCCAGTCACCCCGGCGAAAAAATGTCATCATCGCATACGATAAATTACGACAATTGGCTGGGTTCAAGGATTATGAGTCTTTCGCTTCAGCTCACCGCCAATGGGTTCAGGCAGCGTTAGTAGGGATTGATACCAAAAGGCAAAGCCGGTGGACGGAAAGTATTGCCGTGGGAGGCGGTTCCTTTATCGACCGCATTAAAAATGCCATGGGAGCTATGGCAAAGGGCCGTTCAGTACAACCTGTCAAAGGGGCATTCGAGTTGCGGGAATCGCAATCCGCCTATAATGCGATTTTTGACCCCGAAAATTGCAAAATAGACCCCAAATAGGCCCTGTTTTTTGATTTTATTACTTTAATTGTAAGTAGTTATCTTGGCCCGTCCCCGAATATTACGTCCCCGAATATTAACGGCCAGCCATCATTGGTCCCGGGCATGGGGCAGCGATTGCGGCGGTAGTGGTGGCAGTGGTGGTTGGTGGGGATCAGGCGGTGGCAATGGCGGTAGCGGTGGCGGGGGGAGCAGTTCTTCATCAGGAAGCGGTATTTCAGGAACCAAATGTTTAGCAGAACAAAACCGTCGGAATAAAGGAGGCTGCGGCAATGGCTGTAGTTCAAAGGATAGCGATACACATCAATGTCAAAAGACTGGCTCGGGGGTCAACCTTTTGATGTATGAATACGCACGTGAGCGGGTTGACCTGTCGGTCAAAGTACCCGGTGGATTTATCGAGGTTAAACGTCTTTATTACGATGATAGCTGGCATTTAGAGCATCTGCACCATGATCTTATTTTCTTTATTGAATCAGGTGTTGCCATAGAGAGTATTGAAAAGGCTGGTATTACCTATGAGGCAACCGCCGATTTAAAAATGTATGTTCATGAAAATAGCTATTTAGAGCACACAGAAACCGGATATCGCTGGCAAGATGTCCATGGGAACTGGAAAACTTACAATGAAGAAGGCCTCATGCTATCGTGGGGTGATCGCATCGGTACCATTGGAACAACAGTCCATGACGAAGATCGACGATTAGCCGGAATTCTTGATCGAACCGGAACACAGGTGCTTTGGTACGAGTATAATGAAGAAACTCCTAAGGCCCAAATAATTGGAGCGCACGATACCGATGGTCGCCGTGTCATCTTTGAATATACGGAACGTCAATCCGTCATTAGTGGCGGGGGCACTCTGGGTGGCGGTAGCAGCGGTAGTGGCGGTCTGGCTCAGCCAAGCAGCCTGACAACAGAATCCGCAACCGTCTCCAGACTTGGATTGATTTCCTGCGTCACCAATCCCGAAGGCAACAAGACCAACAATGAGTACATTGAAAACAGGCTATCTCGTATCATTGACGCCGAAGGGAATGGCCTGAATATCACTTATGGTGGTGTTGCGGACATCGCCTCTGATGTTATCACTATGGTTAAAGATGACAACGGCGAGGGGTGGACTTTTGATTACGATTATAATCGCTCCAGTAAAACATCCTGGGTAAGTATCGTTTCAACCTCGGGCATGGTCAAAGAGGCATGGTATAACCTGGACGGAGAGACAGAACGGGTGGATGTCAACGGCCGCACGGTGATGAAAATTGACAAGGATGATCGTGACGAAATCGTGACCGGTGAGAATGGCAAAAAGACCCGTAAGGAATATGACGAGTGGGACAACCTGACCCGCATTGTCTGGCCGGATAACAGAGAAAAGACATTCCGCTACAATCTGGATTTCAACAAACCTTCGCAAATGACCGACGAAAACGGCAACGTCACCGAATATACCTACGACGATATTGGCAACCTGATTCGCAAGGTAGAAGCATCCGGCACCGATGACGAGCGGATCACTGAATACACTTACGATGACGATGGAAATTTGCTCACCATCACCAGGCTGGCCGACGAAACCACAGCCGCTTCGCAAACCACTATGACTTATGATGATCGGGGCAACCTTACCTCGGTTACCAATCCGGAGGACGGGGTCACCCGATTCACTTCCCACGACATCATGGGCAACGTGCTGGAAAAGATCGACGCTCTCGGCAAAACCTGGGGCTACACCTATGACACATTGGGACAGCTCAAGACAATAACCGACCCGCTGGGCAACGTTACCGAGCATTTTTATGACGGTGTGGGCAATCGCATCCGCACGTTGGATGCCGAAGGCCGGGAAACCAATTTCGAATACGACAACCACGCCAACCTGATTCGTAGTGTGGACCACGAAGGCAAGGAAACCCTTTTCGAATACAACTCGGACAACAAACTGATCAAGCAGACCGATTCGGAAGGCAATTCAACCGACTACAGCTACGACAATGAAGGCCGGCTGATAAAAAGCGTGGACGGCCACGAAGACGAAATTGCCATGGAATACGGCGATGCCGTGGGCAGCGGGTGCAGCTCTTGCTCCGGAGCAACCGGCAGTCTGCCGGCGCGCACGGTCTATCCCACTTTCGAAAAGACCTATTCCTACGACAGCCGCAACCGCAAGGTCTCCGAAACCGACACCCTGGACCACTCCACGAGCTACTTTACAAGCTTCGCCTATGACGCGGTCGGCAATCTGATTTCTCGCAAGGACAAGATGGGGCGCACCACATATTATACCTACGATGCCCTCAGTCGCCTGACCGCTGTGACCGATCCTGCTGCCGGTGTAACTAAATACGCTTATGACAACCGTGACAACCTTATCGCCCTGACCGATGCCGAGGCCCAGACCACGCGTTTCGAGTACGATGCCGCAAATCGTCTGGTCAAGGAGATCCGGCCCCGAGGCGCGGAGACCGCGTATGGTTACGACGCGGCCGGTAACCTGTCCGAAAAGATCGATGCCAAGAACCAGAAAACGGCCTATGTTTACGACGATGCCGGTCGTTTGGAAGAAATCCGTTATTTTATCGATGCGGGAGACACGGCTCCGATCAAGACGGTAACCTTTTCTTACGACAAGGTGGGCAACCTCACCGGCTATGACGACGGCACCACATCTGCGGTCTACACCTATGACACCTTGTACCGCAAAATCTCCGAGACGGTGAATTACGGCGCCTTCAGCCTGGAAAACGGTTACACATATTATGACAACGGTCTGAAGAAAACCTATACCGGTCCTGATGCCATCTCCTACGGTTATCTGTACGACGCCAACAACCAGCTTGCCGCCGTACAGATACCCAATGCAGGCTACATTACCGTGAGCGGTTACAACTGGAATCGGCCGGCCTCGATGATGTTGCCCGGCGGGACTACAAAACAGTTCACCTACGATCCGATGATGCGGACCACCGGTATCGATGTTGCCGATCCCGGGCAGAATGAAGTCTTGAACTATGCCTACACCCATGACAAAATGGATAATATCGTCACCAAGGATACCGAGCACGGCAATTACGGCTACACCTACGACGATCTTTACCGGCTGACCGATGCGGACAACCCGGTTCAATCCGACGAAGCCTTCACCTACGACAACGTCGGCAACCGGCTGACGGCCGCGGATTCCGCAACCGAGTGGACCTATAACGAGAACAACGAACTCACCGGCCATGACGATGTAACCTACGATTACGACCTCAACGGCAACATGATCGAGAAAAACGCCGGTGGAGTGATTACCAAGTTCTTTTACAATGTCGAGGATCGCCTGGAACGGGTTGAGGACGGTTCCGGCAATGTTATCGCCAGCTACTACTACGATCCCTTCGGACGCCGATTATGGAAGGATGTCAGCGGCACCCGCACCTGTTTTCATTACAGTGACGAAGGGTTGGTTGGCGAATACGATGCAACCGGCAGCGTAATCAGGACTTACGGATGGAAGCCTGGTAGCACCTGGAGCACCGATCCGCTATTCATGAAAATTGGCTCCGAGTATTATTACTACCATAATGACCATCTTGGGACTCCTCAGAAGATGACCTCCGTCTCCGGGGCTGTGGTTTGGAGTGCTAAATATAGCTCTTTTGGGGAGGCTTCGATTGTTGTTGAAAGTGTTGTCAATAATCTGCGTTTTCCGGGCCAATACCATGATGGGGAGAGTGGGCTGCATTACAATTACCATCGATATTATAGTCCTGAAACTGGAAGATATTTAATTGCAGATCCCGTTGGTTTTGATGGCGGTATGAATCTGTATGTTTACTCCGAAAATAGACCGATAAAATTTTTGGATGCCATGGGATTAAGTCCGTCATCTGTCTATTGTAAAGACCGATATGAATACTGCCGTAATGAAAAACACGAGTTCGCTTCTTGCAACAAAAATGCAGTAAAAAGCACGGTCAAATGCTTTGGCCAGGCATCAAAAAGATGGGCTAAATGTACAGTTGTATGTGCAGCCTCGTGTACCCCCCTCGCAGGATTTCCACATGTTTATCTTTCTTGTATCGCCGGTTGCGCACAAGTTGTGTGCAATATCGTCGTCCTACCAAATAGAATAAGGTGTGTGAAGAAATTCATTAAAGACCTTGTGAAATGTGAGAAGGGTTATGACCCAAGGTGTCGATAATTTTTTTAATAAAATATTCACGGATTTTGAATAAGGATTGATTTGCGCTATGAACTCTTTGATAATTGTTTTATCGGCTCTACTCGCCTTTATTGGGATTTCTTTCCAATTTTATAGTTTAGTCGTGTTGGCATCAAAGGGATGGGAAAAATCTAAAGATTATTTTGTTTATGGCCTTTTGTTTGAAGGCCTTGCCTATCTATTATATGAAATATTCTTAAACGGGAGTTAGGGAGGACGAGGGGTCGCATCTTAGGAACAACGGGGTCAGGTCTCAACATTTGACAAAATAGACGGCGGTTGAGGAGATCATCTCTTTCTTTTAACCGCCGTTTCTTTTTTATCAAAATCGATCCGATCCTTCAGGGCCATAGAAAAACCAAAAGTCCACTCCCCGCAAAAGCCGCGAGCGAAAGAAAAGGGGCAGGCGTGCTTTGTGCGTGGACGACATATTGCCGCGTTATCGGACGGCATTTTACCTTCCCGCCGGAGGCCGCAAAACAGATCGAAAATTTTGTACGATAAAGTCACAATATGTACGGATGCACAAAGCATGACGGCTCCGTTGTTCAAGGCGCTGACATATTGGTGGTGGGGATGTTTGTTATCGACCAAACAAAACGAAGACCCTACAATTAGATAAAGCAGAGCAGGGGACTGATAGTCCCCGTGTCGGCAGTTCGATTCTGTCCCTCGGCACCAGTAAAAACAAAGGGTTACGGTTAATTCCGCAACCCTTGTTTTTTTGGTAGAGCAGTTTGTACAACCCCTGTACAACTTTTTCAAAATCAACCCATTCAAAACCCGCCATTCAGATCCATTTTTCCGGTCCCGGTGTCCGGTTGTTGATCATCGATACTCGTTTGGAGACCTCAACATTGGTCCTGACAGCCCTCTCGATAAAATCTGAAATCCCTAGGTTTTATTAACCCTTCATGGGCTTCGCGCCATCCGCTTGGGTTGAAATCCATTCAAGGCGGATTTCTTTTTTCCCGCTTCGGTCTTCGGGCCGGTGGACAATCCACCATGAAATTTGCAGCGTCCATTGGTATACAGACTTGTCAGCTTGCAAGGTGTTCCAGCCCTGGTTTTTGCGCCGCATGTCAAGCCCCTCAATTCCTCAGGGATGGACGGAAAAGTAAACTCGGGTTCCCGCAGTGGCCCCGACAATGGGCGGGACATCCATTCCTTGAAGATTCGATCACATTCTTTCTCATAATCCGCGTAAGCCTTGTCGTAAGCTTTCCAATAAGCACGGTATCTCTTTCGCAGTTCTTCCGATGAACTCATTTCGCAAACCTACTATTTCTTAACATTTCAAGGGGTTTGTATTGTCATCCTTTTAAAATGGATTATCTTCGTCATCATCGCCCTGCGGATAATATTCCGACAAATCCTCACCTTCTGGCGTGAAATGCTGGTTTTGTTGCCGTGGTGCTCGTCGCTGACGACTATCATCGTTGCCGGTGGGCCTTGATTGTTTTGCCGGTCGCTCCAGGCACCCCTGGGCTTCCAGATCGGCAATGGCCATCTTGCGGACGTGTTCGGCTTCGCTCTTGGTCACCTCGATGATGTCGGTCCATTTTGTCTCACCGTCCTTCTCAACCTGACGGGATGGTAGCGCCAACCAGTATCCGTTTCCGGATTCCATCAATCTGCATCCTTTGATAAGCACGATGCCAATTCTTAAGTCGAGAAAACCGACCATGCTGCCTTTTCGGTATTCCTTAAAATTTAATGCATGGATCATTCGGATTTATCCTTTCTTGGGCAGTTCATCCGGATCTGAGAACATGGTGCCGGCCTGCCAGACTTGTGGAGATAATAGGCGGCAAAGTGACACATCATTGTTTCTTTGTCACAGGCCGGGCAATGCTCACAATCGCCAGGAGCACCATGTGGCGTGCCGATCTGTTTGGTGGGTCGTGGTAGGTCTCGTGACCATTTGCCGTTGGGGCAGGCTGTCATGTCGATGACCTCGGCATCGGCTTTCTCGCAGCGCAGGGACGCCGTTTCCGGGTTACGGGCAACGTACTCACAATCGTGGCCCAAACACCTCAACGGTGACGGTTGGCGTTCCTGCCTCGGCCATTCAGAAAACAATCCGCACACACCACGCAACGGACACCCAATTTCCGGATCAGGCAACGTGCCTTCCTCGATCATCCGGCACAGAAATTTGGTTTCGAATCGACATCCAGGCGGCGCGTACCCACCAGTGTTGAATGGGCAGGTTGCAGGCAGTGTCGGGTTGGGCAGGTCACAATCAGATTCCGACGAAACATCTTTTTTTTCCGAAAAGTGCCTACTATGGTCACTGACATAACTGACAGAAGGTGCTTTTGTCGGTTTTGTCAGTGCCTGTTGGTGGGTGTTTTTGGATTTTTTTAACTGTTCGAGATATTTCACGGTTGGACCTCCACCATAGGGTTGACGTGATATTCTATAGACGGCCTGCCACCAGTCCTTATGTCCTTCTCAAAAAGCCAATCGTGATCCACCAATAGCTTTAAGCCCGATTTGATGGTATCGTTATCAGATAGCCCCGACCACTGTTTCCTTTGTATCTCACGCACTGACATAACTGACGAAAGATTCCTGGATCGGATCTTTTTCAGGATCATCTTTGCAGCACTGACATCTGGTGTTGATACGCTCGCATAAAGTCTTGTGGCATGGGTTTCGAGGTAATCGCCCCAGGCCAACGCCTGTAATACGGATGAATGTGTCACGGGGCCGGTGTGGCCATCGGCGAGGTGGATGATCAGCGCCAACCCTGGAATCAGTTTCCTGTATTTTGCGAGGTGGGATTCAAATGCCGGGTTGAGATCACCGGAGCGTAGACGCTTTTCAAGGTCATAGCGCCATTCCTGGAATAGCCCCAACGCTTGTGAATCAAACCGCAGGTAAGGGACGCCGTCTGGCTTGCCGTCGTATCCATGGTTATGTTTTGCTCCGACTGACAATGGGTCAAGTCCGTCCAACCGCTCGAAAACCATGTAGGACTCGCGTTTCGCTTTGCTGTCCGGCCACCTATCAACGTCTTTCCAGTTGCCAGAAATATCTGGCCAGACGATCATCCCGAAGCGTTGTAGAAGACCATCATCGCCGACACCGTTGATGACATTTCTCACGTAATTGGAGATTCTTGCGGGTTGCGTGCTGCCCAAAAGAGATAGACAAACGGCTGGTATGTGAAGGTTCATACCTCTGGTGATTCTATCGAATGTGTATGGTGAATCCCCGTTCCATCCGGTCAGGTAAAACCCACGTGCTTCTGCGCTGTCATCACGATCAAGCATCTGTAGCAAACTGACAAGCTCATCCCGGAACACCATGAGACCATTTTGGTTTTGACGATGAAGTTCGCCCAGGGCGGGCGCGGTTGTGTCGTTGGCAATATAGCGCTTAAGGACCGGCGCTTCAGTTTCCTCAATGTTCAGAAGGTCAGTGACGTCCGCATTGGGATCTTTTTTTAATTTGGTACGCGCGGCTTTTTCCGCGGCTTCTGCTTTTAGTTTCCCGACGACTTTTTTCAGTTCATACTCTTTCGCCAACTTCTCATGTTTTTCGTTGGCGCTTGCCACCAATTGTTTTAATGGCGCCAGGGCTGCTTCCATGGCGGGACTTTTTATCACCCCAGGTCTCCCCACAAGACATCCCCACATGTTCGGGATAACTGTCCAGTCGGTTCTCGCCTGTGGTCTGATACCGACTTTCCGGCCGATCACTGTGGCAAGCGCCAGCATGATGGTGATCCCAACATAGTCGGGCGGACACTGTATCCGGTCAGAAATATCACCGGCCCATGGTTGGAGCGATTGAGGTAGGAGACCCATTTCAAAAACAGCAACTGGCGGGAGTCCTGGCAGAGGCATCGGCTCCGGCCAGTTATTGGTATCAATAGTCGATATAGATGCTTTTTGCGGAACTTTTGCCGCCTCTATACCCGTTCTCACTAAATCCAGGCTATGGGCCGCGTGGTAGTCGTTCCAGTCACCGGGTTGGTCAGGTATCGCCAGCAATCCGCTAATCGCCATAGCCGCCTCGGTTGCCTTCTCAACGCCTGGATTGTGCCCAGTGCGTTCGGCTGTTATGGAATCGTTATCGGAAGCAATTACTATCCCCCGGTCTGGGTAGCGATCCCGCGCCATCCGAGCAACTGCAAGAAGATTGCCTGCGCTGAAAGCACAAATTACAGTATACCTATTTGCTTCATGGATTGACAAACCCGTGGCTATTCCCTCACAAATCAGTAGTGAGCCATTATCTCCTTTGATGGCAAACCAACCACCGGCCACGGGGCATCCGGCCGCAAACCTTTTGCCTCCGGTGGGGTCAATTCGTTGATAGGACATAGGCTGGCCATTGGAGCCCAGAATAGGCACGATCAAGTCATCGCCATCCGCAAGCATACCGGGGTAAGCTTTGATGCCTTTTTGTAATAGGTATGGGTTATCATCAGTCGCCACGAGCAAAGACGCCATGTAGGTCCGAGCTTTCTCGATGGCCACTACCTGCTCGGCCTTTTCCCTTGCCTCACGCTCGGCCTTTTGCTGCCGGATTGTCTCATGTAGCCGTTCCCGATCCGCATTAGACAATGCGCCGCCATAACTCCACGTCTCTGACATCCCGGCCGACCAGTCGCCGAAAGCGCCCGCGAAGGGATCAGGATAGAGCACGTACCACCCGTTTTTCGATTTCGGGTGAGCAGTCGTACCGCAGCGGCGTATTTTCCCATCGGCGGCAATCTCGCCTGGTTGTAGCGCCGCCGAAATCAGCGCATCTCGGAATTCGAAAACCGGATCAGTGTTTGTCTTTTGGGCTGCCATCATCTGGGTGATCCTTTTTGCGCCTCCGGGGTGGGGGGAAAAAGCTTCGACTGCCAATGGGGGAGAAAATTGTCTCGAACAATTAGATTTTTGCGGCGGCCGTCTTTTAGTAGAATGTTTCGGGGAGCCTCACCCCGTGAAATTTCGTTCAAAAGTGATCTGTAGCGGTACGCGTTGCCCGTCATGCCGTCCAGCTCAGTACCCGCGAACAAAGCGGGCCACCGGGTTTTGAATTCCTGCAAAGGCTCACACAAATCCATAACTATGCCCTCTCATGAAAACGTGTTAATCATGATTGCACTTCGCACGGTTTCGAAAAAAATAAAAAGGACAGACTGAGACCAAAAAATGGCCGAGTCTGTCCTTTATTCATAAATTCAGTTTGTTACATGATAAAGACGAGAACTAATCAGAAAAAACTTTGGGATGGAATTCACTCAGAAGGGTGTGAACAAATATGACAAAGTCACTCGGATTCCCGGTTATCTGACCGTCGGTAGCCGTCGGTTCCCGCCCGGTTCCTTCCTGATAAATTCCTGATAGTCTTTGAATGAACCGAAAGAGCGGATAGTTGGGGAGATTGTTTGATTTTTCTGAAACAATTGAATTTATTGCTCTTTGCAATTTGCCTGTCTGTGACAAATATTGACGAATATTCACACCGCTTTCTGCTTGAAGGGTTATATAAACCTCCGTATTCTTTTTTATGAACTCGAACTTTTCATAAACTTTGTTCAGCGCGGTGGTGAATTCCGTGTAAGCCTGTTTGTAGTCAGCTGGTTTGGGACTGTTTTCCCACTGAGCCTTTCGGGTAAAATACCTTCGTGTAATAGCCCATATTTTTTCAGCATCAAAATCAAAGCCGTTTTCTTTAAGAACTGTTCCAATGTCTTCGGGGGATGGGACCGATCCAACAATATCATAATCGGGCGTGCCATCATTTTTTCTATCACACCAAGATCTGAAATTGGGATCTCTTCTGGATCTCTCAATCCATTTGCGGATCAGTTGGTATTCTTTTACAACATTTGCATTGGCTGAATCGAATCCGTGAGTTTTTTGAATCTTGTTTATATAGCCATCTAACCGGCATTCGTCATACCACGGGCACTCAGGGCACTCAGAAAGGCGGACTTCTTCTATCTTTTCCTCGTTGTCCCCGGCGTCATCCCTCTCGCTCACTCTTTCGCACCTAAATTCGAAATCCATTCTACCCTCCGCCAGATAAAAATCCGCTGGAAAGATTGGGGCCAGGCCGCGCGGATACGGCTTTTCGGGAGCTACCCTATGCCCCAAATATTTATTTCAAAGAAACACCCGGTATCCAGCATTCAATGCCTTCGCCAGCTTCTTGGCGTGGGCGACGCCGATAGGCATCTTGCCCCTTTCCATTGCCGAGATATATTCTTGGGGGGATGTCTGCCTGTGCAGAAAGTGCCTTCTGGGTCAACCCTTCCCGGCGGCGCATGGCCCGCAAGACAACCGCAGGGCTTTCCTCGTCGCTGATATCCGGGAAAGCTTCACGCCATGGGATTGAATTGGAATCATTCATATGCTCAACTCCACATTGAACTCGGTGGCCTTCACAACCGGTCGAACCGTCCCTTTTTCCCGGACAAGATCCACGATGCCGTAATTCGAAAGCGTCTTGAGTGTTCTCGATAGATTTGATTTCTTCCGGCCCGAGACTTTCTCAAGTTCGGTTAGTGAATCCGGCGCACTGTCTCGTATGATCCGTAAAAGCTGCTGATTTTGGCCGCTCAGGATCTGCCCCAGGGACTCCATGGACTCGAACCAGACCGTGGGCTCGTTCTTTTTCGGTTTGTATTCGCCCTTGGCGATGGCGATTGTCCGTTTGCGGTAGTCGTCTTTTGACAGAATGCCGATTTTCATCACGCTTTTTTTCATTGCGTCATCCTCCAATCTGCCGATCAACAGCTTCCCAAAAATCTTCCAAGAGCTGTCCGGCAGACTCAAATTCGTATGGTTCAACCTTGTCCATGTGGTGTTTGTGATCCCAGGTTACTTTGCGTCCTGAAAACCGTTTCCGGCCTTTCGTTTTGATCGCATGGGCGTTGTCATATCCCACCACCCGCACATTGTTTCTATCGTGCAGGGTCAACGAATACCGTATCCCATGCGGGATAGCAGGCGATGGAGTGGCACGTTTCGCTTCGAATTTGACCCAATAACCAGAATCCAGCATGAATATTTCGCCATCCAGATCAATAAGTGTATCGAGTTGCCCGAATGCGCCCACAGTATCGTTTCCCATACATACCTTTTGTTATCATCAGATGATAATTTGTCAACAAAAATCAGGAAAAAGCCTTACGCCTCTTTTCGTAGGTGGATCACCTTGGCGCCCTTCTTGACTTCGGCCGCCCGCTCCATTGTTTCGACGGCTTCCTTCAGATCGGCATCGGCAAGCTTGCTGTACCTGGCGGTCATGATGGGCGTGGAATGCCCCAGGAGCCGCTGAATTCGATAGAGGTCAACACCTGCCTGAACCATGCGGCTCGCATAAGTGTGACGTAGCGAATGAAACGATGCCTTCAGTTTTGGATCATCGATGTTTTCATTCAATTTCGCATCTGCCAGGCCACGGGTAAAGCTTGAGGGAACATGGCCTTGCGCCTTTCCACCACGGGCAGGAAACACAAGATCCTTACCCTTGCCGACATCCATGTCCTCAAGAAGCGATTTCACGCGGGACGTCATCGGCACGTACCGATCATGTCCTTTGCTATCCAATACCTTGATCGAATCCTCGGTGAGATCGACGCAACCCCACGTAAGGCGGGCGATCTCTTTGAACCGCATGCCGGTATCAAGGGAAAGGATTGCCAGTCGATAGGCGGCCTCTCCGCGAGCCTTGACCTTTTCCAACAGCAAGGCTTCCTCATCGGTTGTCAGGTATCGCTGCCGTTCGTTATCCACCTTGGGCAACCGGAATGACTGTGACTTGGTTGGCGCCGGTCCGTTGACGAGGCCCTCATCCCGGGCGGCATCCCATACCATGGCGAACGTCCGAAAAACGTATTGTTGGGTTCGCGGGGATCGCCCTTCTTTTGCAAGGTTGGCTCGAATCTTCTTGACGTGGGAAAGCTTTATATCCCTCATGGGCGTGGAGCCGGTAACCGGATCGATCCAATTCCTGACATGCTCTTCGGCCTTCCTGGCGGTTTCCGGTTTCCAGCGGGTTTCGGCATCGGGGAAATAAGTATCGTCGAAAAAATCCTTGAAGGATACGTCGAGCTTTTTTTGAGCTTCGGCTTCACGGCGGGCCTGTTCGCGCCTAAAATCCCCCTCTTCTTTCATTTCGGCGAGCGTCCGAGGGCCTTCACCCGATTTTTGGTTCTTTTTCAGTTCGCATAACTTATCAAACGCATCGGATGCTTTGTGTCCCTCACTGGCCCAACCGATGCTCTCGGTCTTCGTCTTCCCATCCATTTTGTAGGTGATGACAAAATACTGGTCGAATTTCACACCATGTTTTCGATCAGGGTGTTTGCGATACCGGACGCCTTTAAAATCGGTCTTGAACCACTTGGCCATGATACGCACCCCCAATAGGATTAAAAAAGTCCCCGTTTCTGAAGTTTGTACAACCCCTGTACAACTTTTTTGGGTTAAAGCATGTGTTTTTATGTGAGAACCTGTGAAGGTATAATATGATTTATTTCCTGTAATGTCAAGATAGTTAGGCGTGTTTTAGTGAGTATATGTGAAAACCTGTGAAAGTGGTATTTCGGGGACTGATAGTCCCCTGTGTTCGCTGTGCCTAAATTGTGCCCGTCAAGGTCAAATTTTTCCAAATATTAACAAACGAAACCAAAAACGATAGAATAAATCGTCATTGATTCAAATAGTTATAAAAACAGAAGTTTAGGTTCAACCCATAAAAACGATTAGGAATCCAATGCTCTATCCACTGAGCTACGGGGGCTTGTTTTTTATTTACAGTAGGTTAAGGTGCTTTTGAAAGCTTGTTTTATTCGGTAAAATCATGAACTGTGCCTGAAATTTTTTGTGGAAATATTTTAAGCCAATCTTGGCGTCTTTGCAAGCTTTTTCCCAAGCCTCGTTAGATCGTTTTATTCTGAATTAGGCGATTGTCGAGATTGCCGTATATACAAGGCGGATGACTTTCCACTATAGCCCTCCTATGTGGGAAAGCATCCAAGACGCCGTTTAGCTATGATGATGGAAAAAACTGTGTTTTTTGTTGAGAAAAGGATAGGAACTTACTTTTTTGTTTCTTGGGGAGACGGGTCGCTCGCCCGGGCCGACAGTCCAGCAATTCTCGGCGAAAAAATTCATTCCGTAAATTCAGATAATCATAGACTTTCTCAAACTTATTTTTCGCACTGTTAATAATACGAAAACACCATAACCCACTGATATAGTTGCAAATAATTTTTGTCTAGACATCCGCCCTTTTTTGTTGTATGTTTTCAGTGGGTTACGGAAAGGCGGGCGGATGCATCAAAAAAAACATCTCAGCTTCTCTGCCATGCGAAAAAAAATGTCAGAGCGATTCAGGATGATCGATGATAGCCGACAAGAGGCTAAAGTCGATTATTGTGTGCATGACTGCCTGATGAGTGCCTTTGCCATGATGGTATTCCAAGACCCTTCCATGCTCGCCTTCCAGCGCAGGCTGGAAGAGTCGATACAACAAAACAACCTCAAAGCGCTTTTCCAAGTCTCATCCATCCCAAAAGATTCTCAATTGCGCGATGTCCTCGACGGTTTGTCGAACGAGTCCATCGATTGCATCTTCGATGACCTGTTCAGCGGCCTACAGCGCGGGAAGCATTTGGTGCACTATCAAGTCCTCGATGGTTACTATCTGGTAGCCATTGACGGCTCTGAATATTTTTCTTCAGAAAAAATCCATTGTCCCCATTGCCTGATCACAAAATCGAAAAAGAAAACCCGATACCACCATCAGATTCTTCAAGCCGCAATGGTTCATCCGGATAAAAGGCATGTTATTCCCTTTGCACCCGAGCAGGTCGCCAACACCGACGGTACGGAAAAGCAGGACTGTGAAATCAATGCCGGCAAACGGTTAATTCGTGACCTGCGTAAACGTCATCCCAAGATAAAATTCATTATCGGTGGCGATGGGTTATACTCCAAGCAGCCTTTCATCGATGAGGCCAAACAGGAACGGATGTCTTTTATTTTGGTGGCGAAACCGTCCGATCACAAAATCCTTTTCGAATGGGTCAATGAACTGACCCAATTGGGCGAAGGTGGCCATCTGACTATCGATGCCCCATCCAACGATCGCTGTCACACCTACCGTTGGATCAACCAGGTTCCTTTAAACGGGACGAAAGATGCCGACAACGTAAACTTTTTTGAATACCAGATTGTCAAAGACGGAAAAACAACCTATCGAAATAGTTGGGTGACCGACATCTTCATCGATGAAAAAAATATCAAAGAGTTAGTGCGGTGCGGACGCGCCCGCTGGAAAATTGAAAACGAGACTTTTAACACCCTGAAAAATCAAGGTTATCATCTCGAGCACAATTTCGGTCATGGAAAAAACAATTTGTCGATGATCTTTTTCATCCTCAACCTACTGGCTTTTTTCTTCCATCAGATTTTCGAATTGACCGATCCTTTATATCAAAAATGCCGTGGCAAATTCAGTTCCCGTAAAGAATACTGGAATCAACTACGCTGTACATTCCGCATTTTGATTTTCAGAAGTTGGGACCATCTTTTGACCTATCTTTTCGATCCACCGATGTTGGAGCCCCCTTAACTTCAATTCAGTCCATCCATGTTACCCCCCCTATAATCCGGTTTTTCTTTCTGCCGGCGACGCACAGTTACGACCAAATTCTATCGAACAGGCAATAAGAATACTCATGGCCAATCTTTGCGGCCGGCATTGTGCTGCTCAACTGACAAATTTCCATCAATCTGCCTTGGCGATTCGCCCCTCTTTAACAATTTACGTGTTCAGCGAGAATTGCTGCCGACAGTCGCCCTATCTTGCCCTTTTGGAGAATCGACTGTACAATCGGAGCGCCATCCCACGGTTTGCTCGTAAGCATCGGTCAATAACCGCAGCATCGATGTGCGGAATATACCTGAAGCGAACCACGGGATAGAGCTATACCTGAAGCTGACAACAAGAAATGAGCGACGATTATGCGGCAGATCCTTGCAGGGGTTATGACAAGTGTATTAATTTTTTTAGGAAGTGTTCCGGGACTCGATGCCGAAGAGAATAGAGGCGCCAATATCATCGTCCTGACAAAGGCCGAAATCCTGACATACGATGCGACGACAATTGTCGAGCTGATCAATATGCTCCCGGGAATCAACACCACCGATGCCGGGAGCCTCAGCATGGGCGGGTTTTCGGCCAGCGATATCATCGTCACCCTGGACGGCCGCCCGATCAACGATCAGACCCTTTCCTCCAAGTTTATCAACTGGGGCGAGGTGGATTACAGCACCATTTCCCGCATTGAAATTCATAAGATCTCCAGCCGCTGCTCGGGGGGAGAGATAAAGCTTTTTTCACAACGCAAGGCCGATGCCTTCAGCGGCCGGGTCAAGGCCTGGCAGGGGGTGCAAGACAACAGGGGCGCCGATGGCTCCATCAGCCAGGGCAAGGGCGATTATTTTTTCAGCGCCGCCCACAACTGGTCCACCGAGGGAGAGCACCACCACAACAACAACGATAAAGAGCACACCGCCACAACGCTCAAGATGGCGGTGAAAAAAGAATTCTCCCTGAGCGGTTCGTTCGCCTACTCACGGGATGAAGGCGGGAGCTCCATTTACAGCTATGACACGGAAGAGATGACCCGGCCGGCGGATTCCGACGACTATTATCCCGATCCAACCAAGGCCCGCTACCAAAAAAAACGCGAATCCCATGGCGGGGTGATCAACTTCGAACAGGGCGATTTTCTCACAGAGCTGTTCATGAACGATCATCTTAAAGAAAATCATGCCACGGGCGTCAAAAAAGACGAAAACGGTGACATCATCTATGAGACGGACGAAGATGGCAATGTCGGCACCATCCCCTTACTGGGGGGCAACGAAGCGGAGGTGATGGAGTATGGCGCAAAGCTCGGCGTTTCAAAGCCGGCTTACGAATACGGCCTGCGCACCATCTTTACCACGGCGGATTTCTCCAAGACCAGCACCAAGGGCGTAACCACCACCGGCGATGCCGACGAATATTTTATGGATCTTTACGGCGCCACTCACTGGCGAGGGTTTGCCGTCTCGGCCAACCTTTATTATCATGACGACTACGGCGTGGATGTCTTTCCCAAAATCGCCTACAGTTATCAATTCAAGCCCTATTTTCTGGATATTTCCCTGACCGCCACCAAGAAATATCCCAGCTTTTTCCAAAAGTACTTTTCCACGAGTTCCGTCCAGGCCAATCCGGATCTGGATCCCCAGACCAATGTTTGTCTCACCTTTAAAATCGGCGGGGATCATCAAGTCGGCAAGAACCGCATCGGTTGGCAATTGGCCCCATTTTTCAACAAGGCCTATGGGCGGTTTTACAGCCACACCTATTTCGAGGTGGATGAGAACGGCGAGAGCAGTGTGGATTATAAGGAATACGATAATCTGGACGAATCGTATTGGACCGGCGGGGACGTCATTCTTACCTATGACTATGACGGGTGGGCGGGGTTCGATTTGAGATTCACCTACGACTACACCCGCGATGAAGTCCACGACAGTTCATTTTCCTACACCGCTCCGTATAAGTTCAAGGGGCGTTTCTATCTGAAACCGCTGGTCAATCTCAATCTGCAAACCTGGGCCACCTACTACTCCAACCGTTACGCCGACCAGGCGGAAACCTATGAGATGTTGTGGTATTACTACCTGGATTTCAAGGCGACCTATCGGACACACAAGAATGTGGACGTGTTTCTGGAAGTCAAAAATCTGACCGATTTTGACTATTATGTCTATCGAGGATATCCCGGCAATTGCCGGCGATGGTGGTTGGGAATGGAGGTCAGATTCTGAGGGGTTCGTAACCCGTACAATGCGCTCCCAGGCAGAACCTGGGAGCGCATTGTACGGCCCAGAAGTGGAAAGGGGATGCCCTGCTTTATTCCCCCATCATAATCCGGATGATCTCCTTGTCGGTTTCGCGCATACCGTCACGGCCCAGGCGACCGACGTTGGTGATGGTGTTCTCGACGCCTTTTTTCACGATCCCCTCGCCATCGTAGAACTGCTGGCCCTTCTGGTACATATGAAAACCAAGGATGCCGGCTTCCACGGCGGCGGCGATTTTGCCGGCGCAGGAGGGCTTGGCCCCGTCGCAGATAATGCCGGAGACAATGGCCAGGGCATTGACCATGGTATGGGCGATCTCCTCGAAACGGCCGCCGTGCAGCCAGGTGATCCCGGCGCCCGCACCCACGCCGGCGCAAACCGCGCCGCAATAGGCGGAGAGTCGTCCAATGCCCGTTTTCTGGTGAATGGTGACAAGGTTGGAGACCGCCAGGGCACGGTAGAGGGTTTCCTCATTGGCGTTCATTACCTTGGCGTACTCGATCACGGGAAGGGAAGCGGTAAGACCCTGGTTGCCGCTGCCGGCGACGATCACCACCGGAAGGTCGCAGCCGCTCATGCGGGCATCCGCGCCCGCGGCGGCCATGGCTTTGGCCTTGATTTTTATGTCTTCGCCCCAGACATCGAGCAGGACCGACCCCACATTGGCGCCCCAATCGCCCTTCAACCCCTCATTGGCAATGGTCGTGTTGTAATCGATCTGGCGCTGGAGAAGATCCCTGATATCCGGAATCTCGACCGATTCGGCGAAATCGAGAATATCCTTGACGCTTAAAAGAGAGTGATCGGTAAGCCCGGAGTCGACCGATGCATTGCACCCCTTTTGCTCGTAAATGACGGTATCGTCCTTGATGATGGAAACGATATGGGTGTGATAGTTACAAATGCGCACCGAGGCCTTGGACGCTTCGTGGAAGACGGTAACCCGCAGGTCAAAGATCAACCCGTTTTCCATGCGGCTGGCCTTGACCTCTTTTTGGGTGAGAAAGTTCCGTATCTTTTCCCGGTCGTCATCCGTCACGGATGAAATCACTTCGAGCATTTTGTCCGCATCGCCGGCCACAATCCCGGCGACGGCCGCGGCCTGCATGCCTTTTAAATTACCGGTGTTGGGGACCACTACGCTTTTGACATTTTTGATGATGTTGTCGCTGGCCTCCACAAGCACGCGGTCGGGAAATGCTTCCAGGGCCTCCCGCGCCTTGGCCGCGGCATAGGCGATGGCGATGGGCTCGGTACAACCCATGGCCGGGACGAGTTCTTCTTGCAGTATGTCGATATAGGCTTTGTATAAATTGTTTTCAGGTTTCATGGGATATCTCCTTTATACAGATGGTCCCTGGTAGTATACGTCCAATGGGTCGGAGAAGTCCACGGTTTCCGCTCGGGTGAAAGCACCGGAGGCCGTATCGCGGGCCAGATCCAGCAACGCAGACCCGGCCTCGTCCAGGCTCATGCTGCCCTCCAGTACGGCCGCGCTGGAAAAATCGATGTCCTTGTGCGCCTTGCGGGCCGTGGAAGGATTACCGGTGATGGTGTGCATGGGGATCACCACGCCGGGGTTGATGGCGGAGAGCGGCGGATCGATTTCGGGCAGCTCCTGCCCACCCAGTTGATAAAAGGCCATCTGGCAGCCGGCGGCCGCGAAACTGGCGATGAG
This sequence comes from uncultured Desulfosarcina sp., assembly GCA_963668455.2. Classification (GTDB taxonomy): domain Bacteria; phylum Desulfobacterota; class Desulfobacteria; order Desulfobacterales; family Desulfosarcinaceae; genus Desulfosarcina. Next base: position 452,117 of record CAXXOY010000015.1, read on the forward strand.
CGAATAGGAGGACATCCAGGCGTCCATGAAGTACAAGCCTGGTCCGGGCGGTTTCTCGCAGTAATTTAAAACGCCCTCGATGGGCACGCTGCCGGCCTTGCAGATGGCTCCCAGGGATTTCTCCTCCAGGGTCGAGATTCCGGCGGCGATGTTTTCAGGAATGGGGTTGACGGTGCGAATGTCGTCGCCCACACTGGAGGCCAGCTCCTCGGCCTCGCGAACCACCGTCAGAAGCCTGTCCGCCACTTCCGGGGTTTTGCAGCGCTGGGCCAGCAGGTGCTCCGCGCCGATGATCTCCACCGTTTCGGAGAAGATCACCGTGCCGCCGGCATTTACCAGCATGTCGGTCATGCGGCCGAAGGCGGGGTTTCCCGAGATGCCCGAGGTGGCGTCTGAATCGCCGCACTTCACGCCCACGCTGAGCATGGAAATCGGCAACGGTTTGCGTTTCAGTCGGGACGTTTCATAAACAAGGCGGCGCGCCTCGATGATTCCTTTTTCGATGGCACGGTGCATGCCGCCTTCCGAAGCGGCTTCCACCACGGCCAGGGGCTTACCGGGCGCGCCCTTGGCAATGGCCGCCGTCATGCGTTCCAGTTGGAATTCGGCGTAGCCGTAACCCTCCTGAACCCCCAGAAGCACGATCCCGGCAACGTTGGGATTGGTGGCGATGCCGGTAAGGAAAGAGAACAGTCGCTCCCGGTCGGCGATGGTGCGGCCGTACTCTCCGGTGGTGATCAGCGCCTTGGTGTTCGTGACGGCCTGCTCGATACGCCCGGCCATGAGATTGCAAACCCGGGTGGCGGGCAGGATCAGCACAAGATTGCGAATCCCGACCCTTCCGTCGGCGCGCTCGTAACCTAAAAATTCCTTCATTTTTTCGCCTCCCTGGCGCTATCCACCCTCAGGCCGCTGATGTTATGCACATGCACGTGAAACCCTTTTGAAATGGCCTTTACGGTTTTGCCAATGGGGTTGCCATACTTGACCACGATCTCTCCCAGGCCGATATCGGAAAGAGCCAGCTTGTGGCCGAAATTTACATCCTCGCGGGCCACCAGCGTCCCGTCGCCGGGTCGGATCGCCACCGTGTCGCCGGCCTTGACCGCCTCCAATACAACCATCACGTTATCTTTTGGATGCAGTTGCATCCCTTTCTTTAACATTTAATTACCTTTCACTGACGTTTACCGAGTTGAGCGATTAGCCTTTGGAAATCAAGCCGATTCGCGTCCTCCATTACGCACCAGCGCCATGAAGGATTCCGAGCAATCGGCTGTCCTGAGGCGGGACGGCAATCTGGGAACGGCAATGCCGCTCTTGACCACCGTACGAATCATTTCCGGGTTGAGCAGAAGGCTCAGATCATCGAGAGGATTGCCTTGCAGAATGAGAAAATCCGCCTGCAGGCCGGCCTTGAGGAGACCGACTTGTTCCTCCAGCCCAAGGGCCCGGGCATTGATGCCGGTGGCCGAAGCCAGAATTTCGGCCGGGTTTCGGCCGGCCTCCGTCTGCTGCAAAACCAGCTCCAGGGCGTTTTTGCCATGGGGGCAAAGTGGGCCGCCCAAAAAGTCGGACCCGCAGCCCAAGTTCACGCCGGCCTTGATTATTTTTTGCAGCGCTTCAAGTTTTTGCTTCCGGATTTGAAGCACTTTTTCCCGATAAAGAGAAGAAAGGCCCATTTCCCGGCCCTGATGCATCAGGCTGAAGCCCAGCGCCAGGGTGGGCATCACGACAACGCCCTGATCCAGCATCATCCCGATGGCCTCGTCGTCGGCCAGGGAACCGTGCTCAATGGTATCCATCCCGGCCCGCAGGGCTTTTGTGATGCCCGCCGTGGAGTGGGCATGACAGGCGGCCTTTTTGCCGAAACGGTGCGCCTCTTCCACCAGGGCGTTGAGTTCTTTTTGGGTGTATTGCGAAAGACGCGGCGTGTCCCGATCCGACAATACGCCGCCGGATGAGCAGAGCTTAATGAAGTCGGCGCCCTCGCGCAGCATCTGGCGGGCCGCCCGGCGGCAAGCGTCTTCTCCATCGGCCACCACCGTCAGCCGGCGTTTTTCCACCCACTCGGCGGGAAATTCGTGGGCCGGGTCCCCATGGCCCGCGGTCTGGGTGATCATGGCGCCGCTGGCCAGAATTCGAGGCCCGATCAGCGTGCCTTCCTCCACCGCCTGCTTGAGAAAAAGCGCGTTGTACTCGCCGCAATCGCGTACGGTGGTGTAGCCGGCATCCAGAAGCGCCCACAAATCGCGGGTGGCCTGAAGCAGGCGCATTTGCGTGGGGCGGTTGATCAATTCAGCCGGGTCCAGGGTGTCGGTGCCCTGCAGATGAATGTGCCCCTCGATCAATCCGGGCATGATCCAGGCGCCGCTGCAATCCACGGTTTCGGCCTCGGGCGGCAAATCAACGGCCCGCCGGGCGCCTGCTTGAACCACGCGCCCCTCGTCCACCAAAAGGGCCGCATCTTCCATGGGCGGTCCGCCACTGCCATCAATCAGGGTTGCTCCGATATATGCTTTCATATAGTCCTTTTGTGTTTCTTAAAGGTGTTGGCTTTTAGCAATTGGCTGTTAGCCCGTCCGCGTCGAATGGAGGAATTCATTTGCTTACCACTAATGGCTAATCGCTGACACCTAAATGTAATGACAGGCGGCTTGATGCCCTGGCGCCACCTCGCGCCACCGGGGCGCCTTTTCTTTGCACAACGCCTCGGCCCGGGGGCAGCGCGTGTGAAAGGCGCACCCGCTGGGCGGGTTCAGGGGAGAAGGAATTTCTCCTTTGATGGGGGCGTAGTCGATATCGCGCATATCCAGGCGCGGCACCTCGTTCAGCAGGGCCTGGGTGTACGGGTGCAGGGGATGGTCGAACAGCTCCCGGCAATCCGCCTGTTCAACAAAATTGCCCAGATACATCACCACTACGGTGTCGCAAAGGTACTCCACCGCCGCGATATCGTGGCTGATGAAGAGATACGTCAACCCCTCGGTCTCCTTGAGCTGCCGGAACAGATTGATGATTTGGGCCTGAATGGAGACATCCAGGGCGGCCACGGCCTCGTCGCAGACAATCAGCTCCGGTTCCACGGCCAGGGCGCGGGCAATGCCGATACGCTGGCGTTGACCGCCGGAAAACTGATGAGGATAGCGGTACTTGACCTCCGGGTCAAGGCCGCAGCGCAACATGACCGATTCCACATAATCCATATACGCATCGCGGCGAATCAGACCGTGGGCCAGGGCCGCCTCGCCCACCACGTCCAGGGCACGCATGCGCGGGTTGAGGGACGAGAGCGGATCCTGGAAAATCATCTGCAGTTTGAGGGAGGCGTGTTTAAACTCGGAACGGCTCATCTCCGTGATGGCCTGCCCCTTATAAGAAAGATTCCCCGAAGTGGGGCGATCCAGCAGGGCCACCAATTTGCCCAGGGTGCTTTTGCCGCAGCCCGACTCGCCAACCAGCCCCAACACTTCTCCCCTGGCGATGGTAAGATCCACGCCGCCCAGGGCGGTGACACGTTCCTCGCGCACCTTCGCTCCCGCCAGGCGGGCCAGTTTCGCCGCAAGGTCAAGGTTCTTCGCGAAAACCTTAAACAGGTTCTCGCCGTTAATCAGGGGCGCATTCATATGCAACCTGCCGATGATCCGTTTGCCGGGTGATGACACCGCACCCAGTGGCCATTGCCGATTTCGCGCATGGGCGGCGCCTGATCGCAGGCGGCGCCGGCTTTGTCGCAGCGCTGCTTGAACGCGCAGCCCCGGCCCAACCCGATCAGCGACGGGGTCATGCCGGGGATCTGTTTCAACGCCTCTCCCTTGCGATTGCGGCTGGGCACCGAGCCGATCAGCCCGATGGTGTAGGGGTGCAGGGGCGTGTCCAGCACCGCGCCGACATCGCCGATTTCCATGACCTTGCCGGCATACATGACGCACACGCGATGGGCCAGGCCGGCAACCACGGTCAAATCGTGAGTAATCCAGATAAGAGCGGTTTTCTCCTGGCGGCAGAGTTTTTTCATCTCGTAAAGAATCTGGGCCTGGATGGTCACATCCAGGGCAGTGGTGGGCTCGTCGGCGATAATCAGATTCGATCGGTTGAGCAGTGCGATGGCAATGGCCACCCGCTGGCGCATACCGCCGGAAAGCTGGTGCGGATAAGTTCTCAGGCGTCTTTCCGGCGATGGGATACCCACCTTGGTAAGTGCCCGCAGGCACTCCTGCAACGCCTGCTGTTTGCTCACCTGCCGATGGGTACGAATTGCCTCCACCATCTGGGTGTCGATACGCAACACCGGATTAAGGGTCATCAGCGGGTTCTGGAAGACCATGGCGATGCCGTTGCCGCGCAGCTTGCGGCGTTCCTTACGCGGCATGTCCATGATGTCGCGCCCCTTGTAGATCACCGACCCGGAAACGATGCGGCCGGGCGGATCCACCAGATCCATGATGGAAAAGGCGGTCACCGATTTGCCTGAGCCGGATTCTCCCACGACGCCGAGAATTTCTCCTTGCTTCAGGGAATAACTGACCCCGTCCACGGCGCGGATTACCCCGCGCTTGGTGAAGAAATGGGTTTTAAGGTCCCGGACCTCAATGATGTTTTGATCCACGCTCATTCTTGTGACCTCGGGTTAAGGGCCTCGCGAAGCTGATCGGCCACCAGATTGATGCTGACGATGGTGATCAAGAGCGCGATGCCTGGAAAGAAGGAGATCCACATCATGTCCGAGAGCATGTATTGATAGCCATTGGCGATCAGGAGCCCCAGGGACGGCTTGGTCACGGGAAGCCCCACGCCCAGAAAGGACAGGGTGGCTTCCAAGGCGATGGCGTTGCCCACCTGCACGGTGCACACCACGATCAGGGGCGGCAGGCAGTTGGGCAGCAGATGCCGGAAAAGAACTCTCGGCGTGGAGAGCGCCAGACAGCGTGCCGCCGCGATATACTCCATCTTGCTGTTGGCGATGCCCGCCCCGCGTGAGGCCCGGGCGAAATAGACCCATTGGGAGGCCACCAGGGCGATGATTACCTTGTCCACCCCACGTCCCACCACCGCCAGAAGCACCAGGGCGATGAGAATCGCCGGGAAGCCCAGCTGGATGTCGACGATGCGCATCACCAGCGTATCGAAGCGCCCGCCGAAATAGGCCGCGCTGATGCCCACCACCAGCCCCAGGCTGAATGCCACCAGCCCGCTGACCACGCCCGATCCCCAGGCTGATGCGCAGGCCGTAGAAGATGGCCGAGAGCATGTCGCGGCCCTGCCCGTCGGTTCCGAGAAGATAGGTCGTGCCGTCCATGCCCGCGCCGCCCGGCGGCAACTCGGCATCCATGATATTTAGCTGGGCCTGATCGTAAGGATTTTGCGGCGAAATCAGCGGCGCGAACAGGGCGATCAGACACAGGATCACCAGAACGGTCAGGCCGGCAAGGGCCAGCTTGCTTTCGGCGAAGTCACTCACCAGCCGCCTGAAGGGCGTTTCCACGGGTGGGTGACCGTTGGTCGTTGGATTTGCGGAGGAAGGTGTGGATGCTTGGACCATGGTTTACTCTTCCTTGCTGTCCAGGCGGATGCGTGGGTCCAGCACCGCATAGAGCAGATCGACGCAAAGATTGATGATGATGAAAATGAAAACGATGGTCAAAATGTAGGCCACGATCACCGGCCGGTCGAGAAGTTTCAGGGAGTCGATGATCAGTTTCCCCATGCCCGGCCAGGCGAAGATGGATTCGGTCACCACGGCGAAAGCCAGGATGGTGCCGAACTCCAGGCCTAGAATGGTCACGATGGGAATCATGATGTTCTTGAGTACATGCACCAGTACCACGCGGGCAAAGGAGAGTCCCTTGGCCCGGGCGAATTTGACGTAATCCAGAGACCAGGTTTCGCGCGCTCCGGCACTGGTGAGACGAATCACCAGCGAGAGTGAGAAAAGGCCCAGGTTGAAAGCCGGTAGAATCAGATGCTTGAGCCCGTCCAGGGTAAAGAGACTGAAATTCATGCCCAGGATCTGGACGGTCTCCCCGCGTCCCATGGTGGGCAGCCAGCCCAGGCGGATGCTGAAAAACATCACCAGGAGAATACCCACCCAGAAGGAGGGCATGCTGAATCCGAGAATGGAGCCCGAGAGAATCAGCTTTCCGGCCCAGGAGTCGGGCTTCAGGCCGGCCCACATGCCCAGCGGAATACCGATGAGCACTGTCATGAGGATGGCGCAAAAAGCCAGCTCGAAGGTGGCCGGGAAGCGTCCAAGGATCAGCCGCAGGGCCGGGACGTTGTGGATGAAGGATCTTCCGAAATCGCCCTTGACGGCCGAGGAAACAAAGTGGACGTACTGCCCGTACAGGGGACGGTCCAGGCCGAGGTTTTCCCGCACCTGGGCGATCTCGTCGGCCGAGGCGCGCGGGTCGATCAGGAGCTTGACCGGGTCGCCGATGGCGAAAACACCGGTAAAGACCAGGACCGAAACCACAAATAGCACCACGACTGCTTGTAGTAATCTGCGGATGAAGTAGACCGTCATGGTTCGTATTTACTCGTGTTGATCCCCTCGCCCTGTCCCTTGAAGGAGAGGGCGAGGGGGATGTTGAATGCTCGATTGCGATACCGAATCGGGCAAATTGGCCATTCGTGGATGGGCACTATTTGACGTTGGTCGCCAATGTACCTTCATCCGCCCGGGGCGTATAGGAAAGCCCGTCACGTCCAGCGGAAATGCTGTACTGGGTGTGCAGCGGGATCATGGCCACATCTTCCATGGCAATGGCGCTGGCTTTCCGGATCAGCTTGGCGCGGGCATCGAAATCAACCGTCTTGGCGGCCTTTTCGATAAGCGCGTCAACCTCCGCGTTGGCGTATCCACCGGCGTTGTACTGGCCCATGCCGACCGCTTCGGAATTGCTGTGAATCAGCCCTTCCATGCCGTCGGTGGAGACCGGGGTGTTGCCCCAGCCCAGC
>CAXXOY010000016.1:0-177500 GCA_963668455.2 uncultured Desulfosarcina sp.
ATTTCTGGATATCTATTTTTTGGAGATAAAAAACCACACTTTAAAAAATTATATCAGGATCATAATATCTTTATTCTTTTATAGTGCTATCGCATTAATATATATAAAGTTTTATTTGAACTCTCCTGTATGGCCAAAAGTTAGAAGTATTGCATTTAGACCAGTTTTTTATCACCTGTGGTATTTCTATACGATATTAGTTGTGTATATTTTTGCGTATTTTTTTTTCAGTCCGTACCCTTAAGACAAATCAAATCTTTTTTTTATTTATAGTTTGTTTTGTTATTTTAAACCCACGATTATCTCACCTGACTAATCTATTCGATGTTACATTTAAAAGCGTAATGCAGATTGATGGAAATATTGTTTATTACACACTATACGCAATGTTTGGATCTCTTCTCGGCAGTATAAAACCTAAAAGATATTGGTTTATATTATATTTTGCACCATTATTTTTTATAATTTCATCAATATTAATAGGATATTCAACCTTTACTATTTCTATTAGGGAAGGCAAGTTTATTGGAACATTCTACGTTTATAATGGGGTATTGGTTGCTATTGGAACCATATCTGTATTTCTTTTTATAAAAGAAAATGCAAACAAACTAACCATAGTAAAAAAACCAGTGGATATAATTGCTCGCAATTCTTTAGCAATATATGGCATTCATGCATTGATTCTAAATTATTTAGAAAAAGAGCATTATAGAAATTATGATAATCCAGTACTTGATATTGCTCTTGTATTCGTAGCTACCTTTTTATTAAGTATTGCTATATCTATTATTATAAAATATTTCGATAAGTACAAAATTCTTACTTGAAAATATTGGATTTAATGTTGAAGTAAAAAGAGAAAAACCTACGTAGGCAGCAAGGTAAGTGTTTGAAAATGTGCAACAGTGCAAATGCAGCGGAGCGCAAAAAACTGCGCCCGCTGATTTGCGGCGTTGTGCTTTACAACGGAGACGATGAAGCACCAATATTGAGTACAATACAAGGATATCGAATGTCTTTCTCTCGCGTAGTCATCAGTGAATTAAAATATTAGTAAGCCTTCACGGGGTAGGGTGCATTCCCATTTAGTGGCACATTAAAACTGCCATTTCATGTCAGCAGATAGATTGTCCAACATAATGTCCCATCGGCCACAAAGCAGTGTGCTTCTCAAAAAAAGCATCAACTCTGCGGTTTCGCGTTTCCAGAAGATGCCGGGCGATTTGAGCCTCAAGTTGATGACACGGCGGATCGCGCTCTCGACACAACCGCTGCCTGTGGTCACATTGAAGTAGCGGAAGCCGGTGTATTGCATGCGGTGGAAATTGTCCAAAAAATAGTTTTTGAATTTGGCAAGCGCTGTTAATGGTCGTGATAAACTGAGCCAAAAATGGTCGTTTAAGATTGAGCCACCCATCGTGGTGGAAAATGCTTAATGTGAGCATTTTTCACTAAGAACTAATCAGGAGGTTCAACCTTTGAAAAAAAGGAGACCATTTTGGATATTCTCACTTTGCACCGCAAGGGACTGACCCAGCGAGCAATTGCCAGGAAGCTTGGCGTCAGCCGTAACACCGTTAAAAAATACATTGATGATCCGGAGTTGATCCTTGCCCCAGCAGAACCCAGGCGGCGCAGAAGCCTGCTTGACCCATTTAAGGACAATATAGACGCTTGGCTTTCCGAAGACGACTATACGGCGACCTGGATTTACGACAGACTGGTCAACATGGGGTTTACCGGAAGCTACGAAATCGTCAAACGCCGGGTAGCCCAACTAAAGGGGCAACACCAAAAGGTTGCCTACATGCGATTTGAAACAGAGCCCGGCTACCAGGCACAGGTAGATTTTGCAGAGTTTCAGGTTGAGCATGCCGATGGAAACGTCGAGAAATTATATCTCTTCTCAATAATTTTGGGCTACTCTCGTAAAATCTATGCAGAGCTGATTAGACACTGCGACCTGACGACTTTTCTGGATTGCCATATCCGGGCCTTCGACTACTTCGGCGGCGTGCCCACCGAAATTTTGTATGACCGGATGAAAAATGTCTACATTGGTCGGATAGCGGGACGAGACAAATTCAACGATACATTGATCGGTTTTGCTCTGCATTACGGGTTCATCCCACGGGTGGCACCAGCCTATGCGGCTTGGGTGAAGGGAAAGGTCGAGAGACCTTACACCTTCATCCGTGAGGGCTTTTGGCGCGGCTATGGATACGCTTGCCTCGAAACAGCCAACAAAGATCTGAACCGTTGGTTACGAATAAAAGATCAGCGGATACATGGCACCACCCACGAAGTCGTCGCTGACCGTTTTGAAAGAGAACAACCACATCTTAGCCAGTTACCACGACAGCCTTTCGATACTTCCTACAGGATCTTCAGGAAAGTCCATAAGGATTGTACGGTTAGATTCGAAGGCAATGGCTTTGTTGTCCCGCACAAGCTGGTGGGGAAAACCGTTGTTCTGAGAGTTAAGGAATGTACCCTGCGGATCTTTGACGATAACCGTCTGGTCGTCATTTATACAATCCCTTCGTCCAAAGGTAATCTTGTTCAAGACAAGCGCTTTTATGCGGAACTGAAAAAGGACCGTGAGATGAACCGGCGCAAATACGCTCATCCTAAGCAGGGTAAGGGCCGCGCCAAATGCACCATCAGCCCGAATAAGCCCCTGTATGACATACCGGTGGATATCCGCCCGATTGATACCTACGAGCAGTTCGCACAGGAGGTACAATTATGACGGACACATTGGTGGCCAATCGCATTGAAGCCAATTTGACCAGGCTGCGTTTGCCCAGGATACGGGAGATCCTGGACAGTATCGTTAAATCCGCCGAGCAAAACAGCCAAAGCTATCTCAGCTTTTTGGATGACTTGCTTGAGGAAGAAGTGGCGCAGAAGGAACAACGCCGGATTGAAACGGCCCTGAAGATATCAGGATTACCGTTCACAAAGGGTATTGATGAATTCGATTTTACCTTCCAGCCCAAACTGGATCGTAGGCGTGTCATGTCGTTATTTGATCTGACATTCATTCGCCAAAATGGAAATGTCATTTTTCTTGGCCCTCCCGGTGTTGGCAAGACGCACCTGGCTGTATCTTTGGCTTTAAAAGCCTGCCAAGCGGGTATGAGCATCTATTTCACAACCATGGCGGACCTGATCGTCAAACTGAAGAAGGACCATGAAGCGGGGCGTCCCGGCAAGGGGCGAAGCTACTATAAATCCTCACTTGTGATCGTGGATGAGGTTGGGTACACGCCCATCGACCGACAGGAATGCAATCTGTTCTTTCAGTTTGTAGCCACCCGCTATGAAAAGGCCAGTACCGTAATCACGTCTAACAAGGCCTTCTCCGATTGGGCGGAATTGCTTCAGGATCAAATCATCGTCACTGCGATATTGGATCGTCTCCTTCACCATAGCGTAGTGATAACGATCAATGGAAACAGCTACCGTTTGAAGGGGAAAAATATGGAGGAATCAATAAATGCCATTCAGTAGATAGGGGCGTGTGGCTCATTTTTAACGACCCAAATTGGCTCAGTTCTTCGCGACCGTTGACAAGCGCCTCTTTCCGTTTCTTATGGGATTTGAACAGATCCATTATCTGTCGTTTGATCTCGTGTAAATTGCCTTTCCATAGTAGATCGTACCATTGCTTGGATATTTTGGCGATTTTCTCCGCGCCTTTTTTTTTCGGTAGTTTATCAATAATTGTCGATAGGTTCTGCTTGGCATGAGTATAGTCAATGACTTCAAAGAAAGTGGCTATGCCTATCTTCTTAGCCATTGGGCCGATTCGTTTCCAATATTTGGTTGCGCCATCGGCACAAAAAACGACATATGCGGCTTTCGTGATATCGAGCTGCAGTAGATATTGCTCAATGAGCTCGAACACCTGATCGATATCGCCCATGGTGGCATCGTAGATGGGAGGAGAATTCTCACACGGGCTACCGTCGGAGTTGAAGCACTGAATAACGATCTGGGTAGGTTCGCGCCAATCGGTATGATAGCCCCGTCGTTTCGGACTGACAGGCGGTCTACCGCCTTTGGCTTTTCGCTCACGAAGTCGGCCACCGTCGAGACAAACCAGAACCAGTCGATCGTTGGCACGATCCGTCTCGCCAAGGGCGATACGCTGACGATGGTTCATGGCCTGCTTGCCAACGGATCGGCCGATGCGTTGAATGGTTTTGACGCCCAGTTCGATGCCATGCCGGGAAAGTGTCTGCCTGGCGATTTCGAAAGAAGGGCACAGCAAGGCCGATTGAATCGCCACGGATGCCAGATGCAGACTGACTCGGTCGATGAAACCCAACCATTGCAAGGCCAGATGGCCATTGGTTTTGCGTCGTCGATGCCTTTTAGAGCGGGCTTTGACAAAATAAGGGACACGCAGCGGGATGGAGTCCCCGGTGAGTATTCGGACACGAACCTCCCGATAACCGTGGAACCGATACGCTTTTCTGGCCGCGAGGGTTTTCAATTGAATGAGGAAATCTTCTCCGTCAAATAGCCGCTGAAGAGCGGTGGCAATTAGCGTTTCGATAAAGACGGTCATTTTGCGGTGTAGCGATTTGATCAGACGATTGACGTCGGTGTGCCCGTTGAAATCGGCAATCGCTTCATTGATCGAGCCGGAAAATTGGAGCAATTCGGATGAGATGTCCACGATCCACCCCCAAACGCTTGCAGGTTTGATTTTTATCCTGCCGGTTCAATGGGGAAACGCTTAACCGTGGCACAAGCGGTTTTTAAAATCGGCAGTGAGCGGATACGTAAAGGTCCAATAAACCACATCTTCACAGATCCAACACGTCATGGCAATATACCCTTCAAAAAAAGGAGGGCACCACATGCCAAAAGATTTCGATCAGCAAAGCGACCAAGGAAGACGAGAATTTTGGGAGGGCCATCTTGAACAATGGGAACAAAGCGGCCTGAGCCAACTCGCCTATTGCCGTCAACACCATCTCAAATCTCATCGGTTTTATTACTGGCGACGACGGATTTTAAAAAAGCAAACGAATGTTTCGTTTTTGCCCATAAGACTTTCCGCCAATCCAATGCCTCATCCGCAAACCGTTCGCGTTCTCATGCCAAACGGATGTTCCATTGAGATAGAAGGGCTGGATGGCTCGGAACAATTAACCCGTTTGGTTAATCTCGTGGCAGGTTTATGATGCTGCCCGATTACCCGCAACAGGTCTATCTGGCCGTTGGCGATACGGATATGCGCAAGTCGATCAATGGGCTGTCAGTTTTGGTCGAGCAGGCCATGAGACATAATCCTTTTACCGGCGACATGTTCGTTTTCTGCAACCGGCGCCGCAACATGATTAAAATTCTTTACTGGGATCAAAACGGTTTTGCCTTATGGCACAAACGACTTGAGAAGCAGCGATTCCATTGGCCCACGTCAACAGACGAAGTCGTTTCTCTTGAGACGAAGGAGCTCGAGTGGCTTCTTGCCGGCCTGGATTATACGCACGCACATAGCCGTTTAAACTACCGTTTCGCAAGCTGAGAAAATAGCATTTTACATCGTTTAAACATTTACAATTACAGTCAGTTATGATACTTAACGGGCATGACTTCGGAACTGACAAACTTGCCTGAAGACGCCCAGTCCTTAAAGCAGATCGTTTTCTCTCAAAAGCAGCAGATCGAGTATTTAGAGGAGATGAACCGGCTGCTGAAGAACGAGCTGTTCGGTCGCAAAAGCGAAGTCATCCCTACTGTCAATCCCAACCAGCTTCAGTTGTTCGCCCCGGATAAGCCTGTTGAACCGATTCAAAACGATGACGAAATTGTCGTCCCAGAGCATACCCGCAAAAAACGTGGCCGCAAGCCATTGCCCGAGGAACTGCCGCGAGTCGAGGTTATCCACGATATCCCTGAAGACGAGAAACGTTGTGCGTGTGGCGCGGAATTGAGCCGAATCGGCGAAGAGATCTGCGAGAAACTCGATTACGTTCCGCCCAAGATTCGGGTGATTCGTCACGTTCGCCCCAAATATGCCTGCAAGGCTTGCGAAGGCGTCGAGGACGACGGCCCCACGGTCAAAATCGCACCACCGGCAAAACAACTGATTCCCAAAAGCAACGCCACCGAGGGTCTGCTGGCGCACGTCGCCACATCGAAATTTGCCGATGCGATTCCCCTGAACCGCCAACAAAAAATATTCAGCCGCCTGGGTGTCGATATCTCAAAGTCCACCATGGCCAACTGGATGATCGAAGCCGCCGGTTGCAGTCAACCGATCATCGAACTTTTGCAACAGGAAATTCGAAGCGGGCCTGTGATCAATATCGACGAAAGCCCATTTCAAGTTCTCCAGGAACCGGGACGCAACAATACCACAAAGTCGTATATGTGGGTATTTTGCGGCGGACCGTTGGGCGCCCCCGTGGTGCTATATCAATACCATCCAACCCGTAGTGGCAAGGTGGTGCACGATATGCTGGACGACTATACGGGCTACGTTCAAAGCGACGGTTACAGCGGCTACGATCAGCTTTCCCAAAAAGAGGGTATTACTCATCTTGGATGCCTGACGCATGCCCGGCGTAAATTCGTCGAAGTGAACAAGGGCCGCAAGCGTGGCAAGCAAAAAACATCCAAGAACCTTGCCGACGAAGCATTGGAATATATTGGCGCGCTGTACGACATCGAACGATATGCTCGGAAAAACGATCTCTCATATGAGCAAATACTTGAATTGCGGCAGGAGAAGTCCGAGCCGATCCTGGATAAATTCAAGACCTGGCTGGATACCTATCATCCGCAGGTTCCTCCCAAAGGCCTGCTCGGCAAGGCTATCCAATACACCCTGAATCAATGGGACAAACTTGTTGGCTATACCGAAGCCGGATTCCTGAAACCCGACAACAATGTTGCCGAAAATGCCATTCGGCCGTTTGTGGTGGGCCGAAAAAACTGGCTGTTCTCGGGAGCGCCCAGGGGGGCCGAAGCCAGTGCCACCTTTTTCAGTCTGATCGAAACTGCAAAGGCCAATGGTCTGGAGCCGTACGCCTACCTACGCTACCTGTTTGCCAAATTGCCTTTTGCCGAAACGCCGGAAGATTACCAGGCTCTCTTGCCTAAAAATCTCGACAACGATACGCTGTCGCAAGTTCTTTTTCCAAGTTAACCGACTCCGCGTCCGATCCAAAATCTTTTCCACACACTGTGAGCGCACCATGACAAATCTGGTGACGCTTGTTAAGGTGGGGTCTATTGGACCTTTACGCGGATACACGTACAAATCCTTGACCGGGACCTTGAGCTTTTTATGGCGATCCTGTCGGCTCCGGCCCTTGGTTTGTCCGATACACAACCAATTGGCGGCCCTATAACACGTACCGATAAAGCGAGATCGGTCGACAAAGGTTTCCACCAGACACAGATCGTGCCCGTAACGCTGATGCCAATCGTGGCGAAGTCTTCTGACGCATGCCGCCAGAATGTAACTGGCCAGATTTTTAACCTGTACCCACGGCAGAATCAGAAAGCGGGTATTGTTGGTCATCATTTTCAGGTTTGCCTGGCGGGTGGGAATGTCCCAACCGATGAAACGATCCCGGGCCGCCGTTTTCCAGGCCGCGGACCCAAACAATAGACAAGCCAAGGGGCGTTGGCGGCTATCGACAGCCATGTATTTGATGTGTTCGCCGACATGACCGTGGCATCCCAAATAGTGGTAACGATCCATCAGGCAATGGAAAAGATCGTCGGTATCGCCGCGACCGGTTATCATGGTAATCTCGACAGGCCCAATCTGTCGTAACGACGATTGGATTGGGTCGGTATCGTGTTCGATATCCTTGATTCGCCGAGCCCGATTTCCACTTTTTTGCGCCGGTGGTAAAATGAGAAACTCACGTTGTTCGAGTTTTCTCAGCATTGAACGGCAGGCCATATCCTTGAGCAGGCCGGTGTCCGTTCGCCAGTCCCATAGCTGGCACAAGTGTTTTGACAACCGGGTCCGATTCCAATCCGGGCGATCTTTAATCAAATGCCGTATGAATTCGATGTCATCGGTTGATAAATCGCGCCCTTGAATGGTCATGGTTTTGCTCATGGGCACAATTATACAGGTTACAACGGTAAGAGTCCAGACATATTTTCAGAGAGCGATGGATTTGCCACTAAACGGGATTGCACCCTTTTCAGAGTGAACACGCTACGTGAATTTCGGCAGCTGCCGCATTATCCCTGTAAGTGAACTTCCCCTACTCACCACCTCCATTTACCCGTACCCTTCGGTCCGGGCACCGTTCGGGCCTTCGTCGGTGTGAGTCCTCCGGGTATACTTCTCCCGCTTTCGAGAGGCCCGGCTCGTTTCCGCCGACTACTATGCCCTCTGCTGACTTCTGCCACGTGGTCGCCTCCCCTTGCGGTTCGGTCAGTCCGTCGGAGGACATCGTGGCAGACCTCCCGGGGTAAACACACATCTCTCGGTACGTAAGCGCCGAGTATACGAACACTGCCTAAGATGGATAGAGGACTTAACCTTGTGTTGCAGGCTAGTCCCACATGTTCGCGCCTGACCCGGTTTCTTTTCGTCGCCCCGTACCTTCGCGGCATCCCGCCATGGCAGGGCGGCTTCCTCCCCGAGCACCGTCGCCGGATGCCCGGTTGCCATACCGCTACACCCTTCGCCTCCATCGGGCTGGGTCTAAGACTTGCCAAGCCTTTCGATCAACTGATATGCTTGACTCACTTTTAAGATGTGTGCCGTGCCCGGCACACAACAAGTGCATTAATCCGAATTTTCTCTTCGCTCGTTCCTCGCTCCAAAAAATCGGATGATGCTGGCGTAACCTATTGCAAAAAAAGCCAACATACTAATTCCTCGAAAGGATCCAATAAATGCAAAGCGTCAGAAGCAAGTTAATAATTTGGCTAATAAAAAACAGGCATTTGTTTAAATTCAAATTTAAACCAGAAATTTTAGACGAAAATTTTTCTGTTACAAAATTTAGAGAAGGAGTTAATAAAGCCACAGCAAAAATGAAAATACCAAAAGATGTCAGAATTAAAAATTTCAATATAAATGGAATAAATGCAGAATGGATTATACCTGAAAATCCAAAGAAAGATAAAGTGTTATTCTACATTCATGGAGGAGGTTTTATCTCCGGATCCTGTAATTCCCATCGTACTCATGTCGCAAAATTTGCAATCAATACTCAAATGAAATCTCTACTTTTCGATTATCGGCTAGCACCAGAACATCCCTTTCCTGCAGGACTTGAAGATTGTATAGAAGCATATACATGGCTATTAGATCAAGGTTATAAAAACAATAATATCGTTGTCGGTGGTGAATCTGCTGGGGGGACATTGACCTTATCCCTTTTATTGGCACTGAAAGAAAAAAATATCCAGTATCCTACAGCAGCATTTTCCATATCCCCTGTAACTGATTTAAGATGTAAGGCTGATTCGTTTACTTATAATGCAAAAAATGATATAGCTCCTACAGGTTCATGGGATGTTTGGATGAAACACTATATTGCTGATAATGACCCAACACAGAGTTTATTATCGCCTCTAATGGGCAATTATGAAAATCTTCCTCCTCTTCTAATATGCGTTGGCACAAATGAAATTCATTTAGATGATTGCATTAATGTGGCAGAAAAGGCGAAACAACAAGGTGTGGACGTTACATTAAGCAAATGGAAGAATATGGTTCATGCTTTTCCCATTATGTCGCCATTATTTCCAGAAGCAAAAAAAGCTATGAGCGAGATCTGTGAGTTTGCAATCAAGCATGCTGAAACAGATAACCAGTTGTAATTTTTCAAATAACCAGCCACCCCACCTGGCGCCCCTATCGTCGCGAAGGTGAATTCACCGTTATAAAATACAAAAAATGATTCAATACAAAATAGCACAATTTTCAGAAATCGACGAGATTAGACACTTGCAAAGTAAGTATCATATTGCAACAATAGATGATGAAGACAAAAGAAATGGATTTGTAACGACCTTATTTACCAATAAACAATTGGAAAATTTAGTCAAAATAAAAGGTCTTTTTATTGCCAAAGATAAAGATACAATTATCGCCTATGCCATGGCTGCAGCTTGGACTTATTGGGAAGAATGGCCAATGTTTCAATTTATGGTACAAGAGTTACCCAAGCTACGATTTGACAATCAAACTATAACAAAGAATAATTCATATCAATATGGACCAATTTGTATTGATAAGGAATATAGAGGAATCGGAGTACTTGAAAATCTTTTTTCATTTGTACATAGGCAAATTGTTAATTCTCAAAATACGCCAATTATGGTGACTTTTATAAACAAAATTAATCCGAGATCATACAAAGCACATACACAAAAATGTATGATGACTAAGATACATGAATTTGAGTTCAACGATAATAGTTATTATGAATTAGCCTTTAAGGATTAATCGTTTAATTCATATAAGAAAACAATTATTTATAACCCAAACTGAGCGATTCAAATTTTGGTACATATAAAATTTAGCAAGAATAGCAACGCAAACAGATCCTTTTTGCCGCCCCAAATTTGAACCCTTGCGGGTTGCCGATCTTGCCGCATCTACGGTGTTAGATGCCTTCCCGCATAGAAGGGCTATAGCGGAAATCCATCTGTCTTGTATATGCGGCAAGCTTGGCAATCGCTCAGTTTAGGTATAACCGTTCGAGAGGGACGCTCCTATCGTCGCGCCCTCAACGCCCCGTTCGGCATAAAAAATATGGAACTAAAAATAATAACTGATTGCTCTGGAATTGATTGGCAAATCATAGCTGACTCACTAAAAAAGGTTGGAGTGGCTTACCATGAACCAGAAGTCCATAAGAGAGCTTTCGAGGCCAGTCATACAACTGTTTTCATTTATGAGAAATCACAGTTGATCGGTTTTGGAAGAGCAATATCTGATGGTGAATATCAGGGTGCAATTTACGATGTTGCAGTTTTGCCAGAAGCCCAAGGAAAGGGAATTGGAAAAGTCATAATTCAAACCATCTTAGATCAACTTCCAAGCTGTAATATCATTCTTTATGCAACACCTGGAATGGAGGGCTTCTATAAAAAGCTTGGGTTTGGAGCTATGAAAACAGGAATGGCTGTGTTCACAACTCCACAAGCAATGGAAAAATTCACTGAATAATTTACCGAACCCCCAGTCCACCGGACGGCAAAAAGCCGCTGACGGTGACCGGGACGTTATATGCCCAAATCCCCAATGGAGAAAATAGTGTTCAAAGAAATAAAAAAAATAAACTCACGCCCAGCACCATTTCAATTCTATACAGCTGATGAACTATGGACAAATGAGCATACCTCTAAACAGATGCTCGAATATCATTTAAATGAAACAATTGATGTCTCTTCTCGAAACAAGAACTTTATTGAAAGCTCTGTTGAGTGGATTGTTTCTCATTTTGGAGTAAATGACAAAACTATAATCGCGGACTTTGGCTGTGGACCAGGACTCTACACAACGAGATTAGCTGAGCGAGGTGCAGCTGTTACTGGGATAGATTTTTCAGAAAATTCCCTGAAATATGCGAGGCAAGTTGCGGAGCGAAAAGGCCTGAGAATCAATTATGTTCACACAAACTATCTAAATTTTGAGACACCTAACCGCTTCGACCTAATCACAATGATCATGTGTGATTTCTGCGCGTTAAGCCCAGAACAAAGAAAAGTAATGCTTTCAAAGTTTTCTTTGCTCTTAAAGCCGGGTGGTTCTTTGTTGCTTGATGTGTATTCTTTGAACTGTTTTAATCAGAAGGAAGAATCAGCAACCTACGAACTCAATCAGTTAAACGGATTTTGGTCACCTGATGATTATTACTGTTTTGCCAACACGTTCAAGTACGATAAAGAAAAAGTAACTCTTGATAAATACACAATAATTGAGGAATCTCAAAAACGCATAGTTTACAACTGGCTACAGTATTTCAGTAAGAAATCACTGTTCAATGAGTTTGAAAGAAATGGTTTTAAAATTGAAAGTTTTTACTCAAATGTTGCTGGTGAAACTTTCGCCCCTGACGCCTTAGAGTTTGCTTTTGTTGCAAAGAAAATATAATACCTAAAGCAGGCGATTCAAATTTTGGTCTCCATGAGAATCGTATGATTCAGTGTGATGGTCTTAGAAAAGGACTTAAGCCATAAAATATAAATCAACCCCACGAAGAGCCATAGGGGCACTTCCCATTGAAGATACGTCCCACCCCCAAAAACCAGAACCTAAACTGAGCGATTCAAATTTTGGTACATATAAAATTTAGCAAGAATAGCAACGCAAACAGATCCTTTTTGCCGCCCAAAATTTGAACCCTTGCGGGTTGCCGATCTTGCCGCATCTACGGCGTTAGATGTCTTCCGAAAATGAGCCTCAGGACTGCCGGATGAAAGGGATCATATTCCTCCCTCCGGCTCTTTCTCAAATAAAATTCTTCCCAGTTCACGATGAGTGAAATAGGGATCGTCATTGCGCAGATAGGGCAGCAGGATTCTCTTTCGGCGAACCAGCTCCCGGGAAATTTCGGCATAAACAACATCCGGTTCATACAGGGCACCGGTGACGATGTCCTGCCCGAAGGGGTTGATAATTTCGCTGCCGCCCCAGAAACGGTAAGGGCTATCGTTGACCATGGTCGGCTCGCCGTTGTCCGGATCACCGCAACTCGGGTCGGTGCCATTGGGTTCCAGGTATACCGGTTCATCATCTTCGGAGCGCAAATCCTCGAACACCTCACAGCCCACCCGGTTGGCGCACAGGTTATAAACACCGAACACCCGTGAGTAGAAGCGGTTGATGATGTTCCAGCTTTCGATGTTGGAAAACTCGTTGCCCATGGAGCCCCGTGAGGAATTGAACAGGGTGACGAAAACATCGGCCTTTTGAGTGATTCCCAGATAAGGCAGAGACGGGTGCCACATGTCGTTGCAAATGAAGGGGGCGATGGTCATGCCTTTGTGTTTAAAAACTCGAATATGCTTTCCGCCGCTGAAAATCTTGCGTTCCTCGAAAACGCCGTAATTGGGGAGATTGAGTTTGCGATAGGCGAAAAGCGCTTCGCCGTCCACGGCCACCAGGGCCGAATTGTAAAAATTCATGGCCTTGGATTCCTCGATGAATCCCACCACCGCCGCCGTGCCTTCCGTGGCCTTGGCCAGGCGCTGTATTTCCGAGGAATCTATACGCAGCGCCGCCTCATGGTATCGCTCGCGAACAAAATAGCCGGTCAGAGAGAGTTCGGGAAAAACCACCAGATCGGCGCCCTGCTCCTTCGCTGCGGCGATTTTATCGATGGTATCTTCGAGATTGGCCTTGACATCCAGAAGTACTGGATCGGTCTGACAGATACACACTTTCACTTGGTGACTCCTTCTCGTTGATCGGACATGGATAGAGCCCATCGTCTTCGTAGGGCGGACGATCATCCTCGATCTGGTAATATTAGATATTGGCCTTATAGAACAAATGCTTTACCGGTGTTTTTAAGGGTGTGGTCATCGCGCATGTAGTCGGGCCGGCTTCCGTTTCGCATAATGGCATCGAAACCCTCGGTGTCATAGGGATCGGGCCGGACCGCCGGTGCCTGATCGGGACCGGTTTCCTCGCACAGCTCGATATGCCGCTCAAGCTTGGTGATGGAGAAGGAGACCAGTTCCTTTAAAAAACCGAAAGCATGCCGCATCTGATGAAACCCGTATTTTTTCATGAGGGCGTAGCCGTTGACGGCATCCTGCTCGGCGCGAATCCCTGGCGCGTCTTCGTTTGTGGTGCAGGCGCTGTGAATGGACGGCAGATCGAGACTCTTGCAAATGGCGTCCATCAAGAGATTGGCCACGTTATGGGAAATCAGGCCCAGATCGACCGCATAGTTTTTCTGCAGGTTGGCGATGGAGGGAAGTCCGGAGTGCACACAGGTGATCCCCGGGTTGATCAATTGTGTCAGGGTAATACAAAAAAGAGCCTCGGCATGGGTCAGAGTCAACAGCCCGGTCATTGAGTAAGGCGCGGAAAGGCCGGCCATGGGCATGCTGGAAACGTAAATGGGCAGCCCTTTTCTTACACAGGACAAAAATGGCTTCTCCATTTCGGGCATAACATTCAGGGGGCTATTGATCAGGGAAAATTGCACGGTAAGCCTGCCCCGCGCGGCATAAATTTCCTCGGCCCTGGCAATACCGGCGTCGGTGACGGCCGCCACATACAAAGGCTTGTTGCAATGCTCCACCAGCACGTCCATGACCTTGATTTCCTGTTTGGGGATCAGCACCCCGCGGGCCATGAACCCGACCACATCGGCCTGGTCGGCGATGGTGGCTATCCGGACCAGATGGTCAAGGGTGGGGGTAACCAATTCGCCGCTGCGATCATCATAGACAAACGGCGCCGTACCGCCCACACCAAAGGAATTTTCCGGAATCCAGTACTGGTCACGCCTGGGAACCGTGGCCAGGGCCTGCTCGACCAGCGGCGCAAGCACGTGTAGATGGCCGGTGCCGTCATCAAAGGCGGCCAGGCCGGTCTGTTCGAAAATCTGCCGGATTTCGGGCGCAGCACACCTGACCCCGACCTCTTCCAGAACGCGCAGAGCATCCTGATGGATCTTATCCAGCATGACCGGGTCAATCAGCGCGTTGTTCTGCATGGGCGTTCACCTATTGTTTTTCTCTTTATACCGATTATCGGATCGATGCTCTCCCATTTCTCGGCAAACCGGATGCTCCGGGCGAGCGTGTCGGCCTGCTCATGGCCGATCACCGGTCCGGCCAGCCAGACAAATTTCTTTTCCAATTCCTCATCGGAAGGCAGCGTATCGGGTGGCTCCCACGGCGCTTCCACGCGACCGGAGCTAAATACACGGCCATCCGTGGATTCGACAATTACTTCGGCAGGCGCTTTGGCAGGGAATTCGGCCTCGAATTCAGGTGCGATTTCGGTGGAGACCTTGTCCAGCAGGGAAAGCAGGTCAGAATCATGAATGCGCGGCGGCAACACCTGAGCCGGCCCCACGTCGCCGTCGAGCAGCGCCGCGGCCACGGGAAACGCCAGGCTGTATTGCGCCTCTTCGGTATCCTTCGGGTGTCCACCCGGCAGGCGCGTGGCCGCGTCAAAGGTGCGCACCCGGATGCAACGAATACGATCCGGGCTGAGCCGGTGCTCGCGAAAGAGTCTCAGCGCGCCCTTGACCGCCGGTTGGCCCCAGCGGCAAGCGGCGTATGGCTTGAAGTAAAGGGAGAGCATTTCCCAACGCGTTCCCAATTGATTCACCCAGTTTCCATCGGGGGTATCGGCAAAAAGCGGGCGGATGCCGGTGAACCCGTCGCGCGCCATGAGGGCCGACAGGACGGCCACCATGCAGCCCCAGCCGATGCTGTCCTTGCCCATGGAAGGGGTGTCGATCCCCTTCATCATAGGGGCGATGGGGGCATGGTACTCGGCGGCGCCCATGGCGTGAAATATCTTTTGTGGGGAAAGGCCTATCAGCCGCCCGGCACCGGCCGCACCGGAAATGGCGCCCCAGCTTCCCGAGGAGTGGTAGGTCTCGTAGGTCGAGTGACGAATCAATCCGGCACGGATGCCCAGTTCGTAGGCCACCACCAGGGCCGTCAGAAATTCACGGCCGGTACAGGTGCCGGCTATTTCGGCGGCTGCCAGAAGTGGCGGCAGGGCGCAAGCGCCGGGATGCCCCTTCACCTTGCGGTAACCGTCGTCAATATCCAATGCATTGCCGAAAAACCCGTTGGCCAGGGCCGCCCCGGCCGCGGACACGCGCTCGCCGGAAACCAGAATCGTCGCCTGGTCACCGCCGAACTGATCCCGGGCTGTTTTGCGTATAATTTCCGCCACCGGTGTTTGTACCCCGGCAATCAGAGCGCCCAGAGTATCCAGCAGACAACGCTTAGCCTGGTGTCGAACTGCTTCAGGCAGATCTTCCCAACGGGTATCCAGGGTAAAGCTGATGGCATGCAGAAGCGTTCCGTGCATGGCTTGTCCATCCGAAAAAAGGGTGGTACCGGTGGTGAAGCGGCAGCCCCTTGCAAAGCCCGTTTGAACCGGCCGGATTGCCGGATCGGCCCTGCCGGCGGTTTCAAACGGTAATTTTGAAAATGGTCCCGGGAACACAGTCTCAAATGACGGCCTCCCCGGGACGTCGATCTTTAGATCAGGCCCTTTTCCTTGAGAAAGGTCTTGGCCACCTCGTTTACCGATTTCTTATCGACATCCACCCTGGCGTTCAATGCGGACATGGTCGCATCGTCGAACAGGGCCGACAATTTGTTCAATTGGTCGGCCAGTTGCGGGTTGGTGTCCAGCGATTCCTTGCGCACCGTGGGGGTGATCGCATAAGCGGGGAAGTAATTCTTGGTGTCTTTGAGCACGACAAAGCTGAATGCCGGAATGCGGCCGTCGGTTGCGAAAACCAGGCCCACATCCACATCGCCGTCTTTCAGGGCCTTGTACACCAGCCCGGTTTCCATGCGCTTGACGTCCGAGCGGGGGAACTTGAAGCCGTAGGCTTTTTGCAAAGGTTTGAGCCCGTCCTCGCGTTTGTAGAATTCGATGTTGCAGCCCAAGGTCAATTCCTCACCGCTGTTGAGTTTGGCGGCCAGGTCTTCCAGGGTTTTCAGTCCCTTGGCATCGGCGTCGGCCTGGCGGACGGCCAGGGCATAAGTGTTGTTGGCCGCCGAAGCGTTGAGCCAGACAATATTCTTTTTGGCGTCCTCGGCTTTCACCGCTTTGTAGATTTCCTCACCCGGTTGGTTGGCGAAGGTGTTTTTATGGAAGGTCAGAAAGGCCGTTCCAGTGTACTCCCAGTAAAGATCGACCTGCTTGTTCTCCAGGGCTTTTCTCACCAGGGAGGTACCCATACCGGTCTTGAGTTCGACTTCGTAGCCCTGGGCGGCCAGGTACTGACCGGTGATTTCGGCCAGCAGCAATTGCTCGGTAAATCCCTTGCCGCCGACCACAAGCGAGGCGGCAACGGCAGTCTGAACAGTAAAAAAGGCAACAAGTAAAATGGTGGCCAGTCCGATTCGAGTCAGTGCACTTTTCATTTCCCTCTTCTCCTTCGAAAAAAAAGTTATTCTTGCGCGAACCGCTGCGGGTTCACGCCCTTGGGCAACAGCCAATACTGCATCTTGGACAAAACAAGGTCCGTCAATATGGCAAGCGCGGCAACCGACAGGGAGCCGATCAGCAGCGAATTGAACTCGTTGAGCTGGATGCCGGTAAAAATGAACTCGCCGAGGCTGTCGGCGGCGATCAGGGTGATCAAGGGACTGGTTCCGACATTTAGCGCAAAGCCGGTACGAATACCCGCCGAGATGACGTAAAGCGCATTGGGGATCTGAATCTTCCAGAGGATCTGACGCTCGGTCATGCCTTGCCCCAGGGCCGCCTCGATCATGTGGTCCGGAACTTCGGTTATCCCCTGGTAGGTATTTCTCACCACCGGCAAAATGGTAACGGTAATCAGCCCCAGAAAGGCCGATTTGAAGCCCAGTCCGGTGAGGGTCATGATGATGGCCAAAATAGCCAGGGTGGGCACGGCCGAAAGAATATTGAAGCCTTGTGCAAAGGGCTCCGCAAAGCGTTTGAACCAAGGCCGTGTCATCAGAATCCCGGCGGAGATACCCAACACCGAGGCGGTGATCCCCGAGGCACAGACAATCAATAGGTTCTGTCTGAGAAGATAAACCCAATCGTCAAAAGAGTATTTGAATTCTTCTATCAACCCTGTTGATTCGGAAAAGACGCCGGCAATGTATACCAGGGCCAACACGAGATAGATGAAAAAAGTCTTGCTTCTTCTTATGATTTCGATGAAATTTCCCATTTTTCCGCCCTAGCTGATTTTGTCGCCACGTTTTTTGGGAACTTCTCCGAGCAAGCTGGCGATCGTATGTTGCGTGATATACCCTTTATACCGCCCGTCGTCGTCCACCACCGGCAGCCAGTCGCTGGCGTGGGAGTACATTTGGGAAACGGCATCGTGCAGGTTGTCGCCCTCATGAATGGTTCCGGGAATGGGGTCGACGTACTCGCTGACGATCTCGTCGGTGGCGCCCTTGATCTCCTCCTTGGTGATGTACCCCTTCGCTCTTCCGCGGGGGCCGACCACCACGGCGATGTGAGCATTGCGGTCACGCATTTTCTCCGCCACCTTGTCCATGGAATCCTCGGGGGTAACGGCCATGCGAAACGGCATGATCGCATCGGCGACACCGATCAGCTTCAGCCGTTTGAGGGCGCGGTCCGTGCCCACGAAATCCTTGACGAACTGGTTGGACGGGTTGGCCAGGATCTCATCGGGCGAATCGCATTGTTCCAGAACGCCCTCGCGGAAAATGGCGATTTTGTCCCCCATCTTGATGGCTTCGTCGATGTCATGGCTGACGAACAGGACGGTCTTGCCCAGCTCGGCGTTCAGCTTTAAAAACTCATCCTGAATGACTTCCCGGTTAATGGGATCGATGGCGCCGAAGGGCTCGTCCATCAGCATCACCGGCGGATCGGCGGCCAGTGCCCGAATCACGCCGATGCGCTGTTGTTGCCCGCCGGAAAGCTCCCGCGGATAGCGCTTGAGAAAAATATTGGGATCGAGATTGACCATCTCCATCAACTCACGGGCCTTTTCCCGACTGGCCTTACGCTCCAGTTTCAAAAGATCCGGCACCACGCAGATGTTCTCCTCGATGGTCATGTTGGGAAACAGGCCGATCTGCTGAATAACATACCCTATTTCGCGGCGCAGGGTGATGGGGTCCAGTTCATCCGTATCCTGTCCGTCAATATAGATTTTGCCGGAGGTCTTGGGAATCAGTTTGTTGATCATCTTCAGGGCCGTGGTTTTTCCGCATCCCGACGGTCCCAGAAAAATGCAGATCTCTCCCTTGCCGACATGCATGGAGACATTGTTGGCGGCAATGACCGGTTCCTTGCCCGGTACTTCGAAGTGTTTGGTCAGGTTTTCCAGTCTTATCATGATATCGCTCCGCTAAGCCCCTTGGGCGTCAATAATTTCTGGATAAACAAAAAAAGATAATCCGCGATTACCGCCAGCAGGGAGACGGCCACCGCGCCGACGATCAGCTTGACGCTGTTGGTGCCGGTGATACCTTCGTTGATAATGGTGCCCAGCCCCCCCGCGCCGATATAGACCGCAATGGTGGCCACGGCGATATTCATGACCACCGCCATGCGGACCCCGGCCATGATGATAGGCACGGCCAGTGGAATCTCGACCCGTGCCAGACGCTGCCAGTCGCTCATGCCCATACCCCGCGCCGCTTCGCGCAGGGCCGGATCGATATTGTTGATGGCCGTGTAGGTGTTGCGGATGATCGGCAACTGGGAGTAAAGAAAAATGGCGATGGCCGCCGGCCAGAATCCAATGCCCCGGTCAACCAGGGACAAGAGAGGAATCATCAGACCGAACATGGCCACCGAGGGAATGGTGATGATCACCGAGGCGACATACAGGACTGCATCCGCGAGTTTCTTGTCCTTGGTGATCATGATACCGATGGGCACGCCCGTGAGGATTGCCGCGCCCACGGAAATACTGACCAGGTAAAGGTGCTCGATGGTCAGTTTGACAATGGTGGGGTAGTTGGTGATCACATATTGAATAGTCGCTTCCATCTGACACCTATACTGGGTTGGGTTATTGTTGGTGGATCAATTCAGAGGCGTCTCCATTTTCAGGCCACAAGCGCTTTGACCAGTTTGACCGCTCCCGGCGCGTCGTTGCTGAACCCGTCCGCGCCGATCTTGTCGGCAAAGGCCTGGGTCACCGGCGCGCCGCCGATGATCGTCTTGACATTCCCCCCCGCCGCTTTGACCGCCTTGACGGTCGTCTCCATGGCCGGCATGGTCGTGGTCAACAACGCCGACAGCGCGATCACATCGGCCTGTTTTTCGTTCGCGTTTTTCACGAACGCGTCACTGTCCACGTCCACACCCAGGTCGATCACATCGAACCCGGCACCCTCCATCATCATGGCCACCAGGTTTTTGCCGATGTCATGCAGATCCCCCTTGACCGTGCCGATCACCACCGTGCCCTTGCGCTGGCTTTTGCCCGTCGCCAGATGGGGCTTAAGCAGTTCCAGGCCACCCTTCATGGCTTGGGCGGCCATGAGCATTTCGGGAACGAACAGCTCCCCGGCGCTGAACTTCTCACCCACATCGTCCATGGCGCTGATCAGGCCCTCGTCGAGGATGGTTCCAAGGTCGGTGCCGGCATCCAGCTCCGCCTGGGTTTTCTCTTTTACGGCGGCCTCGTCAAAGGCCAGTACTGCGTTAAATACATCCTGAATGCTCATGGGACTCTCCTTACCTATCGTCTAACAAGATATTGAATTTTTCCCGGATCGCCCGATCGATATTTTCGGGGATATATGATTTCTGGTCTGCTCCCAGTATCTTGCGGGCGATCGTTTTGGCCCGCTCGCGGGAGTCGAGACTGCCGCTTTGCACCCATTGGCTCCTGCTCTTGCTGTCCGTCACGCCATTGCCCTGAAAGTACTCGCTGCGCATATATTTAAGGGTGTGGGTGGACATCATAAAGTTGCCGGCCGGGCCCACGCTGTCGATGTCCTCCAGCGCCAGGTGGTCAGCGTCCACGTCAATCCCTTTAAGCACCTTGCAGGCCATGCCGATGATTTCGTCGTCAATGACATACTGCTCGTGGGCCACGGTCAGCATGGATTCGAGCATGCCGGCGCTGTGGTGCATGTAGTTGGAACCGCCCATGGCGCCGAGCAGTACGGTCATGGCCGTTTCCCACCCCGCCTGGGCGTCGGGCAGCTTGGAATCGGACAGCCCGGCGCTGTTGTAGTTGGGCACCTTGATATGGGCGGCCAACTGATGGATCGCCGCATTCATCATACCGCACTCCACACCGCCGCCGCGATAGCCCATGGTAGCCATGTTGGCCATGCCGGGAATGCCGCCGTACAAAAGGGGCGCACCGGGCCGGGTCAGTTGACAGATGGTGATGCCGACCATCTGTTCGGCATGCAGCTGGGCCAGGGTCCCCGCCATGGTCATGGGGCTGGTGGAGCCGGACATGGGCGCCGCCGACAACGCCACCGGGATGCCCTGGCGGTTACAGGCCTGCATGATACGCGTCGATTGGGTGCACAGTTTGAGTGGAGATATGGCAAAGGAGGTGATCACCGAAATAATCGGTTTTTCCTGGAGCTTGTCTTTGCCGCCGGCCAGCATGGAAGCCATATCGATGACACGCTCCAGTCCGGCCTCGTCGTTGACGCCGCTCATGATATGCTTGCCCGTTGATTTGAGGCAGGCATAGTACATATTGACATCGTATTCGGACTCGGGAATGTCCGTAGGAATGCAGGGACGCAGAAAAAAGTGGATGTGATCGAGACTGTCCACCAATCGCCCGAGTTCATATAAATCCTTCAAGGTCGACGAACGCTGCTCGCCAGTTTCCAAATCCAAGATCTTGACCGCCGCGCCGCCGGTCCCCAGATGAACCTTGTCCTCGGTGAGGTCCAGATCGAACTTGCCGTCACGCGCGTAAAGGACTACCCTGGACGGCGCCTTGGCGATCTGTTCGAGGATCATTTCTCGGGGAAAACGGATGCGACGGGCATCACGATCCAAGTCGGCACCGGCCTTTTCCAGCATCTCGGCGGTGTCCTCCAGCCCGGTTTCATAGGTGAAGCCGGTTTTTTCGAGGATGGTCAGCGATGCGTCGTGAATGGTGGCGATGCCTTCGGGCGACAATGGTTTGTACTGGCCGCCCCTAAGCCCCTTGGAAGTCATGTTGTTCTTCTCCTATCGATTGCTTTGTAAAACCCATCTACGGATGGGCAGTTAACTCTCGAACATGCCGGACCGAAAGGATTTGAGGTAGTTCATACAAAAATTGTCGCGGCCGGCCAGGGCCTCCGCGGCGATGATGTTGGCCATCATTTTCGTGTCCAGTGGATTGACGATCGCCCCATCCAGTCCCTTGGCGATGGCCATGGTCATAAACGTCTGGTTCATGAACTTGCGCGCCGGCAGCCCGTAGCTGATGTTGGAAAGGCCGCAAGCCGTGTGAATGCCAGGAAAAGCCGTCACCACCTTTTCAATGGTGTCGATAAACGCGGTTCCGAAGCTGTTGTCCACCGACAGTGGCTGCACCAGCGGATCGACGAAAATATTCTCAAGGGCCACATCGGCCTTGAGAAGACCCTCGACCAGCTCGTCGGCGATGGCCATGCGATCGGCCACGGTCTGCGGCATGCCCTTATCACTCATGCACAGAGCGATGACCTTCAGATCCGTACCCGCGATGATGGGAAGAAGCTTCTCGTAGCGATCCTTCTCCAGGGAAATGGAGTTGATCATGGGCGTGCCCTTGTGCACCGAAAGAGCCGCCTCAATGGCCACGGGATCAGGGCTGTCGATGGCGCACGGCTTGTCGGTCACCTGCTGTACGGTCTCCACCAGCCATTTCAGGTATTCGGGCTCCTTGCCCACGAAAACGCCGGCATTGACGTCGATGTAGTCCGTCCCGGCCTCGGCCTGATCCTTGGCGATCTTTCCGATGACCTCGGCATCCTTGGCCTCGATGGCTGCCTTAATCACCTTCCTGCTGGCGTTGATCAATTCACCGATGACAATCATTGGGCACGCTCCTGATGAGGCATTCTTATAAATGATTTATGTTCACATTATATGAAATATTCCCTTTCATATGAAATTTTTTTAGTCAAGTGAAATTTGCATATCAACTTCCAATCCGAACAGAAAATGGAAACCCCACTGGTTTTACTTTCAATCGGATCTGGATCTAAACCTTACAATATAATCTGTTTATTCAGAATGTTACATAAATAGCAACGCATGGCAGGACCACCCGTGGTGCGTTATCGAAGGGCCTTCAGGGGATGAGGTGCCGCACCCGCCCATTTTGAAACAACTTATTTTTTTGATTGGTTCTATTGCTTATTTCAACCGGTGACGGACTTTCTTTCGACCAACCCCTTGACCATTTCGAGGGCCGATTCGAGACCGATCCGGCCCATGTTCAGTACCGTATCATACAACAGGGGATTCTCAAAATCGCTTTTGCCGAGCCGTTGATACAGGTTGAAGCGACGGGTATCTTCGTTTTCGATGGTTCGCTCGGCTTTTTTACGGGGCAAGTCGTAGTGCTTCATCATGAATTGGATCCGACTTTCAAGGCTGTCCACCAGCAAGATGTGGATGGCATCCGGGTGGTCCTTCAGGATGTACTGGCCGCCACGCCCAAGAATTACCACATTGCCTTCCTCGGCGAGCTGGGTGAAAATCAGATCCAGCTCGTCGAGATAGATCTTCTCGTCCAGATAACCGCGCTCGTCTGCGAGTACGCGATCGAGCAGCGGTCTGGAAACCATACTGGACACGATACGAGAGAGGGTACTGCCGGCCTCTTTCTCGAAAGATTCGACCCAGTTGGTGGAAACATTGGCCTTTTCGGCGATGCGCTGAATGATATTGTTGTCGGCAAAGGTGTAGCCGAGGGAACGGGCAATCATATTGCCCAGGGTGATACCTCCCGCGCCAAATTGCCTTGAAATCGTAATGATCGCCATTGGAGCCTCCTTCCTATGAAAATTTGCCAATTGACGGCATGACCTCGCGGCAGCGAAACACTCGGTGACGTCACTGCTTCATGGAAAGGGAGGATGGATGAAATGGTGGAGAACAGAGCCGCTCGACGCCGTCACTCCTGTTAATATCAGTATAACTCACCCGTGGGCGGATGCAAAGGATCATTGTCATGAAATGTTTTTTATCATTCGGCATTCATGCACCATTGAACCTTAAATACAATCCGACAAATCAGTCATCGACCTTGACGTTCACTGATGGTAGTTCAACCTACATGAAATAGTTTTGGATAATTTATTTTACTCGATCTAACAAAACACAGATATTTAATCTTCACCGAAGATATTCGAATGGAGAAGCGCTATGACCTATAGAATAATGCTGATCGTCGTCATGATGGCATTTTTATCCCATATCCCGGTCTTTGCCCAGCCATGGCAGGCGGACAAAGACCATACCGGGATAGGATTTGAAATCAACCATATCCTCACCACCGTATCTGGCACCTTCACAGATTATGATGCAGAGCTTTTCTTTGATCCCGAGCAGCCTGAAAAGGGAAAATTCAATTTTACGGTTCGGGCCAAGAGAGTGGATACCAATATTGAAAAGCGGGATGTACTCCTTGTTTCCAAGGATTTTTTCTATGCAGACACCTATCCTGAAATAAAATTTGCTTCCAGGCGGATCACAAAATCGCCGACGCACGATATGCGCTCGAAGGATTGTTGACCATCGAGGATGTATCGAAAACGATTAAAAAAGAAATGCCAATGCGCCACATTTCCATCATGCTCGATACGGAACGATTACACTTTTATTTTGAAGATGATATGCTTTTTCTCCCCAGAACGGTGAGAAATATAGTCAAACGCAAGCATGAAACCTCCTTCGTTCATATGGAAGGTCTCACAACGGCCATGCGTATTGCCCTACATCAAATGCTCAACTGCCAACTCCGTGGCCCCATTAAAAAACTTTACCTTGAAAGCCGGGCGTTGGAATTGGTTGCCTACCAACTGGAACAGGTCATGGTGAGCAACCCTTTCGCGACGAATAAATTGTCTATTAATCCGAACGAAAGGAAACGTACCGATTTCGCCAGGGAGCTACTGCTGGATGACTTGGAAAACCCGCCAGGGCTTGAAGAGCTTGCCCGTTCCGTAGGCATGTCTCATCCCAAATTGAATCGTTGCTTTAGGCAGGTGTATGGGATGACGGTTTTCCAGTATCTGCGCAGCGAGCGCCTATCCCGGGCCAGGGAGATGATAGAGCACCAAGGATTGACCGTCACGGAAACTGCTTTTTCCGTTGGGTACGATAGCCTCAGCCACTTTGCCAAAGCCTACAAAAAACATTTCGGTATTTCTCCCGGTGCCCATTTCCGGACCGTTTGAAAAGTATTCACATCTGTTTTTTCTTAATTGCAATAACGATGCAAACAGCGGCTCCGATCCAGGTGACACCAAAGCCCAGGACCATCATCACAATGGCGGAAGTCGTCATTTTTGCCCTCCCCTTCCCTGTACGGCAACGTTGATAATAATACTGATAACGATTATGCCACCAACCATGTACCAGCCAAACACCAACAACGCCTGGGATGGATAACCGCCGTAAGGTGTTTTAATGTCATCGATCAGGTTGGAAATACTCATATAGCCGAGAACGGCCGGGGTGATCACTTTAAGGCAGAATGCCCACAGGGACCCGATTTTGAAATCGCTGGTCAGGTTGATATGATCCCTGAATTCGTCCAGCCCACAGATCCAGGCCAAAAATACGATCTCCACCAGTCCCCCGGCCAGCACACCGAAGTTGTTGATAAACCGGTCCACAATATCCAGCACCAAAAGTCCCGAATGGGAGGCGAATACAATGCCGCACAAGATACCGATGCCGCAGTAAAGGCTGGCGGCGGTTTTACGGCTGACCCCGAAACGATCAATCAATACGGAAACCGAGACCTCACAGATGGAAACCATGGAACTCAAGCCTGCGAAGAGTAGCGCGGCGAAGAACAAGGTACCGAAAAACACGGGGCCGGGCAGACTGTTGATGGCCGTGGGGATGGTAACAAAGGCCAGGCCCACGCCCGAGCTGACCACCTTGTCAACCCCCACGCCCTGGTGGGACGCCATGTTTCCAAGAACAGAAAAGACCATGACCCCGCACAGAATACTGAATCCGCAATTGCAAAAAGCAGTGATAAAGCCGTTATTGGCTATATCCGATCCCTTGGGCAGGTAGCTGGCGTAGGTGAGCATAATGGCAAAGCCGATGGAAAGGCTGAAAAATAGCTGACCATAGGCGGCGACCCATACCTTGAAGCTCATGAGTGCCGAAAAATCCGGTTTGAACAGCCAGTTTAGCCCCTCCTTGGCCCCATCCAGGGTCACGGCCCGGGCCGTGATGATAAGGACCATGATAAAAAGCAGTGGCATGAAAAATTTACTGGCCAGCTCGATCCCTTTCTTCACACCACTGAAGAGCACCCACCAACAGATGCACCAAGCGCAGAGAATCGACCCGAATATGGGCCAGCGGATACCGATGAAGTCAAAGGGCGAGTCCGAAATCCGTAGGTAGGTTTTGAAAAAGAAGTCGGCGGGTTCCGCGCCCCATCCTTGGGTGAAGGACATGATAAAATAGGAAATCGACCAACCCACGACCGCCACATAATAAGTGGATATAATAAAGGATACCAGAAGCTGCCACCAGCCCAGCCATTCCCAGCGTTCTGACAGGCGGCCGAAAATATTGGGAACCGAGGTTTTAAATTTGTGGCCGACCCCAAATTCCAGGATCAGGAAAGGAATGCCTGCCGTAAGCATGGCAAAAATATAGGGTATAAAAAAAGCGCCGCCGCCGTTTTCATAGGCAACATAGGAGAACCGCCAGATATTCCCCAAACCAATGGCCGATCCGATGGCCGCCAGGATAAAGCCTAACCGCGACCCCCATTGTTCTCTTTTGTGCATGTACCAACTCGACTTCTTGTAGTTAATCTTAAGGATAAAAATGGCAAAACAAGTAGATGCAAATACAGGTTTTACGATTAGTAGTCAAAGAGAAATAATGGCTTAAAATTTTATTCTATGGTTTCATCGGGCGCAAAGCCGGTTGCGTGCCATGAATCCCCCCATAACCTTACCGTTAATTGTGCTGTGTCCATTATTCTTTTCGTTTAAGGAACGATAAAGAAGTTCTATTTCTTGATTGCCCTGCTTCGGTGATGCCGGCGACTTGACAACATCCCCCTCTTGTTATAGTCGCCAAGTCAACTTTCCGGAGGCGCAATGCCATGGAACGAATAAAAAAGGGATCTCTGGGGAATCATTTTAAGGTGGAATGAAATCGCAACCTGGAACAATTCCAAAGAAAAACAAGACCAAAGAGAGACAAGACCAAATCATTGATGGTTTGGAAAAGATGGCCGACAATACGGCTGAGTATTTACAAAGGTATTAACCGGAATTTATCGTCCCAAAAAAATGAACAAAATCCATTGTAGACCATTATCGATTTCTTCAGCCCCCAATGCATTGACCGAACGTATAAAGGAACTGAATTGCCTGTACGGCATTTCCAACCTTTTTGAAAAACAGGACGTCTCCCTGTCATGGATCATGCAGCAAGCCGTTGAAATGATCCCGGCGGCCTGGCAGTACCCGGAAAATGCTTGTGCGCGGATACTGTTGGACGGCCGGGAATACCGTTCCCTAAATTTCAAAACGACGCGCTGGCATCAAAACACACCAATCATATTAAACGCAAACCATGTCGGCGACATTGACGTCTTTTATATCTCCTCTCCCCCAACGAGCGACAGCGGCCCTTTTCTGGAGGAAGAGGATTCACTGCTAAACGCAATCGGCGAGCGCCTGAGCAAGGTGCTGTGGTTAAAACGCTCAGAAGAAGCCCTGAAAGAAAGCGAATCGCGTTACCGGGTACTGACCGAGCAAATCGCGGAAGGTGTCGCCCTGGTGCAGGATCAGCGATTTTGTTACGTCAACCCTGCGTTCTGTAGGCTATTCAACATCTCCCTGGCCGAGAAAGTACATGGTACGTCCGTACACCATCCCACCACACGGAACGCCGGAGAGATAGCCGGCTTTTTTGCGTCAATCGGTGACGGCGCCGTTGACGCCAAAGCAGAAGAGGTTCATCAGCTCAAGCGATCCGAAAAGATGGTTTGGATACAGGTTTGCCATAGCCCGATCACTTTCCAGGGGCGGCCAGCGCTACTGTCGACATTCAACGATATAACGGAAATCAAAGAACAACAGATGGCAGCGCAACGAATGGCCGACCTTTTAGACAGTGAGAATCGGGTGTTGCGGTCATCATTGAAAGAACGCTATCGGCTTGGTGAAATTCTTGGTCGCTCACCGGCCATGCAAGAGGTTTATGAGCTGATTCTGAAAGCGGCCGTATCGGACGCCAATGTCTCCATATTTGGTGAATCCGGGTCCGGCAAGGAACTGGTGGCTCATGCCATTCATAACCACAGTAACAGAAAAAAAGAACAGTTCGTTGCGGTGAATTGTGGCGCTATCCAGGAAACCCTATTCGAAAGTGAATTTTTCGGCCATCGAAAAGGCTCTTTTTCCGGTGCCCACGCAGATTCGCCGGGCTATCTCGACATGGCCGATGGCGGCACCTTGTTTCTGGATGAAGTCAGCGAATTAACCGTCAATATGCAGGCCAAACTGTTGAGAGCCATCGAAGGCGGAGGATACCGGGCAGTCGGTAGTGCGGAGACTAATCTGGCTGATTTTCGTATTATATCGGCATCGAACACCTCCTTGACCGACAAGGTCAACAAAGGAGACATGCGAAATGATTTTTTCTATCGCATAAATGTGATTCAAATTGAATTGCCTCCACTGCGCCACCGCAAGCAGGATATTCCACTACTGGCAGAACATTTTTTATGGAAGCTAAAAGGGCCGTCCGGCCCGACACGCATTCCCGTCCGTATCATGGATACGCTTTTTAAGTATGACTGGCCCGGTAATGTTCGTGAATTGCGCAATGTACTCCAGCGCTATGTCGCGCTGGGTCACCTTGATTTTCTTTCACCCGATTCGGAGGTTTCGGCCATGCCGGTTGAGACAAACTTCAATCTTCGTGAGGCCACCCAAAAACTGGAACAGGACCTCATCGTAAAGGCGTTGCATCAGTCAAAGGGCAACCGCACCCGGGCAGCTTCCCTGCTGGGAATATCGCGCCGCGCACTTTTTCGAAAGATGGCCCCGTCTTAGGGACCTTGATCCGGAATGCCAAATCCGCCCACTCCGGGCGGATTCGCCCGATCTCCATTTATTCTTTTATAACAACAAGTTAACCTATCCACCCCCTCGGTTTGAGCGGGCGTTATCTTCCCACTCCTATTTCGCGCCGCCCTCATCATTATAATTTTTCCTATAATTTCAATTTGTTAAATAATTATTCATCCCTGGCATTCTCATTGCTCTACTCCGCTGTCAGTAAATGCAAACGGCCATCTCCGGATGGCCACGCTAAAAGTGTTGATGAATTTGTATTGTTGTCACCATCCACAAAAGGAGTTTGGTCATGAACCAAGAAATGAACGCAATGGGATTATGTTGTACATGCAATTTCAATTCGGAGTGCCTGTCACTGAAAAACAGCCTCAAGCGATGTGAACCGATTCTATTCTGTGAAGAATTTGATGATTCGTCCATGGAGACATGCAACGAAATGAAAGTGAAACGCGAACGCAGGCAGCAAGCCCATTCATTCAGTTCACCCATCGATTTTTGCGTCAATCTATAATACGATCAGGAACCCCAAAAAAATGAACGCACTCCATCCATACTGCGCGGAAGTATTGCAGTCCTTAAAAAACAAATACCCCTGGGAACAACCGTTTATACAAGCAGTCAATGAGGTTTTTCACTCCATCGATGGTGTTGTGGAAAAGGAGCCCATTTATAAACAAGGACGAATTCTGGAGAGAATCGTCGAGCCGGAACGAACTTTTATTTTTAGAGTTCCATGGAGGGATGACGATGGAAATATCAAAATCAATACGGGCTATCGCGTTGGCTTCAACAGCGCGCTCGGTCCATATAAAGGCGGGCTGCGTTTTCATCCCTCGGTGAATCTCGGACTTTTCAAGTTTTTGGGGTTTGAGCAGACCTTTAAAAACGCCTTGACCGGATTGCCTTTGGGCGGTGGCAAGGGGGGGAGCGATTTCAATCCGCGAAATCGGTCCGACAGAGAAATCGAAAATTTTTGCCAGAGCTTCATGACCTGCCTTTATCCTCACCTTGGACCAAACACGGATGTCCCGGCAGGCGATATCGGTGTGGGCTCACGAGAGATCGGTTTTCTGTTTGGCCAGTACAAACGCTTGAAAAACGCCTGGGAAGGCGTACTGACCGGCAAGGGGATCGATTGGGGCGGATCGCACCTGAGGCCAGAGGCCACCGGATTTGGCGCGGCCTATTTTGCGGAAGAGATGCTTAACACACAAGGCGAAAGTCTTGATGGGAAAATCGTAGCGGTTTCGGGATTCGGGAATGTGGCCTGGGGCCTGGTTACCAAAGTTACCCAAATGGGAGGAAAAGTCGTCACGCTGTCCGGTCCGGATGGATTTATTCATGACAAAGACGGCATCAACGGCGAGAAAATCGACTACATGCTTGCCATGCGCGGCAGCAACCGTGACCGTGTCGAGGATTATGCACGGCAATTCAAAGCTGATTTTTATCCGTTCCGAAAGCCCTGGGGCATTGCCTGCGACGTCGCTTTTCCCTGCGCCTGCGAAAATGAATTGGATGGTGATGATGCCCGTGAATTGCTGAAAAACGGATGCCGCTGCGTAACCGAATGCGCCAACATGCCGGCCACCGAGGAAGCCATGGAAATACTTCTTGAGAGCCGGATACTTTACTCTCCGGGGAAGGCATCCAATGCTGCCGGAGTTGCTTGTTCCGGCTTCGAGATGGCCCAGAACAGTTCCAAAATTCGATGGCCGCGAGAAGAAGTCGACCTTCGATTGAGAACGACCATGAAAGACATCCATGAAGCTTGCCTGCGTGCCGCGGAACGGGTCGGGCATAAAGGCGACTATTTCACGGGCGCCAACATCGCCGGTTTGATAAAAGTTGCCAACGCCATGTTGGATCAGGGCAACACCTGATGAGTTATAGGTGACCGTTTCGTAAAAAGCAGCTTGCCCCGTTTTACGGGATAAGCTGCTTTTTACGATTTCATCAAGATTGAACCATCTGATTCACGCCTGGGCAAGCTCTCCCTTAACCGCCAAGGCGATCTTCTCCAAAACATAGGGTTTCTTTACGTATTGCCTGGCGCCAAGCTCCCTGGCTTCCTTTACCCGCTCGGTCTCGGAGTAACCGGTTGTAATGATGGCGCGCTGCCCCGGATGGATTTCAAGAATTCCCTTGTAGGTCTCAAGGCCGTCAATCCCGGGGTCCATGACCATGTCCAGAATGACCAGGTCGGCCGTATTTTCCCGCAGGTACTCGATCGCCTCTTCTCCACTCGGCACGGCGGTAACGGAGTAATTGAGGCGGGTAAGAATCATGGTTGCGACGTCCCTTTGTTCCTTGACATCATCGACAACCAAAATGGTTTCGCCATCTCCCTTATATGCTTCTATGGGCAGATTCAGATGTTCCTTGGTCAGTGCTTTGCGGGTAGTCGGAAAATAAAGATGGAACGTCGTCCCTTTTTCAACTTCCGTCGACATATCAATAAACCCTTCGTGGTCCTTGATCGTACTCCACACGACGGACATGCCCAAGCCGGTACCGCTTCTGCCCATCGCCTTTTTCGTGTAGAAGGGTTCGAAAATCTTTTCGCAATCTTCCGGCGCCATTCCGCTGCCCGTGTCCTCGATGGAAAGAAGAATGTATTCACCCGCCTTGATTTCCTCATATCCCCCGATGGGCGCCTCTACTATGCGGTCCCGGGTTGTGATGGTTATCGTCCCCTCATCCTGAATCGCCTCGGCCGCATTGGAAACCAGATTCATGATTGTTTTGGAAAGATGGACCGGGGATCCTAAAATATTCAACAATCCCTCTCCAAGATTGATTTTTACTTCCACATTGGGGTGAAAGGAAATCAACTTGTCATGCTCGGGGCTTTGTAGATATTCTCTTGTGATCTGGTTGAGGCTGACGACCTCATTGGTAACGACCCCCCTTCTGGCAAGGGTGAGCATATCCTGGACGATGGCCGCGGCTTTCTCGCCGGTCTTTTTGATGGTCTGAATCGGCTTTTTAAACGGGCTGTCATCGGGGATTTGGTACAGCAAGAGATCCGGATAGCTGACCAGGCCCGACAAAATATTATTCAAATCGTGGGCCACCCCGCCGGCCAACGTGCCGATGGCCTCCATTTTCTGGACTTTGCGAAGCTGTTCCTCGGAGCGCTCCTTTTCTTTCTCAAGCGCTTTCATCTCCGTGATATCAAAAGCGATCTGAAAACGGACCAGACGGTGATCCAGCCAGCGTATGGCTCGGTCATGGTAGGCATACCATCTATTGGTCATGGGGTTTTCGCCCTCATGGGCGACGACCTCCAGATGGATATTGTCCGGGCCGACCAGCTTTTTGTTCGTGCATTGACTGCAGGGGCGATCTTTGTTCCAAAACGCCTGGTAGCACTTCTCGCCTTGCAAGTCACCCCCGAAAATCTTTTTCATATGCTTGTTCATGAATAGGATTTCATGGGTTTCCAAATCGGCAACGTAAATCGTGGCTTCGATGCTGTTCAAAATGGTATGGATGGTTTGATGCGATTCGGCCAGGGACTGTTCGGCCAATTTACGATCGGTTATATCTCGCGCAACATTGAGCACCACCGCTTTGTTGTCGTAGTAAATTTTACGTGCATGGCACTCGAATGCTATTCCCTCCCCATTGCCGGTCATCAAAGTGGCTTCGAACCGGATTTCGCTATCTTGGCGATAAAGGTTTTCAAACGCATCGGTTATCCGGTTGTGGTCTTCCTCCGGAACGATATCGGACAGCCCGATGGTCAGCAGATCTCTTTCGGGAGAGGATAGGACATCCCAGGCGACCTTGTTGGCTTCAATAATCTTCCCATCATAATTATGTATCAGGACAATGTCGGCCACATTGTCGAAAAGCTCCTGATAACGATGAAGTTCTTGGGCGCGTTGTAGCTTTTTCAGCATGGTTCTAAGCGAAAAAATCAATCCCTCGATTTCGACAATTGAACTGTCCACATGCTCCGACAAATTGGATTTGCCCTCGGCGGCCTTGAGAGCAAGTTTGGATATCTGGTGAAGCGGGGATGCCAGTTTGTTGCTTAAAAAAAGCGATATGGTGATCGTCAGCAAAACAACAACCAACGCAGGCAAAAGAATCAGATAAAACACCTTTTGGGTTTTCCTGTCCAAACCATGCAGGGAGGCGGTCAGATACAATCCCGGCAATTCGGTGCGTGAATTGAAGATAAGCTTTTCTTTTTCGAAATAAATGTGCGGGAAATCGACGTCGGTTCTAAAATCGTCGTCTATATTTTTTATCAGCAGACTTTTTTCACCGGTTATCAAATTCCATAGGTTGCCGTTTTGCAAGACAAGCGCCTGGCTGCCTTCGCTATTGCCGATAAAGCTGACAAGCACATCGTCCTTGCCGAAAAAATAGACGCCGATCAAATAGCCGATCAGACTCTTCTGCCTGTGGATAGGGAAAACCAAGGTCAGCTTGAACCCCTGTTTGGGATCGTTTTCAAGCAGCTTTGAAAGGCCTTTTTCGTAAAGGGCCGACCAGGTTCGTTGAATGTCGATGTCCAGCTTCGAGGATGTGAAAACTTCCTCGGTTTCACTCCTGATTATGAAAACGTGTAAGTCTTGTTCTTTGGGGCTGATCTGGTCAAGATAGTCCTGCAACTGCTGATTTACACCCAGCATCAGGGTGATCCGAATCGTGTTGTCCAGGGCCATCGATTTTAGTTGGTTTTCGATCATCGCCAACCGATTTTTCAATATGAATCCAAGCTCCCCATTTTCCGCCTTTATCCGCTCCCTGAATTCCGAGGTCAAATTATCCTTCAGGCTCAAGTAAATCACGCCTGAAACGATCGTCGTAGAAATAACAACGAGGGTTGCTATCGAGGCTAAAAGATATGTGGAAAGACGAAAGTGCATTAATTGTCCCAAAAGCCGGATTCAATTATTTTCGAAACACTTCATCGGCGGCCAGCAAGATATCCGAGGGAATGTCGATACTCAATTTTTCAGCTCTTGTAAGATTGAAAACCAATGCCACTTTCTTGGCATCATCGATGGACAAGGAGCCCGGATCCGCGCCGGCAAGAATTTGAACGACCTTCATCCCCGCCTGCTTTCCCATGGCATAGAAGTCAACGGACAGGCCACCGAAAAGGCCGAGCTTGATAAACGCATAGTTAGGCCCCATGGCCGGTTTGTTGGCATGTTTGATGGTGTAAGGAATAATTTCCGCCGCAGTATGACTATTGCCCGAGGAATCCTTGAGCAATAGTGCGCCAAGGTAAAAGGCACCGATTTCATCAGAATTGTTTATATTCGCTATCATTTCCCGGTATTCTTCCCAGGAATGAATGGTCGCCTGTTCGATTTCGCATGGCAGGGGATCCCTGCCCTGATCGGCATTAAGTTCCAAAGCGACTTGCTTGGCGATGGCCTTGCCGGTGGGTGACAAATCATCGAGAACGAGAAACTTTTTGATTTCATGAACAGAGGCCAGCACTTTAATGGCGTTGCAAATATGCAATTTTTCGTAAACGCCGGTGATATTTCCTCCCGGATGAAGCCGATTCTTCATAAACGGTTTCATCCGGTTGTAGTCCTCGGGTTGCACATTCAATCCACTAAAAACGATTGCAGTGGAAGTGCCGGCCAGGGGAAGGCCAACCGTGTGAAAAGCATTATCGTCCAGCACCAAAACCACGTCCGGTTTAAATTGCGCGATTTTTTCAAGCGCGATGCGCCCTTGTTCGGCGATGAGTTCGGGGGTGTTGTTTATCTTCTTGGTGGCCATGTAATATGCCGCAAGGTCGAAATCCCGGCCGACCCCCCAACCACTCTCCTCAAAAGCCTTGAGGATTCCATCATGCTGGGGCTGGCCGCAGATGTGCCCTTCTCCATAACTGTGAACGATAAAAACACGTTTTTTATCCTTGGCGAAAGACAGGTCTGCAGAAAACGCCAAAATCGACACAACGACGGCCATGGCTGGAATAATCGTGAACCATTTGTTTTTCATGTCGTTCCTCCACATTTGGCGCTTTATTGGCAACACTCCCGATATAGAAATATGGGCATGGATCAAGGTATGCGAAAAAACAATTCGGCAACAAGGCGACTACCGGGCAAACCGACAAAATCCGGGTGCGCCTATTATGTATATCTGCAATATATGTAGTAACTTTAGGGCAGTTAAGGCGCTCGGCACCTGTTTTTGAACGGCTGGTGTCATCCAATGTCATCCAATGTCATCCAATGTCATCTAAAGTATCGAAATAGTACATGCCTGGATGGATCGATAATGGTATAATATGCCAAAATCGAATGACGGGTACATGGAAAATCAAGAGGATCAACATGACTAAAATTTGTATTTACGGTGTGGGAGCTGTCGGCGGATTCATGGGCGCATTGCTTGCTAAAAGCGGATGCGACGTCAGCGCCGTAGCGCGCGGGGTCACCCTCGACGCGATAAAGAAAAACGGGTTGTGCCTGGAGATGGACGGCAAAATCGTTGTGCAGCCCATTGCGGTAAGCGACGAACCGGCGGATCTGGGCGTCCAGGACATAATCATCGTGGCTGTCAAGGCCCAATCGTTACCGGCCGTGGCCAAGGGCATTCCGGCCCTGATAGGGCCGAAAACCATCATTTTAACCGCCATGAACGGTGTGCCATGGTGGTTTTTCGATGGCTTTGGCGGCGCCTGCCAGGGACTGCGCCTGACATCCGTGGACCCCACCGGCAGCGTGGCCGCAGCCATGCCCACGGCGCAGGTGGTGGGCGGAGTCGTACATGGAAGCTTTTCCCTTAACGAGCCGGGGTTTGCCCGCAACTGGTTCGGCAAAAAGATCATCATCGGCAAACCGGACGGCACCACCGATGAAACCCTACAGGAGCTGGCCGGGGTATTAAGCAAAGCCGGGATGGAAATCGAGGTCAGCCAGGCCATTCAACGCGATATCTGGTTCAAGCTGTGGGGCAACATGACCATGAATCCCATCTCGGCCATCACGGGAGCGACGGTGGATCTGATCTTGGATGATCCGCTGGTCAACCGTTTCTGTTTGAATGTCATGGAAGAAGCGGCAAAGATCGGTGCCGGATTCGGCTGCCCCATCGACCAGAACGGCGAAGACCGCAACGCCGTTACCCGCAAGCTCGGGGCTTTCAAAACCTCCATGCTGCAGGATGTGGAGGCCGGCCGTTCGGTTGAACTGGATGCCCTGGTCAGCTCGGTGCAGGAGATCGGACGCCATCTGAAGGTCGACACGCCCGGCATCGACACGCTGCTTGGCCTGGCCAGGCTGCATGCCCGGGTCAAAGGATTGTATCCCCAATAAGGTCACGGTAAATAAACAATCAACCGAGGTGCCTATGAAGATCGTCCAATCCGTTGAAGAACTCGTCAACAGCCGATTGCTGCCGCCGGGCAGCCGGATTTCCACTTCGGGCGCGGCCGCCACGCCCCAGACGCTTTTCCGGCAGTTGGCCGCCGATACCGCCATTAAAGGTGTGGAACTCTTAGGCAGCCTGTTTCTTGGCGACGCAGGTGATCTGTTCTCACAAGAGACCTGCCGACGCATCACTCACCGCATCATCTTCAACAGCGACCTGACCCGCAAGGCGGCAAACAGCGGCTGGGCAAAATATCAATTGCTGCATCTGAGCGATATTCCCGTGCAGGTGCGCAATTATTTCAAGCCCAATGTGGCCATGATCAGCGTGACCGGACCGGACAACGGCGGCAATTTCAGTCTGGGCACCACCGTCGAGGGCGCCATGGCGGCCGTTGAGGCTGTCCGGGCCGCCGGTGGAATCGTGATCGCCGAACGTAACGCCAAAATGCCTTTTGTCATGGGCGATACAGTGCCCGGCAGTTGGATCGACTATCTGATCGACACCGACTACCCGCTACCCATCAGTCCGGTCAGTCCGCCGGATGAGGCATCGCGTCGCATCGGACGCATTATCGCCGAACGCTACGTTCACGACCGTTCCACGATCCAATACGGAATCGGCCAGGTTCCGGAAGCGGTGACCGATGCGATTCTGGAAAAGGGCGTCAAGGATCTGGGGATTCACTCCGAACTCTTCGCCGATGCCATGCGGCGGCTGGTGGAGAATGGCGTCGTTACCAACCGCCACACCAGCACGCACAACAAATTCTCCATTGCCACCTTTTTTCTGGCCGGCAGCCAGGCCGGCTACGACTGGCTCCATTACAACTCCTCGGTACAGAGTCGGCCGGTGGAATATACCAACAGTGTGCTGACCATAGCGGCCCAGCCCAATATGGTGGCCGTCAATGCCGCCATCGGTGTGGATCTGCACGGCAACATCTGGGCCGACTCCATGAAGGCCAGGCAGATCTATAGCGGCGTGGGCGGTCAATGCGATTTCATTCGCGGCGCCAATCTCAGCCGGGGCGGGGTGGCCATCATCGCGCTCAAATCAACCACCGCCAAGGGCATTTCGAAAATCGTCGATATGTGCCCTGAAGGCATCACCACCACGGCCATTGCAGCGGATCAAGTCGTCATCGTCACCGAAAACGGTGCGTTCGACCCACGCGGCCTTGGAATTTCCGAGCGCGCCGTGGGCATCGCCCATCTTGCAGCGGAGCCCTTCAAGGAGGCCCTGCTGAAACAAATCGTCGACAACCCGGCATTTCACCATCCTGAAGATGCCTTACGCGGTGGTGTTCCCAAGGGGTTTATTCCTTACGATAAAATTTAATCCTCTTTTTTATTTTCACCTAAGTTAGGCGATTGTCGAGCTTGCCGCATATACAAGGCGGATG
Organism: uncultured Desulfosarcina sp.; assembly: GCA_963668455.2. Taxonomy (GTDB): domain Bacteria; phylum Desulfobacterota; class Desulfobacteria; order Desulfobacterales; family Desulfosarcinaceae; genus Desulfosarcina. The sequence continues at coordinate 37,721 of CAXXOY010000016.1, forward strand.
TCTTTCCGCTATAGTATGCTATGCGGGAATACATCCAACGCCGTAGATGCGGTGAGATCGGCAAACCCAATGGGTTTCAAATTTTGGAAGGTAATCATGGCGCATTGCATTATGATTAAAGTGATTTCCATCGAGACCAAAATTTGAATCGCCTAATTTAGGTTTCATCATCTGAAACACCTTCAGTTTTTGACATAGTTTCGGTTCTGAGATATGAATTGAGAAAAATCTTTTTTCCACATCACAGCCAAAAGGGGATGAGTCATGAAAAGAAGATGGATAATAAGTGTCGTTATAGCTTTTTGCCTGTCACTTCCAACCGGCACGCTGGCCGCGGAGTTCAGCAATATCGTCGCCTTTGGCGACAGCCTTTCAGACAATGGAAATATTTATGCTCTCAGCCCTGAGAGTTGTCCGGCACAAACTTATTACCAGGGTCGCTTTTCCAACGGCCTTGTATGGGTGGATTACCTGGCGGAATCGGATTTCCTGGATGCCACCTTAATCAACAATGCTTACGGCGGCGCCGAGACAACCGGTACGACGCCCCCGGGGCTTATCGAACAAGTTGCGGCGTATACACTTGTTTCGACCCTGCCCGACAATGCCCTGTTCACGATCTGGATCGGCGGGAACGACTTTTTGGGAGGCAGCGCCGATTACGAGCAGTCCGCCGACAACGTCACCACGGCCTTGAATGCGCTGGCCGACTTCGGAGCCAAAAATATCCTCGTTCTCAACCTTCCCGATTTGGGGGCCATTCCACGCAATAATGGAGATGAGCAAGCATCGCTGCTGGCGACAACAATAACCGAGAGCTACAACTCTGCTTTGCAGGAAAACGTTGAAGACTTTGATGAGGAAAACTCCGACATCAAGGTCTATTATATGGACATTTTCGCGTTGTTCGATGATATCAGGGAGACCCCGTCTAAATACGGACTTAACAACGTTGACGCCATCTGTCCCAACTTTCTGATTGCTGACGATTTCGACAACGATGACGGGTACCTGTTCTGGGATGATATTCACCCCACCACCGAAGCCCATGAGAAAATTGCCGAGGAAGTAAAAGCACTGGTTGCGCCGTCTTCATCCGGTGATGACGACGATGATGGCTCGGGATGTTTTATCACCAGCATGGTGATTGGATGGTAGGACACATGAACAATCCTGCATAGTCTGGAAAAGTGCAGAGTTCACATCATCCATATCTCCAGAAGTGATAAACACTTATCCCCTGATCTTTTACCCTCTGATCAGGTCCTTGGAGTGGATGATAACATCTCAGAAGGTCGCCTTGCTCCGGCAAGGCGGGGATAGTAAGACGAACGGTTAGCGTTCAATATTTTGCACTGCCTGGAGAGGTTACTGAGTCGTTATATGGAACCGGAGAATTGAGGATGAATTTTTAAACACACCTCACTCCCGAACCAGGTTTTTCAGATGGGTAAGCGCCTCCCAAGAAAACGTCTCGCTCCGGCAGGGGAAAATGGCGTTGTTGGTAAAAATGGGATCGGCCGTAAGGTCGTAACGGGAAGTCGCCACGGCATCTTTCCACATGGGGGTATGGGGTATGGGTGTGTAATGGGCGATCACCGGCGTCACTCCGGCCTTTTTTACTACCCGGATGGATTCCTCCACGCCCGCGACATCTTGCCCGGGAAGCCCGGCAAGCAGATAGGCGCCCACCTGGTCCGGGTGGAAGCCGGCATCCTTGAAATGCCTCACCGCCCGCAAAAACTCATCTTCGGTAACCTTACGGTCCATATCCTGCCGACTATCGAAGGCCGTGGTTTCCAACCCCAACCGAATGGTATGAAATCCCGCACGCAGCATCAACCGCGCCAGCGCCCCGTTGATTTCACGAATATGCATGGCATTGGGGGTATGAAAACGAACCTTCAGCCCAGCACTCAGCACCCCTTCCAAAATGGGAACGATATACCGCTCTGCCGCCACCAACAGCGCATCATCGTAAAAAGCAAAGTCCCGAACCCCTTTCGTGTCATGCCAGTGGACAATCTCGGCCACCACCGAAACGGGGCTGCGATGGCGCATTTTGGGCTGTAACTGGTGTGACGCACAATAGGCGCACTGGAAGGGGCATCCCCGGGAGGTCATGACCGGTACATGGGCCAGATGGTGTTCCAGATCAAGGGCCGGCCAGGGCATGCTGTCCAGGTTTTCGGCATCGAACCCCGGCGTCGGCGCCCAACCGGTATACTTCCCCACCAGGGCTAACAAAGATTCCTCTCCAGGTCCCACAATCACCTCATCGGCGCCGCAGGTTCGCCGGGCATGATCGGGGCAAAGGCTGGCGTAAATCCCGCCGAGCAGAATGGGAACATTCGGAAACACCGATCGGATGACCTCAATGGTTTCGCGGACGCCCGGATACCAGTATGTCATCAGAGAGGTCACCATGATCAGGTCCGGCGGTTCCAGATGGTTGAGATCGCTCACAAGCCACTCGGTGGGAATGCCGTACCGGCAGTAATTGCGGGGGATGTCCTGAAGCCCAGCGGGTTTGGGGATAATCGTTTTCAAATAGGGGCCGCGCCCGCAACGCGCCGGCGGTGAAGGCGAAGGGTGCCCCATCGGGTGAAAGCGATCCAGACAGTCTATGTAAGAAATCCTGGCGCCGTGATCGCGCAGGATGGCCGCCAGGGTGAGCACCCCCAACGGCTTGGCCCAGAAATCGTAGGCTGCGAAATCGTGGACCCAGGGATTAACGAGAAGAATATGAGGTCCACGGCTTGCCATCATTGAGCAGTCGATATCAGTCCTGCTCGGCGAGCCGAACCACCATCACCGGCACACGGCTTCTCCTCACCACCCGCCGGGCCGTTCCGCCCATGAGGGCATCCTTGAACATACCGAACCCGCGGGTTCCCATGACGATCACATCCGCATCGTTAAGCTCGGCCTGATACAGGATTTCATCGGCGGCGATGCCTTCCTTGACGATGATCTTCTGCACCTGGAAGGTGCAGGCGTCCACCTCGCCACTGATCTCGCCACAAAAATCGTTCAGGCGACCTTTGATGAGATTGATGAATTCGGCCTGTTTTTCCTCATGCAATTGCGCCCAGCGATCCTCCCCCAAGTAGCCTTCGATCTGGAGAAAAATCTCGGCGGGCGGTTTTTCGACAACATGCAAAATCGTGATCTGGGCCTCGTACTGCTGTGCCAGGCTGGCCGCGTAGTTATAGGCATACCGGGCATTTTCCGACAGGTCGGTGGCGTAGAGGATGTTTTTTATTTGCGGAAGCATGATTCCCCTGAAAAATTGTTATCCGGCGCCCATCCGGAAAATGGTCAAATTACCATTTTTTGGACGGGCGTCCTGATTTATCAATGGAGTTGGCGGTCAGTCCCCCAATTTGGCCATATGCTCATCGTAAAGAGTCTCGAACGTTTGCTTATGCTTGGCTTCTTCCTGGGCCAGAAGTTTGAACAGCTTGATACAATCCTCATTGTCTGTCTTGCCGGCCAGGGCGTTGTAAAGCCGCAACGCTTTTTCCTCACGTTTCATGGCCAGTCGCAGAATCTCGGTAAAATCCATTCCGGGTTCGTATTCCATATCAACAATGTAATTGCTGCGCTTGATGTCCGGAATCCAGGTATACGTATACTCGACCACCTCCCGGTTACCGCTTTTAAACTCCTCGAGCAGTCGCTGATGTTTTTGCTCCTCTTCCACGAACTCGGTCAGCGTTTTTTTGGAAGCAGGGAAGGTTTCCTGGTCCACCAGCTTCTGATAAAAGGCTGCCGCCTGTTTTTCTCTTTCGATGGCAAAATCCAGTATTTCTTCAAAGGAATTAAAATTCATATTGCCTCCTTGATGGGAAAATAGGAACATTTGTGTGATGGTTACCTTTGCTGATCATCGTATCGGTTCATCAATCAGCTCCTAGTATGAAAGCGCATTCTCATCCATGGCTTTCGGTAAGTACTAGCATACTAAAAAAGCAATGAATATGCCATTTATTTTTTATGCCGACAATCCCTTGAACCGCAGCGAGTAACCGCCCGGAAAACAGCATTTTTCAGCGAGCAGGTCATGATTGATTGTAACATTTACCGGCGACGAATCTCTTAAATTTGTGAGGTAAAAATCCATGACCCAAACTCTTGGAGGTGAAACATGACAATCGATCGCGTTGTCCTTGCTTTTGCAGGATCCATGATTCTCATTACCCTTTTATTGTCTCAGATACATAGTCCCTACTGGCTGTGGTTCACGGCATTCGTGGGTGCCAATCTGGTGCAATCCAGCATTACCGGTTTCTGCCCCCTGGTAAAAATCCTCAAGCTTCTGGGGGTGAAAACCGGGAAAGCGTTTGAGTGAATAATCGTAAAAAAAGAAAACCGCTGAATTCCGAAAACAAAAGGAATTCAGCGGTCGTGGGGATTTGGGGGAAGGAAAATGGGGATAGGATCGTGCATTGTTGAGCATCTGATTACAAATGGATCATTGAACATCGAGTTTGTTTTTCAGCCAGGATTTGACCTCGCCATCAAGGGCCCACACTCCTTTGTGGCGGCCCTGGGAATGTAAAAACCGTCGCTTCAGATCGTCCGGCAAGTCGATCTCGGCCAGTTCCACAGCCTCGTCGCTGTTGCGCCGGATAAAGTAGATCACCGGTTCATCCTTCCATGTATTGACCACGAAATAATGCGAGACATCATCCTTGGAACGGATCACATAGTTTCCCCGCGCCCAATTATTGCCCCACTCCAGGTAAAGGCGTACCGCTTCTTCCGGGGTCATATCCCAATCGATAAGATTGACTAGGTCCCTGTTGCGTTTGATTTCATCTAATTTCATCATCGGTAATCTCCAGATGGGTTAAGCTCCGCCATCCGGTTGGCGGTGTGCTGATGATGCGCGGCCACCCCGGCTTGCCATGATTGCAGGTGACCTCCCTTGCCTTTTTGTTTAATTCCTGTTTTATCCGCAAACAGTTATAGCCAGAGTCATGCCAATTTCCCAAGGTGTTTGACGAATACGACCGGAATCGTCTATGATCCCGATTCATCGGGCGGTTATCCTGAAGTCGGAAACGGGCGGAAATGCTGAATACGGCCCAATAGTCCCAAAATCCTTTTTAACGAGACAACTGTGTTTCACACAAAACGATACATGAAACACAATAACGATTTGAAAACCGGTCGATGATCGAATGAAATCAGGTACCCTCATGGATTCACCGAATGGACATCCCCATTCGAAACGCGACAATTTTATACTTGGGTTACAGATCGCCGTCACCGCCTTTGTGCTGGCGTGGCTGATTTACAGTGGCGGCAAAGGGCTGGGCTACAACTGGCAGTGGTATCGGGTGCCCCGGTATTTAGGGAGCATGACCGAGGGCCAGTTTCACCCCGGCCCCCTGCTTCAGGGATTGGTCGTCACCCTGAAGGTATCGGCGGCCTCGCTTTTGCTTTCCAGTTTACTTGGCCTGGTGACGGCCATCTGCCGTCTGTCCAGGTCATTTACCGCCCGGATACTGGCGCGGTGTTATCTGGAGGCGATTCGTAATACGCCGCTTCTGGTACAGCTCTTTTTCATCTACTTTGTGTTCTCGCCAATGGTGGATCTCAGTCGGTTCGCATCGGCGGTGCTGGCGCTGAGCCTGTTCGAGGGGGCCTACGCCTCGGAAATCATCCGCGCCGGCATTCTGGCGGTTCCCCGGGAGCAGTGGGAAGCCGCGGAGAGCATCGGTTTGAACCGGTTTCAGACCTACCGCCATGTGGTGCTGCCCCAGGCGTTGCGCCAGATGACGCCGCCCCTGGTCAGCCAAGCGGTATCGCTGGTCAAGGATTCGGCCCTGGTGAGCACCATCGCCATTTACGATCTGACCATGAAAGGCCAGGAGATCATCGCCGAGACCTATCTGGTTTTCGAGCTGTGGTTCACCATCGCGGCCATCTACCTGCTTTTGACCCTCTCCTTGTCCTGGGTCGCGCATGTGGTGGAAAACAGACTATCGACGAACCCGGAAGAGCAATAAAAGATGTTAAAGTGTTTTGAATATTAAATCGGAAAGGAGATTTTGATGAACCGTTACAGACGAAATTGGACTATTGTTCTGGTCGCTTTGCTTATTGCGGCCCTGACCCCGATCCAGGCGGCTTTGGCTGCGGACAGCCAGGAGAGCGTCGTCGAGCAGGTCATTCAGCGCGGCGTGCTCAAGGTGGGCATGTCCACCTTCGTTCCCTGGGCCATGAAAGACAAAACCGGAAAGCTCATCGGTTTCGAGATCGATGTGGCCACACGCCTCGCCCAGGACATGGGCGTCAAGGTGGAATTCGTGCCCACCAAATGGTCGGGTATCATTCCGGCCCTGCTCACGGGCAAGTTCGACGTAATTATCGGCGGGATGGGGATTCTGCCCAGCCGCAACCTGAAGGTGAACTTCACCACCCCTTACGACTTCACCGGCATGTCCATGGTGGCGAGCAAAAAAATGGCTGACGGCATGATGGGGCTGGAAGCCTACAATAAATCCGGTGTGACCATCGCCGCGCGCCTGGGTTCCACGGCCGTCACCGCCGCAAAAAAATACCTGCCCGAGGCCGAGCTGCGCCTCTTTGACGACGAGGCCCAGGCCTATCAGGAGGTGATCAACGGCCGCGTGCATGCAGTGGTGGGTTCCGCGCCCACGCCGGCCTTCCAGGCCATCAAATATCCGGAGCGCCTGTTCCTTCCCTTAAAGGAGAACTTTACCCGTGAGCCCATCGGATTTGCCGTGCGCAAGGGCGATGTGGACACGCTCAACTATTTTAACAACTGGATCGGTTATGTGGCGGCCGAAGGCTGGCTGAAGGAACGCAAGACCTACTGGTTCGAAACCAAGGATTGGGAATCCCAGCTCAAGTGATCGAGAACAAAAAAAAAGCCACGCCCACCGACCTGATCCTGCTCACCGGGGTCGGGGCGGTGGGCATCTGGCTGCTTTTCCTGGCCGCGGTTCAAGCCGACTACCATTGGAACTGGGCGGTGATCCCGCAGTATATGCTTCGTTTCGATCAGGATGCGGGGCGATGGGTGCCGGGGCTGATCCTGCAGGGTGTACTGGTAACCCTGCGGCTGAGTTTCTGGGCCACGGCTCTGGCCATGCTTGTGGGAACGGTCATGGGGCTCATGCGCATCAGCCAGAGCCGTTACCTGCGCATCATCGGAAGCGGGTATGTGGCCCTGATCCGCAACATTCCGGTCCTGGTCTGGATTTTTATTTTCTACTACTTTATCGGTGACCGGTTGCTGCCGGCCCTGGGCGTGGACCGCCTGGCGCGGGTTGAAGGCGGGCCGCTGGCGGTCTTTCTGAGAACCTTCCTGGATGATCCGTCACGCCTTTCGGTTTTCGTTTCAGGCGTGGTGGCCCTGGCCGTCTACGAAGGGGCCTATATCACCGAAATCGTCCGCGCCGGGATTCAGTCCATCGACAAGGGGCAGTGGGAGGCTTCCGCCGGGCTGGGATTCACCCGCGGCCAGCAGCTTTACCACATCATTTTTCCCCAGGCCCTGCGCCGGGTGCTCCCTCCCCTGGCCGGCCAGTTCATCTCAACGATCAAGGATTCTTCCATCGTGGCCGTAATTTCCATTCAGGAACTCACTTTTCAGGGCATGGAACTCATGGCCGCCACTTTTCTGACCTTCGAAATCTGGATCACCATCCTAGTCATTTACTTCGTGCTTTGCCTGGCCTGTTCCTTGATCGTGGAGCGGTTTGAATTGAAGATGGGCACCATCAATTAAAAACAATCCACCCTTGCCTGCAGATCCTTAATCCGCATCCCAATCCCCGTCACCATCTCGGCCACGACCTCACCGGCGGCGCCGACCGAATCGATCATCCCGGCCACCTGTCCGCAGCAGATTTCCGCGTCATGGGCCCGGCCCAGGTGCTGGGAATGATACTGGGAGTTCTCCTTGAGATATGCCGCCAGTTCTTCGTCGCTGGCGCCGGCTTGCTTTTTTTCATGATAGGTCTTGGTGAAATCGTTGATCAGATCCCTGGCGAGCATATAGGCCTTGGGCACGGAGGTGGTGATCACGCCTTGCTTCTCCGTTATGGCGGACTTCACGTTGGCGTGACTTTGGGACTCCCGGGTAAGCATGAAGCGAGTGCCCATGTAAGCGGCATCGGCGCCCAGGGCCATGACGGCCAGGATGCCGCGCGCATCGCCCACACCTCCGCCGGCGATCACCGGGATACTCACCGCATCGGCCACCATGGGGGTCAGGGTCAGGGTGGTCAGCTCCGTGAAGCCCTTGTGGCCACCGGCCTCGTACCCCTCGCAGATCACCGCGTCCACCCCGGCGGCCTGGGCCTTTTCCGCATGGCGGGCCGTGGAGATGGCATGCAGGACCTTTATCCCGGCGGCCTTGAGACGCTCCGTGTATACATCGGGTCGGCCAACCGAAACCACGGCAACGGGAACGGATTCCTCTATGAGAACCTCCACGATCTTCTCCGAAAAATTGAGTCCCTCCATGGCGCCGACCACCACATTGACGGCAAAAGGCGCGTCGGTAAGTGACCGTACTTTTTTAATCTGATCGCGCATGCGCTCGCCGGTCAGTTCCACATCCGCGGTAATCTCACCGGCCCCGGCATTCGGTCCCAGGGTACCCAGCCCGCCGGCGGTCGACACCGCCGCCACGAGTTCGGCGCCACTGACCCAGTTCATGGGCGCCTGGATAATCGGATAACGGATTCCCAGCAGGTTGCAGATACGATTGGTAGTCATTGCCCTCTCCTTTTCATACGCCGTCCAGGGCGTATTCGATTTCCTCGAAAACATCTTCCATCCTATACAAGGCCTTGTCCGCATCGGAAAGCTTCCAGTCGGCAACATAGCCTTCAATTTCGTCATACAGGGCTTTCAAGCTGTCTTTTTGCTTGAGCAGAATCTCTTTCACCTCCGGGCTTCCATCCAGGGCGTAAAGCACTTTATCGAGCCTTGCCACAAGATCGTAAAGGGCCGGTTCATCATCCTCGCCGATCGCGTTCGCATGGGATAGGCTCGCGGCCAGCTTGGGATACGCCGCGTTGAACCCTTGTGCGTAAAACGGCCGCACATCGACAGTCAACTGCATGTATTTACTCATTACTCACACTCTCCTTTTTCCGAGGTAACCGCGGACAGGCTGGTCAGGCGCATCCCCGAACGGATCAGCGCCGCCTTTCCACGAAGGGTCAAATCGGTAATAAACTGGAATTGCTGGCGCAGATCGATGGGGTAGGCCTTTAGGCGATAATGTGTACCCCAATGCGTTTCCGCGGCCACAACCACCACTGGTTTGTCGATCTGCAAGAAGGCACTGGTCAAGGCCACATCGTGAAGGATGCGTTTGGCGCGTAAGCCATCATGGTGCGGGGTGAGATAAAAATCGGCCACGCACATCAGGTCCGCCCCCCTGCCGTTGGCGTTGTGGATCAAATGGTCCCAAAGTTTCAGGTGGGGAATCACAACCAGCGTATCGTCAGGCGTGACGATCTCCACGGCCCGCATGCCGATTTGCCTCACCTCACCGTAAACACCGTCGATTTCGATCCAGTCCCCCGGCCGGTAGGGGATCTCATAAAGGGCCACGATCCCGGCAATCAGGCTGCCGACGTAATCCTTCATGCCAAATCCCAGCACCAGTCCCGCCGCTCCAAAAAGGGCCACCATGTTGGCCACGGTGGGTTCGATGATCTGAGGAATGATGAGAACCAGGGCCAGGACAATAACCAAAAGCCTCACAAGCGGAACCGAAGCGAGCAGGTAGAGGCGATTTTTCCCGGAAAGCCGGTTGGCCAGCCATACAAGGCTGCTTTGAAGGATAGCGGCCAGCACCAGTGATCCGGCCACGATGAGAACAATGTTGATAACCGCCGCCTGGGTCAGTTCATTGAAAATTCTGGCGATATCAGTGCTGCTGTTCATTTTCTCCCGAATGGCGCCTGGTTAAAAGGTGTCTGTCAGATGGCCGTTGTTTTTCAAAAACCGCCGGACCGCCGGATACCCCAGGGCCGTAACCCGCCATGCCGGGCCGTCTTCCCTCACGATTCCGGCGGCCGCCAGTTGAAGCAGTATCGCCGAAATCGAATCCGGAGGCAAGGGCAGCACGGTGGTCAACAAATCTGCTGCAAGTCCATGATGTAACAACAAGGCGTGCAAGATAAAGGCGATCTCCCGAGCCGGTTCCAAGGGCAGCGCCGGCTCTCCGAGCCCGGTTTTGACCCATACGGTTTCACGGCAATCGGTCTTTGCCGGGGATTTCGATTCGTCAGCGTCATCGGGACCGGCGCGCAGGCTGGCACGCCAATAGGCAACCGCCACCCCCGGATTGCCCCGGCTTTGGGCGGCCAGGTATTTTAGGAAAGCGCTGGCTGACGGATCTTCCGGCTCGTCCGGCGCATGATTGCGCAAAACATCCCGGCCATTGTCGACTTCCCGGAAACACACGGCCCGGTTACCGTTTGAAGTTGCCAACGTGTCGAAGTAACACGCCAACCGGTCGCCATCAAAGGCCTGCAACGTGTAAACGGGTACCTGGGGCATGGGCCAGATCTTTCGCAGGTAACGCCAGGACCAACTGTCGCATCCCACGACACCGAAACCCAGGCGGCCCGACAGGGCACGCTCGAAAAAGCGCCGCACAAGATCCAACCCGTCGGCATGCCTCAGGAAGCAGTCCTCAAGGCCCGGCAGTATCCATGGCCGGTCGGCGACGGGCCAGTCCGACAGCCATGACGCATCCCGCGCCAGAATCTGTGTTGAAGATGGGGCTTTGACAACGGGCCATTGCCCAGATCTCGCCATAGCCGTCAACATTTCCAACCGGCCGCCGTGTGGCGGGCCGATAAAAAAGTGAATCGGCGAATCTTGCCGCCCTTTTCCCGGCCAATTGGAGAGGTGATCCGTAATGGCCGCCGCGCCCGGTTCCCAGTCAATGGCCGGCACGAGCCGGGAAAGCGTACCGCCCGCCAAGGCTTGCAACTGGTCATCGGTTTTTTGCGGCGGCGTTTGGGGATGTTTACTTCTCCGGATTAATCGCCACAGGGCTGCCAGCCCCTTGGCGGCGGCCTCCCGCGCTGGTGCAGCGGGCAGCTCGTGCGCGTCGAGCGGAATTATCTGCCATAACGGCGGACGGCTTGGTGCGGCTTCGTCTGTAGCCATTTTCGCTCGATTATCCTTTCATGCGGCGGGCCACCAGCCCTCGATCAACTCTTTTGGTGCGGATTTCTTTGCCAGATCATAGCCATGATCATTTCTTATGTCCAAATAAAAATAACCGGACGGCTAAAAGCGCCGCCCGGTTATTTTCTATAGATAAGCAAATGGCGTTTACTCAGCCATGGTGAACGTCCCATCCTTAACCTGCACAATCACCATGGAATCCACGCCAAGGCCGTTGTGATCTTCCGGAGTCAGGCTATACACACCGGAAACGCCCACATACCCCTTGGTTGCCTCGATGGCGGAGCGCAGGGCCTCGGGCTCGGTGCCGGCGTTTTTCATGGCATCGGCCACGATCATGATGGCGTCCCAGGCGTAACCGGAGTGGGTGTTGATGGGGAACTGTTTATCGTAATGGTATTTATCGGTATAAAGGCTGACAAATTCCTGGATGACGGTTTTTTGGACATCACTGTCGGGCAACTGTTCCGCAACCATCAGTTTGGTGGCCGGCATGCGGTCCCCTTCACTGGCCGCGCCGGCCAGTTCGATGTACTTGGGATCCGGCAGGCCGTGGCATTGGAACAGCGGAAGATCGATGCCCAATTGGGCCTTGTTCTTGGAAACAATGGAACCGGCCGGACCGATGGTCCAGACCACGATGGCTTGGGGTCCGGCGTTTTTGACATTGGTTAGCTGGGTGGTCATGTCGGTATCTTTGGGACCGAAGCCTTCCTGGGCCACCACACTGATGCCGAATTCCGGGGCCAGCTTGGTCAGCCAGCGCGCGCCGTCCTTGCCAAAACTATCGGCCGCGGTCAACAGGGCGATCTTGGTCAGGCCCTTTTCCTTTAGATAGGCAAATAGCCTTTGGACCGCCACCGAGGAACGCTGGGGGGATTTAAAAACCCAGTCAAACGGTCCCAGTTTACCGCCCATGATAACCGGGTCGCCGCCCACGGTCATGAAGGTCGGGATCTTGCCGCCATGCACGATCTTCTTGACCGCCATGCCCGTTCCGGTCCGCGTGGGGCCGATAATGGCAGCCACCTTGTCTTTGTAAATGAACTTCTTGGCGATGTTGATGGCCTTGGCCGGATCACCCTCGGTATCGCCGACGATCAGCTCTATTTTTTTCCCGTTGACCCCGCCGTCCCCGTTGATCTTATCCACCACCATGTCGGCCACCAGTTTGGTGGGGGTGCCGATAAAGGCCGCCGGCCCCGAAAGATCAAAAAACGCACCGATTTTGATGGTGTCCGCGGCAAGGGCATTTCCGCCGGACAACACCAGGACCAGCGATACGACCAATATCGACAGTTTTTTTACCTTGTTCATTTCATCCTCTCCTTGTTCAATCCGGTTTGTTAGATTTTGGGGAGACTATACAAAAACGCGAATTTTAACAAGGACATTTCTATGAATAGTAACATCGTGTGACAGGCTACGCACAAAGCACGCGGTTTATCCCAACAACCATTTGAATTCCAAGCGACCGGCTGTTATTGTGCGCCACGATTCCCCGCGTCACCAAGGAGGTTAATGTACCATAATGGCTTCGAAACATCGGGTCATCATTGTTGAAGACCACACAATCGTCAGGGAAGGGCTTCGGGCAATGCTGGATTCGGATCCAGCACTTGAGGTTATCGGCGAAAGCCAGGATGGCCATGCATCGCTCAAACTTATAGAAAAATTGAGTCCCGATCTGGTTTTAATGGATCTATCCATGCCCAAACTCAACGGGATCGAGGCGATCAGGCAAGCCAAACGCATTCGCCCCGAAACAAAAATCATTGTTCTGACGGTGAATAAAAGCGAACAAAGCATCCTCGCCGCGTATGACGCCGGCGCCAACGGCTATGTTCTCAAGGATGCCACACGCAAGGAATTAATGGATGCCATCAAGTATGTCATCAAAGGGAACACGTATATCTGTCCTGCCATCTCGGGCAAGGTGATTGAAGGTTTTTTGGATGGAAGGAAGCAAATCAGGCCGGAACGCACGATGGATAAGCTCACCTCGCGTGAGAGACAAATTTTCAAACTGATTGCAGAGGGGCACACGAGTAAGGAGATTGCCGGCCTATTAGCCATAAGTGTAAACACGGCCATGAAGCATCGTTCTAATTTAATGCGGAAACTCGAGCTGCACAGTATCCCGGATCTTGTTGTGTTTGCAATGCGTGAAGGGTTTATCGACAAGTAGTACATCCTGAAATAGGCGATTCAAATTTTGGTCTCCATAAGAATCGTATGATTTAGGATACATATTACATTAACCGATTCCTAATTGGCCACCTGGCGGTAATTTGCACGCCCTCTCCTTCTTTCGAAACTAGGTGCAGCCCTCCTCCGGATAGTTTGGCGCGCTCTTGCATGCTTGAAAGCCCGATTCCGCCTTTTTGAAATGTTTCGGTCAAATATTCCTCGGCATTGAAGCCAATGCCGTTATCCTTAATAGAGAGTTCCAGATTGCGATCTCTTTTCATTAATTCAAGGCGAACCCGGTTAGCCTTGCTGTGCTTGACGATATTGTTGAACGCTTCCTGAATGATACGGAATATCATAATTTTACAATGATCTTGTATCTCATCTTCCTTCACGCCGATGCGCCAACTGATTTCAACATCTCCATGAGTTGCAAGAAATTCCGTTCGAAACCATTCGATCGTCGATATCAGACCAAGTTCATCCAACATGGATGGACGCAGATTCATGGTAATGTTGTAGATTTCATTGAGGGTGTTCTGGATCAACGGCACAATGGCCTGGAGGGAGGCGTTCGGTCCGGAATGGATTTGGGGCATTTCCGCCAGCGCGTTCTCAAGTTTGTATTTGATTCCCGTAAGAGACTGCTGAATTCCGTCATGAAGTTCGCGGGCGACGCGCTTGCGTTCCAATTCCTGGGCATTGAGAATTTGAGCCGATAGCCGCTCCAGCATTTTTTCCGAGTTTGCCAATGCCTTTTCGGCTTTTTTTCGCAGGGTAATGTCATTTATAATGGAAAGCATCCCAATGGGTTTGTTTTGACCGTCATTGTAGCAAGACCCGCTGATTCTGACATCGAGCAAGCGGTTATCGCGTGTCAGCCGTTGGGTTTCAAAAACACATCGGTCGATTTCACCGCTAAAAAGCAACCTGATATACATTTGCGCCGTTGCTTTTTCATGATCCGGCACAAAGGGAATGCGACGCCCCAAGAGTTCTTCACGACGCCACCCGAATATTTCCGTGAATGCATCGTTCATATACTGGGCAGCGCCGTCCATGTCATAAATCACGAAAGCGTCGGCATTCGAATTGAGCAGTGATCGAAACAGTTCCTCCACTTTGGTTGGAAAACTATTCGACGATTTGTTCACCTGGCCGAACGGGGTTGCGTTTTCCGCGGCTTGCCAACAGGAATCGGATTGATCGTCGTATGCCATTTTTTCCGGTCCAGCCGGGGCCCCCGATTAAGGCACGGTTGTTCGAACAATGCCGCCGCGAGCCCCCATCATTTAAATATTCTTTAAATTTTAAGCGGTTAACTTTAACATAATATATAGTGGAACCTTAAAATACAAGCTTTAGGTAATTTCAAGTTTTCGCATTTTCCACTATTAATGAAAACCATTCATTACCTGACCATTATTTTAACGCCGACAACGTGTCATGCGTCCATAATCGTTTCACCAGATAGAAAGGGACACCGCAAATAATGAGAGAGGTTGCCATTCTTGGCGTGGGAATGACGCGTTTCGGTCCAACAAACTTAAATATCAAGGAGTTGTTTGCCTCGGCCGCGCTTGAGGCATTGGCGGAGTCGAATCTTTCGCCAAAACGGATTCAAGCACTGTTTGTCGGCAACGTTTTGGGCGATTTTGCCGAGGGCCAGATAAATCTCGCGGGATTTCTGGCCAACGAAATCGGCCTTGGCCCCGAGGTCCCGGCAACACGGATTGAAGGCGCTTGCGCGACGGCTTCCATCGCTTTTCGGGATGCGTTCATGTGGGTCGCATCCGGAATGGTCGATGTCGCCCTGGTCGGTGGTGTCGAGAAGATCTCGCATATGGGCACTGCGCTGGCGACACGCACATTCGCCATGGCCACCGACAGTCATTACGAAGCGCTTTGCGGCCTTACCTTCCCAGGCGTCTTTTCCATGCTGGCCAATCTATATGCCGACACGTATAAAATCCCCCTCGACACGTTGAAAACCCAAATGGCCCAGGTGGCGGTAAAAAACCACCACAATGGAACGATGAATCCACTGGCCCAGTTTCAGTCGGAAATCACCATCGATAAAGTGTTGAACAGCGCCATGGTCTGCGACCCGTTACAGCTCTATGACTGCTGCCCTTTCTCCGATGGCGCGGCTGCCGTGGTGCTGACCAGCCATGATATCGCGAAACAACATGTCTCACAGCCAGTCCGTGTGCTCGGCGTAGGACAGGGATCGGCAGGCGCATTGGGACGCCAGAAAAATTTCACCATAATGCCCTCCCGTGTCGCTTCGGCACGCCAAGCCTACGCCATGGCGGATGTAGGTCCCGAAGACATCGATGTTTGCGAGTTGCATGATTGTTTCACAATTGCTGAAATCGTCGCCAGCGAAAATCTCGGTTTCTTTGAATATGGGGATGGTGCGGCGGCGGTGCAGCGGGGAGACTCCGCCATCAACGGCCGCATCGCCATCAACCCCTCCGGCGGTCTCAAATCCAAGGGCCATCCCATAGGTGCAACCGGCTGTGCCCAAATATACGAAATTACCAAACAGCTGAGAGGGGAATGTGGCGAACGACAGGTTCAGGGTGCCAGGATTGGAATGACAGACACCCTTGGAGGAAACGCCGGGACAGTGGTAAACATCATTCTCGGTCGATGAGAGGAGCATACAGCATTGTTTGACTTGACCCACGATGCCTATTTCGCGGCACTTAGAGAAAATCGGCTGATGGGCCTCGAATGCGAGGCATGCGGCGGCATCACCACACCCCCCAAGGCGACTTGCGACGCGTGTGGCGGGACTTCGCTGACGCCTGCCCAGCTTTCCGGCAAAGGTGTTATCCGGACATACACGGTGATCCGCGTGGCACCAGACGGGCATGAAGCGCCCTATATCGTGATCCTGACGGAACTTGACGAAGGCCCCTGGCTGGTGGGGAATTTGGAGGGCGTTGATCCTGATTCGGCATCCATGGCATTGATTGGCAAGCGGGTAAAACTAGGGCACCGAATCATTTCCCGTAATGACTTCATGGATAGTGACGGGGTGGTGCCGCTTTTCTCACCGGATGATCAATAGTTCACTAAAGTTTGCTAAATTTTACTAAGCTGCAATACGCAGTAGTACTTCCACGAGAGAATTAACGACGGATTTTCGCTGCAACGGGAAAACCCTATTGAAATTACTGTCCAGCGCAGCTTTTGCAACAGCCCGGCGAACATCGGAGAAGGCAAAACCATTACGGCCATCGACAGCATGCCGTCGTGTTGGCGCCTTCTCCATCCGGCAGGCATAGATCCAGACCACGGTTGTCGCCAACATGCAAAAGTGAAGGTGATTGCTGACGGCCTGCGGGTGCCGAGTTTGAGTGTCGGCACTGCCGATGTCACGCTTCAGTTCTTTGAAAAAAGCTTCGATCTTCCATCGGGCGCCGTAATACTCGACAATTTGCTGCGCCGATAAAGTTAAATCGGTTGAATAGAGCGCTACCCACTGGGTTTGGCGGTAGACCCACACCACCTTGATCGCGCAACGGATTGTCTTGAGCATAAGAACCCGGTCATAGGCGACTATGGTCCGGTCGCGGCCATATAGATTGACGGTGTATTCTCTTGCCAGGGATTTAAATCGAACGGCCAGCGACGTAGCGTTGCCGATATTTTTTCCATATTTCCGGGGACGTCCCGGTCGACTGGAATGTGGACCCGGCAGTTCAAACAAATTGTTGTTCGATCTAAGCCTCGATATCATATTAACCCATATGCCCAGTTTGCCGTGCAACGGTTTCCAAAGACCATTATTACCGAACCATGAGTCCGTGACGATTACCACCTTAATACGGTGAAAGGTTTCGGCAATTTCCGCGATCATCTCTGCGGCCATGGCAAGCTTGCTTTTGAATGCCAACGTCACTCCATGGCTGCGGTTGATACGTTTAATGCTTTTTTTCAAAAGATAGAACCGGTAGCTCAAAGGTAGACAGGCCCACCGTCCTTTGATCTTTTTTAACAGCCCCACGGCAACGATGTTTTGTGCCCATGGATATCTGGATTGGTTCTGCTTGGCGGCGTGATCGAAAATTTTGTCGCAGCCAAATATTTTCTTTCCCGTTTTTGGATTGATACAATCGTCAAGGGCTATCAACAACATGCCATCGGTCAACGGCTCCGGTATCGTTTTCCACAGCGTTTGCCATAACCGTGTCCAAGGAATTTTTGGAGAGGCCATGAACGTGTAGAACTTTTTCCTTTTTATCCAATCAAATCCGAACACCGTTTTGAGACATCGGAGGATATTGGATGTTTTTGACGATGTAAACGGAATGATGATGGCAATGACCGTGTATACGAACCAAACACTACGTTCCTGGGCTTTCCCCGATTGTGGGAATTGGCTTTTGAGTTTTTTGAGAATGTCGTGTAGTATAAACATGCGAGGCCTCCAGGTTTTGGTGTTTTTTTCGTGGTAGAAGAAACATACCACAACCTGGCCTCGCAAGCAACATTAACATTCCGTATTTATTAGCTTTTTTACGTTTTCCCCCGAAGTCTTGGAGAATATTTGCAATGATATCAATAGGTTACGGCGCGCCCAAAAATTCGTAACTTATTGATATCATTGATTATTCTGAATTCAGTCATAAGTTCATCAGTGCGCTAGTGGCTATAAAAAACGGGAAACTTCAGTAGTTCATTCTTTCAACCTAAACTGAGCGATTGCCAAGCTTGCCGCATATACAAGGCAGATGGATTTCCGCTATAGCCCTTCTATGCGGGAAGACATCAAACGCCGTAGATGCGGCAAGATCGGCAACCCGCAAGGGTTCAAATTTTGGGCGGCAAAAAGGATCTGTTTGCGTTGCTATTCTTGCTAAATTTTATATGTACCAAAATTTGAATCGCTCAGTTTAGGTTCAATCTTTTCCAAGGAAGGAGTTCCAATATGGCAATGACTGACCTGACCCCACAAGCGGCAATCGACCTCTGGCTGAAGGAATACGGCGGAGAGGGCATATCGGCGGCCGACTTTCTCTGCGACCGCCATGCCCAGATTCCCGAGAAAATTGCCCTATTCTACGAAAACGGCAATGGCGACGCATCGAAATGGACGTTTCGGGAGCTGCAGGAACGATCCTCCAAGATGGCCGGGTTCCTCCGGTCCATCGGGGTCGAAAAAGGCGACCGGGTGGCGGCGCTGCTTCCGAAATCACCCGAACTGGTGATAACCACCCTGGCGACCTGGCGCCTGGGGGCGGCCTACGTCCCCCTGTTCACGGCCTTTGGGTCGGATGCCATCGACCATCGGGTGAGCGACAGCGGCACCAAGGTTCTCATCACCAACACAGTCCAGCGTCCCAAAATATCGGACACGGCGTGCCACAAAGAGGGCCGCATCGCCGTGGTCACCATCGCCGGCACTGACGGCCGGGGCATCGAAAAAGGCGATTATAGTTTCTGGCATGAACTGGAGCGAGGGCAGGCCGTCGAAACACCGGAACCTGTCACCGGCGAAGACCTGTTGGTCATGCTTTATACATCGGGAACCACCGGAAGTCCGAAGGGCGTCGAAGTGGCCGTCAAGGCCTTGGCCTCCTTCCAGGCTTACATGGAGTTCGGTCTGGATATACGCGAGGACGATATGTACTGGAACATGGCCGATCCGGGATGGGCCTACGGGCTTTATTACAACCTGATCGGGCCATTACTGGTGGGTAAGGCGACGCTTTTTTACGGGGGGGCGTTCGATCCCGAAAATATTTTTCGCATTTTAAGCAAATACAAGGTGACCAATTTCGCATCCGCCCCCACCGCGTATCGTGCTCTAAAGGCGGCCGGTGACAAAATCGCCAACAAATATCCATCATACCTGCGCGTAGCGTCAAGCGCAGGGGAACCCCTCAATCCGGAAGTCATCGAATGGAGCAAAAGATTGTGGAGTATTCCCATCCACGATCATTTCGGCCAAACCGAACTTGGCATGGCGGCGAACAACCATCACCGCGAGGATGTTAAAAAAGAGTTAAAACTCGGGTCCATGGGGCCATCCATGCCCGGCTTCAGGATGGCCGTGGTTGACGAAAACGGAAGTGAGCTGGGGGCCGGAAAGGAAGGACTATTTGCCGTCGATACCGAGAACTCGCCGCTGTGCTGGTTTCGCGGATACTGGCAGGATGAAGCGCGAACAAAAGAGAAATACGTCGGCAACGGCCGATATTTACTTGCCGGGGATACGGTCAGCAAGGACGAGGATGATTTCTTCTACTTCAGCGGACGGTCGGACGACATTATTTTATGCGCGGGCTACCGCATCGGACCATTCGAGGTGGAAAGCGCCCTGATCAAGCACCCATCGGTCATGGAAGCGGCAGTTGTCGGTATTCCCGACGACCTTCGCGGTGAGACCATCAAGGCCTATGTCGCCTTGCGGCCCGGTACAACCGGCGATGATGATCTGTCCGATGAACTCAAGGGGTTCGTCAAGAAACAACTGGCCGCCCACCAGTACCCCAGGGAAATCGAATTTGTGGAGCAGTTGCCGAAAACGCCATCCGGAAAGATTCAGCGTTTTCTCCTTCGAAAGAGTTGAGGACACGATGAGGTGGCCATAGCGGCTCAATGGCTGATGGCCACCTCATGGCAAAGCGCTAAGCTATCGGGCTCAAGATCAAGGCGGCTGGCGGGATTCAACCACGGCGATATTGTATATATTTCGAGGATTGAATGCCGCCGGCCAACGCCGATATTGAGTTCGAGGAAAAGTCTGTAAACCAATTCATACGATTTCGTCAGTTATCCGAGTATCAAACACCCGCTGGCTCTTGCGCTCCGTACGCGGCAAATTCCCGTAATCCACCAGCTCGGCAGTCACCGTGACCAGCAATTGTTTCTTGATCTGGTGTACCGTTTCGGTAATCAGCTCCGGACTTCTCCCCTCCTCCACACCCTGGCCGCGCTCGATGATCAATTTCATGAAATCCTTGCCCGACCCTTCGTCGCGGGTGAGGTGCATCTGGTATTCGGATCCCAGGCCGGGGACGGATGAGAGGATCGTGTCGATGGTCGAGGGATAGATGTTGACCCCACGGTATTTCACGGTATCGTCGCTGCGGCCCTTGATGCGCGAATGGCGGGGCATGGTTGACCCGCATGTACAGGGGCCGGGAATAATACGGGTGATGTCCCGCGTACGATAGCGAATCAGGGGGGCTCCCTCCTTACAGAGGGTGGTGACCACCATCTCGCCCCACTCGCCGTCGGGCAAGGGTTCAAGAGTTTCGGGATCGATGATTTCCAGAATATAATAGTCACCCCAGTAATGGATACAGTCGTGGTCCGGGCACTCGATGCCGGCGCCGGGGCCGTATAGCTCGGTCAGACCGGTTATGTCGAAAAGCTCCGCGCCGCCGAACAGCTCGGAAATTTTCTGGCGCATGGAACGCGAGCTACGCTCGGAACCGTAAATGATCTTGCGGACGTTGATCTTGTCGGCCACGCCCCGACGGTGGATCTCCTCGGCGGCCAAAAGCGCCATGGAGGCGGTACAACAAAAAACGGTGGAACGGGTGTCGAGCATGAACTGAATATGCATGTCCAGATTACCCGGCCCCACCGGCACGGCCATGGCGCCCAAGCGCTCGCACCCCAACTGGAAGCCCATGCCGGCGGTCCAGATGCCGTATCCCACGGCGATCTGCACCCGGTCAAGGGGAGTGACCCCGGCCATTTCGTAACAGCGGGCAAAGAAGTCGACCCAGTCGTCGATGTCCTTCTGGGTATAACCGAGAATTTTGCGTTTACCGGTGGTTCCCGAGCTGGCATGAATGCGCACAATCTGCTCGAAGGGCACGGCGCGCAACGGGAACGGATAGCCGTCGCGCAAATCCTGGGCCGAAGTGAACGGCAGCCGTCGGATATCGTCCAGGCTGGTGATGGAATTCGGGGTGACGCCGGCCTCGTCCAGCCGTTGGCGGTAAAAGGCCGAGCCTTCGTAGGCATGGCCAACGGTCCATTTCAGACCGCTTAGTTGATGGGCCGCAAGGGCTTTGGTATCGGCAAAATCGGGCATAAAGGTTTTGTTGTGCATAACAGGTTTCTCCAAACGAATATTGGTCAGTCCGGCGGCGCCCAGTCTGCTGGCAGCGGGTTTTTCCCGGCTGGCGGCGCCCAGAAAAGCGGCCCGCAAGGCGGGATCGACCAATAGGTCCTCGCTGCGCCCCTTGTGGACAATGCGTCCCCCGGACATCAAAAAAGCGCGATGGGAGGCGGAAAGGGCGCGCGCGGCATTCTGTTCCACCAGCAAAATGGTCACGCCGGTGCGTGACAGTTGATGAATAATGGCAAAAATCTCATCGGTGATCAATGGGGCCAAGCCCAAGCTGGGCTCGTCCAGCAAAAGCAGTCTCGGTTTTGCCATCAACGCTCGGCCCATGGCCAACATCTGCTGCTCCCCGCCGGACAAGGTTCCGGCAAGCTGTCCCCGACGCTCGGCCAGGCGGTCGAACCGATCAAAAACATCCTGGATGCGACGAAGCATCTCCCGGCGACCGATCCTGAGCGCCGCGACGCCCAGTTCCAGGTTCTCGGCAACACTCAGATGGGGAAAGACTTCCCGCCCCTCGGGCGTCAGGGCCAGGCCTTTTCTCACCATGGCCGCCGGTGTGGGCCGTGGCACCACTTCTCCGTCCATCGACAGGCACCCACCGGACGCCGGCATAAGCCCCATGATGCAATTGAGCAAAGTGGTCTTGCCCGCGCCGTTGGCCCCCACCAGGGCAACGGTTTCGCCGGCATTCACCGTCAAATCAACGCTGAACAGGGCTTGGGCCGCGCCATAATGGGCGGTCAGCTCTTCCACGGTCAAAAGGGGCGTTTCGCTGTTCATCTCAGGCCGTCGCCTCCATACTTCCCAAGTAGGCTTCCAGGACCAGGGGATTGCTTTGCACCGCCGCCGGCGTGCCGCTGGCGATGAGCCGCCCGCTGTCCAAAACCACCACCTGGTCGGCCACATCCATGACCAGTTCCATGTCGTGCTCCACCAGCAGCATGGTGTGTCCGGCATTACGCTTCTGCCGGATATGGCTGGCAATGTGCGCCGTCTCCTGATTGTTGAGACCCGCCACGGGCTCGTCCAGCAACACCAGACGCGGATTACTGACAAAGGCACGCGCCATTTCAACTCGCTTCTTCTCCCCGTATGCCAGCGCCGCCGCCGGCCAGCCGGCCTTTTCGGCCAGCCCGAAATCGTCGAGGGCCTTGAGCGCACGCAGCCGCAATTGACGCTCCTGGTCGCGCAGGGCGGGCAGCCGCAGCATGCAGCGTAAAAAGGAGGATTCGGCAACAATGGTCAATCCGGCCAGGACATTGTCCAAGACGCTCATACGCGGAAAAAGCTTGAGGTTTTGAAAGGTGCGGGCAATGCCCAAGGCCGCGACGGCATGCGCCGGAAGGGTTGCAATGGACTTTCCTTCCAGCCGAATGCTCCCTTCGCTGGCCTGGTCCACCCCGCTGAGACAGTTGATCAAAGTTGATTTTCCCGCCCCGTTGGGACCGATCAGGGCCGTCACCTTTCCCGGCTCAAGGTGGAAGGAGACGGCAGAGAGGGCAGGCAGGCCGCCGAACCATTTGCTCACCTTGATCAACTCAAGCATTTTTACTCCCCATGGCCATCTTGGTCCGCACCGCGTCGACAATTCCGGTTACCAGCCCCTGGGGCAAAAACAGAAGGATCAATACCAGGATCAGGCCGTAAACGATATCCTTGACGTTTTCCAGGGTCTCGATCCATTCGGGAAGCATGGTGATCAGTGCCGTGCCAAACAAGGTGCCCCAGATTGAACCCATGCCGCCCACCACCACCATGATCACGAAATCCACGGAGACGAAAATCCCGAAGGAATCCGGGCTGACAAACGTATAGCAATGGGCAAACAGGCTGCCGGCCAGGGAGGCCAGCACCGCCGACAAGACAAAAACCTTGATTTTGGCCAGGCGGATATTGACCCCCAGAGCCGCGGCGGCGGTTTCGTCCTCAGCCAGGGCCGCCAGGCCGCGCCCCGCTCCGCTGCGGACCAGATTGAGGCAAAGCAGCATGGCCAGCATGGTAACCGTCCAAACCAGGTAATGAAAAGCGATTTCGTTATCGAACACCAGGGAGCCGATGGCGAGATAGGGAATGCCGGCCAAGCCGCTCGGCCCGCCGGTCACCGTGTCCCACTGAACAAGGACGGAGTAGATCACGATATTGAAGCCCAGCGTGGCCATGGCCAGGTAGTGCCCGGAAAGTTTCAAGGCGGGCACCCCCACCGCCAGGGCAACGATGGCGGCAAGCGTGGCCACCAGCACCATGGTCGGCCAGGGTGAAAGCCCGAATGTCGCCGTGCCGATGGCCGATCCATAGGCGCCGATGGCAAAAAAGGCGGCATGCCCCAAACTGATTTGCCCGGCGTAGCCGACAAACAGATTCAGCCCCAAGACCACCAGCGCATACATGGCGATCAGGTTGGTCAGCCCCAGATTGTAAGGGTTGCGTTCCACCAGAGGCCACACCAAAAGAAACAGGCTGAGGGCGGATACGGTCAGGCCGGTTCTATGCAGGGTGATGAAGTATAGGATTCGATCTTTTTTGTTCATTGGTACATCGGAGCCTTGCCCTCTCGCTCCCACGCTCTGCGTGGGAGCGCCATGTTGGTCATGACCGGGAATGGGGTTCCCACGCGGAGCGTGGGAACCAGATGCCTTCTGGTACTTTCAATTTTTTTGTTTGACCGCAAAGATAAGGACCCATTATTTTCCCAACAGTCCCTTCGGCCTGACAAACAACACCAGCAACAACACCACAAACGCCACGACATCCTTATAAGCACTACTCAAATACGCAGCGGAAAGGGACTCCAGCAAGCCCAACCCAAGGCCGCCCAAAACCGCACCGGGGAATGAGCCGAACCCACCCAGTATCGCAGCGGCGAATCCCTTGAGCCCCAGCATCACCCCCACATCGTAGCTCAAGGTGGTGATGGGTGTGATCAGCACGCCGGCCAGCCCCCCCAATCCACCGGCCAGGGAAAAACTTGCCGCCTTTACCCGCCCCACGGAAATCCCCACCACATGGGCGGCCCGCTGGTTGGAGGCCACGGCGCGCATGGCCAATCCCAATCGGGTATAGCGGAAAAAAAGCACCAGGAATCCAATGGCCAGTGCCGTGATAACCAGAATCGCAAGGGCCTGGGGCAAAATGGCAGCCCCGCCGATACGTAATGGGGTGTCACCGGCCAGGGAGGGCACGGCCATGCGGTTCTTACCCCAGATCAGCTTCATGATCCCACGCAGGATGATGGAAATACCGATGGTCAGGAAAATCAGCACCAGGTGGTTCTGGGACCTTGAAGGCCGGATACCGATACGCTCAACGGCAATGCCCACCAGCGCGGCAAGCGCCACGGCCAGGGGTAGTGCGCAAATCATGGGCACGCCGGCCCAGAAAAGACCGCTGAATAAAAACATGCCGCCCAGGGAAACAAAATCCACCTGGGCGAAATTGACGATTCCGATGGTGTTGTGCACCACGCAAAAGCCCAGGGCGATCAGGGCATAGATGGCGCCGCTGGTGATCCCGGCAAAAATGAATTGTAAAAGGTCCTGAAGGTCGGCCAAACCGTCTCTCCGTGTTCAAATCCGCATCCAAATCAAAGCGCTCTACCCTATTCCAGGAGCCGGTGGAGGTCAAGTGGGGAAAAGCGATTGCCTGCCGTTTCATGGGGCATCGATTGATCTTCTCACTCAAATGAGATAAGGTAAAAAGGCAAACCGGGCGATCGGCATTTAGCCCCAAGGTCAATCATCGCCCAACCTGTTTTTCCAACTCACGCCACTATTGTTCCTGCTATTTAACTATTAAAAAAGGACACTATGCCTTGTGACGGACAATAGCGAGCATACGGTGAGAAAAGTATTGCTGAAACGGCCGGTTCTCCTCTTCCTGATAACGATCATCGTCATCGGCGTTTTTCTGGCCTGGTTCGACATCTGGCATACGGATAGCCGGCAACGCGAGGATCTGCTCTACAGGGCGCGGCTGGTGGCCCGGGCCATCCGGATCGAACGGATCGAGGCCCTTTCGGGAACCGCGGCCGATAAAACCCTGCCGGCCTACCACCGACTAAAGGAACAACTCGCCGCCATCCGAGCCGTCACGCCCGGCTGCCGGTTCGTTTACCTGTTGGGCCAACGACCGGACGGCAGTGTCTTCTTTTTCGTGGACAACGAGCCGACCGGTTCCGAGAATGAATCGCCGCCCGGCCAGACCTACGATGAAATCTCCGACACCGACCTGCAAGCCTTCAACCGGCGGATGGCTCTGACCTCGGGTCCCACCAAAGACCGCTGGGGAACATGGATCAGCGCCATGGTTCCCCTGATCGATCCCGAGAACGATCACGTGGCCGTAGTTTTGGGAATGGATTTTCCGGCCATTGGCTGGGAGGGGAAACTGCTGAGGTCCGCCTTGCCGTCTGCTCTTCTCACCCTTGGCATGTTATTGTCATTGGCATGCGGCTCGTTTTTGCTGCGCGGCTTGGACCGGCCCTCCAATCACCCCCGCCATAAATATCACTACCGGGAAATCATTCTGGCAATTGTCATCTTGGGCATTTTTCTGAGCATCTCCATGGCCAGGGTCGTCAACAACAAAATAAGACTTGACCGCAAGCGCGCCTTCCAGCAATTGGCACAGACCAGGGCGGAAGACATTACCGACAGACTCCACACCTTGCAATACAGAGAATTGGAAGGATTGGCCCAGCTGTTCGAAGCTAGCGAGTGGGTCAGCCCCGCTGAATTCAGCCGCTACAGCCTCTGCCTTCTTAAGAATACGGCAATCCAATACTGGGCCTGGGCCGAACGGACGCGGCCTGCGGAAGGTGTCTATTTCCCGATTGTCCATGTGGCGCCGCTGTCAAGCAACAAAGGCATGCCGGGGTATGATCTCGGAGCCGACAGACACCGCCGGGTCACTCTGGAAAAAGCGATTGAGAGCGGCTTGACGACCTGCCACATCTCCATCGCGGCACATCAAGGTGTAGAAAACCCCACCACCATCGAGGTGTTTCATCCCGCTTTTCGACATAATAAAAAAAAACGGCCCATGGGTGTGGGCATGGCGGTTTTTATTCCCCGCGACCTGGTGCACGGGGCACGCCCCAACGAAAGCGTTCAACTGGCATTGTCCTTGGTGTCGGCAAAAACGGGCGCCATCCGGACGCTGGCCACATCCTGGAAAAACGACATTTGCCCCGGTACTTCTCTGTCGTTTGAGTATCCGGTCTTCGCCTTCGGCAGGACGTTTCTGATCAGCGCCCGTGCAGGCATGGCCTACATCAACCTTTTCCCGCCCCAGGTACCGTTGGTTACGCTTCTCATCGGCCTGACCCTGACAGCCTTGCTGGCGGTCCTGACCAACCTGGCCTGCCGCAAACGGGAGCACCTGGAAGAGCTGGTCGACAACCGCAGCCGCGATCTGATCGCCACCCAATATCGAATGGATCTGGCCGTCACCAAAATCAAAAGAGCCCAGGAAGCGTTGGAACGCAGCGAAACCCGTTTGCGCACTTTGGTCAACGCCCTGCCCGACCTTGTCTGGCTCAAGGATCCCAAGGGCAAATACCTGTTTTGCAACAAGCGCTTCGAACGCTTTTTCGGCGCCCCCGAAGCCGACATTATCGGGAAAACCGACTATGATTTCCTTACCTCCGAAGCTGCCGATTTTTTCAGAAAAAAGGACCAACTGGCCATAACCGCCGGCAAGCCCTGTCTGAACGAAGAAACCGTCGTCTTTGCCGATGACGGTCATCGGGAGTTTCTGGAAACCATTAAAACCCATATTTACGATCCTGAAGGAGAGCTGACCGGCGTGCTGGGTATTGCCCGTGACATCACCGAGCGCAAGCGCACCCAGGAAGAAAAGGAAAAGCTTCAGGAGCTTTTGCTCCAATCCCAAAAACTAGAAGCCATCGGTCAACTGGCCGGTGGTGTGGCCCATGATCTGAACAACCTGCTTTCCCCGATTCTCGGTTATGGCGATCTGCTGCTGGAGGATCTTGAAAACAAGGACGAACAATACGCAGCGGTGGAGGCCATTTTGCAGGCGGGGCATCGCGCCAGAGATCTGGTCGGGCAGCTTCTGGCCTTCAGCCGCAGACAAAGGCTCGTATTCAAACCCATCGACGTCAACCGCACCATCACGAAATTCCAACGTCTCCTGCGCCGCACCATTCCGGAAGATATTTTGCTGCAAATTTCCCTTACCCGGCAAATTCAACCCGTAATGGCCGACGTGGGGCAGATCGAGCAGGTGATCATGAATCTGGCCGTCAATGCCGCCGGCGCCATGCCGACCGGTGGCCGGCTGACCATCGAAACCGCCATGACGGAATTGGACGAGGTCTATGCGGAAAGCCATCCGTCCGTTATTCCCGGGCCGCATCTCATGCTGGCGGTAAGCGACACCGGTCACGGCATGGATGAGGAAACCACCAGCCAGATTTTCGAGCCGTTCTTCTCCACCAAGGGAGAACAGGGAACCGGGCTTGGCCTGGCCACGGTTTTCGGCATCGTCAAGCAGCACAAGGGCAGCATCTGGGTTTACAGCGAACCTGGCCAGGGCGCCACCTTCAAGATTTATCTGCCGGTTTGCGACGCCGCCGCAGTGGAGAAGAAAAACGATTCGCAAGCGGACCGGGAACTCACAGGCAACGAGACGATCCTGTTGGTGGAAGACGATCAAAAAGTTCGGGATCTGACCCGGATTATTCTCACCCGTCGGGGATACACGGTCCTGCCAGCGGCGAACGGACGCGAAGCGTTGGCGTTGGCCGCCACCCATGGGAATCAGGTTCATCTGCTGCTGACCGACGTGGTCATGCCGGTGATGGATGGTAAGGAG
Organism: uncultured Desulfosarcina sp.; assembly: GCA_963668455.2. Taxonomy (GTDB): domain Bacteria; phylum Desulfobacterota; class Desulfobacteria; order Desulfobacterales; family Desulfosarcinaceae; genus Desulfosarcina. The sequence continues at coordinate 66,048 of CAXXOY010000016.1, forward strand.
CTTTATGTGAAGGCCGCGGCGCGCCACCCGGATCTGAAAGTGGTATTCATGTCCGGGTATACAAACACCGAGATCGTGCACCGGGGCGTGATTAACGACGATACCGCCTTCATCCAGAAACCGTTTACCATCAAAGCCATCGCCACCAAGGTGAGGGAGGTGTTGGATTCGACGTCAGGCGATAAAGTCTCTTAGGATGCTATGCTCCGCTTTAATATTCTCGATCATGCGGTCATATGCCCGCATCCTGACGATCGAACGCCGAATCAGATAAATGCCCAGGACCACCAGGGCCGTATTGATCCCGAAAAGAGGGATCAAAAAGTGCAGCACATTTAAAATAGTGTAGTATTTGGAGGTGGCGATCAGAAGGCTGGTCACCGACATGGGCAAGGCCAGCACCGCAATGCCGGTGCGCATGACGGCAAGGGAGGTCCGTTTCTCGGCCAAAATCAGTTGAGCTTCGTTAATGGCAATTGCATCGGGCCTGGGCTTTTCCTGTTGCACGGGGGCACTCCTTTCCGGGGGGTATGAAACAAAAGGCAAAGTAATATCGCACCGCTACTGATTTTGGTCAAAACATGTGGGCCGGGAGTTACAATTTCTTCTGGATGCCGGATCAAGTCCGGCATGACAAGCCGGTTTTTTTACGAGCCTATCAAAATTGAGTCCCCTGATCACGATAAAAAAATAGAATTCAAGGAAGGACGGATCGGGATCACTTTATATTGGATACCTTGAAGCGCCCGAACAGTTCGTTGAGTTGTCGAGCTAGCTGGCTGAGGGATTCCGCGTTGTCGCTGATCAGAGCGCTGCTTTCGGAAATCTCGCCGGCGTGCTGATGCACCTCGCTGATTTCCCGGGATATTTCCGATGAAGTGGTGGAGCTTTGGGCCACGCTTTTTTCCACGACGTCGATATTTTGCGCCGCCCGGGCCACGTTGCCGGCAATATCCCGGGTGGCAAGGCTTTGCTCTTCGACGGCCAATGCAATGGAGGAGACGATGCCGTCAACTTCATAGACGACCTTGGTGATCTGCTCTATCTGGGATACCGTTCCATCGGTGGAGTTCTGGATCTGCTCAACCCGGGCTTTGATTTCTCCTGTGGCGGCGGCTGTCTGACGCGCCAGCTCCTTGATTTCGTTGGCCACCACGGCGAATCCCTTGCCCGCTTCGCCGGCGCGGGCCGCTTCGATGGTGGCGTTCAGCGCCAGGAGGTTGACCTGTTCCGAAATATCGGTGATGGTCTCGACAACCTTTCCAATTTCCTGGGCGGCCTTACCCAGTGACGATACCTGGGAAGACGCCTGGCCGGTCTGGGTTACGGCATCGCTGGTAATCCCACGGGCCTTTTCCGTGTTGTCGGCAATCTGCTTGATCGTGCCGGTCATGCCGTCTGCGGCGGAAGCCGCCGTTCCCATGGTTCCGGTGGCTTCCTGCATGGCGGAAGAAATGCTTCCCATATTGTCGCTCATCTCTTCCACGGATGTCGCCACGGCATCGGCCTTGTCAAAGGTCTGCCCGGCGCTGGCAACCATATTGGTTGCAATCTCCTTCAGATTGGTCGAGGACTCTCTCAAACTGCCGATGTTCTCCCCGACGGATTGAACGATGTTCTGAATGTTGTCCACAAACCGGTTGAACCATTTGGCCATTTCGCCCACTTCATCGTGACTGTGAACGTCCAGTCGGCGCGTCAGATCGCCCTCCCCCTGGGCGATGTCCTTGAGCATTACACTGGCGCGGATGATGGGATGCGTGATTTTGCGGCTGATCCAGGCGACAGCGACAATGGTGAACACCAACAGTACAAGGAGGGTCCCCGCCAGATGGTTGCGCTGGGTTTTGATGGCGGCTTCTATTTCCGCCTCCTCTTTTTGAATCGCCTGCTCGACATCGTCAAGATAGATCCCGGTGCCAACGATCCATCCCCAGGGTTCGAATTGTTTGATATAGGACAGTTTGGGAACCGGCTCGCTGCGGCCGGCCATGGGCCACATGTAGTCCACGAACCCCTCCCCGTTTTCGCGGGCCACATTGACAAATTCGACAAACAGCCGTTTTCCGTTGGGGTCCTTGAAATCGGTAAGGTTCCTGCCGTTGAGATCCGGACTGATCGGGTGCATGACCATCGTATGGGCCATGTCGTTGATCCAGAAGTAATCCTTCCCGTTGGCGCCGTAGCGCAGTTGAGCAATGGCCTTCTTCGCATCCTCCATGAAGCGCGCCTCGGCCGTCTCCAGATAAACACCGGTTCCAATCACCCAGCCCCACGGTTCGAACAGCTTGACATAGGATATTTTGGCAGCCGGTTCCTCCTGCCCGGGTTTGGGCCACATATAGTCCACCGCCCCCTCACCCTTCTCACGACACATCTCGGTGAAGGCGATGAACAGCTTTTTCCCATGCGGGTCCTTGAAATCGGTAAGATTTTTTCCATTGAGCGCCGGTTTGATGGGGTGCATGACCATCGTTTGGGCCATGTCGTTGATCCACAGGTAATCCGTCTCGTTATAGCGCATGGCCCCGACCAGATCGGCGGCCAGTTGTTTCTTTTCATCGGGCCCCAAATCATCGCGTTGGTAAATTTCGTTCACGCTCCCGTGGGCGACATCAACAATATTCTTGAGCTGTTTACGATAGGCGGCAGCAACTTTTTCAGGATCATGGGCATAGTCATAATGCGCCTTGATAATGGCGTAGGTGCTTTGAATCAAGTCTCTGAGCTTGCTCTTTTTTTCATCCATCATGACGGTGTGTGCAAACGCTATTTCCTCCTGACCCCGCTTTTCAAGCGCACGCAGTGAAAGCACCAGGGCAACGGCACCGAGAATAATCGTTCCGGACAAGGCGACAATGAATATCTTCTTGGAAATGTTCATGATGGATTTGCCTTATACCCAATTGAAAGTATATTTTCAGATACGAATGGATGCGGCGAATGCTTTTAAATGATCGTGTGCGCCCCCCCCCCTTAATAGTATTCGTCACTATCTTCTGAATCTTTATCTGAATCTTTAATAGATGAAGGCAAACATCAAGAATCGAGCACCCGTTCACCCCGGGTGCCGATGGTCATTTGTGACAAGGGCACCTCAACACCGGCCATTTCCATCCCCTTTTCGACGATGGCCGGCAATCCCGAACAGCAGGGGACTTCCATCACCACGACCGTCACGCTCTTGATCCCGGCGGTTTTGAAAATGCGGGCGAATCGATCGATGTAGTCCTGGGCGTCGTCGAATTTGGGACAACCGATCATAACCACCTTGCCGGGCAGAAGATCGCGGTGCAGGGTGGGAAAGGCAACAGGCACGCAATCGGCGACGATCAACAAATCGGCGCCCTTGAGAAAAGGCGCATCGGGTGGAACCAGACGAATCTGCACCGGCCAGTGGGCCAGGGCCGATCCGGTCGGACAGGAGCTTTGAACGCCGGGGATGTTGGCCGTCCGGCAGTTGCCGGCCGGGGCAAGACTCTGAATCCGGGTCGATGGGCAGCCACAGGCCATGGTCTTCATTTCTCCTTCTGCTTCGCCCCGGGATTCCAGGTGCTTTTCCACAGCCTCCTCGTCAAACTCCTCGGCCCGGCGTTCGGTGATTTTCAAAGCCTCCTGGGGGCAATCGCCGATGCAGGCGCCCAGGCCGTCGCACAGGTTGTCGGAAATGACCCTGGCCTTGCCGTTGATAATCTTAAGGGCGCCTTCGGCGCAGGAGACCACGCAATTGCCGCAGCCGTCGCAGCGATCTTCATCGATTTGGATTATTTTTCTGTTAACGATCATGGTCACCCCCTTATTTCCGCCGTGGAAGGTTGTCCGAGCAAGGTTTTGCGGGCCTCTTGGCGACCGGCGGTAGTAAGCAACTGCTTCTCGATGACACGTGCCAGTTTATCCTTTGACAGCGCCTTGTTCTTTTTGGCATCTTCCAGGTTGGCGATGCGGTCCGCATCAAAGAGCACCTTGAAGCTGAGGGACTCCTCTTTGCGGGGATGGTGATGGTGGCCGACGATGTCGCACACCGCCTCGATCAGGGGTGGTTTGGCGCCCAGCTTTTCCAGAATTTCCCGGGCAATGGGCGGCCCCTCAAGCTCCTGGTACCTGTGCGCGTTGCTGCCGTGTTTTTTTTCGGCCGCATGGATGCCTATGTCGTGCAGATAGGCGGCGCACAAGATCACCGCGAGATTGCCGCCCTCGGCCCGGCCAATGCGCTCGGCATACCGGGCCACCCGCATGGCATGGCCGATGCGCTTGACGTCACCTTTAAAATAGCGTTTCATTTCAATGGCTACGCGATCCTTGAGCAGATCGTCGGCCTTTTGCAGAAACTCCTCGGGCAGGGTGCCGATGCACTGGGCCGCGTACTGGCAATAGGCCGCGCAGCCGAAATCCATGTCCGGATTGACAAACCGATGTCGGCATTCAGGGCATTTGCGGGCCGTGTCGTCCTTGAAAAATTCCACCTTGGCGCCGCATTGGGGGCAGGCCACCTCATAGATGGCGCCGGGCTTCCAATATTGGGTATCTTGTCCTGGGCATTTCATGGTGTCCGGCCTTTCGTTGTTCCCTGTATATGCGGCAAGCTCGACAATTGCCTAATTCAGGGTTGTTGTCGGGGGTCGGGCTGCCGGCGTGACCGGCAGCCATATTAATTTTAACATAAGGTCGATTTTCGATTATTACAGAGGTAAAATGCTTAGTTACCCCAAAATGGCCTGCAGGTCCTCATCCGGGGTTCCAATGGACGTTCCTCCTTTTGTTTGTTGGATAATGGCACCGGCCGTATCGTTTCAGCCAGCGTATGCCTTTAACTACATCAAAAAGAAGATACCGCGCCTTGACTTAGATCAAGAAAACGAAGAAAAGTGAAAAAATGTTGATTATCGTTTCGACCCCATGTGCCATCTCGCTCCCGCGCTCATGCGTGGGAGCGCCGTGTCATTTCTAACCGAGAACAGGCTCCCACGCAGAGCGTGGGAGCCTGGCGCAAAATCGGCATAATGCCTTCGCTTAACACTTGAAACCGACCCGTTAACCAAGGCATAACGAAACCATGCAAAAAAACCTCATAATCAAAACCCTTTCCGACATCCCCTTATTCAAAGGGTTAACGGTCGAACAACTGGATGAAATCGGTTCCATCACCACCCTGCGCAAATACGGGCGCGGGGAGTCGATTTTCATGGAAGGGGATGAGGCGGACGGTTTTTACATTGTCGGGACTGGCCGGGTCAAAATTTTCAAAATATCTCCGGAAGGCAAAGAACAGATCCTGCACATTTACGGCCCGGGAACCCCCTTTGGAGAAGTGCCGGTCTTTTCCGGTTCGTGCTTTCCGGCCAATGCCCTGGCCCTTGTGGCCAGCCAAATTCTCTTTCTGCAAAGAAGCGCCTTCGTGGATCTGATTGCCCGCCACCCGCCGCTTTCCATGAACATGCTGGCGGAGCTGTCCCTGAGGCTGCGGCAATTTACCGTGCAGATCGAGAATCTCTCTCTCAAGGAGGTGCCTTCCCGTCTTGCTTCCTATCTGGTCATCCTGGCCGAAGAGCAAAACGCATCGGATCGCGTTAGACTGAACATCTCCAAGGGGCAACTGGCCAGCCTGTTGGGAACCATTCCCGAAACCCTTTCCCGCATCCTGGGAAAAATGTCCGGGCAGGGGTTGATCCGTGTCGAAGGCAAGGAAATTGTCTTCCTTGATCCGGATGGTCTTGAAAGCCTGGCCGCCGCCGGAAAACTCATCGAATAGCCGTACCCATTTAATTATCTGGCGGCAACGCCGATAGTCGTGTATAATCAAGACCTATTTCCACTATATTGGACTGAAGCCGTTGCTTCCATTGTACATCGTCCACCTGGCAACCGCGCGCCCGGCCTATCTACCGCTCAATCGCATCTTCCGAGCAAAGCGCCCCGGTTTGGTCTGCTTACGATACCCCCGCACACGGGGACCGGAACATCATGAGGATCTCCTTTATTTCCTCTATTAGGTTAGAAATCGAGGATGTCGGCACCAACAGATGAAGGGAGGACAGCGACCGTCATGCAACGCCAAGATTTATCCATGGCCCGTACAATCAGGATACTGGGAGGACTTGTTCTTGTCTTACTGCTCGGCGTTTCGAGTATACCCAGTGCCAATGCACAGAAATCAGAGTCCCCGGATGATCCGACGATCTCTTATCTGAAGGGATTGTCCATCGAAGCCCTTTTGCAGACCGAAATCACTTCTGCTTCCAAAAAAGCCGAACCCCTGTTCGATACGGCCTCGGCTGTTTTCGTCATCACCCAGGAGGATTTGCATCGCACGGGTGCGAGGACGATCCCCGATGCCCTGCGCATGGTTCCCGGCCTTCAGGTGGCGAATATCAATTCCAACATGTGGGCCATTACTTCACGCGGCTTCGCGGACTGGTTCAGCAACAAATTATTGGTATTGATCGATGGCCGCTGCGTTTACACCCCCACTTTTTCCGGTGTTTACTGGGATGTTCAGGACGTGGTGATCGCCGACATCGACCGCATCGAAGTCATACGCGGTCCGGGAGCCACGGTCTGGGGAGCCAACGCGGTCAACGGCGTGATCAACATCATCACCAAAAAAGCCTCCGAAACCATCGGCGGCCTCGTATCCGTCGGTGTCGGCACCCATGAAAGACCTCTGGTGGAAGCCCGCTACGGTGCGCATATAGACGATTCGGCCGATGTCAGGCTCTATGCCAAGGGATTTGAGCGGGAGGCTTACGAAACACCTGACGGGGAGGATGCCCATGATGGATGGGAATCGAAACAAGTGGGTTTCCGGGCGGACTGGAAGCCCGCCAAGGATGACGATGTGACCCTGGACGGTCGCATCTACGATGGCGAGGCGGATCTCTACATAGGGTTGTCCGGCTACCTGACCGCCCCTTACTACAGGGAATTGAAAGAGACCCAGACCTTTTCCGGCGGGCACCTGCTGTCACGCTGGTCGCGCCAGTGGACGGCGGCGTCGGAGTTTATGCTGCAAGCGTATTATGATCATGTCCAACGGGATCAGGTGGTGGCCGAGGAGAGCCGCGACACCATCGATTTCGAATTCAAGCATCGCTGGAACCCCGAAAACCGACACGATGTCGTCTGGGGGCTCAATTACCGCTGGACCCGGGACGACATCACCGGCACCTGGAATACCTCCTTCGATCCGGACAGCACCAGAGATAACCTGTGGAGCGCCTTTGCCCAGGACGACATCATGCTGGTCGATGACCTTTTGTGGCTGACCCTGGGTTCCAAATTCGAGCACAACGATTACAGCGGTTTCGAGATCCAGCCCAATCTCCGTCTACGCCTCAAACCCGCCGAGGGGCACATGCTCTGGGCCGCGGTCTCGCGGGCCGTGCGTGCCCCATCGCGATCGGATCAGGATGTGAATCTGAACCTGGTCAGCGGCACCGATATGCTGGGCAACGTGACGGTTGTGCGCATCCAGGGCAATAAGAATTTCGACGCCGAGGACCTCATCGCGTATGAGGCTGGCTATCGCTGGCAGCCCAGTCAGCGGTTTTTCCTGGACCTTACCGCCTTTTACAATGACTATAAGGAATTACGTGATACACCGTATGGAACGGTATATGTGGAGACAAGCCCCCTGCCGCCGCATGTGGTGGTCCCACAAGTGATCAGCAACACCATGGAAGGCCGGGCCTACGGTGCCGAGGCCCTGGTGACCTGGAATCCCCTGGACATCTGGCGCATCTCGACCGGCTATGCCTGGATCGATATCGACCTGCACCGCGTGGGCAACGACGTTTACGCGACACAGACGTTGACCAACGAGGGAACCAGCCCGGAACACCAGTTCCAGATCCGCTCCTACCTGGATCTTCCCTGCAACTTGCAACTGGACGCCGAGCTCTACTACGTGGATCGTCTGAAATCCCTGGATGTGGACAGCTATACGCGCATCGACCTGCGTTTGGAATGGACGCCCTCCCCCAGGTGGATGTTCAGCGTCAGTGTCGAAAATCTTATAGGCGACGATCACCAGGAATTCTCCGACAGTGCCGTCTTTGCCACCGAGGTGCCACGGACCGTTTATGGCCAGGTTGCCTTTAAATTTTAACCGATCGACAGCCAATGACAGAGAATTGCTCCATAAACCGCCGGCCGGCCCGCCGCCTCTCACCGACCATCGCCCGCATCCGTCGATGGGTGATACTGGCGGCGGCCATTCTCGGCCTGCTGTTTGCCGCATCGCCGCCGGCTCGGGGCGATGCGTTCAGCGAATATCAGGTCAAGGCGGTATTCCTTTATAATCTGGTGAACTTTGTCCAATGGCCGCCCCCGTCCTTAAACGAGACGGACGCGTTCTTCACCATCGGTATCCTGGGGGACGACCCTTTCGGAAAAACGTTGGATCGCACCGTGTCCAATGAAACCGTATGCGGCCGCGCCATCCGCATTGTGCGTTACACCGATCCGGCCGAACTGGACAAGCAGCGCTGCCAGCTTTTGTTCATCACCCTGGACATATCCCGGACATGCCCGGAACTATACACGAGGCTTTGCCGAAAGGGTATTCTCACGGTTTCCGACCAGGATGGTTTCGTGAGCCGGGGCGGCATGATCAACCTTCTGACCAGCGGCAAACGCATCCAACTGGAGATCAATCTCGACAACGCCAGCCAGGCGGGCCTCAAGATCAGTTCCAAACTGCTCAATCTGGCGCGGGTGGTCAAGTAGACGCGCAAGCGGAAGAAATGGAATGAGACGCACAACAACGATAATAACAAAGCTGCTGAACATACCGATTCGACACAAACTCTCCCTGATCGTGCTGGTAACTTCCGGCCTGATTATCGCCGTGATGGCGACGGCGATAACCATTGAAAAGTTTTTCGCTTTTCGTCACAGACTGGTCGAAAACATGACCACCTTATCGGAAATCATCGGGACCAACAGCACGGCGGCCCTGACGTTCAACGATTCAATCACCGCCAACGAAATCCTCTCCGGCCTGCGGGCCGAAAAGGATGTGATCGCGGCCGATCTTCTGGATGCCGAAGGGCGGCCGTTCGCCACCTATCGCCGGACCGATTCCCAGCCGCCCGCCCCCCCCGAAGAGGCGACTCCGAATGCATTGTTCAAAACCCTGTCGGTGCTTATCGACCAGCAACAAAAAATTCAGTTTCATTCCGATTTCATGGACCTGGCAAGGCCGATCCGGCTCAATAGCAAAATCATCGGCCATATCGTCATCCGCATGGACCTGCATCGCCTGAAAAAATCCATTCACATTTTCATCCTTTGTCTGATCGGCTTCAGTCTGCTTCTCTTTGTGATCGCGCATTTTATCTGCACCAAACTGAACCGATCCATCGTCGGCCCCATAACCGGCCTGGTCAAGACCATGCAGACCGTTTCACGCAACCAGGACTACTCGGTTCGCATGCCGACCAGGCACACGGATGAGGTGGGCATGCTGATCAACGGATTCAACGACATGCTGGTTCAGATTCAACGACGGGACGACGAGATCGGCCGCCACCGGGATCGCCTCGAAGAGCTGGTCGAGCAGCGCACTAGAGATCTCAAGCAATCCAACGAGCAATTAATGGCGGAAATCGAGGAACGCCGGCATGTTCAGGACCGGCTGGCCCACGCCCAGAAAATGGAAGCCATAGGCACCTTGGCCGGCGGTGTGGCCCATGACCTGAACAACATTCTTTCCGGGGTTGTCAGCTATCCCGAGCTGCTGCTGCTGAACATGACACCGGACCACCCCATGTACAAGCCGCTGGCCACCATCATGGCCTCGGGAAAAAAAGCCGCCGCCATCGTCCAGGATCTGTTGACGCTTGCCCGCCGCGGGGTCAAGGTGAAAGAGTCCATCAACCTGGCAAATCTGGTCCGGGACTATCTGGAAAGCCCCGAGCATACCAAGCTGCTCTCTTTTCATCCCAACGCCACCGTCGAGATGGTCAGCGGAGACGACCCGCTGCCCATCGTCGGATCGCCCATTCACCTGTCCAAGACAGTGATGAACCTGGTTTCCAATGCAGTGGAGGCCATGCCCGACGGAGGCAGGGTAACCATAGCCATCTCGAACACCACCCTATCTGAGCCCCTACCGGGATTTCAGCGCTGGCGGCCGGGGCCCTACCTTTGCCTCAGCGTGAGGGATTCGGGCATTGGCATCAAGGAAGGCGACGTCCATCGCATCTTCGAGCCATTTTACACCAAAAAAGTCATGGGCCGCAGTGGCACGGGATTGGGCATGGCGGTCGTATGGGGAACCATCGAGGACCATCAGGGTCATATTGCCGTGCAGAGCAAGGAAGGCGAGGGAACCACGTTTAGAATCTATTTCCCGGTGGACACCTCGGAAGCGCCGCTAAAACAGGCAAGAACATCGCTTCGGCTCACCATGGGAAATGGTCAAAGTATATTAGTGGTGGACGATTCGGTGGAACAGCAGAAATTCGCGGCAGCCATTCTGGAGCGCCTGGGCTACCGGCCCGCGTGTGTGGGAAGCGGCGAAGAAGCCGTGGCCTGGCTGCGCGAACGGTCCGTGGACATTGTCATTCTGGATATGATCATGCCGCCGGGCATGGATGGACTGGACACCTACCGGGAAATCATCCGTATTCGACCGCATCAGAAGGCCATCATCGCCAGCGGATTTTCGGAGTCCACGCGGGTTCAGGAAGCCCGCGCCCTGGGCGTGGCAAGCTATGTACGCAAGCCGTATACCCTGGTCGAGATCTCGGATGCCGTGAATCTGGCGTTGAAGGCCGAAACCGATTCCTCATAAAGCGCCGGCTTACCCATTACGAGGCTGTCATTTTTTTTCCATCTTTTGCTTGAGCTTCTTTTCGATTTCGGCGAACAGATCCTGCTTTTTCTGGTTCTGCTGGGCCTTGATGGAGGCAACTTTATCCTCCATGACGTTTTTCCCCTTTTTGAACTTTTTCAGTTCCTGCTCCAGGCGGCTCTCCTCCGACCCACGAGGCAAATCCTCAATGGCCAGGTAATCGGCCACCACAATACGATCGCTGAACCCGCTCTGCACCGTATCCACGATCCCCTGCTCCTTCAGCCGGTTGAGTAAAAAGCCGCCCTTTTCCTCGGAAAAACCCAGCAACCGGCAAACCGATTCCAGGGACGGTGGCGTCTGGTCCCTGTGGTCCAGAACACGGACCGCGGCGGTGAACAAATGGGCAGTGGCAAATAAATTATCGTTCATCTGACTCTATTCCTATCCTGCATGATTTGGTTCGGTGGATTGCCTTTCCGGCCTATTTGTTGACAACCCACGGCAAGCAGAGTAACATCTGCAAACAAATTGTCAAGCTCAAGCGGATCGCCCGATCCGAGGCTTATAAATTCCCAATTTGACATTCAAATCCAACGTAAACGTCTTTCGACAACATCGGCGCAGCCGGTGTGATCAAAACAAACCAAATTATCGAAAAGGAAAACAGAATGACTGAAATTATCAGTGTAACGGGCAGGGAAATCCTGGATTCCAGGGGCAACCCAACCGTCGAGGTCGAGCTAGGACTGGCCTGTGGCGCCACGGGCCGGGCCGCGGTACCCTCTGGCGCGTCCACGGGAACCCGGGAAGCGCTGGAGCTGCGCAACACCCGCGCCAAGCGCTATGGCGGTAAGGGCGTGGCCACGGCGGTCAACAATGTCAACACAAAGATCGCCGACGAAATCCGAGGCCTGGATGCCACCGATCAATGGAGCCTGGATGCCTGTCTGCTGGAACTGGACGGGACGGCCAACAAATCCAAATTGGGCGCCAATGCCCTTCTGGGCGTCTCCATGGCTGCGGCCCGTGCAGCGGCCAATGCCTTCGGCCTGCCCCTGTTCCGCTACCTGGGCGGGGTTAATGCGCGCGTTCTGCCCGTGCCCATGATGAATGTCATCAATGGCGGTGAGCATGCCGCCAACAACCTGGACATTCAGGAATTCATGATCGTTCCCTTTGGTGCCAAAACCTTGGCTCAGGCCGTCCAGATGGGCGCCGAGACCTTTCATGCCCTGAAAAAGATCCTCAAGGGCAAGGGACTGAGCACGGGCGTGGGCGACGAAGGTGGTTTCGCGCCGGATCTTAATTCCAACGAAGAGGCGCTCACCTTTATCATCGAAGCCATCGATGCCGCCGGTTACAAGCCCGGCAAGGACATCGGCCTGGCCATGGATGTGGCCGCCAGCGAGTTTTACGAAAAAAACAAATATGTTCTCAAGGGCGAGGGCAAAACCCTCACGCCAGCCGAAATGATCGACTACCTGGAAAGCCTGGTGGAGAAATACCCCATCGTATCCATCGAGGATGGGCTCGCCGAGCAGGACTGGGAGAACTGGGCCATGCTCACCGAACGGCTGGACGAGTACATCCAGATCGTCGGGGACGATATCTTCGTCACCAATCCCACCATTTTCGCAAAGGGCATCGATGACGGCATCGCCAACTCGATTCTGATCAAGCTCAATCAGATCGGTACGGTCAGCGAAACCCTGGAGGCCATTCACATGGCCAAGGAAGCCGGCTACACCACCGTAATCTCCCATCGCAGCGGCGAAACCGAGGATACCTTCATCGCCGATCTGGCCGTGGCCGTCAACAGTGGGCAGATCAAAACCGGCTCCATGTCCCGCTCCGACCGCATCGCCAAATACAACCAGCTGATCCGCATCGAGGAAATGCTCGGCAAGGGCGCCCGTTTTGCCCAGGATGTGTTTATCGGCGATTAGAACTGTCGCCGGACATTCCGGCCAAATGGATGTTTTAGGAAATGGTCCGTTACCAATGATAAAACTTCTGATTGCACCGCGACGGGCGGCCGGTTTATCGGCCGCCCTGGCGGTGGTTCTTTTTTGCATCATCCAGCCGTCGGCAGCCCGGGGATATGTTCTTGAAGCCCCCCACATCCTTGAACTGACCGCCAAGGCGATGGGCCGGGTGCCCACCCTGGAACTCCGGCAAAAACGGCTGATCTATGCCTCCACGCCGGACACCTTCCCGACGGCCGTGGATGAAGTGGCAAGAATCGTGATGCCGCGGCGTTTCCGGTCGGATATCGTCTCCGATCAAATGCAGCGCACGTACCTGGAAGTCGGTAAGCGTTCTCTTAGCGTAATCGACGGAAGGATATCCCGGGCCCGGGAGTCCTTCGATCTTTACCAGCGCGTATTGCGAAACCGGAGCCGCCAGGGGCTGATGAAAACCCTGAACCGCCTGGGGCTGGAAACGGCCATCTCCAGCCTGGGGCGCATCGAAGGGCGGGTGGTATGTGTCGTCGGCGCCCGTTATCCCGATGAGTCGGTTTCCCAGCTGGCGGTGGATCACGACTCCTTCCTGCCGGTTCGTCTGCTGTTGGCCGAAAAACCGGCCGACGGCCCCCCCCGGCAAGTGGCGATTTATTACGACGACTGGAAAAAAATCCAGGACGGACAATTCCCTTACCGGGTGACTTTTTATGTCGACGGTGTTTTAACCAGGGAGATCCGGGTGGTTCAGGTGCGTGTAAATCCCAAGCTGCAGGAGGGATTGATGGACCTGGAGGCCCTGAAGGCATCGGCGGTCGTAACGGATACAGCCCCCCCACGGGATGTGCCGGGCCTCATTCAACAGGAAGCGGAGACAGCAAAGAAAAAAATCGAATAGTCGGTTTTTTCCGATGGCCAATTATGCTACATTATTTTTATTTTCCGGTCATGACAACCACATCCAACAATCGAAGCATCGTTTCATGATCAACCACAAGTTCCCAGTTTTCCAAACATATTATTTCATTACCGGCTTACCGGATCAACATCAACCGAGGGTTTTCCATGGGGTCTGACACAAAGTATATTTTCGTTACCGGAGGCGTTCTTTCATCACTTGGCAAGGGTCTGGCATCAGCATCCATCGGCGCACTCCTGGAGTGCCGCGGCCTGACCGTCACCATCCAGAAGCTGGATCCATACATCAACGTGGATCCGGGGACCATGAACCCGTTCCAGCACGGCGAGGTCTTCGTCACCGACGACGGCACCGAAACCGACCTGGATCTGGGGCACTACGAACGATTTACCAGCGCCAAGCTCGGCCAGGACAACAACTTCACCTCCGGAAAAATCTACCACAGTGTCATCATGAAAGAGCGCCAGGGGAAATACCTGGGCGGAACCGTGCAGGTCATTCCCCACATCACCGACGAAATCAAAAAGAGTATTCGTAAAGCCTCCGATGGCGTGGACGTGGTGATTGTCGAAATCGGCGGTACCATCGGCGACATCGAAAGCCTTCCTTTCCTGGAAGCCATTCGTCAGTTCAAATCCGATGCCGGCAAGGATAACGTCATCTACATTCATCTCACCCTGGTTCCGTATATCAGTACGGCCGGGGAGGTGAAAACCAAGCCCACCCAGCACAGCGTGAAGGAACTGCGCAGCATCGGTATTCAGCCGGACATTCTTTTGTGCCGCACGGTTGGTTTGCTCAGCCCCGATATCAAGGGCAAGATCGCCATGTTCTGTAATGTGGAGCCCGATGCGGTCATCACGGCCAAGGATGTGGATTGCATTTACGAAGTCCCTCTTTTTTACCACCAGGAAGGGCTGGACGACAAGATCGTCAAGCTGCTCAACATCTGGACGCGGGCCCCCCGTCTTGAGGAGTGGGAAACTCTTTTCCACAAGATGCAGCATCCGGTTTACGAGGTAACCATTGCCATTGTCGGTAAATACGTGGACCTTACCGAATCCTACAAGAGCCTCAACGAGGCCCTGGTTCACGGCGGCCTTCCAAATAAAGCGCGCGTCAACCTGAAATTCGTGGACTCGGAAACCATTGATTCAAACACGTGCAGCCTGACTCTGGAAGGCGTGGACGGAATTCTGGTGCCCGGCGGTTTCGGATCAAGAGGTGTGGAAGGCAAGATCTGCGCGGCCCGCTATGCCCGCGAGAAGAAGATTCCTTACTTCGGCATCTGCCTGGGCATGCAGATCGCCGTAATCGAATTCGCCCGACACATGGCCGGCCTGGAAAACGCCAACAGCACCGAGTTTGACATCAAAACCCCGCACCCGGTGATCTATCTGATGGAAGAGTGGTTTGACGACAAATCCGGCATCGTCGAGAAGCGGGACGTCCACTCGGACAAGGGCGGCACCATGCGCCTCGGCGCCTACCCGTGCAGACTGGAAGAAGACAGTCTGGCCTTCCGGGCCTACGACAGCAAGGACATCTCCGAGCGACACCGGCATCGCTATGAATTCAACAACGCCTACCTGGACGTCTTGAAGGATGCCGGGCTTAAAATCTCCGGCATGGCGCCCTCGGGCGAGTTGGTGGAAATCATTGAACTCGAGGACCACCCGTGGTTTCTGGGATGTCAGTTCCATCCGGAATTCAAATCCCGGCCCATGACCTCCCATCCTCTTTTCCAGAGCTTTATTGCAGCGGCCCTCGCCTATTCGGGTAACCGCAAGATCAAGGAATAACCACAAGAGGCGATCGACGGCAGAACAGAACGAGATAACAATAGTTTTCAGGAAGGCGTTATCATTTTCTTGAGACGCTTTTCGAAAGCCGTCAGTTCGCTCGATAGTTGCCGATAAAGCGCCCGCGCATTCTCAGATCCCCGTCGGGTGGCGGATTGTTCCAGCTGGAGCGCGATATCGGCGGCCGACTCGATGCGGAAATTGCGGGCCATGCCTTTCAGTGAGTGCGCGGTTCGCTCCAGCAGCGTGTCGTCTTCATCATCAATGGACGTTTTGATCGTTTCCAGCATGGGGGGATAATCGCTGATGAACATCTCGGCGATCTCCTTGAAAAAAGAGAAATCGTCATTGAAATCCTCAAGCAAGACCCTCAGGGACGGATCTTCCCCGGGGTCGGGTGACGACGGCGGCTCCGCTGCCGGCTCGGGCGCGTGTGGTTTGTCGTGTCGCGGCAATACCCGCTGAATGGTTTCCACAAGCAAGGCCGGTGATATGGGCTTGGGAAGGTAATCGTCCATGCCGACCTCCAGACAACGCTCTCGGTCCCCGCGCATGGCATGCGCCGTCATGGCGATGATGGGAATATGCCGACGGGTCTGTTTCTCCAGCTCGCGAACCCTCATGGTGGCGGTGAGGCCATCCATTTCAGGCATCTGGACATCCATTAAAATAAGATCGAATGTCTTGCGGCTCAGCACCTCAATGACCTGTCGGCCGTTCTCCACGATGGTCGGCTTACACCGCCAACTGTCCAGCAGGCGTTTTATGTATTTTTGGTTGAACGGCGTATCTTCCGCGACCAGGATATCGAGCGGCGGCAAGGATAATTCCTGATCCGTGGTTTTGGCTGTCCTCGGCCGATGCGTTGGCGGGACGCGCGCTTCGGAAAGCGCCTGAACAATGGCATCCAGAAGATCCGAGGGTCGGACCGGTTTGGTCACCAAAGCCCTTGATCCGGCATCGAAAAAACGGTCCATCTCCTTGGCGGCGGTGGTCGTGAGCATGGCTACGATCCGGGTGGCGTCGTCGCACTCCCGCCGCAATTGTTCAATCAGGGCCAGGGACCCGGGAGAGGCCAATCCGGCGTCAACCAACGCCAGGTCGAACTCCATGCCCTCTTTTTTCGCCTTGTTGATAAGCGCAAGCCCTGCATCTACCGACCCTGCGGACTGCGGCACCATCTTCCAGCTGGACAACATCTCGCAAAGAATACGGGCACTGGTGGCATTGTCATCGACGACCAGCACCGACAATTTGCCCAAATCGATTTCGCCGGGCGGTATGTCTCCGACCGTGCTGCCGGGCATCACATCGAAAGCGATTGTAAAATGGAAAACGCTCCCCTTGCCCAACTCGCTGCGCACCCCGATACGCCCCCCCATCAGATTCACCAACTGGGAGGAAACGGCCAGTCCCAACCCGGTACCGCCGTATTTCCGGTTGGTGCTGCCGTCGGCCTGTTTGAACGCCTCGAAAATCAGGGCCTGTTTTCCGGTGGCGATACCCACGCCGGTATCCTTGACGGCGACATGCAGCAGCAGCTTGTTGTCCGTGAGGGATTTGATGCGGGCAAAAACAACAATTTCACCCGATTCGGTAAACTTGACGGCATTACCGACAAGGTTCAGAAGCACCTGACGGAAGCGGTGAGGATCACCGAGCAACCGATCCGGAACGTCCGGGGCCACCCGATAGGCAAGCTCCAGGCGTTTCTCATGGGCTTTGATAGCCAGAATTTTTAGGGCCTCGCCAAGAAAATCCCTGAGGTTGAAGGGCGAGCGTTCGAGTTCCAGTTTACCGGCTTCGATCTTGGAAAAATCGAGGACGTCGTTAATCACCGACAATAAGGCATAGGCCGCTGACTGAACCACCTTGAGGTCTTCGCGCTGGTCGCTCGTCAGGGATGTTTCAAGCAGCATTTCCACCATCCCGATGATGGCGTTGAGCGGCGTACGAATCTCATGGCTCATATTCGCCAGAAATTCGCTTTTTGACCGACTCGCCGATTCGGCGGCCATTTTCTCATGCTTGAGGGCTACCGCCTGCCGCCGCCGGGTCACGTCCCGCAACAAACCACGATAACCGATCACCGTTTGCTGCCCATCGGTAATGGAAGAGACGGAGGTTTCGACAAACCGCGTCGTGCCATCCTTGCTCACCAGCACAAAGCCGAGGTCCTTAGCGGCACGCCCCGTGCGCCGAACCTCTTCGAACCGACCGGTTACCTTCTCGATTTCCGCCGGCGTCAGAAGCAGATGATAATTCAGCTCCCGGAGGGTGGCGGCATCGTAACCGGTGATCTTGCGAAAAGCGTTGTTAAAAATCGTAAAGCGGCCATTGCGATCAACCTCATAATAACCGTCTTCGATATTCTCAATGATGATGCGGTGCTTCTCCTCACTGCCGGCCAGGGCTTCGTCCGCCTTCTGGCGCTGGCGGAGGATACGGCCCACTTCGAGACCGAAAAAAAGAAAAAAGCAAAGCACCAGAAGCCGATTGATCAAATCCGGAGTACCGGGACGAACAACGTGTTCGAGATAGGTCCCCTGCCCGGCGGTCAGCTTTGAAAGGAGGGAGGCGATGAGCCAATAAACGGTTCCGACCGTCACCCCCAACAAAAGTACCCGCCGGGTCATCTTCCGGGGGCTTTTTTTTCTCCCCGGATTGTTTTTTTCTCGCAGTAATTGCATGTCACGCCAACGGGTTGGATAAGTAAAAAACCAATCGGCCTGTATCTGGAAAGGCTATCGGCAGGCGGTTTGGCCCTCAGCAAGGACGGACTTGATCTTTTGGGATAATTGATTGAGATTATATGGTTTTTGAATAAAACCGTCGCACCCCTTGTTCAACAGGGACTCGGCCTGGCCTTCGACACTGTACCCCGAGGAAAGAATAACCGGAAGATTGGGCCTATTGGATTTGACGTGTTCGAAAACGGTTTCACCGCCCATGCCGGGCATAATCAGATCCAGAATAACCAGCACAATGCGGTCCCGGTTCTGATCGAATATGCGTATGGCTTCCCGCCCACCGTTGGCAAGCAGAACATCGTATCCCAACTCGCCAAGCATGGCTTCATCGGCCTTGAGAATGTACTCCTCGTCATCCACCACCAAGATCGTACCGGAGCCCTTATTCGACAAGGCGTGGCCCGAATCGTCCGTTGCCTTGCCGGTCGATTCCCCAAAGGAAGGTTGGGCTTGTTCCGCCGGCAGATAAATGGAGAAGGTCGTCCCCTTTCCGACCTCACTTTCAACCGTGATAATGCCCTTGTGTTTTTTAACGATACCGAACACCGAGGAGAGTCCGAGCCCGGTTCCCTCGCCCATGGGCCGCGTGGTAAAAAAAGGATCGAAAATCCGCTCCAGAACGGTGTCGTCCATCCCCGCGCCCGTATCGGCCACATCGATTTTCAAATAGTCGCCCGCCTTCAATTGATAAGGTTTTACAAACCCTTCATTCAACGTGGTGTTGGTGGTGGTAATGGTCAGGGTTCCTCCGGCCGACATGGCGTGCCAGGCATTTACATAAAGGTCCATCAAGGCCAGTTCGAGCTGTCCGGCATCGACATGCGCTTTCGCAAGCTGCCGGTCCAGGTTCTGAACCACATCCACTTCCTTGCGGGCCCTGGCAAACATACCGGAGGACTTTTCCACGATTTCGTTAATATCCACCAGCTGGGGGCTATTGCCACCACCCTTGGCAAAACTGAGCAGTTGCCGGGTAAGCTTGGCACCATTGTCGATACAACGCTCGATCAACATCAATTCATCAAATCCCGAATCACGTTCGGTTTTGTCCTGGAGCAAAAGGGAGATATTGCCCTGGATGCCCATCAACAAATTATTGAAGTTATGCGCAATCCCTCCTGCGAGGTTACCGATTGCATCCATGCGCTGGACATGCTGGAGTTGAAGTTCCAGATCCCGCTGATCGGTGACATCGGTAATCAGCAAAATAACCGTATCCGGCTCCGCATTGACCGGGAAGTTGCGGATAATGATCTGGCGCCCGTTCAGTTCCAAGGGCCGTGTGAAACCGATCACAGCCGATGGCGCTTGCGGCTCTGCCACGACGCTATCGATCCGGTCTTTGAACGCATCGGCGAACAAGTCCCGGGGCCTTGCCGACAAAAGGTTTTCCAGGGCGCCGCCGAACAACTTGACCGCCGCCGCGTTGGCGTAAACCACACGCCCGGTGTAAACCTCCAGAATCGCTTCGCTCATGCTTTCCAGAATGGTTTCCCAATGGCGGCTGCGGCTGATCAGTTCCTTGGTCATACGCCGGGCATATACCGGCAGGTCATCCACGGCTGAACTCCCGAGGATCTTGTGATCCCTGGTGCTTGCCAGGGGGTCGCGGGCATCTTTTATGGCCGCCAGCACATGGTTGCCCATCTGGCCGAAGGGGCCTTTGACAATACAGGCGTTGACGCCGATTTTTTCGAAATCCAAATCCATTTCCGCCACGGCCGCGGAAATGATGACCAGGTAGCAATCTTTCAGATGCTCCATGGCCCTGATAATCCGGCACAGTTTATCGCCACCAATTTTGGGAAGAATCAGATCGACAAAAATGATATCCGGCCGGTAACGGGTCAAAAGGCTCAATGCCGCCAACCCATCTTCGCATGTCTTAACCTCATGCCCTTCGCCTTCCAGGAGGTTGGACAAAAATTTTAAAATCATGCGGTTGTCGTCGACCACCAGTATTTTTTTGTTCATCGGATTGCGATCCTTATGGATGGGCTCCGCGCACGTCGCCAATAAAAAGACGACTCAACCGGGCATTGGAATCCTGGTTGACGGTTGCAGGTTCAGCATCAGCGTTATTCAGTTTACACTTTCAAGTCAGTAAATTATGCACTGCAAGGTGCATGCGGGTCAAGTACAATTGTAAGGGACTCATCGAGGGGTTCAACACTTTGGTGTTTGACGCATTAATTTCTTCAATTTATATATAAATCCAATTCAATTGATGAAAAAAATGGCATTTACCATCAGCGGCGCCAATCAAACCCAACACAATTTATGCCTGATCATGAAGGGGGCCACGACACTGGCGGACAACATCCGTATCGCGATTGAACGGTTGGCGATGAAAAAAAAAGCAGTGGGAAAAACATCGGTTCTCGTATTCTCGATCATGGCAAGGGCCATGATCAATCCTCAAGGGGCCATTGTCCTTTCTCCGTCAGCACCTGCCTGAGAACTTTAAGCGCCGTGTTAACGGTGGGAATGCCGCCGTATGTGAAGGTCTGAAAAATCACCTCGGCAATTTCATGGGGCGTACACCCCACATTCAATGCGGCCAGGATATGCAATTTGAGTTCTTCGGGCCGATTCAACACCGTCAGGACAGCTACCGTCACCAATTGCCGGGTCGGGTGAGAGATCTTTTCCCGGGCGTACAGTTTGCCGGTGATAAAAAGAGAAAGATCCTTGCCCAATCCTTTGTCGAACGCGCGCCACAACTCGAACGGCTTCTCCTCATTCACTCCTTTGAAATAAAGCGCCCCGGTCTTTTTGGTCTTTTCAACAACATCGTCGCTCACGAAAACACTCCTTTGGATATAAACGGATCATGCCATCCCCATTAGTCTGGGTAGCCATAACACAACGTCGGGGAAGAATGTCAACAATAAAAGCACCAGGATTTGAATTGCGATAAAGGGCATAACCGCCTTGGAGACATAGATGAGATCCCGGTTGGCAATGGAACCGGTAATGTACAGGCTGACCCCCATGGGCGGCGTGCAATAGCCGATCGCCAGATTGACCGTCATGAGCAGGCCAAAATGCATCCAATCGATATTGAAGGCATCGAGCATGGGCAGAAACACCGGCCCGAGAATCATCGTGGCCGAAATAATATCCATGAACATACCCACCAGCAAAAGCATGACATTCATGGCCACCAGAAAAAGCACCGGTGATGTGATAGCGGAAAGGACGGTTTCGGCGATTCTTCCGGGAATATCCTCCAGGGTCAGCAAGCGGCCAAAACAGGTCGCCCCGGCAACGATGATCAACAGCGTGGCCGAGGTGACCGCCGAGCTGACCGTAATCTCCTTGACCTGACTGATTTTCATCGACTTATGAATGAACAGTTCCACGACAAAGGCATAAACGCAAGCGACCACGGCGGCCTCGTTGGCGGTAAACGCCCCGGAAAAAATGCCTCCGAAAATAATCACCGGCAGCATCAACGACCAGAAGCCTTCTTTTAAAACGGCCACCATATCTTTCAGGGAAGGGATCGGCATGCGAACGACCTCTTTCCTGTTTCTAAAAAAGAAATAAGAGTACAGACAAACCAGAAACATAATCAGCGCTCCGGGAACAAAGCCCGTCAGAAACAATCCCTCAAGGGAAACGTTGCTGATCATGGAGTATAAAATCATGCCGATGCTGGGCGGAATGATTACGCCAAGGTTGGGAGAGGTTGTCATAAGCCCCAGCGTGTAGGGTTCCGGGTAGCCATTGTCCAAAAGGGCCGGGATCATGAACCCGCCCAGGGCCACGACCGTGGCGACGGTTGAACCGGAAATGGCGCCGAACAACCCGCAGGCCAGTACGCCGGCCATGCCCAACCCGCCTGGAAGCCAACTGACCAGAGCGTTAGCCACTTTGATCAACCTCTCGACAATGGACCCTGCCGTCATGATGTTGCCACATAAAATAAAGAACAGGACAACAACGAGGGCAAAATTATCCATGCTCCGGAAAATGGTCTGAAACAGCAACAGCAAGGGTAAATCCGTAAAGATGAGGAATCCGAGGATAGCTGTGAAAAACAGACACATGAAAACAGGAATATAGGTGGCCATACATCCCAGAAGAATCAACATGATGACGACATCGCTCAACTGCATAGTAATCGACTCCTGGCGTTCTTGATGAATCGTGGCGGCGAGTTCTCAATCATCCGTTTAGGATTGTTTGAGATCCTGGTAAATGACATAGAAGGTTCTCAAGAGCATCAAAACTCCGGTCAACGGTAGAATCGCATACAAATAAACCAGCGGGATCTTGAGAATTAGCGTTTTCTGGAAGGTTCGCGCCTGCATGGCGGCCATTTGCCATCCGTAATACATCATCAATATCGAAAAAATGATGACCATTCCATTACTGAAATAGGTAAGCGGTTTTCTGAGTATGGGGATCAATTGGACGCTGGCATCAATCCGAATCAGGGAACGCTTTTTGACAGCTGCGCAACACCCAATGAAAGTGGTGAAAATGATAACCTCTCGAACCAATTCTTCAGACCATGCCAAGGTATAATTAAATCCATAACGGAAAACGACATTCATAAAAAGTGCGATTAGGGCAACGCCGACGCTTATCAACAGCGTCCACTCCTCAAATCGCGACAACACGGCATCAATGCCGGAAAGGACTTTTTCTTTTCGATCGTAAGGATACAAAAATACGAAAAGCGAAAAGATGACAATGGAAAGTGTAAAACCAAGCGGATAAAGAGGATTGCCAACCATAAAAAACCTATTGAGCGATAGTGGTATTGGTGCGTGCTTGCCCAGCAAAAGGCATCTTGCCGGTTTTAGGGCCTTTCAGGAAGCAAGGGGCGGCGCCACGGCCCCCCTTGCTTCCATGCAATTAATGGATGCCTTAAGGGGTGTACCCCATGAAATCCTGAACTTCTTTAAGGTAATTTTCAGGTCGATATGTGTCGCTGGGATAAAGTTTGTTGATCTCTTCGGCATATTTCAGGTGGGCTGCGTTTCCCTTTGTTTTGATATATGCCAGATCCTTTTCGGGCAAGCTGTAAAATAAAACGCCTGATTTTGATGCCTTGGTAATTTCCACGGCTTCCTGAACGACGGTTTCTTTGCGAATATCGGCGCAAACGTCATGAACCACCGTCTTAAACGTTGCCTGAAGCTCGTCGGGGAGGCTGCCGATCCAGGCCTTGTTGAATATCCAGATAAACAGGCCTTGTGCGTAATCCAGATAAGTAAAATATTTGCACACCTCGAACTTTTTCGTGATGTTGCACACCATCGGCGTGTGATCCAGTCCGGTTATCACGCCCTGCTTGAGCGAAACAGGCACATCCGGCCACGGCATAACCACGGGGTTGAAGCCGCACTCCTTGTAAAACAATTGATTGACGGCAGCCTCTGCTGTGCGGAACTTAATTGTTTTGGCTTCTTCTACATTGGTTACCGGTTTTGTCGTGGCCCACCCGTAATTCCCATAACCGGTAATATCGAGTCCTATGATGCCCTGGTGCTCCATGGCTCTCATATAATGGTCGAAAAGCTTTCCCGAACCAACAAATTTATCAAGTTTTTCAAATGAATTGATAAGAAATGGCAGATTGATCAAACCAAAACGAGGCCCCAAATTGGTGGCGGCAACCGAGCTTACGCCCATTCCCTGTATCGCGCCCATCTGAAGCTGGTTGAGTACTTCCACCTCACCGCCCAGCATCGAAAACGGCTTAAAATCCAAATAAATTTGGCCATTTGTTCGTTTCCACAATTCATCTCGTATGGCAAAACCGGCGTAAACCCCCTTGATGACCGGGTGCGACACATTGGAAACGATGCATTTATACTTGGCTCCCGAAGGGTCGAAGCTGGGTTTCCACGCATTCAAGGAAGGGGCTTTCGCCCATCCGGGAGCACACCAAAAACAAAGAACAAGCAAAATCAACCAGGCAGTTTTGATCTTTTGACTGTCAATCATCCAACTCCTCCTTTTTTTCAGCTCTTATAATGAGAATGTTTTCTGCTTCTCCTTTAGTTTTGCCTTATATATTTTTTTGCATTTTTCTGTATATTATATAAATAACATTCATTCAAATGCTAAATTTTCCGCCGGCGAATGCCACGCTTTTCAACACCCTCCTGAAAACAAAAAAGGCCCCGAATAATCAGGGCCTTACAGAAACCATAACAACTATGGGCAATTATTTTTCTTCGGTTTTGTCCATCTCGTTGGTTGGCTGCGAATCTTCAGTTACGGAGGTATCATCCGTGACTGCTTTGTCAGTCGCCTGGCTATCTTCCTCTGTGGTCTCCATCGCTTCTGTTGCCGCAGCTGCCGTATCTACTTTCTCACTTTCCGGCTGAGACGTCTTTGTTTCGGCTTCGGGCTTAACTTCCTTTTTTGGTGCAGGAGATACGCCATCACCGCTGATAAGCTCCACGACAGTCATAGGGGCCGCATCACCAGGTCGCCGACCGATCTTGACGATTCGAGTGTAACCGCCGTTTATACTTCCAAACCGTTCTGGTGCCGCTTCAAAAAGCTTGTGAACAACCTCCTTTTCGCGAACAATGGACATTGCAAGGCGCCTAGCATGGAGATCACCTCGCTTTGCAAGCGTAACGATATGGTCCGCCCAACGGCGAAGTTCTTTGGCCTTTGCATCGGTGGTGGTGATGCGGTCGTATTTTAACAACGAAGTGACCATGTTTCTGAACATCGCCTGCCGATGACTCGTTGTACGATTGAGTTTTACACCACTTTTTCTATGTCTCATTGGAACGATTACTCCCCTTCTTCGTTGGTTTCCTCAGGAGGGACAAAATTATCTAGCTTCATGCCCAACGAAAGTCCCATCTCCGATAAAACTTCTTTTATTTCGTTCAGTGATTTTCTACCGAAATTTTTCGTTTTAAGCATTTCGGTTTCGGTTTTCTGGACCAACTGGTAGATTTTTAGTATCTCGGCGTTCTTAAGGCAGTTGGCACTTCTTACAGAAAGTTCGAGTTCCTCGACACTACGATACAAATTGTCATTAAAAGCAGGTTTTTCCTGTTCATCACTATTCTGTTCGATCTGAGGTTCTGTATCTTCATCAAAGTTGATAAAAATACTTAACTGCTCTTTTAAGATTTTGGAGCCGTAAGCCACCGCGTCCTCGGGCTTGACGCTGCCATCCGTCCAGATTTCCAGTGTCAGTTTATCGTAATCCGTGCGCTGGCCAACGCGGGCATTACCGACAACGTAATTCACCCTTTTGATGGGAGAAAAGACCGAGTCAATGGGAATTGTTCCAAGAGGGGCATCCTCGTCCTTGTTGGCTTCGGACAGCGTGTACCCCTTGCCGACCTTAACCACCATTGTCATCTTCAGTTTGCCGCCACCGGTAATTGTAGCTATGTGCTGGTCAGGATTGAGCACTTCAACTCGCCCATCTTCACTCACTATGTCTGCGGCGGTTACCGCACATTCTCCACTGGCGTCAATTTCAATGGTTCGAGGAGTTGCATCTTCCATTTTAAGCCGAACCTCTTTGAGGTTCAAAATAATCTCGGAAACATCCTCAATGACTCCGTGGATAACGCTGAACTCGTGTTCTACTGATTCAAACCTTACAGATACGATGGCAGCACCGTATAAAGACGATAGAATCGTCCTTCTCAGAGAGTTGCCAAGCGTTATGCCAAACCCTCTCTCCAATGGCTCACAGACGAACTTTCCATAAACATCGGTACTGCTGACGCGTACTTTGTCGCATTTGATCATTTCACGCCAGTTCATGTACATAAGTTCGTTTTTCGACATTACATATTCTCCAGATTGGATTAGATAACAATGCAGAAGTTATTCTCAAGGAGGCTCAAAACTGCCTGTGGTAAATTACTTGGAGTAGAGCTCGACGATGAGTTGTTCCTGCATCGGCAGTGTAAGGTCTTCGCGAACCGGGAAGCTTTTAATCTCACCTTTGAATTTCTCTTTTTCTACGGCTATCCAGGGAGGCAATCCTCGGCGCACAACCGCATCCAGCGAATCAACTATCGCCTGAACCTTGCGACTCTTTTCCGACACTTCAATCACGTCGCCGACATTCACGAGATAACTTGGAATGTTGACGCGCTTGCCATTCACCAAAAAGTGATTGTGCCTGACAAAGTGGCGTCCCTGAGTACGGGAATTCGTGAAACCAAGGCGATAAACGACATTGTCCAACCGTCGCTCAAGAGAGACCAGCAGATTCGTACCGGTGATCCCTTTTTTACGGTCCGCTTTTTCAAAGAAAAGTCGGAACTGTTTCTCGGAAAGCCCGTAGGTATTTTTTACTTTTTGCTTTTCACGGAGCTGAATACCGTAATCAGATGGTTTTCCGCGCCGTCTCTGCCCGTGTTCACCAGGCGCATATCCTCTACGATCAAAGGCGCATTTGTCTGAATAGCAGCGATCGCCTTTTAAAAACAATTTCATATTTTCTCGTCGGCATATCCTGCAGACAGAGCCTCTATAACGTGCCAAATCGACCTCCTTTAAACAAACCGTGACGTTTCCAGTTTCGCGCCTGGAACCTAAAGCGGTTATTAATTACACCCGTCTTCTCTTGGGTGGCCGGCATCCGTTGTGCGGAATGGGGGTAACATCCTTGATCATCGTGACGTTGAAACCGGCGGCTTGCAGCGCCCGCAGCGCTGACTCGCGACCAGCTCCGGGCCCCTTAACGTAGACCTCGACCGTTTTCATACCATGCTCCATGGCCTTCTTGGCTGCGTCTTCGGCAGTCATCTGGGCAGCAAAGGGCGTGCTCTTACGTGATCCCTTGAAACCATGGATACCGGCACTGGACCATGAGACCACATTCCCCATGGCATCAGAAATTGTCACAATCGTATTATTGAAGGTGGATTGAATATGAACAACTCCGCTGGAGATATTCTTTCGTTCCTTTTTTTTAGTTTTCGTTTTTCTCGGCATTTATTCATTCCTGAAAAGTGAAAGATTACTTTTTAGCCGCGCCTTTTTTCTTAATAGCGGATTTCTTCGGCCCTTTTCTTGTCCTTGCATTGGTGCTGGTCCGTTGACCATGTACAGGCAGGGAGCGTCTATGCCTCAATCCTCTATAACAGCCAAGGTCCATCAGTCTTTTGATATTCATGGACAATTCTGTTCGAAGTTCACCCTCTACCTTGTATTCGCTGTCAATAACCTTGCGGATACTGTTAACTTCGGATTCAGAAAGATCATCCGTGATGGTATTCGGATCGAGGTTGATTTTTTCCAGGATTTTGTTGGAAGTCGTTCTCCCGATCCCATAGATATAGGTCAGCCCGATTTCGATCCGTTTTTTTCTAGGTAAGTCTACACCGGCGATTCTAGCCAAAGCTCAATCTCCTTCAACCTTGTCTCTGTTTATGTCTTTTATTTTCGCAGATTACTCTAACGGTACCTTTGCGTTTTATGATTTTGCATTTACTGCAAATCTTCTTAACGGATGCCCTGACCTTCATCATTATCTCCTTTTTAAGCGGCTCGGTCAAAAAAGACCCATACTGCGATTGATTCTTTTATTTTGAACGATAAGTAATCCTGCCGCGTGAAAGATCATACGGCGACAACTCAACGGTTACCTTATCACCAGGTAAAATCTTAATGAAGTGCATTCTCATTTTCCCGGAGATATGCGCCAAGACCTTGTGCTTGTTTTCAAGCTCAACCTTAAACATGGCATTAGGTAACGTTTCAAGAACAGTACCTTCAACTTTTATGGCCTCTTCCTTTGCCATTGCACTCTCCTGCTTTTCTAAGTAATCCAGCTTAGCGTCTTCCTCGAATTCCGCCTTTTTTCAAAAAACCTTCGTAATGCCTTGTAAGCATGTGCGATTCTATCTGAGCAACGGTGTCAATTGCAACGCCGACGACAATCAGCAAAGCGGTTCCACCGAAATAAAAAGGCACATTGAACCTTGAAATCAGAATAGATGGCAAAACGCATACCGCAGACACATAAATAGCACCCCCCAATGTAATTCGGGTCAGCACTTTGTCAATGTAATCCGCCGTACGTTTACCTGGCCTTATCCCAGGAATGTAGCCACCATTCTTTTTCATATTGTCGGCAACATCAACCGGGTTGAAGGTTACCGCCGTATAAAAATAGCAGAAAAAGAAAATGAATGCCACGTATAGCAATTCGTAAAACAGATTTCCAGGACGCATGGAGTCGGCAACGGCCTTCATCCATGGAATAGCGACAAAACTGGCGATGGTAGCCGGAAACATGATAATTGAAGATGCAAAAATCGGTGGTATAACACCCGATGTATTCATCTTCAAAGGAAGATGCGTGCTCTGTCCGCCGTACATTCTACGCCCGACAACACGTTTTGCGTATTGCACGGGTATCCTTCTTTGCCCTTGCTCCACGAAAATTATGAAAGCGACCACCAGCACCATCAGTACCATCAGGATGATTATCCCGAAAACATTCATCTCACCCGTGGAAATAAGGCGGAATGTGTTGCCGACGGCCGCAGGCATTCTCGCAACAATACCGGCAAAAATGATCAAGGATATTCCGTTGCCGATTCCTCTTTCGGTAATTTGCTCACCAAGCCACATGATGAAAGCGGTTCCGGCGGTAAGCGTCAGCACCGTCATCAACCTAAATCCCCAGCCGGGGAAAAGGACAATCGGCGCTCCACCCGGCGATGTCATGCTTTCCAGACCGATACTGATTCCCAGCCCCTGAATGATACTGAGCACCACCGTTCCATAGCGGGTGTACTGAGTAATCTTTTTTCTTCCCTGCTCTCCTTCATTTTTCAGCTGTTCCAAGTGCGGTACAACTACCGTCAAAAGCTGTAAGATAATGGATGCACTGATGTAAGGCATGATTCCTAACGCAAACACAGAAAGTTGTTCTAATGCGCCGCCGGAAAACATGTTGAATATTCCGAAAATAGTGCCTTCCATTTTGGCAAAAAAGGAGGCCAGAGCAAGCGAATCAATACCTGGCGTGGGAACATGAACGCCTATTCTGTATACGAACAAAAGCGCAAGCGTATAAAGAATGCGTTTTTTCAGTTCGGGAATCTTGAATATATTTCCGAAGCCGCTACCGACCATGTTTAGATCACCTCGATCTTTCCGCCGGCAGCTTCAATTTTTTGCCTGGCGCTTTCGCTGACTTTGTCGACCTTAAGCGTCAGGGGAATATTAATCTCTCCCTTTCCAAGGATCTTGATACCGTCCCGGTCCCCCTTGACGATTCCACTTTTCACAAGCTCGGCTTCATCGATGATAGCATCATTTTCAAACCGGTTGAGATCTTGGACGTTAATTATTGCAAAAACTTTTCTAAACGGATTCTTGAAACCACGCTTTGGCAAACGACGATGAATAGGCATCTGCCCGCCCTCGAAACCGGGTCTTACGCCGCCGCCTGACCGGGCGTTATGACCTTTGTTACCTCTTCCGGCTGTTTTGCCGTTTCCAGAAGCAACGCCGCGCCCCACACGCTTTCTATTTTTACGCGCCCCTTTTTCGGGAGCTAATTCGTGAAGTTCCATTTGCTATTTCTCCTCGGCACTGACCAGGTGAGCTACTTTTTGGACCATCCCCCTGATAGAAGGGGTGTCCTGCAATTCAACGGTTTTGTTGCGTTTGGTAAGCCCCATCCCCATCAATACCTTTCGATGCTTCTCAGGACGACCGATCATGCTTTTGACCAAAGTAACTTTAAGCGTTTTGCTCATGGTAAGTTTTCCTTATCTCAGATCCTGCACAGCGAGACCGCGTCTGGCAGCGACCGACTCGATGCTTTCAAGTTGCTTCAACCCTTCCACGGTTGCTTTGACCACGTTGTGCGGGTTGTTTGTCCCCATACATTTGGTCAATATATTTTGAATACCCACCGCTTCAAGCACGGCACGAACCGCGCCACCTGCGATAACACCGGTACCTTCCGATGCCGGCTTAAGCATGACCCGTCCAGCGCCAAATCTACCTATAACGGTAAAAGGAACCGTCCCTTCGTTGAGTGGAACTTTGACCATGGATTTCTTGGCCTTTTCCACACCTTTTCGAATTGCTTCTGGGACTTCTCCGGCCTTTCCAAGCCCGTATCCGACTGATCCTTCGCCGTCGCCAACGACAACAATGGCACTAAAGCTGAAGCGACGTCCGCCCTTGACGACTTTTGCAACACGGCTGATATGAACGACTTTGTCGATCAGCTGATTTTCTTCGGTATCTTGCTTGAACAACGGTGTGCCTCCTTAAACTGGAATAAACTAAAAATCCAACCCGGCTTCACGGGCGCCATCGGAAAAAGCCTTTACTCGGCCATGGTAAAGAAAGCCATTGCGATCAAAGACAACTTTTTTGATACCTTTATCGATAGCTCTTTGCGCAAGCAGTTTGCCGGTGAAAACGGACTTGGCCACTTTGCTTTCGAAAGCCGGCTCTTCTTTTACCGTTTTCTCGTTGCTGCATGCAGATACGATGGTGTTGCCCGTGGTATCGTCTACAATTTGCCCGTAGATATGCTTGGTGCTTCTAAAGACAGTCAGCCTGGGCCTCTCCAGTGTACTCACGATCTTTTTCCGAATACGCGTTTTTCTCTTCAGCCAGATTTCTTTTTTCTTATTTGTTGATCCCATTTTCAATTTCCTCAGTGGCCGCTCTCGCCAGCCAGGACATGCTGATGTCTATTCAGCAATTATTTGGTACCGGTCTTCCCAGCCTTCCTCTGAATATGCTCGTCCGCATATTTAATACCTTTACCCTTGTAGGGCTCCGGTAATCTGAGTTTTCTGATGGAGGCAGCCGTTTGACCGACTTTTTCCTTATCAATGCCCGTTATGGTAATTGCGTTGTTTTTATCAACGGTGGCGCTGATACCCTCTGGCATCGGAAAGTCAATAGGATGGGAATAACCCAGGTTCAAAATAATCGAATTCCCCTTCAATTCGGCTCTATAACCAATTCCGTTTATTTCCAGATTCTTGCTGAATCCTTTGCTCACGCCATCAACCATGTTTGAAACCAGGCTGCGCGTCAAGCCTTGAATAGAACGGGTCTTTCGATCCTCCTGGCCGACCGTTATTGAGATTTTTTTATCCTCGATAGCCAGATCGACCGCAGGGTGGATTTCCCTTTTCAGGGTGCCTTTTTCCCCTTTAACTTCCAGTTTGTGGTCTTTGTATACCACACTGGTTTTTCCAGGAATATCGATAATTTTTTTGCCAACTCGTGACATCTATACACCTCTTTTCAACAGCCGATCGGCGGCCACATCTTATTTCGCATCGAAAAGGGATTTACCAAGCCCGTTTGCTATATCGTCCTACCAAACGGTGCAGAGCACTTCCCCACCAATATTCTTTTCCCTGGCATTCTTATCAGTCATCACACCGTGAGATGTAGACATGATTGCAACGCCCATCCCATTATACACGGGATCTATCGATTTAGCATTGAGGTATTGTCGCCGACTGGGTTTGCTGATTCTATCTATACTTAAGATCGTGTGTTTTTGATCCGCTGTATATTTCAGGTAGACCCTGAGAACCCCTTGCTTTCCGTCGTCCATGAACTTGTAGTTCCTGATGTAGCCGGATTCTTTGAGGACTCGGGCGATTTCGTTCTTGATTTTCGAACCGGGAATGTCAACGCTGTTGTGTTTTGCTTTCCCTGCATTCCTGATTCTTGTTAACATATCGGCAATCGGATCGCTCATCGACTTTTCCACCTTTGGTGTTAATTTTATACCAGTTTATCTTTTTACCAACTTGATTTTACCACTCCAGGAAGCCTACCCTGGGAAGCCATGTTTCGAAAGCAAATCCTGCAGATTCCAAACTTTCTAATGAACCCCCTGGGCCTTCCGCAGATGGGACACCGATTGTATGCCCTTACGCTAAATTTTGGCTTCCTTTTTGCCTTTTCTCTGAGTGATGTCTTCGCCAATGCTTTCTCCTTATAACGATCGGGCAGGTTTAGTTCCGAAAGGGCATTCCCATTAATTTGAGCAGCTCTTTTCCCTCTTCGTTGGTTTTTGCCGTTGTTACAATGCTTATATTGAGTCCCTTTATCTGATCGATTTTATCATAATCGATTTCAGGGAAAATAAGCTGTTCTTTAATACCTAGGGAGTAGTTTCCTGCGCCATCGAACGCTTTACCGGAAATTCCCCTGAAATCCCTTACTCGCGGAAGGGCCACATTGACAAGCTTGTTCAGAAAATCATACATCCGATTTTTTCTAAGCGTAACCATGCAGCCAATCGGCATTCCTTCTCTCAATTTAAAAGCGGCGATCGACTTTTTAGCCTTAGTTACGACGGGTTGTTGGCCAGCGATTTGTTTCAGCTCGTCAACGGCTGCGTCGATAATTTTTATGTTATGAATCGCATCGCCCAACCCCATATTCAACACGATTTTGGTAATTTTCGGTATCTGCATGGGGTTCTGATACTCGAACTTTTCCTTAAGCTTCGGCACCACGCTTTCGTGGTAATATGTTTTCATCTGTGACATGCATAACCTCCGCGAGCCGGTTTTCAGCGGCTTTAAGCGTCTATAATTTCGTTGCACTTTCTGCAGACGCGAACTTTTTTGCCATCATCGAGGGTCTTTTTCTTGACTCTTACCGGCTCGATGCATTTGTTGCACATCAACATCACGTTGGACCAATGAATCGGCGCTTCGCTTTCAAGTATCCCGCCCTGACGGTTTTGTGCATTCGGTTTGGTATGGCGTTTAACGATGTTGATGTTTTCGACAAGCAGACGTTCCTTTTTCCCGATAACCTTCAGAACCTTGCCTACCTTCCCCTTGTCCTTGCCACTGATGACTTTGACTTTGTCATCTTTCTTTATCTGGATACTATCTTTAATCATTTTATCTTCTCCACGAAGCGGGACGGCGATTAAAGCACCTCGGGTGCAAGCGAAACAATTTTCATAAATCGCTTTGCACGGAGTTCACGGGCAACCGGTCCGAATATACGCGTTCCCAATGGTTCTCTCTGGTTGTTAATCAAAACGGCAGAGTTATCATCAAAGCGGATGAGAGAACCATCTGGTCTGCGGATCTCTTTTTTGGTCCGAACCACAACGGCCTTAAGAACGTCGCCTTTTTTTACTTTTGCGTTAGGAATAGCTTCCTTTACGGCTACGACAATTACATCGCCGATGCTGGCGTACCGCCTTTTGGATCCTCCAAGGACTTTAATGCAGTATACCGCCCGTGCACCTGAGTTATCCGCAACCGTCAATTTTGTTTCGGCCTGAATCATGATAATCTTCCTTTATTGCTAAACGGCTTTTTCGATAATCTCGGTGATCCGCCACCGCTTCCGCTTGCTGATGGGCCTGGATTCGGTAATAAGTACACGGTCTCCAATAGCGCAGCTGTTATCTTTATCATGGGCAGCGAATTTGTTACGGCGCCTGATATATTTTTTGTACAATGAGTGTTTAACCAACCGCTCGACTTGTACGACAGCCGTTTTGTCCATTTTATCGCTGATCACGGTACCAATCAGTTGTCTTTGTATTCCTCTTTTTTTCATGGCCGCATCTTATCTCTAATTCGTTTTTTCGTTCAAAATGGTTTTCAACCGGGCGATATCCTTTTTGGTTTCCCAAATTTTTTTAGGGTTTTCCAATTGCCCAATTTCGTGCTGAAACCGAAGGTTGAACAAGCCCTCTTTAAGGTCGGCAATTTTCTGGGAAATCTCTTCGAGATTGAGATCTCTAATCTCAGTGGCTTTCATGATCATTCGCTCCTCTCCACAAACTTGGTTTTAATGGGCAGTTTGTGAGCAGCAAGGCGAAGCGCCTCCTTTGCCATTTCCCTGCTGACGCCGGTCATTTCGTAAAGGATTCTACCCGGCTTTATAACAGCGACCCACCCCTCAGGGGCCCCCTTACCTTTTCCCATACGGACTTCCGCCGGTTTTTTGGTAAACGGCTTATCTGGAAAAAGGCGAATCCAAATCTTTCCGCCCCTCTTTACATGACGAGTCATTGCAATACGTGCAGCTTCAATTTGCTTTGAAGATATTCTCCCGCAGTCAACCGCCTGCAGACCAAATTCACCAAAGCTCAAATTGCTTCCGCGATAGGCAGCACCCCTCATCCTGCCCTTTTGACTTTTTCTATACTTAACTTTTTTAGGGCTCAGCATTTGATATCTCCCGCAAGCCTATCTGCTAATTTCAGCATTGTCCTTGTTAAGAATCTCTCCATGAAAAACAAAGACTTTGATTCCAATGATTCCGTATGTGGTGCGTGC
The DNA here is from genome assembly GCA_963668455.2 of uncultured Desulfosarcina sp. GTDB lineage: Bacteria > Desulfobacterota > Desulfobacteria > Desulfobacterales > Desulfosarcinaceae > Desulfosarcina. Next base: position 100,552 of record CAXXOY010000016.1, read on the forward strand.
TTCGGTAAGACCGTAATCGATGTCGGCCCTAAGTGTGTGCAGCGGCACACGCCCTTCCCGGTACCATTCAGTCCTGGCCATTTCAGCTCCGCCCAGCCTTCCCGAGCAGATGATTTTTACACCTTGGGCGCCGAATCTCATCGCCGATGTCACGCCTCTTTTCATTGCTCTTCTAAAAGCTACACGGCGTTCAATCTGCATGGCGACGTTTTCTGCAACAAGTTGCGCATCAACCTCCGGCTTCCTGATTTCCTGGATGTCGATCAAAACTTCCTGGCTCACTCGCCCCTCAAGCTCTTTCTTGAGTTTTTCGATTTCGGAACCCTTTTTTCCGATAACGATTCCGGGACGGGCTGTGAAAATGCGCAGTCTAACCCTTCTTGTGGACCGTTCTATTTCTATTTTAGAAACGCCTGCGTGTTTCAGCTTTTCTTTGATGAACTTCCTAATGCGGTAGTCCTCGAATATATAGTCTGCATACTTTTTACCGGCAAACCATCGGGACTCCCAAGTTTTGACGATTCCCAGCCTTAACGAGATAGGGTTGACTTTCTGGCCCAAGCTAATTTCCTCCTTACTGGACTGAACCTTCTGCTAACACAACGGTAATGTGCGCGGTCCTTTTAAGTATACGAGCGCCTCTGCCTCTGGCTCTTGCTTTGAACCTTTTTAAAGAAGGTCCTTGATCGACAATTAAATTTTGAACCATCAAATCGTCGACGTCGATACTGGTATTCTGATCCGCATTGGCAACGGCAGATCGAACAATCTTCTCGACGATGCCGGCGGATTTCTGAGGCATGAATTTCAGTGCATTGATAGCCGCCTCGGCCGGCTTTCCTTTAATCGCGTCAACGATCATTCTCACTTTTTGAGGTGAGATGCGCACGAATCGTTGTGTGGCTTTGACCTCCATTTAGGGCCTTCCTTTTTCTATCGTTTAAGCTTAGATTTTTTATCTGCTGCATGTCCGTAATAGGTCCGCGTCGGGGAAAATTCTCCCAACTTATGCCCAACCATATTTTCGGTGACGAATACAGGAATAAATTTTCTGCCGTTATGGACGGCCAATGTAATACCTACCATTTCAGGCAAAATGGTCGATCTTCGAGACCATGTTTTGATGACCTGGTTGCTGCGCGAACCTTGAGCGGCATTCACCTTGTCAAGAAGCTTCTGGTCGATAAAAGGACCTTTTTTTAACGAACGTGGCATATTTTCTCCTGCTGGTAATCCTTAACCAATCCTGGTCACTTAAATGAGATCTCAAATTTTCCGAGAGCCACTCGGAGCCTATTTGGTTCTCCGCTTAACGATGAATCTATCGGTGCGTTTGTTTTTGCGAGTGCGATATCCTTTTGTCGGCATCCCCCAGGGAGAACAAGGATGACGACCACCTGAAGAGCGTCCTTCCCCACCACCCATGGGATGGTCGACGGGGTTCATGGCTACGCCTCGAACCTTGGGCCGGCGCCCTCTCCAACGGTTGCGCCCCGCTTTTCCCATTGATACATTCTCGTGGGTAACGTTGCCCAATTGACCTACGGTGGCCTTGCAGTTTAACAAAACCATTCGAACTTCACCCGACGGCAATTTGATCAGCGCATACCGATCTTCCTTGGCCATCAGCTGCGCGAAAGTACCGGCGCTGCGCACAATCTGCCCCCCCTTGCCGATCCTCAATTCTATATTGTGGATGTGAGTTCCCAAAGGAATGTTAGCAAGCGGCAAAGCATTACCGGGCTGAATATCTGCCTCAGGGCCTGACATTACCGTATCGCCAACTGAAAGCTTTAAAGGGGCAATGATGTATCGTTTTTCACCGTCTGCATAATTAAGCAATGCAATTCTGGCAGAACGATTGGGATCGTATTCAATGGCGGCGACTTTGGCCGGCACACCATCTTTATTACGCTTGAAATCGATCATTCTGTAATACCGCTTGTGCCCGCCTCCGCGACGTCGGCTGGTAACACGACCGTTAGCATTCCGTCCGCCGGACTTATGCAGTGCCTTGAGGAGGCTTCTTTCTGGCTCGGTTTTCGTTATTTCTTCAAAGCTTGAGAAATGCTGAAAACGACGCCCAGGGCTGGTAGGTTTTACTTTTCTTACTGCCATTTTTAACTCCTAGCGTCTATACACCTTCAAAAAAGTCGATCCGCTCGCCCGGCATCAGCGTAACAATTGCTTTTTTCCAATCCTTGCGCTTGCCCAGAATTCTACCCCGGCGTTTGATTTTTCCCTTAATGTGCATGGTGCGGGTTTTTGAAACCTTAACATTGAATATTTTTTCAATTGCCATAGCGATTTCAACCCGGTTGGCACGCTTGTCAACCTCGAAAGTGACCTGGTTGAAGTCCTCTTTCTGGATATTTGTCTTTTCGCTGACAACCGGCCGCTTAATGATGTCGTACTGATTCATTAACTCAATCTCCCCTCTATTCCTTCTATGGCCGGCTGGACAATCACCAGTTTAGGGAATTTCAGGATATCGTAAACATTCAATCCTTGTGATTGAAGGATTTTAACTCCTGGAATATTTCGCGATGAAAGCTCAGCCACGGTGTTCTTCTCGCTGGTGACGAACAATGCTCTCTCCGCGCCTATGGCACTGGACATCTCAGCGAAAACCTTGGTCTTTATTTCTTCCATGTCCAGTTTATCCAGAACAATCAGTTGCTGTTCCTGAATTTTGCTGGTCAAAGCCATTTTAAGCGCCAGCTTCCTTACTTTTTTAGGCACTTTTTTGGAAAAATCCCTCGGATCAGGCCCAAAGACGACGCCTCCACCTCGTAGCACAGGCGATTTAATGTCACCCTTACGAGCTCGTCCCGTGCCTTTTTGACGGTAGAGCTTATGCCGACTGCCCCTTACATCAGACCGTCTTTTAACAGCTGCGGTACCTGATCGTTTTGCGGCAAGTTGAGCGGTGACGACTTGATGGAGGACGCTCTTTTTTACCGGCACATCGAAAATCTCATCATTCAATTCGGCCTGGGTAACTACTTCCCCTGCACTATTCACTACGTCGACAAGAGCCATATTGTTCCTCGTTTGCCACTTTACCTGAAAAATTGCACGTTTCTCACAACACCTTCAGGCCAAGCGGTTCGAGATCCTCTCAGCTAAGCGAAAAGGACCTTGTTAATCGTTACAATTCCTGATCGGCTTCCCGGAACCGGGCCTTTCAGAAGTATGATGTTTTCTTCTGGGCGAATGTCAATGATTTCAAGGTTGCGAACGGTCTTTGTCTCTACACCATACTGACCGGGCATCCGCTTTCCCTTGATAACCTTTGCCGGCCAGGCTGAACATCCGATCGAACCGGGAACACGATGGTTTTTGCACCCATGCGTTTCTCTTCCGCCGCCGAATCCATGCCTTTTCATAACACCGGAGAAGCCGCGACCTTTGCTTTTTCCCGTAACGTTAACCTTTTCGCCGATTTCGAAAATCTCTGGTCCGATAGATTGCCCGACTTCGAATGCTTCCGTATCATCGACCGCTACTTCCTTCAGGGTTGAAAAGCATATTTCACTGCTTTTCGCAAAGTGCCCTTTAAGCGGTTTGGTGGTATTCTTCTCTTTTTTAAATCCGAAACCAAGCTGCAAGGCCTCGTATCCGTCCGTCTCCGCCTTTTTAATCTGAGTCACGACACATGGTCCCACTTCCAATACGGTAACTGGAATGTATTGACCGTCGTTGGCGAATATGGAGGTCATGCCTATTTTTTTTGCTACTAGTCCTTTACACATCTCTCACATCCTGTGCTAAAGTTTGATCTCCACATCTACACCTGGAGACAGATCAAGCTTCATAAGTGCGTCAACGGTTTGCTGTGTTGGATCTAGAATGTCAAGCAGCCGTTTATGGGTCCGCATTTCAAACTGTTCTCTGGACTTTTTGTCCACATGAGGAGAGCGGAGGACGCAAAATTTATTGATTTTCGTCGGCAGTGGAATCGGCCCAACCACTTTTGCACCGGTTTTCTTGGCGGTGTCGAAAATGTCGCTCGCCGATTGATCCAAAAGTTTGTGATCGTAGGCTTTAAGCCGAATCCTAATCTTGGAGTTCATTATCATGATAGCAGACTCTCTGTTTATTCGATTATTTCGCTAACGACGCCGGCACCGACCGTACGACCGCCTTCGCGGATCGCGAAGCGAAGTTCCTTCTCCATGGCGATCGGCGTGATCAGCTCCGCCGTGATGGCTACGTTGTCACCGGGCATTACCATCTCAACGCCCTCGGGAAGGTTCAATATACCCGTCACGTCCGTGGTGCGGAAATAAAACTGAGGACGATAGCCGTTGAAAAACGGCGTGTGACGACCGCCTTCCTCCTTGCTCAGAATATAAGCCTCGGCCTTGAACTTCGTATGCGGCGTGATCGATCCGGGAGCAGATACCACCTGACCGCGTTCTACCTCGTCGCGTTTGGTGCCGCGCAAAAGAACGCCGATGTTGTCGCCGGCCTGACCTTCGTCAAGAAGTTTGCGGAACATCTCCACGCCCGTGCAAACCGTCTTTGTCGTCTCGCGGATACCAACGATCTCCACGTTGTCGCCAACATGGACGATACCACGCTCGACACGGCCCGTCACAACCGTACCACGGCCTGAAATGCTGAATACGTCTTCAATGGGCATCAGGAACGGTTTATCCACGTCGCGCTCGGGTGCGGGAATGTAATCGTCGATCGAGGCCAAAAGCTCGAAGATGCATTTGGCTTCATCGGAATCGACATCATCGCACTCCAGGGCCTTCAACGCGCTACCGCGGATGATCGGGGTGTCGTCTCCGGGAAATTCGTATTTGTCCAGAAGCTCGCGAAGCTCAAGCTCAACCAACTCGATCAGCTCTTCATCGTCCACCATGTCGCATTTGTTCAAAAACACGACAATTCGCGGTACACCGACCTGGCGGGCAAGAAGAATGTGCTCACGGGTCTGCGGCATCGGACCGTCATCGGCGCCAACGACCAGAATCGCACCGTCCATCTGAGCCGCGCCGGTAATCATGTTCTTGATGTAGTCGGCGTGACCGGGGCAATCCACATGCGCATAATGCCGGTTCTCTGTCTCGTACTCGACGTGCGCCGTGGCGATCGTGATCCCGCGCTCTTTCTCTTCCGGTGCCTTGTCAATCTGATCAAAGGGGATAAAATCCGCCATCCCCCTCAGTCCGCTCAACTTCGTCATCGCGGCCGTCAGGGTCGTCTTACCATGGTCAATGTGGCCAATGGTACCTACGTTTACGTGCGGTTTCGTCCTCTCGAATTTTTCCTTCGCCATCTCCCGGCCCTCCTGTTAACGCGGGGTCCTCCCCCAACAAGGCAAAAGGCTACATCAATAGTTTAAAAATTCGGTATTGATGTTTGAAGCCCCATGCAGGTGAAATATCAAAAATAGTTCTACCAGCGATAGTGAGCAAAGGCTTTGTTCGCCTCCGCCATTTTGTGCGTGTCCTCGCGCTTTTTTACCGAGGCTCCACGACCATTGGCCGCATCCATCAGCTCACCGGCAAGTTTTGAGCCGAAGCCTTTTTCGCTGCGTGCTCGCGCGTAATTAATGACCCATCTGATCCCCAAGGCGGTACGCCTGGATGGCCTTACTTCGGTAGGCACCTGGTAGGTAGACCCACCAACACGTCTGGATTTTACCTCGATGGTCGGTTTTACGTTGTCCAGCGCCTTTTCGAAAACCTTCAGTGGATCTTCGCTCGTTTTTTCGTTGATGATATCAAAAGCGCCGTACAAAAGCGACTCTGCTACACTTTTTTTACCATCGCGCATAATCGAGGCAATGAACTTGGATACCAACTTACTGTTGTATTTGACATCCGGAATGATCACCCTTTCAGGCACTTCTCTTCTTCTCGGCATAACTCACACCATATTCATATAAGCGTCATATATTGGTTAAGACTATTTCGGCCTCTTGGCGCCATACTTCGATCGACCTTGCCGACGACCATCCACGCCCAAGGTATCCAAGGTACCGCGCACGATATGGTAACGCACACCAGGTAAATCCTTGACACGACCACCGCGCACCAGAACCACGGAGTGCTCCTGCAGGTTGTGGCCGATCCCGGGGATATAAGCGGTTACTTCAACGCCAGTGGTCAGACGCACACGGGCGACTTTACGCAAGGCCGAGTTAGGTTTCTTAGGCGTCGAGGTGTATACACGCGTACAGACGCCACGTTTTTGAGGAGCACCCTTAAGCGCCGGTGTGCTCTTCTTTTTTTCGACCCTTTTTCGACCCTTACGCACAAGCTGGTTGATTGTTGGCATAACTTTCCCTTTAACTAATCATTGACATCGATTTTCTTCGCGCACAGAAACTGGTTTTGTATAGCTCAAACTTGATTTTGTCAAGCCAATTTTTACTATCCGCATCATTCTCTGTAATCGAAGAGTAGTCGATCATTCCCGACTGCTGGCAGTGACAGCTAAGTCTTTGTAAGCATTGACACCTGTTCCAGCAGGAATAATCCTACCCATAATCACGTTTTCCTTGAGCCCGCGCAGGCGATCCTCTGAACCAGCGATACTGGCATCGGTCAGGACTTTGGTCGTTTCCTGGAAAGATGCGGCCGAGATAAAGCTGTCCGTACTCAAGGATGCCTTGGTGATCCCAAGAATCTGCGGTTCGGCGATGGCAGGTTGGCCGCCTTTGGCGATAACGGCCTCGTTGGCCTCCGCAAAGACGATCTTATCCACCTGCTCTTCAAGAATAAAATCCGTATCACCGATATCCACCACTTTAACCCTTCTCATCATCTGGCGGACGATCACTTCGATGTGCTTGTCGTTTATACGCACACCTTGAAGCCGGTAAACCTCCTGCACTTCATCGACAAGATATTTGGCCAAGGCCACTTCCCCTTTGATTTTCAGGATATCCTGTGGATTGGCGGCACCACCGATTAAGGGTTCTCCGGCGCGGACATAATCCCCTTCGTAGACATTGATGTGTTTGCCTCGCGGGATCAGGTACTCTTTTTTGTCTCCCACATCCACCGGAGAAATGGTCACCCGCTGTTTGCCTTTCTTGGTGGCCTTGGATATGGAAACATACCCGTCAATCTCGCTGAGTACGGCAACTTCCTTAGGTTTTCTGACTTCGAACAGCTCGGCTACGCGAGGCAGACCACCGGTAATATCTTTGGTTTTAGTCGTTGCACGGGGTAGCTTAGCGAGGATGTCACCGGCTTTAACCGGGTCCCCCTCTTCCACAATGATGATCGCGTCCATCGGCAGCATATATCTGGCCATGCCGGAGCCCTTGGGAAGCTTGATCGTCTTCCCGTCTTCTCCCTTGATGGAAATTCGGGGTCGTTCTTCCGCGGTTTTGGACTCGATTACCGTTCGGCTGGATTTTCCGGTAACCGGGTCGACTTTTTCCTGAACCGTTTTACCGGGGATCAAATCCCCAAATTTTACCGTACCGTCCAACTCGGTAATGATTGGGGTGGTGAAGGGGTCCCAAACCGCCAGAAGATCTCCAGGAGCTACATCCTGGCCCTCCTTAACGACGATGTGGGCGCCGTAAATAACCGGGCACCGTTCACGTTCCCGGCCATTATCGCCGATGATGGCAAATTCCCCACCGCGTCGGTTCATGACGATATACTCATTATCGGCATTTTTGACCACATTGAGGTCAATGAATTTAATTTTACCGACACTCCGTGAGCGGATATCCGCCTGTTCAACCCGGCGACTGGCCGTACCGCCGATGTGAAAGGTCCGCATGGTCAGCTGGGTTCCCGGCTCACCAATGGACTGGGCGGCAAGGATGCCGACGGCCTGCCCCATCTCAACGGTTCTTCCGTGGGCCAGATCGCGCCCGTAACATTTCGCGCAGACCCCGTGCTTGGTATGGCACGTCAGCACGGAACGAATCAGAACGTTGTTGACGCCGGCTTCTTCTATTTTCAAGGCATCCTTTTCATCGATCTCCTTACCGGCACGAACGAGCACCTCATCGGTAAAGGGATCCAGGACGTCCACCACCGCAGTACGCCCCAAAATGCGCTCACTGAGGCGTTGAATGACTTCCCCGCCTTCCAAAAGCGGTTCAACCTCGACTCCCTGCGTGGTGCCGCAGTCGGCTTCGACCACGGCGCAATCCTGGGCAACGTCCGCCAGACGACGGGTCAAATAACCGGAGTTGGCCGTTTTCAAAGCGGTATCGGCAAGACCTTTACGGGCACCGTGGGTCGAAATAAAATACTGCAGCACCGACAGCCCTTCACGAAAATTGGCCTGAATAGGTGTTTCGATGATTTCGCCCGAGGGTTTGGCCATCAACCCGCGCATACCAGCTAGCTGCCGCATCTGATCCTTGCTGCCGCGAGCGCCTGAATCCGCCATCATATAGATAGGGTTGAAACTTTCAGCTACCATGGGGTTGCCATTCTCGTCCAAACGCGGCTTTCCTTCTTTGTCATAAAGCGTTTCGACCTTCATGGCATCCATCATTTCGTTGGCCACATCGTCGGTGGCCTTGGCCCAGATATCGACCACCTTGTTGTATTTTTCCCCTTGGGTAATGAGGCCTTCCGTGTACTGACGGCCTATCTCAATGACCTGCTTGTCGGCCCGTTGAAGGATATCGTTTTTCTTTTTGGGGATAATCATGGCATCAATGGAAATGGAAAGCCCGCCCTTGGTGGAATATTTGTAACCGATATCCTTCAGGCGGTCGGCCAGGATGACCGTAGCCTTGGACCCCAAGTTGCGGTAAACATAGTCAACCAGTCCACGCAGGGCACCCTTATCCATGACTTTGTTGATCACATCAAAGGGGATTTCCGGCCGTTTTTCCATCAATTGAAAAAAGTGAGCGCCCGTGGGTGTGACGATAACCTCCGAGAACGCATTTTCAGAAAGACAAAAAATCTTTTCCGCATCCTCATCGGTGGCCTCGAAAATACGGCTAAAATCCTCTTTGGTCAGCAGACCGGTTTCCCCGTCGTTCTCCCTGTCCAGGCTTTCCGAATGCTCGTGTACGAGAGTTGTTATATCCGCTCCGCCAATGGCTTCCTTGGCGATTTTGGCCATCCTTTTCTCGTCCGACACCATGATGTGTCGCAAGCGTACCACATCCTCCTTGGGCATGATTTCCCATAGCAGGACACGGCCCACGGTCGTTTCCACCCGATCTTTGCCGATACGCACCGAAATCTGAGCGTGTAGATCGATAGCCCGGCCATCGTATGCGGCGCGCACTTCCTCCGGTCTTGAAAACAGTTTACCTTCCCCGTGCATTCCGTTTTTGCCTCGGGTCATGTAGTAAAGACCAAGCACGATGTCCTGACTGGGAACAATAATCGGGCTGCCGTTTGCCGGGGAGAGAATATTGTTGCTGGAGAGCATCAACACCCGCGCTTCGATCTGGGATTCCACGGACAGGGGCACATGCACCGCCATCTGGTCACCATCGAAATCGGCATTGAAAGCCGTACATACCAGAGGGTGCAACCGGATCGCCTTTCCCTCGATCAATGTCGGTTCAAAGGCCTGAATGCCCAAGCGATGCAGGGTTGGCGCGCGGTTAAGCATTACCGGATACTCTTTTACCACTTCATCCAGGGTATCCCATACTTCCGGGACCTCTCGCTCAACCATTTTCTTGGCACTTTTCACCGTGGAGACCAATCCTTTTTGCTCCAGGCGATAGTATACAAAAGGTTTGAACAGCTCCAATGCCATTTTTTTGGGAAGACCGCACTGGTGCAATCGCAAATTCGGACCGACGGTAATAACGGTACGGCCGGAATAATCCACGCGCTTTCCAAGAAGATTCTGGCGGAACCGCCCCTGTTTTCCCTTGAGGGTGTCGCTAAGGGATTTAAGAGGCCGCTTGTTGGTACCTGTGATCACCCGTCCATGGCGCCCGTTGTCAAACAAAACGTCGACGGACTCCTGAAGCATGCGTTTTTCATTGCGTACAATGATTTCCGGTGCTTTCAGGTCCATGAGTCGTTTGAGCCTGTTGTTTCGGTTGATCACCCGGCGATAAAGATCATTAAGATCCGAAGTGGCAAAACGACCACCTTCCAGCGGAACCAACGGCCTGAGGTCCGGAGGAAGAACGGGGACAACGTCCATGATCATCCAAACCGGCTCCAACCCGGAACGCATGAAAGCATCGACGATCTTCAGCCGTTTGGAAAGCTTCTGGCGTTTGGCAACGGAATTGGTTGCCCGAATGTCCTTGCGCAACTCCTGGTAAAGGACATCCAGTTCGATATCTTCCAGCATCGCCTTGACCGCTTCGGCGCCGATGCCAGCCTCGAATTTACCATAACCGTATGTATCTATGGCTTCCTGGTACTTGTCATCGGACAGCAACTGACCTCGGGTCAGAGCCGTCTCCTTGGGATCGACCACGATATAGGAATCGAAATAAAGAACCTTCTCCATGTTTTTCAAGGTAATATCGAGAAGGTTGCCGATTTTACTCGGAAGGCTTTTCAGGAACCAGATGTGAGAGACCGGGGTCGCCAGTTCGATGTGCCCCATGCGCTCACGCCGCACTTTGGATTGAATGACTTCGACACCGCATTTTTCGCAGATCACGCCGCGATGTTTCATGCGTTTGTATTTACCGCAATTGCATTCGTAATCCTTGGTGGGACCGAAAATTTTTGCGCAAAACAGACCTTCGCGTTCGGGTTTGAACGTCCGATAGTTGATTGTCTCCGGCTTCTTTATCTCACCGTGAGACCATTGTCGAATCTGGTCGGACGATGCGAGTGAGACCTTGACACCGGTATAGCGCCGGGGGTCTGTCGGTTTGGAGAAAAAATCATACAATGTTTCCATATATTCTTCCTTTAAGACCTTAAGGATGAAAATTCACTCAAGGATTACCTGACGGCAAGCCCGACTAGTCCTCCAACAAGGTGACATCCAGTCCCAGGCTCTGCAGCTCTTTGGTAAGCACCTTGAACGATTCGGGGATACCTGGCTCCAAAACGTTTTGTCCCTTGACGATTTTCTCGTACATCCTGGTCCGCCCGGCCATATCGTCGGACTTCACCGTCAAGAATTCCTGCAGGGCATGGGCCGCGCCGTACGCCTCCATGGCCCAGACTTCCATCTCTCCCAAGCGTTGACCACCAAACTGGGCTTTACCGCCCAGAGGCTGCTGGGTAACCAACGAATAGGGGCCGATGGAGCGGGCATGAATCTTGTCGTCCACCAGATGATGCAGTTTAAGCATATACATGGTACCGACAGTGATTTTCTCTTTGAAGGCTTCCCCTGTGTGACCGTCGTAAAGCGTTGTCTGCCCGGTGGGACTCAGGCCCGCCTCGGTCAAAAGCCCCTTGATTTCTTCTTCCTTGGCACCATCGAAAACCGGTGTGGCCATATGCACCCCGTTTTTATAAAAGGAGGCAAACCTGGTCACTTCATCGTCACTCATTTTGTTCGGATCGTCGATGGCGTCATGAAAAATATTATTGAGTTTCTGGCGCAGTTCATTGGCCTTCTTTTCCTCGAGAAGCTCATTGACCTGATCTCCCAGTCCCTTGGCGGCCAAGCCCAAGTGGATTTCCAGAATCTGGCCGACGTTCATACGGGAGGGAACACCAAGCGGATTGAGCACCATGTCGACAGGATTGCCGTTGGCAAAATAGGGCATGTCCTCAATGGGCAGAATACGGGAAACCACGCCTTTGTTTCCATGTCGACCGGCCATCTTATCGCCGACGGAAAGCTTACGTTTCATGGCTACGTACACTTTGACCATCTTGATGACCCCAGGCGGAAGTTCATCGCCTCTTTCGAAATTGGCCAATCGATTCTCGAAGTCTTCCTGACACCGCTCTACCTGTTCATGATAAATTTCTAAAACCTGGTGGACCTTTTCGGTAAGTTCCGCATCGTTGAAAAACAATCCCTCCAGATCAGCGACAGGAATATCGTCCAAGCTGCCCGGTTCAATGGCCGTATTTTTTGCCAGATATACCTTTTTGCCTTTTTTCAAAGGGGCGGAACATATCTGACCGTTCAGTAGTGTCTCCAGCTGAGATCGAACACTGCTGCCGATAATTTTAATTTCGTCGTTCTTGTTCTTCTCCATTGCCGCGATTTCGTCGGCCTCAATACTCTGGGTGCGTTCGTCTTTTTCGACGCCGCGTCTGGAAAAGATCTTGGCATCGATAACGATGCCTTCAACCCCTGGCGGAACCCTTAGGGAAGTATCCTTGACGTCACCGGCTTTTTCTCCGAAAATCGCACGCAGCAACTTTTCTTCCGGAGAGAGTTGCGTTTCGCCCTTGGGGGTAATTTTTCCGACGAGAATATCACCCTGCTGGACCTCGGCACCCAGTCGGATAATACCGCTATCGTCGAGGTTTTTCAGGGCCTCTTCACCGACATTGGGGATATCGCGGGTAACCTCTTCCTTGCCCAGCTTCGTGTCCCTGGCAACAACTTCAAACTCTTCTATGTGAACCGAGGTATAAACCCCATCCCTTACCAATCGATCGCTGACAAGGATCGAATCCTCAAAATTGTATCCGCCCCAGGGCATGAATGCCACCGTGACATTTTTCCCCAAAGCCAGTTCACCCTGCTCGGTGGCAGGCCCGTCCGCGATAATCTCGCCGGCTTTGACAAATTGACCTTTTTTAACGATCGGACGTTGGTTGAAGCAGGTATTCTGGTTGGAACGTACAAATTTAAGCAGATTATAAATCGTCACCGGCTTGGTACTGCCGTCAATATCGTCGGCGGGCGTATCGTGTTGCAACACAATCCGCGAGGCATCCATATCCACAACCTGGCCATCTCGTTTGGCGACTATGGTAACGCCTGAATCCTTGGCAACAACGCCTTCTATACCGGTTCCCACCAAGGGTGCTTCCGCTTTGATCAGGGGAACCGCCTGACGCTGCATGTTTGAGCCCATCAGCGCCCGGTTGGCATCGTCGTTTTCCAAAAACGGGATCAACGAGGCGGACACACTCACCAACTGGTTGGGAGAGATATCCATCAATTCAATCTGCCCTCTATCGACCATCATGAACTCGCCGGCAACGCGCGAAGTTACCGTGGGGTTGATATAGGTATTATCATCGTCCAGCGGGGCGTTGGCCTGGGCGATGGGATGATCTTTTTCTTCGAATGCGCTCAAGAATCTAACGTCTTTGGATACCGTAGCGTTTTCAACCACTCGGTATGGCGTTTCGATAAACCCGAAATCGTTCACCTTGGCGTACGTGCTAAGCGAAACGATCAGCCCGATGTTGGGACCTTCCGGAGTTTCGATGGGGCAAATTCTGCCGTAATGCGAAGGGTGAACGTCGCGGACCTCGAATCCTGCGCGTTCGCGGGTCAGCCCGCCAGGTCCCAGTGCGCTGAGTCGCCGTTTGTGCGTAGTCTCGGAAAGCGGATTGGTTTTATCCATGAATTGACTGAGCTGGCTGGTACCGAAAAATTCCTTGACCACGGCCGACACAGGCTTGGGATTAACCAGATCGTGCGGCATCAGCGCATCGACCTCTTGCAGGCTCATCCGTTCCTTGATGGCGCGCTCCATTCTAACCAACCCGATACGGTATTGGTTTTCGAGCAATTCTCCAACAGCACGCACACGCCTGTTTCCCAAATGGTCGATATCGTCGACGACGCCTTGGGTGTCACGAAGTTCGACCAGTGTTTTGGCGGTGAGTAAAATATCTTCCTTGCGCAGGGTTCTGACGTCTACCGGCGTATTGATGCCCAGTCGCAGATTTATTTTCAACCGCCCGACGCCGGACAAATCGTAATAGGCGGATTTAAAGAACAGATGATCCAGAAAATCCTGGGCCACTTCAGGTGTCGCCGGGTTTCCAGGACGAAGCAGCCGGTAAATCTCGATGAGCGCTTCCTCTTTGTTGGCAACCTTATCTAAAAGGAGTGTTTTCCTTATTGAATCGCTGCTAGAGGCCCCATCGACAAACAGGATCTCAAATTGGGCAATACCATTGTCCTCTAATGTTTTAAGCAGGGTTTCCTCAATCTCGTCATTGGCGCCAGCCAAAACCTCTCCTGTTTCCGGCTGAACGACGGATGCCGCGATGGCTTTCTCAAGAACATCTTCCCTCTCTATGGGAACCCGGCTGAAATTGGATGCGCTCATCTGCCGCAGGGCGCGCTGGGTAAACATACGACCTTTTTTTACAAGGACATCGCCGGTTTGCGGATCGACAATATCTTTCGTGGCACGTGTGCCCTTCAAAAGATCAGGCGCGAACTCCCTGAAGTACTCACCGCCATCGAGGTATATTTTAACCGTTTTGTAAAAATAGCCAAGCAGATCGTCGGTCGAATAGCCAAAGGCTTTGAAAAGTACCGTAACTGGAAATTTCCGCCGACGGTCGATACGGATATAAACAATATCCTTGGGATCAATTTCCAGATCGATCCAGGAACCACGCACCGGAATGATCCTCGAGCTGTAAATGATTTTCCCGCTGGAATGGCTCTTGCCCTTGTCGTGATCGAAAAATACGCCCGATGAGCGGTGCAGCTGGCTGACAACGACTCGCTCGGTACCGTTGATAATAAACGTCCCTTTCTCGGTCATCAACGGAATCGTGCCGAAATAAATTTCCTGTTCCTTGATGTCTCTGATGTTTGATACGCCGGTGTCTTTGTCCGTGTCATAAACCACAAGCCTGACGGTGATTCGAACCGGCAGCTCGTATGTCATTCCACGGTGAACGCACTCTTCTTCACTATGCTTGATTTCCGCAAATCGATAAGACACAAACTCCAGAGAAGCGCTCCCCGTAAAATCCTTGATGGGAAACACGGATTTGAATACCGCCTGCAACCCGATGTCTTCCCTTCTCTCGGGAGGGACGTTCATTTGCAGAAATCGCTGGTATGAGTCACGCTGCATACCAATCAGATCGGGGATTTCCACAATTTTTTTAATTTTGCCGAAGCTTTTTCGAACTCTCTTCTTCGCCGTTGGTCTTTTCGACATGGCTACTCCGATAGAAATATTTTGGAATATGAAAATGGGATCAAAGGGCAACCGCCCTTTGCACCCCATTTTCAGATTTAATGCTTTTTATAATAAAATAAGCTTATTATTCTTATTCCTATTGAATCATTGAAGGTTTTTTCTACTTCAATTCAACCTGAGCACCGGCTTCTTCGAGCTGGCCTTTAATCTTTTCCGCCTCATCCTTGGGTATCCCTTCCTTGACCGGTTTGGGAGCTTCATCCACCAAGGCCTTGGCTTCCTTCAGTCCGAGGCCGGTAATGGCACGGACCTCTTTGATCACTGCGATCTTTTTGTCGCCGGCAGCAGTCAGGATAACGTCGAACTCGCTTTGCTCTGCGGCGGCTTCACCGCCACCGCCATCACCAATGGGCCCACCGGCCATCATGGCCACGGGCGCGGCGGCGGAAACGCCAAACTTTTCTTCCATCTCCTTAACCATCTCAGAGAGTTCGAGAACCGACATGTTTGCAATAAATTCGATAACGTCTTCTTTTGTGATATCAGCCATTTGTGGTAATTCCTCCAGAATTTCTTATATTCTTAATGTTTTGCAGGTTTAAGTTGAAGCAACGCAATCATTCTTCGGCTTCTTTTTGGTCTTTAATTGCCTGAAGAACGTTAACCATGCGCCTGGGCACATCGCTCAAGGCCGTAACCAATGATGTCGGTACGGCGTTCATTGTCGAAAGCACCTGAGCGAGAAGAACCTCGCGCGATGGCAGCGCTGAAAGCGCCTTGATTCCATTGAGGTCGAGCACCTTGCCGTTAAGGACCCCAACTTTGATTTCGAATTTATCGTGGTCCTTACCGAATTCGGTCAGTGCCTTGGCAGGGGCAACTGGATCGCTTTCGCTTAAAGCAATCGCACTTGGCCCTTTGAATTGGTCCTTTATCAGAGAGACATCGTTGCTCTCGGAAGCTCGTACCAGCAACGAATTTTTAACCACCTGATATTCAGCGTCGGCATCCCTCAGCTTGTTCCTCAACTCATTCATCGAGGCAACGTCAAGGCCCTTGTAATCAGTCAGGATAACAAGCGAAGCCTTTTCGAAACGGCCGCGCAGGTCTTCAGCGATCCTCTTTTTATCTGTGATATCCAAAGTCTAAATCACCTCCTTCCCTTAATCTGCAAAAACTGGAGGACACATCATGGCGTTGTTTGCTATGAGAGCCGGAAACAATGAACCGATCCATGAATTATTTTTCCCACACGTATCGATTGTGTTGAACAGGCTCGCGAACTCCGTCTCGGCAGGCCGGTAAAAACCGATTATACACGCAAGGTCCTTACTGCTTACGACCCTTTGTGAACCTACAGTCTTTGACAGCGTTGTTGCGCAGGCGGTCTGATTGCCCGCGGTTTATAGTAAATAAAGCTATTGCATCATTGCATAAAAAAGGAGACGACAACCCTCTTATTTAACCAAATCTTTAACCAGCGAGGTATCGATCTTAATACCGGGGCCCATGGTCGTAGAGACGGCGATCGCTTTCAGGTAGGTCCCTTTGCTAGAGGATGGTTTTAATTTCAATATGGTCTCGATAAAGGCAGTGATATTCTCTACAATCTTTTGCGAACCAAAGGAAACCTTTCCCATTGGTGCGTGAACGATGCCCGCTTTTTCAACGCGGAATTCTATCTTTCCTGCTTTGAGCTCCTGAACGGTTTTGGCGATATCGAAGGTGACGGTTCCCGTTTTGGCATTGGGCATCAGGCCCCTGGGGCCGAGGAGTCGCCCAATTTTACCAACGGTTCCCATCATATCAGGGGTG
Source organism: uncultured Desulfosarcina sp. (assembly GCA_963668455.2). Classification (GTDB taxonomy): domain Bacteria; phylum Desulfobacterota; class Desulfobacteria; order Desulfobacterales; family Desulfosarcinaceae; genus Desulfosarcina. Next base: position 117,347 of record CAXXOY010000016.1, read on the forward strand.
GCTATTGCCTTATCGAACCCATACCACCCTTCCTTGATTTTTTCCACCAGCTCTTCGTTACCGACAAATTCCGCTCCGGCCTCTTTGGCCTCTGTCTCTTTTTCGCCTTTGGCGAATACAAGGACCTTGACCTCTTTGCCCAATCCATTAGGCAGCACAACCGTTCCACGCACCATCTGATCCGCATGCCGAGGGTCGACGCCCAACCTGACTGCAACATCCACGGTTTCATCAAATTTGGCGAATGAGCTGGCAATAGCGGTATCTATTGCCTCAGTGAAATCGTAACGTTTGGTGGAGTCGATTTTGTTCGATGATTGCTTATAGTTTTTCCCACGCTTCGGCATTTTAACATTTACTCCTTGATATTTGATAAGCTTGGCGCCCTTGTCCGGTCGCGCTTAAGGATGCCACGGGCATCTCACGATCAAGCTTGATCCGTATCGTTAAGCGACCTCAATCCCCATGCTTCTGGCGGTTCCCTGGATGATCTTACAAGCGGCCGCCAGATCGTTGGCGTTCAGGTCTTCCATTTTTATCTTTGCAATATCTTCAACCTGAGCCATGCTTACCTTACCCACCCTGTCGCGTTTGGGGTCGCCTGCGCCTTTGGCTATTTTTGCGGCTTTTTTGAGAAGTACCGCGGCCGGAGGCGTTTTGGTGATAAACGTAAACGAGCGATCTTGGAAAACGGTAATGACCACAGGAATGATCATACCCGCATCGTTGGCGGTCCGTGCGTTGAATGCCTTGCAGAAATCCATGATGTTAACGCCATGCTGGCCAAGCGCCGGGCCGATGGGCGGAGATGGATTCGCTTTACCTGCTTCAACCTGAAGCTTAATCTGAGCCATTACCTTCTTTGCCATTTTTCGATCTATTCCTCTATGATTCTAATTTATCACTCGGCAGAAATCCCCTGCCGAAGCCGTTCGTTATAATTTAGTCACCTGAACGAAATCCAGTTCAACCGGTGTCGAGCGCCCAAAGATGCTTACCAACACCTTTATCTTGCCCTTCTCCGGGTTGACGTCTTCAACGGTACCATTAAAGTTTGTAAACGGGCCATCGATAACACGAATTTCATCACCGGTCTCAAAAAAGTATTTCGGCTGAGGCTGATTTTTCCCCGCTTCCATTCGCTTGAGAATCGTATTCGCTTCTTCTTCCGAAATCGGGGTGGGTTTCTCCCGACCGCCAAGAAACCCGGTAACCTTCGGTATATTGTTGACGATATGCCACGTCTCATCATCGAGATGCATTTTCACCAGGATATAGCCGGGATAAAACTTTCTTGACGAGGTTCTGCGCTTTCCCTTTACCAGTTCAACGACTTCTTCCGTAGGAACAAGAACTTCGTCGAACTTGTCCGGATTCGGAGAGGTCGCGATCTTTTCCTCAAGGGAAGCCCTTACCTTATTCTCAAATCCCGAATAGACGTGAACAATATACCATTTTTTTGCCACTATGATCGCTCCTGCTATTGCAGTACCGCACGAATGAGACCGGAAAGGCCGGCGTCAACCAATCCAAGAAACAGAGAAATAATGGTCACAATCACCAGTACTACCACTGTCGATCCCACGGTTTGCTTTTTGGACGGCCAAGTAACCTTTTTCAGTTCCACCTTGACTTCACGGAGGAATTGCATGGACTTGTCGATAAAACCCTTTTCCTTGGCAACCGTGGGTTTGCTCACCGGCGTATACGGTTTCTTGGCAGCCGGCTGCGTCTTCGCCACCTCGGCCGACGAATTGATTTCGCCACCAGCGTCACTCGTGGACTGCAATTTCTTTTGCTTTTTATTCGGATCTTTTTTTCGAAGTAGCCGTCCCATTATTCCCCGTTATTTCTCACCGGTCGATGCACAAGAGCTCTAGTCAGCGATAACTAAACTCGACCAATAGCCGATTCCACCCAAAAAATGGCAGGCCAGGAGGGATTCGAACCCCCAACACCCGGATTTGGAGTCCGATGCTCTACCAATTAGAGCTACTGGCCTGCATCTTTTCCATCCGCAAAGAGGCTTTTACTTGGTCTCTTTATGCGGCGTGTGCTTTTTGCAGAACCGACAATACTTATTGAATTCCAGTTTATCAGGCGTTGTCCGTTTATTTTTCGTCGTCGTATAATTTCTGCGCTTACATTCGGTGCAAGCCAGTGTTATAATAACTCTCACTTGATGGTACTCCTTGGAATACTATTCGATTATTTCGCTGACGACGCCGGCACCGACCGTACGACCGCCTTCGCGGATCGCGAAGCGAAGTTCCTTCTCCATGGCGATCGGCGTGATCAGCTCCGCCGTGATGGCTACGTTGTCACCGGGCATTACCATCTCAACGCCCTCGGGAAGGTTCAATATGCCCGTCACGTCCGTGGTGCGGAAATAAAACTGAGGACGATAGCCGTTGAAAAACGGCGTGTGACGACCGCCTTCCTCCTTGCTCAGAATATAAGCCTCGGCCTTGAACTTCGTATGCGGCGTGATCGATCCGGGAGCAGATACCACCTGTCCGCGTTCTACCTCGTCGCGTTTGGTGCCGCGCAAAAGAACGCCGATGTTGTCGCCGGCCTGACCTTCGTCCAGAAGTTTGCGGAACATCTCCACGCCCGTGCAAACCGTCTTTGTCGTCTCGCGGATACCAACGATCTCCACGTTGTCGCCAACATGGACGATACCACGCTCGACACGGCCCGTCACAACCGTACCACGGCCTGAAATGCTGAATACGTCTTCAATGGGCATCAGGAACGGTTTATCCACGTCGCGCTCGGGTGCGGGAATGTAATCGTCGATCGAGGCCAAAAGCTCGAAGATGCATTTGGCTTCATCGGAATCGACATCATCGCACTCCAGGGCCTTCAACGCGCTGCCGCGGATGATCGGGGTGTCGTCTCCGGGAAATTCGTATTTGTCCAGAAGCTCGCGAAGCTCAAGCTCAACCAACTCGATCAGCTCTTCATCGTCCACCATGTCGCATTTGTTCAAAAACACGACAATTCGCGGTACACCGACCTGGCGGGCAAGAAGAATGTGCTCACGGGTCTGCGGCATCGGACCGTCATCGGCGCCAACGACCAGAATCGCACCGTCCATCTGAGCCGCGCCGGTAATCATGTTCTTGATGTAGTCGGCGTGACCGGGGCAATCCACATGCGCATAATGCCGGTTCTCTGTCTCGTACTCGACGTGCGCCGTGGCGATCGTGATCCCGCGCTCTTTCTCTTCCGGTGCCTTGTCAATCTGATCAAAGGGGATAAAATCCGCCATCCCCCTCAGTCCGCTCAACTTCGTCATCGCGGCCGTCAGGGTCGTCTTACCATGGTCAATGTGGCCAATGGTACCTACGTTTACGTGCGGTTTCGTCCTCTCGAATTTTTCCTTCGCCATTTTACAAACCTCCCATGAATGGACAATTTCAGGCTAAACTATCAAAACTTAATTTAAGTGAGTTAAAGGTGGAGCCCACGATCGGAATTGAACCGATGAACCTCTTCCTTACCAAGGAAGCGCTCTACCGACTGAGCTACGTGGGCATTATGGCGTAACACCAAAAAGATCGATTAATGGCAGGCTAAAAGATCGGCGTTTCCAAAGCTGGAGCGGGAGACGAGGCTCGAACTCGCGACATTCAGCTTGGAAGGCTGAAGCTCTACCAACTGAGCTACTCCCGCGTTTGATTTAACTCAAAAACAACGCTTATCTAAGTCGGTTACCGCGTTTTAAATAGCGGTCACCAAGCAAGCCATGTAGTCAAAAATCGATCTTCTCAAAATCAAACGATCTCCTACAAGAACTCACTAAAACTGGTGGTGGGGGGAGGATTTGAACCTCCGAAGGCTTCGCCGACAGATTTACAGTCTGTTCCCTTTGACCACTCGGGAACCCCACCATACGCATCACTGATTACCATGGAGCCAGCGGAGGGACTCGAACCCCCGACCCACTGATTACAAATCAGTAGCTCTACCATCTGAGCTACGCTGGCCAACAACGTCATTGAAAGAACAAATCAATCATCCGGCTCCATTGTAAACCAGCTTGGCTGATTGAAGCGACATTACCTACACTTGTTTCTAACCGATTTCAAGTAAAAAATTAACAGCCCGCCTTTTTTGTCTGTCATCATCTTCAACGGGAAATTAAGTATAACAATTAACTTTATTGTTTTTTTAACAGAAAAGCAAGAAATTTTCGTTCCACCACATCTCAATCAATTAAAACCACATGGGCTTTACCAACCACTTATCTCGAATAAATAGCTACAATCGTTGATCACGCCTTGACAACGCATGCCATCGATATGTTAGACTATCCACTTTATGTTCGTAAAATAGCTGCAGTTCTGATTTACACTGCTGAACAGGTTTAACCAACAGGGGATATTAATTGTCTTTAAGAACCGATTTGACCCATCTATTGATCGCCATTTTTGTTTGTTGTGCCTTGGTGTTTGCCGGTTGTGCCCATCACGATCAGGTTCCGGAAGGTTCATCGACTACCATTGACGCATCCATTTCAGAATTGGAAGACCAAACTTCCGCCGGCCAGGTCAACGATCCATCTATAACTTCACCCTACGAAACCGAGGATGGAACATTAACTGCAATTCCTCAGGCCATCGATATCACGCCCGGGTCGGAGAGAATCGGTGAAACACAAGGGCAGGCGCCCCTTGCCGTGACCCCACCGGACCTAACCCCCCAAGACATTCAACAGCACCTGGATGAAGCCCTGGAATATTGCGACTTGTCTCAGGAATTCTGGCACAAAGGAGAGCTTGAAGGCGCTCTGGAAGCGCTGGACAAGGCCTACAGCCTGATCCTGAACGTTGAAACCGAAGGAGAGCCAAGCCTGATTCAGCAAAAGGAAGACCTCCGGTTCCTGATTTCGAAACGCATCCTCGAAATTTACGCCTCACGAAATATTGTCGTAACCGGCAATCACAATGCCATCCCCAGAGAGATCAATGCAAATGTCGAACGAGAAATAAAATATTTTACCACGCGATCACAAAATCGCTTTTTCGCCAATGCTTATAAACGATCCGGCAAGTACAGGCCGATGATCTTAAAGAAACTGGCCGAGGCGGGACTTCCTGCGGAACTGTCCTGGCTTCCACTTATCGAAAGCGGCTTCAAAGTAAAGGCCCTCTCGCCGGCCAGGGCGCTCGGGTTGTGGCAATTTATCCCATCGACGGGATATAAATTCGGCCTCAAAAGAAACCAATACATCGACGAGCGCATTGATTTCGAGAAATCGACCGACGCCGCCATCGCATATTTAAAAGAGCTGCACAATATCTTTGGAGATTGGGCCACGGTTCTGGCGGCCTACAACTGCGGCGAGGGCCGGGTGCTGCATGTCATCAGAGGCCAAAATGTCAACTACCTGGATAATTTCTGGGATCTTTACGGCCGCCTGCCCTATGAAACAGCCAGGTACGTGCCCCGTTTTCTTGCAGCCCTTCATATCATCGAAAATCCAGAGACCTACGGTTTGAACGATATCCAGGTGGATTCCCCATTGAATTTCGAGACCGTCGATGTCAATCGCCAGGTTGAATTAAAAACCCTGGCCCGTTCTCTCGGGACCACGATAGATACCCTTAAAGAGCTGAACCCAGAACTTCGTTACAACGTTTTACCGCCGGACAAATACACGATGAGGGTTCCCACCGGAAAACGGGAAACCTTACTGGCGACAATCGATCAAATCCCCCTTTCTTCTCCGCCTCAGCCAAAGTATGTCTATCATCGCGTGAGAAAAGGAGAGACTCTGTCCACCATTGCCCATCGCTATCATACCAGTATCAAAAAAATCATGTGGGCCAACAATCTCAAGCGATCCAGTTACATCGTTGCCGGGAAAAGGCTCAAAATTCCTCAACGGGGAACGGTGGTCAGACGGCCTGCAAGCGCTGGAAACGACGCCTGGAGAGGCAAACACATCGTCAAGCGAGGAGACTCGCTGTGGATTATCGCCAAGCGATACGGCACCACGACCCATAAAATCCAGGAAATGAACTCGCTTTCCAGCACGCGCCTTTCCATCAACCAGGTTCTTCGCGTACCCTCCGGGCAAAGGGGGGTGGCCAAATCCGGCAAAGGCGCCGGAACGTACTATGTGAAGCGGGGCGACAGTCCTTATATCATTGCCCGAAAGCACAATATGTCGCTCAATCGCTTCCTGAAGCTCAATAATCTCACTTCGCGAAGCACCATCTATCCGGGCCAGAAGGTGCTTACGGATTGATTGTTCAACATGTTTTTGCCTTTTTCAGAGAAATTCGTAAATCTTTATAAAACGGGTGGTTATTTCTTCCTAAAGTAGGCGATTCAAATTTTGGTCCCCATGATAATCGTATTAACCATAATGCATTGCGCCATGATGACCTCACAAAATTTGAATCGCCTACTTTTAGTTTTAGATACACATTGCCCGACAGGTCTATGAAGCCGACGCCCTCTTTGCGGCAAACCTGCTGCCGCTCGGGGCTCAGGCAAGAGGCCACAAGAACAGGCACCGCCCCACCGTTCCAACTATAAACAGTCTCTTTGAAACAACTGATCCTGATTTTCAAATCGGATAAGCTGATCTGCGATACAATGCTAAGGGCAATGGGTAATTCATCTTACAATAATAGGCGTTGAGGAATTCAATAGTTGAAAAGGCGATGCCAAGGCCGGCAAAAGTCAGAATCAACGGAATCCACGTAAAGCGCAATAAGAAGCATCCTTTTCCAAGTCCACACTTACAACGCAAGGCTTAAACCTTCCGTTGTCCATTTTAAAATGACATTTTGGTAATCCTGCCATCAGCTTGATGTTAGAGACTTAGGATATATGGAACACTGAATCAAAACACACATCGTTTTTTAAAAAATCACAAATTCGAAACATCCCAACGGCGGCAAGCCATAGTGCAACCCAATACCAGGAGGTCTAATGGCACGCGTATTGATAATCAGCGACAACCGCTTAACATCGGTATATCTCAAACGAGAATTAATCCATAGGCATCATGATGTCAGGCAAAGCAGGAATATCGGCGAAGTCATCGCCTCCCCAAAAAGCAAAATTACGGATGTGGTGTTGATCGACCAATCAATAGACAATTCCAATGGATGGACACTTTTCAATTTCCTGAAGCAGGTGGTGCCTGGGCTGGCGGTTCTGCTTTATTCCTTGGAGAACAACAGTTCTTACACCATCGATTGGATTTGCCAGGCGGTCGAAGCCGCTTACATTGAAACCAATTCGTATCCGCTTAACGTGGATACTTGTCCAGCACCTTTTTATACGGTGCAACCATGGCCGGAATAAATTTCTCATGAATTTTTTTTCGGATCGGTTTCAATGTAAGAAATACTGAGAAAAGAAAATTTTGAACTCTTTTCTTGATTCTGCGCTGTGGGAACGTTCGGTACAATCCCATTTTCTTATAAAAAATATCATCGGCCCTGAATACGGCCGAAGCGGCAAAAACAAAGTCCCTGAAAATTTTATTTCCGCCAATCTGGTAAAACCTCGAACCAAAACCGGGATTGTGTTTTACGGAAAGAGAAAGCCTGCTAACAAAAGCCTTTATCTGCGCAGTGACCTCATCCGGGCGTTCATGCTCGTCGGTTACGATGCCTATTGGATTCATGTGCCAGTTAGTGACGAAGACATCAAGCAGTTCATGAAGGTTTTGAATCTGGCCTAAAGGGCCGGATATAATAAACCCGATCCGTTTGCCTTTTAGGACAGGAACATGCCCATTAAAAAAGCTACGGTCAAAAAACTTTTTCCATTGGGCGGACAGGTAATGGTCCTTTATGGTGCCGGCGATGACAATTGTGTCTGCCGTTTTTACATGGGTGTTGTAAAAATGTGTGAACCCGTCTTTTTGCCGACAATTATTGTCATATCCGCAGGTACAGCATCCAAGGCACCCGTTTTTCAATCCGATCCGATATATGTTTTCCTTTTGAACGGAGCTACCTGCGATACGGGTGAATATATCCGTCATGTTTTTCAGGTTAACATCCTGCGTTTGTTCATCCGTGAGAAGCAGGATTTTTTCGGATTTCAAGGCGTCCCCATCCGATTCAACAGATGTCGTATCGGGCTCGTAAACCGGGCACGCAGGGATGATAACAGGATATTTTCTTTGAACCGGTGTTTTACCGGAAACCATCTCCGCAAACCAGAGAAAAAACCGTTTCATTTTTTTCATCTCATCCAAATTGAAAAAATCCTCCATGTGGGCCGAGTAAGATTCAATGAAGGAAAAGCCAAGATCCTCGCAGACACCATGCATGTAGTTGTGTGCCATGTGATCGCAAAAATGAATGGACGTGGAAAAACAGGTTGTATAACAGTCTTCAAAATACTGATTCGGGTATCTTTCGAAGAGCAGTTCCATAAATCTTTTTAACTGAGAGGGCACCAGCATGTAATAAACCGGAAAGCTCCAGATGGTTGCATCGGCCTGTTGCATTCTCCGCACGGTTTCGTCCATCAAATCGGCTCGTTTCTCGTAAGCAGGTATTTTGGCCGCGATATTGATATATTCGAACTGATGTTGTGGATACATTTTTTCAAAAAGCTTTATATGCTGAAGGGTAATGCTGTTTTCATTTTTGGGACTTGCATTGAGTACAATGAAGTTCATTTTGTTTTATTCCTTCCTGAAGCAGGTGCCTCCTTTACTACCTCCCAGTCCTCAACGCCACCAACAACCTTCTCAAATTTAGGATGGGGTTCGATTTTTCCTATATTTTTAAGCTGTATATGCAATTCGGGAGCTCTTTTCTCGATTTTTTGTAAGAGGTGTGCGAATTCATATTGCAACTGTCCGGAGGTGACGGCCATCTTGCCGGGAGAGTCATCGGATACGATCTTACTTTTATCAAACCGGTATCCCCTTTTATCCGCCTCATCCGCCACGGCCCTCAAATAATCGGCGATAGCTCCAACCGGGGTCTTGTTTTTCCTGAACCGCATCAACTGGGGATGATTCTTGTATCCCCTGGTCGCCCCCTGCAAAACCTTCTGTGCCAGAAGCCCCTCCCGCCAAAGCGCAACAAGGCCTTTGGGGTCCAGGTAACATGGATGTATTGACCAAAGTCTCATACTTCACCTTCGGTACTATTCTGTTGCAGCACAGCCGCTAAAGTAGGCGATTCAAATTTTGGTCTCGATGGAAATCACTTTAATCATAATGCTATGCGCCATGATTACCTTCCAAAATTTGAAACCCGTCGGGTTTGCCGATCTTGCCGGATTTACGGCGTTGGATGCCTTCCCGCATAGACTTCTATAACGGAAGACATCTGCCTTGTAAATGCGGCAACCTCGACAATCGCCTAATTTAATCAGATCGTACCGGATGATAAGGTTTTGAATCCGGTTTCAAGGATGTATCAAAAACAATCAAAACGGAGTTTCAATACTTTCCGCCCAAGCCGCATCCTTATTGTAAAAGAAAAAGTGGTCAGTGGTTATATCACTAAATTCAAACTGAACCGACTTGACTATCATGTTGGCGACGGAAAATTCTTCAAAATGGGTATCGTGGGACAGGATGTGGATGTCACCATTACCATGGAAGCCTTGGGAGATAAGTGATCATGGCAAATCCGACTGAAATAAAGAACCGTGCGGCAGGCGCCATCATGGGCGCGTTTATCGGAGACGCCCTGGCACTGGGAACGCATTGGTATTATGACCCCGATGAACTCAGAAAAGATTACGGCGATTGGATTGACGGGTATACGGACCCAAAACCGGGCCGCTATCATGATGGGTTGAAAGCCGGGCAACTCTCCCAGGCCGGGTTTATCCTCGAACTGATGTTGCGCTCGCTGCGGTAAACGGCGGCGGTCAAAATCAGGTTCGGGCAATCCTCAGTGGCGCCCTGACCGGGGCCCAGGTGGGCTTGAGCGGGATACCCAAACGGTTTATCGAAGGCCTTGAAAAAGGCGATGAGCTTTTGGCTCTGGCCAACGCCATGGAATCACAGATTACGGAAGAAGCCTTGGAAGACTGACCGCGACCAAAGGATCGAGTGCATAGCAAGCCTGCTTCCGACGCATTGCCAATTCTCATGGAGCCGGGAGCCGGCTTGATTCCAATGCAAATCTGCGATAAATGATGAGCGTTTTCCAATAAAATGTACCTCAACCTTGGAAGCAAGCTGCAGGCGTCCTTGCGATTGCTTCTAAAAACAGGGGGGTGTCAGGGCCTCGGTAACAGGATCGCAACCGGTGATCTCGAGGCCTGGGGCAATCCGAGGGAAAAAGAAAGACGTCTCGAATCATTTTAAAAAGCGCATCAAGCCGCGAAGTCAGGGTTGGGTATCTCGAGGAACGAAGCCCGACAGGAAAGAGGTGCCTTAGCCGTACCGTTGCCATGTTACTGCTCATAATGGCATTGGCGGCGTTGTTGCTCTGCGCCTGCGATTTCGCCATGGAGAGTCAAGCCACGGCGCCTTCCGGCAATCAGGCCAATGAGCTGCTTTTCGATGTCAACGCCCCTTTGGGATCGCTGGATCCCATGGCGATCAGACCCTCCGGATCAAACTATCTTTTTCCGTTCCTGTACAGCTACCTCTTCGTTCCCGATGAAGAAGACAACCTCTTGCCCGATCTGGCTATCCGCTGGCATTTCGATTCCGAGCGCTCGTCCTGGATCATCGAACTCCGGGAGGATGCCAATTTTCACGATGGCAAACCGGTTACGGCTCAAGATGTGGAATACTCACTGGTTTCCTTTTTTGAAAATGGGAATCCACAATTGAGGGCACTCGTTGACGAGGTTACCTGCTTGTCCGGCACCAAGGTGGAAATAAAGCTTAAAAAAACAGAGCTGTTTTTCCTTCAATCCATATGGCAAACCCCAATCCTTCCAGCACACCATAACAAAGGCTCCATGAATTTTGGCAACGCTCCTGCCGGCTCCGGCCCATTTATTTTGAAAAGCAGGCAGGGCAACAATCAGGTCATCCTCGAGGCGAATGCCGACTACTACGCCGGTCGCCCGTCCATAGACAGGATCGTCTTCTCCTACCAGCCAGACCATGAGAAAACCTGGATCAGGCTATTGCGGGGAGAAACGGATATTGCCACGGAGATTATCCCCCTGAATTACAGGATGATGAAACGGATTGAAAACCTGTTCTATTTTGATCAACGCACTATCGATTGTTGCACGACTCTCCTTTATAACACTTACGAACCCCTGTTCTCCGACCCCAGAGTGCGCATGGCCCTGACCCACGCCATTGACCGCCAGTTCATCGTTGATGAAATCCTGGAGGGGTACGGGGTGGTCGCCGTGGGGCCCATGGGAGTCGAGTCGCCCTATCGAAATCCGGACCTGAAGCCAGTTGCCTATGCCCCGTATAAAGCCTTGTCCCTTTTGCAATCAGCCGGTTGGTCCCGCACCGAAGACGGCCGTCTGATGTTTAGCGATGGCACCTTCTTCGAGTTCACCCTGTTGGTCTTCAGGGAAAGCCAGGTCGAGAAAAGGGTCGCCACCTATATTCAGCTTTGCCTGGATGAAATCGGCATCCGTATGAGGGTTAAAGCGGTTCCGCATGATGAGCTCACCCAGGCCTATTACCGCAATACAGCTTTTCAGGCGGCTCTGACTGAACTGAGCACTGCTGAAGTAGACATAGACGCATCGCTGCAAATCTGGACACCCACATCATTTGGTTGCTCAATCGCCGGTTGTTTTCAGGACTCCGAGACCACGCAGTTAATAGAAGAAGCAATCAATGCCAAGCAGTCGGAACGGCAACGCTCTTTTTTGCAAGCTTGCGACGCCCGGATCGCAGCTCTCCAACCCGGAACTTTCTTATTCCAAAAAACAGCCATTGACGTAATGTCCAGAAGGTTCAGGCTGGCCGCCCCGTTTTCCATGAATTACCGTGGATTGTGCTTTCTGAAAAACGCCTCACTTGAAGTAAAGTAATCAGAGGCTATGGGCGTTTACTTGTTCGAACTCACCTATCCCAAGACCGCACTTGCTCCAGAAAGCTTGAACCTTTTTATAATACAGCGGCAAACAAAACAAACCATTGCCTTAAAAAACAGATGGATAAACAAGGTCATAAAATATGGCATGCGTTTTGATGATACTCATGGATAGCCGGCTGAGAAAAGCAGTGACCATAAACCCCATGAAAGGAGAACGCCATGCACAAAGTTATCGTAGAAAAAGGAACGTATCAGGTCAGGATCAATGGCATGATTTGTTGTGTGAGTGCCCCGAGTATCCGCAACTAGCGGACCGGAAACCAAGCCCCTCCCCGGAAACCCCGGGCCCCGGGGAGGGCCCCAAAACAAGGACAAACCAAAGGCCAAATGTCTTCCAGTTTTAAAAGTATTATTTGAAGCACAAAACAAATTAATGACCAATCGCCCCAACAGTAATCCTTTGCATGCTTTGGTACAGAAGGCGTTTACTTGGATCATTCTGGTATTTCTTGTTAAATACTCGTTGGGAAATCTGGGTGTAGCCGAGGGAATCATCTTCCGGACAGGGAAGATGGTAAAAAATCGTCTGCTTTGCTTTTATAACCCGCTGCGTGATGTCACGCCCCGGTGTCAATGTCAGAAACGGGAAATCCAGTAAAGCCAGATCCGGCACAAATCCGTCCATGAAATCTGTAATCGCTTTTTCATCTATCTTCCCATCTCCCATAATCATAACACGCAGGCCGGCAATCTCCAGCAGATAACCATAATTGGTAACCGCCTCATACCCGATGCCTTCATGCTGCAGCCGCTTGCAGGTCATATCGACACCGGCCAGGTGTATCTTCTCCTCGGGGCGGGAAAGCGCATGCACATTCTTGCGATCCGCAAAGTCAGGCACCGGCATCACGGCCTGAATGCCCGGATTTTGATCCAGAAGTTTTTCAGTCCACTTTTTGCTGTAATGATCCGGATGGTCATGGGTCACCAGCACCATGTCCGTATGGGAAAATTCATTTTCCTGATTCACCACCTGCCGCAGAACACGATCCGGAACCCGGCTGAATGGCGTTGTCTTGTCGTCATGCAGTGCATCTACCAGAATTTTTTTATTGCGATAGCTGATCATCACACCGGCATTGGCTGTCAGCAGGACATAATCGTTCTCTTTCATGGAACCGACCTCATTTGAAACTTCAACTCTATTTCAACCGCACATCTCTTTATTTTTTGCTTTTGGTCTTGATCTCCCGCCACTTCTGCAATCGCCCGGCAATCATCTTCTCGTACCCGCGATCCGTGGGAAAGTAAAAATGGATACCCTCAATGGCCTCGGGGAGGTATTCCTGGGCGGCGTAGCCATCCTTGAAATCGTGGGCGTAGCGGTAGTCCTTGCCATAGCCCAGATCTTTCATCAAACCCGTGGGGGCGTTGCGGATGTGCAGCGGCACGGGCAAGGCGCCTTTTTCCCGGGCCATTTTTCTCGCGTTGTTCCAGGCTTTGTAAACGCTGTTGCTTTTGGGCGCCGTGGCCAAATAAACCGCCGCCTGGGCCAGGGCCAAATCCCCTTCGGGATGGCCGAGAAAACGGAAAGACTCCATGGCCCCCAGGGCGATGCGCAAGGCAAAGGGATCGGCATTGCCTACATCCTCGGAGGCGAAGCGCACCATGCGCCGGGCAACATAAAGGGCATCCTCGCCTGCCTCGATCATGCGCGCCAGCCAGTAAATAGCCCCGTCGGGATCACTGCCCCGCAGGCTTTTGTGAAAGGCCGAGATGAGATTGAAATGCTCATCGCCGTGCTTGTCGTAGAGCAGCGCCTTTTTCTGGAGGGCTTTTTCCACGTGCACCAAATCAATGGTCCGTGTGCTATCCGCCCCTCCCGCCGACTCGGCCAGGGCCAGGGTGGCCGCCACTTCCAAACTACCCAGGGCGCTACGCGCATCACCGGCCGAGATATTGATCAGATGCTCGCGGGCCTTTGCCGATAGCGCAAGCCCCACCCCGCCCAATCCGTTTTTCTCGTCTTGCAGGGCCCGGTCGATAACCTGCCCCAAAGCCTCGTCTCCCAGTAAATTGAGCGTGATCACGCGGCACCGCGACAGCAGCGGAGAGATCACCTCGAAAGAAGGATTTTCCGTGGTGGCGCCGATCAGGGTGATCAGGCCGGACTCCACATGATGCAAAAAGGCATCCTGCTGGGCCTTGTTGAAACGGTGGATCTCATCCACGAACAAAATGGTTCGTCGTTGCTGGAACTGTCGTTCTTTCTTGGCCTGCTCGATCACCTCGCGAATCTGTTTGACCCCGGCGAGCACCGCCGAAAAATGGATGAAATGCGATTTTGTCTCGTGGGTTACGATTCGCGCCAGGGTGGTTTTGCCGCATCCCGGCGGCCCCCACAGAATCATGGAAAAAATACGGTCGTTTTCGATGGCGTGGCGCACCAGGCTCCCCGGTCCGGTGACCTCATCCTGGCCGAAAACGTCAGCCAGGCGGTTTGGACGCATGCGTTCAGCCAAGGGGCGCTCGTGGTCGATGGTGGTTTGGGCATGTTGATCGAATAGTTCCATGTTCGCCTATATATAACAGTATAAGCGAAGTGTTAAGGGTTAACATTTTTCCCTTGACATTCCCTCCCCTTTCATTCAAACACTTGATTCAAACAAATGTTTTAATCAAATGTTTACATAAAACAGGAAAAACGTCATGGCCAAAAACACCGCAGATAAATCTGTCAGGCAAAAAATCATCGACACCGCCGGAGACGTATTCGGCCGCGCGGGCTACAAGGCAGCCACCATTCGGGAGATCTGCCGCGAAGCTGACGTAAATGTGGCCGCCATCAATTACCACTTCGGCGGCAAACAGGAACTTTACCGAACGGTTGTCACCGATCTTATCTCAAGAATCTTTGCGCAATATCCCGTGGACGAAGGTGTGGATGAAAGCACGCCTCCGCAAACACGTCTGCGCGCATTCATCCATGGTATGCTGAGGCGCCTGCTCTCTCCCGACGGCCTCTCCGGATACTCCGGCAAGGGGCAACTGGTGGCCAAGGAGCTGGCCGACCCATCACCATTTTTGGACGACATGGTGGAAGAATTCATCCAGCCGGTCGCGATCCGGCTCTTTGCCACCATCCATGACATGCTTGGCCCCGAGGCAACCGCCAAGCATGTCGCCCGCTGCCAGATCAGCGTGATCGGTCAGTGCTTTCACTATGCCGTGGCCCGTCCCATCATCAATCGCCTGAACGTCGCGGACTACGCGGATAACAATCTCATCGACGAGCTTACCGAACACATAACCCGGTTTTCCCTGGCGGGCATCGAGGCAACGCGCAAGTCCCTTTCCGCCGGCCAGAATATAAATTCCTCTGCCGACCAAAAAAACGGAGGCGCATCATGAAAAAAAAACTACCTGTCATCATTCTTGTGGCCGCCATCTGCCTGGCCATTGCCATCTGGTATGTGTGGTTCGAATCCGATGGCGAAGATGGCACCATCCGCCTTTCCGGCAACATTGATGTCACCCAGGTGAACCTGGCCTTCAAGATTCCCGGTCACCTGAACCGCCGTCTGGTGGATGAAGGCGATAACGTGAAAAACGGACAGTGCCTGGCCCTTTTGGATGAAACCGACCAGCGTCTGGAAGTGCAAAAAGCCGAGGCCGAAGCAAAATATGCCATGGCCGTGTTGGCCGAACTGGAAGCCGGCAGCCGGACCGAAGAGATCAGCCGGGCCGAAGCCGCCGCCGAACAGGCCCGATTCGCCCTGGAAGAGCAGTTGAGCGGCAGCCGCAGCCAGGAGATCGCCGAAGCCGAGGCCGATCTGAAACGGGCCCAGGCCAAAGAACGGGCCGCCAAAAGCGAACTCAAACTAGCCCAAAACGATTTTGAACGTTACAAGGCCGTGTTTGCCGACGGTGGCATCAGCCGGCAAACCTACGACACCTACCGCACCCGGTTAGATTCGGCCAAGGGCGCGGCGGCGGCGGCGAAATCTCAGCGTCAGGCGGCCAGCCAGCGTCTCAGTTTACGCCGTGAAGGCAGCCGGTCCGAACGAATCCGCCAGGCGCGTTCGGCCCTGGCCCAGGCCGAGGCCCAATACGAGCTGGTTAAAACCGGCCCCCGCAAAGAGGCCATCGATCAGGCCCGGGCCAAAAAAGAGGGTGCCCTGGCGGCCGTGGCCATGGCTCGTCAACGACTGGCCGACACGGAGCTGACCAGTCCCTTTGACGGCGTGGTGTTGAGTACTTCCGCCGAGCCGGGCAGTTATCTCAACCCAGGCGGCACCGTTCTCACCGTCGCGGACATCAAGAATGTTTGGGTGCGGGCCTTTGTTTCCGAAACCGATCTGGGCCGCATCCGATTGAACCAGGAGGCCGAGGTCACTGTCGACGCCTATTCAAACCGCTCCTGGAAAGGACGAATCAGCTACATAAGCAGTGAGGCTGAATTCACCCCCCGCGCCGTACAGACGTTCAAAGAACGCACCAACCTGGTCTATCGCATCAAAATCGAAATTGATAATGCCGACGGCGCCCTAAAAACAGGAATGCCCGCCGACGCGATCATCGAGGCAGCCCAATGAACGAGAACGCTCCGGCCATTGAAATCAACGGCGTCCATCGCAGCTTTGGTGAGCTGACAGCCGTCAACGGTCTCTCCCTTAGCGTGAAACGAGGTGAGATTGTCGGTCTGGTGGGCCCTGACGGCGCCGGTAAGACCACCACCATGCGTATGCTGGCCGGTCTTTTGGACCCATCGGATGGAGACATTCGGGTGGCCGGTTGCCGGCTACCGGCCGAAAGTGACACGGTCAAAAACCATCTGGCCTATATGAGCCAGCGTTTCGGGCTCTATCCGGATCTCACTGTGGATGAAAACATCCATTTCTACGCCGATCTCTACGGGGTCACCCGTAAGGAACGCCTGAAGCGTCTTGACGAGCTGCTTGATTTCTCATACATGCGCCCCTTTCGAAAACGCCAGGCCGGCAATCTATCCGGCGGGATGAAGCAGAAACTGCAACTGATCTGCGCTCTGATCCACACCCCGGAAGTACTCCTGCTGGATGAACCCACCAATGGTGTGGACCCGGTCAGCCGCCGCGATTTCTGGCGTATTCTCTATCGCATGTTGGGCTCCGGCGTAGCCATCCTGGTGAGCACGGCGTACCTGGACGAGGCAGAGCGCTGCAACCGCATCGCCCTCATGGATCAGGGGCGGTTGCTGGCCCAAGGAAGCCCTGAAGAGGTACGCCGCGCCATGCCCCAGAGCCTTGTTTACCTGCAAAGCGCCGACAGCCGCCGGGCAGCCCGCATTCTGCATGAGCAGTTGCCCGGTACTGCAGGCGTTGATCTTTTCGGAGAGAGCGTGCATATCGCCTGCGATGATCCGGATCAAACCATGGGGCAGATACGCGGCATCATGGCTAACGCCGGCATCGCCATCAACAATCTCAAACAGACCACACCAAGCCTGGAAGATGTGTTCGTGGGCATGGTCAAACACGAAGAGGCCGCCTCGAATGAAGCCATCTCACAATCACCCCCCCCGGACGAAGAGGCGGCCAGTTATGAGATCAACGAGGTTGCCGTAAAGGTCGAAGGGCTGACGAGAAAATTTGGAGATTTCATTGCCGTAAACGATCTGGATCTAACGGTCGGAGCCGGTGAAATTTTTGGTTTTCTGGGGCCCAACGGCGCGGGCAAAAGCACCACCATCCGCATGCTTTGCGGCCTGCTCAGCCCCTCTTCAGGCAGTGGCGATGTGGCCGGCTTCGATCTTTCGACCCAGGCCGAAGAGATCAAACAGAAAATCGGCTATATGAGTCAGAAGTTCTCCCTTTACGACGATCTCACCGTGGCTGAGAACATCGACTTCTACGGAGGTATTTACGGCCTGGCCGGGAAAAAAATGACCGAGCGTAAGGCCTGGGCCATCCGTATGGCCGGTCTCGAGGGGCGTGAGAACCAACCGACGCATCTTCTGGCCGGCGGTTGGAAACAACGGCTTTCCCTGGCCTGCGCCATTTTACATCAGCCGCCGATCATCTTTCTGGACGAACCCACCAGCGGCGTGGACCCACTGAGCCGCAGGCGTTTCTGGGAATTGATTCACGATATGGCCGAACGGGGCCGAACGGTTTTCGTCACTACGCACTATATGGAAGAAGCCGAGTACTGCGACCGCGTTGCGCTGATCTACCGAGGCCGCATGATCGCCCTGGGATCGCCACGTCAACTCAAGGATGAGCTGATGGACGAAACCATCCTCGACCTGCGTTGCGACCAGCCCCAGAATCTGATTGACGATCTGGCAGCCATCGAGGGCGTTTCGGATGTGGCCCTGTTCGGCGCGGGACTGCACCTCAAAGTGAATGACGCAGAGGCCGTGAGTGAACGAATCAAAAAGATGACCGCCGCATCCGGCCGCACAGACGTAAATGTGGCCCCCATTGACCCGGGCATGGAAGATGTATTCGTGGCGCTCATTGAGAAGGAGGACCGTCAGAATGAAAACCAAAGGAGCCCGTCATGAACCGCCAACGACTATTCGCCGTGGCCCGCAAGGAGTTTATCCATGTATGGCGGGATTGGCGCAGTCTGGTATTGGCCATTGCCATCCCCATGTTGCTGATCGCCCTGTTTGGCTACGCCCTGACCATGGATCTGAAAAACGTGCCCACAGTGGTCTGGGACCAGTCCAAAACCGCTGAGAGCCGAAATCTGCTCAGTCTTTTCGACGGTTCGGCGTACTTCTCCATCGATGATCAAATCAGCGGATACGAGGCATTGACCGACCAGATCGACAGCGGCCGAGCCATGGTGGCACTGGTTATTCCAACCGACTTCGCGGATTGCGTACGGTCCGGACGAAAGGTATCCGTCCAAGCCATCGTAGACGGCGCCGATGCCAACAATGCTACTCTTACCGCCGGTTATCTTGGTGCCATTGCCCAAATTTACAACCGTACGGCCCATGTAAAAGTCAGCCGGCGCACCGTGACTGTCGGCACGGTCACTCTCGAACCGCGCGCCTGGTACAATCCGGACATGGAGAGTCGCAACGTAATCATTCCCGGTATCATTGCCATGGTGATGGTGGTCATCGCCGCCATGCTCACCAGTGTCACCGTAGCCCGCGAATGGGAAACCGGCACCATGGAACAGTTGATCGGAACCCCGATACGGGTGCCCGAGTTGGTACTCGGCAAGGTTGCGCCCTACTTCGTAATCGGGCTGGTGGATGTAGCCATTGCCGTGGCCATGGGATGCTGGATCTATGATGTCCCTCTGAGGGGCAGCACCGGGCTTCTGTTTTTATCCGCCTCGGTATTTCTCACTGGAGCCCTCTTCCTGGGACTGCTTCTCAGCATCGTTCTCAAAAGCCAGGTACTGGCAAACCAGATCGCCATTTTTACCGGCTACCTGCCGACCATGCTGCTTTCGGGCTTCGTTTTCGGCATTTACAATATGCCCAAAGCGATTCAGGCCATCACGTTTGTCGTACCGGCGCGCTATTTCATCGCACTGCTCAAGGGCATTTTTCTCAAAGGAATCGGCTTGGAAATTCTGGGCCTCAACATGCTATTTTTAACCATTTATGCGGCGGTGATGGTGTTTTTATGCCACCGCAAAATGAAACTAAAACTATAGGAATTAAAAATGATTCTGCGTGTCAGGCGATTACTCATCAAAGAGTTTTTGCAAATGTTCAGGGACGTACGCATGCGCATGGTCGTGCTGGTCATGCCATTGGTACAGATGGCCGTTCTGGCCTTTGCCCTGACCACGGATGTAAAAGATATTGCCACGGCCGTGGTGGACCCGGACAATACGCCCATGAGCCGCCAATTGGTGGATGAGTTCACCGGCGGCGGCTATTTTGCCGTGACCCAAAAGCCGGCTACGGACAAAGCTGCAGGCAGACTTCTGGATGCAGGCCGGGTCAGGGCCATTATCCGTATTCCGGACAACTTCTCGGACAGTCTTGAATCCGGTAAGATCGCCACGGTTCAATTATTGGTGGATGGCACGCTGAGTAATGACGCAGCCATCACCCAGAGCTACGCCAACCAGGTCATCGCCAGCTTCAATCAACGCCTTTTGGCAGCGAAGACCGGGCAGGCTGTACTATCCGGAAATTCACTGTCAACCGGACCGCTGGACCTGCGCCTGCGTGCCTGGCACAACCCCAACCTTGAAAGCAAATACTACTACGTTCCCGGTCTGATCGCCGTGATGCTGATTCTTATCGGCCTGGCCCTGGCATCCATGGCGATTGTGCGCGAAAAGGAGATCGGCACCATCGAACAGGTGATGGTCACCCCCATCCGGCGTCTGGAATTCATTATAGGCAAAACCCTGCCCTTTCTCGTGACCGGTATGCTCACCATGAGCATGATGTTCGTCATCGCCCGGCTGCTTTTCGATATCCGAATCACGGGCAGCATAACCTTGCTTTACTTTTCGGCAACGATATACATCATGGGCAATCTGGGATTGGCTATTTTGGTCAGCGTCACCGCACGAACCCAGCAGCAGGCTTTGCTGACCGCTTTTTTCCTTCTCATGCCGGCCATTTTGCTCAGCGGCTTTATTTTTCCGATCCGCAATATGCCGGAAGTCGTTCAATGGTTTACCGTACTCAACCCAATGCGCTGGTTCCTGCAGATCATGCATGGCATCGTGATCAAGGGCGTGGGGCTACGCATCTTGTGGCCGCCCATCGGGGCACAAATACTGCTGGCCGTCCTCTTTCTGACGCTGGCCGTCACCCGTTTCAAGAAAACCCTCCAATAGTCCGGGAGACAACAATGAAATATTACGTTCTTACTCTGTCAATTCTGCTTTTCAGCATAAACGCCGCCCAAGCCGCCGCGCCGTTGACCATCGCGGAAGCGGTGGACGAGGCGCTCCAGAACAACCCCCAGATTCATGAAAAAGCGGCCAGCCGCGAGGCGGCGGAGATGGGTGCCAAAGCGGCCCGCGCCGAGTACTTCCCGCGTTTGTCGGCTGCCTACTCCTACCGCAACCTGAACGATTCGCCCTTCGTCAACATGGTCGGCCGCCAGGTGGTTACCAACAGCCGTGATCAGCACCATTGGGAGGTTTCGCTCAATCAACCGATCTTCACGGGGTTTGCCATCCGGGCCAGGCATCGCATCGCTCAGTTGGGTCTTTCCACCCGGGAGCTCGAGCTGGAGCAGACCCGGCAATCGATTGTTCTCAATGTCAAGCAGTGCTGTTTTGACCTGCTCATGGCCGAGAAGACTCTGGCCGTGGCCAAAAGCAGTACGGATGCGCTGGCATCCCATGAAGCCGATGTGCGCAAGTTCTACGAAAACGGGCTGGGACCGCTCAACGACCTGCTCAAAGCCCAGGTTGCCAAGGCCAATGCCATCCAGCACCAACACCGGGCCGAAGCCGATGTGCGCCAGGTAAGGATCGCCCTCGAATTGCTCCTGGGCCGCGATATCGATCAATCGATTGAGATCCGGGAAGAGAGAGAGAATTCCGCGCCGGTTGCCGAAACCACGCCCCTTGTGGAGCAGGCGCTCGAAGCCAGGCCGGAGATAACCATCCTGGAGCAGGCCATCGAATCAAAAGGCCGGCAACGCCAGGTAGCGACAAGCGACTACTATCCGCAAATAGAACTGACCGGCAAATACCAACAGGATGGCGACGACCTGGGAGCAAGCAACAACGATTACTCGAACCAGCACAACGCCAGCGTGGGGATCCAGGCGCGCTGGACCTTTTTTGATTTCGGGAGAACCCGGGCCTCCGCGGCCAAGGCCAAATCCGAACAACGGGCTCTGGATAAGGCACTGGAAGCAGCCCGCGACGAAATCCGTCTGCAAGTGGTCCAGGCCCACCTCGACCTCTCCGTGGCCGCAAAAAACATCGAAACCACGACCACGGCCCTGGAACAGGCCCGCGAGCACTGGCGGATCACCAACCTTCTATATCAGCAGCAGCTTACCACCTCTACGGAAGTGCTGGATGCGCGCAGCTTCCTGGACCGCGCCGAAAGCGCCTTTCACGAGGCGCACTACGGGCATGGCGCCGCCCTGGCGCGCCTTGACTGGGCAATTGGCAAACCTTGATATCCAATTTTCAAATCTCAAAATTGAAATCCATGGTGGGGGAGTTGACGCTCGGATAAGGGAGGTGTAAGGTCACCTTGCAAATTAATTCATATTGATATGGAATCGCAATGGAAGGTTTTCTATACTGGTGGCAACACCTGCCCGAGTACATGGACCCGGTCATATTCCAGATCGGTGGCTTCAAGCTGCAATATTATGGAATGATGTACCTCGTGGCTTTTGCCTGCACCTATTTTCTGGCCCTTTACCGCATCCGGCACGAAGAGCGATTCACGATGGACGTGGAGCAGCTTCAAGGGCTGATGACGGCCATGATCCTGGGGGTGATCGTCGGCGGCCGCCTGGGGTACGTTCTGTTCTACAACTTCTCCTATTACCTTCGTCATCCGCTTGAAATCATCCTGCCCTTTAGCTTTACCGGCGGGTTCCACTTTACCGGCATCACCGGCATGTCCTACCATGGCGGCCTTATCGCCGTGGTGCTGGCGACACTCATTTTCGCGCGCAAGAATAAGCTTTCCTTTTTTCATATCGCCGACTTGATCGTGCCTTGCGTCCCCTTGGGCTACACCTTCGGCCGGCTGGGAAATTTCATCAACGGCGAGCTCTTCGGCCGCCTGACCACCCACCCCATCGGCATGTTTTTTCCGCTTGCGCCGGGACCCGGGCGGCGTCACCCCTCCCAGCTATACGAAGCCTTTTTCGAAGGCATTTTTCTCTTCCTGGTCCTATGGACGCTGAAAAAACGGGTGACCACGCCGGGCGCCATGCTGGCCCTTTATCTCATGGGTTACGGTCTGGTGCGTTTTTTCATCGAGTATGCCCGGCAGCCCGATGCCCATCTGGGGTTTATCTGGCTCTCTTTTTCCATGGGACAACTCTTGTGCATGGCCATGATCGTTGGCGGCGGGGCACTGCTGATGACGCTGCGCACCCTGAATAAACGCGCCTGATCCGCACGAGTCCATACCCCTTATGAATCAATCCCCGCATAACGCTTACAGCGACCCTCACCGCTGGCTGGTCTTCGGTCTGATCAGTCTGGTCTATTTCTTTGTCTACTTCCACCGGGTATCGACCTCGGTAATCGCCTCCGATCTTCTCGCGGCATTCGACACCACGGCCACAGCCCTGGGATTCATGTCTTCCATGTATTTCTACGTTTACGCCATCAATCAGCCCATCGTGGGGTATCTGGCGGACCGCCTTGGTTCCCGAAAGGTAATCGCCTTCTGGTCGATGATCGCCGCCGCCGGCTGTTTCATCTTCGGCATGGCCCCCACCGTCGGCTGGGCCTCTTTTGGCAGGGCATTGATCGGTTTCGGGGTGGGCGGCGTGTACGTACCGACGGTCAAGGCCTTTTCCCAGTGGTTCGATCAGAAGTCATTTACCACCATGATCGGCCTCTTGATGTCGGTGGGCAACATCGGTGCGGTTGTGGCGACAACGCCCCTGGCCTGGGCCGCCGGAACATGGGGTTGGCGTCCGACATTTTTTCTCATCGGCGGGATTTCCCTACTCATGGCGTTGCTTGTGCTCTTCGTTATCCATGACCCCACGTCCCTGGACGATGCCGGCCCCAAGCACTCGCGCGTACCCGAAGCACCGTCCATGAGCCTGACCTCCAGCAGCCTGGACACCCTCGCTTCTTCTCAATTCTGGCTGGTGGCGAGTCTTTTTTTTGGTATCTACGGAACCGCGCTAACGCTTCAGGGGCTGTGGGCCACCCCATTTTTGATGACGGCGCTTAATATCGATCGCATTTTGGCCAGCGAGCTGAACATGCTGATCCCCATTGGGGTAATTGTCGGATCGCCCCTATGCGGTTGGCTGCCTGCACGCTTCGGCATCAATAAAAAGCAGATGTTGATAGGCATCAACATCGTCTATATGCTGTGCTGGTTGGCCATCATCCTGGCTTTCGATCTACTGGGCATTATTGGTTTCTCCCTGATTTTCGTTGTCATGGGGGTGGTAATCGGCGGCTTCGTCAGCACCACCTGGGGGATTATACGGGATACAACACCCAATGAACGTTTGGGCTTTACGTCGGGTCTGCTCAACCCCTCACCGTTTTTGGGAGTTGCGTTTTTTCAGGTCGTGACCGGACGCATCCTCGACCATGCCGGCCAGGCGGAAGGGCTTTATCCGCTATCCGGATTTAAAACCGCCTTTTCGGTTTGCCTGGCAAGCGTCGCGGTTTGCTTGACACTGTCGCTGTTTGTAAAAAAAGAGATGACGGCCAAATCAACGTAGAAAATTATTCGGCTTCATCCACAAAGAGGATTAGATTTTGAGCGCAATGCCGATATCGGGCAAGTTGGCCATTCCTGGACGGGCACTATTTCATCAGCGGTTTCAGCATATATAGAACATCGCTTTCCCTGGACGGATAAGGCGACATCACACTCTGCTCGCAAAGCGTCTCTACCGGAATACCGTTTTTCATGGCCAGGGCAAAGGTATTGATGATGCCCGTGGCGTTATCCGACAGAATATGGGCGCCGAGCACCTGCCCCTCTGCGTCGGCCAAAATCTTATAAGCCGCAGACCGCATTCCCACGCGCCGGTAGGTCGGCCAGCCCAACCGGCTGCCTGAGCTTTTGCGACAAGGCGTCCCTTCATCTTTTAAGGCCTGCTCGGTTTTTCCCACGGCGCCCAATTGGGGGTAGGTGAACAGAACGGCGGGAACGGCCGTGTAATCCATGGCTGACGGCGAGGCCTCGCCGTTTTTCAGGCCAATAATGTGATCCGCCGCCACGGTTGCCTCGGCGTCGGCCACCCGGGCCAGCTGAACGGTGGCGGCGCAGTCACCGACGGCATAGACGTTTGGGTTGGAGGTTTGCATGCTCTGATCGACCTTGATGCCTTTGGGGGAGTAATCGATGCCGGCCAGATCCAGATCCAAATCCTTGATGGCCGGTACGCGCCCGGCGCCATGAACCACCAGGTCGGCCTCGAATTGACGGCCGTCTTGGGCGTGGACACGGAATCCGTCCGGAACGGATTCGATGGCGGTGATCGTGACATCGCAGTGGATGTCGATGCCCTCGTCGGCGGAAGCCTTGGAGAGCAACCCCACCATGTCCGCATCGAACGGCCCCAGCGGGCGCGCTCCGGCTTCCAGGATGGTGCATTGAATGCCGGGGCTGCCAAGACGCATGGCAAAATGGGAGAATTCGAAGGAGATAAACCCGCCGCCGATGAAGACAATCCGTTTCGGCAGATCATCCAGTTCCAGAAAGGCGGTGCTGTCGATGGCATGCTCGATGCCGTCGATGGGCAGGGGCATGGGTATCGCGCCGGTGGCCAGGATAATCGTATCGGCGGTGAGGGTTTCGCCGCCGGCCTCAAGGGTCTGACGGCCCACGAAGCGCGCCCGCTCCTCGATCAGGTCAATGCCGGCCTCCATGAACCCATTCACCGTGCCGTCGGGGACGTTTTCGGTGAAGCCGTTCTTGGCGTCGCGCAATTGACGCCAGTCGGCAACGGCGGGAGAGACAATTCCGATCTTCTCCAGATGCCTTGAACGGGCCACGGTTTCGGCGCCTTCGTAGAACCACTTCTTGGCCTGGCATCCGCTCAGGGCGCAGGTGCCGCCGGCATACCGGCTGTGCTCCACGATGGCAACCTTCAGGCCCTTCTGGTTCAACGCATAAGCCGCCGTCTGCCCGGCGGTGCCCGTTCCGACAACGAGAACATCATAGGTATCCGGCATGGTCTGCTCCCTTTTTTTAAATTTTAGGATCAGTCGGTATCTTCCCTGCTCGGCAAATCATCTTCACCGACGATGAACGGCTTGATGTCCAGGATCGGCGTGCCGTCAAGCATGTCCACATGCTTAACATTAAGCACATTCCCATCTCGCGCAATGACGGTTAAGACCGACAACCCGATGGGGTTCGGCCGCCTGGGGGAGCAGATACTGAAAACGCCTTTTGCCCGGCTCCGGTGGGGTGGGGTCTGTTTCAGCAGGCTTGGTGAAAAAGGGGCGCTTTTGTGAAAATGAAAAAGTACCACAATCTTTTGCCCGATCTCGATATCCGACAAACCGTCGGTGAACTGCGGATCAATGACCAGGGTTCCTTCCACATCCGATACCGACCAATGGCGGGGAATGCTTGATGCATCCGTGTGGGCGACACCAATCGGTTTAAGCATGACTTCCATGGACATCCTCCATTTTTAGGAACTGAACGACTCGTATTTGGCGTTTCAGCGTTTTTCCCGTCGCTTTCGCCTGCGCTTTATCGGTGTGCGTTTCTTGTTTAAAAAAGCTGGATTTTTACCGGTTCGCTGGCGAAGCAAAAGGCGCAGGGGTATTTTGTCCAACCCAAAGGCATCCCGGACCTGGTTGACCAGATAGCGTTGATAGGAAAAATGCACTGCCTCGGGAAAACTCACAAAACTGACAAAGGTGGGTGGTCTCGAGGAGACCTGGGTGGCGTAGTAGAATTTCAGGCGCTTGCCCTTATGCAGTGAGGGCGGGGTGCGCTCGAGGGCTTTTTCCATGGCCTTGTTGAGCTGGCCGGTTGTGGCGCGGAAGGTGTATTGAGCCCAGATCTCGTCCAACAGGGGGAAAATTCTCGTCACGCGTTGTCTGGTCAGGGCGGATACGCTGAGAACCGGCGCAAAGCTCAGAAACTTGGCAGTCATCCGCAACGCCTCGGTCATACGCTTCAGCGCTTTCCCGTCACGATTGTCCACCAGGTCCCACTTGTTGAAGAGAAAAATCGCCCCGCAGCCCCGATCATGGGCGTAGCCGGCGATTCGTGCATCCTGATCGCTGATGCCTTGCTCGGCATCGACGACGATCAGGGCCACGTGGCAGCGATCCAGGCTGCGCAGGGCCTTGATGATGGAGAATTTCTCCAGGCGCAGGGAGACCTTGCCCTTGCGGCGAATACCGGCCGTATCGATGAGCACGTAATTCTTGCCGTCGCGGGAGAAAACCGTGTCAATGGAATCCCGGGTGGTACCGGCAACGTCACTGACCACCAGCCGATCCTCACCCAAAATCGCGTTGATCAGCGAGGATTTGCCGGCATTGGGCTTGCCGATCACGGCAATCCGCACCGCGTCTGGGTGCTCGTCCTGTTCATCCGCCTCGGGAAAAACGGCGGTCAACTCGTCCAGAAAATCGGGAACGCCATAGCCATGCTCGGCCGAAACGGGAAACAGGTGCTCGATCCCAAGCGCATAGAACTCGAACAACTCCTTTTCCTGGGCCTGCCCGTCAATTTTGTTGACCACGTAAAAAACCGGCTTATCCACGCTTCGCAGGCTGTGAATCAAATCGGTATCGAAAGGCGAGCTGCCGCCCTTGGCGTCGAGGACCAGAATAACGGCATCGGCTTCCTCGATGGCCAGGAACACCTGTTGGCGGATATGCGGGGCAAAGGCATCATCGTCGCCCTCGGCAAACCCGCCGGTATCCACCAAGGTGAACAGCGTATCGTTCCAGCGGGCGTCCCCGAAGTTTCTGTCCCGGGTCACGCCGGGAAGATCGTCCACGATGGCATCCCGGGATTTCGTGATCCGGTTAAATAGCGTGGATTTGCCCACATTGGGTCGGCCGACAATGGCAACAATGGGTTTCATGGTTTTTATCCGATTATTGGTGTTTCTTGGTATTGGCCCGATTTGACGACTTCCCGCTTTTATCGCCTATCGCCTAAGGGCGCTATATCCCAGGTATGATTCACATGTCAAATCCGGAAGATAATCCGCCGCAAAGAAATCATCGTTGACGTTGAAATGAGTTTTCCGCTTGCCGATTATGGTGTATGTTCCTTCAGCCGATAAATACAATATCGACAAAAAAGCGCGTTTGCAAAAGGAGGCGTACATGCCGGATTTGGCGTATGTAAATGGTGAGATCATGCCCATCGAAAAAGCGATGGTACCCATTGAGGATCGGGGTTACCAGTTCGGCGATGGGGTCTATGAGTATATCGTCACCTATGAAGGACGCCCGTTCATGCTGGAAGCCCACCTGGACCGGTTGGAGCGCTCCATGGGCGAATTGGATTATGCCCCCGTCGACCGGGACGAATTAAGGGCCGCCATCGAAGACTTGATCAGTCAGGCCGGCTACCCGCGCGCGGGCATCTACATCCAAATCTCCCGGGGGGTGGCGCCGCGCGAGCATACCTTTGGCGACAAGCTAACCCACCAGGTGGTGATGACCATCCGCCCGGTATATGAAGTACCCAAGGGCGTGCGATCCAAGGGCATCAAAGCCATTACCGTCCCGGATCAACGCTGGGGCCGGTGCGATATAAAAACCGTTCAACTTCTGGCCAACTGTTTGGCCAGGCAGAAAGCCCTCGATTCGGATTACGATGACGCGATCTTTCTCTCCGAGCACGGCATCGTCCGCGAAGCAACCAGCTCGAATGTTTTCATCGTTTCCGGCAAACGCGTCGTGACGCATCCCCTGACGGAAAACATTCTCGCGGGCATCACCCGCATGGCCATCATTCAGATCTGTAAAAAAATCGATCTGAATGTCGATATCACCCTTTTTAATACGGAAACGCTTTACAACGCCGATGAGGTTTTCCTGACGGGTACCGTTACCGAGGTCCTTCCGGTTGTGCGTGTCGATGACAAGGTCATTGGCAATGGCAAGCCCGGATCGATCTGTAAAAAGCTGCAAAAGCTGTTGAGGGCGCGCGCCACGCAATAGGTCTCATTCCACCACCACTCGCCTGACCCGTGAAGAGACACCGCAGGTCAGCTCATAGGCAATGGTTCCCATGGCCTGGGCCACATCAATGGCCTGAATCGATCCATCGGGGCCATCGGTATAACCAATAGGCAACACAGCTGCCGATTAATGCAAAATCTGACCAAGAAACAGTTTTGTGCGTTCATGTTGAGGATTGTCGAAAAATTCCGAGGGCGTGTTCTGTTCGACGATCCGGCCGTAATCCATAAAGAGCACGCGGTGGGCCACGCTTTTGGCAAATCCCATCTCGTGGGTCACCACCAGCATGGTCATCCCCTCCCTTGCCAGGCCGATCATGACATCGAGGACCTCCTTGACCATTTCCGGGTCAAGGGCCGAGGTGGGTTCATCGAAAAGCATGATGTTGGGTTTCATGCATAGGCTTCTGGCAATGGCCACACGCTGCTGTTGGCCGCCGGAGAGCTGCCCCGGATATTTTTGGGCCTGCTCGGCAATGTGAACCTTCTCCAGGTAATGCATGGCCATTTCCTCAGCCTCCTTCTTGGGCGTTTTTCTCACCCAGATGGGCCCCAGGGTAAGGTTTTGCAAAATTGTCAGATGAGGAAACAGGTTGAAGTGCTGAAACACCATGCCGACTTCGGCCCGGATCTTTTCGATATTCTTCAGGTCATTGGTCAGCTCGATGCCGTCGACGATTATCTGACCGCGTTGGTGTTCCTCCAGGCGGTTGATGCAACGGATCAGGGTGGATTTTCCAGAACCGGACGGGCCGCAGATAACGATCCGCTCACCGCGTGCCACATCGAGGTTGACGTCCTGAAGCACATGAAAATCACCATACCATTTATGCATGCCGATGATTTGGATGATGGTTTCGTCCGTTTCCAGTTTATTGGTGGTAGCGTTTAATTGTTCAGTCATATAAAAACCTGGTTTTCTCTATAATCCCCGATCCAACTCCCGCTCCAAGCGGCGGCTGTAATTGGACATGAAAAAACAGCATACAAAATAGACGATGGCCAGAAAAATGTAAGCCTCGGCCGAGAACCCCATCCACTTCGGATTGGACAGGACCGATTTGGTTGTCTTCAAAAGGTCGTACAAGGCGATGATCACCACCAGGGAGGTATCCTTGAAGGCCGAAATCAATACACTCACCGATGGAGGGATCACGACTTTCAGGGCCTGGGGTAAAATAATCAGCCGCATGGTCTGGAAATAATTGAACCCCAGGGAGTCCGCGGCTTCGTACTGCCCTTTCGGAATGGCCTGCAACCCGCCACGCACCACTTCGGCGATATAGGCGGCGGTAAAGAGAATAATGGCCGCCTGGGCACGCAAAATTTTATTGATGGTCACCCCTTCGGGCAGAAAAAGGGGAAAAATCACCGAGGACATAAAAAGCAGGCTGATCAGCGGGACACCGCGAATCAGCTCGATATAGACCACACAAAGCGCCTTGATGGCCCTCATCTCCGAGGCGCGTCCCAAGGCCAGAATGATTCCCAAGGGGTAAGCGGCGGTGAGCCCGAACACGGAGAGCAAGAGGGTCAGAGGCAAACCGCCCCACTTGGTGCTTTCCACCACGGGCAGGCCGAAAATCCCTCCCCGTAGGAGAACGGCCATGGCTACCAGCCCCGCCAGCCATCCCCAGGCCAGTGACTTTCGCCAATGGTTGCGGTTACGGCTGTAAAACAGCAAGGCAACCAGGAGGATCATGGCCGCCAGGGGTCTCCATTGCAGGTCGTGGGGATAGAAGCCGAAAACGATGAACCGCAGGTTGGCGCTGACGACGGTCCAGCAGGCCCCCTGGCAATTCCGGCATTCGGCCCCGGGCAACCAGACGCTGTCGACAAGCGCCCATCTGATAAAGGGGGGCACCGTCTTCACAAGCAAAACGAGAATCACAACGGTCAAAAAGGAATTGAACCACCCATTGAACAGATTGTTGCGTATCCAGCCAAGCATCCCCACCGATGCGACCGGGGGCTTGATATCCTGCACGTGGGGATCGTATTCGTAAACGGTCATCGTTCAACCAATGCCATTTTCTTGTTGTACCAATTCATGAAGGCCGAGGTCAGCAGGCTGAAACAGAGGTAGACGATCATGATCATCGCGACGCCCTCGATGGCCTGGCCGGTCTGGTTGATGGTTGTGTTGGCCACGGAAACAAAATCGGGATAACCGATGGCCACGGCCAGCGAACTGTTTTTTATCAGATTCAACAGCTGGCTGGTCAAGGGCGGTATGATCACCCGCAAGGCTTGGGGCAGAATCACCAGGCTCAAGATTTTTCCCGGCTTGAGTCCCAGGGCCTTGGCCGCCTCGGTCTGCCCCTTGTTGACGGACTGGATACCGGCGCGCACGATTTCGGCCACAAAAGCGGCCGTGTACAGCGCCAATCCCAGCAGCAGGGCGGCGAATTCGGGGCTGACACTCAAGCCGCCCTGAAAGTTGAACCCCTTAAGCGCGGGCACGTCCATCTCCTTAGGCGCTCCCCCCACCAGCCAGATGACAAGCGGAATCCCCACCATGAGAACCAACGAGCACCTGAAGGTGGGAAAAGTCTTGCCGGTCTTGAAAAGCCTTTGGGTTGCCCAATGGCGCAACCCAAAGGCCGCGATCAATGCCACGAAAAAGCCGATGACAACCCAACTCCAGACTGGGTTACCGGCGGGGATGGCAAACATCATCCCCCGGTTGCACAAAAACAGCCCGGCAAATGGATTGAACGCTTGCCGGGGAGAAGGCAGCACTTCATAAAAAAGCGCGTACCAGAAAAATAGTTGCAACAGGACGGGGATATCCTGGAGAACCTCGATATAAATGGCCGCCAACCGCGAGGCCAACCAGTTGGTGGACAAACGGGCAATACCGATGAAGGTACCCAG
Organism: uncultured Desulfosarcina sp.; assembly: GCA_963668455.2. Classification (GTDB taxonomy): domain Bacteria; phylum Desulfobacterota; class Desulfobacteria; order Desulfobacterales; family Desulfosarcinaceae; genus Desulfosarcina. The sequence goes on from CAXXOY010000016.1 coordinate 149,028, forward strand.
AATAACGGAAAAAATGATCCCGACAAAGGAGACTTTGAGCGTATTGAGAACGCCTACCCATAACGCCCGGGCATAGGTATCGGCCGACGAGTAGGAAACCAGTGATTCACCGATTTCAAAGGCGCTCTCCTTGTCCAGAAATCCGAAGCCGGTCGCGATGGACTGGCGTTCGAGATTGCTCAACGTGTTGGACATCAGGTAGAAGCCCAGCGCGGCGACCATCAGCACGACGCCCATCTGATAGATCAGGGACCTTTTATCGGGATCATTGAAAAAAGGTATTTTTTCCGTTTGTGAGTCGATGGGTTGCATCTTTATTTAATTTGCGTCCTTATTTAAAAGGCGGCGAATACATCAACCCACCATCGGTCCACAACGCGTTCAGCCCGCGCTCAATCTTAAGAGGCGTATTTTTACCCACGTTGCGCTCAAATACCTCAGCGTAGTTCCCCACCTGTTTGACGATATTGTAGGCGAATTTCTCATCCAGGCCCAGGGCCTTGCCATTGCCGGGCGTAACGCCCAGAAATCGCTGCACTTTGGGGTCCTTGCTCTTGAGCATATCGTCCACGTTTTTAGAGGTGATGCCCAACTCTTCGGCATTGATCATGGCCAGGACCGAAAAATTCACAATGTCATACCACTGATCGTCACCGTGACGAACCGCCGGGGCCAGGGGTTCCTTGGAGATAATTTCGGGGAGAATGATGTAGTCGTCCGGATTGGGCGCTACGGCACGGGTACCGGCCAACTGGGAGGCGTCCGAGGTCAGGCAGTCACACCGGCCGGCAAAGAAGGTCTTGGCCAGTTCGGAGGTATTCTCGATCACCACCGGTTTCATTTTCATGCCATTGGCACGGAAGTAATCGGCGACATTGAGTTCGGTTGTGGTCCCTGGGAGCACGCAGACAGCGGCGCCATCCAGATCCTTGGCACTTTTCACCCCCAGGGATTTGGGAATCAAAAATCCCTGACCGTCATAGTAGTTCACCTGTGCGAAATTAAGGCCCAGGGCGGTCTCGCGGCTTAGGGTGCGGGTGGCGTTACGGCAAAGCACGTCGATCTCCTTGGACTGCAAGGCCGTAAAACGTGTAACCGCCGTAAGCGGGATGAATTTGACTTTGTCGGCGTCACCAAAAACGGCGGTGGCGATGGCCCGGCCGGTATCCACGTCAAGTCCCTTCCAAACGCCTTTTTCATCGGGTTTGCCAAAACCGAAGAGTTCTCCGTTGACCCCCACCTGGACAAACCCCTTGGCTTTTACATCGGCCAGGGTTCCAGCGTAAGCGGTACCAAACGACGTTAACAAAACGGCCATGAAAACTATCATTCCCAATCTTTTCATCGTTTCCTCCTCTTTAGTTATGGCGCCATGCCTAAAAATTAATTACGCTGATTCTGAACAACCGAAATTGTGTCCATCCACGAATGGAACGTTGGGCTCCAACCAGAAAGGGGAATGGACAGGACTGATCGGTTGAAATAGCATGATTACTTTTTACTTGGCAAGCGCATTTACGAATATGCTTTATCCGGACCCATCGATAACAATTTTGTCTTACAGCCCACTTATCATATTGAGAAAACCACGGCACATTTTCAAACCGGCTGCCCCCCTCCCCCGTTTGCGGCCGGTTATAAATAGAGAAAAGGCATTATTATCAATGTGATAACCCAATCATATTGATAACGCCCATGGCGCGTTAACGACTCATATCCAAAAAACTAAATCTTGTACCAACATCTATAAAGCATTGTTTATGTAGACATTTTATACACTCACGATTTCCATCGACACTATTGGCCCATCCCTTGCTATATCCAGCGCGTATTAAGCACTTTTCTCAATGCCGAATCGATTTGTACGACGTCTGTTTTTTACAACATATTTTTTGCAGGACATACCTGCATACCAACCAGGAGGTCATAACCAATGTCTGAATTGGATTTCCAAAAGATCAACGAGCTTTCAAAGAAATATGAAAAAGAGATGACCGCTTTTTTGCGTGACATGATTCGCATTCCGAGCGAAAGCTGCCAGGAGAAGGATGTCATCCTGCGCATCAAGCAAGAGATGGAAAAGGTCGGCTTCGACAAGGTCGAAATCGATCCCATGGGCAATGTTCTCGGTTACATCGGTTCCGGCCCCCGCCTGATCGCCTTTGACGCGCACATCGACACCGTGGGCATCGGCCAGCGCGACAACTGGAACTTCGATCCGTACGAAGGTTATGAAGACGATGAGTGCATCGGCGGACGCGGAGCATCCGACCAGGAAGGCGGCATGGCGTCCATGGTTTATGCCGGCAAGATCATCAAAGAACTCGGTTTGGATAAAGACTACACCGTGGTCATGACCGGAACCGTCCAGGAAGAGGATTGCGACGGCCTTTGCTGGCAGTACATAATAAAGGAGCTGGGGCTGAAACCCGAATTCGTGGTTTCCACCGAGCCCACCGACGGCGGCATCTACCGCGGCCAGCGCGGCCGCATGGAGATCAAGGTCGAAGTCAAGGGCGTCTCCTCCCACGGTTCCGCCCCGGAACGCGGCAAGAACGCCATTTTCATGATGGGCAAGATCCTCGGCGAGCTGGAAGAGCTCCATACCCGCCTGAAAACCGATGATTTTCTGGGCAAAGGGTCTCTGACCGTTTCCGAAATTTTCTATACCTCACCATCCCGCTGCGCCGTGGCCGATGGCTGCACCATCTCCATAGATCGCCGCCTGACCGCCGGCGAAGACAAAGAGCTGGCCCTGAGCCAGATCGCGCAGCTGCCCTCGGCCAAAGCCGCCGGCGCCGAAGTTTCCATGTACGTCTACGACACCCCGGCCTACACCGACCTGGTCTACCCGACCGACTGCTACTTTCCCTCCTGGGTCGTGGAGGAAGAACATCCGGCTGTCCAGGCCACCGCAAAAGCCTACACAAAGTTGTTCAACACCGATCCGCACATCGACAAATGGACCTTTTCCACCAATGGTGTTTCCATTACCGGCATGTTTGGCATTCCCACCGTTGGTTTCGGCCCCGGCAAGGAAGCTGAGGCGCACGCGCCCAACGAGAAGACATGGAAGGCGGATCTCGTTCGCTGTGCGGCAGTATATGCAGCTCTGCCCACGATCTACTGCGAAGACAAGTAGGTGACGGCAGGTGACCAAAAAACGGAATTTCCAAAATGGAGATGAATAAATGAACAAAAAACTTGCAGTGGTCGCCATTGGCGGCAACTCCCTGATTCAGGATGCAGACCGCAAATCCGTGGAGGATCAGTACCAGGCCATCTGCCAAACCGTCGAGTACATCGTCGACCTCATCGAGGCGGGCTATCAGGTGGTGGTTTCCCACGGCAACGGCCCCCAGGTGGGTTTTATCATGCTCCGTTCGGAAGTCGCCTGGAAGCACACCGGACTGCACATGGTCCCGCTGATCTCCTGCGTGGCCGACACCCAGGGAGCCATCGGCTACCAGATTCAGCAGGCGCTGAACAACGCCCTTGCCAAACGATCCATCAAAGGCAACGCCGTGACGGTGATAACTCAGGTCAAGGTCGATAAAAACGACGAAGGGTTCAAAAATCCCACCAAACCTGTGGGCGAATTCTACACCGCCGAGCAGGTCGCCGATATTAAGGCCCAATACCCGGACTGGGTGCTCAAGGAAGACGCGGGCCGCGGTTTCCGTCGCGTGGTTCCCTCTCCCAAACCATTGGAAGTGGTGGAGCAAAATGCGGTGGAGGCACTGATCGCCCAGGGGTTCCATGTGGTCACCGTGGGCGGCGGCGGCATCCCGGTCATGGAGACCGAAAGCGGTCTCGAGGGAATCGACGCCGTTCTCGATAAGGACCTTGCCTCCAGCCTGCTGGCCAGCAAACTTGAAATTCCGCTGCTCGTCATCTCCACGGCAGTTCCGCAGGTGGCCCTGAACTTCGGCACTCCGGAACAGAAGAATCTTGGCACCGTCACCGTTGACGAGATGCAAAAATACCTCGACGAGGGCCATTTCGCTCCCGGTTCCATGGCCCCCAAGGTGACTGCCGCGCTTGAGTTTTTGCGAAAGGGCGGCAAGGAAGTAATCATAACCAACCCCGAAAACATAGGCGATGCCATTGCCAACGGCAAAGGCACCCACATCGTTCCTTAAGGAGAATAAATAATGGACAAGACCGCAATTGTAGAGATGATCAAGGATCTCGCCCGCCTGGATTACAAAAAGATGTACAACAACGACTTCCTCCTGACCTGGGAGAAGTCAGACGACGAAATCGCAGCCACTTTCACCGTTGCCCAAATTCTACGCGGCCTGCGCGAACAGAATATCTCCAGCCGTATATTCGACAGTGGTCTGGGGATCTCCATCTTCCGCGACAACTCCACCCGCACCCGTTTCAGTTTCTCAAGCGCTTGCAACCTGCTGGGCCTGACCGTCCAGGACCTGGATGAAGGCAAATCACAGATCGCCCACGGCGAAACCGTCCGCGAAACCGCCAACATGGTCTCCTTTATGGCTGACGTCATCGGCATCCGCGACGACATGTTCATCGGCAAGGGCAACACCTACATGCGCGAAGTATCCAAATCCGTCCGTGAAGGATTCGACGAAGGGGTTCTCGAACAGCGGCCGACCCTGGTCAACCTGCAGTGCGACATCGACCACCCGACCCAGTCCATGTCCGACTGCCTGCACCTGATCAATCATTTCGGTGGCGTGGACAACCTGCGCGGCAAGAAAATCGCCATGACCTGGGCCTACTCCCCCTCTTACGGCAAACCTCTCTCCGTGCCCCAGGGCATTATCGGCCTCATGACCCGCTTTGGCATGGAAGTACACCTGGCCCATCCCGAAGGATACGAAGTGATGCCCGAGGTGGAGGAAGTCGCCCGCCGCAACGCGGCCCAGTCCGGCGGTTCCTTTGTCAAATCCAATTCCATGCAGGACGCCTTCGCGGATGCCGACATCGTCTACCCGAAAAGCTGGGCCCCCTTCGCTGCCATGCAAAAACGTACCGACCTTTACGGCCAGGGCGACTGGGATGGCATCAAAGCGCTGGAACAGGAGTTGCTCGGACAAAACAAAAACCACATGGATTGGGAATGCACCGAGAAACTGATGGGAACCACCCATAACGGCAGCGCCCTGTACATGCACTGCCTGCCGGCGGACATCACCGGTGTCTCCTGCGAGCACGGTGAAGTGGAGGCGTCCGTATTCGATCGTTACCGCGTGCCCCAATACAAGGAGGCGTCCTACAAGCCGTACATCATCGCCGCGATGATGTTTCTGGCCAAAATCAAAAACCCGGCCGACAAACTCAGCGAAATTTTGAACGTCGGGAAAAATCGGATTCTCTAACACCTGTTTTGTAAGGAGCTATCCCAATGACCCTGTATTTGAAAAACGCGCGTTACATTGACGCCGAAACCTTAACCGTATCCGCCCACCGATCTCGCCGTTGAAGAGGGTGCCCCGTGAAGGCATCTCCCTGATCGGTTCGATTCCGACGGCAGATGAGCGCAAAGAGGGGGGACCGGGTTATCGATTGCAAGGGCCGCTTCGTCACCCGCGCATTCGGCTGTGGCCATCACCACAATCTACTCGGCCCTCTCCCGCGGGATGCCCGCGCCACCGAAAGTTCCCAGCAACTTCTGTGAAGTACTGGAATACGTCTGGTGGCGGGTGGACAAGCGCCTCGATAAGGATATGATCGAAGCCTCCGCCCTGGCGGCGGGCCTGCAGATGGCCCGCCGCGGGGTGACCTTCTGTATCGATCACCACGCCTCGCCCTTCGCGGTCCAAGGCAGCCTCGAAAACCGTGGCCCGGGCCTTTGAACGCACCGGTATCGGCCATCTTCTCTGCCATGAGTCATCCAACCGCGACGGCGACGAAATTGCCCGAAAAGAGTTTGGCCGAGCACGACGCCTATCTATCTTCCGGGCGTCCGGGACTCATCGGCATGCATGCCTCCTTTACCGTCAACGACGACCTGCTTGAACGCTCCGTGGACCTGGGCGCGCAAATACGACACCGGCGTCCACATTCATGTGGCCGAAGACGCGGCTGACGAGGTTCACTGCGAAAAGACTTACGGCAAACGCGTCGCGCAGCGTCTTCAGGAGTTCGGCGCCCTGGAAAGTGCCAAAACCATCCTGGGCCACTGCGTGAACTTCAACGAAGAAGAGCGCCGGATTGTGGGGCAATCCCCGGTATGGGTGGTCTCCAACGTGGAATCCAACCAGAACAACAATGTCGGCCTCACCGGCTACGCCTGGATTAAAAACGTCATGCTGGGTACCGATGGCATGCACAACGACATGCTGCGCAGCGCCAAAGCCCACCACCTTGTCTGTACCAATACCGAAGGCATCGGCTACGATGAGGCTTACCGCCGTTTTCGCAACGTGCACAAATACCTGGCGCAGTTCGACGCCATCGGTGACGGAGAGAACAACTTGGTTATTCTGGACTATGACTCCCCCACCGAAATCACGGATGATAACTTTCTCGGCCACTTCATCTTCGGCCTGGATTCCTCCCAGGTGAACACCGTCATCGCCCAAGGACGGGTGATCATCGAAGAGCGAAGGTCAACCCTCGTGAACGAAGAGGAAATTTTCACCTTCGCCAGGGAACAGGGACTGCGCCTCTGGAAAAAGCTTGAGGAGGGATAATCAATGAACCCAATTCTCGTGAAAGGCGGAACGGTCGTCTGTGCGGCCGGGACCAGCAAGGCGGACGTACGCATCGAAAACGGATGTATCGCCGAGGTGGGCAATCGCCTTTCAGTCGGGAACGCGAAAACAATCGACGCCACCGGCAGGCTGGTACTGCCCGGCGGCGTCGATGTACACACCCATTTCAACCTTGAGGTGGGTGGCCTGAAAGTGGCCGACGGATTTTTCGAGGGAACCCGCTCCGCTGTCTGCGGCGGCACCACCACCATCGTGGAGCACCCCGGTTTTACCGAAGACGGCTCGATCTTCGCCCCCATCGCCAACTACCGCCGGGAAGCCCTGAACACCTGTGTGGCGGACTACGCCCTGCACGGCGTGGTGGCCAGGGTCGGGGATGAAACCAGGAAAGCGCTGGCGGAACTGGTGAGCGGGGGCATTCCCAGCGTCAAGGTCTACATGACCTACGCCGGCCGCCTGAGCGACGCCGAAATCATCCAGGTGCTCGAAATCATGAAAGCCGAGCAGGGACTGGTCACGGTACACGCCGAGAACCATACCGTGATCGCCGCGCTGACCCAACGGCTCAAGGATGAAGGCAAACGCTCCCCCACCAGCCACCCCTTAAGCCGTCCGGACTACTGCGAAGGCGAGGCTGTGGAGCGCATGATCGCACTCTCCCGGGCAGCCGGTAACGCGCCGCTTTACATCGTTCATCTCTCCACCAAAGCCGGACTGGAGGCTATTCGCAAAGCCAAAGCCGCGGGATTGCCCGTCTACGCCGAAACCTGCCCGCAATACCTGCTGCTCACCGACAAGGAGTATGCCCGCAAGGGGAATGAGGCGCTCAAATGCGTTATGTCACCTCCCCTTCGCAGGGATGAAGATTGCAAAGCGCTGTGGCAGGGGCTGGCCGATGGCACCATCGACACCGTAGCCACCGATCACTGTGCATTTAATCTTTCCCAGAAAGTAAAACACGGAGGAAACGATATCTTCGCCTGCCCCGGCGGCGCCCCGGGAGCCGAAACGCGCCTGCCGCTGCTCTACTCCGAGGGGGTCGTAAAGGGGCGCATCACCCTTAACCGTTTCGTGGAACTCGTCTCCACGACCCCTGCCCGCATCATGGGGCTGGCACCGGCCAAGGGCGACATCGCCCCGGGCGCGGACGCCGACCTCGTCATTCTCGATCCTGGCAAGCAAGTCACAATCTCCCCGGAGACCCTCTGTCACAACGCCGACTACAATCCTTTTGAAGGCATCACGGTCCAGGGCTGGCCCGAAACCGTGCTGCTGCGTGGCGAGACGGTCGTCAAAAACGGCAGATACCTGGAACGCGAACCGTCGGGCCGTTTTATCGAACGGGCCAGGTTCACCCTATCAAACAAGAATGTGGAGTAAATAAAATGGGTACCGACAAATTCTATTGTGCAAGCATCGAATCCCTGCTCGAATGGATACTTTTCGATCTGGAGCAGGGCGAAGCCCTGGGCATAGCCCGGGAACTCTTCTTCTCCCCCAGAGAGGACGACCCCTTCCGCATGAGGCGTTATGGCAAGCTGCTGGAAACGCCGTTGGGCGTGGCGGCGGGCCCGCACACCCAGCTTGCCCAGAATATCATCGCCGCCTGGCTCACCGGCGGACGCTACATCGAGTTAAAAACCATCCAGGTACTCGACGAGCTGGAAGTCACCAAGCCCTGCATCGATATGACCGATGAAGGCTATAACTGCGAATGGTCCCAGGAACTCAAGCTCGACCGGTCCTTCAACGAATACCTGAACGCCCACATTCTGCTGCACGTTCTCAAGGACCGCCTCGGCTGGGGCGGCGAGGAGGCCGGCTGGATTTTCAACATGAGCGCCGGGTACAACCTGGAAGGCATCATGAGCCCGGGCGTTCAGCGTTTTCTTGACCGCATGGAAGACTGTTCCGAAGAACTGGCCCAAAAGATCGACCGCGTAGCCAAGATCTACCCCCGTGTCAGGGAGCTAAGCATCCCTCTAAAATATCCGACAATCTGACCGTCTCCACCATGCATGGCTGCCCTCCGGGCGAAGTGGAAAAAATCGGCCGCTATTTTATCGAGGAGCGTGGCTACCACACCACCATCAAACTCAATCCGACCCTGTTAGGCCCCGAGGGGCTACGCGGCATCCTCAACGACAAGCTGGGCTTTGAAACCGTAGTGCCCGACGAGGCTTTCGGCCATGACCTCAAATACGATCAGGGGGTGGCCATCATCGGGAACCTGACCGAGGCCGCTGCGAAGAAGGGCGTGGACTTCGGCATCAAGCTGACCAACACCCTGGAAACAACTAATATCGAACAGAACCTGCCCAAAAGCGAAGGCATGGTATACATGTCCGGCCGCGCTCTGCACCCCATCAGCATCAACCTGGCCAATCGTCTGCAGAAGGAGTTCAACGGCCAGTTGGACATCTCCTTCTCCGCAGGCGTGGACACCCTGAATATCGCATCCACTCTGACCTGCGGTCTCAAGCCGGTCACGGTTTGCTCCGACCTGCTCAAGCCGGGCGGATACGGACGATTGTCCCAATACACCGAAATCATTCGCGAGGCTTGTAAAAATGCAGACGCCTCCAACCTGGACGAACTGGTCACGGCCACCGCGGGCGATGCTGATCTTGCCGGTGCACGCATGGCCAACCTGCAAGTCTACGCCCGGAAGGTGCTCACCTCTGGCCGTTACGAGAAAGAGACCTTCCCTTATAAAAGCGTCAAGACCGACCGCGAGTTACCCAGGTTCGACTGTGCGGGCGCGCCCTGTATGAGCGCCTGTACCGCCGGGCAGGAGATCCCCCGCTATCTCGACTACGTGGCCCGGGGGGAATTCGACAACGCTTACCGAACCATCCTGGCCACAAACCCCTTCCCGAATGTTCAGGGCCGGGTTTGCGATCACGTCTGCCAGTTCAAGTGCACCCGCATGAATTATGACACTCCCCTGTTGATTCGCGAAATCAAACGCTTCGTGGCCGAGAACTGTCACGGCCGGGTAACGCTCGAACCGGCATCCTCCAACGGCCTCAAGGCGGCCGTCATCGGCGCGGGGCCCAGCGGGCTTTCGGCAGCCTATTTCCTGGCCCTGGAAGGGTTTTCGGTGGATATTTTCGAGAGCAAGGCGTTCCCCGGAGGCATGGCCGCCGACGGGATACCGGCCTTCCGCCTGGACGACGGTTCCCTTCAGAAGGATATCGACTTCATCCTCTCCATGGGCGCCAGGCTGCACACCGGCCAAAAAATAGACAAGGCCCGCTTCGAAGAGCTGACCCGGGAAAACGACTACGTTTACGTGGCCGTGGGCGCCCAGCAAAGCACAACCCTGAATATCCCGGGCGTTACGGCCGAGGGCGTGATCGACCAGCTCTCATTTCTGAGCGATGTTCGCCGGGGCCATGCAACCGGTATCGGAAGTAACGTGATCATCATCGGCGCGGGCAACTCGGCCATGGACGCAGCCCGCACCGCCAAGCGCCTGGTGGGCGACAAGGGTGAGGTGAGTATTGTCTACCGCCGCACCCGCCGGGAGATGCCCGCCGACCGGGATGAAATTGTCGGCGCCATGCAGGAAGGCATTAGAATCGTCGAACTGGCAGCTCCCGAGGCCGTGGTGGTCAGGGACGGCAAAATGGCCGGTCTGGAAGTGGCCCAAATGGAGCTGGGCGAGCCCGACGCATCCGGCCGCTGCCGACCGGTAAAGATCGAAGGTGCCAACTCCGTCATTGAAGCCGACACCCTGATCATGGCCATCGGCCAAAAAGTGGTTTTGGACTTCCTGCCCGATGGGAGCCTGGATGTAGACCTCAAAACCATGCAGACCCCGATGCCGGGCGTCTTCGCGGGCGGCGACGCGGCCCGCGGCGCCTCCTCCCTGATCAACGCCATCGGCGACGGCCGCAATGCCTTCCTGAACATCCTCGAGGCGGCCAGACAGGAACGTCGCGTACGGGTTTCCCCCTTCGACAACCGCAATCCCGACCTCGCCGAACTGCGCGTCCGCCAGGCCCGCAAGGCCTTCGGTCCCGCCATGCCCGAAAAAAAGGCCCAGGATCGCATGAACTTCGACCTCTTCGTCGACACCCTTTCCGAGGAAGCGGCCCGCGCCGAATCTGAGCGCTGCCTGCAGTGCGATACGCTCTGCAGCGTCTGCGTCACGGTCTGCCCCAACCGGGCCAATTACGCCGTGCCCACCCTGCCCATCGAGTATCCGATCCAGCGCGTGGTCACCCGGGATGGCCAAGTAGAGTTCGAAACCCTGGGCATGCGCGATATCCGCCAACCCTTCCAGATCGTCAACATCGCCGACTTCTGCAACGAGTGCGGCAACTGTGCCACCTTCTGTCCCACCAGCGGCGCGCCGTACAAGGACAAATTCCGCGTACACCTTACCCGCGAAGGGTTTCTGGAATCTGGGCAAGGATTTCACTTCCCCGCTCCGGGCAAACTGGAGGCCATATGCGACGGCGCCCACTATATCCTGATCGATGCAGGCGGCGTGTATGTATTCGAAGACGACACGGTACGTGTCGAGTTTACCAAGGACTCCTTCAGGGCACGCAAGGCGGAACTGAAGAAGGGCACGACCCGGGCCGACCTTCGGCAGGCCGCCGAGATGATGATTCTGTACATACTGCTGCATGACCGCAAACCCTTTGCGGCAACCATTTAGGAGATACTATTTTAGGAGGCATGTTCACCCTACTATTCTGAGGATTTGAAGCAACCAGGTTTTACGCGAATCGACCATTTACAACTGAAAATGAGGAAAGATCAATGAGTCAGGAGTCCAAAATCGGCAACGAAGCGTTCGAGCTCATCTACGGCTTGGATGACACCCCACCTTTCAAGGAATCTCTATTTGCGGCCCTGCAACACTTCCTGGCCATGTTCGTCAGTATCATGACCCCGCCCATCATCATCAGCGGTGCGCTTGACATGTCACCTGAAATGAGCGCCTACATGATCAGCATGGCGTTGTTTGTCTCGGGGGTGGCCACCTTCATCCAGACCAAGAAATTCGGTCCCTTCGGTTCCGGCATGCTCAGCATCCAGGGCACCAGCTTCGCCTTCCTGAGCACCATCATCTCCATCGGCATGGGCGTCATAGGCAAGGGCGGCACCCCCGAAACCGCCGTTGCAACCATCTGCGGCGTGGCCCTGGCAGGTTCTCTGATCCAAATGACCTGCTCCCGTTTTCTCCCCTTTTTACAAGAGGTATTCCCCCCTCTGGTCAGCGGCATTGTGGTCACCATGATCGGCCTCTCCCTGATAAAGGTGGGCATCGTCGATTTTGGCGGCGGGTTCAGCGCCATGGGGGACGGCAGTTTCGGTTCGATTAAAAACTTGTGCCTGGGCGGTCTGGTACTGGTCATCATCGTGGTTTTGAACCGTAGTAAACGTCCCTTTGTGCGGATCAGCTCAGTGGCCATCGGCCTGCTGGTTGGCTATGCCGTAGCAGCCATGATGGGTGGTGTGGACTTCTCCCAGTTGGAAAAAGTCAAACTGGCGTCCATCCCCATACCCTTCAAGTACGGCATCGGCTTCGACTGGAGCGGTTTCGTGCTCATGGCCTTTCTGTACGTAATCACCATCGTGGAATCCATCGGCGACCTGACCGCGACGGCCATGCTCTCCAACAAGCCGGTCAAGGGGCCTGAGTACATCAAAACCATTTCCGGCGGTGTATTGGCGGACGGATTCAACTCCGCCCTGGCCGCCGTATTCAACACATTCCCCAACACCACCTTCAGCCAGAACAACGGGGTCATCCAGCTCACGGGCGTGGCCAGCCGCCATGTAGGTTTCTATATCGCGGGCATTCTGGCGATGGTGGGCATCTTCCCCATCGTGGGCGGTATCTTCGCATTGATACCCAAGCCCGTGCTGGGTGGGGCCACCCTGATCATGTTTGGCTCGGTGGCCGCCGCCGGTGTTAAAATCATTGCCTCCCAGCCCATCACCAGACGCGCCATGCTCATCATGTCTCTCTCCTTCGGTACCGGACTGGGTGTGGTTTTTGCCCCGGATATCGTAAAACAGTTGCCCACGTTCGCCCAGACCATCTTCGGTTCCGCCATCACTACCGGCGGATTCACGGCCATCATCGCCAACCTGGTGTTGCCCAAGGACGCAGACGACGTGGAAGACCATGAGATGGAAGAGGCCCGTGAAGAAGCATAAATCTTAAGATAGAGGAGAGATGTATCATGTCCGTCCAAGATTTTTTAGAAAACCGGTTCAACCTTTCCGAATGCGGCACGAATCCTAAAACCGAATTGACCGCAGGTGTGACCACGTTCATGACCATGGCCTACATCCTGGCCGTCAACCCGGGCATCCTTTCGGCGGCAGGCATGGATCAGGCAGCGGTATTCGGGGCAACCGCCCTTTCCGCTTTTGTGGCCACCCTGTTCATGGCCTTTGCGGCCAACATGCCCTTCGCCCTCGCTCCGGGAATGGGCCTCAACGCCTTCTTCGCCTTCACCGTTGTCCAGGTCATGGGCTACACGTGGCAGTTCGCCCTCACCGCAGTCTTCTTGGAGGGTATCATCTTCCTCATTCTGACCGCCACCAACCTGCGCGAAGCCATTGTCAACTGTATTCCCCTGCCCATCAAACACGCCATCTCGGCCGGTATCGGGCTATTCATCGCCTTTATCGGCTTCAAGAATGCCGGCATCGTTGTTGACAATCCCGCCACCCTGGTCTCCCTGGGCAACATGGTTGCCGCCCCGGCCCTGGTGTGCATGGCCGGTCTGATCATCACCGGCATCCTCATCGCCAAACAGGTCAAGGGCGCCCTGCTCTTCGGCATCCTGGCCTCCACCGTTATCGGCGCCTTCTGCGGCGTCACCGATCTGGCCCACTTCGACATGTCCGCCATGTTCAAGGTTCCCGATATGTCGCCGTTGTTCTTCCAATTGGACTTCCATCAAATCTTCACCGCGGATATGGGCATCGTGCTGGTGACCTTCCTGTTCGTGGACATGTTCGACACCGTGGGGACCCTGGTGGGCGTGGCTTCCAAGGCCTGCATGCTGGATGCCGACGGACGTGTGCCCCGCGTCAAACAGGCGCTGTTCGCCGACGCCATCGGCACCACCCTCGGTGCGTTGATGGGCACCTCCACCGTGACCACCTACGTGGAATCGGCGGCGGGCGTGGCCGAAGGCGGCCGTACCGGCCTGACCGCGCTTACCGCGGCCGTGCTCTTCGGGCTGGCCCTGTTCGTGGCCCCCTTGTTCCTGCTCATTCCGGGCGCGGCCACGGCCCCGACCCTGATCATCGTCGGCCTGTTCATGATGAGTCCCATCAAGGAGATCGACCTGGAAGAGTACACCGACTCCATCCCGGCCTTTCTGACCATCGTCATGATGCCGTTCACCTTCTCCATCGCGGAAGGTATCGTCTTCGGCATGATGTCCTACGTACTCATCAAACTGGCCACCGGACGTTATAAGGAAATACCGCTGTTGGCCTATTTCCTCTTCGCCCTGTTTGCACTCAAATTCTGTATGCATTAATCATTAGGAATGAAATCATGACAAGCATTCTAATCAAAAACGGCATGGTGGTAACCATGAATCCGGGCCGCGAAATACTCCGCCAAACCGACATTTACGTGGAGAACGACCGCATCAAGAAGATCGGTCGAGACCTGGCTGAAAACGCGGAAGAGGTCATCGACGCCACCGGACGCATCGTCATACCAGGCCTGATTCAAACTCACATCCATTTGACCCAGACCCTGTTTCGCGGCTTGGCCGATGACCTGGAACTCATGGACTGGCTCCAAAAGCGTATCTGGCCCCTGGAGGCGGCCCATGAATTCAATACCAACGCCATCTCCGCCCGTATCGGCGTCGCCGAAATGCTCATGGGGGGCACCACCTGTATCCTGGACATGGGCACGGTCAACCACTTCGACGCCATTGCCGAAACCGTTCGCGACACGGGCCTGCGCGCCGTTCTGGGCAAATGCATGATGGACCACGGCAAGGGGGTGCCCGCCGGACTCATGGAAGATACACAATCCTCCCTGACGGCGTCCGAAGCGGCCCTGAAAAAATGGCACGAATCGGCGGGCGGCCGCATCAAATACGCCTTTGCTCCGCGCTTCGTGGTTTCCTGCACTGAAAAACTCTTGCTCAAGGTCCTGGAGATGGCCGATCATTATGGGGTCATGGTTCATACCCACGCCTCTGAGAACCGGGGTGAAATCGCCCTGGTGGAAGAGGAGCGCGGCATGCGCAACGTCATCTACCTGAACAAAATCGGCATGGCCCATGACAGGCTGGTGCTGGCCCATTGCATTTGGCTGGATGAAGAAGAGAAGCGTATCATCGCCGACAAGGGTATCCGCGTGGTTCACTGCCCGAGCAGTAACATGAAGCTCGCCTCGGGCATTGCCCAAATCCCAGAGCTTTTGGAGATGGGCGCCTCGGTTTCCATTGGCGCGGACGGCGCGCCGTGCAACAACAACCTGGACATGTTCCGCGAAATGCGTCATACGGCCCTCCTCCAGAAAGTGCGCCTGCTTTCACCCACGGCAATGCCGGCCGACAAGGTTTTCGAGCTGGCAACCATAGGCGGTGCGCGTGCATTGCACATGGAAGACGAGATCGGTAGCATCGAGACGGGCAAGAAGGCCGACCTGGCAATCGTGGACCTGGGCGGGATTCACACGGCTCCGGGCTGTGAACGCAACCCCATCTCGCAGTTGGTCTACTCTGCCACGGCCGGGGACGTCAGCCATACCATCGTCGATGGCAAAGTGCTCATGCATCAAAGGCAATTGACCACCATCGATCTAAAGCAGACCATCACGGACGG
This sequence comes from uncultured Desulfosarcina sp., assembly GCA_963668455.2. Taxonomy (GTDB): domain Bacteria; phylum Desulfobacterota; class Desulfobacteria; order Desulfobacterales; family Desulfosarcinaceae; genus Desulfosarcina. Next base: position 164,552 of record CAXXOY010000016.1, read on the forward strand.
CAACCGCCTCTGCATGGATATTCTCAATAAGGAAAACATCCGCAACCTTTTTGAATAATTTGCAACCATGCCGTTTTAGTCAGTTGCCGAACGCCAAAAGGAGGAAATAAGTATATTATGAAAAATATCAGTCAGTCAGTTGTTAAAAAAGACCACCAACCGAAAATGTCGGGTCGATCGGTTTACGTGGGCGACTATTTTGTCGACGGCATGCTGGTCGGCAAATTGCTTCGTTCCAAATTTGCCAGAGCCAAGCTGCTGGGTGTTGAACTGCCCTCGTTGCCGGAGGGATATTATTATATCGACAAGTCAGATGTTCCGGGGGAAAACAAGGTTCACATCGTCATGGATGACACACCGGTTTTTGCCGAGGATACCGTGGAATACATCGGCGAGCCAATAGGTTTGGTGGCGGGGCCTGATGAAAAAATCGTGGACAACATTCTTGCCGAGATAAAAGTCAATTATGAAGAGCTGGAACCGGTGCTGGATTTGCGCAAGGCGGATACGGCTTTCTTCAATTATGAATACGGGAAAGGTGATATAGAAAAGGCCTTTGCCGAGGCCGACAAAATTTATGAGGAAGAGTTTTCCACCGGGTATCAGGAGCAGGCATATATTGAAACGCAGGGCATGATGGCGCAGCCGGAAGAGAACGGCAACATGTTTGTCCACGGTTCCATGCAGTGTGCGTACTACGCCCATGGTGCGATCATGGCGGCGTTGGGTTGCAAACCGGATGAGATTCATGTTCTTCAGGATGTGGCCGGCGGCGGATTCGGCGGAAAAGAAGCCTTTCCTTCCATATTGGGCTGCCAGGTGGCGGTCGCGGCCAAGAAGATAAATGCTCCTGTTCGTTGCATTTTTGATCGAAGAGAAGATTTGGAGTTTACCTCAAAACGCCATCCCTCCTTGTGCAAATACAAATTCGCCGTAAAAGATGGCAAGATCACGGCGATGGATCTCGATGTCATTTTTAATGCCGGTGCATATACCACCTTATCCGCGGTGGTTCTGCAAAGAGGAATCATTTGTGCGAACGGCGTCTATACGGTTGAGAATCTACACGTCCGCGGACGGGCACTGAAAACAAACACCACCCCGTCGGGTGCCTACAGGGGGTTTGGCGGCCCGCAGACGTTCTTTGCCGTGGAAATGATGATGAATCATATCGCCCAGGATTTGGGTATCGATTCCCTTGAATTCAAAAAAGCGCATTTGGCGAAACAGGGGGATTCAACGTCGACGTCAGGGAAATATCACTTTCCGGTGCCGCTTCCCGCGATGATCGAGGAGGTGGAGAAGGCATCCGACTTTCGAAGAAAACGCGAGGCGTATCAAAAACCGCAAACAGGGCGTTACCGTAAGGGTATTGGCATGTCCCTGTGGTATCACGGTGCCGGATTTACCGGATCAGGCGAGCGCGATATCATCAAGGCGGTTTGTAAATTGCACAAATATCCCGACGGCCGGGTTGAAGTATTGGCGGCCAACGGTGAAATCGGCCAGGGTCTCAGAACGACCTTCCCTAAAATTGTTGCCAACGAGTTGAACCTGCCTTTGGATAAAGTCTTCTATGACCATCCGGACACCGCTCGCGTACCCGATTCGGGACCTACCGTGGCATCCCGCTCACTCATGGTTGTCGGAGAACTTCTTCGTCGGGCCGCGATCAACCTTCGTTCCAATTGGAAAGAGGGCGAGGATCAGATTGTGGAAGAGCATTTCAAAGAGCCGGATTTCGTTATCCCGTTCGATCTGGAGAAGTTTCATGGAGACGCCTATCCGACCTTCGCATGGGCGGCAGGTGCCATAGAGGTGGAAGTGGATACGTATACGGGGGTTTCAAAAATACTGGGCGCTTACGGTTCTTTTGATGTCGGCACCCCCATGGATTACAACATCGTGATGGGACAGATGGAAGGCGGTTATCTCCAGGGGATCGGTTACGCCTCCATTGAACATATGGATTATGATGACAAGGGGCGTATTCGCAACAACTCCTTCTCGGATTATTTGATTCCGACGACCAAAGATGTTCCCAACTTGCAGTGCATGCTGCATGTGGAGGAATATCCCAATGGACCGTATGGTGCCAAGGGAGCCGGGGAACTACCCCTGGTAGGAGCGCCCGGTGCATATGTGGAAGCCATGGAGCAGGCGTTGGGGTACAAAGAGAAGTTAAATCATGCTCCGTTTTCAACGGAAGATACGCTCAAGGTTATCATGAAGGAGGAGAAATAGCCGTGGATTCAATCAATTTCGTACTTAACGGAGAGAAGGTGTCTTACGACGGCAGTGCCTCGGATAGACTGCTTGATATTTTAAGAGATACATTTCATGCCACCAGCGTGAAATGCGGTTGTAAGGAAGGTGAGTGCGGCGCCTGTGCGATACTCATGGACGGCGTTTTAATCAATTCCTGCTGCGTGGCCGTGGGAGCGGCCGACGGCTCTTCGGTGATAACGCTGGAAGGCTACAGAAACACCGAACGATATGCTGTTCTTGAAAAGGCATTCGGAGAAGTATCCGCCGTGCAATGCGGTTTTTGCACGCCCGGCATGGTCTTGGCCGCCGAGGCATTGCTTTCTCAAAAACCTCATCCCACGGAGGATGAAATTCGTGAAGGGCTTTCCGGCAATCTTTGCCGTTGTACCGGCTACAACGCTATCGTGAATGCGGTATCAATCGCGTCAAGGGAGGGAGAAGGATTATGGTAAACGGATATACAACTTCTTCTTTACAGGAAGCCTTGAAAATTCGTACCGAACATAATGTCGTTCCTTATGCGGGAGGAACGGATTTGATGGTGGAGAATCGTCAGGGCATAACTTATTTATTTCTGAACAAAATTCCGGAGATCAAGAACATTTCCGTGGATGAGGATTACATTCGCATTGGTGCGGGAGTAACCTTTACGCAGGCCTTGGAAGATGATCGCGTTCCCGCCTTAATGAAGGCCGCTGTCTCCGAGATTGCCGCACCGGCCATCAGAAACGCCGGCACATTTGGCGGAAATCTCGGAAACGGGTCGGCAAAAGCGGATTCGGTTTTGATTGAATATGTAACTGACGCGAAACTACGCCTCATGTCGGTTCGCGGTGAGCGGACAGTTGAGGTGGAGAAATTCTATCTTGGCCGCAAAAAACTCGACCTGGCCGATGACGAACTGATCGTGGAGATTCTTTTGCCTAAAGCGGGCCTGGATCGACATTTTTACCAAAAAGTCGGCGGCCGTAACGCCCTGGCTATTTCACGCGTCGCTTTTGCCGGCGTGTTTGATTCGAAGGCCGGCAGGATTACAACCCTTGCTGCGGCCTTTGGCGCGGTGGCACCTACCGTTCTTCGATTCAAGGATCTGGAAAGCATGATGATCGGCAAAACGCTCGATGAGGCCAAAGAACTTAAAGAACGGTATTTGAACGCTTATAAAGAGAAAATGATTCTTACACGGGGACGTGTGTCCGCCGAATATCGGAAAAATGTTTGTATGAACCTTTTAAGTGAGTTTTTGACTAAATTTGGTATTTAGTGCCCATATACAAGTCGGGTCTTTTGCATAAAGGGAGCAGTAATATGTATAGTGTTTGGATTAATGGCAAGAAATACGAAACACCGCACGACAAGAAGCTACTGAGGTTTTTGCGGGACGATCTGCATCTCACGGCCACAAAGGATGGTTGCAGCGAAGGTGCTTGCGGAACATGTACCGTATTGGTTGACGGCGTAAAAAAGAGAGCTTGCGTCCTGAAACTAAGTAAGCTTCAAGAAAAAAAGGTGCTCACGGTCGAAGGTATCGACCCCGAGGAGATGAAGGTTTATGAGCACTGTTTCGCGGAGGCGGGGGCGGTTCAATGCGGCTTTTGTATCCCCGGCATGATTATTTCGGCCAAAAGTCTTCTTGATGTAAATTTGAATCCGACCATAGCTGAAGTAAAACAGGCAATAAAGGGGAATATTTGCCGTTGTACCGGATACAAAAAAATAGAGGAAGCCATTTTAAAGGCTGCGGAATTTTTCCGTGAGAAGAGAGACATCCCACCCGCGCCGACAGCCCTCCACATGGACGAACGGGCGAAACGGATAGATGTTGCGGAAAAGATCGATGGGACTGGCATCTTCGCGGACGACATCGAAATAAGCGGCATGCTCCATGCGAAACCCGTTTACTCAAAATTTCCTCGCGCGCTCATAAACGAGATTGATGTGAGAAAAGCGCTTGAGCATCCCGATTGTGTTGAAATTCTTATCAAGGAGGACGTCCCCTGCAATAAAATCGGCCATATCAAGCAAGATTGGGATGTCATCTTGGGAGAGGGAGATACCACACGTTATCTCGGTAATGTTTTGGCGGTTGTGGCAAGTGACAAGCAGGACAAATTGGACGAAATATGCTCCCTGGTTGAAGTCGACTATACCGAGCTTGAACCTCTCACCAATCCTTTCGACGCGCTGAAAGGCGACGCACCTCTGATTCACGAGGACGGCAACATTATGAGCCGTGCAACCCTTGTGAGAGGAGATGCGGATGAGGCGATCAAGAATTCAAAATATGTGGTAACTCGAAAATACAAAACGTCGTGGCAGGAGCACGGTTTTCTGGAGCCTGAATGTTGCGTTGCAATGCCCGAGGGCGACGATGGCCTGCTGATTTATACCTCAAGCCAGTCCATCTACGACGTACAGCGTGAGTGTGCTCAAATGCTGCAACTCCCCAAGGAAAAGGTTCATTGCCGCGCTTCGCTGGTTGGCGGAGGTTTCGGCGGCAAGGAAGACATGACCGTACAGCAGTACGCCTCCCTTATGGCATGGATAACCAAAAAGCCGGTCAAGGTTAAGTACACGCGCCAGGAGTCCTTGAATTATCATGTCAAACGCCATCCCATGGAGATGGAATTCACAACGGCTTGCGATGAAAACGGAATTCTCACCGGTATGAAGGGAGTCATCATCGCGGATACAGGTGCATATGCATCATTGGGAGGGCCGGTTCTACATCGGGCATGTACGCATGCGGCAGGTCCCTACAACTACCAGAATGTCGATATTTTCGGCATGTCTGTTTACACCAACAACGTGGTTTCAGGTGCATTCAGAGGATTTGGTGTAACGCAAAGCTGTTTTGCCACGGAGATGAACATCAATCTGCTGGCGGAAATGGTCGGAATAGACCCATGGCAATTTCGCCGTCAAAATGTAATCGAGCCCGGCCAGGTTCTACCGAATGGCCAGACCGCCGATCCCAATACCAACATGGCGGCATGCCTTGATGCGGTTAAAGATGTTTACTATAACAATCCTTATGCCGGGATTGCCTGCGGATTCAAGAATTCCGGAACAGGGATGGGAAAAAAGGATATCGGTCGGGTATTGCTCTCCGTAGAAAACGGTAAGATTCATATCCGGACATCAGCTTCCTGCATGGGGCAGGGAATCGGGCAGATGACGCTTACGGAAATATGTCATGTGACAAACCTGGATCCTGCGTTATTTGTATATGAAACGGCAGATACGGTGCGCACGCCCAACTCCGGCACCTCTACCGCTTCAAGGCAAACGGTTATGACGGGTGAAGCCGCCCGTCGTGCCGGTGAGAAATTAAAAATGGCCCTCAACAGCGGCAAAACGATTTCAGAACTTGAAGGCAAGGAATTTTTCGGTGAGTATTCCGCAATTACCGATCCGCTTGGCGCCATAAAGGAAAATCCCGTCAGTCATATTTCCTATTCATACGGAACGCAGGTCATTATCCTGAACGAAGAAGGCAAAATCACAAAGGTTATCTCCGCCTTTGATGTGGGCACGCCTGTAAACATTCAGTCCGTGGAAGGACAAATTGAAGGTGGAATGATCATGGGAATCGGCTATGGTGTGACGGAGAAGTTTAAAAGCGAGGGCGGATACCCCAAGAGCAAATTCGGAACAATTGGATTCATGAGGGCCACGGAAGCACCAGAGCTGGAGGTTATCCTCTGCCAGCCGGATGAGAAGGATAAATTGCCCTACTCCCTGGGTGCAAAAGGCTGCGGAGAATTGTGTATGATTCCCACCGCTCCGGCCTGCGCACACGCCTACTATCGCCTTGACGGGAAATTCCGCCAGAGTCTGCCACTGGAAGACACGCCGTATCGTAAGAAATAAAGGCGGGAAAAACAGATGCGTTCGATCTGAACAGATTAAAAAGTTAAGAAGTAATGCGGTCGCGGGTAAATTGGTACCCGAGACCGCAGTTTCCCCATGATTCCTTTCAACTAACGATGCGTGCCCTCGTACGGGTGTTCGCCATACCATACCACATCACGGTAAACACGCGGAGAGGTGTCTCCCTCGGTGCTGACCAACAACACCTTGGAGTCTTCGCCAAGTTCCAGCGCATCCCGAATTGCCCGGGCCTCTTCATTTTCCATGATATATTGCAGGATACCCGTGGTAACCGCGCCGGACTCTCCGGAGACGATGGCCGGGTCGCCCTTGAGCGGGTTGGCCAGAACGCGCATGCCGGTGGCGGAAATATAGTCCGGGCAGGAAATGTAGGCGGCTGCGTAGTCGCGCAGCAGTTCCCAACTGATGGTGTTGGGCTCACCGCAGGCGAGGCCGGCCATCAGGGTGGTCAGGTCGCCGGTGACACTATGCGGTTTGCCATCGCCAATCTTCGCGGACTTGAAAAAGCAGTTGGCCCGATGTGGTTCGACGATGACGAACCTGGGCATCTTCTCGCCCAGAACGGCGGCCAGGAAGCCGAGCACGCCGCCCGCGAAGGAACCTACGCCGGCCTGCAGAAACACATGGGTCGGAGCGTCGGTGCCCATGGCGCGCATCTGCTCGAGGGCTTCCAGGGCCAGAGTGGCGTATCCCTGCATGATCCAGGTAGGAATATCCTCGTAGCCTTCCCAGGCGGTATCCTGAACGATGACCCAGTCGTTTTCCCTGGCCATCTTGTCCGACAGGCGTACGGCATCGTCGTAGTTCAGGTCGGTGATGGAGGCCTCCGCGCCGTGGGAATGGATCTTTTCCAGGCGAATCGGGTCGGACCCCTTGGGCATGTAGACCACGGCCTTCTGCCTGAGCTGCTGGGCCGCCCAAGCCACGGCACGGCCATGGTTGCCGTCGGTGGCCGTGGTGAAAGTCACCTCGCCCAGCTTCCGGCGGGCTTCATCAGAGCAAATTTTTTCACAGGTGGCTTCGGTGATATCCAGCTTTTCGGCGATGTAACGTCCGATGGCGTAGGAAGCTCCCAACACCTTGAAGGCATTCAGGCCGAAACGGTATGACTCGTCCTTGACAAAGATCTTTCCCAGTCCCATGAACTTGGCCAGTTGCGGTAGCGCCACCAGCGGGGTGGGTTCGTACTCGGGAAAGCTTTCATGGTAGGCGCGGGCCTTTTGGGCGGCTTCCGGCCTCAGGATCTCCAGGGACGCCCCTTCTCCCGGCTTTTTGGCCTCTTTGTTGATGACATATTCTACAGCACACATGATCTTCTCTTTCTCCTATACAAATGCAACGCACTCGATTTCGACGTTGGCGCCCAGGGGCAGCTTGGAAACCTCGACACAGGCCCGTGCCGGGAAATCGCCCTCGAAAAAGGTGGCGTAAACATCGTTGACGGCGGCGAAAGCGCCTAAATCAGTTAGAAATATGCCGCAACGAACCATATTGGCCATGCCGGAGCCGGCTTCCTCGAGAATGTTCTTCAGGTTGGTCAGGCATTGGCGGGCCTGGTCGGCGGCGTTTTCGGGCATCTTGCCGGTGGCCGGGTCAATGGGAAGCTGGCCGGAAACGAAAATCAAATCGCCGTGACGAACGGCCTGAGAATAGGGGCCTATTGCGGCCGGGGCATTGTCGGTATGGATGATGGTCTTGGACATGAGCAGTCTCCTTTTATAATTGTGGCTAAATTAGGGTGAAAAAGTATGCGCCTTTCTAAATGCAAAAGCAGGGCCATAAACAAATAAATCATTAAAACCAATAAATTCAGGTTGTAACCAGCGTAGACGGGAAGCACTCCCGGCATAAAAAGCTTATCAGAATGAGAATGGATTCTCGAAGCGAGAATCTATTCTCATTCTGATAAGCAACCAACCGCCCAAGTAAAAAAACCGATCCTCATTTCGTAAAGCGGCCGGCAAAAGCACATGCTCGGGCCGGCGGCACTACGCGTCGGTGATGTCGTATTCCTTTATTTTACGATACAGGGTTGCAATGCCGATCTGCAGGGACTCTGCGGCCAGCTTTTTCCCCTTGGTGTCCATACCGAAATGCTCGAGAGCGGTGGTTACGGCGCGACGTTCCAACACCTTCAAGGGCAGTAGCGGAAAGGATTCATTACCGTGGCCCCCATGAGGAGGAGCAGCCCCGGCCGAGTTTTCGTGCCTCAGGCTTCCCAGCAGTTTGCGGGGCAGCAAACCTGGACGCAGCGGTCCTCCGTCGGTCATCATGTTGACCATGTACTCGATGGCATTTTCGAACTCACGGACATTTCCTGGCCAGCCGTAAGCCTTGAAAACGTCCAACACGGCCTCGTCCATGGGAACCAAATGTTTGCCGAAACGTTCACAGTACTTGTGCAGAAAAAAGTCGCCCAGCACGGCCATGTCTTCGGGACGGTTACGCAAAGGGGGCGTCTCCAGAGGGATCACGTTAAGGCGGTAAAAAAGATCCTCGCGGAAATGGCCCTGGTCGATACGCTCGTAAAGGTTGTCGTTGGTGGCGGCGATGACCCGGATATCCAAATGGATAAGCCGGTTTGAGCCCAGGCGGCAGAACTGACGTTCCTGGAGCACACGCAGCAGTTTCACCTGCAGGTAAAGCGGCAGGGTGCCAATCTCGTCCAGAAAAATTACGCCACCGTCGGCCAGCTCGAATTTCCCGATCTTGCCCTTGGGGTTGGCCCCGGAAAAAGCCCCCTTGGTGTAACCAAAGAGTTCCGATTCCAACAGATTGTCGGGAAGTGCACCGCAATTGATGGCGATGAACGGTTTATCGGCCCGGTTGCTGGTGGTATGAATGGCGCGGGCAACCAGTTCCTTGCCGGTGCCGGACTCGCCGGTGATGAGCACCGTGGAAGTGGATGTGGCCACGCGGCGGATCTGCTCCTTGAGACGGATCATGCTGCGCGATTTGCCCAGGATGGCGTTAAGCCCCGAGGATTCCCCCGAGGAAAACTGTGACATGCGCTGGGTTATGCGCGGCAAGGAGTCGAAAACCAGCACACTGGCAAAATTCTGATTGGCCGAGGGCAGGTTTTCCAAGCGCCCCACCAGGGAACGGTGAGCGCCGTGCACATTGACCGTGAACTCCTCCAGATCCGAAAAATAATCACCGGTACGTTCCACCCTCAGGCAGCCGGGTTTCTCATTCTCGTCAAGCCCCAATTCCAGACGGGCCAGACGGTTGAGGTAGGAGATGGAGCCGCCCGCGTTAAAAACCACCACCCCACGGTTGTAGACATCCATGACCTGCATCAGGATGTCCAGAAACTCCCGGGCCTCGGCCAACTGGCGCTGCTCCTGGATCTTGTGGGCAATCAGCTCGGCGATCTGGACCAGAAAGTCCACGTAGGTCTCACGGTTGCCGAGAATGGTGTTGCGTTCATTATCTTCGAAACAAACCAGGCCGATGACGCCGACAACATCCCTGCCGTCAACGATGGGAGTGCTCACGGACATGGTCTCGCGGCACTGATCCCGTCTGGCGCACCGACTGCACAGCTCATGCTCACGGGAATTTTCCATGACAAAGGGCTCGCGGCTCTTCATGACATGGCGGTAGACCTCCCCTTCCTGCTCGATGCTGTCGCCGACGCCCTTTTCATAGATGCCGGTTCCGGCGATGCGAATCATGTCCGCATCCACCACTTCGACATCAATACCGACGACCTTGGCGATAACCCTGGCATAACTTTTGACATAGGGTTGAATACATTTGAGCATGGTTTTTCTTCCACTTTGAAACTTTAAAATAGCTCTGATAATAACAGAACTGCTTTCGAAGACAAGCCGGTTTATCGGCTTTTCCAATACTTTTTATACCGCATAAAAAAAGATTTTTTAAATGGACATGACTTCAAGTCGTTATTGTTTTATAACAAAATGAATTGGTGTAGATCAAACCGAGCCCCTTTTGGCCCATTGACAACACACACCGGGTCATGTAGGCAATCGGTGAAGGTGTGCACAACTGCTTTTGGTGCGGACTTTCTATGATAAGGAGAAAAAATGAATCGATATAAGCTGTGGTGCTGTGCGCTGGCGGGGTTGATTGCAGTTATGGGGATTTCCTGCGCACAAAAAGCCTATCTATATGTGGATTATCACTTGCCCCCGGTCACGGACAGCCTCAAAGGGCGTACCGTTTTCATCGATGTCGAGGACCATCGGGAGGATCCGGCCATTTTCGCCCACCGGGCAAAAAAAGCTTTTGAGGACTTCACGGGGTTGTTTTCCCTGTCCCTGATCAAACCCAACCAGAAAACGACGCTCAAAGGCGCTTACACCTTACCCATGCTTTTCAAAACCGCCTTAACCGCCCGCTTGGAGACATTCGGAGTCGAGACAACAGAGCAACGCAGCCTGGATACGCCTGTCTTAACGCTCACCATTAACATGTTCCAGATCAATTTGGTCGGACAGAAATGGATCGCGGATGTTAGCTATGAAGCGAGTTTGACCCAAGACAATCAGAGTGTCGCCCGGGAAGCGGTGACCGGCAGTGCGGAAAACCTGAAATTGCTGGGCAGCGGCGGCGCTGAAAAAGCGATCGGCAACATTTTCACAGACATGATCAACCGCCTGGACATCCATCAGCTGTTCCGGCAGGCAAATCTATAGAGGAATTAAATGCAGCCCCCGGTTTTTCGGATCCTGCGTTATTCGACACCATAGAGCTTCATTTTGCTTAACAGCGACGGGTGGCTTATCTCCAACAGATTAGCCGCGTGCGTACGATTACCACCCGTTGCGGCAAGGGCTTTACGTATCATTCGACCTTCCAACTCAGCCTTGGCGACTTTAAGCGAATAACCATCATACAGCCCGCCATTTGTTTGCTCTGCTTCCTTTGCGGAAGCAGGTTTGACAAAATTAAAATTTCTCAAATCAAGACAGGTCCCATCCGATAGTACAATGGCTCTTTCTATGGCATTTTCCAGTTCCCTGATATTGCCGGGCCAATGGTAATTGATCAGCTCGGCCATGGCCGGCGCGGCAATGCTTTTCATGCGACTTCCCAGGGTTTCATTGAAGCGTGTTATAAAAAATTGGCACAACAAGGGAATGTCCTCGGGCCGCTCCCTAAGTGGCGGCAGCTTGATCGGCACCACGTTAAGCCGGTAATAAAGGTCCTCTCGGAACCTGCCCGCTTGCATCTCTTCATCGAGATCTTTTGACGTTGCGCCAATCACCCTGACATCGACCTCTTTTGCCTTGGCACCGCCCACGGGCCGTATCTCATTTTCCTGGAGGACACGCAACAATTTGGGTTGCAATGCGATGGGGATGTCGCCTACTTCATCTAGAAAAAGCGTCCCTCCGTGGGCCTGTTCAAAAAGGCCTTTCTTATCTTTATCGGCGCCCGTGAAAGCACCTTTTACATGTCCGAACAGTTCACTCTCCATCAGGTTTTCGGGAATGGCGGCACAATTTACAGCGATTATCGACCTGTCTCGGCGTTCGCTTTCCTGATGGATGCCTTGGGCCACCAACTCCTTGCCGGTACCGCTTTCTCCGGTAATCAGCACCGTGGTGTTGAATTGAGCCACTTTCAATGCCATGGAAAAAACGGCCTGCATGGCGGGGCTTCGGCCAACCATTTTCCCAAAGGAAAGTGTTCCACCCATGCGCTGGATGCGCTCTTTAAGTTCTATATTTTCCTGTTTCAGACGTTCCCGTTCTTCGGCTTTCTTGATCGCCAATCTGATTTCTTCATTTTTAAACGGCTTTGAAACAAAATCGTAAGCACCTAATTTCATGGACTCAAGTGCCATTTCAATGTTGCCGAAGGCTGACATCATGATGACCGTGGTATGTTCAAGATGCTTACGGCCGGCTTTTAAGAATTCCATGCCGTTCATATTTGGCATTTTTACATCACAAAGAACAAAATCAAAAACATCAGTGGCAATCTTTTTTAAACCGTCGGCACCGTCTTTAGCAGTCGAGACCGAATACCCATATTGAACCAACATGGTTTTCATCATGTGGCGCATATTCTCTTCATCATCGATGATCAATATGCTTGCGGCTTCTTTTGTCTTTGGCATTGAGTAACCTTTTTGAGATATCCTTGAAGCATCATTTCTTAAACCACCGGCAAAGTAACATGAAAAACCGCACCTTTGCCCGGCTGCGGCTCCACCGCCATCTTTCCCCCAAGTCGTTCGACAATCATGAAGCTCACACTCAATCCCAGCCCTGTCCCCTTGCCGGGCTGTTTCGTAGTATAAAACGGCTCGAAAAGATGAGGCAAATGGCAAGTATCTATTCCCCGGCCATTATCTTCAATGGACACCTTAATCATCTTTTTTACCATCTGCCTGGAATCGTCTTCCGGTACCGTCTTTAAGTGGGTTGATATTTTTATCCAGGCCTCGTTTCCACAGTGCTCGTTAACCTCATCCACGGAATTTAACAAAAGGTTAAGAAAAACCTGCCGAAGTTGATCTGGGTCTGCGAGAACCTTGTCTTCCGATGAATCAGATGCAATCTGAAAGTTGATATGATCAGCGGTTGGTTGGTAGGTGAAAACGGAAACAAGATCATCAAGTAACTCATGAACGCTTACCGGTTCGGTTTCGTGGGTATAAGATCTGGACATATCCAAAAGTTGCCGGATAATATTGTTGATCCTCGTAATTTCCTGTTCGGAACGATCGATGAAATCCTTGCGTTCAATTTCGCGCAGCTCAGTGTTTCTCATTAAATCAAGATATCCGAGAACAATTCCAATCGGATTG
>CAXXOY010000017.1:0-31652 GCA_963668455.2 uncultured Desulfosarcina sp.
AGGCCATGAGAAATATCAATATGCCCTGGGACCATGAATTCACATTATGTAAAATAAGATCGGAATTAAAAATAAACATAAACGGCAAAATTGCTGTTCGGATATCATACATAAATCCCTGAATACCCGTCGCAATGGGCGGAGATTTGGCGATGGCAGAGGCGGCATAGGCCGCAAGTCCAACCGGTGGCGTGTCATCAGCGAGGATACCGAAATAAAAACAGAACAAATGGGCGGACATCAAGGGAACGATAAACCCTTGGGCCCCGCCGATTGTAACAATCGCCGGCGCCGTCAATGCGGCCATAACAATGTAGGTTGCCGTGGTCGGCAGCCCCATACCGATCACCAGACTGGCTCCCGCTGTGATGACCAACATTAAAAAGACATTGCCCATGGAAAGCACGTCAATAATTTCAGAAATAAGGTTGCCCAGCCCCAGGGCAACAACCCCTACAATAATACCTGCCGCGGCTGTGGCCAATGCTACGGAAACCATATTTCTTGCACCGGAAGCAAGTGCCTCCAGGATTGTCAGAAAAGACTGTTTAAATGCCGGCAGAATCGGTTCGCTGTTTCGATACGCCAGGTAAGGGTGCTGAAAAATCATAAGAACAGCCAGCACCAAAATAGCGTTAAACGCAGCAAGCTCCGGAGAATGACGAACAACAATCAATTCGTAAAGCAACATGCAAAGGGGAATTAAAAAATGGACACCACTTAACAACGTTTTGAAAAATTGAGGTAGTTCATTTTTGGACAGCCCTTTAATTCCCGCTTTTGAAGCTTCAATGTGAGAGATGAAAAACAGCGCCGCGTAGGACGCAAACGCCGGGACCGCAGCTGCTTTAACCACCTCAATGTAGGGCACATTCACATATTCGGCAATAATAAAGGCCGCCGCACCCATAATCGGCGGTGCCAGCTGCCCGTCCGTCGACGCCGCAACTTCAATTGCCGCAGCTTTGGTAGGCTCATACCCGACTTTTTTCATCATAGGTATGGTAAATGTACCCGTTGTCACAATATTTGCGATGGAAGAACCGGAAACAAGCCCTGTCAGACCGGAACCCATGATGGCCGCTTTGGCCGGCCCGCCCTTAAAACGACCGAGTAAACTTAACGCAAGTTGTATGAAATAGTGACCGGCTCCCGCCTTATCCAGCATGGCACCAAACAATACGAACAAGAATACGATGGTTGCCGATACATCCAGAGGGATACCATAAATCCCTTCGGTCGACATGGTCATCTGCCCGACAAAACGCCCCAGAGAAGTACCCTTGAAAGCGATCAAATCGGGCATATAGGGCCCTAGAAACGAATAGGCGATAAACCCGCCGGCAATCACGGGAAGCGCCGGGCCGATCGTTCGTCTGGCAGCCTCAAGAAGCAAGACAACCAAGGCAATCCCTGCCACAATATCCATGGTTGTGGGTGAGCCGTACCGGGAAATAATCTGATCGTAATTAATGACAAGATACAACGAACAATACGCGGCAAAGGCGGCAATCCCCATATCCAGTATCGGTATCCGCTTGTGCTGGGCGAAATATTTGAGGCCGAAAATGGGTTTCTTCAGTAAAGGATAATTAAGAAACACCAAGACCATGGCAAATGCGAGATGAATCGCGCGGATATATGTCGAATCGAGAAGTACAAATCTTGGCAAAGAGAGCTGAAACAAACTCCATGCAACGGCAATTGTCGGAATCAGATACTTTTGCCATCCATAAGGTTTGCGCCCGATTCCCTCTTCCTCTTCAGCAAGCCTTTTGGCTTCATCCAAGCCGTCTTCCACCTTATCAATTCTAATCTTACTCATCTACGCCCTCAAATGAATAATGGTAAAAATTTAGCTAAATAACAGCCATGGGCTGACCTGACATGTCAACAGCCAGCCTTAAACAATAAAAAGGGGGCGAAAAACAAGACGACTCCTGCTCCCAGCCCCCTTGCTTAAAGATTTATTTCATTAAGCCAACTTCTTTATAGTATTTTTCTGCACCCGGATGCAGCGGCGCGGAAAGACCTGTCAACATGCCTTCTTTGGTCAATGTCGCATAAGCCGGATGAAGTTTTTTGAACTCTTCAAAATTTTCAAACACCTCTTTGGTGATCGCATAGACCACATTTTCGGGCACCTTGGCCGACGTAACCAATGTAGCTTTCATGCCAATGGTCTCGGTATCCCCATCATTTTGGGCTCCCGGGTACATGGCCCCCTGAATGACGGTTTTTGAAAAATAGGGGTATTTTGCCAACATGCTGTCTACCCCTGTGATGGAAGTAAAACGCACCTTACGGGCACCCGATGTTGCCTCTTTAATCGCACCATTGGGATGGCCCACCGTATAGAAAAACGCATCAATACGGCCGTCCTGCAAAATACTGGGGGCTTCGGAGGCCTTTATATATTCTGCGGTAACATCCTTTTCAGGATCAAGGCCGATGGTCTGCAAAATTTCAACGGCATTTTGGAGCTGGCCGGAACCGGGATTGCCAAGGTTGACAATTTTCCCTTTTAGGTCTGCAACATCTTTAATATTGCTTTCAACTGCGGAAATCAATGTGACCGCTTCATCGTGAATGGAGAAAACGGACCGAAGATCGGACTGAGCGCCTCTTTCCTCCCATTCCGCAAGGCCCTTCATCGCCTGGAATTGTTTGTCTGACTGGGCAATGCCGAATTCAAGATCGCCACTCATGATCGCGTTGATATTAAACGCTGATCCGCCGGTGGACTCCACCGTCGCACGAATGCCGTACTCTTTCTTTTTTTTGTTGACCATTTTGGCAATAGCGCCACCGGTGGGATAATAAACGCCGGTAAGCCCCCCGGTACCGATTGTTACGAACTGGGTCCTGGCATATGCCGAAGGAAGAACCATCACCATACAAAAAATTAACGCCAACAGACTTACAACACTTTTCTTCATTTTCGCCTCCATTCGTTGTTTATATTTTTTTATGGGAAATCTGTGTAGCCAAGGCAGATCATTCAACTTTTGTTGAGTGCCGTCTATCTTAGGTGTTGACAGACCAGGTCAGCCCATGGCTAATATTGCCAATAATCCTTCTGAATATAGAAAAAGTTGATTCCCATTGCAAGTTTTAAACTTTAAATCTGGACATTTGCGTTTCCCGTTTCTTATTTCCATGGTTTTTGTTATAAAAAATTACCCATTAATTTCTGAAACTGAATTTTAAACTTAATTTGAGGAACGATGTGCCATGAAACGCATCAAAGGCGATCTAATTCACCTGGCCAAAGAAGGACAATTTGATCTCATTGTCCACGGCTGTAACTGTTTTTGCACCATGGGCGCCGGAATTGCCAAACAGATCCGTTCCCAGTTCCCCCAGGCCTGGGAAGCCGACCGTGCAACCGTATCCGGAGACAGATCCAAACTCGGCAGCTATTCACAAGCTTGCATCGACACCCCATCCGGCAGATTGTATGTGATCAATGCCTACACCCAGTACCACTATTCAGGGGACGGGGTACTGGTAGATTACGATGCCGTGGCAAAGGTTTTTACCGCACTGGAAAAACAGTTCAGCGGCAAACGCATTGGTTATCCCAAAATAGGGGCAGGCCTTGCCGGCGGAGACTGGAACATCATCAGTAAAATAATAGACGGCGCCCTGGATGGCGAGACCCACACCCTGGTTGAGTTTCGATAAAAATTTTTCATTAAAATAAAAGGCAGTTTCTCATCATAACGATTACCTAAAAAGGACTGCCTTTTGGTGTGTTTATTTGTTCAGTTCCTTGAGCACATCATTTGTAATATCCACTGATTCATCCAGATATCCAATGGCATTGGGATCTTTTAGTATAATTGCAAATTTTTTCTTTTTGGCAACTTTTTTCAAAGCGCCGTCCGCTTTTTTCAGAATTTGAGCAACCAGCTCCCGGTCTTCCTTGGCGATCTCTTCTTTGGCATCTGCCGCCATGCGCTTATATTCCTTGATCAGTGAGTTCAACTCTTCAACACGATCTCTTTTTTCCTGATCCTTGAGCAGGTCGGCTTCGCTTTCAAGATTAATCTTAGTTTCATTAATCGTTTGAAGCTTCCGGTTGATCATGGACTGCTTCTCTTTTCTGAGCTTATTGATATTTTCCATGGCGGCTTTGCCCATGTTGGACTCCTTGACCAGCCTGTCCAAGTTGATATATCCAACTTCATTGGTTGCACAGATCGTAGTAGATATCCCTCCGATAACCAATAAAATTAAAATAGTCGTTAAAGCTACAGTCTTTTTAGAAATTGACAGCATCGTTTAATCCTTCATATTCTCAATTAAAATAATTATTCTATTACTGCCCGTTTTGCAGTGCTTCCAGTTTTGCTTTGCTTCTTTCAAGATCTTTCCAGGGATTGTAAATATATTTAGGGTCTTTATGCCTGGCCCAGAAATTATAATCTTGTTCTGCTTTTCCGCTTTCTATGTCCGCTTCTAATTTTTCTATTTTGGAAACCAGCTTTCTTTCTTTGGGGTCCATTGCCCCATAGTTGCCTGCCGGCAGGGCCGGCAGATTAGAAAAATCGGGTTCATCCCCGGGCGATTGGACACGAGTAACACCATGGCTTTCGGTATTCTCAAAAAAATGAATTTGCCCCGTAATGTCCGATCCTTCGGCATAGACCAAGGCAAAACTGTATCCCCGGAGAAGGCGGCTGAGAGCTTCCATGACAGGAACCTGCTTAAAATCAACGGAAAGCGCATGATCCTTCAACCGGCTTAAAATGTAAATTTCAATATTGCTCACACCTGCCAGTTCTTCTAAAAAGCTGACCACTGAAATTTTTTTTGAACTGCAGGAGACCATACCGTTTTCATATTCAAGGACAGACGATTTTACAGACGCACCGGAAATACTGATGCCGAAGAAAAAAAGAATAAAGGCTGTGAAAAAAATTTTATAACTCATGAAATTTTTCATTGTTCTATTATTTTTTCTTTGTCTATTTTCTTTATATAATCCTGCATCAGATGTTCCATTTCAACCATACCCAGTTTTGTAAATGGGTCGGCACCGTAACCTGCTTTTTCTCTATATTTTTTGGTTAGTTCCTCGGCGATTTCACTCAGTCGCCGATTATGTTTAAAATTTCTATCCAACTCTTTTTCAAGGTCGATTATATCATATTCCAGCGCTCTCTTTTTGTTTTCAAGATCTTCTATCTGAGCTGTTTTTTCCCTTTCCGACTTCACCGAAGCCCTATATTTTTCCACCACCTTTTGTCTGCTTTCTTCAAGTTGCACTCTGATTGTTTTCAATTTTTCTATTATTGAATGCAAGGATGCGATCTTTATTTCAAACCCTTCCAGTTGATTTTGGAAAGCAAGTTTTACGTTTTCAAATTCCTTTATTTCCCTTATAAGCTTGGCATTCTTTATCTCTTCGGCCATTTTTACCCGCATACAGGTCCCCAGTTTTGCTTTTTCCTGGGCATATTTTTTTTGTACCGCACGGATTCTTTTTTCCCTGTTTTCAATCTCTTGGTTCAGCGATACGATTTGATTATCAAGGCCGTTTTTGACATACAATAGATAACCCGTTCCCCCAAGGCCGGACAGCATCGTCAGAATTATCAAAATTTTAACTATTCTTTTTGCCATTGCTTTTTACCTGATTTTAAAATTCTGCATTTAGATCGAGCTGAAACGTGTCCACAGACAGGTCGTCCTGCTGTGTATCCCCTAACATCTGCATGTCTTCAATTTCGTTGGCACTCATCCATCTTGCTTTAAGCCATACATTTTCATAGAGACCAAGTTCTCCGCCAAAAATGAATCCCTTGGCATTTGTTCCCCCGAGATGGAAGTCTGAATCCGTAAATGCATCGATCACTGCATCGCTTTCAAGATAGCGGTACTCAACAAACAGATTCCAGGCCCACCGCTGTCTTGGTTTAGGATATCCGACCTTCAGACCAATCTGGTATCCTGTGTCGCCTGAAATACTTTCGATATAGCTTTTCGAAACCCCTGCCTTACTTGCCATCTCTTCGGCATCATACCCAAGATTTTTAACATAATCTCCATACAGGGTTACGCAGATCGGATAAAAAAGAGAGTTGGTGATTTGGCCGGTTATATTCAGGAGTTTAAAATCAGCCAGCAGGCCATAGGTGGTTCCATTGGGATCTACGGTCTGGTCCATATCGAAGATTGTATTGCCTTTTTGCATGTATTTGGGTGCCATACGGGCAAGTTCCTGTTCGTCTGCCGTTGTTCTGGTGGTACTTGTTATGGGAAATCCTTCAACGTTATAGTAATCATAATACGCTGCCGCAATTTTGTATTTCCATCCATATTTCGGCCGGTGTTCAAATCCGATCTGTCCACCCAGAAGGTATTTATCACTTTGGCTCCATTCCGATTCTTCAAGGGGGAAATATCCTGCCGTTAAAAAACCGCTGAACTTATTCATCTTATTTGTATCTGAAATCAATTTAACGGAAAGACCTTCAAACGCCAGATCACTGTCCCAGACAAGACTTGTGGACATCCAGGGATTATTCATAATACCGCCGGTCAGGGAAACCTGGGGAATCATTCCGCCCCAGATTTCTGCTTCCGGTTTATATGTCCAGTCAACGTAAGCCTGGTCCAGTACAATATCAGAACGACTGCTGCCGGCGCTGCCCAAAGTATGGTTTGTTGAAACCGGGTTATCTATGTTCCCGGTAGCAACCCTGAAACCCGCTGTAACCTTTCCCACATTGACTTCGCTTGGGTCAAGCAGCTTTGCTTTTGCGGATACCCGGAGCCGGACTCTCTGTCTGTGTCTGTCGTTGGTCGAATTGATCAGGCTCCCCGGGTCGTTGGGGTCTTCGATGTCGGTCGCGTTATTTTCATCAAACAAAGTCGATTCATGCCTTAAGCGAATATCACCGCCAAAACGTATCCTTTGTGCCCAGGATAACTTCTGAAGCATTGGCTTTTGTTCTTCAGTCATCATCTCTTCGAGCCGTTCGACCTCTCTTTGAAGGACAATGGTCTTTCTTATAAGATCATCAGACCTGAATTCATAATTTTGTTTCAAGTCGCTTAAATCTTTTGTAAGTTGTTCGGTCATACCCTTTGAAACATTTTTTATGTATTCCTCCTGATTTTCCGGAGGCAGAATCGTAATCGTCTGTTTTGTCTGCACAGCTTGTTTTTTGTAACGTTTCAAAAAGCCCTGGGCTTCCGCTTCGTTAATTACCCCTTTTTCTCTCATAAGTTCTATCAATGCTTCTGTGGAGTCAAAACCGTCTGCCTTTTTATTATTCTCGGCAAAAGCATTCGAACAAAGAAAAGTTGTCGTCATTAATACCAGAACTACAGAAACTGATAGTTTTTTCCAGCCGGCCAGCACTTTAAAACAGTCCATTTTATGCGGTTTCCTAAAATTAACGGTCTCAGACCGTCTCTGGTATTTCACACCGGTTCGGTCCACAACAAAGTTTTAAAAATCTCTGTGGGTTACACAGACTTTCATATAAATCACAACACGATGTCAGCTTTTAAACGTCACTCTGATTTTCAGCAGTTTAGGCATCTCTTCAGGCGGCACTTCACTGACCCTGAATCCCGCTATTGCCTGTTCAACGGCATCATCCACTTTAGCGCTTCCAGATGACTTCGGGATGCTTCTCAAAACCAGATTTCCTTTTTTGTCCAGCATGATCCAGAGAAGCATTCTATGCTTTCCCCCCGGCAGATCCTCTTTGCTTTCAAGATAGGCATTCACCTTCTCACGGATTTCATCCTGGAGCATCCGGGTGTACCAGGCATATCTTTTTAATAAGGATTTATTTCCCCCGCCCCCCCCGATCAGGGAACGGCCTCCTTTTTTTGCCTTAAGTCCAAATCCGTCGCCACCGCCTGTCCCATCCGCATCAAGTCCAAGTTCTTCTCCGGGCGGCGCATCGTCATCCATGGAATCGTCCATATCCTCTACGGGCTGTTCTTCCATTTCCGGCTCAAGAATCTCTTCCTTTTTCTTAATTTCCGGTTCAGGCGGTTTCTCCTTTATTTTCGGAGGTGGTGGTTTTACCAGGGTCACCCGCTGTATCTGCCGTTTCCTCACACCGCCGTCATTTTTCAAAAGAATTTTTAAAATAAAAAAGCCGAAAGTACATAGACAAACAAACACCAGAAATGAAATACCAACGACTATAATTTTTTTTTTCTTTTCGCCGGTGTTATCCATTTTCTATTTCACCAGTTTTTGGGTCACAAGACCCAGTTGAGATATCTCAAGTTTCTGCATAAGATCCAGCACATCCATGACGTTCTGGTAATAAATCTTTGCATCGCCTTTTATAACCACGGGGAAATTCGGATCAACCGCCTTGTGCGCACGCAGGCTTGTTTCCAACTCCGCCATGGTGACAGGATACGCATCCAGATACAGCTGCCCCCTGTCGTCAATTGTAATGGCCTTGGTTTTTGGTTTTGCAAGACTTGGCACATCACTTGCCTTGGGCAGATTAACCTTGATTCCCTGGACCGATGCCGTCACAGCAATAATAAAAACCACAAGAAGAGTCCAGGCAAGGTCCAGAAGTGGCGTTACATTTATCTCGTCAAAACTTTCCTGGCTGTACAGATTTCGTCTCACCTTTTTTCTCCATAGACTGAAGCGACTTTCAAAGCAAACTGGTCAACAAATATACCGGAATCCGCTGTCATATCCCTTATCCGCCCTGCCAGGTAGTTGTATCCGAACAGGGCGGGAATGGCGACGATCAGGCCGAATACCGTCGTGGACAGGGCGGATGCGACACCAGGGGCAATGGCCATGATATTGGCCTCCCCGGCTTCCGCCATGGCAGCAAACGTATTCATAACCCCCCACACCGTCCCCAGAAGTCCCAGAAACGGGCCGCCTGAAATGGACATGGTCAGAACCAGAAGCCAGGCATTCATCCGTTTGCTTTCATCGACCAGGCCTTGTTCGAGGGTTGCCTTGAACGTATCAAGCTTTACTTTGGATATTACCGGCTTGTCTTCCGGGATATCACATTCCCCAGGATCAACAGCCGTTCTCGGCTTATTCAAATCAAGGGCTTTACATCCGTTCTCGTATATCCTGTAAAGCCCTGATCCATTAAAATTGTTTACCCCTGTTGAGAGTTCAACCGGATCACCGGCCTGCCGGTAGGTATTTAAAAATGTTTTGTTTCCCTTTGCGGTACTGAATAGAAAAACGCCCTTGCTGATCATGACCATCCATGAAATGCCGGACAGAACGAGCAGAAGCCCGATGATCACAAGCCCGTCAATGGTTATATTCTTAAAAATAGTTGCAAGATAAAAAACGGGCATTCCACCGGAACTTTCATTGATCTCTTCAATGGCATATGAACACAGGCTTGCGGCAGGCCCCTGGGATGTAAAAAGCCCTCTTATCCATGCCCCGGGTCTTGAAATGCCTGAAATCCTGAGTTCATCCATATCCCCTGAAAAATAGTGCGTCCCGTCATCGACGCCCCCGACAAAAACATCTCCTGTGATTCCGGACAGATCCGTATCCGCTTTCATCCATTGAGCCTCCGCACCATCCAGATAAATTACGAACTTTCCGTCAGGGTCAATGGTTACGGCAAGATGATGCCACCCCTCCAGGGGGAGGTCCGTGGTCTGTTCCAGGCTGTGAACAAATTCACCATCCCGAATTTCCGCCGAAACCTTTGTGCCGTTTATACCAATGGAGATACTCTTATCAGCAGATCCTCTATGAAAAAGCCAGGCATCATCCTGTTCCTGGAATATTTTGATCCAGGTTGAAACGGCCAGGCCTTTGTCAAAAACAAGGGCGGGGTTATCCGGAATTTTCATATGTCCGGCACCGCTGAATGTGGCCCCATTGCCAATGACGCCCGCAAGCCCCTGCCCGGCAAGGTATTCCGATGAATTGACAGAATAAGATGCCGCATCCTGGGGGGTGCCTTCAAACTCGTTGAAATGATAAACGGCCTGGTAAAAGGCATCAAAACTATTTTTACTGTCCTGACCTGAGACCGCAGTCTCATTTCCATAGTAAATCCAGATGCTGTTCTGATTGTTTGACGGTGCCATATCAGGGATCTTGACCCATACCAGAGCAATCTCGTCAAAGGCATCGAACATCTCTATGTGGTATTTCAAAAGCGTTGTGTCATCACCGTTGACAAATCTCAGATCCTCTCCGTTTTCCTTAACCCTGGTAAAGTCAAAATTGCCTGAATGCAGGCGTACCAGCACAGTGAAATCCATTAAATTTTGCTGTATATACGCACCGGATGAGGACGTATCCAAGGCAACTTTTTTCCTGTATTCCCACTTTTCATTCCACCACGCATCTGCGTCAGGAAGACAAACAGACACCATGGCTATCGTAATTAAAAAACAGCCCCACAGGCTGACAACTATTTTTCCAGGTTTCACCTTACCCCTCCATTGTGCAGTTTTTCTCTTCTATGTTTGTTTATCTTCATCTTCATCGTCATCCTCATCTTCATCCACTTTTCCAAATCCCACAACTTCAACATCAACCCACCGGGGCTCAATACTGTAGCCGTCCGACGACGATTCGGAAAACCGTTTCTGTGCCGAAGCCAGTTGCGTATTTTCCTGTCCGGCAAGGCTGGTATCCGAAACGCCGCCGTTACCGGTAAGGCCCCCGATGGAACCGGAACTTTCAGATGGCTTAATAAACCCGATCGCCAGTCCTGTTGTCTGAATATTCTGGGCATTGAGGATCTGCTTTGCGGCCAGGGTGACATTATTGCCGGCAATCCCGGCTTCCCCGGCGTCAATATCCCCTTCCCATGCCGTAGCGTAGATATCGCCCGCATCATTGTAATCAGGTGCAGTTGCCCTGACACCGCTGCCGACTGCCGGCGGTTCATACACAACTTTGTAGGTGCCGTCGGTCTGTTTAACATAATAGGTCGTTGAAGAGGCCACGGCGGCTTTTGATCCCCGGCCGGCATTCAGGTCACCGTAATCGGAAAGGATATCTATGTCTCCACCGGCAAATGTCATTATTCTTGATTCATTCACGTTAATATCATTTTTTGCATACATCTTTATTGCGCCGCCGGCTGTTGTGTAGATGCCTGAACTTTCTTCATCGTCACTTGCTTCGCCGAGAATCGGAGGGGATGCAATGGACGAAAGTCCCACATCAATGGTACCGCCTGCAAGGGTATAGATGCTGCCGCTCCCGCCGCTGGTATAAATTTTGGAATTGACCAGGCTGATATTCCCCTCTCCGCTTGAGGACCCATCAAAAAAGAGGGCTATGACATCTTTCCTGGCATCGGCTACAATCTGTTCTGCAAGGGTCTCATCCCCGTCGGAGCGTGCCGCGATAAAATCGATCCCGGCCTGGCGAAGTTGCTCAAAAAAAACATCTATTTCATCTTTGATGAAATTTTTTGCATAGCCCGCAATCACCATGAGGTCGTTACTGCCACCGGGCAGAGTTGAATTTGTGACGCTTCCTGTGGCCTGTATCCCGCCTGAGGCACCAAGATTAATATTGTTTCCGGCCTGAACCAGAATCAGTCCAGGGCCACCCACAAGGATTCCAGGCTCGTTGCCTTCGCTGACACGCGTATTGTTAAAATAGATATCTCTGCCGGCATAAAAAACCGTACTGTCTGTCTCATGAATGTTCTGCCCGATATACTTGATATTGGCGATGTCTCTTCCCGCCGTCAACACCGCCGCCTTGGGTACTGCCAGCTGAATATCCCTAATATCATTTCCGGCATAAAAAACCGCAGAAGTATAATCATCCCGGCGGATCAATGTATCTGAATGCAGCTCAGTTTTTTGCAAACTTCCCATCTGACTGGTACTATCGTGTATTCCAACTGAATGGTCCCCATAAACTTCATCAGGGTTCATATCAGACATATAAATGCCAAAATCGGCAATAGTATCCGATCCTGAATCACCTGTGATATCCCTGCCTGCATATATCTCTATATTACCGGAAACTGATGGGGGCATATAAAACCGATTCTTTAAAACAACATCCCGGCCCGCTTTCATATAAAGGCTTGGTGGAAGGAGTCTGGCCCTTGAGCCGTCAAGGTTAAAGCTGGTATCAGTCGTTCCTGTAAGGGTTATATCCCCGGTCCTTGCCGTCATCGAAACGGATGTATTCTGGGAGTACATCAGATTCCATTGATAATTACTGGACAGATCCTGGTGAGAAATACCCGGATTCAGCACCGACGCAAGGGTTATAGTACCTTGAGCGCTCAAGACAGCCTGAGAGTCGAAAACTTCCACGACCTGATCATCGCTCATTGAACCGATGCTGCCCATGCTGGTAATTTCAACCGTTCCTTCCTTATTTAAAAATCTGCCGTTAATATCACCCATTGAACTGATGGTAAGGTCACCTTTTCCGAAAGTGCCTGCCTGACCATAGAAACTGCCAAGGGATTTTACGATGACATCGCCTCCGCCCATGGAAGCTATGCCTTGGGTGGCAGATAAGCCCTGATAATTTGCTGACCATGTATCATATGAATCTCTCAGATTGGTCAAATCTTCATATCCGTCAACCTGAGCGTCCCATGCATCAGGATTAAGATAAGGTGTTTCTGTGCCAATGCTTGAAACATGCATGGTTTTGACATCACCACCAGTCTGTATGGATATAGTGCCGCCGCTGTTCCATTCGTAACCCAATCTGTGTACTATTGAAGATACTATAGACTTGTATTGATCCGGATAGGAAGCATAGGGCGTATCGGCAAGGGCAAGGGGCTGGCCTGTTGTCCTTATGGTGCCGATATAGTATTCATTATTGACACGCCTTCTGATCAGATCAAGATCGCCGCCTACATCGAGGGAGATATCCCCGGTTGCCGTCTGGATCACACCGCCTTCAATATTTAAATTTTCTCCTGTCTTTCCCCTGATTGTTCCTGAATACGAGGCAAGATTGTAATTTAAATGGTTCTGGCTCATGTAATCATTCTGGAGTGCACTGCCCTGGATCGTGCCTATGGTGGTAGAACTGCCGGAAGCAAAATTTATGCTGCCGCCTTCCGTGTAAACCATTACCGTATCGGCAAATTTCAGGTTTCCTGCTCCGCTCTCCACAGCAAACGGATCTGACGTCTGAATAATTTCACCGTTTTCAGATAAAACAGCCCCGGCCTTAAAATTAAGAAGGCTTGTTAATTGGGCCGTATCTTTCTGCAAATAGATTTTATCTGTTTCCCAATCGATAATATCATTCTTGACTGTCAGGTTTCCCCCTGCAGTAAAACTCAAGGCCACAGGTGCGTCTTGATTTCCAAATCGCCAGCCTGTCAGATCAATATCCGTATTAATCTCCATATCACCGCTGGTTTGAACTTCTATGCCGGCAATCAGGGAAACGCCATTTACACGGCTTTCTGCACTGGACATAAAACTGGATGCATCCTGTCGCCAAGCAGTTAGATCTGATGCTGTAATCTTGGAATCCTGGTAAGTTTTAACCGCTTCTATGATACTGCTGGACGCGCCGATAAATTCAGCAGAGCCCATATCAAGTGTTATACCGGTATTGTCTGCAGTCCTTGCGACCCTCAAATAGATTGCCCCACCGGTTCCGTCAACGGCTGAAACATCCAGAACGGATTTGTTCAGATGGATATAGCCGTCATTTCCCAACCCGCTGCCCAGGAAGATGCGCCCGCCGTCTTCACCCGCGCCGGTACTGCCGGCATAAATCCTGGTTGATGACGAGAGTGTAAGCGTTTTCCCCGAATATATCTCAACCATGCCCCCGGTGGTGCCGGAGGCGTCAATAACTGAATCGATATCCACATCTCCGGTGTCTGCGGAAAGCCTGAAGTATGACGCTGTCACATCAGAGGCCAGGGAAACACCACCCTGCCGTATCCTCAAATCAATGGCGGTGCTAAAACCGTTCTCTGACAGCTTTTTGGCAAGCAGGGAAATATCGCCGTAGGTTTGGGTGTCCATAATAAAAGATCCGCCCTCGCCTTGGACCGCACTGCCTAAAAGCGTGCCTGAAATATCGGCGTTACCGCTGGTGCTCTCCACCCATATGGTACCGCTGTTGCCGTATTCGCTTCCTGCCGAAACATCTGTCACAGAACCGGAAGAAAGAACGATATTTCCGTTTTCCGCCTCGTATTTCACAACACCGGCATCATAATAGACATCATCTTCGGAACTGCCGCTGACAGACACCTTAGCCGTATCTTCCATGGTAACCGCATCTCCGGTGCCGGTACCCGTAAAGCCGATAAAACCCGAACTGACAACGACAGTGCCTTGATTCGAAACAGTATTGCCTGTAAAAGAGAGGCTGCCACCGATATTGTCATTCACTTCTGCGTCACCGCTGCCATGTAGAATATCTATGTTCCCTGATCCGCTGTTCACATCAAAATCAAGAGTTTCATAGGCAATTGTGTCCCCATCCTCTTCAAGATAGAGCCGGTATGAGCCTGTAACCATGGCGGCTTTTGCAACAAGATCGGCATCCCCCGTATCAACGGAACCGTCTCCAACAAATGTCAGGTTATTTTCGCTGGTAAGAGAAACAGTCTTAAAATTAGAAAATTGGATATCTCCCTGGCCGACGTATATTTGGTCGGCATCAAGTGAAAACGTGCTGTCCCCCCTGGCATACGTACCGCTGCCGGGTTCATCCGTCCCTGTGTTATACAGCGATATCTCTGCTGCACTGATAATAAAATTCCCGGTCTTTTCTTCCCCTGAAACATCTTCAACCAATGGCGTATCAATAAATATCTTGCCATTCTGTGCTTCAAGGCTCACGATCCCTGCAAATCCTGTCTTTTCCCGGCCGGCAAGAATGATCTGGTCCAGGGATGAAAAGCTTTTCCAGAGGTCCTCATCGACAACGAACCCATCATTGAACGTCTGCTCGTGCGCTTCTTCAACGATATAAAGCGTATCAGAACTTAAGCTGATCCGCTTTTGTGCCTTAATCTCTCCGCCTCTGACTATACTTGCGGCATCGATTGATATTGAATATGAAGACCTGAGAAAAGAATTTTCTGCCATTATCAGGCTGCCTTCAACGGATAAAAGGCTTATCCCACTGCCTTCAATACCAGCATTTTCATTAAAAACAACATCATTGATGGCTGTCAGGTTAATGTTTACCCCTGTGAGAACGCTGTTTTCTTCAAAGGTGATGGTGTCCGTAATCGCGCTGCTGCCGATATTCAGCTCCCATAGACCAGCTTGGGACAGCTTTTCGGCATCCAGGTACAGTGTGCCGATTAGCGCGGAAATATTCTCGTTCTCGTCAAGGCTGGTGTCAAAATCAAAACTGCTTCCCAAATCGGCCTTTGTACTGCTGAAAATTACATCTTCACCACTTAATGTCACAATACCCGACTGGTAATTGCTGTTTTTTGCCGTTGCAATAATTTCATTGTTCAAAATAGTCGTAGTGGCGGTTATCCCCAGACTGCCGCCGTTACCCGTGGACAGCGACACATATTCATATTCGCCTTCGGACACCACATCGGCAGCTGACCGGACCGTATAAAGGTTTGCGTCCGAGCTATGGTATCCTGTCAGGCTATCCGCGTCGTATCCCACAGCCAGCACATAGCCTTCAGCATTTGATGTGACTGCACTGTCGATTTCAAGACTTCCCTGGCGCTCGATAATCACCGCGCCATCCAAAAACGCATACGATTCCGGCAGGACGACATAAATGCCCTCGTCCAAAAGACTGTTCTGTTCAAGATATATCGCTGGCCCCGGCAGGTACCCCATCACATTTTCAGCCGGCAGGACCACAAACCGGTTTGATACGGTCAACGGATCAAGGGAACCGCTGGTGCCGGCGATAAAGCTATAGCCGTAAACATTTTTTCCACCCGCCAGGTTGATTAGGGCGTTTTCCCTTCCGATCACTTCGTGGGCACTTAGACTGATCTGCTTTTCCGGCAGTTCGTCCAGTGCGAGATAAGTCGCCTCGTCATCGGTGATTTTATCCCACCCGTACAACGTCCCGCTATCTTCGTCAACATCGCCATAGTTCACATCGACCTCCAGGGCGACAGAAAGCGCACTGTCATCCCCAAGGTAAATTCTGCCTGTAGTGTCATCGGCATTAAGCGAGATGCTGCCGCCGGGCGCGGCAAGCACGCCCCAGTGATAAATATTTTGCGCGCTCAAAGAGAGGGAGCCCAAGGCGGAATAAATGGGCGATGTATTTGTGATGCCGGACCCAAGTGTGGTGATATTGCCGCCCGCTTCTATATTGAACATCGAAGCTCTTGTCGGATAGATTCTTGAGGCGGTCAGGGTAAGATCATTGTCAACGGTGAATGCGCCCTGGTAGCCGGTTGTCCCTCCTTGCAAATAAGAATAATCCTTTAACCTGATATCATACAGGGCATTTAATTCAACCTGATCAAAACCGCTTGCTTTCACATCCCCGGTAATATCAATAAAGCTTGAATTCACCACCAGCGACGCCGCATCTTGCCCCGCATCTCCATCCAGAACTTCATAGGAATTCAACAGCTGCATCCAGTATGTATTTAAAGTGACGCTGCCGCCTTCAGTCCCTGTGATAACCGGGCTATCAATCCGGATGCCGCGTGTCATGGAGACCTCTCCTGAACCAATAAAGCTGACGGTGGAGCCGCTTGCCAGTTCCAGGTAATCAAATCCGCCGGATGCAATGGAATTCAATTGATCAATCGTTAGGTCAAGACCTTCACCATTTAGGGCTGTGATGTAAAACGAACCGCCTCTGAGGCTGTCAAGATATTTTTCTGCCAGAAATACGGTATCTGTGCTGAATTCTGAGTCTTGATCTCCAAAACTTGAGAATGACAGGCTGACGCTTCCAGGCTCGGATGCAGACGTATAAGAGTAGAGCCGGCCCTGGTCGTTTGTCCTGTACATGGTGACGGGATCTGCCCCTGACACGTCAATGCTCACATCATCCTCTATGATCAATGCACTGTTGGATGAAAGTGACACATTACCGCCGTCTGCAGGCGCCCATATAATCTTGCCGTTGTCCAGATAACCGCTTTGATAATTGAATCCAGCGGCATCAAAGACCGTCCCCTGCCTTATATACAGGGAAAACTGATCCAGTGTTGATTTTGAATTTACGGATATGGTGCCGGCAGGGGCGGAAAAACGGCCGGAGATATCTACCCCCGGCCCTTTAATATTGATACCCCCTTCAGGGGCAACCTGGACAGATGCATTGTCTTTTACGGTTACATAGCTGGATGCTGAGGTTCCCGAACCAACGGTGGTGTGCGGGCTGAAGTCATCAGTGGTTCCGGCTTCAAGGCTGATGGCGGAAGACCCTATATATTCCAGGGGCACAGTTACCTGTTTAAGCAGACCGGAACTGAACCTGCCAGGACTTGTAAGGCTCAGCTTCACACGGGACGGAGAGAGTGAAACATTTTCTTCCAGGGTGATATCCGTAACGGATTTAAGGGTAATTTGGGTAAAGCCGGTATCATCAAACCGATTATCATCAATGATCAGCATCCCCCGATAATCTTCCGGCAGGGGATCTTCACTGGAATAACCTTCCGGAATATCGGGCAAATCATCAGCACTGGATACGACGTGTACTTCTCCGGCATGCAAAGTTATGCTGCCCCCGTCTTTACCATACATCGCCTCACCCTTAACGGTTCCATCCAGTATAATAGCCCCGCCAAGCACTTCAAGTGAACCGGCATCTCCTGAATCCAGAATTTGCCTGTTATCTCCTATTATATAACCGCCGCTGACATCCAGGGTCGCCCCTTCTCTTAACACAACGCCCCGGCTCTTAAGGGTCTGATCACGGATAATAATATCTCCGCCATCCATCAACCCGAACAGTTCAGACTGAGATGTGCCTGTTAAGGCGCTTGTATAATTATCTATCATTTCGCCGGCCGTGGAGATACTGGATCCGGCCACCAACTCAACCCGTTCCGGCCCGAGTTCCTCTTCGCTTACATAATCCGGGTTTTCCGTTGTCCCCACAAGATACCGTTCACTGCTTTTATTGCTCTTGATACTTAACTGAACAGTCCCGGAAGGCACCTCAATACTGCCTTGGTGAAGGATTCTCCGGGCTGACATTGTCAAGCTTCCACCTGCGGCAATACTCAATTCAGTATCTGATTCCGTCACAACCGAGCGGGTCGCATTCAGCTGAAGACTTCCTAATCCCGCATTGTTTAACAAGTCATCTGACAACCAGGTTTCCCCGTTTCGCTCTATCGGCAGAAGAGACGTTTCCGGATCAAAGTCCGCCCCAAGGCCTGATGTGGTATTTTTTATCACGATGGCATCCACGACCGGATCTTCGTCTTCATAAAATTCGAGGAAAGGTTCATATCCAACAAGAAATGTTCCCCCGGTAGGGATTGCCGTCCCGACCGATTTTTTATATCCGAGGCTGTCAACCGGATCTGTCAGATTTACCTGGTAATATCCCCGGACAGCAGACGCATCCAGGT
This sequence comes from uncultured Desulfosarcina sp., assembly GCA_963668455.2. Taxonomy (GTDB): domain Bacteria; phylum Desulfobacterota; class Desulfobacteria; order Desulfobacterales; family Desulfosarcinaceae; genus Desulfosarcina. The sequence goes on from CAXXOY010000017.1 coordinate 18,507, forward strand.
TGCCTTCATAAAGGATCTGTTTCGCTTTCATTGAAAGCAGGCCGGCATCAGCGCCTTGGGTATGTTCAGCCAGGTAGTCAGTGTATGTCTCGCTGAAATTATTGCCATAATTAATCAGGCTGTCATAAACAAGGGTGTCCGGCGCATCCGCAATATCATATACAACACTGTCAGAAACAAGTTTGGTTGTCTGGACATATCCCCCTGCATAATGGATACCCCCGCCTGAAATATCTATAGTTGCACCGCTGTCCACAATAATATCACCCTGGCCCGCCTCAAGATAAAGGGTGCCGCCTTCCATGCTCTGTTCCCAAACGGACAGGGTTCGGCTGTCCAGATGAGCGCTGATGTTGCCAATGGACACCCCTTCGTGCAGCAGAAAATAGATGGTTTCTCCCGTAAGAATCGAATTTTTCTGCAGAAACTCGTCCCTGAGCTCTAGGCTGTTCAATTGGGCAGATAAAACCGCATCAGAAGCGCTTTTTTCCACCCATGATCCTGAAAGATCAATACTGGATCCCGGTGCCAGGTAGATTCGTCCTCCGTCACCCGCGTCAATGGACATCTCCCCTGAAGGAAAAATTATATCACCGTAAAGTGCCACGCCGGCCCATGACTCGTCACTTTCAGTTTCATTTTCAATCCTGATATCTATTTCCCTGCCTTTTGCGAAAATATCTGACAGGGATGGATTTTCCAGCTCTTTTAAAGATGAATTGATCGTTGAATTTTCACCGGTTATCACTTTTTTTGAAGCAACCAGCTGGATGGAGCTGCCTGTCACAACGGTTGAAAGGGAACGAATCAATCCGTCATGCCGGACAATATCACCATACATACCCACCTTGCCCACATCAGCCAAAATTTCACCGGTTTCACTGTTAGTTGCGTTTCCTGAGTAGTCCGTATCAACAGATTCTGTGGTACTCTTCCCGGAAGCACTTATCGACGAGGTCCATTCAAATTCGCTTGCCCCGGCAAGTAAGATTCTTCCTCCTTCCGAAGAGATGGTCCCCCTGTTTTCCACGTTGCCGCCGAGCAGAAAGATATTTCCGCCGGTTGACGATTCTATTGTTCCGCGGTTGGCCACATCGCCGGCATCATAATTTTCAGCCTGGTATTTCCATATACCATCCTGAAAATCATCCTCGGCAATATTCAGCGAACTTGCCACAAGGGAGCCGATGTTGGTCCTGGACCCCTTCCCGAACAGGATACCGTTCTGATTGACAAGATAAATACTTCCTGTAGCGGTGAGTTTTCCATAAATTTGGCTGGGGGAATTGTCATAAATGCGGTTAAGAGCGACCCCTCCTTCTACCTGCTCAAAATGCGTATGTGAATCACTCCCTATGTCAAAGGATTCCCATTTGATAACCACCTTTTCATTGGTCTGATCCACTTGCAGGTAATGGTTTTCAGGATCAACACAACTCCATCCGCTCTGGGTCTGACCTGAAACCAAAACCGGCAACGCATCAGATGAAGGCGCAGACAAGGACTGATGGATAGGTTTGGCAGAGAGCCAGGCAGGGAAAAAAGTAAAATAAGTACACAAAAAAAGCAGAAAACATTTTCTTGTAATCTGTGCCGCTAAATTTTTCATAATTACCCCACGTTTGTCTCCATTAAAACCTTATCGCGGTTTTAAAATGCAGTTCTATATCACCTGACCGTGTATCGTCAGTATCTTCAAGGGCAAACCCCAGATCCAATTTAAAATCTACGATCTCTTTCCAGTTACCGGTCAGGCCGATGCCTGCACTGTGGATGAAATCATTGTCTATTTCACCTGCCAGAGGCTCCCTGACATCCAGGTATGCGAAATCATAAAATATGTAAGGAATCAGGACATGCGTTTCTAACAGGTCCGGGGCAAACAGCTCAATTGTGCCATGCAGGGCATTATCTGCCGTAATTTCCGATTCCTTATATCCCCGGACACTCCCGACACCTCCGGCAGAGTATTGTTCATTGTTGATCAGGGGCTGATCAGCAATCTGGCCGTCCAGCTTTAAAAACAGCGAACACTGTTTGGGCAGTTTCTGACGGCGTTCCATCCCTGCGGTAAGATAGATATAGTTGCCGGTGGACCCGTATCGTTTCTCCTGGAACTTGTCCATATCATTGACAAACAAATCTCGAATCAAAAAATTAAGATCCGCACTGAACTGTGTTATTCCGGTCCTTCCTGCCAGGGATGATACGTACCCAAAAGAAAACGGCAGATATTCAACCGGGACCACTGTCCCCTGGGTGTCTTCCTCAAAATCTTTCCAGTCAAATCCCAATGTCAGGCTGTGATCGTAATTGCGCATGGACGGCAGGGGAATCAGATTTCGGAACCCCACAATTGTTCCTTTGCCGATGACATTGAACCCTTCGCCGCTGGCGGTATCACTGTCGGAATTAATAAAGTACCCGATGAGCAGATGGTCGTTGTCCCATGGTGCCGGAAGGGAATAGGAGGCTGAAAACACCATCACTTCATCTGTATCCTGGGGAGATATCTGGAACTGGCCGCTGATTGAATGCCCCTTCTGCCACAAATTATCATAACGGATCAGTCCGTTGAGTCTTGTTTCCGTGGTGGTATGGGTCGAACGGTTATTGAGTTCTATGCTTCCGTGGAGGGGCAGGTCATCCTCCACATTCAGCTCTATGTTGATCGTGCCCAGTTCTTTTCCGGGAATCAGGACAGGGGTGACTTTAAGGTCAGGGTTGCGGTTAATGCGAGATAGCTGCTCCCGGATGTCAGGCAGGAACAAAACTTTACCGGGCTGCATTCCCGGAAGCCGGTCTAAAATATTCTCCATTGTAAAATACTGGTTCCCTTTCACATAGACTCTTTTTATCCGGCTTTCGATCACCTGCAATCTGACAATGCCGTCATCAACCGTCTGCTCGGGGATATTGACCAGAACCGCCGGATACCCGCAGTTGTGATAAAGCTTTTCCAAGGAGTCCCGGGCCAATTCAACGTCCTTGGCTGTTTTACCCTCTCCTGTAAAATCCTTGACCACGGCGGTCAGCAGCTCCTTTTCCAGCACATGATTGCCCTTAATATAAAAAGAACGAATAACAAAGCTTGGCTCTTCCAATTCAGCAGCCTTTGCCGAAACAGGTGTTATTATCATCAAGGCCATGACAACGACGCTGAAACAATATATACATAAACTGCAACCGGCATCTGTGCCGAACCGCCCGATCTGAATCATCAATTGCCTACTTTGTGCCTACGTTGGTATCCGCTCTGGTATCTGCTTTTGCCACATCCGTGTTCAAAATCATTTCAAGTTCCGGCAATAATTTGTCGGCACTTTTAAACCCTTCCATCTTTTTCAGGATCTTCCCCTGATAGTCACTGAGCACAATCAGGGGAAAACCGTCCTGACCGTAAAATTCTTTGAGGCTCTGGTCTGCATCCGAATTGGCTTTGATCCATACAAATTGGTCCGCAAGCATTTTAATCCGGGGATCTTCAAATGTTTCTGAAAGCATTTTTTTGCACCACCCGCACCAGTCTGCGTAAAGCATAATGACCGTATTCTTTTTCTCTTTATATGCGATGTCACATCCCTGGTCATGGTCTTCGATCCATTCCAGTTCAATGTCTGCAAATTCAGAGGCTTTTGTGATGGAAAGCACTTCAAGGTCAAGAATCATTTTTTTGCCGGCGTATGGATGGTTGAAATCGACAAGAAAGCTTTTTTCATCCGCCTCAATAATCCGGCCTGTCTTTTCTCCTGTTGCAAAAGACGCCCCTTTTTTTGCTTCAAGTGAAATCGTAATAACAGCATCTTTTACGGAAATTGTGGTTTGACCGATGGATTTATTCTGGACAAATCCGTCCTCGGCTAGATTGCGTATTATAATCTTTTGGCCATCGACCTTAAGCACTTTTGATTTAAAATAGGGCGTGATCTGGATTAGATCATTTTCTGAGGGAAGGCCATTAAACTGTTTTTTATACACTTCGGCACTTACCTGCATATCAACCGGCATGGTTCTGTTTGCCGGGAAAACCTGTGTATTTTCCTCTTTACGGATTCCAAAAGCATCTTTGGGCTCAATCACAGATCTTTTCTTCTGTTTGACCTTCATGCCAATGGTCTCCCTTGCCAGGACGGCTCCCGGCCCTGCTGTTAAAATTTTGACTTTGTCTTTTTCACTGGAGACTTGAACACCGTTTTCCAATGATAGCTTATATGATATTTCAACCAAATCCCCGGGTTGGACGATACCGGATTGTTCATCCAGATAGACACTTACATTTGTCCGGCCTTCCCTGCGCGCTTTTTCAACAGCAGCTGCTATTTTCTGGTTTATTTCTGCAACCCTGGCATTTTTCTGCGCCGCATCATATTTTTCAGTTTCCCCGGCAGTTATATTTTTGCTGGTAGCGTCATCGGCAACAACCAGTTTTTTACTTTGTGGCGAACATGCACTCAGCAGGGACATAAAAACGGCTGCAATCCCGATTATTTTAATTCTATTTAATTCCATTTAATTCCTACTTCCGGTAAAGTGTCTATTTTTCTTCGATAACCTTAACCTTGCATTTCAAAACTCTTCCTGCAAAAGGATGACCGTAGTCCACTTTTATCGTATCTTCGGTAACTTCGGTTATCTCTCCGATAACCGGACCTGTTTTTATAATCGTTCCGGGTATGGCTTCAATTGTGGTAACAACCATATCTCCCTGGATATGTGTCACCGCCTTTCCCCATGGGGTTTCCCGTTCGATTCCCTGAGTAATTGTTTCCAGATTTACATATTCAGAAGAGACGTTAAGAACCTTGAAAAGCGGTTTGCCATGAAAAGGAATGATATCCCCCGGCGCAGGCAGTGAACCTCCAGATGTTTTTTTATACTGGTCTATTGGCACTGACCTTATCCTTGGAACCTTGGTGACCCTCTTAATCACCCTATAACGGTTCTTCTCTTTCATTCCTTCCGGTATTTCCGATTTAAGAATAATTTCCTTTTCTTTGCCAATTTCCATGCCCGGAAGCTGAAAAGAAATATTTGTTAAAATTTCAGGCTCAATTTTTTTAAGCTTGTCATCCCACTGCCCGGGCGCTTCCTTACCGGCTGTCAGTTCTACGGGGCTATACTCACTGAGTTCGATAAACCCGTTTGATTTCTTTACTAAAGGATCTTTAACGTCTGGAATCAATGTGGTGGCGATAAGTTCTTCGTCATCAACAACACATGAATAATCTACCTTTACCCGCCGGCCTTCCTCTATTTTTTTTACAGGTGCCACTGCTGCACAGCCTGAGAGAGAAACAAACATCAAAACGCTTGAAATTATTTTAGCTGTCATTTTTAAATTCTTTTTCATAGAAATCTTCAATCGATCTATCCAAGGCAATCTAAATTAATTGACGATCAATATCGAAATACAATTAGCCTTTAATTAGTCAGGCGTTGGCGCTTAATTAGCATCACAGCCAAACCGCACTGCAATACGAACGGGGCTGCCATGCAGCAGCCCCGTTCTTGATGATACTTAGTCCTTTTACACTATGAAAGTGCTGTTATTTCTTCCTAGGCAGTGCAAAATCAGTAGATTTTTCATAATTCATAGCCGCTTGAGAAGACCAGTAAGGCGCTTTTTTAGAGGGAAGGTTTGTTTCGAGAGAAGCAAAATCACCAAGCGCCTCTATGGCAGCCAAAGTATTTCCACTCTCACTGTCTTTGTAATACAGCCACTGGGCTGACCAGAAGTCAGTCACACCGTTCTGTACATTGGACTTGGTGCCTTCGGCACCGTTGTAAAGAACGCGTTTGATGGGGCCATACCCTTTAGCTACGCAGCTGTCGGTATCAGCGATGCCGTCATCATCTGTGTCCACAAGAGTTCCAGGCAGACATTTGTCATAATCCGCATAACCGATTGCACCGGCTGTCTGACCGACGCATCTCATCAGGTCAGACGAACCTTCATTAAAATAAATTTCAGGAGAGGGGCTGCCGATCAGTGCGAGGAAATCTGCATCACCAGCGTTAACTTCTGATGTCGGAAGTGCTCCATCGCCTCTGAAAACAGCGGCATTCAGTGTTGCAACGGTACCTGAACCTGCATGCCGGTGACATAAAACGACTCTCATGCCGGTGGTTCCGGCAACTTCATCCCAATCTGTAATCTGTCCACTCAGGATGGAAACAGCTTGAAGGCGGGTCATGTCATCAATGGGCACCGGAGTTGTGTCATCGTTGGCAAAAAAACCAAACGGCACAACAACAGGTCTCTTGTTAAGAAAACCATCTGCTGTCTGCATGGAGGGCAGATCCTGGGGGTAAATAACCGTACTTGAAAAAGAACCGCCACCCAAGGGTCCTTCGATTTGACCTGAAGAAGTCTGGGCAAATGTTTCAGAGGCGACATCAGATGCACCGATCTGAACATCCTGGCAGGAAAGACTGGCTGCCTCGTCCTCAAGGGAAAGCACCTGACCGCTGACAGTTGCATTGCCCAGATTGGCCTGGAGACGCTCCCCCCAGTTTCCGGTAGAGGCATGGCAGCTGTCACCATCCCATGCTTCAACTTGAGCTTCTGAAACCGCCCTGATGCCATCATAGGAAGCTTTAGATGTATATCTGATGATAACAGTGTCATTATCAAGAGCAGCCGCACCGGTACCTGAAAGCGAACCGGATTTGAGAGCAACAGCGGTATTGCCTGCACAGACGGCGGCACCAACGTCACGACTCTGGATCTCATCTTCTAAAGTGTAAACATCACTTGCACCGCAGCCTACGGCAGTGGATTGAAGAAAATCTGCTGCAGCATTTGTCCAGAAGGTATACTGTGCAGAGGCACCGTAAATGTTAACGTTAACCACATCTGCATTGGCCGCACCAGCGGTAATCATCAATGCAGCAGAACTGATTGAGATTCCTTTTAAAATCTTTTTAATCATTTTTTTTATTCCTTATGCTTTATTCGATGCTTTTATTTAGTTCATTTTTCTTCTGAGGCCGACAAGACCGACAAGGCCTGACCCTAGAAGCAGAATGGCCCCTGGAACAGGCACTGCGTTTGCGTTCATTACAACAGAACCGTCAGCGAGAAAGTCGATTGTAGCTACTGCAAAATCAGTTAAATCGTTATCATTATACACAGCTGTAACCACATCAAACTGGTAGAGGTACATTCTAACACCATCTTCGCTGATTGCACCCTCACCCAGGTCGAAATTGTGTGAATTAAATGCATTATATGCACCATTGGCAGTCCCACTTGAATTCATCAGAGTCATATAGGAAGCAGGAGCAGTAGTTGCTAAATCAGACCCTTCAGTAGTATAGCCAGCGTTATAAGTGGTTGCAGCACTGGTAAACCCGATGAACTGGGAGGTGTTTACAGTTGCCTCGATATCTTGAGTCAAAGCAAAAAAGTTTTGGCTGGAAGTCAGTGCGCCATAGCTAGCAAAAACACCTACTTTGTCGTAGTCAAGCGTAAATGTTCCTGCCTCCTTGAGTACTACGTTCTGTGCTGTAAGATCCATGCTGGTCAGATCACCAAGATTCAGACCAATCTCTGTGTTGGTGTCTACATCATAAAGAACGGCAACCAGAGATTCGGATTCAAAAGCGGATGCAGTGTTTGCTACTGCAAAAATAGAAAAAGCCGCCAGTACAACTACCATCAATTTCTTCATTTTTTCTTCTCCTTAAAATAAATTTAGTTATGAACCCAATTACTTTCGAAAAGATATGCGGTGGCGCGGCTGTCTTGTTTTATCTTTTAATTTTTGTTTTAATTTTAATGGATCGGCTTGACATTCAATTTTCGAATCACATATTTCTAATTCGCATGATTAACTGTCTTCTCACATCCCATTTTTTAAATAACAAGACCCTTGGCTTTCCGACCCCCGGTCACCCGGGGTGTGGCTCTCTCCTATCTTCGAGACAGAATATATCCGATTAAGTTTAGCCCAGGATTAACGTTACATTAGTCTTAATTTAAGTTTAAGTTAGGAAAGAAAAAACAATTAGTTTCGCCATTTAAGCATTTGATTTCATATATTAAATCCAAATATGAAAGATGACCTGCCCCGGCATTCATCCAGTGACAAAAGGGTATGAATACTGGGAAAAAGGAATTATAACCGTTCGAAGTGACTATTTTATTTTTTCTGCCCGGACTTTCATCAAAAAGACCAGTCCGATTCCTGCTGGGATGGCTTGGGTACATAAAAAATAGACAACCTGGGAAACGGTCTCCACCCACTGCATATGAAACGCTGCAATCCACGTATTGCAGATACGGATGGTGATCTGAAACAATGTCAACACCAAAAAACCAAACGCAAACCAGCGCAGTCGGGTAAGAAAGTTAACTGACTTGACGGCAAAGAGAAGTCCTGCCATGGTGACCAGGCTGAATGACTGATAATAAAAATTATGGCCAAGGGGTATCACTATTCTATAGGAGGCTGCGGAAAACAGCCTTTCAACAAAACCATCCACCATGCCTTGATACACGCGGTTCAGCGGCAGCCAGAGAAGAAACGGAACCAAGGAAAAGGCAAGAAATCGAAGAAAAAACCGGATCGGCTTTTCCAGAAAGTCAGGATCGGAGACCTTGCGGCACCAGAGCAGACATAACAACACCACAGTGGAAAGCATGCCCAACTGCCCCAGGTAGATATGAAACACGTCGAATAAATTTGGGAAAAATCGGCCGATCATTGTGACGGCACCAATTCTGATGCCGTTGAGCAGTGAAATCAATACAACGCCGACTGCGATACCGGTCAGTTTCTGGATCCGGCCGGCCGGAAAAGCGAGCACAAAAGCGGTAAACAGCGCAATCAAATGAACGGCCGAACATTCGGAAATGACATTGACGGCAAAACCGTCCAGACGGATATTCGTTCCCCGGACCACGGGTGCTGTTCCCATCATCCGCATGAAAACGGCGGAAAAATTTGCCGTCAAATGGTTGAGCGGACCGTACCAGGATTCGGGAACGAGACTGACGGGAATAAAGATGAGGGCGGCCAGAATCAAAAAAGACCATATGAACGCGCGCAATTGCTTTCGGGCCGACAATAGACGGTGTTGTGATGTATTGAACGTATCCCGGGCTGCCCGCCTGTTTAATTTTGCTCGTTTTCCGCTCATGTGAAAAGCACTGGGGCCTTTTGCCTGGTGGCCATTAAGGCAAATATCGTATCAATTTTTTTTGGGATTCAGGCTGAATTCGAATCACCCTTTTTTATTCAGAACAAAGCCCAAAAATTTATCCGGCGGCAGCAGGGAAACGGCTTTTTCAATGTCCGCCTTGGGCGTTACCCGGGCTTCAACCACCATGATGATGCCGTCCATCATGGGGGCCATGGAAATGGCCTCGGAACGTTCGAGAACCGGCGGGGCGTCAAAGAACACATACCGGTCGGAATACCGCTGCCCCATCTCTGCCACAAGCGACTCCATGGCTTCCGAAGAGAGGATCTCGGTGGAATTGCCCACCGTTTCGTCTCCGGAGATCAGGGTCAATTTGTCTATCCCCGGCCAGATAATCAGATCGTTTAACGGAACGCCGTGGAGAAAGTAATCGATCAGGCTCCGGTCATTTTCAATCCCCAGGTATTTATGGATATCCTGACCCTTGAAATCGCAGTCCACGAGAAGCACGGTCTGATTGAATTCCCGGGCGAAAATAAACCCCATGTTGATGCTGGTGATGGTTTTGCCCTCGTTTTTATTCGGGCTTGTGATCATCAGGGTATTCAACTTTTTCTTTTTGGACTGCTGCTGAATCCGGGTTCTTAGAATCTTATAGTATTCAACTTCGGGCGCGTCGGGGTTGATGCAAATCCCCCGGTTTTTCAGGACAAGGTCCGGATCAATGGGATATTCCCGGGATTTTTCGTACACCGGCGCATCAAAGGACAACGGGGCGATCCTGTCCTGGAGGTGGCTTTTTTCCATTACTGCTTCCTGGGTCATTTTCATTTACTCCTTTTATATGAAAGTATCTATAAGCTACTGAATTACTTTCTTGTTTCGTTGTGGGCTGTGCCTCGGTACTGATATGTCAAGTCAGCCCGTGGCTGTTATAAGAAAGTCTGTCCAAGTCACTTAGATCTTTCAAAATTTTTTGTGGGCTGTGCCTGGCAACTGATATGTCAGGTCGGCCTGTGGCCGTTTAAAGAAACTTGCGCCCGAATTTGGCCTGAAAAACGGCCAGGTCCATGACAAAGTGATCAAACAAGAAGACGGCAAGAAGAACCGTGGAGACCATACCGGTAACCATTGCCACGCGCCTTAGGTTCTTGTTTCGCCGGTCCTCTTTGGTGACAATAATCGGGATCTCCACCAGGAGCGGGGAACCAATGGTCCTTGACAAGGCTTCCCCGTTATTAAAAGAGGAGTCTGAAAACTCCATCAGGGCGGCCAGGGCAACACCTGCGCCTACACCTAAAACGATCCCAATGAGTACAATGGCGAGCCGGTTGGGTTTAAAGGGTTTTTCAGGCAGCCGTGCCGGTTCCACCAGGGTGAACCGCTCTCCTTTCTGTTCGGATTCCAGTTCCCGGGCGACTTTGGCCTCCATCATTTTTGCCTGCAGATCAGTATGCTTCATGTACAGATTGTTTCTTTCGGCCACAAGGGCATTGTATTTTTCCTCGACGCCGGGGGTCATGGCAAGGCGCAGCCGGCTGTCATCCGCCTGTTTTTCCATCTCCTCTATTTTTTTAAGGGTGGAGGCAATATCGGATTTCGTACCGGCCAGACGGGAGGCAAGGGTGACGTAGGCTGGATTTTTCTGTTTTTCCTTCTCTTCCTTCCTTGACTCTTTTACTTGCAGGGTCAGATTTTCGATTTCCTGTTTGGTCTTGATCACATCCGGATAGAGGTCTGAAAATTCGGTCTTTAAATTGACCAGCTCAATTTTGAGCGCTTCAAGCCGTCTTTGATCCTGGTATTTCTGTTCTTTTTGAAGCTCGGTATCTTCCATGAAAACCGGCGTGTTGTTCAACTGCTCCTGCAACTCTTCTCTTTTTTCCTTGAGGTTGCGCAGGTTCTCTTTGGTGTACTCGATATCCCTTTCAATGCGGTCCAGGGTCTGCTGGTTTAATTGGAACAGTTCAGGAAGCGACTCAACGTTTTCCTTCTTGAATACCGCCATTTTCTTTTCCAGTTCGGAAATCTGCGCTTTAACCTTGTCGCTTTCGACCAAAAGAAAATCATAGGCGGACGAGGACTGCTCCTTTCTTACTTTCAAGTCTTCCTTCAGGAACAGGGAGGTGATAGTGTTGGCGACCTTCTGCACTTTTGTGGGATTCTTGCCTTGATAGGAGAGATTGAATGCAATGGTGGCCGTCGCCGTCCTCCCGGACATGCGGTCCGCAATTTCCACATTCACGGGAACCAGCTTGATATCTTCCTTCATGATTTCAATGATCTCATCCGTGGTCTTTTTTTCCTTTAAATCCGGATAAAGTCCAAATTCTTCAATCAGTTCGAGAAGACGTGTTGAGGTCAGAATCCGTGCATGGATACTCTGCATCCGTTCTTCGGCAAATGTGGTGATGGAAGACGTGACATATTCCGCCGGGATTTCCCTTTTTTCGATCAACAAGGTGGCCTTGGATTGATATACGGGGGGCAGCAGCAATGCGACGCAAACCGAAATGATTGCAATAACAATAAACGGCAATAGATAGGCTGCCCGTCTATGCTTTAGAATATCAATGGCGTCTTCCAGTGAAAAAGCGTTTCCTTCCATTTGTGCTCCTTGGTCAATTAAACCTGTTTTACGCGTGTGATCTTAATTAATTGAGCCCGTCTCTGCTTCATACTGCTCAACTATTTTTCTGGCATCCTCCGCACCGGGAAAGTCCATATTCTTGGCCAATGCAGATTCAAGGTGGGTGGCAGCTTCCTGGTGCCGCCCCTGTTTTTCCAGCACCATGCCCATATGATAATTGACGATATAGTGATCCGGCCGTTGCGCAAGGGCCATTTTAAGTTCATCATGGGCCAGTTCGTAATTTCCCATTTTATAGTAAATCCACCCAAGGGTATCCCTTGCTGGCCCGGCACTGCCGTTCAGGCCCACCGCTTTTTGGGCATATGCCATGGCTTCGGAAAGATCCCCCGCCTGGCCGGCCAGATATTCGGACGTGATGTAGGCATAATCATTGGCCGCAGACCACAGGGAGGGGATGGCATCAAAGGCCTGCTTGAACACCGTTGCGGCCGCCTGGTAATCTTTATCTCTTTTATGGATCATGCCCAAAAGCATCCAGGCTTCCTTATTTTTCTCGTTCTGTTTGATGGCGGACTCAAGTTTTGCAACGGCACTCTCTTTTTTTCCCTGGACCAGGTAAAGTTGTGCCAGGTTTTCATATGGTTTCTGCCATTCGGGAGAAATCTCAATGGCCTTTTCAAAATGGGTTTCTGCTTTGTCATAGGCTTTGGTTACAAAATAGATGCCGCCCAGAAGGTTCCAGCTAAAGGCTTCTTCGGGGTTGTTTTCAAGCCGTTTTTCGCACAAAGCGATGGCGGCGGGCACATTTTTCTTTTTCATGTACAACTGGGACAATTGGGAAATCAGCATGGCGGCGTCCGGGAATTTTTCATACCCGGCCTTGAGTTCCGAAAGGGCTTTATCATCTTCATTGCGTTTAAGATACACATTGGCTGTCTTGATATATCCGGCAGGCGAATCCTTGTGAACGGTTTTGACCTGTTCAAATTGGGCCAGTGCTTTGTCATACTGTTTGGTACCGGTATAAAAATCCCCCAGGTTGATGAGGGCATTGATGTTGTCCGGTGCCAGCGCTACGATTTGTTTAAGATATTCTTCGCCTTTTGCGGTGTCCTGTTCCACCATCTTCATCCGGGCCAGGGCCATGAGAATTTTATCGGATTCCGGGTTTGCTTTAAGGCCTTTTTCAAGAACATCCAATGCCAGCATGGGTTCTTTGTTTATCAGATGTGCCTGGGCCAGGCTCAAATATCCCGGAACAAGCTCCGGTTTTTCCGTTACAACCACCCGGAACTCGGATATGGCATTGAGCCCGTCCCTTCGGTTCAGGTAAAAGTTGCCTTTAAGGCCGTGGGCTTCGACGTTATTGTGATCCTCTTCCAGCACTTCATCCACCAGTTTTTCAG
>CAXXOY010000018.1:0-16096 GCA_963668455.2 uncultured Desulfosarcina sp.
GTACCTTTAAATCTTTTTCATCATATAGATCAGGATCAGAATAACTCTGGACAGCTACGACTCCGATAACTTCATCCCTGATAATAAGTGGAACGCCCATCCAAATTTTGGGTGTGGTTCCGACTATTTTTTTTATTTTTAGCACGTTCAAGGAGCATTTTTTCACTTAAAAGCAGGGGGCTCTTTTTGATAATCACCTCACCAGCTAAACTGTTGATTTCTTTCATACTCTCAACTCTTGGAAGGGCCTTATCAAACTGATCGACAAAGTATTCAAAGTCGATTGAATTCTTGGAGTGGTCATATAAAGCAATAAAAAATTAGAGAGATCCATCAAACGGCTCAAAGAATTATGGATTGACTTAAACAACTGCTGGAGGTTTTGGTATTATGAACAGAACTGGCGATATTGAGTAAAACTTGGCTGATTTCTTCGCTATCCTTGAGTGCACTTTCAATTCGTTTTTGGTCAGTAATATCTCGAAAACTCCATACTCTTCCTACTATCTCTTCTCCAATAATTTGCGGTTGAGAATAACACTCAAGGATCTTTCCATTTTTCAATTCAATCGTATCGAATGAATTGACACTTGATTCAATAGTAAGCTCACTAATTTTTGGTATAAAAGCTCTCATAATCAACGATAGCGTTAGTCACATGTTTTTTCAGTTCACTGTCATTCCGTTTTCAATAAGTTGGGAAGGAAAGTTCCAAATATCTACGAACTTCTGATTATAATTCGTCCATATTTCGTTTTTATCAGCAACCAGAATGCCATCGGCAGTTGATTCTAAAGTTGCCTTTAAAAGAGAAATTGAAAGCTCACGTTCGTATTCAATTACCTTTTTTTCTGAACATCGCGCATAGTTCCAATCAGCTTTATTGGATTGTTTTGTTCATCTTTAAAAATTTCTGAATTAATGGAATAAATATGCGAGTTCCGTTCTTAAATGGAGGTTGATTTCATAATTTTTAACAAATCCTTGGAAAGAATGTAATCAATGTGTTTATCCGCACTTTCATAACCCGATAAAATACTATAAAGTGATTTGCCAATGAGATCCTCTCTATCGTATTGAGAGTGCTTTTCAATTGAAGGACTTATTTCTAAAATTATCCCACTTAAGCTGACTTCAAAATATACATCTAAAATGTTGTTATAGATTTGACGTAGTTTTTTCTCGCTCTCCCGAAGCGCATCTTCAGATCGTTTACGATGAATCGCAATTGCGATTTGACCGGAAATAGCCGAAAGTATCTCCAGATCCTTTTTTTTATACAGATTGGCATCCAAATAACTTTGTACGGCCACCACCCCGATAACTTCATCTTTTATAATAAGCGGGGCTCCATCCAAGTAAGAGGCACCGGACCCCATACACCATTTTGACTTTCTCGTTTTTTAAGATCTTCGGCTTTTAATAAAATTGGTTGGCGTTGGGAAACAACCATTCCGTTAATGAATCGTTAGAATCAAAGTTTTTGATTGGAGAAAAATCATTATCCTTTGTATCAGTAAAATATGGAAAATGGAGTGTTCGGTTTTTAGTATCCACAATTGCAATAAAGAAATTGGCTTACATCTATTATTCGTTTCAATATATGATGGATTCGCTCAAATAAATTGTTCAGGTTTACAGAGTTATGGATCGCACTTGTAATCTCAAGCAAGACCTGACCAATTTCGTCACTTTTCCTTGCGGGCGATTTCAATCTGTTTCGCTCAATTGAAGCTGCAATGAATTCGGCCACAGCATTTAAAAAATCCAGATCACTTTTCCTGAAGGCATCTTTGAGTGGTAACTCTGGACCATGAGAGCACCAATAGAGTGGCCTTTTATTTTAAGCGGGGTTCCTGCCCATACCTTACATTCAGAATTAGGTGGAATCCTGTCCATCTCAGTTGACATGTTTATGATGTCTTCTTGATAGAACAACAGCGGCTCACCAGCGTTAATAATTCTTGCAGGCAGGGATTGATTTTTTTCTGATGTCAAAAATTTCTTCTATATCCTTACCCATTGTATCCGCAAAGTAAGGGAATGTCATTGAATCATTTTCTTCATGGTATAAGGCAATGGCAAAATTTTCTATGTTTAAAATTTTGTTCAAGGATTCGTGAATGGATGCATATAGATCATAAAAGTTTTCAGTTTTGTTTACCGCACTGGATATTTCAAACAATGTATTGACAGTGGCTGACGCATTTCGATCATTTTTTATATTTTCCATAAATATCGTTTTGCCTCTTCGATGTTTCAAATTCATAAATTGCGCTAAAATCGTGGAAGTTGAGTGTACATTTCCCAAATTATGTGAGCCAGAGTTTTGCTTAAATACCAGTAATTTTAACTAAAACCTTATTATTCATAACTTTAGAGAATACCTTAGACTGTGAATTCTTGTCAAACTGTGGAATAGATTAAACTAAAGATAATGTGCTGTGTGGAATGATTGTACAGTTTCACGCGGAATTGGTGGTCACTTTACGGCGGCATGAGCACTCGAGCAAGCAAGCGGTTTTTTATTATAAGGATACCGTAGTCCTTTTAAAATATAGATTCGTCTATCACATGAAAAATAGTATCGCAAAACTTCCATATATCTTGCCAATCTCTTGATTTCAAGGCGACCATCACCCATCCCTCATCTTGTGGTCGGCCATTTTGGCCGGAAGTACAGATTACAAAAACTAAGTTGTCCTGCGCCTAAAAAATCGAATCCGAAAGATACGTACAGGTAATCTGGAGTTTTTCAGAAGGCTTCAAACTTGCGATTTCTTGCTAATATCTGCATTTAAAACCGGACTTGGGAACCTTAAGGTATTGTGGTTGGTCTTGATGAAGAGAGCTATACTACTTACCATACTATGCAAATTGGCCAGCACCCCCGATCATGAAAAACATCCAAGAATAGGTATTGCGAAAAGCGATGCTTTAATAATTTTGCTTGCCATCAACCGTGAACATATAGAACAAAGCCGTAACGACAAGGCTGATCCCAAAAAAGGCAAATACCATTTTAAGAACTTCCGGCCCAAGCGCTCCTCCAGAATGGAACGCCTTTATTGCCCAGCCAATGCCATGAAGAAAAAATGCGCTGCCAATCATTGTAAAAAAATTGATTCCCGTCATTGCGCTGCCCGCATTTTTCAGAGGCATGCGTTCCTTGATGTGGGCATACATGATCTGGCCCGAACCGCTGGAAAACCCGAATCCAAAGAACAATGCAAAAATAATGAATGTCCAGACATCCTTGGATAACAGGGACAATACGATTAAAATGCCCGCCATGATGGCCAACCCGGCGATGACGACCTTTTTTCGCGAAAGAATTACCCTGTCCGAAACCCACCCGCAAATCGGGCTGCCAATGATCATGCCGATACTCATGGCAAATAAAAGGTTGCCGGTCATTAATTGGGAAAACCCCAAGACTGTCATCAGGAAAGGTGCTGCCCAAAGCGCCTGTACCGACGCATAGATTCCATAGCGGAAAAAGGTGCCCATGGAGATCAGCCAGTAATCCTTTCGATAAAAAAGCTGCATAATGTCATTGGTAAATCCAGAGAGTCGAACCGATTTTTCTTTTGGCTGTTTTGCCGGCTGGCCATCGGGACGATCTTTTACAACCAGAAAAAAGAGGATTGTGATGAGCAGGTTGCAGAGGGCAAAGAGTAAAAACGTCGTTCGCCATCCAAACTGATTGGTGAACCACACCAATGGTGTCGTGGCGATTATATTCCCGGCAGTGCCAACCGATACGAATATGGCGGATAGCGTCGCAAAATATACCGGAGAAAACCAGGTGGTGACCAATTTCAATGGCCCCATCAGATTGCAGGACATGCCAATGCCAAGGAGTATCCGGCCAATGATCAGCGCTTCATTTGAGTTCCCATAAGCAAACACAAGGGCCCCGGCGGCAGCCAGCAATGAAAGAGCGGTCATGAGTAATCGAGGCCCAACCCGATCGAGGTACAATGCCACCGGTATTTGCATCGCGGCAAACGAATAAAAGAAAGCCGCAGAGATGAGTCCTAATTCTTCGGGATCAAAGTGAAGTTCGTCAACCAGATTGGGCGTGATCACAGCGATAGAAGATCTGTAAAACTGTGAAAAGACGAAAAGAAGGCAAGATATAAAATAGATCATCCAGCGGCGATATTTTATCAGGGTCATTCCTTGATCCAAAGTATTGGAGTTGATGGTTTCCCAAAAAGTCGAATTTGGCCTATTGATGTCATTCCCGCCTCCGCGGGAATGACATGTCTGGTGACTTTTTACGAGACTGTCAGGGTTATTTCAGACACAAAAGGTAGTATTCCATTTGCCTAAATCGAGTGTCTCGATTTATCTTCTACGAGCCTCCCCGGTGCATGTAAGGGCGACCGGCCGGTCGCCCTTACCACGGTGGCTGATTTGAATTTGCGGCAAGATAGACAATCGCCTGCTTATACATCTATACTATGGAGAGAGTCCCCGACGATTCATTTCCTTTCTCGCTTTGGCCCGTTTTTTCTCCAGATCCCAGGCTTCACCCCCAAAGAAATAGGTTTGTTGGGCGAGAGGGTCGTCCTGTCTTACGATACCGGTTCGGTCTTCTTCCCGCGTTCCCGATTGGATTTCTTTCATCCGTTCGTTGATGCCTTGGGAATAGGCGATCAGTTCCGCGTCGGTCATTGCGGCCAGCCGGGTCTCGAAAGGATCGGGGCTGGAGGTCGCGCATCCTGCGAGCACCATCGATAGCAACACGGTCGACAGCAGAATGAATTGAAAAGGCGTGAAAAACGTTTGCCGGGAGAAGCCACCGACACTTTTTGGGTATCCACCTGTCTTCATTCGATTCCCTCTTTGTTCAGCGTTCATTACAGAAACCAGCTTAATACTATCGGACCCACTCAACAGTCAAGGCGGTTGAAGCGGCACGGCCGTGGTCGTCCACCACACGGACATCGAAGGTGCCGCTTCGGGCGGTCCACATCAACGGCTGTCCGGGTGGCGATGCGCCCACGTAACGATTGTCCACAAACCAGTAGAGTCGCCTGACATCCCCGTCGGCGACCGCAAGGAAGGGCACCTGGCGGGCGTTGGACGATTCGCTGTTCATGGCTGCCACCAGTCCAGGCTGGGGAGAGGTGATGGCCGGCGGGAGACCAGATGCGGCCTTCTGGTCGAGACGGCAATCTTCGTCAAAAGGCGGTGGTTCTTTGAGTGCGATGCCCGCCGTACGGAAAATGGACAACAGATCCGAAGGCCAGAACTCGAACACCCGCATCTCGGTTTTCCCCGGCACATGCCGGCAGGCCCGGCGGCCGGTGGCAGTATCCACGGGGATGGCCCGATGGACGCTGCAGACCCGGATGGGCGAAACGCCGGGGATGAACCCGCTTTTCTTCGTGCGCCGACAGTCCTTGCCGGGAAGCTCGCCGGTAAGGGCGCATACATCAACCTGCTGCAGGTTGAGTTGTGAGAAGTTGACCTCTTCTTCCACGGTCCAGCACCGGTCTGGCACCAGGGCGGCGAGAATTTCAAACAACAAGGGGCCGGCAGCACTGCGGCCCACGAAGGCCCGATTGCCCCCGGCCGTCGAAGTTGCCCACCCACAACGGCCGCCACCAAGCCGTTGCAGACCCCCACGGCCCAGGCATCCCGGAATCCGTGGGAGGTGCCGGTTTTCCAGGCTACCTGGTTGGCACCGGCGGCCATGGCAGCCACGCGGTGGCTTTCCGGCGGCAGATTGTCCTTGAGAATGTCCATCGTCAGGGAAGCTGGCCTCTGCGCTCAGGATGCGTCGGGGCGGCGCAGCATCCTTTCCATCGGCCAGCATGCGGATGGGGCGCAGTTCCCCGCCGTTGGCCAGTGTGGCATACAGTGAGGCCAGTTCCAGCATGGTTACCTCGACCCCCGCCGAGGCAAAGGGCCAGGCCGTAAAATTCGGCCGGTTTGAGGTTCCCGATGCCCGCCTGCTGCAAAAAGCCGTGGAAACCGGGCTCACCCAAAAGGGCCTGGAGGCGGGTCGCCGGCAGGTTGCGGCTTAAAATCAGGGCGTCATGGGCCGAGACCGGCCCCAGAAAGCGCTGGTCGTAATTCTCGGGGGTGAAACCGCCGTAGCGCCGGGGGGCGTCCTTCATCAGGCTGGCCGGATGGATCAGGCCCCTGTCCATGGCCAGGGCGTAGACGAACGGCTTGAGCGCCGATCCCGGCGAGCGCCGGGCCGTGGTCCCGTTGACCTGGCCGAAAATGGCGTCATCGAAAAAGTTTGCCGACCCCACCATGGCTTTCAGCGCCATGCTGCGCCGGTCCAGCACCAGTACCGGCCGCATTGTGGATGCCTTCGGACGCATGCCGGTCGATATGGCCGCGAACCAGGGCTTCAACAGTCTGCTGCCGCTGTAGATCCAGGGTCGTATGGATGATCCGGCGTTTTTTCGGCAGGGGTTCGGCATCGAGATGATTCACGAAATGGGGCGCCTCGAAAGGCAACCGGGACGGATGGCGGACCGACAGGGGCAGATCGAAGAAACCGCTCAAGGAGCTGTCTCTGGGATGGGCGCTTAACCAGCGACCCAGAAGATGGCTGCGGGCGGCCTGCAGGTTGGTAAAACCGCCGGCGGTGGCCGGATTGCGGTGCACGGGGTTCTGGGGCACCACGGCCAGGGTCAGGGCTTCGGGGAGACTCAGCCGGTCGGCGGTCTTGTCGAAATAGATCAGGCTGGCGGCCTGGATGCCCTCGATGTTGCCCCCGTAGGGTGCTAGGTTCAGGTAGGCCTCCAGGATGCGGTCCTTGTCATAATGGCGCGTGAGCTGCAGGGCCCGCAGGATCTGGTGCAGCTTGCCGGGCAGGGTGCCCGTTTTAAAGGCGCCAGCGCAGCCGGGCCACCTGCATGGCGATGGTGGACGCCCCTACCCGCCGGCCTGCGGGAGATGTAGGTGGTCCAGAATGCCCGGGCCAGGGCCAGGACATCCACGCCGGGGTGGCGGTAAAAGTCCTTGTCTTCGTAAAGCAAAGTGGCCTGGATCAGACGGGGCTCCATTTGCTTCAGGGGGCAGTGCAGCCGGTAGCGGTCGTCGTCGGCCAAGGTCAGGCGCAGCAGGCGGCCCTGGCTGTCGAAAAAGGCCCGGGACTGAGGATAGGCGGCTTCCAGCTCCGGGCGGGGGCACAGCAGATAGCCGGCGGCGGCCAGAGCGAACGCCGCCGCCAGAACAAGCAGCCCGCGCTTCATGGGGCCGGCGCCACCGTTACCCGTCCGCCGGCCGTGGTGGCCTTGAGGCTGCGGTCGTACATGGATTCGGCCGCCGCTGCGGGCAGGCTGAAGCTGCCGGCGGAAACCACCTTCACCCGATAGGTCAGATCGCGCACCGAGGTGCCCACATTTCCGTAGAAGACGACCCGGTCCTCGCGCACATCCACATAGTCGGCCGTCCATCGTCCTACGCTTCGCGGCACGGAGCTGCGGATCACCTCGAACCCGCCGGGCAGCAGATCGACGATGGCCACGTTGGTTACCAGAGCCGATTTCAGCGAGCGAATCTTCAGATGTACGGTGACCTCCTGACCCTGGGTGAAGGTCTCAACGGTCTGGCCGGAGGCATCGGTGTACTCGCGATAAATTTCCAGCCCGCTGCGCAGGGGCTGGACCGGTAGGCTGCGGTTGAAACCGGATTGAACGTTCAGGTAAAAGAGCGGGCCGGTCCCTTCGATGCCGATTTTGCGGGCATCGGCCCCGTAGGTCGCCGTGGGGAAGGGATCGGATCGACCGTCCAGCGCCTGTTTGGCCCCATCGGCAGTCTCCATTTCAAAACGCACCGTTTCCGGTTTGCCGCCCGTGGATTGCAGCCGGCCATAGGCGCCCAGGCCCAGGATGGCGTAGCTGGCCCCGATGGTGTTGGTTTCGCCTTTGAAAATGGGGTCGATGAATTTCAGCACCGTCTCGCCGTCGATGGCTGCGGCCTGCTTCTCGAAATGCCGGCACAACAGATAAAGGGCCTGGGCATCCCGGGTCAGGGGCCAGTTGAAGTCTTCAACCGTCTCGTGTTTATCCGCGCCGATGCGGTATTGGCCGGCCAGACGGTCGGCTTCAGCATCCATCTTCAGCAGTCGGTAGGCGGCGGCCATGTATACGGCCGCCAGGTCTGTTCCCAGGCATCCGGATGGCGATGTTGCAAGGTTTCCTGGAGGTGGACCAGAACGTTGGTGGTGGTTTTACCCAGTCGGGTAAGCAGGTAGATGGCCTGGGCTTGCACACCGGCCTCGGTCAGGTCCCCGACATCCCGGGAAGCCGCCTCCTGCAGGTAGTCGGTCCCCCGGCGCAGCATGTCCGCCGGCACCGTATAACCCAGCTCGCGGGATTCGATCAGAAAGTGCATGACATAGACGCTGGGAAAATCAGCCGCGACCGTGCCACCGGGCCAGAAGCAGAACCCGCCGCCGGCAAGCTGCCGTTCCCGCAGGCGGTCTATTACCGCGGCAAAACGCTGGTCGATGTCCGTCACCCGGGATCGATAGCCCGGATTACTCAGCAGACCCACCAGGGGAAACACCTGGCTGACCACCTGTTCGGTGCAGCCGTGGGGAAAATGATCCAGGTAGGCCGTAAGGGCATCCACCAGCACCAGCGGGCTGGCCGACGCCGACACGCGCTGCTCGGCCAGTTCGGGAAACAGCTGCCGCGGCAGGGTCAGCCGGACGGAACCGTCCTTCTCATGGCCGCTGACGAAGGTGGTCCCATAGGGTACGGCCGGCCGGATGCTCAGGCCCACCGTGCGCCGGCCCTCCTCGTCGCCCAATTGCGCGGAAAAGGTAAGCGTGGCTGCTCCGGGAGCCTGGCCGGCCCGGACCGTAAAGGAAGCACGGCCTTCGCCTTCCTCGTCAATGGTCAGGCGCAGGGTGTGTTCCCCGATGATTTTCAGGTTGTCCGAGGCTTCGATACGGACGTACACCGCGGCCTGCTTGCCGCTGCCTTCCACCAGGTTGGCCACACCCACCGTGGCGACAAATTCGTCGTCGGGGGCGGCCTGGAGCAGCACGCTGGGCGACAGCACAAAGGGGCCGCGCACCAGGGTGTCGGTCTCGGCCGTTCCAATAGCATCCTCGCCCACGGCCACGGCCATGACTTTGAGGTTGCCGGCGAAGGTGTCCGGTACGGTAAAGGATACCGTGCGCCGGTCGGGACCGCCGTCCACGATGCCGGACCAGAAAACCGCTGGCGTGTCGGTCAGCCGCGCAAAGGGGTTCAGATTGGCGGCCAGGGCCTTGCGCATGGCTCCGCCGCCGCTGGCCATGGCCTCCCGGACCAGATCGTATTCGGGCAGGATCAGGTCCAGCATTTGCAAGGTGGTTACTTCCAGGGCCCGCTTTCTCATGAAATGGTCGATGGGCTTGGGCGTATGGTAGCCGGCCACCTGGAGGATGCCCTCGTCCACGGCGAACACCGCCACCCGCGACGGTTTTTCGGTCGTATAGCCGATGGTCATGGCCTTGCCCGGACGGACTAGTTTGTCCACCTCCAGGGAGACATTTATCTGACGGCGGCTGCGGTCGATGGTGAAGGGCGCCACGGCCGTGCTCAACGGGCTGGTGAAGATCTCCTTGGAGCCGGCATCGCGTACGAAGGAGACGCAGACATAGGCGTTGCCCTCCAGACCGTCGGGCACGCGGATGGATGCGAGGGTGCCGGTCGTTTCTGCGGTAAACCATTTGAAGGCGTGCACCCGGTCGCTTTCGATGGTGATCAACCCGGTCCCCGTATACGGGGCCGTGATGCTAATTTCGATGGTGTCGCCGGCCCGGTAGTCGTTGCGGTCCAGCTTGAGCTGTAGGACGGCCTCCTTTTCCAGGCGGCCGGTGAGGTTGCCGTGGCCCACCACCGTATAGGTCAGACGGGCCAGACGGACGCCGGCCGGGTCAACCACCTCGATGGCGTAGTCGCCCGGCTCTTCAGTGGGCAATGGATAGCCGGTCCCGGATTCGGCGATGGCAAAGGGTTGGCTGTCGATTTCGCGCTCCCGGTCCACGGTCTGGTATTTGAACGTGCCGTTGGGCTGTTTGACCAGGGTGGAGAGGTGCTGGATTTCCAGGCGCTTTACGGTCAGGTCGGCCAGGGCCAGAGGCTTCAGCGCGGGATCGATGGCGATCCAATCGATGCGGCGCTTGCCGCCGGTATGGATGAAGTCCAGATCACCGTCGCTCTTGAATCCCACCAGGTGGGGCAGGGGCGAAATCAGCACCCAGTTCTGGGCCGATACGCTGCGCCCGCCGCCGGGATCGAAGCCCTCGACGGAAAAATTCAGCCGATAGGTGCCTTCACGAAAACGGTCCAGGGGAATGGTGAAACGGACCTGGCCGTCGGCGTCGGTCACCGCCGGCTCCAGGGCTTCATCGATTCGCAGGGGCCTTTGCTCGGCATCGGCGAAGGGATCGGCGAACCGGTAGTCGGCAAATTCGTCAAACCGGAACCGGATCGGCTGCACGCCGATGGTCGCCTGGACGCGCCGGTCCCCGGCCGGTGCGCCGAACAGGTTTTGCAGGGAAACTCGGGCCGTCAATGACGGCGCGTCGGTCCAGCCGCGATCCGGTACGTCCAGCAGGGTGCTGGTGATTTTCATGGTGTCGGGGATAAACTCCTCCACCGTAAAGCCGGTCGAACCCAGCAGGGGGCCGCGGTACCGATTGTCGCGCACCAGGTAGAGAGACACCTGGTAGCGCCCGGTGTTGGAGGTGGCGTCGGTGATGTAGTCCACCTCGAAAAATCCCTTTTCCGGCAAGGTGATCTTCTCGGTTTTGACCGTGTTGCGGCGCGGGTCCCGGATCACCGCCTCCAGGGGGATGCCGGTGACGTTGTCCAGCGGGGCGTTTTTGACGATCATGCCCAGATGGACGGTCTCTCCGGGTCGATAGATGCCACGATCCGAAAAGAGAAAGGCCGTCAAGGCGCCCGGCTTGGCCTGGCGTCCGCGCACGCCTCCCACCTCGAAGCGGGAGAAATCGACCTGACGCGAATGGCCGGCAAAGGGAATGAAGGCGGTGTCCGTGTCCGTTTTCACCAGATAGACGCTGGGCCGCTGCGCGCCCTTGAAATCCCGGGTGACGGGGATGCGGGCCAGCCCTTTGTCCGAGGTGGTGCGGCGAAACAGCGGCAGGCCGTTTTTACCCAGCAGTTGAACCATGGCGCCGGCCACCGGCCGGCCGGTGGCGATGGACTGGACGAAGAGTTCATGGGAGCCGTCGGCGTTGTTCTTGACCAGCAGCCCCAAGTCGCTGATCAGGATCAGCCGCTGATCTTCAGCCCCGTGGGTCGGGCGCTTGTGCTTTTTGTCCCAGCCCTCGATGTTGACGAAAAACAGGCCGTATCCGTGGTCTTCGCCGCGCAGGAATTCCGACAGGTCCATGGAAGCGTAATTGGCCTGTCTGGGATGCAGGGGCTTGAGGTCCAGGATTTTTCGGGTGGTGTCGGCGATGTTCTCCGCATCGAAATTGCGATTGGAGAAGTACGGGTCGCGGATGTCGCCACCGGTCTGGGTGACCAGGTGAACGATCTGATTGGGCAGCAGGCGCCCCACGCTGATTCTCAGGGCGCTCAGCCCGCGGGCCATTATTCCCAGCCGCCGCTGGCCGGACAGGGCCAGCAGCGAGCCGTCGCCGGTCATTTGAACCTGCCGGGGGTAGGTCGGTGTGGCCATCACGTTGTCGTAAAAGGAATTCTGCACGAAATCGTTGACCGAGGTCAGGCCCGGTTCGATGCGCAGGTACAGGTAGCGGCCTTCCGGCACGTCGAGGACGAAATGGTAGGCGGTCGAGGCCGGGCGCGCGTTGGGCAGGGCCTTTAAAGACAGTCGCTGGGAAGCGGCCAGGACCTGATTGCTGACTTCCCGGGGGCTTTTCCAGTAGCGATTCTTGCGTTTGCTGTTGAATTCCGGGAGGAGATACACGTGGAGTCTTTTTTCCAGTTCCCGGGCGTCGATTTCGTCGGTAAAGGTCAGGGTGAGCACCTGTTCGGGCTCCTGGCGGTCGTTGACCACGATGCGCAAATCGGTCTGGTCGACCTTGAGAAAACTGGTGCGGTCGGGAATGAGCACCGTGTCGGTCAGGTCCTCGGCAATGGGCTGGCCGCCGCTGGCCGGCATGATCCCCGCCGCCACGGTCAGCCGCATCGTGTTGGGATTCGGCGGCAGGCGGATCGGTTCGGAGGAGAGGTAGGCCTGGTGGCGGTGCTCATCGTATTGCACCGTAATTTTCCTGGCCACCGGGGGCGTCTGGATCGATTCGTCCGAGGGCCGCATGGCCATGGTCAGACGGCTTTCCAGACTGGACGGGTCCACTGGATGGGAAAAGCCCACCGTGGCCACCACCCGGCGCACGGTGCTGTCCGTGGGATCCTGGTAGAACTCCATGGATTCGATGGAGGCCTCGAAGGCCGGCGTTTCGAATTCGGCCGAATCCGATTTCAGCCGGGTCTCGGGCGAGAAGATCGCCGGCGGAAAGGACACCGTAAAGTGGGTGCCGGCCGGCCAGGGGCGCTCCGGTTCGAAAATCAGGGTCCGGTCGTCGGCCCACTGCCAGCGGCCCGGCAGGGTTGGGGTCATGCGGATACCATCCAGCGGTTTGTCGATCCGGTCAATACGCGCCACACTGGGATCGCCTTCCGGCAATGGCCGGTCGGTGTCCAGCTCGTCGAAGGCATAGGCGAAGACGATTTCCAGGCGATCCGGCGCGGGGTTATCGACATCGGCCGGCGGTCCCGGCGGGGTGATCTGCGCCGCCACCCGGATGGGGGCGGGTTGGCTCAGATAGTAGCCCGCGGCCGCACCGGCCGCCAGCAGCAGGATGCTGGTGGCCCAGAAAACGATGGGCTTGCGTTTCCTGAAGTTGTTGATGGCGCTTATCCACGGCGGTGGGGTGTACGCGATGCGTCCCAACAGCAGGCCGAACAGTTTCGAAAAGGCGTTCATGGTCTTATCCCCGATGCAGCGCGCTTTGCGGCGCGGTTGTTCCTGTCGATGGCAGCGGCGGGGCGGCTTGGACTCCATCCGCGCCCGAGGGCTCAATTATCGATCACTATGACACAGGGGATGCCGGCGAAACAAGGGTTTTGGCCTTGAAGACAAAAAGCCCCGCCAAAGCGAGGCTTTTCTCCTCAACCCTATTTTTTTAATGCTTGGATAAAGATTTGCCCGGTCTCATCGGGGGTGTTCGTGCCTATCCAGAAATAGGAAAATTTGGTCGAGATCGAGGCGCACGAAAAAGTTTACCGCAGATGCCCGAAGGAAATGCCCTTGGGGTGCATATGGTTGATATTTCGAGCATAAAATTTTTTGTGCAACAAAGATATCGGGCAAATTGGCCATTTCTGGATACACACTAATACATCATGCCGCCGACATAAACCCCCGCGCCCACGAAAACATCCTGACCGGGAACCCGGTAGATATAGCTCAGCTTCTTGGACGGCGTCGTTTTCCCGGGCTTGGGCCACATGTACTCGACCCATCCATGCCCCACCTTGCGGGCGAGGTTGACAAAATGTACGAACAGGGCCTTGTCGGTCGGATCGGTCATCAGCAGGACATGCTCCTGCTTGGTGAGTTCCGGCCGGAAAGGATGGGCCAGCATTTTTCCATCCAGGTTCATTAAAAATACATAGGAATCCTTCCAGACGAATGCCCCCTTGGGATCGGATATTTCCTTGATCGCGGCATCCAATCCCTTGGAGTTGATCATGGCCGCCGCTTCATGGCATTTGACCACGCATTCATCCTTGGTCGCCCATTCTTCCGCGCCTGCGCTGCCGGACAGCAGACCGACAATCAGGCAAACCGCAACGATAGAAATTTTTTTCATCGCATACCTCCGCAATGGTTCGGGTTTATTCTTTATTGACGGTCCCGTAAAAAGTCCAATATCTGCGTTACGCTTCATCCCTCGTCACTGCGGAGTACGCGAAGTACGCCTCATTTTTCGGGATTCGCAAGCCTTAATCTTGGCGCTTTTTACGGAACCGTCTGAAAGGTGGCTTATTCGGAATTCACCAGCATTAAATTTCATTCGTAGTTAGGCTTTTACTTTTTGGGCTTGATCCAGGGCTCACCCACGGGAAGCACGTCCCTTCCAAAAACCTGGGCATAGATCACATGGGCCATCATGTAGAGGGCCGATGCGGCGCACAGCATCAGTTCGTACCCGGCGACTTTCGTTAAGGACGGGTAACCGAAGTGGGCCAGGTCCAGCAGGATGAACCCGATGAGCAGCAGGGTAAATGTCGTTGCCATGGCGCCATGGATCCGCATGGCGGGAACCCACAAGATGGCCGTGTAAATCGTCCAGGCCACCAGAAACCACCCGACATCCGTGGTGCTGGCGTGATAGATATTGAAGTGGTTGAGCATGAAAATTACGCCCAACGAGATCCAGAACGCACCATAGGACACGAAGGCACTGTACCCGAAGTTGTTCCCGCATTTAAACTCCTGATAACCGGCGATCAGTTGGGCCAGCCCTCCGAAAACAAAACCCATGGAGACGATGGGGCCGACCCCGCACCATCCCACGTTATGAAACTGTAACAACATTGTTGTAATGCCAAAACCCGCCAGACCGACTACCCCCGGATTGCCAACCGGCGTTTCGTTTGCCATGATTAACGCTCCTTCCGATAGAAGTTATTGTCAGTGCTTATCCAGAAATAGGTTTTCTATTTTTCCGGATGGGCGATATTAAATTTGACCGATTTCAATGATCGACCAATCGCTTAACGATGCCGGCCGATCAGGAATAAAATGTCGTGAAGGGTACGCAATTTCTGCAAGCGGATAACGAGGCAGCGGGCGATGGTAGTTGGCGTGTGTCGCATTCGTCGCAAGAGGCGCCAGATGGAGAGGTAAAGAACGGATGTCGGGTACCATTCTTTTTATGAATAGTATGGAACGGATTCGGTGGTCAAGTGGAGAGGATCGAGCAGAAAAAGCCTATCTGTATTTTTCGTGGATAGCCTCCAGGGTTCCGTCCGTCCTGAGTTCCTCGAAGGCCTCTTTCAGGCGGTTTACATGAGCATTCGAACTGCCCTTGCCGAAGGCCATGTAAGCTTCATCTTCGAACAATTGAAAAACTTTTTCCGCCTCATGGATAGGATACCCCAGCTGTCTTGTCTCATAACCGAAGACGAGCGGATTGTCGGCTGCCAGATCAATCCTTTCCCTGAAAAGCAGTTCTGCGATTTTTCGATTCGAACCCAACACATCAAGCTGTCTTCTATCTTTAAAACCATGGGAGTTCAGATGTTGATGCATTGCCGCCCCGCGAAGGACGCCAATGGTATGTGTCCTCGCATCGTCCAGAGAGGTAATGGCAATATCTTTGCGTTTTTTCAATTTATACAGACAAATTTCAGCGTTGAACATCGGCGCCACCCACACAAAATGCGATTCCCTTTCAGGCGTTCGAATCAGTGGATAAATCAGTATGTTTTTCCCGTCTCTGGCGGTTATGATCGCCCGCTTCCAGGGATAGTGCTCAATATCCGCGCTAATTTCCGCTTTCTTCAGAACCGCTCTGACGATTTCCGTAGCCAAACCGGTGATGTTGCCGTTTCCTTCATAGGAATACGGCGCCCATGTGGTCGTCAGAACCGTAAGGTTCTGGGCTTCTGCCAAATGGGTCAATCCAAAGATGCAGACAATAATGATTCCAAACAAAAATTTCATAAGAATTGCGCAGCGCCTTTATTGGGCCGTTTCGTATTTGGCAGCAATTATCTGATGCTGCCGACAACTATAAAAATTATTAC
Organism: uncultured Desulfosarcina sp.; assembly: GCA_963668455.2. GTDB lineage: Bacteria > Desulfobacterota > Desulfobacteria > Desulfobacterales > Desulfosarcinaceae > Desulfosarcina. The sequence continues at coordinate 15,783 of CAXXOY010000018.1, forward strand.
AGAATATCGAATAATCAATACCTGAAAGATTGGGGTAACGCTGACGGAAAGTACCTTCATGGGAGGCGGAATCGGATCGGTCTTACAGCCACCGCTTTTTTCGGAAAAAGAAAATCATGCCGGCAACGATAGCGGCAACCACGATCCAGAACAGCGGATATCCCCAGCGCCAGCCCAGTTCAGGTATGTGCTGGAAGTTCATCCCGTAAATACGGCGACGAAGGTAACCGGGATGAAGATGGTGGCGATGATGGTCAGCACTTTCATCACTTCGTTCATGCGGTTGCTGATGATGGAAAGATACAGGTCCTGAA
>CAXXOY010000019.1:0-7703 GCA_963668455.2 uncultured Desulfosarcina sp.
TGAAGTTTCGTAGCTTCTTCTCCAAATCAGAACCTGGCCTTCGCCGTGTTTGGCGGCTGTCTCGGCTTTGTTGAGTCCCTGCAATGCCCCGTAATGTCGCTCATTCAGCCTCCAATCGCGAACAACCGGAATCCACATTTGGTCGAGTTGGTCAAGAACCACCCAGAGTGTGCATATCGCCCGCTTAAGCAGCGACGTATACGCGGTATCGAATTGGAATCCTGCGGTACGCAGTGCTTGTCCAGCCTTGCGTGATTCAGCGATGCCTGCGTCTGCCGGATCGACATCATGCCAGCCGGTAAAGTGATTCTGTATGTTCCATTCGCTAAGACCGTGGCGAAGCAGGACAAGTTTGTGCATGATATTTCCTTTTATTCCATCATGTTGATGGCGTTCAGGTGGTCAGTGGCGTCTTCCGCACTCTGCCCACCGGACAAAAATACGATTCCAGGGACAGCCGGCGGCACTTAGCGGATCATGCAACGAACCGTGGCTAATAATCCCAGATCCTTGGAAAATTACTGGAATGGAAGACATGGTTTGCTCCGATCTCCATATGGCAGGGTGATCATAGAGGCCGAGCCCTCTTTTTCACTGGAGAGAAAAGCGAGCCTTCCTCCGTGGGCTACCACAATCTGTCTTGCAATACAGAGCCCCAGTCCCGTTCCCTCTTTCTTTGTGGTAAAAGGCGGTTCAAATATTTTGGCCTGAATGGCGTCCCCGATGCCGCTTCCGTTATCAGATATCTCGATGACCGCCGCCCGTCCGAACGAGGAGTTGTCCTCTTCCCTTTCATGAATAAAAAAGCTGCCATTTAGGTTATCCATAGCCTGGTAGCCGTTGATCAAGAGATTGGCCAAAACCTTTTTTAATTTTTCGGAATCAAACATAATCTCAGAAAGGCGACTATCGCTGCAACGGTGAAGTTGAATGCCGCGGCATTCCAGATCAGGCCTGAGCAGGCGGACGGCCTTGTCGACCACCTCCGAGGGACTTGTTTTTTCCATTTTCAGGCTGGGCTCCGTGTAAAATTGATAAAATTCCGAACAAGATTTTCAATGGCGCATATTTCTTCCTCGATCACTTCCACATCGTCTCTGTGATCGGGTGGAAGATCTATCCGCTTCAGGGAATAAAGCCTCATTTTGATGAAGGTGATCGGGTTCCTGGCGCTGTGTGCAAAGCCGGCGACGGCTTTACCCTCCGACGACGGCCCCCCTGGGTGCCAATGGTGCTTGCATAGGCTCTGCTCATTAAATCCTTTCTTCTCCCGACATTGGGTTGCTTACCGTTCCGCCGGGGGCGGGCAGGCAAGGAGCGGATCCCCTTTTGCTCTTTGCATAGAGCACCTCCAAGTTTGCAGGATTTGGTCAGCTCCGGTGGGCAGGTCCGTATTTTCAGCCACCTGGATCTTGCTTGTTCTTTGAGTAGATCCAACCGGCTTTTTCGCAATTTTCATCACCTTGTTCACTAGTGGTTTTTTTACCTCTTGTTGCCTCGTAAAGTATATCAGGCAAAACCATGCGCCATGTTTCCTCCAAATGACAGGTTATGCCTTCGGATACCGCCTTGCCCGGAATTGTTTGAAGATCTCCATGGCGATGAGCAGGGGAAAAGTCAAAATCAGGACTTGAGCCCATTCCCAAAAAGTGATCGGTTCGATGCTCAGCACCGTCTGCATAAACGGAATGTGCATAGCGGCGATATGCAGACCCTGGGCGAGCAAGACGCCGAGGATCAGCATCCGGTTGCGGGAGAGAGGCACCCTGAAGGTTGAGTCCGTCTCCGAGGCTGCGTGTTTGTCCCCGGGTGAAAAATTAACCCAATGGTCCAGCTCAATAGGGTTGTGGTCGCGGTTCAGGTACAAGAGGCAGGGATGCGGGGCATTGCCCATGAGACTGAGTATGTTGATGCCGGGGTTGTCAAAACCAGGGCCGCCCCTCCCACAGAGGAAACAAAAAAACCGTGCCAACAGGGGGAGATGCCGGCGAATATCAACCGGTTGGATCCGGTTCTTTTTTCACATCTTCAATAGCAAAGAGAGTTCAGGCAAGCGGTCTATAACCGAAGGACATTATTTTCCGTACCCCACTCGTTGGGAGTGGTGTCATGGGCCTCGGGATGAAGTATCCATTCACCGTCAACGAGAAATTTATATTCATATATCCCTTCGGAAAGCATTTTGGTCTTTTTCCATGTCCCGTCACCGTGCTTTTGCATGGGATCCGCGTTTTGCGACCAATTGTTGAAGCTCCCGCACAAATAAACTGTTTCCGCCTGCGGTGCTACCATCTTGAATTCAAATCGTTTTGTTCCTTTGTTCATGGCATTTTCCTCCTCATGGAAGTTGTTGTTATTCCGGTACGACTTAAAAGTTACGCCGGCCGCGCTTGCCCGACATCGTATCCAGGCGTCTCATTGTATTCGCTCCCCCTGTTCAGACTTTAAAGATTTTTATCAACAAGGTTTCCGGCATGGCGTCATGCGATTCATCCTCTATCAAAATCATTCTCTCGCCTTTTTCAACCATCCCGGTCCTGGCCAGAAAGCGCATGGCTCTATCGGAAAAGGCATTTGTTTCATCCTCCAGGCAAACAGGATAAACCCCGTAAGACAGAGCCGGAAAATTAGCCGTTCTTTGATCACCGCCGCAGGAAAGTATCCAGCAGTCGGGCTTGAATCTGGCGATAAGGCATGCGGCGCCCTTGCTTTGCGCGCGGGCCAGGATATAGCGCACATTCAATGCGTTCGCGGATTCGGCGGCATTGAGGGAAAAAATGTCCTCAACACGGAAATTGCCGGAGCCCGCACCGGTCCTGAAGTATGCCGGCAAATCGTCCAGGATCCGGACAGCTTTCCGTTCCCGTTCGGTGGATGTTGCTATTTTAGCCAACATTTCAACGGCTTCCACAGGATACCGTCCGATGGCCGTCTCTTCGGACAGCATCACCGCGTCTGTCCCGTCCAGAATGGCATTGGCCACGTCGGATACCTCGGCACGGGTCGGCCGGATATTCTCCGTCATGGACAACAACATCTGCGTTGCAGTTATCACGGGGCGGCCCAAAAGATTCGCCTTGTTGATCAGCTTTTTCTGAACGGCCGGCACGTCCTGCAATGGGATCTGAACCCCCAGGTCGCCGCGTGCAATCATCACGGCATCGGCAGCGGTAACAATTTCATCGAAATTGACAATGGCCTCGGCCCGCTCGATTTTGGCAACCACATACGCGGATTGCCCATCTTTTTGTGCAAAGGCCTTCACCTTGCGTATGTCGTCGGCCGTCTCCGCAAATGAAACGCCAAAGGCATCTACCCCTTCCTGCAGGGCAAAGGCGACAAATTCGAGATCCGTATCCGACACTGCATCGGCGAATGTCCGTACCCCGGGAAGGTTCAATCCCTTATAGGAAAAAAGTGGCCCTCCGATGAGCGTCCGGCACAAGACCTGCTCACCGGACACCTTCTCCACCCGGAGCTGGATGAAGCCGTCATTGAGGAAAATCAGGCTGCCGGGATTCACGCTCTCAGGCAGTTTCTTATACGCGACAGGTATCCGGTCGGCTGTGCCCACAAGGTCTTTGACGGTCAATATGACGTCATTTCCTTTTTTCAGCAGGAGCGGTTCCTCCAAAAGTTTCCCGATTCGTATCTTGGGGCCGGGAAGATCCGCCAAAATCATGCAATGACGCTGAAGCCTTCCCGCTACAGCGCGGATGCGCTGAATGTCCTCCATATGGCCCGATAGGGTCCCGTGGGCGAAGTTGAGCCGCGCCACATTCATCCCCTGGAGAATTAATTGCTCCAACACAGCCTCCGATCGGGAGGCCGGGCCTATGGTGCAAACGATTTTGGTTTTATGGACCGGCAACCTCATAGCGCACCCTCCGCGCCCGTGACACATACCAGGGTCCATGTTTCCATAAGCTCGACCTTTTTCATGCCCACCTCCTGTTTCCGATATGGGGCTCAGCAACCAAGCTTTCGAACAACCTCTCGGCATCCTCCCGCCGGCACAATTGCGTTCCCGGCGTCATGACGGCCGCGGCGCCGGCGGCCACACCGAAAAGGACCGACTCCCTGAGCGACCTGCCGCGGGCAAGACTCAGGACGATACCGGCCACCATGCTGTCTCCGGCGCCCACCTTGCTGACAATCGGCACGGTCGGCGCAAGAATGCGTTCAGTGACCTCCTCCGTAACCATCAAAGCGCCTGCCGCGCCAAGCGAGATAACCAGCAATTCGCACCGGCCGTTTCCGATCATTTTCCGGGCCTCCACCTTGATCTGTGCTTCGTCTTTGACATCCTTCCCAACCAGCTGCCTGAATTCGCGGACATTGGGTTTGATCAGATACACCCCTTCCTTGAGCGCCAGCTCCAGGGCCTGCCCCGCGACGTCAATGATCACTTTTGCGCCCCTTTCCTTGCCGACGCGCGCCACCCGTGCATAGAAGTCAGCAGGCACGCCCGGAGGAAGACTTCCGCTGGCCACCAGATAAGCGGGCGCCGGGTCCACGGCCGACAAGGCCGTCAGGAATTGTTCCCATTCCTGTTCCTGAAACTCGGGCCCCGGCATTCCAAAACGATACTGCCGGCCGGTGGATCCCTCCAAAATGACCAGGCTCTCCCGGATCAATCCCTCAATGGGAAACGGCCGATGGGTCAGTCCTTCCAGGTCCAGCAGCTTTTGAAGCCTCTTTCCCGTCAGTCCTCCCACGGGATAAAGGAGCAGGGATTCGCCGCCTAGTTTTTTGACGGCCCGGCAGACATTGACGCCGCCCCCTCCGGGCTCAAAACGGGGGGGGCTGCAGTACAGCTTTCGCTCAGCCCGTGACATGCGCGACACTTGAGCTCTTGTCGATCGCCGGATTCACCGTTATTGTCACGATGGTTTTCATGAATAATTCTCCATAACGTGTGCGAGCACCATGGCACCCTCAAAACCGGCATTGGCTGCAATCTGCTTGACCGGCGCTTCAAGGGCTCGCTTCAATAGCTGGACACCGAATTGTTCTTCGCCGGGGAGTTCAGTTGTTTCAAGAACTGTAGTAATCGCCCGGCCACCGGTTAAAATGGCGATATCTTCCAGCGTGGTCCTGCGATGGTCGCCAAAGCCCGGGCTCTTCACCGCTGCGCAATGCAGGCTGTTCAGGAGCTTATTGACCACCAGGGCGACCAGCGCTTCTCCGTCTACCTTTTCCGTTCAAATCACGAGAGGCTTGCCGGTCTTTGCAACCTGCTCCAAAATGGGCAGCAGTTCGCGCATGTTGCCGATCTTTCTTTGATGCAAGAGAATATAGGGATCTTCGAGGTTTGCCACCATCTTCACAGGTTCCATAACGAAGTGGGGGCTCAGATAGCCGCGGTCGAATTGCATCCCTTAGACAACTTTGAGCGTCGTCTCCATGGCCTCGGCGATAAGGTTGCCGATGGCGGAATCGTTGTTGGCCGAGGTGGTACCGACCTGGGCGACATCTTTTGGTCCCTTATCGTTTTGGACCTTTTTTCGGGCGCTTCCACCACCAGCGCAACAGCCTTGTCGATGTCCCGTTTTATGGCCATGGGACTCGCGCCGGCAGCAACGAGTCTTGAGCCCTCCCAACAGATGGCCCGGGCCAGGATAGTCGCCGTGGTCGTGCCGTCTCCGGCTTCATCTGAGGTCTTGGAAGCCACCTCCCTGACCATTTCCGCACCTATGTTTTCGAACCTGTTTTCCAGTTCGACCTCTTTGGCAACGGTGATACCGTCTTTGGTGATTTTTGGAGAGCCCCAGGATTGATTGATGAGAACATGACGTCCTCTTCCAGCGCCTTTTTAATACTGATTGCGTAGAATTTTTCGATGTATTGCTTAACCATACGGCGCGCGGAAAAGCCGGCAGCCGTGCTTTTAATGGTCTCTTTCATGAGCCAGACCCATTCAATGGGAATGCCGTCTTCCGATATTTTGTAGTAAAGGGGTATGATCCGCTCTTCCAAAAGCTGGTAGATCTTTTCCGCATCACGGCTGTTTGGGTCATCTTCGGTCTCTTCGTGTTCAACGGCCCAGCCGTTGTTGTTATTGAATCCCTCCTCCCACCAGCCGTCGAGGATGCTTAAGTGCGGAACACCGTTCAAGGCCGCCTTCATACCGCTGGTCCCGCAGGCTTCGAGGGGCGGTAGCGGATTGTTGAGCCATATATCCACTCCATGCACCAGGTACTGGGCCAATTGCTCGCCGTAATCCTCCACAAAGGCGATCCGGCCCCCAAGCTGCGGGTTGCGGGCCAGGTTAATCAGTTCCTGCAAGACCCGCTTGCCGGGATCGTCGGCCGGGTGGGCTTTGCCGGCGAAGATGATCTGGATGGGGCGCCAACGATCCTTTAGATGCCTTTTAAGTCGTTCAAGATCCTGGAAGATCAACAAGGCTCTTTTGTACGTGGCGAACCGGCGGGCAAATCCAAGGGTCAACACCGACGGATCCAAAAAAGCCCCTCCGGCAAGCATGATGGTAGTGCCGGTATTCCCATTGGCCCAGCGAAGGCGCACCCGTTCCCGGATGGCGTCGATCAGTTTCACTTTGAGCCAGTAATGCGTTTGCCACAACTCGGTGTCGGGGATGGTGTCCAGAAACTGCCAGACGGCTGGATCGTCATGTTTTTCCAACCAAACAGGCCCGAGATATTTGTCGAGCAGAAGCTTCATTTTCGGTTCGATCCAGGTGGGTACGTGCACGCCGTTGGTAATGGAATCGATGGGGACTTGATCTTCCGGCCGGTCGGGCCAGAGGCTGTGCCACATTTTCCGGGAAACCTCGGCGTGCCGTCTGCTTACCGCGTTGCGCCGGCCGGATAACCTCAGTGCAAAAGCAGTCATGTTGAATCCGGCCGCCGGATTTTCCGGATGAATGCCCAACTGGAAGAATTCGTCGCGCTGAAGACCCAAGTCAGGCCAGTAGGCGTGAAAATATTTTTCGATCAACTGAAAGGGGAAAATATCGTGACCCGCGGGAACAGGGGTGTGCGTTGTAAACATGGTCGTATTGATAACCTTTTCGCTGGCCGCCGCAAAACTCCGACCCGTGGCGACAATTTTCCTGATCCGTTCCAAAATTGCAAAAGCCGCATGGCCTTCGTTCAGGTGAAGAAGGTAGTAATCGATGCCTAAATCCTTGAGTAACGCCGCTCCACCGAGACCTAAGACGATCTCCTGGCGCAGACGTTGCTCAGAATCGCCGGTGTAAAGACGGGCGGTGATACCTCTGTTCCAGGCAGCGTTGGTTTCGACATCCGTGTCCATCAAATAGAGGCAAACACGCCCGACAGCGACTTTCCACACCGCAACATGGATCGGGGGATCGGTCAGCGGCACCTTTACGACGCGCTGTCTGCCATCCTTGTCCACCACCCTGGAAATCGGGGCGGCTTCGCGGTCGATGGATTCGACGGGATTCTCCTGCCAGCCGTCATCGCGGATCTGCTGCCGGAAAAAGCCCTCGGGATACATGAATCCCACCGCCACCAGCGGAACGCATAAATCGCTGCATTCTTTTATGTAATCCCCAGCCAAAAAACCCAATCCACCGGCATAAAAGGGTAGGGAGCGATGGAGACCGTATTCGGCGGAAAAGTAGGCCACGGCATGTTTGCGGTCGCGGGAAAATGGAGTCAGCAGGTCGCACTCTTTGTGGCGCATGTAATCATGGAAGGCGTTCATCACATCAT
>CAXXOY010000020.1:0-1959 GCA_963668455.2 uncultured Desulfosarcina sp.
GTCCCGCACCGGATCAAAACGGCATGCGGGTTGTGGGTAAGAAAGGAATCAAAGTCGAGAACGCCTATTTCATCGCGCCCGAACTGGCCGGTCATGAAGACGAGACCGTGCGGGTGCTGATGGACCGGACAGACTACGGGACCATCTATGTCTTCGCCCAGGACGGCGCCTTTATCTGCCGGGCGGTCAACCCGGCCCGTTCGGGCCATGACCGGTCCGAGATTTCGGCCAAAGCCAAGGCAGTACAGAAACGGGTGATCAATGAAATGGCCGCCGAAGCCAAAAAGGTCGCACGCGAGGCCAAGACCAAATTCATCTATGAAGAAATTTTGGGCTACCGCGAGGGCCAGATCGCCAACATCAGGGAAATGCCGAAGGCGTCCGAACCCTATACCACGCCCATGCTCGACCAGGCGGCGCGGGCCGTGGAGGATGCGCGCCAGCGTGAGTTAGGCCCGACCCCCATTGGCATCAGCGAGCATGAAGAGCGCCAGGCCAGCGCGGTGATCGAGCTTGCCGAGAAGAAAACGCGGGCACTGGAGAACATGATGCCATTCGAGAAATACGAATACCTGGTTAACGAATTGGCCGCCGGCCGCGACCTGGAAGACGCGGACCTGGCGTGGATGAAGCGGTACGAGATCTACATGGAAACGGGGAAGAAGGAAACGTTGGGATTTTAAAGATGTATCCGAACTGGACGCACATCGATGTCAGAGAGGACAAGGCGCGATGGTAGAGAAAAGAAAACTGCAGATCAAGGATCTACCCAAAGATGCCCTGGTGGCGATTGTGGAAGCGGCCGGTGTGCCGGTCCGCCAGGAGCTGATCGCCGGGGCGATCATCGAGGCGCGGCTGAAAAAGGCGGCAGGTTTTGCGGACCAGTATGAAAAGACCGTTAAGAAGATGAAAACCTGTAAATCGGCTGTAAAACGGCGCGGGCTCAATGTTGATGCCCGGCGCCAGATTTACAATGCCGAGACCCTGTTTGCCTCGGCTAAACGAATGGCCGCCGAGAACGGTCTGACGGAAAAGTATTTCGGTGCTGAAAAAGAGGCGGCCGGTGCGCCAACACCGGCCAGGTAAAAATGCGTACAAACAAAAAGGAGGATAGCAAATGAAATTTGAAATGGCAATGACCACGAACGTGCGGCGCTTTCTGGCAGCAGTTCGTGAACTGAACGACCGTCCCATAGGCGTAGAGGGAATGGGGCTTTTGTGGGGCCATCCCGGCGAAGGCAAAAGTACCACGATTGCTTACGCCACCAACACCCTGAACGGCATCTTCCTGCGGGTCAATGCCTGCTGGACGGTGACCAGCCTGCTCGGGGCGCTGATGGTGGAGCTGGGGCAGCCCTCCGGGCGGTTCCGCGCTCCCATGGTGGATGCATCGGTGCGCTGCCTGATGGAGCAGCCGAGACCGATTTTCATCGACGAGGCCGACTACCTGCTGCGCCAGACCGACATGCTGGACGTGATGCGCGACATCTACGATACCACGGGATCGCCGGTAATATTGATCGGCATGGAGGAAATGGCGCGCAAGGTACAGACCAACGGCCGTTTTGCCAGGCGCATCACCCAATGGGTCGAGTTCCGGGGAATATCCCTGAAAGATGCCCGCACCCTGGCCGACACCGTGTGCGAGGTTGCGGTGGAAGACGATCTACTCACCCGCTTGCACGAGGCGTCGAAGGCCAATATCGGGCGCATGACCACTGGCTTATCGCGCATCGAACGATTGGCAAAGTTCAATAAAATAGAGTCCATGTCGTTGGACGTTTGGGGTGACCGGCCGTTTTTCTTTGATCAGCCGAACTTCAGGAGGCGTTAATGGCAGGCATTAAGGGGATGGCGGCGTCAAGGCCAAGGCAAGGCACTGTGCGCTGCAAGGTATGGCAAAGTATGCGCTCACTAGGGCGCTTCACCATCCCTGATCTGTGCCGGACAACCGGCGGC
>CAXXOY010000021.1:0-13015 GCA_963668455.2 uncultured Desulfosarcina sp.
GCACACTTTTTTGAAAAACCGATCCAATATCGGCATCGCCGTGGATTGGCACTGTTGTCTGTTTCACTCATTCTACAAGCGACAATCGTTAATCTTATCACCAGAGCCATGCAGTTTGTATCTGGTAGGTGTGCAGGAATATGATCGAAGCGAAAAACAAAAATGATGATTTTTAGATAAGGAGGCTTCAATGTTACCCTGGCTACAATCTAATTTCAATTTCCCACTGAGTGGAAATGTAAACCAAAGAATCGAACCTGACTGGTTTTTCGGTACTATCGACTCAGAAGTCGGTGATAGTGAAATAGAGAAAGAGGTTTTTTTAAAAGTTGCTTCTTATGGCAAACAGATTGGTATGCTTACAGAAGTGCTATTATCCATGGTAGATGAACTCGATCTAAATGGTAAAAATATTAAAACATTAGAAGCGCTTAAGGAACTACAAGTCAAAGTAGAAGAGATAAAAGCCTCAAAAGAAATACGCGTTAAAAAAAATGCAAAGCAAATTTTAGATAAATTAAAATCTTGTGACCCAGAAGGGTTAAAAAGCTTACTAAAAGAATACGGAGAAGGACGCTAATGGACCTTTTCAATTGAAAAGGTGGCAATGATTTTTTGGTAATGATTGCTTTTATTGTGCTAATAATTATTAAGGGCCTATAACGGGCGCGAAGCAGATCGCGCCCGTCAAGCGGGAAATAGTGGATGGCGAAGATATCATATCTAGTGTCCATCCAGAAATAGGCAAATTTGGTTGAGATCAAGGCGCCCGAAAAATTTAACCACAGGCATATAGTTGATATTCCGAGGATTAAATTTTTCGCGCAACGCCGATATCGGGCAAATTGGCCATTTCTGGATGGGCACTATCTATGCCCATCCTGCTTAAAGGTGTTGTAATACCTCGATCACAATGCCATCCGGTCCTTTAATAAAAGCCACGCGCAGGTTGTCGGGCGTATTGCGGGGGGTAACGAGAAATTCAACATTTTTATCGGTGAGTTCCTGATAAGCGGCATCCACATCGTCGACCTGGACGCACATATGGTGGTAGCCGTAAACGGGCATCGTTGCGTTTGCATTGACAGTTTCGTTATCCCCGGCGACCCTGAGATTGATGATCGTGCCATTCAGATCAAGAGAGGCTCCCTCGGCTCCGCCGAATTTCGGGCGGGCGACCAACCGGGCGCCTAGGGTTTGAGTAAAAAAGTCGATCGTGTGCTCAAGATTGCTGCATAGCAGGTGGATGTGGTGGAATCGGTAAGTCATGGTTTTTCCTGTGTGATGGAATTGGTTTTGGATTGAATGATCAATTCGTTTTTTTGATTTCCTCTTCGTAAACGGTTTCTTCGGCCAGCATCAACATCGGGTATCACCATCATGGAAAATGTGATCGCCTGAACGGAAAATGAACGATGACGAATGACGACGGCCTCCGTTTTAGTTGGTCTGCAGCAGTTTGTAAACCCGGTAATAAAAATCGTATGCGGTTGAGATGGAAAATACAAAAACGTAACAATGGGCCATGGTGCCAGGTCTTTTTCTTGATGGGGAATTTTAGATGTCCGCCTATGGATGAGAAGATACGGATAGCATCTATCATCAAAAAACGACATGCGGTTTTGTAGACGGTAACCTGGATTCAAGGGGGTTTATACTTTAACGGGGCTATGTTATAGCTCTGATCATTTTGAATGAATTGGAGGCGATACCTCTTTGGCGAAGAAGGATCGGTATGCAGAATTTATTTCGACTTGTGTGCATGGGACTGATGATTTTAGCCCTGTCTTCTTGCTCCGCGATCAGTTATTTAACTGCGCCAAAAGCTCAAAAACTGACGCGAGACAGATTCTTTGAGATAACCGGGCACCAGCTGCTGGATGTTTTTACCAAGCAAAACTTGTTGGGGTATATCTACGATAAGGGCAGGATAACTGGTGTCTGCAAAAGCGTGCAACCATTGGTGCTCAGGACATGTTTGAAGGCGTCGCCCATCTGGGCACGCTGCAAAGTGGGGACGGCCATCGATACACCATCGCTGCATTTGTTACTTATTTCCAGATTAATCGAGAAGTGAATTCCTCCATTCCGATTCTCCCGTTTAACAAAGGCAAGGACATTATCTCTGTTAGCCGTAAAGATTGTTTTTAAAAAATAACTCCATTAAGGATCATGAAAGACGATATCGAAGACAGTTTCAAGAAAGCGACGTTGGCTCATAAAGAAGGCCGGCTTGCCGAAGCGGAAAAAGCCTATCTGGATATGTTGACGGACAATCCAGATTCGGGATCGGCATTGAACGCACTCGGAACCGTGTATTTGGACCAGTGTCAAATGGATAAGGCAAAAAAGGTTTTTGAAAAAGCAGCCAACCTTAATCCTCCCCATTTATCGGCATGCTATAACCTGGGTCGGCTCAAGCAGGTGGAAAAAGATTACAACGGTGCCATAGACATTTACAGCGCTATTGTTAAACAGGAGCCCAGATTTGGTTTGGCATGGAACAATCTCGGTGTGGCCTACCGGGAAGTAGGCGAGCCGGATGAGGCCATCTCCTGTTTTCGACGGGCTGTGGCATTTGCTCCTGATCTTGCGGAGGCATGGAACAACCTGGGCGTTGCCCAGGACGAGTTTCATCTGATTGAGAATGCCTCACGGTCGTACAAAAAGGCCATTGAAATCAAACCCGATTATACGACGGCCCACTTCAATTTAGGGGTTTCTTTGCAAAAGCTCGAGCAATTCAAGGAGGCCGAGTGCCAATACAACAAAGTGCTGGAGATCAATCCGGATGACGAGGCGGCAAGATTCATGCTCCAAAGCCTGGGGAGAGCAACACCACCCGATGCTGTCCCGGCGCAGCACGTAAGCCGGATTTTTGATCAGTGTGCCGGCACTTTTGAAAAGATCCTGGTCAATGAACTAGCGTACAAAACCCCTGAACTCCTGTTTAATCTCGTGTCACCATATCTGACGAAAGAAATGGTGGTGCTTGATCTTGGCTGCGGTACCGGTCTGGGCTCGCAATTCTACCGGCCCTATGCAAAATCACTAATCGGCGTCGATGTATCGTCAAAAATGCTCCAAAAAGCTCAAGAGAAAAATATCTACGACGAGCTCATGGTCTTTGACATCCTTCAAGACTGGGATTTTCCCACACCATTTGATCTTATCTACAGCTCTGATGTGTTTGTCTATTTCGGGAATTTGGATCCGATTTTCCAATCGATATCATCGAATCTTGTTTGCGGCGGAATCATTGCTCTTTCGGTGGAGAAACTGGAAGATAACAGCACCGGCTACCAGCTCTTTCCCAGCGGCCGCTATGCCCACACTCAGGAATATATTGAAAATTGCCTGAGGCACCACGGATTAGAACCCGTGGAAAAATCCGAATCCATTATCAGAAAGCAGTCGGGCAAGGATGTCGAAGGGTTTTTAATTGTCGCAAAAAAAAACACCGGTATTTCCCGATATAAGGAGTAAGAGGTGAAAAGATTTTTCTTTTTAGCGTTGTCTGTTTTTCTGGGAAGCATCGCCTTTGTCGGTACGGATGGGTGCAGTTTCGTTCTCTGGCCGGCAATTGAGGTGGAAATATCAGTATCCGACCTTGAGGCCATCCAAAAGGGGGACAAGGTCTATATGAGTGGTCAGGTCATTGGCGAAGTCACAACGGCTCAATCGAAAGTGCCCCGACAAGGGACCATCAAAGCCAAAATTTACAGTGACCATAAAAAACAGATCAACGAATCGGCTGTGTTTACCATCGCAGCCGACAAAATGGATAATGATCGTAAATGTCTGCTTGTTAAAAACTGCATGGAAAACCGGCCCATTATTAAAAGCGGCCATCAATTTCAGGGGTATCGTGGTTACCGATTCGAAACAGCATGTCTGGAAAAAAGAGCTGCTGCGGTATGGACGGAACATTATAAAAAAATGGTCAAGGATATCCTTGAGTCGGCCAGCAGGCTTTCCGAGGAGACCATCGATAATCTGAAGGCGTTTGGACAGGAACACCATGATGAGTTCATCAAATGGATGGATGGGGTGATCAAAGAGATGGAGGATATGGCGCCGGAGGTTCGCAGGCAATTGGACAATTTGATGAAAGAGCTGAAGGACCCCAAAAATACAACGCCCGATACCAATGTTAACGGTTTCGATTCGAATCAGATCAATACCTGAATGGCTGACGATCAGTTTTTAAAACTTAGGGTTCCACAACCACCCTTCGGATTCCTCTAATTCAAGAAATACCCGTTTAAAGTTCGACGCGTGGCGCGCCATGGCCTTCCGGGCGGCTTCCGCATCACCAGCGATAACGGCTTTGACAATTTCATCATGCTCCCCAATACCATGTCCTTTCAACAGCTCTTCCAATAATGATTTAATAATTCGGTGGTTCAGCGAAATAATCGCAGAAATCATTCCCTCGAAGAGCCGATTCCCGCACATTTCTGCAAGGATGAAATGAACCGCTGTAAGTTTGTTCAACAGGTCGTCGGGTGATTCAAACGGTTGATATTCCTGAGCCAGAGCAATTTCCAGTTTCTTCCGGTATTGATCGTTAACATTTAATGCCGCCAGCCGTGCAATTTCAGGTTCAATGTATTGACGAACGTCTAAAATTTCGGCAATCGATAGTTTATTTGCAAAAAATAAATCAGTAAATCCGGTCTCTAAAAGCCCCCAAAGAAATCTCTTTAACAAACGCCCCACCAAGAGGCCCCTGTTTGATTTCGACAAAACCCGTGGCCTTAAGGCCGCGGATAGCTTCCCGTACCACCCCCCGGCTAACATTGAAAAAACTGGACAATTCTCTTTCCGATGGGAGTTTCTCTCCCTCTTTTATCGTCCCTCTGAGGATGGCCTCTTTCAACTGCCCTAGAACTTCTTCTGTTGCGTTGGATTGTTTGATTGGCTGAAAAGAAAACATCATTCCCCTTGATTGTTGATTTGGCTGACTCTTTTATCTACCAGAAGAAATAGTTGTTGACAAGATTAATTATATATATTACGTAAGGCCAATTAAGGTCTGACCATTAAATGTAAGACCAAATAGTTTTGGCTTGTACGAATAAAACAACAACTCTTAACCTATCGAAAAGATAGGTTTATTTTCTCCACGCAGTGCTGATGCTGACGTTTTAGAATCCGCCTACTTTATTAACCTACCCTTTTCGTCTGCATCCCATTTTTTAACGCATGATGTCTACTCGCTATGGAGAGTCGTGCTATCGATTATCCTAACGGGAAAATGTTAATCTGTACTATTAAAGATTCACCCACTTGTCAATGAGGTGAGAAGATTTCATTTTTGGGATCGATCTTTACACCTCAATCCTTTTTTATCAGTCAGCGAGATACGCTTCCACCTTCTTGAATCCGTCATCCATCACGGCAAAGAAATGATCATGTAAATTTTTATGTGCTGCAGCATAACTGCCCATTGCCTCTTTGCCGGCTTCGGGAAAATAGGGGGTCTTATCGCACAGGTCAATGGTCATTTGCTCGGCCTGTTCCTGCATTCGGACGAAGCTCTTGAATGAGTTCTCAAAAGCGGCCTTGTTGAAACTTACCATTTGCTTGAGCATGTTTGTAGGATCCATCATTTCCTTTTTCTCCTTTTTTTTGTAGCATTAGCAAATGGAATTTGAAAACGTTGTGAAATAAATTACAAAAATGTAATACAATATTTTTGTTGCAACATTATTGTTAAAGTATCCAATAAAAAGACCGAAAAAAAGCTGCATTGGGTGAGTGTTGCAGGTGTTTGCGGAAATATTCAAATTGTCTGATGAATCGGAGCACAGAACTATCCATGGACCCGACCATTATTCAAAATAACAAAGACAGGCTGATTAAATCCATCCCCGTTGTCAACCGTTATATCGATAAATTCCGCTCCATCAATAATCGTTGGGTCAGCGCTATCACCGCCGGCTCGATAGAGACGGGATGTATGCCTGTTGAAGCGGCCCGGTTATTCACGCCGCTCATTCAGGACATGCGTTCTACCATGACCAAGTACGGTGAAATTCAAGGACGGCTGGTGGATGCAATTCTTTTCGAGATGGCCAAGAAGGTCATTTTCGAAGTCACGGATGCGGCCAAGTTTGCCATCAACATCCTCAAACGCAACCTTTTCGAACGCACTGCCGACGTTGGTTATCTGGCCACGGACGCCGAAATCGTCGGTTTTCTGAAACAGGTCAAAGCGGGAGAAGAGCCGGATCTGATCGCCCGAAAAGCTGAATCTATTCGACAGCGGCTTGCCGATTATCAGTACGAATATACCGTTTACAACGATATTCTAGTGCTGGATGAGGCCGGGCGGGTCCAGGCCAATCTGGATGCGCGCAACACCGCCAGGCAATCGACCGATCCCTTGCTGAAAAAGACCCAGGCCATCGACCTTCATCATCACCTGAGCGAGGATAAATATGTCGAGACCTATCGGGACACAGACCTGCGGCCCGGTCATGGAAAATCCCTGATCTACTCGCAGAAAATCGAGGATCCCGATCTGCATGCGGCACTGGGCACGTTGTGCCTGTGCTTTGATTTCGAGGATGAGATGACCGGCATATTCAAGGATCTGAATCAGGGCAATCCACAGATCATCGTCGCCATTCTCGACGCTGACGGCACCGTCATGTGCGCCAGCAATGTCAACGTTTTACCGCCGGCAAAAAAAATTAACGTTGATTTGGACGCCGACTTCAGATTCCTGACGTTCAATGGGCGGACATACCTGGCCAGTATGGTGGCAACGGATGGGTATCAAGGGTTTTACGGGCTGACTTGGTATGCCATGGCCATGATCGATATCGATAATGCATTTAAAACGCAGCGGTCCGGTGACGCTCTGGACAAGGCACTGGTGAGCAAACTTCAGGAATTTTCCGGGGAGCTTTCATCCATTAAACATGCGTCCGAGGAACTGCTGGACGACATGAAGCTAGACAGCATCAACGGCCGGGTCAAAGCCACCAAATTCCAGAACAAGACCTTCGTGGAGGTTCTCCAATACGTGAAATGGATCGGCGAAGAGATTGACGACCTTTTTAATGCGGCCATCCAGAATCTTCAGGAAACCATTGTGACATCACTGTTCAACGATGTTCAGTTCCGTGCCTTTCAGGGCAACAACATCGCCGACCGCAACCTCTATGAACGGGCAAACGATGTCTGTTGGTGGGCGCTGACGCCGATGTTCCGCCGGCTTCTGACCCAACATCAAAGCCAGCCGTTGAGTGATGCCGAATGCCAGGCGCTAACCACCAACCTGCAGTACATCAACAACCTTTACACGCCTTACCTGCGGTTGGTGCTGGCTGATCCACAAGGGGTGGTCATCGCTGTGTCCAACCCGCCGGAAGAACTGTCCGAGCGTGTTGTGGATGACGGGCTGGCTGTGGGCCAGGATATTGTGGGCACGAAACTGGATAGCGATTTTGTGCGCCGGGCGCTGAGGCTTTCGTCCAGCCGGGAGTATTGCGTTTCCGAATTTCTGCCCACACCGCTTTATGGCGGTCGCGCCACCTATATCTATAGCACCGTCGTGAGAGATCCCGAAGACGAGCGACGTACCGTGGGCGTCATTCAAATCGTGTTCGATGCCGAACCCCAATTTCAGGCCATGCTGACCGATGTCCTGCCAAGGGATGAAAAAAAGCAGGTTCTGCCGGGCAGTTTCAGTGTTTTTGCTGACCGCCGGAAAACCGTTATCTCTTCTACCAACCCTGACTATCCGGTTGGAAGCCAGTTACCACTTAAGGATGGCTTGTTCAGATACAAAAAGGGCGAGCGCGAATCGACGATTGTGGATCTGGAAGGGCGATGCTATGCGTTGGGACTGCAGGCCTCCGACGGTTACCGGGAATACAAGCGGGGCGATGGCTATGTGAATGATGTAATCTGTATGATTTTTGTGCCCATTTAAACCATCGTTGTCTGATTAAATTTGAATGTTTTTCTTAAAGATCCGGCCAATCCAAGCAGGCCAATGCCCAACAAGATGATTGTGGTGGGTTCCGGAACCCGGACAAACAAAGATTTTTCAACTTCAGATTCACGGGTTGCCGTACATGAATCGTTTCCCACAGGCCCCGTCTTATTTTCATCGTCAAGTGAAATAGACCATGCCCTGTTTTCCAGAAGATTTGTCGGTGGCGGTGAGTTATCAAAACCCACCCACTGGTAATCGAAGCGCCCGTCCAGATGACCTGTTTCCCCCATTTCATAGGAAATCGCAGTTCCAATGCCGGCGTCTTCAACCATCGTCCAATTGGCTCCATTGAATTGAAGAGCGAGCTGAAGACCGTTCATATCCGTCGCATAAAACAAGCCCAGTTTTTCTTTTGCCATCCAAACTGCCAAGCTTCCAATCCCTGTTGCCAAATCTTTGCCCATTGAAAAGTGATCGATGGATTTTACAAAATTTTTTTTGGACAAGAATGGTAATGACCAACGCTCAAAATCCGTTTGAAAAAATAAAATCGGCGTTGCCGTGACATTCGATGGCGTGGCCAACAAAAATAACAGAAATAAAAGACATGTAAAACGTTCCATGGGATCCTCCTTAAAAAAGCGGTCAAGCGTTTTCCTTTACATCATTGTTGTAGCCGATCTGAAAATGGGGTACGGATCAAATCTATAGCATAATGGCCAATGAAAGCTTGTGAGCATCATCACAGAAAAGACATGATCAAGATCACGTATGTTGCAGGAATCGGTGACGCGGCAGGTGTCTTGCCATCAAAGGACATTAAAAAAGGGTCGATAAAATTTTAAAAAGGGCATATTCAGCTGAAAAGTGGTGACTGACCCCCCAATGTTGCAACCATGGTGGGGAACCATGCTTTTACAATGTTTTCCTTCGGTGTATCCGCCGGTTGGCGCGAACTGAATTTCAAACGAGGTATTTTTAATGACAACGCAAAAAAGCCGTCCTCAACTGGTCGCTGATTACCAAGCCCTGGAGCGAATCTTCCACAAGCCGGAGAACGAGCAATCCCGTAATGTGCTTACCAAATATATGGAACAGATCCTGTTTGGCCTGCATGATTTTTTAGGAAGGCATGTGGGAATCACCGAAGAGATCCCCTTGAAAGAACTTGCCGAGCAGTTCACCGCGTCGACAATCGCGCGCACGCCGATTAAAAAACTGGCCGATGTGATCGCCGAAATCATCGAAGAGATCGCCCCGCAGGCGGTCAACATTTCCTCTCCTTATTTTATCGGTCACATGACCTCGGCGATTCCTTTTTTCATGGTGCACTTGAGTACCATTGTTGCCGCACTGAACCAGAACCCGGTAAAACTGGAGACCTCCAAGGTGGTCAGTGTTTATGAACGCCAGGTGCTGGCCAAGGTTCACCGGCTGTTGTTCAATTTTGACGACACCTTCTATGATACACACATCCAGAAGCCCGAAAGCACCCTGGGCTCTTTTGTGGAAGACGGTACGCTGGCCAACCTTTCCGCTCTCTGGGTGGCCCGCAACCGTCTGTTGCCGGCTACATCGGGCTACGCCGGCGCCGAACGCGACGGCGTGGCCAAAGCCCTTAACGACCGTGGCCTGCGCAAACTGACGATTCTGGTTTCTGAACTCGGACACTACTCTATCCGCAAGTCCGCCGGTGTGTTGGGTCTGGGCTATGACGCGGTGACGCCGATTCCCGTGGACAGCGCCAACCGTGTGGATCTTACCGTGCTCGAGCGCATGCTCAAGGATCATCACCGTGATCCGGAAACCTCGGTCATGGCGGTTATTGGCATTGCCGGTACCACGGAAACCGGCACTGTGGATCCCCTGCCCAAAATTGCCGGGCTGTGCCGCGAGTTCGGCGTGCACTTTCACGTGGATGCGGCCTGGGGCGGGCCGGTATTGCTGTCGGAAAACTATTGCGGGTTGCTCAAAGGCATTGAGTTGGCGGATTCGGTTACCATTGACGGACATAAACAATTTTACCTGCCCATGACCAACGGCATGGTGTTTTTTAAGGATCCCCAAGCCATGGATGCGGTGGCCTATCATGCCGCTTACATTAACCGCCCGGGGTCGGTCGATCTGGGAATTCGCTCTTTGGCAGGATCGCGTTCGGCAACGTCGCTGGTCCTGGGAAGTGCGTTGGACATTATGGGTTCCGGTGGATACGCGCTGCTCATTGATCACGGTATTGAAATCGCCCAGGCTTTTGCTGAAGAAATCAAGCGCCGCCCCATGTTTGAACTCATCACTGCGCCGGAACTCAACATCCTGACCTACCGCCTTGTACCGGAGGCGCTACGCGAATCCAAGGATTCAAAGCAAACGGTCAATGATCAAGAACGATTGCGACTGTTGAATAAGATAAATATCAAAGTCCAACGAATGCAGCGTGAGGCCGGCAACAGTTTTGTTTCCCGCACCACGTTGCGGCGATCCGGCCAACCTGACACCGTGGTGCTGCGCGCGGTGCTCATGAATCTGCGTACGAACCAAGAAATACTAAACGCCATTCTGGACGAACAGGAGGCCATTTATTTGAACCGCATTGCGCCTACGCTGAAGCTGGAATAAGGTCTGCGGTATAAACAATGGTGATGGAACAATTGTTTTCTGCATGCGCCTTTGCTATGCGGCCGTGTGCACGACCGGGGCGATCTTCTCCAGCTCCTTCAGTGGAATATGGCACAAAATGCGATGACCGGCCGCACTTTGCTGCCAGGGTGGGTTCTCCTTCTCACAGATCCGGCCGCCATCGGGCAGCATTTCCCGACGACGGGGGCACCGGGTATGAAACCGACAGCCGTGGGGCGGGTTCAGGGCACTGGGTACATTGCCGCTGAGACGAATCTCTTTCTGCTCGGCTTCCGGGTCTGCGATGGGCACGGCCGCTAACAGTGCTTCGGTGTAGGGATGATAGGGGGGATCGTAGATTTTTTCGGCCGGGCCGATTTCCACGATTTTTCCCAGGTACATGACGGCGATGTCATCGGAAAAGTAGCGCACTACGCTCAAATCGTGGGCAATGAAGATCATGGACGCCCCGAAGGTGTGCTGGATTTCCAGCAACAGATTGATGACCGCCGCTTGAACGGACACGTCCAGGGCCGACACCGGCTCGTCGCAGATGATCAGGTCCGGTCGGCTGGCCAGGGCCCGGGCGATGCCGACACGCTGTTTCTCGCCCCCGGAAAGCTGCCGGGGCAGGCGATCGTAGTAGGTCGGTCCCAGGCGCACGGCTTTGAGCAGTCGCAACACTTCCTGTTTGACCTCGGCTTTGGGAACGGTTCCAAAATGCCGAATGGGGCGGGCGATCTGTTTGCCGACGGAATAGGATGGGTTTAGCGTGGAGTCCGGATTCTGAAACACCATCTGCATCTCCTTGATCAGGTCGGTGCTGCGCTCGGTTACTTCTTCGTTGACATCGATATTGAGGAAACTGAGCTCACCCCCCGTGAGCGGTTCAAGACCGATGAGGCCTTTGACCAGTGATGATTTGCCGCATCCGGATTCGCCAACCAGGCCCAGGGTACGGCCTTTGGCCAGACGCAGACTAACATCATCGACGGCCTTGACATATTTTTTTTCTCCCATACCGAACAGACTCACCACGGAATTGGATTCCTGGGTGTAGTAGAGTTTGAGATGCTCGGACTGCAAAAGGCTTTCTGCTTCGCCCGGGGACGATTGCAAGGTGGCGGTTTGGGCGGCCTGCGCGCGTTGACGGTCGGCGGGTGGATGCCGATCGATTTCGCGGGCGTACAGGCAGCGGGCCGCGTGCTCCGGGGATAGCTGTACCATCGTGGGCAACGCTTCGCGGCAGCGGTCGGTGGCATAGTCGCAGCGAGGCGCGAAGACGCAGGCGTTGCGCGGCCGGTCCACCGGTGCCGGTACCCGGCCGCGGATGGGGTAGAGCATGGAATCGAGTTTGCTGTCGCCCAATTTGGGAACCGCCGCCATGAGTCCTTGGGTATATGGGTGGCAGGGGTGCTTGAAAATTTCCACCACCGGTCCTTTTTCCACCAGTTGGCCGGCATACATCACGCAGACCTGATCACTGACCCGAGCCACCACGCCCAGGTTGTGGGTAATAAAGATGTTGGCCGCCTTGAAATCCGTTTTGAGCTCCTCGATCAGGTCCAGCACCGCAGCTTCAACGGTGACATCCAGGGCCGTGGTCGGCTCGTCCATGATCAACAGGGCCGGATTGTTGAGCATTGCCATGGCAATGACCACCCGTTGTTGCTGGCCACCGGAGATCTGGTGGGAATAGCGGCGCATGATGGAGCCCGGGTCAGGCATATTGACCCGCTTGAGCATGGCAATGGAGCGGTCCCACGCTTCACTGCGAGACATCTGGCGATGGCAGGTGAGCACCTCGGCCAGTTGGTCCCCGAGCCGTACCGACGGGTTGAGGGCCTGCATGGGGTCCTGAAACACCATGGCGATCCGGTTGCCCCGGAGTTTTTTGAGCTGTGCGGCGCTCTTGCCGACCAGCTCGGTGCCCTGGAAACGAATCTGCCCGCTGGTGATCTTGCCGTTGGGACCGAGGTGGTTGACGATTCCATAGGCGATGGTGCTCTTGCCGCATCCTGATTCGCCCACGAGCCCGACGGTTTCTCCCTCCCGTACGGTGAAAGAGACATTGCGAACAGCCTCGACATCGCCTTTACGCGTCGCATAGGCGATGCTCAGGTGGTCGACGTCAATGACGATTTGGGCCGGTCTGTCGGTATCGTTGACGGTCATCACCACTCCTTGGATCTTTGCACGTTTCAGCCCAGACGACCGACTGAGCAATTAATAAGCGCTAACGGCTAAAAGCCAATCGCCCATCTTGGGTGTTATTGGTAGCGCATGGACTCCTCACGCAATCCATCGGCGAGCAGGTTCAGCCCCACCACCAGGGAGGCAATGGCAATGGACGGCCACATCGCCGCCCATGGACTGCCGGCCAGAATGAACTCGCGGCCCTTGGCCACCATGCTGCCCCAGTCCGGTGACGGGGGCGGAATGCCC
>CAXXOY010000022.1:0-22322 GCA_963668455.2 uncultured Desulfosarcina sp.
ATTGTCCTAATTGGTGTTGCTCCAATTAGGACAATTTTTTGACATTCATGTTTTTGGCTGACTGTGTTGTCGAAATCCCCAAAATATTTTTTAGAATCCATCGTCTATTTTGCTACCAAACTCAGTCCATTTGACACTTAGCGAACTCAAAATTTTGTTTAAACTTCTAAATGAAGGGTTCCGTTCACCCCGTTCGACGCTTCCTATGTAGGTTCGATGTAGCGAAGTCAATTCACCTAATTTCTCTTGTGAAATATCATGTGCTTGCCTAAAAGCGCGCAAGATATCCCCGAGAATTTTCAAGTCATGATTATGAGGTTTCATGACTTGACATTTAATTATATGATGACTATAAGTCTACAGACTATAAGTAGCATGTGAAAATTTTTCAGAAATAATCTAAAATTAGATAGTTATATGGATTGTATTGACAATAACGAGTATATTGAAGACCTTGTATGCGAATTCGCGCTGCTTATTGTGAACGATGATATATCCGCCATCTTCCCAGAAAATTTGTCTGATGAGAAAATTGACCTTCTGATTAAATGTGCGAGTAGTTATTTTGATGAGCGAAAATTTAAAATGAAACATTTTCCTGCTGTTTTTGTGGTAGCAGCCATCATTTCATTCCAAAACGACCCCATTCCTGATTATCTCGGACTATCAAAACCGGCGTTTAAATACTATTTGTTTAATTATTTCTCTCACCTAATGATTGAAAAACATAGTCGAGAAAATGAATATCAAATTGATCGGCCAGACTTTGACACCGTTCTTAACGTTCCACAGGACATTCTCATCGTTGTCGAGAATCAGTGTTGGCTACAAATATATCGATCATTTTCCAGTTGGCTAACATATGATTGTCCAAAAAATGCGATGCTTTGACTATAATGAAATAGAATTATGTTGATTTTAGTATGGTAATTTGCTCAAACTATGTTTATGCCAAATTTCTTAAAACCATTTGAATTTAAGGTAACGATAAATATTGCACCTATAATGGTATGGGTAGAAATATATATGCATGTAAGTGTTATGGAAATTTTCACACTCATTTATATAATTGGCGCGTCGATTTTCGAATTATTTTTGATTTATATAAGATATAAAATGAAGAAAAGTGAGTTTATATTTAGATGCGATCAAGATTCAGTAATAAGAGTTAAAATTTAGTGGGTTATTTATTTTTATTAATGAATGATGTTTGAAATATGTTAATAAAACTTCATTTTGTATGTCCTTTATACCAATTTGAAACTGGAGTAGAAACATCATTTTCTCCACTTCCTTCTATACAGCTGCATTGCGACCAACCTATAATATTAATTCCTAAACTGAGCGATTGCCAAGCTTGCCGCATATACAAGCCAGATGTCTTTCCGCTATAGCCCTTCTATGCGGGAAGACATCTAACGCCGGAGATGGGGCAAGATCGGCAACCCGTAAGGGTTCAAATTTTGGGCGGTAATAATGACCGGATGCATTATCATTCCCGCCAAATTGAATACGTACCAAAATTTGAATCGCTCAGTTTAAGTAATTCTATGTACGGTTTCCGTTAAGAAAAGTCAAAAGTAAGAAATTATAAAAAAATTTCGTCCGAAAAATATTTATGTTTTGGTAAATAGCGCTTTTTTTGCCATGTCACACGTTCTCGATATTGATCATAGATATTTTTATCAATAATGAAACTACAAGGATGATCTATAATCGAGATAGACCAACGCAGGTTAATAATTCAAAAGATTACAGTATGTTATATTCTTTACTTGAATTCCCTTCAAAACACTCCAATAGGCGTTCAACCCTTCTATATTCGATGTTTATCCATCTCTTTTATAAAATGGTAAAGTAACAAAATGGGCATTAATTATAGTTTTGATGTAAAATGGATATTGTGGTTTTTATATTGGATGCCGGCAAAGAATTTATGATTTTTCCTACCTTCTTATATATGGCAAAAATTTTTTAGCTTTTTATTGGCTTCTAAGTATTCAATCCCCCTGTGGTTTTCGAGATTTTGCAAAAATATTCGATAAAGTAAACGTTGTTTTGCAAAATGATTGTTGTTTTATATAAAAGTTATTGCCTTTTTCTAAAAACATAAAAAGGGAACTGCTTTTGGAAAAAAATCATTTGAAATCGGAATTTTTGCTATAATTACTATGTATTAATAGTTTTTTCAAAACATCATCGGCCATTTTACACGTTCTCTATTACCTACAAAGAACAAAAATAATTAAAATTTGTTTTTTGAAAGGAATGTCACCATGGCCAAAAATTTATTAGAAAAAAATCAAATTATAACACGAGCAGAGGTGGCGGAAAAATGCAGGGTGCACCCTTCCACGGTTTCCAGGTGGGTTAAATCTGGTGAATTGAAATCATACCGGATTGGTGGTAGAGTGCTGTTTAAAGAGGTTGATGTTGTGTCGTTCTTTGAAAATCATCTGGTTCAAGAATACGTTTCTGGAAAGGAAGCTTCCAATGGCCAATGTTAAAATCCAGAAACGGAATAGAAAAGACAGAAAAAGTTACGTTGTTACGTACACCGATCCGATTACTGGAAAATCACGTTATTACAAAACATATCGTCGCATGCGGGAGGCCCAGGATGCACAAAATGAATTGCGGCAATTAATTGATACCGGTAAGATCAAGACGGTCAGAAAAATAAAGTTCGAAGTTCTTAGTTTTGGAGAGGTATCACGTTTACTACGAACAGAATGGCAAGCGCGATTGAAACGTCGCGACCTAAGTGCGGAAACTGTTGATGGTTACAAGTATAATGCGAATATCCTTGACCGCGAATTTGGCCAACGTCTTATCAGCGAGATAACCAAACAAGATATCGTTGCCTACCGAGACCATGTTTCCGAAATGCTCTCGAATATATCAGCAAATAGGCAACTGTTTGTGCTCAAACAAATCTTCAAGCATGGTTTGAAACTCAATGCCATTTGTGTTGATCCCTCAACAGGCGTTTCAAAATTGAGCGAAAAACACCATGAGCGAAATCGTTTTCTCTTCAGAAATGAGATACAGTTGCTGATTGCAGCATGTCAGCAGACACGGAGCAGGCATTACATGCCCGCATTGATATGGCTTGCGGCCGAGCATGGAACCAGCAGGCAAGAGGTATTGGATCTGAAGTGGACTGACGTTGGATTGGATTGCACCGAGGAATCGCTTATCCATATTTATCGAACAAAAAACGGTAATGAACGAACGTTCAAAATCGCAGAAAACAGCCTCAAGGCGTTAATACACTGGCGAGATCATCTCAAGTGGATGCGCCACAGAAGAAAAATTACTCCGGTGGAAAACCGGTTTGTTTTCTGTCGCCTCAATGGTTTGCGGATAAGTCGCTTTGACTCTGCGTGGAATACGGTCTGCAAGATTGCCGGAATTGAAAATTTCCATTATCATGATTTGCGGCACACGTATTGTTCACATATTATTCTCCAAGGCGGCGATTTGAAGGACGCCAAGGAAATGATAGGCCATCGTGACTTAGCGATGACTGATCGGTACACACACCTTACGCTCAGGCGCCATCAAGAGATGACTAATCGGCTTTCAAATTATTACAATTCAGACAAATCCAATATCGTTTCGGATTGTTAAAAATGAGGGTGGGTTTACTACTGGCGGAGAACAACTTTGGCGTGAGGAATTATAAGTGAGGTACACATTTGGCACACAAAGGCCAAAAACGGAAAAAAGCGGTTTTGCCGCTTTGGCTAAACCGCTTATTTCATTGCTAAATTCTGGTCGGGGCGAGAGGATTTGAACCTCCGACCCCTTGAACCCCATTCAAGTGCGCTACCAGTCTGCGCTACGCCCCGACGAGAAACACACCAATTAGCACCATCGTATGACGGTGTCAAGGAGCATGAAAGAAAATTTTGAATCAACCCGATACAAATCAAATAACCGTCCCCAACCCCCTGGCCCCTGGGGATACCCTGGGTATTGTGGCCCCGGCCGGTCCGGTCGAGCGCAACAGGGTCGAATCGGGCCTGAAGGTCTTGGCGGACATGGGGTTCGATCTTATCGTTCCCGATGAGATTTATGCCAACGAGGGATACCTGGCCGGTTCCGACAAGCTTAGGGCCGGGCAGGTTCACCGCCTGTTTGCCGATCCGGCGGTTGATGGGATTATCTGCGCCCGGGGCGGGTATGGGGCCATGCGCATTCTGCCGCTGTTGGACGTGGCTTTGATAAGGAAACACCCCAAGACCTTCGTGGGATTCAGCGATATTACCGCGCTGCTTATGTTTTTTTCCCAAAGCTGCGGCATAGCGGCGTTTCACGGCCCCAATGTAACTACCCTGGCCGGCGCCGACAATGAAACCCGTGACCAGTTTGTTAAGACACTTACCGAATCATCGTCCATTAAGATTTTCGCCGGTAAACCGATGGAAATTCGACCCGGCAAGGCAACCGGCCCCTTTTATTGCGGCAACCTGACCGTTCTCAATCATTTGATTGGAACGCCTTTCGAGCCGGATTTGAGCGGCGCGGTCTTGCTGATCGAGGATCTCAACGAAGCCCCCTATCGCATCGACCGCATGCTGACCCAGTTGCGTCTGGCCGGCAGCCTTGACCGCCTTGGGGGGGTGGCCCTGGGGACGTTCAGTGATTGCGGGCCCATGGAAAGCATCCGGGGCATCGTTGCCGATTGCCTGGGCGATCTGGAAATCCCGGTTCTGGGCGGATTCGCCGTGGGCCACACGGGCACCAACCTCACGCTCCCCGTGGGGAGGCCTGCCTGTTTGGATACCGACGCCGGCAGCCTGGCTTTTGGCGTGCCGGCAATCGCTCACCTCTAACGGTTCAGATACTTTCCATGAATCAGCACCCCATTGACGAAATGATGAGACAGGGCCTTCGCGACCGGGTTTTTCCCGGCGCGGTGCTCCTCGTGGGAAGAGGGGATGAGGCGCTGTTTTTCGAGGCCTACGGCAAGGCCAACGGTTTTGACGGTCGATCCATGACCCGCCGGACCGTGTTCGATCTGGCCTCCTTGACCAAACCCCTTGCCACCGCACTGGCCGTGGCGCGGCTGGTGGACCTGGGGAAGATTGACCTGGATTTGCCGGCGGCAACCTGGCTGCCCGTTTTGGCTGGAACGGATAAAGCGGCCATCACCCCCCGTCACCTGCTTTGCCACCAGAGTGGATTGCCGGCCCATCATCTTTTTTACATGACCCTCAAGGCGCTGCCGCCGTCGTTGCGTAAGGCCGCGGTTTTGGATCTTGTTGCAAAGCTGCCGGTATCCGGTCCGCCCGGGAAGAAAACCCTTTACAGCGACCTGGGGTTCATGCTTCTCTGCCGGCTTGTCGAACGGTTGAGCGGGCGCCGCATGGATCGTTTTCTAGCAGATGAGGTTTACATGCCCATGGGTATCCACGATTTGTTTTTTGTGGATTTGCATTCTCCCACACGCCCCCGAAGGCCCTTTGCCGCCACCGAACTTTGCCCCCTGAGAAACCGTCTGCTAATCGGAGAGGTGCATGACGACAATGCCTGGTTCGCCGGCGGCGTGGACGGGCATGCCGGTTTGTTCGGCACGGCGGAAGCGGTTTTTCGCCTATTGCGCACGTTGGTAAAAGCGCATCGCAGCCCATCGACGGCAGCTGTTTTTTCGGCATCGATATTGGATGAACTGTTTCATGGAAACCCCGGCCACGATTTTTCACTTGGGTTTGACCGGCCGGCTGCCGAGAAATCAAGTGCCGGGAACTACTTCTCAACCCAGACGGTTGGCCATTTGGGATTCACCGGGGTCTCCTTCTGGATGGATTTGAAAACTAATATTACGGTTATCCTTTTGACCAATCGTGTCCACCCGTTTCGTTGGCGTAATCGATTGGCCGGATTTCGTCCCGCAATCCATGACAGGATAATGAAATCTATTTGAAATCAAGAGGATTAAACCTGATTTCAACAAATTAAGGCTTGAAATGCCCCCGGGTTTCTGGTACCCGTTTTAGTAGCCTTCCACTGCGAAAAAGGCCGGCTTTCCCCGCCTTTGCCCCAGTGATACACATTCGTCAGCAACACAATAATTTTTTAACAAGAGGCAGTATGAACTTTATCGATTCCTTTTTGGGTGTCTTTTCCAGCGATTTGGCCATCGATCTGGGCACGGCCAATACCTTGGTGTACGTAAAAGGCAAGGGCATTGTTCTTAGCGAGCCCTCGGTGGTGGCCGTTCGGACCGACAACCGAACGAAAAGCCGGGTCCTGGCCGTTGGGCTCGAAGCGAAAAACATGCTGGGCCGTACACCGGGTAATATCGTGGCCATCCGGCCCATGCGCGATGGCGTGATCGCCGATTTCGAGGTGACCGAAGCCATGCTGCGTCACTTCATCCAAAAGGTGCACAATAGAAGGACGTTCGTTCGTCCGCGAATCATCATCGCCGTGCCGTCCGGAATTACTCAGGTGGAAAAACGCGCCGTGCGCGAATCCGCCGAATCCGCCGGAGCCCGGGAAGTTTTCCTCATCGAGGAGCCCATGGCCGCCGCCATCGGGGCCGATCTGCCCATCACCGAACCGACCTGCAACATGGTCGTCGATATCGGCGGCGGCACCACCGAAGTGGCGGTGATTTCTCTGGCTGGCATTGTTTACAGCCGCTCCCTGCGTGTTGCCGGCGACAAGATGGACGAAGCCATCATCCAGTACGTCAAACGCAAATACAATCTGCTCATCGGTGAACGGACGGCCGAGATCATCAAAACCACCATCGGCAACGCCTATCCGGATTCCGACAAGGTAGAGACCATCGAAGTCAAGGGGCGTGACCTGGTTACCGGTATTCCTAAAATTCTGGCCATCGATTCCGAGGAGATCCGCGAAGCGATTTCCGAGCAGATCGAGGCCATCGTGGAAACGGTCAAAATCGCCCTCGAACAGACCCCGCCGGAACTGGCGGCCGATATTGTCGATCGCGGCATCGTGCTCACCGGTGGCGGCGCATTGCTTAAAAATCTTGACAAGTTGCTCCGCGAGGCCAGCGGTCTGCCCATCACGGTGACCGAAGATCCTTTGTCCACTGTTGCCCTGGGGTCCGGCAAGGCCCTGGACAGTCTGGAAATCCTTAAACAGGTGATCATTCTTTAATACCCATGTTTTCCAAAAGGATGCTACTGGTTGCTGCCGTGATCGTCCTGGTGGCGGTGAATGTCATCCTCCTTACCATTACCGGCAAACATGCCCAGGCCCCTGTCGGATTGGGGCGGGGCGTGGTAGCCGTTGTCGCGCCATTTCAAAAGCAGCTTACCTCGTGTACGCAGTTCGTTAAAAACATCTGGAATCACTATTTTTTTCTGGTGGATACCGCCGAGGAAAATCGCCGGTTGAAACAGGAATTGAGCCTTAGCCGGCAGAAAATCAACGCCTACAGTGAAACCCGGCTGGCCAACGAGAGGCTGCGCCATTTGCTGGGTTTCCAGAAGGAAGTCACCCGGCCCATGGTGGCTGCCCAGGTGGTCGGCAGGGACCCTTCCGCCTGGTCAAAGACCATCATCATCGACAAGGGCTATATGGACAGGGTTTACCAGGGGGCGCCGGTGGTCGTTCCCGAAGGCATCGTGGGGGTTGTGGTCGAGGCCTCGGCCGGTTACGCCAAGGTGCTCCTTCTGATCGACCCCAACAGCGCCGTCGACGCCCTGGTTCAGCAGACCCGGGCGCGGGGGATTGTCAAGGGCGGGGGGGACGACTATTGCGTGTTCGATTATGTGCTGCGCAAGCATCAGATCGGCGTGGGGGATTCGGTGGTTTCCTCCGGTCTGGACGGGGTGTTCCCCAAGGGGCTGCGCGTGGGGCGCATTTCTGAAATCGTCCGTTTGAATGCCGGCATTTTCCAGAGGGTGTCGGTGACCCCGTATGTGGATTTCGAGATCCTCGAAGAGGTCTTTGTCATCGACCGACTGATGGCCGACGATTCCGATGGTGAGCCATGATTTACGGGTATCATCTGCTGGTTTGCCTTTTTCTGATTGTCTGCCAGACAACTCTTTTAATGGCCGGGGCAACCAGCCTGTACGACCTGCTGGCTCCTTTTGTGGTTTACCTGGGGGTCCACCGCCGGCCGCGTGGGGCCATTCCGGTTCTGCTTTTTGCGGGGATGGCCATGGACGGCATCTCCGGATGCGGTTTCGGCCTGCACCTGACCACCTATTTGTGGATGTATGCGGGGGTGCGCTGGGCCATTCAGTTTCTGCACGTCGGAAATGTGATTCTGCTGCCTTTGCTGGTCAGTATCGCCACGGCTTTCGAAAGCCTCGTGGCGGCTTTTACGGCCATCGTCCTGGCACCGGTTGCCTGGCCGGCGGCGGCGATCGTCTCGGTGGTTCCCGGACAGGTTGTCTGGGGGGCGATTACCGGACCCTTCCTGGTGGTTTTGTTCGTTAAGGGGCAAACGATCGCGCAGTACTTTCAAAAAACATTCTTCTCGGAAAAATACGGTCTGGGGAATTCGTGACCAATTTTCTCGATAATGTGGATGGCGACTGGTTCAATCAGCGACTCGGCGTTACCCTGACCGTGGTGGTGGCCGCTTTCGTGGTTCTGATCGCCCGCCTTTTTTATCTTCAGGTCATCATCGGCCAGGAGCTGCGCCACCAATCGGAAATCAACAGCATCCGCATCAAGAGCGTGGACGCCCCGCGCGGTCTGATATACGACACCAAAAACCGCCTGCTGGCGGATAACCGGCCGGCCTACGATCTCAAGATCATCGTCAGGGATGCCAAGCCGGTTGAGCAAACCATCTCCAAACTGGCCCGCTACACAGGCTTTGACGAGGCGCTTCTGCTGGACCGCTTGGAAAAGGCCAAGGGCACGCCTACGTATAAACCTGTTGTGCTCAAGGCTGATATCGGGCGCGAGGCCTTGGCCGCCATCGAGGTCAATCGGTGGAATCTGCCCGGCATCGTGGTGGGGGTTTCCCCCAGACGGGAATATGTGTTCAGCCCCAGTGCGGCCCATGTTCTGGGATATATGGGAGAAATCAACACCGCGGAGCAGAAAAAGGAAGCCTACCGTGATTGCAAAACCGGTGACTTCGTCGGCAAGTACGGGGTCGAGCGGGCCTGCGAAAGCTGGTTGCGCGGGCAGCGGGGTGGCCAGCAGGTCGAGGTCAACGCCACCGGACAGGTGGCCCGCGTGCTCAGAACGGTTGACGCCGTTCCCGGACACAATGTGGTCTTGTCCATCGATCATGACCTGCAACTGCGCGGAGAGCAGCTGATGGCCGGCAAGGCCGGCGCGGCCGTGGCGGTGGATCCCGACTCCGGCCAGATCCTGGCCATGGTGTCGAGTCCTTCCTTCGAGCAGAACGCCTTCATTTCCGGGTTGAGCCACGATGCGTGGAACGCCCTGATTTCGGACCCTCAACGGCCGCTTTCAAACAAAGCCATCCAGGCCGAATACCCGCCTGCCTCCACGTATAAGATTATCGCCGCCGCCGCCGGATTGGAGGAGGGGGTGATCGATGTGAATTCATCGGTTTATTGTGCCGGGGCGCTCAAATTCGGCAACCGTACCTACCGGTGCTGGAAGCGCTGGGGGCATGGAGATGTGAATGTCCTGAAAGCCCTGAAGGAATCCTGTGACGTTTATTTTTACAAGCTTGGCCAGGATCTGGGGGTCGATCGTCTGGCTTGGTATGCCCGGGCATTCGGTCTGGGCAGTCCCACCGGCGTGGACCTGGACCACGAAGCCGGCGGGTTGGTTCCAACCGCGGCATGGAAGAAAAGGCGCACTGGGGTCTCCTGGCAGAAGGGGGAAACCTTGTCGATCGTGATCGGCCAGGGATTTAACCTGGCTACTCCGCTGCAAATGGCCATGGTTGCGTCCGCCGTGGGAAACGGCGGCACCCGCTATCGGCCGAAAATTGTCAAGACCATTCGAACGGCGGACGGAAAAACCGTTTACAACAGCGCGCCTGAAGTCGTGGGCCGCTTGCCGGTCAGCAAAGCCACCCTCGATTTGGTGCGCGAGGGGTTGTTCGAAGTGGTCAACCAAAGACATGGGACAGCCTGGCGCAGTCGCCTTAAGAGCGTGGTTATGTGCGGAAAAACCGGAACCGCGCAGGTGGTTGGGCGGCGTGAAGACAGCGATGGAGACGGTGAACTCGAACCGATTAAAGACCACGCCTGGTTCGTGGCCTATGCGCCCCGCGAAAAACCGAGAATTGCCGTTTCCGTAATTATAGAACATGGTGAGCATGGATCCTCCGCTGCCGCACCGGTGGCTGCCGAAATGATTCGCTTCCATCTCTTCGGCGGCCCGATTCCGGAGGATTCGCCGCTGGCCAAAG
The DNA here is from genome assembly GCA_963668455.2 of uncultured Desulfosarcina sp. Classification (GTDB taxonomy): domain Bacteria; phylum Desulfobacterota; class Desulfobacteria; order Desulfobacterales; family Desulfosarcinaceae; genus Desulfosarcina. The sequence continues at coordinate 10,343 of CAXXOY010000022.1, forward strand.
ACAAGGAGCAAGGTGCCTCTGGATTGGTGGAAGGGGACTGACTCATGTTTGATCGTCGTTTGCTTCAGTGTTTTGATTGGGGGTTGTTGCTTCTGACCCTGGCCGTTGGCGGGGTGGGGCTGGTGGTGTTGTACAGCGCCGTGTCCGCGGGCAGCGGGGAGGCCAATATTGCCCTATTCAAACGCCAATTGATTTGGTATGGTATCGGTCTGGTGGTCATGGTTGGTTGTTTTCTTTTTGATTACAAACAGTTCGAGAAATTTGCGAACATGATTTACCTGGCTTCGGTGACATCCCTGGTCGCGGTTTTGTTTTTCGGTAAGTACGTGGCCGGATCACGTCGCTGGCTGCCTTTGGGACCCTTTTCCGTTCAGCCTTCAGAAATGGCCAAGGTGGCGGTGATCATCATTCTGGCCAGGTATTATGCCAAGCTGATCAGCTCCGAGGGGCTGACCTTTAAAGACCTGATGATGCCTGCGGTGTTGACCGTCTTGCCCTTTGCCCTGATTGTCCGCCAGCCGGATTTGGGGACAGCCATGGTGGTGGCCTTGATCGCCGGTGCCATGACCCTGTTCGTCAAAATTGAACGGCGGACCCTGGGGTGGCTGGTGACCACCATGATGTTGACGGTTCCGCTGGTCTGGTTTTTGTTGCATGGTTATCAGAAACAGCGTATCCTGACATTTCTCAATCCGGATCGTGATCCCCTGGGTGCCGGCTATCATATCATCCAGTCAAAGATCGCCATCGGCTCGGGAATGCTCACCGGCAAGGGGTTTTTAAAAGGAACCCAAAATGCACTCTCCTTTTTGCCGGAGCAGCATACCGATTTTATTTTTTCCGTGCTTGCCGAGGAGTGGGGGCTGGCCGGTTCCATGATCCTGATCATCTTGTTTCTTGCTATTGTCGCCTGGGGGCTGAGTATTGCCAGCCGTTGTCGCGACCCTTTTGGTACTGTTCTATCCGTTGGCGTAACCGCCATGATTGCCTGGCAGGTTTTCATCAACATCGGTATGGTGATGGGGCTTTTGCCGGTGGTTGGTGTAACACTGCCCTTTGTCAGCTATGGCGGCTCGTCGGTTCTCACTATGATGATAGGTATCGGGCTGCTCATGAATGTGAGCATGCGCCGGTTCAAATTCGAATAAGTCCGAAATTGCAATTCGTACCGGAAACTGGAAACCGTAAATGAATGCTCGCCGCACAAAGACCAAGAAGGGGACGAAGCCGATGATGAAACGAAAAGAGAACAACACGGACCATATTTCGACGTTGCTGGGAATGGGAACCGCCATCGAGGGCAACCTGGTTTTCGAGGACACCATCAGGGTGGATGGGAAAGTCGATGGCAAAATTAGATCCGACAAGGGAACGCTGGTCGTCGGTGAACGCGCCATGATCACCGCCGAGATTCAAGTCGCCACGGCGATTATCAACGGCACGGTCAATGGTAACATCAACGCCACCGAGAAAATCGATGCCCATGCACCGGCAAAAATAACGGGTGATATTCAAGCGCCGACGATTTCCATCGAGACCGGAGTAAAGTTCAACGGCACGTGCAACATGACCAAACCCATGCTACAGGCTGTCGGCCCCAAGGCAAGCGACGGCAAAGCGGATCAAAAGAAAACCGGGTAAGGGATTAAAGGGATTAAACAAAAAACCTTTGACAATTCCGTGGCATGGGTGGTATAGACCGCCGGAGTTCGCGCCTTTCGTAAGTATATTTTTTCAAATACATAAATCGTTTTGTTCAATTTTACTCTAACGCTGACGGAGGCACTTAGATGGTAAGCGTCGATGGATCCATAGTTGTGCAAATTGTCAATTTTTTGATTTTGATTTGGATTTTGAACATGGTTTTGTACAAGCCCATTCGCAAAATCCTGCTTGAAAGAAAAGAAAAGATAACAGGGCTTCAGGGTGTCATCGACGGCTCCGATCAGGAGGTCGTCGAGAAAGAAAAAGCCTATGCCGATGGTGTTCGTCAGGCACGTGCTGCCGGGCAGAAGGAGAAGGAGGCGCTGATTCAGGCCGCAGCGGACGAGGAGAAGGCCATCGTTGGCAAAATCAACGATTCCGCCCAGGCGGAACTCAAGGCGGTCAAGGAAAAGATCAATCAGGAAATGGGAACCGTCAAAGCAGCGCTTGAAGATGAAATAGACGCATTTGCGGATGCGATAGGACAAAAAATATTGGGGAGGGTTGCTTAATGAAAGTTCCGATTTTCAGTCGGAAGCGTAGCCTCGGCCAATGGATTCTGCCATTGGTTCTGGCCGCGCTTCTTTTGTTTGGAGGCTCGATGGCCATGGCTTCCTCGGAAGGCGGAGAGCATGCTGGCGAACACGATGAGCACGCTTCGAAGGGGTGGGTTGCAACGGACACCTATCGGGTGATGAACTTCGCGGTTCTGTTCATCGGTCTCTTTCTTGTTCTCAAAAAACCCGCCTCCCAGGCGCTGGGGGGAAGAATCGAGGGAATTAAGGAGCAGCTTGAGGATCTCGAGGAGAAGAAGGCGGCTGCCGAGGCCAAGCTCGCCGAGTACAACGCCAAAATGGCAGAGCTGGACAAGGAGGCGGAGAACCTTCTTGCCGAGTACGTCAAGCAGGGTGAGGACGCCAAGGCTCGTATCTTGAAGGAAGCCGAGGCGGCTGCCGAAAAGCTCAAGGATCAGGCCAGCAAGAACATTGAGTACGAATTCCTGCAAGCCAAGGAAGAGCTCAAGGCCCAAATCGTGGAAAAGGCCCTGGTAAAAGCCGAGGAGATCATAAAGGAGAAGATCGATTCGACGGACCAGGAGAGGCTGGTGGATGAATACTTAGCGAAGGTGGTGGCATAGTGAAAAATCTCGCGATTGCAAGGCGGTACGCCAAAGCGCTGCTTCTGATCGGTAAGGAGGATGGCCAGGTGGACACCTACCGTGACGAACTGGACGCTTTTGCCAAACTGGTCGATCAGGAAAAGAGCCTTCGACAGGTGCTGATCAACCCGCTCTACAATGTCGATGATCGCAAAAAGGTTTTGTCCAGTGTGATGGAGCCGTTCAATCTGTCGAAAACCATGACCACATTTCTCCTTTTTCTATTCGATAAAGGGCGAATCGGCTTCTTGGGCAGCATCAACGAATTTTTTCAGAAGTTCGCCGATGAACTCAAGGGCGTTGCCCGGGCCAGCTTGGTCTCGGCGACTGAACTGTCCTCGGAAACCGTTGATAAAATTCGATCAGCCCTGTCCAAAAGGACAGGTAAGGATATCATCTTGGAGGTTGAGCAGGATCCCGGCTTGATCGGCGGTATTGTAACCCGCATCGGCGATTTGGTTTTGGATGGGAGCGTTAAGACCCAATTGCTCAATATGAGAGAATCTTTAAAAAGGGGTGAGAGTGTCTAATGGAATTAAGAGCTGAAGAAATAAGTCAGATTATCAAAGATCAGATCACGGACTACGACAAAAAGATAGAGCTCAGCGAAACCGGTGTCGTTCTTTCCGTGGGTGATGGAATTGCCCGTGTATACGGCCTGGAAAAAGCCATGGCACTTGAACTGGTTGAATTCCCCGGCGGTATCCTTGGGCTGGTTCTGAACCTGGAAGAAGACAATGTCGGTGTCGCCATCATGGGTGAGGACACGGGCATCAAGGAAGGCGACATGGTCAAACGGACAGGCCGCATCGCCCAGGTGCCGGTTGGTGAGGCTGTTCTCGGCCGCGTGGTTTCCGGTGTTGGTGAGCCCATTGACGGCAAGGGCGCCATCGATACCAAGGATTTCCGGCGCGTTGAAATGGTCGCCCCGGGTGTTATCGCCAGAAAATCGGTTCACGAGCCCTGCTACACCGGTCTGAAGGCCGTTGACGCCATGACCCCGGTCGGCAAGGGACAGCGTGAACTGATCATCGGTGACCGTCAGATCGGCAAGACCGCCGTCGCCATCGACGCCATCCTGGCTCAGAAAAACACCGACGTATTTTGCATCTACGTTGCCTGCGGTCAGAAAAAATCCACGGTTGCCCAGGTACACGCCGTTTTGGAGCGCGAAGGCGCCATGGAATACACCACCATCGTTTCCGCATGCGCCTCCGATCCCGCCACCTTGCAGTACCTGGCGCCGTATGCCGGTTGCGCCATGGGTGAATATTTTCGTGATAAAGGCCAGCACGCCCTGATCATTTACGACGATCTTTCCAAACAGGCTGCCGCCTACCGCCAGGTGTCCCTGCTTCTCAGACGTCCGCCGGGACGTGAAGCTTATCCTGGTGACATTTTCTACAACCACTCCCGTCTACTGGAACGTGCGGCCAAGGTTAGTGATGACCTCGGTGCCGGCTCCCTGACCGCCCTGCCGATCATCGAGACACAGGCCGGTGACGTTTCCGCATACATCCCGACCAATGTTATTTCGATTACCGACGGTCAGATCTACCTGGAACCGGCACTGTTTTTCGCCGGTGTTCGCCCGGCCATCAACGTCGGTCTGTCGGTTTCCCGTGTCGGTGGTGCCGCTCAGACCAAGGCCATGAAGAAGGTTGCCGGTACCCTGCGTCTGGATATGGCCCAGTTCCGCGAACTGGAAGCCTTCGCCGCTTTTGGTAGCGACCTGGATGCGGCAACCCAGCGTCAGCTTACCCGTGGCGAGCGTTTGGTGCAGGTCTTGAAACAGCCCCAGTACAAACCGCTGTCTCACGAAAAACAGGTCACCATCCTTTACGCAGCCACCCGTGGCTACTTGGATGCTTTCCCGGCCGAATTCGTGGCCAAGTACGAAGCCGGGCTCTACCCCTTCGTGGAAGAACGTTTCCCGGAAATCTACTCCAAACTTGAAGAGGCCCAGGATATTACCGACGAGATCGAAGGCTTGCTGAAAAAAGCGCTTGAGGCCTACGGCGAGGAATTCAAAGACACCATTAAGTAGCTCTTGGTTAACCTGCTGAAATCAGAACACATGCGATAAGGACGATAACTTTATGCCAACGTTAAAGGAAGTCCAGTTAAAAATCCAGGGTGTCAAGAAGACCAAGCAGATCACCAAAGCCATGAATATGGTGGCGACCTCAAGGTTGCGTGGTGCGCAGGGGGCGATGGAGGGATTTCGCCCCTATGCCGAAAAATTCTCTGAAGTTCTTGGCAGCCTGGCGGAAAAGGCCGGCGATGAGGCCAGCCCGCTTTTAATTCCCAAGGAAGAGGTTAAAAAAATACACATTGTTCTGTGTACCTCCGACCGGGGGCTTTGCGGCGGGTTCAATATCAATCTTACCGACAAGGCCAAAAAATTCATCGCCAATAACGAAATCGAAGACGCGGAATACACCTTCACCTGCTTCGGCAAGAGGGCACGTGATTGGGCCCGTAAAACGCCGCACACCATCGTTGAGGAGCATGTCGGCGTGGTCGGCGCAAAGTTCGGGTTCAATGTCGCTTCCACCGCCGGAAAAAAGCTGGTCGACGGATTTCTGGATGGGGACTACGATGAAGTCTACCTCATTTACTCGGAGTTCGTGAGCATGGCCAAGCAGCAAGCCACCTTGCAAAAGCTTTTGCCCATTCCTCCCATTGAAATCGACGAGGAGGAGGAGAACGACGACAAGGAATACCTGGCTGAGCATATCTGCGAGCCGTCAGCGGAAGAGTTGCTCGGCGATCTTTTGCCGAGAAACGTATATGTCCAGATTTATCGGGCACTGTTGGAAACATCCACCAGCGAACATGCCGCTCGAATGACCGCCATGGACAACGCCACAAAGGCGTGCAACGACATGATCGATAATTTGACCCTCGCATACAACAAAGCCCGGCAGGCAGCCATTACTGCGGATCTGATGGATATTGTCGGCGGCGCTGAGGCCCTTAAGGGTTAAAACAATTTAGGAGGCTGTTAAATGGCACAAAATATTGGTAAAATAACGCAGGTAATGGGGCCTGTTGTTGACGTGGAGTTCGAACAGGGGCAGTTGCCGAATATCCTTACCGCGCTGCTGATCTCCAACCCGGCCATCAACGATGATGAAGACAACCTCGTGGTTGAAGTCGCACAGCATCTTGGTGACAATGTGGTTCGTACCATCGCCATGGACGTTACCGACGGCTTGGTACGCGGGATGGATGTAAAAGATACCGGCGCACCGATCCAGATGCCGGTCGGCGAAGCCAGCCTGGGACGTGTTCTTAACGTTGTTGGCCGTCCCGTGGACGGTCTTGGCCCGGTGAGCCAGGACAAGATGATGCCGATCCATCGTCCTGCACCGGCTTTTACCGAGCAGGATACCGAAGTCCGCGTTCTCGAAACCGGCGTAAAGGTTATCGACCTTCTGGTACCATTTCCCCGTGGCGGTAAAATGGGCATGTTCGGTGGTGCCGGCGTCGGCAAAACCGTTATCATGATGGAAATGGTTAACAACATTGCCATGCAGCATGGCGGTATCTCGGTGTTCGCCGGTGTTGGCGAGCGCACCCGTGAAGGCAACGACCTTTATCATGAAATGAAAGAATCCGGCGTTCTGCCCAAGGCCGCTCTGGTTTACGGTCAGATGACCGAACCGCCGGGAGCCCGTGCCCGCGTCGCTCTTTCCGCGCTGACCTGTGCCGAGTATTTCCGTGACAAAGAAGGTCAGGATGTTCTGATTTTCATCGACAACATCTTCCGGTTCACCCAGGCCGGTTCCGAAGTATCGGCCCTTCTCGGACGTATGCCTTCCGCCGTTGGTTACCAACCGACACTGGCTGTTGACCTTGGTGGCCTTCAAGAGCGCATCACCTCGACGGACAAAGGGTCCATCACCGCTGTACAGTGCGTGTACGTCCCTGCCGATGATTTGACCGACCCGGCCCCGGCCACCACCTTTGCTCACCTTGACGGAACCGTGGTTCTTTCCCGCCAGATCGCGGAGCTTGGTATTTATCCTGCGGTGGATCCCCTGGACTCCAGCTCTCGTATTCTCGATCCCATGGTCATTGGAGAGGAACACTACCTTGTTGCCCGTCAGGTGCAGACCATGCTTCAGAAATACAAGGAGCTGCAAGACATCATCGCCATCCTCGGTATGGACGAGCTCTCCGACGAGGATAAACTGACCGTACAGCGGGCGCGTAAAATTCAACGTTTCTTGTCGCAGCCCTTCCACGTTGCCGAGACCTTTACCGGCAAAGCCGGCAAATACGTCAAGGTCGAAGATACGGTTCGCGCGTTCAAGGAAATCTGCGAAGGCGTCCACGATGCCGTCCCCGAGCAAGCCTTTTACATGAAAGGCGGCATCGAAGAGGTTCTCGAAACAGCCCAGGAAATGAGCGAGGCATAATAAAGAGAGGCGATAAATGGCTGAAAACATAAGACTCGAAGTGGTTACCCCTGAAAAGTCTGTTGTCAGTGAAAACGCACAGATTGTTATGGCCCCTGGTTCCCTTGGTGAATTCGGTGTGCTCTCCGGACATACACCGTTCTTGACCACGCTTAAAACAGGCGCGCTCAAGTACAAGGATGACGGCGGCAGCGATCATTTCGTTTTCATCAGCAGCGGCTTTGCCGAGGCACTGCCGGACCGGGTCACGGTTCTGGCTGAATCCGCGGAAAGGCGTAAGGACATTGATGTCCAAAGAGCCAAGGACGCTGCACAGCGCGCTGAGCAACGCTTGCAGACAAGTGGCGAGGATATTGATTTTGTTCGTGCCAAAGCAGCCTTGCTGCGCGCCATTAGTCGGATTCAACTCGCTGAGACACGCTAAGGGCATTTTAAAGCCGTATCGCTAAAATGATCGGTACGGTGGAAAATGGCTAATAGCGTCCGATAGTAACTAAAAAGGGGCAAACCACTTCGGTCTGCCCCTTTTTTTATTGGTCCAAAAAAACGGCTAAAAAGTAATCGCCCGTGTCTTAGTTCTGATTCGATTGTTGCAGGTGAAGGTTTGGTGTGCAAGGGTGAATTAGCTTGACTTAAAAACCATTGGCCGGTTATATTAGACTCAAAGGTCAAGATAAAATGCTGGATATAGAAGCAATTCTTAAGCAATTCGAATTGATCGAACAAAAAGTGGAACACGTCGTTCAGGCCCGCAAAAAGCTTAAAGAGGAAAATGAACGACTGAACAATAAAGTCAAAGAGCTTGAAAGCCTGATACAGGAAAAAATCGAGGTAGAAAAGAAAAACGAAGAACTGACAACTCTTGTCAGAGAGAAAATCGATAAACTGATCGGCAGATTAGAAGGGACCACAGAGGAAAAGAACACAGACCTGCTGGATTTTTAATAAACGGATACGATTTGGATAATACGGTTACACTGCAAATCTTGGGTCGTAAGTTTACCTTCCAAACAGAATCGCATATGCCTGATGCAAAGCGAGTGGTGGCATATTACGAAGAGTCCGTTAGAAAGGTTCAGGACCAATTTTTGGATAAAAAGGTGGCTGTCGATAAAGAGACTATTCTGGTATTAACGGGGCTGAACATAGCCAGTGAAAACCATTTACTCCAAACAAAATGTCAAAACCTGTTGGACCGTATGACCGAAAAATCCGCAGTGGTTCTTAATGAATTAGAAAAAGCGATCTCCTAACGTTGGACTGAATCAACGTAAATCAATGGCTTGGGCAATACGGTAAAAGCCAGACAAGGCTGGTCTCTATTTCTACAGGTGTTATAAAAGGCGTATACGAATCAGCCCCTGCCGTGTTCGTGATTGGATGGTGAACTTTGACCCAACACTTACAAAAAGGGAGCCCTCACTAGTTTTGGTGAGCAAGTTCTGCATGCACAGAAAAGCCTAAAGAAACTACAGGGCGCCCACCTGATCTCTTGGATCAAAGGCCTGCCAACACGGCACAATGGTGGGGGTTCCACAACTGCCTGCTATATTTCTTCCCCCTTCCTTTTCTGCATCGGGCGAATACCGCCCAAAATTTCGTCTTGAAGAAAGGATACATTGGTATCGCTCGGCTATCGAGTGACTCGCCTTCACTATATACTAACGTTTAACACTCGGAGAATGATATGGATATATATGGTCTTAGTATCGCTGCCGTTTCACTGATTATCGGCTGGTGCGCGGCAATTTACATTAAAGGTGCGCTGGGAAGCAAAAGGATAAAAGATGCCGAATACGAGGCTTCGCAGATTGTAAAAGAGGCCAAGAACAAGTCCGATGTCCTCATAAAAGAGGCCAACGTAGAAGCCAAGGACTTGCAATTCAAAATGAAAAGCGAGGTGGAAGCGGAGGCCAAGGAGATGCGCTCCGAGTTTAAAAAAGCAGAACGGCGTTTAATTCAAAAGGAGGAGAACCTCGATCAAAAAGTCCAGAATATAGAGCGGCGTGAAGGCGATATCGGCAAAAAAGAGAGAAGCCTGAACGATAGGGACAAAGCGTTGAAGCAAAACGAGGAAAAGTACAGTGCGCTGATCGCCGAGCAGAAAGTGCAACTGGAAAAAATTTCATCCCTGACGGCCGAACAGGCCAAGGAGCTTCTGATCCGTGCCATGGAAAATGAAGCCAGGTATGAAGGCGCCAAGCTGATAAAGCGCATAGAAAGCGAAGCCAAGGAAGAGGCGGACAAAAAAGCGAAAAAGATCATGGCAACCGCTATCCAGAGGTACGCGGGAGATTTTGTTGCCGAGCGGACGGTATCGGTTGTACAGCTCCCCGGTGACGAGATGAAAGGGCGCATCATTGGCCGTGAAGGACGAAATATTCGCGCTATTGAAGCCGCCACGGGCATTGATCTGATCATCGACGATACACCTGAAGCAGTTATTTTGTCGGGATTCAACCCGGTACGCAGAGAGGTTGCCCGCCTTTCGTTGCTCAAACTGATCTCCGATGGGCGGATCCATCCGGCTAGGATAGAAGATGTGGTCAAGAAAGTCGGGCAGGAAGTCGACACGGCCATCAAGGAAGCCGGTGAGCAAGCCGCGTTCGATCTCGGTGTGCACGGTATACACGGAGAGTTGATCAAGTATCTGGGGCGGTTGAAATATCGTACCAGCTATGCGCAGAACGTTCTTCAACATTCCGTGGAGGTAGGCGTGCTTTGTGGAATTATGGCGGCGGAATTGGGGCTGAAGGAAAAGCTCGCCCGCCGAATGGGCCTTTTGCACGATATCGGCAAGGCCATTGACCATGAGGTGGAAGGCCCCCACGCCGTGATCGGTTCCAAACTGGCAAAAAAATTCGGTGAGTCCAGCGGGGTCGTGCATGCCATTGCGGCGCACCATGAGGATGTCCCGCCATCGTCCGTTTATGCCCTGCTGGTTCAGGCGGCGGATGGGCTCTCTGGAGCGCGACCGGGGGCACGCAAGGAGCTGCTTGAAAATTACATCAAGCGCATAGAGGATTTGGAGGGAATCGCCAACAGCTTCAAGGGTGTCACCAATACCTATGCCATCCAGGCCGGCCGCGAAATAAGGGTGATAGTGGAAGGCGATAAGGTTTCGGACGAAGAGTCGGTATTGATGAGCAGGGAAATCGCCAAGAAAATAGAAGAATCCCTGACCTTTCCGGGTCAGATCAAAGTGACGGTGATCCGTGAGACGCGCGCCGTTGAATATGCTAATAAATAAGCTGTTTAGTACAGTGATACGTTGATTCAAGCCTGAATGATAAGGGCTTTATTGAAAGGCTTCCGGTAAAATGACAAACGTTTTGGATGTTCTCAAGGAGCGGGGGTTCATTGAACAGACCACCCACGATGATGAGTTGACCGACTATGTTAACGCGGGACCGATTAGCTGTTATATCGGTTTTGATCCTACGGCGTCGAGCCTGCATGTCGGCCACCTGGTAACGATTATGTCCCTGGCTCATATGCAGAGGCATGGTCACAAACCCGTCGCCCTGGTGGGGGGGGGGACCGGGCTGGTAGGGGATCCCAGCGGTAAAACAGAAATGCGCAAAATGCTGACCATTGAGGATGTTAATGCCAATGCGGAGGCCATTAAAAGGCAATTAAGCCATTATCTGAAATTTGATGATGGTGCCGCCGTACTGGAAAACAATGCAAAGTGGCTGACCCCTTTGAAATACATATCCTTTTTAAGGGATATTGGCCGTCACTTTTCGGTAAACCGGATGATACGGGCGGAAAGCTGTCGTTCCCGAATGGAATCAGAGGATGGATTGAGTTTCATAGAATTCAATTACATGATTCTTCAGGCCTACGATTTTCTAGAACTGTATGACCGTTACAAGTGCCGTCTGCAAATGGGGGGCAGCGACCAGTGGGGCAACATTGTCATGGGGATCGACCTGATACGCCGCATGCGATCCGAATCGGCATTCGGAGTGACTTTTCAGTTGATCACCACAAGTTCCGGCGCCAAAATGGGGAAGACGGCCGCAGGCGCGGTGTGGCTTGATCCCGAGCGAACCCCGCCCTACGACTATTTCCAATTCTGGGTAAATACCGATGACCGTGATGTGGCCCGTTTTCTTGCTCTTTTTACATTTTTGCCCATGGAGGAGATCAAGAAGGTCGAAAAGCTCGAAGGTGCGGATCTGAACGCGGCCAAGACCATCCTTGCCTTTGAAGCGACGCAATTGGCTCATGGGGAGGAGCTGGCTCTACAGTCGTATCAATCGGCCATCTCAATGTTCGGTTCCAGGAAACTCCCAGAGGGCCTGTTGACGTCAAGCTCGATTCCCAGGAAAGAAATGTCGAGTGATGATCAGACGGTCCCGCAATGTGAAATGTCCGCGGATATCTTTGAAAAGGGAATTGCCTGCTTCAAACTGTTCCATGAAGTTGGGCTGGTCGAATCTTCCGGCGCGGCGCGAAGACTGATAAAACAGGGCGGTGGATATGTAAACGATCGTCGTTTGAAAACATTTGATGAAATGATAAATATGAATGATATTGAAGGTATGGAAATCCTGTTGCGCGCCGGTAAGAAAAAATTCTTCAAGATAAAGGTCAAATAAAAAAATAAACGTTGACAGCAGAGAGCGAGGCGTGTAGATACGCTTCGTTCTGCTTCACTGAGAGCAAAACAACGAATACCGTT